>NZ_JAJBZK010000001.1:1840000-7094148 GCF_020739505.1 Streptomyces sp. S07_1.15
TTGGAGCCGATCACGGGGATGTCCTGCTTTTCGCGGAGCAGGTAGGGGACGCCGCCGATGTGGTCCTCGTGGCCGTGCGTGAGCACGATGCCGTCGATGTCGTCGAGACGGTCCCGGATGGACGTGAAGTCCGGCAGGATCAGGTCAACTCCGGGCTGCTCCTCCTCGGGGAAGAGCACCCCGCAGTCGACGATCAGCAGGCGTCCGCCGTACTCGAAGACGGTCATGTTGCGGCCGATCTCGCCGAGACCGCCGAGCGGGGTGACGCGGAGGCCGCCCTGGGGGAGTTCCGGCGGCGGGCCGAGCTCGGGATGCGGATGACTCAAAAGACTCTCCTCACCACGCGCGACCGTCTCCCCCGCCATGCCCCGCCGCGCGCAACGGGCGGCGGGGCATGGCGGAGAGGGCGTGGCGCGCGTGACATGCGTGCACGTGCGTTTGATGTCGTTGTGGAGTTGTGCGGTGATGCGGTGGTGCGGTCGTGCCGTTGTTCAGAGCTGTACCCCGCCGGCCGCCAGATCGCGCCTGAGCTGCTCGGTCTCCTCCTCGGAGAGCTCGACGAGCGGCAGCCGGAGCGGACCGCCGGGGAGCCCCAGCCGGCTGAGCACGGCCTTGGTCGTGATGACGCCCTGGGTGCGGAACATGCCGGTGAAGACGGGCAGCAGCTTCTGGTGGATCTCGGTCGCCTTCTGGACGTCGCCGGAGAGGTGCGCTTCGAGCAGGGCGCGCAGCTCGGGGGTGACGATGTGGCCGACGACGGAGACGAAGCCCACGGCGCCGACCGAGAGCAGCGGCAGGTTGAGCATGTCGTCGCCGGAGTACCAGGCGAGGCCGCTGCGGGCGAGGGCCCAGCTGGCGCGGCCGAGGTCGCCCTTGGCGTCCTTGTTGGCGACGATCCGCGGGTGCTCGGCGAGCCGGACGATCGTCTCGGTGTTGATCGGGACGCCGCTGCGGCCGGGGATGTCGTAGAGCATGACGGGCAGGCCCGTCGCGTCGGCGATGGCCGAGAAGTGCCGGTAGAGGCCCTCCTGCGGCGGCTTGCTGTAGTACGGGGTGACGGCCAGCAGGCCGTGCGCCCCGGCCGCCTCGGCGGCACGCGCCAGCTCGACGCTGTGCCGGGTGTCGTTGGTGCTGGCTCCGGCGACGACATGGGCCCGGTCGCCGACGGCCTCGACCACGGCGCGGACGATATCGGCTTTCTCGCCGTCGCTGGTGGTCGGGGACTCACCGGTGGTGCCGTTGACGACGATGCCGTCGTTGCCGGCGTCCACCAGGTGGGCGGCGAGGCGCTGGGCGCCGTCGAGGTCGAGGATGCCGTCCGCGGTGAACGGAGTGACCATGGCGGTCAGGACCCGCCCGAACGGGGTCTGAGGAGTGGAGGTCGGAGCCATGGGTCCCACGCTACTCGTAGCGCACCGCGAGGCGCTCCCTCGGGGAGCCGTGAAGTGGAACCCGGCACTGCCTGCTCGGGGGTTCAGGCAGTGCCGGGTCCGGTTTCTCACCCTAGAGGAACCTCGTAAAACGCCGCAATACGGGCGCCTCGCACGGCGTATCCGGACATCCCGGACCTAGGGTGCGACACGCCCGTTGGCGTTGAAGGCGGCGTGGGTGAGGGGCATGAGCCGCGCCCACTCCGCCTCCATCCGCTCCCCCACCATCTCGATCTCGCGCTGCGGGAAGGAGGGGACCGCCGCCTGCTCGTGCCGGGTGCGCAGCCCCAGGAAGTGCATCAGCGAGCGCGCGTTGCACGTGGCGTACATGGAGGAGAAGAGGCCGACGGGGAGCACCGCCCGGGCGACCTCGCGGGCGACGCCCGCGGCCAGCATCTCCTGGTAGGCCTCGTAGGCCTGGCGGTAGCTCTCCTCCATGACCCGGCCGGTCAGGGCGCGCTGTTCCGCCGAGCCCTCCACGAACCGGTACTGGCCGGGCCGGCCCTCCTGGACCAGCCTGCGGTCCCCGCCCGGGACGTAGAACACCGGCTGGAGCTCGCGGTAGCGGCCGGACTCCTCGTTGTACGACCAGCCCGCCCGGTGCCGGTGGAACTCGCGGAAGACGAAGATCGGCGCGCTGATGAAGAAGGTCATCGAGTTGTGCTCGAAGGGGCTGCCGTGACGGTCGCGCATCAGGTAGTTGATCAGCCCCTTGGAGCGCTCCGGGTCCTTCCGGAGCTCGTCGAGGGACTGTTCCCCGGCGGTCGAGACACGGGCGGCCCACAGCACGTCGGTGTCGGACGCGCTGTGCTTCACGAGCTCGACGGTCACATCGCTGCGGAAGCTCGGCTTGGCGCTCTCGGCTGAGGCGTCGGTCACGGTCGGGTCCTTCCCTGGTGTCTCTGGGCGGCGCCCAGCTTACGGGCCGGTGCGGGGGCGTCCGCGGGGCCGCCGGGAACGGCCGCCGCCCGGGGCCGGGGCCCTGAGGTGGTCGGGACCGGGTGCGGGTCGATAATCTCACCGGGCACAGCCTGTTCGAGCGTGCATACGAGTGAGGACCAGTCGTGCCCCTGACCTTCCTGACGGCCGACCGCGCATTCGACGAGGCCGCGGACGACATCGCCCTGCCGCACCACGACGAGAACCGCTGGCGCCGCCCGTACCGCCCCGGCCCCTGGCGGGTCGGGGCGGCCGCGCTTCTGCTGCTGCTGGCCTCGTACATGCTCGTCGCGGCGGTGATCGTCGCCCTGGCGGGCGCGCTGTCCGGAACGATCACGGCGATGACCTCGGCCGCCGTCGTGATCGTGCTGGCGCTGCGGGTGCTGCGCATGGGCGCGTGGGTCAGCGCGCAGGGACTGCGGCAGGTCTCCCTGCTCACCACCCGCACCGTGCCCTGGCAGCGGCTGTCCCGGGTCCGTACCGTCCAGCAGCCGGTGAAGTGGCTCGGGCTGCCGCGCACCGTGCAGGGCCAGGCGCTGGTCGCGTCGCCCGACGGCAAGGAGCCGCTGCGGCCGCTGCTCACCGACCACAACGCTGACTTCCTGGGCCGCCCCGGGGCCTTCGACCGGGCGGCGGACGCGGTGGAGGGCTGGGCCGCGCACTACGGCCGCTGAGAGCGGCGCCGTCCGCCGGCATCCCGGGCTCCACCGCGCGCCGGTGCGCCCCCGAGGGGCCGGTACCCGGGTACGCGGTGCCCGCCACCGCGCGGCGGCGGGCCCACGGGCCGCGAGCACGGCGCGGGCTCAGGCGCGGACGGGACGGCCGTCGTGCAGGGCGATGGCCCGCTGCATGGCCTTGCGGGCGCGGGGCGTGTCCCGGGCGTCGCGGTAGGCGACGGCGAGCCGGAACCAGACCCGCCAGTCCCCCGGTGCCGCCTCCGCCTCGGCCTTGCGGCGGGCGAAGACGGCGTCGGCCGAGTCGCGGTCGATCCGGCCGCTCGGGGTCCGGACCAGCTCGTCGACGGGCAGGCCGCCCTCCGCCTCCAGTTCGGCGGCGAGCCGGTCCGCGTCGCGGGCGAAACGCGTGGTCTGCCACAGGAACCACACGCCGATCAGCGGTATCACCAGCACGGAGACGCCGAAGGTGACGGTCACCACCGTGCCCTGCCCGATCAGCGCCAGGCCCCGGCCGCCGGCCAGCACGAAGTAGACGCAGAGGACCGCCGCGAGAACGCTGTAGGTGATCTTGTCGCGCACGGCCGTCAGTCCAGGTCCATGAAGTGTTCCAGGCCGAAGGTGAGGCCGGGCGTCGAGCCCACGCGCCGTACGCCGAGCAGGATGCCCGGCATGAAGCAGCTGTGGTGCAGGGAGTCGTGCCGGATGGTGAGCGTCTCGCCGGTATCGCCGAACAGCACCTCCTGGTGCGCGAGCAGCCCGCGCAGCCGCACCGAGTGCACCGGTACGCCGTCCACGTCGGCGCCGCGCGCCCCGTCGAGCGCCGTGGTGGTGGCGTCGGGCTGGGGGCCGCGGCCGGCCTCGCGCCGGGCTCCGGCGATGAGCTGGGCGGTGCGGGTCGCCGTGCCGGACGGGGCGTCCGCCTTGTTCGGGTGGTGCAGTTCGACGACCTCGGAGGACTCGAACCAGCGGGCCGCCTTCCGCGCGAACTCCATCGTCAGCACGGCGCCGATGGAGAAGTTGGGCGCGATGAGCACACCGGTTCCGGGGGACTCGGCGAGCAGTCCGCGTACGGTCTCCAGGCGCTCGTCGGTCCAGCCGGTGGTGCCGACCACGGCGTGGATGCCGTTGCGGATCAGGAAGTCCAGATTGCCCATCACCGCGTCGGGATGGGTGAGATCGACCGTGACCTCGGCCTTCGCCGCGGTCAGCGCGGCCGGCTCGTCGTCGCGGTCGAGCGCGGCGACGAGCTCCATGTCCTCGGCGGACTCCACCGCGCGGACGGCCTCGGACCCGATGCGCCCCTGGGCGCCCAGGACTGCCACTCGGAGCTTGCTGCTCATGGCGGGTTGTTCCTCACTTCTTCCGTGGACCGGCCGGCCGGCCCGCCGTGGGCCGGCGGCGGCCGGTGAGCTGACGCGCCGGCTTCCAGTGTGCCGCCGCGGCCGGGCGGGCCGTCAGGCCACCACCTCGTGGAGACGGTCGGCCTGCCGGTCCTTGAGCGGCCCGATGACCGACAGCGAGGGCCGCTGTCCCAGCAGATCACGCGCCACCTCGCGGACCTCGTCCGGGGTGACGGCCGCGATCCGGGCGAGCATGTCGTCGACCGACAGCTGGTCGCCCCAGACGAGCTCGCCCTTGCCGATGCGGTGCATCAGCGCGCCGGTGTCCTCCAGACCGAGGACCGTGGAGCCGGACAGCTGTCCCGTGGCCCGCCGGATCTCCTCGTCGGTCAGCCCGTGCAGGGCGGCCTGTTCCAGCTCGTCGCGGCAGAGCTTGAGGACGTCGTGGACCTGGCCGGGACGGCAGCCGGCGTAGACGCCGAAGAGCCCGCAGTCGGCGAAGCCCGTGGTGAAGGAGTAGACGGAGTAGGCCAGTCCGCGCTTCTCCCGGATCTCCTGGAAGAGCCGGGAGCTCATGCCGCCGCCGAGCGCGGTGTTGAGGACGCCGAGCGCCCAGCGGCGTTCGTCGGTGCGGGGCAGACCGGGCATGCCCAGCACGACGTGCGCCTGCTCGGTGCTCCGGCTGAGCAGATCGACCCGTCCGGCGGCGCGGACGGCGCGGCTGCCGGAGCGCGGGCCGACCGGCTCCGCGTCCGTACGGGACAGCGCGCCCGCCTGTTCGAAGGCGGCGTGGACCAGTCCGGTGATCCGGTCGTGGTCGACGTTGCCCGCGGCGGTGACGACCAGGTGCGTCGGGTCGTAGTGCTTCTTGTAGAAACGGGCGACGCGGTCGCGGGTGAGCCCCTCGACCGTCTCGACGGTGCCCAGGACCGGGCGGCCGAGCGGGCTGTCGCCGAGCATGGTGCGGGTGAAGAGATCGTGGACGCAGTCGTCCGGGTCGTCCTCCGTCATGGCGATCTCTTCGAGGATCACCCCGCGCTCGGCCTCGACCTCGGCCGCGTCGATGACCGAACCCGTGAGCATGTCGCAGAGGACGTCGACGGCCAGCGGGACGTCACGGTCGAGCACCCGTGCGTAGTAGCACGTGTACTCCTTGGTCGTGAAGGCGTTCATCTCGCCGCCCACGGCGTCCAGCGCGGCGGAGATGTCCAGCGCGCTGCGCCGCCCGGTGCCCTTGAAGAGCAGGTGCTCCAGGTAGTGCGTGGCGCCGCCCAGGGCCGGGGTCTCGTCGCGGGAGCCGACGCGCGCCCAGATGCCGAAGGTGACCGAGCGGACCGTCGGAAGGGTTTCGGTGACGACCCGCAGGCCGCCGGGGAGGGTGGTGCGGCGGACCGTGCCGGTGCCGTTGTCGCCCGGGAGGAGCGTTTCGGTACGGCCGACGGCCCGCCCCTCCGAGGAGGTGCGGGCCGTCGGGCGGTGTGATCCGCCCGCAGGGGGCAGGGAGGTCACTTGGCGGCTTCGTCCTTCGTCTGCGGCTGGGCCTCGGGCTTGGCGGCGTCGCCGCCCTCCTCGTCCATGACGGGGATCAGCGAGAGCTTGCCGCGCTGGTCGATCTCGGCGATCTCGACCTGGACCTTCGCGCCGACCTTGAGCACGTCCTCGACGTTCTCCACGCGCTTGCCGCCGGCGAGCTTGCGGATCTGCGAGATGTGCAGCAGGCCGTCCTTGCCCGGCATCAGCGAGACGAAGGCACCGAAGGTGGTGGTCTTGACGACCGTGCCCAGGTAGCGCTCGCCGACCTCCGGCATCGTCGGGTTGGCGATGCCGTTGATGACCGCGCGGGCGGCCTCGGCGGCGGAGCCGACGGCGGCACCGATGTAGATGGTGCCGTCGTCCTCGATGGTGATGTCGGCGCCGGTGTCCTCCTGGATCTGGTTGATCATCTTGCCCTTGGGGCCGATGACCTCACCGATCTTGTCCACCGGGATCTTGACGGTGATGATCCGCGGGGCGTTCGGGGACATCTCGTCCGGGACGTCGATGGCCTCGTTCATCACGTCCAGGATGTGCAGGCGGGCGTCGCGGGCCTGCTTGAGGGCCGCGGCCAGCACGGAGGCCGGGATGCCGTCCAGCTTGGTGTCGAGCTGGAGGGCGGTGATGAACTGCCGGGTGCCGGCGACCTTGAAGTCCATGTCGCCGTAGGCGTCCTCCGCACCGAGGATGTCGGTGAGGGTGACGTAGTGCGTCTCGCCGTCGATCTCCTGGGAGATCAGGCCCATCGCGATGCCCGCGACGGGCGCCTTGAGCGGCACACCGGCGTTCATCAGCGACATGGTGGAGGCGCAGACCGAGCCCATGGACGTCGAGCCGTTGGAGCCCAGCGCCTCGGAGACCTGCCGGATGGCGTACGGGAACTCCTCGCGGCTCGGGAGGACCGGGAGGATCGCCCGCTCCGCGAGCGCGCCGTGGCCGATCTCGCGGCGCTTCGGCGAACCGACGCGGCCCGTCTCGCCGACGGAGAACGGCGGGAAGTTGTAGTTGTGCATGTAGCGCTTGCGCGTCTCGGGCGCGAGCGTGTCCAGCATCTGCTCCATGCGGAGCATGTTGAGGGTGGTGACGCCCAGGATCTGGGTCTCACCGCGCTCGAACAGCGCCGAGCCGTGCACCCGCGGGATCGCCTCGACCTCGGCGGCGAGGGTGCGGATGTCCGTGACACCGCGGCCGTCGATGCGGACCTTGTCCTTGATGACCCGCTCGCGCACCAGGGACTTGGTCAGCGCGCGGTAGGCGCCCGAGATCTCCTTCTCGCGCCCCTCGAACTGCGGCAGCAGCTTCTCGGCGGCCAGCGCCTTGACCCGGTCCAGTTCGGCCTCGCGGGCCTGCTTGCCGGGGATGGTGAGCGCCTGGGCGAGCTCGTCGCGGACCGCGTGGGTCAGCGCCTCCAGGACGTCGTCCTGGAACTCCAGATAGAGCGGGAACTCGCCGACCGGCTTGGCGGCCTTCGCGGCGAGGTCGGCCTGCGCCTTGCAGAGCGCCTTGATGAAGGGCTTCGCGGCCTCCAGACCGGCGGCGACGACCTCCTCGGTGGGCGCCTCGGCGCCGCCCTTGACCAGCTCGACGGTCTTGGTGGTGGCCTCGGCCTCGACCATCATGATCGCGACGTCGCCGTCCTCCAGGACACGGCCCGCGACGACCATGTCGAAGACGGCGTTCTCCAGCTCGGAGTGGGTGGGGAAGGCCACCCACTGGCCGTTGATCAGGGCGACGCGGGTGCCGCCGATCGGGCCGGAGAAGGGCAGGCCCGCAAGCTGCGTGGAGCAGGAGGCGGCGTTGATCGCGACCACGTCGTAGAGGTGGTCGGGGTTGAGCGCCATGATCGTCTCGACGATCTGGATCTCGTTGCGCAGGCCCTTCTTGAAGGAGGGGCGCAGCGGCCGGTCGATCAGGCGGCAGGTGAGGATCGCGTCCTCGGAGGGGCGGCCCTCCCGGCGGAAGAACGAGCCGGGGATGCGCCCGGCGGCGTACATCCGCTCCTCGACGTCGACCGTCAGCGGGAAGAAGTCGAGCTGTTCCTTGGGGTTCTTGGACGCGGTGGTGGCCGACAGCACCATGGTGTCGTCGTCCAGGTAGGCCACGGCGGAGCCGGCGGCCTGACGGGCCAGACGGCCCGTCTCGAAACGGATGGTGCGGGTGCCGAAGGAACCGTTGTCGATGACGGCCTCGGCGTAGTGGGTCTCGTTCTCCACCAGGAAAATCTCCTCGTCTGCGTCCCCCTGCCCGTGTGGCGGGGGACGATGGCGGCGGAGCGTCCCTGCCGCTCGCCCCGCGGGCCGGGCCGGTCTTCGATCGAAGCCTCCGGAGACGGCTGCCTCCGACGGCCACTACCGAGGACCGGCGCCTGTGGCGCGGTGCTGCGGTGGGGTGGCGCTCCCCCTCATACGTTGTTCTCTTGTTCCGACCAGACTACAAAGCTTCCGCTTCCGTCACACGACGGAGCGGTCCGGCCGGTGTCCGGCGCTGCGCGGCGCACAGGCGCACGGACGGCGCATACGGCGAAGGGAGCGGCCCCCGGCGTGGGAGCCGCTCCCTTCACGGCGTCTTACTTCGCGCCCGCCGCGCCGCGGCGGATGCCCAGGCGCTCCACGAGCGCGCGGAAGCGCTGGATGTCCTTCTTCGCCAGGTACTGCAGCAGCCGGCGGCGCTGGCCGACCAGGAGCAGCAGACCACGGCGGGAGTGGTGGTCGTGCTTGTGGGTCTTGAGGTGCTCGGTGAGGTCCGAGATGCGGCGGGAGAGCATCGCGACCTGGACCTCGGGGGAACCGGTGTCACCCTCCTTGGTCGCGAACTCGGCCATGATCTGCTTCTTCGTAGCGGCGTCGAGCGACACGCGGTACTCCTCTGTGGTGTTCGATGCGCCCACGAGTGCCCCTGGTCTTGGTCTCAGGGGGGCTTCCGTGACTCGGAGGCGGGGGTCCGATGAGCGCTGCGCCCAGAGCCCGCAGGCTCCGGGGGTGCGTACACAAACGGCCGTCACACAGCGTACCAGCACCGCTCAGGAGGTCAGCGCCCGGAGGGAGTGGTACACGTCGAAGACCGCGAGACAGAGCGGGATCAGGGTCAGCAGGACGAAGGCCTCGGCGATCTCCAGGAAGCGGCCCCAGAACGGGGTCACGCCCTTCCAGGGCACGATCAGCCCCAGGGCGACGACCACCGCGGCCACCGCGGCGATCGCGGCGGCGAGCCAGACCGTGCGGAGGTCCAGCGCCGCGCCGTCGCCCCGCAGGGCGTCCCGGACCAGCGCCGCGGGCGGATTGAGGGCGAGCCCGAGCCCGAGCAGCACCAGCGCCCCGAGGCCGGCGGCGAGGGCGCAGCCGACCTGCGAGGTGTAGCGGAAGAGGTGGGCGCGCATCAGCATGGCGACGCCCGTCGCCAGCGCGAGCAGCTGGCCCCAGACCTGGCCGGAGAAGCCGAGCACGGCGGCCGAGCCCACGGCCACCAGCGCGCAGCCGCCGACCAGGCCGACCAGCAGCTCGTGGCCGCGCCGCGCCCGGGCGGCGACGCGCTCGGCGTCCACCGGCCCCTGGGGGTCCGGGTCCGCCCCGTGGCCGCCCCGGGTGGTGCGCGGCGGCTCGAAGCCGATGGGGAGCCGGGCGAAGCGCGTGGAGAGCCCGGGCAGGAAGGCGAGCGCGCCCACGGAGAGCGGGGCGCAGATGGCGGCGGTCTCGCTCGCCGTCATACCGGCCGTGATCGCGGTGAAGGTCACCAGCAGTCCGGTGGCGGCGGCGAGGACGAAGGCGACGAACGGGCTGTCGCCGCCGGGGGCGACCGCCGTCAGGATCACCGCGAGAACGAGAACGGCGGCGCAGGCGAGGAGGAACTGCAGCTTGCCGACGCCCTGGCCCGCGGCCGGGGGCAGCAGGCCCGCACCGGCCACCGCGGCGTTCGCCAGGGCGCCGGTGCCCAGCGCCACCGCCGAGCCCCGGTCGTCGTAGACCCGTGCGCGGACGCCCGCGAAGGCGAGGAGCAGGACGCCGGCGACGGCCGCGAGGATGCCGGGGAGTCCGTGGGTGTCGTGGCGCGGGGCGGCCGTCCACAGCACGAAGGCCAGCAGCACCAGCAGCACCGAACCGCCGAAGAGGCCGGCGCCCCGCATCAGGTCGTCCGTCCACAGCGTGCGGTCCCGGGCGACGGCGGAGGCGACGGCGTCCGACACGTCGTCGAAGACCGCCGGGGGCAGGGATTCGGCGAAGGGGCGCAGGGCGAGCAGTTCGCCGTCGAGGATGCGCTGCGCGGCGAGGGACCGCGCGCCGTCCAGCACGGTCCCGTTGCGGCGCACCAGGTGGTATCCCACCGGGGCCCCGGCTTCGGGGCTCTGCCCGGAGAGGCGGAGGATCTCGGGGCAGAGGTCGGCGACGGGGATGTCGTCCGGCAGTGCGACGTCGACGCGGCCGTCCGGCGCGACGACGGTGACCCGGCAGAAGCCGGTTCCGCCGCCGGGCGGAGTCGCGGAGGGCGGGTGCCCGGCTCCGGTGGCCGCGGCTGGGGCCGTCATACTCACCTGCTGCTTCCCCTCGTCCTTGCTGGTGGCTGCGCACCGCGGCCGCGGAGGCGGGCCGTGGTGGCGCGTCCCGAACGGGCGGGCCGTCGCGGGCAGTTCGTGGCCGGGTAGCGGGACGCCGCGCCACCCTACCGCCCGTCCGTCACGCTGTGCGCCAGTAGGATCGCTCCGCGCGGAGGGGTCCCGTCACCGCGGGGGTGCCGAACGCGATGTGTCTGTCCGGCAAGGGAATTGGTGAGCAGTGAGCCAGATCGTCGTCAAGCGCCCGCCACGGGCCCTGCCCCCCGAGGTGTCCGACGAGGAACTGCGGCTGCAGCCGCCCCCGGAGCTGCCGAGAGGCCAGCAGGAGGGCGCCCTCATGCAGTTGCTGCCCATGCTGGGCATGGGCAGCTCGGTCGTGTTCTTCTTCATGACGCCCAATCCGATCATGCGGATCATGGGCATGGTGATGATCGCATCGACGGTCGCCATGGCGATCGCGATGCTGGTCCGCTACCGGCGCGGTACCCAGGGGCAGCTGGCGGACCTGCGGCGCGACTACCTCAAATACCTGACGCAGACCCGGCGCGCGGTGCTCCGGACGGCGCGGCTCCAGCGTGCCGGGCAGTTCTACCTGCACCCGTCGCCGGAGCAGTTGTGGGCGCTGGTCGCCGAGGGCAGCCGGGTGTGGGAACGCCGGATCGGCGACGAGGACTTCGGGCAGGTGCGCGTCGGTCTCGGCAGCCAGCAGCTCGCCACCCCACTCGTCCGCCCGGAGACGGCGCCCGTGGACGACCTGGAGCCGCTCACCGCGGACGCGATGCGGCGGTTCCTGACGACGCACTCCACGCTCGACGGTCTCCCGATCGCCGTCTCCCTGCGCGCCTTCTACCAGCTGACGGTCAGCGGCGAGCCGGAGTCCGCGCGCTCCGCGACGCGCGCGATGGTGGCCTCCCTCGCCTCACTCCACTCGCCCGAGGATCTCGTGATCGCCGTCGCCGCCGGCCCCGAGGAGGCCCGGCACTGGGAGTGGACGAAGTGGCTCCCGCACGTCCAGGCCCCGGGGCCCGGGGACGGCGCGGGCAGCCGGCGGCTCATCACCACCGACGCGCACGAACTGCACGACCTGCTGGCCCCGTGGCTGGAGGGCAGGCCCCGCTTCCAGGGTGCCGCGCACCCCCTGCTGGACCGGCCCCACATCGTCGTCGTCCTCGACGGCCGGTCGGTGCCGCCGGTGTCGCCCTTCGCCGCGGCCGAGGGCCTGCAGGGTGTCACGCTGATCGAGGTCGTGCCCGGGGAGGCCGGCGGTCCGCGCGGCGGCCTGTCCGCCGTGGTGCACCCGGACTCCCTCCGGCTGGAGTCCGGGCACGGCCAGGTGTACGACGGGGAGCCCGACGCGATGAGCCCGGAGGCGGCGGAGGCCCTCGCCCGCCAGCTCGCCCCGCTCCGCGTCGCCACGGGCGGGGACGACGCGGAACCCCTGCTCGCCAACCTGGAGTTCACCGATCTGCTGAACCTGGGTGACGCCGCCTCCGTCGACGTCGCCCGGACCTGGCGGCCCCGGTCGCAGTCCGAGCGGCTCCGGGTGCCGATCGGCGTCGGCGAGGACGGCACACCCGTGATGCTGGACCTCAAGGAGGCGGCGCAGGAGGGCATGGGCCCGCACGGCCTGTGCGTCGGCGCCACCGGCTCCGGCAAGTCGGAGCTGCTGCGCACGCTGGTCCTGGGCCTGGCCGTCACGCACTCCTCGGAGACCCTCAACTTCGTCCTCGCGGACTTCAAGGGCGGCGCCACCTTCGCCGGGCTGTCCCGGATGCCGCACGTCGCCGCGGTGATCACCAACCTCGCGGACGACCTGACGCTCGTCGACCGGATGGGGGACTCCATCCGCGGCGAGCTCAACCGGCGGCAGGAGATGCTGCGCGACGCCGGCAACTACGCCAACATCCACGACTACGAGAAGGCGCGCGCCGCCGGGGCACCGCTGCAGCCCATCCCCTCGCTGGTGCTCGTCATCGACGAGTTCAGCGAACTCCTCAGCGCCATGCCGGACTTCATCGAGATGTTCGTGCAGATCGGCCGGATCGGCCGCTCCCTCGGCGTCCATCTGCTGCTCGCCTCGCAGCGGCTGGAGGAGGGCCGGCTGCGCGGTCTGGAGACCTACCTCTCGTACCGGATCGGCCTGCGCACCTTCTCCGCGGCCGAATCACGCGCCGCGCTCGGCGTGCCGGACGCCTACCAGCTGCCCAACGTCCCCGGTTCCGGCTACCTCAAGTTCGGGACGGACGAGATGGTGCGGTTCAAGGCGGCCTACGTCTCCGGTGTCCACCGCGCCCCCTCGCACCGGGCCGCCGCGCCCGGAGGACCCCTCCCCGTGGACCGCAGGCCCGTCGCGTTCACCGCCGCGCCGGTGCCCGTCCGGTACGCCGAACCCGCCGCCCGTCCCCGGGTACCCGACCAGCGCCGCCCGGAGGACGACGCGCTGGCCGACACCGTGCTCGACGTCATCGTCCGCCGGCTGGAGGGGCGCGGCGCGGAGGCCCACCAGGTGTGGCTGCCGCCGCTGGACAACCCGCCGCCGCTGGACGAGCTCCTGCCCGGGCTCGCGGGCGTCCCGGGCCGCGGGCTGACCCGGCCCGGGTACGAGGGCGGCCGGCTCGTCGTCCCCGTCGGTGTGGTCGACAAGCCGTACGAGCAGCGCCGGGACACGCTCTACCGGGACTTCTCCGGCGCCGCCGGCCACATGCAGATCACCGGCGGCCCGCAGTCGGGCAAGTCGACGCTGCTGCGCACGCTCATCGCCGGCTTCGCACTGACCCACACGCCGCAGGAGGTGCAGTTCTACGGACTCGACTTCGGCGGCGGCGGCCTGTCCTCGATCGCCGGCCTGCCCCATGTGGGCGGAGTCGCCTCACGCCTGGACCCCGAGCGGGTGCGGCGGACGGTGGCCGAGGTGTACGGCATCCTGGCGCGGCGCGAGGAGTACTTCCGCGGTGCGGGCATCGACTCCATCGCCACGTACCGCCGGCTGCGGGCCCGCGGCGACATCTCCCCGGCGGACCAGCCGTGGGGCGACGTGTTCCTGGTCATCGACGGCTGGGGCAACTTCCGCAGCGACTACGAGGGGCTGGAGCACGCTGTCCTCGACATCGCGGCCCGCGGGCTCGGCTACGGCGTCCACCTCGTCCTCACCGCCTCGCGCTCGATGGAGGTCCGCGCCCATCTCAAGGACCATCTGATGAACCGGCTGGAACTGCGGCTGGGTGACACGATGGACTCCGAGCTGGACCGCAAGGCGGCCGCCAATGTGCCGACCGGCGTCCCGGGCCGCGGTCTCACCCCCGAGAAGCTGCACTTCATGGCCGCGGTGCCGCGGATCGACTCCATCAACTCCGACAGCGACCTCTCCGAGGCCACGGCCGCGATGACCCAGGAGGTCGGCCGCCACTGGACCGGCCCGGGAGCCCCCGAGGTCAGGCTGCTCCCCCGCGAGCTGCCGGCGGAGAACCTGCCGGCGGGCTCGGCGCACCCGCAGCGCGGGGTCGCCTTCGCCATCGACGAGAACAACCTGGAACCGGTCTTCGTCGACTTCGAACGCGACCCGTTCTTCCTGGTCTTCGGCGAGAGCGAGTCCGGCAAGTCCAACCTGCTGCGGCTGCTCATCAAGCAGCTCACCGAGCGCTACGACGGCGACTCCTGCAAGCTCCTCGTCGTCGACAACCGCCGCGCGCTGCTGGACGTCACCCCGGCCACGCACCTGGCCGACTACGTGCCGATGTCCAACAACATGGACCACCATGTGGAGGCGCTGGCCGACCTGATGAAGCGCCGCACCCCGCCGGCCGACGTCACCGCCCGGCAGCTCCGCGACCGGAGCTGGTGGAGCGGCCCCTCGGTGTACGTGGTCGTCGACGACTACGACCTGGTCTCCACGTCCAGCGGCAACCCCCTGGCGCAGCTCACGGAAATGCTGCCCTTCGCGCGGGACGTGGGGGTGCGCTTCATCATCGCCCGCAGCTCGGCCGGTGCGAGCCGGGCCGCCTACGAGTCCTTCATGCAGCGGATGATGGAACTCGGCGCGCAGGGCGTGCTGCTCTCCGGTGACCCGCAGGAGGGAGACGTGCTCGGCGGCGTCCGGATGCGCCCGATGCCACCGGGCCGGGGCTTCTTCGTCTCGCGCCAGCGCGGCAATCCCCTGGTGCAGACGGGACTGATGCCGACGGAGGTGTGCTGATGATCGGCGCCGCCGTCTTCACCGGTGCCTTCGCGGTGGCGTTCCTCGCCTTCGCCCTCTTCGTCGACCCGCGGAAGCTGTGGTGGCGCTTCCGGGCCCGGCACTTCGAGCACCCCGAGGCCCACGAGCCGTCGGCGGCGTCGTTCCTGTGGCGCCGGGTGCTGCTGGGAGTTCTGGGGCTGGTCCTGGTGTGGCAGTGCGGGGAACTGCTGCGCCTGGCTGGGGTCTTCAAGACCGGTCCGGACCACGCGGAGGTCCTCGAACGCGTCGAGAACGCGGCGCTGAACCTGGAGACCGGCAAGGACGGCGGACAGTACAAGATGCCGGTGGGCGAGGGGTCCTGGGGCTTCTTCATCGACCCCCGGCTCAAGGGCCCCGGCGACGACCCGGTCGCGCATCTCGTCTCCGCGACCGACGCCGAGGGGGACGGCGAGGACGTGGAACGCTACGAGATCGACGGCATATGCCTGACGGTCAGGGCGAAGCCGGATCCGGGTCAGTCGGAAATGGATCACGCCATCGACAACCTGACCTATCGCGTGAAGACCGACGTTGTGGACAGTCCTTGCGAGGAGTCGTAGGCCGTCTCTAGGTTGAACCAGTTCTCGGCCGCGTTGGTCTGGCGGTCCGTCAGTAAGACACACGGGGGAAGGAGCACCTGCGGATGGCATGGGACGAGTGGGAGCAGTTGAAGGCCTCGGCGGCAGAGCGGCAGTCGACGCAGATGCAGTTGAACCAACTGCCGGAGGAGGACCGGCCGAACACGGGGACGGCTCCGGGCGACCTGGAAGTCAGCCAGAAGGACCTGGCGGCAATCGGTGACGAGGCATTCAAGCTCTACGGGGATCTGGACAAGAAGGCACGCCCCGAGCAGATCCATACCGCGGCGTTCGACATCGACCAGCAGGGCTTCGCCCTCGGAAAAGCACTGCAGCACGTCTCGAACCGCTGGGCCAGGCAACTGGGCTCCCTCATGGACGCCTGTGCCCTCATCTCGAACCACATGGAGTTCTCCAAGAAGGTGCACGGCGAGGACGACACCCGGATCCAGCGGCACGTGAGCAGCATCGAGACTCTGGACAAGGGTTTCGACGAGTCGTACGCACCCCCGGGCGAGCCGAACAAGGTGTACGGCCCGAAGGACAAGGACTAGGGGAGCGGCCAATGGACTTCGAAGCCCTGCACTCGGCGAACTTCGCGAAGCTCGATGACACGGTCACCGAGTGGGACACGCTGGTCAACAACTTGAAGACTCTGGAGAAGAGCGCGCGGGAAGGACTGCGCGGCAAGGCCAACAAGGCCAACTGGGGCGGCTACAACGCCGCCATCTCGCGCGAGTTCATCGGGAAGACCGCCGGAGAGTTCGACGACGCCCACACTCAGGCGCAGTCGATCCGCAACATCATCCGTGACACCCGTAACGAGCTGAGAGTCCAGAAGAACGAGTTGCTGAAGGCCATCGCGCGAGGCAAGGAGAACCATCTCCTGGTCCGGACACGGGGCAGCGGCTTCACTGTGGAGGACCCCCACAACAAGGCCTCGGGCGGCCAGAAAGCCGTCGACGCCCTGCGCGATGAACTCCAGGGCATCCTGGACAAGGCCACCGAGATCGATACCACCGCGGCCACCGCGCTCAAGGCGCTGGTCGACAATGCCGAGTACGGATTTTCGGAGGCGCGCTACGCGGACCGCGATTCCGCAGCGGACGCCATCAAGGCTGCAGAAGAAGTGGGCCAGCTCCTGAGAAAGGACCCACATGACGTCACCAACACTGAACTGACAACACTCAACGGAGTGTTGGCCAAGTACAAGAACGACCCGCTTTTTGCCGAAAAAATCGCCATCGACGCAGGCCCGAAGAGGGTACTGGAGTTCTATGCGGCAATCGCCGATCCTTACCAGGGATATGGATACGAACCGAAGCGTGGCGAAGAGGCGAAGCGACTCCAGAAGAATCTCGGCATCACATTGGGCACAGCCACTCTCACACAAAGCCGACAGATGGCAGAGTGGGAGCGAGAGATGGTAAAACTCGGACCGGAACAGCTCGGCATCGACGATGCCAGTGATCCACGAGGTTTTGCGGTCATGAGCAATCTCATGCGTTTCGGCGACTATGACGATCGGTTTCTTAACGAGTACGGTGAGCGACTCATCGCCTTCGACAAGGAGCGGAACGTCGAGCACATGAGTCCTTGGATCAACAACTGGAATCATGGAGATCTGAATTACTGGGGCGAGAATGACCGCGGCCGCGACCCGTTGACCGGGTTTCTCCAGGCGCTCGGGCATAACCCGGGCGCCTCGACCGAATTCTTCGCTCAGCCACCGGGCACCGAGGAATCCGTGGACAAGGAATCCGAACTCAACAAAAACCTGGCGTACTTGACCAAAGAACGCATCTGGCTGTCGGACGCCCCGATGATGGGCGGAGACGACAAGGTCGTGGCCGGCCGGAATGCACTCGGTCACGCTCTGGAAGCCGCGACAACCGGATACGCCTACGACGCCGCACCGATGCCTGGCGAGGAATCTGCCGCTGCAGGGGGTGATCGACGTACCGCAGAGACTGCGGGAGTCATGGAACAGGTCGCGTTCCTCTACGGAAGCGAAGACGGGCCGAAGATGCTGCACGAGCAGCCCGAACTAGCCGACAGCCTGGGCAAGATGGGGGCGGCCTACATCGATGACATCAACTATGGCTTGTCCGGCCTAGGCAACAACGCGAAGGATGGCGATAACTTCCCCGCACGATACGAAGGACGTGCGGAATTCGGGAACCAGGGCGCGATCGATTTTCTCAGCGTATTGGGTCAGAACGAAACCTCTCACAAGATTATGACAGCGGCCGAGCACATTTACACCTTGAGTGTTCTTGACAACAATCCACCGTCCAGTGACGGAAAATTCGACCATGGCAGGGACGCTTTGGTCATGGAGGCGCGTGCGCGCGGAATCTTGGATCACTCTCGCGTGCAACAGGCTGGCGTGGATTACCAGGGAGAGGCAGAAGAATACAACAAGTCTTTGGGCAGGTCTGCCGAATGGGGTAAGTACGCTATTGGCGCAGCCATCACCACCGGAGTCGCGTGCATCCCCGTTCCCGGGGCGGCGGCAGGCGCGGTCGCAATCGCTCCGCTCGCAACCAATCTTGCCGGTGAGGCGCTCAAGACGTTCCTGGGCCAGGAAGTTGACGACTCCGTCGGCAGTTCAGAGCAGGGAACCCAGGAAAAGGAACAGCTGACCAGTCGAGAATTCTTTGACAGGGGAATTTCAAGCCTCGGACAGAGTTACGAGGCATACTTCAACCACGCCGAATCGGCAGACAAAGCGGACACGGAGCAGGTGAGAGAGGAACTCAGGTCAACATACCTCGCCACCGGCACCAGCGAGAACGATTACCGAGGACGTCCCGCCTACAGGGGAGACTGAATGATCACACAAGGTCGTTTTCTCTTTCTCTCTACCACCTCCTCACAACAGAAATTGGTTACAGTAAGCACGTACACTGCACTCGCAGCCACTCTTATTGCCTGTTCTGGCGGCGGCGAAGAGAGGAAGAACACCGGACGGCCCGCCACGCAGGTTTGTGACTCAGCTTTCGACGAAGACGCCTCCAAGGCACTCCAGAAGATATCCGGTGAGTCCCGGTTCGAAGAACTCGGAGATTCCAGCGCCTCATCGCGGACGTCCCGGTTCTCGCTGGAGGAGGCGGCCCGAAAGCTGGAGACGAACAAAGGCTGGTCGGAGTACGAATGCAAGGTATACAAGGCCGGAGACGAAACCGGGAAGGAGTTGCTGGACCTCAGTTTCGCGTCCGCCGCATCGCTACCGGACCCGAAGGAATCGAAGAGGGAAGGATCCCTCAGCGGGCAGGAGTTCAATACCGGCGCATGGGCTGGCACCACCCCGGAGGGCGCGAAACTGTATTTCAGGTGCAGCGTCAACATCTCGGGAACCGAGATCAAGTACGTACACGCAAGTATCTTTGTCAACAGCTCGCAGATCACGGCAAAGGGCGTCGACCGGGAAAAAATGAGCATCATAAACTCCGCCTCCCGTCGTTTTGCTGAAAAAGTGGATTGCCAGAAGGAAGCGCGACTGGCCACCGGGGTGCCACGAAGTGACCGCCAGCCCTCATAGGACGCGGGCGCATCCCCTCAAAAGCAGGTCGTCGGCCATCCCCATCGCTGCCCTCTTCGTCGTCGGCTTGGGGGGTACAGCGGCATATGTCCTCGGAGTCCCGCCGTTCGAGGAGCGCGGCGACATTGGCGCGGAGAGCGTCTGTGAGTCGCTCGGCGATCCCGAGAAGGCCGCACCTGCACTGGAACGGGTCCTCCCCGACGCGCCCGAGTACTCGTTCGACGACACCGTGAGCGGCGGAAGCGTCGCCCAGGGGGATTCCGATTACACCGCCGACTGTTTCGTCTCCGGCAACGGCAAGATTCTGCTCAGCGCCAGGACGGAGTTGGTGCCGGTCGGCTCTCCGGGAGCTACGCCGGAGGATTGGGCGTCCGAGGCCCTTGACGGCAGCAGCCCGGAAGAGGACGAGACGTTCGCTGCCGGTTCGAAGGGGGTGGTCTCGGCGGACAGGGCGGCCGTGCTGGTGCCGTGTGCCGGGCCCGGGAACGTTCCCGGAGGCTCGTACAGCCTCAGTGTCGTCGTCGACGGGAAGGGAGCAGGCGGGGAGAGCGGCTCCCGGGTGCACCGGGGACTGACCGATCTCGCCGTCGGGGCGGCCCGGTTCTCCCACGAGAAGGCGGGCTGCGACCTTCCGTCCGAGCTGCCGAGCTGACCAGGCGGTTCGGGTTTCCTGTCCTGCCGGGCAGACAGTGGGCGGCGGAACGCAAGAACGGCGGGGTGGGCGCCTCCCGTGCGCGTCCATCCCGCCGTTCTTGTGCTGTGCGGCTGCTCTGCCGCCGGGCCGGTGCTCAGAAGTGGCTGGCGGCCTTCTTGTCGCCGGCCTGGTAGGTCGGGCCCGCCTCGCGGACCGCCTTCGCGATGCTCTTCAGGGCCTGCTGGATGATCCGCGTCTCCTTGTCCCACTTCGCGTGGGCCCCGTCGGCCGCGGTCTTGGCCTCGCCCTCGAAGGTGTTCGACACCGCACGGATCTTCTTCTGGAGGGCTTCGAGCGACTCGTCCAGCCGCCGCGCGCTCACGTCGATGCTGTTGGCTGCTTCCTCGAGCGAGGAGTAGGTGACGAGCATGATGTCGCCGTTGTTGTTGGCCATGGATGCTCCTGGTGGCGTTGGTGTCGGTGGGGCGGGGAAGGGGCGCGCTAGATCGCGTCCTTCGTCAGTACTTGGCGATGTTGGAGACGGCCTGCTTCTCCGCCGCGGCGTCGCCGGAGAAGCCGGCGGTCACGTCGACCCCGCGGAGGGCCGCCTGGACCTCGTCCTCGGTGTTGCCCGCGGTGGTGCGGGTGACCTGGATCGCTTCCTGGAAGTTGAGCAGCAGGCGCGAGATGCGGACCATGGCCTGGTTGATCTCGTTCTGCTTGAGGTCGAAGGCGCCGGCGCCGACGCCCTTCCAGCGGCCCTCGAGTCCGTCGATGGTCCCCTGGAGCTTCTTCACCTCGCCCTTGATGCTTTCGAACTGCGTGGTGATCTCATCCTGGAAGAGCTTGAGATCCTGATCGCCGACCTTCTGGACCGTCATATGTCCTTCTTCCTCTGTTGGGTTCCCTGTGGGACGCGGCCGCCTCTTCCGGGCAGCGCGCTGGGGGTCTAGTTGTTGCGGATGCCGGAGCGGCCCGGAGTCAGGCGCCGCGCCGTCGGCGGTGTACGAAGAGGGCGCCGCCGGCCAGCGCGGCCGCTGCGGCCACTCCGCCGAGGATGATGCCGAGGCTCCCGCCGCCGGCCTGCTCCTCGGAGCCCGCCACGGCTGCCTCGGCTCCGGGCTTTCCCTCCGGGGTCTTCGACGACGATGATGCGGAGTCCTTGGGCTGTGGCGACTGCTTCTGTTCCTCCACAGCGCCGGGGCCGGTCTTCTTGTTCGTCAGAGGGTTGACGTCCGGGTCACCGGGCTTGCCGATACCGCGGTTGATATGGGCGCCGGGGCGGACGACGCCGTAACCGTAGTACTCGCTCAGCGTCTTCTTGTTGCCGTCCTTGCCCCGGCCCGCGCTCTCGAGCATGACGCGGAGGACCTGGTTGGCCGTCCAGTCCGGATGCGCGGACCAGATCAGAGCGGCGGACGCGGAGGCGAGGGCGCTGGCGGCGCTGGTTCCGCCGTCGCCGTCGCAGTAACGCGTGAAGGTGGTGTCGCACCAGGAGGGAATGGAGTCCCCCGGAGCGGCGAGATCCACAAACTCCCCGTGCTGGGAGTAATCGGCCACTTCACCGTCCGGGCCCATGGCGGCGACGCTGACAGCTGCCGGATAACTGGCCGGGTAGTGCGGCTTGTTCCCCTTCTTGGCGTTGTTGCCGGCCGCGGCGAAGAAGAGTTTCCCCTTCTTCAGCGCGTACTCAACCGCTTCTTCGTCCTCCAGGACGGGGACGTCAAGGCCGAACGACAGATTGATGATGTCCGCATCACTGTCCGCCGCTGCCCTAATGGCGTCCCGGACGCTCCAGCCATTGACCTTGCCGGTCCCCTTCCTCTTCTCGAATTCGAGTTCAACGATGCGGAAAGGGATGATCTTGGCGTCCGGCGCAAGACCGCGCAGCCCTCCTCGCCCTCTGCCGGCGATCAACTCGGCCATGGTGGTGCCATGGCCCTCGTAGTCATCAGTGGCCTCCCCCTCCGCGCCGGTCAGGTCGCGGCCCTTCTCCACTTGTCCCTTGAGCGATGCTGTGGAGGGGTTGACTCCGGTGTCAATGACAGCGACTTTGATGCCTTTCCCAGTAGCCGTCTTCCAGATCTCCTCGGCGTGCATGGCCTTCAGATACCACTGCTTCGACTGCACGTCGGCGGCGGCAGCCGAAGGAGCCGTGCCGATGATGGCGGTCCCGAGGAGCCCCACCCCGGTCACGGTGGAGAGGATCCGCCGGAGGGGACGTCGGAGCCCGGGCCTCCGGGGCTGCGTCATTGCTGCGGTCATCCTGACTTCCGAACCTTCCAGTGTTATTCGATCACCGGTGGCACGGCACCACGCCGCCGCGCCATCCACTCGTCCTCGGTCAGGTGATCCGGGCGTTCCGGCTCGGGGCGCTGCCGGTCCTCGTTCCCGGACGGGCTCCGCCCGGCGGGTCGCTGACCGGAACGCTCACCGGCAGCTGTGCCCTGTGAGCCCGCCCGGGATCCGGTGCCGCCCACCCCCGTGCCGCCGACGACACCGCGTGACGAGGGAGCGCCGCGACCGGCGGCCGGAGAGACTCCTCTCGGCGGGTTCGCCCCGATCACTCCCTGCTGGTGGGGCCGCGCACTGGAAGGGCGCCCCGTGGCATCCGTCACTCCGCCAACGACTGTTCCCCGTGGGGCGCGCGCCCTGGCGGGGCCGGCAGGACCGGACTGGGGCGTACCTCCCACAATGCCGGTTCCCCGGCCGACACGAGGACCAGCCGGGGAGCCGGGGCCTCCTGCCGGGGACCGGCCTGCCGGCCCCGGGCGCCCGGCCGCGGGCGTCCGGTCCGGTGTGGCGCCTCCGGGACGTCCTGCCGAAGTCTGCCCGGGCATGCCCGGCCGCCCGCCCCACGGAGCCTGGCCCCGGGCACTGGTCGCGGGCGTACGTCCCGTGGTATTCGCCGGAGGCCCCATCGGTCCCGGGCGGCCCATGGGGCCAGGGCGCCCTGTGGCCTGGCCCGTGGTGGGGGCGCCGGGCATACCGGACCGCCCAGGCGTTCCGGTCGCACGTCCGGGCGGCGTGGAGGCCGGTCCTCCGACGGGTCCGGGCCGCCCGGTCGTACGAGGTCCCGCAGGACCTCCGGACCGTGGAGACCCCGGTGTACTCACCGTGCGGGGTGCGCCGGGGTTGCGTGCGGGAGTGCCGAAGTTTGGCCCCATGGAGGGTCCTTGGTGGTCACCGGCCGGGCCGGGGGCAGGAGCCGTCGGCGCGGGCCCTCCGGGTGCGGTGGGCGCCGGAGGCGTCTGGACGCTGTCGATCTCCATCGAGGGGCTCGGGACCGGAGGCCGTCCGTCGAGACCGATCCCCGCGCTAGACACGCCTGCCGCCCCAGTGGCTCCCGACTCCCGGATGCCCGCTCGCGGCTGGGAGGGGTCCGAAGTCCCTGCGTTCGCGGAAGCCGGGCCTGAGCCGACTTCGGACTGTCCGAGCGACGGCGCCGGCACCGGCGCGTTCAGCGCGCCCGGTGGTTTCGGGGGCTCCTCGGAGGCCAGTCTCTCCTCCGAGACCGCGTAGAAGGACGCCAGGCGGTTCATCTGGTTGATGGCCTCCTGGCGGTCCTTCTCCACCTGGAGGGCCTTCTGGTACTCCGGGTTGTCCTGCGTACGCTCCGGGGCGGAGAAGTCCTCGGGCTTTTTCTGCACGATCCGGCCGTCGCGCGGCGGGCGGGCACCGCGCACCGAGGACAGCCCCGTGCCGGCCACCGTCATCTGGGTGCCGACCGCGTTGGCGAAGGTGCCCAGCCCCCAGGCGTACGTGACCAGTTCGCGGCCGTACTTCTGGAACTTGGTGGCTGCCTCGCCCGTCCAGTCGGTCTTGGCGACGGAGCGCTCGAGTTCTTCAGCGGCCTCGTTGAGCGCCTTGGTCACCTTCTTCAGGGATTCGCCGGCCTCCGCCAGATCGGCGGGGTTGGCGGTCTCGAGAAGGTCGAGCATCGCGTTGAGCTGGGCGCCTTCGAAGTCCGTCCGGCCGAAGACACTCTTGCCGGGGCCGAGGCCGAAGGCTCCCCGGAAGAAGTCCGGCATCCGCTCCATCATGTCGGCGGCGCCGAACTGGGTCTTGATCTCTGCCGCGTCCGCCTTCTGCTGCTCCTCAGGGGGCAGCTCGGGCTCTTTCTCGTCACTCACCGGAGATCACCCCATGTCCGACGGAAGGTTCTTGTCACCGTCGAGCGGCTTCTTCTCGCCGCCGTGCTGCTCGTCCCGCTCCGCTTCCGCTCTCGCCGCCGCCTCCAGGCGCACCCTGATGTCGTGGAACCGGCGTCGCAGATCCTGCTCCACGTTGTCGAAGCCGACGTCCGCGGCGTGGACGGCGATGCTCAGCATCTCGATCTGGTCGCCCAGGGATTTGGAGAGCTCGACCAGCGCCTTGTGGACGCGGTTGTACTGCAGGTAGAAGCCGTCCGCTTCGGCGAACGGCAGGTTCGTCCCGCTGAAGGAGGCGCGGGTGACCCGCTCCAGCGCCACCTTGGAGCTGCCGCCGTTCCCGCTCTCCAGCTCCGTCAGCAGGCCGTCGATCCGGGACCGGAACTTCTTGAGGGCATCCACGCCCAGTTCGAGGTCAGTCGCCACCGCCGCCCCCGCCGTTCACCGCTCCGAGCACGAGTGCTCATCCTCCCCGTTTTCACTGCAGCCGTCACAACGGGCCGTGGTGCCCGGCCTTCAGTGGTGGCCGGCCTTCGGCCGACTGCGGTCAGCCAACCGTAGCCACTGGGTGTGACAGTCCCAAGTCTCTTTCGGTCCCGGTACTTCTCCGGTGTTCGCGCGGGAGCAACCCTAGACCCCTGCCGTGTGGATGGGTTGACGGTACGTCACGGTCGCGGGTCGCCGCACGGCTCCGTCAGTCCTCCGCCCCGGCCGCGGCCCGGTTTCCCGTACGCCGCCGCCAGTCCCGCAGGGCCACCGCGCCACCGCTGATCGACGCGACCAGCACGCCGCCGCCCACGAGGACATAGGTCGCCAGCCGTACATTGCGTTCCTCCGGGGTCTCGCCCAGGTGCAGTTCGGCCGGTGTGGGCGCCTCGGCCTTCGTCAGGCCCTCGCGGGCGCGTGGCTCCCGGACGGGTGCGTCGTCCTCGGTGAGGGCGCGTACCGGGTCGACGACGCCCCAGCCCACCAGCCGGTCGCGGCCGGCGACGGAGCGCTCGGCCGTCTGCTGGAGCTGGGCGGTGATCTCCTCCTGCTCCCACTCGGGATGCTTGCCCTTGACGAGCGCTGCGATCGCGGCGACGTAGGGGGCGGAGAAGCTGGTGCCGTTGTCGGCGCAATGGCCGCCGCCGGGGACGGTGGAGATCATGTCGACGCCGGGGGCCGCGATGCCGACGAAGTCGCCGGACTGGGAGAACGCCGCCCGTTCGTTGTTGCGGTCGGAGGAGGCGACGGCCAGGACCCCCGGGTAGGAGGCGGGGTACGTCTTCTTGTCGTTGCCGCCGAGACCGTCGTTGCCCGCCGACGCCACGACCACGATGTCCCGGGCCAGCGCCGCGTCGATGGCCTGCTTGAGCGCGGGGTCCGGCTCCACGGCGTCGGCCGTGTCCTGGGAGATGTTGATCACGTCCGCCTTCTCCGCCACCGCATGGGCGACGGCCGCGGCCAGGGTGGCGGCGGTGCCGTGTCCCTCGGCGTCGTTCTGCTGGATGGGGATGATCGTCGCGTCGGGCGCCAGGCCGACGAAGCCGGTGCCCTTCGCGGGGCGGGCGGCGATGATCCCGGCGACCTTGGTGCCGTGGCCGACGGTGTCGGTGGTGCCGTTCTCCTTGCCCCGCTCCAGTTTGTTGCCGTTCTCGTCCTTGAGGTTCTTCGGCAGCAGGTTCCTGCCGCTTCCGGCGTCGACGGCGTCCCGGAGCTGGGGATGCCGGGTGTCGACCCCGGTGTCGATGACGGCGACCCGGACGCCCTTGCCCGTCGACTGCTTCCACAGTTCGTCGAGCAGGACCCGCTGGAGCGCCCAGGGGCGGCCCTCGTACGGCTTGCCGGGGAAGGTGCACTGGCCCGGGGTGTCGGCCGCCGCGGGGGCCGCGGACAGGCCGGTGAGTGTGAGCGCGGCCGCGGCCGCGGTGGTGAGCGGGCGGCGGTGGGTGCGGATCATCCGTCCGGCCCTCACGAACCCTGCGGCTGGCGCGCGGCGCCGGTGGACAGCCGCGGGCCGGTCGGCAGGAACGTGGACCAGGCCGCCGGGACCGGCAGCGGATCCACGTCCTTGTAGCCGAGCCGGTTCTGCGCCTGCTGCGCTTCCTGCATCCGTTGCTGCTTCTCCCGCTCCGAGCCGGAGGACCCGATGCCGGAGTCCTCCGCGGCGCTGTCGCCGTTGGACTGCATGGCGTAGCGGAGCCCGGTGTCGGTGACGAGGAAGAGGAAGCCGGTGCCGGTCTCGGACCCCTTGAACTGGCGGAAGAGCTGGCCGGATCCGGGGGTGACGTAGGCGCTGCTGGAGCCGGTCGGCAGCGGGGCGGGGAAGCCGGTCCCGGCCCAGGTGCTGAGGGTGGTGGAACCGTCGTCGGTGTCCACCTCGCGGAGGACGTTGCACACGGTGTTGCGGCTGCCCTCCGCGGTGCCGGCCTCGTTGACGGCGCGCGGCGCGTACTCGGGCCACCGGTTGTCCCGTCCGAAGGGCTCCGAGGGCTCGAACGCGGCGGCGCTGACGGGCTTCGCCCGCCCGTCCGGGCTGAGCCCGACCAGCTGCGGGCTGCTGAGCAGGAGTTTGGCCGTGAAGTCCGACACGGGGGCAACCCTGCCCTGCAGGACGACGTAACGCTGCTTGCGTGTGCCGTCGGTGGCGGTGAGAACCATGCCGACCTTGTCGGCTTCCGGCTCCAGTTCGCCCGGAACGCCGGCGGGCTCGCCCACCGGGCCCGGCACGGTCGGGAAGTCGACGGTGTCACCGCGGTGAAGGGTCTTCAGCCAGGTCTCGGAGACGCGCTGGGGCTTGTGGTTGTGCCCGACGAGCAGGCGGAGCAGCACTTTGTCCTCCGCCAGCGGGTAGGCGGTGCCCCGCGCGTCGACGACGTAGCGGGTCCCGTCGGGCCCCTCCACATAGAGGAGTTCGCCGCCGCGCAGCCGGTTCGTCCCCTCGGTCTTCGCCTTTTCGCGCTCGGCGAGGACGAAGGCCGCCTTCTGGATGGCGCGGCCGCCCTGGCCGGGCCGCTCGCAGACGACCCAGCGCATGGCCTTGCCGGCCTCCTCGGGTTCCGGGAGCCGGTCGGGGGCGTAGGGGATGCCGAGGGTGGCCCCGTGCGGGATCTTCCCGCTGTCGAGCGTCGCCTCGTCGACGGTGATGACCTTGTCCTTGTCGGGGGCGAGCAGCAGCTTGGCCGACGCCATGTTGAGCACCGGGTGGAGCTGCGGCTTCTTCCTGCCCGTCCGCAGCACCACATAGCGGGTGGTGGACTTGCTGGCGATGATCACGTTCTCCTCGGGCACGTCCCAGCCCTTGGGGGCGACCGGTTTGAACATGCCCCAGGCGCCGAAGACCGCGAGAACGACCACGCCGACGACGGCACCCGGTACCACCGCGCGCAGCGGGCGCGGTGCCCCCTCCTCCGAGCCGGTCTCGTTCGGCTGGAGGAACTGCGCGACCAGTCTCCGCCTGGCGAACGTGTAGGCGTTGAGTTCGTCCCGCCGTGATGTCATATGTCCGTTGCCTCTCCCCGCTGGACGGGCAGGTCCGCCACCGGTGGGGGAGCCCTGCCGCCGTGCCGCCCCCTACTATGCCTGCCGGTGCCCGGGGCCCGTTGCTCAGGTAGGGTGACGGCCGTTCAACGCCTCCGGGGCGTGGGTGAATTGAACACGAGGGGGCAACACGGCGATGGGGACGGCGACGCGCGCGCGAACCGGTCCGGCCACCGGTCCGGAGCCGTCCGGCTCCCGGCAGCCGGACGGCTCCGGGGCGGTCACCGCGCCACGGCCCCGGACGACGAGCCTCCGCCCGCTGTCGCGCACCGGCCGCACCGGTTCCTTCCCGCTGCGCCAGCTGGTGCTGGTGGAGGCGGCGCTCGCCGTGGCGGCGGCCGGGGTCGCGCTCGGCGGCGTCTGGCCGGTACCCGCCACGGCCGTCGCCTGCCTGCTGCTCCTGCCGGCCGTGATCCGCCGCCGCGGCCAGGCGATGCCGGACTGGGTCGCGACGGTTCTGGCCCTGCGCGGACGCGGGCGGACGGCCGGGCCGCCCGCGCCGGAGACCGACCCGTCGCTGGCTCCCGTCGCGGAGAGCGTCCCGGGTTTCCGCCCGTTCCCGCACGTCGACCGGGACCGCCGTACCGTCGGGATGCTCGGCGACGGCACCTTCCTGGCCGCGGTGGTGCGGGTCGAGGCGGGCGGGTCCTCGCTGCGGCCCGCCGCCGGCGCCCGCGCGCTGCCGCTGTCGCTGCTCGGGCATGCCCTCCGGATGGACGACATCGTGCTGGAGTCGGTGCAGCTGGTGCAGCAGGTGCGGTCGGCGCCCGCCCCGCATCTGCCGCAGCAGGCGGTCGCGCGGCTCTCGTACGCCCCGCTACAGGCGCGGACGGGCGCGCCCGCGCTCAGGATGACCTGGGTCGCGGTGAAGCTGGACCCGGAGCTCTGCCGGGAGGCCGTCGAGGCGCGCGGCGGCGGGCCGGCGGGGGCGCAGCGCTGCCTGGCGCGGGCGGCGGACCATGTGGCGAGCAGGATCACCGGGGCCGGGTTCCAGGCCGTCGTCCTGAACCAGGAGGAGCTCAACTCCGCGGTGGCGACCGCGGCGTGTGCCAGCCCGCGGCTGTCGGCACGCGCCGGGCTCCCGGACAGCGCGCCGCAGCGGCGCACCGTCGAGACGTCGCGCGTCTGGCGGTGCGACGACCGCTGGCACACCACCTACGCCGTGGGGCGCTGGCCCGAGCTGGGCCCCGCCGCGATGCCGCTGCACCGGCTGGTGTCGCTGGTCACCGCCGCACCGGCGTACGCGACCACGTTCAGCCTCTCCGTGCGGCCGGGGCCGCGCCGTGGGTCGGTGGACGTCTCCGGCCACCTTCGGGTCACCGGGGGCTCCGACACCGAACTGGTGGGCGTGCGGCGCGCCGTCGAGCAGGCCGCGCGGGGGGCGGGCATCGGACTGGTGCGGCTGGACCGGGAACAGCTTCCCGGTGTGCTCGCCACCCTGCCGCTGGGAGGTGTCCGCTGATGGCCCGTACGGGACCGGCGGCGCGGATGCCGCGCGGCCTCCTCGGCCCCCGCGGAGGCGGTCACACGATGGAAGCGGGCGATCTGGACCTGCTCTCCCTGCCGGTGGGGGACGACGGTGTGGTGATCGGGGACGACGCCGAGGGCCACCCGCAACTGGTGGGATTCCACCGGTCGGTGCCGTACGACGTCCTGCTGATCGGGGGGCTCTGGACGGCCCAGGTGCTCGCCCTGCGGGCGGCGGGTACCGGCGCGCGCGTGGCGGTGGAGACCGGCCGTCGGCAGGAGTGGACCCGCCTGGTCCATGCCGCGGGTGCCGGTCTGGAGTGCATCACCCTGCACGAGGTCGGCCATGTGCCGCCCATGGGTGCCACGGTGGGGAGTCCGGTCCTGGTGGTGCGGGACTGCGGTATGAAGCCCCCGCGGGGCCGGGTGGTCTCGTCCCCCTGGCAGTCGGTCCTGACCCTGCTCCCCTATCTGAGCCCGGTGGGGCCCCGGTTGCTGCGCAGCGCCACCTTGGTGGGCGTGCAGCGGGTGTCTCCGCAGGAGGCCGGGCAGATCGGCCGGATCCTGGGGTTGTCGAGGGCCGAGAGCGACGCCCTGCCGACCCTCGCGGACGGTGTGACGCTGTGGTGTTCGGGGAGTGAGCGCCACTGGGTGATGACCACCGGCACGGACGCCGAGACGGGCCTGCTGGGCATGGCCCGCCGGATGGAATGAGCTGCCGCCCCTTGCCCCGCTCCGGGTCACGGGGTACGGGTGCGGGTGCGGGGTGCGGGCCGGCCGGCATCGTGATCCGGGCACGGCGCGGGCACCGGATCCGGCGCGGCCCGCGCGCCGGATCCGGTGCCGGTGAGGCCGTCCGGCGCTCTCAGCCCTTCCCGATGACCAGGAGCAGCTTCTCCGGGGAGCCGCTGGAGGTGCCCGTCACCCGGTCCGAGGCGAGGTAGAAGCGGCCGTCCTCGTACACCAGGAACGGGGAGTAGAAGCCGTTCTCCGCGTCGCGCGCGGCCGCCGGGTTCTGCATCAGTGTCTTCGGCTTGCCGCCCTTGGCCCCGATGCTGACGATCCGGCCGCTCTTCTCGTAGGTGGGCCGCTGGTAGGCGATGAGGTTCCCGCCGTCGGTGCGCAGCGGCATCATCGTCAGGTCGTCCCCCGCGGCGGACTTCCACTTGCGCTTGCCGGTGTCCAGGTCGAAGGCGTGGATCTCGTTGTAGCGGCCGAAGCCGTCACCGCTCTGCTTCTTGTCCTCGGTCGGCAGATAGAACGTGTCGTCGCTCGCCGCGACGCCCTGGCAGCTGTCCAGCTTCTGCGACATGATCCGCAGGCCGCAGGCCGGGCGGTAGGTCTCCTTGCCGAGGTCGATCTGCGAGCGGACCTTCCCGTTGCCGCCGATCGCCAGGATGCCGCCGGACTTGTTGTCCTTGTCGGAGAGGGAGACGACGACGGGGTCGGCGGAGAAGATGTTGCTGACGTTGAAGCCCTTCGGGGCCTGGTACGTCCACTCGGCCTTGCCGCCGGAGGAGAGCTTCTGGAGCCGGCCGCCCTCGGTGCAGGAGTACGACCGCAGCAGGAACGTCCCGCCGCCCGCGAAGCCGTTGGGGGTGCACCCGCTGATCCGCGCCGTGTCCGTCAGTTCCTTGCCGTCGTCCAGCCGGAACAGGGCCGATCCGCCGAACCAGGAGGAGCCGACGGTGTCGCCGCCGACCGCCACTGTGGTGCCGATGAAGCCGCCGAATCCGCCGCCCTCGGGCAGCGCCTTGTCCCAGACCTTCTCGCCCTTCTCCAGGTCGATCAGGGCCAGGTGGCTGCACCTGTCCTTCTTCTCGCCCTCGTAGGCGACGGCGACCCTGCCGTCGGCCGTGGCGTCGACGGAGGACGCGCAGACGGGGCCGCCGAGTTCGACGGACCACTTCTCCTTGCCCTTCGCGGCGTCATAGGCGGTGACGGACTCCAGCGCGGCCTTCACGGCGGAGCCGTCGGCCAGCCAGAACCCGGGGGTGTCCACACCGGACTTGGGCACGTCGGGCGCGGGCTTCTGCCACAGCACCCTGCCCTCGCCCTTGCCGCCGGAGCCGGTGAGGCCGTCGTCGCCCGGGCGGGCGCCCGCTTCCTCGTCGCCGTCGCTGCCGCCGCCGTCGATCTCGGCGCTGTCGTCGTCCTTGTCACTGCCCTTCTTGCCGGAGCCGGCGGAGGGCTTGCCGCCGTCGTCGTCACCACCGGAGACGGCGAAGACCGTTCCGCCGACGGCGAGCAGGACCGCGAGGACGCTGCCGATGATGACGGCCGTGCGCTTCTTGTCCGGGCCGCCGGGCGGGGGCGGGGGCATGGTGGGCGGCGGGTACGCGCCGTACACCGGCTGCTGCGCGTACGGGTTGGGCTGCCCGTAGGGAAGGCCGGGCTGCTGCCCGGGCTGCGGGGGGTTCCACGGCCCGGCGGGCGCGCCCTGGGCTGCCGGCGGCATGGGCGGCGGCTGGTTCGGCGGGGGGCCCGGGGGCTGGCTGGGCGGCTGGTTCGGGGGTTGGCCGGGCGGCTGGTTGGGCGGTTGGCCGGGCGGCTGGTTGGGCGGTTGGCCGGGCGGCTGGTTCGGGGGTTGGTTCGGGGGTTGGTTCGGCGGTGGAGGCGGCTGCGACATGGTGGGTTCCCTCGTTGGTGGTGCGGTGCGTCGGTGGATACGGGTCGGTGGACGGGCCCGGGCCGCCCGTCCGGCGAGCGGGCGGACGGTCCGACGGGCCGGCGGCACCCGCCCGGTGGGCGGGGCGGGATGAGCGTAAGCCGTGCCGGGCTTCACCGTCCCGGCGGGCGGCGGCTATTCGTAGGCGACGATCAGGAACTCCTCGGAGCCCGTCAGGGATTCGCAGACGATGAAGAACTGTCCCCGGTCCAGGTACACGTCGAGCGGCGGATGCCGGGTGTAGTAGGCGTCGCGCTCGTTCTCGCTGTCGCTGTCGGGGTGCTGCTGGTACAGCGACGCCTTGCCGGAGTCCGCGTCGAAGCGCAGCAGCCGGCCGCCGCTCTCCCCGGTGGGTTCCGCGTAGCCGATGACGTTGCCGCCGTCGACGTCGACGGGGATCACCGTCCGCTTGTCCCCGGCCGCCGCCGACCACTTGACGTCCCCCGTCGCCAGGTCGAAGGCCACCAGCTTGTTGAACTCCGTGCTCGCGTCGCTGCCGGCCTCCGCGGGCTGGGTGGGGAGGTACAGGGTGTCGTCCGCGACCACCGCGGCGGAGCAACCGTCCGCCGCATAGCCGCAGACGGGCCGGAAGGTCTGCTCGGGGCCGTCCTTCCCGGTCTCGCTGCCCTTCGCGGCGACGCGCACCCGGGAGCGTTCGCGCCCCTTGCCGTCGAGGGCGACGAACTGGTTGACGAGATGCTGCTCGACGGAGACGAGCCCCACCACGGCGGGTGAGACGGAGGCGAAGACGTTCGGCCGCTGCCCCTCGGGCACGGACCAGCTCCACCGGACGCCGCCGTCCGCCGGGTCGATCTCGTGGACCCGGTAGTCCGCGGCGGTCCCGCCGCTGAGCCGGTACGAGGTCGCCAGCAGCCGTTCACCGCCGGCCAGGCTGCCGGTGAGCCGGCCCTCCGGCAGCCCGGACTCCCACTGCTCCTCGCCGTCCGCGGCCGAGAGGGCGCGCAGGGTGTTCTCCCCGGCGACGATCACCCGGTCCCCCATCCGGGCCATGACGACCCAGCGGACCTGCTCGCCGTCCTCGTGGGCGGACGGCAGTTCGGCGGTCCAGACCCGCTGCAGCTTCCCGATGTCGATGAGCGTCAGCCGGGCGCAGGCCCCGTCGCCGTCCCGGTACGCCAGGGCGACCGTGCCGTCGTGCGGCGGGGGGCGTTCGCCGCAGATCTCACCGGGCAGCGGGACCGTCCCCCGAACCTTCCCGTCCTTCCGGGAGTAGACCTTGAGTTCCCTGATCTCGGCCTTGACGACGGTGGTGTCCGTGAACCACGTGCCGCCGGCGTCACTGGCCACATAGTCCTTGATCTCGCCCTTGGGGGCCGGTGCCTCCCAGGACATCGCGCTCTTCACCCGGTGCGGATGCTCGGGCGGAGGGGACGCCTCCCCGGCCTCCGGGCCGCCCGCCGCGCCGCCACCGGAGCCGAAGTACGCCCAGGAGCCGCCGGCCAGCGCGAGCAGCAGGACCAGGACGGCGGCGAACAGCGGTGCCCGTCCCCTCCGCGACGGCGGCGGGGACGGGGACGGGGGGTGCCCCGGGAGCGGCGGCACGGCGGGGCCGGCGGCCGGAGGGTGCGGTGTCCGCGCGTAGGGGTTGGGCCCCTGCCAGGTCTGAACGGGCGGGGGCGCGTACGGGCCCGGCCGCGGTGGCGGCGGGTACGGACCGTACTGCGGCGGGGAGTCGGAGGGCCCGGACGGCGGCGGGGTGCCGGGGCCGGGCTGCGGCGGGGTCGCCATGGTCAGGTCAACTTTCTGCTGCTGGGGCGCCGTTGGCGGCGCGCGTCGGTGCGGGCGTCAGCGGAAGGCGGCGATGAGCGCCGTCTCCGGGTCGCCCTCTTCCCACTCGTAGATCTCGGCGGCCGCCAGGAAGAACATCCCCCGGTACAGGTACGGCACGGCGTTCCGGAGGAGCTCGCCCTCGCGTTCACTGGTCGCCGCCGGGTGCCGTTCGTAGACGGAGCGCCGGCCCGTGGCGCCGTCGAAACGCAGCAGCGCCCCGCCCTTCTCCGCGGTGGGCGGCTGGTAGGCGACGAGGTCCCCCTGGAACTCGGCCACCGGGCGCAGGGTCCGCTTGGCCTCCGGTTCGCCGGCCCACCGCGCCCGGCCGGTCCGCAGGTCGTATGCGATGACGGCGTTCTCCGACGCGGAACTGTCGCCCAGCGAGTCGCGGGTGACGCCGCGGACGTAGAGCGTCCGCCCGCCCACCACGGCACCGGGGCACACCGTCACGTCCTTACAGAGGCCGGTCTCGCGGTCGGCGTCCCTGCCCAGGTCGACGACCACGGGCGGTTCTCCCCCGCCGGGGAGGTGGTGGACGCTGTGGGTCCCCCCGGCGGCATCGCCTTCGAGGACCACGACGAGCGGCTCCACGGAGGGGATGCCCTGCACCCTGAGGCCGTCGGGGACCCGCCAGCTCCACTCGCGCTTCCCGGTGGCGGGGTCGTGGACCCGGATCCACTTTGTCCCGTCGTCGCACCACGCCCGCGCGACCAGCCGGCTTCCGCCGGTGACCCCGTGCGCCCGGCAGGTGTCCTCGGATCGGTTGAGCTGCTGGACGGCCTTCCGGTCGGCGATGCGGTAAACGGTCGTGACACTCTGGGCGGCCACGGCCACCGTCTGCTCCGTGACGGCCAGTTCCCAGGGTTCCGGGTCGGCGCCGGCCGGGACCGGCACCCGCCGGGTCCACAGGGCCGTGCCCTGCTCCAGGTCGACGACGGTGAGCAGTTCACAGGCGTGACCGTGCTGCACGGCGGCCCTCCCCGCGACCGCCTCGGCCGAGGTCGCGCAGGCGACGCCCCGCAGGGGGACGCGCCACTCCTTCTTCCCGGTGTCGAGGCGGTGGCCGGCGACCTCGGTCAGCGCCGCCTTGGCCACGGTCTCCGCGGTGAACCAGGTGCCCGGGGTGTCCCGGACGTCCGGGATCCGCGGCGCGGGGCGCTCCCAGGCGATCTCGGCGTTCTTCCGGTGGCCGGGCAGCGGCGCGTCCGCCGTCGGCTCCTCCCCGTCCCCGTCTCCGTAGAGCAGCCACGCGCCCCCGCCGGCGAGGACCGTCGCCAGGACCGCGGCCACCACCGCGAGCAGGCGGGCGCCGCCCCGGCGGCCGCCGGCAGGGGGCGGTGGAGCGGGGTACGGCAGGGTCACCGCGTAGGGCCGGCCGCGGGGCGCCGGCGTCTGCCCGTGCGGCGGGACCGGCGCAGCGGGGCCGGACGGCATCGGAGGCGGGGACAGGGGCGGTGGGGGCGCCGGGGCCGGCGCAGGGGGCGGGCCGAAGACTCCCGGAGGCCCCGTGCGCGGTCCCGGGGGCGGCGGTGTCCACGGTCCGGGTACGGCCGGGCCGGACGGTCCGCCGGGCGGAGAAGGTGGCTGGTTCATGCGGTGTTCGGGCTTCCCGGCTCAGAGGTCGTCACAGGTCGTCACAGGTCGTCAGAGACCGTCAGGGATCGTCGGGTCGTCGTGCGCCGAGAGTGCCGGCGGCGGCTGCGGTCCCGGCTCCCCGGCGGACCGCGGACCTGCCGGTGACGACGGTGCCCGTCCGGGCCGTGGTTCCGGAGCGCGGGCGTGGCCTCCTGGGACTCCGGGGCGGCACCGGTGAGCGCCGGGACCGCCGGCCCGAGGGCGTCGGGGGCGTCGGGGGCGCCGGGGACGCCGGGGCGTGGCCGGCCCGCCCCGGCGGCGGCCGGCGAGCGGCGGCGAGGGGAGGCGGCCGGTCCGGGCACGCCGAAGGAACCGGCTCCGCGCTCGTCGCATCGCGACCCCATAGGACCCGCATCTCCCCCGTGTGCGCGGCCCGTTGGACCGTGCTCTGTCCCCTCGGCCCTCTACTATGCCGTTGGGTGCTCCGCACGCGTTGCGCGGGTCGGGCGAGTTCCGGCGGGCCCGCCCGGGAGGCCGCCGGGAGCGGCGTTGCGGAGGGCGGGACGGCGGGTCACGGCACTGCGGGGTCCGGGCGAGGGAGTCACCCTTTGGTGTGGCGAGCGGGGTCGTCTCCGCGCGAGGGGGTCCCGGGCGCTCAGGGAGCCGGGACGCCCGGCGGGCCGCGGGGTACGGGCCGAGTCCCCGGTACGGCTCCGGCCGGATCGCGCCCGGGAGTTGAGCGGACCGCCGCGGGGCACGGCGGGTGACTCACGGGCCGCCCACCGGGCATCACGGAGACACGGGCCGCCGGTCCGCGCCGGACGGGCCTGCCGGACACAGGGTTCCGGTGATTAGGCTTGGCCGGGAGTCGGCGGCACAATCTGCGGGCGCGGCCGCCGCGTCATCACGGGGCGCGCCGGAGCGGAGGCCGCTGAAAGGCCGCCGCGGTACGGCCCATGAGGGTGCAACACCACACCAGGAGGCATTGTGAGCAGCGATCGGGACGAGATCCGCGCGGGCGGAACCACACCCGGCGAGGACCCGTCCGACGCGGAGCACGAGCACGAGCAGACGGGCGAGTTCACCATCGACTACACCCCGCCGGCCTGGTACACGCAGAACACCCCCGGTGCCCCCGCGGCCGGGGACGACGCGCCGGAGGCCGCCGGGCCGCCGCCGGGCACCGCCGCGCCGCCGCCCCCGCCTCCGGCGGGAAACCCGGCCGCCGGTGTGCCGGGGCTGCCGGCGCACGGCGGATTCGAACCCGCGGACGGGCCCGCCGTCCCCCCGCCGGGCCCGGCACCGGCCGACCCGGCCCCGCCGCCGGCGACGCCTCCGCACGCCTCCGTGCCGCAGCAGGCCCCGTATCCGCCGCCCGCCGCGGCACCGGCCATGCCCCCCGTGCCCCCGGCACCCCCGGCCCCCGCGCCGGAGCCCGCGGCCCCCGCGCACGGCCCGGAGGGCGAGGGCCCGGCCGCGGCCGCGCCGGACGCGTCCTCCCCCGGTGCCGCGGACGAGAGCGGCGAGGGCGGGGACGAGCGTCCGCCGCCCGGCGGCGCCACCATGCGCTTCTCGGCGGCCGCGCTGCGCCAGGAGATGGCCGGCCGCTCCGCCGGGCAGCCGACGGACGGAGCGGCCGGCGGCGGAGAGGAAGCGGAAGGCGGCGGTGCGGCCGGCCGCGCGGACGAAGGCGCCCCCGTCCCTGACGCACCCGGCGGGCCGCGCCCGGCCGAGGACGGAGCCTCCGGCGGCGGCGCGCACCCGGACGGCCCGGATCCGGACGGCGCCGCAGCCGCCCCGGACGGTGAGCCCTCCGGCGCCGCTCCCGCCGGGGCCCCGCCCGCCGACCGGCCCGCGCAGCCCGCCCCGAACGCTCCGCTCGTCCCCCCGCAGGCCCCCGGCCCCCCTGCGGGACCGGGTACGCCGCAGGGCGGGCTGCCACCGCTGCCGCCGTCCTTCCAGGCCGCCGACACGCCCCCGGGCCCGCCGCCCGCTACCGCCCCCGGATACGGCTATCCGCAGCAGCCCCCGGCCGGGCCCGCCCCCGTACCGCCGCAGCCCGCCGCCCCGTGGCCCCCGCACGGGCCCGCGGCGCCCCGGCATCCGCAGGCCGGTTACGGCTACCCGCAGTCCGGAGCCCCGGCCGCGCCCGGCCCGGGGGAGGCTGCCGGGCCGCCGCCGGCCCACCAGCCCCAACAGCCCCAACAGCCGCAGCCGCAGCCGCAGCCGCAGCCGCAGTACGACCCGGCGGCCGCCCAGGGCGCCCAGCCCGGTTACGGCTACCCGCAGCCCGGCGCCCCCGCGCCCGGCACCGCACCGCAGCCGCCCGCACCGGCCGGGCCGGGAGAGCCGCAGCAGCCGCCGGGCCCGCAGCCGTACCCCCGGGCGGACGCGCCCCCGCCCGCCGCCCAGCCGCAGCAGCAGGGCTACGCCGCGCCGCCCCCGCAGGCCCCGGTGGACCCCCGCACCGGCGGCTGGCCGACCGTCAGCCCCGAGGACCGCCGGCAGGCCGCCCACGGCGCACCGCTCGGCTACACGGCCGCCGTGGAGCTCTCCTCCGACCGGCTGCTGCGCAACAACAAGCCGAAGCCCAAGAGCAAGGCCCCGGGCGCCGGTTCGCGGTTCCGTCTCGGCGGCAAGAAGGAGGAGGCGGAGCGGCAGCGGAAGCTGGACCTGATCCGGACGCCCGTCCTCTCCTGCTACCGCATCGCGGTGATCAGCCTCAAGGGCGGCGTCGGCAAGACCACGACCACCACCGCCCTCGGCGCGACGCTCGCCACCGAGCGCCAGGACAAGATCCTGGCCATCGACGCCAACCCGGACGCGGGCACCCTCGGCCGCCGCGTCCGCCGGGAGACCGGCGCCACCATCCGGGACCTGGTGCAGGCGATCCCGCATCTCCACAGCTACATGGACATCCGCCGGTTCACCTCGCAGGCGCCCTCCGGCCTGGAGATCATCGCCAACGACGTGGACCCCGCCGTCTCGACGACCTTCAACGACGAGGACTACCGCAGCGCCCTGGAGGTCCTGGGCAAGCAGTACCCGATCATCCTCACCGACTCGGGCACCGGCCTGCTCTACAGCGCCATGCGCGGCGTGCTCGACCTCGCCGACCAGCTCATCATCATCTCCACCCCGTCCGTCGACGGGGCGAGCAGCGCCAGCACCACCCTGGACTGGCTCTCCGCGCACGGCTACGCCGAGCTGGTGCAGCGCAGCCTCACCGTCATCTCGGGCGTGCGCGAGACCGGCAAGATGATCAAGGTGGACGACATCGTGGCGCACTTCCGGACCCGCTGCCGGGGCGTCGTGGTGGTCCCCTTCGACGAACACCTGGCCGCCGGCGCCGAGGTGGACCTCGACATGATGCGGCCCAAGACCCGCGAGGCGTACTTCAACCTCTCCGCGCTCGTCGCCGAGGACTTCGTCCGTGCCCAGCAGGAGCAGGGCCTGTGGACACCGAACGGCGGCCCGCCGCCGCAGACCGCCCCGCCGCTCCCCGGCCAGTACCAGCAGGCGCCGTACGGACAGCAGCCCGGGCAGCCGTACGCCCAGCCGGGCGGGGCACCGCCGCCTCCTCCGGGGCAGCCGGGGCAGCCGGGGGCGCAGCCCCCTCCGCCGCAGCCGGGACAGCAGCCCGGCCAGGCCCCGCCGCAGCCGCCGGCCTGGCCGCAGCAGCCGCAGGGCGGTTACGGCTGGCCGCCCCAGCAGCCCGTACCGCCGGGACAGCCGGGGCAGCCGCCCCAGTACTGAACCGGCCCGGCCCGGCGAGCCCGGCAGGGCACGAGGCTCGCGACAACGGATGAAGGCCCCGGTCGTCCGGGGCCTTCATCCGTTGTCCGTACCGGCGGGTGACCGTACCCGGCCCGGAGCGCCGGGATCCCGGTCCGCGCTCCCGGGGCCTCGCCGGGCTGTCCGGCCGCTCCGCGCGCCGGCCCGGACGGCATCCGGGCGTCACGGGTACCTCCATGCCGCGGCCTTCCGCGCCCGGGGGCCGGCGGCTCCTCAGGAACGGCCGGCGGCGGGGCCCTCCGCACCGTCGTCCGCACCGTCGTCCGTGCCGTCCCGCTCCCCGGCGACCAGGGCCCGGGAGCGTTCGACGTCCTCCGCGATGCCCTCCTTCAGCGCCTCGATCGTCTCGAACCGCCGCTGGCCCCGGAGCCGGACGAGGAACTCCACCGCCACGTGCAGGCCGTACAGATCCAGCCCGACCCGGTCGATGGCGTAGGCCTCGACGGTCCGCTCGGTGCCGTCGAACTGCGGATTGGTGCCGACCGAGATCGCCGCGGGCATCGACTCCCCGTCCGCCTCCAGCCAGCCCGCGTAGACGCCGTCGGCCGGGACGGCGGTGTGCGGCAGCGTCTCCACGTTCGCGGTGGGATAGCCCAGTTCGCGGCCGCGCTGCGCCCCCCGGACGACCACGCCCTCCACCCGGTGCGGGCGGCCGAGGATCTCGGCGGCACCGGCCACGTCGCCCTCGGCGATGAGCCGCCGGGTGAGGGTGGAGGAGAACGGCTCGCCGCCGCCCGCCTCGCCGCTGACGTACAGATCGACGACCTCGACCCCGAAGTCGTAGTCCCCGCCGAGCTCGGTGAGGAGGGCCACGTCACCGGCGGCGCGGTGGCCGAACCGGAAGTTGGGCCCCTCCACGACCGCCTTCGCGTGCAGCCGGTCCACGAGGACCTTCACCACGAAGTCGGCGGGCGAGAGCTGGGAGAACTCCTTGGTGAAGGAGAGCACCAGGACGGCGTCCACGCCCAGCCCGGCCATCAGTTCGGCGCGCCGGTGGTGCGGTGCCAGCAGCGGCGGGTGGCTGCCCGGCCGGACGACCTCGCTGGGGTGCGGGTCGAAGGTGACGACGACCGCCGGGACGCCCAGCTCGCGGGCGCGCTCCACCGCCCGCCCGATGATCAGCTGGTGCCCCCGGTGCACGCCGTCGTAGGAGCCGATGGTGACGACGCTGCGCCCCCAGTCCTCGGGGATCTCCTCCAGACCACGCCAGCGCTGCACTGTGACCGCTCCTCGCCCGAATGTGTGAACCCGTGGTGTGTGCCGTCGTGTGAACGGCGTCCGCGGTACCTGGCGGTATCCGCGGGTCCAAGACTGCCATGCCGGGTGACCGTGCCCGCCATCGGCACCGGGAGCGGGGGCGGGCCGGTTCCGGGCGCCCGGGCCGCCCGCCCGGTGAACGCGCCCCTCGCACTCCCCCGGTTCACTCCAAGTGCCTCCCCGCGCGGGTGAGCGGTCCGGGTGCCGTGGACAGAGATCAGCCGGGAGGGGGACCGTGGATCGGGCGGGCGCGCAGCCATCGCGCCGCCCGCTCCACGGTGGGCCGTCCCCGGTCCGCCGGCCCGCGAGCCGGGGCGGCGAGGAGGGGTGGCGAGGAGGGCGCCGTGCGCCACCGCGAGCGCCCCGAACCGCGCCACCGTCCGGGTCACCGTCCGCGGCGGCACCTCCGCAGCCGTCACCGTCGCCGCCCGCGACCGCCGCCGCCCGCGCCGCGTCCCCGCGGGCGTCACCGTCCGGGCCGCCGTCCCGCGGGCGTCACCGTCCGCGCCGGCCGTCCGCGTCAGGCGAAGACGGCCAGGCTCCTCGCCTTGCCCCGCGCGCCCTCCACCAGGGCCAGGAAACGCCCGTCCGGGCCGAAGACGGCCGTCGGGCGGCCCTCGGCGAGGCCGGGGGCGTCCAGGCGGACGCCGTTCGACAGCAGCCGGGCCTGCTTCTCGTCCGCGTCCCAGCGCGGGAAGGCCGCCGCCGCGGCCTCGGCGAGCGGCATCACCGGCAGGCCGTTGACCGCTTCTCCGGCCGCGTCCACCGCCGTCTGGAGCTCCTCCAGGGTGTGCGCGGCGTCCAGCCCGTACGGGCCGACGCGGGTGCGCCGCAGAGCCGTGAGGTGGCCGCCGGTGCCCAGGGCCGCGCCGAGGTCGCGGGCGAGGGCGCGCACATAGGTGCCGGAGGAGCAGACCACGGTGACGTCAGCGTCCAGCACGGCCGTGCCGTCGTCCGCGACGGCCGCCCGGACGGTGCGTACGGTGAAGACCGGCACGCTGACGGGGCGGGCCGCCAGTTCGAACTCCTCGCCCTCCCGCGCCCGCTTGTAGGAGCGCTTGCCGTCCACCTTGATCGCGCTGACCTTGGACGGCACCTGCAGGATGTCGCCGGTCAGGCGGGCGACGGCGGCTTCGAGGGCGGCCCGGCCCTCCCCCGCCGCCTCCGTGGCGCCGGGCGGCAGGCCGGCGGTGCCCGCCGAGGCGGTGACCTCGCCCTCCGCGTCATCCGTCACGGTCGTCTGGCCGAGCCGGACGGTGGCGGTGTACTCCTTGTCGGTCAGCGCCAGATGGCCGAGCAGCCGGGTGGCCCGGCCGATGCCGATGAGCAGCACGCCGGTGGCCATCGGGTCGAGCGTTCCGGCGTGCCCGACCCGGCGGGTGCGGGCCATGCCGCGCAGCCGGGCCACGACGTCGTGCGAGGTGTGCCCGGCCGGCTTGTCCACGACGACCAGGCCGTCCGCTGCCGCGATACGGGGGGCGCGCCGCGCTCCACGCCCCCCGGTGTCCTTGTCCGTCATGCCCGCGGAGCGCCCTCGCCGCCGTTCTCGCGCCCGGCCGCGCCGCCGGGCTCCTCCTCGCCGAGGTCGTCGTCCTCGAACTCCTCACCCGGCTTGCGGTACGGGTCCGGCCCGCCCGCGTAGTCGGCGCCCGTGGCGGACTCACGCACCTCCTCGTCCCGGGCGCGGGCCCGGGCGAGCAGGTCGTCGATGGTGCGGGCGTTGTCCGGCAGGGCGTCCGGCACGAAGGTCAGGCTCGGCGTGTAGCGCACACCGGTCTGCCGGCCCACCTCGGAGCGGAGCACGCCCTTGGCGCTCTCCAGCGCCGCCGCGGAGGCCGCGCGCTCCTCGTCGTCGCCGTAGACCGTGTAGAAGACCGTGGCCTCCCGCAGGTCGCCGGTGACCCGGGCGTCCGTGATCGTGACGAACCCCAGTCGCGGATCCTTGATACGGCGGTCCAGGGTCTCCGCGACCACGACCTGGATGCGATCGGCCAGCTTGCGGGCCCGCGCGTTGTCGGCCATCGGTCCGTCTCCTTCTTGTCTTCCGGCATCTTGCTTCGGCGGCTGCGTCGCCGCCCCCGTCGGCGCGTCACGACGCGCTCAGTCGTCGTCCTCGCCGTGGAACCGCCGCCGCACCGACAGCAGCTCCACCTCAGGCCGGGCGGCGACGAGGCGCTCGCACCGGTCCAGTACCTCCGTGAGGTGCCCCGTGTCCCCGGAGACGGCCGCCAAACCGATCCTGGCCCGGCGGTGCAGATCCTGGTCGCCGGTCTCCGCGACGCTGACGGCGTACTTGCGCTGCAGCTCGGCGACGATCGGGCGGACGACGGAGCGTTTCTCCTTGAGCGATCGCACATCGCCCAGGAGCAGATCGAAGGACAGCGTCCCTACATACATGGAGTACAGGTCACGCCACCTGCGGGGCCTCGGGTGTGGTCACCGCCCCGGCCGCCGGCGGGGCGGCGGGGGACAGAAGAACCGTACACGCAACGGCCGGGGCCGATCGACGGAGATTTCCCTCCGCCGACCGGCCCCGGTTCCGCCGTGGGGATCAGCCGCGCGGCTTCTCCCGCATCTCGTACGTCGCGATGACGTCGTCGACCTTGATGTCGTTGTAGCTGCCGAGGTTGATACCGCCCTCGAAGCCCTCACGGATCTCGGTGACATCGTCCTTGAAGCGGCGGAGCCCCGCGATGGTGAGGCTCTCCGCGATGACCTTGCCGTCCCGGATGAGACGCGCCTTGGTGTTGCGGCGCACCTCGCCGGAGCGGACCAGGACACCCGCGATGTTGCCGAGCTTGGAGGAGCGGAAGACCTCGCGGATCTCCGCCGTACCGAGCTCGACCTCTTCGTACTCGGGCTTCAGCATGCCCTTCAGGGCCGCCTCGATCTCCTCGATGACCTGGTAGATCACCGAGTAGTACCGGACGTCCACGCCCTCGCGCTCGGCCATCTGCGTGGCACGCCCCTCGGCGCGCACGTTGAAGCCGATGACGATGGCGTCGGAGCCGGTCGCCAGGTCGATGTCGGTCTCGGTGACCGCACCCACACCGCGGTGCAGGATGCGCAGGTCGACCTCTTCGCCGACGTCGAGCTGGAGCAGCGAGGACTCGAGAGCCTCCACCGAACCGGACGCGTCGCCCTTGATGATGAGGTTGAGCTGCTGCACCTCGCCGGCCTTGAGCACCTTGTCGAGGTCCTCGAGGGACACCCGGCGGGTGCGCTTGGCGAAGGCCGCGTTGCGCTCGCGCGCCGCGCGCTTCTCGGCGATCTGGCGGGCCGTGCGGTCCTCGTCGACGACGAGGAAGTTGTCGCCGGCGCCCGGGACGTTGGTGAGACCCAGGACCAGGACGGGGGTCGACGGACCCGCTTCCTCGATCGTCTTGCCCGTGTCGTCGTGCATCGCCCGGACACGGCCGTACGCGTCGCCGACCACCATCGTGTCGCCGACCCGCAGGGTGCCGCGCTGGACGAGCACGGTGGCCACGGCGCCGCGGCCGCGGTCGAGGTGCGCCTCGATCGCGATGCCCTGCGCCGACTGCTCCGCGTTGGCGCGCAGGTCGAGCGCGGCGTCCGCAGTGAGGACGACGGCCTCCAGCAGGTCCTCGATGTGCAGGCCCTGCTTGGCGGAGATGTCGACGAACATGGTGTCGCCGCCGTACTCCTCGGCCACGAGGCCGTACTCGGTCAGCTGACCGCGCACCTTCGCCGGGTCCGCGCCCTCGACGTCGATCTTGTTGACCGCGACCACGATCGGCACCTCGGCGGCCTTGGCGTGGTTCAGCGCCTCGACCGTCTGCGGCATCACGCCGTCGTTCGCCGCGACCACGAGGATCGCGATGTCGGTGGACTTGGCACCACGGGCACGCATGGCGGTGAACGCCTCGTGACCCGGGGTGTCGATGAAGGTGATCTTGCGCTCTTCACCGTTGACCTCGGTGGAGGCCTGGTAGGCACCGATGTGCTGGGTGATGCCGCCGGCCTCGCCCGCGATGACGTTCGTCTTGCGGATCGCGTCGAGCAGGCGGGTCTTGCCGTGGTCGACGTGACCCATGACGGTCACCACCGGCGGACGCGCGACGAGCATCTCCTCGCCGCCCTCGTTCTCGCCGAACTCGATGTCGAAGGACTCGAGAAGCTCGCGGTCCTCCTCCTCCGGGCTGACGATCTCGACGGTGTAGTTCATCTCGTCACCGAGCAGCTGCAGCGTCTCGTCCGAGACCGACTGCGTGGCGGTGACCATCTCGCCGAGGTTGAGCATCACGGCGACGAGCGACGCCGGGTTGGCGTTGATCTTCTCCGCGAAGTCGGTGAGGGAGGCACCACGCGACAGGCGGACGGTCTGTCCGTTGCCGCGCGGCAGCATCACGCCGCCGACCGACGGGGCCTGCATGGCCTCGTACTCCTGGCGCCTCTGCCGCTTCGACTTGCGGCCGCGCCGCGCCGGGCCGCCGGGACGGCCGAAGGCGCCCTGCGTTCCGCCACGGCCGCCGGGACCACCCGGACGGCCACCGAAGCCGGGACGGCCGCCGAAGCCGCCGGGACCACCGGGACGGCCGGCGAAACCGCCGCCGCCACCGGGACGACCGCCGCCGCCACCGCCGGGACGGCCGGCGAAGCCGCCGCCACCGCCGCCGGGACGACCGGCACCGCCGGGACGGCCGCCGCCACCGGGACCGCCCGGACCGCGCCCGCCCGGACCCGGGCGGGGGCCCGCGGCCGGACGCTGCGGCATCATGCCGGGGTTCGGGCGCGCGCCGCCGCCGGGACGGGGACCGCCCGCACCGGCCTGGCCGCCCTGCGGACGGGGCATACCGCCCGGCGAGGGACGGGCACCGCCCGGAGCCTGCGGACGGGGACCGCCGCCGGCACCCTGCGGACGCGGGGCGCCGCCGGGGGCCTGGCCGCCGGGACGCGGGGCGCCACCGGGACGCGGGGCCGGACGGGCCATGCCCGTGCTGCCGCCGGAGGTGAAGGGGTTGTTGCCCGGACGCGGGCCACTGCGGCCGCCGGGACGGCCGGCCTGGCCGCCGCCGGGACGGGCACCGGGACGCGGCGCCTGGTCACGACCGCCCTGACCCTGGTCGCGGCCCTGGCCGGGAGCGGCCGGACGGGCCGGACGCGGGCCGGGAGCGGACGCGGGCTTGGGTGCCGGCGACGGGGGCGCGGTGAACTCCGGAGCCGCGGGGGCCGCCGGAGCGGGCTTCGGCGCCGGGGCCTTGGGGGCCGGCGCGGGACGCGGGCCCGGGGCGGGCGCCGCGGACGGCTTCGGGCCGGGGGCGGCCGGAGGCCGCGGACCCGGGGCGGGAGCCGCCTTCGGACCCGGCTGCGGGGCAGCCGGGCGGGCCGCGCGCGGGGTGGGCGCGGACGGCTTGGAGGGCGCCGCCTTGCGGGGCGCCGCGGGCTTGCCGGCGGCACGGCCGGAGCCGTTGCCCTGCTGGAAAGCGTCGGTCAGTTTGCGTACAACGGGCGCCTCGATCGTGGAGGACGCCGAACGGACGAATTCGCCAAGTTCTTGGAGCTTGGCCATGACGACCTTGCTCTCGACTCCGAACTCCTTGGCGAGTTCGTATACCCGGACCTTTGCCACTTCGCTCCTTCTGGTCCGGGTTCCGCCGGACCGTCGCTACTTCATGGGCGTACTCATCGCGTACTCATCGAGTGCTCATCGCAATCTCGACCTACTTCCGACTCGCGAGGTACCTGACCGCACGGTTTCCCGTGCCGTTCTCTTACGGTTGTGCCTGTCTCTCACGGTTCTCTTACGGTCGCGCCTGTGCGGCCCGCCGTTCGAGGAACGCCCGCACCGCGTCGGTGCCGAGCGGTCCCGGGCCCCGGAAGGCCCGGGGAAAGGCCCGGCGGCGGACCGCCGGGTCGAGACAGGCCTGGGTGGGGTGCACGTACGCACCCCGACCGGGCAGCGTACCGCGTGGATCGGGCACGCACTCGCCCCCGACCACCGCGATACGCAGCAGATCGCCTTTGGCCGCACGCCGACGGCAGCCCACGCAAGTGCGCTCGGGGCACGCCTGGGCATGCGTCCGGCCAGACGTCCTCAAGTCTACCTCCCCGCGTCGGCGTCACCCCTTCCAGGGTAAGGACGGCGCAGTAGTCCGCTGTTCCCCCGGCCGTGCACCGCGGGCCGGGGCGGTGGCCAGGCCCCGGGACCGGCCGCCGACGGCCCGGCGCGCGGCCCCGCACGCCCGCGGCCCCGCTCAGTCCTCCCGGCCGTCCTGCCGCTCGGTGTCGGGGCGGATGTCGATCCGCCAGCCCGTGAGCCGAGCGGCGAGGCGGGCGTTCTGGCCCTCCTTGCCGATGGCCAGGGAGAGCTGGTAGTCGGGGACGGTGACGCGGGCGGACCGCGCCGCCATGTCCACGACCTCGACCTTGCTGACCCGGGCCGGCGACAGCGCGTGCGCCACCAGCTCGGCCGGGTCGTCCGACCAGTCCACGATGTCGATCTTCTCGCCCTGCAGCTCCGCCATCACGGCGCGGACCCGGCCGCCCATCGGGCCGATGCAGGCGCCCTTGGCGTTCAGCCCGGAGCGGGTGGACCGGACAGCGATCTTGGTGCGGTGGCCGGCCTCGCGGGCGATGGCGGCGATCTCCACCGAGCCGTCCGCGATCTCCGGCACCTCCATGGCGAAGAGCTTCTTCACCAGGTTGGGGTGGGTCCGCGAGAGCGTCACGGACGGGCCGCGCACCCCCTTGGCCACCCGGACGACATAGCTGCGGAGCCGGGCGCCGTGGGAGTAGTCCTCCCCCGGGACCTGCTCCTGCACCGGCAGGATCGCCTCCAGCCGGCCGATGTCGACCAGGACGTTCTTCGGGTCCTTGCCCTGCTGCACGACGCCCGCGACGACATCGCCCTCACGGCCCGCGTACTCGCCGAAGGTGATCTCCTCCTCGGCGTCCCGGAGCCGCTGCAGGATGACCTGCTTGGCGGTGGTCGCCGCGATCCGGCCGAAGCCCGAGGGGGTGTCGTCGAACTCCCGCGGCTCGGTGCCCTCGTCGATGTCCTCCGGGTCCTCCTTCGCCCAGACCGTCACATGCCCGTTCTCGCGGTCGAGTTCGACGCGTGCGCGGCGGCGGCTTCCCTCGGTGCGGTGGTAGGCGATGAGGAGGGCCGACTCGATCGCCTCGACCAGCAGGTCGAAGGAGATCTCCTTCTCCCGCACCAGACCCCGCAGGGCACTCATGTCGATGTCCACGGCTACGCCTCCTCCTGGTTCTCGTCCGCACCGGCCGCGGTGACGCGCCCGTCGGCCTTGCGATTGAACTCGATCTCCACGCGTGCCCTGTCGATCTCGCCGAAGGCGAGCCGCCGGGCGGTGGGCTTGCGCCCCTTCACCCCGGGCACTTCGAGATCGAGTCCGTCCTCGTCGGTGGAGAGGATCCGGGCGGTGAGCTCGCTCCCGTCGGTGAGCCGGGCCTTGATCAGCCGGCCCGTGGCACGGCGGTAGTGGCGCGGCTCGGTCAGCGGGCGGTCGGCACCGGGAGAGGTGACCTCGAGGCGGTAGGCCGCCTGTCCCATGGCGTCGGTCTCGTCGAGTTTCTCGGAGACCGCGCGGCTCAGTTCCGCGCAGGTGTCCAGCAGCACACCGGTGTCGGAGTCCACGACGATCCGGAGGACCCGCATCCGGCCGACGGGGGTCACCTCGATCTCTTCCAGATCCAGGTCTCGCGCGGCGACCAGCGGTTCGAGCAGTCCGCGCAGCCTCTCGCTCTGGGTGGTGCTCATCCGGGTGACTCCTCGGCCGCGTGTGCTGTTGTCTGGAGATCGCGTGTCAGACCACAGAGTATCCGGTCGCGGAGGGTGCCGTGTCCGCCTCCCGGAGGGCCGCGGTGGGGCCGCGCCCGACCGGTCGGCAATTCGGAAGCCGAACGCGGGTACGCTCAAGACGGCCGATCAAGGACGTGTGCGCCCGCCCGTTCCGCACGGCCCCTCCCCAGCTCGACCGCGGCTTCCCGCACGACCCCAGGATGTGACCGTGCCGCCCACCACGCCGTCGCGAGCCCTGTCCGGGCCCCGCAGAAGGAGTCTGTTCGCCGGGGCCCTCGCCGCCGGGCCCGGTGCCCTCCTGCTGTCCGCCTGCTCGGGGGACGGGGCGGCAGGGGAGGGTGGCAAGCCGGACGCGGCGGACCGGCGGCTGCGCGAACGGTCCGCGCGGGAGTCCCGGGACCTGCTGCTGCGGTACGACGCCACCGCCGCCGGCCACCCGGAGCTGGCGGAACTCCTCGCTCCGCTGCGGGCGGAGACCGCGCTGCACGCCACGGCCTTCGGGGTCGGGGACCGCTCCGCCTCTCCCTCGGCGTCACCCCGGTCCGGCGGCCCGGGCCCCGAGGGCCCCGGCGTACCGCCGGCCGCGCCGTCCCCGGCCCGCTCCCCGGACGCCCCGCCGGACCCGGACGCGCCCCGGGCGCCGGAGGTACCGGAGAAGCCCGCCGAGGCCCTCAAGGCACTGGCCGGGGCGGAGCGCCGCACCGCCGACGCCCGGACCGCGGCCCTCTCCCGCGCGGAGCCGGAGCTGGCCCGGCTGCTCGCCTCGGTCGCCGCGTCCGGCGCGGCCCACGCCTATCTGCTGAACGAGGCCGCCTGATGACGCGGGTGCGCCACGGAGCCGCGCTGAGGCCGGGCCACGCGCGGGGCCGCGCTCCCGGACGGCCCGCGGCACATGTCCCGCCCGTCCGTCCCCCGGTCCGCGAGCTGCCGGGCCCCCTCCCGGAAGGCAGAGCCGCATGACCACCGCACGGACCGCACCCCGCGACGGCGATGCCCCGCCCGAGGGCGTCCTCGGCGCCGCGCAGCACGCCCTGCGCGCGGAGCACGCCGCCGTCTACGGCTACGGGGTCGTCGGCGGCCGGATCGGCGAGGAGCGGCGGAAGGAGGCACGCGAGGGGCACGACGCCCACCGCGCGCGCCGTGACGCGCTGCACCGCACGGTCCGCGACCTGGGCGGTGAGCCGGAGGCGTCCGCCGCCGCCTACGCGCTGCCCTTCCCGGTGCCGGACGCGGCCGCGGCGGTGCGGCTGGCCGCCGAGCTGGAGGACCGGGTGGCGGCCGTCTACGCCGATCTCGTCCGGGCCTCCGAGGGCGGGCTGCGCCGGGAGGCGGCGGGCGCGCTGCGGGAGGCGGCGGTCCGGGCGGTGCGGTGGCGGGGCGGCAGCGTAGCCTTCCCTGGTCTCGCCGAGCGCTCGGCGCCGGCCGGACCCACGGGCGGTGCGACGGGCGACGGACCGGCGAGCGGTGACGCGAGCGAGCTCTGACCGCCGCGCCCGTGCGGCCGGCGGCACTGTACGCGGTGAAACGACGGCGATGGTGACGACGACGACGGCGACGGCGACGGAAGGGGACGGACCGGGCATGGCTTCCGCAGCACGGCCCGAGGAGGGCGCTCCGCTCGGACCGCCGCCGCGTCTGGCACGGGCACTGGAGGAGACGGGCGCCGAGGGCACCGGCCGCAAGTGGCTGGAGGACCTGCCGGGGCTCGCCCGGGACGCCCTGCGGCGCTGGGAGCTGACCCCCGAGCGGGTACAGGAGCCCGGCGGCCGCAGCAGCCTGCTGGTGCTGGTGCGGCGCGCCGACGGCGGCCGGGCCGCTCTGAAGCTGGTGGCCCCCGGCACGGATGTCGCGGCGCAGCGCGCGGCGCTGGCGCACTGGGACGGCTTCGGCGCCGTACGGCTGCTGGACGCGGACGACGACGCCGGTGCCCTGCTCCTGGAGCGGCTGCACGGCGAGGTGTCGCTCAGCTCGCTCCCCGAGGCCAAGGCCCTGCTGGAGGCGGCGGGCACGGTACGGCGGCTGTGGACGGAGCCGGGCGGCGGGTATCCGTATCCCTCGGTGGCGGACCGCACCGCGCGGGCGGCGGAGCTGCTGAGCACGGCGGCGGACGAGCCCTCGGCGGCCGACGTCCGGCCGCTCGCCGAACAGGCGCTGGCGGCCCGCGCGGAGCTGACGGCCACCGAACCGGAGCGGCTGCTGCTGCACGGCCGGTTCCGGGAGGGCAAGGTCCTGGCGGGCGAACGCGCCCCGTGGCTGGCGGTCGGCCCCGACCCGCTGGTGGGCGAGCGCGCCTACGATCTGGCCCTGCCCGTCCGGGACCGGCTGGAGGACCTGGTGGCCGCTCCGGGCGGAGCGGCCGCCGCCCGCCGGAGGCTGGGCAGGCTGGCGGATTCCCTGGAGGTCGACCGGGACCGGCTGCGCGGCTGGACGGTCTTCCGCGCGGTGGCGGACGGCCTGCCGGCCCTGGCCCGCGGCCACCGGCAGGGCGCCCTCCTGCTGGAGTTCGCCGGCTGGCTCTGACCGGGGCGCGCCCCGGAGCGCGGGCTCCGGGGCGCGGCGGTGTGCGCTGCGGCGAGTGTGCTGCCGCCTGGGGGTGCGGTCAGCCGCTGAGGCGGGCCAGGGCCTCGTCGACCGTCAGTTCCTCGCGCTCGCCCGTGCGGCGGTCCTTGAGCTCGACCACGCCCTCGCCGGCCCGGCGGCCCGCGACCAGGATGACCGGCACGCCGATCAGCTCGGCGTCGGTGAACTTCACGCCCGGGGAGACGCCCGCGCGGTCGTCCACGAGCACCCGCACCCCGGCGGAGTGCAGCTTCTCGGCGACCTCCAGGGCCAGTTCGGTCTGCTTGGCCTTGCCGGCGGCGACGATGTGGACGTCGGCCGGGGCGATCTCGGCGGGCCAGCACAGGCCCTTGTCGTCGGCGGTCTGCTCGGCGAGAGCGGCCACGGCGCGGGAGACGCCGATGCCGTAGGAGCCCATGGTGACCCGGACCGGCTTGCCCTCGCGGCCGAGGACGTCCAGCTGGAAGGCGTCGGCGTACTTGCGGCCGAGCTGGAAGATGTGGCCGATCTCGATGGCCCGGTCGATCTGCAGGCCGGCACCGCACTTGGGGCAGGGGTCGCCGGGCTCGACGACGACCACGTCGAGGTACTCGTCCACCTCGAAGTCGCGGCCGCAGACGACGTTGCGGGCGTGGGTGCCCTCCTTGTTGGCGCCGGTGATCCAGCTGGTGTTCGCGGCCACGCGGGGGTCCGCGAGGTAGCGGAAGGCGCTGCCGGCCATGGACTGCGGGCCGACGTAGCCGCGGACCAGGTCGGGGCGGTCGGTGAAGTCCTCGGCCGTCACCAGCTCCACGACGGCCGGGGCCAGGTGCTCGCCGAGCTTGCCGAGGTCCACCTCGCGGTCGCCGGGGACACCGACGGCCGTGATCTTGCCGTCCACCTTGACGAGCAGGTTCTTGAGGGTGGCGGAGGCGGGCACGCCCAGGAACTCGGCGAGGGTCTCGATGGTGGGGGTGTCGGGGGTGTCCAGCTCCTCGACGGCCGGGTGGTCCGCGGGCTCCACCGGGGGCACCACGGTGGTGACGGCCTCGGTGTTGGCCGCGTAGTCGCAGGCCGGACAGTCGACGAAGGTGTCCTCGCCGGCGGCGGCCGGGGCGAGGAACTCCTCCGAGGCCGAGCCGCCCATGGCGCCGGAGACGGCGGAGACGATGCGGTAGTCCAGGCCGATGCGCTCGAAGATCCGGGTGTACGCCTCGCGGTGCAGCCGGTACGCCTCGGCCAGGCCCTCGTCGTCGGTGTCGAAGGAGTACGAGTCCTTCATCAGGAACTCGCGGCCGCGCAGCACGCCGGAGCGGGGGCGCGCCTCGTCCCGGTACTTGGTCTGGATCTGGTAGAGCACGACGGGCAGGTCCTTGTAGGACGTGCACTGGTCCTTGACGGTGAGGGTGAAGATCTCCTCGTGGGTGGGGCCGAGGAGGTACTCGCCGCCCTTGCGGTCCTTCAGCCGGAACAGCAGGTCCCCGTACTCCTCCCAGCGGCCGCTGGTCTCGTACGGCTCCTTGGGCAGCAGGGCGGGGAGCAGCACCTCCTGGGCGCCGATGGCGTCCATCTCCTCGCGGACGACCCGCGAGACGTTCTCCAGGACCTTCTTGCCCAGCGGCAGCCAGGTCCAGATTCCGGCGGACGCACGGCGGACGTACCCGGCGCGGACCAGCAGCTTGTGGCTGAGGGTCTCGGCATCGGCCGGGTCGTCGCGCAGCGTCTTGAGCATCATCCGGGACATGCGCTGGACCATGAGGTTCTCTCCTGCGTGGAATAAGTGATTGCCCTGGAGGCTACCGAAAAGCGGGGCCCGCCGAGGACGGCGGGCGCCCCGCCGCCGCTGCCGCTAGCGGTGCAGCGGCAGCGGGGCGCCCATCACCGCGTACGGGCTGGGGGCGCTCGGGAAGTAGACGGGGCGGGCGAGGTCCCGGTAGCCCAGCGAGCGGTAGAGGCCGCGGGCGGGGCTGTCGGTGTCGATCGCCGAGAGGAGACTCCGCGGCTCGGTGGCGGCGTCGGTGAGTACGGTGATCAGCCGGCGGCCGATGCCGCGTTTCTGGTGGTCGGGGAGGACGTGCAGTTCGGTGACGACGAAGGCGTCGTCGAGCCAGGCCTCCCGGCCCTCACGGCGCAGATACGGTTCGACGACCGTGGACCACCAGTGGCCGCGGTCGTTGGGCATCCCATAGGCGAAGCCGACGAGGCGGCCGTCCGGGGCGGTGGCGCCCAGCGCGCGGGCGCCGCGGCTGGTCATGTGGCGCTGGACGATGTGCCGCCGTACGCCGACCTCCTCGTCGGTGAGCCCGAAGGCGAGGGCTTGCACGGCCAGCGCGTCGTCCACCCGCGCGATCAGGTCGAGCGGGCCGACCACGACGTCATCCATGGCGGCGAGACTACTCAAAAGAGCACGCTCATGAACGCGCCGGTCTCCCGGAAGCCGACGCGCCGGTAGGCCGCGCGGGCCGCGGTGTTGAAGTCGTTGACGTAGAGGCTGGCGAGCGGCGCGATGTCGGCGAGGGCGTAGCGCAGCACGGCGGCCATACCGGTCTCGGAGAGCCGGCGGCCGCGGAACTCCGGGGCCACCCAGACGCCCTGGATCTGGCAGGCCCGGTCGGTGGCCGCGCCGATCTCGGCCTTGAAGACCACCCGGCCGTCCTCGATCCGGGCGAAGGAGCGGCCGGCGGAGACCAGTTCGGCGACCCGGGCCTGGTAGAGCAGCCCGCCGTCGCCGGCGAGCGGGGAGACGCCGACCTCCTCGGTGAACATCGCCACACAGGCGGGCATGACGATGTCCATCTCGTCCTTGCGGACCCGCCGGACGTACGGGTCGGGGGCGATGTCCGGGGGCACCGCGGAGGCGACCATCAGGGGCTGGCAGGGGCGGACCTCCCGGGCGGGGCCCCAGCTCGGCTCCAGCAGCGACCAGAGCAGGGCGGTGGCCTCGGCGGGGCCGACGATCGAGGAGCAGCGGCGGCCGGCGCGGCGGGCGCGTTCGGCGAAGGCGCGGACGGCCTCGGGACCGGCCTCCACGGGGACGAGGTTGGCGCCGGCGTAGGCGAGGGATTCCAGGCGGCCGTCGGCGTACCAGCCCCACATCTCGCCGCCGAGCCGCCAGGGGTCGAGGCCGGCGGCCTGGACCCGTGCGGCGACGAAGGCGTTGGTGACCGGGTCGCGGTCGAGCACCGCGAGGGTGGCGTCGAGATCACCGGGGCCGAGGACCCTGGTGGTCGTCTGGGTCAACACGTGTCGGGGCCTCACCGTCTGCTGCTGCGTCGTTCCGGGGCGACCCCTGGTGCGCCGGGGTGGGCGTCACGCCCCGGGGTCCGTCTGTCCCGTCCTCGGGACGGGCCCTGGCCCCCAGCCGCACTGTACCTCCCCCGTTCCCGGGCCACCCGGTGTGCCCGGTGAACGGGCGGACGGCGGCCGCGGGGTGCCGGGTCCGGACCGGTGCGGCCGCGCCGGTCCGGACCGGGGGAGGGTCTTCCCGGGTCCTGTCCTCCGTCTGGGCCGCGGCACCGGCTTCCAAACTCCGGCCGCCCGGGAAAACCGGAATCCGCGACGGCCGGTGCCCCCGCCGGGGGTCCGGCGGGGGCACGGGCGGATGTCCGGTGTACGGGTGCTGCGGCCGTCCCGGGGCTGCGCGTGTTGCGAGTGCTGCGGTTGTTCCGCGGGGGGGGTCAGCCGGCGGCGGTGACGACGGGCTCGCCGGAGGCGATGCCGTCCTTCTCCATCTGCTCGGCGATCTTCATGGCCTCGTCGATCAGGGTCTCCACGATCTTCGATTCGGGCACCGTCTTGATGACCTCGCCCTTGACGAAGATCTGGCCCTTGCCGTTGCCGGACGCCACGCCGAGGTCCGCCTCGCGGGCCTCGCCGGGGCCGTTCACCACGCAGCCCATCACGGCGACGCGGAGCGGGACCTCCATGCCCTCCAGACCGGCGGTGACCTCCTCCGCCAGCTTGTAGACGTCCACCTGGGCCCGGCCGCAGGAGGGGCAGGAGACGATCTCCAGCCCGCGCTGCCGCAGTCCGAGGGACTCCAGGATCTGGTTGCCGACCTTGATCTCCTCGACCGGCGGCGCGGAGAGCGAGACCCGGATGGTGTCGCCGATGCCCTCGCTCAGCAGCGCGCCGAAGGCGACCGCGGACTTGATGGTGCCCTGGAAGGCGGGGCCGGCCTCGGTGACACCCAGGTGCAGCGGGTAGTCGCACTGGGCCGCGAGCTGGCGGTAGGCGTTGATCATGACGACCGGGTCGTTGTGCTTGACCGAGATCTTGATGTCGCGGAAGCCGTGCTCCTCGAAGAGGGAGCACTCCCAGAGCGCCGACTCGACCAGCGCCTCCGGGGTGGCCTTGCCGTACTTGGCCAGCAGCCGCTTGTCCAGCGAACCGGCGTTCACGCCGATGCGGATCGGCGTGCCCGCGTCGGAGGCCGCCTTGGCGATCTCCTTGACCTTGTCGTCGAACTGGCGGATGTTGCCCGGATTCACCCGGACCGCCGCGCAGCCCGCGTCGATCGCCGCGAAGACGTACTTGGGCTGGAAGTGGATGTCGGCGATCACCGGGATCTGGGACTTCCTGGCGATCACGGGCAGCGCCTCGGCGTCGTCCTGCGAGGGGCAGGCGACCCGGACGATCTGGCAGCCGGACGCCGTCAGCTCGGCGATCTGCTGCAGAGTGGCGCCGATGTCCGCCGTCACGGTCGTCGTCATCGACTGCACCGACACCGGCGCGTCACCGCCGACCGGCACCGAGCCGACGTGGATCTGCCGGCTCACCCGGCGGTCCGCCAGTTTGATCGGAACGGACGGCATTCCCAGCGAAATCGCAGTCATCTGCGTGCAACCCCAACGTATGGCTTCTGGCCCGGGAGACAGGCGGGCTCCGGGTCCGAGATTACGGCACGCGCGGGGATGCGGCCGCCGCGGCCTCCCGCGCGGCGCGCGGACGGGGGACGGCCGGGAGGGGGTGCCCCCGGCCGTCCGCGGGTCCGCGCGGGGCGGCCCGTCAGGAGATCCGGACGGGGTTGACCAGGTCGGCCATGAGGACCAGCAGGGTGAAGCAGATGAAGATCCCGGCGACCACATAGGCGACCGGCATCAGCTTGGCGACGTCGAAGGGGCCCGGGTCCGGGCGCCGGAAGAGCCGGGCCGTGTGCCGCCGCACCGACTCCCACAGCGCTCCCGCGATGTGGCCGCCGTCGAGCGGCAGCAGCGGCAGCATGTTGAAGAGGAAGAGCGACAGGTTGAAGCCCGCGACGAGGAAGAGCATGGTCGCGACCTGCTGCTGCGGCGGGATGTCGAGGTTGAACACCTCGCCGCCGACGCGGGCGGCGCCGACGACGCCCATCGGGGAGTCCGGTTCCCGCTCGGCGTCGCCGAAGGTGGCGTCCCAGAGCGCGGGAATCTTCGAGGGCAGGGCGATCAGCGCCTCCACACCATTGGTGAGCATGTCGCCCATGCGCTCGACCGACTGGCCGAAGGTCTGCTGGACGACGCCGGTGGCCGGGCTGAAGCCGAGGAAGCCCGCGGTGACGTACTCGCCCTGGATGACGCGGCCGTCGTCGTCGTACTTGACCAGCCGGTTCTCCACCAGGTCGGCCTCGAGGGTCTTCAGCTCGCCGGCGCGCTCGACGGTGATGGTGGCGGGTCCGGTGGTCTCCCGGATGCGCTCCTGGAGGACGGACCACTCCTCGATCCGCTCGCCGTCGAAGGCGACGATCCTGTCGGCCGGCTGGAGCCCGGCCGCCTTGGCCGGCGAGGCCGGGTCGCCCTTGCGGCAGGTGTCGCGGTTCTCGTTCTGCGAGATCACGCAGTCGGAGACGGTGGAGACGGTGGTGGTCTGGGTGTTGATGCCGAAGCCCATCAGCACGCCCATGAAGACCACCACGGCGAGCACGAGGTTCATGAAGGGGCCGGCGAACATCACGATCACGCGCTTCCACGGCGCGCGCGTGTAGAAGAGCCGCTTCTCGTCACCGGGCTGGAGCTCCTCGAAGGCGGCCTCCCGGGCGTCCTCGATCATGGTGCGGAAGGGCGAGGTGGAGCGGGTGGTGACCCTGCCGTCCTCGCCGGGCGGGAACATGCCGATCATGCGGATGTAGCCGCCGAACGGAATGGCCTTGACCCCGTACTCCGTCTCCCCCTTCTTCCGGGAGAAGAGGGTCGGGCCGAAGCCGACCATGTACTGCGGCACACGCACACCGAACAGCTTGGCGGTCGACAGGTGCCCCAGCTCGTGCCACGCGATCGAGAACAGCAGCCCGATCACGAAGACGACTATGCCGAGAACCGTCATCAGGGTCGTCATGCGCGGGCCTCCGATGCTGACGTCGCCGCCATCTCACGGGCGCGGGCGCGCGCCCACTTCTCCGCTTCCAGGACGTCGGCCAAGGTGAGGGAGGTTCCCCGCCCGGGGGTGCCGTGTTCGGCCACCACCTCGGCGACGGTCTCCACGATGCCATTGAAGGGGAGGCGGCCGTCGAGGAACGCGTCCACGCACTCCTCGTTGGCGGCGTTGAACACGGCCGGTGCCGTGCCGCCGAGGCCGCCGACGTGCCGCGCCAGCCCCACGGAGGGGAAGGCGTCGTTGTCCAGCGGGAAGAACTCCCAGCTCGACGCCTTGGTCCAGTCGCAGCCGGGAGCGGCGTCGGGCACCCGTTCCGGCCAGCCCAGCCCCAGCGCGATCGGCATCCGCATGTCCGGGGGGCTGGCCTGGAGCAGCGTTGAGCCGTCTGTGAATTCCACCATCGAGTGCACATACGACTGCGGGTGGACGACGACCTCAATCCGTTCGAACGGAATGTCGTAGAGAAGATGCGCCTCGATGACTTCCAGGCCCTTGTTGACGAGGGTCGCGGAGTTGATCGTGACCACCGGGCCCATGTTCCAGGTGGGGTGGGCCAGCGCCTGCTTGGGGGTGACCTCGGCCAGCTCCGGCTTCGTCCGGCCGCGGAACGGACCGCCGGAGGCGGTGACGACCAGCTTGCGCACCTCGGAGCGGCTGCCGGCCGCCAGCGCCTGGAAGAGCGCGGAGTGCTCGGAGTCCACCGGCACGATCTGGCCGGGCTTGGCCACCGCCCTGACCAGCGGACCGCCCACGATCAGGGATTCCTTGTTGGCCAGCGCCAGCACCCGGCCGGCCTCCAGGGCCGCGAGGGTCGGGGCCAGGCCGATGGACCCCGTGATGCCGTTGAGCACCGTGTGGCAGTCGCTCGCCGCCAGCTCGGCCGCCGCGTCGGGCCCGGCCAGGATCTCCGGCTGCCGCGCGGAGCCGTACGCGGCGGACAGCGCCTCGCGCACGGCCGGCACCGCGCCCTTCCGGGCGACGGCCACGGTGCCGACGTCCAGCAGGCGGGCCTGCTCCGCGAGGAGCCCGGCCCGGCCGCCGGCGGCCGACAGGCCGGTCACCCGGAAGCGTCCGGGGTTGCGCTGCACCACGTCGATGGCCTGTGTGCCGATCGAGCCGGTGGAACCGAGGATCACGATGTCCCGCGGGCCTCCGGTGGCGGCGGTGGCCGCCGGGAAGGTCAGGTGCGGGTGGGCGAGGGAGTCCGTCATCCCCCCATTGTCACCGCACCGGCTCCGGGCGCCGGACGGCGCACCCGCCGAACGCGCGGGCGGCCGGGGGCGGCGTCCTTCCGGCGGTGCTCCCGCCGGTGCCCCCGGCGGGTTCCCCGCGCGCTCCCGGAGCGGCCGGGTCCGGATCCGGCACTCCTCCGGGGCGGTTCCGCAACTCCGTTCTCCGGCCTGCGGATTCGTGGCGCCGCCGCGTCCGGGGCCACGGAACGGATCTTTCTGCACACGGTTCGTGCAGCCGTATTCCTTCCCCTTGCGGTCACAACTAGCATCGGCCCCACCACGCGCCGCCCCCCACCTGCGGCGATACCTGTTGTGATTTCTGGCTGGGGTGACATGGCACTGCGCACGCGTACGCCTGAGGGACCGGGGCGGGGGGCGGACCGCGTACGCCGTCCGGGCTCACTGCGCATGGTTCTGCTCGTGCTGGCCCTCATACCCAGCCTGGCGCTGGCCGCCCTCTGGGGGGTCAGCACCACTCAACTCGCCCTGGACTGGCGGCTGCAGGCCCGTCACGCCGCCCTGGCCGAACGCGGCATCACCCTGACCGGGGAGCTGGCCGCCGCGCTCCGGGAGGAACGGCGGCTGACCGCCGAGATCCTGGCCGATCCCGAGACCTCCCCCACCGCCCTGAGGCAGCAGCGCGAGCGGACCGACAAGGCGGTGCGGGCCTTCCGCTCCGGAACCGGCAGCGGCACCACCGGCCTGCACGGGGAGCTCCGCGACGCCCTGGCCCGGGCCCGGGACGAGCTCCGGGTGCTCCCGGAGGTCCGGGAGGACGTGGACGACCGGGTCAGCACCCAGCCCGTGGTCTTCGGGTCCTTCACCCTGATGATCGACAGCGCTCTGAAGTTCACCGACGCCCTGGGCAACACCGACAACGGCGCGGTCAGCGTCAGGGCTCAGCCGCTGACCGACCTCATGTGGGCCGGTGAGACGCTCGCCCGCGAGGACGCGGTGCTCACCCGCGGCTGGGCCGCGGGCCACCTCGACAAGACGGAGCGTTCCGACCTCGTCGAGTGGATCGGCGCCCAGCAGTACCTCTTCGAGGACCGCATCGCGTCGCGGCTGCCCGAGGCCGAGGCCGCGTTCCACCACGACACGACGCTCATGGACGCCTGGCACACCAAGACCGTGGTGGAGCAGACCCTGCTGCAGGTTCCCCTCACCGAGCCCGAGGACCTGCCCCGCGAGGCCGGCCGCTGGCGGGAGGCCATGGAGGAGCTCCAGCCCCGGCTCCAGGAGCTGACCGGCAGACTGGCCGCCGACTTCAACCGGGCCAACGCCGATTCGGTGCGGGACCTGATGGTGCGCATGGTGGCCGCCAGCGCCATCGGGCTGGGCGCGGTCGTCGTCGTCATCGCGCTCACCCTCTGGCTCACCGGCTCCCTGCGGCAGCGGATCCTCGGGCTGCGCGACGAGGCGGCCCGGCTGGAGACGGAGCTGCCGGCCGTCGTGGAGCGGCTCCAGCGCGGCGAGGACATCGACGTCGACGCGGAGGTGCGGGAGGTCCCGCACGGCGACGACGAGCTGGGCCGGCTCGGCCAGGCCCTCAACCTCGCCCGCCGCAGCGCCGTCGAGACCGCCGTTCGGGAGACCGAGCAGCACCGCGGCTTCGAACGGCTGCTCCAGCGCATCGCCCGCCGCACCCAGCTGCTCATCGGCCTCCAGCTGAAGAAGCTCGACGAGATGGAGCGCCGCCACGAGGACCCGGAGGTGCTGGAAGGGCTGTTCGACCTCGACCACCTGGCGGCCCGGCTGCGCCGCTACGAGGAGAACCTCGTCATCCTCGGCGGCGGCCAGCCGCAGCGGCGCTGGCGCAGGCCCGTCCCGGTGCTGGACGTGCTGCGGTCCGCGCTGGGCGAGGTGCAGGACTACCGCCGCATCCAGATCGAGGTGCAGGGCAGGCCGTGGCTGTCCGAACGCGCGGTCGGCCCGGTGGCGCACATCCTGGCCGAGCTGATGGAGAACGCCACCGCCTTCTCCAAGCCGCCGAACCCCGTGGAGGCGCGGGCCGGCCTGGTGGGCCGGGGCCTGGTCGTGGAGATCGAGGACCGCGGGCTCGGCATGGAGCCGGAGGAGTACGACCGGCTCAACGCGATGATGGCCGAGCCGCCGCGGATGGACATGATGTCCCGGGCCGACGACGCCCGGCTGGGGCTGTACGTGGTGGCGCGGCTGGCGGCCGGGCTCGCGCTGACGCTGGAGTTCCGGCCGTCCGTGTTCGGCGGCACCCGGGTGATCGTCATGATCCCGGCCGAACTGGTCGCCGACGCGCCGGAACCCAACGCCGGCGCGGACGCGGGCGCGAGCGGGAGCGGTGACGCGGCTGCGGGCCCGGACGGCGGCGGGGCCCCCGCCGCCGCGGCCGGGAAGCCCCTGCCCGCGGCCCGCGGGACCGCGGAGCGCGGGGAGCCCGCCGGGCCGCCCGCCGCGCCGGCCGGGCCGTCCGCGGACCTGCCGCGCCGCTCCCGCGGACAGGCCGCGGCGGCCGTCGCCGGGGGCGGGAGCGGCACACAGGACGGCGGGAGCCGCACACCGGACGGCCGGACCGGCGCGGACGGCGCCGCCGTGAACGGTGCCGGCGGCGGCACAAGGCCGCTGCCCCGCCGGGTCCGCCAGGCCAGCCTCACCCCCGAACTCCGGAATCCGCCGCGGCGGCCCGGCACCGACGAGGACGCGTCCCCCCACGCGCATCCGGCACCCGAGCGCTCCGGCGCGACGGTGGGCGCGTTCCAGCGCCAGTCCCGTATCACCCGCGGGCCGGCCTCCGAGCAGGACATCCCCCCGGCCGACGTCAGCACGCCCCAACCCGGCGGAACAGCAAGGGAAGACCGAGAATGACACAGCGCACCACGGCAACCGACCGGGATCTCGACTGGCTGCTCGACGGTCTGGTGGAACAGGTGGCGGGGACCCTGCACGCCGTCATCCTGTCCGACGACGGCATGGTCGTCAGCCAGTCCGGGACCATCGAACGGACGGACGCCGAACGGCTGGCCGCCGTGGCCACCGGCCAGCAGAGCCTGGCCCGGGGCATCGACGAGCTCTTCAGCGGCGGGGCGGTGCGCCAGATCATCGTGGAGCTGGCGGACCTGTGGCTCTTCATCATCTCCGCGGGCAAGGGCACCCATCTCGCGGTGGTGGCCTCCCAGGAGGTCGACGCCGAGGTCATGTCGGTCGCGATGTACACCCTGGTCCAGCAGGTCGGCAGGAAACTCGGCACCGAGCCCCGCGGCGACTCCTCCTCCGCCGACGGAGGTAGGTCTGGTTGAGCCACTGGACGGACGGGCTGGAACCGGACGACGCCGACGGGGCCCTGGTCCGGCCGTACACGATCACCCGCGGCCGCACCGTTCCGGAGCGGGACGACCTCACGCTGATCACCATGGTCGTCACCAGGGACCCGGACCAGCCCCCCGCCCGCGGCCTGGAGCCCGAGCACCGCGCCATTCTGGAGCAGTGCCGGGTGCCGGCCGCGGTGGCGGAGATCGCGGCGGCGCTCGATCTGCCGGTCTCCGTGACCAAGATCCTCATCGGGGATCTGATCGCGCAGGACAGGGTGACGACACGGCCGCCGATGCCGGCCGCGCAAGCCGGACTGAACACGACTCTTCTGCAGGCGGTGAGGGATGGGCTCGAACAACTCTGACCACGGAGCCGGACCGGGGCGTGACCGGCCGGCTCCGGCGGCCGTCAAGTTCCTCGTCGCCGGCGGCTTCGGGGTGGGCAAGACGACACTGGTCGGAGCGGTCAGCGAGGTGGCCCCGGTGCGGACCGAGGAGTACCTGACGCAGGCCAGCGCCGGGGTCGACGTGATCGAGGGGCTGGCGGACAAGAACACCACCACGGTGGCGCTGGACTTCGGCCGGATCACCATCAGCGCCGAACTGGTGGTCTATCTGTTCGGCACGCCGGGCCAGGAGCGCTTCTGGTTCATGTGGAACGACCTCGTCAACGGCGCGCTGGGGGCGATCGTCCTGGTCGACACCCGGCGGCTGGAGGTGAGTTTCGCCTCGATCGACTTCTTCGAGAACCGGGGCGTCCCGTTCGTGGTGGGCGTCAACTGCTTCCACGGGCACTGCGACCGGACGGAGGAGGAGGTCCGGCACGCCCTCGACCTGGACCCGGCGGTCCCGCTGCTGCTGGGCGACGTGCGGCGGCCGGAGGTGGGACGGGACCTGATGCTCGCCCTGGTCGATCTGCTGATGTCGCTGGCCCCGCCGGACGGTGCTCCGGCGGGCCGGGGCGCCGGCGTGGGCTGACGCCCCGGCGGGGAACGGGTGTTCAGCGGATGGTGCGGTGGACGTTCTCCCGGCGTGAGGGGCCCGGATCCGCGCCGGCGATCCAGGGCCCGTCGCCGCTGGGATCGAGCACGCCCTCCTCCAGCCAGGTGTACACCCCGCCCAGGACACCCGCGGTGACCTTGCGGTCCGGGTCGTCGGTGTTGGTCCACAGCCGGCGGAAGAGTTCCTCGGTACGGAGGCGCGCCTGCCGGCAGAAGGCGTCGGCCAGCTGGTACGCCTCCCGGCCGTGGCCGTCCTCGCGGCGCAGCTGCTCCGCCCGGGCGCAGGCCGCGCTCACGGCGAACAGTTCCGCGCCGATGTCCACGATCCGGCCGAGGAAGCACTGCCGGCTCTCCAGCCGCCCCTGCCACCGGGACATGGCGTAGAAGGTGGCGCGGGCGAGCCGGCGGGAGGAACGTTCGGCCCAGCGCAGGTGGCGGGCGAGATCCGGGTGCCCCGCCGGGTGGAACTCCTGGTAGGAGCGGGGCAGCTGGCCCGGGCCGGTGAGAAGTCCGGGCAGCCAGCGGGCGTAGAAGCCGCCGGCCCGGGCACCGGCGCGGGCCTTGCCCGGCAGGGGGACGTCCGGGTCGATGAGGTCGCCGGCCACCGACAGATGCGCGTCCACGGCCTCGCGGGCGATCAGCAGATGCATGATCTCCGTCGAGCCCTCGAAGATCCGGTTGATGCGCAGATCGCGCAGCATCTGCTCGGCGGGGACGGCGCGTTCGCCGCGGGCGGCGAGGGAGGCGGCGGTCTCGTAGCCGCGGCCGCCGCGGATCTGGACGAGTTCGTCGGCGATGCGCCAGGCCATCTCGCTGCCGTAGAGCTTGGCGAGCGCGGCCTCGATCCGGATGTCCGTGCGGCCCTCGTCGGCCATCCGCCCGGCGAGTTCGACCATCGCCTCCAGGGCGAAGGTGGTGGCCGCGATGAAGGAGATCTTGGCTCCGACGGCCTCGTGCCGCCCGACCGGCCGGCCCCACTGCTCGCGGACGGCCGACCACTCGCGGGCGATCTTGAGGCTCCATTTCCCGGCACCGGCGCAGATGGCGGGGAGGGAGAGCCGGCCGGTGTTGAGGGTGGTGAGGGCGATCCGCAGGCCGGAGCCCTCCGCGCCGATGCGGTGGGCCGCGGGGACGCGGACCCGGTGGAAGCGGGTGACGCCGTTCTCCAGCCCGCGGAGTCCCATGAAGGCGTTGCGCTGTTCGACGGTGATGCCCTCCGAGGCGGCCTCCACGACGAAGGCGGTGATGCCGCCCCGGTGGCCGTCCCCGGCCGGTACGCGGGCCATGACGACGAGCAGATCGGCGATGACGCCGTTGGTGGTCCAGAGCTTCACCCCGTCGAGAAGGTAGTCGTCGCCGTCGGGCACGGCGGTGGTCGCCAGGCGGGCCGGGTCGGAGCCGACGTCGGGTTCGGTGAGCAGGAAGGCGGAGAGGTCGGTGCGGGCGCAGCGCGGCAGGAAGGCGTCCTTCTGTTCCTCGGTGCCGAAGATCTTCAGCGGCTGCGGTACGCCGATCGACTGGTGCGCGGAGAGCAGGGCGGCGATCGCGGGGCTGACGGAGCCGGTGAGGGCGAGGGCCCGGTGGTAGTACACGTGGCTGAGCCCGAGGCCGCCGTACCGGGTGTCGATCTTCATGCCGAGCGCGCCGAGCTCCTTGAGGCCGCGGATGACGTCGTCGGGGATGCGCGCCTCGCGTTCGATCAGGGCGCTGTCGACCCGGGTGGTGAGGAACGCGCGGAGCCGGGCGAGGAACGCCTCCCCGCGCCGTTCGTCTCCGGCGCCGGGGGCGGGGCCCGGGTGGAGCAGGTCCAGCCGGAACCGGCCGAGGAAGAGCTCCTTGGCGAAGCTCGGGCTGCGCCACTCCTGTTCGCGGGCGGCCTCGGCCACCTCGCGCGCTTCGCGTTCGGAGACGGAGGGACGGGCGGACGGTGCGGACATGGGGGCTCACCTCGCCGCGAGTAGGGGGTGCGGGGCCGGCGCCGGCCGGGGCGGGGACGGCGGTCCTCCGGCCGGGCGGTGGGGCTGATGACGGTGTACCCGGCCGGGGGCGGCGCGTACCGGGCGCGGACCGCGCCGATGGGCCGGACGGCGGCGGGCGGCACCACGGACGGCGGGCGGGCGGGGACGTCAGCGGGGCGGGAGGGGCGGGAGGGGCAGGAGGGAGCAGGAGGGAGCAGAAGAGAGGAGGGCAGGACGGCAGGGAGCGCACGCCGGGCCCGCGCTCCGTTGAAGCGCTTCGACACTCCTCTGGACAGCTTCCGGGCACCGGTCTACTGTCATTCCACGGCATCGGCCGGGGGGCGGGGCCGACCGCGCAGTCGAAGCGCTTCACCCGCTCGGGGCCGGCCGCCCGTCACCGTCGCGCCGCTGGGGGACTGCATGGTCACACTCGCCGAGGTCGCCCGGCATGCCGGGGTCTCCGCCAGCACGGTGAGTTACGTCCTCAGCGGCAAGCGCTCGATCTCCGCCACCACCCGCGACCGGGTCGAACGCAGCATCGAGGAGCTCGGCTACCACCCCAACGCGGGCGCCCGCGCGCTGGCGAGCAGCCGTTCGAACGTCATCGCCCTGATGATGCCGCTGCGGACCGACATGTACGTCCCCGTGATGATGGAGATCGCCCTCGCGGTCGCCACCACCGCCCGCGCCCACGGCTACGACGTGCTGCTGCTGACCGGCGAGGAGGGCCCGGCCGCCGTACGCCGGGTGGCGGGCAGCGGCCTGGCGGACGCCATGATCCTGATGGACGTCGAACTGCTCGACGCCCGCCTGCCGTTGGTGCGCGAGGCAGGCCGGCCGGCGGTGCTCATCGGGCTGCCCGCCGACGCCACCGGACTGACCTGTGTGGACCTGGACTTCGCCGCGACCGGCGCGCTCTGCGCCGAGCATCTGGCGGAGCTCGGGCACCGGGAGATCGCCGTGATCGGCGAGGCCGCGGCCGTCTACGAGCGGCACACCGGCTTCGCCGAGCGGACGGTGGAAGGGCTCTGCCGCCGCGCCCGCGAACTGGGGCTGCGCACCCTGCACCGCCCCTGCGAGGGCGGTTACGCCTCGCTGGCCGGCACCCTCGCCCGGATCTTCGGTGAACGCCCGGGCACCACCGGCCTCGTGGTGCAGAACGAGCACGCGATCGACCCGCTGCTCAGCCTGTTGCGGGAGCAGGGGCGGGCGGTGCCGGAGGACGTCTCGGTGGTGGCCGTCTGCCCGGAGCAGGTCGCCCTGCAGGCGTCCGTGCGGCTCACCTCGGTCGCCATCCCCGCCCAGGAGATGGGGCGCCGGGCCGTGGAGCTCGTCATGGAGAAGCTGGACGGACGCGGCCGCCCCCGGTCCACCCTGCTGCCCCCCGAACTCACCGTGCGTGCCAGCTCCGGACCGCCTCCCGCCCGGGGCTGATCACCGCCCCACCGCGCCACCGCGCCACCGGACCGTCCCGCTCCCGACCGTCTCCGCCGTCTCCGCCGTCCCCGCCCTCGCCCTCGCCCGCGCCCGCCGTCCCGCACCACCGCGCCCGCAGCCGCCCCGCGGGCACGGCCCGTCCGCGCCCGGCCGCACCGGCCGGCGCCCCGTCCGACCGCTCCCGACCGTCTCCGCCCGCACCTCCCGCCCGCCGCACGGCCGCCGGGCCCGCGCGCCTGTCCGCGGGTCCGCGGGTCTCCGTGCCGCCCGCGCCCGGCCCCGTACGCCGTCCCACCGGCCGCCGTCATCCCAGAGGAGTGCAGATGAACCCGGCACCGCAGTCAGTCTCGCTCGCCCAGTCCTCCCCCACGGCCGGCACCTTCCGCGAGAGCGGCAGCGCCCTGGAGTGGTCGGGACGGCAGGAGACCGTACGGCTCGAACCCTGGGGCCCGGACGCGATCCGGGTCCGCGCCCGGCTCGGCGGCCCGGTCCTCGCGGACCTCCCGGGCGCGCTGCGGGAGGCCCCGCCGGAGGCGCCCGCGGCGTCCGTCAAGCCCGGCGACGACCGCGGACTGCTCGTCAACGGCACGCTGACCGCCGAGGTCACCGCCGAGGGCATGGTCCGCTTCCTCCGCACTGACACCGGTGAGGAACTGCTGGCCGAGGAGCGGGCGCACTTCTGGTGGCCGGGGCCGCGCCTCTACACCGCCACCGGCAACGGCTACCACCGGCTCGAACAGCGCTTCCGCGCCTACAACGGCGAACGGATGTACGGGCTCGGGCAGCACCAGCACGGCCTGCTCGACCAGAAGGGCGCCGTCATCGACCTGGTGCAGCGCAACGCCGAGGTCATCATCCCGCTGCTCACCTCCGACCGCGGCTACACCCTGCTCTGGAACAACCCCGCCGTCGGCCGGGTGGAACTCGCCGCGAACGGCACCCGCTGGGTCGCCGACAGCGCCCGCCAGATCGACTACTGGATCACCGCCGGCGACCCGGCCGCCGCCCAGCGTCGCTACACGGCGGTGACCGGCCGGACGCCGATGCTGCCGGAGTGGGCGGCCGGCTTCTGGCAGTGCAAGCTGCGCTACCGCACCCAGGAGGAACTGCTGGAGGTCGCCCGCGCGTACAAGCGGCGCGGGCGGGCGGCTGAGCGGAACGGCAGCGCGGTGGTTCACCCCGCCGGTGCGGTGATCTCCCTCTTGAGGATCTTGCCGCTGGGGCCGGTCGGCAGCGTGTCCGTGATCCACACCTCGCGCGGGTACTTGTACGCGGCCACCCGGTCCCTGACGAACTCCCGCAGTTCATCGGGCGTGGCCGCCGCGCCCGGGCGCAGCACCACCGCGGCCCCGATCTCCTCGCCGAGACGGGCGTGCGCCACGGGCACCACGGCGGCCAGCGCGACGGCGGGGTGCTCGTGGAGCACCTCCTCGATCTCGCGCGGGTAGACGTTGTAACCGCCGCGGATGATCATGTCCTTCTTGCGGTCGACGATGAAGAAGTAGCCGTCCTCGTCCTGCCGCGCCAGGTCTCCGGTGCGCAGCCAGCCGTCGGGGACGGCGGCCGCTGTCTCCTCCGGGAGGTTCCAGTACCCCTTCATCACATTGGGTCCGCGGACGGCCATCTCACCGACCTCGCCCAGCGCCACGTCCCGGCCGCTGTCGTCCAGGAGCCGTACCTCCACGTCCTGGATCGGGGTGCCGATGGAGCCCGCCTTGCGCGGCCGGTCGGGGTGGTTGAAGGTGACGACCGGGCTGGTCTCGGACATGCCGAAGCCCTCCAGCACCGCGCAGCCGAAGCGCCGCTCGAAGCCGTGCAGAACCTCCACCGGCAGCGACGCCCCTCCCGAGATGCACATCCGCAGCGTGGAGACGTCCGCGTCCGAGGGGTGCTGGAGCAGCGCCGCGTACATGGTCGGGACGCCCTCGAAGACCGTGGCGCGGTCGCGGGCGATGGCGTCCAGGACGGCCTGCGGGTCGAAGCGGGGGATCAGGGTGAGCATGGCGCCGCTGAGGACGGCCACGCTCATGGTGCAGATCTGCCCGAAGATGTGGAACAGCGGCAGACAGCCGACCACCACGTCGTCCGGGGTCATCCGCTGCACGGAGTCCTTGTTGACCTGGGTGTTGTGGCGCAGTCCGCCGTGGGTGAGAGAGGCGCCCTTGGGGCGGCCGGTGGTCCCGGAGGTGTACAGCAGCACGGCCACGTCGGCGTCGTCCGTCTCCGCCACCCCGGGCGCCGGCTCGTGACCGGCCAGCCGGCCGGCGAAGTCCGCGGGTTCGACGGCCAGGTGCCGGACCCCGGCGGCGGCCGCGCCCTGAGCGCCCTCGCCCGGCGCCCGGTGCCATTCACACAGCAGCACCGCTCCGGAGTCGTTCAGGTGGAACTCGGTCTCGCGCGCCTTCAGCAGCGGGTTCAGCGGGACGACGACCGCCCCGGCACGCAGCGCGCCGTAGTACAGGACGACGAACTCCGGAACGTTGGGCAGCATCAGGGCGACCCGGTCCCCCGGCCGTACACCCTCGGCGCGCAGCAGCGCGGCGGCGCGGGCGCTGCGCTCGTCCAGCTCCGCGTAGCCGGTGACCTGCTCGCCCAGGCGCAGGGCGGGCCGCTCCGGCTGCCGCTGCGCCGTCTCCACCAGGAACTGTGCCAGGTTGGCCATGGCCTGCCTCCACGCATGTCGTTGTCGGAATCCGCCGTTCACGTGGACGTCATCGTGCTGCCGCACACGGGCCGGGTCCTATGGCCGGCGGGACAGCGTCTCACGCACCGGATTGTTCCCGGGAACAACAGCAGGGCGTTAAGCTGCGAAAATGGACCTGTCGGACGTGGCGGCCGTGCTTCAGGCACGGGTTCCGGAGCTCGGTGAGCGGATGGCGCTGCGCATCCGCTCGCAGATCGACGCCTACAAGGACGAGTCGCTGACCCCCTTCGACTCGCTGCGCGCCTCGTGCACGGCCAACGTCGACCTGGTCCTGAACCACCTCCGGGGTACGGACGCCCCGGACCCGGATCCGGGCCCGTCCCGTGAGACCGGCCGGATCCGCGCCGAACAGGGCATGCCGCTGGCGGACACCCTGCACGCGTACCGGATCGGCTTCGAGTTCCTGTGGTCGGAGATCCTCGCGGAGGCGCGGACCCGCCCCGATGTCCCGGACGCCGAGCTGGTGTCGCGGTCGGCGGAGATCTGGGCGCTGTTCGGCCTGTACGCCCAGACGGTCGCGGCGGCCCACCGGGAGGCCACCACCGAGCTGACCTCGCAGCGGCAGGCCCGGCGCTCGGCACTGGCGGAGGCGCTGTTCACCGGCGTCATCGCCGACCGCACCACCCTGCGGGACGCCGCCCGCGAGCTCGGTCTGCCCGAGCGCGGGCCCTACGCGGTCGCCGCGGCGGTGGCCGAAGCGCCCGGCGAGGAACCGCTGACGGGCATCGAGAGCGCGCTGCGCCAGGCCCGGCTCCCGTCGACCTGGCGGCTGCTGCCCGACCAGCAGATCGGGCTGGTCGCCCTGCCCGCACCGGCCGCGGAAGGCGCCTTCCTGCGCGTCCTGAACCGCGCCCGGGGCGCCCGTGTGGGCGTGAGCCCCTGCTTCGACTCGCTGCGGGACGCGCCACAGGCCCTGCGTTTCGCGCGGCTGGCCCTGGCCGGCCTGCGGCACACCGGCCCCGGCGTCGCGCGGTTCGACGACGACCCGCTGGCCATGGTCGTCGCCGCCGCACCGGCGGAGGCGGGCCACCTGGTGGAGGTGGTGCTGCGGCCCCTGCTCGACCTCCCGGCCGCGGAGCGCGCCCGCCTCCTGGAGACCCTGGAGCACTGGTTCGCCACCTCCGGCTCCGCCAGGGACGTGGCCGGGCGGCTCTTCGTCCACCCCAACACCGTCCGCTACCGGCTGCGCCGCATCGAGGAGCTGACGGGCCGCTCCCTCTCCGATCCGCGAGCGGCGGCGCACATCGGCGCGGCGCTCCTGGCGGTCCGCACCTCCGAGACCGGGAGCTCATCCCGGGTGTGAGCCACGGTCCGGGCCCGGTGACGGCGGCGCGGCGGTGCGGCGGTGCGGCGGTGCGGGAACGGCTCACGCCGCTGCCGGCGGGGAGCGGGGAGGCGACGCGCCCCGCCGCGGGGGTGAGGGGGCGCGCCGCCGGGCCGGCGCTCAGCTCGACGAGACGCCGAAGCTGTTGGTGCGGAAGTCCAGGCCGCCGGCCGAGGACGTGATCTCGTAGCCGAACTGGACGTCGCCGATGGTCTCGTCGCCGATCCAGCCCTTGGTGTTCTTCAGCCAGTCGAGGATCGGCTTGATGTTCACCGTGCCGGCGGTCGAGTCGGAGGAGCGGATGAACGTGTAGACGGCGTTGTGGCCGTTGTCGCCCCGGTACACGGACCAGCTGTGGCCGCCCAGCGAGACGTCGCCCTGGTGGGAGCCGAGGGGGCCGACCGGGCCCGTCCGGTTGACCCAGAGCATGATCTCGTGGTCGTAGTCGGTGTCCCAGATGTCATAGCTCGTGTTGTAGGCACCGGCGTTCGGGACCGTGACGTTGTAGTGGCTGGTCAGCGTGGCGATCTGGCTGATCGGCTTGTTCACGACCTTCTTGGCGTTGGGGTAGGACTTGATGCCGCCGGTGTTCGGGTGGTCCGCCCAGACGCCCCAGTCGCTGTAGGAGTTGGCCCAGATGGTCTGCGGGCCGGTGCCGGAGCCCCAGATGTTGTTGTAGAGGGTGTAGCCGCCGTTGGACCAGGTGCCCCACTGCTCGGAGGAGGACCAGACGGCGGCGTGGGCGGGCGCGGAGGCCAGCGTGGTCAGGCCGGCCAGCGCGGCCGCGGCGGGGAGGACGGTGCGGAGCAGCGTCCTGCGGGGGATGCGGGGGGAGGTGGGTCGCACGGGATGTCTCCTTCTACGGGGGTGGGGGCTCGGGAGCGTGCGGTGCGTGCGGTGCGTGCGGTGCTCCGTTCCGCCGTGCCCCGGTGCGCAGCACGGCGGCGCCGTGGCGGTCGAGGCGGATGGCGGTGGTGTGGTCCCGCCCGGTCAGCACGTCGGCGGCCGGGGCGGGGAGCGGGACCACGGCCGGGGCACCGCTGTGGTTGAGGAGGAAGAGCAGGTCGCCGCGGCGGACCGCCTCCACGCCGGCGGGGAGTCCGGGGAGCTCGGGCCGCAGCCCGGCCGTGTCGGCGGCGTGCGCCAGCAGGGCGCGCAGGGCCGGAGGTTCGGGCAGGGTGGAGACGTACCAGGCGGTGCCGGCGCCGTGGCGGTGGCGGGTGACGGCCGGGCCGCCGTCCAGCTCGCCACCCTTGAGGACGGCGACGGGCTCCGCCCCGGCGAGTTCGAGGTCCTCGGACCAGAGGGTGCCGGTGAAGGTGCCCGGCAGGCCGCCCGTGGCGGGCGTGGTGGCGGTGGATGACGTGGTGGTGAGCGTGACCGTCTCGTCCTCCGACAGCGGCCACCACTCGTGCACGGTGGCGATCCCCAGCAGCTCGCGCAGCCGGGCGTCGACGCCGCCGGGGCGGACCCGGTCGTCGCCGTCGGTGACGCCGGTGAAGAAGCCGCAGACGAGAGTGGCGCCGCCGCGCACATGAGCGGTCAGGTTCCGGAGAGCCTCGTCGGTGAGCAGATGGAGGTGGGGGACGGCGACGAGGCGGTAGCGGCCGAGGTCCGCGGTGGGGCGGGCGAAGTCGGTGGTGATCCCCGCCTCCCAGAGCGCCCGGTGCCAGGCGCGCAGCAGGCCGTCGTGGGTGACGAGGGCGGAGGGGCGCCCCTCGCCCTGGGCCGACCACCAGGCGTCCCAGTCGTGCAGGAGCGCCGCCCCGGACGGCACCGGCCGGCCCGCCACCTCGTTGCCCAGGGAGGCCAGTTCGGCGCCGAGTTCGCGCACCTGCCGGAAGGTCCGGCTGTGCTCGCCCGCGTGCGGCAGCATCGCCGAGTGGAACTTCTCGCTGCCCTGCCGGGACTGCCGCCACTGGAAGAAGCACACGGCGTCGGCCCCGCGCGCCACGGCCTGCAGGGACCACAGGCGCGTCAGCCCGTGCGGCTTCGGCCGGTTGACGGGCCGCCAGTTCACGGCGCCCGCGGCCTGCTCCATCAGCATCCAGGGGCCGCCGGCCTGCGAGCGGGTGAGGTCCTGGACGAGGGCGTTCTCCGCGCCGCCGTGCGGGTCGGCGGGGTCGGGGTAGATGTCGGCGGAGACGACGTCCTCCTCGGCGGCCCAGGCCCAGCCGTCCACACCCGCGAAGAAGGGCATGAAGTTGGTGGTGACGGGGGTGTCCGGGTCGTGTCCGCGCAGGATGTCGCGTTCGGCGGTGAAGCACTCCAGCAGCGCGTCGCTGGTGAAGCGGCGGAAGTCGAGCGCGTGCGCGGGGTTGACGAGGTACTGGGCGCGGCGCGGCGGGATCAGCTCGTCCCAGCTGCCGTAGGTCTGGCTCCAGAAGGCGGTGCCCCAGGCTTCGTTGAGCGCGCCGAGGGTGCCGTAGCGGTGGCGCAGCCAGCGGCGGAAGTGGTGTGCGGTGGCGTCGCACCAGCAGGGGGTGGCGTACTCGTTGCCGACGTGCCACAGCCGCAGCGCCGGGTGGCCGGTGTAGCGGGCGGCGAGGTCCTCGGTGAGGGCGGCGGCGTGGTCGCGGTAGACGGCGGAGGAGGCGCAGAAGTGGTTGCGCGAGCCGTACCAGACGACTGAGCCCGCGGGATCGCGCGGCAGGGTCCCGGGATGCCGGGCGCCGAGCCAAGGCGGGGGCGAGGCGGTGGGTGTGGCGAGGCAGACGCCGATGCCGGCGCCGTCCAGCAGGCCGAGGACGGTGTCCAGCCAGCCGAAGTCCCGTGCGCCGGGCTCGGGTTCGATGCGCGCCCAGGAGAAGACGCCGACGGTGACGAGGGTGACCCCGGCCTGGCGCATCAGCCGGATGTCCTCGGGCCAGGTCTCCTCGGGCCACTGCTCGGGGTTGTAGTCGCCGCCGTAGAGGACACGGCCGCGGACCGCGTCCGCCAGACCGGGGCGGCCGGGCGTCCCGGGTCCCGCTGAGTGCGGCATGGCCTGAGACCTTCCGTGCGGAGGACAGAGGAGAGAGGACAGAGGAGCGGCTCGTACGGCCGGCTCGTACGGCCGGCCGTGCGGTGGCGGGAGGACGGCGGGCGCGGGCCGCGACCCGGCCCCGGCGAGGGGGGGACCGGAGCCGGGTCAGCCCTTGATGGCGCCCGTGAGCATCCCCTTGGTGAAGTGCTTCTGCACGAAGGGGTAGACGGCCACCACCGGGATCAGCGCCAGGACCATGACCGCCATCTGCACGGCCAGTCCCGGGACCTGCTGGGTGGCGATCATCTGGGACATGCCCTGCGGCGCCTCCTGCTTGATGACGAGCTGCCGCAGGATCATCTGGAGCGGCCATTTCCCGGCGTCGTTGAGGTAGATCATCGCGTTGAACCACTGGCTCCAGTAGCCGACCGCGTAGAAGAGCGAGATGACGGCGATGACGGCCTTGGACAGCGGCATCACGATGCGCAGCAGGATGCGCCACTCCCCCGCGCCGTCGATCCGGGCGCTGTCGATGAGCTCCGGCGCGGTGTTCATGAAGAAGGCCCGCAGGACGAGGATGTTGAAGACCGAGACGGCGCTCGGCAGGATCATCGCCCAGTAGCTGTCCTGCAGGCCGATGCCGGTGACCAGCAGATACGTGGGGATGAGGCCGGCGCTGAAGAACATGGTGACCAGCAGGGTCATCAGGATCGGCCGGTGCAGCAGGGAGCCGGGCCGGGAGAGCCCGTAGGCGCAGAGGATGGAGACGGCCATGCTGATGGCGGTGCCCACGAGGGTGACCAGCAGGCTGACGACCGTGGCGCGGGTGACCGTCCCGCCGCTCAGCAGCTCCTGGTAGGCCCGGAAGGTGACCGTCTTCGGGACGATCACCAGCCCGCCGGCCTCGGTGATGGTCTTCTGGTCGGAGAGGCTGGTGACGACGACCACCCAGAGCGGGCCCAGGATCGCCGCGCAGACGGTCACGAGGGTGACGCCCTTCAGGCCCTGCCCGGCCGGTCCCGGCTCCTCCTCCCACACGGGCCGTCCGCCCCGCCGGTCCGGCTTCGGAGCCGCCGGGGCGGGCGGCGGGTCCGGTGGTGCGGTGGCCGTCCGCAGCGGTGCCGTCGCGCTCATTTCCGGTACACCCCCTGTTCGCCCAGCAGATGGGCGACCTTGTTGGCCAGCAGGACCAGGACCAGGCTGAAGACGCCCTTGACCAGGCCGCCCGCCGCGGCGACGCCGTAGTCGCCGTTGGCGATGCCGACCCACCACACATAGGTGTCGAACACCTCCGAGGCGCCCGGTCCGACCGCGTCGCGCTGGAGCAGGATCTGTTCGAAGCCGACGGTCAGGGCGTCGCCAACGCGCAGCACCAGCAGCAGTGCGATGACGGGCCGCAGCGCGGGCAGCGTGACGTGCCACATGCGGCGCCACCGCCCGGCGCCGTCGGCGGCCGCGGCCTCGTACAGGTCCTGGTTGACGGCGGAGAGCGCGGCGAGGAAGACGATGACGCCCCAGCCCGCGTCCTTCCACACCAGCTGCGCGGTGACCAGGAACTTGAAGACGCCCGGGTCGGTCATCAGATCGAAGCCCTCGTAGCCGCGGGCGCGCAGCAGCTGGGAGATCAGCCCGGCGCCGCCCAGCATCTGCTGGAAGACGGTGATGACCAGCACCCAGGAGAAGAAGTGCGGGAGGTAGAGCACGCTCTGCACGACGGCCCGGACGCGCTCGCTCATGAGGCTGTTGAGGAGCAGCGCCAGCGCGATGGGGACCGGGAAGAACAGGGTGAGCTGGAGGAAGGTGATGGCGAGCGTGTTGACGCCGGCGTCCCAGAACCGGCTGTCGGACAGCAGCAGGGAGAAGTTCTCCCAGCCGGTCCACGGGCTGTCCCACAGCCCGGAGAGATACGGGTCGTAGTCCTTGAAGGCGACCGTGGTCCAGATCAGCGGCACATAGACGAACAGCGCCAGCAGGCCGACCGCCGGGAGCGCCATCAGCAGCAGGGACCGGTCGCGGCGCAGCCGGTACCAGCGGCGGGAAGCGGGCGCGGGCCGGGACGCGCCGGGACGGCCGCCGCCGTCGCCGTCCGGGGCCGCGGTGCCGGGGGGCGCCCCCGTGGCCCGGGGGCGCACGGCGCTGCTCACACTCCGCTGCCGTTCTTCTCCAGCAGCTCCGCGTACCAGTCGCGCAGCTTGTCGCCCCCGCCCTTGCGCCAGTCGGTGACGGCCCGCTGCGCGTCGCGCAGCGACTTGCGGCCGCGGACCACGTCCTTGGCGAGATCCTCGAACGGCGTGTAGAGGGAGGCGTACCGGGTGGGCTCCTGGATCTGCATGCCGTAGAAGAGCGGCTTGCGCATATGGGCGCCCATCCGCTGCATCCAGCCGCAGTAGTCCTTCACCACCCGCGGATGGTCGGGGTAGGCGACGGAGGCCTCGGCGGAGACGATGAAGCGGTAGGTGTCCATGACCTCCTTGACACCCTTCTCCGTCTTCACCGGCACCCCGTCCTTCAGCGTGTAGTGCTCGCCCTCGGTGCCGTAGTCGATGAGCCGCTGCTCACGCGTGCCGTAGGGCGCCGCGATGAAGTCGGCGAGGGCGAGGCACTCCTCGATCCGCTCCTTCGAGAGCTTCTTGTTGAGGAAGGACCAGAGGCTGGCGGGGGCGCCCTGGTAGAGGACGGGGTCGCCGCCGCCGGGGCCGAAGAAGTCCATGCCCTGGATGCGGAAGTCCGGGTTGGCGGAGGCCTGTTCGAAGGTGAGGCCGTACCACTTGGCGTCGCCGTCGTTCATCATCAGCGACTGCCCGGAGGTGAAGCGGGTGGCCGCGTCGTTGGCCTTGCCGGCGACGGCGTCCGGGTGGACGACCCCGGCGGCGTAGAGCTTGCGGGTCCACTCCAGGGCTTCGAGCCAGGCGTCCGTCTCCACCTTGTGGACCAGCTTGCCGTCCCGCTCGGTCCAGTAGTACGGCTTCTCGGGCGGGCAGCCGAAGATGATCTGGGCGGACCACCACATGTCCTCGCAGGCCCACCGCTTGCTCGCGGGGCGGGTGATCTCCTTGGCGAGGGCGAGGAACGCGTCCGGGCTGTCCGGGACCTCCCAGCCCTCCTTCTCGAAGAGGTCCTGCCGGTAGAACGGGACGACGCCGCCGAGCGGGCGCGCGGGCATCGGCAGGCCGCGCAGCTTCCCGCCGAAGACGGACATCTGCCAGGCGGCGGTGGGGATGGCGGCGAGGTTGGGGTACTTCTTCACCTTGTCGCCGGAGAGATACGGGCCGAGGTCGGCGAACTTGGCGCTGATCGCGCCGTGGATGCGGCCCTGCATCTCCCACTGCGGTATGCAGACGATGTCGGCGATGCCGTCGGAGGCGAGGACGGCGCTCAGCTTCTCGCCGTAGGTGTTGCCGTCCTGGGTCTGCCAGCGGATCTCGGCGCCGAGCGCCTTGTTGACGGCCCGGTAGTAGGCGGCGTCCTTCGCGGGCGGAGTGCCCCAGAGCGGGGTGAAGGCGGTGTAGGTCCCGCCGCTGCCCGGTTTGCCGCGGACGGAGACGGCGAGGTCCCCGGGCTCGGGGGCCCGAGTGAAGCCGGGGCTGGAGCCGTTGCGGCTGGGGATGTCCGGGTCGCTCGCCCGGGAGGCCACATGGGCGGGCAGCAGCTTCTTGAGGTCCTTGCCGCTGGTCGTACCGCCCCGGTTGGTGCTCTCGCCCGAGGAGCAGCCGCTGAGCAGGGGCGCGCCGCCGGCGACGGCCGCGGTGACGGCGGCCGCTCCGGCGAGGAAGGTCCGTCTGCTGTGCGGGCTGGGGCGGCCGGAAGCGTGGTCCGGGCCCTGGAAGTTCGGCATTGCGTCAACCCTTCGTGGCGTAACCGCCGCACGACCGGTCCCTTGGCCGAGTGGTCGAAGCGCTTCGATGGCGCCGAGGTTAGGTGCGGGGGTGTGGTCACGCAAGAGCCGCCGCAAAAATGCTTGCACCACCGGGAGTTGACGGCCCGTCCGCCCCAAGAAGCCCAGAGCGCCGGTGTTTTACGTCTTGACACGGCCGGTCCCGCGGCGCAGCATCGAAGCGCTTCGAATGTGCCGTAAGCCGCAGACCCGCTCCGCCTGTGGTGCGCCCCCCGCTCCGCACTCCGCCGCCTCGGACGTCTTCGGGGCACACCGGCCGCGAGGAGACCGTCCGTGTCCACCGCTCCGCCGCCCCGCCGCGATGCCCGGCTGCCGCGCAGACAGCGCGTGGACGACCTGCTCGCCCAGCTCACCCTCGACGAGCGGATCGCGATGCTCCACCAGTTCGCGCCCGCCGTGGAACGCCTGCGGATCGCCGCCTTCCGCACCGGCCAGGAGGCCCTGCACGGGGTCGCCTGGATGGGCCCGGCCACCGTCTTCCCGCAGGCCGTGGGGCTCGGCGCCAGCTGGAACCCGGACCTGCTACGGCGGATCGGCGAGGCCGTGTCCACCGAGGTCCGGGGGATGCGCGCCCGGGATCCCCGCGTCGGGCTCAATGTCTGGGCGCCCGTGGTCAACCCGCTCCGCGACCCCCGCTGGGGCCGCAACGAGGAGGGCTACTCCGAGGACCCGGCGCTGACCGCCGCACTCGCCACCGCCTACACCCGCGGGCTCCGCGGCGGCCATCCCCGGTACTGGCGCACCGCCCCCGTCCTCAAGCACTGGCTGGCGCACAACAACGAGACCGGCCGCGACACCACCTCGGCCTCCGTACCGCCCCGGGTGCTCCACGAGTACGACCTCCCGGCCTTCCGCGGGCCGGTCGAGGCGGGCGCGGTGGCCGGTGTCATGCCCGCGTACAGCCTGGTCAACGGGCGGCCCAACCATCTCTCGCCGTATCTGGAGGAGGAGCTGCGCACCTGGACGGACCGGGAGCTGGTCGTCTGCTCCGACGCGGCAGCGCCCTCCAACATCGCCGGCTCACAGGGCTACCACGCCACCCACGAGGAGGCGGCCGCCGCCGCGCTCCGGGCCGGCGTGGACAGCTTCACCGATCACGACCAGGACCCCGCGCCGACCACTGCCCGGCTGCGCGGCGCCCTGGAGCGCGGCCTGATCGGCGAACACCACATCGACACGGCCGTCCGGCGGCTGCTCGCGATGCGCCGCGAACTGGGCGAGTTCGCCCCGGAGGACGACCCCTGCGCCGGTATCGGCCCGGAGCACGTCGACACCCCGGCCCACCGCGAACTGGCGCGCGAAGCGGCGGAACAGGCGGTCGTACTGCTGAAGAACGACGGACTGCTGCCGCTCTCCGCGCACGGGGACGGGGACGGGGACGGGGACGGGGGCCAGGACGCCGGCGCGGAAGCGGACGCGGCGGGCGGCGCGGGCACGGTCGCCGTGATCGGCCCGATGGCCGACGCCTGCAAACGCGACTGGTACAGCGGCGACCTGATCCGCCGGAGCACCCTCCGCGGCGCCCTGGCCGAACGGCTCGGCACGGGACGGGTCGTCCACGCGGACGGCTCCGACCGGGTGCGCCTGCGCTGCGCCTCGGGCGGCTGGCTGCACGTCCCCGCCGGCCCGGCCGGGGCCGGAGCGCCGGAGGCCGCGTCCGGACCCGCCGGCTCCCTGAACCCCGCGCACACGGAGGGCCGTACGGACCTCCCGCCCGTCACCCGCGGCGAGCACCCCACCGAACTGGCGCTCACCGACTGGGGCGGCGGCGTGCTCACCCTGCGCGCCCCTGACGGCCACTGCCTGAGCGCCGCCGCGGACGGTTTCGTCCGGGCCTCCGCCGAGGAGCCGGGCGGCTGGGTGGTCCAGGAGACGTTCGCCCTCGAACCCCACGGGGACGGCCATCTGCTCCGGCACCTCGGCTCCGGCCGCCCCTGCCGCCTCGCGCCGGACGGGCTGCGCACCACGGACGAGGGCGAAGGACCGGAATCGGCCGAGGTGTTCACCGTCGAGGTGACCGAGCGGGGCGAGGACGCGGCAGCCCGCGCCGCCGCCGCGGCCGGCACCGTGATCGTGGCGGCCGGGAACGACCCGCACATCAACGGCCGGGAGACCGAGGACCGCACCACCCTCGCGCTCCCCCCGGCACAGGAACGGCTGTGGCGCGCCGCCCGCGCCGTCAACCCGCGCACCGTGCTGGCCCTCGTGAGCAGCTACCCGTACGCCGTCCCCGAGGCCGACGCCGAGCTGCCCGCCCTGCTGTGGACGGCGCACGGCGGGCAGGCGGCCGGGACCGCGCTCACGCGCGCGCTGTTCGGGGACGTCTCACCGGCCGGGCGGCTGCCGCAGACCTGGTACGCCGGCGACGACGGTCTGCCCGGGCTGTTCGACTACGACATCATCGGCGCCCGCGCCACCTACCTCTACTTCGACGGCACGCCCCTCTACCCCTTCGGCCACGGCCTCTCCTACAGCCGCTTCTCCTACGACGGCCTCACCGTGACCCGCGACGGCGGCACCCTCACCGCCGCCCTCACCGTCACCAACACCGGGGACCGGGACGCCGACGAGGTCGTCCAGCTCTACGCCCGCGCCGTCGCTCCGCGCGTGCCCCGGCCCCACCGGCAGCTGGTGGCCCACGAACGCCGCCGGCTCGCCGCCGGGGAGACCGGGCGGTTCACCTTCACCGTGCCGGTGGCGGCGCTGGGCCACTGGGACGTGGCGCACGGCCGCTGGACCACCGACCCGGGCCGCTACGAGCTCCAGGCCGGCGCCTCCTCCGCCGACATCCGGCTGACGGCGCCCGTCACCGTCGGCGGACCGCCGCCCGCCCCGCGCCCGGTGCGGGAAGCCGGTCTGGAGGCCGCCCGCTACGACGCCTCCGAGAACGCCGTCCTGGTGGACCGGACGAAGACCCGCGGCGACGCGGTGGCCCCGGCGGACCCGGGCGCCGCGGCCCGGCTGCTCTTCCGCGCCTGCGACTTCGGCCCCTCCGCCCCGGACACCGCCGTCCTGCTGGCGGCCCGCGCGGAACCGGGCGAGGCGCGGATCGGACTCGCCCTGGCCGACGGCACCCCGCTCGGCGAAGCCGTTGTCCCGTGCACCGACGGCCCCTATGCGTACCGGGCCGTGGAACTTACGCTGGGCGGCGCCCCGCGCGGTGTGCGGGACCTGTGGATCACGCTGCGCGGAGCGGTCCGCCTCGCGCGGCTCGACTTCGGACTCCGGGACGCATCGAGGGAGCCGTCCCGGGCGGCCGGAGGGTACTGACCCGGTGCCTGCGGTGTCTCCCGGGCGGGTGAGACACCGGAAGCCGGGCCGGTCCCCGAGGGCCGCACAAGAGCGGCCGGGGCGCGTCGTGTGGGCTGCGCGCCCCGGCCGTTCGGCGCCCGCCGGCCCCCGGTTTCCGGACTCCCGGGCCTGCCGGCTTGCGGGCTTGCGGGCTTGCGGGCTTGCGGGCTTGCGGGCTTCTAGAGATCCAGGCCGGTCAGCACCATCACGCGCTCGTAGGTGTAGTCGTCCATCGCGAAGCGCACACCCTCCCGGCCCACACCGGACTGCTTGGTGCCGCCGTAGGGCATCTGGTCGGCCCGGTAGGACGGCACATCGCCGATGATCACGCCACCGACCTCCAGCTCCCGGTGCGCGCGGAAGGCGGTGCGCACGTCGTGCGTGAACACCCCCGCCTGGAGCCCGTACTGGGAGTCGTTGGCCGCCGCGAAGGCCGCCGCCTCGTCCTCGGCGCGGGTGACGGTCAGCACCGGCCCGAAGACCTCCTCGCAGGAGACCTGGACATCGGACGGCACATCGGTGAGGACGGTCGGCGCGTACGTGGCGCCGTCCCGCTCGCCGCCGGTGAGCAGCGTGGCGCCCGCGTCCACCGCCTCCCCGACCCAGGACTCGACGCGCTTGGCCGCGTCCTCGCTGACCAGCGGTCCGACATCGGTGGCCGGGTTCGACGGGTCGCCGGTCACCTGCTCCTTGACGGCCGCGACGATCCGGGGCACCAGCCGGTCGTACACCGAGGCGTCGGCGATGACCCGCTGCACCGAGATGCAGGACTGGCCGCCCTGGTAGTTGGAGAAGGTCGCGATCCGGGTCGCGGCCCAGTCGAGGTCGGCGTCCGAGGACCAGTCGGCGAGGACGATCGCCGCGCCGTTCCCGCCGAGTTCCAGCGTGGTGTGCTTGCGGGGCGCGGAGTCGAGGATCGACCAGCCGACCGGGCCGGAGCCGGTGAAGGAGATGACCGGCAGCCGCTCGTCGCGCACCAGGGCGGGCATCCGGTCGTTGGGCACGGGCAGGACGCTCCAGGAACCGGCGGGCAGGTCCGTCTCGGCCAGGAGTTCGCCCAGCAGCAGCCCGGAGAGCGGGGTGGCCGGGGCCGGCTTGAGGACGATCGGGGCGCCCACGGCGAGGGCCGGGGCGACCTTGTGCGCGCACAGGTTCAGCGGGAAGTTGAACGGGGCGATGCCCAGCACCGCGCCGCGCGGGAAGCGGCGGGTGAGCGCGAGCCGCCCGGCGCCGCCCGCGTCGGTGTCCAGGCGCTGCGCCTCGCCGCCGTTGAAGCGGCGGGCCTCCTCGGTGGCGAACCGGAAGACGGAGACGGCGCGGCCGACCTCGCCGCGCGCCCACTTGAGCGGCTTGCCGTTCTCGGCGGAGATCAGCCCGGCGATCTCCTCGGCCCGTTCGGCCAGCCGCCGCTGGACGTGCTCCAGGGCCGCGGCCCGGACGTGCGCCGGGGTGGCGGCGAACTCGGCCCGTACGGCGTGCGCCGCGGCCACGGCCTCCTCGACCTGGGCCTCGGTCGGGACGCTCGCCGTGCCGACGAGCCTGCCGTCCCAAGGGGAGGTGACATCGAGTGTGTCGTCGCCGGTCGCCTGTCGGCCGGCCAGCCAGAACGCGTGGGTGTGGGTCACAGCGGATCCCGGCCCTTCCGAGGTGGTGGGGATGGTGCGGTGGGTGCTGGTGCGCGGTGTTCGTGCGGGGAGCTCGTGCGCGGTGCCCGCGGGCCCGCGGTGTGCTGGTGCGGGGTGCGCGTGCGGGGTGCTGGGCACCACGTTAGGGGCGGCGGCGCCGAATGGCGTTTGTCCGCGGTGGAGCGGTGCGCCGGTCCGGCTAGGACGCTTCGGCGTGCCGCCCCGCGCTCCGGCCCGCGGAGCACCGGCGGGTCCCGCCGCCCGGCGGCGCTGCCCGTCCCGCCCGCGGGCCCGGCCGCCCGCCCCTCACTCCGCGCTGGTCGCCTTCAGGGCGAGCCAGAGCTCCATCCGGGCGTCCGGGTCGTCCAGGGAGCGGCCGAGGATCTCCTCCACCCGGCGCATCCGGTAACGCAGGGTGTGCCGGTGCACGCCCAGGTCGGCGGCGGCCGCGTCCCACTGGCCGTGCCGGGAGAGCCAGGCGCGGAGCGAGGAGACCAGGTCGCCGCGGCCGGTGGCGTCGTGTTCCCGGAGCGGGCGGAGGATGCCGTCGGCGAACGCCCGTACGGCGTCGTCCGCGAGCAGCGGCAGCACCGACCCGGCCGCGACCTCCTCGTGCTCGACGAGCACCCGGCCCCGGCGGCGGGCCACCGACAGCGCCTGCTCCGCCTGCCGGTAGGCGGACACGGCGGCGATCGGCCCGGTCGGGGCGGAGAGGCCGACGGCGAACGCGGCCGCCGGCGCGGTGCTCCGCCCGCCCCGGCGCCGGGGGGAGCGGCGCCCCGCGCTCTCGTGCTCCTCGGCCAGCCGTTCGCAGGCGGCGACCGCGGCGCCGCCGTCCGCGGCCAGCACCACCAGCCGGTCCCCGTCGGGCACGACGAGGAGGTGCTCCCCGCCCCGGGCCGCGGCCGCCTCCAGGGTGTCGGCGAGCCGGCCGAGCGGGTCCGGGGCCGGGCCTCCGTCGCCGGCGGCGGGCGCGGCGTCCGGGGTCTGCGGACCGGCGCGTTCCGCGACGAGCACCCGGAAGGGGGCGTCGAGCAGCGCGCCGTAGAGCGTGCCGGCGACCGTCCGGGCGTGGTCCGGCTCACCCGCCAGCAGCATCCGCAACAGGGCGGAACCGAGCCGCTGTTCGGCCGCGGCCAGGGTGCGCGAGCGCTCGGCGGTGAGGGTCAGCAGGGCGACGGCCGAGTTGACGGCGTAGCGCTCGGCGGTGCCCAGCGGGGCGCCGGTGCCGACGGCCAGGACGCCCTGGGCGCGCCGGCCGCTGCCCAGGGACTGCAGTTCGATCCGGTCGGCTCCGTCGTCGTCCTCGCCGGTACCGCCGGTCACGGCACTGGCCGGAGCGGGACGCTCGCGCAGCCGTTCGACGTCGGTCGTCAGCCGGGCGGCGCGCCGGGCGGCCCACTCGGGCGCCGCGGCGACCACCGCCCCGGACATGTCGTAGAGGGCGGCCCAGCCGCCGATGTGCGCGGCGAGCCGGGCCAGCAGCGCCTCCGGGCCCTCCGGGCCGAGCGCCGCGCGCGTCAGCTCGCGCTGGGCGGCGAAGCCGGCGGTGACGGCCTGGTACTGCTCGGCCGCGATGGCCGCCGAGACGGCCTTGCTGATCGCGATGAACGGGGTCCGGCGCGGCACCTCCAGCAGCGGCATCCCCTCCTCGGCCGCGGCCGACACCAGCGCCTCGGGGATGTCCTCGTAGTTGACGCCGACGGCGAAGCCGAGCCCGACGACCCCCGCCCCGGCGAGCCGGCGGACATAGGCCCGCATCTCCTCCCCGTTCTCGGCATCCAGCTTGAGCGCGGTGACGAGCAGCAGTTCACCGCCGTCGAGATACGGCACCGGGTCGGCCAGTTCGCTGGCGTGGGCCCAGCGGACGGGCGTCTCCAGCCGGTCCTCCCCCGCGCGGACGGCGAGCTTGAGCGCGGGGTGGGCCACGAGGGAGGCGAGCGTCGGGGGCATGGGTCCTTCACGGGAGGCGGGATGACGCGGGACCGAATAGGCCGTCCCGTATGAACGGCATGGGCCGATTCTGCCTCATTGGAGAGGTGCCGCGCAGCCCGCCGGTCAGCTCCGCAGATCCACCAGGAGCGGCGGGGCGTGCTCGCCGCGTGCCGTGGTCAGCGAGACCACCGCGTGCTCCGGCGGCAGGGAGTGCGCCAGCTCGGAGGCCGACCAGCGCTCCCGCTCCACCTGCCGGACGGTCACCGACTCGCTGGTGACGGCCCGTCCGGTGACCAGCCGCCGGATGACGTGCACGACCCGGGTGAGCGGTTCGTCGGTGATGATCTGCCGGTTGGTGACATCGCGCGCCTCCACCCACTCCTTGCCCCACACCTCGGCGAAGCGCGCGCCGTCCCAGGTGGTCACCCCGGCGAAGGCCATCCGGCAGCCGACGGTGCCCAGCAGGGTGCTGCGCAGCGCCTCGGGCACGTCGTCGAGGGTGCGCAGGGTGAGCAGGGCCCCGGCGTTGGCGGAGCGCAGCCGCTGGATGCCGCGGAGCGCCTCGGCGGTGATGGTGTCGGAGGCGTCGTGGAGGACCAGGCAGGCGAAGAGCGACCGGTCGGCGCGGCCCACGGCGCACTCGGTGAACTGGGCGAGCACCAGCCGCGCCAGGATGCGGGAGGCCTCGGCGTGGCCGCGTTCGGGGAGGTCGATGCGGACCCGCAGCGGATGGTCGAGGGAGCGCAGCGAGAAGGGGCGGCTCCCCTCGCCGGTGGCGAAGAAGTGCGCGAAGGCGGGCCGGTCGAGCAGCGCCAGCCGGTCGGCGAGCAGGGCGCAGGCGTCGTCGGCGCGCCCGGACTGCCGTTCGCGGGCGTCGAGTTCGCGGGCCTGCGCGAGCTGACCGGTGTCCCGCAGGACGGTGCGGAGCGCGTCGAGGGCGGTCGCCGATCCGTCCAGCAGTTCGCGGAGTTCGGGTACGGAGGGGAAACGGCCGTGGGCGGCCCGGAAGGGACCGAGCAGCTGGGCCAGCGCCGTGGGGGCCCGGCGGGCGCCACCGCCGGGGCGGGCGGCGGCGAGGTCGCCGATGAGGGCCTCGGCGAGGATGCCGGCGGCCTCGTCCGGGTCGGTCGTGCCGCCGTAGAGGTCGAGGTCGTGGGCCGAGTCGGGGCGCCCGATGCGGATGACGACGTCGAAGAAGCCGTCGGGGGCGAGCTGGGCGCCCGAGGCGCCGACGGCGACGACGGCGGTCCGGCCGGTCAGCGCCTGGAGGCAGAGCGACTCCAGCACGGGCCGCACCAGCCGTTCGGTCTTCCCGGCGCCGGGCGGGCCGACGGCGAGCAGCGAGGTGGCGAGCAGCTCCGGCGCCAGCGCGAAGCCCGCCCCGCGGTGCCGGTAGGGGTTCCGCCGGTCGTCGGCGGCGGTGCCGAGGCGGACCTGCCCGGCGGCCAGGTCGTGGCGGGCGGTGCGGACCGGCAGATCGCGGGCGCCGGACGGGTGGAGGCAGGCGGCGGCACCGTGCCGCAGCACGGTGTCGGTGAAGGCGGGCAGCCGCTCCGGCCGGCCGCGCACACCGGTCCAGGCGCGGCGGATGCGGGCGTAGTCCACGTCGGTGAGCCGGCCGGCGCGGGCCTCGGCGGCCAGCCGGCCGGCGGCGTCCGGGGCGCCGCCGGAGCGGAGTTCGGGCCACTCGGCGGGGTCGGCCTCCGGCGGGGGCGGCGGGGCCTGCCGGTCGCCGTCGTCCCACAGCCGGCGCAGCAGCGGGGCGGCCCAGCGGCGGTACAGCTCCGGCCAGCGGCCGAGCCGCCCGAACACCACGACGAGCCCGGCGGCGAACAGGCCGTAGTAGAGGTACGCGGCCCAGACGTACGCCAGGTGGTTGCCGCCCGCCTCGCGCCAGGAGTCGGGGGTGAACAGCAGCAGCGGCCAGAGCCAGTAGTCGCCGAGATAGCCGTTCCAGCACAGCGACCAGATGAGCCAGCCGCAGAGGAACGAGATCAGGGCGCCGCTGAGCAGGGAGCGGCCCGGGATCCGCTCGGGCTCCTCCGGCGGCCGGGGCCGGTGGCCGTGGCGCCAGATGCCGGGCGGGGCCTCCGGGCGGGGGGCGCGCACCCAGTCGAGGAACGGCGCGGCCGGACCGCCCGGTGCCGCTCCGGAGCCGCCCCCGGCACCATCACCGGCGTGGGGGATGAGGCCGGTGTGGCCGCTGTTCGGTCCGCCGCCCGGCGCGGCCGCCGGCATCCCCGCGGGCGCGGGCGGCACGGGCGGGCTCCCGGGATACGGGCCCGAGGCGGACGGGGCTCCGGCGCCGGACCCCTCCACCGGGCGCGGGGACGGCACGGGGGCCGGGAAACCGGACGGCGGCTGCGGGGGCGGCGGTGCGGGCGGGCCGGCGGGAGGCGGTACCGCTCCCGGGTGCCCGGTGCCCCGACGGCCGTCGTGTGCGCCTTCGGTGTCCATCTGCCGCCTCTCGCCCCCTGCCCCGCCAACCGGCCTGCTGTTCCTACCCGTTCAATCTAGTGCCCCACACCGCGCCCCGGCCCCGGGCGCGCCCCCGCCTGCCCGCGGCGGCGCCTCCCCCGTCCCGTGCCGCCCCGTCCCGCGGCGGCGCCCCGCCGCGAAGGTGCCGCCGCGGACAACGGGACACGCGCAGCGCTACCGATCGGAGCATGCCCCGGACCGCCGCCCGCCCCTAGCCTGCGGAGTACGTGCCCGATCCGGGCATTCCGCCGGACTTGCCGCACCCCCGCGGAGGGCGTCCCCCGCCGGCCGCACGCAGGGGCGCGGCGCCCGCACCGCGCCGCCACGGACCAGAGGAGATCACCATGACCGCGACCACCGGAGGCCCCTCGCTCCCGCAGGAGCGCCGCGTCGTCACCGCCATCCCCGGCCCCAAGTCCCAGGAGCTCCAGGCCCGCCGGAGCGCCGCCGTCGCCGCGGGCGTCGGCTCCGTGCTGCCCGTCTTCACCACCCGTGCCGGCGGCGGCGTCGTCGAGGACGTGGACGGCAACTCGCTGATCGACTTCGGCTCCGGCATCGCGGTGACCTCGGTCGGCAACAGCGCCGAGGCCGTGGTGCGCCGGGCCTCCGCCCAGCTCGCCGCGTTCACCCACTCCTGCTTCATGGTGACGCCGTACGAGGGCTATGTGGAGGTCTGCGAGAAGCTGGCCGAACTGACGCCCGGTGCCCACGCCAAGAAGTCGGCGCTCTTCAACTCCGGCGCGGAGGCGGTGGAGAACGCGGTGAAGATCGCCCGCGCGTACACCCGGCGCCAGGCCGTCGTCGTCTTCGACCACGGCTACCACGGCCGCACCAACCTCACGATGGCGCTGACCGCCAAGAACATGCCGTACAAGCACTCCTTCGGCCCGTTCGCCCCCGAGGTGTACCGGGTGCCGGTGGCCTACCCGTACCGCTGGCTCACCGGTCCCGAGCGCTGTGCCGAGGAGGCGTCCGCCCAGGCCATCGACATGATCAGCAAGCAGATCGGGGCCGAGAACGTCGCCGCGATCGTCATCGAGCCCCTGCTCGGCGAAGGCGGTTTCATCGAGCCGGCGAAGGGCTTCCTGCCGCGGATCGCCGAGTTCGCGAAGGCCAACGGCATCGTGTTCGTCGCGGACGAGATCCAGTCCGGCTTCTGCCGCACCGGCCAGTGGTTCGCCTGCGAGGACGAGGGCATCGTGCCGGACCTGATCACCACCGCCAAGGGCATCGCGGGCGGCCTGCCGCTGTCGGCCGTCACCGGCCGTGCCGAGATCATGGACGCGGCGCACAGCGGCGGCCTCGGCGGCACCTACGGCGGCAACCCGGTCGCCTGCGCGGCGGCGCTCGGCGCGATCGAGACCATGCGCGAGCTGGACCTCAACGCCAAGGCGCGGCGCATCGAGGAGGTCATGAAGCCGCGCCTCCTCGAACTGCGGGAGAAGTACGAGGTGATCGGCGACGTGCGCGGCCGGGGCGCGATGCTCGCCATCGAACTGGTGCGCCCCGGCTCCAAGGAGCCGGCCCCGGACACGACCGCCGCGCTCGCCAAGGCCTGCCACAGCGAGGGCCTGCTGGTGCTGACCACCGGCACCTACGGCAACGTCATGCGCTTCCTGCCGCCGCTGGTGATCGGCGAGGAGCTGCTGAACGAGGGCCTGGACATCCTCGAAGGGGCGCTCGCCGGCCTCTGAGCCGGCGCCGCGGCACCGGACCGGGCTCCACCAGGGGTGTTACCTGCGGCTACAGTCCGCTTCCGTGAAGAATGTGTGCGGAGCCCATGGCGGACGGGTGATCCGGCTGTCCGGCCGCCTCCCGGTGCCGTACGGTCGTCCGCAGATGAGAGAAACACCCCGTCCGCGGATCGTCGCGGACGGCGCCGGGTCGGCGCCTCCCCAGCACCGGACCGGCCGTGCCCTCGCGCACACCGGAGCCTCGGGCTCCGGGATTCTCCACCGGTCGGACGGCCGCCCGCCCCAAACCCCCCGGGGCGCGCGGCACACCGGTCGTCGCGGCCGCTCCGGAACAACCCCCCTGTTCCGGAGCGGCCGCCTCCGCCGTTCCGGCACCTTCCGGCGCTCCCGGCGCCCCGCGCCCTGCTCCCCCTCCTTCTGCCCGCGCTGCTCTTCGCCGCGGTCACCCGGCAGGTGGCGGCCGGCGGCCCGCTGCGGACGCTGGACGAGCGCGCCGGCGCGATCCTGGCCCGGCCGGGCGGCGGGGGTCCGGGGGACACCGCCGCGGAATTCGCGGCGGACCTCGGCCATCTGCCCGTCGCCGCCGCCGTCCTGGCGCCGGCCGCCGTCGCCACCGTCCTCCTCGGCCGGCGCCGGGCCCGGTCGGAGCGGCGGAAGCGCGCGGGGACGTCGGCGAGGGCGTGCGGAGGGGCGGACGGGAAGGCGCGGGGAGAGGCGTACGCGCCCGGCGCGCGGCGCCCGTGGCTGCCACCACTCGCGGCGGCGGCCGCGCTGGCCGCCGTTCCCGCGCTCGTCCTCCCGCTCAAGGCGTGGACGGCCCGGCCGGGCCCGGACGGACTGCCGCTCGCCGCGGGCGAGGGCTTCTACCCCTCGGGCCACACGGCGACGGCAGCCGTGGCCTACGGCGCCGCGACCCTGCTGCTCCTGCCGCATCTCCGCCGGACGGCGGCCCGCCGCGCCCTGACGGCCGGCGCGCTGCTGCTGAACCTGGCCGTCGGTGCGGGGCTGGTGGTACGCGGATACCACTGGCCGCTGGACGTCCTGGGCAGCTGGCTGCTGTCCGTCCCGCTGCTGTGGGCCCTCGCCGGCGCGCTCACCGGCCGTCCCCGCGGGCCAGTCCGGCGGCGGCCTCGTGCAGCGCCAGCTCCAGCAGCACCGGGTCGTTGAGCGTTCCGGCCCCGTCGGGCGGCACCACCCAGCGCACACCGCCCGTCGCCACCCCCGGATAGGGCACGACGATCCAGGTGCCGCGGCCCGCGGCGCGCATCCCCGTGCCGACCCAGCGCTCGGCGGTGCCCGGCGGGACGAAGAAGCCCGTCCGCTCGTCGCCGAAGTCGGCCAGCACCGGGCCGGGCCGGTCGATACGGCGGCGAAGCACCTCCAGCGCCGGGAAACCCAGCTGCCCCGGAAGGATCAGGACGTCCCAGCGGCCTCCCGCGGGCAGCAGCACCACTCCGAGCGGGTTCCGCTCCCACTCCAGGCGGCACGCCGCCGGGTCGGGGGCCGCCGAGACCAGCCACTCGACCGCGCCGTCGTCCGCCCCGGTGTCGCGCATGCAGAGCGCCTCCTCGTGTCCCCATGTGATGACGTGACGGTTGAGGAGAGAGCGGGAGCCGCCAATCGTCACACCCGCCGGTGCGCCGAATCACCGCAAAGAGGGGCGGATGGCCGCAAAGAATCCGGTACAAGCCCCGGAAGGCCGCCTTCCGGGCCGGACCGGACGAGTCGGGTGCCCGTGCGGTCCGCGGGCCGCGGGCGGGCGGCAGGGCCGCCGGGCGGCGCTGTCCCCGCCCGCGCCTACGATGATGCTGCTCCGGCCACCCCGGAGCGCCCGCCGCCCGGCCGTACCCAGGAGGACCGATGACCGATCTGCAGCCCTTCATCGCGGGACTGCCCAAGGCCGAGCTGCACGTCCACCACGTCGGCTCCGCCTCGCCGCGCATCGTGTCCGCCCTGGCCTCCCGGCACCCGGACTCCCCGGTGCCCACCGACCCCGAGGCGCTGGCCGACTACTTCGTCTTCCGCGACTTCGCCCACTTCATCGAGGTCTACCTCTCGGTCGTGGACCTCATCCGCGACGCCCAGGACGTCCGGCTGCTGACCTACGAGGTCGCCCGCGACATGTCCCGGCAGAACATCCGGTACGCCGAACTGACCGTCACCCCGTTCAGCTCGACCCGCCGGGGCATCCCCGACGCCGAGTTCGTCGAGGCCATAGAGGACGCCCGCAAGGCGGCCGAGGCCGAGCTCGGCGTGATGCTGCGCTGGTGCTTCGACATCCCCGGCGAGGCGGGCCTGGAAGCGGCCGAGGAGACCACCCGGATCGCGGTCGAGCAGCAGTGCGAGGGGCTGGTGTCGTTCGGGCTCGGCGGACCGGAGATCGGTGTGCCCCGGCCCCAGTTCAAGCCGTACTTCGACCGGGCCATCGCGGCCGGGCTGCGCAGCGTCCCGCACGCGGGCGAGACCACGGGCCCGCAGACCATCTGGGACGCCCTGAACGACCTGCGCGCCGAGCGCATCGGCCACGGCACGAGCGCGACGCAGGACCCCCGGCTGCTGGAACACCTGGCCGAACACCGCATCCCCCTGGAGGTCTGCCCGACCTCCAACATCGCCACCCGCGCGGTCACCGACCTCGACCAGCACCCCCTGAAGGACATGGTGGCGGCGGGAGTCCTGGTCACCGTCAACAGTGACGACCCGCCCATGTTCGGCACCGACCTCAACACCGAGTACGGCGTCGCCGCCCGCCTGCTCGACCTCGACGAACCGGGCCTCGCCGGCCTCGCCAGGAACGCGGTCGAGGCGTCCTTCCTCGACCCGGCGGGGAAGGCGAAGCTGGCCGCGGAGATCGACGCCTACACGGCGGAGTGGCTGCGCCGGTAGCGCCGCCCGCCGGCCCGCGCGCCGGGCTCCGGCAGCGCGCCGGGCCGCCCCGCCGCCACTCGCTCTCCCGTTTCTCTCAGTCCCGCGGGAACTGGTCGGTTTCCAGCGTCCAGTCCGTCCCGAGCGGGGAGAGGTCGAGCTTCTCGCCGAAGTCCACGGTGAGCTCGCTCTCGTACTCCTCGCCCTCGGGGCGGCCGTAGGCATGGCACTTGCCGGTGTACGGATCCGCGATGACGTACACCGGGACCCCTGCGCGGGCGTAGGTCCGCTTCTTCTTGCCGTAGTCGTTCTCCCGCGTGTCCCGGGAGATCACCTCGGCCACGAACTCGATGTCGCGGAAGCTCCAGCGCCGCTTCGCGTCCTGCCGTGCCTCGTCCGAGAGCTTGACGACGTCCGGCGCGAAGCCGTTGCGGCCGCCCGGAAAGTCGATCCGTACATCGGACTTGACCTTGACATGCATCCCGAACCGGTCCTCCAGCATGCGGACGATCCAGCGGATGATCTCCCAGTGCGCGTCCCGCTGTGGCGACATCTGGATGGCCCCCTCGACGATCTCTGCCTTGTAGCCCTCGGGGACGGGCATCCGCTCCAGCAGCTCGAACATCTCGTCGAGGCTGAGCTCGTCGCTGTCGGCCATCTCGATCCTGTCGGTCAGCTCGATGGTCACTGTGCCGCTCCTCCCCGCCACACTCCTCACGGCGTGGCCGGGAAGGACAACGATACGCACGGAGGACAGGACACGGACCCGAGTGCGCCGCGGAGGCTGCGAGGGCCTGATGAGTCCTCTCACGGTCCCCGGCCGTCGCGGCACCCCGGGGGGCCGCTCAGGACTGCGGCCGCCGGCGACGGGTACTCGCCGGGGCACACGGGCGGGCCGGCCGCCGACGGGCCGGAGCGCACCGCGGTGGCGCACAGGATGGGATGGGATCAGGCATGTTCGTCTTCTTCTCGAACCGGAGCGGATGCCTCGGCTCGCTGCTCATCAGCCTGGCCGGCACGGCCGTGCTGTTCCTGGTCCTGTACTCCTGCGGGCGCGTCTGACGCCCCCGCCGGGAGACGTCCGGGCCGGGCGGCACACCGTCAGCCGGTGGGCACCAGGGTGAGGTAGGCCATGCCGAGGACACCGCGGTAACCGGTCAGCCAGGAGGCGCGCTGCCGGTCCACGCGCTCGCGCGTCCCGGCGGCGAGCGGGTGGTCCGGGTGCGCGGCGAGCCAGGTCTCCGTGCCGGCCCGGTAGCCGGACTCGAACTCCTCCCATTCGTCCCCGTTCGCCGTCTCGATCCACTCGGGGCGGAACCCGGCACCGACCGCGGCCCCGACCAGCCCCGCGAGGTCGTGGTGGTCGTCGGCGGAGGCGCCGGGCCACATGGCGGCCAGCTCGCCGTCCGTGGGCGGGCGCTCCCAGTAGCCCTCCCCGAAGAGCACGCGCCCGCCGGGAGCGACCAGCCGGCGCAGCGCGCGGAGGGCGGCGGCGGTGGCGGCGGCTCCGGACGGCTCCGCGTCCCCGGTGAGGGCGTGGCCGGCGCCGGTGCACAGCACGAGATCGGCCGGCCCGCGGGCGGTCCCGGCCGCGGACTCCGCTAGGAACGCCACCCGGCCGGCCAGTCCCCGGGTACGGGCGTTCTCCCGGCCCCGGGCCAGATCCTCCGCGTTGATGTCCAGGCCGGTCCCGGTGGCTCCGGGCACGGCGCCGAGCACGCGCAGCATCAACTCGCCCCAGCCGCAGCCGATGTCGAGGACGGTCGCGGGGCGGTGCCGGCCGAGTCGCTCGACGAGCCGCGCGGCGCGCGCCTCGGAGAGCGGGCCGTGGAAGGTGAGGCGGGGCAGCCGGGGCGGCGGAGCGGTATCGGGCATGCGCCGGACCCTACGGACGGCGGCGCCGGGACAAAACCGATTATCGGCGGGCCCGGCGCGCCCCGGACAGACCGGCACCCCCGGGCCACGGTGGTGGCCCGGGGCCGCCCCGGTGCGTCCGGTGGCGCCGCCGGCGTGCCGCGGCTCAGCCGTCCAGCGACGTCATGACGTGCTTGATCCGGGTGTAGTCGTCGAAGCCGTAGGCCGACAGGTCCTTGCCGTAGCCGGACTTCTTGAAGCCGCCGTGCGGCATCTCGGCGACCAGCGGGATGTGCGTGTTGATCCACACGCAGCCGAAGTCCAGGGCCCTGGACATCCGCATGGCCCGGCCGTGGTCCTTCGTCCAGACCGAGGAGGCGAGGGCGTACTCGACACCGTTCGCGTACTCCAGCGCCTGCTGCTCGTCCGTGAAGGGCTGGACGGTGATGACCGGGCCGAAGACCTCGTTCTGGACGATCTCGTCGTCCTGCTTCAGGCCGGAGACGACGGTCGGGGCGTAGAAGTAGCCCCGCTCGCCGACCCGGCGGCCGCCGGTCTCGACCTTGGCGTGCGCGGGGAGGCGCTCGATGAAGCCGCTCACCTTCGCGAGCTGGTCGGCGTTGTTGAGCGCGCCGTAGAGGATGTCCTCGTCGTCCGGCTGCCCGGTCTTCGTGTCCGCGGCGGCCTTGGCAAGGGCGGCGACGAACTCGTCGTGCACGGACTCGTGGACGAGGACGCGGGTCGCGGCGGTGCAGTCCTGGCCGGCGTTGAAGAAGCCCGCCTCGGTGATGCCCTCGACGGCCTTGGCCAGGTCGGCGTCCTCGAAGACGACGACGGGGGCCTTGCCGCCCAGCTCCAGGTGGACCCGCTTGACGTCCTTGGCGGCGCTGGCGGCGACCTCCGTGCCGGCCCGGACCGAGCCGGTGATGGACGCCATCGCGGGCACCGGGTGCTCGACCATCAGCCGGCCGGTGTCGCGGTCGCCGCAGACGACGTTGAAGACGCCCTTCGGGAGGACGGAGCCGAGGATCTCGGCGAGCAGCACCGTCGACGCGGGGGTGGTGTCGGAAGGCTTGAGGACGACCGTGTTGCCCGCGGCGAGCGCCGGGGCGAACTTCCAGACCGCCATCATCATCGGGTAGTTCCACGGCGCGACCTGCGCGCAGACCCCGACCGGCTCCCGGCGGACGAAGGAGGTCAGCCCCTCCATGTACTCGCCGCCCGAGCGCCCCTCCAGCATCCGCGCCGCGCCCGCGAAGAAGCGGACCTGGTCGATCATCGGCGGGATCTCCTCGGAACGGGTGAGCCCGAGCGGCTTGCCGGTGTCCCGGCACTCGGCCTCGATCAGCTCCTCGGCGCGCTCCTCCATCGCGTCGGCGATCTTGAGCAGGGCCTTCTGCCGGTCCGCGGGTACGAGGTCCCGCCAGGCCGGGAAGGCGGCCTCGGCGGCGGCCATGGCGGCGTCGACGTCGGCGGCGCCGGACAGCGGAGCGGTGGCGTACACCTCGCCGGTGGCCGGGTTGACCACGTCGGTGGTCCGGCCGTCGGCGGCGTCCCGGAACTCCCCGCCGATGTAGTTGCGCAGACGACGCAGTTCGGTGGTCACGTGCCACCCCTCCCTGTCGGTGTCCAATGGGTGAGACACCCACCCTAAACGCTGCGGCGGACATCGCAGCAGGGGGCCGCCCCGTCCGGGGCCCGGTGACCTGCCTCCGCGGCACGCCCCGGTGCCGTGCCGGTGGCGGGACCATCCGCGCGGCCGTCCATCCGATCGGACGAAAAACGGGCGCATATCCCACCCCCGGTGAGGTGCCGCGGCCCTCGACTCCTTACCGTTCCAGGCACCGACCGGTCTCCCGCCCTCACGCCGGGACGGAGGCCGCACCGCTCACACAAGCCGAGGTGCTCGCCATGGTGGCCCCGCCGGACAACGACGTTCTCCGGGCACACGCCCTGCACTACGCGACCAGCGGCACACCCGTGCTCGCCGGGGTCTCCCTCGCGGTCCGGGAGGGCGAGGTCCTCGCCGTCACCGGGCCCCGGGGCAGCGGCAAGACGACCCTGCTGGAGTGCCTCTCCGGGCGTCTCGTGCCGGACAGCGGCCAGGTGTGGTTCCGCAGCTCCCCCGTGCACCCCCTAGGCGCGGTCGCGCGCGAGCGGCTGCGCCGCGAGAGCTTCGGCTGGATCGGCACCGAGCCGCAGCTCGTACCGGAGCTCACCGGCTGGGAGAACGCCGCGCTGCCGCTGCTGCTGCGCGGCACGGCCCCGCGCGCCGCCCGGACGGCGGCCCTCGGCTGGCTGGACCGGCTCGACGCCGGCGACTGCGCCCGCGGCCGCCCGGCGTCCCTGACGCAGGCACAGCGGCAGCGGGTGGCCGTCGCCCGCGCCCTGACCGCCCAGCCGTCGGTGCTGTTCGCCGACGACCCGACGGCCCGGCTGCACAGCGCGGACAGGGCCTCGGTGCTGCGCATCCTCACCACGGCGGCCCGCTCGCACGAGATCACGGTCGTCCTGGCCACCCACGACCCCGGGGTCGCCGCCCACGCGGACCGCCGGTTCGCGCTGCTCGACGGCCGGCCCGCCGACCCGCCCGCCGACCGCGACAGCGGCGCCGGGAACGGCCCGGCCGGCGGCAACGACGACACCGAGGGAAGAACGACGTGCTCGCTCTCCGTCTAGCCCGCGGCGCCCGCCCGGCCGTCCAGGCGCGCCGGCTGGCGGTCGCGGCGGCCTCCGCCGGTACGGGCTTCCTGCTGCTCAGCAGCCTGGGCCAGGCGGCCGCACTCCCGGCGGGTGCCGGCTCCTCCGCCGTCCGGCTGCTGTGGTGCGCGCTGCCGCTCGCGGCGTCCGTGCAGCTGGCCGTCGCCGCCGCCCGCGCCGATCACGGCACCGGGCCCCGGCAGAACCTGTACGCGGCCGGATACGGGCCCGCCCGTCTGGCACTGCTGGCCGCCGCCTCCACAGTCCTCTTCTGCCTCCTCGGCGGCGCCGCGGCCGCACTGGTGTTCCTGCTGCTCCGCGGAGACCTCGGCATCCCCGCCGTGCCCGGTGCGGAGCAGGCGCTGGGCGCCGGCGTGCCGCTGCCGTTCCCGGCCGTGCTGACCCTGCTGACCGTGGTGCCGGCGGTGGCGGGCGCCGCGACCGCGCTCGCGCTGCGCCCCCGCCCGGCGCCCGCGGAGCACCGGCGCCAGGACGCGGGTCACGGTCCGGCCGTGCCGTGGTCCGCGGGAGGGAATCCGTACACGCCGGGCACCGCGCTGCGCGAGCTGCCCTGGGGCGTCGCCCTGCTGACGGCCGGGCTGGCGCTGGGGTCGTACGCCGGCCCCGCCGGCCCCCCGGGCGGCGGTCCTCCGCTGCCGGGGCGCCCGGACGGCATCCCGCCGGGCGCGGTCGCCGGGTGGGCCCTGGTCGCGGTCGGCCTGGTGACGGCGCTCCCCGGGCTGACGCAGCTGGCCGGGCGGCTGCTGGCCGCGGGCCGGCCCGGCGCGCTGCGGCTGCTGGCGGGCCGGTTCCTGCAGGCGGAGGCGGAACGGATCGGCCGCCCGCTCGGTGTGCTGTGCGCGGTGGCCACCGGCGTCCTCGCGGCGGACCGGCTGTACGGCGGCCCCGGCCCGGCCGCCGTCGCCTCGTTCGGACCGCTTCTCGCCCTCGGAGCCGCGCTGGTGGTGGCGTGCGTGGCGCTGACCGTGGTGATCACGGCCCTGGAGTCGCGGGCCGAGCGGGCCGGCACCACCGAGGCGCTGCGGCACGCCGGGGCCCCGGCCGCCCTGCTGCGCCGCGCGGCCGTCCTCCGCGCCGTCGTGATGGCCGCCGTGGTGGCCCCGGTGAGCTGGACCGTCGCCACGCTGGCCACCCTGCCGCTGCTCGCCTGACACCCCGGCCGCGGGGCTACTCTCCCGCGGCCAGCACCACCACGTCCTCGGCGGCGAACGCCGCGCCCACCTCCGTACCGGTCTCCGGGGCGTCGCGCAGGGCGCAGGACGCCTCCAGGAGCGGCCCGGTCCCGGGGCGGAGCAGCAGGGAGACCCGGTCGCCGCGGAAGGTACGGGCCGCGACGGTGCAGCGCAGGCCGTCGGCGGCCGGCACCAGCCGGACCCCGGTGGGGCGGACGAGCAGCCGACGCGTGCCCCGGGCGGAGCCCGGCTCCACCGGCAGCCGGCCCCAGGGGGTGTCGGCGGTCCCGTCGCGCACCAGCCCTTCGATCACGTTGTCGAAGCCGAGGAAGCGGGCGACGAACTCCGAGGCTGGCCGGCGCCAGACCTCCAGGGGCGTGCCGGTCTGGGCGACACGGCCCTCCCGCATCACGACCACCCGGTCGGCGAGGGCGAAGGCCTCGCTCTGGTCGTGGGTGACCGCCAGCACGGTCGTCCCCAGCCGCCGGAACAGCTCGCGGAGTTCGACGACCAGCCGCTCGCGGAGCGTCCGGTCGAGCTGGCCCAGCGGTTCGTCCAGCATCAGGAGCTGCGGTTCCGGGGCGAGGGCGCGCGCCAGCGCCACCCGCTGCTGCTCGCCGCCGGACAGCGAGGACACCGCGCGCCGCCCGGCGTCGGGCAGCCCGACGAGGTCGAGGAGACCGGCGACGCGGCGTTCGGTCTCGGCGCGCGGCACCTTGCGCATGCGCAGGCCGAAGGCGACGTTGCCGCCGACATCCCGCTGCGGGAAGAGCTGGTGGTCCTGGAACATCAGTCCGACGCCGCGCCGGTGCGCGGGCACCCCCGTCCGGTCGCGGCCGGCGAGGGTCACCCGGCCCGCGTCCGGCCGCTGCAGCCCGGCCACCACGCGCAGCAGGGTGGACTTGCCGCTGCCGCTCGGCCCGAGCACGCAGACCGTCCGCTGCTCGGGGACCTCCAGGTCCACCGCGTCGAGCACCGCGCGGTCGCCGAAGCGGACGGTCACCCCGTCGAGCCGCAGCAGGGCGGGCCGGGCGGCGGAGGTATCGCCGGGGCCGGCGGGGGCCTCCCCGGTGCCGGGAGGAGAGCCGGGGGCGGTGCCGGGGGCCGTGCCCGGAGTGGTGTCGGAGGGCATGTCAGAACTCCCCGGAGCCGGAGCGGTCGGTGCGGACGCGTTCGAGCAGCAGCAGGGACACCGCGCAGACGAGCATCAGGATCGTGCTGAGCGCCATCGCCTGCCCGTACGGCAGTGCGCCGGCCCGGCCCAGCAGCCGGGCCACGGCGACCGGAAGGGTGAGGGTGTCGGCACGGGCGATGAAGACGGTGGCGCCGAACTCGCCGAGCGAGACGGCGAAGGCGAAGCCCGCGGCGACGAGCAGCGCCCGCCGCACCAGCGGCAGGTCCACCTCGCGCCAGGCGCGCAGCGGGGAGGCTCCCAGCACGGCGGCCGCCTCGCGCAGCCGCGGATCGACCGCGCGCAGGACGGGCAGCATGGTGCGGACGACGAACGGCACGCCGACCAGGGCCTGCGCCAGCGGCACCAGGATCCAGGCGGACCGCAGGTCCAGGGGCGGCTCGTCGAGCGCGAGGAGGAAGCCGAAGCCGACCGTCACGGCCGAGGTGCCCAGCGGCAGCATCAGCAGCGCGTCGAACCCCCGTACGAGTCTTCCGGCCCGCCGGGTCAGGGCCGCCGCGGCCAGACCGCCGACCACCAGGGCGATCAGGGTGGCCACGGCCGCGAACGCCAGGGAGTTGCCCACCGCCTCCAGCGGCGCCACGGTGAACGTCCCGCCCTCCTCGGACCCCAGCGCCCGGTAGAAGGCGAAGCCGTAGCCGTCCGGTGCGTCCAGCGAGCGCTCGACGAGCACCCCCAGCGGCAGCAGGAGCAGCAGCGCGACGACCGTGACCGTGGAGCCCAGCATGGCCCACTGGCCGGCGCCGCGGGGACGGCGGGAGGTGTGCGCGGGGTCGACCAGCCGCAGCGCGCTCTCGCGCCGCCGCACCGTCCGGGCGTGCAGCAGGAGCAGGCCGCCGACGGCGCAGAACTGCAGCAGCGTCAGCACGGCTGCCGTCGGCAGGTCGAGCAGTTGTGCGGTCTGCCGGTAGATCTCGACCTCCAGGGTCGAGTAGCGCGGACCGCCGAGGATCTGGACCACCCCGAAGGAGGTGAAGGTGAAGAGGAAGACCATCAGCGCCGCGGCGGCAACGGCGGGCGCCAGCGCCGGCAGGGTGATCCGGCGCCAGGCGGTGAGGCGGCTCGCGCCGAGCATCCGCGCGGCCTCCTCCTGGCGGGGGTCGAGCTGGGCCCACAAGCCGCCGACCGTCCGCACCACGACCGCGTAGTTGAAGAACACATGGGCGAGCAGGATCGCCCACACCGTGGTGTCCAGCCGGACGCCCCACAGCTCGTCCAGCAGTCCGCCGCGTCCCAGCAGCGCCAGGAAGGCCGAGCCGGCCACGACGGTGGGCAGGACGAACGGCACCACCACCAGCGCCCGCAGCAGCCGCTTGCCGGGGAAGTCGAGGCGGGCGAAGACATAGGCGCCCGGCAGCGCGACGGCCACGGTCAGCGCCGTGGACGCCGCCGCCTGCCACGCGGTGAACCAGAGCACGTCCAGGACGAGCGGGTCCGTCAGCACCGTGCCGGCCCGCCCGAACCGCCACCGCCCCCCGTCGCGCAGCCCCCGGGCCACGATCGCGGCCACCGGGTGGACGAAGAACAGGGCGAAGAAGGCCGCCGGAACGGCCATCAGCGCGAGCCGGACCACGGTGCCGGAGCCGCGGCCCGGCCGCCCGCCCGGCCGCCGCCCCGCCGGTGACGGCGGAGCGGGCGGAGGCGGTGCGGACGGCGACGGGGGCGCAGCCGGGGCCGGCTCCGCCCCGGCGGTCACCTCGGAACGAGCTGGGACCATGCCTTGACCCACCGCTCACGGTTCTCGGCGATCTTCTCCGGGGCCAGGGAAGCGGGCTTCTCGATCGTCGCCCCGTACCGGGTGAAGACCTCCGGCAGCTTGACGTCCGTCCGGGCGGGGTGGACGAACATCTGCAGCGGCACGTCCTCCTGGAAGGTCTCGCTCAGCAGGAAGTCCAGGAGTTCCTTGCCGCCCTCGGGGTTCTCGGCGCCGTCCAGCAGCCCGGCGAACTCGGTCTGCCGGAAGCAGGTGCCCTTCGCCACCCCCGTCGGCCCCTCCTCGGGCAGCGGGTCCTGCCCCAGCACCTCGGCGGGCGGGCTGGAGGCGTAGGAGACGACGAGGGGCTTGTCGCCCTTGCCCTTGCCGCCGCCGGAGCCGGAGAAGCGGTCGTTGTAGGCCTGCTCCCAGCCGTCGACCACCTCGACGCCGTTGGCCTTGAGCTTCTTCCAGTAGTCCTGCCAGCCGTCGTCGCCGTACTCGGCCGCGGTGGCGAGGAGGAAGCCCAGCCCCGGCGAGGAGGTGGCGGCGTTCTCGGTGACCAGCAGGTCCTTGTAGGCGGGTTCGACCAGGTCGGCGAAGGTCTCCGGCGGCGCCAGCCGCTTCTTCTCGAACCAGCCGCGGTCGTAGTTGACGCAGATGTCGCCGTAGTCGACGGGCGTGACCCGGTGCTTCGCCCGGTCGAGCCGGAGTTCCTCCGGTACCTTCTCCAGGCCCCTGGCCTCGTACGGCGTGAAGATCCCGTGGTCGAGGGCGCGCGAGAGCAGGGTGTTGTCGACGCCGAAGAGGACGTCGCCCTGCGGGTTGCCCTTGGACAGCACGGCCTGGTTGACGGTCGTGCCGGCGTCGCCGCCGCGCAGGATCTCGACCTTGCGGCCGGTCTGCTCGGTGAACTCCTTCAGCACGTCGTCGGAGACGGCGAACGAGTCATGGGTGACCAGGGTGACGGCCGCGGTCTCGCCGCCGTCCTTCCCGGCGGGATCACCGGAGCCGCCGCACGCGGCGAGCGAGGTGATGCCCAGCGCGGTGACGAGCAGCGCGGCGGCGGACCGTCCGCGGAGGTGCGTGGTCATGAGTGGTGCCTCCCCTGAAGCGGGCAGGGCACGACAGCTTGTCGAGTGGTGACCGAACTCCCTACGCCGGTATGACCCGGTTCAGGTTCGAGGGTCTGCGGCTGCTGCCGCACTCTCAGCGCTGTGCGCTCCCCTGTCGGAATAGACGTTCGAAAACGACGATATCAGCGCTCCGCGGCGGCCAGCTGACCGCATGCGCCGTCGATCTCCTGGCCCCGGGTGTCCCGGACGGTCACCGGCACCCGGTGGGCCTCCAGCGCGGCCACGAACGCCTTCTCGTCCTCGGGCCGCGAGGCGGTCCACTTCGAGCCGGGCGTGGGGTTGAGCGGGATGAGGTTGACGTGCACGCGGCGGCCCTTGAGCAGCCGGCCGAGCAGATCGCCGCGCCAGGCCTGGTCGTTGATGTCGCGGATCAGCGCGTACTCGATGGAGACCCGGCGGCCGGACTTCTCGGCGTACTCCCAGGCGGCGTCGAGCACTTCGCGCACCTTCCACCGGGTGTTGACCGGCACGAGGGTGTCGCGGAGCTCGTCGTCCGGGGCGTGCAGCGAGACCGCGAGCCGGCAGCTGAAGCCCTCGTCGGCGAAGCGCAGCATCGCCGGGACGAGACCGACGGTGGAGACGGTGATGCCGCGCTGCGAGAGCCCGAGGCCGTCCGGCTCGGGGTCGGTGAGCCGCCGGATGGCGCCGACGACGCGGTTGTAGTTGGCGAGCGGCTCGCCCATCCCCATGAAGACGATGTTCGACAGCCGGGCCGGCCCGCCGGGGATGTCGCCGTCCCGCAGCGCCCGCATGCCGTCCACGATCTGGTGCACGATCTCGGCGGTCGACAGATTGCGGTCGAGACCGGCCTGGCCGGTGGCGCAGAAGGGGCAGTTCATCCCGCAGCCGGCTTGCGAGGAGACGCACATGGTGACCCGGTCCGGGTAGCGCATCAGGACCGACTCGACGAGCGTGCCGTCGAAGAGCCGCCACAGCGTCTTGCGGGTGGTGTCGTCGTCGCAGCTGATGTGCCGCACGACGGTCATGAGTTCGGGCAGCAGTTCGGCCGCGAGCTTCTCACGGGCCGCCGCGGGGATGTCCGTCCAGGCCGCCGGGTCGTCGGCGTACCGGGCGAAGTAGTGACGCGAGACCTGGCCGGCCCGGAACGGCTTCTCGCCGATGGCCGCCACCGCGTCACGGCGCTCGGCGGGGGTGAGGTCGGCAAGATGCCGCGGCGGCTTCTTGGCCCCGCGCGGCACGGCAAAAGTGAGTTCTCCGGGCTTAGGCATGATTCCTCCAGTGTCGCAGACGCCGGACGGTCCCCCGGCGCCCCGCGGACGAGGCTCCCGTCACCCGGCCGCGGTCCGCTGCCGGAGACGCGCCCAGGCCCCTGCCGAACCGCTGCGGCAGGGGCCTGGCGTGCGCCGGAGGACTCAGCCCGCGCCGGTGAAGACCACCAGCAGCAGCCACGCCACCGGAGCGGTGGGCAGCAGCGAGTCCAGGCGGTCCATGATCCCGCCGTGGCCGGGGAGCAGCGTGCCCATGTCCTTGATCCCGAGGTCCCGCTTGATCATGGACTCGCCGAGGTCGCCCAGGGTGGCGCTGCCCGCGACCGCCAGGCCCAGCAGCAGGCCCTCCCACCAACTGCCCCCGTCGATGAGGAACTCCAGGCACAGCGCGCCGGCCACCATGGAGAAGCCGACCGCCCCGAGCAGTCCCTCGCGCGTCTTGCCGGGGCTGATGCGCGGCGCGAGCTTGTGCGTGCCGAAGCGCCAGCCGACGGCGTAGGCGCCGGTGTCGCTGACCACGGTGAGCACCAGGAAGACCAGCACCCACCAGGCGCCGTCGCCGGCGGCCAGCATCAGCGCCACGAAGGTGGCGAGGAACGGCACGTAGAAGGCGGCGAAGAGAGCGGCCGTGACGTCACGGAGGTAGTTCTCCGGGGCGTCCGTCATCCGCCAGGCCAGGACGGCGAGCGCGGTGAGCGCCATGGCGACCCAGGCGCCCTCCGGGCCCCGCAGGTATCCCGCGACGACCATGGCGACGCCGCCGAGGGCCAGCGGCACCAGTGGCGCGCGGATGCCCTTCTGCTCGCGCAGCCGGGAGGTCAGCTCCCAGAGGCCGACCACGACCGCGGCCGCGATCACCCCGACGAAGACGTCCTTGACGAAGAACAGCGAGGCGAGGATCACCGCGCCGAGGCCGACCCCCACGCCGATCGCGGCCCGCAGGTCGCGGCCCGCGCGCTTGCGGGGCGGCGTCGCGGGGGACGGATGGGCTCCGGCCGGGCGGTGCGCGTGGACCGGGGGGCCGCTCGGGTGAGCGGCCCCCCGGTCGTGTCCGTCGCGGTCGTCCTGGTCGCCGCCTGCGGGGGGCACGATGGGCATGGGCCGAGTCTGCGCCGCATCGTCCGCCCCGTGCGGGGGACCCGCCGCGGGAGGCCGCACGGGCCCCTGACCGGGCGGTCCCCCGTAGCCGGCGTGCGGCGGGGCGCCCCGGGAAGAGTCGTTCATCAGACCTCGAGCAGCTCGGCTTCCTTGTGCTTGAGCAGCTCGTCCACCTGCGCCACGTACTTCGCGGTGGTGTCGTCGAGCTCCTTCTCGGCGCGGCGGCCCTCGTCCTCGCCGACCTCACCGTCCTTGATGAACTTGTCGATGGTCTCCTTGGCCTTGCGCCGGACGCTGCGGATCGAGATCTTCGCGTCCTCGGCCTTGTGCTTGGCGACCTTGATGTACTCCTTGCGGCGCTCCTGCGTCAGCTCGGGGAACACCACGCGGATGATGCTGCCGTCGTTGCTCGGGTTGACCCCGAGGTCGGAGTCGCGGATCGCCTGCTCGATGTTGCGCAGCGCGCTCTTGTCGAACGGGGTCACCACGGCCATCCGCGGCTCCGGGACCGAGAACGACGCCAGCTGGTTGATCGGCGTCATCGCCCCGTAGTAGTCCGCCACGATCTTGTTGAACATCGCCGGGTGCGCACGGCCGGTGCGGATCGCGGCGAAGTCCTCCTTGGCGACCACGACGGCCTTCTCCATCTTCTCCTCGGCTTCGAGGAGGGTCTCTTCGATCACCACTTGCTCCTGGTGTTATCAGTAAGCAGAGCCTCGCCCCTGCGCGCGTCTACTCCTGCACGGTGTCCGACCGGCAGGCTGTTGTCCATCCCCGTATCGGGCCGGACCTCCCGGGTCAGGCCCTGGTCGCTTGGTCGCTCACCAGCGTGCCGATCTTCTCACCCTTCACCGCACGCGCGATATTGCCTTCGGCGAGAAGTTCGAAGACGAGAATCGGCAGCTTGTTGTCCATGCACAGGGTGATGGCGGTGGCGTCGGCGACCTTGAGGCCGCGGGTGATGACCTCGCTGTACTCGAGGGCGTCGAACTTCACCGCGTCGGGGTTCTTCCGCGGGTCCGAGTCGTACACCCCGTCGACGCCGTTCTTGCCCATCAGCAGGGCCTGCGCGTCGATTTCCAGCGCGCGCTGGGCGGCGGTGGTGTCGGTGGAGAAGTACGGCATCCCCATGCCGGCGCCGAAGATGACGACGCGTCCCTTCTCCAGGTGCCGCACCGCCCGGAGCGGGATGTACGGCTCCGCGACCTGGCCCATCGTGATGGCGGTCTGGACGCGGGAGTCTATTCCCTCCTTCTCCAGGAAGTCCTGGAGCGCGAGGCAGTTCATGACCGTGCCCAGCATGCCCATGTAGTCGGAGCGGGCCCGGTCCATACCGCGCTGCTGGAGCTCGGCGCCCCGGAAGAAGTTGCCGCCGCCGATGACGATCGCGATCTCGGCGCCGTCCCGGACGACGGCGGCGATCTCCCGTGCCATCTTGTGCACGACGTCCGGGTCGACGCCGAGGCCGCCCCCGCCGGCGAAGGCCTCGCCGGACAGCTTCAGCAGAAACCGGCCCCGCTGGGGACCGTGATCGGGTTTACCGGCCTTGTCGGCGTCCTGATTCATGGAGATCTCCTCGTGCACAGACGAAGAAGGCCACTGCCGTGCGGGGTCTGCTCGATCCCTCTGCGGCAATGGCCTCCTCGTCACCTCTGCGGCCGTCCGGCACGCCGTCGGCCGGCTGCCCCCGACCTTAGCGGCGGCGGGCGCTTTCCGCTGTCGCTGACCGGACTCAGGCGCCGACGCGGATGCGGGCGAAGCGCTTCAGCGTGACACCGGCCTCGTCCAGCACCTTCTGGACGGTCTTCTTGTTGTCCTTGGCGAACGCCTGGTCGAGGAGGCAGTTCTCCTTGAAGAAGCCGTTCACCCGGCCCTCGACGATCTTCGGCAGGGCGCCCTCGGGCTTGCCCTCCTCGCGCGCCGTGGCCTCGGCGACGCGACGCTCGTTCTCGACCGCCTCGGCCGGGATCTGGTCGCGGGAGAGGTACTTCGGACCGAACGCGGCGATGTGCTGCGCGATGTCCTTGGCCACCTCGGCGTTCTCCTGCTCGAGCTCGACGAGCACGCCGACCTGCGGCGGGAGGTCCGGGCTGGTGCGGTGCATGTACGTGGCGACATAGCCGCCCTCGAACTGCGCGTACCGGTCCAGGACGATCTTCTCGCCGAGGGTGGCGTTGGCTTCGTCCACATATGCCTGGACGGTCTTGCCCGACTCGATCTCCGAGGCCAGCAGGGCCTCCAGATCGGCCGGGGAGGTCTTGGCGACATGGGCGGCCAGCGCGTTGGCTGCGGCGAGGAACTTGTCACCCTTGGCGACGAAGTCGGTCTCGCACTTCAGCTCCAGCAGGACGCCGGACTTGCTGTCGTCCGCGATGAGGGAGACGACGGCGCCGTTCTCGGCGCTGCGGCCCTCACGCTTGGCCACGCCCTTCTGGCCCTTGACGCGCAGGATCTCGACGGCCTTGTCGACGTTGCCCTCGGCCTCGTCCAGCGCCTTCTTGCAGTCCATCATGCCGGCGCCGGTGAGCTCACGGAGCTTCTTGACGTCAGCGGCGGTGAAGTTCGCCATGGTCTGTCAATCTCTTCTCGAAAGTCGATCGATCGGATCTACGGGTGGACGGCGGGGGCACCGGGCCCCCGCCGTCGTCAGCCGTGACGCTGAGGTCAGGCCTTCTCGGCTTCCGCGGCCGGGGCCTCGGCGGGCGCCTCGGCGGCCGGCGCCTCAGCCGCGGGGGCCTCGGCCGGCTTCTCGGCCTCGGCGGCGGGGGCCTCGGCCGGCTTCTCGGCCTCGGCGGCGGCCGGCTGCTCGGCAGCCTTCTTGTCGCCGCCCTCGAGGAGGTCGCGCTCCCACTCGGCCAGCGGCTCGCCGGCCTTCTCGCCCGGCTTCTGGTCGCCGGTGGCCGCGCCGGAGCGGGCGATGAGGCCCTCGGCGGCGGCGTCGGCGATCACGCGGGTGAGCAGGGTGACGGAGCGGATCGCGTCGTCGTTGCCCGGGATCTTGTAGTCGACCTCGTCCGGGTCGCAGTTGGTGTCGAGGATCGCGACCACCGGGATGTTGAGCTTGCGCGCCTCGCCGACGGCGATGTGCTCCTTCTTGGTGTCCACGATCCAGACGGCGCTGGGCACCTTCTGCATCTCGCGGATACCGCCGAGGGTCTTCTCCAGCTTCGCCTTCTCGCGGGAGAGGACGAGCAGTTCCTTCTTGGTGAGGCCGGAGGCGGCCACGTCCTCGAAGTCGATCTGCTCGAGCTCCTTGAGGCGCTGCAGACGCTTGTAGACGGTCGAGAAGTTGGTCAGCATGCCGCCCAGCCAGCGCTGGTTGACATACGGCATGCCGACGCGGGTCGCCTGCTCCGCGATGGCTTCCTGCGCCTGCTTCTTGGTACCGACGAACATGATGGAACCGCCGTGCGCGACGGTCTCCTTGACGAACTCGTAGGCGCGGTCGATGTACGACAGCGACTGGAGCAGGTCGATGATGTAGATGCCGTTGCGCTCGGTGAAGATGAAACGCTTCATCTTCGGGTTCCAGCGACGGGTCTGGTGCCCGAAGTGGACGCCGCTCTCCAGCAGCTCCCGCATCGTGACGACGGCCATGGCCGTACTCCTTGACATTCTCGGTTCCACCGCGGCCGGGCGGCCGCCGTGCCTGACGCCCCGGCGCGCCGTGCCGCGGAAGAGGTTCTTCCGAGGACCGAGGGACGCGGCCACCGCGCTGCCTGAGAGGTCTGACGCGACGGTGGCGGGGCGTGCGAAGTCGATCCGGTCACCCGGATCGCCACCAGAAGTGTACGGGACGGCCGCACCCCCGGACGACACGGACAGGACCGGTCCGGAGGCGGAACGCGGGCCCCGGGGTGCGGCACCGAGTTGTCCACAACCGGCCGGTAATCCACAGGTTGCGGCCAAGATCCGCGCGGTGGCCGGCGGATGCGGGACCGTCGCCCCATGCGGAGGAACGAAGCGGCGGGACGCGGGCCGCACCGGGCACGGACCGGGCGGCGGCACCGAAGAGGAGAACGCTTCCGGGTGGTCGCCCGGAGCACGGAATGGCGCGCGGCCACGGCCCCCGGCCGCCGGGCGCGCTGCGGGCCGGCGGTGGCCTGTGCGCTGCTCGCGGTATGGCTGCTCGTGTCCCGGCCGCCCGGTCCCGGTCCCGGCACGGGCGCCGCCACCGCGCCGCCGTCCCTCGCCGCCGCGGAGGCGGGCCGGGAGGCGGCCGGGGAAGCGGGCGGGGAAGCGAGCGGGCCCGCCACGGGCCGCCCGGACGCCCGGCCCCGCCCGGACGACGGCGGGACGGGCCGGCGAGCCGGACCGCGGACGGCCCGGGGCCTCACCCGCGGCCCCCGTGCCTGGCCGGTCGGCGGAACGGACGGCGCCGCCCGCGCGGCCGGCCGGCGGCCGGAGGTCCTGAGGGCCTGGCAGCCACCGCCCTCGCGGTACGCGGCCGGGCACCGCGGGGTGGACGTGGCCTCCCGCCCGGGCCGGACGGTACGCGCCGCGGCGCCGGGCCGGGTCTCGTTCGCGGGTGTCGTCGCGGGCCGCGGCGTGGTGTCGGTGGAACTGGACGGTACGGGCGAGCCCCCGCTCCGTATCACCTACCAGCCGGTGACGGCGGAGGTGGAGAAGGGGGACCGGGTGGCGGCCGGACAGCGGGTCGGAGTGCTGGACCGGGGGCCGTTCCACTGCCCGACCGCCTGCCTCCACTGGGGCCTGCTGCGCGGAGAGGAGTATCTGGATCCGCTGTCGCTGCTGCCGGGCTGGATACTGCGCGGCGCCCCGTCCCGCCTGCTGCCGGTCTTCGGCGTACCCGAGCCCGGTGCCTGAACACCGGGCGGGCGGTGGCCGGTCGACGGCCGGGAGCCGGGGCGGGCGTCGCGGCGGTGCGGTGCGGTGCGGTGAGCCCGGTGCGGTGGGACGCGGGTCAGCCGCCCCGCACGCCCCGCAGCGCCATGGCCACCGCAGCCTCGGTGATCTCCTCCGGGCTCTCCGCCGCCCCGAGTTCGGTCCGGCGGACGGCCGCGTCCACGACTCCCTGCAGAAGCATGGCCGCGAGCCGTGGCTGCCGGTGTCCGAGGTGGCCGAGGGTCTCGACGACGAGCGCGATCAGGCCTCCGTGCGCGGCACGGATCTTCTCCCGCGCCCCGGCGTCCAGCTCACCGGCGGAGATGGCCACCACCGCCCGGTGGCGCCGGTCCCCGGCCAGGGCCAGTTGCCGCCGCACATAGGCCTCGATCTTCTCCTCGGGCGCGCCGGCCACGGCCATGGCCGCCTCGACCTCCGCGGCCCACACCGGGAAGTCGACAGCGCACAGCTCCTCGACGACGGCCGCCCTGGAGCGGAAGTACTCATAGACGGAGGAGCGCGCCAGTCCGGTGCGCTCGGCGAGGGCGGGGAAGGTCAGCGCCTCCGTTCCGCCCTCGGACAACAGGGATCGGGCGGCGTCGAGCAGGGCGCCGCGCTGCATGGTCCGGTGCTCGGCCACGGAGGCCGCTCGAATCCTTGGCACCCGTCCACTCTACGGAGGAGCGCCCGCCGACGGCGAGCGCCCGGGCAGGAGAGCCCTCCGCGGGCGGGGGTCAGCGCCCGACGTCGGCCAGTTTGGCCCGTAGTTGGAGAACGGACTTGGTGTGGATCTGGCTCACCCGGCTCTCCGTGACGCCGAGGACCTGGCCGATCTCGGCGAGGGTCAGCCCTTCGTAGTAGTAGAGGGTGACCACGGTCTTCTCCCGCTCCGGGAGGGTGTTGATGGCCCGGGCCAGCAGCCTCCGCAGCTCGCGGTCCTCGGCGACCTCCTCGGGGTCGTCCGCCGCGGTGTCCTCCAGTTTGTCCATCAGGCTGAGCCGGTCGCCGCCCTCACCGCCGGCGTGCAGCAGCTCCTCCAGGGCCACCACATTGGCCAGGGAGAGCTGGCTGAAGACCTGATGCAGCTCCTCCGGGGAGATCCCCATCTCCTCGGCGACCTCGGCCTCGGTGGGGGTACGCCGCAGGGCGGCCTCCAGCGTGGCGTAGGCCCGTTCGACGGCTCGGGCCTTCTGCCGCACCGAGCGGGGGATCCAGTCCAGCGCGCGCAGTTCGTCGATCATCGCTCCGCGGATACGGGTGATCGCATAGGTCTCGAACTTGATGGACCGCCCGGGGTCGAACTTCTCGATGGCGTCGATGAGCCCGAAGACGCCGGAGGACACGAAGTCGGCCTGGTCGACGTTGGGCGGCAGACCCACGCTCACCCGCCCGGCCACGTACTTCACCAGGGGCGAGTAGTGCAGGATCAGCTGTTCCCGCAGCCGGCTGTCAGCCGTGTCCTTGTACGACCGCCAGAGCTCGTCGAGCGACGAGGGGGCGGCGGGGCGCACGCTGCCGCGGGCGGCGGGTGGCACTGCCGCGCGGTCAGACCCGGAGGTGTGCTGGGGCATTCGTCGCCTTGAGCCGTTCTGCCGTCAGGGTGAAATCGTCGGTCGGAGCCAGGACTGCCGTAAGCGTAGCGTGACTGTCCCGTAGCAGCGTGCGAAGGACTGCGGGTATCTCATGCGCAGATACGTTCCGCTGACCGCACCGCGGAGTTACGCCCGTCGAGTGGCGCGTGGGACGCGTGCGATGGGCGTGGTGCTCCGGTGTGAAGACGGGCCCGGCGGCGGACCGCCGACCGTCACCCGGTCGCAGCAGGTCAGAGGCCGTCTTCCGGACGGAGCCCAGGACCGCCGGCCGGGTGGGTCAGGCGCCATCGATCGCCGTGCCGTTCGACGAATCCCAGCGAGAGCAATTCGTACAGCCGTGCTCTCGCCTCGTCGCCGTCCGTGCCCGCTTCCCGCGCGATCTCCCGCGTGTCCGCTTCGCGCCGGGCCGGCAGGGCGTCGAGCACCCGGGCCGTGAGCGGTGCCAGCAGATCCCGGGCGACCACCGGGCCGTTCCGGCCGGGGGCCAGCTCCCCGATGCCGCCGACGAGTTCGATCACCTCGTCCGCGTCCGTGACCAGGGTGGCCTCCCCGCGCAGGAGTTCGTGGACTCCCGCGGACAGACCGGAGGTCACGGGGCCGGGCACGCCGGCGGACAGCCGGCCCAGCCGCTGGGCCCGGCGGGCGGTGACGAGCGATCCGCTGCGGTACTCCGCCTCCACGACCACCGTGCCGCGGGTGAGCGCGGCGATGACCCGGTTGCGCTGGAGGAAGCGGCTTCGTGTCGGGTGCCCGCCCGGCGGGAGTTCCGCCACCAGCAGACCCTGGTCGGCGATGCGCCGCAGCAGCTCGGTGTGGCCGCGCGGGTAGGCGCGGTCCACTCCGCAGGCGAGAACCGCGACGGTGGCGCCGCCCGCGGCGAGCGCCCCGCGGTGCGCCGCGCCGTCGATCCCGTAGGCCGCGCCGGAGACCACCACCCAGCCCCGCTCCGCGAGACCGGCGCCGAGGGCGGTGGCCGCGTGCGCGCCGTAGTCCGTGCACGCCCGGGCCCCGACGACGGCCACCGACCGCAGCGCCCAGAGCCGCAGGGACGGTCTTCCGCGCACCCAGAGGCCGAGGGGGCGGGCATCGCCCAGATCGTCCAGCTGTCCGGGCCACTCCTGGTCTCCCGGGCAGACGAACCGGATACCGGCGGCCTCCGCGGCGCGGAGCGCCGCCACCGGATCGGCCCCCGCCGCCCGGGCCCGGTAGCCGGCCATCCGCTCCTCGCTGACCTCGGACGGCGCCCTGCCCCGCCCGAGGAAGAGCCGCAGCAGAGCGACCGGCCCCCGCTCCCGGAGCCACCGCCCGGCCAGTTCGTCGCCCGGTTCCACGATCCGGGTGAGGGCCGCCCGCGCCCGGCGCTCCCGCTCCGCGGCGTCCGCGGCCGGACCGCCCGTCACACCGGCTCCCCGACCGGTACCGCTCCCCGGCTGACGCCGGTGCGGAGCTGGAGAGCCAGGCCCACGTCGGCGGCCGCGGGCCGGTCGTGCCCCGCGAGATCGGCGACCGTCCACGCCACCCGGAGCACCCGGTCCAGACCCCGGGCGGTGAGCAGACCCCGCTCCATGTCCCGTTCCGCCTCTCGCAGCGCGCCGGGCTCCGGCCGCCACCGGGTGCGCAGCTCGTGCCCCGGCACCTCGCCGTTGAGCCGCCACGGGCTCTCGGCCAGCCGGACCGAGGCCCGTTCCCGGGCCTGGAGCACCCGCCCGGCCACCACCGCGGTGGGCTCGCCGCCCGCCGTCCCCTCCAGAAGGGCCCGCCTCCCCACCGGCTCGACGCCGACCCGGAGGTCCACCCGGTCCATCAGCGGGCCGGAAAGCCTCGCCCGGTACCGCCGGACGACGGCGGGCGGGCACTCACAGCCCGCCCCGGACAGCGAGTGCCTGCCACAGGGGCACGGGTTGGCGGCGAGGACGAGCAGGAAGCGGGCCGGCAGCCGTACGACGCCCGCGCTGCGGGCCACCACGACGTGCCCGGACTCCAGCGGCTGCCGCAGGGCGTCCAGCACCCGGCCGCTGAACTCGGCGGCCTCGTCCAGAAAGAGGACGCCCCGGTGAGCGAGGGTCACGGCCCCGGGCCTCGGCAGGCCGTTCCCCCCGCCGACCAGCGACGGCATGGTCGCGGAGTGGTGCGGCGCGCAGTAGGGGGGTGTGTCGATCAGCGGCTTGCCGGGCGGGAGGACGCCCGCCACCGAGTGCACGGCCGTCACCTCCAGGGACTCCCGCCGGGTCAGCGGCGGAAGCAGCGCGGGAAGCCGCTCGGCCAGCATCGTCTTGCCTGCTCCCGGAGGACCCTTCAGGTAGAGGTGGTGCCCGCCGGCGGCGGCCACCTCCAGCGCCGTCCGGGCGGCCCGCTGCCCGGCGACATCGGCGAGATCCGGGAGCGGCCCGCCGCCGTCCGCCGGGCGGGAGGCCAGCCCGGCGGCCGCGCCCGAGCCCGGGAGGGCGAGCCCGGCGAGCATCGGGTCCGGACGCCCGGCCTCCCGGGGCTCCTCCTCGGGAACGGCTTCACCGGCCAGCACGGCGATCAGCTGCCGCAGGCTGCGCACGCCGAGGACGGCGACCCCCGGCACCAGGGCCGCCTCGGCCGCCGTCTGCTCCGGGACCACCACCTGCTCGTAACCGGCCTCCGCCGCGGCCAGCACGGCCGGAAGCACACCCCGGACCGGGCGCACCCGCCCGTCGAGACCGAGTTCGCCGATCATCATCAGATCCGCGATCCGCCGCGGATCGATCCGCTCCGCCGCGCCCAGGACGGCGCAGGCCACGGCCAGGTCGAAGCCGCTGCCGCTCTTCGGGACGGAGGCCGGGCTGAGCCCGACCGTGAGCTTCTTCTGCGGCCACTCGGCGCCGGAGTTGACCACCGCGGCCCGGACCCGGTCCCGGCTCTCCACCAGGCTCTTGTCCGGCAGCCCGACGAGGGTGAAGGCGGCGATCCCGGGTTCGAGATCCGCCTGCACCTCGACCACCACGCCCTCGATCCCGGCCAGCGCCACCGAGCAGGTGCGCGCGAACCCCATCAGGCCACCCCCCGCGCATGCTCGACCACGGGGGCACCGCGCCCCGGCAGCAGGACCCCGACCAGGTCGATCCGGACGCCTCCGGGCGGCGGCTGCGGCGCCGGCCAGCGCTCCAGCAGCCATCGCGCCGCGAGCCGGCGCAGCCGCGCCGCCTTGCGGACCGGCACGCCCGCCATGGGGTGCTCGCGGCCACCGGCCCGTCGGGTCTTGACCTCGCAGATCACCAGGGCGTCGCCGACTGGTGAAGAGGCAGTGTTGTAACCCTGCGCTATTCCTCCTCTTGAGTCTCCTCGACTGCGGCAAGGTAGTCCGCCCAGCTGTCCTGGACGTACTTCGCCCAGGTCTCCGCTGTGGTGGCACCGACTCCGAAGAGGTCGCTGATCACGATTGGTGGAAGGTTGCTCGCGGCTTCGATCATGGCTGTGTTCCGGGCCTCGATGATCGGGAGGTCGTACTTCTTCATGAGCTGATGCACTGAGTTGGCACTTCGCGGGCGGCTGGGCGGTTGGCCTGGAAACAGGTATGCCGGCGTGTCCTCGACAGTGGGGGATCGAAAAGCTGAGGCGATGCGAGGCTCGGCGATCTGGTTCTCAATCAGTCGTGCCAGCTTCGGCGGGAGCAGGACTGGGTGGCGGCCGAAGGTGAAGTAGGCACCGTCGTCTTCGCGGTGGAAGAGGTCTGTGGTGAAGGCGACGATGCGGGTGGTGGGCAGGCCGTAAAGCCTGATCAGGGCGCCGATGATGCGGATTGCCAGGGGCAGCGTGTCGTCGTTGAGACAGCGTCGCAGTTGCTGAGCCTGTTCGTCTTCGGCCAGGAACCGGGAAGGCAGCTCAGATGGCTGGCGCGGTGCTGAAAGCGTCGTGGTGAGGCGTCGGGCAGCAGTCCAGCGAAGGAAGGGGTTGATCCCGTCGCGGCGGGATGGCTTGACCTGCTCAAGCCAGAGGTCGATGTCGGCCTGACCGACGTCCTTCAGTTCGAGGGCCTGTTCATCCAGCCAGTTCACGAAGTCGATGGCCGAGCGGATGTCGAGGCGGTCGGCTGATGCAGCGCCAGCTGTGTACTGGCCTCGGACTGAGCGGCGGCGGGCGTCTCGAAGGATCTGCCACTCGACGAAGGGCCGAAGGACGGGCAGCTGGTGGGGCGGACGTGCGGCAAGGATCTTCGCGGCCCAGAGTTCCAGCCTGGCGAAGGTCTCATGCCGTCGCGGCAGGATCTTTGCGGTGACCAGCAGCTCTCGGATGTAACGGAGATTGGGGTCCTGTGGCAGGGAGTCCAGGTGCTCGTGCGTGATTTCCGCGTGCTGGGAGACCAGGGCGGCCAGGAGCTTGGCGGCCGGGCTTCGGCTGAGCCAGCCCCGGATGGATCGGGGGTGTTCGGCCTCGGTGAGGCACTGCGCGAGAGGAAGTAGCTGCGGAGTGACCATTCCGTCGTCCTGGGCAAGGAGATCGTGGACGCGGTCCTTCACAACGCAGCGGGTGCAGCAGCCGGCGGCGTAGATGTCGCCGGGGAAGCCGCAGCGGACGCAGGAAAAGGTGATGTCGGAGCCGGAACAGGGGCCGCAGATGTCGCGTCCTTCGCCGTCCTGGCCGACCAGCACGTTGGTGACCCCGCAGTTCGCGCAAGGGGCTGGCTTCCTGGTCCTGCTCCAGTAGCAGGGGCCGCAGACGTGGCCCAGGGGCCACGTTGCCTGGCTGGGCCCATGGGAGTCGCAGTATCCGCACTGGCGGATAGGGCGGGGCCGGCAGCCGTGGCATCGCCAGCCTCCGTCGGGCAGCTTGCTGCCCGTGCGAAGGCGCCCGCAGACGCTGCACTCCTTCTGCGGGCCGCGATTGCAGCTCCTGCAGAGGTCAGGCTCGCCGTCCGAGACGCGTTTGCCAACCTCGCGGACTCGCCCGCATTGACCACAGAGTCGGCGAGGCGCGACGTAGCAGTGCCTGCAGAACACTCCGGAGTGCAAGGCACCCCAAGTCCCGCAGCCGGCGCATTCACGTTCGGGCTTGGGAGCACAGCTATTGCAGAGGCAACTACCGTCCTCGAGCCGTCGGGCAGGTGGCCTGAGCCGGCCGCAACCGGCGCAGGTCTTCATGTACTGCTCGTCCTTGCGGTAGCAGACCTGGCAGATCCCGCCCTCCTCACGGCGGGCGAAGATGATGCCGTCCTGCCCGCAGCGATCACAGCGGCGCAGAGTTTCTTTCATCACGCACCAGTCGCAGCACCGGCCCTCAGGAGTGACGCGGCGGATCTTGCGGTCGGTGCGGCCACAGATCGCGCAGGCCAGAAGGGTGACCGCGTTGCCGTGCCCTTTAGCCGTGAGGACCTGCAGCAACCGGACCAGAGACATCGGGCATTGAGGTGAGGGGTCAGTCAGTGCCTTCGGATGCTCGGCCATGTGGGTGTCGAGAGCTCTGGCAATCTTAGGGCTCCAGCAGCGGGCCTCCTCCAGAGCGGCCTGGGCCTCGTCCCGGGTGATCGCCGACCCGATTGCCTCCCTGACGTGTCCGACGAGCCGAGCCCGGGCATCGGCGAGCTCGCGAGCACGCAGCCGGCGCTCGGTCGTCGGCTGCCTCACGGCTGGCCGGGACGCCGGATGACGGTGCGGCGTGCCTCGGTCGGGGCTGAGGCCGGGGCCGCGTCACCGCCGGCGGTCTTGCGGATCTGAAGGTTGACGACTTCAGGCTTGATCAGGTCATTCGGGGTGCAGTCCAGGATGTCGCAGAGGGCGACCAGGGTGTCCATGCTCATCCGCTGCGGCGGCTGCGTCACCAGCCGGTAGACCTGCTCACGCGAAAGCTTCACTCCTCGCTCCGCGAGCAACGGCACCAGGTCCGAGGTCTGAAACATCTGCCGCTTGGCCATTAGCTGTCGCAGCTGCCACTGGTAGCCCATCTTCTTGATCACGGCGTCACGTCCCAGTCGTCGCCCAGCCTGTTCCTCATCGACTTCTCCAGCAGCTTGTTGCGGTACTCGTTCGACACACCCATGTAGATCGCCGTGGTTGACGCGTGGGAGTGGCCAGCCTGTTCCTGAACGAACCGGGCCGGATAGCCGAACTCTGTCAGGTGCGTGATGTTGGAGTGCCTCAGGCAGTGAAGATCCAGATCCTCGTCGAGGTCCGCGTCCCGGCGAGCGGCCACGAAGGCATCGTTGATCGACCGCGGTGACAGACGGCCAGCCCGTTCGGTGATCCAGAGCGCGGGATGCCTGCCCGGTGAGAACTGAGGCCGGATCTCATCCCGCCAGTCCTTGAGCACATCGACGACCCAGTCCATCTCCGGAACGGTCAGCACCGTCCGGCGCTTGGGCGGGGAGCCCTTGGTGGACTTTCCGAACCGGACCATGACGCTGCCGAAAGAGCCGAACCTGGCCGCCTTGTGGTTGCGCCGAAGGTCGACGAGGTCCAGCCGGGACGCCTCAGTGCGGCGTACTCCGTAGGCGTAGATGGTCTTCAGCACGGCCGCGTCTCGCAGAGCACACAGAGCACCCTTGCGGCCCTGCCCTCGGATCTTGCCCACCCGGGCATCGGCGGCGTCGAAGAGAGCCTGTACCTCGTCGTAGGTCAGCGGCCGCCGCCGCGGATCACCTTCGTACTCGACCGTGTGCAGGACCGAATTGCCCTCATGAAAGATCTCCTGCGGCGTGTCGCCGAACCGCTCCAAGCAAGCCTGCAGCCATCCATAGCGGGCATCCAGGAGGTATTCCATGAACAGGCTGATCGTGACCTCGTAGGTCCGCGCCGTCGACATCTGGATCGGCTTCCTGCCGCCCCGCAGATGGGCGATGAAGGCCTCGCCATCCGCAGGCGTCCACTGCCACGGGTACTGGCCCGTGAACTCCTCCAGCCGCTCAATCAGCCGAAGACGCGGATCGATCGTCTTCGGCTTCAGAAACCGCGCCGACTGCTGCCGTGCCCAGCCTTCGACCATCGCCTTGAAGACGGCCGGAGCCGGGTCCAGGTGCACCACGTTCCGCGCCAGCACAAGATGCGCCGATCCAGGCGCCACAGACCCCATAGAGCCTGTTGTATCAGACGCAACATTGTTGAGTTTAATTGCTAGGCTGCTGGTCGACGCACTGCCCGGTCCGACAGGGCACCGACCTTGTAAGTCGCTGAGCAGGGAGAACGGCAGTCACCGCGCTAGGCGGAGTGTTGCATTCAATGCAATTCCTCCTGTTTGTCCCGGGCGACGATGTCGATCTCGCCCTCGCGGCAGCGCCAGTTGCGCTCCAGCACCGTCATGCCGGCATCGGCCAGCCGTCGGGCCGCCAGGTCTTCTCCGTAGCGGCCGAGCGCTCCTCGCGCGTTCATCGGCACCACCTCCGGGACCGACTGTCCCGGAACCGGAGGCATGAAGTGGATCTTGGTCTGGAACGGTGGACTACTCGCCGGTTGTGGAAAACTCGCTCACTCGTACGGGTGAGCCGAGGGCCTCACCGGGCCGCCACCACACACCCCAACCCCGGACTCCGGCCCGGACCCCACAGCACCGGAGCCCCCGGCGCCGCGTCCCCGCGACACCGCGCCAAGCCCCGGCGCCCGCCGCCACCGGCCCACCCTCACCGGTTGAAGCCGGACTCGTCCGGCAGTTCGAGGTCGCTCTTGTTGAGCTCCTCGATGTTCACGTCCTTGAAGGTCAGCACCCGCACCTGCTTCACGAACCGGGCGGGCCGGTACATGTCCCACACCCAGGCGTCCGCCATGGAGATCTCGAAGAAGACCTCCCCCTGCACCGAGTGCACCTGCATCTCGTAGGCGTTCGTCAGATAGAAACGCCGCTCGGTCTCGATCACGTACTTGAACAGGCCGACGACGTCGCGGTACTCCCGGTAGAGCTTCAGCTCCATCTCGGTCTCGTACTTTTCGAGGTCTTCGGCGCTCATGACATGGTCCCCTTCAGCCGGGCGTCCCCCTATTGTGCGTCAGGCCCGTTCCGCCTCCAGGACCACGGGCGCACTCGGAGGACCCTCGGCGAGCAGCGTGCGCAGCAGCTCCGCGAGCTTGGTCGGATACACCGTCTCACGCAGCGTGGACAGTTCCCCGGAGGTCCACCACCGGAGGCCGGTGATACTGCGCCGTTCCAGCTCGGTGCGGCCGGTGTCGTCGGTGCCGGTCTGCCCGGTCCTGCCCAGGTAGTACCACTCGTCCTGGTTCCAGCGGCGTCCGTCGAACGGGAAGGAGCACGCGCGCCGCCAGAGCACGGGCCCCAGCTCCACCTCCGTGATGCCCGTCTCCTCGGCCAGCTCGCGCCGGGCCGCTTCCTCCCGGCTCTCCCCGGGCTCGACACCCCCGCCGGGGGTGAACCACCAGGAACGCCGGGGGTCGGCGGGTTCGTGCCCGTGCAGCAGCAGGATCCGGTCGGCGGGGTCGAGCAGGACGACGCGCGCGACCTTCCGCCACTCCTCAGCCACCGGTCCCCGCCGTGCGCCGCCGCTCGGCCCGGCGGGCCAGCGGCCCGTGCACGGCCCCCGCGAGGATCAGCACCACGCCCGCGGCGGCGGCCAGGGAGAGCGGCCGCAGCGGACCGGGCTCGGACACCCCGCCGGAAAGCTCCGCGAAGGGCGCGGGACGGGGAACCATGCCGAAGGAGCCGGCCGGCCAGACCGCGGCGTCCACCCGGGCACTCACCGCGCTCTCGGGCACCGCGCCCTGGTCGCCGTCGGTCAGATGCTCCCGCGAGTCCAGGGAAGTGTTCCGCCGGTCGCCCAGGAGGAACACGCTCCCCCGGGGCACCTCCGCGGTGAACTCCATCGGAGAGGCGGGCCCGGAGCTACGCAGATACGGTTCTTCGAGCGGTTCGCCGTTCACGGTCAGCCGGCCGTCCGCATCGCAGCAGACGACCTTGTCCCCGCCGACGCCCACCACTCGCTTGATCATGGGGAGGTCGCCCCAGGTCGAGTCGGTGAAGACCACCACATCGCCGCGGCGGACCTCCCCGCCGTCGATCCGCTGCGCCAGTACGCGGTCACCCGCGTTGACGGTCGGCTCCATGGAGTCCGTCGGGACGGTGTAGGGCTGGTAGAGCAGTGCCGCCCAGACGAATCCGCCCAGGAACAGCACACAGCCGACGGCCACCGCCAGTCCGGACAGGATTCCGCCCGCTGTGCGACGGCCGCCGGCCGTCCGTCCCGCTGTCGTCATTCCCGCTCCCCGCCTCGGTGCTCCGGGACGGCACCCTACCCGGCGGTACGGGACGCGGTCAGCCGTCCCGCTCCGGCTTTTCCGTCACCGTCACGGGCGCCGCCCCGGACGCCGTCACAGGCGACGTCCCGGCGGCCCCGCCCGCGTCCCGCGCGAGCAGTCGCCGGCGGCGCCACAGCACCAGCGGCACCGCACCGGCGAACCCGAGGGCCGCGGGGGCCGCTCCGGCGGCCACGGCGTTCAGCCCCCTCTGGTCGAAGGTGTCCGGGACGGGGAGGGTGGACCAGCGGTCGAGCGGCCAGGCCACGACCACCGCGCGTCCCACCACCTCGTCGACCGGAACGGTGCCGTTCCCGGGGAGATCCTGGTGGTAGCGGGAGTCGAGGGAGTTCTGACGGTGGTCGCCCATCACCCAGATCCGGTCCTCCGGAATCTTGATCGGGCCGAACTCCTTGTCGCCGCAGGGCGTGTCCCCGGGGTGGAGATACGTCTCGTCGAGGGCCTTGCCGTTGACCTCGACGGGACCGGTCTTCTTGCACTCGACGGTGTCGCCGCCCACCCCGATGACCCGCTTGATCAGGTCCTTGTCCTCCGCGGACGGCATCAGCCCGACGGCGCTGAGGACATTGCGCACCGCGGAGGCGACCGGACCGGACTCGGTCTCGGGCATCTCCCCGAGCCAGCGGCCGGGGTCGTGGAAGACGACGACCTCGCCCCGCTCCGGTTCGGAGCCGAACCAGGGGGTCAGCTTGTCCACCAGCACCCGGTCCCCGCGCTGCAGCGTGTTCTGCATCGAGTCGGACGGGATCGAGAAAGCCTGGAGCAGGAAGGTCTTGATGAGAAGGGCCAGAAGCAGCGCGATCCCGATGAGGATCGGCAACTCCTTCCAGAAGGACCGCTGCTTCTTCCCCTTCACAGCGCCGTCCTCACCGCCGTCCGCGTCTCCGTAACGCTCCCCGTCCTCCGGGCGCTCCTCGGGTTCGTCCTGACCGGTTCGTGCGCCGACGGCCACATCCCCCACATCCACTCCTCACTCCGCACTGCCGTTTGGCCCGCGCACGGCGCAGGCCCACCACTCCCATAACGAGCGGGAGTTCCGCAGGGATCGGGAGATGGATCATCGCTTGCCGTTCCCGGGCGGGCTCGGGCCCGGGACCCCCAGTATGGGCCCCTGGCCTGTCACTCCGCGGAACCAGGGCGGCCGCGGGTGTCGCCGCGCCGCTCCGGTCGGGCACCGAGGCGTAGGTCTCCTGCTCCTCCAGCCGGCTCCAGTGGTCGAACGGCCAGGCGATCCACAGGGCCCGGCCCACCACCAGGTCCTCCGGGACCGTGCCGTTCGCGGTCTCCTGGAGATGGAAGCGGGAGTCCGCCGAGTTCGACCGGTGGTCCCCCATGACGAAGAGCCGGCCCGGCGGGACCGCCACCTCGAACCGCTGCTCGGAGGGTGAGTTGCCGGGGTGGAGGTACGGTTCGTTGATCGCCGTGTCGTTGACGGTGACGCGGCCGTCGGGGTCACAGCACCGCACCGTGTCGCCGCCGACCGCGACGACCCGCTTGATCAGGTCCTGCTCGTCGTCCGAGGGCAGCAGGCCGATGAAGGTCAGCAACTGCTTCCCCTGCTTGATCCCCACCGGGTCCTCCTCGGTGCTGATCTGCTCCCCCTCCAGCCAGCCGCCCGGGTCCTTGAACACCACGACGTCGCCCCGCTGCGGCTTGGAGCCGAACCATGGCGTCAGCTTGTCCACCAGGACCCGGTCGCCGATCTGGATGGTCTGCTCCATCGAGCCCGACGGGATCACGAACGCCTGCACGAGGAAGGTCTTGAGCCCCAGCGCGATCAGGACGGCCACGGTGATGAGGATCGGCACCTCACGGATCGCCGAACGGCGGCGCCGGCGCTTGATGCGCTGCGCGGCACGGCGCCGTTCGGCCCGCCCGCCGGTCAGCCGCCCGCCGGTGGGACGCGACCCCGTCGGCAGGCGCATGTCACGGTCGGGGCCGCCCCGCGGCTTTCCGCGGTTACCCATGGCCGCCTCCCCGCCCGGCGGCCGGCGCATCGGGCACGCGTGCGAAATCCTCCGGCACGGTGAGGGACGTCCAGTGCCGGGCCGGCCATCCGATCCAGTCGGCTCTGCCGATCACCCGTCCGACGGGCACCGTGCCGCCACCGGGCTCACCGAGATGGTCGCGGGAGTCGCGGGAGTCGCTGCGGTGGTCACCCATGACCCAGAGTCTGCCCAACGGCACGACGATGTCGAAGGGCACCTGGGACGGGCTGTCGCCCGGAAGCAGATAGTCCTCGTCGAGGGCCACGCCGTTCACCTTGATCCTCCCCCGCTCGTCACAGCAGGTGACCCGGTCACCGCCGATCCCCACCACGCGCTTGACGTAGTCGGTCCCGTCCGGCTCCGCGAGTCCCACGGCGGCTGCCGCCTCGCGCAGCAGTCCGGTCAGCACGCCACCGGAGCGCCCGTCGTGGACGAACGAACCGGTGCCGTCGAACACCACTACGTCTCCGCGGCCCGGTTCGTTGCCGAATCCGTAGGCGAGCTTGTTCACGAGCACCCGGTCGCCGGTCCGGAGGGTGGGCTCCATCGAGCCGCTGGGGATGAGAAAGGGCTGCACCACACAGGCGCTGAGCAGCGAGACCCCGGCGACGGAGAGGGCCACCAGCACCCCGGCGCGCCGCCACGGGCCGCGGCCGGGGAACCGCGGCCGGCCCCCGGGGCCGGAACGCATCGAGCGCGACCGCGCCTGCCGCCCCTCAGGGGGTCCGGCAGAGCGGTCGCGCTCGGAAAGCTGTTCGTCGGTGTCCATCGCCCCAAAAGCCTAACCGGCCGGGCCGGATGGACCTCCGGCGATGGTTCAGCTGCGCTTCTCCTTGATCTTCGCGGCCTTGCCGCGGAGCTCGCGCAGGTAGTACAGCTTGGCGCGGCGGACGTCACCGCGGGTCACGACCTCGATCTTCTCGACGATCGGGGTGTGCACCGGGAAGGTGCGCTCCACGCCGACGCTGAAGCTGACCTTGCGGACCGTGAAGGTCTCGCGCACGCCGGAGCCCTGACGGCGGATGACGACGCCCTTGAACTGCTGGACACGGGAGCGGTTGCCCTCGATGACGCGAACGTGGACGTTCACGGTGTCGCCGGGGCGGAACGCGGGGACGTCGCTGCGCAGCGATGCGGAGTCGACACTGTCGAGAAGGTTCATGACCGTCTGCTTTCCTCGCTGATGCCACAGGTCATCAGCGGTACGTAAGGGTGCGAGATGCGGGGTTCCGCCGGTACCGGCGGCGAGTGCGGCGGGCGGGCGTCGTTCCCCCTGTGGCAGGGGCGCGCGCCGGACGCACAACAGCGGCTCATTCTTCCACGGCGGTGGGCACCCGCCCAAATCGGCCCTCCGCCGTCACCTCCCAGCCCAGTTCGGCGAGGATCCGGCGGTCGTCCCGGTCGAACGCGGCGGGATCGCGGCCGGCGATCAGATCGGGCCGGTTGCGGGCGGTGCGGCGCAGCGCCTCGTCGCGCCGCCAGCGCGCGATCCGGCCGTGGTGGCCGCTGAGCAGCACCTCGGGGATGGAGCGGCCGCGCCAGACGGGCGGCTTGGTGTAGACGGGGCCCTCCAGCAGCCCGGCCATCCCGCCGGGGGCGAAGGAGTCGTCGCGATGGGATTCGGCGTTGCCGAGCACACCGGGGAGGAGCCGGGCGATCGCCTCGGTCATCACCAGCACCGGGGCCTCGCCGCCGGCCAGGACGTAGTCGCCGATGGAGACCTCCAGGAGCTCGTACTCCCGCGCGTACTCCTCGACGACCCGCCGGTCGATGCCCTCGTAGCGGGCCGGCGTGAAGACGAGCCAGGGGCGCTCGGCGAGCCGGACGGCCATCTCCTGGGTGAACGGCTCGCCGCCGGGGGTGGGGACCACGACGACCGGCCGCTCCTCCCCGTCACCCGAGGCGATGACGGCGTCGAGCGCCTCGCCCCACGGCTCCGGCTTCATGACCATGCCGGGGCCGCCGCCGTACGGGGTGTCGTCCACGGTGTTGTGCCGGTCGTGGGTCCACTCCCGCAGGTCGTGCACGCGCACGTCGAGCTGCCCGCGGGCCCGTGCCTTGCCGACCAGGGAGAGGTTCAGCGGTTCCAGGTACTCCGGGAAGATGGTGACGACGTCGAGCCTCATGCGCCGGCCCTGCCGTCGGCGGCCTCCGGCCCGCTGTCCCCGGTGTCCCGGCTGCCCGCGATCTCGGCGCCGGCCTCGTCGAGCAGGCCGGGCGGCGGGTCGATCACCGCGCGCTGCTCCCCGAGGTCCACCTCCGGGACGATCTCGGAGACGAAGGGGATGAGGACCTCGCTGCCGTCGGGCCGCTCCACCACCAGGAGGTCCTGGTACGGAAGGTGGGAGATCTCGGTGATCCGGCCGACCGCGGTGCCGTCGGTGGTGACCACGTCGAGGTCCATGAGCTGGTGGTCGTAGTACTCGTCGGGGTCCTCCGGGACCTCCTCCGGGTCGACCTCGGCGATCAGCAGGGTGTTGCGGAGCGCCTCGGCACCGCTGCGGTCCCGTACGCCCGCGAAGCGGAGCAGCAGCCGGCCGCTGTGCACCCGGCCGGTCTCGATGGTGAGCGGTCCGGCGGAGGCCGGTTCCGTGTCCAGGACGGCGCCGGGGGCGAGCCGGAGTTCCGGTTCGTCCGTCCGCACCTCGACGGTGACCTCGCCCTTGATGCCGTGGGCGCGGCCGATCCGCGCGACTACCAGCTGCACTGCGCCTCTCTTTTGCGGCGGGGCCACCGCCTGTCGCGGTGGCCGCTCGCGCCGCCGTCATTCCCGGTGGATGGCCGCGGGGGCGGGCCGCCGTGCGTGCGGCGCGCTCCCCGTCGCCCTGTTTCTGGTCCGCGGACGGGCGCGGGCCGGGACGGGCCGTGGCCCGCCCCGGCCCGCGCCGGTGCTGTGCGTGTCAGCGAACCTGGTCCACGTCGACGAGGTCGACGCGGATACCGCGGCCGCCGAGGGCGCCCACGACGGTCCGCAGGGCGCGGGCGGTACGGCCGTTGCGGCCGATCACCTTGCCGAGGTCCTCGGGGTGGACCCGGACCTCCAGCACCCGGCCCCGGCGCAGGTTGCGCGAGGCGACCTGAACGTCGTCGGGGTTGTCGACGATCCCCTTCACGAGGTGCTCGAGGGCCTCCTCGAGCATCATCAGGCCTCGGTGGACTCGGCCGACTTGGCGTCCGCCGGAGCGGCAGCCTCGTCCGCCTTCTTCTCGGACTTCTTGGCCTTCGGGGTGATCGCCTCACCCTTGGGCTCGTCACCGGCGTCCTTGGCCGCGGCCTCGAAGAGGGCGCGCTTGTCGGCCTTGGGCTCGGGGACCTGCATCGGCTCGGGGGCCGGGAGGCCCTTGAACTTCTGCCAGTCACCGGTGACCCGGAGGATGGCCGCGACCGGCTCGGTCGGCTGCGCGCCGACGCTCAGCCAGTACTGGACGCGCTCGGAGTCGACCTCGATGCGGGACGGGTTCTGCACCGGGTGGTACAGACCGATCTCCTCGATGGCCCGGCCGTCACGGCGGGTACGGGAGTCGGCGACGATGATGCGGTAGTGAGGCGACCGGATCTTGCCCAGGCGCTTCAGCTTGATCTTGACTGCCACGGGAGTGGTGTCTCCTGCTCTATGACGTGTTTGAGCAGCACGGCGCCCCGCGTGGGGTTGCGGGGTTCCGGGTGCTCGATGGACGCGTCAGCCGAGGGAGAGAGGGGTCCGGTCCGGCTGCCGAGTACTCAACGGCCCATTCTGCCATATCGCGGGGGCGCCGCCGCACGCGCCCGGGGGCACCGCACGCACCCCCGGTGGCCGGTGGCCGGCGGGGGCGGGGACGCGGGGCGGTACGGCGGCGTCAGGCCGCCGCGGCGGCCTCGGGGATTCTGAACGGCTTGCCGCAGCCGCCGCAGACGATCGGGGCCTGGGCCAGCACGGACGGAACGACCCGGACGTTGCGCCCGCAGTCGCACACGGCCTTGACCCGGACTCCGCCGCCGGACGAGCCGTGCCGGGCCGCGGGGCCGCGGAAGCTGCGGCCGGCGTCACCGGCGGTCGCGGCGGAGTGCGCCTTCAGCGCGCGGTTCAGCCGCTCGATGGTGGGCCGGTACCGCCGTTTCGCCTCGGGGCTGAGGACGACCAGCGAGAACCCGCTGCTGGGATGCGGCTCCTCGGAGTGGTCGAGCCCGAGCTCCTCGGCCACCGCCAGGAATCTGCGGTTGTGGTAGCGGCCGGCCCGCGAGGTGTCGCGGATACCGCGGGCGGCGGCGATGCCGTGGACTGCTTCGTGGAGCAGTCGTTCGAAGGAGAGCTCCGCGCCGCAGGCGGACGAGGACTCTCCGATCAGGGATTCGGGCGCGGCGAGATCCGGCAGCTCGGGGTGGTGCCGTTGAATGTCGGCCCACGCCTGCGCCAGCTCCGCGGCGAGAACAGGTGGTGTCGTGCTCACGTCGTGAATAACGAGCCGGAGTGCCCTGGTGTTCCGATACCGGGCATCCCAAATAATTTGCACGTACCAGTCAGTACAGCGTTGTTGCGGGGCGACGGGGGCGGGGGAGCCGATCTGCGGAGAACCCGTACGGCTTACAACAAGCCGGTACGTACCTACCCGCGCGTAACCCCGGCGCGCGTTCCGGTCCGCGCGCCCCCGGGAAGCGGCGCTCCCGCGTCGCCGCCGTGGCGCCCCGATCCGCCCGGCGTTCTCCGGCGGCCCCGGTACCCGTACCGTTCCCGGTCCTGTCCGGTCCGGTCCACGGGATTCCGGCGTGCTTCCGCGGAACGCGGCGGCGCCCGCGAGCGTACCGGGCCCGCTCCCCGCGACGGCACCGGCCCCCTCCGGGCGGCCGGCCCGGACCCGGATCCCCGGTCCCGTCCCTGACCGGACGCGCCCCCTCCCGGGGCGGCGGCGGAAAAGCCGCGTCCGGGACGGAAGCCGCCGTCCGTGCCATGGCGGACTCTGTACGGCGGTGGCACTCTGAGAAGGGAATCGGTGGTCCCCGGGCACGCCGCGAACGGCCGGCAGCGGCGTGCGCCGAGGGAGCCAAGGCATCGCCGCGCATCCCCGCGGGCCCGCAGCGCAGCGGGCCCCCGGCGAGGGAACGGGGCGCGGCTCGACCAGGGGCGGGCAACCACAGGACCGAGCTCTCGGCGGATTGGGGCGCTTCGATGACACCCACGCTCGTACAGCGGCACCACTTCTCCTCCCCGACGCACGCGCCCGAGGGTGCGCGTGTCCGCGCGCGGGACTGGGCTGAGATCCAGGAACGGATGCTGGTGCCGCTCTACGAAGCGGTCCACCAACGGCTGGAGACGGGAGCCGGGGACCGGGTGCTCGGCCTGCGCTGCGGTTCGGGGCTGGCGCTGCTGATGGCGGCCGCCCGCGGCGCCGTCGTGACGGGCACGGACCCGGACCCGTACCGGCTCGCGCTGGCCCGGAAGCGGCTGCTGCCGGACCCCGCGGAGCACCCGCCGGGCGCCGAGCCACGCCTGTACGAGGGCGGGCCGGAGGCCATCTCGGAGGACGGGCGGCCGTTCACCCTGGTGACCGTCTTCGACCCGCAGTCCTGCGCCGACGAGGACCTGGGCCCGGCCCTGGACGCGGCGACCGCGCTGGCCGAGCGCGGCAGCCCGGTGGTGCTCACGGGCTGGGGGCCGCCCGAGCGGTGCGCGACCTCCTCGGTGCTGCGGGTGGCGACCCGGCTGGCCGGCCGGCCGCCGGCGCTCGGGCCCGGCTACGGGGACGCACCCGGCCGGCGGCGTGCGTACGGGCGCGACGCCCTGGAGGAGTCGGCGCACCGGGCCGGGCTGCGGCCGGACGGTTCGGGGCGCGTCTCCTGCCCGTTCGGTTACGCCGATCTGGACAGCGCGGTGCGCGGACTGCTCTCCACCGGCCTGTTCGACGAGGCGGTGGCGGCCACGGACGCCGGCCAGGTCGAGAAGGAGCTCACCGAGGCGCTGCACCAGCACCGCCGGCCGGACGGCACGATCTGGATGCCGAACGTCTTCCGGTATCTCGTCGCACGGGTCTGAGCCCGGTATCTCGCCACACTCGCTGCACTCGCTGCACTCGCCGCACTCGCCGCGGGGGGGTCTGAGCCCGGCGGTCCGGGGCACCGGCCGCCCGGTCAGCGCATGAACTTCTTGAACTCGTCCGGCAGTTCGAAGTCCTGCTGCTCCTGTCCGCCCTGCGGCAGTCCCAGCGGGTTGGCGGCCTGCTGCTCCCGGCGCGCGGCGGCGGCCTGCTCCTCCGCCTTCCGCTTCATCGGGTTGCCGCTGCGGCGCTTGCCCTTGGCCTGCTTCTGCTGCTTCTTCTTCCGGCCGGGGCCGCCACCCATGCCCGGCATCCCGGGCATCCCCGGCATACCGCCGCCCTGGGCCATCCGGGACATCATCTTGCGGGCCTCGAAGAACCGCTCCACGAGGTTCTTCACGGCGCTGACCTCGACACCGGAGCCCTTGGCGATCCGGGCCCGGCGGGAGCCGTTGATGATCGTCGGGTCCTGGCGCTCGCCCGGCGTCATCGACTTGATGATTGCGGCGGTGCGGTCGACGTCCCGCTCGTCCAGGTTGTTGATCTGCTCCCGCATCTCCCCCATGCCGGGCAGCATGCCGAGCAGTTTGGAGATGGACCCCATCTTCCGGACCTGCTCCATCTGGGCCAGGAAGTCGTCGAGCGTGAACTCCTTGGGGCCCTTGGCCAGTTTCCCGGCCATCTTCTCGGCCTCGGCCTGGCTGAAGGTCTGTTCGGCCTTCTCGATCAGGCTGAGCATGTCGCCCATGCCGAGGATGCGGGACGCCATGCGGTCCGGGTGGAACGCGTCGAAGTCGTCCAGCTTCTCGCCGTTGGAGGCGAACATGATCTGCCGGCCGGTGACATGGGCGATGGACAGGGCCGCACCGCCGCGCGCGTCACCGTCGAGCTTGGAGAGCACCACGCCGTCGAAGCCCACGCCGTCGCGGAACGCCTCGGCGGTGTTCACCGCGTCCTGGCCGATCATCGCGTCGACGACGAAGAGGATCTCGTCCGGGGAGACGGCGTCGCGGATGTCCGCGGCCTGCCGCATCAGCTCCTCGTCGATGCCGAGGCGGCCGGCGGTGTCGACGATGACCACGTCGTGCACCTTGGCCTTGGCGAACTCGATCGAGTCCCGGGCCACCTTCACCGGGTCGCCGACGCCGTTGCCCGGCTCCGGCGCGTAGACGGCGACCTCCGCGCGCTCGGCCACGACGGAGAGCTGGTTGACGGCGTTCGGGCGCTGGAGGTCGCAGGCCACCAGCAGCGGGGCGTGGCCCTGCCCCTTCAGCCAGCGGCCGAGCTTGCCCGCGAGCGTCGTCTTGCCCGCGCCCTGCAGACCGGCGAGCATGATCACGGTGGGCGGGGTCTTGGCGAAGCGCAGCCGGCGGGTCTCGCCGCCGAGGATGCCGACGAGCTCCTCGTTGACGATCTTGATGACCTGCTGGGCGGGGTTGAGGGCCTGCGAGACCTCCGCGCCCAGCGCCCGCTCCTTGACCTGCTTGATGAAGGCCCGGACCACGGGCAGCGCGACATCCGCCTCCAGCAGCGCGATGCGGATCTCGCGGGCGGTGGCATCGATGTCCGCCTCGGACAGGCGGCCCTTGCCCCGGAGGTTCTTGAACGTCGCTGCGAGGCGGTCGGAAAGAGTGTCGAACACGGCGGTCGCGAATCCTCGGATCGGTGGGGCGGGCAACTGACCCCCAGGGTATCCGCCCGTTCCCGGTGCGGTCTCCCCCGCGGTCAGCCCAGGGTGCTCTGTACGGCGCGGGCCACCTCCGCGGCCCGGCTCCCGGCCAGCGGCGCCCCGTCGGTGCCGGTGAGATAGAAGGCGTCGACCGCGTTGGCGCCGAGGGTGCTGATGTGCGCGCTGCGCAGCCGCACCCCCGACTCCTCCAGGGCCCGGCCGATGCGGTGCAGCAGGCCCGGGGCGTCCTGTGCCCGCACCTCCAGGACCGTCGCGTGCCGGGAGGCCGCCGGGGCGACCGTCACCCGGGGCGGCGGGGGCCGCACCCCGTGGCGGCGCGGGTACGCGGCCTCGCGCTCGGCGAGCCGGGCGGCGATGTCGAGCGATCCGTCCAGGGCGCGCAGCAGATCGGCGCGGAGCCGGGCCGCGTCCGGCAGGGAACCGTACTCGGCGGCCACCCGCCAGCTCAGCAGCAGGACGGGGCCGTCCGCCTCCCCTTCCTCGCCGGCCCGCCCGGGCGCGGGCTCCAGGAGCCGCAGGTCGGCGGAGCGCACCGCGAGCCGGTGCAGGGCGAGTACGCCCGCCGCCGCGGGCAGCAGACCGGCGCGCTCGGGTACGGCGATGTGCAGTTCGACGCCGACGGGTTCGGGCTCGCCGCCGACCGGGGCTCCCTCCGGCGTGCCGGGGCTCAGGCTGAGCACCGGGCCGCCGGTGCGCAGCGCCTCCGCGGCGAGCCGCCGCTGTCCGGGCTCGGTCCCCGCGGACGGGCCGCTGTCGTCCGGGTGCCGGGGCGGCTCGCCCGCGAGGACGGCGGCCACCCGGCGGACGAGGTCGGTGACGAGGGACGCGCGCCACGCGCTCCAGGCGGCGGGGCCGGTGGCGAGGGCGTCGGCCTCGGTGAGGGCGTGCAGCAGGCCGAGCGTCTCCGGGCTGCCGACCGCGTCCGCGACCTTCTGGACGGTGGCCGGATCGTCCAGATCGCGGCGGGTCGCCGTCTCGACGAGCAGCAGATGGTGGCGGACGAGCGCGGCGACGGTCCCGGTGTCCGCCGGGCCGAAGCCGATCCTGGCGGCCACGTCGCGGGCGATGACCTCGCCGGTGGCGGAGTGGTCGCCCGGCCAGCCCTTGCCGATGTCGTGCAGCAGGGCCGCCACGAGCAGCAGGTCGGGGCGGCCGACCCGGCGGCTGAGCGCGCCGGCCCGCACGGCGGTCTCGACGCAGTGCCGGTCGACGGTCCAGCGGTGCACCGCGTTGCGCTGCGGCCGGCAGCGGACCCGCTCCCAGTCGGGCAGCAGCCGGGTGATCAGGCCCTCGGCCTCCAGGGCCTCCCACACCCCCACGGTGGGCGGGCCGGCGCCGAGGAGGGTGACGAACTGCTCGCGGGCCTCGGCGGGCCACGGCACGGGCAGCGGACGGGCCGCGGTGGCCAGGCGCCGTACGGCGTGCGGCGAGAGGGGGAGCCCGGCCTGGGCCGCGGCGGCGGCCGCGCGCAGCGGCAGGACCGGGTCCTGCTGGGGCCGGGCGGCGCGGGCGAGTACGGCCTCGCCGTCCTGTTCGACGACGCCCTCGGCGAGCGGGGTGCGTTCGGCCGCGTCGCCGGACGCGCCGGGGGTCCGGCCGCGGCCCGGGCGCCCGCCGGTGAGCAGCCCGCGCAGTCCGCTGCGGGCCGAGCGGGCGCGCAGGACACGGCCGACCTCCCGCCAGGTCACGTCGTCGGCGTAGGCCACGGTGCGCGCGGCCTCGTAGACCCGGCGGAGCAGGGCGTCGGCGTCCGCCAGTCCCAGGTCGGCGGCGACCTGGTCCTGTTCCTGGAGGGCGAGCCGGTCGGTGGCGCGGCCTGTGGCCAGGTGGAGGGTGTCGCGGGTGTCGAGGAGCCGGGTCCGGGCCTCGGCCAGTCCCTCGCGCGGGGCGTCGGCCAGCCAGGAGGCGGCGACGGCGCGCAGGGCGGTCAGGTCGCGGAGGCCGCCGTGCGCCTCCTTGAGGTCGGGCTCCAGGAGGAACTGGAGTTCGCCGTGGCGCCGGGTGCGTTCATCGCCCAGGGCGCGCAGTTCGGGCAGGCGCTTCGGTGCCTGGTTGCGCCAGTCGGCGAAGACGGCCGTGCGCAGCGCGGTGGTGAGTGACGGGTCTCCGGCGATGTGCCGGGCGTCCAGCAGGCCGAGCTGGACCTTGAGGTCCTCGCGGGCGGTGGAGCGGGCCTGGGCGGTGGTGCGCACGGAGTGGTCGAGGGCGAGCCCGAGGTCCCAGACCGGGTACCAGATGCCGTCGGCGAGGGCCGCCACGGTCTTGGGGTCGGCCGTGTCGTCGTGCAGCAGCAGCAGGTCGAGGTCGCTGCGCGGGGAGAGTTCGCCCCGTCCGTAGCCGCCGACGGCCACCAGGGCGGCTCCGCGCCGGGGCGCGGGGCGTGGTGCGCGGGGCTCTCCGGGGGGCGGGTCCGCCGGTGTGCCGTTCCGGGTGACGGCGCCGGCGGCGCTCGCGGTGAAGAGCGCGGCCAGCCAGTCGTCGGTGAGGCGGGCCAGGGCCGCGCGGCGGCCGGGCCCGGGCGGGGTCTCCTGCCGGAGCAGCCGGGTGCGCGCCGCCGCGTAGCCGCCGGGCGGCGGGCCGGCCGCGTCCGCTGTGATGTCCACGCCGTCCGTCACCGGTTCCCCTTTTGTTGCTGTTCGGGCCCCGTGCGGGCCGGTCGTGCGGTGCCGGATGCCGGGCGGGTCCGCGTCCGTCTCGCGGACCCGCCCGGGGCCTGGCCTAGAGCGCGTCCGGGCCGCGCTCCCCGGTCCGTACCCGGACCGCTGTGTCGACGGGGACGCACCACACCTTGCCGTCGCCGATCTTGCCGGTCCGGGAGGCCTTGACGATGACGTCGATCAGCTGTTCGGCGTCGCCGTCCTCGACCAGCACCTCGATCCGGACCTTGGGCACGAGGTCGACGGTGTACTCGGCGCCGCGGTACACCTCGGTGTGGCCGCGCTGCCGGCCGTAGCCGCTGGCCTCGGTGACCGTCAGGCCCTGGACGCCGAAGGCCTGGAGGGCCTCCTTGATCTCGTCCAGCCGGTGCGGCTTCACGACCGCCGTGATGAGCTTCATGCGTCCACCTTCTTGTTCCGCGGCGCCGCCGCACCCGTCTCCGTGAGGTCCGGCACCGTACTACGGCCGGTGGGCGTGCCCCCCACGGTGCTGAAGTCGTAGCCCGTCTCGGCGTGGAACACCTGGTCGAGCCCGGAGGTCTCGTCGTCCTCGTCGGCCCGGAAGCCGATCGTCATGTCGACGATCTTCGCCAGCAGCCAGGAGACGACGAAGGAGAAGGCCATGACCGAGAAGGCTCCGATGGCCTGCTTGCCGAGCTGGCTCATGCCGCCCACGCCGTCGATGGCGAGGACGCCGACCAGCAGGGTGCCGATGACGCCGCCGACCAGGTGGACGCCGACGACGTCGAGGGAGTCGTCGTAGCCCAGCTTGTACTTGAGGCTGACGGCCCAGGAGCAGACGGCACCGGCCACGACACCGATGAGGACGGCGCCGAGGGCGTTGACGTGCGCACCGGAGGGCGTGATGGCGACCAGGCCCGCGACCGCGCCGGAGGCGGCGCCGAGGGTGGTGAAGGCGCCGTGCCGGATCCGCTCGTAGACCAGCCAGCCGAGCATCGCCGCGCCGGTGGCGACCTGGGTGTTGAGGGCCATGGTGGCCGCGGTGCCGTTGGCGGCCAGGGCCGAGCCGGCGTTGAAGCCGAACCAGCCGAACCACAGCAGGGCCGCGCCCAGCATCACCAGGGGCAGGTTGTGCGGCCGCATCGGTTCCTTCTTGAACCCGATGCGCTTGCCGACGACCAGGACGGCGGCCAGGGCGCCGATACCCGCGTTGATGTGGACGGCCGTGCCGCCGGCGAAGTCGATGACCTCCAGCTGGAACAGCCAGCCGTCGGCCTGCCACACCCAGTGCGCGACCGGGAAGTAGACCACGGTCACCCAGAGGGCGATGAAGAGCGACCAGGCGCTGAACTTCACCCGGTCCGCGAGCGCGCCGCTCATCAGGGCGGGCGTCAGCACGGCGAACATCAGCTGGAAGAGGGCGAAGGCGAAGACGGGGATGCCTTCCTTGCCTCCGGTGAGCGTCTCGGGGTCGATGCCGGCGAGGCCGACGTGGTCGAGGTTGCCCAGCAGGCCGCTGCCGATGTCGTCACCGAAGGTGAGCGAGTAGCCGTACAGGACCCAGAGGACGCTGACGATCCCCAGTGAGATGAAGGACATCATGAGCATGTTGAGGGCGCTCTTGACCCGCACCATGCCCCCGTAGAAGAAAGCCAGGCCCGGTGTCATCAGCATCACGAGCGCGGCACTGATCAATACGAATGCGGTATCTGCGCCATTCAATGTCGATCTCCTAGAAAGCGACGGCCCGTGCGGGATGGAACGTGGGATGGGCCGGTTTTCGCCTAGAGATTGGCGCAGCGCCGTTTCCTCCGATGCCGCACGGTGTTTCGGCGCCGTGACGAAGGCCGTGCCCGTGTTACGCGCGGATGAACTGCGGGACGCCGGCGGACGGTTCGGGGCAGGCTCCGCCCGGGTCCCGGGGATGGCCGGAACCCGGCGGTCCGGCGCGGCCGGGCGGGCCCGCCGCGGGGCTTCAGACCGCCCGCGGGGCCTCGGCGGAATCGGACAGTTCGCGGGCCAGCCGATCGGTGACACGGAGGACTTCGGCCACCGAGCCGAATTCACGGGCGGCGTGGTCCACGGTCTTCCGCAGCCTGGTGTTCACGCGCTCGGACCGCACCTGCCGGGCGACTCCGAGAGCCTGCTCCGCGAGTACCACTGATCGTTCCGGTTCCTTTTTCAGCAGATGAACGGTGGCCATACCGATCAGATTGAGCGCGTAGGAACGCTGGTGTTCCGCATCCTGCCGGAAGAGTTCCACGGCCCGCTCCATCAGGGGCTCGGCCAGTGAGGCGTAGGCCGGACTGCGGCCGGCCGCGTACGCGAGATCGCGGTACGAATGGGCGTTCTCGCCGTTCAGCTCGGCCTCGGAGAAGAAGCGGATCCAGTCCGGATCGCCGTCGCCCGGGGCCGCCTCCGCGAAAGTCTCCTCGGCCATCCGCACGGCGCGTTTGCACTTGCCGGGGGCGCCCATGTTGGCGTAGGCGCGGGCCTCCATCGCATACAGCATGGCCTGGGTCCGCGCGGTGGAGCAGTCCCGGCTGCCGTACTGGGCGAGATGGACCAGCTCCAGGGCGTCGTCCGGCCTGCCGAGATGGATCATCTGCCGGCTCATATTGGAGAGGATGTACGAACCGAGGGGCTTGTCCCCCGCCTCCTTGGCGGCGTGCAGCGCCAGCACGAAGTACTTCTGGGCGGTGGGCTGGAGCCCGATGTCGTAGCTCATCCACCCCGCCAGTTCGGCGAGTTCGGCCGCGACACCGAACAGCCTGCGGGCGACCGGCGCCGGATGCGGTTCGTGCAGCAGGTCGGTGACCTCGTGCAGCTGGCCGACGACCGCCTTGCGGCGCAGCCCTCCGCCGCACTGCGCGTCCCACTGCCGGAACATCCTGGTCGCGGTCTCCAGCAGGTCCAGTTCCGGCCCGGACAGCCGGGGCGCGGCCCGTCCGGAGGGGTCCCGCGCGGGCACCGCCGTCTCCTCCGGCCGCCCGCCCGGGGCCGGCACCAGCCAGCGCTGCAGCGGCTCGACGAGGGAGGGGCCCGCGGCCAGCGTCAGGGAGCTGCCGAGGAAGCCCCGCCGGGCCAGCATGAGATCGCTGCGGGAGAACTCGCTGAGCAGGGCGGTCGTGCGGGGGCCGCTCCAGGGCAGGTCCACCACCGAGTCCGACGGGGAGGGGTGCGCGGTGCGCAGCCCGAGGTCCTCGGTGGAGACCACGCAGCCGAAGCGCTCGGAGAACAGCTCGGAGAGGATCCGCGGGATGGGCTCGCGCGGCTGCTCCCCGTCCAGCCAGCGGCGCACGCGGGAGGTGTCGGTACTGATGTGGTGGGCGCCCAGCTGCCGGGCCCGGCGGTTCACCTGGCGGGCGAGTTCGCCCTTGGACCAGCCGCTGCGCAGGAACCACGACCCCAGGGGCTCATTGGGATGCTTGCCGGTCTGCGTGCCGCTGCCACCGGTGTCCAACTGCCATGCCCCCGTTCTGCCGCTTCCGTGCGAGCGCCGGTCCCGGGAAGCCGGCCCTCCCCCGCCGGGACGTGCCCTCGGCGGCCCGGAGTGCCGGTCGGCCGACCGGGCGGTCGGCCTGTCACCGGCATACCCCGGCGCCGGCGGATTCAGACGGCATCGGGCAGCTTCGGACGGCTCCCGATCCCTCCGGCGCCGGCGGAGCGGACAGAAGACTGCCCGAACCGACGAAAAGCGACGAAAGCCGACCATACGGACCACCTGCGCCCCACCGGTCCGGCACCACCCCCGGAAGACCGTGCGCACCGAAAGTAATCCTACGATCACCTGTGTGACGAGCTGACACCGGGAAACGCCACCATTCGCCACCCCTTCGGATGAACATCTGGCGTTCCCTTCGCGATTCACTTGACACTGGCAATTCGACTGGGAGGACGGTTGCCGACGGGGGCGCGCACCGGACCGGCCACCACCCGCCGCACCCCACCGAGCCGTATACAGCGCCGACCGCAGCGACAGACGGCGCGGGACGTCTCCTCCACGCGTAACCACTGATTCGAGCGACCCGTTGGAGAGGGCATGGGCTTCACGATCGGCGGCATCCGGGACCTGCGGCCGGGCACGCGGCGCCGCGGCCGCGCGTCGGAGTGCACGGTGGTGGCGGAGTACACCGGACTCCACGGCTGGGACGTGGTCCCCGGAGCCCGCGCCACGGCCCTCTCCGGCGAGCGCGGCGCCCGCTGTTCCTGCGGCGCACCGCAGTGTGCGGCCCCCGGGGCGCACCCCCTCCGCCACGCCCCGACGGTGCCGGCCGGCTCGACGCTCCGCGAGGTGGCCGCCGCCTGGGCCGAGCTGCCCGGTACCGCCGTCCTGCTGCCGGTGGGCCGCTCGTTCGACGTCATCGAGGTCGGCGCGACGGCCGGCCGGCAGGCGCTGGTCCGGATGGAGCGGATGGGGCTGCCGCTCGGCCCCGTCGCGGTCACGCCGCACGGCCGGGCCCACTTCCTCGTCGCGCCCGGAGCCTCCGCCGAACTGCCCGATCTGCTCTACCGCATGGGGTGGGACGGTGCCCGGCTGGACCTGCGCTGCCTGCCCCCCGGCAGCCACATCACCGCGCCGCCCTCCGACCTGGCGGGGCTCGGACCGGTCCGCTGGCTGAGACCGCCGGAGCTCGGCACGGCGGTCCGCCCGCCGCACGCCCGCCTGCTGCTGGGCACGCTCGCCTACGTCTGCCACCGCTCGGCCGCCCGCTGAGAACCGCCGGGCGCGGCCGCGGCCGCGGCGGTACGGCCCCGGACGGGGGTGCGGGTCCCGCCCGCGGGGAACGGGACCGGGCCGCCGTCCGGCCGGGTGCGGCGGTCGCGCCGTGTCCCCGGCCGGGCGGCGGCCCGGTGCCCGGCGGTCCGTCCCGCCCGGCTCAGTCCCCGATGAGCGCGTCGACGAAGGCCTCCGGCTCGAAGGGCGCCAGGTCGTCGGCGCCCTCCCCGAGGCCCACCAGCTTCACCGGCACGCCCAGTTCGCGCTGGACGGCCACGACGATGCCGCCCTTGGCCGTGCCGTCGAGCTTGGTCAGCACGATCCCCGTGATGTCCACGACCTCGGAGAAGACCCGGGCCTGCACCAGGCCGTTCTGGCCCGTCGTGGCGTCGAGGACCAGCAGCACCTCGTCCAGCGGTCCGTGCTTCTCCACGACCCGCTTGACCTTGCCCAGCTCGTCCATGAGACCGGCCTTGGTGTGCAGCCGGCCGGCGGTGTCGATGAGGACCACGTCCGCGCCCTCGGCGATGCCCTCCTTGACCGCGTCGAAGGCGACCGACGCCGGATCGCCGCTCTCGGGTCCGCGGACAGTTCTGGCGCCGACCCGCTCGCCCCAGGTCTGCAGCTGGTCGGCGGCGGCGGCCCGGAAGGTGTCGGCCGCGCCGAGCACCACGCTGCGCCCGTCCGCGACCAGGACCCGCGCGAGCTTGCCGGTGGTGGTGGTCTTGCCCGTGCCGTTGACGCCGACGACCATCACGACGGCCGGGGTCTCCAGGCCGCCGTCGGTCTTCACGGACCGGTCGGCCTCCGTGCCGATCAGGGTGAGCAGTTCCTCGCGCAGCAGGGTGCGCAGTTCCTCCGGAGTGCGGGTGCCGAGGACCTTCACCCGCTCCCGGAGCCGCTCCACGAGCTCCTGGGTGGGGGCCACGCCGACATCCGCGGTGAGCAGGGTGTCCTCGATCTCCTCCCAGGTGTCCTCGTCGAGATGTTCCCGGGAGAGCAGGGTGAGCAGGCCCTTGCCCAGGGAGTTCTGCGAGCGGGAGAGCCGGGCGCGCAGCCGGACGAGCCGGCCGGCGGTCGGGGCCGGCACCTCGACGGGCGGGGCCTCCGGCACCGGAGCGGGCGCCGGGGCCTCGGCGACGGTGGCACCGGCGCCCGGAAGTCCGACCTCTTCGATGGTGCGGCGTTCTTCGGCGGCGGGAGGCCCGGCCTCCTCACCGACATGCGGTTCGGCGGGCGGGGCCGTGATGGTCGGCGCGCTCGGCGGCGGGGGAGGCAGCCGCTTCTTCCGGCGGCTGGTCACCACCAGACCGGTGATCGCGCCGATCGCGACCAGGGCGATGACTACAGCAAGGATGACGAATTCCATAACTCCCTCAGTATCGGCCACCGTCCCGCGTCCCGTCCCCGCCCCCGCCGGTCACCGCGCGTCGGCCGTACCGTCTCCCGGCGCACCGGCGGCCCCCGGTCCGGCTCGTACTCCGAGCCGGACCGGGGGCCGCCGTCAGCGAGCGGGTCAGCCCATCTCCTCCAGGGACTTGCCCTTGGTCTCGGGCACCCACCTGAGGACGAACGGGATGGAGAGCACGGCGAAGACGGTGTAGAGCACGTACGCGCCGGAGAGGTTCCAGTCGGACAGGCTCGGGAAGCTCACCGTGATCAGCCAGTTGGCGACCCACTGGGCCGAGGCCGCGATACCGAGGGCGGCGGCCCGGATCCGGTTGGGGAACATCTCACCGAGCAGCACCCAGACCACCACACCCCAGGACAGGGCGAAGAAGAGCACGAAGGAGTGGGCGGCGACGAGCGCCACCGTGCCCTGCGCGTCCGGCATGGAGATGTCCGCGCCGGTCCCGGTCTTGTACGAGAACGCCCACGCGGCGAGGCCCAGGGAGAGCGCCATGCCGGTGGATCCGACGAGCAGCAGGGGCTTGCGGCCGAAGCGGTCGACGAAGATCATCGCGATCACGGTGCCGATGATGTTGATGATCGATGTGGTGAAGGAGTAGAGGAACGAGCTGGTCGGGTCGATGCCGACGGACTGCCAGAGCGAGGCCGAGTAGTAGAAGATCACGTTGATGCCGACGAGCTGCTGGAAGAGCGACAGCCCGATACCGACCCAGACGATCGGCAGCAGCTTGAAGCGGCCGCCCAGCAGGTCCCGGAACGTGGACTTGCGGTCGGTGCGCATCGCCTCGTTGATCTCGGAGATCCGCTGGTCCAGGTCGACGTTCTCGCCCTCCACCTCGCGCAGGACCTTTCTGGCCCGCTCCGTCCTGCCCACGGAGATGAGGAAGCGGGGGGACTCCGGGATCGCGAAGGCCAGCAGGCCGTAGAGGGCGGCCGGGACGACCTCGGCACCGAGCATCCACTGCCAGGCCTCCAGGCCGGCGAGGGCGCCGCGCTGCTCGCCGTCGGCGAAGGTGAGGATGCCGAAATTGACCAGCTGCGAGGCGGCGATGCCGATGACGATCGCGGCCTGCTGGAAGGAGCCCAGCCGGCCCCGGTACGCGGGCGGGGCGACCTCGGCGATATAGGCCGGGCCGATGACCGAGGCCATACCGATGGCCACACCTCCGAGCACCCGCCAGAAGGCGAGGTCCCAGATGGTGAAGGGCAGGGCCGAGCCGATCGCGCTGGCCGTGAAGAGCAGGGCGGCTATCTGCATCACCCGGATCCGGCCGACGCGGTCCGCGATCCGGCCGGCGGCCGCGGCGCCGAGGGCGCAGCCGATCAGCGCGGCGGCGATCACCTGGGCGAGGAGTTCCGAGCCGACACCGAAGCGGTCGCGGATCGCCACGACCGTGCCGTTGATGACGGAGCTGTCGTAACCGAAGAGGAAACCACCCATCGCGGCGGAGGCCGTGATGAAGATGACATGGCCGATGTGTTCCGGGTGGGCTCTGCGGCCCTCGGCAAGCGTGGTGGACACGTTCTCTCCTGAGCCCGGCGGCGTCCCGGGCGTGGGGGTCGGGCCTCCGGTGGTGTGACACCGCCAGGGGAACACCACTTGAAGGCAAGATGAACTCAGCCGAGACTATGTGTTCAATTCCTGAAGTCAAATGCAGTGCCGTTCAGCGGCTTCCCCGGGACCCCCGAGCTCATGCACGCCCGTCCGCACACCCCGAGGGCCGCCGTCCCCGGCACGGACCGGACGGCGTCAGCGCAGCCGCTGGCTGATGACCTTGGACACCCCGTCGCCCTGCATGGAGACGCCGTAGAGGGCGTCGGCGACCTCCATCGTCCGCTTCTGGTGGGTGATCACGATCAGCTGGGAGCTCTCCTGGAGCTCCTCCATGATCCGGATCAGCCGCTGCAGATTGGTGTCGTCGAGCGCGGCCTCCACCTCGTCCATCACATAGAACGGGCTGGGCCGGGCCTTGAAGATGGAGACCAGCATCGCCACCGCGGTCAGCGAGCGTTCACCTCCCGACAGCAGGGAGAGCCGCTTCACCTTCTTGCCGGGCGGCCGGGCCTCGACATCCACACCGGTCGACAGCATGTTCTCCGGGTCGGTGAGCAGCAGCCGGCCCTCGCCGCCCGGGAAGAGACGGGAGAAGACGCCCTCGAACTCGCGCGCGGTGTCCCGGAACGCCTCGGTGAAGACCTGCTCGACCCGCTCGTCCACTTCCTTCACGACTTGAAGGAGGTCGGCCCGGGTCTTCTTCAGGTCGTCGAGCTGCTCGGTCAGGAACTTGTGCCGCTCCTCCAGCGCCGCGAACTCCTCCAGGGCGAGCGGGTTCACCTTGCCCAGCTGCTGGTACGCCCGCTCGGCCGCCCTCAGCCTCTTCTCCTGGGCCGCCCGCACATAGGGCACCGGCCGGTTGCGCGGGTCCTCCGGGTCCTCCGGGAGCGTCTCGCCCTCCGCGGGCGGCGACGGCGGCACGAGCTGGTCCGGCCCGTACTCCGCGATCAGCACCTCCGGTTCGACGCCGAGCTCCTCCAGCGACCGGGTCTCCAACTGCTCGATCCGCAGCCGCTTCTCCGCGCCCAGCACTTCGCCCCGGTGCACCGAGTCGGTCAGCTTGTCCAGCTCGCTCTTGAGGTCCCGGCCCCGGTGGCGCTCCGCGGCCAGATCCGCCTCCCGGCCGGCCTTGGCCCGCTCGGCCGCGGCCCGTTCCTCCCCGGCCCGTACCAGCGACACCTCGATGTGCGCCAGCAGCTGCCGGGCGCCGTCCGCGACCGCGGCGGCGACCTCAGCCTCGTGCCGCAGCCGGGCCCGCAGCCGCTCCGCCCGCGCCCGGGCCTCCCGCTCGGCGCGCGCGCCGCGGTCCAGCGCGTCCGCCCGGCCCGCGAGCCCCTTGACGCGCTCCTCATGGGTACGGACCTGGAGCCGGGCCTCCATCTCCGTCTGCCGGGCGTTCGCGCCGTCGGCGGCCAGCCGGTCCCGGGCCGAGGTGTCGGGCTCCTCCTCGGCCCCGTCGGCCAGCGCCGCCTCCTCGGCGGTCAGCAGCCGTTCGGTGAGCTCCTCGGCCTCCTCGGTGGCCCGCCGCAACGCCTCCTCGGCGCGTTCGACCGCCGCGGAGGCCCGCTCCGCCTCGCCCGCCGCGGCCCGGGCCTGGCCCGCCAGCCGGCCCAGCGACTGGGCGACGGTGGACTTCTCCCGGTCGGCCGCGCTCCGCCGGGCCGCCAGTTCCTCGACAAGGGCGGCACACGCGGTGCGCCGCTCCCCCGCCCGCCGCTGCTCCCCGGCGAGCTCCTCGCACCGTACGGCCAGCTCGGCCAGCTCGGCCGCCGCCTCGTCGACGGACGCCTGCACCTCCAGCAGGCTCGGCGCGCCGGCGGAACCGCCCTGGGCGAGGTGGGTGCCGAGCAGATCGCCCTCGGCCGTGACCGCCGTCAGCTCCGGCTCCGCGGCGACCAGGTCCTCCGCGTCCTCCAGCGTCCCGACCACCACGACCCCGCGCAGCAGCCGGCGCACGGCGGGCAGCAGCCCCGGCGGCCCGCTCACGAGGCCGGCGGCATGGCGGTGGCCGCCGGGGAGCGTCCCGTCCGCCGGAGGGTCCGGCTCGGCCGCGCCGGCGGCCGGCAGCAGGGTTGCGCGGCCGGCGTCCGTCTTGCGGAGCAACCGCAGCGCGTCCGCCGCCGTCGAGGGGCCGTCGACGGCCACGGCGTCGGCCGCGGCCCCCAGCGCCGCGGCCACCGGCACCTCGTAGCCGGACTCGACGGTGAGGAGTTCGGCGGCCGGGCCGAGGAGGCCCGCCAGCCGCTCGCCCGCGGCGAGCAGGGCCCCGGTGCCGTCCTTGCGGCGCAGCCCGGTGGCGAGGGCGTCGTGCCGGGCGGCCGTCGCGGCCCGTTTGCGCTCGGCGGCGGTGACGGCCTCCCGGGCGCCGTTCAGCGCCGCTTCGGCGGCGGCCAGTTCGCGTTTGGCGGCCTCGTGGCGGCCGGCCAGCTCGGCGTCGTCCGCGTCGAGCCCGTCCACCTCCGCCCGGAGCTGTTCGTACTCCTCCTGCGCGGCGGTGGCGCGGCGCAGGGCGTCGTCCCGGGACTCGGCCAGCCGCCCGATCTCCGCCTGGGCGGAAGCCGCCCGGCTCCGCGCCGCGTTCACCTGCCCGTGCAGCCGTGCCAGGCCCTCGCGCCGGTCGGCGATGGCGCGGGCGGCGTCCTTCAGCCGGCGTTCCTCGCGCGCCAGTTCGCGCTCCAGATCGGCCCGGTGGGCGACGGTGTCCTCCAGCGCCCGCTCCGCGGCCTCCAGCGCGGCCTCCAGCTCCGCCTCCTGCTCGCGGATCCGGGCCGCCTCCCGCTCCATGTCCTCCGGGTCCCGGCCGCGCCGCTCCTCCGCGGGGACGGTGGTGGCGCTCTTGACCCGGGCGTCGGCCAGGCTGGCGGTGCCGCGCACCCGCTCGGCGAGCTGGGACAGTTCGTACCAGTTCTGCTGGGCGCGCTGCAGCCTGGGGGCCAGGCGCCGCACCTGGTCCTCCAGTTCGGCCTCGCGCCGCTGCGCCGCGCGCAGTTCGGCCTCGGCCGCGTCCTTGCGCTGCTTGAGGGCCGCCTCGTCCGCGACCTCGGCCCGGAGCGCCTCGCGCAGGGTGACCAGGTCGTCGGCGAGCAGGCGGAGCCGGGCGTCCCGCAGGTCGGCCTGGATGACGGCGGCGCGCCGGGCCACGGCCGCCTGCCGGCCGAGGGGCTTGAGCTGCCGCCGCAGTTCGTCGGTGAGGTCCTGGACCCGCGCGAGGTTGGCCTGCATCGCGTCCAGTTTCCGCAGCGCCTTCTCCTTGCGCTTGCGGTGCTTGAGAACTCCGGCCGCCTCCTCGATGAAGGCCCGGCGCCCCATGGGATCGGCATGCAGAACGGAGTCCAACTGCCCCTGGCCGACGATGACATGCATTTCGCGGCCGATACCGGAGTCGGACAGCAATTCCTGGATGTCGAGCAGCCGGCAGGTGTCCCCGTTGATCTGGTATTCGCTGCCGCCGTTGCGGAACATGATCCGCGTGATCGTCACTTCGGCGTAGTCAATGGGCAGGGCGCCATCGGCATTGTCGATCGTCAGCGACACCTCGGCCCGGCCCAGCGGCGGGCGGCCGGTGGTGCCGGCGAAGATCACGTCCTCCATCTTTCCGCCGCGCAGCGATTTCGCGCCCTGTTCTCCCATCACCCAGGACAGGGCGTCCACGACATTGGACTTCCCGGAGCCGTTCGGGCCCACCACACAGGTGATGCCCGGCTCGAAACGGAGTGTCGTGGCCGACGCGAAGGATTTGAACCCGCGCAGGGTCAGACTCTTGAGGTGCACGCCGCTGGACTCTACCTTCCGGCACGCGTCCGTCACCCGTCCCGTGCGCCTCACTTCCCCGTTCCGCCGCGTTCCTTTCGGTTTCACACGGGAGTGCGCCGGGCACACCAGGGTGGAGGAGAAAGAGACCGGACGGAAAAGAAGAAGGGACGCCGAAGCGTCCCTTGCAGATTCTCAGCGGTACCCGGCCGCCGGACCGGCCGGAAGCCCGGCCTCAGGTGAGTGCCGGCTCCGCCTTGGATACATCGAAGCTTTCGAGCAGCGAGTCACCGTGATGAGCGGCGGCCGACAGCGCGTCGTTCTCGGCCTGCATCCGTACGATCTCGGATTCCAGGTCCTGTACACGCTGCTGAAGCCGTCGCATCTCGGCGATGAGTCGCGGGTCGGAACCGCCGACGTAACCGAGAAGCGCCTTTGCCATGATGGATGGTCCTCCACACTGAGTGACCGACCGATGCGGTGTGGGTCGTGAGCTAGTCGCACCCGCGGTGCCTGCCACCACCGTCATTCCCGGTGCTGAACAGGTGGGGTGCGCGGGGATTCCAGCGTCTCACCAAATGGTTTGACGGTCAACACGATCACACCCCGTATCGCCGGGCGTCCCGGGGGCGCGCCGCTCTGACATGCGGCGCTGCTCTCTCCGGAAGGCCCGCGGGGGGCGGAGATCATCCTTATGGCCGCAGCCTTGCACGGCGGCGCGTTCTTGGCAACCACCAGGTCACCGCCGTTCTCTCACGGTGATCTCCGGACCATTCCGCCGGCGTCCGCCGTATCGCGGGCCGTCGGCTCAGCGGATATCGAAGTCCCGGTAACCGCCCCGGAATGTGTCCCATATCTCGGTGACACCTTCGACCCGGCCGGGCGTGTCACCGGTGCGCAGCCAGTCGAGCAGGCGTTCGCAATGATCTCTGGGCCCCTCGGCCACGATCTGCACCCGGCCGTCGCCGAGATTCGAGGCGAAACCGGTGAGGCGGCCGATCTCCAGGGCCCTGGCCCGGGTGAACCAGCGGAAACCCACACCCTGGACACGGCCGCGGACCCAGGCGGTGAGACGGACGTCCTGCTCCATGGAGGAACGCTATCCCGGCGGACGCGGGGAGGGCACATCCGTCCCCGCGCCATGGCGTACAGTCCCCGGTCAACGAAACCTCACTCCTACGGGTGAGATCGGTGACGCGTACAGCGGAGGGGTGGGTCATGGGCCGCCAGCGACGCAGCGAGCCCGCGGCCCCGGAGTCCGGATCCGGCCGCGATCCGCAGCCGGCGGAGCGGCCGGGGCGGCGGAACCGGGCGCCGGTCCGGACGGGGCTGCTGGGGGTGTCGACGGCCGTCGCGGTCGGGGTGGTCACGGTGACCTCCGGTCTGCTGCCGGGCGGGGGCGGCTACGTCTTCGGCGGCGCGCAGGAGCCCGCGGCCCCCGTGTGGACCGGGTCTCCGGCGGCCCCCGGCCCGCGGGAGGCGGCCACCACGGACGCGGCCGCGCCGGGCGGGGCCGCCGCCGGACCGGGCGCCGGGCCCACGCGGCCACCCGCGACCGGCCCCTCCCCCGGCGCCGGTGAGCCGTCGTCCGCCCCGTCCCCCCGGCGGACGGCCGCGGACCCCGCCGCCTCCGCCGCGGACGGGACCACCCCGTCCCGCAGGTCGCCCCGCGGCGCGCCGGCCGAGGCGGAGAGCCTGCGGACCGGCGCTCCGGGGGACGGGCCGGAACGGGCCGCCGAGGCGAGGGTGCTCGTCCTGGTGAACCGGGAGCGGCGGGAGGCCGGCTGCTCCCCCGTGACCCCGGATCCCGTACTGGCCGATCTGGCCCGCGCGTTCAGCCGGGACATGGCCGAGCGGGACTTCTTCGCGCACACCGACCCGGACGGCGCCACCCCCTGGGACCGCGCCGGGAGGCTGGGCATCGACGGGCTGGGCGGCGAGAACATCGCCCGCGGGCAGACGACCGCGGAGGCGGTGATGGAGGCCTGGCTGGACACCCCCCGCCACCGGGCCAACATCCTCAACTGCGGCTACCGCACCCTGGGGGTCGGCGCGCACTTCGGGGACGGCGGCCCCTGGTGGACCCAGGACTTCGGCTACTAGGGACGTCCGGCTCGGCGCCGGGCCGGCGGGCGCTGGCAGCGCGGGCAGTAGTAGCTGGACCGGTTCATCCAGGGGCGGCGGCGCATGGGGGTGCCGCAGCGGCGGCACGGCTCGTCCTCGCGGCCGTAGGCGTCCAGGGAGCGGTCGAAGTAGCCCGACTCGCCGTTCACATTGACATAGAGGCTGTCGAAACTGGTGCCGCCGGCCGCGAGCGCCGCGTGCATGACGTCCCGTACATGGCCGAGGAGTTCGGTGCTCCGGTAGCGGGTGAGGGTCTCCGTGGGGCGGTCGTAGTGCAGCCGTGCTCGCCACAGCGCCTCGTCGGCGTAGATGTTGCCGACTCCGCTGATCAGGGTCTGGTCGAGCAGGGCCCGTTTGACGGTCGTCCGGCGGCGGCGGAGCGCGGCGTGGAAGGCCGCCTCGTCGAAGGCCGGGTCGAGCGGATCGCGGGCGATGTGCGCGATGGCGTCCGGCAGGCCCTCCGGATCGCCGGGTACCCACGGGTGCAGGGAGAGGCCGCCGAAGGTGCGCTGGTCGACGAAGCGCAGTTCGGTGCCGAGATCGTCGGCGAAGCGGATCCGGACCCGAAGATGTGTCTCGTCCGGGGCGTCCGCGGGCTGGACCAGCAGCTGGCCGCTCATGCCGAGATGGCCCAGCAGCGAGGTACCGGCCGCAGGGGCGTCCGGGTCCTGCTCGGGCACGGTGCCCAGCGGCAGCCAGAGGTACTTGCCGCGGCGGTACGCCGGCCCGAACCGGGCACCCCGGAGCCGGGCCGCGAAGTCCTCGGAGCCGGGGGTGTGGCGGCGGACCGCCCGGGGGTGGCGCACCTCGGCACCGGCGACGGTGCGGCCGCTCACCCAGCGTTCCAGGCCCCGCCGGACCACCTCGACCTCGGGCAGCTCGGGCACGGCTTCTCCTCCTCCGGGCACCGGCCGGGACCCGGGCCGGGCGGTCTGGTTCCTGGGGCGGGATCGGGCGTCGGGGGCGGGGTCGGGGGCGGGGAACAGGGTGCCGCCGATGGCGCGGCGGCGGGACGGGCGGGTACGGCGCGGGCCCACCGGCGCCTGCCGGTGGGCCCGTACCGTCCGCTCCCCGCGGCGGTGCCGCGAGGGTGCGGGATGTTCAGCGGGTGGCGCGCTCCGCACCCTCCGCGGTGCCGTCCGCCGGGGTGCCGTCGCCGTCGGCGGTGACGGCTCCGCCGTCCGCTCCGGCGGCGGCACGGGCACCGGCGACCTCGGACGCCGTCGCCGCGGCCGCGGTCTCGGCCGCTTCCGCGGCCTCGCTGATGGCGCGCCAGGCGGCCTCGGCCGCCTGCTGCTCCGCTTCCTTCTTGCTGCGGCCGGTGCCGGTGCCGTACGCGACACCACCGACGCGGGCAGCAGCCGTGAAGGTCTTCTCGTGGTCCGGTCCGGTCTCGCTGACCAGATACTCCGGGACGCCCAGGCCCTCGGTCGCCGTCAGTTCCTGGAGGCTGGTCTTCCAGTCCAGGCCGGCGCCCAGGTTCGAGGACTTCTCGATCAGCGGGTCGAAGAGCCGGTGCACCAGCTCCGCGGCCGCTTCCAGGCCCTGGTCGAGATAGACCGCGCCGATCACCGCTTCCAGGGTGTCGGCGAGGATGGATGCCTTGTCGCGGCCCCCGGTGCCCTCCTCGCCCCGGCCGAGCCGGATGAAGGAGCCCAGGTCGAGGCCGCGGCTGACCTCCGCCAGGGCGCGCGAGTTGACCACCGCGGCCCGGAGCTTGGCCAGCTGGCCCTCCGGCAGGTCCGGGTGGATGCGGTACAGCGTGTCGGTGACCACCAGTCCGAGCACGGAGTCCCCGAGGAACTCCAGCCGCTCGTTGGTGGGCAGCCCGCCGTTCTCGTACGCGAACGAGCGGTGCGTCAGCGCACGCACCAGAAGGGCGGACTCGAGCCGGTAGCCGAGCCGCCCTTCCAGCAGCGTGTGCGACGAGGCCGTGTCCGCCTGAGCCGATTCGCCCCCGCGTTTGCGGGGGGATGCGCCGGCGTCCGACATAGAGCCTCTCACCCGCCGATCAGACGTCGAGGACCTGACGACGGTTGTAGGTCCCGCAGCTGGAGCACGCGATGTGCTGCAGCTTGGGCTCATGGCAGCGCTCGCACGACACCAGGGTGGGGACCGCAGCCTTCCACTGCGACCGGCGGTGGCGCGTGTTGCTGCGCGACATCTTCCGCTTCGGAACAGCCACGGCTACTTCTCCTGCTTCTCGTCGGCGCCCGCTTCGGCGCCGTTCACGTTGTCCTTCCCGCCGCCCTTGACGGTGTCGGCGAGTCCCTGCAGTGCCGCCCAACGGATGTCGACGGCGTCGTGGTGGTGGTCCGGGTCGTCCTCGAGCCGTGCTCCGCACTGGGGGCACAGACCGGGGCAGTCCTCCCGGCACACCGGCTGCAGCGGCAGTGCGAGCACCACCGCGTCCCGCAGCACGGGTTCGAGGTCGATCAGACCGTCCTCGACGAAGAACGTCTCCTCCTCGGCGTCGTCCTCCGGCTCCGCCTCGTGGCGGGTCCGGCTGTCGGCGTCGGGGTAGGAGAACATTTCCTGGAAGTCCGTTTCGAGCTCGCGCTCGACCGGCTCCAGACACCTTACGCACTCCCCCGAGAGCGGCGCACGGGCGGTACCGGTGACCAGTACCCCCTCCATCACCGACTCCAGACGGAGATCGAGCTCCACCGTCGCCCCGGCGGGCACCCCGATCACCTCGATGCCGAGGTCCGCGGGTGCGTCGACGGAGCGGGAGAGCCGCTGCATCGCACCGGGACGGCGGCCCAGCTCATGTGTGTCGAACACGAGCGGGTTGCGGTGGTCGGGGCGGGCGTTCAGGGCTTCCTGCTTTCCACGGTGGCGGTACGGGCGGCCCGCCGCGGGTGTGCGGGCAGCCGGGATCGCGGACGTACGCGACCGAACAGCCAGGATACTGGACGGCCCGCCGCAGACCCAATCGGCTCCGGGCGGGCCGGGGGCGGTGGGTCAGCGGCCCTGCTCGTACTGGCGCAGCTGGTCGAGGTCGATCATGCTGGTGTCGAAGAGGCTGGTCTCGTCCAGCGCGGTGGGGTCCTGCTGGGGGCGGCCCTGCTGATACTGCTGCCCGTAGGTCTCCGGGCCGCCGTAGCCCTGCTGGTGGCCGTAGGTCTGCTGGGCGTAGGGGTCCTGCTGCGGATAGCCGTAGGCGTCGCCCGGGGCCGGCTGCTGCGGCTGCTCCGGCTGGTAACCGCCCTGGTAGCCGTACGGGTCCTGCTGGTAGCCGGCGGCGGGGGCGTAGTAGTCGCTCTGCTCCGGGGCCGCGGGCTCCTGCGCGGGGACGGCGGGCTGCCCGTCCGCCTGCGGGGCGGCCAGGCCCGCCAGATAGTCGGCGTCGCTGGTCCGCTGGTGGTCGACACCGTCCTGGGCGGCCATGTGCGCCCCCAGGTCGTCGATCGCCTGCCGGCCCTGGAGCTTCTGCCGCCCCCGGCCGACCGCTTCGAGGGTCTTGGCGAGGACGGCCTCGAAGGCACCGAACTTGGCGTCGACATAGGCGTCCGCCCGGTCCCGCAGGGTGGCCGGGTCGGCGCTGCGCTCCGGGGCCTCCTCATCGGCGTAGCCCTGCTCGTCGAGGCCCGGGCCGCGGCCGAGGAGCTTCTCGCGGCCGCGGTCGACGGAACCGAGGGTCTTGGTCAGCACGACCTCGAAGTTGGCGAGCTTGCTGTCCACGTAGTCGTCGGCCTCGGCCCGGATCTCCTCGGCCTCGCGGCGGGCCTCGCCGAGGATGCGGTCGGCCTCGCTCCGCGCCTGCCGGGCGATCTCGGTGCCGGAGATCAGCGAAGCGCGTTCGGCGTGCGCGGACTCGATGACGCGCCCGGCCTCGCGCCGGGCCTCCTCGACCACCTGCTCACGGCCGCCCAGCACCTCCTGCGCCTGGGCCAGGGATCCGGGGAGCGCCTCGCGGATCTCCTCCAGCAGGGCGAGCAGTTCGGTGCGGTTGACCACACAGGACGCCGACATGGGCATGGACCGGGCGCCTCTGACGGTGTCGACGACCTCGTCGAGCTTCTTCTGCACGTCCATGGATGCTCGCAACTCTCTGGACCGGGACGGTTCGCGGACGGGACGACTGTACGTCCATCCGGGCGTCGGCCGACAGCGGCGCAGGCCGCCCGCCCGTCAGCGCCGGCCGAGCCGCTCGGTGAGGGCCGTCAGCACGATCGGCGGCACCAGGTGCGAGACGTCGCCGCCCCAGGCCGCGACCTCCTTGACCAGGCTGGAGGAGAGGAAGCTGTAGGTGGGGTTGGTGGGGACGAAGAGCGTCTCGACCCCGGAGAGGCCGTGGTTCATCTGGGCCATCTGGAGTTCGTAGTCGAAGTCGCTGACCGCGCGCAGACCCTTGACGATCGCGGGGATGTCACGCTGCTTGCAGAAGTCCACCAGCAGGCCGTGGAAGGACTCGACCTCGACGTTGCCGTACTCGGCGGTGGTCCGGCGGAGCAGGTCCAGCCGCTCGTCGATGGCGAAGATGCCCTGCTTGGACTTGTTGATCATCACGGCGACGTGCACGACGTCGTACAGCTTGGACGCCCGGCCGATGATGTCGAGATGCCCGTTGGTGACGGGGTCGAAGGACCCCGGACAGACGGCACGGCGCAACACAGGTCCCTCACTCTCCGGTCCGGTCATGACTCGCTCGCCGACGGCGCGTCCGTGGGTACGTCCGTGCGGGTCGGGGCGGCGCGACCGTACCAAAGGGTGGCCTCCCCGTAGCGGCGCGCCCGCACCGCCTCGAACCCCTCCGGCCAGTCGAACTGCCCGCCTCTGGTGCTGCGTTCCACAGTGACCAGGGCTTCTTCGCCCAGCCACCCCCGGGCGCGGAGTGTGAGCAGGATCTCCCGGAGATCGTCGTCGGTGACGGCGTAGGGCGGGTCCAGGAAGAGCACGTCGTACGGCTGCTCAGGCGGGGGCCCGGCCGCGATCTGCTCGGCCCGGGCGGCGCGGACCTCGGCCCCCGGCAGGCCGACGACGCGGGCGTTCTCCCGGATCGTGCGCGCGGCCCGCTGGTCGGACTCCGCCAGCAGGACATGGGCGGCGCCGCGGGAGAGCGCCTCCAGGCCGACGGCGCCGGAGCCGCCGTAGAGGTCGAGCACGCGGAGCCCGTCGAGACCGCCCAGCAGCGACTGCCAGGTGGAGAAGAGCCCTTCGCGCGCCCGGTCGGAGGTGGGGCGGGTGCCGGTGCCCGGCGGTACGGCCAGGCGGCGGCCGCCGGCTGCTCCGGCGATCACGCGGGTCATCGTGGGGCCCTTCGCGGGGGGCCGGGGCGGCGGCCACTGCCGGCCGCCGCCCCGGCGCGCTGGTTTCGTCCCACGATAAGGCGTCAGCCCCGTGGCGCCTCCTCCGCCTCCGGCGCGGCGGGCGCACCGGCTCCGACCAGGGCCGGGGAGGCGTACCGGGACCAGGACAGGCAGCCGTCGGGCGGGCAGTGGTCGGGGCGGCGGGGGTCGTGTCCCAGCTCACGGAGCTTGGTCCGCACCGAGTCGGGTGTGCGGCCGAAGCGGGCGGCTATCCGGGCGATGGTCTCGCCGGCGTGGAAGCGCTGGGTGAGGTCCTCCTCGTGCTGGGGCACCCAGGGGGCGCCGTGGCCGGGGAACAGCTCGCGCAGGACGTCGCGGTCGGGGATGGGCTCGGCCACGTCGGCGACGAGCGCGAGGGCGCGCAGCGCCCGGTTGAGCGCGATGCGCAGCGCGGGGACGTCGGTGAGCGGCAGGGTCAGCGCGCCGGAGGCGAGGAGCGTCTCCGGGGCGTCCTCCTGCCAGCCGGTGAGGGTGAGGGTGACGGTGGAGTCGTCGTCGCTGGCGAGCTCGATGCGGAAGATCCTGTCACCGAGCGGGAGTTCGTTGAGATGCCGGAATGCCATGAAATCAGCCCCCAGGGATCCAATCCGCCGATCCCCGTCGGGATCGGTCCGGACTGGGTCCATTCTCCCATCGGGCACTGACAACGGGGCCCGCGGCGGCGGGCGCCGACCGGGCCGCGGCCCTTTCCCCGCGCCTCCTGCGGATCCCGTTCAGCCCTTGTCCAGGAACTGCTCGCGCTCGGCGTCCAGCAGGGCGTCGAGGGCGGTCCTGAGTCCCGGGTGCCGCTCCAGCTCCGGGTCGGCGGCGACGAGCGCGGACGCCTCCTCCCGGGCCTGCGCGATGACGTCCTCGTCCTCGATGACGGCCAGCATCCGCAGGCTGGACCGGACGCCGGACTGGGCCTGGCCGAGCACGTCGCCCTCCCGGCGCTGTTCCAGGTCGATCCGGGAGAGCTCGAAGCCGTCCAGGGTGGCGGCGACCGCGCCCAGCCGGGCCCGGGCGGGGGCGGCCTCGGGCATCTCGGTGACGAGCAGACAGAGGCCGGGGGCGCTGCCGCGGCCCACCCGGCCGCGGAGCTGGTGCAGCTGGGAGACCCCGAACCGGTCCGCGTCCATGATCACCATCACCGTGGCGTTGGGGACGTTCACGCCGACCTCGACCACGGTGGTGGCCACCAGGACGTCCACCTCGCCCGCGGAGAAGCGGCGCATCACGTCGTCCTTGGCCTCGGGCTGCATCCGGCCGTGCAGGACCTCCACCCGCAGCCCGGCGAGGGGCCCGCGCCCGAGCTGTTCGGCGACGTCCAAAACGGCGAGCGGCGGGCGGCGCTCCGCGTCCTCGGCGTCCCCCTCGGCCGGGGCGGTCTTGCGCCGCGCGGGGGCGGGGGCGTCCTCCTCGTCCCCGATGCGGGGGCAGACCACGTACGCCTGGTGGCCCGCCTCCGCCTCCTCGCGCAGGCGTTCCCAGGCGCGGGCGAGGAAGTGCGGTTTCTCCCCGGCGGGGACGACATGGCTGGCGATCGGGGACCGGCCCGCGGGGAGCTGGTCGAGGACGGAGGTCTCCAGATCGCCGAAGACGGTCATGGCGACGGTGCGCGGGATGGGCGTGGCCGTCATGACGAGCAGGTGCGGGGGCTGCTTGCCCTTGGAGCGCAGGGCGTCGCGCTGTTCGACGCCGAAGCGGTGCTGTTCGTCCACCACGACGAGGCCCAGATCGTGAAACCGCACCTTGTCCTCGATCAGGGCGTGGGTGCCGATGACGATGCCCGCCTCGCCGGTGGCCAGGTCCAGCAGCGCGGCACGGCGGGCGGCCGCGCCCATGGAGCCGGTGAGCAGGACGACCTTGGTGCCGTGTTCGGCGCCCCCGAGCATCCCTCCCTCCGCCAGCTCGCCCATCAGCTCGGTGACGGACCGGTGGTGCTGCTGGGCCAGCACCTCGGTCGGCGCGAGCAGCGCGGCCTGTCCGCCGGTGTCGACGACGGCCAGCATGGCGCGGAGCGCGACCAGGGTCTTGCCGGAGCCCACCTCGCCCTGGAGCAGCCGGTGCATGGGGTGTTCGGCGGCCAGGTCGGCGACGATCTCGGCGGAGACCTGACGCTGGCCCTCGGTGAGGGTGAACGGCAGCCGGGCGTCGAAGGCGGCCAGGAGGCCGTCGGGGCGGGGGACCCGGGGGACGGCGGGCAGCTGGGACTCCGCGTGCCGGCGGCGGGCCAGGGCGGTCTGCAGCACGAACGCCTCGTCCCACTTGAGGCGTTCCCGGGCGCGGGCGATGTCGGCCTTGGTGGCGGGCCGGTGCACCCGGCGGAAGGCCTCGGGGAGCGGCGCGAGACCGCGCTCCCGGCGCAGGCTCTCCGGCAGCGGGTCGACGATGCGTTCCCAGCCGGTGGCCTCCAGGGAGTCGAGCAGGGTGCCGACGGACTGGGAGATCTTCCAGGACTCCATCTTGGCGCAGGCCGGGTAGAGCGGGATCAGCTCGTTGGCCCACGCCTCGGCGTCCCGCAGGTCGCTGTCGCGGTCCAGCAGCTGGTACGCCGGGTGGGCCAGCTGCCGGGTGCGGTTGAAGACGCCGACCTTGCCGGAGAACATGCCGCGCCGGCCGGGCACCAGCTCCCGCTGGTGGTGCCGGGCGGGCCGGCCGAAGAACACCAGCTGGAGCCGCCCGCTGCCGTCGGTGAGGGTGACCTCCAGACGCACGCCCTTGCCCTTGTTGAACGTCAGCAGCCGGGCGTCGGCGACCTCGGCGACGACGGTCACGTGTTCGTCGAGCGGGAGGTCGGCGAGGCGGGTGAGCTCTCCGCGCTCGGCGTACCGGCGCGGGTAGTGGTGCAGCAGATCGCCGACGGTGTGCAGGTTCAGCTGCTCGGCCAACACCTTCGCGGTGTTGCCGCCGACCGTCTTCTTCAGGGGTTCGTCCAGGGCGGGCACGCCGTCCATTGCACACCATGGGTGCGACAGAGAGGGTCAGCCGCAGCCGTCTCCCGCCCCGGAGCGTCCGGCCTCCGCCCGGCGGGGCGCGCCTACTCGACGCCGATGATCAGGGGTACGGAGGGCTGGCCGCCCCGGTGGACGACGGTGTCGACGGCCAGGTGCCCCTGCCGGACCCGGTCCTCCAGGTGGTCCGCCAGCGCGTCGGGCGCCTCCGCGCCGAGCACCAGGGTGACCATCTCGCCCCCCGCGGCCAGCATCCGCTCCAGGACGGCCTCGGCCGTCGCGGCGAGATCCTGCCCGATCACGGCGACGTCCCCGTCGATGAGTCCGAGGACGTCACCGGCCTGGCAGACACCGGCCATGGTCCAGGAGCGGTGTTCGGCCACCGCGAGCTCGGCGTGGCGGGTGGCGCCGGCGGCGGAGGTCATGGCGACGACGTCCTCGTCGAAGCGGCGCTCCGGTCCGTGCACGGCCAGGGCCGCGATGCCCTGGACCGGCGAGCGGGTCGGGACGACGGCGACCCGTATGCCCTCCGCCCGCGCCTGCTCGGCGGCAGCGGCGGCCGTGTGCCGCAGGGCGGTGTCATTGGGCAGCAGCACGACCTCGCGGGCGTGCGCCCGGCGGGCGGCCTCCACGAGTTCACCGGCGGCGGGCGGCTCCCCGGGGCGCACGGTGACCACCGTGGCGCCCGCCTCCCGGCACAGCTCCGCCAGCCCGTCGCCCGGGACCACCATGACGACCGCCCGCTGGGCGCGCGGCTGCTGCTCGGCGCGCTGGGTCTCCGACCCGAAGTGGGTGACGCGGATCCGGTACGGGCGTCCGGCCTCGATCCCGGCCTCGACGGCGGCTCCGGCGTCGTCGACGTGCACATGGACGTTCCACAGCCCGTCGCCGCCGACCACGACCAGGGAGTCGCCGAGCGGGTCCAGCCGTGCCCGCAGGGTCTCCACGGCCTCGTCGCCCGCCTCCAGAAGGTACATGACCTCGTAGGCCGGGCCCTCAGCGGTGCAGACGGCCGGCTCAGCTGCGGCCTCGGCGCCGGCAGCGGCGGCATCGGTGGCAGCGGCGGCCCCGGTCGCCCCGGTGGCACCGGAGTCGGCGGCCGCCGCCGGCTGTCCGGCCGGCGGGCCGGCAGCGCGGCCGGACCGGTCCCGGCCGCCTCCCACCGGGCGGGGGTGCTCCCCCGTGACGGCCTCCATCAGGGCGCCGAGGACGGTCACCAGCCCGCAGCCGCCCGCGTCGACCACACCGGCGCGGCCCAGCACGTCCAGTTGCCCCGGGGTCTCCTCCAGGGCAGCGCGTGCCCCTTCGTACGCCGCCCGCACCACCTCGGCGGCTCCTCCCCCGGCGCGCTCGGCGGCGTCCGCCGCGGCCGCGGCCACGGTCAGCATCGTCCCCTCGACCGGGTGGGCCACGGCACGGTACGCGGCCTCGCCGGCCCGCCGCAGCGCCCGCCGCAGCCGCTCGCCGCCGGCCCGGCCGCCCGGCTCCGGGGCGGCTTCCGCGGCCGCCTCCCGGGGCGCGGCCAGCACCTCGGCCAGGCCGCGCAGCATCTGCGACAGGATGGTGCCGGAGTTGCCGCGGGCGCCGATCAGGGCGCCGTGTGTCATGGCCCGCAGCGCGTCCGGCAGCGCCGGCAGCCCCGGCCCCGCGCCGCCCCCGCCGGCTCCCCCTCCGCCGCCCGCGGGCGCGGTCGGGACGGCGGCCATCTCCGCGTGGGCGGCGAAGACCGCCTCGACGGCCTGGGCCGCGGACTCGACGGTGAAGTACAGATTGGTGCCGGTGTCCCCGTCGGCGACCGGATAGACGTTGATCGCGTCGATGCTCTCGCGGGCCTTCCCCAGCGCCTCCAGGGCCAGTCCGCACCAGGTGCGCACCATGGCGGCGTCGAGGGTGTCGGGCACCGATGTCCTCCTCAGACCGGGGCGGGGAGCCGTCGGCAGCGTAGCCGCGGGACGGGCTCCGCCCGGGAGGGGGGCCGGGCGCCCATGGTAGTTTTCTTGTACGGGAGCGGTCGTTGTATGCTGCTCCGGTTGCCCGACCCGAGTCGGGACATTCTCCCCCGGCGGCACCGGTCATCGAATTCGATCCCCGGCAGGCCGGGGATTCACCGTACGTGCATCTGAAGTCTTTGGAGTGACCCGTGGCTGCCAACTGCGACGTCTGCGGCAAGGGGCCGGGCTTCGGCAACAACATTTCGCACTCGCACCGCCGCACTCGCCGTCGTTGGAACCCCAACATCCAGACGGTGCGCGCTGTGGTCGGTCGGACGCCGAAGCGGCTCAACGTCTGCACCTCGTGCATCAAGGCCGGCAAGGTCTCGCGCTGACGTTTCCGTCGTAGCGCAGCCCTTGGCCGGTTGCCGAAGCCGGTCCGCCTTCCGGGTGGACCGGCTTTCCGCATGTCCGGGGCCGGTTCAGCGGAACCGCCAGCCGTGGTCCACGGGGCCGATCCCCGATCCCAGGGGGAAGCCCGCGGCGATCGCCCCGGTGACGTACTTCTTGGCCGCCGTGACCGCGGCCGGGACCTCCGCCCCCTTCGCCAGCTCCGCCGCGATGGCGGCGGCAAGGGTGCATCCCGTGCCGTGGGTGTGCCGGTTGTCGTGCCGCGCGGCGCGCAGGCGGTGCTCCTCGCGGCCGTCGGTGAGCAGGTCCACCGCCTCGCCCGCCAGATGGCCGCCCTTGATCAGCGCCCAGCGCGGGCCGAGGGCGAGCACCGCGTCCGCGGCCCGGCGCAGATCGTCCTCGCGCTCCACGCGGACTCCGGTGAGCTGTTCGACCTCGGGCAGGTTCGGGGTGGCGACGGTCGCGGCCGGGAGCAGCCGGGTCCGTACGGATTCCAGCGCCGACGCGGCCAGCAGCGGGTCGCCGTGCTTGGAGACCCCGACCGGGTCCACGACCACGGGCGCCCCGATACCGCCGAGGAGTTCCGCCACCGCCTCCACGAGTCCGGCCGAGGAGAGCATCCCGGTCTTGACCGCGTGCACGCCGATGTCGTCCACCACGCTGCGGAACTGCGCCCGTACCGCATCCACGGGCAGGTCCCAGGCTCCCTGCACACCGCGGGAGTTCTGCGCCGTGACGGCCGTGACCACGCTCATGCCGTGGGTGCCGAGAGCCAGCATCGTCTTGAGATCCGCCTGGATGCCCGCGCCGCCGCCGGAGTCGGAGCCGGCGACGGTGAGCACGAGCGGAGGCGTCTGCGGGGCCGGAAGCGGCCGCGGTGATATGTCCACGGTCAGGGAATCTACCCGGCGTCCGCTTCCTCCCCGAAGTGGTCCCAGCCCGCTTTCTCCCACGGCGCCCCGTCCACGGTGACCTGGGGCAGCGCCGAGCGGCCCAGGACCTCGCCGATCACCCGCCAGCGGGCGGGCAGTTTGGTCTCCGGCGGGAAGACCGCCGCGATGGCGTGGTCCTCCCCGCCGCTCAGCACCCAGTGCAGCGGGTCGACGCCCACGGCCTGCCCGATGTCGGACATCTGCGAGGGGATGTCCACCGCGCCGGAGCGCACGTCGATCCGGACCCCGCTGGCCTCCGCGATGTGCCCGAGGTCGGCGATCAGGCCGTCGCTGACATCGGTCATGGCCGTGGCGCCGAGCGCCGCCGCCGCGGGACCGGCGTGGTACGGCGGTTCGGGCCGCCGGTGCGCCTCGACGAAGGCGCGCGGCGAACGGAAACCGCGGGAGAGCACGGCGTGCCCGGCGGCGGACCAGCCCAGCCAGCCGGTGACGGCCACGACGTCGCCGGGGCGGGCACCGGACCGCAGCACCGGCTCGGCGTTGCGGAGATCGCCCAGGGCGGTGATGGAGACCGTGATCGTCTCGCCGCGCACCACATCCCCGCCGACCACGGCGGCCCCGGCCACCTGGCACTCGTCGCGCAGCCCGTCCATCAGTTCGGCCGGCCAGGTCGCCGGCAGTTCCGCGGGGACGACGAGGCCGAGCAGCAGCGCCGTGGGGACCGCGCCCATGGCCGCGATGTCCGCCATGTTCTGCGCCGCGGCCTTGCGGCCGACGTCGTAGGCGGTGGACCAGTCGCGGCGGAAGTGCCGCCCTTCCAGCAGGATGTCCGTGCTGGCGACGACCCGCCGGTCCGGTGCCGCGACGACCGCCGCGTCGTCGCCGGGCCCCAGCCGCACGGCCGGGGTGGTGGTGAGCCGCGAGGTCAGCTCCCTGATGAGGCCGAACTCGCCCAACTCCCCCACGGTGCCCTTCATCCCTGTGCCCCTATCTCCGCCCGGCGGGCGCGACGGCCCCGGCCCGGTACTCGGTCTCCCGTGCCGACCGCGGCGTCGGCAGTGTCGGTCCTTGCTGTGTCCCGCCGGGCGGCGGGGGGCGCCACAGGCCGTGCGGGGTCTCCCCGCGCCGCCCGGCGGCGCGGTACCGTGGCGTCCCTTCTTCCCACATGATCCTCGTAGCCGCCCTGGAGGTTCCGTGGTACAGGCGTACATCCTGATCCAGACCGAGGTCGGCAAGGCCTCGTCGGTCGCCGAACTGGTCTCCAAGCTTCCCGGGGTCATCCAGGCCGAGGACGTCACCGGTCCGTACGACGTGATCGTGCGCGCCCAGTCCGACACCGTCGACGAGCTGGGCCGCCTCGTGGTGGCCAAAGTGCAGCAGATCGACGGCATCACGCGCACCCTGACCTGCCCCGTCGTCCACTTCTGAGACACCGGGGCGCCCGGCATGCGCCCGGCCCGGCTGGGTAGTCTCGACCGGGTGAACACCCTCTTCCGCCGTTTTCTCTGGCTGCCCGCCGTCATATCCCTGGCCGCGGCGGGCTGTTCCTCCGGTGACAGCGGCCGTCCGGTCCCCACCCCCTCGCCCGAGACCGCGAAGCTCTGCCGGGCGCTGTACCGGGAACTGCCGGCGAAGGTGGACGGACTGGGGCGGAGCGGAAGCGAGCCCCCCTCCGAGTTCGCCGCCGACTGGGGCGACCCCGCCGTGCAGCTGCGCTGCGGGGTGCCCCGCCCCGAGGTCCTCACCCCGGGGACCGCGCAGTACAACCCCACGGCCGAGGGGGTGGAGGTGAACGGCGTGCTCTGGCTCCCCGAGCAGCAGGAGAACGGGTACCGCTTCACCACCACACAGCGCAAGGCGTACGTCGAGGTGACCGTCCCCCGGGAGTACCGGCCCGAGGTCAATCCGCTGACGGACCTCGCCGACGCCGTCGAGAAGACCATTCCGGACGCGCTCTAGGGCCGTGACCGGGGAGGTCCGGACGGAAACCCGCGGTGTGCCCGGAGAGCTCGGGGAAGTCCGGGGCGTCGCGAGCCGGTGAACCCGCCCGGTCACAGCACTGGCGCTCCGCCGCGGCGCGCGGCTCAGCGCAGCCCGGTCGGACGCCGCAGGGCGGCCTGGATCAGGCGGTCCACCAGCTCGGGATAGCTCACGCCGCTCTCCTGCCACATCCGCGGGTACATGGAGATGGGCGTGAAGCCCGGCATGGTGTTGATCTCGTTGATCACGAACTCGCCGTTCTCCTGCAGGAAGAAGTCGGCGCGGACGAGCCCCTCGCAGGCCGCGGCGTCGAAGGCCTCCACGGCCAGCTCCCGCACCCGGGCGGTCTCCTCGGGGGTGAGCGGGGCGGGGACCACGCCGGCCGCCGAGTCGATGTACTTGGCCTCGAAGTCGTAGAAGTCGTGCGAGGTGACGGGCGGGATCTCGGCGGGCACGCTGGCGCGCGGGCCGTCCTCGAACTCCAGCACACCGCACTCGATCTCCCGGCCGCGGAGCAGCGACTCGACCAGGATCTTGGGGTCGTGCCGGCGGGCTTCGGCCACCGCCTCGTCCAGCTCCTCCGGACCGCTCACCCGGCTGATGCCCATCGAGGAGCCCGCCCGGGCGGGCTTGACGAAGACCGGCCAGCCGTGTTCGGCGGCGAAGTCGACGATCTTCTTACGGGCGGCCGCGCCGCGCTCGGCGCCGGTGCCCTGCTCCCACTCGCGCGGCCGGATCACCGTGTAGGGGCCGACCGGCAGGCCGAAGGAGGTGAAGACGCGCTTCATGTACTCCTTGTCCATGCCGACGGCGGACGCGAGCACCCCGGCGCCGACATAGGGCACCCCGGACAGCTCCAGCAGCCCCTGCAGGGTGCCGTCCTCGCCGTAGGGGCCGTGCAGCACGGGGAAGACGACGTCCACCTCGCCGAGCGACTTGGGCACCTGCCCGGGCTCGGTGTAGACGACCTCGCGTCCGGCCGGGTCGACCGGGAGCAGCACACCGCCCTCGCCGGATTCCGCCAGCTCGTCGACGCTGGGCAGGGCGCGGCCGCTGATCGCCATCCGCTCGGGGTCGTCCGCGGTGAGCGCCCAGCGGCCGTCCGTGGTGATGCCGATCGGCAGCACCTCGTACTGGCTCCGGTCGATGGCGCGCATCACGGCACCCGCGGTGACCACCGAGATGGCGTGCTCGGAGCTGCGGCCGCCGAACACGACGGCGACGCGCGGCTTCCGGCCGGTGGCACGGGCCGCGGCAGGGGTGGAGGCGGGCGCGGGGTTCTGGGTGGATGACTCGCTGCTCATATCGGCTTGAGACTACCCTGCGCACCCCGCACCGCGGCAGCCACCGGTGCCGCATCGGCGTGGACGAGTTCCGCCGCGTACCGCCCCGGGCGGAGGCGGTGCGGCGGGGCGCGGTGCCGGAGCGCGCGGGGCCCGGCCGGGCTGAGAGCCCGTCAGCGGCGTTCGGCCTTGGCGCTGCGCGCCATCAGGTCCTTGAGGGCCACCATCGGCGGCTTGCCGTCGTGGACGATCTCCACCACGGTCTCCGTCAGCGGCATGTCGACGCGGTGCCGCCGGGCCAGATCGAGCACGGACTCGCAGGACTTGACGCCCTCGGCGGTCTGCTTGGTGGCCGCGATGGTCTGCTCCAGCGTCATGCCGCGGCCCAGGTTGGTGCCGAAGGTGTGGTTGCGGGAGAGCGGCGAGGAGCAGGTGGCGATGAGATCGCCCATGCCGGCGAGCCCGGCGAAGGTGTGCGCGTCCGCGCCCATCGCGGCCCCGAGCCGGCTGGTCTCGGCCAGGCCGCGGGTCATCAGCGAGGCCTTGGTGTTGTCGCCCAGCCCCATGCCGTCCGCGATGCCCACGGCCAGCGCGATGACGTTCTTCACGGCGCCGCCCAGCTCGCAGCCGACGACGTCGGTGTTGGTGTACGGGCGGAAGTACGGGGTGTGGCAGGCGGCCTGGAGCCGCCGGGCGACGGACTCGTCGGAGCAGGCGACCACCGAGGCGGCGGGCTGCCGGGCGGCGATCTCCAGGGCGAGGTTGGGGCCGGTGAGCACGGCGACGCGCTCGGCCGGAACTCCGGCGACCTCCTCGATGACCTCACTCATCCGCTTGGCCGTGCCCAGTTCCACGCCCTTCATCAGGCTGACGAGCACGGTGCCGGACGGCAGCAGCGGCGCCCACCGGGCCAGATTGCCGCGCAGGGTCTGGGAGGGGACGGCGAGCACCGTGAACTCGGCGCCGCGGGCGGCCTCGGCGGGGTCGGTCGTGGCCCGCACGGTCGGCGGCAGTTCGACGCCGGGCAGATAGCCGGGGTTGGTCCGGCCGGAGTTGACGGCATCGACGACCTCCGCGCGGCGGCCCCAGAGGGTCACCTCGCAGCCGGCGTCGCCGAGCACCATCGCGAAAGCGGTCCCCCATGATCCCGTTCCGTAGACCGCGCAGCGCGTCACGCGCCATCCCCCTGTCCTTGCCGTTCCTGCCGCCTCCCGCGCCGCTCGGCGCGGGCCCTGCTGTGATCGTAGAGCTGTTCCGGCGCGGGTTCGTCCCGCATCTCGGCGAGGAGCGCGGTGATCGAGACCATGATGGTCTCGGTGGCGGCGCGCAGGACCTCGGCGGTCGGATCCTGGCCGTAGAACGCGGAGAGGTCCACCGGCGGACCGGCCTGGACCCGGAGCGTCTTGCGGGGGAAGAGCCGGATCTTCTTCGTCCCGGCGTACGGCGGCACGGCCTCGTTCGCGCCCCACTGGGCCACCGGGATCACCGGCGCCTTGGTGAGCAGCGCGACCCGGGCGGCGCCGGTCTTGCCCTGCATCGGCCAGTGGTCCGGGTCGCGGGTGAGGGTGCCCTCCGGGTAGAAGGCCACGCACTCCCCCCGGTTGACCGCGTCGACGGCGGCGCGGAAGGCGTTGGCGGCGTCGGTCGATTCGCGGTAGACGGGGATCTGGCCGGTGCCGCGCAGGATCATGCCGACGAACGGCACCCGGAAAAGCGGCGCCTTGGCGAGGAATCGCGGCACCCGTCCGGTGTTGTACTGGAAGTGCGCGTACGAAAGCGGGTCCAGGGCGGAATTGTGGTTGATCGCGGTGATATATCCGCCGTCCGCCGGAAGGTTCTCCATTCCGCTCCAGTCCCGCTTGAAGAAGAGGAGCAGCGGCGGTTTCGCGATGGCCGCGGCCAAGCGGTACCAGAAGCCGATTCTGCGGCGGGACACTCGGACACCCTCCTCGTGGGACCTGTCGGGCTGCGGGTGGGCAGCCGCACAAGTGTCGCCCCAGGGTCCCGCTCTGTCGAGCACACGGTATCCCCGGGCCCGGCCGCCGGTTCCGGCGGCGGGTGACAATACGGGGGGAACGGCGGGGCGGACGAGGGAGATGGCTCGGGCGTGGACTGGTCGCTGGTGATACCGCTGAAGCCGCTGGCCGTGGCCAAGAGCCGGCTGGCGGACGCGGCGGGCGAGGAACTGCGCCCGGGGCTCGCGCTGGCCTTCGCGCAGGACACGGTGGCGGCCGCGGCGGCCGCTCCGGGGGTCCGGGATGTGGTGGTCGTCACGGACGACCGGCTGGCCGGGGCGGAACTGGCCCGGCTGGGCGCACGGGTGCTGCCGGACCCTCCGGGCGCGGGCCTGAACCCCGCGCTGGCCCACGGGGCGCGGGCCGTGCGGGCCCGGCGGCCGGACGCCCCGGTGGCGGTGCTGAACGCCGATCTCCCCGCCCTGCGTCCCGCGGAACTGGCGCGGGTGCTGTCGGCCGCCGCGGCATTTCCCCGGTCCTTTCTGGCGGATGCCGTGGGAACGGGGACGACTTTCCTCTCGGCCTCCCCCGGGGTGGAACTCGCCCCGGCTTTCGGCGGCCCTTCCCGGAATCGGCACCGCCGGTCCGGGGCCGTGGAAATCACCGTGACCGGGGTGGATTCGGTGCGGCGCGACGTGGACACCGGAGAGGATCTGCGGGCCGCCCTCCGGCTCGGCGTCGGAATCCGTACGGCCGCGCTCACCGGCCGCCCGCGGATCGCCGAGTAGGGCCGCCGGCGGCTACGCTGCCGTTATGCAGGCCACCGCTTACACCTATGACGCCGGTACCCGCTGCGGGAGCGTATTGCTCGACGACGGCACGCCCGTGGAATTCGACGCGGCGGCCTTCGACGCCGGCGGGCTGCGGCTGCTGAGGCCGGGCCAGCGGGTGCGGATCGAACTGGCGGAGGACGGGCCCGCGGAGGGCGGGCCGGCGCGGCCGGGCGGCGCCGGCGGAGCACCGCGGATCTCCCTGGTGACCCTGCAGACGTTCTGACCGGCCCTTCCCCCGGCCGTTCCCACCCCGCCCTGGCCACCGGCCCTGGCCACCACCGGCCGTTCCGGCAGGCCCCGGACGTGCCGCGGGCCGGGCTCCCCGAGGAGCCCGGCCCAGCGTGGGGGTGTGACGGCTGCCGTGCGGCCCGTCTACTTCCTGCTCTACTTCCTGCGGCCGGCCGTCTTCTTCGCGGCGGTGTTGCGCGCGGTGGCCTTGCGGGCCGGCGCCTTCTTGGCGGTGGTCTTCTTGGCCGGTGCCGTCTTGGAGGTCTTGGCGGTGGCCGACTTCTTCGAGGGCGCCTTCTTGGCCGCGGTGGTCTTGCCGGTGGCCTTCTTGGCGGTGGCCGCCTTCTTCGCCGGTGCCGCCTTCTTCGCGGCGGTCTTGCGCGCAGTGGCGGCGGTCTTCTTCGCCGCCCCCTTCTTCGCGGCGGCCTTCTTCGCCGCGGCCTTGGTGGTGGCGCGGGCCGAAACCCCGCCCGTGAGGCTGCCCTTGGGCGCCTTCTTCACCGCCACCTCGCCTCCCTTGGGAAGCTTCTTGCTCCCGCTCACCAGGTCCTTGAAACCCTGGCCGGCGCGGAAGCGGGGCACGGAGGTCTTCTTGACCCGGACCCGCTCTCCGGTCTGCGGGTTGCGGGCGTACCGGGCCGGACGGTCGACCTTCTCGAACGAGCCGAATCCGGTGACCGAGACCCGGTCTCCGGCGACCACCGCGCGGACGATCGCGTCCAGCACCGCGTCCACGGCGTCGGCGGCGTTCTGCCGGCCACCGAGCTTGTCCGCGATCGCTTCTACGAGCTGCGCCTTGTTCACGTCTTCCCCTTCGGAGACATTGCCTGAACGAATCAGTTCGGGCGATTTCGCACGTTAGGCAGATATATACCGCAAATCAAAGACGAAACGGTCTAATCACCCTTGTGCCGCAATGGATCTCGACCGTTACGTACGGGTGCCGCGTCGTAATCGGCTGTCGTCGAGGTCCTGCATGAAGCGCTCCAGACGCCGTGTCGCGCGGGGGAGATCGTGTTTGGCGGCGGCCGTGATGGCAAGCAGCTTCCGGGAGAGCGCCGTCCGCTCATCCTCGGGGACTTGCAGGGAACGCACTCGCGCGTGCGCTTCCTTGAGGCGGCCCGCGACAAGCTCGTGAAGTGGCAGTTGAGGGTCGCGTTCCATGCACAGATTGTGCCATCTGCGGCGAGTTGTCGCCCCACCGGGCGTCAACCCATTTCGGAAAAGAGCCTCGCACACGGCCGCGCCCCCCGCCTGCGGGCGAGGGGCGCGGTGGTCCGTACGGCTCGCGGGCCGTACCGGGGAGAGGTGCGAACAGGCCTGTCAGACCACGGTGGTGGAGGGCTTGAAGGCGGGGCGGGATGTCTCGTAGGCGGCGATGTCGGCCTCGTTCTTCAGGGTGAGGCTGATGTCGTCCAGCCCTTCCAGGAGCCGCCAGCGGGCGTTCTCGTCGAGCTCGAACGCGGCGGTGAGGACGGTGCCGTCCGGGCGCGGGGCGCGGACTTCGCGGGCGACGAGGTCGACGGTGACCGGGGTGCGGGGGTCGGCCTCGGTCAGCTCCCACAGGGTGTCGACGGTCTCCTGCGGCAGGACCACCGTCAGCAGCCCGTTCTTCAGCGAGTTGCCGCGGAAGATGTCGGCGAAGCGGGAGGAGACCACGGCCTTGAAGCCGTAGTTCTGCAGCGCCCAGACCGCGTGCTCGCGGGAGGAGCCGGTGCCGAAGTCGGGGCCGGCCACCAGCACGCTCGCGCCCTGGTACTCCGCCTGGTTGAGGACGAACTGCGGGTCCTTGCGCCAGGCCTCGAAGAGCCCGTCCTCGAAACCGTCGCGGGTGACCTTCTTCAGCCAGTGCGCCGGGATGATCTGGTCGGTGTCGACGTTGCTGCGCCGCAGCGGTACGGCCCGGCCGGTGTGGGTGGTGAACGCTTCCATGATGTCTCAGGCCTCCACGAGAGCCGGGATGTCGGACAGGTCGGCCGGGGAGGCCAGATGCCCCAGGACCGCGGTGGCCGCGGCGACCTGCGGGGAGACCAGGTGGGTCCGCCCGCCCTTGCCCTGCCGCCCCTCGAAGTTGCGGTTGGAGGTGGACGCCGCCCGCTCACCGGGCTGGAGCTGGTCGGGGTTCATCCCCAGGCACATCGAGCAGCCCGCGTGGCGCCATTCGGCGCCGGCCGCGGTGAACACCCGGTCCAGGCCCTCCTCGACGGCCTGCAGGGCCACCCGTACCGATCCGGGGACGACCAGCATCCGCACCCCGTCGGCGACCTTGCGCCCCTCGAGGATCGCGGCGGCCGCGCGCAGGTCCTCGATCCGGCCGTTGGTGCACGAGCCGACGAAGACGGTGTCCACGCCCACCTCGCGCAGCGGCTGCCCGGCGGTCAGGCCCATGTACTCCAGGGCCTTCTGCGCGGCGTGCCGCTCACTGGCGTCCGCGAAGGAGGAGGGGTCCGGCACGGAGGCCGAGAGCGGCGCGCCCTGGCCGGGGTTGGTGCCCCACGTGACGAACGGCGCCAGGGCGGAGGCGTCGATGACGACCTCGTGGTCAAAGACCGCGTCCTCGTCCGTGCGCAGCGTCTTCCAGTAGGCGACGGCCGCGTCCCAGTCCTCCCCCTGCGGGGCGTGGGGGCGGCCCTCAAGGTAGGCGAACGTGGTGTCGTCCGGGGCGATCATGCCCGCGCGGGCGCCGGCCTCGATCGACATGTTGCAGATCGTCATCCGGGCCTCCATCGAGAGCTTCTCGATGGCCTCGCCGCGGTACTCGATGACGTAGCCCTGGCCGCCGCCGGTGCCGATCCTCGTGATGACCGCCAGGATCAGGTCCTTGGCCGTGACGTCCGCGGGCAGTTCGCCCTCGACGGTGATCGCCATGGTCTTGAACGGGGCCAGCGGCAGGGTCTGGGTGGCCAGGACGTGCTCGACCTGGCTGGTGCCGATACCGAACGCCAGCGCGCCGAAGGCGCCGTGGGTGGAGGTGTGGCTGTCACCGCAGACGACCGTCATGCCGGGCTGGGTGAGTCCCAGCTGCGGTCCCACCACGTGGACGACACCCTGTTCGACGTCGCCCAGGGGGTGCAGCCGTACCCCGAAGTCCGCGCAGTTCTTGCGCAGCGTCTCCAGCTGGACCCGGGAGACCGGGTCCGCGATCGGCTTGTCGATGTCGAGGGTGGGGGTGTTGTGGTCCTCGGTCGCGATGGTGAGGTCCAGGCGACGCACCTGACGGCCGTTCTTGCGCAGCCCGTCGAACGCCTGCGGGCTGGTGACCTCGTGCAGCAGGTGCAGATCGATGAAGAGAAGGTCGGGCTCGCCTTCCGCGCGCCGGACGACGTGGTCGTCCCAGACCTTCTCCGCGAGTGTCCGTCCCATCGCTTTCCCTCCGGCCGGCGGCTCTGCCGGCCCATCTCGGCTTGTCGTTCCGTCCCCCGGTGATCCGCGGGGCGAGTGCGCGTACCGGTGCCGCCGGGCGCTGGTCCTGCCCGGAGCCGGGTGTCCGCCGGATGTCCAACCGCCGTTCCACCACGGGCCGCTCTTACAGATTGGCGGCTTCCGGGGAAATATGAACTTGCGTTTCATACTCTGAGACGCGAATATCGACGCATGGACAACTCTAGCGGCTCCAGCGGGGTCGGCGTTCTCGACAAGGCAGCTCTGGTTCTGAGCGCTCTGGAGTCCGGTCCGGCCACCCTCGCCGGGCTGGTCGCCGCGACCGGTCTCGCCCGCCCCACGGCCCACCGGCTGGCGGTGGCTCTGGAGCATCACCGGATAGTGGCGAGGGACATGCAGGGCCGGTTCATCCTCGGCCCGCGGCTGGCCGAACTGGCCGCCGCGGCGGGAGAGGACCGGCTGCTGGCGACGGCCGGCCCGGTGCTCACGCACCTGCGGGACGTCACCGGGGAGAGCGCGCAGCTCTACCGGCGCCAGGGGGATATGCGCATCTGCGTGGCCGCGGCGGAACGGCTGTCCGGACTGCGGGACACGGTGCCGGTCGGCTCCACCCTGCCGATGAAGGCCGGCTCGGCGGCACAGATCCTCATGGCCTGGGAGGAGCCGGAGCGGCTCCATCGCGGCCTGCAGGGCGCCCGGTTCACGGCCACCGCCCTCTCCGGGGTACGGCGCCGGGGCTGGGCCCAGTCCATCGGCGAGCGGGAGCCGGGGGTGGCGTCCGTCTCCGCGCCGGTGCGCGGACCGTCGAACCGGGTCGTGGCCGCCGTCTCGGTCTCCGGACCGATCGAGCGGCTCACCCGGCACCCGGGGCGGATGCACGCCCAGGCGGTCATCGACGCCGCGGGCCGGCTCACCGAGGCCCTGCGCCGCAACGGCGGCTGACCTCTTCGCCGCTTCGCCCCCTCGCCTCCCTCGCGGGTCCGGAGCCGGTACGGCGGTGACGGCCGTACCGGCGGCGCCCCGGGCCCGCCGCGCCCTCCGGAGGAACCGGCGAGCGGCACACAAGGCATACGAAAAGGCCCCCCGCCGAAGCGGAGGGCCTTCTGCCGTGGGTACCCCCGACCGGATTCGAACCGGCGCTACCGCCTTGAGAGGGCGGCGTGCTAGGCCGCTACACAACGGGGGCCTGCGGACGCTGCGTCCATCGCCGAGGCAGTCGCCGAGACGGGAGACACATGCGCGTGACGCGCTGGGCTACCAGGACTCGAACCTAGACTAAATGAACCAGAATCACTCGTGCTGCCAATTACACCATAGCCCATGGTATAGACCAGTACCCCCGACCGGATTCGAACCGGCGCTACCGCCTTGAGAGGGCGGCGTGCTAGGCCGCTACACAACGGGGGCCCCAGCGATCCCGGGGCGCGGCCCCGCCGGGAGCTACCCGACGGCACCGGCTGCAAGGATCTGTACCCCCGACCGGATTCGAACCGGCGCTACCGCCTTGAGAGGGCGGCGTGCTAGGCCGCTACACAACGGGGGCTAGTCACTGCACACGCAGACAGAAGCCTGCGAACGTCACACACAAGAGAGTTCTACGGGGATCTCTTGCTGGGCTACCAGGACTCGAACCTAGACTAAGTGAACCAGAATCACTCGTGCTGCCAATTACACCATAGCCCACCAAAACGCAACCCCTGACCGGGGTTTTGTTCTGTGCGCTGCCTCTCCGGTCCATCGGCCCGGGCGGGCGGCGCAGGAAGAACATTACCCGATCGTGGACAGCGCTCCAAAACGGGTATCTCCCGCCGCGCCCACGGCCGCCGGCCCGGCACCGCCGCGGTCCCGGGGCGCCGCGCGGACGCCGGGAGCCCGCCCGCGCGGCGCGTGCCGTACGGGCGGAGTCCCGGGCCGCCGGGCCTCCGGGCGGGCGCCTCAGGAAGCGCTGACCCGCTCCAGCGCGGCGGTCAGCCGGCGCAGCGTCTCGTCGTGCCCCAGCAGCTCCATGGACTCGAAGAGCGGTGGCGACACCCGGCGGCCCGTGACGGCCACCCGCAGCGGGGTGAAGGCGTGCTTCGGCTTGATGCCGAGGCCGTCGACCAGGGCCGTGCGGAGGGCCGCCTGGATCGGCTCGGGCGTGAACTGCCCGAGGTCGCGCAGCACCTCGACGCTCGCCTCCAGCACCGGGCGCGCCTCCGGGGTGAGCACCTTGGCCGCGTCGGCCTCGTCCACCCGGAACTCGTCCGGGTCCACGAAGAGGAAGCCGAGCATCCCGGTGACCTCGCCGAGGACGACCATCCGCTCCTGGGTGAGCGGCGCGGCCCGGGCCAGCAGCTCCAGCTGCTCGGCGGTGGGCTCCTCCTCCGGGAAGAGGAAGGGCAGCAGCCGGTTCGCGAACTCGTCGGCGCGGAGCGCGCGCAGATGCGTGGCGTTGATCGCCTCGCACTTCTTGAGGTCGAAGCGGGCCGGGTTGGCGTTGACGTCCGCGATGTCGAAGGCGGCGACCATCTCCTCCATGGAGAAGACGTCCCGGTCCTCGGCGAGCGACCAGCCCAGCAGCGACAGGTAGTTGAGCAGGCCCTCCGGGAGGAACCCGCGCTCGCGGTAGAGGTTGAGCGAGGACTGCGGGTCGCGCTTGGACAGCTTCTTGTTGCCCTCGCCCATCACGTACGGCAGGTGGCCGAATTGCGGGACGGTGCCGTTGCCGACACCGATCTCGGCCAGCGCCCGGTAGAGGGCGATCTGCCGCGGGGTGGAGGAGAGGAGGTCCTCACCGCGCAGCACGTGGGTGATCTCCATCAGCGCGTCGTCGACGGGGTTGACGAGCGTGTAGAGCGGGGCGCCGTTGGCCCGGACGATGCCGAAGTCCGGGACGTTCTCCGGAGTGAAGGTCAGCTCGCCGCGCACCAGGTCGGTGAAGGTGATCGGCTCGTCCGGCATCCGGAAGCGGACGACGGGGGTGCGCTCCTCGGCCCGGTAGGCGGCGATCTCCTCCTGGGTGAGGGCGCGGCACTTGCCGTCGTACCCGGAGGGCCGGCCGGCGGCGCGGGCCTCGTTGCGGCGGGCGTCGAGCTCCTCGGTGGAGCAGTAGCACTTGTAGGCGTAGCCGGCCTCCTCCAGCCGGCGTGCGACATCGGCGTAGATGTCCATCCGCTGCGACTGCCGGTACGGGGCGTGCGGGCCGCCGGTCCCGGGGCCCTCGTCCCAGTCGAGGCCGAGCCAGCGCATCGCGTCCAGCAGCTGCTCGTAGGACTCCTCGGAGTCGCGGGCGGCGTCGGTGTCCTCGATGCGGAAGACCAGGGTGCCGCCGTGGTGCCGGGCGAAGGCCCAGTTGAAGAGGGCGGTGCGGACCAGGCCGACGTGCGGGTTGCCGGTCGGCGAGGGGCAGAAACGGACGCGTACGGGGTACGGGAGGGGTGCGCTAGCCACGCTTGATCACCTTATTGGTGAGAGTGCCGATGCCTTCGATGGTGACGGCGACCTCGTCGCCGACGCTGAGGGGGCCGACCCCGGCCGGGGTGCCGGTGAGCACGACGTCGCCCGGGAGCAGGGTCATCGCCTCGGTGATGTGCGTGATGAGGTCCGCGACGGACCGGACCATGTCACCCGTGCGGCCCAGCTGGCGCTGCTCGCCGTTGACGGTGCACATGATGCCCAGGTCGGCGGGGTCGAGCTCGGTCTCCACCCAGGGGCCGAGGGGGCAGGATCCGTCGAATCCCTTGGCGCGCGCCCACTGGCTCTCGGCGCGCTGGACGTCACGCGCGGTGACGTCGTTGGCGCAGGTGTAACCGAGGATGACGTCCTGGACCCGCTCCCGGGGGACCTCCCGGCACATCCGCCCGATGACCACGGCCAGCTCGGCCTCGTGGTGCACCTCCTGGGAGAAGGAGGGGTACGGGATCGGGTCGCCGGGACCGGTCACGGCGGTGGAGGGCTTGAAGAAGGCGACGGGCACCTGGGGGACCTCACCGCCCATTTCCGCGGCGTGCTCGGCGTAGTTGCGGCCGATCGCCACGACCTTGCTGGGAAGCACCGGGGGCAGCAGCCGCACCTGGGCCAGCGGCACCTTCTTCCCCGACCGCTCGAACTCGGCGAAGGGATGGCCCTTGATGATGTCGAGGACGGGGCCGTCCGGATCGGACGGCTCCCCCTCCACGACACCGAAGGCGACGTTTCCGTCGATGGAGAATCTGGCGATGCGCACGGGAAGCCGCTGCCCCTCACTCACTGGCCGGAGACTGACGCCTCAGGCTAACGCCCGCCCGGCGGGGCCGGGCTCACCGGAGGGAGCGGGTCACGCGCGCGTCCGCGCCGCGGGCGTCAGTCGTTCGGGGCGTCCACGAGGACGGTGCGGCGCGGGTTGGCGGTCCGGGCGGGAAGCTCGGAGGCGGTCTCCGGCTCCGGCTCCGGCCGCGGCTCGCCGACGACGGCGGGGCGCAGTTCGTCGGCGTCCTCGAGGTGCGCCAGCGTGGTGCGTCGCGGGTTCGCTATGTTGCGGAACATCATGGTCGTCTTCACCGGTCGCTCTGTCCCTCGTACTTGTCGTTCCGGGCCTGGTTGTCAACAGGCAGGCTAGACGCGCGGTTCCCCTCCGCCGGTGGAACAAAGCCGGGGAGGCTATGTGATTTTCCTCACTTACACTGGAACATAAGCGTCATAACGGACCACTTCCCCGGGTCGACGAAGTGGGACATCCACGGATGGAATGCCGCATTCCGCGCCTCATCGGGGCTACCGGGACAGCGGTCGTTCTCGGGTGGTTCATCAGCGATTGTCCGTTATCCATGGCATTGCTTTCCACGTGGGGTGACCCGGTCCGCACATAGCGTCACCCGCCCGACAGAGCCGTTCTCCGCCCTTGTTGGAGATCCCTCTCTGTGCTGGAATCTCACGGACCGCCGCACCATCCAGCCGGCGCGCACCACTGGCGCAGAGAAGCGCCGCGCGGCGGTGTCTCACCAGTTACGAACCAGAACCGGGGGAGACGCGCCGGTCACTCACGACCACCATGGGGGCTCCGGTTCCCACGACTCGACACCGTTCCACCGCTCACACGGGGGAACGCCTGGTCCAGAGGTTGCGACGCTAGTGCAGGGACGTTTCAAGAGGGATAGCAGCGCTGCGGCGGACCCGGAGCTGCATGGCGGGGCCGACCGCGGCCTCTCGCCCGAGCGCGCCCAGGGCCCCGGAGCCACGACCGGCGACCAGGGTTCCGACCGGGCCGCCCCGACACAGGCGCAGGGCGGAGGTGACGGTTCCGGCACGCCGGACGTCTCCCCTCCCAGCGCCGGCACACGACTCGCGCTGCGCAACTGGCGCATCAGCACCCGTCTGGTCTCCCTGCTGGCCCTGCCGGTCATCGCGGCGACCACCCTGGGCGCACTGCGGATCGACACCTCCATGGACGATCTCGAGCAGCTGGAGAACATGCAGCTGCTGACCGAGATGACCAAGCAGGCCACCGAGCTGGCGTCCGCCCTCCAGGAGGAGCGCGACCACTCGGCCGGCCCGCTGGCGGCCGGGGACAAGAAGAACGACGACGTCGTCTACCCCCGGCAGCAGACCGACCGGGCCAAGCAGGCGTTCCGCGAGGCGACCCAGGAGATCGAGTCCTCGGAGGACGACGCCCTCGTGGGCGTCAACTCCTCGCTCGTCAACATCCTCAAGCAGCTGGAGCAGATCAAGCAGATCCGCTCCAACGCGTACGCGGACAGCGAGTACATCGCGCTGACCGTCTACCAGTACAACCAGCTGATCACCTCGCTGCTCTCCCTCTCCCAGGACATGGCGCAGGCGACCAGCAACACCGAGATGATCCGTGCCACCCGCGCGCTGGCCGCGTTCTCCTCCGCCAAGGAGTACGCGTCCATCCAGCGCGCGATGATCACCGCGGCCCTCGCCAACGAGCCCAAGCCGAAGCTCGTCGCGAGCGACCGGCTCTACGGCGAGAGCGCGCTGCTGAGCGAGGAATCGACCCTCGCCCAGTTCAGCCAGATCTACGACGGCAAGCAGACCACCGAGGAACTCCTCCAGGCCCTGGAGGACGGCGGCTCCGCCAACATCATCCTGGCGGACAAGTACGCGGCCCGGATGCTCAAGCCGGACAGCCCGATCGCGAACGAGACGCGGTCGTACAAGGACTGGTACGACCAGGACACCGCCAAGATCGAAGAGATGTCCAAGATCGAGGCGACCCTGCTCTCCGAGATGGAGGACAAGGCGCGCCAGCTGCGGTCGGAGGCCCAGCGGGACGCCCTGCTCAACGGTCTGGTCATCCTGCTGGTCCTCGGCGTCTCGCTGGTCGGCGCGTTCGTCGTGGCCCGCTCCATGGTCCGCTCGCTCCGCCGGCTGCAGGACACCGCCCAGGAGGTCTCCGAGAAGCGGCTGCCCGAGCTGGTCAAGCAGCTCTCCGAGGCCGACCCGCAGGACGTGGACACCTCCGTCGCCTCCGTCGGTGTGCACAGCAAGGACGAGATCGGCCGGGTGGCCGCGGCCTTCGACGACGTGCACCGCGAGGCGGTCCGCCTCGCCGCCGAGCAGGCGCTGCTGCGGGGCAACGTCAACGCGATGTTTACCAACCTCTCGCGCCGCAGCCAGGGCCTCATCCAGCGCCAGCTCTCGCTCATCTCCGAGCTGGAGAGCCGCGAGGCCGACCCCGACCAGCTGTCCTCGCTGTTCAAGCTGGACCACCTCGCGACCCGTATGCGCCGTAACGGCGAGAACCTCCTGGTCCTCGCGGGCGAGGAGCCGGGCCGCCGGTGGACCCGCCCCGTCCCGCTGGTCGACGTGCTCCGCGCCGCGGCCTCCGAGGTGGAGCAGTACGAGCGCATCGAACTGAGCTCCGTGCCCTCGACCGAGGTCGCCGGCCGGGTCGTCAACGACCTTGTGCATCTCCTCGCCGAGCTGCTGGAGAACGCCACCTCGTTCTCCTCCCCGCAGACCAAGGTCAAGGTCACCGGTCACGCGCTGCCCGACGGCCGGGTGCTGGTCGAGATCCACGACACCGGTATCGGCCTCTCCCCCGAGGACCTCGCGGACATCAACGAGCGGCTGGCCAGCCCGCCGACCGTGGACGTCTCCGTCTCCCGCCGGATGGGCCTCTTCGTGGTCGGCCGCCTCTCCCAGCGGCACGGCATCCGCATCCAGCTCCGGCCCTCCGACTCGGGCGGCACCACCGCCCTTGTCATGCTGCCGGTCGACGTGGCCCAGAGCGGCCGCAAGGCCCCCGGCGGCAAGCCGAACGCCGGCCCCGCCTCGCAGGGCCCCGGCGGCGGCCCGGGCGGGCCGCAGGGCAACCGGCTCGCCGGCATGGCGCCCCGCGGCCAGGTTCCCGGCGGCGGCGGCCGTCCGGCCCTGCCGGGCCGCGACGGCGCTCCGGGCGGTGGCCCCGGCGGACGTCCGGACAGCGGTCCGCCGCAGCGCCCGCAGCAGGGCGGCGGCCCGGCCTACGGCGACCCCTCGCAGGGTCAGGGCCGCGGCGGACCGGGTGGTCCCGGCGGCCCCGGAACGAACGTCTTCGGTGCCCCCGCTCCCGGCTCCGGCGCGCCCGCGCGCCAGGCCGCTCCGGACGACCGGCCCCGCCGCTCCGCGTTCCCGCAGCAGGGTTCGGGCCCCGGCGCCGCCCAGCCGCCCGTGGCACCGCCCACGGGTGCGCCGCGGCAGGCACCGGGCCGCGGTCCCGCCCCCGCCGGGCAGGGTCCGCGGGCGCAGATCCCGCCGCGCGGTCCCGCCGGCGAGCTGCCGGGCGGCCCGTCCCGCCCGCAGGACGGGCCGCGGCCGGCCGAGCCGTCCGGTACGAGCTGGGGAGCCCGCAGGGCGGCCGGCGGTGACGACTGGCCCGGTTCCCGGCCCGAGGCGCCGCGCGGCCACGAGGACGCGGAGTCGACGGCGCAGTTCCCGCGCCCGGACTTCACCAACCCGCCCCCCGGCGCCCCGCAGCAGCGGCCCCCGGCGCCGCAGCAGTGGCAGGACGACACGGGCCAGTACCCGGCACCCCACGGCCAGGGCCGGCCCCCCGTCCGGGACGACCGGGACGCCCGGGACCAGGGCGACACCGCCCAGTTCCCGCGCGTCGGCCACACTGCTCCGCAGCCCGCGGCACAGCAGCAGCCGCCGGAGCGGCGGGCACCGCAGCAGCGGCGCTCCGAGCCGGAGGCGCTGCCCCCGGCCAGCGGCCCCGGTGACGGCCGTACGCCGCTGTTCGAAGCGCTGGAGTCCGACTGGTTCCGCGGCATCCGCGGCGGCCAGCCGGGGCAGAACGGCCAGGAGCCGCAGACACGCTCGGAGCCGCAGCCCCGTCCGGAGCCGCAGGCCCGTCCGGAGCAGTCCGCTCCGGCGTCCGCTCCGCCGCCCCCACAGCGGCGGGAGCCGGCCCGTGCCGAGAGCAACGGCACCAACGGCAACGGCGCGGTATGGCGTTCGTCCCCCAACGACGAGCTGGGCCGGCAGGCCGAGCGCGTACGCCAGCCCGCCGCCGGCGGCCTCACCACCTCCGGACTGCCGCGCCGGGTCCCCCGGGCGAACCTCGTGGCGGGCACGGCACAGCAGCCGGAGACCGTACAGCCCGGCCCGCAGGTTTCGCGGGCGCCCGCCGATGTGCGCGGGCGTCTCACCAATCTCCGCCGGGGTATCCAGCAGGGCCGCCAGGCCGGGCACAACCCGGGCCCCGGCGAGCACGGCATTGGTCCCACTTACCATCAGGAGCGTTAGTTGAGCCCGATGAGCCAGGCGGCGCAGAACCTGAACTGGTTGATCACCAACTTCGTGGACAACACCCCCGGGGTGTCCCACACCGTGGTGGTATCCGCCGACGGACTCCTCCTCGCGATGTCCGAAGGGTTCCCGCGCGACCGCGCCGACCAGCTGGCGGCCGTCGCCTCCGGCCTGACGTCGCTGACGGCCGGCGCCTCCCGCATCTTCGAGGGCGGCGCCGTCAACCAGACCGTGGTGGAGATGGAACGGGGGTTCCTCTTCATCATGTCCGTCTCCGACGGTTCCTCCCTGGCCGTCCTCGCCCACCCCGAGTGCGACATCGGCCTCGTGGGCTACGAGATGGCCCTCCTGGTCGACCGCGCCGGAACCGTCCTCACCCCGGACCTCCGAGCCGAACTCCAGGGAAGTCTTCTCAACTGATCGAACGACCTAGGTACGACCAACCGACCGTCGGGCCGATCCCCCCTCGCACCACCGGCCTCCCCCCATCGGTCCCCGCCAGACGACAACCGTTGTCCAGCCCGGAGGAACCATGACCCCGCCGCCCGCCTCGCCCGGCCCGTACGGCGCCGCACACCAAGCGCCGTACGGGGACGACGGCGACCAGCCACTGGTGCGGCCGTACGCCATGACCGGTGGCCGGACCCGTCCTCGCTACCAGCTCGCCATCGAGGCGCTGGTCAGCACCACGGCCGACCCCTCCCAGCTGGGGACGCTGCTCCCCGAGCACGCCCGGATCTGCCACCTGTGCCGTGAGGTCAAGTCGGTGGCCGAGATCTCCGCGCTGCTGGCGATACCCCTGGGGGTGGCCCGCATTCTGGTCGCCGACCTGGCCGAGGCCGGCATGGTGGCCATCCACCAGCCGGGCGGCAGCGGCGAGGCCGGCGGTACGCCGGATGTGACACTGCTCGAAAGGGTGCTCAGTGGACTTCGGAAGCTCTAACGCCGCGCCACGCGCCACCACATCGGCGAAGATCGTGGTGGCGGGTGGCTTCGGCGTGGGCAAGACCACGTTCGTCGGTGCGGTGTCGGAGATCAATCCGCTGCGCACCGAGGCCGTGATGACCTCTGCCTCGGCGGGGATCGACGACCTCAGCCACGTCCAGGACAAGACCACCACCACGGTGGCGATGGACTTCGGCCGCATCACGCTGGACCAGGACCTGATCCTGTACCTGTTCGGCACCCCCGGACAGGACCGCTTCTGGTTCATGTGGGACGACCTCGTCCGCGGCGCCATCGGCGCCGTCGTCCTCGTCGACACCCGCCGCCTCGCCGACTGCTTCCCCGCCGTCGACTACTTCGAGAACAGCGGCCTCCCCTTCGTCATCGCCCTCAACGGCTTCGACGGACACCAGCCCTACACCCCCGAAGAAGTCCGCGAAGCCCTCCAGATCGGCCCCGACGCCCCCATCATCACCACCGACGCACGCCACCGCGCCGACGCCAAGAGCGCCCTCATCACCCTCGTCGAACACGCCCTCATGGCACGCCTGAAGTAGCGCCCTCCCGCCAACTGCCGGGACAGATGGGAAAGTTGGCCATGAGGCGGGCTGTGTCGTTTGACACGGCCCGCCTCCGTGTTCATAACGATTCCACAGACAATTACCCCGGCCGGTAAACCCGATGCGTTCAAACAACTTCACAGCGCTCATAATTCGGGCAGGTTATGAAGGCTTTTGCGCCGAATGTCGCTTTCATCCACCCGTTCCGAGACCTCGGGGAGCCGCTTCCCGGTGTTTGGAATGCGCACGCCTGACGTGCTGCAATTCCCTGAAACTCCTGAACAGGAGCTTGTCCAGGACAGACGGCACATCGTGACGTGCCGGCGCCGAGAGGTTGTTGGTCGAGTGAGGCGAAGCAAGTCCGGCCCCGCGTCGCACGAGGCGTCGCGCGGCAACTTCACCCCGCCGTCGCGCACAGCGGCGCCACCCTCCGCGGAGGGGCACGAGCCGTCCCCGCCGCCGCCGCGCGGCAGCCGTTTCTCCGTGCAGAACTGGCGGGTGCCCGCCAAGCTGAACGCGATTCTGCTGATCCCCGTCCTGGTCGGCCTGGTCCTGGGTCTCTTCCAGGTCAACGGCTCGATCAACACGCTGCAGGAGGCGAACGAGGCCGAGCGCACCGCGCGTCTCGTCCGGGCCGCCGCCACCTATGGTCACCTGCTGCTGGACGAGCGTGACGTCACCGCCGCCCCGCTCCTCGCGGGCGACCGGGACAGCAAGGTCGTCACCAAGGCCCGCGCCGCGAGCGACGCGGCCCGCCAGGACTTCGAAGCCGCTGTCCAGGACATGCCCGACCGGCCGGGCCTCAACCGCCGGCTGGACGCCTACCGCGAGGTCGAGCCCCAGCTCGAGAGCCTCCGCGAGAACGCCTACACCAGCAAGCTCCCCGGGGTGCAGACCGAGGAGAACTACGTCCGGGTCCAGCACGTCCTGATGGAGTTCGCCAACGAACTCGGCCTCGGCACCGGCAACGTCACCAGCTACGGCCGCACGGTCTACGCGATCTCGCTGACCAAGGCCGCGCTCTCGCTGGAGCGCTCCATCGGTATGCACCTGCTGGTCAAGCCGGGTCCCGACGCGGCCAGCCGCGGCGCCCAGCTCACCGCCTTCAGCTCGTACGCCTACCTGGAGAACATCGCCCTCGGCGAGTACGTGGGCGGCGGCACGCCGCAGGACCAGCAGCTGCTGGAGAGCGCGCTGCGGGACGCCCAGGAGAAGGGCAAGGAGAAGGTCGAGGAGGCCAAGCGGCAGGCGGACGCCGCCGGGACCGTCTTCATCCCGCCGCCCTCCTTCGACAAGATGGTCACCTCGATCGCCACCAACCGGAACGGCGACGAGCTGAAGGAAGCCGGCATCACCCCGGAGACCTGGTTCGCCACCGCGACCGGCAAGTTCGACGCCTACCGCTCGGTGGAGAAGAAGCTCGTCGACGACGCGGTGGCCGAGACCCGGAACATCTCCAGCGACGCCCAGCGGGAAGCCATCATCACCGGTGTCCTGGTGGTCCTCGCCCTGCTGGCCGCCTTCATCCTGGCCGGTATGACCGCCCGCTCGATGAGCCGCTCCATGCAGCGCCTGCGCAACGCCGCCTTCGACGTGGCCGAGCAGCGCCTGCCGGGCCTCGTCGACCAGCTCTCGCGGACCGACCCGGGCCGGGTCGACACCCGCGTCGAGCCCATCCCGATCACCAGCCGCGACGAGATCGGCGAGGTGGCCCGCGCCTTCGACCAGGTCCACCGCGAGGCGGTCCGGCTCGCCTCCGAGCAGGCGCTCCTCCGAGGCAACGTCAACGCGATCTTCACCAACCTCTCCCGCCGCAACCAGGGCCTCATCGAACGCCAGCTCACCCTGATCACGGACCTCGAGAACAACGAGGCGGACCCGGACCAGCTGGAGAACCTGTTCAAGATGGACCACCTCGCGACGCGCATGCGCCGCAACGGTGAGAACCTCCTGGTCCTCGCGGGTGAGGAGCCCGGCCGCCGCTGGAACCAGCCGGTCCCGCTGATCGACGTGCTCCGCGCCGCCGCCTCCGAGGTGGAGCAGTACGAGCGCATCGAACTGAGCGGCGTCCCGGAGACGGAGATCCACGGCACCGCGGTCTCCGACCTCGTGCACCTCCTCGCCGAGCTGCTGGAGAACGCCACCTCGTTCTCCTCCCCGCAGACCAAGGTGCGGGTCACCGCGACCCGGCTCCCCGACGGCCGCATCATGGTCGAGATCCACGACAAGGGCATCGGCCTGACCGCCGAGGACTTCGCGGACATCAACCACAAGCTGGCCAACCCGCCCACCGTGGACGTGGCGGTCGCCCGGCGCATGGGCCTCTTCGTGGTCGGCCGCCTCGCGGACCGGCACGGCATCCGCGTCCAGCTCCGCCCCTCCGGCGAGCAGGCCGGCACCACCTCGCTGGTCATGCTGCCCGAGAACATCACCCACGGCGGTGGCGGCGAGCAGCCCTCCGAGGACGACTTCACGGTCTCCCGGATCGTCCCGGAGCAGCCGCAGGCCTACGGCGGCGTCCAGGAGCACCAGATCCCGGCCCGGACGGCGGCCGAACTCGGCTTCGACGAGTCCCGTTACGAGCGGGCACCCGACGACGCCCGGGAACTGGACTCCGTGGGCCGCTCCCGGCTCAGGGAGGAGCGCCGGGCCCAGCTGGAGGCCTCGGCCGAGCAGCAGCCGGTGTACCGGGACGAGAGGGAGCCGCAGGGGTACCACCAGGAGGTCCCGCAGGAGCCCCAGGGCTACGAAGCGGAATATCCCCGGGCCGCCTATCCGGAGCAGGACTACGCCGGGCAGGACTTCGCCGGACAGGACTTCCGGAACTCCGGTTACCAGGACGCGGGTTACCAGCAGAACGGCTATCCTGATGCGGCCTACGGCGAAGCCGCCCCTGCTGACCAGCAGTCGTACTCGCCCTTCGGCGCGCAGCCCGCGCAGCCCGCGCAGGACCAGTGGTCCGAGCCCTTCGGCCGGGACGACCGGTACGAACCGGATCACGGACCGGATCACGGACCGGAATCGGAACCCTCCGACGCTCCCGCTGACCGGCCGGAAAGCGTAGGCTTCGAACGTCCGGGCCCCTCCGCGAGCGGCGCCCAGTCCCTGACCGGCGCGGGTCTCCCCCGCCGGGACAAGGTCTGGCAGCCGTCCGGGGAACGGGAGCAGAAGCCGCAGGAGACCTCTCCGACGGACGACCCGGACTGGCGCTCGGCGAACGACGACCGCTGGCACCGGGCCGAGCGTCTCCGGGAGCCCAAGGCAGGCGGGGTGACCCCCTCCGGTCTCCCCCGTCGGGTACCCAAGGCCAACCTGGTCGAGGGCACCGCAGAACAAACCCCGCAGGGCGGCCCCTCGGTCTCCCGCGCCCCGGAGGACGTCCGCGGCAGGTTGAGCAACCTGCGCCGCGGCGTCCAGCGGGGACGTAACGCGGGAACGGACACAGGCCACCAGGGCTTCGGCCCCGGCGGCAGCAGCACCTACGATCAGGAGCGTTAGTGTGAGCCCGATGAGCCAGGCGGCGCAGAACCTGAACTGGTTGATCACCAACTTCGTGGACAACACCCCCGGGGTGTCCCACACCGTGGTGGTATCCGCCGACGGACTCCTCCTCGCGATGTCCGAAGGGTTCCCGCGCGACCGCGCCGACCAGCTGGCGGCCGTCGCCTCCGGCCTGACGTCGCTGACGGCCGGCGCCTCCCGCATCTTCGAGGGCGGCGCCGTCAACCAGACCGTGGTGGAGATGGAACGGGGGTTCCTCTTCATCATGTCCGTCTCCGACGGTTCCTCCCTGGCCGTCCTCGCCCACCCCGAGTGCGACATCGGCCTCGTGGGCTACGAGATGGCCCTCCTGGTCGACCGCGCCGGAACCGTCCTCACCCCGGACCTCCGAGCCGAACTCCAGGGAAGTCTTCTCAACTGACAGAGACACCGTGCGTTTCACGTCACCGCGCCATAAGGTGCGGTGACGCGGAACCGTCACAGCAACGGGGACCGGCAGAGCAGAGGCAGTTGGAGGAGGAAGACGTGGCAACGCCCCCGAGCGGGTACCCCTATGGCGGATACCAACACCAGCCACAGGGCGACCCCGGCCAGCGGTACGACTACCCCTCCGCTCCCGGTCACCACCAGGAGCCGCCTCCGCAACGCTCCCCGTACGAGCAGCCGCCGCCCCAGCAGCAACCCCAGCATCAGCAGCCGCAGCAGCAGCGCCGGCACGGCTCCCCCGCGGCCGGCAGCAGGAACCCCCTGGTGCGGCCGTACGCCATGACCGGCGGCCGGACCCGTCCGCGCTACCAGCTCGCCATCGAGGCGCTGGTGCACACCACGGCGGCCCCGGGCCAGCTGCAGGGCCAGCTGCCGGAGCACCAGCGGATCTGCCATCTGTGCCGGGAGATCAAGTCGGTTGCCGAGGTCTCCGCGCTCCTCACCATTCCTCTCGGCGTCGCCCGAATCCTCGTCGCCGACTTGGCCGAGGCCGGGCTTGTCGCCATCCATCAGCCCGGCGGCGACGAGTCCGCCGGCGGCCAGCCAGACGTGACACTGCTCGAAAGGGTGCTCAGTGGACTTCGGAAGCTCTAGCGGCGCGGCACGCTCCACCACTTCCGCGAAGATTGTGGTGGCGGGCGGCTTCGGCGTGGGCAAGACCACGTTCGTCGGCGCGGTCTCGGAGATCAATCCCCTGCGCACCGAGGCCGTGATGACCTCTGCCTCCGCGGGGATCGACGACCTGACGCACGCGCCGGACAAGACCACGACGACCGTGGCGATGGACTTCGGCCGCATCACGCTGGACCAGGACCTGATCCTGTACCTGTTCGGCACCCCCGGACAGGACCGCTTCTGGTTCATGTGGGACGACCTCGTCCGCGGCGCCATCGGCGCCGTCGTCCTCGTCGACACCCGCCGCCTCGCCGACTGCTTCCCCGCCGTCGACTACTTCGAGAACAGCGGCCTCCCCTTCGTCATCGCCCTCAACGGCTTCGACGGACACCAGCCCTACACCCCCGAAGAAGTCCGCGAAGCCCTCCAGATCGGCCCCGACGCCCCCATCATCACCACCGACGCACGCCACCGCGCCGACGCCAAGAGCGCCCTCATCACCCTCGTCGAACACGCCCTCATGGCACGCCTGCGCTGACCGCCCGCGGCGGCTCCCCGTACGCGACGAGAGGTCCCCGTACCCCGGAAAGGGGTGCGGGGACCTCTCGCGTGCGGTGAGGCCTGCGGACGGCCGTACAGCGGGCCTGGGGCGGCGGGCAGAACGCACGGCGGGCCCGGACCGGGGTGTTGTCCCGGTCCGGGCCCGCCGTGGGTGCCGCGGGCGCCCCGGCGCACTCGGTGCCGGCCGCCGGCGGCGGCGCGGTGCTCCGGCCGCCTCAGCCCTGCCAGCTGTGCGGAGCCCGGAAGCCGGGACCGCGCTCCGGGCGGTGCCAGCGGGGTGCGGTGCGGTGCGGACGGGCCGGGGTGTGGCGGCGCGGGCCGTGATGGCCCGGCGCGGTGGCCCGGGCGAGCAGGACGGCGGTGAGGGCGGCCAGCTCCTCGGGGCCGGCCTGGCCCTTCTCGACGCGCAGGAAGTTGGCTGCGTTCATGGGTGTTCTCTCCGTGACTGCCGTTACTGCGGCGGGTTGCCGTGCTTGCGGGAGGGCAGGTCGGCGTGCTTGGTCCGCAGCATGGCCAGGGACCGGATCAGCACCTCGCGGGTCTCGGCCGGGTCGATGACGTCGTCGACCAGGCCGCGCTCGGCGGCGTAGTAGGGGTGCATCAGCTCGGCCTTGTACTCCTTGACCATCGCGGCGCGCATGGCCTCGGGGTCCTCGGCGTCGGCGATCTGCTTGCGGAAGACGACGTTCGCGGCGCCCTCGGCGCCCATGACGGCGATCTCGTTGGTGGGCCAGGCGTAGGTGAGGTCGGCTCCGATGGACTGGCTGTCCATCACGATGTACGCGCCGCCGTACGCCTTCCGCAGGATCACCGAGATCCGCGGAACGGTGGCATTGCAGTACGCGTAGAGCAGCTTGGCGCCGTGCCGGATGATGCCGCCGTGCTCCTGGGCGACGCCCGGGAGGAAGCCGGGGACGTCCAGCAGGGTGACCAGGGGGATGTTGAAGGCGTCGCACATCTGGACGAAGCGCGCGGCCTTCTCGCTGGCCTCGATGTCCAGCACGCCCGCGAGGGACTGGGGCTGGTTGGCGATGACGCCGACGACCTGGCCGTCGAGGCGGGCCAGCGCGACGATGACGTTGGTGGCCCAGCGCTCGTGGACCTCCAGCAGTTCACCGTCGTCGACGAGCTCCTCGATGACCTTGCGCATGTCGTACGGGCGGTTGCCGTCGGCCGGCACCAGGTCGAGCAGGGCCTCGCCGCGCCGGCCGGCCGGGTCGTCGGAGGGCGCCGCAGGCGGGTTCTCCCGGTTGTTCTGCGGCAGCAGCGACAGCAGGTAGCGGACCTCGTGGAGGCAGGTCTCCTCGTCGTCGTACGCGAAGTGGCACACCCCGGAGGTCTCGGCGTGCACATCGGCGCCGCCGAGGCCGTTCTGGCTGATCTCCTCGCCGGTCACCGCGCGCACGACGTCCGGGCCGGTGATGAACATCTGCGAGGTCTCGCGGACCATGAAGACGAAGTCGGTGAGGGCGGGGCTGTAGGCCGCGCCGCCGGCGCAGGGGCCGAGCATCACCGAGATCTGCGGGATCACGCCGGAGGCCCGGGTGTTCCGCTGGAAGATGCCGCCGTAGCCGGCGAGGGCGCTGACGCCCTCCTGGATGCGGGCGCCGGCCCCGTCGTTGAGGGAGACCAGCGGCGCTCCGGCGGCGATGGCCATGTCCATGATCTTGTGGATCTTGGTGGCGTGGGCCTCGCCCAGCGCGCCGCCGAAGATGCGGAAGTCGTGGGCGTAGACGAAGACCGTCCGGCCCTCCACGGTGCCCCAGCCGGTGATGACACCGTCGGTGTACGGGCGCTTGGCCTCCAGGCCGAAGCCGGTGGCCCGGTGCCGGCGCAGCGGCTCCACCTCGTTGAAGGAGCCCTCGTCCAGGAGGAGGTCGATCCGCTCGCGGGCGGTCAGCTTGCCCTTGGCCTTCTGTGCCTCGGTGGCCCGGTCGCTCGGGCCGCGCCGGACCTGCTCGCGGATGGCGCGCAGTTCCGCCACCCGCCCACGGGCATCGCTCGCCTCGGGTGGCGTCTCGTCCAGAAGGGTCATGTACCGACCCTACGAAACCCGACCCCGGAAACCGTGCGTAGATTCCGCACAGTCTCCGCCGCCGATTCCTGGCCGGCTTGGACAGAACCGCCCTTGTCGCGCCGGCCTCCGACTACTGCCGCGCCTCAGAGGTGTGGGGTTCCCACAAAGAGACGCCACGGACGGCCCGCCATGGGCCACCCGGCGAGGCTTACTTGAACTTTGAACAACCATCCCCTACAGTCGAACTTGTTGAACGCTAAACAACCTTTGATCCAGCCGAGGAGGAGCCATGGCTCTGTTCACCCGCAAGAGCGCCCGCAGCACCGGACCCGCCACGACCACCGCTCCGGAAGCGGCCACCGCGACCGCTACCGCCGCCGGGCCGGCCGCCGCCCCCGGCCTCGCCGCCCTGACCGGCGACTACACCATCGACCCGGCCCACAGCGACATCGCCTTCACCGTGCGGCACGCCATGGTGACCAACGTGCGCGGCTCCTTCGGTGACCACGAGGGCCGGCTCCACCTCGACGGCTCCGACCCCGCCCGCTCCACCGCCTCGGTCGATGTGCGGATCGCCGGTGTGGACACCGGCATCAAGGACCGCGACCAGCACCTCGTCGGCGCGGACTTCTTCGACGCCGGGACGTACCCCCTGATGACGTTCCGCAGCACCGCCGTGGAGCCGCTGGGCGAGGACGTCTACCGCGTCACCGGGGACCTCACCATCAAGGACGTCACCCGCCCGCTCTCCATCGACCTGGAGTTCAACGGCGCCGCCACGGACGTCTACGGCAACGAGCGCGTCGGCTTCGAGGGCAGCACGCAGATCCTGCGCTCCGACTGGGGCCTGACCTGGAACGCGGCCCTGGAGACCGGGGGTGTCCTGGTCGGCGACAAGGTGAAGCTGACCTTCGACATCTCGGCGGTCAAGTCCGCGCCGGCCGCCTGATCCCGGCACCCGCCACCCCCGGGAGCCGCGGCCCCCGTTCGTCCCCCGCACCCGCCCCGGCCGGAGTCCCTCCGGCCGGGGCGCGGGCATGGAGCCGCGGCGCTACAGCTCCTCGGCGGGCTCCACGCCCGCCCGCAGCAGACCGTAGGTGTACGCGTCCTCCAGGGCCTGCCAGGAGGCCGCGATGACGTTGTCGGCGACGCCCACGGTCGACCACTCCCCCTCGCCGTCCTCGGTCGTGACCAGCACCCGGGTGGTGGACCCGGTGCCGTGCCGGCCCTCCAGGATCCGCACCTTGTAGTCGACGAGCTCCATCCCGGCCAGCTGCGGGTAGATCCGCTCCAGACCGACCCGGAGCGCCCGGTCCAGGGCGTTGACCGGGCCGTTGCCCTCGGCCGTCGCGACGATCCGCTCCCCCTTGGCCCACAGCTTGACGGTCGCCTCGTTGGCGTGGGTGCCGTCCGGCCGGTCCTCGACGATGGCCCGCCAGGACTCGGTGCGGAAGTGGCGGCGGGCCCGGCCGTCGACCTCGGCCCGGAGCAGCAGCTCGAAGGAGGCGTCGGCCGCCTCGTAGGTGTAGCCCGCGAGCTCGCGCTCCTTGACGCGGTCGACCACCCGGGCGATCAGGTCCCGGTCGCCGCCGAGGTCGATGCCGAGCTCCTTGCCCTTGAGCTCGATGGAGGCGCGGCCGGCCATGTCGGACACCAGCATCCGCATGGTGTTGCCGACGAGCTCGGGGTCGATGTGCTGGTAGAGGTCCGGGTCCACCTTGATCGCCGAGGCGTGCAGCCCGGCCTTGTGCGCGAAGGCGGAGACCCCCACATAGGGCTGGTGGGTGGAGGGCGTGAGGTTGACGACCTCCGCGATCGCGTGCGAGATCCGGGTCATCTCGGCCAGCGCCCCGGGCGGCAGCACCCGGCGCCCGTACTTGAGCTCCAGGGCGGCCGTGACCGGGAAGAGGTTGGCGTTGCCGACCCGCTCGCCGTAGCCGTTGGCGGTGCACTGGACGTGCGTGGCGCCCGCGTCCACGGCCGCCAGCGTGTTGGCCACCGCGCAGCCGGTGTCGTCCTGGGCGTGGATGCCCAGCCGCGCGCCGGTGTCGGCCAGAACGGTGGCCACCACGGCCTGGATCTGCGCGGGCAGCATCCCGCCGTTGGTGTCGCAGAGGACGACCACATCGGCCCCGGCCTCGTACGCCGTGCGGACGACCTGCTTGGCGTAGCCCGGGTTGGCGCGATAGCCGTCGAAGAAGTGCTCGCAGTCGAGGAAGACCCGCCGGTCCTCGGCCCGCAGATGGGCCACGGTGTCCCGGATCATCGCCAGGTTCTCGTCGAGGCTGGTGCGCAGGGCCAGCTCGACGTGGCGGTCGTGGGACTTGGCGACCAGCGTGACCACCGGGGCGCCGGAGTCCAGCAGGGCCTGGACCTGCGGGTCGTCCTCCGCCCGCACCCCCGCCTTGCGGGTGGCGCCGAACGCGACGAGCCGCGCGTGCCGGAAGTCGATCTCGGCGCGGGCGCGCTGGAAGAACTCCGTGTCCCGCGGGTTGGCGCCGGGCCAGCCGCCCTCGATGAACCCCACACCGAAGTCGTCCAGATACCGCGCGATCTTCAGCTTGTCGGCGACGGTGAGATTGATGCCCTCGCGCTGCGCTCCGTCGCGCAGCGTGGTGTCGAAGACGTGGAAACTGTCGTCCCCCTGAGCGGGGCCGCTTGCGTCCGTCATGACTCTTCCGAACTCCTGTCGGGATCTCGGTCTACCTGGGATCCCCCCTGCCGGGGACACGGGGGAACCGGTTCCACCGTCCTCCACTGATCCCCGCGCTCCGTTCACCGGCATGGGGTGGGCCGGAAAACGAAAAAACCTCTCGCGGGTGCGAGAGGTCTGCGCGCGGGTCCTGGGACACGGTGTCCGCTGCCGCGGTTCTGCTGCGGTTCAGCGGTCACTGCGGACCGGCGCGCCTGCTGCCAATAATCGTGGCGAACGAGAGCACGGGGGCAGTCTGGCACACCCGCGCCTCCGCGTTCCCACCTGTCTCAGGATGCGGTCAGTTGTCCGGAAACCGCCGGTGGCACGGCATCCGTGCCACCGGCGGGCGTGCCACCGGCGGGCGTGCGGGGGTCAGCAGACGCGGTGCATCCAGCCGTGCGGGTCGGGGGCGGCGCCGGTCTGGATGTCGAGGAGGGCCTTGCGGAGCTGGAGAGTGACCTCGCCGGGTTCGCCGTCGCCCACGGTCCAGTTGCCGCGGGCGGACTTCACCGAGCCGACGGGGGTGATCACGGCGGCGGTGCCGCAGGCGAAGACCTCGGTCAGCGAGCCGTCGGCGTTGCCGTTGCGCCAGTCCTCCACGGAGATGCGCTCCTCGGCGACCTCGTGGCCGAGGTCGGCGGCGATCTGCAGGAGGGAGGCGCGGGTGATGCCGGGGAGGAGGGACCCGGAGAGCTCCGGGGTGGTGATGCGCCGCTTGCCGTCCGGTCCGCCGTGGACGAAGTACAGGTTCATGCCGCCCATCTCCTCGATCCAGCGGCGCTCGATGGCGTCGAGCCAGACCACCTGGTCGCAGCCCTGCTCGGCGGCCTGGGCCTGGGCGACGAGGGAGGCGGCGTAGTTGCCGCCGGCCTTGGCGGCGCCGGTGCCGCCCGGGGCCGCCCGGACGTACTCCTCGGAGAGCCAGACGGAGACGGGCTTCACACCGCCGGGGAAGTAGGCACCGGCCGGCGAGGCGATGACGAGGAAGAGGTACTCGTTCGCGGGGCGGACGCCGAGGCCGACCTCGGTGGCGAACATGAAGGGCCGGATGTAGAGGGACTGCTCGCCGGTGCCGGGGACCCACGCCTTGTCCTGGGTGATGAGGGCGTCGACGGCGGCGAGGAAGAGCTCGGTGGGCAGCTCCGGCATGGCGAGGCGGCGGGCGGAGGAGCGGAACCGCTCGGCATTGGCCTCGGGGCGGAAGGTGGCGACGGAGCCGTCGGGCCGGCGGTAGGCCTTGAGCCCCTCGAAGATGGTCTGCGCGTAGTGCAGCGTCATGTTGGCCGGGTCGACGGACAGCGGCGCGTAGGGGACGAGTTCGGCGTCATGCCAGCCGCGGCCCTCCGTCCACTTGACCGTCACCATGTTGTCGGTGAAGTGGCGGCCGAAACCGGGGGCGGCCAGGATCGCTTCCCGCTCCGCGGTGGGCAGCGGGTGCGCGGAGGGCTTGAGCTCGATCGTGGGCGTCGTCATGTCTGCTGTCCTTCACCGTGAGTCGTGGCGGACCGCGCACTCGCCACCGGCGTTTGCAGGACGTCCGAGTATCTCGCGAAGCGGCCGCTTCACCCGATTATCGCCAATGGGGCCGGGGAGAGGAAACCGGTCGTCCGGGGCCGGCGGCGGCACGGACCCGGGTCGATGGTCGCACCCCCGCACCGGGCTTGTCAGGGGCCGTGCGGCCGCGGGCACGTCACGGGCCGCCCGGCGGACACCGCCGGGAGACCCCGCCGGGGGCGGCCCCGCGCGCCGCGGCCCCCGTCCCGGCGGGGAACGGGGGCCGCGGCGCGCGGAGTTGAGAGCTCCCGGGCGGAGAGGTCAGCCGGAGACCCGGCCGGCGAGGGCGTCGCCGATCTCGTCGGTGGTGCGGGGCTTCTCAGGACTGCGGGCCGCGAGGTCCTCGGCCACGGCCGCCTCGATCCGGGCCGCCTCGGCGCCGTATCCCAGGTGGTCCAGGAGCAGGGCGACGGAGAGGATCGTGGCCGTGGGGTCGGCCTTGCCCTGGCCGGCGATGTCGGGGGCCGAGCCGTGGACGGGCTCGAACATCGACGGGAAGGCGCCGGTCGGGTTGATGTTGCCGGACGCCGCCAGGCCGATGCCGCCGGTGACGGCCGCCGCGAGGTCGGTGAGGATGTCGCCGAAGAGGTTGTCGGTGACGATCACATCGAACCGCTCGGGCTGGGTGACGAAGAAGATGGTCGCCGCGTCGACGTGCAGATAGTCGGTCGTGACCTGCGGGTACTCGGCCCCGACCGCGTCGAAGATCCGCTTCCACAGATGGCCGGCGTGGACCAGCACATTGTTCTTGTGGACCAGGGTGAGCTTCTTCCGCGGCCGGGCGGCGGCCCGCTCGTAGGCGTCGCGGACGACCCGCTCCACCCCGTACGCGGTGTTCAGGCTGACCTCGGTGGCCACCTCCGCGGGCGTGCCGGTGCGCAGGCTGCCGCCGTTGCCGGTGTACGGGCCCTCGGTGCCCTCGCGGACCACGACGAAGTCGATGTCCGGGCGGCCCGCCAGCGGCGTGGCCGTGTTCGGGAAGAGCTTCGAGGGGCGGAGGTTGATGTAGTGCTCGAAGGCGAAGCGCAGCTTCAGCAGCAGGCCCCGCTCCAGGACACCGGAGGGCACGGACGGGTCGCCGATGGCGCCGAGCAGGATGGCGTCGTGGCCGCGGAGCGACTCCAGCTCGCCGTCCGGCAGGGTCTCGCCGGTGGCGTGCCAGCGCTTGGCGCCCAGGTCGTAACTACGGGACTCCAGCTTCACATCCTGGGGGAGCACCGCGGTCAGGACCTTCAGGCCCTGTGCCACGACCTCCCCGCCGATGCCGTCACCGGGGATCACTGCGAGATCGATGCTGCGAGACATGCCGGGCACCCTACTCCCCGTCCCAGCTGCTGACATGAGGCGTCCACGATGCGGTCATGGGAGGAGCCCCGGCCGCCGGGGCGGACCGTGCACGTCAGTGGTCGTGGCCGTCAGTGGTCCTGTGCGTCAGTGGTCGTGGCCGGTGGCGCCGCCGTTGTCCCGGCGGTCGAGGGCGCGCTGGAGGGCGGCGGCGGCTTCCTGCCGCGCGGTGCTGTCGGCGGTACGGGAAGCGGTACGGCGGCGGGTCCGGGCTGCGGTCGCGTTCATGGGGCACGTCTCCAATGCGGGAGGGGAACGGAAGGCACGAAGGGGTGCGGGGAGCGCGGGGATCACCGGAGAGGGGCGGGGGGCGACAGCGTGCGGCAGGGATCGCCTGCGAGGCACGGCCCGCGTCCGCCGGCCGCTGGATCAGCGACAAGCTCGGCTTCCTACAACGCTAGGACAGCCGGGCCGCGCTGTCTCCACAATTACTCGGACTTCCTACTATCTGAGACGGCGGATTCCGTACCGCTACGGACCGAGGACCGCCGGCTCCCTTCGGCCGGCGGCCCTCAGCCGTCCCTGCCCGCCCGTTCCGGTGCCGGGTTCAGCCCGTCCCGGTGGTGCCGGCCGGGGGCAGGGCCGGCGGCGGGGCGGCGATCCGCACGTCCCTCCGCTCGGTGACGCCGTTCACCGTCACCGCCAGGACCACGGTGGCCGGGCGCAGCGCCGTGAGGGTCCCGGTCACCGGGTCGTACGCGGCGGCGTGCCACGGCCGGGCACCGTCCGGGGAGCCGATGCGCAGATTCGGTGAGCCCGTCCAGTCGGCGCTCACCGGAAAGCCCACCGGGACCTGCCGCGCCGCGCTTCCCTCCCCCTGCGTCACCGCGGCGGTGACGCGGGCCGTCTCCCCGGCGGGCAGGGCGTCGGGACCGTCCATCCGCAACCCGTCGACGTGCGGGCGGGTGCGGACGGAGATCCAGTCCGGCCCGCCCTCCCAGGGCCGCTGCCGTGCCCTGGCCCGCTCGGCCCCGGTGATCCGGTCGACGCCCACCGTGGACCAGCCGGTGAACCCGCCCCGGCCGGGTGGCGCGGCGGGTGCCTTCCCGGCGTTGCCGTTGACGAGATAGGGGACCCCGCCGACCCGTGAGGCGTGGAAGACGCCCACGTGGGCGCCGATGACGGCGGCCCCCTTGCCGCTGGTGCGGCGGAAGTCCGCCAGCCAGCTCTCCAGCAGGGCCGCCTCCTTGCGGTCGGTGAGCTCCGAGGCGCGCTGCGGGGTGGGGTCGCGCGGCGGTACGTGCTGGACGACGATCACGGAGCCGGTGCCCGGGTCGGCGGCCGCCCGCTCCAGCTCTTCGCGGACCGCCCGGATCTGCGCGAGCCCGCCGCCGCGGACGGTCAGCCGGGAGGTGTCGAGGGTGATGAACCGGGTGCCCCGGTGGTCGAAGACCCGGTGACCGGGGCCGAACTCCTTCTCGAACAGCTCGATCGAGCCGCCCATCACCTCGTGGTTGCCGGGCACGTACACCCAGGGCACCGCGTCCCCGAGCTCCTCCTCCAGGACCCGGCGGGCGAGCGCCAGGTCCGCGGCCGAGCCCTCGTCGACCAGATCTCCGTTGACGAGGAGCAGTTCGGGGCGGGACGCCCTGATCTCGCGGAGGGTGAGCCGGGTCCGGCGGACCAGCGGGCCGTCCGGTTCCCGCGCGGTGAACTGGGCGTCGGAGAGCACGGCGAACCGCCAGTCGCGGCCTCCGGTCTCCGCGGCGCCGTCGATGAGCGGATCGGGCACCGGCTCGGCCGCGGGCAGGTCGATGTCCGGGGGCACCCGGGCCGTCAGGCCGTCGATGACGATCTCCCCGGTGTACTGCTTCAGCGGATCCGTCTCGGCGAGGTAGAAGCGGCGCACCCGCAGCGGGTGGACGGTGCCGGGCGGCACCTCGAACTCCACTTCCCGCCAGCCGGTCCAGGTGACGAACGGTCCGCGGAGCACCAGGCTCGTGTCCTGGTCGTCGACGAGATGGAGCGAGGGCCAGGCCCCGTTGCCGTCTCCCTTGATCCAGAGCCGGAAGGACTGCGGCTGCCCGGCGACGGGGATCCGGGAGGGCGGATTGGCGTAGGCGGCGCGGGTGGCCGTGGAGAGGGTGAAGTCGTAGCTCATCCGCAGGCCGGTGCCCTCGCGCCCGCCGGGGACGGCGGCGACCGAGCCGTCGGCCCGGGCCTGCGAGAACGTCCAGTCGCCGGCGTCGTCGAAGCCGGCGATCCCCCGCTCCTCCAGGCCGACGGTGACGCCGACGACGGCCGTGCGGCCCCGCACCGTCGCCTCGATCAGGCCGGAGCCGCCCTCCGTGCGGGCGGCGACGGTGAAGGAGCCGCGGCCGTCGGGGGTGACGGAGAACCGGGAACGGTCGTACTCCAGCCGGACGTCGGCCGGTTCGACGGGGGCCTCGGTGCCGTGGGCGTCCAGCCCCGTGATGCCGAAGGTGCCGGTGGCCGAGGCGTCCGCCAGGCCCACCCGGGGGGTGGTGGGGACGATCCGGTCGAGGGCGCCGATCACGGTCAGCCGCGCCGTGCCCCGGGCCGCCCCGCGCCGGGCCTCCACCTCGGCGGTACCGCCGCGCCGGGCGGTGAACACACCGTCATCGCCGATCCGGCCCGCACCGCCGGAGCGGACGCGCCACCGCGGGCGGCCGTCCGCGGGCCCGTAGGTCTCGTCGTGGCCGGTGGCGCGGAGGGCGCGGGTGAGTCCGGGGAAGACCCGGTCGGGCCGGCCGCCGAGGACGGGGCCGGTGGTCGGCGCGGTCTCCGGCGCGGTCACCGTCTCCACCCGGAAGCCGGTGAGCCGCCCGCTGCCCGCCGGGGCGGTGACCGCGAGGCCGTTGGAGACGGGGCGCGCCCTGCCGTCCGCCGGGCTGTTCTCCACCCGCGTGCCCGTGCCGCCCGCTTCCCGCGCGACCAGGGTGGAGGAGCCGCCGCCGTCCAGGTTGAGGGCGTTGTGCGCGCCCAGCTCCCGCATCAGCAGGCCGAGTTCGGTGAGGGTGGCGCCGCCGCTGTCGGCCTGCCGGCCGTCCACGGTCAGCAGGTGCATGGTGGTGCCGTCCCGGGAGAAGCCGACGGCCGTGCGCGGGGCGGGCTCGTTGTTGGGACGGCCCTCCCAGTCCTGGGGCTCCCCGTCGGCCACGAGCACTCCGCGGCCGCCGACGGCGGTGCGCGGTACGGGGCCGCCGTCGGTCCGCGGCCGGTACTCGGTGGTCACGGGGTCGCCCGGCCGCAGGGCGGCGAGGAGGTCCGCCCCGGCGTCCCGGCCGACGAGGACGGTGGTGCCCTCCGGCACCGGGCCCCGGCCGGGCCGTACGGCGGTCTCGCGGACCCGGCCGTCCGCGACGGTGACCTCGGCGGTGCGCCCGGCCCCGTCCACGGTGTGCGCCCGGTCGGCGTCGCCCCACTGCGGGGTGTACAGCCCGATGCCGCCGTCGGGGACCCGGGCGGCGTTGTAGGCGTGCAGGGTGTGGGTGCCGGACGGCAGGGTGACCGTGCCGTCGAAGTAGAGGGCGAGGATGCGGCCCGCGTCGTCCGGGCCGATGCCGGCCGCCGTCCGCGCCTCCCCGGACGGCATGCCGACGAGCCGGCCGTCCCGGATGCCGGGCCCGAGCGGCGCTCCGGTGCCGAGGTCGAAGAAGTCCGCGTTGACGGCGGCGACGGTGCGGCGGCCCGGGCCGGGGTCGTGCGCGGCGGCCATCTCCGGGACGGTGGCGCGTCCCGTCACCGTCCCGGAGGAGAGGTGGTCCACGCGGGCGCCGCCGCCGAGGTCGACGGTGAGGGCGTCGGCGCGCAGCCACGGCCCGGGCCGCAGCCGGTCGAAGGAGGTGAGGGCGACGCCGGGGGCGACGGGCCGGGTGCTGCGGGCCGTCTCAACCGCCCCCGCGTCCGGCCCGTCCGGGGCCGCGGCGCCGCCGCCGGACGGAGCGTCACCGGCCGGAGCGTGGGCCGGCGGCGGCGCGACGGGCCGTAAGGCGTCCGCCCGGGAGGCGGGCCGGGAATCGGTATCGGAAGCCGAGGCGGATGCGGAGGCAGAGGCGGTGGCGGGCGGTACGGCGCCGAGGACCAGCGCGGCGGCGGTGACGAGGACGGCGGCGGCACCGTGCCGCTCGCCCGGCCGGCGTCTGCGCCGGTGTCCGCGGTGGTGTCCGCGGTGGTGTCCGCGGTGGTGTCCTCCGGTACGGAATACGGCGAACGGCATGGATCCCCCTGCCCTGGACGGTCGTTCCCGGATGCGGTGCCACGGACGTGCGGTCGTACGGTCGCGCGGTTGGTGCCGCTCCCAGGCTGCCGCCGGACACCGCCGGTCCGCCAGACGCCATATCGGGCGGACCGGCGAACAGCGGGTTGACGGCCACCGCCGGCGCGGGGCCGGACGGAGCGCGGCGAACGGGCCGGCCCGGCCGGACAACTCCGTTCCGCCGTAACGGAGTTCGAACCGTGCGGGGCTGATCACCGGTGGACCCGCCGCGGGCCGGGACCGCGCCCCACGGCGGAGGCCCCGCACACCCCGGAGGAGGATGTGCGGGGCCTCCCGGCCCGCTGTCCGGCGCTCAGCCCATGTGCGGGTACCGGACCTCCACCGGCGGCACCAGGGTCTCCTTGATGGAGCGGGTCGAGGTCCAGCGCATCAGGTTCTGCTGGGAGCCGGCCTTGTCGTTGGTGCCGGACGCCCGCCCGCCGCCGAAGGGCTGCTGGCCGACGACGGCGCCGGTCGGCTTGTCGTTGATGTAGAAGTTGCCCGCCGCGAACCGCAGCTTCTCGCAGGCGTCGGCCGCCGCGGCCCGGTCCTGCGCGATGACGGCGCCGGTCAGACCGTACGGGGCGGCCGACTCCATCTGCTCCAGCATCGCCTCGTACTCCCCGTCCTCGTAGACGAAGACGCCGAGGATCGGGCCGAAGTACTCCTCACGGAAGATCTCGTTCGAGGGGTCGGTGGAGACCAGGACGGTCGGGCGGACGAAGTACCCCACGCTGTCGTCGTACGTGCCGCCGGCCACGACCTCTATGGCCGGGTCCGCCTTCGCCCGCTCGATGGCCGCCTTGTTCTTGGCGAAGGCGCGCTCGTCGATGACGGCGGAGAGGAAGTTCGACAGGTCCGCGGGGTGCCCCATGGGCAGGGCGTCGACCTCGGCCGTGAGCTCCTCGCGCAGCCCGTTCTCCCACAGGGAGCGCGGCACATAGGCGCGGGAGGCGGCCGAGCACTTCTGGCCCTGGTACTCGAAGGCACCGCGGATCATCGCGGTCCTGAGCACCGCCGGGTCGGCGGAGGGGTGGGCGACGATGAAGTCCTTGCCGCCGGTCTCGCCGACCAGCCGCGGGTAGGTCTTGTACGTCCCGATGTTCTCGCCGACCGTCTTCCACAGGTACTGGAAGGTCTTGGTGGAGCCGGTGAAGTGGATGCCCGCCAGCTCGGGGTGGGCCAGGGCCACCTCCGAGACGGCCAGGCCGTCACCGGTGACGAGGTTGATGACGCCCGGCGGCAGTCCGGCCTCCTCCAGCAGCCGCATCAGCAGCACGGCGGCGTGGGTCTGCGTCGGGGACGGCTTCCACACCACCACATTGCCCATGATCGCGGGTGCGGTGGGGAGGTTGCCCGCGATGGCGCTGAAGTTGAAGGGCGTGATCGCGTAGACGAAGCCCTCCAGCGGCCGGTGGTCGGTCCGGTTCCACACCCCGGGCGAGTTGGCCACCGGCTGCTCGGCCAGGATGCGGCGGGCGTAGTGCACGTTGAAGCGCCAGAAGTCGATCAGCTCGCAGGGGGCGTCGATCTCCGCCTGCTGGACGGTCTTGGACTGGCCCAGCATCGTCGAGGCGGCGATGGTCTCGCGCCACGGGCCGGCCAGCAGCTCGGCGGCCCGGAGGAAGACGGCGGCCCGGTCGTCGAAGGAGAGGGCGCGCCAGGCGGGCGCGGCGGCGAGGGCCGCGTCCACCGCGTCGCGCGCGTCCTGGACGGTGGCGTGGGCGGCGGTGCCGAGCCGCGCCGCGTGGTCGTGCGGCTGGACCACGTCGAAGCGTGCGCCGCCGCCCATCCGCCGGACGCCGCCGATGGTCATCGGCAGCTCGACCGGGTTGTCCGCCAGTTCTTTGAGTTTCGCCTCCAGCCGCGCGCGCTCGGGGCTGCCGGGTGCGTAGGTGTGCACCGGCTCGTTGACCGGCGCGGGGACCTGGGTCACAGCGTCCATGATGGCCGTTGTCTCCTTCGTTGCTGGGGTGTGCGGGGAGTGCGGGATACGGGATACGGAGGATGCCGAGGTTGCGGAGGTCCGCTCGCCGCGGCCGGCGCGGCCGTCAGCCGCGGGTGGCCAGGGAGCGCAGGAAGAAGGCCACGTTCGCCGGACGTTCGGCCAGCCGGCGCATGAAATAGCCGTACCAGTCGGTGCCGTACGGGACGTAGACGCGCATCCGGTGTCCCTCGGCCGCCAGCCGCGCCTGCTCCGCCTCCCGGATGCCGTACAGCATCTGGAACTCGTACTCACCGGGTTTGCGGCCGGCCCGGCGGGCCATCTCCTGGCCGATGGCGACCATGCGCGGGTCGTGCGAGCCGATCATGGGATATCCCTGCCCGGTCATGAGGATGCCCAGACAGCGGACGAACGCCCGGTCCACCTCGCGCCGCCGCTGGTGCGCCACGCTCGCGGGCTCCTTGTAGGCGCCCTTCACCAGCCGCACCCGGGAGCCCTCGCCGGCCAGCGCGCGGCAGTCGTCCTCGGTGCGAAAGAGGTACGACTGCAGCACGGCGCCGGTCTGCGGGAAGCGGCGGCGCAGTTCGCGGAGGATCGCCAGGGTGGAGTCCGTGGTGGTGTGGTCCTCCATGTCGAGGGTGACGGTCGTCCCGGCCTCGGCCGCCGCCTCGGCCACCGGGGTGATGTTCGCCAGGGCCAGGTCGTGGCCGCCGGGCAGCGCCTGGCCGAAGGCGGAGAGCTTCACGGACATCTCGGCCCGCTCCCCCAGGCCCAGGGCGGCCAGGGCCTCGCAGAGCGCCAGATAGGCGTCCCGGTTGCGGAGTGCCTCCGCGGGGTCGGTGATGTCCTCGCCCAGATGGTCGAGGGTCACCTCCAGGCCGCGCCCGGTGAGGGCCCGGACGGCCGCCACCGCGTCGTCCAGCCGCTCCCCCGCGATGTAGCGGTCCACGACGGGCCGGGTGACGGGGGTGGAGGAGACGAGACGGCGGACGCCGGCACTGCGCGCGGCGGCGAGGAGCACGGGTCCCAGCACGGGGCACCTCCAGGGGGCGGGACGGCCGCCGGCGGGGGTTCCGGCGGGCGGGGAGAACCTCCGTGAAACGTAAGGAATCCTCCGGCTGCCCGCCATCGACAGCTGTCACGCCGCCGTGGCCGCGATCTCAGACAGATGTATGAGAATGAAGGCCGGAACCGGGAAGGACGGTGGCATGCGCGGCGACTACCAGCAGCTCGTGGACGAGATCTCGGCGGTGCTGGCGGCCCCCGCGACCCTGGAGGACCGGGACTTCCGCCTGATCGCCTTCGGCGCCCACGACGACGGCACGGACGAGGGCACGGACGGCGGAGCGGGCGGGGAGGGCGGCGGAGCGGGCCCCGGAACGGGCGGCCCGGCGCTGGACCCGGTGCGCACCCGCTCGATCCTCCACCGCCGGTCCACCCCCGCCGTACGGGCCTGGTTCGAGGCGTTCGGCATCGGCCGGGCCACGGGTCCGGTCCGCATCCCCCCGGACCCCTCGGCCGGGGTGCTGATCGGCCGGATCTGCCTCCCGGTACGCCACCGGGGCGTGGTGCACGGCTACGTCTGGCTGCTGGACGACGGCCATCTGGCGGATCTGGAGACCGGCGCCGGCGGCGGCCCGCCGGACCCCAGGATCGACCGGGCCATGGAGACCGCCGCCCGGATCGGGGACCTGCTCGCCGCCGAGGCCCGGGCCGGGGCGGAACTCGGCGAGCTGCTGCGGGACCTGCTCACCGGACCGGCCGTCACCCGGGAGGCGGCGCGGACGGAGCTGCGGGCCCGGCTGGGCGGCGCGGCGGACGGCCCGCTGGCGCTGGCCGCGGTCGCGCCCTGGGCACTGGACGTGCCGGACGGGGAGGACGGCGGCCCGGTGCCGGGGCTGTCCGCGCTGCCGGGCGCGCTGGCCGTCTGCGCCGTACCGGACCAGGGGCTGGCCGTGCTCGTCCGGCCGCGGCCGGCGGACCCGGCCGACCCGGCCCGCGCGGCGGCGGACCGGCTGCTCCGCTCGCCCCGGGCGGCGGGCGCGGCCGCGGGGACCGGCGCGCCGCGGCACGGCCTGGCGGAACTGCCCCGTGCCTGGCGGGAGGCGCTGGCCACGGCCCGCGCGGCCCGGGCGGAACCCCGGCTGGGCCCGGTCGCGCGCTGGGAGGACATCGGCCCGTACCGGATGCTGACGGAGCTGCCCCCGGCCGCCGCGCCCGATCCGGCCGTCGCCGGGCTGCTCCGCCCCGAGCACGCCGAACTCGCCCGGACCGCCGAGGTGTTCCTCGACTGCGCCGGGCAGGCGGGCCGTGCGGCGGCGGCCCTGGCGATCCACCGGCAGACGCTCTACTACCGGCTGTCGCGGGTGGCCGGGCTCACCGGCCTCGACCTCGGCGAGGGCGAGGACCGGCTGCTGCTCCACATGGCCCTCAAACGCGCCCGGCTGTGAGCACCCGTGACGGGCCGGCGCCGGCCGCGTCCCCCTCTCCGCCCCCGGCACCGGCCCGGGACACGGCGCAGGGCCCGGCTCCCCCGTCATCGGGGAGCCGGGCCCTGTCACAGCCCCGGGGCGGAACCCGCCGGGTCAGTCCGCGAGGTTGACCGCGCGGGCCGAGGTGGCGCCGATCTCCTCGGCGATCTCGGTCAGCACGGACTGCGGGATGTCGTCGTCCACGGTGAGGACGGCGAGCGCCTCACCGCCCTGGGCGGCCCGCGAGACCTGCATACCGGCGATGTTCAAACCGGCCTCGCCCAGGATGCGGCCGAGGGTGCCGACGACACCGGGGCGGTCGGCGTACCGCAGGAACAGCATGTGGTCGGCGAGCGCCACCTCGACGTCGTGCTCCCCGACCGCGACGATCTTCTGGAGGTGCTTGGGGCCCGCCAGGGTGCCGGAGACCGAGATCTCCTCGCCGTCGGTGAGGGTGCCGCGCACCGTCACCACATTGCGGTGGTCCGGGGACTCCGAGCCGGTGGTGAGCCGGACCTCGACACCGCGCTCCTGCGCGAACAGCGGCGCGTTGACGTAGGAGACCGTCTCGTCGACGACGTCCTCGAAGACGCCCTTGACGGCGGAGAGTTCCAGCACCTTCACATCGTGCTGGGTGATCTCGCCGTACACCTCGACGTCGAGCCGGACGGCCACCTCGCCCGCCAGGGCGGTGAAGATCCGGCCCAGCCGCTCGGCCAGCGGCAGACCCGGGCGGACGTCCTCGGCGATCACGCCGCCCTGGACGTTGACCGCGTCCGGGACCAGCTCGCCCGCGAGGGCCAGCCGCACCGAACGGGCCACCGAGATGCCCGCCTTCTCCTGGGCCTCGCCGGTGGAGGCGCCCAGGTGCGGGGTGGCCACGACGTTGTCGAACTCGAAGAGCGGGGAGTCCGTGCAGGGCTCCTTGGCGAAGACGTCCAGGCCGGCGGCCGCGACCCGGCCCTCCTTGAGGGCGCTGGCCAGCGCGGTCTCGTCGACGATGCCGCCGCGGGCCGCGTTGACGATCCGCACCTCGGGCTTGACCTTGTGCAGCGCCTCGTCACCGATGAGCCCGAGGGTCTCCGGGGTCTTCGGCAGGTGGACGGTGATGAAGTCCGAGACCTCCAGCAGCTCGTCCAGCGTCAGCAGCTTGACGCCCATCTGCGCGGCGCGGGCCGGCTGGACGTAGGGGTCGTACGCGACGATCTTCATCCCGAAGGCCGACATCCGCTGGGCGACCAGCACCCCGATCCGGCCGAGGCCGACCACGCCGAGGGTCTTCTCGGAGAGCTCGACGCCGGTGTACTTGCTCCGCTTCCACTCGCCGTTCTTGAGGGCGGTGTTGGCCTGCGGGATGTTGCGCGCGGTGGCGACGATCAGACCGCAGGCGAGCTCGGCGGCGGTGACGATGTTGGAGGTGGGGGCGTTGACGACCATGACGCCGGCCTTGGTGGCGGCGGAGACGTCGACGTTGTCCAGGCCCACCCCGGCGCGGGCGACGACCTTCAGCTTCCGCGCGGCGGCGATGGCCTCGGCGTCCACCTTGGTGGCGCTGCGGACGAGGATGGCGTCCACCTCGGCGATGGCGGAGAGCAGCTCGCCGCGGTCGGCGCCGTTGCAGTGCCGGATCTCGAAATCGGGTCCGAGTGCGTCGACCGTGGCCGGCGACAGCTCCTCAGCGATCAGTACGACAGGTTTCGGGCTCACGTGGTCCTCAGTCCTCACTAGTCCTTGACGGACGGCCGTCCCGGCGGCCGAAGGCGGTGAAGGGCAGCCGCGTGGAAGACGCACGACGCTGTGAGCCTGACGCGCTTGTTCTTGCAGTGTATCCGCGTACGGGGACGCGCCCCGCGCCTCCACGAAAGATCCCGGGAAGGAGTCTGCCTTCTCCGGAACGGTCTTGTGGCGCGTTTGACGGCGCCCGTCCGGAGGACCCGGTTTCCCGGGGGACCGGACGGGTTCCGGAGGGGGCCGCGGTCCCGGGGCCCCGCCCGGAACCGGTGCCTCCGGCGGGCGGGGCCGCGGCTCGGGCCCGCACCCGCCGGCGCACCGCGCCGGGGCGGCGTCACGCCTTGTCGTCGACCCAGCTCATCAGCTTGCGGAGCTCCTTGCCGGTGGTCTCCAGCTTGTGGCCGGCGTCGGCCTTCTTGTACTCGTTGTACTTCGGGAGACCGGAGTGGTACTCGTCCATCCAGGTCTTGGCGAAGGTGCCGTCCTGGATCTCGGCCAGGACCTTCTTCATCTCGGCCTTGGTGTTGTCGTTGATGATGCGCGGGCCGGTGACGTAGTCGCCCCACTCGGCGGTCTCGGAGACCGACCAGCGCATCTTCTCCAGGCCGCCCTCGTACATGAGGTCCACGATGAGCTTCAGCTCGTGCAGGCACTCGAAGTAGGCGATCTCCGGCTGGTAGCCGGCCTCGACCAGGGTCTCGAAGCCCGCCTTGACGAGCGCGGAGGCGCCGCCGCAGAGCACGGCCTGCTCGCCGAAGAGGTCGGTCTCGGTCTCCTCGGTGAAGGTCGTCTTGATGACGCCGGCGCGGGTGCCGCCGATGCCCTTGGCGTAGGACAGGGCGAGCGCGAAGGCGTTGCCGGTGGCGTCCTGCTCGACGGCCGCGATGCACGGCACGCCGCGGCCCTCCTCGTACTGGCGGCGGACGAGGTGGCCCGGGCCCTTCGGGGCGACCATGCAGACGTCGACGCCGGCCGGGGGCTTGATGAAGCCGAAGCGGATGTTGAAGCCGTGCCCGAAGAACAGGGCGTCGCCGTCCTTGAGGTTCTCCTTGACCGACTCCTCGTAGACCTTGGACTGGATCGGGTCCGGGACCAGGATCATGATGACGTCGGCCTCGGCGGCGGCCTCCGCGGGGGTCACCACGCGCAGCCCCTGCTCCTCGGCCTTGGCGCGGGACTTGGAGCCCTCGGGCAGGCCGACGCGGACGTCGACGCCCGAGTCGCGCAGCGACAGCGCGTGGGCGTGGCCCTGGCTGCCGTACCCCAGGACCGCGACCTTGCGTCCCTGGATGATGGAGAGGTCGGCGTCGTCGTCGTAGAACAGCTCGGCCACTTCGGGTATCTCCTTGATCGTCTCGCGTTCCCTCACGGGGAAACCGCAGTGTGCGCCCCACCGTATGCCGGTGGGCGGCGGATGGTCGGGGGGTCTCGCTATGCGGATCGGTCGAGCGCGCGCAGCGACCGGTCGGTGATGGAGCGGGCGCCGCGGCCGATGGCGATGGTGCCGGACTGGACCAGTTCCTTGATGCCGTAGGGCTCCAGCATCTTGAGCATGGCCTCCAGCTTGTCGCTGCCGCCGGTGGCCTCGATGGTGACGGCCTCCGGGGAGACGTCGACGGTCTTGGCGCGGAAGAGCTGGACGATCTCGATGATCTGGGAGCGGGTCTCGTTGTCGGCGCGGACCTTCACCAGAACGAGTTCCCGCTGAACGGCGGAACCGGGCTCCAGTTCAACGATCTTCAGCACGTTGACGAGCTTGTTGAGCTGCTTGGTGACCTGCTCCAGCGGCAGCGACTCGACGTTCACCACGATGGTGATCCGGGAGATGTCGGGGTGCTCGGTGACACCGACGGCCAGCGAGTCGATGTTGAACCCGCGGCGGGAGAACAGCGCGGCGATCCGGGCCAGGATGCCGGGGGTGTTCTCCACCAGGACGGAGAGCGTGTGCTTGGTCATGGGACTGGGTCTCTCTTCTTCTTCGCGTCTCGCGTCCGGGGCTCAGTCGTCTTCGTTGTCGCCGAAGTCGGGGCGGACGCCGCGCGCCGCCATGACCTCGTCGTTCGAGGTGCCGGCCGCGACCATGGGCCAGACCATCGCGTCCTCGTGGACGATGAAGTCCACGACCACGGGGCGGTCGTTGATGGAGTTGGCCTTCTCGATGACCGCGTCCAGCTGCTCCGGGTCCTCGCAGCGCAGTCCGACGCAGCCCATGGCCTCGGAGAGCTTCACGAAGTCGGGGACCCGGGTGCCCTGGGAGGCGGCCGGGGTCTCGCCGGCCGGGACGGGGCCGGAGTGCAGCACGGTGTTGGAGTAGCGCTGGTTGTAGAAGAGGGTCTGCCACTGGCGGACCATGCCCAGGGCGCCGTTGTTGATGATCGCGACCTTGATCGGGATGTTGTTCAGCGCGCAGGTGGCCAGTTCCTGATTGGTCATCTGGAAGCAGCCGTCGCCGTCGATCGCCCACACGGTGGCCTCGGGCCGGCCCGCCTTGGCGCCCATGGCGGCCGGGACGGCGTAGCCCATGGTCCCGGCGCCGCCGGAGTTGAGCCAGGTGGCCGGCTTCTCGTACTTGATGAAGTGGGAGGCCCACATCTGGTGCTGGCCGACGCCCGCCGCGTAGACCGTATTGTCCGGGGCGAGCTCGCCGATGCGCTGGATGACCTGCTGCGGGGAGAGGGTGCCGTCCTCCGGCAGGTCGTAGCCGAGCGGGTAGGTCTCGCGCCAGCGGTTGAGGCTGTCCCACCAGTCGCGGTAGTCGCCCTTGCGGCCCTCGTCGTGCTCGGCCTGGACCGCGACGACCAGGTCGGCGATGACCTCGCGGGCGTCGCCGACGATCGGGACGTCGGCCGTCCGGTTCTTGCCGATCTCGGCCGGGTCGATGTCCGCGTGCACGATCTTGGCGAAGGGGGCGAAGGAGTCCAGCTTGCCGGTGACGCGGTCGTCGAAGCGGGCGCCGAGGGCGACGATCAGGTCGGCCTTCTGCAGCGCGGTGACGGCGGTGACCGAGCCGTGCATGCCGGGCATGCCGACGTGGAGCGGGTGGCTGTCGGGGAACGAGCCGAGCGCCATCAGGGTGGTGGTGACCGGGGCGCCGGTGAGCTCGGCGAGCACCCGCAGCTCGGCCGTGGCCCGCGCCTTCATCACACCGCCGCCGACGTACAGCACCGGGCGCCGCGCCTGGGTGATGAGCTTGGCCGCCTCCCGGATCTGCTTGGCGTGCGGCTTGGTGACGGGGCGGTAGCCGGGCAGGTCGACCGCCGGGGGCCAGGTGAAGGTGGTCTTCGCCTGCAGCGCGTCCTTGGCGATGTCGACCAGGACCGGCCCGGGCCGGCCGCTGGCCGCGATGTGGAACGCCTCGGCGATCGTGCGGGGGATCTCGGCGGCGTCGGTGACCAGGAAGTTGTGCTTGGTGATCGGCATGGTGATGCCGCAGATGTCCGCCTCCTGGAAGGCGTCCGTACCGATCGCCCGGGAGGCGACCTGGCCGGTGATCGCGACCATCGGGACGGAGTCCATGTGGGCGTCGGCGATCGGCGTGACCAGGTTCGTCGCCCCCGGACCGGAGGTCGCCATGCAGACGCCCACCTTGCCGGTGGCCTGCGCATAGCCGGTGGCCGCGTGACCGGCGCCCTGCTCGTGGCGGACCAGCACGTGACGGACCTTGGACGAATCCATCAGCGGGTCGTAGGCGGGGAGGATCGCACCACCCGGAATGCCGAAGACGGTGTCGGCGCCGACTTCCTCGAGAGAGCGGATGAGGGACTGCGCGCCCGTGACGTCCTTCTCGACGGTGGCGGACGTGTGTCCACCGCTACGGGCCCGTGGCTGCGGGTGCGGGGCCCCGGATGCCTGCTCGGTCATCGGCATTCTCTTTCAGAGATGGTTCTGTGTGGGTTTGTGGTCACCGGTGCAACAAAAAACCCCCCGTGCCGTGAGGCAAGCGAGGGGAGCGCGCCGGTGTGTTCAGCAGGGCGTGTGAGGACCTGCTTCAGCCGACGCGCTGTCCAAGTACGAAAATTCGGGTGCGCATGGCTCCGACTTTCTCCCCGGCCCGGTAGGGGTGTCAAGTGGGTGGGACCGACGTCTCACTATTCGAGCGCAGCGCCGGACCGGGCAGCGCCGGTCCGGGCAGCACCGCACCGGACACCGTGTCCCGGGCCGCCTCCCAGGTCTCACCGCCCAGGGCGTGCCGGGGCAGCGCCTCGCGGGCATCGGGGACCAGCAGCGGCGGTGCGCTCCCGGCCAGGACGGCCTCCCGCACCCCGCCCGCGTGCGGCACGGGATAACCGCCGCGGCTGAGGGCCCGGCGCAGCCGGTACTCGTCGAGCGGGCCGGAGAAGGCCATGCCCTGGCCGTGGGTGCAGCCCATGGAGCGGAGCGCCACCACCTGGTCGGGCCGGTCCACCCCGTCCGCCACGGTCTCCACCCCGAGGTCCGCGGCGATCCGCAGCAGCCCGGTGGTGATCTTGTGGACACGGGCGGACTCCACCACGCTCTCGACCAGCCCGCGGTCGAGCCGGAGGATGTCCACCGGCAGCCGGCGGAGGGCGTCGATGGCCGCGTAGCCGCCGCCGAAGGCGTCGAGGGCGACACGCACGCCGAGCCGGCGGAGTCCCGTGAGGCGGCGCTCCAGCTCGTCCAGCGGGATCTTGGGGTCGCTGCCGGAGAGCTCCAGGACCAGCCCGCCCGAGGGCAGGCCGTGCCGGTTGAGCAGGGCCTCGACGGTGCCGAGAGGCATCGTGCGGTCCATGAGCCGGCGGGCGGACAGCCGGACGCAGACCGGGACGGCGTATCCGGCGCGGTGCCGTGCGGCGGCCTGCTCCACCGCGTGCTCCAGCATCCAGCGCCCCAGTTCGGCACCGCGGTCGCCGCCCTTGGCGGCGCCCGCCTCCGAGACCCGGAGGAACTCCGCGGGGGTGAAGAGGATGCCCTGGGCGGAGCGCCAGCGGGCCTGGGCGGCGAGGGCGGTGAGCCGGCCGCCGCCCAGCTCCACCACGGGCTGGTGGAGGAGGGCGAACTCGCCGTCGTCGAGCGCGGCGCGCAGCCGGCCGGCGAGTTCGGCCCGGCGGACCACCTCGGCCTGCATCTCCGGGGCGTACAGCTCGACCCGGTCCTTGCCCGCGGCCTTGGCCCGGTACATCGCGAGGTCGGCGTTGCGCATCAGCGCGCCGGGCGTGATGCCGGGATCGGCGAAGGCGACGCCGATGCTGGCGGCGACCCGCACCTCGGTGCCCGCGACCCGGTAGGGCTCGGAGAGGGCGACGCGGAGCCGGTCGGCGATCTCGTGGATGCGGAACTCGCAGTCGGCGCGGTCCCGGCAGCCGTCGCCGAGGATCAGGGCGGCGAACTCGTCGCCGCCGAGCCGGGCGGCCGTGTCCCCGGCGCGCACGGACTCCCGGAGCCGGCGGGCGGCGTGGATGAGCAGCTCGTCGCCGGCCTGGTGGCCGATGGTGTCGTTGACGGCCTTGAAGCCGTCGAGGTCGATGAAGAGGACGGCGGTGCCGGGGTCCGTGCTGCGCCGGCCGCCGAGCGCGCGGCGGACCCGTTCGGTGAAGAGGGCCCGGTTGGGGAGGTCGGTGAGCGGGTCGTGCTCGGCGCTGTGCCGCAACTGCGCCTGGAGGCGGACCCGTTCGGTCACATCGCGGCTGTTGAAGATCAGACCGTCCTCGTGCCGGTTGACGGTGGACTCGACGTTGAGCCAGGGGCCGCCGGCGGCCCGCGGACCGCCGGCGCGGAAGCGGCACTCGATCCGGGTGGTGGGCTCGCTCTCCGGGGGCGCGGAGAGCAGGCGGCCGACCTCCCGCATGACGCCGTCGGCGTCCTCCGGGTGGATCAGCGAGGACAGCCGGGAGCCGACCAGCTCCTCCGGCTCGATGCCGTAGACGCCGGCGGCGGCCGGGCTGACGTAGCGCAGGGTGCCGCTCGGGGTGGCGATCATGATGACATCGCTGGAGCCCTGCACCAGGGAGCGGAAGTGGCTCTCCTGGTAGGCCAGTTCCTGAGTGAGGGTGATGTTGTCCATCAGCATGATGCCCTGCCGCACCACGAGGGCCAGGACCACCGTGCAGGCCGTGAAGATCACGACCCGGTCGACCCGGCCGCCGTCGATCACGGTGTGCAGGATGCCCAGGGTGCACACGGCGGCGGCGAGGTACGGCGTCAGGGCGGCCAGCGAACCGGCGATGGGCAGCCCGCCCGGGTACGGGACGGACCCGTCCCGTACGGCCGCGTGGGTCCGGCGCTCGCGCTCCTCCTCGGCCCGGTCCCGCCGGCCGACCCAGGGGGCGTACGCGAGCAGCGGGGAGCCGGCGAACCAGCCGGCGTCCAGCAGCTGCCCGGAGCGGTACTCCTCGCGGAAGAGCGGGGAGGTGAAGAGCGCGTCGCACAGCACGGTCAGCGCGAGGGCGGCGATGGCGGTGTTGATCGCGCTGCGGTTCGCGGACGACCGCCGGAAGTGCAGCACCAGCACCATGCTCACCAGCGCGATGTCGAGCAGCGGGTAGGCGAGGGAGAGCGCGGTCTGCGCCACGCCGTCGCCCCGCCCGTCCGCGGTGTGCGCCAGCGCGAGGCTCCAGGAGAGGGTGAGCAGCGAACCGCCGATGAGCCAGGCGTCCAGGCCCAGGCAGACCCAGCGGGCACGGGTCACGGGCCGTTTGGCCAGGACCAGCAGGCCGATGATGGCGGGCGGCGCGAAGAGCAGGAAGCAGAAGTCCGCGGCGGACGGCTCGGGCACCGGCGTGCGCAGCACCACCTCGTACCAGCCCCAGACGAAGTTCCCGGCGGCGGCCATCGACGAGGAGAGCGCGAACAGCAGCCAGGCCGGGCGCTGGCAGGGGCGGACGCGGGCGTAGGCGAAGCAGGACACGGCGGCGGCGAGGGCCGCGGCGCTGAGCCCGAAGTCCCCCATGATCAGGGCGACGGTCCGGGAGCCCCAGCCGAGGGCCGCGCCCGCGGTGTAGCCCGCGCAGGCGGCGGCCAGCAGGAGTTGGGGGAGGAGGCTTCGCCGGAAGCCGGTGGCCGCGCGCCGCGGGACCACCGCCCCCTGGGCGCTCACCGGACCGCCCGCGGCGGTGCGGTCCGCCGTTTCGGTCTGCGCACGGGGGCCTGCGGAACCGGTCGCCGCCGGCATCCGGTCCCCGTCGTCTCGCTCTTCCATCGGCCGCGCATCGCCGTCGCCCCCCTTGAGTCACGGTCCTTCGCCGTGCCGTGGTTCGGTCCGCGGCACGGTCCCCGGACGGGACGATACACCAGACCCGTCACGCAGCGACATAGGTTACCTACGCAGCGTGACAACTTGAATGCTGTCAAGTACACTCCGCGCTCGAACGGAAGCACATCGTGTTCGCACGCGCCTCCCCCCGGCCCGCCCCGGCCGGCGCGGCCCTCACGCCTCGGCCACCACGTTCTCCAGCGGCTCGGCCGCGGCGAACCTCTCCAACTGGGCCCGCAGCAGCCGCTCGGCGCGGGGCAGGAAGGCGGAGGTCGGCCCGCCGACATGCGGGGTGATGAGCACTCCGGGGGCGTGCCACAGCGGATGACCTGCGGGCAGCGGTTCGGGGTCGGTGACGTCCAGGGCGGCGGACAGCCGTCCGGAGGAGGTTTCGGCCAGCAGGGCGCCGGTGTCGACGACGGGGCCCCGGCCGACGTTCACGAGCAGCGCGCCGTCCTTCATCCGAGCCAGGAATCCCGCGTCCGCCAGACCGCGGGTCTCGTCGGTGAGGGGGGTGACCAGGATCACCACATCGGCCTCGGGGAGCAGTTCTGGCAGTCTCTCCATCGGATGCACGGGACCGCGCGTGGTGGTGCGGGCGGAGCGCGCGACGCGTGTCACCCGCGCACACTCGAAGGGCGTGAGCCGGTCCTCGACGGCGCTGCCGATGGACCCGTAACCGACGATCAGCACATGCTTGTCGGCGAGCGCCGGGCGGAATCCGGTGCGCCACTCCCCCGCGTCCTGGGCCCGGACGAAGGAGGGGATGCCGCGCAGCGAGGCCAGGGTGAGCGTGAGCGCCAGTTCGGCCGTACTCGCCTCGTGCACCCCGCGGGCGTTGCACAGCAGGGTGCCGGGCGGCAGTCCGGGCAGGGCCGGCAGGACGTGGTCGGTGCCCGCGGTCAGCGTCTGGACGACCCGGAGGGAGGTCATCTCCTTCAGCGGCCGGACGCAGGTCTCCGCGCTCTTCATGTACGGGACGCCGTAGAAGACGCAGCGGGCCGGGTCGCCGGGGAAGGCGGCCTCGCCCTCCCAGTGGAGATAGGTGAAGTCCCCGGGAAGTCCGTCGATCTCGGCGGGCGGTACGGGCAGCCACACGTCGGAAGTCATGGCCAGGAGCCTAGGCGACGGCGCCCTGACGCCAGAGGTTACTGTGCTGCGGGGGCGGTCGGCCCCTGGCCACGGCAGACGGACCACGGCCCCTCCCGGTCGGGGGCGGGCCTCGCGGGGCCCAGGAGGGGTGCGGAACCAGGTGGAGCGCAGGACGATCGGCGCGGGGGCGCTCTCGGTGGGGTCCGTGGGGCTCGGGTGCATGCCGATGAGCTGGGGTTACACCGCCTCCCAGCAGAACGGGGAGAGTTCGCTGCGCGCCGTGCACGCCGCCCTCGACCGCGGCTGCACCCTCCTCGACACCGCCGACATGTACGGGCCGTTCACCAACGAGCTGCTGGTGGGGCGGGTGCTGAAGGAGCGGCGTGCGGACGCCTTCGTGTCCACCAAGTGCGGGCTGCTGGTGGGCGAGCAGCACATCGTCGCCAACGGCCGCCCCTCGTACGTGAAGCGGGCGTGCGACGCCTCGCTGCGGCGGCTGCAGACCGAGGTGATCGACCTCTACCAGCTGCACCGGGCGGATCCCGAGGTTCCGGTGGAGGAGACCTGGGGCGCGATGGCCGAGCTGGTCTCCGCCGGGAAGGTCCGGGCGCTGGGGCTGTGCGCCGTGGGGGCGCGGGCCCCGCGCCGGCCGGAGTGGCGCGGGCAGCGGGCCCGCCGCCGGGAGCGCGGCGGCACCGGCGTCCAGGGGGCGCCGGCCGTCCCGGGGACCGCCGGGGCCGGGACCGGGGCCGGGGCCCGGGGGGCCGCGGAGGCGCCCGGGATGCACGACACGACGCTGCGGCAGCTGGAGCGGGTGCAGCAGGTGTTCCCGGTGAGCGCCGTGGAGGCCGAACTCTCGGTGTGGTCGCGGGAGGCGCTCGCCACACTGGTGCCCTGGTGCGAGGCGCGCGGCATCGGTTTCATCGCGGCGATGCCGCTGGGGAACGGTTACCTCACCGGCACCCTGACGCCCGGTGAGGGCTTCGAGCCGGACGACGTACGGGCCCGGCACCCGCGGTTCACGGCGGAGATGATGGCCGCCAACCAGCCGATCGTGGCGGGACTGCGCCGGGTGGCCGCCCGGCACGGGGCCACCCCGGCCCAGGTGGCGCTGGCCTGGACACTGACCCGGGGCCGCCATGTGGTGGCGCTGCCGGGCACCAAGAAGGAGCGCTGGGCGCTGGAGAACGCGTCCGCCGCCCAACTGGCGCTCACGGAACGGGACCTGGCGGAGATCGCGGAGCTGCCGGCCGCGCAGGGGTCCTGGGAGGACTGAACGGGCGGGGCAGGCTCCGGCGGCCGCCCGGTTCCGGTACGGACAGCGGCGGTACGGGCGGCGGCCCGGCGTTACGGTCCGCTCCGGCGGGGAACCTGAGGGGGCGCGAGGCGGTTGAGCAGGTGTGCGGTGGACCCGCCCCGCCGTACCGGACCCGAACGGAGAGGACCGCGAGCTGTGCGCCGACGTCCCGCTGTGACCGTATCCGCCGCGCTGGCCGCGGCCGCGCTGGTGTTCACCGCCGGCTGCTCCTCCGAGGACGGCGGCCCGGACGGCCGTACGGGCCCGCCCTCGGCCTCCCCCGGCGACCGGTCCACCGCTCCCTCCTCGTCCTCCTCCCCACCCCCGGCGAAAGGGTCCGTGAAGGTGGTGGAGACCGTGGCGGAGGACCTGGACACCCCGTGGGGGCTGGCACCGCTGCCCGGCGGCGACCTGCTGGTGTCCTCCCGCGACACCGGCAAGATCTTCCGGATCGCCGCGGACAGCGGGGAGAAGACCGAGATCGGCACGGTGCCCGGGGTGGCCGCGGCGGGCGAGGGCGGACTGCTCGGTATCGCCGTGCCGAAGGAGGGGGAGATGGTGTACGCGTATCTCACCACCGCCTCGGACAACCGGATCGTGCGGATGCTCTACTCCCCGGACAAGCCCGAGGGCCGCCAACTCGGTGCTCCGGACACGGTCTTCAAGGGCATCCCCAAGGGGGTGGTCCACAACGGCGGCCGGATCGCCTTCGGCCCGGACGGGATGCTCTGGGCCGGCACCGGGGAGAGCGGCGAGGAGGGTCTCTCGCAGGACAAGGACTCACCCGGCGGCAAGATCCTGCGGATGACCCCGGACGGGGAGCCGGCGCGCGGCAATCCGGATCCCGGCTCGGCCGTGTACTCCTGGGGCCACCGCAATGTGCAGGGGCTGGCGTGGGACGCGGAGAAGCGGCTCTGGGCCTCCGAGTTCGGCCAGAACACCTGGGACGAGCTCAATCTCATCGAGGCGGGGAAGAACTACGGCTGGCCCGAGGTGGAGGGCAAGGGGGGCGGGGAGCGCTTCACCCAGCCCGTCGAGCAGTGGAGGCCCGAGGAGGCCTCGCCGAGCGGTATCGCCGTGGCCAAGGGCTCGGTCTGGATGGCGGGCCTCCGGGGCGAGCGGCTCTGGCGGATTCCGCTGGACGGCACCCGCCCGGTGGCCGAGCCGCAGGATTTCCTGGCCGGTGAGTACGGCCGGCTGCGGACGGTCGTCGCCACGGACGACGGTGATCTGTGGCTGGTGACCAGCGAGACCGACGGCCGGGGCTCCCCGGGGGAGAACGACGACCGGATCCTCCGGCTGGAGGTCTCCTGACGGTCCCCGGCAGTACCGTGGGCTCCCGTGGCCACCGGGCCGCGTACCGCGCCGGGCCCTCCCCGGCCGCTCCCGGGCTCCTGGACGCCCAGCGGTTCACCGGGACTCCCGGCGGTGGTCCCCCGGGCGCCCGCCCGGGCGTGCCGGCGAGGGCCGTACGGGCGGTAGATCGCGGGGGGCGCGCGGCGGGGCTGGGTCGGTCACCGCGGGGCGGACTCCCGGGCGGGACACTCCGAGCGGGACCGACGATGGGGAGGCGCTGATGTTCAACGCCCTCGAAGAGCTGTTCACGCCCGGCCGGGCGCACACCGAGGAGGAGCGCAACCGCCTCGAACTGGTCGTCCAGGACGCCGGGGACTCCGATCCGGGCCGGGGGCCGGTGGACCTGGCCTCCGGACGCGTGCTGATCCGGCCGCCCCGGAGCGGTACTGCCTGAGCCGCGGCCGGTTCGGCAGGCCCGGCCGGCCCTGCCTCGTCCCCGCCCGCGTCCGCCCATCCTCCGGGCCCGCCGCGTCCGCCGGGCCGGGCTCACGGGCCCGGGGCCTCAGCGCGCGTGTTCCGGATCGGGCTCCGCGAACATCCGCGTCCGGTGGGCGAAGGCCGCCGCCTCCCCGCGCCCGGACACCCCGAGCTTGGCCAGGATGTTCGACACGTGGACGCTGACGGTCTTCGGGGAGATGAACAGCTCGCCGGCTATCGCACGGTTGCTGTGCCCCGCCGTCACCAGCCGCAGGACGTCCCGCTCCCGTGGGGTCAGCCCCAGCTCGCCGGCCGGGTCGCACGCTTCCCGGGGGGCGGGGACGGCGGCTTCCGCCGGGGCCTCCGGTCCGGCGCCGGGCAGGGTGAGCCGGGCCCGGCGGGCGAGCACGGCGACATCCTCGCGGAGCGGGCGGGCGCCGAGCCGCAGCGCGGTGGCGTGCGCCCGCGCCAGCAGGCCGGCGGCTGTCCTCCGGGCCTCCTCGCGGCGCTCCTCGCGCACCTGCCGGCCGGGGCCGTCCCCCCGCTGTCCCTTCCCGCCGGTGCCCTCGTGGGGACCGGTGGAGCCGAGGAGCGCCTCGGCCCAGCGGAACCCCAGACAGGCGGAGACATACGGATAGCCGTACGGCTCGAAGGCCCGCACCGCCTCCTCCCAGAGGGCGGGGGCGTGCCGCCCCCGGGCACGGGCCAGTTCGGCGTCGAACCTCCGGGACCAGGCGGCCCAGAGCGGTGAGCGGTGCGCGACGCCCCGGGCGGAGAGCCGCAGCCGCTCGACCAGCTCCCGGTGGACCGCCTCGTCGGTGCCGGGCAGCCCGCGGCTGTCGGCGGCCATCGCGGCACCGGCCACCAGGAGCTGCCAGACGTACGGCTCCTGGCCGAGCAGGGGCAGCAGGCTGAGCGCGCAGTCGAGCGCGGCGCGGGCCTCGCCGAACCGCCCGGCGGCCGCCGCCCGGCGTATCTCGGCCTCGGCGAGCGGCAGTTCGTACTGCGGCTCCATGTCGTTCCGGCCGAGGTGGGAGCGGCAGGCGGCGATGAGTCCGGGCACCCGGTCGTACGCGCCCCGGTCCAGGGCGAGACCGGCATCGTGCAGCGCGATCGAGGCGAGCGAACGGGAGCTGTGGACCCGGCCGCGGTACTCGTCGAGCACGGCGGCGGCCTCGTCCCACTCGCCCAGGGCCAGCAGCGCCTCGGCGAGGTTGCCCGCCGTGAAGGCGGCGGCGTTGTGCAGGCCGTGCCGGTGCAGTACGGCGATACCCTGCCGGGCCGCCTCCACGGCCTCCGCCGAACGACCCGCCTTGTGCAGCAGGTCGACGAGATTGCCGTGCACCCGCCCCAGTACCCGGGGGAAGGGGCGCCGGTCCACCTCCTCGCGGACGGCGTACATCTCGGCGATGCCCCGTTCCTCCTCGCCGGCGCCGGCCCGCAGCCAGGCGAGCGTCACCCGGCCGGAGAGCCGCACCTCCTCGGCGCCCACCAGCCCGGCCAGCTCCACGGCACGCTCGGCCAGCGGCAGGGTGTCGGTGCCGGAGACGTGCATGCTGTGCCAGGTGGCGGCGAGCGCCAGGACGTCGGCGTGCACGGCGGACGGCGGCAGGCCGCGGACCAGCTCCTGGGCCCGGGCGATCTCGGCCCAGCCGTCCCCGCGGCCCATGCCCGTCATCAGCTTGGAACGCTGCATCCAGAACCAGGCGGCCCGGACCGGGTCCTGCCGCTCGTCGACCAGCTTCAGCGCCTTCTTCGCGAGGGTCAGGGCGCGTTCCAGGGATTCGTCCCACCGGGCCGCCACCACGGCCTCGGCGAGCAGGTCGAGGAAGTGCGGGTGGCAGCCGGGCCGCTCCGGTTCGCAGCCGCAGGCGGGGTAGGACTCGGGGTACCCGAGCTCCGGCAGCTGTTCCCGCTGCTCGGGCGGGACCTCGTCCCACAGCTCCATGGCCCGTTCCAGCAGCTTCAGCTTCTCGGCGTACGCGTGCCGGCGGCGGGCCTCGCCGGCCGCGGCGAGCACCGCGGGCAGGGCCTTGGCCGGTTCGTGCGCCCGGTACCAGTAGCCGGCGAGCCGGGCGGCCCGCTCCTCGGCCCGCACCAGCGAGGGGTCGGCCTCCAGCGCCTCGGCGTACCGGCGGCTGAGGCGGGAGCGCTCGCCGGGCAGCAGATCGTCGAGGATCGCTTCGCGCAGCAGGGCGTGCCGGAAGCGGTAGCCGTCGCCCTCGTCCGTGGGGACCAGGACGTTGGCCCCCACGGCGACGCGCAGGGCCTCGATCAGCTCGTCGTCGTCCGCGCCCGTCACGGCGGCGAGCAGGGCGTACTCGACGGTGGTGTTGCGGGCCGCGGTGCGGACGATGCGCTGGGCTGGTTCGGGCAGCGCCTCGACCCGGACCAGCAGCAGGTCGCGCAGCGAGTCGCTGAGGCCGCAGGAGGCGTAGTCGCTGGTGGCCAGCTCCTCGACGAAGAACGGGTTGCCCTCGGAGCGCTCGAAGATCTCGTCGGCGAGGCGGCGGTCCGGTTCGCTGCCGCGGATGCCGGTGAGCTGGCGGCGCACCTCCTCACGGCTGAGCCGGGGGAGTTCGATGCGGCGGACGGTGCGCAGCCGGTCCTGCTCGGCGATGAAGGGGCGCAGCGGATGGCGGCGGTGGATGTCGTCGGCGCGGTAGCTGGCGAGCAGGACGAGCCGGGAGCTCTGGAGGGAGCGGAAGAGATAGCCGAGCAGTTCGCGGGTGGAGCGGTCGGCCCAGTGCAGGTCCTCGATGACGACGACCAGGGTGCGGTCGGCCGCGAGCCGCTCCAGGAGCTGGGCGGTGACCTCGAACAGCCGGGCGCGGCCCTCCTGGTCGTGGCTCTCCCGGGCTCCGGTGCCGTACCCGGCGGCGTGGGCGCCGTTCGGGTGGGGGCTGCCGCCGTGCGCACCGGGGGCGGGCGGGGGCTCGGGCGGCGCCATGTCGGGGAGGAGCCGCGCGAGGTCGGGCTCCCGGCCGGCGGCGGCCCGTTCGAGATCGGCGCCGAGCTGCCGGTGGAGGGCGCGCAGAGCCGTGGCGAAGGGCGCGAACGGCAGTCCGTCCGCGCCCAGTTCGAGACAGCCCCCCACGGCGGTGACGGCTCCCTCCCGCCGGGCGAGGGTGAGGAACTCCTCCAGCAGCCGCGTCTTGCCCACTCCGGCCTCACCGCCGACGAGGAGGGTCTGCGGTTCTCCCGCGGCGGCACGGGAGAGCGCGCCGGTGAGCGTGCCCAGTTCGCCGGCGCGGCCGACGAACACGGGGCTGATGGCGGTGACTTCCACGCCGTACAGCATCGCACCGGGGTCCGACATCGGGGCACCGCTTTTCTCGCCGGGGCACCGGTCAGGCGCGGTGGGCGGGGCCGGATCCGCCCGGCCGCCGGGTGCCGGACGCGGCCGGGCGCCCGCCGCCCGGGGAGGGGGCGTCCCGGTCGCCGCCGGGACGGCCGGAGCGGCGCGCGGCCCGGCGGGCGGAGCGGCGGGCGCTGAGGACCTGCCGGACGAGCCGGCGCTCGGCGGCCTCCCGGAGCAGTTCCGCCTGCTGGATCCGGTGGAGTTCGTAGTCGAACATGCGTGGCTCCCCGTTCGAGGGTTCGGTGGTGTGCCTCCACCCTCGTGCTCCGGGGAGCCCTCCCGCATCGGGACGCTGCCCGATCTTCGCCGGGACGGGGGCCTTAGGCCGCGTGGTCCCTCCGCCCCGGCGGACGCGGCCCCGGCCTCCGCCTAGGGCATCGTGCCGGGTGCGGCGGGCCGGGTGGCCACCGAGGTTCTCCCGGCCGGTACGGGAACGGCCGTGTCGGCGGGGCGCCGCGGGCCGGGGATGCCCGGTTCCGGCACCGGCGGGGTCTCCGGTGTGCCGGGGCCCCGCGGCTCGTCGGGCCGCCGGGGCCCGTCCTCGCCCGGACCGCCCGGGCCCTCCGGCCCTTCCGGCCCCTCCGGCTCGTGCGCCCCGTCCTCCACGTGTTCCTCGTCGTCCGGTGCCTCGATGCTGATCCGGGGCAGCAGCCGGTCCAGCCACCGCGGCAGCCACCAGTTGACGCCGCCGAGCAGGTGCATCAGCGCCGGCACCAGCAGGGTGCGCAGGATGAAGGCGTCGAGGGCGACGGCCGCGGCCAGACCGATGCCGAACATCGCGATGATCCGGTCGCCGGTGAGGACGAAGGCCCCGAAGACGGCGATCATGATGACGGCGGCGGAGTTGATCACCCGGCTGGTCTCGGCGAGCCCGACCCGGACCGAGCGGCGGTTGTCCCCGGTCCGGCGCCACTCCTCGTACATCCGGCTGACCAGGAAGACCTGGTAGTCCATGGAGAGCCCGAAGAGCACCGAGACCATGATCACCGGCAGGAAGGGCTCGATCGGCCCCCCGGCGCCGAGGCCCAGCAGCTCGCTCCCCCAGCCCCACTGGAAGACCGCGGTGACGATCCCCAGGGACGAGGTGACGGCCATGACGTTCATCAGCGCGGCCTTCAGCGGTATGCCGACGCTGCGGAAGGCGAGGAGCAGCAGCAGGCTGCCGGAGGCGATGACGGTGCCGATGAAGAGCGGCAGCTTGGCGGTGATGACGGAGGCGAAGTCGTCGTAGCCGGCGGTGGGGCCGCCGACGTGGGTGCGCAGGCCGGTGCCGTCCTGGGCCTCGGGCAGCACGTCGCCGCGGAGCCGCTCGACGAGTTCGGAGGTGGCGGTGTCCTGCGGGGAGGTCTCGGGGACGACGGTGATGACGCCCGTGCCGCCGTCGCGGTCGGTGGTCGCGCCGGTGACGGCGGCGACGCCGTCGGTGGCCCGCAGCTCGCCGGGCAGCTTGTCGAAGGCGGCCCGGTCGGCGGGGCCGCCGATCTCGGAGACCAGGGTCAGCGGGCCGTTGGTGCCGGGGCCGAAGCCGTCGGCGAGCAGGTCGTACGCCTGCCGGGTGGTGGAGCCGGCCGGGTGGTTGCCCTGGTCGGAGGTGCCGAGGTGGAGGCCGAGGGCGGGCAGCGCGAGGACCGCCATGACGGCGACCGCCACGGCGCCGAGGATCCGCGGGTGCCGCTCCACGAAGGCCGACCAGCGGACGGCGAACCCGGTGGCCTGCTCGGGCTCGGGGCCGTGCTCGGCGAGCCGGCGGCGCTCGCGGCGGCTCAGCGCCCGGTGGCCGATCAGCTTCAGCAGGGCCGGCAGCAGGGTGACGGAGGCGGCCACGGCGAGCAGGACGGTCAGCGAGGCGGCGACCGCGACGCCGTTGAGGAACTCCAGCCGCAGGACGAGCATGCCGAGCAGCGCGATGAAGACCGTGCCGCCCGCGAAGACGACGGCGCGCCCGGAGGTGGCGACCGCCCGGGTCGCGGACTCGGTGACGGACAGGCCCCGGCGCAGGCCGCGGCGGTGCCGGGTGACGATGAACAGCGCGTAGTCGATGCCCACGCCGAGGCCGACGAGCAGCCCCAGCATGGGGGCGAAGTCGGCGACCGGCATCAGATGGCCGAGGAGGCCGATGCCGAGATAGCCGGTGCCCACGCTGACCAGGGCGGTCGCCAGGGGCAGGGCCATCGCGGCGAGCGAGCCGAAGGCCAGGAGGAGGACGACGGCGGCCACGGCCAGTCCGACGAACTCGGCGGTGTGGCCGCCGGTCTCGCCGGGCTTGGCGATGGCGGAGCCGCCGGTCTCGACCCGCAGTCCGCTCTCCTCCACGGCCCCGGAGTCCCCGGCGGCTCCGCCGGATCCGGCGGCCTCGGCGGGCCGGGGGGCCTCGGCGGCCTCGGCGGTGGCCACGAGCCGCTCGGCCTGTGCCGCTCCGGTCTCGCCGGAGGCGGCGTCGAAGGCGACGGTGGCATAGGCGGTGCGGCCGTCGGCGCTGATCCGGCCGGTGTCGGCGGGACCGTAGGGACCGCTGACGGAGGTGACGCCGGGGAGGCCGGCGATCTCGTCGAGGGTCGCGGTCATCCGCTCCTCGACCGCCTCGGCCCGTACGGTCCCGCGGTCGGTGTGCCAGACCACGGTGGCGCGGTCACCGCCCTGTCCGGGGAAGTTCTTCTCCATCAGGGCCGCGGCCCGTCCGGATTCGGTGCCGGGGATCTCGTAGTCGTCCGTGAAGGCGGAGCCGGCCAGGGTGGAGGCGACGGCCGCCCCCCCGAGGGCGAGCAGCCAGAGCAGGATGACGACGAGACGGCGCCGGATGCACCAGCGGGCCAGAGCGGCCATGTGGAGGAACTCCCTGGGTGCGGGGACAGCGCCGATCGGAGCGGATAACACCCCAAAGAGCACTGGATGGGCGTTTTCCACTCTCACAGGAGAGGGAGATCAACAGGGCCTCTGTGCGGGAACTCACAGGGCTGCGGTGAACCGGGTCACACGGCTCCGACCAGGGAACACGCCACGGGGGGCGCACGACGGAGGGGCGGCCCCCCTCGGGAGAACCGCCCCTCACCGGACGCCGCCGGGCAGGACCCGGCCCGGGCCGGACCCGTCAGTCCTGCGGAGCCAGCCGTTCCAGGATCAGCTCGCGGACCCGCGCCGCGTCCGCCTGGCCCCGGGTGGCCTTCATGACCGCGCCGACCAGCGCGCCCGCCGCCGCGACCTTGCCGCCGCGGATCTTGTCGGCGATGGCCGCGTTGCCCGCGATGGCCTCGTCGACCGCCGCGCCGAGCGCGCCCTCGTCCGAGACGACCTTCAGGCCGCGCTTCTCGACGACCGTGTCCGGGTCGCCCTCACCGGCCAGCACGCCCTCGATGACCTGGCGGGCCAGCTTGTCGTTGAGCGAGCCCTCCGCGACGAGCGCCGAGACCCGGGCGACCTGCTCCGGGGTGATCGGCAGGGCCGTCAGCTCGACGCCGTCCTCGTTGGCCCGGCGCGCCAGCTCGCCCATCCACCACTTGCGGGCCTGGTCGGCCGGGGCGCCCGCCTCGATCGTGGCGAGGATCGGCCCGATCGCGCCGGCGTTGAGCACCGACCGCATCTCGTGGTCGTTCAGGCCCCACTCGGCCTTGAGCCGCTGCCGCCGCAGCCGCGGCAGCTCGGGCAGGCCGGCCCGCAGCTCCTCGATCCACTCCTTCGCCGGGGCGATCGGCACCAGGTCGGGCTCGGGGAAGTAGCGGTAGTCCTCCGCCTCCTCCTTGACCCGGCCGGGGGTCGTGGAGCCGTCGTCCTCGTGGAAGTGGCGGGTCTCCTGGACGATCGTGCCGCCGGTGGAGAGCACGGCGGCGTGCCGCTGGATCTCGAACCGGGCGGCCCGCTCGACGCTGCGCAGCGAGTTGACGTTCTTCGTCTCGGAGCGGGTGCCGAAGGTCCCGGTGCCGTGCGGGCGCAGCGACAGGTTGACGTCGCAGCGCATCTGGCCCATCTCCATCCGGGCCTCGGAGACGCCGAGGGCCCGGATGAGCTCGCGCAGCTCGGCGACGTAGGCCTTGGCGACCTCGGGGGCCCGCGCGCCGGCGCCCTCGATCGGCTTGGTGACGATCTCGATCAGCGGGATGCCGGCCCGGTTGTAGTCGAGGAGGGAGTGCACGGCGCCGTGGATGCGGCCGGTCGCGCCGCCGACGTGGAGGGACTTGCCGGTGTCCTCCTCCATGTGGGCGCGCTCGATCTCCACCTGGAAGACCTCGCCGTCCTCCAGTTCGACGTCCAGGTAGCCGTTGAAGGCGATCGGCTCGTCGTACTGGGAGGTCTGGAAGTTCTTCGGCATGTCCGGATAGAAGTAGTTCTTCCGGGCGAAGCGGCACCAGGGGGCGATCTCGCAGTGGAGCGCGAGGCCGATCCGGATGGCCGACTCGACGCCGGTCGCGTTGACGACGGGCAGCGAGCCGGGCAGGCCGAGGCAGGTCGGGCAGGTCTGCGTGTTGGGCTCGGCGCCCAGGGCGGTGGAGCACCCGCAGAACATCTTGGTGGCGGTGCCGAGCTCGACATGGACCTCCAGGCCCATGACGGGGTCGTAGGACGCGAGGGCGTCCTCGTACGACACCAGTTCAGTGACGGTCACGGACTCTTCCCTCTCAGCCCAGCAGGACGTCGTCGTCGCCGAGGCGGCGCAGCTCGCGGACGAGGACGGCCACACCGGTGACGATGGCGGCGGCGGAGACCACCGCGTCGGCGAGCATGAGTGTGTCGTTCTCGCTCCGGGCGGTCTTCACCTGCTTCAGCACGCTCACGGCGCCGAAGAGTGTGGTGCCGATGGACAGATAGGTACCGGCCCGGGACTTCTTGAAGCCCTTGGCCTTGGAGAAACTGCTCATAGTGCGGGTGCCTCCTCCAGCAGCGGGTGCCCCCAGCGGGCGGTGAGCGCGGCCTCGACCGCGGCACCGACCCGGTAGAGCCGGTCGTCGGCCATGGCGGGCGCGATGATCTGCAGGCCCACGGGGAGCCCGTCCTCCGGCGCCAGGCCGCAGGGCAGGGACATGGCGGCGTTGCCGGCCAGGTTCGTCGGGATGGTGCACAGGTCGGCGAGGTACATGGCCATCGGGTCGTCGGCCCGCTCGCCGATCGGGAAGGCGGTGGTCGGGGAGGTCGGCGAGACCAGCACGTCGACCTGCTCGAACGCCTTCTCGAAGTCCCGCGTGATGAGGGTGCGGACCTTCTGCGCGGAGCCGTAGTACGCGTCGTAGTAGCCGGAGCTGAGCGCGTAGGTGCCGAGCATGATGCGGCGCTTCACCTCGGCGCCGAAACCGGCCTCACGGGTGAGGGCGGTGACCTCCTCGGCGGAGCGGGTGCCGTCGTCGCCGACGCGCAGGCCGTAGCGCATGGCGTCGAAGCGGGCCAGGTTCGACGAGCACTCCGAGGGGGCGATCAGGTAGTACGCGGCGAGCGCCTTGTCGAAGGAGGGGCAGGAGATCTCGGTGACCTCGGCGCCCAGCTCGCGCAGCAGCTCCACGGACTCCGTGAAGCGCTGCATCACGCCGGCCTGGTAGCCCTCGCCCGCGAACTCCTTGACGACGCCGACCCGCAGGCCCTTCACATCGGCGCTGCGGGCGGCCTCGACCACCGGCGGGACCGGCCGGTCGATGGACGTCGAGTCGAGCGGGTCGTGCCCGGCGATCGCCTCGTGCAGCAGGGCCGCGTCCAGGACCGTGCGGGCGCAGGGGCCGCCCTGGTCGAGGGAGGAGGAGAAGGCCACCATGCCGTAGCGGGAGACGGCGCCGTAGGTCGGTTTGACGCCGACGGTGCCGGTCATCGCGGCGGGCTGGCGGATGGAGCCGCCGGTGTCCGTGCCGATGGCCAGCGGGGCCTCGTACGCGGCGAGCGCGGCCGCGGAGCCGCCGCCGGAGCCGCCGGGGATCCGGGTGAGGTCCCAGGGGTTGCCGGTGGGGCCGTAGGCGCTGTTCTCGGTGGAGGAGCCCATCGCGAACTCGTCCATGTTGGCCTTGCCGAGGACGACGATGTCCGCGTCCTGCAGGCGCTTCACCAGCGTCGCGTCGTACGGCGGCAGCCAGCCCTCCAGGATCCTGGAGCCGACGGTGGTGGGGACGCCCTCGGTGGTGAAGATGTCCTTGAGCGCCAGCGGGACGCCGGCCAGCGGGCCGAGTTCCTCGCCGCGCTCGCGCTTCTCGTCGACGGCGCGGGCCCGGGCCAGCGCGCCCTCGCGGTCGACGTGGAGGAAGGCGTTCACCTTCTCGTCGACGGCCTCGATCCGGGCCAGATGGGCCTCGGCCACCTCGACGGCGGTGAGGGTGCCGGAGGCGATGGCGGCCGCGGTCTCCGCCGCGGTCAGCCTGGTCGGGTCGGTCATGGTCAGTCCTCCCCCAGGATCTGCGGCACCTTGAAACGCTGCTGCTCCTGCGCGGGGGCTCCGGAGAGCGCCTGCTCGGGGGTGAGTGACGGGCGGACCTCGTCGGCGCGCATGACGTTCGTCAGCGGCAGGGGGTGCGAGGTCGGCGGTACATCCTCGTCGGCAACATCGGAAACGCGGGCGACCGCGCCGATGATCACGTCGAGCTGTCCGGCGAAGTGGTCGAGTTCTTCGTCCTTCAGCTCAAGACGTGACAGCCGGGCGAGGTGGGCGACCTCCTCGCGCGTGATGCCAGGCATTCAGCGATCCTCAGGGTTTGGTGTGTGGGTTATCCGCCCAATCCTATGGCGGTCGGCGGGTCCGGGGCGAAACCCCTTGGCGCGGGCCGCCGGACGGTGCCCGCGGTGCGGGTTCGGCAGGGCATCCCGGGTGGGCGGCCGGGCAGCCGGTGGCCGGTGCCGTCGGTGGCCCGCCGGCCGGTGCGTCAGGTGACCCGTTGTTCCGAGGGGCGGTCGGAGCCCTCCGGCGGCGCACTCCTGCCGGCCGGGCGGCCGAGGCCCTGCGCCGGGCGGGGGCACTCGGTCCGTTCCGGGGTGGGCGAGGGAGCCGAGGCCGCGGCGAGTTCGGGGCGGAGGGACTCCGGGCGGGCCGGTTCCGTACGGTGCGGCTCGGGGCGCGCCGGTTCGGGGCGTGAGGGGTCGTGGCGCGGCTCGGGGCGGGCGGGGTCGTGGCGCGGCTCCGGGCGGGCCGGTTCCCTGCGGGCGGGCGGCTCCGCGCGGAGGGAGGACTCGGGCCGTACCGGCAGCTCCGGGCGGACCGGCTCGGGGCGGACGGTGGGCTCGCCGCGCTGCCAGCCGCTCTCGCCCCGCAGCCGCAGCCAGGCCGTGGTCTCGTCCGGCGGCATCGCGGCGGCGACCAGCCAGCCCTGCACGGCGTCGCAGCCGAGGTCCCGCAGCCGCTCCCAGGTCTCGTCGTCCTCCACGCCCTCGGCGACGACGAGCAGGCCGAGGGAGTGGGCGAGGTCGACGGTGCAGCGCACGATCTCGGCGTCCTCGTTGTCGACGGCGAGCCGGGCCACGAAGGAGCGGTCGATCTTGAGCTCGCTGACCGGCAGCCGGCGCAGGTGCACCAGCGAGGAGTAGCCGGTGCCGAAGTCGTCGAGGGACATCTTGACGCCGTGCCCGGTGAGCCCGGCCAGGGTGTCCGCGGCGCGCTGCGGGTCCTCCAGCAGGACGTGCTCGGTGATCTCCAGCTGGAGCGCGGACGGGGGGACGCCGTGCCGGGCGAGCCGGGCGGCGACCGAGCCGGCGAAGCCGGGGGTGTGCACGTCGCGCGGCGAGACGTTCACGGCGACCGGCACCATGAGGCCCTTCCCGCGCCAGGCGGCGACCTGGCGGAGGGCGGTCTCCAGGACGTACTCGGTCAGATGGGGCATCAGGCCGGAGGACTCGGCGATGGCGATGAACTCGTCGGGGCTGACCCGGCCGCGCTCCGGGTGCACCCAGCGCACCAGCGCCTCCAGCCCCCGCACCCGGCCGTCGAAGCCCACCTTCGGCTGGTAGTGCAGTTCGACGTCGCCCGCGTCCAGGGCGCGGCGCAGATCGCCGAGGAGGCCCAGCCGGTCGGGGGTGTTGCCGTCACGTTTTGCCTCGTAGACCTCGCAGCCGCTGCGGTCCCGCTTGGCCTGGTACATCGCCACGTCGGCGCGGCGCAGCAGGTCCTCGGCGTCCAGGGCGTGGTCGGGGAAGACGGCGACGCCGGCGCTGGCCTCCAGGACGAGGGTCAGCCCGTCGAGGTCGAGCGGCGAGCCGAGTTCGCCGACGAGCCGGCGGGCCGTGCGCTGGGCGCTGGTGGTGGAGTCGGCGACGGGCAGCAGGACGGCGAACTCGTCGCCGCCGAGGCGGGCGGCCTCGGCGCCGGGCGGCAGGGCGAGCTTGAGCCGCTCGGCGATCTGCAGCAGCAGCCGGTCGCCCGCGAGGTGGCCGAGGGTGTCGTTGACGGAGCGGAAGCGGTCGAGGTCGATCAGGACCAGCGCGGCGCGGGCGCCGACGCGCTCGGCATCGTCCAGCGCGGACCAGGTGCGCTCCAGCAGCCACTGACGGTTGGGCAGGCCGGTGAGCGGGTCGCGCAGCTGTTCCTCGGCGCGGGCGCGGGCGATCCACAGGGTGGAGTCGAGGGCGATCAGCGGAACGGAGAAGAGCGGCAGGAGGACGGGCATCTCGACGGCGACCACGCAGATCAGCGGGGCGATGCCGAGCAGGGCAACGCCGACGAGCGCCTGCCGGACGAGGGCCGTCCGGGCGGCGCTGGGCAGGCCGTGGGTGCGGGGGGCCAGGCAGTACCAGAGGAGGACGCGGGTCACCAGGAGGTAGCTCAGGGCGGCCAGCACGAGTTCGGGCAGGACGAGGACGCCCCACTCGGAGGGCTCCCAGGGCCGTTCCACCGAGGGGGAGACGCCGAAGGCGGCGAGCACCAGGGCGGCGGCTCCGATGCCGAGGATGTCGACGGAGCCGTGGAGCAGCCCCTGTCTCCAGCGCTGGTGCCGGGCGGCGCTGACCAGGACGACCACGGCGAGGCTCACGAGGACGGCCGGTACCCAGCCGTAGAGCAGCAGCACGGCGAGGGTGAGGGCGGCGCCGGAACCGGTGCCGCCCCACCAGCGGTCGCGGCCGAGCGCCACGAGATGGCCCACGATGATGCCGGTGAGGACCGCGAGGGACCAGCCGGCGGCGCCGGTGGGGAACAGTGCCCTCCCGCCCAGCAGCACCCGGCAGACGCCGGCGGCCAGCGCGCACGCGGCCACGGCGACCGTGGCCGTCGGCAGCAGCGCGGGCGCGGTGGCCCGGCGTCCCCCTGACGCCGAGTCAGCGCTGTCGGTCGGTTTCATTCCCGTCCTCTCACAGCCGGCGGTGCCCGCCCCCGTCCGGGCCGGTCCGGGGTGGATCGTGGGCCGGACGCCCGGTGCCACCGGTCGCGGTACCGTCGCCCACGAGCTCCCACCACACGGCCGCGCACGGCGGGCGCACACCCTCAACAGTAGGCTGCCCGGCGCCTGGACGGGCAGCGATCCGCAGGGGTTGCCCGAATGCGGACCAGGCACACCGAAGCGTCTGGTATGCGCCGAACGGGTGTCATGTGACGGCTACTCGGCGGATGTCTGTGCGACTTCACGGGCCGCGTCGGGACCGTGTTCGAGCAGAACGGCGAACCCCTCCTCATCCAGCACGGGAACCTTGAGCTGGACCGCCTTGTCGTGTTTGGAGCCGGGGTTGTCACCTACCACGACGAAGGCCGTCTTCTTGGAAACGGAACCGGTGACTTTCGCTCCGCGGATCTGCAACGCCTCTTTCGCGCCATCTCTGGTGTGCGAGGAGAGCGTGCCCGTGACGACGACGGTGAGTCCCTCCAGCGGACGGGGGCCGTCGTCCCGGCCGGATTCCTCCGCCATCCGCACCCCGGCGGCCCGCCACTTCTCCACGATCTCGCGGTGCCAGTCCTCGGCGAACCACTGTTTGAGCGAGGCGGCTATGGTCGGCCCGACGCCCTCGGTGGCCGCCAGCTCCTCCTCGTCCGCCTCGGCGATCCGGTCCAGCGAGCGGAACTCGCGGGCCAGCGCCTCCGCCGCGACGGGGCCCACATGGCGGATGGACAGGCCCGTGATGATCCGGGCCAGCGGGCGCTCCTTGGCCGCGGCGATGTTCTCCAGCATGGCGAGGGTGTTCTTCTTCGGCTCGCCCTTCTGGTTGGCGAAGAAGGTGACGACCTTGGGCTCGCCCGTCTTCGGGTCGCTCTTGGGCAGCCCGGTGTCCGGATCGAGGACATGCGACTTGATCGGCAGCAGCTGCTCCACCGTCAGGTCGAAGAGGTCGCCCTCGTCGCACAGCGGCGGCTCGGCCGGCTCCAGCGGCTGGGTGAGCGCGGTGGCCACCACATAGCCGAAGTTCTCGATGTCCAGCGCCTTGCGGCCCGCCAGATAGAACACGCGCTCGCGGAGCTGCGCGGGGCAGGTGCGGGCGTTCGGGCAGCGGAGGTCGATGTCGCCCTCCTTCATGGGGCGCAGCGGAGTGCCGCAGTCGGGGCACTCGGCGGGCATCACGAACTCCCGCTCGCTGCCGTCCCGCAGGTCCGTCACCGGGCCGAGGATCTCCGGGATGACGTCCCCGGCCTTCCGCAGCACCACCGTGTCCCCGATGAGCACGCCCTTGGCCTTGACCACCTCCTGGTTGTGGAGGGTGGCGAACTCGACCTCCGAGCCGGCGACGGTGACCGGCTCGACCACCGCGTAGGGCGTGACCCGCCCCGTGCGGCCGACGCCGACCCGGATGTCCACCAGCTTGGTGTTCACCTCCTCGGGCGCGTACTTCCAGGCGATGGCCCAGCGCGGGGCGCGCGAGGTGGAGCCCAGCCGGCCCTGGAGGGGCACCTCGTCGACCTTGACGACGACGCCGTCGATCTCGTGCTCCACGGAGTGGCGGTTCTCGCCGTAGTGGGCGATGAACTCGCGGACCCCGGCGAGGGAGTCCACCACCCTGGCGTGCGGGGTGGTGGGCAGGCCCCAGGCGCTCAGCAGGTCGTAGGCCTGCGACAGCCGGTCGATGGAGAAACCCTCGCGAGCGCCGATGCCGTGCACCACCATGTGCAGCGGGCGCGTCGCGGTGATCTTGGGGTCCTTCTGGCGGAGCGAGCCGGCGGCGGCGTTCCGCGGGTTGGCGAACGGCGGCTTGCCGGCCTCCACCAGCCGGGCGTTGAGCTCGGTGAACCGCTCCATCGGGAAGAAGACCTCCCCGCGGATCTCCACCAGCTCCGGGATGTTCTCCCCACTCAGCCGCTCGGGGACGTCCGTGATGGTGCGGACGTTGGGCGTGATGTCCTCGCCCGTGCGGCCGTCGCCGCGGGTGGCCGCCCGGGTGAGCCGGCCGTGCTCGTACGTCAGATTGACCGCGAGGCCGTCGATCTTGAGCTCGCAGAGGAAGTGATAGCCGGTGCCGCCCAGCTCGCGCGCGATGCGGTCGCCCCAGGACTCCAGCTCCTCGTCGTCGAAGGCGTTGTCGAGGCTGAGCATCCGCTCGCGGTGCTCGACCTCGGTGAACTCCGTCTCGTACGCCCCGGACACCTTCTGGGTGGGCGACTCGGGGGTGCGCAGCTCCGGATGCTCCTCCTCCAGCGCCTCCAGGGAACGCAGCAGCCGGTCGAACTCGGCGTCGCTGACGACCGGGGCGTCCTTCACGTAGTAGCGGAAGCGGTGCTCCTCGACCTCCTCCGCCAGCCGCTGGTGCCGCTCCCGGGCCTCCGGGGGCACCGCCGATCCCGTCTCCGCGACTGCCTGCACCGCCTGCTCTTCACCGGCCACCGTGCCGTCCTCCCGTCGCCGCCGTACGCCGCCCGCCCTGTGCGGTCGCCGCCTCTTCCCGCCGTGCCGTCATACGCCGTGCCGTGGTGCCGCCCGGGCCGTCGCGCCGTCCTTCCCCGTACTGCTCGACCGTCCCCCGCACCGCGCCACGGTCGTCACTCTGGGTTGTCCGCGAGCGACCTCGCCGCCCGGGCGCAGTGCGCCAGCGCCGAGCGCGCGTAGGCCGGTGAGGCACCGGCGAGACCGCACGACGGGGTGACCGCCACGGACGTGGCGAGACTCCCCGGCGACAGCCCCAGCCTGCGCCACAGCGTTCTGACACCCATGACACTAAGGGCAGGGTCTGACAACGCGGTGTCGGTGCCCGGCACGACTCCGGCGAAGAGCGCCGTCCCTCCCTCCACTGCTTCCCCGATCGGCTCCTCGTCACGCTCGGTGAGCAGCGAGAAATCGAACGAAATACCCGCCGCCCCCGCCCGCCGCAGCAGCGCGAAGGGCACATCCGGCGCACAGGAGTGCACGATCACCGGCGCGCCACCGGCCGCCGCGACCACCTCGCGGAGCGCCCCCTCGACGACGGCCCGGTCCACGGCGTTGTAGGTGCGGTAGCCGCTGGCCGACCGCACCCGCCCGCTCAGCACCGGGGTCAGCGACGGCTCGTCCAGCTGGAGCACCACCTCGGCGCCGGGCACCCGCCGCCGCACCTCGGCGAGATGGCCGCGCAGCCCCTCGGCGAGCGAGGCGGCCAGGTCGCGGCAGGCCCCGGCGTCGCTCAGCACCGCCTCGCCGCCGCGCAGTTCCAGCCCCGTCGCGAGCGTCCACGGGCCGACGGCCTGCACCTTCAGCGGGCCCTCGAACCCCTGGGTGAACTCCTCCAGCGCGTCGAGGTCCTCCCCCATCCAGGAGCGCGCGCGCCGGGTGTCGCGGCCCGGGCGGTCGCTCAGCCGCCAGCCGCTGGGCTCGACGTGCGCGTACAGCTCGGCCAGCAGCCCGATGGTGCGGCCCAGCATGTCGGCGCCCGGGCCACGGGCGGGCAGCTCCGGCAGATGCGGGAACGCCTCCAGTGAACCGGTGACCGTCTTCGCCGCCTCGCGCGCGTCCCCGCCCGGCATGGACCCGACCCCGGTCGCGGCCGCCGTACCCCAAATGAACCTGCTCTTCTCGCTCACGCGGTGAAGCGTACGAGACGACCCCTCGCGCGACGGGGGAGCCCGGGGCGGGCGGCGGGGGCGCGCGGGCACCGGTTCGGGCCCGGCGGCGACGTCACCGGGGCGGGGCCGTGCGGACGGACGGCCCGGTGCGGGGCCCGGAGCGGACGGCCCCGCACGGCACGGCGTCCGGCGCTCAGTGGCCGGGGCGCACCGACAGGTCGGTGATCTCCGCGTCCCGGGGCAGGGTGAGCGCCGTGACGACGGTGGTGGCGACCGACTCCGCCGCGATCCAGCGCCCCTCCTCGTACGTCTTGCCCTCGTGCTGGTGGACCTTCGCCTGCATGGGCGTGGCGGTGCGGCCCGGGTAGACGGAGGTGACGCGTACGCCGTTGCCGTGCTCCTCGGCGCGCAGGGAGTCGGCGAGCGCCTTCAGCCCGTGCTTGCTGGCGGCGTACGCGGACCAGTCCGGGTTGGCACGCAGCCCGGAACCGGAGTTGACGAAGACGACATGGCCGCGGGACAGCCGGAGCTGCGGCAGCAGCAGCCGGGTCAGCTCTGCGGGCGCGACGAGGTTGACGGCGAGCTGCCGGTTCCACGCCTTGGGGGTCAGCTCGCCGACCGTGCCGAGCTCCACCACACCGGCGGAGTGGACGAGCGAGTCGAGCCGCTCCGGTACCTCCTGGTGGCTGAGCGCCCAGGACAGCTTCTCCGGGGCCGCGAGGTCACCGACGAGCATCCGCGCCCCGGGGAACGCCCGTTCCAGCTCCCGGGCCCGCCCGGCGTCCCGCGCCAGCAGCCACAGCTCGTCCCCGCGCTCGTCCAGCCGCCGCGCCACGGCGGCCCCGATGCCCGATCCGGCCCCTGTGATCAGATGTGCAGTCATGGGCCCAGCTTGCCGCACGGGCGGCGCACGGCCGCTCCCCGGCGCCGGGGCGCCATGCCGTGCCCGGGTCGCGGAGCCGCCCGGCCTGCGGGGAAGAAGGACGGCGGCCGGCTTGCTGTCGGAAGACGAGAAGCTGGACAGGACCGCAGCCCCCGCAGCCCCGCACGAAGGAGCCTCCCGTGACCGCAGGACACCGCATCACCGTCGAACAGGGCACCGAGCACGTACGGGTGACGCACGCCGGGCAGGTGCTGGCCGAGAGCCGCCGCCCGCTGCTGCTCCGCGAGACCGGCTGCCCGGTCCGCTACTACCTCCCGCCGGAGGACGTCCGGACGGACCTCCTCACCCCGTCGGACACCAGCACCCACTGCCCGTTCAAGGGCGACGCCGTGTACTGGTCCCGCCCAGAAGCCCCGGACCTGGTGTGGGCCTACCCGGACCCCAAAACCGAAGTGGCGCGGATCAGGGACTACTTCTGCTTCTACGAGACCGAGGTCGTCACCAGTGCCCCGGCCACCGGGGCCGCTGCTCAGCCCCGTTGAGCCCGGCGCTCTCCAGAGTCGGTGATCACGCTCCCGCCAGCAGGACGAACCCGGCGACGGCCCCAATGACGCCAAGCCCCCCGAGGATCTTCAGCGGCATGGTCATACGGATCTGCGGCTCGGCGGTGCCGCCACGGGATGGACCAGAACGTGGTCCCGCCATGGTGATGCCCAGACCGAGCAGGGCCAGGCCCACGGAAGCCATCAGCACGGAGAACCCTCTGGTCCAACTGTTCTCGCGGACCCAGCCGCTCGGCGAGTCCCGGACAGCGAGTGTGTCGCCCACGCGCAGGTCGTCATCTCGTCTGTTGGAGTAGGTGCCGAGCACACGGCCATCGTCCGCAGTTATGGGGCCCCTGCAGAGGTAGGGATCACTCCGCGTGCCCGAACCCCCGCAGTACTCGATGCCGGCCTTGCCCGAAGCGCCCACGTGCCCGATCACCACAACGGCCGTGCCGGCACTGAGCCACGTGAGGAGCAGCGCGAAAAGCGCTATGACCACACCGAACGGACGGCTGAGCCAGAGATGCGCAGCTCCGCCGGTCTGTGCAAGGTCCCCCATACGCGGGAGCCTAACAATCACCATGCTCTCCAAGAACTGCCTGAACTGCTTCTCACTCGGCCTCGGCAGCGAGGCTCCGACCGCTGGACCGGAGCGCCCGCAGGCCCCTCGGCCCAGGTCAGGCACCACCGCTGCACCGACCGGACGCCGACCCGCACGTCCTTGGATCGCACGTTCGTCTCGCTGAGGGTGAACCACTCGGCCGCTTGGAGCCGCGGTGGTGACCGTCACGTCGACGAAGTTCTTGTCCTCCGCTGTGACGATAGTGACAACCACGTCCCGGGTCGTGGTCTCGCCGGTTTCCGGATCGGTGACCACGACTCCGTGAAACGCGGTCCTTCGCTCCCGCCACCCCCGCCACCGCCGTTTCCACCGCCGCCCGTCGGTGCATTGGGAATCGTCTCGGGGGTGTAGGGCTCCTCCTCGGTGTATCCGTCGGGCGCCGGCCAGCCGTTGCCGCCGTTGCACCCGTCGCACCACAGGCCGGTGGGGTCGCTGAAGGCGATGGGGTTGTAGCGGGAGTAGATGTAGGCGCCTAGGCAGTGTCTTCAATTGATCTTGATTGGTGGATCATGGTCGGGTGATACGTCGCCATGAACTGTCTGATGCCGAGTGGGAGTTCGTCCGGCCGTTGTTGCCTGTGTCGTTGCGTGGGCGTAAGCGGGTGGATGACCGCAGGGTCCTGAGCGGGATCGTGTGGAAGTTCCGGACTGGAACAGCATGGCGGGACGTGCCTGAGCGTTATGGGCCGTGGGCCACGCTGCACACGCGTTTTCGCAGGTGGGCGGCGGACGGGACGTTCGAGCGGATGCTGCGTACCGCGCAAGCCAAGCGGACGAGGCGGGTGATGTCGAGTGGTTGGTATCGGTTGACGCCACCATCGTGCGGGCCCATCAGCATGCGGCGGGGGCTCGAAAAGGGGGCTCCGTGACGCGGCGCTCGGCAGGTCCAGAGGCGGCCTGACCAGCAAGTCCATCTGGCCTGTGACGGACGAGGGCGTCCACTTGCCTTCGTCATGACAGGCGGAAACACCAACGACTGCACCCAGTTCACCGCTGCCATGGAAGCGATCCGGGTACCCCGGATCGGCCCCGGACGGCCCCGAGTCCGGCCCGATCACCTCCTGGGTGACAAGGGCTACAGCTCGAAAGCGATCCGCACCTGGCTGCGAAGGTGAGGCATCGCCCACACCATCCCTGAGCGGGCAGATCAGGTCGCAAACCGCCTCCGACGGGGAAGCAGCGGCGGACGCCCGCCGACATTCGATCGGGACCTGCACAAGCGGCGCAACGTGGTGGAGCGGTGCTTCAGCCGGCTGAAGCAGTGGCGCGGCCTCGCCACCCGCTACGACAAGACTGCCGAGTCCTACCAAGCCGCCGTCACACTCGCCTCGCTCCTGATGTGGGCGTGAAGTCCCGACGAGCACTTGGTCCTCAAAGATGGAGTTCGGTCTCCCAGGCTTCGAACGGCGGCTCGACCCGATAGCTCGGGTCGCAGCACGCCCGAATCCACTGCGCGACCCGGTACTGCGCGTCCCCGTCATTCAGCACCATGCCGTCTGCATCGACTTGCAGCACGTTGCCGTAGATCGCGAAGACCTGCTCCAGCGATGAGCCGGAGTGAAAGACGCTTGATCGGTAGTCGACCCCCTCGAGCAACTCGACGTCGATGGTGCCGTTCGCCAAGTAGAAGGCGAACAGCCGGAGCGAAGCGCGCACGTCGATAGAGAGATGTTCCACTCACGCATCATCCACGACCTCAGCACCGTCTCGGCAAGATCTTTTGACGACAGGGCCTAGGTTCTGCGGGTCGTACGGGGCGACGAGTTCGTCGGTGCTGAGGAACAGCGAATCCCCGAAGGGGCATAACCCCCTTCGGGGATTCGTTATTCCGTCACGGGCTGCTCTCTACTCCCATGTGGCCACGAGATCGGCAGCGACAACGAGAATCGAACCGCACGTGAAGGAAACTTCGTGCGACATACCCGACGGATGCGGAAGTACTTCGTCCAACTGCAGGGAACCCAGGCGAGGAAACATACCGTCGGACTCCTCAGCGTCCACATGGAAAGACTGGACGTCCGAGTAGCGAATACGCAAACCGCTCTCATGTTTCCACTCGTTCGGAGCAAGGGCAAATTCGAGAGAAACTTGCCCTTGCTCATCAACGAGAGTTGCCTTGCTCAGCTCCAGATCCTTAACGCACCGAACCCCTCGGAAGTCGTAGTGATCCGGGTGAGCGGCAAACACCGCCGCGCCGGGGGGAAGGTCGTCGGAGAGCTGCGGGAGTACCTGCAAGTAGTTCTGCGGATCCAGGTGGTACCCGTACCGGTCCTGCAGCGGCTCCACACGCACGTACTTCATTAGCATCTACCGCCAGTGATGCGCGAACGCTTCCAGTTGTCGCCCTTCACGCTCTCCGTTCCTTTGGGGCCGATACGGCCATCTCGCCTCAACTCGCCCACGGCTAGCCCCTTCAAGTTATTGTAGACATCTCGCGGAACGTCGACGTCAGCACTCTTTCCGTGCTTCGAGAACCATCCATCACTGCCGAAGATCCCGACTTCCTTACCCTTGTGGTAGACGTGAACCTCGAATTCAGTCGTACCACCGATGTCAAATCTGTCGACGCGCCCGGTGTAATTGCTCCCGAAATTCAGGGGATCTTTCGGCCCGCGTACATACAGCCCTCCTGCATTGTGAACGAGGACCGGTGTCTCGCCCGCCAGCACATAGTACGTGTGGATGTCGTCGATGGTGAGGTCGTGGGTGCGCTGGCGCTGTGTGAAGTGGCGGCCGGCGATGACGGTGACGGTGTCGCCGTCGGGGGTCCGGAGGGTGGTGCCGGGCTTCAGATCACCCGCGTCGATCCACCGTGCCTCCGATTCCGACCAGAAGGGGTGGTTCACCGTGGAGATGAGGGAAGCCGGGCCGTCGTTGGTGGTGACCGTCACGTCGACGAAGTTCTTGTCGTCCGCTGTGACGATGGTGACGACCACGTCCCGAGTCGTGGTCTCGCCGGTTTCCGGATCGGTGACCACGACTTCGTCGCCGATCTCGACGTCTTCGATGTCCTTACGCGTACCGTCGGAGAGAAGGACTTGAGTGCCGGGGGACTTCGACCTGCGGCAGAGGTGCCCCGGTGACTTCGCGGGCCTGCGCGCGGAAGGCGTCCAAACCCGTGAGGTCAGCCGGCCCGCGGTGGCGGAGCCGAGAGCGGGAAGAGTGGGCGGCCGTGCCGTGCGCGGCCCGCGTCACGGCCCGCGTCACGGCCCCGCAAGATGCCTTGCGGGGCCGTCGACATTCGCCTGCGCTGCCGTCAAACACCGATATCTACTGCTCGGCAAAGACGGGCGTGCCGATCTCGCATTCATCGGCAACAGGTTCCGTATGAGTTTCTAATCTCCGTCTAGACGCAATTGCATGTCCCGTTTTTCGCGACATAGGCGAGCCAGCCTCAGCACGCTTTCCAGGAACTCCTTCACTACAGAATCTTCGACCCGAAAGAATTCGATCTCGATTTCCGATACGAACTGATCCATCTCACTCGAACTCAAGATCAAAGTCCCGTAGGGATCCACTCGACTGAGCATGGGGAGCACGCTCGATCCGCAAAGGCGAGCGAATTTGTCGTGAAGATCGAGAACAGCGTCCACCTGACTCGTGCGTCGCCGCCTCGGACTGTCCCCTCGTTGCTCCACGCGCACGAGGGCCACATCCACGCCCACAACACCTCCTGAGTGAGAGTCCGATGTCACAACCACGCATCACTCGGGCCCCTCAGACGGGAAGGCTGTGATGAGTTTTCGGTCACGAACCACAACCCGAATATGATACTGATCATCTCCAGCCCCATTCCGGCCGATCGGATTCGGGAACTCGTAGTAGTATGCCCCGTCACCGGTCTGGCCGTTGAGTGCGCGATTGATCATTTTCTGGATCTTCGCTTTGCTCGTCGTGAAGAACTTACTTTTGTTGGGGAACTCGCCGCCACGAACAACATGCCGGTCCCATATGTGGTCCCAACGACCCTTCGAAATTGGCACAGGGCAGCTGGAATTATGGACGAGAACCGGTGTCTCGCCCGCCAGTACATAGTACGTGTGGATGTCGTCGATGGTGAGGTCGTGGGTGCGCCGGCGCTGTGTGAAGTGGCGGGTGGCGGTGACGGTTGCGCTGTCGCCGTCGGGGGTCCGGAGGATGGTGCCGGCCTTCAGGTCGCCCGCGTCGGTCCACCGCGCCTCGGATTCCGACCAGAAGGGGTGGTTCACCGTGGAGATGAGGGAAGCCGGGCCCTCGTCGGTGGTGACCGTCACGTCGACGAAGTTCTTGTCGTCCGCTGTGACGATGGTGACGACCACGTCCCGGGTCGTGGTCTCGCCGGTTTCCGGATCGGTGACCACGACTTCGTCGCCGATCTTGACATCTTCGATGTCCTTGCGCGTTCCGTCGGAGAGAAGGACTTGAGTTTCGGAGAGGAAACTGTGGCCGCGGACGGGGCAGTTGCCCGCCTTCTTGGCGCCTTTCAGGATGACCTTTCCGCCCTTGACCGCCTTGAACCAGGGGAGATCCAGGGCGGCCCAGCCGCAGCCGGACAGTTGGTGGTCCGCCAGGCATGCTTCCCATGCCTCGACGTCGGGCAGGACGAGTTCCTTACCCAGCTGCCACAGTTCGTTCCAGTCGCCCCGGTAATCGGTGTATTGGATATCCCAGAAGACACTGTTGCAGACGTTCCCCGTATAGGCGCACCGCGATGAATCGAGATCATCGCTCTCGATGAAACGCGGTCCTTCGCTCCCACCACCACCGCCACCGCCGTTTCCACCGCCGCCCGTCGGTGCGTTGGGGATCGTCTCGGGGGTGTAGGGCTCCTCCTCGGTGTATCCGTCGGGCGTCGGCCAGCCGTTGCCGCCGTTGCATCCGTCGCACCACAGGCCGGTGGGGTCGCTGAAGGCAATGGGGTTGTTGCGGGAGTAGGTGTAGGCGCCGAGGTTCTGCGGGTCGTACGGGGTGGTGAGTTCGTCGGTGCTGAGGAAACGGCCGAGGACCGGGTCGTACATGCGGGCGCCGAGGATGGACAGGCCGGTGGTGTCGTCCTCGGGCCGGCCGAGGAATCCGCGGTCGGTTTCGCCCGGCAGGGCGGTGGTGCCGCGCTGGGCGCCGAAGGGGGTGTAGCGGCGGCGGCTGACCGTACCGGTGGCGGCGAGGATCATCAGCTGGGTGGAGGCCTGGCCGTCGCCCATCAGCCAGGTGAGGACGCCGTCGCTCTCGGTGGGGCTCGCCGCGCGCATCGCCACGGTGTTCTGCCCGGACACGTAGTAGCGGGTGGCCCGGGTACCGGTGGTTCCCGGTGTCGAGCGGACCTCGTGCCCGTCGAGGTACAGGACTCTCTCCTCGGCCGAGGTGCGCATCAGCGGGTTGCCGCCGGCGTCGTAGACGTAGGAAGTCTCCTCGTCGCCCGTGGCGTGCTGCTGGGTGACGGCCCGGACCCGGTTCTGCCCGTTCCACTCGAAGGTGGAGGTCAGGCCGTCGACGGTGCGCGTGGTGAGCTGCCCGGCCGCGTTGTACGCGTAGGTGTCGGCGCCCGCCTGGACGACCGCGTGCGGCTGGTCGGCGCCGGGGGTGTAGGCGGACTCGTCCCCGTTGTAGCCCGGGTAGCGGTAGTCCTCGGTGGTCGAACCGGACGCGGTGGTGTCGGTGACCGACTGGAGGTTGCCGATTGGGTCGTAGGCGTACTCCGTCCGGTACGGGTCGGGCCCAGCCGCGAAGTCGGCGTTGGGGGTTCCGGTGGCCGCGCACTGGGTGGCGGCGGCGGTCGTCCAGGCGGCGGTGAGGCGGTTGAGGGGGTCGTAGCGGAAGCACTCCCGCTGGGCCGCCACTCCGTCGGTCACCGCGGTGGGGACGCCGGCGTCGTTGCGGTCGAGGGTGTCGTCCTGCACCAGTCCGCCGGTGCTCGTGCTCGCCCGGACGGTCCGCAGGGCGCTCGTGCCGTTGGTGTCGTCGTAGGTGTAGGCACGAGAGGCGGTGGTGCCGGTGGTGGCCTCGGTGCCGTAGGTGCGGCCGGTGAGCCGCGCCAGGTTGTCGTAGTCGGTGCCGGCGACGTAGGTGGCCAGCGGGCTGCTCAGGGTGGAGACGAGGCCCTGGTCGGTGTACTGGGCGGTGACGGTCTCCGCGGGCAGGCCGCCGATCGCCGGGTAGTCGGTCGCCGTGACGTGGCCGGCCGCGTCGTAGTGCAGGCCGACGGTGTACGTGCCGGCCAGTTCTCCGGCCGCGGCCGGTACGGTGAGCTGCTTCTCGAGCGCGCGGCCCCGGGCGTCGTACGCGGTGACGGCGCTGGTGTAGGCGCCTCCCGCGTAGGAGGTGGAGGTGGCGGGCAGCCCCTTGCCCTTCGTCGCGGTGTCGTAGGTGTGGGAGGTGATCAGGGTCGTGCCCTCGCGGGTCTCGACCAGGCGGTTCAGCGCGTCGTAGGTGTGGGTGAGTGTGACACCGGCGGCGTTGGTGGCCGTCTGCACATTGCCGTTGGCGTCGTACGCCGTGGTCGAGGAGCCGGCGTCGGGGTCGTCGGTGGCCGTGCGCTCGCCGTGCCAGTTGTAGGTGTAGGTGGTGACGTTGCCCAGCGTGTCGGTGATCGTCGCCAGTTGGCCCCGGTCGGTGTAGCCGTAGGCGGTGGTGTAGGTGTCGCTGTCGTGGTGCTCCACCACCTTGGCCGTCTGGCCGTAGACGTCGGTGTGGGTGTCGGTGGCGCCGCCGGCCGGCGGGGTGACCCGGGTGTAGTCGCCGTGGTAGGCGGTCAGTGTCCGGCCCGCGCTCTGGTTGACGCCGTTGACCATGATCTTCGACTCGGTGGTGCGGCCCGCCCAGTCGGGGACGACATCGCCGTACGAGGGCAGGTCGGCCACGGCCGGGAGCACCATGCCGGAGCCCGCCGCGCCGGAGTTGTAGAAGGCCGCGGAGGTTCCGGTGACGTTGCCGGAGGAGTCGTAGCGGGTGGAGACGACGTTGCGGCCGGTGCCTCCGGGGGCCGCCGTCTGCGTCTCGCGGGCGCGCCCGAAACCGTCGGCGTAGGCGTGAGACACCAGATAGGCCGTGCCCGACTGCAGGGTCTTGGAGGTGACGCGGGACGGGCCGCTGACCGCGTCCGGCACTCCGCTGCTGCTGGTTGCGGTGGGCGTGGTGTAGGTGAAGACCAGCGATGCGCTGCCGCCGGGGTAGTCGCCGTACTCGGTGGGCTTCCACACCTTGGCGGTGCGGCCGGCTCCGTCCAGTTCGATCCGGGTGGTGTTGCCGTTGGCGTCCGTGGTCTTCCAGGGGGTTCCCCAGAAGCGCGAGTACCAGGTGGTGCTGGACAGCGATGTGCCGGGCCCGGTGCCGTCCGGGTCGGGTCCGGTCACCGTCACGCCGTTCAGCGGCCAGGAGTTGGCCGGGCTGTGACTGCTGGTCGTCTTGTTGCCCCTGGCGTCCCACGCCTCGGTGACCCGGCCGGCCGCGTCGTAGGAGGCCCGGGTGGCCCGGTGGGTGAGGTCGTCGGTGTACTCCCGGACCTCGGTGGCATTGCCGTCGACCGGCTTGTTACCCGCGACGGAACCGGCGCCGTCGTACAGCGTGGCGGTGTAGGAGGTGCGGTTGGACGCGGCACGGCTGGTGCAGCCGACGGAGTAGGTGCGGACCTCGTCCTCCAGCACGGTCCAGCGCTGGACGCCCGCCGCGTTGAGGTCGTCGGTGTTGTAGGCGCGGCCGAAGGTGGTGCAGCGGTTGTCGGAGACGCCGCTCTCGCCCCAGTCGTCGGTGCGCAGCGGCAGCCCGAAGGTGGCGCTGGCGCCCTCTGAGGTGTCGTACTCGTGCTGGACGACGTGTTCGCGCCAGGTGGACTGGTCCGAGGTGGAGGTGGAGACCCTTGTGAGGGTGGTGGTCCGGTCCTCCCTGACGAACCGGGCGTCGGGCAGGCCGGTGTACTGGGCGGTGTTGTGCGCCCAGTACCGGTGCCGCACCCGTTTCCGGGAGACCGGGGATCCGCTGCTGTCGTCGCGGTGGCTGGTCTCCAGCACCCGTCCGGCCAGCCACGCCGAGTCGGGCCACTGGGTGCCGGTGGAGTCGGTGACCGTCACGCTGCGGGTGGCCGACGGGTCGGTCTTGGAGGTGCGGTCGCCGTCCAGGCCCCGGTAGCGCCAGTAGTAGGTGGAGTGCGCGTGGCCGTTCGCGCCCGCGGTGACGCGGGGGTTGCGGTATCCGCGCCAGTCCGACCAGGTCTCGTCCTCGTCCGGGGTCAGCGGGTCGGCGGTGAAGCGCCAGCCGGCGCCGCCGTAGTAGTCGTAGGTGGTGATGTGTGCCGGGGCGCCGTCACCGTTCGTGCCCTGGCCGGCCCGCGGGTCCGCGGTGACCTTGGTGACCAGGAACTTCTTGAACCAGCCCGTGGTCTCCTCGCCCCCTTCGGGCGTCCATTTCTGCCAGTAGCAGTCCTTGGAGTTGTTCGACTGCGACGGCAGCGAGTCGGCATAACAGGGGTTCGCGAAGCCGTAGTCGACGCTGACGCGCGCACCCAGGTCGCCGTAGACATCGGTGATCCGCCGGAAGCCCAGGACACCCGAGCCGACCTCGTTGTCCAGGTCGGTGCCGTTGAAGTTGATGACCGGCAGCGTGATGTCCGGATCGTTGCCGTAGGCCTTGCGCTGGACGTAGTCCAGCCACAGCGTGCCGTCGACCGGCCCGGACGGGTTGGTCAGGGCGTACTTCATCTGGTACTGCATCACCAGCGACCACGGTGCGGCGTTGTCGTCGCGCACATAGGTCTTGATGTCCCACAGCATGTCCTCGACGAAGAACGTCGGGAAGTACGTCTTGCCGGCGCAGTGGTAGTCGGAGGCTGTTCCGTCGCAGCGCAGGTCCAGCGGGACATCGGGATACGAGGTGGGGGAGGAGTCGATCGACGGGCAGGCCGGCGGCGGGTTGTCCAGCGGGTTGTTCTCGCTCATCCGCTCCGCGCACCGGTTCACATGGCTGAACTCGACCTTCGCGGGCAGCTGCCCGTCGCCGGTCTGGGAGGACCAGCCGTACTGGATCTCGTCGATATAGCCACCCGAGACGTAACTGCGGGCCTGGTCGGTGTTGGCGACGGAGCGGTAGTGGTTGTACTCCTTGTCGTAGAAGTAGATCGACTCCACTTCGTTGCCGTCGACCACCCGGTCCACGTTCCAGCGCCAGGCCTGGGTACAGGGCTCCGGGAACTGGCCGTGGCACGGCTCCCCCACGTCGTTGCCGACCACCGGCACCGTCCACACCGACCCGGTGCCCGTGCCGGTGCGCTCACTGCGCCCCCAGCCGAAGTAGTAGCGGGTGCCGTCCTGGTGGGAGACCACCCAGTACTCGTCATCCGCGCCGTGACCGCCGAACATGCGCTGCACCCGCCAGCCCGGATCGTCCTGGACGTGGTAGGAGCCGGTGCCGTCGTTGTCCTGGATGAGCTGGGAGCTCACCCCGCCGAGGTTGATCACGTAGACCGCACCCGACGGCTCCAGCGTGCTGTTGGGTGAGTCCCAGCACAGATCACCGATCGTCGGCAGCCCGTCCTGGGTGCAGTTGCGGTATCGCCGCTCGATGAACCCCGTGTTGAGGTCCCAGCCCATCCCGGCCCAGGACGCTTGGTTGTTGGAGGCCGAGGTCCGCCCGTCCACCGACTGCGAGTTGTAGTTCAGCGCCACCTGGGGTGCCGAACCCATCGGCGGCTCGGGCACGGCGACCGGAACCTGGTAGGTGAAGGCTCCGGAGCCCACCGACACATCCCAGGAGCCGGACTGGCCCAGCGGGGACGCCCGGTAGTCGCCGGTGTCCGAGGACGAACCCGAGGTCAGCGCGTATACCGTGCCGCCGGACGTCACCGTCTCCGAGACCGGCCTCGCGGCACCCAGTTGCGGCGTCATCCCCCCGTCCGTGCCGGTGGCCGGATCCGCTTCGGCCTGCACCGTCGCCGTGATGAGCCCCTTCGCGGTGTCGTTGTCCGCCACCACGGATTCGCGGGTCGTGCAGCCCTCGGCCTCCGGGGTCGTCAGCGCGCACTCGGGCATGCGCACCAGCCGCAGCCGGGACGCGAAGTCACCGCCGTAGGCGTGACGGAACGCCGAGTAGTCCAGAGAGATCTCCACCTGTCCCGGCTGGGCGACACCATCGGTACGTATCAGGCGGACGCCGAGTCCGACACCGCCGCCGGGCGCCACGGCGGCGTGATCGAGCACCTCCACCCGTACCCGCTCCGGGGAGAGTTCCCCCGTACCGCCGTTGCCGGACTCCGTGCCGGACGGAGAGGCGGTCGCCGTGGGAGTCGGGGACGCGGAGGAGGACGGGAGCGGGGTGGCAGCTTCTGCCGTTGCGGACACTTCTGCCGATGCCGATGCCAATGGCGACGCCGATGCTGTGGGTGTCGTCTCGCCGGAAGGTGACGCAGCCGGTGATGCGGACTCCGGGGACGGTTCCGGTGCGGGCGTGGCAGAGGCGGTCTCCCCCGTCACGTCTTGCAGCGGGCCCAGCTGGACTGCTGTGCCCCCCGGCGCGCCCTCCGCCACGGGCGCCACCGACACCAGCTCGGTTCCCTCGGCAGCCGCGGTTCCCGTCGCGTCCGGCGAGGAGGAGAACGCCTCCACCACCGTGCCCGGCTCTCCGGGCGCAACGCCCGAAAGATCGACGAGCACTTCCCCGGCCACCGGCCAGACCGGTTCGGGCAACGGCTTCTGAGTCCGCTCCGCCGCCTGCCCGGGCACCTGCCCGTGCGGCTGCGCCGGCACGTCCGGGGAGTCCACGCCCTGCGTCAGGGCCACCGCTGACGGACTGAAGGAGACCGCCGACAGCAGCACCGCCAGCATCGCACCCGCCAGCGCCAGCGCCACGGAACGTGAACGACCGGATATCCGACCGGAGAACAAGAGCCCCACCCTCCCCGGGCCGCCCGATGCCGGTACCCCGGAGCGGGAAGACGACAGCGGCCCCGTCAGCCGCAGAAGAATCAGCCAGGTTGGCTCGATCTCGTCCGTGGCGGCGGCGACACTACGGTGATCACACCGGCGTGCACAGGCAGGCAAGACCGCACAGAAGTGGCCGAACAGGCTTCACCCGCTCATCACATTTGCGCAACACCAGTCACGTTCTCTTCACGACACCACCAAAGAGCAGCAGCACACCGCGCGCTCCCGGCGGCCCTGACATCCCAGCAGCGGCCCCACGCTGCTGACCGGCGCCGGCCTCCGAGCGAGGTCACAGCGGTGCTCCGCGGTCAAACAAGCCGCCGCACACGCCCAGGTGTCCACACAGCGGCCGGCCGCTACCGGGCCGTACGGGTTCGGCCACGGCGGCTGAACCCGTACGGCAATCCCTGCAGCCGGGGGAACGCGCGTCAGGCCGCGAGCGCGGGGGCCTCCGGGGACGGCGGTCCGGCGCCGAGGATCAGCTCGAACCAGATGCTCTTGCCAACGGAGCCCAGGGCCGGCTCCTCCGCGCAGCAGTCGCCCCAGGCGTCGGCGAGCAGATCGAGGATCAGCAGCCCTCTCCCCCGCTCGGCGTCCGCCGCCACCGGCCCGACGGGCACCCGGGGCGCGGGGAACTCCGGGCACGGATCGGAGACGCTGACCCGGAGGATCGGCGCCGCCCAGCGCAGCAGCACGGCGGCGGGGCCCTTGGAGTAGCGGACGGCGTTGGTCGTCAGCTCGGAGGTCAGCAGCTCGGCGCGGTCGGCGAGTTCACCGAGGTGGTGCGCGGTCAGCACGGCCCGCAGCGTCGCCCGCGCGACTCCGGGGCCGCGCGGGTCCCCGGGAAAGCGGAGGGCGTACTCCCATGGTCCGCCGAACGGAGTGGGCACGGGGTACGGGAGTGGGGGGACGTCCCCCGGGCTTCGCGGTGCTTGTACGGGACGGGCTGAAAGGGGGAGTTGAGATTCGGGGTTCACGGGCACCTCCTTGTGCGGTGGCATGAGTGACGGCCTGCGCTCGAACGCGGTGTGGCCGGACTGCGACGCGCGCGCCGCTCCATGGCGTCGAGGCGGCGCTGTACGGCCGTCGTCGGGTGTGGGTCTCTCCATGTCCCCCGGCGGCCTGGGTAGGGAGTCGCCGTGGCCGCCTGCGGTGGCTCGCCGCCTGGCCTGGGCCCGTGGCCGACGGTGCGCTTCCGGTGGGCGGGGATGGGGAGTTGGGTGGCGCGCCTCACACCGTAGAGCACTATCGACTCACTCATGAGTCAATGTCCCCGAACGAGTGAATATGAACTTCTTTCACTGGTATGCCGTTTCGATGGCCTGCCACACTGCATCGCACTCACGGGAGAGGACTCATGGCCGCACGAAACGCTCCAACCGGCCGCCAGCGCCGCTTGGCCACCGAACTCCGCCGCATGCGCGAGCAGGCAGGGATCTCCATCCAGGAAGCCGCCTCGATGCTGGGCGCGGACCGCACGATGATCTCCAACATCGAGGCCGGACGCACCACGGTCAGCGAGGACCGGGTCCGGCAGCTCGCAAGCCACTACAAGTGCCCGAACGAGGCGCTGGTGGACGCCCTGGCCGACATGGCGGCGAGCCGGCGCACCAAGCACTGGTGGACGGAATACCGGGGCAAGCTGCCCGACGGACACCTGGACGTGTCCGAACTGGAGCACTACGCGACGCGCATCCGGACCGCGCAGACCGTGCACCTGCCGGGCCTGCTCCAGACGGAAGACCACGCCAGGGCCATCTTCGAGCTCACCGTGCCAAAGCTTCCCCGCCTGGACGTCGAACTCCGGGTTGCGCATCGCATGGCTCGCCAGAATGTGCTCGTGGGGGACAACCCCATGCCGTACACGGGCATCGTTCACGAGGCTGCTCTGCGGCTGGAGTTCGGAGGCCGAGCCGTCGCCCGAGCCCAGCTCCGACGACTGGTAGAGGCGGCGGAACAGCCCAACCTCACCTTGTTGGTCATCCCGTTCAGCGCCGGTGGCTTCCACGGAGCCGGGCAGTCGGTCCTGTACGCGGAGGGCCCCGTGCCACAGTTGGACACGGTCCAGCTCGACACCGCCCTGGGAGCCAACTTCGTTGATGCGCCTACACCGTTGGCGAACTATCGTTCTCTACTGGACCTCATGGAGCAGTCCGCGCTCTCTCCCGGAGATTCCCGGGAACTCATCCGCTCTCTGGCACACACGTTCCGAGGGGACTGACAGTGGACGCACTCGACTGGAAACGCTCGTCCTTCTGCGGCGGCGGCGGCAACAACTGTGTGGAGATAGCCATCTGCGACCAGGACCGCATGGCCGTCCGGGACAGCGTTCACCCGGCCCGGACCATCAAAGTGAGCCGCGCAGCGCTGACCACCTTCATCGCGGGAGTGCGGAACGGAGAGGTGAACCGCCCGCCGGGCTCCTCTGTCTGACAGCCGCGCGTCCCGCACATCTGCGCGAGCGGACCCCACTGGTCAGCAGCGCAGTCGGAGTCTTCGAGAGGAGCACCTTGCCCGAGCCGGTATGGGTCAAATCCTCCTACTCCGAGGCGTCCGGCAACGCCTGCATTGAAGTCGCCGTTTCCGGCGGCGATACGGTCGCGATCCGAGACAGTGTCTTTCCGGCACGCTCGTTCACCACCAGCCGAGCGGCACTCGGCGCTCTCGTCGCCAGCATGCGAACTCGCACACTCGATGATCAACACCACTGATTACTGACGTCTTGATGCAAACGTCAGTGGGCTCACAACCTGCCCGCTACCCCCGGCGGCCTCGCTTCGGTGTTACGGAGCGGTCGCCTCTTCGTGGTCCTCGTCGGGCAGCGGGCGGGTGAGCTGAGCCGTCAGTTCCGGGTCGGCGAGGATGCGTGCGGTCGCCCGCCACTCGACGACGACCCGGTGGACGTTGGCGCGGGCGTCCGGATGCGCGGCGCCGTCCGCGGCCCGGGTCAGCTCCTGCACGAACTGCCGTACCTCGTCGGCCGACAGATGACGGGTCCACGGAAGGGCCGAGGGCGTCACCGGCAGGACTCCCCCTCAGCCTCGCGCGGCCGCCGGCTCGCGGCGGCGTTCCGTCGTGGCGATGGTCGCCGAGCCGACGACCCGGGTGCCGTCGTAGAGGACGATCGCCTGGCCCGGGGCCACGCCGCGGACCGGCTCGGTGAAGGTCACCCGGAGTTCCGGGGCCCCCTCGGCGTCCTCGGCCGGCTCCGCCGTCACCGGCGTCTCCTCGCCGTGGGCGCGGAGCTGGGCCGTGTACGTGCCCGGGCCCGCCGGGGGCTCGCCGCACCAGCGGGGCCGGATCGCCGTCAGCGCGGTGACGTCGAGCGCCTCCTGCGGGCCGACCGTGACCGTGTTGTTGACCGGCGAGATGTCCAGCACATAGCGCGGCTTGCCGTCCGGGGCGGGCACGCCCAGGCGCAGGCCCTTGCGCTGGCCGATGGTGTAGCCGTAGGCGCCCTGGTGGCCGCCGAGACGGTTGCCGTCCTCGTCGACGATGTCGCCCTCGGCGGTGCCCAGGTGCTTGGCCAGGAAGCCCTGGGTGTCGCCGTCGGCGATGAAGCAGATGTCGTGGCTGTCGGGCTTCTTCGCGACGGCCAGGCCCCGGCGCTCGGCCTCGGCCCGGATCTCGTCCTTGGTGGTGAGGGTGTCACCCAGCGGGAACATGGCGTGGGCGAGCTGGCGCTCGTCGAGGACGCCGAGGACGTAGCTCTGGTCCTTGGCCTCGTCGGAGGCGCGGTGCAGTTCGCGGCCGCCGTCCTCGCGGGTGACGACGGTGGCGTAGTGGCCGGTGCAGACGGCGTCGAAGCCCAGGGCGAGGGCCTTGTCCAGCAGCGCCGCGAACTTGATCTTCTCGTTGCAGCGCAGGCAGGGGTTCGGGGTGCGCCCGGCGGCGTACTCGGCGACGAAGTCGTCGACCACGTCCTCGCGGAAGCGCTCGGCCAGGTCCCAGACGTAGAACGGGATGCCGATGACGTCGGCGGCCCGGCGCGCGTCGTGACTGTCCTCGATGGTGCAGCAGCCCCTGGCCCCGGTGCGGAAGGACTTCGGGTTGGCCGACAGGGCGAGGTGGACGCCGGTGACGTCGTGGCCCGCCTCGGCGGCGCGGGCGGCGGCGACGGCGGAGTCGACACCGCCGGACATGGCGGCGAGGACCCGCAGCCGGGTGCCGTCGCGGGGGGCGGTGGGTGCGCCGGGGAAATCGTTCATAGCCCTATCAGCGTACGGGCCCGCGGCGGCCCGTCCCAACGCGATACGGGACCCCGGCCCGGCGCGGTACGGGAACGCGGGCCCGGCGCGGTACGGGTCCACGGCCGGACGCCGCACGTGAGCGCGGACCCAGCGCGGTACGGGAGCGGTGCCCGGCCCGGTACGAAGCGTCCCAACGCGATACGGGTTCCGGCCCACGCCATAGGTGAACGCGGTGCGCGGTGCGCGGCGCGGGCCCCGACCTGACGCGGCGGGGAAGCGCGGGTCCGGCACCGTTCGGCAGCGCTGGTCCGGGCCCGCTCCTCGTCGTCCGCCGGGAACCGGCCGGGAGCGTCGGCTGGTGAGAGGTGCGCGTACGGACACACCGAACCACCCGTGAACGGCACCGCCCGCCCGGTCGGCCAGGCGGCCGGCCGGCCGACAGCACCGGACGGCGTCGGACACTCCGGACACTGGCCGAACCGTCGGAAACGAACAGAGAGGGCCGGAAACGGATACTGCCGGAACAGGGGGCACCGCCCACCCGTTGAGCACAGAACAACCGAGCGCACGGAAAGGCCCTGCGAACAACCCCGAGGCCCCCGGGCGCCGTCCATGCCACCGAGGGGTACCCAGTGAGCACACAGAGGTCGCGGGTGACTCCACCCACGACTGAAGCTGAAGTCGTGGGCTTCCTGTGTCGGTGGCTAGGCACCGGCGCAGAGGACCAGCCCGGCCCTGTGTTTGACGTTGAGCGCGCCCACGTGGTCGGCGTTCGCCACCAGACCGCAGTTGACGCACGCGAACTTCGCCTGGGTGACGCGGTTCTCCTTCGCCACGTGCCCGCATCCGCCGATTGCGGGTGGGCAGGTGCGGGAAGTGTTGGAGGCGTCCACCGGGATCACGCGGCGACCGGCGCTTTCAGCCTTGTCCGCCAGGATCCGCAGGAACTGCCCCCAACCCGCGTCCAGGATGCTGCGGTTCAGCCCGGCCTTCGCCGCGGCACCGTTCGCCAGGAAGGCACCGTCGCGGTCGGGGTCGGGCCGGGGTACGGGCGCCTTGGTCATGCCCGCGGTGTTCAGCCGCTCGTGCCCGATCACATCGTGCTCGCGCACGAGAGCGAGGGCGGCTTTGTGGTGATGATCCAGACGCCGGCGCCGGATCTTCGCGTGCAGCCGGGCGACCTTGCGGGCCGCGGCACGATGCTGCTTCGTCCGACGCCGCGTGCGCTTCGGAAACGTCGCCAGGTGCCGCTGCGCTGCGGCCAGCTCCCCGGCCGATGCCTGAAGGAACCTGGGGTTCCCGACGTGGCGGCCGCTGGAGTCGGTGAGGAAGTGAACCGTGCCCAGGTCGATACCCACCCTGCTCCCGGTCGGGGGCAGCGGCTCGGCGTGCACCTCGTCACAGGCCAGGATACATACCAGCGACGCCCCTCCCGCTTCACGCTCACCGTCTTCACCCGGCCCTTCACGCTCCGGTGCCGGTGGACCCGGACATGCCCGACACCCTGCAGACGGACCCGGGTCTGCGCGTCGTGGGGGGTGGAGTCCCACCGGCAGCCGTCCCCGTCCTTCGGGAAGGTCACGGTGTCGAAGTGCCCGACCCCTTTGAAGCGCGGGTATCCGGGGGTGCCGCCGGCCTTCACCCGCCGGAAGAAGGCCTGGAAGGCCCGGTCCAGACGGCGCAGGGTCGCCTGCTGGCTCGAGAACGACCACCTGCCCTGACGCTCCGGATCAAACGCCCGGATCTCCCTCAACTGCGCCGACTGATCCCCATACCGCACCGACGTCCGCGAGCTGTGCCGGTAGGCGTCACGACGCTCCTGCAACGCACCGTTGTACAGGGAGCAGTGATCCCGCAGCATCTCCGCCAGCGCCCGCTCCTGCCGGACCGTGGGACGCAACAGAAACCGGTACGCCCGCCTCACACGACCCCACCCCCGTTTCCCCTCACCAAACACCGATGTGTTCACGCTAACGCTCCCCACTGACAACGCAGCGTGCTCCGCCGCTGCGCGGCTCCGGCCCAAGGATTCGATTCCCCCACCGGCTGAAGCCGGTGGTCCCCCCGAAAGAAGGTCTGATGGAAGCACAGCAGTCGCGCCGGTCCGATCCGCCGCAGCAGCGGGAGCCCCGGCAGGAGCAGCAGGTGCCGGAGCCCCGCCGGGAGGAGCGCACGGCGGAGCGACGCCGGGGCGTCAGCCGGCGCACCCTGCTCATCGGCGGCGCGACGGTGGGCCTCGGCGCGGCCGGCTATCTGGCCGTGGACGGCTCGAACTGGTGGTACCGCGTCCCCGGCGTCAACCGGCCCCGCAAGGAGGGCGAGGTCGACCACCCGGGTGCCGAGTGGATACCGGCCTCGTCCGCGAACTGGCGGATGGCCGACCGGCCGTACGACTACACCATCGACCGGGTGGTGATCCACACCATCGAGGGCGACTACGCCGTGGGCCTGAAGGTCTTCCAGGATCCCGGGCACGGCGCCGCCGCGCACTACGTGGTGCGCACGGAGGACGGGCACGTGGCGCAGATGGTGCGCGAACTGGACGTGGCCTACCACGCGGGCAACCGCTCCTTCAACGAGCGCAGCATCGGCATCGAACACGAGGGCTTCGCGGACCGCGCCGGTTCGATCACGGACGCCACCTACCGCGCCTCGGCGGAGCTGACGGCCGGGATATGCGACCGGTACGGGCTGCCGAGGGACCGCGAGCACATCGTCGGCCACGTCGAGGTGCCCGGCACGGACCACACCGACCCCGGTCCGCACTGGGACTGGGACCGCTACATGCGCTTCGTCAGCGCCGTCCCCGCCACCCGCGCGGAGAAGCGGGAGGACGGGGCCTAACGGACGCGGGCAGGGGGGAGAGCCTGCCCGGTGAAGGCCGCCGCGCGGACCGCAGCGGGGGGCAGCGGCGGGCGGCGGGCCCGCGGACTACGTGTGCGGCATCCCCGCGGCGCCGCGTGCCGGCTCGGCCGGGCGAGGTGCCGCGCCCCTTTCCGGCGCCGTCCCCGCTACGGACGCCCCGCCACGGCCGCAGTGCCACGGCAGCCTCCTTGACCGGCTTCCGGAATCGACCAGTATGAGGCGGTGAGTACCGAAACACGGGACGAACCCGGCTACCACTGGCTCTTCGGGGACCAGCTCGGCCCGCACTTCCTCCCGGGGGCCGGACCCGGCTCCGGCCCCGGCGGAAAGATCGTCATGATCGAGAGCCGGTCGGTCTTCCGCCGCCGCTTCCACCGGGCCAAGGCCCACCTCGTCCTCTCCGCCATGCGCCACCGCGCCGCCGAGCTCGGCGACCGCGTGCACTACATCCGGGCCGGGAGCTACCGCGAGGGCCTGGCCCGGGCCACCGGCGGCGCGCCCGTGACCGTGCACCACCCGACCTCGCACGCCGCCCTGCGGTTCGTCCGCTCCCTGGAGCAGGTCACCGTCCTCCCCCCGCGCGGCTTCCTGGTCTCCCCCGGGCAGTTCGCCGACTGGACGGGCGCCGACCCGGATGGGCCGGGGCCGGGCCGGATCCGGATGGAGGACTTCTACCGCCGGGTGCGGCGCGAGCTCCGGCTGCTGATGGACGGTGACGAACCCGCCGGAGGGCGCTGGAACCTCGACTCCGAGAACCGGGAGCCCCCGCCCCGCCGGGACGCCCTGCCCGCCCCCCGCCCCTACCTCCCCCGCGAGGACGCCGTGGACGAGGAGGTCCGCCGCGACCTCGACCGGTGGGAGGCCGACGGCGAGGTCTCCTTCACCGGCCGCGACGGCCCGCGGCTCTTCCCCGCCACCCGCGCGGAGGCCCTGCGCGCGCTGCGGCGTTTCACGGAGAAGCGGCTGGCGAGTTTCGGACCGTGGGAGGACGCCGTCCTGGCCGGTGACTGGGCCATGAGTCACAGCGTGCTCTCCCCCGCGCTCAACCTCGGACTGCTCGACCCGGCCGAGTGCGTGGCGGCCGCCGAGGACGCGTACCGGTCGGGGGCGGTCCCGCTCAGCTCCGCCGAGGGCTTCGTCCGCCAGATCGCCGGCTGGCGCGAGTACATGTGGCATCTGTACTGGACCCTCGGCGACGGCTACCGGCACAGCAACGCGCTGGGCCACCACCGGCCCCTGCCGGGCTGGTTCGCGGACCTCGACGCCGGTGCCGTCACCGCGCGCTGCCTGGCCACCGCCCTCACCGAGGTGCGGGACCGCGCCTGGACCCACCACATCCCCCGGCTGATGATCCTGGGCAACTGGGCCCTGCAGCGGGGATGGGATCCCCTGGCCGTCACCGACTGGTTCCACCGCTCGTTCGCCGACGGCTACGACTGGGTGATGCTGCCGAACGTCATCGGCATGTCCCAGTACGCCGACGGGGGCCGCATCACCACCAAGCCCTATCTGTGCGGCGGTGCGTACATCAACCGGATGAGCGACCTCTGCGGGGACTGCGCCTACCGGCCCGACCGGCGGACGGGTGAGCGGGCCTGCCCCGTCACGGCCGGTTACTGGTACTTCCTGGAGCGCCACCGGCCGCTGCTGGAGGGCAACCCCCGGATCGCCCGGTCGCTGCACGGCCTGGACCGCCTCACGGATCTGCCCGAGGTCGTACGGCAGGAGGAGGCGCGCGGGGACGCGGCCCCGTAGCACGGGGCCGGAGGCCGGGCCGGCCCGGGACCCGGCAGGGCTGGGCCCGAGGCGGACCGGGGCCGGAACCCTCCACCCGGCTCGGCCCCGGCCGTCCCAGAGGCCGCGCCTGTGTCCCTGGCCGGCCGAGGAGCACATGGTCCAGGCCGACGTCGGCGAGCCGGCCCAGTACGGTGCCGGCCTGGCCGGTGGGGAAGAAGACCCGGGATCCGTTCCGGGGCGATCCACGCCCTCCCGCACCCCGGGGAGAACCGGAACGGGCCGGACGGGGCACTCACGAACCCGGGCGGGGAACGAAGAGGCCAACGGGCGGGCCCCGCGCGGGAGTCCGGCCCCCGTGGGGGCGCCGACCCGCCGGAGCGCCCTACTCGGCTCGCGGGGTCTCCCGCACCCGGGCCTGGTGCCGGCGGGCCTTGAGCCGGTTCCCGCAGGTCTTCATCGAGCACCACCGTGCGGTGTTGGCACGGCTGCGATCCAGGAGGAAGAGGCGGCACTCAGGGTTCCCGCACGGCCGCAGGCGGCCGGGCATGCGCTCCTTGACGTCCGCCCACGCGAGCACGAGCTCCACGGCGAGCCCGCGCCCCGGCGGCACCTCCAGGTGCCACTCGACGCCCGACGCGCCGGCCCGCGGGACTTTGCGGACGCCCGCGAGGACCTGGCCCAGACGTGGCTCCGCCGGCGCGCCCGACTCGGCCGCCTGGAGCGCGTCCCGGGCGGTGCGCAGCCACCGGCGCTCCTCGTCACCGCCGAGGCCCCCGTGCTCCCGCGCCCACCTGTCCAGCTCGCGGTCGTCACGCCACAGGTCCCGACGTCGGCCATCCGCCACAGGCGTGCTGTTCAGCGCCTCCAGCAGGGCTTGGTCGTCCAGCACAGGCCTCACCTTCACAACTAACCCTCTCAAGCTATTTGACAGGTTACCCCACGAGCGGTCTACTGAACGCCGAGCGGTAACCACCAAGAGAACTTTAAGGGGTTAGTCATGGTTGAGATCCGCCATCAGTACGCGACCGTGCGGGGACATCGCGTCTTCTACCGCGAGGCAGGAGCCCGCGAGGCCCCCACACTCGTCCTCCTGCACGGATTCCCCACCAGCTCCCGCATGTTCCGCCACCTCATCCCGGCGCTGGCCGACCGGTTCCACGTCGTCGCCCCCGACCACCTCGGCTTCGGCAACTCCGATGCCCCGCCAGCGGACCCCTTCACCTACACCTTCGACTCCCTGACCGACATCACCGAAGCCCTGCTGGCCCGGCTCGGCGTCACCCGCTACGCCGTGTACGTCCAGGACTACGGCGCACCCATCGGCTGGCGGCTCGCCCTGCGTACCCCGGACGCGATCACCGCGGTGATCACACAGAGCGGAAACGCCTACGAGGACGGCTTCGTACCGGATTTCTGGGCGCCCCTCTGGGCGTACGGCGAGAATCCGGGCCCCCGGACCGAACCCGCCGTCCGTACCGCCCTCTCGCTCGACGCCATCCGCTGGCAGTACCTGCACGGAGTGGACCGGCCCGAGCTGGTCGACCCCGACACCTGGGCCGCCGACCACCACGAGGTCAGCCGGCCGGGCAACGATCTCGTGCAACTCGCCCTGTTCCGCGACTACGCCGGCAACCGGCCCCTCTACCCGCGGGTGCACGCCTACTTCCGGGAACGCCGGGTTCCGCTCCTCGCGGTCTGGGGCGCGGGCGACGAGATCTTCGGCCCGGACGGAGCGCGCGCCTTCGCCCGGGACCTGCCGGACGCGGAGATCCATCTGGTCCCCGGAGGCGGGCACTTCCTGCTCGAAAGCCACCTGGACACCGTGGCCGGGTATATCCGCGGGTTCCTGACCGTCGCCGCGTCACGGCATGAAGTCCGCGAAGAGTCCCAGGGCGGGTGAACTGGCCGTTCGGAACCGGGGTCCGGCCGGGACACGCGGCTCCGCCCGACGGCGCGGTGACCGGCCGGCCGCGAGGCCGGGCACACCGGCCCCGCGTTCAGCCCTCCGTGCCGCCACCGCCCCGGCCGGCGGACCGCCCGGCCGCCGCCCGCATCAGGCAGAGCCCGGGCTAGCTCAGCCCCGCCCGCCGGGCCCGTTCGACCGCCGGGCCGATGGCCTTGGCCACGGCTTCCACGTCGGCCGCCGTCGAGGTGTGCCCCAGCGAGAAGCGCAGCGTGCCGCGTGCCTGCTCGGGGCTCGCACCGGTGGCCAGGACGACATGGCTCGGCTGGGCGACCCCGGCCGTGCAGGCGGAGCCGGTCGAGCACTCGATGCCCTGGGCGTCGAGGAGCAGCAGAAGCGAGTCGCCCTCGCAGCCGGGGAAGGAGAAGTGCGCGTTGGCGGGGAGCCGCCCGGCCGGGTCGGGGTCGCCGCCGAGGATGGCGTCCGGCACCGCCTCGCGCACGGCCTTCACCAGCGCGTCGCGCCGCGCGCCGATCACCCGTGCGAACTCGGCGCGGTGTTCGGCGGCATGGCGGCCGGCCGCGGCGAAGGCGGCCACCGCCGGGACGTCGAGGGTGCCGGAGCGCACCTGGCGTTCCTGGCCGCCGCCGTGCAGCAGCGGTACGGGGGCCAGATCGCGGCGGAGCAGCAGCGCCCCGATGCCGTAGGGGCCGCCGATCTTGTGGCCGGAGACGGTGAGGGCGCTCAGCCCGGAGGCGGCGAAGTCGAGCTCGACCTGGCCGAACGCCTGCACGGCGTCGGAGTGCACGGGGATGCCGAACTCGGCCGCCACGGCGGCGAGTCCGGCGACCGGCATGACCGTGCCGATCTCGTTGTTGGCCCACATCACGGTCACCAGCGCGACGTCGTCCGGGTTCCGTTCGACCGCCTCGCGCAGGGCCTCCGGGTGCACGCGCCCGACGGAGTCCACCGGCAGGTACTCCACGCGGGCGCCCTCGTGCTCGGCGAGCCAGTCGACGGCGTCCAGCACGGCGTGGTGTTCGACGGGGCTGGCGAGGATACGGGTGCGCTGCGGTGCGGCGTCCCGCCGGGCCCAGTAGAGGCCCTTCACCGCGAGATTGTCCGATTCCGTACCCCCCGAGGTGAACACCACCTCGCTGGGCCGCGCCCCGAGGGCCGCCGCGAGCGACTCGCGGGACTCCTCGACGGTGCGCCGGGCCCGCCGCCCGGCCGCGTGGAGGGAGGAGGCGTTGCCGGTGACGGCGAACTGGGCGGTCATCGCCGCCACCGCCTCGGGAAGCATGGGCGTCGTGGCGGCGTGATCGAGGTAGGCCATGGTGCGCACGATTCTACGAGGGGCGGTACGGGCGGAAGGCCGCCCCCGGCCCGTACCGCGCGCTCCGGTCAGCCGGCGGTGCCCGGCGGGCGGTTCTCCGGCAGGCTCCCCGGCACGTGTTTCCCGGCGGGCGGCTCCCCGGCGGCCGGTTGCCCTGCGGGCGGCTCCCCGGCCGTCAGCCGAGCTGTGCCCTGGCGAGCTGGCGGGACTGGGCGACGAGGCGGTCCCGGCTGTCCCAGACCTCGGCGTCCTCCTCCAGGAAGCCGCCCGCGAGATTGCGGGTGGTGATGGCGACGCGCAGCGGGCCCGGCGCCGGGCGGCTGCGGATGTGGGCGGTGAGCTCGACGGTGGGGACCCAGCCGGAGATGCCCATCTCGAAGGCGGTGGGCGGCAGGGCGTCGACGGCCAGCAGCAGGGAGAGCGGGTCGGCGTCGCGGCCGTCGGCGAGCTGGAACCAGGCCCGCATCTCGCCGTTGCCGGAGGGCTTGCCGCGCGCCCAGCCGGCGGTCGCCGGGTCCAGCCGGACGTCGAGCCGGCCGGCGATCTCGGTGGCGCCGAGCAGGGCGCCGACCTCGTCGTCCGCGTGCCGGGCGCCGAGGCACTCCTCGAAGGGCGGCATGGCGGGCGGCTTGGCGGTGGTGCGGACGTCGTCGGGGAGGGCGCCCAGGTCGCCGTAGCCGGCGACCACGCGCAGCCGCTCCACCTCGGCGCCGTTCTCGTCGAGCTGGGTGAGGGACGCCTGGCCGGTGGAGAGGGTGCGGCCGGTGCGCACCACCTCGGTGCGGATCCGCGCCGGGCCGGGGCGGGAGGCGGTGAGGTAGTGGGCGGTGACGGTGAAGGGGTCGGAGTGCGGCAGGACCTCACCGAGGGCGCGGCCCGCCATGGCGAGGAGGTAGCCGCCGTTGACGGCGTGGATGATCGTCCAGGCGGACGACAGCTCCGCGTCATGCACGCCGGGCTCGCGCGGCGTCACCGCCGTGTCCCGGTCGAACTCGCTGTTCCCGATGGTTGCCTGTGCCATGGGCTGTACGGTACACCGAAAAAGTTACTGACCGGTAGACAGTAGTTGCCCACGACAACGGTGAGCCGGCGGACGCCGCCGGGGCCCGCCCGGCCGCGCGCCGGGCCTGTGCGGACGTGCCCGGTGCGGTGCGCGAGGTGCCGCGCCGGGCGCCCGGATCCCGGGGCACGGGCCGGGCGGGCCCGGGCCCTACGCCTCCTCCGCCGCCGACGACCTGCGGTGCCAGGCCCGGGGCGCCCGCCAGCCGAACCGGATCGCGCAGAGCCTCAGCAGGAAGGCGGCGAGCGCGGAGAGTGCGCTGGAGACCGGGTTGAGCGCCCCGAAGTGGATGAGCAGCGCGGCCAGTGACGCCCCCACGATGGCCGGGACGGCGTAGATCTCCCGGTCCCAGCGGAGCAGCGAGGGCACCTCGTTGGCCAGGACGTCCCGCACGACGCCGCCGCCCGCGGCCGTCACCACGCCCAGCACGGCCGCGAACGGCAGCCCCAGCCCGTACTCGTACGCCTTGGTGGTGCCGACGACGCAGAACAGCCCGAGCCCGGCCGCGTCGAAGACGGCCACCGCCCGGTTGATCCGCTCCACCTGCGGATGGAGGAAGACCACGAGCACGGTGGCGAGCAGCGGCGTGACCAGATAGCCGAGGTCGGTGAAGGCCGCGGGCGGCACGGCGCCGATGATCAGGTCACGGATCAGTCCGCCGCCCGTCGCCGTGGCCATGGCGAGCACCGCGATGCCGAAGACGTCGAAGTTCTTGCGCACGGCGAGCAGCGCGCCGGAGATCGCGAAGACGAAGATCCCGGCGATGTCCAGCGCCTGCAGCACGGAGGGGGTGAACAGATCGGTGAGCACCCGGCGATTCTGCCCTGTGCCGCCGCGGCCATCCCCGGTGTGACGTGCGGCGGCGCGGGCGGTCCGGGGTTCCGGGCCGCCCGCGCCGCGCTGTGTCCGGGTGCTGCCGGGGGCGTCAGACGCTCTCGGCGGCCTTCTCGGTCTCCTCGGACTCCCCGGCGGCGGACTCCCCGGCGTTCCCGGCGGTCACCGTCCCGGGCTCGACGACCTTGGCCGCGCTGTTCATCCGGACGGTGCCGGCCGCGATCTCCGCGGCGTAGTGGCAGGCCACCTTGTGGCCGCCGCCCAGGTCACGCAGCTCCGGGCGCTCGGTGTCGCACCGCGTCTCCTGCTTCCACGGGCACCGGGTGTGGAACCGGCAGCCGGCGGGCGGGGTGGCGGGCGACGGCAGGTCGCCGGTGAGCAGGATGCGCTCGCGGCTGTCCTCGACCACGGGGTCGGGGATCGGCACCGCCGACATCAGGGCCTTGGTGTACGGGTGGAGCGGTTCGGCGTACAGCCCGTCGCTGGGCGCCTCCTCCACCAGCGAGCCGAGGTACATCACCCCGATGACGTCGGAGATGTGCCGGACCACGGCGAGATCGTGGGCGATGACCATATAGGTCAGCCCCATCGACTGCTGCAGCTCCTCCAGCAGGTTGATCACCTGGGCCTGGATGGAGACGTCCAGCGCGGAGACCGGCTCGTCGCAGATGATCACGTCGGGCTCCAGCACCAGCGCCCGCGCGATGCCGATGCGCTGCCGCTGGCCGCCGGAGAACTCGTGCGGGTAGCGGGAGAGCGCGTTGGACGGCAGGCCGACCTTGGCCAGGATCTCCCGGATGCGGGCGCGGCGCTCCTCGCGGTCGGCACCGATGCCGTGCGCGGCCATGCCCTCGGAGAGGATCGACTCGATGTTCTGCCGCGGGTCGAGGCTGCCCAGCGGGTCCTGGAAGACCATCTGCACCCGGCGGCGGAACTTGCGCATCTCCTCCTCGGGGAGGTGCGCCAGGTCGGTGCCGTCGAGGACGACACTGCCGTCGGTGATGTCCACCAGCCGCAGGACGGCCCGGCCCAGGGTCGTCTTGCCGCAGCCCGACTCGCCCACCAGGCCGTACGTCTTGCCGGCCTCGACGGAGAGCGAGACGCCGTCGACCGCGTAGACGTGGCCCACGGTGCGGTCGAAGACGACGCCCTTCTTCAGGGGGAAGTGGACCTTCACCCCGTCCAGCTTCAGCAGGCTCATGAGGTGGCCTCCGTCTTCTCGGTCGCGGCAGCCTCGGTGGCGGTGGCGTTCTTCTCGTCCCCGGCGGCACCGGACTCGGCGCCGGACTCGCGGGACTCCGCGCCGGATTCGGTTCCCGGCGCCGGCCCGGCGGTCTCACCGTCCTCCGCCACCGCCTCGTCCGGCAGGATGTGCGGGGCCTCGATCACGTCCACATCACCCGAACCGTGCGGGGCCGGCACCGGGTTGACGCACCGCACCCGGTGCCCCGGCGTGCGCGGTTCGGTCAGCTCCGGGGTGCCCTGGAGGCACTCCAGGGTGTAGTGGTCGCAGCGCGGCGCGAAGGCGCAGCCGTCCGCCCAGGCGATGTTGTCGTTGATGGAGCCCCGGATGGGGTTCAGCGGCTCGCCGCGCGGCGCGTCGAGCCGGGGTATGGAGCCCAGCAGCCCGTTGGCGTACGGGTGGGTGGGCGCGGCGAACAGCTCGCGCCGTCCCGCCGACTCCACGACCTTGCCCGCGTACAGGACGTTGACCTCGTCGCAGAGCCCGGCGACCACCCCGAGGTCATGGGTGATCATCAGCAGGGCGGTGCCCTCCTCGTCCACCAGTTCCTTGAGCAGTTCCAGGATCTGCGCCTGGATGGTGACGTCCAGCGCGGTGGTCGGCTCGTCGGCGATCAGCAGCCGGGGCGCGCAGGCCACGGCCATGGCGATGAGGGCTCGCTGCCGCATCCCGCCGGAGAGCTGGTGCGGGTACTCCTTGAGCCGCCGGTACGGGTCGGGGATGCCGACCCGGTCGAGCAGCGAGGCGGCCTCCTTCCGCGCGGCCTGCCCCTTGAGCCCCCGGTGGCGGGCCAGGATCTCGGTGACCTGGATGCCGATGGGGACCACGGGGTTCAGCGAGGAGAGCGGGTCCTGGAAGATCATCGCGAGCTGTGAGCCGCGCATCTCGCGCATCTTGGCGTCGCTCAGCCCGAAGAGGTCGGTGCCGTCGAACTCGGCCCGCCCCCCGACCTTCACGCCGCGCCCGGGCAGCAGCCCCATCAGGGCGAGCGAGGTGACGCTCTTGCCGCAGCCGGACTCGCCGACGAGGCCCACGACCTCGCCCTCGCCGACGGAGAAGGACACACCCGACACGGCCCGCACATCGCGGCGTCCGCGTGCGGTGAAGGTGACGGTCAGTTCGTCCACGGAAAGCAACGACATGTCATCAGCTCCGCAGTTTCGGGTCGAGGGCTTCGCGCATGGCCTCGCCGAGGAGGGTGAAGCCGAGGGCCGTGATGATGATGCCCACCGAGGGGTAGACCGCGAGCATCGGCGCCGAGTCGAAGAAGCCCTGCGCCTGGGCCAGCATGACGCCCCACTCCGGGACGGCCGCGTCCGGGTTGCCCAGCCCCAGGTACGACAGGGCGGCGGCCTCGATGATGGCGGTGGCCAGGCTCAGCGTGGCCTGCACGATGACCGGGCTCAGCGAGTTGGGCACGATGTGGCCGAGCACGATACGGCGCTTGCGCACGCCCAGCGCCCGGGAGGCGAGGACGTAGTCGGAGCCGCCCTGGGCCAGCATCGAACCGCGCAGCAGCCGGGCGAAGATGGGGATCTGCACCACACCGACCGCGATCATCACGGTGGTGAGGCTCTGCCCGAGGACGGCCGCGACGGAGACCGCCAGCAGCAGCGAGGGCAGCGCCAGCAGCATGTCGATGAAGCGCATGATGACGGAGTCGATCCGGCGCCCGGCGCGCCCGCCGAGCGTGGACGCGGCCCCGGAGGCGATGCCGATCAGGCAGCCGATGGTGAAGCCGAGGAGGGTGGCCACCACACCGACGAGCAGGGTCTGCCGGGCGCCGACCAGCATCCGGGAGAACTCGTCGCGGGCGAGGTGGTCCAGGCCGAGCCAGTTCTCGGCGCGCGGTCCGACGAAGACGGAGCGGGCCGGAATGACCTCGCCGCGCCACAGCTGGGCGGTCGGCGAGTACGGGGCGATCCACGGGCCGATGATGGCGATCAGGATGAAGACGGCGATGATGCCGGCCCCGATGATCGCCATCTTGCTGGAGCGCAGCCGGCGGAACGCCTCGTACCAGAGGCTGTGGCCGGTGGCGGTCTCGGTCTGTGCGGTGAGCTCCGCGAGCCGGTCGATCTTGTCGGTCTTGGTGCTCATCAGTGCACCCGCACTCTCGGGTCAATGAGGTTGTAGGCCAGGTCGACCAGGAGGTTGAGGATCACGTAGGTCAGCGCGATGAAGAGGATGAAGCCGACGAGCACCGGGTAGTCGCGGCCGTCGATGGCGGTCCGCAGGAAGGAGCCGATGCCGCCGAAGGCGAAGACGGACTCGGTGAGCACCGCTCCCGACAGCAGGCTGCCGGTGAGCAGGCCGACGGCGGTGACCACCGGCAGCAGCGCGTTGCGCAGCACGTGCCGGCCGCGGATCACATGCTGCTGGAGGCCCTTGGACTCGGCGGTGCGGACGTAGTCCTCGCCGAGCACCTCCAGCACGCTGGCCCGGGTCATCCGGACGATGATCGCGAGCGGGATGGAGGCGAGGGCCAGGGCGGGCAGCACCAGGTGCGCCAGGGAGTCCCAGGCGGCGTCGAACTCCCCGGTGAGGATGCCGTCCAGGACGTAGAAGCCGGTCACCTCGGTGGCGTTGAGCCCGGTGGACTGCCGGCCGTAGCTGGGGAACCAGCCGAGGTTGACGGCGAAGACGGCCCGCAGGATGAAGGCCAGGAAGAAGACGGGGATGCAGATGCCGAGGAGCGACCCGGACACCGCGGACACGTCGAGCCAGCTGCCGCGGCGCTTGGCCGCGAAGTAGCCGAGGGGGATGCCGACCGCGACGGCGATGAGCATCGCGAAGATGCCGAGTTCCACCGTGGCGGGGAACCGCCGGGCGAACTCCTCCCACACGGGCTGGCCGGTCTGGGTGGAGGTGCCCAGATCCAGCTCTCCCAGCCGCTTGAGGAAGCGGCCGTACTGCACCCATACCGGCTGGTCGAGCCCGAGGGCGCGCTCGATCCGGGCCTTGTCCGCTTCGGTGGCCCGTTCCCCGAGCAGGGCCGCCGCCGGTCCTCCGGGAAGCTTGTTCAGCCAGAGGAAGAGAAGGACGGACAGGCCTAGCAGTGTGGGTATGAGCTGCAGCAGTCTGCGTACTACGAGACGCAACACCCCGCGCTACCCCTTTCTGGTCATGGATCGCAACCACGTCCGCCCGGCCACCTGTGTGCGTGGCCGGGCGGACCTGGACCTGCTCGGTTGTGTTACTTGAAGGAGACCTCGGCGAAGTTCTCCTGCGTCAGCGGGGAGACCTTCGGCGGGTTGACGTCCTTCGCGAAGGCGATGGACGGCGGGGACGAGGAGATCGGCAGGCCGGGCAGGAAGTCCATGATGACCTCATTGGCCTTCTTGTACAGCTCGGTCCGCTTCTCGGCGTCGGGCTCGGAGGAGGCGGCCTTCATGGCGTCGAAGACCTTGTCGTTCTTGAAGCCCCACTGCTTGTCGTAGCCGCCGAACCAGGTGCCGATGAAGTTGTAGCCGTCGTTGAAGTCACCGGTCCAGCCCATGAGGTACAGGCTGCACTTGCCGTTCTGGGTGGAGTCCAGGTAGTCCGGGTTCCACTTCATGGCGCGCGGCTTGACCTTGATGCCGGCCTTCTCCAGGTCCGTCTTCATCAGCTCGAACATGTCGGCCGGGGCCGGCATGTACGGGCGGGTGACCTCGGTCGGGTAGCAGAAGTCCAGGGTCGGGTTCTTCGCACCGGCGTCGGCGAGGAGCTCCTTGGACTTCTCGACGTCCTGCTCGTAGACCTTCACGTCGCCCGAGTAGCCGGCGACCGTGTCGGGCATGAACTGGCTGGCCTTGACGCCGCCTTCGGGGAGCTGCGTCTCGACGATGTTGTCCCGGTCGATCGCGTGCGCGATGGCCTGGCGGACTTCCTTCTTCTTCAGCAGCTTGTTGTTCTCCTGGTTGAAGCCCAGGTAGAAGATGTTGAAGACGTCGCGGGTCGGGACCTGGAAGCCGTCCTTCTCCAGGGTCTTCACATCGGCGGGCGCGACCAGGTCGTAGCCGTGGATGTCACCGGCCTGCAGCGCCTGGCGGCGGCCCTCCTCGGTGTCGAGGGTGCGGAACACCAGCTTCTCGACACCGGCCTTCTTGCCCCAGTAGTCGTCGAAGCGCTCAAGGGTGATCTCCTTGTTGCCCTTGTTCCACTTCGAGATCTTGAACGGGCCGGTGCCGGCGACCGTGCCGGCCTCCTGGCTGTACTTGGGGTAGGTGATCGCGTCACCCTCGCCCTTCGCCTCCTCCTTCTCGTAGGCGTCGATCGCCTTCGGGGAGTGGATGGCGAGCGCCTGGAGGGAGAAGCCGCCGGGGAGGTTGGCGGTGGCCTCCTTGACCTTGATGACCGGGGTCAGCTCGTCCTCGGCGGTGCAGGAGACGTAGTTCGCCTCGGGCGTCTCCTTGTCCTCGTTCTTCTTGAAGCCGCCCATGATGGTCTGCCAGTAGTAGGAGACCGCGCTGTTCTGGTACGTGCCCGACCAGTTGAACCAGTGGTCGTAGTTCTTGCAGACGGCCTCGGCGGTCAGCTTCTCGCCGTCGTGGAATTCCACGCCCTTGCGGAGCTTGAACTTCCACTCGGTGCCGTCCTCGCTGCCCTCCCAGGACTCGGCGAGGCCGCCGACGAGCTCGCTGCCGCCCGGCTCGTGCTCGATGAGGGCCTCGAAGGCCTGGCGGGTGACGCGGAAGGTCTCGCCGTCGCTGGCCAGGGCGGGGTCGAGGGAGGACGGGTCGCCCGCGGCACCGAAGATGAAGGTGTCGCCCGCCTCTCCCTTGCCGCCCTCGTCCCGGTCACTGGCGCAGCTGGTCACGGCCAGCCCCATCGCCAAGGTGACCACAACCGCCCGAGCGGCTCTGGATTTTCTTATTCGCATGCTCTACCCCAGGGATGAACGGTATTGAGAGGCGCTGACCGCTCGAACACTACAGACGACTCCGGCGGCGGTGAACAGTCCGCATAGCGGTGATACATACCTGAGACCCGGACAGCGCATATACCGGATATGCCCTGTTCAGGTCCGGTTGACGCGGTGCGCCCCGGCTGGTCTGGAGTGCTATCGCACTGGCGTGCGCCGTACGGCGCGGGGCCGTTGAGCCGCTTTCAGCGGGGCGCGGCGCCCGGCAGCATGCCGTGCGGCGGCGGATAGCCGTAGCCGGGGGCGGGACCGGCGCCGGGGACCGCCCCGGCCCCGGGGCCGGCTGCGTAGCCCTCGCGGTCGAAGAACGGCCGGGAGTTGGCGCGCATCCACAGCGCCACCGGGTCGTACTCGTCGGACAGGGCGACGGTCGACACCGGCAGCCCCTCGGGCACCACGCCGACGGACTGCCCCATCATCCGGCGCACGGACTCCACGGCCTGCGGCCCGTTGTCGTACAGCTCCAGGCCGATGGCCAGATACGGCACACCGACCGAGGGCTGCACCCAGGCGCGGCGCAGCGCCCGTACGGCGGGCGTGTGGTGGGCGTTCTGCGTCAGCAGGGCGTAGAACTGCGGGATCTCCACGGCCGGTTCGGTGATCCGCAGCGGGCCGGCGGGCAGCCGGTCCAGGCCGGAGGCCACCCGGCGCAGATCGGCCCAGGGGATGCCGACGCCGCCGCCGGGCGCGTGCGGGTTCAGCCACAGGCCCCAGCGGTCGGGGAAGAGGGAGGCGGCGATCTCCCGGCCGCCGACCACCTCGTGCGCCCGGTTCCAGCCGCTGGCGGCCAGCTCCTGGGCGGAGGTCACACAGGGGGCGTAGCCGTAGCCGTCGACCTCCATGTTCCCGTACTGCGCGTCGGGCGCGCCCGGATGGCCGTGCCACAGCAGCATCCACACCTGCCCGTCGGCGAGGGCCCGCAGCAGCGCCTCATAGGCGTCGTACCGGCCGGGCGTCACCTGTGGCAGCAGCTGCTCGATCTGCTCCCTGTCCCCGCCCGCGCTCACCTGGTTCCGCCCCTTCGTCTTGCCTCTCGGCACCGCCGCGGTGCGCGTCCTTCGCGCCCCGCCGGGTCATCCAACCAGCTTACGGACCGGATGCGGCGGCGCCCGCCGCCCTGTCCGCCGTCCGGGTGTCGCGCACCGGCCGTTCGCGGTGCCCGCCGCGCCCGTGTTCGAGCCGCGTCACCCGGCGGTGTGGAAGGGCCGGATCCGCGCGCGCATCCAGTCCCCGACCGGGTCGTGCGCGATGTCCAGCAGGACCATCTGTACGGGCCAGGGCACCGGCACCGCGCCGAGCGCCCGGCCGAGCGCGTCGTGCACCCGGGCCCGGTCCTCCGGTTCGCAGCGGGAGAGTTCGACACCGACGAAGAGCGCCGGCGGGTCGCCCTCGACACTCGCGAGAGTGCGGCGGGCGGTGAGCACGACCCCCGTTGTGGTGAACTCCCCGGCGGCGGCGGCCAGGAAGTCGACCGGCTCGTCCTGCCAGTCGGGCTCGAAGAGCCGCACCCGCCCGCCGGACGGCACGCCGGGCCCGGTCTCGCCGCGGCCGGTGCGGCACAGCTCGGCCACGGCGGGCGGCGGCAGCGGTACGCCGACGGAGGTGCCGCCCGGGTTGACGGCGATGCCCAGCTGAGGCGGCAGCCCGCGGGCGAACTCCCGCGCGGGCGCGACCGTGCAGGGCATGTGCGAGCCCGCGCCCCGGAGGAACTCCTCCTCCGAGCTGTATACGGGGACGCAGGCGATGCCGGCCACATCCAGGGTGGGCAGGTCCAGATCCGGGCTGGAGGGCCCGCCGCCGTTCGGCAGCGGCACCCAGATCCGGCTGCGGCCGAGCACCTCGATCAGCCGGGCGCCCGCCCCGGGGACCCCGAGGGAGGCTGCGAGCACCTCTTCCAGTTCGTTGCGGGGGAAGCCACCGGGCGCGCTGCCGGGCAGACCTCCGGACACGCCGGGCATCCCCGCCGGGGCCGGGGTGCGCTCGTGCTGCTCCGGGATGCTCATGCCGTCGATGCTCATGCCGTCCAACCACGTCTCGTCCGCGCCGCCCGGGCGCTGCGGGGCCTGTCGCCCGGAGCCCGGCACCTCCGCGCCGTCCGGCCCGCGCGGACGGCGCGGCCACCGCCCGCGGCGGCCGGGGTCGTCGGGATCCGGGAATCCGGGTAGCAGAACCCTAGCGCCAGCCCACCGGGGTACGGCCAGGGGCCCGACAGCGCGGATTCACGGTGATTCCGGGATTCTTCCCGCCGCCCGGCCGTGCGGGCCGTCCGGGCGGTGTGGGCCGTGCGGGCTGTGTGGGCTGTGCGGGTTGTGTGGGCCGTGCGGTGGCCGGGACACCGGGGCGGTCAGCCGAAGCCGATGGTGTGCAGCGCGCTCGCCGACGCCCGGTCGAGCAGCACCACGGAGACGCAGCCCTCCGGGGCCCGGCCGGCCTCCGCGCCGGCGACCAGCCGGGCCACCGCCCGGCGGTGGCGGGCGAAGGCGTAGCCGGAGACGCCCCGGCCCCGCGCGAGCTGCCCGGCGAGGGCCGTCTCCGGGGAGACATCCAGCAGCGCCAGGTGCAGACCGCGGCCCCGGCGGCGGGCGTCACGCGCCAGCCAGCGGCGCACCCAGGTCAGGGTTCCGCAGTCGTGGACGACGACGCTCGCACCCGAGCGCAGCGCCCGGCGCAGCCCGGCGTAGTGGGCGGCGCGCACCAGGGGGCGGTAGAGGGCGTAGGGCAGGGCGGCGGGCAGCCGGCGCTGCCAGCGGTCCCGGGCGTCCTGGGAGTCGATCCGGTGGACGGCGCCGCCGCGGGCGTCGAGGGCGGCGGTGGCCCGCTTGATCAGGGTGCTCTTGCCGCTGCCGGGGAGCCCGGAGACGACGAGGACGTCGCCGGCCGGGTAGCGCAGCGCGGACGGCCTGCGGCCGCGCAGGTCCGTCTCGGCGTCCGATCCGGCCGCGTCCGCTCCGGCGGCGGCCGGGCAGGCGGACGCCGTCCACTCCGCCGCGGTCTCCGGTCCGGCGGCGGGCTCCGCTTCCGCCGCGGTGCTCCGTCCCGCCGCGGTCTCCGGTCCGGCCGCGGCCCGCGGCGTGATCGCGTACATCCCCTGGACCCGAACCTGCACCCTGATCGTCCCCCCTCTGTGCGGTCACCCCCGGACTGCCCGGCCAGCCTGGCAAGAACGGTGCCGCGTTACAACGTCGATACCCGGTGCGCGGTTCCGCGATGTGCTGATGAGACGGACCCTCCGGGCCGGTTCTCCGGTTCCCTCCGGGTCGGTATTCCGCTTCCCGTGCGATGATGACCGCGCCAACTGCATACCGCCGTTCGAATCCGCGCGGGAGAGTCCCCGGTCCGGCCGCCGTGCCGCCGCCGGGGCGCCGAAGGAGCAAGTCCTCCCTTGAATCTCTCAGGCCCCGTACCGCGCGGACGAGGCAAATCTGGAAAGCGGGCCGTCCCTCCGGGGCGTCCCCACCCAAGGTGCAAGCCACGATCCCGGGTACGTACGGTTGTGGCGAAGCTCTCAGGTTCCATGACAGATGGGGAGACTGTGTTGCCGATGCCGCGCAGAGTTCCGCCACCTTCGTCAGGGAGCCACCGCCATGACCGATGCCCCCCGCCGCACCCCGCTTGACGCGCTGCACCGCTCGCTCGGTGCCTCGATGACCGACTTCGCCGGCTGGGACATGCCGCTGCGCTACGGCAGCGAGCGGGACGAGCACACCGCCGTCCGCACCCGGGCCGGCCTCTTCGACCTCTCCCACATGGGCGAGATCACCGTGACCGGCCCGCAGGCCGGGGAGCTGCTCGACCACGCCCTGGTGGGCAACCTCTCCGCGCTCGCGGTGGGCCGCGCCCGCTACACCATGATCTGTGAGCCGGGCGGCGGCATCCTCGACGACCTGATCGTCTACCGCCTCGCCGGGGAGCGGTACATGGTCGTCGCCAACGCCTCCAACGCCCAGGTGGTGCTGGACGCGCTGACCGAGCGCGCCGCCGGCTTCGACGCGGCCGTGGCCGACGACCGCGAGAACTACGCGCTGATCGCGGTCCAGGGCCCCGAGTCCCCCGGCATCCTCGGCTCGCTCACCGACGCGGACCTGGACGGCCTGAAGTACTACGCCGGGCTGCCCGGCACCGTCGGCGGCGTCCCCGCCCTGATCGCCCGGACGGGCTACACGGGCGAGGACGGCTTCGAGCTCTTCACCGCCCCCGACGACGCCGAGCCGCTGTGGCGGGCGCTCACCGCGGCGGGGAAGGACGCGGGCCTGGTCCCCTGCGGCCTGTCCTGCCGGGACACGCTGCGCCTGGAGGCCGGGATGCCGCTCTACGGGCACGAGCTGAGCACCGCGCTCACCCCGTTCGACGCCGGGCTCGGCCGGGTGGTCAAGTTCGACAAGACCACGAACGGCGGCCGCTTCGTCGGCCGTGAGGCGCTGGAGGCCGCCGCGGCCCGCGCCGCGGAGGCCCCGCCGCGGAAGCTCGTCGGCCTGGTGGCCGAGGGGCGGCGGGTGCCGCGCGCCGGGTACGCGGTGGTGGCCGCGGACGGCGGCGAGGTCATCGGCGAGGTCACGTCCGGCGCCCCGTCGCCGACCCTCGGCAAGCCGCTCGCCATGGCGTACGTCGACCCCGCCTACGCCGCCCCGGGCACCCCGGGGGTGGCCGTGGACATCCGCGGCCGCCACGAGCCGTACGAGGTCGTGGCCCTGCCGTTCTACAAGCGGCAGCGCTGAGACTCCCGCCCCTCCCCCGCGTTCCCCGTCTCCCCCGTCGTCCGTCCCACGTGTCAAGACCCGTACACGAGCACGTCACCGAATCCAGGAGAATCAGGTCATGAGCAACCCCCAGCAGCTGCGCTACAGCAAGGAGCACGAGTGGCTGTCCGCCGCCGAGGAGGGCGTGTCCACCGTGGGCATCACCTCCCACGCGGCCGACGCGCTCGGTGACGTGGTCTACGTCCAGCTCCCGGAGGTCGGCGACACGGTCACCGCGGGCGAACCCTGCGGTGAGCTGGAGTCGACCAAGTCGGTCAGCGACCTGTACGCGCCGGTCTCCGGCGAGATCACCGAGGTCAACCAGGACGTCGTGGACGATCCCGCGCTGGTGAACTCCGCCCCGTACGAGGGCGGCTGGCTGTTCAAGGTGAGGACCGACGAGAGCGCGGGCGAGCCCGAGCTGCTCTCCGCGGACGAGTACGCGGCCTTCACCGGCAACTGAAGCCCCTCCCTGCCACCGATCGGGAAGACCTGATGTCGCTTCTCAACGACTCCCTGCACGAAGCCGACCCGGACGTCGCCGCCGCCGTCGACGCCGAACTCGACCGCCAGCAGTCCACCCTGGAAATGATCGCCTCGGAGAACTTCGCGCCCGTCTCGGTGCTGGAGGCCCAGGGCTCGGTCCTGACCAACAAGTACGCCGAGGGCTACCCGGGCCGCCGCTACTACGGCGGCTGCGAGCACGTCGACGTCGTCGAGCGGCTGGCCATCGCCCGGATCAAGGAGCTGTTCGGGGCCGAGGCCGCCAACGTCCAGCCGCACTCCGGCGCCCAGGCGAACGCCGCCGCGATGGCCGCCGTCCTCAGCCCGGGCGACACCATCCTGGGCCTGAACCTGGCGCACGGCGGGCACCTCACCCACGGCATGAAGATCAACTTTTCCGGCAAGCTCTACAAGGTGGCCGCCTACCACGTCGACGCCGAGACCGGCCGGGTCGACATGGACGAGGTCGAGCGGCTCGCCAAGGAGGAGCGGCCCAAGCTGATCATCGCGGGCTGGTCCGCCTACCCGCGCCAGCTGGACTTCGCGGCCTTCCGGCGGATCGCGGACGAGGTCGGCGCCTATCTGATGGTGGACATGGCGCACTTCGCCGGCCTGGTGGCCGCGGGCCTGCACCCCTCCCCCGTGCCGCACGCCCACATCGTCACCACCACCACCCACAAGACGCTGGGCGGCCCGCGCGGCGGTGTGATCCTCTCCACGGCCGAACTGGCCAAGAAGATCAACTCGGCCGTCTTCCCCGGCCAGCAGGGCGGCCCGCTGATGCACGTCATCGCGGCCAAGGCCGTGGCCTTCAAGGTCGCGGCGAGCGAGGACTTCAAGGACCGCCAGCGGCGTACCCTGGCCGGCTCGCGGATCCTGGCGGAGCGGCTGCTGGCCGAGGACGTCACCGCGGCCGGCGTCTCCGTCCTCTCCGGCGGCACGGACGTCCACCTCGTCCTGGTGGACCTGCGCAACTCCGAGCTGGACGGGCAGCAGGCCGAGGACCGCCTCCACGAGGTCGGCATCACGGTCAACCGCAACGCCGTCCCGAACGACCCGCGCCCCCCGATGGTCACCTCGGGCCTGCGGATCGGCACCCCGGCGCTCGCCACCCGCGGCTTCGGCGAGGACGACTTCCGCGAGGTCGCGGACATCATCGCCGAGGCGCTCAAGCCGAGCTACGACGCGGAGGCGCTGCGCGGCCGGGTCTCCGCCCTGACGGTGAAGCACCCGCTGTACCCCGGGCTCAAGTAGCCCGCTCCCCGGCCCGTCCCACCGGCCGGCCGGCAGTGGTACGGGGCGGAGACGAACGGCCGAACATGCCCGGTTTCCGCCCCGTATATTGCCTCTCGCCGCTCCTTGCGGCCTCTCACAGTCTTTTGCCCCACTTCGCCCGCACCGCCGTCCGGCCCCCTACCCCGTGGACCGCCGGGCGGCCCGTTTCCCCGCCACCGCGGGGATGATCCGGGAGTACCACCGTGGCCATCTCCGTCTTCGATCTCTTCTCGATCGGCATCGGGCCGTCCAGTTCCCACACCGTGGGCCCGATGCGGGCCGCACGCATGTTCGTCCGGCGGCTGCAGCGGGAGGGCCTGCTGGACCGGACCGCCTCGGTCCGCGCCGAACTGTTCGGTTCCCTCGGCGCCACCGGCCACGGCCACGGCACCCCCAAGGCCGTCCTGCTCGGCCTGGAGGGCCACTCGCCGCGCACCGTGGACGTGGAGCGGGCCGACGGCGAGATCGCCCGCATCCGCTCCACGGGACGGCTGCGGCTCCTGGCCGCCGAGGCCGGCGACGCCCACGAGATCCCCTTCGACGAGCCCTCGCAGCTCGTCCTGCACCGGCGCCGCTCACTCCCGTACCACGCCAACGGCATGACCCTCACGGCGGCGGACGCCGGAGGAGCCCCCGTCCTGGAGAAGACGTACTACTCGGTCGGCGGCGGCTTCGTCGTCGACGAGGACGCGGTCGGCGAGGACCGGATCAAGCCGGACGACACCGTGCTGAAGTACCCCTTCCGCACCGGCGACGAACTGCTGCGCCTCTCGCGCGAGACCGGTCTGTCCATCGCCGCCCTCATGCTGGAGAACGAGAAGGCCTGGCGGACGGAGGAGGAGATCCGCGCGGGCCTGCTGGAGATCTGGCGGGTCATGCGCGCCTGCGTGGACCGCGGCCTCTCCCGGGAGGGCATCCTGCCCGGCGGCCTCAAGGTCCGCCGCCGCGCCGCCAACTCGGCCCGCCAGCTCCGCGCCGAGGGCGACGCGCCGGCCCGCGCCATGGAATGGATCACCCTCTACGCGATGGCGGTCAACGAGGAGAACGCCGCGGGCGGCCGCGTCGTCACCGCCCCGACCAACGGCGCGGCCGGCATCATCCCGGCCGTCCTCCACTACTACACGGAGTTCGTACCGGGCGCCGGCGACGAGGGCGTCGTCCGCTTCCTGCTGGCCGCCGGGGCCATCGGCATGCTCTTCAAGGAGAACGCCTCGATCTCCGGCGCGGAGGTCGGCTGCCAGGGCGAGGTCGGCTCGGCCTGCTCGATGGCGGCGGGCGGCCTCGCCGAGGTGCTGGGCGGCAGCCCGGAGCAGGTCGAGAACGCCGCCGAGATCGGCATGGAGCACAACCTGGGCCTGACCTGCGACCCAGTCGGCGGCCTGGTCCAGATCCCGTGCATCGAGCGGAACGGCATGGCGGCGGTGAAGGCGGTGACGGCCGCGCGCATGGCGCTGCGGGGCGACGGCCGCCACCACGTCTCCCTGGACAAGGTCATCAAGACGATGAAGGACACCGGCGCCGACATGAAGGTCAAGTACAAGGAGACGGCCCGCGGCGGGCTCGCGGTGAACGTCATCGAGTGCTGAGGGATCGGCCCGACCGGCGCGCCCGAAACCCGCCACCGGTAAGACCCCTCCCTCCGGCCACAGTCCGGCGCCGAGGGCCCAGTACACCCATGTACCAAATCGTCCCCCTGAGCAATGGACAGGGGGACGATTTGGTACATGAATCCCGCAGCAGGTCCGCGCGGTCATCACAGGTATCTGGAACAGCTCAGCCACCATGTGGGTGTCACGCTGTGACGAGCGCCGTGGACACTGCTCACAGGGCCCGCACCCGTTCCCCGGCCGGTCTGCGGGCCTGGGCGGCGGGCATTCTGGAGGGCCTGCGCACCCCGTGCGGCGAGCGGCGTCCGATGCGCTGGCGCACCGTCCGGCTGATGACCCGGCTGGGACGACCGCCGGTCCTCTGAGCCGGCCGCGCCCCGGCGGTCATGCCGCGGGGTCGAGGCGGTCCAACTGCGCATCGCATGGGCGCAGTTGTTACAGGCAGACCTATCCGAGCGCCCCCTTGCTCACCCACGCCGGGCCAACCCTGCGCTCGGTCCGCGACCGGCCGCCACCGGGGGCCGTGCACGTGCGCGATCGGGCTCAGGTGCCGTGAGCACGACCGGTCCGGGAGCTTGCCACCGAACCGCCCCGGGCCTAACCCTTTGCCATCGACGACCGGCCCGTCATAGCGTTCGAAGCTGCTCGAACGACGGTCCGACGGGGGATGGGCATGACCGAACACGTTCCGGCGACCGCGGGGGCGGAAGCGGACGCGCGCCGACGGCAGCGGCGCGAGGGGAACACGCTGCTCGCGGCCATGCTGACCAATGGCCCGAACGAGCTCATCGATTTCGTCCTGCCGTTGTGGGCGGGAGCGGCCATCGGGCTCAGCGCCACCGAGGTCGGCGTGCTGCTGGCCGTCGAGATGGTCTTATCGATGGTCTTCCGGCCGGTCTCCGGCGTGCTGGCCGACACGTTCGAACGCCGGTACGTGGCCGCGGCGGGAGCCGCCCTCTACGGCGTCTCGGCGGCCGGCTACGCCCTCGCGCAGAACGCCCCCGTCGCCTACGCGGCAGCCGCCGTCGGCGGCGTGGGAGGCGCGCTGCTGTGGGTGAGCGTCCGGGCGATCATCAGTGAACGGCTCTCGGAGGACTCCGCGGTCTTCCCCCGGCTGCTGTCCTCCCAGGAGACCGGCGCCTGGGTGGCGTTCATCGCCGGTCTGACGCTGATCGGCCTCATCGACTACACCGGGGTCTTCCTCGCCTGCGCGGCGGCGTGCGCGGCCGCCGCTGTGCTGCTGCTGGTCTCGCCCCGGCGGCCCGGGCCCCCGCGGACCGGCGCGGAAGGCGCGGAAGGCGCGGAAGGAGAGACGGCGGAGGGAACGGCCGCGGCGGGTCTCGGCGCCGTGGGGCGCAGGCTGCGGCCCATGCTGCTCGCCGTGGTGCTGACGATGACGGCCGAGTCCGCCGTCTCCCTGCTGCTGCTCCTGCACCTGCAGCGCGGGTTCGATCTGGAAGTTGGCGAGATCGCGTTCGTGTTCCTGCCCGGCGCCATCGCCATGAGCGTCGCCGCCGAACACCTGCACAGGTATGTGGTGCGGTTCGGCCGCTCCCGGGTGCTGATGGCCGCCTCGGTCTCCAGTGCCGGGTTCGCCGTGGGGCTGGCGTGGGCGCCGAACCCGTTCGTGATCGCGGGGCTGTGGATCCTCAGCGGGCTGGCCTGGGCGGCCGTCATCCCCATCGGGCAGGCGGTGATCGCCGAGGCGTCGGGCGAGCAGGCCGGACGCGGGATGGGGGTGTACGAATCGGCGCGCCTGCTGGGGGCCCTGACCGGGTCGCTCGCGGCGGGTGTGCTCTACGACAGCGCCGACTGGACGGCGGCCTGCCTCGTCGCGGCGGTGCCTCTGCTGGCCGGGGCGGTGGTCGTCCCCCGTGCCGTGCGGAGGCTCGGGGTCGCCGACGTCCCTCCCCCGGCACCGGAGCCTCCGGGGCGGCCGGAGAAGCAGCAGGTGTCCGCCGCGGCGGACGGTGCGTCCGGTGCGGAGAGCCGGGCGGAGACGGACACCAGGACGGCGGCGACGAAGCGGGAACCCCGGCGGAAGGAGAACCAGCGGGAGGAGAAGCGGAAGCAGAAGACGCCCCGGCAGATCCGGCGTGAACTCGGCCTGCACGGCGCGCTGTTCGCGGTGGCCCAGCTCGTCCTGCTCGTCGCCGGTCTGTCCTGGATGAAGGACCTGCTCACCGGGGACTTCGGCGAACTGCTGCTCAGCGGTGGCAGAGAACAGGACTCGTCCGTCACCGGCCTGCTCTACGGCGCGGGCCGGCTGTGGACGTTCATCCTGATCGCGGATGCCCTCTGGCAGGGCGGCAAACTTCTCGTCCTGGCGCTCCGCCGCCCCTCCCCGGAGAGCCCGTCCCGGCCCTCCGGGGACTGAGCCCCGGCCGGGGGGGCGGGACCGTGGTCACCTGTTGCCGCTGAAGGCCAGCTGGGCCCCGATGCCGACGAAGGCGGCGGCGAAGGTGCGGCGCATCCAGGCGAGCACCTTCGGACGGGTGATCACATGGTCCCGGACGGCCGCGGCGAAGAGCCCGTACAGGACGAACACCACGAACGTCATCGCCATGAACACCGCGCTCAGTTCCAGCATGTGCGGAAGGGTGTTCCCCGCGCCGGCCGGGACGAACTGCGGCAGGAACGCCAGGAAGAAGATCGACAGTTTGGGGTTGAGGACGTTGATGAGCACGGCCGTGCCCGTGGTGCGGAGCGCCGACCGTCCCTCCTCCCCCGGCTCGGACGGGGTGAGCGTGCCGCGTTCGCGCAGGGTCTTCCAGGCCATGTAGAGGAGGTAGGCCACCCCCAGGTACTTGAAGGTCTGGAAGACGACCGCGCTGGTGTGCAGGATCGCGGCCAGCCCGGCGACCGCCGCCGCCAGATGGGGCACGATCCCGAGCGTGCAGCCGAAGGCGGCCACCACGCTCTGCCGGAAGCCCCGGTACAGCCCGGTGGCGATCGTGTAGAGCGCCCCGGTGCCGGGTGACACCACGATGACGAACGATGTGATCAGGAATTCGGGACTCATCGGTACGCGCCTCACTCTCTGGAGGGCCGCGACGGACCACGGTGGTTCCACGCGGGGTTCCGCGCCCCCGGCCGGCCCGGCGCTGCGCAGGCTACCGGCCGCCGGCCCCGGACGGGCCGCCACCGCGCAACCGGGAGAGCGGGTTCCGGACGATCCCGGCCGGGCGGATCCCGCCGGGTTCCGGGCCCGAAGAAAGACGGCAGCACCCGCGCGGCCCCGCGCGCCCCCTCACCGGCTCGCGCCCCGGACCCCCCGCATCGGGCCGTGCTCCACCCCCGCGCTGTAGAGTCAACGCCTATGTCGAAGCCCGATGATCTGCTGGTTGACATCGCCACCACCGTGGAGTCCGAGCAGAGCAATCAGATGTCACTCACCGTCGTTGTCCCCGGGGCCGTCATCACCGGACGCCTCGCCCCCGAGGCCGTGTGGCGCCAGCGCGTGGCCGAGGTGCTGGGAGGCTCGGACCGGCTCTCGCCGTTCTCGGCCGTCTTCACCGCGGACAGCGACCGCAAGCGCAGCGAGCCGCCCACCCACCTGCATCTCCATGTCGCCCGGATCCTCCAGGGCAGTGTGGGCATCCCCGAGACCGGCGGGATGTACCGCATCGCCATCGAGGACGTGAACGCCTGGACGGTCGGGGACTTCAGCTACTTCGGGTAGCGGGCGCACCCCCGCCACCCGGCCGGGCCGGGCCGGTCCGGTGCACCCGCCCGGCGCGTCCGCCCCCGCGGACGGCGCCCGGCGGCCCCGGGCCGCGCGGCCCGCGCCCCGGCGGCGTCCGTGCGTCCCCGCGCCCGGCGGCACGACGGCCGGGCCCGGCACCCCCCGGCGAACCCCCGTATCCGCACAGGCGGAAGCCCCGGCAGCATCCTTCGCTGCCGGGGCTCGCCGTGTGCCCGGAGGCACCCGGCCGCCGCAAGGGCGCCGGTTCCTCCGGGCGTCACACGGAACGTCGTGCGGTGCCGGGTGTCAGGCGGCGCTGCGGCGGGCCGGACGCCGGCGGCCCGCGCCGCCGTCCGTCTGCTGGGCGGAGGAGGTCCGGCGCGACCGGGACGGCCCGCCGCGCCGTCCGCGGCCCGCGGAGGCGCCGCGCTCCTGGCGCTCCGACGCCGGCGTGGTGATGACCACGGGGATGCCCGAGGGTGCCTGCGCACCGGTGATCCGGGTGAGCTCGGCATCGCCCGAGCGGACCTGGGTGGTCCGCGGGGTGACACCGGCCAGGGTCATCAGACGGGTCATCTCCCGGCGCTGGTTCGGCAGGACGAGGGTGACGACGCTGCCGGACTCGCCGGCCCGCGCGGTGCGTCCGCCGCGGTGCAGGTAGTCCTTGTGGTCGGTCGGCGGGTCCACGTTGACGACCAGGTCGAGGTTGTCGACGTGGATGCCGCGCGCCGCGACGTTGGTGGCGACCAGCACGGTCACGTGCCCGGTCTTGAACCGGCCGAGGGTCCGGGTGCGCTGCGGCTGCGACTTGCCGCCGTGCAGCGCGGCCGCCCTGACCCCGCTCTTCAGCAGGTGGTCGGTGAGCTTGTCCACGGCGTGCTTGGTGTCCAGGAACATGATCACCCGGCCGTCGCGGGCCGCGATCTCCGTCGTCGTGGCGTACTTGTCGGCGCCGTGGACGTGCAGCAGGTGGTGCTCCATGGTGGTGACGGCGCCCTGGGAGGGGTCGACCGAGTGCACCACCGGGTCGTTCAGGTAGCGGCGCACCAGCAGGTCGACGTTGCGGTCGAGGGTGGCCGAGAAGAGCATCCGCTGGCCGCCGGGGCGCACCTGGTCGAGCAGCGCGGTGACCTGCGGCATGAAGCCCATGTCGGCCATCTGGTCGGCCTCGTCCAGCACGGTGATGCCGACCTGGTCCAGCCGGCACTCGCCGCGGTCGATGAGGTCCTTGAGCCGCCCCGGAGTCGCGACGACCACCTCGGTGCCACCGCGCAGCGCGGACGCCTGCCGCCCGATCGACATGCCGCCGACCACGGTGGTGAGCCGCAGCGAGAGCGCCCGGGCGTAGGGGGTGAGGGCGTCGGTCACCTGCTGGGCGAGTTCCCGGGTGGGGACGAGGACGAGCGCCAGCGGCTGCCTCGGCTCGGCGCGGCGGCCGACGGCGGCGGTCCGCGTCAGCAGGGCCAGGCCGAAGGCGAGGGTCTTGCCGGAGCCGGTGCGCCCGCGGCCCAGGACATCGCGTCCGGCCAGGGAGTTCGGCAGGGTCGCGGCCTGGATCGGGAACGGCTCGACCATCCCGAGGCCGGTGAGCGTCTTCAGCACCCCGTCCGGGAGGCCGAGGGCGGCGAAGTCCTCGACGGGCGGGAGCGCGGGGGTGATGGTGACCGGCAGGGCGAACTCACCCTGCGGGCCGGCGGGCCGGCGGCCGTAGCCACCGGAACCACCCGGACGGCCGCCGCCCGAACGGCGCGGACCCTGCCCGGCGGAGCGTCCGGCGCCGTACGGGGCGGAGCCGCCGCCGGTGCGCGGGCGGGAGTAGCGGTCCTGTGTGCGAGCTGTGCGGTTCATGGGAACCTCCTCGACGGGGCACGTATCGAGGAAATCCCGGCAGTGGCGGTGAGCCGCACAAGGAATCGCAAGAACGAGCCGTTGAAAAACGGAATACGGAATAACGGCCGTGCCGGGGAATATTTCCGGCCGGCACGCCGAATCAACCGGCGGTATCCGGAAAATGACGGCCGGATGGCCGGAGGGTGAAGAACGCGGGGTACGGCGCGGGGAACGCCGTACGGTGCGACGTGCGGGGCGGCATCCGGTCCACCGTGCTGGGGCCGTGCTGCGGCGGAAAATCCGCACCTCTGCGCGAATTCGCCCGGCGCGGACCGCCTCGGGGGCGGGCACGGCCGCCGCGCCGTACGGACGCCGTCGGCGCGCCGGCCGCAGGCGGGCGGTGGTGCGCGGACGGACACGGCGGCCGGTGCGGACGCCGGGCCCCGCACACCGGAACGAGCCGCGGCCCGCACCCGGGGGTGCGGGCCGCAGCTCGTCGCTGTGGAGCGCCGGTGTCAGCGTCAGGCGGGAACGATGTTCTCGGCCTGCGGGCCCTTCTGGCCCTGCGTGACGTCGAAGCTCACCTTCTGGCCTTCCTGAAGCTCACGGAAGCCCTGGGCGGCGATGTTCGAGTAGTGGGCGAAGACGTCGGCGCCGCCGCCGTCCTGCTCAATGAAGCCGAAGCCCTTTTCCGAGTTGAACCACTTCACGGTGCCAGTAGCCATAATTTTTTCTCCATTCGGGGCAGTGCCCGGAGGCCCACACTGCGTGAACCTCCGCGTCGCCGCAATGATTGCCCCGTCCGGAAAACCACTCCGGAAATACAAAAGTGCTCCCGGGCCGGAGCCGGCGGGGGCACTTGAAGTCTCTGGGAACCACAACTGCAACTGAGATCGACAGTAGCACGGATACGGCGGGTGTGAAGCCCGGAGCAACGGCCGTCACACCGTCCCGAATAAATCCCCGCCCGCAATGCCGAAAATTCTTCAGGCGCGGTGGGAGATTTCCTTCCCCGGTGGGGTGGCGTCCGGTACGGGAACCGGCCCGCGGAACGGCTCCCGCTCCGGCCCGGACCACCGCCGGGGTCCGTTGTCGGCCGGAGCGCTTAGGGTCGCGGCATGGGTTACGCAGACCTGCGCGAGCTCCGTACCGCGCTCAGCACCGCACAGGACATCGCCTTCGGCCTGGACCCGTCGGCACCCTCCGCCCAGCAGGCGGAGGAGCTCGTCGACGCGCTGCGCCGGGCCCTGTCCTCCGCCACCTCCCTCATCTCTGAGCACGGCGCCACCGGGTGCGCCCAGCACCCGCGCGGCGCCGTGGACCCGCTGTACGGCGACCCGGAGGACCCCCTCCCGCCCGGCTACGGCAAGTGCCTGCTGTGCAACGACCGCCGCCGCCGCGCCGGCACCCAGCACCGCGGCCGCCGCTGAGCCCCTGCCCCGGGAGCCGGCCGCCTCCGGCCCCGGCCTTCCTGCCGTCCGGGCCCGCTCCCGCCGTCGCCTCCCGCCCGCCCCGCGCGGCGTCCTCGTAGGCTGGACCGCCCGGGAGGACCCCGGTCGAGGAGGAGAGCCGTGACAGAGACAGGGACCGCGGGCGCCGCTCCGGCCCGCACGCGTTTCGCCGCCCTGCTGGACGAGGCGGCGCGGGGCGTGTTCCCGCCCGCGGACGGCTCGGTGACCGTCCTCCCGCAGCCGAACCCCCGGGACGCGGGCGTGCTGGCCCTCACCGCGCACGCCGTGGTCTTCACCGACGAGGACCCGGACTGGGTCCGGGAACGGCTGGCGGCCGTCGAGAGCGACCCGCTCGCCGCCCCGCTCTCCGCACCGTTCCTCGGCGATCTCATGGCGCGCACCGGGCGGCTGGTGAACAACGTCGACTTCCTCACCGTCGCGGCACCGCTGCCGGGGCCACCGGAGCTCGCGCTGACCGAGATCGCCGACCGGGACCATCCCCGCGTGGCCCGTGCCCTGGCCTACCGCGACGCGGTGCGGGTCTGGGCCGCCGACGGCGGGGTGCTCGTCCTCGGCCGGGGCGTCGCGGGCCGCTGGGAGGCGGCCGTCGAGGTGGACGGCACGGCCCGCCGCAGAGGTCTCGGCCGGGCCCTCGCCACCGCGGCCCGGCATCTCGTCCCGGACGGCGCGCCGCTCTGGGCTCAGCAGGCCCCCGGCAACGCCGCGAGCGTGCGGGCCTTCCAGGCGGCGGGCTTCCGTCCGGTGGGAGCGGAGGCCCTGCTGGTGGCCCGTCCCCCGGCCGCTCCGGCCGCCCCCGCCCGGGCCTCCGGTGCGGCCCGGGTCTCCCTTCCGTCCCCGGCGGGAGCCCCGGCCCGGCACCAGTGGCACACTTCACCCTGACTCCCGGGCCGTCCTGCGGACTTCACTCCGCTCCGCCGCGTTTGTCTCTTTGGACGCCGGTCACCCCGTCTGCCATAGTCGGGACAGCGATCCCTTGACCCGGGCCATCGCACCGAAGTGCCGTGGGGACACACCCCCCTTGGCTCCACGGCGGCTCCCATCCCGGCACAGCGCATCCGGACAGGCCCGGTGCCCGCCCCGTCGACCGCGGGACGGGCACAGGGCCTCTTCGCATCGATGGCACCGTCACCGGCACGGGCACCGGCGGCCCTCCCGCCGTCCAGCCGCCCCGTCCGTCAGCGCTCGGCGATCCGCATCTCGAACCAGGTCGTCTTGCCCAGCGGCCACAGATCCACCCCCCAGCGGTCGGAGAGGGTGTCCACCAGGAACAGCCCGCGCCCGCTGACGTCCATCTCCCGTACGGGCATCAGGCACGGTAACCCCCGGGAGGGATCGCGGAGTTCGACCCTGAGCCGGCCCCGCCGGCAGTGCATCCGCAGTCCGAACGTCCGGGCGCCGGTGTGCCGTACCGCGTTGCCGACCAGCTCCGAGACGAGCAGCACGACGTCCTCCGCGAGCTGCGGGGAGAGGCCCCACTGCCACACCACGACGGAGTGGGCCAGCCGGCGGGCCGCCCCGGCCGACTCGGGGCGGGAGGGGAGGACCACCTCGTCCACCGTCGGATCACCCAGCGTCCCGAGCGCTCCCAGCGCCCGTTCCTCCCCGGAGCCGGAGGACGGCGCCCGGCGTGCCGCGGCGGCCGTGCCCGCATGCCGCGGCTGCTCCCCGTTCTCCAGGCCCGCCATGACCCACATGATTGGGTAACGGAGCGCGGTTACGGACTGGTAGCGGCGGATTGCACCGCGTCTGCCCCCGGGCTCCCGGCCCGTCTACGCGAACCGGGTGACCGGGCGCGGCCCCGGTGTACCGAAACCGTCGTACGGCACCTCGCGGGACCCGCAGGCCGGCCCGCGCCGCGGGGTCAGGCGAACTTCGCCTTGCCCGGGCCCTCCTCCACGAAGCTGCGCATGCCGGTCTCGCGGTCCTCGGTGGCGAACAGACCCGCGAACCAGTTGCGTTCGATGGCCAGGCCGGTGTCCAGGTCCGTCTCCAGGCCGGCGTCCACGGACTCCTTGGCGGCGCGCAGCGCGATGGCCGGGCCCTTGGCGAGCTTCGCGGCCCAGGCGTGCGCGGCCTCGTAGACCTCGGCGGCCGGGACGACCCGGTCGACCAGGCCGATGGCGAGGGCCTCGTCGGCCCGCACCTGGCGGCCGGTGAAGATGAGGTCCTTCGCCCGGGACGGGCCGACGAGCCGGGCGAGTCGCTGGGTGCCGCCCGCACCCGGGATGAGCCCGAGCAGGATCTCGGGCTGGCCGAGCTTGGCGTTGTCGGCGGCGATCCGGATGTCGGCGCAGAGCGCCAGTTCGCAGCCGCCGCCCAGGGCGTATCCGGTGACGGCGGCGACGACGGGCTTGGGGATGCGGGCGATCGCGGTGAAGGAGTCCTGGAGCGCCTTGGAGCGCTTGACCATGGCCGCGTGGTCCATGACCCGCATCTCCTTGATGTCCGCGCCGGCCGCGAACACCTTCTCGCCGCCCCAGATCACGACGGCCCGTACGTCGTCGCGGTCGGTGAGCTCCCCGGCCAGCTCTCGCAGCCGGTCCTGGGTGGCGATGTCCAGGGCGTTCATCGGCGGGCGGTCCAGGCGGACGGTGGCGACGCCCTCGGCGACCTCAAGGTTCACAGTCATGCCCGCAGGTTAGCGGCCGTTCACGGGGGAGGGCCCGGTGCGCTTGGTCACAGCCGGCACGGATGCCGTCCTGTGGCCGTGCCCGCACCGGGCCCTCCGCCGTTCACCGCCTGCCGCGCCCGCCGGCTACTGCGGGGCCTTCCACTCGTCCCAGTCCATGTTCCAGCCGTTGAGGCCGTTGTCCGGCTGGATCTGCTTGTCCTTCGAGTTCTTCACGATCACGACGTCGCCGAGGAGCGAGTTGTCGAAGAACCAGGCCGCGGGTGTGGACTTGACGCCGCCGCCCCGGGCGTCGAAGAGGCCGACGCAGCCGTGGCTGACGTTGGCGGAGCCGAAGGTGGACTGCCCGGCCCAGTAGTTGCCGTGGATGAAGGTGCCCGAGGTGGAGAGCCGCATGGCGTGCGAGACGTCCTCGATGTCGTACTCGCCGCCGAAGCCGACCGTGGCGCCGTCCATCCGCGTCATCTTGTGCTTCTCGCTGATCACCATCTGCCCGTTGTACGTGGGCGTGGCGGGGGCGCCGGCCGTGACCGGCAGGGTCTTGACCACCTTGCCGTCCCGCTCGACCGTCATCTTCTTGGTCTTGACGTCGACGACGCTGACCTGGCTGCGGCCGACGGTGAACTTCACGGTCTTGGACTGCTCGCCGTAGACCCCGGGGCGGCCCTCGACACCGTCCAGGTTGAGCTTGAGCGTCACCTTCGTGCCCTTGGCCCAGTACTTCTCCGGCCGGAAGTCCAGCCGGTCGTTGCCGAACCAGTGGCCCTCGACGGGCACCGACGGGCTGGCCTCGACCTCGATGGCCCGCTCCACGGCGGCCGGGTCGGTGATGCCGCGGTTGAAGCGGATCGACACCGGCATCCCGACGCCGACCGTGGAGCCGTTCTCCGGTGTGAAGTAGCCGATGAAGGTGTTCTCCGGCACGAAGGTCGTGAAGCTCGCGTGCTCGGCGGCCTCCCGGCCCTCGGAGTCCTCGGCCACCGCGTCGACGCTGTACTCGGTGGCGGAGCCCAGGTGGCCGGTCGGCTTCCAGACGGTGCCGTTCCGGCTCACCTTGCCGGGGACCTTGTTCCCCTTGTCGTCCTTGACCGTGACGGAGGTCAGCTTCCCCTTGTCCGCCGTCACCTTGAGCACGCCGTTGGTCACCACGTCGTCGGTGCCGTCCTTGGGCGTGATCTTCACTACGGCCCGGGAGGGCTTGGTGTCCACCGAGCCGGCCTTGCCGTCCTGCCCGCTGTCCGCCTTCTTGTCCTCACCGCACGCACCGACCGCCAGGACCAGCAGGCCGGCCGCCAGAACCCCCGATATCCGCCGCGTCTTCACTGTTGTCTCCCCTCACGCGGCCGTCCACCCCATGGACCGGACCGCATCCCCCGCGCGCGACGAACAGCGCGCATGCCGATGAGCAAACCACAGGGAAGGTCACGGCGGACCGCCCCGCCGTGTCACGGATCCGTCCCAAAAGCCGAGATGGCGCGGGTACGTGAGGGCCGCCCGCCGAGCGGGCAGACATGCACGGAGGGGCCACGGTGCCCGGGCGCGGAGGGGGCGCCGCGCGCACCCGTTCACGCCGTGTCCCGCCAGGGCCCTCCCGGCCGCGCACGCCGCGGCGGGGAGGCATGCCGCGAGCCGCCGGAGGCCAGGACGTGTCGAGCGCAGCCGAGGAACAGGAGGAGCGCCGGCCGGAGCGGGACGAGGGCTCCGCGCCGCCGTCCGCCGTGAACGGGCACCGGCGCTCCGGCGCGCGGTCCTCCGCACCGGCACCGCCGGTGTGGCCGGGGAGCCCGGCGCCACTGGGCGCGCGCTTCCACACCGGGCCGGGGGGCGTGCCGGGCACCAACTTCGCCCTCTGGGCGGGCGGCGCGGAGGCCGTGGACGTCTGCCTGTTCGACGACGACGGGCGCGAGGTCCGGCATCCGCTGACCGAGCTGACCCATGAGATCTGGCACGGCTTCCTCCCCGGGGTGCGGCCGGGGCAGCGGTACGGCTTCCGGGTGCACGGCCGCTGGGACCCGTGGACGGGGGCCCGCTGGAATCCGGCCAAGCTACTGCTCGACCCCTACGCCCGCGCGGTGGACGGGGACTTCGGTCCTCCGCGCGGTGGAGCGCCGGACGGCAGCGGCAAGGGGGGCGGCGACGGCCGGATGCCGGCCGCCGTGTACGGACATGTGCGCGACTGGCCGGAGCAGCACGCGGCCGACACCGTCCGCGACGGCCGCGACTCCGCCCCGTACGTCCCCAAGGGGGTGGTGGTCGCCGACGAGGCGCCCGGTGACGAGTGGGCCGACGACCGGCGCCCCAAGACCCCCTGGGCCGACTCGGTGATCTACGAACTGCACGTCCGCGGCTTCACCATGCGCCACCCCGACGTGCCCGAACACCTGCGCGGCACCTACGCCGGGCTCGCCCACCCGGCGGCCATCGGGCATCTGACCGGGCTCGGGGTGACGGCCGTCGAGCTGCTGCCCGTCCACCAGTTCGCCCACGAGGACCATCTCCTCCGCCGCGGCCTGCGCAACCACTGGGGCTACAACTCCATCGGCTACTTCGCCCCGCACGCCGCGTACGCCGCCTCCGGCACCCGCGGCGAGCAGGTCGGCGAGTTCCGGCGGATGGTCCGGGCCCTGCACGCCGCCGGCATCGAGGTGATCCTCGACGTCGTCTACAACCACACCGCGGAGGGGGGCGAGCTCGGCCCGACCCTCTCCCTGCGCGGCATCGACAACCGCGGCTACTACCGTCTCCAGCACGACCCGCGCCGCTACGCCGACTACACCGGCTGCGGCAACACCCTCCACGTCGTCCAGCCCCAGGTGCTCCGGCTGATCACCGACTCCCTGCGCTACTGGGTGACCGAGATGGGCGTCGACGGCTTCCGCTTCGACCTCGCCGCCGCCCTCGCCCGCTCCATGCACGACGTCGACATGCTGTCGCCCTTCCTCGCCGTCATCGCCCAGGACCCGGTGCTGCGCCGCGTCAAGCTCATCGCCGAACCCTGGGACGTCGGCGCGGGCGGCTACCAGGTCGGCGCGTTCCCGCCGCTGTGGACGGAGTGGAACGACCGCTACCGCGACACCGTGCGCGACTACTGGCGCGGCGCGCTGCCCGCCCTCCGCGACCTCGGCTACCGCCTCTCCGGCTCCAGCGACCTCTACGCCTGGGGCGGGCGGCGCCCGTACGCCTCCGTCAACTTCGTCACCGCGCACGACGGCTTCACCCTGCGCGACCTCGTCAGCTACGAACGGAAGCACAACGAGGCCAACGGCGAGGACAACCGCGACGGCACCGACGACAACCGCTCCTGGAACTGCGGCGCCGAGGGGGAGACCGCCGAGCCCGCCGTCACCGCGCTCCGCCGCCGGCAACTGCGCAACCTGATGACCACGCTGCTGCTCTCCACCGGGGTGCCGATGCTGGTCGCCGGCGACGAGATGGGCCGCACCCAGGGCGGCAACAACAACGCCTACTGCCAGGACAACGAGACCGGCTGGGTCGACTGGTCGCTCCCCGGTCTCCCGGAGTGGCGCGAACTGCGCGCCCTCACCGCCCGGTTGACGGCACTGCGCCGGACCCACCCCGTGCTGCGCCGCCGGGCCTTCTTCTCCGGGCGCCCGCAGGCGCCGGACGGGCTGCGCGACCTCGCCTGGTTCACCCCGGAGGGCCGCGAGATGGCCGAGGCCGACTGGCACGCCCCCGCCGCCACCCTCGGGATGTACCTCTCCGGCCGCGACATCCCCGGCCGGGACGAGCGCGGCGGCCCGGTGACGGACGACAGCTTCCTGGCGGTCCTCCACGCCCACCACGAGCCGCTGCCCTTCACCCTGCCCGGCCCGCCCTGGGCGGAGCGGTACGAGCTGCTGGTGGACACCTCCCGCGAGGACCAGTCCGGGCCTCCGGGGACCCGCCACCCGGCGGGTTCCGTGCTGACGCTGCCCCCGCGCTCCGTCCAGCTGTTCCGGGTGCTGCACGGGCCCGGGGCCTGACGGGGCGGCACGGCCGTACGGTCGCACCCCTGCGGGCCGCCCGCGCGCCGCAGGTCCCCTCGGCAACGGCCGTTCCGCCGGCGACGGCAGCCCGGCGGCCCTCGCGGCTCCCGGACAGCTTTGGCCATGACCGAAAACCGGATGAGACCTGTCAGTGACCCCCCGTAGGCTCGCCCGTGATGCCTCCTCCCACCGATTCCGCCGCATCCACCGCCGCCACCGCGACCACCGCGGCCCCGGCCGTCCGGACGGAACCGCGGACTCCGGACAGCCGTCCGGGGCCCGCGGTGAGCGCCGGGAAACCGCCGGCGCCGCGGAAGTCCACCGTGCGCACCCTGCTGCGGCTGTGGCCATACGTCCGACCGGTGCGGGCGCGGCTGTTCACGGCCGCCGGGGTCGCCGTCACCGCCTCCTGCCTGGGCCTGCTCATCCCGCTCGTCCTCAAGTGGATGGTGGACGGGCCGGTCGCCGCCCGGGACCCGGGCGGCGTCTGGCTCGGCGGCGGGCTGCTGCTCCTCCTGGGCCTCACCGAGGCCGGGCTGTTCGGCCTGCGGCGCTGGCTGGTGGCCCGCCCGCTCGCCGGGGTCGAGGCCGCCATGCGCGCGAATCTCTACGGCCGCCTCCAGCGCCTGCCGGTCGCCTTCCACGACCGCTGGCCGTCGGGCCAGCTGCTGTCCCGCGCCACCACGGACCTGCAGCTGCTCCGGATGTTCCTGGCCTTCCCGCTGACCTTCCTGCTGGTCAACTCGGTGACCATCCTGGTCGGCTGCGCGATCCTGCTGAGCCAGCAGTGGACGCTCGGGCTGGTGCTGCTCGGGCCCGTCCTGCCGCTGGTGGTGCTGTGCTCGCTCTTCGAGGCCCGGTACTCCCTCGCCGCCCGTACCGCCCGCGACCAGGTGGGTGATCTGACGACGGTCGTCGAGGAGGGCGTTCTCGGCATCCGTGTCGTCAAGGGCTTCGGACGGCACCGCAGCCAGGCCCGCGCCTTCCGCGAGCTGAGCCACAAGCTGCGCGGCACCGAGCTGTACAAGGCACGGCTGCTCGCCGGGCTGCTCGCCGTCATCATGACGCTGCCCGAACTGGCGCTCGGGACGGCCCTGGTGCTGGGCACCCTGCAGGTGGCGGAGGGCACGCTGTCGGCGGGCACGCTGGTGGCGTTCCTGTCGACGGCCCTGGCGCTGCGCTGGCCGGTGGAGTCCATCGGCTTTCTGCTGGCGATGAGCCAGGACTCGGCCACGGCCACCGAACGCCACTTCGAGGTGGTGGACACCCCGCTCCCCCGGGACGCCGCCGCAGCGGACGGGACCGCGAGCACGGCCGGTCGCGCCGGACCGGCTCCCGCGCCCGCATCCCGCCCCCTCCCCGGCTCCGTCCCGGACGGGAACCGGCCGCCCGGGGAGACCACACCCGGCCGGTCCCGGGGCGGCGCCCCGTCCCCGTCCCTCTCCGGAGCACCCGAAGGCGGACTGCGGTTCGAGGGCGTCGAGTTCCGCTACCCCGACGCCCCGGCCGGCACCCCCGCCACCCTCCGCGGCGTCGATCTGCACATCCGCCCCGGCGAGACCATGGCCCTGGTCGGGGCCACCGGCAGCGGCAAGACGACGCTCACCGCCCTCGTCCCCCGGCTCTACGAGGTGACCGGCGGCCGGATCACCCTGGACGGCACCGACATCACCCGGCTGCCGAGGACCCGGCTCCGGGAGCTGATCGCCGTCGCCTTCGAGGACCCGACCCTCTTCTCCGCGACCGTCGGCGAGAACGTCCTGATGGGTGCGGACGGCGCCGGGGAGGAGGAGCTGGACCGCGCCCTGGAGGTCGCGCAGGCGGAGTTCGCGCACGCCCTGCCGCACGGGGTCCGCACCCAGGTCGGCGAGCAGGGCCTGAGCCTCTCCGGCGGTCAGCGGCAGCGGCTCGCGCTGGCCCGGGCCGTGGTCGGCCAACCGCGCTTCCTCGTGCTGGACGATCCGCTCTCCGCCCTCGACGTGCACACCGAGGCCCTGGTCGAGGCAGCGCTGCGGCGCATCCTCTCCGGCACCACGGCCCTGGTCGTCGCCCACCGCCCGTCTACGGTGCTGCTCGCCGACCGGGTCGCCCTGCTGTCCGGCGGGCGGATCACCGCCGTCGGCACCCACCAGGAACTGCTGCGGAGCGACCCGGAGTACCGCACGCTGATGTCCGGCGACCCGCAGGACCCCGCCTCCGGCGACGCCACTCCGGCCGGCGGCCCGCACGGCGGTGCGCACGGCACCGGCCCCGGCGGCGAGACCACGGGCGGCCCGCCCGGCACCGCTTCCCCGACCCGCCGCGGCCCCGCCGGGGCGGATGGAGGTACCCCCCGATGACCGCCCCGGCCTCCGAACGCACCGCCGGCGATCCCGAACGGTCCGGCGAGGGCCGGTCCGCGACCGCCGCTCCCCCGGCCCCGCCCGCCGGCACCACAGGCACCGGCGCGGAGGCCACCCCGCCGCCGGGCTCCGCGGGACCGGCCGAGCCCGGCCCGGCCGGCGCGCCGGACGCCCCCGAGGCCCCCGACTCCTTCGACCGTGACGCCCTGCCCGCCCCCGGGGGCGCCGCCCGGTCCCTGCTCCGCTCGCTGCTGCGTCCCAGCCGCGGCCGGGTGGCCGTCGCGGCCGTCCTGCTGCTGCTCAAGGAGGCGGCGGTCCAGGCGGGGCCGCTGCTCGTCGCGGTCGCCATCGACCGCGCCGTGCCCGCGCTCCGCTCCGGCGACCACGGCCCGCTGACGGCCGTGGCGGTGGCCTATCTGCTCTGCTCCCTGGTCTCCGGCGGTTTCCAGTACGCCTACGTCCTGCTCGCCGCCCGGATCAGCCAGGACGTGCTGCTCGACCTCCGCGGCCGGATCTTCCGGCACGCGCAGGCGCTGAGCCTGGACTTCCACGAGCGCTACACCTCCGGCCGCCTCATCTCCCGGGCCACCACGGATGTGGAGTCGCTGCGCGAGCTGCTGAACGAGGGGCTGGAGGAGCTGCTGAGCGTCGCCCTCTCGGTGGTCTACATCTCCGCGCTGCTGCTCTATCTGGACCTGGGCCTGGGCGCCGCCGCGGTGCTCTCCTTCGGTCCGCTGTATCTGCTGATCCGCCGCTTCCGGCGCCGTTCGGAGGTGGTGTACGCCAAGCGCTCGACGGCGATCGCCCGGGTGATCGTGAAGTTCGCGGAGACGATGAACGGCATCCGCCCGGTGCAGGCCTTCCGCCGCGAGACGGCCAACGACCGGGAGTTCCGCGAGCTCAACCACCGGCACGAGCGGGTCAACGGCGACGCGATCCTGGAGATGGCCCGCTATGTGGTCTCCTCCCGGCTGGTCGCCAACACGGTGGTGGCCGCGATCGTCCTCTGGGGCGCCCACCGGGTGGCGTCGGGTGGTCTGGCGCTCGGCGTGCTCGCCGCCGCGGTGCTCTATCTGCGGCGGCTCTACGACCCGATCGACCGGCTCGGGATGTTCCTCAACTCCTACCAGTCGGCGGCCGCTTCGCTGGAGAAGATCGCCGGTCTGCTGGCCCAGCGCCCCACCGTCCCGGAGCCGGCCGAGCCCCGACCGCTGCCCGCGCGTCCGTCCGGCCGGCCCGGCCGGGAGGTCGTCTTCGACGGGGTGTCCTTCGCGTACCGCACCGGCGGCGAGGTGCTGCCGCGCTTCGGCCTCACCCTGGCGGCGGGCAGTACGACGGCCGTGGTCGGCGCCACCGGCGCGGGCAAGTCCACGCTCGCCAAGCTGCTCGCCCGCTTCTACGACCCGACCACCGGGCGTGTCCTGCTCGACGGTGTCGATCTGCGGGATCTCGGCGGGACGGAGCTGCGGCGCGGCGTGGTGATGGTGACCCAGGAGGCGTTCCTGTTCTCCGGCACCGTGGCCGAGAACATCGCCCTCGGCCGCCCCGACGCGAGCCGCGCCGAGGTGGAGCGGGCCGCCCGGGCCATCGGCGCCCACGACTTCATCGCCGCGCTGCCGGAGGGCTACGACACGGACGTCCGCAAGCGCGGCGGCCGGATCTCGGCGGGCCAGCGGCAGTTGGTGGCCTTCGCCCGCGCGCTGCTGGCCGATCCGGCGGTGCTGATCCTGGACGAGGCGACGTCCTCGCTCGACATCCCCGGGGAGCGCGCCGTCCAGCGGGCCATGGACACGGTGCTCCGGGGCCGCACGGCGGTGGTGATCGCACACCGGCTGTCCACGGTGGAGATCGCGGACCGGGTGCTCGTCATGGCGGGCGGCCGGATCGTGGAGGACGGCACCCCGGAGGAACTCATCGGCGGCGAGGGGCGGTTCGCGGAGCTCCACCGGGCGTGGCTGGAAAGCCTCGCCTGAGGCGGGGCAGCGGCACATCGGGCGAAGCTTTTCGGCCACGGCGGCCGGCCCCGGCCGCCGTGCCGCCGGCCGCGAGCCGACCACTCCGCGTCTCGCGATCCGCCGCGCGGCGCCCGCCCGTTGCCTGTCGGTTTCTCGCCGATGTCCGGTCGGCTTGCCACACCTTCTGCATGTTTCCAGCCGACTTCCTTCCGTTTTCCGCCGGGACTCGCCCCCGCCCCACCGACTGTCCGTTATCCGGCAGTCAATTTTTCGCTCACCGGACAGATTCCGGCCAAGTTGTTGACGCGCTCCTGACATTTGGCCCCACCGGCTGAGACGCTGTGACCGGCCGATCGGCCCGCCCCCCCACACACCATCTCGGCAGTGCGCACTGCCGCGCACCGCCGTGCTCCACCGGCCGGCCCACCCAGCCCGCCGGATCTCCCGGCCGTACACCCACCCAGTGACGGCCGCAGTCGAAGGAGACCGTGTGAGACCCACCCCCCGTGCCGCACGCCGCAGATCCGCGGCCTGCGCCCTGATCACCACGGCCGCGATGCTCGCCGTCGGCGTCCAGGCGTCCCCCGCCTCCGCCGCGCCGCCCCGTCCCGACAAGGACGCCCTGCCCGTCTCCCTCTCCCCCGCCGAGCGGGCGGAGCTGCTCCAGGACGCCGAAGCCGACGCGCCGGAGACCGCCGGCACGCTGAAACTCGGCGCCAAGGAGAAGCTGCGCGTCCGGGATGTCGTCCAGGACCGGGACGGCACCACCCACACCCGCTACGAACGCACCTACGCCGGACTGCCCGTCCTCGGCGGCGACCTCGTCGTCCACGAGACCAAGGGCGGCAAGCACGAAGGCGTCACCAAGGCGACCAAGACCACCATCAAGGTCCCCAGCACCCGCGCCAAGGTCTCCGCCACCACCGCCAAGAAGAGCGCCCTCACCACCGCCAAGGACGAAGCCGGAGCCAAGGCCAAGGCGGCCGAGGCCCCCCGCAAGGTCATCTGGGCCGCCGACGGCAACCCCGTCCTCGCCTGGGAGACCGTCACCGGCGGGCTCCAGAAGGACGGCACCCCCAACGAACTCCACGTCATCACCGACGCCACCACCGGCAAGGAACTCCACAGCTGGCAGGGCGTCCACCAGGGCACCGGCAACAGCCAGTACGCCGGACGGGTCACCATCGGCACCGCCCCCTCGTACACGCTGACCGACACCGGGCGCGGCGACCACAAGACCTACGACATGAACAACGGCACCAGCGGCTCGGGGTCCCTCTTCACCGACGCCGACGACGTCTGGGGCGACGGCACACCGGGCAACCGCCAGACCGCCGCCGTGGACGCCCACTACGGCGCCGCGGTGACCTGGGACTACTACAAGGAAGTCCACGGCCGCAGCGGCATCAGGGGCGACGGCGTGGGTGCCCGCACCCGCGTCCACTACGGCAACGCCTACGTCAACGCCTTCTGGCAGGACTCCTGCTTCTGCATGACCTACGGCGACGGCGACGGCAACGCCAAGCCGCTCACCTCGCTCGACGTCGCCGCCCACGAGATGACCCACGGCGTCACCTCCGCCACCGCCAACCTCACCTACAGCGGTGAGTCCGGCGGCCTCAACGAGGCGACCTCCGACATCTTCGCCGCCGCCGTCGAATTCCACGCCGGCAACGCCCAGGACGCGGCCGACTACCTCGTCGGCGAGAAGATCGACATCCGGGGCAACGGCACACCCCTGCGCTACATGGACAAGCCCTCCCGGGACGGCAGTTCGAAGGACTACTGGTACTCCGGCATCGGCAACGTCGATGTCCACTACTCCTCCGGACCGGCCAACCACTTCTTCTACCTGCTCTCCGAGGGCAGCGGCGCCAAGGAGATCAACGGCGTCCAGTACGACAGCCCCACCTCGGACGGTCTCCCGGTCACCGGCATCGGCATCGCCAACGCCGAGAAGATCTGGTTCAAGGCGCTGACGGAGTACATGACCTCCAGCACCAACTACGCCCGCGCCCGCACCGCCACCCTGCAGGCCGCCGCCGACCTCTTCGGCGCCGACAGCGCGGCGTACGAAGCGGTGGGCCACGCCTGGGCCGGCGTCAACGTCGGCACCCGTCCCGGAGACGGGGGCGGCGGCACCGGCGAGACGTACGAGACCACGGACGACCTCGCCATCCCGGACGCCGGCTCGGCCGTCACCTCGCCCCTCGTCATCAGCGGCCGGAGCGGCAACGCCCCGTCGAACCTCCAGGTCGGCGTGGAGATCGTCCACACCTACCGCGGCGACCTCGTCATCGATCTGATCGCGCCGGACGGCACCTCCTACCGGCTGAAGGGAGCCGACTCCTGGGACTCCGCCGACGACGTCAGCGAGACCTACACCGTCAACGCCTCCTCGGAGAGCGCCAACGGCACCTGGAAGCTCAGCGTCCGGGACAGCTACGCCCGGGACACCGGCTACATCGACAGCTGGAAGCTGACCTTCTGACGCCGGGCCGGCAGGAACGCGAGCAGCGCGTCCGGCGGCGCGCGGCCGCTTCCTGACAGTCCCTCCCGTCCCTTCCGTTCCTTCCGTACGTTCCGTACGGCGGAGCACCGGTCTGCCGGTGCGGTGTCCCGGCACCGCACCGGCACATCCGTGCCGCGCGGTTCTCTACCGCAGCAGCACACCCGCCTCCTCGCCCGTGGCCTCCGCCGGTACGGCCATCAGCCCGAGTTCCGCACCGCTCGCCAGCAGCCGGTGCGAGGGCAGCACCCGCACGGTGAACCCGAAGGGGCCGGTCCGCTCCAGGGTGAGCTCCCCCTCGTACGGCCACCGCCCCTCGGCGTCCGCGGCACCGGCCGGTTTGAGCGGTACGGTCCGGCCCGCGGTGATCCGGTCCTCGCCGTCCACGCGCCCGGCGACGGCCTGTACCTCCACGTCCTCCGGGACGAGCCGGTCCAGCGCCACCCGCACCCGCAGCGACAGCACCGAGCCCAGCTCCGCGCTGCCGCCGTTCCCGCCGGCCGTGGCCGCCTCCACCCGGCCGACGGAGACCCGCGGCCAGGCCGCCCGCACCGTCGCCTTCCAGGCCGCCAGCTCGCGCGCGGCGTCCGGGCCGAGCCGCCGGTGCGCGCGGGCCGCCGGGGTGTAGAGCTCCCGGACGTATTCCTCGACCATGCGGCCGGCCAGCACCTTCGGCCCGAGATCGGCCAGGGTGCGCCGGACCATCCCGATCCAGCGGTCCGGCAGCCCGTCCGGGCCCCGGTCGTAGAAGAGCGGGGTGACCCGCTGCTCCAGCAGTTCGTAGAGGGCGTGCGCCTCCAGGTCGTCGCGCCGGTCCTCGCCGGTGGCCGGGTCGTCGGCGGTCGGGATGGCCCAGCCGAAGTCCGGCTCGAACCACTCGTCCCACCAGCCGTCCAGCACCGACAGATTGAGGCAGCCGTTGAGAGCCGCCTTCATCCCGGAGGTGCCGCAGGCCTCCAGCGGCCGGAGCGGGTTGTTCAGCCAGACGTCGCAGCCCGGGTAGAGCTGCTGCGCCATCGCCATGCCGTAGTCGGGCAGGAAGACGATCCGGTGCCGCACCCGCGGGTCGTCCGCGAACCGGACCAGCTCCTGCACCAGCCGCTTGCCGCTGTCGTCCGCGGGGTGCGCCTTGCCGGCGACGACGATCTGCACCGGCCGCTCGGGGTGGAGCAGCAGCTCCGTCAGCCGCTCCCGGTCGCGGAGCATGAGGGTGAGCCGCTTGTACGAGGGCACGCGGCGGGCGAAGCCGATGGTGAGGACGTCCGGGTCCAGCACCCCGTCGATCCAGCCGAGTTCGGCCGCCGCCGCGCCGCGCTGCCGCCAGGAGGCGTACAGCCGTTCCCGTACCTCCGCCACCAGCCGTTCGCGGAGCGTGCGCCGCAGCGCCCAGAGGGCGTCGCCGGGCAGGGTCTGCGCCCCGCCGTTCCCGGCGCCGGCCCGGAGCACCTCGGGTGCGGTCCAGGTCGGGCCGTGGACGCCGTTGGTGACGGAGGTGATGGGCACCTCGCCGGCGTCGAAGCCGGGCCACAGGCCGGCGAACATCTCCCGGCTGACGCCGCCGTGCAGCCGCGAGACACCGTTGGCGCGCTGCGCGAGCCGCAGGCCCATCACGGCCATGTTGAAGACGCCCGGCTCACCGCCCGGATAGGTCTCCCTGCCGAGTTCCAGGACGCGGGCGGCGTCCACGCCGGGCAGCTCGCCGTCGTCGCCGAAGTGGCGGGCGACGAGCTCCCGGTCGAAGCGGTCGATCCCGGCCGGCACGGGGGTGTGGGTGGTGAAGACCGTCCCGGCGCGCACGGCCTCCAGGGCGGCGTCGACGTCGAGTCCGCCGTGTTCCTCTTCGCCCAGCTCGCGTACGCGTTCGAGGCCGAGGAAGCCGGCGTGGCCCTCGTTGGTGTGGAAGACCTCGGGCTCCGGGTGTCCGGTGATGCGGCAGTAGGCGCGGACGGCGCGGACCCCGCCGATGCCGAGCAGCATCTCCTGCAGCAGCCGGTGCTCGCTGCCGCCGCCGTAGAGACGGTCGGTCACCTGGCGCTCGCGGGGCTCGTTCTCCTCGGTGTCGGAGTCGAGCAGCAGCAGCGGCACCCGGCCGACCCGGGCCTCCCGGACGACGGCGTGCAGCGTACGGCCGCCGGGCAGGGCGAGGGTCACCCGGCACGGCCGGCCGCCGGGCTCGCGGAGCAGGCCCAGCGGCAGCTCGTCCGGGTCGAGCAGCGGGTACTGCTCCTGCTGCCAGCCGTCGCGGGAGAGCGACTGCCGGAAGTAGCCGTGCCGGTAGAGCAGTCCCACCCCGATGAGCGGTACGCCCAGGTCGCTCGCGGTCTTGAGGTGGTCCCCGGCGAGGATGCCGAGCCCGCCGGAGTACTGGGGCAGGGCGCCGGTGATGCCGAACTCGGGGGAGAAGTAGGCGACGGCCGAGGGCAGCCCGTCACCGGCCGCCGCACCCGCGGCGGTCTGGTACCAGCGGGGGCCGGTGAGGTACTCCCGCAGCCCGTCGGCAGCGGTGGTGAGGCGCCGCAGAAAGGCGCCGTCGGAAGCCAGGCTCTCCAGCCGCGCGGCGGACACGCCGCCGAGCAGCCGGACGGGGTCGCCGCCCGCGGCCGGCCAGGCCTCGGGATCGACGGCCCGGAACAGCTCACGGGTCTCGGGATGCCAGGACCAGCGCAGGTTCCGCGCCAGTTCGCTGAGCGGTCGTAGGGGTTCCGGAAGGACGGGACGCACGCTGAATCGACGAATGGCCTTCACAGGTCGACCGTAGCGGCGACCACCGGCTCCCTTCGCGCACATTCACACGTTCCGTCCAGAACTCACCGGCCCGTGGTGAAAACGGTGACCGCACGCCCTCTGTTGCCGCTCGCCGATCCGAGGATGATAGAAAGCCCTTTCCCCCACAAGGAGGTCCGATGGGACCCGCAGACCCCCACCCGCCGGGACCCCGCCGCCCGGCCCCGTACCGCCGGTTATCCGCGCTGGCCGGCGCGGGTGTCGCGGCGGTTCTGGCGGCATCCGGCCTGACCGCCGAGGCGGCCCCGGCGCCCGCCGCGGCGGCCCGTCAGATGGAGCAACTGGACCGCGGCCTGGTAAGCGTGTACACCGCTTCGGGCAACCTGGTGAGCTGGCGCTGGCTGGCCACCGACCCGGACGACGTGGCGTTCAACGTCTACCGCGGGGACACCAAGGTGAACTCCTCGCCCGTCACGGACTCCACCAACTTCCTCGACGAGGGCGCGCCGGCCTCGGCCGACTACACGGTCCGCGCGGTGACCGGCGGCGTGGAGCAGCCGGCCTCCGGACACGCGGTCCAGTTCCGCGCCGGCTACCGCGACATCCCGCTCTCCCCGCCGTCCGGAGGCACCACGCCCGACGGCGTGTCGTACACCTACGAGGCCAATGACGCCTCCGTGGGCGACCTCGACGGCGACGGCACCCTGGACTTCGTCCTCAAGTGGCAGCCCACCAACGCCAAGGACAACTCCCAGTCCGGCCACACCGGCAACACGGTCATCGACGGCATCAGGCAAGACGGCACCCGGCTCTGGCGGATCGACCTGGGCCGCAACATCCGCTCCGGCGCGCACTACACCCAGTTCCAGGTGTACGACTACGACGGCGACGGCCGGGCCGAGGTCGCCATGAAGACCGCGGACGGCAGCCGGGACGGCACCGGGGCGGTGATCGGCAGTTCGTCCGCCGACCACCGCAACTCCTCCGGCTACGTCCTCGCCGGCCCGGAGTACCTGACCGTGTTCGACGGCCGGACCGGCGCCGCGCTGGACACCGCCGACTACGTGCCCGCGCGCGGGAACGTCGGCTCCTGGGGCGACACCTACGGCAACCGCGTCGACCGCTTCCTCGCCGGGACCGCGTACCTCGACGGCACCCGGCCCAGTCTGGTGATGGCGCGCGGCTACTACACCCGTACGGTGATCGCCGCCTGGGACTTCCGGAACGGCGCCCTCACCCGCCGCTGGACCTTCGACACCAACAGCTCCACCAACGCCGGCCGGGGCTACGACGGGCAGGGCAACCACGCGCTGACGGTCGGGGACGTCGACGGGGACGGCCGGGACGAGATCGTCTACGGCGCGATGACCGTGGACGACAACGGCGCCGGGCTGTGGACCACGCGGCTCGGCCACGGCGACGCGGCCCACCTCGGCGATCTGGTGCCGTCCCGCCCGGGCCTGGAGTACTACAAGGTCTCCGAGGACTCCGCCAAGCCCGGCTCCTGGATGGCCGACGCGCGGACCGGCCAGGTCCTGTGGCAGACGGCGCCCGCCGGCGACAACGGCCGCGGCGTCTCCGGCGACATCTGGGCCGGCAGCCCGGGGGCCGAGTCCTGGTCCTCCGCCGACGGCGCGCTGCTCTCCGCGTCGGGTTCCCCGCTCGGCCGCAAGCCGTCCAGTGCCAACTTCCTCTCCTGGTGGGACGGCGACCCCGTCCGGGAACTGCTCGACGGCACGCGGATCGACAAGTACGGCACCGGCGGGGAGAACCGGCTGCTGACCGGTTCGGGCGTCGCCTCGAACAACGGCACCAAGGCCACCCCGGTGCTCTCCGGCGACATCCTCGGCGACTGGCGCGAGGAGGTCGTCTGGCGCACCTCGGACAACCGGGCGCTGCGGGTGTACTCCACCCCGCACCGGACGGACCGCCGGATCACCACCCTGCTGCACGACGCGCAGTACCGCACCGCGCTCGCCTGGCAGAACACCGCCTACAACCAGCCGCCGCACCCGGGGTTCTTCATCGGTGACGGGATGGCGGTCCCGCCCCGGCCGGAGGTCACCGCACCGTAAACCGGTACGGACCCGTCACGGGAGGCGCCGAGCGGGGGCGGAGTGATCGATTCCGCCCCCGCGAACCTCTTGCCCGGAGCCCTGCCGCACGAGACGCTGCAGGTCACCACAGGAGAGGTTCATCTTCATGGCGCATATATCTGATCGACCGTCAGCCGACGGTTCACAGAACGACGTTCCCACCCCCCACACGCGGCGCCCCGTCAGAGGACGCCGTGTCACGACCGCGATCGCCGCCGTCACCTTCCTGCTGTCCCCCCTCGCGTTCTCCGCCCACGCCGCCGACGCGGCGGCACCGACGGGCCGCATCCTCGGTGCCGGCGCGCCGGACGCCGTGAGCGGCAGTTACATCGTCAGCCTCAAGCCGGGTCGGGGCCTCACCGCGCGGTCCGACGCCGGGCGGGAGCTGGCCCGGAAGTACGGCGCGACGATCCGCCACACCTACGGCAGCGCTCTCAACGGCTACTCCGTGCGGCTCTCCGAGGCACAGGCGAAGCGCCTCGCGGCCGATCCCGCCGTCGCCTCGGTGTCGCAGGACGCCAGGGTGCGGATCGCCGCGGCCCAGCCGGACCCGCCCTCCTGGGGCCTGGACCGCATCGACCAGAGCGACCTCCCGCTCGACGACTCCTACACCCCACCCGCCGGCGGCGGTTCGGGCGTGACGGCGTATGTGATCGACGCCGGTGTCAGCACCGGCCACCAGGACTTCGGCGGCCGGGCGAGCAGCGGCTGGGACTTCGTCGACGGCGACGCCGACGCCCAGGACGGCCACGGGCACGGCACCCATGTCGCGGGCACCATCGCCGGTACCTCGCACGGGGTCGCCAAGCAGGCCGATGTCGTCGGGGTCAGGGTCCTGGACGACGAGGGCTCCGGCACCATCGCCCAGGTGATCGCGGGCATCGACTGGGTCGCGAAGAACGCGGAGAAGCCGGCGGTGGCCAACATGAGCCTGGGCGGCATCCTCAACGCGCAGCTGGACGACGCCGTACGGGGCGCCATCGCCTCCGGGGTGACGTTCACCGTGGCGGCCGGCAACAACGGCCTGCCGACGCTGCTCTTCTCCCCGGCCCGGGTCACGGAGGCCATCACCGTCGGCGCGACCGACAGGACCGACGCCCGCGCGAGCTTCTCCAACTGGGGCCCGGGCGTGGACGTGTTCGCCCCCGGCGTGGACATCACCTCGGCCTGGCACACCTCCGGCAGCGCCACGAACACCATCTCCGGCACCTCGATGGCGGCTCCGCACGCCGCGGGCGCGGCCGCGCTCCACCTCGACGACCACCCGGCCGACGCGCCGGCGGCGGTCGAGAAGGCGCTGACGGACGGCGCGGCCCAGGGCAGGATCAGCGGCGCGGGCCTCGGCTCGCCGAACCGTCTGCTCCAGGTCGGCGACTGACGCACCGTCCGCCCCGCTCCGCCCGGCGCACCGCCGGAGGAGCCGCGGTACGGGGCCGGCTCTCCCTCCTCAGCCGTGCTTCACCGGCAGAGCCCTCCCGGCCGCACCACCGGCCCCTCGGGGCACACCCGCACCAGCACCGGACCGGCCCGTGACCCCGGCACACCGCCACCGTCACGGGCCGGTCCAGTTTTTACCTTTCGGGCCCCGATCGGAGGCCATCACCGTCATGTCCGGCGCCGGGCGGGGGCAGACTCCACCGATAAGCGGCGCCACGCTCCCCGCACCACCCGGCGCCGCCCACCGGCTCGCACAGTCACCCACGTGAGTGAACGCGGACAGGAGCGCCCATGCCCGCAACCGGCCAGTCGTCCATGGAGCATATAGAAAGAACAAAAGCCCGCAGAGTGGCTCGAACCGCTACGCCCCCAGGTGATCCCATGATCGGACGCATCCCCGTGCTCGACATCCGCCCGCTGGTCGACTGCGGGCGGCGGCCGGCCAAGGCGGTGGCCGGCGAGAGCTTCGAGGTCACCGCGACGGTCTTCCGGGAGGGCCACGACGCGGTCGCCGCCAATGTGGTCCTGCTGGACCCCTCCGGCCGTCCCGGCCCCTGGACCCCGATGCGCGAACTCGCGCCCGGCACCGACCGCTGGGGCGCCCGGGTCACCCCGGACTCCGAGGGCCCGTGGAGCTTCACCGTCGAGGCGTGGAGCGACCCGGTCACCACCTGGCGCCGCCACGCCGGGATCAAGATCCCGGCCGGCATCGACACCGAACTCGTCCTCGCCGAGGGCGCCGCCCTCCACGAGAGAGCCGCCGTCGACGTCCCCAAGCGGGCCGGCCGGGAAGCCGTCCTGCGCGCCGTGGACGCGCTGCGCGACCGGGACCTCTCCCCCGCCGACCGGCTCGCCGCGGCCCTCGCCGAGGACGTCTCCGCGGCCCTCGCCCGCCATCCGCTGCGCGAACTGCTCACCCAGTCCCGCCAGGTGCCGCTGCTCGTGGAGCGCCGCCGCGCGCTCTACGGCTCCTGGTACGAGTTCTTCCCGCGCTCCGAGGGCGCCGTCACCGCCCCCGGCGAACCGCCCGTCGGCGGCACCCTCCGGACCGCCGCCGAGCGGCTGCCCGCCATCGCCGCGATGGGTTTCGACGTCGTCTACCTGCCGCCCGTCCACCCGATCGGCACCTCGTACCGCAAGGGCCCGGACAACACCCTCACGGCCGGCCCGCACGACGTCGGCTCCCCCTGGGCGATCGGCTCCGCGGAGGGCGGCCACGACGCCCTCCACCCGGATCTCGGCACCTTCGAGGACTTCGACCACTTCGTGGCCCGGGCCCGGGCGCTGCGCATGGAGGTGGCGCTCGACTTCGCCCTGCAGTGCTCGCCGGACCACCCCTGGGTGCGCGAGCATCCGTCCTGGTTCCACCACCGGGCCGACGGCTCCATCGCCTTCGCCGAGAACCCGCCCAAGAAGTACCAGGACATCTATCCGGTGGCGTTCGACGCCGACATGACCGGCATCGTCCGCGAGACCCTGCGCATCCTGCGGCTGTGGATGGACCACGGGGTGCGGATCTTCCGGGTGGACAACCCGCACACCAAGCCCGTGATGTTCTGGGAGCGGGTCATCGCCGACATCAACCGCCGCGACCCGGACGTCATCTTCCTCGCCGAGGCGTTCACCCGCCCGGCGATGATGCGCACCCTGGCGGCCATCGGCTTCCAGCAGTCGTACACCTACTTCACCTGGCGCGAGACCAAGGAGGAACTGACCGCCTACCTCACCGAGCTCTCCGGCGACGCGGCCGCCTGCATGCGGCCCAACTTCTTCGCCAACACCCCCGACATCCTCCCCGGCCACCTCCAGGAGGGCGGCCGGCCCGCCTTCGAGGCGCGGGCCGTGCTCGCCGCCACCCTCTCCCCCACCTGGGGGATCTACTCCGGCTACGAGCTGTGCGAGAACACCCCGGCGCGCCCCGGCAGCGAGGAGTACCTGCACTCGGAGAAGTACGAACTGCGGCCCCGCGACTGGGAGGCGGCCGAGCGGGAGGGACGGACCATCGCCCCGCTGATCACCCGGCTCAACCGGATCCGCCGCCGCCACCCGGCTCTCCAGCAGCTCCGGGACCTGCGTTTCCACCATGCGGACAACGACGCGGTGATCGCCTACTCGAAACGTACTCACGGCGACAGCCCCGATGTCGTACTCACGGTCGTGAACCTCGACCCGCACCACACCCAGGAGGCGACGGTCTCGTTGCACATGCCGGAACTCGGCCTCGACTGGCACGAGTCCGTCCCGGTGCGCGACGAGCTCACCGGCGAGACCTACCACTGGGGCAGGGACAACTACGTGCGTCTGGAACCGGGGCTCCGGCCGGCGCACGTGTTCACCCTGCGACCGTCCTCACCGATCGGAGGGTCACCCACATCATGATCGTCAACGAGCCCGTCCAGGACACCTTCGAGGACACACCGGCGCAGGACCGCGATCCCGACTGGTTCAAGCGCGCCGTCTTCTACGAGGTGCTGGTCCGCTCCTTCCAGGACAGCAACGGCGACGGCATCGGCGACCTCAAGGGCCTCACGGCCAAACTCGACTATCTGCAGTGGCTCGGCGTGGACTGCCTCTGGCTGCCGCCGTTCTTCAAGTCTCCGCTGCGGGACGGGGGTTACGACGTCTCCGACTATCTCGCGGTGCTCCCCGACTTCGGGGACCTCGCCGACTTCGTCGAGTTCGTCGACGCCGCCCACCAGCGCGGTATGCGGGTCATCATCGACTTCGTCATGAACCACACCAGCGACCAGCACGAGTGGTTCCAGGAGTCGCGCCGCAACCCGGACGGCCCCTACGGCGACTACTACGTCTGGGCCGACGACGACAAGCAGTACCAGGACGCCCGGATCATCTTCGTCGACACCGAAGCCTCCAACTGGACCTTCGACCCCGTGCGCCAGCAGTACTACTGGCACCGCTTCTTCTCCCACCAGCCGGACCTCAACTTCGAGAACCCGGCCGTCCAGGAGGAGATCATCTCCGCCCTGCGCTTCTGGCTGGACCTCGGCATCGACGGCTTCCGGCTGGACGCCGTGCCCTATCTCTACGCCGAGGAGGGCACCAACTGCGAGAACCTGCCGCGGACCCACGACCTCCTCAAGCGGGTCCGCGCCGAGATCGACGCGCACTACCCCGACACCGTGCTGCTCGCCGAGGCCAACCAGTGGCCCGAGGACGTCGTCGACTACTTCGGCGACTTCGAGAAGGGCGGCGACGAGTGCCACATGGCGTTCCACTTCCCGGTCATGCCGCGCATCTTCATGGCGGTGCGCCGCGAGTCGCGCTACCCGGTCTCGGAAATCCTGGCCAAGACCCCGGCCATCCCCTCCGGCTGCCAGTGGGGCATCTTCCTCCGCAACCACGACGAGCTGACCCTCGAAATGGTCACGGACGAAGAGCGCGACTACATGTACTCCGAGTACGCCAAGGACCCGCGGATGCGCGCCAACATCGGCATCCGCCGCCGGCTGGCCCCGCTGCTCGACAACGACCGCAACCAGATCGAGCTGTTCACCGCCCTGCTGCTCTCCCTCCCCGGCTCGCCGATCCTCTACTACGGCGACGAGATCGGCATGGGCGACAACATCTGGCTCGGCGACCGGGACGCGGTCCGCACCCCGATGCAGTGGACCCCCGACCGCAACGCCGGCTTCTCCTCCTGCGACCCGGGCCGGCTCTTCCTGCCGACCATCATGGACCCGGTCTACGGCTACCAGGTGACCAACGTCGAGGCGGCCATGAGCAGCCCCTCCTCGCTGCTCCACTGGACCCGGCGGATGATCGAGATCCGCAAGCAGAACCCGGCCTTCGGGCTCGGCTCGTACAGCGAACTGCCGTCCAGCAACCCGGCGGTGCTCGCCTTCCTCCGGGAGACCCCGGGGCCGGGCCAGGAGGACGACGACCTGGTGCTGTGCGTCAACAACTTCTCCCGTTTCGCCCAGCCCACCGAGCTGGACCTGCGGGCGTTCGCCGGGCGCCATCCCGTGGAGCTGATCGGCGGGGTGCGCTTTCCCGCCATCGGGGAACTCCCCTATCTGCTCACGCTCGCCGGCCACGGCTTCTACTGGTTCCGGCTCCGCCGGTCCGCGGCCCCGGTGGCCGCGGACGCACCGGCGGGCGGTGACGTCCCGGGCGCGCCGCGCACCGGCGAGGTCCCGCGCCCGCTCAACGGCGGCTGACGGCACCGGTCACCGCTGTTACGGCCCCGCGGCGGGGCGGTTACGACCGGATTCACCGGTTTTCACCGCCCCGCCCCGGGCAGGCTCTCCTCTACGCACCCCAGTCCGCACAGTGCATAGGCCAATCGCCTTACCTGATCGGACGATCCTCACCCGACACGTCCCGCACCGCCGGACAGCAATTGCCGCAATCCGGGACACTCTGCGCATCTACGGTGTGCCCGGGGAAAGGACGCGACGCCATGTCGGAGGGCTCGATCCGCGCCAACCCGTACAGCACGCCCCGCACCACCGTCACCGCCCCGGACTCACCTGCGGACCGTGCGGCGGACGCACCGGACCGGCCGCCCGCGCCGGAGCAGAACGAGCCGACGGACACCCGGACCCCCGCCGGACCACCCGGCCGGGTCCGCACCACCACCCGTTCGCTGCTCCCCTCGCTCGTCCCCCTCCTCCGCTCATGGCTGCCCCGGCAGCGCTGGTTCGCCGGCAAGGGCAACCCGATCACGGGCTTCTCCCTGGTCTCCGCCACCGAGATCCTGCCGTGCACCGCGGGCGGCGCCGCCCCCGGACTGCTCCATCTCCTCGTCCGCGCCCAGCAGCGGCCCGGCACCGCCGACTGCTACCAGCTCCTCATCGGCATCCGCTCCACCCTCCCCCCGCACCTCGCGCACACCCTGATCGGCCGCCCCGCCGAGGGCCCGCTCCACGGCCACACCGTCTATGAGGCCCTGGCCGACCCGCGCCTGGCCGGGCTGCTCCTGGAGCGGCTGCGCGTCCCCGGCCGGCTCGGCGCGCTCCGCTTCACCCGCGCCCCCGGCACCGCCATCGCCTCCGGGCTCGCCCCCCGGCTGATCACCGCCGAGCAGTCCAACTCCTCGGTGGTCTACGGCGACGCGTACATCCTCAAGGTCTTCCGCCGCATCGGTACCGGCGTCAACCCCGACCTCGAACTCCCGCTGGCCCTCGCCCGGGCCGGCTGCGAACGCGTCCCGCACCCCACCGCCTGGTTCGAGGCCGACCCGGGGGTGGAGGCCGCGGCCGGCGCCGGGCTCGCCTCCATCCCCGCCGACGACCCGGCCGGCGGGCCGCTCACCCTCGGCATCCTCCAGCCCTTCCTGCCCGGCTCCGCCGACGGCTGGCAGCTCGCTCTCAACTCCCTCTCCGTACACGCCGACTTCACCGGCGCCGCGCACGCCCTCGGCCGCGCCACCGCCGAGGTGCACACCGCCCTCGCCGAGGCCCTGCCGACCGCCGTCCTGCGCCGGCCGCAGATCGAGCACATCGCGGGCGGCATGACCGAACGGCTGGAGGCCGCCGCGTCCGCCGTCCCCGCGCTGCGCCCGTACCGCGAACCGCTGCGCGCCGCCTACGACGAGCTCGCCGCCCTCGGCGACCGCGGCCGCACCTGGCACGCCCAGCGGATACACGGTGACCTCCACCTCGGCCAGGCCCTCCGCAGCGCGCACGACGGACGCTGGTCCCTCATCGACTTCGAGGGCGAGCCGGCCCGGCCGATCTCCGAACGCCGCCGGCTGCAGCCCGTGGCCCGGGACATCGCCGGCATGCTCCGCTCCTTCGACTACGCGGCCCGCACCCACCAGCCCGCGTCCGGCGGCGCCCCCGGCTGGTCCCGGCAGTGGTCCCGGCAGAACCGCGCGGCCTACTGCGGCGGCTACGCGGAGGCCGCCGGGACCGATCCGCGCGACGAACCCGAACTCCTGCGCGCCTACGAGACGGACAAGGCCGTCTACGAGGTGCTGTACGAGGCGCGCCACCGCCCCGACTGGCTCCCGGTGCCGATGGCGGCGATCCGCCGCCTCGCCGGGCAGCGGGAGGACGCGCCGCCTCCGGCCCGGGTTCCCGCGTACGAACGCCCGTTCCCCACTCCTCCGAGGAGGACTCAGTCGTGACCGCTCGTCCGCCGTCCCCGTCCGGCCCCTCCGGCGACTCCACCGAGCAGCAGCCCGGGACCACGGCCGCCGAACCGGCCGCCCGGCCGGGCCGCAGCCGTGCCAAGGCGTCCGGCACCGCGCCACGGCGAGCCGCCGCGCCCCGGACTCCGGCCGCGCCCCGGACGCCGGCCGCACCACGGCAGGCCGGGCCAGCGCCGGGCCCCGGTGCCACCGAGGGCGGGACGGGACGGCCGTCCGCCTCCTCCCCCCGTGCCGTCCGTCCCGCGCCGCTCGACCCCGCCGACCGGCAGCGTCTCCTCGACGGCACGCACCACGACCCGCACGCCCTGCTGGGGGCCCGTCCCCTGCCGGAGGGCGGTGTCCTCGTCCGCGCGCTGCGCCCGTACGCCCACGCCGTGACGGTCGTGGCCGGCAGTGGTCCGGAGGCCGGCCCCGGCACCGGTCTGCACTCCGAGGGCGACGGCCTCTTCGCGGGTGTCCTGCCGCTCGACGCGGTTCCGGAGGACTACCGGCTGCTGGTCTCCTACGGCGACCCGGGCGCCCCCGAGGTGCTGGAGCAGCACGACCCGTACCGCTTCCTGCCCGCTCTCGGCGAGTTCGACCTGCATCTGATCCACGAGGGGCGCCACGAACGGCTGTGGGAGGCGCTCGGCGCGCAGCCGATGACCCACGGGGGCGTCGCCGGCACCCGGTTCACCGTCTGGGCACCCAACGCCCGCGGTGTGCGCGTCACCGGTGACTTCACCTGCTGGAACGGCACCTGCTACCCGATGCGCTCGCTCGGCGGCAGCGGCGTCTGGGAGCTGTTCGTGCCCGGGGTCGGCGAGGGCGCCCTCTACAAGTTCGACATCGCCGGGCCCGACGGAGCGCACAGCCTGCGCGCCGACCCGATGGCCCGGCGCACCGAGTGCCCGCCCGCCACCGCCTCGATCGTCACCGCCTCCGCGTACCGGTGGGGGGACGAGGAGTGGATGCGCCGCCGCGCCGGGCGCCGCGTCCACCAGGCGCCGTTCTCGGTCTACGAGGTGCATCCGGCGTCCTGGCGGCCCGGGCTGGGCTACCGGCAGCTCGCGGAGCAACTGCCCGCGTACGTCAAGGAGCTGGGGTTCACGCACGTCGAGCTGATGCCGGTCGCCGAACACCCCTTCGGCGGCTCCTGGGGCTACCAGGTCACCTCCTACTACGCGCCGACCGCCCGGCTGGGCACCCCGGACGACTTCCGGTATCTGGTGGACGCCCTGCACCGGGAGGGCATCGGGGTCATCGTCGACTGGGTGCCCGCGCACTTCCCCAAGGACGCGTGGGCGCTCGCCCGGTTCGACGGCACACCGCTCTACGAGCCCGCCGACCCGCGGCGCGCCGAGCACCCCGACTGGGGCACGCTGACCTTCGACTACGGGCGCACGGAGGTCCGCAACTTCCTGGTCGCCAACGCCGTGTACTGGTGCGAGGAGTTCCACATCGACGGCCTGCGGGTCGACGCGGTGGCGTCCATGCTCTACCTGGACTACTCGCGGGAGGGCGGCGCGTGGGTGCCCAACCAGCACGGGGGCCGGGAGAACCTCGACGCCGTGGCCTTCCTGCAGGAGATGAACGCGACCGTCTACCGGCGCTGCCCCGGCGTCGTCACCATCGCGGAGGAGTCCACGGCCTGGGACGGCGTCACCCGGCCCACGCACGTCACCGGCCCGAACGGCCTGGGCGGTCTGGGCTTCGGCCTGAAGTGGAACATGGGCTGGATGCACGACTCGCTGGGGTACATGGCGCGCGAGCCCGTGCACCGCAAGTACCACCACCACGAGATGACCTTCTCGATGGTGTACGCGTACAGCGAGAACTATGTGCTGCCCATCTCCCACGACGAGGTGGTGCACGGCAAGGGCCCCCTGGTGAACAAGATGCCCGGCGACTGGTGGCAGCGGCGCGCCGGCCACCGCGCGTACCTGGGCTTCATGTGGGCCCACCCGGGCAAGCAACTCCTCTTCATGGGACAGGAGTTCGCGCAGGGCGCGGAGTGGTCGGAGGCGCACGGGCCGGAGTGGTGGCTGATGGACGACACCTACGCGGCGGCCGGTGACCACCGGGGCGTCCGCGACCTGGTCCGCGATCTCAACCACGTCTACACCGCCGAGCCGGCGCTCTGGGAGCGGGACACCGATCCGTCCGGCTTCAGCTGGATCGAGGGCGACGCGGCGGAGGACAACGTCTTCGCCTTCCTCCGGCTGGCCGCGGACGGGTCGCCGCTGCTGTGCGTCAGCAACTTCTCCCCGGTGGTGCGCCGGGACTACCGGCTCGGGGTGCCGAGCGAACCCACCGGCTGGCAGGAGGTCCTCAACACCGACGAGGCCCGCTACGGCGGCAGCGGCGTCGGCAACCCGGACCCCCTCAAGCCGGAGGCGTCCCCCTGGCACGGCCGGCGCGTCAGCGTCCAGGCCACGCTGCCGCCGCTGGCGACGGTCTGGCTGCGGCCGGTCTGACGGGATCTGGCGGGAGGCGCCGGAACCGGCGGGGTGCGGTCCGGCACCGCGAGGGCTCATGGGGCTCGTACGGGTTCGCCCGTGCGGGCCCTCGGCCGTGCCGGCCCTCGGCCGTGCGGGCGGACGCGGTCCGGCTCGCGGACCGCACGGGGTGACGCCCCTCCGGCAGCCAGGGGAAACAGCCGGAGGGGCGTCGGGGGAGATGGTTTGGGGCGGGTGCGCCCGGGTCCGTGGGAGGGAACCGCGGGCCGGTCGCGGTGGACCCGGGCGCCGGCCCGTCAGACGCCCACCGGCTCCTTCGTCCCGCCGGGGTGGTCAGGTCCCGGGTGGGAGGAGGATTCCGGAGCACTGCGGGCGTCATCCGTACGGTGGCCGGGGTCCCGGCCGGGGCCGGCCGCGGGGCCGGACTCGTGGTCCTGGTCGTGGGCGTGGTCCGGGTCGTGGGCGTGGTCGTCGACGAACGTCTGCTCGTCGAACGGGAGGTGTCCGGCGAGGACCTTGCCCGCCCGGTCCCGGTCGATCTCCTTCGTCCAGGTGCCGACCAGGACCGTCGCCACGGCGTTGCCCGCGAAGTTGGTCAGGGCGCGGGCCTCGCTCATGAAGCGGTCGATGCCGACGATGAGGCCGACGCCGTCGACCAGTTCCGGGCGGTGGGACTGGAGCCCGCCCGCCAGGGTGGCCAGGCCGGCGCCGGTCACGCCGGCCGCCCCCTTGGAAGCGATGATCATGAAGACGAGCAGGGAGATCTGCTGGCCGAGGGAGAGCGGGTCGCCCATCGCCTCGGCGACGAAGAGCGAGGCCATCGTGAGGTAGATCGCCGTGCCGTCGAGGTTGAAGGAGTAGCCGGTCGGCACCGTGATGCCGACGACCGGCTTGCTGACGCCCAGGTGTTCCATCTTGGCGATGAGACGCGGCAGGGCGGACTCCGAGGAGGAGGTCGAGACGATCAGCAGGAACTCGCGGCCGAGATACCGGAGCAGGGTGAGGATGTTGACGCCCGCGACGATCCTCAGCAGCGCGCCGAGGACGACGAAGACGAAGACCGCGCAGGTGGTGTAGAAGCCGATCATGACGACGGCGAGGGACTTCAGCGCGCCGACACCCGTCTCGCCGACCACCGCCGCGATGGCGCCGAAGGCCCCGACCGGCGCCACCCACATGATCATCGCCAGCACCCGGAAGACCAGCCGCTGGAGGTGGCCGATGCCGCGGAGCAGCGGCTCCCCGGCGGTGCCCATGGCCTGCAGGGCGAAGCCGGTGAGGAGCGCGATGAGCAGGGTCTGCAGCACCTCCCCCTCGGTGAAGGCCGAGACCATGGTGGTGGGGATGATGCCGAGCAGGAAGTCGGTGGTGGACTCACTGGCGCCCGCGGCCTGGGCCTCGCCGGCGCTGCGCGCGGACTCGGTCAGGTCCAGGGTGACGCCGGGGAGCATGTTGCCGACGACCAGGCCGATGGCGAGCGCCACGGTCGACATGATCATGAAGTAGCCGAGGGCGAGACCGCCGACGGCGCCGACCTTCGCGGCTTTGCGTACCGATCCGACGCCGAGCACGATCGTGCAGAAGATGATCGGGGAGATCATCATCTTGATCAGTCCGACGAAGCCGGTGCCGAGCGGCTTCAGCTCGGCGGCCACCCCCGGCGCCGCGAAGCCGAGGAGGATGCCGGCCAGCACGGCGGCGATGACGGCGAGGTACAGATAGTGGGTTCTGTCCCGTCGCACCCGGCGGCTCTCAGGTGGGGCTTGTTCGGCCACGGTGGTCCTCCTGCGTCGTGATTCCCGGTCGTTCGCGCCGCTTCCGGTGCCGTCCCACCCGTCCCGCGCTCCGGCCCGGCGTCCCGGCGACTATCCACCAGCGGGTGACCCGGGTCACGGTTGTGTTCATTGAGTTCGCGGACGGCGCCGGTCCGCTACGGAGCGCGCGGGCGCCGGGACGGAACGGAGGGGGGCCCGCACCCCTGCCGGTCCCCGGGACACACCGGGCAGACTGGGCGCATGCGTGTTCCCCGCCCCCGGAGCCTGGCCGGCCAGCTCTTCGCCATGCAGGTCGTGCTGGTCGCCGTCGTGGTGGCGGGATACGCGGTGTTCACCTACGTCACGGACCTGCGGCAGACCGAGGAGACGGCGCGGCTGCGGGCGATGACGGCGGCGCGGGCGATCGCCGCGTCACCGTCCGTCCCGGAGGCGATCCGCGGCGAGGACCCGACGGCGGTGCTGCAGCCGTACGCGGAGACCGTCCGCCGCGACACCGGGGTCGCCTTCGTCACGATCATGGACCCGGACGGCATCCGCTGGACGCATCCGGACCCGGAGCGGATCGGCGAGGAGTTCCTGGGCCACACCGGCCCGGCACTCGCGGGACGCACCTTCTCCGAGACGTACACCGGCACCCTCGGCCCGTCGGTGCGGGTGGTGACGCCGATCCGGGACGGCGGCCGGGTGGTGGGCCTGGTGAGCGCCGGGATCACGGTGGAGCGGATCAGCGCCGAGGTCCGCCGGCAGATGGCCGTGCCGGCGGGGGTGGCGCTGGGGGCGCTGGTGCTCGGCGGCCTCGGCACCTACGTCATCAACGCCCGGCTGCGCCGCCATACGCACGGGATGAACGCCGCGGAGCTGAGCCGGATGCACGATTACCACCAGGCGGCGCTGCACGCGGTCCGCGAGGGGCTGCTGATGCTGGACGGGCAGCGGCGGATCGCACTGGTCAACGACGGGGGACGGGAACTGCTGGGGCTGGGCCCGGACGCCGTGGGCCGCCGCGTCACCGAGCTCGGGCTGCCCCCGTCGCTGACCGGGGCGCTGCTGGCCTCGGAGCCCCGGGTGGACGAGGTCCATCCCACGGCCGAGCGGATCGTGGTGGTGAACACCTCGCCGGTCTCGGGCGGGGAGCGGCGCGGCACGGTCGTCACCCTGCGGGACCACACCGAGCTCCAGGCGCTCTCCGGGGAGCTGGACTCGGTGCGCGGCTTCGCGGAGGCGCTGCGGTCGCAGGCGCACGAGGCGGCGAACCGGCTGCACGCGGTGGTGTCGCTGATCGAGCTGGGCCGCGCGGACGAGGCCGTGCGGTTCGCGACGGAGGAGCTGGAGCTGGCGCAGGCGCTGACGGACCGGGTGGTGGCGGCCGTGGGCGAGCCGGTGCTGGCGGCCCTGCTGCTCGGCAAGGCGGCGCAGGCGAGCGAGCGGGGCGTGGAGCTGACCCTGGCCCCGGAGAGCCGGATCGACGACGGCGTGCTGCCGCCGGAGCTGCCGCCGCGCGACCTGGTGACAATCCTCGGCAATCTGATCGACAACGCGGTGGAGGCGGCCGGCGGGGAGAGCTCCGGCACGGGGGGCCGGGAGCGGCGCCCGCGGGTGACCGTGACCGCACGGGCCGCGGACGGCGAACTGCTGCTGCGGGTGCGGGACACCGGTCCCGGCATCACCCCGGAGGCCCTGGACGGCATGTTCGAACGCGGCTGGACGACGAAGGCGGCACGGCGCCTCGGCGCGGAGGGCGCCACGGGACGCGGGATCGGTCTGGCGCTCGTCCGGCAGGCGGTGCGCCGCAACGGCGGGACGATCGAAGCGGCGCCGGCGGACGGCAGGGGCGGCGGCGCGGCCGGTGGCGACGGCGGCGGCGCGGAGTTCACCGTACGGCTGCCGCTGGCGGCCGTGGCGGGGGCGGCCCGGTGAGCGGGGAGGGCTCGGGGAGCGGGGGCGGCCCGGTGAGCGGGCGCGCGCCGATCCGGGTGCTGGTGGTCGAGGACGATCCGGTGGCCGCGGACGCGCACGCGCTCTACGTCGGCCGGGTGCCCGGCTTCGAGGTGGCCGGCACGGTGCACTCCGGATCGGCGGCGCGGCGTCACCTGGAGCGGGACCCGGTGGACCTGCTGCTGCTCGATCTGTATCTGCCGGACGGCCACGGGCTGGGGCTGCTGCGCTCCCTGCGCGCCGCGGGCCGGACGGCGGACGTGATCGCGGTGACCTCCGCGCGCGACCTGGCGGTGGTGCGGGAGGGTGTGTCGCTCGGCGTCGTCCAGCATGTGCTGAAGCCCTTCGCCTTCGCGACCCTCCGCGAACGGCTCGTGCGCTACGCCGAGTTCCGTGCGGCGGCGGGGGAGGCGAGCGGGCAGGAGGAGGTGGACCGCGCGCTGTCCGCCCTGCGCGCACCGTCACCCCCGGCGCTGCCGAAGGGGCTCAGCGGCCCGACCCTGGAGTCGGTCACCCGGGCACTGCGCGGCGCGGACCGGAGCGGGATCACGGCGCAGGCGGCCGGTGAGGCGGTGGGGATCTCCCGGATCACGGCCCGCCGCTACCTGGAACACCTGGTGGACTCCGGACGGGCCGAACGGCGGCCGCAGTACGGCCAGGTCGGGCGGCCGGAGCTGTACTACCGCTGGCTGAGCCCTGCGTGAACGGCCGGGCCCTCACCGGCCGTTCGTCTCCGCGCCCGGTCTCCCGGCGGGCGCCCGCGCGGGAGCGGCCCGGCCGGCCCCGCCAACGCCGCCGGGCGGTACGGCCGGCCGTTGCCGGCGCCGTACCGCCCGGAGCGGGGACCGTGGCACGGGGTGGCGCGCTACTTCGTCACGGCGGCCTCGACCTCGGCGAACGTCTCGGAGTCCACCAGACCGGTGTCCTCCAGGACCTCCAGGTGGTCCAGCACGGTCTGGTTGGCCTGCCGCGCATGACGGCGGATCAGATCGTTCTGCGTCGAGGCGCGCACCTCGCCGATGACGGCGAAGATCTTGCCGTGCGAGGCCCGCAGCACGTTGGCGAAGAGCTTGTCGAACTCGGCGCCCTTGGCGGCCTTCAGCTGCCGGACCCACTCCTGCTGCTCGGCCGTGGCCTGGTCGGGGATCTGCACCCCGAGGAGCTTGGCATCCTCGCGGACGAGCTGGTCCAGCTTGGAATGGCCGTCGACGAGGTGCAGCCCGGCGCGCTTGACCGCCTCGCTGGAGGCGTTGGTCTGGGCCAGCCGCCCGGCGGGGATCTCCCACAGCCCGGCCTGGCGCACGGATGACAGGAACTTCTTGTCCACCTCGGTGACGGTCCCGATGTCACCCGCGGCGGCCCCGTTCTGCGCCTGCCCCTGCGCCTGTCCGTCGGCGCCGACGGCGGCGTCGGCCCCCGCCTGGGGCGCTCCCGCGACCGGGCTCGCCTCCTCGTTGGCCTGGCTGCTGGTGGTCTGCAGGTTGATCAGTACGGGTATGAGTGCCAGTACGGCGACGATCGCTAGGGCGATGGCCGCCGTGCGCATCGACACTCTGGGCTTCTCGGCCCGGCGGTTGCTGCGCACGGTGCCTCCTCCTGGGGACGGGTGTTCCATCCCATACGGAGGGGGCGGCGCGGGTGTTCACCGTCCCGGCGGGGCAATCGGATTGCCCTTCCCCACGCGGCGTCCGGACCCGGAAGGGCACCCGGGGGCGACCGCACGGCCCCGCCCCGACAGCCCGACAGCCAGTCCTAGTAGACGGACTCCGCCTCGCGCATCCGGTGCTCCGGAACCGTCTTCAGCTCCGACACGGCCTCGGCCAGGGACACCAGGCGGATGTCGTTGCCGCGCAGCGCGGTCATCATGCCGAACTCCCGCCGGTGCGCGGCCTCCACGGCGTGCCAGCCGAAGCGGGTGGCGAGGACGCGGTCGAACGCGGTCGGGGTGCCGCCGCGCTGGACGTGGCCGAGGATGACGGGGCGGGCCTCCTTGCCGATCCGGCGTTCCAGTTCGGCGGCGAGGCGGTTGCCGATCCCGGTGAAGCGCTCGTGCCCGTACTGGTCGATCTGGCCCTTCTCGTACGGCATGGAACCCTCGGCCGGGTGCGCGCCCTCGGCGACGCAGACGACGGCGAACTTCTTCCCGCGGGAGAAGCGTTCCTCGATCATCTCGCAGAGCTTGTCGAGCTGGAACGGCCGTTCGGGCAGGCAGATGCCGTGGGCACCGCCCGCCATGCCCGACTCCAGGGCGATCCAGCCCGCGTGCCGGCCCATCACCTCGACGACCATGATGCGCTGGTGCGACTCGGCGGTGGTCTTCAGCCGGTCCAGTGCCTCGGTGGCGACGCCGACGGCGGTGTCGAAGCCGAAGGTGCGGTCGGTGGCCGAGATGTCGTTGTCGATGGTCTTCGGCACGCCCACGACCGGCATCCCCGCGTCGGAGAGCATCCGGGCCGCGGTGAGCGTGCCCTCGCCGCCGATCGGGAGGAGCGCGTCCAGGCCCAGTTCACCGCAGAGCTCCTCGGCGTGGTCGCAGGCCTCGTCGAGCCGGCCGCGCTCCAGCCGGGCGGAGCCGAGGATGGTGCCGCCGCGGGAGAGGATGCCGCTGACCGCGTCCAGGTCCAGCTTCCGGTAGCGCCGTTCGAGCAGTCCCTTGAACCCGTCTTCAAAACCGATGACCTCGTCGCCGTGGCCGACCACGGCGCGGTGCACCACGGACCGGATCACAGCGTTCAGTCCGGGGCAGTCGCCGCCTGCGGTGAGGACTCCGATGCGCATGGTGCTGTGTCTCCTGTGGTGGGATTTCCGGTCCGGAAGTGGGGGGAGATACGGATGTGTCAATCCGATTGTTCCACGCCCGGCGGGCCGGTGACGCTTCCAGCCGTCCGGACGAGCGCCTTACCGATCGGTACGGATAGTGTCAAGACGAGCGCTCGCCACGCGGGGGTTATTCACCCTGCGGGCCGGTGAGGCTTCCCCGTGCCCGGTCTTCGTACGCACGGGGGCGGCGGCCCGGAAGCATGGGGCACCAGCGGGACGGGCAGCCGCGAGCGAGAACGAGGCGTGAACCCGGCGGGACCGGCCGGGACGAGCGAGGAACGGAGAGCACGCGTGACGCGCAGCGTGTACGTCACCGGGATCGACCGGGGCGACGGCCGCCAGGTCGTCGAGCTGGGGGTGATGGAGCTCCTGACCCGCCACGTGGACCGGGTGGGCGTCTTCCGCCCGCTGGTGCACGACGGACCGGACCGGCTCTTCGAACTGCTCCGCGCCCGCTACCGGCTGTTGCAGGACGCCGGGTCGGTCTACGGCATGAGCTACGAGGCGGCGGCCGCTCTCCAGGCGGAGCGCGGCACCGACGAACTGGTGTCCCATCTGGTGGACCAGTTCCACGCCATGGCGCGGGACTACGAGTTCGTCCTCGTCCTGGGCACCGACTACGCCGAGACGGGCGTCCCCGCGGAGCTCAACCTCAACGCCCGGCTCGCCAACGAGTTCGGCGCCGCGCTGATCGCCGTCGTCGGCGGGCAGAAGCAGCCGGCCGAGTCCGTACGGGCCGAGGTGCACAACGCGTACGCCGCCTTCGACTCCCTGGGCTGCGACGTCGTCGCCATGATCGCCAACCGGGTGAACCCCGCCGAGCAGCGGGAGATCGCGGCCGGGCTGTCCGCCAAGCTGCCCGTCCCCTGCTACGTCCTGCCGGAGGACAGCTCGCTCTCCGCGCCCACCGTGCAGCAGATCGTGCAGTCCCTGGGCGCGGAGGTGCTGCTCGGCGACGCGGCCGGACTCGCCCGGGACGCCCGGGACTTCGTCTTCGGCGGCGCCATGATGCCGACCTTCCTCGCCGCGCTCACCGAGGGCGCCCTCGTGGTCACCCCCGGGGACCGGGCGGATCTGATCATCGGCGCGCTCGCCGCCCACGCGGCCGGCTCGCCGCCCATCGCGGGGGTGCTGCTCACCCTCGACGAGCGGCCGGGGCCGGACATCATGGCGCTCGCCGAACGGCTCGCACCGGGCACGCCCGTGGTCTCCGTGCCGGGCAAGAGCTTCCCCACGGCGGGCGAACTCTTCGCATTGGAAGGCAAGTTGAACGCCTGGTCGCCGCGGAAGACGGAGACCGCGCTCGGGCTCTTCGACCGGCACGTCGACACGGCCGACCTGACCTCCCGGATCTCGCTGGCCCGCTCCAGCCGCGTCACGCCGATGATGTTCGAGCACGAGCTGATCGAACGGGCCCGGGCGCACCGCCGCCGCGTCGTCCTCCCCGAGGGCACCGAGGAGCGGGTGCTGCGCGCGGCGGACGTCCTGCTCCGCCGCGACATCTGCGACCTGACGCTGCTCGGCGACCCGGAGGCGATCCGCCGGCGCGCCTCCGAACTCACCGTGGACCTGGCGGACGCCCAGCTCATCGACCCCCGCACCTCGCCGCTGCGGGAGCGTTTCGCCGAGCTGTACGCCAAGCTCCGGGCACACAAGGGCGCCGACTACGAGCTGGCGTACGACGTGGTCGCCGACGTCTCGTACTTCGGCACCCTGATGGTCCAGGAGGGGCTGGCCGACGGCATGGTCTCCGGTGCCGCGCACTCCACGGCCGCGACGCTGCGCCCCGGCTTCGAGATCATCAAGACCGCTCCGGGCGCGCACATCGTCAGCTCGGTGTTCTTCATGTGCCTGGCCGACCGGGTGCTCGTCTACGGCGACTGCGCGGTCAACCCGGACCCGGACGCCGAGCAGCTCGCCGACATCGCCATCCAGTCGGCCGGTACGGCCGCCAAGTTCGGCGTGGAGCCGCGGATCGCGATGCTCTCGTACTCCACCGGCACCTCGGGCCACGGCGCCGACGTCGACAAGGTGCGCAAGGCCACCGAACTGGTGCGGGAGCGGCGGCCGGACCTCATGGTCGAGGGGCCGATCCAGTACGACGCCGCCGTGGACGCCACCGTGGCCGCCGCGAAGCTGCCCGGCTCGGAGGTCGCCGGACGGGCCACGGTGCTGGTCTTCCCCGACCTCAACACCGGCAACAACACCTACAAGGCGGTCCAGCGGTCGGCGGGCGCCGTCGCGGTCGGCCCCGTCCTGCAGGGGCTGCGCAAGCCGGTGAACGACCTGTCGCGCGGCGCCCTGGTGCCGGACATCATCACCACGGTGGCGATCACGGCCATCCAGGCCCAGGAGCGGAGCGTCCCGGCCGGGCAGACGGCGGCGGAGGCGCAGCCGGCACCGGCCGCACGGCCCGCGCCCCCGGCAGCGGCGGACCCGGCGCAGCCGGCCCTGGAGCCGCGGCGTTCGCCGCGGGCCCTGGGAACGGGCCCGGGCACTGCCCCGGCCCCCGGCGGCGCGGACGCCGGATCGGCGGAGATCACGCACCAGGCGGAGAGCGCCCACCGGAACGAGAATCCCCGGGAAACCCGGCCCCAGGAGCCCGGGCCCCACACACCCCGGGCCTCCCGGACGCGGAAGGCGCGGCCCGAGTGAGCACCGATTCCGCGGGCCCGGCCCGCTCCACCGCACCCGCGGCGGACCGTCCGGCGGGCACCCGCGTCCTCGTCATCAACTCCGGTTCCTCGTCGGTCAAGTACCAGCTCCTGGACATGGCCGGCCGGACCGGCACGGACGGCACAAAAACAGCCGGCACGGAAACAGCCGGGACGGGCCCGGACGGCACGGGTGCCGTCCGGCTCGCCTCCGGGCTGGTGGAGCGGATCGGCGAGGGCCCCGTCGCCGACCACGCGGCCGCCCTGCGGCAGGCGGCGGCCGAGCTGGACGAGCGCGGGCTGGGCCTGGACTCCCCCGGTCTCGCCGCCGTCGGCCACCGTGTGGTGCACGGCGGCACCCGGTTCACCGAGCCGACGCTGATCACCGACGAGGTGGTGGCGGGGATCGAGGAGCTGATCCCGCTCGCCCCGCTCCACAACCCGGCGAACATCCAGGGCATCAAGGTGGCCCGGGAGCTGCGCCCGGACCTGCCGCAGGTCGCCGTCTTCGACACCGCGTTCCACTCGACGATGCCCGAGTACGCGGCCCGCTACGCGATCGACACCGCCACCGCCGACGCCCACGGGGTGCGCCGCTACGGTTTCCACGGCACCTCGCACGCCTATGTCTCGCGGGCCGCCGCCGCGCTGCTGGGCCGGGAGCCCGCCGAGGTCAACGCCATCGTGCTGCACCTGGGCAACGGCGCCAGCGCCTCCGCCGTCGCGGGCGGGGTGTGCGTGGAGACGTCGATGGGCCTGACGCCGCTGGAGGGGCTCGTCATGGGCACCCGCTCGGGCGATCTGGACCCGGCCGTGATCTTCCATCTGTCCCGGGAGGCGGGGATGTCCACGGACGAGATCGACACCCTGCTCAACAAGCGGAGCGGTCTGCTCGGCCTGTGCGGGGACAACGACATGCGGGAGATCGGGCGCCGGATGGCCGAGGGCGACCGCGCGGCCGGGCTGGCGTTCGAGATCTACGTCCACCGGCTGCGGAAGTACGTGGGCGCGTACACCGCCGTGCTGGGCCGGGTGGACGTCATCGCGTTCACCGCGGGTGTCGGGGAGAATTCGGCTGCCGTACGGGAGGCCGCCATGCGCGGGCTGGAGGCTCTGGGCATCGCACTCGACCCGGTGCGCAACGCCCTGCGCGGGTCGTCCGCCCGGCTGATCTCGGCCGGCGGCAGCAGGACCGCCGTGGCCGTGATCCCCACCGACGAGGAACTGGAGATCGCGAGACAGGCATACGCGCTGGTCGGCGCGGTACGCGACTGAACACGGCCGCGCCCGCCCACCGGGGCTCCGGACGGCGGCCGGGCAGCGTCAGCACAGGATCAGGACAGGAATATTCCGCTCCGAAACAAACCCGATAGGATGGCCCCCATGCGCCGTTCCAAAATCGTCTGCACCCTGGGCCCAGCCGTCGACTCCTACGAGCAGCTGAAGTCGCTGATCGAGGCCGGTATGAACGTGGCCCGCTTCAACATGAGCCACGGGAGCCACCCGGAGCACGAGGAGCGGTATCACCGCGTCCGGAAGGCGTCGGAGGAGACCGGCCGGGCGGTCGGCGTGCTCGCCGACCTCCAGGGGCCGAAGATCCGGCTGGAGACCTTCGCCGAGGGCCCGGTCGAGCTGGTCCGCGGGGACGAGTTCACCATCACCACCGAGGACGTCGCGGGCGACAAGTCCATCTGCGGCACCACCTACAAGGGCCTGCCGGCGGACGTCTCCAAGGGCGAGTCCATCCTCATCAACGACGGCGCGGTGGCGCTGCAGGTGACGGAGGTGGACGGGCCGCGGGTCCGGACCATCGTCATCGAGGGCGGGGTCATCTCCGACCACAAGGGCATCAACCTGCCGGGCGTGGCGGTGAACGTGCCGGCGCTGTCGGAGAAGGACGTCGAGGACCTGAGGTTCGCGCTCCGGCTCGGCTGCGACATGGTGGCGCTGTCCTTCGTCCGGGACGCGTCGGACGTCCGCGACGTGCACCGGGTGATGGACGAGGTCGGCCGCCGGGTCCCCGTCATCGCCAAGGTGGAGAAGCCGCAGGCGGTCGCCAATATGGAGGAGGTCGTGATGGCCTTCGACGGCGTGATGGTCGCCCGTGGCGACCTGGCCGTCGAGTATCCGCTGGAGAAGGTCCCGATGGTGCAGAAGCGGCTGGTGGAGATGTGCCGCCGCAACGCCAAGCCGGTGATCGTCGCCACGCAGATGATGGAGTCGATGATCAACTCCTCGCGGCCGACCCGCGCCGAGGCCTCCGACGTGGCCAACGCGATCCTGGACGGCGCGGACGCGGTGATGCTGTCGGCCGAGTCCTCGGTCGGCAAGTACCCGATCGAGACGGTCAAGACGATGTCCCGCATCGTCGAGGAGGCCGAGCAGGAGTGGCTCAACCGCGGCCTCCAGCCGCTGGTGCCCGGCAAGAAGCCACGCACCCAGGGCGGTTCGGTGGCCCGCGCGGCCTGCGAGATCGCCGACTTCCTGGGCGCCAAGTCGCTGGTGGCGTTCACCAAGTCCGGTGACACCGCCCGCCGGCTGTCCCGCTACCGGGCGAGCCAGCCGATCCTCGCCTTCACCACCGACCCGGCGACCCGCTGCCAGCTCGCGCTGAGCTGGGGCGTCGAGACCCACGTCGTCCCGCATGTCGACAACACCGACGCGATGGTGGACCTGGTCGACGCGGAGCTGCTCAAGCTGCACCGCTACAACGAGGGCGACACCATGATCATCACGGCGGGCTCCCCGCCCGGCGTGCCCGGCACCACCAACATGGTCCGGGTCCACCACCTGGGCGCCCAGGGCTGAGACCCGCTCCCCCGGGCCGGGCAGCGGCTCCGCGCCGCCCCCGTCCCCCCGCACCACGCAGCGTGGGCCGCCCCGTCCGGGGCGGCCCACCTGTCGTCTCGCGCCTTCCGGGAGCGGGGTAACCGTGCCCGGGGAGCGGTGTGGCGTTCCGTCTCAGCCTCCGTCGTACATCTTCATGCCGGGGACCGTCAGGTCTCCGCCGAACTGGCCGGCCTGGGTGACCTTCACACCGGTGAAGAAGACCTCGGGGAGGTTCAGCGGCGGCGGGCTCTTGGGGCTGAAGGTGATCGGGATGATGCCCAGGAGGTTGCCCTTGAGCTCCTCCGTGTACATGGTCACCGTGCCGCCCCGGATCGTGGAGTTGCTGCCCTCCGCGGCCTTCACATGGGTGGTGCTGCCGCCGGGGGCCTGGACCATCTGGTGGAGGTCCCGGATGTCCACGCCGGTGGCGGTGAACTTCAGGACTTCCTTGACCTTGCCGCTCCAGGTCCTGACCTTGACGATGCCCTGGTAGTCGAGGCCGTGCAGCGAGAGCTTGCTGCTCTCCAGGATCCACGGCTCGTCGGGCAGCAGGGCCGGGGTCGGGTCGACCTCCGCGTCGGCCAGGGCCTGGGCGTCGTACTCGGGGCAGGGGAACGGCTGCAGGCCGTCCTCGGCGGTCGGCGAGGGGGACGGGGTGGCCGCGTCCTTGGCGTCCTCGGCCGCCTTCTCCGCGGCCTCCCTGGCCTCCGCGGCCTTCTCCTCCGCCGTCCCGGCGGCCGATCCGGCGGCGTCCGCGACCTCGTCCACGGCCTCGTCCACGGCCTCGTCCACGGCCTCGCCGGCGCTCTCGCGCGCCGAGTCCGCGGGCTCCTCCGCGTCCGCGGAGGGCTCCGCCGACGGGGTGACGCTCGGAGAGGCGGTGGCCGAGGCCTCGGCGGTCTCCTCCTCGCCGCCGCCGGTGAAGAAGTCGTTGATCTTCTCACCGATGCCCAGCGGGTCGAGCGGGTTCCTCGTCTCGGACTCCGACGGGGACGGCTCCGGCTCCGGCGACTCCTCGGCCGCGGACCCGGACGCCTCGGAGGACTCCGCGGACCCGCCGTCCTCCGCACTCGGGGCGGGCTCCGGCTCCGGCGCGCCGCCGGACGACGGCTCGGGGGCCGGCTCGGACGTCTCCGGCGCGGCGGCGCCGTCCTTCTCACCCGCGGCCCGGTCGTCCGTCTTCCCGTCCTCGGCGGCCTTGCCGTCCTCGTCCGGCTCGTCGGGCTGCGACACGCACTTGCCCGGCTTGAACTTGGGCTGCGGGTCGGCCTGGGCCAGCGGGGTGCTGAGTCCCATGCCCACGAGCACGGCGGTCGGCATGGCCGCCAGGGCTATCGCCCGGCCGGCGGGCATGTGCAAACGCGTGAGCATCGACTTTCTCGGGGCCGCGTGGCGCGGCCCTTCTGCTGCGCGACGGCGGCTCTCGCCGTCGAGCCGAGCCTCGTCAGCCCGCACGGTGCCTCCCCTTCTCGGATTCTTCGTCCGCCCAGACGCCGGCCGCGGCCGGTTCCGGCGCGGAGGCACCGTCCTCGCTCTCCGGCACCCTCCGGGGTGCGGGTTCCTCCTCGGGCTTCTTGCCGGGCGCCCAGGCGATGGCCAGGGCACCACCGATGAGAGCGGGCAGGAAGCCCAGCAGGAAGCCTCCGATGTTGGAGACCACCAGCGAGACCAGTGCGAGCATGATCGCCGCGACGCCGGCGAAGGTCTTGGCGACGGACTGGTACCACATCGTCAGGCCCAGGACGACCAGGAGAACTCCGATGACCAGCGAGCCCGCGCCCGCCGTGGTCGCCATACGGATCGTCAGCTGTCCGACGGTGAGATTCGCGTACGGGAAGTACGCGATCGGCAGTCCGCCCAGCAGTGTCAGCAGGCCCGCCCAGAAGGGCCGGTTGCCACGCCAGACGCGGAAACGAAGCCTCCAGTAGTGGAATCGGCCGCTCGGACCCGGTGACTCGGCGCTCATGGAAAACAGCTCCCTGGTGCGGGCATTGCTCAAAAAGTGAGGAAGTGGGCGGGCGGGGGGCGAAGCCCCCGCCCGCCCGGGCGAGTGCTTAGTAGCACTCCTTGACGCCCCTGTGCAGCTTCATCGAGAGGCCGCTCAGCTTGAAGGTTCCGGCGCTGGTCGCCCAGGCCGTCTGCTTCACGTTCTTCAGGATGGCCTTGTCGGCCTCCTGGGCGAATCCGAACGGGTTCGCCTGCTCCTTGCCGCCCTTCATGCCGGGGCCCTTGGTGCTGGACCCGGCGGCGACACCGATGTTGATGTTCTTGAACGTCGCGTCGGCGTTCAGGTCGGCGACATCGATGTAGAGGTTGTCGGCGGCGACGGCGGTGCCGTTGCCACCGGCCTTCAGCTGCAGCGACACCGAGCCGAGACCGGGGATGCCCGGCGTGACCACCGACTGGCACATGTTGGTGATCTCGGCGTGCTTGAACGCGGAGACCGCCACCGGGTGGGCGGTGTCCTTGCCCTCCAGGGTCTTGCCCGTCGCGATCGCGCCGTACTGGACGAAGCCTTCACCTTCGAGGTGGTCGGCCGTCACCTTGAAAGACTGCCCGGAAACACTGAAGGACGCCGCCAGCGCGCCCTGCGCCATCGCGATGCCCACCGCGGCGGTGGCCGCCACGCTGGGCACCATCACCACGGCGAACCGCTTCCATCTGGTCCCGCCACGCACCTGGGACTCCATGACTTTCCTCCTTCTCGGACGTACATCTCCGGCCGGGGGAGCCCCTGGCCTGGGATGGGAGAAGTGCTACGTCCTCGGAAAGGAGAACGCCGTCTCGGAGACGGAAACGTGTCCGAAACCCGGCGATCACCCCCGAGCGACAACCACTGGCCACGCTCTCGCGCAACCTCCTGGACAGGACCCGCTCCGCGGCGGGTACCCCCCTGTCCAAGGCCGGCATCACCCACGCCGGCCTGCCCGGTGGGGACCCGTCCCGTGGCACCGGCTGGATGCGGTACTGCGGGACGAGACCGAGCGTGGCCGATCGTGGTGCATATCCGTCTGTCACACAAGGGGTTCATTACTTGCGAGTAATGAGCAGATGACGAGCGCCGGTCCGGACCGCCCGGATCCGGCACTGTCGGTCGTCGCGGTTCGTCACGGCACTTCCGGAATGACCGGACAGAACCGGACGAAGGAACGACCCTCTCTTACTGGCAGTAACAGCGGAGGTCATCACCAAGTTTTGGCAAAGTGCCGTCTCCGAGGTGTGGAGATCCGGACATCCGGCAATGCGAGCCCGGCCGCCGGAGGGTGCGGTACCGGCCAGGCGCCGGCGCGGGGGCCGGACGGCACAGCGGGGCCGGACGGCACAGCGGGGCCGAACGGCGGCCACCCGCGGGGGTCTCCCCGCCGGTGGCCGCCGTCCGGCCCCGCGTTGTCACCTTTCGCCTTCGGCCCGGAAGGACGCGCTCCGGCGCCCGTCCTTCCGGGCCGTGCCCGGGCCCGCGCCTAGAACAGCACGCGCGCCAGCGCGGTCCGGGCCTTGGTCACCCGCGGGTCGTCCGCCCCGATGACCTCGAAGAGCTCCAGCAGACGCAGTCTCGCCCGCTCCCGCTCGTCACCGGCGGCGCGCCGGACCGTCTCGACCAGCCGCCCGAAGGCGTCCTCGACGTGCCCGCCGACCAGGTCGAGATCGGCGGCGGCGATCTGGGCGTCCACGTCCGCCGGGTTGTCGGCCGCGGCCTTCCGCGCGGCCTGCGGGTCCGCGCCCTGCACCCGCTGGAGCAGCTCCGCCTGGGCCAGGCCGAGCTTGGCCTCCGGGTTGGCCGGGTCGTCGCTGAGGACGTTCCGGTAGGCCTGGATCGCGCCGCCCAGGTCGCCGGCGTCCAGCGCCTCGTGGGCCGCCGCGAGCGCCGCGTCGTACGGGCCCGCGGGCGGCTCGGGAGCGGGCTGCTCGGCCGCGCCCTCCTCGCCCGCCCCGAGGGGTTCGCCGACGATGCCGAAGCGCTCCTCGGCCACCTGGATCAGCTGGTCCAGCACCTGCCGGATCTGCGCCTCGGGGGCCGCCCCCTGGAACAGCGGCAGCGCCTGCCCCCCGACGACGGCGAAGACGGCCGGGATGCCCTGGACTCCGAACTGCTGGAAGAGCATCTGGTTGGCCTCGACGTCGACCTTGGCCAGGACGAAGCGGCCGCCGTACTCCGCCGCCAGCCGCTCCAGCACCGGGCTGAGCTGCTTGCAGGGCTCGCACCACTCGGCCCAGAAGTCGATGACGACCGGCACCTGGGCCGACCGCTGGAGCACCTCCCGCTCGAAATCCGCCTCGTTGACATCGATCACGGCGGCCGGAGGCGCGGCAGCCGTCCGGCCCTCGCGGGCCGCCTCGGCGCGCGCCTGCTCCGCCTTCTGCCTGGCCTCCCCGGCGGCCTTCACGGCGGCGAGGTCGACCACTCCACTCATGGACATGTTCCGTGGCTGCATGGGTACATCCTCCCCTCTCCGGGCGCCGATCGGAAAAGCGCCGTGAGACCGCACGCGGATCCGGCCGTCCGTACGGCCCCCGGAGCCGCGGCGGGCGCGGGGACCGGCGGGGACGGACGGCCGGAGGACCGGGCTGTCAGAAGCCGGCCGGCTCCGTGTAGACGCCCCACTCCTCGCGCAGCACGCCGCAGATCTCGCCGAGCGTGGCCTCGGCCCGTACGGCCTCCAGCATGGGCTCGATCATGTTGCCGCCGTCCCGGGCCGCCGCGAGCATGGCGTCCAGGGCAGCCCGGACCGCGCCGTCGTCACGGGCCGCCTTGCGCTCCGCGAGCACCCGGACCTGCTCCCGCTCGACCTCGTGGCTGACCCGCAGGATCTCCAGGTCGCCGGTGACGGAGCCGGTGTGGCAGTTGACGCCGACGACCTTCTTGTCGCCCTTCTCCAGCGCCCGCTGGTACGCGAAGGCGGCCTCGGCGATCTCGCCGGTGAACCAGCCGTCCTCGATGCCGCGCAGGATGCCCGAGGTGACCGGCCCGATCGGGTGCTCGCCGTTCGGCACGGCCCGCCGGCCGCGCTCCTTGATCTGTTCGAAGATCTTCTCGGCGTCGGCCTCGATCCGGTCGGTCAGCGCCTCGATGTACCAGGAGCCGCCGAGCGGGTCGGCGACGTTGGCGACGCCGGTCTCCTCCATCAGCACCTGCTGGGTGCGGAGCGCGATCTCGGCGGCCTGCTCCGAGGGGAGCGCCAGGGTCTCGTCGAGGGCGTTGGTGTGCAGGGAGTTGGTACCGCCGAGGACGGCGGCGAGCGCCTCGACCGCGGTCCGTACGACGTTGTTGTACGGCTGCTGGGCGGTGAGCGAGACCCCGGCGGTCTGGGTGTGGAAGCGCAACCACTGCGCCTTCTCCGTCTTCGCCCCGTAGACGTCGCGCATCCAGCGGGCCCAGATGCGGCGCGCGGCGCGGAACTTGGCGATCTCCTCGAAGAAGTCGAGGTGCGCGTCGAAGAAGAAGGACAGGCCGGGCGCGAAGTCGTCCACGTCCAGGCCGCGGGAGAGGCCCAGTTCGACGTAGCCGAAGCCGTCGGCGAGGGTGTAGGCGAGCTCCTGCGCCGCCGTGGAGCCGGCCTCGCGGATGTGGTAGCCGGAGACGGAGAGGGGCTTGTACGCGGGGATGTTCCGCGCGCAGTGCTCCATCAGGTCGCCGATGAGGCGCAGATGCGGCTCGGGCTGGAAGAGCCACTCCTTCTGCGCGATGTACTCCTTGAAGATGTCGGTCTGCAACGTGCCGTTGAGGACGCCGGGGTCGACGCCCTGCCGCTCGGCGGCGACGAGGTACATGCAGAAGACCGGGACGGCGGGGCCGCTGATCGTCATGGAGGTGGTGACGTCGCCGAGCGGGATGTCCTGGAAGAGGACCTCCATGTCGGCGGCGGAGTCGATGGCGACGCCGCAGTGGCCGACCTCGCCGAGCGACTTGGGCTCGTCGGAGTCGCGGCCCATGAGGGTCGGCATGTCGAAGGCCACCGAGAGGCCGCCGCCGCCGGCCTCCAGGATCATCTTGTAGCGCTCGTTGGTCTGCCGGGCGTTGCCGAAGCCGGCGAACTGGCGGATGGTCCAGGTGCGGCCGCGGTAGCCGGTCGGGTGGAGACCGCGGGTGAAGGGGTACTCCCCGGGCCAGCCGATCCGCTCGAACCCGGGCACGGCGCTGCCCGGGGGCGGGCCGTACACGGGGTCGACCGGGTCGCCCGAGAGCGTGGTGAAGTCTGCGTCCCGCTTGCGGGCCGCGTCGTACCGGGCCTGCCAGCGGCGGCGGCCTTCTTCGAGAGCGTCGGAGTCCATGCCGCCAATTTACTTGGACGTCCTACTATCTGTCGATGGCAGCCCGCCGCGGACCACGGGCCCGCGGCGCCCGGCCGCTCTACGCCTCGGCCGCCACCGGGGTGCCGTCCGCGACGAGCGGTTCCACCTCGCGGGTGATCCTGCGCTCCACGAAGAAGGCGGCGAGCGGGATGGTGCCGGAGAGCAGCACCCAGAGCAGCTTGCCGAAGCTCCACTTGGCCTTGGAGCCCAGGTCGAAGGCGAAGATCAGATAGATGATGTACAGCAGGCCGTGCGTCTGGGACACCACGAAGGTGAGGTCCTCGCCGCGGCCGAAGCCGTACTTGAACACCATGCAGGTGCTGAGGACCAGCAGCATGACGGCGGTGACGTAGGCCATGACCCGGTACCGGGTCAGCACGCTCTTCTTCATGCCGTCGAGCCTAACCGGAGCCCGCGGCGAGCCCGCCGCTGCCCCGGCTCCGCCCGGACCCGGGCCGGCGGCCCGCGCTCACTCCTCCTCGAAGTCGCCGGCCGCGACGCGCAGCGGGCGGAGCAGCGCGAAGATCTCGGCGCACTCCTCGGCGTCGTACACGCCCAGCCCGAAGTCCATCGCCATCAGATCGCGGGTGGCGGCCTCCACGACCTCGCGCCCCTTGTCCGTGATGGTCGCCAGGGTGCCGCGGCCGTCGTTGGGGTTCGGCCGCTTGGCCACCAGGCCGGAGCGGACCAGCCGGTCGACGGTGTTGGTGACGGAGGTGGGGTGGACCATCAGCCGCTCACCGATCTTGGACATCGGGAGTTCGCCGGCCTTGCTGAAGGTGAGCAGCACCAGGGCCTCGTACCGGGCGAAGGTGAGGCCGTACGGCTTGACGACGGCGTCCACCTGCCCGAGCAGGATCTGCTGGGCCCGCATGATCGAGGTGATGGCGACCATGGACGGTACGGATCCCCATCGCTGCTTCCAGAGTTCGTCGGCTCGGGCGATCGGGTCGAACGACAGGCTGAGCGGCTTCGGCACGCCTCGACCTTACCGGCCGGTCATATGGTGGTCAGCCCCGTTCCGCATACCGGTCAACCCGGTGTGCGGGAAGACCGGCCGGGCATGTGCCCCCGGCCTCGGGGTAGATCATCCCCGACATGCTTTCGGACAGGAACGAAAACCTGGCGGAGAGGGCGGACCCTATGCCGTTCCATCTGCGATGCGGGCCCGACGACGCGCAGCACTGCCGGTTCGCGGTCTCCCCGCTGTGGGAGACGCGGAGCGCCGTGCGCGCCCTGGACCGCCCCGGTCCGCCCGGCGCCCGGCTTCCCTGGCTGCGCAGGATCCAGGTGGCGGCCTCCGGGCTGAACCTGGCGCCGCTGTCGCTGCTGACCCCGGCCCACGGCTGCGGCCCCCGCTTCCTCGCCCCGCGCCCCGCCGACCCGTACACCCGGATCGAGGACGAACTGGCCCGGGTCCGGGCGACGGACCCGGCCGTGGCCCGGGTGGAGCTGGAACGCGCGCTGGCCGCGACCCCGGGCGCGGCCGTCAGCCTGCGCGGACGGCGGATGCTGGAGGACCCCGGCCGGGCCGTCAAGGAGCTGGCGGACCTGCTGGAGCTGGCCTGGCGGGCGCTGATCGAGCCGGACTGGCCGCCGCTGCACGCCCTGCTGGAGGCCGACGCCGCCTTCCACGCGCGACGGCTGTCCGGCGGCGGGCCGGAGGGACTCTTCGCCGAACTCCACCCGGACGTGTCCTGGAGCGACGGCACGCTGACGGTCGCGCACGCCGAACCTGCGGAGCACGGGACGGACGGCGGGGAGAGGGCCGAGCGGGCCGAGCGGGCCGAGGGGACGCACGGCGCGGACGGGACCGGCCTCCTGCTCGTCCCCAGCGTCTTCTGCCGGCCGGGCCCGGCCGCCGGCGCCGGGGTGCCGTGGGACCGGGCGCTGGTCTACCCGGCCCGCGGCCTCGGCGGGCTGTGGGAATCCTCCTCCGGCGAGCAGCCGCCGGAGGTGCTCTCCCGGCTGCTCGGCCGGGGCCGCGCGGCCGTCCTCACCGCGCTGGAGGAGCCGGCGAGCACCACGGGCCTCGCCCGTCGGCTGGGCCTGGCGCCCTCCTCCGTCTCGGCGCACCTCTCGGCGCTGCGCGACGCGGGCCTGCTGACCTCGCACCGCTACGGCCACCAGGTGCTGTACGAGCGCACGCCGCTCGGGATCGCGCTGGCGGCGGGCTGACGACCGCTGGAGGGCGGATCGTCCCCCGCGACCGGCGGAATCGCCTCAGGCGTTGACGACACCCTCGCGGCGGGCCCGGGCGGCGATGACCCCGGCCTCCTCCTCGCGGCGCAGCATCCGCTCGGCCCAGAAGCCGCCGACCGGGATCAGCGAGAGCACGAAGTAGACCAGCGGCTGCTTCACCGGCCACTTGGTGCGGTTCCAGGCGTCGGCCAGGAAGAGCAGGAAGAGGATGACCAGCACACCGTGGATCGCGCCCATCACCGGCACCGCGTTGAAGTCGGTGGTGCGCTTGAGCACCGAGCAGACCAGGAGCAGCAGGTAGGAGACCGCCTCCACGGCGGAGACCAGGCGGAGTCGGCGGACGGCGGATGCGGTCTTGATGTCCACGGGCGGGAACCTCTTTCCGGACGGAACGGGGGGCTGGGGTCGGGGGTGGGACCGGGCCCCGGGGTGCGGGCCGGGTCCGGGGGTGCCCATGCGGCGAGCGGCTTGTGAACGCCCGCACAAGCGCGGTCCATTCTGACAGCCGCGCCGGGCGGACGGCCGCCCGGGTGGGCCGGTGTGACATTCCCTACGGCCCGCGGTCCGGCTCTCGTACGGGAGATCCCCTGTCGGTACTCCCCCGGGGCGGATACGGTCGGGGCTGTGGCGCAATTCCGACTGCAAGGCAGCAAAGTACTCGCCGTCGACCTGGCCGGAGAGGCCGTCAAGGCGAAGAACGGCGCGATGGTGGCCTACGACGGCCGTATGGACTTCAAGAAACTGAGCGGAGGCGGCGAGGGCCTGCGCGGCATGGTCACCCGCCGGCTCACCGGTGAGCAGATGGAGCTGATGGAGGTGCGGGGGCAGGGGACCTGCTGGTTCGCCGACCGGGCCACCGAGATCACCCTCGTCCCGCTGCACGGCGACACGCTCCATGTGGAGGCGAGCAATCTGCTCGCGGCCGACGCCGGGCTCCGCACCGGCACGACCTTCACCGGACTGCGCGGGGCGGCCCAGGGCAACGGCCTGTTCACCACGGTGGTCGAGGGCACGGGCCAGGCGGCGATCATGTCCGACGGGCCGGCGGTGGTGCTGCGGGTGTCGCCGGCGTATCCGCTGCGGGTGGACCCGGGGGCGTACGTCGCCCACTCCGGCAAGCTGCGGCAGGAGTTCCAGTCCGGGGTGAACTTCCGCACCGTGCTGGGCGAGGGTTCCGGGGAGTCGTTCCAGATCCGCTTCGAGGGCGAGGGGCTGGTCTATGTGCAGCCCAGCGAGCGCAACACGGTCGGGGGGCAGCTCTGATGCCGTTCCGGGAGATCAACTCCAAGATGGTCGAGGCGCGGATCACGCCCGGCCGGCGGCTGTTCAGCCAGCGCGGCGCGATGCTCGCCTACCGGGGGCAGGTCAGCTTCACGCCCAGCATCGCGGGCGGGCAGGGCGGGGTGATGTCGATGATCGGCCGCCGGGTGGCGGGCGAGGCGGCGCCGCTGATGACGGTCGAGGGCGACGGCACCGTGATGTTCGGGCACGGCGGCCACCACATCCAGGTGATCGAGCTCTCCGGCGACACCCTCCATGTGGAGGCGGACCGGCTGCTGGCGTTCGACGGAACGCTCCAGCAGAAGCCGGTGTTCCTGGGCTCGCAGGGCGGGGTGATGGGCATGGTGCGGGGCCAGGTCACCGGCCAGGGGCTGTTCACCACCACCCTGAGCGGCCACGGATCGGTGGCGGTGATGGCCCACGGCGGCGTCATCGAACTGCCGGTCTCCCCGGACCGTCCGGTGCACGTCGACCCGCAGGCGTACGTCGCCCACCACGGCGACCTGCGCAACAAGCTCTCCACGGCGCTGGGCTGGCGGGACATGGTCGGCCGCGGCTCGGGAGAGGCCTTCCAGCTCGAACTCTCGGGCACCGGCGCGGTGTTCGTCCAGGCATCGGAGGAGAAGCTTTGACCGGTCCGGCCGTCTTCGACCCGCAGTCCCTGCCGGCCGACGACAACGTCAACTCCTACACCTTCTGTGTGGACCTGAACGGCCAGTGGTTCCTGCAGAAGGGCAAGATGATCGCCTACTACGGCGAGATCGCGTTCGACGGTGTCGGCCACGGCCGCCTCGACCGGCTGGTCGCCGGCAGCTTCCACTCCCCGCTGCACGCGGCGGACTGGGTGGTGGCCGAGGGCCGGGGCAAGATGCTTCTCGCCGACCGGGCCTTCGATGTCAACTCCTACGACCTGGAGGACGGCAACCTCACCGTCCGGTCGGGCAATCTGCTGGCCTTCGAGCCGGGGCTGTCGCTGAAGCAGTCGATCATCCCGGGCTTTCTCACGCTGATCGGGACGGGGAAGTTCGTGGCCGCGTCGAACGGCCCGGTGGTCTTCGTGGAACCGCCCGTCCGGGTCGATCCGCAGGCGCTCGTCGGCTGGGCGGACTGCCCCTCCCCCTGCCACCACTACGACCACGGCTATCTGCGCGGGGTGCTGGGCGGCGTACGGGCCCTGACCGGGCTCGGCGGGGCCTCCGGTGAGGAGCACCAGTTCGAGTTCACCGGGGCCGGGCAGGTGCTGCTGCAGTCCACCGAGCAGCTGATGGACGAGCTCGCCACCGGCGCCGTCCCCGGGGAGCCGGGCGTTCCCGGGGGCGGCCCCTCCGGCGGCCCGGGTTCCGGCTCCCCGGCGCCCCAACTTCCCCAGCTGCCGGGCGGCCTGGGAGGACTCCAGCGCCGCTTCGGACTGTAAACGCGGGTCTCCGGAGTGTAACGTTTCGAACGCGTGCCCGCACCGAGCAGTTGCACGAGGGAACACCGGGGGCGGTGCGAAGCAAGCAGTCCGCCATTGGTCCGTATTTCAACTTTAATAGGTAGAATATTCATATGGAGACCGAGACGGCCACCCGCTGGCTCAGCGATGAGGAACAGCGTGCCTGGCGCACCCACCTGGACGTCAGCAAACTGCTGATGCACCAACTGGAGAAGGATCTGCAGCCGTTCGGCCTGACCATCAACGACTACGAGATCCTGGTGAACCTCTCCGAGTCCGAGGAATCGCGGATGCGAATGAGTGATCTCGCCGGCGCCACCCTCCAGTCGAAGAGCAGGCTCTCCCACCAGATCACCCGCATGGAGAACGCGGGCCTCGTCCGGCGGGAGAACTGCGAGTCCGACCGCCGGGGGCTCTACGCCGTTCTGACCGACCACGGAGCGCAGGTCATGCGCGAGGTCGCACCGCACCATGTCGCGTCCGTACGGCGGCACTTCATCGACCTGATGCCTCCCGCGGAGCTGACGGCCCTGCGCGAGACGCTCACCCCGGTCGCGGAGCACCTCCGCGAGCAGCGCGCCGGCTGACCGGCCGCCGGTCACCGCCCGGACCCGGCGTCCGGGCCGCTGCCGCTCACGGAGACCCCGGCGAGCGGCAGCCGCAGCCGGAACACCGCGCCGTCGGCCACCACCAGCGTGCCGCCGTGGCGCAGCGCGATGTCCCGCGCGATGGCGAGGCCCAGTCCGGCCCCGCCGTCGTCGCGGCTCCGCGCGTCGTCGAGGCGGACGAACCGTTCGAAGATCCGCTCGCGCTGGTCCGGGGGCACCCCGGGCCCGTCGTCCGACACCTCCAGCACCGCCCAGGCGCCGTCGCGCCGCAGCGAGACGCCCACCTCGCGGCGGGCATGACGCCGCGCGTTGTCCAGCAGATTGCCCAGCACCTGCGCCAGCCGGCCGCGCGACCCGGTGACCTCGCACCCCGGCTCCACCGCCACCCGCACCGGAAGGCGGTCCCGGCGCTGGGCGACCTCCTCCCGCACCAGCGTCCCGAGGTCCACCACCCGGTCCGGCGGGCGCTCCCCCGCGTCCAGCCGGGCCAGCAGCAGCAGATCCGCGGCCAGTGCCTGCAGCCGTACGGTGTCGGCGACGGCGCCCGGGACGTCCAGCAGCTCCGGGTGCGCCTCCCCCACCTCCAGCTGCGTGCGCAGACTGGCGATAGGGCTGCGCAGCTCGTGCGAGGCGTCGGCGACGAACTTCCGCTGCCGCTCCACGGAGGACTCCAGGGCCGTCAGGGTCTCGTTGGTGGTCCGCGCCAGCCGTTCGACCTCGTCACCGGAGCCGGCCACCGGCACCCGGCGGGAGAGATCGGCCGAGGCCGTGATCGCGGCCATCTCGCGGCGGATGCCCTCCACGGGGCGCAGGGCGCGCCGGGTCGTCTGCCAGGTCGCGGCCGCCACCACGGCGAGCAGCAGGGGCAGCCCGGCCAGCATCGCCGTGCGGACCGTGCCCACCGCCTCCTGCTCGGTGGCGAGCGGGGCGCCCGCGTGGACGGTCACGGTCTCGCCCCGCGGGGTGGTGGCCTCCACCGAGGCGAAGCGGTAGGCGGCTGTTTCACCGTCCACGGTGGCGGTGCCGGAACGGGTCCCGGTGTCCTCCGACACCTCGCCGCTTCCGGGGTCGTCGTCATCGTCGGCGCGGCCGCCGTGGTCGTCGTCGCGGTCGTCGTCATCGTCACCCGTGGGGGACGGGCCGGGCTCGGGGGTGACACGGGCGCTGCCGGTGCCGGTCACCGCCTCCAGCCCCTCACTGGCGGCGCGCAGCCGCCCGTCCTCGTCCACCACCTGCACCGGCTGCTCCCGGTCCGGCAGAGCCAGGCTTCCGTACGCCCGTCCCGCGGCCACCTGGGAGGCGATCTCCCGGGCCGCCAGCCGTGCCTCCAGATCGGCCCGGCCGAGCAGGTTGTCCCGCAGCACCCACAGCACGGCGGCCCCCGCGGCGACGAGGGCGACGGTGACGACGAGCGTGGCGCCCAGCGCGGCCTTCGCCCGTACGCTCCTCATCACCGGTCCACCAGCCGGTAGCCGGCCCCGCGCACCGTGGCGATGCGGGAGGAGCCGAGTTTGCGCCGCAGGGTGCTGATGTACACCTCGACGATGTTGGGGTCGCCCTCATAGGCGAAGTCCCAGACGTGCTCCAGGATCTCGCCCTTGGACACGACCTCGCCCGCCCGCACCGCGAGCTGCTCCAGCACGGCGAACTCCTTCGCGGTGAGGGTGATCTCCTCGTCCCCGTGCCGCACCCGGCGGGCCGCGGTGTCCACGGTCAGCGGCCCGGCGGTCAGCACCGGGGACGCGGTGCGCCCGCGCCGCCGCAGCAGCGCCCGGACCCGGGCCACGAGCACGACGTAGGAGAACGGCTTGGTCAGATAGTCGTCGGCGCCCGTGTCGAGGCCCTCCGCCTCGTCGTACTCGCCGTCCTTGGCGGTCAGCATCAGGATCGGGACCTCGGCGCCGGCGGCGCGCAGCGCGGCGCACACGCGGTAGCCGTTCATCCCGGGCAGCATGATGTCGAGCACCACCAGGTCGTGGACTCCCTCCAGCGCCCGGTGCAGCCCTTCCGGGCCGTCGTGGACGACATCCACGGCGAAGCCCTCCGCCGTGAGCCCTTTGGCCAGCGACAGAGCCAGCCGTTTCTCGTCCTCCACGATCAGCAGGCGCACGAGCCCAGTCTCGCGCACCCCGCCTGAAGGGAATTTCAGGTGGCTTCAGCGGGGCTTCAGCATCGTCCCGGCACGGTGGGCGCCACACCGACACGGGAGGCACCCATGAAGCGGAACATTCTCATCGCGGCCCTCGCCGCCACCGTCCTGGCCGGCGGCGGAACGGCGGCGGCCGTGGCGGCCGCCGGGGACGGCGGGGCGGCCGGGGACGCACCGTCACGGCCGGGCGCGGCGGCCGGCGAGGGCTCGGAGGACTCCGGACGGTCCGGCGACGACGACCGGGAACGGGCCGGGGCCACCCGGACCACCGTGGCCGAAGCCGTCCGCGCGGCGCTGGAGGCCCGCGCCGGCACCGCAGCCTCCGCCGAACTGGACGACGAGGACGACCGGCCGGTCTGGGAGATCGAGGTGCTGGACCGGAAGGGCACCTGGTACGAGGTCCGGGTGGACGCGGGCAGCGGCAAGGTGACGGGCGTCGCCGAGGACGACGAGGACGGAGACGGGGACGGGGCCGGCGGCGACCGCGGCGAGCGGGAGTCCCTCCAGCGGGCCGCCACGGACCTCGGCAGTGCCGCCGGCGCCGCGGTGAAGCAGACACCCGGCACGGTGACCTCGGTCGAGTTCGAGGGGCGGGACGACCACGGGGACACGGGCCGCGCCGGCGGATGGGAGGTCGAGATCCTCGGGAAGGACGGCACGGAACGCGAGGTCCGGGTGGACGCCGAAACCGGGAAGGTCACCGGCGCCGGAGCGGCCGCCCAGGACTCCGGCGACGACCGGGACGGCCGGGACGGCCGGGACGGCCGGGACGGCCGGGAGGACCGCGACGGGGATGACCGGGAGAGCGGGAAGGACGACGACCGCAACGGCCGGGACGACGACAAGCACCACGACCGGGAGGACGACGACCGGGACGACAGCCGCTCCGACGGCTGACCGGCCCGCGGCCCGGGTCACCGGACACGGCGCCCCGGTCCGGGCACACGGCAAGCGCCACGGCATCCGCATCCGCCACACGACAACGGCGGCGCCGGTCCCGCACGGACCGGCGCCGCCGTTCGTGGTGCTCCGCCACCCCGCGCCCGGAGCGCGGCGGCCGCCCCGTGGCACCGGCCGCCGGCCGCCGGCCGCCGCCTCCGGTGCGGGCCCTGCCCGGCCCGGGCCGGCCCCGCGCCCGGGCCCGGGCCCCCGGAGTCCGTCAGCTCTCGGTGACCCCGGCGACCAGCTCGTCCGCGGCCGTGTACGGATCGAGCGTCCCGTCCACGATCCGCTCGGCCAGCGCGCCGAGCCGCCGGTCGCCGCGGAGGTCGCCGATCCGCTCCCGCAGCGCGGTCACCGCGATCGTCTCCACCTCGTGGGCCGCACGGGCCCGGCGCCGCTCGGTGAGCGCGCCGCGCTCCTCCATCCAGGCCCGGTGCTTCTCCAGCGCCTCGACGACCTCGTCGACGCCCTCGCCCCGGGCCGCGACGGTCTTGACGATCGGGGGACGCCAGTCCCCCGGCGACCGCGCCTCGCCCAGGCCGAGCATGTGGTTGAGCTCCCGGGCGGTGGCGTCGGCCCCGTCCCGGTCGGCCTTGTTCACCACGTAGACGTCGCCGATCTCCAGGATCCCGGCCTTGGCCGCCTGGATGCCGTCCCCCATGCCGGGGGCCAGCAGCACCACGCTCGTGTCGGCCTGCGAGGCGATCTCGACCTCGGACTGGCCGACGCCGACGGTCTCCACCAGGACGACATCGCAGCCGGCCGCGTCGAGCACCCGGATCGCCTGCGGGGCGGCCCAGGCCAGCCCGCCGAGATGGCCGCGGGTGGCCATCGAGCGGATGTAGACGCCGGGGTCGGAGGCGTGGTCGCCCATCCGCACCCGGTCGCCCAGCAGCGCGCCGCCGGAGAACGGCGAGGAGGGGTCGACCGCGAGCACCCCGACCCGCTTCCCGGCCCTGCGGTACGCGCTGACGAGCGCCGAGGTGGAGGTGGACTTGCCCACCCCGGGCGAGCCCGTCAGCCCGACCACGTACGCGTTGCCGGTCAGCGGCGCGAGGGCGGCCATGACCTCACGGAGCTGCGGCGACGCCCCCTCCACCAGTGAGATCAGCCGGGCCACGGCACGCGGGCGGCCCTGCCGCGCCTGCTCGACCAGGGTGGGGACGTCGGCCATCGGTCACTGCTCCGTCTCTGTGGATCTCTTTCGGGCCCCCGCCGGGCGCGGCGGGGGCCGCGGGTCACTTGCCCGGGACGCGGACGATCAGGGCGTCGCCCTGGCCGCCGCCGCCGCACAGCGCCGCCGCGCCGGTGCCGCCGCCGCGCCGCTTGAGCTCCAGCGCCAGGTGGAGCACGACGCGGGCGCCGGACATGCCGATCGGGTGGCCGAGGGCGATGGCGCCGCCGTTGACGTTGACCTTCTCCGAGGTCACCCCGAGGTCCTTCATGGACTGCACGGCGACCGCGGCGAACGCCTCGTTGATCTCGATCAGGTCCAGATCGTCGACCGTCAGGCCGTCCTTGTCCAGCGCGTGCCTGATCGCGTTGGCGGGCTGGGACTGCAGGGAGTTGTCCGGGCCGGCGACATTGCCGTGGGCGCCGATCTCGGCGATCCACTCCAGGCCCAGCTCCTCGGCCTTCGCCTTGCTCATGACGACCACGGCGGCGGCGCCGTCGGAGATCTGCGAGGCGCTGCCGGCGGTGATGGTGCCGTCCTTGGCGAAGGCGGGCCGCAGCTTGCCCAGCGACTCGGCGGTGGTCTCGGCGCGGATGCCCTCGTCCTGGGAGAAGATCACCGGGTCGCCCTTGCGCTGCGGGATCTCGACCGGGGTGATCTCCGCCTCGAAGAGGCCGTTCTTCTGCGCGGCCGCGGCGCGCTGGTGGGAGGCGGCCGCGATCTCGTCCTGCTCGGGGCGGCCGATGCCCAGCCGGGTGTTGTGCTTCTCGGTGGACTCGCCCATGGCGACGTTCTCGAAGGAGTCGGTCAGCCCGTCGAGCGCCATCGAGTCGAGGACCTGCACCGCGCCGTACTTGTAGCCCTCGCGGGACTTCGGCAGCAGGTGCGGGGCGTTGGTCATGGACTCCTGGCCGCCGGCCACGATCACGTCGAACTCACCGGCGCGGATGAGCTGGTCGGCCAGGGCGATGGCGTCCAGGCCGGAGAGGCAGACCTTGTTGACGGTCAGCGCGGGGACGTTCATCGGGATGCCGGCCTTCACGGCCGCCTGCCGGGCGGGGATCTGGCCGGCGCCCGCCTGGAGCACCTGCCCCATGATCACGTACTGCACCTGGTCGCCGCCGATGCCGGCCCGGTCCAGGGCGGCCTTGATGGCCACCCCGCCGAGGTCGGCGCCGGTGAAGCTGCGCAGGGAGCCGAGCAGACGCCCCATGGGCGTGCGGGCCCCTGCGACGATCACAGAAGTGGTACCGGTCGTGGCAGTCATGGTGCGGTCCCTTCGGACGGGATCAAGCCTTCCGGGGGGATGCGGCAGGGCCCCGGAAGGGTTAACGAGGGTTTCCGTCAATGTACTGAGCGGTATGGCCCCGGGTCACCGGTCGGCGGGTGTGATCGCGCGCACGTTGCGTAGTCGCATGTGAGAGGGGTGCACTGGTCTCATGCTGACGCGTATCGACCACATCGGAATCGCCTGCTTCGACCTCGACAAGACCGTGGAGTTCTACCGCGCCACCTACGGCTTCGAGGTCTTCCACTCGGAGGTCAACGAGGAACAGGGGGTGCGCGAAGCCATGCTGAAGATCAACGAGACCTCGGACGGCGGCGCGTCCTACCTGCAGCTCCTGGAGCCCACCCGCGAGGACTCCACCGTCGCGAAATGGCTGGACAAGAACGGTGAGGGCGTGCACCACATCGCCTTCGGCACGGCCGACGTGGACGGCGACGCCGCCGCGATCCGGGACAAGGGCGTCCGCGTCCTCTACGACGAGCCCCGCACCGGCTCCATGGGCTCGCGGATCACCTTCCTCCACCCCAAGGACTGCGGCGGCGTGCTGACCGAACTCGTCACCGCCAAGGGGACGGAGGGAAGCGAGGACCCCCACAGCCACTGACCTCATATCGCCCCGGCCGGTAGAGTGGCCGTTCGGCCGGGGTTGTGAGGCCGGCGCAGGTTCCACGGCTGTGCCCCCTTCCCCGCCGATGATCTGACACCATTCCCCGGAAGGCGGCGTTCGGTTCAGGGAACCCTTCTCGGATTGAAGGCATCCTTGTTTCGGAACGTACCTTCCTACGGAAGGGCTGTTGCCGATCGAAGAACGGGCCGGCGCCTGGAACGGGCAGGGCAGCGCCGGTGTCGACGCGACCAGGGGACGGATGGACCGCGCAGTGCGGGGCTACGACCGCTACGAGGCTGACGACCACCTCTCGAAGTTCGAAGCCGAGATGGAGCGGCTGAAGACCGAGCGGGAGAAGGCCGTCCAGCACGCCGACGACCTCGGCTACCAGGTCGAGGTGTTGCGCGCCAAGCTGCACGAGGCGCGCCGCACCATCATGTCCCGGCCCGCCTACGACCACGGCGATCTCGGCTACCAGGCCGAGCAGTTGCTCCGCAACGCCCAGATCCAGGCCGACCAGCTCCGCACCGACGCCGAGCGCGAGCTGCGCGAGGCCCGCGCCCAGACCCAGCGGCTCCTGCAGGAGGTCGCCGAGCGGCAGGCCCGGCTGGAGGCCGAGCTGCACACCGAGGCGGTCGAACGCCGCCGCCGGCTCGACGAGGAGCTGGCCGAGCGGCGGCAGACCGTCGAGGCGCACGTCAACGAGAACGTCGCCTGGGCCGAGCAGCTCCGCGCCCGGACCGAGGCCCAGGCCCGCCGGCTGCTGGACGAGTCCCGCGCCGAGGCCGAGCAGTCCCTCGCCGCCGCCCGCGCCGAGGCGCACCGCCTCACCGAGCAGGCCCGGGAGCGGCTGGGCAGCCAGGCCGAGTCGGCCCGCTCCGAGGCCGAGCAGATCCTGCGCCGGGCCCGCACCGACGCCGAGCGCCTGCTGACCGCCGCCTCCAATCAGGCGCAGGAGGCCACCGACCACGCCGAGCAGCTCCGCACCTCCACGGTCGGCGAGTCCGAGCAGGCCCGCCGCCAGGCCTCGGAGCTGACCCGGGCCGCCGAACAGCGCATGAAGGAGGCCGAGGAGGCGCTGCGCACGGCGCGCGCCGAGGCCGACCGGCTGCGCGAGCAGGCGGAGGCCGAGGCGGGCAAGAAGCTCAGCAGTGCCGAGTCCGCCAACGAGCAGCGGATGCGCACCGCCAAGGCGGAGATCGCCCGGCTCGTCAACGAGGCCACCAAGGAAGCCGAGACGATCAAGGCGGAGGCCGAGCAGCTGCGGGCCGACGCCCGGGCCGAGGCCGACCGGATGCGCGCGGAGGCCGAGGAGGCCGCCCGCTCCAAGGTCGCCGAGGACTCCGCCGCCCAGCTGGCGAAGGCCGCCCGCAGCGCCGAGGAGCTGCTGACCAAGGCGGAGGAGGACGCCAAGGCCACCACCCGCGCCGCGGCCGAGGAGGCCGAGCGCATCCGCCGCGAGGCCGAGGCCGAGGCCTCCCGGCTGAGCAGCGAGGCCGCCGACGCCGCCGAGCAGGTCAAGGGCGCGGCCAAGGACGACACCAAGGAGTACCGCGCCAAGACCGTCGAACTCCAGGAGGAGGCACGGCGGTTGCGCGGCGAGGCCGAGCAGCTGCGGGCCGACGCCGTCGCGGAGGCCGAGCGGCTGCGGGGCGAGGCCCGCCGCGAGGCCGTCCAGCAGATCGAGGAGGCCGCGAACCAGGCCGAGGAGCTGCTGGCCAAGGCCAAGGCCGACGCCGAGGAGCTGCGCAACAACGCCGGCTCCGAGAGCGAGCGCGTCCGCACCGAGGCCATCGAGCGCGCCACCACGCTGCGCCGGCAGGCCGAGGACGCCCTGGAGCGCGCCCGGGGCGAGGCGGAGGAGCTGCGCAAGGAGGCTCTCACCCAGGCCCGGAAGACGGCCGACCAGGCCGTCGAGGAGGCCACCCAGCTCCGTGAGGAGGCCGAGCAGGCCGCCCGCGACCGCCGCGCCGAGGCCGCCGAGGAACTGACCCGGCTGCACACCGAGGCCGAGGAGCGGGTCACCACCGCCGAGGAGGCGCTGCGCGAGGCCCGTACGGAGGCCGAGCGGCTGCGCCGGGAGGCCGTCGAGGAGACGGACCGGCTGCGCACCGAGGCCGCCGAGCGGCTGCGCACCCTCCAGCAGCAGGCGGAGGAGGACGCCGAGCGGCTGCGCGCGGAGGCCGCGGCCGACGCCTCCTCGGCGCGTGCCGAGGGCGAGTCGGTGGCCGTGCGGCTGCGGACGGACGCCATGGCGGAGGCCGAGGAGCTGCGGGCGCAGGCCCAGGAGACGGCCGACCGCATCCGCGCGGAGGCGGCGGCCGCCGCCGAGCGCACCGGCGCCGAGGCCGCCGAGGCGCTGAACGCCGCCCAGGAGGAGGCCGCCCGCCGCCGCCGGGAGGCGGAGACGCTGCTCGGGGACGCCCGCGAGGAGGCGGACCAGGAGCGCCGCCGGGCCCGGGAGCAGTCCGAGGAGCTGCTGGCCTCCGCCCGCAAGCGGGTCGAGGAGGCGCAGTCGGAGGCCGCCCGGCTGCTGGAGGAGGCCGAGCGGCGGGCCGCCGAACTGGTCGGCGCCGCCGAGCAGACCGCCCAGCAGGTACGGGACTCGGTGGCCGGGCTGCACGAGCAGGCCGAGCAGGAGATCGCCGGGCTCCGGTCGGCCGCCGAGCACGCGGCGCAGCGCACCCGCGAGGAGGCGCAGGGCGAGGCGGACCGGGTCCGCGCGGACGCCTACGCCGAGCGGGAGCGGGCCTCGGAGGACGCCACCCGGCTCCGGCAGGAGGCGCGCGACGAGACGGACGCCGCCAAGTCGATGGCCGACCGCACGGTCTCGGAGGCGATCGAGGAGGCCGAGCGGCTCCGCGCCACCTCCCGCGAGGAGGCCAATAAGCGGCGCTCGGACGCCGCCGTGCAGGCGGACCGGCTGCTGGCGGAGGCCACCGAGGAGGCGGACCGGCTGCGCCGGGAGGCCGCCGAGGCCGTCACCTCGGCCCAGCAGCACGCGGCACGCACCCGCGCCGAGGCGGCCCGCACCAAGGCGGACGCGGAGGCGGCCGCCGAGCGGCTGCGCCGCGAGACGCAGACGGAGGCGGACCGGGTGCTCGACGAGGCGCGGAAGGCCGCGGCCCAGCGCCGGTCGGACGCGGCCGAGCAGGCGGACCAGCTGGTGGAACGGGCCCGCGAGGAGGCGCTGCGCGCGGCGACGGCGGCCGAGGAGCAGGCGGACACCATGGTCGGCGCCGCCCGCCGGGAGGCCGAGCGGATCGTCGGCGAGGCGACGAACGAGGGCAACGGCGTGGTGGAGCGGGCCCGTACCGACTCCGACACCATGCTGAGCGAGGCCCGCCGGGACGCCACCGCGATCCGGGAGCGGGCCGAGGAGCTGCGGACCCGGGTCGAGGCCGAGATGGAGGAGCTGCACGAGCGGGCGCGCCGGGAGGCCGCGGAGGCGGTGAAGTCGGCCGGCGAGCGGGTCGACAAGCTGGTCACGGCGGCGTCCGAACAGGTCGCGGAGGCCGAGAAGAAGGCGGAGAAGCTGCTCTCGGAGGCCAGCAGTGAGGCCAGCAAGGTCCGTATCGCGGCGGTGAAGAAGGCCGAGGCGCTCCTCAAGGAGGCGGCGCAGAAGAAGGCGGAGGTCGAACGCGAGGCCGAGGCGATGCGCGCGGAGGCGGCGGCCGAGGCGAAGCGGACGGTCGACGAGGGACAGCGCGAGCTGGATGTGCTGGTCCGCCGGCGCGAGGACATCAACGCCGAGATCTCACGGGTCCAGGACGTTCTGGAGGCCCTGGAGTCCTTCGAGACGCCCGGTGCGGCCGGGGGCGCGAACGGGGTCAAAACGGCCGCGGCAGCGGGGGCCGCTCGTTCGGGTGGCAAGGGTTCCGACAGCTAGCCACTCAAAAGAGGGGTCATTCTCCACATCAAACCGTCAATGACTCGATGACACGCCGTACGGCGGCCTAGGATTCGGTCTATCACCTCACCGGTCTCTTTCAGTCTCTTTCGACAGGAACCCCATGAGCGACACTTCCTCCCCCTTCGGCTTCGAGCTCGTGCGGCGTGGATACGACCGCGGCCAGGTGGACGACCGCATCACCAAGCTCGTCGCCGACCGCGACAGCGCACTGTCGCGCATCTCCGCTCTGGAGAAGCGGATCGAGGAACTGCACCTCGAGACGCAGAACGCCCAGGCCCAGGTCAACGACTCCGAGCCCTCGTACGCCGGTCTCGGCGCCCGGGTCGAGAAGATCCTCCGCCTCGCCGAGGAGGAGGCCAAGGACCTGCGGGACGAGGCCCGCCGCGCCGCCGACCAGCACCGCGAGCTGGCCGAGTCGGCCGCGCAGCAGGTCCGCAACGACGCCGAGAGCTACGCCAACGACCGCAAGCAGAAGGCCGAGGACGAGGGCGCCCGGATCGTCGAGCGCGCGAAGGGCGAGGCGTCCACGCTCCGCGCCGACGCGCAGAAGGACGCCCAGGCGAAGCGCGAGGAGGCCGACGCCCTCTTCGAGGAGACCCGGGCCAAGGCCGCCCAGGCCGCCGCGGACTTCGAGACGAACCTCGCCAAGCGCCGCGAGCAGTCCGAGCGCGACCTCGCCTCCCGCCAGGCCAAGGCCGAGAAGCGGCTCGCGGAGATCGAGCACCGTGCCGAGCAGCTCCGTCTGGAGGCGGAGAAGCTGCGCACCGACGCCGAGCGCCGCGCCCGCCAGACGGTGGAGACCGCGCAGCGCCAGGCCGAGGACATCGTGGCCGACGCCAACGCCAAGGCCGACCGGATCCGCAGCGAGTCCGAGCGCGAGCTGGCGGCGCTCACCAACCGCCGCGACAGCATCAACGCCCAGCTGACGAACGTCCGCGAGATGCTGGCCACGCTCACCGGCGCGGCCGTCGCCGCGGCCGGCAACCCGGACGACGAGACCGCCGGCGTCCCGGCCCAGCAGCGCGGCTGACCCCGCCCCGGCCCGTACGCGGCCGGACGGACGGGCCGTCCGTCCCGTCCCGCCCCCGAGCCCATGCCGTGCCCCCCGCCACCCCGGGTGTCGGGGGGCACCGTGGTGTCCGGGGGGCGGCGCGGGCCCGTGCCGTACCCCCGGGCCGGGTCAACACGCCCCGCCGCGCGGCCCGTTGCGGGGCCGGGGCAGGCTCCGCGGTGGTGCCCGGCCCGTTCGCCGGTAGTCTCGTGGGACCTCAGGGGGCACCACACCACTCGGACTGCGCGCCGGACCACCGGACCCGCGCGGCCCCCGACCCATCCGGCGAGGGGCGGAGCATGATCGAGGCAGTCGGCCTGACCAAGCGCTACGGCGCCAAAACGGCCGTGTACAACTTGTCGTTCCAGGTACGGCCGGGGGCCGTGACCGGTTTCCTGGGGCCCAACGGCTCCGGGAAGTCGACGACGATGCGCATGATCCTGGGCCTGGACGCGCCCACGGCCGGGCGGGTGACGATCGGCGGTCATCCGTTCCGCAGACTGCCCAACGCCCCGCGCCAGGTCGGCGCGCTGCTGGACGCGAAGGCCGTGCACGGCGGGCGCAGCGCCCGGAACCATCTGCTCTCCCTCGCCCAGCTGTCCGGCATCCCGGCCCGCCGGGTCGACGAGGTACTGGGCGTGGTGGGCCTGCAGGACGTGGCCCGGCGGCGGTCGAAGGGCTTCTCCCTCGGCATGGGGCAGCGGCTCGGCATCGCCGCGGCCCTGCTCGGCGATCCGCAGGTGCTGCTCTTCGACGAGCCGGTCAACGGCCTGGACCCGGAGGGCATCCTCTGGGTGCGGAATCTGATGAAGGGCCTCGCGGCGGAGGGCCGGACGGTCTTCGTCTCCAGCCATCTGATGAGCGAGATGGCGCTGACCGCCGATCACCTGATCGTGATCGGCCGCGGGCAGCTGCTCGCCGACATGAGCGTCCGGGACTTCATCGCGCACCACTCGGCCGGGTTCGCCCGGGTGCGGACCCCGGTGGACGCTCCGGAGCAGCGGGAGAAGCTGACCGCCGTGCTGAGCGGGGCGGGCGGCCACGTCCTTCCCGAACAGGACGGCGCGCTGCGGGTGTCGGGCCTGCCGCTGCCGCGGATCAGCGACCTGGCGCACGAGGCGGACGTCCGCCTCTGGGAGCTCTCGCCGCACCAGGCCTCGCTGGAAGAGGCGTATATGCAGATGACGCAGGGGGCGGTCGACTACCGCTCGACCCTCGACCCGCGGGCCGGCCTGCGGGCGGCCGTACCGGGCCCGGCGGGTCCGGGGTACGCCCCGCAGGGCGGTTACCTGCCGCAGCCCGGTTACGCACCGCAGGGCCACCCGGGCCAGGCGCCGGGCCAGGCGCCGCCGCCGGGCGGCTTCCCGCCGCCCGGGACGGCCGCACCCGGGCCGTTCCCGGGACCGCCGCAGCCGAATCCGTACGCCGCGCCGCAGCCGGTTCCCGCCGTGCCGCCGGCGTCCGCCGCGCCGAACGGCGCCGCCCCCGGCCCCGACCTGACGAAGCGTGACACCGAGGAAGCCCGATGACGACCCCCTCCCAGCCGCAGCCCGGAAGCCCGGCCACCCCGCCGCAGGACCAGCCGTCCGCGCCCCCGGCGAGCAGCACACCGGAGCAGCGGCCCCCGGCCGCACAGCCCGCCCCCGGACCGCGGGACACCGTGCGACTCGCCCCGGAACGGCGGGCAGGGGACCAGCCGTCGCAGGACCGGGGAGAGGACCCCCGCGGCCACCGGCCGGCCACGGAGACACCGGCACCGGCACAGCCGCGGGCGCAGCAGTCCCCCGGGCAGGCCCCGGCGGTCCCGCCCTCCGCCGCACCGGGACCGTACGGGCAGGCCCCCGCCCCCGTACCGCCGCAGCAGATGCAGCACCCGGACCAGCACCAGCCGCACGCGCAGCCGCACCAGCCGTACGGCGCCCACCCGCAGCAGGGGCACCAGCAGCCCGGCGGCCACGGGCCGCTGCCCGCTCAGGGCGGGTACGCCTCGCCGATCCCGGTGCGCGACGCCCATCTCGGGCACGCCATCGCCGCGGAGTGGACCAAGATCCGCTCGGTCCGCTCCACGGTCTGGACGCTGGCCGTCCTGGCGTTCCTCGTGCTCGGGATCGGCTTCCTGATCAACGTCTTCACCGACGACGGCGACTACGGGACCCAGGCACCCATCGCCAACGGCCTGTTCGGGCTGATCCTCGGCCAGATCTGCGTCGTCACGCTCGGCGTGCTGGTGATCACCTCGGAGTACGGCACCGGCCTGATCCGCACCACCCTCACCGCCGCACCCCGGCGTTCCCGGGTGCTGACCGCCAAGGTGCTGGTCTTCCTGGCGGTCTCGTGGACGGTCACCACGGCGGTCTGCACGCTCACCGCGCTGATGGGCGCGGGGATGCACAGCGGGCCGGGAGTGGCCTCGGCGGACGGCGGGCAGTGGGCCGGGGCGACGGTCCTCGCCGGGCTCTATGTCTCGCTGCTGGGCCTGCTCGCCCTCGCCGTCGGCACCCTGCTGCGGCACTCGGCGGGGGCCATCACGGCGATGCTGGGCGTGGTCCTGCTCCCCGCGATCCTGCCGGCGTTCCTCCTCTTCTCGGAGAGCATGCGGCCCGCGGCGGAGAAGATCCTGGAGTACAACGCCATCAACTCCCTCGCCGCGCTGCACCGGGTCAACGACGGCGGCGACGGGCTGAGCCAGCTCCTGCTGCTGGCCGTCGTCACGGCGGTCGCGCTCGCCGGCGCCTACGCCGCGCTGGAGAAGCGGGACGTCTGAGGCCGGCCCGGGAGGCCCCGCCGGGGATCAGTACCGGGGCGCGTTACGGGACCGCTGCACCCGCGTGGTGCGGCGGTCCCGGGCGTTCCAGCACGCCCGGTGCCAGTGCCGCCGGTCGTCGACCGGCCCCAGCTGCGCCCAGGCCACCACGTGCGGCTGCCCCTGCGGGATCTCCTGGTCGCAGCCGGGGCAGCGGTACCGCTTGGCCGCGGTGGAGCCGCCGACCGGCCGCACCACCCACTCCTCGCCGCGCCAGCTCTCCGTTCTGCCCCAGGCGCCGAACGGGGTCTCCTCTTCCTCCCCCTCGCGGCGGCCGCCGCCGTACGGTGTGGGCTTGCTGCCGCCGCCCCGGGGGCGGTTACGACGGGGGGACACGGGCTGCACCTCGCGGGGTATCCGAAGGGTGGACGGTCTGCCGCCCCCCAGCCTACGCGCCGGGCCCGCCCCGGTACCGGATCCGCAGAAAACCGTATCACCGCCTCCGATCGCCCGAAATCCTCGGAATCCCCAATAACCCAGATAATCAGCAGAACTTCACGGGAGACCGTGCCCTTGGCACGTGTCGGGCGTTGTTGCCGATAGGGGAGGCAGCACGCCGTCCGCGAGGAGGCAGAAGGCGATGCAGGTAGGAGTTTTTGTACTGGCCGCGCAGTTCCCCGGCCAGGGAGCGGACGAGGCGCTGCGCCGCGCCGTGTGCACGGCGGAGGAGGCGGAGCGGGCGGGGCTGGACGCGGTCTGGCTCGCCGAGCACCACTTCGTGCCGTACGGGGTGTGCCCGTCCGCGGTGACGCTCGCCGCGCTGCTGCTCGGCCGCACCCGCCGGATCGGGGTCGGCACCGCGGTCAGCGTGCTGCCGACCACGCACCCGGTGGCGCTCGGCGAGCAGACGGCGCTGCTCCACGTCCTCTCGGGCGGGCGGTTCACCCTCGGTGTCGGCCGCGGCGGCCCCTGGGTGGACCTGGAGGTGTTCAACGCGGGCCTCGCGGCCTACGAACGGGGCTTCCCCGAATCGCTGGACCTGCTGCTGCGCTGGCTGCGCGAACCCCGGGTGGCGGCCGACGGCGAGCGGTTCGGCTTCCGGGAGGTGCCGGTGGTGCCGCGCCCGAGGGAGCTGCTGGAGCCGGCCGAGGGCCCGCCGGTGGTCGTGGCCTGCACCTCGCGCGCGAGTGTGCGGCTCGCCGCCGAGCGCGGTCTGCCGATGCTCCTGGGCATGCACTGCGGGGACGAGGAGAAGGCCGGCATGGTCGCCTTCTGGCGCGACTGCGCCCGGGAGGCGGGCCGGCCCCCGGAGGAGATCGCGGCGGCCGGTCATGTCTCGGCCGGTGTGGCGCAGATCGGCGACTCCCGCGACCATGCCGCCGAGGCGCTGCTCAAGGCGATGCCCGGCTGGCTGCGCCAGGGACTGGAGGCCCATGTCACGGTGGACGGCCGGGAGCGCCGGATGCGCGATCCGCGCGCGTACACCGAACTCCTCTGCGCGCTCCACCCGGTGGGCCCGCCGCGGCTCTGCGCCGACCGGCTCGCGGCCACCGCCGAGCGCACCGGCATCAGCCGGTTCGCCCTGCTGGTGGAGGGGTCGGGAGATCTCGCGGCGACCGAGGAGAACGTCCGGCGGCTGGGCGCCGAGGTGCTCCCCCTGCTCACCTGAGCCGCGGCCTCCGTCCACCGCACCTCGGCACAGCACGGCACGGCACCGCGCCGCCCCGCGACCGGAAACGTTCCGGGTGCGGGGCGGCGCCGGGAGCTCTCAGCAGTCGCGCAGCCGGGGCGACTGGTTCAGGATCTGGCCCCGTACGGAGGTGAAGCGCGCGAGCCTCTCGTCGGAGGTACCGGCCGTCGGGAAGACGGCCACCCGGTGGCAGTTCTGGAACGCCAGCCGGACCCCGAAGTGCCGCTGCAGAGCCCCGCGTATCGCGTCGCTCGCCAGCGCTCGGAGCAGCTGGCCACGCGCCTGTTCGTCTGGCGGCGGCACCTGGTTGTCGGCGAACTCCCCGCCGTCGACCTTGAGCTGGGCCACCAGAGAGCTGATCATCTCCCATGCGTACGGCAGGGAGGTCCGGACGCAGTCGACGAACTCCGCTTCATCGACCTCCCCTCGCTCGGCCTGTTCGAGCAGGGCCGGTGAGACGTCCAGCGACATGGGGTTCTCCTCTCGCACCCCCGCAGGGGGTCCTCGGACGGCGAAGGGGAGCCGCGACGGAGCGTGCCCGGACGACGACTTCCCGCATCCACGGTATGCCGCTCCCTCCGGCCGCACCAGGAGAATGGTGACAACCAGCCAGCCGCCGAAGGGGCCCATCCAGGGCGAATCGCGTGGAGGCGGGACGGTCGAGTAGCGTGCGGGCCATGCGTCTCGTCATCGCTCGCTGCTCCGTCGACTACGCGGGCCGGCTCACCGCCCATCTGCCCTCCGCGCCCCGGCTGATCCTGGTCAAGGCCGACGGCAGTGTGTCCGTCCACGCCGACGACCGGGCCTACAAACCCCTCAACTGGATGTCTCCGCCGTGCACCCTCAAGGAGGGTGACGACGCCGTGTGGACGGTGGTGAACAAGGCGGGCGAGAAGCTCATCATCACCATGGAGGAAATACTCCACGACTCCTCCCACGAACTGGGAGTTGACCCGGGCCTGATCAAGGATGGCGTGGAAGCGCACCTCCAGGAACTCCTCGCCGACAGGATCGAGACACTGGGCGAAGGCTATGCGCTGATTCGGCGTGAATACCCCACTGCCATCGGGCCGGTGGACATCCTCTGCCGGGACGCCGACGGCGGGACCGTCGCGGTGGAGATCAAGCGGCGCGGCGAGATAGACGGTGTCGAGCAGCTCACCCGGTACCTCGAACTCCTCAACCGCGATCCGCATCTGGCGCCGGTACGGGGCATCTTCGCGGCCCAGGAGATCAAGCCGCAGGCCCGGGTGCTCGCCACCGACCGCGGCATCGGCTGCACCGTGCTCGACTACGACGCCCTGCGCGGCATCGAGGACGACAAGCTCAGGCTCTTCTGAGCCCGCGCGCCCAGCCCCCGGCGCCGCGCGGCACGCGGCCTCAGATGACCGGGGGCTCCTCGCCGGTACCCGTCGCCCCGCCCGCGTCGGCGGGCGTCGACGCGGACATCGGCGTTGTCCCGGAGGTCGAGGCCGACGCCGTGCCGCCGCCGACCGGGGAGACGGGCGCGGGCTCGCTCGCCGTGTTGGTGGTGCCGCCGCTCGCGGTGGGCGAGGGGCTGGTCGGCTCCTCGCCGGTCGGGTCGTCCGTCGGTTCCCCGGAAGGGGATTCCTCCGGGGGTTCGCTCGTGGGCGGCTTCTTGGTGGGGGTCGAGTTCCCCGAGCCGCCCGTCGATCCGCCCGAGCTTCCCGATCCCCCGGAACCGCCGGAGGAGCCGCCCGGCCCCGTCGTCCCGGACGCGCTGGGGCCGTCGCTCTCCGAGGGGCCGCCTTCCCCCGAAGCACTGGGGTCGGGGCTCTCCGACGCCGGCGCGTCCGTTCCGGCCCGGCCGCTCTCCACCGGCTCCGGGCCCCGGGTGGAGTCCTCGGTCGGCTCCTCGGCGGGGAGGCCGCCACCACCGTCGTCCTCGTTGGCGGACTGCTCGGAGATGACCCGGTCGGGGGGCCCGTCCTCGCCCCCGGAGGTGGCGCCGAGGGTCACCACGGTGCCCAGGACCGCGGTGAGCAGGGCCCCGGCGCTCACGGCGGCGATGTTGCGCCGGGCGCCCTTGAGCAGGGTGAGGGGGCGGCCGGGTCCCCGGCCGGAGCCCTTGGCGGTGCCGGGCCGGCCACCCGCTGCGGCACCCGCGCCGCCGGCCACCAGCGCCGGCGTCACGGCCGTGGCACCGGTGTCCGATGCCCGGCCGGCGGTGAGTGCGCCGAAGGCGCTGGTGACGGCACCGGGCGGGGTGGCGGACTCCTCGGCGTGCGCGGCGGGGATCTCGTCTCCCGGCACCGCGCCACCCGCCGCGTGGTCGAAGCCGCCCGCCTTGTCCTCGACGAGGGCGAGCGCCCGGCGGCCCGAGACGGCACCGCGCCGGTCCGCGAGGACGCCGCGGAGCGCGATGGACGCCTCCAGCTCGGCGCGGGCCCGGTCGAGCTTGCCGGTGCAGAGCGCGAGGACGCCCAACTCGTGATGGAAGTACGCCTCTTCGGCGACCTCCCCGGAGATCCTGGCGGCCTCCTGTCCGTGCCGCAGGGCGCGTTCCCAGGCGCTCCAGTTCAGCGCGGCGGCCAGCACGGGTGCGGCCGTGCGGGCCAGCAGGACGGCGGTGCTCGGGTGGCCGGGCTCCTCACCGGAGACGAGGACGGCCATCGCCGCGAGCATGGCCTCGGACTCGGCGGCGGCCCGCTCAGGGAGGACGGACGGGTGGCCCGCCCACCAGGCGTAGTGCCGGCCGGCGAGGTGTGCCCGGTCCGCGGTGCCCTCCCCGTAGCCGGCGGCCTCCAGCTGGGTGGCGACGCCGGACGCGAGGCGGTAGTGCCCGGCGACCGGGGTGACGAGGCCGCAGGCGAGGAGTTCGCCGAGCGCGGCGTCGGCGTGGCTGTCGCCGGCGAGCGCCGGGAGGTGGGCGTGGTGGGGGCAGTCGCCGCCGAGAGCGAGGGCCAGTCGCAGCGTCTCGCGGGCGGATTCGCTCAGCCGGGAGGCGAGCAGGGCGGCGGGCGCGGCGGCCTCGGCGAGGGTCGGCAGCGGTACGGCCACCGCCGCCGCGGCCTCGGTGCCCTCCGGGCCGCTGACGGAGTCCACGGCGGCCGGTCGGTCCTCGGCGCCCTCGGTGTGCGGCTCGTCCTCCGGGCCGGGGCCGCCGAAGGCGCCCGGGTCGGCGCGGAGGGCGTCCCGCTGCCTGAGCAGGGCGCCGGCCTGGACGAAGCGGAGCGGCAGGCCCTCGGACTCGAACCACAGGTCTCCGGCCCAGGCCTCCTCGTCCTCCTCCAGCGGCCGGTCCACGACGTGCCGGAGCAGTTCGGTGCAGGCGCCGCGGCTGAGGCCGGGGAGGAACACCTCCTCCACGTGCGCGTCGGCGGGCGGGGCGGCCACGTCGGGAGTGGCGGAGAAGAGGAAGGCGCACTCGGGGGTGGCGTCGAGGAGTTCGCCGAGCGCGGAGCCCCCGCACCCGAGGTCGTCGAGGACGACGACGGCGCCGATGCCGCGGACGTGGGCGAGCAGGTCCTCGCGGGCGGGCCGGTGGCCGGGGGCGTCGTACACCGCGTCGAAGAGGTCGTACAGCAGGTCCGAGGCGGTGCGGCCGTGGCCGGAGAGCCGGACGACCCCGTCCGGCGCGAGGTCGGTGCACTCCTCGGCCACGGCGTCCAGCAGGACGGTGCGGCCGGAGCCGGAGGGGCCGGTGACGCGGACGGACCGGCCGCGGGCGAGGAGGCCGCGGAGCCGTATCCGCTCCTCGGCGCGCTCCAGCAGCGGGGTGGCGGAGGCGGCGGGCACGGCCGGGCCGGCGGGCACCGGCGGCGGGGTGGCACGGCCGCGGCGGGCGCGCTCCGCCGGGGTGCGGCGGGCGGGGGCGGCGGGGCGCCGGTCCGGCGGGCAGGCCTCGACCTCGCTGCCGTCGAGCGGGTTGACCGTCAGCAGGTACTCGCCGGCGGTCAGCGTGGTGGTGCGGACGGGCGCGGGGGTGGGGGCACCGGCGACGAGCTCGGAACGGGCGGCCTTGGCCGGGACGGGCAGCGCGGCCTCGCGCCGGTGGAACTCCGGAGGGCCGGGCGTGCCCTCGGCGTCGTGCCGTGCGCCCGGACGGTCGTCGTGGTGGTGGCCGTGCTCGTCCGGCCCACGGTGGTTCGGGTCCATGGTGAAGCCCCCAGGTACGTCGCGTGCCGATGCTCTCCCGGCCGGTCACTCCCCCGGCGGGGGCCGGGGGGTGCCCCCAGCCGTCGCGTGGTCCGGGGGGCGTCGCGGAGTGTGGGATGCCGCGCGTCCCGCACTTTAGACGGTCGTACGGGCTCCGGGAAACAGCGGGAGGGCCTGCGAACGCGAACGTCATGTGTTTGTGAGGTAAAGCGGCAGTCGCACTGGTCACGGCAGTGCGCACGGGGCCCCTCACGGCACCGCCGGGCCCGCGGATTGCGGAGCGGGAATCCGGCGCGGAAGCGCGCCGTGGGGGAGAGGGTGCCGCCGTGCCGGGACGGAGGCGGCCGGGGAACCGCGTTCCTCCGGCGGGCGGGCGCTCAGACCCGGGGCAGGGCCTCGGCGGCGAGGCCGCCCTCGATGGCGAGGATGCGGTGCAGACGGGTGGCGACAAGGACCCGCTGCAGCTGCGGCGGCACACCGCGGAGCACGAGCCGCCGGCCGGCGCGGCCGGCCCGCCGGTGGACTCCCATGATCACGCCGAGTCCGGTGGCGTCCCAGGAGTCGAGTTCGCTGAGGTCCAGCAGCAGGTCGCCGCGGCCGGAGTCCACCGCCGTATGCAGGGCCGCGCGGGCGTCCGCCGCGCTGCGCACGTCGAGGCGGCCGCCGACGACCAGCTCGGCATGGTCGCCCCTGATATGCATATGCGCTCCCGGAAAGTGCTGCGGTGGCCTGGTCGGAACGGCCCGGTCAAGGTCTACAGAACTGACTACCTCTCAGGCAGCATAGTTGCCATCTGTAAGCGAACCGATACGGATTTCACCCGGGTGGGTGATCCGGAGGTGCGCTTCCGCCGCGGAAGGTGTAGTACTCCGCGGGCATTTCGGCGCCGGGATCACCGGCACCGGTCCCGCGGCGCGTCGCCGGCCGCCACGGCGGCGACGACGGTGTTGCGGAACTCCCGCACCGACTTCCCGCACCGGTCCTCGTCCATGCCCGGGTGCCGGTGTGACGCCGGGCGCTCGGCGCCGGCGGCGGGCACCGCGGCCGCGCTGACGGCGGGATGGTCTGCCACTGTCCCGCCTCCTCACACCTGCCTGTGCCGGTCCGTGCCGGCACGGTCGCCGGCGGGAGCCGCGACATCTCCCACTCGGGACCCTAGCGGCCGCCGGGGGCCGGTCGAAAGGCCAAGAGACGCGCATCACGTCTCACATGACGGACCTCACACCGCCGCGCGCACCGCGCCCCGGGGCGCTCGACGACCGCCGCCCGGGGCGGCCTTAGGCTCGGGCCATGGTCAACCTCACCCGTATCTACACCCGTACCGGCGACGACGGCACCACCGCGCTGGGCGACATGAGCCGCACCGCGAAGACCGATCTGCGGATCGCCGCGTACGCCGACGCCAACGAGGCCAATGCCGTGATCGGCACGGCCATCGCCCTGGGCTCGCTGCCGGAGGAGGTCGTCAAGGTCCTGGTCCGCGTCCAGAACGACCTCTTCGACGTGGGCGCGGACCTCGCGACCCCGGTGGCCGAGAACCCCCAGTACCCGCCGCTGCGGGTGGAGCAGAGCTACATCGACAAGCTGGAGGCGGACTGCGACCGCTTCCTGGAGCAGCTGGAGAAGCTGCGCAGCTTCATCCTGCCCGGCGGTACGCCCGGTGCCGCGCTGCTCCACCAGGCGACCACGGTGGTACGGCGGGCCGAGCGCTCGACGTGGGCGGCGCTGGAGGTGCACGGCGAGATCATGAACGCGCTGACGGCGACCTACCTCAACCGCCTCTCCGACCTGCTGTTCATCCTGGCCCGGGTGGCCAACAAGGAGGTCGGGGACGTGCTGTGGGTGCCGGGCGGCGAGCGCTGAGGCAGCCGGGCCGGCGCACGGCCGGCTGTACCGGCGGCGCAGGTACAGCCGGTACAGCCGCAACCGCGCCGGGCCGGCGCCCCCGCCGGCCCGTCCCCGCGACCGTCCCGCACCGTTCCGCGCCCGCCCCGTACCCCGGCCCGAACCGGCCCGTCGCGCAAGCCCGTTGCCGCCGTCCCGTGCATCGAAGGATGTAGCCGGACTCCTCCGGCGGGCGGACGACCTGCGCCTTCACCGCTCCTAGTCTGGAGACAGACGCCGGATGTCACAGACAGTCAAACCGGAGGAGAGCGGTCAACGATGGCTTCATCCATGAAGAACCTGATCGAGGGCGCCATCACGTTCGTGGTGGGTCTGGCCCTGTGGCTGTTCACCGGGGACGTGGAGATCCCGGTGTTCACCCTCACCAAGGTCGGGGTGGTGCTGATGTTCGTGGGCGGTGCGCTGCTCATCGTCGGCCTGTACCAGTCCGTCACCGGGTCCGGCACGGTCAAGGACACCTGAGCCCGGCCGCGGCCGGGCCGCCGCATCCGAGGATGACCGGGTCCGGGCCGGTCCCGGTCCCCGGGCGGGCCGGACGTCACGAAGGGCGGAACGTGATACGCGTCGTGGTGGTCGACGGCGAGGCGCTGGTCAGAACGGCGCTGCGGCAGATCCTGCAGTCCACCGACGGTATACGGGTGGTGGGCGAGGACGACGGCCGCGGAGCGGTCGCCACCGTGGCGGAGACCGCGCCCGATGTCCTGCTGCTGGGTGCCGGAGGGTCCGTGGGCGACGGGACGGCCGTGCTGCGGGGCGTGCGCGCCCTGCCCGCTCCGCCCGCCGTCGCCCTGCTCACACCGGCCGACACGGGCGAACGGATGGTCCACGCGCTGCGGGAGGGCGCGGCGGGCCTGCTGTTCCGGGACATCGCCCCGGCCACCCTCGTCGACGCGGTGCGCGTGGTGGCGGCGGGCGGGACCGTGCTGGCCCCGGCCGTCCGCGGCGCCGTCATCGACGAGTACCTCGGTGTCGGCGCCGCCGGTACCGGCGCGGCGCCGGGCATGCCGGCGGCGGCCGGGCGGCTGACGTGCCGTGAGCGCGAGGTGCTGGCGCTGGTGGCCACCGGGCTGTCCAACGCGGAGATCGCCGCCTGCCTCGACCTGGGCACCGGCACGGTCAAGGACCATGTGAGCGCGCTGCGGCGGAAGCTCGGCGCGCGCAACCGGGTGACCGCCGCGGTCGCCGCCCACCGGCTGGGCCTCGTCCCGGCCCCCCAGGACGCCGTGAGCGCACGAACCCCCGCGTGCGCTCACGGCTTCTCCCCCGCCCCGCGCCCCCGGGCCGCCCGGGAGGCCGGCTCGCGGTGACGCCCCGCAGGCCGGCCGGAACCTTTGACACACCATGACTCTGCACTCAAGATGGCGTGAAACAGTATGACTATCTTGGGCGAGCAAGGGGGACTTGATGGCGGCCCGGATACATCGAACGGGAGACATACCGGCACGGATAGCGCTGGCTTCCACCGACCAGGAAGTACTGGCCACCGTGTCGAGGGCGACGGGGGAATCCCTGCTCGCCGGGGTGCCCGTGCTGCGGCGGACCGCCGGTGAGGCGGTGTCGGCCGTGCTGGAGGCGGCCTTCTCCTTACTCCCGGAGCCGCTGCGCTCCACCGCGCCGCTGTACGTGCTCTGCGACGACTACAGCGTCTTCGCGGCCCGCCGGCTCGTCGAGCGCTGCCACGACCGGGAACGGCGGCTCCGCCCCTCGGACTCCGTGCGGCCGGAGACCTCGGAGCTGGTACGGCCGTATCTGACCGCCGCCGGGCACCGGGGCAACTGCTATCTGCTGGCCGGTGTGCCGGCGCAGTCCGTGCTGCGGCTGGCCGCCACCGCCGACCACCCGGCGGCCGTGATCTGCGAGCCGGCCGTGCTGGCCGGTGACGACCCGCTGGCCCCGGGCTCGCTCGCGGTCGCCGCCGTCTGGGGCGCCGGCTCCCCGCCCGCCCTGCCCCCGGACACCGTCGCCACCCCCTCCGCGCTGCTCACCGCTCTGTCCTCGACCGAAAGGCAGTGGGCCCATGCGTGACGACATCGTCATCAGCGGCATCGGACTGCTCACGGCGTTCGGCCGCGGCACCGGCGCCTACTGGCGCGGGCTCGTCGAGGGCCGCTCGGCCCTGGCCCCCGCGCGGCGCTTCGCGGCGGACTGCTACCGGGGCGAGGCCGTCGGGGAGATCTCCGGCTTCCCGGCCGGCGGCCCGGCGCGCAAGCAGGCGTACACGCTGGCCGCCGCCGAGGACGCCCTGCGGGCCGCGGGCCTGGGCGCGCTGCCCGACCGCTCCCTGGTGGTCCTGGTCGGGCAGTCGCCGCTGCGCGGGGACGGCGGACTTCGCGAGGAGCAGGACGAGTTCATGGGCCCGGTGCCGGCCGGGGTGCTGGAGGGCGGGCACTCCGTGCACATCACCCAGGCCTGCGCCTCGACGGTCTTCGCGATCAGCCTGGGCCGGGACGCGCTGCGCTCGGGGGCGGCCACCACCGTCGTGGTGGCGGGCGGGACGGCGCTCAACCGCTACGAATACGCCAGCATGGCCGTCGTCCGCGCCATCGACCGGACGGCGGCACGGCCGTTCGACACCGGGCGCGCGGGGATCTCCCTGGGCGAGGGCGGCGGCGCCATCGTCCTGGAGCACGGCAGCACGGCCCGCGCCCGGGGACTGGCCCCGGACACGGTGGTGGCCGGGGCCGCGTGCCGGGTCTCGGCGGGCAAGGCCGTCGCCTCGGACGCGGACGTGGTCGCCGGCTGCCTGCGCGACGCGCTGGACGACGCCGGGGTGGAGCACGCCGACTACGTGCACGCGCACGCCACCGGCACCCCGCAGGGCGATGCGGCGGAGCTGCGGGCGATCGAGGAGGTCAGCGGCCGGACGGGCACCAGATCTCTGCCGGTCAGCTCGCACAAGGGCGCGGTGGGGCATCTGCTGCACATCTCGGGGGTGCCCGCGGTGGCCGCCGCCGCGATGGCGCTGCGCACCGGGGTGGTGCCGCCGACCCCGGGCCTCTCCGCGCCGGAGGAGACGCGCCGGGTGGTGCTGCCGCGGAGCGCGCTGCCGGTGCCGGGGATGGCGGCGGCGGTCGTCAACAGCTTCGGCTTCGGCGGCAACAACGCCTCCCTGGTGCTGCGCCGTTCCTGACGCGCCCGGCGCCCCGGCCCCGGCCCCGGCCCCGGCGCGGGCCGCCGGGGCCGGGGCCGGCGCCGGGCGGTCCGCGCCGCTCAGCCGGCCCCGGTCAGCGCGTGCCGGTCGCCCGTGCCGATCAGTTCGCGCAGGGCCGCGGTGTCCACCTTGCCGTTGGGGTTCACCGGGAACCGCTCCACCACGTGGACGGCGTTGGGCTGTTCGAACTCGGCCAGGTGCGGGGCCATCCGCCGGCGCCAGTCCAGCGAGGCTCCCGCCTCCGGGTCGGCGACGAAGAAGTGCAGGGCGTGCCCGCGCCGGGGGTCGCGGACCGCGACCACCTTGACCTGCCGCCCGCAGCTCTCGGCCTTCCGCTCCAGGCTCTCCGGGAAGAGGGTGTGGCCGAGCCGGTGGACCGCGTGGTGGCGGCCCGTGACGTGCAGATTGCCGTCCTCGTCGAGGCGGCCGAGGTCGCCGGTGCGGTACCACGCCTCCCGGTCCACCGGGGTCAGCTCCCCCTCGCCGGTGAGGTATCCGGCCATCAGACCGGGCGAGAGCACCTCGATCTCGCCCGGCTCCCCGGGGGCCGCGAGCCGGCCGCCGGGCGCCCTGACGCGCACCCGGACGCCGGGCAGCGGACGGCCGCAGCCCACCGGGCGGCCCGGGGTGGCCAGGGCGACGTTGCCGAGTTCGGAGAGGCCGTAGCCGTCGAGGAGCGGCCGTCCGAGGGCGGCGCGGAACGCCTCGGCGAGCGGCTTGTCCAGCGGGGCGCCGCCGACTCCCCAGATCCGTACGCCGTCCAGGCCGGGGCGGACCGCCGGGCGGCGGCGCACCAGGCCGAGCAGGGCGTGGTACGTGGACGGGGCCGCGTCCACGGCGGTCACCCCGTGCGCGGCGGCCAGGGCGACGGCCCGGTCCAGCCGCTGGTACGGGGTGACGACGAGGGTGCTGCCGGAGAGCCACCACAGCAGGATCACCGAGAGGCCGTACTGGTGGGAGAAGGGCAGCAGCGGGGCGAGGACGTCGCCGGAGCGGTAGCCCATGCCGGCGAGGGTGCGTTCGGTGTTGTCGCGCACGGCCGCGCCGGACTTGACGATGCCCTTGGGTCTGCCGGTGGTGCCCGAGGACCACAGCACGACCGCGTCGGGCCGGGCGAACCAGCCGGCGGGGTCCGGCCGTCCGGGCAGGGGCGCCAGGCCCTCGCCGAGCCCCGGGTAGCTCAGGACGTGGGTGCCGGGGGGCGGGGCGGCGGGCGGTGTGCGGCAGAGGAGCCACCGGGCGCGGGCCTGTTCGGCGGCGGCGCGGGTGCCGGCCGCGGACTGCCCGTGGTCCACCGGCACGACGCAGGCGCCGAGGTGGGTCAGGGCGAGCAGCGCCACCACGTAGCCGGTGGAGTTGTCGCCCTGGATCAGCACCCGGTCGCCGGTGCGGACGCCGTGTTCGCGCAGCGCCCGCGCCGCGGCGAGTATCCGCCGGTCGAGCGCCGGTCCCTCCAGTACGCCCTCCGCGCCGGCGAGGCGGGGCCCCGGGGCTTCCGTTCCGGGCATGTGATCCTCCACGGGTCTCCACGAGTCAAGCAGAGTCAATGTCAGTTATACTAGAGTCACATATTGCCGATGTCCGGGGGATCGCCATGACTCAGCCGCGTACCGCTCTCGTCACCGGCGGCAACCGGGGCATCGGCCTGGCCGTCGCGGAGTCGCTGGCCGCGGCGGGCCACCGGGTCGCGGTCACCCACCGGGGCGGCGCCCCGGAGAAGCTGTACGGGGTGCGCTGCGACGTCACCTCCCCCGAGGAGGTGGAGGAGGCGTTCACCGCCGTCGAGCGCGACCTCGGACCGGTCGGGATCCTGGTGGCGAACGCCGGCATCACCTGGGACACCCCGTTCGCGCTGATGACCGAGGAGCGTTTCGGGCGCGTCATCGACACCAATCTGGTCGGCGCCTACCGCTGCGCGCGCCGCGCCGTGCCGGCGATGCTGCGGGCCCGCTGGGGCCGGATCGTCTTCATCGGTTCGGAGGTGGGTCTCTCCGGCAACGCGGGCCAGGCCAACTACGCGGCCTCGAAGGCCGGTCTGGTCGGTCTCGCGCGCTCGCTCGCCCGCGAGACGGGGCGCCGCGGCATCACCGTCAACACCGTCGCCCCCGGCTTCGTCGACACCGACATGACCCGCGGTCTGCGGGAGCAGCACCGGGAGGAGATCGTCGCCCGCAACCCCGTGCCGCGCATCGGCACCCCGGCCGATGTGGCGTCGGCCGTGGCCTGGCTGGCGGACGAGTCGGCGGGCTACGTCACCGGGGCGGTGATCCCCGTGGACGGCGGGATGGGGATGGGCGGCTGAGCGCCGGGCCGGGCACCGGCCGGGACGGGGCGGACGGCCGGAGACCGGGTGATCGGGGGCCGGGTGATCAGGGGCCGGACGATCGGAGCCCGGCCGGTCAGACGCCCAGCATGTGCGTACCGCCGTCCACATGGACGATCTCCCCGGTGGTCGCCGGGAACCAGTCGGACAGCAGCGCGAGGCAGGCCCGTGCCACCGGCTCCGGATCGCCCGCGTCCCAGCCCAGGGGAGCCCGCCGGCCCCACTCCTTCGCGAAGCCCTCGCCGTCGCCGCCGATGCCCCGCGCCGCCAGGGTGTTCAGCGGGCCCGCGGCGACCAGGTTCACCCGCACCCCCTCCGGGCCCAGATCCCGGGCGAGGTAGCGGGCGCAGGACTCCAGTCCGGCCTTGGCCACGCCCATCCAGTCGTAGCCGGGCCAGACGCGCGAGGCGTCGAAGTCCAGGCCGACGACGGACGAACCGGGGGCCAGCAGCGGACGGCAGGCCACGGTCAGCGCCTTGAGGGAGTAGGCGGAGGTGTGGACGGCCGAGGCCACATCGGGCCACGGAGCGTCCAGGAAGCCGCCGTCCAGGCAGCTCGCGGGCGCGTGGGCGACGGAGTGCAGGATGCCGTCGACACGGTCCAGACTGCCGCTCAACCGCTCGGCGAGCGTGGCCAGTTGGTCCTCGTCGGTGACGTCGAGCTCCACCACCGGCGGCGGGTCGGGCAGCCGCCGGGCGAGCCGGGCGACGAGGGTGGGCCGGCCGTAGGCGGTCAGCACGATCCGGGCCCCCTGCTCCTGCGCCAGCCGGGCGACGGCCCAGGCGATGGAACTCTCGGTGATGACCCCGGTGACGACCAGGTTCTTGCCGTGGAGCAGACCGCTCATCCCGGCTCCTTCCTCCCTGTCTCGGTGTGGAGGCCGGCGGCGCCGGCCGGGTGTTCCGGGTGCCGGACGAGCCGCCGGGTGCGGACCCGGAGGAGCGGGTCCGCACCCGGCGGAGCCGGCGTACCGGCCGGGGGCGGCGCCGCCCCCGGGAAGGGGCGGCCGCCACGGGCCGTGCGGCCGCGGGGGCGGGGGCGCGCCGCGGCGCGCCCTCCGGTCACCGGGGGGTGTGGGCACCCGGTGACCGGAGCCGTGGCGGGCCGGGGACACCGGTCCGGGACCGGTGCGTCCCCGTCCCCGCGGCCGGCGGACGCCGGTGGATCAGCAGCTGTTGCTGATGGTGCTGCTGGGCAGCGCGGCCTCTTCGGCGGGGACCTCGAGGGCCTGCAGGTCGAGAACGATCGACACGGTTCCTCCTCGGAACATGACACGGATACGGCACGGACGCGGCACGGGCACCGGCCGGCTCCGGGGTGCGGTGGGCCGGGGCATCGCCCCGGCACCGGGACCCCGGCGCCGGCCGGGCCTCAGGAGCCTCAGCAGTTGTTGCTGATGGTGCTGCCCGGAAGGGCAGCCTCCTCGGCGGGGACCTCAAGGCCCTGCAGGTCGAGAACGATCGACATGGTGATTCCTCCTCTCCGGAAAACTCGCGCGCGGACACGGGGACACCGGCGGTGGCCCGGGGACCCGGCGGTTCAGGGGCATCGACCCGTCACCGGGCGGGGCGGGCGGCGGCCGGAACCGCTGCCGGTTCAGCAGTTGTTGCTGATGGTGCTGCCCGGAACGGCAGCCTCCTCGGCGGGGACCTCAAGGCCCTGCAGGTCGAGAACGATCGACATGGTGATTCCTCCTCTCCACGGTCTGGGGGGCAGGGGCACCGGACGGCTCAGGGCCGTCCGGGGTCTGTGGGGCGCGGTGCGCGGGCTGCCGCCGGTCCCGCCAGGAAGGGCAGGAAGTCCGGACGGCCGTCCAGGGCCGCGCCGAGAGCGAGCAGGACACCGGCGTTCCCGGTGGCCAGGTCCATCGACAGCCGGCGCAACTGCTCGCCGGGGAAGGCGATCTGCCCGCGGTAGGACAGGGCGTGCCAGTGGAGGCGGGCCAGATGGCGCTCCACGGCGCGGCCGATCGCGTCGGTGCCGCCTTCGTCGGCGCCTGCGCCTCCGGCGTCACCACCGGTGCCGCCGCCCGCCTGCCGGGCGCGGAGCGCCGCGAGGGTGGCGAGGAGCCCGGCCCGGCCGCTGAAGAGGTGCGGCTCGATGGTGAACTCCGGCTCCGCCGCCCGGACGAGGGCCGGCAGGGTCTCCTCCAGCCGCGCGTCGGCGCGGTGCCGGAGGATCTCGGACGCGACCAGGGCGATGCCCGCGCTGCCCACGTCGAGGTACGGCAGCAGACGGAAGCCGCCGTCCACCTGGAGGGAGCCGTCCTCGGATCCGCGGCAGAGGGCGAGGTCCCGGTGCACGGCCCGCACCGCGAGGCCGAGCCATGCCGCGTCACCGGTGTCCTGGTGGAGCCGGAGGAAGAAGAGGGCGGGCCCGGACCAGCCGTGCAGCAGCCCCGCCCGGCTCCCCCGGCCCGGTCCGGCGGCGATACCGGGGGCGGTGCCGGCGTCGACGGCCTCCGCGAGCCGGCCGGCCACGGCCAGCGCCTCCGCGCGGTGGGCGGCCGTCCCCGTGCGGGCGGCGAAGTGGAGCAGGTTGAGGCCGATGCCCGCCAGGCCCCGGTAGAGGCTCACCTCGCGGACGGCGGACGGCGCCTCGCGGCTCCGGTCGAGCAGCCGCAGCGCGTCCTCGGTCCGGCCGAGGGTGTCGAGGACGTGGGCGATGCCGTGCGCGCCGTCGTAGAAACCGGGGCCGAGGGCCTCGTCCCGGCGGGCGGCCGCAGCGAGCCACTCCTCGTACTCGGACCAGCGGCCGGCGCCGGTGGTGTGCAGGGCCCAGAGGACGCCCGCCGCTCCGTAGGCGACGTTGAGGCCGTTGGTGTGGAACTGGCGTACGTCGCCGGGGAAGAGCCGGTCCCGGCGCTCGGGGGTGGCGCTGAGCAGGATCGCCTCGGCCATCGACTTGCGCACGGCGGGCCAGTCGGGCGCGTCCGCGTCCAGCCGTACCGGCGAGGGTTCGCGCAGCGCGTCCGGCACCCGGGCCAGGGCGTCCGCCGCCGGGGCGAGTTCCCGCCGTACCGCGTCGAGTTCGCCGGGCGCGAGGGGGAAGGAGCGCTCGGCCGCGTCGGCGTAGCGGGCGGCGCGGGCGGGGTCCAGCTCGGAGAGCGCGGTGAGCGGGAAGAGCAGCCAGAGCCGCAGCGCGGCGAGCGCGTGGCGGTCGAGGGCGTAGCCGGTGAGGCCGGAGCCGGAGAAGCCGGGGTTGGCCAGGCCGAGCCGCCGCGCCTCGGCGGCGGGGACGGTCAGTTCGAAGTCGACCAGGGACACGCGGAGTCCGTCGCCGCTCCCGTCGCTCCCGTCGTCGCTCTCGTCGACCAGGATGTTGCCGGGGTGCAGGTCCCCGAAGACCATGCCGCGTTCGTGGACGGCGGTGACCAGCGCCTCGATCCGGTCGGCGACGGCCCGGGCCCGCTCCACATGGGCCCGCAGGGCGGCGGCGTCCGGCGCGGCCTTGGTCAGCGGGTAGTGCCGGGCGAGCCAGCCGTGCAGGGTGTCGCCGGGTAAGTGCTCCACGGCGAGGAAGTGGTGCTCCCAGACCCGGTGGTGGCCGTAGAGCTCCGGGATGCCGGGGATGCCGGCCAGGTGTTCCAGGGCGGCGCGTTCGCGTTCCAGCCGCCGTACGGCGTCGCGGCCCCGGCCGTCGAGGCCGGCGTGCGGGCGGGCCTCCTTCAGCACGGTCCGCCGGCCGTCCCGGTGCCGGGCGAGGTAGACGCCACCGCCGTTGGAGAAGTGCAGGGCGCGCTCGACGGTGTACGGGAAGTCGTCCCCCGCGCCGGCCGTCCGCCGCGCCTCCAGGTGCGGGGCGAGGAACGCGGGCGGCTCGACCCAGTCCGGCACGGTGAACACCGGCCGCCGGTCGTCGGGGACCAGGACCCCGTCCGGCCGTTCGACCGCGGGCACCGGAGCGCCGTCCGGGCCGGTGCAGTAGCGGCTGACGAAGGCCCCGTACCGTACGTGCAGCGGCCCGTCGCCCCAGCGCAGATCGGTGAGGATGTAGGGCCCGGACACCCCGGCCAGCCGCTCGGACAGCTCCTCCAGCGCGTGCCGGAGCTCTTCCTCGCCGGCGGGGTAGAGGGTGACGAGCTTGCCGCTGGCGGAGCGCGGCGCGTACTTGACGCTGTGGGCGGTGACGACGTCGCGGCTGCGCAGGAATTTGAACGGGACGCCGCGGCCGGTGCAGTAGTCCCAGGCCGTCTCGATGATCCGCCGGGCGTTGTCGGGGCGCCCGGAGATGTGGATCTTCCAGCCCTGGGCGGGCATCCGGTGGCCCTCGGGGGTGTGGACCACCCAGACGTCCCGCTCCCCGCGCCGCCAGCCCGCCGGGGCGGGGGCCTCCGTCAGCGGGAAGACGGAGGTGTCGTGCGCGGTGTGGCGGCTGCCGGTGTCGTAGAAGACCGGATCGGCCTGGCAGTACGCCTCGGGCTGGGGACGCGTGGTGGTCATCGCGCGGCCTCCCCGTTGACGGCGGGCCCGGCGGACGCGGCGGGGGCCGGGACGGTGTGGGAGACCGCGTCGGAGACAGCACCGGTGAGCGCGGCGGCGGCCGCGGCGGCACCGGCCGTCCGGGCGGCCGTCCGGGACGCGGACTCCGCGTCGGCGTCCTCCAGCAGGATCTTGATGGAGGTCTCGGCCTCCGGCCGGCGGAGGTGGTCGCAGAGCACGGCGAGCGCCTCGGCCTTCGCGGACTCGGGGATCGCGTCGGGGCCGGTGAAGCCCGGGGTCCGGCGGGCCTGCTCCGCCAGGGAGTCGTAGTACTCGTGGCGCAGCAGCGACCAGACGGCGGCGTGGTGGTAGCGCCCGTCGAGGTAGTGGTACTCGCGCAGGATGCCCTCCAGGACGAAGCCGGCCCGGGTGACCATGCGCAGCACGGACTTGTTGTAGAGGGCGGTGGTGAACTGCATCCGGTGCGCGTTGCGGGCGTGGAAGAGGTGGTCGATCAGCAGGTCGAACGCCTCGGCGCCGAGCCCGCGCTGCCACATCGACGGATCGCCGATCGCGCCGCCGATGACGTAGCTGCCGACCGGGCCCTGGCGGCGGTAGTTGACGGTGCCGACGGTCGTGCCGTCGAGCGTGCGGACCGCGAACTGCCGTATCTCGCCGGAGTCGTTGTAGCGCTTGAGGTCCTCGGGGGTGACGAACTCGCCGGTGTCCGCGGTCAGCACGGCGGTCGGGGAGGCCGGGCCGAGCCATTCGGCGATCAGTTCGTAGTCGGCCTCGGTGGGCCTGACCAGGGTGACGCGCCTGCCCTTCATCGCTTCCCTCCCGCGGCCCGCGCGGCCTGCGCGGTCCGTTCGTCCGGTGTGGTCTGTGCGGGCTGTGCGTCCGGTGCGGGCTGCGCGTCCCGTCCGTCCTCCGGGTGGGCGCGGACCACCAGGACCGCGTTGTGCCCGCCGAATCCGAAGGAGTTGCTCACCGCCACGCGCGTCGGCTGCCTCCGCGCGGTGTGCGGCACGTAGTCGAGTTCCGGGTCCAGCGGGTCGTCGCAGTTGACGGTCGGCGGGAGGATCCCGGTGCGGACGGCCAGCAGCGAGGCGATCAGCTCGACCGCCCCGGCGGCCCCGATCATGTGCCCGGTCATGGACTTGACCGAGCTGATCGGGATGCGCGGGGCGTGGCCGCCGAAGACCCCGCGGATCGCCTCGCTCTCGATGCGGTCGTTGAGCGGGGTGCTGGTGCCGTGGGCGCAGATGTAGTCCACCTCACCGGGCGCCACCCCCGCGTCGTCCAGGGCGTCCGCCATCGCCCGCTTGACGGCGAGCCCCTCGGGGTGCGGGTGGGTGGAGTGGTACGCGTCCGTGGTGGCTCCGTAGCCGGCGAGTTCGGCCAGGACGGCCGCCCCGCGCCGTTCCGCGTGCTCGGCGGACTCCAGGACGACGATTCCCGCGCCGGCGCCCATCACGAAGCCGTCGCGCGCCTTGTCGAAGGGGCGGCTGGCCAGCTCCGGGTGGTCGCCGCGCCGGGACAGCGCCCCGACATTGGCGGAGACCGCCAGGTCGAGGGGGTTGACGGCGTCGTCGGAACCGCCGGCCAGCACCACGTCCGCGTAGCCGTCCCGGATCAGCCGCATGGCGTCGCCGATGCAGACGGCGCCGGTCGCACAGGCCGCGACCACGGCGCCGGACGGTCCGCGGGCGCCGAACCGGTTGGCCACCTCGACCGCGGCGCTGTCCGAGGAGCCGGCCGAGGCGAAGTAGGCGTTCATCCTGCGGCGGCCGCGGTCGCGCAGCTCCAGGACCGCGGTCCGGGTGAAGTGCCCGGCTCCGTACCCGCTGCCGACGAGGACGGCCGTCCGGGGCGCGAGCTCCTCGTCGATCTCCAGCTTCGCCTCGGCCATGGCCTCCTGGGCGGCGGCCAGGGCGAACTGGGCGAACCGGTCGAGGCGCCGGGCGACCCTGTTGGGCATGTGGTCGCGGGGCTCAAAGCCGGTGATCTCCCCGGCGAAGCGGGTCGGCAGCTCGTCCGCGTCGTACCGGGTGATGACCCGGATGCCGCTGCGCCCGGCGGTGAGGGACTCCCAGAACTCGCCGGTCGTCAGGCCGATCGGGGAGACGACCCCGGTGCCCGTCACGACGACGCGCCGTTTCGGCGCCTCGCGTCGGAGCGGTGTCACGGTCACGCCTGTCCCCTTCCTCGTTCGGCCGCCGGCTGCCCGGCACGGCTGAACATTGACACGCCCATCACGCCACTGTCAATAAATGTGACTCGTCATTGACGAAGCGAGACGGTTCCTGTTCACTGATGACCGCATCGCCAGTCATGCGCATGCGATTCACCATCGAGTCAAGGAGTCCGAGATGACCCGCTGGAGCACTCTGCTGCTCGACGAGGCATCACTCGCCGAGATGCCGGACCTCCCTGTCGACCAGGTGCTGCGGCACGCGGATCTCGTCACCGCCGGACGCCCCAAGCCCCAGGCGCTCTACGAACGCTGGGAGAAGCAGCAGTGGTCGGCCCGGGCCATCGGGCTGGAGCGGGACCGGGAGGCCTTCGAGAAGGAGATCTCCCCGGCCGCCCGGCAGGCGCTCACCGACCAGATCGCCACCTTCATCACCGGCGAGTACACCGGGCTGGACCTCCTCGGGCCCATCCTCACCGGCGCCCCCGAGGAGGTGGACCACCTCTACCTCGGCACCCAGATCGCCGACGAGACCCGCCACACCCAGCTGATGCTGCGCTTCGGCGAGGAGCTGCTCGGCCTGGACCCCGACCCCAAGCGGATGCTCGTCCAGGCGTGGAACATGGTCACGCCCTCGCACCGCGAGCTGAGCACCATCGAGGCCGACGTCGTACGGGAGCTCCAGCAGCACCCCTCGGACTACCGCCGCTGGCTGCGCGCCGTGACCCTGTTCCACCTCATCACCGAGGGGGTGCTCGCCCTCGTCGGGCAGCGCGCCATCCTCAACCAGCTGCACGGGACGAAGGCGCTCCCCGGGGTCAAGGCCGGCTTCACCGCCATGTGCCGGGACGAGTCACGGCATGTCAGCTTCGGGCTCCACGCGCTCCGCCAGGGAGTGAAGGAGGGCTATGGCGACGACATCCGCGAAATGCTGGAGCTGTCCGCCCCGATCGCCCTCGGCATCGACCACGGCGACCGCCCGGAGGAGCACACCGGCGATCCGACCATGACGGATCTCAGCGTCCACAGCCTGCGCCGCCAGATCCATCTCATCGGCCTGGAGCGGGAGTTCGCCGACCACCTGGTCACGATCTCCTTCCGGGAACCGGCCGCGGACGAGGCCGCTGGGGCCGCGGACGCCGCCGCGCGCGCCTGAGCCCCGGGGCCGCGCTATCCCGCCCCCTGCCCCCTGTCCCCCGATCCGCCGAGGCCCGCAACGGCCGAACTCACCGAAGAAAGGTCATCCCATGACGCGTGAAGAAATCGTCGCCGGTCTCGCCGAGATCCTCAACGAGGTCGCCGACGTCGAGCCCTCGGAGGTCTCCGAGGAGAAGTCCTTCGTGGAGGAGCTGGACGTCGACTCCCTCGCCATGGTGGAGATCATCGTGGCCACCGAGGAGCGGTTCGGCGTCAAGCTGCCCGAGGAGGAGCTGCGCGAACTGCGCCTGGTCTCCGATGTGGTGGGCCGCGTCGAGAAGCAGCTCGCCTGAGACGGCAGCCCCTCCGGGAGGTGGGGTCGCCGGTCCGGACACCGGACCGCCGCGGCCCCACCGGCCCCCAGCTCCGCCCCGCCGCTCCCCCGGCCTCTCCGGCCCTTCCCTTCCGCCCCCCGGGACGGTTCCGGACCGGCCGGCTCCCCGGCGGGCGCGGACATCAGCCGGCCGGCACCGCGCTTCCGCGGGCCGGCCGGCTCCGTCGTCTCCGCCGTGGTGCTCCTCCTGCAACGGCGGTGGACGGTACGAGACTTCGGGCGGGACAGGGCCTCCCGGCCCGCTCCGCGGCTCCCCGGCTTCCCGGCTTCCCGGCTTCCCGGCGTGGACGGCCCGGCTCCCCCCGACCGGGTCCCCGTACCCACGGACGCCGACGAGGGCCCGGGACCCTTCCGGTACCCCGGGCCCCCGGCCCCGCACCCCCTCGTCAGGAGCCGAGCGCGGTCCTCGGGGTGATCACCTTGGTCGGGAACTCCCGTGCGGTGATCCGGGCGTACATGTTCCGGGGCCCCGGGATCCACACCTCCCGGCCGCCCGCCGAGCGGATGCCGCGCAGCACCGTGCTCCAGTGCACGGGCGTGGTCCAGCCGTCGAGCAGGTCGCGCCGGATCTCCTCGCCGTCCCGCAGCGTCCGCCCGTCGACGTCCGAGATGACGGGGATCCGGGCGGTACGCCACTCCACGGTGCGGTAGACCTCCCGGTCCAGCCGTTCCCGCAGGCCGGCGACGGCGGAGCAGTGCTCGGCCCGGTTCACCGTGTAGAAGGGGAAGCCGCCCTCCTCCCGCACCCGCTGCTCGAACCGCTCCAGGGTCCGCAGGGAGGCGGACACCGCGTGCACCGAGGCGTCGAAGGCGACCGACAGTTCGATCCAGTCGCCCCCGGCGCGGAACTCCTCCACCAGCCGCTCGACCGTCCCGATCGGCAGCCGGTAGAAGAAGTGGCAGCCCAGGGGCTCGTCGAGGGAAGTGAAGTAGTCCTGCTCCACCACCACGCTGCGGGACATCAGGCGCAGCGCGTCCGGATAGCTGAGGGTGCCGGCCCAGACGGCCGCCATCACCTCGCCGTAGCTCTGGCCGCCGCACAGCTCCGGAGCGGCGCCGTACCGTTCCTCCGCCCAGTCGGCGAGGGCCAGCGCGAGGGCCATGAAGCCGCACTCGAAGACCTCCCACTCGTAGATGGAGGCGTCGCGGTAGGCGTCGAGCAGCGGGTAGCCGAGGACCTCATCGGCCTCGGCGAAGCGCCGTTTCGCGTGCTCCTGGGTGGTCACGAAGCGTTCGATGGCGTCGTACCGGGTCGGGGTGAGCCCGGGGAAGAACAGCACCACGGACATGCGTCATCTCTCTTCTCGTGGGTCGGGGCGGCCGTGGCACCACGGGCCGCCGCGCGGTACCCCCGGTCCCGTACGCCGGGTCAGGCGTCCCGGGCGGGGAAGTCGCCCGCGGGCCCCTCGTCCATCCCGGGCGGTACGTCGGTGAGCAGCACCCGTACCTCCAGGACCGCCGGGCGGCCGGAGGCGCAGTGCTCCCACGCCTTCCGCAGGGCGCCGGCGAGCTCTCCGGGCCGGTCGGCCCGCGCGTGGCCGAGGCCGAGGGCCGCGGCGAGTTCCCCGGTGCCGGTGGGGCGGTCCCGGGTGAAGGCGAACCGGGAGGAGCCGCCGGACACCCGGTCGAGATTGGTCTGGAGCCAGCCGTAGCCCCCGTTGTCCAGGACGACGTAGAGGACGGGCGCCCCGGTGTCGGCCAGGGTGGGCAGTTCGGGGCGGAAGATGTTGAAGGCCCCGTCGCCCGTGACGGCCACCACCGGCCGGTCCGGCAGCGCGAGGCGCACGCCGAGGGCGGCGGCGGCGCCGAAGCCCAGGGGGGTCTGCTCGCTGGGCACCACCGAACCGCCGTGCGCGCCGCAGGACCAGTGCGGATGGTGGTACGACCACATGTCCTGCAGGCCGTTCTCCTGCACCAGCACGCAGTCCCCGGGCACGGTCCGGCGGAGCGCGTCCAGCACCCCGGCGACCGACGGAGCTCCCGCGGCCGCGGCGGCCCGCTCCGCCGCGGCGGCCAGCCGGGCGGCTTCGCGGGCCTGGCCGGCGCGGGCCCGCTCCACCCGTGCGGTCCAGTCCGCGCCGGACGGCCGGAAGGCGAGCAGCCCGGCCCAGCCCTGGACCGCGCGGAGCACATCGCCCAGCACATGGAGCCCGGGGCGGCCGGTGACCACGTCCTCCTCACCGGCCACGACCTGGATCACCGGCAGGTCCCGGGCCTCCGGCCAGCCGAAGGTGGCGGTCTCCTCCAGCCGGCTGCCGAGGGCGATCACGAGATCCGTCTCGCGCCACAGCGCGGCGGCGGGCCCGGTGGTGTAGAGGCCGGACAGCCCGCAGAACAGCGGATGGTCCTCGGAGACGACACCGCGCCCGGAGGCGGTGGTGAAGATGCCCGCGCCCGCCAGTTCGGCCAGCCGTTCGATGGCGCGGCCGGCGTCGCGGTTCCGGGCGCCGCCGCCGACCAGGAACAGCGGGCGCTCCGCGGCGGCGATGCGCTCGGCGGCGGTGCGGAGCACGCCGCCGTCCGGGGCGAGCCGCTGCGGTCCGGTGGGGCGCCACGGCGCGTACCGCTCCACCGGGTCCCCGGCGATCTGCTCGGGGATCTCGACGTAGACGGGACCGGGTGTGCCGTTGACGGCGACCACCGCGGCCTTCTCCAGCGCGGCGGGCAGCCGGTCGGCCCGGTCCACGCGGACGGCCCACTTGGTGAACGGGCGGACGGCGGTGAGCTGGTCGAGTTCCTGGAAGGCGCCGGTGCCGAGCCGGTCCAGGCCGGTGCCCCCGGCGATGAGGATCAGCGGGGCGGCGGCGGAGCGGGCCTCCAGCAGTCCGGTGAGCGCGTGGGTGACGGCCGGGCCCTTGCCCACGGCGCACACCCCGGGGCGGCCGGAGGCGAGGGCGTAACCGGTGGCCATGTAGAGGGCGTTGCGCTGGTCGCGGCAGAGCACGGCGGCGGCCGGGCGGTCCTCCAGGGCGCCGAGCAGGTCCATGTCGTCGCCCGGCAGTCCGAACACCGCGTCGGCGCCGAGGTGTTCGAGGAAGTCGGCGACGGCGTCCCAGGCGGTGGGGTGGGTGTACGGGGCGGCGCTCACCGGGCGTCCGCCGGGAGGTGGTCGGCGACGGCCTTGGAGATGAGCACCGGCTCGGCGTGGACGTTCTCCCCGTCGCTGATGTAGTTGGCCTGCCGGCCGTAGCCGCCGAAGGGCGCGTTGCCGTCGTCGACGGAGAGGAGGGTGGTGTCGACGGTCACCGTGGTGCGCCGGCGCAGCGCCTCCACCAGGGCGGGCGCGGTGCCGTAGACACTGGCGCCGAGGGCCCGTTCGGTGAAGCTGCCGGTGGTGAGGGTGGCGGCGAGCGCGGACTCCTCGCGGTAGCCGGCCACGTTGAAGACGGGGGCGAAGAACTCGGGGACGTGGGTCCGCGGGGTCACGGCCTCGCCGTGCACCACCACCGGGTCGAAGCGGCGGCTGCGGAAGTCCACGACGCCGCCGTGCACGATGTCCTTGCGGTTGCGGGCGAGGAAGAGCGCGGCCTCCTCCAGGGCCCCTTCGTAGAAGATCGGGCCGTAGTCGGTGGCCGGGTCGTCGTACGGCCCGTAGCGCAGCCCCTTGAGCCGGGTGATCAGCTCGTCGAGGAAGCCGGGGAGCAGTTCCTCGTGGACGCAGAAGAGGTCCGGGCCGAGGCAGTCCTGCCCGGCGTTGAGCATCCGGACCTCGACGGCGTCGGCGGCGGCCCGTTCGACGTCCGCGCCGGGGGCCACCACGAAGGGGTTGACCCCGGCCCCGAGGTGCAGGAACAGCCGGCCGGTGGAGAGCTGTTCGCGGATGCGCTCGGCGTTGCGGTAGGCGCCGGTGAAGACGACCACGCTCGCCGGGCCCGCGTGGTCGCGGACGAAGGCGCGCTGGCTGGCGGTGACGAGTTCGACGGGCAGCCGGTGGTGCTCGGCCAGCATCCGGTGCAGCCGGACGACCTGGTCCCGCACCTGGCTCGACGGCCGGAAGACGACGCTGCCGGAGTAGAGCGAGGGCACCAGGAGGTAGAGCACGTACGAGTAGAGCAGCACATTGGACGGCATGAAGACCGCCACGCTCCGGACGCGGCCGGGCCGGTAGCGCTCCACCTCCGCCAGGGCGCCGTCGAGGGTGGCGACGGCGGCCTCCAGTTCGTATCCGGCGGCCCGGTGGGTGGAGATCTCGCAGAGCAGGTCCAGTACGCCGCCGGGCTCCCGCGCCAGGAAGTCCCGGACCCTGCGCAGGGCGTCCGCACGCCCGCCGTACGGGACACTCCAGGTCAAGGTGTCGCCGGCGGGCTGGACGGGAGCCGAGGTCATCTGTCCCCCTCACGGTACGAGCCAAAGCTGGTCACCACGAGTGTCAATGGAGAGTCATAATCTGTCAATAGAAGTCATTGACCGCCGCGCGGCCGGGATCCCCGCACCCGTGCCGTCTCACATCTCCCGCAGGCCCGGCGCCGCCCAGCATCCCGCCACCACTAACAGATAGGCACCGGAGATCACCAGGACGGTATGCGACAACCCGACGCCGCCCACCAGCGCGACGGCCGCGGTCGCCCCGAGCGGCACCGCGGACAGCGCCACGGTGTCGATCGCGGCCACCACCCGCCCGTACTGCCCCTCCGGTATCCCGCGTTGCAGCGCGCCGGTGCGCAGCGGCGCGACGGGAGCCGCGACCGCGCCCAGCACGGCCAGCAGGGCGGCGCCGAGCGGGAGCGGGGGCAGCGCGGCCAGCCCGGCGATGAGCAGGCCGGCCGCGAAGCCCGCGGCCAGGAACGTCCTGCGCCGGCCCAGGCGGTGCCCCACCACCGCGAAGGCCAGCGATCCGGCGGCCGTGCCGATCCCGAAGGCGGTCAGCAGCACGCCGAGACTGCCGGCGCTGCCCAGGTGCTGGTAGGCGTAGGTGACGAGGACGACCCCGGCCAGCCCGCTGTCCAGGCCGTTGAAGGCGGTGGAGGAGGCCGTCAGGGTGCGCAGCAGCCGGTGCTGCCGCAACGTCCGCAGCCCGGCCCGTAGTTCGGCCGTGTACCCGCCGGCCGACCGCTCCGGCACCGGGGCCGCGGAGCGGGCGGGGGCGGTTACCCCGGCGGTGACGACCAGCGCGGCGAGGGCGCACACCCCTGCGTTGATCAGCAGCACGCTCGCCGTGCCCAGCAGCGCCACCCCGAGACCGCCGAGGGCCGGCCCGCAGAGCTGGCTCACCTGGCGCACCGCCGTGAGCAGCCCGTTGGCCCGCTCCAGCGGCATCCGCGCCGCGCCGGCCAGCGCGGGCACCAGCCCGGTCACGGCCGTGACGCCGGGGATGTCCAGCAGGCTCGCGAACAGCACCAGCGCCACCAGCGTGGCGAAGTCGAGCCGCCCGAGCGTGTGGAGCAGCGGTATCCCGGCGGCGGCCGTGCCACCGAAGAGATAGGACACGACGGTGGTGGGCTTGAATCCCCACCGGTCGATGAGCGGGCCCGCCGCGAAACCGGCCGCACCGGCGCCGACCGAGGCCACGGCGACGACGATTCCGGTCCGCGCGACGCTCCCGGTGGTCTGCAGGACGAACCACGGGACCGCCACGATCATCATGGCCTCGCCCACGGAGGCGATGGCCACCGCGGTCAAGAGGGCGGTCAGCCCCGCCCGTCGTCGCGGCGCGCCGTCTCCGTGGGACACAAGCCGTGACTTTAGCATGACTGGCTATGACTGAGATGAAAAGGCCAGGTACGGAAGGGACCGGTACACTCCCCTGTCATAGTTCGTTACATTCCCCGCGTCCACACAACCTTTGGCGAGCGATTACCTTGACGGTCGAGCAACCGGAATTCGGGAGGCAGGTACGGGAGATCCGCCGTGCGCAGGGCCTGTCACAGACGGACCTCGCCGGTGACAACATGTCACCCAGCTATATCTCCCTCGTCGAGAGCGGCCGCCGCGCCCCCAGCGTCAAACTGGCCCGGGTCATCGCCGAGCGCCTGGGCGTCCCGCTCCAGCAGCTCGTCGCCCCCCAGCCCCGCGAGGAGCGGCGCACCCACCGGCTGGGCCTCGTCGGACGGCTCGTCGCCGCCCGCTCCTCGCAGCTCTCCGGCGACTGGGAGGCGGCGCACGACCAGCTCCGCGAGGTCATCGAACGCGCCGGCGACTCCGAGGCGGACGAGGTGCTGTGGGAGGCCCGCTGGGACCTGGCCACCACCCTCGGCCACCTCGGCCGGCAACGGGAGCGCGAGGAGACCCTCCGCGGGCTGCTGGACGATCCGCTCACCGAGGCCTCCCCGCTGCTGCTCACCCGGGTCTCCGTGGAGTTCGCCCAGGCACTGCGGCTCGCGGGGAAGCTCTCCGAGAGCGTGCGCGTCGCCGAGGAGGCCGTCCGCTCCGCGGAGTCCCTCGGCGCCGACCCCGCCGAGACCGTCCGCGCCCGGGTGGCCCTGCTGTCGGCCTGCGCCGAGAGCGGCGACTGGCAGCGGGCCGCGGGGCTCGCCGAGGAGCTGCGCGACGCCGTGTCCGCCCTCCCCGACGGCCGGGTGAAGGCCGTCGCCCTGTGGGCCTGCGCCGGTGCCCGGTACGCGGCCGGGGACACCCCGCAGGCGCTCAAACTCCTGGACCGGGCGGCGGAGCTGGCCACCCCCGCCACCGATCTGCAACTCAGCGCCCGGCTGTCCGTGGCCGGGGCGCTGATGCGCCTCTCCGCCGGGGAGACGGAGGCCGCGGAGAGCCTGCTGGAGCAGGCCCGCCGGACCACGTCCCTGCTCGGCTCCGACGGCCGGCGGACCCAGCTCGCCGCCGCCTCCGTCGCGCTGAGCCTCCACCGCGGCGACACCGGCGCGGCCCTGGACCAGGCGCGCGAGGCGGAGGCCGGCCTCGACGGAACGGCACCGCTGGACGAGGCCCGGTGCACCGTGGCTCTCGCCAGGGCGCACCGGGCCGCCGGCGCCGCCGGGGAGGCCGACGCCCGCTACCGCGACGCCGCCGCCCGCTACGAGCGGACCGGCGCCTACCGCTTCGCGGTGGAGGTCTGGCGGGAACTCAGCGAGCCCGTCCCGCCCGGCCGCACGGGCTTCGATCCGCACGCGCTCGTCATGCCATGACCGGCGGTCTGTCGCCCACCTGCCACACGAACACCCGCCGCATCTCGGAGGAGGTCGCCACGGAGGCCGCCAGCCCGGGTTCCGCGGGCACGTCGTAGACATAGGCGACGGGCGGGTCCGCGGACTCACCGCCGCCGGAAGCCGGCGGCAGCAGCACCCGGCCCTCCCGGTGCTGGATCAGTGCGTCCACCTCGCCCGCCAGGGCGAGCCGTCCGTGCCCCGACAGCCGCAGGGAGGCTTCCTTGCGCGTCCACAACTGGGCGAGCCGGCGGGAGCGTTCCTCCTCCGGGGCCTCGTCCACGAACAGCCGCTCGGAGCGGCTGAACGGCAGAAACGCTTCCTCATCGAGGAGGCTCGGCACACCGTGCCCGCTCACCGCCACCGCCGAACCACCCGCCAGCGCGACGAACTGCCGCCGCTCGTCCGGGCACACCGCGATGTCCACCGACGAGCCCTCCAGCTCCGGCCGCCCGTAGGCGTCGCGCCGCAGCGGTACCTCGCGCTCCGGCAGATCCATCAACTGGCCGAGAAAGGCCCGCAGTGCGGCCCACCGGCCCCTCGCCCCGGCGGCGCGGCGGTCCAGCCGCACCGAAAAGACGTGCAACTCGCGGTCCGCGAACGGACGGTGGCGGTCAACCACCGGAGCCGGACCCGCGTCTGTTCCATGCATCGCATCCCCCTAGATGGCACGGAGTACGGAGCGCCCGGGAACGGGTACCCGGGCGTCCCCACGGAATCCCGCGACCCCCACCGGTCATGTGGGGGCGCATCGGGATCAGGTAAAACTCAAGCCAATCCTGACAGCGGAGTCCGCTCGCTAATCTCATCCCTCAGAAGGATTCGACACCCCCCACTCGGCGGGGTCCGGAAGGGGGACCGTGATCCGCGTGGCACTCCTCGGCGCGGGCCGTGAGCGGTCCGCCCTGCGCACGGCCCTGGCCGCCCCGGGCATCACGGTCGTCGGGGCGGACCGGCTTTCCCGGCTTCCCCAGCCGCACCGGGAGCCCGCGGCCCCCGGCCCGGCGCGGGCGGATCTGGTGGATCTGGTGCTGCTGGCCGCCGCGCCGGACCGCCCGGCCCCGCTCACCGCCGTCCGGGCCCTGCGCTCCCGGCCGGCGGCGCCACCGGTGGTGGTCCTGGCCTCCGCCCCCGGCGCCGAGTACATCGCCGGCTGTCTCACCGCGGGGGCCGCGGGCGTGCTGGACCCGGGCGCCGACCGGGCCGTCCTGCTCTCCTGCTTACGCATCCTGGCCTCCGGGGGACGCGTCTTCCCCGCCCCCGCGGCCCGCGTCCGGACCCCTGCCCCGGACACCCGCCCGGCCGGCCACCGGGACGCCCGCCCGGACACCCGCCGGTCCCCCGGGCCGGCGGCCGGCGACCACCGGGCGCTCACCCTGCTGACGCACCGTCAGCGCGAGGTGCTCTGCCTGCTGGCGGCCGGGCTCACCAACCCGGCCATCTCCGCGCGGCTCGGTATCGCACCGGCCACCGTCAAGGAGCACGTCAGCGCCACCCTGCGGAAACTGGGCGTCAGCAACAGGACGAGCGCCGCCGTCCTCGCCCACCGGGCCGGCTGGACCGACGGCGGACGCCCGCCCCCGGCCGCGCCCGCGCCCTCCGCGCCCCCGGAACCGGCCGTGCCTCCCACCGCCCCGCGGCTGCCGTCACCGCCCTGAAGCGGCCCCGCGGACCGCTCCACGGACCGCTACATCCTTGGATGTACGTCCGGGAGCCGACGCCCCGCCCCGACTCCCGTGCTGTGATGGGCCCATGCCGTCCGCCGTCCCCCTCCCGCCCCGCGACGATGGCCTGATTGCCGCAGGTGGTCTTCTCGGCGGTCTGGTCCTGTGGTACTTCGAGATCTACACCACGGTCCCGCGCAGCGCCGACCTCGGCACCCTGCCGCTCGCCCCGCTGGCCGTGATGTGCGTCGCCGTGCTGCTGCGCCGCATCGGCCAGCCGTGGGCCCTGCTGATCGGGGTCGGCGCCCTCGTCGCGGACCAGGTGATCGGCTCCCTGCTGGCGACGGTCCTGATGTTCACCGACGTCGTCTACGCCAGTGTGCTGTACGGGCGCCCCGGCATGGCCCGCCATGTGCTCTCGCTGTCCACGGTGGCCACGGCGGGCGTCACCGTCTGGGCCCTGGCCGCCCACCCGGAGCCGGAGTCGCTGCTCGTCGGCGTGGTCTGCGCCCTCATCACCATCGCCCCCGCCTGGAGCGGCCTCACCATCCGCGAACACCGGGAGGCCGCCCGGGAGGAGCGGCTGCGCGCCGAACAGACGGCGCTGCTCTCCGAGATGGACCGCCGCGAGGCGGTGGCCACCGAACGGGGCAGGATGGCACGGGAGTTGCACGACCTGGTGGCCAACCACCTCTCCGCGATCGCGATCCACTCCACCGCCGCGCTCTCCCTGGGCGACCACAAGGCCGCCCAGGAGGCCCTGCGGGTCATACGGGAGAACAGTGTGCAGGGCCTGGCCGAGATGCGCGGGCTGATCGGCCTGCTGCGCGCCGGCGAGGGCGAGGAGACGGATCTGCTCGCCGCCCCCCGCCTCGACGGCCTCGACGCGCTGCTGGACCAGACCCGGGCCAACGGGGCGGGCAGCGGCCTGGAGTTCGTCCTGGAGGACACCCGCACGCCCGGCCTGCGGCTGCCGGCCCCGGTCGAGATGGCGGCGTACCGGATCGTCCAGGAGTCGCTGACGAACACGCTCAAGCACGCCTCGCCCGGCACCGTGACCGTACGGCTGGCGCACGAGGACGGCGGGCCGCTGACGGTGGAGGTCCGCAGCCCCTGCGACACCGGCGGCCGTCCCCGCGCGCCCGGCGCCGGGGCGGGCCTGGTGGGCATGGAGGAGCGGGTGGCCCTGCTGGGCGGCGCGTTCGGGGCCGGACCGGTCACCGCGCCCGCGGGCGCCGGGCAGCACCCCGGGCCGGCCCCCGCCCGGGCACAGACATGGCAGGTGCGGGCGGAACTGCCCGCCGATGTGAAGGGACCGTCATGACGGAGTCAGCCGGGCAGCCCGTCCGGGTGCTGGTGGCCGAGGACCAGTCCGCCGTCCGGGGTGGGCTGGTGCTCATCCTCCGCTCCTCCCCCGGCATCGAGGTGGCCGGCGAGGCCGCGGACGGCGAGGAGGCCGTGCGGCTGGCCCGGGAACTCCGCCCGGACGTCGTACTCATGGACGTCCAGATGCCGAGGCTCGACGGGGTCTCGGCGACCAGGACGATCACCGCGGAAGGGCTGGCGGACGTCCTCGTCCTGACCACCTTCGATCTGGACGAGTACGTCTTCGGCGCCCTGCGCGCGGGCGCGGCCGGCTTCCTGCTCAAGGACAGCGAGGCGGCGGAACTGGTGGCGGCGGTACGGACGGTGGCCCGCGGCGACGGGCTGATCGCCCCCGCCGTGACCCGCCGGCTGATCGCCGAGTTCGCCTGCCCGGGCCGCGAGAGCCGCACCGGCGCGGAGGACCCCGCGGTGCTGCGGACCCTGACACCGCGCGAACGGGAGGTGCTGGGCTGCCTGGGTGAGGGCCTGTCCAACGCCGAGATCGCCCGGCGGCTGCGGATGGCGGAGGCCACGGTGAAGACCCATGTGAGCAGGCTGCTGGGCAAGCTGGAACTGCGCAGCCGCGTCCAGGCGGCCGTGCTGGCACGGGAGTTGGGCGTCCGGGGGCCGTGACGCCCCGGGGCCGGCGGGCGGGCCGCGCGGCGCCGGAGCGACGGCGGGACGGGCGGCGGGGCGGGCGGCGGGGCGTCCGGCGCGGGACCACGGCACAACTGGTCCAGACCTCTTGACCAGAGGTACAGACCTTTCTACCCTCCTCAGCAATGCGAAGGCCACACCCTCCCGCCCCGCGCGGGCGGAGGGGCGTGCCGTCGGGCGGCCGCAGGATCCACCCCCAACGGATCAACTGAGGAGCAGCCTTGCGCTCAGGAACCTCCCCCCTCCCCCACCGCCGCCCCCGCGCACCCCGCCGGGCCGCCGCGGTCCTCATCACCCTCCTGCTCTCCCTCACCGCCCTCGCCCCCGCCGCCCAGGCCGCCCCGGAGGCGGCCCCCGCCGCCGCGGCCCCCGTCAAGCTGGGCTACTTCACCAACTGGGCGGGCTACGGCCGGAACCACCACCTCAAGGACCTGGTCACCTCCGGCACCGCCGCGAAACTGACCCACATCAACTACGCCTTCGGCAACGTCACCGGCGGCAGATGCGCCATCGGCGACGCCTACGCCGACCACGACCGGGCGTACACCGCCGAGCAGAGCGTCGACGGCCGCGCCGACACCTGGGACCAGCCGCTGCGCGGCAACTTCAACCAGCTCCGCAAGCTCAAGGAGCGGTACCCGCACCTCAAGGTGCTCTGGTCGTTCGGCGGCTGGACCTGGTCCGGTGGCTTCACCGAGGCGGCCGCCGACCCCGAGGGCTTCGCCCGCTCCTGCCGCGACCTCGTCGAGGACCCGCGCTGGGCGGACGTCTTCGACGGCATCGACCTGGACTGGGAGTACCCCAACGCCTGCGGGCTGCGGTGCGACTCCAGCGGCCCGCAGGCCTTCACGAGGATGATGCGGGCCATGCGCGGCGCGTTCGGGAACGACCTGGTGACCGCCGCCATCACCGCCGACGCCTCCGACGGCGGCAAGCTCGACGCCACCGACTACGGCGCCGCCGCGCAGTACACCGACTGGTACAACGTGATGACGTACGACTTCTTCGGCGCCTGGGACGCCGACGGCCCGACCGCCCCGCACTCCCCGCTCACCTCCTACCCGGGCATCCCCGCGGCGGGCTTCAACGCCGACGCGGCCGTCCGGAAACTCGCGGAGCAGGGCGTCCCCGCCGGAAAACTGCTGCTCGGCATCGGCTTCTACGGCCGCGGCTGGACGGGCGTCACACAGAGCGAGCCGGGTGGCGCCGCGACCGGCCCGGCGCCGGCCACCTATGAGTCCGGCATCGAGGACTACAAGGTGCTGAAGACGGCGTGCCCGGTCACCGGCACCGTCGCGGGCACCGCCTACGCCCACTGCGGCGACCGGTGGTGGAGCTACGACACCCCGGACACCATCGCCGGGAAGATGGCCTACGCCAAACAGCGGGGGCTCGGCGGGGCGTTCTTCTGGGAGACCAGTGGTGACACCGCCGACGGCGAGCTGATCGCCGCGATCGACCGCGGCCTGCGGTAGCAGGCGGACGCGGGGCCGTCACCGCCCCGCACCCGGCGACCGGGGAGACGGTGCCGCCCGCCGCCTCCCCGGTTCTCCCGTACACGCACAACGGAGCGGGGCCCCACCGGACCGCGTCCGGCGGGGCCCCGCTCTCTAGGCCACGTTCACCCTCCCCCAGACTCCGTCCGGGGGCACCCCCAACCAACGAGACGCCCTTCTTCAGGCCACATTGACTCGTTGCCCCGGTGGGGCGGCTTCGAGCCAGGCGAGGAAGCCGGTCAGGGCGTCCTCGCTCATCGCCAGTTCCAGGCGGGTGTCGCGGTGCGTGCAGCCGAGGACGACGGCGTCGGAGAGCAGGGCCAGCTCCTCCTCGCCCTGCGGGGTGCGGCGCGCCACCACCTCGATCGCGGAGCGCTCCAGGACCCGGCGGGGCCGGGGCGCGTAGGAGAACACCCGGAACCACTCGATCCGGTCGCCGCTGTAGCGGGCGACTCCGTAGATCCAGCCCTTGCCGCTGGGCTCGGGCTCCCCCTCGGGTACGTCCCAGCGCAGGCTGCAGTCGAAGGTGCCGCCGGAGCGCTGGATCAGTCTGCGCCGCAGACCGAAGACGAAGAGCCCCAACAGCACCAGCGCGACGACCGCGCCGCTCAGCACAAGAGCGAGGACCATCTCCACCGACCTCCTCGCCTCACGTACCCGACCAGTATGACGTCATGTATCGCAACAGCCGCGGACTGCCCCGGAGGTTCCCGGAGTGGTCCGCGGCTGTGCTCATCGTGCGTGTCGTGACCGTCTCAGCGCTTGCTCGCGGCCGCGACCAGCCGGATCTCCGCGCGCCGCTCGGCGGCGGCGTCGGATTCCGACTTGGCTCGTTCCAGGGCCCGCTCGGCCCGGGCGGTGTCGATCTCCTCGGCCAGCTCGGCGATCTCCGCGAGCAGCGACAGCTTGTTGTCGGCGAAGGAGATGAAACCGCCGTGGACGGCGGCGAGCACCGTACCGCCGTCGGTCGTACGGATGGTCACCGGGCCGGTCTCCAGCACACCGAGCAGCGGCTGGTGGCCGGGCATGACGCCGATGTCACCCGATGTGGTGCGTGCGACGACCAGGGTGGCCTCGCCGGACCAGACACTGCGGTCCGCGGCGACCAGCTCGACGTGCAGCTCAGCAGCCAACGTGGCTCCTCGGGTCTCCACCTGCCGTGACAGGTGTCCAGAAGGTCTGGGGGTAGGAATGTCCGGGCTTCACAGAATAACGGGCGTGGATCCGGGGGCGGGACGGGCCCGCCCCCGGACACCGGACGGGGGTCAGGAGACGCCCAGCTCCTTGGCCTTGGCCTTCAGGTCGTCCAGGCCACCGCACATGAAGAACGCCTGCTCGGGGAAGTGGTCGTACTCGCCGTCGGCGATCGCGTTGAACGCGGCGATCGACTCGTCCAGCGGAACGTCCGATCCGTCGAGACCGGTGAACTGCTTCGCCGCGTGGGTGTTCTGCGACAGGAAGCGCTCGATACGGCGGGCGCGGTGGACGACCAGCTTGTCCTCCTCGCCGAGCTCGTCGATACCGAGAATGGCGATGATGTCCTGGAGGTCCTTGTACTTCTGCAGGATCCCCTTGACGCGGGAGGCGCAGTCGTAGTGGTCCTGCGAGATGTAGCGCGGGTCCAGGATGCGGGACGTCGAGTCCAGCGGGTCCACCGCCGGGTAGATGCCCTTCTCCGAGATCGGCCGGGAGAGGACCGTCGTCGCGTCGAGGTGCGCGAAGGTCGTCGCCGGGGCCGGGTCGGTCAGGTCGTCCGCGGGCACGTAGATCGCCTGCATCGAGGTGATCGAGTGGCCGCGGGTCGAGGTGATGCGCTCCTGGAGGAGGCCCATCTCGTCCGCGAGGTTCGGCTGGTAGCCCACCGCGGAGGGCATCCGGCCGAGCAGCGTGGAGACCTCGGAACCGGCCTGGGTGAAGCGGAAGATGTTGTCGATGAAGAACAGCACGTCCTGCTTCTGCACATCGCGGAAGTACTCCGCCATGGTCAGACCGGCCAGGGCGACCCGGAGACGGGTGCCCGGGGGCTCGTCCATCTGGCCGAAGACGAGGGCGGTCTGCGGGAGAACGCCGGACTCGGCCATCTCCTCGATCAGGTCGTTGCCCTCACGGGTGCGCTCGCCGACACCGGCGAACACGGAAACGCCCTCGTGCAGCTTGGCCACACGCATGATCATTTCCTGGATGAGCACGGTCTTGCCGACGCCGGCGCCGCCGAACAGACCGATCTTGCCGCCCTTGACGTACGGGGTCAGCAGGTCGACGACCTTCAGGCCGGTCTCGAACATCTCGGTCTTGGACTCGAGCTGGTCGAAGGCGGGGGCCTGGCGGTGGATCGGCCAGCGCTCGGTGACCTCGGACTCGGCCTCCGGCTCGTTCAGGATCTCGCCGAGGGTGTTGAACACCCGGCCCTTGGTGACGTCGCCGACCGGGACGGTGATGCCCTTGCCGGTGTCGGTCACGGGGGCCCGGCGGACGAGGCCGTCGGTGGGCTGCATGGAGATGGCACGGATCACGCCCTCACCCAGGTGCTGGGCGACTTCCAGGGTCAGCGTCTTGAGGGCGCCGTCCTGGGCCGGGTCCGCGACCTGGACGGTCAGGGCGTTGTAGATCTCCGGCATCGCGTCGACGGGGAACTCCACGTCGACGACCGGGCCGATGACCCGTGCGACGCGGCCGGCGGCCACGCCGACCGGAGCGGTCGGCTCAACAGTGGTGGTCATAGTTGTCAGTCACTCCCCGCGTTCGCGTCGGCCAGGGCGCCAGCGCCACCGACGATCTCGCTGATTTCCTGGGTGATGTCGGCCTGGCGGGCCGCGTTGGCAAGCCGCGTCAGCGACTTGATGAGCTCTTCGGCGTTGTCGGTGGCCGACTTCATCGCGCGGCGGCGGGCGGCGTGCTCGGAGGCGGCCGACTGCAGCAGGGCGTTGAAGATGCGGCTCTCGACGTACCGCGGCAGCAGGGCGTCGAGGACTTCCTCGGCGGAGGGCTCGAAGTCGAACAGCGGAAGGATCTCCGCCTTCGCCCCCTGCTCCGCCGCGCCCGCCTCGGCGAGGCTGAGCGGCAGCAGCCGCTTCTCGACCGGCGACTGCGTCATCATCGACACGAACTCCGTGAAGACGATGTGCAGTTCGTCCACGCCGCCCTCGGCGGTGTCCTGGACGGCCGCCTCGATCAGCGGGGCCGCGACGGCCTTGGCGTCCGCGTACGACGGGCTGTCGGTGAAGCCGGTCCACGAGTCCGCGAGCTTCCGCTCCCGGAACGTGTAGTAGGCCACGCCCTTACGGCCGACGACGTACTGGACGACCTCCTTGCCCTCCGCGACGAGCTTCTCCCGGAGCGTCTCCGCCGCCTTGATGGCGTTGGAGGAGTAGCCGCCGGCCAGTCCGCGGTCGCTCGTGACGAGCAGGACCGCGGCCCGGACGGGCCGCTCCGTCTCGGTGGTCAGCGGGTGCTGGGTGTTCGAGCCGGTGGCCACCGCCGCCACCGCGCGGGTGAGCTCCCGCGCGTACGGCGAAGAGGACTCCACCTGGCGCTGGGCCTTGATGATGCGCGAGGCCGCGATCATCTCCATCGCCTTGGTGATCTTCTTCGTCGCGGTGACCGACTTGATACGGCGCTTGTAGACCCGGATCTGGGCACCCATGCTCAGCCCTCACCCAGCAGCTTGCCGTCCGAGGTCTCGAACTGCCGCTTGAAGGAGGCGATGGCGTCGGCGAGCGCCTGCAGGGTGTCGTCCGACATCTTGCCGCCCTCGCGGATGCTCGTCATCAGGCCCTTGTGCTCGCGGTGGAGGTAGTCCAGCAGCTCGCTCTCGAAGCGGCGGATGTCCTCGACCGGCACGTCGTCCATCTTGCCGGTGGTGCCGGCCCAGATGGAGACGACCTGGTTCTCCGTGGAGAACGGCGCGTACTGGCCCTGCTTCAGCAGTTCCACCATGCGCTTGCCGCGCTCCAGGGAGGCCTTGGAGGCCGCGTCCAGGTCGGAACCGAAGGCGGCGAACGCCTCCAGCTCACGGAACTGGGCGAGGTCCACGCGGAGCCGGCCGGAGACCTGCTTCATCGCCTTGTGCTGGGCGGAGCCACCGACACGGGAGACCGAGATACCGACGTTCAGCGCCGGCCGCTGGCCCGCGTTGAAGAGGTCGGACTCCAGGAAGCACTGGCCGTCGGTGATGGAGATGACGTTGGTCGGGATGAACGCCGAGACGTCGTTCGCCTTGGTCTCGACGATCGGGAGCCCCGTCATCGAGCCCTTGCCCAGCTCGTCGGAGAGCTTGGCGCAGCGCTCCAGCAGCCGGGAGTGCAGGTAGAAGACGTCACCCGGGTAGGCCTCACGGCCCGGCGGGCGGCGCAGCAGCAGGGAGACGGCGCGGTAGGCGTCGGCCTGCTTGGACAGGTCGTCGAAGACGATCAGGACGTGCTTGCCCTGGTACATCCAGTGCTGCCCGATGGCCGAGCCGGTGTACGGGGCGAGGTACTTGAAGCCGGCCGGGTCGGACGCCGGGGCCGCGACGATCGTCGTGTACTCCAGGGCACCGGCCTCCTCCAGCGCGCCGCGCACGGACGCGATGGTGGAGCCCTTCTGGCCGACGGCGACGTAGATGCAGCGGACCTGCTTGTCCGGGTCGCCCGAGCGCCAGTTGTCGCGCTGGTTGATGATCGTGTCGACGGCCAGCGCGGTCTTGCCGGTCTGGCGGTCGCCGATGATCAGCTGACGCTGGCCGCGGCCGATCGGGGTCATCGCGTCGACGGCCTTGAGGCCGGTCTCCATCGGCTCGTGCACCGACTTGCGCGCCATGACGCCGGGGGCCTGCAGCTCGAGGGCGCGGCGGCCCTCGGTCGCGATCTCGCCGAGGCCGTCGATCGGGTTGCCCAGCGGGTCGACGACGCGGCCGAGGTAGCCCTCGCCGACCGCGACGGAGAGCACCTCACCGGTGCGCTGCACCGGCTGGCCCTCCTCGATGCCGCTGAACTCGCCGAGCACGATCGCGCCGATCTCGCGCTCTTCCAGGTTGAGGGCGAGACCGAGGGTGCCGTCCTCGAACCTGAGCAGCTCGTTCGCCATGGCCGAGGGCAGCCCCTCGACCTTCGCGATGCCGTCGCCGGCAACGCTTACCGTACCGACCTCCTCGCGCGAGGCCGCGTCCGGCTTGTACGCCTGGACAAAGTTCTCCAGCGCGTCCCGGATCTCCTCCGGCCGGATCGTGAGCTCCGCCATCTGGGTTCCCTGCTCTCCTTGTTGGGCCCGAAGTCTTTGGGGGTCTGGGGTTGTGCCCCCAGAGGACTCTGCACGGCCCAACCCGGGCCGCTGTCATGCTTGTTGAGTTGGTGGCCTGCTCAGCCGGCCATCCGCCGCGACACCTCGTCGAGGCGGTCGGCGATGGTGCCGTTGATGACCTCGTCACCGATCCGCACCTGGATCCCGCCGAGGACCCCGGGGTCCACGTCGAGGTTGAGGTGCATCTGCCGGCCGTACAGCCGGGCCAGCCCGTCGCCGAGGCGCCGCTTCTGCTCGTCGCTGAGCGGCACCGCCGAGGTGACGACCGCGACCAGGCGGTCACGGCGGTCCGCGGCCAGCTTGGACAGCGCGTCCAGCCCACCGTCCAGGCTACGTCCCCGCGGCCGCGTCACGAGTCGCGTCACCAGCCGCTCGGTGACCGGGTTGGCCCGGCCTCCCAGCAGCCGGCGGAGCAGCTCGGCCTTGGCCGGTGCCTCGGTGCCGCGCTCGGCGAGTGCCGCGCGCAGCTCGGGGCTGGAGGCGACGATCCGGCCGAACCGGAACAGCTCGTCCTCCACGTCGTCCAGCGCGCCGGACCGCTGCGCGGCGATGAGCTCGGCGGTGCTCGCCAGCTCCTCGATCGCGTCCACCAGGTCGCGCGAGCGCGACCAGCGGGAGCGGACCATGCCGGTGACGAGGTCGGCGGTCTCGCCGCCGACCTGGCCCGCCAGCAGGCGCCCGGCCAGTTCGGCCTTGGCCTCGCCGGCCTGCGCCGGGTCGGTGAGGACCCGACGCAGCGACACCTCGCGGTCGAGCAGGCCCGTGACGGCGGCCAGCTCCTCGGCGAGCTTCGCCGCGTCCACGGACGTGTTGTCCGTGAGCGCGTCGAGACGCTCGCGTGCGGCAGCCAGTGCCTCGCGGCTCGCTCCGTTCATCGGCCGGCCTCGGCCTTCGTCGCCGCCTTGGTCTCCAGCTCGTCCAGGAAGCGGTCGATGACGCGGCTCTGCCGGGCGTGGTCCTCGAGGGACTCGCCGACGAGCTTGCCGGCCAGGGTCGTGGCGAGCGTGCCCACGTCCTGGCGCAGCGCCTGCGCGGCCTGCTTGCGGTCGGCCTCGATCTGGGTGTGACCGGCGGCGATGATCTCCTCGCGCTGCCGCTGGCCCTCCGCGCGCATCTCGGCGATGAGCGCGGCGCCCTGCTCCTGGGCCTCCTGGCGCAGCCGCGCCGCCTCGTGCCGGGCTTCGGCGAGCTGGGCCTTGTACTGCTCCAGCACGTCCTGCGCCTCGGTCTGGGCCGCCTCGGCCTTCTCGATGCCGCCTTCGATGGCCTCGCGGCGCTCTTCCAGAACCTTGTTGATGGTCGGGAGGAGCTTCTTGGCGAGCACGCCGAAGACGATGGCGAACGCGATCAGGCCGATGACGAGCTCTGGGATCGGCGGGATCAGAGGGCTCTGAGGCTCCTCCGCCGCCAGGTGAACCAGAACGTTCACATCAGTGCCTTTCGTCGAAAAGTGGTGTCGGTGAGCTCAGATCAGGTACCGAACACGAACGGCATGACGAGGCCGATCAGGGCCAGCGCCTCACAGAACGCGAAGCCGAGGATCTGGTTGGCACGGATGAGACCGGCCGCCTCGGGCTGGCGGGCGAGCGCCTGGGTGCCGTTACCGAAGATGATGCCGACGCCGACGCCGGGGCCGATGGCCGCGAGGCCGTAGCCGATGGAGCCGAGGGAGCCGGAGACGGCGGCGAGGTTCTCCACAGCGGACATGCTGTTTCTTCCTTCTCTTTCACAAGCCGGTGGGGGTTGGCCACCGGACATCTATGGGCGGGGAGGCTGGGCTGCTCAGTGGTGCTCGGCGAGCGCGCCCTGGACGTAGACGCACGCCAGCAGGACGAAGACGTACGCCTGGACGGCCTGGATGAAGAGCTCGAAGACGGTCATCACGAGGACCATGAGGAACGAGACACCGGCGTAGGCGATGCCGATCCCGTTCAGCAGGTACCAGCTGGCGATGGTGAAGAGCACCAGCAGGGTGTGACCGGCGAACATGTTCGCGAAGAGCCGGACCGCGTGGGTGAACGGGCGGACCAGCAGGTTCGAGAAGAACTCGATGGTCATGGCCAGCGGCAGCACGGCGCCCAGCGACTTGTCGTAGCCGGTGACGTTCTTGAAGAAGCCGACGAAGCCGTGCTTCTTGAAGGTCAGCGAGATCCAGAGGATATAGACGATCGCCGCCAGGACGGCCGGGTACGCGATGATCGAGGTCACCGGGAACTGGGCCAGCGGGATGATGGACCAGAGGTTCATGATCCATACGAAGAAGAACAGCGAGACCATGAGCGGGACGTACTTCTCGCCGTCCTTCTTGCCCATCGTCTGGTAGACGATGCCGTTCCGGACGAAGTCCAGGCCGGCTTCGCCGACCATCTGGAGCTTGCCGGGCACGACCTTCGGCTTCGCGAACGCCATCCAGAAGAAGCCGACGACCACAATGGTGCTGAGCAGCGCCAGCAGCATCGGCTTGTTGAAGTAGAAGTCGGAGTGCCTGTCGCCGACGATCGGCTCGAAGATGAACGACCACAGGCTGGGGGCCGGGAAGCCGCACCCGGAGAAGATGTGGCAATCGGTCTCGAACGCGAGCACCGTTGTCGGGTCAGCACTCACCGCGAGCTCCTTCAGCGTGGCGCATAGGTACGGCAACCTCGTTGTGTCGGCGCGGCACGGAGCCGCGGTTCGGCACTGGACTGGTGTTACGGGTTTGGGGGCGGCCGGCCGGCGCGGAGCCGTGTGGCCGACGGGGCGTCAGCCGCGGGGACCGCCGGTTCCGTCCCGTGGAATCGGGGAGCCCGGCCGGCCGCTCGCGCTGTGCCGCAGTTGGAACCGGACGATAGCAGGCCCGCTTACGCGTTCTTGACGCGCCCCCTGTCATCACGCGGCCGACCCCCGGGCGCCGGGCTCGCTCCGCCCGGCCTGCTCGGGATCGACGTACAGGATCTTCGCCTTCATGTGCGCGCGGGCCTGCGCCGCGACCCAGACGAGGGTGGCCGCCACCAGCGAGGCCGCGAAAGCCTTGTGGTCGAAGAGCGTGGTGTTCTTGAACGCGGCCACGAAGACGAAGAGCAGCAGCAGCTGGGTGGTGTAGAGCATCAGGCCCATGGCCTGGAACAGCTGCGGGTACTGGCGCCCCGTGTGCTGGAGCACGAAGATGCCGATCCCCATGAAGAGGATCACCACCGCCGTGCCGAAGACCGCGCCGAGGGCGCCCTTGCCACCGGCGAGCGCCGCGGCCGCGGCGACGGCGACCACACCGACGGCGGCGGTGGGCCCCGCCGTGTGCAGGAGCATTCGGGCGTCGTTCGACTGCATGGAGGGCAGCTCCGTGGAGTGGGGGTCGAGACATCGTCGAGGACGAGCGTAAGGCCCGGCTGAGGTGCCACCTCCGGGCCGGCGACCCGTCGCACTGCGGTCACCGACCCCGCTTCCGGGTCTTCGTGAACGGTATCACAAACTATTTGATGAGGTCTTTACTCACTTGGTGTGCCGACTGTCACACGGACGGGCTAATCCGCAGGTCATCGGGGTGCACCCGAACGAGTCCCCCGCGGGGGGAATTCTCACGAGCCGGCAAAGTCCGCACCGTCCGGTGCCGGCCGTGGGCGGACGGCCCGCGGAAGTCCGCGGAACCTCCGGTTCAGCCCCGGCTGCCGGCCTTGCTGCGCTGCGGGACGCGGTGGCCGCCGCGGGCGCCGACGGCTGTCGCACCGTTGGCCCGCGCCACCGTACCGGACCGCTCCGCGCCCGCCGCACCGGCCGCCGGGGAGGCCGGCGACGGCCCCGCCTCGTCCGCCTCGTCCGCCGGCTCGGCCGGGCGCCCCTTGTTGCGGTAGCGGGGCGGCACGAGCGCCTGCGCCCAGCGCGGCACCCGCGGGGTGAAGCGGGGCAGCAGCAGGATGAAGAGACCGACGGCACTGAACATGGCCAGCGCCAGCACCACCCACACACTGGCGGAGTTGACCGAGTAGGCGACCGCGGAGAAGCCGATCAGCGCCGACCAGAAGTACATGATCAGCACCGCCCGGCTGTGCGAGTGGCCGATCTCCAGCAGCCGGTGGTGCAGATGGCCGCGGTCGGCCGCGAACGGCGACTGCCCGTTCCAGGTGCGCCGGACGACGGCCAGCACCAGGTCGGCGACCGGCACCGCGATGATGCTCAGCGGCAGCAGCACGACGGGGATGTAGACGGGGACCGTCGACTTCACGGCCTCCTTCTCGGAGCCGGTGGCCGCCTGGAGCAGGTCGGGGTCCACCTGGCCGGTGATGGAGATGGCGCCCGCCGCCAGCACCAGGCCGATCAGCATCGATCCCGAGTCGCCCATGAAGATCCGGGCGGGGTGCATGTTGTGCGGCAGGAAGCCCAGGGCCATGCCCATGAGGATGACGGCGAAGAGCGTCGCGGGGGCCGCGGCCTCGACGCCGTAGCCGTACCACATGCGGTACGCGTACATGAAGAACGCCGCGGCGGCGATGCAGACCATGCCCGAGGCCAGCCCGTCGAGGCCGTCCACGAAGTTCACCGCGTTGATGGTGATGACGACGAGCGCCACGGTCAGCAGGGTGCCCTGCATGGGTGTGAGAGCCACCGAGCCGACGCCCGGCACCGGGATCCACAGGATCGTGAGGCCCTGCCAGACCATCACACCCGCCGCGATCATCTGGCCGCCCAGCTTGATCAGCGCGTCCACGCCCCACTTGTCGTCGAGCACGCCCAGCAGCCAGATCAGGGCGGCGCCGGCCAGCAGCGCCCGCGGCTCACTGGAGAGCTCGAACATCTCACCGATGTTCGACATCTGCGAGGCCACCAGCAGTCCCGCGCAGAGACCGCCGAACATGGCGATCCCGCCCAGCCGGGGCGTCGGCTCGCGGTGGACGTCACGCTCGCGGATCTCCGGCATCGCGCCGGCCGCGATCGCGAACTTCCGCACCGGCCCGGTCAGCAGGTAGGTGACCGCGGCGGTGACGCAGAGCGTCAGCAGGTATTCACGCACGAACTGCCCCAGGGGTCTCGCCGGCCATCTAGGCCCCACAGCCTATGCCGCCGCACACCGGTCGCGTGCACGAGCCTCCGGCAGGAGCCCCGTACTGCGGTGTTCCTCACGGCCTCTTCACAAGGTTCACCGGGGCGGCCACCGCGCCGGGCGTTCCGGGGCCTGGCGGCCACGGTCCGGGAGCGCCGGCCGGGAACCGCCGTTCCCGTAAGGACGTACGCGCGCCGCGGATGGTTCCCCGACCGACCCGCCTGCCCGGAAATGACCCGGGGATTCACGGATGTCCGCATGTCCGCAGCAGGACGGCAGGCCGGCCGGTGGGCGGTCTACGCGCGTCACCCGCGGGCCGGCCGGTGGGGCGCTGTTCCGGAGCGGGAGGAGGGGAGAAGGGGCCCGTCACCGGGCCGGGGAGCGGCGGCCGGTTACGGCCGGGGGGCGGGGACGCCCGTGAGCGCGGTGAGCATCGGGTCGAGGGCCTGCTGGATCTCCTCGCCGATGGAGCGGAAGAAGGTGATCGGCGCACCGTAGGGGTCGTGCACCTCGTCGGCCTCGGCGCTGGGCGCCAGCAGCCAGCCCCGCAGCGCCGCGGCGGCGCGCACCAGGGCGCGGGCGCGGTCGACGACGGCGCCGTCGGGCTCGGGGCCGGGCAGCGTCGCCGGGTCTATGGCCCGTACCAGCCGGGTGAACTCCTTGAGCGTGAAGGTGCGCAGGCCCGCCGAGTGCCCCATGGAGATCACCTGGGCCCGGTGGTCGCGGGTCGCGGTGAGGACGAGGTCGGCGCGGATGACGTGCTCGTCGAGGAGTTCCCGGCCGGTGAAGCCGCCGGGGTCCGCGCCGAGGTCGGTGAGGACGGTCGCCGCGTGCGCCTCCATGGGAGCGCCCTCGTGCCCCCAGGTGCCGGCGCTCTCCACGATGATGCCGCAGGGGCCGCCGAGCCGGTGGGCGAGGGCATGGCGGGTCAGCCGCTCGGTGATGGGCGAGCGGCAGACGTTGCCGGTGCTGACGTGGAGGATGCGGAAGACGCCGGGCTCCCCGCCTCCGTCCGGTACGGAGAAGACGCCCGGCCGTGGTCCCGGGAAACCGCCCACGCGGCCCGGGAGGCCGTCCGCTATGCCACGCCTCTGGGGCGCCGTCAATTCGCCACCTCGAGGCCGGGTACCACCTCGCGGAGCTGGTCCGCGGAGAGCGCTCCCTCGCGCAGCAGCACCGGCACCTTGCCGGTGACGTCCACGATGGAGGAGGCCACGGCGGCGGGGGTCGGCCCGCCGTCGAGGTAGACGGAGACGGAGTCGCCGAGCATCTCCTCCGCGGCGTCGCAGGTCTGCGGCGAGGGGTGGCCGGTGAGGTTGGCGCTGGAGACGGCCATCGGGCCGACCTCGGTCAGCAGCTCGATGGCGACCGGGTGCAGCGGCATGCGGACGGCGACGGTGCCGCGGGTGTCCCCCAGGTTCCACTGGAGCGAGGGCTGGTGCCGGGCGACGAGGGTGAGCGCGCCGGGCCAGAAGGCGTCGACGAGCTCCCAGGCCAGCTCCGAGAAGTCGGTGACCAGGCCGTGCAGGGTGTTCGGCGAGCCGACGAGCACGGGCGAGGGCATGTTGCGGCCGCGGCCCTTGGCCTCCAGGAGATCGCCGACGGCCTCGGAGCTGAACGCATCCGCGCCGATCCCGTAGACGGTGTCGGTGGGGAGGACGACGAGTTCGCCGCGGCGGACGGCGGACGCGGCCTCGCGCAGCCCGGTCTTGCGGTCGGTCGCGTCGGTGCAGTCGTATCGCCGTGCCATTAACGGGCCTCCCTCGGCCGGAGCGCTGTCTGCTCGCTGGGGTCAGTGTGACGGGTGCGGCCGGTGTCGCCGCCGCTTCCGCGGGAAGCGGTCGCCGTGTCGGTCATGGCATGGCCCGGCGGGCCGTGGCGAACCGCGGACGGTTGTTGAGGTCGGGGTGGTCGGCCGCGTCGGCCCAGCCCCGCTCCTCGGTGAAGATCCACGGCACCTGGCCGCCCTGGGTGTCGGCGTGTTCGACGACGACGACGCCGCCGGGGCGGAGCAGCCGGTGCGCGGTGCGTTCGATGCCGCGGATGGTGTCGAGGCCGTCCTCACCGGAGAAGAGCGCCAGTTCGGGATCGTGGTCGCGCGCCTCGGGGGCCACGTACTCCCACTCGGTGAGCGGGATGTACGGCGGGTTGGAGACGACGAGGTCCACCTGGCCGTCGAGTTCGGGGAGGGCGTCGAAGGCGTTGCCCTGGTGCAGGGTGACGCGGGAGCCCTCGACATTCCTGCGGGCCCAGCGCAGCGCGCCCTCGTCCAGCTCCACGGCGTGCACCCGGGAGCGCGGCACCTCCTGCGCGAGGGCCAGCGCGATGGCGCCGGAGCCGGAGCAGAGGTCCACGATCAGGGGTTCGGCCACGTCCATGGCGCGTACGGCGTCTATGGCCCAGCCGACGACCGACTCGGTCTCCGGGCGGGGCACGAACACCCCCGGCCCGACCTGGAGTTCCAGGTAGCGGAAGAAGGCGCGGCCGGTGATGTGCTGGAGCGGCTCGCGGGCCTCGCGGCGGGCGACGGCCTCCCAGTAGCGGGCGTCGAAGTCCGCGTCGGCGACGGTGTGCAGCTCGCTCCGCTTGACGTTGTGCACGAAGGCGGCGAGTTCCTCGGCGTCGAAGCGCGGTGAGGGCACGCCGGCGTCGGCCAGCCGCTGGGTGGCCTGGGCCACCTCGGCGAGCAGCAGCGACCGGGGGCGCGCGGGGCGCCCGCCGGCAGCGGGCGGGTACGGGGGTCGTCCCCCGGAAGAGGGCGGCACGCTGTTCCTCCAGCCGGTCCGGCGGTGCGGGCTTCGGTTCGTCCCTGGGTGGCGGACGTCCGGGTCTACTGGGCGGCGGCCAGCTTGGCCGCCGAGTCGGCGTCCACGCAGGCCTGGATGACCGGGTCCAGGTCTCCGTCGAGCACCTGGTCCAGGTTGTACGCCTTGAAGCCGACGCGGTGGTCGGAGATGCGGTTCTCCGGGTAGTTGTAGGTGCGGATGCGCTCGGAGCGGTCGACGGTGCGGACCTGGCTGCGCCGGGCGTCCGACGCCTCCCGCTCCGCCTCCTCCTGCGCGGCGGCCAGCAGCCGGGAGCGGAGGATGCGCAGCGCCTGCTCCTTGTTCTGGAGCTGGCTCTTCTCGTTCTGGCAGGAGACGACGATGCCGGTGGGCAGGTGGGTGATGCGCACCGCGGAGTCGGTGGTGTTGACGGACTGGCCGCCGGGGCCCGAGGAGCGGTAGACGTCGATCCGCAGGTCGTTGGGGCCGATCTCGACCTCGACCTCCTCGGCCTCGGGCGTGACGAGAACACCGGCGGCGGAGGTGTGGATGCGGCCCTGCGACTCGGTGGCCGGGACGCGCTGCACGCGGTGCACCCCGCCCTCGTACTTCAGCCGCGCCCAGACGCCCTGGCCGGGCTCGGTGGCGCCGTTCCCGCCCTTGGTCTTCACGGCGACCTGGACGTCCTTGTAGCCGCCGAGGTCGGACTCGTTGGCCTCCAGGATCTCGGTCTTCCAGCCGGCGCGCTCGGCGTAGCGCAGGTACATCCGCAGCAGGTCGCCGGCGAACAGGGCCGACTCCTCGCCGCCCTCCCCCGCCTTGACCTCCAGGATCACGTCCTTGTCGTCGCTGGGGTCGCGCGGGACGAGCAGCAGCCGCAGCCGCTCGGTGAGCTCCTCGCGCCGGATCTCCAGCTCCTTGACCTCGTCCGCGAAGTCGGGGTCGTCCAGCGCGAGTTCGCGCGCCGCCTCGATGTCGTCGCCGGTGCTCCTCCAGGAGCGGTACGCGGCGATGACCGGCGTCAGCTCGGCGTAGCGCTTGTTGAGCCGGGTCGCCTCGCGCTGGTCGGCGTGGACCGTGGGGTCGGCGAGCCGTTTCTCGAGATCGGCGTGCTCGCCGATCAGTTCTTCGACCGCCTCGAACATCGGGATTCGTTTCCTCGGAAGTGGGGTGGGACGGGCGGGGCTGCCCGTGGGGGGGTGCGGATGGCCGGGAGGGCCCGGTGGACGACAAAGCGCCGGTCCGGCCGCCCCTGGCTGGAGGGGCGGCCGGAGTCCGGCGCCGTGGGGTCGCTACTTCTTGGCGGACCCGGCGTTCTTGCCGAAGCGGGCCTCGAAGCGGGCCACGCGGCCACCCGTGTCGAGGATCTTCTGCTTGCCCGTGTAGAACGGGTGGCACTCGGAGCACACGTCGGCGCGGATGGCGCCTTCCTTGACGGTGCTGCGCGTGGTGAACGAGGCTCCGCAGGTGCAGCTCACCTGGGTCTCGACGTACTCGGGGTGGATGTCGCGCTTCAAGGGATGCTCCTAAGGTTCGGGAGGGCACCGGGTCGTCCGGGCCCCGCCTGCCCGATGGCGGACGAGGTGGGGTAACCGCCCGTACGTGAACCGGGGCCGACGCACCAGTCTGCCAGGACCGGGCGCATCTCCCAAAACCGGGGGCGGGGCCGTTCTATTCCCCGCCCCGCCCGCCCGGGGCCGCCCGGGGCGGGCCGCCCGGCCCCGGGCCCTCAGGAGCCGCCGAGGACCTCGTCGGAGTCCTCGCGGGCCTGGTCCCCGGCGGAGCCCTCGGTGGCGGAGGCCGGGACGGGCCGGTCCTGGCGGAGGGCGTCCCAGACGGTGCGGGTCTTGTCCTTCAGCGGCACCACGCGGTTGCCGTCCTCCGGGTCGTACTCCACCGGCAGGGTGATCATCTTCAGGTCCTCGGAGCCGATCTCCCGCATGCTCCGGGAGAAGTCCAGCAGCTTCTTCACCCCGGACAGCCCGGTGTCCGTGGTGAGGGCCTGGGTGGCGGTGTCGGCGACGCCGTAGAGCTTGCCCGGGTCGCTGAAGAGGCCGATCTCCCCCACCTGGTCGAGCAGGGCCTTGAGGAAGGCCTGCTGGAGGTGTATCCGGCCGAGGTCGCTGCCGTTGCCGATGGCGTGCCGGGTGCGGACCAGGCCGAGGGCCTGCTCGCCGTCGAGGACGTGGGTGCCGGGGGGCAGGTCGAGCCGGCTCTTCTTGTCCTCGATCCGCTCCTTGGTGGTGAGCTCCACGCCGCCGAGTTCGTCGACGAGCTTCTTGAAGCCGGTGAAGTCGATCTCCAGATAGTGGTCCATCCGGATGCCGGAGACGGCCTCGGCGGTCTTGACGGCGCAGGCCGGCCCGCCGATCTTGTACGCCTCGTTGAACATCGCGCGCCGGGCGGGCGGATGCGTCCCCTCGCCGTCCTTGCGGTCGCAGGCGGGGCGCCGCACCAGGGTGTCCCGGGGGATGCTGACGACGGTGGCCTCGCGGCGGCCCTCGTGGATGTGGACGATCATCGCCGTGTCGGAGCGGGAGCCGCTCTCGCCGGCGCTGCCGTACTTCTTGTTGGCGCCTTTGCGGGAGTCGGAGCCGAGCACCAGGATGTCCGTCGAGCCGTTGTCGAGGTCCTCGGGCCGGTCGGTGCCGAGGGCGGCGTCGATGTCGATGTCGCGGAGGTTGCCGTCGAGCTTCGCCCAGACGTAGCCGAGGCCGGCGCCGCCCAGCAGCACGACCGCGGAGAGCACCCAGGCGGTGATTTTCAGTGCTCGGCGGCGGGCGGTGCCCCGGTCGCCGGTACCGGATGCCCCGCTCTCCCCGTTCCTCGCTTCGTCCGCCATGTGCTCCCCACGTTGTCGCTGTCCGGTTACCCCCATTTGGAGCCCTCAGACCCCCGGCGCCGCTCCCCCGCGCGGCCGGGCCCCTCTCCGGTGCCCGGCCACCCCCCGGTACGCGGCGAGGGGGCTCCCCCGCCGTGGCGGTGGAGCCCCCTTCCGGCTGCCGTGGTCTCCCGCGGCGGCCGGGTCAGTCGTTGCCGTTGCCCGGTGCCGGGGTGGTCTTCTGGATCTGGAGCAGGAACTCCGCGTTGCTCTTGGTCTCCTTGAGCTTGTCCAGGAGCAGCTCGATGGCCTGCTGGGAGTCCAGGGCGTGCAGCACCCGGCGGAGCTTCCAGGTGATCGCGAGCTCGTCGCTGCCGAGCAGGATCTCCTCCTTGCGGGTACCGGACGCGTCGACGTCCACCGAGGGGAAGATCCGCTTGTCGGAGAGCCGGCGGTCGAGCTTGAGCTCCAGGTTGCCGGTGCCCTTGAACTCCTCGAAGATCACCTCGTCCATCCGCGAGCCGGTGTCGACCAGCGCGGTGGCCAGGATGGTCAGCGAGCCGCCGTCCTCGATGTTCCGCGCGGCGCCGAAGAAGCGCTTCGGCGGGTACAGCGCGGTGGAGTCGACACCACCGGAGAGGATCCGGCCGGAGGCCGGGGCCGCGAGGTTGTACGCGCGGCCGAGGCGGGTGATCGAGTCCAGCAGGACGACCACGTCGTGACCCAGCTCGACCAGGCGCTTGGCCCGCTCGATGGCCAGCTCGGCGACGGTGGTGTGGTCCTCGGCGGGGCGGTCGAAGGTCGAGGAGATGACCTCGCCCTTCACCGACCGCTGCATGTCGGTGACCTCTTCCGGACGCTCGTCGACGAGGACGACCATCAGGTGGCACTCGGGGTTGTTGCGGGTGATCGCGTTGGCGATCGCCTGCATGATCATGGTCTTGCCGGTCTTCGGCGGGGCCACGATCAGACCGCGCTGGCCCTTGCCGATCGGTGCGACCAAATCGATGATCCGGGTCGTCATCAGGTTCGGCTCGGTCTCCAGACGGAGCCGGTCCTGCGGGTAGAGCGGGGTGAGCTTGCCGAATTCCGGGCGGCCGCGGCCGGTCTCGGGCGCCATGCCGTTCACCGAGTCCAGCCGCACCAGGGCGTTGAACTTCTCGCGGCGCTCGCCCTCGCGGGGCTGGCGGACCGCGCCGGTGACGTGGTCGCCCTTGCGCAGGCCGTTCTTGCGGACCTGGGCGAGGGAGACGTAGACGTCGTTCGGGCCCGGCAGGTAGCCGGAGGTCCGGATGAACGCGTAGTTGTCGAGGATGTCGAGGATGCCCGCGACGGGGATCAGGACATCGTCCTCGGAGACCTGCGGCTCGCCGCCGAACTCCTCGCGCCCGCGGCGGCCCCGGCGGTCGCGGTAGCGCCCGCGGCGGCCGCGGCGGCCGCCCTCGAAGTCGTCGCCGTCGTCGTCGCGCTGCTGCTGGCCGCCGCGCTGGTCGCGCTGGCGGTTGCCGCCCTGGCCGCCGCCGTCGTCGTTCTTGTTGCGGCGGTTGTTGCCGCGGTCGCCCCGCTCGCCGCGGTTGTCCCCGCGGTCACGGCGGTCGCCCTTCTGGCCGCCCTGGCGGTCGCCGCCCTGGCCACCGCCCTGGCGGTCGCGGTCGCCGCCCTTGCCGCCGCGGCCCTCGGCTCCGGCGCCGTCCTGCCGCTCCCCGCCCTGCGGGGCGGTGCGGGTCTCGGCGCGGCTCCGGTCGCCCTCCTGGGCTCCGCCGGAGGTGTCGGCGGCGGTCTCCTCGGGGCTGCCGGCCTGCGCGGTCGCGCGGCGCCGGCGGCGCTCGCCGCCCTGCGGCGGCTCGTCACTGGCCGGCTGGCCGGGGATGTCGATCTGCTGCTGGGGGCCGGTCTTGCCCTCGGCGCGGTCCGCGGCCTCGGCTCCGGCGCCCTCCTCGCCCGTACGGGCCTTGGAGGTGGCGCGGCGGCGCGGCTTGGCGGGGGCGGCGTCGGCGGAGGACGCGGCCTGGTCCGCGGAGTCCTTGGCGGGGGCGGCGCCGCCCGCCTGCTTCTCCTTGATGACCTCGATGAGTTGGCTCTTGCGCATCCGCGCGGTGCCCTTGATGCCGAGCGCGGAGGCAACCTGCTGCAGCTCGGCCAGGACCATGCCCTCGAGGCCGGTGCCGGAGCGGCGTCGCCTCGGAGCACCAGTGGCAGCACCGGTGGCAGGCGCGGCAGGAGCGTCCGTGGCGGGCGCGGAGGCTGCGCCGACGTTCTCGTCGGCAGTCACGCCCATCAGATCGGTGGTGTCGCTCACGAAGGGTCCTTCCCTGGAGCGGGCGTCGGCCTGTCTGGCTCGGCGACCGGTTGTGCTGTCCGGCTGCGGTCCCGGGTGTCCCGGACCGGCCGGTGCGGTGGTCCCGCCCATAGGCGGAGAATCATGGATTGGCCCGGCGGGGAGACTGTCCGGATGTCCGCCACGCCGATTCCGGAGCGTGCTCACATCTGCTCAGGCAGGCTGCACAGGCAGTTGAGGAGGCTCCCGGAAGAATGGTGTCCCCGAGGGGGACACAAAGCACCGCACCGCTCAGGTGCCAGGTGCTGACTTGAGGTTAACACTACCGGACCCAACAAACATTCCCCCTCTCGAAGACCGGCAATCGTTGGATGTCACCCGGCGGTCCGCGGGCTGCCCCCGGGGATTCCGCCCTGCCCCGTCAGCGGCAGGACACAGGTGCCCGAGCCGTCCAGGGACAGCCTGTTGGCCGCCCATCCCTCCCCGGCGAGCTGCGCGACCTTGTCGGCCGTGCTCTCCTCGGCGAGGGCCAGCACCGTCGGGCCGGCGCCGGAGATGACGGCGGGGACGCCGTCCTGGCGGAGCCGGGCCACCAGGGCCGCGCTCTCCGGCATCGCCGGGGCCCGGTACTCCTGGTGGAGCCGGTCCTCGGTGGCGGCGAGCAGCAGTTCGGGACGCCGGGTGAGGGCCTCGACGAGCAGGGCGGCCCGGCCGGCGTTGGCGGCGGCGTCGACGTGCGGCACCGTGCGCGGCAGCAGGCCGCGGGCGGTCTCGGTGAGCACGGGGGTGGAGGGGACGAAGACCACGGGCACGACGCTCGGCGCGGGGTCCATCCGGATGGCGCGGGCGGATCCGCCGTCGGTCCAGGCGAGGGTGAAGCCGCCGAGCAGGCAGGCGGCGACGTTGTCGGGGTGGCCCTCGATCTCGGTGGCCAGCTCCAGCAGCGCGGTGTCGTCGAGCTTCTCGGCCCCGCCTATCGTCACCGCGCGGGCGGCGGTGATGCCGGCGCAGATGGCGGCGGAGGACGAGCCCAGGCCGCGGCCGTGCGGGATGCGGTTGGCGCAGACCACTTCGAGGCCGCGCGGCTGGCCGCCGAGCAGGTCGAAGGCGGTGCGCAGGGAGCGTACGAGGAGGTGGCTCTCGTCCCGCGGGAGCGTTTCGGCGCCCTCGCCGGCGATGTCGATGTGCAGCCCCGACTCGGCGACGCGGACCACGACGTCGTCGTAGAGCCCCAGGCCGAGGCCGAAGGCATCGAAGCCGGGGCCGAGATTGGCGCTGGTCGCGGGGGTGCGCACCCGGACGGCGGCGGCTCGGAAGGCGGGACCGGCCATCGCTCGATGACTCTCCTTGTTCTGGGGCAGCGGGGTTCCCTCGGTGGGACCCCGCCGGGGTCGGCGTGCAGATGCTTCTGCCAGGGACTCCGCCCGTGGCCGGTGGCGGCCCGGCAGTGCTGGCTCTGCCAGTACTCTGCGTGCCCTGCCGGAGCCATGCATATGCATCCGGCATGCGGGGGACGGGCGGGGTTCGTCCTCCAGCCTATCGAAGGAAGGTTCTGTCGCGACATAGGGCGCACAGGAGGCGCACGATGCGTGTCGTCCCCGTTCCGTGCTTCCGGATACGGTCTGCGGCGGTTGCGGCCGGAGCGGGCCGGACCAGGTGTTTCCGCCCGGTCCGGGGCTCCTGTCACCGTCTGCGGGGGCTTGGGTGCGGCCGGGCGGCCGGGGAGGATGCGTCCCGGCCCGTGGCGCCTGTTCCGGACCGGTGGCGCGGGGTCCGGTGGCCCGGTTCCGGCACGGATACTGCCGGCCCCCGGCGCGGGCGGTTCGCGCGCGTCCGCGCCGGGGGCCGCTTCCGGCGGGTCAGGCCAGGCCGAGCCGCTCGGCGGCCACGTCGGCGTCCACGGGGACGGTCACCGGCTGCGGGGCGCCGGCCACGGCCCAGTCCGGGTCCTTGAGGCCGTTGCCGGTGACGGTGCACACGATGCGCTGGCCGGGGTCGACCTTGCCCTGCTCGGCGGCCTTCAGCAGGCCGGCGACGCTCGCGGCCGAGGCGGGTTCGACGAACACGCCCTCCTGGGAGGCCAGCAGCCGGTAGGCGGCCAGGATCTGACGGTCCGTCACCTCGTCGATGAGGCCGCCCGACTCGTCCCGGGCCCGCTCGGCGAACTCCCACGAGGCCGGGTTGCCGATGCGGATGGCCGTGGCGATGGTGTGCGGGTCCTTGACCGGCTCGCCGCGCACGATCGGCGCGGAACCGGAGGCCTGGAAGCCCCACATCCGCGGGCGCCGGTCCGCCATGCCGTCGGCCGCGTACTCGCTGTAACCGCGCCAGTAGGCCGTGATGTTGCCCGCGTTGCCGACCGGGAGGACGTGGATGTCGGGGGCGTCGCCCAGCATGTCGGCGATCTCGAAGGCCGCGGTCTTCTGGCCCTCGATGCGGACCGGGTTGACCGAATTGACCAGCGACACCGGGTACTTGTCGGAGAGGCCGCGGGCCAGCGTCAGGCAGTCGTCGAAGTTCCCGTCCACCTGGAGGATCTTCGCGCCGTGCACCAGGGCCTGGCCCATCTTGCCCAGCGCGATCTTGCCCTGCGGCACCAGCACCGCGCAGACCATCCCGGCCCGCACCGCGTAGGCGGCGGCCGAGGCGGAGGTGTTGCCGGTGGAGGCGCAGATGACGGCCTGCGCGCCCTCCTCCTTGGCCCGGGTGATGGCCATCGTCATCCCGCGGTCCTTGAAGGAGCCGGTGGGGTTGGCGCCCTCGACCTTGAGATGGACCTCGCAGCCCGTGCGCTCGGAGAGCACCTGCGCGGGGACGAGCGGCGTGCCGCCCTCGCGGAGGGTGACGATCTGGGTGTCCGCGGTCACCGGCAGCCGGTCGCGGTACTCCTCGATCACCCCCCGCCACTGGTGGGTGGCGCCCCGGCGGGGACCTGTGCTGTGTGCGGCCATGGTTTCTTCCTTACTCCCCTTCGACCCGCATGATCCCGGCGACACCGCGCACGGTGTCCAGCGCCCGCAGGGCGCCGACCGTCGCCGAGAGCGCCGCGTCGCTCGCGCGGTGGGTGACCACCACGAGGGACGCCTCGCCGTCCTTGACCTGCTGGTGGACGGTCTCGATGGACACGCCGTGCTCGTTGAACTCCGCGGCGACCTGGGCCAGGACGCCCGGCTTGTCGGCGACGTCGAGGCTGATGTGGTAGCGCGTGACCACCTCGCCCATCGGGCTCACCGAGAGCCGCGAGTACGCGGACTCCCCCGGTCCCGTCGCGCCGTTGAGCTTGTTGCGGCAGACCGCCACGAGGTCGCCGAGAACCGCGGAGGCGGTGGGCGCGCCGCCGGCGCCCGGCCCGTAGAACATCAGCTGGCCGGCGGCCTCTGCCTCGACGAAGACGGCGTTGTACGCCTCGCGGACGGAGGCGAGGGGATGGCTCAGCGGGATCATCGCCGGGTGGACGCGGGCGGTGACGGAGCGGCCGTCCTCGGCGCGCTCGCAGATCGCCAGCAGCTTGACCGTGCGGCCCATGCGGCGGGCGGAGGCGATGTCGGCGGCGGTGACCTCCGTGATGCCCTCGCGGTGCACATCGTCCAGGCGGACCCGGGTGTGGAAGGCGATGCCGGCGAGGATCGCGGCCTTCGCGGCGGCGTCGAAGCCCTCGACGTCGGCGGTGGGATCGGCCTCGGCGTACCCGAGGGCCGTCGCCTCATCGAGCGCCTCGGAGTAGCCGGTGCCGCCGGTCTCCATCCGGTCGAGGATGAAGTTGGTCGTGCCGTTGACGATGCCCAGCACACGGTTGACCTTGTCGCCGACGAGGGACTCGCGCAGCGGGCGGACCAGGGGGATGGCACCGGCGACGGCGGCCTCGTAGTAGAGGTCGGCGCCGTGCCGCTGGGCGACGGCGTGCAGGGCGGCGCCGTCCTCGGCGAGCAGCGCCTTGTTGGCCGAGACGACGCTCGCGCCCTGCTCGAAGGCCGTGGTGATCAGCGTGCGGGCGGGCTCGATGCCGCCGATGACCTCCACCACGACGTCGATGTCGCCGCGTTTGACGAGGGCGGTGGCGTCGGTGGTGACCAGCTCGGCGGGTACGCCCTCGCGGACCCGGTCCGGGCGGCGCACGGCGATGCCGGCCAGCTCGACGGGGGCCCCGATGCGCGCCGTGAGATCGTCCGCGTGCGTCGTCATGATGCGTGCCACCTCGGAGCCGACCACTCCACAGCCCAGCAGCGCCACCTTCAGCGGACGCGTACGCATCATCCGACCTCGTCTCTCCGCGCATCTCCCGGAACCGTGCCGGGGGCTTCCCGGAAGTCTGCCCGGGGCGCTCCCGGGACCGTCACCGGGTCCCGATTGTCTTGGCTCCCCACCAGTCTCACTCACCGGGTGGGTCGCTCCGGGGTTTGTCCGGATTCCGAGACTGCCGGAAGCCGGGGGTGGGTGCGGGGGTGCGGCAGCGGTTGCCTGCCCCGCCGCGAGCGTGCGGTACGGGCGGCGCGGCCGTACCGCGGTGGCGCAGTGCCGCCGTACCGCGGTGCCGCCGTGGCGGATGCGCGCCCGTCCGGGCTCCCGTACCGGCTTCCACCGGCTTCGCGCGGGTGGGAGCCGGTACGACGCAGGACTACCGCACGGGGCGGGGCGGCGGAAGGGCGCGGGGGCGCGGGGTGGCGGATGTCACCCGGCGCCCGGGGTGCCCGCACTCCGTCACCCCCGCGCCCGGGCCCGGGTTGGGCCCGCGTCCGCCGCCCCGGGCCTCGCGGCCCTTGCCCGCCCCGGGTGCCGTCAGCCCACGTCCAGCCGGAGCAGGTCCTCCTCCGTCTCGCGCCGCATGATGACGCGGGCCTTGCCGTCCTTGACCGCGACCACGGGCGGGCGCAGCGCGTGGTTGTAGTTGCTCGCCATGGAGCGGCAGTAGGCGCCGGTGGCGGGCACGGCGAGCAGGTCGCCGGGGGCCAGGTCGGCGGGGAGGAAGGCGTCCTTCACGACGATGTCGCCGGACTCGCAGTGCTTGCCGACGACCCGGGAGAGCATGGGCCCGGCGGTGGAGACGCGGGAGGCCAGGGCGACGGAGTACTCGGCGTCGTAGAGCGCGGTGCGGATGTTGTCCGACATGCCGCCGTCCACGCTGACGTAGGTGCGCAGACCGGGGAGTTCCTTGAGGGTGCCGACCTCGTAGAGGGTGAAGGTCGTCGGGCCGACGATGGCGCGGCCGGGCTCCACGGAGATCCGGGGGACGGCCAGGCCGGCGGCGGCGCACTCGCGGGTCACGATGTCGCTCAACGACTTGGCGATCTCGTGCGGTTCGCGGGGGTCGTCCTCGGAGGTGTAGGCGATGCCGAGGCCGCCGCCGAGGTCGATCTCGGGCAGCTCGACGCCGTGCTCGTCCCGCACCTCGGCGAGGAGCTGGACGACGCGGCGGGCGGAGACCTCGAAGCCCGCCATGTCGAAGATCTGCGAGCCGATGTGGGAGTGGATCCCGGCCAGTTCGAGGCTGTCGAGCTTGAGGACGCGGCGCACGGCCTCGGCGGCCTGGCCGTCGGCGAGGGCGATGCCGAACTTCTGGTCCTCGTGCGCGGTGGCGATGAACTCGTGCGTGTGGGCCTCGACACCCACGGTGACGCGGATCTGCACCCGCTGGCGGCGGCCGAGGCGCTCGGCGATGTGCGCGACCCGGACGATCTCCTGGAAGGAGTCGAGGACGATCCGGCCGACGCCCGCGGTGACGGCGCGCTCGATCTCGTCGGTGGTCTTGTTGTTGCCGTGCATCGCGATGCGCTCGGCGGGCATACCGGCGGCGAGGGCGGTGGTCAGCTCGCCGGCGGAGCAGACGTCAAGGTTGAGGCCCTCCTCGTGCAGCCACCCGACGACGGCGCGGGAGAGGAACGCCTTGCCGGCGTAGAAGACGTCGGCCTCGCCGCCGAAGGCGTCGTGCCAGGCGCGGCAGCGGGCGCGGAAGTCGTCCTCGTCGAGGAAGTAGGCGGGGGTGCCGAACTCCTCGGCGAGACGAGTGACGGGGATGCCGCCGAGGGTGGCGACGCCGTCGGCGTCGCGGGTGACCGTGCGCGACCAGACGCGCGGGTCGAGGGCGTTGAGATCGGCGGGCGGGGCGGTGTAGTGACCCTCGGGCAGGACATCGGCGTGCCGGGGCCCGGCGGGGTGTGCGGAACGGCTCATGGCGCTCTGGGCTCTCCTCGGAGGTGGCGCTGGGGGTGAGGTGGTGTCTGCGGGTGGTCGGGGTGCGGGTGTGGTCTGGGGTGCGGTCCGGCGGTTCGGACCGGGGTGTGGTCTGGGTGTGGTCTGTGGGTGCGGTGTGCGGGTGTGGTCCGTTCAGGTCCGGGGCCGGGCACCGGCGCCATTGCCGGGGCGGGCCGGGCCGGGGCCCGGTGGCCGGTGCGGCCGTCGTCAGCGTCGGCCGTCCCGGTCGTCGCCGTGTCGGGCGGCGGCGGAGGCGTGGACGGATGTCCGCGCCCACCGGGCCACGGCCGGGCGGCCGGACGCGTCCGGTGCCGCCCGGATGGCCGGGACGGCGTCCGCGTGCGCCGAATCCGCCGCGTTTGCCGCATCGGCCACCGCCGCCCGCGTCTGCCGGGTGGCCCGGGGCCGTCCCGGGGTCCGTCAGAGGTGGGCGGGCGCGTCGATGCCGAGCAGGAGCAGGCCACCGGCGAGCACCGTCCCGGCCGCCTCGGCGAGGGCGGTCCGGGCCCGGTGGGCGGCCCCGGGTTTCTCGTCGCCGCGCGGGAGGACGGGGCAGGCGTCGTGGAAGCGGAAGAAGGCGTCCGCGAACTGTTCGAGGTGGCGCGCTATGCGGTCGGGGGCGCGGTGGCGCGCGGCGGCGTCCAGGACGGCGGGGTACTCGCGGAGGGCGACGAGCAGGTCACGCGCGGGGGGCGGGCCGGCCGGTGCCTCGGGGGCGGAGAGCTCGCCCGAATCTCCGGGAGCGCCCAGGTCACCGGGAACGGACTCGACCCCGAGCTCGGCGGCGTTCCGTACGAGGGCCCGGGCGCGCGCGTGGGCGTAACGGACCCGGAAGAGGGGGTTCGACTCGCGCTGCACGAGCAGGGGGTCGTGCTCGTCCCCGGTGAGGCGGGGGTGGTCGTGGGCGGCGGGCCGGAGAAGACCCCAGCGGGCGGCGTCGGCCCCAAGGGTGCGGAGCAGCTCGGCGGCGGAGGCCCCGACGGGCACGGGACGCACGGGAAGACGGACCGGGGCGGCCCCCGCGGGGCCGCCGGGGGTCGCGGGACGGGGGGCACCGGGACTGGCGCTGACGGTGTCCGAGATCACCCCGAGGCCGGCCCAGTCGGGATCGGCCGGGCCGGTGCAGCGGCCGGTGACCAGGGCGCCCTGGGAGCGAAGGAGACGGCGGAGAGCGTCGGCGGTGACGGCGGCGCGGGTCTCACCGGGGAAGGCCAGTTCGATGTGCTGGGCGGCCAGGGGGTCGCCGTGCCCGTAGGCGGTACCGCAGCGGAGGACGTCACGCACGAGGGCGGCGCCGGAGCCGTCGGCCAGGGTGATGTTGAGGAAACCGGGACCGGAGACCTCGACGAGCTCGATACCGGGCGCGACCGCGAGGCGGGACCGGAGGATGTCGGCCACACCGAGGGCCGGGAGCCCGGCGGGGCGGGCGAGCTGGAGGGCGACCCCGGTGGCGTAGTCGCCGTGACCGGGACGGGAGGCCGGCTTGACCACCACCCGCTCGGGTACGGGCACGCGCAGCTCGCCGTCCGCGACGGCATGGCGCACGGTGCGCAGCACGGTCTGGGAGAGCTGGGTGGGGGTCACGCATCCAGCGTAGGGGAGGTGCGGGGTGGTTCCGCGAACCGTTTCACAGGCCGGACGGGGAGGCGGGCGGGACGGGCGGGGCGCAGCTGCTGTGATCCGCAGCACCGTGCTGCGCCGCGCCCGCCCGTCAGCCCGCCGGACGGGCGGAGGGCGCGCTGTCCCCGCCGGAGAGCTCACCGGCCGGCGGCTCCCCGGGGGACCGCTTCCCTCCGCACGCCAGCCGCCGGACGAGCCGGACGAGATCGGCCGGTTCGAAGGGCTTGGCGAGAAACGCGTCGACCCCGGCGGCCTGTCCGTCGTCGACCTCCTGCTGAGTGCAGGCACTGATGATCGCAACGGGCAGATGCCGGGTCCGCGGGTCCTCGTACAGCCGGGTGGCCGTACGTAATCCGTCGAGGCGGGGCATCACTACATCCAGGGTGACGACATCCGGACGCACGTCGTGAATGACGTCCAGACACTCGGCACCATCGGCCGCGGTCACGACCTCGAACCCTTCTAGTTCGAGGTTGACCCTGATCAGCTGCCGGATCACCTTGTTGTCGTCGACCACAAGGACCCGGGCGAACGAGCCAGGCACAACTCGAGAGTAGGTCGCGACCTCCGCCCGCGTCCGGCTTTTCCCCACTTCCACCACCTGCGGGGGACCTTCGGCCGACCGCATGCGGCAAGCGCGACGGATGCGCTAGAGGAGCCCGGAGGGATTCGGTCCGGGTGCGCAGGCCGACAGGTGATGGCGCGAGCCGCACCCGGTACACCAGGCGGACCGGAGGCCCCCCGAACGGAGACGGTGACCGCCATCGCCAGAGGGGACCGCCACCGACCCGGCAGGCGCCCGGAGCCCACGACTGGCACGCCCAGCGGAGGCAGGACCGGTCAGGTCTCCGGCGCACCACGTGACCGGGCCACCGGATCACCGAGCCGAAGCCGAAGACTGGCTGCGAACCCTCCGTTACAGGCGGCGACGCGATTCCCGGGAGCGGGGAGCCTGCGGAGAGGGGGAACCGAGGACCGGCGGCCCCTCACACCACCGCCCCCACCCCACGAAATGCCGTTCATGGGCACCCGGCTGGAGCTGGTAGGGTTCTACCCGTCGCCGCGAACGCGATCGACACGCCCCCGTAGCTCAGGGGATAGAGCAACGGCCTCCGGAGCCGTGTGCGCAGGTTCGAATCCTGCCGGGGGCACTTCCCAGGAAGTGCCTAAAGACCCCGCCACCAGCCAAGACGCTGAGTGCGGGGTCTTCGCGTATGTGCAACCGGATGCCGCGAGAAGCAGCCCTATGGCAGTGATCACGTAATGACGGCGTAATGATCTTGGTGGACTACATCCAGCTCAGACGGGCCATGAAGCCTAGTCGCAGCGACGTGGCCACCGGTGGCCACCGCCTCAGAAGTGGACACCGTAGATGGCGAGCGGTTCGCGATCGATCATGGCTCTCTGCACTTTCTCCCGCAGCCACTCGCCCAGAGGCCGCTCTTGCTCCAACACCATCACGAGCTCACGGAGCTCTCCAAGAACGACGACGCGCTGAGCCAGGACTCGTTGGGCCTCGCTACGGCCGGCTGCGTGAAACCCGAGGCCGAGATCATCAAGGCGGCTCCACCAACCAGGCCGTGTGGAACCTGCTTCCCCTTAAGAGAGATTCCACGATCCGGCACATGAACCGCAACACATGTGCTGTGATCCTGTGCAAGGTTGCTGTCTCAGCTCAGGAGGACGTGCCGGTGGGCACCGGTAGCAACGCAGAGGAATCCCTGGCTGCATCAGACCTAATATTCGGCTGGATCGTCCCTATGGCATTCCTCCTGCAACCTGCATGGAGCTGGTACGTCCGGCGCTACATGGTTGAGCGAGTGGAAGGCAAAGCGCGAGATTTCGTCATCACAATTCGAGAAATAACCGAGAATGTCACAGGAAGTGCCAGCCCTGAACCGGATAGCCCTGCGGCCATCCTCGTGCAACGGTGGCAAATGGCTATCGTCATCGCCAGGCCTGGATATCTAGTAATGATGGCGGTAATGCTTTACTGGGGCGCATCGGTAATATCCGCTCCATTACCCCCGGAGCGCTCCTTCACTGACGCCACTAATGCCCTGGTGAGCGATCTTCCTTCCCTCTCTACGCTATCGAGAGGCGCTTTCGTGTTCACATGTGGAGCCTTCATATTTTGGGGCACAATGAGGATTGCAGACCGCGCTTTGTCCGCCTCTTCTGTTCCCGTCCACAAGGTTCCTACCAAACGCGTAGCGCAACGCGACGTTGCCACCTACTGGCCTGCCGTTGCCCTGCTGCTAGAAGCCGCCCGCTGCGGAAACCTGCAGCAGCAATGCGTAGACCACGGGCCCATGGACCTTCCCCACGTACAACTCCGCAGCACTGAGCGAATCGTTCGTCGCGCCTGGCGTAACCGCCGAGCCCCGTATCCGCCGCGCAGATGGCGACGGAAGGAGCTCCGCAACCACGCCGCCAGTGTAGTCGGAGCACTCCGCTATGAAGAGGCGCGACAGGAAAGCCATCCGGAAGACGCACTAAAGAATCTGACACGCATGCTCGCCACCATCGCCGAACGATACGCCCAAGGCCGCACCATCGAGCTTCTCGACAGCGAAGACCTCGAGAAGGGTAAGCCGGAGTATGAATACCCCTTGTTGCGCCTACTGGCATCCGTAATTACCTTGCTCGGGATGCTCGCCTTCGGTGTATGGGCGGGCGTCCCGGAGAGCGTAGTGCTGCCCTCGTTGATCCTGCTTGCGACCGTTCTTGCAGTACTTGTGAATCGCGCACCGGTGCCGGGCTGGAACTTCCTCATGAACTTGTTTACTCGCCCTTGAAATGGTTTGCGATGCAAGTATGCCCGCAGGCATGCGCACGGGCGCTGGGGAGTCTCCGGGTAAGATTGCGATCACGACAAGTCACTCACGCTCGGGCTGCTCCGCCGCGGTCAGCGGAAAGCCCCGTACACCGACCGCTGATGAGCACCCTTGGGTCAGCAGTGGGGTACGGGGCCGCCTTGTCCGGTCGCTGGCCATGAGCGTACACAGCGCAGGCGATGACCATGAAGTCGATGACGAATAGCGCCACGCTGACAGCGATCTGCTGGCCGGTTGATGGTTCATCTTCCCGCCCCATGCCCACTGCCGTCCCGTCTTCAGGCCGATCTGCTAAGTACATGGACTCAGCATGGTGTTAGAGCGGGCACTGCACATGAGCACAGGTACTCAGATGCGCCGCCTCCACGAGCACCGGGGCGAATCTGTCAAGGCTGTCGCTCTGCACTGACATCAGCCGCTGACACCAACAAGCGCGAACAGCGGGGACCTGAGCCGGACAGCAGCGCACGAGCAGGCAAGGTACGGAGCGCCTTGACCGATGTCGCCGAACCGCATGATCGACCTGATAAAGATGAGGCCACAGATTCAAATCCGTTTATAACGGCTAACATTGATGAATCCCTGCGTAAGTGAGGAAACCTGGCATAAATGTGCCTCACGTGTCCTGTTGGCCAGCAGGATCAGAGGAATCGGCTGATGTGGTTCTGCCACCACTCAGGGGCTGCGGCAGGCGGATTGCACCAAGCACCGAGTTGACTCAGCTCTGCTCCTGCGTCGCCGTCTGCTCCCAGACGCACGCGACGGATGACTCCGGTCAAAGCCCAAACCAGGGTGTCGTCTTCCGCAGCTCTGGCGAGTTCGCGCAGACTGCGCAGTCGCGCGACGGCAACTGAAGGAACCGCGTTCAGAGTGTGGGAGGCCTGGACTGCTGTCCACCAGCGCACATATGCGGTCGAGAGCCAGGGGACTCCGTCATAAATCCAATTCAGGTGGGCACGCAGGAAGGTTATCTGCTGTACATCGCTGTCAGCAGGTGATTTCGACAACTCACGCCAGGGAGCTACAGGCCCGGACAGTACGTGAGTAGCGTTACCGCGGTGTGCGGTGAAGACTAGCTCATTCACGCTCTCTGGCAGGTAGGGCTGGAGCATGATGACGACGATGGGCAGCGGGGTGTCGGATCCGCCGCGGGCTTCAATGTGCCAACGGATTCCATTAGCCGTAATGACGATGTCCTGGTATTGCATGGTCAACAGGATGGCGGCCGTCATCTGTTCATCTGTGATACCTAGCGTGCGCCAAAGGTCTTTGAGTCTAAAGCTATTATCCCCGAGTTCACCCAGCACCTGCAGCAAAGCGAGCTGACAGGCCAGGACGCTCTCGAAACCTTGGAATACACCGTCGATCACGTCCCCCCATGCCACCCTGCGAGTCTTGGACTTTCGCTCGATCACGACGGCGTCCTGCTCATAGTGGGCCAGCGCGTGGGCACGGCCCGTTCTCAGGTCACTGTCAAGACCGTCGAGGAGCCCCTGCAGCGCCGATTCCTCCTGGACAGTATTCACCAGCTTCGTGCCCATCTCATGGCGCAGGTTCGCGTACGAGGCGGACTTGCGACCGCAGGCCAACAGCAGAACGGCAGCGATGATCCGACCCGGACCCTCCACCAGCGACGCAGCGACACCGAGCAGAGCGCGGCCGGCCTGTCGGGTGTGGACGGCGTTGTCCACCGTATGTGCGGCTTCCATGGAGCCGTCGAACAGCTCCAGCACTGCTCGTTCGAGGTCTTCCTTGAACACCGGGGTCGCGGCCAGCCTCTCCAGCACGGCCGGGTTGGAACGCAGCACTGTGTAACACCGGTTCAGGACCTCGCAGAAACAGACGGGGTCGAAGAGGTGCTGAGCCAGTACATGAGTGGTAGCGAACAGCAAGCCCGAACCGAGCGCCCCCCGCGAGGACGTCACGACCTGCAGTTTGTCCCGCCCTGCGGCCTCCAGGGCCAGCAGATCGGATGCCTGGTAAACCTGCAATGCTCGGGCCAGCAGCAAGGACTGCATCTGAGCTGGATCCCGCTCCTTGGACAACTGCCCCACAGAGAATGCGATGGCCCCGGTCTGACCAATCAGTTCGGCGGCACGGTCCAGGTGCTGTTGTGCCAGAGTGGCCTGCCTTTCAGCCTGCAGGGGTGTGCTTGCCAGCAACGCTGCAAGGTACGCGCTGACCATGGACTGCAGCTCATCAACGAGTTCACGCAAGGCATTAACCAGCACCCCGAACGGCCGGCGTACATCCGCCGCATGGACTAGGTCGCGCAGCTCAATGAACTCCGCCAGCACGGCTTCAAGACCTTGCGGTCCTTCCCCCTTGGCTGCCGCTGCTACGGCCCGGAAGAAGGCATCCGTCCACCCGTCAAGTCGTGCGAACACCTCGGCGTGCAGGAACTCGGTGGCGCCCACGGGCCTTACTGGCGGTGGGGTGACTGTCTGCAACAGCAATGTCTGCGCCTGAGCTGCTGCCTGCCGCCGCGCGACACTGCTTGTGTCGATCTCCCACGGCTTCGGCCGCCTGCCGCAGTCGGCGCACTCGACACCTCGGATACGCGTGACACCACACCCTGAGCACGTGATCTGGGCGAAGGCCAACTGAAAAGCGTACTCGGTCATGGACTGGGCCGTCTCTGTCTCTGCTGAACGGGTGTGCGCGTGCTACGGGCTAGCAACATGGTCTCGCGTGTCCCAGCCTGAGGGCATCTGCATTGTTGTGCTCACCCCTCCGGGTGTCCGGTGTCCAGGGCTATGGTCCCGGCCGCAACAGAGAGGGCCCTGCTCGCAGCGGGCCCAGGACCCTGTGGCGGTTCCAGCCGACAGAAGTCGTGCCAGAACCGTGCCAGATCGTGCGGGGAACCACGAGGAATGGCAGAGATCATGCCGCCAGCCAGTCAGGCCCCATGGTCTCTGTGCAGCAGGTCAACTCAGCAACCATCCGTAGATAACCCAAGCTTCCCAAGCTAAGCTTCCAAGAAGCGTCGTACCGGGCGGCAAGGTGCTGATTCTGCCACAGAGGTAGCACTTGCATTCAGTCAAATTGCTCATACTCGCTTGCGTGAACTGCATTTCGACCCGCACGCCACTCCCCTAACGCAACAGCATGAGGAACCTTTACCTTGCCATCCCTAGATCATCGAATCACAATCACCTTAGTGGAAGGGTTTTTACTTGGTTGACTCAGGTCGGCAGCGAGGCCTGCTGGGTTGCGAAGAAGCATCCGTGGATCATAGATCACAGCGAGAATTCCGCGACAGTCTGAGCGACTGGAGTAGCGACCCCAATCAATCAACAGCTCTTCTCCAACCTTTCGGTCGGTCAATGAATCACGGGTCATCTTAGTTTCTACAATGATTCCCGCTTCAGGGAGGAAGAAGTCAACTCTCGAACGGCCACCCGCATACTCGGCGATGTAATCTTCCGGACGGACGTCGTCACACATCAGTCGCAGGCAGGCTCCGATTAGGACTTGCAGGTCCTTCTCATTCTCCACGCGCGGCGGTGGAATATTCGATACCGGCGAGTTCGCCAGATCGCGCAGGAAGCTAGGAAACCTTGCTAGAGAGTCGGCCAATGTATCGAGAGAGTTCGCTGGACCAATCGGCCCAGGGCCGACCATGCGGGACTCTGGATGATCAATCGCTTCGAGGATAAATGCTTGGACTCCTCGAACTAGATCCTCACACGTACGCTTAATGGGCCCCGAGCAAAATACCCATGATGTGTCACTCTTCCGCTTGCACAAGGTTACCGAAAGATACGTATCTGAGTCTTCATAGTCCTCACTTCGCCGAGCAATTTCTACCTCCACGACGTCACGATAGTCCTCACCTAATTCAATTCGAGCATCAATCAACGATTCGGAGCTCACGTAAAGATCACCCTTCCCTTTGAAAGTGAGCTCAGTTTCTGCCTCATGCCATTGGAACGTGACCCGCTCCACCTCTTTGATGATTCCTTCGATCAAGCCCCAGTTTTGATGGTGACCGTGCGGGACCAAGGCAGTAGCGGTGAAATCGCGTCGCGCCATTTTGCTCGCATTCCTAAAACGGCAGATAGTTTTGACTATAGTAATAGTAGTACCGTCGCAGCTGGCTGCGCATGCCATTCTCCTGAGTGCAGCCCACGCTGCGCTGTACAGCAGCTCTCGCGCTCCGGACCATAGCTGAGGGCGGCTCCAGAGCCCTGGGGAGGGGGACGCATGGTGGACAGGGAAGCGGCAATCCGCGCCGTGGTGCGCCGTGCTGACCACGTGTACTGGGTGCGGGAGTGGCCTGACAAACCGACCTGGCGGGACCGGTTTCGCCGATGGATGGACCCCACGTCGTACCACTGCGACCGGACCGCCGCCCCACCGGAACCCTGGATTGACCGGCCCGCCGGCTACTACGAGCGAACAGGCTGGCGGATCCGTGCGGCCTACGTCAGATCTGACCTGGCTTTCGAGGTCGAGTACGTGGTCTGCAATCCGTGCAAGATCGGCTGGGTGGAAGCGCCTCACTCCTACGAGGGCTATAAGCGCTACGGCCTCGCCTCAGCCGCTCTCCGGTCCCTGCGCCAGGTCTACCCAGGAGTGCAGTGGCACTCGGGTGGCGGCCATTTCCGCGAGGCCGAGCCTTTCTGGAGTTCCGTCAGCGTCGGCGTGCCCGGCGGCTACACCCAGCGGGCAAGATGCCGTCATGTGGAACCGTGGCGAACCCGGTGAGCGTGAAGACACTCCCAGGTCCGTGCCAGGGAACCCGTGATGGCCGCCCGTCTCAGTTTCCGTCTCATTCAGCCCCGTTCACGGCCATTCAGGCGAGACCGCGAGTCGAATACAGCCCACGGGCGGGCCGCCCATGAACGCGGGTGAACGCCCCCGTACCCAACCCAAGACCCCACCACCACAGTTGGTAAGCGTGTTGGCGGTGCAGATCCTCAGTGGGTGTCTGGTTGTGGCGCGCTTGGCTGCGTTTGCCGGACTCCTGTGCATGCCACCAGCGTGCTGCAGTCCTGGCCGAGGAACAGCATGAAGATCCGGGATCCGTCGGCAGCCCTGATCTGCCCCAGTCGAACCGGTCGGCCGTGTAGCTCAAGGGCTTGCACGGCCCGCGCCAAGCCGGAGGTCTCGATACCCCTCCGCAAGGTGTGACGGAGCCGGCGCCCATAGATCTTCGCGAGCGACTCGGCTGACGTTATTCCCTCCCAGACGACGTGAGAAGCGCCGGCGCGGAGAGCAGACAGAGCGGCCAACGACGTTTCGTCGCCGCCGACCAGCAGCCGTTCAAGCCGTTCCCGCTCCATGACTTCACCCCCCAGCCAGGATCCTGCTGTACGGCAACGAAGTACAGCGACCTCGGCAACCGGATGCGCCCGGTGCAGGGGCTGAACGCTTGCCGCGCCTGTGTGACGCAAGCGGGGTGAGCACACGGCCAAGGCAGCCCGCAAGTGCAGGAGGAAGTGACTCCGAAGCTGACATCTACAGCAGACCCCCTCTTTATGAACCCTCCGTGTCATGCGTCGGCGTAGACTGCCAATGTTGACTGAGTGTCAGCTACAGCGATCGGCCCGAGTGCTTGGCTCTGGGCCTCCCGCCGAGGACAGGAGCCTCTCTCCCTTGTCTATGAAGCCGACTGACATCGACGTAGATGACTTCTTTCAGTTCATAGGTAGCTACAACTGCCAGTGGACGAAGGACCGCCGGGGGATCGTTCTTGCCGAGCCCAAGAAGAAGCATTACCTCGTAGCTGCACACCTTGTGGACCGGAGTCGCCCCAGTTTGGTCATCACTTTCACGGAGTGGATGGCTGAAAACAAGCGCTCCCGGATCTTCAACCACATACGGGACTTCGAGTATGAGCTCGAAAACTCTCTCAACGCTCAGGTCCGAGTCAGCTGGGGTAGGCGCACGGTACGTGTCACGCGCTGGGAACCGGTCAAATGGCCATCTGGCACGGTGAGCCAGAGCAACCACATCCGGTCGTCCAATGCTGCGAAGGCGTGGTATGAGCAGGCCAGTCGAGCCGTCGAGGACCTGATCGGCCAAGCACCGAACCGATCTCTTGTACGCCAGAGTTCGCAAGGGTCTGTGACGCGTGGGATGATCAGTCGCCCGCCGGACCCCGTACCAGCCGCCAAGCCCTCCAGGACCTTGGCCACTCCTCCTTCCGCATGGCCCATTCCGCTTACCCATGCCACCCCCCACATCGAAGCAAAATCTTCGCCCGCGCAAGATCCCCCAGCATTGTTCAGGGAACCCGTATCTGCCGTCCCAACCCGCACCACGGTTCCTGCGCAGACTGCGAAGGGCCGGCCGACGCGGAAGCAGGGACGACTCTGTCCTGTGTGCAACAAGCCAGTAGACACCGGACGGATACGGCATCAGCGCTGCGAGAGACTAGCCGTTCCGGCACTGGAGCCCGAACCGCTGGTCATTCCGGTCAGCCGTAAGGCTACGGAACCGACCGCGGTCTCCGAGTACCAGCGCCTGGTTCGCATAGTCGAACAGCGCGAAGGAACCACCCACGGCAAGCGCCGCAACACCACTCGACGCGACCCCGTACGCCTAGAAGACGCCCGCAAGGCGGTCCTCTTGCGTTGCCGAGGTCGCTGCGAGAACCCGGCCTGCGGCGGCCAGCCTAATGATGTCACTGATCAAGGAAGCCCGATACTCGAGGTGGACCACGTCCAACGCATTGCCGAAGGAGGACGTGACCACCCAGTCCAGATGATTGCACTGTGCCCAAACTGCCATGCCATGAAAGAACGCGGGGCGAATCGAAGCGCCCTCCAGATCCTTCTCCGCGGCATCGCTACACGTTCCCACCAAGAGTGGAATACCCGGCGCTCCGAATAATCGGATGTGAATTGTGATAGCCGGAGTTGATCTCTCCAAGGACTTGACAGTGGTCGTACTCGTCCGGCACGGACGGGCTCTCCGTAGAGTCGGCGCCCACAGGCACTCATGGTTCGCGACGGTGTAGAAGTCAGCCAGGAGCTGCGACGCTGCCGTTTATACGCTGATCAGCGGGTTTCGCCCGTGTCGACCGCAAGGCTTATAGGGCCGAAATCTGAGCAGTGGAGTCGAGACGGGTACCGGCTCAAACAGCGTTGCAGAGGTCAGCTGAGTCTCGGTCTTCAGGCGGTGGACGTCCAAGAGCGCCGCTAGAGCCCAGAACACTCCGCCCGCCACGACGAGTGAGGCCAGGAAGACCAAGACCAGAACCCGTCCGACCGGCCACAACCGCGACCGCCGCTGCCACTGGTCCCCCAACCTGTCATGGCAGTGACTGTAACTGTAAAGGTCTTACCAGCCTGCTGCAGGCAACTCGTTGACAGTGGATGATGCAAGCACAACAGCACCATCTCAGGGGGGTCATGAGCACCAACGTCACGCCGCCGCCGATGCCGAATCAGCCGCCGGGGCCCAGCAAGAGGAACCACACCAACGCCTACATCATCGGCGGCGCGGGCATCATTGCCGCCGCCGTCATCCTTGCCACCGGGATGGCCATCTCCAGCGATGGCGACGACACCGCGAGGCCACAGCCCACCGTCACTGTGACGGAAACCGTTGAGCCCGAGGTCGCAGTCGAGGAGGACGCCACAGCGGAAACCGACCACAACACAGACACCAAGGTCGGCGAGGAGGCGCGGAACGGCGGAGCAGTCGTCAAGGTCACGAAGGTGGTGGAGACCGACGCCATAACCTTCGCCGGAGCCCACAAGTCCGCAGGCCCCGACGCCAAATACGTCATCATCAATACCGTCGTCAGTAACGACGGCGAGGCCAGCATGGATCTAACTTGCTCGCTTCCCATCGTCAATGCACTGATTGACGACCAGGACCGACACTTCGACACGATCGAAGATCTGTACGACGTCGCTGGCAACCCAGAATGCAACGTACAACTGCAGCCCGGCTTCGACGACAAGATGCAGTTCGTCTACCGCGTCCCGAAAGATGCGGTGGTCACAACATGGGAGTTCTCTGAGTACGACCTCGAGAACGAAGTGACACCCACCCTCGTCGACCTCACCTGACCAGCCGCCGCCACACGGCTCGTGCTCTGCAGCTGAAGTGCTGCAACCACCACAGCCGTCCGCCGGACCACCCAGTAGACCTCAGCGTTGCTCCGCCGCTCGGCCGGGCTGCGGCGCTGGGGCGCCGGTCCCGGCCGTGCGGCGGATTGCCCGCAGGCAGCGGAAAGCCCCGTACACCGACCGGTGATGAGCACACTTGGGTCAGCAGTGGTGTACGGGGCCGCTTTGTCCGGTCACCGGCCAGCAACCCATGATCGGGGCGCCGTTCAGGCCGCGGTGCTGTTCGCTCCCGGCGGTCCGGCGTCTTCCGCGGCGAGCTTCTGGGCGATCTCCACCGACAGCCCCGCCGTCAGCAGGCACGTGAGGAGCTGCACCGCTTCCGGGCGGACCATTCCGAGTTGCCACCGTCACCCGAGACGTTCACGTCGGCCCGCAGGCCCGGGAAGTCGGTCTCCAGGCTCAGCGCCCGCAGTTGCTCCGCCAGGGCATCGGCACCCCGACTCGCAGCCGCCCAGCCACGCACGTACGGCACCGCCGGGGACAGGGTCTCTGCCCGCCGCTGGCACACTCCTCGCGGGTCGGTCATTTCTTGCTCTCCTCTGTTTCTGGTCAGTCGGAAGAACGGTCCGGGGAGCCGCCCACGGACTTCACGTCCAGGGGGCAGGCCAAGGCGAGCCGCAGAAGGTAGGCCACACGCTCCGCCGTCTCCGGAGAGATCCGGCCGAGTTCGATGAAGCCCTGGCCGAAGGCGTTCAAGTCCGCCCGCAGGTACGGAAAGTCCCGTTCTCGGCGCGCGGCGGCCAGGACGTCGCGCAGTAACGCTGCGGCCTCTCGTGCCTCGTACCACTCGCGGCTGTCGATCGGGGACCAACTGGCAGCGTCGTGGGGGTCCGGGCCCTCATCGTGCATGGGTGACCTCCTCGCCGGCCCGCTGCTCCTCGGCCGCGGGCTGGTTCTCCTCGCTGTAGCGGTCGGCACAGGCGAGCAGGGCGGAAGCCGATACGAACATGGCCGCCAGCGCGGAGCCCCGCAGGTAGCCCTGCTTCGAGCGCTTGCCCGGAGCCCTCAGCCACTCGTATCGGTCCCCGCTCAGCATCATCAGGCCCGGGGCGACGACGTGGCCGCCATGCGACAGGTACCTGTACGCGGGCACGGGGCTGTTGTTCCTCGCGCTCTCGTGCACCACCAGCTTGGCGAACTTCTTCTCCGACCGGGTCGGCAGGAACAAGCCGATCTGACGGGAGGCCCAGTCGGCCATGACCGGGCCGAGCAGCAGCTTCCGCCGTCGGAGCTGGTCGAAGGTCTCCAGTCCCACCCGCTCCTCGACCACCACGTCGAAGATGCGGCCGGGCCAGCAAGTACGGCTGGCGGGGGCCATTGAGCGCTCACTGGCGGCCGCCCGAACAGCGAGAGGCGGTCGGAACCCTCGCCACCGGCCTCGAATCAGTCCACGCGAGCTTGCTTTTCGCCAGAGGGGGTTCGGCCGCCAAGGAGACAAGGCTCAACGGAGTCGCCCCTCGGGACTGCGGACGCGATACAGGCCGGCCTTTCTGTGTCCCGAATCACATGGGCATGGATTGCGAAGGTCATCCAGGCGGAATGGCGGCTTCATGGGCATCTCTCACGGGTAAACAGTTACTCGCCGTCCAATAATCGCCCCCTACTGCGGGGCCGAAAAACAGCTTCATGACAAGAACGCACACCACTAGAATCTCAGGCGAAGTGGAGAATGGGGGACTCTCCGTGAGGTCGTCCGCGCACATCCCCTGGCTCTCCGCCTGCAAAACCCTAATCGCCATAGGGGAGGCGCACACAAACGCTTCATGAACGGCGTGCGCAGCACGCATAACGCACGCCTCGATTCAGGGCCTGGACCGATAGCCAGCAAATCAGGGGGATAATCCATGAAGACTGCCGGCCGTACCGGCAAGGCTGCCGCAACCGGCATCTTTGCCGTCGCTCTCCTAGCGGCACCGAGCGCTGCATCCGCCGCAGCCGCGCAGGGTGGCCGCGACGCTTCGGGGCAGACCATCAGCGCGGCGAGCGCGGACAGCATCTCCGCGAAGTGCAGGAACAACGGCAGGAATTACATAGTGCGGGAGTACTATCGGGGAGTTAACCGATACACGCTCCGATGCGGGACCAGCACCTGGGGATGGAAGCACATCCAGCACCGCTGGAGTACCTCGTTCAACAATAAGATCAGAAACACCATTGCCAACGGCGAACGTAAGTACGTCCCCGTCAGTTTCTCGTTCTACACCTTACCGCCGTGCAGCCGGGAAACGTTCCGTGTGCTCATTGGAACCCCGGCGGCCGGAAATGACATACGCACGGCATACAAGGTGTCGTCCACCTCTGCCGCGCCGCGCTGCTAAGGTCACGGACAAAGCTGTTCGGGTCGGCGGCCTGAGGCGGACACCGGCCCGGACAGCGCCCTTCAATCACGTGCAAGGATGAAACGAAGGCGAGGCTCATGCTGGAGCGGACCCCAGCGGAACGAGAGCTCGCCTGCTCGTTCACCCAAGGAAGCACGAGATTCAACGTCCGCGCCCTGCAGATCGATCACCACCGTGACCGCAGCGTGACGATGACGTACCGGCTTGACATCGAGCAGCCGAATCGTCCAGAAGAACGATGGGAAGTCGCACTGCCGTGGGGCGACACGTCTTTCGTAGACGTCCTCACCTCGCCTGCGCCCGAGCCTGGTCGACTGGACATGCTGGTCTCCTTGGTCCGCAGCCTCCTGGGGGAATGGTGGGAGACCCAGGGGTATGAGCGGCAGGCGGCGAAGATGGGGCGCCGCTTGTGATGAGCTGACCCGATGGTCAAGCGCACGGTGGCGATCGCACCCGGGAGGCCGTTTCCGGTGGAAGCGCTCACCGAAGCGCTGGGCTGCCTGGCCCGCCCGGCCTCCCGGCTCCCCTCTCGAGCGCTCCGCCCGGTTCAGCCGCCCCGACGGAGCGAGAGTCCCGCGATTACGGACGTTCCGCGCGTGGGGCGGGGCCGGACGGTCCAGGCGGTGGCGAGGCTGTCGACGAGGAGCAGGCCCCGGCCGCTCTCGGAGTCTGCGTCCGGGTGGGCCAGTGTTGGCTTGCCTGTGCCCGGGTCGGAGACGGCGAGCCAGTAGTGGCCGTCGGCCGGCCACAGGACGAGTTCGATCAGTTCCTCTTCCTCCCGGCATGCGCCGTGGCGGATGGCGTTGGTGACCAGCTCGGAGGTCAACAGGCCGAGGTCGTCGCGGAGGTGGGGCCGGAGTGCCTGCGGCAGCGAGGCGGCGACGGCGTGGCGGGCATGCCCTACGGAGGTGGGGTGGGCGGGGAAGCGCCAGTGGGCGGGTACGAGGGGGATCTCGGGCATGGCGAACTCCAATGCTCTGCGATGGGTTTGGGGATCGCCGGTGGCCTACCGCCCTGGTCGCGGGCACACCCGTCCCACGGCAGGCGGGCATGCTCGCGCGGTGCGCTTCCGGCATTGCGGTGTGTAACTTGCGCGTGACCCAACGCTAGCGGCCCCCTAAGGCGCGGCGCCACTAGTTCAGTGGCAATTTGCCACGATCGGGTTTGGTCCACGGGTGAGAAGCGCGGCAGACTGACGGAGCCGTGCAGAGAGGACAGCATGTCGATGCGAAGCGCACCCACAGAACGCCAACAGCGACTTGGCGCTGAGCTGCGCAAACTCCGCGTCGCGGCAGGTGCGAGCACTCAGTACGCGGCCGGCCTGCTGGGCCTGGACCGCGCGAAGATCTCGAACATGGAGGCGGGCACTCGGGTCACAAGCCCGGAGCGAGTGCGGACGCTGGCCAGCAACTACGACTGCTCTGAGCAGAGTTATGTCGATGCCTTGGCGGCCATGGCCAGCGAAACGGAACCGGGCTGGTGGGAGCAGTATCGCGGCACCTTGCCGTCCGGACTGCTCGACATCGCCGAGCTCGAGTGGCACGCCAAGCGCCTCCTCACCGGGCAGATCGTCCATCTGCCCGGCCTCCTGCAGACCGAGGAGTACGCCCGTGCGGTGTTCAACTCCGGGCTGCCGCGCATGTCCCGTCTTGAGGTTGAGTTGCGCGTGAAGCATCGGATGGACCGGCAACAGGTTCTGGATGCGCCGATCTCGCTGCCGTACGTCGGATACATCCACGAGGCGGCGCTTCGCCTGCGGTTCGGTGGGCGCGAAGTCACCCGAACTCAGCTCGAGCACCTGCTGGCCGTGTCAGAGCGCGACAACATCGCTCTGCGGATCATCCCCGCCGACTGCGACGGTTTTCCCGGAGCAGGGCACGCCCTCCTGTATGCCGAAGGCCCCGTTCCACAACTCGACACGGTGCAGTTGGACTCCACGCACGGCCCCGAGTTCCTCCATGCCGACGCACAGCTCGCCAAGTTTCGCGCCCATCTCGACTGGATGGATGCGCACTCTCTGAGCCCCGAAGAATCCCGGGAGCTCATCCGCACTGTCGCCCGCGAACTCTAGGAGCCCTCATGCCTGCCATCACCTGGGAAGCCCCCTACTGCGCGGAAGGCAACAACTGCTTCCGCCTCGGCACCGATGCCGACGGGAACGGCTACATAGCCGTCAACGGCCAGGAGGACCGCTACCTCACCGACTCCCTCGAAGCGCTGCGCACCCTCATCATCGACATCAAGGCCGGCAAGGCCGATCATCTGCTGTAGGACTGCCGGGCGGCAGCACCGTGTACGGCTTCCCGTGTATCGGGTCCCCTGCCGGGGCCCCCGGCATGAGGTGCCCAAAGACCCCGTCGCCAGCGGAAGCGCTGAGGCCGGGGTCTTCGCGTGTGTGCGGGTGTGTGCTGCCCGGAGCGGGCGGTGCCGGGGCCGCGGGCTATTCGTGGGCCGGCGGCCGGGGGCGCACGCCCAGGGTGGTGGGCGTTTCTGCTGCCGCGGTCCGGGCCTCCGCGAGCGATCGCTGTACGTCGGCTACCAGGTTCCGGAGGCGTCCGGGCCGTACGCCCTCGTGTTCCATCCAGTCGTCGAGGCGGGGACGCAAGTGCCGTGCCATGGCCAGCCCGTGGCGGCGCAGCACGGAGCGATGGATCGAGATCTCCTCCTGCACCTCTCGCCGGAGATCATCGGTCCAGCCCTGCGCCCGGTCGTCCTCGCGCAGCGGGGACTTGAGAGCGGCCACCGCTGCGTCGAGGACCGCGAGCACGGTCGTGCCGGGTGTCGCGGTCACGGCTTCGCAGGGGCTGAGGCGCCCGCGTCCAGCTCGTTCTCCGCCGCCCGGATCGCCGCCTCCGGCCGCTGGCCCGGGATGTGGTCGTCCACCACCGGCTTGCCCATCGCCGCGGCGATGTGGTCCTGGAGGACCTTCCGCCGTTCCTCGAAGAAGGCGTCGAAGGCGTCGGCCCGCATCAGCCCGGGGTCCGCGAGGTGGGTCCTGACGCGCTGCTCGACGCCCTCCGGGCTGGTCTCGGCCGCCTTGGCGAGCCGCAGGAGGTACTCGGACGGCGCGTGGCCGCCGATGATCCGGTTGGTGCGTGCCGTCAGCGGTGTCTTGTTGACGACGGAGTTGTAGACGGAGCGCTCGTGACCGTTCTTCTGGCACCAGGCCTGCGGGAAGATGTGGTGGATGTCCATCGCCTCGTCGAAGTAGACGCTGACCTCCGCCTTCTCCCCCGTCCGCCAGTCCGCCGCGCCCGCCTTGAGCAGGAGCGCGTAGATGCCCTTGTACGCGGCGCTCTGCCGGGTCCGCAGGGTCAGCAGGCGGCTCGCCGCGAATTGTGCCTGGGTGACCGTGCGGGGTTCCTGCGCCGAACCGTGGATCCAGTCGACGACGTCGGGCAGGTCGAGGTTGAACCGGGTCTCGGTCGTGCCGCCGTACAGCTCGCCGAACACTCCGCACCAGTACCAGCGGGCCAGTTTCTCCTGCGCGCCCGCGGTCTCCGCGTCCGTACCGGCGAGCGCGAAGATCGCGGCCAGCGGGATGAGCTGCGTGCCGTACGGGAGGAAGCGCGTGTCGAAGACGAACTGCCGGCGCAGGAATCTGGCGGCGGCCTTGAAGCCGGCGACGACGTCGGGCGCGTAGCGCCGGTAGTCCTCCAGGCTCAGCGCGAGCATGTCCTTGCGCTTGCAGCCGATGCGCGGCAGGCGCTCCTCGTCCGTACCGGCCTCCACCTCCCGGCGGCGCCGCTCGGCGGTGGCGAGGAGCGTGACCGCCTGGAGGAAGTCGGTGTTGGAGACATCCCGCAGGATGGCGTACTCGGGCGCGTCCCAGGCGGAACGGCACTCAAGCCAGTGGTGCCGCAGATCGAACTCGTCGGCCGCGTACGTCGCCGTCAGCAACTCGAAGACGGTGAGCGTGACTCCGCCCGTGTTGACCTTCTCGAAGACCTGGCACACGGCCTGGCGCGGGGTGTCCTTGCCGAGTTCGATGACCGGGAAGTGGTAGAGGCCGAACGACATGATGAAGCCGTCCCGGAAGCCGTACCAGAGCTCCATCGCGTCCGGTGCGAAGCCCCAGTGGCGGGCGAAGCCGTCGCCCCAGGAGTTGTCGAAGAGGCAGCGCAGCGGGAAGACTCGGTGCTGGTACTCCAACTCCCGTGTGGAGTAGTCCTCCAGGACCTCGCCCCGGAAGTTCACCACCTTGCGTGAGGGCGGGATGAAGCGGATCGCGTCCTCACGGTCCTCGTTCTCGTCGAGTGCCTTGGCCATGTCGACGTAGAACCAGCCGCTCACCCGGCGTTTGCGCTCGTCCTGGGTCTCCACCGGGCTGTCCATCGCGAGCGACTGGAACAGCGAGGTGAGCCGCTGCTGCCCGTCGAGGACCAGCGACTCCGGCTGCACCCGCCCGTCCGGGACCGCCCCTTCGATCGGCCGGTACTTGAACCGGACGTCACCGCCGCCCTGGAGCAGCATCACCGTCCCGATCGGGTAGTTGAGGGACACCGAGGCCAGCAGACTCGCGATATTGGGCCAGGGCCAGACCCAGCCACGCTGGAACTCCGGCAACTGGATCTTCCCCGCCTCGACCTGCCGCAGCAGATCCCGCAGGGGCCGCTTGTCGATGCTGAACGTCTCGGTCGCCACATGTCCTCCTGGTACTGCACAACGCGTTCGTCGGTGCTCGGCCGCCGGACCCGGGCGGATGGGGAGCGTTCAGCTCCGCTCGGCTCGCGTCCCGTCCCCGTCGGCCCACCGGTCTATCACTTGTATCGCCCACACTGCCGGAGCTTCTGCGCCGCGGACTCTTCCTTGGTCATTTCGGTGATATCCGGGGAGGTGTCCTGCCTGGTGTGCAGGACCTGGCGGGCGGCGGACGGACCCCCGGGCGCCGTCGGCGGATCCGTAACGGGGGATGGGTCAGGCCGGTTTCAGGCGCTGGGTGAGGTGCTGGAGCACGCTCCAGGTGCGGGGGTCGGTTCCGTCGCCGAGGTGGTAGTGGAGGCCGGGGCGGGCTGCGGGGCCGAGGTGGGCGGGGGTGAGGGCGAGGGGTGGGTGGAGAGCGCGGGTGTCCTCCATGTGCTCGGTCTCGTCGGGGCCGAGGGTGAAGGAGACGGGGATGGGCGGGGGTTCGAAGTGCGGGGGGACGGACAGGTCGCGGCGGGCGGTGCGGAGTGAGGTGATGAGGGTGGTCAGGCCGTGTTCGGCGACCAGCGCTTCGGCCAGCGGTTCGATGGCGTCCAGCGGCGGGGGCTCGTCCTTGGCGTAGCCGAGGGTGAGGGTGATGGCCTCCTCGATTCCGCCGGGTGTGCGGGTGACGCGCAGGGTGGCCAGGGCCGGGCGGTCGGGGTGGCCGATGGCGATCAGCCAGGTGGGGTGGGGTGCCCGGCTGCGGGCGAAGTCGGTCAGACGGCGGGTGGACCAGGGGAGGTTAACGGGTTCGGCGGTGCTCCAGCCGGCCGGGGCGGCGCCGGTGAGGTGCTGCCACGCGGTTTCCAGGGCGGTACCCAGGACGAGGTTCTCGTCGGCGGGGCGGCGGGTGTGCAGGGAGAGGACGAGCTGGCGTTCGCCGGTGTCGGCGGGGGCGGTGAAGGCCTCGGCGAGGGAGGTGTTGCCGTCGGCGTCGGTGACGGGGGTGAAGATGCCGCCGTGCCAGTGGAGCCGGGCGCCGGAGAGGCCGTCGTAGTAGCCCTTGTCCCGGTCCTGGACGACCCAGCGGTTGGGGTGGCCGTGCAGGGCGGTGCGGGTGGGCAGGGTGAGGCGTGTGGTGCGCTGGGTGACGATCTGCAGGGCGCGGTCGTCGGCCGTCGCGCTGCGGAGGGCGTCGGAGAGCCAGCTGGTCATGGAGACCACGGGGCGGTCCTGGATGACCACGGCGGCCCGCGTGGTGAGGACGTCGACCGCCGGGACGGAGGTGGACGGTACGGGGATCGCGGTGATGTCGGAGCTGAGCGGGACGACCTCGGTGGAGGCCGCCTCCGGGGGCCACACCGCGCCGTCGAGGACGTGGGCGAGGCGGCCGGCGAACGAGCCCGCCAGCCGGCCGCCCTCGGCGACGGCGGTGGAGGCGCGGGCCTCCGTCCACCACACCGGGCCGTCCGGGAGGCCGGGGCCCGGGCCGGCACCGGCTCGGGCTCCGGCTCCGGCTCCGAGGAGGCGGTCCGTCTCGCCGGGGACCTGGACGAGAAGCGGTGCTTCGACGGAGACCAGGGGACGGCCGTCGGCGGCGCAGAGCTGGATGACGGCCCCGTCGGCCAGGGTGTTCACCCCGAGATCGGGACCGCCGGCGTGGAGGCCTGCCAGCAGGGTGCGCAGGTCCGGCATCTTCGGGGTGAGGGCGATGACGTCCTTGGTCACGGGCGCGCGGTGTCCTCGGCTTCGACAGGGGTGGCGGCGGTCCGGGCGATCCTGCGGGAGGCCGCAGCCGGCATGACCGTCGTCGGCCCGGCCTCCCTCCCGGCGGCCGCAGTGCCCGCGGCGGCCTCGCCCCGGGGTGCCGTGGGCACGTTGGCCCGGTGCGTCGTCACGTGGGGAACTCGCCCAGCCAGCTGTGCTGCAGCAGGTGCTTGGGCAGGTACTCCGACTCCACCTCGATGGGCAGTTCGCCGTCATAGGCGAGGGAGGCGATGGCGAGGGGCCCGAGGGCGATGCTGCCGTCGATGTCCGTGACCCGCTCCTCGGTCAGGGTCCAGTACGCCTGGTGCAGTTTCAGGGCCTCCACCAGAGCGGGGCTGAAGCCTGCCTCGTCCCGGCGCACGAAGTGGTAGAAGAGGTTGATCGGCGGATAGAGAAGGCCCTGCAGCAGATCCTTCGGCGCGATCCGCGCCACGGAGGGATCCGACGCCTCGAACGTGGCGGTGAGCTTCTCCACCAGCCCAGGCCGCCGCAGCCAGTACGTCTGCAGCGTGTCCACCCAGTGGTAGATGTACTCGTCGTACTGCCCCTCCGGCGAGCGCAGGCGCTCCAGGGGGACCTCGCACAACTCCGTCATCCGCTGCCGCTCACGGCAGATCACCGCCAGCCAGAACGCCGTCAGCCAGGTCCCCGCATCAGCCGTCGACATCGGACCGGTGGCCGGGAGGCTGCGCATCTTCCGGTTGATACGGCACTCGACCCTCCCCTCACTCACCCCCGTCACGGCGAACAGCGCCGAGCCGAGCTGCATCGCGTTGACCGCGGCCTCCCACGTCTCCACCGCCGCCGCCCGCGGATCGATGACGCAGCGAGCGCGCAGCGTCATCACCGCCGTGCCGAACAGCGAGTCGATCACGGCCGTCGACTCCTCAAGACGGTCGATGCCCCTGAGCAAGTGTTCATTCGCCCGCTCCGCGAACCGCTCGGCCTCTGGTCCTGCCGGCAGTTCATGCCGGGCGATGTGTACGGTCACGGAAGGGTCCCCTTGCTGATGTCGAACCGCCGGTACTGGTAGCCAGTGTAAGTCCCTGCGTTTTTCTCACCCTTGACGACGGCGTATTCCAGCTTGCCTTGCTCAAGCGCCATTTCCATGGACTCCACAAGCTCGAATTCACCGCGCCTCTTCATGGCCTCCATAATGTCGAGGAAATACTCCCTGCTGCCTTGCGAGACTTGCCGACCGCCTGGCAGCGTGCGCCTGCCGAGTTCGGTACCGGGGCTGCTCTTGGCCTCGATGACGACGATGCGGCCGTCCTCGTGCTTCCAGACCTGGTCGAACTGGTCGTTGCCGTTCTTCGGACCGAGAAGCGGCTGTTCCGTGAAGTCCGGGTAGCGCTCGGCGACGTAGTGGTGCCGGGCCGCTGCCTCGCCGAACTCCTCGGCCGCCTCCCCCATCGCGGTGTGGGACTCCTTGTACGTCCCCTTGGCCTCTCCCCACTGCGCGGCCGAGTCGGGGGTTCCCTGGGCGTCGTGGGCCCTGCCGGTCTCGGCCTTCCAGTCCGCGACAATGTTGTCCCACCGCACGGCGAAATGGCGATTCTGCGCGGCCTCGTCCAGAATCCTGAGCCGTGCCTTGCTGGTGACGGTGTCCGCCCCCACGCTGATATAGTCCTCGTCGAGGAAATGCGGCTTCGGCGGCTCCGGAACGTCCTTGGCTCGGATCCACGGGGCATTGTCCGACAGCCGGGTGAGCTGTGGCGGGGTGAAGCCGCTCTCGTCGTAGACCTCAAGGCTTTTGCGCGTGCCGTCTTTCCTGTAGTAGTGCTCGCGGTATCCCGGCTCGTGGTTGGCGCGGTAGACCTGGATCTCCTCGATCTGCTCCAGCGTGAGCGATCCGCGAGGCCCGTACGGGTTGGCCCCGTCGCGCATGTAGGCAGGCCGCTGGCCCTCCGGGGACCGGCCGGGCACGCCGCCGTCCGGCCCCGTCGCGCCGGCCGTTCCGCCGCCGGCCGTTCCGTCGCCGGTGGTGTCGTGGCCAGCCGTGTCGTCGGCGGCCCGGCCGAGATCGTCCGCGCCGCCTGCCCCGTGGCCGCCGGAGCCGACGCCGCCGTGTCCGTTGCCGGCCTGCCCGCTGCCACCCGTTCCCGTACTCCGCGCGGACGTCTCGGGGCCGGCAGCGTGTGCGGCTCCGGCTCCGCCGGGTGCCGCCCCGGCGCTGCCCCGGGACGCGGTCCCGTCCCCGCCGCCCGTGCCCGTGCCCGTGCCGGACGGAGGTTCGTGGCCGGCCCGGGGCGGGAGGTTCTGCCCCGTGTGGGCGGTGGCGTCCGGGGTGCGTGAGGTCGCGCCGACGGCGGTGAGTTCCCGGTCGCGGGCCGGTGTCTGCTCCGGCGCGGCCCGCTGCGCGTCGGCGGCCAGTTCCTGGTGCGGCGGCTGGGTGTGGACGTTGCCGTGCCTGTCGACGGGGATGAACCGGCCGTCCTCGATGATGAGTTTGGCGCCGTTGGGGAGTTCCATGACGCTGTTCACGCGGTGCGCGTCCGCCGTGGCCTCGACGCCCGCGCGGACTCCCGTCGTCACCTCGGAGAGCTTCGGCAGGCCGCCGGCCGCCTTGCCGCCCAGTGTCAGGACCGCCGAGACCGGGTCGAGGTACACGCCCACCTTGCCGGCGGCGCCCGCGACTTTGGCGGCGGCACCGGCGTCGGCCGCGCCCCTCGCGGCCAGTGATCCGGCGCCGATCGTCAGACCGTTGAAGACGACGGTCGACGCGGCGCGGGCGGGATTCTCGCCCCACATGTCCCAGGCGACCAGGCCCTTGGCGAAGTCCTTGGCGGCCTGCTTCTGCCGGACCTCGGTCTCGCTCTCCTCATCCGGGCCGATCGCCCAGTCCATGAGCGCGTCGAACGGCGCGATGGTGTACTGGCCGATGCCGCTGAGCACGTCCCCCAGGTGGCTCCAGGCGTCCCCGGCCGCGTCCAGGCCCTCGGTGCCGAACAGGGTGCCCAGGCCCTTGAGGCCGCCCCAGATGTTGTCGACGACCAGGCCGTCCCAGAAGAAGCTCTTGGTCCAGTAGCCGACCTCCCACGCGTGGTGGGACTCGCTGACCGGGCTCCCCCAGGGGGTCTCCTCCGCGTGCTTGAGGACCTCGGCGTCGTAGCCGTACATCACGGTCTTCTTGTTCGACGTGTGGCTGCCGTCGTCCTTCACGAACTTCGGGCCGCCGACCAGCGCCGAGATCTTGGTGGCGGCCCGGCGCTCGGCCTCACGGAACGCGCTCTCCGCGGCCGCCACACCGTCCATGAGCTCCTGGTGGCGCCGGATCTTGTCCTCGTCGTACGTCCACTCGTCGTCGCCCTCCACGCTCTCCACGAACGTGAACGCGTCCGCCTTCAGCCCTTCCAGGCGCTTGGCCAGCGGGCGGGCCTCGACGGAGAAGGTGTCCAGGGCGTCGGCGACCGTCTCCAGCTTCACGGCGAAGCCGTCGGCCTTGTCCATCACCGGCTGTGTGGTGGAGAACAGCGCGTCGGCCTCCGGCGCGGTGTAGAAGGCCCCCAGCATCTGGAAGCGGGAGTGCACGTCCGAGCCGCCGTCGCGGATCCCGATGGCGTCACCGCGCAGCCGGGAGACGTCCTTGTCGAGTTGTTCGAAGTCGCCGGTGAACTGCGGTATGCCCGACGGCTCGATCACTTCTGCCGCCCTTCCCGGCCGCCGCCGCCCTGGTCCCCTCCCGGCGGATCGGCCTTCGGAGCGGCCAGCGCCTTGCGCTGGGCTTCAGCGGCCATGTCGAGATCCGCCAGCGCATAGCAGGCGGTGGCCTCACGGGCCCCGTTCACCGACTTCGCCGCCCGCGCCCCGAGGAACAGCACCTCCTCCGCGGTCCCCTCCACGAAGAGCGCCAGAGCCGCACCGATCGCCCCGGTCGGAGCCGCCCCGCAGTACGGGCCGCTGATGGTGCCGGCCGAGGCCGCCGCGCTCTCCACATCACTCGCGTACGCCTTGACGTCCTTGGCCACGTCGTCCATCGCGTCCTCGACCAGCGAGGTCACGAACTGCACACCGGACGTCGAAATGTCCCACCCGCTCATACCCATCCCCCGCCGGATGCGTGCGCCTGCCGTCCCCGCACGGCACGAGTCACCGGGCGTCGCCGGTCCTGCACCGGAGGTCTGCCTCGGCACTCCCGTGCGTCACACATGATCACCGTACGTCGAACATCCTGTCGCACAAGTCGAGGCGGGCTCAACACAGTTGGGTTCGTGGTGGCGTGATTCAGCCCATACCGCACTGCACCGAACGCGCGGCAGCGGGACCTGACAGGCCCTCCGCCGCCCGGGCAGCGTCCGTCCGTGGGCGGCTTCCGGCTGACGTGGCGCAGCCCGTCCGGGCCGTTCGGTTGGAGCGTGCGGCCGGTGCGTACGCTGGGCGTGTGCAGTTGCTCCCCGAGCCCGTCCGCCGGCTTGCCGCCTGGTGCGTCGTCGTCCTGCTGGTCTCCGGCGTCGTGTACATCGGGATCCAGTTGAGCGTGGTGCTCCGGCCGGCCGTCATTCCCGTGCTGCTCGCTCTGCTCGGCACCGCGCTGCTTCTGCCCCTGCACCGGTGGCTCGTGCGGATGAAGGTCCACCGGTCCGTGGCCGCGGGGCTCACGTGCGCCGCCGTTCTCGGTGCGGTCGGCGGTGCCGTGTATGTCGTCACGATCGCGCTGGTCGACACCTGGGACCAGATCGTCGCCTCGCTGCGCAGGGCGGTGCGGGATCTGGCTGATCAGTTCGGGGCGTCCGGCACCTCGCTGGAGGATCTCGCCGGCAACGCCGTGGACATGCTGGGCAGGTTCGGGGGGACGGCCGCCTCCGGTGTCGTCAGCGGGGTCAGCTGGGCCGTCCAGGCACTCGGTATGGCGGTGCTCGCGCTGCTGCTGGTCTTCTTCTTCCTGCGCGACTCCGACCGGGCCGCCGGCACCCTGCGCTCGCTCGTCCCGCGCGACAACGCCGACGTCGTCGAGGCGATGGCCCGGCGGGCCTTCGAGGGTGTCGAGGGGTTCATGCGGGGCACCACCGTGGTGGCGCTCATCGACGCGGTCTGCATCACCGCGGGCCTGCTGGTCCTGCGCGTGCCCGGAGCTCTCGGACTCGGCGCGCTCGTCTTCATCGGTGCCTACGTCCCCTATCTCGGCGCCTTCGTCTCCGGCACCGTGGCCGTGCTGGTCGCGCTCGCCGACCGGGGGCTCGTCATCGCGCTGTGGGCGCTGGGGGTGGTGCTCGTGGTCCAGATGCTGGAGGGGAACATCTTCCAGCCGGTGGTCCAGAGCCGGACCGTGCGGATCCACCCCGCGGTGGTCCTGGTGGCGCTCACCGCGGGCGCGGCCGTGGCCGGGATCGTCGGCGTGCTGCTCGCGGTGCCGGTCACCGCGGCGGCGTTCGGAGTGGGCCGCGAGCTGCGCACACGGTATGCGGCGCCTTCGGGTCCACCCCCTGCGGGGCCCGCCACCGAGCCGTCGGCGGACTGAGCAGACCGGTGCTGTTCAGTGGCGCACGGCCATGACCGCCTCCACGTCCACGGCGGAGACCGCCATGGCTCCGACGCCGGGGCGGCCGGCGTTGCGGATCCGCGCGCCCATGCGCTGCCAGAGCGCGGGTGGCGAGGTGACGCTCTCCCCCCGCACCAGCGGGGCGAGCTTCGAGGTCACGAAGGAGGCGACGGACACGTCACCGTAGGTGTAGCCGAGGCCGGTCCGGCCGGCCGCGTGCACCCGGACCAGGATCATGGTGGTGGAGTCCCACTCCTGCGTGCCGTCCTGCTCCTTCCCGCCGGGGCCGTCGGTGGGCACCTCGAAGGCATGCACCTCGACCGCGTCGATGCGGCTGTCCTCCAGGCCGGCTCATCCGGCTCCTCCTGCGGCCGCGGGGCCCGTCATGAGGGCCGCCCCGGTCGGCGCTCGACGGCGCCGGCGGTCCTGCCGCCCGGGCCGGGTGGGCGGCGGGGCCGGCGCGGTCGCGGGGGCGGCGGCGGGCCTCGCGCTTCCCGCCGGCCGCGCCGCATACGGCGGGCTTCCGCCGCTCGTGGAGGGGCCGTCGGCCACCTGTGTCATCACGCATTCCCTCGGTGTGTCTCTGCTTCGGCTCTCCCCCGGACCCGCCCGCGGCATCTCGCCGTCTCCCGGGGGTGACCCGGCGGAGGGGCGGGTGAACGGCTGCTCGCCCGCGCCGCCCCCGTGTCTTGTGGACGGGGCCACTCACGTGTCTACCGGGGTGCCGGTACCAGCGCTGCGCTTCGCCGCCCCCGCACGGGGACGCCCCGGCGGGCGGGCCGTCCACGGGCGAGCCCGCGGCCGCGAACGTACGCTGGGCGCGTGCTGCCGCTCCCCGGTCCCGTCCGCCGTCTTGCCGCCTGGTGCGCCGTCATCCTGCTGGTCTCGGGGGTCGTCTACATCGGGATCCGGCTGTGCGTGATGTTCCGGGCGGCCCTCATTCCCGCGCTGCTCGCCCTGCTCGGCACGGCGCTGCTCCTTCCGCTGTTCCACTGGCTGGTGACGTTGGGGGTCAAGCGCTCCATCGCCGCGGGGCTCACCTGTGCCGCCGTCCTCGCCGCCGTCGGCGGCACCGTGTACGGCGTCACGCTCGCGCTGGTCGACACCTGGGACCAGATCGTCGCCTCGCTCCGCGAGGCCGTGCGGGATCTGGCCGACCGGTTCGGTGCGTCCGGCACCTCGCTCGAGGAACTCGGCGGTGAAGCCGTGGACATGCTCGGGCGCTTCGGCGGAACGGCTGCCTCCAGTGTCGCCACCGGGGTCAGTTGGGCCCTCCAGGTCCTCGGCATGGCGGTGCTCGCGCTGCTGCTGGCGTTCTTCTTCCTGCGCGACTCCGACCGGGCGGCCGGCACCCTGCGCTCACTCGTTCCCCACGGCAGCGCCGACACCGTCGAGGCGATGGCCCGGCGGGCCTTCGAGGGCGTCGAGGGCTTCATGCGGGGCACGACCGTGGTGGCGCTCATCGACGCGTTCTTCATCACCGCCGGCCTGCTGGTCCTGGGGGTGCCCGCGGCCCCCGGGCTCGGGGCGATCGTCTTCATCGGCGCCTACGTTCCCTTCATCGGCGCCTTCGTCTCCGGTACCGCCGCCGTGCTGGTCGCCCTCGCCGACCGGGGGCTCGTCATCGCGCTGTGGGTGCTGGGAGTGGTGCTCCTGGTCCAGGTGCTGGAGGGGAACATCCTCCAGCCGGTGGTCCAGAGCCGGACCGTGCGGATCCACCCCGCGGTGGTCCTGGTGGTCCTCACCGCGGGCGGGTCCGTGGCCGGGATCGTCGGCGTGCTCCTCGCGGTACCGGCCACCGCGGCCGGGTTCGGAATCGCCCGCGAGCTGCGCGAGCGGTACGCGTCGCCCCCGGACCGTCGGGCGGAGCCCTCCGCCGGGCCGTCCGCGGACACGTAGGGCGGGCTCCGACCGGCGGCGGGGTACGGGATACGGCGGAGTACGGCGGCGTACGGCCGCCCGCCGGTGGGCCGGACGGAAGACTTTCCGATCCACCGGTGTGAACCGGCGGGAACAGGGCACTGGAAAGCGCAGCATTCAGCACCACGGAAGGGGCAGACATCATGGGTGTGCGCACCTGGATCGACTCCTGGCCGGTGTACCGGCAGCTCAAGGGGACGGATCCCCTGGGCCGCGGGGCCGCCGTCAAGAGCGGGACCAGCGCGCGCCTCACCTCCCGGGTCGCCTCGGCCGACCGGGTGGTGAAGTCGATCTGCCCGTACTGCGCCGTGGGCTGCGGCCAGAACGTCTACGTCGAGGACGATCGCGTCACCCAGATCGAGGGTGACCCCGACTCCCCCATCTCGCGCGGCCGGCTGTGTCCCAAGGGCGCGGCCAGCCTGCAGCTGACCACCGGCGGTGCCCGCGAGCACCAGGTCCTCTACCGGCGCCCGCACGGAACCGAATGGGAGCGCCTGGACCTGGAAACGGCGATGGACATGATCGCCGACCGGGTGATCGAGGCGCGCCGGGCCGGGTGGCAGTGGGAGGCCGACGAGGTCCGCACCCGCCGCACGCTGGGTATCGCCAGCCTCGGCGGAGCCACACTCGACAACGAAGAGAACTACCTGATCAAGAAGCTGTTCACCGCCCTGGGTGCGGTGCAGATCGAGAACCAGGCGCGTGTTTGACACTCCTCCACCGTCCCCAGTCTGGGGACTTCGTTCGGCCGCGGCGGCGCGACCACCTTCCAGCAGGACCTGCAGAACTCGGACTGCATCGTCATCCAGGGCTCGAACATGGCCGAGTGCCATCCGGTCGGGTTCCAGTGGGTGATGGAGGCCAAGGCCCGCGGTGCGAAGGTGATCCACGTCGATCCGCGGTTCACCCGCACCAGCGCGCTGGCGGACGTGCACGTGCCGCTGCGCGCGGGTTCGGACATCGCCTTCCTCGGCGGGATCATCAACCACGTCCTGCGGACGGAGAGCTACTTCCGCGACTATGTCGTGGCCTACACCAACGGGCCGGTGATCCTGCGGGAGGACTTCCGTGACACCGAGGACCTCGACGGGGTCTTCTCCGGCCTCGACCCCGAAACCCGCACCTACGAGAACGAGAGCTGGCAGTACGAGGGGATGACGGTCCAGGCCGCCTCCGGCAAGCGTGACCAGATGTACCAGGAGCGCACCCAGGGCGGCAGTTCGGTGACCAGCGCGGCCCGCGGCGAGGCCCACGGGTCCGGCGGCGCGAACATCGGCGCGGGCGAACCCGAACGGGACGAGACGCTGACCGATCCGCGCTGCGTCTTCCAGGTGCTCAAGCGGCACTACGCCCGCTACACCCCCGAGATGGTCGAGCAGATCTGCGGCGTGTCGCAGGACGTCTTCCGCCAGGTGTGCGACGCGGTGACGGAGAACTCCGGGCGCGAGCGGACCACCGCCTTCGCCTACGCGGTCGGCTGGACCCAGCACACGGTGGGCGTGCAGTACATCCGCGCGGCCGCCGTCCTGCAGAGCCTGCTCGGCAACATCGGCCGGCCCGGCGGCGGCATCCTCGCCCTGCGCGGGCACGCCTCCATCCAGGGTTCGACCGACATCCCCACCCTGTTCAACCTGCTGCCCGGCTACATCCCGATGCCCCACGCCCACGCGCAGCAGAACCTGGACACCTTCGTGCAGGCCGACGCGGCACGCAAGGGCTACTGGGGCAACATGCGCTCCTACCTGGTCAGTCTGCTCAAGGCGTACTGGGGCGGGGCAGCCACCGAGGACAACGACTTCTGCTTCGACTACCTGCCGCGGCTGACGGGGTCGCACTCCACCTACGAGACGGTCATGGCCCAGCTGGAGGGGATCTGCAAGGGCTACTTCCTGATGGGCGAGAACCCGGCCGTGGGCTCCGCCAACGCCAAGATGCAGCGTCTGGGCATGGCCGAGCTGGACTGGCTCGTCGTCCGGGACTTCTCCCTCATCGAGTCGGCCACCTGGTGGAAGGACGGCCCCGAGATCGAGACGGGCGAGCTGCGCACCGAGGACATCGGCACCGAGGTGTTCTTCCTGCCGGCCGCCGCGCACACCGAGAAGGACGGCACCTTCACCAACACCCAGCGCCTGCTGCAGTGGCACCACCAGGCCGTCGAACCGCCGGGCGAGGCCCGCAGCGACCTGTGGTTCACCTACCACCTCGGGCGCCTCATCCGGCAGAAGCTCGCCGCCTCCACCGACCCGATGGACCGGCCGCTGCTGGACCTGACCTGGGACTACCCCACCAAGGGTCCGCTCGCGGAGCCCGAGGCGGAGGCCGTGCTCGCCGAGATCAACGGCCATGACGCCGAGGGCGGTCCGCTGACCTCCTACGAGCAGCTCAAGGACGACGGCTCCACCGCCTGCGGCTGCTGGATCTACTGCGGGGTGTACGCCGACGGCGTCAACCAGGCGGCCCGCCGCAAACCGGGCGGGGAGCAGAACTGGGTCGCGGGCGAATGGGGCTGGGCGTGGCCCGCCAACCGCCGCATCCTCTACAACCGCGCCTCGGCCGACCCGGAGGGCAGGCCGTGGAGCGAGCGCAAGACGCTGGTGTGGTGGGACGAGGAGCAGGGCAGGTGGAGCGGCCACGACGTCCCCGACTTCAAGCCGGACAAGGCGCCCGATCATGAGCCGCCGTCCGGGGCGACCGGCCCGGAGGCCCTCTCCGGCACCGACGCCTTCATCATGCAGGCCGACGGGAAGGCGTGGCTGTATGTGCCGTCCGGCCTCACCGACGGCCCGCTGCCCACGCACTACGAGCCGCAGGACTCGCCGTTCCCGAACCTGCTCCACCCGCGGCACCAGCGCAACCCCGTACGGCAGTTGCTGCGGCCGCACCCCGACAACCGCTACCAGCCCAGCGGTACGGAGCCCGGCTCGGAGGTGTTCCCCTGCGTCGCCACCACGTACCGGCTCACCGAGCACCACACCGCGGGCGGCATGTCCCGCCAACTGCCGTATCTGGCGGAGCTACAGCCGGAGTTCTTCTGCGAGGTGTCGCCCGAACTCGCCGCGGAACACGGTCTGGAACACACCGGGTGGGCGACGATCGTCAGCGCGCGCGGCGTGATCGAGGCGCGGGTCCTCGTCACCGACCGGATGGCTCCGCTGACCGTGCAGGGGCGGCGGCTGCACCAGGTCGGCCTGCCCTACCACTGGGGGCCGAACGGCTACTCCACGGGAGACGCGGCCAACGAGCTGCTCCACCTGTCGCTCGACCCCAACACCCACATCCAGGAGGCCAAGGCGTTCGCCGTGGACATCCGGGCGGGACGCCGCCCCCGGGGGCCGGCCGCCCTGGAACTGGTACGGGAATACCGGGCCCGGGCCGGCATCGACGAGCACACCGGCACCGGGCTGTGAGGGGCCGCCGCGCGGATCACCCCGGCGCGGCGGCCCAGCGCGACACGAACACGACGGATCGCGTCAGCGCGACGGATCACCTCAGGACGACCGATCACCTCAGGACGACGGAGTGCGCGCCCCTGGGCACCAGTTCGCCCACGACCGGCGCGCCGGGCACCTCGCCCGCCACCAGCAGCCCGCCCGAGGTCTGGGCGTCGGCCAGCAGCAGCCGGGTGGCGGTGCCGGTGGTCCCGAAGTCGGTGAACGGCGCGACCCACTCCAGGTTGCGCCGGGTGCCGCCGCTGACGTAGCCGTCCCGTACGGCCTCGCGCGCCCCGTCGAGGTAGGGGACGGCGGTGGTGTCGATCACGGCGGTGACGTCCGAGGCCCGTGCCAGTTTGTGCAGGTGGCCGAGGAGCCCGAAGCCGGTGACGTCGGTGGCGCAGACGGCCCCGGCCGCCAGGGCCGCGGCCGAGGCGTCCCGGTTGAGGGCCGTCATCGTGGCCACCGCGTGCTCGAACCGCTCGCCGGTGGCCTTGTGCCGGTTGTTGAGGACGCCCAGCCCGAGCGGTTTGGTGAGCGACAGCGGCAGGCCGGGCCGGCCGGCGTCGTTGCGCAGCAGCCGTTCCGGGTCCGCCAGGCCGGTGACGGCCATGCCGTACTTGGGTTCCGGGTCGTCCACGCTGTGTCCGCCGCCCACATGGCAGCCCGCCTCGGTGGCGATGTCCAGGCCGCCGCGGAGCACCTCGCGCGCGAGGTCGAACGGGAGCACGTCGCGCGGCCAGGCCAGGAGGTTGACGGCGACGAGGGGCCGGCCGCCCATCGCGTAGACGTCGGACAGGGCGTTGGCCGCGGCGATGCGGCCCCAGTCGTAGGGGTCGTCGACGACGGGGGTGAAGAAGTCGGCGGTGGAGACCACGGCCTGGGCCGGTGCCCCGTCCGGCGCGGGCAGGGACACGACGGCCGCGTCATCGCCGGTGGCCAGCCCGACGAGGAGCGGGGTGCCGGCCGCGGCCGGCGCCGGGACGGCCAGGCCGCCGAGGACGTCCTCCAGTTCGCCGGGCGGGATCTTGCAGGCGCAGCCTCCTCCGTGGGCGAGCTGCGTGAGCCGTACGGGGGTGTCGCTCGCGGTGGTCATGCTGGTCCTTCTGGTGGGGTGTCGGGTCCGGTGGGGTGTCGGGTCCAGTGGGTCTCGGGTCCAGTAGGTCTCGGGTCGGGTGGGCGGTCGAAGTGGACTGCCGGGCGGCCGGGCGGCCGGGCGGCGGGGCCGCGGGGTCGCGGGGTCGCGGGGTCACGGAAACCGGTCCCGCGGGCCCTCCGGTAGCCTGTACGGGCGGTGGAGGCGTGTGGGTGCCTGGTGGCCCTCCCGGTCTTCAAAACCGAGGTGTCCGAGGATCTCGGGCAGGCGGGTTCGATTCCCGTCCGCCTCCGCTCCCCGCACCGGTCCGGCAGCGCCGGCACCGGTCGTCCACCCGTTCGGTGTGGCCACGGGCATCCAGGTACTCCAGCAGCGGCACGGCCACGCGGCGTGTCGTGCCGAGGGCCTTGCGCGCCTCGCTCAGGGTGAACGGCTGCGGCAGGTCGCGCAGGACCGCGGCGGCCCGGGCGTCCGCGCCGGGCAGCAGCAGGATGCCGTCGCCGACCCTCAGCAGCGCGCCCGCCGAGACCGCGGCGGCCACCGCCTTGCGGTCCAGCCCCAGTTCGGCCAGCCGGCCGGCCTCCGGGGCCTGGAACGGTGACACCTCCAGTTCCCGGCGCACGGCGTCGACGGCCGCCCGGACGGCCGGCGGCAGGGCGGGCTTCTCACTCGCGGGCCCGTACAGCCGCCCCTGCGCGCTCCGCAGCCGCGGACGGCCCGGGGTCCCGGCCAGCGCGTCGACGAGGGCCCGGTCGGGCAGGCCGAGCAGGCGCCGGGCCGCCTCGGTGGGCAGGCCCGGATCGAGGGGGTGCCGTGCCGCGTACCGTTCCGTCTCGGCCGCCAGACGGTCCCGCAGGGCGGCCCAGTGAGCCGGTTCGGCCAGCCAGTCCCCGGCGACGGGCGGGGCGGTGGCGGGCACCCCCATGGCCTCCAGTTCGGAACGGCGGACGAGCCCGCGCCGCCGCAGTTCCGCCACGGCGTCCGGGCGGCCGCTCATGCCCGCCAGCTCGGCCGCCCGGGCCCGGGCGGCCCCGCGCCGTCTCAGCTGCGGCGGCCGCACGTCCAGGACCGTCACGCCGCAGGGCGCGCGCCGCCCGCCCGGGTCCCGGAGCACGGCCCGGTCACCGACGCGCAGGGGCAGGGCCCGGGCCGGGGTGAGCCGCGCGGTGTCCGTACCGAGCGGCCGGACGGTCACCGGGACCGCGGCGGTGCCGATGTGCAGGGTGACCGTCCGCGGCAGCTCCCCGGCCGGCGTGCCGGTGATCCGCACATCGGCCGCCGTGGCGGGCAGCCAGCGGTCCGGGGTCAGCAGCACCCGGCCGCGGCCGAGCAGGCCCTTGGGGACGCCATGGACGTTCACCGCCACGCGGGCCACGCCACCGGCCGAGGAGCGGTCCTCGCCCAGGCACTGCAACCCGCGCACCCGGACCGGGGCGGAGTCCTCACCCGTCACCAGCCGGTCGCCGACGCGCAGGGTCCCCTCGGCCAGCGTTCCGGTGACGACCGTGCCGTGCCCCCGCACGGTGAAGGCGCGGTCCAGCCACAGCCGTACGTCCGCGTCGGCGGGCGGGTCGGGCAGCACGGCGGCCAGGCGGGCCAGTTCGGCGCGGAGCCCGTCCAGTCCGGCGCCGGTGACCGCGCTCACCGCGACGGACGGCACGGCGCCGAGGGAGGTGGCCGCCAGGCGCTCGGCGGCGTCCGCCCGCACGGGCTCGGGATCGGCCAGGTCACTGCGCGTCACGGCGAGCACGGCATGCCGCACCCCGAGCGCGTCCAGGATCTCCAGGTGCTCCTGGGACTGCGGCTGCCAGCCCTGGTCGGCGGCCACCACGAACAGCACGGCGGGCACGGGGCCGGCGCCGGCCAGCATGGTGGCGACGAACCGCTCGTGACCCGGCACGTCCACGAAGGCGATGGTCTCCCCTCCGGAACCCGCGGAGCCGTTCTGGCCCCCGGAGCCGTCCGGGCCCCCGGAGCCGTCCTGGCCCAGCCGGGTCCACACGAATCCGAGATCCAGGGTCAGTCCCCGTCGCCGCTCCTCCTCGAAACGGTCGGGTTCCATTCCGGTCAGCGCCCGCACCAGGGCGGACTTGCCGTGGTCGACGTGCCCCGCGGTGGCCAGTACCCGCATATCCCCCTCACCTCTCCGCCGCCGCGACCGACCGGACGGCCCCGGCCAGCCGCTCGTCGTCCTCCACGGGCACCGCCCGCAGGTCGAGCAGGCACCGCCCCGCCTCCAGGCGCCCGACGACGGGGACCGCCCCGGTGCGCAGGGCGGCGGCGTACCGCTCGGGCAGGGAGAGCGCGGCGCCGGGCAGCGTCACGCCGGGGGCTCCGCCGCCGCCGACCGTCCCGGCGCTCTCGACGGCCCGTACGTCCACGCCCTCGGCGCTCAGCACGGCGGCCAGCCGCTCGGCGCGGCGCAGCAGGTCCGCCGGATCGGCGGTCAGCGCCGTCTCCGTCGGCGTACCGGGCCCGGTCAGCGTCGCCTCCAGAGCGGCCAGGGTCAGCTTGTCCACCCGCAGGGCGCGGGCGAGCGGGTGCCGGGAGACGGTGCGGACGAGTTCCTCCCGGCCGAGGAGCAGCCCGCACTGCGGCCCGCCCAGCAGCTTGTCGCCGCTCGCGGTGACGAGTGACGCGCCCGCGCGCAACTCCGTCGCTGCGTCCGGTTCTTCGGGCAGCAGCGGGTGCGGGGCCGGCAGCCCCGAACCGATGTCGACGACGACCGGGACCCCCAGCCCCGCGAGCTCGGCGGTGTCCGGGACCCGGGTGAAACCGGTGATCCGGAAGTTGGACGGGTGTACCTTCAGGACGAAGCCCGTCTCCGGGCCGACGGCGGCCGCGTAGTCGGCGGCGGTGGTGCGGTTGGTGGTCCCCACCTCGCGCAGCCGGGCGCCGGTGGAGACCAGGAGGTCCGGCAGGCGGAAGCCGTCCCCGATCTCGACCATCTCCCCCCGGCTGATGACGATGTCCCGTCCGGCGGCGAGGGCGGCGGCCACCAGGGCCAGCGCGGCGGCACCGTTGTTGACGACGTGCGCGGCGGCGGCTGACGGCACCCTGGCCAGGAGGGCCGCCAGGGCGGTGCGGCCCCGGCGGGCCCGCACCCCGGTCTCCAGATCCAACTCCACGTCCGTGGGCCCGGCGGCCTCCTGCACCGCCCGCCGGGCCGCCGGCGACAGCGACGCCCGCCCGAGATTGGTGTGCAGCACGACGCCGGTGGCGTTGATCACCGGCCGCAGGCCGCTCGCCGTGCGCGGGAGCAGGGCGACCGCCGTATCGGCCACCCCGTCCGGCGGTACCGCTCCGTCGCGCGCCCGCTCCTGCGCCCGGTGGACCGCCGCTTTCACCGGCGCCGTCCCGAGCCGGCCGGCCGCCTCCACCAGGCGGGGATCGCGCAGGACGGCGTCGGTGCGGGGAATCCGCCGCCGCGCGTCCGGCGCGGCCCCGCGCGGCACGTCGTCCTCCCGGCCGGCCCGGCTGCTCTGCCCGCTCCGACCACCGGGGCCGGCCGGGGCGGCCGGAACGGCCCGGGCGGTCCCGGGTGCGCCGTCCGGCGCCCGCGTCCCCCTTCGCGCGGATGTGACGCGCTGGTCCACGTGGTTCCTCTCCTCCGGCCCTGTTCGTCCCCTTCGTCCCCGCCCGGGGAACGTTCATCGTCTCCCAGTGCCCCCGGCCGGCCGCAGGACACGCCGTGGCCCTCCCGGGCGGGGCAGCGGCGGCGCAGTGGCGGCGCGGTGGCCCGGTGTTCCCACCGAACCGGTCGGCTACCCGGAGGACGCCGTGATAAGCCGCCCTGCGGTCGCGGAGTGGCGGGCCGGCGCGGCGGAGCGGGAGAGAGGCCGCACGGGAGTCCGAGCGAAGAGAACCCGGCGGTACACCTTCCCGGTTCACGGCCCCATCACGGCCCCGGTTCACGGTCAGCGTTCGCCCGGCTGCCGCGGCGGGGACCGCACATCGCCTCGGTCCTCTCCCGCGCGGCAGTCCCGGCCGGGGTCAGTGTCCGAGGACCACCGTCCGTGCCGTGGCAGCGGCGGATACGACGGTGCCCGGCCGGTTGCCGTTGCGGTACTCCTGCGGGCTGACGCCCCGCTCCCGTTTGAAGGCGGTGCTCAGGGCGAACGGGCTCGAGTAGCCCACCCGCCGGGCGATGCCGGCGAGGGAGAGGTCGGGGTCGCGCAGCAGGTCCGCGGCGAGGGTCAGCCGCCAGCCGGTCAGGTACGACATGGGCGGTTCGCCGACGAGTCCGGTGAAGCGGCGGGCCAGGACCGCCCGGGAGACCCCGGCCGCGGAAGCGAGCGACGCCACCGTCCATGCCTGCCCGGGCCGTTCGTGCAAGTGCCGCAGGGCCCGCCCCACCACCGGGTCGCTCCCGGCCCGGAACCAGAGCGGCGCGCCGCTGCCCGGTTCCGTGAGCCAGGAGCGCAGGACGTTGATGAGCAGCAGGTCCAGGAGCCGGTCGAGGACCACCTCCTGGCCGATGTCCTCCTGCTCCAGCTCGGCGGCCAGCATGCCGATGAGCGGGGACCGCGCCGCCGAGGCGGGCCGCACCAGCAGCGCCGGCAGGCCGGCGAGCAGCCTCCGCCCGACCTCGCCGGGTGCCTGGTAGGTGCCGCTGAGCATCACCGCCGATCCCGTGCGGTGGGGCTCGCCCCAGGTGCGCACCCCCAGGGCCATCGTCTCGGTGACGTCCTCCCCGTCGGTGGTGTTGCAGCGCTGGTCCGGGCCGACGGTGATGCCCGGCCGCGTCGCCGGGTCGTCGACGAGCGTGTACGGCTCGGGGCCGCGCAGCACCGCCACGTCCCCGGCCTCCAGCCGCACCGGGGCGGCGTCCTCGCGGAGCACCCAGGCCGAGCCGTGCAGCATGGTGGCCAGCGACAGGGGTGCGCGGTCCTCGATGCGCAGTCCCCACGGGGGGTTGAACACCGACTTCAGGAGGAAGGCGCCGCGGGCCTGGGGGCTCTCCAGCAGGCCGCTGAGCATGTCCACGTCTGTCACCCCTCCCTGTGCTGTCGCTGTTGCTGTCGCGGACATCGTCTCCCACCGACGCGGACGGTCTGCGCGTTCCCGGCGGTCTACACGTCCCAGACGCCGGTGGCCGCGGCCTCCTTGGCGTAGTCCGTGAAGTCCTTGGGCTCCCGTCCCAGCACCTCCCGGACACCGTGCACCGGGGCGGCGTTGCGGCCGTCCGTGATCAGGATGAACAGGTCCGCGAACTCCTCCGGTTCGCCCGCCTCCCGCAGCGCCGCGCGGTAGTCGTCGGCACCGACCGGAACATAGGTGATCGTCCGGCCGGTGACCGCCGACAGTTCGCGGGCCACGTCGTGGAAGCTCAGCGGCCGGGGACCGGACAGTTCGTAGGTCCTGCCGATGTGGCGGTCGTCGGTGAGGGCTTCGACCACCACATCGGCGATGTCGTCGGCGTCCACGAACGGCTCGACGGCGTCTCCGGCGGGCAGCACCAGCTCGCCCGAGCGGACCGGGTCGAGGAAGAAACTCTCGCTGAAGTTCTGGTTGAACCAGCCGGCCCGGACGACGGTCCAGTCGCAGCCGGATGCCTTGAGGGCGTCCTCGCCGGCGACGGCGCCCTCCTCGCCCCGGCCGGCCAGCAGCACCAGACGGCGGACGCCCCGCGCCACGGCGAAGGCGGCGAGCCGCCCGACGGCTTCGGTCGCCCCGGGGAAGGCCAGGTCCGGGTAGTACGTCACATAGGCGGCGGAGACCCCGTCCAGCGCGGCCCCCCAGGTGTTCTCGTCCTCCCAGACGAAGGGGATCTCGCTGCTGCGGGAGCCGGTCCGCACGGGCCGTCCGAGGGCCCGCAGGCGCTCGGCGACGCGCCGTCCGGTCTTGCCGGTGCCGCCGATGAGGAGGACGGGTGCGGTGTTGTGCGTGTGTGTGGTCATGACGCCATTGAAGTTTCCGCCGCGCGGACGGTACATGGCGCTCGAGCTCACCTGCATACGCGATCGTCTCGGTCGTCCCGGTCCTCCGGGTCGTCCCGGCCCCGGGTTGCCCGGCGCCCCGTCAGACCGCCGCACCATCGGACCGCCGCACCGTCCGCGGCCGTGATGCCCAGGACGTCGAGGAAGGCGGTCGCCGCGGGTGCGCGGCCGGCGGCCGGGAAGGCCTGGTTCCGAACGGCCCCGCCCCGCAGCCCGGACAAGGGGTCCGGCCGGCGGACCCGGCCCGGCTCCGCATCCGGGCTCAGGTGCGGGGACGGGGTCCCGGGGTGGTGGGCGGCCGGCCGGTGAGGCGGGTGATCAGCTCGGTACACAGGTCCCGGAGCTTGATGTTGCGCCGCTGGGAGGCGGAACGCAGGATGGCGAAGGCTTCCTCCGCGGTGCACCGGTTCCGGTCCATGGTCACGCCGATGGCCTGGTCGATGACGCTGCGGGACTGCATGGCGGTCCGCATCTGCTCCGCGAACTCCTGGGCTTCGCTGATGCGTTGCGCCAGGGCTATGCCGCCGGTGGCCTGCGAGGCCAGGGCGCGCAGGGCGGCGAGATCGGATCGCGCGAAGGCACCGGGCGGGCCGGCGTACAGGTTGAGAGCGCCGGCGGTGTGGGTGTGGGCGGCGATCGGTAGGGAGAGGGAGGAGCGGATTCCGCAGGACACGGCGTAGCCGGGGTATTCGCCCCAGCGGCTCTCGTCCAGCATGTCCGGGACGGCGACCTCCCGGCCGGTGCGCAGTGCCTGCAGGCAGGGGCCGTCATCCTGGCCGTACTGCTTCTCGTCCAGTTTCGGCGCCGAGGATCCCGCACTGACCACCGTGAGGGGCCGGCCGTTGCGCTCCAGGGTCACCCCGACGCCCTCGCTCCGGGACAGCTTCAGGGCCGCGTCGGCCAGCGCCTGCAGGAAGTCCTCCAGGGAGTCGGTCTCGAGCAGCCACTGGGTGATGTAGTCACTGTTGTACGCGTCGTCTTCGCTCGGCATCTGGTCCTTCGCGTGGCCCGCGGCCCGGTGGTCGGCATCTGTTCGTGCCACCGGGGCGACGGAAGTCCACGTCCGAAGGAACACCTCCAGTGCGGCCACCGCCTGACGCCGGTTCGGGGCCGGCGCGGTGCAGCCTCTGCCACCCACGCTACTCCGGTGTCACGGGGCCCTGCCGCCGTACGGTCATGCCGGGGTCCCGCCGGGGCCCCCGCCGGGACGGTGCGCGGGCAGCGTCGCGGCCGCCGCCCGCCGGGCCACCGTGGGGGGTCACCCCTCTGGGTCCGGGCCGAGCAGCGCGTTGAGTTCGGGGTAGGAGAGGGCGCCCGCGCCGAAGGTGAAGGTGCCGTGCTCCCGGATCTCCCCCGCGGCCCGGACCAGCGCTCCCAGCGCCGTCCGGGCCATCGACGATCCGACGCTGATCCGCCGCACGCCGAGCTTCCCGAGCTCGGTGACGGACAGCCGCAGCGCCCCGCCCATCAGGACGTTGACGGGCTTGCCGACGGCGGAGCACACCGCCCGCACCGCGCCGGCGTCGGGGAGGGCCGGGGCGTACAGGACGTCGGCGCCGGCCTCCTCGTACGCCCGCAGGCGGCGGATCGTGTCGTCGAGGTCGGGCCGGCCCTGGAAGAAGTTCTCGGCCCGTGCCGTCACGGTGAAGGGGAAGTCCAGCTCGCGGGCGGCGGAGACGGCGGCGGCCACGCGCTCCGCCGCCTCCCCGACCGGACGGACCGGGTCGTCCGCCCGCCCCGTCGAGTCCTCGACGGAGCCGCCCACCAGGCCGGCGGCCGCGGCCAGCCGGATGGTCTCGGCGACCTCCTCGGGTGTCCGGCCGAAGCCGCTCTCCAGGTCGGCGGTGACCGGCAGCGGGGTCGCGGCGGCGATGGAGCGGGCGTTGTCCAGGATCTCGTCCCGGCCGACGCGGTTCGCGCCGTCCGGCCGGCCGAGGGTGTAGGCGAAGCCGGCGCCCGTGGTGGCGAGGGCCGCGAAGCCCATCCCGGTCAGCAGGCGCGCGGTGCCCGCGTCCCACGGGTTCGGAACGACGAAGGGCCGCGGGCCGGTGTGCAGGGCGCGGAACTCGGCGCCTTTGCGGTACTGGTCGTCAGCGGTGCGGCGGCTCATGCGGGACTCTCCTGCGATACGCGGACGGGGGGACGGGGGACGGGGGGCGGCTCAGTTCACCTCACCTCAGCCCACCCCGAGCTGCTCGTCCGCACCGGGAGCCGTGCCGCGGGCCTCATCCGCCGCGGTGGGTCCGGCGACCGGCCCGGGCGGCTGCTCCGGGGCCGGCGGCGCCGTGGTCCGCCGGGCCGGGAGACGGGAGACGGCCACACCGGCCAGGCAGACGGCGCCGCCCAGCAGGGTGAGCCAGCCGGGCACCTCCTCCAGCGCGACCCAGGAGATCAGGACGACGACGGCGGGGACCGCGTAGGTGGTGGCGCCGAGCTTCCCCGCCGTCGTACGGGCCAGGGCGTAGGCCCAGGTGCTGAAGGCGAGAGCGGTGGGGAAGAGGCCGAGGTACACCAGGTTGAGCGTCGCCAGCAGCGGGGCCTCGGGCAGATCCGCGAACAGTTGCCCGCCGAACGGCAGGCAGGCCGCGGTGCCGACGAAGCATCCGAAGGTGGTCACCTGCATCGGGCTCGCGTAGCGCAGCGCCGGCTTCTGCGCGACCACCCCGGCGGCGTATGTGACGGCGGCGACCAGGCAGAGCACCACACCGGCCAGGGAGGACGAGCCGCCGCCGGACATCGACAGCCCGACCACCGCGGCCCCCGCGAACGACACGGCCATCCCGGCCAGCAGCAGCGGCGGGAAGCCCTCCTTGAGGAGCCAGCCGCTGAGCAGGGCGATCAGCACGGGTCCGATGTTGACCAGCATGGCGGCCGTCCCCGCGTCCACCAGCTGCTCGCCCCAGTTCAGCGCGACCATGTAGACGCCGAACCACATCACGCCGGCCCCCGCGATCCCCGGCCAGGCTCTGCGGTCGGGCAGCGTGCCGCGCTTGAGCAGGAAGACGCAGCCGAGTGCCAGCGAAGCGATCAGAAGCCGCCCCAGTGCGAGCGCGCCGGGAGCGTAGTGCTCGGCCGACACGCGGATGGAGACGAACGCCGACGCCCACAGCACCACGGTGACGACTACTGCGGCGAAGGCGCGCCGATCGATACGGGTACCGCCGGTCGCGTGATCCATGGGCGCACGGTACCGGGCCCCTCTGACACCTGCGCGAGGCATTTTTCCGGCCTTCCCGCACCGTTCAACGGACCCTCGGGCTCCGGTTCGCCGGACGTTCCCCCGGATCCCCCGGCCTCACCCCGGCAGCCCGCCGCTCGCCCCGGCCCCTCGCCCCGGCCCCTCGCCCCGGCCGGGCGGCGCATCCCGGCCGGCGCCGCTCCCGAGGCACCCACCGCTTCACTCTCCGTGTCCGCGAGCCGTGCCCCGGCGATCACGCCGAGCGAGATCCGGTCCCGCGGACCACGCCTCCGGACGCCCTCCGGACGCCCTCCGGACAGGGCTTCCCACCGGCGGATTTCGCTGATCGGCTTCGCGCCGTCACAATGGCCGTGGCGCCCCCGTCAGCCGCGGGGGTGAGACCCGTTTCTCTCCGCCTCAGCAGGCTCTTGACCTGCGGGATCGCGCAGCTTTTCATAAGGGTGCCGGGCGGACGCCCAGGACATGAATGCCGGAATTGATCGCCCTCCGCGTGGGATGTGGCGGAAGGAGGGCGAGCCGTGAACGCTTCTGCGCGTGCAGAGGTTGAGAAGTTCCTGCTGGGTGACAGGTTCTCCTGTCTGGCCGGGCGGTCCGCCTGGCGTCAGGGCGGCATCACACACCGTCACTACGAGCGGTTCGGCGGCGTCGAGTCCGCCCGGCTCCTGGCCCTCGACCTCGCGGAGTTCGTCGGGTCCGCCGACTGGGACAGCCGCTCCTTCACGAGCTTCATCGCCACCTTCGAGGACCCCCGCGGCCTGGACGAGGCCGGGTTCGAACAGCACCTCTGGCAGCAGCTCCAGGCGCTCCACGAATACGACGCGGAGACCCACCGCTGGGCCGAGGGCTACTCCTCCGACGCCCAGTCCGGGGAGTTCGCGTTCAGCGTCGCCGGCCACCCCTTCTTCGTGATCGGACTGCACCCGAACCACGTCCGGCTCGGCCGGCGCCCGCCCTTCCCGATGCTGGCCTTCAACTCCCATGTCCAGTTCCGGCGGATCAAGGCCGCGGGAATGTGGGACCGGCTGGCCGACAAGATACGCAAGCAGGACATCAAGCTGCAGGGCGACATCAACCCCAATCTCCAGGAGTACGAGCAGCTGTCCGAGGCCCGGCGCTACTCCGGCAGCCGGAAGCCCGCCGACTGGCAGTGCCCCTTCCGGGCGCGGAGCGGCGTGGAGACCGGGGCCGGCGCCGCGGCGGAGATCGGAACGGAGGCCGGGGCGGAGAACGGACACTACCGGGGGCCGGGCAGCGCGCCCGTGGAGCACGGCCAGGCGGTTCCCCGCATCCCGCACCAGGCGGCCCACGCCGACTCGCCGGCGGCCTCCGCGGCCATGGTCTGAGCCGCACCGCGCCTCGTACGGAACGGCGGACGCCGCGACCGGCCGGGGCCCGGGTTCGGCGGGTTCCGGTGCTGCGGGCCCCGGTGCACGAGGGGTGCCGGGTTCACAGCACCGGCACCCGGCCGAAATCGGCTCCGCGGCGGGTGAGTCTGTGGTGTCCTGCTCCGCGTGGACGCCACTCTTTCGACTCTGATCGCTGTTGTCGGAACCCTGCTCGGTTCCGCCGTGACGCATGTCTTCCAGCGCGCCGCCGACCGCCGCGCCCAGCACTTCGCCGCCGCGCAGCAGTTGCGGGCCGAACGCATGCAGGTCTACAGCGACTTCGCCGGGGCCGTGGCCGACTTCCGGCGCGGGCAGTACGACCGGTGGCACCGCAGGGACGAGGACCCCGACGGCCCGGCCCACTTCGAGGCCCGCCTGGAGGCCCACCGCCTGCGCGGAACGGCCCTGCACGGGCTGTTCCGCGTCCAGCTCATAGCCAGCGCGACCGCGGTGGTGGACGCGGCCCGCCACGCCTACGAGCTGACCTCCGAGATCCCCCGCGCCGGCTCCAAGGCGGAGCTGAGCGCCCAGGGCGGCCGGGCCAAGGAGGCGTTGGAGGCCTTCATCACCCTGGCGTCCTCGGACGTCCGGTGAGCGCAGCGAGCACGGAGAGCACGGAGCCCCGGACCGCCCCCGGGACTCCCCCGCCGCACCACCGGAACGCGGTCACCCGGCAGCGGCCCGCGCCACGGCCCCGCCTCCCGCGGCGGACTGCGAGCGGCGTCCCGGGCGGGCGGTGTCGAGGTGGGCGACGACGCCGGCGTAGAAGCGGTCCACCGCGTCGTCGACGCTGCGGATGAAGCCGGACTCGGCGCTGCCGCGCGTGCTGCCCATGCCCTTGAAGAGGGACAGCCGGAAGCCGGTGATCGCGGCGCCGTCCTTCGGCAGAATGTCGGCCGGCTCCGGACGCAGGCGCTCCAGGGTGCCGCGCGGCCCGGCGCCCCGGCCGTCGACCAGCGTCTCGATGTGGGTGTCGGCGGGCGCTTCGGCGAGTTGACGGATCAGGCGCTTGGCCCAGGTCAGCGGGTAGCCCTGGTCCGGCGCGGGCATCTCGACGGAGGTGCGCAGCTTGCCGGTGCGCAGGTCGGCCACGATGCCCAGGACGCCCTGGGCCCCGTCGACACGGAGCTCCGCGCTCAGCCGGCCGTCGCGGCAGAAGCTGTCGGCGAGCGCCGCCCGGCGGGTGTCGGGATCGGTGCCGCGCCTGGCGCGCTGCACGGGCAGGACCTTCTGCCCCAGCTCGCCGCCGAGCCGCAGGCAGACCTGCCGGACGAGCCGTTCCCAGCTCTCCACGACCTCGACGGCGCGCCGGTCGCCCTCGCAGAGCGTCTCCTCGTCGATGCCCCTGCGCACCGGCACCCAGGCCGGGCCCATGTTCTGGAAGCCGTGGCAGCCGGAGTTGTCGTGCTGGAGGTAGTGCAGAAGCTCTTGGAGGAGCCAGGCGTGGGCGGCGTTGCCGACGCCCTCGTGGCGGATCAGCATCTGCGCCTGGTGCGCGACCTCCGCCCAGGAGAGGTGCCACAGCGCGACCTTGTGCTTGCGGCGCTTGTCGATCTTGACGTCGACCAGCGGCCGGCCTTCCAGGGCCACGTCGTTCGAGAGCGTGATGACGGCCTCGTAGCCGCGCCGGGCGGCGATGTCCATGTAGGCCTGCACCTGGTCCGGCTTCAGCGGATTGCCGTTGGTCTTGGTCTCCACCAGGGCGGTCCACAGCTTGCCCGCACGCTCCACGCGGATGATGCCGTCCGGGCGCCTGGGCGTGTCCCCGTGCGGCAGGGAGACCTCGGCGAAGGTCTCCGTCCGGCCGGCCGGTGCCCCGAACGCGGCGGTGAGCCGGCGCCCGAACTCCGGTACCTGGGCCATCACCGAGAGCAGGACGGAGGTCGCCCTGGTCTCCCGCTCCCGGTCGCTCTTGAGTGCCGGGGCGGGGAAGAGCCGGGCCTGCCGCCAGGTGTCGTTCTCGGCGAGGGACTTCTTGGCCGTCCGGGGGATCGTCACCTTCCTCTTGGCGGTACGGGGGCGGCGGGCGGCCGGGGCGGGGGCCCCTGCCGCAGCCGGCGCCGGGGCGGGTGCCGGGGCCGGGGCTTCGGCTGCGGGCACGGGTGCGGCTTCGGGCACGGGTGCGGCTTCGGGCACGGGTGCGGCTTCGGGGGCCGGCCGCTGCGAGGGGACGGTGGTGGACGGACGCGGGGGCACCGCTGTGCCCGGCACGGGCGCGGAAGCCGTCGCAGCGGACGGGGCGGGAGCGGGCGCCGGGGCCGCCCCCTCGGCGGATGGCACCGCCGCCGTACCCGCCGTGACCGCCGAGCCCGGTACGGGTCCCCCCGCCTCCTCCGCCTCCTCCGCCGCCCCCGGATCGCCGGGTTCCTCCTCCGGGGCCTCGTCCACGTCGATGCCGAAGTCCGTCGCCAGGCCCGCCAGCCCGGTCTCGTAGCCCTGCCCGACGGCCCGGAACTTCCACTCCCCGGCACGGCGGTACAGCTCGCCGAAGAGGAAGGCGCTCTCCACGCTCGCGTCACCGATGGAGAAGCCGAGGACGGTCTCCCCCGTGCGGTCGGCGAGCGTCATCCGCAGGTCGTCCAGGTCGCCGAAGCGGGCACCGCCGTAGCGGCTGGCCGCCAGGACGACGCGTTCCACCTCCGACGGCATCCCGGCCAGATCAAGGCTGATCCGGTCCTCGCTGCCGTTGGCGGTCGGGGTCTTGCCGAGCAGTTGCACGCTGCCGTCCGCCGCCACCGGGTTGTTGTAGAAGAGGAAGTCCGCGTCGCCGCGCACCTTGCCGTTGGCGTCGAGGAGGAGAACGGAGACGTCCGCGTCCCCGTCACCGTCCGTACTGCACCAGGAAAGACTCAGGACCACGGCGCCGGTGTCCTCGCTCAGAGCCGCCAGTCCCACGTTGGCTCCCTTGACCATCTCCAGCATGTTCCGCCCCCAAGTGCCCGGGCCGGCCGGACCCTCCCCGGTCCGCACGGCCGCCGTGAAGCGTGATGCGTGCCACACCCGCTGTGTGCGGGAACTCTAGTGGTCGGTGGGCGCATACCGAGGGTTAATGCGTTGATTGAGTGCACATCTTTTCGCGGAGTGTTCACAGTTGGCGCCTCGCGGTGCGCTGGACGCAGCCCCCTCCGGGCGAGCCGGCCGGAGTGCCGCGGCTCCGGGTGCGGGCCGGGTTCACCGGGCCCGGGCGATGTAGATGGTGCAGGAGGCCGTGTTGCCCTGGAGGGGGTTGTCGAAAGTGACGATCCGCGCCTCGGTCTCCGGGAACACCTGCGCGAGCGCGGAGTTGAACTCCTCGCTCGGCGGATCGTTCGACCAGAGGGCGAAGATCCCGCCGGGCTGGAGGTGGCCCGCCAGGGCGCGCAGCCCCTCGGGCCGGTAGAAGCCTGCGTGGCTGGGGTGCAGCACGTGCTGCGGCGAGTGGTCGACGTCCAGGAGGACGGCGTGGAAGCGGCGGCCGGGCGCCTCGGGGTCGAACCCGCCGGAACCGGCCGCCTCGGCGAAGAAATCGCCCTGGACGAGACGGCAGCGGGGGTCCGCCGTCAGACGCGCGCCCAGCGGCACGAGCCCTCGCCGGTGCCACTCGACGACCTCACCCAGCGCCTCCACCACCAGCAGCGACCGGACGCGCTCGTCGTTGAGCGCCGCGTCGGCGGTGTAGCCGAGCCCGAGCCCGCCGACGACGACGTCCAGTTCGCCGCCCTCGCACTCCGCCAGGCCGAGGTCCGCGAGAGCGATCTCCCCCGCCGTGAACATGCTGGACATCAGCCACTCGTCGCCGAGCTTCACCTCGTACACGTCGGTGTCCGTGGGGAGATGGCGGCGGCGCCGCAGGCTGATCTCGCCCATGGGGGTGGGGCGCCAGTCGAGTTCCTGGAATCGCTTGCTCAAGGGGAATCGCTCTCTTGGTTCCGGGCCCGCGGCGGGGCCACTGGCGGTGTGCCGGTTCCGGCCCGGCTCCCGCTCCGGACGGGAATGGCTGCGGGTGGACGTGATCCTCCCCGATTCCCCCGGCCCGGCGCAGCCGACGGCCCCGGAATCGCCGAGGTCCGGGTCCGGGAACCTCACCCCTACCCCACTATCCCGGGGAGGGTGACGGGCCGTTGTCCTCATTCCGTACGGTCAGCGGCGTCGCAGCGGGCAGTCGCAGTGCCGGGCCCTGGTCCAGGGTCAGCACCACGGCGAGTCCGCCGGAGGCGTACGGCTCACCGCGGACAGCGCGGACGGTGCGCCAGCCGTCCCGCACCCGTACACACTGGCCGGCCCGGACGGTCACGGCCGCCACCTCGGCCCCGTCCCGGCGGGGCACGATGTCCGGCGCCTTGAGCTCGGCCCAGACCGTCTTGCCGATCCCCGCTTCGCGCTCCCGCACGCCCCAGCGGTGGGAGAGGGTCTCCACAAGCAGCAGGCCGCGCCCTCCGGGGTCGTCATCAGCCGGCTCCCGGACCTCGGGGATGCCCCTTCCGGCGTCGCTGACCTCCAGCCGCAGCAGCCCGTCCGCCTCCGCCCGCACGATCCGCACGCCGACCTGCCGGTCCCCGGGCACGGGCACGCGCAGCGCGTTGGTCACCAGCTCCGACAACACCAACTCGGCCGTCTCGGCCGCGTCCTGCCCGATCCCCCAGTCGGCCAGCACGGCGTGCAGCAGTGCGCGAGCCCTCGGGACGCTGCTGTCACGGCGGGAGAGCCGGAAGGCGAGTTCGTTCGGTACGGCCATGTCAGCTCCCTGGGGTCGGGCCTGCGGTCAAGAAATGGTGACCAAGCGAATGCGGATATTCACCGCGGGTAGAGAGTGGCGCGCCAATCCAAGTCGGCGCAACGTTGAAGGGCTAATCGATCCAAGATTCACTCGTCGGTGGGTTCTTCGTGCGGCCACACCGCCCTCCTGGTAGGGAGTGACCATGGCAAGCGTCAAACCGTCCACCGTGCTGGGTCGCCAACTCGGCGACGACCTGCGGCGTTTCCGCGAGCGCGCGGGCATGTCCACGGCCGATGCGGCCGAGGTCCTCGACTGCACCAAGGGAAAGATCAGCCGGATCGAGAACGGACATGTGCCCGTTCGACTGCCGGATCTGAACGCGCTCGTGCAGGCATACGGCGTCGAGGACCCTGCGGCGCGCGACCGCCTCGGAACTCTGGCCCGCAGGGCCAACCGCCGCCGCCGTGAGGGCTGGTGGCATCAGTACGGTTCCGTCCTCGGCGACGCCTACAGGGATCAGATCGAGATGGAGTCCATTTGCGACAGCATTCGGACCTACCAGGTGCAGCTGGTGCCCGGACTCCTGCAGACCGCCGAGTACGGCAGAGCGGTCACGGTGGCCTCACGGGCCTGGCAAACCCCCGAGGAGATCGACCAGTTCATTCAAGTCCGGCTCGCCAGACAGGAACGGCTCACTGGGGAGCAACCGTTGGAGTTCTGGGCGGTGCTCGCCGAAGGAGTCCTTCGCCAGCAGGTCGGCGGCACCGAGGTGATGCGTGCGCAACTGGAGCACATGATCGCCGTGGCGGAACGGCCCAACATCACCATCCAGGTGCTGCCGTTCTCACGCGGCGCGCACTCCGGTATGTTCGGCCCGTACCTGCTGATGAGCTTCCCCCAGGTGGCATCGCTCGACCTCGTTCTGACGGAGTCCCCCACCGGCAACATCTGGATGGAGGGAGAGTCCGAAGTCGCCTGCTGCCGCGCGCTCTTCGACGACGCACGCACAGCAGCGCTGCCGCCCACAGAATCGATCGCCTTCATCCAGCGCATCGCCGAGGAGCACACATCATGAACGAGGCTCACATATCCATCGTCGCGCCGGGACCCATGTGGCGCACGAGCAGCCACAGCGGCGGACAGGGCGACTGCGTGGAGGTCGCCGGCAACATCCCCGGCACCGTCCCCGTCCGCGACAGCAAGCGCCCCGGCGGCCCCGTGATCTGCTTCAGCCGCTCCGCCTGGAGCGCGTTCCTCGACCGGCTGCGCTGACAGCACCGGGCCGGCCGGCACCGGCGCCGCTTGCGCCGGTGCCGGCTTCCGGAAGAGCCTGTCAGTCCTCCTCGTCCTCCTCCCACAGGCCCTGTTCCTTGAGTTGCTGGACGTGGACCTTGATCGGTGGCTCCGGGTCCGGGTCGGAGGGGCGTGGGCTCTCGGGGCCGTCCGGGCCGACGCGGACCAGGCGTTCGACCCGGGCCACCCGGTAGCGCACGCCCGCCACCGTCACCTCGTTCAGGCGTTCGGAGGAGATGCGGTCGGCCGCGGCGGCGTACTCGGCGCGCAACTCCGGGGTCAGCTTGTGCAGTTGCGGGAAGAACGGGCCGCGCCAGTGGGTGGCCAGTCCGTCGCGGGCCGCCTGCGGGGTGGTCGACGTGCCGTCCGATTCGGGCCGCCAGTGGCCGTCGGAGTCCTCGGCGATCATGAAGGTCGGGGGGAGGAGCACGCCGCCGGGGTGCGTCCGCGCGGCGCGCAGGGAGTCGGCGCGGACGTCCGGCGGCACGGTGCCGGCCGCGCGGACCATGCCCAGCAGTTCGGTTTTGAGGATGCCCTCGGACATCCCGGTGGCGGTGGTCGTGTCGATCACGAAGCCGACGGACGGGTCCGGGATCTTGCCGGACTCGCCCGGCGCGGCCGGGTCCGGGTCGGAGGGCCGGGGCGGCTCGGGGCCGTCCGGGCCCATGCGGATGAACCGCTCCGCCCGGACGACGCGGTACCGGTGGCCGAGCACGGTCATGTCGTCGAGCGGTTCCCAGTCCAGGCGTTCCGCGGCCCGCAGGCACGCGTCGCGCGCTGCCGCGTCACCGGCTTCCTCCGCGTCCCGGGCCGTCAGCCGGAAGTGTGCTCCGAGGCCGTCGCGGGATCCCTGGGGTGCCGTGTCGCAGAAGTACGGGCGGAGTTCCCAGCCGCCCTCCTCGCGTTCCCGTGCGGTCCCGAACACCGGTGCGCCGGCCGAGCGGATCTCCGGGTACGTCTCTCGCGCCTCCCACGCCTCCAGGTCCGCCATGGCCGCGACGGGGCTCTCCAGTGCGGTCACGCGGACGGTTCGGTAGGCGGGGTTCTGCTCGTCATACTGAGTCACGGGCCCAGCATGGACGTGGCGCCGGGGGCCGGGTGCCGGATCGGGCGGCTATCCCCCGTACTGCTGGATTCTGTCGGATGCCTGTCCTAATCGGCGGCGCGGGCGGCTTGGTGCGTGCCTTCCTCGGAGGGGCCGTTCCGGCGCCGCCGGTACGCGGACGGCGCGGCGACCGTGGAGATCGCCGCGCCGTCGCGTCAGGCGCTCGCCGGTCCGGACGGCCGGGGCTGCCCGGTCCGTGCGGTCCGGCTGCCGGTCAGCCGGCGTTGAGTGCGTTGAGCACCGCGGTGTACGCCTGCTTCTTGTTGTAGTTGCGGTCGAACAGCAGCGGGGTGTCGTTGGAGCGCCAGGAGTAGTGGTCGGGGATGCCCCAGACGGTGATGCCGGTGCAGCGGGAGACGGCCAGGCAGGCCTGGGTCACGCCGCCGAACTGCTCGGCCTGGGAGCTGCCGGAGCCGGCGATGTCGAGTTCGGTGATCTGCACGTCCACACCCAGGTCCGCGAAGTTCTGCAGGGTGGTGTGGTAGTTGTTCGGCACCGGGTTGCCGCTGTTGAAGTGGGCCTGGAAGCCGACGCAGTCGATCGGTACGCCGCGGGACTTGAAGTCCTTGACCATGTTGTACACGGCCTGTGTCTTGGCGTGGCTCCAGTTGTCGGTGTTGTAGTCGTTGTAGCAGAGCTTGGCGTTGGGGTCGGCCTCGCGGGCCATGCGGAAGGCCTCTTCGATGTAGCCGTTGCCCAGCCGCTGCTGGAAGACGGAGTTGCGCCGGGCGCCGCTGTTGCCGTCCTGGAACGCCTCGTTCACCACGTCCCAGGAGTGGATCTGGCCCTTGTAGTGGCCCATCACCTGGTTGATGTGGTTCCGCATCGCGCTGCGCACCTGGTCCGCGCTGCCGAGGTTGCTCACCCAGCCGGGGAGCTGGGAGTGCCACACCAGCGTGTGACCGCGGACCGCCATGCCCTGCTGCCGGGCATGGTTGAAGATCCGGTCGGCGTTGCCGAAGTTGAAGTTGTTCTGGGACGGCTCCAGCGCGTCCCACTTCATCTCGTTCTCGGCGGTGACGCTGTTGAACTCCCGGTTCAGCGTCTGCACGTACTGGGATTCGCCGAGGTGGTTGGCGGCTACCGCGGCGCCGAAGTAGCGCCCCTTCTCGGCCGCCGCGGCGCCCAGGGTGTCGGCGGCGTGAGCGGTGCCGGACAGGCCGACGACGCCGGTCGAGGCCAGGACGGCGGCCAGGCCGAGGACGAGCGTCTTCCGGGTGCCCGGTTTGCGGCGCTGCCGCCGGGCTGACGTCATGCTGATCATTGCTGCCCCTTCTTCCGGGGACCGGACGGAGGTGGGGGACCCGTCCGGACTTGGTGGGTGTGAACGGTGTGATGCCGTGCCCCCACGTACCGCCGCGGCCGACGGTGGGGTGTCGGTGCCGCGGGCGGCGATCGTTCCGGAGTATGGCCGGATCGGTGAGGGGGTGTCAACGCTTCTTTCCGGAAGTTTTTCGGCCCCGAAACACGGCGGCAACGTCAATACCCCTCTCTGAACTGGAGTTACGCAGCCGCGTTCGACGGGTCGTTAGTTTTGGACCTTTGAGGGGGCAGAAAATTATCGGTGCCTTCCGTTAAACGGCAGTACCCGGTGGGCCGGTTGCGACCGCCTGCCGGATGGTGCCGGTCCCGCGCAGTCTTCACCCGGCGGCCCCCCGGCGCCCCGACAGCAAAAAGCTCCACCCGGCCCTCCGGGACGTTTCCGGAGAGCCGGGCGGAGCTGCCAACTGCGGGTGTGCCCGGACGGGGGAGCGACGGCGGCCCGCAGCGCGGCGGACCCGGCCGGCCGGACGGTCAGGTGACCGGCCGGCCGGGCCGTCGGTGCGGGCCGGTCAGCCGGCCGTACAGCCGCCGATCCGCGGTTGCGACCAGTTGCCGTTGGCCATCACCGTGAAGCCGAAACTCGTCGATGCTCCGGACGACAGCGTGCCGTTGCCGTTCGGTTTCATCGTCATGACGTTGCCGCCACCGCTCCAACTGGGGTTGCCATTCCAGGTGGTGGAGATCTTCTGCGGCGAGGTCACGGTCACGTTGACCGTCCAGTCGCTGATCGAGCCACCGTTGGCGGTGATCGTCACCTGGCCGTTGAAGCGGTCGCCCCAGCGGTTGGTCTCGGAGTACGTCGCGGTGCAGGTGGCCCCGGTGTTACCGCCACCGTCGTCGCCACCACCATCGTCACCACCGCCGTCGTCACCGCCGCCGTCGTCACCGCCACCATCGCCGGCGGCGTTGAGTGCGTCGAGGACCGCGGTGTACGCCTGCTTCTTGTTGTAGTTGCGGTCGAACAGCAGCGGGGTGTCACTGGAGCGCCAGGAGTAGTGGTCGGGGATGCCCCAGACGGTGATGCCGGTGCAGCGGGAGACGGCCAGGCAGGCCTGGGTCACGCCGCCGAACTGCTCGGCCTGGGAGCTGCCGGAGCCGGCGATGTCCAGCTCGGTGATCTGCACGTCCACACCCAGGTCCGCGAAGTTCTGCAGCGTGGTGTGGTAGTTGTTCGGCACCGGATTGCCGCTGTTGAAGTGCGCCTGGAAGCCCACGCAGTCGATCGGCACGCCGCGGGACTTGAAGTCCCTGACCATGTTGTACACGGCCTGCGTCTTGGCGTGGCTCCAGTTGTCGGTGTTGTAGTCGTTGTAGCAGAGCTTGGCGTTGGGGTCGGCCTCGCGGGCCATCCGGAACGCCTCTTCGATGAAGCCGTTGCCCAGCCGCTGCTGGAACACCGAGTTGCGCCGGGCGCCGCTGTTGCCGTCCTCAAACGCCTCGTTCACCACGTCCCAGGAGTGAATCTGGCCCTTGTAGTGGCCCATCACCTGGTTGATGTGGTTCCGCATCGCGCTGCGCACCTGGTCCGCGCTGCCGAGGTTCTTCACCCAGTCGGGGAGCTGGGAGTGCCACACCAGCGTGTGACCGCGGACCGCCATGCCCTGCTGCCGGGCATGGTTGAAGATCCGGTCGGCATTACCGAAGTTGAAGTTGTTCTGGGACGGCTCCAGCGCGTCCCACTTCATCTCGTTCTCCGCGGTGACGCTGTTGAACTCCCGGTTCAGCGTCTGCACGTACTGGGAGTCACCGAGGTGGTTGGCGGCCACCGCGGCACCGAAGTACCGGCCGCTCCCGGCCGCCGCGGCGCCCAGGGTGTCCGCGGCATGAGCCGTACCGGACATCGCGACGACACCGGTCGACGCCAGGACGGCGGCCGCACCGTAGACGAACACCTGGCGGACGTACCGCCGCGGGCTTCTTCGTCCGCTTAACGATTTGCTGATCATTACTGCCCCTTCTGCCGGGGACCGGACGGAGGTGGAGGAACCGTCCGGGCATGGTGGGTGCGATCGGCCCGCGAGCCGGGACGCCGGACAGTGGGGGGAGGTGAACGGCGGTTCCGTGCGTGCGGTAGTTCGATCGATCCGGAGTATGACGCCCGTCAGAACGCAGCGTCAACGCTTGTTTCCGGAAGTTTTTCAACGGCGAAACACCTTCGTCACGGCCGTCTGACCGGGATTCACCTGCGCCAACGTCTCGGCGGGAGGCGGCTGCCGGTCCGGAAATACGCACCGTTCAACAAAGTTTCCAGAGCCTTCCGATAACCGGAGCGCCGCATCCGGACGGGCCCAACGGCTCGCCGGGGCGCCGCCGGAATCTCCCGGCCCCCACCTGGGCATCCCTTGATCGACACCCCCTCACCCCCACGGCGGACACCGGGGACGGTTTCCGGAAACTCAGCCGGCCCCCTCCACGCCCGCGCCGGTGACGATCCCCGCCGCGGGCCCCCACGCCCCGACGGCGGCCCCCTTCGCGTGCTCGCCGGAGCGTGACCGGTTGCGAGCCCAGGGTGTCCGATTTAGCGTCATTCATGCCGGTTGATCACGGCCAATGCCGTCCGTGAAACCAGCCGGCCCCCGGAAATACCAACGCCCCGCTCCCACCGGGACAGGGCCCTCCCCTCCACAGGAGGCATCGCAGATGCTGCAGTCCAAGTTCCGCAAGATCGCGGTCGGCGTCGCCACCGGCGCCATCGCCACCCTCGCCGCCGCCGGCCCCGCCGCCGCGGCCACTGCCGCTCCGACCGGCGGTGGCTACCACCACCACTTCTACAAGGGCAAGGTCATCGCCCACTCCGGCCTGCTGCTCCGCACCGCACCCAACAAGGGCGGCCACGTCGTCGGCTCCAAGCCGTACGGCGCCATCGTGAAGATCAAGTGCAAGGTCCGCGGCCAGAACATCGACGGCAACAACCGCTGGTACGTGCTGAAGAACGGCCACTACGCGTTCGCGTCGGCCCGCTACATCAAGAACATCGGCCCGGCCCCGCGCTGGTGCTGACCGCGCGCCGGTCCTGACGGACCGGCCGCCCGGATGACGTCGCACCCCCCGCACGCCTCGCGCGCGGGGGGCGTGGCGCTGCGCACGGCAGCCGCGCACGCCGGGGTGCGCCGCACCCGGCCGGGTGTACCGGGACGGAGGGGCGGGTAGGACGGCGTACGGCGTCAACCCCCGCACCCCTCAGCACATCTGATGACATAACAGACATAACACCGGCGAGTTTGTTACGTTCTCTGTCATGGCCGCATCGACAGCGGGTCCCCCCTCGGACCGTCCGGGCTCGCACCCGGACGGCCCCCCCGAAGCGCTCCCGCCCCCGGTGCGGCTCCCCCGGCGCCGCGGTACGGAGCTGGTCCTGCTCGCCGGTGCCGTCCTGATCTCCGTCTACGGCTACATCGAGGTCGGCCTGGCCACCGACGGCACCGTGCCGGCCGGCGCCGCGGGCTACGGGGCGGGCCTCGGGCTCCTCGCTCTCCTCGCCCACGCCGCCGTACGCCTGCGCGCCCCGTACGCCGATCCCCTGCTGCTGCCCATCGCCGTCCTGCTCAACGGCCTGGGCCTGGTGATGATCTACCGGCTCGATCTCGCCACCCCCGCCGACGAGGCCGCCCCCACCCAGCTCATCTGGTCCGCGCTCGGTGTCGGCTTCTTCATCGCCGTCGTCCTGTTCCTCCGCGACCACCGGGTGCTGCAGCGCTACGCCTATCTGAGCGTCGCCGCCGCGCTGGTCCTGCTGATCGTCCCGATCTTCTTCCCCGCGATCAACGGCGCCAAGATCTGGATCCGGGTGGCCGGTCTCTCGTTCCAGCCCGGCGAGTTCGCCAAGATCCTGCTCGCCGTCTTCTTCGCCTCCTATCTGGCGGTCAACCGGCACGCCCTGGCGTACACCGGCCGCCGGATCTGGAAGTTCCAGTTCCCCACCGGGCGGGTGCTCGGCCCGATCCTCACCATCTGGCTGGCCAGCGTCGGCGTCCTCGTCCTGGAACGCGACCTCGGCACCTCGCTGCTCTTCTTCGGCCTCTTCGTGGTGCTGCTGTACGTGGCCACCGGCCGCACCGGCTGGATCGCCGTCGGGCTGCTGCTGGCCGCCGCGGGCGCCGTCACCGTCGGCTCCCTGGAACCCCACGTCCACAGCCGGGTCCAGGACTGGCTGCATCCCTTCGCCTCCATCGACGCGGGCGAGGGCGCGAGCCAACTGGCGCAGACCTACTTCGCCTTCGCCTCCGGCGGAGTCCTCGGCACCGGACTCGGCCAGGGGGACTCCGTCCTCATCGGCTTCGCCGCGAAATCGGACTTCATCCTGGCCACCGCGGGCGAGGAACTGGGGCTGACCGGGCTCTTCGCGATCTTCCTGCTGTACACCCTGCTGGTGGAACGGGGGCTGCGGGCGGGCCTCGCCCAGCGCAACCCCTTCGGGCGGCTGCTGGCCGTCGGCCTGGCCTCGATCGTCGCGCTCCAGGTCTTCGTCATCGCGGGCGGGGTGATGGGCCTGATCCCGCTCACCGGGATGGCGATGCCGTTCCTCGCGCAGGGCGGCTCCTCCGTCGTCACCAACTGGATCATCGTGGCCCTGCTGATCCGGATGAGCGACACGGCCCGCCGTCCGGCGCCGGTACCGGCCGCCCCGGAGGACCCCGGCGCAGCCGGGGGCCAGGCCGGTCCCGGCTCGCCCGGCGATCCCGGGGAGGCGAGGCCGTGATCCGCCAGATCCGCCATCTGTCCGCCTTCTTCCTGCTCCTCCTGGTGGCCCTGCTGCTCAACGCCTCCCGCATCCAGGTGATCGACGCCGAGGAGTACGAGGACAACCAGGCCAACCGCCGCAAGAACATCACCCGTTACAGCGCCCCGCGCGGCGACATCCTCGTCGACGGCGAGCCCGTCACCGGCTCCCGCGACACCGGCGAGCGGCTGCGCTACGAACGCACATACGTCAACGGGCCGCTGTACGCGCCGGTCACCGGTTACGCCTCGCAGATCTACGGCACCACGCTCCTGGAGGACGCCGAGGACGACATCCTCTCCGGCGCCGACCCCCGGCTCTCCCTCTTCCCGCTCTGGCACGCCCTGACCCGCGAGCGCGAACCCGCCGGCGACGTCCACACCACCATCGACCCGGCTGTCCAGCGCGCCGCCGCCGACGGCCTGGGCGGCGCACGCGGCGCGGTGGTCGCCCTGGAACCGGACACCGGCAAGATCCTCGCCCTCGTCAGCAGCCCGAGCTACGACCCCGAACAGATCTCCGGGAACGGGGACGCCGCCGTCGACGCCTGGCAGCGGCTGACCGGCGCCGAGAACCAGCCGATGCTCAACCGGGCACTCCGCCAGACCTATCCGCCCGGCTCCGTCTTCAAGGTGGTGACGGCGGCGGCCGCCCTGGAGCAGGGCGTGGTGACCGATGTGGACGAGCCGACGGACACCCCCGCGCCGTACACCCTGCCCGGCACCCGGACGGATCTGACCAACGAGGCGCGGGGCTGCGAGGACGCCGACCTGCGCCACGCCATGGAGGTCTCCTGCAACACCGTCTTCGCCAAACTCGGTGTGGAGGTCGGGCTCGACGGCATGGTGGACACGGCCGAGAAGTTCGGCTTCAACGACGACGGTCTGCGGGTGCCCTCCCGGGTCGCCGCGTCCGTCTTCGACACCGACATGAACGACGCCCAGCTCGCCCTGTCGTCGATCGGCCAGTACAACACCGCCGCCACACCGCTCCAGATGGCGATGGTCGCCTCGGCCGTCGCCGACGACGGCAGGCTGCGCAAGCCGTACCTGGTCGACAGGATCAGCGATTCCGAGGGCGACACCGTGGCCGTCACCCGCCCCCGCACCTACGAGCGCACGATGGACTCCGGCACGGCGGAGGTCCTGCGCGAACTGATGCGCGACGTGGTCGAGAACGGCACGGGCACCAACGCGGCCCTCCCCGGCGCGGAGGTCGGCGGCAAGACCGGCACCGCGCAGCACGGCGTGGGCAACGAGGGCATCCCGTATGCCTGGTTCATCTCCTGGGCACAGAAGGACGGGGCCGACGAGCCCGGTGTCGCGGTCGCGGTGGTCGTCGAGGACGCGGCGGCCGACCGCGCCGACATCAGCGGCGGCGGCAACGCGGCCCCGATCGCCCGCCAGGTGATGCGGGCGGCACTGGGGCTCTGAGGCGCGGGGGCCCTGTGGGGCACCGAGGCTCCGGGCTCCGGTGCGCCCTCAGCGCCGGCAGGCGTGGTCGTACTCGCCGGCCTTCACGGCCCGTGTGAAGGCCGACCATATGCCGGGGAGGACGGTCAGCACGGTGTCCGGCTCGTCGCTCTCCCGAAGGTGAACCAGGCGCCGGGGGGTACCGGCTACCTCGATGCATTCGTTACTGCTCGACGAGCTGTACGACGACTTGCTCCAGCGGAGGTGCGACATGCAATCTCCCTACAGCTCGTACATGAGGTGCTGGATTAACCCCAGGGAATCCCGGACCTCATGCGTTTCCGGGGCGGCCTCGGGGTCCACAGAGGGCAGGGCGAGCGCACTCAGCCTTTCGAACATCTTGCCGTACTCGGCGATACGCCCGCTATCCCCGTCAAAGGCTGATTCGACAGGCCGATCGAGATAGACGGTGTCCAACTCGGGCGCCGGGCCACTGAGGAGGATGAAGGGTCCGGCGAAGGCCGAATGAGCGCCTGCCGTGAACGGAAAGACCTGCACGGTGACGTGAGGAAGTCGCGCTACCTCGATGACACGCAGCAACTGTCTGCGCATCACCCTCGCTGATCCGATGCGGAGTCTGAGAGCGGACTCCGACAGGATGACGTGGTACGGGACGGGATTCTCTCTGGTCAGCACCCTTTGACGGTCGAGCCGGAACTGCACCGAACGCTCGACGGTCTCGTCTCCGGTGGGCAGCGTCTCGATGATCGCTTCCGCGTATTCCCTGGTCTGCAGCATTCCGGGCACGAGCGCCGGGTCGTGCACGCGGATACCTGCGGCCCGTTCCTCAGCTTCTGCCAAGTCCAGCAGAGAACGGCACATCTCACGGTCATACTCGTTCCACCAGCCCTTGCCGCGGTCGTGGGCCATGTCCATCAGCCCGTCGAACAATGGCCCTTCCGAACAGCCGTAGGAGCGCAGCAGCCGGTAGAGACCGTTGCGCGGGACGTCCATCCGGCCCGCCTCGATGTGGCTGATCCGGGTGCGGTCGGCGTCGAGCAGCGCTCCGGCAGCGTCGCCGGACAGCCCGGCGCGCTTCCTCAGCTTGCGGAGTTCGGCGCCGAGCCGGCGCTGCCGCTCGCTGGGGCTGGTCCTCGCTGCCATCTGGTCCTCCCTCGGCGATCCCGCGCAGTGTGACCGTCTGTGGCGAACAGCGTCCACTGATCACCGGAGGTTCCACCCATGCGAGTGGAATAGGGCGTTCACGGTTGTAACTAACTCATGCGTGACCATAGCTTCGGCCACCCAAGAGCCCACCAACGGGCGGAAGTGCACCGGAAACCAGACCAGTTGAACCGGCATCGCCACCGCCCCATCGGGCACCCCGCCAGGAGGCCGCCATGTTCGCCACCCGCTCCCCCGACTGTTCCCTCGTCTTCCCGCCCGATCCCGTGTGGGTCCGCGCCGCGCGGGAGGCCGTGCGAACGCTGCTGGCAGCCGCCGGTCGTCACGACCTGGTCGATGCCGCCCTGCTCTTCACCTCCGAGGTGGTGACGAATTCCGTCAACGCCTGCCGCAGCAAGGGGTGCACGTCCCCGGTGACCGTCTTCGCCGAGTGGCTCGGGCACTCCCCCGGCCGTCTGCGGGTGCTCGTACACGACGAGGCACCGGGGCTACCCGTCCGCCGCACCCCGCACCCCGACGAGGAGTCCGGCCGGGGCCTGGCGCTCATTTCCGCCGGAGCCGACGCATGGGGCGTGTGCCGGCACGGGCCCGGAGAGGGCAAGGCGACCTGGTTCGAGCTGGGTGTTGGCCGGTCCGGCGGCGGCCGGTGGTAACCCGGTGCGCGGCCAGGCCGTGGGCGCTACCGTGCGGCCATGACTGACGCAGCCGCACCGTTCGAGCTCGCCCAGATCAATATCGCCCGGCTTCTCGCCCCGCTCGATTCACCGCAGTTGCAGGACTTCGTTGACGGGCTCGACCCCGTCAACGCCACCGCGGACGCCTCCGAGGGCTTCCGCTGGCGGCTCCAGAGCGACAGCGGCAACGCCACCGACGTGCCGGTCCTCGGGGACGACTGGCTGATCGTGAACCTGACCGTGTGGCGCGACCTCGACTCCCTCACCCGCTTCATGTACGACGGCCTCCACCGCGACCTGATGCGCCGCCGCCGGGAGTGGTTCGAGCGGCTGGCGGAGGCGGTGACCGCCCTGTGGTGGGTCCCCGCCGGGCACCGGCCGTCCGTCGCCGAGGCCGAGGAGCGGCTGACGCATCTGCGCCGCCACGGGCCCACGCCCTACGCGTTCGGGCTGCGGAGCGCCTTCCCGCCCGGGCCCGCGAGCCCCGTGCCGGGTACCGCGGAGGCCACGGCGGCCGACCTGGCGCGCGCCCGCGAGGCGAACGCCGGTGACGTCTGCACCGTCGGCTGACGCGCGGGCGGCAGTCCGGCCAGCCCCGGTCCGGCGGGCGTCGGTCCGGCGGGCGTCGGTCCGGCGGGCGTCGGTCCGGCCGGTCCCGTTCCCGCGGGCGCCGGGCCCTCGCCGGATGCCGGCCCGGCCCCCCGGGAGCGGGGGGTCAGGCCGCGAAGGGTGTGGGCAGGGGTTCCGCGCGCTCCAGCCAGACGTCCGGGACGTCGGCGATGCCCGTCCGGCCGCCGACGACGCCGCCCGCGATGGCGCAGGTCGTGTCGATGTCGCCCAGGCCCGCCGCGGTGGTCCACAGCGCCTCGGTGAGGTCGTCCAGGTGTCCGGCCGCGCACCACAGGGCGTACGGCACGGTGTCGTCGGCGCGGATGCGGTAGCCGCTGCCCAGGGCGGCCGCCGCCGCTGCCGGTTCGGTGCCCGGGGGCAGTCCGGCCGCCAGCAGCACGCCGTCGCGTACCGCGCCCTCGGGGGTGTGGTCCGCCACCCCGGCCAACAGCTCGGCGGGGGCCGGGGGTTCCTCCGTCCGGTCGGCGGCGAGGGCGGCCGCGACGGCGACGGCCACCGCGCCCGCGATGCCCTCCGGGTGCGCGTGGGTGACCTGCGCCGACAGCACGGCCTGCGCGGCGGCGCGCTCCGGGTCGCCCGCGAACCAGGCGCCGAGGGGTGCGACGCGCATGGCGGCGCCGTTGCCGAGGCTCCCCTGGCCGCCGAAGAGGCCGTCCGCGTCCTCGCGCCAGCGGTCCGGCCGCCGGGCGAGCAGCGGCAGCAGTTCGTGCATGCCGCTGCCGTAGCCGCGGGCGGGCTCGGCGAGGAAGCGTTCGCCGAACTCCCGGGCCAGGTACTCCTGCCGCACCTCGCCGTGGCGGTCGAGGACGGCGAAGAGCGCCAGGGCCATGGCGGTGTCGTCCGTCCAGTGCCAGAGGGGCGCTTCGGGGGTCCGCCGCTCCCTGATGGCCTCGCCGACGGTTCCCCGCTCGGCGGCGAGCGGGAACCAGCGTTCGCCGAAGGCGTCGCCGAGGGCCAGGGCGCGGAGGCTGTCGTGGGCGGCGGCGCGGCTGCCGGGACGGATCGCTGTCATGGGTCCATGCTGTCAGCCGCGCGGCGCCGTGGCATGTGGTGTGCACGCACCGCCGCACCGCCATACGCGCCACCGTACGCACCGCGCTGTAGGCGGGCACCGCGCTGTGGGCACCGAGCCGTACGCACCGCGCACCCGGTGCCCGTTCCCGCCGGGCGGGCGCGCGGGACGGTCCGCCCGGACGCCGGCTGCGGGCTGCGGGCCCCCGGGCCGGGCCCCCGGCTCCGCCTCCGTCAGCTCTCGGCCGTCGCGCCCTCGGCGATCGCCTCGGTGACCTCCGCCGTGCGGGCGGCCTCCTCGGCCGCGAAGCGTTCGGCGTCCAGTTGCTCGGCCAGCTCCTCGTCCTGGGCCATCAGCAGATCGAGGTTGGAGTCGCCGAGCTCGAAGACGCCCAGGTCGAGGTAGGCGCGCTGGAGTCGTTCGCCCCACAGGCCGATGTCCTTGACGCACGGCACGATCCGGCTGAACAGCAGCTTCCGGAAGAGGTGCAGGAACTCCGACTGCTCGGTGTACTCCGCCGCCTCCGCCGCCGGGATGCCGAAGTTCTCCAGCACCTCGGTGCCGCGCAGCCGGTCGCGCATGAGGTAGCAGCCCTCGATGACGAACTCCTCGCGCTCGCGGAGTTCGGCGTCGGTGAGCTGCCGGTAGTAGTCGCGCAGCGCCATCCGCCCGAAGGCCACGTGCCGGGCCTCGTCCTGCATGACGTAGGCGAGGATCTGCTTCGGGAGCGGTTTGTCGGTGGTGTCGCGGATCATGCCGAACGCGGCCAGGGCCAGGCCCTCGATCAGGACCTGCATCCCGAGGTAGGGCATGTCCCAGCGGGAGTCGCGCAGGGTGTCGCCCAGCAGGGCCTGGAGGTTGTCGTTGATCGGGTAGAGCATCCCGATCTTCTCGTGGAGGAAGCGGCCGTAGATCTCGGCGTGCCGGGCCTCGTCCATGGTCTGGGTCGCGGAGTAGAACTTGGCGTCCAGGTCGGGGACGGACTCCACGATGCGGGCGGCGCAGATCATGGCGCCCTGCTCGCCGTGGAGGAACTGGCTGAACTGCCAGGAGCTGTAGTGCCGCCGCAGCTCGCCCTTGTCGCGCTCGGTCATCCGGCTCCAGTGCCGGGTGCCGTGCAGGGCGAGGGCCTCGTCGGGGGTGCCGAGCGGGTCGTAGGGGTCCACCTCCAGGTCCCAGTCGATGCGGCGGACCGAGTCCCACTGCTTGTCCTTGCCCTTCTGGTACAGGGCGAGCAGCCGGTCGCGCCCGTCGTCGTAGTCCCAGCTGAAGCGGGCGGCGCCGGAGGCCGGCACCTGCCAGTCGGGGGTTCCCGGGTCTTTCGCGTAGAGATCGTGCGTCGTCATCGACGCCTCCTCGGCCTCGGCCTCGCGGACTCCCGTGGAGAGCGGGATGGTTGGCAGGCTCACACGGCCTCCGCGGCGGGGTCAACCGGGCTTCAACAAGTCTTCGCCAGGGGATTGACGTTCTTGCTGACACGCAGTCTCATAAAGGGGTACCGCGGGTAACCCACAAGCGAGGTGGCCGACAGCATGACGATCACAACCGGGGCAGCGGCGCGGCGGGATGCTCTCGGCCTGCTCAAGGACCGGGAGAAAGTCGCCCTGCGCCTGCTCGACTCCTCCGCCAAGCACTCCTTCGACCCGGACGCCGAACTGGACTGGGACGCCCCCTTCGAGGAGGGCCGCTGGTTCTGGCCGCCGGAGCTGGTCTCCCTCTACGACACCCCGCTCTGGAAGACCATGTCCGAGGAGCAGCGCATCGAGCTCTCCAAGCACGAGTCCTCGGCCCTGGCCTCGCTCGGCATCTGGTTCGAGATCATCCTCATGCAGCTGCTCTGCCGGCACATCTACGACAAGTCGCCGACCAGCTCGCACGTGCGCTACGCGCTCACCGAGATCGAGGACGAGTGCCGGCACTCCAAGATGTTCGCCCGGCTGATCCAGCGGAACGACACCCCCGTGTACCCGGTGTCGCGGGTCCACCAGAACCTCGGCCGGCTGTTCAAGACGGTCTCCACCACGCCGGGGTCCTTCACCGCCACGCTGCTCGGCGAGGAGATCCTCGACTGGATGCAGCGGCTGACCTTCCCGGACGAGCGCATCCAGCCGCTGGTGCGCGGCGTCACGCGCATCCATGTGGTGGAGGAGGCCCGGCATGTGCGGTACGCCCGGGAGGAGCTGCGCCACCAGATGGTGAGCGCGCCGCGCTGGAGCCGTGAGTTCACCCGGCTGACCTCGGGCGAGTTCGCCCGCGTCTTCTCCAAGGCCTTCATCAACCCCGAGGTCTACACGAACGTGGGCCTCGACAAGCGGGAGGCGGTCGCCCAGGTCGCGGCCAGCGGACACCGGCGCGAGGTCATGCAGACCGGGGCCAAGAAGCTGACGGACTTCCTGGACGACATCGGCGTGCTGCGCGGGGCGGGACGCCGGATGTGGAAGAGCTCGGGGCTGCTGGCCTGAGACGGTCGCCCTGTCCGCCCCCGTCCGCCCCGTCCGCCCCGGTCGCCCCGGCCCGGCGGAGGGGCGGAGGGGCGGGGCCGCACGGACAACGGGCAGGTCCGGCACGGGACCGGACGGGGCCCGGACGAGGCCCGGACGAGGCCCGGACGGGGCCCGCCCCGAGCCGCCGCCCCGCCGGGCCGGTTACCCTGCGGGCATGAACGGCAGCGGCACCGCCCCGAGAGCAACGTCCGGCCGCCGGTCCGGCCCCGGCGCCGCGTACCGGCGGCTCACCGTCGAGCAGCGGCGCCGCCAGCTGCTGGACGCGGCGCTCGCGCTCTTCGCCGACCGGGCGCCGGAAGAGGTCTCGCTGGACGACGTGGCCCACGCCGCCGAGGTGTCGCGCCCGCTGGTCTACCGCTACTTCCCGGGCGGCAAGCCGCAGTTGTACGAGGCGGCGCTGCGCAGCGCCGCCGACCGCATGGAGCGGTGCTTCGCCGAACCCCAGACCGGTCCGATGACCCGGCGGCTGGGGCGCGCCCTCGACCGCTACCTTTCGTTCGTCGACGAGTACGACGCCGGCTTCAGCGCGCTGCTCCAGGGCGGCAGCGTCGCCGAGACCTCGCGCACCTCGGCCATCGTGGACGAGGTGCGGCGGGCCGCCGCCGAGCAGATCCTCGTCCATCTCGGCGTCTCCCGGCCCGGGCTGCGGCTGCGCACCGCCGTCCGCACCTGGATCGCGGCGGTCGAGGCCGCCTCACTGATCTGGCTGGACGAGGAGAAGCGGCCGCCCGCCGCCGAACTGCGCGACTGGCTCCTCGACCACTTCCTCGCCCTCCTCACCGCCACCGCGGCACACGACGCGCAGACGGCGGGCGTGCTCAGGGAGGCGCTGGCGGCGGAGCGGGCGGACGGGCCCGTGGGCGCTCTCGTCCGGCGGCTGCTGCCGCTGGCGGCGGAAGCGGGGCATCTGCTGGACGCCGCGGGTGCCGGGGAATCCGGGGACGCCGGGGCTCCCGGGGCTCCCAACGCTTCCTGGCCCGCCGAGGCCAACGGGTCTCCGCCGGAGGGCGGCCGCGGCGCGGGGGAGGACGCCTCGTGAGGAGCGAGGAGACCCCCTTCGTGGGCGGGCCGCTGGACGGCCGGGTCCTGCCGGTGCTGACGGGGGCGACCGGAAAGCCGCCGAAGGTCTACGAGGTCCCGGTGCCGGAACCGGACGGCGGCGCGCCCGTGGTCCACGTCTACCGGCGCGAGATCCGCGGCCACAGCAAGCGGCTCGGGCTGCCGCTGGGCTGGAAGTACGTCTACGACCCGGAGGGCCGGCGCACCACGGGCCCGAACTGGCCCTGGACCCGGCGGAGCCCCGGCGCCTGAACCGGCGGCACGCCCGGCGGCACCGGCCCCGACGGCCGGCCGGGTACCGACGGGGACCACGGACCGGCCACCCGGTCTCCCGCCACCGGTCGCGTGCGGTCCGACCGCCGGCCGGCGGGGCCGGGCACGGGCCCGAACCGGCGGCGGCCGGCCCGGGCCCGGGACGGGCCTAGCGCGCGCCCGCCGCCTCGGCGAGGTAGCCCTCCGTCTTCGCCGGCTCGTAGAAGAAGTTCTCCAGGTCGGCCGGGTTGTCGAAGGCGTTGGCGAAGCGGTCGGCGACCGGCTGGAGCTGCCCGCCCGCGCCGATCAGATTGAGGACGTGCTCCGGCGGCGGCGCCAGCATCGCGTTCGTCCACTTGACGACGTGCCGGGCGGTCTCCCAGTAGCGGTCGAAGGCGGACTGCATCCACGCGGCGTCGAACGGCTGGTCGCCCCGCTCCAGGATGCTCGCCAGATACGAGGCGGCGCACTTGGACGCCGAGTTGGAGCCCTGGCCGGTCAGCGGGTCGTTGGCGACGACGACGTCCGCGACGCCCAGCACCAGCCCGCCCGAGGGCAGCCGGCCGACGGGGTTGCGCACGGTCGGGGCGTAGCGGCCGGCGAGGGTGCCGCCCGCGTCGGTCAGCTCCACCTTGCCCGCGCGGTCGTACTCCCAGGGCAGGAACCGCTTCATCAGGTCCAGGGTGGTGTCCAGGTGCTCGCCCGGGTCCTTGATGGAGTCGAAGACGTCCAGCGGGCCGCCGGGGATGCCCTCCCAGAAGAGGATGTCGGCCCGGCCGGAGAGGGTGTAGGTCGGCATGACGAACATCTCGCCGACGCCCGGCACGAGGTTGCAGCGGACGGCGTCGTAGTCCGGGTGCTCGGGGCGCGGGCCGAGCCCGTGCACGTAGGCCACGGCCAGGGCGCGCTGCGGCTTGTCGTACGGGGAGCGGGAGGCGTCCCGGCCGAACATGGAGACGAGTTCGCCCTTGCCGGTCGAGACGAGCACCAGGTCGTAGGAGCGGGAGAAGTAGTCGAGGTCGGAGACGGCGGCGCCGTGGATGACGAGCTGCCCGCCGCGCTGCGCGAAGGTCTCCATCCAGCCGGCCATCTTCACCCGCTGGTCGACGGACTGGGCGTAGCCCTCCAGCTTGCCCACCCAGTCGATGGGGCGGCTGCCGTCGGGGCCGGCGACGGAGACGCCGAGTCCCTCGATGCGCGGGGCCTGGCTCTCCCAGAAGTTGATCCCGAGGTCCCGCTCGTGCTGCAGGGCGGTGTGGAACATGCACTGGGTGGACATGACCCGGCCGGAGCGGATCTCGTCCGCCGTGCGGTTCGACATCAGGGTGACCTCGTAGCCGTGCTGCTGCAGGCCGAGGGCGAGTTGGAGACCGGACTGGCCGGCTCCGACGACGAGGATCTTCCGCATGGCGGTGGGCTCTCTTTCACACGGTGAGGAACACGGGCGGAACCGCGGAACGGCAGGGGCGCCGGGACACCCGCCGGGGCGCTCGGAGCGGGGCGCCGGAGGCCCGGGGTACCGCGTCCCCCGGGTGCCGGAGCACTGCGGGATCCGCGGACACCGGGGCTCTGAGCAGCACAACTGCCCGTTCCGGGCTCGGAGGTGAGGCTATGTCACTCGGGTGTCACGTCAAGGGCGTGGGCCACGAGGGCGAGCAGGGACCGGATCACGGTCGTCCGCTCGCGCGCGTCCATGATCTCGACCGGGACGTGGTCCGGCACGGACAGCGCCTCGCGCACATCCTCCACCGCGTAGGACTCGGTGCCCTCGAAGTGGTTGACGGCCACGACGTGCGGCAGCCCGCAGCTCTCGAAGTAGTCGAGCGCCGGGAAGCAGTCCTCCAGCCGCCGGGTGTCGGCCATGACGACCGCGCCGATCGCGCCGCGCACCAGGTCGTCCCACATGAACCAGAAACGCTTCTGGCCGGGGGTGCCGAAGAGGTAGAGGACCAGCCCGGCGTCGAGGGTGATCCGGCCGAAGTCCATGGCGACGGTCGTCGTGGTCTTGTCCGGGGTCGCCGCGATGTCGTCGACGTCCTCGCTGGCCTGCGTCATCACCGCCTCGGTGGTGAGGGGGGTGATCTCGGAGACCGAGCCGACGAAGGTGGTCTTGCCGACGCCGAAACCGCCCGCCACCACGATCTTGGTGGAGAGGGGGGCGCGGCTGCGGTCGGTCTGCCAGCTCTGGACGTTCTCGTCCGCGACGGGCGGCGCCGCGGTCGTCGGTCCCGCGGGGGTCATGGTGTCAGAGCCTGCGAAGTCCACTCAGGACCCTTTCGAGCAGTGCGCGGTCGGGGCGGCCGGTCTCGGTGCCGGCGCCGTTCGCGTACACGCGGATCTTTCCCTGGTCGGCCAAGTCGCTGAGCAGTACACGCACCACGCCGAGCGGGATGCGGAGCAGTGCGGAGATCTCCGCGACGGAGCGCATCTTCCGGCAGAGCTCGACGATGGCCCGCATCTCGGGCATCACGCGGTCGGCCCAGTTGCCGGCCGTCAGCTCCGGGCGGTCCTCCGGAGCCTCGATGGCGGCGACGAAGGTCTCCACGAGCAGGACGTGCCCGAAGCGGGTCCGGCCGCCGGTCAGCGAGTACGGGCGTACCCGGGCGGGTTTGCGTTGCTGGCCGCGGTCCGCGGTGCGGACCGGGAGGCGGGGGGCTGTCACGTGCGGCTCTCCAGGGACTGGCGCAGTTCGTTGCGGAGTTCGGGGGTGAGGACGTGTCCGGCCCGGCCGACGAAGAGGGCCATGTGGTACGCCACCACGCTCATGTCGCAGTCGGGGGTCGCGTGCGCCCCGAGCAGCGAGCCATCGCTGATTGACATGACGAAGACGCTGCCCTCGTCCATCGCGATCATCGTCTGCTTCACCGGACCGGCGTCCATGAGCTTGGAGGCGCCGTGGGTCAGCGCCCCGACGCCGGAGACGATGGTGGCGAGGTCGGCGCTGGAGCCCTTGGGGCCGCTGCCGTCGTCGGCCGCGGCGGTCGTGCCGCCCCCGCCCCCGTTCCCGTTCCCGGCGGCGTCTCCCGGCAGCACGCCCATGCCCGGGTCGGAGCTGAGGAGCAGCAGGCCGTCGGAGGAGACCACGGCCACCGAGTGGACGCCGGGCACCTCCTCGACCAGGTTCGTCAGCAGCCAGTGCAGATTGCGGGCCTCACTGCTGAGGCCCTGCGAACCGTGCGGCTCCGAGCCCGCCTTCGTGTACGCGTTCAACCGCGTGCCTCCTCGACTGTGCCACCGTCGTCCGGGGCCCCCGTGCGGTGCTCACCGGTCTTCTCGGCGATCTCCGCGTCGGCGTCGCGCCGACCGTGCTGTGCCCCCTGCTGGAAGCCGCCGAGCTTGCGGCGCAGGGCCTCCGCGTCCACGCCTCTCGCCCGCGCCCGCACCGGGCCGGTCTGCGCCGCCACGGTCTTGGGCGTCCGCTTGGGGAGGCCCTTGTCCGTCAGCCGCTTGGCCGGGGCGGCCGGGCTCCCGGTGCCGGGGGCCGGGTCCGCCGCCGGGCTTCCGGGGGCGGCGGGGGCGGTGGCGCCGGGGGCGGCGGCGCCCGGGGCGTCCGTGTCCTGCCCGGTCGGGCCGGTTCCGGTCCCGGTGGTGTGCGTGCCGTCCGGGGTGTGCGCGCCGTCCGGGGTGTGCGGGGCCTCGGCCGGTCCGGTGCCCGGACGGGGCAGCGGCGGGGGCAGCCGGAAGGACTGGGTCGGCTCGTCGATGCCGGCGAACTCGGCGTCGTCCGAGGCCCGCGCGTGCTGCTCCTCGCCGGACCCGGTGCGCCGGATGCCGTACGGGTCGTCGTCGGCGGCCGGGGAGTCACCGGCGCCGGTGGCGGGCGTGGCGGTGGGCTCCGGGGCGGCCGGTGCGGTGCCCGGCGCGGCCGTCCCGCCGGGGGTGTCCGCAGCCGTCCCGTGGGGTGCCGTGAGGGAGCCGTCGGAGGTCCCCGCGAGGCTGCCCCCGGGGCTTCCGGCTTCCGCCTCCGCCGCCCGCAGGGCCTCCTCGGCGGCCGCGACCAGGGGGTCGTGCTCCGCGCTCCGGGCCAGTCCGGCGTGCGCGCCGAGGTCGTCCGGGGTTCCGGCGCCGGGGGCGTCCGCGCCCGCCGGTACGGAACCGGGGGCGGGCTCGGGGCCGGACTCCTCCGCGGGGGCACGGTCCGCGGCCGGCTCACCGGCCTGGGCGCGGTCCGCCTCTCCGGTGCCGGTGGCGGCCGGGACGGGAGCGGGGGCGGGGTCCGGAGCGGGGGCGGGGTCCGGGGCTCCGGCTCCGTCGGAGGCGAGGCCCGCGAGCGGTGTCGCGCCGGAGTCCGGGGCCCCAACGGGCTCACCCGGCGCGGGGCTTGACGCAGCGGGGGTCCCGGTGGGAGCGGCCGGGGCCGACCCGGCGGGCTCGGCCGGCCCCGCGGACTCGGCGGACTCGGCGGACTCGGCGGACTCGGCGGCGGCAACGGGGACGTCCGCCCGGGAGCTCCCGGCGGGTTCCGCGGCGCCGGGGTGCGTGCCCGGTCCGGCGGCAGCGCCGGCGGCACCCGCCGTTCCGTCCACCGCGCCACCGGCCGTCCCGGTGTCCACGGCGGCCGCTCCGGCCCCGGGCTCCGCCGCGTCCCCGCGCCGGGGCAGGGAACCGCCGCGGCGGGGCGGCAGGGCGTTCGAGTTGGCCTCGGCCACCGAGCCGGGCAGCGAGACGCCGGTGGCCCTGGTCCCACCGGACTGGACGTGGGACGGCTCGGGCCGGGTCGGCAGGAGGGAGGTCGGCAGCACGACGACGGCCGTCACCCCGCCCTGCGCCTGGTCGCGCAGTTCGACGCGGATGCCGTGGCGCGCCGCGAGCCGCGCGACCACGTACAGGCCGAGGCCGAGGGCGTCCTCGTCGGCGCCGGCGGCCTCGCCGTCGGGGTCGGCGAGCCGGGCGTTGACCTCGGCCAGCCGCTCCTCGGTCATGCCGATGCCCCGGTCCTCGACGGAGAGCATCACCTCGCCGTTCTCCAGCTGCCAGCCGGAGAGCTCGACGTCGTCCTCCGGCGGGGAGAACGCCGCGGCGTTCTCCAGGAGTTCGGCGACGAGGTGGCTGAGCGCGTCGGCGGCGAACCCGGCGACCCGGGCGTGCGGGGGGAGCGACTGGATGCGGACCCGCTCATAGCGCTCGATCTCGCTGACCGAGGCGCGCAGCACGTCGAGCAGGGGCACGGAGGCGCTGTGCGTGGTGGTGTGCTCGGCGCCGGAGAGGACCAGCAGGTTCTCGCTGTGCCGCCGCATCCGGGTGGCGAGGTGGTCGAGCTTGTAGAGGGCGTCGAGGTGCTCGGGCTCGTTCGCCCGCTCCTCCAGCCCCTCGATCAGGCCGAGCTGGCGTTCGACGAGACCCAGGGTGCGCAGCGACAGATTGACGAAGCTGCTGTGCACGCGGTCCTGGAGGCCGGTCAGCCGCTCGGCGAGATCGCTCTTCTGCCGGGCCAGCTCGTCGCGCTTGTCGGCGAGCTTCTGCCGCTCGCGGATCAGGCCACCGCGCTCGGCGCGGAGCTTCTCCAGCTCCCGGTGGAAGCCCTCCGCCTTGGCACGGAGCTCGTTGACGGCGCCCACGGCCTCGGCGTACTCGTCGTTGCGGCCGGTGAACTTGACCGGCTCCTCGCCGACCGGGTCGGCGGCGACGCGCCGGGCGCCGAGCCGCAGCACGGCCAGCGGCCGGGTCATGGAGCGGGCCGCGGACATGCCGGAGCCGACGGCGACCAGCACGCAGAGGGCGAGCAGCCCGACGGCCAGCTCCAGGGAGCGCACGTCGTCGTCGCGGAGGGCGGCGAGCCGGGCGGACTCCTCGGTGGTGAGAGCCGACTCGGCGGCGCGCATCAGGTCGATCCGGCCGGACAGGGCGGCGTCCACGCGCTTCTGGTTCAGGGCCAGTTCGGCCGGGGAGAGCTGCGGCTGGTCGGTGAGGACCTTGAGGTAGCGCTCGGCCCGGCCCGCCTCGTCGCCGTTGACGGTGCCGTCGTAACTGTCCTTGGCGGCGGCCGGGGCCGTCTGCCGGAAGTCCGCGACCGCCGCCAACTCCTGGACGCGGGTGCGCTGCGCGGTGGCGGTCAGCTCGCCCTCGCCGCCCGCGGCCAGGGCGCCGAGCAGCAGGGTGCGGGTGGCGGCGGCCTGCTCGACGGCCCGGCCCAGCCCGGAGAGCGCGTCGGCGGGGCCGTCGGCGGCGCGCGGCGGGATGCGCCGGGCGAGGTCGGCGGAGACGCCGTGCAGCGCCTGCACCAGCTGGGTGTAGCGGGCGAAGGTCTCGGAGGCCGGGCCGGAGCCGGTGAGCGCCGACTGCCGGATGTCGGGGAGTTCCGCGAGCCGGCGGTCCAGGGCGCCCGGGGCGTTCTCCCGGATCTCCTCCATCCGGCGGTCGACGCTCGCGCGCCGCTTCTCCGAGATCCCGGTGGCGCTGCCGGAACCGGCGGCGCGGCCCGCGGCGACGAAGCGCGTCATGGTGTCGCGCTCGTCGGCCAGCGAGTGGGCCAGCACGACGGCCTGCGCGTTCAGCTCGGAGAGCGTGACCAGGCGCTGGGAGTCGTTGAGGTCGGAGGAGGCGGCGATGACGGCGGGGGCGCCGGCACCGGCGACGGCCGCGGCGACCACGGCCACCGAGACCACGAGCCGGTTGCGGACCTTGGTGGTGCGCTTCCCGGGCGGTGCGGACGCCGACCCCGCGGTCTGTGCCGACTCACGTTCCTTGCCCCGAGGCCGCATTCTTCGCACCGGTGCTCGCAATCTTGTCTCGTCTCCGCAGGGCCGAGGCGCCGGCGACCGCTCGCATTCCTCGTGCCCCTGGAGCGCGGAGCGCCGACGGGCGTTCTCCCCGTACCGGCAACGGAATTCGACGATTCCACCGCCGGTGTGAATGGGGCCGCCCATCACCCGCCTGGCCACCCGAACGAGTGAACATCAATCCGGAGTTGGCGAACAACCCCGGCGCGGGCCTCCGGCGCCGCCGCGGGGGGCGCCGGTTGGAAATCGCCAGCCGGTGCTGGCAAGATGCGCGCCCGCACATTCCACCGGCCGGTGAATACGGGGGAATTCCGGCACCTCGGCCGTTTCCCGCCCGCCGCGCCGGCTGTCACCGCAGGTCACGGCGGCCGCGGGGGCCGGAGGCACGGTCCGGCAGACTGACCGCATGCGCATCGACCTCACCACGGAGCCGGGTGATCCCCGCATCCCCAACGAGGACTACGGATCGGTGGCCCTGCCGGCGTCCGGTGCGGGCGGTTCCCTGGTCCTGCTGGACGGCGTCACACCTCCCGAGGACGGCGGCGGATGCGTACACGGAGTGCCGTGGTTCACCGCGCGGCTCGGCGGGGCACTGCTCGAACTGTCCGTTTCGCGGCGGGATATGACCTTGCGGACGTGCCTCGCGGAGGCAATCGAACGCACCGCCGACGCCCACCGAACAGTCTGTGACCTTTCTCACGTTAAAACCCCGCAGGCGACGGTCGTGGCCGCCCGCTGGGACGAGCGGGACGTGGAGCATCTCGTGCTCTCCGACTCCGTCCTGCTCGTCGAGCGGCGGGACGGCCGGGTCACGGCGGAGCGGGACGACCGGCTGTCCCGGCTGCCGCCCCATGTGCCGGAGCTGCGCGCCGCCGTACGGGCCCTGCCGCCCGGCTCCGCCGAACGCGCCGCGCGGGCCGCCGAGTACGTCCGCGCGGTGGAGGCCCTGCGCAACGCGGAGGGCGGTTTCTACACGGCCGCCGCCGACCCGTCGGTCGCCTCCCGGGCCGTGACCGGCGCCGTACCGCGCGCGGACGTGCGCTCGCTGACGGCCCTGACGGACGGCGCGGGGCGCTGGGTCGAGGTCTTCCGCGAGGGCACCTGGGCCGACTGCCCCGCGCTGCTCCGCGCGGAGGGGACGGGCGGCCTGGTGCGGCGGGTACGGACGGCGGAGGCGGCGGACCCGGGGGGCAGCGCCTTCCCGCGCGGCAAGCGGCACGACGACGCGACGGCGGTCTACGCGGAGTTCTAGGGCGGGACGCGGGCGCCGGCGCGTGCGCCGGGGTGCGCGGGCGCGGGCGGTCCGGAGGAGTCTCCCCGGAGGCGGGCCCTCGGCCGCTGCCCTCAACCGGCCTGCCCTGCCCGGATGTTTGAGGAGACGGCGGACGCGGAAGAATGTCCGGCCCGCCGGAGCCGCGCCCCTCCGGGCCCGGCCCCGGAACCAGCCCCGGGTCCGGGCCGGGCCCGGCTGCCCCGGACCCCGGCCGCCCGGCCGCCGGTTCAGTCCTCCGCGCCGCCCAGCCCGTTCAACCGGTGCAGCAGGCGGGCGAGTTCGGCGATCTCCGCCCGGTCCCAGCTCCGCAGCTTGCGGGCGTAGCGCTCGCGCCGGGCGCGGCGCACCGCGGAGAAGCGGCCGGCGCCCTCCTCGGTCAGGGTCACCAGCGAGGCGCGTCCGTCGGCCGGGTCCGGCCGGCGGGAGACGATGCCGAGCTCCTCCAGGGCGCGGAGCTGGCGGCTCATGGTGGCCTTGCCGACCCCGAAGTACGCGGCGAGGGCGGTGGCCCGCTGCTCCCCCGCCTCCGCCAGCCGCACCAGCAGCCCGTACGCGGCGGGCTCCAGATCGGGGTGGACCTCGCGGGCCACCTCGCCGGAGGAGGCGCGGGCCCGGCGCAGGAAGACGGACAACTCCCTTTCCAGGGCCAGAAAAGCGCTGTCCCCGGGCTCGTCGGGGGTGGTGTCCGGCTCCGGGGGTTCTCCGGCCCTTCCGGTCCGGGGGACGTCTCCGGCTTCGGTCCGGCGCATGGTCTGGGTCCTCCCGGCTTTCCGGTCCCGTCGTTTCCGGGGCGGAATTCGCTTTCGGCGGTCGCGTGGCGTCCGCGGTGCCCCACCAGTATTTCGCAGGATCGGCCCGGGGACAGCAACCGGCCCGCGTCCCGGGCCTTCTTCCCGCGAAGACCGGCGAAACCGCGGGGGGCCTTTCCCGCACGGCCGGATCCGTACCCACCGCGCGCCCCACCCCTCCGTCGCGGCTCGCGCACGGTGGTGCCGCCGCGAGACCGCGCGCCCCTTTCCGTGCCCGAGCGCCCCCGGACGCGCGTCCGCCCCCGTGCCGCACGCACGACAGCGCGTGCGGCGCGTACGGCACGGGGGCGGACGGTGACGGGCGGAGCCGGGAGCGGACGCCCGCCCCTCCCGGAGCACGCGGACCGCCGGCCCGCCACCCGTCACCCCACCCGCCGGTCAGACGGCCAGCGGCAGTTCCGGCTCGCTTCCCGCCGGCCCGTCCCCGGCCCGCTCCGTGCCCGCCGGCTCCAGGGCCAGCCGCAGCACCTGCCGGACGTCGGAGACCGGGTGCACCTCCAGCTTCTGCAGCACCTCGGCGGGGACGTCGTCCAGATCGGCCTCGTTCCGCTTGGGGATGACGACCGTGGTGATCCCCGCCCGGTGCGCGGCGAGCAGCTTCTGCTTGACGCCGCCGACCGGCAGCACCCGTCCCGTGAGCGACACCTCGCCGGTCATCGCCACGTCGGGGCGCACCCGGCGGCCGGACAGCAGGGAGGCGAGTGCCGTCGTCATGGTGACACCGGCGCTGGGCCCGTCCTTCGGCACGGCGCCGGCCGGGACGTGCAGGTGCACGCCGCGGTCGTTGAAGTCGCCCACGGGCAGCTCCAGTCCGGCACCCCGGCTGCGCAGGAAGGAGAGCGCGATCTGCGCGGACTCCTTCATCACGTCGCCGAGCTGGCCGGTGATCTGGAGCCCAGTGGCCCCGGTCTCCCGGTCGGCGAGCGAGGCCTCGACGTAGAGGACGTCGCCGCCCGCGCCCGTGACGGCCAGTCCGGTCGCCACCCCGGGCACGGCGGTGCGCCGCTCTTCCGGGTCCTGCGCGGACTCGGGGACGTGGTGCGGCCGGCCGAGGTACCGGCGCAGGTCGTCCGGGCCGAGGGTGACGGGGAGTTCCAGCTCGCCGAGTTCGTGTTGCGCGGCGGCCTTGCGGAGCAGCCGGGCGACGGCGCGCTCCAGATTCCGCACCCCGGCCTCGCGGGTGTACTCGCCGGCCAGCCTGCGCAGCGCGCCCTCCTCCAGGACGACCTCGCCCTCGGCCAGGCCGGCTCGTTCGAGCTGCCGGGCGAGCAGGTGGTCGCGGGCGATGGTGACCTTCTCGTCCTCGGTGTAGCCGTCGAGCCGGACGAGTTCCATCCGGTCGAGCAGCGCCTCGGGGATGGCCTCCAGAACGTTGGCGGTGGCGAGGAAGACCACGTCGGAGAGGTCGAGTTCGACCTCCAGGTAGTGGTCGCGGAAGGTGTGGTTCTGCGCCGGGTCGAGCACTTCCAGCAGGGCCGCGGCCGGGTCGCCGCGGAAGTCGGAGCCGACCTTGTCGATCTCGTCGAGGAGGACGACGGGGTTCATGGAGCCGGCTTCCTTCACCGCCCGCACGATGCGTCCGGGCAGCGCGCCGACGTAGGTGCGCCGGTGGCCGCGGATCTCCGCCTCGTCGCGGACGCCGCCGAGCGCCACCCGGACGAACTTCCGCCCCATCGCGCGGGCGACGGACTCGCCCAGCGACGTCTTTCCGACGCCGGGAGGGCCGACCAGCGCCAGGACGGCGCCGCCGCGGCGCCCGCCGACCACCCCGAGGCCGCGCTCGGCACGGCGCTTGCGCACCGCGAGGTACTCGGTGATGCGCTCCTTGACGTCCGCCAGCCCGGCGTGGTCGGCGTCGAGGACGGCCTTGGCGCCCGGGATGTCGTAGGCGTCCTCGGTGTGCTCGTTCCAGGGCATCTCCAGGACGGTGTCGAGCCAGGTCCGGATCCAGCTTCCCTCCGGGCTCTGGTCGGAGGCGCGTTCGAGCTTGTCGACCTCCTTGAGCGCCGCCTCGCGCACCTTCTCCGGCAGGTCGGCGGCCTCGACCCGGGCGCGGTAGTCGCCGGACTCGTCCTCCGGCTCGCCGTTGAGCTCGCGGAGCTCCTTGCGGACGGCCTCCAGCTGGCGGCGGAGGAGGAACTCGCGCTGCTGCTTGTCGACGCCCTCCTGGACGTCCTTGGCGATGGACTCGGCGACATCCTGCTCGGCCAGATGTTCGCTCAGCCACTTCACGGCGAGCTTGAGCCGGGCCACCGGGTCGGTGGTCTCCAGCAGTTCGACGCGCTGCTCGGCGGTGAGGAACGGCGAGTAGCCGGAGTTGTCGGCGAGCTGGCCGGCGTCGTCGATCTGCTGGACGCGGTCCACGACCTGCCAGGCGCCGCGCTTGCGGAGCCAGCTGGCGGCGAGGGCCTTGTACTCCTTCATCAGCTCGGTGACGGCACCGGGCACCGGGTCGGGCCCGGGTTCGTCGGCCGGGCGGCCCTCGACCCAGAGCGCGGCCCCCGGGCCGGTGGTGCCGGCGCCGATCCGCACCCGGCTCACACCGCGGATGAGCGCGCCGGGGTCACCGCCGGAGAGCCGGCCGACCTGTTCGACGGTGCCGAGCGTGCCGACGGCGGCGTAGGTGCCGTCGATCCGCGGCACCAGCAGCACCTGCGGCTTGCCGCCGCTCTCCCCGTTTCCCCCGTTCCCCCCGCCGCTTCCCGCGGCGGCCTGCGCGGCTTCCACCGCGGCCCGGACCTCCGCGTCGGACAGGTCCAGCGGCACCACCATGCCGGGCAGAACCACCTCGTCGTCGAGAGGCAGCACCGGCAGGGTGAGTGACGTAGACGTCGAAGCCATGATCTCCCCTTCGGCAGGCAAGTTGAGCTGTAAAGACTCAATGTCTCTGCCGCCCCGGGTGTTCCCCCGCCCACGTTCGCTCCCAGCGAACACCCCTTGCCCGTCGCGCGGGAGCGGCCCGGCGAGAGCCCGGCGGACGGCCCTGTGCCCGTCCGCGAGGTTCCCGCCGGGCCGCGCTCCCCCGGTCAGGCGCCGACGTAGGCCGCGAGGTGCTCGCCGGTGAGGGTGGAGCGGGCGGCGACGAGGTCGGCGGGCGTGCCCTCGAAGACGACGCGCCCGCCGTCGTGGCCGGCGCCCGGGCCGAGGTCGATGATCCAGTCCGCGTGCGCCATGACCGCCTGGTGGTGCTCGATGACGACGACCGACTTGCCGGAGTCGACGAGCCGGTCGAGCAGGCCGAGCAGGTGCTCGACATCGGCGAGATGCAGGCCGGTGGTGGGCTCGTCGAGGACGTAGACGCCGCCCTTCTCGCCCATCTGGCTCGCCAGTTTGAGCCGCTGCCGCTCGCCGCCGGAGAGCGTCGTGAGCGGCTGGCCGAGGGTGAGGTAACCGAGCCCCACGTCGCCCAGCCGGCCGAGGACGCGCTGCGCCGCCGGCGTGCGCGCGTCCCCCGAGGCGAAGAACTCCCCGGCCTCGGCCACCGACATGGCGAGCACCTCGCTGATGTCGCGGCCGCCGAGGCGGTACTCCAGCACCGGGGCCTGGAACCGCTTCCCCTCGCACTCCTCGCAGACGGTGGCGACGCCCGCCATCATCGCCAGGTCGGTGTAGATGACGCCGGCACCGTTGCAGTTCGGGCAGGCCCCCTCGGAGTTGGGGCTGAACAGCGCCGGTTTCACACCGTTGGCCTTGGCGAACGCCTTGCGGACCGGGTCGAGCAGCCCCGTGTACGTCGCCGGGTTGCTCCGCCGCGAACCGCGGATCGGCGTCTGGTCCACCGAGACCACGCCGTGAGCGGCGCCCGCCGGGCCGGCCACCAGGGACCCGTGCACGAGCGAACTCTTGCCCGACCCGGCGACGCCGGTGACGACGCAGAGCACACCGAGCGGGATGTCGACGTCCACGTTCCGCAGGTTGTTCGCGTCGGCGCCGCGCACCTCCAGCGCTCCCGCCGGGGTCCGCACCGACGGCTTCAGGGAGGCCCGGTCGTCCAGATGCCGCCCGGTCAGCGTGCCGCCGGCCCGCAGCCCCTCGACGCCGCCCTCGTAGCAGACCGTGCCGCCCGCCGCGCCGGCGCCGGGGCCGAGGTCGACGACATGGTCGGCGATCGCGATCGTCTCCGGCTTGTGCTCCACGACGAGCACCGTGTTGCCCTTGTCCCGCAGCCGCAGCAGCAGGTCGTTCATCCGCTGGATGTCGTGGGGGTGCATGCCGATGGTGGGCTCGTCGAAGACGTAGGTGACGTCGGTCAGCGAGGACCCGAGATGGCGGACCATCTTGACGCGCTGCGCCTCGCCGCCCGACAGCGTGCCCGACGACCGGTCGAGCGAGAGATAGCCGAGGCCGATCTCCGTGAACGAGTCGAGCGTCCGCCCCAGCGCGGTGAGCAGCGGCGCCACCGACCGCTCGCGGAGGCCGCGGACCCACCCGGCCAAATCGCTGATCTGCATCGCGCACGCGTCGGCGATGCTCACCCCGCCGATCCGCGAGGACCGGGCCGCCTCGCTGAGCCGGGTGCCGCCGCACTCGGGGCAGGCGGTGAAGGTGACCGCCCGGTCCACGAACGCCCTGATGTGCGGCTGCATCGCCTCCCGGTCCTTGGACAGGAACGACTTCCGGATCTTCGGGAGCAGCCCCTCGTACGTGAGGCTGCCGCCCTCGACCTTCACCTTGACCGGCTCGTGGTGGAGGAAGTCGCGCATCTCCTTCTCGGTGTAGTCGCGGATCGGCTTGTCCGGGTCGAGGAAGCCCGACTCGGCGTAGAGGCGCACCGTCCACCAGCTGTCCGACTTCCAGCCCGGGATGGTGAACGCGCCCTCGGAGATCGACTTGGAGTCGTCGTAGAGCTGGGTCAGGTCGATATCGGTGACCGTGCCCCGGCCCTCGCAGCGCGGGCACATGCCGCCGGTGCGGGTGAAGGTCGCCTTCACCGCCTTCTTGTTGCCCCGCTCCACGGTGATCGCCCCGCTCGCCCGGACCGAGGGAACGTTGAAGGCATACGCGCCGGGCGGGCCGATGTGCGGCTCCCCCAGCCGGCTGAAGAGGATGCGGAGCATCGCGCCGGCGTCCGTGACGGTGCCGACCGTGGAGCGGGGGTCCGCCCCCAGGCGCTGCTGGTCGACGATGATCGCCGTCGTCAGCCCGTCGAGCACGTCGACCTCGGGGCGCGCCAGGTTCGGCATGAAGCCCTGCACGAACGCGCTGTAGGTCTCGTTGATCAGCCGCTGCGACTCCGCGGCGATCGTGCCGAACACCAGCGAACTCTTGCCCGAGCCGGAGACACCGGTGAACACCGTCAGCCGGCGCTTGGGGATCTCGATGCCGACGTCCTTGAGGTTGTTCTCGCGGGCGCCGTGGACCCGGATCACGTCGTGGCTGTCGGCGGCGTGCGCCGGCGGCCGCGGGTCCGTCCTCCCGGCCGTGCTCATCGTCGCTCCCTCTCGTCCGGGCGCAGGTGCGGGATCACGCGAACGGAACTCACGGCTTGCGGGGCTGGTTGAAGCGCAGCATGTTGCCGGAGGGGTCGCGGAAAGCACAGTCGCGGACCCCGTAGGGCTGGTCGATCGGCTCCTGGAGCACCTCGCCGCCCGCGGCGCGGATGTGCTCGAAGGTGGCGTCGCAGTCGTCGGTGCTGAAGATGACCCCGCGCAGCAGGCCCTTCGCCAGCAGCTCCGCCATGACCTGCTGGTCGGCGGGCGAGGCGTTCGGATGGGCGAGGGCCGGTTCGAGAACGATGTTCACATCCGGCTGGGACGGCGCGCCGACGCTCACCCAGCGCATGCCCTCGAAGCTGACGTCGTTCCGCACCTCCAGACCGAGCACGTCCCGGTAGAAGGCGAGCGCCTTGTCGTGGTCGTCGACGGCGATGAAGCACTGTGAAAGCTTGATGTCCATGCCCGTCACGCTACGGGCGGTGCGGCGCCTTTCGCTTCTCCATTCCTGACCGGTCGCGTATGGATTTTGGCGATGCAGGCCGGGATGGCGGCACCCTCGTCATGGGGGCGGGCCCGGTACGCGCTCGGGCTCTCGCCGACCAGCTCGGTGAACCGCGAGCTGAACGATCCCAGCGAGGTGCAGCCGACCGCGAAGCAGACCTCCGTCACGGACAGGTCCCCCCGGCGCAGCAGCGCCTTGGCCCGCTCGATCCGGCGCGTCATCAGATAGCTGTAGGGCGTCTCCCCGAAGGCGGCCCGGAAGCTGCGGGAGAAGTGGCCGGGCGACATGAGCGCGGTGCGCGCCAGCGCCGGCACGTCGAGCGGCTTCGCGTAGTCGCGGTCCATCCGGTCACGGGCCCGGCGCAGCCGGACGAGATCCTCCAACGTCACGGGACCACCCTCCCACGGAGCGGGCAGCGGTCAGTGGGCAGCGGTCAGCGGTCAGCGGTCAGCGGGCTCCTAGAGGGTGCCGGCTCTGAGCACCGGGCGGCACAGCGTGAACCAGACGACCTTGCCGCCGACCGCCGGGTGCCCCTTCTCCAGATCGAGGATGCCCCAGTCGTCCGCGATCAGGGAGAGCAGCAGCAGACCGCGGCCGCTCTCGCTCTGCGGTCCGGCGATGACGGGCGCCGGACGGCTCGGCGAGGTGTCCCAGACGCTGACGCGCAGCGTCCCCTCGCGCCACTTGAGCCGGACGGCGGTCTGGCCGTCGGAGTAGCGGAAGGCGTTGGTGGCCAGCTCGGAGGTGAGCAGCTCGGCCCGGTCCGCGAGATCCCCCAGCCCGTGTTCGGCGAGCACCGTACGGACGGTGGAGCGCGCTATGCGCGGGCCCCTGGGGTCGTGCGGCAGCTGCAGGGAGTACTCCCAGTCCTCGGGAGGCTCGTGCGGAACGCGGTGGACATGAGCGAGGGGGGCGACGGTTTTGGCACTCATGGATATCTCCTGTCCGTATTGCTCGCCGGGGAACCTTCGCCTGCCCGTGAACCGGGAGTGAACGCGGGCGCGATAGAGGAGTGTGAGACCGTTCCGCCCCGTGGGGGCCGACCCGAGCGACGCCGAACTGCTGCGCGCGGTCGCGGCCGGCGACGCCCAGGCGCTCGCCGAACTGTACGACCGCCATGCCGGCTGGCTGCACGCCCGGCTGGCGCGGCGCTGCGCCGATCCCGAGACCGTCCGCGAGGTGCTGCAGGACACCTTCGTCACCGTCTGGCGGTCCGCCGCCGGACACCGGGGTGGCGAGGCGGGGGGCTGGCTCTGGGTGATCGCCGCCCGCCGCCTGGTGGACGCCCGGCGCGCGCAGGCCCGTACCGCCGAGGTGCAGGAGGCGCACGCGCGGCGGGAGCACGGCGCCGCCCGCGCCGTCGCGCCGTCGGCGGAGGAACGCGTGCTGTCCGGCGTGGAGTTCGGGGACCTGGGCACCGCACTCGACGGGCTCTCCTCCGAACTGCGGGACGTCCTTCGCGCCACCGTGGTGGACGGTCTGTCCACCCGCCAGGCGGCCGGGCTGCTCGGCATACCGGAGGGCACCGTCAAGACCCGGGCCCTGCGCGCACGCCGCGAACTGCGGGAGGCCCTCTCCCGGCTGGGCGTCCGCTCCCCCGATTCCGTAGGAGGTGCCGTATGAGCCGCGACGCCGCAGGGCACGTGGAGCCGGGCCGGGCGTCCGCCTACACGGACGGAACGCTCCCCGAGCCCGAGGCATGGGCACTGGAGACGCATGTGGAGATCTGCTCCCCCTGCGCGCGGCTGGTCTCCGCGGCGGCCCGCTCCGGTCGCGCCGGGCCGGCCCTCCGCGAGGTGCGGGCAGGGGTGCTGGCGGCGGTCCTCGCCGGTGCGGCGGAGAACGTCCACGGACCGGCCCCTGCTGCCGCGGTTCCGGCGTCCGCGGACCGGAAAGCCACCCGGAGGGCCACGGAGACGACGGCGGCCGCCGGGGAAGGCCGTCCGGGGCGCCCCTCCGCCATGACCCGGTTCCTCTGGTCGGCCCGGTCCGCCGGCCCCGCGCTCGGACGCTCCTGGCTGCTGTCCCTGGTCCTCGTCACGGCCGCCGCGGTGCTGCTCGCACGGCTGTCCGGCACCGCAGCCGGCCGGCCGCTGCTGCTGGCGGTCGCGCCCCTGCTGCCGGTGGCCGGGGTCGCCGCCTCGTACGGCCGGCACGCCGATCCGCTGTACGAGGCCGTCGCCGCGACCCCCGCTGCCGGGCTGCGGCTGCTGCTGGTGCGCACCGGCTGGGTTCTCGCGGTGTGCGTTCCGCTGCTCACCGCGGCCGGGCTGCTGATGCCGGAACCGGACGGCGGCCCCGGCGCGTACGCCTGGCTGCTCCCGGGACTGACGCTGACCCTGCTGACCCTGCTGGTGGCCTCCTGTTGCGGCTGCCTGCACGCCGCCACCGGCACCGGCACCGCCTGGCTGCTGCTCCTGGTCTCCACGGGAGCGGCGGCCGCCCCCGGTACGGCGGGCCGGGCCGGCCCCGCTGATCCGGCCGCACTGCTGACCACGTCCCTCGGCGCACTCTCCGGCCCACCCGCACAGAGCGCCTGGGCAGCCGCCGGCGTCCTGTGCGGCGGGCTGCTGGTCCTGCGCCGCACCTCCTTCGACCGTCTGGAGCGACTGTGACCACCTCGTCCGACCCGGCGCCCGCCCCCACCGGGCGGGGCCCGGCCGACCGGGACCCCGCGGACCCCCGGCCCTCCGCCCGGGGCCTGGCCGTCCGGGGCCTGACCGTCCGCCACCGCCGCACGACCGCGCTGGACGGGGTGGACCTCGCCCTCGGCACCGGCGTGCACGGCCTGCTCGGCCCGAACGGAGCGGGGAAGACCTCGCTGCTGCGGGTGCTCGCCACCGTCGCCCGCCCGGCCGCCGGAGAGATCCGCCTGCTCGGTCTCACCCCGGGCACGCACCGCGAGCGGACGGAGATCCGGCGCCGGCTGGGCTACCTGCCACAGGAGTTCGGCCACTACCCGTCCTTCACGGTGCGCGACACGCTGGGCTATTTCGCCTGGCTGAAGGAGCTGCCCGGCGCGAAGGCACCCGCCGCCGTCGAACGGGCGGCCGAGCTCGTGGGGCTCGGGCCCTCCCTCGACCGGAAACTGGGCACCCTCTCCGGCGGCGCGGTCCGCCGGGTCGGCATCGCCCAGGCCGTCCTCGGCGGACCCGAGCTGCTGCTCCTCGACGAACCGACGGCCGGCCTGGACCCGGAGCGCCGGGTGGAGTTCCGGGCCCTCCTGCGCGAACTGGGCCGCGACACGACCGTGCTGGTCTCCACGCATCTCGTCGAGGACGTCGGCCCGGCCTGCGCGGAGGTGACGCTGCTGGAGTCCGGCCGCGTCGCGTTCCGGGGCACACCGGAGGAACTGGTCGCCTGCGCGGACACGGACACCGGCGCGCCCGGCGACAACCCCCTGGAACGCGGCTACACCAGCGCGCTGCGACGCCACCGGCGCGAGTGCGGGACGGACAACCGCGGCACGCGGAACACGCGGAAGGCGGCGCTCTGATGTCCCCCGCACCCCCCATGACGGACGGCGCCCCGGACACCGCGGCCCCCGCGAAGCAGACCCGAGCCACCCCGCGCACCTCCCCCGCGCTCGCCGTTCTCCGCACGGAGAGCCTGCGCGGCATCGCGCCGTGGACCTTCGCCGTCTGCCTCGCGGCCCTGCTGATCGCCGTGCTCGGCGGACACGACCGGTACCGGGCGGACTGGCCGGCCATGGCCCAGTACCTGCGCACCCTGCACATCCTGCTGGGCCCCCTGGTGGCGGCCGCCGCCTGCTGGGAGGCCGGGCGGGAGCGGCGCCGGAACACGGCCGAGTGGGCCGGATCGACGCCCCGGCCGACGCTGCACCGGCTGACCGCCGGTCTGCTCCCGGTGTGGCTGGCGGCCGTGGCCGCCTATCTCGTCACCTGGGCGGTCGTGACCGCGCTCACCTGGCCGAACGCCTCCGCGTACGGGCATCCGCAGCTCGGTCCCGTGATCGCGGACCTGGCCGCGGTGGCGGCCTTCGCCGCGGGCGGGCATCTCCTCGGCCGGTACATCCCGTGGTGGTCCTTGGCCCCCCTGGTCGCGGTGGCCGGCTACGCCGTACTGGGCCTGTGGAACGTACCGGCGAGCAGCGGCGTCGCGCAGCTGCTGCCGGCCTCGTTCGACCCCCGGGAGGGCCACGCGCTCGCCGGGTGGGCGAACGCGGCACAGACGGCCTGGTTCGCCGGGCTGGCCGCGGCCCTGCTGCTGGCCGCCGGGGCGCGCCGGAAGTGGCTGGTGGCGCTGCCGCTGGCGGTGGCGGTCGCCGGGGCGGTGCCCCTGCTCCAGCAGCCCGGCAAGGTGTGGGTGTACGACCGGGCCGCCGCCGCGCTCGTCTGCGAAGGGGAGCGCCCGCAGATCTGTATGCGCCGGGCGCACGAGGGCATGCGCGAGCGGGTGGCCGGCCCTGTCCGCTGGGCGTACGGCCTGACCGCGGGGGCGCCGGGCACGCCCGCACGGTTCGAGGAGAGCGCGCCGGGCGGCCGCTCCCCCGGCGGTCCGCCCGCCGTGGAGGTGCGCATCGTCCACCGCGGCGACCTCGGAAGCGACCGGCGGCTCGGCTACTTCCAGCGCGACGCCGTCCTCCAGTCCCTGCTCTCCTGGGACTGCCGGAGCGAGCACACCCGCCCCGAGTGGGCCCACGAGGTGCTGCGGTGGGCGCACGGCCAGTGGCCCGGCGCCATGGACGACCCCCTGCTCGACACCCCCGTGGTGAAGGCCCTGGACGCGATGAACCGCGCGCAGCGCGCGGCCTGGTTCGCCGACTGGTTCGCCGCCGCCCGGGCCTGCGACCCGGACCGCGTCACCCGGCCGTAGCGGCGGGGGAAAGTCCGGGCGGACCGGCCGGCGGGGTCACTACCCTGGGCGGCGCCTCCCGCCGGCCCGCCCCGCGCGCCGCGCGGGAAGCGCCGCCCGCCGCCCGCCCGCCGTCCCGGCTTCCCGCACCGGGGCGCTCCGAGAAGGACCCGGTCCGCCCCATGCAGCCCGCACCGCCCCCGTCGTCACCGTCCCCGTCGTCGCCCTCGCCGTCCCCGTCGTCGCCGTCCCCGTCGTCCACGCCGCCGGACGGGGAGCCCGTGGTCGTCGAGCGGCGGAGCGGCCCGTACGGCGAGGTGGTGCTGCGGCGGCGCGGCGGGCGGTACGAGATCATCGCCAACGGCTGCTTCCTCATGGACACCTCCGACGGCCGCTCCGAGCGGCTGCTCGTCGACGCGGCCCTGGCGGCGCTCCCCGCGGACCGGCCGCGCCCCTCCGTGCTGATCGGCGGTCTCGGTGTCGGTTTCTCGCTGGCCCGGGCCGCCGCCGAGCCGCGCTGGGGGCGGATCGCGGTCGTGGAGCGGGAGGAGGCGGTGATCGGCTGGCACCGCTCCGGGCCGCTGGCCGCGGTGTCCGGCCCGGCACTGGCCGACCCCCGGACGGAGATCGTCCACGCCGATCTCGTCCGGCACCTCCGCGCCGCGCCGCGCGGGGAGACCTTCGACGCGCTCTGCCTGGACATCGACAACGGGCCCGACTGGACCGTCACCGAGGGCAACGACAGCCTCTACACCCCGGACGGTCTGGCCGCCTGCCGGGCCCGGCTGACCCCGGGCGGCGTGCTCGCCGTCTGGTCCGCCCGGCCCTCCGCCGCTTTCGAACAGGCCTTGCGGAATGCCGGGTTCCTCAGGGTACGGACGGAAGAGATCCCGGTTGCCCGGGGCGTACCGGACGCCGTGCATCTCGCCGTCGGTCCTGCGTAGCCGCGCCCCTCGCCCTGCCTTTACGCTGCTAGCCAGCACGCGCCGCGGCAGACACGGGGCACCAGGCACGGGGACAGCAGGGGCAGACCGAAATGGACCAGATACAGAACGGCGTGGGCGGCACCGCGGGCGCCACCACCGGCAACCAGCGCCGGATCCTCGTCGTCGAGGACGACACGACCATCCTGGACGCGATCTCCGTGCGGCTGCGCGCCGAGGGCTTCCAGGTACAGACCGCGCACGACGGGCCCTCCGCCGTGGAGACCGCGCAGACGTGGCAGCCCGACCTGCTCGTCCTCGACGTCATGCTGCCGGGCTTCGACGGGCTGGAGGTCTGCCGCCGGGTCCAGGCACAGCGCCCGGTCCCGGTGCTGATGCTGACCGCGCGCGACGACGAGACCGACATGCTCGTGGGCCTCGGCGTCGGCGCCGACGACTACATGACCAAACCCTTCTCGATGCGCGAACTGGCGGCCCGCGTGCATGTCCTGCTGCGCCGCGTGGAGCGGGCCTCGCTCGCCGCGCACACCCCGCGCAGCGGCATCCTCCGCCTCGGCGAGCTGGAGATCGACAACGCGCAGCGGCGGGTGCGGGTGCACGGCGAGGACGTCCACCTCACCCCGACCGAGTTCGACCTGCTCGTCTGCCTGGCCGCCACCCCCCGCGCCGTGCTCTCCCGGGAGCAGCTGCTGGCCGAGGTCTGGGACTGGGCGGACGCCTCCGGCACCCGCACCGTCGACAGCCACATCAAGGCGCTGCGCCGGAAGATCGGCGCCGAGCGGATCCGCACGGTCCACGGCGTCGGCTACGCGCTCGAGACCCCGGCCGCCCCCGCGCCGTGATCAGCCGCCCGCCCGGGCCGGCGAAGCCCGGCCTCTGGGCGCGCTTCTGGGAGAGCCTGCGCCCGCTGGACCCGTACCGTTCGGTGAAGGCGGCGCTCGGCGCGCTGGTCATCAGCTCGGTGACGATCACCACGCTGCTGGTGGTGATGGCCCTCAACACGGCCACCGAGCTGCGCATCGTCACGATCTTCTCGATCATCGCCACCATGCTGATCACCCAGTTCGTGGCGCACGGGCTGACCGCCCCGCTGGACGAGATGAAGACCGTCGCCCGCGCCATGGCCAACGGCGACTACAGCCGCCGGGTCCGCGAGCACCGCCGCGACGAACTGGGTGAGCTGGCGCGGACGTTCAACCACATGGCGGCCGATCTGGAGGCCGTGGACCGGCACCGCAAGGAGCTGGTGGCCAATGTCTCGCACGAGCTGCGCACCCCCATCGCGGGGCTGCGGGCGGTGCTGGAGAACGTCGTCGACGGGGTCTCGGAGGCCGATCCGGAGACCATGCGGATGGCCCTCGGGCAGACCGAGCGGCTCGGCCGGCTGGTGGAGACGCTGCTCGATCTCTCGCGCATCGACAACGGCGTGGTCCCGCTGCACGCCCGGCGCTTCGAGGTCTGGCCGTATCTCTCCGGGATCATCAAGGAGGCCGGCATCGCCAACGCGGCGCGCGGCCGGGCCGCCACCACGGGCCTGCCGGGCCGGGCGGACGTCCATCTCCATCTGGACGTCTCACCGCCGGAGCTGACCGGGTACGCGGACGCCGAGCGGCTGCACCAGGTGGTGGCCAACCTCGTCGACAACGCGATCAAGCACAGCCCCCCGCAGGGCCGGGTCACGCTGCGCGCGCGCCACGGCGAGGAGCCGGGGAGCGTGGTGCTGGAGGTGCTGGACGAGGGGCCGGGCATCCCGGAGCCGGAGCGGGCCCGGATCTTCGAGCGCTTCAACCGCGGCCGCGTCTCGACCCCGCACGGCCCCGGCAGCGACGGCGGCACGGGGCTCGGGCTGGCCATCGCCCGCTGGGCGGTGGATCTTCACGGCGGCTCGATCGGCGTGGCCGAGTCACCCCGCGGCTGCCGCATAAAGGTCACTCTCCCGGGCAGCCGTCAAGGGCAGGGTTGACGTAGGGTGCGGAAGCGGAAGCGCCCGTTCGGATGGGATGCCCACGGCATCCCGGCCCGCGGCGCGCGGCCGGAGGTCGCGGCAGCGGGAGGCCGTCGCCGCCCGGCGGCGATCCCCGGGACCCCGCACCGACGCGAAACCTGGGGATTTTCCCGCCGCGCGCTGCCCCGAAACCAGTCGGTCAGTGTGACTTGCGCGACGACTGACCAGCCCGGCCTGCACCGGACGCGGTAAGAGGCGTAGCCTTTATTTCCGCTGTCCACCACCTTAGGAAGCGGAAGAGGGCGGTAGCCGCCGTGTCGCCACAGTCCCCCAACACTTCGAGCGTCTCGACCGACCGGGACGGACGGGGTCACAACCCCGCAGCCGCCTTCGGTCCCAACGAGTGGCTCGTCGACGAGATCTACCAGCAGTACCTCCAGGACCCGAACTCGGTCGACCGAGCCTGGTGGGACTTCTTCGCCGACTACAAGCCGGGAGCCGACACCGGGTCGGCAGCGGCCGCCCCGGCCAGGCCCGCCCCGGCAGCGAACGGCGAGGCGGCATCCGCGCCGCCGGCCGCACCCGCACCGGCCCGGGCCACCGCGCCCGCGGCGCAGCCGAAGCCGGCCGCCGAGCCCGCCGGGCGGAAGCCCGCCGAGCGGAAGGCGGCGCCCGCCCCCGCGGCGAAGGCCCCGGCCGAGCCGGCGGCCAAGCCCGCCGAGGCGCCCGCGAAGAAGGCACCGGCCAAGGCCGCGGCCGAACCCGCGGCGCCCGCCGAGGGGCCGGAGTACGTCACGCTGCGCGGCCCGTCGGCCGCCGTGGCGAAGAACATGAACGCCTCGCTGGAACTGCCGACGGCCACCTCCGTCCGCGCGGTCCCGGTGAAGCTGCTGTTCGACAACCGCATCGTCATCAACAACCACCTGAAGCGGGCCCGGGGCGGGAAGGTCTCCTTCACGCACCTCATCGGCTACGCCATGGTGCAGGCGCTCAAGGCCATGCCCTCGATGAACTACTCGTTCACCGAGAAGGACGGCAAGCCGACGCTGGTCAAGCCCGACCACGTCAACCTGGGCCTGGCCATCGACCTGGTGAAGCCGAACGGCGACCGCCAGCTCGTCGTCGCGGCGATCAAGAAGGCCGAGACGCTCAGCTTCTTCGAGTTCTGGCAGGCGTACGAGGACATCGTCCGCCGCGCCCGCGCGAACAAGCTGACGATGGAGGACTTCACCGGCGTCACCGCCTCCCTCACCAACCCCGGCGGCATCGGCACCGTGCACTCCGTGCCGCGGCTGATGCCCGGTCAGGGCCTGATCCTCGGTGTCGGCGCCATGGAGTACCCGGCGGAGTTCCAGGGCACCTCCCAGGACACGCTCAACAAGCTCGGCATCTCCAAGGTCATGACGCTCACGAGCACCTATGACCACCGCGTGATCCAGGGGGCCGCCTCCGGCGAGTTCCTGCGGATCATGAACCAGCTGCTGCTCGGCGAGAACGACTTCTACGACGAGGTCTTCAAGTCGCTGCGCATCCCCTACGAGCCGGTCCGCTGGCTCCGCGACATCGACGTCTCGCACGACGACGACGTCACCAAGGCGGCCCGGGTCTTCGACCTGATCCACGCCTACCGGGTGCGCGGCCACGTCATGGCCGACACCGACCCGCTGGAGTACATGCAGCGCAAGCACCCCGACCTGGACATCATCGAGCACGGCCTCACCCTGTGGGACCTGGAGCGCGAGTTCGCCGTCGGCGGCTTCGCGGGCCGCTCGATGATGAAGCTCCGGGACATCCTCGGCGTGCTCCGGGACTCGTACTGCCGCACCACCGGCATCGAGTTCATGCACATCCAGGATCCCAAGGAGCGCAAGTGGATCCAGGACCGCGTGGAGCGCGGCCACGACCACCCGGAGCGCGAGGAGCAGCTGCGCATCCTGCGCCGGCTCAACGCCGCCGAGGCGTTCGAGACGTTCCTGCAGACCAAGTACGTCGGCCAGAAGCGCTTCTCGCTGGAGGGCGGCGAGTCCGTCATCCCGCTGCTGGACGCGGTGCTCGACTCGGCCGCCGAGTCGCGGCTGGACGAGGTCGTCATCGGCATGGCCCACCGCGGCCGGCTGAACGTCCTGGCCAACATCGTCGGCAAGTCCTACGCGCAGATCTTCCGGGAGTTCGAGGGCAACCTCGACCCGAAGTCGATGCACGGTTCCGGCGACGTGAAGTACCACCTGGGCGCCGAGGGCACCTTCACCGGCCTGGACGGTGAGCAGATCAAGGTCTCGCTCGCCGCCAACCCCTCGCACCTGGAGGCCGTCGACCCGATCGTCGAGGGCATCGCCCGCGCCAAGCAGGACATCATCGGCAAGGGCGGCACGGACTTCACCGTCCTCCCCGTCCAGCTCCACGGCGACGCGGCCTTCGCCGGCCAGGGCGTCGTGGCGGAGACGCTCAACATGTCCCAGCTGCGGGGCTACCGCACCGGCGGCACCCTGCACATCGTCATCAACAACCAGGTCGGCTTCACCGCCGCGCCGGAGTCGGCCCGCTCCTCCATGTACGCCACCGACGTGGCCCGCATGATCGAGGCGCCGATCTTCCATGTGAACGGTGACGACCCGGAGGCCGTGGTCCGCGTCGCGCGGCTCGCCTTCGAGTTCCGCCAGGCGTTCAACAAGGACGTCGTGATCGACCTGATCTGCTACCGGCGCCGCGGCCACAACGAGTCCGACAACCCGGGCTTCACCCAGCCGCTGATGTACGACCTGATCGACAAGAAGCGCTCGGTGCGCAAGCTCTACACCGAGTCGCTGATCGGCCGGGGCGACATCACCGTCGAGGAGGCCGAGCAGGCGCTCCAGGATTACCAGGGCCAGCTGGAGAAGGTCTTCACCGAGGTCCGCGACGCCACCGCGGCACCGATGGCCCCCGAGGTCCCGGAGCCGCAGGCCGAGTTCCCGGTGAAGGTTGACACCGCGATCTCGAACGAGGTCGTCAAGCGCATCGCCGAGTCGCAGACCAACATCCCCGACCGGATCACCGTCCACCCGCGGCTGATGCCGCAGCTCCAGCGCCGCGCGGCGCAGGTCGAGGACGGCACGATCGACTGGGGCATGGGCGAGACCCTGGCCATCGGCTCGCTGCTGATGGAGGGCACCCCGGTCCGCCTCGCGGGCCAGGACTCCCGCCGCGGCACCTTCGGCCAGCGGCACGCGGTTCTCGTCGACCGGGAGACCGGCGACGACTACACCCCGCTGCTGTACCTGTCGGAGGACCAGGCCCGCTACAACGTCTACGACTCGCTGCTCAGCGAGTACGCGGCGATGGGCTTCGAGTACGGCTACTCGCTGGCCCGCCCGGACGCCCTGGTGATGTGGGAGGCGCAGTTCGGCGACTTCGTCAACGGCGCGCAGACCATCGTGGACGAGTTCATCTCCTCCGCCGAGCAGAAGTGGGGCCAGACCTCCGGCGTCACCCTGCTGCTGCCGCACGGCTACGAGGGCCAGGGCCCGGACCACTCCTCGGCCCGGATCGAGCGCTTCCTCCAGCTCTGCGCGCAGAACAGCATGACGGTCGCCATGCCCACCCTGCCGTCGAACTACTTCCACCTGCTGCGCTGGCAAGTGCACAACCCGCACCACAAGCCGCTGATCGTCTTCACCCCGAAGTCGATGCTCCGGCTGAAGGCGGCGGCGTCGAAGGCGGAGGAGTTCACCACCGGCGGCTTCCGCCCGGTGATCGGCGACGACACGGTGGACGCGGCGGCCGTCCGCAAGGTCGTCTTCTGCTCCGGCAAGGTCTACTACGACCTGCTCGCCGAGCGGGAGAAGCGCGGTGCCCACGACACCGCCCTGGTCCGGCTGGAGCGGCTCTACCCGCTGCCCGGCAAGGAGCTCCAGGCGGAGATCTCCCGCTACACCAGCACCGAGAAGTACATCTGGGCGCAGGAGGAGCCGGCGAACCAGGGCGCGTGGCCCTTCATCGCCCTCAACCTGATCGACCACCTCGACCTCTCGGTCGGCGCGGGCCTCCCGCCCGCCGAGCGGCTGCGCCGGATCTCCCGGCCGCACTCCTCCTCCCCGGCGGTCGGCTCGGCCAAGCGCCACCAGGCGGAGCAGCAGCAGCTCGTCAACGAGGTGTTCGACGCCTGATCCGGCACCTTCCCGCCGGACACGGCAGCACGGCCAACGGGCCGGGCCCCCACCCCCGCGGTGGGGGCCCGGCCCGTTCCGCGCCGGTGCCCCGTCCGCCCGTGCCACCCGGGTTTTCCGGGGCCGCGGAGGCCCCTCCTCCGAGCGGGAATATCCTGGCCCCGCCCCATCCACCGATCGTCCTGGCGGAGCGCACGTTGTATTTCACCGACCGCGGTATCGAGGAGCTGGAGAACCGGCGCGGCGAGGAGGAGGTCCCGCTGTCCTGGGTGGCCGAGCGGCTCCGGGAGTTCGTCGACCTCAACCCGGACTTCGAGGTGCCGGTGGACCGCCTGGCCACCTGGCTGGCCCGCCTCGACGACGAGGACGACGAGTAGCCGGTACGGAGACTGGCCGGCTCACCCCGCACTCCCTCCGCGCCGTGCCGCGCCATGCCGCACCGTGCCGCACCGGCCGGCCCCGCCTGTTGACTTCCCCCATCCGCGATATATCGTGTCTCCCGGCAGACGCGATATGTTGCGTGCTGCCGTCCGCCCGGAGGAAGGTCAGGTCAGGCCCATGCCAGCCCGGTCCCAGTGGTCCGTCACCGAGGCGCGCAAGTTCGTCCTCGACGCACCCGTCACCGCCGTCCACGTCCGCGTGGTGGGCGGCAACGTCAACATCGTGGGAACGGAGGGCCGCGGCCCGGCCCGGCTCCACATCGACGAACTGCACGGACCACCGCTCACCGTCGTCCACGAGGACTCCACCCTGACCATCGCCTACGACGACCTGCCCTGGCAGGGCTTCCTCCAGTGGCTCGACCGCAAGGGCCGGGACCGCGAGGTCACCGTCTCGGTGACCGTCCCGGCCGGCAGCCGGGTCAAGGTCGGCACGGTCGGCGCGGGCACCGTCGTCTCCGGGGTCTCCGGCGGTACGGATCTCCGGGGCGTCTCCGGGGACAGCACCCTCGCCGGGCTGAGCGGCCCGGTCCGCGCCGAGACCGTCTCCGGCCGCGTCGAGGCGCAGGCCGTCACCGGCGATCTGCGCTTCAACTCGGTCTCCGGCGACCTCACCGTCATCGAGGGCTCCGGCCGCTCCGTACGCGCCGACACAGTCAGCGGCAACATGGTCATCGACCTCGCCACCGCCGGCTGGGAGACGGACGTCCGGCTGAACACCGTCTCCGGCGAGGTCGCCGTCCGGCTCCCGCGGCGCGCCGACACCACGGTCGAGGCGCACACCGCCGGCGGAGCCGTCTCCTGCGCCTTCGACGATCTCGGCATCGACGGCCACTGGGGCGCCAAGAAGATCAGCGGCCGGCTCGGCGACGGCGGCGGCAGGCTGAGGGTCACCAGTGTCACCGGCGCCATAGCGCTGCTCCGCCGCCCTCCGGGAGCCGAGGAGGACCCGGTCCCGGCCCGGGTCCGGCCGCCCCGGCGCGGCCCGGGAACGGACCCGCGCGGCGGGCCGGGAAACGCGGCCGGCGCCGCGGAGGAGGCACCCGGCCCGGACGCGGCGGACACCACGGACTCCGCGGACACCACGGACCGCGTGGACTCCGCGCACACCGCGGACGACAAGAAGGTGCTCTGACATGCCCCCCGTCTTCGCCCACGGCCGGCTCCGCCTCTATCTGCTCAAGCTGCTGGACGAGGCACCGCGCCACGGCTACGAGGTGATCCGGCTCCTGGAGGAGCGTTTCCAGGGCCTCTACGCGCCGTCCGCCGGCACCGTCTACCCGCGCCTCGCCAAGCTGGAGAGCGAGGGCCTGGTCAGCCACGCCACCGAGGGCGGCCGCAAGGTCTACACCCTCACCGAGGCCGGACGGGACGAACTCATCGCACGCCAGGCCGAGCTGGCGGATCTGGAGCGCGAGATCCGGGAGTCCGTGGCGGTCCTGGCCGCCGAGATCCGCGAGGACGTCCGGGGCTCCGCCAGCGAGCTGCGCCGCGAGATGCGCGCGGCGGCCGAGCGGGCCCGCACGGCCCGCACCTCCGGCACCGCCCGCGCGCACCGCGGCGCGTACGGCAGCGGCGGTTCCGGTGACCCCGGCGACGGCGACGGGGGCGGGGGCGCCCGGCGGCAGGCCAAGGACGAAACCCGCCGCGCCAAGGAACGGCAGGCGCACCGCGCCGCGCAGGAGAGCCGCCGCGCCGAGCGGAAAGCCCGGCGGACCGGCGGGCAGGCCCGGGACGCCCAGGAGGCCGTCGTGGAGGAGATCCAACGGCTCGCCCGCCGCCTCCAGGACCAGACGCAGGAGCACATCCGCACCGGCGACTGGCAGCGCGCGGTACGGGAGGGCTTCGCGGAGATCACCCGGGAGGTCAACCGCTTCTCGGGCGGCCCCGGAGGCCGGACGGGCGCCGGCACGGGCCCGGAGACGAGCACGGAGACGAGCACGGACACCGGTACGGACACGGAGACCGGCACGGACACGGAGACCGGCGCCCGTACCGGGACCGCGCCCGGCACCGCCCCGCCGGAGCCCGAGTGGGCCCGTGAGACCCCGGAACCCTCCGGGGACCCCGTACGCGCCCTGGAACGGCTGCTGGACCGCTTCCGCGACGACATCCGCGACGCGGCGCGCGACCACGGCGTGACGGAGGAACAGCTCCGGGAGGCCCGCCGCCACCTCTCCACGGCGGCCGCCCACATCGGCGTCGTGCTGCGCGACCCGGACCGCCCCTGACCGGCGCGGCCGGACGGACGACACGGCGGCGGCCCCCTCCGGACTCCCGGAGAGGGCCGCCGCCGTACGCGCCCGGAAGCCGCACAGGGCCGGCCGGTCCGGGTCCCGGAGGACCGGGCCGGCGCGTCACACGGTGAGCACGATCTTGCCGAAGAGGTCGCCGCCCGCCATCTTCTCGAAGCCCTCCCGCGCCCGGTCCAGCGGCAGCACGGAGTCGATCACGGGCCGCACCCCGGCGCCGGCGCAGAAACTGAGCAGGTCCTCCAGCTCGTCCTTGCTCCCCATGGTGGAGCCGACGACCTTGAGCTCCAGGAAGAAGATCCGGTTCAGCTCGGCGCTCTTCGGGTTCGGCCCGCTGGTCGCGCCGGAGATCACCAGAGTGCCGCCCGGCTTCAGCGACTTGACGGAGTGCGACCAGGTGGCGGCGCCCACCGTCTCCATCACCGCGTCCACCCGCTCCGGCAGCCGCGCCCCGGGCTCGTACGCCTCGTAGGCGCCCAGCTCCACCGCCCGCCGCCGCTTGGCCTCGTCACGGCTGGTGGCGTACACCCGCAGCCCGGCCGCGCGGCCGAGGACGATCGCGGCCGTGGCCACACCGCCGCCGGCGCCCTGGACGAGGACCGCGTCACCGGGCCGGACACCGGCGTTGGTGAAGAGCATCCGGTACGCGGTCAGCCAGGCGGTCGGCAGACAGGCCGCCTCCTCGAAGCTGAGCTCCTTCGGCTTGGGCAGCACGTTCCAGGCGGGGACGGTGACCTGCTCGGCGAAGGTGCCCTGGTAGCGCTCGGTGAGGATGGAGCGCGGCTCCTTGGGGCCCACGCCGTGGCCGCTCTGGCCGATGACGGAGTGGATCACCACCTCGTTGCCGTCCTCGTCGGTCCCGGCCGCGTCACAGCCGAGGATCATGGGGAGCGCTTCCTCACCGAGACCGACACCGCGCAGGGACCACAGGTCGTGGTGGTTGAGCGAGGCGGCCTTGACGTTGACGGTCGTCCAGCCGGAACGGGCCGTGGGCGCGGGGCGCTCACCCAGTTCCAGTCCGTTGAGCGGCTGGTCACGGTCGATACGAGCTGCGTAGGCGGCGAACATGATCCGACCCTAGATCGCCGGGACGAGCCCGCGGAACCACGCACGGGTGTGACGCGCGCCGCGTGCCCCGGCCGGCGGCCCCGGCGCCTCCCCCGTTGCCCCCGCGCCCCCCGCCCGAGGAAACGGGTGGGCAGCCAGGGGCGGCCGGGAGGGCAGTATTCGCGGCCGCGCGCTGCACGGGAGACCGGGCCCGCGGGAGCCGTGCGCAGCACGGGAGCCGTCCGCGGACACACCGGCGCCGTGGCACCACCCCCGAGGCGGCACCACGGCACAGAGGTCCGGACCCGGCACGGCCAGCCCGGGCGGATCGGGGCAGCGGCCGGGCGGGCCCGGACGGGCTCAGCGCCGGGCGACGCCCTCGGCCCGGGCCGCCGCGGCCACCGCCGCCGTCACGGCGGGGGCGACCCGCTCATCGAACGGCGAGGGGATCACGCAGTCGGCGCTGAGCTCGTCCGCGACCACCGCGGCCAGCGCCTCGGCCGCCGCGAGCTTCATGCCCTCGGTGATCCGCGTGGCCCGCACCTGGAGGGCGCCGGAGAAGATCCCGGGGAAGGCCAGGACGTTGTTGATCTGGTTCGGGTAGTCGGAGCGCCCGGTGGCCACCACGGCCGCGTACTTGTGCGCGACGTCCGGGTGGATCTCCGGGTCCGGGTTGGCCATGGCGAAGATCATGGCGTTCGCGGCCATCTTGGAGACCGCCGCCTCCGCCACGGTGCCGCCGGAGACTCCGATGAAGACGTCCGCGCCGTCGAGCGCGGACTCCAGCGAACCGGTCAGCCCCGCCTTGTTGGTGAAGCCGGCCACGTCCCGCTTGACGTCGGTCAGGTCGTCGCGGTCCGCCGAGACGATGCCCTTGCGGTCGCAGACCGCCACATCGCCGATGCCCGCCTCGATGAGGATCTTCGCGATGGCGACGCCCGCGGCGCCGGCACCGGAGATGACCGCCCGCAGCTGCCCGAGCGACCGGCCGGTGAGCTTCGCGGCGTTGCGCAGGGCGGCGAGGGTGACGATGGCCGTGCCGTGCTGGTCGTCGTGGAAGACGGGGATGTCCAGGCGCTCCTGGAGCCTGCGCTCCACCTCGAAGCAGCGGGGTGCGGAGATGTCCTCCAGGTTGATCCCGCCGAAGGAGGGGGCCAGCCGGACGACGGTGTCGACGATCTCGTCCACGTCGCGGCAGTCCAGGGCGATGGGCACCGCGTCCACGCCGCCGAACTGCTTGAACAGGATGGCCTTGCCCTCCATCACGGGCAGCGAGGCCGCCGGGCCGATGTCGCCGAGCCCGAGCACCGCGCTGCCGTCGGTGACGACCGCCACGACCTGCGACTTCCAGGTGTAGTCGTACACCAGCTCCGGCTGCTCGGCGATGGCGCTGCACACCTTGGCGACGCCGGGCGTGTAGGCGAGGGACAGATCGTCCCGGTCGCGCACGGGCACGGTCGCCTGCACGGCCATCTTGCCGCCGCGGTGCAGGGCGAAGGCCGGATCGAAGGGCTCTTCACCGTCCGTGTCGCTGTCGCTGCGAGGATTCACGATCTCCGCTGCCACTGTTCTGACCCCTTAATTCTGAAAAGTGTTGAGGGTTGCCGCGCCGGGTTGAGGCGCGAGCGGGCACCGCGTCCGCGGTCCCGGACGGCGGTTGGCCGTCCCCGCGGCCTGAGCCGCGCTGGGGGAGTTACGGACGCCGGGCGCGCCGCACACGCGCCCTGAGCCCCGGGTGAGGGGTGTAAGGGTCTTTTCTACCGGACGAGCGGTTGCTCATACGAGTGACTTCCCTTGCATCTGGGCTCGGCACGATACGTCGTCAAGCCCAAATCAAGCCGTTCACCAGCGCTTTTACCGGCCGGGGAGGGAAACCGTGATGCCGGTCTCGTTCGGGGCGTACGGCGGTGGCGTGTTCGGCCGTGTTCGTTCCGTACGCAAAGGGGATTGCCCGTTATCCGATTTTGACACGACCGCGGACTGTCCTGCTCCGTCCGGATGGCAAGATGCCCTAATCAGCCAGGGTCGCGCCGCTCGCAGGAGTGCGTCCGGCCGCAGTTCCATCCCTCACTCGCAGGAGGATCCCACCATGACCGCTTCCCCCACCCGCCGCCCGGCCGCCCGCAGGTCACGGACAGCCGCCGTCGGCGCGATAGCGGTCGCCGGCGCCCTGCTGCTGACCGCCTGCGGCGACCAGACCGACGGTGCGGACGGCGGCGACACGGGCGACAAGAAGACCAAGGGATCCGAGGCCCCGCTCTTCGACCAGCTCCCCAAGGAGATCCAGGACAAGGGCGTCATCAAGGTCGGCTCGGACATCGCCTACGCCCCGGTCGAGTTCTACGACGACAAGGACCAGGTCGCGGGGATCGACCCGGACCTCGCCGAGGCGCTCGGCAAGCAGCTCGGCGTCGAGTTCGAGTTCGAGAACGGCACCTTCGACGGCCTGATCACCGGTCTCAACTCGGGCCGCCACGACATCATCATGTCGGCGATGACGGACACCAAGGAGCGGCAGGAGGGCAAGGACGGCGACAAGAAGGTCGGCGACGGCGCCGACTTCGTCGACTACTTCCGGGCCGGCTCCTCCATCCTCGTCAAGAAGGGCAACCCGGAGGACATCAAGTCCCTCGACGACCTCTGCGGCAAGACCGTGGCCCTCCAGCGCGGCACCGCCAACGAGGACCTCGCCAAGGCGCAGAGCGAGAAGTGCGACAAGCCGATCAAGGTGCTCGCCTTCGAGAAGGACACCGAGGCGCTGCTGCAGGTCAAGCAGGGCCGCGCCGTCGCGGACATCAACGACTTCCCGGTGGCCGCGTACAACGCCAAGACCTCCGGCGGCGGCAAGGACTTCGAGGTCGTCGGCGAGCAGATCGACGCCGCCCCGTACGGCATCGCCGTGAGCAAGAAGAACACCGAGCTCCGCGACGCGATCAAGGCCGCCGTCGACGCCGTCATCGAGAACGGCGAGTACGAGAAGGTCCTGGAGAAGTGGGAAGTCACCAACGGCGCGGTGGACGAGGCGACCGTCAACGGCGGCAAGTGATCCGCCGGAACCGCACAGCTCCCCAGCAAAGGTAACTCTCCGTGTCAGAACCCCATGACAAGGTGCCGGGCCGGGCGGTGTCGATATCCAAGGACGACACCGCCGGGCCCGGCTCCGGCGGACCGGCCACCACCGGTTCCCCGGTCCCGCCCGCGGCCGTCAAGGCCATCCCGGTACGCCACTACGGCCGCTGGATCAGCGCCGCGATCGTGCTGGGTCTGCTCGTGCTGGTGGGCCTCGCGTTCGCGAACGCCGAGATCCACTGGCCCACGGTCCCGGACTACCTCACCTACCGGACCATCATGTCCGGCGCCTGGAACACCCTGAAGATCACCGTCCTGGCGATGCTCCTGGGTGTCGTGCTCGGCACGCTCCTCGCGGTGATGCGCCTGTCGAAGAACCCCGTGATGTCCTCGGTCGCCTGGGGCTACATCTGGTTCTTCCGCGGCACGCCCGTCCTCGTCCAGCTCCTGCTCTGGTACAACCTCGCGCTGGTCTTCCCGCTGCTGGACCTCGGCTTCTACCGCGACGAGATGAACGACGTCATGACGCCGTTCCTCGCGGCGCTGCTGGGCCTGGGCCTGAACGAGGCCGCCTACATGGCGGAGATCAGCCGCGCGGGCATCCAGTCGGTGGACGAGGGCCAGACCGAGGCGGCCCACGCCCTCGGCATGACCGGCCCCCGCACCATGCGGCGGATCGTCCTGCCGCAGGCGATGCGGGTGATCATCCCGCCGACCGGCAACGAGTTCATCAACATGCTCAAGACCTCCTCACTGGCGTTCGCCATCCAGTTCCCGGAGCTGCTCAAGGAGGCCAGCACGATCTACTCCCGCAACCTCGCGGTGATGGAGCTGCTGATCGTCGCCACCCTGTGGTACCTGGCCCTGACCACGGTCTTCAGCATCGGCCAGTACTACCTGGAGCGGTACTTCCAGCGCGGTTCGACCCGCACCCTGCCGCCCACGCCGCTGCAGAAGATCAGGAAGAACCTCGGCTCGTTCCGCACACCGAGCCGGGTGGGGGGTACCACCGTATGAGCACCGCCGTGAACAAGCATCCGATGGTCAAGGCCGAGCAGGTGCACAAGTCCTTCGGGCACACCCATGTGCTCAAGGGCATCGACCTGGAGGTGGCGCCGCGCGAGGTCTTCTGCCTGGTCGGCCCGTCCGGCTCCGGCAAGTCCACCTTCCTGCGCTGCATCAACCACCTGGAGCAGATCAACGCGGGCCGGCTCTACGTCGACGGGCGGCTCGTCGGCTACCGCCAGAAGGGCGACAAGCTCTACGAGCTGAAGGAGCGCGAGGTCGCCGCCCAGCGCCGCGACATCGGCATGGTCTTCCAGCGCTTCAACCTCTTCCCGCACATGACGGCGCTGGAGAACGTCATGGAGGCGCCCGTCCAGGTCAAGCGGGAGTCCAAGGCGGTCGCCCGCGAACGGGCGCGCAAGCTCCTCGACCGGGTCGGGCTGGGCGACAAGACCGGCAACTACCCCTCCCAGCTCTCCGGCGGCCAGCAGCAGCGGGTGGCGATCGCCCGGGCCCTGGCCATGGAGCCCAAGCTGATGCTCTTCGACGAGCCCACCTCGGCGCTCGACCCGGAGCTGGTCGGCGAGGTCCTCGACGTCATGCGGGGACTGGCCGAGGAGGGCATGACGATGGTCGTCGTCACCCATGAGATGGGCTTCGCCCGCGAGGTGGGTGACTCGATCGTCTTCATGGACGACGGTGTGGTGGTCGAGTCGGGCAATCCGCGTGACGTCCTGACCAACCCGCAGCACGAGCGCACCAAGTCCTTCCTCTCGAAGGTGCTCTGAGCAAGGGCTCCCCGGGAGTGCGGACAGCGGACGGAGGCGGTACGGACCAGCGGTCCGTACCGCCTCCGCGTCTCCGCGGCCGGCATCCCGGACCGCGTCGGCGCCCGTGCCGGAGACCCGCCCGTGCCGGAGACCCGCGCGTGCCGGGGACGCGCCGGAACCGCCGGAGCGCGCGGTCCGTGATACTTCCGGTACCGCGGACCGCCCGGCCGCGCACCCCGCCCCGACCCCGACCCGTGAAGGAACCCCGTGGAACTGGCCTCCTACTCGGACTTCGCGGTGCGCCTGGTCAACACCGAGGAACCGGGCCGCGGCAGGGACGGGCTCACCTCCGTCGAGGCGGTGCGCGCCCTGTTCGGCCCCGGCCGGCAGACGGCGCGCCGCGCGAACGAGGCGGACGTCACCCGGCTCCGGTCGGTACGGGCCCGGTTCCGCGCCGTCTTCGAGGCGGCGGACGCCGGCGACGAGGCCCTGGCGGTGGGGCTCCTCAACGCCCTGCTGCTGGAGTACCCGGTCAGCCCGCAGATCTCCGGACACGCCCTGCGCGACGCGGACGGCCGCCCCGACTGGCATCTGCACATCGCCGACCACGCGGCCAACGCCACCGCCGACTACGCCGCCACGGCCTCCATGGGCCTGGCCTTCCACCTCACCGGGCACGGCGCGGACCGGCTGGGCATCTGCCGGGCCGCGCCCTGCCGCAACGCCTATCTGGACACCTCGACCAACCGCTCCCGGCGGTACTGCTCGGACCGCTGCGCGACCCGCGCGAACGTCGCCGCCTACCGGGCCCGCAAGCGCCTGGAGAGCGCACGCACCGGCCCGGCCGGCCGCCGCGAGGACGGCACCGGCCGCACCGCCGAGACCATCCACGACAGCAGCGCCGCCGGCGACCGCTGAGCCCGCACCATGCGCGGCGGACGCAGCCGCAACCGGGCCCGCGCCAGCACCAGTTCGGCGGGGACCACCCCGAACTCGCGGCTGTCGCTCTCGGCGGCCGGATTGTCGCCGAGCATCCACCAGCCGCCCTCACGCCGCTCCGCCGCCCGCTTCACGATCAGCAGGTCCTGCTGCATCGGATGGCGCAGCACCACCACGTCCCCCGGCCGCACCGGCGCCCCGTAGCGCACGACCAGCCGGTCGCCCGGCCGCAGGGCCGGCAGCATCGACGGGCCGACGACCTCGGCCAGCCCGTACGGCAGCAGCGGCCCGCGCCCCCCGGCGTCCACCGGTTCGGGCCCGGGCCCCGGCGCAGGCTCGCGCCCGTGTTCGTATCCCCGCCGCCGACCGGCATCAGGCATCCGGCACCTCCCGGTCCGTTCCTCCACGAGTACCGACCTCACTGGGACTTTTGTCCCAAGCCCGCTGGGGCACTCGCCACATGACAGCCTTCACGGAGTAATGTCCCACCTGAGAAGACGATCACGAGGAAGGACAGCTACATGCTTTCCCGCCTGTTCGCCCCGACGGTCAAGGTCAGCGCCCACTGCGACCTGCCCTGCGGCGTGTACGACCCGGCCCAGGCCCGCGTCGAGGCCGAGTCCGTCAAGGCCATCCAGGAGAAGTACCAGGCCAACGACGACCCCCACTACCGCACCCGCGCCACCGTCATCAAGGAGGAGCGCGCGGAGCTCGCCAAGCACCACATCTCCGTGCTGTGGAGCGACTACTTCAAGCCCCCGCACTTCGAGAAGTACCCGCAGCTCCACCAGCTGGTGAACGACGCCCTCAAGGCCGCGAGCGCCGCCAAGGCCTCGACGGACCCGGCGACCGGCCAGAAGCTGCTCGACCTCATCGCCGAGATCGACAAGATCTTCTGGGAGACCAAGAAGGCTTGATCTTTGATCACGCCATGTGACCTGCGATTTCCTTGGTCGCCAGGTCAACCGGTCCGCACCCGGCCCGCATGCCGCCGAGCACGGCGTCCATCACGGACCGGGTGCGGTCTTCTTCGCCCGGCCACAGGTGCGCGTAGATCCGCAGCGTGATGACGGCGGACGCGTGGCCGAGGACCAGCTGCACCTGCTTGACGCTCGCCCCGCCCGCGATGAGCGCGGAGGCGTAGAAGTGCCGCAGGTCATGAGTCACCAGGTGCGGCAGCCCGACGGGCTTGCGACCCTCCCGTCCGGCCGCCGCGTTCTCCTCCGCCTGGAGCGCCTTTCGGGCGCAGTTCCACTCGGTCTTCCAGCGGCGGTAGTTGAGCGGTTCTCCCTCCTCCATCGTGAATAGCCACTCCATGGAAGGGCGCGCGGCGAGGTGCCCGAGGAGCGCGTCGGTGACGACCTCACCGACTGGAACCGTCCGCCGGGACTTCGCGGTCTTCGGCGGACCGACCTTCCCCGACTGGAGCCGCTGCCGCTCCACGCGGATGCTGCCAGCCTTGAAGTCGATGTCGGACACCTTCAGGCCCAGCAACTCACCTATGCGCAAGCCTGACCCGGCAAGCACGACGACGGCCGCGCGGATGTACGGCGGCATCACTCGGGCCATCGCCTCGACCTGGGCGACGGTGGGCGGAGTGATTTCCTCGTCCGGCATGACCGGAAGGGTGATCCGGCGGCACGGACTGGAGGCGATGACCTTGTCGTCCACGGCCGCCGTCAGGAGACGCACGAGCACGTCGTGGATGTTCCGGACGCTGCCAGGGCCGAGCTGGTCGGACAGGTACTTGAAGAGCACCTGTATGTCGTTGCGGCGGATCGCCGCCAGTGAGCGGGCGCCCAACGCCGGTACGAGGTGGAGCCGGAGCGCGTTGTCGGTGATGCGCTCACCCGCCTCGCTCGCGATGAGCGAGCCCTGCCACCTCTCGGCGTACTTCGCGAAGGTGATACGACCGGCGCGCGGGTCGACGTACTGACCGGTGACCACGCTGGTCGTGACTTCGTCGAGCCAGCGCTGGGCGTCGAGCTTCCGGTCGAAGTGGCGGGCGTGTTCCTTGCCGTCGAGGTCGCGGTAGCGGGCTCGCCATTTGCCGTTGGGGCGCTTCTGGATGTTCGCCAAGTGGCCTCTCCTTGATGTGAGTTGTCAGTAGTGCCCCCCGTCCTCGATGTCGCCGCTGAGGACGCGAGCGTCCCGTTCGTCGCCCATGAGGCGGAGGCACTGCTCGTGGATCGCCCGCGAGCTGTCGGGATGGGCCTTGATGTGGCCGGCGACAGCGACCACGGCACGGTGCAGACGATCGCGGGCGTCGCGAGTCTCGTAGAACGCCTCGACGGCTTCCTGGACGAGCCGCCTGCTGTCGATGTCGAGCCCTTCGAGGGGCGGTGACATCAGCTCTTCGAGGGGAAGCTCGAAGACGCGGGAGAAGGCGAGCGCCTCATCGAGGTTGATCCGGCGGCGGGGTGAGCCGTTCTCGATGCGCCAGACGGCCGTCTGGTTCATCTTCACGCCGGCTCTGGTCACCCGCTCGGCCAGCTCGGTCGTGCTCCACCCTCTGACTTCACGCTCCAGGGCCACCCGGCCTGCCACGTTGCCTTCACTGTAGAGCAGCGGCACCTCGCCGCCGCCCGTCATGTCGTCGTCCATCGAACCTCCATCACGACCATCGCTATCCGAATTGAAACATGGGCTTCCCGGTTTGGCTAACCACCGATCATGAGGTACTCCTTATGCAGATCGAATTGCCACCTAGCCGAATGGGAACGCATGCGATACCTGACCACCGCCGAGGTCGCCGAGCGCTACCGCACCGCCGAGAGCACCGTCCGCTACTGGCGCCAGCTCAAGAAGGGACCGCGCGGCATCAAGGTCGGCAAGCGGGTCCTCTACCCCGAGGTCGAACTACTGCGCTACGAGAACGCGCTGATCGACGGCGGAGACGACTGGGACCTGGCCTCATGAACCGCCACCCCGCCCGGACACAGCAAAGGCCCTCGGCGCGCCTACGCCGAGGGCCGGAGATTCCGCTGCACGTCGCCCATCCCTGAACGAACTGGTCGGGGGCGAGACCTTGCCCGTCTCGCCCCCACCTGAGAGGAACATCTATGAAGGACCCTACGTCCCCCGCCACCTCGAAGTCATCCAGCGTTGCCTGGCCACCGATCGCGGTCCCGGGCCAGGGGCTGCCCCGCGAGCGGGAAGTACGCCCTGACGTTGGGGGCACGGCCACCGATACTCCGCACCGGAGCTCGCGCGATTCGCGACCTGCCGAGGCCAGTGCCCCGACAACCACGTCGGACAGCGCAGGCGATCCCGATCCAGGCGGACCGGAAGTCCATGAAGGTAGCGGGGCAGCAGGCGAAGGAACCACGCTGCTGGACGACCTCCGTACGGCGATCGGGCGGTACGTGGTGCTGCCGAGCGACGAGGCCCTGACCGCCGTCACCCTCTGGGTCGCGGCCTCCCACATCCAGCCCGGCCTCCAGCACGCGCCACGGCTGGCGGTGGTCGGGCCGACCAAGGGGTGCGGCAAGTCCCGTCTCCTGGACGTTCTCTACGAGACCGTCCACCAGCCGATGATGACGGTGAACACCTCCCCCGCCGTCGTCTTCCGCGTCATCGGCAAGAACCCGCCGACGCTGCTGGTGGACGAGGCCGACACCATCTTCGGCCCCAAGGCGGGCGACAAGGAGGACCTGCGCGGCCTGCTGAACGCCGGGCATCAGCGCAACCGGCCCGCCTGGCGGATCTCCGGGCCGGAGCACAAGCCGACCGCGTTCCCCACCTTCGCCATGGCCGCGCTGGCCGGTATCGGTGACCTGCCGGACACGATCATGGACAGGGCGATCGTCATCCGCATGCAGAAGCGCAAGCCGGGCGAGCGGATCACGCCGTTCCGTTCGCGGTACTCCGTGCCGGAACTGCACGCGCTGCGCGACCGGCTGGCCGACTGGCTGGTCCCCCAGCGCGGCACCGTCGCGGGCACGGTGCCGAAGATGCCCGTCGAGGACCGCGCCGCCGACACCTGGGAGCCGCTCCTCATCGTCGCCGACCTCGCCGGAGGGCACTGGCCCGCGCGAGCACGTGCCGCCTGTCTGGCGATGACGCGCAACGAGGTGGTCCAGGACGAGCAGACGACGCTGAAGACGCGGCTGCTGCGTGACATCCGCCGCGTCTTCGACCAGGAGGGCGGCAAGGAGGCACTGCGCAGCCAGGACCTGCTCGCGGTCCTCATCCAGGACGCCGAGGCCCCGTGGGCGGAGTACGGCACAAAGGGGCTCAACGCCTACCACCTGGCAAATCTGCTGCGTGATTTCGGTATCAGCCCGGCTAACTACCGGTTCGAGAACGGCAGGCAGGCCAAGGCGTACGCCCGCAACCAGTTCGTGGACGCCTGGGCCCGCTACTGCCCCGACCCCGCTGCATCGGTACCCACCGCCAAGGTCCCGGCCCGTCCGACCCCGGGCAGGCCGCCCGCCCCTCCGTCCGGGGCGCTGCCTCCCGGCCCGCCGGGAGGGCCCGCAGGACCCAGGCCCACTCGCTGACACCAGGTCCGCATCAATCCGTCGCATCCGTCCCCGCGCAGGTCAGCGCGGGGACGGATCTCCTCACCGTTACGGATCGATCCGTACCTGCGGCCCTCTCCGTACCAGTGCTGACCAGCCACGCGACGGATGCGACGGATGCGACGAAGCCCCACCCCACGACTGACGGAGCACCACCATGCCCGAATCGAACACCGCCGACACCACCTCCCGCCGCCGCAGGAAGCTCTTCAGGCTCACCCGACGACCAGCAGCAAGCTGGAGCGAACGAGCCTCTAACGAGGCTTCGTCCGCGCTTGCCCCCGCCCCAGGGGTGGCGGAGGACAAGGCCGTGCGCCAGGGGGCGCCCGAGCCGGAGGAGGGGGTGGCCGAGGACTCCGGCCGGCCCGCAGCCGACTGCGCTCCTCCCAGTAGGCCGACCGATGCCCAACCGCTCGTCGAGCAGCTCTCCTGGCGGGATCTCGACGCCCCCGCCCTGCCCGCGCAGCTGAACCGCAAGCGCACCGTGGAGAAGCGCGACCAGGAGAAGACCATCCGCTTCACGCGCACCGCGGTCCAGGTGATCAGCGCCGCCGCTCAGCAGCGCGGTCAGAGGTTCGCCGGATTCGTCGGGGACGCGGCCCTGGCCGTTGCGGTGGGCAAGGCGGGGATGGTCGGCAGCCCGGAGGACGATCCTCTGCGCCCGCTGATCGAGGCCGTCGAGGCGCACACGGTCGCGCTGAACCGCATCGGCGGCAACCTCAACCAGATCACCGCAGCCATCAACCGAGGAACTGTACCCGAGCGCGCCGAAACGGTTCTCGACCGCGTCGAGCAAGCAGCGCAGAACAGCTTCCACCTCATCGACCATCTCCTCGCGAACGGCACGACCCATGGTTCCTGACGTCTCCACCGGCTCCGACAGCCGCGGACTGATCGCCTACCTCTTCGGCCCCGGCCGCCGCGACGAGCACACCAACCCCCACATCGTCGCCGCCTGGGACATGGCCGGCGCTCCCGACCCCGGCCGCGACCCAGCAGCCACCTACTCCCAGCTCGCCAGGCGACTCGACCACCATGTCGACCTCCGCACCCGCGAACTGGGCGGCAAGAAGCCACCACAGCACGTCTGGCACTGCCCGGTACGCACCGCCCCCGGCGACCGCTACCTCACCGACACCGAGTGGGCCGAGGTTGCCCGCCGCGTCGTGCACGCCACGGGCATCGCCCCCGACGGCGACGAGAAGGCATGCCGATGGATCGCGGTCCGCCATGCCGACGACCACATCCACATCATGGCCACCACCGTCCGCGCCGACGGACGCCGCCCACGCACCCACCAGGACGGCCGACGGGCCCAGGCCGAGTGCCGCAGGATCGAGACCGAGTTCGGCCTGCGCCGCCTGAAGTCCGGCGGCCTCACCGCGCCCCGTACCCCCACCGGTGCCGAACGCGCCAAGGCCGAGCGCCACGGCCAGACGATCACGGCACGGCAGTGGTTGCGCGAGCGGGCCTACGCGGTCGCCGCCGCCGTACACACCGAGGCCGACTACTTCACTGTGCTCCAGTCCCTCGGCATCAAGGTCAAGACGCGCCTCGGCCCCGAGAGCGGCGACGTGATCGGCTACAGCCTCGCCGCACCCGGCGACACCAACAGTGTCGGCGAACCGGTCTGGTACGGCGGCTCTAAGCTCGCACCCGACCTCTCCATCAATCGCCTCCGCGAACGTCTCCACGACCAGGAGATAGCGGGCCGCCCCCGATTCCCGGCAGATCCCGCCGAGCCGTGGCAGCACACCATCACCGCGATACAGACGGCACACAACGCCCTCGACTCCGACGACGATGCCGCCGCCCAGGCCCACCTCGCTGCCTTCGGCGACGCCCTCTGCAACATCGCCAGCGCCACACCCGGCCCACACCGCACAGAGCTACGCGCAGCGGCCTCGGCATTCAACCGCGCCCGCCGATCCGCCACCCGGGCCGACCACCAAGCGGCCCACGCCCTGCGCCAAGCCGCCAAGGAACTCACCTACGCCTCCAACGAACCCGGCGGACTCGCCATCGCCCTGCTCTTCGCCACCGTGCACCTGGCGTGCGCCGCCGCGAAGTGGCACGAGCAGCGAGGCCACGAACAGCAGGCCGCAACAGCCGACGAAGCCTTCCGCTACCTTCAAGCGGGCTACCAGCAGGCCGCCACCCCCGTCCTGGCAGACCTGACCCACCGCGCACCACGAGCCGAGACCGCCCACCGCTTCGAGCAAGACGTTCGCGCGGCCCTCCCCAACCACGCCGACCGAATCCTCGCTGACCCCACCTGGACCGCCCTGACCACCACCCTCGCCTGCGGCGAAACCGCCGGCCACAACCCCCGACGTCTCCTGACCCAGGTGAGCACCCAACGAGAACTCGACAGCGCCGAGTGTCCCGCTGAGGTCCTCAACTGGCGCATCACCGCTCAACCGAACCGGCGGACACAAGCCGCTCGCAGCCGAAGCACGATCGGCGGAATGCCGCCCATGTCCGCCACGCCACACTCTCCGGCCACACCAAGGGCCACAAGGCCCGAAGAGCGCAGTCGGCACCGCTAACCCCCGTCAGATGCCCTCGCCACAAGGCGTGGCGAGGGCACGTTCCAGCGCTACAGGGGTACGGGCGCGATCAGAGATACCGCCTCAGCCAGTCGGGCATGCTCGGCTCGTCAAGTCCCCAGGACTCCTGGAACGATTCGTCCTCCTGCCAGGTGTTCTCATCGCCGTCGAAGAACTTCTGCCGGTGGCACTTGTACTTGACGACGGTGTCGCCTTCGAGCCTGTACTCGTTCCAGTAGTAGTTCTGCTTCCCGTGGCCTTTCCACTCCTGGGTCTTGTAGATCGTCGTCATGAAGTCGGAGTGTAGCCGTGGCCCTTTACGACGTCGTTCGGCTGGACGAGATCGAGAACGAACGCGGTCGACTCCAAGAAGCGCTGAAGAAGCTCCGCGAGGAACAGGCGACTGAACGACGCCCATGCAGGCAGAGCCCACCGCCACCCTGATGCCCTCGCTGCTCGTGGCAGCGAGGGCATCAGTCGTCAGGCGGCACGGGCTGCGGACAGCCGCGCGACCCACTTCGTGACCTCGGTCAGGTGGTCGGGCTGCAAGCCAAGGTGTGGGTTGGGCTGCACGAGGAGGGTCGCCGTTCCGCAGGCGGCGCGTTCCTCCGCCCAGGCGTGGTCGAGATCGGTGAAATCGTCATCGATCCAGACGGCGGGGGCGTCGCCCAGCCAGCCGTCGACGTGGTCGCGTTTCCAGAGGTAGCCGTTGGGATGGCTGGTGGTGATCTGTGGGCGTGGGAGATCGACGTGTGGCAGGTCTGGCAGACCCAGGAGGGGTCCGATGAGAGTGGTGGCGTCCTGCCGCCAGCTGGTGCACCAGACCGGAGCGAACTGTCCGGTGCGGATGACGTCCAGGAGCAGGCGGCCGTGCTCGGGGTTGAGCCAGACGGTGACCGGGTTGTCGGCGCTCCGGTCGGCCGGGACGACGTCGTGCCGGGTGTGGGTGGCCGGGGTCGAGCCGTCTGCGGCGGGGAAGGGTATGAGGACGCCGTCGACATCGAGGAGCAGGTAGGGCGAGCGCATCGGTTCCTCCAGCCGTCAGAGCTTGTGGGCGCGGATCAGCAGGGTGGCGGGCGAGCGGCCCATGCGAAGGTCGTGGAATTCCTGTGCGGAGGTGAGGTGGAGGCCGGTCCGGCTGAGGTGCCGCTCCCAGCGGTCGGCGTCGAACTCCCAGCGGGCGATGGGGAGACGGGTGCGGTCGGGCAGGGTGACGAAGTCGCGGCGAGGCCGGTCGTCGCCGGAAGCGCCGCGGCCACCGCGCTGCGGGTGCGGAACGGAGAAGGCGAGCACCCGACCGGGCTTGAGGCGTTGAGCGATGGCTGCCAGCAGGAGCTCGGGAGCGACGAGTCCCACCGCGCCGAAGACGGAGTAGATCGCGTCGAACTGCTCGTCGGAGGCGTGCAGATAGTGCAGAGCGTGCCCGGCGACGAAGCCAAGGTTGTTCAGCCGGCCGTAATGGGAGCGGGCGCGGCGGACCTGGAGGCCGACGAAGTCGACGCCGGTGACGTGAGCACCGTGGCGGGTGGCGAGGTGGGCGACGTTGCGGCCGGGGCCGCAGCCGAGTTCCAGGATTCGCGTGCCGCGCAGGTCGGGGCCGAGGATCTCGGCGGCGGGGCCTTGGCCGGGTCTCGTGGTCCATTCCATCCGGGCGGGCACGGCCAAGGGTTCGGCGAGCCCGGCGGCGGTGCGCTGGATGGCGTGGGCGTGCCACGGCGATGTCTGGGCGAGCACGTCAGATCTCCAGGAGGTGGAGCACGTCGGTGAGGTGGCGGCGGACGACCTTGATGTAGCCGGGGTCAGTGGCCGGGTCGTTGATCCAGCGAACCGCCTGCTCCATGAACCACTCGACGGCCCACATGCGGTGCCAGCCCAGCGCCCAGTTCTCGGCGGTCAGCCCGCCCCGCGAGGCGAGAGCGTCCGGAGTGCCGCCTGCAACGACGTACTGCTCCAGGAAGACGCGCAGCCGCAGGAGATGCGGGGGCTCGATGGTCCCGTGCCAGCTGGCGAGGTCGAGCAGGCCCGGGCCGGTGAAGGCGCGGGCGAAGTCGAGCAGCCGCCACCCGCGCTCGCCGACATGCAGGCTGGTGGGGTGGAACTCCGAGTGCACCCATCCGAAGGGCGCCAGCGTCGCTCCGGCCGAGCGAGCTTCCGCGGCCTGAGCGATCCGGTCGAGCGCCTTCTCGACATCGTCGGCGTCCTGCCACCGGTCGGCCTTGCGCAGCCGTTCGAGATGCTCCAGCGCTCGGACGGGCAGCGTACGTAGCCGCTCCTGGTCGAGGACCGGCAGACCGGGAGCCGTGCGAGTGCTGTGCAGGACCACAGCCGCGGCGACGCCGTCGAGGTCATCGGCCTCGCGGGCGGACGGCCCGAGGTCCTCCATGAGCATGCCGAGCCAGCCGTCGAGAACGGCGGAGGTGTGGAGCTGGGGCACGGGGACGCCGAGCGTGTGGGCGAGGCGGAGGGCCTGGTCCTCGCTGTCGAAGGGCTTCTTGGCGTACTTGAACATGGCCGTGGAGCCGTCGGAGAAGGTGACGCGCTCAACGCCGGACATGGACCACACCCGCACCTCCTCCCGTCGGACAGTGGGCTGGCCGATCGCGGTGAGCAGGCTGTCGAGGAGTTCGGCGCTGGGGGTCGTGGTCATGTGAGGGCTCCGGGGGATGGTGGCGTCCGGGGCGGGCGAGGGAGGCCGGCCCGCCCCGGAGCCTGGTTGGGTGGGTTACGCGGCGGGGTTCACGCGGTGGGCGTAGACCTGCTCGATCCAGCCCGCCTTGAACGAGGCGAGGTCGTCACGGAACCTGGCCATCGAAGCACCGTAGGGTGCGACCACGCCGCCGGACTGGTCCGGCACGGACTGGCAGCCGTGCACGAGCCGGCCGCCGAGGGCGGCGTGGGCCTTGATGGACTCGATACGCCGGTGCTCGTTGAACCAGCCGCCGTGGTAGACCTCGTCGAGCATCCCGCCCATCTCGTCGTCCAGGTCGAAGACGACGGAGGTGGCGGCCGGGAAGAACCAGCACGGGCCGACGTTGGAGATGTGCCCGTCCAGCTCGACCTTGTTGAGCGCCATCAGCGTGGCCGCCTCACGGAGCATCCGCAGGTGGTCGGCGGTGATCTGCGGGAGACCGAGGCCGGCGAGGTGCTCGTCGCGGAACAGGTACGCGTACACCTCGTACGCGGTGGCCAGCACGCGGGCCGCGTCGGAGGTGGAATCGCCGTGGTGCTGGGTGAAGTCGAGCGCGAGCTGCTCTACCGCGTTCTCGGTCGTCTCGTTCACGTCTAGGAGATGGGTCTTGACCAGCTCCCAGTCGGCGACGAGCCAGGTGTTCGACTCGAAGCGGAAGAAGTACTCGGCCGGGTCGATGGTGATGCGTCGGCCGTCGACCTGGATGCCGGGTAGGCGGCTCCAGCGCGGGTCGAACGCCTCGGGCAGCTCGACCGTGATGGCCGTGGTGTCGATGGTGGTCACCGTGTCTCCGTCTCTGATCGGCCGGTCCGGGCACAGGAGTGCCAGAACCCGGCATGGGCGTACGGAACTTCGGGGTGCCGCCCGGACCAAGAGGGGAGCCTGGATCACGGTCACGCCGTTCCGGGCGGCTGCTGATAAGTGAACCGTTGGTCACGCTCAGTGGGTACGGTGGTGGGCAGTTGAAGCGGTATACGCGGTTTACAGCTCCCGTGGGGAGGTGGTCGTGGCGGGGCAGAGAGATCCCAACTCCCTTCTGCGGGATGCCATCAGCGCGGCAGGATGCACCTACGAGGCGCTCGCAAGAGACGTGCGTCGCGTGGCTGCCGAGAACGGCGAGATGCTCCAGACCAACAAATCGGCCGTCTCGCACTGGGTGAACGGCACCCGCGCCCCTTCAGGGCAGGTGGGTCAGTACCTGGCCGAGGCGCTGTCCCGACGAGCAGGACGCCCGATCACCCGGACCGAGATCGGTCTGCATGCCGGTGACGCCGAAGAGCCGGCGGAGGCCGATCCCGTCCTCGCCGTCACCGACCTGGGCCGCGCCGACGTCGAACGCCGCCGCTTCCTCGCCATCGCAGCCTTCACCACCGCCGGCGTCGCCATGCCCCTCAGCCACGACCACGAAGCCACCGCCCGCATGCTCCGCGCCCGCACCGGCACGTCCCTCGTCGGCGCGGAGGACGTGGACGTCGTACGCCAGATCACCACCGCCTTCAGCGCCGCCGACGAACGCCTCGGCGGCGGGCACGGTCTGACCACCGTCTGCGCCTACCTCGCCGACACCGCCGCCCCCATGCTCCGCGGACGCTTCCCCAGCGAAGTCTTACGCCGAGCCGCCTTCGGAGCCGTCGCCGAACTCGCCTACCTGGCCGGGTGGAAGCACCACGACCTCGGGCAGGAAGGCGCCGCCCAGCGCTACTACCAGGTCGGCTACCAGCTCGCCTGCGAAGCCGACTCCCAAGGCCACGCCGCCTGGATGATGCGCGCCCTCGCGCACCAGGCGCTGAGCCTCAAGCAGCCCCACCACTGCGTCGACCTCGTCGAAGGCGCCCTACGCCTGGGCCTCGGCCACGTCGACGGCCAGACGGAAGCCCTCCTCCACATCACACATGCCCGCGCCTACGCGGCCACGGAGGAGAGCGCGTCAGCCGCACGCGCCCTGCTCGCCGCCGAGGATGCTCTCCTACGCGACGACGTCCCGCAGCCCAGTTACTCCCGTGTGAGCGGCCCCGCTGCCGGCACCGTGGCCAGTCACACCGCCCGCACCCTGACCGACCTCGCCGACCACATCGGCACCGAGCAGCAACACCGCGACGCCCTCACTCGCTGGGACCCCGTGAAGTTCAAGCGCGTCCACGCTCTCACCCACGCCGACCTCGGCGACAGCCTCGCCGTCCAGGCCCGCGCCGACGAAGCCGTCGCCGCCTGGACCCAGGCCCTGATCCTCATGGAGGGCATGACCTCCGACCGCACCCGAAAGGCCATCTCCTCGATCCGCTCCACCCTTGCGGTCTACCAGCACCGGCGAGTCCCCGGCGCGGCCGATCTCGCCCGCCGAGCCCGCGAAGCCCTCGCCTAACATGCCCAACAACCCGCCCGACGAAGGGAACCCAGTGGCCCAGCGAACCGACGACCAGCCGAAGGCCCTCAAGCCGGCACTCGAATCCATGACCCTGCTGGTCGCGGCAGTCATCGTCCACGACAAGGCCACCAACCGCGTCGTCCTCCTCCAGCGCAGCGAGAACGCCAAGTTCGCCCAAGGCATGTGGGACCTCCCCGTCGGCAAGAACGAGCCCGGGGAGCCCATCACGGAGACCGCGGTCCGCGAGCTCTACGAGGAAACCGGCCTCACGGTGAAGCCAGAGTCCCTCAAGGTCGCCCACATCATCCACGGCGCCCGGGGCATCGAAGCCCCCAACGGCTTCCTCACCGTCGTCTTCGCCGCCCACGAATGGACCGGCGAACCCGAAAACCGCGAACCCCGCAAGCACTCCCAGGTCCGCTGGGTCGGGACCGGCACCATCCCCGAGAACTTCGTAGACACCACCTCAAGCGCCCTCCAGCAATACCTCGCGGGCGACCCGGAAGTCTCGCTCGACGGCTGGCGATAGAGGCACTCCACTAGTCATCCTCGGGAATGACGTCGGAAAGACCACGCTCTCAAGGCCCCTCGCGCCAAGGTTGTCGGACCTGTGCGGCAGGATAGGCGAATGGATAGAGCAGCGTGGATGCGACTGAGCCGCGACCGTCGAGTGCTGGTGGTCGACGTTCAGACCGGCAGCTCCCTCGCCTCACGTCCTCGGCGACCCGTGGGCAACCGGTGATGGCGACGCAGGCGATTGTCGAGGAGCAAGATGTGAAATCGCGCGATCGCGTCAAGGCGCACGGAGAGGTGTTCACGCCGCGCTACATGGTCGACCAGATGCTCGACCTGGTGAGCGAGGACTTGGAGACCGGTCCCGACTTCGTCGACAAGACCTTCCTCGAGCCATCAGCGGGCGACGGCAACTTCCTTGTGGCGATCTTGCGCCGCAAGCTGGAGGCGATCGAGAAACGCTACCCCGCCGAGGCGTGGTCGCAGGAATCGCTGTTTGCGCTGGCGTCGATCTACGCGATCGAGTTGCTGGAGGACAACCATCAGGAAGCCATGGCCAACATGCGCGTCGAGTTCCTGGGCTTCCACCAAGCTCACGGCACACCCGCCGGCACGGATACCGACCTGCACAAGGCAGCGCAGTTCCTTATCGAAGCCAACATCGTGCGCGGCAACACCCTGACCAGCCTGACTCCCACCGGCAAAGACATCCAGTTCTCCTGGTGGCACCGGATCGAGGGGCAACCCGGGATGGTGCAGCGCGAGCCGTTCACGCTCGCCTCGCTGCGTGACGACGGTGGCTTCGACTTCACGGAGTACGACACCTATCAGCCATGCCGGATCGACCAGGTCCACGAGAATGCGGGGTCCCATGTCTAGTCCGAAGATCAACACCTTCCGTGAGATCACTCCGCTGATCTACTCGTGGCGCACTCCGGACGTCCCTCGGTACGAGGGATGGGAGAAGATCGGCTACACCGAACAGGCGAGTGCCGACCTGCGTATCTCGCAGCAGGCGTCCCAGATGTATGTCGAGAAGGAGAAGGTGTGGGCTCGGCGGGCCCTCTTCACCTCAGAGGCCGGCGGACGGTTCACCGACCACGACTTCCACGCTTACCTCAAGCAGCACAGCATCGAGCGTGAACTGAGCCCCCAACGGACAGAGTGGCACCGCTTCGACGGCGCTCCCAAGAAGTCCCTCGACTTCTTCAACGACTTCGCTGGCCAGGACTTCGCCGATCTCCAGAGCGACGGCCTTGACGACTACGTCCTGCGGACCGAGCAGAAGGCTGCCGTCGCCATGGCTGTGGAGGCCTTCGAGGCGGGCAAGGGTGAGGTCTTGTGGAACGCGAAGCCGCGGTTCGGAAAGACGCTGTCGACCTACGACTTGATGCGCACAATCGACGTCAAGCGCGTCTTGGTGGTAACCAACCGGCCAGCGATCGCGAACTCCTGGTACGACGACTTCACGAAGTTTATCGGCCACCAAACGACCTTTAAGTTCGTCTCGCAGTCATCGTCGCTGGCCGACCGGTCACCGATGTCTCGAGATCAGTGGCGTGCCTATTCAAATGCCCACCGAGACGAAGACCCCCGCATCGTGGAGTTTCTCTCGCTGCAAGACCTGAAGGGCTCGCAGTACTTCGGTGGCCAACACGACAAGCTCAAGCACATTGCGGACTTCGACTGGGATCTGCTCGTCATAGACGAGGCACACGAAGGCGTCGACACCGCCAAGACAGATGTCGCCTTCGACCACATCAAGCGCCGCTGGACCCTGCACCTGTCGGGGACCCCCTTCAAAGCGCTGGCTTCCGGCAGGTTCGACCAGGACCAGATCTTCAACTGGACGTATGAGGATGAGCAGACCGCTCGAGCCGAGTGGCCCGAGAACGGGGACGAGAACCCCTACGCGGCACTTCCGACGCTGAACCTGCTGACATACCAGATCTCTCGCATGATCACAGACCGACTAGCCGAAGGTGTAGCCGTCGACGAGGACTTGGCGAACATCGACTTCGCGTTCAACCTCAACGAGTTCTTTGCGACCAAGGACAACGGATTTTTCGAACACGAGGCGGACGTCGCCAGGTTCCTCGACTCCATGACGACCCACGAGAAGTACCCCTTCTCCACCCCCGAGCTGCGCGATGAGATCCGACACTCCTTCTGGCTACTCAACCGTGTCGCTTCCGCCAAGGCGCTCGAGCGGATGCTGAAGAAACACGACGTCTTCAAGGACTACACGATCATCCTGGCTGCCGGCGACCGCAAAAGTGAGGACGACGGCGACGCCGCCGCCGTCGGCAAGTCCCTCGACAAGGTGCGCGCTGCCATCAAGCAGGCAGAGGCATCCAACGGCAAGACGATCACCTTGTCGGTGGGGCAGCTGACCACGGGCGTGACAGTGCGGGAGTGGACCGCTGTCATCATGCTGTCCGACCTCGCCTCGCCGGCCCAATATATGCAGGCGGCCTTCCGAGCCCAGAACCCGTGCACCTTTGAGCGCGGCGGGCAGGTGTTTCAGAAGCAAAATGCGTACATCTTCGACTTCGCCCCCGAGCGCACACTGACGATCTTCGACACCTTCGCCAACAACCTGCACCCCAACCCCTCAGGAGACACAGCTGTCAGGCAGGCGAACATCCGTACGCTGCTCAACTTCTTCCCCGTCCTAGGCGAGGATGCGGAGGGTCGGATGATCGAGCTCGACGCCGCCCAGGTGCTGACCTTCCCCCAGGTCTTCAAGGCCCGCGAGGTCGTGCGCCGTGGCTTCCTCTCGAACCTGTTGTTTGCCAACGTCGCTGGCATCTTCAGGTACTCCGAGCACGTCAAGGAGATTCTCGACAAGCTGCCGACTGCGAAGGAGGGGAAGGTACGGAAGGGCGAGCCCATCGAGATCCCCCAGCCACCGCCGGTGACCGACTCCGAAGGCAGCGTGAAGGTCGACGTGGAGACGGTGATCAACCCCAAGATTGCTGAGCTCGGCAAGCCCGTCTATCGCGCCGAGAACCTTCCGAGCATCGAGCCAGACACCCCGCCGCAGGTCGCAGCAAAGCAGATTGCCGAGGCGGTGACCGAGCAGAGTCGTCAAAAGCGCGAGGAACTTAAGAACGCCTTCGGGCTCTCCGCCAAGCAGGTCGAACGCGACGAAAAGCGCACCGAGCAGGTCATCAAAAATGAGGTTGAGCGCGCATACGTCGACTTCAGCATCGCCACCAAGCACCTCGACGACGAGTTGAAGAATGCAGCCACCGAGGTCGACGGCGAGGCTCTGCAAGCCAAGAAGATTGAGCAGCACAAGGCGTTGCAGGACAACATTTTGTCTATCGTCGACAAGACGATGCAAGAGATTGTGCCCGAGGTGGTCACCCGCGAAGAAACTAAGACCGCGCAGAAACACGCCGACAAAGCGATGGACGACGTCCGCTCGCACCTGCGCGGCTTCGCTCGCACTATCCCGATGTTCTTGATGGCCTACGGCGACCGCGACCTGCGCTTGGCGAACTTCGATGACTACACGCCAGGCGACGTGTTCGAGGAGATCACCGGCATCACCGAAGCCGAGTTCAGGCTGCTGCGTGACGGCCAAGAGGTCGCCGAGGAAAACGGCACCGTCACCAGGATCCCGGGCATGTTCGACGAGGCGGTCTTCGACCGATCCGTGCAGGAGTTCCTCAACAAGAAGGAGGCCCTGGCCGACTACTTCGACGACGCACAGACCGAGAACATCTTCGCCTACATCCCTCAGCAGAAGACGTCGCTCGTCTTCACCCCGCAGCCGGTTGTCAAGCAGATGGTCGACACCCTCGAGGCAAAGAACCCTGGCATCTTCTCTGACCCGGACAAGACCTTCGCTGACCTTTTCTCCACTGCGGGACTGTTCCTCATGGAGCTGGTACGACGCCTCGACACCGGTCTGACGGAAGCTTTCCCGGACCAGGAAGATCGGCTCAAGCACATCCTGACCTCACAGGTATTCGAGATGAGCCACAACCAGATCCTGCACCGGATTACCATCGAAGCTGTCTCCGGCGGCGTGTCCGAGCGGAGGGCGTGGGTCCAGGACTCGGGCCACTTCAAGGTGGGGGACCTCGCGCGCATGAGCTCTGAAGAGCGGCAGAGCCTAGTCGACCAGATGCTGACGGAAGGCAACTGACATGAGCAAGAAGTTCGATGTCGTCATCGGCAACCCGCCGTACCAGGCAGAAGCCCAGGGCGGCGGCACACGAGACACCCCCGTCTATCACCTCTTCATGGACGCAGCGTACGAGGTCGGGGAGAAGGTTGTGCTCATTACGCCGGCGCGCTTCCTGTTCAACGCGGGTTTCACTCCCAAGGCCTGGAACGAGAAGATGCTGGCGGATGAGTACCTGAGCGTGGCCCATTTCGAGTCCGACTCGAACCTGCTGTTCCCGAGCCTTACGGACCCGATCAAGGGCGGCATCGCCGTGACCTACAGGGACTCGGGACGCAAGCTTGGCCCAGTCGGATTTTTCGCCCGGCACCCTGAGCTCAGTACGATCCTTCACAAGGTTGTCGAGACTACTGACACGTCGCTGATTGATATCGGGATCACAAGTTCGCGTTCCTACCGTTACACGGAGAAGTTGTACGAGGACCATCCTGATGCGCGTGCGTTGCGCCCGGAAGGCAACGCAGCTTTGGTGAGCACGAACGCGTTTGAGCAGTTTTCATTTCTTTACCACGGGGATAAGTCGGCGGACGCCGTTGAGTATGTGCGCGTACTTGGCCTCATCAAGAACAAGCGCTTGATCCGTTGGATCCGCACGGAATACGTCACCGGGCCTGAGAGTCTCCACCAGTACAAGATTGCGGTTCCGGCGGCGAACGGGTCGGGTTCGACAACTGATTTCTTTGGTGTCGTTTTGACCAACCCGACTGTGCTCGGTCCGGGGGCGGCGGTCACGCAGACGTTTATCACCATTGGAGCATTCGATTCTGAGGCCGAAGCGCAGGCGTGTTTGAAGTACATCAAGACTAAGTTCGCTCGAACGATGCTCGGCATCTTGAAGATCACCCAACACAATCCGGCAAAGGTCTGGAAGCACGTTCCTGCTCAGGACTTCACGTCGACATCGGACATTGACTGGTCCAAGCCGGTTCCGCAGATCGACCAGCAGCTGTACGCCAAATACGGGCTCGACGCCGAGGAAATCGCCTTCATCGAGGAGAAGGTCAAGCCGATGGAGTGATCCCTGTGGTTGGCCCGACTGACGCGTTAACAAGAAGACCGGGAAGGTCGCCACAAAACGGTCTACGCCGTCACCAGTCTGAGCGCCGAGCAGGCGAGCCCCGTCGAGCTCGCCCGGCTCGCCCAGGAGCACTGGACGGTCGAGGCTCTGCACCGCGTCCGCGACACCACCTTCACCGAGGACGCCTCTCCAGTCCGCACCGGCAACGCATCCCGGGCCATGGCGACCCTATAAAACCCCGCGATCGGCACCCTGCGAGCAGCGGGCCACCGCGGCATTGCCGCCGGCCTCCGCCGGGGCAAACCGGGACATGACCCGCCACCCGCCCTTCTCGACTCACCTGATAAACCGGACACCAAACGACAACGCCGAAACTCTGGACACACGCCCGCCTTGCGGTACAGCGGAACGGATGTGAAGGCGTCACGTGCCACGCCCTGGCACTGAGGATGCGGCAGTCCGCACACAGTCCGCAGGACACCCGATCATGACCGTCGCACCCCATCGCCAGCCATCAGCAAAAGGCCAGGTCAGCGCCCCATAGGGGAGATCCCCGCAGGTCACCGACCTGGCCTGTTACTTGGAGACCCCAAGAAGGCCTGACCCCCGGTCAGGGTTCCGGCCCGCGGTGTGCCCGACCGCCGGTCCTCCCGCCCGCACCCGGTCCACCGGCCGCCGACCCCGGCGGCCGCGGTGGACCGGGTGCGGTCTTCTTCCCCCCGGTTCCCCCCGGCCGGTGACGCCGGGCCGCGAGCCCTGCCCGTCCCCCGCTCTCAGCCGCGCGGCTCGCGCCACATGGACCACATCGGGGGGCCGTCCGGCAGGTCGACGGTCCGGCCGGTGAACACGAAGCCCTCGCGCTCGTACAGCGAGCGGCTGCGGGCGCTGCTGGCCTCCAGATAGGCGGGCAGTCCCGCGCTGTCGCAGTGCCGCAGCGCGGGCCCCAGGAGCGCGCTGCCGATGCCCTGTCCCTGCCGGCCGGGGTCGACCCCGATGAGCATCAGATACCGGTGCTCCCGGTGCCGGGGGTGCACCCGGGCGGTCAGCCGGCCGACCGCCTCCGTCCGCTCGTTGGCGGGGTCGCTCACCGCGCGCATGAGGGCGGCGGCCTTCTCGTCCTCCGCGATCGCGGCCGGGACGTCCGCCTCGGCCACGGCCGGGACGGACAGCCAGAGGGCGGCCGCCGAGCCGTCGTCGGTGACCTCCACCGAGCCCTCCTCCAGGGCGGCGTCGAGGAAGACGCCGAAGAAGGCCGGGTGGAGCGCGCGGCGCTGCTCCGCCTCCGGGAAGACCCAGCTGCTGACCGGGTCCTCCATGAACGCCTCGCCCAGGAGGGAGGCGACCCAGGTGCGGTCGTCCGCTCCGGCGCGCCGTATGCCCGGGGTCGGTGCGGCGGTGGGGATCGATGACATCTTCTGCTGCCTCCAGGGTCTCGTGGGTTTCACGGTAGGACGTCCGGCACCCGCCCTCCAGGGCGCCTCGGGCGACGCGGTCAGACCTTCGGGCCCTCGTCAATGCCAAGTAGGGAAAATCACCTACACGGATGTAATTTCCGGGCCGAAGACCGTTTCTGCGCTCCCGTCCTCCTGTGCTGTACCGCTACGGTGACGGTACGTCACCCCCTCCCCTGGGCCGCCCGCGGCCCGTCCGCCCGCCGGTCCCGTACGACCGGGGCGGGCCGGTCCGCCGGACCGGGGGCGCGGCGCCGGCCGCTCCGGGGATTCGCACAGCCACGCGCGGAGGACCGGACGGAAGGGTCCGGCGCGTGGCCCGAACAGGAGAGTTCTGCTGACCCCGAAGCCCAGTCGGCACATGGCCACCTACCGGACGGGCGGCTGCACGGTCGTCGAGCTCCGCGGCGAGATGGACATCGCCGCGGCCCTCGACGCCGCCCCGCACCTCGACCGGGCCACCGCCACGGCCGAGCCCCGGCTCGTCATCGACCTCAGCCCGGTCACCTTCCTCGACGCCTCCGGGCTGAGCCTGCTGTGCCGTGCCCACCGCCGCGTCCACGCCCAGGGCGGACGCCTCGCCCTGGTCTGCGACCGGCCGGGCCTCCTGCGCATCCTGGGCATCACCGGCCTCGACCACCGCTTCCGTCCCGTCCCCACACTGGCCGAGGCGCTGCGCCGCCACGGTGCCCGCGTCTGAGCGTCCCGCTGGCGGGTCGCGCCAGTTCTGTGCCCCGATCCTTGGCCGAACGCGTACCCGGTGACCGGGGTCCGGGCGCCCAGGATGGTGGGGCGGTGCCCACCGCACCCGGCACCGTCGTCCGACCGGTGCCGCCGGACCGGATACGAAGGGGAGACCCCTTGACGGGTTCACGCGTCCTGGCTCTCGGCCACCACCAGCCCGCCGCCGTGCTGACCAACGACGATCTGGCGGCCATGGTCGACACGGACGACGCGTGGATCCGCAGCCGGGTCGGCATCCGCACCCGCCATGTGGCGGGTCCCGACGAGACCGTGGACCAGATGGCCGCCGCCGCGGCCGCCAAGGCGCTGGCAAGCTCCGGTCTCGCCGCCGCCGAGGTGGACCTGGTCCTCGTCGCCACCTGCACGGCCGTCGACCGCAGCCCCAACACGGCCGCCCGCGTCGCCGCCCGGCTCGGCCTCCCCTCCCCCGCCACCATGGACCTCAACGTGGTCTGCGCGGGCTTCACCCACGCCCTGGCCACCGCGGACCACGCCATACGGGCCGGCGCGGCCCGTGCGGCACTGGTGATCGGCGCCGAGAAGTTCACCGATGTGACCGACTGGACGGACCGCACCACCTGTGTGCTCACCGGGGACGGCGCCGGGGCCGCGGTGGTGACCGCGGCGGCGGAGCCGGGCATCGGGCCGGTCGTCTGGGGCTCGGTGCCGGAGATGGGCGGTGCCGTGCGCATCGAGGGCACCCCGAGCCGCTTCGCGCAGGAGGGGCAGACCGTCTACCGCTGGGCCACAACCCAGCTGCCGCCGATCGCACGCCGGGTGTGCGACCGCGCCGGGGTGCGGCCCGAGGACCTGGCGGCGGTGGTACCGCACCAGGCGAACCTGCGGATCATCGAGCCGCTCGCCCGGAGACTCGGAGCGGTCAACGCCGTGATCGCCCGGGACGTGGTCGACTCCGGCAACACCTCGGCCGCCAGCATCCCGCTGGCGCTGTCGAAGCTGGTGGAGCGCGGGGAGATCGAACAGGGCGCTCCCGTCCTGCTGTTCGGCTTCGGCGGCAATCTCTCGTACGCGGGCCAGGTCATCCACTGCCCGTAGGACCGGGCGGCTCCTCCGTCCGGGCGACACGGGGAACGTCCGGCCCGGCCCCCGCGTTGAGGGGACGAGGGGTGGTGCACCGCCCGGCCGCCCCCGCCGCACCGATCGCAGGAGGCAGCACATGGCAGGGTTTCTGGACCGCGCCAAGGAGCAGGCGCAGCGCGGGCTCACGCAGGGCAAGCAGAAGCTCGACGAGGTGCAGACCCAGCGCGCCGGTGCCGATCTGCTGAAGAAGCTCGGCGCGGCGTACTACGCCGAGCAGCGCCGCTCGGGCTCCCCGGAGGCCACCCGTCAGGCGATGGCGGCGCTGGAGCAGCACATCGCGACCCACGGCGACGGGGTCCTGCGGGGCTGAGTCCGCGGCGCCCGCCCCGGGCCGCGGCCCGCCCCGGCGGTGCCGCCGTCCGGACCGGGCGACTCCGCCCCGGCCCCGGGCGCTCCGTCCGGACCGGGCGCCGTGGTCCGCGGCCACCGGCCCCCGCCCGCGCGTCCCACGCCGGCACCGGGCGACAATGGTCCGGTGTCCGCCCCCTCCCCCGCCGCTCCCGGCACCCCGCCCGGCCGCACTTCCGGCCCCGGTGCCCTGCGGCCCCGGCTGCCGTCACCGCTGCGCCCGGCCGGTGACGAGCGCTTCGCGCGCCACGGCGTGCGGCTGCTGCTCAAGCGGGACGACCTCATCCACCCCGAGCTGCCCGGCAACAAGTGGCGCAAGCTCGCCCCGAATCTGCGCGCCGCCGCCGAGCACGGCCACACCACCCTCCTCACCTTCGGCGGCGCCTACTCCCACCATCTCCGGGCCACCGCCGCGGCCGGCCGGCTGCTGGGCCTGGCCACCATCGGCGTCGTACGGGGCGACGAGTTGGCGGACCGCCCGCTCAACCCGTCCCTGGAGCGCTGCGCCGCCGACGGGATGCGGCTGGTCTTCCTCGACCGGGCCGCCTACCGGCGCAAGAGCGCACCGGAGTTCGTCGCGGGGCTGCGCGAACGCTTCGGCCCCTTCCAGCTCGTGCCGGAGGGCGGCAGCAACGCCCTCGCCGTGCACGGCTGCACGGACCTGGGCCGCGAACTCCGGGGCCGGGCCGATGTGGTGGCCGTCCCCTGCGGCACCGGCGGCACCCTCGCCGGGCTGGCGGCGGGGCTGGCGCCCGGTCAACGGGCCCTGGGTTTCGCGGTGCTGAAGGGCAATTTCCTGGACGGCGAGGTCGAGCGCCTGCAGCGCGAGGCGTTCGGCGCCCGCCGGGGCGACTGGCGGGTGGAGCACCGCTTCCACTGCGGCGGCTACGCGAAGGTCCCGCCCCGACTGCGGGCGTTCGCGGAGGACTTCTCCGCCCGGCACGGGGTTATCCTGGAGTCACTGTACGTCGCCAAAATGTTCTACGGACTGTTGTCGCTGACCGAAGAGGGCGCGTTCCCCCGGGGCACGGTGATCGCGGCCGTTCTCACCGGACCCGGCTGACCAGTGGCGACGGCCGCCCCCGGCCCCGCGGAGTGAACCCGGGGCCGAATGACGGGAATTGGGACCGCCACACCCCTAGCCACTGTCCGTAGAGACGTGTTTACAATGAGTGACGTTCACCGGACCGCGGGCTCCGACCGGCCGTTGAAGGGCGGCCCCGCTGTGCCCTGCGCCCCCCGCGCAGGCGACACCGGCCCACAGATCACGATAGCGTCGCAGGCGAACCATGTGCTGCGCCGGTTCCGCCCTCGTATGAAGCGCGCGGTCCGGCGCTCGATCAGCTCGAAGAGCTTGTCACCTTGGAGGTGAGGGTGTCCCACATCGCAGGTGAGCCCGGGAACCAGGACTTCGTGGAAGTCCGGCTGCCCGCCGCGGGTGCCTATCTTTCCGTGCTGCGGACGGCCACGGCGGGCCTCGCGGCCCGATTGGACTTCACCCTCGACGAGATCGAGGATCTGCGCATCGCGGTCGACGAGGCCTGCGCGATCCTGCTCCAGCAGGCGGTGCCGGGTTCCGTGCTCAGCTGCGTCTTCCGCCTGGTCGGGGATTCGCTGCGGGTGACCGTCTCGGCCCCGACGACCGACGGCCGCGCCCCCGAGCGCGACACCTTCGCCTGGACGGTGCTCTCCGCGCTCGCCGGTGAGGTGGACTCCACGGTCGCCGAGGACCGCACGGTGAGCATCGGCCTGCACAAGAAGCGCGGCGCGGGTCCCGGTCAGCCGTGACGGAGGGAACGGGCGGGCCGGTGCAGGACGAGAGGCGCTCGGCGGGGGCGGTGCCCAGGGCGGCCATCCCCGAGCAACAGGCAGAGCGGGCGGACCACATGGACCAGCATCAGCAGGAGCAGCGGCAGGAGCAGCCCCGGCGCGAGCAGGGCCAGGGCGGGCACCCGGGGCGCGAGCACGACTACGCCCGCGGGGAGCAGCCGGATCCGCACGACCGCAGCGGTGCCCGCGCGCTCTTCATCGAGCTGCGCGGTCTCCCCGAGGGCTCGCCGCAGCGCGCCGAGCTCCGCGACCATCTGGTGCGGATGCATCTGCCGCTGGTGGAGCACCTGGCCCGGCGGTTCCGCAACCGCGGCGAGCCGCTGGACGATCTGACCCAGGTCGCCACCATCGGCCTGATCAAGTCGGTGGACCGCTTCGACCCCGACCGGGGCGTGGAGTTCTCCACCTACGCCACTCCGACGGTGGTCGGGGAGATCAAGCGGCACTTCCGCGACAAGGGCTGGGCGGTGCGGGTCCCGCGCCGGCTCCAGGAGCTCCGGCTGTCGCTGACCACGGCCACCGCCGAGCTGTCCCAGCGGCACGGCCGCTCCCCCACCGTCCACGAACTCGCCGTCCAGCTCGGCATCTCGGAGGAGGAGGTGCTGGAGGGCCTGGAGTCCGCCAACGCCTACAGCACCCTCTCGCTGGACGTCCCGGACACGGACGAGGAGTCGCCGGCCGTCGCCGACACCCTGGGCGCCGAGGACGACGCCCTGGAGGGCGTGGAGTACCGCGAGTCGCTCAAGCCGCTGCTGGAGGAACTGCCGCCGCGGGAGAAGAAGATCCTGCTGCTGCGCTTCTTCGGCAATATGACGCAGTCTCAGATCGCGCAGGAGGTCGGCATCTCGCAGATGCACGTCTCCCGGCTGCTGGCCCGCACCCTGGCGCAGCTGCGGGACAAGCTCCTCGTCGAGGAGTGACCGCCGCGGGCCGCCCCCCGGCTCCGTACGGGCGGTGCGGTCCCCGCCGCCCGCGGGCCGCGGCTCCTCACGGGAAGCACGGGAGGCGCCGCCCCGGGCCCGTCAGGGCTCGCCGCGGGGACCGATGCCCAGCGCCTCGGTGGCCGCCGGATTGACCAGCAGCACCAGTACGGTGACGGCCACCGCGCCCAGCGCCGCCCCCGCGGCGATCACCGCGCCGCCGGTGCCCACCAGCGTCCAGGCGACCGGCACGGCCATGAGCTGGGTGATCACCGCCGGTCCGCGGCTCCAGCGCCGCCGCAGCAGCAGTCCGCGGGCCGCGACGAGCGGCAGCGCGGCCAGCGCCAGCAGGGTCAGCCCGCCCATCTCCGCCTGCCGCGGGCTCGACGGGTCGCCGAGCAGCCCCATCAGAAGCAGATACGCCCCGAACCCGGCGAGCACCACGCCCTCGGCGGCGCAGAGGGCCGCGGCGGCGGAGAGCCGGGCCGGGCGGGGGGCGGCGGGAGATGATGCGCCGGTGGACGGTCGCTGCTCACTGCTCACCTCAGCAGCGTATCCGCCGTCCTCTTCCCGTCCGGTGCGGGGCACCGTCCGGACTGTGCCGTATACCCGCAGGTAGGTAATGTGCACGGCATGCGCGCCCTCCTCGTGGTCAATCCGGCAGCCACCACCACCAGCGCCCGCACGCGGGACGTCCTGATCCACGCCCTGGCGAGCGATCTCAAACTGGAGGTGGCGACGACGGAGTACCGGGGGCACGCCCGCGACCTGGCCCGGCGGGCGGCCGAGAGCGGCGAGGTCGAACTGGTCGTCGCGCTCGGCGGCGACGGCACCGTCAACGAGGTCGTGAACGGCCTGCTGCACCGCGGCCCGGACCCGGATTCCCTGCCCCGGCTCGCGGTGGTCCCGGGCGGTTCCACGAATGTGTTCGCCCGCGCTCTGGGACTTCCCAATGACGCCGTGGAAGCGACCGGTGCTTTGCTGGACGCATTGCGTGACGGAAACGAACGGACGGTCGGTCTCGGTCTTGCCTCGGGAACTCCCGGAACGGTGGACGAGGCGGTTCCGGCGCGCTGGTTCACTTTCACCGCGGGGTTCGGATTCGACGCCGGAGTCGTCGGCCGAGTCGAACAGCAGCGCGAGCGAGGCCGGCGTTCAACACACGCTCTGTATGTGCGCCAGGTGCTCCGCCAGTTCTTCAGCGACCCGCACCGCGGCCGCGGCACGATTACGCTCGACCGCCCGGGGCACACGCCCGTACGGGAGTTGGTGCTGTCGGTCGTCTGCAACACCGCTCCCTGGACCTACCTGGGCAATCGTCCGGTCTACGCCGCCCCCGGGGCGACGTTCGACACCGCGCTGGACGTGCTCGGACTGAGCAGTCTGTCCGCCGCCGCGGTGGCGCGGTACGGGACCCAGCTGCTCACGTCCTCGCCCGGGAAGGGCCCGCACGGCAAGCACGCTCTGTCACTGCACGACCTGACGGACTTCACCTTGCATTCGCAGGCGAAACTGCCGTTCCAGATGGACGGTGACCACCTGGGAGTGCGTTCCAGCGTGACGTTCACAGGCGTACGGCGTGCACTGCGTGTGATTGTGTGAGCGGAACCGCAGAAAGTCCTTTCACTCGAACGTTTAGGCCATCTTCCACCCCCTGGAAGTGAGGCTGTGACCGAGGCGACACCAAGGAATCAAAAAAAACTTTCCGGAAGGGGTTGTATCCGCAGCCCAGGTTTGCGAGTCTCTTCCTGGCGATCGGGACGGCCTCGCACATGGCCCCCTTGAGAGCCCGAACCCCCCTCCTCAATCCCGCTGGGACCGCACCAGGGAACTGGTCGTCGGCCCTTCTGTCGCGGGGGGATTCGTGAAAGCGTTCACATTCACAAGCAATCAGCAAGTATCACAAGGAGATGGAGCAGCCATGGACTGGCGTCACCGCGCCGTTTGCCGCGAGGAAGACCCCGAGCTCTTCTTCCCCATCGGCAACACCGGTCCTGCGCTGCTGCAGATCGAGGAAGCCAAGGCCGTCTGCCGTCGCTGCCCCGTCATGGAGCAGTGCCTGCAGTGGGCGCTGGAGTCCGGTCAGGACTCCGGTGTGTGGGGTGGCCTCAGCGAGGACGAGCGCCGCGCGATGAAGCGCCGCGCCGCTCGCAACCGGGCGCGCAACGCCAGCGCCTGAACCCCCCTGCACCCGGGCGGAGCGTGTTCCCGATGACACCACGTCATCCCAGCGGGTACGCACCACCCGCCCCCCGAGTCGCAGCGCGCAGTACCCGTTGCACATAAAGCTTTGAGCCCCGGCCGGATCCCGGCCGGGGCTCAGTGCTGTACCCGGCGCGGTCCGGGGCCGGGGCACGCCCGGCCCGGCCGCGCCGGACCGTTCAGAGCCGCCCCGGCTGCGGAAGGACCCTCCGCTCGGCGCCCTCGGCCCATACCGGGATGTCCAGCAGGACCCGGGTGCCGCCCTCCGGGGCCGGCCGCATGTCGAAGGTGCCGCCCAACTCGCCCTCCACCAGCGTCCGGACGATCTGCAGGCCCAGATTGCCGGTGCGGTGCGGGTCGAAGTCCGCCGGCAGGCCCGCGCCGTCGTCCTGGACGGTGACCAGCAGCCGCGGGTCGGCCCGGCCGCCGCCCCGCACCGCGGACACCTCGACCGTGCCCTGCTGCTTCCCCCGCTCGCCCGGAGCCACCGGCGGAAAGCCGTGCTCCAGGGCGTTCTGCACCACCTCGGTCAGCACCATCGACAGCGGGGTGGCGACGTCCGCGTCGAGTATCCCGAACCGGCCGGTGCGGCGGCAGACGACCCGCCCCGGGGAGATCTCGGCCACCATCGCCAGCACCCGGTCGGCGATCTCGTCGAACTCCACCCGCTCGTCGAGGTTCTGCGAGAGGGTCTCGTGGACGATGGCGATCGAGCCGACCCGGCGGACGGCCTCCCCGAGCGCCTCCCGACCCTGGTCGGAGTCCATGCGGCGGGCCTGGAGCCGCAGCAGCGCCGCGACGGTCTGCAGATTGTTCTTCACCCGGTGGTGGATCTCCCGGATGGTGGCGTCCTTGGTGAGCAACTCCCGCTCCCGGCGGCGCAGTTCGGTGACGTCGCGCAGCAGCACCAGGGAACCGATCCGGGTGCCCTTGGGCTTCAGCGGGATGGAGCGCAGCTGGATGACGCCCTGGTCGCTCTCCACCTCGAAGTCGCGCGGCGCCCAGCCGCTCGCCAGCTTGGCCACCGCCTCGTCGACCGGGCCGCGCGCGGGCGCGAGTTCGGCGGTGGCCCGGCCCAGGTGGAGGCCGACCAGGTCGGCGGCGAGACCCAGCCGGTGGTAGGCCGAGAGGGCGTTGGGGCTGGCGTACTGGACGATGCCGTCGGCGTCGAGCCGGATCAGCCCGTCGCCGGCGCGGGGCGAGACGTCCATGTCGCCCTGCTGGTCCTGGAAGGGGAAGGCGCCCGCGGCGATCATCTGGGCGAGGTCGGAGGCGCTCTGGAGGTAGGTGAGCTCCAGCCGGCTGGGGGTGCGGACGGTCAGCAGATTGGTGTTGCGCGCGATCACCCCGAGGACCCGGCCCTCCCGGCGCACGGGGATGGACTCGACCCGGACGGGGACCTCCTCGCGCCACTCGGGGTCGCCCTCCCGCACGATGCGGCCCTCGTCCAGGGCGGCGTCCAGCATCGGGCGGCGGCCGCGGGGAACCAGGTGGCCGACCATGTCGTTCTGATAGGACGTGGGCCCGGTGTTGGGCCTCATCTGGGCGACGGACACATAGCGGGTCCCGTCCCGGGTGGGCACCCACAGCACCAGGTCGGCGAAGGAGAGGTCGGAGAGCAGCTGCCACTCCGACACCAGAAGGTGGAGCCACTCCAGGTCGGAGTCACCGAGCGCGGTGTGCTGGCGGACGAGGTCGTTCATGGACGGCACACCCGCGAGCCTACCCGGACGGGCTCCGGACCTGCGGGCTTGGACAGTGGCGGAGGTCCGGTCCAAGATGGTGGGGAGACAATCGAACAGAGCCTCTGCCCTCCCCGCACAGGAGGGCGGATACGAGACCCGGGGCGCTCTCTGCCCTGACCGCGTCCGGGTCTCCGGTCGGCCGGGAACGGCCCCGGGGGACCGCACACCCCGGGAAACCACCGGCCGGTACAGCTCCGGGCTGCGGTGCCGGACAGGTTGAGGGTCCTGTCCCGGCGCCGCGGCCCGCGGGTCTTTCCGGGGGCGGGCCGCGGCTCGTCCCCCACCCCTGGACCGGCCCCGCGCCGTCCCCGGCCCCGTCCCCCGGGCTCCGTCAGCGGGTCTCGGTCACCTTCGCCAGCGCGCGGGGCGCGTCCGGGTCCTGGCCCCGGGCGAGCGTCACCTCGCGGGCGAGCATCTGCAGCGGCAGGATCTCCAGCACCGGCTGCACCTCCTCGGCGACGTCGGCGGTCGGCAGGGCGAAGCCCGCGGAGGCCGCCTTCACCTGCTCGCCGCTGCCGATGACGACGAGGTCGGCGCCCCGGTCCCGGAGCCGGTCCAGCACCGGCCGCAGGGCCTCACCGCCCCGGCCCTCCGGCACGATGGCGATCACCGGCGAGACGTTGTCGACCATGGCGAGCGGCCCGTGCAGCAGATCCGCGCCGGAGTAGGAGAGCGCGGGGATGTAGCTGGTCTCCATGAGCTTGAGGGCGGCCTCCTTGGCGGTCGGATAGCCGTAGCCGCGGGAGGTGAGCACCATGCGCTCCGCGAAGCGGTAGCGGCCGGCCAGCGTCCGCACCTCGGCCGCGCGGTCCAGGATCTGCCGGGCCAGCTCCGGCAGCACCGCGGCCGCCGCGCCGTCCCCGCCGGACAGGCCCTCGGTGAAGAGGTAGAGCGCCAGCAGTTCGGCGGTGTAGGTCTTCGTCGCCGGCAGGGCCTTCTCGGCCCCCGCGAGGATGTCGATGTGGAACTCCGCCACCGCGGCGAGGGGGGAGGAGGGGTTGTTGGTCACCGCCACGGTGACCGCGCCACCCGCGCGGGCGGCCTCCGTGGAGGCCACCAGATCGGGTGAGCCGCCGGACTGGCTGACGGCGATGACCAGCACGTCCGTGAGGTCGGGGCGGGCCCCGTAGGCGGTGGTCGTGGACATGGAGGTGAGCCCGCAGGGCATGCCCCGGCGGATCTCCAGCAGGTACTTGGCGTAGAGAGCGGCGTTGTCGGAGGTGCCGCGGGCGGTCAGCAGCGCGAAGCGCGGCCGGCGGGCGGCGACCCGGCGGGCGGTCTCGCGGATCGCGGCCGCGCCCTCGCCGAGGATCCGGGCCAGGACGGCGGGCTGTTCGGCGATCTCACCGGCCATGATGCGGCCCGGCTGCTCGGGGTACCGGATCGGCTGCTTGGCGGACATGCGGGGTGCCTCCCGTAGCTCTGGGGCCACCGGAGCGCCGGCCGCGGTGCTCCGCGGCGGCCGCTCCGGCGCGGGGCCGGACGCGATCAGGGTACCCTCATTTGGTTTAGACCAATACGCCCGTGTCCCGCCGTCCGGACCGGAACGCCGCGGAGATCCCGGAGGTGTATAAGGAGGGCTGTCGGTCCCCGGTGACGGGGCCCGGCACCTTCCGGCCGCACAGGGGCAGCGCACCGTGAACGCCGGACCGTGCCACGATGTGAGCCCTACGTACGGAGGAGCCGGTGACGGCAGCAGGCCAGGAGTCGGGAAGGCTGACGATGGAGACCGACGGGGGCGCCGAGAACGGCCCGGGCGGCACGGCGGGCACCGGGCGTCCCGCGCGGGTGCCCAAGTACTACCGGCTCAAGCGCCACTTGCTGGAGATGACCGAGACCCTGCCCCCGGGCAGCCCGGTCCCCCCGGAGCGCACGCTCGCCACCGAGTTCGACACCTCGCGCACCACGGTGCGTCAGGCCCTCCAGGAACTGGTCGTCGAGGGCCGGCTGGAGCGCATCCAGGGCAAGGGCACCTTCGTCGCCAAGCCCAAGGTCTCCCAGGCCCTCCAACTCACCTCCTACACCGAGGACATGCGGGCCCAGGGGCTGGAGCCCGCCTCGCAGCTGCTCGACATCGGCTACGTCACCGCCGACGACCGGCTCGCCGGGCTGCTCGACATCGCCACCGGCGACCGGGTGCTGCGGATCGAACGGCTCCGGCTGGCCAGCGGTGAGCCGATGGCCATCGAGACCACGCATCTGTCGGCCAAGCGCTTCCCCGCGCTCCGCCGCAGCCTGGTGAAGTACACCTCCCTCTACACCGCGCTGGCCGAGGTCTACGGAGTGCGCCCGGCCGAGGCCGAGGAGACGATCGAGACCTCGCTCGCCAGCCCGCGCGAGGCCGGCCTGCTGGGGACGGACGTCGGGCTGCCGATGCTGATGCTCTCCCGGCACTCCTTCGACGCGACGGGGGCGCCGGTGGAGTGGGTCCGCTCGGTGTACCGGGGCGACCGTTACAAGTTCGTCGCCCGTCTCCAGCGCCCCAAGAGCTGAGACGGGCCCGGGGGCCGCGGGTTCCGGGGGCTTCACGGGCCCGGTCATCACCGGCTGTCACCGGGTCGGGACGGCAGGGCGGAGAGTAACGGGCCATTCCGTCTGCCGGACTATGGTTTCCACAACGTGTCCGTACCGGTATGCAGGCGTAGTGACCACCGGCCGCGCGCTGCCCTAGATTTCCCTGCGCGTTACGCAGGAGATCCTTCCCGGAAAAAACGGAGACGCTCCCATGCCAGAGTCAGCATCCGCAGCCCCGCCCACCACCGCGAAACGCGGGATGACCCCCGGATCGATCGCGGTCTGGGCCGCTGTGGCCCTCGTCGGCGCGGCAGGCTGGGCCGTCCTCGCCCTCTCACGCGGCGAGGAGGTGTCGGCCGCCTGGATGGTCGCCGCCGCTCTCGGTTCCTATGCCATCGCCTACCGCTTCTACTCCCGGTTCATCGCCAACCGCGTCCTGAAGGCCGACAAGACCCGGGCCACCCCGGCGGAGCGGCTCGACAACGGTGTCGACTTCCACCCCACCGACCGGCGCGTACTGCTCGGCCACCACTTCGCCGCCATCGCCGGAGCCGGCCCGCTGGTGGGCCCCGTGCTGGCGGCGCAGATGGGCTACCTCCCCGGCACCATCTGGATCATCGTCGGCGTGATTTTCGCCGGCGCGGTCCAGGACATGGTGACGCTGTTCTTCTCCATGCGCCGGGACGGCAAGTCGCTGGGGCAGATGGCCCGGGAGGAGATCGGCCCGTTCGGCGGCGCCGCGGCGCTGATCGCCATCTTCGCCATCATGATCATCCTGCTGGCGGTGCTGGCGCTCGTCGTCGTCAACGCCCTGGCGCACTCGCCGTGGGGCACCTTCTCCATCGCGATGACGATCCCGATCGCCTTCTTCATGGGCTTCTACCTGCGGGTGCTGCGCCCGGGCCGGGTGACCGAGGTGTCGGTCATCGGTGTGGCGCTGCTGCTGCTCGCGATCATCTCCGGGAGCTGGGTCGCCGAGTCCTCCTGGGCGGAGACCTTCACCCTGCAGCCCGGCACCCTGGTGATCTGGCTCGTGGTCTACGGCTTCTTCGCCTCGGTGCTGCCGGTGTGGATGCTGCTGGCCCCTCGTGACTACCTGTCCACCTTCATGAAGATCGGCACGATCGTCCTGCTGGCCCTCGGGGTGGCGTTCGCCCTGCCGACCCTGAAGATGCCCGCGGTCACCGAGTTCGCGAGCTCGGGCGCCGGCCCGGTCTTCGCCGGCTCACTCTTCCCGTTCGTCTTCATCACCATCGCCTGCGGCGCGCTCTCCGGCTTCCACGCCCTGGTCTCCTCGGGCACCACCCCGAAGATGATCCAGAAGGAGACCCAGGTCCGCATGATCGGCTACGGCTCCATGCTGATGGAGTCCTTCGTGGCGATCATGGCCCTGGTGGCCGCGTCCATCATCGACCCCGGCCTCTACTTCGCGATGAACTCGCCGGCCGGCCTGATCGGCGACTCGGTGCAGTCCGCCTCCGAGGCGGTCGCGAACCTCGGCTACACCATCTCCCCCGGCGATCTGGCGGCGGCCGCCGCGGCGGTGGAGGAGGACTCCCTGCTGTCGCGGACCGGTGGTGCCCCGACGCTGGCCGTCGGTATGGCGGAGATCTTCTCCTCGGTCTTCGGCGGCGCCGGGATGAAGGCCTTCTGGTACCACTTCGCCATCATGTTCGAGGCGCTGTTCATCCTCACCACGGTGGACGCCGGTACCCGCGTCGGCCGGTTCATGCTCCAGGACATGCTCGGCAACGTCTACAAGCCCTTCCGGGACGTCAGCTGGAAGCCGGGGGCCTGGATCGCGAGCGCGGTCGTCGTCGGCCTCTGGGGCTACTTCCTCTGGGTCGGCGTCCACGACCCGCTGGGCGGCATCTACCAGCTCTTCCCGCTGTTCGGTATCGCCAACCAGCTGCTGGCGGCCGTCGCGCTGGCCGTCGCCACCACGCTGCTCGTCAAGTCCGGACGGCTCAAGTGGGCCTGGGTCACCGGTGTCCCGCTGGCCTGGGACGTGGTGGTGACCTTCACGGCGAGCTGGCAGAAGATCTTCTCGGGTGACCCGAAGATCGGCTTCTTCACACAGCGCTCCATCTACCAGGAGGCCATCGAGGACGGCAAGGTGCTGCCGCCCGCCAAGGACATGGGCGACATGCACACCGTCGTCACCAACGCGACGGTGGACGGCGTCCTCTCCGTCCTCTTCCTCCTGCTGGTCATCGTGGTACTCGTCGACGCCGGGCGGGTATGCGTCAAGGCGATCCGCAATCCCGCGCAGGCCAAGCTGGAGGAGGTGCCCTACGTGGAGTCGAAGCTCGTGGCCCCGGCCGCTCTGTGGCCCACCAAGGAGGAGAAGGCCGAACTCGTCGCGGCCGGCGCCGGCACGGACGGCAAGGAGAGCACCGGCACGGGGAGTTCCTCGTGAGCTCCGCGCTCAGGGAGAAGGCCGCCAGGATCCGCTTCCTCTGGCGGGAGGCGACCGGGGAGGCCACCTACGACCGGTACGTCGCCCACGCACGGAAGTGCGATCCGGACGCGGAGGTGCTGAGCCGCCGCGAGTTCGAGAAGCAGCGCGTGGACGGCCGTGAGGCCGACCCCCGCGAGGGCTTCCGCTGCTGCTGACGCCCACGCCACCGCTCCGGCGGAACCGCCCGAACGACCCGATGGCCCCGGCCCCGCGCCGGGGCCATCGGCGTGCCCGGGGGGCGCGCCGGGGTGCGCCCCCCGGGCCGCCGGGCGCACGCCACTCCGGTGCGCGGAGGATTTTTCCGGGATCCCGAACGGGAACACCCGCCCTTCCCGGCGGCCCGGTTCCCGCTCCCCGCGCACTCCGGGGGCGGCCCCGGACGTGTTCCCCTGCAAAGCGCCCCCGTGCGCCGGGATACACAACATCTAGTGCCGCTCGCGGAAAGCGACACAAGATGTATGCTCATGCTCGCTGACGCGCCAGGGGAATCCGGTGCGAATCCTGAACTGTCCCGCAACGGTGTGAAGGCGGCTTTCGCCTGCCTTCGAGTCCGAGCGCCTGCCGTCGGCCACGTCCGGCTCGACCGAGCCGGCGTCGATTCCGTCCGGGCTCCGGGGATTGGGCCGGTGGACGTCGCGCGGTCTTCCGCCCCTCCGGGCGGACGGGGGCCGCACGCGCCCCGCGCTCCGCCCCGCGGCCCCGCCGAGCGAGGGAGAGTTCTCCGTGACCATCGCGCCCGCCGATCCCGCATCAGCCGACAGCGGCGGCACAGCGACCGCCGGCCGGGACGCCCCCGGTACCGCGCTGCTGCGCCTCCTCACCGGGCTGACGGCCGATCTGCCCGCCGCCGACCCGGGCCGGGTGGCCGCCGCCGCGCTGCGCGGCCGCGAACCCGGCGCGGACGAGGCCGCGTTGCGCGAGCTGGCGACGGAGGCCGCGGCCGGGCTGATCTCCGAGGACCCGGTGTACTCGCGGCTGGCGGCCCGACTCCTCAGCCGTGCCATCGCGGACGAGGCGGCCGGCCAGGGCGCGGTCTCCTTCCCGGACTCGATCGCGGCCGGCCACCGGGAGGGCCTGATCGCCGACCGCACCGCCGCCTTCGTCCGCGAGCACGCGGCACGGCTGGACACCCTGGTGGAGACGTCGCTCGCCGACGGCGCCGACGACCGCTTCGGCTACTTCGGGCTGCGGACCCTGTACAGCCGCTACCTGCTGCGGCATCCGGTGAGCCGTCAGGTCGTCGAGACCCCGCAGCACTTCCTGCTCCGGGTGGCCTGCGGGCTGGCCGCAGACGACTCGCGCGCGGCCGTGGACGAGGTCGCCTCGCTCTACCGGCTGATGAGCCGGCTGCACTATCTCCCCAGCTCCCCCACCCTCTTCAACTCCGGCACCCGGCACCCGCAGATGTCCTCCTGCTATCTGCTGGACTCCCCGCTCGACGAACTGGACTCCCTCTACGAGCGCTACCACCAGGTCGCCCGGCTCTCCAAGCACGCGGGCGGCATCGGCCTGCCGTTCAGCCGGATCCGCTCCCGGGGCGCCCTGATCCGCGGCACCAACGGCCACTCCGGCGGGATCGTCCCGTTCCTGCGCACGCTCGACTCCTCCGTCGCCGCCGTCAACCAGGGCGGCCGGCGGAAGGGCGCGGCCTGCGTCTACCTGGAGCCCTGGCACGCCGACATCGAGGAGTTCCTGGAGCTGCGGGACAACACCGGCGAGGAGGCCCGCCGCACGCACCACCTCAATCTGGCCAACTGGATCCCGGACGAGTTCATGCGCCGGGTCGAGGCCGACGCCGAGTGGTCGCTCTTCTCCCCCTCCGACGTGCCCGCGCTGCCGGACCTGTGGGGCGCCGAGTTCGACGCGGCGTACCGCCGGGCCGAGGAGGCCGGGCTCGCCGTCCGGCGGCTGCCCGCGCGGCAGTTGTACGCCCGGATGATGCGCACGCTCGCGCAGACCGGCAACGGCTGGATGACGTTCAAGGACGCCGCCAACCGGACCGCGAACCAGACCGCCGAGCCCGGCAAGGTCGTCCACTCCTCGAATCTCTGCACCGAGATCCTGGAGGTCACCGACGACGGGGAGACCGCCGTCTGCAATCTCGGGTCGGTCAACCTCGCGGCCCATGTCGCGGCGGACGCCGGTCCCGGTGAGGCCGCGGTGGCGGAGGCGATGGACTGGGAGCGGCTGGACGCCACCGTCCGCACCGCCGTCGCCTTCCTCGACCGGGTCGTGGACATCAACTTCTACCCCACCCCGCAGGCCGCCGCCTCCAACCGGCGCTGGCGCCCGGTCGGACTCGGGGTAATGGGGCTGCAGGACGTCTTCTTCCGGCTGCGGCTGCCGTTCGACTCCCCCGCGGCGGCCCGGCTCTCCACCGAGATCTCCGAGCGGATCATGCTCGCGGCCTACGAGGCCTCCTGCGCTCTCGCCGGGCGGCACGGCCCGCACCCGGCCTGGTCCTCCACCCGCGCCTCGCGCGGCGTGCTCCACCCCGACCACTACGGCGTCCGGCCCCGGTGGCCGGAGCGGTGGGAGGCGCTGCGGGCCCGGATCGCCGCCACGGGGCTGCGCAACTCCCTGCTGCTCGCCATCGCCCCGACCGCGACGATCGCCTCCATCGCCGGGGTGTACGAATGCGTCGAGCCGCAGGTGTCGAACCTCTTCAAGCGCGAGACCCTCTCGGGTGAGTTCCTGCAGGTCAACACCTACCTGGTGGCGGAGCTCAAGGAGCTCGGCCACTGGAACGCGCGGACCCGCGAGGCGCTCCGCGACGGCAACGGCTCCGTCCAGGCGCTGGACCGGCTCCCGGCCGGGCTGCGGGACCGCTACCGCACCGCCTGGGAACTGCCGCAGCGGGCGCTGATCGACATGGCCGCGGCCCGCACGCCGTATCTGGACCAGAGCCAGTCGCTCAATCTCTTCATGGCCTCGCCGACCATCGACAAGCTCAGCTCGATGTACGCCTACGCCTGGAAGAAGGGCCTCAAGACCACCTACTACCTGCGGTCGCGCCCGGCCACCCGGATCGCGCGGGCCGCCGGTTCCGCCGACGCGGCGACCGCGCCGCCGGACCCCGTACCCGCCCCCGTCCCCGTCCCGGCGCACCGCCCCGGCTCCGCCGCCGTTCCCGCCCCCTCTCCCGCTCATGCTCCCGCTCCGGCGGAGCAGGCGGCCGGCGGGGACGCGGCCGCCTGCTCCCTGGAGAACCCCGAGTCCTGCGAGGCCTGCCAGTGACCACCGAAGCGACACCGACCACCACCACCGCGGCAGCCCCGGCCGCCTCCGGCACCGGAGCGGCACCGGCCGCCCGGAACCTGCTCGACCCGGGCTTCGAACTGACCCTGCGCCCGATGCGCTATCCGGGCTTCTACGAGCGCTACCGCGACGCGATCCGGAACACCTGGACCGTGGAGGAGGTCGACCTCCACTCCGACCTGGCGGACCTCGCCCGGCTCTCCCCCGGCGAGCGCCATCTCATCGGGCGGCTCGTCGCCTTCTTCGCCACCGGGGACTCGATCGTCGCCAACAATCTCGTGCTCACGCTCTACCGGCACATCAACTCCCCCGAGGCGCGGCTCTACCTCTCCCGTCAGCTGTTCGAGGAGGCGGTGCACGTCCAGTTCTATCTGACGCTGCTGGACACCTACCTCCCCGACCACGACGACCGCGCCGCCGCCTTCGCAGCCGTGGAGAACATCCCCTCGATCCGCGAGAAGGCCGAGTTCTGCTTCCGGTGGATGGACTCGGTGGAGAAGCTGGACCGGCTGGAGAGCAGGGACGACCGGCGGCGCTTCCTGCTCAACCTGATCTGCTTCGCCGCCTGCATCGAAGGGCTGTTCTTCTACGGGGCCTTCGCCTATGTCTACTGGTTCCGCTCCCGAGGGCTGCTGCACGGGCTGGCGACCGGCACCAACTGGGTGTTCCGCGACGAGTCCCTGCACATGGACTTCGCCTTCTCGGTCGTCGACACCGTCCGCGAGGAGGAGCCGGACCTCTTCGACGAGGAACTGGCCGGCCGGGTCACGGCGATGCTGGAGGAGGCGGTCGAGGCGGAACTGCAGTTCGCCCGTGATCTCTGCGGGGAGGGGCTGCCGGGCATGAACACCGATTCGATGCGCGAGTATCTGCGGTGCGTCGCCGACCAGCGGCTGCGCCGGCTCGGGCTGCCGGTCCGCTACGGGGCGCGGAACCCGTTCTCCTTCATGGAACTGCAGGGAGTGCAGGAGCTGACCAACTTCTTCGAACGCCGGCCGTCGGCCTACCAGGTCGCGGTGGAGGGGTCCGTCTCCTTCGACGACGACTTCTAGGCCCAACGCCGCGCGGCAGCCTTCTGACCACATGCGTGAGAAGGGGCCTGCGAACTCCGGCGCAACCGGTCATGTTCGGCAATATCCAGTCAGTCCCCGCCTCCCGCTTTGGCAACCGGCCGGTGGGGGCAACCTACCGTTCTATGCTCCCTGTCCCGGTCTCCCCGGCGCTTGTCCCGGTTGCCGTTCTCCGGAGCCGCGATTCCTGCGGGGCCCGGCCGCCCCGGCCGGGGCAGCCGGGGCAGCCGGGGCAGCCGGGGCGGAGCAAGGATCCGGGGCGGAGAGGAGCACGGGGGATGCGATGGCCGCGACGTGGCGGTGTCGGTGCAGGGTGGAGACGGGGCGGGAGGCGATCCCGCTTACCGCAGCCCGAGCACAGCCCGCAGGAGTGGGCCGCCGTCGCGGCTATCGCCCGGGAGGCATCGGGCCGGGCCTGTCCCGGAGAGCGGGAATTCTTCGGAGACATACTCACCGCGTACAGGAAGAACCCGAGGAAGGCCGCCCGGGGCGGCGCCCTGCGCCCCCCGGTGGGCATGGGAGTGGACCTGGCTCTGGGGTCACCCCAAGTGCTCTGGCTGGTGTCGCTGCTGGTCTCGGCCGTGGCGGGCAAGATGGCAGAACACACCGTCAACGGGCTGAGCCGCGTCACCCGGCAGCGGCTGATGCCGCTGCTGCGCCGTCGCGGCCGCGGCACCGCGGAGGGCCGGACGGGCTCCGAGCCCGGGGCCGGGGGCTCCGGGCCGGATGACGGCGGGCAGGGACTCGGCGCCGAGGAGCGGCGCGAGGTCCGGGCGCTGCTCGAAGCCGGGGCGGCGGACCTGGGGGTCCCCCAGCCCACCGCCGAACGGTATGTGAACGCCGTCATGGAGGCGTTGGGCGGCCACAGCGGCACCGGCGACGCCGGCGACAGCCGCCCCGAGGACACCCCGCGAAGCGGCGGTCGCGACGGCGGCGGAGGAGAGAGCGACCCGGACGACAGCGGTGCCGGCACGGCCGGAAGCCCCGGGTGAGCGCCCCGTCGGAGGCGCCCGGCCGGGAAGCGGAGCCGGGAGGGTCCCCGGAAGCCCGGTCGGACTCCACCTCCTACCCCTCCCCCGGCCGGGGACGGTACGTGCTCCTGCTGCTCGTCCTGCTGCTGGCCGGCGGATACGCGGGCCGCGTGCTCTTCGTCGGCCTCCGGGGCAGCGCCCCCGCGCGGGCCTTGGAGCAGTGCTCGGCCGTATACGAACGGGAGGCCCCGGCGGGGCCGCAGTCCGACCCCCGGCGTTCGGCGGCCGCGCTCGCGCGCCTGCAGGAATGCACGGCCGACGTAGAACAGGAGATGGACGTCTTCGTGGTGGCGGGCGCCGCGGTGACGCTCGCGCTCGGTCTGCTGCTGATGCGGCTGCTGCCCCTGCTGCTCGCCCGCCGCGCCGGACCGCTCGTCCCCGCGCCGCCCGGCTGGAGCGACCTGGCCGCCGAGGCCGCGCGTGAGCTGGGGCTCCGGCGGGCACCGGAAGTCCTGCGCGGCGGGCTGCGGTTGCGGGAGGCGTTCGCCTACGCCCACCACGGCCGGGCCCGGATCGTCCTGCCGCCGGGGGCCGCGGGTCTGCCGCCCGGGCAACGCGCGGCCCTCATACGGCACGAGACGGCACATGTCGCCGCCGGAGACATCACCCTGGCCTGGCTGACGCGCGGCGTCCGCTGGGCGGTGCTCGCCGTGCTGGTGGTCCCGGTCCTCCATGTACTGGTCAGCGCGCTGCCGTCCACCGGCGGCGCGTCGTCGCTCTCCTCACTGCCGGCCATCCTGCCGGGGATGCTGTGGAAAATATTCACCTCCCCCTTCTATCTCGACTACGGGCTGCGGGCCGTGCTGCTCCTGGGCACGGCCGCCGTGGTCGCGGCCGCTCTGCTGCGACGCCGCGAGTACGAGGCGGATCTCCGGTCCGTCCACGGCCGGCCGACCGAGGCCCTGCAGGCCCTGCTCACCGACCGGGCGGACTCCTCCGGACGGTGGTGGCACCGCCCCTTCGCCCTGCATCCGGCCCCCGCACGGAGACTGGCCGCCGTACGCCACCCCCACCGCATCCTGCGGAGTTCGGTCGCGGGGACGGCGGCGGTCGGCCTGCTGGTGGGCATGTTCCTCCCCGCACTGGAAGCCGCGTTGCCGCAGGGGCCCCATCGCCTGCTCCCGTGGGGAGACCAGCTGCACACGGCCGCGGTGCCGGCCGGGCTCGCCCTGGCCGCGGCCTGGGGAGTACCGCTGTGGACGGGGGTCCTGGCCGGCCGGGCTGCCGGCCGGCCGCCGGGAACCCGCCGGCTGCTCCTCGCCCTGCCGGCCGGGCTTCTCCTCGGACTGCTGGCGCAGCTGTGGGCCACCGGGCTCGTCCGGACGACGGGACCGTTCGGCCTGTGGAGCACCCTGGTGACCGTCCCGGTGGCCGTCGCCGGTGCGGCGGGGTGCAGCCTCGTCCTGGCGCGGCTCCGGGCCGGCGGGCGCCCTGCGGGCCGCTTGACGGGCCGGGACCGGCTGGTGGCCACCGCGGTCAACCTGGCCCTGTTCACCGGGGCGTTCTGGGCAGGGCGGGACACCGCCTTGTTCTTTCACATTTTCGGCAGTTCACCGGCGGGCGGCGGCTGGACGGTCTGGTGGAACGGGTTCAACGCTGCCGCGATGTTCACCGGCCGCGAGACCGTGGTCGCCGCCGCGCTGGCCGTCCTGGCGTTCCTGGCCTGGCGCTGGAGCGTCCGCGTCGGCCCCGGGGGCGCTCCGGCGGCGCCGGGCCGCGGCGTGGGCGCCGCCTTCCTCCCGGTCGCGGTCGTCCCGGCGGTCCTCGGGGCCGCGGTCGGCGCGATCGCCGCGCGCTGGACCGTTCCGCCGGCCGAGCGAACCGGAGGCTACGGCCTGGCCGACGGTCTCCTCGACCTGTGGGTGATCTCCTCGGCCGGTGTGGCCTGCCTCGTGACGCTCGTCCTGCTGACCGGCTCCGCCGGGCTGGCCACGGCCGTCGCCGCGGCACCGCCGGCTTCCCTCCTGGTGTCCCTGGCGGTGTGGGGCCGGTACCTCACCACCTGGCCACAGCCCTGGGTCGCCCTGCATACCCTGGCGATCAGGCCGCTGGCCCTGCTCGCCGTGATCCTGCTCACCGTGGGGCTGCCGCTGGCGTCGCTGAGCGCCCGCCGCGGACCGGTGCGGCGCGCCGTCGCGCTCCGGGTGGCCCCGGCCCTGTCCCTGGTGATCGCCGCGTCGCTCACCGCCGTTGTGCAACGGTCCCCGGAGCTGGCCTTCGCCTATCTGAACACGCTGGACGGCGGTTGAGCCACCGCGGTGCCGGGCGGTGGGAGTTCACCGGCAGCGGGTACCCGGTGACCCGCGCCGGCACCGGCCGGACCCGCCGCTCGGGGGCCCCGGCACAGGCCGCTCCGTCCGCGGGGAGCGGACGGAGCGGCCGGGCGCCGGTCCCGCCGGGGCGGGGACGAGAGCGCGTCAGATACCGCACCTCGACGCGGACCAGAACCGGTTCGACCGGTGGGCGACGTGGGTGTGGTCGTCGTGCCCCTGGTAGCCCGGGCCGAGGATCTCCCGGAAGCCGTGGTTGCGGGCGGCCTTGGCCAGGGTGCACAGGGAGTGCGGGGAGACACCCAGGTCGGCCGCGTCACCGTAGAGGTGGCGGCTGCTGGCGGAGCCGCCGGCGGCGTTGTTGCAGGCGGTGGAGCGGAAGCCGCTGGTCACCCGGATCGGCTGGTCGCCGAGTGCGTGCCGCATCGCCTCCAGCTTCCACATGGTGCGCAGCGCGTTGGACTTGGCGGTGGCGGCGCTGACCGCGCCGCCGGCCCAGCTGCTGTTGCACTGGTTGAGCTCGCTGTACGAGAAGTGGGCCGGTGTGCAGTCGTTGTCCTGCAGCGCGTAGATCTTGCTGAACGTCGCGGGGCCGGCGACGCCGTCCGCGGCCAGCCCGTACGCGGCCTGGAAGCGCTTGACCGCGGCCGCGGTCGCCGGTCCGTACGAGCCGTCGATGGCCAGGACGCCGCCGGTGCCGGGGTAGCCGGCGACGCGGATCTGCAGCTGGCTGACGTCGGCGCCCGAGGCACCCTGGGAGAGGGTGCGGGACCACGTGTAGCAGCTGTCGGCCTGCGCGGTCCCGGCCGTGGCGAGCGCCCCGGCGGTCAGACCGGTCATGACCATGACAAAGGCAACCAGGAGCCGTGCGACACGTCTGATCACAAGTGCCTCCAACGAGTGGGGGATTCGGTACGGAAGAGACTGACGGTACGGTCGACGCGCGTCAACCGTACGGAAGTCGAACAGAAAGCGGCGGAATCGTCATCACGACTCCGCCGCCTCGGCAAACGCGGGGTCCGGTCAACTCCCGGAAATTTCCCGGGAGTCACCGGCGTGGAAGGGCCCGGGGAGGCGGCGGCCGGCCGCCGCACCGCCGTGGTCAGTCGTTCGGCACCGTCTCGTAGCGCGGTGTGCCCTCGGCCATCTGCCGCAGGGCCTCCTTGCGGTCCCGCTTCGACAGCCGGTCGATGTAGAGATAGCCGTCGAGGTGGTCCGTCTCGTGCTGGAGGCAGCGCGCGAAGTAGCCGGTGCCGCGGACCACGATCGGCTTGCCCTGGGCGTCCTGGCCGCGGCAGACCGCGTAGTCCGGGCGCGCCAGCGGGGCGTAGGCGGTCGGGACGGACAGACAGCCCTCGTTGGACTCGTCCAGCACCCGGCGCTCGGCCGGCAGTTCCTCGATGACCGGGTTGCAGATGGCGCCGACGTGGCGCACGCCGTCGTCGTCCGGGCAGTCGTAGACGAACACCCGCAGGTCCACGCCGATCTGATTGGCCGCCAGGCCCACGCCCTCCGCCGCGCGCTGGCTGGCGAACATGTCGTCGATCAGCTGCGCGAGCTTGTCGTCGAACTCGGTGACGTCCTGGCACCGGCGGTGCAGCACCGGATTGCCCACCACGGTGATCGGGCGGGCCGTGCCCCGCTCGCGGTGCGCCCGCTCGCGCTCCTCGGCGCCGGCCGTGTCGTCGGAGAACTCCAGGCCCTCCCCGGACTCCAGGTCCTCCCCGGACTCCGCGGGCTCCGGAGCCTCCGCGGCCGGTGTCCCCTCCGCCGTCTGCCGTGCGCTGTCCTGCTGGGCCATGTCCGCCGTACGCCTTCCCTGAAGAACCCTCGTGGTGCTGCCCGTACAGGGTACGGGCACCGGGGAGGGCCGTTCAGCAGACCTCTTCGAGATCCCGCCAGGCGCGGGTGTCCGGGCTGTCGGCGACCCAGCCGTCGAGGAGGCCGCGGACCAGCCCGGGAGGCGCGGCTATGCCGCACTCGCGCTCCGCGACCCAGCGGTCACCCGCGGTGCGGTGGCCCAGCGGGCCCGGATGGCCCGGGACGCTGTGGTCGTGCGGGTCCAGATGCTCCCCGTCGCCCTCCGCGCTCGGCATCCGGCTCTCGGAACAGGTGCGGCAGAGCAGCCGCACCGAGGAGGACCAGTCCTCGGCGGCGAACCCGGCGTCCGCGGCCAGCCGCTCCAGGGCGTCCCGGTCGGCCTCGGCCGCCGCCTCCAGCAGCACCACCCAGGTCGGCACCGGGGACGGCGCCCACAGCTCGATCTCGTCGAAGACGGGGTACGAGGGCCCGGCCGCGGTCAGCCGCTCACCGCGCGGGACGCCGTCGTGCAGGACGACCTCGCCCCAGCGGCGCCCGGAGGACGGCAGCGGGATGCTCAGCACCTCGATCCGCGCCGGGTCCAGCCGGCGGCCCCACACGACCTCGGCCTCGCCCTCCGGCGACAGCCTTACGGCGGCGCTGCCCAGCTCCATGCCCACCGGCTCACCGGCGGGGGCGTCCGCGCCCTGGTCGCCGCGGACCCGGAGCCCGTACGCCTGCCAGGCGCGGCGGGCCAGCGGCCAGTCCTGCAGGGCGGTGGCGGCGATGCCGACGTTCCACCAGTCCGGGGCGCCGGCGTCCCGGTCCAGCAGGGCGACCGCGCGCAGGCCGGCCGTGCGCGCCTGCTCCCAGTCGTGCCGGAACTTGTGCAGCAGGGCCAGGTTGAACCAGGACTCGGAGAGCCAGGGCTCCATGTCCGCGGCGCGCGTCAGCAGCGCTCCCGCGTCCTCGTACCGGCCGTCGCCGATCAGCGTGAAAGCGCGGTCGGTCGCCTGCCGCCAGGAGGCGGAGGGCCGGTTCCGTACCTTGCCGAAGATCTTCACGATTCCCGCCTGCCGGTTCGCTCCGTGTCCTTCTGCCCTGCTCCAGCCGGCCCGGGGCCGGATGCGGTGCGCGAAGCACCGGGGACGCGTCTTCCTCCCTGAGGACAACCTGCCACACTTCGGCCGTCGCCTCAGCCCGGATATCGGCGCCCACCACAGCTCTTTGCCGCGCGGACGGCCTCCGAATCCCTCTGGGCCGCATCCAACCATGCCCGCCGGGGTGCCCGCGCCACGGCCCCGTTCCCGCCCTCCCCGGCGCTCCCCGGCGCTCCGCCGCCCTACCGCCCGGGCTCCCCGCCCCGGTCCGCCGGGGCCCGGCCCGCCGGCCGCGAGGGCCCCGCACCGCCGCGGGAGAGCACCCGGGCCAGCGCGTCGACGACCCGGGGTTCGTACTCCTCCCCGTCGTCCCGCCGGAGCCGGTCCAGCGCCTCGGCGCCGGCGGGACGGCCGGCGCCGTCCGTCAGATCGTCGTAGGCGTCGACGGCCCGGATGATGCGGGTGGGCAGCGGCTGCTCCGGGCACGGGTCCGCCTGCCGCTCGACGACCACGGCCACCTCGGGCGGCACCCCGGTCTGCCGGACGACCGCGCCGCCGAGCCGGGCGATCCGGCGGCGGTCCTCGGCCGGGAGCTCCCCCGCCCCGCCGGGCGCGGGGTCCGGGAGGGAGAGCCGGCCGACGTCGTGCAGCAGCGCGGCGTACTCGACGACGTCCAGCTCGGGCCCGGAGAGCCCCAGTTCGCGTCCGACGTCCCGGCTGAGCGCGGCGACCCGGCGGGCGTGGCCCACGGGGACGCAGCCGGCGATCTCGGTGGCGCGGGCGAGGGAGGCGATGGTCTGGCGGCAGGTGGCCCGGACCTCCTCGTAGCGGCGGTAGGCGTACAGGGCCGGCAGCAGCGGCAGGCAGAAGGCGGGCAGCGCCCACAGGCCGGCGACGTCCACGGCCGGGGCCAGCAGGGCGCCGGTGCCGCAGACCGCCGCCGCGGGGCCCGCCCGCGCCCGCGGCTCGTCACGGAACCGCGTCCCGGACGGGCCTGCACGCCGGGAGCGGGCCGACACGGCACGGAGCGCGGTGTCGCACTGCGCGGTGAGGACCGCGGCGAGCAGCAGGTACAGCGCCCGGCCCGGCCCGCCGCCGGTCCAGACGGGCAGTGCCTCCGGGTGGGACAGCGGCTGGACGCAGCAGGCGGCGAAGCCGGCGGTCAGCACCCGGCGGGCCAGCCGGTCCCGGGCGTGCCGGGCGTCCTCGGCGGCCCGGGCATCCCCGGCGGCCTTGGCGGCCTTGGCGGCCCGGGCGTCCTCGGCGCCCCGCCCGCCCCGGCCGCCGTCGCCGCAACGGGCGGACAGCACCGCACCGGCCGGGCGGGCCAGCCCGGCCAGCCCGGCCACGAGGACGACCGCGACGGTCTGGAGGACCCCGGGGCCGTCCGGGCCGCCGGGGTCCCCGGCCGCCGGGCCCAGGAACGCGTAGCCCACCGCGCCGGCGGCGGCCAGCGGCGCGGGGCCGCGCCGGTCCGGCCCGCAGCGGAGGAGCTCCCCGGCGGCGATCAGCGCGCCGAAGGCGAACGCGGTGCGCGGGCCCGTGACGCCCTGGGCGAGCGTCCGTCCGAGCGCCCCGGCCGCCAGCAGCGCGGCCGCCGCCAGAAGGAGAACGGCCCCGGCCCCCGGGCGCGCGGCCCGGGGCTCCGGGGCCGCTCCGCCGGGGCTCACCGGGCGACACCTCCGTGCGGGCCGCGGCCCGGTCCCGGCCGCTCCCCCGCTCCGGGCGTCTCCCGCGCCTCCGTCCGGCCGCCGGACGCCGCCGTGCGCGACGGGGGCAGGCCCCCGCCGCGTCCCGGCCGCGCCTCGTGGTGCGCCGCGGCCGCCGGGTGCCAGCCATGCCGTTCCAGCGCCCGGCAGAGGGCCCGCACCATGCGCGGGTCGAACTGGGATCCGGCGCAGCGGCGGAGCTCCGCGACGGCCTCAACGACCGGCCGGGCCCGCCGGTAGGAGCGGGTGGAGGTCATGGCGTCGAAGGCGTCGGCGACCGCGACGACCCGCGCCGATTCGGGGATCCCGTCGCCGCTCAGCCCGTACGGATAGCCGCGCCCGTCCAGCCGCTCGTGGTGGTGGAGAATCGCGGCGCGCGCCTCCTCCAGGAAGGCGATCCCGCGCACCATCTCGTCCCCGTACTCGGGGTGGAGCTGGATGAGGCGGCGCTCCTCGGGCGTCAGCGGTCCGTCCTTGCGCAGCAGCCGGGTGGGGACGCCGATCTTGCCGACGTCGTGCAGCACGCCGGCGAAGCGCAGGGCCTCCAGCCGGTCACCGGCCAGGCCGAGTTCACGCGCGATCAGGACGGAGGCGCGGCCGACCCGCTCGCTGTGGCCGCGGGTGTAGTGGTCCTTGATGCCGACGGCCTGGACGAGGGCGCGGATGGTGGCCTGGTGGGCGGTGTGCTCGTGGTGGTACCGGGCGAGCACCCAGCCGGAGAGCGACATCGGCAGCAGCGCGGCCGCCGCCGTGACGGGGCCGTACGGGCTGTGCCACAGGGCCGCGGCGAGCAGCCCGGCCGGGCCGTGCAGGAGATGGGGCGGCAGGGTGCGCGGCAGGTCCCGGGAGGCGTCGCGGGCCGGCAGTCCCTCGGCCGTGACGAGGATGCCCCAGTCCAGCAGGGCGAGCACCAGGCAGTAGGCGCCGGCGCCGGCGGCCGCGGGGAGCAGGGCGCCGGGGACGTCACCGGCCCCGAGGGGCGCGCCGGCCGGGTCGCCGGCGGCTCGCGCGTGGACGTGGGCCGCTGCGCAGGTGGCGAGGGAGAGCCGTACGGCGTTCCAGAGGCGGCGGAGCCCCACCGGCCGCCGCTCCACCCGGCCGGCGAGCGCGCCGGGCACGGGGACGAGGGCCGCGGCGGCGGGCGGCAGCAGAAACGCTCCGGCCAGCAGGACCGGCGCGAAGCTTCCCCCGGCGGACGGACGGCCCGTCCGCACACCGCCACCGCCCGGCGCGGCCGCGCGCCCGGTGGCGCCGGGGAACGGCGGGAAGCCGGGAAAGGGGAGCCGGGCGAGCCCGCCGCAGAGGGCGTACAGGGCGGCGAGCAGGGCCGCCGCCGCCCAGGGTGTGCGGGCCCCGGGGAGCAGCGCGGGGGCGGCGGACACCGCGGCGGCGAGCGTGACGCAGAACAGATACGCGCGCGCCCCCCGTGGCACCACTCGCATGGAGCGTCCTCCCGCCGGTCCCGCGCCCACGGCTCCGTGGGCGCGTCAGACCGGTGAGGATAGGACGGCGGACGCCGCGAGGCGGGGGGTTCGGCGGATCGAAGGGGCCCGGGAGACCCCGATTCGTCCCTTCGGGTGAATCGGGGTCCGTCAGGCCGAATCGGCGCGGGCGGCGGCCGCGGAGGAGTCCGTCTCCCGGGGGGCCTCGGCGGTGCCGCAGGACCCGGGATCGCGCTCGGCGGGCCGGCGTTCCATCACCGGCTTCTCCGGGACGGCCTGGCCGGAGCGGACCAGTTCGATCCGGCCCATGACCTTCGAGCGGAGGTCGGTGGGCACGTCGTCATGGCCGCAACAGCGCTTGACGAGCTTCTTCACGGCCTGCTCCAGGCCGTACTTCTCCAGGCACGGCGAGCACTCGTCGATGTGCGTCTCGAACTTGGCGCGGTCCCCGGCCGGCATTTCCTGGTCGAGAAACTCGTACAGGTGGTCGAGAATCTCCGAGCAGTCGATCTCGTGCGGATTGCCGCAGCTCATGAGCCCGAGCCTTTCGAATCGTGCGACTCGCCCGGCGCAGCACCTGCACCGGCGGGGACGAGCCCGCGCTCACGGGCGTAGTCCTCCAGCAGGCCGCGCAGCTGGCGGCGGCCGCGGTGGAGCCGCGACATCACGGTTCCTATGGGTGTCCCCATGATGTCCGCGATCTCCTTGTACGCAAACCCCTCGACATCCGCGAGATAGACCGCGATGCGGAACTCCTCGGGGATGGCCTGGAGGGCCGACTTCACGTCCGAGTCGGGCAGCCGGTCGAGCGCCTGCGACTCGGCGGAGCGCAGACCGGTGGACATGTGCGACTCGGCGCGGGCGAGCTGCCAGTCCTCGATCTCCTCGGCGGCGCTGCGCTGGGGTTCGCGCTGCTTCTTCCGGTACGAGTTGATGAAGGTGTTGGTGAGAATGCGGTACAGCCACGCCTTGAGGTTGGTGCCCTCGCGGAACTGGTGGAAGGAGCCGTACGCCTTGGCGTAGGTCTCCTGCACGAGGTCCTCGGCGTCCGCCGGGTTGCGGGTCATGCGCAGCGCGGCGGAGTACATCTGGTCGAGGAACTGAAGGGCGTCCCGTTCGAAGCGGGCGTTGCGCTCCTCCGCCGTCTCGGCCGTACGACTGTCCTCGGCGCGGCCGTCTTCGGCCCCTGCGTCGGTCCCGGTGACCGGACCCACCTCCTCCAGCGACGTGGCGGATCCGGATGCGGACCCGCTCGAATCGGAGGATAGACGACGATGCCCTCCTGCCGCGGCTCCGGAGGGTGCGGGCAGCGTGATGCGCGACCACGTGGCTGTGCCGGTCTGCGGGCGCGCGGGGCACTGCGTCGAACCCATGGAGAGGACTCCCTCGCTGAGGCGGTGACCGGCGGGCGGCCGGTCTGTGCGGACCTCCTCCAGAACACGGGCCTCCGGCGCCGCATTCCCGGGCCGCCCTCCCTGTGGCGCGGCGGTCTTCCCCGGCGGCGCGGCCGGTCTCCCCCCGCGCGCCCCTACACCGTCGCCGGCGGCCCCTCCGGCAGCCGGTCGAGCCAGCCGGCGACGGCCCCCGTGAGGATGTCGAGGGCCCCTTCCTGGGGGACCTCCGCCTTCTTCGGCACCGCGAAGCCGTGGTCGCCGCCGGGCACCGCGGCGATCTCCGTCCCGGGCGGGAACTCCTCCGGGCGGCCGAACGGGTCCCTGGTCCCCTGGACGACGAGCACCGGCACCCCGGCTCCGGTCAGCTCCTCCGCGCGGGACTTCTCCGGCCGGCCGGGCGGGTGCAGCGGGAAGGCCAGCGCCAGTACGGCGTGGGCCCCGAGCGTCCGCGCCGTACGGCAGGCGACGCGCGCTCCCGCGCTGCGTCCGCCCGCGACGACCGGCCGGCCGGGGGCGGCCAGCGCGGGCCGGAGCGCGGTCCAGGCGGCGTCGAGGGTCTTCGGGGCGGGGGCGAGCTTCTTGCCCGCCACCCGCCAGGGCTGTTCGACCAGCGCCACGGTGATGCCGCGGGCCGGCAGCGCGGCGGCCAGCGCCCGCAGGTCGCGCGCCTCGATGCCGCCGCCGGCGCCGTGCCCGAGCGCGAGGACGAGCCGGGGGTCGGGAGCCGGGTGCCAGGTGACGCGGGCGTCACCGGCGGGGGTGGGGACGGTCGTGGTACCGGTGGTCCGGGTGGTGCCGGCCCGCTGTCCGCCGGGTGCCGTGGCCGGGGTCCCGGCCGGGGTGTCTGCTGCCATACCGCCATCCTCCCCGGCCGGCCCGCTCCCGCGTCAGAAGAGGGTCTCCTCCTCGGGCGCGTCGAGCTCCTTCAGCAGCTCCGGGCCGTTGTTGCGGACGTTGCTGACCTCGGTCGGCACCGGGAAGGCCCGGACGGTGCCGGGCGGGGGCGGGGCGAGCAGTTCGCGCAGCCGGTCCGGGTCGGTGGTGCGCGGGTCCAGCCAGGCGTCCCAGCGGTCGGCGGGCAGCGCGAGCGGCATCCGGGGGTGGATGTCGGCCAGCGCCCGGGGTCCGCTCCCGCCGCGGGCCCCCGGGAGCGGGGTGGTCTCGGCCTCCGTGGTGAGCACCGTGCACGTCACCCACCAAGCCCGGGGGTGGTCGTCGGGCAGGGTGCGGTCCCGCCAGAACTCGTACAGTCCGGCCATCGCCATCACGGAGCCGTCCACGGGGGTCACGAAGTACGGCTGCTTGCGCGGCCGCTTCTTGCGGCCCTTCTCCTCCAGCTCCCGCTCGGCGGCCCCGGTCGTCCACTCGTAGTAGCCGTCGGCCGGGACCAGGCAGCGCCGGGAGGTGAAAGCGCGGCGGTAGGCGGGCTTCTCGTGGACCGTCTCCGCGCGGGCGTTGATCATCCTCGCGGCGCCGTCCGGGCTCTTCGCCCAGGACGGGACGAGCCCCCAGCGCAGCGTCCGCAGCTGCCGGACGGGGTCGGGGGCCTCCGCCTCCTTGTCCGGGCGTTCCAGGACCGCGTAGACGGTCTTGGTCGGGGCGATGTTGTAGTCGGGCGCGAGGGTCTCCGACGGGTCCCACTTCGCCACCCCGAAGGTGTCCACGAGTTCCGCCGGGTTCCGGCTTGCTGCGTATCGGCCGCACATGAGTGCCAGACTGCCACGACGCACCGACATCACCGCAAGCACACCGAGGGACCGCTGCCCGATGGACATAACCAGCCCCGGCGATCTGTGGGATCGCGTCACCGGCTCCCAGCCCGACCCGGCCTCCTGGCTGGTGCTCGCGACGGCGGCCGTCGCGCTGGCGGCCGTGCTGTGGCGGCCGGTCTGGCAGGTCGCGCGGAACGCCGTGACCATCGCCCACGAGGGCGGCCACGGGCTGGTCGCGCTGCTCACGGGCCGCCGGCTCGACGGCATCCGGCTCCACTCGGACACCTCCGGGCTGACGGTCTCCCGGGGGAAGCCCACCGGCGCCGGCATGATCCTCACCGCCGCCGCGGGCTACACCGCGCCCTCCCTGCTGGGGCTCGGCGGCGCCTGGCTGCTGGCGGCGGGGCACATCACCGCGCTGCTCTGGGGTGCGACGGGGCTGCTCGCCGTGATGCTGGTGATGATCCGCAACGCCTACGGGGTGCTGACCGTCCTGGTCACCGGCGCCCTCTTCTTCTGCGTCTCCTGGCTGACCGGTCCGGACGTCCAGGCGGTCTTCGCCTACGGCGTCGTGTGGTTCCTGCTGCTCGGCGGGGTACGGCCGGTCTTCGAACTCCAGGCCAAGCGGCGCCGGTACGGCAGGCGCGGGCTGCCGTTCGGCACCGGCGGTACGGCGGCGGGCGGGGCACCGGACTCCGACGCGGACCAGCTCGCACGGCTGACGCACGCGCCGGCGGCGGTGTGGCTGTTCCTCTTCCACACCGTCACCCTCTGCTCGCTGACCGGCGGCGGGCGCTGGCTGCTGGGACTGTGACCGCAGGTACGGACCGGCCACCGGGCCCGGGCCCCACGGGGGACCCGGCGCGGAAGCCCGGACGGGACCCGGGCGGAGGACCACGGCGAACGGGCGGGGGACTCGCGCCGGACGGCCGGGGAACGGCTGGACGATCCATGATCCACCTGACACCTTTCGAGCGCGTTGCGGCAGTTTTGTTGAAGTTTCCGGCATGCCGCGAGCCATTAAGGTGAGGCTTATGACCGGTACCCCCGAGCACACCGCCCTCTGGCCCGCCCCGATCGCGTCCGGCCCCGTCGACGCGACCGTCACGGTGCCGGGCTCGAAGTCGGTCACGAACCGCGGCCTGGTGCTGGCCGCCCTCGCCTCCGAGCCGGGCTGGCTGCGCCGCCCGCTGCGCTCCCGCGACACCCTCCTCATGGCCGACGCCCTGCGGGCCATGGGCACCGGCATCGAGGAGACCGTCTCCTCCAGCTCCGGCGACGACACCGGCGGCGAGGCCTGGCGGATCATCCCCGCCGGCCTGCACGGCCCGGCCGCGGTGGACGTCGGCAACGCCGGCACGGTGATGCGCTTCCTGCCGCCGGTGGCCGCCCTGGCCGACGGCCCGATCCGCTTCGACGGCGACCCCCGGTCCCACGAGCGCCCGCTGCACGGCGTCATCGACGGCCTGCGCGCCCTCGGCGCCCGCATCGACGACGAGGGCCGCGGCTCCCTGCCGATGACGGTGCACGGCGGCGGCGCGCTGGACGGCGGCAGGGTCGAGATCGACGCCTCCTCCTCCTCGCAGTTCGTCAGCGCGCTGCTGCTGTCGGCGCCGCGCTTCAACCAGGGGATCGAACTGCGGCATGTGGGCCGCGCCCTGCCCTCCATGCCGCACATCCGGATGACCGTGGACATGCTGCGCGCCGCCGGCGCCGCCGTGGACACCCCGGAGGCGGGCGGCGAGCCGGGCGTCTGGCGGGTCGCGCACAGCGCGCTGCTCGGCCGCGACCTCGTCGTCGAACCGGATCTGTCGAACGCCCAGCCGTTCCTGGCCGCGGCGCTCGTCACCGGCGGCCGGGTCACCATCCCCGACTGGCCGGAGCACACCACTCAGCCGGGTGACGCGCTGCGCCGGATCTTCACCGAGATGGGTGGCACCTGCGAACTCACCTCCGAGGGCCTGACGTTCACCGGCACCGGCCGCGTCCACGGCATCGACGTGGACCTCGGCGACGTGGGCGAGCTGACCCCCGGCATCGCCGCCGTCGCCGCGCTGGCCGACTCCGAGTCGGTGCTGCGCGGCGTGGCCCATCTGCGGCTGCACGAGACCGACCGGCTCGCGGCGCTCACCAAGGAGATCAACGAGCTGGGCGGCGACGTCAGCGAGACCGGGGACGGCCTGCGCATCCGGCCCCGCCCGCTGCACGGCGGGATCTTCCACACCTACGACGACCACCGGCTGGCGACCGCCGCTGCCGTCATCGGCCTGCGGGTGGAAGGCGTCGAGGTCGAGAACGTGGCCACCACCGCCAAGACCCTGCCGGACTTCCCGCGGCTGTGGACGGAGATGCTGAGCCCGGCACGGGCCGCGGCCCCCGCCCGGAAGGGCTGAGGGACGTCCCGCGATGCGTCGCTACGGCAAGCACCCCGACGAGGACGACGTCCGGATCCGGCCCGGCAAGGGCAGCCGGCCGCGCACCAGCATCCGCCCCAAGCACGAGGACGCCGCCGAGGGCATGGTGCTGACCGTCGACCGCGGCCGGATCACCTGCCTCGTCGACGACCGCAGCGTCACCGCGATGAAGGCCCGCGAACTGGGCCGCAAGAGCGTCGTGGTCGGCGACCGGGTCGGCATCGTCGGAGACCTGTCCGGCGCCAAGGACACCCTGGCGCGGATCGTCCGGGTGGAGAAGCGCTCCTCGGTGCTGCGCCGCACGGCCGACGACGACGATCCCTACGAGCGGGTGATCGTCGCCAACGCCGACCAGCTCGCCATCGTCACGGCCCTCGCCGACCCCGAGCCGCGGCCGCGGCTGATCGACCGCTGCCTCGTCGCCGCGTTCGACGCCGGCCTGGACCCGCTGCTCGTTCTCACCAAGGCGGATCTGGCGCCCGCGGCGCCGCTGCTGGAGACCTACGAGCCGCTGGGCGTGCCCTATGTGGTGACCAGCCGCGCGGAGCTGGCCGGGGGCTCCGCCGCCGACCGGGTGCGGGAGCGGCTGGCCGGACGCATCACCGTCTTCGTGGGGCACTCCGGGGTCGGCAAGACGACGCTGGTCAACGCCCTGGTGCCGGACCGGGCACGGGCCACCGGAGTGGTCAACGCGGTCACCGGCCGCGGCCGGCACACCACCACCTCGGCGCTCGCCCTGCCGCTGCCGGACACCCCCGGGGCGCCCGGCGGCCGGCGCGGCGGGTGGGTGATCGACACCCCGGGCGTGCGCTCCTTCGGGCTCCACCACGTGAACCCCTCCCAGTTCGTCCTGGCCTTCCCCGACCTCGTCCCGGGCACGGAGCGCTGCCCCCGGGCCTGCAGCCACGACGAACCGGACTGCGCGCTGGACCAGTGGGTCGCCGACGGCCACGCCGATCCGCAGCGGCTCTACTCGCTGCGGCGGCTGCTCGCGGCGCGGGAGCGGCGCGAGGAGGACTGAGCGGCGCCTCCGCCCGGGTTCCGCCGTGAGCGGCCCGTACGGGGGACTCCCCCGGCCCGCCCGGGGAACCGCCCGGCCCGGGCGGGATCACCCGGGCCGCAGGACGACGGCTCCGGCCGCCCCGGAGACGTCCGCCTCAGAGACCGCCACCCGAGCGCAGGGCCCGCCGGACCAGCCGGCCGGTCTCCTGCTCGCCGACCGGGGCCACCACGCAGGACAGCGCCAGCCGCACGGCGATCTCGCAGACCCCGGCCATCCGCTGGACCTCCTCCGGCGGCCGGCCCGGCGCCAGCGCCGCCGCCGCCAGATCCCTGATCTGCGCCACCAGTTCGGACGGCGAGGGCAGCGGGCCGTCCGCGCGCCGCTGCGCGGGGACGTACGGCCCGGGGTTCGGCCCGGCGGACGCACGGGGCGGGCGGGGCAGCCGCTCCCCCCAGCAGCCGGTGAGAGCCGCGCGGACCAGCGGATTGTGACGGGCCGTCCGCGCCGTCCAGTCCGCCACCGCCGCCAGCCGCTCACCGGGTTCGCCCGGCGGCGGACCGGCCAGCGCGTGCCGGACGCCCGCGAGATAGCGGTCGACCTCGCGCCGCACCAGCGCCCGGGCCAGGCCGTCCTTGCTGCCGAACTCGTTGTACAGGGTCTGCCGGGACACCCGGGCGGCCACCGCCACGTCGACCATCCGCACACCGGGCCAGGGGCGCCCGGAGAGTGCCGCGAGCGCGGCGTCCAGCAAGGATTCGCGTGCTGTGGGCATCGTCGCCTCCCGGGCGCGTCCCCGTCCTGGTCTCACACGGCTGCTGTGGGGTCAGAATTGACGCGCCGACAGGGACTGTCAAGAGTGCCCCCGCCCGGGCCCCGTCCGCTCCCGTACGGACTCGGCCGTGTGGCCCGCCGCGAGCTGCGTCGATACTGTTCACACATGCCCGACTATCACGACGATCTCCGACTCGCCCATGTCCTGGCGGACGCCGCCGACGCCCAGACCATGGGCCGGTTCAAGGCCCTCGACCTCAAGGTCGACACCAAGCCGGACATGACGCCCGTGAGCGAGGCGGACAAGGCCGCCGAGGAGCTGATCCGCACCTCGCTGCGCCGCGCCCGGCCCCGGGACGCGGTACTCGGCGAGGAGTACGGCAGCGAGGGGTCCGGGCCCCGGCGCTGGGTGATCGACCCGATCGACGGCACCAAGAACTACGTCCGCGGGGTGCCGGTCTGGGCGACGCTGATCGCGCTCATGGCACCCGGGGAGTCCGGCCACCAGCCGGTCGTGGGGCTGGTCTCGGCGCCCGCGCTGGGCCGCCGCTGGTGGGCGGCGCAGGGCTCGGGCGCGTACACCGGGCGGAGCCTGTCGTCCGCGACCAGGATGCGGGTCTCACAGGTCTCCAAGATCTCGGACGCGTCCTTCGCCTACTCCTCGCTGACCGGCTGGGAGGAGCAGGGCCGGCTGAACGGCTTCCTGGATCTGACCCGCGACTGCTGGCGGACGCGCGGCTACGGCGACTTCTGGCCGTACATGATGGTCGCCGAGGGCTCGGTGGACATGTGCGCCGAACCGGAGCTGTCGCTCTGGGACATGGCGGCCAACGCGGTCATCGTGCGCGAGGCCGGCGGGGAGTTCACCGGTCTGGACGGGGTGCGCGGGCCCGGCGGCGGCAACGCCGCGGCGTCCAACGGGCTCCTCCACAGCGAACTGCTGGGCTATCTGAATCCGCGTTAGGGCAGGCCGGCTCGGTGTGCCGGCCGCCCGCCGCGCCCGCCACCGGTGCGCCGGGCGGCTCCCGAACGCCCTCGTACGCCCTCTTGCCCGGCCCACCGAGCGCATGTGAACATGAGAATTCCCCCGCTTGTGCATTTGTGCGTCTCCCGCCGGGCCGTTCCGCGAGGGCCGGCCGGGGAGCCGCGAAGGAGGTGGCTCCGCTCCATGCTCGTCCGTGACGCCATGAGCACCGTGGTCCTCACCATCGGCCCCGCCCACACGCTGCGTCAGGCAGCCCGTCTGATGTCGGACCGCCGCGTCGGCGCCGCCATCGTCCACGACCCCGACACCAGCGGCATCGGCATCCTCACCGAACGCGACATCATCGACTCCCTGGGCGCCGGCCAGGACCCGGACCACGAGACCGCACAGGCCCATACGACGACCGACGTCGTCTTCGCCGCCCCCGGCTGGACGCTGGAGGAGGCCGCGGCGGCGATGACGCACGGCGGCTTCCGCCATCTGATCGTGCTCGACGACCAGGAAACGGTGGGGGTGGTCTCGGTCCGGGACATCATCCGCTGCTGGTCGCCGGCGCGCCGGGAGCCGGCCGCTCTGGCGGGCTGAGCACCACCGTGCCGGGACGGGGCCGTCCGGACCGCCGGCGAAGACGGCCGGGGTCCGGACGGCGGAGGAACCCGCGCCCGGAACGGCGGAGAGAGCCGGCCCCCGGAGGGGACCGGCTCTCTCCGTCCTTGCGGCAGGCGCCGGGTCAGCCGCGCAGGGCCTGGACCGCGGCCTCCAGACGCTTGCCGAAGTCCTCATCCGCCTGGCGGAAGTTGCTGATCGCCCGCTCCAGGATGTCGTCCCGGGTGACGCCGCTCATGGCGCCCGCGAGGTTGCCGACCAGGCGCTCCTTCTCGTCCTCGCTCATGAGCCGGTAGAGGTTGCCCGCCTGCACGAAGTCGTTGTCCTCCGCGTGCCGCGGGGTGTCCGCCTCGCCCGTCTCGCCGCTGACGGGAACCGGCTGCCACAGCGGACGGCCGGTCTGCGCCGGACCGCCGAAGCTGTTCGGCTCGTAGTTCTTGGCGCCGCTGTGCCGGCCGTCGTAGAGGAAGCCGTCCCGGCCGTGGGTGCGGGCCTCGGTGGCGTGCGGGCGGTTCACCGGCAGCTGGTCGGCGTTGACGCCGACGCGGTAGCGGTGGGCGTCGCCGTAGCCGAAGAGCCGGCCCTGCAGCATCTTGTCCGGGGACGGGCCGATGCCGGGCACGAAGTGCGCCGGGGAGAAGACCGACTGCTCGACCTCGGCGAAGATGTTCTGCGGGTTGCGGTTGAGCTCCAGCTTGCCGATCTCGATGACCGGGTAGTCCGCGTGCGGCCACACCTTGGTCAGGTCGAACGGGTTGAAGCGGTAGGTCGCCGCCTCGGACGCCGGCATGATCTGGACGCCGACGGTCCAGCTCGGGTACTCGCCGCGTTCGATGGACTCGCGCAGGTCGCGCTGGTGGCTGTCCGGGTCCTCACCCGCGAGCTTGTTGGCCTCTTCCTGGGTCAGGCACTTGATGCCCTGGTCGGTCTTGAAGTGGTACTTGACCCAGAAGACCTCGCCGGCCTCGTTGTTCCACTGGAAGGTGTGCGAGCCGAAGCCGTCCATGTGGCGGTACGAGGCGGGGATGCCGCGGTCGCCGAACAGCCAGGTGACCTGGTGCGTCGACTCTGGGGAGAGCCCCCAGAAGTCGAAGACGTTGTCCGCCTCCTGCGAACCGGTGTACGGGTCGCGCTTCTGGGTGTGGATGAAGTCGGGGAACTTGATGGCGTCCCGGATGAAGAAGACCGGGGTGTTGTTGCCCACCAGGTCGTAGTTGCCGTCCTCGGTGTAGAACTTCAGCGCGAAGCCGCGGGGGTCCCGCACCGCGTCGGCGGCGCCGAGGTTGCCGGCGACCGTGGAGAAGCGGAGGAAGACCTCGGTCTCCTTGCCCACCTGGGAGAGGAACGTCGCCCTGGTGTACTTCGTCACGTCCGCGGTCACCGTGAAGGTGCCGTAGGCGCCCGCGCCCCGGGCGTGCACGACCCGCTCCGGGATCCGCTCGCGGTTGAAGTGCGCGAGCTTCTCCAGCAGCAGCTGGTCCTGCACCAGTACGGGACCGCCGACGCCGGCCGTCTCACTGTTCTGGTTGTCCGCGACCGGAGCCCCGGATTCTGTCGTCAGCGGCCCTGTCGCCTCGCCCTGCACCGTCACGTACGCCTCCCGCGTTTCCTGCAGTATCTGCAGTTCTGTTGCCCTACAGCTTGGTTTACAGCAAAACCGATCCTACATTGGACAGAGTCCAAGTCAAGAAGAATCCGAAGACCGTACGCGTTCGGAACCCGGGGTACACGCTTGTTAAGCTGGACCCCCAGATTTCGTTAGGTGATGGACATGAGTGACCTACTGGACCGCCTCCGTGGCCGCGGCTGGCGGATGACCGCCCAACGGCGGGTCATCGCCGAGGTTCTCGACGGCGACCATGTCCACCTGACCGCCGACGAGGTGCACGCGCGGGCCGCCGCGCGACTGCCCGAGATCTCGCGCGCGACGGTGTACAACACCCTCGGTGAGCTGGTCTCCCTCGGTGAAGTGATCGAGGTCTCCACCGACCGCCGGGCCATGCGGTACGACCCCAACGCCCACCGCCCGCACCAGCACCTGGTGTGCGGCCAGTGCGGCACGGTGCGGGACGTCCACCCCACCGGCACCCCGCTCGCCGACCTGCCCGAGAACGAGCGCTTCGGCTTCACGATCTCCGCGGTCGACGTGACGTACCACGGCCTCTGCCCGTCCTGCGCCTCCTCCGCCTGAGCGGGACGGGGCCGCCGGCGCACGGGAGCCGGGGCCCCTCCGCCGCGACCGGTCCGCGGGGGTGACCGGAGCGCCGGCGCCCGGCAGCCGCCGAGGCGCCGCGGGCCGCCGGGCGGCGCGCCCCGGCCCGGACATGACGAAGACCCGGATCCTCAGGATCCGGGCCTTCGTACCGAGTAGCGGGGACAGGATTTGAACCTGCGACCTCTGGGTTATGAGCCCAGCGAGCTACCGAGCTGCTCCACCCCGCGTCGTTGTCTCCACTCTAGCCCGTCGGCGACAACCAGCGCAAATCCGGGACACGGGCCCCGGAACAGCGGGAGAAGCCCGGGCCGGCCCGGGCTTCTCCCGCTGTTCCGGCGGGTGAGGACGGCGCCGGGACGCTACGCCGACAGCTCCTGCCGGAGGGCGTCCCGGAGCCTCGCCGCGCGCTCCGCCACCTCCGGCGGGCCCAGCTTCACCGCCTCCGAGCACCACTGCTGGGCATCGGCCAGATCGCCGCGCCGGGCCGCCAGCAGCGCCAGCCGCAGCGCCGCCCGCCCGTGGCCCGCCTCGGCCGCCCGGGTCCACCAGAGCGCGGCCTCCGGCTCGCTGCCCTCGCGGGCGTAGAGCAGGCCGAGGTTGAAGGCGCCGTTGCGGCTGCCCGCGTCGGCGGCCCGGCGGTACCAGCGGGCGGCCTGCACCACATCGCCGCGCGCGGCGGCGAGCGTCCCGCACCGCACCTGCGCCCTGCGGTGGCCCTGCTCGGCCGCGCGCTCGTACCACTCCTCGCTCTCCGCGACGGGACCGTCCTGCGGACCGGCCGCACCCGCCTCGGGCTCCTGTTCGCCGGAGCGGCCCCGCGCCTTCCGGTCCAGCAGCGCGCCGAGGCGGAAGGCCGCCTCCGCGCTGCCGCCGCCCGCGGCGCAGCGCAGATGACGCTCGGCCTCCCGCTCGTCCCCGTCCCGCAGCAGGGCGATGGCGACCTGGAGGGCCGCCTCGGTGTGCCCGGCCGCCGCGGCACGCTCGTACCAGCGCCGCGCCTCGGCCTCCTCGCCCCGCCCGGTGTGCAGGATGCCGAGGTTGAAGGCGGCGTCGACGCTGCCCGCCTCGGCGGCCTTGGAGAACCACGGGCCCGCGCCCGCGGCGTCGCCCTGCTGGAGCAGCAGGACGGCCAGGGCGTTGGCCGCCTCGCGGTGCCCCGCGTAGGCCGCGCGGCGGTACCACTGCTCGGCCTGGTCGGTGCGGCCCTGCTCGGCGCAGAGCAGCCCGAGGTTGAAGGCACCGTTGATGTCGCCCGCGTCCAGGGCGGCGCGGTACCAGCGCTCGGCGGTCTGCGGCTCGCCGCGGTCGGCGTGCAGCGCGCCCAGGGCGTTGGCGGCGTTGCCGTCCCCGTCCTGGGCGGCACGGCGCCACCAGACCGCGGCGCTGTCCGGGTCGCCCGCGTCGCGCAGCAGGAAGCCCAGCGCGCAGGCGGCGCGGGCCTCGCCGTCCTTGGCCGCGCTCAGGTACCAGCGGCCGGCCTCCTTGGTCTCGCCGCGCTCCTCCAGGAGCGTGCCGAGGTACAGGGCGGCACGCCGGTGGCCGCGCGCGGCGGCCTGGCGGTACCACTGCTCCGCCTCGGCGGAGGCACCCCGCTCCGCGCCGTCGCCCGCCGGGGGGCGCGGCGGGGCCGGGCCGGGGCCGAGCTCGCGGGCGCCGGCGGTGCGGTCGCGCCGGGCCGGGTCGCTCAGGTCGAGGATCCGGGCGAGCCGGTACGCGGCCTCCCGGTGCCCCTGCTCGGCGGCGACGCGGAACCAGCGCTCCGCGCCCACGTCGCTGCGGTGCTCCAGCAGGTCCCCGAGGGCGTACGCGCCCAGGGCGTGCCCGGATTCGGCGGACTGGCGCAGCCAGTACTCGGCGCCGGTCTCGTCACCGCGCTCGCGGCAGTAGCGGCCGAGGGAGTGCGCGGCGGCGGCGGATCCGGCGACGGCGGCGATCCGCCACCAGCCGGCGGCCTCGTCGACGTAGCCGCGCTGGTGCAGCAGGACGCCCAGGTTGTTGGCGGCGGCGCGGTCTCCGGTGGCGGTGGCGGCGCGGAGGTGCGGTTCCGCCCCGTCGAGGTCGCCGCGGCGGAGCAGCAACGCCCCGAGGACGCCGGCGGACTCGGGGTCACCGGCTTCGGCGGCGCGGCGGTGCCGGGCCTCCTTCTCCGCCTCGGCGGCGGACTCCGGAGCGGTGGTGGTGCCGGTCGTCTCCGGAGCGGAGGTGGTGGCGGCGTCCGGGCAGGCCGCAGCGCCGGCCGGCGCGACCGCATACCTCCCGGTATCCGGTGGAGCCACAAATCGACCTGATTCCAACAGATTTGCCTTGTCCCCCATAAGGGCCATCGTCGCACCACCTGAAACCTGCGTACACCTGGTATACCGCAGCCAGTGAAGTCACTTCGGCGTTTTGTCGACTTCCCGACATGACGAGGACTCAAACGCCGGGGCGGACAGTCCCCCCGGACAAGTGAAGGACCCGGAGTCGTTGACTCCGGGTCCTTCATATGAGTAGCGGGGACAGGATTTGAACCTGCGACCTCTGGGTTATGAGCCCAGCGAGCTACCGAGCTGCTCCACCCCGCGCCGTTGTGTGACAACCGTACCACGGCGCGGGGTGTGCCCTGCTCAGCCGCCCTGTTCGGGCTCCCTGGCCGCCTTCTCGGCTTCCGCGGCCCGCTTCAGGGCGTCCCTGAGGTCGTCCTGGGCCTTGCCGTAGGCGGTCCAGTCCTGCTCCGCCAGCGCCTTCTCGCCCGCCTCGATGGCCTCCTGCGCGTCCTCCAGGGCCTGGCGCACGGTCGGGTCGTCACTGGGCCGGTCGCGCTCGCCCTCGTCGCCCGTGTCGCCCTCCTCGCCCTCGCCCGGCGGGGGTTCGGTCTCGCCGGCGCCGGGCTCCTTCTCGCCGAAGACGACGTCCAGCGCCTCGCCGAGCGTGTCCTCGAAGGCGGTCTCGTCGCCGTACGAGACCAGGACCTTCCGCAGCAGGGGGTAGTTGGTGCCGGCACCGCGGACGTAGACCGGCTCCACATAGAGCAGGCCACCGTCCAGGGGGACGGTCAGCAGGTTGCCGTACTCGATCTCCGAGTCACCCCGCTGGAGGATGTTGATCTCGTTGGCGATGGCCGTCTCGGAGTTGAACTTGCTCTGCACCTGCTGCGGTCCGGACACGGTGGTGTTGGACGGCAGTTTCAGGATTCTGATCTTCCCGTACCCGTCGCTGGTGGCGTCGGCGTCCACGGCCATGAAGGCTCCGAGGTTGTCGCGCCGGTTCGGGGTGAAGGTCGTCGTCAGCGAGAAGGTCTGCTCCTTCTGGTCCGGCATCCGCATGCTGAGGTAGTACGGCGGCACGGAGTTGCCCGACTTGTTCGTCGGGTCGTCCGGGACCTGCCAGACCTCACTACCGCTGTAGAACTGCGCGGAGTTGGTGACGTGGTAGCGGGTCAGCAGCTCGCGCTGGACCTTGAACAGGTCCTGCGGGTAGCGCAGATGCTCCATCAGCTCGGTGCCGATGGCGCTCTTCTTCTCGACCGTGTCCGGGAAGGCCTTCATCCACGTCTTGAGCACCGGGTCCTTGGTGTCCCACTGGTACAGCTTGACCGAGCCGTCGTAGGCGTCGACGGTGGCCTTCACCGAGTTGCGGATGTAGTTGACCCGGTTCTCCTGGGCGACGACCTCGCGCTGGCCGGTGGTCAGCGAGTCGGCCGTGGTGTCGCCCAGCGTGGTGCGGGAGGCGTACGGGTAGCCGTTCGACGTGGTGTAGGCGTCGACGATCCACTTGATGCGGCCGTCCACGACGGCCGGGTAGGCGTCACCGTCGATGGTCAGCCAGGGCGCCACCGCCTCGACGCGGTCCTTGGGCGTGCGGTTGTAGAGGATCCGCGAGCCCTCGCCGATGGCCCCCGAGTACAGGATCTGCGGCTCGCTGAACGCGGCCGCGTAGGCGGCGCGGTTCACCGGGCCGGAGAGGTCGACCCCGCTGTCGCCGGTGTAGCTGTACAGCTTCTCGCCGCTGTCGTCGGAGTAGTCCAGCTCCTTCTGCGGGCCGCCGACGATGGAGTACTGCTCCATCTTCTCGCCGTAGTAGACCCGCTGCTGGTACTTGCCGAACTCGCCCTTGGACGGCAGGTCGGACTCGGTGAAGTCCGGCGCGCCACCGCGGGTGGTCGAGGTGCCCTTGGCGGCCACCGCGCCGAAGCCGTGGGTGTACTTGAAGTGGTCGTTGATCCAGTTGCGCTCGGGGATGCCGTTGATGTTCAGCTCGCGCAGGCCGATGACGGTGTCCTGCTCCCTGCCGTCGCCGTCCTTGTAGCGGTCGACGTCCAGGGTGTCCGGGAAGCCGTAGTAGCCGCGGACCTGCTGGAGCTGCTGGAAGGTGGGCGAGACGACGTTCGGGTCGAGGAGCCGCAGGCTGGCCGTGTTCTCGGCCTCCGCGCGCAGCTTCGCGCTCTCGGCCTCGTCGACGGAGACCTTGCCCTCGTAATCGCTCACCTTGGCGTCGTTGATGCCGTAGGCGTCGCGCGTGGCGTCGATGTTCTTCTTGATGTACGGGGCTTCCTTGGCCTGCTCGTTCGGCTCGACCTGGAACTTCTGGACGATGGCCGGGTAGAGGCCGCCGATCAGGATGGCCGACAGCACCATCAGGCCGAAGCCGAGGACCGGCAGCTGCCAGGTGCGCCGCCAGAGCGTGGCGAAGAACAGCACCGCGCAGATGGCGGCGATGAAGAACAGGATCGTCTTGGCCGGCAGGTAGGCGTTGGCGTCGACGTACCGCAGACCCGTCCAGTTGCCGGTGGCCTTGAAGTCACTGGACTTCACCGCGAGGCTGTACCGGTCCAGCCAGTAGGCGACCGCCTTCAGCGCGACGAAGAGCCCGACGAGCACCGACAGATGCCCGGTGACCGCACCGGTGGCGCGGGCCCCCGGGCTGGTGAGCCGCAGGCCGCCGTAGAGGTAGTGCGTCAGCGCGGCGGCGATCAGCGACAGCACGACCGTCGCGAAACCGAAGGCCAGCAGGAAGCGGTACCAGGGCAGGTCGAAGGCGTAGAACGAGACGTCCTTGCCGAACTGCGGGTCCTCGGTGCCGAACGGGACCCCGTTGATCCACATCAGCCAGGTGCGCCACTGGCCGGCGGCCGAGGCTCCGGCGATCAGGCCCACCAGGGCCGTCACCCCGAGAAGCGCCCACTTCTTGTAGGGCGCGATGCCCATCCGGTAGCGGTCCAGGCTCTGCTGCTCCAGCGACATCGCGCTCAGCGGCGGCCGCATGCGGTGCGCCAGCCAGATGTTGACGCCCACGGCGGCCGCCATCACCAGTCCGAAGACGGCGAACAGCCCGATCTTGGTCCACAGGGTCGTCCTGAAGACGGAGGAGTAGTCGACCGAGCGGTACCAGAGCCAGTCCGTCCAGAACCCGGCGAACATGACGAACACCATGGCCAGCAGGGCGAGCGCGGCCATGGTCAGCAGCAGGGTCCTGGAACGCCGGGACGGTCCGCCGGCTCTCATCCGTGGCCCGGTCGGGCCTCCGCCGCGGTCCGGCATCTGGAAAGCCAAGGTGCGCCCCTCGAAGAAATCGCAGTCATATGGGTCGTGGATACGAGCCCAGAGATACTAGGGCCCACTCATGCAACTTACTCAAGCTTTACCCAGTTCCCGATTCCGGCCACGAAGAAGGCAAGATACGGACCATGTCTGCCTCCTCCGTACCGAACGGCCCCGACAACCCCGAGCCCGCCGCGGGCCCGGACCCGATCGCCGCCGGACCGCTCACCCGTGCCGTGCTCGAGATCGACGAGTACGCCGCCGCGCTCGGCTGGGACCAGCCCGCCCGTCTCTTCGCCCTCGTCGACACCGAGCGGCTGCTGTCCGAGGAGCCCGAACTGGCCGCCCAGCTCGGGCTGGAGAGCGGTGACGGCTCCGGCACACTGACCCCCGTCGAACAGGACGAACTGCCGGCCGGAACGCCGCTGGACGAGTTCCTGGGGACCATCGCCTGGCCCGACGCCGTGAGCGGCTGCGCGATGACCGTGGAGCGGCTCATGCTGCCGCCGTCCGCCGAGGAGTCCGTCCCGGAGGGGCTGGACGGCGAGCGGCTGACGCGGTGGGTCGCCGACCACCCGGACCGGCAGGAGGTCCGGATGACGGTGGCGGTGCTGCGGGACGGCACCCGGGAGTCGGCGCTGCGGCTGCGCGAGAAGGACTCCCCCACGGAGGTGCTCACCGGAGCCGGCCTCGTGCCGGGGCTGGCCGAGGCGCTGTCCGCGACCTTCGCCGAGTAGCGCGGGCCGCGCCGGGCCGGCCGCGTCCCGCCCGGCTCCGGGCAGGTGGCCCGGCCGCGCCCCTCGTCTCCCGGGCCTGCTCCTCGTCTCCGGGGCCTGCTCCTCGTCTCCGGGCGGATCCCCGCTCCCCCGGCGGGCCGGGCGGCGCCCGGGGGCCCGTACGGACCGGCAGGCGCCGGCCGGGTCACTTCGCCGAGCAGCCGGGCAGGCCGGCCGTCCCGCCCTCGGCGATCTTCTCCAGCGAGTCCACGGCGTCCCGCAGCGTGCGGACCTTGACGAGGGTCAGCCCGTCCGGCTTGCCGACGAGGGCGGCCGGGCAGTTGTCCTCCGGGGTGAGGAAGAACTCGGCGCCCTGCTCCCGGGCGCCGATCGTCTTCATCTGGATGCCGCCGATGGGGCCGACCTTGCCGGCGTCGTCGATCGTCCCGGTGCCGGCGACGAACTTTCCGCCGGTCAGCGACCCGGGCGTCAGCTTGTCGACGATGCCGAGCGAGAACATCAGCCCGGCGCTGGGACCGCCGACGTCCGCGAGCTTGATGTCGATGTCGAACGGGAAGGTGTGGTCCGTCCCGGCCTGGATGCCGACGAGCGCACGGCCGTCCTCGGGCGCCTTCCCGGCGGTGACGGTGACCGTCTCGGTGGCCTTCGGCTCGGCCTTGCCCGCCTTCTCGGCCGCCTCGGCCTTCTTGGCCGGTACGACGGTGAACTCGACCCGCTCGCCCGGCTCGTGCTCCGTGACGAAGTCCGCCACGTCCGCGGGCTTGCGCACCGCCTTCCCGTCCACGGCCCTGATCACGTCACCGGCGTGCAGCCTGCCCTCGGAGGCGCCGTCCTTGACGACGGAGGCCACGACCACCCGCGAGGTCACGGATATGCCCAGCTCCTTGAGGGCCGCCACCTTGGCGCTCTCCTGCGACTGGCTGAACTCCTCGGCGTTCTCCTCGTCCGCCTGCTCCGCCGTCTGCCCGTCCGGATAGAGGGTGCTGTGCGGTACGACGGCGTCCCGGGACAGCCAGCCGTAGACCGCCTCGGCGAGGTTCATCCGGTAGTCGGCGCCGGTGACCCTGACCGTCGTCATGTTGAGATGGCCGCTCGCCGGATAGGTCTTCCGGCCGGTCACCCGGAGCACCTCCTCCCCACCGTGCTTCTCCAGCGTGTTCACGGTCGGACCGGGAGACATCTCGGAGTACGGCACCGGGATCAGCACCCCGGCGCACAGCAGCGCGATCAGCATCAGGGTGGAGGCGAGCATCGTCGCAGTGCGGCGTGGCATGGAACGACAGTACGGGAACGGGTCACCGGTGCACTCGCCGGGCGGGCCGTCCGGGGACCGCCCCGGACGGGCTCACGGACAGCCCGCGAGGGCTCGCGGCGGCCGGCGGGGCGGGCGCCCGAGGGGGAGGACGACCGGTGTCAGGCGGCGTCGGAACCGGCGGGGCCCCGGTCCGAGGCGGCCGGTCCGGGGGCGGAGCCTGGGCGCTCCATCGCCTCCCGGAACCTCGCGTAGCCCGCGAGCTCGGCGACGTCCCCCGTCGTGCGTTTGCGGGCGGCCCAGCGGGCCCACACCCCCGCGGCCACCGCCGCGACCACCGGAATCAGCAACCAGGCGACAGCCGCCATGCCGGCCTCCCGACTCCCTGTACCAGCGCGTTCATCAGCGCAGTCAACAACAGATGAGCAGATTAGCCATCCGCACAGTCAACGCTCACGGCAGGGGGGCGGTTACGCAACCGGGCGGGAGCGCGGTGACTGTTCCGGGTGATACCCGGCGTGACGGACCGTACACCGCCCGGCCGCCCGTCTCCGGGTCGCGTCCCGGCCGCGAGGGCTCGCGCGGCGTCTCCCGCGCGCCGTCCTTCTACGCCCCCACCCACTCCTCGGTACCGTCCGTGAACCGCTGGTGCTTCCAGATGGGGACCTCGTGCTTGAGGTCGTCGATGAGGCGGCGGCAGGCGTCGAACGCCTCGGCGCGGTGCGGACAGGAGACCGCGACCACCACGGCCAGATCCCCCACCACCAGATCGCCCACCCGGTGAACGGCGGCCAGCGCCCGTACCGGGAACTCGGCGGCCACCTTCTCCGCCACCCGCCGCAGCTCGGCCTCGGCCGTGGGGTGCGCGGTGTAGCCCAGGGCGGCCACACCGGCGCCCTCGTCGTGGTCCCGCACCGTGCCGACGAAGAGCGCGGTGCCGCCCGCGGCGTCGTCCGGCACGGCACCGAACACCTCGTCGAGCGAGAGCGGGCTGTCGCGGACCGCCAGCAGGCGGATGGGGTCGGGATGGGCCTGCTCGCCGGGATGCTCGTACGTACGTGCCATGGCGCCCATCGTGCCGCACCGGGCGGGGATCGCGGAACAGGCGCCCGCGCGCCGCGGCGGCCGGTGCTCAGATGCGGCGGCGTGCCTTGCGCGCCCGGCGCACCAGCGCGGCCGTGCCGACCAGCGCGACGGTGGCGCCCGCGGCGCCCAGCGTGGTCGCGTCCTTGCGGCCCAGCCTGCGGCCGGCGACCGTGTGCCGGCCCGCCACCTCGTCCAGCAGTTCGGCCAGGACCTCCTCGTTCGTGTACCGCGGCCGCCACCCGGCGTCGTGCAGCCTGCTGCCGCTGACGACCCAGGGGTGCATCGTGTACGCCAGGTCGCCGGCCGGGGACGGGGTGAGGCCGAGCCGGTGCAGCCGGGAGGCGGCGCCGAGCGCGACGGCGGACGGCAGTTCCATCCGCCGGATCCCGGAGAGCTCCTCGATCTCCTCCTGCTCCAGCCAGCCGTCGCAGCCGACCACGAACTCGCCCTCGACCTTCTCCAGCGCCGCGCACTCCAGCGCGCTGACGAGGTCGTCCATGTGGCAGAACTGCCAGGTCGGGCGGGAGCCCGCGACGACCAGCAGCCGCGGTGACTCGAAATAGCGGGTCAGGGCCGTGTCCGTGCCGCCGACCAGCACGGTGGGACGGGCCACCGTGACGTTGAGACCGGGGTGGGCGCGGGGCGCCCGGCGGCCCAGCCGTTCGATCTCCAGCAGGTCGCCGACGCCCGTGGCGTCCGCGGTGGCGCGCAGTTCGGCGTCCTCCGCGAGCGGTACGTCGTTGTCGGGCAGGGCGCCGTAGACCATCGCCGAGGTGCACAGCACGACGCGGTGCACACCGGCCGCCGCCGCCGCGGTCAGGACGGTCTGGGTGCCGCGCACGTTGTACGCGGTGCGGGCGGCCGCGTCGGACTCCAGATCGAGGTCGAGGGCGAGGTGCACCACCACGTCCACCCCGCGGAGCTTCCCGGCGATGAGCGGATCGCGCACGTCGAGCAGGTGCCACTCGGCCTCCGGCACCTCGCCGCGCCGTTCGTCGATGGCGATGACCTGCTTGACTTCTTCGGAGGCCGCGAGCCGCCGGGTCAGCAGCTCCCCGGCTCCGGTCGCGGCGCCGGTGACCGCGACGACGGGCCGCCGCACGGTCGCCGGCGGGGGGTTTCGCGTTGCGCGAACTTGAGGGTCTGGGGAACTCACCGGGCGTCTCCAGCGGTTGTCTGCGTACATGCGTACGTGCGCCTGAGCGTACGGACCAGGTGGCGTCCATCCTGCCGCAGGCGGTGGGGCGGCGGAGCACCCGAGCCTAGAACGCGGCCGACGTGTCTACGCTGGGTGGTGACGCCGGACAGTCGCCGCCGGCCGGAGCCGGCGGCCCTACGAGCCGAGGAAGCCCGTGAGTGACAACCCATTCGGATTCGGCCTTCCGCCGGAGGAGCCGGAGGACGGCGACGACGGCAGGAAGCAGGGCGGCGAGGGCGGTGGCCGGGGCCCGGCGAATCCCTTCGGGTTCGGCACGGGGCCCGGCGGCCCGGGCGGTGACAACCCGCTCGCGGCGATGTTCGGTTCCCTGAACCCGAACGATCTGGGTGCCGCCTTCCAGCAGCTCGGCCAGATGCTCTCCTATGAGGGCGGCCCGGTGAACTGGGACATGGCCAAGGACATCGCGCGGCAGACCGTGGCCCGGGGGGCCGCCGAGGGCGCCGGGGACCCGAGCGTCACCCCCGGCGACCGGTCGTCCGTCGAGGAGGCCGTGCGGCTCGCGGACCTCTGGCTGGACGGGGTCACCTCGCTGCCCTCCGGATCGAGCTCGGCGGTGGCCTGGAGCCGTGCCGAGTGGGTCGAGGCGACGCTGCCGGCGTGGAAGGAACTGGTGGACCCGGTCGCCGAGCGCGTCGCGGGCGCCATGGGCGACGTCCTGCCCGAGGAGATGCAGGCCATGGCGGGCCCGCTGCTCGGGATGATGCGGTCGATGGGCGGTGCCATGTTCGGCACCCAGATCGGCCAGGCCGTGGGCACGCTCGCGGGCGAGGTGGTCGGTTCGACCGACATCGGACTGCCGCTCGGGCCGCCGCAGAAGGCCGCGCTGCTGCCGGTGAACATCGCCGCCTTCGGCGAGGACCTCGGTGTGCCGCTGGACGAGGTGCGGCTCTACCTGGCCCTGCGGGAAGCCGCACACCAGCGGCTCTTCGCCCATGTGCCGTGGCTGCGCTCGCATCTGTTCGGCGCCGTCGAGGGCTACGCGCGCGGCATCAAGGTGGACACGGCCAAGCTGGAGGACGTCGTCGGCCAGCTCGACCCCTCGCGCCCCGAGCAGTTGCAGGATGCCCTGCAGCAGGGCATGTTCCAGCCCGAGGACACCCCCGAGCAGAAGTCGGCGCTGGCGCGGCTGGAGACGGCCCTCGCCCTGGTCGAGGGCTGGGTGGACGCGGTGGTGCACGCGGCGGCCTCGCCGCATCTGCCGTCGTCGGGCGCGCTCCGCGAGATGCTGCGGCGCCGCCGGGCCACCGGCGGGCCGGCCGAACAGACCTTCGCCACGCTCATCGGGCTGGAGCTGCGGCCTCGGCGGCTGCGGGACGCCTCCCGGCTGTGGGCCTCGCTCACCGACGCCCGCGGAGCCGACGGCCGGGACGCGCTCTGGGAGCACCCGGACATGCTGCCCACCGCGGAGGACCTGGACGACCCGGACGGCTTCGTCCACCGCGAGCAGGTGGACTTCTCGGAGCTGGACAAGATGCTCGGGGAGGCGGCCGACGGCTCCGGCAAGGACACCGGGCGCGGCGGCGGCAACGGGGACGGGGCCGGAAACGGGGCCGGCGAAGAGTCCCGCGGCTCCGGCGGCCGGGACGGTTCCGGCCGGGAGGACGACGGCGAGAAGTGAGCCTGCACGCGGACGCGACGCGCGTCCTGGAGAACTGGAGCCCACGGCTCCCGCCGGCCCGGACCGTACCTCCGGCCCCGGGCTCGCCGCCCCCGGCCGGTCCCGGCCAGGAGGAGCTGCGCCGGGACTACCTCGGCCATCTGGGCTCCCACCCGGACGGCATGTGGAAGGACTGCCGTGAGGGGCACATCACGGCCAGCGCGCTGGTGGTGGATCCGGGGACCGGGCGGGTGCTGCTGACCCTGCACCGGAAGCTGGGGATGTGGCTGCAGACCGGCGGCCACTGCGAGCCGGAGGACGCCACGCTGGCGGACGCAGCGCTGCGGGAGGCCACCGAGGAGTCCGGCATCCCCGGGCTGGAACTGCTCCCCGGCGGACCGGTCCGGCTCGACCGGCACCGCACCCCCTGCGCCTGGCATCTGGACGTGCAGTACGCGGCCCTCGCCCCGGCCGGATCGGTGGAGGCGGTCAGCGAGGAGTCCCTGGAACTGCGCTGGTACGGCTGGGACGAGGTGCCGCGCGTGGCGGACGCGTCCGTGGTCCGGCTGGCGGAGGGCACCCGCGCGCTGCTGTGAAGGCGCCGCACGGCCGGGCCGGCGTGACGGCTCGCGCCGGCCGCGACGGCGGACGCCGGTCCGGGCCCTGTCGGCCGCCGGACCGGCGTCCCGTGCCGGAGCGTCAGCGGTTCGTCCAGATGTTCCCCTGGTTCTGGCCCTGCGCGCCCTGCGGCCCCATGCCGTACTGGGCACGGACCCCCTGGCCGGTGACGGCGTTCTGCGGGGGCAGCAGCTCGCTCGGCTGGACGAGGGCGTACCCCTGGCCGAGGAAACTGAGCTCCCAGCCCTCGCCGGTGTTGCCGCGCCGCCGGAAGACCCCGGAGGAGTGGGTCTGCGCCTGCATCTGCACCCGCAGCGACGTCGACCAGGCGACCACCGCGTCGGCGTCCGCGTTGACGTACGTGTCGGGCGTCACCTGCAGCATCAGCGGCTTGCCCGAGGTCATCAGCGCGACCTTGCCCCGCCCGGAGATCTGCAGGTTGTAGGCGCCGGAGCCGGAGATGCCGAACTGGCTGTCGACGGCGATGGTCTCCCAGTGCAGCGCGGAGTCCAGCGCGAGGACGTACGCGCTGTCGACGGTGAGCCCTTCCTGGTCCACGTCCAGGAGGTGCACGTACTGCGCGAGGTTGGCCAGATAGACGGTGCCCTGGCCGGAGCAGCGCATCAGGTCCAGGCCCTCACCGGTACGGGCGCGGGACCGGCGCCGGCCCGGCGTCTGGTACTCGCCGTCGAACTCGACCAGGCCCTGGTAGGCCACCATGCTGCCCTTGCGGGCGAGGATGTCGTCGTGGCCGCCGAGCGCGACCCGCAGCATCTGCGGGTTCTGCAGGGCGTAACGCTCCTGGGTCTGGTTCTCGGTGTGGCCGAACAGCGGACTCTGCATCTCTTCCCGTCCCCCCTCAGCCCCGGGCCCGGAGCCGGTCGGTGCCGTCCTCGCTCGGCTGGACGACGACGAAGCCCTGCCCGGAGAAACCGAGTTGGTACGCCTCGCCGCTGCCGCGGCCGATCATCGAGGACGCCTTGAAGCTGCGCTTCCCCTTCATCTTCAGACCGCTGGACCAGGCCACCAGGGCGTCCGGGTCCACATAGGTCTCGTCCTCGCCGCGGCCGCAGTCGACGACGATTGGGGTACCGCGCGAGGTCAGGGCCACCCAGCCGGTGCCGGAGACGGCCACGTTGAAGAGGCCCTGGCCGGCGAACTTGGCCATCCCCTTGACCCGCTGGACGCCCCACTGCAGGTGGGCGTCGAAGGCGAGGAGATTGGTGCCGTTGACCGACAGCGCTTCGTCGGCGAGGTTGACGCAGACGACGTCGGCGCCGTAGTCGGCGAGGTAGAGCAGGCCGTCACCGCTGCACTTCATCAGCGGCGCGCCCTCGCCGGTGAGCCATTGCGAGGCCATCTGGCGCACGGCCGGCGGGTTGGGCTCGTACTGGACGAATCCCTCGTAGGCGACCATCGAGCCGGTGCGGGCGAAGAGGTCCTGGCCGCTCTGCATGGCGACCCGGAGCATGCTCGGGCCGTGGTTCTCCATCCGGGCGGCCACCGGGGCCGGGGCATAGCCCGAGATCATGTGCTGGTCCATCACGGGCTCCCTCAGACCTCGTACGGCTGGACGACGATGAAATTGCCGGGCGCGCCGCGGAACTGGAGGTTCACGGTCTCCCCGCTGTGGCCCGGATAGGCGTTGCGGCGCAGCCGCACCTGGCTGGAGATGATCACCTGCGAGGCGGCGGACCAGGCGACGACGGCGTTGCTGTCGGCGAAGGTCGTCGGGGTGACGGGGAGGACCACCGGGGTTCCCCGCGTCTTCACCACGACGGTGCCGGTGCCCTGGAAGAGCATGGTGAAGAGCGCTCCGCCGGGGATGCCGTGGCCCTCGATCCGCCGCACCTCGTACTGGAGGGACTCGTCGAAGGCGAGGACGTTCTCGGCCGAGACGCAGATCGCGTCGCCCTGCAGCTCGATCGGGTGAATCTCGGCGGCGTCCTCGGCGAGGAAGACCTGGCCGCGGCCGGTGCAGCGCATCAGCTGCATCTCCTGGCCGGTGGCGTTGCCGACGACCCGGCCGGCGAAGCCAGCTCCCTTGTAGCCGAAGTCGACCTTGCCCTGGTAGAGCACCATGCTGCCCTGGCGGGCCAGCACCGGCCGGTCGTCGGCGCCGAGGTCGACCCGGACGAGCTGCCGGCTCTGCAGCGTCCACCGCTGCCCGGTGGGCACCTCGCGGTACTTCTCCAGGACGCTCCCCAGGCCGGCGGGGGCGGCGCCCGCGCCCTGCGGCGGGCCGTACGGGCCGGGCTGCCCGGGGATCTGGCCGGGCGCCGGCGGCGGATGGCCGTACGGGGCGGGTGCCCCGGGCGGCTGGGCGCCGGGGAACGGGGCCTGTGAGCCGGGCGACGGACCGTAGGGCGCGGCGGGCGCCGCCGGGGGCTGCGGAGGACCGGGCGGCTGCACCGGACCGGGAGGCGCCAGGGGCGCGGCGAGGGTCGGTGCCCCGGCGTGGGGCGGCGGGGCGGCGGGCTGCGGGGCGGCGGGCGCCGGCGGGGAGCCCTGCGGAGGCGTGAACTGCGGAGGCGTGGCCTGCGGCGCGGGTGCGGGCGGCGCCTGGGATGCGGGCTGCGGCGCGGGCGGCGCCTGGGGAGCGGGCGCCTGCGGTGCCGCGGGCTGCGGCGCCGACGGGGGCGGCCCCGCCGGGGCGCCGAACGCGGGCGGCGCGGCGGGCGCGGCCGCCGGCGGGGCGAACCCGGGCACCGCCCCGCCCTGCTGCGGCGCGGACTGCTGCGGCTCCGGTGTCTCCTCCTCCAGCACCTCGCCGCCGAAGTTCTTCAGCAGCGCGTCCAGTCCGCCGTCGAACCCCTGTCCCACGGCGGCGAACCGCCAGACGTCCTTCCGGTAGAAGTCGCCGAGCATCACCGCCCGTTCGGTGCTGAACTCCGAGCCGTCGAAGGCGTAGCGCGCCACTTCCTCGCCGCCCGCGACGATCCGGAGGTAGCCGGGGCCGACCTGGGACATCTGGCCCGCCCCGTCGATCGTCGCGGTGAACGACAGCCGGTGAACGCTGTCCGGGACACGGTCGAGGGTGACGCGGAAGGACTCGGTGTCCCCCGCCTGCGCGCCGAGGAGCTGGATCGACTCCTCGGGCGACTTGGGCTGGTTGAAGAAGACGAAGTACCGGTCGTCGGACAGCCGTTCGTCCGCGTCGAGACCGAAGCAACTGATGTCGAAGGACAGTCCGGGACCGGATATCTGCACACCGACGTACAGATCCGTCCCCGCTGTCAGGTCACTGATCCTGGCCTTGTGGCCGCGCTGGAATTCCCTGGCCATGCGTAACGACCGTCCCCCATCCCGAGCTGTACGTGCTTGCGCGCCAGGCTAGCCGCTGGTCACGGCCCCCGGCGATCTCGGAGCGGAAAAGCTTTCGCCCCGGGCTCGTACCGGAACCGGCGGGGTCAGGCGTCGGGGTCGCCGGTGAGATGCGGCAGCCGTCCGGCCGCGACCACGCCCTCCAGGTAGCCGCGGGCGCGCTCCGTCCGGGGATAGGCCTCCAGCAGCCGCCAGAAGTCGGCCCCGTGGCCCGGGACCAGCAGATGCGCGAGTTCGTGGAGGAGGACGTAGTCCGTCACATAACCGGGCATGCCCTGCAGCCGGTGTGACAGGCGGATGCTGCCCTCCGCGGGGGTGCACGAGCCCCAGCGGGTGTTCTGGTTGGTGACCCAGCGGACACTCCGGGGGCGCGCCCTGCCGTCAAGGTACTGCGCGGACAGGCGCTCGGCCCGCTCGGCGAGCTCGCTGTCGCCCAGCATGCGCCGGCTCTCCTGGGCGGCGAGCCGGTCCAGCATCACCGTCACCCAGCGTTCCTCCTCCGCCTGCGACATCCGGGCCGGGATGAGGACGACCGTGCGGTCGCCCTCGCGGTAGGCGGAGACCGTACGGCGCCGGCGGGCGCTTCTGCGCACCTCGACCGCGCTGGTCCGGGAACGTCGGGGCGGCTGGCCGAGCCGGCCCGGCGTGCTGAGGGGGTTCTCTCCGGCGCGGCTCAGTGGATCGGAGGGCACCCTGCCGACGTTACCCGCTGCGGGCACGGGAAGTCCCGCCCGTCTTCGCTTCGTGCGCGACTCCCCCACAAGTGGAGACCGATGAGATGACCATCCACAGGCCCTGTGGACAACTTTCGGCGGGGAGTCCGCCCGCCCGGCCATGCTGGCAGCCGTCGAAGAGGAACCGAGCGGGAGAAACCGAGGGGGCGGCCATGCATCCGATCATCAAGCCCGTGCTGCGGCGCGGCTGGCGGGACCGGCAGACGGTGCAGTTCGGGGTGACGCCCGCACATGCCGTGCTGCTGGGCCCGGTCGACACGGCGACCGGCAGTTTCCTCTCCCTGCTGGACGGTACCCGGGGGCTTCCGCTGCTGCGGGCGGAGGCGGCGGCCCTGGGCCTGTCCGGGGACCGGCCCGGTGAGCTGCTGCGGCGTCTGGCGGCGGCGGGTCTGCTGGACGATCCGACGGCGCCGCGCGACGGCCCGGCGGCGGAGGGCCTCCCGCCGCCGGAGTGCCGGGAGCGGGCCGGGGTCCCGGACCGGCTGCGGGCCGACCTGGGTTCCCTGTCGGTGGTCGATCCGGAACCGGGCGGCGGCAGGCGTCGGCTGGCGGCGCGCGGAGCGGCACGGGTCCAGGTGCGGGGTGCCGGGCGGGTCGGCGCTGCCGTCGCGACGGCGCTCTCGGCCGCGGGGGTGGGGCAGGTCGACGTGGTGGACGGCGGCCGGGTCGCGCCCTGGGAGACCGGCCCCGGCGGGCTGCCACCGGAAGCGGCCGGCGAGCGCCGGGACACCGCCGCCCGCAAGGCCGTCCGCGCCGCCGCGACCGCGCGGGGCCGGGCCCGGCGGAGAGGGCCCGGCGGCGGGGGCCCGCCGCCCGGGGCGGGGCTCGCCCTGACGGTGCTGGCCCCGCGCGACGGTCTCGGTGCCTACGCCCCCGATCCCGTGCCGGCCGAGGCGCTGCTCGCCTCCGGCATCCCTCATCTCTATGCCGGTGTACTGGAGGGCACGGGCGTGGTCGGCCCGCTGGTGCTGCCCGGCGAGTCGGCCTGTGCGGGCTGTCTGCAACGGCACCGCTCCGAGCGGGATCCCGCCTGGTCCCGGCTGCTCGCTCAATGGCGGTCGGCCCGGAACCCGGCCGAACCGGCCTGTGACACGGCGCTGGCCACTGTGGTCGCGGGGCTGGCGGCGGCCCACGCGCTGGCCTTTCTGGACGGCCGGCCGCCGGTGTGCGCCGGGGCGCGGCTGGAGCTCGCGCTGCCCGATCTGGCGTGGGAACCGTGTTCCATCACACCGCACCGGGCCTGCGGGTGCGGTGCGTATGAAGCGGTCGAGCGTCCATACTCACCAGATGGTGCCGGACCACCGGAACGGCCGGAACGGGCCGGTCCGGGCACCGACGCGGAGGGCGGCTGCCCTCCGGTGAAGCGCAGTGAAGTTGGAGGAGCGCATGTCTGATCTTCCCCGCAAGGCGGTCACCCGGACCGCCAAACTGGCGGCGCTGCCACTGGGCTTCGCCGGACGCACCGCCCTCGGGCTCGGCAAGCGGATCGGCGGACGGCCGGCCGAGATGATCGCCAGTGAGCTGCAGCAGCGGACGGCGGAGCAGCTCTTCTCGACCCTGGGCCAGCTCAAGGGCGGGGCCATGAAGGTCGGGCAGGCCCTCTCCGTCTTCGAGTCCGCCCTCCCGGAGGAGATCGCCGGCCCCTACCGCGCCGCCCTCACCAGGCTGCAGGAAGCCGCGCCTCCGATGCCGTCCCAGAGCGTGCACGCCGCACTGGAGAAACGGCTCGGGCCCGACTGGCGTGATCTCTTCGAGGAGTTCGAGGACAAGCCGGCGGCCGCGGCCTCGATCGGCCAGGTGCACCGGGCCGTCTGGCACGACGGCCGGGAGGTGGCCGTCAAGGTGCAGTACCCGGGCGCGGGTGAGGCGCTGCTCTCGGATCTCACCCAGCTCGGCCGGTTCGCCCGGCTGCTGGGCCCTCTCATCCCCGGAATGGACATCAAGCCGCTCATCACCGAACTGCGCGACCGGGTCTCGGAGGAGCTGGACTACGCCCTGGAGGCCCGGGCGCAGCGCGATCACGCCGCCGAGTTCGCCGATGACCCGGATGTGGTGATCCCGGACGTCGTCCACCAGGGCTCCGAGGTGCTCGTCACCGAGTGGATGGACGGTGTGCCGCTGTCGGAGGTGATAGCCGACGGCACCCCGGAACAGCGGGACCGGGCCGGACAGCTGCTGGCCCGTTTCCTCTTCTCCGGTACCGCCCGCACGGGGCTGCTGCACGCCGACCCCCACCCGGGGAACTTCCGGCTGCTGCCGGGAAAGGCTGAGGGCACCGGGCCGGAGCAGTGGCGCCTGGGCGTCCTCGACTTCGGCACGGTCGACCGGTTGCCGGACGGGCTGCCGCCGCTGATCGGCGCCGCGCTGCGCGGAGCCCTGGAGGGCGACGCGGAGGGGGTGTACGCGATGCTCTGCGAGGCGGGCTTCGTCCGGGAGTCCGTGGAGCTGGACCCGGACGCCGTCCTGGACTATCTGGTGCCGATCATCGAACCGGCCCGGGCCGAGGAGTTCACCTTCACCCGCGGCTGGCTGCGGACCCAGGCGGCGCGGATCGCCGACCCGCGGTCGCCGGCGCACCAGCTGGGCCGCCAGCTCAATCTGCCGCCCGCCTATCTGCTGATCCACCGTGTCACCCTCAGCACCATCGGTGTGCTGTGCCAGCTGGGGGCGACCGTCCGGCTGCGGGAGGAGCTGCGTGACTGGCTCCCCGGCTTCCTCCCGGACGGGGACGGGGACGGGGGCGGGGCCGACGGAGGCGGGGCCGGGGAGATGGCCGAGGACGGGGAACCGGGGGCCGGTGAGAGTGACGCCGGCGCGTTGCATCCCTCGGAGTACGGCCCGGCGGACGGCCTCGCGGACGGCCCGGCGGATGGAGCAGGGGAGGAGCCGGCCGACGAGCCGTTCGAGAAGGCGGCCGGCCGCTGAGACACCGGTGACCGCCCACAGCCGGGGACGGTGCGCCGTCCGGCCCGGTCCGCCCGGTACGCCCTCCGGCCGGTCCGGACAACGGGCCGGTACCACGGCCGAAGGGCCGCTCCCGGACGGGAACGGCCCTTCGGCTGCGGTGCGCTGTCGCGCGGCGGCCGTCTCATGACGGCCGGGGAGTGACTGCTACTGCATGACGGCCATGGCCAGCGCACGCCGGGCGCGGAGCGAGGCGCGCTCGGCCCGGCGCTGCATCCGGCGGGCCCGGGCCAGACGCACGGCCCTGCGTTCGGACTCGGCCTCCTGGATGCGCTCGTGCATATGAGCACGAGCCAGGGCTTCTGGGATGAGTTGCATCTCACGGTTCCTGTTCTGACGCGAGTCGGTCGCGTCGGACGCTGTTCTGGCGGTGGTACGGGCGGCTGACGGCTCGTGGGCGGACGGCTTCATCGTCGGGACCTGCTTCTTCGGGTCGTGCGTGAGAGGGCGGTCGATGGTTCCCGGGGCGTTCATGCGACGACCGGGTTCTTGCGCGGGCGGCCACGGGGCCGCTTCCGCGGCACGACCACACCCTGGACGAACAGCTCGCCGCCCCAGACGCCCCACGGCTCGCGCCGGTCCTTGGCCCCCGCGAGGCAGGCCTCGCGCAGCGGGCAGGTCTGGCAGAGGGACTTGGCGTACTCGACGTCGGCGGGCGACTCGGCGAAGAACACCTCGGGGTCGTAGCTGCGGCAGGGAACGAGCTCGCCGAGACGCTCGATCTCGTCGTCGAGCACCGTGAGCCGGGTGGGCTGGGACAAGAGGACCTCCGGAGGACCAGGTGGAGAGGAGGGGGGCTGCTGCGTGCGGGACGGGGCGGGCGCTGGGCTGGGCACAGTCGGTTTCTTCCTTGTGTTCGGCCGGCCTGGTGAGCCGGGGGTGGTCGTCGATGCCGGTCGGGGCAACGAAAAGGGCCGCGGATCCCGGTTCGGGTTCCGCGGCCCTGGAAGGTGCCGACCTGATCGTGGCGATCAGGCTGGATCTCTCCAGGGTTCGTGGCCGCGGAGGCCCCGAATCGTGTGGTGCTCGGCCGCAGACGCCGCACCGTTGGCAAAGCCGCCATCGGTCCACATCTGCCGGAGGTCGGCACCCTTGGCCGCGAGGGCATAGGCCGATGCCTCTGCCGCCACTACTGCCGCCGGTGCCTTGGTCGGTCGCTGAGCGTTCGCCAGAAGGCAGCGCTCGGCCGGGCGTGCTTCGAGGGCGCCGGGCACGGCGGATCCACGGAGCACGGAGACACCGGACAGGCAGGAGACGGGCACGTCACGACCGGCCAGTTTGGTGATGCTGATCATTGGGGCTCGCCTCCTCTCGGCGTCTCGGGGACTGGTGGGAACCAGTCAGTCGTACAAGTAGAGCACGGAACAGTGGGCCCGAAAAAGGCCCTGTCATGCCCGCGAAAGAGAACCTATGGGGAATCCGGCGGCATGCGCAAACTATTTTCCCGACGAGTTCGCATCAGCCGCCGGACCGCCCGTCCGGCGTCCCGGCGGGCGGCTCCTCACCCGCGCAGAGGGCCAGGACGTCCGCCCCGAACCGGTCCAGTTTCCGCCGTCCCACACCGGAGATCACCGCCAGCTCGGCGGCGTCCCCGGGCACGGCCTCGGCAATGGCCAGCAGGGTCTTGTCGGTGAAGACGCAGAAGGCCGGCTGGCCCAGCTCGCGGGCCCGCTCCGCCCGCCACTCCAGCAGCCGCTGGTAAAGGCCCTCGTCCAGCTCGGAGGGGCAGTCCTCGCAGCGCATCAGTTTCATCTCGCCCGCGTCGGTGAGGGTGCGGCCGCAGACCCGGCACCGCACCGGACCGCGCTTGCGGCGTCGCGTCGTCCCGCCCCGTTCCACCCCGCCCCCGGCGGCCGGGCCGCGGGCCGCCGCGGCGGCCGGTACGGCGGAGCCGGGCCGCAGCCCGTCCAGGAAGCGGCTCGGCCGCCGGCCCGTGCGGCCGCCCGGAGTCCGGGACAGGGCCCAGGAGAGGGTGAGGTGGACCCGGGCCCGGGTGACGCCGACGTAGAGCAGCCGGCGTTCCTCCTCGATCTGCGCGTCGGTCGTGGCGTAGGTGATCGGCATCATGCCCTCGGTCAGGCCGACCAGGAAGACCGCGTCCCACTCCAGGCCCTTGGCCGCGTGCAGCGAGGCCAGGGTGACGCCCTCCACCGTGGGCGCGTGCTGGGCGTTGGCCCGCTCGCCCAGCTCGGCCACGAAGTCGGCGAGCGCCGCCCGCGGCTGTGCCCGGGCGAAGTCCTCGGCGAGCCGGACCAGCGCGGCCAGCGACTCCCAGCGGTCGCGGACCGCCCCCGAGCCGGCCGGCGGCTCGGTGCTCCATCCCCGGGTGGAGAGCACGGCCCGCACCTGCGACGGTATGTCCGTCTCCGTGAGCGAGGGGTCGGAGGAGCCTCCGGCGCGGGCGGCGCCGCGCAGCAGCAGTCCGGCCTCCCGCACCTCCGGCCGCTCGAAGAACCGCTCCGCGCCACGGAGCTGGTAGGGGACACCCTGGTCGGCGAGGGCCTGCTCATAGCTCTCCGACTGGGCGTTGATGCGGTACAGCACGGCGATCTCGCCGGCGCGGACCCCGGAGTCGATCAGCTCCCGGATCCGCCGGGCGGTGCCCTCGGCCTCGGCCGGCTCGTCCGGATACTCCGCGAACGCCGGCTCGGGACCCGCGCCGCGCTGCGAGACGAGCTCCAGCCGGTGCTCCGCGGCACGGCCGCGGGCCTGCCCGAGCAGACCGTTGGCGAGATGGACGACCTGCGGGGTGGAGCGGTAGTCCCGGACGAGTTTGACGACGGTGGCGCGGGGGTGACGGGCGCGGAAGTCCAGCAGGTGGTCCGGGGTGGCGCCGGTGAAGGAGTAGATCGTCTGGCTGGCGTCGCCGACGACGCAGAGGCTGTCCCGCTCGCCCAGCCACAGGTCCAGCAGCCGCTGCTGGAGCGGGCTGACGTCCTGGTACTCGTCGACCACGAAGTGCTGGTACTGGCGGCGGACCTCGTCGGCGATGTCCTGCCGGTCCTGCAGCACCCCGACCGTGAGCAGCAGGACGTCCTCGAAGTCGATGACGCCGCGGTCGCGCTTGAGGAGTTCGTAGGTCTCGTAGACGCGGGCGGTCTCCGCCGGGTCCCGGGGCGGCTGGCGGCGGGCGCGGGCGACGGCCGCCGGGTAGTCCTCGGGGACCGTCTGGGTGACCTTGGCCCACTCGATCTCGCCCGTGACATCCCGGAGTTCGCCCCGGTCCAGGCGGATACGGCAGCGGGCCGCCGCCTCGGCGACCACCTGGACCTTGCGCTCCACCAGCCGCGGCAGCGGACCGCCGACCGCCTTGGGCCAGAAGTACTGGAGCTGGCGGAGCGCGGCGGAGTGGAAGGTGCGGGCCTGGACCCCGGTGGCACCGAGCTGCCGGAGGCGGCCCCGCATCTCGCCGGCGGCCCGGTTGGTGAACGTCACCGCGAGCACGGAGCCCGGCTGGAGGATGCCCGCGCGCACCCCGTAGGCGATGCGGTGGGTGATGGCGCGGGTCTTGCCCGTGCCGGCGCCGGCCAGCACGCACACCGGCCCGTGGAGGGCGGTGGCGACCTCGCGCTGCTCCGGGTCGAGCCCGGCGAGCACGGCGTCGGCGCCTTCGGGCACGGCCGGGTACTCCGACGGCCCCGCGGGGCCCGGGAAGAGCGGGGAGGGAGTGGCTGGTGTCGCTGGTGTCACCCCGCCATGCTGCCAGGTCCCCCGGAGCGGCCGGGAGGTTGTCCACAGCCGGGCCCCTCCGGTCGTACCGGTTCCCCGGCCGCCGCAGCGGTCGCACCCCGGCCGGTGCCCGCCCGGCCGGGCTCCGGTGCCGGCGCACAGCTTCGCGGTGCACGGGCCAACGGCGGCCATGGAGCGCTGTGCGCGGAGCCCTGTGCGCGGAGCCCTGTGCGCGGAGCCCTGTGCGCGGAGGGTGGTGGCGGGGAGCCGGGAGCGGGGCCGGGCGCGCGGGCGGCGGAGGCGTCCGGTGAGGGACGGATCACGGGCGCACGGGACGCGGCCCGGGAATGGTCGCGCACGCCGGCACGTTGCCTCCCCGTAACCAGGCGACAGCGAAGGAGCCGTAATCCATGACCGGCACGACGGGCACTGTGACGATGTACAGCACCACCTGGTGCGGCTACTGCCGCCGGCTGAAGAGCCAGATGGAGCGCGAGGGCATCGCGTACACCGAGGTCAACATCGAGAAGGACCCGGAGTCGGCGCAGTTCGTGGAGAAGGTGAACAACGGCAACCAGCTGGTGCCGACCGTGCTGTTCCCGGACGGCTCCGCGCTGCCCAACCCCTCGCTGGCCCAGGTGAAGGCCAAGCTCGGCGTCTGACGCCGCTGCGGGGCGCGCTCGCCGCCGGTGCCCAGGCGCCCGCTCCCGGCCGCCTCCGTACCGTCCGCTGCCCGCGGCACCCGCCTCAGCGCGGGAAGCCCGCGGGCAGCGGCTTGCCGTACCAGAGTTCGATCAGCCGGGCGGCGATGGAAATGCCCGTCGGCGGCAGCACCTCGCCGGACTCGAAGGCCGCCCCCAGCTCCTCCCGGGAGAACCAGCGCGCCTCGTGGAGCTCCTCGCCGTCCACCGTGATGCGCGGCGACGTGGCGCGGGCCAGGAAGCCGAGCATCAGGCTCGACGGGAACGGCCAGGGCTGGCTCGCCACGTAGCGGACCTCGCCGACCGTGACCCCGGCCTCCTCCGCCACCTCGCGGACCACGGCCTGCTCGATCGACTCCCCCGGTTCGACGAAGCCGGCCAGGGTGGAGAACCGCCCGGCGGGCCAGTGCACCTGGCGGCCGAGCAGCGCGCGGTCCCGGTCATCGGTCACCAGCATGATCACGGCCGGGTCGGTGCGCGGATAGTGCTCCGCGCCGCAGGCCGGGCAGCGGCGCACATGGCCCGCGGCCGCTATGACGGTGCGCTCCCCGCACCGGGAGCAGAAGCGGTGCAGCCGCTGCCAGTTCTCCAGGGCGACGGCGTGGGCCATCAGGGCCGCGTCGCGCGCGGAGAGCAGCACCCCCGCCTCCCGCAGGCCGGCCGGGCGGGCGGACTGGTCCATCCGGCCCGGCAGGGCGTCCTTCTGCAGCGCGAAATAGCGCACGCCCTCCTCGTCCGTGCCGAGGAAGTACCGGTGGGTCTCGGTGACCGGGGCCTCGAACGCGGGAGTCATCACCAGCTCGGTGCGCCCGTCGGGGGTGTCGTCGATCAGTGCCTGCCCCCCGGAGACGACGAAGACCCGCGTCGTCGGATGGCTCCACGCCGCGGCGAGCCACGCTTCGTCGAAGCGGTGGTGCGCGGCCCGGTCGATGCCGCTCGGGGCGGTGAGGGGGATGTCCGGGGCGTCGGGGCGGTCGGTCGAGATGATCACGGCTGCTTCTTCCTGCTCCCCCGGGATGACGGTGCAGACGGGTGCGGACGGGTGTGAGCCGGCGGCCGGGAGCCGGGTGCGGGCACGGGCACGGACCGGCGACCGGAGCTGTGGACGGCCGGTTGCCCCGCCGGGAACCGGTGTTCTCCCTCCGCCGCACGGGCGGACGCCGGCGTGTGCCGCGCGGTGACGGGCCGGGGACCGGCCGGACGCGGCCCGGGCCTGGCAGGCGGGACGGGTCCGCCGGCGCGGCACGGCGCGGGCGCCGGGCGGTGCGGGCGCGCGGCGCCCCGGCGCGGGCACCGGACACGGCCGCGCGGAGCCCGGACCGTGCACGGACCGGGGGCACGGACGGCGCTGTCCGGGGTGACGCTCATGGTTCCGAGCCTATCCGGCCGGGCTGCGGCGGACTCCGGGCGGGCCGCGCGGTGGTCTGCACGCGGAGGGAGGCGGTCGGGGCGGGCGGGGGCGGACGGCCGCCGCCGGCGGTCGGGATCCGGCGGTCGGGGCCCGGCGTCACCGCCGTCCGCCGCCCGGGCGCCTTCACCAGCCGTCCGGGCGGTCCTCACCCGCGTCGCGGCGGTCACCCGTGCCGGGGTCGTGGCCGTTGCCGTCTCCCCCGCCGTTGCCGCCTCCGCCGTCTTCGTCGCGGTCACTGCCGCTCCCGCCCAGCAGGATGTCCTCCAGGGCCCTCCGGTCCGGCATGTTCCGGGGCCGGACCACCTCGCCGCTGCGGACGTACAGGAACGCCGCCGTGACCGACGACAGCGGAACCCCCGTCTGCTCGGCCCAGGCGAGCCGGTAGACGGCGAGCTGGAGCGGGTCGGCGGAGTGGGAGCGGCCGGTCTTCCAGTCCACGATCTCGAACACGTCTCCGTCCGGGCCGCGCTCCCGGTACACCGCGTCGATGCGGCCCCGGATGACCCGGCCCGCGAGCGTGATCTGGACCGGCGCCTCGACGCGGAACGGTGTGCGGCGCGCGTAGGGGGTCCGGTCGAACGCCTCCTTCAGCGCCGCCAGATCGCGCTCGTCCGCGATCTCCTGCCCGGCCGCGCCCTCGTCGTCGAAGCCGCCGGGGAGCTCCTCCGGCCCGAGCAGGGGCAGCGGCAGTTCCTCGAACCGCGACTCGACCCAGGCGTGGAAACGGGTGCCCCGGCGGGCGGCGGGCTGCGGCGGGCGCGGCATCGGCCGGGCCAGCTCGCGCGCGAAGCCGCCCGGGTCCGCGGCGAGACGCAGCAGCTGGGAGGTGCTCAGCGTGCGGGGGACGGGCACCTCGCGCACGGCCTCGCGGGCGCGGCGCAGCTCGCCCGCGAGCGCTTCCAGATCCCGGTCCCAGGACGCCACGGTGCGGGCCTCCTCGGGGATGAGCGGGCCGGCGGCGGGCTCCGCGTCCGGGTCCGTCTCCGCGGTGCGCTCAGGTCCGCCCGGAGCGCGGGTCCGGGCCGGGACGGCACCGGGGCGGCCGGGGTGCGGAGGGCCGGAGCCGGGCTCCGTGGTGTCCGGCTCACGCGGGTGCTCCCCGGCTCCGTCGCGCTCCCGCGCGGGGCCGGGTACGGCGCCGTGGGCGTCGGCACCGCCGAGGGCTCCGTCGTGGGCACCGTCGTGGGCGCCGTCGGCGTGGGGCGGGGCGGGTTGCCCGTCCCGCCCCGGGATCCGCGACGACGGTGCCGGCCCGTCCTCCCCGGCCGCCGCGTGTTCGGGCACGCCACCGGGGCGCCGTCCGTCCGGGTGCTCGGCGTCACCGCCGGCCCGCACGGCGCCGTGACCGTACGCGGCGGGTCCGGGCTCCGCCGCCCCGCCGTCCGCCGCCCCGCCGTCCGGCACCGCGCCGTCCACCGTCCCGCGCCCCGCCGTCGCGCACCGTTCCGCACGGCCGTGGCCTCGGTCCGGCCGGCGGCCCGGTGCCGCAGGGGCCGTTCCGTGCTCCGGCCGGTCCGGTGGTGCGGGCCGTGCGGGTGCACCGCCGCCGGGGATGAACGGATCGTCCTCGTCCTCCGGCGGGGGCGGCCAGTCCGGATCCCGGGGCGGTTCCGGGTTCCAGAGCTCCGGTCCCCAGAGCAGGTCCAGGGGCACCTCCGCACCCGGCGCATCCGCACCCGGCACCTCCGCACCGGCCGCTTCGCCGCCGGTCCCCGCCGCGCTCCCCGGCTCCGCGTACCGCTCCGCCCCGCCGGCACCCCGGACGCCGCCCGTATCGCCCTCCGCCCCGCCCCCGACGGCGTCCGCCGGATGCGGCAGGGCCTCGGTACCGGGCGCACCGGGGCCGGCGGAACCGGCAGGACCGGCGTCCGCCGCCCCGGGCAGCCCGCGCTCTCCCGGGGCGATCCGGTCCAGGTGGGCCATGACGCGCTCCGCCGCCCTCCGGCGCAGCGCCAGCGCCGCCGGGTCGAGCGGCAGCGGCCAGGGCTGCTCCTCGGCGGCCTCCCGCAGAGCCGGGTTCTCCTCGCCCTCCGCGGGCGGCCCGGCCCAGGCGTCGATCTCCCCGTGCCCCGCCTCGCAGTGCCCCCGCAGCTCTTCGAGGAACGCGGAGGGGCCGCGGGGCCGCTTCTGCGACGGCCCCCACCAGTGGCCCGACGCGAGCAGCAGCGACCGCGGACGGGTGAACGTCACATAGCCGAGCCGCAGTTCCTCGGTCGCCTGGTGTTCCTTCATCGCGGCCCGGAAGGTGTTGATTCCCTCCCCCGTCCACGCGGTGACATCCGGCAGGGTGCCGGCGTCACCGCGCAGGGCGTGCGGCACGACCTTGGCCCGGGAGGTCCAGGAGTCGCGCGGCTGTGCGCTGGGGAACTGCTTGGCGACCAGGCCGGGTACGGCGACGACGTCCCACTCCAGCCCCTTGGACTTGTGCGCGGTGAGGACCTTGACCGTGTTGTCCCCGCCGGGCAGGGCGTTGTCGAGGCCCTTCTCGTGCTGCACGGCGGTGCGCAGGAAGCCGAGGAAGGCCAGCAGGCCGGCCTCTCCGTCGAGTGCGGCGAAGGAGGCGGCGACGTCCAGGAAGTTGCCGAGCGTCTCGCGGCGGCGGGCGGCGAGCGCGTGCGGCGAGGCGGAGAGCTCGACCTCCAGGCCGGTGGTGGCGAGCACCCGGTGGAGGACGTCCATCAGCGGATCGGCGAGCGAGCGCCGCAGCTCGCGCAGCTCGGCCGCGAACCGGGCGAACCGGACCCGGGCCGCGGCGGAGAACGGCAGCCCGTCGTCGGAGCGTTCGGGCCGGCCGGACGGGCCGGCTCGTCCCGCCCCGTCCGGGACGAGGAAGGTGTCGAGGGCGTCGGCGAGCGAGACCGCCTCGGCGGGGTCGGTGCCCTCGACGGCCTCGGCCAGCCGTCGGTCCGGGTCGTCACCGGCGTCGCCGTCCGGCCGGGAGCGGACGAGGAGACGGGCGCGGCGGCCGAGCAGTGCCAGGTCGCGCGGGCCGATCCGCCAGCGCGGTCCGGTGAGCAGCCGGACCAGCGCGGCGTTGGCCGTCGGGTCCTGCAGCACCTCGCAGACGGCGACCAGGTCGGCGACCTCGGGCAGATGCAGCAGCCCGGAGAGGCCGACGACCTCCACCGGGACGTCCCGTTCGACGAGCGCGCCCTGGATGCGGGCGAAGTCGCCGGCCGTGCGGCAGAGCACGGCGATCTCGCCCGGCGGGGTGCCGGTGCGGACCAGGTGGGCGAGGGAGTCGGCCAGCCAGGCCAGCTCCTCGGCGTGGGTCGGGAGCAGCGCGCAGCGCACGCCGCCGTCCCGCTCGGCTCCGGGCGCGGGGCGCAGCGCCTCGACGCCCTCGTGCATCTCGCGCAGGGGGGCGGCGAGCCGGTTGGCGAGGTCGAGGAGGCGGCCGCCGCTCCGGCGGTTCTCGCTGAGCGCCTGGCGGCGGGCGGGGCGGCCGGCCGCGTCCGGGAAGTGCCGGGGGAAGTCGTCGAGGTTGGCGACGGACGCGCCGCGCCAGCCGTAGATGGCCTGGCAGGGATCGCCGACCGCGGTGACCGCGTGGCCGGTGCCGCCGCCGAACAGCCCGGAGAGCAGGATGCGCTGGGCCACGGAGGTGTCCTGGTACTCGTCCAGGAGGACGACCTCGAACTGCTCGCGGAGGATGCGGCCGACCTCCGGGCGGGTGCGGGCGAGGGTCGCGGAGAAGGCGATCTGGTCGCCGAAGTCCAGCAGGTCGCGGTGGCGCTTCTCCTCGCGGTAGGCGCTCACGAGTTCGAGGAGTTCCAGCCGGGCGCGGGCGGCTTCGGGGACCTTCCGCAGTTCGGCGTTGCTCAGCCGGGCACCGTCCAGCTCGCGCAGCAGCGCGGTGTCGTGCGCGCGCAGCCGCTCGGGCTCCACGAGGTGCTCGGCGAGTTCCGCGTCCAGCGCGAGCAGGTCCTCAACGAGGGCGGGGAGGGACTTGGTGAGGGCCGGGTACGGGCCGGGGGCGGTGCGGAGCACGCGCGCGGCGAGCTGGAAGCGGGTGGCGTCGGCGAGCAGCCGGGCGGTGGGTTCGAGGCCGATGCGCAGACCGTGTTCCTTGAGGAGCTGCCCGGCGAACGCGTGGTAGGTGGAGATCTGCGGTTCACCGGACGGCTCGTCGCCGGACGGGGCCCCGGCCGGGGCTCCGGAGGGACCGGGCTCGCCACCGGCCCGGACCCGCTCCCGCCCCTCGCGGCGCGGCCGCGGCAGCGCTCCGGGGCCGGGGCCCGGACCGGGGTCCGGGTCGGTGATCCCGGCGGCCGCGAGGGCCCTGCGGACCCGCTCGGTGAGTTCACCGGCCGCCTTGTTGGTGAAGGTCAGGCCCAGCACCCGTTCCGGCGCGACCTGTCCGGTGCCGACCAGCCAGACGACGCGGGCGGCCATCACCGTGGTCTTCCCCGAGCCGGCTCCGGCCACGATCACCTGCGGGGCGGGCGGCGCCGTGATGCAGGCCGTCTGCTCCGGGGTGAAGGGGATGCCGAGGAGCTCCTTGAGCTGCTCGGGGTCGGTGATGCGTGCTGCCACCCGAGTGAGGCTAGCGGTGCCCGCCGACAGCCGTGGCCGCGGCGGCGTCCGCGGCGGGCCCGGAGCCCTGGTGCCCGGGGGGCGGAGGGCGACAGGGCAGGGGCTGGGGCCGGGGCCGGGGCCGGGGCTCCGGAGACGGTCCGCGTCGGATCCGCGCCGGTTCCGGCTCCGGCAGCCTAGCCGTCGCGGGCGGGCCCCTGCCGCCGTTTCCGCGGTACCGGACTCAGTCCACGACGTGCCGGCCCTCGGGCCGGGCGGAGCAGGAGTTCTGGAAGGCGCAGTGCCCGCAGTGCTGTCCGGTGCTGGGAGTGAAGCGCTCGTCCAGGACCCGGCCGGCCGCGTCGGCGAGCAGCCCGCTCACCCACTCCGCCGGTTCGCCGGCCTCCGTCACCGGCGGCTCCTGCGCCTGGACGGCGGGCAGGGCGTCACCGCCCTCCTTCTTGGGCGCCCCCAGCCGCAGATGGACGAGTTCGGCGCCGCCCGCCTCCGGAGTACGCCCCCCGAAGACCTCGTCCAGCGCCCCCTCGCGCACCGCGAGCTGGTAGACGGCCAGCTGCGGGTGGACGGCGACCTCGGGGCCGGCCGGCTTGGACTTGCCGGTCTTGAAATCGACGACGTAGGCGCGCCCCTCGGCGTCCGCCTCGACCCGGTCCATGCTGCCCCGGATGCGGACGGCGTGGTCGCCCGCCTCCAGCGTCACGTCGAAGTCGTGTTCGCCCGCGACCGGGGTGCGGGCGCCGCGGTCCAGGACGTGCCAGCTGAGGAAGCGCTCCAGCGCCGCACGTGCGTTCTCCTTCTCCTGGCGGGACTTCCAGGGGGCGTCGAAGGCGAGGGAGTCCCAGACGGAGTCCAGCCGCTCCATGAGGACGTCGAGATCGGCGGGGGTGCGGCCGGAGGCCACCTCGTCGGCGAGCACATGGACGACGTTGCCGAAGCCCTGCGCGGCGGTCGACGGCTTGTCCGCCCTGACCTCCCGCCCCAGGAACCACTGGAGGGAACAGGTGTTCACCAGTTGGTCCAGCGCGCTGCCGGAGAGGGCGACGGGCTGGTCCCGGTCGCGCAGCGGGACCCGGTTGTGCGTCGGCTCGTACAGGCCCCACCAGCGGGTGGGGTCCGCGGTGGGCACGAGCGGGCGGCCGTCCTCGTCCCGCAGCGCGGCCAGCCGCGCCAGCCGCTCGGCCGCCGCCTCGCGCAGAGCCGGTGAGGCGGCGGGATCGACGGTGGTGGCCCGCAGCTCGGCGACGAGCGCCGCCACCGACAGCGGGCGCCGCGGGCGCTGGGTGACGTCGACCGGGTCCGTGCCGAGTTCCGTGAGGAAGCGGGAGGGCTGGTCGCCGTCGTCCGCGGGCGCCTTGACGGCGGTGACGACGAGCCGTTCGCGGGCCCGTGTCGCGGCGACGTAGAACAGCCGCCGCTCCTCCGCGAGCAGGGCGCCCGGGGTGAGCGGTTCGGCGATGCCGTCCCGGCCGATCCGGTCGGCCTCCAGCAACGAGCCGCGGCGGCGCAGGTCGGGCCAGAGCCCCTCCTGCACCCCGGCGACGATCACGAGGTGCCACTCCAGGCCCTTGGCCCGGTGCGCCGTCATCAGCCGGACGGCGTCGGGCCGGACGGTGCGGCCGGAGAGCGTGTCGGCGGCGATGTCCTGGGCGTCCAGCTCCTCCAGGAAGTTGAGGGCGCCCCGGCCGCCGATGCGCTCCTCGGCGCGCGCGGCGGTCTCGAACAGCGCGCAGACGGCGTCCAGATCGCGGTCCGCGTTGCGCCCGGCCGCGCCGCCGCGCAGGGCGGCCCGCTCCAGCCGCGACGGCCAGGGGGTGCCGTCCCACAGCTCCCAGAGCGCCTGTTCGGCCGTGCCGCCGCCGGCCAGCAGCTCGCGCGCCTTGCGCAGCAGCGTGCCGAGCCGCTGCGCGCCCCGCGCGTACGCCGGGTCGTGCGCGACGAGCCGCTCCGGTTCGGCGAGGGCCTCGGCGAGCAGGACGTCGGACGGGCGCGGCAGCGGGTTGCCCGCCGCCCGCTCCTCCTCGCGCAGGGCCCGGCCGAGCCGCCGGAGGTCCGTGCTGTCCATGCCGCCCAGCGGGGAGGTGAGCAGGGTGAGAGCGGTCTCGGTGTCGAGCCGGGCCGCCCACGGCTCGGGCTGGAACCCCGGCTCCGGTTCCGGGCCGGCCCCGGCCGCCCGGGTTCCGGCCTCCGGTCCCGCCGCCGGGGCCTCCCCCGCTTCCGTCCCGGCTCCCGCTCCGTCCTCCGCCCCGGCCGCGGCCTCCGCCCCGGCCGCGACGCCGTCGGCCGTGCCGCCGTCCGCGAGGTCCCGCCGGCCGGGGAGCGCGGCCGTCGCCGCGGCGCGCAGCGCCGTCAGCAGCGGTGCCACCGCCGGCTCGTTGCGCAGCGGCAGATCGTCGCCGTCGACCTCCACGGGGACGCCCGCCGAGGTGAGCGCCCGGCGCACGCCCGGGATGGAGCGCCCCCCGGCGCGCACCAGGACGGCCATGTCGCTCCACCGCACGCCGTCCTCCAGGTGTGCGCGGCGCAGGATGTCGGCGATGTTGTCCAGCTCGGCGCCCGCCGTCGGATAGGTGAAGACCTCGGCCCGGCCGCCGTCCCGTACCGGTGCGAGCTCCCGGTGGGCGCGGACGACGTCGGCGGGCAGCCGGGGCAGCGGCATCCGGCGGGTGACGAGGCGGCTCGCCGCGAGCAGGGCGGCACCGGACCGCCGGGAGGTGCGCAGCACGCGCACCGGCGCGGGCCGGCCGCCGGCCCGCGGGAAGGCGTGCGGGAAGCCGAGGATGCCGTTCACGTCCGCGCCGCGGAAGGCGTAGATGGACTGGTCGGGGTCGCCGAAGGCGACCAGGGAGCGGCCACGGCCCGCCAGCGCGTGCAGCAGCCGGACCTGCGCCGCGTCGGTGTCCTGGTACTCGTCGACCAGCACGACGTCGTAGCGCCCGGCGATCTCGGCGGCGACCTCGGGGCGTTCGGCGAGCAGCACGGCCCGGTGCACCAGTTCGGCGTAGTCGAGCACGCCCTGCGCGTCGAGGACGTCGAGGTACTCCGCGAGGAAGGAGGCCGCGGCGCTCCAGTCGGGCCGTCCGGTCCGGGCCGCGAAGGCGCCCAGCGCGCCGGGGCCCAGGCCGAGCTCCCGGCTGCGGGCCAGGACGGCGCGGACCTCGTCGGCGAAGCCGCGGGTGGTCAGGCAGGCGCGGAGGTCGTCCGGCCAGCGCACCGCGCCGCGCCCCCCGCGCTCCAGCTCGGTCTGCCCGGCGAGGAGCTCACGGACGACGACGTCCTGCTCGGGGCCGGACAGCAGCCGCAGGGGATCGGCGAAGAGATCGGCGTCCTGGTGCGCCCGCACCAGCGCGTAGCAGTACGAGTGGAAGGTGGTGGCCTGCGGTCCGCGGCCGCCGAGCCGGGCGGCCATCCGGTCGCGCAGTTCCACGGCGGCCTTGCGGCTGAAGGTGAGGACGAGGATGCGCGCCGGGTCGGTGCCGCGGCGCACCCGCTCGGCGACGGTCTCCACGAGGGTGGTGGTCTTGCCGGTGCCGGGCCCGGCGAGTACGAGCAGCGGTCCCCCGCCGTGCTCAACCACAGCGCGCTGGTCCGCGTCCAGGACAGGAGGGGCCACCGGCCCGGGCGGGGTCCGCACGAGCCGGTACGGACCCGCCGGCTGCTGCCGTACCCGCGGGTGCGGGGAGAGGGACGGGAGGGAGGTGCTCACGTGGGTCGCCGGTCCTGGTGGGTGTGCTGGTCGCCGTGTGCCGGGGGGTGCCCGGTGACGGCCGGGTGTGACGGTGGTGCGCGGGTGCCGCCCGTCCGCGGCGGCGGGGGCGCCCCGCTCATGGAAGCACGGGGCGCCGCGCGGCACACCGGTCCGTCCGGGGCCCGGGGAGAACGCGCGGGCGGCTCACGGGGAAAACCCGCGGGCGTTTCACGGGCCGGATGACGGATGCTGTCCGATGTGATCCCCCGCCCCGGCACCGCGCTCCGCGCCGCCCCCCGCGCCGCGCGGGGCGGCGCCGTTCCCGGCTGCCGCCACGCCGGTGCCGCCGTCCCAGCGGGCGGCCGCCAGATCGATGCGCGGGGTCCGGCCGGAGCCGCCCCGGGGCTGCCGCAGGGGGGTGCCCTCGGCGCGGTAGCGGTCGAGGGCCCGTCTCTCGTGCCCGGGCAGCAGCGCTCCGTCGGCGCGCACCACGCGCCACCACGGGACGGCGCCGCCGTAGAGGGCCATGACCCGGCCCACCTGCCGGGGGCCGGACTCGCCGAGCCACTCGGCCACGTCGCCGTACGTCATCACGCGGCCGGGCGGGATCAGTTCGGCCGTCGCCAGCACCCGCTCCGCGTACTCGGGCAGGTCCCCCGGTCCCTCCGGGGTGCTCTCTCCACTCATCCGGCCCATCCTGCACCACGGCGCCGACACCGTCCCGGTGCGGCCGCCGGCCCGGTCCGGGGCGGCGCGCCGAGGGGCGTGCGTGGGATTTCCCACGCCTCCGAAATGCGCCCTCCTGCCCCTCGATCGGGCGCAACCGTGACACCATCTTCCGGGCGGTGACTGGTGATACGAGACCAAGAAGAGACGGCAGAGCAGCGGAACGGCCGCGGCCCCGAGGGGGCCGGCAGCTCCGCCGCGCCGCCGCGCCCGGACGTCCCCGCCGGTCACACCGCCGCCGGCGGCGCCTTCCCGGCCGACGGCTCCTCCGGTGACTCCTCCTCCGACGGCGCCTCTCGCGACTCCTCCTCCGACGGCTCCTCCGGGGACGCCGCGGCCGGCCGCGAGCGCGCCGACTCCGGCGCCACCCCCGCGGGGCGGCGCGCCGAGGAGCACACCGACCCCGTCTCCGGGGACGAGCCGCTGCTGCCCGCCCGCGTGCACCGCCCGCCCGACCTCGTGCGGCTGCTGGTCGGCGTGCTCGGCATCGCCGTGGTCCTGGCCGTCGCCGCCTTCGCCCACGGCACGACCGAGGGCCTGGAGAAGGACATCGGCAAGGGCACCGGCCAGGCGCCCACCCTCCTGATCAACTTCGCCGGTCTGGCCTCCAGCGTCGCCGTGCTGATCGTGCCGGTGGCCTTCGCCATCGAACGGCTGGCCAAGCGCGACGGGCTGCGCATCGCCGACGGTGTGCTGGCGGCCGTCCTGGCCCACGGCCTCGCGCTCCTGACCGACCTGTGGGTGGCCGAGTCGGCCCCCGGCTCCATCCGGGACGCGCTCACCCAGCAGGCGCCCAGTGGCGATGTGACCGACCCGGTGCACGGCTATCTGGCGCCCGTCATCGCCTATATGACGGCGGTCGGGATGGCCCGGCGGCCCCGCTGGCGGGTGGTCCTCTGGTTCGTCCTGCTGCTCGACTCGCTGGCGGTGCTCGTCGGCGGCTTCTCGACCCCGTTCTCGATCGTCGTCACCGTGCTGCTGGGCTGGACTGTCGCCTACGGCACGCTCTACGCCGTCGGTTCGCCGAACGTACGGCCGACCGGGCAGACGCTGCTGGCCGGTCTGCGCCGCGTCGGCTTCACCCCCGTCCGCGCGCTGCGCACCGAGGACGACCAGGAGGCGGAGCGGCAGGACCGAGGCCGCAGCTACCTCGTCACCCTGGAGGACGGCCCGCCCCTCGACGTCACCGTCGTCGACCGCGAACAGCAGGCACAGGGCTTCTTCTACCGGGTCTGGCGCCGGATGGCCCTGCGCGGCATCACCCAGCGCCGCAGCCTCCAGTCGCTCCGCCAGGCACTGGAGCAGGAGGCGCTGCTCGCCTACGCCGCCATCGCGGCCGGCGCCAACGCGCCCCGGCTGATCGCCACCTCGGAGCTCGGCCCGGACGCCGTGATGCTCGTCTACGAGCACACCGGCGGCCGCAGCCTGGACTCCCTGCCCGAGGACGAGATCACCGACGACCTGCTCCACGGCGCCTGGCACCAGGTGCGCGCACTCCAGTCGCGGCGGATCGCCCACCGCAGACTCGTCGGCGACGCGATCCTGGTGGACCGCTCGGGCGGGGTGGTCCTCACCGACCTGCGCGGCGGCGAGATCGCCGCGAGCGACCTGGTGCTCCGCATGGACGTGGCCCAGCTGCTGACGACGCTCGGGCTGCGGGTGGGCGCCGAGCGGTCGGTGAGCGCCGCGGTCGCCGTCCTCGGCCCGGACGCCGTCGCCGACAGCCTGCCACTGCTCCAGCCGATCGCCCTCAGCCGCGCCACCCGCGCCGAACTCCGCAGACGCGCCAAGGACCGGGCGCAGCGTGAGCGGGAGGCGGCGGTGGAGGCGTCCCGGGCCCGGCACGCCGCCGCCCACGGCCCGTCCTCGCTGCTGCCGGACCGCAAGGCGGTACGGGCCGAGAAGCGGGCCCTGGACGAGGCGATCGAAGAGGCCCGCGAGGAGGACCTGCTGGCGCAGATCCGGCGGCAGGTCCTGCTGATCCGCCCGCAGGCCCCGGTCGAGCCGGCCCGGCTGGAACGGATCCGGCCGCGCACCCTCGTCACCTTCATCGCGGGCGCCTTCGCCGCGTACTTCCTGCTCTCCCAGCTCACCCATGTGAGCTTCCGGGACGTCGTCGCCGAGGCCCGCTGGGGCTGGGTGGCGGCGGCCCTGCTCTTCGCGGCGCTCAGCTACCTCGGCGCCACCCTGAACCTCCTCGGCTTCGTCTCGGAGAAGGTGCCGTTCCTCCGGACGGTGATGGCCCAGGTCGCCGGCTCCTTCGTGAAGCTGGTCGCCCCGGCCGCCGTCGGCGGGGTGGCGCTCAACACCCGCTTCCTGCAGCGGGCGGGGGTGCGCCCGGGGCTCGCGGTGGCGAGCGTCGGCGCCTCGCAGCTCGTCGGCCTCGGCCTGCACATCCTGCTGCTGGCCACCTTCGGCTATCTCACCGGCACGGAGCGCACCCCGTCGCTCTCGCCCTCCCGCACCGTGATCGCCGGACTGCTGACGGCGGCGGTGCTGACGCTGATCGTCACGGCGGTGCCCGTGCTGCGGAAGTTCGTCTCCACCCGGGTGCGGTCGCTCTTCGCCGGGGTGGTGCCGCGGATGCTCGACATCATGCAGCGTCCGCAGAAGCTGCTCACCGGGATCGGCGGCACGCTGCTGATGCAGCTCGCGTTCGTCATGTGCCTGGACGCCTCGATCCGGGCGTTCGGCGGCGAGCTGAGCTACGCGAGCATCGCCGTCGTCTTCCTCGCCGGCAACGCGCTCGGCTCGGCGGCCCCGACCCCCGGCGGCGTCGGCGCGGTGGAGGCGGCGCTCACGCTGGGCCTGATCGCGGCCGGCCTGCCGAAGGAGATCGCCACCCCCGCGGTGCTGCTCTTCCGGCTGATGACGTTCTGGCTGCCGGTGCTGCCGGGGTGGTTCGCCTTCACGCAGCTCACCCGCAAGGCGGCCATCTAGCAGCCACCGGGCCGCGGCGGCCGAGGCCTTCCGGGACGACACGATCCCTGCCCGCCGGGCCCGCCCCGTACGGCCGCGCCCTGTTCGCGGCACCGCAGCTGCCGGACCTCGCACGCCGTTCGTCTTGCATCTGCGAGGAAAACATCCGTACAGTGCCGCACATGCGGTCCTACACCATCGGACGGGCGGCCCGGCTGCTCGGCGTCAGTCCCGACACCGTCCGCCGCTGGGCGGACTCCGGCCGGCTCCCCACCCGCCGGGACGGCGCCGGCAAGCGGCTGATCGAGGGCCCGGATCTGGCCGCGTTCTCCGTCGCCCTGGCTGCCGAGGGCCACCCGGGGGACGGCGAGGAGGAGCCGTACACCACCGCCCGCAACGCCTTCCCCGGAATCATCACCTCGGTGAAGACCGGCGATGTCGCCGCGCAGGTGGAGGTGCAGGCCGGTCCGCACCGCCTGGTGTCCCTGCTGACCCGGGAGGCGGTGGAGGAACTGGGGCTGGCCGTCGGGATGGAGGCGGTGGCCCGGGTGAAGTCCACCAACGTCCACATCGATCTCCTCTGAGCCGCGGAGCAGCAGCCATGCACCACAGCAGCTCCGCACCCCGCGCGGTGGCCGCCGCGCGCGCCTCACTGGCCGCCGCCGCGGCCGCACTCGTGTTCGCCTCCGCCACCGCCTGCGCCCCGGGCTCCGGATCCGGCTCCGGCTCCGGCTCCGGCGGCACGGAGGCGGACGGCGGTACGACGGAGCTGACGGTGCTGGCCGCCTCCTCGCTCACCGATGTGTCCGCCCGGCTCGCCACCCGCTACGAGCGGACGCACCCGGGAACCTCGGTGCGCCTCTCCTTCGCCGGTTCGCAGGAACTGGTGTCCCAGGTACGGCAGGGGCTGCCCGCCGACGTGGTCGTCACCGCCGACACCACCACCATGGACTCCGTGGCGGACGACACGGAGACCCCGGCCGTCATCGCCGGCAACGAACTGGCCATCGCCGTGGCCCCGGGGAACCCCGAGAACGTCCGGGGCCTCCGCGATCTGGGGCGGGACGGCCTCAAGGTCGTCCTGGCCGCCCCCGAGGTCCCGGTCGGCCGCTACAGCGAGCGGGTCCTGGACGGGGCGGGCGTCACCGTCACCCCCGTCTCGCGGGAACCGAGCACCCGGGCGGTCCTGAGCAAGGTCCGGCTCGGGGAGGCCGACGCCGGCCTCGTCTACCGCACCGACGTCATGAGCGCCGGGGACGCGGTCTCGGCCGTGGACCTGCCCGAGGGCCGGAACGCCGCCGTCTCCTATCCCGCCGCCGCGCTCAGCGGCTCCCGCCACCCCGCCGCGGCCGCCGAGTTCGTCCGCTGGCTCGGCTCGCAGCCGGCCCGGCGCCTGCTGCGCGACGCCGGGTTCACCGCGCCGTGAGCCGCACCGGAACCCCCGGGGCGTCCCCGGGGAAGCCCCCCGCGGAACGCCCGGGACGGCACGGCGGGAGCGCCGGCGGCACCACCGCCCGGCGCGCCCGGCCCGGAGCGCGGAAGCGTCTCCGGCGCCCCGGAGGGCGCCCGCCGCTCGCCCTCGCGCTGCCGGCCGCCCTCGCCGTCGCCTTCCTCCTCGTCCCGCTGGCCGGTGTGCTCGCCGGGACACCCTGGACCGGACTGCCGGAGCGGCTGACCCTGCCCGCCGTCCTGGAGGCGCTGACGCTCTCCCTCGCCGTCTCCGGCTGGGCCCTGCTGCTGTCCCTCGTCCTGGGGGTGCCGCTGGCCTGGCTGCTGGCGCGCGTCCGCTTCCCCGGCCGGAGCCTGGTGCGCGTCCTGGTGATGCTGCCGATGGTCCTGCCGCCCACGGTCGCCGGTGTCGCCCTGCTCCAGGGCTACGGACGCCGGGGCCTGCTCGGCGGCCGGCTGGAGGCGTGGACCGGGCTCACCCTGCCCTTCTCGACCGCCGGGGCCGTCGTGGCGGCGGCCTTCGTCTCCCTCCCCTTCCTGGTGATCAGCCTGGAGGGGGCGCTGTCCGGCCTCCATCCGCGCTACGAGGAGACGGCCGCGTCCCTGGGCGCCTCACCGCTGCGGGTGTTCGCCACCGTGACCGTGCCGATGGTCGCGCCGGGCCTGCTCGCGGGGGCGGCGCTGTGCTGGGCCCGGGCGCTCGGCGAGTTCGGGGCGACGATCACCTTCGCGGGAAACCTCCCCGGGACGACCCAGACGCTGCCCCTCCAGGTCTACCTCCTGCTCCAGGACGACCCCGAGGGCGCGACGGCGGTCTCCCTGCTGCTGCTCGCCATCGCGACGGCCGTGCTGATCGCGCTGCGCGGCCGCTGGCTGACCGGCCGGCGTCCGGTGGCCTCCGCCCCGGCCGGGGCGAACCACTCCGCGCCTCCGCCCGGCGCGGCCGACGGCGGCACGCGCGCCCCCGCGGACGGCGGCGCGGAGGCGGGCCCGGACGGCGGTACGCGGAGCGCCGGCCCGGCCCCGAACCCGGGCCCGGATCCGGACCCCTCCCCGGAACCGTCCCCGCCCGCCGCGCCGGACGGCGGACTCCCCCTCACCGCGGAGGTCACCGGCTCCACCCGGGTCTCCCTCGGCGTGCCCGCCGGAACGACCGTCGCCGTCGTCGGCCCGAACGGGGCGGGCAAGACGACCCTGCTGCGCGCCCTCCTCGGGCTCACCCCCCGCGCCCGGGCCGAACAGCTGTTCCTCGGCGACCGCGATGTCTCCGCGCTCCCCCCGCACCGCCGCGGTGTCGCCTGGGTACCGCAGGACGGCGCCCTCTTCCCGCATCTCTCGGCCCTCGCCAACACCGCCTACGGCGCGCGCGCCCAGGGCGTGGGCCGGGCGGACGCACGCCGGGAGGCCCAGCGGTGGCTCGACCGGCTCGGCGTGGGCGGGCTGGCGCACCGGCGGCCCGGGGAACTCTCCGGCGGCCAGGCGCAGCGCGTCGCCCTCGCCCGGGCCCTGGCCGCGCGCCCCCGGCTGCTGCTCCTGGACGAGCCGCTCGCCGCGCTCGACCAGACCACCCGGGCCGCGGTGCGCCACACCCTGCGCACCCATCTGGCCGGCTTCCCCGGCGTCTGCCTGATCGTCACGCACGATCCGGTCGAGGCGGTCTCGCTCGCCGGTCGGGTGCTCGTCCTGGAGGAGGGCCGGGCCGTGCAGTACGCGGCGCCCCCGGAGGTCTCCCGCCATCCGCGGTCCCCGTGGGTGGCGCGGATGCTCGGCCGGAACGCGTGGCCCGGCACCACCGCGGCGGCGGACGGCGCCGGTGCGGCCGGTGTCCTGCGCCTCGACGGCGGCGGACGCCTGGTGGCCGCCGACCCGCTGCCGCCGGCGGGCAGCCGGGCGCTGGCCGTGGTGGGTCCCGAGGCCGTGTCCCTCCACACCCGGCGGCCGTCCGGCAGTCCGCGCAACGTCTGGCGGGGCACGGTGCGGGAGATCGGCGCGCAGGGCGGGCGGCTGCGGGTGCTGATCGACGCGGAACCGGACGTCGTCGCCGAGATCACCCCGCAGGCGGCGGCCGATCTGGCACTCGCCGAGGGCTCCCCGGTCTGGGTCGGGGTCAAGGCCACAGAAGTCACTTTCGTCACCCTCTGACAGACCCAGGGCCTACGATGTTGCGTCGTCGTTCCTCTCACGTCGAGCGCCCCCGAGCCGACGGTTGCCAGGCGAAGTGGAGCCCACATGTCCAGAACCGTCCGGGCCGGGGCGCTGGCCGCCGTCGCGCTGCTGCTGGCCGCCACCACGGCCGCGTGCGGGGACAAGGAGAAGGGGGAGGGGAGCTCGCCCGGGAAGGCCGCCGTGTCCGCCTCCCCCGGCGCGGACGGCGGGGAACCGCCCTCCCTGCCCGCCGCGTTGACCGGCCAGAAGCCGCGCTGGAAGGAGTGCGGGGCACCGGCCGCGGCGCTCGGCTCCACGGGCCGGGCTCCCGGGGCCCGCTGGCAGTGCGCCACGGTCGAGGCACCGCTGGACTACGCCGACCCGGACGGCGACACCCTCTCCATCGCCCTGATCCGCGCCCGGGCCACCGGCCGCGGGGAGCGGATCGGCTCACTCCTGCTCAACTTCGGCGGCCCCGGCAACTCCGGGGTGGCCAGCCTCCCCGGCTGGGGCACCGTCTTCGACGACCTGAACTCCCGGTACGACCTGGTGGGCTTCGACCCGCGCGGCGTCGCCGGGAGCTCCGGGGTGGTCTGCCGGGACAGCGACGCGATGGAGGCCGCGGCGTCCCGGCTCGACCACACACCGGACGACACGGCGGAGGAGAAGGCGTTCCTGGCCGACGCCAAGGACTTCGCGGCCGGCTGCGAGCGCCGGTCCGGCGCGGTGCTGCCCCACGTCGGCACCGAGAGCGCGGCCCGCGACCTGGACCTGCTCCGCGCGGTCCTCGGTGACGACAAGCTCCACTACCTCGGCTTCTCCTACGGAACCCGGCTCGGCGCCGTCTACGCCCACCTCTTCCCGCAGCGGGTGGGGCGGCTGGTGCTCGACGCGGTGAGCGACCCCTCAGCGGACGACGTGCGGCACGCGCGCAACCAGACCACCGGCTTCCAGCGGGCGCTGGACAACTACCTCGCCGACTGCGCCGCACAGGGCGCGGCCTGCCCGGCCGGCGGCGATCCGGCGGCCGGCGCCGAGAAGATCGCCGGACTGCTGCGCCGGCTGGACCGCGATCCGCTCCCGGCCTCCGGCGGACGCGAGCTGACCGAGTCCCTGGCCCGCACCGGCATCGTCCGCGCCCTCTACACCGAGCAGCTGTGGGAACAGCTGACCGGCGCCCTGCGGGAGGCGTTCGAAGCGGGCACCGGCAGCCGGCTGCTCGCCCTGGCCGACGCCTACAACGACCGGGACGAGAACGGCCGGTACAGCAGCCAGAGCCACTCCCAACGGGCCATATCCTGCGCCGACTCCGCCGACCGGATGAGTCTCGGCGAGGCCCGTGAACTCCTGCCGGAGTTCCGCGAACTCTCCCCGGTCTTCGGGGAGTTCCTGGCCTGGGACCTGGCCGGCTGGTGCGCCGGCTGGCCGGTGCGGGAGGACGCGGGCCGCCCGGAGGTGAGCGCGGAGGGCGCTGATCCGATCCTGGTGATCGGCACCACCGGCGACCCGGCGACGCCCTACGAGGGCGCGAAGATCATGGCCGACGGGCTCGGCGAGGGCGTGGGCGTCCATCTGACGTACGAGGGCGAGGGCCACGGCGCGTACAGCTCGGGGAACGCCTGCATGAAGGAGACCGTCGACGCCTACTTCCTCGACGGCGAGGTCCCCGAGGACGGCACGACCTGCTCCTGAGCCCCGCCCGCCGGACGGGCCGGGGCCCGGACGGCGCCCCCGGACACGCGGGAAGGCCCCCCGGCGCACCGCTCGGTGCGCGAGGGGCCTTCCGCGGACCCGTGCCGGCCGGGCCGCCGGCACCGCCGGTCAGTAGACCGGCTTGTCCGGCTCTATCTGGTGGACCCAGCCGATCACGCCGCCGCCGACGTGGACGGCGTCCGAGAAGCCCGCGTTCTTCAGAACCGCGAGGACTTCCGCGGAGCGGACACCCGTCTTGCAGTGCAAGACGATCTTCCGGTCCTGGGGCAGGTCCTGAAGGGCGGTGCCCATCAGGAACTCGTTCTTGGGGATCAGCCGCGCCCCGGGGATCGAGACGATCTCGTACTCGTTGGGCTCCCGGACATCGATGATGTCGATCTTCTCATCGCTGTCGATCCACTCCTTGAGCTGCGCCGGAGTGATCGTGGAGCCCGCCGCCGCCTCCTGCGCCTCCTCGGAGACGACACCGCAGAAGGCCTCGTAGTCGATGAGCTCGGTGACGGTCGGGTTCTCGCCGCAGACCGCGCAGTTCGGGTCCTTGCGGACCTTGACCTGCCGGTACGTCATCTCCAGGGCGTCGTAGATCATCAGCCGGCCGAGCAGCGGCTCGCCGATGCCGGCCAGCAGCTTGATCGCCTCATTGGTCTGGATCGACCCGATCGACGCGCAGAGCACGCCGAGCACGCCGCCCTCGGCGCAGGACGGGACCATGCCCGGCGGCGGCGGCTCCGGGTAGAGGCAGCGGTAGCACGGCCCGTGCTCGCTCCAGAAGACCGAGGCCTGGCCGTCGAAGCGGTAGATCGAACCCCAGACGTACGGCTTGTTCAGCAGCACGCAGGCGTCGTTCACCAGGTAGCGGGTGGCGAAGTTGTCCGTGCCGTCCACGATCAGGTCGTACTCGGCGAAGATCTCCATCACATTGGAGCTGTCCAGCCGCTCCGCGTGGATCCGGACGTCGACGTAGGGGTTGATGCCCTGGATGGTGTCCCGGGCGGACTCCGCCTTGGGCCGGCCGATGTCGGCCTGGCTGTGGATGACCTGGCGCTGCAGGTTGGACTCGTCCACCTCGTCGAACTCGACGATGCCGAGGGTGCCCACGCCCGCGGCGGCGAGGTACATCAGGGTCGGCGAGCCCAGCCCTCCGGCCCCGACGGCCAGCACCTTGGCGTTCTTGAGCCGCTTCTGCCCGTCCATCCCGACATCCGGGATGATCAGGTGGCGGGAGTACCTGCGGACCTCGTCGACGGTGAGCTCGGCGGCCGGCTCGACCAGGGGTGGCAGCGACACGGGGACTCCGTTGGTCGTTAAGAGGACAGTTGGTTCTCTCCGTAACACTGCCACGCCCCTTCTCATTCCGAGACACGCGTTCCGATCCGCGAGACGAATTCGTCCCAGTACCCGGGCAGCGCCTCCCAGGGGCCCCCGGCGTCGCCGCGGTCGGTCCGGTCCGTGAAGTAGACGGTCCCGGCCCCCAGCCAGCGGGCGGTCCGCAGCGCCTGCTCCAGATGGCCGCGCGGCAGGCAGTGGACCAGGTGGCAGAACCGCTCCGGAGGGTACTCCGCCGTCCACTCCGGCGCCTGTGACCAGCGGTACTCCGCCCACGGCCCGGCGAAGGTCACCAGCTGGCAGCCCGGGATCTCCGCGAAGCCGGGGTCCGGGTGCAGCCCGTGCTCCAGCACCAGATGCGCGTCCTGCCGCAGCGCCAGCAGGGCGTCCGCGAGGCGGCGGACCCCGTCGAGGGCGGCGTACCGGCCCGGGCAGCGGCGCAGATAGAAGCCGTCCGTCCGGTACCACTCGGTGAACCGCCGCGCGTCCCGGACGATCTCGCCGAACGGCCGGGTGCCGTGGCCCAGGTCCAGCAGGCCGAGGACCCGCACCCCGCCGTTCCGCAGCCGTCCGGCCGCCTCCAGGCAGCGCGGGTCGGGCAGCGCGCCCGGCCCGCGCGCGACGTCGAGGACCGCCCAGTCCAGCGGGGTGTGCGGACGGGTGAGAGCCGTCCACTCCGCGGGGGCGAGCAGCGGATGCGCGCAGCCGGGCACGCCGACGCCCGGCCGGCCGGGCGCTGCCGCTCTCACGTCCCGGCGGGGACCGCTCCGGGTCAGAGACGACATGCCGCCTCCATCCAGATGTCGGCGAGCGACTCCTCCAGAGCGATCCGGGGCCGCCAGCCGAGGCGGTCGCGGGCGGTGCGCACGTCCGCCTGCTGCCAGGCGCCGCAGCCGTCGGGGTACGGATGCGGGGACGGCGGGGGCGGCTGCTGCTCCCCCGTCCCGCCTCCGCCGGGCCCGCGCTGAGACGCGATGTCCAGCTCGCGGACAGCTCCGCCGAATCCGGCCACCCGCGCAAGCACTCCGGCCACGTCCCGCAGCCGCACGGCCCGTCCGGTCCCGATGTTGACGACGCCCTGGGCGGCCGACAGGGAGGCCGCGTGCACGGCGCGCGCCACGTCCCGTACGTCCACGAAGTCGCGCTGCACGCCGAGGCCGCCGACTCTGAGTTCGGTGTCGCCCGACTGGATGGACCGCCGCATGGCCTCGGCGAGCCGGCCGAGCGGCGAGCCCGCCGGCGTACCGGGCCCGGCCGGCGAGAACACCCGCAGCACCACGGCGTCCAGGTCCGAGCCGAGAACCAGCTCGGTCGCCGCCAGCTTGCTCACCCCGTACGGCCCGCCGGGGCGCGGCACCGCGTCCTCGGCCGTGGAGGAGCCGGACTGCGCGGGCCCGTACTCCGAGGAGCAGCCCACCTGCACCAGCCGCGCACCGCAGCGGCTGCGGCGCAGGGCCTCGCAGATCGTCGCCACGGCGACGGTGTTGTGCCGGGTCAGCTCCCGGGCACCGCCGCGGGTGGTTCCCGCGCAGTTGACGACCACACCGGGGTGCACCGCGTCCAGGAAGCGGGCCAGCGCGCCGGGGCTGCCGCCGGCCAGGTCGAAGCGGACGTCGGCGTCGTCGCCCCGGCCGAGCGCGGTGAGCTGCGCGGCGGGGTCCGCGAGCAGCCGTTCGGCGACATGCCGTCCGATGAAGCCGTTGGCACCGATCAGCAGCACCCTCATCGCCCGCCCTCCCGCTTCCGGCCGGCGAGGTCGCCGGTGCGGCGGGACGGACCCGGGGCGCCGGTTCGGAAGTCGCGTGACGTCATGTCTCGTTCTCCTTGCGATTCGGGAAGGGCGGAGCCCGGTTCCGTGCGGGAACCGGCGGGGCGGCCGGGGTGGGGGCCGCCGGGTGACGCCGCGGCGGGGGGTCGCGGCGGGCGGGGAGGGGAGCCGGTGGTGTTTTCCGGCCGTGACGGTCTGCCGGTGATCAGCGCACCCGGCGCGCGGGGCGGGGACCCGGCGGCGGGGGACGGCCGGCGATGGGAGCGGAACGTTCCGCCTCCGCCCGGGAGGCCCTGCCGCGGAGGCCGGCGGAGGGTGCCGCGGCACAACCCGCGCCCCGCGGTCCCGGGGCGCCCCGGGACGCCTCTGCCTCACGGGTCGCATACGGACCCACACGTTCCGTGAATACGCCAACGCGCACGAGTGCACCACCTGTCTCCGCAAGGCCGTCCGGCGGACAGCGGGACGACCGTACGAGGCCGCCGGGCGGCCCGACGGACGGTTGTCCGCAGCACCACCAAAAGGGGTGAATGCTCGTGACTTTTCAGGCCCGGAGGCGTTGCGTGATCATCTTCCCTGGCGCCGGGCGGCTGTCACCGGGCCTCACCCGGCCCGCCGCACGCCCGGGAGCAGCAAGGCCGCACGCCCGGAAGCAGCAGGCAGGGCCGTGACATCACGTGGCACCGGCGCACGCCACTGCGCCCCGGCAGCCGCCCCGCCGAAGCCCGGCGGGAGGCGGGGCCGCGGCGGGCCGGTGGTGGAGCGGCGGGCGGACGGGCGGACGGTGAAGCAGCGTCCCCGGCCCGGGCGGCCCGGAGGCTACGGGAACGGCCAGGCGTTCGGCCGGCAGGTGATGCCGGCCGAGGAGAGCGATTTGGTCTGCTGCATCATCACCGGCGCCAACGCGCCCTGCGCGGTGCAGGACCGGTGGTTCAGGCCGAGCCGGTGGCCCACCTCGTGGTTGATCAGCATCTGGCGGTACCCGGCGATGTCGTCGCCGAAGGTCTTCGAACCCCGCGCCCAGCGGTAGGCGTTGATCAGCACCCGCGGGGTGGACGCCGAGTCGCAGGAAACGTTGTCCACGGTGGTGTCGAGTCCGGACTTGGCGCACCAGACCCCGGTCGTCCCGGGGCTGGCCAGCGTGATCACGAAGTCCGCGTCGGCGCCGGTCACCCGGTCGAAGGTGCGGGCCCCGCCCCGGGACCAGCTCCGCTCGTCGTTGAGGGTGCGGTGGACGGCCTCGGCGAAGAGGTCGCCGTCCAGCGGGAGGTCCTTCTCGACGTCGACGCGGTAGCGCACCACCTGCCCCTTGCCGGTGCCCTCCGCCGGACTGCCGACGGTTCGGAAGGCGCCGGGGCCGGCGAGCTGCGGGTCGAGGGTGTCCTTGCGCGCCAACCGGTCCGCGTACGACAGCCGTTGCGGCTTCCGGACCACGCCGCCGGGCTGTTCCACCGCCTTGCGGTCGTCGGAGCGGGAGAGCCCCGCGCCGTCGTCACGCTGTCCGCCGCCGAGCACCGGGGCGGCATCGCTGTTCGGGCCGCCGTCGGCGACCTGTCCGGCCACGACGATCGCCAGCACGGTCGTCACGGCGGCCGCCGCGACCCCGGTGAAGGCGCGGCCCCTGCCGCCCTTCTCCGCGGTCTCACCGGTCCCGGAGTGGCGGGCCTGGCGGTCGGGGTCGTCACCGCCGCCCGTGCCCCCCGTGCCAACCCCGTCGCCGTCCTCCGGCGGTTCGCCGCCCGCCGCCGAGGGCTCGGGTCCGCGGCCGCCGTCCGGACCGCCGGGCCGCGGCCGGGCGGGCGGCGCGGGGGTACGGGCCGGGAACACCCCGTCGTCGAACGCCTCGACGAAGTCCTGCCGGGGCCTCGGCACGGTCCCGGACGCCGGCCGCAGCGGCGGGGCGACACCCGTGGCGTACGGCGCCGGGCGCGCGGTCGCGGCGCCCCAGCCGCCGCCGCCCTCGTACTGCTGGGGGTGCCCGCCGCGGACCCGGGGCGTGCCGTGCGGCGGTGTCCCGTGGGCGGGAACGCCGTGCGGCGGGGTGCCGTACACCGGGGTGCCGTGGGCGGGCGTCCCGTGGGCGGGCGTCCCGTGCGGGGGTGTGCCGTACGCGGGCGTGCCCCGCGGCGGGGTGCCGTACACCGGGGTGCCCCGCGCCGGAGTGCCCTGCGGAGGCGTGCCGTACGGGCCGTCCTGCGGCCGCGGGGCCCTGGGCGCCCGGGGGCGTTCGTACGGTGCGCCGGGAGCCGTCGCCACGGCCGGCCCGCGCCGGCCCGCGCCCGGACCGGCGGGTGTTCCGGTGGCGGCCGGCGCGTCCGGCCCGGGGGATCCGGTGTCCCCGGCCGGCTCGGTGCGGCTCCGACGGCTATGACGTCCCACGCGTCGCTTCAGCTCCTGCCCGCATCAGCGGTCGTCTCGTGCAGCAGTTCGCGGAAGGCCCGCGCCACCGCCTCCGGGTATTCCATCATTGCTACGTGTCCGGCCTCCGGCAGAGCGAGAAGCCGGGAGTCGCGGAAGGCCGAGGACGCCCGGCGGGCCATCCGGAAGGATACGAGCCGGTCGCGACCGCCGTAGACGAGCAGGGTCGGTGCGAGCACCCGCTCGGCCTGCCGCCACAGAGAGTGTTGCCCGCCGAGGGTGTACGCGTCCACCACACCCCGGGCCGAGCGTGTCATCACGTCCCAGAAATACGGCAGTCCGAGGCGCCGCTCGTACTCCGCGACGGCGGCGCGGAACCCCTCGGCGTCCACGCGCGCCGGGTCTCCGTAGCAGAGCGTGAGCACTTCGCGGGTGCGCCGCTCGGCCGTCCAGTCCCTGGTCACGCGGCTGAACAGGGCGGCCGCGCCGGGCACCGCGAGCAGTCCGGTCGGGACGGCGGACAGCTGGGGGCGCCGCTCGGGCAGCGCGGGCGAGACCAGGGTGAGGGTGCGCACCAGGTCGGGACGGACCGCCGCGACGCGGGTGACAACGGCTCCCCCGAGGGAATTCCCGAACAGATGGACGGGGCCGCGGCGGGAGGCCTCCAGCAGCCGTATGACGGCGCGGGCATGCCCGGATATCGAGTAGTTGCCGTCGTCGGGCGGCGGGGAGAAGCCGAAACCCGGGAGGTCCACCGCCTCCGCGTCCAGATGCCCCGTCAACTCCCGCATCAGGGCGGACCAGTTGGCGGAGGAGCCGCCGAGCCCGTGGACGTACAGCGCGGGCGGCAGCCCCTCGCGGACGGGCGGCCGGGTACGGACGGCGAGGGTCAGTCCGGGCAGGGCGACGGTCCGCACTTCCTCACCGGGGACGGCCGCGGCCCCGTGCGCCCCGGTCACCTCGGCCGCGGCGCGGGCCCACGGCAGTTCGGTCGACGACATGCCGCAATGTTACGAGACGATCACACCCCCTCCCGTGTGTCCGCCGTCACACAGCGCACCGGGCCCGCATAGCGGGGGACCGCCGCTGCTCCTAGGCTCGGTACGGAGAGCTCGGGTTCGGTGTAAGAGCGCTCGGCCTGGAAAGGGAAGCACGCATGTCAGCAGATCCCACAGAACCGGACACCTTCGAGGACGAGACCGGCCCCGGCGAGGAGGAGCCCGACATCGAGACCCCCGAGGCGGACGCCGCCGAACAGCGCGCCGAACTCCTGGAGCAGGAGGACGCCCCGCTGCCCGACCACGTCCCCGACGCCGCCAACCCGGCCGACGCCGTGGAGCAGGCCCGGGTGGTGGAGATCGACGAGGAGGACTACCGCTGAGCCACCGGCAGCCGCACCCGGAGGGCCGGGAACGCCGGCGCCGGAGCCGGGAGCCGGCCCGCCACCGGGGCGGTTCGCCCCATATCTCCGCAATGCCCTGTCCGGTCGGTGAAATTGTCGGTCGGCACCGCGCACAGCCGGGTTACCCGAAAGTACGATGGCGGCGCGGTGCTCACCGTGCACGGAACGAATTTTGGGAGGCGGCGTGACAGCCATCGAGCAGACCGAGGCGCGCCCGCGGGGCACGCGCCTGCCGCGCCGAGCCCGTCGCAACCAGCTCCTGGGGGCCGCCCAGGAGGTCTTCGTGGCCCAGGGGTACCACGCCGCGGCGATGGACGACATCGCCGAGCGCGCGGGGGTCAGCAAGCCGGTGCTCTACCAGCACTTCCCCGGCAAGCTCGATCTCTACCTCGCCCTGCTGGACCAGCACTGCGACGCCCTCCTGGACGCCGTCCGCACGGCTCTGGCCTCGACCTCCGACAACAAGCTGCGCGTCGAGGCCACCATCGACGCCTACTTCGCGTACGTCGAGAACAAGGGCGGCGCCTTCCGGCTGGTCTTCGAATCGGACCTCACCAACGAGCCGGCCGTCGCCGAGCGCGTCGAGCGCGTCAGCCTGGAGAGCGCCAAGGCCGTCAGCGAAGTGATCGCCGAGGACACCGACCTGCCGTCCGAGGAAGCGATGCTGCTCGCCGTCGGCATGTGCGGCATGGCCCAGATCACCGCCCGCTACTGGCTCGCCTCGGGCCAGCAGGTGCCGCGCGACGCCGCGGCCAAGCTGATCTCCTCGCTCTCCTGGCGCGGTATCGCCGGCTTCCCGCTGCACGGCTCGAACCAGCAGGACTGATCCGGCGCCGTCCCGTGTTCGCCGCAAGCGTGCGGCCGTACACGGGTACGGGTCCCGGACGGGGCTAATCTTGCCTGCGTACGGCGCGGCAGGCCGCGCACCCTTCCCCGGGCCCGTTCGCCGGGGAAACCGAAAACGTCGGAGGGACATAGCCGTGGAGGTCAAGATCGGCGTGCAGCACACGCCTCGGGAGATCGTTCTCGAGAGCGCGCAGACTGCCGACGAGGTCGAGCGTGCGGTGGCGGACGCGCTCGCCGGCAAGGCACAGCTGCTGACCCTGGTCGACGAGCACGGCCGCAAGGTTCTGGTGCCGTCCGAGAAGCTCGCCTATGTGGAGATCGGCGAGCAGGCGGTCCGCAAGGTCGGCTTCGGCGCCCTGTAGACCGGGACAGACCCGCAGCACACCGCACGCGCGGCGGCCCGGTGGTCCAACGACCACCGGGCCGCCGCGCGTCCGCGTACCGGGGCCCGGCCGGAGCCACCCGAACCACCCACCGGACCCGGAGGATTACCGTCCGGAGGCGCGGGGTACGACGCAGCAGGGGCCGGCGCCGCGCCGTCCGCCGGCCACGGAAACGGGAGGGACGCTGCGATGCTGTGGGAAGCCCTGGGATCGGTTCTGATCGGCCTCGCCGTCGCCTCCGCCGGGGTGCGGTGGCTGTCCGGCCGTCTCCCGGCCTCGCCGCTGGTGTACGCCACCGGCCCCGTCGCGGCCCTCTTCGGCTGCCTGATCACGCGCACGGTGGTGGGGCCGGACCACGCCCTCGCGAGCCTGACCGGGGCCCTCGTCGTCGCCGCCGCGCTGCTGTCGCTGCTGGTCCGCAGGCCGGGGCGGATGCGCCGGTCGGCCGCGGCCTGACGGTCCCACCCGACCGACCGCCAGCCCCCGGCCTTCCCGGCCCCCGCGCCCGAGCGGCCTCAGGCGGCGAGACCCAGTGCCGCCATCCGCTTGGTGTGCGCCTCCGTGATCCGGGAGAACATCCGTCCCACCTCGGCGAGGTCGAAGCCGTCCGCGAGACCGCCGACCAGCATCGTGGAGAGCGCGTCCCGCTCCGCGACCACCCGCTGCGCCTGGCTGAGCGCCTCGCCCATCAGCCGCCGTGCCCAGAGCGCCAGCCGCCCGCCGACCCGCGGCTCGGCCTCGATGGCGGCCCGCACCCGCTCCACCGCGAAGCTCGCGTGCCCGGTGTCGTCCAGGACCTGCAGCATCAGATCCCGGGTGTCGGAGTCCAGCCGGACGGCCACCTCCCGGTAGAAGTCGCTGGCGATGGAGTCGCCGACGTACGCCTTGACCAGGCCCTCCAGCCAGTCCGAGGGGGCGGTCTGGCGGTGGAAGCCGTCCAGGGCCGCGGCGAAGGGCTCCATGGCCGTCTTCGGCTCCGCGTCGATCGCGCTCAGCCGGTCCCGCAGCCGCTCGAAGTGGTGGAACTCGGCGGAGGCCATCTTCGCCAGCTCCGCCTTGTCCTCCAGGGTCGGCGCCATCTTGGCGTCCTCGGCCAGCCGCTCGAAGGCGGCGAGCTCGCCGTACGCCAGGGCGCCCAGCAGATCCACCACGGCCGCCCGGTACTGCGGGTCGGCGGATGCCTCGGCCCAGTTCTGGGCGGCGATCCCGGTGTGCTGCTCGGCAGGGTCGGTGGTTGCGTCGGGGGTCTCGTCGGGCGTCTCCATGCAGCGCAGAATAGTCCGCCCGTGGCGGCCCGGGAGGGGCCGGCCGACCCCTCCCGTACGGCCCGGGAGCGAGAAGGACCCAATACAAATGCGCGATTCCGGGGTACAGTGGTATTGCGCCCGCCGAATACCGGCGGGTCCGTCGCATGTGGAGCACGTGGAGTCCTCCCCCAGGAGTCCGTCGCATGTGGAGTCACCTGAGGCACATCCCTCAGCACCCCAGCGGATGCCCGGTCGGTTGGCCGATCGGCTTCCAACCCCGACCGCCCTCCCGCGGTGCGTACCACCGTACGGACCGCACATGAGGGAACCGCTCGTGACGCGAGCGCGTGATGCGGAGGCAGTGGTCCCGCACTGTCCGGCAGGTCCCGGTGACCGGCCGATGAACCGGCGCGGTACTGACCCCCTCCGCCGCCTCGTGTCGCGTCTCACAGAAGAGGCAAGACCCTGACTACGTTCCGAGACATCGGGATCCTTCCCGAGACCGCCGAGGCCCTTGAGGCCGTCGGCATCACGTCCCCCTTCCCGATCCAGGAGATGACCCTCCCCGTCGCGCTCTCCGGCTCCGACGTCATCGGCCAGGCCAAGACCGGCACCGGCAAGACGCTCGGCTTCGGCCTGCCGATCCTGGAGCGCGTGACCGTCCCCGCCGACGTCGAGGCCGGCCGTGCCGAGGCCGGGCAGCTGACCGACGCCCCGCAGGCGCTCGTGGTCGTCCCCACCCGCGAGCTGTGCCAGCAGGTCACCAACGACCTGCTCACCGCGGGCAAGGTCCGCAACGTGCGCGTCGTCGCCATCTACGGCGGCCGCGCGTACGAGCCGCAGGTCGAGGCGCTCAAGAAGGGCGTCGACGTCGTCGTCGGCACCCCGGGCCGGCTGCTCGACCTGGCGGGCCAGCGGAAGCTGGACCTCTCCGCCGTCCGCGTGCTCGTCCTCGACGAGGCCGACGAGATGCTCGACCTGGGCTTCCTGCCGGACGTGGAGCGGATCATCCAGCTGCTGCCGGCCAAGCGGCAGACCATGCTCTTCTCGGCCACCATGCCCGGGCAGGTCATCTCCCTCGCCCGGCGCTACATGTCGCAGCCCACGCACATCAGCGCGACCACCCCGGACGACGCGGGCCAGACGGTGGCCAACACCGAGCAGTTCGTCTACCGCGCGCACTCCATGGACAAGCCGGAGATGGTCTCCCGCATCCTCCAGGCCGAGGGCCGCGGGCTCACGATGATCTTCTGCCGCACCAAGCGGACGGCCGCCGACATCGCCGACCAGCTCGCCCGCCGGGGCTTCGCCTCCGGCGCCGTCCACGGGGACCTCGGCCAGGGAGCGCGCGAGCAGGCGCTGCGCGCCTTCCGCAACGGCAAGGTCGATGTGCTGGTCTGCACCGACGTCGCCGCGCGCGGTATCGACGTCGAGAACGTCACCCACGTCGTCAACTACCAGTCGCCGGAGGACGAGAAGACCTACCTGCACCGCATCGGCCGCACCGGCCGCGCGGGCAAGTCGGGCATCGCCGTCACCCTCGTCGACTGGGACGACATCCCGCGCTGGAAGCTGATCAACAAGGCGCTGGACCTGCCGTTCGACGACCCGGAGGAGACCTACTCCACCTCCGAGCACCTGTACGAGCAGCTGAACATCCCCGAGGGCACCACCGGCGTCCTGCCGCGGGCCGAGCGGACCCGTGCCGGTCTCGGCGCCGAGGAGATCGAGGACCTCGGTGAGACCGGCGGACGCGGCCGCCGCTCCACCGGCGGACGCGGCGGGGCACCGGCGGCCAAGGAGGAGGAGCGCCCGCGGCGCACCCGCACTCCGCGCGCCCGCCGCCGCACCCGGGCCGGCGAGCCGCTGGCCGGCGAGACCGGCGCCGCGGAGCAGGCCGTCGCCACGGCCGAGGGCGCGGCCCCGGGCGGAGCCTCCGGTTCCGCCGCGGACGGCGACGCCACCGCGCCCCGGACCCCGCGCCGCCGCCGTCGCACCCGTTCGGGCGCCGCGGCCAAGCCGGAGGCCGCGGCCCCGGCCCCGGAGGCGCAGCGGGAGACGCCGCAGGGCCACGGCGAGGGCCCGGGCGGAGGCGAGGCGAAGCCGGCCCGCCGCCGCCGTCGCACCCGCGCCGGTTCGTCCGCCGCCGCCGAGGCTCCCCCGGAGAGCTGACCCGCACCACCGCACGGCCGCACGGCCCGGTCCTCCGCTCGGCGGGGAACCGGGCCGTGGGGCTGCCCGGGGCCGGCGGCCGTTCCCTCGCCGTCGGTGCGGACCGATAGCCTCGGGCCCATGAGCAGGCCGCCGTTCCTCACCCTGCCCGCGTGCGCCCGGGCCCGCCGTCTTCCCACCGCGCGCGGCGCCTTCGCCGTGCACGAGGCCCTGCCGCCCGCGGGCACGGCGCCCCGGGGCACCGCCCTTCTGATTCCCGGCTACACGGGGAGCAAGGAGGACTTCATCGCGCTGCTGGAGCCGCTGGCGCTGGCCGGTTTCCGGGTGGTCGCGGTGGACGGGCGGGGGCAGCACGAGAGCGGGGGCCCGCGCGAGGAGTCCGCCTACGCGCAGGCCGAGCTGGCCCGGGACCTCCTCGCCCAGGCCGCGGCGGTGCGGGCGGAGACGCCCGGGGCCGCACCGGCCGGACCCCTGCATCTGCTGGGGCACTCGCTCGGCGGGCTGATCGGCCGGGCCGCCGTGCTGCTGGACCCGGCGCCGTTCACTTCCCTGACGCTGATGAGCTCCGGCCCGGCGGCGATCGCGCCGGCGCAGCGGGCCCGGACCAGGCAGCTGGTCGACGCCCTGCGGGTGATGGACATGGAGTCGGTCTGGCAGGCCATGCGGGAGTCCGACGCCCGGGCGGCCGGCGGGGTCGGCAACGGCGCGGCGGGCACCCCGGAGGTGGCCGACATCGCGGACGCCCCGGAGGTCCCCGACGCCACGGCGGCCTTCCTGCACCGCCGCTGGACGGCCACGGTGCCGGAACAACTGATCGCCACCGGGCGGCAGTTGATCGCCGAGCCGGACCGGGTGGCGGAGCTGGCCGCCGTACCGCTGCCGAAACACGTGCTGTCGGGCACGGTCGACTACGCCTGGCCGGTGGCGCTGATGGAGGAGATGGCGGTACGGCTGGGCGCGCGGCGCACCGTCATCGAGGGCGCGGAGCACTCGCCGAACGCCGAGCGCCCGCAGGAGACGGCTCGGGCGCTGGCGCGGTTCTGGGCGGCGGCCGGGGGCGGGGGCTGAGTGCTGTCCGCCCGGTGGCCGGAGGGCCGCCGCGGCCCGCCGCGGCCCCCGGCGGCCGTCAGTACTGCGGACGCAGATGGTCCCAGAAGCCGTCGCGCAGGATCCGGCGCAGACCGGCGTGGCCGCGCAGGGAGTGCTGGAGCAGCTCCTCGGCCTCGTTGAGCAGTTCCTGGTCCGCCTGGGGCGGGAGATACGGATAGCCGGGCAGCATCTCGGCGAGGGCGTCACGGCCGCGCTCGGCCAGCCAGCGGGCGGCGATCCGGGCGCCAACGAACCGTACGTCCTCCCGGCCGGGCGGGTGCCCCTCGCAGAGCACGGGGGCGCCGGCGGGCTCCGCGGCGCCCCGGCCGGTGACATAGGGCTTGCAGAACTCCAGGTCGAAGACGCGCTGGCTGTCCACTTCCCAGAGCAGCGGACCGGCCTGGTTGCGGCCGGCCACCGCCTCGATGCCCCAGAGGTGGACGCGGGCGCCGTAGCCCTGGGCGGCCTCCACGGCGGAGACCAGGTCCTCGTCCCCGCCGATCAGCACGGCGTCGCTGATGGCGCGGTGCCGGGCGAGGGACTCCAGATCGCCGCGGATCAGGGAGTCGACGCCCTTCTGCTGGTTGTTGGCGTTGAGGTTGCCGAGCCGGACCTTGACGTCGGGGAGTTCGGCGATCCGCTGCTGCTCGGGGGTGTGGATCCGGCGGCGGGCGCCGTCGTACCAGTAGACGCGGAGCAGCCGGCTGTCCGGGAAGATCGTGCGGGCCTTGTCGATGAAGGCCTCGATCAGGCCCTCGGCGTCGAGGTCGAAGGCCCGCCGGTCCTCCACGCCCGTGACGAGCCGCCCGGCCGCCGCGTAGACGTATCCGGCGTCGGCGAAGACGGCGTGCGTGGAGGGTGTGGTGGCGACTTCGGCGAGCACCCGCTGCAGGAGTTCGTTGGTCCGCCGGATACCGGCCGCGATCTCGCCGAGCCCGGGGCCCGGGTACGGCTCCGGTGCGGGGTCCGCGCCCGCGGGCGGCCGCGGGAGCGGGAGCGGGGAGGTCTCTGCGGCGTCGTCCATAGGACTCCATTGTCCGGGCGGCCCTCCGGAGGACACAACCGGCCTGCGGCCGGGGAGGGCCGGGGCGGGTCCCGCGGCTTCGCCCGGGGCCCGCGGTGCCGCCCGGTTCCGCCCGAGCATTGGTTAGGCCGGGAAAAGATTTCGTTAGCGTAGGGAATGTTTGTACCGTGCACCTCGTTGGCACCGGGGAGAGGCGGGGACGGACCCACCCCGCCGACCACTCTTCCGCCACGGCCGGACGACCGCCGTGACACCGCGGGACCGCGTCCGCGTCCCCGCACCAGCAGTTCTCCGCAGGAGGATCAGACGAAGGGAGAAGCGCTTGCGCTTCCAGATCATGCACCTCGACGACATCGACGGCTCGGCCGTCGACTGCAGCGTTGTGGACGCCGCCTCCGTCAACCGGATCGTGCAGCAGGCGGCCGCGACCGGCCGCCGCCTCTACATCCGCCCGGCCGAGGCCCCGGCCTCGTAACCCGCGCCGCCCGGCCGGCCCGCGCCGCCCGGCCGATCCGGCCGGACCGGCCGGCTGATCACGCCCCCGTACGCCCCGGCGCACGGGGGCGCGGTCATGCCCGGAGCAACCCGGCGCGGCGTCAGGCCTGCTCGACGAACTGGATGATCCCGTTGGCGATCTGCTGCACCGCGATGGCCGACAGCAGCATTCCGGACAGCCTGGTCACCAGCACCACACCGCCGTCCTTGATCAGCCGGATGACCAGCAGTGAATAGCGCATGACCAGCCACAGCACCCCGTGCATCACCAGGATGGCCGCCCACACCGCGAGCTGACCGCCCAGGCCGTCCGCCTCCCGCACCGCCAGGATGACGGTGACGATCGCGCCGGGCCCGGCCAGCAGCGGCATCCCCAGCGGGACGAGCGCGACATTGACGTCCTTGGTCTGCGTGGGCTCGTCCGTCTTGCCGGTCAGCAGGTCGAGGGCGATGAGCAGCAGCAGAAGCCCGCCCGCGACCATCAGCGCCGGGACGGAGACATGCAGATAGTCGAGGATCTGCTGCCCGAAGACCCCGAAGACGGCGATGACGCCGAAGGCGACGAACACCGCCTGGAGGGCCATCCGGCGCTGCACCTTGGTGGGCCGGCCGGAGGTCAGGGCGAGGAAGATCGGAGTGATACCGGGCGGGTCCATGATCACGAAAAGGGTGACGAAGACCGAACCGAAGAGAGCGACGTCGAACACGGGGGCGCCTTGCGGGAAGAGGGGTGGAGGAGACGGACGGCCGACGGCCGGCCGCGGCCCGGATGGGGGCGTGGGCGAACGGGCCCGGGAGGACGGGCCGGGAGCGGCCGGGGCTCAGCCGCCGGTGCCGGGCACGGGGAAGGCGCCGGTGGCCCGGCGCACGATCTCGCCGTAGATCTCGGGGTCGGTGGTGTACTCGCCGAGCCGGCAGGTCTTGCGGCTGCCGTGGTAGTCGCTCGATCCGGTGGTGAGCAGCCCGAGGTCCCCGGCCAGGGCACGCAGCCGGGCGCGGGCGGTGGCGTCGTGGTCCATGTGGTCCACCTCGACGCCGTCGAGACCGGCCCCGGCCAGTTCCGCGATCTCGTCCTCGCCGACGTGCGCGCCGCCGCGCCGCGCCGCCAGCGGGTGGGCGAGGACGGTGACCCCTCCGGCGGCCCGGACCAGCCGGACGGCCGCGAACGGGTCGAGTTCGTGCTTCGCGGCGTACGCCCGTCCGCCGTCCGCGAGCCAGTCGGGGGTGAAGGCGTCCGGCACACTGCCGACGACCCCCAGTTCGACCAGGGCCGTGGCGATGTGCGGGCGGCCGACGGAGCCGTCACCGGCGATCCGCGCCACCTGCTCCCAGGTGACCGGGACGCCCAGATCGCGCAGTTTGGCGACCATGGCCCGGGCGCGCGGCACCCGGTCGTCCCGGACCAGCTCCCGTTCCCGCTCCAGCTCCGGCTCGTCGGGGTCGAACAGGTAGGCCAGCAGATGGAGCCCGGTCCCGCCGGACGTACGGCAGGACAGCTCGGCGCCGGTGACCAGCGTGAGCCCCTCCGGGAGCGCGGCGGCGGCTTCGGCGTGGCCGCGGACCGTGTCGTGGTCGGTCAGCGCGACCACGTCCAGTCCGGCCGCGGCGGCGTTCCGCACCAGCTCGGCGGGGGTGTCGGTACCGTCCGAGGCCGTGGAGTGGGTGTGCAGGTCGATGCGCACGGCACGGCTCCAGGGACGGTTCGGGACGGTGGGGACGACGCCCCAGTCTACCGACGGCCCGCGCGCCGGCCCGGGGCCGTCCGGCCCTGCCCCTGCGGGACCACCGGGCCCCACGTCACGGCAGAACCGGGCGGGGCTCCGCAGGGCTCCGCGGGGGCCGCCGCCCGCCGGGGGCGGTGCGGGACCGGACGAGGCGCGGGATCAGGTGAGCAGGCGCGGGGAGAGCGCGCCGCAGGGCAGCAGGTCCACCTCGGCGCCCGCGTCCCGCAGATCGGTGAGGACCAGCTCGTCGTACATCAGCAGCCCGGTCTGTTCGGGCCAGACGATGGCCCAGAGCCACATGCCGAGCGCCTCACCGGCGAAGACGGCCCGGTCCGGCGGGACCTCCCGGACGGGCCAGAGGGGGGTGGGCCGGCCGGCCGCGTGCAGCTTCACGTCCGGCGGGTCGTCCACGCGCAAATGGGGGCCGGGGTCCGGGCCGTCGATCCCCGCGTAGCGGGCACCCAGCCCGACGCCCAGTTCCTCGGCGACGAGCAGCAGTTCGCCCATGCCGCCCAGCGGGCCGGGGCCGGAGCAGGCGACGGCGGTGGCGCGGCCGCCGCTGCGGTCGTCACCCGCGCAGGCGATGCCGGTGAACAGCCAGCCGACCGGCAGCGGCCAGGGCATCCACACCGGGACCCGGGCCCGCTTCACCACGACCGTGAGGGCTTCGACGCTGGGCGGGACGACCGGCTGCAGGGGATGAACCGTGCCGTGCACATCGCACTGCCAGGTGTCCGCGAAGAGTCCGGGCGGCCGGACCCTCCCACCGCACTTCGGGCAACTCGGTTCACCCCTCATAAGGACCAACGGTCCTCTCCGGCACCCGTCGCGTCAAGGACGATCACTCGTCCGGGGGCGCAAAAGTCCGACAAACGCCGGACGCATATGACATCCCGCGGACGTATCCGGCACGGCCCGCCGGCGGCCCCTGTCAGTCCGCCAGGGCGACGCCCGCACGCAGCGGATCGCGCAGGTCCGTGCCGTGGGCCAGCCAGCGCTCCTCCAGCGCCGCGGCGCCGTGCACCCGCTTCCACGCCGCCTCGTTGGCCGTCATCGGCAGCAGGGGGAGGAAGCGGACGGGGTCCATGGGCTCGTCCAGCTCCAGGTCCTCCACCAGGCCGCCCGGCTCGGCCACCAGGACGGAGCCGAAGGGCGCCCCGGGCCAGAGCGGCTCGCCGAGGTCGAGCGAGGCGCCGGGGGCGATCACCACGCCCTCCACCTGCGGGGAGGCGGCGAGCACGGCCAGCGGCCTGAACACCTGGTCGGTGTCCGCGTACCCCGGACGGACGGACAGGACGAGCTCGGCGCGCGGGCCGCGCACCGGGTCGGCGGTCACGGCCGTCGGGTCGGTCATGGGGTGGGCGGACATCCCGAGGGTGGCGTATCTCACGGTCCCCTCGTCGCGGAAGCGGAGCACCTCGATGCGGTCCGCGCCCAGGAAGGTGACGGCCGCGCGGGCCTCGGGCTCGCCGAGTGCGGAGCTCAGCCGGGCTTCCACCAGCTGCGAAACGTGGGACATGGGGCGAGCATAGACGCGAGGGAGAAGGGCGGGGCGCCCGCACGGAGTCGTCCCGGCATCACATATGACTGCTAGTCTGAGCCGTCGGCCAGGACGCGCGTGCGAGAGCACCGTCCGAACGCGGCCGGATGTCAGTCTCGCGGCACGCGCCGCGATCGGCGCTTCCCCCACGGGGGACCGACCGGAGGAGGTGGGGCTGCACATGGATCCGAGTCGACCGTGCAGTACCGGCAGCTCTTCCGCACCGCGGCTGTTCCTCGCGATCTGAGCCCTGACGTACCCCACCGCGCAGCGCGGTAATCGTCCGGTCCCAGGATTTCTCCCCACCGCCCGAGGGCACCCGGAGACCGTCACCGCGGAGTTCCGCAGCGCACGGCGGAAGAGCATTCCGTCTCCATCCCGTTCCGTGTCCGCAGCGATACCCGCCGCTCGCCGCGCGACCCGCCGCACCGCCGGCTTTGCGGACGTTCGGCCGTACGCCGCCGTACGCCCCCATTCCCGGCAGTGCTGCCCGTCCGCCCGGTGGCCGGCCCGCGAAGGAGCTTGCCATGTCCATGATCCGCGACCTGCGAGCGGCGGTGCGCCCGTCGTTCCGCCCCTCCCTGCGCAAGGGACACCCCTACCCGGGCGCGGCCGTACCGCCGGGCTGCCCCGACGCCCCGAGCGCCGTGGTGGATTGCGCCGTCTACCAGGACGGCCGCCGCAGCCGCGACCGCCTCTCCCCCGCCGCCGCCGTGGAACGGGTGCGCTCCGAGGGCGGCTTCGTCTGGATCGGCCTGCACGAGCCGACCGAGGCCGAATTCGCCGGTATCGCCCGGGAGTTCGAGCTGCACCCGCTGGCCGTCGAGGACGCCGTCCACGCCCACCAGCGGCCGAAGCTGGAGCGCTACGACGACACCCTGTTCACCGTCTTCAAGACCATCCACTACGTGAAGCACGCCGAACTCACCGCCACCAGCGAGGTCGTGGAGACCGGCGAGGTCATGTGCTTCACCGGCCGCGACTTCGTCATCACCGTCCGGCACGGCGGCCACGGATCCCTGCGGGGCCTCCGCCACCGGCTGGAGGACGACCCGGAACTGCTGGTCAAAGGGCCGTCCGTGGTGCTGCACGCCATCTCCGACCAGACCGTCGACGGCTACATCGCGGTCGCCGACGCCGTGCAGGACGACATCGACGAGGTCGAGATCGATGTCTTCAGCTCGGCGCCGGCCGGCGGCGGGACCCGCGGCGGAACCCGCGGCGGCGACGCCGGGCGCATCTACCAGCTCAAGCGCGAGGTCCTGGAGTTCAAGCGGGCGGTGTCACCGCTGCTGCGGCCGATGCAGCTGCTCAGCGAGCGGCCGATGCGGATGGTCGACCCGGAGATCCAGACCTACTTCCGGGACGTCGCCGACCACCTCGCCCGGGTCAATGAACAGGTGGTCTCCTTCGACGACCTGCTCAACTCGATCCTCCAGGCCAATCTGGCGCAGGCGACCGTCGCGCAGAACGAGGACATGCGCAAGATCACGGCCTGGGCGGCCATCATCGCCGTCCCCACCATGATCTGCGGGGTCTACGGCATGAACTTCTCCTATATGCCGGAGACCGACTGGAAGTACGGCTATCCCGTGGTGATGGCGGCGATCGCCGGGATCTGCCTCACCATGTACCGGCTCTTCAAGCGCAACGGCTGGCTGTGACCGCCCGCCGCGGCTGCGTAGGCTGGCGGGCATGACAAGCACGCAGGGGCAGACGGGGGCGCCGGCGACGCCGCTGGAACGCGCGATCGTCGAGGAGGCCGCGAAGAAGTCCGCACTGGTCTGGGTACGGGGCTCCGAGGGCCCCGACCGCGCCCTGTGGCACATCTGGCACGAGGGCGCCGTGTGCGTGGTCGGCGACGGGCCCGGCGAGCAGCCGCTCACCGGGCTGGGCCGGGCGGACGGCGCCCGCGCCACCGCGACGGTGACCGTGCGGAGCAAGGACAAGGGCGGGCGGCTGGTCTCCTTCGAGGCCGCCGTCACCGAACTCCCGCCCGGCTCCGGGGAGTGGGCCGCGGCTGTGGCCGAGCTCAAGGGCAAGCGGCTCAACGCGCCCGACTCCGAGACCATCACCGAGCGGTGGGCGCGCGAGTGCCGGGTGCTGCGGCTGACCCCGGCCGGCGGCCCGGCGCCGCTGCCGGACGGTTCGCTGGCCGCCGCCCCGCCGGCCACGCCCGCCACCACCCGGCGGGCGGCGCCGGGCGCGCTGCCGAAGCTGCTGCTGCGGGGGCGCGGGCGCCGCTGACGCGGAGCGGGCCGGGCCGGGCCGGGCGGAACGGGCCGAGCGGAACGGGCCGATCGGAGCGGGCCCGGCGGCGCGGGGAAGCACCGCCCGGCGGCGCGGCCGGGCCCGTCACTCCGTGGTGATCTCCTGCCCGTAGTCCACGATGTCATCCTTCTCCGGGGCCTTGAGCCCGAAGTCCTTGTTCCAGTCGGTGAGCCGGAGGACCCCCGCGTCCCCGGCCCGCTGGAAGCGCAGCGGATACGGCGTGCCCTCCAGGGAGACGTCGATGGTGCCGCCGGTGCCGCCACCTGCGGCCACCCGTATCGCGCGAACGCCGCCGATCTCCGTGCGCTCCCCCTTGGACCGGTCGCCGTGCAGGACGAGCAGCCCGTCGAGCAGCACGCTCATGTCGGTGAACCCGGTGAACTGCTGGTACGCGGGGTCCGCCGGGGGCACCTTGACGTACTTGTCGTCGAGTTTCCCGGCCGCCTCGGCGTCGGCCTTGCTCGGCTTCTCCTGCTGGCTCTTCCAGAACGCCGCGTCGGCCTTGAGATAGAGGTCCTTCTCGACGCGCAGCAGTTCGAAGGTGCTGGAGCCGGTGGTGACCCGGCCGCTGCCGCCGTCCTCCCTGAGCCGCATGTCGAGCTCGTAGGTCCGGCCCTTGCTCACGACGTTGCCGGACAGCCGGACGGCGTCGGCCGCGTCCGCCGCCTTGATGGCCCGGCTCTCGATCTTCTTGGCGGAGAGCTTGCCGACCCCGTTCGTTCCCGCGTCCGGATCCTGCTCCTCCGCGGAGCATCCCGTGAGGGCCGCGGTGAGGCCCAGCAACACCGCGGCCGCAGACGCCGCGTAGCGTGTGCGGGGGGCGGCGGCCGTGGTCCGGAGATGTGCGGTCACGTCGGTTGTGCCTCCTGAGTGCGGGGGAACTCGACGGCAGCGTACCGGTGCTGTCCAGGCCCCCCGGCGGGCCCGCGGGCCGCCGCCGGCACCACGGCGGGCGGGACCGGGGCACGTTAGCCTGAACCCAGTCATCAGCCCGTTTTTCCCGGCAAAGGAGACCCGCGCCATGGCGTCAGGCACCCCCCGGGTGTTCGTCTCGCACCTCGCGGGTGTCCCGGTGTTCGATCCCAATGGCGACCAGGTGGGGCGGGTCCGGGACCTCGTGGCGATGCTGCGGCTGGGGAACAGACCGCCGAGGCTGGTCGGTCTGGTCGTCGAGGTGGTCAGCCGCCGGCGCATCTTCGTCCCCATGACCCGGGTGACCGGCGTCGAGTCGGGGCAGGTGATCACCACCGGTGTGGTGAACATGCGCCGCTTCGAGCAGCGGGCGACCGAGACCCTGGTGCTCGGCGAACTGCTCGACCGGCGCGTGCGCCTGGTGGAGGGCGGTGAGGAGGTGACGGTGCTCGACGTGGGGATCATCCAGCTCCCGGCCCGCCGCGACTGGGAGGTCGACAAGGTGTTCGTCCGGCGCGGCAAGGGCGGCCCCCTGCGGCGGCGCGGGGAGGCGCTGACCGTCGACTGGTCGGCCGTCACCGGCTTCTCCCTGGAGGAGCACGGCCAGGGCGCCGCCAATCTGCTCGCCACCTTCGAACAGCTGCGCCCGGCCGACCTGGCCAATGTGCTGCACCATCTCTCCGCCAAGCGCCGCGTGGAGGTCGCCTCGGCCCTCGACGACGACCGGCTCGCCGACATCCTGGAGGAGCTCCCGGAGGACGACCGGGTGGAGATCATGGGCAAGCTCAAGGAGGAGCGCGCCGCGGACGTCCTGGAGGCGATGGACCCGGACGACGCCGCCGACCTCCTCTCCGAGCTGCCCGAGCGCCACAAGGACCGGCTGCTCGCGCTGATGCAGCCGCAGGAGGCCGCCGGCGTCCTGCGGCTGATGTCGTACGAGGAGCGCACGGCCGGCGGTCTGATGACCACCGATCCGATCGTGCTGCGCCCGGACGCGACCGTCGCCCACGCGCTGGCCCGGGTCCGCAACAGCGACCTCTCCCCCGCGCTCGCCGCCCAGGTGTACGTCACCCGGCCGCCGGACGAGACCCCCACCGGCAAGTTCCTCGGCACCGTGCACTTCCAGCGGCTGCTGCGCGACCCGCCGTTCACCCTCGTCGGCTCCATCGTCGACAAGGACCTGCAGCCGCTGCGCCCCGAGACCCCGCTGACCGAGGTCACCAGTTATCTCGCCACCTACAACCTGGTCGCGGCCGCCGTCGTCGACGAGAGCGGTTCGCTGCTGGGCGCGGTGACCGTCGACGACGTCCTCGACCACCTGCTCCCGGAGGACTGGCGGGAGACGGAGTTCCACGGGCCGGCCGGCATCGAGAACCTGTCCGGAGGCAGCCGATGAGCACGACCGAACGCACCCGCCTCGACCAGCCGCGGGCCCCCCGCCGCAGCCTGATGCCCGAGTACGACCCGGAGGCCTTCGGCCGCGTCTCCGAGAAGATCGCGCGGTTCCTCGGCACCGGGCGGTTCATCGTCTGGATGACGGTCGTCATCGTGCTGTGGCTGCTGTGGAACACCTTCGGACCGGCCGCGCTGCGCTTCGACGAGTACCCGTTCATCTTCCTGACGCTGATGCTCTCCCTGCAGGCGTCCTACGCCGCGCCGCTGATCCTGCTCGCGCAGAACCGGCAGGACGACCGGGACCGGGTCAACCTCGAACAGGACCGCAAGCAGAACGAGCGCAGCATCGCGGACACCGAGTATCTGACCCGGGAGATCGCCGCCCTGCGGTTGGGCCTGGGCGAGGTCGCCACCCGGGACTGGATCCGCTCCGAGTTCCAGGACCTGCTCAAGGAGCTGGAGGGCCGTACGGCGGCCGCCGAGCGCTCCGCGGAACGCTGACGGCGGGACCGGCCCCCGCCCCGCTCCCGTCCGGGCCCGGACCCGCCGCGCGGCCCGCCGCCCGGCCCGTCCGCACCCGTCCGCGCCCCGGCTCCGGGAACTGTGACGCACCTCCCGGACCGGCCGTCCGCACAGCCGCGCGGGCGCCGTACCATCGACGGTATGGCTACCGACACTCCCCCCGTCTCCGCACCCTCCGAGGAGGCGGTGCGCGCCGCCCTCGCGACGGTCAACGACCCGGAGATCCACCGCCCCATCACCGAGCTCGGGATGGTCAAGTCGGTGGACATCGCCGCCGGCGGCTCCGTCGCGGTCGGCGTGTATCTGACGGTGTCCGGCTGCCCGCTGCGCGACACGATCACCCGTGAGGTCACCGAGGCGGTCTCCGCCGTCGAGGGCGTCACCTCCGTGAGCGTCGAGCTGGACGTGATGAGCGACGAGCAGCGCAAGGAGCTGGCCGCCGCGCTCCGCGACGGCAAGGCCGAGCGCGAGGTGCCCTTCGCCAAGCCCGGCTCGCTCACCCGCGTCTACGCGGTGGCCTCCGGCAAGGGCGGTGTCGGCAAGTCCTCGGTGACGGTCAACCTCGCCGCGGCGATGGCCGCCGACGGGCTGAAGGTCGGTGTCGTCGACGCCGACATCTACGGCCACTCGGTGCCCCGCATGCTGGGTACGGAGGCCCGTCCGACCCAGGTCGAGGACATGATCATGCCGCCCTCGGCGCATGGCGTGAAGGTCATCTCCATCGGCATGTTCACCCCCGGCAACGCCCCCGTGGTGTGGCGCGGCCCGATGCTGCACCGGGCGCTCCAGCAGTTCCTCGCGGACGTCTTCTGGGGCGACCTGGACGTGCTGCTGCTCGACCTGCCGCCGGGCACGGGCGACATCGCCATCTCCGTGGCGCAGCTCGTCCCCGGCGCCGAGATCCTGGTGGTCACCACGCCCCAGCAGGCGGCGGCCGAGGTCGCCGAGCGGGCCGGCTCCATCGCCGTGCAGACCCATCAGAAGATCGTCGGTGTGGTCGAGAACATGTCCGGGATGCCCTGCCCGCACTGCGACGAGCTGGTGGACGTCTTCGGCAGCGGCGGCGGTGAGCGGGTCGCCGAGGGGCTGACCCGGACCACCGGTGCGAACGTGCCGGTGCTCGGCACCATCCCGATCGACGTCCGGCTGCGCGAGGGCGGCGACGACGGCCGTCCGATCGTGCTCACCGACCCGGAGTCCCCGGCCGGCAGCGCGCTGCGCTCGATCGCGGGCAAGCTCGGCGGCCGCAAGCGCGGGCTGTCGGGGATGGCGCTGGGGATCACCCCGCGCAACAAGTTCTGAGCCCCGCGGACTCCCGGCCGTCCGGGAGCTTCCGCGCCGTGGGCCCCGTTCCGCCGCCCCTTGGACGGGGGCGGGGGCACGGGGCCCACGGCCGTTCTCCGCTCAGCCGGCGTACCCGGCGATGTCCTTGATCGCCGAGAAGCCCAGTCCGTAGGGGCTCATGCCGCGTCCGTACGCGCCGAGGAGCACGCCGCCGGGCGCCTCGCCGGCCAGCACCCAGCCGTACTCGGACTCGCGGTGGCGGAAGGGCGTGGGCACCCCGTCGACCGGCAGCGACAGCACCGACCAGGCGGGGCCGTCCAGGTCGTCGGCGAGCTCCCAGGCGATCGCCGTCTGCTGCTCCAGCCAGTCCTCGCGGAGCGAGCGCTCCATCTGGTTGGGCCAGGTGCGGGAGAGCAGGCCCGAGCCGGCGAGCCAGGCGGCCGAGGAGACCGAGGTGGCCTCCAGGGTGCCGGTGCCGTCGGCGCTGCTGCGCACGGGCCGGTCGGCCACCGTGACGACGATCACGAAACGCTGGTCCCGCTCCTCGGTCTCCGCCCGGTACGAGGGGACCTCACCGTGCCCGGTGGAGCCGTGCTCGACCGTGCCGTCGGCGGCGGTCCCCACGCCGGTCAGCCAGCGGGGGCCGGTGAACGCCTCGTCCAGGCCGTACCACGGGAAGTCGGCCCGCAGATACCCGTCCGCCGGGCGGGATGCCAGGACCCTCCGGGCCCTGTCCCCGGCCGCCGCCCCGGAGCCCCCGGCCTCCTCCAGCGCTCCCTGCGCCCCTGCCCGGCTCGTCGTCTCCATCTGCGTGGTCCTTCCTCATTGCCCCGTTGCCGAAGGGCGAACCGCCGAGCGGGCGGGCTGACCCCGGACACAGGGAGGATAACCACACCAGTCGTTTCGTTCGGACATATGGCTGGTTCAGGTGGCATCCGCATCGAAGGGCGGACGCTCGCCCGGCTCCAGCCCGTCCCCCTTCCGCAGCAGGTCGGAGCCGCCGCCCGCGCTCCCCGTACCACCCGGGGACTTCTCCAGGGAGAGACGGGAACCACTCGCGGAGCGGCCGCCGGACGCGTCGTCGTCCCGGCCGTTGACGGCGTCCGCCACCTCGTTCATCTCCTTGCGGAGGTCGAGGCTGCTGCGGATCTCCTTGATCCCGAGCTCGTCGTTCTCCAGGAGCTGCTTGCGGACGAAGTTCTTCGGGTTCAGGTCGTCGAATTCGAAGTCCTTGAACTCGGGGCCCAGTTCCGAGCGGATGTCCGCCTTGGCGTTCTCCGAGAAGTCCCGGATCTTCCGGATGAAGCGCGAGGTGTCCTGGATCACCTTGGGCAGCTTCTCCGGGCCGAAGACGAGCACCGCGAGGATCACGAGCGCCACGAGCTCCAGTGCGCCTATGTCGTTGAACACCGTGCAGCTCCTTGGGACGTCCACGGCCCGCTTGCCGGGTGGGTCTCCGCCGCCGTGGACGGTGGGGGAACGAGGTCGGGGCCTGTCCACGGTACCCGGCGGTGCGGGGTGGACGGTACTGCCGGGGGAACGGCACGGTGAAGCCCGGGCGTCCCCCGGGGGGCGGTTTCCGGCAGGGGCGGCCGTGCGGAGCGGCCGCGGCCCGCCGTCACTTCTCGTCGCTCGCCGACCCCAGGGTCAGCCGCAGCGTGCGCTCCCGGCCGTCCCGCTCCAGGGTGAGCTCCAGCCGGTCGCCGGGGCGGTGCGCGCGGATCTTCACGATCAGCTCTTCGCCGTTGTGCACCCGGGCGCCGTTCACCGCGGTGATGACGTCACCGGCCCGGATGCCCGCCTTGTCGCCCGGGCCGTCGGGGGTGACCGCGGGACGGTCGCCGTCGTCCACGCCGACCCGGGCGCCGTCGCCCGTGAAGCGCATGTCGAGAGTGACCCCTATCACGGGGTGGGTGGCCCGGCCGGTGTTGATCAGCTCCTCGGCGACCCGCTTGCCCTGGTTGACCGGGATGGCGAAGCCGAGGCCGATGCTGCCGCCCTGGCTGGCGCCGAGACCCGTCTCGTCGTCGGCGGCCCGGATCGCGCTGTTGATGCCGATGACCCGGCCCTCCCCGTCCATCAACGGGCCGCCGGAGTTCCCGGGGTTGATCGGCGCGTCCGTCTGGATGGCGTCCACATAGCTGACGTCGCTCCCCCCGTCGTCCCCGCCCCCCGCGGTGATCGGGCGCTCCTTGGCGCTGATGATGCCGGAGGTGACGGTGCCCGCCAGGTCGTACGGGGCGCCGATCGCGACGACCGGGTCGCCGACCCGGACCGAGTCGGAGTTGCCGAGCCGCAGCGGATGCAGCCCCCGGACGCCGGAGACCCTGACCACCGCGAGGTCGTAGCCGCTGTCACGGCCGACGATCTCCGCCTCGGCCGTCGTGCCGCCGCTGAACGTCACGGAGATGTCGCCACCCGACGCCGCCGCCTCCACGACATGGTTGTTGGTCAGGATGTGGCCCCGCCGGTCGAGGACGAAGCCGGTGCCCGTCCCCTCCTTGCCGCCGCCCTTGACGTGGAAGGTCACCACACCGGGCAGCGCGGCCTCGGCGATGCCCGCGATGCTGCGGGGGTCGCGCGGGCGGTCCTCCGCGGGCGCCTGCGGCAGCGCGACGTCGACCACGCCGCCATTGCGTTCGACGTACGCGCCGACGCCGCCGCCGATGCCTCCGGCCACCAGCGTGAGCAGCAGCGCGCCGGTCAGCAGGGCACCCCGGGAAGGGCTCCGGCGGCTGCGCGCGGCGGGCTCCCGCCCGTCCGGGAAGGGGAGAGCCGCCCCGGGGACCGGGGAGGCGGGAGCGCGCCAGGGGTCGTACCGCTCCCAGTGCCCGCCGGTTCCCGCTGCCGACGGCGCGGCGGGCGGGGCCGGTGCGGATGGCGGCCCTTCAGCCGGTCCGGCGGGAACGGGACCCGGTCCGGCGGAAACAGGCGCGGGCTCCGGCGCCGGTGCGGCACCGCCGGCTGCCGGGGACGACGGCGCCGCGCTCTCCGGTGCCGCGTCAACAGCCGGTGCGGGGGCGGCGGGAGAGGCCGCGGGCGCGGCCTCGGCGGCGGACGCGGAGCCCTCAGCCGCCGGGGCGCCGGGGACCGGTACGGGCGGGTTCCGCGACGGCACTGCGGGTTCCGCCGCGGGCGGCGGTACGGCGGCATCGGCGGCGGGCGGCGGTATGGCCGCGGGGAGCCGGCCGGCGGCCGCGTCCTCCGCGCCCGTCCCGGCCGGCGGCGGAGGGACCGCCGCCTCCGCCGGCAGGGCGGTGCCCCGGGCCGGGGTCACCGGCGGACGCTGGACCGGCGGCGCGGGGGCCCAGGGGCCGGGGGTGCCGTAAGGCGGGGTGCCGTAGGGATCGGACGGGTGCCGCGGCTCTCCGGCGGGCCGTTCCGCAGCCGGGCCGGACGGGACCGGTGCGGGCGGTGGCACGGGCGGCGGCACGGGGAGCCCCTCCGCGGGCGTCCCGGGAGCCGGAGGGCCGGAAGGGGGGACGGGACCGGCGGGGGCACCCGGGCCGCTCGCGGCGGGCGGGGCGGCGGGGGGCGGCTCGGTGGCGGGGGCCGGCTCGGGGGCCGGTACCGGATCGGGGGCCGGTGCCGGGTCGGGGGCGGTGCCGCCCTGCGGGCGGCTCCACCACTGCGGCTTCGGGCCGGTGGCCTTGCCCTGGTTCATGTTCTCCCCACAGTCCGTCCGCGGCGCGAGCCGCCCGCGGTCCACCGTGCGATTCAACCAGGTTCGCGCGCCGCTCCGCAGGGTCCGGTTCCGGCCGGTCCGGAACGGCCGGCTCAGCGGGCGGCGGGCGGCAGGAAGGCGGTGGCCGTGGCGCCGCCCGCGAGCGGCGTCACCCGGTTCCCGGGTTCGGGGGTCCGCGTCGGGGCGGAGGGCCCGGTGAGCGTCGTCGGGGAGGGGGAGAGCGCCGGGCCGCCGAGCGGGGAGCCCGGGAGCCCGTCGCTCAGCCGGGCGTTCATGAGGTGGCGTATGAGCGGTGAGAGCGCGGCGTCGGCGGGGAGCAGCGGAGCGGGCCGGCTCAGCGCCTGTTCCGGGTGGGTGGTCGGGGTGGGCGTCGCGGGACCGGCCGGTGCGGCGGACTGCGCAAGGTCCACGCTGGTGGCGCCGCCGGAGCGGCCGGAACCGGCCCCCGCGGCGACCGAGGCGGCGACCACGTCGCCGGACCCCGCGGTGCCGGGCCGGTCGGCCCTGCCCGCGGTGTCGGCCCGGCCTCTCGGGCTGTCCACCGCCGCTTCCAGCGGGAGGGCACCGCCGAGCGCGAAGGCGGCCAGCGACACCGCTCCCGCGGCGGCGAAGGCGAAACGGCGGCTGCGCTGCTGATGCCCCTGGCGCACACTCGGCGCCAGGGCGGAGACGGAGGGCGCGGGGCGGCGGGCGAACTCGTGGACGCGGAAGCCGCTCCGCCGGGCCTCACCGGACACGGCCACGGCGGCCTCGGCCCCGCCGCCGGTGAACCAGTCGGGCGGTGCGGACCGGCCGGGCCGCGGCCCGCGCTCGCCGGGGGAGGACACCGGGCCGCCGAACGGGCCGTCCGGGCCCTCCGGTGATCCGTCGCCCGCGGGCAGGCTCTGCAGACGGGCGAGCAGCCCCGCCGACGGAGGCGGGGGGGCCGCCTCGGCGAAGACGTTCTTCAGCCGCCGCTGGGCGTCGGCCTCGGCCCGGCACTTGCAGCAGGTGGCGAGATGGGCGAGCACCCGCTCGCGCATGTCGTGGCCGAGCTCCCCGTCCACCAGCGCGGCGAGACGGTCGCCCAGATGCTGCTCGGCGGGGCTCGCGCCGCCCGATCCGGTCACGCCGTCCCGACCTCTCCTCCGAGTCCTCCCTGTCCCGGGAGCGCGGTGGCGAAGGCGCGCTGCTGCTCGGCACGGGCCGCGGGCGACCGGTGCTGGAGCGCCTTGCGCAGATGGGAACGGCCGCGGTGGATGCGGCTGCGCACGGTGCCGAGTTTCACGCCGAGGGTGGCGGCGATCTCCTCGTAGGACAGCCCCTCGATGTCGCACAGCACGACCGCGGCGCGGAACTCGGGGGCCAGGGTGTCCAGCGCCTGCTGCACGTCGGCGTCGAAGTGGGCGTCGTGGAAGTGCTGCTGGGGGGAGGGCTCGCGGCTGGGGAGCCGCTCGGCGGCGTCGTCCCCGAGGGCGTCGAAGCGGATGCGCTGCCGGCGGCGGACCATGTCCAGGAAGAGATTGGTGGTGATCCGGTGCAGCCAGCCCTCGAAGGTGCCGGGGGTGTAGGTGGACAGCGAGCGGAAGACGCGGACGAAGACCTCCTGGGTGAGGTCCTCGGCGTCGTGCTGGTTTCCCGTCAGGCGGTAGGCCAGGCGGTAGACCCGCGCGCTGTGGGTGCTGACGATCTCCTCCCAGGTGGGAGGGGTCCACGCGGGGGACTCCCCCTCACCGAACGACGCCGTCGTGGAGAAGGTCGCGGTGGCGGTGGAGTCGGCGGGACGCGGACGGTCAGCGGTGTCGGTCACGGATTTCGGCTCACCGGAGTACCTGCGGAGGCGGCGGAGCACCCCCCGGTCACCGGCTGCAGCCGCACCTCCCCTGGTGGCTCTGGTGGTGTCCAGTGGAGCACCTACCATAGCCAGCTCGCCCGTTAGCTCCGGATAAGCATCCTTGACCCGCTTTTCGGTCACCGCTCTCCCGACCCCTTTCCTTCTCCCCGCTGGGCTAACGTCCGGTCCCATCAGCGGGTTCCCGAGGGCAGCGGATACAGTCACCGTTGCGTCGACTACGGGGACAGGAGAGGGCCATTACCGGCAACCGGCAGACGAGCTGGGCGTTCGCCGATGCGTTCGTCGCCGAGGACGAGACCCTGCTCTGGGCCCGGGACCGGGCCCGCGAGGCGGGGCTCCGCTCGGTGTCGGCCGGCACCGGCGCCGCCCTGCGCCTGCTCGCCGCCACGGTGGACGCCAAGGCCGTGGCGGAGATCGGCACCGGCACCGGCGTCTCCGGGATCCATCTTCTGCACGGTATGCGGCCGGACGGTGTGCTCACGACCGTGGACACCGACCCCGAGTGCCAGCAGTTCGCGCGCCAGGCCTTCCGCGCGGCCGGCTTCGCCGCCAACCGAGCCCGCTTCATCCCCGGCCACGCGCTGGACGTGCTGCCCCGGCTGGCCGACGGCGGCTACGACCTCGTCTTCTGCGACGGCGACCGCGCCGAGTGCCTCGACTACCTCGATGAATCGTTGCGCCTGCTGCGCCCCGGCGGTCTGGTGGTCTTCGAGGGCGTCTTCGCCCACGGCCGCACCATGGACGCCTCGGCCCAGCCGCTGGAGGTGCAGCGGCTGCGCGAACTGCTGCGCACCGTGCGGGAGAGCACGGTGCTGCTCTCCTCGCTGCTCCCGGTCGGCGACGGCCTGCTCTGCGCGGTCAAGCGCGGCCCGTAGGCCCGGCGCACGCTCCGCCCCGCCCGGCCGCGGACACGCCACCGCCCCGGACAGGAGCCGGTACCGGAGTACGCGGCTCCCGCCGGGGCGGCGGGACGAGTGTGGTGACCCGGCCTCAGCCGACGACCTTCTTCAGAGCGTCGCCCAGCGCATCGGCCTCGTCGGGTGTGAGTTCGACGACGAGCCGACCGCCGCCTTCGAGCGGAACGCGCATGACGATGCCCCGCCCCTCCTTGGTCACCTCGAGCGGGCCGTCGCCCGTCCGCGGCTTCATGGCCGCCATGCTCGTTCCCCTTCCTGAAACCAGCTCACAGTCAGCCGACGGCCCCTGATAGGCAGCGTCACCGGCATCGAACAGATTGCTTCCAGGCCATTATCCCGCATCGCGGGACCCGATGACCAACATCGGTCTGCATCGCTTGCACAACGGGCTTCCGCAAATACTGACAATTGGCCCATGCGGCTGCCATACTCCGCCGCCGCCCGGCCTCCCCGGCCGATCCACCGCCTTGACGCAGGTCACATGTCCGCCGCCGCCCGTCTCCGTCATGCTGTGATCCGACCGCCCACCACCATTCCCACCAGCCCTGACGGAGGTAGCCGGCGATGGCCGACACCGTGCTCCACGAGGTGACCGACGGACTCGCGACGATCACCCTGAATCGTCCCGACGCCATGAACTCCCTGAACACCGAGATCAAGGAGGCCCTGCGGGAGGCCCTCCAGCAGGCCGCGGCGGACTCCGCCGTACGGGCCGTGCTGCTCACGGGCCGGGGCCGGGCCTTCTGCGTCGGCCAGGACCTCAAGGAGCACATCGGCACGCTGGCCGAGGCGCGGGAGTCCGGCCGGGGCAACTCGATGGACACCGTGCGCAGGCACTACAACCCGATCACCGAGGCCATCGCCGGGATGCCCAAGCCCGTGGTCGCCGCGGTCAACGGCGTCGCCGCCGGGGCGGGCGCGGGCTTCGCCTTCGCCGCCGACTACCGGATCGCCGCCGCCACCGCCGCGTTCACCACGTCCTTCGCCGGGGTGGCCCTCACCGCCGACTCGGGGGTCTCCTGGACCCTCCCCCGGCTGATCGGCCACGGCCGGGCCGCCGATCTGCTGCTCTTCCCGCGCACCGTGGACGCCCACGAGGCGCTGGACCTGGGCATGGTCAACCGGGTGGTCCCGGCGGACGAACTCGCCGCCGAGGCGGAGGCCGTCGCCCGGAAGCTGGCCGGCGGGCCGACCCTCGCCTACGCGGCGCTCAAGGAGTCGATGGCCTACGGGACCACGCACACCCTCGTCGAGACGCTGGCCAAGGAGGACGAGCTCCAGACCCGGGCCGGGGCCTCCGAGGACCACGCAATCGCGGTCGAGGCCTTCGTACGGAAGGAGAAGCCGCGCTTCACGGGCCGGTGAGCCGGCACACCGGCAGCGGGCGCCCGGAGCCGGTGCGCCGGAACCGGGCCCGGGCCGCGCGGAGGGCCGGCCGGGAGGGGCCGGGCCCCGCCGTCAGGCCCGGCCGCCCGCCCGCGCGCAGCACTCGGCGAGATGGTCGTTGACGAGCCCGCAGGCCTGCATCAGGGCGTAGGCGGTGGTGGGCCCGACGAAGCGGAAGCCGCGCTTCTTGAGCTCCTTCGCCAGCGCCGCCGACTCGGCCGTGACGGCGGGGACGTCCGCGAGCGTGCGCGGGGCCGGGCGGGCGGCGGGCGCGTACGACCAGACCAGCGCGTCCAGCTCGCCCTTCTCCCACCGCTCGGCGACCCGGGCGTTGGCCACCGTCGCCTCGATCTTGGCGCGGTTGCGGATGATCCGGGCGTCGCCCAGCAGCCGCTCCACGTCCTCCCCGGTGAACGCGGCCACGTCGGGGATCGAGAAGTTCTTGAAGGCCGCGCGGAAGCCCTCGCGGCGGCGGAGGATCGTCAGCCAGGACAGCCCGGACTGGAACGCCTCCAGGCACAGCCGTTCGAAGAGGGCGTCGTCGCCGTGGACCGGGCGGCCCCACTCGGCGTCGTGGTACGCCACGTACTCCTCGGCGGAGAGGCCCCAGGGGCAGCGGAGCAGGCCGTCCGGGCCGGGGAGCGGCGCGCCCGCCGGTACGGGTTCGGCGGCCGGGCCGGTCACGCGGTCCGCCCGCCGCCGCCCGCCGGGCGGGTACCGGGGGCGGCTGTGTCCGGAGCCGTGCCGTCCCCGGAGACGGCCCCGCTGCCCGGGGCTCCGCCGCCGTCACCGCCGCCGTCACCGTCGCCGTCACCGCCGCCGTCACCGTCGGCTTCCCCGTCGGTTCCGCTGCCGGGGGCCGTGGCACCGGTGGACGGGCCGTCCCCGCTCATCGGGCCGCCGTCCGCCGCGCGGCCGTTCGCCGGCTCCTCCCCGACGGCCCCCTCGCGGAAGAGGTCCGGGGCGCCGAAAGCCGCCGCCCGGGCCCCCGCCAGCGCGGTCTCCAGCTCGGCGATCCGGGCGTCCCGCTCGGCCAGTTCGGCGGCAAGCCGGTCGAGCACGTCGTCGACGTCGGTCATGCGGTAGCCGCGCACGACCACCGGGAAGCGCACCGTCTCCACGTCGGCGCGGCTGACGGGGCGCGAGAGGGGCAGCGGATCGGCGAGCCGGTCCGGCTCGGCGTCCGGCAGCGCCGCGCCGTCGTCGCCGCCGACCACGGCGAGGGTGACCGCCGCGACCACCACGACCAGCGCGATGAGCAAGAACCAGAACACGACCGTCTCCCCGGATGCGTCGGCAGGGTCTGAGGGGACGATGGTGCCACGCTCCGCCGGACGCCGGGCAACCGGCCGGGCGCCGGGCACGCTCCGGCGGGGCGTCGGGAGGGGCTAGGGTCTGTCTGGCGATCCTCGTCGGGCCGGGCCGGCCGCGGCGCCCGGTGCCGGGGCACCTTCCGCACCTTCGGGCCGTGGGGGAGCCCCGCGAGGCGGAGGCCCGCCGGCGTACCGCACGGTGCGCGGGCGTGCCCGGCGACGCGGCGAGGTGCGGTGCCGGGCGCCGCGGAAGGGCCGGACCGACCCCGGAGTCGGTCACCGGGTCCGTGCGGAGAGCCGGACGGGCCGGCCGGAGAACTGTCCCGGGGCCGGAGAGCGGTCCCACCGCCCGACGGGCGGCCGGAGGAGGTCACGAGTGGTGCTGCGGCTGGGGAAGCGCGAGTTCGGCGAGCACGAGCCGGTGGTCATGGCCATCGTCAACCGCACCCCGGACTCCTTCTACGACCAGGGCTCCACCTTCCGGGACGAGCCCGCGCTGGCCCGCGTCGAACAGGCGATCGCCGAGGGTGCCGCCATCGTGGACATAGGCGGTGTCAAGGCCGGCCCCGGCGAGGAGGTCACGGCCGAGGAGGAGGCGCGGCGCACCGTCGGCTTCGTGGCCGAGGTGCGGCGGCGCCATCCGGAGGTGGTGATCAGCGTCGACACCTGGCGCCACGAGGTCGCCGAGGCGGTCTGCGAGGCGGGCGCCGATCTGCTCAACGACGCTTGGGGCGGGGCCGATCCGCAGCTCGCCGCGGTCGCCGCCCGGTACGGCGCCGGTCTGGTCTGCACCCACGCGGGCGGTGCCGAGCCGCGCACCCGCCCGCACCGGGTGGCGTACGAGGACGTCATGGCCGACATCCTCCGGGTCACCCTGGGCCTGGCCGAACGGGCGGTCGAGCTGGGGGTGCGCCGCGACGGCATCCTCATCGACCCGGGCCACGACTTCGGGAAGAACACCCGGCACTCCCTGGAGGCCACCCGCCGGCTCGGCGAGATGACGGCCACGGGCTGGCCGGTGCTGGTCTCCCTGTCGAACAAGGACTTCGTCGGGGAGACCCTCGACCGGCCGGTCAAGCAGCGGCTGACGGGCACGCTCGCGGCGACCGCGGTCTCGGCGTGGCTGGGGGCCCGCGTCTACCGGGTGCACGAGGTGGCGGAGACCCGGCAGGTGCTCGACATGGTCGCGTCCATCGCGGGCCACCGGCCCCCGGCCGTGGCCCGCCGCGGACTGGCCTGAGCGGACGCCCGCGCCCCGCCGGGGTTCCCGGGGCACCCCTCAGGCCTGCCCGGTCTCCTTGCTCACCAGGCTCACGGCCTCGTCCACGTCGTCCGTCAGATGGAAGAGGTCCAGATCGTGCTGGGCCGCCTTGCCCGTGCCGATCAGGGTGTTCTCCACCCAGTCCACCAGGCCCTTCCAGTACGACGTCCCGAACAGGACGATCGGGAAGCGGGTGACCTTGCGCGTCTGCACGAGCGTGAGTGCCTCGAACAGCTCGTCCAGCGTGCCCAGTCCGCCGGGCAGCACCACGAACCCCCGCGCGTACTTCACGAACATCGTCTTGCGGACGAAGAAGTAGCGGAAGTTCACCCCGATGTCGACGTAGTTGTTCATCCCCTGCTCAAAGGGGAGTTCGATCCCGAGGCCGACCGAGACCCCGTTCGCCTCGTACGCGCCCTTGTTCGCGGCCTCCATCGCGCCGGGCCCACCGCCGGTGATCACCGCGAAGCCGGCCTCGGCCAGGGCCCGGCCGATCCTGACCCCGTTCTCGTAGTCCTCCGAGCCGACGGGCGTCCGGGCCGAGCCGAAGACGCTGATGGCCGGGCCGAGTTCGGCGAGCGTGCCGAAGCCCTCGACGAACTCGGACTGGATGCGCATCACCCGCCACGGGTCCTGGTGCACCCACTCCACGGGCCCCGGCGGCGAGTCCAGCAGCCGCTGGTCGGTGGTGGTCGGCTGGACCTGGCCGCGCCGCCGCGTCACCGGCCCCAGGTGCTGCTCCCGGCCGGCTCCTTCCCGGGCTTCTCCCTCGGCACTGGTCACGGGCCGCTCCTTCCGAGACGCCGCCTCCCGCGTCGTCCGGCGACGGGAGGATCTTCGCGGATCAGCGTATGCCCCGGCAGGTTGACGGCAAGGCACCTCAGGCCGTCAGCCAGGCGGACAACCGCTCCTCGCAGTGGTTGATCAGCGAGGCGAGCACGCGTTCGTCCCGCTTGTGCGCCAGCACCGGTGCGCCCGGACCGTAGTTGACGGCCGGGACGCCCAGCGCGTTGAAGCGGGAGACGTCGGTCCAGCCGAACTTGGGCTGCGCCCGGCCGCCGACCGCCGCCATGAAGGCCGCCGCGGCGGGGTGGGAGAGACCGGGCAGGGCGCCGCCGGTGTGGTCGTCGATGACGAACTCGGCCACCCCGCAGTCCGCGAAGACCTCCCGGACGTGCTGCTCGGCCTCCTGCTCGGTGCGGTCCGGCGCGTAGCGGAAGTTGACGGTGACCGTGCAGTCGTCCGGGATGACGTTGGTGGCCACCCCGCCCTCGATGCCCACGGCGTTCAGCCCTTCGCGGTACTCCAGCCCGTCGATGACCACCCGGCGCGGTTCGTACGAGGCCAGCCGGCCCAGGATCGGCGAGGCCGCGTGGATCGCGTTGGAGCCCATCCAGGCGCGGGCCGAGTGCGCCCGCTCCCCCGTGGTGCGCAGCAGGACCCGGAGCGTGCCCTGGCAGCCGCCCTCGACCTGCCCGTCCGAGGGCTCCAGGAGGACGGCGAAGTCCCCCTCCAGCCAGTCCGGATGGGCCGCGGCGACCTGGCCGAGGCCGTTGAGCTCGGCGGCGACCTCTTCGTTGTCGTAGAAGACGAAGGTCAGATCGCGGTTGGGCTCCGGCACCGTCGCGGCGATGCGCAGCTGCACGGCGAGCCCGGACTTCATGTCGCAGGTCCCGCAGCCCCAGAGGTAGCCCTCCTCGTCCAGCCGGGAGGGCACGTTGTCCGCGATGGGCACGGTGTCGAGGTGGCCGGCGAGCACCACCCGCTCCGGGCGCCCCAGCCGCGTCCGGGCGACGACGTTGTTGCCGTACCGGTCCACGGTGAGGTGCGGCAGGGCGCGCAGCGCCGTCTCGACCGCGTCGGCCAGCGGCTTCTCCCGGCCGCTGACGGACGGGATGTCCACCAGGGCGGCGGTGAGGGCGGCGGCGTCCAGGGACAGATCGAGCACGTGTGGGTCCATGACGGCGACCCTAACCCGTCGGCGGGAGCCGCCCCTCCGGCCGCCCGGGGGCCGCCCTTCCGGGCACGGGCCACGGCCTTCACGGCCGCCCGGTACCGTGTGCGGCGTGTCCAGCCGAACCGTTTCCGTCCGCCGCCGGCGCCTTCTGCGCGCGCTGGTGGCGTGCGCCGTCCTGCTGGCCCTGGCCGGGTATCTGGCGGTGCACTTCCAGACCTCCGGGCCGGGTTCGCCGCGCTGTGCCGTCAGAGCCCCGGGGCAGGACGGCGAACCGTACGAACTCGAACCCCAGCAGGCGGTGAACGCCGCCACCATCGCGGCCGTCGGATCGGCCCGCCGGCTCCCGGAGCGCGCGGTGACCATCGCGCTCGCCACCGCGATGCAGGAGTCCGGGCTGCGCAACATCCGCTACGGCGACCGGGATTCGCTCGGCCTCTTCCAGCAGCGGCCCACCCAGGGCTGGGGCACGCCGGAGCAGATCATGGACCCGGTGTACTCGGCCGGGGCGTTCTACGACCATCTGGTGAAGGTCCCCGGTTACTCCCGGCTGCCGCTGACCGTGGCCGCCCAGCAGGTGCAGCGCAGCGGGTTCCCGCAGGCGTACGCCAAGCACGAGCCCAACGCCGCGCTGCTCACCTCCGCGCTCACCGGCCGCGCGGAGGCGTCGCTGAGCTGCGCTCCCGGGGCCCAGGAGCAGCCGGGCGACCCGGTCCGGGTGCGGGAGAAGCTGCGGCGCGAGTTCGGCCGCGACGTGCTGGCGGGCAGCGCCGGCCGGGGCGGCGGGGCCGGGAAGAGCGGTTCGCCCGGCCCGGTGGTGAGCGTTCCGGTGCCGGAGACTGCGTCCGGCGGCCCGGAGCGGCGCGGCTGGGAGCTGGCCCACTGGGCGGTGGCGCACGCCCGGGAGCTGCGGATCGCCCAGGTCTCGTACGCGGGCCGGGTGTGGAGCGCCTCCAGTTCCGGCAACGGCTGGCGCCCGGAGGCGGCCGGCTCCTCGGCGGCGGCCCGGAAGCGGGCCGCGGCGGCCGTGGTCATCACCACCGTTCAGTAGTACGGAGGGTCGCCCGCCCGGGGGAGCCGCCCGCCGGCCGGGCCGGCACCGGGCGGAGCGTCCCGGCCGGGCGCGGACGGAGCCCCGGGGCCCCCGTCCCACCTGCGGGGCCCGGGGACCGGCGCGCCGGCGCACCGGTCCCGTACGGCGCTCCGCGCCCCCTCCGCGCCCCCTCCGCGGCCTGCCCCGGGGCGCGGCGCATTGCCAATCCTTTACCCCGGTCCGCCGCAACCTTCCCGCTCCTCACGCGGTAGTCACTGTGTCCGCCGAATGGACACAACTCCCCTGAAATCATCAGCTTTTCCCCGCCGAAGGAGCACCATGTCCCTCCCCCTCACGCGTCGGATCGCCCGAGCCGCGCTGCTGGTCGCAGCGGGCGCGGCTCCCCTCGTCGGCATGGCCGGCCCGGCGCAGGCCGCCCAGCTGCCGGAGTCCGCCGGTCTCGGCGGGGTCAGCAACCTCGACGGCGCGGCCCTCGGGGAAATCCTCGACACCACCGCGCGGCAGACCACGACCGGTGCCGCCGCGACGCGTGACAGCACCGTGGGGAACGCCGCCCTCCCGGCCGCCGAGGGGCTGCTCGACTCCGCCGTCGGCACCGCCGCCCCGGTCGCCGAGCAGACCGTCGCCGGCAGCCGGGACACCGCCGGCACGCGCGCCGAGGACACCGCCGAAGTGCGCCCCGGAGGTCTGCGGGTGCGGGAGTTCGCCGGTGGCCTCACCGACTCCACGGGCATTCCCGGCGTCCCCGGGAGCCTCCCGGGGACCGAGGAGATCAGGACGCCGGCCGCCCCGAACGTGGCCTACAACAACCTCTCCGAGGTCAACGAGGCGACCGGTGACCTGACGGCGAACGGCCCGCTGCAGCTCGGCGTCTGACCGGGACGGCCGCCCCGCCGCGGACGGCCGGAACCCGCACGGTCCACGGGCCGTGAGCGGTACGGACGGCAACGCCCGGCCGGGGCATCCCCGGCCGGGCGTTCCGCTGTGCTCCGGGGCTCCCCGTTCGTCCGTCCCGCCCCGTGGTCAGCCGCGCAGGCGCTCCACCGCGGCCGCGACGCGCTCGTCGCTCGCCGTCAGCGCCACCCGGACGAAGCGTTCGCCGGCCGGGCCGTAGAAGTCGCCGGGGGCCACCAGGATGCCCCGCTTGGCGAGGTCGGCCACGGTGTCCCAGCAGGGCTCGTCCCGGGTCGACCAGAGGTAGAGGCTCGCCTCGCTGTGCTCGATCCGGAAGCCGGCCGTCTCCAGCGCGCCGCGCAGGGCCGTGCGCCGCGCCCGGTACCGGGCGCGCTGCTCCGCCACGTGTTCATCGTCCGCGAGGGCCGCGACCGTCGCCGCCTGGACCGGTGCGGGCACCATCATCCCGCCGTGCTTGCGGATCTTCAGCAGCTCGCCGAGCACGGCGGCGTCCCCGGCGATGAACGCCGCCCGGTACCCGGCGAGGTTGGAGCGCTTGGAGAGCGAGTGCACCGCGACGACGCCGTCGAAGCTGCCGCCGCACACATCCGGGTGGAGCACGGAGACCGGGTCGGCCTCCCAGCCCAGCTCCAGATAGCACTCGTCGCTGACGACCAGCACGCCGTGTTCCCGTGCCCAGGCCACGGCGGTGCGCAGCTCCTCCGTGGAGAGGACCCGGCCCGTGGGGTTCGACGGGGAGTTGAGCCACAGGATCCGCAGACCCTCCGGCGCCACCTCCGCCGGCTCGTCGTAGACGACGGGTTCGGCGCGCGCGAGCCGCGCCCCGGCCTCGTACGTCGGGTAGGCCAGCCGGGGGAAGGCGACCCGGTCGCCGGGGCCCAGGCCCAGCTGGGTGGGCAGCCAGGCCACCAGTTCCTTGGAGCCGACGACGGGCAGGACGTTGGTGTGCTCCACGCCCCGCGCCCCGAGCCGCCGTCCGGCCCAGCCCGCCAGGGCGTCGCGGAGCTCCGGGGTCCCCCACACGGTCGGATAGCCGGGGCTGTCCGCCGCGGCGGTGAGCGCCTCGCGGATCACCTCGGGGACGGGGTCCACCGGGGTGCCGACCGACAGGTCCACCAGACCGCCGGGGTGCGCGGCGGCGGACGCTCGGTACGGTTCGAGGCGGTCCCAGGGAAAGACGGGAAGCCGGTCGGAGACTCCGGGCACGGTGCTCACTTCTCTCGGGCGTTCGGGGCGGCCGGACGGCTCCGGGGGACGTCCCGGCGCGGCGCGGCGGGCGCGAAGACCGCGGTCCCGCACGGCCGGGGTGCCGTACGGGACCGGGACGGCGCCGCGGGGTCCGCGGCTACTGGTTCTGCGGCGGGAGCGCGGCGATGAGCGGGTGGTCGCGCTCGATCAGGCCGAGCTTGGAGGCACCGCCGGGCGAACCGAGCTCGTCGAAGAACTCGACGTTCGCCTTGTAGTAGTCCTTCCACTCCTCCGGGGTGTCGTCCTCGTAGAAGATGGCCTCGACCGGGCAGACCGGCTCGCAGGCGCCGCAGTCGACGCACTCGTCGGGGTGGATGTACAAGGACCGGGAGCCCTCGTAAATGCAGTCGACGGGGCACTCCTCGATGCACGCCTTGTCCTTGACGTCGACACAAGGCTGCGCGATGACGTAGGTCACGCTGTCGTTCCTCCTCGGTAGGGCGGGCGGAGCGGTTGTCGTCTCCGCCGCATGGCGCGCGGGAGCGCGGCGTCGTCGATGCCCGCAACTAGTATCTCCGTTCCGGGGCACCAGTCGAACAGGAGGGGCGGGCACAGCTGTGGATTTCACCACCGGCGGACGCCTCACGGTCCGGATCACCGCCGCTGACGTGGGCAAAAGGGTATCGGTGCGGCGGTGGAGCGAGCCCGGAGCACCGGGCGGGCGGTTCACCGACGCGGTCGGCGTGCTCACATCCTGGGACGGCGGTGTGCTGTGTCTCACACGGCGGAACGGCGAGATCGTCCGCATCCCGGAATCCGCGCTGGCCGCCGGGAAGGTGGTGCCCGCGGCGCCCGCCCGGCGCCGGGGCCCGGCGGCCTCCGCGGCCGAGCTGAGCCGGGTCGCGGCCCGCGCCTGGCCGCCCGCCGAGAGCGAGCCGCTGGGCGGCTGGACCCTGCGGGCCTCGGGCGGCTTCACCCGGCGCGCCAACTCCGTGCTGCCGCTGGGCGATCCGGGGCTTCCGGTGGACGAGGCGCTGCGCCGGGTGGTCCGCTGGTACGCCGCGCGGGGCCTGCCCGCGTACATCCAGGTGACCACCGGTGCCGGGGACACCCAGGAGGAGCTGGCCGCCGCCCTCGACGCCCGCGGCTGGGTCCGGGAGGTCTCCGCGGAGGTGCGGACGGCGGCGCTGGCCCCGGTCGCGGAGGCGGGGCCCGTGCAGGGCCTCCCGGCGGCCGCGGGGTCCGGGAGCGCCGCACCGCCCGTGCGGCTGGCCCGCACCCCCGGCCCCGGCTGGCTGCGGCGCTACCAGCGGTTCGCCGGTGACACCCCGGAGGTGCGGCGGGTGCTGTGCGGCGGGCCGTCCGTCCGGTTCGCCGCGGTACCGGCGGACAAGCCGGCGGACGGGGCCGCGGACGGGGAGGACGCCGGTGGTGCCCCCGCGGCCATCGGACGGTGCGTCGTGGACGGCCGCTGGGCGGGCTTCTCGGCGGTGGAGGTGGCGCCGGAGCACCGGCGGCGGGGCCTGGCGTCCGCCGTGATGGCCGCCCTCGCCGCGCGGGCCCTGGAGGAGGGTGCCTCGGCCGCGTACCTCCAGGTCGAGACGGACAACGGGCCGGCACGCGCGTTCTACGACCGGCTCGGCTTCACCGTCCACCACACGTACCACCACTGGCGCGCGCCGGACGACGGCGGCCACTGAGCGGATAGGGCTTCCCCATGCCGGACAGGCCGGACGCACACGACCCCCGCGGCGCGGACGACGACGCCGGTGACCGGACGGCGCTCCGGCGCCGGTTCGCCGCCGAGGCCCGCGCGGAGCGGCCCGATCTCGCCCTGCTCTGCCTGCTGGTCGCCGCCGAGGCCGATCCGTCGCTGGGCGAGAAGGGCATCGACGCGGCCCAGATCGAGCTGGACCGGCTCGCCGGGGAGCTGCCGTACGCGCCCGGCGGCGGCGCCGCGGGCTGGGCGCGGGCGGTCGGCGCGCTCCTCGGCGAACGGTACGGATTCCGCGGCACCCGGGACGATTTCGCCGCCCTGGAGTCCTCCCTCCTGCCGGAGGTGCTGAGGCGGCGGCGCGGACTGCCGATCCTGCTGTCCGTCGTCTGGATCGAGGTGGCCCGGCGGGCCGGCGCGCCGGTGTACGGCGTGGCCCTGCCCGGCCATTTCGTCGTCGGCTTCGGCGACCCGGCCGGGACGGACGCCGGCGGCCGGGTGCTGGCCGATCCCTCGGAGGGCGGCCGGCCGCTGAGCGAGGGCGACACCGAACTGCTGCTGGCCGCCGTGACCGGTGAGCCGCTCACCCCCGCGATGCTCACCCCGGCCGCGCCGCTGGACATCGTCCGGCGCGTCCTCGGCAACATCCGCGCCTGGGCCGCCGCCCGGCCCGAGCGCGGCGATGTCCGGCTGTGGGCGGTCGAACTCTCCCTGCTGCTGCCCCACCACCCGGCGCGGCTGCGCCGTGAGCGCGGGCAACTGCTGGTCGCGCGCGGCGACTTCCTGACCGGCGCGGCCGAGCTGGAGACCTACGCGGAGGTGGCCGAGGCGGCGGACCCGCAGGAGGCGCGCGACGTGCGGCGGCAGGCCAGGGCGGCCCGCGCGATGCTCAACTGACGGCCGTGCACGGCCCGCACGGCCCGTGCGGGCCGCGTACGGCCGGGCACACCGGTCCGGCCCGGTACGCGCCGCGCACCGGGCCGGAGGGAACGCCTCCCCGCTACGGGGTGGTGTCGATGGTGACCGTGCGCCCGGCCGGGTCGGTGGAGCGCAGCGCCTCGCGGAGCGCCCCGGCCACGTCCTGCGGGCTCACCGGGGTCTTGGAGCCGTTGCCGCGCTCGATGAGCACGCCGTCGAACACCCCGCCGTACAGGCTCTTGAGCACCTTGAGGTCGTAGGTGTCCACCAGCTTGCCGTTGACGGCCTTCATGGAGAGGAACTTCGGCAGCGAGTTCTCCGGGCTGAAGGAGATGGTGCGCGCCGGGTCCGTCCGCACGGTGACCAGCCCGGACATCGCGGGCTCGGCGAACTCCTTCATCGCCTTGTCGATCTCCGCCTGGTCCACCGCCGGCTGCCGTACGGTGCTGGGCAGTTCGACGGCCGCGCTCGCGCCCGTCTCCGTGCGGGCCCGGTAGGCGTCGGAGAGCGCGGTGACGGACTTGTTGACGTCCACGGCACGGTGCGGCTTGCCCGGGACCGGTACGGCCTTGCCCGCCTCGAAACGGATCATGCCGTCCTGCTCCGCGCCGCTCTCCCCGGCCAGCGACTCCAGCGCGGCGCGCAGCTTCTCCCGGTCCGTGACGATCTCGGCCTCCGCCTCGCGGGAACCGCCGAAGAGCGAACCGATCACGGAGACCGGGTTGTAGTCGCGCCCGGCGGCCTGCCGGACGCTGGCGTCGACATCGACGTCCAGCCCGACCACGGAGGGCTTGAGTTCGTGCTGCTCCCCGGCCACGCGGACGGTCATCGGGGCGTCGACACGCCGGCCGAGCCCCTGGTCGAGCCGGTTGACGGCCTCCTGCCGGGAGATGCCGCCGATGTCGACCCCGGCGACGGTGGTGCCCTTCGGCACCTCGGCGTGGTCGAGCAGCAGCCCGGCGGCGTACGCGACACCGAGCGCGGCGACGACCGCGGCACCGGCCAGGACGAGCTTGGACCGGCCCTTCTTCCGCGCGGCCGGGGCCGGGGAGGCGGAGCCGGGCGGCGCCGGCGGGCGCGGGGCCCCGGTGTCGTCGGCGGGCAGGGTCGGGAACGGGGACTCACCGGCCGGCGGCACCGCCTGGATACCGCTGACCAGGGTGTCGCTGGAGACCGGCTCCTCCGGTCCGCCGAAGGCGGGGTCCGCCGCGAAGCCGTGGTCCGCGCCGAACGGCGCCGGCGCGGGCGCGGCCGGGTCCTGCATCGGCCCGGGGGCGGCGGGGGGCGGGAAGCCGCCGTACGCGGGGGACGGCGGTGCGGAACGCGGGGCTCCGTCCCCGCCGGCCGGTCCGCCGGGACCGCCCGCCGGTGCTCCGGGGCCGCCCGCCGGTGCTCCGGGGCCGCCCTGCCCGCCCTGGCCGCCGGCCTGCTGACGGAAGGCGGGCGGCAGCAGCGGCATGTCGCCCTCGGCGGGTCCGCCGGTCGGCCCGTTGGGGCCCGCTCCGGGGACGGGGCCGACACGGGTGCCGTAGGCCGGGGTGGACGTGGGATCGGCGTCCCGGCCGGGAGGCGGGCCTCCCGCGGGCCGGCCGCCGGGCGCCGCGGGACCGCCACCGGGCGCCGCACCACCGCTGCCCGCACCGGCACCGCCGGGGCCGCCCGCCGCCGGACCGCCCGGAATCGGGGTGCCCGAGGTGGGGGTCGGGGTCTTGCGGGGCGCGAACCAGTCGCTGGCCCGCTCACCGCCGCCCTGGCCGCCGGGCGCCGACGGGTTCTTCCCCGCCCCCTCCCGGCCGCCGCCCGCCGCGGAGGCGGAAGCGGAGGGCCGCCGCTCCTCGGCGGGCCCGGCCGGCCCGGGCACACCGGGCTCGGTGGCGGACGACCGGTCCTCGACGGGCGTGCGCATGACGACCGGGGGGATCGGCCGGGACCCGGGGATGTTGATTCTGATCCGGGTCGTCAGCGTGGTCTCGGTCTTCGGCTGTTCCTCCGGTTCGGAGGGCCGGCCGGCGTCGGCGGCCTCGGGGGCGTCCGGCGCGTCCTGCGGGGGGTGCAGGGACGGATACCGGCGCGTGCCGTAGGGCGGGGTACCCGAGGGGTACGACGCGGCCCCGCCGTGCCCCTGGGGCCCGGAGGACGTGGTGTCAGATTCACGGCTCAAAGCTGGTTCTCCCGGTTGGCTCCGCCGCCCGTAGTACTCGCACTGGGCTCCCCCCGTGCCTGAGGCCGCGGGCGGGGGTTCTCCCTGCCGTAGGGCAGGGGAGCTCGGCGGCGCTACCACCATACTGGCCGATGCCCGCGCTCATACCGCGACCGCCGTATCGGCGGCCCGGGCGGGGAGTCCGCCTCCCCCGCCCGTCGGCGCGTCAGCCGCCAAGTGGCTTGGCTCCGGGGGCCGGTGGGGGGAGCGAGGGCACAGTGGTGCAGATCACAGCGGTCAACATCCCGCCCAGCAGATAGAGATACGAGCCCACGCCCGACCCGAACAGGAAGTCGCCCTCCGGCCGGGAGGTGGTCAGCGCCATCACGGCGAGCAGCCAGCCGCCGGCCGCCGCGCCCGGACCGATCCGGGTGCCGGTGGCCCGCAGCCCGCCGTAGCAGAGGGCTCCGACGGCCAGCAGCGCCAGCAGCAACCCGGCCGGGAACCAGGCGCCTTGGACCAGGGCGCCCGCCGCGCCGGTCAGGACCCCGAGCACCGCGAGAGCGGCGTACGCGATGAGGCGCCCGGCGCTCACCGGCTCTCCCCGGCGTCCGGAATGCCCGCGAACAGATCGGTCTCGGGAGGATTGCCCGCCGGCAGTCCGTCCGCCGCCGGGCCCTGGACCAGACGGTAGTACTCGGTCGCCAGCAGCGGCTGCGCAAGGTTGTTCGACAGGGCGAAGCAGCCCTCGCCCTCCGCGCCCTCCGCGCCCTCCGCGACGGCGATCTGCGTGGCGTGCGCCCGGAGGGCCGCCGCCTTCCGCCCGGCCCACGCGCCGCCGTCCACGGCCGTCGTGATCTGCTCCTCCTCCACCACCCCGGGAAGGTCCGCCACTCCGGCGACGCCCGGGAAGGGCAGGGCGGGGGCGGCCCGCAGCGCCGCCAGCCGCTCCTCCACCACTGGCCGCGGCAGGCAGTTCCAGTAGATCTTCCGGATGGTGTGCGGCTCGCCGAGGTCACGGCGGTAGGCCCGCTCGGAGGCGAGCGCGGCGGCCCGCATGGCGACGCGGTGCGCCTGGATGTGGTCCGGATGGCCGTAGCCGCCGTCGGGGTCGTAGGTGACCAGGACCTGGGGGCGGATCTCGCGCATCACCTCGACGAGATGCGCGGCGGCCTCGTCGGTGTCGGCCCGCCAGAAGGCCCGCGGGCGCCGGTTCTGCGGGAGGCCCATCATGCCGGAGTCGCGGTAGCGGCCCCGCCCGCCGAGGAACCGGTGGTCGGTGACGCCCAGTTCGGCCATCGCGGCCGCGAGCTCTCCCGCCCGGTGCGGACCGAGCGCGTCGTCCCGGTCGGCGGTCAGGGCGGCGAGCCCGGGCGGGATGACCTCGCCCTCCTCGCCCAGGGTGCAGGTCACCAGCGTGACGTGCACCCCTTCGGAGGCGTACTTGGCCATGGTCGCGCCGTTGTTGATCGTCTCGTCGTCCGGGTGCGCGTGCACCAGCAGCAGACGGCGGGCGGGCAGCGCCCGGCCACGGCCTGGAGAGGGCAGGTCAGTCATGCGCTACAGCGTACGAGCGAAAACGGCGCCGGGCCGTCAGAACTTCAGCCCCCCGATCATCCCGGCGACGTTGTTGGTCAGCTCACTGATGGTCGGGGCCACCGAGGAACTGGCCAGGTAGAAGCCCAACAGCATGCAGACCACCGCATGTCCGGCCTTCAGCCCGGATTTCCGGACCAGCAGGAAGACGATGATCGCCAGCAGCACCACCACCGAAATCGAGAGTGCCACGGCGGTTCACCTCCAAGGTATGTGCGGTCGGGGCGACGAGGGGTAACGCACGGGCGCCACAGTGTGGTTACCCATGATGCGCCACAGATCATAACGATCCGTTCCTGCGCACGAGCGGGTGCATCGCAGCAGAGAAGGGGCGCACGGACCGGGCGCCCCTTCAGCTCCGCCGGGCGTACGCCGGAGCACGGCCAACGGCCGGTCGGAGGCGGTGCGGCGGCGGTGCGGGACCGCCCGGGGGCGGCCGGCGGACGGCCCGGGAGCGGTGCGGGGACTCGGCCCGGCGGGGCCCGGCACGTAGGGTCGCCGCATGGACGGACAGCTCTCGTTTCCGCGGCAGCATGCCAGAACCCAGCGCTTCAGCCTGGGCGCGCCGCGCTCCTTCACCGTATCGCCCGACGGCACCCGCCTCGTCTTCCTGCGGTCCCGCTCCGGCACCGACCGGGCGAACCTGCTGTGGGTGCACGATCTCGGCGAGGGGACGGAACGGATCGCCGCCGATCCCGCGGCGCTGCTCGGCGGCGGCACGGAGCGGCTGTCCCCGGAGGAGCGGGCACGCCGGGAGCGGAGCCGGGAGGGCTCGGCGGGGGTCGTCGGCTACGCGGTCGACGCGGCCGTCGAGCTGGCCGCCTTCGCGCTCTCCGGGCGGCTGTTCGCGGCCGAGCTGCGGGCCGGGACCGCGCGGGAGCTCCCGGTGCCGGGCCCGGTGGTCGATCCCCGCCCGTCGCCGGACGGCCGCCACATCGCCTGGGTCGCCCGCGGCGCCCTGTACGCCGCAGCCGCGGACGGCTCGGACGCCCGGGCGCTGGCCGAGCCGGAGCACGAGCGGATCACCCACGGACTGGCGGAGTTCGTCGCCGCGGAGGAGATGGACCGCTCCCGGGGCTTCTGGTGGTCGCCGGAGAGCGACCGGCTGCTGGTGGCGCGGGTGGACGAGACGCCGGTGCGCCGCTGGTGGATCGCCGACCCGGCGCATCCCGGCCGCGAGCCGGCCGAGGTGGCGTATCCGGCCGCCGGTACGGAGAACGCGGAGGTGACGCTCGCCTTCACCGGTCTCGACGGCTCGCGGGTGCCGGTGGAGTGGGACCGGGAGCGCTATCCGTATCTGGCGCGGGTGCACTGGTCCGCGGCCGGGCCGCCGCTGCTGCTGGTCCAGGCCCGCGACCAGCGCTCCCAGCTGTATCTGGCGGCCGATCCGGAGACCGGCGCCACCCGGCTGCTGCACGCGGACGAGGACCCGGTCTGGCTCGACCTCTTCCCCGGGGTCCCGGTGTGGACGCCGGACGGCCGGCTGGTGCGGATCGCGGACGAGGGCGGGGCGCGGGTGCTGATGGTGGGCGACCGCCCGCTGACCGGTCCGCAGCTGCACGTCCGGGCGGTGCTCGACGTCGGCGTGGAGGACGTGCTGGTGACGGCCTCCGCCGGGCCGGAGGCGGCGGAGCCGGGCACGGGTGAGATCCATGTGCACCGGGTCAGCGAGCTGGGGGTGGAGCGGATCTCGGAGGGCCCCGGGGTGCACTCGGCGGTCCGGTCCGGCGCGGTGACCGTACTGGCCTCGGCCACGCTCGACCACAGCGGCGCGGCGGTGCGGCTGTACCGGGACGACAGGCCCGCCGGGACGGTCATGTCGCTGGCGGAGCAGCCGGTGCTGACCGCCCATGTGCGGCTGGCGGAGTCCGGGGAGCGCCGTATCCCGTGCGCCGTGCTGCTGCCCACCGGCTACCGGGAGGGGGACGGTCCGCTGCCGGTGCTGATGGACCCGTACGGCGGTCCGCACGGCCAGCGCGTCGTCGCCGCCCACAACGCCTATCTGACCTCGCAGTGGTTCGCCGACCAGGGCTTCGCGGTGGTCGTCGCCGACGGCCGCGGCACCCCGGGCCGCTCCCCGGCCTGGGAGAAGGCGATCGCGCACGACGTCGCCGGGGTCACCCTCGACGACCAGGTGGAGGCGTTGCACGGGCTGGCGAAGAGTTTCCCGCTGGATCTGGGGCGGGTGGCCGTCCGCGGCTGGTCGTACGGGGGGTATCTGGCGGCGCTCGCGGTGCTGCGCCGTCCGGACGTCTTCCACGCGGGCGTCGCCGGGGCGCCCGTGACCGACTGGCGGCTCTACGACACCCACTACACCGAGCGCTATCTCGGCCACCCCGCCGAGCGGCCGGAGGTGTACGACGCCAACTCGCTGGTCACCGAGGAGGGCGGGCTCTCCGGGGCGGCCGGGCAGCACCGGCCGCTGATGGTGATCCACGGACTCGCGGACGACAACGTGGTGGCGGCCCACACGCTGCGGCTGTCCTCGGCGCTGCTGGCGGCCGGGCGCCCGCACGAGGTGCTGCCGCTCTCCGGGGTGACGCACATGACCCCGCAGGAGCAGGTCGCGGAGAATCTGCTGCTGCTCCAGGCGGGCTTCCTCCGCCGCTCGCTGGGCCTGGTCTGACCGCGGCCGGCCGGGGCGGTCCACGGACCGCCCCGGCCGGTTCTACGGCACCCGCACGGCCGTACGCCGTTCAGCCTGCCGTCCGTGGATATCGGGCCTGCTTCCATCAAGTTGCCCGGGTGTTAACGCGCTTGGCGGCGATTCCGGCGGGAATGTCCGGCGCCGCGGTCCGGCGTCAAGCACACGGCGACCTCGATATCCGAAACCTTCTCCCAAGATGCCGGGGCGGCGTCCTTTCGGTCCGGGCGCCCTCTTGACTGGACCGGGGCTCCGCTGCAAAGTCGCGCTCACGTCAGGAAAGCGGTACAGACCAGTTCGGCGGAGACGTGACCACGGGGGCCCCAGCGCGATGACGAGCTTATCGAAGGCCGCGGCGGCCGGTGGCGGGCCGCCGGGGCCCGAAGCCCGGACGGCGGACGTGCCGGGCGGCCGTTCGCCGGGCCGGCTGATGTGGCGGCGCTTCCGCCGCGACCGCGCCGGGACGATCTCGGCCGGTGTGGTGCTCTTCTTCTTCGCCGTGGGCCTGCTCGCGCCGGTGATCGCCCACTTCTACGGCAAGGACCCGTACACCCGCTACGGGCAGCAGCGGGACGGGCTGCTCAACGAGTTCGGCTATCCGGTCGCGCCGAACGGCGGCATCTCCGGGGAATTCTGGTTCGGTATCGAGCCGATTCTGGGCCGCGACGTCTTCACCCAGCTCCTCTACGGCATCCGCACCTCGCTGCTGGTGGCGGTCGCGGTGACGCTCCTGGCCACGCTGACCGCGATCGTGCTCGGGGTGGCGGCGGGTTATCTGGGCGGCCGCACCGACTTCCTCATCGGCCGCTCCATCGACCTGCTGATGGCCTTTCCCAACCAGCTGTTCTTCGTCGCCTTCATGCCGATCGTGGTCGCCCTGTTCGTGGCCGACACCGATGAGACGCCGACCTGGGTCCGGGCGGTCGCGATGGTGCTGGTGCTCTGGTTCCTGGGCTGGATGAGCCTGGCGAGAATCCTGCGCGGCACGGTGCTGTCGCTGCGGGAGCGGGAGTTCGTGGAGGCGGCCCGGGTGAGCGGTGCCTCCCCGTGGCGGATCATCCGCCGGGAACTGCTCCCCAATGTGGTCACCCCGATTCTGGTGCAGAGCACGCTGATGCTGCCGAATTTCGTGACCGCGGCCGCCGGGCTCTCCTTTCTCGGGGTCGGATTCATCGAACCCACCCCGGACTGGGGCCGGATGTTCGCCACCGGCGCCCAGGTCTTCGAGAACGACTTCACCTACATGTTCTTCCCGGGCGGCGCGATGGTGATCTTCATCGTCGCCTTCAACCTGCTCGGGGACTCCGTCCGGGACGCGTTCGATCCCAAGACCCGGCACTGATCCGGGCCCGGCGGCGCACACCGGGCGGCGAACCACAGGCCACCACTCAAGGACGGGCAGGTGCGACAGGCCATGAGCAGGATTCGGGCACGCGGAGGGCGCGCCGCCGTGGTGGCGCTGGCGGCGGGGGCGTTACTGCTCTCCGGCTGCAGCGAGGGCGGCGGAGGCGGCGGCGGGGACGACGGGAACGGCAAGGACAAGGGCGCCACGGCGCAAGCGCCCGTGCCGTTCGCCGACGCCACGGCCTCGACCGGGCCGGCGGAACCGATCGCGGGCGCCGAACCGGGCGGCACGATACGGGTGCTCGCGCGGGACAGCTTCGCGCATCTGGACCCGGCGCAGATCTACGTCTCCGACGAGGGCAAGCTCGCGGCGCTCATCCACCGCCGGCTGACCACCGTCAAGATGGACAACAAGGGCGACTACTCGGTCGTCGGCGATCTCGCCACCGACAGCGGCACCCGCTCGGACGACGGGAAGACCTGGACGTACACCCTCAAGGACGGCATCCGCTTCGAGGACGGCTCACCGATCACCTCCCAGGACGTCCGGCACAGCTTCGAGCGGCTGTTCGCCGACTTCGTCACGGAGGGCCCGACCTTCGTGCAGTCCTGGATGGCGGACGACCCGGAGTACCGGGACCTGCTGCCGGGCGGCCCGTACCAGGGCGGCCACCTGCCGGACTCGGTCCTGGAGACCCCCGACGACAAGACGGTGGTCTTCCACTTCGAGAAGCCGCAGAACGACCTGCCCTACGCGCTGGGGATGCCCGGCTACGGGGTGGTGTCCGCGGAGAAGGACACCAAGGAGAAGTACGACAAGGACCCGCTGGCCTCCGGCCCGTACAAGATCCAGTCGTTCAAGCCCGGCAAGTCCATGACGCTGGTGCGCAACGCCGAGTGGGACCCGGACACGGACGCCTCGCGCCACCAGTACCCGGAGAAGTTCGAGATCACCTTCAACCACCAGTACGAGGACTCCAGCAAGCGCATCCTCTCCGACACCGGGGAGAACCAGCGGGCCACCAGCTTCAACAACTCGGTGGACGCGAGCACCCTCCCGCAGGTGCTGCGCGACGAGGAGGCCAAGAAGCGCACCATCTCCGGCTACCAGTCCTTTGTCGCCATGTACGCCATCAACATGGACCGGATCAAGGACCACCGGGTCCGGCAGGCCATCGCCCACGCCCTGCCGCTCCGGGCGATCCTGGCCCCGTACGGCGGCTCGGCGGGCGGCGAGCTCGCGGGCGGCGTCATCAGCCCCCTGCTGCCCGGCTACGAGAAGGGCTACGACCCGTTCGGCAAGCTGGCGAAGCCGAACGGCGACCCGGAGAAGGCGCGGGCGCTGCTGAAGCAGGCCGGCAAGGAGGACATGAAGCTGGTCTACGCCTTCCGCAACGACAACGAGAGCCAGCAGGAGGCGGTCGCCGTCACGGACGCCCTGCGCGAGGCGGGCTTCGACGTGCAGCGCAAGGAGTTGCCGACCGACACCTACTACGACCGGGTCGGCAAGGTCGACAACGGCTATGACCTGTACCGCAACAACTGGGGCCACGACTGGGTGAGTTCGTCGACGGTGATCCCGCCGCTGTTCGACGGCCGGAAGATCGCCGACGGCTCGGCCAACTACGCGCATGTGAACGACAAGAAGATCAACGCGGAGATCGACCGGATCTCGGCCATCGCCGACCCGGAGAAGGCCGCCGAGGAGTGGTTCGGCCTCGGCAAGTACATCGTCGAGGAGGTCACCCCGGTGGTCCCCGCCTACTACTACAAGCAGATGCAGATCAGCGGTTCGAAGATCGGCGGCGCGGTCTACAACAACGACCTCAGCGGCCTCGACCCGAACAAGCTCTATCTGAAGCAGTGACGGCCCCCGGTGCGCGGGGGCGCGGGCCCGGCCGCCGGATGGCGGTTCCGCGCCCCCGCGCACCGGGACCTCCGCCGCACCGCGGCCGCGTCACCCGGCCGTCCGCCCGCCGCCCCGCCGTCTCCGCGCCGTCTCCGCCCCCGCCGTCCCCGTACCGGCCGTCCGCGAAAGCTGTCCACACATGCTGAGATTCCTGGTCCGCCGGTCGCTCGGCGCCGTCGTCATCCTGCTGATCATCAGCGCCCTGACCTTCTTCCTCTTCTACAGCATCCCGCGCGACCCGGCCCTGCTCGCCTGCGGCAAGAACTGCACCCCGGACGCGCTGGAGGTCATCCGCCGCAACATGGGCATCGACAAGCCGGTGCCGGTGCAGTACTGGGAGTACATGGTGGGGATCTTCGCCGGCCGCGACTACGCGGTGGGCCCCTGCCCCGCGCCCTGCCTGGGCTACTCCTTCGTCGACAACACGCCCGTCTGGGACACCGTCCTCGACCGCTTCCCGACCACCGTCTCGCTGGCCCTCGGCGGCGCCGCGGTCTTCCTGACCGTCGGCCTGGGCACCGGGATGCTGGCCGCCGCCCGGCGCGGCACGCTCGTCGACAAGATCGTCAGCTCCGGTTCGCTGGTGCTGAGTTCGCTGCAGATCTACTTCGTCGGCCCGCTGGCGATCGCGCTCTTCGTCTACCAGCTCGGCTGGCTCTCCCAGCCCGAGTACGTGAATCTCACGGACGACCCGGCCGGCTGGTTCGCCGGGCTGATCCTGCCCTGGTGCGTGCTGTCGATCATCTTCACCGCCAACTACACCCGTATGGCGCGCTCCACGATGATCGAGCAGTTGCAGGAGGACCACGTGAGAACCGCCCGCGCCAAGGGCATGGCACGGCACACGGTCTTCTTCCGCTACGCCTGGCGCGGCTCGCTCATCCCGATCATCACCATCTTCGGCGTCGACATGGGCTCCCTCTTCGGCGGCGCGATGATCACCGAGTTCACCTTCACCCTGCCCGGTCTGGGCCGGCTCGCCGTGGAGTCCGTCGTCAACACCAACCTCCCCATGCTCATGGGGGTGATGCTGTTCGCCGCGACGGCGATCATCCTGTTCAACATCGTCGTGGACGCCGCCTACGCGCTCATCGACCCGCGCGTGCGCCTGTCCTAGGAGACCCCCTGTGACCACCGTCAGCAAGGAAGCGGCCGGGCCCGCCCCCGCCGGCCCGGGCACCGGTTCCGGGCCCTTCCTCTCCGTACGCGATCTCCATGTGCGCTTCGCCACCGAGGACGGCACCGTCCGGGCCGTGGACGGGCTCTCCTTCGCCCTGGAACGGGGCAGGACCCTCGGCATCGTCGGCGAGTCCGGCTCGGGCAAGTCCGTCACCAACCTCGCCGTCCTGGGGCTGCACGACCCGCGCACCACCACCATCACCGGGGAGATCCTGCTCGACGGGCGGGAGCTGACCGGGGCGCCCGAGCGGACGCTGGAGAGGCTCCGCGGCAACAAGATGGCGATGATCTTCCAGGATCCGCTCACCGCGCTCTCGCCGTACTACACCATCGGCCGGCAGATCGCCGAGCCCTACCGCAAGCACACCGGCGCCTCGAAGCGGGAGGCCCGGGAGCGGGCGGTGGAGATGCTGGAGAAGGTCGGCATCCCGCGGCCCCGGCTGCGGGCCGACGACTACCCGCACCAGTTCTCCGGCGGGATGCGGCAGCGGGCGATGATCGCCATGGCGCTGGTCTGCGACCCGGACCTGCTGATCGCGGACGAACCGACCACCGCGCTCGACGTCACCGTGCAGGCCCAGATCCTGGACCTGCTCGGGGAACTCCAGCAGGAGTTCGGCTCCGCGATCATCCTCATCACCCACGACCTGGGCGTCGTCGCCAACACCGCCGACGACATCCTGGTCATGTACGCGGGACGGGCCGTGGAGCGGGGCCCGGTCCGGGAGGTGCTGGGCGCGCCACGGCACCCGTACACCTGGGGCCTGCTCCGCTCGATGCCGAGCCTCGGCTCCGACCCGGACGCGGCCCTGCACCCGATCCCGGGCACACCGCCGAGCCTGCTGGCCCCGCCCTCCGGCTGCCCGTTCCATCCGCGCTGCGCCTTCCCGCCCGAGGTGCGGGGCGGGCCGGAGCGCTGTGTCCGCGAGCGGCCGGAGCTGCCCGAAGGGCGGGGCGCCGCCTGCCATCTGACGGCGGAGCGGAAGCGGGAGCTGTGGGCGGCCGGGGGCCTGCCGCCCCGGGAGGAGCGGGACGCGGAGACCGGGGCACCCGGGGTGCCCGCACAGGACCGGGGGGAGACCGGCCGATGAAGGAGGACCGCACACCGCACGCGGCGCGTGCCACGGGGGAGCCCGCGGGAGGCGGACCGGCCGCCGGGGAACCGCTGCTCACCGCCGAGGGCCTGGTCAAGCACTTCCCCGTCCTGGGCGGTTTTCCGTTCCGGCGGCAGGTCGGCGCCGTGCGGGCGGTGGACGGGATCGATCTGACCGTCCGGGCGGGCGAGAGCTTCGGCCTCGTCGGGGAGTCCGGCTGCGGCAAGTCCACCACCGGCCGGCTGCTCACCCGGCTGCTGGAGCCGACGGCGGGCCGGATCACCTACCGCGGCCGGGACATCACCCATGCGAACCGCCGTCAGCTGGCCCCGGTCCGCTCCGAGATCCAGATGATCTTCCAGGACCCGTACTCCTCGCTCAACCCCCGGCAGACCGTCGGCACCATCGTCGGCGGCCCGATGGAGATCAACGGCATCGATCCGCCCGGCGGCCGGGAGCGGCGGGTGCGGGAGCTGCTGGAGACCGTCGGCCTCAACCCCGAGCACTACAACCGCTTCCCGCACGAGTTCTCCGGGGGGCAGCGGCAGCGCATCGGGGTGGCCCGCGCCCTCGGTCTGGAGCCCAAGCTGATCGTGGCCGACGAGCCGGTCTCGGCGCTGGACGTCTCCATCCAGGCGCAGGTCGTCAATCTGCTCCAGGACCTCCGGCGGGAGCTGGGCATCGCCTTCCTCTTCATCGCCCACGACCTGGCCGTGGTGCGGCACTTCTCGCAGCGGGTCGCCGTGATGTACCTGGGGAGGATCGTGGAGACCGGCGACCGCGAGTCGATCTACCGCAGGCCCCGGCATCCGTATACGCACGCGCTGCTGTCGGCGGTGCCGGAGATCGGGACGTACGGCGCCGGGGAGGCCGGGCACGGGGCCGGCGGGGAGGAGCGCCGCGAGCGCATCCGGCTCGCGGGAGACGTGCCCTCCCCGGTCGATCCGCCCTCGGGCTGCCGGTTCCGCACCCGCTGCTGGAAGGCGCGGGAGAAGTGCGCGACGGAGGTGCCGCCGCTGGCCCGGATCGACGGCAACCGCGAGGGGCATCTGACGGCCTGCCACTTCCCGGAGGAGCCGTCCACCTCGGCCCGCACCGAGGACGTCGTCCTGGACCCGGCGCTGGCCGCGATCGAGGAGCGGGGGCCGGGGACCGGGAAGCCGGGCTGACCGGCCGCACCGCCGTCCGCCCGCTCCGCCGTCCGTCCGCCTCTCTCGCGCCCCGCCCCGTCACCCGTCGCGCCCGCCGCCCGGTTCCGGGGTCTCCCCCGAGCCGTACGGGTCGCTGGGCCCGCCCTGCCGTACGTGCTGCGGCGCCGGCCGGGCCAGCGGCAGGGTCTCCGCGAAGTGGCAGGCCGAGGGGTGGGCGGCCGGCCCGGACCGGCCGCGGAACTCCTCCGGCACGGCCAGCGCCGGCACCTCCCGGGCGCACTTCTCCCGGGCCTTCCAGCAACGGGTGCGGAAGCGGCAGCCGGACGGGGGGTCGGCCGGGGAGGGCACGTCTCCGTAGAGCAGGATCCGCTCGCGCTGCTCGCGTGCGGCGGGGTCCGGGACGGGGACGGCGGAGAGCAGCGCCTGGGTGTAGGGGTGGGTGGGGTGCTCGTAGATCTCCTCGTCGGTGCCGGTCTCGGCGAACCGGCCGAGGTACATCACCCCGACCCGGTCGGAGATGTGCCGCACCACCGACAGGTCGTGCGCGATGAAGATGTACGAGAGGTCGAACTCGTCCTGCAGCTTCTCCATCAGGTTGATCACCTGCGCCTGGACGGAGACGTCCAGCGCCGAGACCGGCTCGTCGGCCACGATGATCTCCGGGTTGAGGGCGAGGCCGCGGGCGATGCCGATGCGCTGCCGCTGGCCGCCGGAGAACTGGTGCGGATAGCGGTTGATGTACTCGGGGTTGAGCCCCACCACGTCCAGCAGGTCCTGCACCCGGCGCCGCCGGTCGCCCTTGGGGGCCACCTCGGGGTGGATCTCGAAGGGCTCACCGATGATGTCGCCCACCGTCATGCGGGGGTTGAGCGAGGTGTACGGGTCCTGGAACACCATCTGGATGTTCCGCCGCACCGCCTTCAGCGCCCGCCCGGACAGCTTGGTGACGTCCTCGCCCTTGTAGCGGATGGTGCCGGAGGTCGGCCGCTCCAGATGGACCAGCAGCTTTGCCACCGTGGACTTGCCGCAGCCGGACTCGCCCACGATGCCCAGGGTCTCGCCGCGCGCGAGGTCGAACGAGACGGTGTCCACGGCCCGGACCGCGCCGGTCTGCCGGCGGAACACGATGCCGCGGGTCAGTGGGTACAGCTTCTGCAGATCGCGCACTTCGAGGATCGGCTCGGGCCGCGGCGGCCGGGGCGACTGCTCCGGCTCCGGCTCGCGCGGCGGCTCCACCTCAATGTGCTGGTGCATCGTTGAGTTCGTCCTTCCAGAAGTGGCAGGCGCTGGCGCGGCCGGGCAGCGGGGTGCCGTCGTTCTCCGCGACGGTGTAGAGGGACGGCCGGTCGGTGACGCAGACGTGCCGCGCCCGGGGGCAGCGCGGATGGAACTCGCAGCCGGGCGGGATCCGCGTGAGGTTGGGCGGCAGGCCCCGGACCGCGTAGAGCCGCTGCCCCTTGCGGTCGAGCCGGGGGATGGAGTCGAGCAGGCCCTGGGTGTACGGGTGCGCGGGCCGCTTGTAGAGCTCGTGCACGGGCGCGGTCTCCACGATCCGTCCCGCGTACATCACCGCGATCTTGTCGGCGACGTCCGCCACCACGCCCAGGTCGTGGGTGATCAGGATCAGGCCCATCCGGTACTCGCGCTGGAGCTCCGCGAGCAGGTCCATCACCTGGGCCTGCACGGTGACGTCCAGCGCCGTCGTCGGCTCGTCCGCGATGATCAGGTCCGGCTCCAGGGCCAGCGCCATCGCGATCATGATGCGCTGCCGCATACCGCCCGAGAACTGGTGCGGATAGTCGTTCACCCGCTGCTTCGCCGCCGGGATGCGCACCCGGTCCATCAGCTCGACGGCCTTGGCCCGGGCCGTCTTCCGCGAGTCGCCCCGGTGCACCTGGAACATCTCACCGAGCTGGTAGCCCACCGAGAGCACCGGGTTGAGCGAGGACAGCGCGTCCTGGAAGATCATGGCCATCCGCGCGCCCCGGATCGCGCGGCGTTCCTCGCGGCCCGCCCGCAGCAGGTCCCGGCCCCGGAAGAGGATCTCGCCGCCGGTGATCCGCCCCGGCGGGGAGTCCAGGATGCCCATGATCGCCTGCGCGGTCACCGACTTGCCGGAGCCGGACTCGCCGAGCACGGCGAGCGTCTCCCCCGCGTCCACGTCGTAGGTCACGCCGTTGACGGCCTTGACGACACCGTCCCGGGTGCGGAACTCCACCCGCAGGTCGCGGACGTCCAGCAGCGGGCCCTCCCCCTCCGGCGCGCCGCTCCGTCCCCGGGCGGGCTGCTCTCCGTCTGCGGTCGCGGACGCGGTGGCGGGCATGATGGCGGCTCCTCAGCGCAGCTTGGGGTCGAGGGCGTCGCGCACCGCGTCGCCGAGCATGATGAACGCCAGCACCGTGATGCTCAGTGCGCCGGCCGGCCAGAGCAGCATGTGCGGGGCGTTCCGGATCTGGGAGGCGGCGTTGGAGATGTCGATGCCCCAGGAGACGGTCGGCGGGCGCAGCCCGACCCCGAGGAACGACAGCGTGGCCTCCAGCGCGATGTAGGTGCCGAGCGCGATGGTGGCCACCACGATCACCGGGGCGACGGCGTTGGGCGCGACATGGCGCAGCAGCATCCGGCGGTTGCTCGCGCCGAGCGCCCGCGCGGCCTGGACGTAGTCGTTCTCCTTGGCGGTGATCACCGCGCCGCGGGCGATACGGGCGATCTGCGGCCAGCCCAGCAGCACGATGAAGCCGACCACCGGCCACACCGTCGTACTGGTGACCACGGAGAGGAAGACCAGCCCGCCGAGGATCACCGGGATGCCGAAGAAGATGTCGGCGGCCCGGGAGAGCAGCGCGTCCGCCCAGCCGCCGAAGAAGCCGGCCAGCCCGCCGATGAGCCCGCCGAGCAGCGCCACCCCGAGGGTGGCGCAGACGCCGACGGTGACGGAGGCGCGGGCGCCGTACACGGTGCGGGCGTAGACGTCGCAGCCCTGGGTGTCGTAGCCGAACGGGTGGCCGGGCTCGCGGCCCTCCTGGGACTTGCCCAGGTCGCAGGAGAGCGGGTTGGTGGAGACGATCAGCTGCGGCCAGAGCGAGATCACCACCAGGAAGAGGATCAGCAGCGCGGAGACGATGAAGACGGGGTTGCGGCGCAGCTCCCGCCAGGCGTCGGACCAGAGGCTGCGCGGCTTGCCGGTGTCGCCGCCGTCGGGTCCGTGCCCCGGAGGGCGTTCCAGCGTCTCGGCCTCGCCCATGGCCAGGTCGGCGGAGCCGCCGGCTCCGGTGGGGGCGACGGCCTGCTTCGGGTCGTTGCCGTCAGGCATAGCGGATCCTCGGGTCGAGTACGGCGTACAGCAGGTCGACGATGAGGTTCGCCAGCAGGAAGACGATGACCAGGATCGTCACGAACCCGACGACCGTGGGGGAGTTGTTGCGCAGGATGCCCTGGTAGAGCTGGAAGCCGACGCCGTGGATGTTGAAGATCCGCTCGGTGACGATGGCCCCGCCCATGAGGGCGCCGATGTCCGTGCCGATGAAGGTGACCACCGGGATCAGCGAGTTGCGCAGCAGGTGCCGGACGATGACGCGGCGGCGCGGCAGGCCCTTGGCGATCGCGGTGCGGACGTAGTCGCCGCGGACGTTCTCCGCGATCGAGGTGCGGGTGAGCCGGGTGACGTAGGCCAGCGAGACCAGCGCCAGCACCACGCCCGGCAGCAGCAGTTCCTCGAAGGTCGCGTCGGTGGAGACGGACGGCCGGACGAGCCCCCACTTCACGCCGAAGAGGAACTGGAGCAGATAGCCGGTGACGAAGGTGGGGACCGAGATGACGATCAGAGTGAGGAAGAGCAGGCCGGTGTCCACGGACCGGCCGCGCCGCAGCCCGCTGACCACCCCGAGGACGATACCGATGATCACCTCGATGACCACCGCCACCAGGGTCAGCCGCAGGGTCACCGGGAAGGCCGTGGACATCAGTTCCAGCACCGGCTGGCCGTTGAAGGCCGTGCCGAAGTCGCCGCGGAAGATCTGGCCCATGTAGTGCAGGTACTGCTTCCACAGCGGCTGGTCGAGGTAGAGCTCCGCGCGGATGCGGGCGGCGGTGGCGGGGTCGGGGGCGCGGTCGCCGAAGAGCGCCGCGACGGGGTCGCCGAGCGCGTACACCATGACGAAGATCAGGAAGGTGCTGCCGATGAACACGGGGATCATCTGGAGCAGCCGCCGGATCACATAGCGTCCCATGGGAGTGCTCCGGGGGTCGTGGTTCGCCGCCGCGGACGCCGGTGCCGGGGCCCGGCGGGGGGCCCCGGCACCGCTCCGTCCTCCGGTCCGGGGGTACGGGGCCGGCCCGGGCGGTACGGGACCGTCAGGCGACCGTGATCTGGTCGTAGACGGGGACGCTGAAGGGGTTGAGCTTCACGTCCGAGAGCCGGTCGGAGTAGCCGGCGCTGCCGTTCTGGTACCAGAGCGGGATGGCGGGCATCTCCTCGACGAGCACCCTCTCGGCGTCCTGGAAGGTCTCGATGGCCTTCTGGGTGTCGCTCTGGGCGTTGGCCTCGTCGATGAGGCTGTCGAACTTCTCGTTGCTCCACTTGCCGTCGTTCGACGAGGCGTTGGTGTAGTAGAGCGGCTGGAGGAAGTTCTGGATCAGCGGGTAGTCCATCTGCCAGCCGGCCCGGAAGGGGCCCTTCATGCGCTGGTCGCCGATCTGGTTGCGGTAGTCCGCGAAGGTGCCGACCGGGTTGACGGTGCAGGCGCTGTCCCGGCCGAGGGCGTTGTTGATGCTGTTGCAGACGGCGTCGAGCCATTCGCGGTGGGAGCCGGTGTCGACATTGGAGGTGAGGGTGATCTTCCCGCCGGGGAGGCCGCCGGCCTCCTCGATCATCTTCTTCGCCTCGTCCGGGTCGTACTCGCAGGCCTGGCCGCACAGGCCCTTCTCGTAGCCGCCTTCCTCACCGAGGACGGGCGAGGTCCAGTCGCTGGCGGGGGTGCGGGTGTTGCTGAAGATCTGCTCGGTGATCTGCTCGCGGTTGATGGCCCGGGAGATGCCCTTGCGCAGCTGCTCCTTCCCCTCCCCCCACGCCTCCTCGTAGAAGGGGAAGGCGAGGGTTTGGATGATCCCGGCCGGCTGGTTGATGTAGCGGTCGCCGAGGTCGTTCTCGACGTTCTTCAGCTGGGCGGCGGGGATGTCGTCGGCGAGGTCGAGGTTGCCGGCGAGGAGGTCGGTGTAGGCGGCGTTGTTGTCGGTGTAGACCTTGAGGTCGACGCCACCGTTCTGCGCCTTGTCCGGGCCGGGGTAGTCGTCCCACTTCCGCAGCTTCATCGCGGAGCCCTTGGTGTACGACTCGACCTGGTAGGGGCCGTTGCCGACGGGCTTCTTCACCCAGGCGTCGTGGTCATCGAAGAAGGCCCGGGGCAGCGGGGCGAAGGCGTTGTAGCCGAGGGTGTCGGGCCAGGTGGAGAACTTCTGGCTGAGCTGGACGGTGAAGGTCCGGTCGTCCTCGACCTTCAGCCCGGAGAGCGTCTCGGCCGTGGGGTCGCCCTCCTCCGGATGGACCGCGTCGTACCCCTCGATGTACTCGAAGAAGTAGGCGTTCTTCTGGGCGTTGCGGACGTCGGCGCCGTAGTTCCAGGCGTCCACGAACGACTTGGCCGTGACCTTCTCGCCGTTGCTGAACGTCCAGCCGTCCTTGATCTTGACGGTGAAATTCTGCGAGTCGTCGGTGGTGATGCTCTCGGCGAGCATGTCCTTGGCCTCGCCGGTCTCCGGGTCGTACCGCTTGAGCCCCCGGAAGATCATGTCGAGGACCTTGCCGCCCTGGACCTCGTTGGTGTTCGCCGGCTCCAGCGGGTTCTGCGGGTCGCCCCAGGAGGAACTGAGGACGCCGCTCCCGTCCCCTCCCCCGCTCCCGCCGCCGTCGTCGTCCCCGCCGCAGGCGGTCGCCGCCAGTGCGACGGCGATCGCGCAGGCGGCCCATCTGGCGTGCAGGGATCGGCGCATGAGGTGCCTCCTCGGTCGGGAACGGACGCCCGATCCCATCCGACCCCGCTTCGCCCGCCCCCGCACCCCGGCCTGAGCCATCCGCGCGGGCACCGGCCGGGGAGTCACCCGCCTGCGGGAGCGGGCGTCCGGGGGACCTCTGGGTACACCCGGCCGGTATTCAACGGTATTCTCGCCGTATGGCTGACACCACCATCAAGATCACCGAAGACGTCCGCGACCGCCTGCGCATACTGGCCGAGGAGCGCGGCACCAGTGTGCGCAGCCTGGTGGAGCGGATGGCCACGGAGACGCCCACCGAGGCGGAGCGCACCGAGCGCACCGCGCGGGGCCTGGCCTACATCCGTGCGAACCTCTGCCCGGACCTCACCGAGGACGACGTGCGCCGGGCCCAGCAGTGGCGTGCCGACATCGCGGCCGGCCGCCTCGGGAGCCGCAGGTGATCATCCTCGACCACACGGCGGTGCTCGCGCTCTGCCGCGGGCACCGCTTCCTCTCCGGCCTGGCGGTCGTGGAGGCCGGTGACCCCGCCCAGCGGGCCCAGGTGCCCGCCCTGTGCCTGGTCGCGGCCAGTCTCGAACTCCCGGGCGCCGCCGCCCATCTGGGAGCCCTCCCGGGCCTGGAGTTCCTCCCCCTCGACTTCGCCGCGACCGCCGCCGTGGAACAGGCCGCCGGCGCCGGGCTGGACTGGCGCCACGCCCACGCCGTCTACGCCGCCGTCTCCGACCCGGCGGGCGGCCAGGTGCTGAGCGGCACCCCGGAGGCGTACGACGGAACCGGCGTGTGGGTGGTGGACATCGGCAAGCCCTGACTGTGCGAGCGGGACGATCCGCGAACGGCCCCGGCCCCCGGTCGTCAACCGGGGGCCGGGGCCGGGTCCGTCCCGCCTCGCGTCGGGCGCGGGGAGCGGCGGGCGTCACGCGTGGACGACGTCCTTCTCCTCCGCGAAGTGGCAGGCCGACTCGTGGGCCACCGGGCCGTCGGAACCCTGGAAGCGCTCCGGGACCGCCAGCAGCGGCTCCTCCACGGCGCACTTGTCCTGCGCCTTCCAGCAGCGGGTGCGGAAGCGGCAGCCGGACGGCGGGTTCGCCGGGGACGGGACGTCGCCGGTCAGCAGGATCCGCTCGCGGCCCTCGCGCAGCTCCGGGTCCGGGACGGGGACGGCGGAGAGCAGCGCCTGGGTGTAGGGGTGCGTCGGGTGGTCGTAGATCTCCTCGTCGGTGCCGATCTCGGCCATCTTGCCGAGGTACATGACCCCGACCCGGTCGGAGATGTGGCGGACGATGGAGAGGTCGTGCGCGATGAAGATGTAGGAGAGGTTGAACTCGTCCTGCAGCTTCTCCATCAGGTTGATCACCTGCGCCTGGACGGAGACGTCCAGGGCCGAGACGGGCTCGTCGCAGATGATGACCTCGGGGTTGAGGGCGAGGCCGCGGGCGATGCCGATGCGCTGCCGCTGGCCGCCGGAGAACTGGTGCGGATAGCGGTTGATGTACTCGGGGTTGAGCCCCACCACGTCCAGCAGGTCCTGCACCCGGCGCCGCCGGTCGCCCTTGGGGGCGACCTCGGGGTGGATCTCGAAGGGCTCACCGATGATGTCGCCCACCGTCATGCGGGGGTTGAGCGAGGTGTACGGGTCCTGGAACACCATCTGGATGTTCCGCCGCACCGCCTTCAGCGCCCGCCCGGACAGCTTGGTGATGTCCTGGCCCTTGTAGAAGACCTCGCCGGCGGTGGCGTGCTCCAGCGTCATCAGCAGCTTGGCCACGGTGGACTTGCCGCAGCCGGACTCGCCCACGATGCCCAGGGTCTCGCCCTGGTGCAGGTCGAAGGAGATGCCGTCGACGGCCTTGACCGCGCCGATCTTCCGCTTGAAGAGGATGCCCTGGGTCAGCGGGAAGTGCTTGACCAGGTTGCGCACCTGCAGGATCGGCTCGCCGCGCTCGACCGGCGCCTCGATGGCCGCCACGGCCTCCGCTGCCTCGTCGGCCGCCCGGGCCGCGTCGATGTCGGCCGCGGTCTTCTCGGCCCGGGCCGCGGCCTCCGTCTTCGCGTCGTTCTTCGCGACCTCGGAAACGTTCCCGGCCTCGTCCTTCTTGCTGATCTCAGCCATGGATCGTCTCCTCCCAGAAGTGGCAAGCGCTGACGCGGCCGTCGAGTTCCGTACCGTCCCGCTCGGTGACCTGGTACAGCGGCGGGATGTCGGTGCGGCAGACGTCCTGCACCCTGGGGCAGCGCGGGTTGAAGGCGCAGCCCGGCGGGATGCGGGTCAGGTTGGGCGGCAGGCCCTTGATCGCGTAGAGCTCCCGGCCCTTCTGGTCCAGCCGCGGGATGGAGTCCAGCAGGCCGCGGGTGTACGGGTGCGCGGGCCGCTTGTAGAGCTCGTGGACGGGGGCGGTCTCCACGATCCGTCCCGCGTACATCACGGCGATCTTGTCGGCGACGTCCGCCACCACGCCCAGGTCGTGGGTGATCAGGATGAGACCCATGTGGTACTCGCGCTGGAGCTCCGCGAGCAGGTCCATCACCTGGGCCTGCACGGTGACGTCCAGCGCCGTCGTCGGCTCGTCCGCGATGATCAGGTCCGGCTCCAGGGCCAGCGCCATCGCGATCATGATGCGCTGCCGCATACCGCCCGAGAACTGGTGCGGATAGTCGTTCACCCGCTGCCTGGCGGCGGGGATCTTCACCCGCTCCATCAGCTCCACGGCCTTGGCCTTGGCGGCCTTACGGGACAGACCCTGGTGGACCCGGTACATCTCGCCGAGCTGGTAGCCGACGGTGAAGACCGGGTTGAGCGAGGACAGGGCGTCCTGGAAGATCATCGCCATCTTGGCGCCGCGGATCTTCCGGCGCTCCTCGTTGGACATCTTGAGCATGTCCTGGCCGCGGAAGAGGATCTCGCCCTTGGGGATGCGGCCGGGCGGCATGTCGAGGATGCCCATGACCGCCTGCGCGGTGACGGACTTGCCGGAGCCGGACTCGCCCAGCACGGCGAGGGTCTCACCGGCGGACACGGAGTAGTTGACGCCGTTGACGGCCTTGGCCACGCCGTCGCGGGTGTGGAACTCCACGTGCAGATCGCGGACTTCGAGTAGCGGGGCGCCGTCCGCCCCGCCCGAGGGCTTGGGCTCGGCCGAGGTCTTCTCGATGGTGGTCACGTACGCCTCCCTCAGCGCAGCTTGGGGTCGAGGGCGTTGCGGACCGCATCGCCGAGCATGATGAACGCCAGCACCGTGACCGACACCATCACCGCGGGGATGAGCAGGACGTGCGGCGCGTTGCGCAGCTGGTCCTTGCCGTCGGACACGTCCATGCCCCACGAGACGGTGGGCGGCGAGATGCCGATGCCCAGGAAGGACAGGCTCGCCTCGGCGGCGATGTAGCCGCCGAGCGCGATGGTGGCGACGACGATCACGGGGGCGATCGCGTTGGGCAGCACATGCCGGACCAGGATCCTGCCGGTGCCGGCGCCGAGCGCCTTCGCGGCCTGGACGTAGTCCGACTGCTTGGTGGTGATCACCGAGCCGCGGGTGACACGGGCGATCTGCGTCCACCCGAGGAAGGCCAGGGCCAGTGCGACGATCCAGACGGTGCGGACGTCGAAGACGTTGAGCACCACCATGGCGCCGAGCAGGAACGGGAGGCCGGCGAACATGTCGAGGATCCGGGAGAGGATGCTGTCGATCCAGCCCCCGAAGTAGCCGGCCAGCATGCCGATCAGTCCGCCGAAGAGGGTGACCAGCAGGGTCACCACGACGCCCACCGTCACGGAGGCGCGGGCGCCGTGGATGACCCGTGCGTAGATGGAGCGGCCCTGGGCGTCGTATCCGAGCCACTCGGCGGAGAAGAAGTGCGTCAGCTGGGGCGCCTGGAGGTAGTGGTTCGCCAGGTCGCCGCGGCGCGGTGAGGTGCTCGTGAACAGGCCCGGCCACACGGACATCACGAGCAGCAGGACGATCAGGACGGCCGAGATCACGAAGAGCGGGTTGCGCCGCAGATCGTGCCAGGCATCCGACCACAGGCTCCGCGGCTTGCCGACCGGACCGCCGTCGCCGTTGCCCGTGCCGGGGGTGCCGGCAGCCTTGTCCAGGTCCACCGGGGTCGCCGGGGCGGGGACATGAGTGGCTTGCGTGACGTCAGACATAACGGATCCTCGGGTCCAGGACCGCGTAAAGCAGGTCAACGATCAGGCTGATGGTGAGGTAGACGATGACGAGCAGGGTGACGACGCCCACCACCGTCGATCCCTCACGGCGGATTAGTGCCTCGTAGACGAGGTTACCGACGCCCTGGACGTTGAAGATGCCCTCCGTGATGACCGCTCCGCCGAGCAGCGCGCCGAGGTCGGTACCGAGGAAGGTGACCACCGGGATCAGGGAGTTGCGCATCAGGTGCACCCCGATGACCCTGCGGCGCGGCAGGCCCTTGGCGATGGCGGTGCGGATGTAGTCGGACCGCAGGTTCTCCACGACGGAGGTGCGGGTCAGCCGGACCACATAGGCCAGGGAGAGGGAGCCGAGCACGATCGCCGGCATCATCAGGTCACCGAATGCCTCGGAGTCCTGCACGGTGGGGGTCAGCAGGTCCCACTTGAAGGCGAACCAGAACTGGGCCGTGTACCCCAGGACGAAGGACGGCACGGAGATCAGCAGCAGGGTGAAGATCAGCATCGCCCGGTCCAGCAGCCGGTCCGCCCAGAGCCCGGCCACGATGCCGAGCGAGAGGCCGGCGACCACGGTGAAGATGAAGGCGAACAGGGTCAGCCGCAGGGTGACCGGCAGCGCGGCGGCGATGACCTCGGACACCGGCCGCTGACTGGCGATCTGGGTGCCGAAGTCACCCTGGAACAGCCCCGCGATGTAGTTCACGTACTGCTGCCAGAGCGGCAGGTCGAGTCCCAGGTCCTTCTTCATGGCCGCGATCTGCACCGGGTCCACGGACTGTTCTCCCCACAGGGCCCGCACGGGGTCGCCGGGCAGGCTGTACATCATGAGGAAGATCAGCAGGGTTGACCCGAGGAAAACCGGTATCGCCTGGAGCAGTCGCCGCACGACATAGCGCCCCATGTTGCCTCCATTGAGATACGGACGGCCCCAAGGGGCCGTTCCACTGCGGGAACGGCCCCCGGGGTGCCTGCCCCGACGGTGCCGGATCGCGGCGCCGCCGGGGAACGGCTTGATGCGGAACGAGCCGCGCGCGTACTACTTGACGGTGACTTCGTTGACCACGATGTCGCCGTGCCAGTCGGTCGTGACGTTGTCGACGCCCTTGCCGTAGCCGGCGTTGATCTTGTAGTTGAACACCGGGATGGCGGGCATCTCCTCGGCCAGCTTGAGCTCGACCTCCTGGTAGATCTTGACCGACTCCTCCAGGCTCTCGGCGTTGTCGCCCTTCTCCATCAGCTTGTCGATCTCCTTGTTGGAGAAGCGACCGCTGTTGGCCTCGGCCTTGGTGTGGTAGAGCTCCCGCATGAAGTTGACGTTCACCGGGTAGTCGGCCACCCAGCCGCCGCGGTACATGCCCTTGACCTTGTTGGCGTCACGCAGGTCGAGGTCCGTCTGGAAGTCCGGCTTGGAGTCCGGGATGCACTCCACACCGGTGTTCTGGCGGATGTTCTCGCAGACCGCCGTGATCCAGTCCTTGTGGCCGCCGTCGGCGTTGAACTGAATCCAGACCTTGTTGCCCGGAACGCCGCCGCCCTCTTCGACCAGCTTCTTGGCCTGCTTCGGGTCGAACTTGAAGGCCGGCGAGTCGAGGTCCTGGTTGCCCATGACCTGCGGCGGGGTGAAGCTGGTGGCCGCGTCACGGGTGCCGTTCAGCACGGTCTTGGCGATGGTCTCGCGGTCGATCGCCATGGACAGACCCTGGATGACCTTGGGGTCGACGTCCTTGAACGGCTTGCTGTAGAAGGCCGGGACGATGCTCTGGACGCCGGCGAACGGCTCCTCGATCGCCCGGTCACCCAGGTCGCTCTTGTACTTCGGCAGGTCCTTGGCGGCGATCTGGCGGACGATGTCCACGTTGCCGGACATCAGTTCCTGGTACGCGGCCTCGGGGGTCGAGTAGTTCTTGAACTGGATGCCCTTGTTGGCCGCCTTGTCGTCGCCCTTGTACTTGTCGTAGGCGGCGACCTGGAACAGCTTCTTGTGGTTCCACTTCTCGAACTTGTACGGCCCGTTGCCCACCGGGTTCTTGGCGAACGCCTTCGGGTCCTCGATGGCCGACTTGGGCAGCGGGGCCCAGGTCGTGTAGCCCAGCTTGTACTCGAAGTACGGGACCGGCTTGGAGAGCTCGATGGTGAAGGTGAGGTCGTCGACGACCTTCAGACCGGACATCGTGTCGGCCTTGGCGTCACCCTTCTCCGGGTGGACGTCCGCGTAGCCCTTGATGTCCGAGAACCAGAAGCTGTTCTTCTGGTTGTTCTTGATGTGGGCGGCGAAGTTCCAGGTGTCCACGTAGGACTGGGCGGTGACCTTCTCGCCGTTGTGGAAGGTCCAGCCGTCCTTCAGCTTGACCGTCCAGGTCTTCGAGTCCTCGGTCTCGATGGACTCGGCGTTCAGGTAGACCGGCTTGCCCTCGTTGTCGTGCTCGAGGAGCTGGGTGAAGAGCGCCTTGACGATGTAGCTGCCGTTGCTCTCGTTCGTGTCCGAGGGGATCGGCGCGTTCTGCGGCTCGCCGACCTCGATCGAGACGTAGCCCTCGGGCTTGCCGGAGCTCGACTTCTTGCCGTCGTCGCCGCTGTCGCCGCCGCACGCCGTCACGGCCATCGTTACGGCTATCGCACCCGCAGCGAACTTGGCACTTCTGGCACCGCGCATGGGTGTGCCTCCTCAGGAGTCCATCGTCAGTACATGGAAGGGCGCCGGTCGCGGGCTGACACCCCTGACAGCCGCAGCCGGCACCTGTGCTCGTGAGTCGGCGCGCTCCCCACAGCGCGTGACCCATTGACCCGAGCTCGATGGACCCCACTATCGGTCACCCGGGACCCTTGAAACCACACGTCAGGGATCTCGGTTTGGTCACATCAACCAGGCCGGATGGCCGAAATCCGGGCAAACTAAGCCCATACAGACAGGCACGAAACGGACTGTTAACTCACGTTCCGGATGACAGGGACCGATAGTCGAACGTCGTCCGACCGAAATCAGATTGACAACGAAGATCATCAAGGCCCGGTGAAAGCCCTGCTCCGGGGGCCTTTCCGGCGGGTCCGCCGGGCGACAGTTACCCACGCGTAGCGCACCGGAAACCGGCGGGAACACGACATCCGGCCGAGCCCCCGGGAAACGCCGCCGGGGGCGCCCCGGAGGACGCCCCCGGAAGGGCCGGAAGGACCGCGGCGGAACGGCCGCGGAGACCTCAGCGCTTGGCGCGGGAGACCGCGCGGGCGCGCTCCTTCTGGTCCAGGACGACCTTGCGGATGCGCACCGTCTCCGGGGTCACCTCGATGCACTCGTCGTCGCGGCAGAACTCCAGGGACTGCTCCAGCGAGAGCAGCCGCGGCGGGACCAGGGACTCCGTCACATCGGCCGTGGAGGAGCGCATGTTGGTGAGCTTCTTCTCCTTGGTGATGTTGACGTCCATGTCGTCCGCGCGGGAGTTCTCGCCGACGATCATGCCCTCGTAGACCTCGGTGCCCGGTGAGACGAAGAGCACCCCGCGCTCCTGGAGGTTCGTCATCGCGAAGGCGGTGACGACACCGGACCGGTCGGCGACCAGGGAGCCGTTGTTCCGGGTGCGCAGATCGCCGAACCACGGCTCGTGGCCCTCGAAGATCGAGTGCGCGATGCCCGTACCGCGGGTCTGGGTCAGGAACTCCGTCCGGAAGCCGATCAGGCCGCGGCTGGGGACGATCCACTCCATCCGGATCCAGCCGGACCCGTGGTTGGTCATCGTCTCCATGCGGCCCTTGCGCGCGGCCATGAGCTGGGTGATGGCGCCGAGGTGCTCCTCGGGGGAGTCGATGGTCATCCGCTCGATCGGCTCGTGGAGCTTGCCGTCGATCTCCTTGGTGACCACCTCGGGCTTGCCGACGGTGAGCTCGAAGCCCTCCCGGCGCATCGTCTCGACGAGGATGGCCAGCGCCAGCTCGCCGCGGCCCTGCACCTCCCAGGCGTCCGGGCGCTCGGTGGGCAGCACCCGGAGGCTGACGTTACCGATCAGCTCGCGCTCCAGCCGGTCCTTGACCAGCCGGGCGGTGACCTTGTGCCCCTTGCCGCCCTTGCCGACCAGCGGGGAGGTGTTGGTGCCGATCGTCATCGAGATGGCCGGCTCGTCCACCGTGATCAGCGGCAGGGCGATCGGGTTCTCCGGGTCGGCCAGCGTCTCGCCGATCATGATGTCCGGGATACCCGCGACCGCGCAGATGTCGCCCGGGCCCGCCTTCTCGGCCGGCTTGCGGGTCAGCGCCTCCGTCATCATCAGCTCGGTGATGCGGACGTTCGACACGGAGCCGTCGCGCTTGATCCACGCGACGGTCTGGCCCTTCTTCAACTCGCCCTGCTCGACGCGGAGCAGCGCGATCCGGCCGAGGAAGTTGTCCGCGTCCAGGTTGGTCACATGGGCCTGGAGCGGCGCCTTGTCGTCGTACTCCGGAGCCGGGACGGTGCCGAGGAGCGTGGTGAAGAACGGCTCCAGATTCTGGCTGTCGGCCGGGACGGTGCCGTCCTCCGGCTTGGTCAGCGAGGCGATGCCGTCCCGGGCGCAGGCGTAGACGATCGGGAACTCGATCTGCTCCTCGGTCGCGTCCAGGTCGAGGAAGAGGTCGTACGTCTCGTCGACGACCTCGGCGATCCGGGCGTCCGGGCGGTCCGTCTTGTTGATGCAGAGGATCACCGGCAGCTTGGCCTGCAGCGCCTTGCGCAGCACGAAGCGGGTCTGCGGCAGCGGGCCCTCGGAGGCGTCCACCAGCAGCACCACGGCGTCGACCATCGACAGACCGCGCTCCACCTCACCGCCGAAGTCGGCGTGGCCGGGGGTGTCGATGATGTTGATGGTGACGGGCCCGCCACCGGTGGACGGGTGGTACTTGACCGCGGTGTTCTTGGCGAGAATGGTGATGCCCTTCTCGCGCTCGAGGTCGTTCGAGTCCATCATGCGCTCGTCGAGGTTCTCGGCGGCGTGCGCGGCGAAGGCGCCGGCCTGCTTGAGCATGGCGTCGACGAGGGTCGTCTTGCCGTGGTCGACGTGGGCGACGATGGCTACGTTACGGATGTCGTGGCGCGTGGGCATACTGCGGGGCACTCCCGGAATCGTGGATGGCGGCGCGTACGGTCCGGCACGCGCGCCCGCCGGGCTGGAACATGCCTCGGCCTTACTCCATCGTACGGGCCTCCGCGCACCCGGAGTTCATCGGCCGCCCGGCGGGGCCCGGGGCGGAGGAACGGCTCAGCGGCGGAAACCCACGTCCTGGTACCGCGGGGTCGCGAAGCCGAAGGCCCCGGCGTTGACCACCCCGGGCCGTACGGCCACCAGCTCGGGCCGCTGGTAGAGCGGGATGGCGCCGGCCGCGGCCCAGATCCGGGCGTCGGCCCGGCTCATCAGCTCCCGGGCGACCGACTCGTCCAGCTCCGCGGCCGCCTGCTCGAAGAGCTGGTCGATGCGGTCGGTGCCGACCCCGGTGTAGTTCTGCTCGACGGTCAGCGAGCCGTCCGGCGCCGGCCGCGGCTTGGCGAACACCGGGCGGGCGTCGGTCGCCGGGAAGGCCGTCGCCGGCCAGGAGTAGAGGGCGAGGTCGAAGTCCCCGGAGGCGACGTGCTCCCGGAAGAACTTCTCCCCCGCCACCTCCTCGATCTCCGCGCGGATCCCGACCGCGGTGAGCATCTGCGTGATCCGTTCCGCGACGGCGCGGAGTTGCCCGGTGCCCCGCTCCTTCGGCAGGACGAACTCCAGCGTGAGCGGGACGCCGCCCTTGTGGAGCACATGGGCGTTGCCCGGCAGGGCCCGCTCCCCGGCCTTCTCAGCCGGCCGCTCCCCCGCCGTCCCGCCCTTCTCCGCCGCTCTCTCCCCGGTCTCCTCGTCGGTACCGTCGCCGCCGGGGCCGTTGTCCCGCTTTCCCTCGTCCTTGTTCCCGGCGTCCTTGTTCCCGGCCTCCGCCGTGATCGTCCGCCAGCCGGCGTCCGCGAGCATCGCCTGCGCCGCCGCGGGGTCCCGCCCGCCGAGGGCCGAGCTGTTGTCCTCGTACCCCGGCTGGCCTGCCAGGCGCAAATGGCTGCCGGGCGGAGCGGCCGGGAGTTCCAGCGGTTTCAGCACCGACTCGGCGAGCGCGGAGCGGTCGATGGCGCGGGCCACGGCGCGGCGCACGCGCGCGTCGGCCAGCGGGCCCTCGGCGCCGTTCAGCGCGAGCTGCGTATAGGCGGGGGCCAGGGAACGGCGGACGTCGATCCGGCGCAGCGCGGCCGCGCTCGCGTCGCGGCGCTCCACGGAGGTGCGGATGTCCTCCACCTCCGGCCGGCCGATCCCGGCGATGTCGAGCTTCCCGCCGGCCAGCGCCGCCACCCGGCGCTCGCGGGGCACCGCGGTCAGCACGAGCCGGTCGAGCCTGGCCCGGTCGCCCCACCACCGGGGATCGCGGACCAGCGTGACGGTGCGCTTCCGGGCGTCGCGGGCGCGGAGGGTGAACGGGCCCGCGGTGGCCTTGAGGGTCCGGCGCGTGACGTCGTTGAAGGCGTCGGCCCCGCCCATCGCCGACCGGGGGTACAGCGGGGTGAAGAGGGAGCGCCAGTCGGCGTACGGGGTGCCGAAGGTCACCCGGATCTCGTGGGCGTCCCGGCCCGGCTCGACCCGGGCGACGCGGTCGTAGCCGGCGTTGCGCGCCGTCCAGAAGGCGCGGTCGCGGCCGTTGAGGGCCTGCCACTGCGCCCGGAAGTCCGCCACGCCCAGCGGGCGGCCGTCGCTCCAGACCGCATCCGGGTTCAGCCGGTAGACGACCACCTGCGCGGGCTCGTGCCGGACGACCTCCGCCGAGCGGAGATAGTCCGGGTTGCGCTGCGGGCGGCCCGCGCGGTCGAGGGTGAAGAGCGCGGGGAGGACGGCCGCGGCGATGCGGTCGGTGGTGGCGTCGGAGTCGGCCTGGAAGGCGTTGAGCGTGGCGGGCGCCGAGTCGACGGCCCACCGGACGGTGCCGCCCTCGCGGACCTGGTCGCGGGGGGTGGCGGCGATGTCCGGCGGGGCGGTGGGGGCGGCGGACCCGTCGTCGCCGCCCCCGCAGGCCGTCAGGCCGGTCAGCCCGGCCAGGAGGGCGGCGGTGAGCAGCAGCGCGGTGGGCGCGGGTGCGCGCACCCGCGCCCGGGCGGGCGGTGCCGCGGACCGGTCGGGCCGTGCCGGGGACCGGTCCGGCGGTGCCGGGGACCGGCGGCAGGCTGCGCCGGGGCTCGGGTCGGCTGCGCCGGGGCTCGGGTCGGCTGCGCCAGGGCTCCGGTCGGCTGCGCTGGGGCTCGGGTCGGCTGCGCCGGTGCTGGACATGGTGTACCTCCGGGCTCGCGCGCGTGTCTCCCCATCACTGAAGGGGAGGCCCGGGGCCCGGGCACGGTGGATACGGCCGGGGGGCCGGGGATGTCACCCGTGCGAGTGGTGCTTCGCCTGCCGGCGCGGGTTCGCCTCCGGCGGGGTTCCGGTTCTTGTCCGGGTGCGGCGCCGTTGGCCCGCGCTGCGCGCGGGTGCTGCCCTCCCACGGCCACCCGTTACTCCGTGGCGAGACGCTTCTGGTCCTGCCCGTCCCCCGGTCGCCTGTGAGCGGGGTGCGGCGCCGTTCGCCCGCGCTGCGCGCGGGTGCTGCCCTCCCACGGCCACCCGTTACTCCGTGGCGAGACGCTCCCGGTCCTGCCCGTCCCCCGGTCGCCTGTGAGCGGGGTGCGGCGCCGTTGGCCCGCGCTGCGCGCGGGTGCTGCCCTCCCACGGCCACCCGTTACTCCGTGGCGAGACGCTCCCGGTCCTGCCCGTCCCCCAGTCGCCTGTGAGCGGGGTGCGGCGCCGTTGGCCCGCGCTGCGCGCGGGTGCTGCCCTCCCACGGCCGCCCATTGCTCCGTGGCGAGACGCTTCTGGTCCTGCCCGTCCCCCGGTCGTCCGTTGCTCCGCAGCGGTGTGCCTCTGCGCTCACGGCCCGGGCTTCCCGGGCCGGTGGGGCAGCTTCCGCCGTCGCTCCGTCCCGCCCCGGCGTCGCGCGAGCAGGGCGGCGCGGACTCCGTTCCGTACACGCGCCGGGCGGGCGGACGGGGGTTCGGGGACGGCATGCGTCACGGGTGAACGGAGTGCTATTCGCTGCCGCCGTCTTCACAAGCGCGCGTGTGACGCGCGACACTCTCCGGGTGTCGCACACCGCAACACCGCGGAGGTGAGGGCGAGTTATGTCCCTGCACGACGATCTGCGAGCCGCGCAGCGCTGTCTCGACGAGCTGGGCCGCACCGTCGGCCGCCTGGAACGCCAGGTCGGCGGAGGTCCCGACATCCGCCGGGTGCGCTCGGACACCGAGCACCTGCGCGAGAGCCTCGCGCTGCTCAGAGACGCCGCGCCGGACGCACTGCCGGCGGAGCCCCGGCAGGACGTGATCGTGATCCCGGACGCTCCGTACAACACGGCGCTGTGGGCCGACGCCGAGGACGAAGGGCTCGGGGCCCGCCACGGGCAGGGGCCCTGACGCGGGGCCCGGCCGCCCGGGCCGGCGGCCCCGGCTCCCGGCACCGTCGCGGTGTCCCCGGATCTCCCGGTCCGCCGCCGCGTACACCCCGGCCGCCCGGAATCACCGGACCGCCCGGAGAACCCGAGGAACCCAACAAACCCGCGGGCCCCGCGGAGCACGCGGGCCCGCCGCCCCATCCGTCCTGAACCGGAGCCCCTCTTGGCCACTGGCACCGACTCCACGACCGCCGGCGAGCCCGGCGGCGGCACCGGCCCCGGCGGTACAGCCCCCGGCGGCGTGCGCCGGGGCGTGAACTCCCCGGCACGCGCCGCCATCGGCGCCGCCCATCTCCGTACCGACCGGTGGTGGCTGTCGCCCGCCGCCACCGCGGCCGGGCTGCTCGCCTTCGTCGTCTACTCCACCTGGCGGGCCTTCGCCAACGCCGACTACTACGCCGCCCCGTATGTCTCGCCGTTCTACTCGCCCTGCCTCGCGGAGAACTGCGAGCCGATGAAGGCGGGCCCCAACTGGCCGCTCTTCGGGGACTGGTGGGGTCTCTCCCCGGCGCTGATCATCCTGGTCTTCCCGCTCGGCTTCCGGCTGACCTGCTACTACTACCGCAAGGCCTACTACCGGGGCTTCTGGGCCTCGCCCCCGGCCTGCGCGGTCGCCGAGCCGCACACCGCCTACCGCGGCGAGACCCGCTTCCCGCTGATCCTGCAGAACATCCACCGCTACTTCTTCTACGCGGCGCTGCCGGTGGCCCTGATCCTGACCTACGACACGGTGCTCGCGTTCCGCGACGAGGACTACGCCTGGGGCCACATGGGCCTCGGCACCGTGATCATGCTGGTCAACATCGCCCTGATCTGGCTCTACACCGTCTCCTGCCACTCCTGCCGGCACATCATCGGCGGCCGGCTCAAGCACTTCTCGCGCCACCCGGTGCGCTACCGCCTCTGGGGATGGGTGAGCCGGCTCAACGCCCGCCACATGGAACTGGCCTGGGCCTCGCTGATCAGCGTCGCCCTCGCCGATCTCTACGTCTATCTGCTGGCCACCGGCGTGTTCGACGACCCGAGGCTGTTCTGAGCGGAGAGCCGGGCGTCCAGGGGGTGCCAGACATTCCGGGAGTGACAAGAGTGACGAGCGTTCGCAGAGGGATAGGACAACGATGACCCAACCGGAAGAGCAGGCCTGGGACGTGGTCGTGGTCGGCGCCGGCGGCGCCGGGCTGCGCGCCGCCATCGAGGCCCGCGAACGGGGCGCGCGCACCGCGGTCATCTGCAAGTCCCTGTTCGGCAAGGCCCACACGGTGATGGCCGAGGGCGGCATCGCGGCCAGCATGGGCAACGTCAACGAGGGCGACAACTGGCAGGTCCACTTCCGCGACACCATGCGGGGCGGCAAGTTCCTCAACGACTGGCGGATGGCCGAGCTGCACGCCCGCGAGGCGCCGGACCGGGTGTGGGAGCTGGAGACCTGGGGCGCCCTCTTCGACCGCACCGCCGACGGCCGCATCTCGCAGCGCAACTTCGGCGGCCACGAGTATCCGCGCCTCGCGCACGTCGGCGACCGCACGGGCCTGGAGCTGATCCGCACCCTCCAGCAGAAGATCGTCGCGCTGCAGCAGGAGGACTTCCGGGAGCACGGCGACTACGAGGCCCGGCTGAAGGTCTTCCAGGAGTGCACCGTCACCCGCGTCCTCAAGGACGGCGAGGGGGACGGCGGCAAGGTCTCCGGGGTGTTCGGCTACGAGCGCGAGTCCGGCCGGTTCCTCGTCCTCCGGGCGCCCGCCGTGGTGCTGGCGACCGGCGGCATCGGCAAGTCGTTCAAGGTGACCTCCAACTCCTGGGAGTACACCGGCGACGGGCACGCGCTCGCCCTCCTCGCGGGGGCCCGGCTGACCAACATGGAGTTCGTCCAGTTCCATCCCACCGGCATGGTCTGGCCGCCGTCCGTGAAGGGCATCCTCGTCACCGAGTCCGTCCGCGGCGACGGCGGCGTGCTGCGCAACAGCGACGGCCGGCGCTTCATGTTCGACTACGTCCCCGACGTCTTCAAGGAGAAGTACGCGCAGTCGGAGGCGGAGGGCGACCGCTGGTACGAGGACCCGGACCACAACCGCCGCCCGCCCGAGCTGCTGCCCCGCGACGAGGTGGCCCGTGCCATCAACGCCGAGGTCAAGGCCGGCCGCGGCTCCCCGCACGGCGGGGTCTTCCTGGACGTCTCCACCCGTATCCCCGCCGAGACGATCCGCCGCCGGCTGCCGTCGATGTACCACCAGTTCAAGGAGCTGGCGGACGTCGACATCACGGCCGAGCCGATGGAGGTCGGCCCCACCTGCCACTACGTGATGGGCGGCGTCTGGGTGGAGCCGGACACCGCGCAGGCCCGCGGGGTGACCGGGCTGTACGCGGCGGGCGAGGTCGCCGGCGGTATGCACGGCTCCAACCGGCTGGGCGGCAACTCCCTCTCCGATCTGCTGGTGTTCGGCCGCCGCGCCGGGCTGCACGCGGCGGAGCACGCCCTCGCGGCGGCCGGTGAACCGCCGGCCGTGCGCGAGGATGCCGTGCGGGCGGCCGTCGCCGAGGCCCTGCGCCCGTTCGGCGCGGCGGAGGACGGCGGCGCGGCGGACGCGGCCGGCGGTGGTGCCGGCTCCGGTGCCGGCGCCGAGAACCCGTACACGCTCCACCAGGAGCTGCAGCAGACCATGAACGATCTCGTCGGCATCATCCGCCGCGGCGGCGAGATGGCCGAGGCCCTGGAGCGCCTCGGCGGGCTGCGGGACCGCGCCCGCCGCGCGGGCGTGGAGGGGCACCGGCAGTTCAACCCCGGCTGGCATCTCGCCCTGGATCTGCGGAACATGCTGCTGGTCAGCGAGTGCGTGGCCCGGGCCGCGCTGGAGCGGGAGGAGAGCCGCGGCGGCCACACCCGCGAGGACCACCCGGGCATGGACCGCGCCTGGCGGCGGATCAACCTGCTCTGCTCCCTGGCCGCGGAGGAGGACGGGACGGCACCCGCCGCCCCCGCCTCCCGCGGCCGGATCGCGCTCACCCGTTTCACCGCCCCGCCCGTCCGCAGCGATCTGCTCGCCCTCTTCGAGAAGGACGAACTGGGCAAGTACCTGGCCGATGAGGAGCTTTCCCTGTGACCCACACCGTTCACTTCCGGGTCTGGCGGGGCGACGCCGAGGGCGGCGGCCTGGCGGACTTCGACGTCGAGGTCAACGAGGGCGAGGTCGTCCTCGACGCCATCCACCGCCTCCAGGCCACCCAGGCGCCGGACCTCGCGGTCCGCTGGAACTGCAAGGCGGGCAAGTGCGGTTCGTGCAGCGCCGAGATCAACGGCCGGCCGCGGCTGCTCTGCATGACCCGGATGTCGGTCCTCGACCTCACCGCGCCCGTCACCATCACCCCGCTGCGCACCTTCCCGGTGCTGCGGGACCTGGTCACCGATGTGTCGTTCAACTACGCCAAGGCCCGCGAGGTGCCCGCGTTCGTACCGCCGCCCGGGGTGGCGCCCGGCGAGTACCGGATGCGGCAGGAGGACGTGAACCGCTCGCAGGAGTTCCGCAAGTGCATCGAGTGCTTCCTCTGCCAGGACGTCTGCCATGTGGTGCGCGACCACGAGGAGAACAAGACGGCCTTCTCCGGGCCGCGCTTCCTGATGCGCGTCGCCGAGCTGGACATGCATCCGCTGGACGCCGCCGCGGAGACCGGTATCGACCGCAAGTCCACGGCACAGGAGGAGCACGGCCTCGGCTACTGCAACATCACCAAGTGCTGCACGGAGGTCTGCCCGGAGAACATCAAGATCACCGACAACGCGCTGATCCCGATGAAGGAGCGGGTGGCCGACCGCAAGTACGACCCGCTGGTCTGGCTGGGCTCGAAGATCCGCCGCCGCGGGGCCTGATCCCCGCGGCGGGGCCGCCGGCCGGGAGCGGAAGCCGGCGGCCCGGCGTCAGTAGAGGCTGAGCAGCGCCTCGACCGGGTCGGTGCCCGGCGACTCCCCGTCCGGCAGGGCGAGTTCGAACCAGACGGTCTTGCCGCGCGGGGTGCGCCGGCTGCCCCAGCCGCTGCTGAGCAGTCCGACGAGCTGCAGGCCCCGCCCGCCCTCGTCGGTGTCGCGGGCGCGCCGGCGCCGGGGCTGGACCAGGCCGCTGTCCCACACCTCGCAGACCAGGGTGCGGTCCAGCAGCAGGCGCAGCCGGATCTCCCCCTCGCCGTACCGCAGGGCATTGGTCACCAGCTCGCTGACGAGCAGCTCGGTGGTGTCGACGAGTTGCTCCAGTTCCCAGGCCACCACCTGGTCGCGGGCCAGTTCCCGGGCGCGGGAGACCGACTGCGGCTCGCGCAGCAGCGTCCAGTCGCCGACGGACTCCGCCGGCAGGCCCTGGACCCGCGCCATGAGCAGGGCGGTGTCGTCCTCGCCGTGCTGGGTGTGCAGCGTGTTGAGCACGTGGTCGGCCACGTCCTCCAGCGGCCGGCCCTGGTTGTCCAGGGCGGCGCGGAACGCCTGCAGCCCTTCCTCCAGCGGGTGTTCGCGGGACTCGACGAGACCGTCGGTGTAGAGGGCCAGCAGCGCCCCGTCGGGGAGTTCGACCTCGACCTCCTCGAAGGGCTCCCCGCCGACGCCGAGCGGCATCCCGGTGGGGACCTCCATCATCAGCGCCGATTCGCCGGGCTCCACCAGGACGGGCGGCAGATGACCGGCGTTGGCGAAGGTGCAGCGCCGGGTGACGGGGTCGTAGACCGCGTAGACGCAGGTGGCGAGGTAGACCTCGGAGAGGTCGTCTGCCTCGCGGCCGCTCCGGGCCGCGGAGCGCGAGCCGCTCTGCGTGCCGTGGGCGACGTGGGTGCCGGCGGGCGCGGCCAGACCGCGGGCGATCTCGTCCAGGTGGGAGAGCACCTCGGCGGGCTCCAGGTCGAGCATGGCCAGGGTGCGGACGGCGGTGCGCAGTTCGCCCATGGCGACGGCGGCGCGCAGGCCGCGGCCCATGACGTCGCCGACGACCAGCGCCGTGCGGTGGCCGGGCAGTTCGATGACGTCGAACCAGTCGCCGCCGACCTCGGTGGCGGTGGTGCCGGGCAGATAGCGGCAGGCGATGTCGAGGCCCGCCGCCTCCGGGTCGCCGGGCGGCAGCAGGCTGCGCTGGAGGATCAGCGCCCGCTCGTGCTCGCGGCGGTAGAGGCGGGCGTTGTCGATGCAGACGGCGGCGCGGGAGGCCAGCTCGGCGGCCAGGCCCAGATCGCGCTCGCCGAACGGCTCGCTGCCCTTCACGCGGGAGAAGCGGACGAGGCCGACCACCGTGTCGTGGGCGATCATCGGCACGGCCAGGGTGGACTGCACGATCGCGGCCAGGTCGGGCCGGTCGTCGCTGCCCCAGCCGGGGACGACGTGGGGACGGCCGGTGCGCAGGGCGTCGGCGAGCGAGGAGTCGAAGGGGTACCGGTGCACGGCACCCACCTTCACCGGGGCGCTCGCGCTCCGCCGTCCCCCTCCGTCGTCGGGCTCGGACATCGGCAGCGGGGCGCCGGAGACGGCGCTGGCGAAGGCGACCCGGCGCATCTCGGCGCTGCCGTCGGCCAGCCCGGGCACCGGCTCGCGGCCGACCTGCGGGGAGAACGGGGCCTCGTCCCGGCTGAGGAGCCCCTGGAAGAGGTCGACGGAGGCGATGTCGCAGAACTGCGGCACGGCCACCGCGAGCAGTTCCCGGGCCGTGGTCTCCAGGTCGAGGGAGTTGCCGATCCGGGCGCCGGCGGCGTTGAGCAGGGCGAGGTTGCGCCGGGCGCTGGCGGCCTCGCGTTCGGCGTTCCGCCGCCGGGTGACGTCGGTGCCGAGGCCGGCCACGCCGATGGGGCGGCCGCCCGCGTTGTGCAGCCGGTAGAGGTTGACGGTCCAGCGGTGCTGCTCCTCGTCGCCCCGTACGGAGCCGAGGAGTTGGAGGTCGGTGACGGGGCTGCCGGTCTCCAGCACCTTGCGGACCGCGTTCTCCAGCCGGTCGGCCTCGCCGGGCGGCAGATAGTCGGCGGGGACGCAGCCGCGGTGGGACTCGGGGGTGCCGCCGAAGACGGTGGCGAAGCGCTCGTTCACCCGCATGATCCGGAGGTCCGTGCCGAAGAGCATGAAACCCATCGGAGATTGGCCGAAAACCGCCTCCGAAACGGCAAGGTCGGTCTCGATGCCGCGGAGGGCCCGGACGTCCACGACGATGCAGACGGCGCCGCGTTCGCCCTTCTCGGTGTCGGCCGGCATCACATAGACCTCGGCGAGGCCGTGCCCCCCGGAGCCGTCGGCGGCCCGGAAGGGGACCAGGCCGACCCACTCGCGGCCGTCCATGATGTCCGCCATCGTGCGGCGCCCCCGGTCCCGCAGATCGGGCCGGAGGAAGGCTTCGACCGGGTCCTTGCCGAGGGCGTCGCGGGCGGGGATGCCGAGCTGTTCCGCGGCCCGGTCGCTCCACTGGGCGATCCGGCCGTCCGGCCCCAGCGAGAAGGAGGCCACTCCGATGTAGTCGTAGATCGAGCCGGGCGGGTGCCCCTGCCACACGGGCACACCGGTTCCCTCGCCGGCCGATCCCGGCCCCGCTGGTATTTCGCTCACGCGCCCGTCCCCTCCAGCTCACCTTGCCCGGACCGGCATGGGCCGAGTATCCAGCACCAACACCATCCGGAACACGGCCTTCACGATCACAGCACGGTTTCAACTGTTGAATCGGACGTGATCAGGTCCTTTCTCTCTCCTAACCGGAGAGGACCAGCTCGAACCACACCGTCTTCCCCGAACTGCCCCGGCGGGCACCCCAGCGGTGGGAGACACCGGCCACGAGTTGCAGCCCGCGGCCCCCCTCGTCCTCCGGGGCGGCGACGCGCGTCAGAGGCGGATCGGGCAGCGGGTCGGACACTTCGACCACAAGAGTACGGTTCGGGGTGCGTTCCATACGGACTCCGATCGGGCCGCTCGCGTAGCGGAGCGAGTTGGTCACCAACTCACTGACCAGCAGTACGGTGATATCGCTCACAGCGTTCAGCCGCCACTCCCGCAGCGTGGCCCGGGTCAGCGCACGGGCGTCGCGCAGCGCGCCCGGGCCGGCGGGGAAGCTCCATTCGGCCACCTGCCCGTCCAGCGGAGGGAGGCCGGGAGCCACCGCCTCGGCGGGCCGGAAGGACAGCGGGACCGCCGGCTCGGGGGACCCTGTGGTGTCACTCACACCGACCACTTCCCAACCGGTGACGGGAGGCCGGGCGTCACGGCCCGAGCGGGGTTGCTGGCACACAGCGGCCGGACTTAACCGGTCGAAGCATCGCTTACCCGATATCGCGGTGTGAATATCGCATAACCGCAGCACCTGTGGCACGAACGGCGCAGCGCGCCCGCCCCCATGCCCCGCCCCCGCGTCACCCCGCTCCGGCGCACGCTCCGCCGGCCTCCGCCGCCAGCCGCCGTACGACCTCGGCGACGGCGGGGCGGTCCTGGTCCAGCCAGTCCACCTCGCCGGCCCGCTCGGGCGTCAGCCAGCGCAGGGCGTCGTGGTCCTGCAGCGGCTCGGGCTCACCGGCGACCAGCCGCGCCGTCCAGACCTGGAGGACGTGGGGCGGCGAGAGGGGCCAGACACCGGGGATCCGGGCCACCGGGACCACCTCCACGCCCAGTTCCTCGCGGAGTTCGCGCACCAGGGCCTCGGGGGCCGTCTCGCCCGGCTCCACCTTGCCGCCGGGCAGCTCCCACCGGCCGGCCAGCGCGGGCGGCGCGCTGCGCCGGGCCGCGAGCAACCTGCCGTCGCGCAGGACGGCGCCGCCGACGACAACGCGCGCCCCCGCCGCTTCCGGGGCGTGCCGGGCCTCGGGGGTGTGCGGCGCTTCCCGGGCTTCCGGGGCCCGCGGGGCGGCCTCCCGGGTGTGCGGGGCTTCCGGTCCCGCTGCCCGCCGGTCCGCCGCCCGTGTCTCCCGCGCTTCCCGGTCCCGGGTCATACGAGGTCCTCCGTCATGGGACGGACTCTACGAGCCGCGGGCCACGCGCTCGACCACGTACAGCTGTTCACCCCCGGACCGGTGGAGCCGGGCCGCGGCCTTCTCCGCCTCCACGCGGGTCGCGTAACTGCCGACGCGGTAGCGGTTGCCGTTGCCGTCCTCGCGTATGACGAGCCAGGGGAGGACCGCGCCGCCGTCACTCATCGCCGCCCCTCCCGCGCCGGGGCGCGCGAGCCCGCGCACAGGGTTCCGTTCTGTGAGGAAACAGCAGTCTGCATATGCCCGAGCCTACGCCGGGCCCTTACGGAGCGGATACGAGTTTGCACGAAGAGGCACGCATCCGGCCACCCGTTCGAGCAGGCGAATGCGTGCCGACGTCATCGCCCGGCGGGCTCCGGAGCGCGGTTCCGGGCTCCACGGCGGGTACGGAAACCCCTGGCGGGGGACGGGCCGGGACGCCCCGGGGCGCGGAAACGGGCGGCGGGGCGGCTCCCGGTGCTCATCTGACGGGGAGGTGGTACGAGAGGCGGTAGCGGTCCGCCGGGATCACCACGTCGGCCGTCTCCACCGCCCGGCCCGAGGCGAAGAATGTCCGGGAGACGACGATGACCACCCGGCCGGGCACCCCGCCCAGCACCACCGTCTCCTCCGCGAGCCCCGGGCGGGCCCCGACCTCCTCCTGGACGTTGTCCACGACCACGTCGATCGCCGCCATCCGGTCCACCACGCCGCGCCCGGCCAGCGGCCCCTCCTCGGGCAGCATCACGGGCGTGCGGCCGGTGACCGCCAGCGGCTCCCAGGAGTTGACGATCATCATCGGCTCCCCCTCGGTGCGGTAGAGATAGCGCGTGCACATGACCCGGTCGCCCGGCTCGGCACCGAGCCGCCGGGCGACCTCGGGGGACGCGGCCTCCTGCTCGCTGCGCGACTCCCACGTGCCCCGCATCCGCTCGTCGGCCTGTTCCTGCCGGAAGGGGGTGCGGTCCTCCGCCGAGCGGTACCCGGTCCGCGTGACGCGGCGCGGCTCCACGCGCTCCCGTACGTAGGTGCCCGAGCCCGAGCGGCCCTCCACCAGCCCCTCGGCCATCAGCACCTTGCGGGCCTCCAGCGCCACGGTGTCGGAGACGCCGTACTCCGCGCGGATGCGGGCCTGGGAGGGGAGTCTGGTGTGCGGCGCCAGGGCGCCGTCGACGATTTTCCGCCGCAGGTCGCCGGCGACCCTGAGATACGCGGGCTGCTCACCGAAGGACACGTGCCCCTCCCAACGGGTTGACATTCTGCGACAGCTTGGCAACCGAGAGTTGCCATCGCAAGCAAAGGCCAAAGATTCGCCCGAAGGGCTGATGCTGGGTGGGAGCAGGCATGAACGGGCCGGGCCGGGGAAGCGGCGTGCGTGCGCCGCGTGCGCCGGGTGTGCTGCGTCCACCGGGGGCTCGGGGTGGGCCCGTGCGCCGGGTGGGCACGCCCCGTCCCGCCCCGCGATGTGCGAACGGGACGGGACGGCAGGGAGAACCGGGAGCCGGGCCGCGGCCCGGCGCGGGGCGGGGCGGGGCGGGGCCCGGACGGTCCGCGACCGCGGGGCCCCGCCCGGGATCAGAACTGCAGGGCCCAGGAGTTGAGGAAGCCGGGGGTCGCGGAGGCCGGGTCGTGGACACGGAGCTTCCACACACCGTCCGCCGTCTCACCGGAGGCGTCGACCGTGTAGTGGGCGGTGCTCTCCCCCATCCCCTCGGGGCCGGTCTCCTTGAGCACGTGGACGGAGCCGCCGGGGGCCACCAGCTCGATCCGGAGACTCTCGCTCCACGCGAACCGGATGTCGACGTCGACCCCCAGATCGGCCGGGGCGCTGTCCCCGACCCCGGAGACGGCGATCGCGGACTCGGTGACCGCCGTGCCCGCGATGAGGAGATCGGCGGTGTTCTCGAACCGGGCGACGGCCGGTCCCTGGCCGCCGCCGCCCGCCTGCCCGCCGATGTGCAGCAGCCGGTCCGGCGATCCGGCGCCCGGGTTGCCCACGGTGCCGGGCACCGCCGACGAGACCAGGGTGCCGGAGACCTCCGCCGGAGCGGCCGAGGGCCGGTCGCCGAGCAGGAGCGCGGCGGCGCCCGCCACGTGCGGGGCGGCCATCGAGGTGCCGGACGCGGTGTCGGTCGCCGTGTCACCGGCGTTCGTGGCGGAGGTGATGGAGGAGCCGGGGGCGAAGAGGTCCACGCTCTCGCCGTAGTTGGAGAAGCCGGAGCGCGCCCCGGCCTTGGTGACGGCGCCGACCGTCACGGCCTCGGCCACCCGCGCCGGGGACGAAGTGGAGGCGTCCGCACCGGAGTTGCCGGCCGCCACGACATACGTCACGCCGGAGGCGATGGAGCCCCGGACCGCCGCGTCCAGGGCGTCGCTGGCGCTGCCGCCGAGGCTGAGGTTGGCGACGGCCGGCTTGACGGCGTTCTTCGTCACCCAGTCGATACCGGCGATGACGCCCGCCTCGGTGCCGGAGCCGTTGTCGTCCAGCACGCGGACGGCGACGATCTCGGCCTTCTTGGCCACCCCGTGTTCGGTGCCGGCGATGGTGGCGGCGACATGGGTGCCGTGGCCGACGCCGTCGTCGGCGGAGGTGTCCCCGTCGACGGCGTCGTAGCCGTACGAGGCCCGGCCGCCGAAGTCCTGGTGGCTGATGCGGACTCCGGTGTCGATGACGTAGGCGGTGACGCCCTCACCGGCGGAGTCGGGGTAGGTGTAGCTGGAGTCGAGGGGGAGTTCGCGCTGGTCGAGCCGGTCCAGGCCCCAGGAGGGCGGGGCGGGCTGGGTCGCCGTCGTGGTGACCGTCCGGTTGCGGTGGACCGAGGCGACGTCGGGATGGGCGGCCAGCCGCCGGGCCTGGCGCTCCGGCAGGCCGAGCGCGAAGCCGTTGAGCGCGGCGTCGTAGGTCTCGGCTATCTCGCCGCCGTACCGCTCCGCCAGCGCGCGGCCCTGCCGGGAGTCCGCCGCGGGGGCGTCCTCGTCGAGCACGACGATGTAGCTGTCCTTGACCGCTCCGGCGCCGCCGGCGCCGAGGATCTCGCCCTCCGGGGGCGGTGCGGCCGCGGCGGGCAGGGCCCAGACCGCGCCGAGGAGGAGGGCCGAGCCGGCGGCGAGGGCCGGCCGGACGGACGGGGGGACCGGGAGGGCGCGGAGCCGGGGGCGCGGGGAACGCCATAAGCGCCGGGGCTGTCGGGGCTGCCGGGGGTTGCGCATCACTGCCATGGGGGGTTCCTTCTCGGAAAGGTGCGCGGGGTGGGGTGCCGCCCGGAACCGGCGGCCGGGGGGCGCCGATACGCGGGGCGCGGCGGCGCCGGCGGACACGCACGGCCGCTCGCCGACGCAAGAGTGGCCGACCTCCGGCCCTCGCACAAGAGCGCGCCCACCCCACCGGTCACCCGCGTTTCGCCGGGAGTTCACCGCCCGGCCGGCGCCGCCGCCGTCCCGCTCACGTCCGCGCGGTCCCGCTCCCCGGCTCGCCGTCCGAACGGGAGATGACGTCCCCGGGCGCGGCCCGGATGGTGCGCGGTGCCGGCGGCTCCGCGGCGCCACCGCCGGGACCGGTCCCGTCACCCGCCTTCATCGCCCTGGCCTCGCTCTTGAGGATGCGGGCCGACTTCCCCATCGAACGCGCCAGTTCCGGGAGCTTCTTGGCGCCGAACAGCACCGCGACGGCGATGAGGACGATGGCGAGCTCGCTGATTCCGAACATCCGTGACTTCCTTTCTTCACACCGACAGTTGATCCCCGCCTGTCCGAAAACCGCCCCCGGCCGGACGGCCGCCGGGCCCCGCGCCCGCGGGAGCCCGGCCCCTGCCGCGCCCGCCGGGCCGGGGAAGCCGCGTCTTTCGGACGTTTCCCCGCCGAACCCCCCGCTCCACGGACGGGACGGCGCCGGACGCCCTATTCTTCTACACGCGTGTAGAAGATGAACAGACGGCCTGCCGGCCGCTGCCCGGAGCATGCCCCGGAGCGGTGGAACGGCGGGCGTCCGCGGACGAACCGACGGATGAACCCAGGAGGACACGGTGGCTTCGATCGACCTGGACAAGGTGCTGGACACAGCGTGGGCGGACAAGAGCCTCCCCGAGGTTCTGGCCGCACCGGTCTCGGCCCTCAAGGGCGTGTCGGACCGCGACGGCGAGTTGCTGCGGGAGGCTTTCGGCGTGCAGACGGTCGCCGATCTGGGATCGCTGAAGTACGCCCGGTGGGCCCAGGCCCTGGTGGCCCTGGACACATCGGCCACGTGACCGGGGGCCGCGCGACGGCACCGGCAGGAAACACAGGAACGGACAAGAAGGAGTGAACGCCGCCATGGTGTTCAAACGACTGCTCGGAACGCTCGGCGTCGGCGGACCGACCGTGGACACGGTTCTGGAGGACGGCGCCGTGCCGCCCGGCGGAGTCCTGCGCGGACAGGTCCTGCTGCGGGGCGGGAGCGCGGACTTCGAGATCGAGCAGATCACGCTGGAGCTGGTCGCCCGGGTCGAGGCGGAGCACGAGGAGGGTGAGCGGGAGGGCACCGTCCCCTTCGAGCGCTTCACGGTGGGCGGCGGCTTCCGGCTCGCGGAGGGCGAGGAGCGTGCCGTCCCGTTCGCCGTGACGCTGCCCTGGGAGACCCCCGTCACCGAGCTCCACGGACAGCCGCTGGGCGTGGTCCTGGGCGTGCGCACCGAGCTGGCGGTGGCGGGAGCGAAGGACAAGGGCGATCTCGACGCCCTGACGGTCCGTCCGCTGCCGGTCCAGGAGGCCGTGCTGGAGGCCCTCGGCGGGCTCGGTTTCGGATTCACCTCCGCCGACCTGGAGCTGGGCCGCATCCACGGCACGGGGCAGCAACTGCCGTTCTACCAGGAGATCGAGCTCTCCCCCGCCCCGCAGTACGCGCACGCGGTGAACGAGATCGAGGTGACCTTCCTCGCCGGTCCCGCCGGGGTGGAGGTCGTGCTGGAGGCCGACAAACGCGGCGGGCTCTTCTCCGGCGGCCACGACGCCCTGAGCCGCCACACCGTCGGGCACGACGAGGCCGGGGCGCGCGACTGGCAGGCCGAGGCCGACTCCTGGATCCGGCAACTCGTCGAGCACCGGGCCTCGTACGGGGCCCCCGCGCCCCACGGCCAGGCGTACGGCCAGGGCGTCCCGTACGGAGCCGGGGCCGGGCACAAGGACGGCCACCACCACGGCGGCCACGGTTCCGGTCCCGGCGTGGGCACCGCCGTCGCGGCCGGCGCGGCCGGCCTCGCGGTGGGAGTCGCCGGGGGCATGGTGGCCGCCGAGATCGCCGACGAGATCGGTGACGCCTTCGAGGGCGAGGACGGGGAGGAGGAGAGCGAGGAGGGCTGACCGCCCGCCAACCGGCCTGCCGCGCAGGGGACGTGCCGTCACCCCGGCACCCGGCGCCCGGCACCCGACGCCGCGCGGCTTGTACGGGGACGTAGAGATCTCCGGTGTCCGGGCCGGGTCCGTCCGGCCCGGACACCCCCCGGCTCACAGCGGGGTCGCCGCCTGGAGGACGAGGAACAGCGCCACGGCCGCGTTCACCGAGGAGAAGGCGGAGGCCGCGGTGCCCATGGCCGCCGCCCAGGCGGCCAGCCCGGCGGCCGTACGCGCCGGCGGCCAGGCGCGGGCCGGCGGGGCCGGGGCCAGCAGCGCCCGGACCCTCCGGGGAACGGGCCCCGGCGAGGCGAAGCCGGCGAAGGCCGGCGCGGGCGCCGCCGCGGAGACCAGCGCGGCCCTGCCGATGGCGCGGGCCACCAGGCGCCGGTCCCCGAGGGTGCGCGCCGCCTCCTCGTCGGCCCAGCGCTCGGCTCCGTAGAGGACCGCGGTCCGCAGGGGCCGCAGAAAGGGGTTGGCCCGGGCCGCCAGCCGGACCAGCAGCAGATAGCGGTGGTGCCGCGCCGTCAGATGCACCCGCTCATGGGCGAACAGGGCCCGGCGCTCCCGGGGCCGAAGAGCGGCCAGCATGCCCGCGGACACCACGATGCGGCCCCGCCCTCCGGGCAGCGCGTGGGCGTACGGCGTCTCGTCGGGCAGGACGGCCACCTGGGAGCCGGGCAGCCCGTCCAGGGCCCGCCGGAGGCGGCGCCGCATCCGGTGGTGGCGCCAGAGCGTCAGCGCGCAGCCCCCGGCCACGGCGTTGAGCACGGGAATGGCCGCGACCCCCAGGACCTCGTCATAGGGAACCGCCTCCCGCACCTCCGGATCGGACCAGCCGTCCGGCAGGGGGTTGCCCGGCAGCTGGGCGGTGCCGACGACCATGAGCAGAGCCAGGCAGAGCGTGCTGCACACCGCCAGGACGGCGGCGGCGCCGGTCAGCAGCAGGGTGGCCGCGCGGGGATGGAGATGCTGCTCGGCCAGCCGGGCGATGGGCCAGGCCGTCAGCGGCAGCACCAGGGGCAGGAAGACGAAGACGCCCATCACCGGCCGTCCGGTGCGCCGGCTTCCCGGTCCAGGAGTTCCCGCAGCAGCCGCTCCTCGTCGGGCGGCAGCGCGGTGACGAAGCTCGCCAGCACCGCTTCCCGGTCCCGCTCGCCGTCCAGGACCCGGCGCATGCGCAGCGCCGCGAGCCCCGCCTCGTCGGAGGACGCCTGCCAGGTGAAGGAGCGGCCGGACCGCTCCCGGGTGACGGCCTCCTTGGCGTGCAGCCGGGTGAGGATGGTGATCACGGTGGTGTAGGCCAGCCCACCGCCGAGCCGGTCCAGTACCCAGCCGGCGGTCGCGGGTCCGGGTGCCTCGCGCAGTACGGACAGCACCTGGGCCTCCAGCTCGCCCTGCCCCCGCCGCCGCGGCCGTGAACCGCCGCCGTCCGGTTCCGCCATGGCCCCTCCCTCCGCGGCCGTGCCGTCCGGCCGAGATCAACGGCCCATCGTACCGGCGCGGCGCGGGGCCGCGGAGCGTACGCCGGGCGTCCGCCGACGGCCCGCGCGGCCCGGGTCACCGGCCCGGCGGCGTCCCGTGGGCCAGCACGGCCACGTGCAGGGACGTGCGCGTCGCGGGGTCGGACAGGTCCCGTCCGAGGATGCGCTCGACCCGCGCGATGCGGTCGTAGAGCACCGGCCGGGAGATGTGCAGCGCGGCGGCGGCCGCCGTCTTGTCACCCGTCGCCAGCACCGCGCACAGCACCTCGTACAGGGCGGTGCCGTGTCCGGCGTCGTGGTCGAGCAGCGCCCCGATCTCCCGCTGGACGAAGCGGGTGACCCGGTCGTCGCCGGACAGCAGGTGGAGCAGTCCCCTCAGATGCACGTCCGCCAGGCGGTGGTGGGGACGGGCCGGGCCGTCGGGGCGCAGCGACGCGGCCACGTGCCGGGCCTCGGCCAGGGAGCGCCCGGCGTCCCGGGGCCGCCGCACCGTCTCCCCCACGGCCAGGACGGTCTCCCCGGGGGAGCCGGTACCGGCGGCGACCGCGGCGAGGAGAGCGTCGGTGTCCGCGCCCGCGGGCGGGGCGAGGAGGGCGACGACGTCGTCGGACTCGACGGCGACCAGGGCCGGTACCCCGCGCTGGCGCAGCGTCGCCACGAGGGAGTCCGCCAGGGCGGTCAGGGCGTCGGCGGCGACGTACGTCCGGCGGCGGCGCTGGACGACAGGGCGGGCGGCGAGGCCCAGCAGCGCGCGGCCGGTCAGCGGCACGCCCGCCTCGGCGCAGCGGCCGATCATTTCGTCGTCCACCGGGCGGTCGCGGAGCGCGGTGAGCAGGGCGTGGTGCGCCTGGCGTTCGACGCCGTCCCGGTGGCGTGCGTGCAGCCGGTGCAGCGCGAGGGCCGCGGCGGCGCGTTCGACGAGGACGAGGTGGCGGTGCGGGGGCGGCTGCGGGGTGACGAGCACGAGCCGGCCCCAGTCGTCGCCGCGGGAGCCGACCACGGTCACCAGCCGGCCGGCGCGGTGGTCGTAGCCGGTGCGCTCGCCGATCCGGATGCGGCGGGACCGGTCCTCCCAGTCGTGCAGCAGGTCGGAGGCGGGCCGGCCGCCGGTGTGGTAGCCGAGGATCTGGTGGTGGAAGGACTCCAGCACCACGGGGCACCCGGCGAGGCGCGCCGCCTCGGCGAGGATGTCGGCCGGTCCGGCCTCGGCCATGCTGAGGGCGGTGAAGGCGTCGTGGATCTGCCCGGCGGCGCGCAGCTCCAGCACCTGGGCGTCCACGACCTGCTCGCCGACGGCCTGGGTGACGCTGACGAAGCGCACCTCCCGGTGGAGGACGGCCAGCGGAAGCTTCTCCCGCTCACAGGCGGAGACGAGCGAGCCGGGCAGCTCGGCCGTCCAGCGCCGGCCGAGTTCCACGACCAGGCCCGCGGCCCCGGCGCGGCTGAGTTCGCGGACGTAGCGGTCGAGCCCGGCGGCGTCGGCGGGCAGGGCGATGCCGGTGGCCAGGACGAGTTCGCTGCCGCGCAGCAGGGGCGCGACCTCCGGGAGCTCCACGCAGTGCACCCACCGCACCCGGCGGGTCACCGCCTCCGCGGCGGCCACCACCTCCGGGTCGCCCTGGCGCAGTTCGGGCATGGCCAGGACGTCGGCGACGGTCGGGAACACCTCCTCGCCTCCTCCCGGTCCCGCGGCCCGGGGCCGCCTTACAGAGTGTCGGCAGATCGTGCCACATCCGACGGTGTGCAGCTACGCCCCGGCGCGTGCGGCCGGTGCAATGTGCCGCATGACCGACACACAGCAGCGCATCACCCACTGGATCGACGGCAGGCCGTGGACCGGCACGCCGGAACGCACCGGGGAGGTCTTCGATCCGGCGACCGGCTCCGTGACCGCGCGGGTGGACCTGGCCGGCGCGGCCACCGTGGACGAGGCCGTCGCGTCCGCCCGCGGCGCCTTCGCCGCATGGCGCCGCACCTCGCTGTCCCGGCGGACGGCGGTTCTCTTCGCGTTCCGCCGGCTGCTGGCCGAGCGGGCCGGGGAGGTGGCCGCGGCCATCACCGCCGAGCACGGCAAGGTGCTCGACGACGCGGCGGGAGAGGTGCAGCGGGGCCTGGAGGTCGTGGAGTTCGCCTGCGGCATCCCCCACCTGCTCAGGGGCGGGCACACCGCGGGCGTCTCGACCGGGGTGGACGTGCACGCGGTGCGGCAGCCCCTCGGCGTGACGGCGGTCATCTCGCCGTTCAACTTCCCGGCGATGGTCCCGCTCTGGTTCGTCCCCCTGGCGATCGCCTGCGGCAACAGCGTCGTCCTCAAGCCGAGCGAGAAGGACCCGTCCGCCTCGCTGCTCCTGGCCCGGCTGTGGAGCGAGGCGGGCCTGCCGGACGGTGTCCTCACCGTGGTGCAGGGCGACAAGGAGGCCGTGGACCGGCTGCTGGTCCACGAGGACGTGGCCTCGGTGTCCTTCGTCGGCTCCACACCGGTCGCCCGGCACGTGTACGAGACGGCGAGCGCCCACGGCAAGCGGGTGCAGGCGCTGGGCGGGGCGAAGAACCACATGGTGGTCCTGCCGGACGCGGATCTGGACCTCGCCGCGGACGCCGCCGTCAACGCCGGTTTCGGCTCGGCGGGCGAGCGGTGCATGGCCGTCAGCGCGCTGGTGGCCGTGGAACCGGTCGCGGACGCGCTGGTGGCCCGGATCGCCGAGCGCATCGCCGCTCTGCGGGTCGGCGACGGCCGGCGCGGCTGCGACATGGGGCCGCTGGTCACCGCGGCGCACCGGGACCGGGTGGCCGGCTATGTGGAGGCGGGCGTTGCCGCCGGCGCGGAGCTGGTGGCCGACGGCCGGACCCATCCCGTCGACGGGGACGCGGACGGCTTCTGGCTCGGCCCGACCCTCTTCGACCGCGTCACCCCGGACATGTCCGTCTACACCGACGAGATCTTCGGCCCGGTGCTGTCCGTGCTGCGCGCGGACTCGTACGACGCGGCACTGGCCCTGGTCAACGGCAGCCCCTACGGCAACGGCGCCGCGATCTTCACGAACGACGGCGGCGCCGCCCGCCGCTTCGAGGAGGAGGTGGAGGCCGGGATGGTCGGGATCAACGTGCCCATCCCGGTGCCGGTCTCCTCGTACTCCTTCGGCGGCTGGAAGGACTCGCTGTTCGGTGACACGCACGCCTACGGCCCCGACGGCGTGCACTTCTTCACCCGGACCAAGACCGTGACCACCCGCTGGCCCGATCCGCGACACCGCGGCATCGACCTCGGCTTCCCGCGGAACGACTGAGCCGCACCGAGACCAGGAGGCGACGTGAACACCCGGCACGACGCGCTGCAGGACGCCGCGGCGCACCATCTGATGCTGCACTTCTCGGCGCAGCGCATCGACGATCTGCTCGTCCTCGAACGCGGTGAGGGGCCATACGTCTTCGACACCCGCGGCAAGCGCTACATCGACGCCCTGTCCAGCCTGTTCTGCTCGCAGCTGGGCTACTCCTACGGCGCCGAGATGGCCGAGGCCGCGACCGCACAGCTCACCCGGCTGGCGTTCAACACCACGTGGGGCACCGCGCACCCGCCCGCGATCGAGCTGGCCGAGCGCCTCACCGCGCTGGCACCCGAGGGCATGACCCGGGTGTTCTTCACCTCCGGCGGCTCGGAGGCCGTGGAGGCGGCGTGGAAGATCGCACGCGAATACCACCTGGCGAACGGGGAGCCGCGGCGCACCAAGGCCATAGCCCGGGAGACCGCCTACCACGGGGTCACCCTGGGCGCGCTGTCGTTCACCGGGCTGCCGAGGTTCAAGGAGCCGTTCGGGCGGGCGCCCGTGGACGTCACGCACGTGTCCGCCACCAACGCGTTCCGGGCGCCCGACGGCGGCGACCCGGCGGCCTTCCGCACCCGCCTGCTGGCCGAGGTGGAGGACGCGATCATCGCCGCGGGCCCCGACGAGGTGGCGCTGATCATCGCCGAGCCGGTGCAGAACGCCGGCGGCTGCTTCACCCCGCCGCCCGGCTACTGGCGCGGGCTGCGCGCACTGGCCGACCGGTACGGGGCGCTGCTCATGGCGGACGAGGTCATCACCGGTTGCGGGCGGCTCGGCGAGTGGTTCGGCATCGCGCGGGAGGGCGTCACCCCCGACCTCGTCAGCCTGGCCAAGGGGCTGACGTCCGCGTACGCGCCGATGGGTGCCGTCGTCGTGGCGGAGCGGGTCGCGGCCGCGCTCACCGGCACCGGGCGGCCCCTGCGGCACGGCGTCACCTTCGGCGGGCATCCGCTGTCGGCGGCCGTGGCGCTGCGCAACATCGAGATCTTCGAGCGGGACGGCGTGCTGGAGAACGTGCGCGCGCTGAGCCCGTACCTGGAGAGCCGGCTGGCCGGGCTGCGGTCCCTGCCGATCGTCGGCGACGTGCGCGGCGCGGGCTTCTTCTGGGCCCTGGAGCTGGTCAAGGACGAGGCGAACACCCGCTTCGACGCCGCGGAGCGGGACCGGCTGCTGCGCGGCGTGCTGCCCCGGCGGCTGCGCGAGGCGGGGATCATCGCCCGGCCCGACGACCGGGGCGACAGCGTGCTGCAGATCGCGCCGCCGCTGATCTGCGACCGCGCGGTGCTGGACGAGATCGTCGACGGTCTCGCGGAGGTCCTCACGGACGTGCTCACGGACGCGCTCACGGACGCGCTCACGGACGCTGTGTGACGCAGCGCGCCCGCACGGTGGGGACGCGTTACCCAGGAATCACGATTTCGTTGCCGCAGGAAAATTCTGGCACGGAATCCCTTGTTGAAACCCATGCTGACTGCCAGGATCGGCGCTCATCCCCGGTCCAGCCGCAGCGTTCAGCGCAACAGCGGGAGAGATGCCCCATGGCCGACCAGCCTTCCCAGCAGCCGTCTCAGCAGCCGTCCGGCCGGCCGCAGTCCGACGTGACCGCCCCCTTCGCGGAGGGCGCCCAGTACATCGCGGGCCGCCGCGCCGCCGGCACCTCCGGGCACCGGCAGGCGGTCACCGACCCCGCCACCGGCGAGCGGCTGCTGGAGTACGAACTGGCCGGCCCCGCGGACGTCGACGCGGCCGTGAGCGCCGCCGGACGGGCCCTGCCCAAGTGGTCCGGCGCCACCCCGGCCGAGCGCTCCGAGGCCCTCCACCGGCTGCGGGCGGTGCTCGACGGCCGGGCGGAGGAGCTGGTGCGGGCGGAGTCGCTGCAGTGCGGCAAGCCCGTGCGGCTCTGCCGGGAGTTCGACGTACCCGGATCGATCGACAACGTCGCGTTCTTCGCGGGCGCCGCCCGCCGTCTGGACGGCATGGCCGCCGCCGAGTACAGCGGCGACCACACCTCGTACGTCCGCCGCGAGCCGCTCGGCGTCATCGGGTCCGTCGCCCCCTGGAACTACCCGCTCCAGATGGCCGCGTGGAAGATCCTCCCGGCCGTCGCGGCGGGCAACACCGTCGTGCTCAAGCCCTCCGAGCTCACCCCGCTCACCTCGGTGATGTTCGCCGAGGCCGCGCGCGAGGCGGGCCTGCCCGACGGGGTGATCAACATCGTCAGCGGAGCGGGGCCCGGGGCCGGGGAGCACCTGGTGGGCCACCCCGACGTGGCCATGGTGTCCTTCACCGGCTCCACGGCCGTCGGCAAGCGCGTGGCCCGGCTCGCCACCGAGGGCGTCAAGCGGCTCCACCTGGAACTCGGCGGCAAGGCGCCGTTCGTGGTGTTCGACGACGCCGACCTGGAGGCGGCCGTGCACGGCGCGGTGGCCGCGGCCCTCATCAACTCCGGCCAGGACTGCACCGCCGCCACCCGGGCCTACGTCCAGCGGCCGCTGTACGAGGCGTTCACCGCGGGCGTGGCCGACCTGATGGGCATGGTGGTCCTCGGGGACCCGTCGGACCCGGCGACCGACCTCGGGCCGCTGGTCTCGCACGCGCACCGCGACCGCGTCGCGGGATTCGTCGACCAGGCCCGCGCCGACGGGGCCCGTGTCACCACCGGCGGCCGCGCCCCGGGCGGCGACCTCGCCGCCGGCGCCTACTACCTGCCCACGCTCGTCACCGGCGCGGCCCAGCACAGCGAGATCGTGCAGAGCGAGGTCTTCGGCCCCGTCCTCACCGTGCTGCCCTTCGACGCGGAAGACGAGGGCCTCGCGCTGGCCAACGACACCCCCTACGGCCTGGCCGCCTCCGTCTGGAGCCGGGACGTCTACCGCACCGGGCGCGGCGCGCGGGAGCTGCGGGCGGGCTGTGTGTGGGTCAACGACCACATCCCCATCATCAGCGAGATGCCGCACGGCGGTTATCGCGCCTCCGGCTACGGCAAGGACATGTCGGCCTACTCCTTCGAGGAGTACACCCAGGTCAAGCACGTCATGTCCGACACCACCGGAGTGGCCCGCAAGGACTGGCACCGCACCGTCCTCGCCCTCTGAGGACCCCGATCAGCCACCTCCCCCTTTCCGACGATCACCCGGAGGCCCCCGTGAACCCCTACGACGGCATGCCCGAGCCGGTGCGCAAGGCCTGGCAGCGCAGCCTCACGAACGGCCGGGCCGCCATGACCCGGCGGCGGCTGCTGCGCACCGGCGGACTGGCCGCCGGCGGCGCGGCCCTGGCCGCCTGCGGCATCCCGCCCGCGAACACCGGCGCGTCCGGCAAGGAGGAGCGCGAGAAGGACCGCTCGCAGCAGGAGAAGGTGCTGGCCTTCTCCAACTGGCCGCTGTACATCGATGTCGACGACGACGACGAGAACGTGCGGCCCACGCTGCGGGAGTTCCAGCGCGAGAGCGGCATCAAGGTCAAGTACATCGAGGACGTCAACGACAACAACGAGTTCTACAGCAAGATCAAACCGCAGCTCGCCGCGGGCCAGAAGACCGGCCGGGACCTGGTGTGCCTGACCGACTGGATGGCCGGACGCCTGATCCGCGCGGGCTGGGCGCAGCGCCTGGACCAGGCCAACCTGCCGAACGCCGTGACGAATCTGGAGGGCCGCTTCCGCGCCGCCCCCCACGACCCCGGCCGGCAGTACAGCTACCCGTGGGCCGGAACCGCGGCCGTCATCGCCTACAACCGGAAGGCCACCGGCGGGCGGAAGGTCACCAGCGTCGAGCAGCTGCTGACCGACCCGAAGCTCAAGGGCCGCGTCTCCCTGCTCACCGAGATGCAGGACACCATGGGCCTGGTCATGCTCGGCATGGGAGCGGACTCCTCGTCCTTCACCGACGACGACTTCGACGCCGCCGTCGACCTGGTCCAGAAGGCCGTCGACCGGGGCCAGATACGCCGCTTCACCGGCAACGACTACATGGACGGGCTCAACAAGGGCGACATCGCCGCCTGCGTCGGCTGGGCCGGCGACATCGTGCAGCTCGGCTTCGACAACCCGGATGTGCGCTTCCATCTGCCGGAGACCGGCTACCTGTTCGGCACCGACGACCTGCTGGTGCCGGCCGGGGCGCAGCACCGCGCCAACGCCGAGGCGTTCATCGACTACTACTACCGGCCGAAGGTCGCCGCCGAGCTGGCCGCCTGGGTCAACTACATCTGCCCCGTCACCGGCGCCCAGCAGGAGATGCGGAAGATCGACGAGGAGCTGGCGGAGAACAAGCTGATCTTCCCCGACGAGGAAATGATCGCGAAGGGCCACAACTTCCGGCCGCTCAGCGCCAAGGAAGAGGAGCGCTACGAGACCAAGTTCGCCAAGCTCATCGGCGCCTGAACCCACCGGAGACACGCACGCATGACGATCCAGCTCACCGGGGTCAGCAAGACGTTCGGCGACTTCACCGCCGTCCACCCGCTGGACCTCACCATCCCCGAGGGCTCCTTCTTCGCCCTCCTCGGCGCCTCCGGCTGCGGCAAGACCACCACCCTCCGCATGATCGCCGGGCTGGAGGACCCCTCCGCCGGGCACATCCTGCTCGACGGCGCCGACATCACCGCGCTGCCCCCGCACCGCCGCCCCGTCAACACCGTCTTCCAGAACTACGCGCTCTTCCCCCACCTCGACGTCCACGACAACGTGGCCTTCGGACTGCGCCGCCGCGGGATGAAGCAGGTGAAGAGCCAGGTCGCGGAGATGCTGGAGCTCGTCGAGCTCGGCCATCTGGCCCGCCGCCGGCCGCACCAGCTCTCCGGCGGGCAGCAGCAGCGCGTCGCGCTGGCCCGCGCCCTCGTCAACAAGCCGCAGGTCCTGCTGCTCGACGAACCGCTGGGCGCCCTCGACCTCAAGCTGCGCCGGCAGATGCAGCTGGAGCTCAAGCGCATCCAGACCGAGGTCGGCATCACCTTCGTGCATGTGACGCACGATCAGGAGGAGGCCATGGCGATGGCCGACACCGTGGCCGTGATGCGCGCCGGACGCGTGGAGCAGCTCGGCGCCCCGGCCGAGCTGTACGAGCACCCGCGCACCGCCTTCGTCGCCAACTTCCTCGGCACCTCCAACCTCGTCGAGGCGGAGGTGACGGCCGCCGGCGGCGGGGAGGCCGAGGTCAAGGCCGCCGGCAGCCCGCTGCGGCTGCCGTCCGCGCGGATGCCGGAGGGGACCGGCGCCGGGGACGGGGTGCTGGTCGGGGTGCGTCCGGAGAAGATCTCCCTCACCCCGGCGGACGACGCCGGCGGCGTGCCCGCCGGCCGCAACCGGCTCACCGGCCGCATCACGGAGGCCAGTTACCTCGGTGTCTCCGTGCAGTACCTGGTGGAGACCCCCGCCTGCCCCGGGTTCGCCGTCTACCAGCAGAACGTGGAACGCGACCCGCGGCTCGTCGCCGGCGCCGAGGTCGTCCTGCACTGGAACCCCGCACACACCTTCGGGCTGGAACCGGGCCGCGACCCCGGCCGGGAGATCGCCGCCGGCACCGGCGAGGAGGCGCTGTGACGGCCCTGGCCACCGCCCCGCCGCCGGCGGCCGGCGAGTCCGGCGGTCCGGCCCCGGCGGCCGTCCGCGCGCCGCGCCGCCGCCTCACCCCGTACTGGCTGCTGCTCCCGGCCGGGCTGTGGCTCGCGGTCTTCTTCGTCGCCCCGCTCGTCTACCAGGCGTCCACCTCGGTGCAGACCGGTTCACTGGAGGAGGGCTACCGCGTCACCTGGCACTTCGCCACCTACGGTGAGGCGCTGCGGGACTACGGCGTCCACTTCCTGCGCTCCTTCGGCTACGCGGCCACGGCCACCGCGCTGTGCCTGGTCATCGGCTACCCGCTCGCGTACACCCTGGCCTTCCGCGCCGGACGCTGGCGGAACGTGCTGCTGGTGATGGTGATCGCGCCGTTCTTCACCAGCTTCCTCATCCGCACCCTCGCCTGGAAGACGATCCTGTCCGACGGCGGCCCGGTGGTCGGCGCCCTGGAGGCGCTGCACGTCCTGGACGTCACGGCCTGGCTCGGCCTGACGAGCGGTGAACGGCTGCTCGCCACCCCGCTGGCGGTCGTCTGCGGTCTGACGTACAACTTCCTGCCGTTCATGATCCTGCCGCTCTACGCCTCCCTGGAGCGGATCAGCCCGTCCCTGCACGAGGCGGCCCGCGACCTCTACGCCGGCCCCGCCACCACCTTCCGCCGCGTCACCTTCCCGCTCTCGCTGCCCGGGGTCGTCGCCGGCACCCTGCTCACCTTCATCCCGGCTTCCGGGGACTACATCAACGCCCAGCTCCTGGGCTCCCCCTCGGAGCAGATGGTGGGCAACGCGATCCAGCAGCAGTTCCTCAAGGTGCTTGACTACCCGACCGCCGCCGCCATGTCGTTCCTGCTCATGGCCCTCATCCTGATCATGGTCACCGTCTATATGCGCAAGGCCGGAACGGAGGAGCTGGTCTGATGACCGCCGTGACCTCATGGGCGCCCCTGCGCTGGCTGCGCCGCAACGCCGTCGTCCTCGCCGGCCTCGCCGGCCTGCTCTATCTGCTGCTGCCGAACGCGGTGGTGATGCTGTTCTCGTTCAACAACCCGGCGGGGCGCTTCAACTACGAGTGGCGCACCTTCTCCACCGAGGCCTGGACCAACCCGTGCGGGGTCGCCGACATGTGCGGCTCGCTCACGCTGAGCCTGCGGATCGCCGTCCTCGCCACGCTCGGCGCGACGGCCTTCGGCACCCTGGCCGCCTTCGCCCTGGCCCGCCACCGCTTCCGCGGCAGGGGCGCGGCGAACGGACTGATCTTCCTGCCGATGGCCATGCCCGAGGTGGTGATGGCCGCCTCGCTCGGCACGCTGTTCCTCAACATGCGCGTCGGCTTCGGCTTCACCACCATCCTCATCGCGCACATCATGTTCTGCCTGAGCTTCGTCGTCGTCGCGGTCAAGGCGCGGGTGGCGAGCATGGACCCGCGGCTGGAGGAGGCCGCCCGGGACCTCTACGCCGGGCCGCTCCAGACGTTCCTGCGGGTCACGCTGCCGCTGGCCGCCCCCGGCATCGCGGCGGGCGCCCTGCTCAGCTTCGCGCTGTCCTTCGACGACTTCGTCGTCACCCAGTTCAACGCGGGCCCCTCGACCGTCACCTTCCCCATGTTCGTGTGGGGCGCCGCCCAGCGCGGAGTGCCCGTGCAGGTCAATGTGATCGGGACGGCCATGTTCCTGATCGCCGTCGGCATCGTGCTGGCCGGGCAGCTCACGGCGCGCCGCCGGGGAAGGAGCACCGCATGACCAGCCGCGGCACCCCGGCGGCGGACGCCGCCCTGCACGCCCTGGCGGGCGCCCGGCCCGTGCCCTTCTGGCTGGACGACCCCGCACGCCGGCCCGCCGCCGCCCCGGCCCTGGTCGGCGAGGAGAGCTGTGATCTGCTCGTCGTCGGCGCCGGCTACAGCGGGCTGTGGACCGCGCTGCTCGCCAAGGAGCGGGACCCGGACCGGGACGTCGTCGTCATCGAGGCCCGGGAGACCGGCTGGGCCGCCTCCGGACGCAACGGCGGCTTCTGTGCGGCCTCCCTCACCCACGGCCTGGCCAACGGCGTGGCCCGCTGGCCGGACGAGATCGCCGTCCTGGAGAAGCTGGGCCGGGCCAACCTCGACGCCATCGAGCAGGCCGTGCACCGGTACGCGCTCGACTGCGACTTCGAACGCACCGGCGAGATCGACGTCGCCACCGAGCCCCACCAGATCGCCGAACTGCGCGAGACGGCCGCCGAGGCCGAGCGGCTGGGCCTGGGCGGGATGACCTTCCTGGACCAGGAGGCCGTACGCGCCGAGGTGGACTCCCCCGCGTTCCTGGCGGGTTTGCGGGACCGCGACGGCGTGGCCCTGCTCAACCCCGCCCGCCTCGCCTGGGGACTGCGGCGGGCCTGCCTCGACGCGGGCGTCCGCCTCTACGAGCACACCCCCGCCGAGGCGCTCGCGGGCGACGGCGGGCGCATGGCCGTACGCACCCCCTACGGGCGGGTGCGGGCGCGCCGGGTCGCGCTCGGCACCAACGCCTTCCCGTCCCTGGTGCGGCGGGTGCGTCCGTACGTCGTCCCCGTCTACGACTACGCGCTGATGACCGAGCCGCTCACCGCCGCGCAGCTCGCCGCGATCGGCTGGCGCGGGCGGCAGGGGCTCAGCGACAGCGCGAACCACTTCCACTACTTCCGCCGCACCGCCGACGACCGCATCCTGTGGGGCGGTTACGACGTGCTGTACCACTTCGGCAGCCGTATCCATCCGGACCTCGACCAGCGCCCGGAGACCTTCGCCACGCTCGCCCGGCACTTCTTCACCTGCTTCCCCCAGCTGGAGGGGGTGCGCTTCACCCACCGCTGGGGCGGCGTCATCGACACCTGCTCCCGCTTCGCGCCGTTCTTCGGCACGGCGCACGGCGGCCGCGTCGCCTACGCGGCCGGCTACACGGGGCTCGGCGTCGGGGCCACCCGCTTCGGCGCGGAGGTGATGCTGGACCTGCTGGACGGGGTGGAGAGCGAGCGCACCGCGCTGGAGATGGTCCGGACGAAGCCGCTGCCCTTCCCGCCCGAGCCGGTGCGCTGGGCGGGCATCGGCCTCACCCAGTGGTCACTGGCCCGGGCCGACGCCCGCGGAGGGCACCGCAATCTGTGGCTGCGGGCGCTGGACCGCCTGGGGCTGGGCTTCGACAGCTGACGGCCTGCAGCGGTCAGCCTAAGGCTCCTCGGAGCCACGAATCCGACTGATTATTCATCTGAAACCTCCGGAATCAGTTGTGGAACTTCGTTCTGAGAACCGATTACGTCGCCAGAGGGTTGCGCGACGGAGGTCCCCCGAGGGAGAGTGAAGCCATGGCCCGTGACGACAGGAAAGCGAACGGCGGCCCGGCGATGGACGCCGTGTCGCTCGCCATCATCGAGCAGCTCCAGGAGGACGGGCGCCGCCCGTACGCCGCCATCGGCAAGGCCGTGGGCCTGTCCGAGGCGGCGGTGCGGCAGCGGGTCCAGAAGCTGCTCGACCAGGGCGCCATGCAGATCGTCGCCGTCACCGATCCGCTGACCGTCGGCCTGCTGCGGCAGGCGATGCTGGGCATCAACGTCGAGGGCGACCTCGAACCGGTGGCCGACGCCCTCGCCGAGATGGAGGAGGTCGCCTACGCCGTCATCACGGCGGGCTCCTTCGACCTCATCGTGGAGGTCGTCTGCGAGGACGACGCCCATCTGCACGAAGTCATCAACAAGCGGATCCGGACGCTGCCCGGCGTCCGCTCCACCGAGAGCTTCGTCTACCTCAAGCTGCGGAAGCAGACCTATACCTGGGGAACCCGATAACCGTGAGCAAGGACCTGTCCCGTACCGCGTACGACCACCTGTGGATGCACTTCACCCGGATGTCGTCGTACGAGAACGCCCCCGTCCCCACCATCGTGCGCGGTGAGGGCACCCACGTCTTCGACGACCGGGGCAAGCGCTACCTCGACGGCCTCTCCGGGCTGTTCGTCGTCCAGGCCGGGCACGGCCGCGCCGAACTCGCCGAGGCCGCGCAGAAGCAGGCCCGGGAGCTCGCCTTCTTCCCCATCTGGTCCTACGCCCACCCCAGGGCCGTCGAACTGGCGGAGCGGCTGGCCGGCTACGCGCCGGGGGACCTCAACAAGGTCTTCTTCACCACCGGCGGCGGCGAGGCCGTGGAGACCGCCTGGAAGCTGGCGAAGCAGTACCACAAGCTCACCGGCAACCACACCAAGTACAAGGTGATATCCCGCGCCGTGGCCTACCACGGCACCCCGCAGGGCGCCCTGTCCATCACCGGACTCCCCGCGCTGAAGGCCCCGTTCGAGCCGCTGGTGCCCGGCGCGCACAAGGTCCCCAACACCAACTTCTACCGGGCGCCGGTCCACGCCGACGACCCGGAGGCCTTCGGCCGCTGGGCCGCCGACCAGATCGAGCAGGAGATCCTCTTCGAGGGGCCGGAGACCGTCGCCGCGGTGTTCCTGGAGCCGGTGCAGAACGCCGGCGGCTGCTTCCCGCCGCCGCCCGGCTACTTCCAACGCGTGCGCGAGATCTGCGACCGCCACGACGTGCTCCTCGTCTCGGACGAGGTCATCTGCGCCTTCGGCCGCCTCGGCACGATGTTCGCCTGTGACAAGTTCGACTACGTGCCGGACATCATCACCTGCGCCAAGGGCATGACCTCCGGATACTCCCCGATCGGCGCCGCGATCATCTCCGACCGCCTCGCCGAGCCCTTCTACCGGGGCGACAGCACCTTCCTGCACGGCTACACCTTCGGCGGCCACCCGGTCTCCGCCGCCGTGGCGCTGGCCAACCTCGACATCTTCGAGCGCGAGGGCCTCAACCAGCACGTGCTCGACCAGGAGAACGCCTTCCTCACCACCCTGCAGCGCCTGCACGACCTGCCCATCGTCGGCGACGTGCGCGGCAACGGCTTCTTCTACGGCATCGAACTGGTCAAGGACAAGGCCACCAAGGAGACGTTCACCGACGAGGAGACCGAGCGCGTTCTGTACGGCTTCCTCTCCCCCGCACTGTTCGAGAACGGCCTGTACTGCCGCGCCGACGACCGCGGCGACCCGGTCGTCCAGCTCGCCCCGCCGCTCATCTCCGACCAGCGCACCTTCGACGAGATCGAGCAGATCCTCCGCACCGTCCTGACGGAGGCGTGGACGAAGCTCTGACACCCCGCGGCCGGGCGGCGGTGAGCGGAAGCGGCGGCGAGGCTCAGTCGTCCTCCTCCATCGGCGCCGGCTCGGCGTTCTCCATCCGTTCGGGGGTCCAGTACTCCCGGACGGCGGACGGGTCCTCCTGGACCTCGGAGACCGACGTCCCGCCGTCCGGGGCGGGGGACGGGCCCGGTGCCTCCGCGGCGGCGTCCGGGCGCAGGGCGATCGCGCCGGCGATCGCGGCGGCCACCCCCGCGAGGAGGAGAAGCTTGCGCGGTGCGGAACCTTTCACGTCAATGACCTCCTGCGAGGTTCGGAAGCGCTGCGGGGAGCCCGCTCGGCCAGTCTAGCCGCGGCGGCCGAGCGGGCACCCGGTGCTGCGGGGAGCCGCTGTGCCGCGCCGCCCTGGTCGTCGAACATCTGCTTGACACTGTCCCCGAAGTGGGAACTCCGGTGCCGGCCTTCGCTGTTGATGGTGCTGGTGACCCCGTTGGGGTGGCCGGGTCCGCTGCTCTCGTCGAACCGCCGCATCCGGATCCTGCCGTCGAGCACGCCGGCCCGGCGGATGGGGATCAGGCTTCGCGGGACCCCTCGTACATCGCTTCGACGGCCTCGGCGTAGGTGCGCTCCACGACGGCGCGCTTGATCTTGAGGCTCGGGGTGAGCTCGCCGTGCTCGACGTCGAGGTCGCGCGGCAGCACCGAGAACTTCTTGATGGTCTGCCACCGCTGCAGGTCGCCGTTGACCCGCTGGACGAAGCCGTCGATCAGCTCGCGGACCTGCGGCGAGGAGACGACTTCGGCGTAGCTGCGGCCGCCGAGGTGGTGGGAGGCCGCCCAGGGCATGAGGACGGTCTCGTCGAGGGCGATCAGGGCGGTGCAGTAGTTGCGGCCGTTGCCGATGACCAGGATGTTGCTGACGAACGGGCAGACGGCTTTGAAGCGGCCCTCGATCTCGGTGGGCGCCACGTACTTGCCGCCCGAGGTCTTGAAGACGTCCTTCTTGCGGTCGGTGATACGGAGGAAGCCGTCCTGGTCCACCTCACCGATGTCGCCGGTGTGGAACCACCCGTCGCTCTCCAGGACTTCGGCCGTCTTCTCCGGAAGGTTGTGGTAGCCGCGCATGACTCCGGGACCTCTCAGGAGGACCTCGCCGTCCTGGGCGATACGCACCTCGGTGCCGGGCAGCGGCCTGCCCACCGTGCCGACCCGATAGCCCTCGGCGGGGTTGACGGTGCAGGCCGCGCTGGTCTCCGTCAGGCCGTAGCCCTCGAAGACGTGCACGCCGGCGCCGGAGAAGAAGTAGCCGATGTCCGGGGCGAGGGCGGCGCTGCCGGAGACGCTGCCGCGCAGCCGGCCTCCGAAAGCCGCGCGGATCCTGCCGTACACCAGTCTGTCGGCGAGGGCGTGCTGAACGGCGAGTGACAGGGGCACCCGGGGTCGTCCGGTCGCCGCCGTGCTCTCCTGTCCCGTCCTGGCGTAGTCGCGGGCGACCTTCGCCGCCCAGAGGAAGACCCTGTACTTGGCGCCGCCCTCGGCTCTCGCTCGACCGGCGATGCCGTTGTAGACCTTTTCGAAGATCCGCGGCGCGGACGCCATCACGGTGGGCCGGACCGTGGGCAGGTTGGTGATGATGCGGTCGACGCGCCCGTCCACCGCCATCACATGACCGGTCCTGATCTGCCCGGAGACCAGGGCCTTCCCGAAGACGTGGGACAAGGGCAGCCACAGGAACTGCACGTCGTCGGAGCGCAGCAGTCCGCTGACCTCTTGCGCGACGCCCTGGTACGACCAGCAGTCGTGAACCAGGCGGACGCCCTTGGGCCTGCCGGTCGTGCCCGAGGTGTAGATGAGGGTGGCGAGATGCTCCCTGTCGGTCGCCCGGACCGCCTGCTCGATCGCCTCCGGGTGCTCTTCCAGGTACACGGCCCCGAGCTTCTCCAGCTCGGCGAGGGAGAGCACCTCCAGACCGTCCACCCGAGGGGCGCCCGCCCCGCCGTCGAAGAGGATCGCGTGTCCGAGCTCGGGCAGGCGGGCCGCGTGGGCGGCCACCTTGGCCAGCTGTGCGGCGTCCTCGACGAATATCGCCCGGCTGCCGGAGTCGGAGAGGATGTACGCCGTCTCATCGGCATGGGTGCTGGGGTAGACGGCGGTGGCGGCGGCGCCCGCGCACATCACGCCCAGGTCGGCCAGGATCCACTCCACCCGCGTGGAGGAGGAGATCGCCACCCGCTCCTCGCGGCGGATTCCGAGGGCGAGCAGCCCGGCCGCGATCGCCCTGACGCGCCCGGCGGTCTGCGCCCAGGTCAGCGAGTGCCATGGCTCAGCGCCGGAAGCGCCGTCGCCGGCCGGCGCGGGATAGCGGTAGGCCACGGCGTCGGGCGTGGCCTCGGCTCTCGCGAGAAACAGGTGCGCCACGGAAACCGGGCGGTCTTCGAGAAGGGACTGCGCAGAATTCACATCGGCCTCCGGGGGCCCTGGGGTGCCCGTCAGCGACTTGTCGGCTGACGGGTGACTCGGACGTGGGGTGCGACCGGAGGTGGGTCCGCCGGCGTGGAAGGGATGTGGAAGGGATGAGGACGCTGAGCAAGGGCCCCGGGCCACCCCTGGTGCTCGACCGCGTGCGGCGACAGGGCGCGATCGGCCCGGCGCCGGAGCCGGCGCCCGGACTGCCGGCACCATCGCCTCGCGTACGCCCCGCCACGGGCGCCTCCGGACCTGCGCGCGGTTCAGGGACCCGGCGACGAGCGGCCATGACGGGCCGCGTGGGACGGCGGATCGGTGGCCGACGGGCGGGCGGCGGGCCGCGCCGTCCAACTGCCGAGCAGCCGCAGCGCGCCTTCCGCACGCGGGTCCGGCGCGGTGAAGACGACCAGGGACCGGCCCTCGTCACCGGGCAGTGACAGGGTCTCGTACGCCAGGTCGAGGTCGCCGACCAGCGGATGACGGAAGCTCTTCGTGCCGTACGACTTCTCGCGCACCTCCTGCGCCGCCCACAGCTCCCGGAACTCCGGGCTGCGGCGGCTCAGTTCCGTGACGACCCGGCCCAGCCGCGCGTCCCCGGGGCGGCGGCCGGCGGAGAGGCGCAGGAACCCCACGGTCTGCCGCGCCACGTCGTCCCACCGCGGGAACAGGTCGCGGGCGGAGGCATCGAGGAAGACGAGACGCGCGAGGTTCGACCGCCCTGGTGAGCCTCCGCCGAGGCCGCCCAGCAGAGCGTGAGCCAGGTCGTTGGCGGCGAGGACGTCCATCGCGGGCCCCAGGAGGTAGGCGGGGACGGCCCCCACGGCGGCGAGGAGACGCCGCAGGTCCTCCCGCACGGGCACGCCGGGCACGGCTTCGGCGTCGCCGGTGTCCCCGGGCCCCTCGAAGCCCCCTTGACCGGCGGTGCCCGGGAAGCGGCCGGCCGCCGAGGGCGGGGCGGCCCGGCGGACGGCCCGGCGCGCGAGGTCGTACAGATGCGCCCGTTCGGTCGGGTCGAGACGGAGCACGCGTGCCAGGGCGTCCAGCACGGCGTCGGACGGATTACGGGCGCGCCCCTGCTCCAGTCGCGTGTAGTAGACGGCGCTGACGCCCGCGAGCTCGGCCACCTCCTCCCGGCGCAGCCCCGCGACCCGGCGCCGGCCGATGACGGGGAGACCGGCCGATCCGGGGGTCACGCGGGAGCGCCGGGACTTCAGGAAGGCGCCGAGCTCGCTGGCTGAGTTCATGCGCGCCAGTATGCGCCGGGGCGGCGCCCGTCAGCCTGTCCCTGCCGGTACCCCCCTGGGGCCCGCGCGGTCCCGCTCCGCTCCCGGCCTGGTATTCGCGGAGTAATGGCTCCGTGGCCACCGTGCCGCGACGGTGGAACCGGGTGCGGATCCGCACCGCGCCGCCCGGCGTCCCGACGGTGCGGGCGGCGCAAGGACTTCGATACGGCAGGAGCGGGTTCGATGCGCGCGGTGGTCTTCTCCCGATATGGCGACGAGAGCGTCCTGGAACTCACGGAACGACCGGACCCGGCTCCGGCGGACGGAGACGTCCTGGTGGAGGTCAGGGCGGCGGGAGTGAACCCGGTCGACTGGAAGCACCGCGAAGGAGCCGTCCGCAACGACCGCCCCTTCCCGCTGGGCATGGGCTGGGACGTCGCGGGCGTGGTGCGAGGCACCGTGCCGGGCGGCCCGGCGGTCGGTGAGGCGGTGTACGGCATGCTTCCCCTGCCGTACGGAGGCGCCTACCAGGAACTGGCCGTCCTGCCCGCCTCCGCCGTGGCGCCCAAGCCGGCCCGCCTCTCCTACGCGGAGGCCGCCGCCGTGCCCCTGGCCGCCCTGACCGCCTGGCAGGCGCTGGAGGCGGCGGGGTCCACCGCCGGCCTGCGCGTCCTGGTGCACGCGGGCGCGGGTGGCGTGGGGCACTTCGCCGTGCAGTTCGCCCGGCACCTCGGGGCGCACGTCACCGCCACCGCGTCCGCCCGCAACCTGGAGTTCCTTCGCGGGCTCGGCGTCCACGAGCCGGTGGACCGCGCGACGGCGGACCTGGCCGCCGGGGAACCGTTCGACATGGTCCTGGACACCGTCGGCGGCCCGGTACAGCACGCGTCGTGGCGGCTCCTGCGCCCCGGCGGCACTCTGATCACGCTGCCGGAACCGGTGGATGAGGCGCACCGGCTCCCCCGCGTCACGGCGCGCCGCGTCATCGTCACGCCCGACGGCGACGCGCTCCGCAGGATCGGTGCGCTCATCGACTCCGGCGCCGTCCACGTCGAGGTCCAGTCGGTGCTCCCGCTGCGGATGGCCGCGGAGGCCCACCGGACGAGCCGGGACGGCGGGGTGCGCGGAAAGCTGGTCCTCGGCCTCTGAGGTCCGGGCCCGGCGGGGATGGCCTCCCGCCGGGCCCGGAGTGACGTGCTCCGGGCCGGAGTCGGCCACCGCCGCCCACCGACAGGGCCCGCGGCGGTGTGCGCGGCGGCGTCACCGAAGTCGGGAGTGACCGTTCCCGCGTTGTGCCGGAAGAGGCCTGGACGAAGCTGTGTTCCCTCGACGGCTCAGCCGTCTTCCTCCATCGGCGCCGGCTCGGCGTTCTCCATCCGTTCGGGGGTCCAGTACTCCCGGACGGCGGACGGGTCCTCCTGGATCTCGGAGACCGATGTCCCGCCGTCCGGGGCGGGGGACGGAACCGGTGCCTCCGCGGCGGCGTCCGGGCGCAGGGCGATCGCGCCGGCGACCGCGGCGGCCACCCCCGCGAGGAGGAGAAGCTTGCGCGGTGCGGAACCTTTCACGTCAATGACCTCCTGCGAGGCTCGGAAGCGCTGCGGGGAGCCCGCTCGGCCACTCCAGCCGCGGCGGCCGAGCGGGCTCCGTGCGCGGGCGAGCGGCTACGTCGCGCCGCCCTGGTCGTCGAACATCTGCTTGACGCTGTCCCCGAAGTAGGAACTCCGGTTCCAGCCTTCGCTGTTGATGGTGCTGGTGACCCCGTTGGTGTAGCCGAGACCACTGCTCTCGTCGAACTGCCGCATCCAGGGACCGCCGCTCGAGCCGCCGCCGAAGTCGCAGCGGAGCTGGATCCTGCCGTCGAGCACGCCGACCCGCTGGGTCGTTCCCTGGCAGTACCACTGGCGCTGGCCGTTGTCCCGGTCTCCGGGATAGCCGTTCACCGTCACGGCCTGCTCGCGCGAGTAGTTGTAGCTCAGACCGTTGCCGCCGGTGACATTGACGAGCTTCCGGCTGTTCAGCGGCCAGGTGGTCACCATGGCCACGTCCCAGTCGAAACTGCCGTCGTTGATCCAGCCGTTGAACGCCCGGTACTGCTTGGCCGCGAAGGTTCCGAACGGCCGGTTGCCGTCCCGGTAGCGGGGCACATAGGCCCAGTTCCGCATCCAGTCACCGCCGTTGCCCTCGTGCACACAGTGCCCCGCGGTGATCGCCATCTGCTTGGACGAGCTGTTGAGGGCGCTCGCGGAGCAGACGTAGTCCTTGCCGTCGCTGGGCTTGGTGAAGAAGACCTTGCCGGCGACGGCCGTCTCGGTGATGGTGGGCCGGACCATGTCCTTCCGCGGTGGTGCGGACGGGGTGGAGCGGGCCGGCCCCTCGGAGGTGTCTCCGGTCACGCCCCCCGCACGCTGCGCGGTGCCTTCGACGGATACCGGTATCGCGTTGCGCATGCGCTCCGGGGTCCAGTAACGCTCCAGTTCTTCAGCGGTGTCGGCGGAGTTGATCCGCGCACCGGTGTCCAGCCGGGCCGTCGCGGTGACGGTCGCTCCCGGATCCGGCGACGGCTGCCCGGAGGACGGAGACTGCGCCGAGGCGGTCTCCAGGCCGGCCAGAAGGACGACTGCCGCTGCGGATAAAGAGAGGAATGTGCGTCTGAGCCGCATCACGTGCTCTCGCTTCCTAGAGAGTGCGAAATGACGCTGGGCAGAGCGAAATGTAGGAGTACGCCATGTTGGCGTCAATAACGCCTATTCGGGCCATCACACGGGCGATTCCGGCCTTGTCCGGCTTGGCTGGGCCGTCCGGCGCTCACCAGCCGCTCCCCGGCCCGGTCACCGTCTCGGTCCCGCGACGGCGTAGGCCGCGGTGCCGGCGACGGTGAGGGCCAGGGCCGTCCAGGCGCCCGCCGCCGTGCCCGGCGGCAGCAGCATCCAGGTCGCCACCCGCATCGGCGCACTCGTGGCGGGCGGGGCGAAGAAGGAGAAGGCGAGCCAGGCGAACGGCAGCGTCCATGCGTGCCGGCCGCCCAGAAGCGCCGCGCCCAGGGCGGCCAGTCCCATCAGGCCCGCGCTGTCCCGGACGACGAACGCGGTGGTGGCCAGGGACTCGCCCATCGTCTGCACGGTCAGCAGCACCGTGCCGACGACCGCGCCGGCGAGCAGGACATGCGCCGCTCTGCGGGGCACCCAGCGGATCGCGGCCGTCCGGTCCAGCGCGAGGTCCTGCCCGCCAAGCCCGGTCGAGGCCGCCATCACCCCCGCGGCGAGGACGAGTACGGGCAGCCGGGGATCACCGGGCCCTTCGTCCCCGCCCCGGGAGAGGGCCCACACCGCCACCGCGCTGATCACCACCGCGGCGAGTGACGCGGGTACCCGACGCGAGCGCGCGTACAGCGTCAGCCATCTCACCGGGACGCACCGCCGGACAGCACGTCGAACGCCTCGCCCTCGCAGGAGTGCGCGGCGGTGCGCATCGCCGTGATCCGTGAGATCTGCTCGTTCCGCGGAAGCGCTGTGAGTTCCTTCCACACCGGGCGGGCCTCGGCGTCGACCTGGCGGCGCATATCTGCCGACATGGCGCCGGGAAGCGGCCTGAGCTCCCCGAGGACCCAGCCCACCGCGACAGCCCGCGCGAACTCGTCTCCCCCGAAGCTGCTCCAGCCGGCGGGGGTGCAGCCGGGAACCATGCCCTTGGCGATCAGGGCCCGGGTCAGCTCCTCGCCCTCCGCGCCGGCGATGATGCCGTCGTCGAAGTCGAAGGCCACGGTCTCGCGGGACCACCGCGGCGTGGAGCCGTCCGGCAGGACCGCGGTGTTCTCCCGGACCGAGACCGGCGCCCGGCCGCCCAGGGCGTCCCGCAGCAGGCGCAGCGCCTCCTTGCCGGGACCGGCCAGGCCGGCGAGGCGCGCCTGGTGCGTCCTCGTCACGCACACCGGGCCGTCGCACACCGGTTCCGCGGCGGCCTCGTCGACGACATACATCCGGCGCGGGTCGGAGGGGAGGACGAGCAGAGCGAGCACCGCACCCGCCAGGACGGGCGCCAGGGCGACCAGCCGGGCGCGCGGGGTCGCGGCGACCAGCAGCGCGAAGCCGGTCGCGGCCATGCCGAGCAGCCAGATCGTCTGTCCGACGTGCACGGAGGCGGAGAGCGTGACGAGTACATCGCGCACCTCCTCCACCGCCGGTGACAGGAGCGAGACCGGTTTCGGCTCCGTGATCGTGAGCCCCGACGCCGTGACCGTCTCCGTCCGGCCCAACGACATGTGCATGAGGGCCGTGAACACGAAGGCGGCCATGGCCAGCGCGGGCGGGGTGAGCACGGACGGCAGGGCCCGCCCGGCCCCCATGCCCAGCACGGCCCCCGCGACGAGGGAGAGTGCCCCCACCAGCGAGATCGGCAGCCATCCGAGGTGCGTGTACTCGGTGTTGGCGAGCACCTGGACCGCGCCCACGAGGACGGGGAGGGCGAAGGCCGCGGCCAGGGTGATCGCCGTCGCGCCCGCCGTCGCGCCCGCGCGGTGCCGGGCGGGCCGCGGCGTGCTCGTCAGCAGCTCGGACATCTTCGAGCGGTGGTCGCGCAACCCCTGGAGAGCGCCGAGCCCCACGGCGAGCGGCCACAGGTAGAACAGCAGGCCGCGGGTCCACAGGGCCAGGGACGTCCACTGGGCCGTCCACGCCGTGGTGCCGCTCCACCACCCGCCGTTCACCAGGTACAGGAACGCCAGAGTGCTGGTCAGGACCACGGCGCCGGCCCACGGGGCGACGGAGCGCTTCAGCTCGATGCGCAGGACGCGGACGTTCACCAGGCGCCCCCTTCCCGGGCGGGGCCCTGCAGCAGCGCCGAGTAGCCGCGCTCCAGGGGGCTGTCGCCCACGTGCCCGGGTCCGCCCGCCGCGGCCAGCTCGTCCGGGGTGCCCTGGAAGACCCGCCGACCCTCGGCGAGGAGCACCACGTCGGTGCAGGCGGCGGCGACGTCCTCCACCAGATGGGTCGAGACGAGCACGCAGGTGTCCGTGCCCAGTTCCTGCAGCAGTTCGCGGAAGCGCAGCCGCTGCGCCGGGTCCAGGCCGACCGTCGGCTCGTCCAGCAGCAGGATCGCCGGGTCGTTGACGACGGCCTGGGCGATGCCCACGCGCCGCACCATGCCGCCCGACAGGTTCTTCATCCGCTCGTCGGCGCGGTCCGCCAGGCCCACCCGCTCCACCGCTCGCTGCACCGCCGCGGGGATGTCCGCCTTCGGCACCTCCTTCAGCCAGGCCATGTACTCGACGAACTCGCGCACCGTGAAGCGCTTGTAGTAGCCGAACTCCTGCGGCAGGTAGCCGATCCGGCGGCGCAGCGCACGGTGCTCGCCCATGCCGCCCGCGGATTCGCCGAGCAGCTCCAGGGTGCCGCCGGTGGGGCGCAGTACGGTGGCCAGCGCGCGGATGAGGGTGGTCTTGCCCGCCCCGTTGGGGCCGAGGAGTCCGTGCACGCCGGTGCCCAGTGACAGGTCGAGGCCGTCGACGGCCATCCGTTTCCTGCCGACCCGGACCTTCAGCCCGGTGGCCCGGATCTCCCAGGCGTAGGGCGTCGGCGCGAGGTCGGCCGCGTTCACGGCGGACGTCATGTGGTGTTCCTTTCCGATTGTCATCGATGGGCTCCCAGCACGGAGTAGGCGCCTCTGCGGGCGATCACGACACCGATGCCGAGGGCGAGGATCAGCCCCCACGCGGGCAGACCACCGGTCTGCAGGGCGAAGGCCGTACGGCTGGTGGCCAGGGTCGGCGCCACGACCACGGCGGCCCACACGGCGGCCAGTACGACGGCGGCGCGGGTCACCCCGACGGCACCACCGAGCGCCAGCGCCGCCGCCGTGAAGGCCAGGCAGGGCAGCAGCCACTGAGCCACCATCACCCCCGTCACCCACCCGCACACCAGCAGCGCCGGGACGACCACGGCGAGCACGGCCGCGGTGCGCCGCAGCACCAGGGGGAGCCCGGCGCGGGGCACCGAGGCCGTCAGCTCGTACGCCGGGTCCAGACCGCGCGACCAGGACGCCGCGACACCGAGCACGGGCAGGACCGGCGCGAACAGCAGCACCAGCGACACGTCGCCGGAACCGGTACCGGTGCCCACCAGGTCGAGCAGCAGGGCCAGCAGCGTCACGCCCACGACCATGGCCAGCCACGGCACCATCACGGGCGTCATCCACCGGGACAGCCGCGCCGGCCGGCGCCGGCCGCGCGGCATCGTGGCGGTGACCGCCAGCCGGGGTTCGAGACCGGACCAGACGGAGTCGACCAGCGCCGCCACGGCGGGCACCTCGGCACCGACGACGGCGGACAGCCGGTCACGGCACACCCGGCACGTCTCCAGATGGGCCTCCACGGCCCACACCTCGTCGGCGGCGAGGTCCGCGCCGCCGTGCGCGTACCCCTCGATGATCCGCGTCGACGCGTGTTCCACCCTCATGCCAGCGCCCTCCGCATCTCGGTCCGGGCCCGGCGGGCACGGGTCTTGACCGTGCCCTCGGGCAGCCCGAGCAGCACCGCGGTCTCCCGGACGGACAGCCCGTCGAGCACCATGGCCTGCAGTACCTGTCTCAGCTCCGGCGCGAGGCACCGCAGCGCGTCCCCGACATCCCCGCCGACGGTCGCCGCGAGCGCCTCCTCCTCGGCAGCGGGCGCCGCGCCGGGCACGGCGGCGGCCGGCGGGGGCTCCGCGTGGTGGGCCCTGCGCCGGAAGGCGTCGACCAGGCGGCGCGCCGCGATCGTCCACAGCCACCCCGTGGCCGTCCCTCCGACCGCGGCCCCGGCGAAGGCACCCGCCGCGCGCCACACCGCCAAGTAGGTCTCCTGCATGACCTCGGCGACGATCTGCTCGTCCGCGCAGCGGCGGCGCAGCCGCACCGCCATCCACGGCGACGTACGCCGGTACAGCTCCTCGAACGCGGCACGGTCGCCTCGCGCCACCAGCCGGACGAGACGCTCCTCGTCCAGCTCGTGCAGCGCTGCCCTCACTGATCTCACACCCGCTAGACGCCCGGGCCGGGCCGCGGGTTTTCCCGGGGGTGTGATCCCCGCCACATACGGGCCCGTCATCAACGTGCTCCGGGCCGTACGCCGGGCGAGCGCCTCGAAGTCCCGGCCCCTGCCGCGGCAACACGGCGCCCGGCGTTGCCGTGGCAGGGGCCACTCGTACCCGCGGGGCACCGGCGAGACGACGGACGAGCGGGGCATGCCCGCTCCGGCTCAAGGACCCATGGTCCTGATCAACACGCCCACGTGTTACGACGACCGCTGGAAACCGCCGGCACCGCGGGGGCCGTCCTCATGGCGCGGAAGTCCGGGCGAAAACCTTCTTCCAGGCCATCCCTCCGAGGACGAACACGAAGAACACATAGCCGGAGTACAGGGCCCAGATCCACAGCAGCACGCCCCACTCGCCCCACGTCACCCCAACCCCCATCACGGTGAACAGTGCCAGGAGAGCGAACGCCAGCCCGGCTCCCGGCCAGAACTCGGAGCGCAGACCGCCATAGCGCCGGAAGGCCGCCACCACGCCGACGACCTCAGCGGCCAGCAGCAACGGCACCAGCACCAGCCGGGTGGTGAAGGTGAGGAACAACCCGTCCGGCTCCTCCGAGATGCCCCAGAGCATGGTCGTGGCCGTGGCGAGCAGCCACGGCACCACGGCCACCCGGATGACCAGCGGAAGCACCACACGCCTGACCGGCATCACAGCAGCCCCCCGAACAGTGTCGATCAACCAGCCCACGGTAGCCCCTGCCCCGCCCCGGCCCCCGCGCAACGGATCGCCTCCGGCCTGCGCAAACGCAGATCAGAGGGCGATGGGGAGAAAGCGGAACTCCACCACAAGCGCTTCGGCCTGCGGAGACCCCGAGATCGGGATCGCGATCCAGCCGGAATCGAGCAGCCGGAACAACGCCGCGGCGGCTCCGGGCGGCTCGGTCCACCGCGGCACACGAGGACACGGTCAAGACCGGTCGCGATCCGTGAGCATCACGGTGCGCTGACCCGCATGCCGGGCAAGGTCTCCTTCGACAGACCCTGACGATCTCGTGACCCAAGCCTCGGCGAGTCGATACGGTTGAGCCATGACCGCACTACCCGACTGGATGCGCCCGCCGCGCGCGGAAGGCTGGTTCGCGGAGGACCTGGACCGCCTCCCCGAGGCGCCTCGCCACACCGAGCTGATCGACGGAGCCCTCGTCTTCATGATGTCGCCCCAGCGGTCCTGGCACGGCCGTCTCGTCACGTCCCTCACCACCACGCTCATGGCGGCCGCGCCCGCTGGTTTCGAGATCGAACGGGAGATGACGATCCGCCTCGACGAGCGCAACCGGCCGGAGCCGGATCTACTCGTGACGACCGCCCCCTACGACCCGGACCGCACGTGGTACGCGCCGGAAGAGGTCCGGCTCGTCGTCGAGGTCGTCTCACCGGAGTCCGCGCACCGCGACCGCACAGTGAAGCTGCACAAGTACGCCGAGGCCAAGATCCCGCACTATTGGTGCGTCGAGGAAGAAGGCGGCACCCCTGTCGTCCACGTCTACGAGCTCGACGCACCGACTGGTGTCTATGCGCCCGCCGGCATCTTCCGGGGCATTCTCAAGCGCCCTGTGCCTTTCGACATCAGCCTGGACCTCGACGGGCTCACCCCACCGCGGAGGCACTAGGAGTCGGTACCGGTCAGCACCGGATCGAGTGGGAGGGCGGGTCGCCCGGCCCTCCTCTCGCACCACCGCACATGAGGTCCGCATCCGGCGGTTCACCGAGCCGGTCTCAACCGTTGCCAGAAGGTCGTCGCGGGGCCGGCGGGCTGTCACGTGATGAACTCAGGCCCCCCGACGCGGCCGAGGCAGGCCGAGCTTCGGAAAGTCCCCCGCGACATGGCGCTGCGCATCCTGGCCAAGCTGACGGAACTGGAGAGTGACCCGCTCGGATTCAGCACCACGGCGCTCGTGTCCCAACCCGACCGCCGTCGCCTCCGGGTCGGCGACTACCGCGTCACCTACACCGTCGACAACGGCGAACTCGTTGTATGGGGCGTTCATGCCGGCCACCGCTCCACGGTCCACGAGTCGCGATCGTGATCCAGCCAGAATCCAGCGGCCGAAAACCCCGCCCAGATTCAACTACCACCCAGCAGTTCCCTGAGCTGCAAAGACATCGCACCGCAGCTTCCGGTCCCAGATCCTCAACGTCCCGCCCCAACGAACGGATCCGAGCAAAGAACCGCCCCCTGACCTGCGTATATGCAGATCAGAGGGCGGTCCCGGACACAACTACACGTTGAAGCGGAACTCCACCACGTCGCCGTCCTGCATGACGTAGTCCTTGCCCTCCATGCGGGCCTTGCCCTTGGCGCGGGCCTCCTGGACGGAGCCGCACTCCACCAGGTCGCCGTAGGAGATGACCTCGGCCTTGATGAAGCCCTTCTGGAAGTCGGTGTGGATGACACCGGCCGCCTCGGGGGCCGTGGCGCCCTTCCTGATGGTCCAGGCGCGGGCCTCCTTCGGGCCCGCCGTGAGGTAGGTCTGCAGGCCCAGGGTGTCGAAGCCGACGCGGGCGAGGGTGGCGAGGCCGGGCTCCTCCTGGCCCATGGACTGGAGGAGCTCCAGCGCCTCGTCGTCCTCCAGTTCGATCAGCTCGGACTCGATCTTCGCGTTGAGGAAGATCGCCTCGGCCGGGGCGACCAGCGCCTGCTGCTCCGCCTTGAAGGCGTCGTCCACCAGCTCGTCCTCGTCGACGTTGAAGACGTAGAGGAACGGCTTGACGGTGAGCAGGTGCAGCTCGTGAAGGAGCCGGCCCTGCTCGGAGTCCTTGGTGATCCCGGCGGCGAAGAGGGTCCGCCCCTCCTCCAGGATCTTCTGCGCGGCCTCCGCGGCCGCGGCGACCTGGGCCTTCTCCTTCTGGAGACGGGACTCCTTGACCAGCCGCGGCAGGGCCTTCTCGATCGACTGCAGGTCCGCCAGGATCAGCTCGGTGTTGATCGTCTCGATGTCGCTCTTCGGGGAGACCTTGCCGTCGACGTGGACGACGTTCTCGTCCTCGAAGGCGCGGATGACCTGGCAGATCGCGTCGGACTCGCGGATGTTCGCCAGGAATTTGTTGCCCAGGCCCTCGCCCTCGGAGGCGCCGCGCACGATGCCCGCGATGTCGACGAAGTCGACGGTGGCCGGGAGCTTCCGCTGGGAGCCGAAGATCTCGGCCAGGGTGTCCAGGCGCGGGTCGGGAACGCCCACGACGCCGACGTTCGGCTCGATGGTGGCGAACGGGTAGTTGGCCGCCAGGACGTCGTTCTTGGTCAGGGCGTTGAACAGGGTCGACTTGCCGACATTCGGCAGGCCGACGATTCCGATCGTGAGCGACACGTGGCGACTTCCAGGAGCGAGGGTGCGGACTGGGGCCCCGGAGCGGGACCGGCCTCCAAGTCTACGGGGCGGCCCGCCCGGCTCCGTCCGGGCGGATGATCGGCTGAAAATACGACCGAGACGGTGGTGGCCGCGTGTCCCACGCCACATTCCGCCCCTCCCCCGACCTACGTTGGTCGCGTGGAGCAACCCCGTACGCGCAGTAACGAGCGCACACCGCGCCGGCCCGCACCGCTGCCCCGCCCCACGCGCGGGGCCCCGCCCGTGGATCCCCGGGAATCACTGGCCAACGCCCCAGGCGGGCCCGGCGGTTCGGCCGCACCCGGTGGCCACGGCCCCGGGCGGACCGGCGCCGCCCCCGGCGCCCCCGCCGGGGCCGACGACGAGTCCGCGGCCGTGTACCGGTCCGGCCGGCCGCGCTCCGTCCCGCCCGTGCTCGCCGCCCTCCAGAAGCTGCGGTGGCTGCGCCGGATGCCCGGGCCCAAGCTCACCGGTCTCGGCTGCGGCCTGCTGGCGCTGCTGCTGATGCTCGCCGCCGGCACCCTGGACCGGCTGCTGCCGGGCGGCCACTCCCCGTCCGCGTACGGGATCGCCTTCCTCGTGACCTCCGCCGTCTGCGCCCTGTGGGTGCGTCCCACCGAACTGACCGCAGCGCCGGTCGCCCTGCCGATCGCCTTCTTCGTCGGTCTGGTGCCGGTCAGCGAGGGAACGGCAGTGGCCGACCGGCTGGTGGACCTGGTCACCGCCCTGGCCCTCGACGCCCTCTGGCTGTACGCGGGGACGCTGCTGGCCGTGCTGACCGTGTCGGCGCGGAAAGTGGTGCTGCTGGCCTCACGGGCCGCCCAGCGCGCGGCGGCCGACGACCGCGGCCCGGCGGGCCCGTCCCGGTCCGCCGCCGCCCCGGCCGCCCCCGGGGCTCCCGGGGCTCCCGCGGCCACGGCACCCGGCACCCCCGGCACCGCGACGGCACCGTAACGGCGGCGGGCGCCGCCCGGCCCCGGATCAGCTGTTCGCCACGGTTCCGGCCCTCGCTCGCTGTTCCGCCCGGCCACGGTCAGCCCGGTCAGCCCCGTTCCGTCCGGTTCCGGGCCGCGGTCATCGCCGCGCCGACGATGCCCGCGTTGTTCCGCAGCTCCGCCGGCACCATCTCGGCCCGTACCCCCTTGATCAGGGGCAGGTACTTCTCGGCCTTGCGGCTCACCCCGCCGCCGATGATGAAGAGGTCCGGGGAGAACAGCATCTCGACATGGCTGAGATAGCGCTCCAGCCGCAGCGCCCAGTCGGCCCAGCTCAGGTCCTCGTCCTCCTTGGCGCGGCTGGCGGCCCGGGTCTCCGCGTCGTGGCCGTCGAGCTCCAGGTGGCCCAGCTCGGTGTTGGGGACGAGCTGCCCGCCGGTGAAGACGGCGCTGCCGATACCGGTGCCGAGGGTCAGCATGATCACCGTGCCGTTCCGGCCGCGGCCCGCGCCGAAGGCCATCTCGGCGACCCCGGCCGCGTCCGCGTCGTTGAGCACGGTCACCGGCAGGCCCAGCCGGTCCGCGAGCAGGCTCCGGGTGTCGCGGCCGATCCAGCCGGGGTCGACGTTCGCGGCCGTGCGCGTGATGCCGCCGGTGACGACACCGGGGAAGGTCACGCCGACCGGGCCGGTCCAGCCGAAGTGACCGGCGACCTCCGCCACGCACTCGACGACCGCCTCGGGCGTCGCCGGCTGCGGGGTCAGCACCTTGTGCCGCTCCTCCGCGAGGTCTCCGCGCTCCAGGTCGACCGGGGCGCCCTTGATGCCGGAGCCGCCGATGTCCACTCCCAGGACCCGTCCGGCCGGTTCTGCGGTTGTCTGGGGGGTCTGCGCCCCGGATGTAGCCACCATGGTCACCAACTTAGGCCCTGGCGCGGCGTGCTCGCCCGCCGCTGCGTCCGGGAGCGCGGAACCGCCCCGGCCCGCCGCGCGGGGCGGGGGACCGGGGCGGGGGGCCTGCCGGCACCACGGGGTACGCGCCGGGCGGGGTCCGGGCGGGGCCTCAGGCGCGGGCGTCCGGCGCGCCGGCGGCGGGTCCGCCGGACAGGGCGGCGGCCTCCGCGCGCAGATCCCGGCGGAGCTCCTTCGGCAGGGAGAAGGTGATGCTCTCCTGCATCGGCTGGACGATCTCGACGTCGGCGTAGCCGCGCTCGGCGAGCCAGTCGAGGACCTCCTCGACGAGCACGTCCGGCACGGAGGCGCCGGAGCTGATGCCGACCGTGTCCACCCCCGCCAGCCACGCCTCGTCGATCTCCCCGGCGTTGTCCACCAGATGACCGGCGCGGGCGCCCGCGCCGAGGGCGACCTCGACCAGGCGCACCGAGTTGGAGGAGTTCTTGGAGCCGACCACGAGGACCAGGTCGGAGTCGGCCGCCACCTGCTTGACCGCGATCTGCCGGTTCTGCGTGGCGTAGCAGATGTCGTCGCTGGGCGGGCTGATGAGCTGGGGGAAGCGGTCCTTGAGGGCGTCGACCGTCTCCATGGTCTCGTCGACGGAGAGGGTGGTCTGGGAGAGCCAGACGACCTTCGACGGGTCGCGCACCTCGACGTTCTTCACGTCGTCCGGGCCGTCGACCAGGGTGATGTGCTCGGGGGCCTCGCCGCTGGTGCCGATGACCTCCTCGTGGCCCTCGTGGCCGATGAGGAGGATGTCGTAGTCGTCCTTGGCGAACCGGACGGCCTCCTTGTGCACCTTGGTGACCAGCGGGCAGGTGGCGTCGATGGTCGCCAGCTTGCGGGCCGAGGCCTCCTCGTGGACCACGGGGGCGACGCCGTGCGCGGAGAAGATCACGATGGAGCCCTCGGGGACGTCCTCCGTCTCCTCGACGAAGACGGCGCCCTTCTTCTCCAGCGTCCGCACGACGAACTTGTTGTGGACGATCTCCTTGCGCACGTAGACCGGCGCGCCGTACTGCTCCAGAGCCTTCTCGACGGCGATCACGGCGCGGTCCACGCCCGCGCAGTATCCGCGGGGTGCGGCGAGCAGGACGCGCTTGCGGGCACCGCCGTCCGGGGTGTCCCCGGACGGGGCGGCGTCGGGCGACGGGCTGGGCGTAGCAGTCATGGGGCCATCGTAAAGGCCGGGCGGGGACCGGGCGGGCTCCGGGCGGGGGCCGGGTGGCGGGGCACCCGCTCCGGTCCGGCGAGCCGCGGCCACCGGAACCCGGGTACCGGCATCGATGTCGGTGCGCCCGGCTAGCCTCCTCCCATGGCACTCAACACCTCGGCCGAGACGCCGATCCCCGTCGGCGAGGTGTCGCGGCTCATCGGCGGCTGGATCGACCGGCTCGGCGCCGTCTGGGTGGAGGGGCAGATCACCCAGCTGTCGCGGCGCCCCGGGGCGGGCGTGGTCTTCCTGACCCTGCGCGACCCGTCGTACGACATCTCGCTGAGCGTCACGTGCTTCCGCTCGGTCTTCGACCGGGTCGCGGACGCGGTGTCCGAGGGCGCCCGGGTCGTGGTGCAGGCCAAGCCCGAGTGGTACGCGCCGCGCGGCCAGCTCTCGCTGCGCGCGGCCGAGATCAGACCGGTCGGGGTCGGTGAGCTGCTGGCCCGGCTGGAGCAGCTCAAGAAGTCCCTGGCCGCCGAAGGGCTGTTCGCGGCCGAGCGCAAGCATCCGCTGCCGTTCCTGCCGCAGCTCATAGGGCTGGTGTGCGGGCGGGCCTCGGCGGCGGAGCGTGACGTCCTGGAGAACGCCCGGCTGCGCTGGCCGGCCGTCCGCTTCGAGGTGCGCAATGTCCCCGTGCAGGGGGTGCACGCCGTCACCCGGGTGGTGGAGGCGGTGCGGGAGCTGGACGCCCATCCCGGGGTGGACGTGATCATCGTGGCCCGGGGCGGCGGCAGCGTCGAGGATCTGCTGCCCTTCTCGGACGAGCAGCTGGTGCGGACGGTGGCGGCGTGCCGCACCCCGGTCGTCTCGGCGATCGGGCACGAGCCGGACACACCGCTGCTGGACCTGGTCGCCGATCTGCGCGCCTCCACTCCCACCGACGCGGCCAAGCAGGTGGTGCCGGACGTCGGCGAGGAGCTCCACCGCATCCAGCAGCTGCGCGAGCGGGCGCTGCGCGCGGTGGGCGGCCTGCTGGACCGCGAGGAGCGCGGGCTGGCGGCGGCCCGCGCCCGGCCCTGCATGGAGCGGCCGCACCGGATGGTCGAGGAGCGGGAGGAGCAGATCACGGCGCTGCGCGACCGCGGCCGCCGCACCCTGGGGCATCTGCTGGACCGGGCGGACTCCGAGCTGGCCCACACCCGGGCGCGGGTCGTCGCGCTCTCGCCCGCCGCCACGCTGGAGCGGGGTTACGCGGTGCTGCAGCGGCCGGACGGTTCGGTCGTCCGGGCGGCGCGCGAGGTGCCGGAGGGCGAGCGGCTGCGGGCCCGGGTGGCCGAGGGGGAGCTGACGGTCGTGGCGGCCGGCGGCAGCGGCGCGGACCCGGACGGTGCCGCGGCGGACGGCGCCGGGACGGACGGTGCCGGGGCGGCGGCCACCGGGCCGGGCACGGGCGGGACGGCGGACGGCGCCGGCCCGGAGTGAAGGGCGCCGGCCCGGGGGGCCAGGGCGCCAGGGCCGGAGCGAAGGGCGCCCGGCCGGGCGGTGCCGGAGCCGCCGCTCCGGGAACCGCCCGCCGCGGGGCCCGCTGTCGGTGCCGGACCGTAGGCTGACCGCATGACGGAGACCGGGACCGGGGCGGCCGCGCCGAGTGACGCGCTGGGCTATGAGCAGGCGCGGGACGAACTGATCGATGTCGTACGCCGGCTGGAGGCGGGCGGCACGACGCTGGAGGAGTCGCTCGCCCTGTGGGAGCGCGGCGAGGAACTCTCGAAGATCTGCCGCCGCTGGCTGGACGGCGCCCGGGCGCGGCTGGACGCGGCGCTCGCCGAGTCCTCGGAGGAGGGCTCCGGGCCCTCCGGCGGCGCTCCCCGCGGCTCCGGGGACTGAGAGACGGTCCGGGCCGCACCCCCGGAGGCCCTCCGGCAACCGTTCGGCGTGCGTCCTGCGGGGGCCGCACCCACCGGCAGCTGACGTGACGGGAGTCACATCGAGAGCGGGCATAAGAATATTTAGTTGAAGGTTAATACACCTTGTCAGCGTGCGGGTCTCCCCCGCACACCCCCATGAACAAGGTGTTCCTTATGACTCTCGCCCTCGATGCCGCCGCCCAGGACCTGCTGTTCCGGGAGGCCCGTACCGCCAACGCCTTCACCGACGAGCCGGTGACCGAGGAGCAGGTCCAGGCCATCTACGACCTGGTCAAGTACGCGCCGACCGCCTTCAACCAGCAGCCCCTGCGCGTGGTGCTGGTCCGCTCCCCCGAGGCGCGGCAGCGCCTGGTGGGGCATCTGATGGAGGGCAACCAGGCGAAGACCGCCGCCGCGCCGCTGACCGCGATCCTCGCCGTGGACCACGAGTTCCACGAGGAGCTGCCGCGGCTGATGCCCTTCGTGCCGGACCTCAAGGACACGTTCTTCGCGGAGCGCCCGGTGCGCGAGCAGGTCGGCTCCTTCAACGCCACACTCCAGGCGGGCTACTTCATCCTCGGCGTCCGCGCCGCCGGCCTGGCCGCCGGCCCGATGACGGGCTACGACGCCGACGGCATCAACAAGGACTTCTTCCCCGAGGGCGACCACGCCGTGCTGACCGTGGTCAACATCGGCCGGCCCGCCGAGAACGCCTGGTTCCCCGAGCGCCTGCCGCGGCTGTCCTACGACGAGGCCGTCACCACCGTCTGACCGTCCGACCGGGCCGCACCGGCAGCGCGACCCGGCCACGGTCACCGGCCGCCCGCTCCGGGCCTCCCGAACCCCCGGGTTCAGGAGGTCCTGAGCGCGGCGGCCATCGTCGTGAGGCGCTCGTACGAGGCGGTGCCGAGGACGACGGTCGTGTGGTCGTCCTCCTCGCGCACCAGGGCGTCGTACTGCTCGCCCTCGTAGCGCACCCACTCCTCGCCGTTGATCCGCTGGGTCCGGTCGGTGCGCTCCGCGCCACGGCTCACGCTCGTCACGAACGTCTCCGGCTTGCCGTCGCTCTGCTCCACCGCCACGTACTCCCGGTCGGGGTCGAGGAAGCCCAGATGCCAGGCGGCGCCGTGCCGGCCGTCGCCCCGGTACCTCACCGAGGTGGCCTTCCACGTCTCCGGCAGCCCCTGCGGGGCCGCGAGCGGATACGGAGCCGCGCGGCCGGCCGACTTCAGTTCCATCGAGTAGTCGACCCGCTGGAGCGGGTCCTTTGAGTCGTCGTGCGGGATGAATACGTAGATGACGGCAGCGAAGAGCACGATCACCGTCATCGACAGCACCATGTCCCGCACCGTCTGCCTGCCACGTCCACTTGCCACCCGCCCATGGTCCCTCATGCGCCGCGGTGGTCCGCCCCCGCCCCCCCGGGGTGCGGACCGGCGGCTCCCGGGAACCGCACCCCGTGGGCACCGGGCGGAGCCAGGGGATGCGCTCAAACGTGGGGCGCTCTGCTCAGATTGCCAATGAGCGGATAAAGTCTCATTACCCTCAGCATCCGGCCGTCGCCGTACAGAAAGGTGCGCTCCGATGACCGAAAACAACCATCTACCGCCCGCTCTTGATGTCCAGCCCGAGCACCCCGACCGCAACCTCGCCCTGGAACTGGTCCGGGTCACCGAGGCCGCCGCGATGGCCGCGGGGCGGTGGGTCGGCCGCGGCGACAAGAACGGCGCGGACGGTGCCGCCGTCAAGGCCATGCGCACCCTGGTGCACACGGTCTCCATGAACGGCGTGGTCGTGATCGGCGAAGGCGAGAAGGACGAGGCGCCGATGCTGTTCAACGGCGAGCGCGTCGGCGACGGGACCGGCGCGGAGTGCGACGTCGCCGTGGACCCCGTCGACGGCACGACGCTCACCGCCAAGGGCATGAGCAACGCCGTCTCCGTGCTGGCCGTGGCCGACCGCGGCACGATGTTCGACCCGTCCGCCGTCTTCTACATGGACAAGCTGGTCACCGGCCCCGAGGCCGCCGACTACGTGGACATCACCGCCCCGCCCGCGGTGAACATCCGCCGGGTCGCCAAGGCCAAGCGGAGCGAGCCCGAGGACGTCACCGTCGTCGTGCTGGACCGGCCGCGGCACGACGGGATCGTCCAGGAGATCCGGGAGACCGGCGCCCGCATCAAGTTCATCTCGGACGGCGACGTGGCCGGCGCGATCATGGCCGTACGGGAGGGCACCGGCGTCGACTTGCTGATGGGCATCGGCGGCACGCCGGAGGGCATCATCGCGGCCTGCGCCATCAAGTGCCTCGGCGGCACCATCCAGGGCAAGCTGTGGCCGAAGGACGACGAGGAGCGGCAGCGCGCCCTCGACGCGGGCCACGACCTGGACCGGGTGCTCCACACCTCCGACCTGGTCAGCGGCGAGAACGTGTTCTTCGTCGCCACCGGCATCACGGACGGCGAGCTGCTGCGCGGCGTGCGGTACCGCGCGGAGACGGCCACCACCCAGTCCCTGGTGATGCGTTCGAAGTCGGGCACCATCCGGCAGATCGACTCCACGCACCGGCTGAAGAAGCTGCGCGCCTACAGCGCGGTGGACTTCGACCGGGCCCGCTGACGGAGCCGCCCCCGCCCTCCGGGGCGGCCGGCGGAGGACAAGCAGAAGAGGAGGATCGCCCCGTGCGGGGGGCGTTCCTCCTCTCCACCGGCCCTTCTGCCGGGGCCGTATCCGGCCGGCCTTCAGCCGGCCGCGGCGATGTGCGGTATCGCCGGTCGCGCGGCCTTCTGCAGCTCCGCGTCGCGCCGCCGGCGGCGGGCGAGCACGACCCGGCGCTCGGCGGCGGTGAGGCCGCCCCACACGCCGTAGGGCTCCGGCTGCAGCAGAGCGTGCTCCCGGCATTCGACCAGCACCGGGCAGCGCGCGCAGACTCTCTTCGCGGCCTCCTCGCGCGACAGCCTCGCGGCCGTCGGTTCCTTGGACGGCGCGAAGAACAGTCCTGCCTCGTCCCGGCGGCACACCGCCTCCGAATGCCAGGGGCCGTCCTGGTCCCGCGCGGTCACACGCTGGGACGGCACGACGGCGGCCTGCGGGGGCTGATGCGGCGAATGCAGCACGGTCCACTCCTGACGACAGCTACGCGAAAGGGTCACCCTTGCCCGTCTCCCTTCGCACGACCGTTTGCACCCCCATGCCGCACGAGAGACGACTCGACTCTCCCTACCCGCTGTACGCGCGCCTATTCACACCGTGGCGGACCGATCCGGGCGGGCTCAGCCGCCCGGTTCCCGGCGCATGCGATCGCGAAGATCCCTGAGCAGCTTGCCGCGCTTCGGGCGGGCATCGACCCCGCCGAAGACGGCGAAGCCGGTGACGACCACGATCGGCGCGTCGGGGTCGTCGGCCTCGCGGTTCCTGGCGTCGAAGCCGCCGAAGATCCCGGTGCCCGTGCAGCGCAGCGTCACGTTCTCCGGCACCCGGATCTCCACCCCGCCGAAGATCGCCACGGCATTGACGACGATCTCCTGCTGCTGGAAGACGGCCTCCGTCAGATCGATCTCGACCCCGCCGAACAGGGCGAAGGCCGTGGTGCGCGGACCCACCCGCCAGCGTCCCTTGCGGGTGGAGCCGCCGAAGACCGCGACGAGGTGCTCCGAGGCCGCGCCGGCCGCCGAGGGCGGCGCTCCACCGGGGCGCGGCGCGGCGCGGTCCGGCCCCCGGTCCGGGCCGCTCTGCGCCGGCAAGTCGCCGACCAGCGGCTCCAGTTCGCCGACGGTCCGGGCCCGGTAGGCCAGGTCGATCCGCTCGGAGTGCTCCTCCGCGGTCAGCCGGCCCTCGGCCAGCGCCTCACGCAGGATGTCCGCGATCCGGTCCCGGTCCCGGTCGGAGGCGCGCATCCCGGCGGGGGACGGTGCCGGGACGGCGGTCGCGGGCGCGGTGTCCGGGGCCGCCGGGACCGGTCCGTTCTTCCGGAGGTCCAGAGGGGCGGGCTCCGGCTCGCGCATCTCCCGCCACCCGGGCCGCGGCGAGCCGTGCCCGGCCGCGCGACGGCCGGCCTCGCCGTCCCGCGCCCGGGGCGGCACCGGGGGGTCCGGTGCGGCGGGCGGCCCGGGAGGGGCCGGCGCCGGCCCGGGCGCGGCGGGCGGCTCCGGCGCGGCCGGGGCCACGGGCGGTTCGGGCGCGTCGGGGGCGGGCCCCCGTGCTGATGCGGCATCCACGTCCGTCAGCCTACCCAGACGCGATAGATCGCGACTAGTGCCCGGGGCTGGACGCCCGGGGACGGATGCCCGGCGGACCGCCTCCCGCGGGACCGCGGCCGGCCCCTTCCGCCCGCCCTTCCGCCCACCCTCTCCGTCGGCCACCGCCGCCCCGCCGCCCCACCGCCCCGCCGCCCCGCGGTGAGCCCTACCTCACAGGCCCGCTGTCCGCGCGGCGTCTTAGGCTGGACGGGCCCCAGCCGGCCCGCCGAGACGAGGAACCCCGACCATGCCCGAGTTCGCGTACACCGACCTCCTCCCCCTGGGTGAGGACACCACGCCGTACCGCCTGGTGACCTCCGAGGGTGTGAGCACCGTCGAGGCGGACGGCCGTACGTTCCTCAAGGTCGAGCCGGAGGCGCTGCGCAAGCTGGCCGCCGAGGCCATGCACGACATCTCGCACTACCTCCGCCCCGCCCACCTCGCCCAGCTGCGCCGCATCCTGGACGACCCCGAGGCGTCCCCCAACGACCGCTTCGTCGCGCTGGACCTGCTGAAGAACGCCAACATCGCCGCGGCCGGCGTGCTGCCGATGTGCCAGGACACCGGCACCGCCATCGTCATGGGCAAGCGCGGGCAGAACGTCCTCACCTCCGGGCGGGACGAGGAGGCGCTCTCCCGCGGCATCTACGACGCGTACACCCAGCTCAACCTGCGCTACTCCCAGATGGCTCCGCTGACCATGTGGGAGGAGAAGAACACCGGCTCCAACCTCCCGGCGCAGATCGAGCTGTACGCGACCGACGGCGGCGCCTACAAGTTCCTCTTCATGGCCAAGGGCGGCGGCTCCGCGAACAAGTCCTTCCTCTACCAGGAGACGAAGGCCGTGCTCAACGAGAAGAGCATGATGAGGTTCCTGGAGGAGAAGATCCGTTCGCTGGGCACCGCCGCTTGCCCGCCGTACCACCTGGCGATCGTCGTCGGCGGCACCTCCGCCGAGTACGCCCTGAAGACCGCCAAGTACGCCTCCGCGCACTACCTCGACGAGCTGCCCGCTTCGGGCTCCCCCACCGGGCACGGCTTCCGGGACAAGGAGCTGGAGGAGAAGGTCTTCGAGCTGACGCAGAAGATCGGCATCGGCGCCCAGTTCGGCGGCAAGTACTTCTGCCACGACGTGCGCGTGGTGCGCCTCCCGCGGCACGGCGCCTCCTGCCCGGTCGCCATCGCCGTCTCCTGCTCCGCCGACCGCCAGGCCGTCGCGAAGATCACCGCCGAAGGCGTCTTCCTGGAGCAGCTGGAGACCGACCCGGCGCGTTTCCTCCCCGACACCACCGAGGAGCAGCTCACCGAGGGCGCGGGCCCGGATCTGGAGGCGGTGCGGATCGATCTCCGCCGCCCCATGGACGAGATCCTGGCCGAGCTCACCAAGCACCCGGTCAAGACCCGGCTCTCGCTCACCGGCACGCTCGTCGTCGCCCGTGACATCGCGCACGCCAAGATCAAGGAGCGGCTGGACGCGGGCGAGGAGATGCCGCAGTACCTCAAGGACCACCCGGTCTACTACGCCGGCCCGGCCAAGACCCCCGAGGGCTACGCCTCCGGCTCCTTCGGCCCGACCACCGCCGGCCGGATGGACGCCTACGTCGAGCAGTTCCAGGCGGCGGGCGGCTCCAAGGTGATGCTCGCCAAGGGCAACCGCTCACGGCAGGTCACCGACGCCTGCGCCGCGCACGGCGGCTTCTACCTCGGCTCGATCGGCGGCCCGGCGGCCCGGCTCGCCCAGGACTGCATCAAGAAGGTCGAGGTCCTGGAGTACGAGGAGCTGGGCATGGAGGCGGTCTGGAAGATCGAGGTGGAGGACTTCCCCGCGTTCATCGTCGTGGACGACAAGGGCAACGACTTCTTCGCCGATCCGGCGCCGGAGCAGCCGTTCGTGACGAGCATCCCGGTGCGCGGGGCGTAACGCCTCCCGCGCGGTACGGAGAGTACGCAGAGCAGGTGCGGGCCCCGCGGTGTGACGGCGGGGCCCGCCGCCCGTCCCGGGGGGCACCACCGCGATACGGCACCCCGCCCGCGCTCCGGCGCCGCCCGGCCCGTCCCGTACCGCCGCTCCGTCGTACCGCCGTCCCTACCGCCGTCCCGTACCGCCGCCCGCCGCCGGGAGTCCGCCCCGGCGCGCGGAACGGCCGCTTTCCCCTCACCGGGCCCCTCCGCGGATTAACTGGCGGGGTGCGGCCCGTTGGTGACACCGGGGGCCGGGCAGGCGCTGAGTACACGAGGACGAGCGAGGGAGGCACGCGGCATGGCCGAGGCACAGGACGCGGCGCGCGGCGGAGCGGACGGCGGAACAGGCGGCGGACGCCCCTCCGGCGGCGGCGGGTACCGCACCGAGCACGACTCGATGGGCGAGGTGCGGGTCCCCGCGCACGCCAAGTGGCGGGCCCAGACGCAGCGCGCGGTGGAGAACTTCCCCGTCTCCGGGCAGCGGCTGGAGCGGGCGCACATCGCGGCGCTGGCCCGGATCAAGGGGGCCGCGGCCCAGGTCAACGCCGAGCTGGGCGTGCTCGACCCGAAGACGGCCGCCGCGATCGCGGAGGCGGCCGGGGAGGTGGCCGAGGGCCGCTGGGACGAGCACTTCCCGGTGGACGTCTTCCAGACCGGCTCGGGCACCTCCTCGAACATGAACATCAACGAGGTGCTGGCCACCCTGGCGAGCGAGCGGCTGGGGGGCGCCCCCGTCCACCCCAACGACCACGTCAACGCAGGCCAGTCCTCCAACGACGTCTTCCCCTCCTCGATCCACATCGCCGCGACGGCGGCCGTGACCGCCGACCTCGTTCCGGCCCTCGGGCATCTCGCGGCGGCGCTGGAGGAGAAGTCGGCCGAGTTCGCCGAGGTGGTGAAGTCCGGCCGGACCCATCTGATGGACGCCACGCCGGTCACGCTCGGCCAGGAGTTCGGCGGCTACGCGGCCCAGGTCCGCTACGGCGTCGAGCGGCTGGAGTCCGCCCTGCCGCGGCTGGCCGAACTGCCGCTGGGCGGCACGGCCGTGGGCACCGGCATCAACACCCCGCCCGGCTTCCCCGCCGCGGTGATCGCCGAGCTGGCCCGCACCACGGGGCTGCCGCTGACCGAGGCCCGGGACCACTTCGAGGCGCAGGGCGCCCGGGACGCCCTGGTGGAGACCTCCGGGCAGCTCCGCACGATCGCCGTCGGCCTCACCAAGATCTGCAACGATCTGCGCTGGATGGCCTCCGGCCCGCGCACCGGGCTGGCCGAGATCAACCTGCCGGATCTGCAGCCCGGTTCGTCGATCATGCCGGGGAAGGTCAACCCCGTGGTCCCGGAGGCGGTGCTGATGGTGGCCGCGCAGGTCACCGGCAACGACACCACGGTCGCCGTGGCGGGCGCGTCCGGCAACTTCGAGCTGAACGTCATGCTGCCGGTGATCGGCAAGAATCTGCTGGAGTCCGTCCGGCTGCTCTCGTCGGCCGCCCGCCTGCTCGCGGACCGCACCGTGCGGGGCATCACCGCCAACACCGAGCGGGCCCGCGAGTACGCGGAGTCCTCCCCCTCCGTCGTCACCCCGCTCAACCGCTATATCGGCTACGAGGAGGCGGCCAAGGTCGCCAAGCGCTCCCTGGCCGAGCGGCGCACCATCCGTGAGGTGGTCCTGGACTCCGGATACGTGGAGCGCGGGCTGCTGACGGTGGAACAATTGGACGAGGCGCTCGACGTGCTGCGGATGACGCGGCCGTGACGCGCGGCGGCCCGCCGGAGCCCACCGGGGCGGCCCGCCCGGGCGGCGTACCGCGCGGGATGTCGGCGCGAGCGGTGGACTGCCGGGCCGGGCGCTGGTGTGATGGGGCGTGATCCTCTTGTAGCACCCCCCATGCAGGAAACGTAGGATCGCCTCCTGGCGATTCGCGGCCACAACTCCGCCCATCCGGACGGAAAGTGACCGTCAGTCACACGAGCCACCGGAGGGGACGACCATGAGCGGAGACGGCCGGCAGGGCGCACCGGCGGCTGCCGACGGCTACGAGGGATACGACCGGACCGCCATCGACCGCTCCGGGCAGGCGGAGGCGTTCGACGCCATCGCCACCCGCTACACCGAGGCCTTTCCGCACCGGGAGGGCCAGGTCGCCGCCGGCGCCTGGCTGGCCGGGGAGCTGCCGCCGGGCTCCCGGGTGCTGGACGTCGGCTGCGGCACCGGAGTGCCGACGGCCGCGCAGCTCGCGGAGGCCGGGCACCGGGTGGTGGGCGTCGACCTGTCGGCCACCATGGTCGCGCTCTGCCGGGAGAACGTGCCCAAGGCCGAGTTCCACCAGCTCGATCTGGCCGATCTCGGGCCGGGCCGCCCGGGTCATCTCGGTGTCTTCGACGGCGCCGCCGCCTTCTTCTCCCTGCTGATGCTGCCGCGCGCCGAGATCCCGCACGCCCTGCGGATGCTGCACGGCCTGCTGCGGCCCGGCGGTCCGCTGGTGCTGTCGATGGTCGAAGCCGATGTGGACGACGCGGTGATTCCGTTCCTGGGCAGCCCGATCCGGGTATCGGGTTATCTACGGGACGAGTTGCGGCAGGTCGTGCGCGGAGCGGGTTTCGAGATCGCCGGGGAGGACTCGTACGCGTACGCGCCGGCCAGCACCGAAGTACCCCCCGAGATCCAACTCTTCCTGCAGTGCCGACGGAGCGCCTGACCACTGGCGCGCCCGACGCCAGCCCCGGACGGATGGAACCCCACGCGTGACGGAGTACCCGACCTCCAACGACGGCCGCCAGGCCGCCACCCAGCCCGGGCACGCCCCGGCAGGCGCCGCTGCCCCGGGCCAGGAGCCCGCGGGCCGGCCCCGCCCGGCGGCCCGCCGCGCGGGCGACCGCGACGGCGCTTCGGCCGCCGCGCGGCGTTCCCGGCCCCGCCCGCGCGGTGACGGGACGGACGGCGACCCGGAGCCGCCCCCGGCCGAGGCGGACCCCGACGACAAAGGCCGCGGTGCCCGCCCGGCACCGCGGCGGTCCGGCGGTGAGCAGCCGGAGGACCCCCGGACGGCGATGGCCCGGCCGGGCGGCCGTGCGCGCGGCACCGCGGCGGCCCGTACCGGCCGCGAGGAGGGCCGGGACGCCGCGGCGAACGCGGCCCGGGGCGGGCGGCCGCGCGGTGCCACCGTGGCCGTCGGCATGGCGGCGACCCGCAAGGGCGACCTGCCGCAGGACTCCACCGCCGCCGACCGCGAGGCCGCGGCGGCGGCGGCCCGGCGCAACCGGCCCGGCGGCCGGTCCCGCCGCCCGGCCGCCGCGGGCCCCGAGAGCGCGCCGCAGCCGCCGGCCCAGCGGACGGAGACGCATGAACGAGCGGACGCGGCGGGCGGTCCGGGCGGTGACGGCGGCGTGGTGCTGACCGCGGCCGAGATGGCCGCCCGGCACCAGCGGGACGGCGACCGGCTGCGGTTCATCGGCGCCGCCACCCGCCGGATCGCGCGCGGTATCGACCTCGACGAGATCGTGCTCGGCCTCTGCCGGGCCACCGTGCCGACCTTCGCCGACGTCATCCTCGTCTATCTGCGCGACCCGCTGCCGGTCGGCGACGAGCGGCCCGTGGACCCGTTCGTGCTGCGGCTGCGCCGCAGCGACCGGCTGCCGCCCGGGCGCGGCGGCTCCACCGGCGGTATGACGGCCTCCGGTACGGAGCGGGGGACGACGGCCGGCGAGCACACGGACCGAACCGAACGCACGCAGCGCACTGGACGCGAGGAGCGCGAGGGGCGTCCCGAGGGCGCGGCGGAGCCGGATCCGGTGCGCCCGCCGGGATCCGCGGCCGGCCCCGGGCTGCTGCCCGCCGTCAAGCTCGCGGAGGTGGCGCCGGGCGGGCCGCTGGCGGAGGTGCTGCGGGGCGTGCGCCCGGTGTTCGGCGACTCCGAGGCGGCCGTGGACGCCGTCCCGGAGCTGCTCGGGCCCGACTATCCCGTCCCGCCGGGCCGGCGCGCCGTGCTGGCGCCGCTGCGCGGTCGCCGCCGGGTGATCGGCGCGGCGGTGTTCCTGCGCCTCACCGACCGGCCGGCGTTCGAGGCGGACGATCTGCTGGTCGCCGCCCAGCTGGCGACCCATACGGCGCTCGGTGTGGACAAGGCCGTGCTGTACGGGCGCGAGGCGTACATCGCCGACGCCCTGCAGCGCTCCATGCTCCCGGACTCGCTCCCCCAGCCCACGGGCGTCCGGCTCGCCAGCCGCTACCTCCCGGCGGCGGAGACGGCCCGGGTCGGCGGCGACTGGTACGACGCGATCCCGCTGCCCGGCAGCCGGGTCGCCCTGGTCGTCGGTGACGTCATGGGCCATTCCATGACCTCGGCCGCGATCATGGGGCAGCTCCGCACGACGGCGCAGACGCTGGCCCAGCTCGACCTGCCGCCGCAGGAGGTGCTGCACCACCTCGACGAGCAGGCCCAGCGGCTGGGCAGCGACCGGATGGCGACCTGCATCTACGCGGTGTACGACCCGGTGGCGCACCGGATCGTCGTCGCCAACGCGGGCCATCCGCCGCCGGTGCTGCTCCATCTCGGCGGCCGGGCGGAGGTGCTGCGCGTCCCGCCGGGCGCGCCGATCGGCGTGGGCGGGGTGGACTTCGAGGCGGTGGAGCTGGACGCGCCCGCCGGGGCGACGCTGCTGCTCTACACCGACGGCCTGGTCGAGTCCCGGCTGCGCGACGTGTGGACGGGTATCGAGCAGCTCCGCGAGAAGCTGGTGGCGACGGCGCGGCTGACCGGCCCGGACCACCCGCCGCCGCTGGAGCCGCTCTGCGACGAGGTGCTGGACATGCTCGGCCCGGGCGACCGGGACGACGACATCGCCCTGCTCGCGGCCCGGTTCGACGGCATACCGCCGAGCGACGTGGCGTACTGGTTCCTCGATCCGCAGGAGCGGGCGCCCAGCAAGGCGCGCCGGCTGGCCCGGCGGGCGCTGGCCCGGTGGGGCCTGGAGGAGCTGTCGGATTCGGTGGAGCTCCTCGTCAGCGAGATCGTGACGAACGCCGTCCGGTACGCCGAACGCCCCATCACGCTGCGGCTGCTCCGTACCGACGTGCTGCGCTGCGAGGTCGGCGACGACGTGCCGCAGCTGCCGAGGCTGCGGCAGGCACGGCCGTCGGACGAGGGCGGGCGCGGGCTGTACCTGGTCAACAAGGTGGCGCGGCGGTGGGGGGCGACCCGGCTGAGCACGGGCAAGGTCGTCTGGTTCGAACTGCCCTTCACAAACGGGGGCTAGCGGGGCCGCGGCCCCGTTCCGTCCGCTGCCATCGTTGGCGGGAACGGGGCCGGGGCCGGGGCCGCGCAAGAGCAGGAGAGTCGACCTCCTCGCCGTCAGGATCCGGCAGCCGGCCCGTGGCGGGCCAGCTCGGCGGCCAGGCGCCGCATGACCGTGCGGTTGGCGCGCCGCATCGCGGCCCGGACGACGGGCGCCGCCAGACGGTCGGCGAGCGGGGCACGCACCCAGCCGTAGGTGAACGAGACGCGGCTCCCGCCGGCCGGCAGCGGTTCGATGGTGTAGGTGCCGTGGGCCAGGCGCCGGCCGGCCGCGCTGACGTTCCGTTCGACGATGCGCCGCGGCGGGTCGGCCTCGACGACCTCGATGGTGACGTCGGTCCTGGTGCCGCCCAGCGCGGCCGTGACCGTGGCGCGCGATCCCGTGCCGCGCTCGGGGCCGCTGTAGCGCCAGCCGGTCAGATAGTGATCCGTGAAGCGCTCGTGGTGCGCCATGACATCGAGGAAGTCGTAGACCTGCTCGGGCGGGTGCGGGACGTCGGTCGACACGATGACGGGCCTCATCCGCCCCACGGTACCGAGACCGGGCGGCAGGGGCGCCCCCTCCGGGACGCCCCTCAACGGCCGGGGTTGTCACGGTCCTTCTACGGGCCGTCCCCCGGGCCGGTGTCCGTCCCGGCGGCCGTGCGGGCACCGCCGTCGCCCGTGCCGTCCCCCGGGGGAACGGGCAGGGTGGAGGCGGAGGGCGGTGCCGTGTCCGGCGGCGGAGAGGTGGTGACGGGCGGCGGGAGGGTGCCGGCCGGCGGCGGGGTGGAGGTCTCCGGCAGACCGGGCACCGTGGTCTGCGGCGGTTCCGACGACTCCGGGGTCTCGCTCTCGCTCGCCGAGGGGCTGGGCGAGAAACTCGGCTCGGGCGCCTCCATGACGTCCAGGTCGAACTGGGCCGCGGGCTTGCCGCTCAGGGCGAGCCGGTTGTACTCGGCCCAGATCTGGGCCGGATAGCCGCCGCCGTTGACGCGGCCGCCGCCCCCCGTCCCCTGGAGGGAGACCTGCTTGCCGCCCTCGCCCTCGCCGAAGAGGCCGACGGTGGTGACCAGGTCGGGGGTGTAACCGGCGAACCAGGCCGACTTGTTGTCGTCGGAGGTGCCGGTCTTGCCCGCGAAGTTGAGCGTGTCGGAGCGGATCCCCTTGGCCGTGCCGTCGTTGACGACGCCCCGCAGCACGGAGGTGACGGTGTCCGCGGTCTGCCGTTCGATCATCTGCTCGCCGATCGGGTCGGGCAGTTCGACCACGCGGTCGCCGCGCTTGGCGGATTTCACCAGCCGGGGTTTGACCTGCTCACCGTGGTTGGCGAGGGTGGCGTAGACGGCGGCCATGTCCAGCGGGCTGGCGCCCATGACGCCGAGGGACATGGCGGGCTTGACGTCGAAGCCGCTCGCGTCGCCCTTCATGCCGAGCTCGATGCCGGTCTGCTTGGTCCGCTCCAGCCCGGCGTCCACCGCCATCTGCGCGAACACGGAGTTGACGGAGTTGTTCATGGCCTGCTGGACCGTGATCGGGCCGTAGTCCACATCGCCCTGGTTCGGCGGGGCGAAGGGGGTGTCGCTGCCCTCGACGGGGCGCTCGCTGGTGCCGTCGTACACCGTGTTCGGCGTGATCGGCTGCCCGTCCTGGGTGTCGGCGGCCGTCTCGAAGGCCGTGGCGAGGACGACCGGCTTGAAGGTGGAGGCCGGCTGGTAGTCCTGGCGGGTGGCGTTGTTGATGAAGTGCTCGACGTAGCTCCGGCCGCCGTACATCGCGACCACCGCCCCCGTTTCCGGATCGACCGAGACGGCGCCCGGCTGGGCCTGCGCGTCGGTCTCCCGCTGCTCCGGGTCGAGGTCGTCCAGCAGCGCCGCCTTGACGGCCTTCTCCAGGTCGCGCTGCTTCTTCTTGTCGATGTTGAGTTCGATGGTCCAGCCCCGGGCGGCGAGCTCCTGCTCGTCCACGCCCGCGGCGATCAGCTCGGCCTTCGCCGCCTCGACGAAGTAGCCGGCCTGGCCCTCCAGCCCCGGGTTGGGCTCGGGCTTCCCGGGCTCGGGGAAGGCCATCTCCCGGCGCTCGACGGGGCTGAGCCACTTCATCTCGACCATGTTGTCGAGGACGAAGTGCCAGCGGTCGGTGACCAGCTGCCGGGCCTTCGGGCTGGCGACGGCCAGGTCGTACTGGCTGGGCGCCTGGAGCAGCGCGGCGAGGTAGGCGCTCTGCTCGACGGTGAGGTCGTCGACGTCGGTGTCGTAGTACGCCTTGGCCGCGGCCTGGATGCCGTAGGCGCCGCGCCCGAAGTAGCTGGTGTTCATGTAGCCGGCCAGTATCTCGTCCTTGGACTGCTGCTGGTCGACCTTGAGCGCGATGATCAGTTCCTTGGCCTTGCGGGTGACCGTCTGCTCCTGGCTGAGGAAGTAGTTCTTCACATACTGCTGGGTGATGGTCGACCCGCCCTGCTTCTTCCCCATCGCGGTGGAGACGAGGGCGCGGGTGAGGCCCTTCACGTCGACGCCGGGGTCCTGGTAGAAGCTCTTGTTCTCGGCGGCCACGAACGCGTACTGGGTGTCCTTGGGGATCCGGCTGATCGGCACCAGCTCGCGGTTGAAGTCGCCCTCGCGGGCGATGAGCGCGCCGTCACTGAAGGTGAAGGCGTTGCTCTGGGCCGTCGCCTCCGGGTTGCCGCCGTCGGGTACGTCGACGAGCAGGTAGAGCACGAAGAAGGAGCCCACCGCGAGCGCTCCGAGCAGCACGAAGGTGCCCAGCACCTTCTTCAGCGAGAAGAGCCGGCGGAAGAACCCGCCCCGTTCTTCACGGGCCCACTGCTGCTGGGCCCGTCGGTAGTCCGCGCGTCCCATAGATCCGAGCTCCAGTCCTCATGCCCCGGGAAACGACAAAAGCTAACACCCTATACGCACGGGAGGCCCCGGAGTTCTCGCCTCCGGGGCCGTGAGAATCAGCACCCGCCGGGAGGGCAACCACCGGGCCTCGCGCCGCGTCGAAAAAAGTGTTATCACTTTGCTAGAACACCGCAGGCGCCGATCGAGCACCGATCGAGCACCGACCGAACGAGACGGGGACCCGCCATGCCGAAGACTCCACCCACCACCACGCCCGACCACGCGGCCACGGCGGCAGCGGCGAACGGACCCGCCGACGGCAGCGACCTGCCGGAGATGCCGAAGCCGCGGGTGAGGGAGTTCGCCGCCAACAGCATCGGCGGCGGCCTGGCCCTGCTGCTCGGCCTGATCGGGCTGCTCGCGGGCGCGGGGCTGGTCGTCCTGGGCGCCGGGGCCGGGAGCGACGGCTCGACCGGGGCCGCGGTCGGTCTGATCATCCTCGGGGTGCTGGTCTTCCTCGGCTCGATCTTCGCCATGGCGGGGCTCAACATGGTCGCGCCGGGCGAAGCCCGCGTCGTCCAGCTCTTCGGCCGCTACACCGGCACCATCCGCACCGACGGCCTGCGCTGGGTCAACCCGCTCACCACGCGGCAGAAGGTCTCCACCCGGGTCCGCAACCACGAGACGGCCGTCCTCAAGGTCAACGACGCCTACGGCAACCCGGTCGAGCTGGCCGCGGTCGTCGTCTGGAAGGTCGAGGACACCGCGCAGGCGGTCTTCGAGGTGGACGACTTCCTGGAGTTCGTCTCCACCCAGACCGAGGCCGCCGTCCGGCACATCGCCATCGAGTACCCGTACGACGCCTACGACGAGGAGGCGCTCTCGCTCCGGGGAAACGCCGAGGAGATCACCGAGAAGCTGGCGGTTGAGCTCTCCGCCCGCGTCCAGGCCGCGGGGGTCCGGATCATCGAGTCCCGCTTCACGCACCTCGCCTACGCCCCGGAGATCGCCTCGGCCATGCTCCAGCGGCAGCAGGCGGGCGCGGTCGTGGCGGCCCGGCGGCAGATCGTGGACGGCGCGGTCGGCATGGTCGAGGCGGCGCTCAACCGGATCAGCGAGCAGGGCATCGTCGAACTGGACGACGAACGGCGCGCGGCCATGGTCAGCAATCTGATGGTGGTCCTCTGCGGTGACCGCTCCCCGCAGCCGGTCCTCAACACGGGCGGCCTGTACCAGTGACCCCGGACCGGGACGAGACCGCCGACCGGGCCGAACCCGATCCGCAGCCCCCTCCCGGGCCCGGCCCCGCCGAACCCACCACTCCCCCCGGGCCGGCCACCGGCCCGGGGCGGGGCACCGCTCCCCGGACGGACACCGCCCCGGGGGAGGACACCGACCCGGAGCCGGAGCCGGACACCGCCTCCGCCTCCGCCAACACAGGGCGATCGAGCCCTGCCCCCGAGGCCGTCGCCCCAGAGGCCGCCCCCGCGGCGGCCACGGCACCCGCTCAGCGACGGCCGCGGCAGCAGCGCAAACAGGTGCTGCTGCGGCTCGACCCGGCCGTCCACGACGCCCTCGCCGCCTGGGCCGCCGCCGAACTGCGCTCCACCAACGCCCAGATCGAGTTCCTCCTCCGCCGCGCCCTCTCGGACGCCGGCCGCCTCCCGAAAACGGTCCGCCCGATCCCGAAACGGGGCCGGCCGCCGAAGTCCGGCCAGGAGGACGTCGGCCCGGAACAGATTCCGGACGCCGGACCGGGGTGACGGGAGGAGCGCCTCAGCCGGTGCCTCCCTCAGCTTCCGCGCAACCGGCCGATGGTGCCGCAGTCCTCTCGGCCGTGGTGACGCCGCCTGGCCGGGCCGTCGGGATGGTGACGCGGTACGGAAGGGCTGCGCCGTCCACGAGACTGTGGAGTGCCGCGACCACCTGCGCCCCCATGACGAGGGGCGCCCCGGGCTCGTGCATGACCCGGACCATCGCGTAGAGCACGTCAGCGAACGGATGCACCCCCAGCGCCCGGGCCACGTCCCCCGCCTCGGACTTCTCGCCGCTCCGGCACAGTCCGTCGTAGTCGCGGAGCATGGACTTGCAGCGGACGTAGGCATGGGCCCTGCCCCGCTTCAGCACCTCCCGGTCCAGCCCGAACGTGCGGATCGTCTCGGCGCCCTTCTCCGTGCGCGGGCGGTACTCGCCGGTCGGCAGGATCAGCCGGAGATGATCGGCCGGGTCCTCGCGGCAGGGGTCCACCAGCAGACAGGAACCGTCGGGCCCGCACGGATAACGGTCGCGTTTCTCATTGCTGTTGCAGTGCGAGCAGGCGAGGAGATGGTTGAGCCAGTCGAAGGCACGCAGCGGGGCACGAGCGAGCGGTTCGAAGTGGTCGATGGCTGTCCCTTCGCTGTCACCGCAGTACATGCACCGGGTGATCCCGGGAGCGACGGTTTCCAGCAGTTCCAGCAGCGAGCTGCGCACGGCGCGGGCCCGGCGCCACTCCTGCCGCGCCTCGGCGGCTCCGGCCACCCGTTCCCTCAGCGCGGCGGCGCGGCGCGACAAGCGGTCGCGTAACTCCTGCTCCAGAGGAGGCCGGCGGAGCGGGATCATCCGCAGCGCCTCGCGAGCCGGGCCGACACCTCGTCCACGCGGGCGGCGGCCGAGCTGGTCAGGATCTCGCTGAGCTGCTGGTACTCCTCCACCTGATCGGGCGTCGCCTCCCCGGAGAGAACCAGCCCCTCCAAGTCGCCAACTCTGCGGCGCAGTTCCTCGGCCCGGTCCGAGTAAGGGCTGTCCAGCCCGAACAGATCGGAGAGCACCGCGTCGTCACCGCTGCCGTACACGACCCTGCGGTAGAGGTCCTCGTCCACGGTGTGCGGCGGCTCCTGCTCGTCCGGGCCCGCCAGCCGGATGAGACCGCCGGGGTCGGCCGACTGGCAGATGTACGGGCTGTGGGTGGTGACGATGAACTGGATCCGGGGGAAGTGCGCCGTGAGCCAGCCGCCGATCCGCTTCTGCCAGCTCACATGGAGATGCGCGTCCACCTCGTCGATGAGGACGACCCCCGGGAGCGTGACGGCCGGGACATCGCCGGAGGTGTCCAGCGGCAGTTCGCCGTAGCAGAGCTGGAGGTGCCGCAGCAGGTCCACCACGACAGCGGTGACCGTGCGGTATCCGTCGCTCATCTCGCGGAGCGGGAACTCACGGCCGCCCCGGCGCACCCACAGCCCTTCGGAATCCACCCGCACGACGCGGTAGTCGTCGGGCAGCAGACCGTCTCCGAGCAAGGCGAAGACCGCATCGATCAACTCCTGTGCCCCCGAACGGCCTTCGAGCCGTCTGAGGTGCTGCTGGATCAGCCAGGCGACGCTCTCCCCCAGCGCTGCGCCCTCCTGGAAGAGAGTGGCCACGCGCTGGGCGGACACAGCGGATGCGGGCACTTCGACCGTGCCGCCCGTGAGACGCCGGTGCGGTCCGTAGCCGGCACAGAAGTCATGTGGGACCGAGGACGGTGTGATCGGGGTGTGCACCTCATAGGACCAGCTCAGAGCGGGTTCGCCCGTCGACTGCCCGGCCCCGATGCGACAAGTCGTGTGGAACCCCTCGGCCACCATGTCCACCGCGATCAGGGGGTCACTCCGCGATGACGACGCCGACCAAGCCTCCGGACCGCCTGTCAAGGACCCGTGCTTCTCGTTGAGAAACGCCATCGCCAGGGCGCGCAGCAGCGTGGTCTTGCCGGAGCCGTTGCGGCCCGCGAGCACGGTCCAGCCTGCGTGGCTTCCGTCCGGGCGCACCAAGCCCAGATCGACCCGGCGTTGGCCGTGGAACCCGCGGACACCGTCAACTCGCAGCCTGGACACGTACATCGCGGCCTCCCGCCTCACCGACCGGACCAGGTTAGGCCCTGGGCGGGCGAAGTCCGCGTCCACGGGAGAGCGTTCGGGAGCATGTCCGCGCGGTGGCGTCACGGTCATGTGGTCAGCCCTCCGCCGCACGGCCGGCGTCCATGTCGTTCTCTTCGACGGTCAGGAGATCGTCGGGGCTGAGCAGGACCGGTCCGCCGTGCTCGGCTTCGCCGGATTCGCTGCCGCCGGGACGGCCGAGGGGATCCGCCCGCTCGGCCGGTCGCCCGGGGATCGCCGAGCGAGTCCCCCTGGTGACCAGTTCGGCCAGTTCCGTCACCACGTCCGGGCGGGCCCGGCCGAGTTCGACCAGCGGGCGGCCGGTGATGACCGGCCATTGGTCGACGCCGAGCGACGGCAGTGTCAGCCCGGCCCCGTCGAGGGCTTCGGCGAGCGCCTGCGCCGCGTCCTCCGCCTCCTCCCAGGGGTCCGGACGCCACTTCGGGACCAGTCCGTCTCCGCCTCGGCGCCCCTGGCTGTCCGCGCCCGTCATCTCCATGTGCCGTCGCCCGTCCCTGCGTTGCTTCACCGGCCGCACTCCCTTCGAGTGAGCCGTGACGTTCCGTGCTCCCATCGTCGCGGTGCGCGGCTAGCGTGACCAGGGCTGATGGTTGACGGCCCGGGCCGTCAAGAGGGGAGGACCTTCACCGATGTCCGCTGCCGACGAACTCGACCCGACCTCGTCCGTCCTGGCCTTCTTCGCCTCGGAGCTGCGGCGTGTCCGCCTAGAGGCAGGGGTCCCCCAGAAGGAACTGGCCAGGCGGGCTTATATCACCCCGTCGCTGCTGTGCAAGATCGAGTCGGCCTGCCGGGTGCCGTCACAGGACCTGGCGGAGCAGTTCGACCAAGTGCTGGGCACGGAAGGACACTTCGTGCGGCTCTGGCCGCTGGTCATCAAGCACGCGTATCCGTCGTGGTTCCGGCCGTATGTGGAACTGGAGCGTGCCGCCACAGTCATCCGCTCGTTCCAGGTCCAGTTCGTGCACGGACTCCTGCAGACGGAGGACTATGCGAGGGCCGTGCTGGCTGCGGGTCGCCCGGACTGCGTTGAGGATCTACTCACCGCACGGCTTGAGCGGCAGCGTGTTCTCAACCGCGAGACACCACCTCAGCTGTGGCTCATCCTCGATGAGACCGTGCTGCGCCGGGTGATCGGCAGTCCAGCCGTGATGCACGCGCAGTTGAGCAGGCTTTTGGAGGCAGCTGAGCGGCCACGGAACGTCATCCAGGTCGTGCCGTACGCTGCGGGCGCACACGCGGGTTTCGGGCCGTTCACCGTACTTTCCTTCGCTGAAGGCGCAGATGTCGTACACGAGGACGGCTTCTCCCGCGGCCAACTTCTGGCCGATCCGGGGGACGTCAACGCGGCCGTGCGCTCCTATGATCTGCTCAGGGCCGTCGCCCTGTCGCCCAGCGCGTCCGTAGAGCTGATCACCGCTGCCATGAAGGAACTGAGCCCATGACGACGACCGTTCCACGGGACCTCTCCAGCCTGACGTGGCGCAAGAGCAGCCACAGCAGCGGCAACGGCGGTGAGTGCCTCGAAGTCGCCGACGGCTTCCCAGACACCGTCCCAGTCCGTGACAGCAAGGACCCGCAAGGCCCCGCCCTAACTTTCCCGGCCACCGCTTGGACCGCCTTTGTCACCGGCATCAGGACGGGCCGCCTCTTCTGAAGGGCCAACTCTCATGGCTGAGACGACAGGTGCCCCCGACGCGGCATGGCGCAAGAGCAGCTACAGCAGCGGCAACGGCGGCGCCTGCGTCGAAGTGGCGGACGGAGCCACGAACACCGTCCCCGTCCGCGACAGCAAGAACCCGCACGGCCCCACCCTCGCCTTCGAGGCCGCCGCCTGGGCCGCCTTCGTCACCGGCGTGAAGACCGGCCGCCTCTCCTGACGCGGCGGCCGGTCAACCCGCCGACCGTTCCGCTCAGCCCTCCTGCCGGGGCGGCTCCGCTTCCCGGACCCGGTTCGGGTCCTCCACGCCGCCGGTGCGGGCCTCGGTGCGACGGCCCCGGGCGAGATAGTCCCGGACGATCAGCTCCACCGCGTCCTGCGGGTTCTTCGTGCCCGACAGCAGCATCACCTCGATCACGAGATCCGCGTCGAGCGTTACCGTCACCTTCGCCATGGTGGGCCCTCCCCTTCCGACCGGAGCACAGCATCCCCCGGTCCGGCGCTTTCGGCCAGCGCCGAGCCGGCCTCCGGCTGATCACACTTTCGGGTGAGGCGTCCCCGCCCTGGGGCAACTGCCGGACTCGGCAACCAGAATGGTGGCCCCTGGGCCCTCGGATCAGAGCAGGAGCCTTCTTGTCCGATCGCGCGCCTGCGGCCGAACCCGGAAGCCACAACCGTACGGCCCTGCTGGACGAGGCGGAATGGATCTCCCAGCGGCTGCCCGGGTGCCGCGTCGAGATCCTTGACGGCGAGATCACCGTGACGCCTCTGGCGGGCGCGGCGCACGCCGAAGCACTGACCGATGTCACTGTTCAGCTCATCCATCTGCGCGATCGGCGGACGCGTGTGGTGCAGCGGGTCGGCCTGTGGCTCCCCGGCGGGCCGTCCGACTTCGCGGTGCCCGATCTGTCCGTCATCGACGGCGACTACACCAACCACCTGGTCGCGTACAACTGCTACGCCCCGGCCGCCTTCCGGCTGGTCCTTGAAGTCACCGCGCACAACTACGGCAACGAGCGCCGGAAGACTGCCGCGTACGCGGCCGCCGGTATTCCCGTGTACGTACTCGCCGACCGCGCGGAGCGCCAGGTACACGTGCTCACCGACCCTTGCGAAGGGCGGTACCGGAAGCGCGCGACGTACCGGCCCGGCGAGTCGTTCGCGCTCCCCGAAGCCGTCGGCGAGCCCGTTCGCCTCTCCGCCGACAGCGCGCTCGGCCCTCGTGAGACGCCCGGTCCGGCGGGCCCCCGATAACCCCAACCCAGCGACCGGGCACCGGCGTTGACCCCGCTGAGCTGCGAGAACGGCGTCGCCCACCACATCTATACATCCCGTGTATACACCTGGTGTACAGTGCTCCGCATGTCCATTGGTCACACTCTGCTCGGGCTGCTGGAGTCCGGGCCGCGCCACGGTTACGACCTCAAGCGCGCCTTCGACGAACGCTTCGGCCACGACCGGCCGCTGCACTACGGCCAGGTCTACTCGACCATGTCCCGCCTGCTGAAGAACGGCCTCGTGGAGGTCGACGGCATCGAGCCCGGCGGCGGGCCCGAGCGGAAGCGGTACGCCATCACCGACGCCGGGATCACCGACGTCGGCACGTGGCTCGCCTCGCCCGAGAAGCCGGAGCCGTATCTCCAGTCGACCCTCTACACCAAGGTCGTCCTCGCGCTGCTGACCCACCGCGACGCCACCGAACTCCTCGACCGGCAGCGGTCGGAGCATCTGCGGCTGATGCGCGAGCTGACCCGGCGCAAGACGAGCGGCGACCTCGCCGACCAGCTCATCTGCGACCACGCCCTCTTCCATCTCGAAGCCGATCTGCGCTGGCTGGAACTGACCGCCGCCCGGCTCGACGCGCTCGCCTCGGAGGTCCGCGCATGAACCCCGGAACCACCCCCACACCCGCGCAGGGCACCGCGCCAGATGAGGCCGACGCCCTGCTGGCCGCGGAGGATCTGCACAAGACCTACGGCACCACCCCCGCCCTCGACGGGGCCTCCTTCGCCATCCGGCCCGGAGAGATCGTCGCCGTCATGGGCCCCTCCGGCTCCGGCAAGTCGACGCTGCTCCACTGCCTCGCCGGGATCATCACGCCGGACTCCGGCCAGGTCCTCTACCGGGGCCGGAACATGTCGGCCATGCCGGACGCCGAGCGGAGCGCGCTGCGGCGCGGGGAGTTCGGGTTCGTGTTCCAGTTCGGGCAGCTCGTGCCGGAGCTGACCTGCGTCGAGAACGTCGCCCTGCCGCTCCGCCTGCACGGCACGGGACGCAAGGAGGCCGAGTCCCGCGCCGCCGCCTGGATGGACCGGCTGGAGGTGAGCGACGTCCGGGACAAGCGGCCCGGCGAGGTCTCCGGCGGCCAGGGGCAGCGCGTGGCCGTGGCCCGCGCGCTGGTGAGCGGGCCGCGCGTGCTCTTCGCCGACGAGCCGACCGGCGCCCTGGACTCCCTCAACGGCGAGCGCGTCATGCAGCTCCTCACCGAGGCCGCCCGCTCCACCAACGCCGCCGTCGTCCTCGTCACCCACGAGGCGCGGGTGGCCGCCTACTCCGACCGCGAGGTCGTCGTACGGGACGGCGTCGCCCGGGACATGGCGGGTGCGGTATGAGCACCGACACGGAGATACGCAGGAAGCCGGACGCCGCCCAGCCGCCGCCCGGTACCGACTCCCGTTCGACCCCGTCCCGCTGGGCTGCGGACCTCCTCATGGGCGCCCGTTTCGCGTTCACCGGCGGGCGCGAGGGCTGGATCCGCGCGGTGCTCACCGCCGTCGGCGTCGGCCTCGGTGCCGCGCTGCTCCTCGCGGCGGCCTCCGTTCCGGAGATCATGGCCAACCGGGACGCGCGCGGCGCCGAACGTTCCGCCTCCAGCTTCGGCGAGGAGGTGGCGCCCGGACCGGGCACCATCGAGGTCGGCCAGGCCAACACCGAATACCGTGGTGAGGACATCAACGGCCTGCTGGTGCGGCCCGACGGGGACGAGCCGCCGGTGCCGCCCGGCCTCTCGGAACTCCCCGGCCCCGGCGAGATGGCGGTCTCCCCGGCTCTCCGGAAGCTGCTGGAGTCCCCCGACGGGGAGTTGCTGCGGGAACGCCTGGACCACCGGATCACCGCCACCGTCGGCCGGGAGGGACTGCTCGGCCCGAGCGACCTGGTCTACTACGCGGGCGCCACCGAGGAGGACTTCGCCACCGGGCACACGTACCGCCTGGACTCCTTCGGCTACGAGGCGGAGAGCGAGCCCCTGCCCGCCGAGCTGCTGCTGCTGGTCATCATTATCTGCGTGGTGCTGCTGCTCCCCGTGATGACCTTCATCGGGACGGCGGTGCGCTTCGGTGGCGAGCGGCGCGACCGGCGGCTGGCCGCCCTGCGGCTGGTCGGCGCGGACGGCCGGATGGTCCGGCGGATCGCCGCCGGTGAGGCCATGGCGGGCGCGTTGCTGGGGCTCGCCGTCGGGGCCGTGCTGTTCCTGCTGGTGCGGACGTCGATCGAGTCGGTGGTGCTGTTCGACGTCAGCACCTTCGCCTCCGACCTCCGGCCGTCGCCACTGCTGGCCGCCCTCATCGTGCTGGCCGTGCCGGCGTCCGCGGTGGTCGTCACCCTGCTGGTGCTGCGCGGGGTCGTCATCGAACCGCTCGGTGTGGTGCGCAGCGCCGTCCCGCGCCGCCGCCGGCTGTGGTGGCGGCTGCTGCTGCCCGGTCTGGGCCTCGCCCTGTTGCTGCCGATGGTGGGCGGCTGGACCGAGGACGGCCCGGGGAGCGGTGACTGGGAGACGTACCAGGTCGCCGCGGGCACGGTGCTCGTGCTCACCGGGGTCGCCGGGCTGCTGCCGTGGCTGGTCGAGTCGGTGGTGCACCGGATGTCCGGCGGGCCCGTCCCCTGGCAGCTCGCGGTCCGCAGGCTCCAGCTCAGCAGCGGCACCGCGGCCCGTGCGGTCAGCGGGATCACCGTGGCCGTGGCCGGTGCCATCGCGATCCAGATGCTGTTCGCCAGTGCCGAGGCACAGAACACGAAGGAGACGGGCCACGACCTCAGCCGGGCCCAGATGTGGGTCTCCGTCAGCGAGGGCGAGGGCGGCCTGGCCCGGGAGCTGACCGGGCGGTTCCGCGCCACCGAGGGCGTCACCGGAGTGATCAGCTACTCCCAGAGCCATGTCACCGAGCCCAAGGCCGAGGTCCGGGAATCGCCGCGGTACACACAGATCACCGTCGCCGGCTGCGCCACGCTCCGCGAGCTGATCACGATCGACGGGCGCTGTGAGGACGGCGACACGTTCGTCACCCCGGCCGGCGACGAGTTCGAGCAGTTCGCCCGGCCCGGCACCACGCTCGACCTCCGCACGGACGAGAACGGTGAACCGACCGACGACCCGCTGCTGTGGACGGTGCCCGAGACGGCCAGGGAGGCCGGCTACCGCGTGGACCCGCAAGGCGGGCGGCAGCCCGGCGTCTTCGCCACCCCGTCCGCCCTGGATGTGAACAAGCTGCAGGAGCCGCAGGTCATGGCCGATCTGCGGCTGGACCCGCGCGTTCCGGACGCGGCCGAGCACGTCCGCACCACCATGGCCGAGGTGGCCCCGCTGGGCGAGGTGTACACCCTGCGCAGCACGGTGCAGGGCGAACGGTTCACCGCCATCAGCCGCGCGCTGTTCGCCGGAGCGACCGCCACGCTGCTGCTCATCGGCGCGAGCATGATCGTCTCCACCCTGGAGCAGCTCCGGGAGCGCCGCAGGCTGCTCTCCGTCCTCGTGGCCTTCGGCACCCGGCGCCGGACGCTCGCCTGGTCGGTGCTGTGGCAGACGGCGGTGCCGGTGGCGCTCGGACTGGCGCTCGCCGCCGCCGGCGGGGTCGGGCTGGGGGCCATTCTGCTGAAGATGGTCAACACCCCGGTGTCCGTGGACTGGTCGAGCCTGGGCCTGATGACGGGGGTCGGCGCCGGCCTGGTGCTGCTGGTGACCCTGCTGAGCCTGCCGCCGCTGTGGCGGATGATGCGGCCGGACGGGCTCCGCACGGAGTAGCGCCGAGTAGCGCCCCCCGCACACCGGTGTGGGGACCCGGCGCCGTCCGGTATGCCGTCCGCAGGGGGACGGTATGCCGGACGGTGCCGCGTTCCGTCGCGGCACCGCTGGGCCCGCCGAGCGGTGGCCGGCGCGGAGGGCCGCGGGCCCCGTGCCGAAGCAAGCGAGGCGGGTTACGCCCGCCCAGGCGGCGGCGCCTGCGCCGGCAGGATCCGTACCGGCAGCTCCGTCAATGCCTCGCGCAGCGCGTCCGCGAACGCCTCGAACTCCTCCTGCCGGGCCGCCCCGGTGCGCAGGGCGAGGGCGATCCGGCGGGACGGGGCCGGGTCCGCGAAGGAGCCGGCCGCCAGCCGTGTGGAGCGCCCGGTCTCCACGCACAGCGCGGTGCGCGGCAGCAGGGTGACGCCGAGTCCGCCGGCGACGAGCTGGACCAGGGTGGAGAGCCCGGCCGCGCTGGTGGTGGCCCGCGCGCCGTCCCGGCGGCCCGCTTCCCGGCAGACGTCCAGCGCCTGGTCGCGCAGGCAGTGCCCCTCGTCGAGCAGCAGGAGGTCGAGGTCGCGCAGCGCCTGCCGGGGGATGCCGGAGCGGTCGGCGAGCGGGTGCCCGCTCGGGGTGACGAGCACGAAGTCCTCGTCGAACAGCGGGAGTTCGGTCACCCCGGAGGCGCCGAGGGGCACCGCGAGCAGCAGCAGGTCCAGCCGGCCCCGGCCGAGGCCGTGCAGCAGGGAGGCGGTCTGCTCCTCGTGGACCTGGAGGTCCAGGTCCGGGTAGCGGTCGCGGACCAGCCTCAGCACCGTGGGCAGCAGGTAGGGCGCCACGGTGGGGATCACGCCGAGGCGCAGGGTGCCGGTGAACGGGGCCCGCGCGGCCTCGGCCTCCTCCAGCAGTTCGCCGACGCCTTCCAGGACGGTGCGGGCGCGGGCGGCCAGCCGGGCGCCGGCGGGTGTCAGCAGCACCTTGCGTGTCGTACGCTCCAGAAGCCGCACCCCGAGCACCTCCTCCAGCGCGGACACGGCGCCGGAGAGGGCGGGTTGGCTCATTCCGATGTCAGCGGCCGCGTCGCGGAAGTGCAGATGCTCGGCCACGGCGGCAAAGGCCCGCAGCTGCGCGAGAGTTGGCTGACGTGCGCCGTTGCGCCCCGGCCCGCGTACGGCGTGCACCGATCACCCTCCTCCTGTCAATAGGTGGATCCTATCAATATGCCGGCGCGTGTCGATTTCTTTGATCAATAGCGGCTATGAAAAGGTGAGGCACGTCCAACCCACAGGAAAGCACCCAAAAGGCGCTTTCCGCCTTCGCAAGGAGATCGCGTGCTCACCGTCGGTGACCAGTTCCCCACCTACGACCTGACAGCCTGTGTCGACCTCGACGCGGACAAGGCCTTCGCGCAGATCAACCACAAGTCCTACGAGGGCAAGTGGCGCGTCGTCTTCTTCTGGCCAAAGGACTTCACCTTCGTCTGTCCCACCGAGATCGCCGCGTTCGGCAAGCTGAACGACGAGTTCGCCGACCGCGACACGCAGATCCTGGGCGTCTCCGGCGACTCCGAGTTCGTGCACCACGCCTGGCGCAAGGACCACGCCGACCTGCGTGACCTGCCCTTCCCGATGCTCGCCGACGCCAAGCACGAGCTGATGCGCGACTGCGGCGTCGAGGGCGAGGACGGCTACGCGCAGCGCGCCGTCTTCATCGTGGACCCCAACAACGAGATCCAGTTCACCATGGTGACCGCCGGCTCCGTCGGCCGTAACCCCAAGGAGGTCCTGCGGGTGCTCGACGCCCTGCAGACCGACGAGCTCTGCCCGTGCAACTGGAAGCAGGGCGACGAGACCCTGGACCCGGTCAAGCTCCTCTCGGGTGAGTGATCCGGCATGGCACTGGACGCACTGAAGTCCGCCCTCCCGGACTACGCCAAGGACCTGAAGCTGAACCTCGGCTCGGTCATCGGTAACTCCGACCTCCCGCAGCAGCAGCTCTGGGGCACCGTGCTCGCCTGCGCGATCGCCTCGCGCTCCCCGATCGTGCTCCGCGAGCTGGAGCCGGAGGCCCGGTCGTACCTCAAGCCCGAGGCGTACACCGCCGCCAAGGCGGCCGCCGCCGTCATGGCGATGAACAACGTCTACTACCGCACCCGGCACCTGCTGTCGGACCCGGAGTACGGCACGATGCGCGCGGGCCTGCGGATGAACGTCATCGGCAACCCGGGCGTGGAGAAGACCGACTTCGAGCTCTGGTCGCTCGCCGTCTCCGCGATCAACGGCTGCGGCGCCTGCCTCGACTCGCACGAGCAGGTCGTGCGCAAGGGCGGCGTGGACCGGGAGACGGTCCAGGAGGCGTTCAAGATCGCCTCGGTCATTCAGGCCGTCGCCGCGACCCTGGACGCCGAAGAGGTCCTGGCCGCGCTCTGATCCGGCCCGCGCGACGCGCGGCGAGTCCGACGGAGGGCGCCCCACCGTTCCCCGGTGGGGCGCCCTCCGTGCGTGCGTCCGCGGCAGCGGGGGCCCGTACAGCCGGGCCCAGACGGGCCGTTCGCACCGTCCCGCTATTCAGCGGGCCTCTCCGGCGTCCGGGGCCCCTCGTCCTCCGGAGGCGTCCCCCCGGCCCCGGGGGCCCGCGCCGGCATCGTGCCCGCCGGCACCGCGGCGACGCCGGCGCCCAGCGACGCCTGGGTGGCGGCCCGCCGTTCCGCGTGCCGGTAGAGGTAGCCGACGACCGTGTTGGTGACGGCCACCAGCGGCACCGCCACCACCGCGCCGCCGATGCCCGCGATCAGCCCGCCCGCCGTGACGGCGAGCACCACGGCCAGCGGATGCACCCGGACCGCGCGGCCCAGGATGAACGGCTGCAGCACATGGCCCTCGATCTGCTGCACCGCCAGCACCACCAGCAGCACCATGAACGCGGTGAACACCCCGTTGGTGACGATGGCGATGACCACCGCGAGCGCGCCGGAGACCACCGCGCCCACCAGCGGGACGAACGCGCTGAGGAAGATGATGACGGCCAGCGGCACCGCCATCGGCACATCGAGGAAGTAGATCCCGAGACCGATGAAGATGGCGTCGATCATGGCCACCAGCACCGTGCCCCGCACATACGCGGTGAGGGTCAGCCAGGCGCGCGGCCCGGCGCCCGCCACCCCGTCGCGCGCCGGAGCCGGTACCAGCTTCAGCAGCCACTCCCAGATCCTGCGGCCGTCGTAGAGCAGGAAGAGCGTGGAGAACATGGCGAGCAGCAGCCCGGAGATCACCTCGATGACGACGGTGACGCCCTCCAGACCGGCGGAGGTGATGGCCTCGGTGTTGGTGCCGACCGCGTCGCTGAGGTTCTCGGCGATGTCGTTGATCTGCGCTTCGGTCACATGGAAGGGGCTGTTGAGCAGCCACTCCTTCAACTCCTGGATACCGCTCTGGAGCTGGCCGGAGAGATTGTCGATGTTCTCCATGACCTGCCAGACCACGAACCAGCCCACCAGGCCCATGACGACGAAGCCGGTGATGAAGGTGACGGCCGTGGCCAGACCGCGTGGCAGGCCCCGTTTGCGGAGCCGGGCGACCGTCGGCTGGAGCAGCGCGGTGATCAGCAGGGCGACGACGAAGGAGAGCACCACCAGCCGCACGGTGCTGATGACCCGCATCAGTACCCAGAGCGTCCCGGCCAGCACCAGCAGCCGCCAGCCGACCTCGGCCGCCACCCGCATGCTCCAGGGCACGGCGGCCGCCGGCACGCGGTGTGCGGCGACGGCGGGCGCGTACGGGGGCGGGGGTGGCACCAGCAGGCTCTGCCCGACAGGGTTCTCGCCCCGCTCCGCCCCCGTCGTTCCGGCTGCCTCGAGGGCGGGGGCGCCGTGCGCGGCGGCCTCGGCCTCCCCGGCCGCGGCGGCGCGTTCCTCGGCGCGGGCCCGGCGTTCCTTCATCCGGGCGGCGATCTTCGTCAGCCCGGAACCCGCGTCCCCGAGCCAGTCAGACAGTCTCGACATGTCACTCCCACTTCCCCCAGTCCCCCGAGGCAGTCGGAATGACGTTACACGCGTGCGGCCCCCGGCCCGTAGTGACGGGGGCCGGGGGCCGCACGCGTGAGGTGGACGGGATACCCGCCCGTGAGGACTCCCTCTAGTACCAGTTGTTGGCCTGCCAGAACTCCCAGGCGCCGCACGGGCTGCCGTAGCGGTCGTTCATGTAGCCGAGGCCCCACTTGATCTGGGTGGCCGGGTTGGTCTGCCAGTCGGCTCCGGCGGAGGCCATCTTGCCGGCCGGCAGGGCCTGGACGAGACCGTAGGCGCCCGAGGAGGGGTTGGTGGCCCGGTAGTTCCAGCTGCTCTCGTGGTCCACGATGTTGCTGAAGCACTGGAACTGGTCGCCCGGGACCATCTGCCGCGCCATGGCCTGGACCTCGGCGACGGTGTACGAGCTCTTGACCCCGAAGTCGGACGCGTCGGCGCGGGCCTCGGAACGGGCGGCCTTGTTCTCGGCCTCCTCGCGCTCCTGGGCGAGCTTCTCCGCCTTCTCCGCGGCCGCCTTCTCCGCTTCGGCCTTCTTGGCCGCCGCGTCCTTCGCCGCCTGCTTGCGTGCGGCTTCCTCAGCGGACTTCTGCGCCTCCGTCTCGGCAGCGAGGGACTGGGCGTCCGCCTGCTGGGTCAGGGAAGCGGTCTGCGCCTGGGCGTGATTCCCGGCGGGTATGTCTGCGAGGAGCGTCGCGTCGGCAGCGGTGGCCTCGACCGGTTCGGTCGAAGTCTGAGTGCCGCCCGAAGCCACACCGACGACAGCGCCGACGGTGGTGACCGCGGTGGCGGACGCCACGGCGAATCCCCGGACCGAAATCCGGCTCACACGGTTTCCTTCCAGCACCGCCCGCTTAGGTGACCTCGCGGGCGCAATCGTGCCCCTGGCACTGGCCTCCATTGTCCGGCTCCCCAAGTGCGGGAGCCGGCTGGTCACGGGAGGCGCGGACCCGGTGCGTCCTCCCCGGGGGGAGTTCCGCGTGGTGCTCGGGCGGCGTACGGCGGCGCTCTTCAGTTCTGGCGGTGCGCACCGGGGCGGTGTGCTCCGCTTCCCGGTCCCGGCCCGAAGGCGTTCCCGGGGGATGGTGCTCGTGGTGCCGTACGCGGGGCCTGACAGAACCCACACCCTGCCGGACGGCGACGTGTTGAGGCAATTCCCCGTTGCGTGGGAAAGCTCACATCGTGTTTGCGCTCTCTTTTTATCGGAAAAGGAGGTGCGCCACGACGCCGCGGCGCTAAGCTCCTTGGCTCTTCGCGCGGCGTCGTGACGCATAGGGCGCAAGCGCCCTGAACTGCCCTCAGATGTGCGGTTCTTCGAGCATTTCGGTCACCAGGGCGGCAATCGGCGATCGTTCCGACCGGTTGAGGGTGATATGGGCGAAGAGCGGGTGGCCCTTCAGCTTCTCGACGACAGCGACCACACCGTCGTACCGGCCGACCCGCAGATTGTCCCGCTGGGCCACGTCATGGGTCAGCACCACCCGGGAGTTGGCGCCGATCCGGGACAGCACGGTCAGCAGGACGTTGCGCTCCAGCGACTGCGCCTCGTCGACGATCACGAAGGCGTCGTGCAGCGAACGTCCGCGGATGTGCGTCAGCGGCAGCACCTCCAGCATGCCGCGCTCCACCACCTCCTCGATCACATCGGCGGAGGTCACCGCGGAGAGGGTGTCGAAGACGGCCTGCGCCCAGGGCCCCATCTTCTCGGCCTCGGTGCCGGGCAGATAGCCCAACTCCTGCCCGCCCACCGCGTACAGCGGCCGGAAGACCATCACCTTGCGGTGCTGCCGGCGCTCCAGGACGGCCTCCAGCCCCGCGCAGAGCGCCAGCGCCGACTTGCCCGTACCGGCCCGGCCGCCCATCGAGACGATGCCGACCTCCTGGTCCAGCAGGATGTCGAGCGCGATGCGCTGCTCGGCGCTGCGGCCGTGGATGCCGAAGGCTTCCCGGTCGCCGCGGACCAGCCGGACCCGCCCGTCCGCGGTGACCCGGCCGAGCGCCTTGCCGCGCTCGGACTGGAGCACCAGACCGGTGTGGACGGGCAGTTTCTCCGCTTCGGCCACATACGCGCTCTCGGCGGCGAAGAGTTCGTCCACCTCCTCCGGGGCCACGGCCAGCTCCGCCATGCCGGTCCAGCCGGAGTCGGTGATGGCGAGTTCGGCGCGGTACTCCTCGGCCAGCAGGCCGACCGAGGACGCCTTGATCCGCAGCGGCAGGTCCTTGGAGACGACCGTGACGTCGTACCCCTCGGCCTGGAGATTCCTGGCCACCGCCAGGATGCGGGTGTCGTTGGATCCGAGTCCGCCGCCCGGGGCGAGGAAGGACGGCGGGAGTACGGAGAGGTCGGAGTGGTTCAACTCGACCCGCAGGGTTCCGCCCAGCTCTCCGATCGGGATGGGCGCGTCCAGACGGCCGTGGCGGATCCGGTACTCGTCCAGCAGGCGCAGGGCCTGCCGGGCGAAGTAACCGAGCTCCGGATGGTGCCGCTTGGCTTCGAGTTCCGACACCACGACCACGGGCAGCACGACTTCGTGCTCCTCGAAACGGCTCATGGCGGACGGGTCGGCCAGCAGGACGCTGGTGTCGATGACATAGGTGCGCCGGTCGTTCGGGCGGCGCTTCGTGCTGGTCACCACGGGTGGACGAACCCCCTCGGATGAGGTCGGGGTGCGACGGCGTCGCGGGGGACTGGGCCGGTGCCGGCCGCGCTGCACGGGCCGGGGACCGGCCCTCCGCGGCTCCCGTCCGTGGAAAGCCCGGCCGGAGCCGGTCGTTCCGCGCGGTCGTCCGTGTGCAAAGGGCCTCCCGGGCGGACAGCCTCCGAGCCGCCCGCTGCGTTCGACACCCGTGGACCGGGCGTCGATCTGGTGGTGATATTCCCTCCAAGGAGCGACGCCATGCCCCGATGCGCGTGTCGCCGGAGCGAACACCTCCTCCCCGTACCGGGAGAGTTGGTGCCGAGTACCGGGAGAGTTGGTGCCGAGTACCGGGAGAGTTGGTGCCGATCGTGTGGAGCCGGTGGTGCGGACGTGGAGATTCCGGTCGGCCCCGGGGCGGATGGAGGGGACGGGGCGGAGGGTGCTACCCGGCGGCGAACGGCCGCTGCGGCAGCGGGTGTTCTGACCGGCGGCACGGAGGGCGGCACCGGTGCGCCGGCACCGGTGCCGCCCTCCGCCTTCCGGCCGGGAAGCGGCGGGGCGTCAGCCGCCGTACCGCCGGTGGCGTGCCGCGTAGTCGCGCAGCGCACGCAGGAAGTCCACCTTGCGGAACGCGGGCCAGAAGACCTCGCAGAAGTAGTACTCCGAGTGGGCGCTCTGCCAGAGCATGAAGCCGGAGAGCCGCTGCTCGCCGCTGGTGCGGATCACCAGGTCGGGGTCGGGCTGGCCGCGGGTGTAGAGGTGCTGGGAGATGTGCTCGATGTCGAGCTTCTCCGCCAGCTCCGGGAGGGAGGTGCCCCGCTCGGCCTCCGCGGTGAGGAGGGAGCGCACGGCGTCGGTGATCTCCTGACGGCCGCCGTAGCCGACGGCGACGTTGACGAGTATCCCCTCGATGTGGGCGGTGGCCTCCTCGGCCTCCTTGATCACGGTCTGCGTGCGGTCCGGCAGCAGGTCCATCGTGCCCACGTGGTGCACCCGCCAGCGGCCGTCGGCGGCAAGGTCGCGCACCGCGTCCTCGATGATGCCGAGCAGCGGGACGAGCTCCTTCTCCGGGCGGTCGAAGTTGTCCGTGGAGAGCAGCCAGAGCGTGACCACCTCGACATCCGTCTCGGTGCACCAGCCCAGCAGTTCCCGGATCTTCCCGGCGCCGGCGCGGTGCCCCTGCTCGGCGGTGCCGCCGGAGGCGCGGGCCCAGCGCCGGTTGCCGTCCAGGATCACGCCGATGTGCTTGGGACCCCGGGCGGTGTCGAGCCGCCGTTCGACCCTGCGCGCGTAGAGCCCGTACACGAGTTCACGCACTGCCGCGTAGGGTCCGCGGCGCCGCCGCTCGGTCTCGCTCTGCCCCCCGGCATTACGCAGCATCGCCTTCTTCAGCCCCTCCGAGCAGTGCCAGCACCGAAACCAGCACATTACTGTGCCCACGGCCGAGCGGGCCAACCGTGTCCCGCGACAGCCGTGATAGGGAGGAGGACGTGACGCACTCCCTCCCCGGTTCCCCCCACCGCGCCGCCGACGGACGCTACGACGCCATGTCCTACCGGCGGACCGGCCGCAGCGGTCTCAAGCTCCCCGCGATCTCCCTCGGACTCTGGCACAACTTCGGCGACGACCGGAGCCTCGCCTCCCAGCAGGCGATCCTGCGCCGGGCCTTCGACCTCGGGATCACCCACTTCGACCTGGCCAACAACTACGGCCCGCCGGCCGGCGCCGCCGAGACCAACTTCGGCAGGCTCCTCGCCCGGGACTTCCGTCCGTACCGCGACGAACTGGTGCTCTCCACCAAGGCCGGCTACCTCATGCACCCCGGCCCGTACGGCGAGTGGGGCTCACGGAAGTACCTGCTCTCCTCGCTGGACGCCTCGCTGCGCCGGATGGGTGTCGACTACGTCGACATCTTCTACTCGCACCGCTTCGACGCCTCCACCCCGCTGGAGGAGACGATGGGCGCCCTCGCCACCGCCGTACGGCAGGGCAAGGCGCTGTACGCCGGTGTCTCCTCGTACACCGCGGAGCAGACGAGGGAGGCCGCGCGCCTGCTGCGCTCCATGGGCGTCCCGGCGCTGATCCACCAGCCGTCCTACTCCATGATCAACCGCTGGACGGAGGACGACCGGCTGCTGGACACCCTGGAGGCGGAGGGCATGGGCTGCATCTCCTTCGCGCCGCTCGCACAGGGGATGCTCACCGACAAGTACCTCGACGGCATCCCGGAGGACTCGCGCGCCGCCCAGGGCAAGTCCCTCGACCCGGGCCTGCTCACGGACGACGTCGTGCGGCGGCTGCGCGGGCTGGACGCCATCGCGCGGCGGCGCGGCCAGTCGCTGGCCCAGCTCGCCCTGACCTGGGTGCTGCGCGACGAGCGGATGACGTCCGCGCTGATCGGGGCGTCGAGCGTGCGGCAGCTGGAGGCCAATGTGGCGGCGCTGGACGGGCCGGAGCTCACCGGGGAGGAGCTGGCGGAGATCGACACCTTCGCCGTGACCACGCCGGGGGTCAACATCTGGGCGCTGCGGAGCTGAGGGGTCAAGGGCTCGCGGGCGGGGCGAGGGGGCGCGGGGCAGGGCTCGGGCGCTGGGGCAGGGCACGGCCGCGCGGCTCGCCGCTCGCTCCGGATCGCCCGAGGGTCCGTACGCCGGCACGGTGACATGCCTCGCAGGCCCCGCCGCGGACTCAGGTGCGCAGTCGCACCCCGAAGCGCGTGCGCAGCCGGTGCAGCTCCCACACCGAGATGACGCTGACGGTGACCGGGCCGCCGAGCAGGGCCGCGAGCTGGGCCTGGAGCGGCCCGTTGTGCGGCATGCCGTCGGCGAGGACGCTGATGCCCGCCAGCGCCCACACCAGGGAGATCGTCAGGACGGCCGGCAGATAGGCGTGCACGGTCGCGGCGTTGAAGGCGTAGCGGGCCGTGTTCAGCAGCGCGAAGAACAGGAACGGCAGCATCCAGGCCAGGGCCGCGAGCCCCACCAGGCCGGCGAGGATGTTCCAGGGCGACACCACCTGCTCCGTCACCCAGAAGATCCCGACGAGGGCGGAGACGCAGACCAGGTAGGAGCCGAAGAACCAGCCGACGGTCTTCGCCGGCAGCCACAGCCGTGAGCGCAGCACCGGCCGGTAGCGCGGCGGGGCCTGCCGGATGAACAGGGTGACCACCAGCGGCCCGAGCAGGACGAGCAGCAGAGGCGCCGTCACGAGCCGGAACACGCCGTCGTCGAGGAGCTCGCTCCAGCCGCCGTCGGTCCCGTAGGCGTGGACCAGGGCGACCGTCGAGACGGCACCCGCCGCGGTGCGCCACAGCTGGGCCTGGCGCACGGTGGGGTCCTCGACGCGGCCGGGGCCCGGCCGGTTGAACAGCGCGTCCGCCCAGGCGCGCCCCGTGCGCAGCGCGCCCAGGGACAGCCGGAAGCGCGCCCGGGGCGGCGGGAGAGGTAACGGCGGAGGCGGCACCACGGGCACACCGGGGACGGGGGCGTACGGGTGGCCCGGTGGAGCGTGCGGGTGGCCCGGCGGCGGAGCGTACGGGCCCGCGCCCGGCACCGGGGCACCGGAGGGCGGCGGCCCCCAGGGATGCCCCTGCCGCGGTCCGTACGGATTGCCCTGCCCGGGCGCGGGCGGCGGCCCCCATCCCCCGTTCGACACACTTCCCCCGTCTCGTCCACGGCGCTGCCGCGCACGGTCGTCGACGGGGGAATTCTACGAAGCGGGGGCGGGCGCCGTGCGGGAAAAAGAGAAGCGGGCCGGTCCGTGGGGGGATACGGACCGGCCCGAGGGGGGGTTTCCACCATAGCCCGTGGAACGGGGTGATCCGCGCACCGAAGGGACGCTCGGCGCATCTGCGGACGGGAGCGCTGTTACCCGGCAAAGGGCACCGAACCCCGCGTCATGGCCGTTCGCGCCGGTCAGGACCGGGCCAGACCGCCCAGCAGCAGCCCCAGAAAAGTGCCGCACATCATAAAAGGCCCGAAGGGAAGAGCCGTCTTGCGTCCGGCGCGTCGCAGCACCACCAAGGCCGCTCCGTAGACCGCCCCGAACAGGAATCCGGCGAACGCGCCGGCGAACAGCACGCCCCAGCCGTACCACCCGAGGGCGATCCCCGCGGTCAGCGCCAGCTTGACGTCACCGAAGCCCATGCCGGCCGGATGGATCAGGAACAGCACCAGATACGCGCCGCCGAGCGCCGCCCCGCCCAGCAGCGCACCGGTCCAGGAGCCGCCGGACCCGGGCAGCGGCGCGGCCCCGCCCAGCAGGGCGGCGGTGGCGGCGGGCAGCGTCAGGGTGAGCACGTCCGGCAAACGGTGCACGGCCGCGTCGACATAGCCGAGGACGAGCGCGAACGGCACCAGCAGCAGCCACACGGCCAGCTCGGGCCGCGCCCCGGTGGCCGCGGCGAGCCCGCCGCACGCGAGCGCGGAGAGCAGGGCCGCGCCGGCGGAACGCGGGCCGAACCAGGCACCCGGACGGGCCGGGGCCCCGTCCGGGCCCGGCTCCGGGGACGTACCGGTGGAGAGCGGAGCGCTCGGGGGCGCGGGCGCCGACAGCGCCCCGGCGGGCGGCACCGCACCGCTCCGGTCACCGGCCGCGCAGAGCGCGCAGCGGCCGAGGCCCGCCCAGCCCCGCGCCGGACCGGTCAGCGGATGCCCGCCGGGGCAGCCGGCCCGCCAGGGCTCCCCGGCTTCGACGGCCAGCCGGTAGGCCGCGCGGGGGACCAGCAGTCCGGCGGCGGCGCCGTACAGGGCGGCGAGAACGGTCAGCGGCAGGGACACGTCCCGACTGTACGGAGCGCGGTGCGGCGGGTCATGGGCCCGTGGGCCCACACGGAGCGGACGGGCGGGCTCCGGACCGGACGGGCGGGACCGGACGAGCGGGACCGGACGGGCCGGCCTTCTCCGGGTCTTCCGTATCCGGTGTCCGGTGGCCGGTGTCTGGTAGAACGCAAGGAGCGTCGCCGGGCCGAACGCCCGGGACGCGCAGAGCGTTTGAGAGCTCACCGAAAGGTTTGACGGCAGGGAGGAGCGGGGCCGGACCGCCGGCCGTCGCACCTCTGTACGACCAGCAACCAGCGACCGGCGACCGGCGACGGCCAGGAGACAGCGGCGTGGAACACCTGCGCGACGGCACCACCGTCCTGACCGTCACCCCGCCGGTCACCTCAGACAACACCGGCTCCGATGACGCCGACACCGACGACGCCGGCACCGCGGGCCACGGCATTGCGGTCGCCTGTACCGCTGCCGTGGGCCGTGACGGTACGGACACCGGACCGCCGCCGGCCGGCCGGGCCGTCCCCCTGGAGGTCGCCGCCTCCCTGCGGGCCCGCACCCGGGGCCTGCTCGGCCGGGACGGCATCGACGGGGCGATCCTGCTGACCCCGGCGAACAGCGTGCACACGTTCCGGATGCGCTTCCCGATCGACGTCGCCTATCTGAGCCGGGACTTCCGGGTGCTCGCCGTCCGCACCATGCGCCCGGGGCGGCTGGGCCTGCCCCGCTTCCGTGCCCGCCATGTCCTGGAGGCGGAGGCGGGTGCGATGCGGGAGTGGGGGCTGGTCCGCGGCGGACGGGTTCGCATCGGCTGACGAGGACGGGGGCGGTGGTGCCGGTGCGGCGGCCGGGCGCTGTGCGGACCGCGCCCGGGAGGGCCTGCCCTCACCCGCTCTTCCTTCGGTCCCCGTCCAGCTCTCTCCGGTTCACTCTCCGCCGGTCCGCCCCCGCTCCGGGTCCCGCCCGGTGGGCCTCCGGCCCGCCAGGAAATCCTCGAAGGTGATCCGGCCGAGGGTGTTTCCGTCCTCTCCGGCCACCACCAGGTTGGCTCCCGCACGCAGTTCCCGCCCCGCCTTACCGGGCAACGGCAGTGGCAGTACGGCCCGCCGCCGGCCGGTGGCCCGCAGCCAGGCTCGGGTGAGGTCCGTGTGCGCACGCGCCTCCGGCCCGCCCAGGTCGGGGACCCGGCCGGCCGGGAAGCCGTCCGCCAGTTCGACGAGGCGCCCGGCCACTTCCGTCACGTCGACGGGCTGGAAACGCACCCCGGCGAGGGCCGTCGGCGCGGGCAGCCGGCGCTGCGCGGAGGCGATGCGGGCGATCAGATCGTGGAACTGCGTGGCGCGCAGGATCGTCCACGGCACCTGCGAGGACTCGATGATCCGTTCGGCCTCCAGCTTGGCCCGGTAGTAACCGAGCGGAATCCGGTCGATGCCCACGATGGAGATGTGGACGAGATGCGGGCTGCCGTCCGGCTGCCGGGCCACCGCGTCCGTCAGCCGCCGGGTGGCCTCGACGTCCCCGCGTCCGAGCGTCGTGGCGCAGTGGATGACGACGTCCGCCCCGGTGACTGCCGCGTCGATGCCCTCACCGCTGCGCAGATCGCCGGTGGCCCAGTCGTACGGCCGGTCGTCGGCTGCGGAACGGGACCGTCTGCTCAGTACGCGTACGGCGGGACGGCCGTCGGTGAGCCGCGCACCGGCGGGCGCGGCGTCCAGGAGCCGCTGGACGACGGCCCTGCCGAGCGTGCCGGTGCCACCGGTCACGAGTACGGATTGCTCCACCACCACGCGCCTCCTCCGCGGGACGGCGGGGCGCCGCCCCCTCCCCGGCATGATGCCCGCGCGCGTGGAGAGCGCCCAGACCGCGACGCGCGGAGCACCCCGGCGCCCGTGGCGTGCGAGGGCGTGCGAGGGCGAGCGCGAGGAGTGGAGGAAAACCGGTCGCGCTCGAACGGACCGGAGCGGTGTCCGCCGCGGAGGGGGTACGACGCCGAGATATCCGCCGGCTCAGTGGGGTGTAGTGGCAGAACCTGGGGAGACGGTCAATCGGCGCTGCTGTCGGTGCGGGGGAAGGAGACCTCGACGCGGCGGTTCTTCTTGCGGCCCTCTTCGGTGGAGTTGTCCGCGATCGGGAACTGCTCGCCGTAGCCGCGGATGTCGAAGGCGACGCCGGAGTCGAGATCCTTGGCGAGCTGCTTGTGGACGGCGTTGGCGCGCTTCTTGGACAGGACGTCGCCGTGGGCCGAGGAGCCGAGATTGTCCGTGAAGCCGAAGACCTGGACCCGCTTGGCGTCCTGCTTCTTGATTTCCTCCGCGATGGTGGCGATCCGAGCGTTCGCCTTGCCGTCGAGTTTGGCGCTGTCCCTGCCGAAAAGCACCTCGGCCTGAAGGGCGAAGGTGACGTCGGCGTTGGTGTCCTCGCGGCGCTCCTCGCCACCGAGGTCCTCCACCACGGACTTGATGTCGAGCACTTTGGCATCCGCGAGCTGGGCCCCGGCCACCATCTTGAGATCCGGGTCGTCGGCGTCGATCTCGACGGGCGGCGACGGAGTGATCGCCGAACCGGGCCCGCCGGGCGCTCCGGGCCCCTCGTCGGCGCGGGCACCACCGGCCGTGTGCACACCGAGGGCGGAGAGGGCGAGGGCCAGAACGACGGCGGTGGGGGCCGTCAGGGCGCGGGGCAGGGGCCTGGGGTGAGGACGAGTCGAGGTCATGGCGGACTCACTCGGTGATCTCTACGGTGGCGGAGTCGAACGTGGGCAGGGAGAACTCCACCTCGGTGGTGCCTTCGGGCGGGGCGGGGAACTGCACGAATACGGGGATTTCCTCGCCTGGTTCGACCTTGGTGACGCCTGTCGTGCAGAGGCAGCGCCCTTCGGTGTCCCGGAGCACGTAGTAGCGCTTCTTGCCCTTCTGGTCGACAAGAGCGGCACCGCCCAGCGAGTACCCGTTGGACACGAGTTCCTTCTCATTGCCTCGCCATGCAGGCGTGTCGAAGTACCCCTTCTTGCCCGTGTTCTTCACGGCTCCGGTCACGGTGACGAACCCGCCGGCATCCCGGTTCACGGAGTGAATGAACAACTGCATCCCGTTCTCACCCCCCAGTTCGGCGATGGGCTCGGTCGTCTTGGAGTCCTCGGACCCTCCTCCTTCCGCCTCGGACGTCGGCTCGTCCGCGGAGGCCGATCGCTCGGAAGGATTCCCTTCGGGCTGCCCCTCATCGCCACCGCCGCAACCGGCCACGGCGAGGGCAAAGCCCGCCGCGAGCGCTACTGCGGCGGCTCCTCTTCGGGCCTTCGCTGTGTGCCGAATGCTCATGAAGTGCGTTCCTTTACTGGTGTGGTCCGTGCTCATTCGGTCAGATAGACGGAGAACAGATCCGCTGCTTCCGGCAGCACGTCCGAATCGTCCAGATCATCCGGATCAATGATCCAGTCCTCGCCGTCGCAGGAGAACTCGATGGAGTCCGTGTCGCCGGTTTCGACGCGGCAGCGCGGCTCCACGACCGCTGTCGCATCCGCTTCTCCGCGCGTGCCCTCCGTACCGGGCACGATGGTCTTTCCGATCGAGGAGTCGGTGTGGACCGCCACCGTGCACTCTTCCTCGGAGCACTGACACGGGTTGACGCTGGAGCTGTTCCTGGCTGCGAAGTCGGCCGCTTGGGCGCAGGCGGCACCCTCGTCCACGCCCGTGAGGCCGCCGCCACCGAGCCAGTCCTCCCAGGCGTCCTCCTCCTCGACGGCATCCAGGAAACCGTCGTACATCTGATCGCGGACGTCTTGGGCCGCGGCCAGCGCGGCTGCGTCCGCCGCCGTCTGGGCACCATTGCGTAGGGCGGCGGCCTGGCCGACCGCGAAGTAGGCGAAAGCAAGAAAGAGCAGGCCCGCCACCACCGTGATGTAGATGGGGAAGGCCTGCCCTGCATCGCCCCGCAGGCGGTGGCGAATCAACCGGAGTTGATGCTGGAAATCGCTTCCATGATTCTGCTGAGAATCGCACTGCCGATCCCCGAGCCCGCGATGGCTCCGATGATCAGTACGACCACCAAGATGATGCCCAGGTATTCGAGTGCCGTCTGCCCCCGGTCCGCGCCTCCCGTCCTCGCCGTTCGGGCGGTGAGGGATTCGATCGCGGTGTTCCGCCAGCCGTGCACGCGGATCCTGGTGTCGGCCGCGGCCTTCGCCAAGGTCTTGTTCGACATGGGACTGTCCTCCCGTGCTGGCCGGTCGCGCCTCGACCGACGCATAGGTCTCCGCCGGACCGTACGGCGCCGTGCCGGGGCCGGGCGAGGGCCCGTGGGCCCACATGCGGGCCCAGAGCGCGGGGTTCGAGCCCGCGGCGGGAAGGGACCGTAACCGCGTGAAGCGCGTGCGCGGGTGCCGGCGGTCCCGGTGCGGAATGGGCATCGTCCGTGTCCCCCGTTCAGCCATGGCCGCCCCCGGCCGGTCCCCGTTCCCGTCGTCCTCTGCCGAGCCAGGTCAGTATGGCTTCGGAGCGGCTGGTCGAGGAGAGTTTCGCGAAGATCCGGTTGATGTGGTTCTTGACGGTCTTCTCGCTGATGAAACAGGTGGCCGCGATGTCGCGGTTGCTGAGGCCCGAAGCGATCAGGTCCATCACTTCCGCCTCCCGGTGGCTCAGTCCGAACTCGTCCCGTGGTGCCCGCCGTTGGGGTCGCCCGACCAACGACTGTCCCATAAATAGTTGCGCTTGCGAAGAGGGTTGTTGACGTTCGGCCGATTCCGTCAAGGCTCTGCTTCGGCTTTGTAGGGAGTATGGGTGAAATGAGGACGGATTCAAGTGTGCAGAAGCATCGGCTTTGTGTTTGCCGCTGGAGGGGTCCATGCGGTTGCGGGAGGCCGCCGCCCGGCCCTGCGCGCGGAGGCGTCCGGCCGCCGTGCGCCGGCTCCGCCCGGACCCGCTGCCGGGTGCCGGGTCGGGGGCCGGTTCCCGGCGGCCGGGGGCGGGTTCCCGGCGCAGATGGGCCACCAGGGCGTTCACGGCGGTCGTGGTCATCGGGGAGTGGCCGGCGCGGATGTCCCGTACGGCGGCGACCAGTCCGTCGGCGGTGAACTCACCGTGGACGAGATAGCCGCCCGCGCCCAGCCGCAGGCACTCGCGGACGGTTTCGCTCTCCCGGCTGTAGGTGAGCATCAGCACCGGCGCGACCGGCACGAGATGCGGCAGCGCGTCGATGCCGTCGGCCCCCGGCATCCGGACGTCCAGCAGCACCACGTCCGGGCGGTGTTCGCGGGCGGCGCGCAGGGCCTGGTCGCCGTCCGCCGCCTGGGCGACGACCCGGATGTCGTCCCGGCCGTCGAGCAGGGCGGCCAGTCCGGCCCGTACCACCGGGTTGTCGTCGGCGACGACGATCCTCAGCAGTGCCGCGGGGCGGTCAGGGACCGGCGAGTTCACGGTTGGGTGGTCTTCCGGCATGGCCGGGCCTCCTCTCGGTGTTCGGGGATACCGGGCCTCCTCGGCCCGGCGGCTGTTCGGGGACGCCGTCCAGCAGCGGGCCCGGCTCGGCGGCGGGACGCTCCGGGACGGGGACGGGGACGGGGACGGAGGGGGAGACGGGAACGGGGACGGGGAGGCGCCCGGCGGCGCGGCCGGGGGCGGGTGGTGGCGGCCCGGTGGGCGGTACCGGCACCGCTTCCAGCGGGAGTTCGAGCCGGACTTCCGTGCCGGTCCCCCGGGGTCCGCTGCCGATACGGAGCCGCGCGCCGATGCCGGCCGCCCGCTCGGCCATGCCCAGCAGCCCGAAGTGGCCGTCGCGGCAGAGGGTTTCCAGGTCGGTACCGGGACACAGGCCGCAGCCGTCGTCGAGGACCCCGATGTGGAGGGTGCGGACGGTTCGTCCGCCGCCGGGCCCCGGGTTCCGGGGGGCGGGGCTCTCCGTGATGCCCGCCTCCACCGTGACCCGTTCCGCGTGCGCGTGGCGCCCCGCGTTCTCCAGGGCCTCGGCCGTGATCCTCAGCAATTCCCGGGTTACGGCGGGCGGCAGGGCGGGCAGCGGGGCTCCGTCCGCCACCCGGACGTCGGCCGGGATGCCGGTGCTCCGGGACCAGTCGGCGGTACGGGCGGCCAGTTCCCGGCCGAGGGAGACGCCGCCGGACTCCCCCGGGTCCCGGTCCGGGTCCGCGCCGTCCGGGGCACGGCGCAGATCGGACAGGAGTTCGCGGGACTCGGCGGCAGCGCACCGGGCGGCGTGGGCCACCAGTTCCGCGCGCTCCCGCACGGTCCCCGGGTCCGTACGGTCCACCGAGGCGGCCAGGCCCTCCGCCGCCAGGGCCAGGCCGTGCAGGGTCTTGGCGACCGAGTCGTGCATCTCCCGTGCCAGGCGGGCCCGTTCACCGCAGACGGCCTCCGCGGCGGCCAGCCGGGCCCGGGTCTCGGCGAGGGCACGGCCCGCCGCACCGAAGCGGAGTAGTAGATTCCGCAGGACCACTCCGGCGGCACCGGCGATGACGCAGAAACCGGGGAGGACCAGGCGTGAGGCCAGTCCGCCGCCCAGAGAGGGGTTGGCGCCGTACGCGGCCGCGAGGACGAGGATCTGGAGTCCGGCGAAGACACCGGCGCCGCGCCAGCCGTAGCAGAGTCCGGCCAGCAGCGGGGTGCAGACGGTGACGTAGCCGAGGGTGGACACGGGGGTCGCGGTCAGGAGCAGCAGTGCGCCGAACAGCAGATCGATGCCCAGCAGCGCGGGGTGCCGGAGCAGCAGCGGGCCGAAGCGCTCCCAGTCGCGGAAGAGAACGTACGAGCCCATGAAGGTGCACACGACGGCCGAGCCGATGAGCCAGGTCGCGGGGCCGGGTGCGGTGCGGTGGAGGGCGAAGGGGGTGCCGAGAGCGATCATGGCGAGGCGGAAACCGAACACATGACGGGCCAGTGCCTGGAGGGCGTTGAGCTGGAGACGGAGGCCTTGTTCGTCGTCGGCCACGGGGACATGGGCCGTCGTCGCGTCCCCGTCCTCCCCCGGCACGGGCTCCGCGGCCCGCCCGGCGGCCGCGCCGGTGCCCGCACCCGTGCGCGTGCCCGCACCGGCGCCCGTGCCCGGCGGCGCGGACCGGGTCGCCGGCCCGGGGTCCCCGGAGCGTGACGGCCGGACGGCTCCCTCCGGGCCCGGCGGCCCCGCGACCTCCGGCGCACGCCGCGCCGTACCGGGTGCACCGCCCGTACCGGGTGCACCGCCCGTGCCTGCCGGTCCCGCCGTACGGGGCGCCGCCGCCGTACCGGGCTCTGCCGGCGCCGTACCGGCCGCCGGCAGGGGTCCCGCCGCGCGCGTCCCCGTCGCGGTCCGTTCCCGTCCCATCGCTTTCACCTCCTCCTCCCCCGTCCTTCTCTCCCCGTCCTTCTCTCCGCGTCCTTCTCTCCCCCGCCGGTCAGCCCGTGATGGCTCCGAAGTCGACCCCCGAGCCGAAGACGAAGCCCGCCACCAGCAGGATGAGCGTCCCCGGGAGCATGAACGTGGTGACGGCGAGCGTGGCCTTGGGGACGGCCCGGGCGGCGCGGCGGCGGGCGTTCTGGGCGTCGGTGCGGCGCATGTCGTCGGCGATCTGGATGAGCGTGTCGACGATGGGCGCGCCCAGATCCTCGCCCTGCTGCAGCGCGGTGACGAACATGGCGACCTGGTCGCTGTCGTTGCGGCGGCGCAGTTCGTCGAACGCCTCGCGCCGGCTGACGCCCATGTCCATCCGGCGCAGCGCGATCCGCAGTTCGTCCGACCAGGGGCCCCGGTATTTCTCGGAGACCCGTTCGAGCGCCTGCCGGAAGCCGAGTCCGGCGCTCACGACGACGGCGAGGACGTCGAGGAAGTCGGGGAGCGTCCGTTCGATGTCGGCCTTGCGCTGCTGGACCGCGGCCCAGATGCCGGCCTCGACCCAGAAGAGGCCGAAGAGGACGAGCAGCGCCGCGATGACGAACTGGCCGCGCAGCAGCATCGCCAGCGCCCCGGCGAAGCCGAGGAAGCCGTAGACGGCGCGGCGCGCGGCGTAGCGGTCGAGGGTGAGGCCGCCGGGGTTGCCGGCCCGGTCGATCCGGCGGCGCACCGCGCCGGCGCGCCGGGGCCCCATCATGCGCAGCACCAGGGGCGCGTAACGCATACCGAGCCGGTCGACGGCGGAGCCGACGGCGGTGGTGCGGGTGGCGCCCACCTCCAGGGCCACCTTGAGGTCGCCGGGCAGCTCGGCCTCGCGGCGGTAGAGCGCGATGCCGTAGCCGATGCCGGCGGCGCTCAGGGCGGCGACGGAGGCGAGCAGCAGAGCGGTCATCGGTGGTCGTCCTCCTCTCGCGGTTCCGGGGCGGGGGCCGCGGCCGGGGTCTCCGTCATGGTCGTCACGGTCCTCAGACGTCGATCTTGGACATGCGGCGGATCAGCACGAACCCCAGCGCGTACAGGCCCAGGCTGACGATCACCGCGGCCTGCCCGTAGAAGGAGTCGGTCATCCGTTCCAGCGCCCCCGGCATCACGCGGTCCAGCAGCAGCAGCGCACCGAGGCCGAAGGCCGGGACGGCGTAGGCGGTGACGGTGATCTGGGAGAGCTGGGTGCGGACCTCGCGCCGGGTCTCCTTCCGTTCCTCCAGGGTCTTGGTCAGATTGCGCAGTGAGGCGACGACGGTGCCGCCGGCCCGGTTGGAGAGGATCAGGGTGGTGACGAGGACGGAGAGCTCCCGGGAGGGCAGCCGTTCGGCCAGTTCCCCGAGCGCGTCGTCGATCGAGTGTCCGACGCCCAGCTTGTCGGCGACCCGCGCGAGTTCCTCCCCGGCCGGTGCCTCCAGTTCCTCGGCGGCCATGGCGAGTGCGGTGCGGAGGGCCAGTCCGGCCTGGGTGGCGTTGGCCAGGACCCGCGCGAGTTCCGGCAGTTGATTGATGAACTTCTCGTTCCGCCGGGCGCTCTGCCAGCTGAGGAAGGCGCGGGCGGCCCAGAGGCCGATGAGGCCCGCCACGGGGCCGAAGAAGGCGGCGAGCAGGGAGGCCGCGATCAGCCAGAGGGCGGCGATCCCGCCGGCCACGCAGACGAAGAACTCGCCGGGGGTGACGTCCAGTCCGGTGGCCGCCAGCCGCCGTTCCAGCCGGTTGCCGAAGCGGGTCCGCCGCAGCTTCCGGTCGACGGTGCGGAAGCGGCGCTCCCGGCCGCCGCCCGCGGGCGGCTTGCCCGGCGAGGTGAGCCGGTCGATGAGGTCCCGGCGCTGCGCCCGGCCGGCCGCGTAGGCGTGCACACCGGCGACGCCCAGCACGCAGCACAGCAGGGCGGTGCCGAGCGTCAGCAGCGGAAGGTTGGCCTCCAGGTCCATGGCGGTCAGCTCGCCTCCCGGATCGTGAGCTGGTCCTCGGAGGCGGCGATCCCGTAGCCGGGCGGCACCGGCTCGCCCGCCAGATGGAGCCGGTCCGCGACGCGGCGGGGCAGCGGGAAGTAGCCGAAGGTGCCGCGCACCACCCGGTCGGCGCCCACGGGCCGGGGCTCGAAGCGCGCGACGGTGGCGATCCGGTACGTCTCCCGGCCGTGCGAGGAGAGCAGGACGATCTCGCCGACCTTGCGGCTGCCGTCGGCGTGCCGGGAGAGCTGGACGATGCAGTCGACCGCGCTGTTGATCTGGTCCCGCAGCGCCTCGTAGGGGATCTTCACCTCGGACATGGAGGCCAGGGTCTGCAGCCGCATCAGGGCGTCCTCGGCGCTGTTGGCGTGCACGGTGGCCAGGGAGCCGTCGTGGCCGGTGGACATGGCCTGGAGCATGTCGAGGGTCTCGCCGCCGCGGACCTCGCCGACGATGATCCGGTCCGGGCGCATGCGGAGGGAGTTGCGCACCAGGTCGCGGATGGTGATCCGGCCCTTGCCCTCGACGTTGGGCGGGCGGGTCTCCAGCCGGATGACGTGGGACTGCTGGAGCTGGAGTTCGGCCGCGTCCTCGACGGTGATGATGCGTTCGCCCTCCGGGATGAGGCCGGAGAGGGCGTTGAGGAGGGTGGTCTTCCCGGAGCCGGTGGCGCCGGAGACGATCACGTTGAACTTGGCCCGGACCAGGCCGGAGAGGAGCATCACCATCCGTTCGTCGAGGGTGCCGAGGCCGATCAGCTCCTCGAGCCGGTAGGCGCGCGGGAAGCGGCGGATGGTGAGGGTGGCGCCGCTGAGGGAGAGCGGCGGGATGATGACGTTGACGCGCTCGCCGGAGGGGAGGCGGGCGTCGACCATCGGATTGGCCTCGTCCACGCGGCGGTTGACGGTGGAGACGATGCGTTCGATGGTCTGCATCAGCTGCTCGTGCGAGGCGAAGCGCACGGGCACCCGTTCGACCCGGCCGGCGCGTTCGACGTAGACCTGGTCGGGGCCGTTGACCATGATCTCGGTCACGGACGGGTCTTCGAGCAGCGGTTCGAGCACGCCGAGGCCGAGGGCCTCGTCCACCACGCGCCGGATGAGCTGGGCGCGTTCGGAGGTGGAGAGGACCGGGCCTTCCCGGCTGATGATGTGCCCGAGGACGCGTTCGAGGCGGGCCCGGCGCTCGGCGGCGGCCAGCGCGGACATCTCGGCGAGGTCGATCTCCTCCAGCAGCTTGGCGCGGTAGACGGCGACGAGGTGCCCGTCCTCGCGGGTGCCGCCGTTGTCCTCGGGTGAGGTGACGCGCGCCCTCAGGCTCATGTGTGCTCCTCGTCGTCCGTGCCGTGCTGGTCCGTGCCGTGCTGGTCCGTGCGGTGCCGCGGCCGTCGGGGCGCTCCGGGGCGCCGTGCGGGCGGTCAGTCGCGGGGCATGGTGGCCCTCTTGGTGACGGTGCCGAAGTCGCCCACCCCGGGGATGAGCGAGGGGATGGTGACGGTGGCGGTGGCGATGGCCTCCTCGTCGCCGCCGCCGATGCCGATGCTGGTGCCGTCGGCGAGCCAGCTGCTGACCGCGGCCCGTCCGGCCGCCGACGGGTCGGCGTCGGCCTCCTCGTAGGAGGCGGTGCGGGCGGCGGCCCGGGCGGCCGTGCCGGCCTGGGAGACCGTGTGGGCGACCACGCCGAGCTGGATCGCGGCGAACGCCACCAGCAGCAGGATGGGGACGAAGCCGATGAACTCCACGGCCACCTGGCCGCGTTCGCGTGCGGCGCCGCGGGCGGTCCGGGCCCGTCCCGCGCCCGCGTTCGCCGCCGTGCCGTTCACCGCCGTACGGTTCACTGTCGTGCCGTTCACCGCCGCGCTGTCCACCGCCGTCGTCATGGCCTGCCCTCCTCCGCCGCGCCGGCGCTGCCGTTCACGGTGACCGGGAAGGCCACCGCGCCCGGGAAGAGCACCGGCACCTCCAGCCCGACATCGGCCTTCCACAGCCCGCCCTCGCGCGCACAGCTCACGGAGGCCCCGCTCCGCCACGCCCCCGGCAGGTCCTCCACCGCGGCCGTCTCGCACGCCCCCGCGCTCTGGGCGGCGGTGGCGGTGCGCGCTCCCTGGTCGGCCGCGTGGCCCGCGAGTGAGTAGGTGTAGCCGAGCAGCGCGCACTGCCAGCACAGGATCAGCACCACGGCGAGCAGCGGCACCATGCCGAGGAACTCCACCGCGACCTGCCCGCTGTCGCCGCCCCGGCCGCCCCGGCTGCCCCAGCCGCCCCGACCGCCCCGGCCGCCCTTCGGCCCGCCCCGCCGGCGCCGCAGGCTCAGCGCGCCGCGGTCGCCGTACTTCTCGACCGCCCGCCCCCGCGCGCCCCGGCCGGGGCGTCCCCCGCCGCCCGCGGCATCGCCCGCCAGGCCGAGTTCGGCGGCGAGGGCCCACAGCGCCTGCTTGACGGAGGACCGGTCGTCGAGGTCCTGGAGGCGCCCGGCGTCCACGGCCGGCTGGAGTTCCTTGAAGCCGGCCGGCACGGCGGTCCGGGCGGCCCGTGTGCCGGTGATCCGTTCGACCAGCGGCGGCTGGATCTCGGTGGCGCGCGTATGCCGGTTGACAAGCGTCAGGGTCTCCTCCGCCTTGCGGATCTGGAGCCGGTCCCAGAGCCGTACCAGGCGTTTGGCGGCCCGGACCGCGACCACGTCCGGGGTGGTCACCATCAGCGCGGTGTCGGACATCTCGACGGCGGCCGCGTTGGCCCCGTTCATCTGGGTGCCGCAGTCGATGACGACGACCTCGTAGCGGGTCCGCAGCGAGCTGACGATCTGCCGGGCCGCCCGGTCGGTGACCTCCTCGCCCCGTTCGCCGTCCGCCGGGGCGAGCAGCAGCCCCAGACCGGTCGCGTGGTCGCAGACCGCGTCCTGGAGGACGCGCGGCGAGATGTCGTTGATCTGCGCCAGGTCCACCACCGAGCGCCGGAACTGCACATCGAGGTAGGAGGCGATGTCGCCGGACTGGAGGTCCATGTCGACCAGCGCGGTGGACCGCCCGGAGGCGCGGGCGGCCAGCGCCAGCTGCACGGCCGTGACGGTCGTCCCGACACCGCCCTTGGCCCCGGTGACGCTGACGACGGTGCCGCCGGGCCCGCCGGGCGTCTCCGGACCGGCCCCGAGATGGCGCCGGACCCCGGCGGCCCACTGGGCGGCGCCCTGCACCCGGGCGGACAGCTCCTCGTAGTTCAGCGGCAGCGCGACGAGCCCCCGGGCGCCCGCGTCCATGGCGGCCTGGAAGAGCTGCGGCCCGGCGTCGGCCGAGACGAGCACCACCCCGACCGCCGGGAAGCGGAGCACGGTCTCCCGGATGAGGTCGAGCGCGGGCACCGGCCCGATCCGTTCATGGACGACGACGACCTCGGGGAGTTCCCCGACCGACTCCCCCGCGAGCCGCGCGAGGGTGTCGAGGAGGGTGGTGGAATCGGGGACGGGCGGCGCCGGTTCGGCGTCGGGGAGCTGGCTGAGCAGGGTGGTGAGGGAGCGGGCGGCCTCGGGGTCGCCCGCCGCGGGGAGGATTCTCGTGGTCATCCGTGCCTCACTTGTCCCCGTCGAGGGTGTACGTGCGGTCGCGCGGGCGAATGGGCTCGGTACCGCCGGGTGCGACGAGGGCGAGCCGGACGTGGGAGGCGAAGGACTCGGCGTAGGCGACCCGCTGGGCGTCGAGGGTGCCGAGGGCGAAGGTGATCGGCACGGCCTCGGTGGTCTGCCCGCGCCGCCGGGCGTCGTCGTCGCGGTCGAAGGGGGTGAGTTCGCCGACGTCGAGGACCTCGGCACCCTCGACGATCACCTTGGACTGCGGCTCGGCGTCCCCGTCCCGGCCGTCGAAGGTGGCGTAGATGTTGACCCGGGCGCCGGGGCGGATCTTGCCGGCCACCCCGGTGGCGGCGTCGATCATGATGGCGATCTCCTGTTCGCCCTCCTCCAGCGCCGGGCGTTCGACGATCATGTCGCGCTGGAGCAGCGAGCCCTTGCGGAGCGGAGTGAGCGCGATCTTGCCGGTGAGGTCGCGCAGATCGGTGACCGCGGTCTCCGGGAGCCAGCGCTCCGGCATGGTGATCTCGTCGAACTTGGCCGCGGACAGCTCCTCGTAGGGCTGTATGTCGGACCTGACCTCGTAGGCCGTGGTCTCCGGGCCGACCTTGGACCGTACGTCGCCTATCACCATCAGGACTCCGACGAAGGCACCGGCCGCGCAGAGGACGGAGAGCAGGAGCAGGATCACTCCGCGGCGCTGACGTGAGTTCATCGGCGTAGAACCTCGTTCAGGGACGTGTCCGGGGCGGACGGGGACTGGAGCGGGGCGGGCACGGGGCGGGTGGGTCCGGGGCGGCCGGCTAGGTGGCGGCGCCGGAGGTGAGGGCCGCGCTCCCGGCGGCCACCGGGGAGCAGCAGAACGCGCAGCGGTCGCCGATGAGTTCGAGACCGCACCAGCGGCACTCGGTGGTGCGGACCGAGGCGACGAGCTGGTAGAGGATCGACAGATCGGGGATGGCCGCGGCGAACTCGACGAGCCGGCCGCTGCCCCACCAGCGGGCGGAGTCGGCGGGCAGGGTGGCCTCCCGCACGCTGTGCACGCGCCAGGCGGGGACGAGGGTGCTGAACACCCAGTCGGATGGGGACTGGCCGCGGGCGACCACCAGTTCGGTGCCGTACTGGGGGCCGCCGGGGACCGTGCCGCCGGGGGTGGCGCGTGTGAGCCGCGGCTCGGGGCTCGCGAGGACGGCGAACTGGCTGCCGGGAACCCAGGACGTGGCGTGCTCCCGAAGGCCCACGGGCACATGGTCGAGACGGGAGACGGAGGAGAGCAGCGCGCCGGCGTGGACGTAGTGGGTGAGCAGCCGGACGGCCGAGCCGAGGATGCCGGGGCTGAAGTCGCAGAGCGAGAGACGGCGCAGCTGGTGGGCGACGACGGCCACGGCCAGCGGGGGTAACTCCAGGCGGAGCAGGGCGATCCGGTCGCTCTCCAGGATGGAGCGCACGCCGTGCAGCCGGCGGTGGACGGCACCGGGCACCGAGGACGGGTAGAGGACGATCAGATAGCCGTGGCTCTCGATCAGTCCGTAGGTCCGGGCGAGCGCGTCCTCCAGCGGTATCTCCGGCGCGAGGACGGTGGCGGGCGGCGTCTGCCGGTCGAGGGCCGGGAGAACGAGGTCGGGGGCGGTGACTGCTATCGCGGTGTGCACGTCAGGTTTCCCCGTTCACTCCGGCGGCCGGGCTGCGGACGCCGTGGACCAACACTGCGCAGCGCAACTGCTTCGCTACTGTCACAGCACTTTATCCGTGTCGTCTGCATTGGAGAACAGTTCGCCGGTATCGGGGAATTCGATCTTCAACTGACACGGGGGCATCTTCCGCCTCTTCTGTGGACGAACCGTCGGGCCCCTCGCCCGGCCCCCGCTCACCAGGGGAGTTCCCGGACCTGCTGGACGCAGAGCACGACGAAGAGCAGCCCCGCGGCGGTCAGCATGACGTTGCTGAGCGGGCCGTTGCGCCACTCGCGCGGGGTGCGGCCGGAGTTGAGCAGCCACACCAGCGTCAGGGCGAGGAACGGCATGAAGAAGGCGCCCAGGACGCCGTAGACGATCACCAGTCCGAACGGCCGGTCGAGGAAGAGCAGGCTGATGGGCGGGAAGGTCAGCCAGAGCAGATAGGCCCGGAAGGGCAGCGACTGCTCCGCCGCTCCGGTGGCGAGTCCGGTGACGGCGGGGTCGGGCTTCCCGGTGACGCCCGTGCCGGCGGTCGTGCCGGCGGCGGCGGTCGTGCCCGCGGCAGCCGTGTCGTCCGCCGGTGCGGCGGGCTCGGGGACGGGCGCGGGCGCCGCCGCGCGGCCGGCCGCACGGTCGGCAGCACGGTCGCGGCGGATGCGCTCCACAAAGTCGGTGAACAGCAGGCTGACGCCGTGCCAGACGCCGATGAGCGAGGAGAAGGAGGCGGCGAAGAAGCCGATCAGGAAGAGCTTGGCGGTGGTGGCGCCGAAGCGTGCCTCCAGCACCTCGCCCAGGGCGAGCAGGCCCTTGTCGCCGCTCGCCAGCGCGATGTTGGCGGAATGCAGCAGCTCCGCGCCGGTGATCAGCATCGCGATCACGAAGACGCCGGTCGTCACATAGGCGACGCGGTTGTCGAGCCGCATCACCTTCATCCAGCCGGGGCCGGTCCAGCCCTTGGCGTTGACCCAGTACCCGTACGCGGCCATGGTGATGGTGCCGCCGACGCCGCCGATCAGGCCGAGGGTGTAGAGCAGCGAGCCGTCCGGCAGCACGGGCACCAGTCCGGCGACGGCCGCGGGGACGTCCGGGCCGACCCGCAGCGCCACGTACACGACCACCACGAACATCACGCCGACGAGCACGGTCATGGTCTTCTCGAAGACGGCGTAGTGGTTGAACCAGACGAACACCAGGCCGATCAGACCGGTGATCACCGCCCAGCTCTTGAGACCGAGGAAGTCCGGGAAGAGCGCGGCGAGCGGCAGGGCGCTGGAGGACATGGCGGTCGCGCCGTAGACGAAGCCCCAGATGACGACATAGCCGGCGAAGTAGACGGTGGTCCACGAGCCGAGGCTGCGCCAGCCCTCGAACAGGGTCTGCCCGGTGGCCAGATGCCAGCGTCCGGCGGCCTCGGCGAGGGAGATCTTGACGACGCATCCGATGACGGCGGCCCACAGCAGGGTGTAGCCGAACCGGCTGCCCGCGATCAGCGTGGCGACGAGGTCACCGGCGCCGACGCCCGTCGCGGCGACGACGATGCCGGGGCCGATGTACCGCCAACTCGACCTGCGCGGCCGTCCGGTGACGGGCCCGGCGCTCTCCCCCGCCTCGTCCGTACGTGTCACTGGCCCGCCTCCGCGTCCCTACCGCCGCTGCCGTCACTGCTGTTGCTGTCCATGCCGTTGTGCTGTCACTGCCGTCGCCGTCGCCGTCGCCGCTGCACTGCTGCCACCGCTGTCGTTGCCGTCACCGCTGCCGGCCGGCGCGGGAGACCGGCCGGGGCGCGGGCGCACAAGAAGTGCCATTCCCCGCGGGCGTCCGCTCCACTCCCGCGCCGGCCCCGCTCCCCGGCCCGTCCCCGACCGCCCCCCGCGCGCCCCCGCGCCCGGGCCCCCGCCGGTGCGCCTCGTGCCCGTCGGCGGGCCGTAACCCGCGCCCGCTAGGGTCCCGGCCATGAACAGCACCTCTCCGGACGAGGCCCCGGCCCTGCGGCGGCGGCTCGGGCTCTTCGACGCCGTCGTGATCGGTCTGGGCGCCATGGTGGGCGCGGGCATCTTCGCCGCGCTCGCGCCCGCCGCCGCGGCGGCCGGCTCGGGGCTGCTGCCGGCGCTGGCGGTCGCGGCGGTCGTCGCGTACTGCAACGCCACGTCCTCCGCGCGGCTCGCGGCCCGCTACCCGGAGTCGGGCGGCACGTACGTCTACGGGCGGGAGCGGCTCGGACCGTTCTGGGGCCATCTGGCCGGCTGGGCGTTCGTGGCGGGCAAGACGGCGTCCTGCGCGGCGATGGCCCTGACCGTGGGCGCGTACGCGTGGCCGGGGCACGACCGGGAGGTGGCGGTGGCGGCCGTGGTGGCGCTGACGGCCGTGAACTACCGGGGGGTCCAGAAGTCGGCCTGGCTGACCCGGGCGATCGTCGCGGTGGTGCTCGCCGTGCTGGCGGCCGTGGTGACGGCCGGGCTGACCTCGCCGGAGGCCGACGGAGCGCGGCTGGCGCTCGGCGGCGACGCCTCGCCGGCCGGGGTGCTGGGCGCGGCGGGGCTGCTGTTCTTCGCCTTCGCCGGATACGCGCGGATCGCCACGCTCGGCGAGGAGGTGCGCGATCCGGCGCGCACCATCCCGCGTGCGATCCCGCTGGCGCTCGGCATCACGCTCGCCGTGTACGCGGCCGTGGCCGTCGCGGTGCTCGCGGTACTCGGCCCCGACGGGCTGGCGGACGCCGGCGCGCCGCTCGCCGAGGCCGTACGGGCGGCGGGCGTGCCGGAGCTGGCGCCAGTGGTGCGCGCCGGCGCGGCCGTCGCGGCGCTGGGGTCGCTGCTCGCGCTGGTGCTCGGTGTGTCCCGGACGACGCTGGCCATGGCCCGGGACGGGCATCTGCCGTCGGTCCTGGCCGCCGTCCACCCGCGGTTCCGGGTGCCGCACCGGGCCGAACTGGCGGTCGGCGCGGTGGTCGCCGTGCTGGCGGCGACGGCGGATCTGCGCGGGGCGATCGGCTTCTCCTCGTTCGGGGTGCTCGTCTACTACGCGATCGCCAACGCCTCCGCCCGGACGCTGAGCCGGGAGGAGGGCCGGCCGCCGCGCGCCGTCCCGGTCGTCGGGCTGGCGGGCTGTCTGCTGCTCGCCGTCACGCTGCCGCTGCCGTCGGTGGTCACGGGCGCCGCCGTGCTGGCGGCGGGCGCGGTGCTGTACGGCGTGCGGCGGGGCGCACGGCGCGCGGGCTGAGAGCCGCGGAACGCGGGCCCGCCGGCGCCGGGCTCTCGGCCGTCTGTGCGAGATCGTCCGGCCGTCCGGGCGAGACCGCACGGCCGGAACCGGCGTGGCCTCTTCCGGTCGGCGCGGCACCATTGACCCGCCCATGCCAAGGCCCCAGCATGACGCAGCATGCGACTGCCATCACGCGGCCAACGGGTCACCGCCCTCGCCGCTCTTCTGACACTCGCGCTGGCCGTTCCCCTGACCCAGGCCGGCACGACTCCCCCCACCGACCGTGCGGACGCGCTCACCAGCGTCGCGTCCGCCGAAGAGACCCCCCGTCAGTACGAGGTCGCGGGCCCCGCCACCGCGGCCCAGCGCACCCGCCTGCTCGCCACCGGCGCCTCCGTCGACGAGGTGCGCGACCACTCCGTCGTCGTCTCCGCGGACTCCGGGCAGGCCCGCGAGCTCCGCGCCCTCGGCTACACGCTGGAACCGCTGCCCGCTCCCCCGTCCCGGCGGGCGGGCGAACAGAGCCTCCGCGCGGCGGACTTCCCGCCGGCCGACGCGAAGTACCACAACTACGCCGAGGCCACGGCGGAGATCAACTCCCGTGTCGCCGCCCACCCGGACATCATGAGCAAGCGGGTGATCGGCACGTCCCACGAGGGCCGCGACATCGTCGCCGTCAAGATCAGCGACAACGTGAGGACGGACGAGGACGAGCCCGAGGTCCTCTTCACCCACCACCAGCACGCCCGCGAGCACCTCACCGTCGAGATGGCGCTCTACCTCCTGCGCGAACTGGGCGAGGACTACGGCACCGACGCGCGCGTCACCAAGGCCGTGAACGACCGCGAGATCTGGATCCTGCCGGACCTCAACCCGGACGGCGGCGAGTACGACATCGCCACCGGCTCCTACCGCTCGTGGCGCAAGAACCGGCAGCCCAACGCCGGCTCCTCGGCCGTCGGCACCGACATCAACCGCAACTGGCCCTACCAGTGGGGCTGCTGCGGCGGCTCCTCCGGCAGCACCTCCTCGGACACCTACCGGGGCCCCTCGGCCGAGTCCGCCCCCGAGGTGAAGACCGTCACCGACTTCGTCCGGAGCAGGGTCGTCGGCGGCAAGCAGCAGATCAAGGCCGGCATCGACTTCCACACCTACAGCGAGCTGGTGCTCTGGCCGTACGGCTACACCTACTCCGACACCGCGGGCGGCATGACCCGGGACGACCGCGACGCCTTCGCCGCCATCGGCCGGAAGATGGCCGCGAGCAACGGCTACACCCCGCAGCAGTCGAGCGATCTCTACATCACCGACGGCAGCGTCAACGACTGGATGTGGGGCGACCAGAAGATCTTCTCGTACACCTACGAGATGTATCCGTCCTCGGCCTCCGGCGGCGGCTTCTACCCGCCCGACGAGGTGATCGAGCGGGAGACCGGCCGGAACCGGGACGCGGTGCTCCAGCTGATCGAGAACGCGGACTGCATGTACCGCTCCATCGGCAAGGAGGCCCAGTACTGCGCCTCCGGCTGAGCCGGTGACGACGGCGCGCCCCCGGGGGAAGGACCCGGGGGCGCGTCCGCCGTGCCGGGGCCTTTCGGCGCGCGGCCGGGCACGGGATCCGTCACCGCGGCGCACACCGCCGCCCGCCGATGCGGGAGGATTCCGGGAGTCCCACCCGCACCGCAGCCCGCGGAGGCCCGATGACCGCCGAGCACCCCACCGACCGTGCCGCCGCCCGCCTGGCCGGGGAACGGGTCGACCACCGTTTCAAGGGACTGCCGCCGGACGCCGCCGGCCTGACCGTCCGCGAACTGGCCGACCAGCGCCGTTCCTTGTTCGGCGGCGGCTTCACCACGCCGGTCCTGGCCCTCTCCGCCGAGGCGCTGGAGCACAATCTGGCCCTGATGGGCCGCTACGCCGCCCGGCACGGGCTGGCCCTCGCCCCGCACGGCAAGACCTCCATGGCCCCGGCCCTCTTCGAACGCCAGTTGGAGCACGGCGCCTGGGGCATCACCGCCGCCGTACCGCACCAGGCCCGCGTCTACCGGGCGTTCGGCGTCCGCCGGATCTTCCTCGCCAACCAGCTCGTCGATCCGGCCGCCCTCCGCTGGCTCGCGGGGGAGCTCGACGCCGACCCGGAGTTCCGCTGCGTCGTCTACGCCGACTCGGTGCGCGGGGTCGAACTGATGGACGCCGCCCTGAGCGCCTGCGGTGCCACCCGGCCCGTCGAGGTCGTGATCGAACTGGGTGCCGGACAGGGGGCGCGTACGGGGGCGCGCACGGACGACGACTGCGCGGCGGTCGCCGCGGCCGTCACCGCCGCCCGCACCCTCCGCCTGACCGGCGTCGCCGGGTACGAGGGCGAGGTGCCCGGCGCGGACACCGAGCGGGTCACGGCCTGGCTGCGCCGGCTGGTCGCCCTCGCCGGCGAGCTCGACGCGGCCGGCCACTTCGCGGACACCGAGGAGATCGTCGTCAGCGCGGGCGGCAGCGCCTGGTTCGACGCGGTCGCGCAGGTCTTCGGCGAGATTCCCACCCTGTCCCGGCCGGTGCTCCGGCTGCTGCGCTCCGGCGCGTACGTCTCGCACGACGACGGTCACTACCGCCGCCTCACCCCCTTCAACCGGATCCCGGAGGAGGGCGCGCTGCGGCCCGCCTTCCGGCTGTGGGCGCAGGTCCTCTCCCGCCCCGAGCCGGGCCAGGCGTTCCTCAACGCGGGCAAGCGGGACGCCCCCTGCGACCTGCACCTGCCGGAACCGCAGCTCGTACGGTCCGAGCGGGACGGGACGGAGCGGCCCGCCACCGGCCTCACCGTGACCGCGCTGTCCGACCAGCACGCCTGGCTGGACGTCGCGGAGGAGGGCCGGGCTCTGGAAGTCGGCGACTGGGTGGGGCTGGGGCTGTCGCATCCCTGCACGGTCTTCGACAAGTGGCAGCTGATCCCGGTGGTGACGGAGGACGGCACCGTCACGGACTTCGTCCGCACCTTCTTCTGACGGCGCGGTCCCGCGGCCGAGCGCCCCGGCCGGAGGCGCTGACGGCCGTCCCCGTGAGGTTCGGTGCGGCACGGACGGGCGTGCGAACGCCCACCCCGGCGCGTGCCGAACACCCGCGCGACCAGGCGTGGCGGAGCTCACATCGCCCTCCGCGCAGGCGCCCCCACCGCTCCGCACCCGCCCGGCCCCGTCTCCCGTCCGCCGTCGCCGGCCCCCCGGCCGTCGGCCTCCGCTTCCACTTTCGAAGCCGTGCGGACTCTTCCGGCCGGTGTTCCGCATGTGCCGGACGGCGGCCGCTTCCGCATCGAAGACGACTGCCGGACGGGCCCTCCGGCAGCTCCCCCCGGTCCGCGTCCACCGGGCGACGCGCAGCTCACAGGGTCCTCCGGCGGGGCGCCCCCCGCGTGGCGGAAAACACCGAGCGGCCCCACCCGGGCGGCCGTATGGTGGCGAACATGCAGGTGATCCAGTCAACGAAGCTCGCCAATGTCTGCTACGAGATCCGGGGTCCGGTTCTCGAGGAGGCCATGCGGCTGGAGGCCGCGGGTCACCGCATCCTCAAGCTCAACACCGGCAACCCGGCGCCGTTCGGCTTCGAGTGCCCGCCCGAGATCCTGGAGGACATGCTCCGGACGCTGGGCGACGCGCACGGCTACGGCGACGCCAAGGGCCTGCTGACGGCCCGGCGCGCGGTGATGCAGCACTACCAGACCAAGGGCATCGAGCTGGACGTCGAGGACATCTACCTCGGCAACGGCGCCTCCGAGCTGATCCAGATGTCGATGCAGGCGCTGCTCGACGACGGCGACGAGGTGCTGGTCCCCTCCCCCGACTACCCGCTGTGGACGGCCGCCGTCTCGCTCTCCGGCGGGACGGCCGTGCACTACCGCTGCGACGAGCAGTCCGACTGGATGCCGGACCTCGCCGACATCGAACGCAAGGTGACCGACCGCACCAAGGCGATCGTCGTCATCAACCCGAACAACCCCACCGGCGCCGTCTACGACGACGAACTGGTGCGCGGGATCGCCGAGATCGCCCGCCGCCACAACCTGATCGTCTGCTCCGACGAGATCTACGACAAGATCCTCTACGACGGCGCCACCCACACCCCCACCGCCGCTCTCGCCCCGGACCTGCTCGTCCTCACCTTCAACGGCCTGTCCAAGGCGTACCGGGTGGCGGGCTACCGCAGCGGCTGGCTGGCGGTCTGCGGTCCGAAGGAGCACGCCTCCAGCTACATGGAGGGGCTGACGATCCTCGCCAATATGCGGCTGTGCGCCAATGTCCCGGCGCAGCACGCGGTGGCGGTCGCCCTCGGCGGCCGGCAGTCGATCAACGAACTGGTGCTGCCGGGCGGCCGGCTGCTGGAGCAGCGCGACGCGGCGTACGAGGCGCTGACGCGGATCCCGGGCGTGAGCTGCGTCAAGCCGAAGGGCGCGCTGTACGCCTTCCCGCGGCTGGATCCCGAGGTCTACAAGATCAAGGACGACCGGCAGATGGTGCTGGACCTGCTCCGCGCCGAGAAGATCATGATCGTGCAGGGTACGGGCTTCAACTGGCCCGAGCCGGACCACTTCCGGCTGGTCACCCTGCCATACAAGGAGGATCTGGCGGACGCCATCACCCGGATCGGGGAGTTCCTGGACGGCTACAGCCAGTTCTGAGCCCGACGGCACCGGCCCGTACGGGGCCGGCACGGGGGCCGGAGGCGCCGGCACGGGGACGGAACCGGGCCCGCCGGCATTCCGGATGCGAACAGAGTCAACTTTAGACAGAATCCAAGCTAGGATGGTCCCCTCACATGAGGAGGCCATCCATGTACGAACCGATCCGCTCCAATTCGGTCCACGCCATGGGAGAGCCGACGCCGCTGCCCCGCCGGCCGCGCCAGGAGGAGCTGGACATCCAGCTCGCCGGGCATCTGGCCGCGCTGCTGACCGTGACCGACGAGCTGCGGGCCCTCGCCCCGGATCCGTCCCTGGACCGGGCCGCGCAGCGGCTCACCGAGCGCGTCACCCGGCTCCGCGACGGCTCCCGGCCGGCCCGCTCCGCCACCGCTCCCGCACAGGAGCGGCCGGACGCCGACCGGGTCGCGTCGCTGCACCGCCGCGCGCACACGCTCGCCGGGCGCGCCCTGGTCGTGGCCGCGTCGCGCGCGGACACCGGTGCCGCGATCCTCTCCGCCGAGCGCATGGACGCGCACGCCGCCGCCCTGGACGGCGCCGGTTCCGCCCTCTCGGGGGCGGCCCACTGACGCGCCGGGGCCGCGCCCCGCATCAGCGCCCGCGGCCCCGGCGCAACCACCGAAGAAAACCCGTTGGCCGGGTGCGGCACGAAGCCGCACCCGGCCATCGGTGCGTCGGGTCGGGGCCGTCCCCCGGACCGCGCGGGCCCGCGGTCATCGGACCCGCGGTCGTCCGGCCCGCGCCGTACGGGAACCGGTGCCGTCAGCCCAGACGGCGGACGAGAGCGCGGTACTCGTCCCACATCTCCTTGGGCGTGTGGTCGCCGAAGGTGCTCAGGTGCTCCGGGACCAGGGAGGCCTCGTCGCGCCAGGTGTCGAGGTCCACGCTGAGCAGGAAGTCGAGGTCCTCCTCGGCCAGGTCGAGCCCCTCGGTGTCGAGGGAACCCTTGGCCGGCAGGACGCCGATCGGCGTCTCGACGCCCTCGGCCCCGCCCTCCAGCCGCTCGACGATCCACTTGAGCACGCGGCTGTTCTCGCCGAAGCCGGGCCACACGAAGCGGCCGTCGGCGTCCTTGCGGAACCAGTTGACGTAGTAGATCTTCGGCAGCTTCTCCGCGTCCGCCCGCTGGCCGACCTTCACCCAGTGGGCCATGTAGTCGCCCATGTTGTAGCCGCAGAAGGGCAGCATGGCGAACGGGTCGCGGCGCAGCTCGCCGACCTTGCCCTCGGCGGCGGCGGTCTTCTCGGAGGCGACGTTCGCACCGAGGAAGACGCCGTGCTGCCAGTCGAAGGACTCCGTCACCAGCGGCACGGCCGAGGCGCGGCGGCCGCCGAAGAGAATGGCCGAGATCGGCACGCCCTTCGGGTCCTCCCACTCGGGCGCGATGATCGGGCACTGGCCGGCCGGGACGGTGAAGCGGGCGTTGGGGTGCGCCGCCGGGGTCCCCGACTCCGGGGTCCAGTCGTTGCCCTTCCAGTCCGTCAGATGCGCCGGGGACTCCTCGGTCATGCCCTCCCACCAGACGTCACCGTCGTCGGTGAGCGCCACGTTGGTGAAGACGGCGTTGCCCCAGAGGGTCTTCATGGCGTTGGCGTTGGTGTGCTCGCCGGTGCCGGGGGCGACGCCGAAGAAGCCGGCCTCCGGGTTGATCGCGTAGAGCCGGCCGTCCTCGCCGAAGCGCATCCAGGCGATGTCGTCGCCGATGGTCTCCACGGTCCAGCCGGGGATCGTGGGCTCCAGCATGGCGAGGTTGGTCTTGCCGCAGGCCGAGGGGAAGGCGGCGGCGACGTACTTGGACTCACCGCGCGGCGGGGTGAGTTTGAGGATCAGCATGTGCTCGGCGAGCCAGCCCTCGTCGCGCGCCATGACGGAGGCGATGCGCAGGGCGTAGCACTTCTTGCCGAGCAGGGCGTTGCCGCCGTAGCCGGAGCCGTAGGACCAGATCTCGCGGGACTCCGGGAAGTGCGAGATGTACTTGGTCGTGTTGCAGGGCCACGGCACGTCGGCCTCGCCCTCGGCCAGCGGGGCGCCCAGGGTGTGCACGGCCTTGACGAAGAAGCCGTCGGAGCCGAGCTCGTCGAGGACGGGCTGTCCCATCCGGGTCATGGTCCGCATGGAGACCGCGACATACGCGGAGTCGGTGATCTCGACGCCGATCGCGGACAGCGGCGAGCCGAGCGGGCCCATGCAGAAGGGCACGACGTACATCGTCCGGCCGCGCATGGAGCCGCGGAAGACCCCGTCCTCACCGGTGAAGATCTCCCGCATCTCGGCGGGGTCCTTCCAGTGGTTCGTGGGGCCGGCGTCCTCCTCCTTCTCGGAGCAGATGAAGGTGCGGTCCTCGACGCGCGCCACATCGCTCGGGTCGGAGGCGGCGTGGTACGAGTTCGGCCGCTTGATCGGGTCGAGCTTGGTGAAGGTCCCCTTGGCGACCAGCTCTTCGCAGAGGCGTTCGTACTCGGCCTCGGAGCCGTCACACCACACGATCCGGTCCGGCTGGGTGACGGCGGCGATCTCGCCGACCCAGGAGACCAGTTCCTGGTGGTTGGTGGGTGGGTTGGTGGCCACGGGGGTCTGGGGGTCGCCCCCGGGAGACACAGCGCTGAGCGCCACGATCACTCCGTTCCGCCGGAACCGCGCCGCTCCGGCGTCAGATAGCGAGGGTCATACGGGCATCACTGTCCCTGATACCCGTATATGTCATTAGTTGCCCCGTGGGGGCTGCGACCCGGATGCGTCCTGTGCGCTCATCCGGTGCCGACCGCACTCATTTGATCATCCGCCTGTGTGGCTCATCTGTCCAGAGGGCAGCCCACGTGAGCATCGCCACTCGCACCCGCCTGATTCGGGCCACTCGGACCCCCGCAAGTTACGGTCCCGTAGCTAGCATTGGCCCATGACTGCCACATCCGGCGCCTCACGCGAGGCCGTGCACCACGACGACAACGCGCCCTCCGAGACCTCCGGTGTGCTCCCGCAGGCCCTTTCCAAACCCGTCAAGCCGCGGCTGCGGGGCTGGCTCCACGCGGGCATGTTCCCGGCGGTCCTGATCTCCGGCGTCTTCCTGACCGCGCTGGCCGACACCGACCCCGGCCGGATCGCCTGCGCCGTCTTCACCCTCACCGCCTGCCTGCTCTTCGGGGTGAGCGCGCTCTACCACCGCGGCAACTGGGGGCCGCGCGCCAACGCCGTCCTGCGCAGACTCGACCACGCGAACATCTTCCTGATCATCGCGGGCACCTACACCCCGCTCACGATCCTGTTGCTCCCCGACGGCACCCGGGAGACGCTGCTGTGGGCGATCTGGGCCGCCGCGCTGATCGGCATCGCCTTCCGCGTCTTCTGGGTGGGTGCCCCGCGGTGGCTCTACACCCCCTGCTACATCGCGATGGGGTGGGCGGCCGTCTTCTTCCTGCCCGACTTCCTGCGCGAGGGCGGGATCGCGGTGCTGCTGCTCGTGATCACCGGCGGGCTGCTCTACAGCGCCGGCGGTGTCATCTACGCACTCCAGCGCCCCAATCCGTCACCGCGGTTCTTCGGCTTCCACGAGGTGTTCCACTCGCTCACCCTGGCGGCCTTCATCGCGCACTACATCGGCATCTCGCTGGTGGCGATCTGACGACGGCGGACGCCGCGCAGGGCCACCGCGGGTCGCGGTGCGGAAGCGGGGGGCGACGGCTCGCTGATGGCCCCGGGCCCCCTTGCCCCGCTCTTGCCCCGCTGCCGACCGTCCGCCGGCCGCGCCGCGGCCCCGTGGCGGGCCTCGCCACCGGGCCGTAGCGGACCTCGCCGCCGGCCCCGGGGCCGGCCCCGCCGCCCCGGCCCTGTCACGGCCGGGGCGTCGGCGTCCCCGTGCGCCCGGGGCCGCCCCGGGCAGCCGCACGCCCGGGGGTGCCCCGGGCCGTGCCCGCACCACCGTTCCCCCGCCGGGTCACTCCCCGGCGTCGTGGGACCCGCCGAGCCGGCCGGCGAGAGCCTCCGGCTCGGTCACCGGCGCGTCGCAGGTGAAGTGGCGGCAGACGTACGCCGCCGGCCGGCCGTCCCGCAACGGGCGGTCCCGCAGCAGCGGCGGATGCTCCGCACCGGGCTCCCCGAGCGCCACGACCGCGCCGGGCGCGGTGCCCAGCAGCGCCGTACGGTGCAGAGCGGCCGTCGCCGGATCCTCCCGCGGGCCGATGACGGCCACCTCGCGCGGTCCGTCCAGCGCCGCCTCCGCGACGGCCAGCCCCCAGCCGGTGTGCCGGGGAACGCGGGGAGCCAGCGCCCGCACCACACCGAGCGCCCCCTCCGCCGCGCTGCGGTGCTCGGCGCTGCCGGTGTACGCGGCATACGACAGGAGCGCGCCGGCCGCGGCGGACCAGCCGGAGGGGGTGGCCTCGTCGGTCGGGTCCTGCGGGCGGCGGATCAGCCGCTCGCCGTCGTCGGCGGTGTCATAGAGCGCGCCGTCCTCGCCGCGGAAGTGCCGCAGCACGGTGTCCAGGAGCAGCCCGGCGAACGTCACCCAGACGCCGTCACCGGTGACGGCCGAGAGGGCAAGGAAACCCTCGGCGACATCCGCGTAGTCCTCCAGGACTCCCGCGTTGGCCCCGGCGGTGCCGTCGCGCGAGGTCCGGGCGAGCCGGCCGGTGCCGTCCATGTGGACCCGTACCAGCAGATCGGCCGCGGCGGTCGCCGCCTCGACGAGGTCGGGGCGGTCGAAGTAGGCGCCGGTCTCGGCGAGGGCCGCGATGGCGAGTCCGTTCCAGGCGGCGACCACCTTGTCGTCCCGCCCCGGCCGGGGCCTCTTGGCGCGCGCCTCGGCCAGGCGCTCGCGGATGGAGGCGATGCGGTCTCCATCGGTGAGCCCCTCCCCGGGGAGCTGGAGCACGGAGGCGCCCTCCTCGAAGGTGCCCTCCTCGGTGACGCCGAAGTATCCGGCCGCCAGCCGGGCGTCCTCCTCGCCGAGGACCTCCCGGAGCTGGGCGGGCGTCCAGACGTAGTAGGCGCCCTCGGCGTGCCGGGCGTGGCCGCCGGCCCCTTCCCCGGCACCCGCGTCCTCGGCACCGGCCGGGCCGCCCCGGCCGTCCGGTACCTCGCTGTCGGCGTCCAGCGCGGAGGCGAACCCGCCCTCGGACGTGCGCAGTTCGCGCAGCAGGAAGTCGGCGGTCTCCAGCGCCACGCGCCGGGCCAGGCCGGAGCCGGTGGCCCGCCACAGATGCGCGTAGACGCGGAGCAGCAGCGCGTTGTCGTACAGCATCTTCTCGAAGTGGGGCACCACCCAGCGCCGGTCGACGGAGTAGCGGGCGAAGCCCCCGCCGAGCTGGTCGTACAGCCCGCCGCGCGCCATGGCCTCGCAGGTGTCGGAGGCCATCTGGAGGGCGCCCTCGGAGCCGGTGCGGGCGTGGTGCCGCAGCAGGAACTCCAGCACCATCGACGGCGGGAACTTGGGGGCGCCGCCGAACCCGCCGCGGGCCGCGTCGTAGTCACGGGTCAGGGCCAGCAGCGCGGCGTGCAGCTCCTCCTCGCCGGGCGGGCGGGCGTCATCCCCGCCGCCGAGCGCGAGCGAGCGCGAGGAGAGTTCGCCGACGATCCGCCCGGCCACCTCGCCGACCTCCTCGCGGCGGTCGCTCCAGGCGGCGTGCACCCCTTCCAGCACCTGGCGGAAGGAGGGGATGCCGTAGCGGGCCTCGGGCGGGAAGTAGGTGCCGAAGTAGAACGGCTCGGCGTCCGGCGTGAGGAATACGGTCATCGGCCAGCCGCCCTGGCCCGTCGCCGCCTGGACGGCCTCCATGTAGACCGCGTCCACGTCCGGCCGCTCCTCGCGGTCCACTTTGACGGACACGAAGTGGGCGTTGAGATAGGCGGCGGTCTCCGCGTCCTCGAAGGACTCGCGGGCCATCACATGGCACCAGTGGCACGCCGAGTAGCCAACCGACAGCAAAACGGGTACATCGCGCCGCCGCGCTTCCTCGAAAGCCTCCGGCTCCCAGGGCCACCAGTCGACCGGATTCTCGGCATGCTGCAGCAAATAAGGCGAGGTCACGCCAGCCAGCCTGTTCATGCGATCCAGCCTCTCACGATGCTCAACCCTGCCAGCGAGTCCCGCGCGGCTCTGTTCCGCTTCGGCCGAGCCGCACCGGCGTGCCGGGCCGGAACCTCGCCTCAGCCGATCTTGCCGAGCTGTGCCATCACGAACTCTGCCGGGAGGGTGAAGTCGTGACCTTGCTTGCTCTCGGGGAAGACCGCCGGGAAATAGGCCAGGGTGGCGCCCTTTCGGGCAACGATGACCTTCATGGGTGTCCTGGAGCCGTCAGCGGCCGTAACGGTCACTTCCAGCCCCATGGCCTCGTCCGCCCCTGCAGGGGCGAGGGTCTTGGTTACTTTGCGGACTTTCAGGTCGCGGCCGTCGGCTGTGTATGTGAATCCCTTGTGGCAGGCCTCGGCCGCGGTGTTGAGCTCGTTCACGGCCTTGAGAGCGTCGTCCTGGGAATAGGAGGCCAGGGTGAGGTGGACGGATGTGGGGCCGGTGGTCTCGCTCTTTGCGGACTTGTCCGCCTTCCCTGCTTTCCTCGTCCATTCGCGCTGCGCCGCCGCGGTGGGATTGCCGAGCACGGCCCCGGACTGCACGTAGGCCAGCGGAACACGACCCCCGGCTGGACGAGAACAAGGACGCCACCACCACCTACAGCTACGGCAAGAGCGACGGCAGCCAGCCGCACACGCTGACGGGCATGGAGTCGACCTTCGTCACGGACGCGGGTGCGCAGGTCACCGAGACCTCCGCACTCGAGTACGACGCGGCGGGCAACACCATCTCCCGCTCCACGGGCGGGGACGAACAGGCCCTGTCGTGGACCTGGGACGGGAGGGTGGAGACGGTCACCGGCTTCGGCGCCTCGGGCTCCGGTGCGTTCGTCAACACTCCCTCGGGGCTGTGCGCGGACCTGCAGTCCTCCTCACTGACCGACGGCACACCACTGCAGGTGTGGTCGTGCAACGGCACCAAGGCCCAGAAGCTGAGGATCGATCCCGCTTCCGAGAGCACCCCGGCCACCGGGGCGCTGAAGGTGCTGGGCCGCTGCGTCATGCCGCTGGACGGAGCGAGCACCACCGGCACGGCCGTGGTGGCCGAGGACTGCACCGGGGCCGCGGACCAGAAGTGGACCGCCACCTCCAGCGGCACACTCAAGCACGTCGCCTCCGGCCTGTGCGCGGCCCTGCCCGGCGGCAGCACCGCCTACGGCACCGACATGGAGCTGGCCGCGTGCGACGGCACGAACGGGCAGGTGTGGGAACCGGCCGACGAGACCCGCTACATCTACGGCCCCACCGGCGAGCGCCTGCTGTCGGTCTCGGGTGGTGAGCGTGTGCTCCACCTGGGCGACACCACCGTGGCCACCACCGCGTCCGGCGGCCCGGCCTACACCGAGCGCTACTACTCCCAGCCCGGCGCGTCCACGGTGATGCGCTATGACGCCAACAACACCGCTGACCTGCTGTCGGTCCAGGTGTCCGACCAGAACGGCACCGCCTACACCGATATCGACCTCGCCCAGGGCAACCGGGTGAAGTTCTCCCGTACCACTCCCTACGGCACGTCTCGTACCGAGCATGCCGGCTGGCGCTCTCACCGTGACTATGTGGGTGGCACCGACGACGCGGCCACCGGCCTCGTTCACCTGGGGGCCCGCGAGTACGACCCGGCCAGCGGGCGGTTCCTGTCGGCCGACCCCATCGTCGATCTGGGTGACCCCGTCCAGCTCAACGGCTACACCTACAGCGAGAACAACCCCGTCACCTACGCAGACCCCTCCGGGCTGTCCTCCGGGATCTCCGCCGACGACTTCTACGACGGCCCTTCCGCCGGCGCGGTCGCCGGTGCGAACGCGACCATGAACCGCACGCTCGCTGACGTGATCCGCTCGGTGGGCTGGGCGGTCCTCAAGGAGTTCATCGGCTGGAACGACATGGTCAGCTGCTTCTCCCGCGGTGACCTGTGGGCCTGCGGCAGCCTGATCATGGACGCCATCCCCTGGACCTCCGTCATCTCCAAGGGCAAGAAGATCCTGCGGGCCATCTCCGCGATCTCCTCGGCCATCAGCGCCTGGCAGAAAGCCCAGGAACGCGCCCGCAAGATCATCGCAGCGGCCAAGGCCGCCTGGGCGGCCGCCGAGAAAGCCGCGGCCGCCGCCAAGGCCGCCGCGAAACGAGCAGCACAAGCCGCCAAGAAGAGGGCTGCCGCCGCGAAGGCCGCAGCGACAAGAGCCGCGAAACGCCAGCAGAAGAACACGGGCAACGCAGTCCAGAAAACCGCCCGTTCCAACGTCCAGAAAACCGCCGCCGGCAAGAAGAGCACCACCGCCAGCAAACAGTCCAAAGGCGCAGGAAACGGCACCAGCAGCAAGGAAACCGACCAGGGCGAACCCGCCGCCTGCACCGTCAACAGTTTCGTCCCCGGCACCAAGGTCCTCATGGCCGATGGCACCGCCAAACCCATCGAGGACGTCGACAACGGCGACACCGTCCAGGCCACCGACCCCGAAACCGGCGACACCACCACCCAGACCGTCACCGCCGAGATCAAGGGCGAAGGCCTCAAACACCTCGTCAGCATCACCATCGACACCGACGGCGAGAAGGGCACCAGGACGGCAACCGTCACCGCCACCGACGGCCACCCCTTCTGGGTCCCCGAACTCCACGACTGGATCGACGCCACCGACCTCACACCAGGCCAATGGCTCCGCACCAGCGCCGGCACCCACGTCCAAATCACCGCAGTCAAACGCCGCACCACCACCTCCGCCACCGTCCACAACCTCACCATCACCAACACCCACACGTACTACGTGCTGGCGGGGGCCACGCCGGTACTGGTTCACAATTGCAATCCGAAGGTCTATCGGACTCCCAATGCGGGGAACAAGGGTGCGGAAGCCAGCGGCCTCAATCCGGATCTGCATCAGAGTGGAGACCAGAGTGCGTATCTTGGAGAAAGGTCCGTCGTCCGGGATCACTATGCCGGGCAAGCCGGCTACGAGCATGGGTACTATGAGTACGAAATGCATTCGGATTTCGAGGTGGAATTCGGCAAGTACAGGCGCCCTCATGACGGTGGTTCGGGATTTCAGTGGCAAATCCCTGCATCGAAAATTCCGCGCTTCAATGAGTTGACCATCAATCAGCGCTGGGTGAACTCCTACGGAGGTTACGAGTGGTAGAGGATGACCTTGAACTGCAGCAGCGAACCGGGCTACACCGCGGGATGCCGGTTGATGTCCGCGTAACCGGCCACCGTGACAGGTTCGGGATTGAGGTCGAGGTCATCTCGGGGGGGCTTGGATTTCCGGCCTTCATCGATGCGGCCCTAATTTCGGATCGATGGGCGCGAACCTCGAAGGAAGAGTTCCCTGAAATGGGGCTCAAAATGAAGGCGATCGTGATTGCCTTCATGCCCAACGGGGAGCTCAGGCTGGATGCTCGATCTTCTATGATCAAGCTGTGGGCCGAAGGTGAGAGTAGACCGCCAAGCAGTACGTAGTGCTCGCTACAGCAAATAGGAGGGCCCCGCCGACCGGTCTGGCGGGGCCCTTAGCGCTCTCTGACGGCAGTAGCTGACGGCAACGTCAGTGGACGAGGACGACGCGGGGTGGCGGTTCGTCATCGTCCGGGCTGCCCATTTCGGTGGGCTCCGGGCTGTCGAGTGCGGTGCTGAGGGTGTTGATGGCGTCGTGCGGAAGACCCAAACGAGCGGTGTAACCAGTGTGGTCGGGATTACTGGCGGGCTGCGGAGAGTCGGCCGTCGACCCGGCCCGCTCTCGGCTCCGCCACCGCGGGCCGGCCAGCGACCAGGCCGCGCAGAAACGCGTAGCGGACCACCGGAAGCGCGGAGGAAGCCGGACGCGCCCGCACGCGAACGCCAGGCCGACGGCGAGGCGACGGCGGGGAGTTGGCCGGGGCGGAGGCCCGGAGATGGGGGCGGTCGGCTCCGTGGGCTCTACCCACCTCCCCGGGCCGGGGCCCGCGTCGGGCAAGGCCAGGGGGCCACCCGTTCAAATTCCGGGCAGGATCACGACCTTCCCGAGTTGCCGGGCCAGCGTACGGCCCCCTGACCATGCCCGACCCCAACCCGGACAGGACACCGGCCAAAGCCCACTCCGCCGCCCTCACTCGCGTAGCCGTCTGACGGCAACGCCGACGGCAACACGGGCGTACGCCAGGGCACTTCCACGCACACCCACGAACAGGCCAGAATTCGCTGACCAGCAGAAATGCAGGTGACGCCCGCCGAGCGAGCACACGTACTATGTGCTGGCGGGCGCCACGCCGGTCCTGGTCCATAACTGCGGTGAGGCATCCCTCGACGCACAGGCCGATGCGGGCGAGATTCGGGGAAGCGACTTCGCCGCCGAATACGAATCTCGGAGCGGCCATGTCTACCGATCGGACAACAAGGAGCCTGTCACCGCTCCGGATGAAATGGCGGAGATCTTCGAGCAGCAGGCCCACCCGATGAACGGTGGATGTGCGGAGATTCAGTGCCTGAGCAAGGCGTATGCAAGAGAAGGCGAACCGGGTATCCGAGGCGGGAACATGGCTGCGGTGCATGTGAGCGATACGCCCAAGGGTGATCACGGTGCTCCTGCCACCCCGTGCAAGGCATGCCGCCGAGTGATGGACAGCTTGGGAGTGAATTACTAGTGAGCGGCGAACCGGAGGATTTCACCTCCCGATTGAACCCGGCAACGGTTTCCGCCCTGCGGCAGGCTGGCTGGTACCCCGGGCGACACCTCGACGTGTCCTCCGACATCCAGTCTCTGGAGGCGCAGGGGTACATCCCGAGCCCATTGGCAACCGCCTTCCTCGAATCGTTCCGGGGCCTGAAGATTGGGCCGGCCCATGAGGACGGCCCCAACTTCATCAACGGCGAACCGTTTCTCGTCGATGCCGTGGGGGCTGGCGGCAGGCATCAGGACGAATCCTCGGCGATCGGCTCAGCCCTCGGCGGTTCATGGCTTCCCGTCGGCTGGTGGCTCAGCTATTCGCATGTCTTCATGCGGCCGGACGGGGCTGTGGCTGCTTACGCGAACGGCCTGATCTGGCGCATCGGAAGCACACCCTACGAGGGCTTGGACCTTATGGTGAGCGCGGATCGCCCGTTGATCTGCGTTCATGGGCCCGAGGGGATGAAGCCGTGGCCCAAGTAGGGCTCAGGCGCCCATCGGGAAGTGTGGATGAGCCATCAATCAGAACAAAGTCCGAGGAGTGGCTCTCAGAAGGCAGCGCCCAGAACGTTCTTCTGATTCCACGGGAATAGCCTAGAAGTGTGAATTCAAAAGCCCCACCGGCAATGGTGCCGGTGGGGCTTTTGGTTGCCTTGACGGCAACGGTGACGGCAACGTCAGCGGACTTCGACTGCGGCGGGTGGGTCGCCAGGATCATTGTCCCCGGTGCCGAGGGCATCTCCCAGGGCGTCGATGGCTTGGCGCTGGAGGCGGAGCCGGACGTGGGCGTAGACACCTGCGGTGACGCCGGTATGGGCGTGGCCGAGGAGTTCCTTGATGACGACGAGGTCGATGCCCTGCTCCAGGAGCAGAGTTGCGGTTGAGTGGCGCGGGTCGTGGAACCGGACGCGGCGGAGCCCGGCACGGCGGAGGAGTCGGCCGAAGCAGCGGGTGTGTCCAGTCCCAGTTGATGTTTGACGTTGTAGTCCCAGGTGCTGCTTGACGGTGGGCCTAGAACATCGGAAACCTTGTAGGGCTAGCCTCCCTGTTTCGCTTCGCCTGGCTGAGCTGGTCGGATCGCGGTGAAGCGGTGGTTTCGGTTGCTCGTGGCCGGGTGGGCATGGCCGGGGCCCGACGCGCGGGTCGGGTTCTCCAGGGTTCCTTGGGTCGTGGGTGGTCAGGGATGGTGCGGCGGTTCAGGTGGCCGGCCGTGGCAGGGCCGTGAGGCGGGCGAATGCGCTGGTCAGCTCGTTTCGCCAGGGCCAGGTCGCGGAGATCCGTAGGTGCAGGCGGCGACCGCCGCGGGTGATCCGGGCAGCTGTGTGCAGCAGCCGGTAGCGGAGCTTCTTCGGCTCGGCGGTGGCCAGTTCGCCTTCCAGCAGCAGGGTGCGCGTCCAGGCGAGTAGGTCGATGGCGGTCAGGGACAACTCCAGCCAGGCGGTGTTGATGCCGAAGTGTCGCGAGGGGAAGCGGCCGAAGCCGGTGGTCTTGCCGCAGCGGATGCGGTCCTCGACGCGGGCGTGCGCCCGGTGGCGGACTTCCAGATACTGCGGCGAGCCCTGGCCGTAGGGGGTGTCGGTGAGGAAGACCTGGTGGCGCATGCCTTCGTCGAGGTCGAACAGGAGATGGGCTGGATCGCCAGAGCTGTCGCTAATGGCGAACGGTCATGGCCCTCCATCAACTTCTACCGATCGAACGCGAAGAGGGCTCTTGAAAGAGTCGATGTCGCGGAACCAGATTGGGCCAATTTCGGTAGGCTCCGGCCCTTCATATCGGATGCAGGGAAGTTCTGTGGCTGCTAGCAAAACGAACCGAAGAAGGGCTCACGAGCATGGACGCGCTTGGCTCTGGTCTCTACCCAGACCTCTTCGCTGCGGGCGGCCTCATCTCGACGATGGAGCTAGTGTCGGAGGAGAATAATCTCGACCTAGGGCGGCTCTACAGTCACTACGCATCGGGACCTGGCCTGCTAACCACGGCTGAGCTGGATTCGAGTCGCGGAAGGGCCTCTGTTCAGCTCGGCAGCCAAAGCAGGACCTTCTACGTGGCAATTCAGGGGCAGGGGTTCACATGGGCTGAGGGCGCCACTGATGATCTAGACGATCTGATTGAGGCATTGGCTGCCTGGCGGGATGGCATTTCGGTGGATGACTTCGCGGGAAGGTTCCCATTCATGATGCCGGGGCGGCTGGCGAGAACCCACGAGTCGGGAGACTCGGTATCCGCTCAGTGGAATTGGTTGCGGACTGCTGAGGAATTCTCCGAGGAGCGCCCGCTAGTGGAAGCGGCCTACGCAGATGGTCGGTTCGGCTATTTCTTCCCAACTCTCAGTCATGGAACGCTACGGCTTAGATCGATGCGCCGACAGCGAGAGGCCCAGGAAGTGAGCATTACTCCACTTTCTGGAGGTTCCTACCGTGTGGAGAATCCTCGATTGCTCGACCCGACGGTCGTAGATTCTTTGAGGGAGGCTCTTACTGTGGCTTCTGAAGCTCTCACGAGTAACGAATGACACGTTCACTTCAGTAAATGAGGAGCCCCGCCGACCTTGGTCCGGCGTGGCTCCTGCGTTGGGTGACAGCAGTAGTTGACGGCAACGTCAGCGCACGAGAGCGGGGCAGGGCGGCGGTTCGTCGTCGTTGCTGTTGACCGTCTTGGCGAGCTCCGGGGTGCCGAAAACGGTGCTGAGGGTGTCGATGGCGTCGCGCTGGAGGCGGAGCCTTACGTGGGCGTAGACAGTGGCGGTGACGCCGATGTGGGCGTGGCCGAGGAGTTCCTTGATCACGACGAGTTCGACTCCCTGTTCCAGGAGCCGGGTGGCGGTCGAATGTCTGAGGTCGTGGAAGCGGATGCGGTGGAGGCCGGCCTTGCGGAGGAGCGTGATGAAGGTGCGTGTGATGTTGGTCGGGTCGATCGGTCGGCCTTGCGCGGTGGTGAACACGTGCCCGTCGTGCAGCCAAGAGGAGCCCGCGGTTTCCTGCTCGTGCTGCTGCTCCTGATGGAGCTTCAGGGACTGGACGCAGCGGTTGGGGAGGGCGATGCGGCGCTCGGAGGCCCGGGGCTTGGTGGGCACCGTGGTGAGCCCGCCGGTGCTGGTGCGCTGGAATGTGCGGCGGATTGCGGCGGTGCCCGCGTTGAGGCCGAGATTTTCCCAGCGCAGGCCGGGGAGTTCGCCCTTGCGGAGTCCGGTGTGGAGAGCGAGTTCGAACAGAGCGTGCAACCGGTGTCGGCGCGTGGCCTCGAGGAACTTGCGGGCTTCGTCGGCGGTGAGGGGTTCGAAGCGCCGGGGCCGTGGGGTGCCGGTACGGACGTTTCGCGCGACGTTGCGCGTGATCTCCTCCTCGGGCACGGCGTGCTCCTCGCCGAAGACCTACGCCGCCACTGGGAACGCCCCGTGAAGACCGAACAGCTCTCCCCGGCCCGCGTCCGGCGAGGGTTTCGCAACCTTCGCCGGAAGACGGCCCGTCCCACAGCTGCACCGAGACCGGGCAGGCCCGGCCCTGGACGTCCGCCCGGCAGCCGCAACCAGCACAAGGCCCACGTCCGGGACGTCGGCAAGACCGTGAAACGCGCCGAAACGATCAAGGAACACGAACAGCAGCGAGGTTGAACGTCAAGCTGAGGTACGCCCCCCGAGGCAGGGCAATCCCCGGAGTGGCCGTAGCCTCCGAGGACTCATAGGGTGCGATCCGCTCCGGCCAGGGCGCGACAGCTGCGCGGCCGGAACGGAACGCGTATGGCGGCGGCCAGGTCAGGCGCGCTGGGTCGGTTGCGAGGCGTTCAGCTCGTCGTCCTCGTCGACGATGGCGTCGAGGTCTTGGTAAGCCGGCGAGGGCAGGCGCTCGCCCCGGCTCACCGCGATCCGATGCACATTGGCCAGTGCCTCGATCAACTGGACCGTCAGCAGGTGCAGTTCACCTTGCGTCCACTGCCGATCATCCAGAACACGTTGTGCTTCCTGGATGACTTCACGGGCCAGACCGAGCTGGGCCGACTCCACGTTGTCCGCGAGCCGGGACAGGTACCCGGTTCCCTCACCCGCGAGATAGCACGGCTTGCCGTCCGATCCGGCCCAGGGCAGCAGACGCAGCTGACCCGCCGGGCTCACCATGCCCGTACCCCAACTCCGCCGACCAGCCCGGCCTCGATGTCGACGCCGTGTACGGCCAGCCGCACGACACGTCGCCGTGCCCGTCGGTGCTGTTGCTCCCGGCGCTCGTGCTCGACCAGGTACGGGCGAACCAGCCCGATTTCCTCACCCGGCAGTACCGGGGAAGTTGATGCGCGGGACGGACGCGCGATCGGCGCCTCCACAGAGAGGCCGGTAGATGGTTGATCGGGGCTGCGATGGCGGCCCGGCGCGGGCAACAGCAGCCGCAGCAGCGGCTCGAAGATACGGGCGATACAGTGCGGCACGTCGACGCTCCTTGTCAGCGTTGACCATGCCCCCGGACCGTTCTTTCCCCAAGCTCTCAACTTCGTTCGAGCAGGGGAGACCCCAATGGTCTCGGGGGTCCTGACGAGACGTCAGCCTGCCGACCGGCGGTGCACGGCGGTTGCACCAAGAAGTGCAATCGCCCTTGCTCGGGATCTGCTATATCCCGACCCACTCCGCGTACTGCGCCAGCGAATTGCTCCGCGTCCGTTCCTGCCGCCTCAGGGCGAGTACCGTCTCTCGAACGGTCGGGTGGTAGCGGGTCTGCTGCGGGGCGATACGCCGGGCCTGGTGCAGGCAGTCCAGCGCCCGCTCCGGGTGGCCTGACCAGGCATGGGCACGGCCGAGGTCCATCCAGTGGTGCCCTGCCCGGGAACGGGTCCAGCCGCGCGGAATGCGGACATCCTCGGCGAGTTCGATCGCACGTCCGAAGTCGTCGGCCTCCGAGGCGATGGCCACAGCGTGAACGCCGACGTTCACCGGTCCCCAGCTGACGCCGAAGTCGGGCAACTCCCCTGTGGCCAGGGCGAGGGCACGGGCTTCGGTGAGGCGGGCGTCGGCGTGGTTCCGGTCCTTCATACGACCCGCGATCGTCGCGGCGCGCAGGTGCAGCATGCCCCGCATGGCCTCAATACCTGCCGGTCGGCGTGACTCCTGGCCATCGAGGTCCCGTAGGGCCCGGTCGACCACCCGCAGACCCACGTCGTACCGCCCGGACGACATCGTGGTCTGCGCACGCAGGACGGCATGCATCGCGACCAGGCCCGGCTCGTCGGCGCGCGGCGCGGTCCACGCCAGCCGGTCCAGCGCGACGGTCGCGAGATCGAGGAAGCCGAGCTTCCATGCCACGGTGAACACACAGCGGAACGTCTCCGCCAGACACTCGTAGGCCAGCCGCTGCTCTTCCCCCGTACTGGTGTGCACGGCATGCACCGACTCATCGATGAGAACGGGCAGATCGCGCACCATGTCCGTGTACTGCGCCTGGCGGCGCTGCTCCAGAGAACGCTGGACATCCGCCCAGATCAAGGCAGCCGGACGCGGAGCTGTCTCCCAGTCCAGCGCGATGTCCCAGTTCTCCAGACCTTCACGGATCGGCTGGATCAGCGCGTCCATCCGGTCCCGGCGCAGTTCCTCGGCGTACGGCTGCCCCAGCAACTCGGACGGGGAAACACCCAGCGCGCGGGCACAGGCAGCGACAAGAGCCGGGGAGGAGGGTTTCTGCCCGCATTCCACCTTCGACACCAGCGACTTCGACACATGTGCCCGCATCGCCAGTCCCTGCTGCGTCAGACCGCGCTGCTTCCGGATACGGGCGATCCGAGCACCAGCGTGCTCCTCAGTGCTCTGCGACACGGCGAACTCCGTTCTGCGGCAACACTCCGACGGTACCCCCGCCAAACCGCCCGGGATCAGCCGAACAAGGATCACCCGGACGGCCACCTGAGCCGCATCTGCCAGCCCGAGCATCCGACCACACCCCAGCCGAACGACCAGCCGACGGCCACGGCGTACCACCAAAGCGGCCCTAGCGTGGAGGCGTCGCTGGTTGAACCAGTCGATGTACTCGGCGACGGCCATCTCGACATCGTTGATGCCGGTCCAGGGCGCGGTTCAGCGCGCGGTCCGCCCCGGGTCTCCGTCCCCTCTGCCGTCTGTGCGGAAGGGAGCGGCGGCCGGCGCGGACCGCGCCGGGCCCGGTGTCAGTCCCCGGTACCGGCGGCGGGGCGGTCGGCCCCGCCGGTGCCGGTGCCGGTGGTCCCGCCCGTCCCGGAAGCCGTGCCGGAAGCCGTGTCCGAGCCGGCCGCCTTGCGGGCGGCCGGGACGGTCTCCCCCTCGCCGGCGGTGTCCCCCTCCTGGAAGTCGATCTTGGTGAACTGCTTGCTCATGTTCTTCATCAGCAGCCAGACGGCCCCGCCGAGAAGAGCGAAGACGATGAAGCCGAGGACACCGGGCGTCACCTTGTTCTCGTCCAGCTCCTTCGCGAGCGGGACGAGCTGGGTCATGGCCTGGTTGCCCCAGGCGGAGGCCAGGGGGAGGGTGCTGTCGATCGTCATGGGGTCAATTCTCCCGGATGCCCGCGAAGAGGTCGTCCTCGGGGAGGGAAGTCTCCACGTGCGACTTCACGAGCTCGTACTCCTCGGTCGGCCAGACCTCCTGCTGGATCTCCATCGGCACCCGGAACCACCCCCCGTCCGGATCGATCTGGGTGGCGTGCGCGATCAGCGCCTTGTCCCGGACGGGGAAGAACTCGCCGCACGGCACATAGGTGGTCAGGGTCCGGTCCTTGCGGGCGAACTCCTCCCAGCGCTTGAGCCACTCGCCGTAGGGGGACTCCATGCCGCGGTCCAGCAGCGCCTCGTGCAGCGCGAGGGTGCGGGGCTTGTTGAAGCCCTGGTTGTAGTAGAGCTTCAGCGGCTTCCAGGGCTCCCCGGCCTCCGGGTAGCGCTCGGCGTCCCCCGCGGCGTCGAAGGCCACCATCGAGATCTTGTGGGTCATGATGTGGTCGGGGTGCGGATAGCCGCCGTTCTCGTCGTACGTGGTGATCACGTGCGGGCGGAACTCGCGGATGAGCTTCACCAGCGTCCCGGCCGCCTCGTCCACGTCCTGCAGCGCGAAGCAGCCCTCGGGCAGCGGCGGCAGCGGGTCGCCCTCGGGCAGCCCCGAGTCCACGTAGCCCAGCCAGGCCTGTTTCACGCCGAGGATCTGGCGGGCCTCGTCCATCTCCTTGGCCCGGACCTCGTGGATGTGCTCCTCGATATAGGGATCACCCTGCAGCTTGGGGTTGAGGATGGAGCCCCGCTCCCCGCCCGTGCAGGTCGCGACCAGCACGTCCACCCCCTCGGCTACGTACTTCGCCATGGTCGCCGCGCCCTTGCTCGACTCGTCGTCGGGGTGGGCGTGCACCGCCATCAAACGCAGTTGCTCGGTCAAGACTCATCCTCGGTCAGTGGTCTCGGCCCCCTCCGCCGCTCGGAGACGGCGCCTTCTATAGTGACCGAAGCGGGAGCCTATTCATTCCACCGTTCCCGGGCCCCGGAGGAACCACGATGACCGCCACGCGCACCCCCCTCCCCGAGGGCCGGTACGGCCGCTCGGCCGACGAGCGCACCGACCGGGTGCTCAAGGTCACCGGAGCGGTGCTGGGCGCCGGGCTGCTGGCGCTTCTGGGCTGGTTCGGCTACTCCTACGTGTCCGGCCAGGACGTGACCGGTGAGCTGATCAAGTTCCAGGTGGTCTCGGACGACTCCGTGCAGGCCCATCTCGAGGTCCGCAAGGACGCCGCCACGCCCGGCCTGTGCACCCTCCGCTCGCTCTCCGAGTCGGGAGCCGAGGTGGGCTGGAAGGACGTCCGCTTCGACGAGCGCGAGGACCGGATCGACAAGGTCGTGACCGTCCGCACCACGGAGCGCGCCACGGCCGTGGAACTCCTCGGATGCCGCCCCGCGCCCGGCGCCTGAGCTGCGCACACCCGGACGTACCGGTTTTTCTCCCTTCCCTTTTCCGCCGGAATTGTTAGGCTCGTGGTTTCGCCCACCCGTGAAGGCGCAAACCCTACGGGTAGGGCGTTGCTTTGTATTCCCAGCACGGACGAGGAGCACCTGTGACCCAGACCAGCGACAACGTCACCTGGCTCACCCAGGAGGCGTACAACCAGCTCAAGGCCGAGCTGGAGTACCTGTCGGGTCCCGCACGCACCGAGATCGCCAAGAAGATCGAGGCGGCTCGGGAAGAGGGTGACCTGCGGGAGAACGGCGGTTACCACGCGGCCAAGGAGGAGCAGGGAAAGCAGGAGCTTCGCATCCGCCAGCTCACCCAGTTGCTGCAGCACGCCAAGGTCGGTGAGACGCCGCCGGACGACGGCGTGGTGGAGCCGGGCATGGTCGTCACGATCGCCTTCGACGGCGACCCGGACGACACGACCACCTTCCTGCTCGCCTCCCGTGAGTACGCCAGCGCGTCGAGTGTGGAGACGTTCTCCCCGCAGTCCCCGCTGGGCCAGGGAGTGAACGGCAAGCGCGTCGGCGACGAGGCGCAGTACGAGCTGCCCAACGGCAAGATGGCCTCGGTGAAGATCCTGGAGGCCAAGCCCTACAAGGGCTGAGCCCGCCCCCGGCCGCCGCGGCCGGCCCCACGCAGGGCGGAACCCCCGGTGGAAACAACCGGGGGTTCCGCCCTGCGTGGCCCTGTCACGGCGACCGCCGCCCGGCCGGAGCCGGGCGGCGGTCCGTTCAGGCGGCCGCGGAGCGGTACTTCCGCACGGCGAGCGTGCGGAAGACCGCGATGATCAGCACCGACCAGAGGACGGACGCCAGCACCGGGTTCTGCATGGGCCAGGCGTCCGCCACCGGATAGCCGGCCGGGAGGTTGCCGAACAGCTCCCGGCACGCCTGCACCGTCGCGCTGAACGGGTTCCACTCGGCGATGTGCCGGAGGAAGGTCGGCATGTTGTCGGAGGGCACGAAGGCGTTCGAGATGAACGTCAGCGGGAAGAGCCAGATCAGGCCGCCCGAGGTGGCCGCCTCCGGGGTCCGGACGGAGAGCCCGATCAGCGCGCCGATCCAGGAGAAGGCGTAGCCCAGCAACAGCAGCAGGGCGAAGCCCGCCAGCATCTTGAGCACGCCCTCGTGGATCCGCCAGCCGACGATCAGGGCGACGACCGCCAGCACTATGACGGTCAGGGTCGTCTGCACCAGGTCGGCGAGGGTGCGGCCGGTGAGCACCGCGCCCCGCGCCATGGGCAGTGACCGGAAGCGGTCGATGAGGCCCTTGTGCATGTCGTCGGCGATACCGGCACCGGCGCCCGCGGTGGCGAAGGTCACCGTCTGGGCGAAGATGCCCGCCATGAGGAATTCCCGGTACAGCTCCGGGCTGAGGCTGCCGCCCACACTGATGGAGCCGCCGAACACGTAGCTGAACAGCACCACGAACATGATGGGCTGGATCAGCCCGAAGATGACCATCTCCGGGATCCGCATCATGCGGATGAGATTGCGCTTGGCGACGACCAGGGAGTCCTTCGCGGACTGGACGACCCCGCCGCGCGGGCGCGGGGCGGCCGTGGCGGCCGCCGTCTTGGTCACGGCGCTCATGTGGCGGCCTCCTCGGGCTGGGCGTTCTCCTCGGCGCGGCTCTCGGCCGCATGGCCGGTGAGGGAGATGAAGACGTCGTCGAGGGTGGGGCGGCGCAGACCGATGTCGTCGATCTCGACGCCGCGGCCGTCGAGTTCGCGGATGACCTCGGCCAGGAGCTTGGCACCGCCGGTGACCGGAACGGTGATCCTGCGGGTGTGGTCGTCGACGCTGAGCTCTCCCTTGCCGAAGCCGCTCAGCACCTCGGTGGCCGTGGCCACCTGATCCCGCTCGTGTACGACGACCTCGACGCGCTCGCCGCCCGTGCGGGCCTTGAGCTGGTCGGAGGTGCCCCGGGCGATGACCTTGCCGTGGTCGATCACACAGATGTCGTGGGCGAGCTGGTCGGCCTCCTCCAGATACTGCGTGGTGAGCAGGAGGGTGGTGCCGCCGGCGACGAGCTCCTGGATGATCGACCAGAGCTGCTGCCGGTTGCGGGGGTCGAGGCCGGTGGTCGGCTCGTCCATGAACATCACGGGCGGGCTGACGACGAGGGCGGCGGCGAGGTCGAGACGGCGCCGCATACCGCCGGAGTAGGTCTTGGCGGGCCGGTCGGCCGCGTCGCTGAGGTTGAAGCGTTCGAGCAGCTCGACGGCGCGGGTCTTCGCGTCGCGCGCGCTCATCTGGTAGAGCTGCCCGACCATCTGGAGGTTCTCGCGGCCGGTGAGGTATTCGTCGACGGCGGCGAACTGGCCGGACAGGCCGATGGAGCGGCGGACTTCGTTGGGGTGCTTCAGCACGTCGATGCCCGCCACGACCGCGGAACCGCTGTCGGGCCGCAGCAGGGTCGTGAGGACCCGTACCGCGGTGGTCTTCCCGGCACCGTTCGGGCCGAGCAGCCCGAGCACCGTGCCTTCGGGGACGTCGAGGTCAACGCCGTCCAGTGCCCGCACAGCGCCGAAGGTCTTCACCAGACCCTCGGCGTAAATGGCGCCTGGCATGGAAAGTCTCCTGGTGTTATTGACTTTTTAAGATGAATTGTGTGCTCTGCCCGACTCCGCCGGGCGGCGGACAGCCTCCGCGACCCGGCGCCGGGGGGAGAGTGAGCAGAGCGGCGCGGGGACGCCACCTTAGCGCACTCACGATATATCGCGTCAGCCGGACACGTAGGTTCCCGGTCCGGCCCGGCCCCCGGCCGGATCACGACCGTCTCCCCGTTCTCCCCGTTCTCCTCGTTTCCCCGTCCCCCTCACGCGTCTCCCGTTCTCCTCGCGGCCGCCTCCCCGGCCGCGTCACGGGCGGCGCACCGCCCGTCCCCTCACGGCAGGACCGTGTAACCGGCCTCCCGGATCGCCTCCCGTACCTCGGCGCAGTGCTCCGGCCCCTGGGTCTCCAGCCGCAGCTCCACCTCCGCCTCCGAGAGCCCGAGCCGCGGATCGGTCCGGGCATGGCTCACGTCGAGGACGTTAGCGTCCGCCTCTGACAACACCCCGAGAAGCGTCGCGAGCGAACCCGGACGATCCGTGAGCCGCAGCCGCAGCGAGAGATACCGGCCCGCCGCCGCCATGCCGTGCCGCAGGACGTGCTGCAGCAGCAGCGGATCCACGTTCCCCCCGGAGAGCACCGCCACGACCGGGCCCTCGAAGGACTCCGGCTCCGACAGCAGCGCCGCGACCGGGCTCGCGCCGGCCGGTTCCACCACGAGCTTCGCCCGCTCCAGGCACAGCAGCAGCGCCCGGGAGAGCGCGTCCTCGGTGACGGTACGGACTTCGTCCACCAGTTCGCCAACGATTTTGAACGGCACGTCGCCCGGCCGCCCCACCTTGATGCCGTCCGCCATCGTGGACAGCGACCCCAGCGCCACCGGGTGCCCCGCGGCCAGCGAGGGCGGATAGGCCGCCGCGCCGGCCGCCTGGACCCCGACCACCTTCACCCGCGGCTGCAGCGCCTTGACCGCCAGCGCGATCCCCGCCGCCAGCCCGCCGCCGCCCATCCCCACCACGATGGTGCCGACCTCGGGGCACTGCTCCAGGATCTCCAGCCCCACCGTGCCCTGCCCGGCGACGATGTCCCGGTGGTCGAAGGGGTGGATGAACACCGCGCCCGTCTCCCGCGCGTACTCCTGAGCGGCCCGCAGCGTCTCGTCGACGACCTGCCCGTGCGTCCGCACCTCCGCCCCGTACTCGCGGGTCGCCGCCACCTTCGGCAGCGGGGCGCCGACGGGCATGAAGACGGTCGACCGCACGCCCAGCAGGGAGGCCGCCAGCGCGACGCCCTGGGCGTGGTTCCCCGCGCTCGCCGCGACGACGCCGGCCGCGCGCTCCTCCGTCGTCAGCCCCGCGATCCGCACATAGGCGCCGCGCAGCTTGAAGGAACCGGTGCGCTGGAGGTTCTCGCACTTCAGATGGACAGGCGCGCCCACCAGCCGGGACAGATGCCGGCTGCCCTCCATCGCCGTCACCCGGGCGACCCCGGACAGCATCTTGTGCGCGGCGCGCACATCCTCCACGGTGAGCACGGACGGGACGGCGGACTTGTGGTCCGCTTCGCAGCCATTGGTTGCAGCCATGCCGCCAGTCTCGCAGGGCCCCCGGGTCCCCGGCGTCCCACGGATCGCCCGGCGGGCCCCGTACCGCCGGTTCGCCCGGCGCCCGTACGGCATCCGGCCCGGCCGCGTAACCTGTGGCCATCCCATCGCCCCTTCACGAAGTGAGCCCAGGCCATGCCCCCCACTCCGGATGTGACGACTCCCCTCGACCGCGGCCTTCTCGACGACCTCCAGCACCAGGTCGCGGTCTTCGCCCGGCGCGCGGAGCAGACCCGGCTCGGCGGCGTCGGGCAGGTGCGGAACTCGATGGACCGCGCCGCCTACCTCCTGCTCAACCGGCTCGACCGGGAGGGCCCCATGGGGGTCAAGGCCCTCGCCGCCGGCATGGGCATCGACTCCTCGACCGTCACGCGGCAGGTCGCGCCGCTCGTGGACACCGGCCTGGTCAAACGGGCCTCGCACCCCGAGGACGGCCGTGCCGTCGTCCTCGAACTCTCCCCGCGCGGCCAGGCCCGGCTCGACGAGGTGCGCTCCTCCCGCCGGCAGCTGATGGCGCTGCTCACCGAGGACTGGACGGAGGAGGAGCGCACGCTCTTCTGCGGACTGCTCACCCGCTTCAACACCGCGCTGTCCGGTCGCCACCACACGGTCGCGCCCGCGTCTCCGCAGGATGTGCCCGAGGTTCCGTCCTCCTGACCCACGCGGCACCCTCCCCGCGGCCCGCCCCGCCCCGGGCGGGTGCCCCGTCCGGAACCCTCCCGGACCCCTGCCCCGGGGGCACCTTCCCGCCGGCCTCTTGACCGGCCACCCCGGCTGCCGTCCCATGGAGGACGGGAGGCGCTGTGCGAGAGCGGTGGCTGGAGCAGGACCGCCGCCGGGCCCGGGAGTTCGACGCGTTCGTCGCGGGCGCGGCCGGCCGGCTGCTGCACACCGCGACGCTCCTCACCGGCGACCGGGCCGCCGCCGAGCGGCTGCTGACCGCCGCCCTGGCCCGCACCTACGCCGGGTGGGACCGGCTGCGCGGCGACGACCCGTACGACCTGGCCCGCCAGGAGCTCGCCGCCCGCTACGCGAACACCGCCTGGCGCCGGCGCCGCCCGCACGGCGGGGTCCTCGACGGGCTGACCGCGCAGGAGCGGCTGATCGTCGTCCTGCGTCTGCACGAGGGGGTGCCCGAGGAACAGACCGCGGCGCAACTGGGCCTGCCCGCCGACCGGGTGCGCGCGATCTGCCTGCGCTCGGTCTCCCTGCTGCGCTCGTCGTCACGCACGGCCCGGAGAGGCGGGCCGGAGAGAACGGAACGGGCCGCGGACGAACCGGTGGACGGCGGCGCGCCGGGCCGGGCGGCTCCCCGCACCGGGACCGGTGACGCGGGCAGTGACGCGGGCGCGCGGCGCCGCACCGGCGGCCCGGGCGGACGCCCCGCACGCCCGCGCCCGTCCGCGTCCGGGGAGACCCGGGAGAGCCGGGAGAGCTGGGAAAAGGGGAAGAGCGGGGAGAACGGGCCATGAGCCTCCCCGAGCTCCCCGACCTCTCCGGCATACCGGACCACAAGGAGGAGATGGTCCGGCGGATGCTCGACGGTCCGCATCCGCCGGTCCCCCCGGACCTGGGCGCGCGGGCCGCGGCCCGCGGGAAGCGCGCGGTGGCCCGCCGCCGGATGCTGCGCGTGCTGCTGCTCGTCCTCGCGGGTGCGGCGGTCGGCGCCCTCCTGCTCTGGGCGGTCGCCACCCAGCCCTGGTCACCGCCGGAGAGCACCACCCCGCCGGTCGGGGGCCTCACGCCCCGGCACACGCCCCGGCGCGTGTGCCGGGGCGCACGCCCGGCGCATGAACCGGCGCGCGGGCGTCCGAGGGCTCAGCCCAGGGCCCGCGCCAGGTCCGCCAGCAGGTCGTCCGCCGCCTCGATACCGACGGACAGCCGTACGAGATCGGACGGCACCTCCAGCGCGGAGCCCGCCGCCGAGGCATGCGTCATCCGGCCCGGGTGCTCGATCAGCGATTCGACTCCGCCCAGCGACTCGCCGAGGGTGAAGAGCCGCGCCCGGTCGCAGACGTCCACGGCCGCCTGCTCGCCGCCCGCCACCCGGAACGACACCATGCCGCCGAAGCCCCGCATCTGCTTGGCGGCGGTCTCGTGGCCGGGGTGGTCCGGCAGGCCCGGGTAGAGCACCCGCGTCACCTTGGGGTGCGCGGTCAGCATCTCGGCGACGCGCTCGGCGTTGGCGGTGTGCCGGTCCATGCGGACGGCGAGGGTCTTGATCCCGCGCAGCACCAGCCAGGCGTCGAACGGTCCGGCGATGGCCCCCATCGCGTTCTGGTGGAACGCCAGTTCCTCGCCCAGCGCGTCGTCGTTCACCACCAGGGCGCCGCCGACGACGTCCGAGTGCCCGCCCATGTACTTGGTCGTCGAGTGGACGACGACGTCCGCGCCCAGGGCCAGCGGCTGCTGCAGATACGGGCTGGCGAACGTGTTGTCGACGACCAGCCGGGCGCCCGCGCCGTGCGCGACCTCGGCGACGGCGGCGATGTCCGTGATACCGAGCAGCGGGTTGGACGGGGTCTCCACCCAGACCACCTTGGTCCGGGGGGTGAGCGCCGCCCGCACGGCCGCCGGGTCGGACGAGTCGGCGACGGACCATTCGACGCCCCAGCGCTCGACCACCTTGGCGAACAGCCGGAAGGTGCCGCCGTAGGCGTCGTTCGGGATGACCACGTGGTCCCCGGGCCCGAGGAGCGTACGGAGCAGGCAGTCCTCGGCGGCCAGGCCGGACGCGAAGGCCAGCCCCCGGCGGCCCCCCTCCAGCGCCGCGAGGTTCTCCTCCAGCGCGGTGCGCGTCGGGTTGGCCGAACGGCTGTACTCGTAACCGCCGCGCAGCCCGCCCACGCCGTCCTGCTTGTACGTGGAGACCTGGTAGATCGGCGGCACCACGGCACCGGTGGCCGCGTCGGCCTCCTGTCCCGCGTGGATGGCAAGGGTCTCGAAGCTCGTGGCTCCGTGCTGCTGGTGCTGGTCGCTCATGGGCCCGAGAGTAGTACCCGGGGAGGCCGCGCCCGGAACTTGAGCGCACCGCCCGCGAGTAGAGAGAGTGGGGGGCGCGACACTGGGAGCGTGCCCCGCCGCCCGGACCGCGCGGGCCGCGCCCGACCCGCCACCGTGACCGCACAGGACACCGACAGGACCTCCATGGACATGCTCTTCCTGCTTCTCGCCCTGACCATGATCGGCGCTGTCCTGGTCGTCTTCCTGCGGCGCATGCGCGCCGGTGCGCAGGCCGTGGGGGGCTTCAGCGCCGCCACCGACCCGCAGCGCTACGGCTTCGCCCCGGTGGACCAGCTCGACGTACGGCTGCCGGGCCCCGACGAGGAACTGACCGGGGCGCTGGACGAACTGGCGCGCACCCAGGACTGGCGCCCCGCCCAGCGGCTCCTCGCCGCCACCGCGGACCACGAGCTGCGCTGGCAGCGCGTGCAGAGCCTGGCCGGTGCGGCCTCCCACGAACTGGCGGAGCGGCCCGGAGAGGGCGGCCGCTGGCTGCGGACCTGGCGGGTCGAGGCGCCGAAGGACGCCGGGGCCGCCGTGGTGCACGCCGAGTTCCTGGTGCACCAGGCCCGGCAGACGGCGGCCGTCTCCGGCGCCGGCTCGGACGAGCACCGGATCATCCTGGAGGAGGCGCGCTCCGTGTGCGCCGACGCCGCACTGCTGGCGCCCGGCGACCCCACCCCGTACATCGTCGAACTGGCGGTCGCCCGCGGTCTCGGCTACCGGCAGGCCGACTTCGAGGAGCTGTGGAGCACCGTCACCGCGCGTGCCCCGCACCACATGGGCGCACATCTGGCCGCGCTGCACTACTGGTGCGAGAAGTGGCACGGCTCGAAGGAGCTCGCGGACGCCTTCGCCCACCGCGCGGCGGCCGCGGCCCCCGAGCGGAGCCTGCTGCCCGCGCTGCCGCTGTTCGCGGTCTTCGAACATCTGCCCGAGGTCAACACCGTCAGAAGCCTCTACCGCAGCGACGTCGTCACCAAGGCGGTCGAGGGCGCCCTCTACGCCGTCCGCGGCGCACCCGCCGACCACCCGGTGATGCCGCACGTCCGGCATCTGCTGGTGTGGTTCCTGGTCCGCGCGGAGCGCTGGGCGGACGCGATGGAACAGCTGGCGCAGGTGGACGGCCACGTGGGCGCGGTCCCGTGGTCGTACGGCGCGAACCCGGCGGCGGAGTACGCGGCCCACCGCGCCATGGCCGTCGCGGGCTGGGAGTCCTCGGGCGGTACCCCGGCGACGATGCCGCACTGAGCGCGGCCGGGCCCACGGCGTCCCGGTCGGGGCGGCACCCCGGGAAGGCGAGGATCGGCGCAGCCCTATGATGCTGCCTGCCGGAAGGCGAAAATCCGTTCGCCCCGGGTGGCCCCGGGGGGAACACGTCCATGGATACCGCGCGGATCATCACCTTCGTCGTGGTCGGCCTGATCGTCGCCGCCTGGCTGAGACGGACCAGAGACGAGGACGGTCTCAACCTCGCCGCGAGCGGTACCGGCGCCCCGATGTCGCCACGGGCCGCCGAGCTCGGGCTACTGCCCGCCGAGCAGCAGGACACCGAGCGCCCCGGACCGCGCCCGGAGCTGACCCCCGTGCTCGCCGCCGCGGCGGAAGGCGACTGGCAGCCGGCCGCCGCCCTCCTCGCCGGCACCGGCACGGACTGGGAGCGGCGCCTGATGTACACGGGCGAGCTGGCGCAAGCAGCGGTCCGCGACGACACCTGGCTCAGGGCGTGGCGGACAGCACGGCCGGACGACCCCGGAGCCGCCCTCGTCCAGGCGGACACCACCACGAAACTGGCCTGGGAGGTCCGCGGGGCCCATGTGGCACAGCACACGACCGCCCAGCAGTTCGAGGGTTTCCACGATCTGCTGATGCGGTCCCGCGAGCAGATCGCGCACGCGGCCGCACTCGCCCCCGAAGACCCGTCCCCGCACGTGGTGGAACTCTGGACGGCTCTGGGCCTCGGCTACTCGCACGGCCACCTGCGCTCCCTGTGGTCCCTGATCACCGAGCGCGCCCCCCACCACTACGCCGCCCACTACGCCGCCCTGCAGTACTGGTGCGCGAAATGGCGTGGATCCGAGGACCTGGCGCGCGAGTTCGCGGCCCGCGCCGCCGCCTCGGCGCCCAGGGGCAGCCTGCTGACGCTGCTGCCGCTGATCTGGTGGTACGAGCACAAGGACGACGACGCGCGCAGCGGGGACTACCGGACCGCCGCTCTGATCGCGCAGGTGGACACCGCGCTGGAGGATGTCGCGGCAGCACCGGCGGACCACCCCCGTCTCCCGGAGGCCCGGCACCTGCTGGCCTGGTTCCTGGTGAAGCAGAAGCGCCACACCGCCGCCCTGGAACAGTTCCTCCTGGTGGACGGCTACGTGGACGCCCTGCCCTGGCGCTACCACCTCCATCCGCAGGCGGTCTACTGCGCGGCCCGGGAGATCGCGGTACGCGGGACCCGCAAGGAGACCCTCAAGGCGCGCCGTCCCCAGAGCTGACGCGCAGGGGCGACCCGCCCTGGCGTGGCCTGGCCTGCCCTGCCCGAGCCGCGCCGCAGCCCGGCCGGAAGACCGCGAAGAAGCGGGATCCGCCGCGCGCTCTCCACACGGGCACCTGCGGCGGGAGGTCCCGCAGTTCCTCTCCTCCGGATGCGGAATCCCCGACCCGTCCCGTACGTTCTCCGGAGCGGACACCACAGCCGAGGAGCGCCCGCCCATGTTCTGGAACCGCACACCGCAACTGCCCACCCCCGAGCAGGCCCTCGAAGGCCGCCCGGAGCCGGGGTACACGGTCCCCGACCGCCACACGGTGCTCGGCAACCCCCTGCTCGGCCCGTACCCGGAGGGTCTGGAGATCGCGGACTTCGGCCTCGGCTGCTTCTGGGGCGCCGAACGCAAGTTCTGGCAGACCCCGGGCGTCTGGACGACCCTCGCCGGCTACCAGGGCGGCCACACGCGCAACCCCGCGTACGAAGAGGTGTGCAGCGGCCTGACCGGCCACACCGAGGCGGTCCGTGTCGTCCACGACCCGGAGGCCGTCTCCTACGAGGCCCTGCTCAAGCTCTTCTGGGAGTCGCACGACCCCACCCAGGGCTTCCGCCAGGGCAATGACGTCGGCACCCAGTACCGCTCGGCGATCTACACCCACTCCCCCGCCCAGCAGGCGGCCGCGGAGTCCTCGCGCGACGCGTACCAGGCCGTCCTGACCGCCCGCGGCTACGGCGCGATCACCACGGAGATCCTCCCGGCCGACACCCGCCCCTTCTACCCGGCGGAGCCGTACCACCAGCAGTACCTCGACAAGAACCCGAACGGCTACTGCGGCATCGGCGGCACGGGCGTCTCCTGCCCGATCGGCGTGGCGCCGGCTCCCACTGAGGAATGACAGGCCGCCAGGAACCTTGGTCGTACGCCAAGGTTCCTGGAACGAACTCACACGCTGCAGCAACGCGGTTGCGGCCAACGTGGCTATGCGTACTGGGCCCCGGGCTCAGTCCCCGATCGACTCCGGACTTACGAAGACGGCAAGGTAGCGAAACTCGCCCCCAAGCCCGTCCAGAACGGAGTACGGCGCCCAGTCGAGGGTGTATGCGCCCCGCAGCGTGCACGTGTTCGGCTCGTAATCGCCATCAGCCCACAACAGCGTCCCTGCGAGTTCACGTCCCTGGTGGATCCTGAAGGCGTGATCCCGAGTACGTCGGCGGCCGGGGTTGGGCGGAGTCCACAAAGACGCCTCGTTGGTCAGCATGAAGGCGATACCGTTCTGACCGGATCGGCGGCAGAAGCGCTCCAGCCTGACTACGTCTCGAACGAAGTGCAGGCGAGCAAGGTCGGTGGCGGCATGCGCCTTCAAGGCGTACCCCTCGGCTGGAGAACCAGCCTTTCCTGTCCAACTTCGGGTGAAGTACTTGAACTCGATCACGGTACGGGTCTCGGGCCCGATACACAGTAGATCAAGGTACTCGGTTCTGTCGGACAGTCGCTGTGGCACCTCGAGCCTGGAGTGCACCTCCGGCGCCAGGTCCCAGAGCACCCGAGCAAAACTGTGCTGAAGGTCGGCTTCGGAGTGGAAGACCGGCCTCTGTTGGCGCATCTGCGCAATGACCTCACGGAGTGAGATCTGTCCGGCAATGGTCTCGGAGCCGTCCATCGATGCCATGGTCACGGCGCCATTCAAGTGGTCCCTTGACGGACACTCAAGCCATGGCGTCGTCTTCGGGTTCTTTTGGGTCCGCATGAGGATCTGGCAAGACAAGCGCGGCTGTCAGTCCGTGGCACTAACGTGGGGCGAACAGCACCAAAGCCACTGGGGGAAGCATGACGCTCCAGAGACGCCGTGGACATGGCAGCGCAGCCTCGCCGGGACGGGCGTCAAGCTAAGGGACCCTTCGGAAACCAACTGGGGCCGCTCCTGCCCGACGGGGATCGCGCCTACGGAGGAGTGATCCGCCGCACCTGGGCCCGCGGCCGACCGTCCACCCCCGCCAGTCGCGCTGGGCCCGATTTTCGGTCGAAGTCGCAGTTCATAACATTCCGTGCCCCTGCGCTCACTACGATCCGTAGCATGGCGACTTCGGGGGTAAGAGGCAAGAAGCTCGGTGGACTGGGCCAGTGGTGGGGAGTCCTGGCCGGTGCCTTGTTGATCGCCGCCTGGATCAACAAGGCGGCCGGACCGGTGGTGATCGTTCTGCTCTCCTCCGGGGTCTTGCTCTGGTGCTTCTTCCAGGCACCGGTGACATGCCAGGCTGAGGTACGAGGACGTACAGACGGCTGCCGCAACAACGCGTCTGGTCTCCTCTTGGGCTGCCACATTCGGCAACACCGTTGGCAGAAGCTGAAGATGCTCGTCGTCCGACGCCAAGTGCGCGCATTCTGCTCAGGGTTGTTTTCCGACGGCAAGGCCACCGTCGTCACACTGGCCGGACTCGGCAGCTTTGCCTCTGGCCTCGCCGCGTTCATCCCTGGACTCGCCGACAAATGAGCGTTGGCTGCCCCCGAGATGCTGTCCCGAGGATCACCCCAGGTACGGCCTCTCCCGGTGCTCCAGGAAGTGCCGGACGCGGAGCTGCTGCGTGTGGTGCATCGGGAGAGCGTCGATCTCGTCGGGGCTGATGAACCGAAGCTCCGTGGACTCGTCCGAGATGGCCAGCTCTCCGCCAACGATGTGCGCGGTGAAGCACACGTTGAACTGCCTCCGCACCTCCCCGTCCGTGTATGCGATCACGTGGCGGGGATCGGTGTAAGTGCCCACCAGCCCCGTGATTTCCACGTCAAGGCCGGTCTCCTCCTTCACCTCCCGGACCGCCGCGCCCGGTAGAGAGTCGGCCATCTCCATGCCGCCGCCCGGAAGTGCCCACAGATCGTTGTCGCGGCGACGCTGGAGCAGGATGCGCCCCTGGTCGTCGGTCACCACGGCCGAAGCGGCAACAACAAGGCTGTTGGGCTGGGGTGCGTCTGGGTCGTCGTAGTACTCGGTACGCGACAGAGGTCAGTCCTCCTGTACGGGCTTCGCCGTCTTCCAAACCGCGTCGAAGCTCTGGGCGTAGGTGAATGGGTTTTGGAGGAGGTTTCCACGTCCTGGTCACCGGCCTGATCCTCCCTGCATGAGCGACAAGGGAGCCCCAGAAGTAGGCACGCTGACGCTGGATGTCAAGAGCGGCCGCGTCGGGCGGGTGATGGATCACTTGGGGTCGCGGGTGCAACTACGGCCGCCAAGCGGCGGGATCGAATGGGACGCGCGCCCGGAGGACTTGCGCCCGATCGACACCTCGGGACTCCTGGCCGCTCGGGTGGCTGAGCGCAACGCCAACAGTGGAGGCAGGCTGTGACCCGCGCGATCTTCCGCCACATCAGGTGGACGATGGCACGGGAGACCGCCCGTGAAGCACCCGAGATGGTGCACGAGCTGGAGTGCACGACGTGCCACGCGGAGTCCAGCCCTGCTGATGACTTCGAGACCGTCCGCGACTGGGCCTTTGCCCACACGAGCGGCAACCCGGCGCACCGCGGATATCGCGAGACCGTGACGCGCTTCTGGCGCATGACGCCGACGGACGGTGAGTGCCCGTGAGACAGCGAATACTCAGCGTCCTGATCACCGCCTTCTGGACGGCGGCCGTGGTGCCGCTCGCCGTGATCAGCACTCCTGGCAACGGCTGACCAAGACATGTGAGACCGGACCACCCCCTCGCCTGGACAGCATCCGGGGTGGTCCGGCTCGGAGCCCTCACGGACCCCGGTGCCGATGATTCTGGAGCCGCTGTCATGCCCGTGGCCGGCGGGCGGGGTGGCCCAGGTGTTCAACGACAGTTCCTGCGAGAGAAGTTTTGTGCAGCACGATCCGATGGGCCCGGACTTCAGCAGTGAAGGTCTGGACCCGGACGGCTGGGTGTGGGCGCACGGTGTGGACTACGTGGCCGGCTGGCGGAGTGCCACCGATGCAGGGGCAGAACTGATAGCCGCCCTGGCTGAGACCGGCATTAACACATCCGAGATCGAGTCGCGGCCGGACACAGCATCTGACGGCCCCGGTGTCATCCGGCTGGCGCTTCCGGTAGAGGCGGCACGCGCGTTTGCGGCCGTCGCGCGCAACGGAACATCGAGTTGGCACCAAGCAGGTTGACGGGCCAGCAAGTCATTGACGTATGGGAGGCTACGGCCTGGCGTCAACTGCGGGCACGCGTATCTGCCGACATCAGCGTGCAGCGCGCTCAGGGGCCATAGCGCGTTCGGGATGGTTCGCGACATGTATCACTGGAAAAGATCCCTGGGAAAAGGGTCTGCGATGTGAGGGGGGACATGCCTAGTCCTAGTCCTGGGTCTGGTTTTTCAAGCATGGCGCGTACTGTCATTCGCAGCCTCGATCTCTACGTAACCCTGATCGCGGCGGTTATATTTGGCATTCTGGGCCTAATAGGGAAAGTCTCACAGGAGGTGGTTACTTCCGGGATCCTAGCGGTGCTTGCCCTTGTGGGATTTTCGCTTTTGAGGATGCGCTCACAGGATGAAAGAATCAGCAAGTCACTGGCTGAAATCAGCGCCAGACCGAGCGCCGATCGCTTCTTCTCCGAAGTTGACGACAGGGATGAGATCAGGGAAATTATCTCGTCATCACGAGAGGTATGGCTTCACGGCTGGACGCTCGGCATACACCTTATTTCGTACGCAGACGAAATAAGAAGAGCTGTCGCCAGGGGGCTACATATCAAAATTCTTGTAATTGAGCCGAATAGTCCAGCCATGAGCATCGCGGCCAGCGAGGCGGAGAACCACAGCGCCGCCGAACTTAGCTCCAACTTGCAAGCCAACCTTACAAGACTGGTTGCGCCGATCGCTGGAGCGGTGTCCGGAAGATTGGAGATCAGGACTCTCAGTCATGTTCCCCATAACACGGTGATCGCCTCCGACCCTTCGACGGAGAAAGGGAAGATCACCATGCGAATAGCAACCTTCCATGCTGATCATTGGCAGCGACCAACCTTTTCCGTCACTCCGCAGAATGACCCTGGATGGTACGAATTCTTCAAGGCTCAGTTTGATAAGAAGTGGGAATCGGCGACCCCCTATGCATCGCTTCCGTAAGGCAAAAATCCTGTTTCCAAGGCTCGATAGGTTAACTCGGCAACAGCTGATCTTTGCATCGGCCTCTCGCTGCTCCTGCCTCCGCCCGCAGCCGGAGTCGGAGCCGGCCGTTCGTGCGCCCCGTCCGCCTCACGAGCCGTCCTCGTTCCACCGGTATGGTCAACCCGCGCCGGGTCCGGATCGCCGCACGAAGCGGTACTTCAGGTGGGTGGCTAGAGGCGTGTGGACCACCCCGAGGGGCTCCAGGTCCCGCCGCTCGGTGCCTAGTCCTTCGAAGAGCCGCAGGCCGTCCCCCAGGAGCACGGGCACCACATGCAGGTGCAGCTCGTCGATGAGCCCCTCCCGGAGGTACTGCCGTACCGTGTTCGCGCCGCCCGCGATGTCGACGTTCCTGTCCCCGGCGGCGGCCCTCGCCCGGTCGAGGGCGCTGTGGATGCCGTCGGTGACGAAGGTGAAGGTGGTGCCGCCCTCCTTGACCAGGGCCGGGCGAGGGCGGTGGGTGAGCACGAAGACCGGCGCGCGGAACGGCGGGTTGCCACCCCAGAACTCCTCGCCCGTGTCGTACATCATCCGGCCCATGACCACGGCCCCGGTGGCCTCGAACCACTCGCGCATCAGCTCGGAGTCGCGGTTCTCCTCCCCGCCGGTCATGCCCTGGCGCTCCCGCCAGCTCGCCAGGTTGTGGATCCACTCGAACAGGGGCTCGCCGCCGTCGCCGCCCGGATTGTCGAGGGTGACGTCGGTGCCGGCCATGAAGCCGTCGAGGGAGACGGCCAGATCCGCGGTTACGGTCACGATGGGGTGCTCCTGGGGTCGTGGAACGTCATGCCTTCGCCCCTGCGTCGATCGGGAAGCGGCGTTTTCGACATCCTCGCGACACGCGACCGTCCCCGCCTGCCGGAGGCTGACGGGAACCGACTGGAACCTGCGGAAACCTGCGCGAACGGCGGGGCCCCGCCGGACGGTGCGTGCGTCCGGCGGGGCCCCTGGCTCAGCGGACCGGTGTCAGCGGAAGTTCACGTCACTGCAGATGTAGTACGACTGGTCGGCGTGCGAGGCCTGCCAGATCGTGTAGACGACGTGGTGGCCGCTGCGGCCCGAGGTACGGATGTCGACCGGCATGGTCCCGCTGGGCGCGATCCTGCCCGTTTCCGCCACCAGTTCGAGATCGTCCCAGCCCAGCCGCTGCGTGGCCGGGTCGAAGCCCTGCTTGGTGACGTAGACCCGGATGTAGTCCGCGCCGTGGTGGGCCTGGTCCGTGAGCGTCACCGTGAAGGCGGCGCCGACGTCCGTGGTCTTCCACGGCCCGGGGGTGTCCATCGAGGCGTAGCGGCCGTCCCCGGTCAGGCCGGCGCTGCACAGCTGCCCGTCCGGGATGGCCGCCCGGTGGTTGCCGCCCACGTTCTCCCGGTACAGCCCGTTCCAGTTCCACATCGCGTTGGTGTCGTCCTGCCACGCCTGCCAGCACATGGGGTCCTGCTGGGCCATGGCCGGGTTCTGGAAGTCGCTGCCCCAGCGTTCCCAGCAGCCGTAGTTGCGGGACGCCGGGTCGGTGACCGAGCCGTGGGCGACGGCGGTGCCCGACCAGGGGATCAGACAGAGCAGCGCCGCGGACAGGAGGGTGAGGACGCGAAGCGGCCAAGACAGTTTTGCGCGTTCATGCCAATGCACTGGCAATCTCCGCCTTCCGGCGTGGGCTTCGGAGTTGGGAGCGCTCCCACACCTACCCGTCCGTGTGAAACCTGAAACGCTTCACACGGACGGGACGGACACGGTGACGAGCGGCGGAGGCCCCGGGGACCACGCCTCGTCACTTACCCGGCACGCGCACCCGTCCCGACACCCGCGTCGCTCACGATCGCGGAGACCAGGTCCGGGGAAGACCGCGGCCCCGCCCCGGAATCTCCACCCCCCTTGATTCCATTGCGGCCACCCGTGTCACGCCCCCGTGGTCGACCTCGCGGCCCAGGCCGCCGGCCGGTGTCACGCGCCACGTGCGTCCCCTCGGTCACAGAGTGCCGCCGCTGGGGAGCGGCGGCGCGGTGGGTGGGCCATGCTGGTGAGATGACTCAGGTGCGCGCCGAGATTCTGGTGAATGGCACATGGCTTCCGGTGTATTCCATCCACTCCGCCCCCCACCTGGAACACGAGCCCACCGTTCTCGAACCCGTTTCGGCCGACGAAACCATGGTCGATCTCGTCCTCCGGCCCCGGCTGGAGAAGTGCCTGCAATGGCAGCGGCCGGTCTGGGTGACGTGCACGGACGGCACCACGGTCTTCTACGCGGCCGGGGCGGCGGGACCCTTCCGCATCGCCCCCGTCCGTCCCGGGCCCGCCACCGGCTGGCGCTAGGAACCACCCCGGGGCCGGGCCGCGGCCCGGGAGACGGAGACCGGGGCGGTTCTGTCAGCACGACGCCGCCGGTGTTCTCGCGGCTGGTGATCCCGTCTCGCGGCCGCGTGATCCCGCCATCCCTTCGGCGCTCCCCGCCCCGGACGAACACGAGTCCGGGACGAACACGAGCCCGGAAGATCCGCCGTCGGCGTACCGGCGACCACGCGTTCGAGCCGAGACCCCGCCCCGCCGCGGGGAGCCGGAAGGCGGCCCTTCCGGCCCCCCGCGCGAGCGGGCGGACGGGGTCTCCGGCGGCACATCCGCGCCCCGTCCGGGACGCGCCGTACTCCCGGGACCCCGTGCGGGCGCCGTGCGGACCCCGTGAAGCTGCGGACCCGGCGGCCCGTCAGACCTCCAGGCCCGCCTCGATCTGCTTGAGCTGGTGGCGGGCCATCGCCAGGTTGGAGCGGCCGCGGTCCAGGGCCAGGTAGAGGAAGAGGCCGCTCTTGCCGCGGCCCTTCATCAGCCGGATCAGGTGGTACTGGGTGCCCAGCGTGATGAGGATGTCCTCGATCTCGTCCTTCAGCCCCAGGTGCTCCATGGTGCGCACCTTGGCCCGCACCACGTCGGTGTTGCCCGCCGCGGCCACGCCCAGATCGAGGTCCTTGCCGCCACCGAGGGTTCCGAGCGCCATGCCGCTGTTGAAGTCGACGAGCGCGACGCCGACGGCGCCCTCGATCGACGTCATCGTTTCCTTGAGGGCGGTTTCCGTGTTGCTCATATCCGTTCCTTCTTCCTTTCCCTGATGGGTGTTCTGTTCTGTGGGGGTCTTTCCGCCGGGGCGGACGGACCGGGTGGACGGGCGGCACCGCACGCCCCCGCGTCCGTACGCCCCCGCCTCCGTGCACCGGCGGACGAGGCACGCTCCGTACCGAGCCAGCGCCCGTACGCGCGCCCCCGCGCGCCCCCGCGGGCAGCCGTACTCCGGCCACCCGTGACCGGGCGCAGGCAGAGCCGGGCAGCCCGCCCGGGCCCGCCGTTCAGCCGCCCTGCTCCGGCCGTTCGAGTGCGCCGTCGACCATCTCCCCGATGCGCGCCCCGGACCGCCGCGCCTCCAGATGGAGCCGGCCCACGTTGGTGCGCGGCCCGGCCAGGACGGTGACGACGGTCGCCGTTCCGGCCGCGTAGGTCGCGACGTAGCCCCGGTCGCCCCTGGCCAGCAGTTCGCGGAAGCTTCCGCGGCCGGTGGCGTCCGTCAGCCGCAGGGCGACCCCGAGGGCGGCCGCGGTCAGTGCGGCGACTCCCTCGGCGCCCTCTCCCGCACCGTCCTGGGCCAGGACGAGCCCGTCGGCGCTGGCCGCCAGTGCTCCGGTCACCCCGGGCACGCGGGCTCGCAACCGGCCGAGTTCCTCCAGGATTTCGGGTTCCGCTTTCATCAGCTGCCTCCTCTCGGCGCGCTGTCGGAGTGCTCGCCTCATGACACCGCTGAGGGGGCCTCATGGGTGGACGGGGAATTCACATGGCCTCCAGTGCGGCACGGAGCCGGCGCAGCAGTTCGACGTCCGGGTCGTCGGAGATGTCCGCGACCCAAGCGGGCAGGGCGGGCGGGGGCTGCGCTTCGCCCGGGCGGGGCGTCTCGATGTGCCCCGCCGCCGCGAGCCTCCGTATGTCCAGCAGGGCGTGGAAGGCCGGGCGTCCCAGCAGCCGGGCGATCTCCGCGGCGGTGCGCACCCCGTCCGCGAGGTCCAGTACGGCCCGCTGCCTGCGGGTGACCGCCGGCGCCCGTATCAGGGCGCGCCGCACCACCGGGGCGGTGTCGACCTGCGGATGCGGCCACACCGCCTCCAGCAGTGCCCTGCGCCGCCGGGTCTCCCGTTCGACGGCCTCGACGCGCACCGGCCGTACGGGGCCGAGCCAGTGCGCGGCGCCGTGGCGGAAGCGGACCGGGCCGCGGCCCGGGGCCAGCGCGAAGTAGGCCGCGTCGAACAGCGCGCCGAGATGGCAGATCTCCAGTTCGCCGCCGGCCAGCCGCCCGCTCTCCACCAGGAAGCGGCCGACCTCCCGGCGGGCACCGGCCTGCGCGATCGCCTCCCGCCAGCCCTCGGCGGGCAGCCTCCCGCCGGCGGCCAGCAGGATGTCCAGGCCCGGGGCCGCCGGGCTCTCCGCGTGCACGATCCGCCCGTCGACCAGGTAGAGCGTGCCGGACTCCCCGAACAGCGCCCCGGTGGCCCGCCGCGCGGCCATGCGGACCAGGAGCGGCGAGAGCGCCGGCCGTACCGCCGTTCCCGTTCTCATATCAGGGCCAGCCGTTCGACCAGATCGCGCAGCCGCAGCCGGGCCAGGGCCAGGTTTCCGTCGTCCCGGCCGAGCCACAGGTAGACGAAGACGCTGCTGTCCAGGGTGTTCTCGACGAAGCGCAGCAGGTGGTAGCCGGTACGGGTGGTGAGCAGAACGTCCTCCACGGGGACATCCGCGTCCCTTCCGCCGGGCACCCGCGCCGAGGGCTCCGCGAGGAGCACCTGCTCTCCGTCGCCCCTGTGTTCCGGCCCGTCCCCCGCCCCGGCGCCGCCGGCCCCGTTCTCCTCGGCCGAGCCGAACGCGGTGTGCTCGGCGGCCAGCCGGGCGATCTCGGCCATCTCGGCCGCGGTGACCTCGTGGTCGCCGTTGGGGGCGTCTCCCGCCGTGCCCAGGGCGAGCCCGCTCGTCCACTCGATCACGGCGGCACCCCGCGCGCCGGGCAGCACCATGGCTTCCATCAGGCACTCATCGATTCCGGACACGCCGGTGTCCTCCCCATCCCAAGCGTGCTGAGGCGGGCGTCACCCCGCTCCAGTGACCAGGAGGTTACGCAACGTGCCCCACTCGCACGGGAATTCGGGCATTCTCCTGCGGCATATCCGGACGGTCGCATAGGGTGACGGCGCCCTCGCTGCGTGTCCGCTCGCGATGCGTGGGGTCAGGCGCCTGCCGCGCCGGCATCACCCCAGGTCGGACGGGCCGGGAGCCGCGGAGGCGTGGGCGGCCGGACCGCCCCGCTCCGAGGCGCTGTGCCGGGCCCTCCGCACCTCCGGCCCGTCACGCCACCGCACCGCCGCGCCTCCGCGCCCGCCGGCCCCACCGGGGGTCGCGCACCGTGGACGGCCGCGAACAGCGGGTATACGGAAAGCGAAGAAAGTGGAGCCGGAGCCCATGACTGTGTTAGCCCTTGTCCACGAGATCCGGCCGAAGGAAGCGGTGCAGCGTGAGCGGTACGTCGATGATCGTCCTGGGGATCGGCTTCTGCATTGCCCTCTACCTCCTGTTCATGACCCCGAAGGGCGACGACGGGAGGCGGGACTCCTGAGAGAGCCCGCCACGGGCCCGGGGCGGCGCCGCGCACACGCCCGGCCCCGGCCCCGGCCTCCGTACGCCACTGCGCGGCCACCGGAACCCGGGCATCGGCACCGGAACCCGGACATCGGCATCGGTGTCAGTGCCCGGACCTACGCTCCCGGCATGGACTCACAGGACCCGCAGCACATCGGAGCCCTCTTCGGCGCGATGATCCTCGGCGTGGAGCTTTCCGAGGAGCCCGCCCCGGCGGACTCTCCGCTCGGCCGCGCGCAGGCGTTCCTCGCCGAGCACGGACCGGACGCCCTCACGGACGAGGTCTTCACCGCGCTGCGTGACGGCCGCCCCCTGCCCTCCGGCGCGATACCGGCGGACGGATGCGAGGGCGGAACCCCGCCGCGCTGATCACTCCGTACGGGTACGGGGCAGGCGCGGTACGGACAACCCGGGGGGGCGGCGGCCGGCGGCCACGCCCACCGGCTTCTCCCCGGAGGCGGCCGTTCCGGCGCCGCGGCCGGTCCGCCCGGCCCGCCCTCCGGAAGTGCCCCCCGGCCACCCGGGTGGGCAGCTCTCCTCAAGCCCCCGCTCCGCGCCCGCCGCCGCACGGTGACCGGCATCCGGAACGGCGGCGCTGCGGGCCGCGCCCCCGTAAAGGGACGGAGGCGCCACGGCCTGTGGGGGACCGTGGCGCCTCCGCGTCTTCTCACCGGCCGGGCCGGAACTCCGTTCTCTGGCCGCGGAGTTCAGGTCGGCGCCATCGGTCCGGCCGGGGGTCCGCACGGCCGGGGCCGGCGCAAAGGGCTCGCATCGAACTCTCCTGGGGCGACACCATGGGAGCGCTCCCACGGTAAGGGCGGCCACCCCGGAATGCCAGACTCCTCGGCCGGTTGTTACACGGGGGCATCCGCGCGTCGCGGACCCGTGGCAGGCGCCGACGGGCGCCCGCGGCGCCCCCACGGCACGGCCCGGCGGGAACATCCCCCGGAACCGTCCAGCAACACCCGGCTCAACGGCGCCTGATGTCCCGGGCATCCAGGAGCCGACGGACACCCCGTCGACTCCGGCGCGGGCGGAGGAGCCCGCTCGGCCGGACCCGCTCAGAGCGACCGGCGCAGCACCTCGCCCTTCCGGGCCGGGTCGTAGTCCGGCCCGACCCCCTCGATCAGGAAGGCGTCGCCGTCGACGTGCCGGGTGCGCAGCGGCAGGATCTCCTGGTAGGCGGGCGAGTCGTACCAGGCCCGGGCTTCGTCCTTCCCCGGGAACTCGATGACGACCAGCTCCGCCCCGCACTCGCCTTCCAGTGCCTCGACCGGCCCTCCGTGGACGAGGAACCGGCCGGAGTACGGATCGAGTGTGGCCTGGATCCGCTCCACGTAGTCGATGACGTCGGGGTGCGGACGGACGCGGGTGAAGTGGCCGATGGCGTAGGCGGGCATGGTCTCTCCTCGAAAGAGCGGCTGTCGCGGATCGCCGCACGGGCCGGCGCGGACCGGCACGGGCGGTTGCGGGCGGGCGGGCACGGGCGGTTGCGGGCGGGGGCGCGGGGCGGAGCCGCACCGGGTGGTGACGGCGGCTCAGGCAGTGGCGTCCGGGGTGCAGGCGGCCGCCACGGCCAGGCTGTCCTCGTAGACGTGATGCCGGGTGATCAGGCCGTCCTCGACGGTCAGACGCAGGGCGAAGGGGCTCCTGAAGGTCTTGCCGGTGGCGGCGACCCTCCCGCCGAGTTCTCCCGTGACCACGGCCTCGGCGCCGTCGACGACGATCGCGCCGACCGTCGCCCACCCCTCCCCGCTCACGGTGTGCGCGGCCAGATCGGCCCAGTGCCCGGCGACATCGGCACGGGCCGGGCGCGGCTTGATCCAGGGGACCGCCGGGTTCTCGGCCACCATCCAGTCGACCTCCTCCGCGTAGAGGGCCGCGATGCGGTCCGGATCGCGCTCCGTCACGCGCCGCAGGAACTCCCGCACGGCCTGCCGGGTGGCCGCCTCCCCGGTCTCCTCCCTCGTCTCCCCCCCTCTTCTCCTCCCGGGTCTCCTCCCCGAAGCTGCCGACGGGGCCGGAGCCCCCGGACACCGTCCTGCCCCCGGACGCGCCGGAGGGGTTCAACATGCCGGTCATGGCGGGCCTTTCACTGGTCGTACGGGATGCCGTCCTCCCGTGCACGATCCTGCCGCCGGGCCCCGGCGGGGTCGATTACCTCCCGGGTCATGCGCGGACGCCGGCGGAGAAGCGAACGGAGGAGCGGAAAGAAGAAACGTCCATGCGACATACCACCCACTTGGCTCAACGAGAGGCGTCCGGAGGGTTACCCGATCATCCGTAGGGGCGTTGTCGCGTCATGGAGCCGCGGCAGTGGTGGGAACGGAACACGGTGTTGGCAGAAGCGTTCTGTCGGAGTGACGAACAGGTGCGCTCGGCGCAGGCGACTCTGGACGAGGCCCAGGTGCACAGGTCGCGCCTGCTGGCGGCGTTCGCGGTCACGGTCGGCAGCGATGGTGCGGTGGCCGGCGTGCTGGGGCTGAACGAACGCGAAGTGCGCGTCGCGCGGCGGACGGTGGGCAAGGAGGACGCCCGCGGGGTGGCGGACCAGCTGCTGGCCGCCGCGGCGGTGGCGCCGGAGGACGGACAGGCGGAGGCGCTGACGGCACCGGAGACCGCCACCGCACACCCCGTGGGGACGGCCGGAATCCCGGGAGCCGCCGGGACGGCCGGGGTACCCGGGGCGGCGCACGAGGTGGGCGGGACGGTGCACGAGCCGTACGCGGATCCGATGGCGTACCAGTACTACGCCCCCGCCCAACCCCCCACGCAGTACCCGCAGAGCCAGCACCAGCAGCACACCTACTACCAGCACTACCAGCAACACCAGACACCGGCCCCGCAGCAGACCCAGCACCAGCACCAGCACCAGCCGCCGCCTGTCCCGCAGCAACCCCAGCCGCAGGCGCAGGCACACCCCCAGCAGCAGCTCCGCGAACCGCGCTGGTCCGGTGCCATGGACGCGCTGCTCGTCGGCAGTTGGCAGACCGGGGTCGATCTCCAGGTCCTGGCCGCCGAGTTCGGTCTCGATCTGGCCCGGCTGATCTCCCGGGCCCAGCAGTTGTCGGCCGAGGGACGGCTCTCACCGCCCTGGGCGGGCAGCGGCCCGGGCGGGGAGCCGCGGTCCGGACGGCACCGCCGCAGCAGCACCGACATCGACGACACCTACGACGCCTACGACTTCTACGACTCCTACGGCCACCCCGTCCACCCGGGCGGCTGGGAGGTCCCGTCCACCGTGCCCGACGACATGCTCGCCGGAGTGGGCCGGCAGAGCGGTCTGCCGCAGTACACGTACAGCACCACCGTGCCGTAGCGGCGGCACGGCGCCGTACGGCAGGCGGCGCGCCCTTCCCGTCCGCGATCAGCCCCCGCCCGGATGCCCGGCGGGGGCTGATCGAATTGACGTACCGGCCGGCCGGGTGTGCCCTGGAAGAGCGGGGGCAGCGGGAGAGAGGAGCCGCGCCATGCAGACCCAGGCGGAGCGCCGCGGCACAGCGGCACACGCCCGGCCCCGCGGGCGGAACATCTGGCGGACACCCGTCGTGACCAGCGTCGTCTTCGGCTTCTACGCCGGCTTCCTCGACCAGGAGGGCGGTGCCTCGCTCGGGAGAGCCTGGCTGCTCGGCATCCTGGCGGGCGTCGCGCTGCTGGCGCTGTGGCTGGCCATCCACAGCGTGCGCACGAAGATGATCCGCGAGGTGCGGTCAGTGGCCTACGGGGCTCTGGCGGGGAGCGCCATCGGCTTCCTGGTCGGGCTGAGCGGGGCCGCCGTGCTGAAGGCCTCGGCCATCGGGTTCTTCGTCGGCCTCGGGATGATGATCGCGGTGAACTACCGGCTCTACGGCAGAGTCCGCTGAGACCTGACTCTCCCCACCCCCTCCCCCTCTCCGCCGCCCGCCCCGCCGCGCCGGCCGCGGTCCGGCGGCCCGGGCGCCGGTGCCGTTCGCAGGCGCTCGCCGCCGCCGTACGGAGAGCCCGGGCGGAGCTCAGGAAGCCGGGACCGCCTGCTCCGCGACCGTCAGCCTCCCCGCCTCGATGGTGGCGAGACGGGGAGCACGGCGGGCGACGGCGCTGTCGTGGGTGACCATCACGAAGGTCAGGGAGTGCTCCTTCCAGAGCCCTTCCAGCAGGTCGACGATGTCGTCCCGGGTCCCCTCGTCGAGGTTGCCGGTCGGCTCGTCGGCGAGCAGCACCCTGGGCCGCTTGACCAGAGCGCGCGCGATCGCCACCCGCTGCTGCTGGCCGCCCGACAGTTCGCCCGGCAGATGGCCGAGCCGCTCCCCCAGCCCCACGGAGCCGAGGGCCTCGGCCGCCCGCTGCCGCCGCTCCGCCGCTTTCACCCGCAGCGGGACGAGAGCGGTCTCGACGTTCTCCTGCGCGGTGAGCGTGGGGATCAGATTGAAGCTCTGGAAGACGAAGCCGATCTTCTCGGCCCGTACGGCGGTGAGCCGGGCCTCGCTCAGCCGGGCGAGGTCCACGCCGTCGAGTTCGACGCTGCCCGTGGTCGGGCGGTCGAGGCCGCCGAGCATCTGGAGCAGGGTGGACTTGCCGCCGCCGGTGGGGCCCTGGATGACGAGCCGGTCGCCGTCGTCGATGGAGAGATCGACACCGGCGAGGGCGTCGATGGTCTCCTTGCCCCGGGTGTAGCGCTTGGTGACACCTGTCAGCTGGTACATGTCGCTCCTGGGTGGATGGCGGGGACCGCGCGGTGCCGCGCGGGCCGGGGGGGAAGGCGTGGCCTCCGCGTACGGCTGTACGAGCCGGGCCGTCGGGGACGGGACCGGGGCCGCGCGCGGAGGGCCGAGACGGGCCGGGCCGGGACAGAACGGGTGGGGAGGGCCGGGACGGGCCGGGGGCCGCCGGTCAGGCGACGCGGCTGAGGGCGGCGGCCGGACGCAGCCGGGCGGCGCGCCAGCCGCCGAAGGCTCCGGCGACGAGTCCGCCGGCGACCGCGAGGCCGACCGCGAGGCCGATGGTGCCGAGGGCGACGGGGGCGGTCAGCGCGATGTCGATGCTCTGCGCCGCGGCCGCTCCGCCACCGCCGCCCGGTCCGCCGGCGGGCCCCGCGCCCATCCGGCCGCCGCCGGACAGCCCGGCCCCGCGCGCGAGTTCGGCGGTGAGGCCGGGGCTGAGCGCGGTGATGAGGTAGGCGCCGCCGAGGCCGAGGGCGATGCCGAGGGCTCCGCCGAGCAGTCCGTTGACCAGGGCCTCGCCGACGACCTGCCGGGTCACGCGTCCGCTCTTCCAGCCCAGGGCCTTGAGGGTGCCGAACTCCCGTACCCGGCGGCTGACGGCCGAGGAGGTCAGCAGCCCGGCCACCAGGAAGGCGGCGGCCAGGACGACGACGGACAGCCACTTCCCGACGCTCGACGCGAGGTCGGCGGCGGTGCTGAGGGAGCCGGAGACGGTGGCGGCGAGATCCTCGGAGGTGGTGACGGTAGTCCCGGTCACGTTCTTCTGGATGGCGGACTTGACCGCGCCGATGGCCTGCGAGTCCTCGGCCCGCACATAGACCGTGGTGATCTCGTCCTTGGAGTCGGACAGGGTCTGGGCCCGCTGGAGCGGGATGTAGACATCGGCGGCGGCGGAGCCGCTGTCGGCGGTCGCGATGCCGACGATCTCGAACTCCGTGCCCTTGACGGAGATCTCGTCGCCGACCGCGAGGTCCTCCCGCTGGGCGTAGGCGTTGTCGACGACGGCGACCTCGGCGTCGGTCTCGCCGCTCTCGAAGGTGCGGCCGTCGGTGAGGGCGGAGGAGGTCAGCGGTCCGAGAGCGGGCTCGGTGACGTCCGTGCCGTAGACGGTGAAGGACTCGATGCCGAAGTCGGCGCCCCCGCCGCGGATCTCGCCGCCGCCCCGGCCGCTGTCGCCGCCGTCTCCGGCGCCGGGGCCGGGCGCCGCGCCGATCTCGCCGCGCTCGAAGCTGCCGCTGATCTTCAGGTTCACCAGGCTGAGGCCGCCGACGGCGTCGGCGACGCCCTCCTGCCCGGCCACCTTCCCCACGGTGCTCGCGTCGAGCGTCTCGAAGCCCTGCACCATCAGCCGGTCGTCGCTCTGCTCCTCGCCCTCCTCGCCGGCGTCAAAGCGGAAGCGGGGGCGCTGCGGGGCCTCGCCCTCCTCGGGCTGCTCCTGCGCCTTGGTGACGGTCATGTCGGTGCCGAGTCCGTACAGGGACTCCAGGACCTGGCCCTGGGCCTGTTTCATCCCCGCGGAGACGGAGGTGACGACGATGACGAGGGCGATGCCCAGGGCGAGACCGGAGGCGACGACGAGCGCCGCCTTTCTGCGGCGGCGCAGCTCGCGCCGGAGGTAGGTGAGGAACATGCGGGCGACGGTAGGCAGCCGCGGTGAGGGACGGCTGAGGCCCCGATGAGAGCGGGGTGAGAAACAGCACCGGCCGGCGGGACGGTGGAGGGTGGCGGACGGACGCCGGGCGGTGGCCGACGGTCCTGTCGGCCCCCGCCCGGCGGTGGTGCGTCGCACGCCGCGCGCGGCGTGTGCGGGCCCGGATCACTCCGGTGCGGGATCGCTCCGGTGCGGGTCAGACCGCGCTACCGGCGACCCACTCGTTCCAGTCCATGTTCCAGCCGTTGAGGCCGTTGTCCGGGGAGATCTCCTTGTCGGGGGAGTTCTTCACGGTCACGACATCGCCTATGAGCGACTGGTTGTAGAACCAGGCGCCGTCCTGGCCGGGGTCGTCCGCGCCCTTGACGTCGTTCAGACCGACGCAGCCGTGGCTGGTGTTGGCCTGGCCGAAGATGGAGTCGGCGCCCCAGTAGTTGCCGTGGATGAAGGTGCCGGAGGTGGAGAGCCGCATGGCGTGCGGCACGTCCTTGATGTCGTACTCACCCTTGCCGTCGTCGTCCGTGAACCCGACGGTGGCACCGTTCATCCGGGTCTCCTTGAACTTCTCGGAGATCACCATCTGACCGTTGTACGTCGGGTTCTCGGAGCTGCCCGCGGAGATCTTGAAGTTCTTGATCTCCTTGCCGTCCCGCACCACCGACATGGTCTTGCTCTTGACGTCGACGGTGGAGACCTGACTGCGGCCGATCTTGAAGCTGAACGACTTGTCCTGGACGCCCTTCACTCCCGGCGATCCCTCGACACCGTCGAGGCCGAGCTTGACGGTCACCGTGGAGCCGGCTTTCCAGTACTCCTTGGGCCGGAAGTCGAGCCGCTGGGTGCCGAACCAGTGTCCGACGACCTCCTGGCCGCTGGTGGTGTTGACCTCGATCGCCGACTGCACGGCCTTCTTGTTCTGGATGCTCTTGTCGAAGTTGATCGACACGGGCATCCCGACACCCACGGTGGAGTCGGCCTCGGGGGTGTAGTAGCCCAGGAAGCTGTTGTCCGGCGAGACGGTGGTGAAGGTGGAGTGCTCGGTGGCCTTGCGGCCCTCCGAGTCCTCGGCGGTGGCGGTGATCTTGTACTTGGTCGAACGCTCCAGCGAACCGTCCGGCTTCCAGCTCTTGCCGTCGCCGGACAGGCTCCCGGGGATCTCCGCGCCGGAGGCGACAGCCGTCATCGACACCGCGGAGAGCTTGCCCTTGGTGACGGTGACCCGGACGTCGTTGTTGATGCCCGCGTTGTCCGTGCCGTTCTTGGGGCTGATCTTTATTCGTGCGTCCGAGGCGTCCTTGGCAGCCGCCCGGTCGACCTGCGACTGCTTTCCGCTGTCACCGCTGTCCCCGCCCTTGCCGTCGGAGTCAGCGCTGCCGCCACCCCCGCAGGCGGTGAGCGTCAGTACGCCGCTGAGCAGCGCGGCGGCGGCGACGACCGCTTTCCGCCGCTTACCTGTCGTCATCACACGCTTCTCCATTGCTACTGTCCCCGGGTCGCGGGCCGGAAGCCGCAAGCGAGTCTTCCGGCCAGTGCTCAGTAAGAACACCCGGACCCGTCGACCCGTTCCACGGGTCTCGGAAGTGTGGCGCACGCCACGTGCGTACCCGATCCGGACACGGCCCTCCGAAGAGTGACCGGTTGTCCCGCGCCGTTCCTCACCCCTTCGTGTCTCCAGACGCCTGCCGTGTGGGGCGCCTGCCCGCGTCCGCGGGTTTCCATCCCTGACCGGACGGCTTGCTTCCGCGGTTCCCGGCCCCGTGCGCCCGGCCCCGCGGCGGCCGGACATCCCCAACTGCCGCGAAATACACCAGGACCGGACGATCCGCGGCAGGCGGGACACTGGCGAGGGTACCGCTCGCCCTCCGGACTTTCCCATGACCCGTGACCTTCACTACTATCGGACCCGGCCGTTCAACCAACCTGCACCGCAAGGGGTCCATGACGTGTCCGCACGCCGACCACTGCTGACCGCCTCCGCCGCGGGGGCCATGCTGCTCGCCCTGTGGTTCGTGCCGTCCGCGAACGCGACCGTCGAAGAGGGCAGAGCTCCGGCCGCGGAACAGGTCGGGGACCGCACGCAGGGACAGTCGCCGGCCGAGGAGGCGGATCCCGCCGCGGGCTCCGGCGCCGCCGGGGGAGAGACGGTCACGGACGCCGAGGAACTCGCGCTGGCCGACACCGGCAGCGTCGACACCACCCCGTACCTGCTCGGCGGCACCCTCTTCCTGGGCCTCGGCGCCGCGCTGGTCTCCTCCGCCGGACGCCGCTCGCGCACCCTCGTCTGAAGTCGTCCGAGTCCTCCGAGTCATCCGGGCACGGCGTATCGGTCCCGCCCGGACGTTCCCGCCGCGTTCCGCGCTGAACCCACGCCCGGACGACCGCTCTTGCCGCTGACCGCACGCTCCGCCCGCCCGGGACCGAGGGCTCCCCGGGCGGGCTCTTCGCGTCCCGCCGTCTCCGCCTCTCCGTCTCGGCCTCTCCCGTCTCTCCGTCTCCGCGTCCGGATGCGACCGGGCTGTCAGGCCAGCGGTCCGGTGACCGTCTCCGCCGCCGCGACCAGGGCCCCGGAGGCCACGAAGGCGTCCGCCGCGGCCAGGTCGGGGGCGAGGAAGCGGTCGCCACCCGGGCCCGCGACGCCGGCCGCGCGCACCGCCTCCAGGACGGCGCGGGTGGCGGGGGCCGGGGCGAGCCCTTCGCGCAGTTCGAGGGCGCGGGTGGCGGCCACCAGCTCCACGGCGATGACCCGGTTCACGTTGCCGAGCGCCGTGCGCAGTTTGCGTGCGGCGGACCAGCCCATCGAGACATGGTCCTCCTGCATCGCGGAGGACGGGATCGAGTCGACCGAGGCCGGGACCGCCAGCCGCTTCAGCTCACCGACCAGCGCCGCCTGCGTGTACTGGGCGATCATCAGCCCGGAGTCGACTCCCGGGTCGCCGGCGAGGAAGGCCGGCAGGCCGTAGGAGCGGTTCTTGTCGAGCAGCCGGTCCGTGCGGCGCTCGGCGATGGACGCCAGGTCGGCGGCGGCCACGGCCAGGAAGTCCAGGACGTACGCCACGGGCGCGCCGTGGAAGTTGCCGTTGGACTCGACCCGGCCGTCGGAGAGCACGACGGGGTTGTCCACGGCGGCGGCGAGTTCCCGGTCGGCGACGAGGCGGGCGTGCGCGAGGGTGTCCCGGCCCGCGCCGGCCACCTGCGGCGCGCAGCGCACCGAGTAGGCGTCCTGGACGCGCGGGGCGGCCTGAAGGCCGTCGTAGCCGGTCTGGTGGTGGCCGGTGAGCCCGGAGCCGGCGAGCATCCGCAGCATGTTGTCCGCGCTGGCGGCCTGGCCCGGGTGCGGCCGGACGGCGTGCAGTTCGGGGGCGAGGACCCGGTCGGTGCCGAGCAGCGCCTCCAGGGAGAGGGCGGCGGTGATGTCGGCGGAGGTGAGGAGGCGGGCGAGGTCGGCGTTGGCCATGACGAGCATGCCGAGCATCCCGTCGGTGCCGTTGAGGAGGGCCAGGCCCTCCTTCTCGCGCAGGTCGAGCGGGGCGATGCCGTGCTCGGCGAGCAGTTCGGCCGCCGGGCGCACGACACCGTCGGGCCCCTCCGCCTCTCCCTCGCCCATGAGGGCCAGGGCGCAGTGGGAGAGCGGTGCCAGGTCGCCGGAGCAGCCGAGGGACCCGTACTCGTGGACGAGCGGGGTGATGCCGGCGTTGAGCAGGGCGGCCATCGTCTCGGCGACGAGCGGCCGCACCCCCGTATGGCCCGAGGCGAGGGTCTTGAGCCGGAGGAACATCAGGGCGCGGACGACCTCGCGCTCCACGCGGGGGCCCATGCCCGCGGCGTGCGAGCGGACGATGTTCCGCTGGAGGCGGCCGCGCAGCTCGGCGCCGATGTGGCGGACGGCGAGGGCGCCGAATCCGGTGGAGACGCCGTACACGGGCTCCGGGCGGGCCGCGAGGGCGTCGACGACCCGCCGGGCGGCGGCGAGCGCGTCGAGGGCTCCGTCGGACAGCTCGACCCGGGCCCCGCCGCGGGCCACGGCGATCACGTCGTCCGCGCTCACGCCGGACGTTCCCAGCACCACGCTGTGCATATTCATATTCAGGCACCCTAAGTTCTGAATCAGGTTCTGTCACGACGCGGGCCGCACAGCCGTCCGGCACCGCCCCTGGCCCGGCCGTCCCGCGCCTGACATGATCGGATGAACGATCGTTAACACGGTGCACGACTCGCGATGCACGACCGAGGACAGGAGGCGGCGATGAGCGGCGCGGCGGACGAGGTGCGGTACGGCGAGTGGATCGCCGTCCGGCGGCACGGCACCCATGTGGCGGAGCTCGTCCTGGACCGTCCCCGGGCCATGAACGCCGTCTCCACCGAACTGGCCCGCCGCCTCACCGAGGCCTGCGACGCCCTCGCCGCCGACCCCTCGGCGCGGGTCGTGGTGCTGACCTCCAGCCACCAGCGCGCCTTCTGTGTCGGCGCCGACCTCAAGGAGCGCAACTCCTTCACGGACGCCGAACTGCTGCGCCAGAGGCCGGTCAACCGCGCCGCGTACACCGGTGTCCTGGAACTGCCGATGCCGACGATCGCCGCCGTGCACGGCTTCGCCCTCGGCGGCGGGTTCGAGATCGCCCTCTCCTGCGATCTGGTCGTCGCCGATCCCACGGCCGTGGTCGGGCTCCCGGAGGTGTCCGTCGGTGTGATCCCGGGCGGCGGAGGCACCCAGCTGCTGCCCCGCCGGGTCGGTGCCGCGCGGGCCGCCGAGCTGATCTTCACCGGGCGCCGGGTCGCCGCCGCCGAGGCGCTCTCCCTGGGCCTGGTCGACCAGCTCGCGGACGAGGGCCGGGACCGCGAGGAGGCCCTCGCCCTCGCCACCCGCATCGCCGCCAACTCCCCGGTCGGCCTGCGCGCGGCCAAGCGCGCCCTCCGGCTGGGACACGGGCTGGACCTGCGCGCCGGCCTGGAGGTGGAGGACGGCGCCTGGCGGGCGGTGGCCTTCTCCGGGGACCGCGCGGAGGGCGTCGCGGCCTTCAACGAGAAGCGGGCACCGGACTGGCCCGGGGAGTGAACCGGGGCGGCCGGGGGAACCGGGCTCCGGAACGGGCTCAGGAACGGGCTCAGCCCCGGGCGACGCGGCTCCGGGGCCCCTCGGCGGCGGAGCGGCGTCGGCCGGGTCTCGGACCGGAGAAGAAGCCCTCCCCAGGAGGGCGCTCACCGGGAAATGTTCCTAGTCTGGGGTGAAGGATGTGCCCACAGTGACGGAACACGAGGTGCCGGGTGGCTGGTGACGGCGGGGGCGATGCGCGGCTGGCCGCCGTGGTGGCGCTGGCCCAGGCGATGGCCGCCGCCCAGACCCCCCGCGAGACGGCACGCGCCGCCGCGCTCGGCGCCCGGAGCGCCCTCGGCGGCTGCTTCGCCGCGATCTCCGCCTGGGAACGGGACCTCGGGCGGCTCCGGGTCCTGGTCAACGTCGGCGCACTCGCGCCGGACGAGGAGGAGTTCCCGGAGAACGAGTCCTATCCCGTCCGCGACTTCCCCGAGATCGCCGAATTCCTGCACGAGCGGTGGGCGGGCGGCGGCGAGCCCGACGCCTGGGTGGAGACCGCCGACGGCCCGCCCTGCGACCGCGGGCCCGGCTCGTACTGCCACCAGCGGGTCGCCGCCCTCCGGCGGCGCGGGCGGGGCTGCTGTGTGGTCGCGCCGATCGTGCTCCACGGCCGCGCCTGGGGCGAGCTGTATGTGGCGCGGCCCGTCGGCGCCCCCGTCTTCGACCGGGAGGACGCCCGGTTCGCCACGGTCCTCGCCGCGGTGGCCGCCTCCGGGATCGCCCAGACCGAGCGGCTCGCGGAGGCCCGCCGGCTCGCCTTCACCGACCCGCTGACCGGCCTGGCCAACCGACGGGCCGTGGACGTCCGGCTGGAGGAGGCGCTGGAGCGGCACCGGGCGGACGGGACCGTGGTGAGCCTCGTCGTCTGCGACATCAACGGGCTCAAGCAGGTCAACGACACCCTGGGGCACGCGGTCGGCGACCGGCTGCTGGAGCGTTTCGGCTCCGTGCTGTCGGTCTGCGGGGCCATGCTCCCCGGGGCGCTCGCGGCGCGGCTGGGCGGGGACGAGTTCTGCCTCGTCACCGTCGGACCGCCCACCGAGGAGGTAGTGCGGGCCGCGACCGAGCTGTGCCACCGCGCGGCCAAACTGGATCTCGGCGAGGGCGTCGCCTGCGGGGTGGCCTCGACGGGGCAGCCGATCGGGCCCGTGCCGTCCGCGCGGCGGCTGTTCCGGCTGGCGGACGCGGCACAGTACCGGGCGAAGGCGGCCCGCGCCGACGGGCCGGTCGTGGCGGGGGACGAGGGGCCCGACGATCCGGTCGTGCGGATGGCCGACGCCTCACCGACGGCTCCCGCCCCCGGACCGGAGCGGCGGCGGTTCCGCGGCCGCTGATCCCCGGCGGGGGTCCTGCTCCTCCCGGAGCGGGCTTCCCGGAGGCGCGGACTCCCCCGCTCCAGGCGTCCCCGGATACAGGCGTCCCCCAAGCGCAGGTACAGGTACACACAGCTGCCCCGGGTACGGGCCTCCCCGGATCGCCCCCGCCCCGCGCGAGCGCCCGTCCCCGGCAAGCTTCCGCGCCCGATACTCCGCCGCGGCCGCGGGCCGTCACACCGCGCGGCCGGGCCCCGTCACGGCTCTGCGGGCGGGAGCACCGGCCGTCGCTCCGGACGGCGGGTGAGGAGCCAGGGTTCGACGACGCCCAGACCGCGGACCGGACGCTGCCACATCGGCTGGAGCGCGAAGCGGTACGGGTGCGGCGGCTCCGCGCCCTCCTTCTCCGCCGCGGCCGCCTCGGCCTCCGACTCCGGCGCGTCCCCGGACCGCATCAGCTCCGCCGCGAACGCCTCGTCCACCAGGACCGAGTCCTTCGGCGCTATCGAGGTGAGGCGGCTCGCGAGGTTCACCGTCGTACCGAAGACGTCGCCCATGCGCGTGGTGACGGTGCCGAAGGCGATGCCGACCCGCAGCTCCGGCATGGTCTCGTCATTGGCCAGTGTCTCGATCATGCGCAGGCCGATCTCGGCGGCCGTGCCCGCGTCGTCCGCCGCGTACAGCACCTCGTCGCCGAGGGTCTTGATGAGCCGGCCGCCGCGGGCCGCGACCAGATCCGCCGCCGTCGTCTCGAACGCCTCGACGAGCTCGCCGAGTTCCTCCTCCTCCAGCCGCCGGGTGAGCCGGGTGAAGCCGACGAGGTCCGCGAAGCCGACGGCCAGCCGACGGTCGACCATCTCCTCGTCGTCCTGGGTCTGGATGACGCGCCCGGCGGCCGCCGCGAGCTGCCGCCGCCACACATAGACCAGGAACTCCTGGAGCTCCGGCAGCAGCAGCTGGACCAGCGGATACGCGACCTCGGTGCGGGTCATCCCCTCCTCGGGGGGCTCGGTGAGGCCCTCCAGGAAGCCCTCGATCTGCCAGTCGGCGAGCCGGGCCGTGGTCTGGCCGGTGGAGCGGGCGACCTGGACGGCCATCGGCTCACTCAGCAGCCCCGCCTCGACGAGGCCCGCCAGCCGCCGCAGCGCCAGCACGTCGGCCTCCGTCAGCGCCCGGGCCTGGCCGATGTCGGCGAAGCCCATGGCGCGCCAGAAGCGGGAGGCCAGCTCCATCGACACCCCGGCGCTGCGGGCCGCCTGGAAGGGGGTGTACTGCCGTTCGGCGCCCAGGATCAGCTGCTCCAGGCGGATCGCGAGGGGGTTGTCCTCGGTCTCCTCGACCTCGTCGGAGTCGTGCGAGCCCGCGAAGGCGTTCGCCGTGTACGGGGCTCCGGCGCCGGAAGGTACCGGGGGCGGGCCGCCCGGGTCCGGCCGCTCCGCGCCGGGAGGCGGGCCCTCGTCCGGGCCCTCGTCCGGCCCCTCGGGGCCCTCGGCGCCCTCCCCGGCCCGCTCGCCGCCGGCCGTGCCCGCGCCGTCGCCGGGGGCACCGCCGGCATCCGGTCCTTCCGAGCCCTCGCCGGCGCCCGCGTCGTCGACGATCACTGCCCGCCCCCTGTCCGATCCGTGCGCACAGCCCTTCCGATCACATCTCGCCGTGCCGTCCGGGTCCGCCACCCGGACGCGCCCGGGACGCTGTCCCCGGCCGCCTCAACGATACGTCAGGTGTGTGCTGGCTCACTCTCTCCGGCCGCTCTCTCACCCGCGGGGCCGCAGGTGGACGATGTCGCCCGCGCCGACGGCCTCCCGGCCGCCCCCGTCGGTCCGCAGCACCAGCCGCCCGTCCCCGTCCAGGGCGACCGCCTCGCCGCTGATCTCCCGGTTGCCTGGCAGTACGGCCCGGACCGTCCGGCCGAGGGTGGCGCAGCCGGCGGCGTACGCCTCCAGGACTCCGCTGCGCGCCGGGTCGCCCCCGGCCGCGCGCCAGTCGCCGTACCACTGTTCGAGTGAGCGGAGGACGGCCCGCAGAATCGGGTCGCGGTCCGTGGAGACCGCTCCGGCCAGGGCGAGCGAGCCCGCGCCCGGCACGGGGAGTTCGTCCGCGCCCAGCGACACGTTGAGGCCGATACCGAGGACGACGTCCCCGTCGCCGACGCGCTCGGAGAGGACGCCGCCCGCCTTGCGCTCCTCCCCGTCCACCGTCACCAGCAGGTCGTTGGGCCACTTCAGCGCGGTGTCCGTGCCCGCGGTGCGGGACACGGCGGTCGCGGTGGCCACCCCGGCGAGCAGGGGCAGCCAGCCCCAGCGGGTGACGGGGACGGCGGGTCCCGGCCGCAGCAGGACGGAGACGAAGATCCCGGAGCGGGCCGGCGCCACCCAGTGGCGGTCGAGCCGGCCGCGGCCCGCCGACTGCTCCTCGGAGACGAGCACCGCTCCCTCGGGGACGGTTCCGGCCGCCGCCCGTTCCGCCAGATCGGTGTTGGTGGAGCCGGTGACCTCGACGACGTCCAGCGAGGTCCACAGCCCGCCGGGGCGGACGAGGGCGCGGCGCAGCCCGGTGGCGTTCAGCGGCGGCCGCTCCAGATCGGACCAGCGGCCGGGCGGTTCCGGCGCGGATCCGCCGGACGGGGTGGCAGTCATGGGGCCAGCGTAGGCAGGGAACGCGCGGCCGGCGTGCCGGGAGCGTACGCCCCGCCGGCTCCGGCGCGCCCCTGTGCGATCGCCCACATCCCGCCGCCCCGCCGCGTCCCCCGCGCACAAGGAGCGTGCGCTCACCGCACGCGCCCCTCCGCGCGCGGTACCCGGCCTGCGGAGATGTGGCCAACGCCGCACTCGCAGGACACAGTGCCGCCGATACGCTACGAGGCGGTAACCAGGTAGCCCCCACCAGGACGAGCAGGAGCCGCATCCCGATGTCCGAGCCGGAAATCGACCTTCACACCACCGCGGGAAAGATCGCGGACCTGCAGCGGCGCATCGGCGAGGCCACGCACGCCGGCTCGCAGCGCGCCGTCGAGAAACAGCACGCGAAGGGCAAGCTGACGGCTCGGGAGCGGATCGATCTGCTGCTCGACGAGGGGTCCTTCGTGGAGCTGGACGAGTTCGCCCGGCACCGCTCCACCAACTTCGGCCTGGAGAAGAACCGCCCGTACGGTGACGGCGTGGTGACCGGCTACGGCACCGTCGACGGCCGCCCCGTCGCCGTCTTCTCCCAGGACTTCACGGTCTTCGGCGGCGCCCTCGGTGAGGTCTTCGGCCAGAAGATCGTCAAGGTGATGGACTTCGCGCTGAAGAACGGCTGCCCGGTCATCGGCATCAACGACTCCGGCGGCGCCCGCATCCAGGAGGGCGTCAGCGCCCTCGGTCTCTACGGCGAGATCTTCCGACGCAACACCCACGCCTCCGGGGTGATCCCGCAGATCTCCCTGGTCGTCGGCCCCTGCGCGGGCGGCGCGGTGTACTCGCCCGCGATCACCGACTTCACGGTGATGGTCGACCAGACCTCGCACATGTTCATCACCGGCCCGGACGTCATCAAGACCGTCACCGGCGAGGACGTCGGCTTCGACGAGCTGGGCGGCGCCCGCACCCACAACGCCACCTCCGGGGTCGCACACCACATGGCGGGCGACGAGAAGGACGCCATCGAGTACGTCAAGGCGCTCCTCTCCTACCTCCCGTCGAACAACCTCAGCGAGCCCCCGGCCTTCCCCGAGGAGGCCGACCTGGAGACCTCCGACGAGGACCGCGAGCTGGACGCGATCATCCCGGACTCGGCCAACCAGCCGTACGACATGCGCTCCATCGTCGAACACGTCCTGGACGACGGCGAGTTCCTGGAGACCCAGGCGCTCTTCGCGCCGAACATCATCACCGGCTTCGGCCGGGTCGAGGGCCACCCCGTCGGCATCGTCGGCAACCAGCCGAAGCAGTTCGCCGGCTGCCTCGACATCGACGCCTCCGAGAAGGCCGCGCGCTTCGTGCGCACCTGCGACGCCTTCAACGTGCCGGTGATCACCTTCGTCGACGTCCCCGGCTTCCTCCCCGGCGTCGAGCAGGAGTACGGCGGCATCATCCGGCGCGGCGCCAAGCTGATCTACGCCTACGCGGAGGCGACCGTCCCGCTGATCACGGTCATCACCCGCAAGGCGTTCGGCGGCGCGTACGACGTGATGGGCTCCAAGCACCTCGGCGCCGACCTCAACCTCGCCTGGCCCACCGCCCAGGTCGCGGTGATGGGCGCACAGGGCGCGGTGAACATCCTGCACCGCAGGACGCTCGCCGCCGCCGAGACGCCCGAGGCGCAGGAGGAGCTGCGGCAGCGGCTCATCACCGAGTACGAGGACACGCTGCTCAACCCGTACGTCGCGGCCGAGCGGGGCTATGTGGACGCGGTGGTCATGCCGTCCGAGACCCGGCGTCACATCACCCGGGGCCTGCGCACCCTGCGCTCCAAGCGCGAGTCCCTGCCGCCGAAGAAGCACGGCAACATCCCGCTGTAGCCGGCCCGCCCGGCGGGCGGTGAGGAGCAGCGGTACGGCGGGTACGTACGGGGTGAAACGGCGGGAATCAGACGCGGCGGAAGCCGAGGGAAGGAAGGCCGGCGATGTTCAAGGTGGTACGGGGCAATCCGACCCCGGAGGAGCTGGCCGCCGCACTGGCGGTGGTCCAGGCACGCGCCTCGGCGGCCTCGTCCGCCGCCGCGGCGCCCGAGCAGCTGGACGAATGGGCCGCCCCGGCGCGGAACGTGCCGGGCCGCAGGCTGCCGCACCCCGGCCCCACGGCCTGGCGCAGCTCGTACTGGCCGCGCTGAGGCGGTCCGGCCCGCACAGGCCCGCTCAGTCCCGCACAGGCCCGCTCGGGCCCCGCGAACGGAACGGTGCCGCCTGAGTATCCGTACTCAGGCGGCACCGCCGTTTCCGGCGGATCATCGGACGCATGCTGTGGTCCGACCCCTCCGACGAACCGCCCCGGGACCTCCGCGACACCGAGGAGATGCTGCGGCGTGCCGGAGGGGTGCTCGCGGTCGCGGTGATCGTGGTCCTGCTGCTCGTCCTGGGCTTCCAGGGCTGACGTTCCTCCCCGGCGGCCCGCGCGCCCGGCCGGCTCCCCCGCCTCCGCCCGGAGTCCCCCGCCGTCCCCACGGCCGCTTCTATACGCTGGCCCGCATGCCGAACAACGCATCCGCCGTGCCCCGCACGCTCGTTCTCGCCTCCCGCTCCCCGGCCCGTCTCGCCCTGCTCCGGCAGGCCGGGCTCGCGCCGGAGGTCATCGTGAGCGGGGTGGACGAGGACGCGCTGACCGCGGAGACCCCGGGCGAGCTCGCGCGGCTGCTGGCGGAGGCCAAGGCCGCCGCGGTGGCCGGCCGGGCGGAGGCCGCGGGCGCGCTGGTCGTGGGCTGCGACTCGGTGCTGGACCTGGACGGGCGGGCGCTCGGCAAGCCGGACGGCGCGGAGGATGCGACGGCCCGCTGGAAGTCCATGCGGGGCCGCTCGGGCGTGCTGCGCACCGGGCACTGCGTCATCGACACGGTGAGCGGACGGCAGGTCTCGGCGACGGCGTCCACGACCGTACGGTTCGGCGAGCCGTCGGACGAGGAGATCGCCGCCTACGTCGCCAGCGGTGAACCCCTCCATGTGGCGGGCGCGTTCACGCTCGACGGGCGGTCGGCGCCGTTCATCGACGGGATCGACGGCGACCCGGGCAACGTCATCGGGCTGTCCCTGCCGGCCCTGCGCGCGCTCCTCGCCGATCTGGACCTGCGGATCACCGACCTGTGGGTGCGCGAGGACGCCCCGCCGGCGGTCTGAGGCCGGCTCGCGGGGACGGGCCGCAGCGGGGCCCGTGCGGGCCCGGGCGCCCGCCCCGGCCACCGGACGGGAGCCCGGACGGGAGCCGGGGCACCCGCCGCGCGGCGGGCCCGCTCAGACCGCTCCGGGGGTGCCCGGGACCACCGGCGGCTGGGGCCCGGGAACCGTCCCGCCGGGTCCCGTCGCGCCGGCTCCACCGCGGCCCGCGGCGCCGCGCTCGGCGGCCCGGCCGCGGCCCGGCTCCCCGTATGCGATCAGCGAGAGCACCACGAGCCCGAACACCAGCATCATGAACGCGAACGCGCCCCAGCCCACCAGACCGACCGTCAGGGCCCCCAGCAGCGCGTGCACCACCGCGCAGGCGATCAGCAGGACGCGGAAGAAGCGGTTCGGCGCCCGGTCGCGCAGTCCGCTGTACATCAGCACCGCCCCGCAGGTGAACAGGTAGAGCCCGAAGCCGATGCCCAGCGCCAGGGTTCCGGCCGACATGTGGTCCGGGTCCAGACCGGCGAGCGACATGCGCTGGCCGTCCACGACCTTCCCCAGGAACCAGTGCAGCCAGACGATGCCCAGCGCCTCGGCCATCAGCACCACCGCCGCCACGAGCGCCACCGGTCTGCGAGCCACCGGACCCACCCCTCTTCCCACCGCTCGGCCTGTTACCACGAGTATCAGACGACGTGCGGCACGCTACTAACGGGTAATGCCGTAGGACAAGGGGTCTGCGAAGGCTGCGGCGAGGAAGCGACCACCCGGCAAAGTTTCCGGCCGGGGTTCGTAGGGACCCCACAAAAAAATCCACCCGCCCACCTGGGGCCCCGACAGAGACGTTGCCCACACCGGCGCTCGACCACGGCCCCGGTGAGGCGCGCTTATCCTTGCACGACAAGGACTTTCGGCAGTTGGGCACCGGTGGCCTGACCGTGCGTGTGGGGAAGGTCACCCCCTGAGGCGCCTCGGCATGGCGTGTCGGCAGTCCCTAAACTCGCCTTGTTTCAAGGAGGGAGCCATCGTGCGCAAGGTGCTCATCGCCAACCGTGGCGAAATCGCTGTCCGCGTTGCCCGCGCCTGCCGGGACGCCGGGATCGCGAGCGTAGCCGTCTACGCCGATCCGGACCGGGACGCTCTGCACGTCCGCGCGGCCGACGAGGCCTACGCGCTGGGTGGTGACACCCCGGCAGCCAGCTATCTGGACATGTCCAAAGTCCTCAGGGCCGCCGCCGAGTCCGGCGCCGACGCCATCCACCCCGGGTACGGCTTCCTCTCGGAGAACGCCGAGTTCGCCCAGGCGGTCATCGACGCGGGCCTGATCTGGATCGGCCCGCCGCCGCAGGCCATCCGCGACCTCGGCGACAAGGTCGCGGCCCGGCACATCGCCCAGCGGGCCGGCGCGCCCCTGGTCGCCGGCACCCCCGACCCGGTCTCCGGCGCGGACGAGGTCGTGGCCTTCGCCGAGCAGCACGGCCTGCCGATCGCCATCAAGGCCGCCTTCGGCGGCGGCGGCCGCGGCCTGAAGGTCGCCCGCACCCTCGAAGAGGTGCCCGAGCTGTACGACTCCGCGGTGCGCGAGGCGGTGGCCGCCTTCGGGCGCGGCGAGTGCTTCGTCGAGCGCTACCTGGACAAGCCGCGGCACGTCGAGACCCAGTGCCTCGCCGACACCCACGGCAACGTGGTGGTCGTCTCCACCCGCGACTGCTCGCTCCAGCGCCGCCACCAGAAGCTCGTCGAGGAGGCCCCCGCGCCCTTCCTCTCCGAGGAGCAGAACGCCGAGCTGTACCGCGCCTCCAAGGCCATCCTCAAGGAGGCCGGCTACGTCGGCGCCGGCACCGTCGAGTTCCTCGTCGGCGTCGACGGCACGATCTCCTTCCTGGAGGTCAACACCCGTCTCCAGGTGGAGCACCCGGTCACCGAGGAGGTCACCGGCATCGACCTGGTCCGCGAGATGTTCCGGATCGCCGACGGGGAGGAGCTCGGCTACGGGGACCCGGCCGTGCGCGGCCACTCCTTCGAGTTCCGCATCAACGGCGAGGACCCGGGGCGCAACTTCCTCCCGGCGCCCGGCACCGTCACCGTCTTCGCCCCGCCGTCCGGCCCGGGCGTGCGGCTGGACGCCGGTGTCGAGTCCGGCTCGGTCATCGGCCCGGCGTGGGACTCCCTGCTCGCCAAGCTGATCGTCAGCGGCGCCACCCGGCAGCAGGCCCTGCAGCGGGCCGCCCGCGCGCTGGCCGAGTTCAGGGTCGAGGGCATGGCCACCGCGATCCCCTTCCACCGCGCGGTGGTCGAGGACCGGGCCTTCGCCCCCGAACTGGACGGCTCCGGCGAGCCGTTCACCGTCCACACCCGGTGGATCGAGACCGAGTTCGCCAACGAGATCCCGCCCTTCGCGGCCCCCGGCTCCGAGGACGCCGAGGCCGAGACCCGCGAGACGGTCGTGGTCGAGGTCGGCGGCAAGCGGCTGGAGGTCTCCCTCCCCGCCTCGCTGGGTGTGGCGTCCGCCCCGGCCGCCGGGCAGAAGAAGCCCAAGCGGAAGACCGCGAAGAAGGCCGGCGCGGCCGCCTCGGGCGACACCCTCGCCTCGCCCATGCAGGGCACCGTCGTCAAGGTCGCCGTGGAAGAGGGCCAGCAGGTCAACGAGGGCGACCTGGTCGTCGTCCTGGAGGCCATGAAGATGGAGCAGCCGCTCAACGCGCACCGCTCCGGCACCGTCAAGGGCCTCGCCGCCGAGGTCGGCGCGGCGCTCTCCTCCGGCGCCGTCATCTGCGAGATCAAGGACTGACCCCGCCCGCGCGGCGGACCCACCACGCGGCAGCCCCGGTCCCGACGGCCGGGGCTGCGGCATGTCCCGGCCCGCCGCCCGGGGGAGCCGTCACCAGGGCCGGAGTCACGGCCCGGGAATCACGGCCGCGATCCCGTCCCGGCAAGCACGGCCGGGACCACCGGCCCGGGCATTCGGCGGTCACCCACCCGTCCGGCGGTGGCATCCTGGGACGCACACGGTCGGCGGAGTGAGGGGAGGACCGGCGGCGATGGCGACGGAGACGGAGCGGACGGCGGCGCGTCCCATGCGCGCGGACGCGCGGCGGAACCACGAGCGGCTGCTAACCGTGGCCCGGTCCGCCTTCACCGAGCACGGCACCGACACCTCGCTGGAGGACGTGGCGCGCCGCGCGGGCGTCGGCGTCGGCACCCTCTACCGGCACTTCCCCAGCCGCCGCGCGCTGATCAGCGCCGTCTTCCAGAGCGAGGCCGACGCCCTGGTGGCCCGCGGGCGGGAGCTGCTGGACGCGGCGGAGCCGTGCGCCGCGCTCCTCGACTGGCTGCGGGACCTCATCGGCCACGCCGTCACCTACCGCGGCCTCTCCCGCACCCTGATGACCGCCTCCCCGGACGGAAGTTGCGAACTCTCCTCCTGCAGCGTGCCGGTACGGACCGCGGGCGGCGCCCTGCTGGCCCGGGCGCAGCGGGCCGGGAGCGTACGGCCCGAGGTGGAAATCGGCGACCTGCTGCAGCTGACCAACGCCATCGCGATCGCCGCCGAGGAGAGCCCGGACGACGCCGGGCTGGCGGACCGGCTCCTCACCCTCACCCTCCACGGCCTCCGGCCGGCCGCCTGAGCAGCACGGCCCGCGCCGAAGAAGCAACGCCCGGCGCCGAAGAAGCACGACCGCACCGGAGGGGAAACCGGCCGCCCGGGCGGCGGGCACCGTACGGCGTCGGTGCCCGCCGCTCAGCGGCGGCGCAGGTCCGCCACCCGGCCGTTGCCCGGGGGCTGTTCGGCCAGGGAGGCGGCGCCACGCAGCTGGGGCGGCGGCCCGCCCCCCGGATGGGCCCGGCGCTGCCCGGGGAGCGGCAGGTCGTCCGTCTTGGCGGCGACGGGCGGCGGGGCCATCCGGCGCGGTCTTCGGCCAGCCGGGCCGCCGCTGTCGGAACCGCCGCCTCCCGGTCCGGCCACCGCGATCTGCACGCCCTGGTCGGCCAGCGCCTGGAGTTCGGTGGCGGCCCGGTCGTCGGGGGCGGGCGGTTCGTCCGTGACGAGCCGGGTGATCACCTCGGTGGGCACCGTCTGGAACATGGTGTCGGTGCCCAGCTTGGTGTGGTCGGCGAGGACCACGACCTCGCCGGCGGCCTGGACCAGCGCCCGGTCCACGCTCGCCGAGAGCATGTTGGAGGTCGAGAGCCCGCGCTCGGCGGTCAGCCCGCTGCCGGACAGGAAGGCGCGGGAGACGCGCAGCCCCTGCAGGGACAGCTCGGCACCGCTGCCGACCAGGGCGTAGTTCGAGCCGCGCAGGGTGCCGCCCGTCATGACGACCTCGACCCGGTTGGCATGGGCGAGGGCCTGGGCGACGAGCAGGGAGTTGGTGACGACGGTCAGACCGGGGACGCGGGCGAGCCGGCGGGCCAGCTCCTGGGTGGTGGTGCCCGCGCCGACGACGATCGCCTCCCCCTCGGTGACGAGGCTCGCCGCCAGATCGGCGATGGCGGTCTTCTCGGCGCTGGCGAGATGGGACTTCTGCGGGAAGCCGGACTCCCGGCTGAAGCCCCCGGGCAGGACCGCACCACCATGGCGGCGGTCGAGCAGTCCTTCTGCCTCCAGTGCCCGCACATCCCGCCGTACGGTCACTTCGGAGGTCTGGACGACACGGGCGAGCTCCCGGAGCGACACCGCTCCGTTCGCACGCACCATTTCTAGGATCAGTTGGCGACGTTCTGCAGCGAACACGAAACTGACAGTAACGCCATCGACCGACTGCTTTCAGCAGTTTTCACCGAATAGCAGAAGTTGCCCGCAGGCGGGTCCCGCACCTGCTATACGCGATCGCCGCCGGGCCGTCGGACGCCTGCCCGCACCGGGCCCGGCTCCCGCCCAGTCCCGTCCGCGCGGCCGCCCGTCCGCCCGCCCGTCCGGCTAGACCTCGCCCACGCTCTTCCGGGTGTACAGCTGCCGGGCCACCTCGGCGATCGAGCCCGACAGCGACGGGTAGACCGTGAAGGTGTTGGCGACCTGCTCCACGGTGAGGTTGTTGTCGACCGCGAGCGCTATCGGGTGGATCAGCTCGCTGGCGCGCGGGGCGACCACCACGCCCCCCACGACGATCCCCGTGCCCGGGCGGCAGAACAGCTTCACGAAGCCGTCCCGGATCCCCTGCATCTTGGCCCGCGGGTTGCGCAGCAGCGGCAGCTTGACGGAGCGGGCCTCGATACGGCCGCTGTCGATGTCCGCCTGCGAGTACCCGACCGTGGCGATCTCGGGGTCGGTGAAGATGTTCGCCGAGACGGTCTTGAGGTCCAGCGGCGCGACCGCGTCACCGAGGATGTGGTACATCGCGATCCGGCCCTGCATCGCCGCCACCGACGCCAGCGCGAAGACGCCCGTGCAGTCGCCGGCGGCGTACACGCCCGGGGCGCTGGTGCGGGACACCCGGTCGGTGCGGATGTGCCCGGAGTCCTTGAGCGCGACCCCGGCCTCCTCCAGGCCGATGCCGCTGGTGTTGGGGACCGCGCCGACCGCCATCAGGCAGTGCGAGCCGGTGATGGTCCGGCCGTCGGACAGCCGCACCTCGACCCCGTCGTCCGTGCGCTTCACGGCGGCCGCGCGGGAGCGGCTCAGGACGTTCATGCCGCGCCGCCGGAAGACGTCCTCCAGGACCGCCGCGGCGTCCGGGTCCTCGCCCGGCAGCACCCGGTCCCGGCTGGAGACCAGGGTGACCCGCGAGCCCAGCGCCTGGTACGCGCCGGCGAACTCGGCGCCGGTCACGCCCGAGCCGACGACGATCAGCTCTTCGGGCAGCTCCTCCAGGTCGTACACCTGGGTCCAGTTGAGGATGCGCTCGCCGTCGGGCAGGGCGTCGGGGATCTCGCGCGGGTGCGCGCCGGTGGCCACCAGCACGGCGTCCGCGACCAGGGTCTCCTCGCTGCCGTCGGCGAACCGCACGGTCACCTCGCGGGAGCCGTCGGCGGCCCGCGTCGCCTCCAGCCGGCCCCGGCCGCGCAGCACCCGGCCGCCGGCGCGGGTGACGGACGCGGTGATGTCGTGCGACTGGGCGAGCGCGAGGCGCTTCACCCGGCGGTTGACCTTGCCGAGGTCCACCCCCACGACGCGGGCGGACTGCTCCACGTGCGGGGTGTCGTCGGCGACGATGATGCCCAGCTCCTCGTAGGAGGAGTCGAAGGTCGTCATCACCTCGGCGGTCGCGATCAGCGTCTTCGACGGTACGCAGTCGGTCAGCACCGACGCACCGCCGAGACCGTCGGTGTCGACGACGGTCACTTCCGCGCCCAGTTGCGCGGCCACCAGGGCCGCCTCGTAGCCGCCTGGTCCGCCACCAATGATCACGATCCGAGTCACGTACCCCATTGTCACCCACGCGGCCCCGGACCTCCCGGCGGGGGTCCGGGGGCGGTGCCCCGGGGCGGGCCGCGGAGAGGGGGTGAAGCCGCGAACCCGCGCCCGGCCTCCCGTACCCTCGTGCTCATGTCGCTCTACGCCGCGTACGCCGGCAACCTCGACGCGCGGCTGATGTCCCGCCGCGCCCCGCACTCACCGCTGCGCGGTACGGGCTGGCTCTCGGGCTGGCGGCTGACGTTCGGCGGGGAGCAGATGGGCTGGGAAGGCGCCCTGGCCACGATCGTCGAGGCACCGCGCGCGCAGACCTTCGTCGCGCTCTACGACATCGCCCCGATGGACGAGGACTCCATGGACCGCTGGGAAGGCGTCGGTCTCGACATATACCGCCGGATGCGAGTGCGGGTGCACACCCTCGACGGCGAGGACGCGGCCTGGCTGTACGTCCTCAACGGCTACGAGGGCGGACTGCCCTCCGCGCGCTACCTCGGGGAGATCGCGGACGCGGCGGAGTCGGCCGGGGCACCGCACGACTATGTGATGGAGCTGCGGAAGCGGCCCTGCTGAGCGCGCTTCCGGCAACGGCCGCGCCGGCCGGATCACCCGGCGGACGAACGCCTTCGAACCCGTGGAAAACGGCCGTCCGGCGGCCTCTCCGGGTCCTCGCCGGCGCCCTGCCGGGTGGCCGAGTTCCGCCGGGTCGCGCTCTTACGTCTACGCGCGTAGGCCAAACCGGGTTACCCTCTCCGCGTGAACGCTTCTGAGACTTCCCCGCACCTCCCGGGCGCACCCGACGCCACCGCCGCCGCCGCCCGCCTGCGCGAGCTCACCGGTGCCGAGAGCCATGACGTGGCCCTCGTGATGGGATCCGGCTGGGTCCCCGCCGCGGACGCGCTGGGTACGCCGGAGAGCGATCTGCCGGTCACCGAGCTGCCCGGCTTCGCGCCGCCCGCCGTCGAGGGCCACGCGGGCAGGATCCGCTCGTACCGGATCGGGGAGAAGCGCGCGCTGGTCTTCCTCGGCCGCACCCACTACTACGAGGGCCACGGCGTCGCCGCCGTCACGCACGGGGTCCGCACCGCCGTGGCGGCCGGCTGCAAGACCGTCGTCCTGACCAACGGCTGCGGCGGCCTCCGCTCCGGTATGCGCCCGGGCCAGCCGGTCCTCATCAGCGACCACATCAACCTCACCGCGGTGTCGCCGATCGTGGGCGCCAACTTCGTCGACCTCACCGATCTGTACTCGGCCCGCCTCCGCACCCTGTGCCGGGAGATCGACAGCACCCTCGAAGAGGGCGTGTACGCGCAGTTCCCCGGCCCGCACTACGAGACCCCGGCCGAGATCAACATGATCCGCACCCTGGGCGCCGACCTCGTGGGCATGTCGACCGCCCTGGAGGCCATAGCGGCCCGCGAGGCCGGCGCCGAGGTGCTGGGCATCTCCCTGGTGACGAACCTGGCCGCGGGCATGACCGGCGAGCCGCTCAACCACGAGGAAGTGCTCCAGGCCGGCCGCGATTCGGCCACCCGTATGGGCAGCCTGCTCGCCCAGGTCCTCGGCCGCCTCTGAGCGGTCCGGCGCACGGGCGGGCGGCGGAGCGGACGGGCCGCGACCGGGGGTCACGGCCGCCCGGCCGGCAGGACCGGGACCGGGCGGCTCGCGCGCCGCTGCCTCCCACCGCCCCGGGGGCCGGTAGAGGACGATCAAGCCGGGTACTGGTTCCGGCGGGTGCGGTTCCCCGGGGCCGCCGTGCGCCGGCCCCCGAGTCCACGGGATCGCGGGGCCCGTGCGCGGCCCCGGCGGCGCCGGCCCCCGGGTCCCGTGCCCGCACCGACCAGACCCGTACACCGCAGACCCGTACACCGCAGATCCGTACACCGGCCCCCGCCGCGCCGAACGGGCGCGGGGCGGCGGCCGCAGCCCCGGGCGGGCGGCCCGCGTCCCGGCGGGCCGGCCGCCCACGACACAGCAGGAGCGTCACGTGGCAGTGGCAAGCGACACAGCGGAGCTGATCCGGCAGGCCCGCGCCTGGCTGGCCGAGGATCCCGACCCCGAGACCCGCGAGGAGCTGAGCGCGCTCATCGAGGCGGAGGACACCGCGGCCCTCGCCGACCGTTTCGGCGGCATGCTGCAGTTCGGCACCGCCGGTCTCCGCGGCGAGCTCGGCCCCGGCCCGCTGCGGATGAACCGCGCGGTGGTGATCCGTGCCGCCGCCGGTCTCGCCACGTACCTCCGCAAGCAGGCCGCGTCCTCGGACGGCGGGCCGGGCCTCGTCGTCATCGGCTACGACGCCCGCTACAAGAGCGCGGACTTCGCCCGGGACACCGCCGCCGTGATGACCGGCGCCGGGCTGCGCGCCGCGCTGCTGCCCCGTCCGCTGCCCACCCCCGTCCTGGCCTTCGCCGTACGGCACCTGGGGGCGGTCGCCGGCGTCACCGTCACGGCGAGCCACAACCCGCCGCGCGACAACGGCTACAAGGTGTATCTCGGCGGGACCGGCGGCGGTGCGCAGATCGTGCCCCCGGCCGACGCGGAGATCGCCGCCGAGATCGCGGCGGTGCGGAGCCTGGCGGACGTGACCCGCGCGGAAACCGGCTGGGAGACGCTCGGCGACGAGATCGTCGACGCCTATCTGGCCCGTACGGACGCGGTGCTCACCGGCGGCTCCCCGCGGGACGTCCGCACCGTCTACACCCCCCTGCACGGCGTCGGGCGCGACACCCTGCTCGCCGCCTTCGACCGGGCCGGCTTCCCCGCCCCCGTCGTCGTGGCCGAACAGGGCGACCCCGACCCGGCGTTCCCGACCGTGGCCTTCCCCAACCCGGAGGAGCCGGGGGCCATGGACCTGGCCTTCGCCACCGCCCGTGCCGCCGCACCGGACCTGATCATCGCCAACGACCCGGACGCGGACCGCTGCGCCGTGGCCGTCCCCGCCCCCGGCACCGCGACCGGCTGGCGGATGCTGCGCGGCGACGAGGTCGGCGCGCTGCTGGCCGAGCACCTGGTGCACAAGCGGGCGTCCGGCTCCTTCGCCACCACGATCGTCTCCTCCTCCCTGCTCTCCCGGATCGCCGCGGCGGCCGAACAGCCGTACGAGGAGACGCTGACCGGCTTCAAGTGGCTCGCCCGCGTCGACGGGCTGCGCTACGCCTACGAGGAGGCGCTCGGCTACTGCGTCGACCCGGAGGGCGTCCGCGACAAGGACGGCATCACCGCCGCCCTGCTCATCGCCGAACTGGCCGCCGAGCTGAAGGCGACCGGCCGCGACCTCACCGAACTCCTGGACGACATCGCCCTGGAGTACGGCCTGCACGCCACCGACCAGTTGTCGGTCCGCGTCACCGACCTGTCGCTGATCTCCGACGCCATGGGCCGGCTGCGGCGGCAGCCGCCCGCCACGCTCGCCGGACTCCCCGTCACCCGGGCCGAGGACCTGACCGGGGGCAGCGGGAAACTGCCGCCCACGGACGGGCTGCGCTACACGCTCGCCGGCGGCTCCACATCCGCCGGACGCTGCCGGGTCGAGGCGGCGCGGGTGGTGGTCCGGCCGAGCGGCACGGAGCCCAAGCTCAAGTGCTACCTGGAAGCCGTCGTGCCGGTGGACGCCCCGGACGCGCTGGCCGACGCCCGGATCACCGCCGGGGCGGTCCTGGCCGCGCTCAAGGTGGACCTCTCCGCGGCCGCCGGGCTGTGAGTCCCCCGGCGGGGCCGGCCCCGGCCCCGCCGCCGGGAACCTCAGCCCAGCAGCGCGACGACCGCCAGCAGCACGGCACCCGCAGCCGCCGGGGCCAGCACCTCGTAGGCCCAGCGCACCTCGGCCGTCCCCTGCGCCGTCTCCCGGCGCGCGTACCGCTCGGCCAGCTCCGCGAGTTCGGACACGGCCTCGTCGGCGGGGGCCCGGTCCGGCCCCGCGCCGGCGGGCGAGGCTCCGCGCACGTCGTCGGCGGCGGCGCTCCGGGCGCTGCGCCGGGCGGTCTTCTTCCGCGCCCGCAGCGACACCGGGATCGCCCACAGCTGGAACGTCCGTCCCTCGGCGAAGACTTCGCTGGAGTAGCCCGCGCGCACGCCCTCGACCGCGCCCCAGGGCAGCGCGATGGTGCGGAACGGGTTGCGCACCCGCAGCCGGTCCTCACCGGCGAACACGGCGGGCCGGAAGGTGAAGGCGACGACGAGCGGCACCGCGAGCAGCAGCCCGGCCAGCGCGAACCAGGGGGTGCGTCCCTCGCCGCGGATCATCGCGTCGATGCCGAGCCAGCCGGCGAGTCCGAGCAGCAGCACGCCGCCGGCCAGTGCGGAGCCGGAGCGGTAGACGCGGTCGGCGTACTCCGGGCCGGTCTCGGGCTGCGGGGAGGAGGGGGTGTCCGGGCTCGTCATGGGGGCGATTGTGCCCGACGGACCGGGCGGGGCACACGTCCCGGTCCGGCACCGCCGCGCCCGTCCCGCCCCGTCCCGCCCCGTGCCGCCGCGGCGGTCCGTGGCGGGAACCACCCTCCCCGGGGGTGACAGGCTGCTACGCGCGTAGATATGCTCACCTGGTGACCATGCTTCCCAAGCCCGCAGTACCCGCGTACGGCAGCGAGGCCCCGGAGCGTCTGGCGTCGATGGCGGACGTCACCGCCTCCGACGCCGCGCTGCGCCGTTTCCTGCACGGCCTGCCGGGTGTCGACGCCGTCGGCCTGCAGGCCCGCGCGGCCGCCCTCGGCACCCGCTCGATCAAGACCACGGCGAAGGCGTACGCCATCGACCTGGCCATCTCCATGATTGACCTGACGACTCTGGAGGGCGCGGACACCCCGGGCAAGGTCCGGGCGCTGTGCGCCAAGGGGGCGCATCCCGATCCGCTGGACCGCACCGTCCCGAGGGTCGCGGCGATCTGCGTCTACCCGGACATGGCGGCCACCGCCAAGGCGGCGCTGCGCGAGGCCGGGGCCCCGGAGATCAACGTGGCCTCCGTCGCCACCGCTTTCCCCGCCGGCCGGGCCGCGCTGCCCGTCAAGCTGGCCGACACCCGGGACGCGGTGGCGGCCGGCGCGGACGAGATCGACATGGTGATCGACCGCGGCGCCTTCCTCTCCGGCCGCTACCTCCAGGTGTTCGAGGAGATCCGGCGGGTCAAGGAGGTCTGCCGGCGTGAGGACGGCACCGCCGCCCACCTCAAGGTGATCTTCGAGACGGGCGAGCTGCAGACCTACGACAACGTGCGCCGGGCCTCCTGGCTCGCGATGCTCGCGGGCGCCGACTTCATCAAGACGTCCACCGGCAAGGTCGCCGTCAACGCCACCCCGCCCGTCACCCTGCTCATGCTGGAGGCCGTGCGCGACTTCCGCGCGGCCGTCGGGGTGCAGGTCGGGGTGAAGCCCGCGGGCGGCATCCGGACCACCAAGGACGCCGTCAAGTACCTGGTGATGGTCAACGAGACGCTCGGCGAGGAGTGGCTGACCGCGGACTGGTTCCGCTTCGGCGCCTCCAGCCTCCTCAACGACCTGCTGATGCAGCGCCAGAAGCTGAGCACCGGGCGCTACTCCGGTCCCGACTACGTGACGGTGGACTGAGCCCCATGACGGATCCCCAGACCCAGGACACCCCCCAGCACCCCGAGGACACCCAGCCCGTGGACAAGCAGCCGGCCCAGCAGGCGCCCCGGGGCGCGTTCGCCTACGCGCCGGCGCCCGAGTCGCGCTCGGTCGTCGCCATAGCGCCGTCGTACGGCCACTTCATCGACGGCGAGTTCCGCGAGGCGGCCGGCGGCAAGGTCTTCACGACCGTCTCGCCCTCCACCGAGGAGGTGCTCTCCGAAGTCGCCCTGGGCGGCCCGGAGGACGTGGACGCGGCCGTGGCGGCCGCCCGCCGGGCCTTCGGGCCCTGGTCGGCGCTGCCCGGCGCGGAGCGGGCCAAGTACCTGTTCCGGATCGCCCGGATCATCCAGGAGCGCTCGCGAGAACTGGCCGTGCTGGAGTCCCTCGACAACGGCAAGCCGATCCGCGAGTCGCGCGACACCGACCTGCCGCTGGCCGCCGCGCACTTCTTCTACTACGCGGGCTGGGCCGACAAGCTGGCGTACGCCGGCTACGGCGCCGACCCGAAGCCGCTGGGCGTGGCCGGCCAGGTCATCCCGTGGAACTTCCCGCTGCTGATGCTGGCGTGGAAGATCGCCCCGGCGCTGGCCACCGGCAACACGGTCGTCCTCAAACCCGCCGAGACCACCCCGCTGTCCGCCCTGTTCTTCGCGGACATCTGCCGGCAGGCCGGACTGCCGCGGGGCGTCGTCAACATCGTCACGGGCGACGGTACGGCCGGTGGAGCGCTGGTGGCCCATCCGGACGTCCGCAAGGTGGCCTTCACCGGCTCCACCGGGGTCGGCAAGGCCATCGCCCGCACGGTCGCCGGGACGGACAAGAAGCTCACCCTGGAGCTGGGCGGCAAGGCCGCCAACATCGTCTACGACGACGCGCCCGTCGACCAGGCCGTCGAGGGCATCGTCAACGGCATCTTCTTCAACCAGGGCCATGTCTGCTGCGCGGGCTCCCGGCTGCTGGTGCAGGAGTCGGTGGCGGAGGAGGTGCTGGACGCCCTCAAGCGGCGGATGGCCACCCTGCGGGTCGGCGACCCGCTGGACAAGAACACCGACGTCGGCGCCATCAACTCCCCCGAGCAGCTGGACCGCATCCGGGCGCTGGCCGACGCGGGCGAGCGGGAGGGCGCCGAGCGCTGGTCCCCGCCCTGCGAACTGCCCGCCTCCGGCTACTGGTTCGCGCCGACCCTCTTCACCGGCGTCACCCAGGCGCACCGCATCGCCCGCGAGGAGATCTTCGGCCCGGTGCTGTCGGTGCTGACCTTCCGCACCCCCGCGGAGGCCGTGGAGAAGGCCAACAACACGCCGTACGGGCTCTCCGCCGGCATCTGGACGGAGAAGGGCTCGCGCATCCTGTGGACGGCCGAGAAGCTCCGCGCGGGCGTCGTCTGGGCCAACACGTTCAACAAGTTCGACCCCGCCTCGCCGTTCGGCGGCTACAAGGAGTCCGGCTACGGCCGGGAGGGCGGACGTCACGGCCTGGAGGCATACCTCGATGTCTGATGCGACTGCGAACGGTGCGGCCGGTGCGGCCGGGAACACCGGCAGGGGCGCCGCCGCGCGGCTGAGCGTCCTCAAGACCTACAAGCTGTTCGTCGGGGGGAAGTTCCCCCGCTCCGAGAGCGGACGGGTGTACGAGGTGGCCGACAGCAAGGGCAACTGGCTGGCGAACGCGCCGCTGTCCTCCCGCAAGGACGCGCGGGACGCGGTCGTCGCCGCCCGCAAGGCGTTCCCCGGCTGGTCCGGCGCCACGGCCTACAACCGGGGCCAGATCCTCTACCGCGTCGCCGAGATGCTGGAGGGCCGGCGCGAGCAGTTCACCGCCGAAGTGGCCGCCGCGGAGGGCCTGTCGAAGGCGAAGGCGGCGGCGCGGGTGGACGCGGCGGTCGACCGCTGGGTCTGGTACGCGGGCTGGTCCGACAAGGTCGCCCAGATCGCCGGCGCGGCCAACCCGGTCGCCGGCCCGTACTTCAACCTCTCCACCCCGGGGCCGACCGGGGTCGTGGCGGTCCTCGCGCCGGACACCTCGTCCTTCCTCGGACTGGTGTCGGTGATCGCCCCGGTGATCGTCACCGGCAACACGGCCGTGGTCGTGGCGTCCGCGAGGGCTCCGCTCCCGGCGCTCTCGCTGGGCGAGGTGCTGGCCACCTCCGATCTGCCGGGCGGGGTCGTCAACATCCTCTCCGGCCGCACCGCGGAGATCGCCGCGCCGCTCGCCGCCCACCAGGACGTCAACGCGATCGACCTGGCCGGGGCGGACGCCGCCCTGGCGAAGGAGCTGGAGACGGCCGCGGCCGACAACCTCAAGCGGGTGCTCCGTCCGCAGGCCGGGACGGACTGGGCCGCCGACCCGGGCACGGAGCGGCTGCTGGCCTTCCTGGAGACGAAGACGGTCTGGCACCCGATGGGTGTCTGACCCGGGCGGCCCGTGCCCCGTGCGGGCCCGGGGTCCCGTGCCCCGGCGCCCGCGTGTCTCCGCACCTCCCGGCGGGCCCCGGTGGAACCGCTGTTCGGGTTCCGCCGGGGCCCGCCGCGCGCGGGCCGCCAGGCCGCCCGGGCCGCCCGCGCCCGGTTCCGCTTCCCGGCACCCGGGCACGCCAGGTGACCCCAGCGCGACGGAAAGTCCGCGCCCCCGTCCCCCTGCCGCGTACGCCGTGCCATGCGCGAGAATGGCGTTCCGTGAACCGCCAACCGCACCCCCGCGCCCATGTCGTCCTCCTGACGGGGCCCTCCGGTTCCGGCAAGTCCTCCCTCGCCGCCCGCACCGGCCTGCCCGTCCTGAATCTCGACGACTTCTACCGCGAGACCGGGGACCCCGCCCTGCCCCGGCTCTCGGACGGCAGCGGCACGGACTGGGACTCCCCGCTCTCCTGGGACGCGGACGCGGCGGTCGCCGCGGTGGGGGCGCTGTGCCGGACCGGCCGGGCGGCCGTCCCGGTGTACGACATCGCGACGAGCTCGCGGACCGGCGCGGTCACGCTCGGCCTCGGTGACGCGCCCCTGTTCGTGGCGGAGGGCATCTTCGCCGCCGACATCATCGAACGCTGCCGCGCGGAAGGCCTTCTGGCGGACGCCCTGTGCCTGCGCGGCCGGCCGTCCACCACCTTCCGGCGGCGGCTGCTGCGCGATCTGCGGGAGGGCCGCAAGTCCGTCACCGTCCTGCTGCGGCGCGGCTGGCGGCTGATGCGGGCCGAGCGCGGCATCGTGGCCCGCCAGTCGGCGCTCGGCGCCCACCCCTGCGGCCGGGACGAGGCCCTCGCCCGCATCGGGACGGCCGCGGCGCGCCACCGCCCGGCGGCCGGGCGGGCTTCCGCCGCCGCTGCCACCACCGCAACCACCGCAACCACCGTCGCAACCGCGGCCACGACCGCGGCCGTTCCGGCCCCGCGCCCGGCCTCGGCCCGTTCCGCGAGCCCGGCGAGCCCCGGGGGATGAGGGCGAGGTGAGGGCGGGCCGGGAACGGCCCGGTCCTCCCCCGGACATGACGAAGCGGGACCGAACAGACCCCCCGGCCGCTCGGTCCCGCCTCTTCCACCACTCCCCCGAGCGGTGGCCCCCGTTGCCCTGCCCGTCCCCCGAGGGGCAGGCCCCCGTTGTTCCCCCGTATCCCCCGTGTCCCCGCTCCCCCGTGCCCCCGGGCGGCTCCCCGCCGCCCCGGGTCTCAGGCGACCAGTTCGCCGAAGGACTCCTCCCGGTCCCGGCCGAAGCTGAGCGCCTCGTCGTCGCGCAGCCGGCGCAGCGAGCGCCAGATGCTGCTCTTGACCGTGCCGACGCTGATGCCGAGGATGTCCGCGATCTCCGGGTCGGTGCGGCCCTCGTAGTAGCGCAGCACCAGCATGGTGCGCTGGAGTTCGGGCAGCCGGGCCAGCGCCTGCCACAGCACGGCGCGCAGTTCGGTGCCGCGCATCGCGTCGTGGTCGCCCGCCGTCTCCGGCAGTTCCTCGGTCGGGTACTCGTTGAGCTTGCGCCGGCGCCAGGCGCTGATGTGCAGATTGGTCATGGTGCGCCGCAGATACCCGCCGACGGCGGCCTTGTCGCTGATCCGCTCCCAGGCGCGGTAGGTGGAGAACAGCGCGCTCTGCAGCAGGTCCTCCGCCTCGTACCGGTCACCGGTCAGGTGGTAGGCCGTCGCGTACAGGGAGGCGCGGCGCTCCCGGACGTAGGCGGTGAACTCCGCCTCCGGCAGGGTGTCGCGTTCCCCCCGGGCCTCCCCGTACGCGGCGCTCCCGCGGGAGGAGCCGCCCCCCTTGCCGACCGTCACCGCGTCGACCACCGGCAGATACGTCTGCTGCCGGCTCTGACGCCCGGTGCCGCGAGCGCACCCCCGCCCGCTCACGGCACCGGACTTCTCCGCCCCGGACTCCGCCCGGTCGCGTCCGAAGGCCCGGCCGGCGGTGTGCAGGCGCGTGACAACTGCGCTGGTGGATCCGGTGTGCAGTGTGTTCATCCCGCGCCCCCCGTCGGTGGAGCCTGCTGACGTCCGTTGGCTGTCCGGGCCGTTCTCCCCCGCCCGGTGCACACCAGATTGCAGGCCCAGTTTCATCGCCCTGTCCGTCGCCTGTCACAGCCGTGTCACAGGGACTCCCGGGGCAGTAACCCAAGCCCGGATCCTTCGCCCCTCGAACTATCGGCCCTCCGTGGGACAGAATGACCAACGTGCCATACCTGTTGCTGATCGAGGACGATGACGCCATCCGTACGGCCCTCGAACTCTCCCTGTCGCGCCAGGGTCACCGTGTGGTGGCCGCGGCGACGGGCGAGGACGGCCTGAAACTGCTGCGCGAGCAGCGGCCGGATCTGATTGTGCTGGACGTGATGCTGCCCGGGATCGACGGCTTCGAGGTCTGCCGCCGCATCCGCCGCACCGACCAGCTCCCGATCATCCTGCTGACCGCGCGCAGTGATGACATCGACGTGGTGGTGGGGCTGGAGTCCGGGGCGGACGACTACGTCGTCAAGCCCATCCAGCCGCGGGTCCTCGACGCCCGGATCCGTGCCGTGCTGCGGCGCGGGGAGCGGGAGAACAACGACGCGGCGACCTTCGGCAGCCTGGTCATCGACCGCTCGGCGATGACGGTCACCAAGAACGGCGAGGATCTTCAGCTCACCCCGACCGAGCTGAGGCTGCTGCTGGAGCTGAGCCGCCGGCCCGGCCAGGCCCTCTCCCGGCAGCAGCTGCTGCGGCTGGTGTGGGAGCACGACTACCTGGGCGACTCACGGCTGGTGGACGCCTGTGTGCAGCGGCTGCGCGCCAAGGTGGAGGACGTGCCGTCCTCGCCGACCCTGATCCGTACCGTGCGGGGCGTGGGCTACCGGCTGGACAGCCCGCAGTGACCGAGCCCTCCGGGCGGGTGCGCGGCTGGGCTTCCGGCCTGTTCCGGCTGACGAGCCTGCGGCTGCGTCTCGTGTTCGTCTTCGCGCTGGTCGCGCTCACCGCCGCCGTGTCCGCCTCCGGCATCGCGTACTGGCTCAACCGGGACGCCGTGCTCACCCGCACCCAGAACGCCGCCCTCAACGACTTCCGCCAGTCGCTCGCCGACAACACCGGCTCGCTGCCCATGCGCCCGCAGTGCGAACGGCTGCGGGACGCCGCCGAGCGGATGGCCGACAGCACCCAGCGGTACGAGGTCGTCCTCGTCGACCGGGACCGGGACGACAAGCCCTGCGCCGCGGTCTCCCGGGCCGGCGGTTTCACCCTGAAGGCGGTACCGGATTCGCTGCGGACGGCGGTCAACGAGGAGCGCCCGGCCGATGTGGGCGACGGGCTGCCCTACCACCTGTACTGGCAGCGGATCACGCTCGACGGCGACCCGTATCTGGTCGGCGGGGCGAAGGTGATCGGCGGCGGGCCCACCGGCTACATGCTGAAGTCGCTCACCACCGAGCGGGACGACCTCAACTCGCTGGCCTGGTCGCTGGGCATCGCCACGGCGCTGGCGCTGATCGGCTCGGCACTGCTCGCCCAGGCCGCGGCCAGCACCGTGCTGCGGCCCGTGCAGCGGCTGGGAGACGCGGCGCGGCAGCTCGGCGAGGGCAAGCTCGACACCCGGCTGCAGGTCTCCGGCACGGACGAACTGGCCGATCTCTCCCGGACGTTCAACGGGGCCGCCGCCTCCCTGGAGCAACGGGTCGAGGAGCTGAGCGCGCGGGAGGCCGCGAGCCGCCGCTTCGTCGCCGACATGTCGCACGAGCTGCGCACCCCGCTGACCGCCATCACCGCCGTCACGGAGGTGCTGGAGGACGAGACCGACAATCTCGACCCGATGATCGCTCCCGCGGTGCGGCTGGTGGTGGACGAGACACGGCGCCTCGGCGACCTCGTGGAGAACCTGATGGAGGTCACCCGCTTCGACGCGGGCACGGCCCGGCTGGTACTCGACGACGTGGACGTGGCCGACATGGTCACCGCCTGCATCGACGCCCGCGCCTGGCTCGACGCGGTCGAACTCGACGCCGAACGCGGCATCGTGGCCCGCCTCGACCCGCGCCGGCTCGACGTCATCCTGGCCAACCTCATCGGCAACGCGCTCAAGCACGGCGGTTCGCCGGTACGGGTCACCGTCCGGCCCGAGGACTCCTGGCTGACCGTGGAGGTGCGGGACCACGGGCCGGGCATCCCCGAGGACGTCCTGCCCCACGTCTTCGACCGCTTCTACAAGGCGAGCGCGTCCCGGCCGCGCAGCGAGGGCAGCGGACTGGGCCTCTCCATCGCCCTGGAGAACGCGCACATCCACGGCGGCGACATCGCCGTCGCCAACCACCCCGACGGCGGCGCCGTGTTCCGGCTGCGCCTGCCGATGGACGCCGACGCCGCCGGCTCCGGAACGGACGAGCAGGGACAGGACACCGCGTGATACCCGCCGCCACCCCGACGCCGGCACCCGCACCGGCACCCGCACCGGCCGCCGGTCCCCGCCGCCTGCGTCGCGGCCTGCTGACCACCGCCCTGGCCGCCCTCGTCCTCGCGGGCGGCGCGGGCTGCGGCATCCGCGGCACCTCCGTGCCGGTGGACGCGGGCCCCGCCCCGTCCCGGGTGTCCTGTGAGGTCTCCGGCGACCCCACGCCCGTACCGGACTCCGGCAGGGAGGCCCCGGCCGACGTCTATCTGGTGTGCAGCGCCCAGATCATGCCGGTGCAGCGCGCCGTGCGGTACACGGACGGCCGGACGGAGGAGGACCGGCTGCGCAGGGCGCGGGACCTGCTCGCGGAGCTCCAGACCCCGCCCTCCCGGGCCGAGGACGAGGGCGGGTTCTCCAGCGAGGTGCCCGACGGGCTGGAGGTCGCGGCCCCCCGCGAGGGAGACCCCGGCAACGCGCTCCGGCTGAGCCGCATCCCGGACGAGCTCCCGGCGTACGCGCTCGCCCAGCTCGTCTGCACCTTCGCGGGCTCCGCGGCCGTCGCGGGCGACGAGTCCGTCGTCCTCGGCGGACCGGACGGCGATCCGCTGAAGCGCTACCCGTGCACGGAGGAGCTGCGCGCCCGGCCGGAGGCCGCGCAGACGACGGGCGTACCGCTGGAGTGAGGTGAGGGGCGGCCGGACCGGAACCCGGCATCGGCGGCCGCAGCCGCAGCCGGGAGGCCGGACGCGGGCTGGAGGCGGACGGGAAACAGCACCGGAGACCGCGGACCGGCGCGGGGCCGGACCTCCGCGCCGGGCGGCGTGACCCGGTGTGACCGGGGCAACAGAACGGCCCCGTCCGGCCGCCGGAACCGCGCGGACCCGGCACCGCGTCCTCCCCGGCGTGCAGCGCCATGGCTGCGGCGCCCGTGCCGCCTTCCGCTTCCGCGCGACGGGACTCGTCCTCCTGTTCGCCCACCTGCTGTACGTGGCATGGACCGCGCTGCGCCCGCCGGCGCTGCCCTGGGTGACCGCCGCCCATCTGCAACCGCTGGCCACGGTCCGCGCCGAACTGGCGCTCGGGCTCTGGCCCGCCGTCCAGCACCTCGGCGGCGCCCTGCTGCTGCTGGCCCCGCTGGGCGTCCTGCTGCCCTGGGCGGCCGGACGGCTGGAGGTGCCGCTGCTGTCCTCGCTCACCCGCACCGTCTTCACCGGCGTCATGGTGTCGCTCGGTCTGGCGCTGCTCCAGACCAATCTCTCGGGCCGCACGCTGGACGTGGACTCCCTGGTCCTGCACACGCTGGGTATCGTCCTGGCCCATCTGGCCCTGGTACCGGCGCTCCGGGGGTGGCTGCGGCGGCTGTGCGAGCGGGCCGGCCGGGCGTCGCCGGCCGTGCCCGCCTCCCCTGGACGCCCCGGGCTCCCAGCGGAGGAGCCGTCTCAGGGGCCGGCCCTGAGGATTCCCCGGGTCGGTGCGGTCCCCTGGGCGGATGTTTCATCCCCTTCATGGGCATACGGTCGAGATATCGCACGACACACTCGACGGCTCACGAAGGAGTCCCCATGAGCGCCCTGGTCCGCCCCCGCGACGGCCGCATGATCGGTGGGGTGTGTGCAGCGCTGGCGCGGCGCTTCGGCACCACCCCGACCACGATGCGGGTGATCTTCCTGGCCTCGTGCCTGCTGCCCGGCCCGCAGTTCCTGCTCTACGTGGCGCTGTGGGCCCTTCTGCCGTCCGAGAAGAGCCACGCGCAGCAGACCTGGTGACCCACCCGGCGGGCCGCTTCCGGCCGCACGCCCCGCCGAGCGCACCAAAAGGGGCTCGCGGTACACGGCTCGTCCGGCACGGCGCCGACGCCGACCCTCGAGCACACGCGCGAAAGGAGGGGGCGCGTACCCGTGAACCGGGTGCGCGCCCCCTCCTCGCCGTTCTGCGGCTGTTCCGCCGTCCTGCTGTCCCGCGACCGCCCGGTTCCGGGCGGGCGGCCCGGCGGGGTCAGAGCGACAGGCCTCCGAACAACCGGCCCAGCACGCCGCCCATGCCCTGGGTCCGGCTGTCCTGCGCGGGCAGGGTGCGGGGCGAGCCGGCCTGGCCCTGGGCGGGACGGGCCGGCGCGGCCTGGCCCTGCGCCGGGCTCATGGGCGCGGCCTGTCCCTGCGCCGGGCTCATGGGCGCGGCCTGTCCCTGCGCCGGGCTCATGGGCGCGTTCATCCGGGGAGCCGAGCCCGAGTCGCCCTGACCGGCGCGGTGCGCGGTGTCACGGCTCTCGGCGGCCCGCTGGTCACGGCCCTGGTCCGCGTAGGGGGAGCCGTGGTGGCCACCCTGGTGGTGGTCGTGGTGACGGGCGTTGTGGTGCTCGCCCTTGTGGCCGTGGTGGTGCTTGCCCTGGTGGTGCTCGCCCTTGTGACCGTGGTGGTGCTTGCCCTGGTGGTGCTCACCGTTGTGGCCGTGGTGGTGCTTCCCCTTGTGGTGGCCCTTGTGCCCCTTGTGGTGGCCCTTGTGGTGCTTGCCCTTGTGGTGCTTGCCCTTGTGGTGCTTCTTCCCCTTGTGGTGCTTGCCCTTGTCGTGGTGGCATCCGCCGCACTCCTGGCCGCTGCCGGCCCGGCTCTGGTCGCGGTCGCTCGCGGTGCGCTCGGCTCCGGTGGTCTCGTCCGCCATCAGGCCGGTGCTCTGCTGCGGGGCCTGGCGGGTGGTGGGCGCCATGGAGTCGACCGGCGTGGCCACGGCGGCGCCGGCACCGGCGACGGCGAAGCCGACACCGAGCACGGCGGCCCGGAAGATCCGGGAGGTTACCTGCTTCATCGACATACATCCTCTGCTGGGGGGAGGTGGAGCGAATCGGCGGACACACAGAAGCCTGTACGTACGCTCCGCTACCGAATGCACGCGCAACGTAGCCACCCGCAGGGATGACCGCAATCAACGGCCGGGCGCGTCGCCCCCGCGGCCCCCGCATGTCCTCCGCCCGGCGGGGCGGGCCGCCGCGAGCCCTCCCGCCCCGGCCGTGCGGCCCGCGCCTCTCAGCCCTGCGCGGCGCCGCCACCCGTCTCGCGGAAGAGCCATTCGGACTTCAGCTCGGCATAGCCGGGCTTGATCACGTCATTGATCATGGCGAGCCGTTCGTCGAACGGGATGAAGGCGGACTTCATGGCGTTCACCGTGAACCACTGCATGTCGTCGAGGGTGTAGCCGAACGCCTCCACCAGCCGTTCGAATTCGGTGCTCATGCTCGTTCCGCTCATGAGCCGGTTGTCGGTGTTGACCGTGGCGCGGAAACCCAGCTCCCGCAGCACGCCGATGGGGTGCTCGCGGTACGACTCCGCGGCGCCCGTCTGGAGGTTGGAGGTCGGGCACAGCTCCAGCGGGACGCGCTTGTCGCGGACGTAGGCCGCGAGCCGCCCGAGCTTCGCCGTGCCGTCCCCGGCGACCTGGATGTCGTCGATGATGCGGACGCCGTGGCCGAGCCGGTCGGCGCCGCACCACTGGAGCGCCTGCCAGATGGACGGCAGGCCGAACGCCTCGCCCGCGTGGATGGTGAAGTGGTTGTTCTCCCGCTTGAGGTACTCGAAGGCGTCGAGGTGGCGGGTGGGCGGGAAGCCGGCCTCGGCGCCCGCGATGTCGAAGCCGACGACGCCCAGGTCGCGGTAGCGGTTGGCGAGTTCGGCGATCTCCAGGGAGCGGGCGGCGTGCCGCATGGCGGTCAGCAGGGCGCCGACGCGGATGCGGTGCCCGTTCTCCCGGGCCCGGCGCTCTCCCTCCCGGAAGCCCTCGTTGACGGCTTCGACGACCTCCTCCAGGCCGAGCCCGCCGGTCAGGTGCTGCTCGGGCGCGTACCGGACCTCGGCGTAGACGACGCCGTCGGCGGCGAGGTCCTCGGCGCACTCCGCGGCCACCCGGAACAGCGCCTCCCGGGTCTGCATGACGGCGCAGGTGTGGGCGAAGGTCTCCAGGTAGCGCTCCAGCGAGCCGGAGTCCGCGGCCTCGCGGAACCAGCGGCCGAGCGCGGCGGGCTCGGTCTCCGGCAGGCCCTCGTACCCCTGTTCGCGGGCGAGTTCGACGACGGTGGCGGGGCGGAGGCCTCCGTCGAGGTGGTCGTGGAGCAGCACCTTCGGGGCGCGGCGGATCTGGTCCGCGCCGGGGGTCCTGCCTCGGGTCTGGTTCGTCGTCTCCGTCATCTCCGTACTCTAACTCCTACGCGCGTAGATCCGCTGCCGTCCCGCTGCCGTCCCGCCGCGGCCCGCCGGGAAGCGGCCGGTGGGCCCGGTGATGGATGCAGAACGGTGACCTCTCCGTGTGATGGAGTACACCCCGTCTTCTGCCAAGGTTCTGTCATGGCTCAGCAAGCAGTGCCGGCGCGGGGTGCCCGGTTGGGACGGGCGGTGGGGACGACCGGGCGGAGAACGGCGGTGAGCGGAGCCGTCGTCCTGCTGGCGGACGGCCCGCCCGCGGGCACGGAACGGCAGTCCCCGCTGACGGCGGCGGCCGTGCTGCCGCTGGCCCGCCACCTCGCCCGCGCCGGGCACGACGACGGGCTCGTCGTCCACTCCGTCCGCTACCGCGGCCGGGGCTGGAACGGTTCCGCAGCCCATCCGGCGGAGGACGCGGCGTGGGCCGTCGACGAGGTCGTGCGGCGCTACGGCGACATACCCGTCTGCTTGGCCGGGACGGGCATGGGTGCCCGGGCCGCGCTGCTCGCCGCGGGCCGGCCAGGGGTCGGCTGCGTCCTGGCGCTCGCCCCGTGGCTGCCGGCGGAGGGCAAGGACGCGCCCGACCCCGACCCCGTGAAGCAGCTGGCGGGACGCCGGGTGCTGCTGGTGCACGGCACGAACGACGAGCGGACCGACCCCGAGCAGTCCTACCGCTACGCGCAGCGCGTGAAGAAGGCCAACCGCGACGTGTGCCGCTTCGAGGTCCACTCGGACGGGCACCGGCTCCAGCAGCACCGCGCCGAAGTCCGGGCGCTGGCCGCGGACTTCGTGCTGGGGTCGCTCTTCGAACGCGGGTTCTCCCGCCCGCTGGAGGACGCGCTGGCGGCCCCGCCGCCGCTCGGGCTGCGGATGCCGCTCGCGGTGGGATTCAGGGCCACCGTGCCCGGGGCCCGGACGGGGCGCCTCCGGCGGGGGTGAGGTCCTCCGGCCGGGCGGGGCCGTTCCGCGCGGGGCGGCCCTCCGCGCAGCCGTCCCCGCTCCCGCCCGGCGTCCCCGCTCCCGCCCCGCCCCGGCCCGCCCCGGCTCAGCGGGGCAGCAGACGGCCGCGGCGGGAGAGGAGGAAGCGCTTGAAGGCCGCCACCGGGGGTGTGTCCGGATGGCCGTCCAGCCAGGCCACGCCGATCTCCCGTACCGCGCGCGGCGCCGTGACCGTCAGCTCGGCCACCCCCGGCCGCGGTACCGCCGGTGGCGGCAGCAGCGCCACGCCGAGTCCGGCGGCCACCAGCCCCCGCAGGGTCTCCGCCTCCTCCCCCTCGAACGCCACCCGCGGTTTGAAGCCCGCCTCCGCGCACAGCGCGTCGGTGATGAGGCGCAGCCCGTACCCCGGTTCGAGCGTGACGAAGACCTCCTCGGCCGCCTCCGCGAGCCGCACGCGCCTGCGCCCGGCCAGCCGGTGGTGGTCCGGGACGACCAGCCGCAGCCGCTGCTCGTCCAGCCGCCGGGCCACCAGGTCCGGGGCGTCGGGGACCGGCGCGGTGAGGCACAGGTCGAGCTCGCCCGTGCGGAGGCGTTCGAGCATCGCCTCCCCGTAGTTCTGGACGAGCTGGAAGCGGACCCGGGGGTGGTCGGCGCGGAAGGCACGGATCAGGCCGGGCACGGTCTCCGGGCCGAGCGTGTGGAGGAAGCCGAAGGCGACCTTGCCCGCGGCCGGGTCGGCGTCGGCCCGCACGGACTCGGCGGCGCGCTCGACCTCGGCGAGGGCCCGTTCGACGGAACGGAGGAAGGTCCGGCCCGCGGGGGTGAGCGACACGGTGCGGCCGTGCCGGGCGAAGAGCGCGACCCCGAGGTCCTGTTCCAGCCGGACCATGGCCCGGCTCAGGGTGGACTGCGGTACGGCCAGCTCCTCCGCCGCCCGCGTGACGTGCTCGTACCGGGCGACGCCCGCGAACTGCGCCAGGCGCGGGGCGAGCAGCGCCGGCCAGGAGCCGGCCTCCAGCCCGGCGGCCGCGGCGTCCGGCGCGGGGGTGCTCCCGGTGGTCACCGGCATGTCTTTTTCGTTCCTGTTCGGTGACACGCGCGCCTCTCAGCTCTCCTCATGCAGCAGTGCATCGTTTTCCCGGAATCCGTGCATTGGACGCATTAAACCGCGCGTGCCTACGGTTCCGGTATGTCTCCCGCCGATACCGGGGCGTCCGCCGTGATCCGCGCGGGCGCCGCCGACCCGACGTCCCCCTCCGCTCCCGGCCCTTCCGCGCCCCGCCCCGACTCCGGGGCCGACTCCGGGGCCGGTGCCGACGCCACCGGGCTCCACCCCGGCGGCCCCGGCTACCGGCGCCTCAGCCTCGCCCTCTTCGCCGCCGGTGTCGCGACCTTCGCCCTGCTCTACTCCACCCAGGCGCTGCTCCCCGCGATCTCGGCCGATCTGCGGGTCACCCCCGACGCGGCGAGCTGGACCGTCTCCGGCGCCACCCTCGGTCTGGCGCTGGCGGTGCTGCCGCTGAGCGCGCTCTCCGAGCGCTTCGGGCGGCGGGCGCTGATGACCGGCTCGCTGACGGCGGCCGCGCTCATCGCGCTGGCTGTCCCCTTCGCCCCGGACCTCGCCTCGCTCGTGGCGCTGCGCACGGTCCAGGGAGTGGCGCTCGCCGGGGTGCCCGCCTCCGCGATGGCCTTCCTGGCCGAGGAGGTGCGGGCGAAGGCCCTGGTCGGGGCGGTCGGCCTGTTCGTGGCCGGCAACAGCATCGGCGGCATGTCCGGCCGGATCGTGACCGGCTGGGTCGCCCAGCTGTGGGGCTGGCGGGCGGCCCTGGGCGCGATCGCCCTGCTCGCGGTGGTCTGCACGGCAGTCTTCCGGCTGCTGGTGCCCCGGGCCGCGCACTTCACCCCCGTCAAGGCCGGCCCGCGGGCCCTGCTGCGGACCGTCGGCGGGCACCTCTCGGACCCGCTGCTGTGCCGGCTGTACGCGATCGGCGCGCTCTTCATGACCGTCTTCGGCGCGGTCTACACGGTGATCGGCTACCGGCTGGCCGACGAGCCGTTCGGACTGCCCCAGGGCATCGCCGGTTCGGTCTTCCTCATCTACCTGGTGGGGACGGCGGCGTCCGCCACCGCGGGCCGGCTCGTCGCCCGGCTGGGGCGGCGCGGCGCGCTCTACGCGGCGGTGGTGACGACGGCGGCGGGGCTCCTGGTCAGCCTGGCCGACGCGATCGCGGCGGTCCTCGCCGGGCTGGTGCTCGTCACGGCGGGCTTCTTCGCGGGCCACGCGGTGGCCTCGTCCTCCGTCAGCCGGTCGGCGCGCACGGGCCGGGCGCAGGCGTCGGCGCTGTACCAGGCGGCGTACTACGTGGGCTCCAGCGCGGGCGGCGCGGTGGGCGCCCTGGCGTACCACGCGGCGGGCTGGCCGGGCACGGTGGCTCTCGGGCTGCTGGCGGTGGTCACGGCGGCAGGCATCACGGTGTACGCCACGCGCAGGGCCCTGGCGGAGCGCCGCTGCCGGGCGGCGCACCCGGCGGCGTACGCGCGGTCCTGACGCCGGCCGGCGCGGGGCCCTTCCCAGCCGGCGGCGAGGAAGGGCCCCGCGTGTGCCGCGGAGCGGAGACGGGAGTCAATCCGCCATCAGTCCACCGGGAAGACACCCGTGTCGATGGTGAGACCGAACGGCTCGGGCAGTTCGATCTCCTCGCCGTACACGACTGTCGCCAGAAGGCGGTACGTTCCGCTCTCGGGCCGCCCGTAGAGGGTCGCCGTCGGTTCCCCGGAGTGCCACGGATCCAGCAGCAGGTACAGCGGGACTCCCGCCCGCGCGTAGCCGTGCACTTTGCTGACTCTGTCGTGGTTGGCGTTGCCGCTGGAGGTGATCTCCACGACCAGCTCCGCCTCGTCGGCCGGTACGGCGTGGCCGGGGCGCTTCATCGACTCCAGGGGGATCACGGCCAGATCGGGAATGTACAGTCCCGACCGCTCGGGCACGGACAGCCCCTGGGTCTGGAAGATCTCCCAGTTCTCCGGGAGTACCTGGTAGAGCATGCGCTGCAGCTTGGCAGCGGTGGTGTTGTGCATGTTGCCCGGCGGCGGTGACACGGTGATGATCCCCTCGATGATCTCCACCCTGCAGCCCTCGGGGGCGTCCGTCTCCTTCCAGAAGCGGACGAGGTCGTCCCACTCGTAGCCGTTGCCGGACTGGTGGTCGACGGTGAGTGCGCTCACGGCGGTCTCCTCATTCGGTGCGTCACCGATCCCAGCATGCCGAAAGGGACCGGTGCGGGTCCACCGGTCCCTTTCACCCGTACGGGGCGGGGTGGGGCCCAGCCCCTGTACGGGCGGTCTTCGGGCCGTCTCAGGCGTCCGGGGCGATGCGCTCCAGCACGATCGGGGACGGCTCGTACGCCGTGCCCGGGGGCGCGATCTCCGCGGCGCCGTCGAGGGCCTCCAGGGCGTAGCCGAAGCGCTCCGGGGTGTCGGTGTGCAGGGTCAGCAGCGGCTGCCCCGCGGTGACCTCCGCGCCCGGCTTGGCGTGCATCTCGATGCCCGCGGCGGCCTGCACCGGGTCCTCCTTGCGGGCCCGGCCCGCGCCGAGGCGCCAGGCGGCCACGCCGACCGCGTAGGCGTCGAGGGCCGTGAGCACACCCGAGGCGGAGGCGGTCACGACGTGCTGCTCGCGGGAGACCGGGAGCGGCGCGTCCGGGTCGCCGCCCTGGGCGGTGATCATGCGGCGCCAGTGGTCCATGGCGGATCCGTCGGCCAGCGCCTTCGCCGGGTCGGCGTCCGGCAGTCCGGCCGCGTCGAGCATCTCGCGGGCCAGCGCCAGGGTCAGCTCGACGACGTCCGACGGTCCGCCGCCCGCCAGCACCTCCACCGATTCCCGGACTTCGAGGGCGTTGCCCGCGGTGAGGCCGAGCGGGGTGGCCATGCCGGTGAGCAGGGCGGTGGTCCGCACCCCGTGGTCGGTGCCGAGGCCGACCATGGTGGCGGCCAGTTCGCGGGCGTCGGCGAGGTTCTTCATGAAGGCGCCGGAGCCCACCTTCACGTCCAGCACCAGGGAGCCCGTGCCCTCGGCGATCTTCTTGGACATGATCGAGGCGGCGATCAGCGGTATCGCCTCGACGGTGCCGGTGACGTCGCGCAGGGCGTACAGCTTCTTGTCGGCCGGGGCGAGTCCGTCGCCCGCCGCGCAGATGACGGCGCCGGCGTCCCGCAGCACGGCCATCATCTCGGCGTTGGACAGCGACGCCCGCCAGCCGGGGACCGACTCCAGCTTGTCGAGGGTGCCGCCGGTGTGGCCGAGGCCGCGGCCGGAGAGCTGCGGCACGGCGGCGCCGCAGGCGGCGACCAGCGGCGCCAGCGGCAGGGTGATCTTGTCGCCCACGCCGCCGGTGGAGTGCTTGTCGGCGGTGGGGCTGGACAGCGCGGAGAAGTCCATCCGCTCACCGGAGGCGATCATGGCGGCGGTCCAGCGGGCGGTCTCCGCGCGGTCCATGCCGTTGAGCAGGATCGCCATGGCGAGCGCGGACATCTGCTCGTCCGCGACCTCCCCGCGGGTGTAGGCGTCGATGACCCAGTCGATCTGGGCGTCGGTCAGCCGGCCCTTGTCGCGCTTGGTCCGGATGACGGAGACGGCGTCCATGGGTTCCATCAGTTCGCTTCTTCTTCCTGGTGTTCGCCGCCCGCCGGGCGGCCGAGGCGCGCCAAGTCCTCCGCGCCGAAGGCGTCCGGCAGCACCTCGCTCATCGGGCGGATGCCGGACGGGGTGTCCACGAGCAGGTCCGGGCCGCCGTGCTCCCACAGCAGCTGGCGGCAGCGGCCGCAGGGCATCAGCCGTTCGCCGTCCCGGCCGCAGCAGGTGAAGGCGGTGAGCCGGCCGCCGCCGCCCGCGACGAGGTCCGAGATCAGGCCGCACTCGGCGCAGAGCGCCACCCCGTAGGCGGCGTTCTCCACATTGCAGCCGGTCACGGTGCGGCCGTCGGCCGCGAGGGCGGCGGCACCCACGGGGAAGCCGGAGTAGGGGGCGTAGGCCCGGGACATGACGTCCCGGGCCGCGCCCCGCAGGGCTTCCCAGTCGGTTTCCCGGACGGGGACAGCGGTCACTTACTTGCCCTGGCCCTTCTGATAGGTACGGCCGATGGCCTTGGGGGGCCGCAGCCGCTGGGCCGCCAGTGCGAGCACCAGCAGCGTGGCGACGTACGGGGTGGCCTCGACGAACTCGCGCGGCACCGTCTCGGTGAAGGCGTACCAGAGCACGAGCAGCACCGCGAACACCGCGCTGATCGCGGCGGTGCGGCGGCTGGTGGCCCGCAGCTTCCACAGGGTGACGGCGACCAGCAGCACCACGGCCAGCAGCAGCAGCGCGTGGACGGTGTCGCCGCCGCCGCGCAGCTGGAGGCTGTCCATGAAGCCGAAGAGGCCCGCGCCCATCGCGACACCGCCCGGCCGCCAGTTGCCGAAGATCATCGTGGCGAGGCCGATGTAGCCGCGCCCGCCGGTCTGGCCGTCGGAGTAGAAGTGCACGCCGATGGCCATGAACGCCCCGCCCAGGCCCGCGAGCCCGCCGGAGACCAGCAGCGCCGCGTACTTGTACGTGTAGACGTTGACGCCGAGCGACTCGGCGGCGGTCGGGTTCTCACCGCAGGAGCGCAGCCGCAGGCCGAAGGAGGAGCGCCACAGGACGAAGAAGGTGCCGACGAAGAGACCCGCGGCGACCAGCGTCAGCCAGGACACGTCCGTGGTCAGACCGCGGAGGATGCCCGCGGCGTCGGAGAGCAGGAACCAGTCCTTCTTCTCCAGGGTGCCCAGCCCGTCGGAGAGCAGGGGGACGGAGAACCTCGACATGTCGTCCATCGGCGGCGACTGCTTGTCGTTGCCACCCGCGGCGGCCGCCTCGGAGCCCTCGGCGCCGAACAGCAGCTTGGCGAGGTACTGGGTGACGCCCAGCGCCAGGATGTTGATCGCCACACCGGAGATGATGTGGTCCACGCCGAAGGTGACGGTGGCGATGGCGTGGATCAGTCCGCCGAGGAGACCGCCGATGACACCCGCCAGCGCGGCGGCCCACGGCCCGTACTGGTAACCGGCCCAGCCGGCGCAGAAGGTGCCGAGCATCATCATGCCCTCGAGGCCGATGTTGATGACGCCCGCGCGCTCGGCCCAGAGGCCGCCGAGTCCGGCGAGGCCGATCGGCACGGCGGCGATCAGCGCGCCCCCGTACTGGCCGGAGGAGGTGAGGTCGCCCGCGCCGGTCCAGGCGCGCAGGACGGAGAGGAGCAGCAGCACACCGGCGATGATCAGCAGGACCACCGGGTACGACAGCCTGCGGCGCTCCCGCTTGCCGTCCTGCTTGCCGTTCCTGCCGCTCAGTCCCTTCGCGACCGCGGCTGTGAGGTTGGTGCTCACGCGGACACCTCCGCCTTCTCGGTCTTCCCGTTGTCCCGGGCCTCGGCGGCGAGGCGTTCGCCGACCTTGCGCTGCTGGGTCCGCAGGCCGTAGCGGCGGACGACTTCATAGGCGATGACGACGCAGAGGACGATCACGCCCTGCATCACGCCGACGATCTCCTGGGCGTAGCCCTCGAATTCGAGCCGGCCGCCGGTGCGCTCCAGGAAGCCCCAGAGCAGCGCGCCGAGCGCGATGCCCACCGGGTGGTTCCGGCCGAGCAGGGCGATGGCGATACCGGTGAAGCCGATGCCGTTGGGGAAGTCGGTGCCGAAGTTGTACGACTCGCCCAGCAGGGTCGGCATGCCGACCAGGCCGGCCACGAGGCCGGAGAGGAGCATGCTGGTGACGACCATGCGGCCGACGCTGACGCCGCCGGCCTGCGCGGCCGATTCGGAGCGTCCGACGGTGCGCAGGTCGAAGCCGAACCGGGTGCGGTTCAGCAGGAACCAGTACAGGACTCCGACGATCACCGCGACGACGATGAAGCCGTTGACCGGGGCCTGCCCGGTCGGGATCTCGAAGAAGTGCGCGGACTCGGGGATCGGCTCGGTGTGGATGATGTTGCCGTCGCGGACCGCGAGCCGGCCGTCCTGGAGGAAGTAGCCGATGATCGCGCCGGCGATGGCGTTCAGCATGATGGTGCTGATGACCTCGCTGACGCCGCGGGTGGTCTTCAGCAGGCCGGCGATGCCGGACCAGAGGGCACCGACCATCATCGCGACGATCATGATCACCGGGATCTGGATGATGCCCGGCAGCGCCAGCGCCCCGCCGACGACGGCGGCGAAGAAGGCGGCGATGCGGTACTGGCCGTCCACACCGATGTTGAAGAGGTTCATCCGGAAGCCGATGGCGACGGCCAGCGCGGACAGGAAGTACGGGATCGCCTTGTTGACGATGACGATCTGGCTGTCGCTCTTGGAGCCGTACTCGACCATGATCGAGAAGGCCCGGAACGGGTTGTCGCCGGTCGTCAGGAAGATCAGCGAGGTGATGGCCAGGGCCGCGACGATGGCGAGCAGCGGGGCGGCGACGCCGAGGCCCACCCGGTGCCAGTCGATGGCGGCGCGGGAGCCGGCCGCCGGGGCGGCGGTCCCTCCGGACCCCTGGGGGGCGGGGGTGGTGGTGCTCATGCCTCTTCCTCCCCACGGGTCTCGTGCGCTTCGCCGTCACGGTCGGCGGACGGCTGCAGGGTGCCGCTGGCGGCGCCGGTCATGGCCGAGCCCAACTCCTCGGGGGTGATGGTCGCGGGGTCGGCGTCGGCGACCAGGCGGCCGCGGAACATCACCCGCAGGGTGTCGGAGAGGCCGATCAGCTCGTCGAGGTCGGCCGAGACCAGCAGCACGGCCAGGCCCTCGCGGCGCGCGGCCCGGATCGCGTCCCAGATCTGCGCCTGGGCGCCGACGTCCACGCCCCGGGTGGGGTGCGCGGCGATCAGCAGCTTGGGGTCGTGGCTCATCTCGCGGCCGACGATCAGCTTCTGCTGGTTGCCGCCGGAGAGGCTGGCCGCGGTGACGTCGATGCCGGGGGTGCGGACGTCGTACTCCCGGACGATCCGCTGGGTGTCGGCACGGGCGGCCTTGATATCGAGCAGGCCGCCCTTGCTGTTGGGGCGTTCGGTCACGTGCCCGAGGATGCGGTTCTCCCAGAGCGGGGCCTCCAGCAGCAGGCCGTGCCGCTGACGGTCCTCGGGGATGTAGCCGATGCCGCCCTCGCGGCGCTTGCGGGTGGGGGCGTGGGTGACGTCCTCACCGTCCAGCACGACGCTGCCGCCGTCGGGTATCCGCATGCCCATGATCGCCTGGACCAGTTCGGCCTGGCCGTTGCCCTCCACTCCGGCGATGCCCAGGACCTCGCCCCGGTGGATGGCGAAGGAGACGTCGTCGAGCACGGCCCGCACCACGCCGTCGGGGTCGGTGGCCGACAGGCTGAGGGAGTCGACCGTCAGCATCGGCACATCGGTGACCGTGGACTCGCGCGTCTCCGGCGAGGGGAGTTCACTGCCGACCATCAGTTCGGCGAGCTGCTTCCGCGTCACGTCCGCCGGCTTGACCGAGGCGACCGTGGTGCCGCGCCGGATGACGGTGATGTCGTCGGCGACGGACAGCACCTCGCCCAGCTTGTGGGAGATGAAGATGACGGTCAGGCCCTCGGCCTTGAGCTCGCGGAGGTTGTCGAACAGCGCGTCGACCTCCTGCGGCACGAGGACGGCCGTCGGCTCGTCGAGGATGAGCGTGCGGGCGCCGCGGTAGAGGACCTTGAGGATCTCCACGCGCTGGCGGTCGGCGACCCCGAGGTCCTCGACGAGGACGTCCGGGCGGGCGCCCAGGCCGTAGGCGTCGGAGATCTCCATGATCCGGGCGCGGGCGCGGCCGGCGATGCCGTGCAGCTTCTCGGCGCCGAGGACGACGTTCTCCAGGACGGTGAGGTTGTCGGCCAGCATGAAGTGCTGGTGCACCATGCCGATGCCGCGGGCGATGGCGTCGCCGGGGCTGTGGAACGACACCTGCTCGCCGTCGACGGAGATGGTCCCCTCGTCCGGCTTCTGCATGCCGTAGAGGATCTTCATCAGGGTGGACTTGCCGGCGCCGTTCTCACCGACGAGCGCGTGGACGGTGCCGCGGCGGACGGTGATGTCGACGTCGTGGTTGGCGACGACGCCGGGGAATCGCTTGGTGATGCCGTGCAGTTCGACCGCGGGGGCGCTGTCCGCCCGTGAACTGCTGCTGGACGCTTTGATGGCGCACTCTCCTCGGAGAAGGGAGCGGGACGGGGGCGCCGGCCGGGACCGGCCGGGCGAGGTGGGAGGGATACAAGCGTTCGGGGGGACAGTAGCGAAGCTACCCCGCCCCACCATGCTACGCGCGTAGCATCCCGTCCGTACACGGGCCCGGAGAAGGTCGGACCTTCCCCGGGCCCGGGGGTTCCGCTACGGAAGCCGGTGTCAGCGCTTCGGCTGCTCGTCGACCTTGACCTCGCCGCTGACGATCTTCTCCTTGGCGGCGTCGATCTTCGGCTGGATGTCGTCGATGAAGCCGCCGGAGGTGGCGAGGCTGACGCCGTCCTCCTTCAGGGTGTAGGCGTTGACGCCGGTCAGCGGCTTGCCGTCCTCGACGCTCTTGATGAGGTCGAAGACCGCCACGTCGACGTTCTTGACCACGGAGGTCAGGATCGAGTCCTTGTACTTCGCCAGACCCGGCTGCTGGTACTGGTCGGAGTCGACGCCGATCGCCCAGGTGTCCTTCTTGCCCGCGATGGCCTCGATCGAGCCGGCACCGGACTGGCCGGCCGCGGTGTAGATCACGTCGATGCCGCGGTCGAGCATGCCCTTGGCCTTCGCCTTGGCGGCGGCCGGGTCGTTGAAGCCCTTGTCGTTGTTCGGGTAGAGGTACTCCGGGAAGACCTCGATGTCCTTCTTGGTGTCCTGCGCGCCCTGGACGAAGCCGGCCTCGAACTTCTGGATGAGCGCGTTGTTCACGCCGCCGATGAAGCCGACCTTGCCGGTCTTGGACTTGAGCGCGGCCGCCACTCCGGCGAGGTAGGAGCCCTCGTGCTCGGAGAAGACCATGCTGTCGACGTTCTTGCCCTCGGACACGGAGTCGACGACGCCGAAGGTGGTGTCCGGGAACTGCTTGGCGACCTTCTCGATCGACTTGCCGTAGTTGAAGCCGACGCCTATGACCGGGTTGTAGCCGGCCTCCGCGAGGGAGGACAGCCGCTGCTCGCGGTCGGCCTCGGTCTCGTTGTTCTTGGCCGTCATCAGCTTGGCGTCGACGCCCAGCTCGTCCTTGGCCTTGTCGACACCGCGGGCCGCCGACTCGTTGAACGAGTGGTCGTCACGGCCGCCCACGTCGAAGGCGAGGCCGACGCCCTTCTCCTTGCCGCCCGACTCCGTCGAGGACTCACCGCAGGCGGCGGTGGTGAACATGAGAGCCGCGGAGGCCATACCCGCGGCAGCGATCTTGGTTACCCGGCGCACGAGGACTTCCCCTTAGGACGAGCGCTGCCGTTGGGCGGCGCTGTGTAGGACGAGCGCCTGGCAACGGCGCTGGCTTTTTCGCATCGTAACGCGCGTAGATGCCGGGAAATCACCTCTTCCGCAGCCGTTATCGGATCGACGCGAAGTGGTGTCGACCAGTATGTGGACGGCGTGTTGCGTGCTTACGGACGGTGTCCGTCCAGCAGCGCAGCGGCGGTGAACAGCTCGACGCCGACCCGGATCGCGTTCTCGTCGACGTCGAAGTCGCCGCAGTGCAGATCGCGGCGCGCGGTGTCCCCGGGCCGCCGCACGCCCAGCCGGGCCATGGCGCCCGGGACCCGCTCCAGGTACCAGGAGAAGTCCTCGCCGCCCAGGCTCTGCTCGGTGTCCTCGACGGCGTCCGCCCCGCGGCGCGCGGTCATCGCGTCGGCCAGCAGCTCGGTGGCGCCGTGCTCGTTGACCACCGGGGGCACCCCGCGGACGTAGTTGATCTCCGACTTGGCCCCGCCGAGGGTGGCGATCTCGTCGATCGCGGCGTGCACCAGGTCGGGCGCCGCCCGCCAGGCCGGCAGGTCCAGGCAGCGGACCGTGCCGGACAGCTCGGCGTGCTGCGGGATGACGTTGCAGGCGTGCCCCGTCTCCAGCCGGCCCCAGGTCACGACGAGCCCGGAGCGGGTGTCGACCCGGCGGGCGAGGAGAGCGGGCACCTCGGTGGCCACCTTCGCGGCGGCCGTCACCAGATCGGTGGTGAGATGCGGACGGGCGGTGTGCCCGCCCGGGCCGTCGAGGGAGACCTCCAGACGGTCGCAGGCCGAGGTGATCGGGCCGGTGCGCAGGCCGATCCGGCCCGCGTCCACCCGGGGGTCGCAGTGCACCGCGAGGATGCGGCCGACCCCGTCCAGCACACCCGCCTCGATGGCGTCGGGCGCACCGCCGGGCAGCACCTCCTCGGCGGGCTGGAAGATCAGCCGCACCGGGTGCGGCAGCCGGCCCTCGCGGGCCAGCGCGGCGAGGACCAGCCCGGCGCCGAGGACGACCGTGGTGTGCACGTCGTGGCCGCAGGCATGGGCCCGGTGCGGGATCGTCGAACGGTACGAGACCGTCTTGGTGTCCGGGATCGGCAGCGCGTCGAGGTCCGCGCGCAACGCCAGGACGGGACGGTCCGTGCCCGGGGCGGGGTCCGTGGCCGTGGCTGTGCCCGTGGCCGTGCTTGTGGCTGTGCCCGGGGCTGTGGCGTCTCCGTCCGGGGCCGGTGCGGAGCCGATGTCGCAGACGAGCCCGGTGCCGGCCGGGAGCACCCGCGGGGCGAGACCCGCGTGCTCCAGCCGCGCCTTGACCGCGGCCGTGGTGCGGAACTCCTGGTTGCCCAGCTCCGGGTGCATGTGGAGATCCCGGCGGAACGCGACGAGCTCGGCGAAGAGGGCGTCGGGCAGCGTGCCGGGCATCCGGGGGCCGGCGGCGGCGATCCGGGCGGACACGGCCGCCGCGGTAGGTGCCGTTCCGGATCCCGGAGCGTGGGGTTCCGCGGTGTCGTCCGCGGACAGCTCGGCGTCGGGCTCGGGGGACATCACATGGTTCACCCTGTGCAGGGTACGGCCGTTGGACCTGCCGTCGCCTGTCGATCAGTAAAAGTTCAGCCCGTCAGGGGAAGAAAAAACGGGTCCGCGCCGCATAACCGCAGCATCTGGGGGGTAGCCAGCTTTGATACCCATCTGCGGCCGCTGCCCGGCATGTGAGACCGCACGGGTGAGCGGGCGGCCGGCGGGGGAACCGGCCGGGTGACCGGGCACCGTTCCCGTCCCCGCCGCCCCTGGTTCACTGCCCGGCCGACGGAGCCGAGCTCAGCCGGTGCACATCGCGGGCCGTCCCCGTGACCACCGCTAGAAACCCCTCCGCCCGGGGCGAGGCGCTCTCCGTCAGCCACCCGGGGTCGATGTCACAGGCCGATACCCGCACCCCCGTGCCCGCGAGCGCGAGCGGCAGCGTGTGCAGCACCGTGGAGGGAAAGCTGACGACGCTGCGCCCGATGGGGCCCCGGCGCGCGATCAGCTCCAGCGGCAGCTCAGGCCGGACGATCTCCAGCCCCGCCTCGTCCGCCAGCCGGTGGAGTTTGTCCGTGCTCTCCCTGCGGTGGGCGAAGTACCGGGTGGCGCCGTGCTCGCGGGCCAGGGCGGTGACGGCGCGGATGTAGTGCTCCGTGTCGACCACCCCGGTCTCGGCGAGGTTGGTGCCGACCAGGTCGGCGCCCCGGGTGAGCGCGGGCGGCCCGAAGCGGTGGCGCGTCCAGGCGAAGTCGTTGGTGCCGAGGGTGATGCCGTCCGGCACCTCGACGGGCATCGAGCTGAACACCTCGACGGACCGCCCCGCGCGCGGGGTGAGCCGCCGGCGGGCGGCGGCCGAGACGGGCGCGTACACGGCGTCACGCACCCCCCCGATGCCGCCCCTGCCGCTGCGGTGCCAGCGCACCAGGCGTTCCCCGCGAGCCAGTTGGGCGACGAACTCCATGGTGGCCGTGCCGTCGTCCACGACGACGATCTCCGGCGCGCCGGTGAGCGTCAGCAGCAGTTGCACATAGCGCGAGAACGGATCGCCGATGACGACCCGGCGTGCGCGCCGGAGCGCGCCGGAGAGCGACCCCACGGTGCGCAGGGGGGCCGACGCGCCGCCGCGCGCGTCCTCCCAGCGCACGCCCACCCCCTCCTCGCGGGCGAGTTCGGCCATCCGCCGCAGCTGGCCGCGGGTCATGGGGTCGTTGTTGGACAGCACCACGACGGTGACCCCGGCCGGCCCCCCGGCGCCCCGGCCGAGGTGCGCGTGCAGCCACTCCAGGACGTTCAGGAGCTGGACGGGGCTTTCGACGAAGGCGAGCGTGTCCCCGCTGCCGGGCCCGTCCGGCTCCGTGGCGGCGCGCCGGGCGGCCCGGCGGCGGAGCGCGCGGGGGCGCTCCGCCGCCGGGTCCGGCCGGCCGTCACGGGCGCCGCTGCCGCCGCCCGTCACGCCGTCCGCCGCCCCGTCCGTCCCCCCGTCCGTACGGGATCTGCTCACCGCGGCCGACCTCCCGGTCTCAGACCGTCGCGGGTTCGCGGTCGGCGCCCTCGGCGACGACCCCGGCGACCCGGCGCAGCTTCTTCATGGGGCCGAGCTCGCTCTCGTAGACCTTCTTGACGCCGTCACCGAGCGCCTCCTCCACGACGCGGATGTCGCGGACGAGGCGCTGCAGGCCCTGCGGCTCGACGGAGGCGGCCTGGTCGGAGCCCCACATGGCGCGGTCGAGCGTGATGTGGCGCTCGACGAAGGCGGCGCCGAGGGCGACGGCGGCGAGGGTGGTCTGCAGACCGGTCTCGTGGCCGGAGTAGCCGATCGGCACGTTCGGGTACTCGGCCTGCAGCGTGTTGATCACGCGCAGGTTGAGCTCCTCGGCCTTCGCCGGGTAGGTGCTGGTGGCGTGGCAGAGCAGGATGTTGTCGCTGCCGAGCACCTCCACCGCGTGCCGGATCTGCTTCGGGGTGGACATGCCCGTCGAGAGGATGACGGTGCGGCCGGTGGCGCGCATGGCGCGCAGCAGGCCGTCGTCGGTCAGCGAGGCGGAGGCCACCTTGTAGCAGGGGACGTCGAACTTCTCCAGGAAGGCGACGGACTCCTCGTCCCACGGGGAGGCGAACCAGGCGATGCCGCGCTTCTTGCAGTGCTCGTCGATCTGCCGGTAGCCGTCCTCGTCGAACTCGACGCGGTGCCGGTAGTCGATGTACGTCATGCGGCCCCAGGGGGTGTCGCGCTCGATCTCCCACTGGTCGCGCGGGGTGCAGACCTCGGGGGTCCGCTTCTGGAACTTGACGGCGTCGCAGCCGGCGTCGGCGGCGGCGTCGATCAGCGCGAAGGCGTTGTCCAGGTCACCGTTGTGGTTGATGCCGATCTCGCCGGTGATGTACACGGGCTGGCCCGGTCCGGCGAGACGGTCACCGAGGGTGCGAAGACGGGACGTGGTGCTCATCAGGAAGATCCTCTTTTTCGGGGTTCGCGGGGTTCGCGGTGTTCCGGGGTGCTCCGGAACGTTGGGAGTTCCGGGGTGCGGGCCCCGGGCGGGCGACCGGTCCGGTCCGGTCGGACCGGGTCGGATCGGGTCGGGTCTGCGGGGACGTGCTGTCGGGTCGGTTCGGGTGGTGGGGCTGTGCGGGTGGGGCGGGTGGGGCGGGTGGGGCGGGGCGCAGCCGGGTGGAGCGGGTGGCCGGTGCGGGGCTCGGGGGCGGTCGGTGCGGGCGGTGGTCGGGACCGGGGTCGGGGTCGGGCGTCGGGAACCGGTGTCGTGTGCGGTCAGAGCGAGGGGCCGAGGACCCATCCGGCGATCTCGCGGATCGCGCCGTCGCCGCCGCGGGTGGCCGTCACCGCGCGGGCGGCGCCGCGGACGATGTCGTGGGCGTCGGCGACGGCCACGGGCCAGCCGACGAGGCCGAAGCAGGGCAGGTCGTTCACGTCGTTGCCGACGTAGAGCACGCGTTCGGGCGCGATGCCCTCCTCCTCGCACCACTGCTTGAGCGCGAGGTCCTTGCGGTCGATGCCGTGGAGCACGGGAACCCGCAGCTTGCGGGCCCGGGCGGCGACGACCGGGTTCTGCTCCGTGGACAGGATCAGCAGCTTCAGCCCGCCGGCGCGGCGGAGCGCTGCGATGCCGAGGCCGTCGCCGCGGTGCACGGCGACCATCTCCCGTCCGTCGGAGTCGACGTACACCCTGTCGTCGGTCTGGGTGCCGTCGAAGTCGAGTACCACCGCGTCCACGTCGTCGCGGGTGGGGAGCGCCCGGGGCCGGGTCGCCGCGTCCCCGCCGGAGCCCGAGGGGGCGTCCAGCAGCGGCGCGAGAGCGCGGGCGCGGGCCAGGTCGTGCGGGTCGTCGATCTCCAGGACCCGGGCCGGGTCGGTGCGCACGGGCACGGTGCGGCCGAAGAAGCGGTGACCCGCCTCGCGGAAGCCCGCGGCGTCCATGGCGTACGCGGCACCGGTCTCCAGGAAGTCCTGGGGGCGGTCCTGGCGGCGCGGGCGGTACGCCTTGTCGTGGTTGACGCCCAGCCCGTCGGCGCCGTCCGCGCCACCGGAGGTCTCGCGCCAGACGAAGCCGTGGAACGGCGCGACGGTCAGCGCACTGTCGGCGCCGTCCTCGGCCACCGCCGCGGCCACCCCGTCGACGTCCGAGCGGAGCAGGAACGGGCTGGTGCACTGCACGAGCAGGACGACGTCCGTGCTGCCGCCGTGCCGGGCCTCGTGGGCGTCCATGGCGTGCAGCACGGCGGCCTCGCTGGTGGCGGTGTCCCCCGCGATGCCGGCCGGGCGGCGCACCACCTCCGCCCCGGCGCCGAGCGCCGCCGCGGCGATGGCGTCGTCGTCGGTGGAGACGACGACGTCCGTGACGAGCCGGCTCGCCAGGCACTCCCGGACGGCGCGCACGACCAGCGGCACGCCCCCGACCGGTGCGAGGTTCTTGGCGGGCACGCCCTTCGACCCGCCCCGCGCGGGGATGACGGCCAGTACGGACCGCTGGTCCTTCCCGGGGCGGCTCGCGGACCGGCCCGCTGCCTCTGCGGCCTCTGCTCCGGCCTGCGGCATGGTGGCTCCTTCGGAGGGGCCCGGGGCCCCGGTCTGCCCGCTCCGGTGCGGCGGCTGCCGCCGTTCCCCGGAAGCGGATACGGATACGGGTGCGGGTCCGGACGGCGCGGACGGGGCCGGGCCGGCGGCCGCGTCCCGGCGGCCGCTCACAGCTCCCCCAGCCGGCGGATGACGGGCGCCACGCGCTGCACTCCGTGGCGGTAGGCGCCGCGCGCCGCGTCCCGTACGGCACCCCGGACGACGTGCCGGACCCCGCGGGCGGCCGTGTCCTCGCCGGCGCCGGCGCCGGTCGGCTCGCCGCGGACGTCCAGGCCGTAGCGCGCGAGGATGCCGGGCAGATATCCGGGTGCGGTGAAGGTGGTGTAGTACGGCGCGATGGGCGGCAGGGCGGGCCCGGCCAGCAGCTCGGCGATCCGCTCGCGGGCGGCGTCGAAGGCGTGTTCGTAGTGGCCGTCGGCGGCCACCCCCTGCCGGGCGAGCCAGGAGCGGTCCGGCTCCGGCCGGTGCCCGGCGTCGAGTTCGTCCCAGGAGGCCAGGCAGCCGGAGCCCAGGAAGTGGTGGTTGCCGAGCGCCTCACGGATGCCGAGATCGGTGAGGACGGCCGTGGGGATCCCCCGGTGCAGGGACTCCAGTGCGGCGGTGGAGCTGACCGTGACCAGCAGGTCCGTGCGGTCCAGCACCTCGCCCATGTGCCCGTAGACCAGGCGGCAGTTGGCGGGCAGGCCGCCGGGCAGCCTGGCCACCAGCTTCTGGTACGGCAGTTCCTCGATGTGCGTGGTGTGCTCACCGGGCTTGCTGCGCAGCTTGATCAGCACCTCGCGGTCCGGGTGCAGCCGCGCGTGCCCGGCGGCCCGGCGCAGCAGGTAGTCGCGGCCCGCGCGGTTGTCCGGGACGGACGGCTGGACGGCGAAGCACACGGTGTGGGGACGCTCCCCCGCGGCCGGCTCCCGGTAGGGCTCGCCGCCGAGGAACGGCAGGGCCGCCTCGACGACGCTCCGCGTACCGGCGCGCACACCGGCGTAGACGGCGCGGAAACGTTCCGCGTCGTGCCGGGAGTTGGCGAGGACCACATCGGCGCCGTGGCGCAGCAGCAGGCCGTCGGCCAGCTTCTCGTAGACGACACCCACATAGCCGGTGACCACGACGGGGCGCCTGCGGGGCGGCTCCCCCGTGGCGCCGCCGTCCGCCGCACCGCCGTCCGTGCCACCGCCGTCCGTGCCACCGCCGTCCGTGCCACCGCCGCTCGCCGCACCGCCGCCGGCCGTGGCGCGGGCCAGACCGTGCAGCATCGCCTGGACGGCGCCACCGACGCACGCCAGGACGACCACGTCGTACGGCTCACGGGTGACCGCGCGGAGGAACCCGGCGGTGGTCACCTCGCGGAGGGAGTCCGCGCGGACTCCCACCTCGTCGAGCTGACGGGCGGTCGGCGTGGCTCGTCCGCGCAGGAGAAAACCGTCGAGCCGGTGTTCCGGCGCGATGCGGTGCGCGGTGAGCGCGCCCCATTTCCATCGCGTATCGGAATCGGCGAGTACGGCGACCCGCGGACGATGACTGGTACTGGCTGGCACATCGAAAACGCTAGGAAGCCTTTTCGTTTCCCGGCCCAACGCCGTCTCAACAAAGGGTTAACAAGAAGTCGCCGGAAGGCGAATCAGTCTGCGCAAAAGTCGAGTTAACCGTTCCGCCATGCTTCGTTCACCAGAATTCTCACCCCTGGACAAGACGAATGACCGGCCTCCGCCTAACGTCGCCCGGGTGGTCAAGCTCTCCGTCATCGTGCCCTTTTACAACGTCCAGACGTTCGCACCCGACGCGCTCAGAAGTCTGCACGCCAACGCACGGCAGGATTTCGAATTCATCCTCGTCGACGACTGCTCGACGGATGGAACACCGGAAATCCTGGCCCGCGCCGAGCGTGAACTCCCGGGCGCCGTGGTGCTCCGGCACGAGAAGAACAGCGGGCTCGCGACCGCACGCAACACCGGCATCGACGCGGCCCGCGGCGAGTACCTGACCTTTCTCGACGGCGACGACTGGCTCGCCCCCGGCCACTACGGTGAACTCGTCGCCGCCATCGAGGACCTCGGCTGCGACTTCGTCCGCACCGACCACGTGGAGAACACCGGCCGGAGCCGCTCGCTCCGCCGCGTACCGCACGGTCCGCGCCAGGTCGTCATGAACCCGCGCGACGCCATCCTGCCCCCGGGGCGCTCCACCTCCGTGGACTACGCCTACGCGTGGGCGGGCATCTACCACCGGCGGCTCGCGGACAACGGCGTACTGCGCTTCCTGGACGGTCTGCGCACCGCCGAGGACCGGCCGTGGATCTGGCGGCTGCACCGGGAGGCGGAGTCCTTCGCGGTCGTCGGCCTGCACGGCGTCTTCTACCGGCGCGGCGTCGCCTCGTCGCTGACCCAGATCGGGGACGTACGGCAGCTCGACTTCATCCGTGCGCTGGATCAGGTCGTCGAGGAGACCTCACGGGACCCGGACGCGGACCGGCTGCTCCCCAAGGCGGTACGGACGTACTGCGCGATCATCGCCCACCATCTCGGCAACATGGAGAGGTTTGAACCGGCCGTGGCACGTAAGTTGCGCTCGATGAGCGCCGCAGCCCTGCGGCGCATGCCGCAGGACGTCCTCAAGGACGCCCTCGACTCGATGGACCTGCGGCGCGGCTCGCGGCTCCGGCGGCTGCGCCGACGGGCCGCCCTCTCCGGCCCGGAGGTGGCGGCCTGATGCCCGGCCCCGCCGAGCGCGACACCGAGCGCGACACCGACCGCGGCTCCGAACGCGCCTCCGAACGCGACGAGACCCCGGGCGGCACCGACGCCGGTCCCGGCCCGGCAGCCGGACCGGGAGCCGGCCGCGGCCGCACGCAGATCTTCGTCGCCTCCACCCTCTACGGCGCCGCGACCCTCGCCGCCGCGCTCGACGCGGGCTGCTTCCGGCCGAGCGGCCGCCGGCTGCTGCTCGTCAGCAACAACGCCGCCACACCGGAGACCGCGCCCCCGCTCGACACCATGCCCGGCTTCCGCCCCCTGCGGTCCCGCTTCGACCGGGTGCTGTCCTGGAACGACACCATCAGCCCCTACCACCCCAGTGGCTGGGCCCCGCGCCCCGACGACGTACCGCTGTGGGAGCGGCAGTTGCGGCTGCTGTGGGGGCTGGGCGACGACGACGTGGAGGTCGTGGTCGAGTCGATCCAGGTGAACCCCGCGCTGGCGCTGGCACAACTGTTCCCGGACGCCGCCGTCGACGTGTACGCCGACGGGCTGATGAGCTACGGGCCCACCCGCAACAAGATCGACGCGCTCGTCGGCACCCGTATCCGCCGGCTGCTCCACCTGGACCTGGTGCCGGGCCTGCGCCCCCTGCTGCTCACCGAGTTCGATGTCGAACAGCGGATCATCCCCACCGCGGCCTTCACCTCCGTACTCGCCGAGGTGACCGCCGCCGTGGACGACGACGTGCTGGGCACGAGCACGAGCACCTCCGGTGCCTCCACCGGTGCGGCCTCCTCCGGTGCCGCTTCCGGCGGGAGGACCGGGACGGCCGACGCGCCGGCCCTGCTGCTGGGGCAGTACCTCTCCGCGCTCGGCATCCTCACCGCCGAGGAAGAGGAACGGCTCCATGTGCGGATGCTGCGCGGGGTTGCCGCGCTCGGCCACCACCACGTCGTCTTCAAACCGCACCCCACCGCGCCCGCACGCTGGTCGCGGATGCTGGAGAAGGAAGCCGGTGAACTCGGTCTCGAACTCACCGTCCTGGACGCCCCGGTGCTCGCCGAGGTGCTCTACGAGCGCATGCGGCCCGCGCTCGTCGTCGGCTGCTTCTCCACCGCGCTGCTGACGGCCGCCGCCTTCTACCGGCTGCCGGTCGCCCGTACGGGGACGGAGCTGCTGCTGGAGCGGCTCAGCCCGTACCAGAACAGCAACCGGGTGCCCGTCACCATCGTCGACGCCCTGCTGCCCGACCTGGACGCCGACAGCGCCGTACTCCGCGGTGCCACCACGCCCGCGCTGCTGCGCTCGGGCGAACAACTGACCGATCTGGTCACGGCCGTCGGCTACGCCATGCAGGCACAGCTCCATCCCGGACTGAGGCCGGCGGCGGAACGCTATCTCCGCGCTCACCTGGACGGTTACACCTGGCGCTACTTCAAGCGCCGCCGCCTGACCTCGCTCGGACTGCCCGGCGCGGTCCCGTCGCAGCTCGCCTTCCTGCCGCGCAACCCGGCGGTCCGGCGGGCCGTCCGGCGGGCGCGCACGGTGCAGCGCCGGATCGCCCGCAAGCGGGGCGGAGCCCGATGACGGGGTTCCCATGACGGGCGCCGGCAGCGACACCGTGCGGGCGGCGCCGCCGCTGACCGCGGCATCATCCGCGGCGGCGGCGCCGAGTGCGCCAGACAGGTCCGACGTGAGGTCCGGCGCCCCGAGCACGCCGGCCGGGCCGGGCACGCCGGACGCCTCCTCCCGTGAGGCCGCGCTGCCCGGCGCGGGGCTGGAGGGCGGCGGGGCCGGAGCGCGCGGACGGCCGCAGCCCCGGCTGCGCGCCCTCGACGGACTGCGGCTCGTCGCCGCCCTGATGGTCGCCTGCTACCACTACGGCGGACGGGACGGCGACATCGGCCGGGCCTGGGGCACCTCACCCGCCGACCAGTTCCCCACCGCCTCACAGGGCTTCGCGTACGGCAGTCTGGGCGTGCAGATCTTCTTCGTCATCAGCGGCTTCGTGATCTGCATGAGCGGCTGGGGACGCCCGCTGCGCTCCTTCTTCGCCTCCCGCGTCGCCCGGCTCTACCCGGCCTACTGGGTGGCGGTCGTGCTCGTCACCCTGGTCTTCACGCTGCCGTGGGTGGCCTACGACGCCGTCTCGCCCAGTGACGCACTGGTCAACATGACGATGCTGCAGGAGCCGGTGGGTGCCGAACGAGTCCTGGGCGTGGACTGGACTCTCTGGGTGGAGCTGCGGTTCTACGTCCTCTTCGCGCTGTTCGTGGTGGTGCCCGGCGCGACGAGAGGGCGCGTCCTGGTGTTCTGCGCCGCCTGGACGCTGGCGGCGGCGATGGCCGAGGCGAGTGGGGAACCACTGCCGGCCGTCGTCCTGATGCCGGAGCACTCCGCCTTCTTCATCGGCGGCATCGGACTGTTCCTGCTGCACCGGGACCGGCGCGACGCGGTCGCCTGGGGTGTCGTGGGCATCAGCTGGCTGATCGGCCAGAAGTACGCGGTGGACAACCTCTGGCACCCTGCGGACGTGCCGGCCTTCTCGTACCGGTCGTCGCTGGTCATCATTCTGATCGTCACGGCCGGCTTCGTGGCGGTCGGCCTCGTCGCGCTGGGACACCTCCACTGGGCGAACTGGAGATGGCTCACCGTCGCGGGCGCGCTGACCTATCCGTTCTATCTGGTGCACGAACACCTGGGCTGGGTCGCGGTCCACCTGCTGCACCGGACGTGGGCAGTGCCGTCAGCCGTGACGTTCGCCGGAACGCTCGCCGGGATGCTGATGCTGGCGTGGCTGCTGCACCGCTGGGTGGAACGGCCGTTGACGCCGTGGATGAGGCGGATGCTGGCGGACACGCGCCGACGGTAGGGGCAGCACCGGTACGGCGGCAGGAAGCCACAGGCCAGGGGCGGCGACGGGAGACGCGAGACGGTCCGGACCGGCGGGCCGGACGGGCGGGGTCAGACGGGCCGGACGGGCGGGACGACGGGCGGGGCCAGGCGGGCCGGGCCCCGGCGGGTACCGGCCACGGGCTGGAGGCAAGGTCACGGAGACTGCACCCGGCAAGGCCACCCCTCGCAGGGACTGATCCGGCCAACGATCCGGAGACCAGTCTCGGTCGGGGCGCCGGACGGGGACGGTTCGGTGGCGTCTGAAGGGGACGGCGCGATGGTGGTGGCGGGTGCGTCGCGGGCTGTCCGGTGGCGTGGTGATTGGGGTTACGGCGCCGGGTGGGCGGCGCGATGGTGGTGACCGGTGCGTCGCGGGCTGCCCGTTGTTGTTTCGGTGGGGGTTACGGCATCCGTGCTGGGGGTGGGCCGGTGGTCGGTCGTCTATCCGGGACCGTGCGCACCCGGGGTCGTTCGGAAAGACGATGGCGTGGCTGGTGCCGGTGGGTGGTTGCGGGGGCACACGCGCGCCTGGGCTTGTCGGCTTTCCCGCCGTCGTGGCGGGCTTTCGGTGGTGACGGTCGTGGCGGGTGGCGGCGTGGCGGGCTCGGTTCTTCCTCTTGACGGTCGCCGGTCGCCGGTCGGTGGTGGCTGGGGCAGCTCGTGCCCGTGGAGGCCGAGGTGCCTGCCGTCGCTGGTACGCATCAACGCCGAGGGGCGTGCCCCCTGCCAGCTGCTGCCCGCCCGGTAGTTGTCCGGAGCAAGGTTCCGGGTTTCAGGCAGGGGTATGGGCCCCTCCGCGCGGTGGCGGAGGGGCTGGTGCCGGTGGTCAGCCCCCTCGGGCTAGGTGTGGGTGTGGGTGTGGGGTGGGTTGGTGTAGGTGTGGCCCGTCGGCGCGGTCCAGGTCACTTCGCCGGTGTCCGGGTTGCGTTCGGCCTGCCATCGGGTGCGGTGTTTCAACAGGTGGTGGCGTCGGCACAGCGGCATCAGATTGTCCGGCTCCGTCGCCCCGCCCGCTTGCGGGTCCTGGTGGTTGAAGGGCTGGATGTGGTCGAGGTCGCAGCGGTGGGCGGGCATCTGGCAGGAGGGGAAAGCGCACGTCCCGTCGCGGGCGATGACGTGCCGTTCAGCCTCCGCGGTGGGCCGGTAAGTGGCCGGGTCGGTCTTGATCAGCAGGCCGGTCTTCGGGTGGGTGATCAGACGCCGCCAGATCGTGCCCGGGGCGAAAGCCACCTCCCGCGCCTGCCCGGCACTGATCGGTCCGTAGCCCTTGAGCTGTCCGGGCTCCTCATCCACCCCGATCAGGGTGTCGAGGGACACCGTCACCTGCACCACCGCCGCCGACCGGCCACCCGGAGTGTCCTGCCCGGCAGGGCGGTTGACGACCAGGTCATACAGAGCGTCCACCCGCTTCTGGTTCAGGGTGCGGCCGTCATCGGCGAAGGTGGCGGCGTGGGCGTCGACGGCCGCGTCGAGCTGTGCGGCCTGCGGGACGGGCAGGAAGGCGGTCCAGGTGGCCATGCCGTCCTCGGTGGCCCGGTGCCAGATCGTGCGGTCCTCCCGCCGCCGGCGATGCCGCACCTCCGCCCCCTGCGGGTCGGCTTTGAGCACCGCCCGGTTCAATGCGCGCCGGGTCTGGCCGACGGACTGGGTGGGCATCTTGGGCAGCACCATGGCCTCCACCTGCCCGGCGGCTTCGGGGTCGAGGGTGCCGGTGACCTCCGCCACCGCCTTCGCCTGCAGATAGCAGATCTCCCCGCGCTCCAACAGGCTGACCGTGGTGGGGAAGCGTCCCTCCAGGGCGGTGGCGACGGCCAGGCGGTCCGCGGCTGTGTTTCCCGACAGCTTCAACGCGCAGGCGACATCCTCACAGGCGAAGTTCCAGTCGTAGTCCGCCCAGCCGATCTCATTCGGCGTCGCGTCCAGTGCATCGGCCTCGATATCGGCCAGCAGACCAACCTGCTGAGCCTGGATCCAGGAGGTGTGCCGCTCCCAGGCCTTCAGCGCATCGATCCGCCCCGTGGTGGAGAGCTGCCCGCGCTCCAGCAGAGCGAGCATCGCCGCCGTCTGCGGACCCGGCACAGCCGACGCCAGATGCGCCGCCCACTCATCCGCCGTCACCGGCTCCCCCGGCACACCGGTGGTGGCCCCGGTGGTGGCCGTGTCGTCGTGGTCGAGCAGCGTGGCCTGCATGACATTCCCCCCGTCCGGATCACCGCGTGAACTCCCGCCCTCACGGAGCGAGTTCTTACCCCCTATTTTCCGTCACGTACGGTGATGAATCCAGGTCCAGAGCGTGGAACCACCCGAACGAGTGAGCGAAAACGGACCCGGGAACTCCACTCATCGCCCACACCGAACACCAGCAACGCCACCCACGATCGCCACCACGACCGAGGACCCGCCACGACAGAGCCCAAGAACAGGGCACGCGCGCCCGGGCCGCGCCTCCCCAGCCGGGTGTCAACACCCGTGAGCGACCCACACCGGCCACCGCCTGCCCACCGGAAGAGCCACCACCCAGGCCCCAACCCCAGCGACAGCCGACATCACCACAGCAGCCACAACAACCGCCACCACCGACAGCCCGCCACGACGAACGGGAAAGCCGACAAGCCCAGGCGCGCGTGTGCCCCCGCAACCACCCACCGGCACCAGCCACGCCATCGCTTTTCGAACCGTCCCCGGGTGCGCACGGTCCCGGATAGACGACCGACCACGGGCCCGCCCCCGGCACGGATGCCGTAACCCCCACCAAAACGACAACGGGCAGCCCGCGACGCACCGGTCACCACCATCGCGCCGCCCACCCGGCGCCGTAACCCCAACCCGCTGCCGGGCCGCAGTTCGCCACTCCGGGGACCCGCGACCCGCCGCTCGCCCACCCGCCGATCCGCCAACCGCCCCCAACCGCGCCGAAGGCCCGGCCGTTTCCGGCCCGCGCCACGTACCGACGGACCCAACGCCGATCAACCGATCCACCAACCTGCCGTGCGCCGACCGTGCACGGGCCTCGGACCGACCTCGGACCGACCTCGGACCGACCTCACGCCGAACGCGCGCCGACCGCGCACCCACCCGCGCACCGGCGGGCGCGTCAGCCGCGAGCCCGCCGGCCCCGGGCCCGGCCCCGGGCCCGTCTACGCCAGCAAGTGCGGGGCGTACGTCTCGACGGCCTGCATCAACTGCCGCTTCGACGGGTTGATCAGTGGATGGCCTGCCACGGTCACCGTTGGCACGGTTTCGTTCCCGTTCGCCACCGAGCGGACGAAGGCCGCGGCTTCCTGGTCCCGCCAGATGTTCACCTCGGTATACCGGAGCCGCGCGAAGCGCAGGCGCAAGCGCAGCTTCATGCAGAACGGGCAGCCCGGCCGCCAGTAGACGACCACGCCCTCGCCCGCCCTCTCGCCCACTTCCTGATCCACACCCTCGCCCGCTTCCTGGTCCACGCCCTCACCCTCACCCTGCCGCCTCATGCGGACAACGCCCGTTCCTGCTCACTGCCCGGGTCCTCCGCGCAGGACGCGGCCAACTCGTCAAGGGACAGCCCCAGCACTCCGGCCAGTGCCGCCACCGTGAAGAAGGCGGGTGTCGGGGCCCGGCCGGTCTCGATCTTGCGCAGCGTCTCCGCCGAGACCCCGGCCGCCACGGCGACCTCCACCATGCTGCGGTCGCCACGGGCCCGGCGCAGCAACGCGCCGAACCGTTCACCGCGCTGCCATTCCCACGGACTCAGAGGAGTTCTCACCATGCCGTGATACTAATACCGGTATAAGAATTGGACGACGGCGCCGTGTCGTGCCATGCGGTGGCGTGCCATACCGTGCCGTGCCCACCGCTACGGGCGCGCTCGGCCGTACGACCAGGTGCCAGCAGCGTGGAGACGGAGTGTCGCAGGACATGGTGGAGATCAAGACCGATACGGCGCTGGAAGCGATGCGGGAGGCCGGGCGCGTCGTGGCCCACGCGCTCGCCGCCGCCCGGGACGCGGCGGGCGTGGGGGTGCCACTGCGCGAACTCGACGAGGCGGCCCGCGCCGTGCTGTCCGAAGCCGGGGCGCGCTCACCCTTCCTCGGCTACCGGCCGTCCTTCGCGCCCACCCCGTTTCCGGCGGTGATCTGCACCTCCGTCAACGACGCCGTCGTCCACGGAATCCCCACCGGTGACCGGCTCCGGGACGGTGATCTGGTGAGTATCGACTGCGGTGCGGAGCTGGACGGCTGGACGGGGGACGCCGCCATCAGCTTCACCGTCGGCACGCCGCGGCCGGCCGATCTGGAGCTGATCGGGGCCACCGAGGAAGCGCTCGCCGCGGGGATCGCCGCGGCGGCCCCCGGCCGGCGGATCGGTGACATCTCCCATGCCATCCAGTCCGTCGCGCTGGCGGCCCGCTGCGGTATGCCCCGGGACTTCGGCGGGCACGGCATCGGCCGGCGCATGCACGAGGACCCGCACGTCCCCAACCGCGGCCGTCCCGGACGGGGATTCCCGCTGCGCCACGGCCTGGTGCTGGCCCTGGAGCCGATGTTCATGGCGGGCGGGGGCGACGACTACCGGACCGAACCGGACGGCTGGACGCTGTCCACCACGGACGGCAGCCGGGCGGCCCATGTCGAGCACACCGTCGCGATCACGGAGGACGGCCCCCGCATCCTGACCCTGCCCTGACGACGGCCCGGCTCCGCACTCGGCCTTCCGCGCACCGCCCTCCGCACACCACGCGCCGCGCGCCGCACACCACACGCCGCGCGCCGTACCCCTCGGGCGCCCCGGTGGCCTGTTCGGCTGTGGCGCGGCTGCTCTCCTCCCGGGCTCCTCCCGGTCTCCTCCCGGGCCGCCCGAGTGGCCGGCTCCTCAAGGGAGATGCCGGTCGAAGGTCGGGGCCCGCAGGAGCTGTGCCGGAGAGGAGGCGCTACGGGGGCGGCGCGGTCCCGACCTTCACGACCGCTTCGGCGGCGCGGGCCGCGGCCCCTCATCGCGTCCCGGTGAAGGGGGCGGACTCCCGGGGCAGGCCGAGGAGTTCACGGCACGGTTCCAGGCCGTGGACCTCCACCGGGACGGTGCGGTGAGCCTCCCAGCCGGCGCGGTCCAGACGCATCCGGTGCAGAGTCCGGGCCTCCCCCCGTACCGCCAGCACCGTCTCGCCGTCCGGGCGGTAGCCGCACTTCCGGGAGACGGCGATCGACCGCGGGTTGTCCGTCATGGCTCCCGTGGTCATGGCGCGGGCACCCAGGCCCTCGAAAGCCAGGTGCAGCACAGCGGCACGCATCTCGGTGCCGATGCCCTTGCCCTGGTGGGCCATGCCGAGCCAGGAGCCGGTCTCGCCCTCGCGCGTCACGGCGAAGTCGTTGGTCACCATGTCCTGCCGGCCGACGACACGGCCGTCACAGAGCACCGCGAGACTCAGCGTCCACTTCTCGGGGCTCCACTCCGCGACGGTGCGCAGCACGTGCTGGAAGGTGGAGCGGCCACGCTCCTCGGGGGTTCCGTCCGTCCACGGGAAGGAGAACGGCATCTCCGCCGGGTCGTGCACCCCGTCCGCCGCTACGGCGGCCAGCGCGTCCAGCAACGCGATGTCCGGGACGCGCAGTTCCAGGCGCGGGGTGGTGATGCGCAGTCCGTAGAGCGGCCAGTAGTGCGAGTCGTGCGTTTCCATGACGGAATCCTGCCGGACGCACACGGGCCCGTCGAAGGCATTACACCCGGGCCGGTCCGGGCAGGGGGCTCGGCCGGGGGCTCGGCCTGGCGCCGGAGCCCGCCGGGCCCGGCCGAGCCACTGGCTCACCGGGACCGGCGGGGCCACCGGGCTCACCGGGCCGGCCGGACTGACAGGTCTGCCAGGGCCGACCGGACCGACAGGGCCGACAGGGCCGGCGGGAACTCTCGTCAGACGACCATCCAGAAGCCCAGCGCGATCACGAAGGCCGACAGGCCGAGCGTGGTCTCCATCACCGTCCAGGTTTTCAGCGTCGTCTTCTCGTCCATCCCGAAGAAGCGGCTGACCAGCCAGAAACCGGAGTCGTTCACATGCGACAGCACGGTCGCGCCCGCCGCGATGGCGATCACTATGAGCGCGGTCTGGAAGTCCCCGAGATCGGCTTCGGCGACCGCGCCGGCGATGAGACCGGCGGTGGTGGTCAGGGCGACCGTCGCCGAGCCCTGCGCCACTCGCAGCAGGGTGGCGATGACGAACGCCTGGACGATCAGCGAGATACCGAGATCGGCGAGGGAGCCGCTCAGCGCGTCACCGATGCCGCTGAGCCGCAGGACGCCGCCGAACATGCCACCGGCTCCGGTGATCAGGATGATGGAGCAGATCGGCCCCAGGGCGTCGTCGAGGATCTTGGTGACCTCGGTCATCCGGGCCCGGGGCCGGCCGAGGACGGCTATCGCGACGAGCACGGTGATCAGCAGGGCCACCGGGGTGTGCCCGAGGAGGCTGAGGAACGCGGCCCAGCTCTCGCCCTCCTCCAGAACGCCGGTGACGGTGAGGGTGTCGAGAACGGTGTCGAAGGAGATCAGGACGAGCGGCACCAGCAGGAGCAGCAGGACGGTGCGGAAGGACGGCGGCTTCCGGTCCATCCGCGCCGCCGCATCGGAGCCGGTGCCGTCTCCGGTCTTCTCCTCGCCGTCGCGCGCTCCCTGCCCGCGCCCGTCGTTGACCTCACCGAACAGTGCGACGGGCACCGAGACGTCGATGCGCGCCCCGAGATAGCGGGAGACCAGCAGGACACCCACGTACCAGGACGCCACGGCGACCGGGATGCCGACGAGCAGGATGACGCCGACGCTGCCGCCGAGCGCCTCGGCCGCGGCGACGGGGCCCGGGTGCGGCGGGACGATCGCGTGCATGGCCGCGAAGGCACCCGCGGCGGGGAGCGCGTACAGCAGCAGGGAGCCGCCGAAGCGCCGGGCCACGGTGAGGATGATCGGCAGGAAGACGACCAGACCGGCGTCGAAGAAGATCGGGAATCCGAACAGCAGGGCGGCGACGCCGAGGGCGAGCGGGGCCCGTTTCTCCCCGAACCGGCCGATCAGGGTGTCGGCGAGCACCTGCGCTCCGCCGGTGACCTCCATCAGCCGTCCCAGCATCACGCCGAAGGCGACGAGCAGGGCCACCGAACCCAGCGTGCTGGAGAAGCCGAACATCATGGCGGCGGGGATGTCCGTGAGCGGGAAACCGACGACCAGGGCCGTCAGAACGCTCACCAGGACGAGCGCCACGAAGGCGTGCAGCTTCACCTTCATGATCAGGAACAGCAGCAGGGCGACGGCTCCCGCCGCGATGAGCAGCAGGGTGGCCGTGCCGTAGGCCGGGTCAATCGCTTCCATGAGAACGCTCCATTGGATTCTCCGGTGTCTCCGTGGGGAGGGTGGGGGGAACGGGTGGTGCGGGCAGGGCGCGGAGGGCCGCGGCCGCGCGGGCGGTGATCTCCTCCGGTTCCGCGGTGACGGACACCGTGATGCCCTGCTCGTCCTCTCGCAGCGGTTCGAGCGCGGCGAACTGGGAGTCCAACAGGGCTCCGGGCATGAAGTGGCCCCGGCGCTGTTCGAGCCGCTGCGCGATCAGGTCGCGGTCGCCCGCGAGATGGAGGAAGAAGAGTCCGGGCGCGGCGGCGCGCAGCCGGTCTCGGTAGGCCCGTTTGAGGGCGGAGCAGCTGACGACCCCGCCCTTGCCGGTACGGCCGTGCGCCCAGGCACCGATGGCGTCGAGCCAGGGTTCGCGGTCCCGGTCGTCGAGCGGGATGCCGGCGCTCATCTTCTCGATGTTGGCCGGGGGGTGGAAGTCGTCCGCCTCGGCGTACGGGACGCCGAGCTCGTCCGCCAGGAGCCGGCCGACGGTCGTCTTGCCCGTGCCGGACACACCCATGACGACCACGACGTGGGGGGTGGGCATCACTACCTCGCTGTCTCTGCCGGTTGGTGGGTGGCGGTCGGTGGTGATCGGTGGTGATCAGTGACGGTTGATGACTGACACCGGCACCGGCCGTCTCGCCCGCCGTCCCGGCCCTGCGGTCGGCGCCGTCAGCCGCCACCGGATCGCGCCTGTCCGCCATCCCTGCCCGGCGGCACAGTGCCGCAGTACTGCCGGGCAGCCGCGGTCCGGTGCCGGGGAGAGGCCCACGGACCGCGTCCGTCGTCCGACGCCACAGCACACTCAAGCCCATATGTATGACGTATTCAAGAGTTCGTCATCTAAAAGACATACTTAACTTGGGAGCGCTGCCGAGCCGTAGGCTTGCTTCCACTCGGTGGAGTGATCCGGAGACGGGGAGACGCAAACGCATGACCAGCGGCCAGGAGCGGGGACTGCACGCGAAGCTGCTGGCGTCGCTCGGCCCCGCGATCGCGTCGGGCGAGTACCCGCCCGGAACGGTGCTGCGTACGGACCAGCTCGAACAGCGCTTCGACGTCTCGCGGACCGTCGTCCGGGAAGCGGTGCGCGTACTGGAGTCGATGCGGCTGGTGGAGTCCCGGCGCCGGGTGGGAGTCACCGTGCGGCCCACGGAGGAGTGGAACGTCTTCGATCCCCAGGTGATCCGCTGGCGGCTGGCGGGCACCGACCGGCCGCGGCAGCTCCGTTCGCTGACCGTACTGCGCTCGGCGGTCGAACCCGTCGCCGCCGGACTGGCCGCCCGGCTGGCGACGGCCGAGCAGTGCGCGGAGCTCACCGGGCACGCGCTGGGCATGGTGGCGACTTCGCGCGGCGGGCAGCTGGAGTCCTATCTGGTGCACGACGTGGCGTTCCACCGCATCGTGCTGCGGGCCTCGGGCAATGAGATGTTCGCCAAGCTGGGCGACGTCGTGGCCGAGGTGCTGACCGGCCGCACCCAGCACCGGGTGATGTTCAGCGACCCCGACCCGGCCGCCGTCACCCTGCACGTCCAGGTCGCGGAGGCGGTACGGGCCCGGGACGAGGAACGCGCGGAACGGCTGACCCGCGAGATCACGGTCGGTGCCATGGCCGAACTGGACGTGCTGGCGCCGTAGCTCACGCCGCCCGAGCGGCGAGTCCCATCCCGGCCCGGAGCCCGAGTCCGGCCCCGGCCCGGAGCCCGAGTCCGGCCCCGGTCCCGAGCCTGAACCCGGGTCCGCGTCAGCCCGCGGCGCTGCTGAGGGACAGCTTCACCGCGAAGCCCAGGAAGAGCGCGCCCGCGGCCGAGGTGACACCGGCGGAGAGGCGGCTGCGGCTGCGGAACCGCTCGGCGATCCGGCTGCCACCCAGGATCAGGGTGGTGAGGTACAGGAAGCTGAAGAGGGTGCAGAAGGTGCCGAGCAGCAGGAACGACAGCGCGGGATGGGCGTAGCCCGGGTCCACGAACTGCACGAAGAAGGAGACGAAGAACAGGATCGCCTTCGGGTTGAGGAGACTGATCACCAGCGCCCGGCGGAAGGGCCGCTCGGCCGGGGCGGCGGTGCCGGTCGCGGTGCCAGTGCCGGTGCCCGCGGTGGCGATGCCGGCGGGGCCACCCCCCGCGCCGGTCGCGGTGGCCGCCAGGCGCCGCTCAGGGGCGTCCCCGTCCCGTCCCTGCCGCTTCCGCCACATCCCGGCGGCGGCCCGCAGCATGCCGACCGCCAGCCACGTCAGATAGCCGGCGCCCGCGTACTTCACGATGCTGTACAGCAGGGCGTTGGCCTGAAGCAGCGAGGCGACACCGGCGGCGGACAGCAGCATGAGCACCGCGTCCCCGCAGAAGACCCCGCCCGCCGCCGCATAGCCGCGCCGCACCCCGCGGCGTGCGGCGACGGACAGCACATACAGGCTGTTGGGCCCCGGCAGCAGGATGATCAGGGCAAGTCCGACCAGATACGTCGGAAGATCGGCGACTCCCAGCATGAGCGGAGTTTCGCACACAAAGGCGGTTGCGCGTCAGGCGGATTCCGGGTGCCGGCGGCCACCGCGGGGCGGCCCGCCGAACACTCCGGCCCCCGGCCCCGGAGCCGGGCAGTGGCGCAACCGGGACACGGCCCGGCCGGGACACGACACGACCCGGACACGACACGACCGGAACCGGACGCGACCGGAACGTGACGCGGCCGGGCCCGTCCCCCTCGCCCGGCGGGACGGCCCCGGCCGCACCGCTCCGCGCCGTGTCGGGTGGGTCGTGTCGGGTCGTGTCGGGTCGGGTCGGGTCGGGTTACAGCGGGATCAGAACGCGTCCGTGGGGACGTACGCCCCCCAGACCTCCCGCAGCGTGTTGCAGACCTCCCCGACCGTGGCCTTCGCCGCCAGCGCCTTCTTCATCGGGTAGAGGACGTTGTCGGTGCCCTCGGCCGCGGCCCGCATCTCGGCCAGCGCCGCGTCCACCGCGTCCTGGTCGCGCTCCGCCCGCAGCTTGGCGAGCCGCTCGGCCTGCTGCGCCTCGATGGCCGGGTCCACGCGGAGCGGCTCGTACGGTTCCTCCTCGTCGAGCTGGAAGCGGTTGACGCCGACGACGACCCGTTCGCCGCTGTCCGTCTCCTGCGCGATGCGGTACGCGCTGCGCTCGATCTCGCTCTTCTGGAAGCCGCGCTCGATGGCGTTGACCGCGCCGCCCATGTCCTCGACCTTCCGCATCAGCTCCAGGGCCGCGGCCTCGACCTCGTCGGTCATCGACTCCACCACATAGCTGCCGGCGAACGGGTCGACGGTGTACGTCACATCCGTCTCGTAGGCCAGCACCTGCTGGGTACGGAGCGCCAGCCGCGCCGACTTGTCGGTCGGCAGGGCGATGGCCTCGTCGAAGGAGTTGGTGTGCAGCGACTGGGTGCCGCCGAGGACGGCGCCCAGGCCCTGCACGGCGACGCGGACCAGGTTCACCTCGGGCTGCTGCGCGGTGAGCTGCACCCCGGCGGTCTGGGTGTGGAAGCGCAGCATCAGGGACTTGGGGTTCTTGGCGCCGAACTCCTCCTTCATCACCCGCGCCCAGATCCGGCGCGCGGCGCGGAACTTGGCGACCTCTTCCAGGATGGTCGTGCGGGCGACGAAGAAGAACGACAGCCGGGGCGCGAAGTCGTCCACGTCCATGCCGGCCGCCACGGCCGTGCGGACGTACTCGATGCCGTCGGCCAAGGTGAACGCGATCTCCTGCGCGGGCGAGGCCCCGGCCTCGGCCATGTGGTAGCCGGAGATCGAGATGGTGTTCCACTTCGGGATCTCGGCCTTGCAGTACTTGAAGATGTCCGCGATCAGCCGCAGGGAGGGCTTGGGCGGGAAGATGTACGTGCCGCGGGCGATGTACTCCTTGAGCACGTCGTTCTGGATGGTGCCCGTGAGCTTGTCCGCCGGGACGCCCTGCTCCTCGCCGACGAGCTGGTAGAGCAGGAGCAGCAGCGCGCCGGGAGCGTTGATCGTCATCGACGTGGACACCTTGTCCAGCGGGATGCCGCCGAACAGGATCCGCATGTCCTCGATCGAGTCGATGGCGACACCGACCTTGCCGACCTCACCGCTCGCGATGGGGGCGTCGCTGTCGTGGCCCATCTGGGTCGGCAGGTCGAAGGCGACCGACAGGCCCATGGTGCCGTTGGCGATCAGCTGCTTGTAACGGGCGTTGGACTCGACGGCGGTGCCGAAGCCCGCGTACTGGCGCATCGTCCAGGGGCGCCCGGTGTACATCGTGGGGTAGACACCGCGGGTGAAGGGGTACGAGCCGGGCTCGCCGAGCCTCTCGTCCGCGTCCCAGTCCTTGAGCGAGTCCGGCCCGTAGACCGGCTCGATGGGCAGCCCGGACTCGGTCATTCGCTTCTTGCCGGACTCGCGCGCCATGTTCGCCTTGCCTCCTGTAGAGCGGGTGGGGTGCCGCCGCCCGGTACTCACCGGTAGTCGGTTGGGTCCGCCACGGACTGTAGCGGCGCGGCGCACGTGCCGTGGAGGCCCGCACGCTGGGACGTTGCTCACAGAGACCAGCATGGGCTCATCCGTGCGGCCACGCAGGCGGGGCGGAGGGCCGGGTGGAGCGGACGCGACGGGCGGAGCGGACGCGACGGGCCCGCGGGAGGCGGGGACGAGGGCGGAGGGAGGAGGCAGAGGACGGGGGTCCGTGGACGGGCCGGGCCACTGCGGGACGGTTCGGCCACCACCGGACGAGGCCGGACCGACGGCGGCCACGGGGCGCTCGCCTGCCTGCCGTCCGTGGTGGCCCGGCGCGCCGCCGTAGCCGTCCGAGCCGGGGCGTTCGTCCTGCTCCGGGCCGGGTTGCCGTGCCGTGATCCGTGGCCCCAGCAGGATGGGCACATTTTTTCGGCGGCAGGTGTGACGTTTTTCGAGCGGGGGGCGCAGTTAGAAGTGAGCCGACTGGTCATCGGCGGCACGTGAGCCCGGGTTCCCCCCGTACCTGAGGCTCCGTGCATGGCGCGGGCGGGGCACGTTCCCCCGGCCCTGCCCGCGCCCTCTCTTCTCCCCGGCCCCCTCTTCTCCGCCGGCTCCCGGGACAGCCCGGTCTCCACGGTCTCCTGGGGCAGCCGGGTTTCCACGGCCCGCCGCCTCGGCCTCGTACCCGCCGCGGCGCAGTCGGTCGCCCGGCTTACCGTTGCGTCCCCACCCGCGTTGCCCCGCTCTGTCGCCCTGCGGCAGTCGGGGCTGTCCGGACTGTCGCCCTGCTGCAGTCGGGGCCGTCCGGCTCGGCCACCCGGCGCAGGGGTGACCGGCAGGAGCCGGGGTGAAGGCGACGGAGCCGGCGGCGGCGGGGCGGCGGGCCTCCGAGGGCCGAGGGCCGGGGGCCGGGGCGGGGCCGCCCGGCGCCGATCCGCGTCCGGTGTCTAACCGGCGTCGGGGGAAGCCGCTGCCGTGGGGGCGCCGTCCGGCGTGCCGGACGGCGAAGTGTCCGACGGCTCGGCGGGAGAGGTCGTCGGGGACGAAGCCCGGGAGCCGGCCGGGGCGTCGTCCCGCTCCGTCGCCGACCCGTCCGAAGAGCGGCCGTTCGCAGGGCGGCTGTTCGCCCGGCTGTTCCCCTGGCCGCTCTCCTGGCCGCTCTCCTGGCTGTTCGGCTGCGTGATTCCCCGCGTGTTGCCCTGCCCGTTCGACCGGCTGCTCGCCGTACCGCCGGCCGGGCCGCTCGTCTGCTTGTTCCCCCGCCCCGTCGCCTGGCTGCTCGCCCTGCCGTCGGCCGCGCCGCTCGTCCGCTTGTTCTGCTGACCGCTCGCCGGGTTGTCCCGGTGGCCCCCAGGGCTGCGGTCATCCCGGCCGGAGCGGTCATCGCGGGCCGGACTGTCACCGCGGCCCGGACGGTCATCGCGTCCGGAGCGGGACCTGTCACGCAGGGTCCGGGTCCGGTCCGCGGTGTCCCCGCGGTCGCCGGCCCTGTCTCCGCCGTCGTGGCTGCTGCCGGGGGTCGGCGGGTTTGCGGTGCCGGGGCCGGCACCGGTGTACGGGTCGGCCTGGGAGCCGGAGCCGGAGCCCGGCGCCGCACCCGAGCCCCCGGCATCCGTCCCCTTGCCGGAGCCCGTGTCCGAGCCGGAGCCCTCGCGGGAGCCCCCGGCATCGTTGTCGTCCGTGGTGTTCAACAGCCGCGCGCAGTAGTCGCCCGCCGCCGCGGGTCCGCCCGCGGCGGCTTCGAGCCGTTCGCGGGTCTTCCGGTCGAGTGTGTCCGCCGCGTACTTCCGGCAGAGCACGATCGCGGCCCCGCGGGTCCTCTCGTCGCCGAAGCCCGGGTGGCCGGGTATGCCGTCCAGCGTGCCGCCCTGGCCGTCGGCGGGCCGGTCCTGTTCGCCGCCCAGGCCCTTCGTGCCGCCGTGGCCCCCGGTGCCGGGGCTCTTCTCACCGTGCTCGTTGGGCTCGTGGCCGTCGCCGGGCGACTCGCCGTCCGTACCGCCCGCGCCGTGCCCGGGGGTGGAGGGGTCGCTGCCGGTGCCGGGAGCGCTGCCGGTCGGCCCCGGCTCGACGGAGTGGTTGAACGGTGTCGGGAGCACCCCCGTGCCGGCGGCGACCGCGACCCCTCCCAGGGCGCAGCCCGCCAGCGCCGCGGCGATGCCCGCACGCAGCGGCCGACCCAGGGACGTACGGCGGCCGCCTCCGGCGGTGGTGCGGGGCAGACGGAACAGGGAACGGCCCCGGGTGCCGGGCCCCGCGCCGGGGGCCGTTTCGCGGAAGGCGGCCAGGACGACGGCCTCCGAGAGGAACGCGCCTTCCTCGTCCGTGCCGGCCGGCAGCCGGGCCGGGTCCGCCACGCACTGGAGGGCGGCCGAGAGTCTTCGGGCCCGCTCCCGCTCCGGGCCGTCACCGGCTCCGGCGCCCGGCACGTCGAGGGGCTCGCCGCGCAGCAACCGCTCCGCGGCGTCCTCGTCGAGCCAGCTGTAGCGGTTGTCGGCCATCACATGTCCTTCTGCGTCCGCACATACGTTTCCGTCACACCGGCCGCCGCCGTGTCACTTCTCGGGCCGCGCTGCGGAGGCACGCCGTCCAGTCCGCCCTGGCGTGCGGGACGCTCGCCGACGGCCGGGACGCCGTCGGCGGCCGCCGTCTCGTCGAGGAGCTCGGCGAGCCGCCGCAGGCCCCGGTGGGCGGCGGTGCGCACCGCGCCGGCGCGCTTGCCCAGCACATGGGCCGCGCTTTTCGCGTCCAGCCCCACGACGACCCGCAGCACCACGGCCTCGGCCTGGTCCTGCGGGAGCTGGGCGATGAGCCGGAGCGTGCGGCCGGTGCCGAGGGCTTCCAGCGCCTCGGAGGCGGTGTCGGCGTCGGCCGCGCGGTCCGCCAGTTCGGTCTCGTCGCCACTGACGGCGGGGCGCCGGCCGCGCATCCGGATGTGGTCGAGCGCCCGGTTGCGCGCGATGCGCGCGGCCCAGCCCCGGAAGCGGTCCGCGTCGCCGCTGAACCGGCCCAGGTCCCGGGCTATCTGCAGCCAGGCCTCGGATGTCACGTCCTCCGAGTCGGGCTCGCCGACCAGTGTCCGGACATAGCCCAGCAACCGCGGGTGCACGGCGCGGTAGACAGCACGGAAGGCGGTCTCGCTTCCGTCCTGTGCCGCGTGCACTGCGGCGGTCAGCTCCGCGTCGTCCCCCAGCACGCTTTCATCCTGCCTGACTATTTCCGGACTTCCGACATCAGGTCCCGGAGATACGGCTCCGTGAACCCGCCGGACGTTCCGGTGGCGGTACGGCCCTCCCGGGCCGCAGGTCATGTCGCGGAAGTGCCCCGGCGAGTGCCACTCCCATGAACGCTACGGGTAGTTGCGCGCTCCAGTCCACGGCCGGGTTCCATGGACGGGATCACGCCACGGGCCGCGGGCCACCGGCCCGGCGGTGGACCGGGCGGGCCGGGCCGGACGGCACTGTGACACAAATCGCTCGTCCGGCGCTGAAGGGAGTACGGACCCCGACGGGTCCTCCAGAACGACGGCCGGGGTCTCTCCTGTGGGGGGTGGCGACCCCGGTCGTCCTCTTTTCCGGGGTGCCGCTCTCCGGGGTGCCGCTTTCCTGGGGGCCGCTCTCCGGGGTGCCGCGGTCCCTGCCGGGTCGCGTCCCGCGCCCCGTCCCGCGAGGGACGGTGGCCGCGGGCCTGCCGCTCACGCATCGCCACCACCGCGTGCGGGGGCGCCGCCGTCCCCGGGCTCTCCCGGGCCGCCCCGGTCGCGGCGGCGGGGAGGGCCCGTCCGCCGGCCGGCCCTTCTCTCGCGGGCGTCGGCGGCGGTACCGGACCTGTCCGCGTTGCCGGCCCGGAGGAGCTCCGCGTCAGCGTCGGCCTCTGGGGCGCCACCGGCTTTGCCGCGCTCCCGGGCGTTCGCCCCTCCGTTCGCGTTCCCGGCGCCGTTCGCGTTCCCGCCGCCGTTGGCATTGCCGCCACCGTTGGCGTTCCCGCCGCCGTTTCCGTTCCCGTTCCCGCCGCTGTTCGCGTTGCCGTTGGAGCCGCCGGTCGCGTTGCCGCGGGAGGTGCCGCTCGTGGTGTCGTTGGTGTTGCCACCGCTGTTGGCGTTGCTTCCCGCGTTCTCGCCGCTGCCGCTGTTGGCATTGCCGGTGCCACCACTGTTGGCATCGTTGCCACCGCTGTTCGCGTTGCTGCCGCCGCTGTTGGCATTGCCGGTGCCACCGCTGTTGGCGTTGTTGCCGCCGCTGTTCGCGTTGCCGTTCCCGCCGCTGTCACCGGCTGCCGGTCCGTTCTCCGCGCCGCCGGTGGCCCCGGGGGCGGTGAGCCAGTCGCAGTAGTCGCCCACCCGGTTCTCGCCGCCCGCCGCCGCGGCGAGCCGTTCCCTGGCCTCGGGGCTCAGCTGTTCACCGGTGCCCTTGCCGCTGCCGCCGCCGTTCGCCTTGTCGTACGTCCGGCACAGCTTCCGCAGGGCCTTCGCGTCCTTCTCCGCGCTGCCGTCGTCGTGGCGGTCCCGGCCGTCGGGACGGGAGCCGTCCGGCCCGCCCGGTCCCGGCTGCCCCGGGCTCTCCGTGCCGTCCCCTCCGGGCCGGGAGCCGCCGGGCTCGTCGCCGGAGACGAACGGCACCGGGAGGACTCCGGTGCCGGCGGCCACTGCCACGCCGCCGAGCATGAGCCCGGCCACGACGCCGCCGACCACCGCCTTCGCCGGGCGGTGCCGCGCCCACAGGCCGGCCAGTCCGCGCTGCCGCTCCGGCCGCCAGTCGTCCTGCGGCCGCGGCTCGGTGCCGGCCACCCCCGCGACGCGGGCGGCCCGGAAGGCCGCCAGGGCCGCCTCCTCGTGGATCCGGGCGCGCTCCGGATCGGCCGCGGGCGGCCGGGCCGCCGCCGCCAGCAGCCGGTCGAGCTCGGAGCCGGCGGCGCCTCCCGCGACACCCGAGGGCTCACGGTTCAGCAAACGCTCCGCCTTCTTCCGGTTCACGCTGCTCCCGTCGGGGTGTCGGTGCCCGCTCATTCCACTTCCCCAAGCGTCCGGGAGGCGGGAGTCGTCACGGACCGGCCCCCCGCCGGCGCCCGGTCCGCGAGTTGTCCGGCCAGCCTCTTGAGCCCCCGGTACGAGGCGGTGCGGACCGCGCCGCTGCGTTTGCCCAGCACACGGGCGGTCGCCGGGCCGTCGAGGCCGACGACCACCCGGAGGAGCACCGCTTCGGCCTGGTCCCGCGGCAGTTCGGCGACCATCGCCAGGGCCTCCTCGGTCGACAGGGTCTCCAGCGCCTCCCGCTCGGTGTCCTGACGGCCCGGCAGCTCCAGCACGTCCTGCTCCAGCAGGGCGGTGCGCGGACGGCTGCGCTGCCGGCGCAGATGGTCAAGGGCGCGGTGCCGGGCGATGGTCGCCGTCCAGCCGCGGAAGCCGTCGCCGTTGCCGCGGAAGCGGCCGAGGTCCCGGGCGATCTCCAGCCACGCCTCGGCGGTCACGTCCTCGGCGTCGTCGCCGACCAGGCCCCGTACGTAGCCGAGCAGCCTCGGCTGAACCAGCCGGTAGAGCAGGGTGAATGCCTCCTCATCGCCGTTCTGGGCGCGTTCGACGGCTTCCCCGAGCCCTCCGTCGTCACCCTGCTGCGTACGTCGGCGCTCCCCACGCTTGCCCACGCTGTCCTCTTCGTCCGCCGCTGTCACGCATCCGGGCCCTGGCCCGCCCTCTTTGTCACGCGGGCCGGACTGCTGATTCACCCGGAGGTGACATCCTCACGCCCCGGCGGCCTGGATGCCGAGCTTTTCCAGGACTTCGTGGAAGAGCTTCTCGACATCCGGGTCCGGTTCCGCGCTCAGGACGTCGGCCAGGCGCCGGGAGTCCACCGTACGCCCGGCCGCCGCGGCCCACCCCGCGGCATGGACGGCGGCGCCCGCCGGGGAGGGGAAGACGTCGTCCAGCACGATCTCGTTCTCGCCGACGTGCCGGGCCAGCGCGGTCCGTCCCAGGCAGGCCGTCCAGGAGCCGCGGACCGGACCGGCGCCCTCCAGAACGGCGCAGTCGCCGTCCATGACGTACGCCAGCAGGGTCGGGGCGCCGGTCTCCCTCGCCAGGGCGCCGGCCACGTCGTCGAGGTCGCCCAGCCCCGGCTCGCTCGGGTGCTGCCACAACTGCCAGCCGTCGGCGAAGGTTTCGGCCAGCTCCAGCCGCTCCCGGCCGGGCGCGAGCGTGGAGCACTCCGCCAGTTCGCGGTCGCTCCTGCCGACGACTAAGTAACCCCAGAAACCCATCGTGATCTCCCTCCGTGGCGGCCCGTCCACCGGCACCAGCGCGAGCGGAGTGGTAAACGTCACACCGGCCCCCGGGTGCGGACGCTGTGACGTTCCGCGGACACGCAGCGCTGAACAGGTAGGACGGCGCCGGTGATTCGGGTGTGGTGCCGCACGGCGCCGCCGGTGGCGGCGCCGGCCGCGGCCACCGGGCAGCCGGGCCGCCGGGCGGGGTTCCGCCCGGCGGGCGTGCGGACGCCGCGACGGTTTGCGGAACCGGGGATCACCCTCCGGTACCGCGCACGCCGGTCCGCCCCTCACAGGGGAGGGGGCGGACCGGCGTTCCCACTCCGCCGCGCCCGCGGCGCCCGGACGGCCCCCGGCCCCGCGCCGCCCGGGCCGCCGGGCGGGCGTGTCGGCGGGCGGCGGGCGGCCCGCGGCCGGACGATGACCGGATGGACGACATCACCCTGCGCATCGCCCAGCAGCCGGAGGCCGACGCCCTGCTCTCCCGCAGCCCGCTGGCCGTGCTGGTCGGCACGCTGCTCGACCAGCAGGTCCCGATGGAGTGGGCGTTCACCGGCCCGTACACGATCGCGCGGCGCATGGGGGGCGACGACCTGGACGCCCACGAGATCGCCGCCCGCGACCCGGAGTCCTTCGCGGCGCTGCTCTCGGAGAAGCCGGCGGTGCACCGCTACCCCGGTTCGATGGCCAGGCGGGTGCAGGAGCTGTGCCGCCATCTGGTCGAGCACTACGGCGGGGACGCGGCGGCGGTGTGGCGCGACGCCGGAAGCGGGGCCGAGCTGCTCCGGCGGCTGGAGGAGCTGCCCGGGTACGGCAGGCAGAAGTCCCAGATCTTCGTCGCGCTGCTCGGCAAGCGGTACGGGGTGCGGCCCGAGGGCTGGCGGGAGGCGGCGGGCCCGTACGGCGAGGAGGGCTCCCGCCGGTCGGCCGCGGACGTCACCGGGCCGGGGTCACTGGCCGAGGTCCGGGCCTTCAAACAGGAGACCAAGCGCGCCGCGAAGGCCGCCAAGTCGGCGAAGGCCGCCGGCGCCGGCGGCACCGGGCCCGGAACGCCGGACCGGACGGTCAGGCGACCCCGGCAGCCCTGAGGCCCCCCGGACCGGCCCGGGCAGCCCTCCCCGGCAGGCCCCCGGCCCCGTCCGCCGCCCGGGCCGCACCCGTCTCAGCCCGGCAGGCCCCCCGGACCGCGTCCGCCGCCCGGCCCCTGCGCCCGGTCCCTGAGACCGGTCCCTGAGACCGGTCCCTGTGACCGGCCCCGTCAGCCGCCCGGTCTCCGCTCCCGCTCGGCCTCCAGGCGGTCGGCGAGCTTCCGGAACTCCGTCCAGCTCGCCGACGGCTTCCGCGGGTCCCACAGCTTCTGCGCGACCGCCCGCAGCGGCATCCGGATCCCGGTGGCCACCTGGGCCTCCGTCTGGGCCCCGGCCAGATCGCACCAGACGGCGAGCCGGCCGCCGAGCACCCGGTCGGGGCCGGACAGCGCGGCCGGCACCGGCTCGGTGCCGCGCAGCACGGCGGGGGTCCAGCTCTTGTAGATCCGCTCACCGGTGGGATAGGTGAACTGGTTGGGCTCGCCGAGCACGTAGTACAGATACTCGTCGTTGAGGTTGACCAGCTTGCGGCCCTCGCGGAGGTACTCCGCCGGCGGCCGGGCGCCGATCTCCTTGCCGGTCCAGTACTCGACCTCGATGTCCTCGTCGGGCCGTACGGATCCGCCGCTGAAGAAGCCGTCGTTCCACGCCTTGGGCCGCTTGCCCGCCTTCCGCACCGTCTCGGCGCGGTTGTTGAGCCAGGCCGTCGCCAGGTCCTGGACGCGCCCGGCGGAGCCGTAGTCGCGGCGGGCCTGCGCAGCGAGGCCCGGGTAGGCGGCCTCGGGGTTCTCGGCCATCAGCGCGCGGTACTCGTCGGCGCCGAGGTGGAAGTACCGGCCGGGGAAGACTCCGGAGTACTCGCGCAGCAGGTCGTCGATGAGCTCGGCCGACCGCGGCTTGGTGATGTCGATGGCGCCCCGGACCGGTACGCCCTGCGCGTTGCGGAGTTGCAGGTCCGGATGCGCCCGGAGGACGGCGCCGAGGTGGCCGGGCGAGTCGATCTCGGGGATGACCGTGATGTGCAGCCGCTTCGCGAGGTCGAGGATCCGCCGCAGCTGCTTCTTGGTGAGGTGCTGCTCGGAGACGATCTCGGGGTGCGAGTCGCTCTCGATGCGGAAGCCCTGGTCGTCGGAGAAGTGCAGACCGAGCTGGTTGAACTTGAGGTCGGCGATCTCCCGGATGCGGGCCTCGATCCACTCGGGGGTGAAGTGCTTGCGCGCGATGTCGAGCATCAGTCCGCGCTGGGCGCGGTCGGGGCGGTCGTCGACGGTTCCCTCGGGGACGGTGCCCTCGGTGCGCAGGACCTGCAGCACGGTGCGGGTGCCGTAGAAGACGCCCGCGTCGGTGGAGCCGGTGATCCGGACGCGGCCGTCGCGGGTGGTGAGCCGGTACGCCTCGGCGCCGCCTTTCCGCTCCCGGTCGATGGCCAGTTCGAGGTCGCCGCGCCGGGCCGGGCCGTCGTGACGGGGCAGGTCCAGCTCCGCGGCGACCGTCCGGGCCTCGTCGGCCAGCGGCCCGTCCGGGTCGGCGACGACGCGGCTGCCGGAGCCGGGCCGCCAGCCGGGCCCCCGGCCGCTCTCGAATTTCCGTACGGCGGGGATGGTCACGGGCGGGGACGACGGCGGATAGGAGCGGGTGGCGGTGGCCGCCGGTGACCTCTCGTCGGTACCGGTTCCGTCGGCCGGTCCGTCCGAACATCCGGCCAGCAGGAGCGCCGCGACCATCACGGCGGTCCGGGCGAGCGGCCGCCGGCGGATTCCCGGCGCGGGGAGCGGCCGCCGGGTCGCCTTCGGCGCGGAGAGCATGGGCAAGGGAAAACCTCCTCGTTCACCCGCGAAGGTAAGGCCCCGTACGGGCTTTCCCGTCCGTCACACGCGCGGGCGGCCCCGACCGGGCGGGCGCCTCCCCCGCCGAGCCGACCGGCCGGCCCGACGAAAGCGCAGGTCGGACCGGGTGGCCGCGGCCGGTGGCACCGGCGGCGCGGAGCCGTCATCAACGCCACGTCAAAAACCCTCCCCCGGTGGGTGAAATTCGCGCATCTGTGGCATGGCGGCCATCACCGCCCGCTACGGTTACCCCCTCACCCCATCGCGTCGCCCGGGCCCACCGCGCGGGTGCGCACACCGCGTCATCTCTCGCACCTCACCTCACCTCACCTCCCCCGGCCCTGCCAGGGGGCTCCCAGAGGAGTCCACCGTCTTCGGCCTCGACCACTTCAACGCCCAGCCGCCCGGCACCGCGGAACGCGCGCTGCTCGCCTGCTGCGGCAGCCGCCGCTGGGCCCGCAGGCTCGCCGGCCACCGGCCGTACCCGGATGTCGCCGCGCTGCTGGCGGCCGCCGACGAGGCGAGCTACGACCTCTCCCCCGCCGATCTCGCCGAGGCTCTGGCCCGGGAGTCCGCGCCCGGGCTGCCGGGGCTCCCGCTGCCGCGCGCCCGCTCGGGCGAGGAGCGGCAGCCCGCCCTGGCGGGCCCGCGCGACTCCTGCTGCGGCAGCGGGCAGCCGGACGCCGTCCCGGCCCGGCGACCGGGCGTCCTGGCGGCGCACACCGCGCTGCGCGCCGCCCACGCCGCGTACGAGAGCCGCTTCGGCCACGCCTTCGTGATCTGCCTGGACGGTGTGGACCCGGCGGAGTCGCTGGACCATGTGCTGGCCGGCCTCCGCACCCGGCTCGGCCACGAGCCGGAGAAGGAGCGGGTCGTGGTGGCGGAGGAGCTGCGCCGGCTGAGCCGCGGCAGACTCGCCCGGCTCGTGGCCTGAACGGCCCGTCCCGGGGTTTCCGGCCGGGTTTCCGGCTTCCGGTAGCCCGTACGTGCCTGTTTGATCACACCTGAGGCCCCCCGTGGGAGTGATCAGCTCCGGCGTGGCTACGATGGCCGGGGCCGGTGGACCGTACCCGGCCGGGCCATACCGACATCCGAGCCGGCAGGCCCCAGTCCCGCTTCCGGAGGGTAAGTCCGTGCCGGCTGGAACGCTTTACCGCGGCCGGGAAGGCATGTGGAGCTGGGTGGCTCATCGAGTCACCGGTGTCCTCATCTTCTTCTTCCTGTTCGTCCATGTGCTCGACACGTCCCTCGTCCGCGTCTCCCCCGAGGCGTACGACGACGTGGTCGCGACCTACAAGACTCCCCTCGTCGCCCTGATGGAATACGGCCTCGTCGCCGCCATCCTCTTCCACGCGCTGAACGGCCTGCGGGTCGTCGCGGTGGACTTCTGGTCCAAGGGCACCAAGTACCAGAGGCACATGCTCTGGACGGTCATGGCCATCTGGATCGTGCTGATGGCCGGGGCCCTGTACCCCGTCCTCGGCCACGCCGCGAGCGAAGTCTTCGGGAGCTGAGCACCATGGCAACCACTGAGAGCTCGTCCGTCGAACTGACCGGCAGCAGTGCCGGCTACAGCCCCGAGAACCCGGCTCCGGTCATCGAGCCGCCGCGGGCCCGCACCCAGAAGACCCCGCGGGCGTCCCGGACCAATTTCGAGATGCACGGCTGGCTGTTCATGCGGCTGTCCGGCATCGTGCTGGTCGTCCTCGTCATCGGCCACCTCGTGCTCCAGCTCGTGCTGGACGGCGGCGTGCAGAAGATCAACTTCGCGTTCGTCGCCGGCCGCTGGGCTTCGCCGTTCTGGCAGATCTGGGATCTGACCATGCTGTGGCTCGCCATGCTGCACGGCGCCAACGGCCTGCGGACGATCATCAACGACTACGCCGAGCGGGACACCACGCGCTTCTGGCTGAAGATGCTGCTGTGGACCGCCACGGTGTTCACCGTTCTGCTGGGCACGCTGGTGATCTTCACCTTCGACCCGAACATCCGCTAGAGCCGGGGCTGACGAGACCATGAAGATCCACAAGTACGACACCGTCATCGTCGGCGCCGGTGGCGCGGGCATGCGCGCGGCCATCGAGTCGACCAAGCGCAGCCGGACCGCGGTGCTGACGAAGCTGTACCCGACGCGCTCCCACACCGGCGCCGCCCAGGGCGGCATGGCCGCCGCCCTCGCGAACGTCGAGGAGGACAACTGGGAGTGGCACACCTTCGACACGATCAAGGGCGGTGACTACCTGGTCGACCAGGACGCCGCCGAGATCCTGGCGAAGGAGGCCATCGACGCGGTCCTCGACCTGGAGAAGATGGGCCTGCCGTTCAACCGCACGCCGGGCGGCACCATCGACCAGCGCCGCTTCGGCGGCCACAGCCGCAACCACGGCGAGGCGCCGGTCCGCCGGTCCTGCTACGCCGCGGACCGCACCGGCCACATGATCCTCCAGACGCTGTACCAGAACTGCGTCGAGGAGGGCGTGGAGTTCTACAACGAGTTCTACGTCCTGGACCTCCTCCTCAACGAGACGGACGGGGTCAAGCGCACCGCGGGCGTCGTCGCGTACGAGCTGGCCACCGGCGAGATCCACGTCTTCCGGGCGAAGTCCGTGATCTTCGCCTCCGGCGGCACCGGCAAGTTCTTCAAGGTGACCTCCAACGCCCACACCCTGACCGGTGACGGCCAGGCCGCCGCGTTCCGCCGCGGTCTGCCGCTGGAGGACATGGAGTTCTTCCAGTTCCACCCGACGGGCATCTGGCGGATGGGCATCCTGCTCACCGAGGGCGCGCGCGGCGAGGGCGGCATCCTCCGCAACAAGGACGGCGAGCGCTTCATGGAGAAGTACGCGCCCGTCATGAAGGACCTCGCCTCGCGCGACGTCGTCTCCCGCTCGATCTACACCGAGATCCGCGAGGGACGCGGCTGCGGCCCCGAGGGCGACCACGTCTTCCTGGACCTGACGCACCTGCCGCCGGAGCAGCTGGACGCCAAGCTGCCCGACATCACCGAGTTCGCGCGGACGTACCTCGGCATCGAGCCCTACACGGACCCGATCCCGATCCAGCCGACCGCGCACTACGCGATGGGCGGCATCCCGACCAACGTCCAGGGCGAGGTGCTGGCGGACAACACCACCGTCGTACCGGGCCTGTACGCGGCCGGCGAGGTCGCCTGCGTCTCCGTGCACGGCGCCAACCGGCTGGGCACCAACTCGCTGCTCGACATCAACGTCTTCGGGCGCCGGGCCGGCATCGCCGCCGCCGAGTACGCCGCGGAGCACGGCTTCGTCGAGCTGCCGGAGGACCCGGCCGCCCAGGTCGTGGGCCAGGTGGAGCGGATGCGGAGCGCCACCGGCACCGAGCGGGTCACCGAGATCCGCAAGGCGCTGCAGGAGACCATGGACACCAACGTCATGGTGTTCCGCACCGAGCAGACGCTGAAGACGGCGGTCGAGGAGATCGGCGCGCTGCGCGAGCGCTACCTCAACGTGTCCGTGCAGGACAAGGGCAAGCGGTTCAACACCGACCTGCTGGAGGCCCTGGAGCTGGGCAACCTGCTCGATCTGGCCGAGGTGACGGCCGTGTCCGCGCTGGCCCGCAAGGAGTCCCGCGGCGGTCACTACCGCGAGGACTTCCCCAACCGCGACGACGTCAACTTCATGCGGCACACCATGGCGTACCGCGAGGTGGGCGAGGACGGCACCGAGTCGATCCGGCTCGACTACAAGCCGGTCGTGACGACCCGCTACCAGCCGATGGAGCGTAAGTACTGATGAGCACCGCAACGCTCGACAAGCACGAGCCCCAGGACGCGCCGGCTTCCGCCACGGCCGCGGACCTGATCACGGTCACCTTCCGGATCCGCCGGTTCAACCCGGAGGTGTCGGCCGACGCGAGCTGGGAGGACTTCCGGTTCGAGATCGACCCGAAGGAGCGGGTGCTCGACGCCCTCCACAAGATCAAGTGGGAGCTCGACGGGACGCTGACCTTCCGGCGCTCCTGCGCGCACGGCATCTGCGGCTCGGACGCGATGCGCATCAACGGCCGCAACCGGCTGGCGTGCAAGACGCTGATCAAGGACATGAACCCGGAGAAGCCGATCACGGTCGAGCCCATCAAGGGCCTGGCGGTCCTGAAGGACCTCGTGGTCGACATGGAGCCGTTCTTCCAGGCGTACCGGGACATCATGCCGTTCCTCGTCACCAAGGGGAACGAGCCGACGCGCGAGCGGCTGCAGAGCGCCGAGGACCGCGAGCGGTTCGACGACACCACCAAGTGCATCCTGTGCGCCGCGTGCACCTCGTCCTGCCCGGTGTTCTGGAACGACGGGCAGTACTTCGGCCCCCAGGCGATCGTGGGCGCGCACCGCTTCATCTTCGACTCGCGCGACGAGGGCGGTGAGCAGCGGCTGGAGATCCTCAACTCCAAGGAGGGCGTCTGGCGCTGCCGCACCACCTTCAACTGCACCGAGGCGTGCCCGCGCGGCATCGAGATCACCAAGGCCATCCAGGAGGTCAAGCGGGCGCTGATCACGCGCCGCTTCTGAGCCGGCCGGCCGCCCGCCTGCGGGCGGCCCCGGGATGAACGCGACCGGGCCCGGTCCGTACGTGCGAGACGTACGGACCGGGCCCGCCGGCGTGCCGGGGCGGATCCGGTGGCGGCCGGGTCCCGGTGGCGGCCGGGTCCCGGGGCGCGGGACGGCTCCTGCTCCGTGCTCCGGCCGGTGCCCCGGGGCGCCGGTCAGATCCTGCTCAGCTCCCAGAGCCGCCAGGCCCCGCTGCCGTCCGACAGGTACTGGTAGCCGGCGACGCCGTCCGTGCTGAGCACATAGTCCTTGCGCTCCCAGAGGGGGATCAGCGGCACGTCCTCGGCGACGATCTCCTGGATCGCCGCGAAGTCGCGGGCGGCCTCGCGGCGGTCGGTGGTGCGCTGGGTGGCGCGGATGAGCCGGTCGACGCGGCTGTCGCGGTACTGGTTGTGGAAGGCGGAGCCGGAGCCGACGACCGGGGTGACGAAGGTCTCCGGGTCCGGGAAGTCGGCGACCCAGCCGATGCAGTAGGCGTCGTACTTGCCCTCGGCGAACCCCTTCTGGAACTGGGCCCATTCGTGCCGGGTGACGTCGACCTCGAAGAGCCCGGTCTCCTCCAGCTGGTCGCGGAGGAGTTCGGCCTCGGCGTCCGTGGCGGAGCCCTGGGAGTAGGCGATGCGGAACCGCACCGGCGTCTCGATGCCCGCTTCCTCCAGCAGTTGGCGCGCCCGGCTCGGGTCGGGCTTGGGGTCGTTCTCGAAGAACGAGGTGGTGTGGCCGTTGACCCCGGTCGGGATGAGCGAGTACAGCGGTGTGACGGTGCGGTCGTGGACGTCCCGCGCCAGGGCCTGCCGGTCGATGACGGCGGCGACGGCCTGCCGTACGGCCGGCTCGCTCAGCGGGGCGTTCTCGCGGAGGTTGAACACCAGCGAGCGGGTGGCGTACGCGGTGTTCTCCTCCACATTGACGTTGCGGGCGCCGGCTTCGACGACGGAGGTCAGGGCCTCCGGCGGCAGTCCGCGCGCGGCGACGTCGATCTCCCGCTTCTGCCAGGCCTTCTCGAGTTCGCCGGGGCCGTCGTAGTAGCGGATGGTGACCCGGTTGCCGAGGCTCCCGAGGGCTCCCCGGTAGCCGGTGTTGGGGACCAGCCGGGCCTCCCGGCCCTCCGAGTAGGAGTCGATGCGGTACGGGCCGGAGCCGTTGGCGTCGCCGTCCTTGCGCAGCCGGTCCTTCTCGTAGGTGGCGGGGTCGACGATCGACCCGGCCCCTGTCGCGATCTTGAACGGGAAGGTGGCGTCCGGCGACTGCAGGAAGAAGGTGACGGTGTTGCCCCGTACCTTCACGGAGCCCAGGGTGTCCAGCAGCGGCAGGGGGCCCTGCGGGCTCTTGATACGGCGGATGCGGTCGAAGGAGAACTTCACCGCCTCGGCCGTCAGGGGGTTGCCGTTGGCGAACTGCAGGTCGGAGCGGAGTTCGCAGCTGTACTGCAGCAGGTCGGCACCGGTGAACTCACAGCTGCGGGCGGCGTCGGGGACGGGCTCCTCCTTGCCGCGCTCGAAGGTCAGCAGCGACTGGTAGAGGTTGGAGTAGACCGCCCAGGAGCCCGCGTCGTAGGCGCCCGCGGGGTCGAGTGAGGAGACCGTGTCCGTGGTCCCCACGAGGATCGGTTTCTCGCCTTTCTCGTAAGCCTCCAGCAGTCGGATGCCGATCACGCCGAACGTCACGGATACCGCGACGATGATCGCGACGATCCGGAATTGGAACCACTCCACGGAAGCCCTCCCACAGCACACCTGCTCCACCGGTGGAAGGGCGCAGAGCGCCCCTGCCCCCCATCCGGTGATCTGCATCACTTAAACACAGTGTGCAGTCAGCGCATAGCCGTATGCGCCCAGGCATTTTCGGGCTGTGCGGGAGATCAAACCTGATAGTCAGATTTAGTCAAGTTCGATCATCAACGATCTGTTTCGATCAGCAAGGGCCGCCGTCAGGCGTGTGGTGAGGCCAGAGTGACCACAGTGATGTCGGATTCCGCCCCCACCCGGACCGGCGGGCCCCAAGCGCCCGCCCCGCGCGTCACATAGAGCTGGGTGTCGCCGTAGCGTTCCAGCCCCGCGACGGTCGGGTTGGCGAGCGCGGCGAGATACTCCCCGGGCCACAGCTGGCCGCCGTGGGTGTGCCCGGAGAGCTGCAGGCCGACGCCGTACCGCACGGCCTCGTCGATCACCACCGGCTGGTGCGCGAGGAGCACCGAGGCCCGCCCCGGGTCGCGGTCGCCCAGCGCCCGGCCGAAGTCGGGGCCCTCCCCCGCCGTGCCCTCGCGCTCCGCCGCCGGGTCGTTGACCCCGGCGAGGTCGAAGCCGGGCAGCTCCACCCGGGCGTTCTCCAGCGGATGGACCCCCAGCTCGCGCACGAAGTCCACCCACTGCGCCGCACCGGAGAAGTACTCGTGGTTGCCCGTCACGAAGAACGAGCCGTCCCGGGACCGCAGACCGGCCAGCGGCTCGGCGGCCGGGCCCAGATCGGCGACGTCGCCGTCGACGAGGTCCCCGACGACCGCGACCAGGTCCGGCCGCGTCCGGTTGATCGTCTCCACGATCCGGCGGGTGTGCGCCCGGCCGAGGACCGGGCCGATGTGGATGTCGCTGACCACGGCTATCCGGTAGCCGTGCGCGGAACGCGGCAGCTTGGCGAGCGGGACCGTGATCCGCTTGACCGAGGGGCCGTTCAGGACGTCCAGGGTGCCGTGGCCGACCGTGCCCAGCGCGGCCGCCGAGGCGGCGACGGCCACCGTGCGGGCCACGAACAGCCTCCGGCTGGGAGCGGGAGGGGCCGGCCGGTCGGACGAGTCCGGCGGGGCGGACGGGCCGGACGGTCCCGGAGCGGCCGCCGGGGCGGGGCCGGACCCGGCGGCCCGCGGAGCCGGCCCGGCGGGACCGGCTCCGGCGGAACCCGCCGTCTCCGCCGCCCCCGCCGGGGCCGTGACGGAGACGGCCTCCGGGGAAGTCTCGGGTGCCGTCTCCCGGGACCCCCCGGGGGAGGTGACAGCCGCGGGCACGGGCTCGCCCGGGGCGGCGGGCCGGGCCGCGCCGTCCCGGGACCGGAGCAGACGGTGGAGCAGCGGCCGCACCGCCTCGCCGGCCAGCAGGGCCAGCGTCAGATAGAGCACCACGGCCAGCCACAGATAGCCCGGCCAGGCCAGCACCTGTTCGACGGCGAAGGGAGCCCCGGCCCGGCCGCTCGTCAGGGCGGCGACCGTGGTCAGGGGCAGCAGCACGGCTGCGGCCGTGCCGATCCGCCGCCCGGCACCGCCCGGCGCCGTGGTGTCGCGGACGATCCGCCGCCACAGGTACCAGTGCACGCCCCCGAACAGGCCGAGGATCACCAGCAGGACGAGGAGGAAGGTCACGTCCGGCTCCCGGTGCCCGGCGCCGCCACGTCACCGCGGCCCGCGTCCTGCCCGCTCCGCCCGGCCCCGGCGCCCGCGGCGGCGCGCCAGGCGCGGACACCGCGCAGCCCGATCAGGCCGACCGCGGTCCCCAGCAGGAGGGAGGTGACGGCGAGCAGCAGATGCACCCAGAAGTACGCGGTCGGCTCACCGGCGTCGTCGAAGGCCAGTCCGCTTCCGTTGCCCCAGAGGTTCCGGGCGAAGGTGGTCCAGATGAACCAGCTCCACACCCCGAAGGCCAGCAGGAACCAGGAAGCCCTGCGGCCGGGCGGCATCGGACGGGAGGTTGCGGGCGGGGAGTCCACGGCAGAACGCGACATGCGTTCCAGTATCACCGGCCCCGCGGCATGCCCGCCGCCCGGGGCGGTACGGCCGTCCGGACTCCACCGGCCTGCGAATTTCCGGGGCGTGGCGCAACTAGGCCACCGCGGTGTGCCGTTGGCGGGCGGCACACGGTACTTTCACGGTCGTGCCTGCTCTCGTACCGGGCGTATCCGCCCGCCGCCCCGCCGCACTGTCGCGCGGACTGATACCGGCCGTCGCGGCCGCCCTGCTGCTGTTCCCGCTCTCCGCCGGGCCCGCGCTCGCCGCGGACGGGGACAGCGGGAAGCCGAAGGAGCCGAAGCCGCCCGCGCGGATGTCCGAGATCGGCGGCGAACTGCTCGGCCGCCCCGGCACGCAGGTGCGCCCCGGCCCCGGGGTTCCCGCGCTCCCCGCGAAGCTGACCGGCCGCTCCTGGATCGTCGCCGACGCCGAGTCGGGCGATGTGCTGGCCGCGCACAACGCGCACTGGAAGCTGCCGCCCGCGAGCACCCTCAAGATGCTGTTCGCGGACACCCTGCTGCCGAAGTTCGACAAGAAGCAGGAGCACAAGGTCCTCCGCACCGAGCTGGAAGGCATGGGCGCGGGCAGCAGCGCCGTCGGCCTCAAGGAGAACCTCACCTACACGGTGCGCGATCTCTGGCTCGGCGTCTTCCTGCGCTCCGGCAACGACGCGGTGCGCGTGCTGGCGCACAAGAACGGCGGCATCGACAAGACCGTCCAGGAGATGCAGGCGCGGGCCGAGGAGCTCAACGCCCTGGACACCACCGTCGTCAGCCCCGACGGTTACGACGCCCCCCGCCAGTTCAGCAGCGCCTACGACCTGACGCTCATCGCCCGCTCCGGGCTGCAGAACGCCGATTTCCGCGAGTACTGCTCGACGGTGAGCGCCGACTTCCCCGGCAAGTGGAAGACGGACAAGAAGACCAAGAAGAAGAAGCGCGAGACCTTCGCGATCCAGAACACCGACCGGCTGCTCACCGGCGACTACGACCTCACCCCGTACAAGGGCGTCGCCGGGATCAAGAACGGCTACACCTCGAAGGCGGGCTGGACGTTCACCGGGGTCGCCCAGCGCGGTGAGCGGGTGCTGCTGGTCACGGTGATGAACCCGTCCTCGAAGGAACACAACGCGGTCTACAAGGAGACCGCGAAGCTCTTCGACTGGGGCTTCAAGGCGGCCGGGAAGGCCGAGCCGGTGGGCACGCTCGTGCCGCCCCGCGGCGCCGAGCCCGCCACGGGCGAGGCGGGCGGCACCGACGGCGCGCGGCCGGAGGATCCCGCGCAGGCCGGGGTCGCCGCGCAGGAGACGCCGGGCGGCTCCGCCGGGATCGGCACGGTGCTGGGCCTCATGGGCGCGCTGCTGGTGGTGCTGGCCGCGGCGGGCCTGCTGGTTCACCGCCGCTGGCCGCTGCCGGAGCGGGCGGGGCGCCACCCGGGGGACGCTCCGGGTGCTCAGGGTGCTCCGGGTACTCCTCCGGGGGTTACTCCGCGGTCCCGGACGCCGTGGAAGCTGTGGAAGCCGGGGAAGCCGGGGAAGCCGAAGGAGCCGGGGAAGCCGAAGGAGCCGGGGAAGCCTGGGGAGACCCCGGCTTCCGGGAAGTCCCCGGAGGGGAAGCCGGAGGAGCCTCGGGGCTGACCCCGGTTCCGGAGGCCGTCGCGCCGGCGGGGACCCGCGCACCGGCGGAAGGCGGCGCACCGGCGCCTGAAGGGTTCTCCCCGGCGGCGTGGTCCCCGGCGGGGCGGGGGAGTTCGGTCGCCGTCCAGGCGGCGCAGTACAGCAGCAGCCGGGCCATGAGGCTGATCCAGAGCAGCAGGGCGACCGGCACGCCGAAGGCGCCGTACATGCTCTTGCCGGCCACGCCCTGCAGATAGCCGCTGAGCAGCAGCTTCAGCAGTTCGAAGCCGACCGCGCCGATCAGTCCGGCGAAGAGCACGGCGCGGCGCTCCGGGTGCACCCGCGGCAGCCTGGTCAGCAGATACGACAGCATCAGGAAGTCCGCGAGGATCCCGATGCCCAGTCCGGCGAGGAAGAGCAGCACGCTGCCCACGCCGCCCTCGTCGAGCCCGAGCCGTCCCGCGGCCCAGCCGACGGCGCTGCTGGCGAACGCCGAGCCGGCCACGGCGCACAGCCCGGTCACCGCCAGGCCCAGGAGCACCGCGATGTCCTTGAGCCGGAGCACCACGGGGTTGCCGGGGTCCTCCTCCTTCCGCCAGACCGTGCGCAGGCACTCCCGGAGCGAGCCCACCCAGCGGGTACCGACCACCAGCAGCACACTGCCGGAGATCAGTCCGACCGTGCCCGCGTTCGTCACCAGCTCGGCCAGGTCGAGCCGCTCGGCGGAGAGGGGCACCTGCTCGGCCACCTGCCGCTGCAGTTCGCGCACCTGGTCCGGGCCGAGGAGCGCGGCGGTGATCGAGGCTCCCAGGCTGAGCAGCGGGAAGACCGCGATGAAGCTGAAGAAGGTGATGGCCGCGGCGAGGCGGTCCCAGTGCACCTCGTCGAGCCGCTGATAGGCGCGCCCGGCGTGCGTGCGCAGCAGCCGGGTGGCGGCGGGGCCGACCACGGGGAGTCTCTTCAGCCAGTCCATGGCGGTCGCCTACCCCCTCCGGCCGCAAGTCGCGCACCGGGGGACCGGGAAACCGGAACGGTGCGCCGCCTCAGCGCGCCCGGTGGTTCGGGTGTGCGCGGACACGGCGGGAGCCGTCGCGGCCGGCCGGTGGACGGTGCCCGCCCCGCGGAGGAGCCGTCCCGGCGGGCCGGGCGGAGCCCCTCATCCGCGGCCCGCCCCCGCCGATCCCGGGGGGACGGGGGCCGGCGCCCGCTCCCCAGAGCGGGCGGCCTCCCAGGCCGCCTCGATCATCCGGAAGATCTCGTCCACCGCAGCCTCCGGATCGGTCGCCTCACGGGCCAGGGAGAAGGCGTCGACCACGAACCTCGCGATCGTCCGGCAGGCCGTGGTGGTCCGGGGCGGGCCGGGTTCGGCGGCGATGGCCGCGGCCAGCGACTCCGCGTGGCGGAGCATCATCGACTCCTCGTACTCCCGCAGGGCGGGGGTCGCGTCGACCATGCGCCACACCGGGGCGGCGCCGTCCGCCGTGCAATGGAGTACCAGGGCCTGGATCTCGCGGCGCAGCGCGGGGATGAGCGGCTCGTGCGGCGCCCGGCCGGTGACCGCCTGCCGGAGACGTTGCCCGAAGCCCTCGTCCTGCTCGAACACCAGGGCCTCTTTCGAGGCGAAGTGCGAGAAGACCGTGGTGACGGCCACGTCGGCCTCGGTGGCCACGTCACGGATGCCCACCGCGCCGTACCCGCGCTCCAGGAAGAGCCGCAGGGCGGTGTCGGCGATCTTCTGGCGGGTCGCGGCCTTCTTGCGCTCCCGGCGTCCGGTCGGCTCGGTCATGGCCTGAAACTATCAGATCCAAATGCGGAACGGTTCCATAAAGCTAACGGTTAGTGTTACGGTCCCCGCATGAAGAAAGTGAGCTTCGCCGAGTTCGGCGGTCCCGGCGTTCTGCGCCTCGTGGATGCCGAGGAGCCCCACGCGGGCCCCGGCCGTATACGCATCGCCGTACGGGCGGCGGGCGTGAACCCCGTGGACTGGAGGATCCGGGAGGGCCAGTTCCAGCAGATCAGTCCGCTCGCGCTGCCCGCCGGAGTCGGTCAGGACGCCGCCGGGGTGGTGGACGAGATCGGCGAGGGCGCCGAAGGGGTGGAGATCGGCGACCCCGTCTTCGGTGGGGGCACCGACACCTACGCCGAGTTCGCCGTGCTGTCGGCCTGGGCCCGTATGCCCGGGGGCCTGACGTTCGAAGAGGCGGCCGGGTACCCCTCCGTGATGGAGACCGCGCTGCGCATCATCCGCGAGGCCGGTGTGACCTCCGGGCAGACGCTGCTCGTCAACGGCGCCTCGGGGGGCGTCGGATCAGCGGTTCTGCAGATCGCCCGCGACCGCGGCATCACGGTGATCGGCACGGCCGGGGCCGCGAACCAGGACTATCTCCGCGACCTGGGTGCCGTCGCCACGACGTACGGCGAGGGCTGGGCCGAGCGGGTGCGGCGGCTGGGCCGTGTCGACGCGGCTCTCGATCTGGCCGGCTCGGGCGTGCTCCGCGAGCTGGTCGGGCTGACCGGGGATCCGCAGAAGGTGATCACCATCGCCGATCCCGCGGCACGTGACGTGGGTGTCCGGTTCTCCGGAGCGGCCGGGAGCATGACGGACGCGCTCGCCGAGGCGGCCCGCCTCATCTCGGAGGGCGGGCTCCACATCCCCGTCGAGAGGTCGTACCCGCTGGCCGAGGCCGCCGCGGCGCACATCGACAGCCAGGCCGGTCACACGCGCGGGCGCCGGGTCATCATCGTCTGAGCCGGTTCGCACACGGCGAGGGGCCGGCCGGTCAAGGGGTCAAGGGGTGCGCCGGCGGCCGGGCTCCCCTTCCCGGCCTCGTCTCCGGAGCTCCCCGGGGGCGGGGCCGTCCGCGTCCCCGGGGGTGTCCTCCGGGGACGCGGGCGCGGCGTCCTCAGGGGCGCGGAAAGGAGGCGGCTGCCGCGCCGGCCGGGGAGGGGTGCACGGGCCGGCCGGAGGCCGTGGCGTCCCGGCCGAAGGGGTACTCGCGCAGCATCCGCCACTGCCCGTCCGTGCCCTGCTCGTAGAGGGCGAAGCCGGAGGCGAGCCAGGCGGCGGTGTAGTCGGCGAGCTCCACCAGCGCCCGGTCCATCGCCGTGTCGGCGATGCCGTGGGCGACGGTCACATGCGGGTGGTACGGGAACTGGAGTTCCCGCTCCACCGGGCCCGAGCGCACCAGTTCCTGGAGCTCGGAGCACTCCCGCATGCCCTCCGCCAGCTTGACGTAGACCACGGGCGAGACCGGCCGGAAGCTGCCGGTGCCCTCCAGCCGCATCGCGAACGGACGGCCGCCGGCCGCCACCTCCGCGAGATGGCGGCGGAAGTCCGGCAGCAGGGCGGCGTCGACCTCGGTGGGGGGAAGGAGGGTGACGTGGGTCGGGATGTGGTGCGCGGCGGTGTCCCCGAAGCCCGCGCGCCGCTCCTGGAGCTGGCTGCCGTACGGCTCCGGGACCGCGATCGAAACGCCGAGCGTTACGGTCCCCACGTCGTTCTCCTCTGCTGGTGTCGTTGTCCCGGACGTACCGGCTCCTTCGGGGCTCGCTCAGTGCTTGGCGGGCAGGAAGCCGACGCGCTCGTAGACCCGCGCGAGCGTCTCGGCCGCCACGGCGCGGGCCTTCTCCGCACCTTTGGCCAGGATTGAGTCCAGCGTCTCCGGATCGTCCAGATATTCCCGGGTGCGGTCGCGGAAGGGGGTCGCCCACTCCGTGTACACCTCGGCGAGGTCGGTCTTGAGCGCACCGTAGCCCTTGCCCTCGTACCGCTGCTCCAGTTCCGCCACGGTGGCGCCGGTGAGCGCGGCGTAGATGGTGAGGAGGTTGCTGACGCCGGGCTTGTTCTCCTCGTCGTAGCGGATCACCGTGTCGGTGTCGGTGACCGCGCTCTTGATCTTCTTCGCGGAGACCTTGGGCTCGTCCAGCAGATTGACGATGCCCTTGGGGGTGGACGAGGACTTGCTCATCTTGAGCGCCGGGTCCTGGAGGTCGGTGATCCGGGCGGTCTCCGGGACGATGAAGGCGTCGGGGACCTTGAACGTCTCGCCGTAGCGGCCGTTGAAGCGCTCGGCGAGGACCCGGGTCAGCTCCAGGTGCTGCCGCTGGTCGCCGCCTACCGGGACGGCGTCCGACTGGTAGAGGAGGATGTCGGCGGCCATGAGGACCGGGTAGGTGAAGAGGCCGACGGTGGTCCGGTCGGTGCCCTGCTTGACGGACTTGTCCTTGAACTGCGTCATCCGCGAGGCCTCGCCGAAGCCCGTCAGGCAGTTCAGCACCCAGCCGAGCTGCGCGTGCTCCGGGACGTGGCTCTGGATGAAGACCGTGCAGCGCTCCGGGTCGAGACCGGCGGCGAGCAGCTGCGCCGCGGCGACCCGGGAGTCGGCGCGCAGCGCCTCCGGGTCCTGGACGACGGTGAGCGCGTGGAGGTCCACCACCATGTAGAACGCGTCGTGGGTGTCCTGCTGGGCCACCCACTGGCGGACCGCGCCCAGGTAGTTCCCCAGGTGGAACGAACCGGAGGTGGGCTGGATACCGGAGAGCACACGAGGTCGATCAAGGGCCATGGGCCCATTGTCTCAGGTGTGCGGGGGCTCCCGGTCCCCCGATCCGGAAGCCGCTTGGAGAGATTGTTTCGCGCGGTGGCCGATCAGCGATAGAAAGAGTTCGCATTCCCCCCGGGCCACCGAATGGAGAAGCCGTGACAGCGCGTACGGAACGCAGTATCGCCGCCGCAGAGGCCCACAGCGCGCGGAATTACCACCCCCTGCCCGTCGTCGTGGCCACCGCCGAGGGGGCCTGGGTGACGGATGTGGAGGGGCGGCGGTATCTCGACATGCTGGCCGGCTACTCGGCGCTCAACTTCGGCCACCGGCACCCGCGGCTGATCGCCGCGGCCCGGGAGCAGCTGGACCGGGTCACCCTCACCTCCCGGGCCTTCCACCACGACCGGTTCGGCGACTTCTGCGAGCGGCTGGCCGATCTGTGCGGCATGGACATGGTGCTGCCGATGAACACGGGCGCGGAGGCGGTGGAGACGGCCGTGAAGACGGCCCGCAAGTGGGGTTACCGGGTCAAGGGCGTGCCGGACGGGCGGGCCAGGATCGTCGTCGCCGCGGACAACTTCCACGGCCGGACCACCACCATCGTCAGCTTCTCCACGGATCCCGAGGCCCGCGCCGACTACGGCCCCTACACCCCCGGCTTCGACATCGTCCCGTACGGGGACCTGGCCGCGCTGGAGGCGGCGATCGGCGAGGACACGGTCGCGGTGCTGCTGGAGCCGATCCAGGGCGAGGCGGGGGTGCTGGTGCCGCCGGACGGCTATCTGGCGGGGGTGCGGGAGCTGACCCGGGCCCGGAACGTGCTGTTCGTCGCGGACGAGATCCAGTCCGGGCTGGGGCGCACCGGCCGCACCTTCGCCTGCGAGCACGAGGGCGTCGTCCCGGACGTGTATCTGCTGGGGAAGGCGCTGGGCGGCGGTGTGGTGCCGGTGTCCGCGGTGGTGTCCTCGCGGGAGGTGCTGGGGGTGTTCCGGCCGGGCGAGCACGGTTCGACGTTCGGCGGCAACCCGCTGGCCTGCGCGGTCGCCCTGGAGGTCATCGAGTTGCTGCGGACCGGCGAGTACCAGCGGCGCGCGGCGGAGCTGGGCGGGCATCTGCACCGGGAGCTGGCCGTGATGGCCGGTGAGGGCCTGGTCGAGGCGGTACGGGGACGCGGGCTGTGGGCCGGTGTGGACATCGCCCCGCGGAACGGCACCGGCCGGGAGCTCTCGGAGCGGCTGCTGCGGGCCGGTGTACTGGTGAAGGACACCCACGGGGCCACGGTCCGTCTCGCGCCGCCGCTGGTGATCTCCAAGGAGGACCTGGACTGGGGGCTGGACCGGCTCCGGGCCGAGCTGCGGGCGGCCTGAGGGCGGCCTGAGGACGGGGCGGATGCCGGTTCCGGCGGCCGGCTCAGGGTGCCGGCGGCAGGACGCGGCACAGCGCGTCCACGGCGGCCGTGAAGGCGTGCTCCGGCGGCGTGCCGTAGCCGACGACGAGGCCGTCGGGGCCGGGGGCCCCGGCGGCCGGGCCGGGGCCGGCGGGCCCGGCGGCGGGCCCGGCGGAGTCGGTGTCCGGCACCGGGACCGGCCCCGGCTCGTGGCGGTAGCGGCTGAGGCCCTCCAGGGCCAGGCCCTCCCAGGCCGCGGCCCGCAGCACCCGGTCCTCGGTGCCGGGCGGGAGTTCGAGCACGGCGTGCAGGCCGGCCGCGATGCCCGTGACGGGGATGTGCGGGGCCCGTTCGGCGAGGGCCGCGACGAGCCGGTCGCGGCGCCGCCGGTAGCGCAACCGCATGGAGCGCAGATGGCGGTCGTAGCCGCCGCCGGTGATGAACTCGGCCAGGATCAGCTGGTCGGGGGTGCCGGTCATCTCCTCGGCCGGGTTCTTGGCGGCGAGGACCTCGCCGACCAGGTGCTGCGGCAGCACCATCCAGGCCAGCCGCAGCCCGGGGGCGAGGCTCTTGCTGGCCGTGCCGAGATGGACGACCCGTTCCGGGTCGAGCCCCTGCAGCGCCCCGACGCGCCGGCAGTCGTAGCGGAACTCGCCGTCGTAGTCGTCCTCCAGGACGAGGCCGCCGGTGCGGCGGGCCCAGTCGACGACGGCGGAGCGGCGCTCCGGCGAGAGCGGCATCCCGGTGGGGAAGTGGTGTGCCGGGGTGAGCAGCACGGCGCCGGCGTCCCGCCGGTGGTCGAGCTCCCCGACCCGGGTGCCCTGTGCGTCCTTCGGCAGCGGTACGGTGCGCAGCCCCTCGCCGCGGATCAGGGACCAGTGGAAGTCGAGCCCGTAGGAGTCGACGGCCACCGCCTCCGCGCCCATGGCCCTCAGCGCGCGGCTGAGCAGCATCAGGCCCTGGACGAACCCCGCGCAGATCACGATGCGTTCCGGGGCGGTGCGCACGCCGCGGGCCCGGGCGAGGTAGTGGGCGAGGGCGTGCCGCAGTTCGGGCCGGCCGGCCGGGTCCCCGTAGCCGAAGGCGTCGGCCGGTGCCGCGGCGAGGGCACGACGGGCGGCGGTGAGCCAGGCGGCGCGCGGGAAGGCGGAGAGGTCGGGTGAGCCGGGCAGCAGGTTGTGCACCCGGCGGCGCGGCGTCCGGGCGGCCGGGACGGAGCGGCCGGCGGGCGGCGGTACGGGGTCGGCGCGGAGGGCGACGCGGGTGCCGGAGCCCTGGCGTGCGGTGAGCCAGCCCTCGGCGACGAGTTCGCCGTAGGCGTCGGCCACGGTGTTGCGGGCGAGGCCGAGGTCGGCGGCGAGGGAGCGGGAGGACGGCAGCCGGGTGCCGGGGGCGAGCCGGCCGCCGCGCACGGCCTCGCGCAGGGCGGTGATGAGGGCGTCGCGCACTCCGGAGGTGCCCGGGGCCGGGAGGTCCAGGTGCAGATCGGAGCCGGTGGTGGTGGTGGCGGCCCGGGGTTCCTCCATGCCCCGGACCCTACCGGGGGCGGCCGGGGCGGCCTCGGTTCAGGACCGGCTGTTCTTGTGCAGGTCGGCCTCGATGCCCGCGGCGGTGTCCAGCAGGACCGGCACCAGGTCCTGCCGGATGGACTCCGGGGTGGCCCGGCTGGCGTGGGTGGAGACGTTGATGGCCGCGACCACCCGCCCCTGCTCGTCGTGGACGGGTGCGGCGACCGATATCAGGCCGAGCTCCAGTTCCTGGTCGACGATGCTCCAGCCCTGGGCGCGCACCGTTTCCAGCTCGGCCGCCAGATCCTCCCGGGAGGTGATCGTCCGTGGGGTGAGCCGGGCGAGTGCGGCGCGCTCCAGGAACGCCTCCCGCTCCGCGGGCGGGAGCCCGGCGAGCAGGACCCGGCCGAGGGAGGTGGCGTAGGCGGGGAACCGGGTGCCGATGCTGATGGACACGGTCATGATCCGGCGGGTGGGCACGCGGCTGACGTACACGATGTCCTCGCCGTCGAGGACGGCCGCCGAGGAGGACTCGCGCACGGTGGCGACGAGCTGTTCGAGGTGCGGCGCCGCCACCTCGGCCAGCGAGAGGCCGGACAGATACGGGTAGCCCAGGTCGAGGACCCGGGGGGTGAGGCGGAACAGCCGGCCGTCGGAGCGCACATAGCCGAGATCGGCCAGGGTCAGCAGGAAGCGGCGGGCCGCGGCCCGGCTCAGGCCGGTGGCCTTGGCGACCTCCGTGAGGGTCAGTTCGGGTGTCTCGGCGCTGAACGTCCGGATCACGGCGAGGCCGCGTTCCAGCGACTGGACGAAGTGCGGGCCACGCCCGCCGTCCGTACCGCCGCCGTCCGTACTGCTGCTGTCCGTACCGCTGTCCGTCATCGTTCTCCTTGCCCCGTTGACCTGCGCGGATCCCGCGCAGATCCCGGGCGGACGTTAGGACTTGGCCGATTCCGGTGTCAAGCCGGAGCTTTTCACCGTCTTCGCGTCTTCTCCGGACTCTCCGGATCCTCCGGACTCTCCGGACTCTCCGGGCTCCCCGGCTGCTCCGGACTCTCCCCCTCCTCCGGGCGCCGCGCCCCTTCCGTGCTCCCCGGTCCCGGTCCCGGTGCCCGTCTCCGCCACGGCGCCGTTCTTGGCGCGCTGGATCTGCTCGTAGACGTGGGCGCGCAGTTCGCCGAAGCGGGCGCTGGATCGGGTGTGCAGCTGGTCGCGCTCGTCGGGGAGGTCGATGACGAGTTCCTCCTGCACGACGGTCGGCGACTTGGAGAGGATGATCGTCTTCTGGCCGAGGTAGACGGCCTCGTCGATGTCGTGGGTGACGAAGAGCACCGTGACCCCCAGCTCGTGCCAGAGCCGGCGGATGAGGTCCTCCAGTTCGGCGCGGGTCTGCGCGTCGACGGCCGCGAACGGCTCGTCCATCAGCAGCACCTGCGGCTCGTACGCCACGGCGCGGGCGATGGCGACGCGCTGCTGCATACCGCCGGAGAGCTGCCAGGGGTACGCGTCGCGGGCGTCGGAGAGGCCGACGAGCTCCAGCGCGTGGTCGACGAGTTCCTCGCGGCGCGCCTTGGACATCTTCTTGCGGCGCAGCGGCAGGCCCACGTTGTCGTGGACGTTCATCCAGGCGAAGAGGGAGCGGCCGTACTCCTGGAGGACGACGGCCATGCCCTCCGGCGGTCCGGTCACGGGGCGGCCCCGCAGCAGCACCTCGCCGCCGGTCGGGGCGAGCAGCCCGGCCATGCACTTGAGCAGGGTGGTCTTGCCGCAGCCGGACGGGCCGACGAGGCAGACGAGTTCGCCGGGCGCGATGTGGAAGGTCAGGTCGCGGACGGCCTCGACGGTGCGGCCGCGGGCGGTGTAGGTCTTGCGCAGACCTTGTACGTCGAGCATCGACGCCTCCTTGGGGGAAACGGGCAGCCGGCCGCCGGTCATGACGACCTCTGGGCCCGGCGCAGGCCGTGGTACCAGGCGAGGGCCCGGTTCTCCACCAGCCGGAAGAGCAGGGAGAGCAGGAATCCGAGAATGCCGAGGAGCAGTACACCGCTCCACATCTCGGGGATGGCGAAACTGCGCTGGAACTGGACGACGGTGAAGCCGAGGCCGTTGCTCGCCGCGAACATCTCGCTGATGACCATGAGGATGATCCCGATGGAGAGCGCCTGGCGCATACCGGTGACGATCTGCGGTCCGGCGCCGGGGAGCAGGAAGTGCCGGAGCCGGGCGAAGCCGGTGATGCCGAAGGCGCGGCAGGTGTCGCTCAGCACCTCGTCGGCGGAGCGGACGCCCTCGACGGTGTTGAGCAGCACCGGCCAGAGGCAGCCGCTGGCGATCACCAGGACCTTCATGGTGTCGCCGATGCCCGCGAAGAGCATGATCACCGGGACGAGGACGGGCGGCGGGATGGCCCGGAAGAGCTCCAGGACCGGTTCGAGGACGTCGCGCACGGCCTGCTTGGTGCCGATGAGCACGCCGAGCGCGATGCCCGCGGCGGAGGCGAGGAGGTAGCCCTCGGCGAGCCGGACGAGGCTGGGCAGCACGTCGGTGGCGAGCCGCTCACCGGTCCAGACGGTGCCGAAGGCGGCGAGGATGTCCCGCAGCGCGGGGAAGTAGAAGTCGGTGCTGTCCGCCGTGGCGAACCACCAGACGGTGAAGAGGACGGCGGGCAGGCCGAGGACGGTCAGCGCCCGTTTGGCGGCCGACAGGATCACGGTGCCTCCTTGCCGCGGACCGACTGGTGCCAGAAGAGCGTGCGCCGCTCGACCGCGCGGGCCGCGAGGTTGATGGCCACGCCCAGCAGTCCGGTGACGAGGACGAGGGCGTAGACCTCGGGGACGGCGCCGGAGTTCTGCGCGACGGCGATCTGCTTGCCGAGGCCCGGGGTGCCGATGATGAGTTCGGCGGTGATGGCGAGGACGAGCGCGACGGCCGCGGCCAGCCGCACCCCGGTCATGACGTAGGGCAGGGCGGTGGGCCACAGCACGTACCGGACGCGGCCCCAGCGGCCGAGCCGGTAGCTGTGCGCGGTGTCGTCGGCGACCGGGTCGACGTCGTGGACCCCGGCCAGCACCTGGACGAGGACCTGCCAGAAGGCGGCGTACACGACGAGCAGCAGGGTGGAGCGGAGGTCGGTGCCGTAGAGCAGCACGGCCACCGGGATGAGCGCCACGGACGGGATCGGGCGCAGGAACTCGATGGTGGAGGCCGTGGCCGCGCGCAGCACGGGGACGGAGCCGATCACGATGCCGAGCACGACGCCGGCGGCGACGGCGATGGCCAGGCCGAGCGCCCAGCCGGTCAGGGTGTCGCCGAGCGCGGTCCAGAATCCGGGGTCGCCGAGGAGCTCGCCGAACGCGCCGAGGATGGAGGTGGTGGTGGGCAGGTAGTCGGCGGAGACGAGGCCGGTGAGCGGCAGCACCTGGAGCAGGGCGGCCAGGCCGGCGAGCCCGGCCAGGCCGCGCAGCGCCGGGCCGAGGCGGCCGGGGCCGGCCGGCCTCGTCTCCCCGGGCAGGGTGGTGGAGGTCATCGGAAGAGAGCGTCCAGGTCCGGGGCCTTGGTGAACACGCCGTCCTTCTTGCCGAGTTCGGCCAGCTTCTCGATCGAGGCACGGTTGGCCTCGGTGGGCCAGCGCGGCAGGGTCAGGGACTTCGCCAGCTTGGCGTCGATCTTGGTGTAGGTGGCGAGGATGTCGCGGACCTCGTCGGGGTGTTCGTCGGCGTACCGCAGGGACTCGTTCATCGCCTCGCCGAACTTCTTCACCAGCTCCGGGTTCTCCTGGGCGAGCTTGGCGGAGGTGAAGTACGTGGCCACGGTCAGGTCGGGGGCGGTGTCGACGAAGTTGGAGGCGATGACGCGGGCGCCCTGGGCCTTGGCGATGGAGAGCGCGGGCTCGACCAGCCAGGCGGCGTCGACCCGGCCCTCGGAGAGGGCGGCGGGCATCTGGTCGAAGGCGAGCTCGGTGAACTCGATGTCCCCGGCGTCGCCGCCGGCCTTGCGCACCGACTCGCGGACGGTGGTGTCGCCGATGTTCTTCAGCGTGTTGACGGCGACCTTCTTGCCGGCCAGGTCCTCGGCCGAGGTGAGCTTGCTGTCCTTCGCGACCGCCACGCCGCCGAAGTCGGCGCCGTCCTTGCCGGTGGAGGCCACGCCGTTGGCGATCGACTGGATCGGCACGCCCTTGGAGTGGGCGACCATCAGGGAGGTCACGTTGGAGAAGCCGAACTGGAACTGGCCGCTGACCACGCCGGGCACGATGGCCGCGCCGCCCTGGCCGCTCTCCAGTGTCAGGTCGATGCCCCGGTCCTTGAAGAAGCCCTGTTTGTCGCCCAGGTAGATCGGGGCGACGTCGAGGATCGGGATGACGCCGACCTTCACCTGCGCGGTGCCGCCGTCCCCCGCCTCGGCGTCGTCGCCGGAGGAGGCCGAGGAACCGCATCCGGCCAGCGCGACGGCGGTCGCCGCCGCGATGACGAGTCTGGAAAGCCGGTGGTGCATAAGGACTCCCGAGTGTGAGGGGCCGGCGGAGGCCGGTGATCCCATAGTGTTCGCTATGCGCACGAGTGTGCGGAGAGTGAAACGAACGTAGGCTGTGCACCGGGACGCGTCAATGGGTGCGGCAGAGCCGTTTCCGAACGGCCGCCTGATGTCCGTCCGGCGCCCGTCCGGTGTCCGCCCGCCGCCGGATGTGCTGCCGGAACCACGGCGGACCCGTCGCGATTGGCCCGTGCACAGACCGGCGAAATGGCCCATACACCTGAGCCACTCGCCTCGTACCGTTCCTGCCATGACGAACACGACGACCGAGACGCAGAGCCGCACGGACGGCACCGGGGGCACGGACGGCGCGGGGGCCGGGAGCGGCGCGGCACCGGCCGGCACGGCGGAGGGCAGGGCAGCAGGCAGGGCTGAGGGCACGGCAGGGGGCAAGGCGGGGGGCAGCCTCGGCGGTCCCCGGATGAACCTGCCGAAGCTGGCCCCCGGCGTCTACCGGGCCATGGTGGCCCTCGACCGGGCCGCCTCCGAGGGCGTGGACCCGGTGCTGGCCGAGCTGGTCAAGATCCGCGCCTCGCAGCTCAACCACTGCGCCTTCTGCCTGGACATGCACATCAAGGACGCCCGCGCGGCCGGTGAGCGCGAGGACCGCATCTACCTGCTGAACGCCTGGGAGGAGGCCACCGGCTACTACACGGAGCGGGAACGGGCGGCGCTCGCCCTCACCGAGGCGGTCACCCTGCTTCCCGGCGGCGTCCCGGACGAGGTGTACGAGCGGGCCGCCGGGCAGTTCGAGGAGCCCGAACTCGCCCAGCTCATCGCGCTCATCTTCACCATCAACGCCTGGAACCGGATCGCCGTGACCACCCGGGCCCTGCCGGGCGTCTACCAGCCCGGCCGGCACTGACGGCCCCCGCGGCCGGCGCCTCCCGCAACGACGGCGCGGGCCGGGCCACCGGTCTCCCGGCGGCCCGGCCCGCGCCGGCTTCCGCTCCCCGGCGGCTCCGCGGCCGGCGAGGGCTCGCGGAGGCGGGGGTTACGGCATCGCGGAGGCTACGGCATCCACGCCTTCCAGACGTCCGGGTTGGCCTTCGTCCACTTCTCGGCGGCGGCCTCCGGCGACATCTTCTCGCCCGCGATCATCTTCGCGATCTCGTTCTGCTGCTCGGTCGTCAGCTTGAGGTTCTTCAGGAACTCGGCCGCCTCGCCACCGTTCTCGGCGAAGTCGGCGTTGAGGAACTTCTGCAGCGGGGTGTCCGGGTAGGCGCACGCGACCTTCTTCGGGTCCTTGTCGCAGCCCTCCTTGTACTCCGGCAGTTCCACCTCGACCAGGTCGATCTCGGCGTTCAGCCACTGCGGGGTCCACCAGTACGTCAGGAAGGGCTTCTTGTCCTTGACGTTCTTCCGGATCTCCGTGATCTGCGCGGCCTCGCTGCCCGCGTAGACGGCCTTGAAGTCCAGGTCCAGGTTCTTGATGATCGCTTCGTCATTGGTGACGTAGTCGGGCGAGCCCTCCAGGATCTGGCCCTTCGAACCCGTCTCCGAGGTGCTCAGCTCGTCGGCGTACTTGTTGAGGTTCTTCCAGTTGGTGACGTCCGGGTTCTCGTCGGCGAAGTACTTGGGGACGAACCAGCCGATGTGCCCGGTGACGCCGAGGTCACCGGCCCGGACGACGGTCTTCTTCTCCTCGATGTACTTCTGCTCCTGCTCGGGGTGACCCCAGTCCTCCAGGATGGCGTCGATGTTCCCCTTGCTGAGCGCGTCCCAGGCGAGGACCTCGCCCATCTGCTGCGCCTTGACCTTGTAGCCGAGTTCGGTCTCCAGCAGATGCTTGGCCACGGCGACGTTCGCCTCGGCGCCGACCCAGGACGGGACGGTGAGCCGGACGGTCTTCTTCCCGCCGCCCGCCGAGTCCGGCGCGCCCGTGTCGGCGGCGCCGCACGCGCTGAGCAGCAGCATGCCGCCCGCGACGGCGATGGCGGTGGCGGTTCTGCGGGTTCGTTCGGTGGTGCGCATAAGAGGGTTCCTTATCCTTTGGTGCGTGAACATCGTTGGTACGGAAGCGCCGTGAGGCGGCCGGCGGTGGTCAGGTGTCCTTCCGCCGGGCGGTGGTGGGCTGGGTGACCCGGTCCAGGACCAGGCCGAGGCAGACGATGGCCGCTCCGGCCACCAGTCCGACGCCGAGATCGCCGCGCGACAGGCCGTAGACGACGTCGTAGCCGAGGGCCCCGCCACCGACCAGGCCGCCGACGATGACCACGGCGAGGACGAGGACGATGCCCTGGTTGACGGCCAGCAGCAGAGCCGGGCGGGCCAGCGGCAGCTGCACCTGGCGCAGCAGCTGGGCACCGCTCGCCCCCAGGGAGCGGGCGGCCTCCACGGCGGCGGGGTCCACCTGCCGCAGGCCCTGGGCGGTGATCCGGACGACGGCGGGGAGCGCGTAGACCACGGCCGCGACGATGGCGGCGACCCGCCCGACCGCGAACAGCGCCACCACCGGGATCAGATAGACGAACTGCGGCATCGTCTGCATGGCGTCGAGGACGGGCCGCAGCGCGCGGTCCACCCAGGGGACCCGCGCCGCGAGGACGCCCGTGGCGAAGCCGAGCAGCAGGGTCACCACCAGGGCCGCGAGGACCTGGGACAGGGTGTTGAGGGACTCCGGCCACACCCCCATGACGCCGATCGCGGCCATCGCGAGCACCGCGGTGAGCGCGGTCCGCCAGGTGCCCACCGTGAGGGCGAGCGCGGCGACCAGCAGCAGGACCAGCCACCAGGGCAGGGCCACCAGCCCGTCGTGCAGCGGGTTCAGCACCCAGTCGGTGAAGGCGGCCGCCCACACCTCGGTGCCGCCGACGACGGGCAGGCCGTCCCGGAGCTGCGCGATGACCGAGTTCTTGAAGTCGTTGACGGCCGGTGAGATGTCGTACGTCCACGCCGCCGGCCACTCCGCGGTGGTGAGGAACCGGCCCGCCACCGCCAGGACGGCCGTCCCGGCGAGGACCGCGGCCCAGGCGGCCGGCCCGCGCAGGAGACGCGGCCCGGCGGTGCGCCCGGTGTCGTCCAGCCGCGCGCCGGCCGCCGCGGTGGTGCGGTCCAGCCAGATCGCGATGAGGACGATCGGGATGCCGGCGGCGAGCGCCTGGCCGACGTCGACGGTCGACAGCGCCTGGTAGATCTCCTCGCCGAGACCGCCGGCTCCGACCAGCGCCGCGATGACGACCATGGACAGCGCCATCATGATCGTCTGGTTGAGGCCGAGGAGCATGTCCTTGCGGGCCAGCGGGATGCGGACGGTCAGCAGCCGCTGGAGCGGGCCCGCGCCGAGCGAGGCCGAGGCCTCCAGCACCGACCCGTCGGTGCCGCGCAGTCCGAGGGCCGTGAGGCGGGCCATCGGCGGCGCGGCGTAGATGACGGTGGAGAACAGGGCGGCGGGGGTGCCGATGCCGAAGACCAGCACGAACGGCAGCAGATAGGCGAAGGCCGGGAGCACCTGCATGGTGTCCAGGACCGGCCGCAGCAGCCGGTGGACGCGGTCGGAGAGGCCGGCGGCCAGCCCGAGCAGCACGCCGATGACGGCCGCCACGGCCACCGCGACGGTCATCAGGGCCAGGGTCAGCACGGCGGGTTCCCACATGCCCAGCAGCCCGCATGCGGCGAACGCCCCGAGGGCGGTGGCGGCGGTCCGCAGCCCGCTGCGGTGCGCGAGGCCGCCGGCCCGCCAGGCGAGGAGCACCCCGCCGGCGGTCACCCCGAGCCAGCCCAGGGACAGCAGCAGCTGGTAGACCGCGTCGACGGAGGCGGTGGCCGTGTTGCTGAGGTGCAGGAGGAAGTACAGGAAGAGGGGGTGGGTGTCCCGGTTGTCGATGATCCAGTCGCTGAGCCCGTTCAGCGGTTCCGAGAGCTCGGCCCGGAGCGCGGCCGGCCAGGTGCCGGTGAACTCGGTCGCGGCGGCCAGGGACAACAGGACGAGCAGGACGGCGGCGAGCATGACCGCCTTGCCGGCGGGCAGGCGGGGCAGGCGGGTGATGGCTACCCCGGTGCGCCCGGCGGTGGTGGTCTTCTCCGGCTGCCCCGGGTCCCCCGGCGGGCCGCCGGTGCCGGGACCGGCCGGTGTCGTGGCCGGGGAGGTGGTCGCGCTCATGCCGCCGCCCCCTCGGGAGCACGGGCCGGGCGGGCCCGGTGGGCCGGACGGAGCCGGGGGCGGGCCCGGGGCCCGGCCGTCCCGGGCAGGTGCCGGGTCGCGGGTCGCGGTCTCATCGGGCCGCCACCGCCTTCTCGCCGGCTATCGCGGCCAGCAGGCACCCGGCGTCGACGACGCCGAGGCAGCGGCCGTCCTCCATGACGCGCACGGGGGCGCCGGAGCCGGCGACGGTCCCGACGGCCTCGGCGACCGTGGTGTCCGGGGCGACCGTCTCCCCGGACCGGCCCTCGCCGTCCTCGGCGGGCCGCATGGCACTCCGTACGGTGACGACCTGTTCCCGGGGCACGTCGCGGACGAAGTCCCGTACGTAGTCGTCGGCCGGGGAGCTCACGATCTCCTCGGGGGTGCCGAGCTGCACGATGCGGCCGTCGCGCATCAGCGCGATGCGGTCGCCGAGGCGCAGCGCCTCGTTGAGGTCGTGGGTGATGAACACCATCGTCCGCCCCTCCTCGCGGTGCAGGCGGATGACCTCCTCCTGCATGTCGCGCCGGATGAGCGGGTCGAGCGCGCTGAACGGCTCGTCGAAGAGGAGCACTTCGGGGTCGACGGCGAGCGCGCGGGCGAGGCCGACGCGCTGCTGCTGGCCGCCGGAGAGCTGGCCGGGGCGGCGGTGCTCCATCCCGGTCAGGCCGACCTTCTCCACCATGGCGGCCGCCCTGGCCCGGCGTTCGGCCCGGCCGACCCCCTGGATCTCCAGGCCGTAGGCGATGTTGTCGAGGACGGTGCGGTGCGGCAGCAGCCCGAAGTGCTGGAAGACCATCGAGGCCCGGTGGCGGCGCAGGTCGCGCAGCCGGGCCCGGTCCATGGCGAGCACGTCCTCGCCGTCCATGGTGAGGGTGCCGGCGGTGGGTTCTATCAGCCGGGTGAGGCAGCGGACGAGGGTGGACTTGCCGGAGCCGGAGAGGCCCATGACGACGAAGACCTCGCCCCGGTGGACGTCGAAGGAGACGTCGCGGACGGCCGCGGTGCAGCCGGTGCGCTCGCGCAGTTCGCGGGCGGAAAGGTCCGCGTGCGCGCTGCCGGGGATCTTGTCCGCGCCGGGCCCGAACACCTTCCACAGGCCGCGGACGGAGAAGACGGGGACGGCGGGGCCCCCGGCCGGGGCCGCGGTCTCGGCGGTCTCCGTGGTCTCCGTGGTCTTCGTGATGTCGGCGGTCTCCGCGGTATCGGTGGTGGCTGGGGCGGCCGGCGTGGCCGGCGGGTCGGCTTTCTCGGCGCTCATCGCGCGTCATCTCCCGGGGTCGTCGGGTCGGCGAGCAGGTCCGCGCACTTCTCCCCGACCATCAGCACGCCGATCATCGGGTTGACGGCGGTCATGGTCGGGAAGACGGAGGCGTCGGCGATCCGGATGCCCTCCAGGCCCCGGATTCTCAGGTGCGGGTCGACCACGGCGAGCGGGTCGTCCGCGGCGCCCATCCGGCAGGTGCCGGCCGGGTGGTAGACGGTGTGGGCCGCCTTGCGGGCGTACTCGCCGAGTTCCTCGTCCGAGGTGACCTCCGGTCCGGGGGCCACCTCGCGCTTCAGCCAGTGGGCGAGGGGTTCGGTCTTCGCGATCTCGCGGGCGAGCCTGATGCCGTCCACCAGCGTGCGGCCGTCGTAGTCGTCCTCGTCCGTGAAGTAGCGGAAGTCCAGGGCCGGTTTCACCGCCGGGTCCGCGCTGGTGAGGTACAGCCGGCCGCGGCTGCGCGGTTTGGGGATGTTGGGGGTCATCGACACCCCGTACGGGGGCTTCTCGTAGCCCAGCCGCTCGGGGTTGTCGGTGAACGGGATCTGGTAGAAGTGGAACATCAGGTCCGGGCCGCGGGACGCGGGGTCCCGGCGGACGAAGAGGCCCGCGTCCGAGTCCATCGCCGAGTTCTCCGGGATGGGCCCGTGGGTCTCCCAGACGATCACCGACTCGGGGTGGTCGAGCAGGTTCTCCCCCACCCCCGGCAGGTCGTGGACGACCGGGACGCCCAGCGCCTCCAGGTCCTCGCGGGGGCCGATGCCGGAGTGCAGCAGCAGCCGGGGGGTGTCGACGGCGCCCGCGCAGACCAGCACCTCGCGCCGGGCCCGCAGCAGCGTCTCCGTACCGTCCGCGGCGCGGACGTGCACGCCGGTGGCGCGGGTGCCGTCCAGCTCCAGCCGGTACGCCCAGGTCTCCAGCAGGATGCGGAGATTGGGGCGGTCGCCGGCCTCGATGTGCGGGTGGAGGTAGGCGACGGAGGCGGAGGAGCGCTTGTTGGTCTCCGGGTGGTAGGCGAGGTCGAAGAAGCCGGCGCCCTCGTGGAACGGCCGCTCGTTGAACCCCTCGACGCGGGGGACGCCGGCGGCCTCGCGGGCGGCCTCGACGAAGTCCCGGGCGATGGCGTTCCGGTCCTTCTCGTCCACGGCGACGATGTTGTTGCGCAGCCTGCCGAAGTAGGGCTCCATGGCGGCCGCGTCCCAGCCGGTGGCGCCCGCCCCGGCCCACTCGTCCCAGTCGCCGGGCAGCGGCTTGAAGCTGATGAGCGTGTTGTGCGAGGAGCAGCCGCCGAGGACCCGGGCCCGGCTGTGCCGGATGTGGGAGTTGCCGCGCGGCTGCTCCGTGGTCGGGTAGTCGTAGTCCAGCTCGCCGCCGAGCAGGCCCAGCCAGCGGCGCAGCGTGAGCACGTCGGGGCGGTCGATGTCGGACGGGCCGCCCTCGACGAGGGTGACGGTGACCGAGGGGTCCTCGGCGAGCCGTGAGGCGATCACCGAGCCGGCGGTGCCGCCTCCGACGATCACGTAGTCGGCGGCGGCCGGATCGGGGCGGGTGGTCGCGGACGGCGGTGGCATGGGTGGTGCTCCTCCTGGAAGAACGTGCGCGTGAGGTCGGTGCGGCGGAGGTCCGGGGTGGGTCAGCCCGCGAACCAGCGCTGCGGGCGGGGGTCGAGGTTCTGGTAGATGTGCTTGGCCTCGCGGTACTCCGCGAGCCCCGCCGGGCCCAGCTCCCTGCCGGTGCCGGACCTGCCGAAGCCGCCCCACTCGGCCTGCGGCAGATACGGGTGGTAGTCGTTGATCCAGACGGTGCCGTGGCGCAGCCGTCCGGCGACGCGCCGGGCGCGGCCCGCGTCGGAGGTCCACACCGCTCCGGCGAGCCCGTACTCGGTGTCGTTGGCGAGGGCGACGGCCTCGTCCTCGTCGCGGAAGGTCTCGACGGTCAGCAGCGGGCCGAACGTTTCCTCGCGGACGACCCTCATCTCCCGGTGGCAGGCGTCCAGCACGGTGGGCGAGTAGAACCAGCCGGTGGCCGGGCGCACGGCGGAGGGCTCGGGGCGGGAGCCGCCGGCCCGGACGATGGCGCCCTCCTCGCGGGCCGAGGCGACGTACATCTCGGTCTTGGCGAGCTGCTGGGCGGAGACGAGGGGGCCGCACTCCACGCCGTCCTCGGTGCCGCGGCCGAGTCTGATCGCGGCGGCGCGGCGGGCGAGTTCGGTGACGAAGCGTTCCCGGACGGACTCCTCGACGATGAGGCGGGCGCCGGCCGAGCAGACCTGGCCGCTGTGGAAGAAGGCGGCGTTGAGCGCCTGGTCGACGGCGGTGTCGAAGCCCTCGTCGGTGGCGCAGGCGTCGGCGAAGACGACGTTGGGGTTCTTGCCGCCCAGTTCCAGGGCGACCTTCTTCACGGTCGCGGCGGCGGCCCGGGCGACCTTGGTGCCGCTGGCCAGTCCCCCGGTGAAGGAGACCAGGTCGACGCCGGGGTGCTCGGAGAGCCGGGCCCCGACGGGGTCGCCGGCGCCGGTGACGAGGTTCGCGACCCCGTCCGGGAGTCCCGCCTCGGCCAGCAGCCGGATCAGGTGGACGGTGGACAGCGGGGTGATCTCGCTGGGCTTGAGGACGAAGGTGTTCCCCGCGGCGAGGGCGGGGGCGACCTTCCAGGACGCCTGCAGCAGGGGGTAGTTCCAGGGGGTGATCAGCGCGCAGACACCGACGGGCTCGTGCACCACGACGCTGTGCACCCGCGGGTCACCCGCGTCGACGACCCGGCCGCCGCTCTCGTGCTCCACGAGGCCGGCGAAGTAGCGGAAGGCCGCCGTCACGTCGTCGACGTCGACGCGGCCCTCTTCGAGGGTCTTGCCGGTGTCGCGGCTCTCGGTGAGCGCGATCTCCTCGCGGTCGCGCTGGAGCAGCGCGGCGACGCGGCGCAGCAGTTCCGCGCGCTCGGCGACCGGGGTCCGGGGCCAGGGCCCGGAGTCGAAGGCGCGGCGCGCGGCGGCCACGGCGGCGTCCGTGTCCCCGGCGTCCCCCTCGGCCACGAGCGCCAGGACGGTGGCGTCCGCGGGGTCGAGCACCTCGCGTGTGGCGCCGGATGAGGCCGCGCGCCAGATGCCGTCGATATGGAGGGTGTCGAGGGCCGACATGGGGGTTCCACCTTCTCTGCCTGGATGTGCGTGCCGGTGCGGTCGGGATTGAGGCACCGGCGACGGGGAACCATCCCCCCTTGGCCGAAAAGTATGCGGAAAACTTAACGCTGAGTGGTTTTCCTCACTTACGGTTCGGTTAAGGGCCCTGACGGACGACGGCCCGCCGCCGGTCGTGTAACAGACCGGCGACGGGCCGTCGCCAGGCTCCGTACCGGCCGCGGGCCGGGCCGGGGCGGCAGATCAGAGCAGGCCGAGACCGCGCACCGCGTCGCGCTCCTCCGCCAGCTCCTGCACCGAGGCGTCGATGCGGGTGCGGGAGAACGCGTTGATGTCCAGACCCTGGACGATCGTGTACGCGCCGCCCTCGCAGGTGACCGGGAAGGAGGAGATCAGGCCCTCCGGGACACCGTAGGAGCCGTCCGACGGGATGCCCATGGAGGTCCAGTCGCCCTCGGCGGTGCCGTTCACCCAGGTGTGGACGTGGTCGATGGCGGCGTTGGCGGCCGACGCGGCCGAGGACGCGCCGCGGGCCTCGATGATCGCGGCACCGCGCTTGGCGACGGTCGGGATGAAGGTGTCGGCGAGCCAGGCCTCGTCGTTCACGGCCTCGGCGGCGTTCTTGCCGGCGATCTCCGCGTGGAAGATGTCGGGGTACTGGGTGGCGGAGTGGTTGCCCCAGATCGTCAGCTTCTTGATGTCGGAGACCGCGGCGCCGGTCTTCGCCGCGAGCTGCGAGATGGCGCGGTTGTGGTCCAGGCGGGTCATCGCGGTGAAGCGCTCGGCCGGTACGTCCGGGGCCGCGGCCTGCGCGATGAGCGCGTTGGTGTTGGCCGGGTTGCCGACGACGAGGACCTTGACGTCGTCCGCCGCGTGGTCGTTGATCGCCTTGCCCTGGGGCTTGAAGATGCCGCCGTTGGCCTCCAGCAGGTCGCCGCGCTCCATGCCCTTGGTCCGGGGGCGGGCGCCGACGAGGAGGCCCACGTTCGCGCCGTCGAAGGCCACGTTCGGGTCATCGGTGATCTCGATGCCGCGCAGCAGCGGGAAGGCGCAGTCGTCGAGCTCCATCGCGGTGCCCTCGGCGGCCTTGAGCCCCTGCGGGATCTCCAGGAGGCGCAGCTTGACCGGCACGTCCGCGCCGAGGAGGTGACCGGAGGCGATACGGAAGAGCAGCGCGTAGCCGATCTGCCCGGCCGCGCCGGTGACGGTGACATTGACGGGAGTGCGAGTCATGTGCGATCTCCTGCTGCGGGTCGTGGTGGGTGTCCCTGCCCCATGTGATCTTCGGCCTCCCGGCCCGGTGGTGCCCGGGAAAAGCAAGGTGCGGGAGACCGGCGTCAGGCTATCCGACCGCGGGTCCGCGGGGCCCTGCCGCCCCTGTGTGTCCCGGCTCACGGCCTGCGGGGGCGGCTGCGCGGCGGGGGCGGGGGCGGCGTACGGGACGCGTGCGCGGGGTGCGGGGTGCGCGGAGTGCGCGGAGTGCGCCGGGAGGAGATGCGGGATCGCCGGTGGACGGCGGGGGCGGCCGCTCGTCGAGGAGGGGGGAGACGAACGGCCGCCAAGGGGGTGTGCCGCACCCGTGGGGGGTAGTCGGTCGCCTGCCCCCGGGCGCCGGACCCATGCGCCCCGGACGGCGGAAAGAAACGGACGGACCGCCACCGGGGGCGGTGACGGTCCGGCCTTACGGGTGAACGGCGGGCCCATGGGCGAACGGCTGCCCTCTCCGTCCGCGGCGGCTCCGTGGACGCACGGCGCTCCCACAGGTGCACGACGGTCCCGACGGAGGCGCCGGGCCCACGAGCGCGCGGCGGCTCCCGGCCCGGGGGCGAGGGCGGCTATCCCGCAGCGGTCGGGCCCCCCTCGGTCTCCGACGTACCCGACCCGGTGCCGCCCGGCGGGGCGGAGGTCCCGGGGCCGTCCTCGCCGCTGGGCCGCGCGCAGCCCTTCTCACCGGCCACCGTGGTGCCGCAGACCTCGGCGTCGGCCGGCTCGCCGGCGGCCACCATCAGCGTGTACGCCTCCGTCACCCCGGGTTGTCCCCCGCTTCCCGCGGCGACCTCGGCGCTCTCGCTCTGCTTCCCCACGGCGACCCGCACCGAGTCGCCGGCGGCCGCCTCGGTGATCCGTGCCCAGACCGCGCCGCAGACCTCGCTGTGCCGCATCTCGACGAACGCGGCGCCGACCCGGACCTCCGTGACGGTGCGGGCGTACTCACCGCCGCAGCCCTGCTCCTCCGGGTCCTCGCCCGTGCAGGCGTCACCCGAGCAGTTCACGCCCTCCGGGAGTTCCGTCGGCTCCGGAGTGGGCGTCGGCGTGGTGGCCACCCGGGCCTTGCCGTCCGCCGGGGCCCCGTCGCCGAGGTCGAGGAAGAACACGGCACCGGCGGTCACGGCCAGCGCCCCGGCCAGCCCGAGGCCGAACAGCAGCAGGCGCCGGGCGCCGCCGCCGGAGCCCGTGCCGCCGGAGCCCGTGCTGCCGCCGGAGCGTGCGTCGCGGCCCCCGCCCGGCCCGGCCCCCTGAGCCGTCACGACGGACAGCGCGACGGTGTCGGGGGTGGGGTGCCCGGGCTCGTCGGGAGCGGCGGCCGGGCGTCCGGGCGTTCCCCGCCCGGGAGCCGGCGGGCCGGGCGGGGACGCTCCGGGCGCCGTGTGTCCGGCTGCCGCGCCGCCGAAGGCCGGCCCGCCGGGAGCCGGCTGCCCGGGCGCCGGCTGCCCGGACGCCGGCTGCCCGGACGCGGGTTGCCCGGGCGGCGGCGCCTGCCCTTGTTCCGTGGCGGGATCGTGCCCGGCCTCGGCGCGGGCCCAGGCCGCCTCGGCCCGTTCCCACTGGGCCGTGAGCGGCCCGGTGGCGTAACCCGTCACCTCGGCCAGCGCCACCACGGCGCCCAGCGGCGGCAGCAGACGGCCGTTCAGGTAACGGTCCCACGAGGTCTTGCTGTAGCCGGTACGGTCCGCGACGGACCCGACCCCCAGACCGCTGAGCTCGACGATCCGGCGGAGCTGTCCGGTGAACTCCCGTATTTGCGGGTCCAGTTCCTCCGGCAGCACCTTCCAACGAGGCATTGCCTCCCCCTGTTCCCCCCGCGTGTGCACAAGTACCCGGCCGCGGTGTGGCCTCCCAGCACAACACCGCCTGCCGCCAAGGATGTTCAGGATCAGGATGTCAGTTCCCCCGCGGCCGCGACACGGGTGTCCCCCCGTTCGGAACGCGGGCGCCCGGGACGACGTCCCGCGCCGGCGGCGGTACGCCCGTATCCGTCCCGGTCGGGAGGGGTTGGGCCGTGGGGCGGAACGGATACGGGGCCGGGGCGCGGCCCGGCGCGGCCGTTCGGAGCCGTTACCGACTGCCGACACACCGCGCACAGCGTGATCACGGCGTGCCGGAACGGTCACTTCCGAGCCACAGAGCACCCATCTCTCTTGTTCCCGAACACGCGGACGAAGAGGCTCTGAGCCAGGCGGAGCTCGTCCTGACCCGGGGGAGGGGACGGGCTCCGCCGTTCGCGGTGGCGCGGGGGAGCCGGAGCCGTACCGGTCAGGTCGTGTCGGCACCGGCGGCCGCGGCCCCGGTCGTGTCCCCGTTCCGGGTCGGGTTCCCGTCCTCGGTCGTGTCCCCGTCCTCCGTCGTGCCGAAGCACTCGCGCTGCCCTCCCGTGGCCGGGAGCAGGCAGGCGCGGAGCGCCGATCGCTCTCCGGCCCCGACCATCGGCGTGTAGAGATAGCTCTCGGCGTCGTACCGGTCGGCCACGGTCGCCTGCTGGAACCGGCCGCCCGAGGCGGTGATCCGGATCCGGTCACCGATGCCCGACTGCCAGATCCGGGCCCATGCGGCACCGCACCGTTCGCTGTAGCGGATCTCCATGCCCGCACCCCCCGCCGTGCGGTGACCGCCGAGCGTCCGCACGGCGATCCCGCAGCCCATGCTCTCCGGGTCCTTGCCGTCGCACGCCGCTCCCCGGCAGCCCGGCGGCGGCAGGCTCGGCGACGCGGAGGCGGAACTGCCCGGTCCCGCGGCCGCCTGCCGCCCGGAACCGTCGGGCAGCACACCGCCCAGAGCCAGCGCGCCCACGACGGCCACGGTCGCGCCGGCCGCGGCGACGACCGCGGCCCGCCACCGCGCCGCGGTCGGCCATCGGAACGGACGGGGCGGACGGCTGCCCGGGCCCGGTGCCTCCGGGCGGGCTGCGACCGCTTCCCCGGCCGTCCCGGCCGTCCGTGTCGTCCCGGCCGCGCTGCTCCCGGCCACCGCGCCTCCGGCCGTCTCCGCGGATGTCCCGGCGCCGTCCGCCCCGCCCCGCGCGGCTCCCGGCGGCCGGCCGGCCTCCACCGCCGTTCCGGGCCCCTCCGTTCCGGGCCCCTCCGTTCCGGGCCCCTCCGTTCCGGCCCGTCCTCCGGCCGTCCGGCCTCGCGGGGTGCGCGCGGCGCGCGGTGGGCGCGGGGCCGCCGAGCCGAAGGCCCCGCGGCCGCTCCACTCGGCGTCGGCCAGGTCCCAGAGCACCAGCAGCCGCTCCGGGCGCTCCCCCGCGAGCCGGCAGAGGGCTTCCACGGCCTGCCGCGGCGCCTGCTTCTTCCCGTTGAGGTACCGCTCCCAGGAGGACTTGCTGTACGGGGTGCGCTCCGCGAGCGCCGCGAGGCTGAGCCCCGTCCCCTTCCGCAGTTCCCGCAACTCCTCGGCCAGACGGGCGCATTCGGGCGCCAGGCCGGGCGGCCGGGCGGCGGGCGCACGCCCCGGTCCGGGCGGGCGGGGAGACCCCTGGGTCCCGGTCATCCGCGCAGCACTCCCCAGGTGTGCGGGCCGACCTTGCCGTCGACCACGAGTCCGTGCTCGTCCTGCATGCGCTTGACGGCCCGGGCGGTGAGATCGCCGTAGATGCCGTCGATGCCGCCCGGGGAGAAGCCGTGGTGCTTCAGCAGGCACTGGGCCTCGACGACGTCCCACCCGGTGGTGGAGTTCTGGAGCACCGCGTCGCGGGTCGCGCTGTGCCCGGCGCCGAGGAGGCCGTTCTCCCGGCGCACGTCGCAGCGGTAGGTGCGTCCCGGCTCGTAGACGAACGGGCCGTCGTGCGCCCGGGCGGAGGGCTCCGCCGGGGTGGAGGAACCGGCCGCCCCGGGAGCGGCCGGGGTGTCCCCGTCCTCCCAGGGCGCGGCGACCACCAGCGCGGTCCCGGCGGCCACGGCGGCCACCGCGAGGCCGGCCACCACGGGTACGCGGAGGCGGCGGCGCCGGGTGGCCTCCGGCGCGCGGGCCGGATCGGGGCCCGGCCCGGGGAGCGGGTCCGCCGGGGGGTCCGGGCGCGGTACGGGAGAGGCCGCTCGGGCCGTGCCGTCCTCCGCCGGGGCTTCCGCCGCGGGGCTGTCCCCCGCAGCGCCGTCTTCCGCCGGGCCGTCCTCCGCCGGGCCGTCCTCCGCGCCGTTGCCCGCGGTCGCCGGGGCCCCGGCGGTCCGGGGTCCGGCCGCCTCGGCCAGTTCGTGGAGCACCAGCAGCCGGGTGGGGTCGGTACCGCCGAGCCGGGCGAGCTGCTCCACCGCCTGGCGCGGCGGCAGCGCCTTCCCGTTGAGATAGCGCTCCCACGAGGAGCGGCTGTACGCGGTCTTCCTGCCGAGCGAGACCAGGCTCAGCCCGCTGCGGTCCTTGAGCCGTCTCAACTGCACCACCAGGTGCCGTGTGCGCTCGTCGAGCGTGTCCGGCAACTGCTTCCAACGCGACATGCTCCACCTCATCCGCGTCCGGAGCCCCGGAGGGAGGTTATCCCCCACCACGCCCGAGAACTTGGCGGCGGAGCACGGGGTTTCTGCGCCGGACATCCGAACCGACGGGTTCCGGTCAGGGTCCCGGCCCCGGGCGCGTCCCCGCTCCGTACCGTTCCGGGCGGCGTCCCAGCAGGTGGGGGCGGGTGGCGTCCCACGATCGCCCCCGCCGGCGGGCAGGCGTGGCGCCGTCGAGGAATGGCCCGCACTATCGGTTGTGCGACAAGGGCGGCGCGGTCCACCCCGCGCCGCCCCCGCCCGGACCAACGGAACCTCCCGAACCACACGAACCGCCCGACCCATCAGCACCACCGGCACTGTCCGGACCGCAGGCACCACCGGCACCACCCACACCGCCCGCACCGCTCCGGAGGAATCCATCGCGGGAACGGGCCCGGAGACCTGGAGGGTGCCGCGCGGCACCCAGGCCGCGGCGGCTCCTCCCGCACACGGCGGCGGCCCGTCCTCTCACGGGGGAGAGGACGGGCCGCCGTCCGGGGTGCCGGGGCCGGGTCAGCGCACGGCGAAGCGGATGATCTTCTCCAGCCAGGGGATCTCCAGCCAGGGGTCGGGGAGCGACATCAGGGCCAGCAGCGAGATGAGGACGCCCAGCACGCCGTAGGTCACCATGTCCGTGAAGCGGGACCGCACGGCCAGCATCCCCACCGACGGCAGCGCCCACCGCAGCACCGCGCCGGCGAGCAGCGAGAGCCCGATGAGCAGGGTGCCGACCCGGGACACGCCGAAGGCGACGAGGATCAGGCCGATCGCGGTGCCGCCCAGCACGGACAGCAGCGGCCACTGCCGTACCGGGGCCGGCGCGTCGCCCGGCGCCGCACGGCCGCCGCCCTCGGGACGGGCCGTGCTCCGGGTGAAGCGGGGGAAGCGGCGGCTGCGGCCCGGCCCGGACTCCCTGCCCGGCCCGGCGCTCCCGTCCGTCCCGTGGTTCCCCTCCGGCCCGGCGTTCCCCTCCGCCTCGCGGCTCTCCACGGCGGCCTCAGCCCGCATGGTCCGCGGTGTCCCGGACCCCGGCCTGCCGTTCGGCGGCCTCCACGACGTTCTGCAGCAGCAGCGCGCGGGTCATCGGGCCCACACCGCCCGGGTTGGGCGCCACCCAGCCCGCGACCTCCGCCACACCCGGGTGCACATCGCCGACGATCTTCCCGCTCTCGTCCCGGCTGACGCCGACGTCCAGGACGGCCGCGCCCGGCTTGACGTCCTCGGGCCGGACGATGTGCGGGGCCCCGGCGGCGGCGACGATGATGTCGGCCTGCCGGAGCTGCGCGGAGAGGTCACGGGTGCCGGTGTGGCAGAGGGTCACGGTCGCGTTGACCTCGCGGCGCGTGAACAGCAGCCCGATGGAGCGGCCGACGGTCATCCCCCGGCCGACGACGGTCAGATGCGCGCCCTTGGTCTCCACGCCGTGGCGGCGCAGCAGCGCCAGGATGCCGTTGGGGGTGCAGGGCAGGGCGGCCTCCTGGTTGAGCACCAGCTTGCCCAGGCTCATGGGGGCGAGGCCGTCGGCGTCCTTGGCGGGGTCGATCAGCTCCAGGACGCGGCCGGTGTCGATGCCCTTGGGCAGCGGCAGCTGGACGATGTAGCCGGTGCAGGCCGGGTCCTCGTTGAGCTCCCGTACGACGGCCTCGATCTCCTCCTGCGTGGCGGTCGCGGGCAGCTCGCGCTGGATGGAGGCGATGCCGACCTGCGCGCAGTCGCGGTGCTTCCCGGCGACGTACTTCTGGCTGCCGACGTCGTCGCCGACGAGGAGCGTGCCGAGACCGGGCGTCACGCCGCGGGACTTGAGCTCCGCCACGCGGGTGGCGAGTTCGGACTTGATCGCGGCCGCGGTGGCCTTGCCGTCGAGAATCTGGGCAGTCATGGCTTCATCCTCCCGGATGACCGGCGGCGGTGGCCAATGTGGTCCGCCGCGACGGGGCGGGGGCCCGCGGGGGTACGGGCGGTGGTGCGGGGCGCGGCGCCGGCGGCCGGCCCCGGGGCGCGCGCCCCGGCGGGCGTACGGGCCCGGGCCGCGCCGCCCGGGAAGGGGGCGCGGCGCCGGGTGGTCCGCGGGGTGCTGGGGCGGGCCGGCTCAGTGGAAGAAGTGCCGGGTCCCGGTGAGGTACATCGTGACGCCGGCCGCCTTCGCCGCCTCGGTCACCTGCTCGTCGCGGACGGAGCCGCCCGGCTGGACCACGGCGGTGACACCGGCCTCCAGCAGCACCTCCAGGCCGTCCGGGAACGGGAAGAAGGCGTCGGAGGCGGCGTACGCGCCGGCCGCCCGCTCCGCGCCGGCCCGCTGCACCGCGAGCTTCGCGGAGTCGACGCGGTTGACCTGGCCCATGCCGACGCCGACGGTCGCGCCGCCCTTGGCGAGCAGGATGGCGTTGGACTTCACGGCGCGGCAGGCCCGCCAGGCGAAGGCCAGTTCGGCCAGCCCGGCCTCGTCCAGCGCGTCCCCGGAGACCCGGGTCCACGTCTCGGGCAGGTCGCCCTCGGCCTGGAGGCGGTCGCCGTGCTGGAGGAGCACACCGCCGGAGACCGGCCGCAGCTCGTTCGCCCGGCCCGGGGCGCCCCCGACGCGCAGCACCCGGATGTTCTTCTTGCGGGCCAGCACCTCGACGGCGCCGTCCTCGTACGCCGGGGCGGCCACGACCTCGGTGAAGATCTCCGCGACCTGCTCGGCCATCGCCACGGACACCGGGCGGTTGACGGCGATCACGCCGCCGAAGGCCGACAGCGGGTCGCAGGCGTGGGCCTTGCGGTGCGCCTCGGCCACGTCGGCGCCGACGGCGATGCCGCAGGGGTTGGCGTGCTTGATGATCGCCACGCAGGGCTCGTCGTGGTCGTGGGCGGCGCGGCGGGCGGCCTCGGTGTCGACGTAGTTGTTGAAGGACATCTCCTTGCCGTGCAGCTGCTCGGCGTTGGCGATCCCCTCGGGGGTGCCGTCGGTGTAGAGGGCGGCGGACTGGTGCGGGTTCTCGCCGTAGCGGAGGGTGCTCTTGCGGCGCCAGGTCTCGCCGAGGAACTCGGGCAGCGCGGTGACGTTCTCCGCGTGCTCGGGGGCGTAGGCGCCGGTGAACCAGGAGGCGACGGCGACGTCGTAGGCGGCGGTGTGCTGGAACGCCTCGGCCGCGAGCCGCTTGCGCGCGTCCAGGCCGAAGCCGCCGTCGCGGGCGGCGGCGAGGACGTCCCCGTAGCGCGCGGGGCTGGTGACCACGGCGACCGAGGGGTGGTTCTTGGCGGCGGCGCGCACCATGGACGGCCCGCCGATGTCGATCTGCTCGACGCACTCGTCGGGGGTCGCGCCGGAGGCCACGGTCTCCCGGAACGGGTAGAGGTTGACGACGACCAGTTCGAAGGGCTCCACCTCCAGCTCGGCGAGCTGCTTGCGGTGCTCCTCCAGCCGCAGGTCGGCGAGGATGCCGGCGTGCACCCGGGGGTGCAGGGTCTTGACGCGCCCGTCCAGGCACTCGGGGAAGCCGGTCAGCTCCTCGACCTTGGTGACGGGCACACCGGCGGCGGCGATCCGCCCGGCCGTGGAACCGGTGGAGACCAGCTCGACCCCGGCCTCGTGCAGCCCCCGGGCCAGCTCCTCCAGGCCGGTCTTGTCGTAGACGCTGACCAGCGCGCGGCGGATGGGCCGCTGGGTGCCGTCGGGGCCGTGGAGGCCCGCGGGGCCCGCGAGGCCTTCAGGAGTGGTCATGGGATCTGTACCTTTCGTCCCTCGATGCGATAGCCGTTGCGGGCCAGGCGCCCCACGACATCGACGAGCAGCCGTCGTTCGACTTCCTTGATCCGCTCATGGAGCGCCGCTCCCCCGTCCTCGTGGTCCTCGTCCCGGACCTCGACCACGCCCTGGGCGATGACCGGTCCGGTGTCGACGCCGTCGTCGACGAAGTGGACGGTGCAGCCGGTCACCGTGACCCCGTACGCGAGGGCGTCGCGCACGGCGTGGGCACCGGGGAAGCTGGGGAGCAGCGCGGGGTGGGTGTTGATGAACCGCCCCCCGAACCGGGCGAGGAATTCCTTGCCCACGATTTTCATGAAACCCGCCGAGACCACGAGGTCCGGTGCGAAGCGGGCGGTGGCCTCGGTGAGCGCCCGGTCCCAGGCCGCCCGGTCCGGGTGGTCGCCGAGGCGGCAGACGAACGTCGGCAGCCCGGCGCGCTCGGCGCGCTCCAGGCCGGCGATGCCGTCGCGGTCGGCGCCGACGGCGACGATCTCGGCGCCGTACGAGCCGTCCGGGGCGGCCGCGACCGCGTCGAGCAGCGCCTGGAGATTCGTACCGGAGCCGGAGACCAGCACCACCAGCCGGGCGGGCCGGCCCCCGTCCGGAGTCCGGGAGCGGGCGCTGGGAGGGGGCGAGGACACGGCGGAACTCTCTCTCAAGGGGCGCAGGTTTGTGGGGTCGCACAAGCGAGGAGCATCCTGGTGTCCGGAAGACCCTACGAAGCCGCCGACCACGGGCCACGATACCGGCACCGCGGGCAGCCCCCGCGGGACGGGGGCGCGCGCGGGAGGTAGCGTGCGTCTCAGACACCGACGTCACTCCGAGGGCCGAATCCGCCGACGCGGGCCCGCGGCCCGGACGACGACACGAGGGAAGACAACACTCCAGATGCCGGACCGACGCCTCCGCGCGACTCCCAGCCTCCCGCCGTTCCCCACCCCGCTCCTGCGCGAACGCCCCCCGGCATCGGCGTCCCCGGCCTCCGGCGGGCGGGACGGACGCGACGGACGCGACGGACATGACGCGCACGGCAACGGCAGCGGCGGTGACGGCGGCGGACCGCGGGACACCGGGCGGGGCCCGGAGGGCGACGGTGACGGCGCAACGGCCGGAACGCCGGAGCCGGGCGCGGACCGCGGGAACGCGGACGGCGACCGGGGCGGCGAGGACCGGGCCGGCGGTGACCGGCCGTCCGGTGGCCGCGCCGGTGAGCCCGACAACCCCTTCGCACCGCCGCCGGAAGGCCGTCCCGACCAGGAGTGGCGGCCCCGCGGCGGGCGCGGCGAGGGCCGCGGCGGCGGCGAGGACGGCGGCCGGCGCCCCTCCTGGGGCAGCTCCCGGTGGAGCAGCCGCCAGCCGGGCCGCCAGAGCGGCGGTTTCGGCGGCGGACGCCAGGACGGGCCGGGCCGCTCCGAGGGCCCGGGCGGTCCCGGCGAGCTGCGCTGGGACCCGACGGATCCGAATCAGCGGCGCGCCCGGTACGCGATGGTCGCGGGCATGTGGGGGTTCATCCTCGCCCTGTTCAGCCTGCCGGAGATCGCCCTGCTGCTGGGCTCCCTCGCCCTGTACTGGGGCATCAGTTCCCTGCGGGGCAGGGCACAGCGCCCGGAGAGCTCGCCGTCGCGCACCGCGGCCGCCCGCCCGGAGGACGTGTCGGGCGCACCGGACACCACCGCAGGACCGGACGCAGGACCGGCCGCCGGGCCTGCCAAGTCCCCGTCGCAGAACGGCGGTTACGGGGCCAGGTCGCAGAAGAGCGCGGCGGTCAGCGGGCTGGTCACGGGCAGTCTCGCCCTGGCCGTCGTGGCGACGACCTACACCTTCCAGATCGTCTACCGCGACTACTACACCTGTGTGGACGACGCTCTGACCCGCTCGTCCCAGCAGCAGTGCGAGGAACTCCTCCCCGAGCGCCTCCGCCCCCTCCTCGGCGTCCCGGACTGACCCCGGGCACCAGCCGTCCCGGGCCTCTCCCGAGCCTCCTCCGAGCCTCCCGAGGAGGCCCTCGCGCTCTCCGCCGGCGCGGCGCTCCGGCCGCGGTCCCGGCCCCTCAGGCCGTGGCGGTGACGGCGTCCGGGCCCGTGCCACGCCACCGGCTCTTCCGCAGCCACCAGCCGTGGAGCACGAGTGCGGTGGGCAGCCCCAGCGCGCCCGTCCAGGCGGCTGCGGCCACTCCGGTGCTCCAGGCGTCGGGACCGAGCCGGGCCAGCGCGCCGGTGCCCAGGGTGCCCCCCGACACCGCCGCGATCAGCGTCATCGCGAGCCCGCAGACCACCGCCCCGTGGAGGGCGGTCAACGGCGTCTGCCACCAGGCGGGGACGGGCCGCCCCGCCGCCCGTGCCCGGTACGCGGCGAGGGCCGCGCGCCGGCCGAGGGCGACCCCCGCCGCCACGGGGATCGCGCCGGCGGCCCAGGTCAGCGGGGAACCGGGGCCCTCGGCCGGGAGCGCGGCGAGGAGGGGGAAGCGCGGCAGCTCCGGGTAGCCCGTGGCGGCGAGGGCGGTGACGGTGCTCCCGGCACCGGCCGTGAAGCCGGGCCCCAGTCCGTAGGCCGCGGACCAGACGGCGGCGTTGGGCGCCAGGGCCAGGCAGAGCAGCAGGACGGCGGCCCGGCCGGGCACCGTTCCGTCGAGGGCGAGCAGCGCGTCCCGCGCCTCGGCGCCGTGCACGGCGAGGGAGCCGGCCGTGAGCAGCGCACCGCCGCCGAGGAGCACCGCGACTCCCTGCGCCGCCGCCCGCGGCCCGGCCCCCGCCTCCGGATAGCCGAACGGGGCGCGCACGGCGCGCGGCAGCCGGTGCAGGGCGGCGCGCACGCCCGCGGGCAGCCGCCGTTCGGCCAGGCCGCCGGAGGCCCAGGTGCCGCAGAGCACCGTCACGGCGCAGACGGCACCGAGCCGGGGCAGCACCTCGGCGGGCACGGCCCGCAGCGGCCCCTCGTCGGCGTACAGGGCGGCGCCGAGTCCGACGAGGAGGTAGCCGGCGCAGAGCCAGCCGAGTGCGCCGAACGCGCTGTACGCGGGCGGGCGCGGGGGCTCCTCGCTCTCCGGCGCCCCGTCCCGTGCCGCGTCCCGGTCACCGGCCGCTCCTCTCGGTCCGGCGGACTCCGTCCGTGCGATACGGGCCGCCAGGGCCGCCTCCGCGAGCGCCGCGGATTCCGCCGCCTCCGCCTGCTCCGCCTCCTCGGTGGCCCGCCGCGCCGAGCGGAACAGCAGCCACACCGGCAGCAGCCCGACCAGCAGCGGCGGCAGCCCCACGGGCGCCGTACCGCCGTCCGCCCCGGTGGCGCGGAGGAGTTCCACGCCGTGGCCGAGGAGCCAGAGGGCGGCCGCGGTCCGCAGCGCGCCCTCGGGTCCGGTGCCGGCGTCGGCCGAGACGATCCAGTGGGCGAGCACCACCACGGCGGGCACGCCCACCCCCAGCCCGGCCGCGACCGCGCCGCCCGCCACCCCGGCTCCGGCGGTGCGGAGGCGCTCGTCGGCCGGGACGGGCGGGGCGGCGGAGTGGTCGCGGGCGGGGAGGGGCAGCAGGCCGGGGTCGGCGATCGGTCGGCTCACACGGCCATGCTGCCAAGCGGCATCCGGTATATCCGGTTAGCCGCAAATATTCGTTGTGTCGTGTGAGCGTCCGGCCTGATCGGACGCTTCCGGGCCCGGGGCGCCCGCGGCGGTTCCGTACATGCCCCAGGGCGCCGGCTCCCGCCCGGAGGGGGAACCGGCGCCCTGGGGAAGGCCGGCCGCGCGGCCGTACGGCCGTGCGACGGGCCGGAGATCAGCCGGCGAGGGCGGCGCGCGCCAGGCGGGCCGTCTCGGACGGGGTCTTGCCGACCTTCACGCCCGCGGCCTCCAGGGCCTCCTTCTTCGCCTGCGCGGTGCCGGAGGAGCCCGACACGATGGCGCCGGCGTGGCCCATGGTCTTGCCCTCGGGCGCGGTGAACCCGGCGACGTAGCCGACGACCGGCTTGGTCACGTTCGCCTTGATGTACTCCGCGGCCCGCTCCTCGGCGTCGCCGCCGATCTCACCGATCATCACGATCAGGTCGGTGTCGGGGTCGGCCTCGAAGGCGGCCAGGGCGTCGATGTGCGTGGTGCCGATGACCGGGTCGCCACCGATGCCGACGGCCGAGGAGAAGCCGAGGTCGCGCAGCTCGTACATCATCTGGTACGTCAGCGTGCCGGACTTCGAGACCAGGCCGATGCGGCCGGCGTTGGTGATGTCGGCCGGGATGATGCCGGCGTTCGACTGTCCGGGGGAGATGAGGCCCGGGCAGTTGGGGCCGACGATGCGGGTCTTGTGACCCTGGGCACCGGCGTGGGCCCAGAACGCGGCGGTGTCGTGCACCGCGATGCCCTCGGTGATGACGACGGCGAGGCCGATCTCGGCGTCGATCGCCTCGACGACCGCGTCCTTGGCGAACTTCGGCGGTACGAAGATGACCGTGACGTCCGCGCCGGTGGCCTCCATGGCCTCCTTGACGGAGCCGAAGACGGGCACCTCGGTGCCGTCGAAGTCGACCGTGGTGCCGGCCTTGCGCGGGTTCACGCCGCCGACGATGTTCGTACCCGAGGCAAGCATCCGCTTGGTGTGCTTCTGGCCCTCGGAGCCGGTCATCCCCTGGACGATGACCTTGCTTTCCTTGGTGAGGAAGATAGCCATGGTGTTGGTGACCCGTTCCCTTTACTTAGCAGCCAGCTCGGCGGCACGGTCGGCCGCACCGTCCATGGTGTCCACCTGCTGGACCAGCGGGTGGTTCGCGTCGGAGAGGATCGTGCGACCCAGCTCCGCGTTGTTGCCGTCGAGCCGCACGACCAGCGGCTTGTCGACCTCCTCGCCCTTGGACTTGAGCAGCTCCAGGGCCTGCACGATGCCGTTGGCGACCGCGTCGCAGGCGGTGATGCCGCCGAAGACGTTGACGAAGACGGACTTGACGGCCGGGTCGCCCAGGATGATCTCCAGGCCGTTCGCCATCACCTCGGCGGACGCGCCGCCGCCGATGTCGAGGAAGTTGGCGGGCTTGACGTTGTTGTGCGCCTCACCGGCGTACGCGACGACGTCCAGGGTGCTCATCACGAGACCGGCGCCGTTGCCGATGATGCCGACCTCGCCGTCGAGCTTGACGTAGTTGAGGCCCTTGGCCTTGGCGGCGGCCTCCAGCGGGTCGGCCGCGGCCTTGTCCTCCAGCGCCGCGTGGTCCGGCTGGCGGAAGTCGGCGTTGGCGTCCAGGGAGACCTTGCCGTCCAGCGCCAGGACCTTGCCGTCGTCACCGGTCTTGGCCAGCGGGTTGACCTCGACGAGGAGCGCGTCCTCGGCGATGAAGGCCTTCCACAGGGTCTGCAGGATCTCGGCGATCTGGTCCGCCACGTCGGCGGGGAACTTCGCCGCCTCGACGATCTCGCGGGCCTTCTCGGGGGTCACACCTTCGTTGGCGTCCACCGGGACCTTGGCGAGGGCCTCGGGCTTGGTGGCCGCGACCTCCTCGATGTCCATGCCGCCCTCGACGGAGGCCATGGCCAGGAAGGTGCGGTTGGTGCGGTCCAGCAGGAAGGAGACGTAGTACTCCTCCTTGATCTCCGCGGTCTGGGCCAGCATCACCTTGTGGACCGTGTGGCCCTTGATGTCCATGCCCAGGATCTGGCCGGCCTTCTCGACCGCGTCGGCCGGGTCCTTGGCCAGCTTCACGCCGCCGGCCTTGCCGCGGCCACCGACCTTGACCTGCGCCTTGACGACCGCGCGGCCGCCGAGACGCTCGGTCACCTCGCGCGCCGCCTCAGGCGTGTCGATCACTTCACCGGCCAGCACCGGTACACCGTGCTTGGCGAAGAGGTCCCTCGCCTGATACTCGAACAGGTCCACGCGCGTCCGTCCCTTTGCGTCTCGATACCGCTGTCGTGGTGATTGCGGTGCGTTGTCTGCATGGGCGTGCCGCAGGGGCAGCGTGACGACGCGGTCACTGGGAGGCGCACACACTGGCCGGTACGCGGCATGTCCGTCCCGCAGGTTATCGCCGTCCGCCGGAGCGCCCTAAATCGCAGATCACATGTGCGCGGTGATTACAGTCACAGATCACGGGAGTGGCGGCGCGCCGTACCGGGGATATCCCCGGCATCGGTGACAGTGGCCTCGCCCGGGGCGGCTGCGCCGACCGGGCGGCGCCCGGCACCAGCGGTGGAGGCCGGTGCCGGGCGCCTCTCCTCGCTCCCCGCTCCCCGCTCCGGGCCTCAGGCGTTCGCCTCCCCCTCCCCTCTTCTCGCCCGCCTCGCTCGTCTCGCTCGTCTCTGTCGTCGGGTGCGCGGCCCGCCCCGGACCGGGCCGCCCCGCGGCCGTCGCGATCGGCGCCGCCGGAGCGCTCCCGGGTGGGCGCCGTCGGCATCCGACAAGCCCGCCGGTCCTTCTCCCGCCGGGCCGTATACGGCTCTTTCACACCTTGTACAGATGCCGGTGATCCCGCGACCCATGGCCAAAGCGCTCATTTTTCGCCTTCCGGTACACAAACCGGCGCGCCGACACCCTCACTCTTTCGACTTAATCCGATTCCCGGAATATTGAATTCCGCCACGGCATTGATCACCCACTTCCGCTCCGGCCCCGGAAAATGCCCTGATCCACCACCTCGGCACGGCCGGCGGAAGGGTGCCATCCGCTTCATGGAAAGGCCGGAAACCATCCTTGACCCTCACTTGACGGGGCGCCCAGACTCCAAGTGGCACTCATGCACCAAGAGCCACAGGCAATTAACGCCTGGGCGCGCGGTACCGAAAATCGCGCGGGGTGTGCGTCGGGGGGACGGAGAACGTGCGCGCGCGTTCATGGGCCGTACACAACTCCTTCATCCCTTCTTCTCATCTCTTGGTGCGCGAAGGGAATGGAGGGAATGCCGGTGCGAACGGCCCATCCCGGCGTATACATCGAGGAACTTCCCAGTAGCGTCCGCACCATCGGCGCGGTCACCACCTCGGTGACCGCCTTCGTCGGGCACACCCGCCGAGGGCCGCTCAACCAGCCGGTGCGGATCACCAGTTTCGCCGACTTCGAACGCCGCTTCGGGGGTCTCACCGCCCGCAGCGCGGTCGGCCACGCCGTCCACCAGTTCTTCGGCAACGGCGGCTCCGCCGCGGTGATCGTGCGCGTGGCCGCGTCCGGCTCCGGGGAGGAGGCCGAGGTCACGCTCGAGTCCACCGAGGACGGCAGCGCCCGCCCGGTGCTCCGGGTCACCGCCCGGGAGGCCGGCGTCTGGGGCTCCGGCCTGCGGGTGTTCGTCGACCACGACACCCGGCGCCCGGACGAGACCTTCAATCTGCGGATCACCGACGCGAACGGCGAGGCCCGGGAGAGCTACACCGGGCTGTCCATGGACCCCGGTCACGGGCGCTTCGTGGAGACCGTGGTGAACGAGGGCTCCGAGCTGGTGCGGGTCAGGGTGACCGGCGAGGGCCGGCCCGACCCGTCCGGCACGGTGTCGAAGCCGTTCGGGGCCGAACTGCCCGACCTCGCCGTCGAGCTGACCGTCAAGATCGGCAAAACGGAGCGCAGCTTCACCCTGTACGACCCCGCGGTGGACGGCCCGGCCCCGGTGACCGTCACCGAACTCGCCCTGCTGCTGGAGCGGAAGCTGCGGGCGCTGCCCGACGCGCCCGGCAAGCGGGCCTTCGCCCGGGCCGAGGCCACCGCCTTCGGCGACCGGATCCAGGTGGTCGCCGGGTCCGCGGACCCCCGCGACACCGTCCGGTTCCTCGGCGAGTGCGCCAACGACCTGGGCCTGGAGGGCTCGGTCAACCCGCCCGTCTTCCCGCTCACCGGCGGCGCGGACGGCGATCCGCCCGGACCGCGGGACCTCATCGGCAGCGAGGACCTCAAGACGGGGCTGCACGCGCTGCGCGACGCCGACGACGTCAACCTGCTGTCCCTGCCCGAGCTGGCGGCGTACGAGTCCACCGAGGACATGGTCACGGTCATCTCGGCGGCGGTGGCGCTCTGCGAGGAGCGGCGGATCTTCCTGCTGGTCGACGCCCCGGCGTCCTGGACCAGCGTGGACCGGGCGCGGGCCGGGCTGGCCGCGTTCGACCCCGTCCGCAGCGACCACGCGGCGCTCTACTTCCCGCAGGTGCGGCTGACCGACCCGCTCACCGGGCGGCTGCGCGCCTTCCCGCCGTCCGGCGCCGTGGCCGGCGTCACCGCCCGTACGGACGGTGAGCGCGGGGTGTGGAAGGCGGCGGCGGGCACGGAGGCCCGGCTGGCCGGCGTGCGGTCGCTGACCGTGCGGATCACCGACCGGGAGAGCGGCCTCCTCAACCCGCTGGGCGTCAACTGCCTGCGCACCTTCCCGGTACTCGGCCCGCTGGTCTGGGGCGCCCGCACCCTGGAGGGCGCGGACGGCCTGGACAGCGACTGGAAGTACGTACCGGTGCGGCGGCTCGCCCTGCACATCGAGGAGAGCCTCCACCGCGGGCTGCAGTGGGTGGTCTTCGAGCCGAACAGCGAACAACTCTGGCAGCAGATCCGGCTGGACGCCTCGTCGTTCCTGCACACCCTGTTCCGCCAGGGCGCGTTCAAGGGCCGCACCCCGCGCGAGGCGTACTACGTGAAATGCGACGCGGACACCACCACCGAGCAGGACATCGCACAGGGCGTGGTGAACGTCGTGGTGGGATTCGCGCCGGTCAGGCCCGCGGAGTTCGTGGTCGTCAAGATCCAGCAGATCGCCGGACAGTTCGAGATTTAGGAATCCGATGGCCGAGTTTCAGATCAACGCCCATCGCTTCGACCCGTACAAGAATTTCAAGTTCCTCGTTCTCTGGGGCGGGCGTACGGTCGCGGGCATCAGTAAAATCAGCCCGCTGAAGCGCACCACCGAAGTGGTCAAGCACCGCAATGGCGGCGACCCCAGCACTCCGCGCAAATCGCCCGGGCGTTCCGAATTCGAGGGTGTGACGCTCGAACGCGGTGTCACCCACGATCCGGAATTCGACCGCTGGGCCAACAAGGTCTGGCAGGTCGGGGCCGGGCTGGGCGCCGAGGTGTCGCTCGCCGACTTCCGCCGGGACATCGTGATCCAGGTCCTCAACGAGGCCGGGCAGGTGGCCGTCTCGCACAAGCTCTACCGGGCCTGGCCCAGCGAGTACCAGGTCCTGGGCGAGCTGGACGCCAACGCCAACGCCGTCGCGATCCAGAGCCTCAAGCTGGAGTGCGAGGGCTGGGAGCGGGACTACGAGGTGCCGGAGCCGACGGAGCCGTCCTTCACCAACCCGGTCTGAGCGCCGGACGGTCCGCGTGATGGAGACGACGGCGCCGGCGGAGGCCCCGCGGCCCGGGACGGTGCACCCGCCCGGGACCGCGGAGCTGCTGGCCGTGTGGGAGGCGGGGCTCGCGCAGCACGGCCCCGGGCGGGCCCTGCTGCTGCACCGCGCGGCCCGCCCGGGGACCGGCACCGGCGAACTGCTGGCGATGCCGGTCGGCGAGCGGGAGACGGATCTGTTCGCGCTGCGGAGCGCGCTCTTCGGCGAGCGGATGGAGGTGCGGATCGAGTGCCGTGCCTGCGGGACGTCGATGGAGTTCGACCTCGACGCGGGGCGGTTGCCCGGTGAACCGCCGCGGCCCGGGGGCCCGTTGCGGGTCGCGGAGGACGGCTGGGTGGTCGAGTTCCGGCTGCCCACGGTCGCCGACCTCGCGGCGGTGGCCCGGGCGGCGGCGGACGGCGGGACGGACGGCGGGACGGGGACGGACGGCGGAGCAGAGGCCGGGCCCGGGTCCCGTACCGGCTCCGGGGCGGACTCCCGTACCGGCTCCGGGGCGGGGCCGGATCCGGATGCCGGTGGGGAGGGCGGCGTGCGTGGTGCCTCGGACGGTTCCGCCGGTTCCACCGCTGCCGCCGGTTCCGCCGGTTCCGGCCCCGCCGCGCCGGCCCGGCGGATGCTGCTGGCCCGCTGCATCGTCTCCGCGGTACGGAACGGCGAGCCGGTCCCCGGGGACCGGCTGCCCGACGCTCTGCCCGAGCGGGTGCGGCGGCGGATCGCCGAGGCCGCCGAGCGCGCCGACCCGGCCGCCGAGGTGACGCTCCACGTCACCTGCCCCGAGTGCGGCGAGGCCACCCCGGCCGAGCTGGACATCGCCTCCTACCTCTGGACCGAACTCGACTCCTGGGCGCGGGACCTGCTGCTCGACGTCCACCTGCTCGCCACCGCCTACGGCTGGAGCGAGCCGGAGATCCTGGCGCTGAGTCCGCTGCGGCGCCGCTACTACCTGGAGCTGTGCGCAGATGGCTGACCCCGACTACTTCGACCGGCTGCTGGCCCGGTACACCCCCGTACGGGCGGTGACCGGCGCCGCCGCCCCGGCGCGGGTGCGGCCCCGGCTGCCCGGCCCGTTCGAACGGGTCGAGTCGCTACGTCCGGCGGGCCCCGGGGAGGACGAGGACGGATTCCTCTCCGCGCCCGCGCCGCCGGCCGCCCGCGGGGTGGTCGAGACGGTCCGGCGGGAGCGCGAGGTCCGGACCGACCGGCACACCGTCGTCCGCTCCGAGGTGCCCCGCGGCGAGCCCGGACCGCCGGTCACCCCGCGGCCCGCGGCGCCGCTGCTGCGGCCCGCCGCGCCGGTCGCACCCGGTCCGCGTCCGGCGGGGCGGGAGGCCCCGCGGCGGGAACGGCGGGCCGCGGCCGCCGCGCCCGCCCCCGGCGTGCCGGAACCCACGGTCGCGGCGGCCGCGCCCCACCCCCCGGGCGTGGTCGCCGCTCCCCCGGCCGCCGTACCGCCGCGCCCGCGCGAGGCGGACACGGCCGCGGCCCGGGAAGCCGCCCGCTCCGGTGCCGGACGGCGCCGGGGACGGGGCGCGGAGCAGGTCGTGCATGTGGAGATCGGCCGGCTGGAGGTCAGCGCCGCGGGCGCGGCCCGTCCCGGCGAACGGGCGGGCGGCGGTTCCGGCCGTACGGGCCGGCCCGCGCCGGCGCTGAGCCTGGAGGACTACCTGACGCGCGGCGGACGGAGGAGCTGAGGCATGAGCAACGCACTCGCCATCGCGACGGTCACCCAGGCGCTGGCCCACCTGATCGCGAACAACCTGACGCCCGAGTTCAACGAGGCGGTCCGCGTCGAGCCCCGCAAGCCCCCGGCCGACCCGCCGCCCGACCCGCTCATCACGGTGTTCTGCTACCAGGTGACGCCGAACGCCTCGATGCGCAACAACGACCTGCCGACCCGGGCCTCCGACGGCACCCTCGTCCAGCGGGCCGCGGCCGCGCTCGATCTGCACTATCTGATCAGCGCCTACGGGGAGGAGGCCGAGCTGGTCGGGCAGCGGCTCATCGGATGCGTGGTGCGCACGCTGCACGAGATCCCGGTGCTGCCGCGCGACGTGATCACGCAGGCCGCCGAGCGCCCGCATCTGGCGGGCAGCGATCTGGCCGACTCCGTGCAGAAGGTCCGCTTCACCCCGACCCAGATGGACATCGACGAGACCTCCAAGCTCTGGGGGATGCTCCACCAGACGCCGTACTCGCTGTCGGTGGCCTACCAGGCGTCGCTGGTGCTGATCGAGGGCCGTGAACTGCCCGTCCAGGCGCCGCCGGTGGAGCGGCACACGGTACGGGCGCTGCCCTTCGGCGCCCCGGGGGCTCCGGTGCCCCCGGGCGGCGGTACGGAGGCGCCGGACGGTCGGGCGCGGGCCGGGGGCCCGGCGCCGGTCGGCGGTGGCGCGTCGCGCGCGGGGCGCAACCCCGGCGCGGCCGCGGCCTCTTCCGCGGCCCGGCCCGGGACGGCCCCCGCCGCCGCGACGGCCTCCGCGGCCCCGTCGGCGACCGCGGCTTCCGCTCCGGCGGCGGCCGGCGCGGCCGCCCGGCGGACCACGGCCCGGGCCGGCCGGCCCGGGGCCGTGTCACCGGCGGCACGGACGAGGCCCGAGGAGCCCGCGCCCGCCGCCACGGCGCCGACGCGCAAGTCCCGTGTCACCGGCGCGTCCCCGGTCCCCGGGCCCGGCGCGGGCCGGAGCACCGCCGCCGTGCCCACCGGCACGGCCGGCACGGCGGGCTCCACCGGCACAGGAGGTGACGCCGGCCCGGCGGGCCCGGCGGGCCCGGCGGGCACGACCGCCGGGAACGGCACCACCGGCCCCGGAAGCGGCGGCGCCGACGGCGCCCCCGGCGCGGCCGGCGAACAGCGGGAGGGCTGAGGCGCGGTGGCGGGGACAGGCGAGGGCGGGATGGCGTCCGGCGGGATGGCGTCCGGCGGGGCCGGGCCGGCCGCCGCGTCCGGGTACGCGGACGGTGCGGCGCTGGCCGCTGCCGTGCGGTCGGTCCTGGCGCGCCTCGACGCCCACGCCGCCCGCGCCCGGACGTCCACCCGGCCGGAGACCGGCGGACCCGGCACCGCCGGCCCGGCCTCCCCCGGCCCGGCCCCCGAGCCAGTCCCCGGCGCGCGTCCGGGAGCGTCCGGGACGGAACCCCACCCGGCTCCCGCCCACGCCCACGCCCACACCGACGCCCCGGGCCCGGGCACCGGACCGGACCGGCCCGGGAAGGAGCCGTCCGCCGGCCCCGGGCCGGGGGCTCCCGAGCGGTCCGCGTCCGGCGGCCCCGCCACCCTCGACGCCCTCGTGGCCTGCTTCGGCCTCAGCTCCTTCGAACGCGACGTCCTGCTGCTCGCCGCGGCCGCCGAGCTGGAGCCGACCACCGCCTCCCGTTGCGCCGCCGCGAGCGGGGACCCCGAGCGCCCGTACCCGACGTTCTCCCTCGCCCTGGCCGCGCTGACCGAGCCGCACTGGAGCGCCCTGACCCCCGTGGCCCCGCTGCGCCGCTGGCGGCTGGTCGAGCCGGCCGACGAGACCCGGCTGACCGGCTCGCGCCTGCGCCTGGACGAGCGCATCCTGCACTTCCTCCTCGGCTCGCCGTATCTCGACGCCCGGCTGCACGGGCTGCTGCGGCGCGTGCCGCTCCCCGCCGGCCTCCCGCCCTCGTACGACGCCGCCGCGCAGCGGATCGCCACCGGCTGGGCGGAGTCCGGGCCGGGCGTGCCGCCGCGGGTGGAGCTGGTCGGCGGCGACCGGCACACCCGGGAGGAGATCGCCGCGTCCGCCGCCCGCCGCAGCGGACTCGGGCTCTACACGATGGCCGCCGAGGACGTGCCGTCCGGTCCCGCCGAGCGCGACCGTCTCTCCCGGCTCTGGCAGCGCGAGGCGATCCTGCTGCCCGCCGCGCTGCTGCTGGAGAGCGGCGAGCTGGACCGCGAACAGGCCGCGGCGGCCGACGCGTTCATCGCTGGCGCCGCCGTGCCGCTGGTCGTCGCCAGTACGGACGCCCGGCCCGCCACGCACGCGACCCGCGGGGAGCGGATCACCGTCCCGGAGCTCGGCGACGAGGAGCAGCTGCGGCTGTGGACGGAGGCGTTCAGCGGGGTGCCGGGCGTCGGCGAGGAGCAACTGCGGGAGCTCGTCGCGCAGTTCTCGCTGCCGCCGCACGTCGTGCGGTCCGCCGCCGCGACGGTGCGCCGCAGCCTCGCCGGCGGGGAGGCCGCGGGTCTGGACGCACAGTCACTCGCCTGGCGGGCCGGGCTGACCGAGGCCCGGATGGGCCTGGACGAGCTGGGCCGCCGGATCGAACCGGAGGCCGGCTGGGACGATCTGGTGCTGCACGAGCGCCAGTTGCGCATCCTGCGCGAGATTGTGGCGCACGTACGGCAGCGCGGCACCGTCCACCAGGAGTGGGGTTTCGCCCGGACGCTGCGCCGGGGCCTCGGCGTCACCGCGCTCTTCGCGGGCGGCTCGGGCACCGGCAAGACCCTGGCGGCCGAGGTGATGGCCAAGGAACTGGGGCTGGACCTCTTCGTCATCGACCTCTCGCAGGTGGTGTCGAAGTACATCGGCGAGACCGAGAAGAACCTGCGCAAGGTGTTCGACGCGGCGGAGCGCGGCGGGGCCCTGCTGCTGTTCGACGAGGCCGACGCCCTGTTCGGCAAGCGCAGCGAGGTCAAGGACAGCCACGACCGGTACGCGAACCTGGAGGTCAGCTATCTGCTGATGCGGATGGAGGCCTACCGCGGCCTGGCGATCCTCACCACGAACATGAAGAAGGCCCTGGACACGGCCTTCATGCGGCGCATCCGCTTCGTCGTCGACTTCCCCTTCCCCGGGGAGGCCGAGCGGGCCGAGATCTGGCGCCGGGTGCTGCCCGCGCAGGCTCCGGTCAAGGACATCGAACCGGAGCGGCTGGCGCAACTCACTGTGGCGGGCGGCTCCATCCGCAACATCGCGCTGGCGGGCGCCTTCCTCGCGGCGGAGGAGGGCGAGTCGCTCCGGATGCGGCACATGCTGGCCGCCGCCCGCACCGAGTACCTGAAGCTGGAACGCTCCCTGACGCCCTCGGAGGTCCGCGGATGGATCTGAACGGGACCCGTCGGAACGAGACGGGACGGAACGCGGCGGGGCCGACGACGGGAGCCCTGCCGGACGAAACGCCGCGGTCCGCCGGGCCGGAGCGGGCCCGTCCGCCCCGGGAGATCCGCGTCGAGATCGGTGAGCTGGTGCTCGACGGCTTCGACGCCCGCGTGGACACCGACCGCGTGACGGCCGCATTCCGCACCGAACTCACCCGGCTCGTACGGGAGCGGGGCGTGCCGCTGGCGTCCGGCGGCCGGGACCTGACGGTGGAGGCCCTGTCCGGGCTGCCGCCGCTGCCGCGCACCGCCTCACCCGCCCGGCTGGGCGAGGCCCTGGCGCGCGCGGTGCACGCGGGGCTTTCGGGGGACGGCGCGCCGGACGCCTCCGGCGGCCCGGAGCGGCGGCCGGGTTCAACGGGACGGGGGCGCACATGAGTTCGCACGCGTCACAGGACTCCCGCGCGGAGGCGGCGCGGAACGCCAAGCGCCGCAAGCGCCGGGAGCGCTCGGCGAAGAACACCGCGCCGGAGCCCAAGGACATCGTCAGCGGCGCCGGGCAGCCGCTCGACCTGAGTGTGCGCCGGGAGCTGGAGGAGCAGCTCGGCCACGACTTCAGCCGGGTGCGGCTGCACACCGACCGGGACGCGGGTGCGCTCACCGACCTGCTGGGCGCGGACGCGGTCGCCGTCGGCCAGGACATCTTCTTCCGGGAGGGCACCTACCACCCGGGCACGGCGGAGGGGCAGCGCCTCCTCGCCCACGAACTGCTGCACACCGTGCAGAACCCGGACGGCCTCGGCGCCCTGCGCGCGGGCCGCGACCTGGGCGCGGTGAGCCTGCCGCAGCAGGCGGCGGAGCGCGAGGCGGAGTCGGCGGCGCAGGAGTCCGTACGGAACGCGATGCTGGGCTCCGTACGCGAGGACGAGCCGGCGGCCGAGGTGGAGCCGGGACAGCCGACCCCGGGCTGGCTGCGCTACGCGACCGTGGACGCGGACCGGCGGCGGGCGGAACTGCTGGACCCGGCGACGCTGGTGGACCGGTTGGCGAACTCGATCGTGCGCTCCCTGCGCGGCGACCCGGAGGACCGGTCGAAGCGGACCCGCATGCAGTTGGCCCGGCTGCCGGAGGACTTGCAGGAGTCGGTCCTCGACCGGCTGGAGGCGAGGCTCCTCAGCTCGGAGCACGAACGGGTGCTCGACCTCGTGGACGAGATCGAGGACCGGGACGACGACTTCGGGCAGGAGTCGCACGAGGCCCCGCGGATCGAGCCGGATCTCGCCGAGGAGCTGCGGTTCCAGGAGGAGACACAGCGGCGGTCGGCCGAGGAGGAGCAGCAGCGCGAGCAGCGGCCGCCGACCGCGCCCGGCCCGGAGAAGGACCGGTCCGACGACGGCGGCGCGACCGGCAGCACCCCGCAGAACGGCGGCGAGCAGGGGGAGAACGCCACCACCCCGCAGGGCGGAAGCACGCGGGAGCAGCAGCCGGGCGGCGCGGATTCCAGCGGTACGGCGGCCGGGGAGCAGCAGACGGAGAGTCCGGCCGCGGCACCCGCGCAGGAGGCGGCGGCTTCCCAGGGCCAGGGCGACTCCGCCGACGCCAAGTCCGACGACGGTGCCGCGGGCGGCGAGCAGAAGAACGCCGAAGAGGGCGCGGAGCGGACCGAGCAGGAGAGCACCCCGGCCGCGAGCGAGGAGGAATCCGCGGCCAGGAACCGGCCGGGCGCGGCGGATGCCCTGGTGGCGGGCCAGCAGGTCAAGAAGGAGGACAAGGCCGGGCAGGAGAAGCCCACGGGCTCTCCGACGACGGCCGGGCAGGACACCCAGCTCTCCCGTGCCGTCAGCACCCTGGACGGCGTACGGGGACAGGATCTCGACGAGCTGGCGGAGGAGCCCGACGAGGACCCGTTCGGCCAGGGCAGCCAGTCCGAGGTCGAGGTCGGCGGCGCTCCGAAGAGCGCCTGGGACATCAAGCTCCAGCCGGAGGACTTCCTCCCGCAGCAGGACCTCGACGTGTCCGCAGTGCCGACCGCGGACGAGCTGGACCCGTCCTCCTCCGCCGCCCCCGCCATGCCGTCCTTCCCCGCTCCGCCGGAGACCAGGGCCGACAGGGTGCAGGCCGAGCGTGACGCGGAGGACGCCGAGGACGCGGCGGCCGAGGCCGAGCCGGAGGAGAAGGACCACACCGCCGGCTCCGAGACACCCGAGCGGTCACCGGAGACCGAGGGCACCGGCCCGGACGGGCAGCCGGGCGGGCTCGACCTGGAGAAGCCGGAGGCGCGGCCCGGCCCGGGCACGGCGTCGAGGGACCCCAAGGCCGGTGCCGACCCGAAGGAGGGACCGGTCGCGGCGCAGACCGCGGTGCAGGAGGGTCCGGCCGGTTCCGAGAAGGAAGAGAAGACCGAGGAGCAGTCCGCCAAGGAGGAGAAGGGCACCTCGGCCAAGGGCGAGGAGTCGGGGAAGAACCCGGAGAAGGCGTCCCAGGAGGCGGCGGGCGGCCAGTCGGCGGAGAAGGACCCGGCGGCCGAGGAGGGCAAGGGCGGCCCGGCCGGTGAGAACGGCGGGGGCCAGACGCAGCAGGAGTCGGCCGAGGGCGGCAAGAGCGAGCCGGCGGCGGAGGCGCAGGACACGTCCGCCGCGCGGGACAGCCATGTCTCCGGCACGTCCAACGCCGACGTGCCGGGCGGCGCGAGCAGTGACGCGGCCTCGGGCTCGCAGAGCGAACCGTCGGGCGGTCCCGCGCAGACGGAGGAGAGCCCCACCACCACGGACGCCCCGGCGGCACGGACCTCCGCACCGGCCGCGCCCGCACCCAAGAAGGCCCCCGCCGCGGCACCCGCGCCCACCGCGGCGCCCAAGCCCGAGACGGAGAAGCCGAAGTCCTCCCCCGCCAAGTCCGGCTCGGCGGCCAAGGCACCACGGGGCGGAGGCGGAGGCGGCGGCGGCGGTCCGGCCAAGGGAGGCAAGGGGAAGGGCAGGAAGAAGGACACCGGCGCGGCCCCGAACCTCTCCCAAGTCTCCCCGGAAGCCGGCCTGTCCACGGCCTCGAAGCTCAAGCCGCACAAGGCGATGGAGGCGATGGGCTCAGTCAGCGGCTCCGTGGACCGCACCGTCGGCGACGAACACCAGCAACTCGCGGCCTCCCCGCCCTCGATGGAGCGGCCCGCCGGTGCCCCGCAGACCCTCCAGGGCCGGCCGAAGACCGACGCGCCCGCCCAGTACTCCGAGGACGAGGCCGCGAAGTCGAAGGCGCCGGAGGGCGAGAAGGCGGAGGTCAAGGGCGCCAAGGAGCCCGAGGGCGACATCGAGGCCGAGAAGGCCGAGGAGCCCGGCGGCTGGGACACGTTCAAGATGGCGCTCGGCTTCGGCCTCGGCAAGGTCGCGAGCTGGCTGGGCTTCGAGGTGGACGCCTCCGAACTGGCGGCCAAGTTCGCCGGGCTGCCGACGAAGGACGAGGCGCTCAAGCAGGCCCAGGCGGGGAACGCGCCGGGCGTCGGGATGAAGGACGCCGCCGACGGCACGGCGGACGAGCAGGGCGCCGCCGTCGACAGCAAGGGCGAGGACACCGTCGCGACGGGCCGCGACGACGCGAACCGCAAGATGGGCGAGGACCAGGTCTACCCGGACGCTCCCAAGGAGCAGATGCAGGCCAAGGTCCCGGGCGCACAGGGCGGCAAGGGCGGCGGCCCGGGCGGCGGCGGAGCCGGCACAGGCGTGGTCCCGCCCGAGGCGGCGTCCGAGGTCGCGGAGCACGACAAGGGCCCGGAGTTCCAGGCCGCGTTCAGCAAGGGCCAGAGCGACATGTCCAGCGGCCGGCAGGCCAAGGACAAGGACTTCCGGGTCTCCCAGCAGAAACACAAGGAGCAGGTCGACTCCGAAGTCGCGAAGAACACCGAGAGCCAGGCGGGCGAACGCGAGAAGGCGATGAGCGAGGTCACCGCCGAACGCGAGAACTGGCGCACGGAGCAGGACAAGGAGCTGGAAAGCCTCGGCACCAAGAAGACCGAGCGCCACGAGAAGGTCCGCAAGGACGTCAAGGACAAGGAAGAGGAGACCGACAAGGACACCGAGAAGGAGAAGGAGGACAGCGACAAGAAGATCAAGGACAAGAACACCGAGGCCGAGCAGGACGCCGAGAAGAAGCGCGACAGCAGCGTCGAGGAATCCGGAAACTGGGTCACCAAGGCGTTCGACTGGATCAAGCAAAAAGTCATCGAGATCAAGAACGCGATCGTCAGCGTCATCAAGAACGCGCGCGAGGCGGTCGTCGGCTTCATCAAGAACTTCAAGGAGACGGTCGAGCGCTGGATCAACGAGGCGCGCGAGGCCATCGTCGAGGCCATCAAGAACTTCATCGACGATCTGATCGAGTTCGCCAAGGCCATGGTGCGGGCCGTCATCGAACTGGCCAACCGCATCCGGAAGTTCATCACCGACCTGATCGCCGCCGCGATCGCCCTGGTCAACAAGCTCGCCAACATGCTCAAGCAGGTCATCAGCGATCTGCTCAACGCCATCGGCAAGCTGCTGAGCAGACTCCTGGAGATTCTCAGGAAGGCGCTCCTGGACGTCGTGAAGGCCGTCATGGACGCCATCAAGACGGTCCTCGAATACGCCTCCAAACTGCTCGCCGCGCTCGGCGACTTCATGCTGATCGCCGTCGACTTCCTCTCCGACCCGGGCGGCTGGCTGAGCGGCGCGAAGAACTCCGCGGTGGACGGTGCGAAGAACCACCTGTTCGCCGAGGTGAAGGCCGCGGTCAAGGAATGGTTCCAGTCCAAGATCGAGGAGATCCTGGGCATCCCGAAGGCGATCATCGACAAGCTGATCAAGGGTGGCTACACCCTGGAGAAGATCGTCAAGGAGACGTGGGACGCCATCGTGCCCTCGCTCCCCTTCATCATCGGCGAGATCGTCATCACCAAGGTCGTCGCCAAGCTGATCCCGGGCGCGGGCTGGGCCATGGCCGTCATCGACGCCATCAGGGTGGCCATCGGCGCCCTGGGCGAGATCCTGCGCGCGATCGGCGCGGTCATCACCTGGCTGAAGGCCGTCCGCCAGGGAGGCGCGGGCGTGCTCTTCGCGAAGGCCGTGGCGGCCGGAATCGTGGCGCTCCTCGAACTCGCCTACGAGGCGCTGCTGAGCGGCATCGGCAAGTACATCGGCAAGGTGGGCCGCCGGCTCAGGGGCGTGGCGGCGAAGCTCGGCAAGAAGAAGGACAAGCCGGGGGACAAGAAGGACGCGGGCGGGGACGGCTCGGACCCCAAGAAGAACACGGACAAGGACAAGGGCGGCGACAAGAAGGACCAGGACCGTCCCGGCACCCAGAAGCCCACCACGAAGACCTCGGACACCCCGGGCAGCACCCGCCCGACCACGACAAAACCGAAGCCGGACACGTCGAAGCCGGACACGAAGCCAAGCACGAAACCGGACGGCAAGCCCGACCGGAAGAAGGACACCGACAAGCCCGGCGCCAAGCCGGACACGGGCAAGCCCGGCCCGAAGAAGGACCAGGACAACACCCCGAGCACCCCCGACAGGCCGAAAGGCCCGTCCGACAGGGACGGCGACAGCACCAGGCCCAGGGGCACGGACACGGACACGGACACCAAGCCGAAGCCGGACAAGGACGACGACAAGCCGGCCACGACGCCCCCGTCCCCGAAGCCCAAGCCGAAGGACAAGGACAGGGACGCCGACAGCACCAAGCCGAAGGAGGACACCCCAGGCAAGCCCAAGAACAAGGACGACGACTCCACCCAGCCCAAGAAGGACGACCCGCCCTCGACGAAGCCCAAGAACAAGGACGGGGACGGCACGAAGCCGGACAAGGACGACGACAAGGACGGCCCGGGGCGCCCGAAGTCCGACAAGGACAAAGAGGAACGGAAGAAGGAAGAGGAATCTCCGGATGCTCTGGATCAGCGACTGGACATCATAACGGCGCGTATCCGTGCATACCTTCTCCCGAAGTTGAGGGAGGGGATACCGGAGAACACTTTCGACGCGACCCTCATCGCCCTGCGGAACCGGTACCGCCTGAGAAGTTTGCGAGCCTACGGCAACCCTGACATCGACGTCATCGCCAGGCTGAATCCCACTTCGAACCCGGTGGATGCAGTCCGTACGGATGAGCCGGGACAACCGCAACCGATCATCCGCCTGGAAGAAGAAGAAAGGCCGCTCCCCCCAACAGATTACCCCGACCTTCCGCCCGGTGTGCGCGCGAACGAGGTCACCAAGGTTCATTACCTGCACAAACCCATCAGGCAGGGCGAGCCGGCCGGTGCCGCAAATGATAAAGAAGGCGAGAACCCTCCTGGCCACAAAAAGGAGATGCGGTACTGGCCGGATGCGATCGTCAAAATGCACTTGATTCCCGACAAAATGGGTGGCCCTGCCACCGGCGCGAATCTGGTTCCCGCCCCCTCGCGCACGAACAGCCGCTTCAATACACAGGTGGAAACCCCTGCGGTGAACGAAGCGAAATCATCAGACAAATCCATGTCCTGGTACAAAGCTGTGGTCCAATTCTCACACCCCTCCCCATGGGAGAATTTCCCCTCACGTATTACCGGGTCGTGGAATACGTACGAACCATCTGACAAGGAAGCCAGCGGCTGGAAGGAAAAAACGGCAACACCCGACAAGACGTACTCGGAACCCGTAGCCATCCCTCGCAAGCCAGACGAAGACTGGAAGATCAGAGTCAGCGACCAGTACGAGTCTAAAACTCGCCTCAAGGAACGGTTGACAAATCCAAGGCCTCCCATTCGGAAGCCATCGAAACGACTCCTGGAAGACATCCTGGAGATGGCCCAGGAAAGGAAGTTCGACAACGCGGACGACCTTCTCGATCGCTTGAGGAAGAAGGGAAAATACACAAAGGATGAGATCGACGGCATCGAGGAAGCGCTACGCGGCCTGGACAGAGAAGATCTGATCGACTACGAGCCCTTGGAATAGCGGTGACCCCATGAACACGCATGATGAATGCAAGAGCCGCCTACACACGGCACTCCACGAGCTTAGAACAAGGACCGAGATCGAAATCCTTGCGCATGACTTCGAAGGGGCACCGCTGAGCTACGCGAGCCCGGAGGAGGTGGACGGGGCACTACAGCAACGTTTCGACACACATCTCCCGTCTTCGGTGCTGGCATGCACAGCAGCACACGAAACATTCGGCTGTCACTGGAGCCTCAAGCACACCTCAGGGACTGTGAACGGAGAATTTAACCTACACCCGCCCGCAACCTCCCTGCCCATCGAACCGCCATCTCTCGAATGGGACCTAGCAGAATCCGAGGAAGAACTCAGCGAGCAATTCCTCGTCATCGACGAATTCCCTGGGGGAGGTACAGATTCCTACACGGCGTTGCGGCTCGTCCCAGGCGGCACACAAGCACTGATGTGGTACCACGAGGCGGAACGTGGCGCACTGCCGATGAATATCGATTACTGCATGTACCTACGGGCGCTTGCCGTGACCAAGGGCACTCTCGGGTGGCAATTCTTGTTCGTCGACGTGTCATTGGAGGACTCGGAATTCAGCCCTTATGTCATGGGCCTCAAAGCCATGCTCGCGGCGTTCCCGGGCCTCTTCCCGGATCACGACTATGCACCCCTTCGTGAACGCTTGGAGGCCCGCCTGTGACCCGCTACGCAGACATCCCCAAGCCCATCCGCTCCGGCATCGTCATCGTCGACCCCGAGCGCGGCACCCCGCAGCGCATCATCGTGCTGCAGTTCAACCCCGACACCCTTGAGCGTTCACTCGCGCCACAGGCCGCGGGGACCGGTGATGCCGGTGGCGGCGGAAGTGGGCAAGGGGACCGGAACGAGGCGTTGCGGCTCAAGGGGCCCGCCGAGGAGACCTGGAAGTTCACCGCCGAGATCGACGCCACCGACCAGCTGGAGGTGCCGGCCCCGGACGGCATCCACCCGCAGCTCGCGACGCTGGAAATGCTGGTGCAGCCCACCACCGCGCAGCTCCGCGAGGCGAGCCGGCTCAGCAAGAAGGGCACCATCGAGATCTCCCCGATCGAGATGCCGCTGACCCTCTTCACCTGGGGCAGCAAGCGCGTCATGCCCGTACGGCTGACCGAGCTGTCCGTCAACGAGTCCGCGTTCGACGTCAACCTCAACCCGATCCGGGCCGCGCTCAGCATCGGGATGAAGGTGCTCACCGTCAGTGATCTGCCGGCGGGGCACCGCGGGGCCGAGCTGTATCTCGCGCATCTGGCGCAGAAGGAACGGCTGGCCGGGACTGTCCGGTCCGGGACGCTCGGTTCGCTCGGCCTCACCGGGGCCGACATCGGCATGGGGCCCCGGGCGGCGTCCACACGCATGGGGAGGGCGTAACACCATGATCGAGCCGTATGACAGCGCGCTGGACGCGATCCCCGGAGCGCATCCGTATCCGCGCGGCAGCCGGTACCACGACGCCGAGATCGGGGCGTACTGCTTCCCCGACGGCACCGAAGTCCGTTACGCCAAGCGCCGGTTGCTCCCTCCACTGCCGGACGAGGACGGGTCCGGGGACGACGGCGACACCGCCACGCACATCGTCGGCGCCGGCGAGCGGCCCGACCATCTCGCACAGCACTACTTCGGCGACCCGGGCCAGTGGTGGCGGATCGCGGACGCCAATCCGGTGCTCGACCCGCGCGAGCTGACGGCCGAGCCGGGGCAGGAGATCGCGATTCCGCTCCCGGGCGCCTTCACCGCGCCCGGAAGCGGCGCGCCGGGGCGCGGAGCGGCGGGGGGCGGCGGACGTGGCTGACGAAGATCCGGTCGGCGGCGGCCCGGTCCATCTCACCCTGCACATGGGGCCGAAGCTGGTCCGCCCGGTGCCGTACGAGGTGTCGGAGGCCCTGCTCTCCGTGCAGATCACCAGCACGGCGGGCGAACGCAGCGGCTTCCAGCTCGCGTTCGACCTCACCAAGCGCGGCGCGATCATCCAACGGCTGCTCCCCGACGGTTACTTCGACCCGCGCACCCGGGTCATCGTCACCGCCTCCGTGCGCGGCACCCCGCGCGTCCTGCTCGACGGGCTGATCGTGCGGCAGGAGGTCGGGGCCAGCAACCAGCCGGGGCAGACGACCCTCACCGTCACCGGCGAGGACCTGAGCCTCCTCATGGATCTGGAGGAGCGCACCGAGCGCTACCCCAACCTCGCGCCCTCCGCCCGGGCCGCCCGCATCCTGCGCGGCTACGAGGACTACGGCATCCAGCCGTACGTCGTACGGGAGCAGATCGAGCAGCCGCCGCGCGCCCAGCTCCGCGTCGAGTACCAGACCGGTACGGATCTCGCGTACCTCAACGAGTTGGCGCAGGCGAACGGTTATGTGTTCTATCTCGAACCCGGTCCGACGCCCGGCTATTCGACCGCCTACTTCGGTCCGCAGAAGCGGGTCGGGCAGCGGCAGCACGCGCTCAACGTCAACATGGACGTCAACTCCACCGTGGACCAGCTCACCTTCGCCTATGACGGCACCGCGCGCGAGGAGCCGCAGGCGCGGGTGCTGGACCCGGTGACCCGGCGGGCACCGCTGCTCCCCCAGCCCGACATCAGCCCGCTGCGCCCGCCGCTGGGAAGGCGGGCCAGCCCGGCGCTGAAGCGCCGCAAGCTGACCGGCACCGCCAAGTTCAGCCCGGAGCAGGCCCGCGCCGAGACGCTGGCGCGGGCCGCGACCTCCGCCGACGCGGTGTCCGGCTCGGGGCAGCTGGACGTCAACCGGCACGGCTACATCCTCCGGCCTCGCGAGCTGGTCGGGGTGCGGGGCGCCGGGCTGACGTACGACGGCGACTACTACGTCACCAGCGTGACCCACAACCTCCGCCCCGGCTCGTACCAGCAGAACTTCACGCTTTCGCGGGAGGGCCTCGTCGCGCTGAGCGACACCGTCCGTCCGTGACCGGAAACCGGGCAGCCACAGGAACCTGGAGAAGCACACGATGGCGCCAGCAGCAGGACCAGGACCCAACAACCGCTATCTCGGCAAGTTCCGCGGCCGGGTGGTGGACAACGACGACCCGTTGCGGATCGGCCGGATCACGGCGCTCGTGCCGGACGTGCTCGGGGACGAGCCGTCCACCTGGGCCATGCCCTGCTTCCCGTTCACGGGCCGGGAGGCCGGCCAGTACGTGGTCCCCGAGGAGGGGGCCGGGGTGTGGATCGAGTTCGAACAGGGGGACGCGAGTTTCCCGGTCTGGACGGGCTGCTGGTACGGCGACGCGGACGAACTGCCCCCGGACGCGCGGGCGGCGGCCCGGACGGGCGCCGAACCGGTCGTCATCGAGAACCGGAGCCACCACAGGATCGTGCTCCACGACTCCCCGGACGGCGGGATTCTCCTGCAGGCGCCGGGCGGCGCGTTCATCCGGATCAACAACGCCGGTGTGCAGATCAACAGCGGTGCGGGGACCTCGATCGTCCTCGACGGCGATCAGGTGGACGTCAACGAGGGCCGGCTGACCGTGCCCAAGAAGAGCTAGCAGAGGAACGGGGAGAGACGTCGTGTCCAGGAGTTACGGAAGCGGGGGCCGCGGGGGCCGGTGGAATCACGGGAGCGGAAGCCACGGGCATCCCGGGAGCCCCGTCCACACGGAGGCGGAGCTGCGCTGCCCGCACGGCGGCCGGGTCGCGGCCGCCTCCGCCGCCGGGTCGGGGGCGTACGCCGCGTCCGCGGTGCGGCTGGACGGGCTGCCGCTGATGACCGCGGCGGACGTCCACACGGTCAGCGGCTGCGGGCACACCGCCGGCGGCCGGCCCTCGCCGTGCACGAGCGTCCGCTGGAGCGCGGGCGGCGGCGGCCGGGACGCCGTGACCGTCGACGGCGCGCCCGTGCTGCTGGACACGGCGGCCTCGCGGGGGCAGTGCCTCAGCGACGCCCTGCTGCCGCAGGGAGCGCCGCTTGTGGCGGGAACGGGGTCCGAAACCGCACAGCGGGGGGTGGAGTGCCGATGAGGGCGAGGACGGCGAGGACCGCGCGGGAGGACATCGCGTTCCCGTTCCGGATCGACGGCCGGGGGCGCACGGCCCGCGCCGCGTCGTACGAGGACCATGTGCGCGATCTGATCGAGCAGTTGCTGTTCACCAGCCCGGGTGAGCGCGTGATGCGCCCCGACTTCGGCTGCGGGCTGCTCGACCTGGTGTTCACCCCCAACAGCCCTGAACTGGCGTCCGCGCTGGAGCTGTCCGTGCAGGCGGCGCTGCAGCGCTGGCTGGGGGATCTGATCGAGGTGGAGGACGTGGACGTGGAGAGCGAGGAGAACGTGGTCCGCGTCCATCTGCGGTACGTGGTGCGCGCCACCGCGGACCGCCGCGACGAGGTGTTCGAGGGGAGGGGCGCCGCATGAGCGCGCCGGACAGGGAATCGACGGCCGGGTCCGCCGGCACCGCACTGGTGTGCCGGGGCGACGGCAGGCGCGGCAGAGTGCGCCGGGCCGAGCTGAACGGAGTGGACGCGGTCGAGGTGAGCGACGACGGCCGCACCCTGACCGTCACCTTCCTCGGCAAGGCCCCACGCGGCCTGTGCCCGGAGAACATCCGCGTCGACGGCGGCCGGCGCGTCACCGGCATCGAGGCGCTGGAGGTGGAGGTCGAACGGGAGGACGACCCGGAGCTGGACGACCGGCTGTACGTCACCGTCGACAAGGCCGGTGACACCTCCCGCTACCGGCTGTCCGTGGTCGAGACCGACCCGTACGGGCGTCCGGGCACCGAGCCGTACCGCGGCTTCGACCAGCGGTACCACGCGGCGGACTTCTTCTTCCGGCCGGACTGCCCCACGCCGTTCGACTGCGCGGACGAGCAGCCGGACTGCCCGCCCACCTTCAAGCCCGCCCCGGTCATCGACTACACGGCGCGGGACTACGACACCCTGCGGCAGGTGGTCCTGGACCGGCTGGCGCTGACCTCGCCCGGCTGGGTGGAGCGGCACGCCCCGGACCTCGGGGTCACACTGGTCGAACTGCTGGCGCACACGGCCGACTTGATCAGTTACCAGCAGGACGCGGTGGCGACCGAGGCCTATCTGGACACGGCGCGACGACGGGTGTCGGTGCGCCGGCACGTCCGGCTGGTCGACTATCCGATGCACGACGGCTGCAACGCCCGCGCCCATGTGGCCGTGGAGGTGGCGCGGCCGCTGACGCTGCCGCCCGGCCGCTTCCGCTTCGCCTCCGTGGATCTCCGCGACCGCGGTCCGCGCGACCGGCACGGCGCACGGCCCGGCACCGTCCTCGGGGACCACGAACTGACGGCGCTGGACGAGCGCGCCCGGGTGGAGGTCTTCGAGCCGGTGGAGCGGAAGCCGCTGCGGCTGCGGCCGGAGCACAACACCATCCGGTTCTGGACCTGGGGCGGTGAACAGTGCTCGTTGCCGAAGGGAGCCACGTCGGCCACCCTGCGCGACGAGTGGGCGCACCGGGAGCACGGCCCGCACGACGGGAACGACAGCCACGGGGACGACCGGCACGGGAACGACAGCCACGGAGACGACCGGCACGGAGACGGCGACCGGGAGCACAGTGCCGCCGGCGGCCGCGACCACGTCCGCGGGGCCGGAGACAGGGACGGACGCGGCCCCGGGGACGGTCGCGGCCACCACGGCCACGGGCGCCCCCGGCGTCGCCTGCTGGACCTTTCCCCCGGCGACGTGCTGGTGTTCGAGGAGGTCCGCGGCCCCCGCTCCGGCACCCCCGGCGACGCCGACCCGGCGCACCGGCAGGCCGTGCGCCTGACGTCCGTCACCCCGGCCGTCGACCGGCTGTGCGGACAGCCGGTCCTGGAGATCACCTGGGCCCGCGAGGACGCCCTGCGCTTCCCGCTCTGCCTCTCCACCACCGGCGGCACGCGCTGCGAGCCCGTCCCGGATGTGAGCGTGGCGCGCGGCAACATCGTCCTGGCCGACCACGGCCGGTCGACGTGCTTCTGCGACGGCGAACCGGAACGCGTCACCGTGCCGCCGGTGCCGGCCGTGCCGGCCGGGTGCGAGCCGCCCGCCTTCGGCTGCCCGGACCGCGCGGGCGGCAACGAACCCGCGCGGCTCGCCGCCGCGCTGCTCGATCTCACCGACAGCGGACGGCTGCTGACGCCCGCGCACGTCCGGGAGGTGTTCACCGCGTTCGGCGAGGACGCCACCGCGCGGACCGGGCTGGGGATCGGCGGCGAGGGGCGGCGCGAGGAGGTCGTGCCGGACACCGCCCGCGCCCAGGCGGCCGCCCTGCGCACGCTCGTCGCGCAGTCCGTGTATCCGGGCATCGTGCCGCGCTTCCGGCCGGTCCTCGACCGCTTCCCCGTCGTCCAGGCCGTGCCCTTCCCCGAGCCGCGCCTCGTCGCCGCCGGGCAGGCCGAGCGGCTGGCGGCCATTCCGGAGCGGGTGCGGCAGCGGCTGGTGGAGCTGTGGCGCAGCGCCCGCGACCGCGACGGGCTCTCCGAACGGGAGACGGCCGAACTGGCCGTGCTGTTCGGGCTGGGGGTGCTGGAGTGGCTGGAGCTGCGCGTCCACCCGCGGCGCGCGCTGCGCGAACTGCTGGTCCGCAGCGACCGGTTGCTGGCCCGCAAGAAGCGCCGGCTGGAGGTGCTGACGGCCCGTGCCCGCGCGGGCACGGTGCTGGACCGGCGCACCGCGTGGGAGATCGCGCAGTGCTGGGGCCCGCCGTACGCGGCCGGGCTCGACCCGGAGGACCCGGTGCTGGCCGGTTCCGCCGCCGCGTCGCTCCGCCAGGACCCGCGGGCGGCGCTCCCGGCGGTCCGGGTGCTGGAGCGGACCCCGGACGGCACCCGGGTGTGGGAGCCCCGGCGGGACCTGCTGGAGAGCGGGTCCCGGGACCGGCACGTCACCGGCGAGCCGGAGGACGACGGCCGTCTCGCGCTGCGCTTCGGCGACGGTGTCCACGGCGCCGCCCCGGAGCCCGGCAGCACGCTGGAGCCGCGGTACCGGCTGGGCGGCGGCACCGCGGGCAACGTCGGCGCGGAGGCCGTCAACCGGCTGGTGCTGTGCCGGTGCCCGAACGACGACGGCCCGGAGGAGCCCGGCCCGTACAGCGGCTGGGATCCGTACACGGACACGGCCCCGGACACGGAAACGGAAACGGACCGGTCGGCGGGACCGGCTGAGCACGGCGGGTACGGGGAAGCGGAGCCCGGCCGGGACGCGGACCCGGAGTCCGGGGACGCCGAGGAGACCGGCGGGCCCGGGACCGGCGCGTGGCGCGGCTTCCCGGTGCTCCGGGTGCGCAACCCGCTCCCCGCGACCGGCGGCACGGAGCCCGAACCCCTCGAACAGGTGCGCAGGCTGGCGCCGCTGAGCCTCAAGCGCACCCGGCTGCGGGCCGTGACCGCCGGGGACTACGCCGAGCTGGCGTCCGCCGTCCCCGGGGTGCAGCGGGCGGCGGCGGAGATGCGCTGGACCGGCAGCATCCAGGAGGCGCATGTCGCCGTGGACGCCCTCGGCTCCGGGGAGCCGTCCCCGGAGCTGCTGGACGCGGTGGCGCAGCGTCTGGAGAGGTATCGCCGGATCGGCCACGACGTGGTCGTCGTCCCGGCGCGGACGGTGCCGCTCGACATCGCGCTGACCGTCTGCGCGGCGCCGGGGCAGCAACGCGGCCCGGTCCTGGCCGAGCTGCACCGGGTACTCGGCTCCCGTGCCCTGCCCGACGGCCGGCTCGGCTTCTTCCACCCCGACGCCCTGGGCTTCGGGGACCCGGTGCGGCTGAGCCGGCTGGTGGCGGTGGCGGCCGCGGTGCCGGGCGTGCGGAGCGTGCACGTCACCCGGCTGCGGCGGCTCTTCGGCGGCGGCACCGACAACGGCCACGACAGCGACAGCGGCACCGACAACGGCACCGACAACACAAGCGATTCCGGCGACGTCCGCGACCCGGCCCTGGACGAGGGCGTGCTGCGGCTCGGACCGCTGGAGATCGCACAGTGCGACAACGACCCGGACCGGCCCGAGAACGGCCGGCTGGAGCTGGAGTTCGGGGGCGGACAGTGACCATCGAACCGACCGACACGACCACCACGGGCCGCGGCGGCCGGGGCGGCGCCGACAGCTGCGGATGCGGCTGCGGCGGCCACGACGAGCGCCGCCCGGCGGCCTCCCCGCACAACCCGCCGGGCCGCTCGGCCCTCGACTACCGGGTCGGCGAGTACGGCTCCTTCCTGGCCGCCATGCTCGACCAGCTCGCCTCACCCGCCTATCCGGCGCTGCGCCGGCTGACCGTGCGGACCCCGGACGATCCGGCGATCGCCCTGCTGGACGCCTGGGCCGTCCTCGGCGACCTGCTGACGTTCCATTCCGAACGGATCGCCGACGAGGGCTATCTGCGCACCGCCCGCGAGCAGCGCTCCCTGGCGCTGCTGGGCCGGCTGGTGGGCCACCGCCCGCGGCCCGGGATCGCCGCGGACACGCATCTCGCGTACACCGTGGACCGCGACCCGCGGTCCGGCGGGGAGGACATCCCCGTGCTGATCCCGCGCGGGGCGCGCAGCCACAGCGTTCCCGCCGTGTCGCGGGAGGAGCCGCACACCTTCGAGACGGACGAGGAGCTGACCGCCCGCCGGTCCTGGAACGAGCTGGCGGTGCGGCGCCGCCGCCCGGCCCTGCTGACCCCGGACGATCTGGCGCAGCGGTCCGAGCTGTACGTCGCGGGGACGGACGCCGGTCTGCACGTCGGTGACCGGCTGCTGTTCCTCTTCGGCGGGGGCGGGGCGCCCGGCGCCGGGCAGCGGCTGCTGCTGCCGGTCGCGCGGCTGCGCGTCGACCGCGAGGACGGCGTGACGGCGGTCGCCCTGCCGCGGTCGGCGCCGCCGAGCCTGTTCGAGCTGCTGACCGAACTCCGCCAGTGGATCACGGAGCAGGAGGGCTCGGGGGACCCGGAGGAGCCGGCGGAGCCGAGCCCGGAGCACCCGAATCCGCGTCCGGTCAGCCGTCTGGTCGACGACTTCGACGCGCAGGTGCTGGCCCCGCTCCGGGACGACCTGGACGGCGTCACCACGCCCGAGGAGTTCGCGCACCGGCTGGAGGAACCCCTGGACCGGCTGGCGGAGGCGGAGATCATCGCCCGGCCGTACGAACATGTCGCCGCCTGGTTCGAACGGCTGGCGGCCGTGGTGGCCGAACTGCGGGAACGGGCGATCGAGCTGGGCCCGAGCCGCACGGCAGCCGAGGACGCCGCCTTCGACGGGCGCGTCCTGGAGACGGAGGCGCAGGCGGAGACACAGGCCGGGGCGGAGGCCGGCACCGGTGGCACGGGGCACCCGGCGGTCCCGTCCACCGCGCCCGCCGGCGCACAGAGCCCAGGGAGTCCGCAGAGCCCGCAGACGGCACCGGACCCGCAGGCCCCCGCCGCCCTCCGCACCCTCGGCGCGCTGCTCCCCGCCCTCCGCTCCTCCCGCTCCGTCCGCCCGCCGGCCGCGGCCCGCACCGCGGCGCGGGACCCGCGGCGCCTCTTCGGCCCGGAGTCGGGCCTCGCCACCCGGCTGCTGACCGCCCTGGACCCGCAGCTGGACGGCGGCGAGCTGCACGCGGCCTGGCGCCGCGCCACCCCGGCGGCCACCGCCACCGGCACGGCGGCCGCCGTGCCCGTGCCCGGCCCCGCCCTCCTGCGCGATCTGCTGGCGATGCGGGTGACGGCCGCGCCGTTCGGGGCCGCGGCCCCGCTCAAGCCCGTGCAGGACGAGCGCGGCCGGATCATCCGGCAGTCCGACTGGCCGCTGACCGGCTCGGCGCTGACCACCATGCGGGTCGTGTTCGACACGGCCGGCAAGGTGCCCGTGAAGGCCGAGTTCGTCCACGCCCAGCTGGACGCCTCCTGGCAGCGCAGCGAGAACCTACCGAACGAGCTGACGTTCGACCTCGGCCCCGGCACGGTCGTCCTCTCCGCCCAGAGCCCCCAGGAGCAGGGGAGCGGCCGCACCGGCCGGCGGGCGGCGGCCGCGGAGCCCGCGGAGCCGGGCGTGACCGCGCAGTTGCTGGCGGATCTGCCGGAGCGGACGCTGTTCGTGTCCCGGCCGGCCGAGGACGGCACCATCCATGTGTCCGTGGCGGACGGCGGCAGCCACGACTGGCGGCTGGCGCCCGGCGAGCGCCGGCAGGAGACCGTCGGCGGCTACGAGATCTACGCACGCCGTTCGACGGCCAGCGAGCAGCACAGCGTCGAGATCGGCATCGCCACCGTCCCCTCTGCGCCCAACCGCCACGTCCTGCCGCTCGACACCGTGCACGACTCGCTCACGGTCGGCAGCTGGGTCGCCGTCGAACGCCCCCGTAAGGGCACCCCGGACGAGATCCCCGGCGACCCCGCGCTCCGCCGCGTCATCACCCGGGTCACCGCCGTGCGCACCGTCGCGTACGCCAACTACGGGATCACCGGGCGCGGCACCGAGCTCACTCTCGCCGACCCGTGGCTGGACGACCAGGACGTACTGCTCTCGCACATCCGGGACACCACGGTGCACGCGGGCGGCGAGCCGCTGCGGATGGCGGACGAGCCGCTGGGCGAGGACGTGCACGGCAACGAGCTCGAACTCGGCGATCTGCACGAGGGGCTGGCGCCGGGCCGCCGTGTCGTCGTCACCGGCGAGCGCACCGACATCCCCGGTGTCGCCGGGCTCCGCGCCACCGAGCTCGCCGTGATCGCCGGCGTCGAACAGCGGCTCGATCCGGAGCTGCCCGGCGACCACGTCCACACGGTGCTGACGCTCACCGCCGATCTGGCCCACCGCTACGACCGCGACACCGTCCGCGTGCTGGGCAACGTCGTGCCCGCCTCGCACGGCGAGAGCCGCGACGAGCCCGTCGGCAGCGGTGACACCACCCGCCCCAACCAGACGTTCACGCTCTGGCGCGCCCCGCTCGCCTGGCTCCCCTCGGACAACGCGCTGGGCGCCGTACCGGCGCTGGAGGTGCGGGTGGACGGGCTGCTGTGGCACCGGGTGGACAGCCTCGCCGGACGCGGCCCCCGCGAACGGGTCTACGTGCTGGGCGCCGGGGCGGACGGCCGTCCCACGGTGACCTTCGGCGACGGTGTGAACGGCGCGCGGCTGCCGACCGGGCACGACAACGTCCGCGCCCGCTACCGCCACGGCACGGAGGGGCCGGGCGGCACGGAGGTACCGGCCAACCTCCCGGCGGGCCGCGTCACCCAGGCGGTCACCCGGCCCCTGGGAGTCACCGGCGTCACCAACCCGCTGCCCGCGACCGGCGGCGCGGCGGGCGACGGCCCGGGCCTCACCCGCCGCACCATCCCTCTCGCGGTCTCCGCGCTGGACCGGCTGGTGTCCGTCCCCGACTACGCGGACTTCGCCCGCTCCCGGGCCGGCGTCGGCCGGGCCGCGGCCCGCGAGCTCTTCGACGGGCGGCGCCGGGTGGTCCAGGTGACCGTCGCCGGGGTGGACGACGTCCCCCTGGGCCCGGACTCGGACACCCTGCGGGCCCTGCGCTCCGCGCTCGCCGAGCACGGTGACGCGCGGCTGCCGGTCCGCGTCGACGTGCGGGAACTGGTGGTGCTGCTGCTCGCGGCGAGGGTGAAGGTGGCGCCGGACCACTCCTTCGAGACGGTGGAGCCCCGGCTGCGGCAGGCCCTGCTGCGCCGGCTCGGCTACCCCGGCCGCGAGCTGGGGCAGCCCGCGCTGCTCTCCGAGGTGCTGGCCACGGCCCACACCGTGCCCGGTGTCGACTATCTGGACGTGGACGTCTTCACCGGGGTCCCCGTCACCGGCGGCCCGGACGGGCTCGTACCACCGGCGGACCTCGACGGGCCGCGGTCCGTGGTGCCCGCCCGGCACGCCGAGTTCGACGAGACGACGTACCGGGTGACGGCCGAGGGCGGCGAGACCCTCACCGGGGTCGCCGCCCGCCACGGCATCACCCTGACCGAACTGCTGCGCCTCAACCCGGACATCGGCAGCGTCCGGCGGCTGCCGAGGGGCCGCTCGGTGCTCGTCTTCCGCGGCGTGCGCCCCGCCCAGCTGGCGCTGCTGTCACCCGAGGTCCCGGACACGCTGATTCTTACGGAGGTCACCCGATGAGCAGGGAACCGGACGGGCTCGCGGATCTCCTTCCGCAGTGGCACCGGCTGCGGGACGCCGAACAAGGCGAGGGGCCGGGCGGTGAGCCGCTGCGCGCGCTGCTCGCGGTGATCGCCGAACAGGTCGACCTGGTGCGCAGCGGCGTCGAACAGCAATACGACGACTGGTTCGTGGAGACGGCCGCCGAGTGGGTGCTGCCCTACCTCGGCGACCTGGTGGGCCACCGCCCGCTGCCCGGCTACGAACACCTGCTCGCCACCGGCCCGGAGGACGGCGGCCGGCCCGACCTCTCCCGGCGGCGGCTGGCCGCGGCGCTCTCACCGCGCCGGGAGGTGGCCGCCACGGTCGCCAACCGGCGCCGCAAGGGCACCCTGCCGCTGCTGGAGGAGCTGGCGGAGTCGGTCGCCGGCTGGCCCGCGCGCGCCGTGGAGTTCTCCCGGCTGCTCTCCCACCACCAGCCGGTCCGGCTGTACGGGCCGGAGACGGCGGCCGTGCGCGCCCGGCGCTCCGGGCGCGGCCGGCTCGCCGATCTGCGGGACCCGGCGGAACTCGACCTGGCGGGCGGCCCGTTCGGCGCGGTGGCGCGCTCCGCGGACGTACGGCGCGCGGGCTCCGCGCGCCGCGCCGCCGGCCTCACCCCGGCCGGGGTCGGCCTGTTCGTATGGCGGCTGCGGCCGTACCCGGTGACGGACGCCCCCGCGTACTGCGTCGACCGGGCCCGGAACCTCTACACCTTCTCGATCCTCGGCAACGACACCCGGCTGGTGACCAAGCCGGAGCCCGAGCCGTCCGCCGCGCACCTCGCGACCGTCGACAACGTCCCGGCGTACATCCGGCGCCGGCAGTTCGCGGACCGGCTCGCGGACTACTACGGCCCCGGCAAGAGCCTGGAGATCCACCGGGACGGCCGGGAGGAGCCGGTGCCGCTGTCGGACATCGTCGTGGCCGATCTGACGGACTGGCGCTACCGGCCGCAGCGCGGTCAGGTGGCGGTGGACCCGGAGCTCGGCAGGATCGCGTTCGCCTCCCACTCCGCGCCCCGGCGGGGGGTGTGGGTGAGCTACCACCACGCCTTCGGTGACGACCTGGGCGGCGGCGAGTACGACCGGGACCGGGACACCCCGGCGACGGCGAAGGTCTACCGGGTCGGCCCCGGCCGGAGCTTCCTGCGGATCATGGACGCGTACGAGCGGTGGCGGCAGGACCGGCGCGAGGGGCGGGTGGGCCCCGAGGGCGTCATCGAGATCACCCACAGCGGCGCCTACCAGGAACAGCTGGACTTCGACCTGGCGCCGGGCGACCGGCTGGAGGTGCGCGCGGCGGAGGGCACCCGTCCGGTGATCCGGCTCCTGGACTGGTACAGCAACCGGCCGGACGCCCTCAACATCCGCGCGCACGGCTGCGACTGCCGGGACGGCGGACCGGGCGCGACGGCGGAGGCGGACGGAGCGGAGAGAGCGGCCCCGGAAACGGCCGGGGTAACAGCCGAGGGAGCGACGGCAGGGACGGAGCCGGCGGACCGCACCGGCAAACCCGGCCACCGCCCCGGCCGCCCCGGCTGCCCGCACGGCGAGCCCGCCCGGATCGTCCTCGACGGGCTGCTGATCGCCGGCCGCGGCATCAACGTCACCGGACCGGTCGGCACGGTCGTGCTCCGCCACTGCACCCTGGTGCCCGGCTGGTCCCTGGAGCCGGACTGCGAGCCGGCGTCCCCCGAGGAGCCCAGTGTCGTCCTCGAACGCACCACCGCCTGCCTGCAGATCGAGCGGAGCGTCCTCGGCACCATCGAGGTCATCGGGGACGAGGTGAGCACCGACCCGCCGGCCATCCACCTGCGGGACAGCGTCCTGGACGCCACCGGCCACACCCTGCCCGCGCTCTCCGCCCCGGACTGCCGGCACGCCCACGCCGTGCTGCACGCGCACCGCTCCACGGTGATCGGCGAGGTCCACACCCATGCCGTCCGGATCGCGGAGAACAGCGTCTTCACCGGGCGGATGCACGTGGCCCGGCGCGGCATCGGCTGTCTGCGGTACAGCTACGTCCCGCCGGGTTCGCGCACTCCGCGGCGCCACCGCTGCCAGCCGGACCTGGTGGGCCCGGAGGAGGCAGGGCGGGTCCGGCCGCTGTTCGAGAGCGAGCGGTACGGCACCCCGGCGTACGCGCGGCTCGCCGCGGTCTGCGCCGAGGAGATCCGCCGGGGCGCCGACGACGGGTCCGAGATGGGCGTCTTCCACGACCTGTACGAGCCACAGCGGATGGACAGCCTCCGGGCCCGGCTGGCCGAGTACGCGCCCGCGGGCACCGACGCCGGGATCATCCCCGTCACCTGACCGCCGATCACCGACCGAGCCGCCCGAGCACCCGAGCACCCGAGCCATACGAGCCACGAGAGCCACCAGCGCCGGTGCGGGCCGCGGGCAACCGCGCCCCCGCCCGGCCGCCGAACCTTCCGAGGGGGACCCCTTCATGTACGCAGACATCTCCCGCTCCACCTTCCGCCCGGACCGCCACTACTCGGCCGTGATCGCCCAGCAGGGACGGGTCCAGCTCGACGCCGACGCCAACGAACAGGCGGCCATCCAGCTGTGGTTGGCCCGCACCACCGCCCACGACCTGATCGGCCCGGACGGCGGACCGGCCGGCGCCGCCGGTTTCGCCGTCGGCCCGCTGACCGGCAGCCGCGATCTGGACGATCTGACGATCGGCGGCGGCCGCTACTACGTCGACGGCATCCTCTGCGACGCGGACCGCCCCGGGCCGGGCGACGCCGTCGGGGACGACCCGGACGGGGACGGCGCGGACGGCGGCGGGGCGGCGGAGCCGGAACCGCCCGCCACCTGGACGTACTGGGACCAGCCGGACGGCTTCCGGGACCCGGAGCGCCCGGAGGACCGGCTGCCCGGCCGCTACCCGTACCTCATGTATCTGAAGGTGTGGGAGCGTTCGGTGACCGCGGCCGAGGACCCGGAGCTGCGCGAGGTCGCCCTCGGCTCGGCCCTGCCGGACACCGCGGCCCGCACCAAGGTCGTCTGGCAGGTGCTGCCGCTGGAGGGCTCGGCGCTGGGCCTGGGCGAGGACCCGGACAAGCCGGCCGTCCGGGAGGCCTTCCGCACCTGGGCGGAGAACGAGCGGTCCGGGCGCCCCCGGCTGGCGGCCCGGAGCGAGCGGCCGGCCCGGGCGGACGAGGACCCCTGCCTCACCGCGCCGGACGCCCGCTACCGGGGACCGGAGAACCAGCTCTACCGGGTGGAGGTCCACGAGGGCGGCGCGGCGGGCGAGGCCACGTTCAAGTGGTCCCGGGAGAACGGCTCCGTGGTCTTCCCCGTCGACGGACTCGACGGCACGTGGGTGGAGCTGGCCTCCCTGGGCAGCGACGACAAGCTGGACCTGAACGTGGGCGACTGGGTCGAGTGCGCCGACACCGCCTACACCAGCCGCGGCGAACCGCTGCCACTGCTGCGGGTGGAGGAACTGGACCTGCCGGGGCGCCGGGTGCGGCTGTCCGGTGAGCCGGACCCCCGCGTGGGGCGGCGGCCGGAGCTCCACCCGTTCCTGCGCCGCTGGGACCAGAAGGAGAGCTCCGCGCGGGGCCGGAAGGGCGCGGCGGGACGCTTCCGCGGCGGCGCGGCCCACGTCGAGGAGGGCCGCTGGCTGCCGCTGGAGGACGGCGTCGAGGTGTACTTCGAGGCCGGCGGCGGCCGGTACCGGTCCGGCGACCACTGGATCGTCCCGGCCCGTACGGCCACGGGCTCGGTGGAGTGGCCGGTGAACGCGGCGCGCAGGCCGCTGCTGCGGCCGCCCGCCGGCATCACGGCGCACTACGCGCCGCTGGCCTGGGTGACGGGCGAGGGGACGATCGCGGATCTGCGGATGGTCTTCGGGCCGCTGGGCGTTCCGGTGCCGCCGGCGAGCGAGGCCGAACTGGCGGCCGAGGCACGGGCGGAGGCGGAGGCGAGGGCCGCCGAGGCCGCGGAGGCTGCGGAGACGGAGGACACGGAGACGGAGGCCGCACGGGCCGGGGCCGGTGATGGCGAGCAGTCCGCTTCCTCCGGTGCGTCCGGCTCCTCCGGGAGCTCCGGCTCGGGCACCAGGGCCACCGCGCGCAGGCGGCGCGCGTCGTCGGCGTCCGCGCCGGGCGAGGGAAGCGGCGAGGAGGGCGGCGAGGCGGCGAAGAGCTGAGCGGCGGCGGGCTCCGTTCCCCCGGCGGGGCCCGCGCCAGGAGGGCCCGGGCCGGGACCGGGACGGCCGCGCGCACCGGCGCCGGTCCGGTCCGGGTCCGGCCTCGCGACCCCGTGTTCCGGTCCAGCCGTCCGGCGTACCGGACGTGATCCATCCCATCGAACCGCTCATGAGCCGAACCGCATGCGGAGGCGTACCGCCCGGTGAGGCGTGCCGCGCCGACGGAGGACCGCGAACGGGTCCGCGAACGGCGGAACCGCGAGCGGCGGGCGGTGAACCACACCCGCGCCGGACCCGGGCCTCCGGAAGCCGGCGGACGAACGAGAGGAGTACCGGCGATGGCGACGCCTTTGAGCGCCTCCCGCCTGCTGAAGGCACTGCGCGACGAAGGACTGGAGGTCCGGGAGTACCGCAGTTGGCGCTCGCACAACCGCAATCACAAGGGCCCCTGGGGCCCGGTCAACGGGGTGATGATCCACCACACCGTGACCTCCGGGACCGACGCCACGGTGCGGCTCTGCTACGAGGGTCACTCCTCGCTGCCGGGCCCGCTCTGCCACGGCGTCATCGACAAGAAGGGCGTGGTCCACCTGGTCGGCAACGGCCGGGCGAACCACGCCGGCCTCGGCGACGGCGACGTCCTGCGGGCTGTCATGAACGAGACAGCACTGCCCCGGGACAACGAGGCCGACACCGATGGCAACCGCCGCTTCTACGGCTTCGAGTGCGTCAACCTCGGTGACGGCAGGGACCCGTGGCCGGAGGCGCAGAAGCTGGCGATCGAGAAGGTGTCGGCCGCGATCTGCCGCGCGCACGGCTGGACCCACCGGTCCGTGATCGGGCATCTGGAGTGGCAGCCGGGGAAGGTCGACCCCCGGGGCTTCTCGATGAACACCCTGCGGAACCGGATCGCCGGGCGGCTGGGGAAGAAGCCGGACGGGCCGCCGAAGACCTCACCGAAGCCGCCGCCGCGGTACGAACCCTTCCCCGGCGCCGACTTCTTCCGGGCGGGCCGCAACAGCAAGATCATCACGGCGATGGGGAAGCGGCTCGTCGCCCAGGGTTGCGGGCGCTACCGGGTGGGCCCGGGCCCGCGGTGGTCCGAGGCGGACCGGCAGTCCTACGCCGCCTGGCAGCGGAAGCTCGGCTACTCGGGCTCCGACGCGGACGGCATCCCGGGGGCCACGAGCTGGAAGCAGCTGAAGGTCCCCAACGTCTGACGGCACGCGCGCCGGGCACGGAGCCCGGACCGGATCCGGCCGCCGGCACGCGCCGGACGGGTCCCCGGCTGGGCATCCCCGACGGGACCGGCGGCCGGGGGGCCGGGCCGGAACCGGCGTCCGGGGCCCGCCGGGAGCGGCATCCCGCCACCGTACGCAGCGATCCGGCCAACAGCCGTTCCGGGCAGGTCAGTTGGTGAAACCATGAAGCGCCGTCCGGGCGGAGCCCACCTGACAGGGCCCCGCCCGGGCGGTCACCGGACCCCCGTGTCCGGCGCACCCGGCCCACCCGGCGGTCATCGCGCGGCCGGCTCCTCCGGGACGGGCAGCGGACGCTTCTCGATGGCCGCGGCCATCACCTCCGGGAAGAGGTCCGGGGTGCAGGCGAACGCCGGTGCCCCCAGCGCCGCCAGCGCGGCGGCGTGCTCACGGTCGTAAGCCGGGGCCCCCTCGTCGGAGAGCGCCAGCAGGGCCACGAACTGCACCCCGGACTCCTTCATCGCGGCCACCCGCCCCAGCATCTCGTCGCGTATCCCGCCCTCGTAGAGATCGCTGATGAGCACGACGACGGTCTCGGCGGGCCGGGTGATGCGGGACTGGCAGTACGCGAGCGCCCGGTTGATGTCCGTGCCGCCGCCGAGCTGCGTGCCGAACAGCACGTCCACCGGATCGTCCAGCTGCTCGGTGAGGTCCACGACCGAGGTGTCGAAGACGACGAGCCGGGTGGAGACCGAGCGCATCGAGGCCAGCACCGCGCCGAAGACGGAGGCGTGCACCACGGAGGACGCCATCGACCCGGACTGGTCCACACACAGCACGATGTCCTTCTTCACGCCGTGCGCCGCGCGCCCGTGGCCGACCAGCCGTTCCGGTATGACGGTGCGGTACTCCGGCAGGTAGTTCCGGAGGTTGGCCCGGACGGTGCGGTCCCAGTCGATGTCGCGGTGGCGCGGACGGCTGGTGCGGGCGGACCGGTCGAGCGCGCCGGTGACCGTGGCCCGGGTCCGCGCGGCCAGCCGCCGCTCCAGCCGGTCGACCACCGTGCGGACCACGGCCCGCGCGGTGGTCCGCGTCGTCTCCGGCATGGCCTGGTGGAGCGACAGCAGCGTGCCGACCAGGTGGACGTCCGCCTCCACGGCCTCCAGCATCTCCGGCTCCAGCAGCAGCGCCGAGAGCCCGAGCCGGTCGATCGCGTCCCGCTGCATGACCTGCACGACGGAGGTGGGGAAGTAGGTGCGGATGTCCCCGAGCCAGCGCGCCGTGCGCGGCACGGAACCGCCGAGCCCGCCCTCCCGGCCGCCGCCCTCGCCCCCGGCGCCCGGGCCCGCGCCCGCGCCGCCGTAGAGGGCGGCCAGGGTGCGGTCCATCGCGGCGTCCCGGCCGGACGGCTCGTACCCCGTCCCCTCGGCGCCCTCACCGCCGAGGACCATCCGCCACCGCCGCAGCCGCTCCTCGCCGTCCACCGGGACGGCCCCGGCCGCCGCGGCGCCGCCGTGGACGGTGCTGTCGTGGACCGCGCCGCCGTGGGGCGCACCGCCGTGGGGCGCACCGCTGTGATCCGCGCCGCCGTGATCCGCGCCGTCGTGGGGCGCATCGTCGTGGAGCGCACCGCCGTGGACCGTGCTCAAGGGGCCACCTCCGTCAGGTCGTTGTGAGCGCTGCCGAGCAGCATCCGCAGGACCGGGAGGACCGCCGAGGCCCGCTCCTCGTCCAGACCGGGCCCGAATCCGGGCGCACCCGGGGCCTCCGCCCGGTCCGCCCCCGGGCCGCGCCCGGCCGCCGGGCCGCGGCGGACCAGTTCGCCCAGGGTGCGCCGGACCCCGGGCTCGTAGGCCGCGAACGTGCGCCGCAGCAGCGGCAGGACGTCCGTGAAGGCGGCGTCCGGCACACCGGTGAGCCAGCCGTCGACGAGGGCGAGCAGCCGTGCGTCGTGCACGAGCAGCAGCCCGCCCCCCGACTCCCCGCCGACGAACCCCTCGATCCAGGCGGCGCCCGCCGCGGGCGGGGTGCCGGGTGAGAGGGCCAGGCCCATCAGCCGGGCCGCCTCTCCCTCGTCCAGCCGCCCGTCGTCCAGCAGCAGCCGCACGGCCCGCCCGCGGATGCCCGGCGCCGCGGTCTCCCGCCCGGCCAGGCTCCGCAGCACCCCGGCCCACCGGTCCCGTATCCCCTCGCCCCGGGCGGACGCGGTGGCACCCGCATCCCGCCCGGGCCCACCGCCCTCCGCCAGGGCACCGGCGAGCAGGCCCACCGCTCCGTGGACCGCGTCCACATGACCGCGCATCACCGCGGCGCCGTCCCCGTCCAGCCCCGCGCACGCCGGGGGCAGGCCGACGAACACCCGGTCGGCCAGGCCGGCCGCCACCTCGGTCAGCGCCGAGGCGTCCGTGCCGCGCACGTCCCCGTAGCGGACGGACCGCGCCAGGGCCGGCAGGGCCTCCGCCAGCCGGCCGACGTCCGCGTCGAGAGCGGCGCGGTCGGCGAGCGCCCGCATCACGGCGGGCAGCGCGTCGGAGAGACCGGCCCGCAGGCAGCGTTCGGCCAGGGCCGTGACCTCCGGCAGCGACGCGGCCGACACCGCCTCGGACTCCGCCCGGGCCGTGGCCGCGGACAGCACGGTGGTGCCCCACACCCCCGCCTCCGAGACCCGTACGGACAGCTCGGGCTCCCAGCACAGCCGCCAGGACTCCCGGAACGTCCCCAGGCCGCCGCGTCCGCGCACCGGCTCGCCCCAGTCGATGCCGAGGATCCGCAGCCGGTGCAGCAGCCTGCTCCGCCCGGCATCGGTCTCCCGGCGCAGGTCGAGGTCGAGCCGCCGCTCCGCCGCCTCCGGCTTGAGGCGCAGCCGGCGCTGGACGGCACCGAGATCGCGCTGCAGGGGCACGGCCGGGGCGGACCGCGGCACCTCTCCCAGCGCGTCGCCCACCACCAGGCGCCGCGCGACGAGCTCCAGCGGCACGTCGGACCCCTCGCACATCACCGCCCGGACGGCGTCGGTCGTCTCGGTGAGCCCGGCGAGCGGCCGTCCGCGCAGGACGGCGAGGGCGCCCGCGAGCCGCACCGCCTCGATGACATGGGCGGAGGACACCGGATAGTCCTCGCCCCGCAGCAGCCGGGCCACCTTGGTCATCCACCGCTCGACGGGACGGTCCGGCGCCCGGAAGAGGTGCTCGTACCAGCCCGGGGAGGAGATCCCGGCGCCGTAGCCGCTGTGCCGGGCGAGCCGCCGATGGGTCCAGGGCACCCAGGTGATCTCCGCCCTGGCCTTCGGCAGCCCGCGGAGCAGCCGCCGGTCCGCGGCCGCGGTGGTCCGCGCGGCCAGCGCGGGGACGTGCCAGGCGCCGCAGACCACGGCCACCCGCCCCCCGAACTCCCGCCGCGCCTCCCGCAGCCGCAGCCGCATATGGGCCTCGCGCACCAGGTCACGCCTGTGCCCGCCGTCGCCGTACACCTCTCGCAGGACGCCCATCGCCTCGGCGAGCGCGGTGAACGGCGCGAGCGCGGCCTCCGGACCGCCTCCCGCCGGACCGCCTTCTGCCGGACCGCCTTCTGCCGGACCGTCTTCTGCCGGACCGTCTTCTGCCGGGGAGGCGTCGGCGGATTCCGCGCCGCGGCCGTCCGCGCCCGGACCCCCGCTCCCCGTGCCGGGCCGGGCGGCTGCCGGCTCCGCCACCACCCGGGTGGGGGATGGCCCGGTCGGGGTGAGGGAGGCCCCGGTGAGGGAGGCCCGGTGCTCGACGGCGTCCTCCCACCAGCGCTCCGGATCGTCGTACCCGGCGGCCCCGGCGAGGACGGCGATCGGATCGATCCTTACCTCGTCCGCCGTCTCCCCGGCGCCCTCGGCCGCACCGGCCGGGCCGGAGGAACCGGGCGGGCCCGGAGAACCGGCGGAAGTCCCGGAGCCCTCCGCACCCTCCGGCCACGCCGGACCGCCCGGAACCGCGGACTCCCCCGGGCCACCGGGAGAACCGTGCCCACCGGCGGAACCGGCACCGCCGGATCCCGTCCCGCCGGATGCCCCCGGAGCTCCCGGAGCACCCGGAGCACCGGGACCGCCTGAACCACCCTCAGCCCGGTCGCCGCTCTCGCCGTGGCCACCCGGACCGCCGTCGTCCTTCCCGCCCTGCCCGCCCGGACCCCGGGGGCCGCCCGGGGCCTCCGCGCCGGACGCACCGCCCGGTGGCCCGCCGCCCCCGGGGCGGCCGTTCTCCGGTGCCCCGCCGCTGCCGGGCTCCTCCCAGGCCAGCACATGAGCCGCCGGGAGATCGATGAAGCGGACCGGAACCCCGCGCTCCACCGCCCAGCGGAGCGCCACCCACTCCGGGGAGAACTCGGCCAGCGGCCAGAAGGCCGAGCGCGCCGGCTCCCCCGCGACATGGGCGAGCAGGGCGACGGGCGGCCGCATCCCCTCCTCGCACACGAGCGGGGCGAGCGCGTCCGCCTCGGGCGGCCCCTCGATCAGCACCGCGGGCGGCTCGTACGCGTCCAGCACCGCGCGGACGGCCCGTGCCGAACCGGGCCCGTGGTGCCGCACGCCCAGCAGCAGCGGCTCATCGGGCCGTACCACAGCGCTCCACCTCCCCGGCCCGGCGGCGGAGTCCGCACGCCCCGAACGGCTGCCGTCCGGCCATCAGGCGGCCACCTCCCGGCAGGCGCGGTAGAAGTCCTTCCAGCCCTCGCGCTCGCGGACCACCGCTTCCAGATACTCCTGCCAGACCACCTGGTCGGCGGACGGATCGCGCACCACGGCCCCCAGCAGACCGGCCGCCACGTCGGACGGGCGCAGCACCCCGTCGCCGAAGTGGGCGGCCAGGGCCAGGCCGCCGGTGACGACGGAGATCGCCTCGGCCGTGGACAGCGTGCCCGAGGGCGACTTGAGCTTGGTGCGGCCGTCCGCCGTGACGCCGTCGCGGAGTTCGCGGAAGACCGTGACCACCCGCCGTATCTCGGCCAGGCCGTCGGTGGCGGGCGGCAGATCGAGGGAGCCGCCGATCTGGTCGACGCGGCGGGAGACGATCTCGACCTCCGCCTCGGCGGTCGCCGGGAGCGGCAGCACCACCGTGTTGAAACGGCGGCGCAGGGCGCTGGACAGCTCGTTGACGCCCCGGTCGCGGTCGTTGGCGGTGGCGATGACGTTGAAGCCCCGGACGGCCTGCACTTCCTGGCCCAGCTCGGGAATGGGCAGGGTCTTCTCGGACAGCACCGTGATGAGCGTGTCCTGGACGTCGGCGGGGATGCGGGTCAGCTCCTCGACCCGCGCGGTCATCCCCTCCGCCATCGCGCGCATCACGGGGCTGGGCACCAGCGCCTCCCGGCTCGGCCCGTGGGCCAGCAGCCGGGCGTAGTTCCAGCCGTAGCGGATGGCCTCCTCCGGGGTGCCGGCGGTGCCCTGCACCAGAAGGGTGGAGTCGCCGCTGACGGCGGCCGCGAGATGCTCGGAGACCCAGGTCTTGGCGGTGCCGGGCACGCCGAGCAGCAGCAGCGCCCGGTCGGTGGCGAGTGTGGTGACGGCGACCTCGACGATCCGGCGCGGGCCGACGTACTTCGGCGTGATGACGGTGCCGTCCGGCAGCGTGCCGCCGAGCAGATAGGTGGCGACGGACCGGGGCGACAGCCGCCAGCGCTCCGGCCGGGGCCGGTCGTCGGCGGCCGCGAGGGCCCGCAGCTCCCCGGCGAAGGCGTCCTCGGCGTGCGGCCTCAGCGCTGCGCCCGGGCCGGTCGTGGTGGCGTCCGTGGTCATGGCTCCCCCTCCGCGGAAACGGACGGCCCACCGCCGACGACCGCGGGCCGGTTGCTTCGTCGTCCACCCTGCACGAGGGCACTGACAACGGCGGGCGCCGCGGAGGCCGGTGCGCCGCCCGGCCCGGACGGGGCCGCTACCCGGCGACCGGTGAGAGGGCGACGCAGGAGGCCGGGGCCGTGGCGCCCTCGCTGGTCTGCTCCTCGATGACCTCACCCTTATGGGTGATCGTGCAGGTCACTTCGGAGCCGCCGGGGCCGGGCACCGCGAGAACGGTCGGCGCGGCGACGCCCTTGAGCTCGACCGTCTTCCGCCACGGGGTCTCCGGCTTCTCCACGGCGTCGAGTTCGGGCTCGGTGGCCGTGCCCCGGCCCGCGTTGAACTCGATCGCCTCCACGCCGTCGCCGGAGACCTCGTAGGTGACCTCGTACTTCTCGTCGAAGGCCCGGTCGACGCCCTCGGTGATCTCGTCCGCGGCCCGGTCCCCGGCGGCGGCCGGCGCGTCCCCGGAGCAGCCGGAGGCGGTGAGCGCGGACAGGACCGCGGCGAGGGCGGGAAGGACGGTGCGGACGGAACGCTTCACGGCGGGGACGCCTCCGGATCACGGGACGGGAGAAGGCAGATCAAACCGCAGACACGGCCGCCCCGCCACACGGCGCCCGCCCGGGAGCGGAGCCGGGGCGGGCCCGCCCGCGCCCGGAGGTGATTGTCAGTGCCCGCCCGTACGGTCGGAGACATGACTCAGCAGGGGGTGCGCTGGACGGTCGAGCAGGTGCTGGCGCTGGCACCTGACGCCGCGTCGCGGAAGGCCGGCGGCCGGCTCGGCACGGCCGGTCCGTGGTCGGGGACGGGCGTGGGAGAAGAGGCGGTGTGGGGGCTGTGCGAGGGCAGCGGAAGCGCTCCGTACCGCACGGTCGTGGCGCTGCGCGGCGCGGACCGCCCGGGTGCGGCGCCGGGCTGCCACTGCAGCTGCCCGAGCCGCAAGGTGCCGTGCAAGCACGCGCTGGGGTTGCTGCTGCTGTGGGCGTCCGACGGCACCGGGCCGGCCGGTGCGGGCTCCGTGCCGGGCGGGGAGCCGCCGGACTGGGCCCGGCGCTGGCTGACGGAGCGGGAGCGGCGCGCGGAGCGCCGGGCGGCCGGTCCGGGCGCGGGCGAGCCCGGGCCGAAGGACGCCGCCGCGGCCCGGCGGCGGGCTGAGCAGCGGGCGGAGCGGATGGCCGCCGGCGCCTCGGAGCTGGAGCGCAGACTGCTGGATCTGCTCCGGGGCGGGCTGGCGGGCGCGGACCGGGCGGGGTACGGGGCGTGGGAGGAGACCGCGGCCCGGATGGTCGACGCCCAGGCCCCCGGACTGGCGGCGAGGGTAAGAGAGTTGGCGGCCGCGGCGGGCTCGGGGCCGGGCTGGCCGGGAAGACTGCTGGAGGAGTGCGCGCTGCTGCATCTGCTGAACCGGGCCCTGCTCGGTGTCTCCGCCCTGCCCGACGCCCCGGCCGCGACGGTGCGGGCGCGGGCCGGGGTTCCGGTGAAGACGGCCGAGGTGCTGGCCGCCGAAGGGGCGGCCGTCCGCGACGACTGGCTGGTGCTGGGCCGGCGGGACGGCTCGGACGGCTCGCTGACCACCCGCCGCACCTGGCTGCGCGGGGCGCGGACGGGGCGGACGGCGCTGCTGCTGAGCTTCGGCTCCCTGGGCCGCGCTCCGGAGATCGACCTGCCCACCGGCGGGTCGCTGGACGCGGAGGTCGCCCCCTACCCCGGCTCCCCGCCCCTGCGGGTCGCGCTCGGCGAACGGTTCTCCCCGCCCCGGGCGGGCGGCCGTCCGCCGGGTTCGGACACCGGCACGGCTCTCGCCGCCTACGGCCGCGCGCTCTGCGAGGACCCGTGGCTGGACGCCTGGCCGGCGGTCCTGACCGAGGTGGTCCCCGTGCCGGGCGGCAGTGCCCTCCGGCACACGGCCGGCGGTCCGGGCGTCGAACAGCCTGGTGAGGGCTGGCAGTTGGCGGACGCGGACGGCGGGGACGCGCTCCCGGTGGACCCGCGGTCCGCGGAGCGGCCGGGTCTGTGGCGGCTGCTCGCGGTCTCCGGCGGCGGCCCGGTGACCGTCTTCGGCGAATGCGGCCACCGCGGCTTCCTGCCGTACACCGTCTGGTCGCCGGAGACCGGCGAGGCGATACCGCTGTGAGCCTGCCCTGAACCACCGGGGGCTCCGGAGCGTCTTTCCCCACCACCGGTGAGGAGGCGCGCCCCGACGGCCGGACGACCAGCGCCCGGAGATGCCCGACCGGCGGCCGGGGCCGGCCCGGCGCCGCGGAACCGCCCCGTCCGCCCGGGCCGGGGCCCGAGGCAAGCGGCGCCCTCGGACCGCTCGCCACCACGCACCCGGCCGGAGGGACGGGCGCCCTCACCCGGGAGCACACCCGCACCGCCCCCCACCCACGACCACCACACCCACACCCGAACCCGGCTCCACAGGCCCGGCCACAACGACCACAGCGACCACGGCCACAGCAGGCGGAGCCACAGCCACCGCACAGGACGAACGGCCAGAACCACGGGAACAGCGGCACAGCGGGAGAAGACGGCCCGCGAGGGTCCGGATGATCCGCATACAGGGGGATTCATGATGACGGCCGACGATCACATGACGACCACCGGCAATGTCTCCGACAACCACGTCACCCAGGCCGCCGGCCACCACCCGGCCGACTGCCGCACGACATCGACGGACAACCACGCGACCGTCCACTGGGACGACCTGGTGGCCACCGCGCTGCTGGGCACGGAGCGGCGCACCCCGCCCGGCACGGCGCCGGGCGCCGAACCGGCGGCCGCGCTGCTGGACGCGGCGGCGGCCGCCACGCTGCGGCGGCGGGCCGGACTGCGGCCCGCCGCTCCCCGGCCCCGGCCGGCACCCGCCCCGCCGGACACCCGGCCGCCGCTGCCGGCGGCCGCGCGCCGCCGGCTGACCCTGCTGCTCGCCGACCGTCTGGGACCGGGGAGCGGCGGGGGCCGCCGGGGCACCGCACCGGATCTCACGGAACTGCTGCCGCAGTGGCTGTCCGCCGCCAACCGGCACGGCTACCGGGCGCCCGCCGCCCTGCTCCCCGCGCTGCTGGACGCGGCGCGGGCCCGGACCGATCTGCGGTCGGCGGCCCTCGCCCTGGCCGGCCCCCGGGCCCTGTGGCTGGCCCGGGCCAATCCGGACTGGAAGTTCGCCCTGCGCGGCTCGGTCCCCCCGGCCGTGCCGGAGCCGTCCGGGCCGGGCGCACCATCCGCTCCGGCCGCCGCCGGCGTCCCCGTACCGGCGGCGGAGCGGCGGGGTGGAGCGGAGGCCGCGGCGGCGGTCCGCCGTCTCTGGGAGGAAGGGCTGTTCGCGGAGCGGGTCGCGCTGCTGGAGGCCCTGCGCCGCCGGGAGCCGGCCGCGGCGCTCGCCCTGCTGGACGCCACCTGGCGGACCGAACGGGCGGAGGACCGGCTGATGTTCCTCGACTCGCTGCGGACCGGCCTGTCCGGTGCCGACGAACCCTTTCTGGAACGGGCGCTGGCGGACCGCAGCCGCAATGTACGGGCGACGGCCGCCGAGTTGCTGTCCGCCCTTCCCGGTTCGGCGTTCGCCGCCCGGATGGCCGCGCGGGCGGCCTCCTGCGTCTTCCTGGACCCGGCCGCGCCCGTCCCGCTTCTCACCGTCGTGGCCCCGCGCGCCTGCGACGCGGCGATGCAGCGCGACGGCGTCGTACCCAAGCCGCCGTCGGGCCGCGGCGAACGAGCCTGGTGGTTCGGGCAGTTGGTGGAGGCGGCCCCGCTGAGCTGCTGGACGGAGCGGGTCGGCGGGCGCTCGGCCGCGGAGATCACGGCGCTGCCGGTGGCCGACGGCTGGCAGCCCGAGCTGCACGCGGCCTGGTCCCGGGCGGCGGTGCGGCAGCGGGACGCGGAGTGGTCGCGGGCCCTGCTCGGCTCCCCGTCCGCGGTGTCGGGGGCGGCCCCCGGCACGGCCTCGCCCGGCGAGCGGACCCGGCTGCTGTCGGCGCTGCCTCCGGACGAACGAGCGGGCTGGGTGGCCGGGTTCATCGCGGCCCACGGCCTGTCGGACGCCTTCCAGCTGCTGGGGGTCTGCGCGGTGCCCTGGGCCGCCCCGCTCGGCCGGGCCGTGGTCGACGCGCTCGACATCGCGCGGGAGGCGGGCAGTTACCCCTGGAGTTTCAGCGGGGTGATGGGCCTGGCCGAACGGTGCCTGGACCCGGCCGAGGCCGACCGGCTGGAGTTGCTGACGGCCGCGACCGACGAGCCGGAGGGAGCCTCACCGGGCGCGGGGGGCTACTGGTCCGAGGCGTTCCAGCGTCTGGTCCGCACTCTCCGGCTGCGCCGGACGATGCTCGACGAACTCGCCGGACGCGCCGAGCCCGCCGGAGCCTCCGGAGACGCCCGCAGCCCCGCCCCTACCGGGAGGACCGGCGTGGCGGTCCCCCGTCCTCGCGACGACGACCGCTTCCCCTGACGTGACAGTCCGCGTGCTCACCGTTCTCGTCAGGTCCGTACGGCCGTCCAGCCCGTACGGGCTGTGGCTGTGCCGGCACGGCACGCGAACGGGCGGGAGCGGGGCGGCACGGCACGGGAGGGGCACCGTACGGGGGCCCGGTCGGGCCCGCCCAGGGGTCAGGCCCCAGGGGTCAGGCCCCAGGAGTCAGGCCGCGAGCTCGCGGAGGTTGGACCGCACCCAGGTGACGACATCGCCCGTCGGCGTGCCCGGGGTGAAGATCTCCGCGACGCCCAGTTCCTTGAGCGGGGGGATGTCGCCCTCGGGGATGATGCCGCCGCCGAAGACCTTGATGTCCGCCGCGTCGCGCTCCTTGAGCAGCTCCAGGACCTTGGCGAAGAGGGTGTTGTGCGCGCCGGAGAGGATGGAGAGGCCGATGGCGTCCGCGTCCTCCTGGATCGCCGTGTCGACGATCTGTTCCGGTGTCTGGTGCAGACCGGTGTAGATGACCTCCATACCGGCGTCCCGCAGCGCCCGCGCGATGACCTTCGCCCCGCGATCGTGGCCGTCGAGCCCCGGCTTGGCCACCACCACGCGGATCGGACCCGACACACCCATCATCTGCCTCCTGTACGCATGCCGTCACCGGCCCTGTGGTGTTCCCCCGCCGCCGCCCGCGGCAGGGTGGTGAACGAACGTTATCCCCAGCATCGCGCGCCCGGCAGTTTCACGACCACCAGGGAGGGGGAAATCACACGTGGGACATATTCGCTTCGCGTGCCGTCCCGGCTGCTCGGGCCGTGGGCCGGCCGCTTCCCCGCCGGAAGCCCGGCGGGCGCCCCGATCCGCCGGGCGGTCGCCGGGGCGGTCGGAGCGGGGCCGCCGCAGCGAGCCGCAGCCGTCATCGCAGGAGCGGGGAGCCGTGTGCCCGCTCCGCGACGCCGGGTGACCCCGTTCACCACGGCCACCCCTCAGAGCGCACGGGGCCGGAGACCGCGGCCACCGCCGTGTGCGATCCGGAGGTCTGCCGATGAAGGCGTTCACCCGCAGAGCACTGGGGGCCCTGCCGCGGCCCTCCCTGCCCCTGCCTTCTCTCCCCGCGTCGGTGCTCCCGCCGCTGCCCCGGCCGCCCTCCGGTGCCCTGATCCGGGCCTCCGTCCTGGAACTGCTGGTTCTCGCGGGCCACGCCCTGCTCTATCCGACGGGCCTCACCCAGGAACGGCGTGCCGTCCCCGGGCCGCCGGGGGTGCCCCCGAGCGCGGAGCCGTCCGGTGCCGGGAAGCCACGGGGAGCCGCCGCTCCGGGTTCCCGGGGCTCGGGCACCCGGGCCCTGCCGACCGAGGCGGCCGGCCCCGCGCCCCGGACGCCGTCCCGGCTGCGGCTTCCCGCCCCGGCGAGCGGACCGGACCGGCCGCCCGTGCTGCTGCTGCACGGCTTCATCGACAACCGTTCCGTCTTCGTCCTCCTCCGCCGCTCCCTCCGCCGGCACGGGCACCACCAGGTGGAGGCGCTCAACTACTCACCGCTGACCTGCGACATCCGCTCGGCGGCAGCGGCGCTGGCGGAGCGGGTCGAGGAGATCTGCGAGCGCACCGGCCGGGCCCGGATCGACGTGGTGGGCCACAGCCTCGGCGGGCTCATCGCCCGCTACTACGTCCAGCGGCTGGGCGGTCACGCACGGGTCCGGACCCTGGTCACGCTGGGCACCCCGCATTCCGGCACCACCGCCGCGCCCTGGCTGAGCGCGCATCCGATCGTCCGGCAGATGCGCCCGGACTCCCCCGTCATCGAGGAATTGTCCGCTCCCGCGCCGGAATGCGCGACCCGCTTCGTCTGCTTCTGGAGCGATCTGGACCAGGTGGTGCTTCCGCCCGCCACCGCCCGCATCGAGCATCCGGATCTGGCCGTGGTGAATATCAGGGTCAGCGGGATCGGGCATCTCGCGCTGCCCGTGCACGGCGCCGTCGCGGAGGAGATCCTGCGGGCGCTGGACGCGCCCGAGGCCAACACGGACGCCGGAGAGGCCGGTTCGGTGGCCTGACGGCCGGGCGCGCAACCGATTATTTATCGAACGCCATTCGAACACAGGGCCAAACCGCGGCCGACAGTTCGCCGAAAGGTATCCAAATGCCCGTCGCCGGGCGGCCGGAAACCCGGGGAAGATTGTGGGCGTCGTGTACCGCCGGGTACAGTCGCCGCTAATTCTCCTGCTGTCGAGGCGAAAGAGAAGTTGGTGGTGAACGATCGTCACCCGTCTGGTACCCCCATCCAGACGGCCCACGCTCCTGAAGCCTCGTACGGGTATTACGACCCCTACGGCCAGCAGGGCACCCAGATCGGTTACGCCGGCTACAGCGACCACGCTCCGGGCGCGCCCGGCCATCACGACGCCTCCTCCTACGGGGACGGCGACCCGCTCTTCGGCGCGGCCCCGGCCGGCGACCAGCACCACTCCACCGCCTGGGACACCGGCGCCCACGCCCAGCCGTACGGCCCGCACTCCTACGGCCCCGGCGAGACCGGCGCGCACCACAACTCCGGCTACGACACCGGCGGTTACGACACGAGCGGCTACGACACGGGCGCGCACTGGACACCCGAGGGCCACCAGGCCACCGGCCAGTGGGAGTCCGGCGCCTGGGAGAGCGCGGGCGACCACGGCGCGAACGCCGCCACCGGCTCGTACCCGACGGCCGACCCGTACGCCGCCGAAACGCAGGGCTACAACCCCGCCGCCCCGTACGACACGGGCCAGTACGCGACCCTCGGCCACGACACCGGCTCCTACGAGACCGCCGCGGCCTACGGCACCGCCGCCGGCTTCGACGGCTCGGGCCAGTGGGACGCCACCGCGTGGCAGGCCGACGGTCCGGCGCCCGCCGACGGCGCCCACCACCCCGCGCCCGAGGCGGAGCACGAACGCACGGCCGTCTTCGAGCAGTTGCCCGAGACGGCCGCCCACGGCGAGCACGACCCCGGTCATGACGGTCACGGCGGTCACGACGGCTATGACCCTTACGACGGTTACGCCGACGCGAACGAAGCGGGCCACGCCCACACCGCCGAGGACACCGACGGCGGCCTCTCCTCCGCCGGCTCCCACGGGGCCGATCCGTACACCACCGATCCGTACGACCCCGATCCATACGGCCCCGAGCCGTACGACGCCGAGCCGTACGACGGCGCCGCCGACGGCCACCTCGACCCGGGCCACCCGGACGCCGAGGAGATCGCCGTCCTCAGCACCGCCACCTCCGCCGCCTCCTGCGCCGCCGGCCCGCCCCCGCGCCGCGGCGGCTCCGGGAACCGCAGCCGCCGCCGGGCCCCCGCCAAGCGGTCCGCGCTGCTCACCGTCGCCGTCCCCTCCGTCGCCGTGATGGGCGTGGCCGGGATCGCCGCCGCCTCCGTCGGGGGGACCTCCGCCGACGACTCCACGACCACCCAGGCCGCCGCCGACGAGGACGCGGTCAAGCCGGCCCTGGCCAACAACAAGCTGGACACCCAGCTCGCCACCCTCACCGCCGACGCCGGCGACTTCGCCGACCGCGCCAGCCGCACCCAGGAGCGCATCGACCTCCGGGAGCGCCAGGCCGAGGAGAAGCGGCGCAAGGAGGAGGAGGCGGCACGCAAGGAGGCCCTGCGCCCCAAGTTCGCCCTTCCCGTGGCGCAGAAGGGCCTGAGCGCCTACTACGGCCAGGCGGGCGTCAACTGGATGTCCGTGCACAGCGGCATCGACTTCCCCGTCGCCTACGGCACGCCCGTGATGGCGGCCACCGACGGCACGGTCCGCACGCAGTACAACCTCGCCTACGGCAACATGGCGATCGTGACGGCCCCCGACGGCACCGAGACCTGGTACTGCCACCTGAGCAGCACCAAGATCCGGTCCGGCACGGTCAAGGCGGGCGACACCATCGCCTACGCGGGCAACTCCGGCAACTCCACCGGGCCGCACCTGCACTTCGAGGTGCGCCCGGGCGGCGGTTCGGCGGTCGACCCGCTGGGCTGGTTCCAGAGCCACGGCCTCGACCCGCAGTAACCCGGTCCGGCGGCAGCAGCCGGACGGCGGTGAGCGAAGAGGACAGGACGACACGCGAGCGGGCCCCGGGAGAGACCCGGGGCCCGCTCGCGTAGGGGCTCACCGGCCGCGGGCCCGGCCCGCCGGCCGTCGCGTCACAGCTTCTCGACCGGGGCGTAGCGCAGCAGCAGCACCTTGGGCTTGGTGTCGCCGAAGTCGATGGTGGCCTTCGCGTCGTGTCCGCTGCCGGCCACCGACAGGACCGTGCCCAGCCCGAACTGGTCGTGCGTCACGCGGTCCCCGGCGGCCAGCGCGATCACCGGGCGGTCGGCCGTCCGGCGGGTGGCGAAGCCGCTCGGCCCCTTCGCCCGCGCCGACGACAGCGACGCGGCCACGCCCGCCCCGGCCGCCGACGCGGAGGGGACGGCCGGGCCGGTGCGCCGCCATTCCACGTAGGTGTCGGGGATCTCCTCCAGGAAGCGGGAGGGCGGGTTGTACGAGGGCTGGCCCCAGGCGCTGCGCAGGACGGAGCGGGTGAGGTAGAGCCGCTCGCGGGCACGGGTGATGCCCACGTAGGCCAGGCGCCGCTCCTCCTCCAGTTCCTTGGTCTGGCCGAGGGCGCGCATGTGCGGGAAGACGCCGTCCTCCAGGCCGGTGAGGAAGACCACCGGGAATTCCAGGCCCTTGGCGGTGTGCAGGGTCATGAGCGTGATGACGCCGCCGCCGTCCTCCGCCTCGTCGGGGATCTGGTCGGAGTCGGCGACCAGGGCGACGCTCTCCAGGAAGTCGGCGAGCGTGCCCGGGCTCTCTCCCCCGGCCGGAGCCCCTTCCTCGGTCTCCTCCCCGGTCCCGCCGTCTCCGGCGGCCGCCTCCGCCCCGCGCTCCTGCTCGAACTCCAGTGCCACGGCGGCGAGTTCCTGAAGGTTCTCGATACGGGTCTCGTCCTGCGGGTCGGTGGAGGCCTGGAGCTCGGCCAGATAGCCGGTGCGTTCGAGCACGGCCTCCAGAACGGTGGCCGGCCCGGCGCCGGATTCGGCGATCGTCCGCAGCTCCTCCATCAGCGTGTTGAACCGCTTGACGGCGTTGGCCGAGCGCGCGGCCATGCCGTACGCCTCGTCGACGCGGCGCAGCGCCCGCGCGAAGCTGATCTTCTCCCGGGAGGCGAGGGCGTCGATCATCGCCTCGGCGCGCTCGCCGATGCCGCGCTTGGGGACGTTGAGGATGCGCCGCAACGGGACGGCGTCCTCCGGATTGGCCAGCACCCGCAGATACGCCAGGACGTCCCGAACCTCCTTGCGCTCGTAGAAGCGCACGCCGCCGACGACCTTGTACGGCAGCCCGACCCGGATGAAGATCTCCTCGAACACCCGGGACTGGGCGTTGGTGCGGTAGAAGACCGCGACGTCACCCGCCCTGGCCTGGCCGGCGTCGGTCAGCCGGTCGATCTCGTCGGCGACGAACTGGGCCTCGTCGTGCTCGGTGTCGGCGACGTAGCCAGTGATCGCGGAGCCCGCGCCGGCGTCCGTCCAGAGGTTCTTGGGGCGGCGGTTCTCGTTGCGCTCGATGACGGCGTTGGCGGCGCTCAGGATGGTCTGGGTGGAGCGGTAGTTCTGCTCCAGCAGGATGGTGGTGGCGTCGGGGTAGTCCTCCTCGAACTGGAGGATGTTGCGGATGGTCGCACCGCGGAAGGCGTAGATCGACTGGTCCGCGTCGCCGACGACGCACAGTTCGGCCGGCTCCACGGCCGGCTCGCCCCGGCCGCCCTCGGTCCCGCCCCGCTCCGCCCCGCCGGCCGTGCCGACGAGTTCGCGGATGAGCGTGTACTGCGCGTGGTTGGTGTCCTGGTACTCGTCGACGAGGACGTGCCGGAAGCGGCGCCGGTAGTGCTCGGCGACGTCCGGGAACGCCTGGAGGAGATGGACGGTGGTCATGATGATGTCGTCGAAGTCGAGGGCGTTGGCCTCGCGCAGCCGCTGCTGGTACATCGTGTACGCCTCGGCGAGCGTCTTGTCGAAGCTGCTCGGTGAGGACTCGGCGGCGGCCTGGGCGGCGAAGTCCTCCTCGTCGATCAGCTCGTTCTTGAGGTTGGAGACCTTGGCCGTCAGGGACTTCGGCGGGAAGCGCTTGGGGTCCAGGTCCAGATCGCGGCAGACCAGGGCCATCAGCCGCTTGGAGTCGGCGGCGTCGTAGATCGAGAAGCTGGAGGTGAAGCCCAGCTTCTTGCTCTCGCGGCGGAGGATGCGGACGCAGGCGCTGTGGAAGGTGGAGACCCACATGGCGTTCGCCCGCGGGCCGACCAGCTCCTCCACGCGCTCCTTCATCTCGCCCGCGGCCTTGTTGGTGAAGGTGATCGCGAGGATCGAGCCGGGGTGCGCGCCGCGGGCGGCGAGCAGATACGCGATGCGGTGCGTGAGGACCCGGGTCTTGCCGGAGCCGGCACCGGCGACGATGAGCAGGGGCGAACCGGTGTGCAGCACGGCGGCGCGCTGCTGGTCGTTGAGACCGTGCAGCAGCGCGGCGGGGTCGGTGACGGGCCTCGGGGCGCCGTCGCGGTAGTACGCCTCCCGGGGCGCGCCGTCGAACGCCCCGCCGAAGAGATCGGCCGGGATCTCCTCGCCGGGGGCGTCGTGCTCGGGCGGCGGGGGCTCCTCGTCCGCGGGGCCGAGGTCTGCCAGGAAACTGTCGTCAAAGAGGCTGCTCATCGCCCCCCGAGTCTAGGCGGCCCCGCCGACAGGCGGCACCGGGTTGCCCGCTTCCGCCGTCACGGGGCCGTACGGGCGGGTGGACGGGCGCGCGGAGCCCGGGGTGCCGGCCCCGCCGGCCCGTTCCCGGGGCGCCCCGGGACGCGTCGGGACGCGTCGCCCGGCCCCGGCCGCGGGAGGGGTCCGGGCCCCGAACTCCCGTATCGCTTCCGGCCCTTATGCGTTACTTACCGTGCCCGGTCAGCCACCCGGACGGCAGAATTCCACTCCACCCCGAAAATATAACGGAATGGTTTCGGGCATATCGCACACCGGCCTTCACACGAGCCGCACAACTGGCTACGGTGCTCGATCAGGCGGCCCGCACTCCCCGCCGGCGACCGCGCCGGCACGGGCAGCCACCGCCGAATCCGGCCCCTTCCCCAGGGCGTCCGGAACCGGGGACCCAGACGCGGCACCGGGGTGAATCGGTCACCGCGCGGCGCGCACCGCGCCGCGCACCGACCGTAGGGCAGCCTTCCGAATACGCCCGAACCCGACAGCTAACCCGGTAGGCGGTCCACGGAAGGAGCGCCGATCTTGGCGTCGCACCGCAAATCCCGGCCCCTCGGTACCCCGGCTTCGCGTCGCACCGCCGTCGGCCTCGGCACAGCGGCCCTCGCCTCCGTCACCCTCCTCCAGAGCGCGCAGGCCGCGCCCGGCGACGGCGAACCGAAGCAGTCCATCGAGGAAGTGCAGAAGAAGGTCGACGAGCTCTACCGCCAGGCGGGAAGCGCCACCCAGCAGTACAACCAGGCCAAGGAGCGCACGGAGGAACAGCGTTCCAAGGTCGACGGCCTCCTCGACGCCGTCGCCAAGCGCACCGAGAAGCTCAACGAGGCGCGGAGGAGCCTCGGCAGCTTCGCGACCGCGCAGTACCGCAACGGCGGCATGAGCCCCACCGCGACCATGCTCCTCGCCTCCGACCCGCAGGACTACTTCGACCAGACGCGCGTGATGGCCCGGATGACGGACCAGCAGGAGCAGGCCGTCGAGGAGTTCCGCGAGCAGCAGATCGCGACCACGGAGAAGCGCGAGGAGGCGGGCAAGAGCCTCGCCACGCTCACCGACGCGCAGGAGAAGCTGCGGGAGAGCAAGCGGACCGTCCAGGCCAAGCTGGCCGAGGCGCGCGAACTGCTCGGCCGGCTGACCGCGGAGGAGCGGGCCCGGCTGGCGGAGATCGAGCGCAAGAAGGAGGCGGAGGCCCAGCGCAAGGCGGAGGAGCTGGCGCGGCAGCAGGAGGCCGAGCGGCAGCGCCTCGCGGAAGAGGCACGGCAGCAGGAGGAGGAGCGGACGGAGACCGCGTCCGGCTCCGGCACCGGTACGTCCACCGGGACGGACACCTCGGCCGGCACGGGCACCTCGGAGACGACGACCGGCACCAAGGCCCAGCAGGCGATCGAGTTCGCCCGCGCCCAGATCGGCAAGCCCTACGTCTGGGGCGCGACCGGCCCCAACTCGTACGACTGCTCGGGTCTCACCGGCGCCGCCTGGAAGGCCGCCGGTGTCACGCTGCCGCGCACCACCTACGACCAGGTGAACACGGGGACGCGCGTCGCGAAGTCCGCCATGCAGCCGGGTGACCTGATCTTCTTCTACGGCGACATCAGCCACGTCGGCCTGTACATCGGCGGCGGCCAGATGATCCACGCCCCGAAGCCGGGGACGAACGTGCGCATCGAGTCGATCGACACCATGCCCTTCTACGCCGCGACGCGCCCCGCATAACCGGACGGCGCGGACGGACTCCGGGCACGGCGGCGGGCATCAGCACGCGGCAGGCGGCACGGAACACGGCACGACGGGCGGTACCCGGCCTCGGGGGGAGGCCGGGCACCGCCCGTCGCCGCGTTCGGGGCTGCGGGGCCGGTCCCCGGAGGCCGCCCGGTGCTCCGCCGTCAGCCGTGGCCGGGCTCTCCCGCGGGGACGGCGCGAGGGGGCCGGGTCTCGTACATCCGTACCGCGACCACCAGCCCGGAGGCGGCGGTCAGGGCGGCGATGACCCAGAGGGCGGTGGTGAGGCCGTAGAGGTCGGCGAGGACGCCGGCGAGCAGCGCGCCGACCGCGAACCCGCCGTCGCGCCACAGCCGGTAGACGCCCACGGCGCGGGCGCGCCAGGCGGGGTGGGCGACGTCGCCGATGACGGCGAGGAGCGTCGGGTAGACCAGGGCGGTGCCGACACCGAGCAGGATCTGGGCGGCGGCCCAGACGCCGAAGGTGGAGCCGAGGGCGACGAGGCCGATGGCGGCGGCCTGGAGCAGCATCCCCGCGGTGATGAGGTTCTTGCGGCCGATGTGGTCGGACCACCAGCCGGTGAGCATCTGGCCCGCACCCCAGATGGCCGGGTAGAGGGCGGCGAGGACGCCGATCTGCGCGATGGACAGGCCCTGGGCGGCGAAGATCAGCGGGAAGATCCCCCAGGCGAGGGCGTCGTTGAGGTTGTTGACCATGCCGGCCTGGCTGGCGGCGGACAGGGCCCTGTCACTCAGGCTGGTGAGGCGCGCCACCTGCCCGGTGGTCAGCTCCGCGTGGTGCTCGCTGCCCGCCGGGGTGGTGTGGCGGGCGGCTTCGAAGCGGGCGTGTCCGCGGGTCTCGCGGACCGCGAGGGTGGACAGGCCCAGCGCCAGGACGACGTAGGCGGCACCGAGCAGGAACGGCTCGGGCCGCAGCCCCGCGCGGTCGGCGATGGCGCCGGTGGCCATGGCGGTGACGGCGACGGCGACATAGCCGGCGGCCTCGTTGAAGCCCATGGCCAGGCCACGGCGTCCGGGGCCGACCAGGTCGATCTTCATGATGACCGTGGTGGACCAGGTCAGACCCTGGTTGATGCCGAGGAGCACATTGGCCGCGATGATCCAGCCCCAGCTGGGACCCCAGGCGAGCATCGCCGGTACGGGCAGGGCGATCAGCCATCCCGCGATCAGGACCGGCTTGCGGCCGAAGCGGTCGGACCAGGTGCCGGCGAAGAAGTTGGTGACGGCCTTGGTCGCGCCGAAGGCGAGGATGTAGGTGAGGGCGGAGGTGTACGCGGAGAGGTGGAAGACGTCCTCCGCGAGCAGCGGCAGGACGGTGCGTTCCTGCCCCAGCATGCCGCCGACCAGCGCGTTGACGAGGACGAGCAGGCTGAACTGGGCGAGGTTGGCGCGCAGCCCGAGCCGTATGCCGTCGTGCTCCGAGGTGGTGCGGGGGGTGGTCACGCGTTCTCCTTGAGGGGGCGTCCGGTGGCTTCGGCCCAGTCGGCGGGTCCGCCGTCGAGCACGGCGAGGCCGCGGTGGCCGTCGCGGCCCGGGTGGTCGTCACGGCCGCAGTGGTCGTCGGCGAAGCCCATCGGATCCTCCAGGTGCTGCGGGTACCGGATGCGGGGGTTGCCGGATACGGGAAGGTGCCGGCTGCCCGGGCACCGGGTCGCTTCAGCCCGCACACAAGCTACAATATTCCATGGATGTATGGAGGATGCCATGGGAGACGCCGCGCGCAAGAGTGCGCTGTACGACGCCTTCGCCCGCACCGGCAAGGCCCTGAGCAGCGGAAAGCGCCTTGAGCTGCTGGACCTGCTGGCCCAGGGCGAACGCCCCGTCGAGGCCCTGGCCAGAGCGGCCGGGCTGAACCTCACCACCGCCTCGGCCCATCTGCAGACCCTCAAGCAGGCCGGACTGGTCACCACCCGCCGCGAGGGGGTCCGCGTCCACTACCGGCTGGCGGGAGAGGACGTCGCCGCCCTGTACGCGCAGCTGCGCCGGGTCGCCCGGGCCCACCAGCCCGCCGTCGAGCCGGCCCGGGCCGCCTACCTGGGCGCGGACACGGGGGAAGGGGTCGGCCGGGAGGAGCTGCTCGCCCGCGCGGAGGCCGGCGAGGTCGTCGTCCTCGATGTGCGTCCGGCCGAGGAGTACGCCGCCGGGCACATCCCCGGAGCCGTGTCCATCCCGGTCGGGGAACTCGCCGAGCGGATAGCCGAGTTGCCGCCGGACACCGACGTGGTGGCGTACTGCCGCGGCACCTACTGCGTCCTCGCCCACGACGCCGTGCGCCTGCTGCGCGAACGGGGCCGCACGGCCGCCCGGCTCACCGACGGGATGCTGGAGTGGCGGCTGGACGGGCTGCCCGTCGAAACGGCCGCGGCGTGACGGCGGCGGGCCCGGCCTCCCCCGCCCCGCTGGTCATCGACGGCGGCGACCGGCTGTGCGCCGAGCTGATCCTCGAACTGAGCCGCCGGGTCGGCCGGACCGAACCCGGCACGGTCGTCCACCTGATCGCCACCGATCCGGCCGCCCCGCTGGATCTCCCGGCCTGGTGCCACCTCACCGGCCACACCTACCTCGGCCCCGTCCCCGGTACGCCCCGGCCGGCCTACGCCCTGCGGGTGAGCCCCGGCGCCCGCCGCACCCGGGGTGACGCCCCCTGGCACCCACTGGACCCGCCACCGCAGCACGCCGAGGACGATCCCCGCCCTCCGAACGCCGGAGATCCCGCATGAACGACCGGCCGGTCTACCTCGACCACCAGGCCACCACCCCCGTCGACCCGCGCGTGGTGGAGGCGATGCTGCCGTACCTGACCAGCGAGTTCGGCAACCCCTCCAGCTCCCACGCCTACGGCCGCGCCGCGGCGGCGGCGGTCGCGGCGGCCCGCACCCGGGTGGCCGCGCTGATCGGCGCCGCCGGTCCCGACGAGATCGTCTTCACCTCCTCCGGTACCGAGAGCAACCACCTCGCGCTCACCGGAGCCGCCCACGCGTTGCGCGCCGCCGGCCGCGGAAACCACATCGTCACCACCGCCGTCGAGCACCCCGCGACCCAGGCCACCTGCGACCGGCTCGCCGGCGAGGGCTTCCGCGTCACCCGCCTGCCGGTCGGCACCGACGGACGCCTCGACCCCGCCGACCTCGTCCACGCCGTCGGGCCGGACACCGTCCTGGTGTCGGTGATGCACGCCAACAACGAGATCGGCACGCTCCAGCCGCTCCCCGAACTCGCCGCCGTCACCCGTGAGCGCGGCATCCTGCTGCACACCGACGCGGCCCAGACCCCGGCCACCGTCGCGGTCGACGTCGACGCCCTCGGTGTGGACCTGCTGACTCTCGTCGGACACAAGATGTACGCCCCCAAGGGCGTCGGCGCGCTCTACATCCGCCGCGGAACGCCCGCCCTCCGGCCCCAGCTCGTGGGCGGCGGCCAGGAGCACGGCCTGCGGGCCGCCACCGAGAACGTGCCCGGCATCGTCGCCCTCGGCGCCGCCGCGGAGATCGCCCGGGCCGAGCACGGCACCGACGCCGCACGCATCGGGGCCCACCGCGACCGGCTGCTCGGCGCGCTCACCACGGCCGTGCCCGGCCTGCGGCTCAACGGCTCCTCCCGCCACAGGCTGCCCGGCAATCTCAGCCTCACCTTCCCCGGCCACACCGCCGACCGGATCATGACCGCCACGCCCGGACTGGCGTTCTCGGCCGGCAGCGCCTGCCACAGCGGCGCCGCCACACCCTCCCCGGTGCTGACCGCCATCGGCCTCACCCCGGACGAGGCGGCCCGCACCGTCCGCCTCGGCATCGGCCGCCACACGACCAGCGCCGACATCACCACCGCCGCGGAGCTGCTCGTCTCCGCCGCCACCGCACCCGTCCGGCCCTGAGGAAGCACGGGCACGCCCCGCCGCCCGCTCCGGACCCGGAGCGTCCCGACAGCCGGTCACCTCTCCCACCACCGGAGGCCACCATGAGCCGCAAGATCCTCTTCATCCTCAACGACCCGCCCTACGGCACCGAGCGCTCCTACAACGGCCTGCGCCTGGCCGGAGCCCTCGCCAGGCGACCCGAAACCGAGATCCGGGTCTTCCTCATGGGCGACGCGGTCGGCTGCGCGATCGCCGGCCAGCGAGTCCCCAACGGCTACTACCACCTGGACCGGATGGTCGAGTCCTGCCTCCGCCACGGCGCCGAAGTGGGCTGCTGCGGGACGTGCATGGACGCCCGCGGCCTCGGCGAGGACCTCCTCACGGGTGAGGCCCACCGCTCCACCCTCGAGGAACTGGCCGACTGGACCCTCTGGGCGGACCAGGTCGTCACCTTCTGACAGACCCTCCGGCTTCCGGAGACAGCGGGCCCGCCCCGAGCACGTGCCCCGGGACGGGCCCCGCCGCAGTCATCAGGTCATCGGGTCGTCAGTGCCAGAGGACGGCGATGAAGATGTTGAGGACGGTCAGCAGGCCGACGGCGCCGAAGACGCCCTTCGACACCCGCTCATCGTCCCGCTTGACGTAGACGAGCCCGAGGATGGCGACCAGCACGACCAGCTTCACGCCGACCTTGACGTTGTTGACCATCGCGTCGTTCATCTCGTTGAACCCGACCAGCAGCACGCCGGTGACGAGCATGGTCAGCGCCCCGTGCAGCATGGCGGGCACCATGCGCGCGGTGCCGGCGCCCATCGCCTTCATCTGGACGAGGAAGCCGCCCAGCAGCGAGGCGATACCGATGATGTGCAGGCCGACGAAGACATCGATGAGTACGTCCATGCCCGCGAGCCTATGCGGGCCCCCGACCGGCCCGGCACCCAGGTGTCCCCATGGTTTCCGGAGCGTGACCGGGCCGTGCCCGGCCCCGGTTGCCCCGCCTCCCGGACCCCCGGCTCGGGGACGCAACCGGCCCCGGAGTGCGGCGGTTCGGCAGGGCACCCCGCTCCGGGCGGCCGGAGGTGGGCGGGAGCGACGCACCGCCCGGAACGGGGCTCCGCGAGCGGCTACGACAGGGGGCGCCGGACCGCTCACGGCCCCGCCATCATGGCCCGCCCCGCACCTCCGTGACAGCCCGTGGGCTCGTACAGACGCTCCGCGTACGAGCCGAGGGTGACGCCGGCGCTCCGCTTATCGGCCACAAACAGCCCGGGAGGCCGCCTCCGGACCCGTTCCTTCGCTTCCGGCCCTTGCGGTATGCCCGCACTGCCACGATGGGCCGCATGAACGCACCGGAGGACGACCGTCCCGACGAGAGCAGGGAGCAACTGCTGGACCTGGCCGCACGGTTCCCGGACGATGCCGGCGTGGCGTACCGCGCGGCCTGCGTCCACGACCGCCTGGGCCTGGAGGCCGAGGCGGTGCCGTTCTACGAACGCTGCCTGGCCGGGACGGGCCTCCCGGACGAGGACCGCCGCGGGGCCTTCCTCGGGCTGGGCAGTACCTACCGGGTGCTCGGCCAGTACGCGCGTGCCGTGGAAACACTGCGCCGGGGCGTCGCGGAGTACCCGGACGACGGCGGTCTCCGGACGTTCCTCGCCATGGCCCTGTACAACACGGGCGAACACCACGAGGCCATGAGCCTCCTGCTGGACCTGCTGGCCACGACGAGCCAGGACCCCTCCGTGCGGGAGTACCGCCGCGCCATCGCCCTCTATGCCGAGGATCTCGACAGCGCGGACTGACCCCGGTGCCCGCCGACGGCCCGCGCTGTGTGGAATCCGCGACCCGAACCGGCGAGTTCGAGCACTGACGCACGTACTCTCGGCACCCGGCCGGTGTCAGCTTCAGTAGCCGGCGATACCGACGGCTTCCTCGACAAAACGCCATACGTCGGTGTACGGATCCCAGGCGGTCTGATCGGGCCCGTGGTGCTCCGCGTTGAGCTGCTGGGCGTATCCCCTGGCCTTCTCGTACCGTTCGACGAGCTGTCCGGGCATCACGTGCTTCGCCTGCTCCTCGGACACACTCCGGACGCTGCGGCTGTAGGTCTGCGCGAAGCCGGGGCGCTGCCGCAGCTTGGCCGCCGCACTGCCGCAGACGCCACTGAAGGTGCTCGTGTAGTTCTGGTAGTGGAGCAGCCGCCACAGCTCGAAGCACGGGTGGGAGTAGCCGATGCGCACCCCGGCCTGCCGCGCTCTGGCGAAGGCGGTGGGGATCTGGTCGTGCTCGTCGCGGTCGAACAGGCACCAGACCTGCGGCCAGTTCCAGTCGTCCTTCTTGAGTCCGGCCTTCTTGGCGTCGCGTTCCACCTCGCGGAGGACGGGGATCGCCGCCTCGACCAGGGGCAGCGGCTTGCGGCGCTTGGAGGGGGCGTGCTCGTCCGGGTAGTGGATCTCCACCGGCCGGTCCGGGAAGGCCGGGACGCCGTGCTGCAGGACGAGGTCGATGTACATCGGCTCGGTGACCTCGCCCTCGGTGAAGACGTACACGCCGCGCGGCCGTAACCGCGTCCGGCCGTGGTCCCTTCGCCGCCGGGCCGTGTCGTCCCGCCCCCTGGACCTCGTCATCAGGACCCCTCCGCCTCCGTTCCCGTCTCCCGCGTCATCAGCAGCCTGCGGCCGATCTGGCCTTCGGACACCCGTGGCACGGCTCCGAAGGCTCCCGCCAGATACGACTTCGTCAGGTCCTCTTCGTCGGTCGGCTCCGCGTCGGTGAGCGGATAGACCTCGGTGCCGCCCCGCTCGTCCTTCTCCGTCAGCCAGACCTGGCCCGGGTCGAGCAGCCGGCCACCGCCCGGTGCGCGCAGCAACGAGGGGTCGTGCGAGGTGAAGACCAGTTGCGCTCCCCGCGGGTTCACCCAGGGGGCCTGGAAGAGGCGGACCACTTCGGCGGCCATGCGCGGATGGAGGCTGGCGTCCAGTTCGTCGATGAGGAGGACGGCGCCCTCGTCCAGAGCCAGCAGCAGCGGGCCGAGCAGAGCGAACCAGGACCGGGTGCCGAAGGACTCCCGGCTCCAGTCCAGGGGCACGGGCTGTTCGCCGCCGCCGGTGTGGCGCAGCCGCACGGCCGGGGGCTCCCCCGGTTTCTGCTCCACGTCGAGGCCGCTGATGCCCAGGTCGGCCACGCGCAGCAGCTCTTCGGCCCGTTTCCGGAAGGCGTCGTCGAGGAGACGCTCGGCGGTGTAGGTCTCCCGCTGGGAGCGTTCGGCTTCCGGGTCGATGTCCCAGAGGTTTCCCTCGAACCACCGGTAGATGGGCGTGAGTTGCGGGTGGTTGTCCGTGGCCGCGCGGGAGAGGAGGAGCGCGTTGGGTCGTGTGGTGCGGGCCAGCCGGGCGCGGTCGTGGATGCGGTCGCCGGGAAAATCGAAGGGGTTCGTGCGCGTCGCGTCGCGGTCGAGCCAGACCTGGCGCCGGCCCTTGGGGTAGGAGTGCAGCCATTCGGACTCGACGCGAAGGTCCCCCAGCTCGAAGCCGTAGGTCCAGCGGACGCCGTCCTCCAGGACGAAGTCGGCTTCGTAGAAGGTGCTCTCCGCGGCCGTCTTGGGATCAAGGGCGAAGGGTTCCCGGGGGATTCCGCGGTAGGAGGTCCACTGCGCGTAGGAGTTGAGAACGGCCTCGCGCATCTTCTTCATGGCCGTGATCACATTGGACTTGCCGGACGCGTTGGCCCCGAAGACGCCGAGCACCGGGTAGGTCCGGAGGCTCTTCCCGTCGGAGAGCGGCAGCGTGCGGGCGGCGTCCTCCTCGTCCGCGGGCGCGACGAACGACAGCTCCTGCTCGTCGCGCAGGGAGCGGAAGTTCGCCACGCGGAATCTCAGCAGCACGCCACCCTCCTCACCGCGCACAGAGTAGCGGGGTGATCACATGTACGCCTCTCCAGCGGCAGTGGCAGGGCCCGGCCGGTCCGGTGTGAGCCCGGTGCGTCACACCCCGAGCGTCACACCAGCCGGCGGGCCGTGGCCCAGCGGGTGAGTTCGTGGCGGTTGCTGAGCTGGAGTTTGCGGAGGACCGCCGAGACGTGGGACTCGACCGTCTTGACGGAGATGAAGAGCTGCTTCGCGATCTCCTTGTAGGCGTAGCCGCGCGCGATCAGGCGCAGCACCTCGCGCTCGCGCTGGGTGAGGCGGTCCAGGTCCTCGTCCACCGGCGGGGCGTCCGTGGAGGCGAAGGCGTCCAGGACGAAGCCCGCGAGGCGCGGGGAGAAGACGGCGTCGCCCTCCTTGACCCGGAAGACCGCGTTGATCAGGTCGGTGCCGGTGATGGTCTTGGTGACGTAGCCGCGGGCGCCGCCGCGGATCACGCCGATGACGTCCTCGGCCGCGTCGGAGACCGAGAGGGCGAGGAACCGCACCGGCTGCTCCTGGTCGGCCATCAGGGGCGCGCACCGGCGCAGCACCTCCACGCCGCCGCCGCCCGGGAGGTGGACGTCCAGCAGGACGACCTCGGGCCGGGTCGCGGTGATCACCGTGACCGCCTGGTCGACGTCCGCGGCCTCGCCGACGACCTCCACCCCGGTGGTCTCCGTCTGCCCGATCTCGGCCTGGACGCCGGTGCGGAACATCCGGTGGTCGTCGACGAGGACGACCCGTGCGTGGCGGCCGGCGCTCTCCGGGCCGTTGGTGCCGCTGTCCGTGGGGCCGTTGAAGGCCCCGGCGGCGCCGGTGCCCTCTGCTCCCGGGCCTCCTCCCGCGCCGCTGGTGCCGCCCGCGTTCTGCGTTCCGTCGTTCATCGCCCGTCCGTCCCTCTTCCGTACCGCGCGGCCGCGCGTGCGGTCGTGTCGTCGTCGCCCCGGCCCTTGTGCACCAGCGTAGGTGCGTGCGCGCGTACGCGGCTGGGGGCGGTCGGGCCCTGTCCTGGCCCGGTCCGGCCGGTGTGGCGCCCGGCGGCCGCGCGGGTCGTGCCGCCCCCGCCTGTCATGCCGCGCGTTCCATCTCGAGTTCCACCTCGGTGCCTCCGTCCGGTGCCGAACGGAGCCTCGCCGTACCGCCGTTGCGCTGCATCCGGCCGATGATCGACTCCCGGACGCCCATCCGGTCCGCCGGCACCGCGTCCAGGTCGAAGCCCGGGCCCCGGTCCCGTACGGAGATGAACACCGTCGTCCCCTCGACCTCCGCGTAGACCTGCACCGCCCCGCCCTCGCCACCGTACTTGGCCGCGTTGACCATCGCCTCCCGTGCGGCCTGGAGCTGGGCGCCCAGCCCTTCGTCCAGCGGGCAGTCGCCGACGCAGACGACCTCGACCGGCACCCCGTGGTCGTCCTCCACCTCCGCCGCCGTCGCCTTCACCGCCTCGGCCAGGGTGTCCGGTTCCTCCTCCTCGTCCTTTCCGCGGCCCTCCGGCTTGTAGAGCCAGGCCCGCAACTCCCGCTCCTGGGCGCGCGCGAGACGGGCGACCTCACGGGCGTTCTCCGCGTTGCGCTGGATCAGCGTCAGGGTGTGCAGCACCGAGTCGTGGACGTGGGCCGCGACCTCGGCGCGCTCCTGCGCGCGGATGCGCATCAGCCGCTCCTCCGACAGATCCTGCGCCATCCGGATGAGATACGGGCCCGCGAGCAGGGCGATGCCGACCAGCACCGCGAGGGACGCCTGCAGCACCGTGCCCAGGTGCCGCGCCGAGCCCTGCATCACGACGATGGCGCTCACGCCCACACCCACGAGCAGCACCCCGGCCGCGCCGCGCACCAGCGGCAGCACCCGCTTGCGCCGGGTGACGGCGGCCCAGTGGGCGCGGCGGGCGTTGTCGGCCTGCCGCCAGACCAGGACGACGCCCGCGCCGATCAGCAGGGCCGGCCAGAGGTAGGCGTTGGCGCGGCGGCCGAGCTGGAGGTTGTCCACGAACACGGCCACGCCGACGACCATGGCGAGGAGCGCGATGATCTGTCCCCGGTCGGGTTTCCGGACGAGGAGCCGGCGCCGGCCGTCCGGCCCGGCGGCGGCCTCCGCTCCCGCCTCCGTCGCCGCGCCGGCTCCGCCCCTGGCCGCCGCCGGGCCGCCGCCCGCGCCGCGCGGTGCCTCCACGCCGCCGACGCCAAGCGGCACCACGAACCAGAAAGCCGCGTACAGCAGCGCGCCGAGCCCTTCCACCATGAAGAGCGCCACGAAGAAGATCCGCACCCAGGACACCGGCAGCCCGAGATGGCCGGCGAGGCCGCGGGCCACCCCGCCGAGCATGCGGCCCTCGGCGCTCCGGTAGAGCTTGCGAACCGGTGGCTCGTCGGGGACGTCGGGCCCGGGGGCGGGGGCGGGGTAACTGCCCGCGCCGGGGGTCCCGGCGCGGGGCGCGGCGGCGGTCATGACCCGATGGTCACACGGGACGGTGCGGCTGGGCATCAGGGTCGGACCCTGAACGGCCCCGGGGGTCCCGGCGGGGTCGCTCCCGGGCCTGGTGGCGGCCCGTCTCGGGGAAAGGTCAGGGTTCCGCCAGGGTCGTCACGGGTGGGTCCGGGGCCGCCGGGCCGTCACCATGGACGCATGAGCGATCAGCAGCCCGCCCCGGGCCCGGCGGCGGACGCGCCGGGAGGCGCCCCGGCGGCCCCCGGCGGTTCCGCGCGTCCGGGTCCGGCGGTCCCGGGAGGGTCCTCGGGTTCCACCACCGGCAGCACTGCCGATCCCGCCTCCGGTGTCCCCCCGGTGCTGCCCCGGCTGCGGCGCAGCCGCCGTACGAAGACGATCGCCGGGGTCTGCGGCGGTCTCGGCCGGCAGTTCGACCTGGACCCGGTGATCTTCCGGGTCGTCCTCACCGTGCTCGCCATGTCCGGTGGCGTCGGCCTCATCGCCTACGGCTTCGCCTGGCTACTGATTCCGCTCGACGGCGAGGACGAGAACGAGCTGCGGCGGCTGCTCTCCGGCCGCGTCGAGGGCCCGGCGCTGACCGCTGTGCTCTTCGCGCTGGTCGGTTCCGGTCTGCTGCTGTCGATGCTCAACAACGGGTCGGTGTTCTTCTTCGCCGTGCTGCTGTCGTCCGCGCTGGCCGGCGTCTGCTCGTGGTCGCTGCGGAAACGGCGCGTGGAGCAGGCGGGCGCCGCGGTGGACGCGGCGGCGGCGCAGGCCGTGGCGGACGCGCCCCCCGAGACGACGGCCCCGCCGTCCCCCGGCGGGCCGTCCTGGTGGCGCGACCCGATCGTCAAGGACGGCACCACGGGCCCGCCGGGTACCGGCTACCTCTGGGGTCCGGACGACGGGCGGGACGCCGGCCCGTACGCCCCGCGGGCGGGTGCCGCCGCGCGTGGTGGCCGGCGCGGTCCGTCGGGCCCCTGGACCGGCGGCTGGACGTTCCTGGCGGCGGTCGCCGCCGCCGTCACCGGCACCCTCGTGACCTGGGAGCAGGGGCCGCTGACCACCAGTCTGCAGACCGGACTCGCCGCCGCCCTGGCGGTGTTCGGACTCGGGCTGGCGGTGGCCGCCTGGTACGGCCGGGCGGGCGGTGGCACGGTCGTCGCGGCGGTGCTGACCTGCGGGCTCCTGGTGGGCGCGGGCGCGGTCCCGGACAACGTCACCACGCACTGGCAGCAGAGCACCTGGCGCCCGGGCTCGGCGGCCGAGGTCCGGCCGGTGTACGGCATCGGCACGGGACGGGGCGTACTCGACCTCACCGCGCTCGACCTGGAGCGGGGCGAGACGGTCAGCACCCGCGCGAGCGTCGGCGCCGGGGAGCTCCGCGTCCTCGTCCCGCCGGACGCCGTCCTCGAACTCGGCCTGGAGATCGGCCTCGGCGACAGCCGGCTGCCCGGCGACCCGCAGAACGACATCGACATCGAGCCGGGCGCCCGGCGGACCGTCACCCTGCGGCCGGAGGGCCTCACCCCGGCCGGCACCCTCGTCCTCGAACTGGAAGCCGGCATGGGCCGGGTGGAGGTGGAACGTGCCGCCCCGTGAGCACGGCGGCCGCGGCCGTCACGCGTTCGAACCGGCGAAGCTGGTCGCCGGACTGGTGCTGCTCGCCGCGGGTGTCGTGGCCCTGCTGTCCTCGGCCGGCACCGTGGACCCCGGGCCTGGCCCGCGGCTGCTGCCCGCCGTCCTGCTCGGCCTGTGCGCCGCGGGGGTCGTGGGGGCGGTCTCCCACGGCGTACGCCGACGGCGCGCGAGGCGCCGGGCACTCCGAGGTCTCCCGGGCGACGGGCCGCCGCCGGACGCCCCGGGGTGACGCCCGGCGCCGGACGCGCGAGGGGGCCGTGCGCGCGGCTCAGCCGTAGAGCTGCTGTCCGTGGCGGGCGCGGCGGTTGGCGATGGCCGAGTCCAGTGACAGATACGGGGCGCCCGCCAGCACCAGCGGCAGCCAGGCCATCAGATAGGCCAGGTCGTTGCCGTAGTAGTAGGGGTCGCTCTGCCAGCTGACGGTCAGCCAGAGGCTCAGGGAGATCAGCGCGCCGCCGAACGCCGCGAGCCGGGCGAGGAGTCCGAACAGCGTGCCGAGACCGACGGCGATCTCCCCGCCGGCGATGGCGTAGCCGAAGAGCGTGGGGTCGCGGAGAGCGAGATCCACCAGCGCCGGGACGGCGGAGGCGTCCCGCACGGAGTTCATGAGCTGGCCGATCGATCCGGCTCCGGAGTCGGCGATGAAGGCCGGATCGGTGAGCTTGTCGATGCCCGCGTAGACGAAGGTGACGCCGAGGAAGATGCGGAGCGGGAGCAGGGCGTAGCGGGCCGCGGTGGCCCGTGCTCCCGCCGGCTCCGGCGTATGTGCCCGGTGGAGCCCGTGCGCCATGAGGTCCGCCTCTCGATCGCTTCCGGAGGAGGATTCTCCACGATCCGGCCCGATTACGGGAGACGAAGTACATCAACAATCAAATAAATGGAGCAGATCCGATCACCTTCGAGCAGGTGCCCCTCGGGTGCGGGCCCGGCCCCCGGCCGCTCAGGGGCGGGCGGTCCCGGTCAGGTCGATGTCGATGGTGAACGGAACGGACAGCTTCAGCCGGTTGTGGTGCATGCCGGTCGCCACATAGGCGCCGGTGGCCGGGTCGCGCTCGTAGACGTGGACCACGGGCCGCCCGTTGTCGCTCTCCACCCGCCAGAAGTGCGGGATGCCCGCCTTGGCGTACTTCAGCGGCTTGGTCTCCCGGTCCCGCGCCCTGGAGTCGTCGGAGACGACCTCGACGGCGAGGAGTACGTCCTGCGGACGGTAAGCCGTCTGGTCCAGCCCCGTGCCGGCGTCGGCGCGGGCGACCATCACGTCGGGCTCGGGCCGTTGCCGGTCGTCCAGGACGATGGTCATCTCCCTGAGGACCTCCATGTCCTCGGGCGCGGTGCGCAGCAGGCTGTGCTCCAGCAGGCGCAGAGTCCGCGTGTGGAAAACCGTCTGCGGGCTCCGGAAGACAAGGCTTCCGTCGATCAACTCCGTGTGCGGAGGCAGGCCGGGGAGCCGGTCCAGATCGTCGGCGGTGTAGCCACCCGGCGGCGGCTTCGGCCAGGTGTGCCGCCGCGGTGGTTCGGCGCCGGGCCGTGACGCTTCCATGGGACGCATCGTTGCCGACCTGATCGGCGTACCCGGGACAAACCCCGGCGCCACCACTCATCCGTGTGAGCAGCGGCGCCGGGGTTGACGTGCGGAGGGGTCAGGAGCGGGGACCCGGAGGAGTCGTCACTCCCACTCGATGGTGCCCGGGGGCTTGCTGGTCACGTCGAGGACGACCCGGTTCACCTCGTCCACCTCGTTGGTGATCCGGGTGGAGATCCGCGCCAGGACCTCGTACGGCAGGCGCGTCCAGTCCGCCGTCATGGCGTCCTCGGAGGAGACCGGGCGGAGGACGACCGGGTGGCCGTACGTCCGGCCGTCGCCCTGGACGCCGACCGAGCGGACGTCCGCCAGCAGCACGACCGGGCACTGCCAGATCTCGCGGTCCAGGCCGGCGGCGGTCAGCTCCTGGCGGGCGATGGCGTCGGCCTCGCGGAGCAGGTCCAGCCGCTCCTTGGTGATGTCGCCGACGATGCGGATGGCCAGGCCCGGACCCGGGAAGGGCTGGCGCTGGACGATCTCCTCGGGGAGGCCCAGCTCCTGGCCGACCATCCGGACCTCGTCCTTGAAGAGCCGGCGCAGCGGCTCCACCAGCTGGAACTGGAGGTCCTCGGGGAGACCGCCCACGTTGTGGTGGGACTTGATGTTGGCGGTGCCGGTGCCGCCGCCGGACTCGACGACGTCCGGGTAGAGGGTGCCCTGCACCAGGAACTCCACGGACTCGCCGTGCTCGCCCGCCTCGGCGACGATCTCCGACGCGGCCTGCTCGAAGACCCGGATGAACTCCCGGCCGATGATCTTCCGCTTCTGTTCGGGGTCGGAGACCCCGGCCAGCGCCGTGAGGAAGCGCTCCTCGGCGTCCACAACCTTGAGCTTGACGCCGGTCGCCGCCACGAAGTCCTTCTCGACCTGCTCCGACTCGCCCTTGCGCATCAGGCCGTGGTCGACGTAGACGCAGGTGAGCCGGTCACCGATGGCCTTCTGCACGAGGGCCGCGGCGACCGCGGAGTCGACGCCGCCGGAGAGCCCGCAGATGGCGCGCTTGTCGCCGATGCGCTCGCGGATGGCGGCCACGGACTCGTCGACGACGTTCGCCATCGTCCAGTCCGGGCTGAGGCCGGCGCCGCGGTAGAGGAAGTGCTCCAGGACGAGCTGGCCGTGGGTGGAGTGCATCACCTCGGGGTGGTGCTGCACGCCGTAGAGCTTCTTGTCGTCGCTCTCGAACGCGGCGACGGGGGTGCCGGGGGTGGAGGCGGTGACGGTGAAGCCCTCGGGGGCCTCCGCGACCGAGTCGCCGTGCGACATCCACACCGACTGCTCGGCGGGGGTGCCCTCGAAGAGGGTCGAGCCGGGGCGGGCGACGGTGAGGTCCGTGCCGCCGTACTCCCGGGTGCCGGTGCGGGCCACCGTGCCGCCGAGCGCCTTGGCCATGGCCTGGAAGCCGTAGCAAATGCCGAAGACGGGGACGCCGGCCTCGAACAGCTCGGGGCCGACGTGCGGGGCGTCCTCGGCGTAGACCGAGGAGGGGCCGCCGGAGAGGATGATCGCCTTGGGGTTGCGGGCGAGGATCTCGGCCACCGGCGTGGTGTGCGGGACGATCTCGCTGTAGACCCGGGCCTCGCGGACGCGACGGGCGATGAGCTGGGCGTACTGCGCACCGAAATCGACGACGAGGACCGTGTCCGGGGAGTGGTCGGCGTCGGGAGCGGAAGCGGGGGTCGCTGAGGGCACTGCGGCGGCCTTCCGGCGTGGACGGTGGAGCTGGCTGGATCCCGATTCTAACGGCGCGGGGCGGCGCCCCCGTCCGTCTCAGCATCCGGCCCGCCCTGGCACCGTCCGCCCCGGGCGGGCCATACTGTCGGCATGTTCTCGCAGCTCACCTTCCGCTTTACCTATGGCACCGGCCCGTCCGGCTGCCAAGGTCGCGCTGCGTGAGCCACTGACACGCGACTTTCCAGGCGCCCCGGGCCGGTCAAGGCCCGGGGCGCTCTGCGTTCGGTCCGGGCCGCGGCGGTACCGGGGCCCACGGCTCCGAGGAGACACGGACATGAACACGGACCTGAACACGGACCTGAACACCGACCTGAGCAGGAACAGCGGCACGGACAGCACCACGGACACGGCCACCGGCCCCGCGGCGGACGCCCGGGTGCCCGCGCAGGCCGCCGCCCCCGACACGGGAGCCCGCACCGACGAGGCCGCGGCCCTCATCGCCGGGGCCCGCGAGCGGATCGACGATCTGGACGCCCGGATCATCGGCCTGGTGCGGGAGCGGATGGCCGTCTCGGCCGCCATCCAGGAGGCCAGGATCACCTCCGGCGGGCGCCGGGTGAACCTCTCCCGCGAGATGGAGGTGCTCCACCACTACCGCGAGCAGCTCGGCAAGCCGGGCACCGCGCTGGCGATGACCCTCCTGGATCTCTGCCGCGGGCGGGTCTGAGCCGCACACCCGTGTCCGCGCCGCGCCCCGGCGTCGCCCGCCGTCCCCGGGGCGCGGCACACCGTCCCGCCGGGCGTCACTTGCGGTTGTACAGCCGCATCGTGACCGTCCCGAAAACCAGGACGAACACCCCGGCCCAGCCCAGGGTCCAGGCGATCTCGTCCGCGGGCCACTCCCCCGCCATCAGCTCCCGCACGCCGGAGGACAGATGGGTGATCGGGCTGTTGTTCACGAAGACCTGCAGCCAGCCCGGCATGGTCCGCGGGTCGACGAAGATGTTGCTGAGGAAGGTCAGCGGGAAGATCACCATCATGCTGACGCCCATCACCGACTTCTCGCTGCGCAGCAGCAGGCCGAACATCGTCCACGTCCACGAGAAGGCGAACGAGAAGACCACCAGCAGCGCCACCCCGGCGAGCACACCGGCCACGCCGCCGTCCGGCCGGAAGCCCATGATCAGGCCGAGGGTCAGCATCACCACCGAGGCGATGGCGTAGCGCAGCATGTCGCCGAGGAGATAGCCGACCATCGCCGAGGGGCGCCAGATCGGCAGGGTGCGGAACCGGTCGAAGACGCCCTTCTGGATGTCGGTGTTGACCGACACCCCGGTGTACATCGTGATCATCACGACGTTCATCACCAGGATGCCCGGCAGCAGGAACTGCAGGTAGCGGCTGGTCGAGCCGGCGAGCGCGCCTCCGAAGAGGTACGTGTACATCAGCACCATCATCACGGGGAACGCCGTGACGTCGAAGAGCTGCTCCGGCACGTGCTTGATCTTCAGTACGGCGCGCCATCCGAAGGTGACCGACGCGGACCACGCGCTGGGCCGCGGCGGCCGCCGCCCGGCGACGAGCAGTTCGGCCAGGCTCTCGGTGGCGACGGGGGCCGGTTCCCCGGTCCGCGCGTCGGTGCTCGCGGTGCTCGTCGCGGTGCTCATGCCGGGACCTCTTCCTTGCTGTCCTTGCCCGTGGCGGACGCCGTACCGGTGGCGGCGTGTTCGGCGTGTTCGGTGTGTTCGGTGTGTTCGGTGTGTTCGGTGTCTTCGGTGTGTTCGGTGTCTTCGGTGTCTTCGGTGCGGTCGGTGAGGGCGAGGAAGACCTCGTCCAGACTGGGCTGGCCCAGCGAGAAGTTGTCGACGACGATGCCGGCGCGGCCGAGCTCCGCGAGGGCGTGGGCGGCCTGCTCCGCCGCGCCCCTGCCGTCGCCGCCGGTACCGACGCGGGCGGTCAGGGCCACCGGGTCGTGGTCGAGCTGGATGTGCGCGGCCATCGCCTCGGTGAGCAGCCGTTCGGCCTCGGGCCGCTGGGCCGCGTCCCGCAGCCGTACGTGCACCGTGCCGGCGCCCACCGACGCCTTCAGCTCGCCCTTGGTGCCCTCCGCGATGACCTTGCCGTGGTCGATGACGGCGATACGGGAGGCCAGTTGGTCGGCCTCGTCGAGGTACTGGGTGGTCAGCAGCACCGTGGTGCCCTGGGCCACGACGGCCCGCACGATGTCCCAGACCTGGTTCCGGCTGCGCGGGTCCAGGCCGGTCGTCGGCTCGTCGAGGAAGAGCAGGTCGGGGGTGTTGAGGATGCTCGCCGCGATGTCGATGCGGCGCCGCATACCGCCCGAATAGTTCTTGACCTGCCTGCCGGCCGCCTCCGCCAGCCCGAACGCCTCCAGGAGCTGCCCGGCCCGCTCCCGGGCCGGGCGTTTGCCGTGGCCGAGCAGCCTGCCCAGCAGGATCAGGTTCTCCATGCCGGTGAGGTCCTCGTCCACCGAGGCGTACTGCCCGGTCAGGCTCACCCGGCCGCGGACGGCGTCCGCCTCGCGCAGCACGTCGTGGCCAAATACGCGGGCCTCGCCGCCGTCGGGGCGCAGCAGCGTGGCGAGCACCTTGACCGTGGTGGTCTTCCCGGCGCCGTTGGGGCCGAGGACCCCGTAGACCGTGCCCGTGGGGACGGTGAGGTCCACACCGTCCACGGCGCGGGTCTCCCCGAATACCTTCACCAGCCCCGACGTCTCGATCGCCGGGCCGGAACCGCTGTTACTCATGATCGGTCGTCCCCATCTCGTCTTCCGTGTTCCGTCTTCCGCCGTGCCTCGTGTGTCGTGCGTCGTGCACGTCGCGTCCGGTGTGGCCGCCGGCCGGGGGCCCGTGGTGTCCGTCGCCGGGCCCTGCCCCGGCAGCCGCTCCGTCCTATGGGACTCCTCCGGCGGGCGAAACTCATCGGCTTTTCCACGGAACGGGCATGGCTCCGCCCGGACGGTCGGCACCGCGCGACCGCGGAAGAGGTTCCCGGTCCGCGTTTCCCGGTGCCGGGGAGGCCGTGACCGTTCCCCGCGCCCCTCGTTGAGCCGGTTGTCCGTGCCGGCCGGGCGCGGGTCGATCGCGATGACGCGTGGCTTCCGCCCAGCTCCTCCGGGCGCCCGGTGCGGCAGGGGCGGATCTCACTGAAGCGTGTGGCGTGCCGAGTGGCTTGGGGACAAGCGGTGCACGTCGTGGGACCGCGCTTCAGTGTGTGACCGGACAGCAGGGGACAGCAGCCCGGTCACTGCCGAAGCGGCCGGTTCCGGGGACGCCCGGAACCGGCCGTCTCCGGTCACCGGCCCCAGCCCCGGCCCCGTCCCCCTCTCTCCGTCCCTCCTCCGGCGGGCGTTCCCCCGGCGCCCGCCCTCCCCCGGTCCGGCCCTTCTGGCGCCGGGCCGGCCGTCGAAGGGCCTCACGCCCGCCCCACCCCCCGGCCCCGTGAGGCCCTTCGGCATATGCCTGTGATGGGCATCACCCGGGCGCCTGTGTCCTGGGCATACAACCATTGCCGATCTTTACCGGTCACTTATGGCGATCGCTCCGCCATAACGCGTCCCCCCACCGCGACGGCAGGGCGCCACCCTTTCTTTTTTCTTTCCGGTGCCGCAAATACCACGGCACCGCTGACCGAAGAGGTCTGCATGAGAATTCGCCGCGTTCTGGCGACCGCCGCCGCGACGGCTGTCATAGCCCCGGCAGCGCTGATGGCGGCCCCGGCCGCGTACGCGAACGAGAACGACACCGCGGTGACCGCCGCGGAGAGCCCGTCCCCCGAGGACTCCGGGACGAGCGAGTCCGCGCCCGGTGACGAGCAGGGGGACGCCGCGCCCGAGTCCGGGGACGAGCAGCCCTCCGCCGAGGAGCAGAAGCCGGCCGAGGAGGACGCCGAGGGGACGCCCGAGAAGGACGGCGAGGCCGGGGACGACACCGAGGGTGAGACGTCCGAGAAGGACGCCGGGGCCGAGACCGGGGACGAGGACGAGGACAAGCCCGCCGAGCCGGGCGAGCCCTCCGCCGCCGAGCCTGGTGAGGGCGAGGAGGACTTCGAGTTCCCGCTCTTCTGCGAAGAGGTCGACGAGAACTACACCCAGGCGGTCACGGCCGAGCTGAGCGGGCTGCCGGGCAAGATCGAGGCCGGCAGCGGCTGGCACGGCTTCGAGCTGACCGTCACCAACACCTCGGAGAAGGAGCTCAAGGAGGTCGCCTTCTACGCCGAGGTGGAGAACTACGAACTGGACGAGGACAAGTTCCTCAGCCGCTTCGTCCAGCTCCAGTTCAAGGTGCCGGGCACCGACCAGTGGGTGGCCATCGGTGACAAGGAGTGGGCCGGTGCCTACTTCTGGGGCGTCGACGCCATGAAGGCGAAGGACTACGTCGCCATCGACCTCCGCGTCAACATCAACAAGAACGCTCCGGCCGGTGACGGCTACACCTTCGGCTCCGGCGCCTTCCTCGACAACGTCGAGGGCCAGGAGTGCATCGCCGAGGGCTGGGACGACTACGAGTTCACGGTCGTCAGGCCGGGCACGAACGTCCCGGACCCGGGTGAGGCCGAGCCGAAGCCCGGCAACGAGGCCAAGCCGGGTACCGGCACCGGCCCGAAGCCGCAGGGCGGTGTGGAGAAGCAGCCGGTGACCGGCAATCTCGCCGAGACCGGTTCCTCCTCCATGCTGCCGACCATCGCCATGATCGGTGGCGTCGCCATGGTGGCCGGCGCGGGTGCGGTCTTCGTCGTCCGCCGCCGCCGGACCGGTGACATGGGCGCCGCCGCGTAAGGCGTCGCGCTCACGGCAGGAAGACGCCGGGAAGGGGCCGCACCCTGGAGTGCGGCCCCTTCCCGTTTCCGCGGGGGGACGTCAGCCGCGGGGCCGTCCGCCCGGAGCGGTCATGCCCCGGCGGGGCGGCCGTTCGGTGACGGCTCCGTCGCCGCCGCGGCCCCGTCGGCCGCCGCCGGTGCCACCGGAGCGGCGGACCCGGCGGACCCGGCCGGCTCCACGGGCCCGGCCGGCTCCACGGCCCCGGCGGGCTCGGCCGGTACCGTCTCCTCCGTCCTGGGCTCCGGCACCTTCGCCTTCGGCGGCACGGCCGGCACCGGGAGCATCACCGGGAGCCGCAGTTCCGCGAAGGCCCCCTCCGGGACGGCGGGGGAGCGCGGCTCCACCGCGGGCAGCCGTACGTACTCCTCGCCCTGGGCCGGGCGGGGGTCCGCGTCCCCCTTGTTCGGCCAGAGGGAGATGGCGCGTTCGGCCTGCGCCGTGATCGTCAGCGACGGGTTGACGCCCAGGTTGGCGGAGACCGCGGAGCCGTCCACGACGTGGATGCCGGGGTGGCCGTAGAGCCGGTGGTACGGGTCGATGACGCCGTGGTCCGCGTCCTCGCCGATCGGGCAGCCGCCGAGGAAGTGGGCGGTGAGGGGGGTGCCCATCACTTCGCCGATGTTGGTCCCGGGGAAGCCGTTGATGTCCTCGGCGATGTGCCGGGCGGCCTCGGCGCCCTCCGGCAGGAAGACCGGGTTGGGCGCGCCGTGGCCCTGGCGGGCGGTGAGCAGTCCCTTGCCCGGGCCCTTGGTCTTGCGGTACGTGGTCAGGGAGTTGTCCAGGGACTGCATGACGAGGCCGATGATGGTCCGCTCCGACCAGCGGCGGTTGGACAGCGAGCGGAGCAGCAGCACGGGGTGGCGCAGGCAGTGCAGGGCGTGGGCGAGGGCGGTCGGCAGCCGGGTGCCGTGCGGCACCTGGAGGGTGGTCATCAGGCCCATCGCGTTGGAGCCCTTGCCGTAGCGGACCGGCTCGATGTGGGTGTTCTCGTCCGGGTGGATCGAGGAGGTGATGGCGACGCCCCTGGTGAAGTCCGGCTCCTTGCCGTACTTCTTGCGGTAGCGGGCCGGTGAGGTCATGGAGCCCACCAGGGCCTCGGAGTTGGTGCGGGTGAGTTCGCCGAGCCGGCCCGAGACGCGCGGCAGCAGGCCCTGGTCGCGCATGGTGTGCAGCAGTGTCTGGGTGCCGTAGGTGCCGGCGGCGATGACGACCTGCCGGGCGTGGAGCACCTTCGGCTTCTTCCGGAACTTGCGGCGCTTGTCCGTCGGGACGGTGGAGACCGCGTAGCCGCCGTCCCCGTCCTCGGTGACGGCGGTGACCGAGGTCATCGGGTGGACGACGGCACCGGCCTTCTCGGCGAGGTGGAGGTAGTTCTCGTTGAGGGTGTTCTTGGCGCCGTGGCGGCAGCCCGTCATGCACTCGCCGCACTCGGTGCACGCCTTGCGGTCGGGTCCGGCGCCGCCGAAGTACGGGTCGGGGACCTCGGCGCCCGGCTCGGCCAGGGTCCGGCCGTCCGCGTCCTTGCCGTCGCCGAAGAAGACGCCGACGGGCGCGTGGTGGAAGGTGTCGCCGACGCCCATCTTCTCGGCGGCGGCCTTCAGGTGGACGTCCGAGGGGGTGGTGGTCGGGTTGAGCCGGACCCCGAGCATGCGCTGGGCCTGCTCGTAGTAGGGCTTCAGCTCCTCCTGCCAGTCGGTGATGTGGCCCCACTGGCGGTCCTCGAAGAACGGGCGCGGCGGTACGTAGAGGGTGTTGGCGTAGTTGAGCGAGCCGCCGCCGACCCCGGCGCCTGCCAGGATCATGACATTGTCGAGAAGGTGGATGCGCTGGAGGCCGTAGAGGCCGAGCGCGGGCGCCCACAGGAAGTTCTTGAGGTCCCAGGAGGTCTTGGGAAGGCTGTCCCGGGTGAAGCGGCGGCCGGCTTCGAGGACGCCGACGCGGTAGCCCTTCTCGGTCAGCCGCAGGGCGGATACGGATCCGCCGAAGCCGGAGCCCACGACGATCACGTCGTAGTCGTACTTGCCTTCGGCCACGGTGTCGGCCCTCCCATGCTGTGTGGTTCTGTTCCGGCCGCGCCCGTGGTGCCGTCGCGGACGGGAGCGGTGTGGGGTCGTGCGGCCGGCGGCGCCGGTCCGCGGACGGACGCGGGCCGGCGGCGCCGGGTCGGGGGTCGGGATCGGGGGCCGAGCGGGGGGGTGGCGGTCGCGGTCCGGCCCGGGGGCGCTCAGCGGAAGCGGAGCGCCTTCATGGCGCGCAGGCTCACCGACATCAGCGCCGCGTACTTCTCGTCCGTCAGCCCGAAGGACGGGGCGAGCGGCATCAGCCGCTGGTGGGCGACGGTCTGCGCCTCGGTGTACTTGAGGATGCCCTCGGAGCCGTGCCGGCGGCCGAGCCCGGAGTCGCCCATGCCGCCCATCGGCGACTGGACGCTGCCGTAGCCGGCGGCGTAGCCCTCGTTGACGTTGACGGTGCCGGTGCGCAGCCGGGCGGCGACGGCGCGGCCGCGGCGGCCGTCCTTGGTCCAGACGCTGGAGTTGAGCCCGTAGGTGGTGGCGTTGGCGCGTTCGATCGCGTCGTCCTCGTCGGCGAAGCGGTAGACGGAGACGACCGGGCCGAAGGTCTCCTCGGAGCAGACGGTCATCGGGTCCGCGACGCCGTCGAGGATGGTCGGCTCGTAGAAGAGCGGGCCGACGTCGGGGCGGGCGCGGCCGCCGGCGACGACCTTGGCTCCGCGCGCCACGGCGTCGTCCACATGGCGGCCGACCGTCTCCAGCTGGCGTTCGGAGACGAGGGAGCCCATGTCGGCGCCGTAGGCGAGGGCGGTGCCGAGCTTCATGGCCTTGGTGCGGGCGGCGAAGCGCTCCAGGAAGTCGTCGGCGACCGACTCGTGGACGAAGAGGCGTTCGATGGAGATGCAGAGCTGGCCGCTGGAGGAGAAGCAGGCGCGGACGGCTCCTTCGGCGGCCTTGTCCAGGTCGGCGTCGCGGAGCACCAGCATGGCGTTCTTGCCGCCCAGTTCGAGCGAGCAGCCGACGAGCCGGAGGGCCGCGGTCTGCGCGACGGTGCGGCCGGTGCGGGTGGAGCCGGTGAAGGAGACGTAGTCGGCGTGCTGGACCACGGCCGGGCCGACCACGGGGCCGTCGCCGATGACCACCTGCCACACCTGTTCGGGCAGGCCGGCCTCGATGAGCAGCCGCCGGGCCCAGAGCGCGGTGAGCGCGGTCTCGGTGTCCGGCTTCATCACGACGGCGTTGCCCGCGGCGAGGGCGGGCAGCGCGTCGCCGGCGGACAGCTCCAGCGGGTAGTTCCAGGGGGCGATCTGGCCGACGACGCCGCGCGGCTGGCGCAGCTCTGTGACCTTGGTGAGGACGGGGACGGCGCCGGTGTGCCGCCTGGGGCGCAGATAGGCGGGGCCGCGGCGGCCGTAGTGGCGGGCGGCCATGGCCACGGCCTGCACTTCCTCGTGGGCGTGCATCCGGGTCTTGCCGGTCTCCAGCTGGATGAGGTCGAGGACCTCGTCCTGCCGTGCCAGCACCAGGTCGTGGAAGCGGAGCAGCACCGCGGCCCGCTTGCGTACGGGGACGGCGGCCCAGGCCCGCTGGGCCGCGCGGGCCCGTTCGAAGGCGGCGGCCACGTCCTCGGGGGTGGATTCGGGCAGCTCGGCCAGGCGTTCGCCGGTGAAGGGCGTGTGGTTGGCGGTGCTGCCGGTGCCGGTGAGGCCGGCGGTGAGCCGGGCGACGAGTTCGGGCGTCACCACGTCGGCGGCGGTGCGGGTGCCCGCCGGGGCGGTGAAGACCGGATTGCCACCGGTCACGTCCGCCGGGGTGGGCTGGGTCGCGTCCGCCGGGGCGGGCGGTGCCGGGGTGCCGCCGGTCGCGTCCGCCGGGGCGGGCTGGGCCGGGATGCCGCCGGCGGTGGCGGGTGCTGCGCTGTCCTGCGGGGTGGCCTGCGTCTCCGTCATGCGGGTGAGGGTATGCCGGGGCGCTCCGTTTGTGTACCCGGCAGTAACACCGATTTCACTACGGCGGAACGAAACGGTGTGATCGCGCCAGTGATTACTGGCAAAAGGGCGCTGGTCAGGGAGTTCTCATGGCCGACCGGTGAGGGAAATGTGCCCGGGAAGGATCATGGCGGTGGCCCGGCCTCCGCCGGGGACACCGGGCCGCCGCGCTCAGAGCTCCTGGATCCTCAGATGGCTCACGATCTCGTCGAACAGCTTCTCGCCCTCCGGGCGCGCGTGGCCCTCGGCGGGCATCCGCACCCGGAGCCGCCAGACGACCCGGTCCTCGTTGACGTAGACGTGCTCCCGGAAGTGCCGGGTGATGTCGTCCTCGTTCGCCCCGTAGTCCCGGTAGGTGGTGAGGACCTGGACCGCCTCCCGCTCCTGCTGGCGCGCCTTGCGCGTGGTGCTGCGGGCCTCCTTCACGGAGTTCTCGGCGCCGTTCCCGTAGTACGCGATCAGCTCCTCGGCCGCCTTCTCCGCCGAGTCCGGGTTCGGCGGGTCGTCCGGCTCCCCGGTGTCCTGGTCCCGCCAGAGCTCGACGGTGTAGACACCGCTGGGGTCGGCGAAGGTGACGTACCCCTCCTCCGAGTCGGTGCGCTCGTAGTCGGGCGGCAGGAACAGGGACGCCTTGACGATCTCGCCCTCCTCCCGGACCCGCCAGTCCTCCGGCGGCCCGTCGCCGCCGAACGGATTGGCGACGACCAGCACCAGGGCGAGCACCGCCGCCAGCAGCCCGCCGCCCAGCCCGAAGCGGCCCCTGGGGGTGCGGAGCAGGCCGCCCGGGCCGCCGCCCGCCATGGCGCGCGTCGGCAGCAGGGCGGGCTGGGGCTGCGGCGGGCGGGCGACGTTCTCCAGGGTCTGCCGGATCTCGGCCGGTGCGGGCCGCGCCGCCGGGTCCTTCCGCAGCAGCTGCATGACGAGATGGCCGAGCGCCCCCGCCCCGCGCGCCGGAGCGGGCGGTTCGGCGGAGAGCACGGCCTGCAGCGTCGCCGGGGTGTGGGAACGCCGGTACGGGGACATGCCCTCGACCGCGGCGTACAGCAGCACGCCCAGCGACCAGAGGTCGGACTCCGGCCCGGGGAGCTGGCCGAGCACCCGTTCGGGCGCGATGTACTCCGGGGAGCCGACGAACGCGCCGGTCTCCGTGAGCCGCTGCTCCCCCTCGACCTGCGCGATGCCGAAGTCCGTGAGCACCACCCGGTCGTGCCGGCCCAGCAGGACGTTGTCCGGCTTGACGTCCCGGTGCAGCACCCCCGCCTCGTGCGCGGCGGTCAGCGCGCCCAGCACGGACAGGCCGATACGGGCCGCCTCCCGCGGGTCGAGGGTGCCCTCGCCGAGCCGGTCGCCCAGCGACTGGCCGCGGACCAGCTCCATGACGATCCACGGGCGGCCGTCCTCCACCACCACGTCGTGCACGGTGACGACGGAGGGATGGTCGATGGCGGCGGCGGAGCGGGCCTCGCGCCGCATCCGCTGGTAGACGGTCTGCCGCTCCTGCTCGCTCAACTGGTCGGGTACCCGGGGCTCCTTGACGGCCACTTCGCGGTCGACGACCTCGTCCCGGGCCCGCCAGACGGTGCCCATGCCGCCGTGTCCGAGCCGGGACAGCAGGCGGTAACGGCCGCCGATGGTCCGGCCGGGCGCGGGGCAGGCGGCGCCCGGGGCGGCTCCGTGCGGAGGCCGGGGCGGCGGGGTGGCGACCACTTCGGTCGGCACCGGGGCCGGGGTTCCCGGCGCCGGATGGGACGCGGGCGGCCGGTGGGACTCCGGTGGATGCGCGGCTGCCCCGTGGGACGCGGCGCCGGGCGCCGGCGTCCCGGGAGCCCCGCCCGGCTGCCCGGGCGCGGGCGCCGCGGCGGGGCCGGCGGCCGGGGGCGGCGGCGCGGGCGCGCCCGGTGGCGGGATGAGATAGCTGGTGGGCTCGTCGGCCCGTCCCCCGTCGTTCTTCATGGCCCCATCATGGCCGTCCCCCGGCGCCCGGTTCCAGTCGGTCCCCCGCGACGGTGCAGCACCGTGACACAGCGCGCCACCGGGCGGGGCGCGCGGCACGGGCCCCGGGAAACGACCCCGCGGCCCCCGCGGCCCCGCACACCGCACGCGCCGCGCGGCACCCGTGGAACTACCAGGGCGCGCGCGGGTGTTCGCGTTCGCGGCCCGCCGCCGCCTCCTCGTCCGCCCGCAGACGCTCCGGCGCGCCGTCGCCGCCGCCGTCCGCCGCCGTGCCGGTCCCCGCCGCGGCCGGGAGCCGTCCGGTGAGCGGCGGAACGGGCACCTCCGGGAGGGACCGCGCGGACGCCGGCGCCGACGGGAGCGGGGCGCCCGCGGCGGGGCCACCGGCGGGCGGGGCCGGAGCGGACGCCCCGTCCACCCCGGACAGCCGGCCCGGCACGGACGGACCGGCGGCGGACGAGGCGGAGCCCGACGGTCCGCGGCCGGACGGGCCCGCCCCGGACGGTCCCGGCGGCGCGGAGGACGACGGCCCGCTGCCGGACGGCCCGGGAGAGGCGGAGGAACGGGACGCGCTGGGCGTCGCCGTCGGGCTCGTGGGCCCTCCGCTGCCGCTGCCCTCGCCGTCTCCCGTCCCGTCCGGGCGCGAGGTCGACGTCGGCCGGTCGTCCAGCGGGGTCTCGCCGTTCACCAGCATCGCCACCGCGGCCACACCCGTACCGCCGGCCGCCGCGACCATCAGGGCCGCGGCCAGCGCCGTGCGCCCCCGGTGCCGGCTCCAGCGCGGCGGCAGCAGCGGGCCGAGCGGCGGCCCGCCGGGGTGACCGCCGCCGGGGCGGACCGCGTCCGGCGGCGGGCCCGCGTACCCGGCCGCCGCGGCGGCGTCCGCACCGGCGCCGCCGACCGCGCCGCCCCGTCCGCCCCCGGCCCGCGCGAAGCGCGGCACCTCCGGCATCCGGCCGGTGCCCAGATACTCCGTCAGCAGCTCCTCGGCCTCCGCCGCGCCCATCCTGCGCGCCGGGTCGCGCTCCAGCAGGCCGAGGATCGCGGGGAGCAGCGGGCGGGCGGCCTCCGGCGGCCGGATGTCGCCCGCCATGACGGCGTGCAGCACCCCGCCCAGCGAGTCCTGCTGGAACGGGGTGCGGCCGCTGAGCGCCGCGCACAGCAGCACCCCGAGCGACCACAGGTCGGACTCCGGGCCCGCGCCGGTGCCCGCCATCCGCTCGGGCGCGGTGTACTCGGGCGAGCCCACGAAGGTGCCGCTCTCGGTGATCGTCGTGCCGCCGTCCATCCGTGCGACGCCGAAGTCCGTCAGCACCACCCGCCCCGCCGGGGCCTCCAGCAGGACGTTGGCGGGTTTGAGGTCCCGGTGCAGCACGCCGTGCCGGTGCGCCTCGCGGAGCGCGCCCAGCAGGGCGAGCCCGATCCGGGCGGCCTCGCGCGGCGGCACGGAGCCCTCGGCGGCGATGCGGTCCGCCAGCGTCCGGCCGACGATCAGCTCCATGACGATCCAGGGGCGTTCGTCCTCCTCCACCACGTCGTGGACGACGACCACACTGGGATGCCGCACCTGCGCGACCGTACGGGCCTCACGCAGGGTGCGCTCGCGCTGCGACCGCGCGTCGCTCTCCGGAAGCCCTTCGCCGACATGGATCTCCTTGACGGCGACGTGCCGTTGGAGCAGTTCGTCGGTGGCGCGCCACACCGTCCCCATGCCGCCCCGGCCGAGCCGGAAGTCCAGGCGGTAGCGGCCGGCGATGAGTGGGCTCTCCGCCCCGAAGCTCCCCATGATGCCCATGGTGCCCCAGGTTTTCGGGCGATCCGAGGGTCTTCGCCCGCCGGTTCCGTTTAAACTTCCCGGCCGGGAACGTCTTTCGGCCAGACCTCGGCAGCGCCGGAGAGCGGCCCCGCGGGGCTCCGGCCGCGCCGCGCCGCTCAGTCCGTGGGGCTGTAGGTGGCGGTCGCCTGCTCGAAGAAGCGGGCCACTTCCTGCTTGTCCGCGGCCGGTCCGGAGACCAGGACGAGGTGGTAGCGGCCGTCGATGATCATCGCCAGATTGCGGGTGTGAATCTGCCGGTCGGCGTCGTCCCGCCAGCTGAAGGTCCCCTCGGCCATCGAGGTCCGCCCGACCTCGATCCGCCGCAGCCCGGAGGCCGAGGACCACTGCGACTCCCGGAACGGGGCCAGCTCCCGCTCGGCGTCCTGCTGGTAGGCCATCGGGTCGCCGCCGAACTCCTCGACGGTGTCCCGCCCCGGCACGACGGTCAGTTCGAAGTCGCCCCGGCCGTAGCGGATCTGACCGAGGGAGTTCTCACCGCGCCGCTCCCAGCTCTCGTGCACCGCGATCCGGAAGCCCTCCGGGTCGGTGCGGAGCTTGAAGCCCTTGGCGAGACCCGAGGTACCGGACGAACCGGAGGAGCCGTCCTTCTCCCGCTCGTTCCCGCTCTCCTTCCGGCCGCCGTCCCCGCCGTCGCCGTTCCCGGCGCCCGCGGTTCCCTGTTCGCCCTCGCCCTCGCCCGGGGAGGCTTCGGCGGACGGGGCCGGGCTCGGCGCTCCCGCCGTGCCCGCGCGGCCGGTGCCGCCGTCGGCCGAGTCCCCGGCGCGGGGCATGAAGAGCATCGCGTACGCGACGGCACCGGCCAGCGCCAGCAGGATCAGCAGAAGCAGCAGCCGTCCCAGACGGCGCGGACTGTGCCGGTGCTCCTTCGCCCGCTTGTGCCGGCCGTGCACCACCGCTGCGCCGGCGCGGCGGCGGCGCACCAGTTCGCCCCGGCGGCGTATCACCGGCAGCCGCCGCGGGTCGGCGTCCGCACCGGGGCCCAGGGAGGGGACGGTGACCGTGCGCGCGCCGACGTCCGGCTCCGGAGCCGTACGGATGAGCGACCGCAGCCAGCCGCGTACCTCCTCGAACTCCGGCCGTTCGGTCGGGTCCTGACGCAGCAGCGACTCGACGACGGGCCGCAGCGCACCGCACTCCTCGGCGAACGCGGGCGCCTCGGTGCAGACGAGCTGGACCAGTTCGGCCGCGCTCTCCTCGGGGTAGGGCGCGTGGCCCTGCACGGCGCGGAAGAGGAGCGCGCCGACGGCCCACAGATCGGTGGCGGGGCCGATGGGCGGCGCGAGCTGCCAGTTGCCGTGCACGGGACCGGCCTGTTCGGGCGCCCAGCGTTCGGTGACGGCACCGACGACCAGGATGCGGGCCTGGCGGGCCCGTTCGGCGGCCAGCGGCGTGGTGGGACCGCGCTGGTACCGCCCGGCGCCCGGGCCGCCCGCAGGGTTCTCGCCCCAGCCGCCGCCGGACGGCGCGGGCTCGTCCCAGCCGGCAGGGGGCCGGGGGCCGCCCGGGCCGGGGGACGGGATGGCCTGGGTGGCCGGGGCGTCCGGGGTCGTCCCGGTGCCGTCGCGGTGGCCGGCGGACGGCAGGCCGGCCACGCCGGGCCGCTCCCCGCCCGGCCGGCGGGCCGGCTCCACGGCACCGGGACGCCGGGCCTGCTCGACGGCGCCGGAGCGGTGCGGCGGACGGCCCTCGGGGCCGGGGCGTTGCGCCGGCGCGGGCGGGCCCGGGCGGCCGTCGGGACCGTACGCGTAAGGGCCGTGCTGCGGCCGCGGGGCCTCGCGGTCGTACGGACCGGGCGAGGCGTACGGACCTGGCGAGGCGTACGGACCGGGCGAACGGCCGGGGCCGTGGCCGTCCTCGGGGCGGTCCTGCTCCGAGGCTCCGGACCGCCGGTCCGCGTCGGGCCCGGGTCCGCTCCCGGCACCGGTCCGCCGGGCCGGGTCGCCGTCCGGTCGGCGGGCCGGATCGAAGGAGCCGCGCGGCCGGGGCGGCCCGGCGGCGCCGGACCGGCCCGACTGCTCTCCGGAGCCCGGCTGTTGGGGCTGCTGAGGCTGTTGCGGCTGCTGCGGCTGTTGCGGCTGCTGCGGCTGCCCGGGCCATCCGGCCGTCTCGGGCCGTCCGGCTTCCGCGGACCGGCCGGTCTCGCCGTGCCGGCCGGTCTCCCCGTGCCGTGCGAACGCGCCGGACGGACCCGGCTCCCCGGACCGCCCCGGGGGGCGGGGCTGTTCCTCGCGGCGGCCCGTCCCCGGGGGCAGCGCATGGCCGCCGAAAGGCCGTTCGGCGGGCGGCAGAGCCGAGCGCTCGCGGTCCGCACGGTCCGTGCCGCCGGATGGACGGTCCGGTTCACCGGCGCCCTCGGGGCGGCGTCCGGAGGGGGCCGGCCTTCCGCCGCCCTGCTGTCCGGCGCCGGGGGAGCCCGGGGGCCCGCCCGGGCGCCCGGGCCGCCCCGTACTGCCGTGCCAGCTCGACTCCGCCGGCACGGGGGCGCCGGGCAGTCCGCCCCGGTGCGGTGCGGGCGTCCCGCCGGACCCCGGAACGGGCTCGGCGCCCGGCCACCGGGGACCACCGGAACCGGGCCCCCCGGAACCGGGGACGGCACCGTCCGGGGCGGCGGGCCCGGACACCGGACGGCCCGGGACGGCGGGACCGGGGATGCTGCCGCCGGGCACGGCGGGGCCCAGTGCCGTGCCGCCCGGTACGAAGCCGCCCGGTGCGGCGGGACCGGGAACGCTGCCGCCGGGCACGGCGGGGCCGAGAGCGGGGCCGCCGGGCACGGCGGGGCCCGGGGCGCCGCCCGGCAGAGCGGGACCGGGCAGGCCCGGTGCCGGCGCCGGGCCGTTGCCCTCCGCGCCGCGGGAACCCTCGCGGGCCGCGTCGTCCCCGGACGGTCCCTGTCGCCCGGGGCCGCCCGTCGCGCTGCCGTCCGGGCCCGGCAGGGCGGACAGCGGACGGACCCGGGGCTGCGCCTGCGGCTGGATCTGGGCGCGGGCCGCCGCACGGGCGCCGGCCGAGTAGGCGGCGATCGCACGGGAGCGGGGCTGCCTGCCCTCCGCGCCGGACTGGTCCGCGGGACCGCCCGGTCCGGAGCCCGGCGCCGGTCCGCGGCCGGCCGATCCGGGGTCCCGCTCCGCTCCGGCCACGGGGCGGAGGCCGCCGCCGTCCGCGCCGTCCGTCCGGCCGGGGCCCCCGGGCCCGTCCGGTCCGGAGGCCGACAGGCCGGTGCCGGTGCCGGGCGCGCCGGGGTCGGCGGCAGGGGCGCCGTCGGAGCCGTGGTACGCCGGGGCGGCACCTTCCCCGCCCGCGACCGGGGTGCCCCCGGTACGGGCGTCCGGCCCCTGCCCCGGGGCGAGTTCGGGGCGTTGCGGGGCCGGACCGCTGCCCGGGGGGCGGGGCCCGTACGAGGTCCGGACGCCGTCCAGGTCGGCGGCGGACGCGGCCCGGCCGGACGGGGACGGGCGCCGGAAGGCGCGGTGTGGATCGGGGCCGGGCACGGCACCGGTGTGCGGGGCACGCCCCGGGCCCCCGGAGCCCGGACCGGCCGGGCCCGCCATGCCCGCGGGGCCGGCCGGACGGCCGGCGCCACCGCCGTACGACCGGCCGGAACCCCCTTCGCCACGGGGGCCGTTGGCCCGCCCCCGGGCAAAGCCCGGCTCACCGGAACCCGGGCCCTGCCGACTTGGACCACCAGGCCCACCCGGGCCGTCCGGACCGCCGGAACCTCCGCCCGGACGGCCAGGACCCCCGGGCCCGCCCGGACCACCGCCGAGGCGCTCGGAGCCGCCCGGACTCCCCGGACCCCCGGACCCGCCGTCGAAGCCTCCCGGACCATCCGGCCCGCCCGGTCCACCCGGCGCTCCCGGTCCGCCGGGCCCGTCCGGCCCGGCCTCCGGGGGCGGGGTCGGGTCGTAGCCGCAGAGCGCTTCCTCCGCCGCGCCGGACGCGAGCCCCGTCAGCATGGCCCGGCCGTCCTCGCAGACGAGCACCGTGCGGGCCGTGATGTTGCGGTGGATCCAGCCCTGGGCGTGCAGCGCCGACAGGGCGGTCAGGACGTCGGCCGCGACCTCCGCCGCGCGGTGCGGGGAGAGCGTGTGTTCGGCGAGCAGCGCGGCCAGCGGCCGGCCCACCACGAGTTCGCTGACGATCCACAGCCCGCCGCCCTCGGCGAACACGTCGAACACCTGGTCGTACCGGGGATGGTCGGACACCGCCGCCGCGGCCTGGGCGGCGGCCAGGGCGCGCCGCACCGCCGGGTCACCGGCCCCCCGCGCGGGGCCGCCGGGGGCTCCGGGCCCGTAACTGCCGTCGGCGCCGACGATCTCGGCCTCGACGGTCTCCGGCAGGGGGATGTGCCGGATCAGGACTTCCTGGCCGCTGTAGGTGTCGAAGGCGCGGGTCTCGGTGGCGTCGAGCACGTCGTCGGCGGTTCGGGGCAGGCGGTAGCGGTCGGCCAGCACCCGGCCCGCGTAGTCCTCCACGACGCCTCCCCAAGCGCGCGTTCCGCATCCACCCGGAACAGTCAACCCTGTTCGTCCACCGACCCGTTGCGGCTGCGTAGCGTCCGCACCGTTTCACGATACGTGCCCCGGCGGGGCAGTGCGGAGCGGACGGCGTAACCGGTTGCCCCGCCCCGCACGGAGCGGGCCTGGGGACCGCGGCAGGACGGGCGCACGCGCTGTACGGGAGCCGTCCCGCGCGCCGCCCGTCGCGCCCTCGGTGCGCCCCCGGCGCGCCCGTCCCGCCGCCCGGAGAGCGAACTCAGCCGGTGGGCTTGAACGTCCGGAACGCCGTCTCGCGGAGCGTGGTGCACTCCTTGCCGTCCCACTCGTCCGCCACGCACGTGATCATGATCGAGTAGGCGTGGCTGTCGTCCACCTTGAAGCCGCGGTTGAGCACCCGCACCCGCTCGCCGCTCCGGTTGTACTCGAACTCCCAGTCGGCCACGGTCGGATAGTCCCGGTACTCCGCGCTCTTGATGCCCCGTGAGGAGTATCCGGGGAACGAGCCGCGCGACGCCTGCTCCTGGGCGCGCCAGGCCGCGACCGCGTCGTCCTTCGGCTGGGAGCTGAAGTCGACCTGGATCCGCGGCACTCCGCCGGACTCGCTGTACTCGCCGCCGGAGTTCTGGCCCGCTATCCGCGTGAGCTTCCAGTTCCCGGGCATCGCCATGGAGAAGTTGAAGCGGTTCTCGGTCCTGGTCTCGTAGCCCTCGGGGATCTTGTCCGCGTCTCCGGCATCCGTGCCGCCGTCCTTGCCGCTCTCGCCGTCCTGTCCGCCGTCCTTGCCGGCGGAGCCCTCGTCCTCCTGCTTCCCCTCGCTCGTGCCGTCATGCGCGGATTCCGAGGGGTCGGCCGACGCCCCGGCGTCCTTGCCGGCGTCCGCGGAATCGTCCGTGCCGCCGTCGGCGCCGCTGGTGGCCGCCCTGTCGTCCTTGGCGCCGCCCGACGGCTCGCCGCCACTGCCGTCGCTGTCGAGGGTGAAGGCCAGCACCACGCCCAGCACGGCGAGCGCCAGGACACCCGCGATGAGGGCCAGCACCCGTCTCGGCACCACGTCCGTGATCGCGGCGGTGACGGGCCGCCGGGTGCCGGTGCCTGTGTCCGCCGAGGGCGAGGCGTGGGTGGCGGTGGCCGGGGCGGCCGTACCGGCGGACGAGGCCGGGCCGGAGGAGGGTTCCGAGGCGGAGGAGGCCGGGGAGGACGCCTTGGAGGCGGCCCCGGCAGCGGCGGCGGCCCGCGCCGAGCGCAGCGCGGAGCGCAGCCGCCCCTCCTTGGCGCTGCGGCCGTCGGGCTGCGGCGCGGAGTCCGGCGCGGAATCCGGCGGGGAGTCCGCCGCCGAGCCGGCCGGGGCGTCCGCGCCGGCCGCGGGCTCTCCGGCCGAGGACCGCTCCGGCTTCCGGCCGTTCCCGCTCCCGCTCCCGCCGCCGTTCCCGTTCCCGGCCGCGGCGGCACCCGCCGCGGCGCCCACGACGCCCGCCGCACCCGCGGCCGCGGCCCTCTTCGTCCCCTTGTTCCCCTTGCTCCCCTTGCTCCCCTTGGTGCCCTTGCCGGACGGCTCCCCCGGAACCGCCATCGTCCGGGTCTTCGCGGCCTGCGGGCGTTCCTCGGTCTCCGCGAGGACCCCGGTCAGCAGGGCCCGCGCCCCCGCGTCGTCGAGGCGCCGCTGCGGGTCCTTCTCCAGCAGCCCGTAGATGACCTCCGCCAGCGGCCCCGCGTGCTCCGGCGGCGGAACCGGCTCCGTCATCACGGCCGTCAGGGTGGCGAGCCCGTTGCCCTTGTCGTACGGCGGCACGCCCTCCACGCAGGCGTACAGCAGACCGCCGAGCGACCAGAGGTCGGAGGGCGGGCCGGGCTTGTGGCCGCGGGCCCGTTCGGGGGAGATGTACGAGGGCGCGCCGACGAGCATGCCGGTCGAGGTGACGGACGGGTCGCCCTCGACCTGCGCGATGCCGAAGTCGGTGAGCACCACCCGGCTGTCGTCGCCGGAGATCAGCACATTGGACGGCTTCACGTCGCGGTGCAGGATGCCCTCGCGGTGCGCGGCGCGCAGCACGTCGAGGACGGCGAGGCCCACCTCGGCGGCCCGGCGCGGGGAGAGCCGGCCCTTGTCCCGGATGACCTCGGCGAGCGAGGAGCCCTCGATGAGTTCCATGACGATCCAGGGGCGGTCGTCCTCGTCGACCACGTCGTAGACGGTGATGCCGCCGTTGGCGCGGATCCGGGCGATGGCCTTCGCCTCGCGCAGGGTCCGGGTGATCAGCCGCCGCTTCTCGTCCTCGTCGACGGACGACGGGAAACGCAGTTCCTTGACCGCGACCTGACGGCCCAGCGTCTCGTCGACGGCGCGCCAGACGGTACCCATGCCGCCGCGCCCCAGCACCTCGCCCAGCCGGTAGCGGCCGGCCAGGATCCGTCCGCTGGCGCCCTGTGTCTGCTCCGGCTCCGACATGTGTCCCCTCAGCGCTGCGATGTCCAGGCGGTGGCGCCGAGTTGGCAGTGGCTCACCGCGCCTCTGTCGCAACCGCGGTGGTCCGCCCCGGCAGAGTCTCCATTCTCCCCCATGCCCCGCCATGCCCATGCCCGGGGTCCGGCGCGTCACGCCCCGCGTATACGGGCCGCGCCGCCGGCCGTCATCATGGGCGCGTACACGGAGCGGAGCCCGGAGGGAGGCCGGAGGGTGCCGGTTCGCGGAGTGCGCCCGCGCCTGCTGGCAGGGATCGCGGCGGCCCTGTGCGCGGCCCTGATGGCGGGGTGCGCGCTGCCGGCGGCGGATCACGGCCGCGCCGGCGCGGTGGTGAAACGCCCGTCCGCCCGGACCGACCGGCTGGCGGCGGCCGTCGAACGGCTGGCCGACGCGGCCGACGCCCCCGGCGCCGCCGCGTACACCCGCGAGGGCGGCCGGGCCCGGTTCGCCACGGCGGGGGTCGCCGACCGGCGCAGCGAGCGGCGGATCGGGCGGGCCGACCGCTTCCGCGCGGGCAGCGTCACCAAGGTCTTCGTCGCGACCGTGGTGCTCCAGCTGCGCGCCGAGGGCGCCCTGCGGCTCTCCGACCCGGTGGAGCGGCATCTGCCCGGTCTGGTGCGCGGGCCCGGTTACGACGGCGCGCGGATCACGCTCCGTCAGCTCCTCACCCACACCAGCGGGCTCTTCGACTACGTCCGCGATCCGCGGCTGGCGGAGGAGTCCTTCGGCCGCGGCTTCCGGAGCCACCGCTACGACACCCGCTCGCCCAGGGAGCTGGTGCGCGCGGCGCTGCGGCACCGGCCGTACTTCGCGCCCGGCACCGGCTACCGCTACTCCAACACCGACTACATCCTGCTGGGGCTGGTGGTGGAGCGGGTCACCGGCCGCCCGTACGCCCGTGCGGTGGAGGAGCGGATCATCCGGCCGCTGGGTCTCGGCGGCACCTCCTTCCCCGGCACCCGGCACGGACTGCCGCGCCCGCACGGCCGGGCCTACTCGGCGGCGGCCGCGCCCGGCGGCTCCGGCGCGCTGATGGACGTGACGGAACTGAACCCGTCGACGGCCGGCGCCGCCGGCGAGATGGTCTCCACGCTCGGCGATCTGGAGCGCTTTCTGCGCGCTCTGCTGGGCGGCGAACTGCTGCCCGCGCCGGAGCTGCGCCGTATGACGGACACCTCGGTGACCCGCGGGCGCTACGGCTACGGGCTCTTCCCGGAGCGGCTGCCCTGCGGCGTGACGGTGTGGGGGCACAACGGCAGCATCAGCGGCTCGTACGTCCGGATCACCGCCACCGCGGGGGGACGGCGGGTGCTCGGCTACCGGGTCAACACCGACGAGGTGGGCGACACGGAGGCCGAACGGCGGCTGCTGAGCGCGGCGTTCTGCCCGCGGGAGTGACGGGGACGGGCGGTGCCCTCCGTGCCCGTCCGGGGGCGTGCGGTGGGGCCCGGCCTTGCCCGGGTGTGTGACGCTCCGGGCAGGGCCGGGCCCGCTTGGGGTGGTGGGTCGTTCAGCGCACGCGGGTCATCGGCAGCTGCGGCCGGTGTTGATGCACTGGACCATCGTGTTCATCAGGTCTTCGTCGAAGACGTTGACGAAGTCGCCGTGATCGGTGACCGGCTTGTGGAGCTGTTCCGGGAAGCCGTCCACGGCGAAGAAGGGGGTGGACCGCCCGTTGTCGTCCAGGCTGGGTGCGTCGACGTCGTAGACCAGGCGCTGCACCAGTTGCGGGATGGCCTGGAATCCGCTGGGGCAGGCGCCGGTTTCGGGATCGGCGAACGCGACATGGGAGCGGTGGTTGGCGCTGTCGGTGTTCCGGCCGTCCCAGCAGCTCTGGAAGGTGGAGGTGCGCACCACGTCACTGCCATCGGGGCAGAGCGGGTACTTGTCCGTCAGCTGCCGGTCCTCGAAGCCGGTGCAGCTCCAGGAGGCGTTGGCGTTGGCTGTTCCGTTGGTGAACGCTTTGGCGTCACCGGTGATGATCCGCAGGAACCTGGGCATCGCCACGACTTTGCCGCGCGGGTTTCCCACGAATTCCAGGGTCGCCTCCTTCGCCGTGAGGATCCTGCCGACGTTGCCCTCGGCGCCGCCGCCCTGCTGATCGGCGTCGAACTCATCGGTGCCGTCCTGCAGGCGCAGGACCGGCCAGTAGTACGAGGACTTGTCGCCCGGGTTCTCACATGTCGTCTCACCGCCTGCGAAGTCCTGGTCGTCGGCGAAGGCGTCGTTGGCCTGGTTGCCGATGTAGTCGTGGGTGTGATGCGCGCCGTTGGACACGCCGGGCGCGACGATGATGTTGTCGGTGTTGTACAGCTTGTTCTCGTTCACTCCGCACGTGCTGGTGAACGTGCCGCGGGATCCGCCCCGCGTCATACGGGGCTTGTCCGCCGTGGGCTGGACGGTGGTGATGTCCACGAAGTCCGCCGCGACCGGGCCGTTTCCCGCCTGGCCGCCGGCGCCGCCCTGGTCACCGCCGTCCTGGTTTCCGGAGGCGCGCAGTGTGCAGGCGGCGAGCGCCTCCAGGCCCTGGGGGCGGTCGGCCGCCCTGCCGATGGCGATCGCGATCCGGTCGATGGTCGCCGTCCGTTTCGCCTTGAGCGGGCCCATGATCGCGTTGTCGGCGAAGTTGCGGTCCTGCTGGATGGCCCGGGACGAATTCTGCAGCCGCTGGTACGCCTCCGCGACCTGCTGGTCCAGGAGCGCGAGGTTCTTGTCGACCTCCTTCCTGGCCCGGTCCGGCACGGCGCGCAGTTCACCGCCGACGTCCGGGCAGTCGATGGTGGCGTCGCCGGAGGCCAGGACCTGCCGGGCCCCCTCCGGCTTCGCCCCGGAGCCGCTCTCACCGGCCGAGGCGTACACGTTGGCCGCCACCAGCCCGCCCGCTCCCAGGGCCAGAGCCGCCGCGGCGGCGGTCGTCCGGCGTATGGCCTTCGATCGTTTGCGGGTGTTGCGTCGCATGGAACTCCTCCGAGATCTCCGTGAGATACGCATCCCGGGCCGACAGCGTTCTGGCGCTGCATCAGGGCTGATGCGTAACCGGAGTTACGGACGGGGCCGCGGAATCGGCGGGTCGCCGACGGCTCGTCATTCTCTCGTAAGGACTGGCCGCCCCGCCCGCTCGGATGTGCGCGGCGGGGAGGCTCCCGGGCGGCGGCCGTTCCCACGTGCTTCATGACCCGGCAGCCCGCGGCACGGAGAACGGCCACGTCCGCCGCCCTGGGAGAAACCGCGGATCAGCCAAGGGGGTGACCTGCGATGTTGAGCGTCGGGCTCAGCTCAGCGGCACGATGTCCGGTGCGCCCAGCCGGGCCGCGTCCGCCGTCTGGTCGTCCGGCTGGCGCTGCGACTCCCGCTCGGCCTCCACCCGCTTCTCGTAGTGCTCGACCTCCTTCTCGATCTGGCCCTCGTCCCAGCCGAGCACCGGGGCCATCAGCTCGGCGCACTCCCGCGCGCTGCGCGTGCCGCGGTCGAAGGTCTCGATGGAGATGCGGGTGCGCCGGGTGAGCACGTCGTCCAGGTGCCGGGCGCTCTCGTGCGAGGCGGCGTAGACGATCTCGGCGCGCAGATAGTCGTCGGCGCAGGCCAGTGGTTCGCCCAGCGACGGCTGCTCCTCGACGAGCCGGAAGACCTCCTCCGCCAGGGAGCCGTAACGGTTGAGCAGGTGTTCGACGCGGACGACGTGCAGGCCGGTGCGCGCGGCGAGCCGGTTGCGCGCGTTCCACATCGCCCGGTACCCCTCGGCGCCGACCAGCCGGACGTCCTCGGTGACGCACGCCGCCACGCGCTGGTCCAGCCCGTGCACCGCCTCGTCCACCGCGTCCTTGGCCATCACCCGGTACGTCGTGTACTTGCCCCCGGCGACGACGACCAGCCCCGGCACGGGGTGCGCGACGGTGTGCTCACGGGACAGCTTGCTCGTCGCGTCCGACTCCCCGGCCAGCAGCGGGCGCAGCCCGGCGTAGACGCCCTCCACGTCGTCCCGGGTGAGCGGCACGGCCAGCACGGAGTTGACGCGCTCCAGCAGGTAGTCGATGTCGGCGCTGGAGGCGGCCGGGTGGGCCTTGTCCAGGTCCCAGTCGGTGTCGGTGGTGCCGACGATCCAGTGCCGGCCCCAGGGGATGACGAAGAGGACGCTCTTCTCGGTGCGCAGGATCAGGCCGGTGGTGGAGTGGATGCGGTCCTTCGGCACCACCAGGTGGATGCCCTTGGAGGCGCGGACCTTGAACTGCCCGCGCTCGGCGATGAGCCCCTGGGTGTCGTCCGTCCAGACGCCGGTCGCGTTGACCACCTGGCGGGCGCGGATCTCGTACTCACCGCCGGCCTCCACGTCCCGCACCCGGGCGCCCACGACGCGCTCGCCCTCGCGCAGAAAACCGATGACACGGGCCCGGTTGGCGACATCGGCGCCGTAGGCGGCGGCGGTGCGGACCAGGGTGGCCACGAAGCGGGCGTCGTCCACCTGCGCGTCGTAGTACTGCAACGCCCCGACCAGGGACTCCTTCTTGAGGGCGGGGGCCACGCGCAGGGCGCGGCCGCGGCTGAGGTGACGGTGCACCCGGAGGCCGCGGCCGTGCCCGGAGGAGATGGACATGGCGTCGTACAGCGCCACGCCCGCACCGGCGTACCAGCGTTCGAAGCCCTTGCGCCGCAGCGGGTAGAGAAACGGCACCGGCTTGACGAGATGCGGCGCGAGCCGTTCCAGCAGCAGGCCGCGCTCCTTCAGCGCCTCCCGGACGAGCGCGAAGTCGAGCATCTCCAGATAGCGCAGCCCGCCGTGGATCAGCTTGCTGGACCGGCTGGAGGTGCCGGAGGCCCAGTCCCGGCCCTCGACCAGGCCGGTGGAGAGTCCGCGGGTGGCGGCGTCCAGGGCGGTGCCCGCGCCGACCACTCCCCCGCCCACCACGAGAATGTCGAGTTCGTGTTCGGCCATCCGGGCGAGTGCCTCGGCACGCTCGGCCGGTCCCAGTGTCGCTGTCCTCACCGCTGCCTCCGGTCGTGGTCGGGTCGCGCGTTCCCCACCCAGCGATTCTCACCGCCCGGCGCCCGCGCAACCCCGGGCGCCCTCGCACGGCAACACCGGGCCGTCACATCGCGGGCAATACTCACTATCAGCAATATGTCTGTTTAGCCTTACATAGATCGACAAAGCTGTGCCCCCGGGAAGGACGGCCCCAGCCATGCCCGCAGACCTCGCCGTCCTCGGTCTCGGCCCGCTGGGCCTCCCCCTCGCGCGGGCCGCCGCGGGGGCCGGTATCGCCACCGTCGGCTACGACACCGACAGCCGCCGCGTCGACGGGCTCATGGCCGGCCGCCCGCCCGCGGACGGCTCCCTCACCGCCGCCGGCCTGCGGCGGATGCTCTCCGCCGGCTTCCGCGCCACCACCGACCCGGCCGAACTCGGCCGCGTCCGCACCGCCGTCATCTGCGCCCCCACACCGCTCGGCGAGGACTCCGCGCTCGATCTGCGTGCGGTCGGCCGGGCCGCCCGCACCCTCGCCCCCCATCTCAGGCCCCACACCGCCGTGTTGCTGGAATCGACCGTCTACCCGGGCACCACCGAGGAATACCTCCGCCCGCTGCTGGAGGAGGGGTCCGGGCTGCGCGCCGGCCGCGACTTCCACCTCGCCTACGCGCCCACCCGGCTCGACCCGGGCAACCGCGCGTTCGGCTGTGCCAACACCCCCAAGGTCATCGGCGGTCTGACCCCCGCCTGCACCGAGGCGGCCGCCGCCTTCTACGGGCGGGTCACCGACCGCGTCGTCCGCGCCCGCGGCCCGCGCGAGGCCGAGACCGTCAAGGTCCTGGAGACCAACTACCGGCACGTCAACATCGCGCTCGCCAATGAGATGGCCGTCCTCTGCCACGACATCGGCGTCGACCTGTGGGACGTCATCCGCTGCGCCGAGACCAAGCCGTTCGGTTTCCAGCCCTTCCGGCCGGGCCCCGGAGCCGGCGGACACGGCGTTCCCATCGACCCCAACTACCTGGCCTACCGGCGGCGCAGCCCCGGCTATCCGCTGCGGATGGTGGAACTGGCCAAGGAGGTCAACGACCGGATGCCGCGCTACGTGGTGCAGCGCTGCGCGACCCTCCTCAACGAGCACGGCAAGTCCGCGCGCGGAGCCCGGGTGCTGCTGCTCGGCGTCACCTACAAGCCCGACCTCGGGGACCGGACCGGCTCCCCCGCCGGCGAGATCGCCTCCCGGCTGATGGAACTGGGCGCCCAGCTGAGCTACCACGATCCGCATGTGCCGCAGTGGAGCGTCCTCGGCCGGCCGGTGCCGCGCGCCGACTTCCCCTACGAGGCCGCGGCCGACGCCGACCTGACGGTGCTGCTCCAGCCGCACCGCTTCTACGACCTCCAAGGGCTCGCGGTGAAGGCCCAGCTGCTGCTGGACACCCGAGGCACGAGCCCGGCGGGCACGGCACACCGCCTCTGACGCGCCCCGTCCCCTCCGCCTCCGCGACGTACCGGACCGGTCCCAGCCTTGTCACGGACATGAAAACACCTGCCGGGCCGTCGGTGGCGGCTGTTAGCCTCAGGGCGCTTTCCGGCCAACGGACAAGCGTTTCCGCCTTTCCCAGAACTTCATCACGGGGGACCCATGAGCACCGAGCCCTGGCAGCAACAGCAGTCCGGCCAGAACCCCTACGCCCAGCAGCCCCAGCCGGGCGCCCCGCAGCAGGGCGTGCCCCCGCAGGGCGGCTACGGCCACCAGCCCCAGCAGCCGGGCGGCGCCCCCGGCGGCATGCCCGGTGGTTTCCCGCCGCCCCCGCCGCCGGCCGGACGGAGCGGCAACACGGCCCTGGCGATCGCCGCCGCGATCGTCCTCATGCTCGTCGGCTCCGCGATCTACGGCCTCATCCTCAAGGAGGCCGAGGTCCAGATCGGTTACATCGCCGTCGGCGTCGGCGCCCTGATCGGCCTGGCGCTCGGCAAGCTGGGCGGCCACAACCCGGTCCTGCCGTTCGTCGGCATCGTGCTCGGCCTGCTGGGGGTCTACCTCGGCCAGGTCTTCGGCGTGGCCATGGCCTTCGCCGACCTCCCGGGCGCCCCGGGCTTCTTCGAGATCCTCACCCAGCACTTCGGTGACATCAACGAGGGCCTGAAGGAGAACCTGGAGGCCATCGACTACCTCTTCTACGCCCTCTCCGGCGCGGCGGGCTTCTCCCTCACCAAGAAGTTCAGCTGATCCACCCGGGCACGCCGGGGCGGCCCCCGCCCCGGCACCCACCGCACCACCGCGAAGCCCCGGACCAGCGACTGGTCCGGGGCTTCGCGGTGCCGGGGCGGCGGCCGGTTCCCGGCCGCACGGCGCTCTCAGCGGTCGTGGCGCGACGGCGCGACCGTCACCTCGACCCGCTGGAACTCCTTGAGGTCGGAGTAGCCCGTGGTCGCCATCGCCCGGCGCAGCGCGCCGAAGAAGTTCATCGAGCCGTCCGGCGTGTGCGAGGGGCCGAGCAGGATCTCCTCGGTGGAACCGACCGTGCCCAGGTTCATGACCTTGCCGCGCGGCACGTCCTCGTGGACGGCCTCCATGCCCCAGTGGTGGCCGCGGCCCGGGGCGTCCTCCGCCCGGGCCAGCGGGGAGCCCATCATCACCGCGTCCGCGCCGCAGGCCACGGCCTTCGGCAGATCGCCGCTCCAGCCCACGCCGCCGTCCGCGATGACGTGGACGTACCGGCCGCCGGACTCGTCGAGGTAGTCCCGGCGGGCGGCGGCCACATCGGCGACCGCGGTGGCCATCGGCACCTGGATGCCCAGGGTGTTGCGGGTGGTGTGCGCGGCGCCGCCGCCGAAGCCCACCAGCACGCCGGCCGCTCCGGTGCGCATCAGGTGCAGCGCGGCGGTGTAGGTGGCGCAGCCGCCCACGATCACCGGCACGTCCAGCTCGTAGATGAACTGCTTGAGGTTGAGCGGCTCGGCGGCCCCCGACACGTGCTCGGCGGAGACCGTCGTCCCGCGGATCACGAAGATGTCGACGCCGGCGTCCACCACGGCCTTGGAGAACTGCGCGGTGCGCTGCGGGGAGAGCGCGGCGGCGGTGATGACGCCGGAGTCGCGCACCTCCTTGATCCGCTGCCCGATCAGCTCCTCGCGGACCGGGGCCGCGTAGATCTCCTGCATCCGGCGGGTGGCGGTGCGCTCGTCCAGCTCGGCGATCTCGGCGAGCAGCGGCTCCGGGTCGTCGTAACGGGTCCACAGCCCTTCGAGGTTGAGCACTCCCAGGCCGCCCAGCTCGCCGATCCGGATGGCGGTGGCCGGGGAGACCACCGAGTCCATCGGGGCGGCCAGGAACGGCAGCTCGAACCGGTAGGCGTCGATCTGCCAGGCGATCGAGACCTCCTTCGGGTCGCGGGTGCGCCGGCTCGGCACCACGGCGATGTCGTCGAACGCGTACGCCCTCCGGCCGCGCTTGCCGCGCCCGATCTCGATCTCAGTCACAATTGGCCTTTCCCAGTTCGGTCTGCCGTCCCAGTATCGCCGACCCCGTGCGGGCGCCGGTGCGCGGCAGCGGTCACCGGCGGCTGTAGTTCGGGGCCTCGCCGACCATCTGCACGTCGTGCGGGTGGCTCTCCTTGAGACCGGCCGCCGTGATCCGCACGAAGCGGCCCTTCTCTTTGAGCTCCGGGACATCCGCCGAGCCGACGTACCCCATGGAGGCGCGGAGGCCGCCGATGAGCTGGTGGGCCACCGAGCCGAGCGGGCCGCGGTAGGGCACCTGGCCCTCGATGCCCTCGGGGACGAGCTTGTCCTCGGAGAGCACGTTGTCCTGGAAGTAGCGGTCCTTGGAATACGAACGGGCCCGGCCGCGCGACTGCATGGCGCCCAGGGAGCCCATGCCCCGGTAGGACTTGAACTGCTTGCCGTTGATGAACACCATCTCGCCGGGCGACTCCTCGCAGCCCGCCAGGAGGCTGCCCAGCATCACGGAGTCGGCGCCGGCCGCGATGGCCTTGGCGATGTCGCCGCTGTACTGGAGACCGCCGTCGCCGATCAGCGGGACACCCGCCGGGCCGCAGGCGCGGGCGGCCTCGTGGATCGCGGTGACCTGCGGGACGCCGATGCCGGCGACCACGCGCGTGGTGCAGATGGAGCCGGGGCCCACGCCGACCTTCACCCCGTCCACGCCCGCGTCGATCAGCGCCTGGGCGCCGTCGCGGGTGGCGACGTTGCCGCCGACCACATCGATCTCGACGTTCGACTTGATCTTGGCGATCATGTCGAGGATGCCGCGGCTGTGGCCGTGCGCGCTGTCCACGACCAGGAAGTCGGCACCGGCCTCGACCAGGGCCTGCGCCCGGTCGTACGCCTCGTCGCCGACGCCCACCGCGGCCCCGACGACCAGCCGGCCCTCGGCGTCCTTCGCGGCGTTCGGGTACTGCTCGGCCTTGACGAAGTCCTTGACGGTGATGAGGCCCTTGAGGATGCCCGCCCCGTCCACCAGCGGCAGCTTCTCGATCTTGTGCCGGCGGAGCAGCTCCATGGCGTCCGCGCGGGAGATCCCGACCGTCCCGGTGACCAGCGGCATCGGCGTCATGACCTCGCGGACCCGGCGGCTGCGGTCCATCTCGAAGGCCATGTCGCGGTTGGTGACGATGCCGAGCAGCTTGCCCGCCGGGTCCGTGACGGGCACCCCGCTGATCCGGAACTTGGCGCAGAGCGCGTCGGCGTCGTGGAGGGTCGCGTCCGGGCGGACGGTGATCGGGTCCGTGACCATGCCGGACTCCGAGCGCTTCACCAGGTCGACCTGGTTGGCCTGGTCCTCGATGGAGAGATTGCGGTGCAGCACGCCCACGCCGCCCTGCCGGGCCATGGCGATGGCCATCCGCGACTCGGTGACCTTGTCCATCGCGGCGGACACCAGCGGAATGTTGACCCGGACGTTGCGCGAGACCCGGGACGAGGTGTCGACCGCGTTCGGGAGTACCTCGGAGGCACCCGGCAGCAGGAGCACATCGTCGTATGTCAGCCCGAGCATCGCGAATTTCTCGGGCGTTCCGTCGACGTTGTCAGTCATGACACCTTCCCAGTGCTCTTGCCCAGCGCGGACTCCCCATGCTAACGGCCTGCGGAAGCTGCCCGTCCCCCCGCCGGATCACCCCCCACCACCCGCCGCGGCCGCCCCGGAAGCAGGTACGGACCGCGCCGCCGCGCCGTTCGCCCGGGGCCGTTCCTACTGCTCGGCCAGGGCCCGCAGACGGCTCAGCGCGCGGTGCTGGGCGACCCGTACGGCGCCCGGCGACATGCCGAGCAGATGACCGGTCTCCTCGGCCGTCAGCCCGACGGCGACCCGCAGCAGCACCAGCTCGCGCTGGTGGTGCGGGAGATTGGCGAGAAGCTTCTTGGCCCATTCGGCGTCGCTGCTCAGCAGCGCCCGCTCCTCCGGGCCCAGGGAGTCGTCCGGCTGCTCCGGCATCTGGTCCGAGGGCACGGCCGTGGAGCCGGGCCCGCGCATCGCGGCCCGCTGCAGATCGGCGACCTTGTGCGCGGCGATGGCGAAGACGAAGGCCTCGAAGGGCCGGCCGGTGTCGCGGTACCGGGGCAGCGCGCACAGCACCGCCAGGCAGACCTCCTGCGCCAGGTCGTCCACGAAGTGCCGGGCGTCACCCGGCAGTCGCGAGAGCCGGGTGCGGCAGTAGCGCAGGGCGAGCGGGTGCACCTGGGCGAGCAGGTCACCGGTGGCCCGCTCGTCGCCGTCGGCCGCGCGCCGCACGAGTGCGCCGATCCCCCCCGGGCCGCCTCCGGCCACGGGGGAACCCGGCTTCTCGGTGTCACGCATCGGTCCATGGTGCCTTGGTCCCGGACCGTGCGGCGCACCGCCTCCGCACTTGTGCACCGAAGCGTTATGAGCAGGTGCGCCGGCTGTCATGTCGCGCGCCCTCCCCCCGACCGAGCCGTCCCCGAGGAAGTTCATGTCTCCAAGGATGCGGCAGCCCGCGCGAAACGGGGATGTGACTCCCCTCGCCGCGCACTCCGGCGGTGCACCGCCTCGCCCGCGCCCCGCGGGCGAGGACCGTCGTTCCCCCGCTGCGGCGCACTGCTAGCGGACCAGGCCCCAGCGGAAGCCGAGGGCGACGGCGTGGGCGCGGTCGGAGGCCCCCAGTTTTTTGAACAGCCGGCGGGCGTGGGTCTTGACCGTGTCCTCGGAGAGGAACAGCTCGCGGCCGATCTCGGCGTTGGAGCGGCCGTGGCTCATGCCCTCCAGCACCTGGATCTCCCGGGCGGTGAGGGTGGGGGCGGCGCCCATCTCGGCCGAGCGCAGCCGGCGCGGGGCCAGCCGCCAGGTGGGGTCGGCGAGCGCCTGGGTGACGGTGGCCCGCAGCTCGGCGCGGGAGGCGTCCTTGTGCAGGTAGCCGCGGGCGCCGGCGGCCACCGCGAGGGCGACGCCGTCGAGGTCCTCGGCGACGGTGAGCATGATGATCCGGGCGCCGGGGTCGGCCGAGAGCAGCCGGCGCACGGTCTCGACACCGCCGAGGCCGGGCATCCGGACGTCCATCAGGATCAGGTCCGAACGGTCGGCACCCCAGCGGCGGAGGACTTCCTCGCCGTTGGCGGCCGTCGTCACGCGCTCGACGCCGGGCACGGTCGCTACCGCCCGGCGCAGCGCCTCTCGGGCAAGCGGGGAGTCGTCGCAGACGAGGACGGATGTCATGGCCGTCCTCCGCAGCTGATGCGCGTCACCTTGAGCCTCCAGGCTGGTACGTAGTCGTCACCTGGGCGGTGGCCGCGGTCCGGGCCCTGCCCGGCTGCTTGCGGCGTCAACCGCCTCCGCACTTTCAACGATGGTCACCCGAAAGAGTTACGGGCCCCGGCCCCCGGCTCCGGCCGGGGGCTCCGGACGGACTATGCCCTATTTGGTGGCATTCATACCGCTTTGCTGACGAGTGTGGCTAGATTTTCCATGAGTAATATTTTCAGGTGGTTACACATGGAACGTGCGGTCGTGGGCACTCACGGACGCGCGGTCGCGAGCTCCACCGGCCGTGGCCACCCGGCCTCCGACGCCGTACCGGTACCTCCCGAGGAGACGAGCCATGGCAGATTTCTCCCGCCTTCCCGGACCCAACGCCGATCTGTGGGACTGGCAGCTGCTGGCCGCCTGCCGCGGGGTCGACAGCTCGCTCTTCTTCCACCCGGAGGGCGAACGCGGGGCGGCCCGGAGCGCGCGGGAGAACTCGGCCAAGGAGGTCTGCATGCGCTGCCCCGTCCGCGCCCAGTGCGCCTCGCACGCGCTGACGGTGCGGGAGCCGTACGGCGTGTGGGGCGGGCTCACCGAGGACGAACGGGAGGAGCTGATGGGCCGGGCCCGCAACCGGCTCGTCCCCACCGGGCAGGCGCCCGGGTACCAGGGCCCGCCCCGGTGAGCCGGGGCCCGGTACGGCGGGCCGCGGCGCGCCGCCGCGCCGGCTGCCGCGCCGGCCGCCGTGGTTGACCGGGGCGGACCGGGGCAGCCGACGGTCATGACGACGGGCATCACAGACGAGCGGGCGGTGCGGCCCCACCCCGCGCGCAAGCACGAGCACGGGCCGGGGCGCGACCGCGGGCCGGGGCACGGGAGGCCCCTCTCCTCCGCCCCCATGCGCCTCCTCTCCGTGAACACCGGCCGCCCCCGCCGCTCCGGCCACACCGACCGGGCCCGGAGACTCACCGGGATCGGCAAGCGGCCTGCGGAGGGACCGGTCGCCGTGACGGCGCCCGGGCCCCGGGGCTCGGGCGGCAGCGGCCTCGCCGGGGACGCGGTGTGCGACCGGCGCTTCCACGGCGGCGAGCACCAGGCGGTGTACGCCTACGGCCGCGAGGACCTGGACCGCTGGGAGGCCGAACTCGGCGGCGCCCTCCCCAACGGCGTCTTCGGCGAGAACCTGACCACCGCCGGTGTGGACGTGAACGGCGCCCTGATCGGCGAGCGCTGGCGGGTGGGACCCGACCTGGTGCTGGAGGTCAGCGGCACGCGGATCCCCTGCCGCACCTTCGCCGGCCATCTGGGCGGAGCCGGGCTGCTGCCCACGGCGGACGGCCGGGGCTGGATCAAGACCTTCATGCGCGCCGCGGTCCCGGGCGCGTACTTCCGGGTCGTCCGGCCGGGCTCCATCCGGGCCGGGGACACCGTCGCCGTCGAGCACCGGCCGGACCACGAGGTCACGGTCTCCTTCCTCTTCCGGGCCCTGACGCTCGAACCCCGGCTGCTGCCGCGCATCCTCGCCGCGGGCGACGCCCTGCACCCGGAGTCCCGCGAGACCGCGCTGCGGCGGGCCGCCGCCGGCTGACGCCGGCCCGGCCGCGGCCACGGCCGCCCGGCCTCAACGCCCTGAGCGGCAGGGCCGGTTGCGGCCCCGGGCGGTATCCGGGTCCCACGGGGCGCGGGCTGACATCCCGTGGGTTCCGGGCCGGGAGGGGCCTGGCTCTGACGGGCCGTCAGTTCTCTTGCGCCGCAAGCCACCGGCGGCCCGGGGCGGCGGGGCGGAAGCCGGGGCCCCGGAAGGTGAGGAGCGGCACGGCGGCCGTCGACGGCGCCGGATACCGTGCGCGTATGACGACTGCGTTGATTACGGGAGCCACGGCGGGCATCGGTGCGGCCTTCGCCCGGCGGCTCGCCTCCGACGGGCACCATCTGGTGCTGGTGGCGCGTGACGAGAAGCGGCTCCGCGAACAGGCCACCGAGCTGCACGACCGGCACGGCATCGAGGTGGAGGTGCTGCCCGCCGACCTCTCCACCGAGGAGGGGATCGAAGCCGTCAAAGCCCGGCTGGAGGAGCGGACCCACCCCGTCGACCTGCTGGTCAACAACGCCGGGTTCGGGCACCGCGGCGCCTTCCTCGACGTACCGGTCGAGGACGAGCTGACCATGCTCAAGGTCCACTGCGAGGCGGTGCTGCGGCTGACGTACACGGCCGTCGCCGGGATGCGGAACCGGGGCCGGGGCGGGGTGATCAACGTGGCGTCCGTGGCCGCGTTCGTCCCGCGCGGCACCTACGGCGCCAGCAAGGCGTGGGTCGTGCAGTTCACCCAGGGCGTGGCCCACGACCTCGCCGGGTCGGGCGTGCGGCTGATGGCCCTCTGCCCCGGCTTCGTGCGGACGGAGTTCCACGAGCGGGCCGGTGTGGGGACGGACAACATCCCCGGCTGGATGTGGCTGGACGCGGACCGCCTGGTCGAGGCCGCGATAAAGGACCTTGGACGCGGCAAGTCGCTGAGCGTTCCGGACCCCCGCTACAAGACCCTCACGGGACTGGTGAAGCTCGCGCCGCGCAACATGCTGGGCGGGATCAGCTCCCGTACGGGGCGCAAGTTCGGCCCGCGGTGACGGCTGCGCCGGGCCCGGAACCCCGGGACGGAGCAAGGGCGTTACGCGACCGGGGCCGTGAGCCCGCGGCCCTGCCCCCCGAACCGCCGAAGCCGGCGCCCCCAGCGGGGCGCCGGCTTCGTCCGTACGGCCGGAACCGGTCCGGACCACCCGTGCGGGCGGCCCGGGGCACCGGTCGCGTCAGTGGGCGTGGCCGTGGCTGTGGCCACCGGCCTCCTGCTCCTCCTCGGCGGGCTTCTCGACGACCAGGGTCTCGGTCGTCAGCAGCAGCGAGGCGATGGAGGCCGCGTTCTCCAGGGCGGAGCGGGTGACCTTGACCGGGTCGATGACCCCGGCCTTGACCAGGTCGCCGTACTCGCCGGTCGCGGCGTTGAAGCCGTTGCCCTTCTCCAGCTCGGCGACCTTGGAGGTGATGACGTAGCCCTCCAGGCCGGCGTTCTCCGCGATCCAGCGCAGCGGCTCGACGACGGCACGGCGGACGACGGCGACACCGGTGGCCTCGTCGCCCTCCTTGCCGAGCGAGTCCTTGAGCACCTTGGCGGCGTGGACCAGCGCCGAACCGCCACCGGACACGATGCCCTCCTCGACCGCGGCGCGGGTCGCGGAGATGGCGTCCTCCAGACGGTGCTTCTTCTCCTTGAGCTCGACCTCGGTCGCGGCGCCGACCTTGATCACGCACACGCCGCCGGCGAGCTTGGCGAGGCGCTCCTGGAGCTTCTCGCGGTCCCAGTCGGAGTCGGTGGTCTCGATCTCGGCCTTGATCTGCGCGACGCGGGCCTGCACGTCCTCGCTCTTGCCGGCACCGTCGACGATGGTGGTGTCGTCCTTGGTGACGGTCACGCGGCGGGCGGAGCCCAGCACGTCGAGACCGGCCTGGTCGAGCTTGAGGCCGACCTCCTCGGCGATGACGGTGGCACCGGTGAGGGTGGCCATGTCGCCGAGCATCGCCTTGCGGCGGTCGCCGAAGCCGGGGGCCTTGACGGCCACGGCGTTGAAGGTGCCGCGAATCTTGTTGACGACGAGGGTGGAGAGCGCCTCGCCCTCGACGTCCTCGGCGACGATCAGCAGCGGCTTGGAGGAGCCGGCCTGGATGACCTTCTCCAGCAGCGGCAGCATGTCCTGGATGGAGGCGATCTTGCCCTGGTGGATCAGGATGTACGGGTCGTCGAGGACGGCCTCCATACGCTCCTGGTCGGTCACCATGTACGGCGAGAGGTAGCCCTTGTCGAAGGCCATGCCCTCGGTGAAGTCGAGCTCCAGGCCGAAGGTGTTGGACTCCTCGACGGTGATGACACCGTCCTTGCCGACCTTGTCCATCGCCTCGGCGATGAGCTCGCCGACCTGCTTGTCCTGGGCGGACAGACCGGCGACCGCGGCGATGTCCGCCTTGGAGTCGATCGGGCTGGCGGTGGCCAGCAGCTCCTCCGACATCGCCTTGACGGCGGCGTCGATGCCCTTCTTCAGGGCGGCCGGGGAGGCGCCGGCGGCGACGTTGCGCAGGCCCTCGCGGACCAGCGCCTGGGCCAGCACGGTCGCGGTGGTGGTGCCGTCACCCGCGATGTCGTTGGTCTTGGTCGCCACCTCCTTGACGAGCTGGGCGCCCAGGTTCTCGTACGGGTCTTCGACCTCGACCTCGCGGGCGATGGTGACACCGTCGTTGGTGATGGTCGGAGCGCCGAACTTCTTGTCGATGACGACGTTGCGGCCCTTGGGGCCGATCGTCACCTTCACGGTGTCGGCGAGCTTGTTGACGCCGCGCTCGAGGGCGCGACGGGCGTCCTCGTCGAACTTAAGGATCTTCGCCATGGGTTGCCTGAGTCCTCTCAACGAGCCGCGCCCCGGCGCCCGGTGGTTCAGTACACGGGAGAGCCGGGGCGCAGATCAGAATTGCTGGGTGAATTACTTCTCGACGATCGCGAGCACGTCGCGAGCCGAGAGGACGAGGTACTCCTCGCCGCTGTACTTCACCTCGGTGCCGCCGTACTTGCTGTAGAGCACGACATCGCCGACGGAAACGTCGAGCGGAAGACGGTTGCCGTCCTCGAAGCGGCCCGGACCGACGGCAAGGACGACGCCCTCCTGGGGCTTCTCCTTCGCGGTGTCCGGGATGACCAGGCCGGAAGCCGTGGTCTGTTCGGCGTCGAGCGGCTGGACCACAATGCGGTCCTCGAGCGGCTTGATGGCAACCTTGGAGCTGGCGGTCGTCACGATCCGACCTCCCCCTTCGGAGATCTCACGGGGTTAACTGTCTGAGGTGGCGACCGGGTAAATCCGTCGTCGCGGGTGCCGGACCTGCCCGTCGCTGTGTTGGCACTCGCCGGTGGTGAGTGCCAGCGCCGAGCCTATGACGGCGTTAGCACTCGGTCAAGCTGAGTGCCAACGAGTCGTGGCGCCGGCGGCCCGGAGCGGGGGCGGGCAGAGGACCGTCCGGGGGGATACGGGGTGCCCGAGGGCGCGCACGGGGCGCGTACGCGCCGGTTCCGGGCAGGCCGACGCGCCGCCGGCGCCGGGGCGTGGCGGCGCGTGACGGCGCGTGGCGGCGCGTGGGAGAAGCCGGGGCCCGCGGACCCGCGGTGGCGGGCCGGGCGGCGTCACTGCATGGCGGACATGTCCATGTTCACGACCTCCCAGTGGTGCCCGTCCGGGTCCTGGAAGGAACGGACGTACATCGGGCCCTCCTCCATGGTGTCGCTCGCCGGCGAGCCGCCGGACGCCAGCGCCGTGTCCACCAGCCGGTCGACCTCCTCGCGGCTCTCGGCGGCGAGGGCGGTGATCACCTCGGTGCTGCTCGCGGTGTCCGCGATCTCCTTCCTGATGAAGCCCTTGAAGAAGGGCTCGGCCAGCAGCATCGCGAAGATGCTCTCCTCCTTGAGCACCAGACACGCGGACTTCTCGTCGGAGAACCGCTCGTCGAAGGAGTAGCCGAGTGCGCCGAAGAAGGCGCGGGAGCGCTGGACGTCCTTGACGGGGAGGTTGACGAAAACGCTGGTGACAGCCATGGTGTCGCCTCTTCTCTCTCGCTCGCGCCGCTCGCCGGCGCGAAGCTCTGCTGTGGGGTCGCTGTACGGGGGCGGACCGGCGGACGGGGCGGAACTCATCGGTGGCGACGGGCTTTTCTCGGGTCTCCCTCGGCGGGCCGGCGGCCCCGGCCGGGCCGGCGCGGGCGGGCGGGGCGGGCGCCCAGGGGCCATCGCCCGCTCAGGAGCCGCCGACGTAGTCCTCCAGCAGGGCCACCGCGAACCCCTCCTCGGTGGCCTGGTCCAGCACCCGCCGCAGGACGTCCCGCATGTCGCCCTTCCAGTGGGCCCGCCCCCGGAAGTGCGTGAGGACGATGTCGCCGGGGCGGAACCGCCCGTCCAGCGCCCCGCGGCGGTACTCCGTCCGCCCGGGGAAGACCTCCTGGTTCCACAGCGGCACGACCTCGATCCCGCAGGACGCGGCCGCGCGCAGGGTGGAGCGGTCGTAGCCGCCGAACGGGGGGCGGAACATCGTGGGGCGCACGCCGGTCTCCCGCTCCAGGTTGTCCTGCTGGCCGCAGATCTCGCGGCGCTGCTTCTCATAGGGGAGAGCGGGGAGGTAGGGGTGGGTGAGGGTGTGGTTCTGCGTCCCGGCGCCCAGGTCGCGCAGCCGGCGGAAGTACCCGTAGTCCTCGCGGGCCAGGCTGTGCGTGAGGAAGGCGCTGACCGGGACGTTCAGCTCCCGGACCATGCGGAGCAGCCGGGGGTCCTTGTCGGCGCCGTCGTCGATGGTCAGGAAGATGACGCGGTCGTCGGTGGGGACCCGGGTGATCACATGCGGCAGCCCGTCCTCCGGGCGGTGCGGGCCGCGGCGGAGCCCTTCCGGGGTGGTCAGCACCGGCTTGACGACGGGCGGGGGCGGCGGGGCGAGCGGGGCCGAGCGCAGCCCCCACCTGCGGGCCACGGCGGGGCGCGCGGCCGGGGCGCGCCGCAGCCGCTCGGCGCGGGCGGCGAGGGCCCGGGCGGGGACGGAGAGCAGGTCGCCCGAGCCGGGCGCCTCGTCCGGGGCGGCGTTCCGGGCGTCGAGGGAGGGATCGGGGACCGGCCCGTGCTCCTCGGAGGGGCCGCAGGCCGCGGCGAGGAGTCCGGTGAGGACGAGGGCGGCGGCGGTGCGGCCGGTACGGCCGGCACGGGGCCGGGCCGTTCCGCGGGAACGGGGGCGGGAGCGGGGGCCCGGGCACGGTTGGTTCGGGGGCCGGGGGGCACGGCCGGGATGGCCGGAGCAGCCGCAGTCGCCGGCCCCGCCGGCCCCGCCGGGGCCGTGGGGGCAGCGGGAGCGGACCGCTGCCTCCCACGGCGGCGCCGGGGACGTCTGCCGGCCGGAGCGGAGGCGGGCCGGCGAGGCGGAGGTCCGGGGAGCACGGGGCCGTGCCCGCCGGGTCTGTGCCTTCGCAGGCCCGATTGACTTGTAGGCTTTTCGTACAAACCCCATGAAACGGGATGCTGCCAGGGGCCCCACCCGGCGCAACTCCGGTGCCCCGTCCGCCGGTCACCGCCCCCCGGATGGCCCACAATGGGCAGGTGAACGACCCCGCCGCCACCTCCCCCGGCTCTCCCGACCACCCGGGTTCCACCCCCGGCGCCGTCGATCCCGCCGTCTCCGCCTTCTCCGCCCTGCTCACCGACGAGGGACGGCACCTCCTCACCGCACTCCGCGACCACGACCCGGCACACGAGCTGGCGACCGCCACCCGGCTGCGCCGTGAGCACCCCGCCGAGCTGGTGTCGGCCGCGCTGGGCCAGGCGCGGCTGCGGCAGCGGGCGGTGGCGAAGTTCGGCACCGGGGACGCCCACCGGATGTTCTTCACCCCGAACGGGGTCGAACAGGCGACCCGCACGTCCGTCGCCGCGTACCGCGCGCGCCGCCTCTCCGCCCTGGGCGTGCGGCGGGTGGCGGACCTGTGCTGCGGTATCGGCGGGGACGCGATCGCCCTGGCGCGGGCCGGGATGTCGGTACTGGCCGTCGACCGTGATCCGCTGACCTGCGCGGTCGCCCGGGCCAACGCCGAGGCGCTGGGGCTGGACGGGCTGATCGAGGTGCGCCGCGCGGAGGTGACGGAGGTGGACACGGCCCCGTACGACGCGGTGTTCGTGGACCCCGCACGGCGCGGGGGACGCGGCCGGGTGTTCGACCCGGAGGCGTACTCGCCACCGCTCTCCTGGGCCATCGGGGCGGCGCGCCGGGCACCGTACGCCGCGCTGAAGATCGCCCCCGGGGTGCCGCACGAGGCGGTGCCGGAGGACGCCGAGGCGGAGTGGATCTCGGACGGCGGCGAGGTGAAGGAGGCCGTGCTCTGGTTCGCCCCGGGCACCGGCTCCCCCGAGGGCCGTCCGGACGCCGAGGCCGACGCCATGCCCCACACCGCCGCTCGCGTCGCACCGGGCACCCGCCGCGCCACCCTGCTGCCGTCCGGCGCCTCCCTGCCGGCCTCCGGACTGCCCGACCCGGAGGCCGGACCGGTGGGCCGCTACCTCTACGAGCCGGACGGCGCCGTGATCCGGGCCCACCTGGTGGCGGACGTGGCGGCGGAGCTGGAGGGCGGACGCCTGATCGACCCGACCATCGCCTACATCACGGCGGACGCGCTCACGCCGACCCCGTACGCGACGGCCTACGAGATCACCGACGCCCTCCCCTTCAACCTCAAACGGCTCAAGGCGCTGCTGCGCGAACGCGAGGTCGGAACGCTGACGGTCAAGAAGCGCGGCTCGGCGGTCGAACCGGAGGAGCTGCGCAAGCGGATCAAGCCCAAGGGCCCGAACGCGGCCACCGTCTTCCTCACCCGCGCGGCCGGAGCCCCGGTGATGCTGATCGGCCGGCCGGCGCCGCGCTGAGACGGCCGAACGAAGCCAAATGCCCTGGTGAGGCGCATCACCGTCCAGTGGGTGAGACGGGTGGAATGGGATGTACCCCCTCCCGTGTTGAGTCCCGACACCGTACGGATGTACGGATACACGGGTGCACGGATGAGCGGGGACGGAGAACCGGGAATGGGCCGCAGGGACGAGCGGGACGGCCAGATCGCCGACATCACGATCGTGGCGGTGGTCTGCGTCCTGTGCACCGGGGCGTTCGGCATGGCCGGGCGGGCGGTGTCGGAAGGGCTGCTGGACCAGTCGCTCGCGGGCCGGGCCGTCGAGATGGCCGCGTGGTTCACCGGGGTGCTGGTCTCCACGTTCTGGGCGGTCGGCCGCCTCCGCTGAGCCGGGCCCGGCACACGCGGTCGCATGACCGGGCGGCCGGGCGGCCGGGCGAGGTTGATCGCCGCCGGACCTTTCCCGGCACCGTCCACGTCCGCGACTCCAAGGACAAGGCCGGTCCTCAGCTCGCCCTCTCCACCGTCGCCTGGTCCGCGTTCGTCTCCTACGCGGCCCGGGGCTGACCCGGCGGCACCGAACCGGACGGACACCGAGGCGCCCCGCACCGGATGCGACATGGTGCGGGGCGCCCCCGTCTCCGTACAGGAAAAAGACGGACCGGCCCGGCTTCCGTGCGGCGGAAGCCGGGCCGGTCCCGGTGGGCGCGGGTATCGGGACGCTGTGCGCGCGGGGTCCCCGATGCCCTGCCCCGGTCGGGGAGTTGGGTGGTCGGCGCCCGGGCCGTCAGCCGGTCACCAGCAGGACCTCCAGGGTGCGGGGGCCGTGGACGCCCTCGACGCGGCGGAGTTCGATGTCGCTGGTGGCCGAGGGGCCCGAGATGAAGGTGAGCGGGCGGGCCGGGTCGAGCCGCGCCATCGCCTCCGGTACGGACGCCACCACCTGGTCCGCGCGGATCACGCACAGGTGGTGGTCCGGCACCAGGGTCAGGGCGCGCCGCCCCTGGCCCGGGCCGCCGTCGAGGACGAGGGTGCCGGTGGCGGCGATGGCGGTGACCGCCGTGGTCACCACGCCGTCCACGTCGTCGAGTTCGGTCACGGTCAGCGGCGGGTCGCCGTCCGGGAGCAGCCGGGGCGCGGGGCCCGGGGCCGCGCCCGGGGGCGGCTCCGGGCGCCAGTGCTCCGGGAAGCCCTCCGGCAGGACGACCCGGGCGGCGCCGCGTGCGGCCAGGGAGTCGGCGATGGCGCCCGCCACCGCGTCGTCCGCGACCGTCCGCACCGTCGCCTTGTAGTCGACGAGCCGGTCTTCGAGCAGCCGCAGCGCCTCGGGCGAGCCGGGCGCCTCGGGCCCCGCGTGGGAGTAGGGGCGCTCCACCGGGACGGCCCCGGGGACCGGCCCCGGCTCGGACGCTCCGGGTACGTCGGACAGGGCGCGGCGGATGCGGCCGAGGACCGCCGCGCGGGCCTCTGCGTTGCGCCGGGCCGCCGGTGCGGCGGGGCTCGGGGCGGAGGCGTGCCCGGGTGCGGGTTCGGGGGTGTCGGGTGTGGTCATTGGTGAGTCCTCTTCCACCAGGCGCGGAACGATTCCTGCGGCGGGGCGGGGGTGTCGCGGGCGTCGCTCCAGGCGGACAGCGGGCCGGGCAGCCGGCCGATCCTCCCCGGGGGCGTGTTGCCCCGTCCGGCGAGCAGCCGTCCGCCGAGGGAGCCGAGCCGCTGGGCGGCGGCCAGCCGGCGGGCGTCGGAGAGCACCCAGCGGGCGGCCTTCATGGCCATCCGTTCGGAGAAGGCGCCGCGGCGCCGGTCCGGCTCCCGGGCCGGGGCGTCGCCGCTTCCGGCCGCGCCCGTGCCCGTACCCGAACCCGTGCCCGCGACCTTGCCGGTCTCCGGTGGCCCGTCCGCGACCCTGGCCCGCAGATGGACCAGCACCTCCGGGATGTTGATCTTCACCGGGCAGACGTCGTAGCAGGCGCCGCAGAGCGTGGAGGCGTAGGGCAGGGACTTGTCCACCTCCGACCGCGTGCCGCGCAGCTGCGGTCCGAGGATCGCGCCGATCGGGCCCGGGTAGACCGAGCCGTAGGCGTGGCCGCCGACCCGTTCGTAGACCGGGCAGACGTTCAGGCAGGCCGAGCAGCGGATGCAGTTGAGGGCCTGGCGGCCGATCTCGTCGGTGAGGACGTCGGTGCGCCCGCCGTCGAGGAGCACCAGGTGGAAGGTGCGCGGGCCGTCGCCGTCGGCGGTGCCGGTCCAGGTGGAGGTGTAGGGGTTCATCCGCTCGCCGGTGGAGGAGCGGGGCAGCAGTTGGAAGAAGACCTCCAGGTCCTGCCAGCTCGGCACCAGCTTCTCGATGCCGACGACCGAGATGAGGGTCTCCGGGAGGGTGAGGCACATCCGCCCGTTGCCCTCGGACTCGACCACCACGGCGGTGCCCGTCTCGGCGACGAGGAAGTTGGCGCCGGAGATGCCGACCTTGGCGCGGAGGAACTTCTCCCGCAGATGGCGCCGGGCGGCGCCCGCCAGGTCGCGGGGCTCGTCGGTGAGGCCCTCCGGTGCCGGGGTGCCGTAGTCGCCCATGGAGCGGAGGAAGGTCTCGCGGATCTCCGAGCGGTTGCGGTGGATGGCCGGGACGAGGATGTGCGAGGGGAGGTCGTCGCCGAGCTGGACGATCAGCTCGGCCAGGTCCGTCTCGTACGCGGCGATGCCGGCCTCGGCCAGCGCCTCGTTGAGCCCGATCTCCTGGGTGGCCATCGACTTGACCTTGACGACCTCGGTCTCGCCGGTGGCCCGGACCAGGTCGGTGACGATGCGGTTGGCCTCGTCGCCGTCCCGCGCCCAGTGCACCACGCCGCCGGCCGCGGTGACCTTCTCCTCCAACTGGAGGAGATAGCGGTCGAGATGGCGCAGGGTGTGCTCCTTGACGGCGCGCCCGGCCTCGCGCAGCTCCTCCCAGTCGCCGAGTTCGCCGACGACCGCCGCCCGCTTTCCGCGGATGGTGCCGGTGGCGTGCGCGAGGTTGCGGCGCAGTTGGGTGTCGGCGAGTGCCGTCGCGGCCCCTTCGGGGAAGGCCGGCATGCCGACGAATGTTCCGCCGCTCATCGCTTCGCCCCCTTCGTCGTACCGGTTGTCTTCGTAGCGGACTTCGGCTTCCCGGATTTCGGCTTCCGTGTGCCGGTGACGGCGGCGGCCGGCGTCCCGGGGGCCGGGTCCGCCTCCGTACTGGCCAGGATCTCCGCCAGGTGCAGGGTGCGCACGCCGGTGCGCTGCCGGGACAGCGCACCGCCGATGTGCATCAGGCAGGAGTTGTCGCCCGCGACGAGCACCTCGGCGCCCGTGCTCCGCACATGGCGGACCTTGTCGGAGCACATGGCGACCGAGGTGTCCGCGTTCTTCAGCGCGAACGTGCCGCCGAAGCCGCAGCACTGGTCGGCCTCGGGCAGCTCCACCAGGTCGATCCCGCGCACCGCGCGCAGCAGCCGGAGCGGCTTGTCGCCGACCCGGAGCATGCGCAGGGAGTGGCAGGTGGGGTGGTAGGTGACCCGGTGGGGGAAGTACGCCCCGACATCGGTGACCTTCAGTACGTCCACCAGGAACTCGGACAGCTCGTACACCTTCGGCGCCGCCGCCACGGAGGCGGCCAGGTCCGGGTCGCCGGAGATCTCGGCGACCCGGCCGTGGTTCTCGCGCACCATGCCGGCGCAGGAGCCGGACGGGGTCACGACGGCGTCGTATCCGGCGAAGACCTCGCCGAACGAGCGGACGAGCGGCACGCAGTCCCGCTGGTAGCCGGTGTTGAAGTGCATCTGCCCGCAGCAGGTCTGGTCCGGCGGGAACTCCACCGTGCAGCCGAGCCGCTCCAGCAGCGTCACCATCGCCCGGCCGGTGGCCGGGAAGAGGGTGTCGTTGAAGCAGGTGATGAACAGGGCGATTCGCATGAGGGGGATTCTCCGTCCGCCGTTACGGCAGCATCCAGGCCAGGACGTTGGACTGGAGGTAGACCAGGACGCACATGGCGAGCAGCAGTCCGAGGCTCCACTTGATGGCGCCGCGGAAGAGCTGGGACTCCTTGCCGACCAGGCCGACCGCCGTGGCGGCGATGGTGAGGTTCTGCGGGCTGATCATCTTGCCGACCACGCCGCCGGAGGTGTTGGCGGCGACCAGCAGGGTCGGGTCGAGGCCCGCCTTGGCGGCGGCCGCCTGCTGGAGGGTGGCGAAGAGGGCGTTGGCGGAGGTGTCGGAGCCGGTGACGGCGACGCCCAGCCAGCCCAGGATCGGGGAGAGGAAGGCGAAGGCCGCACCGGTTCCGGCGATCCAGGTGCCCATGGTGATCGTCTGGCCGGACATGTTGAGGACGTAGGCCAGGGCGAGCACGGTGGCGACGGTGAGCAGGGCCCAGCGGAGCTTGGCGACGGTTCCGCCGAACTCCCGCACGGTGGTGGCCGGGTCGACCTTGTAGACGAGCGCGACGAGCACGCCGGAGATCAGCAGCAGGGTGCCCGGGGAGGAGAGCCACGGCAGGGTGTAGACGGTGCTGGTCACCACGTCGCCCGCGGCGTTGAGGATGTTCCCGTCCAGACCGGGCCAGGGGATCTTCACATCGGTCGAGGCCAGGAACTCCTTGAGCGGCGTCCACAGCTTGGCCAGCGAGAAGATCGCGATGATGATCAGGTACGGCAGGAAGGCCATGAGGAGGGAGCCCTCGCGCCGGTCCGAGGTGGCGTTGGCCGCCTCCTGGGCCTCGGCGGCCTCCGTCCCGAGCTCCTTCTCGGTGGCGGCCTTCAGCGACGCCTTGGCGTCCTGGCCGCCCTGCGGCTTCCAGACGCGGAGGAAGACGACCAGCGCGGCCAGGCCGATGAGCGAGGCGATGATGTCGGTGAGCTCGACGGAGATGTAGTTGGCGCTGACGAACTGGGCCAGGCCGAAGGCGGCACCGCAGACCAGGGCGGCGGGCCAGGTCTGCCGCACACCGCGCTTGCCGTCGACGAGCGCCACCAGCAGCAGCGGGACGAAGACGGCGAGCAGCGGGGTCTGCCGGCCGACGTAGGCGCCGATCTCGGTGTACGGGATCTTGGTGAGTTCACCGGCGGTGATGATCGGGATGGCGATCGCGCCGAAGGCCACGGGCGCGGTGTTGGCCACCAGGACGGTGATCGCCGCGCGGACCGGGGAGAAGCCGAGGGCCATCAGCATCACACCGGTGATCGCCACGGGGGCGCCGAATCCGGCGAGCGCCTCCAGCAGACCGCCGAAGCAGAAGGCGATGATGACCGCCTGTATCCGGGGGTCGTCGCTGATCAGGCCGAAGGCCCGGCGGAGATCCTCGAATCGGCCGCTGACCACGGTGAGCTGGTAGACCCAGATCGCGGTCAGCACGATCCACATGATGGGGAAGAGGCCAAAAGCCGCCCCCTGGGTCGCCGAGAGCAGGGCGAGGCCGGGGGCCATGCCGTAGCCGGCGACGGCGACCAGCACGGCCACGGCGAGCGAGACGAGGCCCGCCCAGTGCGCCTTCATCCTGAGGCCGCCGAGCAGGACGAAGAGGGTGAGCAGGGGAAGGGCGGCCACGAGGGCGGACAGGCCGAGGCTGTCCGCGATGGGAGAGATATCAGGCTGGTACATACGGTCCTCTTGAGGGTTTGGTCAGACCATACGGATGGGGCGCGCACACGCTATTGAGCCGATCGCGAGGTGTCCAGAGGTTCGACCACGTCAATTTGATTGGTCAGACCTTTCGCTTCCAGGACCTCACGTATGCTCACGGAGTGGGGCGAGGGGACCCGTCCCGTCCAACGACGGCCCTCGGAAAGGGAAGAAGCGTTCTATGGCTGACGCCGCGGCCTGGGAACCGGTGCCGCGTTCCCGCACCTTCGAGCTCGTACTGGCCCGCATCGAGGAGCAGATCCTCGCGGGCAATCTGCGGGTCGGGGACCGGCTGCCCCCGGAGCGGGAACTCGTCGACCTGCTGGGCGTCAGCCGCGCGGCCGTCCGTGAGGCCCTGCGCGTCCTGGAGGCCCACGGCGTGCTGCGCGCCCGGGTCGGCACCGGGCCGTCCTCCGGCAGCGTGATCGCGGCCATGCCCAGCGAAGGGCTCACCCAGCTGCTCCGGCTGCACATGGCGCTGGCGAACTTCCCGCTCGACGACGTCGTCGAGTCACGCGCCACGCTGGAACGGGCCAGCGCCCGCCTCGCCGCCCGGCGCGCCACCGTCGAACACCTCGCGCGGATGCGGGCCGAGCTGGACGCCATGGACCGGCCCGGACTCTCCCGGGAGCGCTTCAACGACCACGACACCGCGTTCCACGTCGCCATCGCCGAGGCCGGCGGCAACCGGCTGATGACGGACATGACCGTCGCCGTGCGCAACGCCTTCCGGCACGTCCTGCTCAAGGCGTTCAACAAGATCGACGACTGGGAGGCGGTGGCGCGGCGGCTGCGCGGCGAGCACCGCGCCATCTACGACGCGATCGCCGCCGGGGACCAGGAGCGCGCGGGCGACCTGGTGGAGGCCCACATCCGCGGCTTCCACGGGGACATCATGCGGGGGAAGCTGGACGACTCCGATCTGAACGGCGGCGGCAGCGGCGGCGTCGCGAGCGGGTCGTCCGGGCGGCGCTGAGGCGCACAGCCGGACGGGGCCGAGGCGGGACCGGGCCGAGGCATGGGGTGCCCTGCGCCGCGCCCGGCGTCCGCGCGCCGGTCAGCCCGTGCCGAGGGACTCGAAGCGCCAGCGGTGCACCGGGCGGGCCGCCAACTCCGGGCTGGGATCGGGGAGTTCGGGGACATCGGCGTCCAGCGGGGCGTCCCACCAGGTGATCACCAGCACCCGGTCGCCGGACGCGGCGAAGGTCTCGCGGCGCAGCGGCGCCCGCTCGCCGTCGAGCCGCTGCTCGCGCACCCAGGCCAGCAGCTCCGCGGCGCGCCCCCCGGCGGCACGGGCCTCCCACATCAGGGCCACGGTCATGAGTACAGATTCCCCTTGCTCAGCTCGTGCACGTGATCGTGCGAGTGCGTGTGGGAGTGCGAGTGCGTGTGGGAGTGCGCGGGCGGGTGCGTGTCTCCGTGGCCTCGCTCCGCCTCGGCGGGCTCCCCGCCCGGGACGTGCGGTTCCGTGACCGGGAGGGACGAGTCCGCGGACAGGTCCCAGGCCGAGACCGACCGGCCCCGGGCCACCATCTCGGCGCCCAGCGCGGCGACCATCGCGCCGTTGTCCGTGCAGAGCTTCGGCCGCGGTACGCGCAGAATGATGCCCGCGTCCTCGCAGCGGCGCTCCGCCAGGGCGCGCAGCCGGGAGTTGGCCGCGACACCGCCGCCGATCATGAGATGGTCCACGCCGTTGTCACGGCAGGCGCGGACGGCCTTGCGGGTGAGGACGTCGACGACCGCCTCCTGGAAGGACGCCGACACATCCGCCACGGGCACGTCCTCGCCCGCGTTCCGCTTGGCCTCGATCCAGCGGGCCACGGCCGTCTTGAGCCCGGAGAAGGAGAAGTCGTAGGCGGCGTCGCGGGGGCCGGTCAGGCCGCGCGGGAAGGCGATGGCGTCCGGGTCGCCGTCGCGCGCCATCCGGTCGATGACGGGGCCGCCGGGGAATCCGAGGTTCAGGACCCGGGCGACCTTGTCGAACGCCTCGCCGGCCGCGTCGTCGATGGTCGAGCCCAGCGGCCGGACGTCGCTGGTGATGTCCGGGGCGAGCAGCAGGGAGGAGTGGCCGCCGGAGACGAGGAGGGCCATCGTCGGCTCGGGCAGCGGTCCGTGCTCCAGCTGGTCGACGGCGATGTGCGAGGCGAGGTGGTTGACGCCGTACAAGGGCTTGCCGAGGGCGTACGCGTAGGCCTTGGCCGCCGAGACGCCGACCAGCAGGGCGCCCGCCAGGCCGGGCCCGGCCGTGACGGCGATGCCGTCGAGGTCGCCGGGCGCGACCCCGGCCTCCTTCAGGGCGCGCTGGATCGTCGGGACCATCGCCTCCAGGTGGGCGCGGCTGGCGACCTCCGGCACGACCCCGCCGAAGCGGGCGTGTTCGTCGACGCTGGAGGCGACGGCGTCGGCGAGGAGGGTGTGGCCGCGGACGATGCCGACGCCGGTCTCGTCGCAGGAGGTCTCGATACCGAGGACAAGGGGCTCGTCAGCCATGGATGGTCGTTCCCTGTTCGTCTGGGTCCGCTGCCGGGATGTCGGGGCTGCCGGGGGTGCCGGGGGTGCCGGGGGTGGTGGCTTGGCCGGCGCGTCCGGCGGTGGGTTCGGGCTCGGCTCCGGATTCGGGTCCGGATTCGCGTTCGGGTTCGGGTCCGGGTTCCGTCCCGGATACGGACCCGGGTGCGCGGCCGGGGGCCGGGGCGTCCGGAGCGGCGGGGCCCGGCGCCGTGCGGCGCATGACCAGGGCGTCCACGTTGCCCGGCTGGTAGTAGCCGCGGCGGATGCCGAGGGGCCGGAAGCCGAAGCGCTCGTAGAGGCGCTGGGCGCGGGTGTTGTCGACGCGGACCTCCAGCAGCACCTCCTCGCAGGCGAACGCCCAGGCGGCCGCGAGCAGTTCGGCCAGCAGGCGGGCACCGAGGCCGGTGCCCCAGTGGGCGCGGGTGACGGCGATCGTCTGCACGTCACCGGTACCGCCGGAGGCCGCGAGGCCGCCGTAGCCGACGATCCGGCCGGCGGCCGCCGGGGCGGCGAGCGGTGGCGCGGCGCTCCCGGGCTTCCCGGTTCCGCCGGGCCCGGCGCTCCCGCCGGGCTCCCCGTCGGGGCCGGTCTCCTCGGCGACGAGGTAGCGGCGGGAGGCGTCCCTGCCGCGGGCGTGCGCGAGTTCCGACCAGAACATGCCCTCCGTCCAGGCGTCCTCCGGGAACATCTCGCGCTCCAGGTCCAGCACCGCCGGGATGTCCCACCAGCGCATCTCGCGCAGCACGACGGCGGGTACGGGGGCGACGGGTACGGGGGCGGGTGCCGGGGCGTGCGCGCCGGTGCGCACACCGGGCGTCGCGCCCCTCGCCGCGCCCCCGGCCGTCCCGCCGGTGGCTCCGGGTGTCGCCGCGCCGGTCACCGTGGCGTGACCACCTTGTAGTTGGCCGGCACCTGGGCGTCCGGGCGGCGCAGATAGAGCGGCCGGACCGGCTCTCCGGCGCTCGCCAGGAACTCCGGGTCCCCGGCCGCGAGCCGTTCGGCGGCGAGAGCGGCCAGCGCGCCCGCCGACTGGTGCTCCGGCATCCCCTCCGGCACGTCGCGGAAGACGTCCCGGTAGAGCAGCGCGCCCGCGCCGACCGCCGGCCCGTCCGCGACCTGCTCCGCGATCTCGGCGGGGCGGTCCACGGCGGGTGCGGTGAGGCGGGTGCGGGCGTCGGCGTAGCGGGCCCAGTAGACCTCTTTGCGGCGGGCGTCCGTGGCCACGGTGAACGGGCCGTCGAGCCCTGCCCGCCCGGCGGCGTACGCGATGCCGTCGAGGGTGCACAGTCCGTACACCGGGGCGCCGGTCGCGGCGCCGAAGGCGGCCGCCGTGACCAGGCCGACGCGCAGTCCGGTGTACGGGCCGGGCCCGGCCCCGACGACGATGCCGGTCACCGAGGGCAGCTTCACCCCGGCCTCTCCGAGCACCCGGTCCACGGCGGGCATCAGCAGCTCACCGTGGCGCCGGGCGTCCACGCGGGACGCCTCGGCGAGGACGCGCTCACCGTCGTGGAGGGCGACGGTGACGGCGGGGGTCGCGGTGTCAAGAGCGAGCAGCAGCACGGGTACAGCCTACGGCGCTCCGCGCGGACCCCGGCCCGGCCCGTGGCCCGCCCCACCCGGGCCGGGGGCCCCGGCCCGGGTCCGGGAGAGGAAGCGGGGGCGTGCCCGCGGGCGGGCCGGGGCGCCGGAGTGGGCAGGGCTCCGGCGCGGGCGCGGGGCGGGGTTCCGGCGGTGCTAACGTCGGGCCCACGCACGTACGGCGGTACGAAAAGGTGGTCGCAGGGGTGGCAGTGAGCAGCTCGGGGAAAATCGTGGCCGGGCTGACCGCGGTGGCTCTCGCCGCGGTCGGATTCCTGACCTACCAGGCTGCCGCCAGCGCCTCCGACCGGCCGGCCGCCTCCAAGGACCGCGCCGCCGCCTCGGCCTCGCCCGAGCCCGGCAGCAGCGAGGACGCCGGACCGGAGAGCGGGGAGACGGCGGACGAGAAGCCGGCCGTGCCCGCGGACTCCGGCACCGGGCTGCGCGTCGTCTACTCGCTGGGCGCCGAGCGGGTGTGGCTGGTCGGCGAGAACGAGCAGCCCACCCGGACGTACGAGGTCTGGCCCAGCGCCGTGAGCCCGGCACCGGGCGAGTACGCGGTGGTGTCGCGCGCGGAGAGCGTCGCCGGGTCGGACGGGGTGCCGATCGAGCACTCGGTGGTGTTCACGACCACCGAGGGGGTGGTCATCGGGTTCAGCGCCGCGGTGGACGGCTCCAAGCCGGACCCGGACGCGGGGAAGACCGGCGGGATACGGGCCACGCGCGAGGACGGCGCGGCGATGTGGAAGTTCGCGCCCGTCGGCACGAAGGTCGTCGTGGTTCCCTGATCCGCCCGGTCCGGAGGCGGCGCCGGGGGCTTACCCCGGCCCCGGCCGCGCCGCGGCGCCCACGCTGTTCGCCCCGCGCTGTTCGCCCCGCGGTGTCCGCGCTCGGCGCGGAGTGGTTCGTCTTGCGTCCGCCCGGCGCGCGGAGCCCGCGGACGGTCCGTTCCCGGCCGGCTCCCGGTCCGTTTCGGGTCCGTTTCGGGTCCGTTTCGGGTCCGTTTCGGGTCCGTTTCGGGTCCGTTTCGGGTCCGCTTCCGAAGATCAGAGCGAGGGCGGAATCCGCGTCAGGCGGCTTGACGCACGGTGGCCGCGCCCGGGGTACCGGGGCGGCCGTCCCGGGCACCGCCGGCGTTCCCGGCGCGGCTCTCCTCCGGGCCCTTCGGCGGGGTGGAGACGGCCGCGGCCGCCGCGCAGGCGGCGAGCAGGCGGCTCACCGACGGCGGCCGGCCCTCGGGACGGGTGCCCGGTGCCGCCGCGTCGGCGGCGGGCTCATGGCGCTGCATGGTGCCTCCCGGGGAGCTCCGGTACGAACGTTCGGAGGATGGGTTAGGTTCACCTAACCACACTGCTCTCCCATGGGACCACGCACGGCGCCGTCGACGCAACATCTTGCCGACACGATGTCGGAACGCCGCCTCCGGAGTTTCCCCGGGCGCCCGCGCCGGATGGTCCTCCGGCCCCCCCGGCCCGGTCCGGGCCGTCCCGGCCGTCCCGGCCATGCAGCCGCGGCCGTCCGGTCCGTTCAGCCGCGGCCGTCCGCCCCCTCCGGCCCGTCCGACCGGCCGGGCAGGTCCATGAGGGACGACAGACCGGCGGCCGCCCAGCGGTGGCCGACGCCCGTCACGGAGACATCCCGCACGTCGTCCCCGGCCGCCGCCTCGTCCGGGCCCGGGCCGTCGGCACCCTCCGCGCGCTCGATGACCACGTGCAGCCGGTCCTCCGACAGTTCCTCCATCCGGCCCTCGCCCCACTCCACGACGACCACCGACTCGGGCAGCGACACGTCCAGATCGAGATCCTCCATCTCGTCCAGGCCACCGCTCAGCCGGTACGCGTCCACATGCACCAGGGCCGGGCCCGTGCCGAGCGGCGGGTGCACCCGCGCGATGACGAAGGTCGGGGAGGTGACCGCGCCGCGCACGTTCAGGCCCTCCCCCAGACCGCGCGCGAGCGTCGTCTTGCCGGCGCCCAACTGGCCGGTGAGGAGCACGAGATCGCCGGGGCGCAGCAGCCGGGCCAGGCGGCGGCCGAGCTCGCGCATCGCGTCGGGGGTGCGGACGGTCAGCCGGACCGGGGGTGCGGCGGCTGCCGGGTCCGCGGGGGTGACGGTGTCCGCGCCGGTACCCGCGCCCGGGGCGCGGCTCGTGTCGTACGGGGCTTCCATCTCTCTCCTTGCGTGGTCCCGTCCCGCCTTCGCACGGGAGGGAGGCGTCCTGCTCCTCCGGTGCCCGAGGCGGCGGAGGGCCGGGCGGGAACCGCCCCTTCGGGCCGGGAGGGGCACTGCGGCCGATGGTACGAGCCGCACGGCCGGGGCGCCGCCGGGACGCCTGCGGCACGTCCTCCGGGCGTAGGCCGTGACGCACCGCCGGGCGCGGCCGGGCGCGGCCGGGCGGACGCACCGCGGCGGCCGCCCGCGCCGCGCGGAGCCGGAACGTCGGCGCGGCCCGGCAGGCGGGCGCCGGTGGCCAGTGGGCGGAAGGCGGTGGCCGGAAGACCGGTCACCGGGAGGCCGGTGACCGGGAGGCCGGTGACCGGGAGGCCGGAAGCCCCGCCGGCTAGCTGCGGACCGGGCGCTGCGGCCGCCGCTTCCGCGGCGCCCCGCGCACCGCGGCGGCGCGGGTGATCAGCTCGGCCAGCCGGTCGTTCACCGTCTCGGGGTGCTCCAGCATCACCAGATGACCCGCGTCCGGGACGAGCACCAGCTCGGCATCCGGCAGCGCCTCGGCGATCGCCTGACTGTGCGAAGCGGGCGTGACCAGATCCCGGTCGCCGCTCAGCACCAGGACGGGCAGGCCCGCGAAGACCGCCAGCGCGTCCGCCTTGTCGTGCTCCTGGAAGGCCGGAAAGAACTCCGCGACCACGTCGATCGGCGTCGACTCGATCATCCGTTCGGCGAAACGGGCCACCGCCGGGTCCACGTGCCGCGAGCCGAAGGAGTACCGCTTGACGATCCCCGTGAAGAGGTCGGCGGTGGCCCGCCGGCTCCGCTCCACCAGGTCCACCCGCGAGCCCAGCGCCCGGAGCACCCCGGGCAGCATCCGCCGCACCGCGTTCACCCCGGCCACCGGCAGCCCGAAGTTGACCTCCCCGAGCCCGCCCGCCGACGTGCCGATGAACGCGACGCCCGCGACCCGCTCCCGCACGTACTCCGGGTAGTGGGCGGCCAGCGCCATCAGCGTCATGCCGCCCATCGAGTGGCCGACGAGCACCACCGGGCCCTGCGGCACGGCGGCGTCGAGCACGGCCCGCAGGTCGCGCCCGAGCTGGTCGATCGTCACCGGGACGCCGTCCGCCTGCGCCATGCCGCGCTGGGAACGGCCGTGGCTGCGCTGGTCCCAGTGGACCGTGCGGACCACACCGTTCATCGCCGCGCGCTGGAAGTGGAAGGAGTCCTGGTTCAGGCAGTAGCCGTGGCAGAACACCACGGTGAGCGGGCCGGGCCCGCGACGCCCGAAGAGCCTGCGGCGGCGGTGGGCCGCCGGCTCGGCCTCCGCCTCGTGGACCTCGTAGCGGAGCACCGTGCCGTCGTCCGCCACGGCCTCGCCGGGGGTGCCGCGCAGCGCGCCGTACGGGCCGGCGGTGTCGAGGGCGAGCCGGGCCTTGCGGCGCATCCCGCGGTGGACGGTCAGCCGTTCGATCGCGACACCGGCCGCGGCGGTCGCGGCGACGACGCCGAGCGCCGTGCCCGCCAGGCCGACGCGGCGCCGGTGCCCGCCGTGAGCGGCATGACCGCCCGCGGCCACGGCGGACGCCGCGGCGTCCAGTACCGCACCGGCTGCCGGCTCACCGGCAGTGATCTCAGCCATCGTCGTGCCGCTCCTCGTCGTCCGTCCCTCGCCCGGCGGCCGGCCGGCCGCTTCCCGGCCGTCGTCCCCGTCCGTCTCTGCACCGCCTCGCCCGTCACAGCGACCGTATGCCCCGGATCGGGGCCGGCCGATGCCCGGCCCCCTCCCGGGCACTCCCGCACGGGCTCCGGGGGCGTGGTACGCCGCGCGGGGCGGCGGACCGGCGGTCCGTACCGGGCAGCGACGATACGGGCTCGGCCGCCGGGCGGGGGAGCCTCCCCGTGTATCGATCGCGTCCCCCGGGCCGCGTGGGTCGTGTGTCCCGGGAGGCCCACGGGTCCCGGGGGGTTCTGTAAGGACAACACCGCCGGGCCCGTTCCCCGTTCCCGGTGCCGGTGGTCCGGCCCCCTGGCCCCCGGCGGCCGGAGCGGCGGGCGCACCGGTGCGGCCGCACCGGAGGCCGCGGCGTCTCGGGCCGGGCGGGTGCGGCGGGCCACCGGGCCGCCGGGGCCCCGCCTCCCGCGGCCCCTATCCGCTATCCGCCGTCCGCGTTCACGTACACCCGGGGCACCCTCGCCCCGATCCGGGTGACGATCTCGTACGCGATCGTGCCGGCGGCCTGCGCCCAGTCCTGGGCGGTCGGCTCGCCCGCGTCGCCCGGGCCGAACAGCACGGCCTCGTCGCCCGCCGCGGCGGTGTCGCCGCCCAGGTCGACGACGAACTGGTCCATGGCGACCCGCCCCGCGACCGTCCGCCACTTGCCGCCGACCAGCACCGGGCCGGTGCCGGACGCGTGCCGGGGAATGCCGTCCGCGTAGCCGACGGGCACCAGGGCGAGGGTCGTCTCCCCGGCGGTCACGTAGTGGTGGCCGTAGCTCACGCCGTGCCCGCCCGGGACCCGCTTGACGCTCGCCAGCCGCGCGGAGAGCGTCATGGCCGGGCGGAGACCGAAGTCCCCCGGCTGGCCGACCTCCGGGCTCGGCGAGATCCCGTAGACGGAGATCCCGGGCCGCACCAGGTCGAAGTGCGCCTCGGGGAGCGTCAGCGTCGCCGGGGAGTTGGCCATGTGGCGCACCTCCGGCCGCAGCCCGGCGCGCTCCGCGGCGGCCAGCGCCTCCCGGAAGGACTCCAGCTGCGCGGCGATCGACGGGTGCCCCGGCTCGTCGGCGCAGGCGAAGTGCGACCAGACGCCGGTCACCTTCAGGACGCCCTCGGCCTCGGCGGCCCGCGCGGCGGCGGTGAGCGCGTCCCAGTCGTGCGGCTGGCAGCCGCCCCGGCCCAGACCGGTGTCCGCCTTGAGATGGACCCGGGCGGTGCGGCCGCAGGCGCGGGCGGCGTCCGCTGCCTCGCGGAGCGCCCACAGGGCGCTTGCCGAGACGTCGACGTCCGCCTCGATGGCCTGGCGCCAGGGCCCGCCGGGGGTCCACAGCCAGCACAGCAGACGGCCCGTGTCGCCCGCCGCGCGCAGGGCCAGCGCTTCCTGCGGCGTGGCGGTCGCCAGCCAGCTCGCGCCGGCCTGCCGTGCGGCGCGGGCGCAGGGCAGCGCGCCGTGGCCGTACGCGTCGGACTTGACGACGGCCATCAGTTCGGAGCGGGGTGCGCGGGCCCGCAGCGCCCGGACATTGGCCCGGAGGGCGCCGAGATCGATCTCGGCACGGGCCCGCATCTCTTCGTTCATCGGGTTCAGTGTCTCACCGGCCCGGCGGGGCGTACCCGCCGAGGGAGCGGCGGGCGCGGGCCCGGGGCCGGCGGGCTCACGGGCGGGCCGCCGGGCTCAGGTCCCGGCGCGGCGGCCCCAGATGTAGACCCGGTCCCCCACCCGCAGCGTCTTCCACAGCCGTTCCGCGTCGGCCCGGGTGAGGTTCACACAGCCGTGCGAGCCGCCGTCCGGGTCGTAGACGTCGTCGCGCACCCCGTGGAACGCCTGCCCGCCGTTGAAGAACTGGGCGTACGGCATCGGCGTCTTGTAGATCGTCGAGACGTGCTTCTCGTTCCGCCAGGAGATGCGGTTCCAGCCGGTACGGGTCGGGCGCCCGTCCTTGCCGCTGCGGATCGGCACCGGTCCGAGCAGCACCTTCCTCCCCTGCTGCACCCACATCAACTGGCGCGGCAGGTCGACGCAGGCGATGCGGTCCCTCGTCTCCGGGCACCGGCCCCCGGCGTTCGGGTCGCGGCGGGCCTCGACGACGCGGAGGTGGCTCCGGGTCTTCACGCCCGCGTAGCCGGGGACGGCCGGTCGCAGCTTCTCGCGCCGCTGCCAGGCGCTGATGGCGCGGCAGTCCGCCTCCGACTGCCGGCCGTCCACGGGCAGTCCCAGGAACTCCTCCACCCTGCGCTGGTACGGGCCGGCGGGAGCGGTGCAGGGGCCGGCCCCTCGGCCGGGCGAGGCGGACGGAGCGGCCGAGGGGCCCCGGGAGGCCGGGGCGGCCGAGGCGGCCGAGGGGGCTCCGGGGTCACGGGGCGCGCCGTCGTCGGCGCGTGCGTGCTGCTGTCCGTGCCGGGGGCTGCCGTTCACGGCCGGTGACGGCCGTCCCTGCTCCGCCACCACGGCGCCGCAGCCCGCCACTGGCAGCAGGACCGCCGCCGCGGCCGCCCAGCGCCCGTATCTTCTCGCCGCAGGACCCATACCGGCTCCCCGTACCTCTCCACGGCGGCCGCCGCGGTCCGGCGGCTCACCGGCGCGCGGCCGATCCATCGGATGATCGGAACGGAGTGACCATCCCGCCGGCCCCCGGGCGGCACACCGCCACCCCCGGCTCCCCACCCGGTTGCCCCAGGACTTTCACCCGGATCACGGGCACCGGGCGGCGGCTGCCGGTGCCGCCCGGTGCCCGGTGCCCGGTGCCTGGTTGCCGGTGCCTGGTTGCCGGTGCCTGGTTGCCGGTGCCTGGTTGCTCAGTGCCTGGTGCCGGACTCGATCACGCCGCCCGGTCCGCCCGGCTCCCCAGGGCGAGAGGGCCCTGGGCGGACGGCCGAACCGGGCCGGCCGGACGAGCGGGTCGGGCAGCCGGGCAGCCGGGCGGTCAGCCGGCCGGCCGGAGGCGCAGAGTGAGCCGGAGGCGGACGGGGAGCCGGTGACGGAGGCTAGGCGGTGGCCGAGGCGACATCGCGCCAGGCCGTCACCAGGGCCGCCGCCACGTCGGACGCTCCCACGGGCGCCCCCGTGCGCCCCGCCGCCAGACGGCCCGCCAGTCCGTGCAGATACGCGCCCGCCGAGGCCGCGTCACGGGGCTCCAGGCCCGCCGCCAGCAGAGAGGCCGTCAGCCCGGACAGCACGTCACCGGTGCCCGCCGTGGCCAGCCAGCCGGTGCCCGTCGGGTTGGCCCGTACCGGCCCGTCGGCGGCGGCCACCAGCGTCGTCGAACCCTTGAGCAGCACGGTCGCCCCGAACTCCGCCGCCAGCCGCCGCACCGAGGACAGCCGCGACGCCTCGACCTCCTCACGGGCCACACCCAGCAGCGCGGCCGCCTCGCCCGCGTGCGGGGTCAGCAGCGTCGGCGCCGTCCGGCGCCGCACCTGCTTGCGGTCCAGCAGGCGCAGCCCGTCCGCGTCCACCAGCACCGGCACGTCCGAGGCCAAAACGTCCTTCACCGCCCGGCGCGCCTCCGGGCCGTCCCCGAGGCCGGGACCGACGGCCCAGGACTGGACGCGGCCCGCCTTCGCGGGCGGTCCCCCGTGCACCAGGGTCTCGGGGAAGCGGGCGATCACGGCGTCCCCGGCCGGGCCCACGTACCGTACGGCGCCCGCCCCGCCGCGCAGGGCGCCCGCCACGGCGAGCACCGCGGCGCCCGGGTAGCGCGCCGAGCCCGCCACCACGCCGGTGACTCCGCGCCGGTACTTGTCGCTCTCGCCGGTCGGCACGGGCAGCAGCGCGGCCACGTCGGCGTGCTGCGGCGCCTCCAGTTCGGGGACGTCCGGCAGATACGGGGCCAGGCCGATGTCCACCAGCCGCAGCGCGCCCGTGTGCCCGGCCCCCGGGTCGATCAGCAGGCCGGGCTTGTAGGTGCCGAAGGTGACCGTCGCGTCGGCCCGTACGGCCGTTCCCGTGATCTCGCCGGTGTCGGCCTCCATGCCGCTGGGGAGGTCCACCGCCACGATCGCCGCCCCGGACTCCCGCGCGGCGAGCGCCAGTCCGGCCGCGGCGGGGCGGAGTCCGCCGTGCCCGCCGATGCCGACGATCCCGTCGAGGACGAGATCCGCCCGGCGGACGGCCGCCAGGGCGGCACGGCCGACCGTCCGGCCGGCGGTGCCGGTCCCCCTCCCGCCGGCCCTCCCGCCGGCCCTGCGGCCGCCCCCGGCCCGGGTCTCCGCGGACCCCGTCTCCGTGGTCCCGGCCTCCGCCGACTCCCCCGGCTCCCCCGGCCCCGCCGTCTCCCCCGGTTCCCCGGCCGCCGGTACCGCCCAGCCGCCCGCCGCGCGCAGGGCGGCGAGACCACCGGCATGGGTGCGGTCCGCGGAGAGCAGAACGGCGGTGACACCGGCTCCCCGCCGGGCCAGCCGGGCCCCGGCGTAGAGGGCGTCACCGCCGTTGTCACCGCTCCCCACCAGCAGCGCGATCCGCGCTCCGTACACCCGTCCCGGACCCAGCAGTCCGGCGCACGCGGCCGCGAGCCCGGCGGCCGCGCGCTGCATGAGCGCCCCCTCCGGGAGGCGCGCCATCAGCGCGCGCTCGGCTGCCCGTACGGTTTCCACGCTGTACGCAGTTCTCATGTCCCCAGTGTCCCGGTCCGCGGACCGGTCCGGCCGCTCCCGGCACACCCGGTCCGGCCACCGTCACATCACCGGGGCGGGGCACCGGTCACGCGGGCGCGTAGGTGAGGCAGTCGGCCGCGTTCTGCTGGAAACCGACGGTGATGCCCGGCGCCCGGCACTCCAGCTGGTCGTTGTGCCGGCACTCGGACATCTTGCAGGCACCGACCCGGCCGGTGGACGACATGTCGCCGCCCCTGGCGCCGGAGTCGATGAACGTGTCGCAGTGCGCGTGGCCGGGATCGCCCACGGTGATGGCGAGCGCGTGGCAGGTGCTCTCCCGGTTGTACGCGCAGGAGGTGGCCGCGCAGTCATTGACGATCGGCATGTCCATCAGGGGTCCTCCGGGGGTGTCGGGGCGGTCCGGCTGCGGGCCCGGACCGAGCGGCCCACGAGCCCACCGGATCGAGCCTCGCAAGGGGCACCCGCGCCGACCAGCGGAAGGACGCCGAACGGGGTACGGACACCCGCGCCCCGTACCGCCCCGCTTCCCCCGCATCCCCCGCATCCCCCGCTCCCGTGCCTCACCGGACCGGCCGGCGGCCCCGGTCAGGAGATCAGCAGGGCGAGGGCCAGCAACGTTCCCAGCCCCACCGCGAAACTCGCCGTGTGGAGCGCCTTCTCGCGCGGTACCGGCGAGGTGGTGATCTCGGGCAGCAGGTCGGCCAGGGCGATGTAGACGAAGTTGCCGGCGGCGAAGGGCACCAGCACCGCCACGTCGACCTGCCCGGCCAGGCCGTAGGCGATCAGCCCGCCGAGCGGGAAGGTCAGCCCCGAGGCCAGATTGAAGGCCAGCGCCCGGCGGGAGCTCCACCCGCTGTGCACCAGGACACCGAAGTCGCCGAGTTCCTGGGGCACTTCGTGCGCGGCCGCGGCGAGCCAGGTCGCCACGCCGAGCCGTACGTCGACGACGAACGCGCCGCCCACCGCCAGGCCGCCGATGAAGTTGTGCAGCCCGTCGGCGACGAGGATCAGCGGGCCGAGCGGCCGGCCCCGGGGGACCCGGTGCGCCTCGGGCGGCCGGTGGCAGTGGTGCCAGTGCAGGAACTGCTCCAGCACCAGGAAGAAGAACAGGCCCGCCGCGACCCACGCGTAGACGCCCAGCCCGTTGCCGAGCACCCGCACCGCGCCGGGGAGCATGTGGAACAGCGCGCCGCCGAGGAGGGCGCCCGCCGCCAGCCCGACCAGCGGCAGCACCACTCGTCCGAAGAGCCGTTCGGGCAGCAGCAGCGCCACCGCTCCCGACAGGGCCAGACCGCTCATGGCCAGGCCCGACAGGACGATCCACCACAGCACGGGCATAACCGGACGCTACCGCCCCCATCCGGCCCGGCGGCAGAGGCCGTCCGGCCCGTGCCGCCGGGCTCCCGCCCCACGACGGCTGAACGGCGGCTCAGCCCTCCGCGATGACCACCGCCGACGCGACTCCGGCGTCATGGCTCAGCGAGACATGCCAGCCGGTCACCCCGAGCCGGGCCGCGCAGGCCGCGACCGTGCCCTTCACCCGCAGCGTCGGCCGTCCGTTCGACTCGGTGACGACCTCGGCGTCCGTCCAGGAGAGCCCCCGGGGCGCGCCCAGCGCCTTGGCCAGCGCCTCCTTGGCGGCGAAGCGGGCGGCGAGCGAGGCGACACCGCGCCGCTCGCCGCTCGGCAGCGTCAGTTCGTGGTCGACGAAGAGCCGGTCGGCCAGCGCGGGCGTACGCGCCAGCGCCTCGGCGAAGCGGTCGATCTCGGCGACGTCGATACCGACGCCCAGGATCACTCGACCGTCACCGACTTCGCGAGGTTCCTCGGCTGGTCCACCTCGTTGCCGCGGGCCGTGGCCAGTTCGCAGGCGAAGACCTGCAGCGGGACCGTCGCCACCAGCGGCTGGAGCAGCGTCGGGGTGGGCGGGATGCGGATCAGGTGGTCGGCGTACGGCACCACCGTCTCGTCGCCGTCCTCGGCGATGACGATGGTGCGCGCGCCCCGGGCCCGGATCTCCTGGATGTTGGAGACGATCTTGTCGTGCAGCACCGACCGCCCGCGCGGCGAGGGCACGACCACGACGACCGGAAGGTCCTCCTCGATCAGCGCGATCGGACCGTGCTTGAGCTCGCCGGCGGCGAAGCCCTCGGCGTGCATGTAGGCGAGCTCCTTGAGCTTGAGCGCGCCCTCCAGGGCGACCGGGAAGCCAACGTGCCGGCCGAGGAACAGCACGGTGTTCTTGCCGGCGAGGCTGCGGGCCAGCTCCCGTACCGGCTCCATCGTGCCGAGCACCTGTCCGACCTGGACGGAGATCGCCGACAGCTCCTGGATGACGGAGTGGATCTCGTCGCCCCACTTGGTGCCGCGCACCTGGCCGAGGTAGAGCGCGACGAGGTAGCAGGCGACGAGCTGGGTGAGGAACGCCTTGGTGGACGCGACCGCGACCTCCGGCCCGGCGTGGGTGTAGAGCACGGCGTCGGACTCGCGCGGGATCGTCGAGCCGTTGGTGTTGCAGATGGCGAGGACGCGGGCGCCCTGCTCGCGAGCGTGCCGGAGCGCCATCAGGGTGTCCATGGTCTCGCCGGACTGGCTGATGGCGATGACGAGGGTGCGGTGGTCGAGGATCGGGTCGCGGTAGCGGAACTCGCTGGCCAGCTCGGTCTCGCAGGGGACGCGCGTCCAGTGCTCGATGGCGTACTTGGCGATCATCCCGGCGTGGTAGGCGGTGCCGCAGGCCACGATGACGATCTTGTTGACCTCGCGCAGCTCGGACGGCGGGATGCGCACCTCGTCCAGCAGCAGGGTGCCCGAGCCGTCGATCCGGCCGAGGAGGGTGTCGGCGACGGCCTTCGGCTGCTCGGCGATCTCCTTGAGCATGAAGTAGTCGTAGCCGCCCTTCTCGGCGGCGGAGGCGTCCCAGTCGACGTGGTATTCGCGGACGTCGGCCGGGCTGCCGTCGAAGTTCGTGACCGTCACACCGTCCCGGCGGAGTTCGACGACCTGGTCCTGGCCCAGCTCGATCGCCTCGCGGGTGTGCGCGATGAACGCGGCGACGTCGGAGGCGAGGAAGGACTCGCCGTCGCCGACGCCCACCACGAGCGGCGAGTTGCGGCGCGCGCCGACCACCACGTCCGGCTCGTCGGCGTGCACGGCGACCAGCGTGAAGGCGCCCTCCAGCCGGCCGCACACCTGGCGCATCGCCTCGGCCAGGTCGCCGCAGGAGGAGAACTCCTCGGCCAGCAGGTGGGAGACGACCTCGGTGTCGGTCTCGGAGAGGAGCTGGTGGCCCCGGTCGGTCAGTTCGGCCCGCAGCTGGGCGAAGTTCTCGATGATGCCGTTGTGGACGACGGCGACGCGGCCCGCGTTGTCCAGATGCGGATGGGCGTTCGCGTCCGTGGGGGCGCCGTGGGTGGCCCAGCGGGTGTGGCCGATACCGGTGGAACCGGACGGCAGCGGGCGGCCCGCCAGCTCCTTCTCCAGGTTGGCCAGTTTGCCCGCCTTCTTCGCGGCGGCCAGCCCGCCGTCGGCGAGCACGGCGACCCCGGCCGAGTCATAGCCCCGGTACTCCAGGCGCTTCAGACCGGCGATGACAACGTCGAGGGCGGACTGCCCTCCCACATACCCAACGATTCCGCACATGACCGCAGCCTACGGCCCCGCACCGGCGGCCGGCCGCCTCGGGGGCCCGGCGAGGGTCCGGCGAGGGCCAGGCGGCGGTCACGGGTGGAGCGGCGTGCGGTCAGCCGCCCCGTTCCATCCGGTCCCGGGCGTCCCGCAGCAGCCACAGGTACTCGGACTCCTCGCAGCTGGGCTTGGAGCCCGTCCGGTAGAGGTCTATGGAGTCGTCGAGGTCCTCCATCAGGTCCTCGTCGGGCAGCTCGTCGGCCAGCTCGCTGACGATCCGTCCCGCCGCTCCCCGCCGCTCCGCGCGGGTGTCGGGGCGCCGGGGCCGCGGGGCCGGGCCGTCCCGCCGCCTGCCGAACAGGTGCCCGAAGATCCGGGCCGGGCCGTGCACGGATACGGACATGGGTTCCCCCTGGTCGCGGGTGCGGACGGCCGGCGGCCCGCGGGACGCGCCTGCGCCCCGCTCCCCCGGGCAGGCTCTCGGCCGGTGTTCCGTTGCCCGAACGTTATGCCGTGCCGAACATTCTGTGTAGGCCCCGGGGAGAACGGATGTGCGCCCCGGGGGGCGCGCACGAGAGCGCTCCCGCACCCCCCGCGCCCCGTCCCGCTCCGCGCCCACCCGCACAATGGGCCTCGTGTCCCTCACCGAGCCGCAGCAGCGACGCCGTTCCGACGCCACCCCCTATATGGACCTCACCCGTGCGGAGTGGAGTGCGCTGCGCGAGCGGACCCCCCTGCCCCTGACCGCCGACGAGGTCGAACGCCTGCGCGGTCTCGGCGACGTCATCGACCTCGACGAGGTCCGCGAGGTCTACCTGCCGCTCTCCCGGCTCCTCAACCTCTATGTGGCCGCCGCCGGCAATCTGCGCGGCGCGCTCAACACCTTCCTCGGCGACACCGCGAGCGGGCACGGCGTCCAGCCCGGCACCCCGTTCGTCATCGGCGTCGCGGGCAGCGTCGCCGTCGGCAAGTCCACGGTGGCCCGGCTGCTCCAGGCCCTGCTGGCCCTCTGGCCGGAGCACCCGCGGGTCGAACTCGTCACCACGGACGGCTTCCTGCTGCCCAACGCCGAACTGCACCGGCGCGGCCTGATGTCCCGCAAGGGCTTCCCCGAGTCGTACGACCGGCGGGCCCTGACCCGCTTCGTCGCCGAGGTCAAGGCGGGCCGGGACGTGGTCACCGCCCCCGTCTACTCCCACCTCATCTACGACATCGTGCCGGGCGAGCGGCTGACCGTCCGCCGCCCCGACATACTGATCGTCGAGGGGCTCAACGTCCTCCAGCCCGCCCTGCCGGGTCACGACGGACGCACCCGGGTCGGCCTCGCCGACTACTTCGACTTCAGCGTCTACGTGGACGCGCGGACCGAGGACATCGAGCAGTGGTACCTCGGCAGGTTCCGCAAGCTGCGCGAGACCGCCTTCCAGAACCCGTTCTCCTACTTCCGCAAGTACACCCAGGTCTCCGAGGAGGAGGCGCTGGACTACGCCCGGCGGATGTGGAGCACGATCAACCGGCCCAACCTGGAGCAGAACATCGTCCCGACCCGGGGCCGCGCCAACCTCGTCCTCCGCAAGGGCGCCGACCACAAGGTGCAGCGGCTGAGCCTGCGCAAGCTGTGACCCGGCCGGGGGCCCGGCGCGCGTAATCTGCGCCCATGCTGCAGCTCCGGATCATCTGCCCCGCCGACCGCACCGAGCAGGTCACGGCGCTGCTGCGGCGGGCCGTGGGCACCGCGAACCTGATGGTCGTTCCGGGGGCCGGACGGGACCCCGCCGGGGACCTGGTGGTGTGCGACGTGGCGCGCGAGGCGGCCGACGAACTGACGGACGAGCTGCGGGAGCTGCGCCTCCACGAGGACGGGTCGGTCGCCCTCCAGGACATCGCCGTCTCCCTGTCGCGACGGGCCGAGCAGGCCGAGCGGGACGCCCCGGGCGAGCCGGCGGACGCGGTGCTGTGGGAGGAGCTCTCGGAGGCCACCCACGAGGAGTCGACCATCTCGGCCACCTATCTGGCGTTCATGACGGTCGCGGTGATGATCGCGGCCTGCGGCGTGATGCTGGACAACGCCGTCCTGATCGTGGGAGCCATGGCGGTCGGCCCGGAGTTCGGGCCGCTGTCGGGGGTGAGCACCGGGCTGGTGCTGGGACGCCTGCGGGAGGCCGGACGCTCTTTCACCGCGCTGACCGCCGGGTTCGCGGTCGCCGTGGCCGTCGCCACGGCCTTCGTCCTGGCGCTGGACGCGACCGGGGTGTTCACCGCGGACATGCTGGCCGGCGAGGACGGGCCCACCGAGTTCGTCTGGCAGCCGGGCCATGTCTCGCTGGCGGTGGCGCTGCTCGCGGGCATCGCCGGGACGCTCTCGCTGACCTCGGAGAAGTCGGGCGCCCTGATCGGCGTGGCGATCTCCGTGACGACGATCCCCGCGGCGGCCAACGCGGCCGCCGCGCTGGCCTACGGCGACCTGGAGGAGCTGCGCGGTTCCGGTGTGCAGCTCGCGGTGAACCTGGCCGGCATCATCGCCGCGGGCGCGCTCACCCTGCTCGTCCAGAAGAAGCTGCTGGAGCGGACGAAGCGGCGTGAGCGCGCCCTGGCGGAGCAGCGGGCCGGGGGCGGGGCCGGCCGGTAGCAGGCGCCGGCCGGCCGCGGGCACCGGCCGGGCGTCCGGCGCGGGCTACCCCAGCGCGGACTTCACCGCGTCGGCCAGCCGTCCGGCGACCGAGCGGGCCTGCTCGGTGTCGGGTGCCTCGACCATCACGCGGACCAGCGGTTCCGTTCCCGAGGGGCGGAGCAGCACCCGCCCGGTGGCGCCGAGTTCGCGCTCCGCGTCGGCGACGGCCGCGGCCAGCTCGGCACTGGAGTCCACCCGGGACTTGTCCACGTCGGGGACGTTCACGAGGACCTGCGGCAGCCGGTCCATGACGGACGCCAGGTCCCGCAGGCCGCGTCCGGTGGCGGTGATCCGGGCGGCCAGCATCAGGCCGGTCAGCGTGCCGTCGCCGGTGGTCGCGTGGTCGAGGATGATGACGTGGCCGGACTGCTCGCCGCCGAGGGCGAAGCCCTCCCGCTTCATCTCCTCCAGGACGTACCGGTCGCCGACGGCGGTCTGCACCAGTTCGATGCCCTCGCGCTCCATGGCGAGCTTGAAGCCGAGGTTCGACATCACGGTGGCGACCACGGTGTTCTTCCGCAGATGGCCCTGCTCCCGCAGGCCGAGCGCGAGGACGGCGAGGATCTGGTCGCCGTCGACCTCGTTGCCCTGGGCGTCGACGGCGAGGCAGCGGTCGGCGTCGCCGTCGTGGGCGATGCCGAGGTCCGCGCCGTGCTCCAGGACGGCGTCCCGGACCAGGGAGAGGTGGGTGGAGCCGCAGCCGTCGTTGATGTTGAGGCCGTCCGGGTCGGCGGCGATGGTGACGACCTCGGCGCCGGCCCGCGCGAACGCCTCCGGGGAGACCCGGGCAGCCGCGCCGTTGGCCTCGTCGAGGACGACCTTGAGGCCGTCGAGGCGGTTCGGGAGGACGCCGATGAGGTGCGCGACGTAGTTGTCGAAGCCCTCGTCGTAATTGCGGACCCGGCCGACGCCCGCGCCGGTGGGGCGGTCCCAGGGCTCGCCGGCGCCGTGGGAGGTGTAGAGGGCCTCGATGCGGTCCTCCAGCTCGTCGGCGAGTTTGTGGCCGCCGCGGGCGAAGAACTTGATGCCGTTGTCCGGCATCGGGTTGTGGCTGGCCGAGAGCATCACGCCGAGGTCGGCGCCGAGCGCGCCGGTGAGGTACGCCACCGCGGGGGTGGGCAGCACACCAACGCGCAGGACGTCCACGCCCGCGCTGGCGAGGCCCGCCACGACGGCCGATTCCAGGAACTCTCCGGAGGCGCGCGGATCACGTCCCACCACGGCCGTCGGGCGATGGCCCTCGAACGTACCCGCCTCGGCGAGCACGTGCGCCGCCGCGACCGACAGGCCGAGCGCGAGCTCGGCCGTCAGATCCGCGTTGGCGACACCGCGCACACCGTCCGTGCCGAAGAGTCGTCCCACTGGTGTCCTCCGTCTGTGCTGCACAGGTGCCGCGCACGGCCGCACACTGCTGTGATCTCGCCGGGAGCCTGCCTGGCTTCGGGGCGTCCTGCTGTCTGTATACGCCTCTGGCCGACCATATGACGAACGCCCCGGCAGGCACGGAGTGTGCCCGCCGGGGCGAGTCGTACGGTGGGGTGAACGCTCAGCGCTTGCTGTACTGCGGCGCCTTGCGGGCCTTCTTGAGACCGGCCTTCTTCCGCTCGACGGCGCGGTCGTCGCGGCTCAGGAAGCCGGCCTTCTTGAGGGGGCCGCGGTTGTTGTCCACGTCCGCCTCGTTCAGGGCGCGGGCCACACCGAGGCGCAGCGCGCCGGCCTGGCCGGAGATGCCGCCGCCGCTGATGCGGGCGATGACGTCGTAACGGTTGTCGAGCTCCAGCACCTTGAAGGGCTCGTTGACTTCCTGCTGGTGCACCTTGTTGGGGAAGTACTCCTCAAGGGTGCGACCGTTGATCTTCCACTGGCCGCTGCCCGGCACGATGCGGACGCGGGCGATGGCGTTCTTGCGACGGCCCAGGCCGGCGGCCGGCTGCGGGTCGCCGAAGCGGGACGCGAGCGACTCGCTGGTGTACTCCTCGACGCCGGGGGTCTCCTCGACGTCGACGACGGGGGCTTCTGCGGTGGTCTCGGCCACGATTCTCCTCAGATTCTTTTCTGTTGGGGGTGGCCGGACTACTGCGCGACCTGGGTGATCTCGAACGGAACCGGCTGCTGGGCGGCGTGCGGGTGCTCGGAGCCGGCGTAGACCTTCAGCTTCGAGAGGACCTGGCGGCCCAGCGAGTTCTTCGGGATCATGCCCTTGATGGCCTTCTCCACGGCCTTCTCGGGGTTGTTCCGCAGCAGGTCGTCGTAGCGGACGGACCGCAGACCACCCGGGTAGCCGGAGTGGCGGTAGGCCAGCTTCTGGGTCCGCTTGTTACCGGAGAGGTGCACCTTGTCGGCGTTGATGATGATGACGAAGTCACCAGCGTCAACGTGCGGCGCGTACACCGGCTTGTGCTTGCCACGCAGGATGGTGGCGGCCTGGGAGGCCAGGCGTCCGAGAACCACGTCGGTGGCGTCGATGACGTACCACTGACGCTGGACGTCGCCGGGCTTGGGGCTGTACGTACGCACGGTCGTTAGCCTTCGCTTCTGCAGTGATGGGGTCTCCCCCAGCCCGCCAGGGCTGTGGGGAAAGGTCCTGACAAGGTCACCCGGACGATCACGACAGCCGTGGCGCCACGGGTGACGCAGCCCGTGCCTGCCGCTGGTGTTCGGCCCGGTGGACCGGCGTAAGGCCCCCTCACGTGAGATAGAGCAAGCCAATACGCATAACGAACCCGCAGAATACCGGCCCGCCCCCGTGCCGGTCAAAACGCCTCCCGCCCGCCGGCCGGCACCGCGCCCGGCCGCGCGGCGGCGGCCCCGCGGAGCGCGTCGAGCCCGGCCGCGACGGCCGGGTGCCCCGCCCCGCCGCGCCGCGTCCCCGCGACGATCCGCCGGAACGGCACCGGCTCCCCGGTCAGCGGCACCCGGACCACCGCGTGCGGGGACGGCAGCGGCACCAGCCGCGGCAGCAGGCACACCCCGAGCCCCTCGGCCACCAGCGCCGACACCGCGAACCACTCCTTGGCCTCGTGCGCCACCCGGGGCGTGAACCCGGCGGCGGCGCAGGCGGCGGCCAGCAGCCCGAAGGTGTCGTTGTCCCGCCGCTTGACGATCCAGGGCTCCGCCGCGGCCTCGGCGAGGGTCACCCCGCCCGGCCGGGCCAGCCGGTGCCCCTCCGGCACCAGCAGGTCCTGACGGTCGTCCAGCAGCGGGAACTGTTCGAAGCGCGGGTCGGGCACCGGCGGCACCCCCGGGCCGGGCAGCACGAGCGCCAGATCGGTCTCACCGGCGAGCAGCAGCCGGAAGCAGTCGCCGCTCTCCTCCTCCCTCACCTCGGCCGTCAGCCCCGGATGGGCGGTGCGCAACGCCGTCACGGCCGGGGCGGCCAGCGCCGCGACGGCCGAGGAGACGCCGCAGAGCCGCAGGGTGCCGGTGATCTCCCGCCCCTCGGCGGCCAGTTCGGCCCGGGCCGCCTCCCACTGGGTGTGCAGCGTCTCGGCGTGCCGCAGCAGGATCCGCGCGGCCGGTGTGAGCCGTACGCCGCGCCCCTCGGGCCGGAGCAGTTCGACGCCGAGCTCGCGCGCGAGCTGCCGCAGCTGCTGGGAGACGGCGGAGGGGGTGAGGTGGAGCGCCGCCGCGGCCTCCGTCACCGTGCCGTGCTCGGCCAGGGCGCGCAGGACGCGCAGTCTCCGTAAATCGACCATGTAGCAAATGCTAAAGGAATTCGACCCTAAACGTTCGATGGACGTACACAGTTGGGGCGCCGGAGCCTTGGGGGATGAGGGAGTCCACCGCCCCCGTTCTGGTGCTGGGCAGCATGCTCAGCATCCACTTCGGTCTGGCCGTGGGGAAACAGCTGTTCGACACGGTCGGCCCAATGGGGGTCGTGGCCCTGCGGCTGGGACTGGCCGCCCTGCTGCTGCTCCTCCTCCACCGGCCCGCACTGCCGCGCACCCGGGCCGACGTCCTCCTCGTCCTCGCCTTCGGGACGGCGATCGCCGGCATGAACCTCGTCTATCCCGCGCTGCGGTACCTGCCGCTCGGCACGGCCTCGGCCCTGCAGCTCATCGGGCCGGTCACGCTCGCGCTGCTGGCCTCCCGGCGGACGGCCGACCTCGCGCTCGCCGCCCTGGCGGGCCTCGGCGTCTGGCTCTTCCACCTGCCCGGCGGCGCCGGGCTCCCGCTGCCCGGGGTACTGCTCGCCCTGGCGTCGGGCGCCTCCATGGCCTGTTATCTGCTGCTCAGCCGGCGGGCCGGGGCCCGGTCCGCCGACGGCGCGCCCCTGGCGCTGGCCGTCGCCTGGTCGGCCGTGCTCACCGTGCCGTTCGGGGCGGCGGAGAGCGGGACCGCGCTGCTGGGGACGCGGGCGCTGATCGTCGGCGCGCTGGTGGCCGTCTTCGCGACGGTGCTGCCGTACTCGCTGGAGATGGCCGCGCTGCGCCGGATTCCGCCCCGGACGGTGGGGGTGCTGCAGAGCCTCGAACCGGTGAGCGCGGGGCTCGCGGGCGCCGTCCTGCTGTCCGAGCATCTGGTGCCGGTGCAGTGGCTGGCGCTCGGCTGCGTCGGCGCCGCGAGTTCCGGCACGGTGTTCCGGGTACGGGGGCGGTGCCGGGGCCGGCCGGCGGCCGCCCGTGCCGCCGGGGAGATCCCGGCCGGCCGGGCCCGGGCGGCCCCGGCCCGGACCGGACCCGGCCGAGCGGCACGGCGGGCGACCGGCCCCGTGCCGCCGCAGTCGGGCACCCGGGCGGCCCGGGGCGGGGCCCCGGGGCTGCACACCCGGGCCGGGCACCCGGCGGGACGCGCCGGACCGGCCCGCGGCTCAGCGGGCGCGGGCCACCCGGGTCTCGTCCCACACCGGCTCCGGGGTCTCCCGGACGACACCGTCGGCGCCGAAGACCAGGAACCGGTCGAATGAACGGGCGAACCAGCGGTCGTGCGTCACCGCGAGCACCGTTCCGTCGTACGCCTCCAGCGCCTGCTGGAGGGCGTCGGCGCTCTCCAGGTCGAGGTTGTCCGTCGGCTCGTCCAGCAGCAGGGCCGTGGTCCCCGACAGCTCCAGCAGCAGGATCTGGAAGCGCGCCTGCTGGCCGCCGGAGAGCCTGCCGAACGGCTGGTCGCCCTGGCGCTCCAGCTCGTACCGGCGCAGCACGCTCATGGCGGCGCCCCGGTCGCGCGCGTGTTCGGTCCAGAGAATGTCGGTGAGGGTGCGCCCCTCCAGCTCCGGGTGGGCATGGGTCTGCGCGAAGTGGCCGGGCACCACGCGGGCGCCGAGCCTCCAGCTTCCGGTGTGGGCGACCTCGTCACCGGCCAGCAGCCGCAGGAAGTGCGACTTCCCGGAGCCGTTCGAGCCGAGCACGGCGACCCGCTCGCCGTAGTGGACCTCCAGCGAGAAGGGCCGCATCAGCCCGGTCAGCTCCAGCCGCTCGCAGATCACGGCCCGTACGCCGGTGCGCCCGCCCCGCAGCCGCATCCGGATGTCCTGCTCGCGCGGCGGCTCGGGCGGCGGGCCGGCCTCCTCGAACTTGCGCAGCCGGGTCTGCATCGCCCGGTAGCGGGAGGCCATGTCGGGGCTGTTCGCCGCCTGCTGCCGCAGCCGCAGCACCAGCGCCCTGAGCCGGGCGTGCTCCTCGTCCCAGCGCCGCTTCAGCTCCTCGAACCGGGCGAAGCGCTCCTTGCGCGCGGCGTGGTACGTCTCGAAGCCGCCGCCGTGCACCCAGACGTCGCTGCCGGCCACCCCCGGCTCCACGCTGATGATCTTGCTCGCGGAGCGGGCCAGCAGCTCGCGGTCGTGGCTGACGAAGAGGACCGTCTTGCGCGTCTCGCGCAGCCGCTCCTCCAGCCAGCGCTTGCCGGGCACGTCCAGATAGTTGTCCGGCTCGTCGAGCAGCAGCACCTCGTCCGGACCGCGCAGCAGCGCCTCCAGCACCAGCCGCTTCTGCTCGCCCCCGGAGAGGGTGCGCACCTCGCGCCACTGCGCCCGTTCGTACGGAACGCCGAGCGCGGCCGTGGTGCAGATGTCCCACAGGGTCTCGGCCTCGTAGCCGCGGACCTCCGCCCAGTCGCTGAGCGCCTGCGCGTAGCCGAGCTGCGCCGCCTCGTCGTCGGTGGTCATGATGGCGTGCTCCGCCGCGTCGACCGCCCGCGCCGCCGTGCGGATGCGGTGCGGGGCGACGGACACCAGCAGGTCGCGCACCGTCCGCTCGTCCCGTACCGAGCCGACGAACTGGGGCATCACCCCCAGGCCGCCGCTGACCGTCACCGCACCGCCGTGCGGCGTGAGCTGACCCGCGATCAGCTTCAGCAGAGTCGTCTTGCCCGCGCCGTTGGCCCCGACGAGGGCCACGGCCGATCCCTCACCGACCCGGAAAGAGGCGTCGACCAGCAGAGGTCTGCCGTCCGGCAGGTAATACTCGACGTGCGCCACTTCCACATGCCCCATGCGGGCGATTGTCACAAGACAACAGCCGGGGTACCAACCGGTTTAGACTGCACCGCATGAGCTTTGGGCAAAGGGGCTTTTCGGGGCCCGGGGGTTCCTTCGATTCTTCGACGCCCGACTGGGGCGCCATGGCGGACCGGACCGCCGCCCGCAACCGCCGCCGCAAAATGCTGCTGATCGGCGGAGGGGCCGCCGCCACGGCCATTGTCGGCACCATCGTGGCCTTCGGCGTCGTCAACGGGGGCAATGCCGAGGGCAGACAGGAGGGTCTCCCCGCGCCGGAGACCCTGCCCAGCGAGCCACAGCAACCGGAACCGTCCTTCTCGGAGGTCAAGCCGCCGCCTCCGCCCGACCCGCGCGAGTTCATCTCGGACGCCGACAAGGACACGGCACCGCTCACCGCGACCACCCTGTTCCCGGACACCCGGATGACCATGGCCAGCCGGGCGTACGGCAAGGGCGCCACCGACTCCGTCACCAACTGCGCCACCGCCGCCTCCGGCCGGCTCGCGCCCGCGCTGACGGAGAACGGCTGCGACCAGGTCATCCGGGCCACGTACACGCGGGACGGCGTCGCGGTCACCGTGGGCGTCGCCGTGTTCGGCACCGAGGCGCAGGCGGCGAAGGCCAAGGAGGACGCGACCGGCAACATCCGGTCACTGCCCGGCGACGGCGTGCCGGTCTTCTGCCGGGCCACGGCCTGCCGGCTGACGGCCAACTCCATCGGCCGCTACGCCTACTTCACGGTCGCCGGCTACACCTCCGGCGAGGACGTCACCACCGCCGACACCCGGGCGCGGCAGGCCGGCAAGGACGTCGCCGACTACACCTTCAACAGCATCGTCAACCGGGGCGAGGCACAGGCGGCCAAGGCGGCCACGGCCCAGGCCGGCTGACACCGCCGGCCGGGGCGGCTCCGGAAGGGGCAGCTCCGGGCAGCGCGGCGCCGGCCGGCTCGGTCCGGCCGCTGTCCGGTCACCCGCCGGCCCGGCCTGCGGCCCGCGCCGGGGTCTCCGCCCCGCCCGAAACGAGACCGCCGGTCCACCGGCCCTCGCTCCGGATCCCGCCCCGTCTCTCCCGTTCCGGCCGGGTCCCGTCCGGTCCGCTCCGGTCCGGCCCGGTTCCGGCAATAGCGGCCGGGCCATTGCCGCTCGCGCACCGGGCTGGTTAAGGTCGGCGCGTTATCCCGTCCCGTCCCGCTCCGAGCCGGGAGGACACCATCACAGGCACCCCGGCCGTTCCGGCCGCAGCCGCCTTCCGGTCCGCGCCCCGTCTGGTGGGCCGGGCGGCTCTCCTCGCCTCCGTGGAATCCCGCATCGCTGCGGGCGGCAGCGTCGTCCTGACCGGCCCGAGCGGCATCGGCAAGACCGCCCTGCTGGAAGCCGCCGGCGCTGCCGCCGCCGCGCGCGGCGAACTGGTGCTGCGCGCCGCCGGTGCCGAGACCGAACGCTGGATCCCCTACGCGGCGCTCGCCGAGCTGCTGAGCCAGGTGCCCGCCGCGTGGCTGGACGCCCTCCCGGGGCCGCAGCGCGCCGCCATGGACGGGGTGCTGCTGCGCGACCGTCCCGCCGTCACCGCGGGCCGCGCGCAGTTCGCCTGCCGGCTCGCGTGGCAGACGCTGCTCACCCGCTGTGCGGAGGCGGGACCGGTACTGCTGCTCCTGGACGACGCGGAGTGGCTGGACACGGCCTCCGCCGACACCCTCGCCTACGCGGCACGGCGGCTGACCGGCGGTGCCGTGCGCGTCCTGCTCGCCGGGCAGCGGCCGGAACAGGCCGTGGACGCGGCCCCGGCCGGCGCCGGAGCGGAGTCCGGCGCTCCCGGCGGCCCCCTCCCGGACCCCGGCACGGGCACGGGCCCGGCCCCGGGGCCGGGATACGGCAGGGCCCGCCGGGCCCCGTGGCCCGTACCGCCCGGCACCACGGAGATCGCCGTACCCCCGCTCGCGCCGGACGAACTGGCCGAACTGCTGGACCAGTACGGCCTGCCGGCCCGGGTGGCGAACACCGTGCACGCGGAATCGGGCGGCAATCCGTATCTCGCCCTGGCGCTCGGCGGCGCCTTCACCGACCGCCTCCCCCGGCACGGCCGTCCCGTCCCGCTCCCCCGGCATGTGCACGCCCTCATCAGCGAGCGGGTCGCCGCGCTGCCCTCGCAGACCCGCGAGACGCTGCTGGTCGCCGCGCTGGCCGCGCATCCCACGGCGGAGCTGCTGCTGCGGGCGGGCCGCGCGGACGCCGAGCGGGACATCCGCCGCGCCGTCGAGGCCGGGCTGCTGGTGAGCGAGAGCGGCACCCTGCGGTTCACCCCGCCGGCGGTCGGCACCGTCCTGGCCGAGTCGGCGTCGGCCGGGCACCGGGCCGCCACGCACACCGTGCTCGCGGGGGTCGTGACCGACGCGGCGGGCCGCGTCCGGCACCGCGCCCTCGCCTCCGCCGACCCCGACGCCGAGGTGGCCCGTTCCCTGGTCACCGCCGCCGAGGCGGCCCGCCGCCAGGGCTCCCACCGGCTGGCCGCGGAACTGTACCTGCTGGCCGCCGACCGCACACCGTACGAGTTCGAGGCCGAGCGCCTGGAGTGGCTGGTGGCCGCCGCGGAGGTCGGCGCGGCGGCGGGCCTCCCCGGCATCGTGCACCGCGCGGCCGACGCCGTCCTCGCCGCCGACGCCCACCGCGACCAGCGGGTACGGGTCCGGCTGGCGCTGATCGACCTGTCCGGGCAGGCACTCGCCGAACGCGACGAGGTGTTCGCCGCCGCCCTCGTCGACGCGGGCGACGACCCGTCCCTGCTGGCGCCGCTGCGGCTGCGGCTGTCCTGGGCGGCGCTGGTGGACGGCCGCCCGGGCCCCGGCTCCGAGGAGGCGGAGCGGGCCGCCGGACTGGCGCGCACCGTCGGGGACACCGGCACCGAGGCCATGGCGCTCTGCATCCGCGCGATCGCCGCCCGGGTCATGGGCCGCGCCGACCACCGGGCGATCATGGACGCCGCGCTGGCCCTGCCGCAGCCCGCCGTCGACGGCCGGCTGCACATGGCGCCGCGCTTCCACGCCGCCCGGTTCGCCGTCTTCGACGACCGGCTGGAGGAAGCCCGCCAGGACCTGCTGCGGATGCTCGCCCTCACCGAGCGCGGGCACGGCGAGGAGGTCATGGAGGTCCTGCGCAGCCTCTCCGAGGTCTCGGCCCGGCTCGGCCGGTGCGCCGACGCGCTGCACTTCGCCGACCGGGCGATCCGCATCACCGAGGACGCCGCGCTCAGCCCCGGCCCTGCCTGGTACAACGCCGCCGTCGCGGAACTGGCGGGCGGCAGCGTCCAGCGGGCCGTCGCCTACGCGGAGCGCGGCGTGCGCGCCTCCGAACAGGAGCGCGACTCCATCTTCCTGGGACGCCATCTGCACGTCCTGGGCCAGGCCCGGCTGCGCGGCGGAGACGTGCGGCGCGGGGTCGAGGCGCTGCTCCGCATCCGCGCGCTGGAACGCGAACAGGGGGTGTCGGCGCCCCTGGTGCTCCGCTGGCACAGCGATCTGGCGGCCGGGCTGACGGCCCTCGGACGCCATGAGGAGGCCGCGGAGACCATCGCCTCGGCACGCGAGGCGATCACCGTGGAGCTCGGCGGACGGCACGACGGCCCGGGCGGTCCGGGCGGCCCGGGCGGCCCGGGCGGCACCGAAGCCCCCGGCGGCCCCGGCGGCCCTCGCAGCATGGAGGCCGGCAAGCGGGACGCCGGAGCGCACACCCGTACGGACCGCCGGCCGGGCCCCGCGGACCCCGGAGAGCCGGGAGAGCCGGGAGCCCCCAGGACACCGGGAACACCCGGAACACCCGGAGCAGGAGGAGCGCCGGGCACCCTGCCGCCCGGCGCCGGCGTCATGGCGCAGCTCGACCGCGCCGAGGCCGCACTGCTCGCCGCACAGGGCCGCCCCGACGCGGCCGTACGCCTGCTCGAACAGGCCGCGCGCCGCTTCGAGGTGCTGGGGCAGCCGCTCGAACGCGGCCACTGCCTGCTGGTCCGCGCCGGAATCGAACGCCGGCGTCGGCGCACCGCCGCGGCGCGTACGGCCGTCAGCGAGGCGCTGGCCCTCTTCACCCGCCACGGCGCGAAACCGTGGACGGAACAGGCGAGCCGCCTGCTGGCCCAGGTCGACGGCACGACAGCGGAACCCGGCCGGACGGGCACGGCCGGCGGAACCGCGCTCGGCGCCCCGTCCGGTGCGGGCGCGGCCGCCACGGCCCGCGAGCCCGGGGCGGCACCGGGGCACGGGAACGGGGCCGGAGCCGCCGCGTTCGCCATCCTGACGGACTCCGAGGAACGGATCGCCGTCCTCGTCGGCGAGGGGGCGACCAACCAGGAGGTCGCGGCGCGGATGTTCCTCAGCGTCAAGACCATCGAGGCCTCGCTGACCCGGATCTACCGCAAGCTCGGCATCCGCTCCCGCACCCAGCTCAGCTCCTGGCTGAGCTCGGCGTACGGCCTGTCGGACGGCCCGTGGCCACCGGCCTCACCGCACGCGTGACCGGCCCCGGCCGGCCCGCGGGGTGCTCCGGCCGCAGCCCCGCCGGTCGAAGAGGACGGTCTGTGGCGTCACACGCGGTTGACCGGCGCGGGCAACCGCACCGGCGGCGTCGCGAGGAGCCGGACCACCCCATACGCCGCGAGGCACCCCGCCCGTCCCCCCGCGCAGCCGCGAGCACCGGTACGGACCGCCACCGCTCCCCTGCCGGGCTCCCCGTCCCGCGCCTGCGCGAGCGCCGTCCCGCCCCCGTCCCGACACGGTCCGTTGCCGCCCGGCAACAGTCCGGTCCGGCGGTTCCGACGCCCCGCTGACGGGCCCGCGCAAGGGCTGTCCAGCCCCGCGGCGCGCCGCTACGGTGTTCGGATCTTCTACGGGGCGTACGGGGCGAGGGAGCGGGAATCGTGGCGGAAGCCTGGACCACCAAGGAACACCTGGCCGCCGCGATGGACCACTTCACGCGGCAGCTCCCCGGGTGGCGGCGGCCCGCCGCCCACGGGCTGGGCCTGATCACGCCCTCGGGCACCGAGTTCCCCGTGGTCAACGCCGGTGAGCACTATCTGCCGGCCGCCGTGCTCTCCACCGTCTGCGAACACCGGGTCGGCACCCGCACCTATCCCGTCACCGTGGACCAGCTCGACGAGGCCATCGGGCTCCTCGCCCCCGCCGAGGCGTGCCCCGACTACGACCACCCCAATCTCGCCGCCTGGCGCCACCTCCGCCACCGGCTCCCGGACACGGTGGACTACGACGCGCCCGCGAGCCTGGTCGCCGTCTTCGTCGACCGGCTCGACGACCCGCCCGCCGACGCCCACGACGCCCGCTTCCGCCACCTCCTCGCCCAGCGCGTCGGCTGAGGCCCGCGGCCGGCGGTCTCCTGGCCGTCGTACGGGCCGGCGGAGCGCACCGGCCGTGACCGGGACCCCCGTGTGCCCCGGTCACGGACGACGCGGCCGGCCCGCGACCCCGCCGGGCGGGCTACGCGCCCTCGTAGGCCTTCCGGAGCTCCGCGATGTCGAGCTTCTTCATCCCGAGCATCGCCTCGGTCGCCCGCTTGGCCTTCTCCGGGTCCGGGTCGCCGACCATGTCGAGGAGCACGGTCGGGATGATCTGCCAGGACACCCCGAACCGGTCCTTCACCCAGCCGCACTGGACCTCCTGGCCGCCCCCTTCGGTGAGCCGGTCCCAGTAGTGATCCACCTCGGCCTGGTTCTCGCAGGTGATCTGGAACGAGATGGCCTCGGTGAAGCTGAACTCCGGCCCGCTGTTCAGCGCGACGAACTTCTGGCCGTTGATCTCGAAGTCCACGGTGACCACCGAGCCCGCGGGCCCGGGACCGGCCTCGGTGTAGCGGCTGATCTTCCCGATCCGCCCGTCCTCGAAGACCGAGGTGTAGTACTGCGCCGCCTCTTCGGCGCGGCCGTCGAACCACAGACAGGTGGTGAAGCCCTTTTCGATCATGGGTGCCCTCCTGGAGCGCGAGAGTGTTTACCCATACCGACCGCCCCGGGACGGCAAACTCATCGCTGCTCCGGCGGAGAATCACCGCCGCCCGGACGCCCCGGCCCGCCCCGGAGCCGCCGGTCACCCCGTCCCGTCACCGGTGGCCGGCGGCGGCCGCGGCCCGCTACCGCCCGGCCGCCCCCGGAGCGGCCGCCGCCCCCGGCAGGCTCCGCTTGTTGCGGGCCGCCAGATTCCGGGCCGCCAGCTGGTCGTCGGCCGGGTAGCCGACCTCCTCCAGGGTCAGCCCGTGCGGCCGCACGACGTTGACCGCCGAGTGGCGGACCCGCCCCGCCAGCACCTCGGCCGGGAAGCCCACCGGCCGGTGCCCGTCGCCGACCAGCAGCATGGACCCCACCAGCGCGCGCACCATGTTGTGGCAGAAGGCGTCCGCGCGCACGGTCGCCACCGCCAGCCCGGCGTCCTCCTCGCCCGGGCCCGGCCGCTCCCAGTGCAGGTCGAGCAGCGTCCGGATGGTGGTCGCGCCCTCGCGCTTCTTGCAGTATGCGGCGAAGTCGTGCTCCCCGAGCAGCCTGGCCGCGGCCTCGTTCATCAGATCGATGTCCACCGGCCGGTCGTGCCACAGAACGTGACCGCGCCGCAGCGGATCCACACCACCGCGGTGATCGCCGACCCGGTAGGCGTAACGCCGCCAGATCGCCGAGAACCGGGCGTTGAAGTGCGGCGGCGCCTCGCTCACCCGCCAGACCCGCACATCGTGCGGCAGCCGCCCCGCGAGCCGCCGCAGCAGCTTCCCGCCGTGCTCGGCCCAGACCTCCTCCGCCAGATCGACGTGGGCGACCTGGCCCCGGGCGTGGACTCCGGCGTCCGTGCGCCCGGCCACGGTCAGCTCGACCGGGTACGGCAGCCGCATCACGACCCGCAGCGCGTCCTCCAGCTCCCCCTGGACCGTGCGCCGCTCGCGCTGCCGCGCCCAGCCCGAGAAGTCCTTCCCGTCGTAGGAAAGGTCCAGCCGCACCCGTACGTGTCCCGGCTCAACGTCGTCACTCATCCGAAGATCCTCTCACCAGACGCGGAACGGGCCCGCCCCAGAGAACTGGAGCGGGCCCGTCCGTACAGCCTGCTGTGGCAGCCGGCCGTGGAGCGGAAGGCGGAGCCTGGATCAGGCGTCCTTCTTCTCCTCGCCGGACTCCGTGGCCTCGGCGGCCTCGGCCTCGGCGGTCGGAGCCTCGGACTCGGCGGCAGCCGCCTCGCCCTGGTCCTTCTTGAGGTCCGCGACAGCCTGGTCGCCGGCGGCGTCCTTGGCGGAACGCTTGGTGGCGGCCTCGGCCTCACCGACAGCGGTCTGCTGCACGGTCAGCGCCTCGACCAGCTCGATGACGGCCATCGAGGCGTTGTCACCGCGACGGTTGCCGATCTTGGTGATCCGGGTGTAGCCACCCGGACGGTTCTCGTACCGCGGGCCGATCTCCGTGAACAGGGTGTGGACGACACCCTTGTCGCGGACCGTCTGGAGCACCTGGCGGCGGTTGTGAAGGTCGCCCTTCTTCGCCTTGGTGATCAGACGCTCGGCCACCGGGCGCAGCCGGCGTGCCTTGGCCTCGGTGGTGGTGATGCGGCCGTGCTCGAAGAGCGCGGTGGCGAGGTTCGCCAGCATCAGCCGCTCGTGCGCGGCGCTGCCGCCCAGACGGGCACCCTTGGCGGGCTTCGGCATGTGTGTCTCCTCAGTCTCTGCACCGGCCGTATCAGGTACCGGTGTCAGTGTCCGTACGGGCTCGTGCCCGCCGGAACCCGGGAACCGGCGGTTCCCGGAGGCTTGCGTCCGGGCCGGGCGCCCGGCGGGGCGGCACCCCCGGCACCCGGTGCCGGGACCACCCCGCCGGAGGCGGACCGGCTCAGTACTGCTCGGTCTCCACGAAGCCCGCGTCCGCGTCGTCGTCCGCCCCGAAGGCGTCCGCGGCGGCGGTCGGGTCGAATCCGGGCGGGCTGTCCTTGAGGGCCAGGCCCATGCCGGCCAGCTTCGCCTTGACCTCGTCGATCGACTTGGCACCGAAGTTGCGGATGTCCAGCAGATCGGCCTCGCTCCGCGCCACGAGCTCGCCCACGGAGTGGATGCCCTCGCGCTTGAGGCAGTTGTACGACCGGACCGTGAGCTCCAGCTCCTCGATCGGCAGCGCCAGATCGGCGGCCAGGGCGGCGTCCGTCGGCGACGGGCCCATGTCGATGCCCTCGGCGTCGATGTTGAGCTCGCGGGCCAGACCGAACAGCTCGACCAGGGTCTTGCCGGCCGACGCCATGGCGTCACGGGGACGCATGGCCTGCTTGGTCTCGACGTCGACGATCAGCTTGTCGAAGTCGGTCCGCTGCTCGACACGGGTCGCCTCGACCTTGTACGTGACCTTGAGCACCGGGCTGTAGATGGAGTCCACCGGGATCCGGCCGATCTCCTGGCCCAGCTGCTTGTTCTGGACGGCGGAGACGTAGCCGCGGCCGCGCTCGACGGTCAGCTCCATCTCCAGCTTGCCCTTGCCGTTCAGCGTGGCGAGGACGAGGTCCGGGTTGTGCACCTCGACACCGGCCGGCGGCGCGATGTCCGCCGCCGTGACCAGCCCGGGGCCCTGCTTGCGCAGGTACATCACCACGGGCTCGTCGTGCTCGGAGGAGACGACGAGCTGCTTGATGTTGAGGATGAGGTCGGTGACGTCCTCCTTGACGCCCGGCACGGTCGTGAACTCGTGCAGGACCCCGTCGATCCGGATGCTGGTGACGGCGGCACCGGGGATCGAGGAGAGCAGCGTACGGCGGAGGGAGTTGCCGAGGGTGTAGCCGAAGCCCGGCTCCAGCGGCTCGATCACGAACCGGGAGCGGTATTCGTCGACGACCTCTTCGGTCAACGAGGGGCGCTGAGCAATCAGCATGGGTGTACTCCTTCAGTCTTCGGCACCCGCTATTTGATGCCGGACAATGCCAAGGATACGGGCGGCCGCCGCGGGTCTCCCCCGCTTCGGCCGCCCGCCCCCTCAGCTGTTACGAGCCCTTACTTCGAGTAGAGCTCGACGATCAGCTGCTCCTGCACCTGGGTGTCGATGCTGCGATCCCCCGGGGAGCGATCCCCGTACCCCAAGCAGCGCACGTGGCGCCGCCCGGGGAGAAGCCGCAGGAGCAGTCGGCTCACCCGGATTACTTCGAGTAGAGCTCGACGATCAGCTGCTCCTGCACCTGGGTGTCGATCACCTGGCGCTCGGGCAGGCTGTGCACGAGGATCCGCATCTTCGACGGGATGGCCTCCAGCCACGCCGGAACGGTCTTCTCGCCGGCCTCCGCCCGGGCGACGACGAACGGCGTCAGCTCCAGCGAGGACTTGCGGACCTCGATGATGTCGTTCACGGACACACGAGCCGACGGGATGTCGTTCTTGCGGCCGTTGATGGTGATGTGACCGTGCTTGACCAGCTGACGGGCGTGGTCGCGGGACTTGGCGAAGCCCGCGCGGTAGACCACGTTGTCCAGCCGGGTCTCGAGGATGCGCAGCAGGTTCTCGCCGGTCTTGCCCTGCTTGCGGTTGGCTTCCTCGAAGTAACCACGGAACTGCTTCTCAAGGACACCGTAGATACGAGCGGCCTTCTGCTTCTCACGCTTCTGCAGCAGGTACTCGCTGTCCTTGGTGCGCCCGCGACCGTGCTCACCCGGGGGGTAAGGACGGATCTCGATCGGGCACTTCGCGCTCTCGCACTTGCTCCCCTTGAGGAAGAGCTTCTGCTTCTCCCGACGGCATCGCTTGCAGTCGGCCCCGGTGTAACGCGCCATTGTTTGTTTGTCTCCTACTTCAGCCGGCTCAGACGCGACGGCGCTTGGGCGGCCGGCATCCGTTGTGCGGGGTGGGGGTCACGTCCTGGATCGAGCCGACCTCGAGGCCGGTGGCCTGGAGGGAACGGATCGCGGTCTCACGGCCGGAGCCGGGACCCTTGACGAAGACGTCGACCTTGCGCATGCCGTGCTCCTGCGCGCGGCGCGCGGCCGACTCGGCGGCCATCTGCGCGGCGAACGGGGTCGACTTGCGCGAGCCCTTGAAGCCGACGTGGCCGGCCGAGGCCCAGGAGATCACGTTGCCCGTGGGGTCGGTGATCGAGACGATGGTGTTGTTGAACGTGCTCTTGATGTGAGCGTGCCCGTGGGCGACGTTCTTCTTCTCCTTGCGGCGCACCTTCTTGGCGCCGGCCGTACGGCTCTTCGGAGGCATACTCAGAAACTCCTGTGGAGGTGGTCGGTCCTACCTGCCGGACCGCGGTGACAGCGGACCCCGGAACGCATCCCGGAGGACCGCAGTGGCGTCCGGAGCGGACTACTTCTTGCCCGGCTTCTTCTTGCCGGCGATCGCGCGACGCGGGCCCTTGCGGGTGCGGGCGTTGGTGCTCGTACGCTGACCGCGGACGGGCAGACCGCGGCGGTGGCGCAGACCCTGGTAGCTGCCGATCTCGACCTTGCGGCGGATGTCGGCCTGGATCTCGCGGCGGAGGTCACCCTCGGTCCTGAGGTTGGCGTCCACGTACTCGCGGATCTTGATCAGATCCTCTTCGGCCAGGTCCCGGACACGGGTGTCCGGGTTCACGCCCGTGGCGGCCAGCGTCTGCTGGGCCAGGGAGCGCCCGATACCGAAAACGTAGGTGAGGGCGACCTCGACGCGCTTCTCGCGCGGGAGGTCAACGCCGGAAAGGCGTGCCATCGATTGGCTCCTGATTGCATCGGAGGTCTTCCACAGCATCTCTCCCGGCGGTCCGGCCGCCGGGTCCCCGGCCTCCGCCGGGGGTGTCGTCCCTGCGCGAGGGACGGATGACTGCGGTTCTGTCTGTGTTGCGTCGCGCGAACTGCTTCAGTGCGGGTCGGTGTCAGCCCTGGCGCTGCTTGTGGCGCAGGTTGTCACAGATGACCATGACCCGGCCGTGACGGCGGATCACCTTGCACTTGTCGCAGATCTTCTTGACGCTCGGCTTGACCTTCATGGGATGTGAGGTTCTCCGGGTCGTGCGACCGCACCGCCCGAAGGCGAAACGATCACGAGATCTACTTGTAGCGGTAGACGATCCGGCCGCGCGTCAGGTCGTACGGAGAGAGCTCCACCACGACCCGGTCGTCGGGAAGGATACGGATGTAGTGCATCCGCATCTTGCCGCTGATGTGCGCGAGGACCTTGTGACCGTTCTGGAGCTCCACCTTGAACATGGCGTTCGGCAGAGACTCGATCACGGTGCCCTCGATCTCGATGGCACCTTGCTTCTTGGCCACGCTTCGCCTTTCGAATCGGCTACCTTGATCGGCTCACGGCATGCCCGAGGACAGGCGTGACCCGACGTGTCAGTCTACGCGACGGCAACCGGAAAGACTAATCAGGATTCCCCTGTGCGGAGATCCTTATGCCTCCGCGCCACCGCCGGTCTCACTCCCTCCGCCCCGGGCCCCGCCGCGGTCGGAGGCCCCGGCTCAGGATCCGGCGCAGGGGTCCGGGGCCGTCGTGACCCCGTACTCCGCCAGCTTGGCCCGGCCGCCGTCGAAGGCGGTGAGCACCAGCGGTCCCTCCTCGGTGAGGGCGACCGAGTGCTCCCAGTGGCTGCTCCAGCTGCCGTCGTCGGTCTTGACGGTCCACTCGTCGGCGAGGACGTGCGTCCTGGGGGTGCCGAGGCTCACCATCGGCTCGATCGCGATGCAGAAGCCGGGCACCAGGCGCGGGCCGCGGCCGCGCTTGCGGTCGACGTAGTTCAGCAGATGCGGGTCCATGTGCATCTCCGAACCGATGCCGTGGCCGCCGTAGTCCTGGATGATCCCGTACTTGCCGCCGGACGGACGGGGCTGGCGGCGGATGTAGCCCTCGATCGCCTTGGAGATGTCGACCAAGCGGTTGCCCTGCCTCACCGCGGCGATGCCGGCCCACATCGACTCCTCGGTCACCCGGCTGAGCTCCAGCAGCTCCGGCGCGTGGCCACCGCCGACGAACACGGTGAGGGCCGCGTCGCCGTGCCAGCCCGCGATCACCGCTCCGGCGTCGATGGAGATGATGTCGCCGTCGCGCAGCACGGTCGTGGTGTCCGGGATGCCGTGCACCACCACGTCGTTGACCGAGGTGCAGATGGTCGCCGGGAATCCGCCGTAGCCCAGGAAGTTGGACTTGGCGCCGTGCTCGGCCAGCACCTTGCGGGCGATGTCGTCGAGGTCCTTGGTCGTCGCCCCCGGGACCGCCGCCGCCCGGCACGCCTCATGGATGCGCGCGACGACCAGCCCGGCCTCACGCATCTTCGCGATCTGCTCCGGGGTCTTGATCTCCACCATGGGGGCGCCTTCCGCCTTCCGTCGTCACCGGATCCGATCATCGTCCGGTCCGTGCGTACACCACAACGGTACGGCCGCGATGCCCCGAGGGGCGCCGCGGCCGTACCGTACTTCTCTGCTCTCAGGCCGCCTGGCGGTCGAGTGCCGCCATCGCCCGCTCGGTGACCTCGGCCACCTTGCCGAGCGCCGAGATCGTGACCACCAGGCCCTGGGCCCGGTAGTAGTCGATGATCGGCTCGGTCTCCCGGTGGTAGACCTCCAGCCGCTTGCGGACGGTCTCCTCGCGGTCGTCCTCACGCTGGTAGAGCTCGCCACCGCACTCGTCGCAGACGCCGTCGGTCTTCGGCTTCTTGTACTCGACGTGGTAGGTGTGCGCGCTGTCGCTGCGGCAGGTCCGCCGGCCGGCGATCCGCTTCACGACCTCTTCCTCGGGGACCTCCAGGTCCAGCACGCCGTCCAGGGCGATGTCCTGTGCGGCGAGGATCTCGTCGAGCGCCTTGGCCTGGTCGAGATTGCGCGGGAAGCCGTCCAGCAGAAAGCCCTCGGCGGCGTCCGCCTGGCTCATGCGGTCCTTCGCCATTCCGACCGTCACCTCGTCCGGGACGAGCTCCCCGGCCTTCATGAACTCCTGCGCCTGCTTGCCGAGGGGCGTGCCCTGGCTGATATTGGCGCGGAAGAGATCACCGGTGGAGATGTGCGGAATGGAGAGATTCTTGGCCAGGTACGCGGCCTGCGTACCCTTTCCGGCGCCAGGCGGCCCGACGAGGACGATTCGCATCAGCGGAGGAACCCTTCGTAGTTACGCTGCTGAAGCTGGCTCTCGATCTGCTTCACCGTCTCCAGACCGACACCCACGATGATGAGGATGCTGGTTCCGCCGAAGGGGAAGTTCTGATCGGCGTTGAACAGAACCAGTGCCACCGTTGGCACCAATGCGATCAAGCCCAGGTACAGCGAGCCCGGCCACGTGATGCGGTTGAGCACGTAGCTCAAGTACTCAGCGGTCGGACGTCCAGCCCGGATGCCCGGGATGAAGCCACCATACTTCTTCATGTTGTCGGCGACTTCTTCGGGGTTGAAGGTGATCGCCACGTAGAAGAACGCGAAGAAGATAATCATCACAAAGTAGACGATGATGTACATCGCGCTGTCGGGAGAGACCAGATTCGCCTGAATCCAAGTCGCCCACCCGGCGGTGGAGTTGCTGAACTGGACCAGCAGGGCCGGAATGTAGAGCAGCGAGGCCGCGAAGATGACGGGAATCACACCCGCCTGGTTCACCTTCAACGGAATGTAGGTGGACGTACCGCCATAGGACCGGCGGCCGATCATGCGCTTCGCGTACTGCACCGGAATACGGCGCTGTGCCTGCTCGACGAAGACCACGAGCGCGACCATCGCCAGACCGACCGCGATCACGGCGCCGAACTCCAGCCAGCCGTCCATGATCTTGCCGGAGAGCTTGATCTGCCACAGCGAGCCGGTGAAGCCGGCGGCGATCGCGATGAACATCAGGATCGACATGCCGTTGCCGATGCCGCGGTCCGTGATGAGCTCGCCGAGCCACATCACCAGGGCCGTGCCGGCGGTCATGGTGATGACCATGACGGCGGTCGTGAAGATCGACTGGTCCGGGATGATCTCGGACGCCCGGTCACAGCCCGGGAAGAGCGAGCCGCTGCGGGCGGTGGCCACCAGGCCCGTACCCTGCAGAACACCGAGCGCCACGGTCAGATAGCGGGTGTACTGCGTGATCTTCGCCTGGCCGCTCTGGCCCTCCTTCTTCAGGGCCTCGAGCCGCGGAATCACCACCACGAGCAGCTGCAGAATGATGCTGGCCGTGATGTACGGCATGATGCCGAGGGCGAAAATCGTCAGCTGCAGCAGTGCGCCGCCGCTGAACATGTTGACCAGGCCGAAGAGATCGCCGCCCTGGCCCTTCGCCGCATCCATGCAGTAGTTGACGTTGACGTAGCTGACCCCGGGGACCGGAATATGGGCCCCGAGTCGGAAGAGCACGATGATGCCCAACGTGAACAGCAGCTTCTTGCGCAGGTCGGGCGTCTTGAACGCCCGGGCGAACGCGGTGAGCACGGTGCCTCCTGCGCCCCCCGCGCCAGGCGCGAGAGGTGACGGTCTTGAGGGTCGACGGATACAAAGCAGTCAATAGCCGCGGAGGCACACGCCACGCGGACAGTAACGCACGCCACCTTACCGGCGGACGTGCCCCGGGCGGAACGACCAACCGGGGATGCCCCGTTAGGGCATCCCCGGTTGGTCCGTTCAAGCGGCCCGGCGAACTCAGACGAGTTCGGTCACGGAACCACCGGCGGCGGTGATCTTCTCCTTGGCGGAGCCGGAGACGGCGTCGACCGTCACCTGCAGCGCCACGGACACCTCACCGGTGCCGAGCACCTTCACGAGCTGGTTCTTGCGAACCGCGCCCTTGGCGACCAGATCGGCCACCGTGACCTCGCCACCCTGCGGGTAGAGCGCGGCCAGCTTGTCCAGGTTCACGACCTGGTACTCGGTGCGGAACGGGTTCTTGAAGCCCTTCAGCTTCGGGAGACGCATGTGGAGGGGCATCTGCCCGCCCTCGAAGCGCTCCGGAACCTGGTAGCGGGCCTTCGTACCCTTGGTGCCACGACCAGCGGTCTTACCCTTGGACGCCTCGCCACGGCCCACACGGGTCTTGGCGGTCTTGGCGCCCGGGGCGGGCCGGAGGTTGTGGACCTTCAGCGGCTTCTCGTCCGCCATGTCAGTCGACCTCCTCAACCGTGACGAGGTGCCGCACGGTCTGCGCCATGCCGCGGATCTCGGGACGGTCCTCCTTGACGACCACGTCGTTCACGCGCTTCAGGCCGAGCGAACGAAGGGTGTCGCGGTGGTTCTGCTTGCTGCCGATGTAGGACTTCTTCTGCGTGATCTTGAGACGGGCCATCACGCACCCGCTCCCGCACGCGCCCGCAGCAGAGCCGCGGGGGCGACGTCCTCCAGGGGCAGGCCGCGGCGGGCGGCGATCTCCTCCGGGCGCTGAAGCCCGCGGAGAGCCGTCACCGTGGCGTGCACGATGTTGATCGGGTTCGACGAGCCGAGCGACTTGCTGAGCACGTCGTGGATGCCCGCGCACTCGAGCACGGCACGCACCGGGCCACCCGCGATCACACCGGTACCGGGGGAAGCGGGCTTCAGCAGGACGACGCCCGCGGCCTTCTCGCCCTGGATCGGGTGCGGGATGGTGCCCTGGATCCGGGGGACCTTGAAGAAGTGCTTCTTGGCCTCCTCCACACCCTTGGCGATGGCGGCCGGCACCTCCTTGGCCTTGCCGTAACCGACACCCACGGTGCCGTCACCATCGCCCACCACGACCAGCGCGGTGAAGCTGAAGCGACGACCACCCTTCACAACCTTGGCAACACGGTTGATCGCGACAACGCGCTCAACGTACGCGGTCTTCTCGGCGGCAGCGCCGCCGTCCCGGCCCTTACGGTCCCGCCGCTCGCCGCCACCGGCGCCGCCACCGCGGCGCTGGGGTCCAGCCATTGGATTTACCTCTCTCGTTTACGTCCGCTGCTACGGAACCGTGCTCAGAACTTGAGCCCGGCCTCGCGGGCGGCGTCGGCCAGAGCGGCGATCCGCCCGGCGTACTGGTTGCCACCGCGGTCGAACACCACGGTCTCGATACCGGCGGCCTTGGCCCGCTCGGCCACCAGGGCGCCGACCTTCTGAGCCTGGGAGCTCTTGTCGCCCTCGTTACCGCGGATGGAGTCGTCCAGGGTCGACGCGGAGGCCAGCGTGTGGCCCGCGATGTCGTCGATGACCTGGGCGGTCATGTGGCGGTTGGAGCGCGTCACGACCAGGCGGGGACGCTCCGGGGTACCGGAGATCCGCTTGCGGACGCGGATGTGGCGACGCTTGATGGCGGCGCGCTTGCGGGCGTCGCCCTTAGCGATCTTCACGCCGAATGCCATGGCTTACTTACCAGCCTTTCCGACCTTGCGCCGGATGACCTCGCCGGCGTACTTCACGCCCTTGGCCTTGTACGGGTCGGGCTTCCGCAGCTTGCGGATGTTGGCCGCGACCTCGCCGACCTTCTGCTTGTCGATGCCCTCGACACTCAGCTTGGTCGGGGACTCCACCGTGAAGGTGATGCCCTCGGGGGCCTCGATCAGGATGGGGTGGCTGTAGCCCAGCGCGAACTCCAGGTTGGAGCCCTTCGCCTGGACACGGTAACCGACACCGCTGATTTCAAGCTTCTTGCTGTATCCCTGGGTCACCCCGGTGATCATGTTCGCCACCAGCGTGCGGGACAGGCCGTGCAGGGCCTTGTTCTGACGCTCGTCGTTGGGGCGGGTGACGGTGATGACACCGTCCTCGCCCTTGCTGACCTCGATGGGCGCGGCGACGGTGTGCGAGAGGGATCCCTTGGGACCCTTCACGGCGACCGTCTGGCCATCGATGGTGACGTCCACGCCGGCGGGAACCGGGATGGGGAGCTTGCCGATGCGCGACATTGCAGTTCCTCCTTCCCGACTACCAGACGTAGGCGAGGACTTCCCCACCCACGCCCTTCTTCTGCGCCTGCTGGCCGGTGAGCAGCCCGTGGGACGTGGAGATGATCGCCACGCCCAGGCCGCCGAGCACCTTCGGCAGATTGGTGGACTTTGCGTAGACCCGCAGGCCCGGCTTCGAAATCCGCTTGATGCCGGCGATCGAGCGCTCGCGGTTCGGGCCGAACTTCAGCTCGAGAACGAGGTTCTTGCCCACCTCGGCGTCCTCGGTCTTCCAGCCGGTGATGAAGCCCTCCTGCTGGAGGATCTCCGCGATGTGCGACTTGATCTTGCTGTGCGGCATCACGACGGTGTCGTGATAAGCCGAGTTGGCGTTTCGCAGACGAGTGAGCATGTCTGCGATCGGATCGGTCATGGTCATGATGGCCTTCGGCCTCTCTCGCCGGGGTTTCCTATCTGCGCCATCCCTCTCCCCGGGGTGTGTTCCGGGACGGGTGCGGCGCGGGGACCTACGGCGTAGTAAGTGTCATAGCGGGCGGTGCCCGCGGACGGCCATGGACGGCGAACGCCCAACCCTTCCACTCTACGGGACCCGTGGAGTGGTCCGGGCCGGGCCCTCGCCGGCCACGTGCTTACCGAGAGTCCTGGCTGGTCCCTGCGTCCCGTCGCCCGGAGACCACCCGCGAGGGGCGGGGCCGGGCGGCGGGAGGGATTACCAGGAGCTCTTGGTCACGCCCGGCAGCTCGCCGCGGTGCGCCATCTCACGGAGGCACACACGGCAGAGGCCGAACTTGCGGTAGACGGAGTGCGGCCGGCCACAACGCTGGCAGCGCGTGTACGCGCGCACGCCGAACTTCGGCTTGCGGGCGGCCTTAGCGATCAGAGCCTTCTTCGCCACGGTCAGTTCTCCTTGAACGGGAAGCCGAGGTGACGCAGCAGGGCACGGCCCTCGTCGTCGTTGGTCGCCGTGGTGACCACGGTGATGTCCATGCCCCGGACCCGGTCGATCTTGTCCTGGTCGATCTCGTGGAACATGACCTGCTCCGTGAGACCGAAGGTGTAGTTGCCCCGGCCGTCGAACTGCTTCGGCGACAGACCGCGGAAGTCGCGGATGCGCGGCAGCGCGAGCGACAGCAGCCGGTCCAGGAACTCCCACATGCGGTCACCGCGGAGGGTGACGTGGGCGCCGATCGGCTGGCCCTCGCGCAGCTTGAACTGCGCGATGGACTTGCGGGCCTTGGTCACGGACGGCTTCTGGCCGGTGATCGTGGCGAGGTCGCGGATGGCGCCCTCGATCAGCTTGGAGTCGCGGGCGGCGTCGCCCACACCCATGTTGACCACGATCTTGGTGAGGCCCGGGATCTGCATGACGTTCTCGTAGGAGAACTCCTCACGCAGCTTGCCCGTGATCTCCTCGCGGTAGCGCTGCTTGAGGCGCGGGGTCACTGTGGTGGCACTCATCAGATGTCCTCACCGGTCCGCTTGGCAACGCGGATCTTGTTGCCTTCGTCGTCGAAGCGGTAGCCGACACGCGAGACGACCTTCTTGCCGTCCTTCTCCACCACGAGCTGAACGTTGCTCACGTGGATCGGGGCCTCGGTCGTGACGATGCCGCCGGTCTTCGAACCGCGGGCGGTCTGGCCGGCCTTGGTGTGCTTCTTGACCCGGTTGACACCCTCGACCAGGACGCGGTCCTCGCGGGGGAAGGCCTGAATGACCTTGCCCTGCTTGCCCTTGTCCTTACCGGTGATGACCTGGACCAGGTCGCCCTTCTTGATCTTCATCGGTTACAGCACCTCCGGCGCGAGCGAGATGATCTTCATGAACTTCTTCTCGCGCAGCTCCCGGCCCACCGGGCCGAAGATGCGGGTGCCGCGGGGGTCACCGTCGTTCTTGAGGATGACGGCCGCGTTCTCGTCGAAGCGGATGTACGAGCCGTCGGCGCGGCGGCGCTCCTTCACCGTGCGAACGATGACCGCCTTGATGACGTCACCCTTCTTCACGTTGCCGCCGGGAATCGCATCCTTCACGGTGGCGACGATGACGTCACCGATGCCCGCGTAGCGTCGACCGGAGCCACCGAGAACACGGATGCAAAGGATCTCCTTCGCCCCCGTGTTGTCGGCGACCCGCAGTCGCGACTCCTGCTGGATCACGTCTATCTCCTGATCGTCTGCCGGTTCCCGGCAGGGGCCCTCTCGGAGCCCCTGCCGAGCCTGGCGGAACTGTCCTGAGGAGAAACCTCAGGCTGTATCACGTGCCGTTCCCGGACGGGAATGACTACTTGGCCTTCTCGAGGATCTCGACGATGCGCCAGCGCTTGGTGGCGGACAGCGGCCGGGTCTCCATCAGGAGGACGCGGTCGCCGACACCGGCAGCGTTCTGCTCGTCGTGCGCCTTGAGCTTGTTGGTACGGCGGACGACCTTGCCGTACAGCGCGTGCTTGACGCGGTCCTCGACGGCGACGACGACGGTCTTGTCCATCTTGTCGCTGACGACGAGGCCCTCACGGGTCTTGCGGAAGCCGCGCTCGCTGTTGTTCTCAGTCACATTCGTCTCGCTCATCAGGCGCTCTCCACCGTCTCGATGCCGAGCTCGCGCTCACGCATCAGGGTGTAGATGCGGGCGATGTCCTTGCGGACGGCCTTCAGCCGGCCGTGGTTCTCGAGCTGTCCGGTCGCCGCCTGGAAGCGGAGGTTGAACAGCTCCTCCTTGGCCTCGCGAAGCTTCGCAACGAGTTCCTCGTCGTCCAGCTCACGCAGCTCGGTCGCCTTGGTACCGGCCGCCATCACGACTCACCTGCCTCGCGCCGGACGATCCGGCACTTCATCGGAAGCTTGTGGGCGGCGCGGGTCAGCGCCTCCTTGGCAACCTTTTCGTTCGGGAAGGACAGCTCGAACATCACCCGGCCGGGCTTGACGTTCGCGACCCACCACTCGGGAGAACCCTTACCGGAACCCATGCGGGTCTCGGCGGGCTTCTTGGTGAGCGGCCGGTCCGGGTAGATGTTGATCCAGACCTTGCCGCCACGCTTGATGTGACGGGTCATGGCGATACGAGCGGACTCGATCTGCCGGTTGGTCACATAGGCCGGGGTCACGGCCTGGATGCCGTACTCGCCGAACGCCAGCTCCGTACCACCCTTGGCCATGCCACTGCGCTTCGGGTGGTGCTGCTTGCGGTGCTTGACCCTCCGAGGGATCAGCATGGGTCAGCTCTCCTTTCCGGCAGCGCTCGGCTCAGCGGCGGCGGCAGCGGGAGCCTCGGCCTTGGCCTCGGCGGCCGGAGCCGACTGCTGCTGGGGCTTACGACCGCGGCCACCGCGCTCGCCACCACGGCCACCGCCACGGGCCGGCCGGTCGCCGCCACCGCGGGCGGGGCGGTTACCGGCACGGGCGGCGGCGTTCTCGGCCCGAACCTCGGCGATGTTCTTGACGTCGCCCTTGTAGATCCACACCTTCACGCCGATGCGGCCGAAGGTGGTCTTGGCCTCGAAGAAGCCGTAGTCGACGTTCGCGCGGAGGGTGTGCAGGGGCACACGGCCCTCGCGGTAGAACTCCGAGCGGGACATCTCGGCGCCGCCGAGGCGGCCACCGCACTGGATCTTGATGCCCTTGGCGCCGGCCTTCATCGTCGACTGCATGCTCTTGCGCATGGCGCGACGGAAGGAGACGCGGGAGGAGAGCTGCTCGGCGACGGCCTGCGCGACCAGCTGGGCATCCGTCTCGGGGTTCTTGACCTCGAGGATGTTCAGCTGGACCTGCTTGCCGGTGAGCTTCTCCAGCTCGCCGCGGATGCGGTCGGCCTCCGCGCCGCGGCGGCCGATGACGATGCCCGGCCGGGCGGTGTGGATGTCGACGCGGACGCGGTCACGGGTGCGCTCGATCTCCACCTTGGAGATACCGGCGCGCTCCATGCCCTTCGTCATCATCCGGCGGATGGCGACGTCTTCCTTGACGTAGTCCTTGTACAGCTTGTCGGCGTACCAGCGGGACTTGAAGTCCGTGGTGATGCCGAGCCGGAACCCGTGCGGGTTAACCTTCTGGCCCATTACCGGGTTCCTTCCTTGCTGCTGACGACCACGGTGATGTGGCTGGTCCGCTTGCGGATCCGGTAGGCGCGGCCCTGGGCGCGCGGCCGGAACCGCTTCAGGGTCGGGCCCTCGTCGACGTACGCCTCGGAGATGACGAGGCTGCCGGCGTCGGTGTGGTCGTAGTTGTGCGCGGCATTGGCGATGGCGCTGTCGAGCACCTTGGCCACCGGCACGCTCGCGGCCTGCGGGGCGAAACGCAGGACCGCCTGAGCCTCCGTGGCATCCATGCCACGGATGAGGTCCACCACGCGGCGGGCCTTCATGGGCGTGACGCGGATGTACCGCGCCTGGGCCCTGGCTTCCATGGTTGTCCCTTCGGTGTCTGTCATGGTCTTCACACCCCGCCCGTCAACGACGCTTCGACTTGCGGTCGTCCTTGACGTGGCCGCGGAAGGTGCGGGTCGGCGCGAACTCGCCGAGCTTGTGGCCGACCATCGACTCGGTGATGAACACCGGGACGTGCTTGCGGCCGTCGTGCACCGCGATCGTGTGGCCGAGCATGGCCGGGACGATCATGGAGCGGCGGGACCAGGTCTTGATGACGTTCTTGGTCCCCGCGTCGTTCTGTACGTCCACCTTCTTGATCAGGTGGTCGTCGACGAAGGGCCCCTTCTTGAGACTGCGCGGCATCTGAACCCGCTCCTAGCGCTTCTTGTTCGTCTTGCGGCGGCGGACGATGTACTTGTTGCTGGCCTTCTTCGGCGAGCGCGTACGGCCCTCCTTCTGACCCCACGGCGAGACCGGGTGGCGACCACCGGAGGTCTTGCCCTCACCACCACCGTGCGGGTGGTCGACGGGGTTCATCACGACACCGCGGACGGTCGGGCGGACGCCCTTCCAGCGCATGCGGCCGGCCTTGCCCCAGTTGATGTTCGACTGCTCGGCGTTGCCGACCTCACCGACCGTGGCGCGGCAGCGGACGTCGACCAGGCGGATCTCACCGGACGGCATGCGGAGGTGGGCCATGGAGCCCTCCTTCGCCAGCAGCTGCACCGAGGCGCCCGCGGAGCGGGCGAACTTCGCGCCGCCGCCGGGCCGCAGCTCGATGGCGTGCAGCGTGGTACCGACCGGGATGTTGCGGAGCGCCAGGTTGTTGCCCGGCTTGATGTCCGCGCCCGGCCCGTTCTCGATCCGGTCGCCCTGCTTCAGACCGCGCGGGGCGAGGATGTAGCGCTTCTCGCCGTCCGCGTAGTGCAGCAGCGCGATGCGCGCGGTGCGGTTGGGGTCGTACTCGATGTGCGCGACCTTGGCCGGCACGCCGTCCTTGTCGTGACGACGGAAGTCGATCACGCGGTAGGCGCGCTTGTGGCCACCGCCCTGGTGGCGAACGGTCACACGACCGGCGTTGTTACGGCCGCCCTTGCTGTGCAGGGGGCGGACCAGCGACTTCTCCGGCGTGGACCGCGTGATCTCGACGAAGTCGGCGACGCTGGAGCCACGACGGCCCGGGGTCGTCGGCTTGTACTTGCGGATACCCATTTCTCAGTCCTCGTCCGATTCCGGACGACTCGGACTCCCTTAGGAGACCGGGCCGCCGAAGATGTCGATACGGTCGCCCTCGGCGAGGGTCACGATGGCGCGCTTGGTGTCCTTGCGCTTGCCGTAACCGGTGCGGGTGCGCTTGCGCTTGCCCTGCCGGTTGATCGTGTTGACCCCGGTGACCTTGACCGAGAAGACCGCCTCGACGGCCTGCTTGATCTGGGTCTTGTTGGCGCGCGGGTCGACGATGAACGTGTACTTGTTCTCGTCCAGCAGCGCGTAGCTCTTCTCCGAGACCACCGGCTTGACCAGGATGTCACGGTGGTCCGTGAAGGTCTTGCTGGTGACCGCGGATGCCGTTGCCTCGCTCATCAGGCGTTGCTCCCTTCGAGCTCAGCCTCGGAGGCGACAGCCTTGGCGGCCGCGGCGGGACCCGCCACGAAACGCTCGTAGGCGGCCTGCGTGAAGACCACGTCGTCGGAGACGAGCACGTCGTACGTGTTCAGCTGGCCCGGCTCCAGGAGGTGGACCTGGGGCAGGTTGCGGGCGGAGAGCCACGCGGCCTCGTCGGACCGCTCGGCGACCAGGAGCACGTTCTTGCGCTCGCTGATCCGGCCCAGCAGGGTCTTCGCGGCCTTGGTGGAGACCTCGCCCTCGACCACGCCGGTGACGACGTGGATGCGGCCGTGGCGCGCCCGGTCCGAGAGGGCACCGCGGAGCGCGGCGGCCTTCATCTTCTTCGGGGTCCGCTGCGAGTAGTCGCGCGGCACGGGACCGTGCACGACGCCACCACCGGCGAACTGCGGCGCGCGGGTCGAGCCCTGACGGGCGCGGCCGGTGCCCTTCTGGCGGTACGGCTTCTTGCCGCCGCCGCGGACCTCGCCACGGGTCTTGGTCTTGTGCGTGCCCTGACGGGCAGCGGCCAGCTGTGCGACAACGACCTGGTGGATCAGCGGAATGCTGACCTGCGCGTCGAAGATCTCCGCGGGGAGCTCGACGGTCCCGGCCTTGTCGCCTGCCGGCGAAAGGATGTCAATGGTGCTCATCGTTACCTCAGGCCCCCTTGGCCGCGGTACGGACCAGGACGAGGCCGCCGTTCGGACCAGGAACCGCTCCCTTGATCAGGAGCAGGCCCTTCTCCGCGTCAACGGCATGGACGGTCAGGTTCTGGGTGGTGACCCGCTCGTTGCCCATGCGGCCGGCCATGCGCAGGCCCTTGAACACGCGGCCCGGCGTGGCGCAGCCGCCGATGGAGCCCGGCGAGCGGTGCTTGCGCTGGGTGCCGTGGCCGGCGCCGAGGCCGGCGAAGCCGTGGCGCTTCATGACACCGGCGGTGCCCTTGCCCTTGCTGGTGCCGGTCACGTCGACCTTGACACCGGACTCGAACACCTCGGCGGTGACCTCCTGGCCGAGCGCGTACTCACCGGCGTCGGTGGTACGCAGCTCCACCAGGTGGCGGCGCGGGGTGACGTCGGCCTTGGCGAAGTGGCCCTTGAGGGGCTTGTTCACCTTGCGCGGGTCGATCTCGCCGAAGGCGATCTGGACGGCGTCGTAGCCGTCGGAGTCAGCGGTACGGACCTGGGTCACGACGCACGGACCGGCCTTGACGACGGTGACCGGGACGACACGGTTGTTCTCGTCCCACACCTGCGTCATGCCGAGCTTCTCGCCCAGGACGCCCTTGATCTGCTTAGCCATCTCGCGCGTCACCTCAGAGCTTGATCTCGATGTCGACGCCCGCCGGCAGGTCGAGACGCATGAGCGAGTCGACGGTCTTCGGCGTGGGGTCGAGGATGTCGATGAGGCGCTTGTGCGTGCGCATCTCGAAGTGCTCGCGCGAGTCCTTGTACTTGTGCGGCGACTTGATGACGCAGTACACGTTCTTCTCTGTGGGCAGCGGCACCGGGCCCGCGACCGACGCACCAGTGCGCGTCACCGTCTCGACGATCTTCTTCGCCGAAGTGTCGATGACCTCGTGGTCGTAGGCCTTGAGCCGGATGCGGATCTTCTGTCCCGCCATGGCTACTTCGTAGTCCTGTCTCTCGTAACGCTCTGGGACCCGGCGGGTGAGCGTCTTTTCTCCGACCCACGCGGTCGGGCGTGTCGCACTCCCGCCAGTGCGGATTTCCCGAAGGATTTCCCTGCTGAGGGGGTGCGGCCCGAGGACCGCGAGCCGGGGGAAGACACCCACCGGGCGCCTGGCCGGTACCCCGCTGACGCTTCCCGGAAGATTCCCGTACTTCCGCCCCTGATGAGAGGCGACGAGTACTGCGGGACTCGCTTCCAGTCCTCCCGGCGGGAGGCGCGCAACATCGGCACTCAACCGAGCAACCTGGACAGTGTGCCACACGGGGCGTCCCCGTCGCCAATTGGGAACCGGGGATCGTACCCCGGCGAACGGGCCCGGAATCCTCCCCCGCGTCCGGCTTCCGCGATCTCCGCCGAGGAGTGGGGCGGCGTCCGGCCCGGCCCGTCCGTGCGCGGCCGGGCCGGGCCCGGGAAGCCGTCCCGGCTCACATCGCTCCGGCCGGCCTCCGCCCCGTCAGCCGACCGGGACCGCCGGGACCGCCTGAGGACTGCGCCGCTGGTCGGTGCCCGGGACGGGTGCGGAGGCGTCGCTGCCGAGCTGGACGATCCGGTTGTCCGCGTCGACGTGCACCACACGCGGCTTGAGCGCGCGCGCCTCGGCGTCCTCGACCTGGGCGTAGCTGATCAGGATGACCAGATCGCCGGGGTGCACCAGATGGGCGGCGGCGCCGTTGATGCCGATGACCCCGGACCCCCGCTCGCCCTCGATGACGTAGGTCTCCAGCCGGGCACCGTTGGTGATGTCGACGATGTGCACCAGCTCGCCGGGGAGCAGATCGGCCGCGTCCAGCAGATCGGCGTCGACGGTGACGGAGCCGACATAGTGCAGGTCGGCCTGGGTCACGGTGGCACGGTGGATCTTGGATTTGAACATGGTACGAAGCACGAAGAAACTCCCGATTCGTCTGCTCCCTGCCTGCTTCGGCAGGTCAAGGGCGTTCACCGGAGGCTACATCGTTCCGCATGTCCAGTCAGCTGTCGGCAGGTGTTCGAGGACTCACACTGACTCGTGGCCGGCTTTCCCGACAAGCGGCCAGTGCGATGACGGCGAGCTCATCCAGCTCACCGCGCACCTTCCGAAACTGCCGGCGACTCCAAGATGGCGGATCCTCCATGGGCGTGCCGGGGCCGGCAGGCCGTCCTTCACGCACAGCAGGCAGTGGGGTGCGGCGGTTCGGCGAGGCAGCGGGCGTCTCGGTGCCGTGCTGAACCGAACAGAGTGCGCTTCACACCACGGAACCGATCGACTCCGTGGTGTGACATTGCTCAAATTCAAGTGTACGTTACAAAGCGTGACATTGCGGACGCGGAGGCAGCTCATGGCGGAGTCGCGAGACGACGAGCAGCTCAGTCTGCGCCTGACGGCCGTGGCAGCGTTGGGGTTCGTGCTGATCGTTCCGCCGTTCTTGGCGCGGTTCGATCATATGGGCCTGGTCTTGGGCGTCCCCGTTCTCGCGGCTTACCTATTTCTCGTCTGGGCGATCGTGATCGGCCTGGTCGCCGTGATCGGCTCCAGATCGAGGTAGGCCGTGCTCCAGACCTGGTTCATCGTCGCTGTTTCGGCCGGATATCTGGGCCTGCTCTTCGCTGTGGCCTTCTACGGTGACCGGCGGGCGGATTCCGGTCGGAGCATCATCAACAACCCCACGATCTACGCGCTGTCCTTCGGCGTGTACGCCACCTCGTGGACGTACTACGGAAGCGTGGGCTGGGCCGCCAGGGACGGAGTCGGCTTCCTGCCGATCTACCTGGGGCCGACGCTCATGCTCGCGCTGGGCTGGCTGGTGCTGCGCAGAATCATCCGGATAAGCCACCGGCACCGGGTCACCTCGCTGGCCGACTTCGTCTCCGCCCGCTACGGCAAGAGCACCGCACTGGGCTGTCTGGTGACGATCATCGCTGTGGTGGGGGTTGTTCCCTACATCTCGCTGCAGCTCAAGGCGGTCTCCCTCACCTTTACGGTCATTCGGCGGCACCCCGTGGTCACGTCCGCGCCGGGCGATATTCCGCTGTTTCAGGACACCGGGCTGTATGCAGCGCTGGTGCTCGCCGCGTTCACCATCGTCTTCGGCACCCGTCATCTGGACGCCACCGAACGCCACGAGGGCATGGTCGCCGCCATCGCGTTCGAGTCCGTGGTCAAGCTCGTGGCGTTCCTCTCGGCCGGGATTTTCGTGGTCTTCTGGATGTTCGGGGGGATCCACGACCTGTTCTCCCGGGCCGCGGACGCCGGCCTCACCACGCTGTTCACGCTGCGCGAGCAAGCCGGCTACGGCATGTGGGTCTGGCTCACGGTGCTGTCCATGCTGGCGATCGTGCTGCTGCCCCGGCAGTGGCAGATCAGCGTTGTCGAGAACGTCGACGAGAAGCACCTCGGGCGGGCGATGTGGCTGTTCCCGCTGTACCTGCTCGCGATCAGCATCTTCGTGCTTCCGATCGCAGCCGGCGGGCTTCTGCGGTTCGGACAGGCCGTCGACGCCGACACCTATGTGCTGACCCTGCCGATGGCCGGAGGCCAGGAGGCACTCGCCCTGCTCGTCTTCATCGGCGGCCTCAGCGCGGCCACCAGCATGGTCATCGTCGAGACGACCGCGCTCAGCACCATGGTGTCGAACTCACTCGTGATGCCGCTGCTGCTGCGCAGCAAATCCCGGCTGGCGCACCGGGACAACCTCGCCGGGCTGGTGCTGGGCATCCGCCGGGCGACCATCGTGCTGGTCCTGCTGCTCGGGTACGCGTACTTTCGGGTTGCAGGCGAGCAGACGGCATTGGTGTCGATCGGCCTGGTGTCGTTCGCGGCTGTGGCACAGTTCGCGCCCGCCATCCTGGGCGGCCTGTTCTGGAAGGGTGGTACCCGCCGGGGCGTGCTGGTCGGCCTGGTGGCGGGGTTCGCCGTGTGGGCGTACACCCTGGTGCTGCCGACCTTCGCCGATGCCGGTTTGCTGTCTGCTTCCTTCTTGCGGGAGGGCCCGCTCGGCATTGGAATGCTCCGGCCACAGCAGCTGCTCGGCCTGGCGGGGATGGACCCGATCAGCCATGCGATGTTCTGGAGTGCGCTGCTGAACTTCGGCGGGTATGTCGCAGTCTCCCTCGCGGACCGACCGGACGCTGCCGAGCGGGCGCAGGCGGTGCAGTTCGTCGACATTTTCGAAGAGCCCGTCAGGGAGCGGCGCTGGCAGGTCCGTGCCACCGTCGGCGAACTGCAGACCCTGCTGGAGCGCTTCCTCGGGCGGGAGGGCGCCCAGCGGGCGTTGCGCTCCTACCGCGGCACGAAACCCGACTCACCGGCGGCCGAAGCGCCGCCGGGGCTGGTCCATCACGCGGAAGCCCAGCTCGTTGGTTCGGTAGGCGCCGCGTCCGCGCGGCTTGCGGTCGCCGCGGTGGCCGGAGAGGAGGAGGTCGGCACCGATGAAGTGATGGAGATGATCGGCGAGGCGTCGCAGAGGGTCGAGCTGGTCCGGTGGCGGCTGAAGTTGCTCTACGACGCGACCGGCGGCATCGGCACCACCCTCGATGTGACCCGTACAGCCGAAGAGCTGACGCAGGTCGCGGTTCCGCGCTTCGCCGACTACGTCGCCGTCGACCTGGCCGAGTCCGTGCTGGGCGATGAGGAACTGGGGATGAACGGCATAGTCACCGGCAGCAAGCGGATGCAGCGCGTGGCCGTCACCGGTATCCGCGACGACGCTCCCTTCTTCGCCGTCGGTGACCTGATCACTTTCGGGCCGTCCTCGCCACAGGCCCGCAGCGTCGAGAGCGGGCAGGCGGTCCTGGTGCCTCGTCTGCGTGATGCCACGCGATGGCAGGAGATGGACCCCGCGCGGGGCTCCCGCATCATCGGCTACGGGATCCATTCGCTCATCACGGCGCCGCTGTCCGCCCGCGGCGTGCTGCTGGGCGTCGTCCACTTCTGGCGCTCCGAGAAGCCCGAGCCCTTCGATCAGGACGATCTGTCCCTCGCGGCCGAACTGGCCACCCGAGCCGCCGTGTCCCTCGACAACGCACGCCGCTACACCCGCGAGCACGGCTTGGCCGTGGCGCTGCAGCGGAGACTGCTGCCCCGCGCGCTGCCCGAACAGAACGCCGTCGAGGTCGCTTCCCGCTACCTCCCCGCGCAGGCAGTCGGCGGCGACTGGTTCGACGTCATCCCCCTGCCGGGCGCCAGGGTGGCGCTGGTCATGGGCGACATCGTCGGGCACGGACTGCATGCCGCGGCCACCATGGGGCAGCTGCGCACCGCCGTGCACAACTTCTCCACCCCCCTGGACCTGCCGCCCGACGAACTCCTCAGCCGCCTCGACGAGTTGGTCGCCCTTATCGACCAGGACGCGATCGCGGCCGGCGACAAGACCACCGTCACCGGCGCCACCTGCCTGTACGCGGTCTACGACTCCGTGTCCGGCAACTGTGCCATCGCCAGCGCCGGCCACCTTGCGCCCGCGCTCGTCCACCCCGACGGGACGGTGGAGTTCGTGGACGTGCCGTCCTGCCTTCCCCTCGGCATCGGCGGACTGCCCTTCGAAGGCGCCGAGTTGCGTCTGCCCGAGGGCAGCAGGCTCGTCCTGTTCACCGACGGCCTCGTCGAGCGCCGCGACCTGGACGTCGACACCGGTCTCCAGTTGCTCCGCGAGACGCTGGCGCACGCGGACCGTTCGCCCGAGGCGACCTGCGACGCCGTGCTCGACGCCCTGCTCCCGGAGGTCCAGAGCGACGACATCGCGCTGCTCGTCGCCCGTACGCGGGTGGTGGGGCCCGGGCAGGTCGCCGAGTGGGACGTGGAGGGCGAGCCTGCCGCCGTTCGCCGCGTACGCGCTGCCGTCTCCGCCCGGCTCATGGAGTGGGAGCTGGAGGACCTCGTTTACACCACGGAGCTGATCTGCAGCGAACTGATCACCAACGCCATGCGCCACGCCACGGGACCCATCAAGGTGCGGTTGATCCGCGACCGTGCGCTCACCTTCGAGGTCTCCGACCACAGCAGCACCTCGCCGCATCTGCGCTACGCGGCCAGCACGGACGAGGGCGGACGGGGCCTCTTCCTCGTGGCCCAGTTCGCCGAGCGCTGGGGCACGCGCTACACCAAGGACGGCAAGGTCATCTGGGCGGAGCAGGCGACACCGGGGACGCTCGGCGGCTGACCGGCGCCGCCCGCGGACCCCGGGCAGGGAGGTCAGCCCACCGCCTCGACCTCGCCCGGCCGCCAGGTCCTGTCGAAGAACGGCTGCAGCGGGCTGTAGAGCCGCAGGACCACGAACCATCCCCGGGCCGGCGTGGTCCGGATCCAGTTGCCCTCCGGCACCCCGTCGGGACGGCCGGGCCCGAAACGCACCGTGGTCGTGCCGTCGGCGGCGGCGACCGCTGCCGGGGTGGGGTAGTCCTGGCTGCCGGCCCGGGGGAACCGCTGCGGAGTGTCGATCATCGACCGTGTCTGGTTGTCGTAGACGGTGACCGACCAGAACCGGGCGGCGGGAATGCCCGGCGGAAGCACCAGGCGGTAGTGCCTGCCGCCGTCGAGGGGCCGGCCCTCCCGGTCCGCGAACGAGAACAGGTACTGCGAGCCGACTCCGGTCAGCCGCGTGGCGAACGTCGGGCTGATACCCACGGCCAGGTACCACCACCAGGACCGCAGGTTCAGCTTCCGGGCGCCGCTGCTCGGGCGGGGCTCGGCGCCTCGGCCGGTGATGTCCGCGGGCGGTGTCATGAAGTCGTGGCCGGACGCGAGCAGACCGTTGACCCACTGGGAGGACGTGCCGTAGAAGTGCGCTCCCTCATCGGGGCGCGGACGGCAGGCGAGGGTGCGGGCCGTGGCGTTCCCCACCACGGCCGCCTCGGTGAGAAGCCTCCGCATCCGCGCGTCCGGCCGGAAGGGCTCACCCTTGGTGATCCCGACCGCGGCCAGCGGACCGGCGATCTCGGGATCGAACGACTCGGCCGGCTGGTCCTGCACCAGCTCGTTCGCGAGGTCGAAGTACGTCTCGTCCGCGGGCGGGACCGTATTCAGGGGCAGCCCGGAGGCTTCGACGAAGCGCGGCGGGCCGGGCCTGCGCAAGGCGGCGGTCCACGTCTCCGCGGTCCACGGCAGCGGCGGGGCCGTGCCCCCGGTCACGATCTCCCCGACGCTCGTTCCGTACAGCCCCGGCAGGTAGCGGTGAATGCGCAGCCGCTCCTTGATGCGCGCGACCGCCGGCTTCGGATCGTCGCCCTCCAGGAACGCCCGCCCGCCCAGGATGAGCCGTGTGGTGCGGACCCGGTGCGTGAAGAACCCGCCTTCGGGAAGCGGGCCCCCATAGCCGGGCGGTACGAAGAGGTAGGCGCCGCCGGTGCCGCGATCCGGTCCGGGCATGCCGGGGTCGGCGACCCAGCGGAACCACATGTCGTTGACGAAGCTGAGGGTGAGGGGCGGCATCTCCACCACCACGGGCCCCTCGGTCAGGTCGAGGAAGGTGAGGAAGTAGACGGTGTCCGCGTTGCCGGTCAGCACGAGCGCCCCGGGGTCCATGAACTCCGAGAAGAGCAGGACGTCGTGGTCCCTGGCCCCCGTCTCGAGGAAGCCCTTGCGGGCCGCCCATACACTGACGCCGGAGTAGGCGTCGAGGAACGCACGGACGCCGTCCAGACGGTCCAGGTGTTCGTAGAGGCGGTCGGCGGTCTCGTCGGTGGGCACGCCCAACGGAAATTCCAGAGTGCCCAGGTGCGTCTCCACCCGCTCGGGAGTCGAGATCGACTCCATGACCTGAGGCGAGAGCTGTACGGGTCGCTGCAAGGAACGCTCCGTTCTCGGGGAAGGCGTCCTGTCGACCATGAGCCGTACCTACCGCAGAGCACCACCGCACCTGGGCCATTGGAGTGCACCGCGGCCGCGGTGCGGGGTTCCGCTCGCCCATACCGGCTGTTCGCCGGCCGCACACGGCCCGCCGGGCAGCGCGAAGGGCCCGTACGACCGGAGTCGTACGGGCCCTCGCGTGCCGGCCGGGGCCGGCGGTTGCCTAGACGGCGACCGGGGTCACTTGACGATCTTGGTGACCTGGCCGGCGCCGACGGTCCGGCCACCCTCGCGGATGGCGAACTTGAGGCCCTCCTCCATGGCGACCGGCTGGATCAGCTGGACGGACATGGAGGTGTTGTCGCCCGGCATGACCATCTCGGTGCCCTCGGGGAGGGTCACGACGCCGGTCACGTCCGTGGTACGGAAGTAGAACTGCGGGCGGTAGTTGTTGAAGAAGGGGGTGTGACGACCACCCTCGTCCTTCGACAGGATGTACGCCGTCGCCTCGAACTCCGTGTGCGGGGTGACCGAGCCCGGCTTGATGATGACCTGGCCGCGCTCGACGTCCTCGCGCTTGATGCCACGGAGGAGCAGACCGACGTTCTCACCGGCCTGGCCCTCGTCGAGCAGCTTGCGGAACATCTCGATGCCGGTGACCGTGGTGCTGGTCTTCTCGGTCTTGATGCCGATGATGTCGACGTTCTCGTTGACCTTGAGGACACCACGCTCGATGCGGCCGGTGACGACCGTACCGCGACCGGTGATGGTGAAGACGTCCTCGATCGGCATCAGGAACGGCTTCTCGACGTCGCGCTCCGGCTCCGGGATCGACTCGTCGACGGCCTGCATGAGCTTGAGGACGGACTCGCCCCACTCCTTGTCGCCCTCGAGCGCCTTGAGCGCCGAGACACGCACGACCGGGAGGTCGTCGCCCGGGAACTCGTACTCCGAGAGAAGCTCACGGACCTCGAGCTCGACGAGCTCCATGATCTCCTCGTCGTCCACCATGTCGGCCTTGTTCAGGGCGACGACGATGTACGGCACGCCGACCTGGCGGGCCAGGAGCACGTGCTCCTTGGTCTGCGGCATCGGGCCGTCGGTGGCGGCGACCACGAGGATGGCGCCGTCCATCTGCGCCGCACCGGTGATCATGTTCTTGATGTAGTCCGCGTGACCCGGGCAGTCAACGTGGGCGTAGTGACGCGACTCGGTCTGGTACTCGACGTGCGCGATGGAGATGGTGATACCGCGCTGGCGCTCTTCCGGCGCCTTGTCGATCTGGTCAAAGGCCGAGGCCTCGTTCAGGTCCGGGTACGCGTCGTGCAGCACCTTGGTAATCGCCGCGGTGAGCGTCGTCTTACCGTGGTCGATGTGACCGATGGTGCCGATGTTGACGTGCGGCTTAGTCCGCTCGAACTTCGCCTTCGCCACTGGGGTCCTCCTGTGGACTGGTGCTGTACTCCATCCACACTTTGCGGATGGGTTCAGGTGGTCTTTCCGAACCGACCAGGACCCCGAGGGGATGCCCTTGGCCGTATTCGCTTGGGGGCAGACTGCCGGGTCCCCCGCCGCGGACCGTGACGGCCCGCGGCGGAGATTCCCGCAGCCTTGTGTGCTCCAGCCTAATAGCTGAGCAGCCTAGTGCTACTCGCCCTTGGCCTTCGCGATGATCTCCTCGGAGACGTTCCGCGGAACCTCGCCGTAGGAGTCGAACTGCATGGAGTAGCTCGCACGACCGGAGGTCTTGCTGCGGAGGTCGCCGACGTAGCCGAACATCTCCGACAGCGGGACCAGGGCCTTGACGACACGGGCTCCGCTGCGCTCCTCCATCGCCTGCACCTGGCCGCGACGGGAGTTCAGGTCGCCGATCACATCACCCATGTAGTCCTCGGGTGTGGTGACCTCCACGGCCATCAGCGGCTCCAGCAGCACGGGGGACGCCTTGCGGGCGGCCTCCTTGAACGCCTGGGAACCGGCGATCTTGAACGCGAGTTCCGAGGAGTCCACGTCGTGGAAGGCGCCGTCGAGCAGGGTGACGCGGACGCCCACCATCTCGTAGCCGGCCAGGATGCCGAACTGCATGGCCTCCTGACAGCCCGCGTCCACCGAGGGGATGTACTCCTTGGGGATGCGGCCACCGGTCACCTTGTTGACGAACTCGTAGGCCGAGCCGTCCGTGGCCTCCAGGGGCTCGATCGAGATCTGCACCTTGGCGAACTGACCGGTACCACCGGTCTGCTTCTTGTGGGTGTAGTCGACCTTCTCGACCGTCTTGCGAATGGTCTCGCGGTAGGCGACCTGCGGCTTGCCGACGTTGGCCTCGACCTTGAACTCGCGCTTCATGCGGTCGACCAGCACCTCGAGGTGCAGCTCGCCCATGCCGCCGATGATGGTCTGGCCGGTCTCCTCGTCCGAGTGGACCTGGAACGACGGGTCCTCGTCCGAGAGCCGCTGGATGGCGACACCCAGCTTCTCCTGGTCGCCCTTGGACTTGGGCTCGATCGCGACCTCGATGACCGGCGCCGGGAAGTCCATGGACTCCAGGATCACCGGGTTCTTCTCGTCGCAGAGCGTCTCACCCGTGGTGGTCTGCTTCAGGCCCATGACGGCGACGATGTCGCCGGCGCCCACGCCCGAGATCTCCTCACGCTTGTTCGCGTGCATGCGGTAGATCTTGCCGATGCGCTCCTTCTTGCCCTTCACGGAGTTGAGCACCGCGGTGCCCGTCTCCATGCGGCCGGAGTACACCCGGACGTAGGTGAGCTTGCCCAGGTGGGGGTCGCTCATGATCTTGAAGGCGAGACCCGCGAAGGGCTCGTCCTCGCTGGGCCTGCGCTTGATGATCGTCTCGGTGTCCTTGACGTCGGTGCCCTCGATGGCCTCGACGTCCAGGGGAGACGGCAGGTAGCGCACGACCGCGTCGAGCAGGGGCTGAACGCCCTTGTTCTTGAACGCGGTTCCGCAGAACACCGGGGTGAAGGTCGGCTGGCCCTCGTTCTCGGTGTGGGTGGACGCGATGGTGGCACGGCGGATGGCGGCGATGAGCTGCTCCTGGGTGGGCTCCTGGCCCTCCAGGTACATCTCCATCATCTCCTCGTCGTGCTCCGCGACGGTCTCCAGCAGCTTGCCGCGCCATTCCTCGGCGGCTTCCGCGTGGGTGTCGGGGATGTCGACGACGTCGTACATCTCGCCCTTGGTGGCCTCGGGGGACCAGACGAGAGCCTTCATCGCGACGAGGTCGACGACGCCCTTGAAGTCCGCCTCGGCACCGATCGGCAGCTGCATGACCAGCGGAACCGCACCCAGGCGGTCCACGATCATGTCGACGCAGCGGTGGAACTCGGCGCCGGTCCGGTCGAGCTTGTTGACGAAGCAGATGCGCGGCACGCCGTAACGGTCCGCCTGCCGCCACACCGTCTCGGACTGCGGCTCCACACCGGCGACACCGTCGAACACGGTGACGGCGCCGTCGAGGACGCGGAGCGAACGCTCCACCTCGACGGTGAAGTCGACGTGACCCGGGGTGTCGATGATGTTGATGGTGTGGTCGACGTCGTTCAGGGGCCAGTGGCAGGTCGTCGCGGCGGACGTGATGGTGATGCCGCGCTCCTGCTCCTGCTCCATCCAGTCCATCGTGGCAGCGCCCTCGTGGACCTCACCGATCTTGTAGCTCACACCGGTGTAGAACAGGATCCGCTCGGTGGTGGTCGTCTTGCCCGCGTCGATGTGGGCCATGATCCCGATGTTGCGGACCCTGGCCAGGTCAAGTGAAGTGGTGGCCATATGGCTCAGTCTTCTCTCGGTCTCGATGTGGGTAGCGACTACCAGCGGTAGTGCGCGAAGGCCTTGTTGGACTCGGCCATCTTGTGGGTGTCCTCGCGGCGCTTCACGGAGGCGCCCAGACCATTGCTGGCGTCCAGGAGCTCGTTCATGAGCCGCTCGGTCATGGTCTTCTCCCGGCGGGCGCGGGAGTAGCCGACGAGCCAGCGCAGTGCGAGGGTGGAGGCGCGGCCGGGCTTGACCTCGACCGGCACCTGGTAGGTGGCGCCACCGACGCGGCGGGACTTGACCTCAAGCGTCGGCTTGATGTTCTCCAGAGCGCGCTTCAGCGTGATGACCGGGTCGTTGCCGGTCTTCTCGCGGAGGCCCTCCATGGCGCCGTAGACGATGCGCTCGGCGGTGGAGCGCTTGCCGTTCAGCAGCACCTTGTTGATCAGCGACGTCACCAGAGGAGAACCGTAGACCGGGTCGATGATGACCGGGCGCTTCGGGGCGGGGCCCTTACGAGGCATGCTTACTTCTCCTTCTTGGCGCCGTAGCGGCTGCGGGCCTGCTTGCGGTTCTTGACACCCTGGGTGTCGAGAGAGCCGCGGATGATCTTGTAGCGAACACCCGGCAGGTCCTTCACACGGCCACCACGCACGAGCACGATGGAGTGCTCCTGCAGGTTGTGTCCCTCACCCGGGATGTAAGCGGTGACCTCGATGCCGCTGGTGAGACGCACACGTGCGACCTTACGCAGGGCCGAGTTCGGCTTCTTGGGGGTGGTGGTGAACACACGCGTGCAGACGCCGCGCCGCTGAGGGGACCCCTCGAGCGCGGGCGTCTTGTTCTTCTCGACCTTGTCCTGCCGGCCCTTGCGGACCAGCTGCTGGATCGTAGGCACCGTTTCTCCGGTTTCTGTGTGCCGTCTCGTTAAAGCTAACCTGGGGTTTTGTACGGATTCCCGACCACTTCCCCGACCCACGCGGTCGGGTGTGTCGAAGCTGCGGACTTCCTGCGGGGCAGTCAGGACACAGAATTCGGTGTCGTGGACCGTAACGGTCTCCGGCCCCCGGACGTGAGGCACTCTCCCTGCCGGTGGCGGGGCGAAATGCGCGCACGGGGGCCCAGGGACACCCCAGGCACAAGGTCAGAGCGTACCTACCGCATGGGCTCCGGTCAAAACAAGTCCCCGCGGGCAGCCGAGCGACGGACCAGCGAGTTGATCCGCCCCGCCGCCTTCCCGCCCCGGGCGGCCCGCGCCCGGCCCCGCCGGGCCCCGCCGGGCCCGGTGAAAGCCCGTGAGAGGGCTCCGGCGCCCGGAGACCACGCTCAGGCCGCGGCTCCCACCACCAGCAGGATGAACAGCAGGCCGAACGCTATGGACAGCCAGCCGATGACGATCCCCGCCGTGGCGAAGCCCTCACCGCCCTCCCCCGTCCTGCGGATCTCGGCACGCGCCTTGTGGCCCAGGATCACGGCCGGGATGGCCGTCAGGCCCCAGGTCATCGGGGAGAGGATCCCGCAGACCAGGGCACCGGTGGCACTGCCGTTCGTCCGGGACGGGATGGGCGGCGGGGGGAGGAACGTCTGCGGGACCACCGCGTGCACCGGCGCCGGGAAGCTCTGGGGCACCGGCCCCTGCGGCAGATCCGCGACGATCGCCTGCAACTGGCCGTGCGTCTGCGCCTGGTAGGCCCGGCCGATCCGCTGCTCGTACTCCCCCTGGGAGAGCCGCCCCTCGGCGAAGCCGGCCTTGAGCACGTCCACCGCGCGTTCCCGGTCCGCGTCGGAGGCGCGCATCACCGACATCTGCGGAAGGTGCACGGGCTGAGCCGGCTGCATGTGCTGTGGGGGCTTGCCCCCCTGCCACGGTTCGAATGTCACCGCAGAACCTCCCCGTCTCGCCGCGTCTCCCCCTCATCATCCCCGACGCAGGGCAAGGCCGGGGAGTTCCGGTGGGGCGGTTCTCGCCACAGCCCCCGGCAACGCCGCAGGGCGGCCACTCCGCGGGGAGTGGCCGCCCTGGAAGACGCAGACCGGGGCCTACTGGTTGTACGGACCGTAGTCGTAGTCCTCCAGCGGGACCGCCTGGCCGGAGCCGGTGCCGAAGGGCGAGTAGTCGATGTCGTCGTAACCGACGGCCGAGTACATCGCGGCCTTCGCCTCCTCGGTGGGCTCCACCCGGATGTTGCGGTAGCGGGACAGGCCCGTACCGGCCGGGATGAGCTTACCGATGATGACGTTCTCCTTGAGACCGATCAGGGAGTCCGACTTGGCGTTGATCGCCGCGTCGGTGAGGACCCTGGTCGTCTCCTGGAAGGACGCCGCGGACAGCCAGGACTCCGTGGCGAGCGAGGCCTTGGTGATACCCATCAGCTGCGGACGGCCGGAGGCCGGGTGGCCGCCTTCCTGCACCACACGACGGTTCTCGCCCTCGAAGCGCGTGCGCTCCACGAGCTCGCCCGGCAGCAGCTCCGCGTCGCCGGACTCGATGATCGTCACCCGGCGCAGCATCTGCCGGATGATGATCTCGATGTGCTTGTCGTGGATCGACACACCCTGCGAGTTGTAGACCTTCTGCACCTCGCCGACCAGGTGGACCTGGACGGCGCGCTGCCCGAGGATGCGCAGCACGTCGTGCGGGTTGGTGGCACCCACGGTCAGCGGCTGGCCGACCTCGACGTGGTCGCCCTCGCCCACCAGCAGACGGGCCCGCTTGGAGATGGCATAGGCCGTCTCGTCGGAGCCGTCGTCGGGGGTGACGACGATCTTCTTGGTCTTCTCGGTCTCCTCGATGCGGACCCGGCCGGCCGCCTCGCTGATCGGGGCCACACCCTTGGGGGTACGGGCCTCGAAGAGCTCGACGACACGGGGCAGACCCTGCGTGATGTCGTCACCGGCCACACCACCGGTGTGGAAGGTACGCATCGTCAGCTGGGTGCCGGGCTCACCGATCGACTGGGCCGCGATGATGCCGACGGCCTCGCCGATGTCCACCAGCTTGCCAGTGGCCAGCGAGCGGCCGTAGCAGTAGGCGCAGGTGCCGACCGCCGACTCGCAGGTGAGGACGGAGCGGGTCTTGACCGTCTCCACACCGTGCGCGACGAGCTGGTCGATGAGCACATCGCCCAGGTCGACGTTGGCCGGCGCGATGACCTTGCCGTCCACGACGACGTCCTCGGCGAGCATCCGCGCGTACACGCTGGACTCGACGTCGTCCGCCTTGCGCAGCGTGCCGTCGGTGGCCTTGACCGCGATCCGCAGCTTCAGGCCGCGCTCGGTGCCGCAGTCCTCCTCGCGGATGATGACGTCCTGCGAGACGTCCACCAGACGCCGGGTGAGGTACCCGGAGTCGGCGGTACGGAGGGCGGTGTCCGCGAGGCCCTTACGGGCACCGTGCGTGGAGATGAAGTACTCCAGCACGGAGAGACCCTCGCGGAACGACGCCTTGATCGGCCGCGGGATGGTCTCGTTCTTCGCGTTGGACACCAGACCGCGCATACCGGCGATCTGACGCATCTGCATCATGTTTCCGCGAGCACCCGAGTCGACCATCATGAAGATGGGGTTGGTCTTCGGGAAGTTCACGTTCATGGCCTCGGCGACCTCGTTCGTCGCCTTGGTCCAGATCGCGATGAGCTCCTGGGTGCGCTCGTCCTTGGTGATCAGACCGCGCTCGTACTGCTTCTGGACCTTCTCGTCCTGCGCCTCGTACCCCTTGATGATCTCCTTCTTGGCCTCGGGGACCACGATGTCGGAGATCGAGACGGTGACACCGGAGCGGGTGGCCCAGTGGTAGCCGGCCGCCTTCAGGTTGTCGAGGGTCGCCGCGACCGTCACCTTGGGGTAGCGCTCCGCGAGGTCGTTGACGATCTCGGAGACCTGCTTCTTGCCCACGACGTGGTCGACGAACGGGTAGTCCTCGGGCAGCAGCTCGTTGAAGAGCGCCCGGCCCAGGGTGGTGCGGAGCCGGAAGCCGTCGCCGATCTGCCAGTCCTCGCCGCCCTCGGTGGCCTGGTCGGCCGGCGGGGTCCAGCCGCGCGGCGGGACCGTGCCGGCCGGGAAGCGGATGTCGATCTTCGACTGGAGCGACAGCTCCCCGGCGTCGAAGGCCATGATCGCCTCGGCGGTGGACGCGAAGGAGCGTCCCTCGCCCTTGATCTCGCGCTCCTCCGGCTCGGTGGTGAGGAAGAACAGACCCAGCACCATGTCCTGGGTCGGCATCGTCACCGGACGGCCGTCGGCGGGCTTGAGGATGTTGTTCGAGGAGAGCATCAGGATGCGCGCCTCGGCCTGCGCCTCCGCGGAGAGCGGCAGGTGGACGGCCATCTGGTCACCGTCGAAGTCCGCGTTGAACGCGGTGCAGACGAGCGGGTGGATCTGGATGGCCTTGCCCTCGACGAGCTGCGGCTCGAACGCCTGGATGCCGAGGCGGTGCAGCGTCGGCGCACGGTTCAGCAGCACCGGGTGCTCGGCGATGACCTCTTCGAGCACGTCGTACACGACCGTGCGGCCGCGCTCGACCATGCGCTTCGCCGACTTGATGTTCTGCGCGTGGTTGAGGTCCACCAGGCGCTTCATCACGAACGGCTTGAAGAGCTCCAGCGCCATGGCCTTCGGCAGACCGCACTGGTGCAGCTTGAGCTGCGGGCCGACGACGATCACGGAACGGGCCGAGTAGTCGACGCGCTTGCCGAGCAGGTTCTGGCGGAACCGGCCCTGCTTGCCCTTGAGCATGTCGGAGAGCGACTTCAGCGGACGGTTGCCGGGGCCCGTGACCGGGCGGCCGCGGCGGCCGTTGTCGAAGAGCGCGTCGACGGCCTCCTGCAGCATCCGCTTCTCGTTGTTCACGATGATCTCGGGCGCGCCGAGGTCGAGAAGCCGCTTGAGGCGGTTGTTCCGGTTGATCACGCGGCGGTACAGGTCGTTCAGGTCGGAGGTCGCGAAGCGGCCACCGTCCAGCTGCACCATCGGACGCAGGTCCGGCGGGATCACCGGCACACAGTCCAGCACCATGCCCTTGGGGCTGTTGCGGGTCTGCAGGAAGGCGGAGACGACCTTGAGGCGCTTGAGCGCGCGGGTCTTCTTCTGGCCCTTGCCGGTCCGGATGATCTCGCGGAGGCGCTCGGCCTCCTCGTCGAGGTCGAAGGTCTCCAGGCGCTTCTGCAGCGCCGCGGCACCCATCGAGCCGTCGAAGTAGGTGCCGAAGCGGTCGCGCAGCTCGCGGTAGAGCAGCTCGTCGCCCTCCAGGTCCTGGACCTTGAGGTTCTTGAAGCGGTTCCACACCTCGTCGAGACGGTCGATCTCGCGCTGGGCGCGGTCGCGCAGCTGCTTCATCTCGCGCTCGGCGCCCTCGCGCACCTTGCGGCGGACGTCCGCCTTGGCGCCCTCGGCCTCCAGCTCGGCCAGGTCGGTCTCGAGCTTCTTGGCACGGGCCTCGAGGTCCGCGTCACGGCGCTGCTCGACCTGCTGGCGCTCGACGGAGACATGGGCCTCCAGCGAGGGCAGATCGCGGGTGCGGCGCTCCTCGTCCACGTACGTGATCATGTACGCGGCGAAGTAGATGACCTTCTCCAAGTCCTTCGGGGCGAGGTCGAGCAGGTAGCCCAGCCGCGACGGAACGCCCTTGAAGTACCAGATGTGGGTGACGGGAGCGGCCAGCTCGATGTGGCCCATCCGCTCACGGCGCACCTTGGCGCGAGTGACCTCGACGCCGCAGCGCTCGCAGATGATGCCCTTGAAGCGGACGCGCTTGTACTTTCCGCAGTAGCACTCCCAGTCCCGGGTCGGACCGAAGATCTTCTCGCAGAAGAGTCCGTCCTTTTCGGGCTTGAGGGTGCGGTAGTTGATGGTCTCCGGCTTCTTGACCTCGCCGTGCGACCACTGACGGATGTCGTCAGCGGTGGCCAGGCCGATCCGCAGCTCGTCGAAGAAGTTGACGTCGAGCACTTTGTCGTCAATCCCTCTTTCGGGGTTTGTCGCCGCTGCCGAGGGGGGCGCCTGCCGGCTGCGGCTGTGTCTTCATCGTGGTCTGGACGGTCCGGGCCGGCCGGGCCCGCCGCCTGGGGCAGCGGGTCCCGGCCCGGCCGTCAGACCTCTTCGACGCTGCTCGGCTCGCGCCGGGACAGGTCGATTCCGAGCTCCTCCGCGGCGCGGAAGACGTCCTCGTCGGTGTCACGCATCTCGATGGACATGCCGTCCGAGGACAGCACCTCCACGTTGAGGCAGAGCGACTGCATTTCCTTGATGAGCACCTTGAAGGACTCGGGAATGCCGGGCTCGGGGATGTTCTCGCCCTTGACGATGGCCTCGTAGACCTTCACGCGGCCGGTGACGTCGTCGGACTTGATGGTCAGCAGCTCCTGGAGGGCGTAAGCGGCGCCGTACGCCTCCAGCGCCCACACCTCCATCTCACCGAAGCGCTGGCCACCGAACTGGGCCTTACCACCCAGCGGCTGCTGGGTGATCATCGAGTACGGACCGGTCGACCGGGCGTGCAGCTTGTCGTCGACCAGGTGGTGGAGCTTGAGGATGTACATGTACCCGATCGAGATCGGGTCCGGGAACGGCTCGCCGGAGCGGCCGTCGAACAGCCGCGCCTTGCCGGAGCCCTGCACCATGCGGTCGCCGTCGCGGTTGGGGATCGTGGCCTCGAAGAGACCGGCGATCTCGTCCTCGCGGGCGCCGTCGAACACCGGGGTGGCGACGTTGGTGCGCGGTGCGACCTCGTCGGCGCCGATCGCCTTGAGGCGCTGCATCCACTCCTCGTCGCCCTCCACCTTCCAGCCCTGGCTGGCGAGCCAGCCGAGGTGGATCTCCAGCACCTGTCCCGGGTTCATCCGGGACGGGACGCCGAGCGGGTTGAGGATGATGTCGACCGGGGTGCCGTCCTCCAGGAACGGCATGTCCTCGACCGGCAGGATCTTGGAGATGACGCCCTTGTTGCCGTGGCGGCCGGCGAGCTTGTCACCGTCGGTGATCTTGCGCTTCTGGGCGACGTAGACGCGGACGAGCTGGTTGACGCCGGGCGGCAGCTCGTCGCCCTCCTCGCGGTCGAAGACGCGGACGCCGATGACCTTGCCGGTCTCGCCGTGCGGCACCTTCAGCGAGGTGTCACGGACCTCGCGCGCCTTCTCGCCGAAGATCGCGCGGAGCAGCCGCTCCTCCGGGGTCAGCTCGGTCTCGCCCTTGGGCGTGACCTTGCCGACCAGGATGTCGCCCGCGACGACCTCGGCACCGATACGGATGATGCCGCGCTCGTCGAGGTCGGCGAGGACCTCCTCGGAGACGTTCGGGATGTCCCGGGTGATCTCCTCGGGGCCGAGCTTGGTGTCACGGGCGTCGACCTCGTGCTCCTCGATGTGGATCGAGGAGAGGACGTCGTCCTGCACCAGGCGCTGGCTGAGGATGATCGCGTCCTCGTAGTTGTAGCCCTCCCACGGCATGAACGCCACGAGGAGGTTCTTGCCGAGGGCCATCTCGCCCTCTTCGGTGGAGGGGCCGTCGGCGAGGACCTGGCCCTCGACCACGCGGGCGCCCTCGTCCACGACGACCTTCTGGTTGAAGGAGGTGCCCTGGTTGGAGCGGGAGAACTTCGCCACCCGGTAGGTGGTGTAGGTGCCGTCGTCGTTGGCGACGGTGATGTAGTCCGCGGAGACCTCCTGGACCACACCGTCCTTCTCGGCCTTGATGACGTCACCGGCGTCGACCGCGCAGCGGTACTCCATACCGGTGCCGACCAGCGGGGCCTCCGCCTTCAGCAGCGGCACGGCCTGGCGCATCATGTTGGAGCCCATGAGCGCGCGGTTGGCGTCGTCGTGCTCCAGGAACGGGATCATGGCGGTCGCGACCGACACCATCTGGCGCGGCGAGACGTCCATGTAGTCGACCTCGGTCCCGGGGACGTAGTCGACCTCACCGCCGCGGCGGCGGACCAGGACCCGGCCCTCGGCGAAGTGGAAGTCGTCCGTCAGCGGGGCGTTGGCCTGCGCGATGACAAAGCGGTCCTCCTCGTCGGCCGTGAGGTAGTCCACGCTGTCGGTGACGATGCCCTCGGTGACCCGGCGGTACGGGGTCTCGACGAAGCCGAACGCGTTGACCCGGCCGTACGAGGCGAGCGAGCCGATCAGACCGATGTTCGGGCCTTCGGGCGTCTCGATCGGGCACATGCGGCCGTAGTGCGAGGGGTGGACGTCACGGACCTCGAAGCCGGCCCGCTCACGGCTCAGACCGCCCGGGCCCAGCGCCGACAGACGGCGCTTGTGGGTCAGCCCCGAGATGGGGTTGGTCTGGTCCATGAACTGGGAGAGCTGGCTGGTGCCGAAGAACTCCTTGATGGAGGCGACGACCGGCCGGATGTTGATCAGGGTCTGCGGCGTGATCGCCTCGACGTCCTGGGTGGTCATCCGCTCGCGGACGACGCGCTCCATCCGGGCCAGGCCGGTACGCACCTGGTTCTGGATGAGCTCGCCGACGTTGCGCAGGCGGCGGTTGCCGAAGTGGTCGATGTCGTCGGTCTCGACGACGATCTCCTGGCCCTCGGCGCTGACCGTCTCGGTCTCGCCCGCGTGCAGCTTCACCAGGTACTTGATGGTGGCGATGATGTCGGCGGTGGTGAGCACGCCGGCGTCCAGCGGCTCGTCCCCGCCGAGCTTCTTGTTCACCTTGTAGCGGCCGACCTTGGCGAGGTCGTAGCGCTTCGGGTTGAAGTAGAGGTTCTCCAGCAGGGTCTGGGCCGCCTCGCGCGTGGGGGGCTCGCCCGGACGCAGCTTGCGGTAGATGTCGAGCAGCGCGTCGTCCTGCCCCTGGGTGTGGTCCTTCTCCAGGGTGGCGCGCATGGACTCGTACTCGCCGAACTCCTCCAGGATCTGCTCGGTGGTCCAGCCGAGCGCCTTGAGCAGGACGGTGACGGACTGCTTGCGCTTGCGGTCGATGCGGACACCGACCATGTCGCGCTTGTCGATCTCCATCTCCAGCCAGGCGCCCCGGGAGGGGATGATCTTGGCGGAGAAGATGTCCTTGTCGGAGGTCTTGTCGATCGAGCTGTCGAAGTAGACGCCCGGCGAGCGGACCAGCTGCGAGACGACGACACGCTCGGTGCCGTTGATGCAGAAGGTGCCCTTGTCGGTCATGAGCGGGAAGTCGCCCATGAAGACCGTCTGGGACTTGATCTCACCGGTCTCGTTGTTCGTGAACTCGGCGGTGACGAAGAGCGGCGCGGCGTACGTGAAGTCGCGCTCCTTGCACTCCTCGAGGGAGTTCTTCGGCGGCTCGAAGCGGTGGTCGCGGAAGGTCAGCGACATCGACCCGGAGAAGTCCTCGATCGGGGAGATCTCTTCGAAGATCTCCTCCAGACCGGACTTCGTGGGGACGTCCTGCCCACTCTCCAGGGCCGACTCGACCCGGGCCTTCCAAGCGGCGTTGCCGAGCAGCCAGTCGAAGCTCTCGGTTTGCAGCGCAAGGAGATTGGGAACCTCGAGAGGCTCCTTGATCTTTGCAAAGGAGATGCGCAGCGGGGCGGTGCTGGCGCCGTTGTTCGTATTGGCGGTCGAGGCGTTGCGCGAGGCGGCCAAGAGGGGGTCCTTCCGAGGGCTCGGACTCACTACGCGCGTACCGGCCCCGTTCCGTGCGCGGAGAAGACGTCCCAGGTCAGATCCCTGGTCCGGGGAGTCTTCAGCAGCTTTCGAGAACGGGTCATGCCCCTGGTGACGGGCAGAGGGCAGCTAACAGGCAGCGCAAAGGGTCAGTGTAGCCACAAGGCACACTGATGTCCAGAGCAGATTTCCGGAGACCGGCGCAGTACCACTCTCTCCCTCCGGGAAGTGACGGCCGCCCCCTCGGAAAAGGGGCCGCACTTCGTTGTTCCTCACGCTGTCCAACGCCTGCGGCAAGGTTTCCCACTTCGTACGCGATCCATGCATCGAACCCGGGATCGATGTCGCGGCGCGTGGAGAGAATCGCGCGCCGCGGTGCCGTACGTCAAGGCCCCCGCCCCGCGGAGATCGTTGCGGAGGCACCGCCGGAGCAGCGGTGATCACCATACCCGCAGGACCCGGCAGGGCAAGGACGCCCGCCACACCGGTCCCGGAGAACGCCCGAGGGCGGCCACCCGTGCGGGTGGCCGCCCTCGTGTACGGACCCGGAGCGGACGGCCTCTCACAAGGCGTCCGCTTCAGGCCGCAGGGGTCACTTGACCTCGACGGAGGCGCCGGCGCCCTTGAGGGACTCGGCGGCCTTGTCGGCCTGCTCCTTGCTGACCTTCTCGAGGACGGGCTTCGGGGCGCCGTCGACGAGGTCCTTGGCCTCCTTCAGACCCAGCGAGGTCAGCTCGCGCACGACCTTGATGACCTGGATCTTCTTGTCACCGGCGCCGGTGAGGACGACGTCGAACTCGTCCTTCTCCTCGGGGGCCTCGGCGGCACCACCGGCGGCGGCACCGCCGGCAGCGGCGACGGCGACCGGGGCGGCAGCCTCGACGTCGAACTTCTCCTCGAAGGCCTTCACGAACTCGGAGAGCTCGATGAGGGTCATCTCGCTGAACTGCTCGAGCAGGTCTTCCTGGGACAGCTTCGCCATGATGGCGTCCTTCCACTCATTCGGCAGGTGCCGGATCTACATTTCGGCGGGCGTGCGCCTGGCGGCGTTACTTCACGGGCCCGCTGCGACCGCGTCCTCTTACTCGGCGGACTCGGCCTCGGCGGGAGCCGGCGTACCGGCACCGCCCTGCTCGACCTTGCTGCGAAGGGCGTCCGCGGTGCGGACGAACTTCGAGAGCGGGGCCTGGAAGGTCGCCGCGGCCTTGGCCATGGACGCCTTCATGCCACCGGCCAGCTTGGCGAGCAGCACCTCGCGGGACTCGAGGTCCGCAAGCTTCTTGAATTCGTCGGCGGACAGCGCCTTACCGTCAAGGACACCGCCCTTGATGACGAGACTGGGGTTGTCCTTGGCGAAGTCACGGAGACCCTTCGCCGCCGCGACCGGGTCACCGGTCACGAAGGCCACGGCCGACGAACCCGCGAACAGGTCGTCGATCGTCGTGATCCCGGCTTCGTTAGCCGCGATCTTGGTCAGCGTGTTCTTCACCACACGGTACTGAGCGTTCTCACCGAGCGAACGGCGCAGCTCCTTGAGCTGAGCCACGGTGAGACCGGTGTACGCGGTCACAACGGCCGCGTTGGAGTTCTGGAACTTGTCCTTCATCTCCTCGACGGCATCGACCTTGTCGGGCCTCGCCATGAGCCTCGGCCTCCTTCCGGGTGATGATCCTCGACTGACCTCACGATCAGCCGCACACGTCGCCGGACCGCCCGCATCGGGCACGCGAAGAAGGGGGCTCAACAAAAACGAAACGCCCCGGTGCAGGTGCACGGGGCGTGACTCGACCACGGAAGCCCATCGGGCTCCGGGGGAGTCTCTCCTCATTCACCTGCACGGGCCGTCCGCGGAAGCGGATCCTTCGGCCACCGCACACTCGGAAGCGCACGGCAACGACCAGCGGTCTTTGGCTACGGGTGCAGCGTACGCGGACGGCACGCGTCCAGGCAAATCGGAACGTCACCGGCTCCCGGGCCGGCGCCGTACGGGCGGCCCGTGGCCCGCGGCGGCGGCACGGACCGGGCCCCGCACCTCCGGAGAGGTACGGGGCCCGGTCGCTCACAGCGCGTCGCTGCCGCCGTCGGTCAGACGGCGGCCTCCTCCTCCAGGAGGTTGCGGGTGCGGTTGGAGTCCAGCTGGATGCCGGGGCCCATCGTGGTGCTCAGAGTGGCCTTCTTGATGTAGCGGCCCTTGGCGGCGGACGGCTTGAGGCGGTTGATCTCCTCCAGCGCGGCGCCGTAGTTCTCCACGAGCTGCTTCTCGTCGAAGGAGAGCTTGCCGATGATGAAGTGGAGGTTCGCGTGCTTGTCGACACGGAACTCGATCTTGCCGCCCTTGATCTCGGTCACGGCCTTGGCCACGTCCGGGGTCACGGTGCCGGTCTTCGGGTTCGGCATCAGGCCACGGGGACCGAGCACGCGGCCCAGGCGGCCGACCTTGCCCATGAGGTCCGGGGTGGCGACGACGGCGTCGAAGTCCAGACGGCCCTTGGAGACCTCGTCGATCAGTTCGTCGGAGCCGACGATGTCGGCGCCCGCGGCCTCCGCGGCCGCTGCACGCTCACCGGTCGCGAAGACCAGGACCCGGGCGGTCTTGCCGGTGCCGTGCGGCAGGTTCACGGTGCCGCGCACCATCTGGTCGGCCTTGCGCGGGTCGACACCCAGGCGCATGGCGACCTCGACGGTCGCGTCGAACTTGGTGGGAGAGGTCTCCTTGGCCAGACGGACGGCCTCGAGCGGGGCGTAGAGCTTGCCCGCCTCGATCTTGGCGTCCGCAGCGCGGAGGGACTTGCTGCGCTTCACTGCTGCTCCTCGGGTTCTTGGGAGTCGTGGTGCGGGCCGCGCCGGCCCTTCCACGGTGACGGTGCGAGGGGGCCCTCGACCGGGACGGGCGTCAGCCCTCGACCGTGACGCCCATGGAACGGGCGGTGCCGGCGATGATCTTCTCGGCGGCGTCCAGGTCGTTGGCGTTGAGGTCGGGCATCTTGGTGGTGGCGATCTCGCGCACCTGGTCGCGGGTGATCTTGGCGACCTTCTTGACGTGCGGCTCGCCGGAGCCCTTGTCCACGCCCGCGGCCTTGAGGATCAGCTTCGCGGCCGGCGGGGTCTTCGTCACGAAGGTGAAGGAGCGGTCCTCGTAGACCGTGATCTCCACCGGCACGACCATCCCGCGCTGCGACTCGGTCGCGGCGTTGTAGGCCTTGCAGAACTCCATGATGTTGACGCCGTGCTGGCCCAGCGCGGGGCCGACCGGCGGGGCCGGGTTGGCGGCGCCGGCCTGGATCTGGAGCTTGATCAGCCCCGTGACCTTCTTCTTCTTGGGAGGCATTGCTCTCTCCGGGTCCTAGTGAGAGGTTTCCGCCCCGGTCCGGTCATCCGGACGGAGGCATACCGCACCACGATAACGGGTATGACAGTGCGGCCAAAAACCGAGCAGGTCAGACGGTTCTCCGTGATCCCGCGGGCGGGATGTGCGGAGAGCCGTCCGACCTGTTCGGAAGCTGCCGGGTCCGGCCCCGGAGGGCCGGGCGCCTAGTTCTTCTGGATCTGGTCGAAGCTCAGCTCGACCGGGGTCTCGCGGCCGAAGATCTCGACCAGGCCCTTGACCTTCTTCGAGTCGGCGTTGATCTCGTTGATGGTGGCCTGGAGGGTGGCGAACGGGCCGTCGGTGACGGTGACCGAGTCGCCGACCTCGAAGTCCAGCACCTGGACCTCGACCTTGCGGCTGGGCACCGGAACGCCGGCTTCCTCGGCCGCGGCCTTGGCGGCCTTCTCCTCGGCCTCCGGGGCGAGCATCTTGACGATCTCGTCCAGCGTCAGCGGGTACGGGTCGTAGGCGTTGCCCACGAAGCCCGTGACGCCGGGGGTGTTCCGGACGACGCCCCAGGACTCGTTCGTCAGATCCATGCGCACCAGCACATAGCCGGGGAGCTTGTTCTGGCGGACGTTCTTCCGCTCCCCGTTCTTGATCTGGACGATCTCTTCCTCGGGGACCTCGGCCTGGTAGATGAACTCCTCGACGTTGAGCGAGACGGCGCGCTGCTCCAGGTTGGCCTTCACGCGCTTCTCGTAGCCCGCGTAGGTGTGGATCACGTACCACTCGCCGGGGAGGGCGCGCAGCTCACGGCGGAGTTCCTCGACCGGGTCGGCCTGGGGCTCCTCGGCAGCGGCGGGCTCGGCGGAGGTCTCGTCCTCCGCGCCCTCCGCTTCGGCGGGCTCGGGGGACTCCGCAGACTCCGCGGACCCCGCCGGCTCGGCGGACTCCTCCGCGGCGGCGGGCTCCGGGGTCTCCCCGGCCTCCGCGGCCGGTGCGGTGTCCTCGGTGCCGTCGCCGACCGTGTCCGGTGCAGCCTGGGCCGCCTCGGCCGTCGCCGCAGCCTCTTCGCCCTGGTCGGGCTCGATGGCGTCGTTCAGGTTCGGGTCAGACACGGTGGCTGCTTCTTCCTGGCTTCAAGGGGTTGAACATGCGTCGTGGGGCGCCGAGAGCGACGCCGACGCGGGATCAGCCGAAGACGTACTTGACGGCTTCGGCGAATCCAAAGTCAATCACAGTCACCAGGGCAATCATGATGACGACGAAGATGATCACCACGGTGGTGTAGGTCGTGAGCTGGTTGCGGGTCGGCCAGACGACCTTCCGCAGCTCGGCCACGATCTGCCGGTAGAAGAGCGCGAGCCGGCCCAGCGGGCCCTTCTTGCCGCGCTTGCCGCCGCGCCGGACCTTCTTCTGCTCGTCCGTCTCGCCGTCGGACCGACCGCTCTCAGGCGTGTCGATGGAGCCCAGGGCGTCCGTCACTCGTCCTCACCTGAATCCGGGTCGTGGCCGTGCCGCGCCCGGTGGAGCCGCACGGCGGTGCGTTGTCGTACGTACCTGCGCACACATCCTGGCGAAGATGCGTGTAGCAGGGCCGGAGGGACTTGAACCCCCAACCGCTGGTTTTGGAGACCAGTGCTCTACCAATTGAGCTACGACCCTTTGTCCCCCTCAACCTACCGCATCCGGGGCGGCCCATGGAGTGGGCGTGACCGGAGCGGCCGTGAGGGCCAACGCCCAGTGAGTGTACGTGTTCTGCGGCCGGGCGTCGAACAGGTACCGGTTCCGGTGGCCACGGGGGACCGGCCGCGGCCCTTCCCCCGGCGGCCGCGCTCCGCTTACCGCCACCCCCGCCCCCGGCGGGGTCCTGTGCCGGTCGTCGCCGACGAGACCGCCGGTACCAGGTGTCCGTGGAACAGCTGGAGGCGGCGGGCACCGGGAACACCAGGATGCCGCCGTTCGTCTCCCCCCAACCCGGCCGGATCCGTCTGCGGCCGGGCCGGGGTGGCCTTCGGGACCCCGGGGTGTCTGCGGCTGTCGTACGCGCTGGGGGACGAGGACCTGGCCGAGGGGGTCTCGCGCCTGCAGAGCCTGCTGGGCGAGGCGCGGGCGTAGCGGGGCGGCCACGGGGTCGACCGGGGGCAAGAAGGTTCGGGGAGGGGGATTCCGAATCCTCTACCGTGGTGGGCGGGTCATACGGCAGGATTTTGGAATGTCGCCGTACCACCACGGGAATCCCCCGCTCCCCCGCACCGCCGCGCGTGATGTCCGGCTGCTGCCGAAGGCCCATCTGCATCTGCACTTCACCGGGTCGATGCGGCCCACGACGCTGCTCGAACTCGCCGACAAGCACGGTGTGCACCTGCCGGAGGCGCTGAGCGGCGGCGAGCCGCCGAGGCTGCGGGCGACGGACGAGCGGGGCTGGTTCCGGTTCCAGCGGCTCTACGACATCGCCCGGTCGTGCCTGCGGACCGCCGAGGACATCCAGCGGCTGGTGCGCGAGGCCGCGCAGGAGGACGCGCGGGACGGTTCCGGCTGGCTGGAGATCCAGGTCGATCCGACCTCGTACGCGCCCCGGCTCGGCGGGCTCATCCCCACCATGGAGATCATCCTGGACGCGGTGGACGCGGCGTCGCGGGAGACGGGGGTCGGGATGCGGGTGCTCGTCGCGGCGAACCGGGTGAAGCATCCGCTGGACGCGCGCACCCTGGCGCGGCTGGCGGTGCGGTACGCGGACCGCGGGGTGATCGGTTTCGGGCTGTCGAACGACGAGCGGCGCGGATTCGCCCGGGACTTCGACCGGGCGTTCGCCATCGCCCGGGCCGGCGGGCTGATCGCCGCCCCGCACGGGGGCGAGCTGTCGGGGCCCGGCAGCGTACGGGACTGCCTGGACGATCTGCACGCCGACCGGGTGGGGCACGGGGTGCGGGCCGCGGAGGACCCTCGGCTGCTGGAGCGGCTGGCCGAACGGGGGGTCGCCTGCGAGGTCTGCCCGGCGTCCAATGTGGCGCTCGGTGTCTACGAGAAGGCGGAGGACGTGCCGCTGCGGACGTTGTTCGACGCGGGGGTGCCGGTGGCGCTGGGCGCCGACGACCCGCTGCTGTTCGGGTCGCGGCTGGCGGACCAGTACGCGCTGGTGCGGTCCGTGCTGGGGTTCAGTGATGCCGAACTGGCCGAGCTGGCACGGCAGTCGGTGCGGGCTTCGCAGGCGCCGGAGGATGTGCGCAAGCAGATGCTGAGCGGCATCGACGACTGGCTGGCGGCGGAGTAGGCGGGGAGGGCGGCGCTTCCCGCCCTGCCGCGGTGGCCGGCCCGTGCGGGCTCGGGCCGGCGGGTGGTGGCCGGCGGGCGGTGGCCGGCGGGCCGGGCGGGGGCCTGGTGCGCCGCGGGCCGGTCGGCGGGTATCGGCTGCCGGCCGCGGGGCGTCGTGGCGGCTTGCGCGTGCCGTGCCCGGTGCGCGCGGGTGTTCTAGAGGCTGACGCCCACTGTCACCGGCTCGTTGACGAGGGTCACTCCGAAGGCCTCGCGCACACCGTCGCGGACCTCCCGGGCCAGGGCGAGCAGGTCCTCGGTGGTGGCCTCGCCGCGGTTGGTGAGCGCCAGGGTGTGCTTGCCGGAGATGCGGGCCGGGCCGGTGCCGTAGCCCTTGGTGAAGCCGGCCTTGTCGATGAGCCAGGCGGCGGAGGTCTTCATCCGCCCGTCGCCCGCCGGGTACGCGGGCGGCTCGGTGCCGGGGCCGAGGCGTTCGGTGACGCGGGCCAGGAAGGCGGCGTGCTCGTCGGCGTCCAGGACGGGGTTGGTGAAGAAGGACCCCGCGGACCAGGTGTCGTGGTCCTCCGGGTCCAGCACCATGCCCTTGCCGGCCCGGAGTGCGAGGACGGTCTCGCGCGCGGCGGAGGCGGCGACGCGCTCGCCCGGCTCGACGCCCAGGGCGCGGGCCGTCTCGGCGTACTTCAGGGGCGCCGACAGGCCGCCGGCGTCCTCCAGTGCGAAGCGGACGCGCAGGACGACATGGCGGTCCGGGTCGGACTTGAAGCGGCTGTGGCGGTAGGAGAAGCCGCAGTCCGCGTTGGGGATGGTGACCGTCTCGCCGGACACCCGGTCGTAGGCCACCACCTCGGTGATGGTGGTGGCGACCTCCTGGCCGTACGCGCCGACGTTCTGGATCGGCGTCGCGCCGGCGGAGCCGGGGATGCCGGCGAGGCACTCGACGCCCGCCAGACCCGCCTCGACGGTCCGGGCCACGGCCTCGGACCAGTTCTCGCCGGCGGCCAGTTCGAGGCGGGTGCCGGCGAGGTCGACGCCACGGGTCGCGATCCGCAGGACCGTGCCGTCGAACCCCTTGTCGGAGATGACGAGGTTGCTGCCGCCGCCGATGAGGAGCAGCGGGGTGCCGGCGGCGTCGGCTTCGCGGACGGCCTCGACGACCTCCTCGTCCGTCACCGCGGTGACCAGGCGGTTGGCCGGGCCGCCGAGGCGGAAGGTGGTGAGCGGGGCCAGCGGGGCGTCGTGGAGTACCTGCACGGGCCCAGCGTACGGGGCCGCCTCCGGCGGGGGTGTGTCCGCCCTGCTGCCCGGGGTGCCTCCGGCTCGGGGTGCTTCTCGTGCGGGGCCGCTGCCGGCTCGGGGTGCGCTTCTGTACCGGTCCGTGCCGGTTCGTGCCGGTCTGCGCCGGGCACGGCGCCGGTTTCCGCGCTTCGCGCGGGTGTTCTCCCTCCCGCCCGCCCATGTCTTCGGTGCGGAGAAGCGAGTGGGCGGGGTGCGCTGCTCCGAGCCGGTGGCGGCGGGGCGGGAGTCCGCCGCCCGCCCCGCTCGGGTCAGCTGAGCTGGACCACCGCCCGGGACATGCCCAGGACCTTCTCACCCGCGCTCGTCGCGGTCAGGTCGACCCGGACCCTGCGGGTGTCCTCGCCCAGCTTCGCCGCGACCTTCGCCGAGACCTCGATCACGGCGCCCTTGTCGTCGTCCGGGACCACCACCGGCTTGGTGAAGCGCACCCCGTACTCGACCACCGCCGCCGGGTCGCCCGCCCAGTCGGTGACGACGCGGACCGCTTCGGCCATGGTGAACATGCCGTGCGCGATGACGTCCTCCAGGCCGACGCTCTTCGCGAAGCGCTCGTTCCAGTGGATCGGGTTGAAGTCGCCGGACGCGCCCGCGTAGCGCACGAGGTCCGCACGGGTGACCGGGAAGCTCCGGGAGGGCAGTTCCGTGCCGGGCTCGACGTCGTCGTAGGAGATGACGGCCGCCATGTCAGTTCTCCTCCGGTGCGCGCGAAACGATCTTGGTGTGGGCGGTGACGACATGCTCACCGGCGGCGTCGTGCACGTCACCGCGGATGTCGACGATGTCGTTCCCCGCGAGGGTCTTGACCTCGTCGATGGTGGTGGTGACGGAGAGCCGGTCGCCGGCGCGCACCGGGCGGCTGTAGACGAACCGCTGGTCGCGGTGGACCACCCGGCTGTAGTCGAGGCCGAGCTGCGGGTCGTCGACCACCTGTCCGGCCGCCCGGTACGTGAGCGAGAACACGAAGGTCGGCGGGGCGATCACATCCGGGTGGCCGAGCGCCCTGGCCGCGTCCGGCTCGGTGTAGGCCGGGTTCGGGTCGCCGATGGCCTCGGCGAACTCGCGGATCTTCTCGCGTCCGACTTCGTACGGCGCGGTGGGCGGGTACGCCCGGCCGACGAAGGACTGGTCGAGCGCCATCTGCTCGGCACCTCCTGCTCGGGGCTGATGCTGATCGGTCTACCGGACCGTCCCGGGTGACCGGCCCGGCCGCCTGGCGGACCCGGTGGTTCCGGTGGTCCCGGCAACGCCATGAGGCCGCCCCCGGGTGGGGACGGCCTCATGGACGAGCCTGTTGTTATCGCGTCTCGCGGTGCGCGGTGTGCGCGTTGCAGCGCGGGCAGTGCTTCTTCATCTCCAGTCGGTCCGGGTTGTTACGCCGGTTCTTCTTGGTGATGTAGTTCCGCTCCTTGCACTCCACGCAGGCCAGCGTGATCTTCGGGCGGACGTCGGTGGCAGCCACGTGAGTGCTCCTTGGACGAACAGTGGATGAACGCAGAAAGAGTAGCCGATCGAAGGACTTAGCCTGCAATCGGCTACTGTTCGTAGCGGTGACCGGACTTGAACCGGTGACACAGCGATTATGAGCCGCTTGCTCTACCGACTGAGCTACACCGCTTCGATGTCGGACAACCCGCCCGGCGGACGGATTGTTCCCACACCAGAGCCCCAATACGGAATCGAACCGTAGACCTTCTCCTTACCATGGAGACGCTCTGCCGACTGAGCTATTGGGGCGAGCGATGAAGACATTACACGCTGAACGGCCGAAGGTGAAATCCGTATCGGCCCCCGCCCGGCCCCCCGCTCACCGCCTGGCACTCCCCTCCCAGTCGTGCCCGCGACCCCGCCGGTACGACTATTGCGCTCCTGCTCGTGACCGCCGTGGAGGCGGCCTAGGCTCGGTTCACGCTTCGTGATCTTTCCCCCGGAACCCGGAACGGAACCGCCCGCAGAAGCCCGCAGGAGCGCGATGCCCGACAGCAGCCGACCGCAGCCCTCCGGCAGCGAGAGCGCTCCGGAGCCGTCCGCGCTCGTCCTGTCCGGCGCCCGGCTCTCCGACGGCCGGAACGTGGACGTCCGGATCAGCGGCGGGCGCATCGAGGCGGTCGGCACGGCCGGCAGCCTCACCCGGTCCGCCCCGGCGGGAGAGCGCCCCCGGGGCCGCGCGGGCGAGCCCGCCCGGATCGACCTCAGCGGCTACCTCCTGCTCCCGGCGCCGGCCGAACCGCACGCCCACACCGACACCGCGCTCACCGCCGGCGGGGACGGCCCCGCCGCGTACGGCGCCGACGACGTGCAGCGCCGCACCATCGAGGCCGCGCTGCTCCATCTCGGTCACGGCGCCACCGCCCTCCGGGCGCACATCCGCGTCGGCGGGGTGCACGGGCTGCGCGCACTGGAGGGGGCGCTCCAGGCACGGCGCGCGCTCACCGGGCTGACCGAACTGACGACCGTCGCCGTGCCGCGGGTGCTGACCGGGGCCGCGGGCGCGGACGGGCTGGCGATGCTGCGGGACGCGGTCAAGATGGGCGCGGCGGTCGTCGGCGGCTGTCCGGATCTCGACCCGGACCCCTCCGGCTACGTCGAGGCCGTGCTCGGGGTCGCGGCGGAGCACGGGTGCCCCGTGGACCTGCACACGGAGGGTGACGACCCGGCCCGGCTGGCGCGGCTGGCGGCGATGGCCGGCGGGCTGCGGCCCGGGGTCTCCATCGGGCCGTGCGCGGGGCTCTCCCTGCTTCCCCGGCCGGACGCGCGCCGGGCCGCCGACCGCCTCGCGGCCGCGGGCGTTTCCGTCGTCCTGCTGCCGCAGGGGCACTGCGCGGCCATGGAGTGCGACGGAGCGGTGCGCCCGGGACCGCCGGCGCCCGCGGCCGCCCCGGTGCGGCTGCTGCGGGCGGCGGGGGTGCGGGTGGCCGCGGGCAGCGGGGCGCTGCGGGACGCGGCCAACCCGGTGGGGCGCGGCGATCCGCTGGAGGCCGCGTATCTGCTGGCCACTCAGGGCGGGGAGAGCCCGGAGGCGGCGTACGCGGCGGTCAGCGACCGGGCCCGGGCCGTGATGGGGCTGCGGCCGGTGCGGCTGGAGGCCGGCTTCCCGGCGGAGCTGCTGGCGGTGCGCGGGGAGAGCGTGGCCGGGGCGCTGTCGCTGGCGTACAGCCGGATCGTGGTGCACGGGGGGCGGATCGTGGCGCGTACCAGCGCGGTGCGCGAGTACTGCGACTCGGAGACGGTGGCCGCGCTCGACCTGCCCCGGCAGGCGCGGCAGGGACCGGGGGGCGAAGTCCCTTAGGCGGTGGCTCTGTTGACGTGGCGGGGTGACGGCAACGAGGGCGGCGGGCCGGGGAAGCGGACGAGGTTGCGCGGCGGGGCCCGGGCGGGCCCTCCGGTGTGACGGGTGCGACGGGGGTTCAGGCCGGCGCAAGGTATGGCCAGCGCGCCCTCTGTCTGCACTTCGTGCCCTCGGCGTACGGTCGGGACCATGCGCATTGTCATCGCTGGAGGACACGGTCAGATCGCGCTGCGGCTGGAGCGGTTGCTCGCCGGGCGCGGTGACGAGGTCGCGGGCCTCATCCGCAGCCGCGAGCAGGGCGACGACCTGCGGGAAGCGGGGGCCGAACCCGTGCTGTGCGACCTGGAGTCGGCCATCACCGAGGAGGTCGCGGCCCATCTGCAGGGCGCCGACGCGGCCGTTTTCGCGGCCGGCGCCGGACCGGGCAGCGGCATCGCCCGGAAGGAGACCGTGGACCGGGCGGCCGCGGAGCTCTTCGCCGAGGCGGCCGAGCGGGCCGGGGTGCGGCGCTTCCTCGTCGTCTCGTCGATGGGCGCCGACAGCGAGCCGACACCGGACACCGACCCGGTCTTCGCCGCCTATCTGCGGGCCAAGGGCGCGGCGGACGCGGCCGTGCGGGCGCGCACCGAGCTGGACTGGACGATCCTGCGGCCGGGCCGGCTCACCGACGATCCGGGGACGGGGCTGGTCACGCTCGCCGAGCGCACCGGGCGGGACGCGGTGCCGCGGGACGACGTGGCGGCGGTGCTGGCCGCGCTGCTGGACGAGCCGGGCACCATCGGCAGGACGCTGGAACTGATCAGCGGTTCGGTTCCGGTGGCGGAGGCGGTGAAGGCCGCCGCGTCGGACTGAACGAGGCGGGGGAAGGCCCGGGGAAGGGCTGCGCACCACGGCACGGAGAAGGCCCCCGGTCCGCGTACTCGCGGATCGGGGGCCTTTTCTGTTCCTGTGGCGGCGCCAGGATTCGAACCTGGGAAGGCTGAGCCGGCAGATTTACAGTCCTCTGTGCATGACACCGAGACGCAACGCCTGACCTGTGCCTTTGGCGATGCTCCCGGAGACGATCGCACGCGCCGTCCACGAGTCGTCCAGAGCGCCTTGATCAGAGCCACTCTTGTGTGATGACCACGGCCCCACCGCCAGAGCACCGGAACACTCAGCCCCGAACGGCGCTGACCAGCGCTGCAAGCGCCCCAATCAATCCCGCCAGCGCAGTGACCACGGGCAGGGAACGGTTGACCCAGTGAGGGGGGTCATCCTTGCGCTCCCAGGTAGGAGGGGTGTCGGGCGTCATCAACTTGCTCCTCTAGCGAATGAAGAGCCATGACAGTCCTAGTTGCCATGGCCACGCGAATCGGTGACGCCCCCGTCGGCCGCGACGGGGCGCCGCTGTTCTCGGAACAACGCAACCCGTCCGGCGCGCGGAAGGCGATGCCCTCGGCCAAGACCGGCAAAGCCCGGACAGTTGACCCGCTGGTCGACTACGGTTCTGACCGATCATCCGGACAGCCCCGGACAGTCCCGGCCAAGCCCGGACGTCCGCGGACAGGGGAGCTACGAGATGAGCTTGGCGGCACAACTTCAGCATTTGCGGGTACGGGCAGGAAGCCCTACAGTCCGCCAGATTGAGCGTTTGATATCGCGGCAAGGACGAGAGCGCAAAATGGCACGCTCAACAATCCAGGACAAGCTGTCAGGGAAAAGCCGCATCAACTTGCCTGAGGTCCTATCGATTGTGGAAGCCCTGGCAGAGCACGCGAGGCTCAGCGGAGCTCCACTGCTGCCGCAGGAAATTGATCCGGGGGTCTGGCGCGAGCGATTGTCGAATTTCGACAATGCTCTCCCCAGGCGTCCCAGTACACCACACGCTCCAGCCGCCTCCATGAAACAGCAGGAACCATGGAACATAGAAGCGCTAGAGCTCGCCCAGATGCATGACATTGTCGAAATCGTTCGGAACTCAAACCAGATGCCCACCGCATCATGGCTCCCGAATGCAGTGGAATCGATGCTACTCGCCGAGATGTCGGTTTCCGAGTTCATGAAGAGAGCCGCAAAAGACAGGCCACAAGAGATTATTCAAACCCTCGTAGCACTCGACAGGTCGTTCCCCGCTCCAGAACCTACCCCCTGGCCATCGTGGAACAGTAGCGACCACGACAAAACGGTGGGAGCACTGCTTGCTCACACCGCACGGGTCCACGGAACAAGATCAACGCCCGCCATAGTCGTGGCCATGCGCAGAGCGCAGATCAGCGAGCATGTCGATTCCTACCTGGTCGCGATCGCGCGCATGCACTCAGCCCGCAATATCCGGCACATAGTTCAACAGTTACGAGTGGCCACACTGCAATCTGACGCAGATCGGGTTCTCGAATTCACAGGATCGAAGCGGCAGACAGGGCGCATACTGGAGGTCGTCCTTGAGTTTCGCGCATCAGGAAAATTTGACGACGCGAGTAGGATCCTTAGAGGGGTGGGCGCCGGGGGTTGGTATTTGACCAAGGCCGCGGTCGACGAGATCGGAGGCCACGAATTGGCCGAAGAATTCGTGCGCGACATCCTCAGAGGAATCCCCTACGGAAAGCACTCGGAGTACGCGGAACAGATAAGTGAATACGGCAACGAGGTTCTGTCCCAAAGGATCCTGAGGGCCGCAGACGAACCCCCCTTTTGAGGGATCCTCAGCGGTCCGCCTCGTCTCTCCCCGGGACTAGTCGACTTGTGAACCCTTGGCGGCAGAGCCGTTCGTATGCATCCATTACGCCATCCGGCACCGACAGGTGGATCATGAACCCTTGCTTTGGGTAGATCAGCAGTCGCTGTAGCGCACCGACGAGCATGTCAACCACCATTCGCACGTCGTGAATTGACTCGACGTACTGCTCGAAGCTCATTGGTGTTGAGGCGCAGATGAACTCAGCTTCGGGCCACAGCTTGCACGCAGTGGCGTATGCGCGGCGCTCTTCGTACGGCTTGCTGACCAGCAGGACAGAGGAGACTTCGGCGCCGGCCTCTTCCAGAAGCGCGCGTGAGAAGCGGATGTTCTCGCCCGTGTTGCGCGCACGCGGCTCCACCAGGACGGCCGAGCTGGGCACGCCCAGCTCCAAGGCCCGTTCCCGGTAGTGCACGGCTTCGCCCCTGGGCATACGTTCGCGCGTCGTCGGGCTGGTGGCGCCGGTGAACACGATCAGGGGGACCATTCCGCGGCGGTATAGGTCCACCGCGGTGTCTGCCACGCCCAAGTCGTGACTCCCCAGGCCGATAGCGACAGAGCACGGGCGGACCTCGTGTCGCATGTGGTGGTAGTCCCACAGCAACTGCGCGTCTGCCCACGCCTGCTCAGAGATCCTCACGGCGTTTCCTTCCCGTCCCGCGCCGTGTCCGGCACCTTGAACTCGTACTCCCAGGCGAAGCGCGATGCGGCATGAAGGCCGATGGCGAACTCCACCACGGTGCCATCGGCGGTGTACGTGGTCCGGTGAAGCTCAACGACTGGTTCGCCCGGGGGCAACTGCAGCAGCTTGGCCTCATCCGTTGTGGGGATCCGCGCGAACAGCTCTTCCTTCATGTGGTCGATCTCGTATCCCGCGTCGTACAGCACGCGGAAGCCACCGCCCCGGCCGGCCGGACCAGGAGCCGGATCCACGATGCGGGTCCCCTCGACGTGCTCCGGGCGGTAATAGCTGGTCAGCGTGTGCGTGGGCTGATCGCCTTCCTTCACAAGACGTGCCCGTGCATAGACCTGCGCGCCTTCCGGTAGCCCGTGCGCAACCGCGACCGCTGGCGGTGCCTCGACAAGGCTCACTGTCTGCGTCTGCTCATTGCGTCGGTACGCGCGGCCGGAGGCGACACGGTCGGCGATGAAGGCCACTTCGTCGCCGTCCCGCCACTTGGCCTTGTCGTACCGCATGATCCCGAGCCGCTTCAGCGGAGTCTGTTGCCGCACGACGGTGCCGTGCCCACGGGACGAGGTGACAAGGCCCTCTGCTTCCAGCGCCTTGTAGGCCGCGTGAACGGTGGACTTGGAGCCCTCACCCGCTTCGACGAGGTCTCTGATGTGCGGCAGCTGTTGCCCGGGCGCGTACTCGCCACTTCTGATCGCCTGGGCCAGCTTGTCCGCCAGCTCTCGCCATTTCGGCGCCATGTGGGACTCCTCTCCTCAAGGGCAAGTCAAACACAGTCCCAGGACTGTTGACAGTCCCGGGACTGTGCGCCATTGTCTTGCTCAAGCGGTTCGCAGTCCCAGGACAGCGCAACTGAAGGGCCTTCTTTGGGCTGCCTTCGGTGCGTATGTGACCCGCTGCAAGCGCCCGGAGGGCCCGGTGACAGGGGCCCGAAGGAAGCGCCTGTCCCTTGAGAACTCCAAATGGCCACCGCCTCCACTGAAAAGGCGGCCCGCTCGGCCTTGAGACGAGCGCACGTCCCGGCACTCCGCCGGGATCGATCGACCAACCCCACAGCACCAAGGCGGCGGCACACCCGTGCAAGGACAGCCCGCCGCCTTGGTGCTCCCAACCCATCTGGAGAGACACGATGCGCACCTTCATTGGCGGACAGGAGGCGGTCACCGCCTCCGAGTTCGAAGAGCTGGCGCTCGGCTTCGATGAGCGGCCCATGGGGCTCGACCGTGAGCTGTTCCTCGGGGCCGCCGAGGAGACGCCGGCCGAACGCGCGGCCCGGCTGGACGCGGCGTGTGACGTGCTGGCCGACCTGCGGGAGCAGGGCGAGACGGACGAGATCGCCGCGTGGGACGCGCTGTACGCCGACGCGCTGTCGCGGACCGTGCCGCTGCTGCGGTCCGCCGCCCGCGTCCGTCGTGCCCCGTGGACGGGGGAAGCGGCATGAACAGCCTGTTCCCCGCTATGGCGGCTGCCGGTCCGATGGCGGCGGCCTGGACGGCTCACACGGTGTGGATGCGGCGCAGGCTCGACGCTGCCCGCCGCGATCCTTTGACCGGGCTGGACACCCGTGCTGCGTTCGAGCGTCGGGCCGTGCGTGGGCTGGCCAAGGGGCCGCATGTCGTCCTGGTGCTCGATCTGGACGGCTTCAAGAAGCTCAACGACACGTTCGGACACGCGGCCGGGGACGAGGCGATCCGCTCCACTGCCGCGAGCCTGGACGACACGCTTACCGACCGGCCGGGCAGTGTGGCGGCCCGCTTGGGCGGGGATGAGTTCGCCGCCATCGTGCCGCTGCCGGATGCGGCCGTGCTGCCGTGGCTGCTGGGGGGCCTTCACGGCGAGATCACCGCCCCGTTCGCCTACCGGGGCCGCACGCTGGCCGTGGGCGCCTCCATCGGCGCCGCCCTCACCGCCGCCCTGCCGACGCCGTCCCTGTCGCTGGCACTGCGGCGGGCAGATGAGGCGATGTACGCGGCCAAACGGAGCGGCGGCGGCTGGCGGGTGGCCGAGGGCATCGAGCCGCTGCCGACCGTCAACGGCCGCCGGGCCGGGCGGTCCGGCACCCATGGGGGTGCGCGATGACCGTCAAGCTCACCAAAGACCAGCCCGCGCCGGGAGCTGCGGCCGGGGTGCCGCCGCTGTCCAAGCCGGAACGGGTCCTGCTCGGCACGGTGGCCGTGGCGGCCGGCGCGGTCGGCATCCTCGGTCTGGCCTCGTCCTTCGACGCCGTGTCGGCCGCGGCCGCGCGGTGGGGGTTCGGGGCGCCGTGGATGCTGCCGGTCGGCATCGATGTGGCGATCCCGGTGTTCACGGCCGCCAACCTGCTGCTGATCCGGGTGAACATGCCGCTGGCGTGGGTCCGCTTCGTGCCCTGGGCGCTGACCCTGGTGACGTGCTGGCTCAACATCGCGGCCGGGCACAGCCTGTCGGCGAAGCTGGCGCACGGCACCATGCCGCTGCTGTGGGTGGTGCTCTCCGAGATCGCCGCCCACGTCTACGCGAGCCGCATCGGCGCGGTGACCGGGCGCCGGATGGAGAAGATCCGCCGCTCCCGCTGGCTGCTCGCCTTCCCCTCCACCTTCGCCCTGTGGCGGCGGATGACGCTGTGGGAGATCACCTCCTACTCCGACGCCCTGGCACGGGAGCGGCAGCGGCAGTTGGACCGGGCCGAGCTGCGCGAGCGCTACGGGCGCCGGTGGCGCAAGCACACCCCGCACCGCACCCGCGTCCTGCTCAAACTCGGCGAACTCGCCCCGGCCGCCGAGGCGGACACCCCGCCGCCGCTGCCGCCCGGCAACAGCGACCAGGAGCAGCCCGAGCCGAAGCCGGAACAGCCGGTCCGGCGCCCGCGCAAGACCGCTGGCAAGGCCAAGCCCAAGCCGAAGGGGAAGTCGGTGCGGTCAGCGGATGAGCTGCTGGCCGAGGCCCGGACCGTGACCGCCGCGTGGGCGGGTGAGGACCTGACGGCCGAGGCAATCCGCAAGACCGTCCGCACCTCCCAGGCCAACGCCCGCACCCTCCGCGACGCCCTCAAGGCTGAGCGAGCCGAGGCGGCCCGGTTCCGTCGGGAGGCCGAGGCCGGGGCGGAGGCCGCGTGATGGCTGAGCCGATCGTTGGGGCCGCTCTGTGGCGGCGCGTGATGGAGGCCGCGGGCTACCGCTGCCAGTGCGCAGGGCAGTGCGGCAACCCGCACACCAAGGGCGAAGGCCGTTGCTCCAAGGTGCACGACAAGTACGCCAGCAGGCACAGCGGCCCGGTCCGTCTGTTGGCCGCCGCTGCCGACCCGGCCACTCCGTCCCGCGCGGCGGCCCTGCTGCCGGTGGACGACCTCCGGGCATGGTGCCCGACCTGTTTCGACGCCGCCCGCCGCGCCGCCCAACGTCTGACCCGGGCCGCTCCGGATCCCGCGCAGGGCGGCTTGTTCGACCTCTGACCTGTCATTCACGGGGCCCGGCCGCCTGCCGGCCAAAGCGTCGGCCGGGCCCCGCTCACCTATCCGCAAGGGAAGGAACCTCAGTGAAGCACGCAGATGACTACGGCTCCGAGCACGGCCGGTCGGCTGACCCCGGAGCCGAGGTAGTTGACCTCAGCAAGGCGCGGTCGGCCCGCGCCGAGTCGGCCGACCCGACCGCCGACCGGTCGGGCAACCGGGGCGCGGCGGAGTCGGGTGGGGAGTCGGCCGACTCCCGCACCCTCCTGGTGGACGGTCCGGACCCGACCGGGCCGGGGTTCATGGCGCGGGTGATGGGTGCCAAGCGGCATCCGATCGTGCCCGCGTGGCTGCGCTCCCGCGCCGAGCTGGCGACGGCCGCGCGGTGGGCGGCCGGGCACTACGGCCACTTGGCCGGGTACCACGCCTTCCGCGCCCCGGTGTACGCCGGTCGGTTGCTGATGCAGTCGCCGCGCGGCACGGCCCGGTTCGTCGGGGGCACGATGCGGTGGGTGGCCGACCGGGAGGGCGAGCCGGTCCGGCTGGCCGCTGTCGGGCGGGAGGACGCGGCGGAGTACCTGAAACTGTCCCGGCAGCGCGACGCCCGGGTCCGCCTGCGGACCCTCGTCACCGTGCTCGCCCTGCTCGTCGGGACCGGTACCGCGCTGGCGCTGTACGTGCTGGCACCGGGGTGGCTGCAAGGGGTATCGGTGGGCGCGCTGCTGCTGGCGCTGGGTGCGGCCGGCACCGCCCCGGATGCCCCGGTGGCCACCCGCGCGGTGGATGTGCCCAAGGTGCAGAAGCTCACCTCGGACATCGTGCTGCGGGCCCTGGGGGCGCTGGGCATTCCGGCGATCAATCAGGCGATGGGCAAGGGCCGGGACGGCTTCACCTTCACCGCACCCATCACCCGGGACGGGCCCGGCTGGCGGGCGGAGGGCGATCTCCCCTACGGCGTCACCGTGACGGACGTGATCGACAAGCGGGACAAGCTCGCTTCCGGACTGCGGCGCCCGCTGGGCACCGTGTGGCCGGAGGCCGTGCCCGAGGAGCACACCGGGCGCCTGGTGCTGTGGGTGGGGGATCAGGACATGGCCAAGGCCAAACAGCCCGCCTGGCCGCTGCTCAAGGGCGGCAGCGTGGACCTGTTCAAGCCGGTGGCGTTCGGCACCGACCAGCGCGGCCGGTGGGTGGAACTCACCCTGATGTACATCGCGGCCGTCATCGGCGCCATCCCGCGCATGGGCAAGACCTTCCTGCTCCGCCTGCTGCTGCTCATCGCGGCCCTGGACCCGCGGGCGGAGCTGCACACCTACGACCTCAAGGGAACCGGCGACCTCGACCCCGTCGGCGACCGCGTCTCCCACCGGCACCGGGCGGGGGACGAGGACGAGGACATCGAGTACGCCATCCGCGACATGCGCGCCCTGCGCCAGGAGCTGCGCCGCAGGGCGAAGATGATCCGCTCCCTGCCCCGGGACATCTGCCCGGAGTCGAAGGTGACATCGGAGCTGGCCAGCAAACCGAAGCTGGGTCTGCATCCGATCGTGGTCGGGGTGGATGAGTGTCAGGTGTGGTTCGAACACCCCAAGTACGGCGGGGAGTTCGAAGAGATCTGCACCGACCTGGTCAAGCGCGGTCCGGCCACCGGCATCGTGCTGATGCTCGCCACGCAGCGCCCGGACGCCAAGGCCCTGCCGACCGGGATCAGCGCGAACGCCTCCGCCCGGTTCTGCCTGAAGGTCATGGGCCAGCTGGAGAACGACATGGTGCTGGGGACCTCCGCCTACAAGCGCGCGGTGCGGGCCACGATGTTCGCCTGGGCCGACAAGGGCGTGCACTACTTCGTCGGCGAAGGCTCCGACGCCCGGATCGTGCGGGCGGTGTTCGCCGACGCGGTCGCCGCCGACCGGATCGCCCTGCGGGCCCGCAAGCTCCGGGAGGACGCCGGAACGCTGTCCGGGCACGCACTCGGAGAGGACCCGGAGGCGGACGAGGGCACGGGTTTCGACCTGCTGGCCGACATCCTGGCCGTGGTCCCGGCGGCCGAGCCGAAGGTGTGGTCGGAAACCCTGGTGGAGCGGCTGGCCGAGCTGCGGCCGGAGGTCTACCAGGGCTGGGCGGCCGAGCAGCTGACGGCCGCGCTCAAGCCGTACGGCATCGACACGGTGCAGATCGGCCGGCGTGTGGACGGCAAGGTCGTCAACCGGCGCGGGATCGACCGCGCCAAGGTCACCACCACTGTTGCGGAGCGTGACGGAAACCAGGTCGCGGGATGACGCTTCGGGGCCGCTATCGCTAGCAGCGACCCCCGCTAACGTTAGCGGCCCCGCTAGCACCGAACATCCCGCCTGATCAGGCCGCTAGCGGATAGCGGCCCTCCCCGGAAACACCCTGAAACCGGCTCTGGGAGGCCCTTGTGACCCCCGTTCTGGGCGCTATCGCCTGCCTGCTCGCCATCACGCTTGGTTACGCGGCTCTGTGTGCCGCTTCGCCGTTCGGCAACTGCCGCAAGTGCCGCGGCTTCGGCTACCGGCTCACCACCGACCGGCGCGGGCGGCTCAAGCCCGGGCGCACCTGCCGCCGCTGCCGAGGCGACCGCAAGCGCATCCGCTTCGGCCGCCACCTGTTCAACCTCGCCGCGCGCATCCACCGCGACGGCACCCGCTGACACCCACCAGGAAGGGACCAACCGTGGTCGTCACCATCTCCCTCGTCGTCCTCTTCGGCGCAGCCCTGGCCGCGCTGCTGAAGTTCAAGTCCCTCGGCTTCGGCTCCGCGTTCGTCGCCGTGATGTTCGGCTTCTACCTCGCCTCCACCGGCGCCGCCGAGCCGGTCAACAACCTCACCGCGGCTGTCGTCAACGCCGTCCGCGACCTCTGAAACGGAGGGCACCGCCGATGCACGAACACACCACCGCCGGCCACTGGCTCACCGCCGCACTCCCCAAGGCGGCCCCGGCCCTGGCCACCTCCACCGTGCTCATCCTGGCCCGGATCTGGAACGCCAACGGAGCCGAACACAGCACCGGCAACGCCGTGCTGATGACCGCTCTCTCCCTCGGCGCAGCAGCGGCCGGCGCCTGCGCCTCCGTCGGCCGGGCCGGGGACTCCACCATCGCCGCAACCGCGTTCGCCACGTCCGGTGGCCTGGCTCTGGCCGGGGTCGCCGGATACGCCGACGGGCTGTCCCTGCCGCTGCTGCTGTGGGCGCTGTCCACGACCGTGGCCTACGGCCTGGCCGCCCGGTACTGGCGCACCGACCGCCGCACCGCAACAGCCCACGACCGGCGCACCGCCGAGCGGCGTGAGGAGCACGCGCACGCCGAGCGCATCGAAGCGCTGCGCTGCCGCACCCAAGTCGAAGTGGCCCGGGAGGGCACCACCTACGCGGCCGCGTTGGCCGAAGCCCTCACCGCCCGCGCGGCCCTGCCCGGCTACGACCCGGCCGCCCTCACCCGCGCCGGACTTCCGGCACTTCCCACCAAGGAGCACTGACCATGACCAGCCCCACCACGTCCGCTGTCGAACTCGCGCAGCAGGCTGCGGACGCCGTCCAAGGCCTCAACCACACCACCTACCGCAGCGGGACGCCCGGCTGGTACCAGCCCGGCGACGCTTACGACACCGTCGGCAAACTCGCCGCGCTCTCCCGCCGCCTGCCGCAGACCTTCCAGCAGATCGCCGCACTCCTGGAGACCCTGCACACCGCCGGACACCTCACCAGCAGCGACCACCGCATCCCCGGCGAACACGTCGCAGCCCTCGCCCGGGCCCTGGAATCCGCGACCGCAGCGTCCCAGTTCATGACCGACGCCCTGGACAAGGCACACGCGGCCCTCAGCCCCATCGGCCACGCCGAATAGCGGCGCCCGGGGCGGCGGCACACCCGTGCAAAGGACAGCCCGCCGCCCCGGTTCTCCCATCCCAACCAGGAATCAGGAGGCGTCCAGCATGACAGCTGACCCCGCTCCACCGCAGTACGGCAACGTGCTGCCGATCCACGGCCCGGCGGCCCGTCCCGCAGGGCCACCGCAGGACCTCGACGCCGAGCAGTGTGTCTTGGGCGCCATGCTGCTGGACCCGGCCGCCATCGAGGACGTGGCCGCCGTCATGGACCCGGCCGACCACTACCGGCCGGCACACGAGACGATCCACCGGGCCATCCACGAGCTGCATGACACCGGTCAGCCTGCCGACCCCATCACTCTGGCTCACCACCTCGACCGGCGCGGCGATCTGGCCCGGGTGGGTGGCGCCTCGTACCTTCACACGCTCGTACAGGCTGTGCCGACGGCCGCCCATGCCGAGTACTACGCGGAGATCGTGCGGGACAAGGCCGAGCGGCGCCGCCTGATCGAGACCGGTACCCGGCTCGTCCAAGCCGCCTCCGCGCCGGACGCCGATGCGGAGGAGATCCGGGCCGCCGTGCTGGCCCAGGTCACCGAGCTGACGGCTCGCGACGCTCTCAGCGACGGCCCGGCCGAGGAGACGCCCACGGGGCCGCCCAATCCGCTCTACGACCCCGCGCCGGGCCTCCGCCGTCCGCACCGGCCCGGACCCACTCCCCACCCTGACGTGTTCTGCGGGTGGGTCGGCGAGACGGTGCGGGAGCTGGACCCCACCAGCGAGGCCGATCCCGTCGCCGTGCTCGTCAACCTGCTCTCCGCCGCCGGGGCCATCATCGGCCGCCGTCCGCACGTCATGGTGGGCAACGACCGGCACCCCACCCTGATCTGGGCACTCACCATCGGCCCGACCTCCACCGGCCGCAAGGGCTCGGCGACCTCGACCGCGCGCCGCGTGCTCGCCGAGGCCCTGCCGGACTTCTTCGGCCCCGAGCACACACCGCGCGGGCTGAACTCCGGGGAAGGGCTGATCGAGTACGTCAAGGACGACGACAGCGACACCGCCTCCCACGCCAACATCGACAAGCGGCTGTGGGTGGTGGAGTCGGAGTACGCCGTCACGATGAGCCGGGGCCGCCGGGAAGGCAGTTCGCTGCCCGGCGTGCTGCGGCAGGCGTGGGACGGGGATTCGCTCGGCTCGATGATCCGCGACTCCCTCAAGGCCACTGATCCGCACATCGCGATCCTCGGGCACATCACCCCGGAGGAGTTCCGGGCCAAGATGCAGGACTCCGAAATGGCCGGCGGCACCTACAACCGCTTCCTGCCGATCTTCTGCCAACGCAACCTGATCCTCCCCGGATCACGCGGCGCGAGTCCCGAACTGGTGGCCAACCTCGCCGCGGGCTGGCGCACGGTGCTGGAGGACGCATCCCGAGTCGAACACGTCCGGTTCAGCCCGGAGGCGTGGGCGCTCTACTGCGACGCCGTCTATCCCGCGCTCAGCGACGATTCCGCCGGAGGCGTCATCGCACAGTTCACCGCCCGCGCCGCCCCGTACGTGCAACGAGTCGCCATGGTCTACGCCCTGTGCGACCACACCGACACCATCGCCGAGCACCACATGCGCGCAGCATGGCGCCTGCTCGACTACGCCCGGGCCTCCGCCGTCCACCTGCTCGGCAACGTCACCGGTGATCCCAAGGTGAACAAGCTCGCCGACGCGGTACGGGCCGCCGGGGCGGACGGGCTGAGTGCCGACCAAATCCGGCGGCTGTTCAAGAACACCAGCCGGGCCGAGCGGGACCGGCTCACCGCCGAACTGCTCGACCAGCCCGGATACGTCCGCACTCAGCGGCCGACCAAGGGACGCCCGACCACCGTCATCAGCTACGCGGGCTGAGGGCGGTAAGGGCGGAAAGGTCGATAAGCCCACTGACCTGCGGAAACGGTGGGGCGATAAGGGGTGCGAAAAGAGGGCGGTAAGCCCTTCGGGCCGGAACCCTCAAGCGGGGAAGCGCTCCCCTTCACGGGGTCCGGAACTCCGGTCGCTGGACTTATCGCCCCACTTACCGCCCCCCTTATCGCCCCCGGGAAATCGCAGGTCAGGCGGCTTATCACCCTTACCGCCCTTACCGCCCCGCCCTCCGACATGCCGAACGCCACGCACCCGAGGAGCAAGCACCGTGAGCACGCCTGCCCGCAAGCGCCGTGCGCCCGCCGATGAACTGTTGCCCCTGAAGGACGTTCTGGAGGAACTGGGGATCACCCGGGCCTCTTGGTACCGCTGGCGCAACCGTGGCCAGTGCCCGAAGACCCATCGCCTGCCCAACGGTCATCTGCGTATCCGCCGCAGTGATCTCGACGCCTTCAAAGCGGACCTGGAGGTCGCGTAGTGGAGTGGAGTTACACCGTCCGCGTCTGGAGCATCCGGAAACGGCCGTACCGCAAGCCGTACCAACTCCGCTGGCAGGTGGGGACGCGGCCGCATTCGGAATCGTTTCTGACCTCCGGTCTGGCCGAGAGCCGACGCGCGCAGTTCATCACTGCTGCGCGCGCCGGTGAACCATTCGACGTGGAGAGCGGCCTGCCCAAATCGATGCTGCGGGAGCAGCAAGACGTGTCATGGTACGAGCACGCACGCCAGTACATCGAAATGAAGTGGGCGCACTCCCCCGCGTCCACGCGGAAGACGCTGGCCGAAGCCATGGCCACCGTGACGCCCGTGCTCGTCCGGGACACCAAGGGCATGGCCGATCCGCGCACCGTCCGGGCCGCGCTCTACGGCTGGGCGTTCAACGTGAACCGCTGGGACGAGGAACCGCCCCCGGAGTTCAAGGCGGTGCTGTCCTGGTTCGAGCGGAAGTCGAAGCCGACTTCCGCACTGGCGGACAGGATGCTTGTCCGCAGGGTTCTGGACGCTCTCACGAAGAAGTTGGACGGGGGCACGGCCGCCTCTTCCACGATCCGCAGGAAGCGGGCCATCTTCCACAACGCTCTCGTGTACGCCGTGGACGCCGGACTCCTGGCGGAGAATCCGCTCCCGCAGGTTCGATGGAAGCTGCCCGAACCGGTGGAAGAGGAAATCGACCCGGCCTGCGTCCCCGACCCCGAGCAAGCCGCGGAACTGCTGGCCGCCGTCCGGGCCCAGGGACAGCGCGGCCGGCATCTCGCCGCGTTCTTCGGCTGCATCTACTACGCCGGTGCGCGGCCCGCTGAGGTCGTGGGGCTGCGCCGGGAGGACTGCACACTCCCCCGGCGCGGCTGGGGTCTCCTACAGCTTCAGGAGACCCGCCCACGGGCGGGAGCAGCGTGGACCAATGACAGGGAAGCGCACGACCGGCGAGGGCTGAAGCACCGGTCGCGCAAGGCCGTGCGGCCGGTGCCGATACCGCCGGAATTGGTGGCCATGCTGCGCTGGCACGTCTCCGCCCACGGGGTGGCGCCGGATGGCCGGCTCTTCCGCACGCTGCGCGGCGGACTCGTCCAGGAGAGTGGCTACGGGGAGGTCTGGGCGCGCGCCAGGGAGAAGGCGCTCACCCAGGCCGCCGCAGCGTCGCTCATGGCCAAGCGGCCGTATGACCTCCGCCACGCGGCTGTCTCCACTTGGCTCAGTTCGGGGGTGGAGCCCCAGCTCGTCGCCAAGCGGGCCGGGCACAGCGTCGCCGTGCTCTTCCGGGTGTACGCGAAGTTCCTGGGCAACAGCGACGACGCGGCGAACGCCAAGATTTCCGCTCGTCTGCGGGAGCGCAGGACTCCCCCGGCTTGACCACGGCCGCGCCCCTTCCGCCTCCGCAGGTCAGGGCGGAGAATCCCGTCCACGCACCGTCCAGGAGCACTGGTAGAGGGCGGGAACGAACGAGACAGAGCGAGACAGTTCGCACCGCACGACCCTCGCAAGAGAGAAGGCCCCTGCCTGCGTATTCGCAGGTCAGGGGCCTTTTCTGTTCCTGTGGCGGCGCCAGGATTCGAACCTGGGAAGGCTGAGCCGGCAGATTTACAGTCTGCTCCCTTTGGCCGCTCGGGCACACCGCCTAGGAGGTGTCGCCGCCGTCCCGCTCGGTGGCGGTGCCCGGTGGCAACGTCGTAAACCATACCCGATGAACCGGGGTGGTCCGCCACCCGGTTGATCGCGGTTGGATCATGGATCGGATGGCTAGGCTGGGCGCTGCGGACCGGGATGGTTCCGCGGTACCGGATGATCTAGGGATGAGGAGCCAACTCACGATGGCCGACTCCAGTTTCGACATCGTCTCGAAGGTCGAGCGGCAGGAGGTCGACAACGCTCTCAACCAGGCCTCCAAGGAGATCTCGCAGCGCTACGACTTCAGGAACGTCGGCGCGTCGATCGAGTGGTCGGGCGAGAAGATCCTGCTGCAGGCGAACTCGGAGGACCGGGTCAAGGCGATCCTGGACGTCTTCCAGTCCAAGCTGGTCAAGCGCGGGATCTCGCTCAAGGCGCTGGACGCCGGGGAGCCGCAGCTCTCCGGCAAGGAGTACAAGATCTTCGCGAGCATCCAGGAGGGCATCTCCCAGGAGAACGCGAAGAAGGTCGCGAAGATGATCCGAGACGAGGGCCCCAAGGGCGTCAAGGCGCAGGTGCAGGGCGACGAGCTGCGGGTGTCGTCCAAGAGCCGGGACGACCTGCAGGCGGTGCAGCAGCTCATCAAGGGCGCGGACCTGGACTTCGCGGTGCAGTTCGTGAACTACCGGTGAGCCCCGTGGCCTGAGGTCCGCGTCCGCGCGGTCGGCTGCGGCACAGCGAGGGCAGTACGTCGGAATCGCCGTCCGACGCACTGCCCTCGTTGTGTGCTCGGGTGACGTACGTACGCGCGGGCGGCGAGGAGCTTCCGTTCATGTTCCGGCGCTCGCTCGCCGGTCTGGACCGCGGGCACGCCGGGGGTCAGCCGGCGGCGAGTTCCGCGGGTGGGCCGGCGGTCAGGGTGCGGGCGACGGCCAGGGCGCGGGCCGGGTTGCCGCCGGAGGCCCGGTGCACGGCGTCGGTCAGCCGGCGCGGCAGCCGGTGGCGGGCGAGGAGTTCGGCGGTCGAGGCCGGGTCGAGCGGCGGCACGGGGATGGTGTCCCGGGGGGTGGCGCCGCAGAGGGCGTGGGCGACGGGTTCGCGCGGGTCGCCGGGCGCGGTGCGTTCGGCGATCAGCAGGCGCAGCTCCGCCGGCACGGTCCCGGCGCCCGGGTGCAGGACGGAGCGGAGCAGGAGCACGCTCTCCTCGTCCAGCCACTGGGCGTCGTCGATGACGAGGAGCACCGGCCACTCCCCCGCCAGTCTGCGGAGCAGCGCCGGAACGGAAGCGGCGGGGCCGGCGCCGAGCGGGCCGCTCCCGCGGGCCCGGCCGGTGCCCGCGCCCGCAGTGCGGCGGGCTCCGGCGGTACGGGTGCTCCGGCCGCCGCCGGTACGGGGGGTGGTGCGGGCGCTTCCGGCTGCGAGGGCGCCCGGACGCGTACCGCTGCCGGGGCGGGGACCGGTGCCGGGAACCGCGCCGAGGGCCGGGCTCGCGCCGAGGGCGGGCAGGCTGCCGGGGCCCGCGCGGAACGACATGCCGGGCAGGGGGGCGAGTGCCGCGGTCGGAATGGCGGCGAGGAGTTCGGTGGCGGCGGCGCCGGGCACCGTACGGTCGCGTTCGGCCGGGGTCAGGCGCAGTACGGTCTCGCCGTGCGACTCGGCGGTCGCGGCGACGACGTCCAGGACCGCCGACCGGCCGGCTCCGGGCGCACCGGTGAGCACGGCGCGGCCGTGGCTGCGCAGGGTCTGGTGGAGCCGGTCGAGAAGTTCCGAGCGTCCCACGGGGGCTCCGGGTCGTCCGACGGGTACTCCGCCGTGCACTGTCGACCGCATGACACGTCCACCGCCTTCGCGCGTCGTTGCGTCGCCGCATCGTTGATCCACGGGCCGCGATCCCGTGTCCCGTTGGGGAGTTGGGGTGGAGACGGGATCGCGGAGCGCGGGGGACCAGCCGGACCGGGTCACCACAGAGGGGGAGGCGGTGACCGGTTCTCCGAGCGTAGGTTCGGGCTCGCGGACCCGATACGGGGAAAACCCTTGTCGGGACCCTGAACCCCCGGTGGGGGCAGGGGAGGGTTCCGTGGCTGGTGAGGCCCGTGGACGGGCTCCGACGGTGCGTCAGAATGGCGGGCATGGGCGGCATGGACGGCACCCCGGCGGACGGTGTGAACGGCATGGCCCGCGGCACGGCGGGCGGTCGTCCCGACGCGGTGGCGGCCGGCCTTCCCGGCGGCGCCGTCGTCCGGGAAGCCCGGGACGAGGAGTTGGCGGCCGTCGCCGCGCTGCGGTGGGAGTGGCTGCTGGAGAACGGGGGAACGCCCGTCACCACGCGCGAGGAGTTCCTGCGGTACTTCGTGGACTGGGCGCGGGAGAACGCGGGGTCGCACCGCTGTCTGGTCGTGCTGCGGGGCGCGGCGGTCATCGGGATGGCGTGGCTGGCGGTCGTGCGGCGGGTGCCGAGCCCGCGGGCGCCGGCCCGTGCGTCCGGCGATGTGCAGTGCGTGTACGTCGTCCCGGCGGAGCGGGACCGCGGTCTGGGCGGGCTGCTCATCGAGGCCGTGCGGGAGCTGGCGCGGGAGGCGGGGCTGGAGCGGGTGACGGTGCACTCCAGCCCCCGGGCGGTCCCGGCGTACCGCCGGCACGGGTTCGTGGCCTCGCCGCGGCTGCTCCAGGCGCCGGGAGGCGGGGTGGCCGGCGCGGGTCCGGCCGGTCCGGCCGGTCCGGCCGGTCCGGCCGGTGGTTCGGGTGGTACTCCGGAATCTCCGGCTTCCGGTGGCTCCGGCAGGTGAGCCGCCGTCCCGCCGACCGGAAACGCCGGGCCCGGTGGCGGGTTCGGGCCGGTGATACGGGCGGCCGCGCGTCACCGCTGCGGCGGCCGCCGCCTCAGCGGGTGGCGAACGGGCGGTCCGAGGGGACGATCTCGCGGCCGAGCGGCATCAGGGAGATCGGGATCATCTTGAAGTTGGCGATACCGAACGGGATGCCGATGATCGTCACGCAGAGGGCCAGTCCGGTGACGATGTGCCCCAGCGCGAGCCACCAGCCCGCGAAGATGATCCAGAGGACGTTGCCGATCAGCGAGCCCGCGCCCGCGTCGCGCCGCTCGACGGTCGTCTTGCCGAACGGCCACAGGGCGTAGCCCGCGATCCGGAACGACGCGATGCCGAACGGGATCGTGATGATCAGGACGAAGCAGATGAGCCCCGCCAGCACATAGGCGAGGGCCAGCCAGAAGCCGGAGAGCACGAGCCAGATCAGGTTCAGGAGTGTCTTCACCCCTCCAGCCTGCCAGGGGTGCCGCTCTTGTGCTCGCTCCCCGCTCGGTCCCTGCCCGGCCGTGCGCACGGCGGGCACGGCAGCGGGGGCGCGTACGGCAGCAGGGGCGCGTACGGAGGGCGCCCGCGCGGTGCACGGGCGCCCTCGGCGCGCTCACTCGGTGTGCGGAGGCGCCCTCCCTGCGTCATTCGACGGGCGGGACCGCCGCGTTGGCGTTCATCCCGCCTGTGAGTCCGTCGGTCCGCTGTCGGCGGTCCGGCCGCCGCGGCGGCGTACCGCGAAGACCATGCCGGCACCGGCCGCCAGCACCAGCACGGCCGCCCCCGCGACGATCGGGGTGGTGCTCGACGAGCCCGCGGTGGCGAGGCCGCCCTTGGGCCCGGGCCCGGAGCCCTCGCCGGAGCCGGCCGTTCCGGCCTTGTCGCCGTCGCCGTCGTCTCCGCCGCCGCCCTTGCCGTCGTCGGTGCCGTCCGGGGCGGGCTTCTTGCCGTCCGTCCCGGTGCCCGGGGCGCTACCGTCCCCGGAGGGCTCCGCCGACGGGGTCCCGCCCGGGTCCGTGCAGTCGTCGCCGGGCGCGGTCCGCGGCAGGACCTCGGCGAAGGTGGCGGCGATCAGCTCGTGGCCGGCGGCGTTGGCGTGGATGTCCTGATGGGTGCACTGCCAGGTCAGCTCGCAGATCTTGGCGACGTTGGCGGGCACCGATCCGATGCCGGGCAGTTCGACGCGGGTGTCGAAGTCGTCCGAGCCGAAGGCGGCGGCCACATCGGCGACCTTGTAGTCGGCGGTGCGGTAGACCCCGGCGATGGCCTCGTTGCCGGCCTTGACGACGGCGGCCGAACTCTTGGCGGTCTGCTGCCCGGACTCGCCGAGGAGCCAGGCGGCCAGGAACGGGTTGTAGTACGTCATGCCCGCGTACTGGGTGCTCGCCGAACCGGCCTTGCGGAGCTTGCCGGTGATCTCGGTGAGGTTGGTGCCGATGGTCCGGGACGCCTCGGCCATGCAGGCGGGGTCGATGGCGCCGGTGGCGCCGGAGCAGGCCCTGATGTCGTTGGCGCCGATGTCGATGGTCACGTACGCGACGCTGCCCTTGTGCTCGTACAGGGCCTGAAGGGCGGCGTCCAGCTGGGAGTTCGCGTCGGGGTAGTCGCACTTGCCGCCGCCGATGAACGTCTCGGTGGTCTCACCGGAGCAGCCGAGGCGTATGTGTTCGAGGCCGGGGTTGCTCTTCTTGAGGGTCTCGAACAGCTTGTCGGTGTAGGCGACGTCCGTGTCCTGGCCGGCATCCGGCTGGTAGCCGGAGGCGAGGGAGTCACCGAGGGAGACGTAATAGGTCGCGCCCCGGCCGGACTTGCCGCCGTCCGCTCCGTCCGCGCAGTCGGCGGCGGCCACGCCGGACGCACCGAACAGGACGGCCGCGGTGGCGGCGGCGAGCAGTCCGCCACCCCGGAGCCCGGGGACGGGGGAGGTCCGCCGCCGTCGCGGTTCCCGGCGGCCGGCGGCCGAGGCCGGGGCGGGCGGTGGCGCGGAGGCCGCGGGACGGACGGTGCGCGATAAGCGGGTGAGCCGCCGTATCAGGGTCATCAGCGGGAACTTTCCTTCGGTGGCGGTGGCGGTCGGGCGGGGCGCGGCCGAGGCGACCCGGAGCCGGTGCCGGCAGCGCGGCCGCGGCGCCGAGTACGCGGTGCGCCTTCTCGCGCCTCTCGCGGCCTGTCGCGGCCTGTCGCGGCCGGTACGGAGTTACGGGGCAGCGCAGCGTAATTCGGGATCGTACGCCGGGGTCATCACGGGAAAAAGGGGCGGCCCTCCACGGCGGGGCAGCCGATCATGTTCGTTCGCCGTCCGCTTCGGGATGCGGCGCCGGAATCCGGGGGCACGGGGCGGGCGGGACGGGCGGTCCCGTCAGCGGCCGCCCGCCATGCGCTCCAGCCGGGCCACGCGCTCGGCCATCGGCGGATGGGTCGAGAAGAGTTTCGACACCGTGCCGGGGCGGAACGGGTTGACGATCATCATGTGGCTCGCCGTCTCCAGACGCGGTTCGGGGGGCAGCGGCAGCTGCTTCGTTCCCGCGTCGAGCTTGCGGAGGGCGCTGGCCAGGGCCAGCGGGTCACCGGTCATCCCGGCGCCCGACGCGTCGGCCTCGTATTCACGGGACCGGCTGACGGCGAGCTGGATGAGGGAGGCCGCGAGCGGGCCCAGCAGCATGATCAGCAGGAAGCCGAAGAGGCCGGGGCCCTCGTCGTCGTCGGTGCGGCCGAACGGGATCAGCCAGGCGAAGTTCACCAGGAACATCACGACGGAGGCGAGGCCACCGGCGACCGAGGAGATCAGGATGTCGCGGTTGTAGACGTGGCTCAGCTCATGGCCGAGGACACCGCGCAGCTCGCGCTCGGTGAGGATGCGGAGGATGCCGTCGGTACAGCAGACGGCCGCATGGCGCGGATTGCGGCCGGTCGCAAACGCGTTCGGTGCCTGGGTCGGGGAGATGTAGAGCCGCGGCATGGGCTGCCGCGCGGCGGTGGAGAGTTCACGGACGATGCGGTAGAGCTGCGGGGCCTCGAACTCGCTCACGGGCCGGGCCCGCATCGCGCGCAGGGCGAGCTTGTCGCTGTTCCAGTACGCGTAGGCGTTGGTACCGAGCGCCACGAGCACCGCGACGACGAGACCCGTACGGCCGAAGAGGCCACCGATGGCGATGATCAGTGCCGACAGCGCACCGAGGAGTACGGCGGTCTTCAGCCCGTTGTGCCGGCGGTGCACGGTACGCCCTCCTGGTGCTGTGGTGGGGAACTTGCCGCTCTGTGCTCCACCTTCCAGTGGCCCCTGTCCTTCCCGGTCAACGCCGGGCGGGGGTGGTGAGTTCCCAGGTGGCCGCGGGGGTGCACGGGCACCGCGGGGCGAGCGCGGGGGCGTCCGGCCGACCGGGGCCGCGGCTCGCCGGGCCCGTGACCGCGAGGAGCGCGCTCCGGCGTGCGCCCCCGAGGAGCAGGACGGACGGCCCGGTGAGCGCGTGTGCGAAGCCCTTCACGGCCGCTCCGGGACGCGCCGGGGAGGGCCGTACGAGTGCCTGGCCGCCGGGACCTGCCGGCGTGGCGGACGGTGGCCCGCGCACTGCCCTGCACTGCCCGTGCGCTGCCCGCGCGGGGACCGGCCGCGTCCCGCCCGCCTGCCCGTGCCGTGCCGGGCGGGCCCCCGTCAGCTCACAGCAGTGCGGCGGTGGCGAAGCGCAGGACGAGCTGCGGTGCGCCGGAGAGAGCGATGCCCAGGACGGCGGCGAGGCCGATGGCGGCGGCGAGGGGAGCCGGGGCCCGCGGCGGCCGGGCCGGTGTGACGGCCGGGGCGGCGACGGAAGCGGTGGCCGGGGCGGACGGGGCGGACGGGGTGGCCGCGAGTCCACCGGCAGCAGGCTCCGGTGCCGCAGCGGCCGCCGTCTCCGCCGTACCCCCCGGAGCCCCGGCCTGGACCGGCTCCGCGGCCGGCTCCGGGGCGGGGGCGCGGAAGAGGACCGCCGTCCAGCGGAGGTAGTAGTAGAGCGCGATCACGACGTTCACGGCCATGACGACCGCGAGCCAGCCGAGCCCGGCCTCGACCGCCGCCGAGAAGACCGCCACCTTGGCGAAGAGCCCGATGATCCCCGGCGGCAGCCCCGCGAGGGCGAGCAGGAAGAAGCCGAGGGAGAGCGCGGCCAGTGGCCGGGCGGCCCACAGGCCCCGGAAGTCGGTGATCCGGCCCTCCGGGTGCGTGCGGGCGACCAGGGCGGTGACGCCGAAGGCACCGAGGTTCACCACCGCGTACATCAGGGCGTAGGCGACGGTGGTGCCGATGGCGTCGTTCGGGTCGTCCGTGTACGCGGCGGCGGCGATCGGCACCAGGAGGTAACCGGCCTGGCCGACGGACGACCAGGCCAGCAGGCGGACGGCGCTGTGCGCGCGGCCGGGGTTCTGGCGCAGCGCGGCCGCGTTGCCGGCCGTCATGGTGAGCGCGGCCAGCACGGCGACGACCGGGCCCCAGACCTCCGCGTGCGAGGGGAACGCCAGTACGGCCACCAGGATCAGCCCGGAGAACCCGGCCGCCTTGCCGACCACCGACAGATAGCCCGCGACGGGCACCGGCGCGCCCACATAGGTGTCGGGCACCCAGAAGTGGAAGGGCGCGGCGGCCGTCTTGAAGGCGAAGCCGACGAGGGTGAGGGCGACACCCGCGGTGGCGAGGGTGGACAGCTGTGCGGGCACCGCGTCGAGGCCGCCCGCGACCCGTGAGAGGTGCATCGAGCCGGTGGCCGCGTAGACGAAGCTCACGCCGAGCAGCATGACGGCGGTGGCGGCCACGGACGACAGGAAGAACTTGAGCGCCGCCTCCGAGGAGAGCCGGCTCCCGCGGCGCAGGCCGACGAGGGCGAAGGCGGGCAGGGAGGCGACCTCCAGGGCGACGACCAGCGTCGCCAGATCGCGCGAGGCGGGGAGCAGGGCTGCACCGGCGGCCGAGGCGAGCAGCAGGAACCAGTACTCGCCGGCGGGAAGGCCGAGGTCCCGGATGGTGTGCACCGACAGCAGGGCCGTCAGCAGCGCCCCGCCCAGCACGAGGAACTGAAGGGCGAGAGCGAACGGGTCGGCCGCGTAACTGCAGGTGTCCGGCGCGGTGGTGAGGCAGAAGGTGCGCCGGTCGCCGTCGAGCAGCGGCAGCAGCGACAGCGCCGCGAGGACGAGGCCCGCGAGCGCGAGGGCGCCGAGTAGCGGCTTGCGGCGCTCGGGGAGGAAGAGGTCGGCGACGAGCACCACCAGGGCGGCACCGGCGGCGATGGCGGGCGGGGCGATCGCGAGCCAGTCGACGGACTGGACGAGGGAGGTCATCGGCTGCCTCCGGTCAGGAGCGTCTGCACGGCCGGATCGCTCAGGCCGAGGAGGACGGCGGGCCAGAGGCCGGCGAGGACGGTGAGGACGACGAGCGGGGTCCAGGCGGCGAACTCGTGGCCACGGACGTCGGTGAACACAGGGGGTGCGGCCTCGCCGCCGTCGGGTCCGTCGCCCATGCAGACGCGGCGGACGACGACGAGCAGATAGGCGGCGGTGAGCAGGGTGCCGAAGGCCCCCACCGACATGAAGACGAGGAAGGCGGGGCGGCTCAGGCCCTCGGCGGGCCGGAAGGCCCCGAAGAGGGTCAGCATCTCGCCCCAGAACCCCGCGAGTCCGGGGAGGCCGAGGGACGCGACGGCGGCGAAGGCGAGCAGCCCGCCGAGGCGGGGGGCGCGGCCGTAGAGGGCGCCCCCGGAGACGCCGGCGAGACGGTCCAGGTCAGCGGTGCCGTAGCGCTCCTTGACCGCGCCGACGAGGAAGAAGAGGAGGCCGGTGATCAGGCCGTGGGCGACGTTGGCGAACAGCGCGCCGTTGACCCCGGTGGGGGTGAGGGTGGCGATGCCCAGCAGCACGAAGCCCATGTGGCCGACGGAGGAGTAGGCGATCAGGCGTTTCAGGTCGCCGCCCGCGCCGCTGCGCGCCAGGGCCAGGCAGGCGAGGGACCCGTAGACGATGCCGGCGGCGGCGAAGGCGGCCAGATACGGGGCGAGGGTCAGCATCCCGTCGGGGGCGATGGGCAGCGCGATGCGGACGAAGCCGTAGGTGCCCATCTTCAGCAGGACGCCGGCGAGGAGCACCGAGCCGGTGGTGGGGGCGGCGGTGTGGGCGTCGGGGAGCCAGCTGTGCAGCGGCCACATCGGGGTCTTCACGGCGAGGCCGATGCCGATGGCGAGGACCGCGATCAGTTGCGTGGTGTGACCGATCGACGACCCGTTGTCAGTGGCGAGTGCCACCATGTCGAACGTGCCGCCGCGGAGTCCGAGGAGGAGGAGGCCGAGCAGCATCACGACGGAGCCGAGCAGCGTGTAGAGGATGAACTTCCAGGCCGCCCGTTCCCGGCCCTCGCCGCCCCAGCGGGCGATGAGGAAGTACATCGGGATGAGGACGGTCTCGAAGGCCAGGAAGAAGAGGAGCAGGTCGAGGACGGCGAAGGTGGCGAGGGTGCCGCCCTCCAGGAGGAGGAGCAGCGCCACATACCCCTTTGCAGAAGAAGAGGAAGCGCCGGAGGCGTCCGGGGTTCCGCCGGGCCCGCGGTAGTAGGCGTGGACCGCGCAGAGGAAGGTCAGCAGCGAGGTCAGCACGAGAAGGGGGAGCGAGACACCGTCGACGCCCAGGTGGATCCGGGTGTCCAGGGCGGGGATCCAGCTGACGTCCGTGGTGGCCTGCATGCGCGCCGGGTCATCGCGGTCGAAGCCCGCGGCCAGGGCGATGGACAGCAGCAGGACGGCGCCGGTGACGGTGACGCCGTGGCGGAGCACGGCCTGTTCCGGGTCGCGGCCCCTGAGTCCGGGGGGCGCGGGGAGCAGGGCGGCGGCGGAGCCGAGCAGGGGGAGAAGGACGATCGCGACGAGGAGGTACCGCATCACGGTGTCATTGAGCAGGCCACTCACGGGTCACGCTCCGGTTCCGGTGGCGACGAGGACGGCGGCTACGGCCAGGACGACGGAGCCCGCGAGCAGGGCGCCCAGATAGGTCTGCACATTGCCGGTCTGGGCACGGCGGACGGCGGCGCCCAGGAGGCCCGGTCCGGCGGCGGCACCGCGGACGTAGGTCTCGACGACCTCGCGGTCGAGGAAGTTCACCAGGCGTGCGGCGGCGCGGACGGGGCGGACGAAGACCGCGGAGTAGAGCCGGTCGAGGTGGAAGCCGGCGGCGGCGTGGCGGTGCAGCGGGCCGAGGAGGAGCCGTCCGGGGTCGGCGGGGTCGGGGGCGGAGGCGATGTCCCCGTAGGCCGGTTCGTGGGTGGCGATGGCCTCCGCCTCGGAGCGGGCGGGCTCCCCGGTCCCGGGGTGCGCGGGCACGGCCGCCGCCGGGAAGGGGCGGGCCGCCGGGCGGGCCAGCGCGGTGGTGTGCCGCCAGGTGGCGTAGGTGAGGAGGATGCCGACGAGGGCGAGTCCGGTACCGAGGACGGAGGTGACCAGGGTCGGGGCGAGCGAGTCGCCGTCGAACCAGCGGGGCAGCCACCCCACGGCGGCGCCGAGCCCGGCCGCGGGGAGGAACAGCACCCAGAGCACGGCGTTCATGACCACGGGCGTGGGGCCGTGGTGCGGGGCACCGGGCGTGAGACCGGGGGCGCCGGCCGCACCGGGTTCCCCGGCCGGGCCGGCGCCGGCCGGTGCGGGGCGCGCCTCCTCGCCGTCGTCCGGGACGGTGGCCGCGGCCGGCTCCGTACCCCGGCCGGCGGCCGGGATGGTGGCCGGGGTGGCGCCCGGAGCCGCGGCCGGAGCGGCGTCCGGGGTGACGGCGGACGCGCGGGCGCCGGGGACGCCCATGAGGAGCCAGAGACGGGTGGCGTAGGCGGCGGTGAGGAGGGCGGTGAGCAGGCCGGCGGCGAGCACGATCCAGCCCGCGGCGGCCGGGATGCCCGGGGAGTCGCCGAGGGCGGTGTGCTCGGCGGCGCCCAGCACGGCCTCCTTGGAGAAGAAGCCGCTGAACGGCGGGACGGCGGCCAGCGCCAGCAGCGCGACCGTCATCGTCCAGAAGGCGTCGGGCGCGCGCCGGCGCAGCTCTGGCATCCGGGACATGGCGGCGAGCGAGTTGGTCCCGGCGACGTGGATGAGCACGCCCGCGCCGAGGAAGAGGAGGGCCTTGAACGCTCCGTGGGTGAGGAGGTGGAAGACGGCGGCACCGCGCTCGCCGACGGCCAGGGCCCCGGTCATATAGCCGAGCTGGCCGAGGGTGGAGTAGGCAAGGACGCGTTTGATGTCGTCCTGGGCGAGGGCGGCGAGCGCGGAGCCGGCCATCGTCACGGCGGCCATCAGCCCGAGGACGACGAGCGCGACGGCGGAGGAGGTGAAGACCGGCAGCAGCCGGGCGACGAAGTAGACACCCGCGGCGACCATCGTCGCGGCGTGGATCAGCGCGGAGACCGGCGTGGGGCCGGCCATCGCGTCGGGCAGCCAGGTGTGGAGCGGGAACTGCGCGGACTTGCCCGCCACACCCGCGAGCAGCAGCAGCGCGATCAGGGTGGGGTGGGCGAGTCCGTCACCGGAGGAGGCCGCGGTGAGGACGCCGCTGATACGGAAGGTGCCGGCCTCGTCGGCGAGCGCGAACAGGCCGATGAGGAGCGGGACGTCACCGAGCTTGGTGACGAGGAACGCCTTGAGGGAGGCGGCGCGGGCGGCTTCCGTCTCCCAGTAGTGGCCGACCAGGAAGTACGAGCAGATGCCCATGATCTCCCAGCCGACCAGCAGCACCATCAGATCGCCGGAGTAGACGACGAGCAGCATCGCGGCGGTGAAGAGGGAGACCAGGGCGGCGTAGGAGGCGTAGCGGGGGTCGTCCCGGAGGTAGCCGGTCGAGTAGAGCTGCACACAGGTGGCGACGGTGCCGACGAGCACGGCGACCAGCACCGCGAACCCGTCCAGGTGCAGGGCGAGATCGATCGGGACGGATCCGGTGGGCGTCAGCCGGGTCCCGGCGTCCAGGGCCTCGCCGCCGCCCTGCCGCACGGCGGTGAACCCGGCCAGGATCGCGGCCGCGAGGGTCGGCAGCACGGCGAGGGGCCGCACGAAGCCGGGGGCCCGCCGGCCGGTGAGCAGGATCGCCGCGGCGCCGAGGAACGGCAGGAGGGGGACGAGGACGGCAAGGGTCGTGGTCGTCACGCGGCGGCCTCTGCCTTCTGTTCCGGTGCCTGCTGGGTGCCGTCCGCCGCCGCGGCGGTGGTCCCGTCCGGGTCGGTGTCCGGGCCGGGTCCGCCGGGTTCGGCGGTGTCCCGGAGCCGGTCGATGTCGGAGCTTCCCCGGTTGCGGTACACGAGGAGGACGATGGCGAGGCCGATGCCGATCTCGGCGGCGGCGATGGTGATGGTGAAGAGGGTCAGCGCCTGCCCGGCGTGCAGGGTGTCGCGGAGCCAGACGTCGAAGGCGACCAGGTTGAGGTTGACGGCGTTGAGCATCAGCTCCACCGACATGAGGACCAGGATCGCGTTGCGCCGGGCGAGGACGCCGTAGAGGCCGGTGCAGAAGAGGAGGACGGCCAGCACGGCGGGATAGGCGAGATGCATCAGCCCTGCTCCTTGTCGTCCCGGTCGCCGTTCCGGCCGGTGCCGCCGCCGTTCCCGGCGCTGCTGCCACGCGTGCTGCCGGCACTGCTGCCGGCACCGCCGCGGCCGGTGGTGTTTCCGGCCCGGCCCGGGGGCGGGGTGCCGGGGCCGGCCGGCGGAGTGGCCGGGGTGCCGTTTCTGCGGGAGAGGACGATCGCCCCCACGAGGGCGGCGAGCAGCAGCACGGACAGTGCCTCGAACGGCAGCACCCAGTGGCTGAACAGCATCCGGCCGGAGGCCTCCGTGCTGCCCCGCGCGGGCCCGCCGAGGTCGATCCAGGTGGTGCGGAAGGCGTCCGCGACCACCCAGACCAGGGTCACCGCGGCCACCGAGGCGACCGCCAGGGCGACCGGGCGGTTGCCCGAATCCGCGTCCGGGGAACGGCCGATGGGCGCCCTGGTCAGCATCAGCCCGAAGAGCAGCAGGACCACCACCGAGCCCACATAGATCAGCACCTGCACCCAGGCGATGAACTCGGCCGTCAGCAGCAGGTACTCGACGGCCAGTCCGCCGAGCGCCACCACCAGCCAGAGCGCGGCGTGCACCAGTTGCCGGGTGGTGACGGTGACGACGGCCGCGCCCAGGGTGACCAGGCCGACCAGCAGGAAGGCGATCTCCACACCGGAGGGCGACAGGAAGCCCCGGGTCTGCTCGGCGGCGGCCAGGGTTCCCGCGGCGAGAAGCGCCGGACCGGTCCCGGTCATGCGCCGCCCTCCCGCCGCTGCTCCGGCTGCTCGGGCCGGCCCGGCTGCTGTCCGCCCGCCGCCTGTCCGCCCGCCGCCTGCTCGGCCTCGGCCGCCTGCTCGGCCGCCGCGATCTTGTCGGCGGTCTTGCGGGCCGCCGCGATCTCCTTCGGCTCCTCGGCCGCCGCGTCGAGCGCGGGCGGAGCGGGCACCGTCCACATCCACTCGCGGAGCTTGTCGCGCTCGTGGGTGAGTTCGAGGATGTCGGTCTCGGCGTACTCGAACTCCGGTGACCAGAACAGCGCGTCGAAGGGGCAGACCTCGATGCAGATGCCGCAGTACATGCAGAGCGCGAAGTCGATGGCGAACCGGTCGAGCACATTGCGGCTGCGTTCGCGCCCGCCCGGCGCGGCCGGGGGCACCGTCTCCTTGTGCGAGTCGATGTAGATGCACCAGTCCGGGCACTCCCGGGCGCAGAGCATGCAGACCGTGCAGTTCTCCTCGAACAGCCCGATCACACCGCGCGAGCGCGGCGGCAGTTCGGGCTGCACATCCGGGTAACGGGCGGTGTGCGCGCGCCGCGTCATCGTCCGCAGTGTCACGGCCAGCCCCTTGGCGAGGCCGCTGCCCGGCATGGGGGACATCAGGAAATCACCACCTTGACGACACCGGTGAGCGCGATCTGGGCGAGCGCGAGCGGGACGAGCACGGTCCAGGCGAGCTTCTGCAACTGGTCCTCGCGGAGCCTCGGGTAGCTGACCCGCAGCCAGATGACGACGAACGCGAGCAGCCCGGTCTTGAGCAGGGTCCAGACCCAGCCGAGTCCGTCGGCCGCGAACGGCCCGTGCCAGCCGCCGAGGAAGAGCACGGCGGTCAGCGCGCAGAGGACGACGATCCCCGCGTACTCGGCGAGCAGGAACAGCGCGAAGCGCAGCCCGGTGTACTCGGTGTACGCGCCGAAGATGATCTCGGAGTCGGCCACCGGCATGTCGAACGGCGGCCGCTGCAGCTCCGCGAGCCCGGCCGTGAAGAACACCAGCGCGCCGGTGATCTGCCACGGCACCCACCACCACTGGAAGCCGTCCACGATGCCGGTGAGCGACACCGTCCCGGCGGCCATCGCCACGGAGGCGGCGGCCAGCAGCATCGGCAGCTCGTACGCCAGCAGCTGGGCGGCCGTGCGGAGCCCGCCGAGCAGCGAGAACTTGTTCGCCGACGCCCAGCCGCCCATCAGCGAGCCGAGCACGCCGACGCCCAGCACCGCCAGCACGAAGAAGATGCCCGCGTCCAGGGACTGGCCGACGGCGTCCCCCGGACCGACCGGGATGGCGACCAGCACCAGCAGATACGGCAGCAGCGCGACGGCGGGCGCGAGCTGGAAGACGCGCCGGTCGGCCCGCGCCGGGACGATGTCCTCCTTCTGCGCGAACTTGACGCCGTCCGCGACCAGTTGGGCCCAGCCGTGGAAGCCGCCCGCGTACATCGGGCCGAGCCGGCCCTGCATATGGGCCATGACCTTGTGTTCGGTCTGGCCGACCACGAGCGGCAGGACGAGGAACGCCAGGAAGACCGCGAGCAGCCGCCATACGACGTCGAGCACGTCGCTCACGAGTCGCCTCCCGCGGAGTCGGAGCCGGAGTCGGGGCCGGAGTCCGCGTCGGGGCCGGGGTTGAGCCAGGGCGCGTCCGGGGAGCGCGGCGCCGGCTTCCGTCCGGCGGACTCCCCCGCCGGGCGCTTCCCGGCCGCGCGACCGCTGTCGCGCGGGCCGCTGTCGCGCGGGCCGCTCTCCGGCGTGCCGGTGTCCCGGGCGGGCTCGTCCGTTCCCGTCGCGGGCGGGGCCGCCGCGCCGTCCGGGGGCGTTCCCTCCCGCTCCGCCGCCCGCTGGCTCGCGGAGCCCGCGCTCGCGCTGCGGGCCCGGCGCGGCCCGCGCTCGGCCGCGCCCGCCGGGGCGGCGGCGCCCGCCGCACCGGCCCGGCCGGCCGCTCCGGCCGCCCGCGCACCGCGGGCGGCGCGGGTGGGCGCCGGGGGCAACTGGCCCTTCAGCGGTCCCCATTCGTTCGGGTCCGGCACGCCCGGCGGCAGCATCTGCCGCCGCTTGGGCCCGCCGTGCCCGGACTCGCCGGGCTCCTTGGCTCCCGGCCACGCCTTGGCGACCCGGGCCGCCAGGACGAAGTCCTTGCGCAGCGGGTGACCCTCGAAGTTCTCGGGGAGCAGCAGCTTCTCCAGTCCGGGGTGGCCGGTGAAGCCGATGCCGAACATCTCGTGCGTCTCGCGCTCGTGCCAGGCCGCGCCCGCGTACACGCCCGTGGCGGTGGGCAGTTCGGCGGCGTCGTGCGGGACGGTGGTCCGGACGAGCAGCCGCCGCACGCCCGTGCCGGAGGCGGCGTCGGGCAGGGAGACGAGGTGCGCGGCCACCCGGAAGCCGGTGCCGGGCTCGTCCACGGCGCTCAGCCAGTCGAAGTACGTGCAGCGGAGCGCGTCCCGGGCGATCTCCAGGGCGAGCACCCAGGAGGCGGCCGGCACATCGACGGTGAGCAGGTCGTAGGCGTCCGAGGCCGTCGCCCCGGCGCCGAACAGTTCTTCGGCGGCCCCGGGCAGCCAGCCGACGGGCGGCACGGGCGGCTGGCCGGTGGCACCGCCGTCGGCCTCGCCGGGCCCGGCGGCCTCGTCGGGCCGGTTCGGCTCGGTCATCGGTCGCCCTCCTCGGGGGCGGTCGGCGGCTTCGGCGCGCTGCCGGGGTGCCCGGGTCCGGCCGCCGGGCCCTCGTCCGCCGGGGATGCGGCGGACGGGCGGTCGGCGGGCGGGCGGTCGGCGGGCGGGCGGTCGGCGGGCGGCTCGGGCGGGGCGGTGCCGGCCGCGGTGCCGCCGCCGGAGCGCGGCTCGCCGGCGGCGGTCTCCGCCGCCGCTGCCGCCGGGGTGGGCTCGGCCGTGGCACCCGCTCGCGCGGCCGGGTCCGTACCGTCCCCCGCCGGGGCGGGCGGTGCCGGGACCGGTCCGCTGCGGAGCTGGGCCGCCGTGGGGCGGCGCCCGGCGGCCGGGCCGGTCCCGGGTCCGTACCGCTCGCCCAGCGACTCCCGCGCGATCTTCTCCTGGAGCTTGAGGATGCCCTGGAGCAGCGCCTCCGGCCGGGGCGGGCAGCCGGGGACGTACACGTCGACGGGGATGATCTGGTCCACCCCCTTCGTCACCGAGTACGAGTCCCAGTACGGGCCGCCGCAGTTGGAGCAGGCGCCGAAGGAGATGACGTACTTCGGCTCGGGCATCTGTTCGTACAGCCGGCGGACCGCGGGCGCCATCTTGTCGGTGACCGTGCCGGAGACCACCATCAGGTCGGCCTGGCGCGGGCCGGGCGCGAAGGGGATCACGCCGAGCCGGATGAAGTCGTGCCGGGCCATCGAGGCGGCGATGAACTCGATCGCGCAGCAGGCGAGTCCGAAGTTGAAGACCCAGAGGCTGTAGCGGCGGCCCCAGTTGAGGACCACCTTCATCGGCTCGGGCGCGAGCCGGGAGAGCACCCCGAGACGGCGCGGCTCCGGCAGGAACTCGGGGCCGGCGGGGGCTCCGTGCTCGCCGGGGCCACCGTGCTCGGCGGGGCCGCCGGGGCCACCGGCCGTGTTCGTCACGTCCATTCCAGGACGCCCTTCTTCCAGGCGTACAGCAGGCCGACGGCGAGGAAGCCGAGGAAGACGAACATCTCCACCAGCGTGACGCCGCCGAAGCCCGGCGCGGCGAAGATCGTCGCCCACGGGAACAGGAAGATCGAGTCCACGGCGAAGATCACGTACAGGAAGGCGTAGACGTAGTAGCGGACCTGGGTGTGCGCCCAGCCCTCGCCCACGGGGTCGACCCCGCACTCGTACGTCAGCAGCTTCTCCGGTGTCGGCACCACCGGCCGGAGCAACCGCCCGGCCGTGAACGCCACGACGACGAAGAGCACCCCGACGGCGGCGAGCACGCCGACGACCGCGTAGCCCTCGAAGTAATCCGCCGCCAACTGGACAGGTGCCGTGCGTACGGTCGGCTCCAGCACGTCCGCCCCTCGTTACTCGGCTGCGTTCTCTCCACGTCGTCCGAACGTCTTCCCGACGCCGTCCACACTCTCTTCACGACGTCCGCACGGGCGCCCTCCCGGCCGTCCGTCCGACGATCTGTACGCAGGGAGTCTAGGCCCTGCCCGCCCGCGTGTGAGCAGCCCGTACCGCACCTGGTGGGGGAACGGTGGGGTTGTCCCCACCCCCGGCCCCCGGGCGTCCCCATGGCGTGGGCCCCTCCCCCTCCGGCAGGCTGAGCGCATGACCGAGACTTCCGCTCCCCGCGCCACCCGCCGCCCCGGGCCGCGGGGAGGACGCGCGGACGGGACGGGCCGGGCCCCGGAGGAGGGTGAGCGGCTCCCGTCGCCCGGCTTCGCGTACGGGGCGCAGACCTGGCGGGAGACCGCGTATCTCCTCGCCAATCTGCCGCTGGGCGTCGCGGGGTTCACCTATGTGTCGGTGTGGCTCTACGCGGGCGCGGCGCTCTCCGTGACGGTGATCGGTCTGCCGGTGCTGGCCCTCGGGCTTCTGGGCGCACGCCAGTTCGGCAAGCTGGAGCGGGCCCGCGCACGGGTGCTGCTGGCCCTGCCGGTCGAGGAGCCCAGCCCCATCCGGGGCCGCGCGCACGGCGGTTTCTTCCCCTGGCTGTGGAGCAGCCTGAAGGACCCGGTGGGCTGGCGGACCGTGCTGTACTCGCTGATCAGGCTGCCATGGGGGGTGCTCACCTTCACCGTCACCCTCGTCTCCCTCTTCGCCGCCTGGCCCGTGCTGGGGTGGACGGCGCGGTTGCTGACGCACGGTGACCGCGCGATGGTGCGGGGGCTGCTGTCGCCCTCGGACGAACTGGAGCGGCGCATCGCCGAACTGGAGTCGGGCCGGGGGACGGTGGTGGACACGGCCGCCGCCGACCTGCGCCGCATCGAACGCGACCTGCACGACGGAGCACAGGCCCGCCTCGTCGCCCTCGCCATGGACCTCGGCCTCGCCAGGGAAAAACTCCTCGAAGACCCCCAAACCGCCGCCAAAATGGTCGACGAAGCCCACGGCGAAGTGAAAACCGCCCTCCGCGAACTCCGCGACCTCGCCCGCGGCATCCACCCCGCCATCCTCACCGACCGCGGACTCGGCCCCGCCCTCTCCCACCTCGCCGCCCGCTGCACCGTCCCCGTCACCGTCACCACCGACCTCCCCCACCGCCCCGCACCCGCCATCGAAGGCATCGCCTACTTCACCGTCTCCGAACTCCTCCAGAACATCAGCAAACACAGCGGGGCGCGGACGGCCCGGGTGGAGATGTGGCGCAGCGGCGACCGGCTGCTGATCCAGGTGCGGGACGACGGCAAGGGCGGCGCGAGCCCGGACGGGGGCAGCGGCCTGACCGGGCTGGCGGAGCGGCTGGAGGCGGTGGACGGGCTGTTCGTCCTGGACTCGCCGCCGGGCGGGCCGACCACGGTGACGGCCGAACTGCCGTGGCGCGAGCGGCCGGTGGCCTGAGCACGCCCGACCGGCCCGCCCGGGCCCGGCGGTTCCCCTCCGGCCCTTCCGGCCCTTCCGCCCCTTCCGGCCCTACGGCCTGCTCCCGCTCAGGCCCGCTCCGGCCCGCTCCGGACCGCTCCGGACCGGCGGCCGTGGCGCTCCCCCGGCCGCCTCCTCATCCGTCTCCCCCGGCCCGCCTCTCCCCCGCCGGTGGGGAAAACCCCACCCGCGGACGCCGACCCGCTCCATGGTCCCGCCGGTCCCCGCCGCCGCAGCATGGAACCACCCCCACCCGGCGGACCGCGCGGCACCGGCCCCGCGGCCACCACGGCAGAACGGACGGACGACACCATGGCCACCGCGTACGACGCATCGGAGACCCGCGTCCGCAGGCTGCCGGCGGCGCTGCGCGCGCCGCTGGAGGGCCGGACCTGGCGGGAATTCCTCTATCTGCTGCTGAATCTGCCGATGGCGCTGGTGATGTTCGTCTTCGCGGTCTCGATGACGGCCACCGGTCTCGGGCTGCTCGTCACCTTTCTCGGCATCCCCGTGCTCGCCGCCGCCCTGGCCGGCTGCCGGGCGCTGGGCGCGGTGGAGCGCGGCCGGGCGCGGATGCTGCTGGACCTGGACGTCGGGGCGCCGGCGCCGGTGCGTCCGGAGGCTCCCGGGATGTTCGCGTGGGTCGGGGCGCTTCTCAAGAGCGGGGTCTCCTGGCGGCATCTGCTCTACGCCGTGGTGCACTTCCCGTGGGCGGTGTTCGGCTTCTCCGTGGCGGTCTCCCTGTGGACGTCCGGCTGGTCGCTGCTGCTCTACCCGCTCTGGTTCCGGTTCCTGCCGGACGGCGCAGGGCCGTCGGGTATCCAGCTCTACGGCGACGGGCGCGGCAACACCTTCTATCTCGACACCCCGTTCGAAATCCTGCTGACGGGTGCCGCCGGCCTGCTGGTCGTCCTGGCAACGCCGTGGGTGTTCCGCGGGATGACGATGGTGGACCGGGGGCTGGTCGGCGGTCTGCTGGGGCCCTCGCGGCTGGCCGCCCGGGTCTCGGAGCTGGAGTCGGGCCGGGGGACGGTGGTGGACACGGCCGCCGCCGACCTGCGCCGCATCGAACGCGACCTGCACGACGGAGCACAGGCCCGCCTCGTCGCCCTCGCCATGGACCTCGGCCTCGCCAGGGAAAAACTCCTCGAAGACCCCCAAGCCGCCGCCAAAATGGTCGACGAAGCCCACGGCGAAGTGAAAACCGCCCTCCGCGAACTCCGCGACCTCGCCCGCGGCATCCACCCCGCCATCCTCACCGACCGCGGACTCGGCCCCGCCCTCTCCCACCTCGCCGCCCGCTGCACCGTCCCCGTCACCGTCACCACCGACCTCCCCCACCGCCCCGCACCCGCCATCGAGGGCATCGCCTACTTCACCGTCTCCGAACTCCTCCAGAACATCAGCAAACACAGCGGCGCCCGCCGGGCCACCGTCGACATCTGGCGCGCCGGCGACCGGCTGATGCTCCAGGTCTCCGATGACGGGACGGGCGGTGCGACGGCGGCCATGAGCGCCGACGGCCCGGCTCCGGGGACGGGACTGGCCGGGCTGGCGGAGCGGGTCGAGGCGGTGGACGGGATCCTCGCCGTGGACTCCCCCGCCGGCCGCGGCACCGTGGTCACCGCCGAGCTGCCCTGGAGGGACTGACCGGGCGGGGCCCGCCGCGGCGGTCTTCCCCGTCCCGGCGGTGTTCCGTCCCGGCGGCTCCGCCCCCTCGGCTCCGTGTCCGGCCGGCGACAGGCGCGCGCCCGTATCCGATACCTGGGATGCTGGTGCCGACCGTCGGGGGATCGCGGAACTGGGGGACGAGGACGTGAACGACAGGGACAGCACGGCACGGACGGCACGGACACGGGAGCGGGGGAACACCGGGGTGCGCGTGGTCATCGCCGAGGACTCGGTCCTCCTGCGGGAGGGCCTGACCCGGCTGCTCACCGACCGGGGCCACAAGGTCGTCGCCGGGGTGGGGGACGCGGAGGCGCTGCTCAAGGTCATCGGGGAGCTGGCGGCCGACGGGGCGCTGCCGGACGTGGTGGTCGCCGACGTGCGGATGCCGCCCACCCACACCGACGAGGGCGTGCGGGCGGCGGTGCGGCTCCGCCGCGAGCACCCCGGGGTGGGGGTGCTGGTGCTGTCGCAGTACGTGGAGGAGCAGTACGCGACCGAGTTGCTGGCGGCGAGCAGCCGGGGCGTCGGCTATCTGCTCAAGGACCGGGTCGCCGAGGTGCGGGAGTTCGTCGACGCGGTGGTGCGCGTCGCCGCCGGCGGCACCGCCCTGGACCCGGAGGTCGTGGCCCAGCTCCTGGGCCGCAGCCGCAAGCAGGACGTGCTGGCGATCCTCACCCCGCGCGAACGGGAGGTGCTGGGGCTGATGGCCGAGGGACGGACGAATTCGGCCATCGCGCGCCAGTTGGTGGTGAGCGACGGCGCGGTGGAGAAGCATGTGAGCAACATCTTCCTGAAGCTCGGCCTCTCACCGAGTGACGGGGATCACCGCCGGGTGCTGGCGGTCCTCACCTATCTGAAGTCCTGACCGTCTTCCGGTCCCAGGTTCTGACCGTCTCCCGGAGGGCCTTCGCGGCGCGGGCCGCGCCGTGCACGGGCGTACGGCCGTACGGGCGTGCGGGCCCCGGCCGAGCCCTTCGGGCGGCCCCCGGGCGGCCCCTCCGCCCCCGCCGGCCCGGCCGCCCGGCGGGGGCGGAAGAGAGGCGGCCACCGGAGTGTTGGACCATGGGCCGGGCGGGGCGTTGCGGCGGTCCGCCCGAGCCGCGGCCCCCGCGTGCGGGTGGGTACCGCCGGAAGGCCGGTCCGCGGGAGCCCCGGCGGGGGACGGAACGGGCCGGGAACGGCCGCGGGAAGCACGAAGAGGGACCGAGGCGGGAGAGAAAGGAGAGGCGGAGGCAGCCGGCCAGGAGCACCACCGGAGAAAGCCCGGAAAGGTACGGGGGAATGGCGGAAATGACCGATGCTGACCTTTCATGTCCGTCTCATAATCATGTCCACCATATGAACTATCCAGGGAAGGCCACCCTTACCGACGTAGAGTGGCCAGCGGGACGGCCGGCCGACGTGTCCGGATCCCGGAGTCGCCGCCTCAAGGGAGGTCCAGTTCAGTGACCAGCCAGGTCAGTAGCCCAGCCGAGCAGGACGGCGGGGCAGCCGCCGGGGACCGGACGGCCGGCGCGGCCGGTGCGCCCGGCACGCCGGGCAAGGAAGTCCACCGCCTCGACCGTGTGATCATCCGCTTCGCGGGTGACTCGGGCGACGGCATGCAGCTGACGGGTGACCGCTTCACCTCGGAGACCGCCTCCTTCGGCAACGACCTCTCCACGCTGCCCAACTTCCCCGCCGAGATCCGCGCCCCCGCCGGCACCCTGCCCGGCGTCTCCAGCTTCCAGCTGCACTTCGCCGACCACGACATCCTCACCCCGGGTGACGCGCCGAACGTCCTGGTCGCGATGAACCCGGCCGCGCTCAAGGCCAACCTCGCCGACCTGCCGCACGGCGCGGAGATCATCGTCAACACCGACGAGTTCACCAAGCGCGCCATGGCCAAGGTCGGCTACGCCGCCAGCCCGCTGGACGACAGCTCCCTGGAGGCGTACCGGGTGCACCCGGTGCCGCTGACCACCCTGACCGTCGAGGCCCTGAAGGGCTACGACCTGTCCCGCAAGGACGCCGGCCGCTCCAAGAACATGTTCGCGCTGGGCCTGCTGTCCTGGATGTACCACCGGCCGACCGAGGGCACCGAGCGCTTCCTGCGCAGCAAGTTCGCCAAGAAGCCGGAGATCGCCGAGGCGAACGTCGCGGCCTTCCGCGCGGGCTGGAACTTCGGCGAGACCACCGAGGACTTCGCGGTGTCCTACGAGGTGGCCCCGGCCGCCGCCGCGTTCCCCACCGGCACGTACCGCAACATCTCCGGCAACCTCGCGCTGTCCTACGGGCTGATCGCCGCGTCTCAGCAGGCGGACCTCCCGCTCTACCTGGGCTCGTACCCGATCACCCCGGCCTCGGACATCCTGCACGAGCTGTCCAAGCACAAGAACTTCGGTGTGCGCACCTTCCAGGCCGAGGACGAGATCGCCGCCATCGGCGCGGCGCTCGGTGCGGCCTTCGGCGGGGCGCTGGCGGTGACCACCACCTCCGGCCCCGGGGTGGCGCTCAAGTCGGAGACCATCGGGCTCGCCGTCTCCCTGGAACTGCCGCTGCTGGTCGTCGACATCCAGCGCGGCGGCCCCTCCACCGGCCTGCCCACCAAGACCGAGCAGGCCGACCTGCTGCAGGCCATGTACGGCCGCAACGGCGAGGCTCCGGTGCCGGTCGTCGCCCCGGCGACCCCGGCGGACTGCTTCGACGCCGCGATCGACGCCGCCCGGATCGCGCTCGCCTACCGCACCCCGGTCTTCCTGCTCTCCGACGGGTACCTCGCCAACGGCTCCGAGCCCTGGCGCATCCCCGAGGTCGAGGACCTGCCCGATCTGACCGTGCGCTTCGCCTCCGGCCCCAACCACGAACTGGCCGACGGCACCGAGGTGTTCTGGCCCTACAAGCGCGACCCGCACACCCTCGCGCGCCCCTGGGCCGTACCCGGCACCCCCGGTCTCGAACACCGCATCGGCGGCATCGAGAAGCAGGACGGCACGGGCAACATCTCCTACGACCCGGCCAACCACGACTTCATGGTCCGCACCCGCCAGGCCAAGATCGACGGCATCGAGGTCCCGGACCTCGTGGTCGACGACCCGTCCGGTGAGGCGAAGGTGCTGGTCCTGGGCTGGGGCTCGACCTACGGCCCCGTCACGGCCGCGGTGCGCCGCGTCCGCGCCGGTGGCCGTTCCGTCGCCCAGGCCCATCTGCGCCATCTCAACCCCTTCCCGCGGAATCTGGGCGAGGTGCTGAAGCGGTACGACCGGGTGGTCGTACCGGAGATGAACCTCGGCCAGCTCGCCGCCCTGCTGCGGGCGAAGTACCTGGTCGACGCCCGCTCGTACAACCAGGTGAACGGAATGCCGTTCAAGGCCGAGCAGCTCGCCGGCGTGGTCAAGGAGGCCATCGATGACTGAGACAGCGACGGAGGGGGCCACCGCGGGGGCGGCGAACGGCAGGTCCGCCGCCCCGTTCGAGGCGCTCTCCCTGGTGCCCCGCGCCGAGGCGCCGCAGTCGATGAAGGACTTCAAGTCGGACCAGGAGGTCCGCTGGTGCCCCGGCTGCGGTGACTACGCCGTGCTGGCCGCCGTGCAGGGCTTCATGCCCGAGCTGGGGCTGGCCAAGGAGAACATCGTCTTCGTCTCCGGCATCGGCTGCTCCTCGCGCTTCCCGTACTACATGAACACCTACGGGATGCACTCGATCCACGGCCGCGCGCCGGCGATCGCGACCGGTCTCGCCTCCTCCCGGCGCGACCTGTCCGTCTGGGTCGTCACCGGCGACGGCGACGCGCTCTCCATCGGCGGCAACCACCTCATCCACGCGCTGCGCCGCAACGTCAACCTCAAGATCCTGCTCTTCAACAACCGGATCTACGGGCTGACCAAGGGCCAGTACAGCCCGACCTCCGAGCTCGGCAAGATCACGAAGTCGACGCCGATGGGCTCGCTGGACGCGCCCTTCAACCCGGTGTCGCTCGCGATCGGCGCCGAGGCGTCCTTCGTCGCCCGCACGGTCGACTCCGACCGCAAGCACCTCACCGAGGTGCTGCGCCAGGCCGCCGACCACCCGGGCACCGCGCTGGTGGAGATCTACCAGAACTGCAACATCTTCAACGACGGCGCCTTCGAGGTGCTCAAGGACAAGCAGCAGGCGCAGGAAGCCGTCATCCGCCTCGAACACGGCCGGCCGATCCGCTTCGGCCTCCCGTGGAGCGAGGAGGAGGGCGGCGACGGCCTCGGCTCCAAAGGCGTCGTCCGCGACCAGGCCACCGGCGACCTCCTGGTCGTCGACGTGACGGCGGAGAACGCCGCCGCCGTCCTGGTCCACGACGCCCACGCCACGTCCCCGACCACGGCCTTCGCCCTCTCCCGGCTGGCCGACGCGGACACCCTGCACCACACGCCCATCGGCGTGCTGCGCAGCGTCGAGCGCCCGGTCTACGACACCCTCATGGCCGACCAGCTGGAGGCCGCCGTGGAGCGCCACGGCAAGGGCGACCTGTCCGCCCTCCTCCACGGCAACGACACCTGGACGGTCGCGGGCTGATCCGCCCGCCCCGAACCGGGCTCCGAGGCAAGGGCCGCTGCCCCTGGGCAGCGGCCCTTGCTCGTGCCGGGCCCTACCTCTCCCGTCATGACCATGGAGCGATACGGACATGACAGGTGCCCCCCGGCGGCGTTACCGTCGTTGCTGTCGCCGTGCCGCCCCAGGAGGAACCCCTTGAAGCCGATGAGCGAGCACCGGACCGGGCTGGTCTACGGATTCGCCGCCTACGGGATCTGGGGCCTCTTCCCGCTCTACTGGCCGCTGCTGGAACCCGCCGACGCGGTGGAGATCCTGGCGCACCGCATGGTGTGGTCGCTGGCCGTGGTCGGGCTGGTGCTGCTGGTGCTGCGCCGCTGGTCCTGGCTGCGTCCGCTGCTGCGGCAGCCCCGGCGGATCGGGCTGATCGCCCTGGGCGCCACGCTGATCTCGGCCAACTGGGGCCTGTACATCTGGAGCGTCAACTCCGGCCATGTCGTCGAGGCCGCCCTCGGCTACTTCATCAACCCCCTGGTCAGCATCGCCTTCGGGGTCCTGCTGCTGCGCGAGCGGCTGCGGCCCGCGCAGTGGTCGGCCGTCGGCATCGGCGCCGTCGCGGTGCTCGTGCTCACCCTCGGCTACGGCGAGCTGCCGTGGATCGCGCTCTCGCTGGCCTTGTCCTTCGCCCTCTACGGCCTGGTCAAGAAGCATGTGGGGCTGGACGGCCTGGAGTCCCTGGCCGCCGAGACCTCCCTGCAGTTCCTGCCGGCCCTGGGCTTCCTGCTCTTCCTGGGCTCGCGCGGCGAGAGCACCTTCACCACCGAGGGCACCGGGCACGCCGTGCTCCTCATCAGCGCCGGCGCGGTCACCGCGCTCCCGCTGGTCTGCTTCGGCGGCGCCGCCGTCCGGCTGCCGCTGTCCACGATCGGCCTGCTGCAGTACCTGACCCCGCTCACCCAGTTCGTCCTGGGTATCGCCGTCTTCCACGAGGAGATGCCGCCGGAGCGCTGGGCCGGCTTCTCCCTGGTCTGGCTGGCCCTGTCCCTGCTGACCTGGGACGCGCTCCGCACCGCGCACCGGACCCGGGGCGACCTCCGCCGGGCGGGCGCCGCGGCGGCGGAGAAGGCCGCGGCCGAGGCGGCGGCCGCTGTAGAGGCGGCGGAGAGGACGGGCACCGGGCCCGGCGGCGGGCCCGGTGGCGCGGACCACCCCCGTACGGATCTCCCCTTGGCGGGCCCCGTCACCGAGACCGAGGCGGCGGCCACCGCCCGCGCGGAGGGCCCGGGGACCGCGGGTTCCTGAGCCGTCCGGGGGCGGCGGGCCGGGACGCCCGCGGTCTCGTACGGGCGAGCGGGGCGGGGCCCGTCAGCCGCCGAGCGCGCCGAGGCGGGTCATCATGCCGAGGACATCGGAGACCACCCAGTACTCGGCGAAGCGGCGCCCCTCGGCGCGGAAGATGTCGTGGCCGGTGAAGCTGATCCGGGTGCCGGGCGGGGCGGTGGTGCCGGGGATTCCGCCCTGGTAGGTGCCGTGGAAGGTCCAGCGGGCGGCGAGCCGGTCCCCGTCGATGACCGGGCCGACGTCGAGGGTGGTGTTGATGTCGCCGAAGAGGGCGTGGGACTGGCGGATCGCTTCGACGGCGCCGTCCGGGCCGTGCACGTCGCGGTCGGGCCAGTGGCCGGTGAAGCCGGGGGTCAGGATCTCGGGCGCCAGGTCGAAGTCGCCGCCCCAGAGGTCCTGCAGCCAGTGCCGGTAGAGCTGTTCGAGATGGTCCATGCAGCCCAGTCTGCGGCGGACGGAGGGCCGCGTCACCCCGGGAGCCATCACCGGGGCGGGACGCTCCGGCCCCTCAGCTCAGTCCTCCAGGTCGTCCAGCAGGGCCGCGACGTCCAAGTCCACCGGGAACGCCCCGCCGACCTCGACGCTCTGCTTGCCGGTGACGCGCTGGACTTCGCGGTACGTGTCCCCGGAGAGCTCGTGCACCAGCACGGCCGGCTCCGGTTCGAGCTCGATCCGCCAGTACGCGGGGACCTTGGCCTGGGCGTAGAGGGCGGGCTTGAGGACGCGGTCGGCCGCGCGGCTGTGCGGCGAGACGATCTCCGCCAGCAGCAGCACGGCCTCCAGGGGAACCGCGACCGTGTCCCGCCGGACGGCCGACCGGTCCACCACCACGATGTCGGGGATGAACAGCCGGGACTCACCGATCACGATGGACGCCTCGACGAGGAGGAAAGGGGCCCCGGCGGCGGCGATCGCGTCATCGATACCGCGTGCGAGACACTGGGAAGCAATCTGGTGCGCCAAGCCGGGCGCGGGGGACATCATCAGCACACCGTCCACCAGCTCATAGCGGGCGCGTGCCGGATGCTCGGGGAGGGCGAGGACGTCTTCCACGGTCCAGGGACCTTCGTGGTCGTCCACGCACTTGTGCTTCATGACGCTCATCGTCGTTACCGCCTCCTCCTCGCGCGTCCCGGCAGCCGCATCCATGCAGTCCGTATCCCGCCGAGTCTCGGCCTCCGCTGCATACCCGCGAGGGAGGATGCGGATGGGACCCCCGGACGGGCTAACGCGGTCAGCAGCGGCTTGACGGCGGGCAGTCTGCTCAGTCCGCGGGGAGGCCCGTTTCGCGGAGGGTGATGTTGAGGCGGCCGGTGAGGCCGAGGGCCGGGTCGGCGGTGCCCGGCAGGGTCCTCGGGACGGCGTGGTAGGCGTAGCGGGAGGGGCCGCCGAAGACGAAGAGGTCGCCGGAGGCCAGTTCGAGGTCGGTGTACGGCCTGGTACGGGTCTCCGTGTTGCCGAAGCGGAAGACGCAGGTGTCGCCGAGGGAGAGGGAGACGACGGGGGCGGCGGAGCGTTCGTCCTTGTCCTGGTGCATGCCCATGCGGGCCGCGCCGTCGTAGAAGTTAACCAGCGCGGTGTCGGGGGCGTACGCGGTGCCGGCCGCCGGGTCCCCGTAGGCCTCGGCCACGGCGCGGCGGCCCAGTTCGGCCAGCCAGCCCGGCAGTTCGGCGACCCGGCCGCCGCCCGCGTCCACGGCGGTGCGGGTGTAGCGGTACGGGGACCAGTGCCAGCCCAGGCAGACCGTCTGCACGGACATCACGCCGCCGCGCGGCAGCCGGGTGTGCCGGATCGGCACCGGGCCGCGGGCCCACGCGCGGCAGGCGGCGACCAGACGGCGCTGCGCGGCCGGGTCCAGCCAGCCGGGCACATGGACCGCACCGGGCGCGATCTCCCGGCGGGCGGGCGGGAAGAGGGCGTCGGTCATGCGGGGGCCTCACCGTTTCCGTCCCTGTCCAACGCTCCGGCCTGTCCTGCCGACGGCCGCTCAGCCGCTCAATCGCTCTGCCGCTCAGCGGCTCCGCCACCGGCGACCCTAGGCGGCGGGGCGGGACGGGCGCATCCCGGAATCCGGAGCGGCCGGCACGCGGCGCCCCGGCTCTCTCTCCTCTCCTCCCCTCCCCCGGGCACGGCCGGTCGACCGGCCCGACTGCCCGACGCCAGGGTGGGCCCTGTGTCCGATTTCCGAACGCCCCAGTCCGGATTGCGTCTTGACGGAACCGTGGCGCGGAGTCGACCATCATGCCCACGTCAATCGAACGTTCAGCTGAACATCCCGCCCCGCGCCCACCCAGCGCGGGGCGGCCCGCGCGGTCCGTCATCCAACCGTTCGCACCCACGTCCGGAAACGGAGCCCCCATGCGCCTCACTCCCCCGCACCGCGAGCACCGCCCCGCCCGAAGACCACGTCCGCGTCCCCGCCGGGCCTCCACGGCCGCGCTCGCCACCGCCGCCGCCGTCGCGCTGCTCGCCCCGGCCGCCGTCGCGTCGGCCGCGTCCGCCGCGGATTCCGCGCCCCGGGCGTCCGCCGCCGCGGCCCCGGACATCCCGCTCTCCGCCGTCAAGGCGCATCTCTCCGATCTGCAGTCGATAGCCTCCGCCAACGGCGGCAACCGCGCCCACGGCCGGCCCGGGTACAAGGCCGCCGTCGACCACATCAAGGCGAAGCTGGACGCCGCCGGGTACACCACCACCGTCCAGCAGTTCACCTCGAACGGCTCCACCGGCTACAACCTCATCGCCGACTGGCCCGGCGGCGACACCGGGAACGTCCTCATGGCCGGAGCCCACCTCGACTCCGTGAGCAGCGGCCCCGGGATGAACGACAACGGCTCCGGTTCGGCCGCCGTCCTGGAGACCGCGCTCGCCGTGGCGCGCGAGGGCCACCAGCCGGACCGGCACCTGCGGTTCGGCTGGTGGGGCGCGGAGGAGCTGGGCCTGGTCGGCTCCAACTACTACGTGCGCAACCTGACGAGCACCCAGCGGTCGGCGATCGGCGGCTATCTCAACTTCGACATGATCGCCTCGCCGAACCCCGGTTACTTCGTCTACGACGACGACCCGGCCATCGAGAAGGTCTTCAAGGACTTCTTCGCGGCCAAGGGCGTGCCGACGGAGATCGAGACCGAGGGCGACGGCCGCTCCGACCACGCCTCGTTCAAGAACTACGGCATCCCGGTCGGCGGTCTGTTCACCGGCGCGAGCCGCACCAAGTCGTCCGCGCAGGCGCAGAAGTGGGGCGGCACGGCCGGGCAGTCGTTCGACAACTGCTACCACTCGTCCTGCGACACCCTGGCGAACGTCAACGACACCGCCCTGGACCGCAACAGCGACGCCCTCGCCCACGCCGTCTGGACCCTCGGCGCGGACGGCGGCGGCCCGGACGACCCCTCCGGCGTCTACGAGAACACCACCGACGTCACCATCCCCGACGGCACCTCGGAGGCGGTCTCGGCCATCGAGGTGGCCGGCCGCACGGGCAGCGCCCCGGCGGCGCTCAAGGTCGGGGTCGGCATCAAGCACAGCTACCGGGGCGATCTGGTGATCGATCTGCTGGCCCCGGACGGCACCGCGTACCGGCTGAAGGACTCCAGCAGCTGGGACGGCGCCGACGACGTGATCGCCACTTACACGGCCGATGTCTCCGGTGAGACGGCGAACGGCACCTGGAAGCTCCGGGTCCGCGACGTGTACCGCCAGGACACCGGCTACATCGACAGCTGGAAGCTCACCTTCTGAGCCGAGCGGCGCGGGACCCCCGGCCGGGCTCCGCCCCGGCACACACGAGCCCGCGGTGGCACGGTGCGTACCGTGCCACCGCGGGCTGTGCCGCGCCGGGGGCGGCCGGGTTCCGGTCCGGAGACCGGGCCGGAGGGGTCAGGCCCGGTGCGAGCCGGTGCTCCCGGCCCGCTGCCGCTCGCGCCGCCGGGCCTCGGCGGCATCGGCGCCGGCGTCGCTCTCGCCGTCGTCCGGCCGCTGGTCCCCCGCGCCGGAGGCCGCGTCCTCCGCGGCCCGCGCGGCCTTGGCGTCCTCCCGTGCGGCGATGTCGCGCTCCGCCGGGCAGCCGGGGCCGTCCTGGCCGGCGGCGGTACCGGCGGCGCAGTTCCTGCGCCGGATTCCGAAGATCAGGAACGCTGCCAGGACGGCGACCACGGCCCAGGTGACCGGGCTGGTCAGCACGGTCTCACGGATGTCCGCGCTGACCTGCTGGCCGAGGACGAAGACGCCCATGACGACCACGAACCAGCCGAAGCCCTTGCGGAGCGTTTCCTGCGGAATGCGTCCCGCGAGCCGTCCGCCGACCAGGCTGCCGACCACGGCCGCGGCGGTGACGATGCCCGCCAGGCCCCAGTCGATCTGCACGCTGGAGAGGTAGCCCGCCAGTCCCGCGAAGGACTTCATGGAGATCACCAGCAGCGAGGTGCCCACGGCGACGCCCATCGGGAGCCCGCCCAGCAGGGCCAGGGCCGGGACGATGAGGAAGCCGCCGCCGGCGCCGACGAGGCCGGTGACCAGGCCGACGACCACACCGTCCACCAGGACGTGCAGGACCGGCATCTCCTCGTGCTTGCTCTTGAGCTCCTTCTTGCGGCCCTTGAGCATGGCGACCGCCGTGGCGAGCATCATCAGGGCGAAGGCGATGAGCAGCACGGTCCCGGGGATGAACTCGGCCAGCCGGCCGCCCGCGTAGGCACCGGTCATACCCGCCACACCGAACAGGAGTCCGGTCCGCCAGCGGACCCGGCCCGCACGGGCGTGCGAGACCAGACCGGCGAGCGAGGTGACGCCGACGACCAGCAGCGAGGTGGCAATGGCCTCCTTCGCGTCCATGCCGGCCAGGTAGATCAGGATCGGGACGGTCAGGATGGAGCCGCCGCCGCCGAGGATGCCGAGGCTGATCCCGATCAGCAGGGATCCGGCGATGACCAGTGCAATCATGCGCGGTCACCCCGCAACGACTGGATGACGGTCTTGAGGTCCGTCTTCGGTCCACGGTTGTAGGGGAGCTTGGAGAGCATCATTCCCATGGCGCAGGTGTTGCTGAGCGCCGCGAAGGTCAGACCCGCGCCGACGAAGGTGCCGACGAGGTGCCAGCCCGGGAAGAAGATCCCGGCGATGCCGCTGATCAGGACGATCGAACCGGCGACCAGCCGGACCTGGCGCTCCAGGTCCCAGCGGTCGGCTCCGCGCCTGACGTCGCCGCCCGATGTCTCCCAGGCGACCATGCCGCCGTCGAGCACGCGCAGATTGGGGAGGCCGGCCTCGGCCAGCGCCTGCTCGGCCTGGGCCGCACGGCCACCGGAGCGGCAGATCAGCACGACGTCCTCGTCCAGGTGCGTCAGCAGCTCCTGGCGGTGTTCCTTGAGGGTGTCGAGCGGGACGTTGTAGGAGCCGGGGATGTGGACGCTCTGGAACTCGCCCGGAGTCCGAACATCCAGCAGGCGGGGGCCTCCGCCGTCCCGGATCAGCGCCTGCAGGGCGTCCGGACCGAGCTTCGCGGTGGTGGTGTCGCCCGTGGAGTTGGGGCTCATATCTGGATCCTCACTGTTTCGGGGGCGTGGGTGCACTGGGGATGCACCGGGGTCATTGGGGTATTGACCGGTGGTCTCGGGTCTCCGGAGGTCTTCCGGGAGCGGGCACCCGGCCCGGGGGAGCCGGGTGCCCGCCGGCGGCTCGCCGGTAACGGGGGCCTGCGAGCCGGCGGGCTCCGGCGGCGGTGTCGTCAGGGCAGGACTTCTCCGCCGCCGGCGCCCGGTACGGGCCGCGCCCCGGGGGGACGGGCGCGGACCGCGCTGGGGGCCCGGGTCAGGACCGGGCCGCGGGCTCGGGCAGCAGCAGCCAGGCGCCGTAGCCGCCGAGCAGGTCGGAGACGTCCTCGCGGCCGGCGTGCCGCAGCAGGCTGGCGCCGATGGAGGAGCGGTGGCCGCCCGCGCAGTGGACGACGACCGGGCGGTCCGCCGGGATCTCGTCCTGCCGCTTGGCCAGCTCGGCCAGCGGGATGTGCAGGGAGCCCTCGATGAAGCCCTCCTCGCGCTCGCCGCCGCCGCGCACGTCCACGACCACCGGTGCCTGCTCGGAGGCGAGCACCTTGCGGAGCTCGTCCGCGGTGACCCGGCTGGCCTGGGTCATCTCCGCGGCCAGGCCGGGGAAGACGCCCTCCGGGTCGCGCAGGTAGCCGGCCACGTGGTCGAAGCCGATCCGGGCGAGCCGGGTGACGAGCTCCTCCTCGCGGTCCTCCGGGGCGACGACGATGATCTCCGCGTCCGGGGCGACCACGGAGCCCGCCTGCTCGGCGAAGCGGCCGTCGGCCGGGACGTTGACGGAGCCGCGCAGGTGGCCCGCGGCGAACTCCTGCGGGTCGCGGCCGTCGACGATCACCGCTCCCGCGTCCCGGCGGGCCAGGAACTCCTCCACGGAGAGGGAGGGCGCCGTGGTGCTCGGGTCGAACAGCTCGTGCGACTTGCGGTTGAGGATCGCGTCGTAGACGAAGTAGCCGGGGGCGGAGGGCTGACCCGCCGTGACCACGGCCAGGAACTGGTCCTCGTCCATCGGGGCGCAGGCGTAGTTGGTGGCGCGCTGCTCGCCGATGGTGGACTGCCGCTGGGTGGAGAGGTTCTTGCCGCAGGCGGAGCCGGCGCCGTGGGCCGGGAAGACCCGCACCTCGTCCGGGAGCGCCATCAGCTTGTTGTGGACGCTGTCGTAGAGCATCCGGCCGAGCTCGTCGGCGGTGACGCCGATGGAGGCGAGCAGGTCGGGGCGGCCGACGTCGCCGATGAAGAGCGCGTCGCCGGTGAGGACGCCGTAGGCGACCTCGTCGTCGGCGTGCTCGTAGACCAGGACGCTGACGGACTCCGGGGTGTGGCCGGGGGTCTCCATGATCTGGAGGGTCACGTCACCGAGGCTGATGCGCTCGCCGTCGGTCAGCTTGCGGCTCTCGTACTCGGTCTCCGCACGCTGCCCGTAGCCGATCCAGGCGCCGGTCCGGTCGGCGAGCTCCAGGTGGCCGGCGATGAAGTCGGCGTGGAAGTGGGTGTTGATGACGCCCACGATGGTGAAGCCGCGGTCCTGGGCGTCGGCCACGTACTCGGTGACGTCGCGGCGGGGGTCGACGACGACGGCCTTGCCGGTGGTCTCGTCGGCGATCATGTACGAGGCCTGGGAGAGGCAGTCGAGGTAGTACTGGGCGAAGAACATGCGGAGCCTCCGTGTCGGGATCTCTCGGAACTCTCTCATACCCTGGGGGGTATATAAGAAGGTAAGCGATACCCAGTCGGGTATATTTCCGGCCCGCGGCCGGTCATGCGGAAAATCAGCGGATCAACAGGCCGGGAAGGCCGGCGGAGCAAGGAACGGCAAGAGAACGGGCGGGCCGGCAGGCCGGAAGCCGGAGCCCGCGGGCACCGGCGACCGGACCACCACCGGCCGGATCAGACGCGGCCGCTCATCATGCCGCGCCAGTAGATGACGGGCAGGACGTACCGCTTGAACACCCACATGTCGCGGCGCTCCTTGAAGGTGTTGATCAGCGGGAAGCTCGACTTCGGCTTCAGGTCGTAGTCGAACTCCGCGAGCAGCATCTTGTCGCGCGCGGTCACCAGCGGGCACGAGGTGTAGCCGTCGTACCGCGCCCCGGCCTCGGCGCCCTTCATGGCGGCGACCAGGTGCTCCACCACCACGGGGGACTGCTTGCGCACGGCCGCGCCGGTCTTGGACGTGGGCAGGTTCGCCACATCCCCGAGCGCGAAGATCTCCGGGTGGTCCGGGCTGCGCAGGGTGTGCTTGTCCACCTTGACGAAGCCGTAGGGGCCCTCGGCGAGCGGACTCGCCTTCACCCAGTCCGGGGCGCTCTGCGGCGGGACGAGGTGCGCCATGTCATAGGCGAGGACCTCCTCGGTGCCGGTCTTGAGGTCGGTGACGGTCAGCTCGCGGGCCGAGCCGTCCACGGCGGTCACCTCGGACTCGTACCGGACCTCGATGCCGTACCGCTCGACGACCTTCTCCAGCGCCTTGGTCCACACCGGGACCTTGAAGAGCTTGGGATCGGGCAGCACGAAGACGATGCGGATGGAGTCCAGGACACCCTGCTTGCGCCAGTAGTCGGCGGCCAGGTAGGCGATCTTCTGCGGGGCGCCGCCGCACTTCAGCGGGGTGGCCGGGTGGCTGAAGACCGCCGTGCCGGAGCGCATGCCCTTGATGAGCTCCCAGGTGTAGGGGGCGTACTCGGACGCGTAGTTGCTGGTCACGCCGTCGCGGCCGATGGCCTTGGCGAGGCCCGGGACCTTGTCCCAGTCGAGCTGGAGGCCGGGGGCCAGGACCAGGTAGTCGTAGCCGATCCGGCCGCCGCCGGCGACGGAGACCGTACGGGCGTCCGGGTCGACCGCCACGGCGGAGTCGCGGATCCACCGCACGCCGTCCGGGATCAGGGACTCCTCGGAGCGCCGTGACGTCTCCAGCGGGGCCTGACCGCCGCCGACGAGGGTCCACAGGGGCTGGTACCAGTGGGTATCGGAGGGATCGAGTACGGCGATGTCACCGACGCCCGCGCGGCGGAGCCGGGCGGCGACGCTGATACCGGCCGTTCCGCCGCCGACGACGACCACGTGGTGGTGGCTGGCGGAGCCCGTCGGCTCCGTGGAATGGGGGGACAAGTCCAGAACCTCCTCTCGATACCCCTATGGGTATCCATGGCAGGGAGCGTAAACCACTCGCGGCAGGGTTGGCAAATACCTCAGGGGGTATACAGGCCCGGCGTTGTCGCAGCGGCCCGGCGTCCGGCCGTCCGGGACCCCGGCGGACGGCGGCCACGGCGGCCGCCGCTACACCGTGATGTCCCGGTTCGAGAAGCGTGCCCAAGCTACGGAGCCGAAGACCGCCGCGTACAGGGCCTGAAGGCCCAGGTTCCGCAGCAGGTCCTCCCAGTACACGGGGGCGCGGAGGAGATCCGCGAAGCTGAGCCAGTAGTGCGGGAAGAGGTAGGGGTGCACCGCGTCGAGCTGCGGGATGGTGTTGACGATCTGGACGGTGATCAGCAGGCCCACCGTGGCCGCCATCGCCGCGATGCCGCTGTTGGTGAGGGTCGAGACGAACAGGCCCAGCGCCGCGATCCCGGTCAGCGACGCGGCGACGGCGACCGCCACGGCCAGTGCGCGCAGCAGGCCCTCGCCCAGGGAGACGGTCGTCCCCGAGATCAGCGTGACCTCACCGACCGGGAACAACAGCGCCCCCACCACGAGCGCCGAGACGGCCACCGTCACCGTGGCGACCAGGCAGAAGGCCAGGACGGCGGTGAACTTGGCGAGCAGCAGCCGGGTCCGGCCGGCCGGGGCCACGAGCAGATAGCGCAGCGTGCCGGCGTTCGCCTCGCCCGCGATCGCGTCCCCCGCGACGACGCCGACGGCCATCGGGAGGAAGAGCGGGAGCGTGGCCGCCAGGCCGGTGAAGACCAGGAAGAGGCCGTTGTTGGTGATCTGCGCGATGAACGCCGGACCGCCGCCCCCGTTGCCGCCGCCGACCGAACCGCCGTCGCCGGTCTCGATCCGCACCGCGATCCCGATCAGCAGCGGCACGGCGGCGAGCACCCCGAGCAGGGCGAGCGTCCGCCAGCGGCGGAAGACCGTCACCAGCTCACTGCGGAAGAGCCCGAGAGCCCACAGCGGGCTGGGCCGGGTGCGGCGCAGCGAGCCGTCCGCCGCGGACGGACCGGGCGCGGCGGGGGCGGCACCCCGTGGCCCCGGGGTGGCGCGGGCCGCCGGTCCGGCCGGTCCGGTCCGCTCGTCCCGCCCGGTGCCCTCAGCCCGCGACATCGAAGCCCTCCCCCGTCAGTGCCACGAACGCGTCCTCCAGCGAAGCCCGTTCGAGCCCGAAGCCCCGGACCCGCACGCCGTCCCGGACGAGTGCGGCGTTGAGGTCCGCCGGGTCGAACGCCCCGGCCGTGCCCGGCGGTCCGGCCGGGGGCTCGCCCGTCACCCTGCCGCCGGTCACCACCAGGTTCGTCACCCCGTGCTCCCGGAGCACCCGGGCCGCGTCCGCCGTGTCCGGTGTGGTGACGGAGAGCCGGCCGCGCGCCCCGGCCGCCAGTTCGGCGACGGGGCCCTGCACCACCAGCCGTCCGCGGGCCATCACCGCGGCATGGGTGCACACCTGCTCGATCTCGTCCAGGAGGTGGGAGGAGAGGAAGACCGTGGTGCCGCCGTCCGCCACCTCCCGCACCAGGGCCCGGATCTCCCGCATACCCTGCGGGTCCAGGCCGTTGGTCGGCTCGTCGAGAACGAGCAGCCGGCGCGGCCGCAGCAGCGCCGCGGCCAGGCCGAGACGCTGCTTCATGCCGAGGGAGTAGGCCCGCGCCTTCTTGCTCCCGGCGGCGGCCAGCCCGACCCGCTCCAGCGCCGCGGCGATCCGGGCGCCGCGGGTGCGGGGGTCGGCGTCCGGGTCGGCGGCGTCGAGACGCCGGAGGTTGTCCCGGCCGGAGAGGAAGCCGTACAGGGCGGGGCCCTCGATCAGCGCGCCGACCTGGGGCAGCACCCGGCGCGCGGCCCCCGGCATGGGGGCGCCGAGGACACGGGCGCTGCCGGAGGTGGGCCGGATCAGGCCCATCAGCATCCGGATGGTGGTGGTCTTGCCGGAGCCGTTGGGCCCGAGGAAACCGAAGACCGAGCCGGCGGGCACGGTGAGGTCGAGCCCGTCCACGGCGAGCTGCCCGCCGCGGAACCGCTTGGTGAGACCGCGGGTCACGATGACGCTCCCGGCGGCGGCTCCGCCCGTGTCCTCGGCGGCGGCTCCGGCGGCCGCGGGCCGGGCGGCCGTCACGGCGGCGTTCTCGGCGGCGGGCGGGGTGGCCGTTCCGGCCCCGGTTCCGTCCTGGCTGACGGTCCCGGTCCCGGTCCCGGTCCCGGTCCCGGTCCCGGTCTCGGCGGCGGGCGGTCGCTTCATCGTTCTCCTGTCCGGCTGCGGCTGCGTCCGGCGCACGGCCGGGGGACGTACGGGACGACGGGCGGCCCCGGCCCGGCGCCTCGTACCCGGTCAACGGCGCGCTGCCCGCCCGGGATCCGGACGGGCAGCGCCGGCGGTGCCGGGACCGTGCGTCCCTACTCCGCCTTCTCGGCCTTCTCGGCGGCCTTCACCAGCGCGGCCTTGTCGACCGCGCCCGCGTAGACCCCGCCGTCGTCCGTCAGCAGGACGTTGACGAGCCGGGTGCTGAAGACCCGGCCGGTGCCGAAGTCGCCGCTGACCCGCTCGCCGAAGCTGTTGAGCAGCTGCTCCGCCTCGGCGGGCAGCTCCTCCGCACCGGCGCCGCGCTTGCCGGCCGGGGCCTGGAGCTGCGCGACGCTAGCCCAGCCCTCACCGATGACGTTCAGCCCGGCGGGACCGTCGCCCCGCGTCTCCGCGGAGCCGCGCTTGCCGTCCTCACGGTGCTCGCCGTTCTTCCGGTGCTCGGCGTGCTCGCCCGCGCGCTCGCTCAGGTCCTCCTCGGTGACCTTCGCGCCCTTCGGCGGCTTGAACGCGAAGGTGTCCGCCGCGGGCTTGCCGAAGTCCACGGACGTGAAGCCCACGTCGACCGCGGCCTTGCCGCCGCTCTTGGGCGTCAGCGTGAACTTCAGCGGCACGCCGTTCTCCGCGTCCACCGAGATCCGGACCGCCTCGACCGTGGACTCCCCGGCCTTCGGCGTGATCACGAGCTGGTACGCGTCGCGGCCGGCGACCTGGGCCGTGCCGTCCACCTCGACCGTGGTCGTCTCGTCGACGGCCTTCAGCGCGTGCTCGGCGAGCTCGCGCGGGGTGGCGTCCGCCGGCCCTTCCGGCAGGTCGTGCTTGCCGTGCTCGTCATCCTTGCCCTTGCCGTGGTGCTCGGCGTGCAGGTCGGCGTCGTGCTCCGGAAGCGTCGCGTGGTACGCGGAGTTGCTGCCCGAGTCGTACGCCCAGAGGTCCTCGCCGTTGCGGATGACGCTGTACTCCGCGGCCTCGTCCATGACCGACAGGCGCTGCTTGGCGGGGCCGTCGGCCGCGACCCGCAGGGTGTGCGTGCCGGACGCCAGCTCCATCAGCTTCGCCTGCGGATCGGCGGGCGAGCCCTGCTCGTCACCGCCCTTCCCCTCGCCCGCGTCTCCCCGGCCCCCGGCGGAATCGTCACCGTGGCCCGGTCCCATGCCGAAGCCGCCGCCCCCGCCGCTCATCCCGGGCAGCGCGGGGAGACCCAGGTCGGTGGTGATCTTGACGGTGCCGGACAGCCGCTCGGTGTCCGACTCGGCCATGCGCTCGATGAGTTCAGCCGCGGTGATCTCCGGCAGATCCGGACTGCCCGAGCTGGCGAGGGCCGGTACGAGACCGATGCCCGCCACCGCCACTCCCGCCACCGCGACCGGCACCCCCCAGCGCACCAGTCCGCGAGCCGGCGCCGCCGGGGCGCCCTCGCCGTCCCATTCGTCGGTGACCTGTGTCGGTCGCTTTCCTGGCATGTGCCCTACCTCCGTGGTCGGCGGCGGTTCGCGTAACACCTTCGGGCCCCGCCGTCCGGGCTTCCCGGCCGGACGGGGCGCTGCCCACCCGGTCCATTGTCTCCCGAGTCCGCCGCGTTCGTACTCCCATCACATCAAAGAGAACGGGGCGGGGCGTCAGCCGACGGCAGCAACTTCGGGTAGTCCCAGGGGAGGAGAACGCTCCTCCACCGGCCGGGTTCCGTACCACCTGAGGCGCAGCCACCCGTAGGGGTGACCGGGTCCGCTCCCGGACCGGGCACCGGAGTCCGGGCCGGGGCCCGCCCAGGCGGTGTTCCGCCGGGCGCGCGGCCTCAGCCCGCCCGGTGCACCACCGCGTCGCACAGGCTCTCCAGCGCCGCCTTCGCCGGGCCGTCCGGCAGCGGGACGAGGGTGGTGCGGGCCTCCTCGGCATAGCGCACGGTGTCCTGGCGCGCCTGCTCCAGCGCGGGGTGCTCGCGCAGCCGCCGCAGGGCCTCGGTCACCACCGCGTCGTCCGTGAGGTCGCCGTCCAGGAGTGCGCACAGCTCGCGGTCCTCCGGGCGGCCGTGCCGCTCGGCCGCCGCCCGCAGATGCAGCACCGGCAGGGTCGGGATGCCCTCGCGGAGGTCCGTGCCCGGGGTCTTGCCCGACTCGCGGCTGTCGCTGGCGATGTCGAGGACGTCGTCCGCGAGCTGGAAGGCGGTGCCGAGCCGCTCGCCGTACTGGGTGAGGATGTCCACGACCCGCTCGTCGGCGCCCGCCATCATGGCGCCGAAGCGGCCGGCGACGGCGATCAGCGAACCGGTCTTGCCGGCGATCACGTCGAGGTAGTGGGCGATGGGGTCGCGCCCGGCGCCCGGGCCGGCGGTCTCCAGGATCTGACCGGTGACCAGCCGCTCGAACGCCTCGGCCTGGATGCGGACGGCCTCCGGGCCGAGGTCGGCCAGCAGGTGCGAGGCGCGGGCGAAGAGGAAGTCGCCGGTGAGGACGGCCACCGAGTTGTCCCAGTTGGCGTTGGCGCTGGGCACCCCCCTGCGCACATCGGCCTCGTCCATGACGTCGTCGTGGTAGAGCGTGGCGAGATGCGTCAGCTCGACGACGACGGCGGACGGCACGACGCCCGGCGCGTGCGGGTCGCCGAACTGCGCGGCGAGCGTCACCAGCAGCGGGCGGAACCGCTTGCCCCCGGCGCGGACGAGGTGCTGGGCGGCCTCGGTGATGAACGGCACACCGCTCTTGGTGGCCTCCAGCAGGCCCTCCTCGACAGCCGCCAACCCGGCCTGGACATCGGCTTCCAGAGCCTGGTCCCGCACGCTCAGCCCGAAGGGCCCGACGACGGTCACGAGGGGTTCTCCTGTCTGCGGACGACCCCGCGGCTCATGTGCGACCCGCGGAATGTCGATGTATCGCTGTCACGGCCATCACCATCACGCGCAGCGTATCCGGTCGCCCGACGATCACAGCGGGCGGCCGTTCACCGGGAAAGACCGCTGGGGACGCCTTCCCGCACCCGCTTCCGGCACTCCGCCGCGCCGGGCGGCCCCCGATGTGTTGTTCGTCACGCCGTACGGGCCCCGCAGTCGGCCCCGGCCCGCGGGCCGCGGGGCCCGCGGGCCGTCACCAGCAGTCGGCGGCCACCGCCTTCGCCAGCCGCGGCGAGGCGTACTCCGTACCGCAGACGAAGCGCATCACCGGCCCGTACGAGAACGCCGCCGGCAGCCCGGTGAAGTAGAGGCCGGGGAGCGAGGAGCGGTAGCCCGCGCGGAGGGCCGGGGAGCCGCGGTCGGCGGCCAGTCCGGTGCGGAGGCCGGGCCCGAGGAAGTCCATCGCGGCCAGGTCCACGCGGTAGCCGGTGGCGGCCATGACGTGGTCGGCGGAGAGTTCCGCGGTGGCGCCGTCGAGGCCGGCGACGGCGAGGACCGGGCGGCCGTCCTCGATCCGGAGCGCCCGGATCGCGCGCATCGGCGTCACGGGGACGCGGCCCTCGAACCGCTCCCGCAGCCACCAGGCGCCGAGCGGGCCGAGCACCCGGCGCACGAGGTGGTGGCGGGCGCGGGCGGGCAGGAGGCGGTAGGCGTCCGCGTAGTGGCTGACCGCGTGGAGGGACCAGGCCCGTCCGAACGGCGAGTCGGGGCGGAGGCGGGGCTGCCGCCAGGGCGGGGAGCCGAAGCCGACGGCGCCCCGGCCGCGGGCGACGACCCGGACCTCGGCCCCCGCCTCCCGCAGCAGCACCGCGTTCTCCAGCGCCGACTGCCCGGCGCCGACGACCAGCACCGACCGCCCGGCGAAGCGGCTGAGATCCCGGTGGTGGGAGCTGTGCGAGACGGGGCCGGTGGCCGAGGGGCCCCCGGGGACGGCGGAGGCCAGCGCCGCGGGCAGCCGGGCCAGCCCGCTGAGGCCGGTGGCGACGACCACGGCCCGGGCGGTGAACTGCTCTCCGGAGTCCAGCTTCAGCTCGTAGCCGCGGCCCCCGGCCCGCCGCTCCACGGAGACCACCCGGACCTCCTCCAGCCGGGGCACCAGCCGCTCCCGGAACCAGTCCCCGTAGGCGGCGAAGGTCTCCACGGGGACCAGGTCCTCGTCGGTGACGAGCCGGCGGATGCCCGCCGCGTCGCAGTAGTCGGTGAGGGTGTGCCCGGCCTGCGGCGCGTCGATGGCGGAGGCGGCCGGGGTGGACTTGAGGAGCATCCCGGCGGGCATGTGCTCACGCCAACTGGACATCGGGGAACCGAAGACCCGCACGGGAAGGGAGCGGGCCCGCAGATGGGCGGCGGTCGACAGACCGTACGGGCCGGCCCCGATGACGGCCACGGGACCGGGATACGACGCCCGGTCACCGGGCCGGCCGGACGCACCGGACGGGGCGCCGGACGGCGCACCGGACGGACCGTGCGGGCCGGACGGTTCACCGGACGGCGACGGCGCGGAGGAGGCTGCGGGACTGGTCACGGACGATTCCCTCCCGGGGACACGACGGGGCTCGGCACCGGCGGAGGACACCGCGGGGCCGCTTGCTGCTGGTACGTCATCCGGCTTTCCGCCGGGGTCTGCCGGCGGCGCGGCGGCCGAACACGGCCCGGACGGCGGCCGTCCGCATCTGCCGGACCGCCACGCTCCGGACCACCGTGCTCCGGACCGCCGGGCCCCGCGGCCCGCTGCCGGGGGAGGCCGGACGCCGGGCCGCCGGGTTCCCGGCGGACGGGCTCCCCACCGGTGGACCACCGTCCGGTGCCCCCGCCCCCGCGTCACCCCGGCGCCGTTCCGCGCGCAGCTCGTCCGCCCGCCGCCGTTTGGCGCGCCGCCGCTGCAGCAGGTGCCGGGCGCCGGGCCGGACGAAGCGGGCGAGCATGGTGAAGAACGGCCTGAGGTCGTCCCGGGCCAGCCAGGCCAGCTCCGTACCGGCCGGCCGCGCCGGGGCGTGCGGGGTGGTGTAGCCGCTGCGCCGGTAGGCCAGCAGGGCCGGCAGGTCGATGTTCTCCACCACGAAGCGGTGCCCGGAGCGCTGTGCGGCGCCGGGCACCGGGCGGCCGGTGAGGTCGAGGTGGAGGGCGCGGACCACGTCGACACCGGCGGCGTTCTCGAAGAGCCGGAACTGGGCGCCCATCCGCGGGTTGAAGTCGAGCAGCTTGTAGCGGCCGTCACGGCGGTCGTGCCGCAGATCGAGGTCGACGACGCCGGTGAAGCCGATGCGTTTGACGAAGCGCGCGGCGAGCGCGGCCAGTTCCGGGTTGTCGACGACGTAGGCGCTGGCGGTCATGCCCGCGTGCGGCGGCCAGGAGCGGACCTTGACGCCGGTGAAGAGGGCGAGCGCGTCGCCCTCGGCGTCGAAGTAGCCGTGGACGATCCAGTCCTCCGCCTCCTCGCGCGGCAGGTACTCCTGGAGCACCACCCCCGGCCGCGGCCCCCAGCCCTCCGCGAGCCGCAGGAGTTCGGCGGCGCCGCCGATCCGGGTGGTCCCGGCCACCGCGGGGGCGCTGCGGCGGACGAACGCCTCCCGGTTCTTGGCGACGACGGGGAAGCGTGCCGTGGCCGCGAACTCCTCGACGTCGGCGTACGAGTCGGGGAAGGCGGCGGCGGGCGAGGGCACCCCGTGCTCGGTGCAGAGTTCGTGCAGGCCCTGCTTGCTGGCCAGCCGGCGCGGCAGCCCCGGTTCGACCCGGGGGAAGAGGAAGCGCTCGGCGAGGGGCCCGGCGTGCTCCGCGATGAGCACCGCCGCCTCCTCGTCGGTGGGCACCAGGACCGCCGGGCGGCCGATCTCCCGGCCGATGTCGAGGAGTTGGCCCACCAGCCGCTCCGGTTCCTCCCGGCCGGTCGTGGGGCGGACGAAGGCCCGCCGCAGATAGCGGGAGACGGCCGCGGGCGTCCAGCGGTCCTCCGTGAGGGCGTACATCGGCACGCCGAGTCTGCCGAGACTGCGGATGGCGCCCACGCCGCCGTGGTGCAGTGGGTAGTTCCCGATCTTGACGATCAGTCCGGGCACGGCCCGGTCGGCCCGTAAGGGCATGCTTCGGCTCGCCACTCCCCCGCCCCCCTCGGCCACAGCGGCCAGCGGCCCCCCGCTGTCCGTGACCCGCCAGGGAACGTACGCCGGAATGTCCAGTTCCAGCAATCCTTTTCCTGACATTGCACGCTCTGTGCACCGTTTCCGCTCACTTCACAACGGAACCCCTTCGCCTGGGACCGCATCGGCCCGGCCCCCGATCGGCCCCCGGGCCCGGCACATCGCGCCCTCCGCCCCGTAACCTGAGGCCGAGCACGAGCCGGGCGATATGAAGGCGAGGCAGTGTCCATGCCCCAGCAGGATCCGTTCGATCCCCCAAGACCCGCGGCGCACGCCGGCGACGGTCTCTACGGTCCGCAGAACCTGCCGTACGGCGTCTTCAGCACCCCCGACGAGCCCGGCCGCAAGCGCATCGGCGTGCGCTACGGCGACCGTGTCCTGGACGTGCACACGGCCGCCACCGCCCTCGGCTCCCCGCACGCCGACGTCCTGGCCCACCCCACCCTCAACCCGCTGATGGCCGCCGGACGCCCCACCTGGCGGGCCGTCCGGGCGAGCGTGGCCACCTGGGTCGGCTATCCCGCCATCGAACCGTTCCTGCACCCGCTCACCGAGGTGACGCTGCACCTCCCCTTCGAGGTCGCCGACTACGCCGACTTCTACTCCAGCGAGCACCACGCCACCAACGTCGGGCGGATCTTCCGGCCGGACGGAGCCCCGCTCACCCCCAACTGGAAGCATCTGCCGATCGGTTACCACGGCCGGGCCGGCACCGTCGTCGTCTCCGGCACCCCGGTCATCCGCCCCGGCGGCCAGCGCCTCGCGGGCGACACGCCCGTCTTCGGCCCCACCCAGCGGCTCGACATCGAGGCCGAGGTCGGCTTCGTCGTCGGCGCGCCCTCACGGCTCGGCGAGCGGGTGCCGCTCTCCGCCTTCCGCGAGCACGTCTTCGGCCTCTGCCTGCTCAACGACTGGTCCGCCCGGGACATCCAGTCCTGGGAGTACCGCCCCCTCGGACCGTTCCTCGGCAAGTCCTTCGCCACCTCCGTCTCGGCCTGGGTCACCCCCCTCGACGCCCTCGACGCGGCCCGGACCCCGCCGCCCCCGCGCGACCCCCGGCCGCTGCCGTACCTCGACGACACGGCGGAGGCCGAGCCCGGCGGCTTCGACCTCCGCATCACGGTCGCCGTCAACGGCCACACCGTCGCGGAACCGCCGTTCTCCGCCATGTACTGGACGGCGGCCCAGCAGCTCGCCCATCTGACCTCGGGCGGCGCCTCCCTGCGCACCGGGGACCTCTTCGCCTCCGGCACGGTGAGCGGCCCGGATCCGCACCAGCGCGGCTGCCTGCTGGAGCTCACCTGGAACGGCCGCGACCCGCTCGACCTGCCCGGCGGCAAGCGCACCTACCTGGAGGACGGCGACGAGGTCACCCTCACCGCCTGGGCCCCCGGCCCGGAGGGCACCCGCCTCGGCCTCGGCGAGGTCACCGGCCGGATCGTGCCGGCGTAGCACCCTCCGGCCGCCGCCCCGGCTGCCCCAGCTGCCCCGGCTGCCCCGGCCGCGGCCGGCCGGACAGGCCGGTGGGCCGCCGCCCTCCAGGGGCGGCGGCCCACCGCCGTGCCGGGTGCGCGGCGCGGGCGAACCGCGCCGCGCCGTGGTGCGTCAGCGCACGAAGACCCCCGCCTGGCCGGCCAGGTCCAGGAAGTACTGCGGCGCGATGCCGAGCACCAGCGTGACGACGACGCCCACCGCGATGGCCGTCGAGGTCAGCGCGCTGGGCACGGCGACCGTCGGGCCGCCCGCCTGCGGCTCGTTGAAGAACATCAGCACGATGACGCGGATGTAGAAGAAGGCCGCGATGGCCGAGGAGACCACACCGACCACGACCAGCGCGCCCGCGCCGCCCTCCGCCGCCGCCTTGAACACCGCGAACTTGCCCGCGAACCCGGAGGTCAGCGGGATGCCCGCGAAGGCCAGCAGGAAGATCCCGAAGACCGCCGCGACCAGCGGCGACCGCCGCCCCAGCCCGACCCACTTCGACAGGTGCGTGGCCTCGCCGCCCGCGTCGCGGACCAGCGTCACCACGGCGAAGGCGCCGACCGTGACGAAGGAGTAGGCCAGCAGGTAGAAGAGCACCGAGGAGATGCCGGACGGCGTGGTGGCCACGACGCCCGCCAGGATGAACCCGGCGTGGGCGATCGAGGAGTACGCCAGCAGCCGCTTCACATCGGTCTGGGTGACCGCGACGATCGCGCCGACCATCATCGTGACGATGACGACGCCCCACATCACCGGCCGCCAGTCCCAGCGCAGGCCGGGCAGCACCACGTACAGGATCCGCAGCAGCGCGCCGAAGGCCGCGACCTTGGTGGCCGCCGCCATGAAGCCGGTGACCGGGGTCGGGGCGCCCTGGTAGACGTCCGGGGTCCACATGTGGAACGGGACCGCGCCGACCTTGAAGAGCAGGCCCATCAGCACCAGCGCGGCACCGATCAGCAGCAGCGCGTCATTGCCCATGGTGGCGGCCACGGAGGGCTCCACCTGCTGGAGGTCGCCGGAGATCACCTGCGCGATGCCGCCGTACGTGACGGTGCCCGCGTAGCCGTACAGCAGCGCGATGCCGAAGAGCAGGAACGCCGAGGAGAAGGCGCCGAGCAGGAAGTACTTGACCGCCGCCTCCTGCGACAGCAGCCGCTGCCGGCGGGCCAGCGCGCACAGCACGTACAGCGGCAGCGAGAGGACTTCCAGGGCCACGAAGAGCGTCAGCAGGTCGTTGGCCGCCGGGAACACCAGCATGCCGGTGACCGCCAGCAGCAGCATCGGGAACACCTCGGTGGTGGTGAACCCGGCCTTCACCGCGGCCTGTTCGGCCGCCCCGCCGGGGGTGGCGGCGGCCTGCGCGGCGAAGGAGTCCACCCGCTTGCCGTGCGCCGCCGGGTCCAGCCTCCGCTCGGCGAAGATGAGGACGGAGACGAGGGCCACCAGCAGCACCGTGCCCTGGAGGAAGAGCGCCGGGCCGTCGACGGCCAGCGCGCCCATCGCCGCCACCTGCGCCTTGTCCGTGCCGTGCCCGCCGGCCGCCAGGCCGATCACGGAGGCGAGGGCGGCGGCCAGGCCGACCGCGGTCAGCCCGACCTGGGCGTAGTAGCGGGCCCGGCGCGGCAGGAACGCCTCGAACAGGATCCCGATGACCGCCGCGCCCAGCACGATCAGCACCGGGGCGATCTGGGCGTACTCGATGTCCGGCGCCTCGATCTTCAACGGCGCCTCGGCCGAGATCGTCCACAGGCTGTGGACGGATGCCATGGGGCTCACTTCGCGGCCTCCACATCAGGTGACGGGATGTCGACGTCGGGCTTCGGATCCGTTTTCCGCACGTCCGACATGGTGTGCTCGACAGCCGGGTTGACGATGTCCGTCAGCGGCTTGGGGAAGACGCCGAGGAAGATCAGCAGAGCGATCAGCGGCGTCACGACCACCAGCTCCCGCAGCCGCAGATCGGGCATCTTCAGCACGCCCTCCTTCACCGGCCCGGTCATGGTGCGCTGGTAGAGCACCAGGACGTAGATCGCGGCGAGGACGATGCCGATGGTGGCGATGATCCCGATCACCGGATACCGGCTGAAGGTGCCGACCAGGACCAGGAACTCGCTGACGAACGGGGCGAGCCCGGGCAGCGACAGCGTCGCCAGACCACCGATCAGGAAGGTGCCGGCCAGCACCGGGGCCACCTTCTGCACCCCGCCGAAGTCGGCGATGAGCCGCGAGCCGCGGCGCGAGATCAGGAAGCCGGCGACGAGCATCAGCACCGCCGTCGAGATCCCGTGGAAGACCATGTAGAGCGTCGCCCCGCTCTGGCCCTGGCTCGTCATCGCGAAGATGCCCAGGATGATGAAGCCGAAGTGGGACACCGAGGCGTAGGCGATCAGCCGCTTCATGTCCCGCTGGCCGACCGCCAGCAGCGCGCCGTAGACGATGCTGACCAGGGCCAGCACCAGCACCACCGGCGTCGCCCACGCACTGGCCTCCGGGAAGAGCCCGAGGCAGAAGCGGAGCATCGCGAAGGTGCCGACCTTGTCCATCACCGCGGTGATCAGCACGGCGACGGGGGCCGTCGACTCGCCCATGGCGTTGGGCAGCCAGGTGTGCAGCGGCCACAGCGGCGCCTTCACCGCGAAGGCGAAGAAGAAGCCCAGGAAGAGCAGCCGCTCGGTGGTGGTCGCCATGGTCAGCTCACCGGAGGCGCGGGCCTCGGTGATCTGCTGGAGCGAGAAGGTGCCCTCGCCGAGCTGGTCGGCGGTGACGGCGTAGAGCCCGACGACCGCGGCGAGCATGATCAGGCCGCCCGCCAGGTTGTAGAGCAGGAACTTGACGGCCGCGTAGGTGCGCTGCTTGGCCGCCTCCTCGTCGCTCTGGGCGTGCGCCCGGTCCCCGAAGCCCCCGATGAGGAAGTACATCGGGATGAGCATGGCCTCGAAGAAGATGTAGAAGAGGAAGACGTCGGTCGCGGCGAAGGAGATGATCACCATCGCCTCGACCATCAGGATCAGCGCGAAGAAGCCCTGCACCGGGCGCCAGCGCCGGCCGGCCCCGTCGCCGCTCTCCTCGGCCGCCGGGTCGGCGTCGCGCCAGGCCGCCAGGATGATGAACGGCATCAGCAGCGCGGTGAGCCCGATCAGGGCGGCGCCGATGCCGTCCACGCCCAGCTCGTAGCGGACGCCGAAGTCGGCGATCCAGGCCCGGGACTCGGCGAGCTGGTAGCGCTCGCCGCCCGGGTCGAAGCGGGCCAGCACGATCCCCGCCAGCACCAGGGTGCCGAGCGAGAAGAGCAGCGCCGTCCACTTGGCCGCGGTGCGCTTCGCGGCGGGCACGGCCGCGGTCGCGATCGCTCCCAGCGCCGGCAGCACGGCCGCGGCCGTCAGCAGCGGGAAGCCGTCGTTGACAACAGAAGACATGATCAGACCGCCCTCATCAGCAGGGTCGCGGCGATCAGGACCGCCGTACCGCCGAACATCGAGACCGCGTAGGAGCGGACGAAGCCGTTCTGCATCCGCCGCATCCGGCCGGAGAGTCCGCCGACCGCCGCCGCGGTGCCGTTGACGACCCCGTCCACGCCCTTGTTGTCGACGTAGACCAGACCGCGGGTCAGATACTCGCCGGGCTTCACCAGCGCGACGTGGTTGAAGTCGTCCTGGAGCAGATCGCGGCGGGCGGCCCGGGTGAGCAGCGAGCCGCGCGGCGCGGTGACGGGCACGGGCTTGCGGCCGTACTGCAGCCAGGCCACCAGCACACCGAGCAGCAGGACGACGACGGTCGCGCCGGTCACGGCCGCCGCGCTCAGCGGGGAGTGGCCGTGGTCGTGTCCGGTGACCGGCTCCAGCCAGTGCAGGAAGGAGCTGTTCCAGCTGAACAGCCCGCCCGCGAAGACCGATCCGAAGGCCAGCACGATCATGGGGATCGTCATGGACCTGGGCGACTCGTGCGGATGCGGCATCGTGTGGTCGCCGGCGGTCTCGGCGGCGGGCTCCACGTCCGGCGCGTCCGGGGAGGGCGTCGGGGCCCAGCGCTTCTCGCCGAAGAAGGTGAGCAGCATGACGCGGGTCATGTAGTACGCGGTGATCGCGGCGCCCAGCAGGGCGACGCCGCCGAGGATCCAGCCCTCGGTGCCGCCCTTGGCGAAGGCGGCTTCGATGATCTTGTCCTTGGACCAGAAGCCGGACAGGCCCGGGAAGCCGATGATCGCCAGATAGCCGAGGCCGAAGGTGACGAAGGTGACCGGCATGTACTTCCTGAGGCCCCCGTACTTCCGCATGTCCACCTCGTCGTTCATGCCGTGCATGACCGAACCGGCGCCGAGGAAGAGCCCGGCCTTGAAGAAGCCGTGGGTGACCAGGTGCATGATCGCGAAGACGTAGCCGATCGGGCCCAGTCCGGCGGCCAGCACCATGTAGCCGATCTGCGACATCGTCGAGCCGGCCAGCGCCTTCTTGATGTCGTCCTTCGCGCTACCGACGATCGCACCGAAGAGCAGCGTGACCGCGCCGACGATGGCGACGACGAGCTGGGCGTCCGGCGAGCCGTTGAAGATGGCGCCGGAGCGGACGATCAGGTAGACGCCGGCGGTGACCATGGTGGCGGCGTGGATGAGGGCCGAGACCGGGGTCGGGCCCTCCATCGCGTCGCCCAGCCAGGACTGCAGCGGCACCTGGGCCGACTTGCCGCAGGCGGCCAGCAGCAGCATCAGGCCGATGGCCGTCAGCATCCCCTCGGAGGTCTCGCCCGCCGAGGCCAGCACCGGCTCGAAGGCGAAGGTGCCGAAGGTCGTGAACATCAGCATGATCGCGATGGACAGGCCGACGTCGCCGACGCGGTTGACGATGAACGCCTTTTTCGCGGCGGTGGCCGCGCTCGGCTTGTGCTGCCAGAAGCCGATCAGCAGGTAGGACGCCAGGCCGACGCCCTCCCAGCCCGCGTACAGCAGCAGGTAGTTGTCGGCCAGGACCAGCAGCAGCATCGCCGCGAGGAACAGGTTGAGATAGCCGAAGAATCGGCGGCGCCGCTCGTCGTGCTCCATGTAGCCGATCGAGTAGATGTGGATCAGCGAACCCACACCGGTGATCAGCAGTACGAAGGTCATCGACAGCTGGTCCAGCTGGAAGGCGACATCCGCCTGGAAGCCCTCCACGGGCACCCAGCTGAACAGGCGCTGGTGCAGGGCGCGGTCCTCGCCGTCCCGGCCCAGCATGTCGGCGAAGAGCACCGCGCCGACGACGAACGAGGCCACCGCGAGCGCCGTGCCGATCCAGTGCCCGGCGCGGTCCAGCCGCCGGCCGCCGCACAGCAGCACGGCCGCGCCGAGCAGCGGCGCCGCGACGAGCAATCCGATGAGGTTCTCCACTTCTTCGACCCCTTACAGCTTCATCAGAGAGGCGTCATCGACCGAGGCCGAGTGGCGGGTACGGAAGAGCATCACGATGATCGCCAGACCGATCACGACCTCCGCGGCGGCGACGACCATCGTGAAGAAGGCGATGATCTGCCCGTCGAGGTTGCCGTGCATCCGGGAGAAGGCGACCAGCGTCAGGTTGCAGGCGTTGAGCATCAGCTCGACGCACATGAACACGACGATCGCGTTGCGCCGGAGCAGCACCCCGGCGGCGCCGATGGTGAACAACAGCGCGGCGAGATAGACGTAGTTCACCGGGTTCACTTGCCGGCCTCCTCAGAAGTGGCGTCCCGGCGCTCCAGGCGCACCTCGGAGCGCTGCTCCAGAGCGGCCAGATCGGCCAGCGCCCGGCCGGACACGTCGCGGATCTGGCCGCGGGCACGCAGCGTCGGGTTGACGGTGAGCTCCGAGGGCGTGCCGTCCGGCAGCAGCCCGGGGATGTCCACGGCGTTGTGCCGGGCGTAGACACCGGGCGCGGGCAGCGGCGGGACCTGCTTGCCCTCGCGGACCCGGCGCTCGGCCAGTTCGCGCTGGCTGGGCAGGCGCTCGGTGCGCTCGCGGTGCGTCAGGATCATCGCGCCGACGGCGGCGGTGATCAGCAGCGCGCCGGTGAGCTCGAAGGCGAAGACGTATTTGGTGAAGATGGTCTCCGCCAGCCCCTGGACGTTCCCGCCGGAGTTGGCCGTGCCGAGTCCGGCGAAGGTCTTCAGCGAGGCGTTGCCGATGCCGGCGATCAGCAGGACGCCGAAGCCGAGGCCGGTGAGGGCGGCCAGCCAGCGCTGGCCCTTCAGGGCCTCCTTCAGCGAGTCCGCCGCGGTGACACCGACGAGCATCACCACGAACAGGAACAGCATCATGATCGCGCCGGTGTAGACGACGATCTGGACGACGCCCAGGAAGTAGGCCCCGTTGGCCAGGTAGAACACCGCGAGGATGATCATGGTCCCGGCGAGGCAGAGCGCGGAGTGGATCGCCCGGCGCAGCAGGACCGTGCCGAGCGCCCCGAGGACGGCCACGGTGCCCAGGACCCAGAACTGGACGGCCTCCCCGGTGGAGGTGGAGTAGGCGGCGATCGCGTTCATCGTTCGACCACCTTCTCCGAGGCGGGCTCCCCCGGGCCGAAGTCGGACGCCGCGTCCTGCGGCATCTCGCCCTTGGAGACGGCCGGCTGCTGGACGGTCCCGGGGGCGGCCTCGGTGACGAGGCCCCGGTAGTAGTCCTGCTCGGTCATGCCCGGGAAGATGGCGTGCGGCGAGTCGACCATGCCCTCCTTCAGCCCCGCGAGCAGCTCCTCCTTGGTGTAGATGAGCGATTCGCGGGTCCGGTCGGCGAGCTCGTAGTCGTTGGTCATCGTCAGCGCCCGGGTGGGGCACGCCTCGACGCAGAGACCGCAGAGGATGCAGCGCAGATAGTTGATCTGGTAGACGCGGCCGTAGCGCTCGCCCGGCGAGTAGCGCTCCTCGTCGGTGTTGTCGGCGCCCTCGACGTAGATCGCGTCGGCGGGGCAGGCCCAGGCGCAGAGTTCGCAGCCGACGCACTTCTCCAGCCCGTCCGGGTGCCGGTTGAGCTGATGCCGGCCGTGGAACCGGGGCGCCGTCGGCTTCTTCTGCTCCGGGTACTGCTCGGTCAGCCGCTTCTTGAACATGGCCTTGAAGGTCACGCCGAAGCCGGCCACGGGGTTATCGGGCATTGTCGGCCTCCTCTCCGTTGGTCGTCGCGTCGTCGGAACCGGCGGCGACGGTCACGGGCGGCTGCTCGTGACGGGGGCGCCGGCGCGGAACCGGGGGCAGGGTCTGCCCCGGCATCGGCGGTACGGGGTAGCCGCCGGCCATCGGGTCGAACTCGCCTCCGGTGCCCTTGCCGTCCGCGCCGGGACCGTCCGGCTCGTCCTGCCGGCCGCGGAAGAGATCCGCGACGAAGGACAGCAGCAGCACGACGAGCACGGCGCCGATCACATAGAACGCGATCTCCTGGAAGTCGTAGTTCTCGTTCCGCAGGGCCCGGACGGTGGCGACCATCATCAGCCAGACCGCCGCGACCGGGATGAGGACCTTCCAGCCGAGCTTCATCAGCTGGTCGTAGCGGACCCGGGGGAGGGTGCCGCGCAGCCAGATGAAACCGAACAGCAGGAGGTTGACCTTGATGACGAACCAGAGCATCGGCCACCAGCCGTGGTTCGCGCCCTCCCAGAAGGTGCTGACCGGCCAGGGAGCGCGCCAGCCGCCGAGGAAGAGGGTGACCGCCACCGCCGAGACGGTGACCATGTTGATGTACTCGGCGAGCATGAACATCGCGAACTTGATCGACGAGTACTCGGTGTTGAAGCCGCCGACGAGGTCGCCCTCGGACTCCGGCATGTCGAACGGCGCCCGGTTGACCTCACCGACCATCGACACCATGTAGATGAGGAAGGACACCGGCAGCAGGATCGCGAACCAGCGGTCCCCCTGCGCGTCGACGATGGCCGAGGTGGACATCGAGCCGGAGTAGAGGAAGACGGCCGCGAAGGAGAGGCCCATCGCGATCTCGTAGGAGATCACCTGGGCGACCGAGCGCATACCGCCGAGCAGCGGGTACGTCGAGCCGGAGGACCAGCCGGCGAGCACGATGCCGTAGATGCCGACGGAGGCCACCGCCAGGATGTACAGCACGGCGATCGGCAGGTCGGTCAGCTGCAGCGCGGTGCGCTCGCCGAAGACCGACACCTCGTTGCCGGGCGGGCCGAAGGGGATCACCGCGATCGCCATGAAGGCGGGGACCGCCGCGACGATCGGCGCCAGGACGTAGACGAGCTTGTCGGCCCGCTTGACGATGACGTCTTCCTTCAGCATCAGCTTGGCGCCGTCGGCGAGCGACTGCAGCAGACCCCAGGGGCCGTGCCGGTTGGGGCCGATGCGGCGCTGCATCCAGGCGACGACCTTGCGCTCCCACACGATGGAGAACAGCACGGTCAGCAGCACGAACGCGAAGCAGAAAACCGCCTTGAGCGCGACGAGCCACCAGGGATCGCCGCCGAACACCGACAGGTCCTCGGCCGCGAGGTGCAGGGCCCCGCCCGGCTCGGCGGCCGCGTCCCACAGCGTGACGGAACTCATGAGCGCACCTCCTCGGCTTCGGTGCCCGCCGCGGCGGTGGCCGCGGAGAGCCGGACGACCTCACCGGGGCGGGCCCCGGTGTCGGCCAGGACGCCGCCGCCGGTGGAGTTCAGCGGCAGCCAGACGACGCGGTCGGGCATCTCCGTGATACGCAGCGGCAGTTCGGTCGAGCCGCCCGGTCCGGAGACCCGGAGCGGCTCCCCCTCGGCGATCCCGGCCTCGGCGGCCGTGGCCGCGGAGAGCCGGGCGACCGCTTCGTGCCGGGTGCCGGCCAGCGCCTCGTCACCGACCTGGAGGACGCCCTGGTCGAGCAGGAGCCGGTGACCGGCGAGGACCGCCTCGCCCGCGGACGGGCGGGTCGCGGACCGCGTGGTGCCGCCCGCCGGGCCGCCGTAGTCGGAGTCACCGGGTCCGGCCGGTACGGCACCGGCCCAGCCGCCGAGCCGGTCCATCTCCCGGCGCACGGCGAGCAGATCGGGCAGGGCGAGCCGGGCGGCGGACCGCTCGGCGGAGCGCTCGCCGTCACCGGCGCCGAGGTCCGCGAGGGTGTCCGCGAGCATGTGCAGCACGCGGCTGTCGGGGACGACGTGGCGGCGGGTCATCTGGTCGGGCTTGATGGACGCCTCGAACATGCGCGCCCGGCCCTCCCAGTTGAGGAAGGTGCCGGCCTTCTCCGCGACGGCGGCGACCGGCAGGACCACATCGGCCCGTTCGGTGACCTCCGACGGCCGCAGCTCCAGGCTGACCAGGAAGCCCACCGCGTCAAGGGCCCGCCGGGCCGCCGCCGGGTCCGGGAGGTCCGCGACCTCCACGCCGCCGACGAGCAGCGCGGCCAGTCCGCCGGTGGTCGCGGCCTCGATGATCTCGCCGGTGTCCCGGCCGAGGCGGTGCGGCAGTCCGGCGGCGGGGACGCCCCAGGCGGCCGCGGTCTCCTCACGGGCGCGCGGGTCGGTGGCCGGGCGGCCGCCGGGCAGCAGCCCGGGCAGGGCACCGGCTTCGACCGCGCCCCGCTCCCCGGCCCGGCGCGGAATCCACACCAGCCGGGCGCCGGTGGCCGTCGCGGCCCGTACGGCGGCGGAGAGCGCGCCCGGGGAGGCGGCCAGCCGTTCGCCGACGACGATGACGGCGCCCTCGGCGCGCAGCGCGTCGGCGGCGGCCTCGCCGTCCGCCTCCAGGCCGATCCGCCCGGCGAGGGCGTCCAGCCACTCCGCCTCGGTACCCGGCGCGGCCGGCAGCAGTATGCCGCCGGCCTTGGTCAGGCCCGGGGTGGCGTAGGGCGCCAGGGAGAAGGTCTTCTGACCGTGCTTGCGCATGGCCTTGCGGAGCCGCAGGAAGACCCCGGGGGCCTCCTCCTCGGACTCGAAGCCGGCCAGCAGGACGGCGGGCGCCTTCTCCAGCGCGGTGTAGGTGACACCGGTGCCGTCGAGGTCCGTGCCGCGTCCCGCGATCCGGGAGGCCAGGAAGTCGGCCTCCTCGGCGCTGTGGACGCGGGCGCGGAAGTCGATGTCGTTGGTGTCGAGGGCGATCCGTGCGAACTTGGCGTACGCGTAGGCGTCCTCGGCCGTGAGCCGGCCGCCGGTCAGCACACCGGTGCGGCCGCGGGCGGCGGCGAGCCCGCGGGCCGCCGCCTCCAGGGCCTCCGGCCAGCTCGCCGGCTCCAGTTCACCGCTCTCGGCGCTGCGCACCAGCGGAGTGGTGAGCCGCTCCGGCCGCTGGGCGTAGCGGAAGGCGAAGCGGCCCTTGTCGCACAGCCACTCCTCGTTGACCTCCGGGTCGTGGCCCGCGAGGCGCCGCATGACCTTGCCGCGCCGGTGGTCGGTGCGGGTCGCGCAGCCGCCCGCGCAGTGCTCGCAGACGCTGGGCGAGGAGATCAGGTCGAACGGGCGGGAGCGGAAGCGGTACGCGGCCGAGGTGAGTGCGCCGACCGGGCAGATCTGGATGGTGTTGCCGGAGAAGTAGGACTGGAACGGGACGTCCTCGCCGGTGCCGATCTGCTGGAGCGCGCCGCGCTCCAGCAGTTCGATCATCGGGTCGCCGGCGATCTCCTTGGAGAAGCGGGTGCAGCGGGCGCAGAGGACGCAGCGCTCGCGGTCCAGCAGCACCTGGGTGGAGATCGGGACGGGCTTGTCGTACGTCCGCTTCTGCCCGTCGAAGCGGGTGTCGGCCTGGCCGGTGCTCATCGCCTGGTTCTGCAGCGGGCACTCGCCGCCCTTGTCGCAGACGGGGCAGTCCAGCGGGTGGTTGATGAGGAGGAACTCCATCATCCCGCGCTGGCTCTTCTCGGCGACGGGTGAGGTGAGCTGAGTCTTCACCACCATCCCGTCCGTACAGGTGATCGTGCAGGAGGCCATGGGCTTGCGCTGGCCCTCGACCTCGACCAGGCACTGGCGGCAGGCACCGACCGGATCGAGAAGGGGGTGGTCGCAGAACCGCGGGATCTCGATGCCCAGTTCCTCGGCGGCGCGGATGACGAGCGTGCCCTTGGGGACGCTGGTCGTGATGCCGTCGATGGTGAGCGTGACGAGGTCCTCCGGCGGCACGGCCGCCTCACCGCTCCCGGAGGATCCGGTGGAGCCGCTGTTGGACGCTGCGGCGGTGACGGTCATGCGTTCACCTCCAGGTGAGAGGTCGAGGGGCCGTCGGCCCAGAGGGTGGAGCGGGCGGGGTCGAAGGGGCAGCCCCGGCCGGTGATGTGCTGCTCGTACTCCTCGCGGAAGTACTGGAGCGAGGAGAAGATCGGGCTGGCGGCGCCGTCCCCGAGCGCGCAGAACGCCTTGCCGTTGATGTTGTCGGCGATGTCGTTCAGCTTGTCGAGGTCGGAGATCCTGCCCTTGCCGGCCTCGATGTCCCGCATGAGCTGGACGAGCCAGTAGGTGCCCTCGCGGCAGGGGGTGCACTTGCCGCAGGACTCGTGGGCGTAGAACTCGGTCCAGCGGGTGACGGCGCGGACCACGCAGGTGGTCTCGTCGAAGCACTGGAGCGCCTTGGTGCCGAGCATGGAGCCGGCGGCGCCGACGCCCTCGTAGTCGAGGGGGACGTCAAGGTGCTCGTCGGTGAGGAGCGGGGTGGAGGAGCCGCCGGGGGTCCAGAACTTCAGCCGGTGGCCGGGGCGCATCCCGCCGCTCATGTCGAGGAGCTGGCGCAGGGTGATGCCCAGCGGGGCCTCGTACTGGCCGGGGCGGGCCACGTGCCCGGAGAGCGAGTAGAGCGTGAAGCCCGGGGACTTCTCGCTGCCCATCGAGCGGAACCACTCCTTGCCGCGGGCGAAGATGGCGGGCACGGAGGCGATGGACTCGACGTTGTTCACCACGGTGGGGCAGGCGTAGAGGCCGGCGACCGCGGGGAACGGGGGCCGCAGCCGGGGCTGGCCGCGGCGGCCCTCCAGGGAGTCCAGCAGCGCCGTCTCCTCACCGCAGATGTACGCGCCGGCGCCGGCGTGCACGGTGATGTCGAGGTTCTTGCCGCTGCCGAGGGCGTCCGGGCCGAGGATGCCCGCCGCGTACGCCTCGCGCACCGCCTCGTGGAGCCGGCGCAGGACGGGGACCGTCTCGCCGCGCAGATAGATGAAGGCATGGCTGGAGCGGATCGCGTGGCAGGCGATCACGATGCCCTCGATGAGGGAGTGCGGGTTGGCGAAGAGGAGCGGGATGTCCTTGCAGGTGCCGGGCTCCGACTCGTCGGCGTTGACGACGAGGTAGTGGGGCTTGCCGTCGCCCTGCGGGATGAACTGCCACTTCATCCCGGTGGGGAAGCCGGCGCCGCCGCGGCCGCGGAGGCCGGCCTCCTTGACGTAGGCGATGACGTCGTCGGGGTCCATGGCGAGGGCCTTGCGCAGCCCTTCGTAGCCCTCGTGGCGGCGGTAGGTCTCCAGCGTCCAGGACTCGGGGTCGTCCCAGAACGCGGAGAGCACCGGGGAGAGGAGCTTCTCGTGGCCCATCCCGTCTCCGTTCCCGTTCCCGTTCTCGTCGGTGCGGGCGGACCCGGTCATCGTTCCCCCTCCTCGGACACCGGTCCGGCCGGGTTGGCCGGGTCGGACGCGGCGGTCTTCTGCGGGGCGTCGTGGGAGCTGGGGTGGGTGTCCCGCTCCTCACCGGTGGGTGCCGCGCCGCGGGACGGCCCGGGGCGGCCGGGTTCCGGTTCGCCCTTGGCCAGCCGGAGTCCGGCCAGCGAGGCCGGGCCGGCGCCGCCGCTCTCCGCGACCGCGCCGGGCCGCTCGTCGGGGAAGCCGGCCAGGATGCGGGCGGTCGCCTTGAAGTCGCAGAGCTTGGCGCCGCGGGTGGGCGCGACCTCGCGGCCGGCCCGCAGGTCGTCGACGAGGGCCTTGGCGCTGTCCGGGGTCTGGTTGTCGAAGAACTCCCAGTTGACCATCACGACGGGCGCGTAGTCGCAGGCGGCGTTGCACTCGATGTGCTCCAGGGTGACCTTGCCGTCCTCGGTGGTCTCCTGGTTGCCGACGGCCAGGTGCTCCTTGAGCTCGTCGAAGATCTGGTCGCCGCCCATGACCGCGCAGAGCGTGTTGGTGCAGACGCCGACCTGGTAGTCGCCGGAGGACTTGCGGCGGTACATGGTGTAGAAGGTCGAGACGGCGGTGACCTCGGCCGTGGTCAGCCCGAGCATCTCGGCACAGAACTTGATGCCGGTGCGGGTGACGTACCCCTCCTCGGACTGCACGAGGTGCAGCAGCGGCAGCAGCGCGGAACGGCTGTCCGGGTAGCGGGAGATCACCTCCGCGGCGTCCGTCTCCAGCCGGGTGCGGACCTCGGCGGGGTAGTCGGGGGCGGGCATCTCGGGGATGCCGAGCGCCACCTCGCGGTTGGCTGGTGTGGTCACCGGTCCACGCCTCCCATCACGGGGTCGAGGGATGCGACGGCGACGATGACGTCGGCGACCTGGCCGCCCTCGCACATCGCCGCCACGGCCTGCAGGTTGGTGAAGGACGGGTCCCGGAAGTGGACCCGGTACGGGCGGGTGCCGCCGTCGCTGACGACGTGGACGCCCAGCTCGCCCTTCGGGGACTCCACCGCCGTGTACGCCTCGCCCGGGGGCACCCGGAAGCCCTCGGTGACCAGCTTGAAGTGGTGGATGAGGGCCTCCATGGAGGTGCCCATGATCTTCTTGATGTGGTCCAGGGAGTTGCCGAGCCCGTCCGGGCCGAGCGCGAGCTGCGCGGGCCAGGCGATCTTCTTGTCGGCGACCATCACCGGGCCCGGCTCCAGCCGGTCCAGGCACTGCTCGATGATCCGCAGGCTCTGCCGCATCTCCTCCAGCCGGATCAGGAACCGGCCGTAGGAGTCGGAGGTGTCGGCGGTCGCCACCTCGAAGTCGTAGGTCTCGTAGCCGCAGTACGGGTCGGCCTTGCGCAGGTCGTGCGGGAGGCCGGTGGAGCGGAGGACGGGGCCGGTGACGCCGAGCGACATGCAGCCGGTCAGGTCGAGGTGGCCGATGCCCTGGAGGCGCGCCTTGAAGATCGGGTTGCCGGTGGCCAGGGCGTCGTACTCCGGGAGGTTCTTCCGCATCTGCTTGATGAACTCGCGGACGGCGTCGACGGTGCCGGCCGGCAGGTCCTGGGCGAGGCCGCCGGGGCGGATGTACGCGTGGTTCATCCGCAGGCCGGTGATCAGCTCGAAGAGGTCCAGGACCAGTTCGCGGTCGCGGAAGCCGTAGATCATGATCGTGGTGGCGCCCAGCTCCATGCCGCCGGTGGCGAGGGCCACCAGGTGGGAGGAGATCCGGTTGAGCTCCATCATCATGACCCGGATGACGCTGGCCCGGTCGGGGATGTCCGCCTCGATGCCGAGCAGCTTCTCCACGCCCAGGCAGTACGCCGTCTCGTTGAAGAAGGGCGTGAGGTAGTCCATGCGGGTGACGAAGGTGGTGCCCTGCGTCCAGGTCCGGTATTCGAGGTTCTTCTCGATGCCGGTGTGCAGGTAGCCGATGCCGCAGCGGGCCTCGGTGACCGTCTCGCCGTCGATCTCCAGGATGAGCCGGAGCACGCCGTGCGTGGACGGGTGCTGCGGGCCCATGTTGACGATGATGCGCTCGTCGTCCGCCTGGGCCGCGGCCTGGGCGAGCTCGTCCCAGTCACCGCCGGTGACGGTGTAGACCTTGCCTTCGGTGGTCTCGCGTTCCTGCGCGTGCGAGGTCGTCATCGGGTCCCTCCCCGCGTGGTCGTGGCCGGCGTGCCGTGCCCCGTGGGGGCCGCGGCCGGCGGCTGCTGGTGCTTCTCGGGGGCCGGTCGCCCCCCGGGGATACGCGGCATCAGTGGTACGACCTCCGCTGGTCGGGGGCCGGGATCTGGGCGCCCTTGTACTCGACGGGGATGCCGCCGAGCGCGTAGTCCTTGCGCTGCGGGTGGCCCTGCCAGTCGTCCGGCATCATGATCCGCGTCAGCGCCGGGTGGCCGTCGAAGATCATTCCGAAGAAGTCGTAGGCCTCGCGCTCGTGCCAGTCGTTGGTCGGGTAGACCTCGACGATCGAGGGGATGTGCGGGTCGGCGTCCGGGGCGCTCACCTCCAGCCTGATCACCCGGTTGTGGGTGATGGAGCGCAGGTGGTAGACGGCGTGCAGCTCGCGGCCCTTGTCGTCCGGGTAGTGCACACCGCTGACGCCCGTGCAGATCTCGAAGCGGAGCGCCGGGTCGTCGCGGAGGGTGCGGGCCACCCGCGGCAGGTGCTCGCGGGCGATGTGGAAGGTCAGTTCGTCCCGGTCGGTGACGGTCTTCTCGATGGCGTTCTCCGGGACCAGACCCTGCTCGTCCAGCGCGCCCTCGAGTTCGTCCGCCACCTCGTCGAACCAGCCGCCGTACGGGCGGACGGCCGGGCCGGGCAGCCGTACGGTGCGGACCAGCCCGCCGTAGCCGGAGGTGTCGCCGGGGCCGTCGGCGCCGAACATGCCGCGGCGGACGCCGATGGCCTCACCGCGGTCACCGCGGTTGCCGGGCAGGTTCTGGGTGTTGAGGTCCTGGTCGGGGTTGACCCCGCTGGCCCCCGCCTCGCGGCCCGTGGGGGCGCTCTCGTTCTTCTCGCTCACCTCAGCAGGCCCTTCATCTCGATCGTCGGCAGCGCCTTGAGCGCCGCTTCCTCCGCCTCGCGGGCCGCCTGCTCGCGGTTGACGCCGAGCTTGGAACCCTGGACCTTCTCGTGGAGCTTGAGAATGGCGTCCAGCAGCATCTCGGGGCGGGGCGGGCAGCCGGGCAGATAGATGTCGACGGGGACGATGTGGTCGACGCCCTGCACGATCGCGTAGTTGTTGAACATGCCGCCGCTGGAGGCGCAGACACCCATGGAGATGACCCACTTGGGGTTGGGCATCTGGTCGTAGACCTGGCGCAGCACCGGGGCCATCTTCTGGCTCACCCGGCCGGCCACGATCATCAGGTCCGCCTGGCGCGGCGAGCCGCGGAAGACCTCCATGCCGAAGCGGGCGAGGTCGTAGCGGCCGGCGCCGGTGGTCATCATCTCGATGGCGCAGCAGGCGAGTCCGAACGTGGCCGGGAACATCGACGACTTGCGGACCCAGCCCGCGGCCTGCTCGACGGTCGTCAGCAGAAAGCCGCTCGGAAGTTTCTCTTCGATACCCATGGCTTCTCCTCCCGTCCCCTAGTCCCAGTCCAGTCCGCCGCGGCGCCAGACGTAGGCGTAGGCGACGAAGACGGTGAGCACGAAGAGGAGCATCTCGACGAGTCCGAAAATCCCGAGCATGTCGAAGGAGACGGCCCAGGGGTAAAGGAAGACGATCTCGATATCGAAAATGATGAAGAGCATCGCCGTCAGGTAGTACTTGATCGGGAACCGGCCGCCGCCGGCCGGCTGCGGCGTGGGCTCGATCCCGCATTCGTACGCCTCGAGCTTGGCCCGGTTGTAGCGCTTCGGGCCGACGATCGACGCCATGACCACGGAGAAGATCGCGAAGCCTGCACCGAGGGCGCCGAGCACGAGGATGGGTGCATAGGCGTTCACGCTGCTCGCTCCTTCCAGTCGACGGTGACTGCTGCTCCCCCGCCCTGGGCGGAGGGGCGCCCGCACCGTGCCCGCCTCACCAAGATCGTGATTATGTGAGGCAGTTCACAAGCCCAGGCCGAAGGCATCTTATGCCCGGGGGTCTGTGAGCTGCGACACGGGGGTCACCTAGGCCTTTGTGATCTCCACCACCCGGGTGTCCGACGGGAAAGCGGAACCCGGAAACGGCCGGCACCCTGCGCATTTCCGCGGCCACAGACCGCAAGGACCCCTTTGGTCGCCGCAGGTCAGAGCGGTGCTTGCATTATCAAGAACTGCCGTCCCGAAACAAATTGGTGCTGGACGGCCGGCAAGTGATAGTCACGGTCCGGCCACGGCCGCCGACGGCCGCCGGCAACCCCGGCCGCCCATCACGGCGCCAAGATCGTTGGCACGTGCACGGATTCACGTACGGGAACGGCGCCCCCCTCACGGATCACCCCGGACCGGACGCCGGGGCCCCCGGGAGGGCCCCCGTCCTCCCCGGTGACGGCCTCCGGCGGCACGCGGAGCCGTCCGGGGCGCCGGGGGCCGGAATGCGGACCGGAATACGTGACCTTTCCCACGCCGCTCCCGGTGAACGGACGCGGCAATTGGCCCGTACGCCGAGGGGTGGTAGACCCCGGCACAAAACGGACGAATCACGGAAACGTCTTGCTCATACCGGGTTTGTGAATCCGCTATCACAGGGCGGTAACAGCGGCCGACGATCGAATTCCGCTCATTGCCGTCGCGTACGCGTCAACTGTGTCCCATCCCACTCCTGTTGATCGCGGCGAAGGTCTTTGATAGCCAGGACCCCATGGCCCATACCGCTCACATACCCAGCCACCGGAAACCCCGGCGCAACGTCTCCACCAGAACGCTGCGTTCCGGAGTTACCGGTGGCGTCCTCAGCACCATCGCCGTGACGGCAGCGGCCTCCTCCGCCAACGCCGCGCCGGCCGCCCAGACGGCCGAGATGCCCACCATCAGCGCCGCGTTCGCCGAGGACGCCGCGATGTCCACCGCCGCCACCCAGCAGGCGGCCCTGAACCTGGAGATCGCGAGCGAGCGGGACGCCCTCGCCGCCACCGAGAAGAAGGCAGCGAAGCAGGCCCGCGCCGAGGCCGAACGGAAGGCCGAGGCCGAGCGCAAGGCCAAGGCCAGGGCCGCCGCGGAGCGCGCCGAGGCCGCCCGCGAAGCCGCCGCGGAGCGCTCCGACCGCTCCGAGGAGCGCACGACGCTCTCCACCGCCACCGCCTCCGCCGCGTCCACCGCCTCGTCGGCGGGCTCCTCCGCCACGGGCAGCGCCGCGACCGTGGTGAACTTCGTCAAGGCCCAGGTCGGCAAGGCGTACGTCAGCGGCGCCGTCGGCCCCTCCGCGTACGACTGCTCGGGCCTCACCACCGCCGCGTTCCGCACCGTGGGCGTCTCCCTGCCGCGGGTCTCCCAGGACCAGTCGACGGCGGGCACTCCGGTGTCGCTGAACGCCCTCCAGCCGGGCGACATCCTCTACTGGGGCGGCGCCGGCAGCGCGTACCACGTGGCCGTCTACATCGGTGACGGCAAGTACGTCGGCGCGCAGAACTCCAGCACGGGCGTCGTCGAGCGCACCCTCGACTGGGACCCGCCGACGGGCGCCGTCCGCGTCCTCTGACACGGCGTCACCTCCCCGGCAACCTCAGCCGCAACCGCCACACGCGCCCGCCGGGGCACGCAACGCACACGCCAAGGGCCGTCACCCCCGAGCGGGATGACGGCCCTTGGCGTGTCCGGCGGTGCCCGTCAGGCCCGCGGGGCCACCTTGCTCAGGCCGTTGATGACGCGGTCCATCGCGTCGCCGCCCGTCGGGTCGGTGAGGTTGGCCAGCATCTTGAGGGTGAAGCGCATCAGCAGCGGGTGCGTCAGGCCGCGTTCCGTCGCGATCTTCATGACCTTCGGGTTGCCGATCAGCTTCACGAAGGCCCGGCCCAGGGTGTAGTAGCCGCCGTAGGTGTCCTTGAGCACCTTCGGGTAGCGCTGGAGGGCCAGTTCGCGCTGGGCCGGGGTCTGCCGGGCGTGCGCCTGGACGATCACCTCGGCCGCGATCTGCCCGGACTCCATCGCGTACGCGATGCCCTCGCCGTTGAACGGGTTGACCAGCCCGCCCGCGTCACCGACCAGCAGCAGCCCGCGGTGGTAGTGCGGCTGCCGGTTGAAGGCCATCGGCAGCGCGGCGCCGCGGATCGGTGTGGTCATGTTCTCCGGCACATAGCCCCAGTCCTCGGGCATCGAGGCGCACCAGGCCTTGAGCACCTCGCGCCAGTCCAGCTCCTTGAAGGCCGAGCTGCTGTTGAGGATGCCGAGGCCGACGTTGGAGGTGCCGTCGCCCATGCCGAAGATCCAGCCGTAGCCGGGCAGCAGCCGGTCCTGCGGGCCGCGCCGGTCCCACAGCTCCAGCCAGGACTCCAGGTAGTCGTCGTCGTGGCGCGGGGAGGTGAAGTACGTCCGGACGGCCACGCCCATCGGGCGGTCCTCGCGCCGGTGCAGGCCCATCGCCACCGACAGCCGGGTGGAGTTGCCGTCGGCGGCCACCACGACCGGGGCGTGGAAGGTGACGGGCGTCTTCTCCTCGCCGAGCTTCGCCTCGACGCCGGTGATGCGGCCGGTGCGGGGATCCAGGATCGGGGCGCCGACGTTGCAGCGCTCGTGGAGCCGCGCCCCGGCCTTCTGGGCGGTGCGGGCGAGCTGCTCGTCGAAGTCGTCGCGCTTGCGGACCAGTCCGTAGTCCGGGAAGGAGGCGAGCTCCGGCCAGTCCAGCTCCAGCCGGACACCGCCGCCGATGATCCGCAGGCCCTTGTTGCGCAGCCAGCCGGCTTCCTCGGAGATGTCGATGCCCATGGCGACGAGCTGCTTGGTGGCGCGCGGCGTCAGGCCGTCGCCGCAGACCTTCTCGCGGGGGAAGGCCGTCTTCTCCAGCAGCAGGACGTCGAGCCCGGACTTCGCCAGGTGGTACGCGGTCGTGGAGCCGGCGGGGCCGGCCCCGACGACGATGACATCGGCGCTGCGCTCGTTGAGGTCGGTGTCGGTCACGTCGGCACTCCCGGCGAGAGGCGGAGCGCAGGCCCTCGTCGGGGCGGCCTGCGGGGGAACGGCTCAAGTCTATGCAGGGGGACGGACGGCGCTTGGGCGGGTCGGGTACCGGCCGCTTCCCGGCCCGCCGCAGCCCGGGAAGCCGGGCCGGGCGCCGGGGAAACGGTGACCGACCGGATAGCGTCCGGACGGGCGCGGGGGCGTCCCGGGCACGGAGGTGCCCCCGGGCACGGAGGTGACCCGGACACGGAGGTGCCCCGGGCGCGGGGGCGTCCCGGGCACGGAGGCGACCCGGACACGGAGGTGCCCCGGGCGCGGAGGCGTCCCGGGCACGGAGGTGCCCCGGGCACGGGGGCGACCCGGACACGGGGGTGACCCGGACACGGAGGCAACCCGGACACGCGGCGGCCCCGGTCCGCACGGAACCGGGGCCGGACGCACGGCGGTCGGGCCGCCCGGGATCCGTCAAGCCGGGACCGGGGCCCCGCTCGGGTCGGCGATGCGGCGCAGGGTGGCCGTCCGCTCCGCCGTGTCCGTGGAGGACATCAGGGCGGCCAGGACCGCCATGCGCGACTGTCCGGCGCGCAGGGAGCCGGTGGGCACCGCGCCGGCCTCGATCAGGTCCACGGCCCCGCCGCCCGTGTAGATGGGGGTGACGGGGCCCGCCGGGACGCGGGTGGTGAGGGCGACCAGCACCCCCCGCCCGACGGCTCGCGCCACCGCTTCCGTGAACGCCGGGGTGGCGTTGCCCGCGCCGGTGGCGACGAGCACGATGCCGCGGGCGCCGGCCTCCACGGCGGCGTCGAAGAGCAGCGGGTCGGCGTCGGCGTGGTGCATGACCATGTCGACGCGCGGCAGGGGCGCCTCGACCGGCGGCAGCGGCAGCGCCTCGGTGCGCTCGGGGCGGCGCCGTACGGTGACCCGGCCCCAGCCGACCTTGCCGACCGCGTCGCAGGAGGGGTCGTGGAAGGCGTCGGGGGCGGTGGTGTGGGTCTTGATCGTGCCGCGGGCGGCGTGGATCCGTCCCGCGAAGACGGCCAGGGTGCCCAGGTCCTCGACGGAGGAGGCGGTCAGCAGGGCGTCGTAGAGGTTGCCGGCGGCGTCGCCCTCGGCGTCCTCCAGCGGGCGCTGGGCGCCGGTGAAGACGACGGGGCGTCGGTCGGCGTGGTGCAGGTCGAGGAGGAAGGCGGACTCCTCCAGGGTGTCGGTGCCGTGGGTGACGACGACACCGTCGACGCCCGGGTCCTCCAGCACCTCGTGGACCGCGCGCAGCAGCGTGATCTGGTGCGCGGTGGTGAGCCGGGGGCTGTTGACCGTGAAGAGATCGACGACTTCGGTGGTCACGTCCTCGGGGAGATCGGCGGCGGCGAGCACGTCCTGCCCGGCCGCGTCCGCCGCGTATCCCTTGCCCTGCCAGCGGCTGGCTATCGTCCCGCCCGTGGTGACCACGACGACACGTCGCATACTGCCCCCTCGCCCGTCCGGAATGCCGGAGAAGAACACTGAAGAGCACCCGGGCCGGCGGCCCGGCGCCCCGGGACCCGGAGTCCCGTGGGCGGCCCGGGGCCCGCGCCCGGAGAAGACCCATACGGACGAGTAACCTCGTCCTACCAGCAAGAATAGCCAGTTTTGCCCAGAATAAGTTGCCAAGTCCTGTGGTCTACGCGCCTTGATTTGGCAGACAATGACGCCATGGACGCCATCGACCGCAGCATCTTGCGCGAACTCCAGAAGGACGGCCGGCTCACCAACCAGGAACTGGCCCAGCGGGTGGGCCTCTCCCCCTCCCCCTGCCTGCGCCGGGTCCGCCAGCTCGAACAGGACGGCGCGATCCGCGGCTACCGCGCCCTGCTCGACCCGGCGGCGGTGGGCCGGGGCTTCGAGGTCCTCGTCTCCGTCGAGGTCCGCCGCGACCGCGCGACGGTGGAGGCCTTCGAGGACGCCCTCCAGGACCTCCCCGACGTGGTCGAGGCCTACCGCCTCTTCGGCAGCCCGGGCTGCCTGCTGCGGATCGCGGTCGCGGACATCGAGACGTACGAGCGGCTCTGGATCGAGAAGATCACGGCCCTGCCGGGGGTGACGGAGGTCAACTCCCAGATCGTGATGAAACGCATCAAGGAGCCGCAGGGGCTGCCGATCGGGGGCGGCACCCCCTGACTTACGGACGGTCGAACGTGTCGATCACCATGCGGTGGCCGACCTCGCCAGGAGGGCTGGCGTAGATCTCCACGATGAAGTCCGGAAGTGCGCCCGGGGCAGGTTCGCCACCACTTTCCACCATTCCGGGCTCCGCCTGCCAATCCACCAGATGCACTACAACTGCGTACCGGCCCGGATCCAGGCGGATATCCACTCTCTCGTTTTGGCCAAAACTGCCGACAGCCTCAAGTCCCCCTAGCGCCAAATGCCCGTCGGAACCCGCCAGATCCCGAAAAGCCCGGAGCTGGTTTCGACAGCTTCACTGAAGTGCAGGTCGAACAAGTTCATGGTTCACCCACCACAACGGAACCGTGTTCGAGACACCGTGCACCACCTCATCGCCCGGCCGCAGTTCCTGACGTCGGTATGGGCGGTGCCCGCCGCCCGCTCCGGCGCACTGGCACCGGCGGGCACAATGCGGCATTCGACGTGTGGGGCTTGCGGCACGGAGGTCATCGGCACGGATGACGAGCTGCGTCGATCTGATTGCGGAGATCCCTTAGCTCCTCATCACTTGCGACAAAGGGCGCTGTACAGGTCCTCAACACCTCGAGTTTCTGCTCGCCACTCCACGCACCCCATTCGCTCAAAGAAGAGGCATAACGGACGACGATACGCTTCTCGTCAATCCTCGAGGACCATTTCTGCCAGTCTTCCCATCGGGCGGCTGGCCCAAGAGCCCCGATTTGTCGACTTTCCTGAATGATCGATTCAATAATGCGCCGATGCGCCTCTGCGAGCATGGGGCTGCCGAAATACGGTTCGGGGGGCTCGTCTTCCCCGAACTTCAGACGCACCAACGCTGAAGCCAAGGTCGTCAGTTCCTCAAGGGCAAACTCCACCTGCATAGGCCTTCCTCCGATCCGTCGTGGGCTCCGGACGGGTGCCGGCCCAATTCAGGCCCGGATGCCCCGGTGCAGGGCCACGATGCCGCCGGTCAGGTTGCGCCAGGCCACCTTCGACCAGCCCGCCTTCTGCAGCCGGGCCGCCAGCGCCGGCTGGTCGGGCCAGGCGCGGATCGACTCGGCCAGGTAGACGTACGCGTCGGGGTTGCTGCAGACCGTGGTGGCGATCGGCGGCAGGGCGCGCATCAGGTACTCGGTGTAGACGGTGCGCAGCGGGGCCAGGACGGGGTGGCTGAACTCGCAGATCACCACGCGGCCGCCGGGCTTCGTGACCCGCAGCAGCTCGGCGAGAGCGGTGTCGGTGTCCTGGACGTTCCGCAGGCCGAAGGAGATCGTCACGGCGTCGAAGACCCCGTCGGCGAAGGGCAGCCTCGTCGCGTCACCGGCGGTGAACGGCAGATGCGGCTGCCGCTTGCGCCCCTCGCGGAGCATGCCGAGCGAGAAGTCGCAGGGGACGACGTACGCGCCGGCGGCGGCGAAGGGCTGGGAGGAGGTGCCGGTGCCGGCGGCCAGGTCGAGCACCCGCTCACCCGGGCGGGCGTCCACGGCCCGCACCACGGCCTTGCGCCACAGCCGGGTCTGGCCCAGCGACAGCACGTCGTTCGTCAGGTCGTACTTGGGCGCCACGTCGTCGAACATGGCGGCGACTTCGTGCGGCTGCTTGTCCAGGGAGGCTCGGGTCACCGTTCCATTGTGGCCGGTGCCGGCGGGGACCGGTGCGGCGGGGGCGCACCGGTCCCCGCCACGCCCGTCACAGCTCCACGAGGCTGTGGAGGTCGATCGTCACGGGGAACGGAAGATCTGTGTCGAGCTTCCCGCTGTGGGAAGGGTGAGCCGGGGCGGGGACGTACATGCCCAGGTCGTGGTGGAGCCACAGCTCGTGCACCACCGGGAGGCCGTCGTCACCCCGCTCCACCCGCCAGTAATACGGCACCTTGGCCTCCGCGAACATCGCCGGCTTGCGCACCCGGTCCTCCTGGCGCGAACCCGGAGAGACGATCTCCACGACCAGGGCCACCTTCCCGACGGGCACGCACTCGGCCGTGAAGAAGTCCAGATCCCGCTTGTCGTAGACGGTGATGTCGGGCTTGGTGACGTTGCGCTCGTCGATGAGGACGCAACGCTCCACGTTGACGGCGAAGGGCTCCCGCCGTGCGCTCTTGAGCCGGTCGTACATCCCGTCCCGGACCCCGTCGTGCCACAGGGCCGTCATCCCACGAACCACGATGTTCCCGTCCACCAGTTGCCAGTCGAAGGGCAGCTCCAGGTCCTTCACCTGGTCGAAGGTCCAGCCTTCTTCCGGCGGGCGCATCCAGGTGTCCGGAGTGGCCTTCTGCTGCCGTTCGGCGACCATCGCTACTCCCATGGGACGCATCATGACGGGCGTGCGGATCACGGTTTACAGGTACGACCGTACCCTCACCCGAAGTGATGGCGAGGTGTTCCGCGCTGTTGACGGGCACCCGCCCGGAAAGGACTCGCGGTTCAGGCCCGGCGGTGGACCAGGCGCCCCGCGATGACCGTGGCCAGGCAGCGGGCGGGCTCCCCGCGGGGGGTGTCCGGGGTGCCGGGCTCCCCGCCGGGGGTGTCCGGGGCGGCGGACCGCGGGGCGGAGGTGCCCGGGGCCGCGAAGACCGCGAAGTCCGCGCGGGCACCCGGGGTGAGCGGCGGGGGCGCGGCGGGGCCGCCCGGCGGCAGGACGCGGAGCCCGGAGCGGGAGACGACGGTGCGGACCCGTGGGCGGGTGAAGGGGCCGGTCAGGCCGGTCGTACCGGTGGCCAGCAGTTTCTGGAGGGCGCGCCGGGCGCTCTGGCCCCAGCGGGTGTCGGTCATCTCCAGGGCGGCCACGGCCTCGCCCGTGAGCGGGGCGCTGCCCAGTTCGTCCACCTCGTACGGGTCGTCGGGGTGGTAGACCGACTCCAGCAGGGTCCGGGCGCCGGGCTCGTGGCGGCCCGGGGTGAGTTCGCCGTCCCACTCCCGGACCCGGGCCCGGCCGCCGTACTCGGCGAGCAGCTCCTCGTACGGGCCGATGGCCGCGATCCGGTCGCCGTCCACGACCAGCGCGTGCCCGGGGAGCGGCTCGCCCTCCGGCGTGCGCCGCACCACCCGTGCGCGGTGGATCGTCAGCACCGGCCCGTCCTTCCCGATCGGAGTGTTCCGGCCGCCCCGCCGGGCTCAGCCCGCGTCGACGAGCTTGAGTTCCGGGTGGGCCGTGCCGCCCTCGATGGCCGTGGAGGAGAAGTGGGAGACGACGTGGTCGTCGACCGGGTCGTTCGCCGGATCGTCGTGCACCACCAGGTGCTCGTACGTCGTCGCGCGCTGCGCCGGGACGCGGCCCGCGGCGCGGATCAGGTGGAGCAGCTCCAGCCGGTTGGAGCGGTGCTTGGCCCCCGCCGAGGACACGACGTTCTCCTCCAGCATCACCGAGCCGAGGTCGTCCGCACCGTAGTGCAGCGAGAGCTGGCCGACCTCCTTGCCGGTGGTGAGCCAGGAGCCCTGGATGTGGGCGATGTTGTCGAAGAAGAGACGGGCGATGGCGATCATCCGCAGGTACTCGAAGAGCGTGGCCTGCGTCTGCCCCTTCAGGTGGTTGTTCTCCGGCTGGTAGGTGTACGGGATGAAGGCGCGGAAGCCGCCGGTGCGGTCCTGGACGTCCCGGATCATCCGGAGGTGCTCGATCCGCTCGGCGTTGGTCTCGCCGGTGCCCATCAGCATGGTGGAGGTCGACTCGACGCCCAGCTTGTGCGCGGTCTCCATGATCTCCAGCCAGCGCTCGCCGGACTCCTTGAGCGGCGCGATGGCCTTGCGCGGCCGCGCCGGCAGCAGCTCGGCGCCCGCGCCCGCGAAGGAGTCGAGACCGGCGGCGTGGATGCGGCGGATCGCCTCCTCCGGCGTGACACCCGAGATGCGGGCCATGTGCTCGACCTCGGAGGCGCCGAGGGAGTGGATGACCAGCTGCGGGAACGCCTTCTTGATCGCGGAGAAGTGCTCCTCGTAGTACTCCACGCCGTAGTCCGGGTGGTGGCCGCCCTGGAACATGATCTGGGTGCCGCCCAGTTCGACGGTCTCGGCGCAGCGGCGCAGGATGTCGTCGAGATCGCGGGTCCAGCCCTTGGCGGTGTCCTTGGGCGCGGCGTAGAAGGCGCAGAACTTGCACGCCGTCACACAGACGTTGGTGTAGTTGATGTTGCGCTCGATGATGTACGTCGCGATGTGCTCGGTACCGGTGTAGCGGCGGCGGCGTACGGCGTCGGCCGCGGCGCCCAGGGCGTGCAGCGGCGCGTGGCGGTAGAGGTCGAGCGCTTCTTCCGGGGTGATCCGGCCGCCCTCGGCGGCACGGGCGAGTACGGCTGCGCGGTTCGTACCCGCAAGCTCGGAGTTCTCGGGCACCGGGGCGTCCCTTCCGGAAGATTCTGTGGACCGATCCAGCGTACGTCAGCGGTCCGGTGCATCCGGAGGGGCCGTCCGGGAGCGCGGGGCCGGTCGTCCCGTTGCGGCGCGGCGGGGGTGTGCGCGGACCGGCGGCCCGGTCGGTTCGGTCCGGTCAGTCGGGTTCAGTCCGCGCGGCGCAGGTCGGCGGTGGGCCTGCCGCCCTTGTCGTCGTCCGAGGCGTAGCGCAGCCGGTCCGCCGACACGGCGGTGAGGGTGACTGTCGCCGGCTCGCCCGTGCACAGAACGCCGGAGGAGCCCCTGAAGGTGTCCGTGGTCTCCTTGAGCACCAGCTTCTTCTCACCGGCGGAGACCAGCTCGCCCTTGGCGTAGCAGGCCGTGCCGAGCGCGGAGTACGTCATCCGGGCCACGGTGGCGCCCTTCTTCCCGGCCTTCAGGACGAGGGTCAGCTCGCCGTTCGGGAAGCCGCCGCTCTGGACGATCCCGCCCTGCCAGGTCCCGGTGAACTTCTCCGGCACCGTCGGCGCCGAAGGCTCCGCCTGCGCCGGGGGACTCTCCCCGGTGTCGCCGCTCGGGGCCGCGGCGTCGCCACCGCCACCGCGGTTCCCGCCGGGGAGCAGGTCAAGAAAGGCGGCCGTGGAGGTGCCGATGGCCAGCGCCGCGGCCACCGAGACCATGACGACGCAGCTCACCCGGCGACGGCCCCCGGCGCCCGGGGACGTGGTGCCCTCGGCACCGGACGGGCCCGGGGCGGACGATGCCGGGGCGGACGGGCCGCGAGAGGCGGCACCGTCCGTGGCGCGGGGCGGGCCCGTGGCGGTCACCGAGGCGGAGAAGGAGATCCCGCCGCGCCCCGGCCGGCCGGGTTGTCCCGGCTGCCCCGCCGGACCCGGGTCCGCGGCCCGGCCGCCGGTACGGGCGGCGCCGGGGCCCGCTCCGGCCTCCGGCCCCGCTCCGGCGGGCTCTCCCGCCCCGGTCCCCGGCGGGCCCGGCTCCACCGGTACGACCGTCACCAGCCCCGAGCCGCCTGCGTCCCCCGGCCACCCCCGGCCCTCCGCGCCCGGCGTGGCCTCCGGTCCGGCGCCCGGCCCCGCGCCGTCCGTCTCCAGGCCCAGCAGTTCCACGGCCCGCCGCCCGACGCCCTCCACCAGCGGCCCGGGGAGCCAGCCGCTCGGCACCGGGGCCCGGACGGCGTCGTCCCCCCGCAGCGGGCCCAGCCGGCGCGCGAGCTCCGCCGGGTCCGGCCTGCCCACCGGGTCCTTGCCGAGGCAGCAGGCGACCAGCTCCCGCACCTCGCCCTCCAGTCCTTCCAGTTCGGGCTCGTCGTGCACCACCTTGTAGAGCAGTGAGGCGGAGCTGTCGCCCGGGAAGGGGTCCGAGCCCCGTGCCGCGTAGGCGAGGACGGCTCCGAGGGAGAAGACGTCCGAGGCGCCGGTGACCTCGCGCCCCAGGATCTGTTCGGGCGACATGTAGCCGGGTGAGCCGATGAAGACGCCGCTGGCGGTGAGCGAGGCCGTCGCGTCGGTGGCCCGTGCGATGCCGAAGTCGATCAGGCGCGGGCCGTCCATGGTCAGCAGGACGTTCGACGGTTTCACATCGCGGTGGACCAGGCCCAGGCCGTGCACGGCCGTCAGCGCCTCGGCGAGACCGGCGCCCAGGACCCGCACGGTGTGCTCGGGCAGCGGGCCCACCGCGGCCACGGCCTCACTCAGCGCCGGACCGGCGACATAGCCGGTGGCCACCCACGGCACGGCTGCCTCCGGGTCGGCGTCCAGCACCGGCGCCGTCCAGGACCCGCCGACGCGCCGCGCCGACTCCACCTCCCGCCGGAAGCGTTCGCGGAACTGCCGGTCCGCGGCGAAGTGCGGATGCACCACCTTCACCGCGACCGTGCGGCCCCCGGCGCTGCGCCCCAGATAGACCCGGCCCATGCCGCCCGCGCCCAGCCGGCCCAGCAGCCGGTACGGACCGATGGCGCGCGGGTCCTGCGTGTCCAGCGGCTGCATGGCGTCCCCCTCGGCTCACCCGGCGCCGCCTCCCCGCGCGGTGCCGCGGCCAGCTTAGGACCCGGGGGTGGCCGGCGCGGCGGCTCGGTGAAGGGGTGCCGCCGCCGTCCCCTCACCTCCCGGGGCCGGGCCGGGCCCGGCTCCGGCCGCCCGGTCGCCCTCGGCGGCCTCGTCCCGGTCCCCGGCCCCCGTCCTTGGTCCGCGTCCTTAGTCCGCGTCCTCGTTCTCGTTCTCGTTCTCGTTCTCGTCATCGTCGCCGAGCAGCCGCACCCGGACGTCCGCCGGGTATCCGCTCGTCGGACCGGTGCGGCGGGCGAACTCGGCGATGCCGGCGAGCTGGCGCGGGCCGAGGCTGAAGTCGAGTGTGGTGAAGTACCGTTCCAGCACCTCCGGGCCGAAGGCCTCCCAGCGCGCGGCCTGTTCGGCGACCTTGCCGACCTCCTCCAGCGACAGGTCGCGGGAGGCGAGGAACGCCTCGTGCACCCGGCGCACCACTTCCGGCTCCCTGGCCAGGTAGTCGCGCCGCACCGCCCAGACGGCGAAGACGAAGGGCAGCCCCGTCCACTCCTTCCACAGCCGGCCGAGGTCGTGGACCTGCAGTCCGTACCGGGGGGCGTCGTGGAGGTACGCGCGGAGCGCCGGGTCGCCGATCAGCACCCCGGCCTGCGCCTCGCGCATCATCAGGCCCAGGTCGGGCGGGCAGCTGTAGTAGTCGGGCCGGATGCCGAAGCGCTCGGCCAGCAGCAGCTGGGCGAGGCGGACGGAGGTGCGGGAGGTGGAGCCGAGCGCGACCCGTTCCCCGTCGAGCTGCTCCAGCGGGACCTGGGACACGATGTGGCAGGACATCACCGGGCCGTCGCAGCCGACGGCGATGTCGGGGAGCGCGACCAGCTCGTCGGCGTGGCGCAGGAACTCCACGAGCGTGACCGGGCCCATGTCGAGGTCGCCCCGGATCAGCTGCTCGCTGAGCTTCTCGGGGGTGTCCTTGCGCAGGTCGAGGTCGAGCAGGGTGCCCGTGCGGGCGAGGCCCCAGTAGAGGGGCACGCAGTTCAGGAACTGGATGTGGCCGACCCGGGGACGGTCGCGGCTGTGGTCACGGCCGTGGTCGCGGCTGTGGTCTCCGCCGGTGGCGGCGTCCCCGGCTGTCCGGTCGGCGCGGTCCGCTGCCCGGTCCGCTCGCTCTGTGCGGTCTGCCCGGTCTGCTCGGCCGGATGCGTCTGCTCGGTCGGAATGGTCCACTCCATGAGGCTAACTCCGTCTCCCGGCAGGCCCGGGAGCGGGGCCGTACGGGGGGAGGCGGGCGGGCGCGGCGGTGCGTGCGGGTGTGCGCGGCGGACCGGCACTCCGCTCGCGCGCGTCCCGTGGGGAAGCCGGCCGGTAACGGACGAGGGGCGGGCGCGTGTCGGCCGGTTGGCCGGTACGGGCGGAGGCCCGGTGCAGGTCACAGCTGTCGCGGCGGCTCCCGGATACACCCCACGAACGAGTGATCTTCGCCTCTTTCCTGCCGCAGAGAGCCCGTGCTAGGCTCGCCGCAAGTTGCAGTTTGGTTTCCCTTGCAGTACAGAGCCTGCGGATCATGTGACTCCGCGGGCTTTTGTTTTCAGACTTCTTGCAGGTTCTGGAGCAGGGCAACCCTTTGGCCCAAGGAGGGCTTTATGGCTACCGGAACCGTCAAGTGGTTCAACGCCGAAAAGGGCTTCGGTTTCATCGCCCAGGACGGCGGCGGCCCCGATGTCTTCGTCCACTACTCCGCGATCAACGCGTCTGGCTTCCGCTCCCTGGAGGAGAACCAGACCGTGAACTTCGACGTCACCCAGGGCCCGAAGGGCCCGCAGGCGGAGAACGTCACCCCGGTCTGATCCCGCAGGGATCTCCGGGTCGGCCCATCGCGGCTGACGCGCAGTACCCAAGGAGCCCCGCTCCCCCGCTTCGGCGGGGGGCGGGGCTCCTGCCCGTCCGGGGCGGGGCCCGGGGCGGCGTCGGGGCCGGAACGGCCCGGACACCGGGTGCCGGCTCCCGAGCGGGCCGGCACCCGGTCCTCCCGCCCGGGGGCGGGCTCAGGAGCGCCGGTACAGCTCCTCGATGTCCTCCGTGAAGTCCCGCAGGATCACCTGGCGCTTCAGCTTCATGGACGGGGTCAGATGGCCCCTGTCCTCGGTGAAGTCCACCGGCAGCACCCGGAAGCGGCGGATCGACTCGGCCCGGGAGACCGAGGCGTTCGCGTCGTCGACGGCCCGCTGGATGTCGGCGAGGAGTTCCTCGTCCCGCACCAGCTCGGCGAGCGGCACGTCCTGCTTCTTCCGCATCCGCCGCCAGTGCAGCAGCCCGTCGGGCTCCAGGGTGATCAGGGCCGAGACGTACGGGCGGTCGTCACCGATGACGAGGCACTGGCCGACCAGCGGGTGGGCCCGCAGCCGGTCCTCCAGCGGTGCCGGGGCGACGTTCTTCCCGGCCGCGGTGACGATGATCTCCTTCTTCCGGCCGGTGATGCTGAGATAGCCGTCCTCGTCGAGGGCTCCCAGGTCGCCCGTGGCGAACCAGCCCCCGGCATCGGTCTCGGCGCCCCGGACGGCCGCGCCCCGCGCCGCGTCCCAGTAGCCGCTGAACACCTGGCCGCCGCGGAGCAGCACCTCGCCGTCCTCGGCGATCCGGGCCGCGGCGCCGGGCAGCGGCATGCCGACCGTGCCGAGCCGCGGCTTGAGGGGCGGGGTGACGGTGGCGGCGGCGGTGGTCTCGGTGAGCCCGTAGCCCTCGAAGATCTCGATGCCCGCGCCCGCGTAGAAGGCGGCGAGCCGGCGGCCGAGCGGGGAGCCGCCGCAGATGGCGTACCGCACCCTGCCGCCGAGCGCGGCCCGGATCCGCCGGTAGACCAGCGGGTCGTAGAGCGCGCGGGCGGCCCGCAGGCCGGGGCCCGGGCCGGGTCCGGTGCCGTGCTGTTCGGCCTCCCGCGCCTCCCCGTACCGCTGGGCGATCTTCGCGGCCCGGTCGAAGGAGGAGGCACGGCCCATCTTCTCCGCGGTGGCGCGGCCGGTGTTGTAGACCTTCTCCAGGACGTACGGGATGGCGAGGAGGAAGGTCGGCTTGAAGCCGGCCAGCGCGGTCAGCAGGTCCTCGGTCCGGATGCTGGGCTGGTGCCCGAGGCGGACCCGGGCGCGGAGGCAGCCGATGGCCACCATCCGGCCGAAGACGTGCGACAGCGGCAGGAAGAGCAGGGTGGCGGCGGGGTCCTTGCTGACCGACTTGAAGACCGGGTGGAGCAGTTCGATGGCGTTGTCGACCTCGGCGAAGAAGTTGCCGTGGGTCAGTACGCAGCCCTTGGGGCGCCCGGTGGTGCCGGAGGTGTAGATGAGGGTGGCGATGGTGTCCGGGCCGAGGCCGGCCCGGCGGGCGGCCACCTCGGAGTCGGGGACGTCCCGGCCGGCCGTCACGAGCAGTTGGACGGCGTCGGTGTCGAACTGCCAGAGGTGCTTCAGCCCCGGCACGTCGGGGCGTACGCCGCTGATCAGCCGGGTCTGGGTGACGTCCTCGACTGCGCAGGCGACGGCGCCGGAGTCCTCGATGATCCAGCGGGTCTGCTCGGCCGAGGACGTCGGGTAGATCGGGACGGTGACGAGGCCGGCCGCCCAGGCGGCGAAGTCCAGCAGCGTCCACTCGTAGCGTGTGCGGGCCATGATGGCCAGCCGCTCGCCGGGGGCGAGACCGTGGGCGATCAGGCCCTTGGCAACGGCCAGCACCTCCTGGGCGAAGGTCGCGGCGCTGACGTCGCGCCAGCTCCCGTCCTCCCGGACCCGGCTGAGGACGATCTCCCCCGGGGCCTCGACGGCGTTGTGGAACGGGATGTCGGCGAGCGAGCCCTGCTCGACGGGCGCCACGAGCGCGGGGACGGCGACCTCGCGGACGGTGCCGTCGACCACGGTCAGCGCCGGCTCCGGCGACTCGGGCGGCACCGCGCCGCGGCGGGAACGGAGGCGGGAACGGGACACGGGCGGCTCCTCTTGTCTCGGCCGCCCCGGGCGGGCGGCACCGGACGGGTCCGGGGCGCCCGCGGGCGGGGCGGAGGCCCCTGCTCCGTGGGGAGGGGAGCGGGGCGGCGGGATCAGCGGGGGCGTGCGGGGCGTGCGGTCGTACGAGGGGTGGGGGGTTGGCTCACGCGCGCGAGTCGGGAGTCGGTGTCGGCTGTCGGTTTCGGCTGTCGGTTTCGGCTGCGCGGTCGGGCGCCGGAGGGCCGGGGGCCGGGGCCGGGCGGCGGAGGCCCGGTGCCGCGGCGAGGCCTCCCGGGCTCGGGGGCAGAACCGCCCGCCGGATCAGGGCCGTTCGAGGATCGCCGTCACCCCCTGGCCGCCTGCCGCGCAGATGGAGATCAGGCCACGCCCCGGCGCGTCGCGCTCGGCGAGCAGCTTGGCGAGCGTGGCGACGATGCGTGCGCCCGTCGCGGCGAAGGGGTGGCCGGTGGCCAGTGAGGAACCGGCGACATTGAGCCGGTCCCGGTCGGCTTCGGGCAGGCCCTGCTTGCGCCAGGCCGCCAGCGTGGCCAGCACCTGGGAGGCGAACGCCTCATGGATCTCCAGCAGGTCGAAGTCGTCGAGCCCGAGCCCGGCGCGTTCCAGCATCCGCGGCACGGCGTACGCGGGTGCCATCAGCAGGCCGTCCGCGCCGCCCACGTAGTCGACGGCCGCCGTCTCGTACGCCGTGAGGTAGGCCAGCGGTTCGAGGCCGCGTTCGGCGGCCCACTCCTCGCTCGCGAGCAGGACGGTCGCGGCGCCGTCGGTGAGCGGGGTGGAGTTGCCCGCCGTCATGGTGGCGCCCCCGCCCCCCGCCCCGTCCCCGTCCGCGTCCCCGTCCGCGACGCCGAACACCGGCTTCAGGCGCGCGAGTTTCTCCGGGCTCGAGTCGGGGCGGAGGTTCTGGTCCCGTTCCAGGCCGCGGAAGGGGACGACCAGGTCGTCGAGGAAGCCGCGGTCGTAGGCGGCGGCGAGACGGCGGTGGCTGGTGGCGGCCAGTTCGTCCTGCTCCTCGCGGCCGATGCCCCACTCCCTGGCGGTGCGGGCGGCGTGCTCGCCCATCGACAGGCCGGTGCGGGGTTCGGCGTTGCGCGGGATGTCGGGGACGAGGTGGCGGGGGCGGACCCCGGCCAGCGCCCGGAGCCGCCCGCCGAGGGAACGGGCGCGGCGGGCGGCCAGCAGCAGCCGGCGCAGTTCGTCGTTGACGCCGAGCGGGGCGTCGCTGGCCGAGTCCACGCCGCCGGCGACGGCCGAGTCGATCTGCCCCAGCGCGATCTTGTTGGCGGCGGCGATGACGGCCTGGAGCCCGGTGCCGCATGCCTGCTGGACGTCGTACGCGGGGGTGCGCGGGTCGAGTTCGCTGCCGAGCACGGTTTCGCGGGCGAGGTTGAAGTCCCGGCTGTGCTTGAGGACGGCGCCCGCGGCGAACTCCCCGAGCCGTGCGCCTCCGAGGCCGAAGCGCTCGACCAGGCCGGCGAGGGCGGCGGTGAGCATCCGCTGGTTGGAGGCGGTGGCGTACGGGCCGTCGGCCCGCGCGAAGGGGATCCTGCTGCCGCCGAGGACGGCGACGCGCCGCACCTCGGTGGCGAGGAGGGTGGTGCGGGGACTCATCTCGACCAGCTCCTGACCCGGGAGTAACCTTACTGCGAAGTAAATTTACGCCACGGTGAGGAGTTGGCCAATGGCCGATCGCTATCTTCGTTTCACCGGGACCGCTCCCGGCCGGTTCCTCACCCGCCGGCTGGGCCTGCCCCGCCCCGCGCCCCTGCACCGCTGGTCACCCGAACGGCCGTCCCTGGACGGCCCGTTGCTCCGGCTGACGGTGGCCGCGCCCTGTCCCGGTCTCGCCGGGGTGCTGAACCGGACCGGACTGCCGGTGCGCACGGAGCACCGGGAGGGCGACGGAGCCGCCGGCACCGGGAACCGGGGCACCGCCCCCTACGCCGCGGTCGTCGTGGACGCCACCGGTGTGGACGGCCCGGAGGCACTGCACGAGGTGCACGCCGCACTCCACCCCGTGGTGCGCTCGGTCGCCACCGGAGGCCGGATCGTCGTCCTCGGCACCGCGCCCGACCCCGCGGACCACCACCGGGCCGCCGCACAGCAGGCTCTCGAAGGCTTCGTCCGCTCCCTGGGCAAGGAGATCGGCAAGGGCTGCACGGTGAACCTGCTGCGGCTCGACCCCGGCGCGGAGGGGACGGCCGCCCTGGGCACGGCGGCAGCGGCGGCGGAGTCGACGCTGCGCTTCCTGCTCTCGCCCAAGTCGGCGTATGTGAGCGGGCAGCCGATCACAGTGCGCGCGGACGCCGTCGGGGCGGATGGGACGAACGAAGCGGACGGGGCCGACCGGGGGGACGGGCCCGAGGGGCCGCAGCCGGCCGAGGCGGGTGGCCCATCCGGCGTCGCGTCCTCCGGCGCCGCCGCCGCGACGGACTGGACCCGGCCGCTGGCCGGCACGACCGCGCTCGTCACCGGCTGCGCCCGCGGCATCGGCGAGTCGGTCGCCGAGACCCTCGCCCGGGACGGCGCACGGGTGATCTGCCTCGACATACCCGCCGCGGAAGGGGAATTGACCGCCCTCGCCGGCCGTCTCGGCGGCACCGCCCTGCCCCTGGACATCACGGCGCCCGACGCCGCCGACCGCATCGCGGAGGCCGTGCCCGGCGGGCTCGACATCCTCGTCCACAACGCCGGCATCACCCGGGACCGCAGGCTCGCCAATATGGCGGCCGACCGCTGGGACCAGGTGATCGACGTCAATCTGGGCAGTGTTCTGCGGGTGACGGACCGTCTGCTGAAGGCCGGTGCCGTGCGCCGGGGCACCGGCCGGATCGTCGCCACCGCCTCCATCGCCGGAATCGCCGGCAACGCCGGGCAGACCAACTACGCGGCGAGCAAGGCCGGGATCATCGGCTTCACCCGCTCCCTGGCACCGCGCGCGGCCGCCGAGTACGGGGTGACGGTCAACGCCGTCGCCCCCGGCTTCATCGAGACGAAGATGACGGCGGCGGTGCCGCTGCTGATCCGGGAGGCGGGGCGGCGGATGAACTCCCTCGCACAGGGCGGCCTGCCGGTGGACGTCGCCGAGACCACGGCATGGCTGGCCCAGCCCGCCTCCGGCGGGGTCAACGGGCAGACGGTCCGGGTCTGCGGGCAGAGCCTGCTCGGGGCGTAGCGCCTCCGGCGGAGGTGAGGCGGGCCGGGGCGGCGGTGTCGCACGGGATGCCCGGGTGCGGTTCCGGGCGGCCCCGTGCGCGCCCTGCGGCCGCGGCGCCGCTGCCCGTTCTTCCCTGCCTCGCGGGGGTGTTGCCCTCCCGCCTTCCGACCACCCCGTACCGGCGGCGAACCGCCACCGCGGCAGGGTCCTCCGGAACCGGCCCGGACCGGGCGAGACCCGACCAGACCCACCAGCCACGATTCCGACGGAGCCCCCATGACCAGCCCGACCGGCCCCACCACCCGGCGCCTCACCCGCTCCCCGCGCCTCATGCCCGCCCTCGGCCGGGGTGTGCTGACCGGGATCGGCAAGCGCCCCTCGACCGGCGCTCCGCTCCCCGGCACCCGGCTCCTGCTGCCGGCCGCCCGGATCGACACCGGCCGCGTCCTCCGCTACGCGCGCGTGTGCGGCTTCCGGGAGACCGACCCGCTGCCGATCACCTATCCGCACATCCTGGGCTTCCCCCTCGCCGCCCGCCTCATGGGCGACCGGGCCTTCCCGCTGCCCCTCCTCGGCCTGGTGCACACCGGCATCGAGATCACACAGCACCGGGCGCTGCGCCCGCACGACCGTCCCGAGCTGACCGTCGGCATCCCCCGGCTCCTCCCCCACCGCCGCGGCACGGAGGCCGAGGTCGTCACGGAGGCCCGGATCGACGGCGAACCGGTCTGGACGGACCGCAGTACGTATCTGGCCCGCCACCGCACCCCGGACCCCGGCGGCGCACCCGGGGAGAGCCGCGGACCGGACGCCTCCCGCGGTGCCGGTGCGGAGGCGCTCCCGACCGTCGCCGAATGGGAGCTTCCCGCCGATCTGGGCCGCCGCCATGCCGCCGTCTCCGGCGACTACAACCCGATCCACCTCCACCCGCTGACCGCCCGGCCCCTGGGGTTCCCCCGGGCCATCGCCCACGGCATGTGGACGTTCGCCCGGTGCGTGGCCGAGACGGGCGCACCGGGCGCGGAACGTGTCACCGTGCGGGCGGAGTTCAGGGCGCCGGTGCTGCTTCCGTCGACCGTCGTCTTCGGCCGCCTCGGTTCCGCCTTCGAACTGCGCGGCGGCCGGGACGGCTCCCGGCTGCACCTCACGGGGACGGTGACCATCCCCGGCGAGGCCTGATCGGCCCGGCCCTCAGGTCCGCCCGACCCGCCCGGTCGCCCCCGCTCAGGGGTTCCGGGCGGTGGTCTTCCCGCGCGGGTGCCAGGGGCGGCCCTCCATCAGATTGGCGAGGCCCGCCCAGGCGAAGTTCATCAGCAGCGCCGCGGTCTCCTTCGCTGACGGCCGGTCCGCGCCGTCACCGGCCGCGCCGCCGGGGAGGGCGCCGGTACCGCCGTCCCCCTCACCACCGGGGTCGTTGGCCCATCCGGCCAGCGATTCGGCGGCCCCGACCAGGGCGTGCGCCAGTCCGGCCACCTCCCGGTCGGCCAGATCCGGAACGCAGTCGTCCTCCCGCGCCGCGGCGGCGATCAGATGCGTCACGAAGGTGACGATCTCCTCCCGCATGGCCGCGAATTCGCCGACGAAGGGCTCTCCGTGCGTACGGGCCTGGTTGTGCAGCACGGCCCAGCCGTCGGGGCGTTCGGCGGTGTGGGCGAAGAAGCCGCGCAGGCCGCTCCAGAGCTGCTGGTCCGGCGGCGCGTCCTGCGGCTCGACGGCCGCCCGCACGGCGTCGACCAGGGCCGCCGCCTCCCGCCGGATGCAAGCGCTGAACAGCTCTTCCTTCGAGTTGAGATACAGATAGACCAACGGCTTGGAGACACCGGCCAGTTCGGCGATCTCGTCCATCGAGGCGGCCCGGTAGCCGCGCCGGGCGAAGATCGTCACGGCCGCGTCCAGCATCTGCTGTTCCCGCACCGCCCGCGGCATCCGCTTGCCCCTGGTGCCCGTCACTGTCCGCCCTCCACCGTGCCTACCGCGAGGTAAGTTTACGGCCCGCCCCCCGGCCGCATATGCCAAACGGCTTCCCCGCCCGCGGCACACCGCCCCCGGCCCCGGCGGAGCCGCCCTGGGCACGGCGACTCCGCCGGGAATCCCCGGACCGCCCCCTACCGCACGAAGGCGTCCCGGCGTGCCGTGCCGTCCCAGCCGCCGGGCGGCCGGCCCAGGCCGTACAGGGCGGCGACCGTGGGGGCGACGTCGACGGTGCGGGCCGGGGCGTCGCTGACGGCGCCGCGCCGGACCAGCGGGGAGCCGCCGGACACGAAGAAGGGGATGGGCAGCGTGGCCGGGTGGCCGTGGTTGCCGGGGATGGGGTTGGAGATCGGCAGCGGGTCGGAGAAGCGGTGGCCAGGGCGCACATACGCCACGAGATCACCGGCCTCCGGGCCCAGCCGCAGTTCCTCCGGGGCGTGCACGGAGAGCACCCCCTCCTCGGCGAGGACGATCTCCCGCATCCGGGCCACGGCACGGCCCCGGTCGGCGTCCGGCCCGGTCCAGTAGAGGAGGTCCGCGCCGCCGTTCTGCGCGATGACGCAGCGGTCCTTCAGCAGCGGGTCCTCCGCCAGCAACGGGGCGAGGCTCACCATCGCGAACGGCAGCGACCAGTCCATGGAGTGGTCGGCGAGCACCAGCAGGACGGAGTCCTCCCAGCGGCCGGTGTCCTTCAGGTGACGGACGACCCGGCCGATCTGGTAGTCGGTGCTCACCAGGGCGGCCCTGCGGGCGAGTTCGAGCGTGCCGCCGGTGAGGTCGCTGTGCCCGACCCGGTCGACGTCCCCGAAGTTGACGAACATCAGATCGGGGTCGGCACTGTCGATCATCGAGATCACCGCGTCGGCCGTGAAGCCGTCCGGGGCGTGCTCCGTGACCGGCAGCATCGGCTCCGGCTTCCAGTGGACGTCGGCCCGGGTGTCGAAGATCCCGTGCAGATAGCGCTTGGACAGCACGGAGCCGCTGGTGCGGCCGGTGGCACGGAGCAGGTCGAAGAGGGTGACGGCCCGCAGGTCGGCGGGGCGGTCCAGGTCGCGCACGGTCCGCTCGGCGCGGTCGTACACGGCGTTCGCGGGGACACCGGAACGGTCGGGGCGCACGCCCGTCATCATCATGACGTGGTTGGGAATGGTCTCCATGACCGGCAGCGACTGGGCGCCCGGGTAGGTGGTGCCGCTGTCGCGCAGCGCGGACAGCCGGGGCATGAACAGCGGCCGGATCTCGTCGGGCCGGCAGCCGTCGACGACGATGACGTAGGTGCGCAGCCGGCCGGCGGGGCGGGCACCGGCGGCGCGGGCGGCCGAGGCGCCGGGGCCGCCGACGATCACGCCGCCGGCGCCGCCGGCGACGGTGGCGAGGAACGAGCGGCGGGACCAGCGGGAGCGGTCGGTGGGGGGCATGAGGGCTCCGGGGGGCTGGGCCCGCGGCCGGCGGCGGGGTGCCGGCCGCGGGCGGGCGAGGGGACGGGGCGGCCCCCGTTCCGTGGAAGAACGGCACCGGTCCGCGGTCCGGCCCCCGCGGTGGCGGGATGGACGGCCCGCGGCGGAGCGGCGGCGCGGGGTGGTGCGGCGCGCCGCCGCGGGGGCGTGCGCCGCATTCCAGGGCACGCGGGTGTCCTTACGGCAACTCACCGGTAACTTCTCGGTCCCAACCGGGCGCTGTGACGCATCCGACAGCCCCTGGCCCGGCCGGCGGCTGCCCGCATGCCCGGATTGCCCGTCCTGCGGCGCGTGTTGGCGCCGGCCGGGCACAACGCGGAGAGCCGCCGGGGCCGGGTGAACGCGTCACCCGGCCCGACGGCCCTCGACGGGACGCGGCTCCCCGCTACGCCCGTCCGGCGGCGGCCCCCACGGGCTCCCGTCCGGCGCCGCTGTCCCCGGTGTTCTCCCCGTCCGGCGCCGCGTCGGTGCCGTCCGGGTCGAACAGGGTGGCGCTGTCGTACGCCTCCCGGTCGAGGATCTTCTCCCGGGCCGCGACGACGATCGGCACGGCCGACTGCCCGGCCACGTTCGTCGCGGTGCGCATCATGTCCAGCACCGGGTCGATGGCCAGCAGCAGGCCCACGCCCTCCAGCGGGAGACCCAGCGTGGAGAGGGTCAGGGTCAGCATCACGGTGGCACCGGTCAGTCCGGCGGTGGCCGCCGAGCCGATGACCGAGACGAAGACGATCAGCAGATAGTCCCCGAGGCCCAGCTGCACCCCGAAGATCTCCGCGATGAAGATGGCGGCGAGGGCCGGGTAGACCGCGGCGCAGCCGTCCATCTTCGTCGTCGCGCCGAACGGGACGGCGAACGACGCGTACTCGCGCGGCACGCCCAGGCGTTCGGTGACCCGCTGGGTGACGGGCATCGTCCCGACCGAGGAACGGGAGACGAACGCCAGCTGGATCGCGGGCCAGGCGCCGCGGAAGAACTGCAGCGGGCTGACCCTGGCGACGGTCGCCAGCAGCAGCGGGTAGACGCCGAACATCACCAGCGCGCAGCCGATGTAGACGTCCGCGGTGAAGGTCGCGTACTTGCCGATCAGATCCCAGCCGTACGCGGCGATGGCGTTGCCGATCAGGCCGAGGGTGCCGAGCGGGGCGAGGCGGATGACCCACCACAGGGCCTTCTGCAGCAGGACGAGCACCGACTCGCTGAACTCCAGGACGGGGCGGGCCCGTTCGCCGATTTTCAGGGCGGCGATGCCCGCCACGGCGGCCATGAAGACGATTTGCAGCACGTTGAGCTCGGTGAACGGCGTGATGACGTCCCTCGGGACGATGCCGGTCAGGAAGTCGAGCCAGGAGCCGGCGTTCTCGGGGCGGGCGCCGTCGGCGGGGGTGAGGCCGGTGCCCTCGCCGGGGTTGGTGAGCAGGCCGATGGTGAGGCCGATGGCCACGGCGATCAGCGAGGTCGCCATGAACCAGAGCAGGGTGCGGGAGGCCAGCCGGGCGGCGTTGTTGACCTTCCGCAGATTGGTGATCGAGACGAGGATCGCGAAGAAGACGAGCGGGGCCACCGCCAGCTTCAGCAGCTGCACGAAGAGGCCGCCGGTGCGCTCCAGGGTGGCGGCCAGCCAGGCGATGTCCCAGGTGCGGGCGGCCCAGCCGAGCAGCACACCGAGGACGAGGCCGAGGAGTATCTGGGCCCAGAAGGGCACACGGGGAAGTCTCGGCGTCCGGCCGGGTGTTCGTGCCGTGCCGGACGGGCCCGGAGAGCCGGCCGGGCCCGGAGAGCCGGAGGGCTCGGGCGCATCAGGGGCGTTGGGGGAGGACGCGGTGGTCACGGACACACTCCGTCGGTAAGAGGTGGGAGGGGAGGAGGGGGACGGGCCGCACCGGCCCGGACCGCGCCCCCGCCGCCGCGGGCCACGGCGGCGCGGGCCCGTGAAGGACGGCGGCACGGACCCGGGGGGCGGGACGGACGCCGGAGACGGGACGGCCGTGGAGGGCGGCCGCCGCCCGGCCGGACGGACCCGGGGGCAGACCGCGCCGGAAACGCGCGGGCGTGCGGGAACCGGGGGACCCGGGGCGGTGGGCGGCCGTGGTCGCACCCCGCGCCCTCACTCGGGCGGTACGGGGCGGCAGCACGGCTGCTCGGTCGCGTCAGTGGCGGCGACAGGCCGCGGAGAGGCAGCGGCAGAGATCGACATGGAGGCGTGCCACGAGCGGGATGCCCGGTGTGCAGTGGCGCGCGGTCGTCGTCATGCGCACCACCGTAACACCGGACCTGGGAACCACAAAGATGAGCGGCGATATCGCTTCACATCGAAGGCGCGAAGATGATCCAGCCTGGAGATCATCCGCCTGAGCAGCAAGAACCCCGCCGGAAGCGGTCGCTTCGACGGCGGGGTGCGGGATCGCCCGGCGCTCTCTTCGGAGCGCCCTTCGGAGCGCTCTCCGCAGGAAGCCCGGACGGGCCGGGGCGGCGGGCCCGGAGCGGGCTCACGCCCCGGGCGCGGCCTCAGCCCTGGGCGCGGGCGGCGTCGTCGGCGCCGTCCTCCTGGCGCTGGTCGGCGGCCAGCCGCTGCTTGGCCCGCTCGACCTTCTCCACGACCTGCTCGGACATCGCCAGACGCTGCTTCCGCAGCAGCACCCAGCTCAGCGGCGCGGAGAGCACCAGACCGAGCAGGATGACCCAGAACACCTGGGAGTCCCCGATCCCCGCCGGGACCACACCGAGGTAGCTCAGGCCCCAGGCCGCCAGGAAACAGGCGGCGAACAGGGCGAAGCGCAGGACGGTGTAGCGGATGGCGGCGTTCTGCCCGCCACTGGCGCTGCTGCCACTGGTGCTACTGCTGCTCGTGCTGCTGCTCACGGGAGGAACCTTCTTCACGGCGGCGACCGAATGGGCCGGTATGGCTGGTATGGCTGTCCTCCCAGTGAAGCACAGCGCCCCTGCCGTCAATCCAGCGGCAGCCACATGGTGACGTCGTCCCGGTAGTCGTCCTCCGCGACCTTGATCGCGTCGGGCACCCGGCCGACCTCCTTGTAGCCGCAGGCGGCGTAGAAGCGGTCGGCGCCGGTGCCGCCCCGGCAGGTGAGCCGGAGACCGCGGATGCCCTCGGCGCCACGCGCGGCGTCCGCGACGGCGGCCATCAACTCCCGTCCCGCGCCCCGCCCCTGGAGGGAGGGGTGCACCATGACGGTGTACACCCACAGCCAGTGGCGCATGAGCCGGTGGGTGTTGAGGGTGAGGAAGGCCGTCGCCATCGGGCGGCCCCGCTCGTCGGTGCCGACGACCAGACGGCTGCGCCCCTCGACCATCGCCACCAGCTGCCTGACCAGCTCCGGCCGGATCTCCTCGGGGGTCACCGGTGGCAGGAAGCCGACGGCGCCCCCGGCGTTGGAGACGTCCGCCCACAGCGAGAGGATGCCCTCCCGGAGTTCGGGGGACACGGGGGGATCCAGAGTGAAGGTAAGCGGCACCTTGCGATACTAGCCCTTACCCGATCGCCACTCAATCGGCGCGGTGAACGCTGTGGGACGCCCGGTCGGGCCGGACCGCCGGGAGCCGCGAGCGCGAGCCGCGAACCGTGATCCGTGATCCGTGATCCGTGATCCGGGCGTCGGGCGTCGGGCGACCACGACCGCCGGCCCTCAGCCGTCCAGCACCCCGGCCGCGATCCGCAGATCCGCGACCAGCCCCGCACGCACCGCCTCGCGGTCGTCCTCCGCGCGCAGCACGGCGGACGGATGGATCGTCGCCACCAGCGGGCCCTCCCAGGCCGCACCCCCGGCCTTCCCGCCGTCGGCCCGGCCCCCGCGCCCCTCACCCTCACCGTCGCCGTCACCGCTCTCCGGCCCCGGCTCCGGCTCCGGGGCGGACCAGGTCAGCAGCCGGCCGCGTTCCTTCGTCACCCGGAACGCGGAGCCGAGAAGCGCCTTGCCCGCCGTCGCCCCCAGGGCGACGATCACCTCCGGGTCCAGCAGCTCCAGTTCGGCCGCGAGCCACGGGCGGCACGCGGTCATCTCGCGCAGGGTCGGCGGCTTGTGGATGCGCCGCTTGCCGCGCTCGGCCCGGCGCTCGAACTTGAAGTGCTTGACGGCGTTCGTGACATACGCCTCCCCCGGGTCGACGCCCGCCTCGGCCAGGGCCTCGTCCAGCACCCGGCCCGCCGGGCCGACGAACGGCTCCCCGCGCCGGTCCTCCTGGTCCCCGGGCTGTTCCCCGAGGAGGACGATGCGGGCGGAGGCGTCACCGCGGCCGAAGACGGCCTGCGTCGCGTCCCGGTGCAGCGGGCAGCCGCGGCAGCCGGCGACGGACTCGCGGAGCGCCGCCAGGTCCGTCCCGCGCGGCACGAACGGCGCGGCGTCGTACCGCTCCTCCGGGCCGCCGCCACCGCCGGCCCCACCGCTCCCCCTCGCGGTCCCGCCGCCCCGGGTCTTCTCGCTGCCCCGGGTCCTCCCGGTGCCCTCGGTGCGTCCCATACGGCGCGGGTACCCGGCCGCCGCGGGGCCAGTCCCGGCGCACGTCCGCCCCGGACACGCGACGCGTCGTACGCGCATCCGGGGCGGACGGAACGGAGAAACAGCGGAGCCGGAGAAACAGCCGAGCCGGAGAAACGGAGGAGCCGGGAAAACGGAGAAGCCGGGGAACGGAGAGCCCGGACGGCTCAGACCCGCATCGCCTGCGGCGTCTCGCGCCGGTCCGGGTCCGGGCCCGGGTACTCCTTGATGATCTCGTAGCGGGTGTTCCGCTCGACGGGTCGGAAGCCGGCGTCGCGGATCAGCTCCAGCAGGTCCTCACGGGTCAGCTTGTCGGGCGTCCCGTAGTTGTCCGCGTCGTGCGTGATCTTGTACTCGACGACCGAGCCGTCCATGTCGTCCGCCCCGTGCTGCAGCGCGAGCTGCGCCGTCTGCACGCCGTGCATCACCCAGAAGACCTTGACGTGCGGCACGTTGTCGAACAGCAGCCGGGAGACCGCGAAGGTCTTCAGCGCCTCGGCGCCGGTGGCCATGGTGGTCCGGGCCTGGAGCCGGTTGCGGACCTTGCCGTCCTTCATGTCCACGAAGTCGTGCTGGTAGCGGAGCGGGATGAAGACCTGGAAGCCGCCGGTCTCGTCCTGGAGCTCGCGCAGCCGCAGCACGTGGTCCACGCGGTGGCGCGGCTCCTCGATGTGCCCGTAGAGCATGGTGCAGGGCGTCTTGAGACCCTTGGAGTGGGCGAGACGGTGGATGCGCGACCAGTCCTCCCAGTGGGTGCGGTGGTCGACGATGTGCTGCCGCACCTCCCAGTCGAAGATCTCGGCGCCGCCGCCGGTCAGCGACTCCAGACCGGCGTCGATCAGCTCGTCGAGGATCTCCGAGGCGGACAGGCCCGAGATGGTCTCGAAGTGGTGGATCTCCGTGGCCGTGAACGCCTTCAGCGAGACGTCCGGCAGCGCCTTCTTCAGCTCCCGCAGCGAACGCGGGTAGTAGCGCCAGGGCAGCGTCGGGTGGAGTCCGTTGACGATGTGCAGCTCGGTGAGGTTCTCGCCCTCCATCGCCGAGGCGAGGCGGACGGCCTCCTCGATGCGCATCGTGTACGCGTCCTTCTCGCCCGGCTTCCGCTGGAAGGAGCAGTAGGCGCAGGACGCGGTGCACACGTTCGTCATGTTGAGGTGCCGGTTGACGTTGAAGTGCACGACGTCGCCGTTCTTGCGCGTGCGCACCTCGTGGGCCAGGCCGCCCAGCCAGGCCAGGTCGTCGCTCTCGTAGAGGGCGATGCCGTCCTCCCGGGTCAGCCGCTCCCCGGCGAGAACCTTCTGCTCCAGCTCGCGCTTGAGGCCCTCGTCCTGAGCAGATGCAGCCATGCGGCAGCCTCCCATTACCTCGTCAATCGGACTCCGTCGAGCCTACGCCCTCGCGCCCGGCGCTCACTCCCCGGGCAGTTCCCCGACCCGGTCCTCCCACTTGGTGGAGAGCACGATCGTGGTACGGGTGCGGGAGACGCCCTTGATCGCGGAGAGGCGGCGGATGATCGACTCCAGTCCGTCCACGTCCGTGGCGCGCACCTTGAGCATGTAGGAGTCGTCACCGGCGATGAACCAGCAGTCCTCGATCTCGCCCAGATCGCGCAGCCGGTGCGCCATGTCCTCGTGGTCCGTGGCGTCCGAGAGCGAGATGCCGATCAGCGCCGTGACGCCCAGGCCCAGGGACGCGGAGTCGACGGTCGCCCGGTAGCCGGTGATCACGCCCGCCCCCTCCAGGCGGTTGATCCGGTCGGTGACACTCGGCCCCGACAGCCCCACCAGCCGCCCCAGCTCCGCGTACGAGGCCCTGCCGTTCTCCCGCAGAGCCTGGATGAGCTGCCTGTCCACCGCGTCCATGACGTTGAAGCCTTCCGATGCTCAGCACTGTCGCGCGATGCGCGAAGATCGTGGATGGGAGTTGTGAATCCAAGAATCGCAGGGCGTGCGGCCTGCGAAGCACCCGGCCCATCGGGGACGGGCCTTCGGATGCGGGTTTCACTCACCCGCGCCGCCCGTCCGGGGGCCGGGACGGTCTCCGGCCGCCCCGCCGGTCCCACCGGTCCCGCCCGCCGCGCCGGCCGCTGCGGTCCCGTTCCCGGCGGCCCCGCCCAGCGCTCCGTCCCACCTGCGGTACAGCTTGTGCGGTACGCCCGCCGCGTCGAGCACCCGGCCCGCCACGAAGTCGACCAGGTCCTGGATGTCCGTCGCGCCCGCGTAGAAGGCCGGGGAGGCGGGCAGCACCACCGCTCCGGCCTCGTCCAGCGCCACCAGCTGGCGCAGCGTCGGCCCGCTCAGCGGCGTCTCCCGCACGGCCATCACCAGCGGGCGGCGCTCCTTGAGGGTGACGCTCGCCACCCGCTGCAGCAGATCCTTGGACAGCCCCAGCGCGATCCCGGCCACGGAGGCCGTGCTCGCCGGGACGACCAGCATGCCGCGCACCGGATACGAGCCCGAGGACGGCCCCGCCGCGAGATCCCCGGCCGGCCAGTACCGCACCGCCTCCAGGTCCGGCAGGGACGCCTCGAAGCGGTCGGGGGTGCCGTCGGCGCCCCGCGCGAGCCAGCGGCGCAGGTCCTCCCGCCAGTGCGCGTCCCGGAAGGAGATCCCCGTCTCGTCCAGCAGGGTCAGCCGGGACGCCCGGCTGACCACCAGGTCCACCGTCTCCCCGGCATGCAGAAGCGCCCGCAGCACCGCGGCGGCGTAGGGCGTGCCGGACGCCCCGGACACCCCCACGACCCAGGGGCGGCGCCCCGCGCGGACCGGGGGCGCGCCGGTCGTCTCGTACTGTTCTCCGTGCGGCGGCTCCACGGTTCGAGCCTATCGGGAGCCCCCGGCCGGAACAGGACAAGGTACCCCGGCCGTTCTTCTGGGCAGAAGTACACGGAGCGTGAGGGGGAACCATGAGCTACGGAAGCTACGGATCCGGCTGGCCGCCACCGGGGCGGCCCGCCCCGCGGCCCGAGCCGAGCGGCGGCCAGAAGGCGAAGGCCGCGGCCGGTCTGATGGCCGTCTGGGTGGCGCTGCTGTGGCTGCTGGAGTTCGTCGACGTGGCCACCGGCAACTCCCTCGACACCTACGGCGTCTCCCCGCGCGACACCGGCGAGCTGCGCGACGTGATTCCGGCGTCCTTCCTCCACTTCGGCTTCGACCACGTCGCGGCGAACACCGTTCCGCTGGCCCTCTTCGGCTTCCTCGCCGCGCTGCGCGGCATCGGCCGCTTCCTGGCCGTCGTCGCGGTGATCGTGGTGACCGGCGGGCTCGGGGTCTGGCTGACGGCCCCCGCCGGGTCCGTCACCGCCGGCGCCTCGATCGTCGTCTTCGGCCTCTTCGGCTACCTGGTGGTGCGGGGCTTCATCGACCGGGTGGTGACGGACGTCATCGTCGGCCTGGTGATCGCCGTGCTGTACGGCTCGATCATCTGGGGCGTGCTGCCCACCGCGGGCTCCGTGAGCTGGCAGGGCCACCTCTTCGGGCTGATCGGCGGGGTGATCGCGGCGGTGGTGTTCCGCCGCCGGGCCGGTGCGGGCGGGCGGCGGGAGACCATCGTCGGCTGACGCCCCTGGGAGCACCGGGAGCACCGGCGCGGCGCGGCGCCGCTCCCGGTGCGGGTGCCGCTCACGCGCCGAGCCGCCTCACACGACCGGCCGCCTCACACGGTCAGTCCGCGCACCACCAGGTCGAGCAGGGTGAACAGGAACAGCACCACACCGATCACGCCGTTGACCGTGAAGAACGCCCGGTTCAGCCGGGACAGGTCGTGCGGCCGCACGATCGAGTGCTCGTAGACGAACGCCACCGCCACGATCGCCAGGCCCGCCCAGAAGAACGCGCCCGCGCCCGTCAGCACCCCGTACCAGACGAGCAGTCCCGTGGTGACGACATGCGCGCCGCGCGCCCCGTGCAGCGCGGCCGGGACGCCGAAGCGGGCGGGGACGGAACGCACGCCCTCGGCGCGGTCCGCCGCCACGTCCTGGCTGCCGAAGATCAGGTCGAAGCCGCCGATCCAGACGCCGACGGCGAGCCCGAGGACCACCGCGTCCCAGGACCAGGCCCCGGTCACCGCGATCCACGCCCCGACCGGGCCGATCGCCTGGGCCAGTCCCAGGATGGCGTGCGGGAAGTCCGTGAACCGCTTGCCGTACGGATAGACCACCATCGGGACGACGGCGATCGGCGCCAGCGCCAGGCAGAGCGGGTTGAGCAGGGCCGCCGCGCCCAGGAAGACGGCGAGGGCGATCAGCGCGCCGGTCCAGGCGGAGCGCACCGACACCGCGCCCGTCACCAGCTCCCGCCCCGCGGTGCGCGGATTGCGGGCGTCTATCTCGCGGTCGATGATCCGGTTGGCGGCCATGGCGAAGGTCCGCAGCCCGACCATCGCCACGGTGACGAGGAACAGCTCCCACCAGTGGACGGTCCCGTCGTCCAGGAACATCGCGGTGAGCGAGGCGATGTAGGCGAAGGGCAGCGCGAAGACCGAGTGCTCGATCATCACCAGCCGCAGGAAGGCCCGGACCCCGCCCTTCCCGGCCCCGGCGGGCCGCGCCGGGACGGGCTCCCGCTCCGGCAGGGGGCGCCCGGAGGCCGCGGATTCCGCGCTCACAGCCCGTACTCCGCCCAGCGCCGGCTGACCAGCTCGGCGGTCTCCGGGTCCGGCAGCACCATCCGCGGCCAGCCGCCGTCGCGCGTGTAGCCCTCCTCGGGCAGCTTCGCGGTGGCGTCGATACCGGCCTTGCCGCCCCAGAACTGCTGGTAGGAGGCGTGGTCGAGATGGTCCACGGGGCCCTCGGCCACCGTGAGGTCGCGGGCGTAGTCGGTGTTGCCCAGCGCACGCCAGGCCACCTCGTGCAGATCGTGCACGTCGCAGTCGGAGTCGACCACGATGATCAGCTTGGTCAGCGACATCATGTGGGCGCCCCAGATGGCGTGCATCACCTTCTGCGCGTGCTTCGGGTACTTCTTGTCGATCGAGACGATCGCGCAGTTGTGGAAGCCGCCCGCCTCGGGGAGGTGGTAGTCCACGATGTCCGGGATGATGATCTTGAGCAGCGGCAGGAAGAACCGCTCGGTGGCCCGGCCCAGCGGACCGTCCTCCGTCGGCGGCCGGCCGACCACGATCGACTGCAGCAGCGGCCGCTTCCGCATCGTCACGCAGTCGATGGTCAGTGCGGGGAACGGTTCCTGCGGGGTGTAGAAGCCGGTGTGGTCGCCGAACGGCCCCTCCGGCAGCATCCGCCCCGGCTCCAGCCAGCCCTCCAGTACCACCTCGGCCCGCGCCGGCACCTGCAGCGGCACCGTCTTGCAGTCGGCCATCTCGATCCGCTTGCCCTGCACGAAGCCGGCGAAGAGGTACTCGTCGATGTCGCCGGGGAGCGGGGCCGTGGAGGCGTACGTGACCGCCGGCGGGCAGCCGAAGGCGATGGCGACCGGCAGCCGCTCACCGCGCCGGGCGGCCGTCTGGTAGTGGTTGCGGCTGTCCTTGTGGATCTGCCAGTGCATGCCGATGGTGCGCCGGTCGTGCCGCTGGAGCCGGTAGAGGCCGAGGTTGCGGATCCCGGTCTCCGGGTCCTTGGTGTGGGTGAGGCCGAGGTTGAAGAAGGAGCCGCCGTCCTCCGGCCAGGTGAACAGCGCGGGCAGTTGGTCGAGATCGACGTCGTCGCCGGTGAGGACGGTCTCCTGGACCGGGGCGTCCTTGACCTTCTTCGGCGGTACGTGCGTCATGCCGGCGAGCTTCCCGAACGCCTCGCGCATCCCGGTGAAGCCCTGCGGCAGCTCGGGCCTGAGCAGCCCGCCGATCTTGTCGCTGATGTCGCCGTAGGAGGCCAGGCCGAGGGCCTTGAGCAGCCGGCGGTCGGTGCCGAAGACGTTCATCGCCAGCGGCATCGAGGAGCCCTTGACGTTCTCGAAGAGCAGTGCGGGACCGCCGGCCTTGTTGACCCGGTCGGTGATCTCCCCCACTTCCAGGTAGGGATCGACCTCGGCCTTGACGCGCTTGAGGTCACCGTCGCGCTCCAGCGCCCGCAGCAGCGAGCGCAGATCGTCGTAAGCCATGCGGACCAGTATCCGTCACCCCGTACGCTGGAGTTGTCACCGGGGCTGTCCCGGATCCGCCACCGTACTTCAGGGGGCCTGCTCCGACATGTTGAGGTATCTGCCGTTTCTCCTGGTCCTGGCGTTGTGGATCTACGCGTTCATCGACTGCCTCAACACGCCTGAGGACCAGGTCCGCAAGCTGCCGAAGCCGGTGTGGGTGCTGATCGTGGTGCTCTTCGGCTATGTGCTGTTCGGCTCGCTCGCGTGGCTGCTGGCCGGCCGGCCGCGGCGTACCGCGGGGGCGGGCGGCGGCTGGGGCGGGCGCGGAGTGCGCGGCGGCGGCGGCCAGTGGATCGCGCCCGACGACAACCCCGACTTCCTCCGCTCGCTCGACGACGAGCACAAGGACCGCAAGAAGGACGGGAACGGCCCGGACGACGGCCCGGCGGCCTGACCCGGCCCGGGAACACCCGCGGGCTCGGCCCCGGCCCCGGCCCGCCCGCCCGCCCGTACGGCACGACGAGAAGGCGCCCCCCGTTGATCGGAGGGCGCCTTCTCGTTGCGCTGTCGCGGCGGGGTCGCGCGGGGGACCGCCCCGCTCACACCCCGGCGTAGGAGTGCTTGCCGGTCACGAAGATGTTGACGCCGTAGTAGTTGAAGAGGAAGCAGGCGAAGGCGGCCAGCGCGATGTACGCGGCCTTGCGGCCCTTCCAGCCGGCCGTGGCGCGGGCGTGCAGATAGCCGGCGTAGGCGACCCAGGTGATGAAGGACCAGACCTCCTTGGGGTCCCAGCCCCAGTAGCGGCCCCAGGCGGCCTCGGCCCAGATGGCGCCCGCGATGATCGTGAAGGTCCAGAGCGGGAAGACCAGCGCGTTGACGCGGTACGCGAACTTGTCCAGGGTGGCGGCCGCGGGGAGCCGGCTCAGCACCGAGTCGGCGAAGGCGCCGGGCTGCTTGCCCTCCGGGGCCGCCAGCTTGGCCTCGTAGCGGTCGCGGAAGAGGAAGAGCACGGTGGCGACGGCACCGAGGTAGAACACCCCGCCGGAGATGATCGCGCAGGAGACGTGGATCCACAGCCAGTACGAGTCCAGGGCCGGGACGAGCTGGTCGCTCTCCGTGTAGAGCACGGAGACGGCGAGGCCGAGGTCGAGCAGCACGGTCGTGACCAGCGGCAGGCCGAGCCAGCGCACCGGCTTCTTCGCGAGGAGCAGAGCGAGGTAGGAGCCGACCACGACCATCGAGAAGGTCGTGGAGAACTCGTACATGTTGCCCCAGGGGGCGCGCTCCACGGACAGGGCGCGGGTCAGCACCCCGCCGGCGTGCAGCAGGAACGCGAGGGTGGTGAGCGATACGGCGATCCGGCCGTAGAGGTCGCCGCCCTCGTCACCGCCCGCCGCGCCCGGCCCGTCGGGTACGTCCCGGCTGCCGGCCGCGCCCCGGGTCACGACCCGGGGGCGCTCCAGCACGGTGGTGCCGCCCCGGCCGGTGACCTGGACGGCGGGCGCGGACGCGGCCCCGGAGGCGGCTCCGGCCTGCCCGGCGGGCCTCTCGGTCAGCGCGGCGGCCGTGCGGCCGACCTTGCTGCGGCCGCCCAGCACCCACTCCGCCATATGGGCGCCGAAGGCCAGGACGTAGACGGCCATCGCGGAGTAGATCAGCACATTGCTGATGGTGGCCAGGTTCTCATTGGCTGCGGCTGCGAGGTTCACGCGCGCGCTCCTTCGGCGGGACCAGCGGGATCGGGGTTCTCACGGTCGTCGCCGGCTGGTTCTCCGGCGGCTGTCTCTTCGGCCGGCTTCCCGGCGGCTGTGTCTGCGTCCGGCTCGGGTACCGGCGGGGCCGTCTCCCGGAGGGCCACGGCCAGATCGGCCAGTTCCTCCGGCAGCCGGGCGGACTCGCTGCGGCCCAGCGCGGCCATCTCCACGACCGTGCCGGAGCCGTCCGCGGCCGGCCGCGCCCGGACCCACATCCGGCGCCGCTGGATGAAGAGGGAGGCCGCGAGTCCCAGCAGCGCCGCGACGGCGCCGCCCAGGGCCCAGCCCTTGCCGGGCTGGCTGGAGATCTGGAAGCTGGCCCACTCCTCGACGCGGTCGAAGGTCAGCGAGCCCTGGCCGTCCGGCAGTTGCACGGTCTCGCCGGGCCGCAGGAACTTCCGGTAGAGGTCGCCGTTCTCCTTGAACTGCTTCATCTTGCGGGTGTCGAGCTGGTAGACGTTCTGCGGGATGCCCGCGTCGACGCCGAGGCTGCCCATGAAGGCGTTGATCGACAGCACCGGGTAGTCCAGCGCCGGGAAGGTGGAGTGCGGGCCCCGCACCTCGTCCAGGGCGAAGGTCGGCAGGAAGCGGCCCTGGAAGCCGAGCTGGGTCTTCTCGCCGTCCTTGTCGCGGGCGTCGGGCACCTTGATCACGCCGACGGAGGTGTTGTTGGTGTCCTGCGGCAGGAACGGCACCGGCCCCCGGTAGGCGACGTCGCCCTGGCCGTCCTTGACGGTGACGACGGGCGCGTAGCCGTAGCCGATCAGATAGACCTTGGTGCCGTCGACCTCCAGCGGATGGTTGACCTCGATGCTCCCCTTCTTCTCCGCGCCGTCCGCGCCCTCCCAGTGGGTGACGTCGGCGCGGAAGGTGCGCGGGGTGCCGTTCTGCGGGCCGCCGCGCTCAAAGGTGGCCTCGAAGTCGTCCAGCCGGAAGCCGAACGGGGTGAGCTCGTCGGTGTCGTAGAGGCTCGCGGCGCGGAAGTCGTCGTACTGGGGAAGGGTGTTGGTGAAGCCGTCGCCCTTGACGATCAGCTTGCCGCCCTCGGCCTTCCACAGGCTGCCCGCCGCGAAGGCGATGAGCATCACGATCAGCGCGATGTGGAAGACGAGGTTCCCCGCCTCCCGCAGATAGCCCTTCTCCGCGGCGGCGGTGTCCCCGCCGCGCCACGCGCGGAAGCGCCGCCGGCGCAGCGTCCGGTGGGCGGCGTCCAGCACCTCCTCCGGCGCGGCGGCGGTCCGCCAGGTCGTATACGCGGGGAGCCGCGTGAGGCGGCTCGGGCCGGCCGGCGGGCGGCCGCGGAGCTGGCCGGCGAACTGCCAGGTGCGCGGCACGATGCAGCCGATGAGGGAGATGAACAGCAGGATGTAGATCGCCGAGAACCACACCGAGCTGTAGACGTGGAACAGGCCCAGCTTGTCGTAGAGCGGCGCCAGCGTCTCGTTCTCGGCCCGGAACTCCTCGACGGCCATCGGATCGACGCCGGTCTGCGGGATCAGCGAGCCGGGGATCGCGCCCAGCGACAGCAGGAAGAGCAGCAGCAGCGCCACCCGCATCGAGGTGAGCTGCCGCCAGAACCAGCGGGCCCAGCCGATGACGCCCAGACCGGGCAGCGGGGCGCTCTCGTCGGGGGCGGTGGACAGCTGGGAGCCCGCCGCGCCGAGCCCGGAGGACGCGGAGCCGTCCGGCCCGGCCGCCGGGTCGTCGCCGTTCCCGGCCCTGGTGCCGGCTTCGGCGTTCTTCGTCGTCTCGGCCATGGATCAGATTCCCGGGGTGAAGGTGGAGGACCAGACCTGGAGGCCGCCGATCAGACGGTCCCAGACGCCCGTGACGAGCAGCAGGCCGACGGCGATCATCATCAGGCCGCCCGCCCGCATCACCCACACATAGTGCAGCTTGACCCAGGAGAAGGCGCCGAGCGCCCGCCGGAACGCGACCGCGGCCAGCAGAAACGGCACCCCCAGACCCAGGCAGTACGCGACGGTGAGCAGCGCGCCGCGGGCGGCGCTGGCCTCGTTGAAGGCGAGGGTGTTGACGGCGGCGAGGGTCGGGCCGATGCACGGCGTCCAGCCGATGCCGAAGAGCACCCCCAGCAGGGGCGCCCCGGCCAGGCCCATCGCGGGTCTGCGGTGAAAGCGGAACTCGCGCTGGGTGAAGCCGCCGAGCACGCCCATGAAGGCGAGGCCCATCACGATGGTGAGGGCGCCGAGGACCTTGGTGATCGTCTCCCGGTACTCCTCCAGCGTGAAGCCGAAGTTCCCGAAGAGGGCGCCGTAGGAGACGAAGACGGCGGTGAAGCCGAGGATGAACAGCGAGGCACCGGCCGCCATCCGCCCCTTGCGGGCCTCGGCCAGATCAGTGCCGCTGACGCCGGTGACGTAGCTGAGGTAGCCCGGCACCAGGGGCAGCACGCAGGGGGAGAAGAAGGAGACCAGCCCGGCGAGCACGGCGATCGGCAGGGCGAGCAACAGCGCCCCGCTGAGCACGGTCTCGTTGAACGTCTCCGCGGCAATGAACGTCTCCGCGGTGAAGGTCTCCGCGGCGTGGAGCGTCGTCACGGAATCACTTCTCCGCGATCAGCGGTTCGATCATCTCGCGCAGCTCGTCCTCGCCCAGCGGCTTGAGCGCACGGGCGGCGATCTTCCCCTCCCGGTCGACGACCAGCGTGGACGGGATGGCCTTGGGGTTGAGGCTGCCCTTGGGGAAGCGGAGCATGAGCTTGCCGACCGGGTCGTAGAGACTCGGATACGGCACCTCGAACTCCTCCTCGAACTTTCTCGCCGGGGTGATGTTCGGGTCGCGGGTGTTGATGCCGAGGAAGCGGACGCCCTCGTCCTTCGTGTCGTTCGCGACCTTCACCAGATGCGGCATCTCGGCCCGGCAGGGGGCGCACCAGGAGCCCCAGACGTTGACGACCACGACCTCGCCCCGGTAGTCGGCGAGCGCGGCCCGCCCGCCGTCCACCGTCTCACCGGACAGGTCGGGGGCCTTCTGCCGGTCGCCCTTCGCCGCGCGGTCGATGCCGCCGTCGCCCGCGACGAAGCCCGTGTTGCCCGAGCCCTTGGACGTCTCTCCGCCCCCGCAGGCCGTCAGCAGCAGCATTCCGGCCGCGGCGGCGGCTGCGAGGGCGGCGGTGCGGCGGCGGGACGTGCGGCCTCGGGGGGTGTGGCAGGCACTCATGTGAAAAGTTTCGCATGACCGATTGGCCGATCTTCCGCACCCCCCTGCCCGCACCCCGCCCGCCCGGGAACCGCCTGTGGCCGGGGCCCCCGGGGTCCCTCTCAGGCGCCGAAGCCCTTGGCGCCCTTGACCGGTTTGGCGCCCGCGAGCAGATGCGCCGGGACGAGGTCCCGGGCCGGCTCGGTGTAGCCGACCGAGACGATCCGGTCACCCTGGAAGGTGAACGTGGTCAGGCTCGCCAGGGTGCACTGCCGCTTGCGCGGGTCGTGCCACAGCCGCCGCTTCTCGACATAGCTGCGCACCGTCCAGATCGGCAGCTGGTGGCTGACGGCCAGCGCCTCGTGTCCCCGCGCGGCGTCGCGGGCGGCGTGCAGCGCCGCCATCATCCGGACGACCTGCTCGACGTACGGCTCGCCCCAGGAGGGCCGGAACGGGTTGGTCAGGTGCCGCCAGTTGGCGGGCCGGCGCAGCGCGCCGTCCCCGACGCCGAAGGTCTTGCCCTCGAAGACGTTGGCCGCCTCGATCAGCCGTTCGTCGGTGGCGACGGTCAGCGCGTGCGCCTTGGCGACGGGTCCGGCGGTCTCCCGGGCCCGCTCCAGCGGGGAGGAGACGACATGGGTGAGGTCGCGGCCGGCGAGGTGTTCGGCCACCCGTTCGGCCATCTTCCGGCCGAGCTCGGAGAGGTGGTAGCCGGCCCGGCGCCCGTAGAGCACGCCGTCCGGGTTGTGCACCTCGCCGTGGCGCATCAGATGGACGACGGTGATCTCGTCGCCGCCCGCCGGGCCGCCGGAGCCACTGCCGCCGCCCGGGCCACTGCCACCGCCCGGGCCACTGCCACCGCCGGAGCCGCTGCCGCCACCGGCTGTGCTGCCGCCACCGGCGCTGCCGTTGCTGGCTGCCATCCCGTTCCGCTCCCCTTCCGCTCTCCCGTTCCGTTCCCGTCCGCCCGGACCGGCCATCACGCATCCGCCCCCGGAGCCGCCGCCGCGGCGGCACGGGCCGCGGCCGGCAGCGCGGCCGCGATGCGCTCCACCGCGGCCCCGTCGTGCGCCGTGGAGACGAACCACGACTCGAAGGCCGACGGCGGCAGGTACACCCCGTGCGCGAGCATCGCGTGGAAGAAGGCGGTGAACCGGTGGACGGCCTGGGTCTTCGCCGTCGCGTAGTCCGTCACGGCCTCGTCGGTGAAGAAGACGGAGAACATGCTGCCCGCGGTCTGCAGCCGGTGCGCGACGCCCTCCTTGGCCAGCGCCTCCGTCACCAGCGTCCGCACCTCGGCGGAGACCGCGTCGAGCGTCTCGTACGCGGCGTCGTCCAGCAGCCGCAGCTGCGCGACGCCGGCTGCGGTGGCGACCGGGTTTCCGGAGAGGGTGCCCGCCTGGTAGACGGGGCCCGCCGGGGCGAGCGCAGCCATGACGTCGGCCCGGCCGCCGAAGGCCGCCGCCGGGAAGCCGCCGCCCATGACCTTGCCGAAGGTCATCAGGTCCGGCCGCACCCCGTCGAGGCCGTACCAGCCGGCCCGCGAGACCCGGAAGCCGGTCATGACCTCGTCGGAGACGTACAGCGCGCCGTTCTCCCGGCAGAGGTCGGCCAGCCCCTGGTTGAAGCCGGGCCGCGGCGGGACGACGCCCATGTTGCCGGGGGACGCCTCGGTGATCACGCAGGCGATCTGCTCCGGGTGGGCGGCGAACGCGGCCCGCACGGCGTCCAGGTCGTTGTACGGCAGCACGATCGTGTCGCCCGCCTGCGCGCCCGTCACCCCGGGGGTGTCCGGCAGCCCGAAGGTCGCCACCCCGGAGCCGGCCGAGGCCAGCAGGGCGTCCACGTGCCCGTGGTAGCAGCCGGCGAACTTGACCACCTTGGCGCGGCCGGTGAAGCCGCGGGCCAGCCGGATCGCGGACATCGTCGCCTCGGTCCCGGAGGACACCAGCCGCACCTGCTCCACGGGCGCCACCCGGGCCACGATCTCCTCGGCGAGCTCGACCTCGCCCGCCCCGGGCGTGCCGAAGGACGTACCGCGCGCCACCGCCGCCCGTACGGCCTCCTGAACCCCGGGGTGCGCGTGGCCCAGGATCATCGGACCCCAGGAGCACACCAGATCGACGTACTCGCGGCCGTCGGCGTCGGTGAGGTACGGACCCGCACCGGACACCATGAACCGGGGCGTACCGCCCACGGCACCGAAGGCGCGGACCGGGGAATTCACACCACCGGGTGTCACGGCGGCCGCGCGGTCGAAGAGCGCCTGGGAGACGGGAGCTTCATACGGAAAAGACACGTTGATCCTGACCTGCGGGTGCGTAGGTGGGGGACGGCGGCGGCCGCGCCCGGCTGACAAAGGTGCGGGACTTTCCTCCGACACTGAGACGAGACCTTCAGCCGTCCGTACGTCTGCGAGACTGGGGCATGCAGGAGTAAGTCACACAAGCCATGGTCTCAGAGCCCCGCAGGATCGTGTGCGGCCGGGCGTTTCGGCCGCCGGTCGCTGGGGATGTCTCTGAGACGATGATCGGGTTGCGCGGCCTGTGCCGCGACTTATCGGGTGGAGACTATGCATCGCGGTGGCGGACTGGGCGAGGGGACGGACGACCTGGACCCCGAGCGCGCCCGCGCCTCCCGTGCGGCCCGCCGGGGGAGGGGCCGGCACCGGGGCGAGCGTGATCCCGAGGCACCGAGGGGGAGCAGGAGTGGCCGCGTGGGGGTGACCTACAAGTACTTCGGGGCGCCCGACGGGGCGACCGCCGCCCGCGTCCCGGTCTCCATGCGCCCGGAGGAACTCGGCGGTGACGAGCTCGGCATGGGCGGCATGTTCACCAAGATCAAGCCGGAGACGATGGCCGCGATGGTCCTCACCGGCATCGAGGGCGTACCGCTGCACAAGGTCCCGCCGCTGGAACTGGTCGTCCTCCACCCCGACTACGCCGTGGTCAAGCTGCCGGTGACGGCCGTCGACCCGCTGCGCGGGGTCGGCGAGGAAGCGGTGGGCGCGGCGGCCTTCATCTGGTCCACCGTCCCCGACCGCGGCGGCCCGCGCGACGCCTTCACCGTCTACCAGCTGCTCCACGAGTGGCAGGACTTCTCCGAACGCCTCCACCACGCGGGCCACCAGCCGTACTGCCTCGTCTGGCCCTGAGCCGGGGTTTCCCGCGGACTGAGCGGGGCTTCCGGGCTCCGCCCTCGTCATGCGCCGGGAGGGGCCGCCGGCCGCCCGGGCACATCGAGGGGCACACTACGCTCAGCCGCCATGGACTGGCTGGAGCGGATCGCGAAGCTGAGGCAGTGGACCAAGGGCGGAACGCGCGCTCCGCACAAGCCGCTGCTGCTCCTCTACGCCCTCGGCCGGTTCCAGGAGGACGCCGACGGCGGTCTGCGCTACACCGCGGTGGAGCAGGATCTGCAGCAACTGCTGACCGAGTACGGACCGCCCCACAAGACGACACCCGCCTACCCCTTCCACCACCTGGTCGGCGACGGCGTATGGGAAGTCCGCACCGATCGCGGACCGGGCAGCCCCGGCAGCGGGGTACGGGACCTCCGCGGGACGGGGGCCACCGGGCAGCTCGCGCCGGACCTGAGAGCGGCCCTGCGGCGTGAACCGGACCTGCTCGGCAGCATCGCGCGCTTGCTGCTCGACCTCCACTTCCCGCCCTCTCTGCACGGCGAACTGTGCGAAGCCGTCGGCCTGGACCTGGAGCCGGCCGAGGCCGAGCAGCTCCCGGCGGTGCGCAGGCAGCGGGACCGGAGGATGCGGCAACTGGTGCTGACCGCCTACGAGTACCGGTGCGCCTTCTGCGGATACGACGGCAGGATCGGCGCGGTACCGGTCGGGTTGGAGGCCGCCCACGTGCGCTGGTGGGCGTTCGGCGGACCCGACGAGACGGACAACGGGCTGTGCCTGTGCGCGCTGCACCACAAGCTCTTCGACAAGGGCGTCCTCGGCGTGGGACACGACCAACGCATCCTCGTCTCACAACGCTTCACCGGTCACAGCCCCGCCGCCCGCGAGCACGTCATAGCGCTCGCGGGACGCCCGCTCATCGGCCCGCAGCCCGGCTCGCGCCCTCTTGCCGCGGCTCACCGCGACTGGCACACCCGACAGGTCTTCCGCGGCGAACCACGCCCTGCCACGGCCGCCTGACCCCGACAGCCTCCGCGCCCCCCTCACAGAATGCGCGTCCGCGTCAGTCCGGCACCGTGACGTGCCGCCCCGTCACGGCGCCGCCGCCGTCAGATAGCGCTGCACCGTCGGCGCGAGCCAGGCCACGACCTCCTCGCGGGGCATCTCCGCCACCGGCGGCAGCCGCAGCACGTAGCGGGTCAGCGCCATGCCGAGCATCTGGGAGGCCGTGAGTCCCGCGCGGACGGCGGCCTGGGCGGGGTCGGGGCAGACGGCGGCGACGACCGGGCCGAGCTGCTCCCGGAAGATCGCGCGGGTGCGCTCGGCGCCCGCCGCGTTGGTGACACCGACGCGCAGGGTCGCCGTCATCACCTCGTCCTCCTCCCAGCGCTCCAGGAAGTGGGCGACGAGGACGGTGCCGATCTCCTCGCGCGGTACGGCGCCGAGGTCCGGGAGGCGGAGGTCGACGGCGGAGGAGGCCGCGGCGAACAGGCCCTCCTTGTTGCCGTAGTAGCGCATCACCATCGACGGGTCGATCCCCGCTTCCCGGGCGATGGCGCGGATGGTGGCGCGTTCGTACCCGTCGGCGGCGAAGCGCTCGCGGGCCGCGGCGAGGATCGCGTCGCGGGTGGCCTGGGAGCGGCGGACGGGTGCGGGATCCATACCGGTCAGCCTAGGCCCACACCTGTGGGCCAACAGCCGTGGGCCGACGGCCGCGCACCGCAGCGGCACGCCAACGTCCCTGCGGAGCCCCCCTGTTGACCTCGCTGAGCCGCACCCCTACGCTTGCCAACAAGCGTTGGCCAACAACCGTTGACATCATCGGCGGGCGCGGCCCCCCGGATCACGGGGGCAGACCGCGCCGTTCCCAGGAGGCGGATATGCGCACCCCCCTCACCACCTCGGACGTGCTTGTCGTCGGCGCCGGCCCCGCCGGGCTGCTGCTGGCCGGCGACCTCGCCGAGGCCGGGCTCTCCGTCACCGTCCTGGAGAAACGCCCGCCGGGCCGCTCCTCGCTGACCCGCGCCTTCGCCGTGCACGCCCGCACCCTGGAACAGCTCGACGCCCGCGGCGTCGCCGGCGACCTGGTCGCGCGCGGCACGCCCCTGGAGCGCGTCGAGCTCTTCGGCACCCTCGCCCTCGACCTCGGCCGGCTTCCGAGCCGCTTCCCGTTCCTCCTGGTCACACCGCAGTACGAGGTCGAACGGCTGCTGGAGCGGCGCGCCGCGGAGCACGGGGTCCGCTTCCGGTACGGCTCGGAGGTCACCGGCCTGCGCCAGGACCCCGATGGAGTGGAGGTGACCGCCGCCGAGGTGACCGCCGCCGAGGAGCACGGCACGGCGACCCACCGTGCCGCGTACCTCGCCGGCACCGACGGCCACCACAGCACCGTCCGCCGCGCCCTGGGCCTGCCCTTCCCCGGCGGCTCCGTGATCCGCTCGCTGGTCCTCGCCGATGTGCGGCTGGACCGGGAGCCGACGGAGCTGCTCGCGCTCCGGGGCGACGGCGAGAACTTCGCGCTCGTCGTGCCGTTCGGCGACGGCTGGTACCGCGTGGGCGGCTGGAACCGGCACCGCCAGGTGCCCGACGACGCGCCGGTGGACCTGGCGGAGGTGCGGGACATCGTGCGCCGCGCGCTCGGCGACGACTTCGGGATGCGGGACCCGCGCTGGCTGTCCCGGTTCCACAGCGAGGAGCGTCAGGTCCCCGCCTACCGCACCGGGCGGGTGCTGCTCGCGGGCGACGCCGCCCATGTGCACTCCCCCGCCGGCGGACAGGGCATGAACACCGGCCTGCAGGACTCGGCCAACCTCGGCTGGAAGCTCACCGCCGTCCTCCGCGACGGTGCCTCCGGCAGCCTGCTGGACACCTACCACGACGAGCGGCACCCGGTCGGCCGCATGGTGCTGCGCAGCAGCGGCGCGATCCTGCGCCTGGCGATGGCCTCGGGCCCGGCCGGGCTCGGCGCGCGCCGGCTGGCCGCGCTGGCCGTCGGCCGGATCGGTCCCGTGGGCCGGCGCGCGCTCGGCAACGTCACCGGCATCGGCGTCGCCTACCCCGCCGGACGCGGGGCGCACGTCCTGACGGGGCGGCGCGCCCCGGACCTCCGGCTCGCCGCTCCACCCGGGGCCGCCGCGGGCACCGATGCCCCCGCCCGGCTCCACGAGGCCCTGCGCGGGGGCCGGTTCGTCCTCGTGGCTCCGGCGGACGGGCCGGGACAGGCGGGGCTGAAGGAGGCGCTGGCCGGATACGGGAGCCGGGTCCGGCCGGTGCACTGGGCAGGTGACCGGCGCACCACCCTGCTCGTCCGCCCCGACGGCTACGTGGCCTGGGCCTCGGACGCCCCGTCCCCGTCCGGCCTCCGCACGGCCCTCCACCGCTGGGCCGGACCGCCGTCCCCGCCCGGCTCCGGCAGCTGACGGCCGGCCGTGCCCGGGCGCCCGCCGCCCCGCGTCAGGGCTTGCTGCCCGCTGCGGCCGAGGCGTCCGTACCGGCACCGCCGCCCTCCGCGGGCGCGGCCGGGGGCTTCCGGCCGCCGAACAGCCGCAGGGCGACCGGCTCGGTGTAACGGGCGGTCAGCGGGCCGATGATGACGAGCAGCAGCACGTACGCCGTGGCCAGGGCGCCGAGCCGCGGTTCGACTCCGGAGCTGATCGCGAGCCCCGCGATGACGATGGAGAACTCGCCGCGGGCCACCAGCGCGCCACCGGCCCGCCAGCGGCCCTTCTCGCCGATCCTCGCCCGCTTCGCCGCCCAGTAACCCGTGGCGATCTTGGTGATGGCGGTGAGGACCGCCAGGATCAGCGCCGGGACGATCACCGGCGGGATGCTCTCCGGATTGGTGTTCAGCCCGAAGAAGACGAAGAAGACCGCGGCGAAGAGGTCCCGGAGCGGGACCAGGACCGCGTGCGCCCCCTCCGCCACCTCACCGGAGAGTGCGATGCCGACCAGGAACGCGCCGACCGCCGCCGAGACCTGCAACTGCTGGGCGATACCGGCGACCAGCAGCGTCAGCCCCAGCACGACCAGCAACAGCTTCTCCGGGTCGTCGCTGGAGACGAAGCGCGAGATCACCCGGCCGTAGCGGACCGCGGCGAAGAGGACGAGGCCGGCGACGCCCAGCGCCACACCGAGGGTCACACTGCCGGCCGCGATGCTCAGCCCCGAGAGCAGCGCCGTGAGCAGCGGCAGGTAGACCGCCATCGCCAGGTCCTCGAAGACGAGGACGCTGAGAATGACCGGTGTCTCCCGGTTGCCGACCCGGCCGAGGTCGCCGAGGACCTTGGCGATGACCCCCGAGGAGGAGATCCAGGTGACGCCCGCCAGCACCACGGCGGCGACCGGGCTCCAGCCCAGCAGCAGCGCCGCGGCGGCGCCCGGCAGCGCGTTGAGGACGAAGTCGACGATCCCGGCCGGGTACTGCTTGCGGAGGTTGCCCACCAGATCCGCGGCGGTGTACTCCAGGCCGAGCATCAGCAGCAGCAGGACGACGCCGATCTCCGAGGCCTGGGCGACGAACTCCTCGCTCGCGCCCAGCGGCAGCAGCCCGCCGTGGCCGAAGGCCAGACCGGCGAGGAGGTAGAGCGGGATCGGCGAGAAGCCGTAGCGTCCGGCGAGCCGTCCCAGCAGGCCGAGCGCGAGGATGAGGCCGCCGAGTTCGATCAGGAATATGGCTCCGTGCATGCGCTCATTCCCGTTCGAGGATCGCGGCGGCGGCGTCCACGCCCTCGCGGGTCCCGATGACGATGAGCGTGTCACCCCCGGCGAGGCGGAAGTCCGGGGTCGGCGAGGGGATCGCCTCGGAGCGGCGCAGCACGGCGACGATGGAGACACCCGTCTCCGTGCGGAGGCAGGTGTCGCCCAGGACGCGTCCGTTCCAGTGCGAGGACCCGCTCAGCGGGATGCGCTCCGCGACCAGGCCGAGGTCCGTGGTGTAGAGCAGGCTCGGGCTGTGGTCCTGCGGGGCCATGCTGTCCGCCAGGAGGGCCGCTTCGGAGCCGGTGAGGCGCAGCGACAGCGCGCAGGCGTCGGGATCGTCGGACCGGTAGGCGTTGAAGGTGCGGGTGCCGTCCCGGTGGGCGACCACGGACAGATGGCGCTGTTCGCGCGTGGTCAGGTCGTATTGGACACCAATGCCGGGCAGTGGTGTCGTGCTCATGCGTGGTGCCGGCACGGTGACCCCCTCTTTCCGGCCTCACTGGGCCGACGTGGCGGAACGGAGGGCGCGGCCGCGTCAGCGGGGCCGCCCGTCCAGAACCCTGCCATACGGCCCGCCGGCGCCGGACGGCGGTGAAGGGCGCCGGGGGCGGGGGCCGGAGCCGGAGGCGCTGTGTGCGGCTCCGGCCCCGGCCGTCGTGCTCCGGCCCCGCTACCGGGCCGTCCGCCGGGCGTGTCCCGGGTGTCTCTCCGGTGTCTCAGTCGTCCTTCTCGACCTTCAGGATGCAGCCGGTCCTCGGGTCGATCAGCACGTCGTACGTGATCTTGCCGCGCTTGACCTCCACCTCCCAGACCTTCCGCTTCTTCTTGTCCTTGGGGTGGAGCCTCTCCTCCTCCACCTCGGCCGCGGTGACCTTCCCGGGCACGGCGCCCTCCGCGATCGCGATCGCCTCGCGGATCTCCACCGGGTGCGCGTGGCCGTGCCGGCCGCCGTGCTTGTTCTGCTTGCCCTGGTGGCCGTGGTGCTTGTGGTGCTTGTGGCACCGGCCGTGGCCGTGGCCGGAGTGGTGGCCGTGGCCGTGACCGGCGTGGTGACCGTGACCGCGGTGGTGGTCGTGGGCCGAGGCCGTCGCCGGGACTCCGGCGACCAGGGCGGTGGCGGCGACCAGACCGGTGACCGCGGCGCCCAGCCGCTGGGCGACCGTGCGCGAACGGCGGAGGGCAGGGTCCGTTACGGGCATAAAAGGTGCTCCTCGATGTCGGGATCCGATCCGTCCGGTGATGCCGGACGACCGCACCTTTCCCCGCCGACCTGACGGTCTGTCATAGAATATGCATCTCATCCCCCGATCAGACCTTCCTCTGATCCGATCAGCAGCGGCATATCCTGCGTGCGGACGATCACAGCCAAGCCAGGCTCGCAACGGAGGCACCATGAGCACGCGTACCGCAGTCGTCACCGGCGCCAGCAGCGGAATCGGCGCGGCGACCGCCCGCAGACTGGCCGAAGCCGGATACCGGGTGCTGCTCACCGCGCGCCGTGCGGACCGCATCGAGGCGCTGGCGGCCGAGTTGACGGCGGCCGGGCTGGAGGCCGCCGCCCACCCGCTCGACGTCACGGACCGTGCGGCCGTCGACGCCTTCGCCGCCTCCCTCGACCGCTGCGACGTCCTGGTCAACAACGCCGGCGGCGCGCTGGGCCTCGACCCGGTGGCGACCGGCGACCCCGCCGACTGGCGGGCGATGTACGAGGTGAACGTCCTCGGCGTACTGCACGTCACCCAGGCCCTGCTGCCCGCCCTGACCGCCTCCGGCGACGGCACGGTCGTCGTGCTCACCTCCACCGCCGGACACGGCACCTACGAGGGCGGCGGCGGCTATGTGGCCGCCAAGCACGGTGCCCACGCCCTCGCCGGGACCCTCCGGCTGGAGCTGTGCGGCGAACCGGTCCGGGTCATCGAGGTGGCCCCCGGCATGGTGCGCACCGACGAGTTCGCGATGACCCGCTTCCGCGGTGACGAGGAGCGGGCGGCGGCCGTCTACGCGGGCGTGGCGGAGCCGCTCACCGCCGAGGACGTGGCCGACACCGTGGCGTGGGCGGTCACCCGCCCCCCGCACGTCAACATCGACCTGCTCGTCGTCCGCCCGCGCGCACAGGCGTCCAACACCAAGGTCCACCGCGAGAGGTGAGTCCGGCGCCGGCGACGCCGCACGGCCGGCTCTGGAGGGGCAGACTGCCCGCAGGCCCGGAGACGATAGGCGGCACAGCGTCGAGACCCGGTACCGCGGCCATCTCAGTCCCGTCAGAACTGGGTGAAAGGCGGAATCACCCGCGTGATTGCGATGAGCCGCAGGCGTGGAAGGGGCAGTGCGTAGAACCAGCCGTCGGCCAGGAGCGGGATGCGCCGCACACCGCCCGGTACGCCCTTCCGCGGCCCCTCGCCGAGGTCGGTGACGTCAACGCCGACCTCGGCGAGGGCGACCATCTCCCCCGCGAGGCGCTCGACCTCGGCCACCACCTGCGGGGGCAGTCCCGCGACGACGTGCTCGGCATCCGGGTCGTACTCCCAGCGCCAGTCGCTGCGGTCGCTCACGCCGCTCCCTGCCGGTGGTTGATGCCGGCCTCGGCGCACGCCTCGTCGAGGATGCGGCCGATCTCGGCCGCGATCTCCCGGGCCTGCCCGATGTCCTCGGTCTCGGCCGCACGGGCCTCCAAGGCCCGCAGCCGGGCTGCACGTTCCGGATGGCGCTCCACGGCGACGTGGACGGCCCACTGCCCGACGAAGCGACGCATGGGCGCGGCACTCACCTGCTCCCGGGACTGCTGCAGAGCCGCCGCACGCTCGGCGTCGAAGGTCGGCAGCGCGTCCGGGGCGATCACCGCGAGGGCGGCACGCAGCTCCTCCGGAGTGCTCGCCGGCTGCGCGATCCGGTGCACCTCCGCCTCCGTGTCAGCGCTGGCGGTGCCGTGCCGCGGGTGGTCGGGCTGCGTGCTCATCGCGGTCTCCAGTGGGAATCGGCAGGTCCGCTGAGCCTCCTACGGTACGGCCCCGGTCGGCTCCCGCGCAGACAGGGGCCGCATTCGTCCCGGTTCGCCCGGCAGTGCCGGCCTCACGGCGGCGGTCACCCACCAGTCAGTCCTCTCCCAACCCCTGGTCCAAGGGGCCGATCCCATGCCCCGCGATAGCCTGCCCCCGTGCAGGGGACTGACAGGATCCGGCGGGCCCGCGGTGCGATCGTCGGCTCAGCAGTGGGTGACGCCCTCGGGGCACCCTTCGAGTTCGGACCCGAGGGGGCGTTCTCCGCCCGCTTCCCGGCGCCCGGCGCAGGCGGCGAGATGTGCGGCGGCGGTGGCTGGGACCCCGCAGAGGCCACCGACGACACCCAGATGGCCGTCCTGGTCGGGGAATCACTGGTGGAACGCGGCGGGCTCGACCTCCCGGACATCTTCGCCCGATTCCGGCGCTGGGCCCGCTCCGAACCCAAGGACATCGGCCTGCAGACCGAGTCCTGACCACGGAATACGGGTCATGGTGGAGCCAGAACAGAGGTGAAGGGGTGGGCGAGGGGACTGGTGTCGCCCCCCGCGCTGTGGGTGGCAAGTTCCTGGAGGGCGGTTGCGGTCATTCCCGCAAAGGTGCGGAACTCGCGGGCGAGGTGAGCCTGGTCGTGGTAGCCGCACGTAGCTGCCGTTTCGGCCCAGGTCGCACTCGGCTTCAGCAGCCTGGTCAGAGCCTTTTGGAAGCGGAGAACGCGGGCGGCGCTCTTGGGAGTGAGGCCGATCTGCTCCGCGAAGAGGACCTCCAGGCGGCGACGGCTCCGCCCGGTCGCTTCGGCCAGCCGCCCGACGGGCAGCGTGCCGTGACTGGCCTGCAACAGGGTCCAGGCCTCCGACACCACTGGTGAGGGCCAGCACCGGCTGTCCGCGAGCCGCATGGAGATTGCTTCGTCGAGAAGAGCCCAGCGACTTCTCCAGTTGGATGCGCGGGCGAGTTGACCGGTGAGGGCGACGCCCCAGTGCCGTCCCAGTACGTCCACTGGGTGGACCATGGTGTCGGCCAGGTGACGAAGCGGCATGCCGAGGAGTGCATAACCGCCCAACGGCGTCAGTTCCACCTGCACGCCGTGGCCCGTGCCGCCGGTGCGGCTGATCACCGGGCCGGTCTGGAGTCCCAGCAGCACCGCGTCACGGCCCCCGCCCGACGGCGGATCCCGGTCCGAGGCGAGGTCCAGTGGGGCTCCCCACGTCAAACACAGCGTCACGGTGGTCGAGGGGAGGTTCAGCCTCTGCGCGACCGGTGCCGTACTCATGCGGTAGCCGGTGTAACTGACCACGTGGGCGCGCAGCCGGGCAGGAGGATGCCGACGCACCCGGCAGCCCTCCGAGCTCGCATCGTCCGGTGCCGACTCGCGGACCACAACTGCCGCCCTTCTCGATCCATGCGCCTCCAAGGAACACGCACCCGGCAGGGTGCGCGTTTGTACAAGACACCTCGCCGACCTTGGCTTCAGTCTGATGGTGTTCACGACGGGCCGTGAAGCCAAGATCACGCCATCCGGGCGACCGGCCTCGGAGTTCCTCCCTGGGACAAGACACATGCTGACCAGGGACGTTTGCCTATGGCGGTTGCCCAATGCCGACGTGTTGTCGGTCACGGCGGCCCTCGTCCCAACGAATCGAAGGAGTACCCATGCGTTTCCGTACGGCTGTGGCAGGACTGGGAATCGGAGCGGCCCTGCTGCTGGGCGGGGTGTCGGCGCCCGCGCAGGCTGCCGCCCACGACGGAGTTGCCTCTGCGCTCGGGCCCTCGTGCACCAAGGGCAAGAACCTCACCAACGGCTGGGGGAGGTGCACCACTGCGGGGAACTACAAGTGGCGCGTCAACGTCGACTGCACGCTGGGGGGTTCGGGGTCGAGCAGCATCGTGACCGGCCCCACCCGCACCAACGCATACTGCAACTGGGGCTATGTGGAGTACGTGTCCATCGAGCACTTCTGATCGCCCGTGCACCCACGGCGTCCCATGGTGCCGTAATCCCGCCGGGACCCTGACCGCCGACGCTGAACCGTGATTCTCCGAAACACCCATGGGCGCCGGGCCGTTCCTTGCCAACGGCGCCACAACGCAACCGAACAGAAGCCGGCGGCGCTGGAGAGCGAACCGAGTCGATGGTGCTGCGCACGCCGTTGTGGGCCGAAGACTTCCCGTCTTCGGCCCACTGCTCATTCGTTGGCTTGCGGAGTTCCGGGCTGGCTGTGGGTTCAGCGACCGGTCGGGGAACGGGTGATGAGCGCGGTGAAGGTGGGCAGGACGGGTTGGGTCCGGGCCGTGGCGGCTGAGACTCAAGGAGGGGTACCGGTCACTGCCGCATCGACGGCGACGACAGCGGAAAGCCCACAGGCCGAGCGGATGCGCACGAGAAGACTCCGTGGCGAGGAAGGAACGGAAGAAGGGCGACGCGCGGTAGCCCAGGGTCAGCAGGGCCCCAGCCGTCAGCTTCCGCGCTCCCCCTCAACGAACCGGTCCACCAGGTGGTCGTACACCGCGACCGCCGCCGTGGCGTGCTTCGCCTTGAGCAGGTCGGCGTCCCGGCGGCGGATGTACCGCAGCGTGGTCTCGATGTGCGCGTGGTCGGCGTACTCCCGGATCTCCTCCACCGGCACCTGCGCGTCGTGCATGTGCGTCAGCTTGGAGGCCCGCAGGACGTGCGGGGTGAGGTCCCGGCCCGGCAGCACGCCGGCCGTGCGGCCCAGGCGGTTCAGCAGCCGGTCCACCGCGTGCCGGTCCATCGGTTTTCCGGCGTCGTCCAGGAGCAGCCGGCCCTCCGCGCGGCGGCCGGCGGCGACGTCGATCAGGTCGCAGAGACGGTCCGGCAGCGGGAACACGCGTCCCTTGCCGCCCTTGCGGCGCAGGTCGAGCCTGCGCGCGCCGTCCAGCACCCGCACGTCCACCAGGGTTGCCGCGCAGCACTCGGAGAAACGGCCGACCAGCGTGTAGATCAGGACCGGCACCAGCGCCTCGCGCGGTGTGGCGGCCGCGTTCACCACCGCCTGGAACTCGGGCACTTCCAGCACGGGCGTGGCCCGGCAGCCGCCCGGGCCCGGATCCACGGGCCCGGGCGGCGCCCTCCTCAGCCCTTCACGCAGATGACCTGCTTGAGCTTGGCCACGACCTCGACCAGATCGCGCTGCTGGTCGATGACCTGCTCGATCGGCTTGTACGCGGCCGGGATCTCGTCCACGACCCCGGAGTCCTTGCGGCACTCCACGCCCCGGGTCTGCTCCTCCAGGTCCCGGGCCGTGTACCGCCGCTTGGCCGCGTTGCGGCTCATCCGCCGGCCCGCGCCGTGGGAGGCGGAGTTGAAGGACGCCTCATTGCCGAGCCCGCGCACGATGTACGAGCCGGTGCCCATGGAGCCCGGGATGATGCCGTGGTCCCCGCCGCCCGCACGGATCGCCCCCTTCCGGGTGACCAGCAGGTCCATGCCGTCGTACCGCTCCTCGGCCACGTAGTTGTGGTGGCAGGAGATGACCGGTTCGAAGACGGGCCGGGCCTTCTTGAACTCCTTGCGGACGACGTCCTGGAAGACGCCCATCATGATCGCGCGGTTGTGCTGGGCATACTCCTGCGCCCAGAACAGGTCGTTCCGGTAGGCCGCCATCTGCGGGGTGTCCGCGACGAACACGGCGAGGTCCCGGTCCACGAGGCCCTGGTTGTGCGGCAGCCGCTGCGCGATACCGATGTGGTGCTCGGCCAGCTCCTTGCCGATGTTGCGGGAGCCGGAGTGCAGCATCAGCCATACCGTGCCGGACTCGTCCAGGCAGAACTCGATGAAGTGGTTGCCCGAACCGAGCGAACCCATCTGCCGGGCGGCCCGCTCCCGGCGGAACCTGACCGCCTCGGCCACCCCCTCGAAGCGGGACCAGAAGTCCTCCCAGCCCGCCGTCGGGAAGCCGTGCAGCCGCCCCGGGTCGACGGGCTCGTCGTGCATCCCGCGCCCCACCGGTATCGCCTGCTCGATCCTCGACCGCAGCCGGGAGAGGTCACCCGGCAGGTCGTTGGCGGTCAGCGAGGTCTTCACCGCCGACATCCCGCAGCCGATGTCCACCCCGACCGCGGCCGGGCAGACGGCGCCCCGCATCGCGATCACCGAACCGACCGTCGCGCCCTTGCCGTAGTGCACATCGGGCATGACGGCCAGGCCCTGGATCCAGGGCAGCGTGGCGACGTTCTCCAGCTGGCGCATCGCGCCGTCCTCGACGGTGGCCGGGTCGGCCCACATCCGGATCGGCACCCGCGCACCGGGCAGCTCGGTGTATCCCACGACGTCCTCGATTCCCCCGCCGGCCGGGGTCCCCCCGTGACCGGGACTGATGTCTCCCGCTGGTCGAAAGCGCACGGCACAAAACCCTCCATCCCCCCGGATAACCGGCATCGGCCCGGCGGAGGCGGCGGCGCGTGCGGTACACATTGTCTCCATCGGCCGCCGACCGGCGGCAACAGCTTTTCCGAAGGGAGCCGGGCACCGTGCAGCGATGGGCGTACGGAACGAGCGCCGTGGCAGCCGCGCTGCTCGTCGGGCTGACGGGGTGCACCGGTTCCTCCGGTGACGGCGGCGGGGACGGTTCCGAGCAGGGCGGCCCCTCCGCCACCTCCTCCGCCAGGCCCGGCAAGTACCGCACCCTGCCCGAGGCCTGCGGCGCCGTCGAACGCGGCACCCTGCGCGCCCTCCTCCCCGGCCTCGACAAGCTGGAGGGGACGAAGCGCGAGAAGGCGTACGACGGCCAGCCGGCGCTCACCTACGACACCGACCGCCGCACCGGCTGCCGCTGGACCACCGGGCTCTCCGACGGCACCCGCAGCCTGGTCATCGACTTCGAGCGGGTCGTCTCCTACGACCCGGCCCTCAGCGACGACGACCGCGCCCAGCAGCTGTACGACAAGAAGGCGGCCGAGGCCGGCATCCCCGCCCCCGTCGACGAGAAGCCGGAGGACGGCAAGCCGTCCGCCGCCGCTTCCGAGTCCCAGGCCGAGAACGCCGATCCGGCCGAGACCTCGGGCGCGGCGGACAGCGGAGAGGGCGAGGACGGCAAGAACGCCGGGGACGGCGAGCAGGGCAGCGGGGACAAGGGCGGCGAAGGCGGCGCGGACACCGGAGAGAACGGCACATCCGGGGAGAACGGCGAAAAGGGGGAGAAGGAGGAGAAGGGCGACGAATCCCCCGCATCCTCCCCCTCCGCCGGTCCCTCCACCGCCCCCCGCGCCCTCGACGGGCTGGGTGATGTCGCTTACATCGACGACCACCTCGGCACCGCCGATTCCGGCGCCCACCGCGACATCACGATCGTCTTCCGGGCCTCGAACGTCCTGGTGACCATCACGTATGACCAGTGGTCGACGCACCGTTCGGACATCCCCGGCAGCCGGGAGCTCCAGGCCAGGGCGCAGCGCCTGGCCCGTGAGCTGTCCGACACCTTCGACGCATGACCGCCGCCCGTCCCGCCGTCCTCCCTTACGGTGGTGCGGCGTACGGGTGGTACCACCGCCCCTGGATGACAGATGAGCGAAGGAACCATGCACCGATCAGCCACGCGACTTCTCGCCGCCGCAGCCGTCATACCCATGATGTTCGTCGCCGGCTGCTCCTCGGACTCCGGTGACGAGGCGGAGGCCAAGCCGTCCGCGTCGTCGGGGGAGGCGAGCGCCTCGCCCACCACGGCCCCCGCGAAGTACGCCGACCTGCCCAAGGCGTGCAAGGCCGTCGGCAAGGACACCATCGAGGACCTCGTCCCCAAGGCCGACAGCAAGACCGGCACGGCCGGCAAGTCGAGCGACGTCAACGCGCGCAGCACCTGCTCCTGGTACGGCCTCGACGGTTTCCAGTACCGCTGGCTGGACATCTCCCTCCAGCGCTTCGAGTCCGACGCGACGCTCGGCAGCGCGGAGTCGCGCGCCGAGCAGTACTTCACCAAGCAGGTCGGCGAGGCCAAGTCCGTCAAGGGCGGCAAGGACGTGAAGAACGCGGCGCCGTCCGGCATCGGCGACGAGGCGGCCACGGTGCGCTACGACATCACCAAGGACGGCGACGGCTTCAAGAACCAGACCGTCGTGACCCGCACCGAGAACGTCGTCATCACCCTGAACTACAACGGCGCCGGCTACGAGGACGCCAAGCCGCCGAAGGCCGACGATCTGCTCAAGGACGCCGAGAAGGCCGCCAAGGAGGCCGTCAAGGCCGTCGCCGACGCCAACAAGTGAGCGACGGCCGCCGCCCCCGGACCGGGATCCGGACGGGCCTCCGCCCGAACCGCCCCTGAGATACCGCGCGTAACCGGGGATACCGCCCGGGAGCCCGGGCCCGCGACAGGTCCGGGCTCCTCGCACTCGCACACATGTGCCAGGCTGTGCCCGCCAGTTGTCGACACCGGAAGGGGAGCGCGGGTGGCCGCCATGCAGCTGACACGCACACACCGCATCTTGATCGGGGTGGTGGTCGCCGGTGCCGTGCTGATCGCGGCGATCGGCTTCGCCGGTTCGTACGCGGCGGTCCGCGACCTCGCCGAGCAGAAAGGGTTCGGCGCCTTCTCCGTCGTCTTCCCCATCGGGATCGACGCGGGGATCGTCGTCCTGCTCGCCCTGGACCTGCTGCTGACCTGGATCCGCATCCCGTTCCCGCTGCTGCGCCAGACCGCCTGGCTGCTCACCGCCGCCACCATCGCCTTCAACGGTGCCGCGGCCTGGCCCGACCCGCTGGGCGTCGGCATGCACGCGGTCATCCCCGTCCTCTTCGTCGTCTCCGTCGAGGCCGCCCGGCACGCCATCGGCCGGATCGCCGACATCACCGCCGACAAGCACATGGAGGGCGTACGCCTCTCCCGCTGGCTGCTGGCCTTCCCCTCCACCTTCCGGCTCTGGCGCCGGATGAAGCTGTGGGAACTGCGCTCCTACGACGAGGTCATCCGCCTCGAACAGGACCGCCTCGTCTACCAGGCCCGCCTCCGCGCCCGCTACGGCCGCGCCTGGCGCCGCAAGGCACCGGTCGAGTCGATGATGCCGCTCCGGCTGGCCCGCTACGGCGTCCCGCTCGCCGAGACCGCGCCCGACGGACTCGCCGCCGCCGGCATCGACCCGGCCGCCCCCGCCGCCGTACGCCCCTCACCGCGCCGCCCCGAACTCACCGCCGGGGAACACCACGCCGGGGAGCACCACTCCGGGGCCGGCGCCGGGCAGGCGCCCGGCCACGAACGCCCGGCGGAACACACCACCGCCGGGGAGTCCGCGCCGACCGCCGGATACGGCGCCGCGGACCACACCGCCGCCGGCCCCGAGTACACCGGAACCCCCCGGTACGACGGAGCCCCGCACCACGACGGAGCCCCGCACCACGACGCAGCCCCGCACCACGACGGAGCCTCCGAGTACCCCGCCGCCCCCGGGCCCGTCCGCGAACCCCTCTCCCCGGCCGAGCCGGTCTCCCCCCGGGTGACCGTGCCGGTCGCCCCGGGCCGCGAGCGCCCCCTGGGCAGCCCGCAGCCGTACGTCCCGGCGCAGAGCGGCCCCTTCCCGGCCGAGCCGGGCCCCGCCGCGGAGGAGGAGACCGCCGCCGCGCCGGGCCTGCCCGACGACATGTCCCGCGAGGAGGCGTACTTCGGCGCGTTCCGCCGGTACGTCGCCGAGCGCGGCGACTTCCCCAACGCCCGCCAGTTCGGCCTTTACCTCATGGACCTCTACGGCATCCGCGGCCGCACCGGCGGCCCGCTCAGCGAGAGCTCGCTCCGCGGCTACCTCCGCGAGTTCCGCCACCGCTACACGGCGGAGATGGACACCGAGCACATCGCCTGACGGGCCCGCGCCGGCCCGCGCCGCCGCTGCGCCGGCCCGCCCCCGCGGCTCGCCCGCGCCCTACACCCGGGCCGCCAGCAGCTTCCGCACCCGGTCCGCGCCGACCGCCAGCAGCAGCGTCGGCAGCCGCGGCCCCGTGTCCCGGCCGACCAGCAGCTTGTACAGCAGGGCGAAGAACGACCGCTGCGCCGTCTTCAGCTCCGGCGTCGGCTTCGCGTCCGCCGGGAGGCCCGCCTGCAGCTTCGGCACCCCGTAGACCAGAGCCGTCAGCCCGTCGAGCGACCAGTGCTCGTCCAGCCCGTCCAGGAGCAGCCGCAGCGACTCCCGCTCCGTCTCCCCGAGCGAGGCCAGCAGCTCGGTGTCCGGCTCCTCCCGGACCCGGGTGCGCTGCTCGGCCGGCACCTGCGTCCGGATCCAGTTCTCGGCGCGGTCCAGCCGGGGCCGGGCCTCGTCCAGGGAGTTGATCGGGTTCTCCGGGTCGAGGTCACGCAGGATCCGCAGCGTCTGCTCGCCGTGCCCCGTGGTGACGTCCACCACGGAGGCGAGCGTCCGGTACGGCAACGGGCGCGGCGTCCGCGGGAGTTCACCGACGGCCGTGCGGGTGGCACGGCGGTACGCGGCGGCGTCCGCGGGCTGCGCCGAGCCGTCGGCGATCCTCCGCTCCAGGGCGTCCCACTCGTCGTAGAGCCGCTGGATCTCCTGGTCGAACGCGATCTTGAAGGACTGGTTCGGCTTCCGCCGCGCGTACAGCCAGCGCAGCAGCGGCGCCTCCATGATCTGCAGGGCGTCCTCGGGCGTCGGCACACCGCCCTTCGAACTCGACATCTTGGCCATGCCGCTGATGCCGACGAAGGCGTACATCGGCCCGATCGGCTGCTCGCCGCCGAAGATCTCCTTCACCAGCTGCCCGCCGACGACGTACGACGAGCCGGGCGAGGAGTGGTCCACCCCGGACGGCTCGAACACCACGCCCTCGTAGGCCCAGCGCATCGGCCAGTCGACCTTCCACACCAGCTTGCCGCGGTTGTGCTCGGAGAGCAGCACCGTCTCGCCGTGCCCGCACCGGCAGACGTACGTCAGCTCGGTGGTCTCGTCGTCGTATCCGGTGACGGTCGTGAAGTCCGTCCCGCAGACCGAGCAGTACGGCTTGTACGGGAAGTAGCCCGCACCGGCGCCCGAGCCGTCGTCCTCGGCCGCCGCGCCCGAGCCCTCGGCGGCGGCCTCCGCCGCGGCGGCCTCGGCCTCGTCGAGCTTCTTGCCCTTCTGCTGCCCGCCCGCTCCCGCCTTCTGCGCCCCCGGCTTCCCGGCCCCGCTCTTCTCCTTGGTGCGGTAGCGGTCCAGGACGGCGTCGATCCGCGCACGCTCGCGCATGGCGAACAGGATCTGGTCGCGGTACGCGCCGGAGGTGTACTGCAGCGTCTGGCTGATCGGGTGCACCTCGATGCCGAGCTGCTCCATCGCCGCCACCATCGGCGCCTTGAAGTGCTCGGCCCAGTTGGCGTACTCGCTGCCGGGCGGCGCGGGCACGCTGGTCAGCGGCTTGCCGATGTGCTCCGACCAGGACGGGTCGATACCGGCCGGCACCTTGCGGAAGCGGTCGTAGTCGTCCCAGGACAGGATGTGGACGCAGTCGTGCCCGCGCCGCTTGATCTCGTCGGCGACGAGGTGCGGGGTCATCACCTCGCGGAGATTGCCGAGGTGGATCGGACCGGACGGGCTCAGCCCCGAGGCGCAGACGATCGGTTTGCCGGGGGCACGGCGCTCCGCCTCGGCGATGACCTCGTCCGCGAAACGGGAGACCCAGTCGGTCTCAGTGCTCTGAGCCACGATCGGCACGTCCTCTTCTTTCTTCGCTTCCTGCGCTCGGAAGCCGGGCGGTGCGCCCGGCGGTGAGTCCGGCGGTGAGCCCGACGCCGCCATTCTCCCAGACCCGTTAATGCCCCGGATGCCACGGGAGCGCCGTGGGATACTGGCGGCGAACGCCGCCGGTCCGCCCGGCACCGCGGCCCGGCAGCGCCGGAGCGGCACCGGGCGGCACTGGGCGGCACAGTCCGCCGAGCGGCCGCCACGGCCCCGCACCCCACCGCGAAAGAAGGCGCTAGCTCCTCATGGCCCCGGTCCCTTCCCTTGCCGCAACCGTCCACCAGCGTCTCGCCGAGGCCCTCGCCGCCGCCCTGCCGGAGGCCGGCGCCGCCGATCCGCTGCTGCGACGGAGCGACCGGGCGGATTTCCAGGCCAACGGCATGCTGGCGCTGGCGAAGAAGCTGGGCGGCAACCCCCGGGAGCTGGCGGGGCAGGTCGTGGACCGCATCCCCACCGCGGACGACGCCGACCCGGACCCGGTCGTCCGGGCCATCGAGGTCTCCGGCCCCGGCTTCCTCAACATCACCGTCGCCGACTCGGCCATCACCTCCACGCTGGCCCTGCGCGCGGCGGACGACCGGCTGGGCGTGCCGTACGCGGAGCGCCCCGGCACCACGGTCATCGACTACTCCCAGCCCAACGTGGCCAAGGAGATGCACGTCGGCCACCTCCGCTCCACGGTGATCGGTGACGCCATCGTGCAAATCCTGGAGCACCGGGGCGAGACGGTGGTCCGGCGGCACCACATCGGCGACTGGGGCACCCAGTTCGGCATGCTCATCCAGTACCTGATCGAGCACCCGCACGAGCTGGACCACGCCTCCGACACCGCGGACGCGACCGCCGAGGGCGAGGCCGCGATGTCCCGCCTCAACCGGCTCTACAAGGCGTCCCGCGCGCTGTTCGACTCCGACGAGGAGTTCAAGGACCGGGCCCGCCGCCGGGTGGTGGACCTCCAGGCGGGGGACGAGGAGACCCTCGCCCTCTGGCACAAGATCGTCGACGAGTCGAAGATCTACTTCCGCGGCGTCTACACCAAGCTCGACGTGGAGATCCGCGACGAGGACGTCGTCGGCGAGAGCGCCTACAACGACGACCTGCACGCGGTCTGCCGGGAACTGGAGTCCTCCGGGGTCGCCGTGCGCTCCGAGGGCGCGCTCTGCGTCTTCTTCGACGATGTGAAGGGCCCCGACGGCAAGCCGGTGCCGCTGATCGTCCAGAAGTCCAACGGCGGCTTCGGCTACGCGGCCACCGACCTCGCCGCCATCCGCGACCGCGTCGGCAGCCTCAAGGCCGACACCCTGCTGTACGTCGTGGACGCCCGGCAGGCCCTGCACTTCAAGATGGTGTTCGAGACCGCCCGCCGCGCCGGCTGGCTGCCGGAGGGCGCCGCGCGGCAGCTCCCGTTCGGCACGGTCCTCGGCAAGGACGGCAAGCCGTTCAAGACCCGTGAGGGCGAGACCGTGCGGCTGGTCGACCTGCTGGACGAGGCGGTGGACCGGGCCGCGGTGGTCGTCGCCGAGAAGGCCCCGGACCTGACGGCGGAGGAGGTCTCCGAGCGCGCCGCGCAGGTCGGCATCGGCGCGGTGAAGTACGCGGACCTCTCCACCTCGCTCACCCGCGACTACATCTTCGACCTGGACCGGATGGTGTCCCTGAACGGCGACACCAGCGTCTACCTGCAGTACGCCTACGCCCGTATCCAGTCCATCCTCCGCAAGGCCGGCACGGCCGTCCCGAAGGCCCGCCCCGAGCTGCCGCTGTCCCCGGCGGAGCGGGCGCTGGGGCTCCATCTGGACGAGTTCGCCGAGACGCTGGCGGCGGTCGCCGAGACGTACGAACCGCACAAGCTGGCCGCCTACCTCTACCAGCTGGCCTCCGCGTTCACCACCTTCTACGACCAGTGCCCGGTGCTGAAGAAGGACAACTCCCCGGAGCTGGTGGAGAACCGCCTCTTCTTCTGCGACCTCACCGCCCGCACCCTGCGGCAGGGCATGGCGCTGCTGGGCATCCGCACCCCCGAGCGGCTCTGACGGGACGGTCCGCCACCCGTCGCGGCTCCTGCGGGTCCGGCGGGCCGGCGGGCTCACGCCGCCGGGTCACCCGGGCGGCGAGGCGGCCAGGGCGGCCACCCGACCTCAGGATCCAACGGGCCCCCATCCACCGGCGACCGGCCGGCGGGTGGGGGCCCGCGGCGTTTCCGTCCCGGCGAGCGCACACGGGCAAGCGCCGCAGACGCCGGGCCCCCGGCTCTGCGACGCACCCCGCCTGCCGCACGACCGGCGTACGCGGCCCGGAGTGGATCACGGCGGTACGCTCACCCCGGCAACCGATACCGCACCACCCGGCACAAAATCCCCCGCACCGCCCCCCACAGCCCCTTGACCCCACCGAACGAAACGAGTGAGCGAGCCCCATGCCCCACCCCCTCCTCGACCTCGCACCGCTCTCCGCCGAGCACTTCGCCGCCATCGAACGGCAGGTCGCCTCCGTGATGGGCACCGACGCCGACGTGATCGTGATGCAGGGTGAGGCGCTGCTGCCGTTGGAGGGCTGTATCCGGAGCGCCGCCCGCCCCGGCTGCACCGCGCTCAACATCATCACGGGCCCGTACGGACAGACGTTCGGCGGCTGGCTGCGCGACAGCGGCGCCACAGTCGTCGACATCGAGGTCCCGTACGACACCTCCGTCTCCGCCGAGACCGTCCGGAGGGCCCTGCAAGAGCACCCGGAGACCGAACTCGTGTCCCTGGTGCACGCGGAGGCCGCGACCGGCAACACCAACGCCGTCGCACCGGTCGGCGCGGTGGTCCGTGAACACGGCGCGCTCCTGATGCTCGACGCGGTGGCCTCCGTCGCCGCCGAGCCGCTGCACACCGACGCCTGGGGTGTCGACCTGTGCGTGATCGGCGCCCAGAAGGCGATGGGCGGCCCGGCCGGGGTCTCGGCCGTGTCGGTGAGCGAGCGGGCCTGGGAGCGGATCCACGCCAACCCGGGCGCGCCGCGCCGCTCGTACCTCTCCCTCCTGGACTGGAAGGAGCGCTGGATCAACCCCGGCCGCATCGCCCTGCCGCACGCACCGGCGCAGTTGGAGATGCTGGCCCTGGAGGCGTGCATCCGGCGCATCGAGGAGACCGGCGGGCTGGACGCGTCCATCGCCCGCCACCGCGCCACGGCCGCCGCTCTGCGCGCCGGTGTCGAGGCCCTGACCGATCAGAGCGCGGAGGGCCTGCGCCCGTACGTGACCGACGCCCGCGACGCCGCCCCGGTCGCCACGACCCTGCGGGCCCCCGACTCCCTCGACGCCCGCGAACTCGTCGCCGCCGCACTGGCCGTCGCCCCGTCCGGCTCCCCCGCCCCACCGCTGGCCGCGGGCGGCGGCGCCCTGGGCGGCGAGATGATCCGGGTCAACCACTACGGCCCCGACGCCACCCCGGGCACGGTCGTCCGCGTCCTCTCAGCTCTGGCCGAGGCCCTGAACGCGGCAGGCGTCCGCGCCGACTTGGACGCCGCCTCCACGGCGGCAGAGGCGGCCTGGTCGGGCCCGGAGGAGTAACACCGGCAGGAGAGGCCGAGAGGCTGAGAGGCCGGAAAGACACGGACCGAGGTCGCCGACGGCATCCCCGGCCCTGTCCCCATACGCGAGGCAAGAACGCGGACGGCCCGGCCCCTGCCTTCCCCGCCGACAACGCCCAGGCCGCCTGCACGGCCCGCCCCACCGCAAGCCGCTTCCACCGAGTCCCCGGAGAAGGCAACAAGCTGTCCACACGCCATGGGAGCTTCGCCGGGTGTGCCGCACGGCTGCCGCTGCGGCGGGTGTGTCCGGGGTTGTCCGGTGCCGCGCTGGTGCAGGTTACGGCGCCGGGTGGGCGGCGCGATGGTGGTCGCGGGTGCATCGCGGACCGCGGGTGTCGTTCTGGTGCAGGTTACGGCGCCGGGTGGGCGGCGCGATGGTGGTGACCGGTGCGTCGCGGGCTGCCCCTTGTTGTTTCGGTGGGGGTTACGGCATCCGTGCTGGGGGGGGCCGGTGGTCGGTCGTCTATCCGGGACCGTGCGCACCCGGGGACGGTTCGAAAAGCGATGGCGTGGCTGGTGCCGGTGGGTGGTTGCGGGGGCACACGCGCGCCTGGGCTTGTCGGCTTTCCCGTTCGTCGTGGCGGGCTGTCGGTGGTGATGGTCGTGGCGGGTGACGGCCTGGGGTTCGGGTCTCTCTGGTCTCCTCGGCTGCCGACCGGTGGATGGTGATAACCGAGTCTGCGCGTTGAGACCCAGGCGGCTGCCGTTCGCCGGTGCCTATCTACGCCGAGGCGCACGCGTAACCCTCGCCGGGTGATGCCACCCAGTGGCGCACGGGGTGAGTGTCGGGTTCGGGTTCCGGGTGTTGGGCAGGGGTGTGGGCCCCTCCGCGCGGTGGCGGAGGGGCTGGCGCCGGTAGCCGGAGCCCGCTCGGGCTAGGTGTGGGTGTGGGGTGGGTTGGTGTAGGTGTGGCCCGTCGGAGCGGTCCAGGTCACTTCGCCGGTGTCCGGGTTGCGTTCGGCCTGCCATCGGGTGCGGTGTTTCAACAGGTGGTGGCGTCGGCACAGCGGCATCAAATTGTCCGGCTCCGTCGCCCCACCCGCTTGCGGGTCCTGGTGGTCGAAGGGCTGGATGTGGTCGAGGTCGCAGCGGTGGGCGGGCATCTGGCAGGAGGGGAAGGTGCACGTCCCGTCGCGGGCGGTGACGTGGCGTTGGGTTTCGGCGGTGGGCTTGTAGGTGGTGGGGTCGGTCTTGATCAGCAGGCCGGTCTTCGGGTGGGTGATCAGACGCCGCCAGATCGTGCCCGAAGCGAAAGCCACCTCCCGCGCCGCAGTCGCACTGATCGGTCCGTAGCCCTTGAGCTGTGCGGGCTCCTCATCCACCCCCATCAGGGTGTCGAGGGACACCGTCACCTGCACCACCGCCGCCGACCGGCCACCCGCAGTCGCCTCTCCGGCAGGGCGGTTGACGACCAGGTCAAACAGGGCATCCACCCGCTTCTGGTTCAGCGTGCGTCCGTCATCGGCGAAGGTGGCGGCGTGGGCGTCAACGGCCGCGTCCAACTGCGCGGCCTGCGGGACGGGCAGGAAGGCGGTCCAGGTGGCCATGCCGTCCTCGGTGGCCCGGTGCCAGATCGTGCGGTCCTCCCGCCGCCGGCGATGCCGCCGCTCCGCCCCCTGCGGATCGGCCTTGAGCACCGCACGGTTCAACGCCCGCCGGGTCTGACCCACCGACTGGCCCGGCATCTTGGGCAGCACCATCGCCTCCACCCGCCCGGCGGCCTCCGGGTCGAGGGTGCCGGTGACCTCCGCCACCGCCTTCGCCTGCAGATAGCAGATCTCCCCGCGCTCCAACAGGCTGACCGTGGTGGGGAAACGGCCCTCCAGGGCGGTGGCGACTGCCAGGCGGTCCGCGGCCGTGTTTCCCGACAGCTTCAACGCACAGGCGACATCCTCACAGGCGAAGTTCCAGTCATAGTCCACCCAGCCCAACTCATTCGGCGCCGCCTCCAGCGCATCCGCCTCGATATCGGCCAGCAGACCGACCTGCTGCGCCTGGATCCAGGAGGTGTGCCGCTCCCAGGCCTTCAGCGCATCGATCCGCCCCGTGGTGGAGAGCTGCCCGCGCTCCAACAGGCCGAGCATCGCCGCCGTCTGCGGACCAGGCACAGCCGACGCGAGGTGGGCGGCCCACTCATCCGCCGTCACCGGCTGTCCCGGCACCCCGGTGGTGTCCCCGGTTGTGGCCGTGTCGTCGTGGTCGAGCAGCGTGGCCTGCATGACATTCCCCCCATCCTGATCCCGCGCGTGAACTCCCGCCCTCACGGAGCGAGTTCGTACTCCTCATTTTCTGTCACGTACGGTGATGAATCCAGGTCCAGGGCATGGAACCACCCGAACGAGTGAGCGAAAGCGGACCCGGGAACTCCACCCATGGCCCACACCAGGCACCGGTAGCGCGGCCATGGCCACGGGACTGCCACAGCCCGCCGCGGCGGCGGAGCAGCCCGAGAACCGGAGCGCGCCTGCCTCCGGCTTTCACGACCCGGCCGGCACCAGGCCACCGCTCATGACCCACCCGCAACCACCCCTCACCGCCGGACCACCCCCGGAAGAACCCCACCAGCGGGAGCCGACACCCCCACAGCAGCCACGACAGCCGGACACCACCGCCACCACCGACAGCCCGCCACGACGAACGGGAAAGCCGAAGAACCCAGGCGCGCGTGTGCCCCCGCAACCACCCACCGGCACCAGCCACGCCATCGCTTTTCGAACCGTCCCCGGGTGCGCACGGTCCCGGATAGACGAACGACCACCGGCCCGCCCCCAGCACGGATGCCGTAACCCCACCAAAACAACAACGGGCAGCCCGCGACGCACCGGTCACCACCATCGCGCCGCCCACCCGGCGCCGTAACCCCAACCAGCACGCCACCGGACAGCCCGCGACGCACCCGCCTCGGCCACCCCGCCGCCGACTGCGGGCGGCGGCGCCCTTGGTGGGGCAAGCCGCCGACCACCTGTATTCCCGGAACTCCTAGAACTCCCGGAACTCCCGGAGGACGAACCCGAGCCCCGGGCTACTCCTTCCGGCCGGTCGCGGCGACGGTGACCCCAAGGCCGATCATCGCGAATCCGCCCGCTCCGCCGACCAGGGCGAGTCGCCTCGGCGAGCGGGCGAACCAGCTTCGCGCGGCGGCCGCAGCCAGCCCCCATACGCTGTCGCAGCTCACCGCGATGACGTTGAAGACCAGTCCGAGCAGCATCATTTGGAGGGCGGCGTACCCCTGGCCGCGGTCGACGAACTGCGGCAGCACGGCGGCGAAGAACACCATGGTCTTGGGATTGGCCACGCCAACCGCGAACCCCTCCCACACCGTGCGCCGCAGACCACCGCGCCCCCGTTCCTGTCCCGGTTTCGGCCCTGGCCCCGGTCCCGGCCCCGGCCCGTCAACGGCGCCCGACGGTGGCGGCGTCTCGATCCCGTGGTACGCCCCCCGCTGCCGCACCGCCCTGATGCCGAGGTACACCAGATACGCGGCACCCGCGAGCTTCAGCACCGTGAAGACCAGAACCGACCGTTCCACCACAGCCCCGACACCGAGGGCCACGGCCACGACGAGGATGCAGGAGCCGAGCGTGTTGCCCGCGACCGTGGCCAGCGCGGCGCGGCGTCCCTGCGCCAGAGCCCGTCCGATCACGAAGAGCACGCTGGGGCCGGGGATCACGATCAGCAGGAAGGACATGGCCGCGAATGCCAGAAGCCGGTCGGTGGACACCATGCTGCTCACGCAACACGAGAACCGCTCGTGCGTCCATGCCGTTTTCCGCCGGTTCTTCGCCAGCGGATCTCCGCCCCGCCAGGCGTCCGGACCACCAGGCGGCCGTACAGACCTCCGGGCCCCGCCCCGTGCCCACCCGGCGCACCGGGCGGGGACGGGTCCTGAAAGGTCCGTCACGAAGTCGCTGTCACAGAGTCACGGAGTCACAGAGTCACGGAGCCGTCGTCGCTCCCCCGGCCGCCCCAACCGCCCGGCTGTCCCCGGCCGCCCGGCCGCCCCCGGCCCTCCCCGTTCACTCCCCCCGGGCCAGCCGCTGTGCGGCCTCCACCGCCCAGTAGGTGAGGATCATGTTCGCCCCGGCGCGCTTCGCGCCCGTCAGCGTCTCCATGATGGTGCGGTCGCGCTCGATCCAGCCGTTGGCCGCCGCGGCCTCGATCATCGCGTACTCCCCCGACACCTGGTACGCCGCGACCGGCACGTCCACCGCGTCCGCGACCCGGCGCAGCACGTCCAGGTAGGGCAGGGCGGGCTTGACCATCACGATGTCGGCGCCCTCGGCCAGGTCCAGCGCCAGCTCGCGCAGCGACTCCCGTGCGTTGGCCGGGTCCTGCTGGTAGGTCTTCCGGTCGCCCTTCAGCGACGAATCGACGGCCTCGCGGAACGGGCCGTAGAAGGCCGACGCGTACTTGGCCGTGTAGGCGAGGATCGAGACGTCCTGGTATCCGGCGCCGTCCAGTGCCTCCCGGACGACCTTCACCTGGCCGTCCATCATGCCGCTGGGGCCGACCACATGGACGCCGGCCTCGGCCTGCACGCGCGCCATCTCGGCGTAGCGCTCCAGCGTCGCGTCGTTGTCGACCCGGCCCGCCGCGTCGAGGACCCCGCAGTGCCCGTGGTCGGTGAACTCGTCGAGGCACAGGTCGGACATGACGACGAGGTCGTCGCCGACCTCGGCCCGCACATCGCGGATGGCGAGCTGGAGGATGCCCTCCGGGTCGGTCCCCGCGGTGCCGCAGGCGTCCTTCTCCAGCGGCACCCCGAACAGCATGATCCCGCCGAGCCCCGCCTCGGCCGCCTCGGCGGCGGCCTTCCGCAGGCTGTCCCGGGTGTGCTGGACGACGCCCGGCATCGAGGACACCGGCACGGGCTCGCCGATCCCCTCCCGTACGAAGGCGGGGAGGATCAGCTCGGCGGGGTGCAGCCGGTGCTCGGCGACCATGCGGCGCATCGCCGGGCTGGTGCGGAGCCGGCGCGGCCGGACTCCCAGGTGCTCCAGTCCGACGGTGCCCGCTCCCTGCTGGCGGTCGTTGCTCATGAAGTGGCGCGCCTCCTGCGCGATCCGGGCCTGCGCTCGCTCGGACGGGTGACGGGGTCGCCCGCCTCGATGGCGGCCGCCCGGCGCTTGGCGCCGAAGTCGGCGAGCGCCTCGGCGAGCCGGGTGACGGACGGCTCGGGCGACAGGACGTCGACCCGCAGGCCGTGCTCCTCCGCCGTCTTGGCGGTGGCCGGGCCGATACAGGCGATGACGGTGACGTTGTGCGGCTTGCCGGCGATGCCGACGAGGTTCCGCACGGTGCTGGACGAGGTGAAGAGCACGGCGTCGAAGCCGCCGCTCTTGATGGCCTCCCGGGTCTCGGCCGGCGGTGGCGAGGCGCGCACGGTCCGGTAGGCCGTGACGTCGTCCACCTCCCAGCCCAGCTCGATCAGCCCGGCCACCAGGGTCTCGGTGGCGATGTCGGCGCGCGGCAGGAAGACGCGGTCGATCGGGTCGAACACCGGGTCGTACGGCGGCCAGTCCTCCAGGAGCCCGGCGGCCGACTGCTCGCCGCTCGGCACCAGGTCGGGCTTCACGCCGAACTCGACCAGCGACTTGGCGGTCTGCTCGCCCACCGCCGCGACCTTGATCCCGGCGAAGGCGCGGGCGTCGAGCCCGTACTCCTCGAACTTCTCCCGGACGGCCTTGACGGCGTTGACCGAGGTGAAGGCGATCCACTCGTAGCGGCCGGTGACGAGGCCCTTGACCGCGCGCTCCATCTGCTGCGGGGTGCGCGGCGGTTCGACGGCGATGGTCGGCACCTCGCTGGGCACCGCGCCGTAGGAGCCGAGCTGGTCGGAGAGGGACGCGGCCTGCTCCTTGGTCCGCGGCACCAGGACCTTCCAGCCGAAGAGCGGCTTGGACTCGAACCAGGAGAGCTGGTCCCGCCGGTCGTCGCAGCTGTGTTCGCCGACGACGGCTATGACCGGCTGCCCGCCGTCCGCCGAGGGCAGCACCTTGGCGGCCTTGAGCACCTGTCCGATGGTGCCGAGCGTGGCGGTCCAGGTGCGCTGGCGGGTGGTCGTGCCGGCGACGGTGACGGCCATCGGGGTGTCGGGCTTCCGCCCGCCCGAGACCAGTTCGGCGGCCGCGGCCGCGACGGTCTCCAGGGTGGTGGAGACGACGGCGGTGGCGTCGCTGGAGCCGACCTCGGTCCAACATCGCTCGGAGGCGGTGGCGGCGTCGATGAACCGGACGTCGGCGCCCCGGGCGGAGCGCAGCGGCACACCGGCGTAGGCGGGCACGCCCACGGCGGTCGCCACTCCGGGCACGACCTCGAAGACGATGCCCTCGGCGGCGCAGGCGAGCATCTCCTCGGCGGCGTCGCCGTCGAGGCCGGGGTCGCCGCAGAGCGCACGTACCACCCGCTTGCCGCTCCGCGCGGCCTCCATGACAAGATTGGCGGCACCCTCCAAGGCGTGTACCGCCGTGGAGTTTGATGTGCCGTCATGCGCCCGCAGCTGCGGGATGTCCACCCCTGCCCGCGTGTGGGTGACCACGACGTCGAGCACCTGCGGGTCGGCGACCAGCACGTCCGCGTGGGTGAGCGCCTCCACGGCGCGCAGCGTCAGCAGTCCCGGGTCTCCGGGCCCGGCACCGAGGAAGGTGACGTGACCGAGGGGCGGCTGGTGTGCGGAACGGAAGTTTACGGCGGTGGGGCTCACAGTGCTCGCTCCCCCATAAGACCGGCCGCACCCTTGGCGAGCATCTCGGCGGCGAGTTCGCGGCCGAGAGCCGCGGCGTCGTCGAGCGACGAGGGTACGGGACCGGTGGTGGACAGCTGCACCAGCGTCGAGCCGTCGGTCGTGCCGACGACGCCGCGCAGGCGCAATTCGGTGACAGTCTGCCCGTCGGCCAACAGGTCGGCCAGCGCCCCGACGGGTGCGCTGCAGCCGGCCTCCAGGGCGGCGAGCAGGGAACGCTCGGCGGTCACGGCGGCCCGCGTGTGCGGGTCGTCGAGCTCGGCGAGCCGGGCCGCGAGGTCGGTGCCGTACACCTGGTGCACGGCGGCGCACTCGACGGCCAGCGCCCCCTGGCCGGGAGCGGGCAGGACGGCGTCGACGGGAAGCTTCTGCGTCGCCTCGCCGGCGCGGCCGACCCGGTTGAGGCCGGCGGTGGCGAGGACGACCGCGTCGAGCTCGCCGGAGCGCACGTAGCCGATGCGGGTGTCGACGTTGCCCCGGATCGGTACGGTCTCGACGGCGCCGCCGAGTGCGGCGGCCCAGGCGTTGAGCTGCGCCATGCGGCGCGGCGATCCGGTGCCGATCTTCGGCGCCGGGCGGCCGTCGCAGCCGAGGGCGGCCAGCTCCTCGAAGGTGAGGCCGTCGCGCGCCACCAGGGCGTCGCGCGGGTCCTCGCGGACCGGTACGGCCGCGACGACGAGGTCCGCCGGCTGCGTGGTCGGCAGGTCCTTCAGCGAGTGGACCGCCAGGTCGATGTCGCCGGCGAGCAGTGCGTCGCGCAGGGCGGAGACGAAGACGCCGGTGCCGCCGATCTGCGCGAGGTGCTCACGGGAGACGTCGCCGTAGGTGGTGATCTCGACCAGCTCGACGGGGCGGCCGGTGAGGCCGCTGACGGCGTCCGCCACCATGCCGGACTGGGCCATGGCGAGCTTGCTGCGCCGGGTGCCGAGCCGGAGCGGTCCGCTGCCCGCGAGGGCGCCGGAGCCGGTGACGGTGGTGGCGGCGGTCGTGCTCGCCGTGCCCGTCGTGCTCGCCGTGCCGGTCGTGCCCGTCGTCCCGGTCGTGGTCGTGCTGTTCGTGATCCTGCTGGTGGTGCCGGTGGTGCTCATGGTGCCCTTGTCGGTCATGCCCGCTCCCGTTCGGAGTCGCCGCTGTCGGCCCGGCTGACGGCGGCGACCGCCTTGGGGTCGAGGTCGAAGAGTTCACGCAGCGCGTCCGCGTACCCGGCGCCGCCGGGCTCGCCCGCGAGCTGCTTGACCCGCACGGTGGGCGCGTGCAGGAGCTTGTCGACGACACGGCGCACGGTCTGGGTGATCTCGGCGCGCTCCTTGTCGTCCAGGCCGGGGAGGCGGCCGTTGAGCCGGGCCATCTCGCTCCGGACCACGTCGGCGGCCATGGTGCGCAGGGCCACCACGGTGGGGGTGATGTGGGCGGCCCGCTGCGCGGCGCCGAAGGCCGCGACCTCCTCGGACACGATGGTCCGCACCCGGTCGACGTCGGCCGCCATCGGCGCGTCGGCGGAGGCCTCGGCGAGGGTCTCGATGTCCACGAGCCGTACGCCCCGGACGCGGTGCGCGGCGGGGTCGATGTCGCGGGGCATCGCCAGGTCCAGCAGCCGCAGCCCGGGGGCGGCCGCCGGTGAGGCGGGCCCGGTCCTGGCGGCGAGGGCGTCCTGGAGGTCGTCGGCGGTCAGGACGAGTCCGGTGGCGCCGGTGCAGGAGACGACGACGTCGGCCAGCGCCAGCTCACCGGGGACGCTCTCCATCGGGACGGCCCGCGCGGCCGGCCCGGCGTCGCTCCCGGCCGCGGCCGCGGCGGCCGTCCGCTGCTCGGCCAGTCCGGCCGCGAGCCGCTCGGCCCGCTCCAGGGTGCGGTTGGCCACCGCGATCTCGCGGACGCCCGCGCGCGCGAGGGTCGCCGCCGCGAGGGACGACATCGAGCCGGCGCCGATGACCAGCGCCCGCTTGCCCGCCGCCCAGTCGGTGACCTGCGCGGCCCCCTCGGCGGTGGCGAGCTCCGCCAGTCCGAAGGTGACCAGTGACTGGCCGGCCCGGTCGATCCCGGTCTCGCTGTGGGCCCGCTTGCCGACCCGCAGGGCCTGCTGGAAGAGGTCGTTCAGCAGCCGCCCGGCGGTGTGCAGCTCCTGCCCGAGGGCGAGCGCGTCCTTGATCTGGCCGAGGATCTGCCCCTCGCCGACGACCATCGAGTCCAGGCCGCAGGCCACCGAGAAGAGATGGTGGACGGCCCGGTCCTCGTAGTGGACGTAGAGATACGGGGTCAGCTCGTCCAGTTCGACACCGCTGTGCACGGCGAGCTGGGTGGACAGCTCGGCGACCCCGGCGTGGAACTTGTCCACGTCGGCGTAGAGCTCGATGCGGTTGCAGGTGGAGAGCACCGCGGCCTCCGCGGCCGGCTCGGCGGCGAGCGCGTCCTGGAGCAGTTTGCCGCGTGCCTCGGGGGCGAGGGCGGCCCGCTCCAGCACGCTGACCGGCGCGCTGCGGTGGCTCAGACCGACGACCAGGAGACTCATGCCGGCATCACGGCGGGGACGTCCCCGTCCGGGCCCTTTCCTCCGGCGGTGCCGCCGCGGACGGCGGGGGCCGGGCGCGCGGGGGCGGCCAGGGCCTCCTCGCCGGCCTTCCGCTGCTCGTGGAAGGCGAGGATCTGCAGCTCTATGGAGAGGTCGACCTTGCGCACGTCCACCCCGTCCGGAACGGAGAGGACGGTGGGCGCGAAGTTGAGGATCGAGGTGACCCCGGCCGCGACGAGCCGGTCGCAGACCTGCTGGGCGGCGCCGGCGGGGGTCGCGATGACGCCGATCGAGACGCCGTTGTCCTCGATGATCGCTTCGAGTTCGTCGGTGTGCTTCACCGGCAGGCCGGCCACGGGCTTGCCCGCCATGGCCGGATCGGCGTCGATGAGCGCGGCGACCCGGAACCCGCGGGAGGCGAAGCCGCCGTAGTTGGCGAGCGCGGCGCCGAGGTTACCGATACCGACGATCACTACCGGCCAGTCCTGGGTCAGGCCGAGCTCGCGGGAGATCTGGTAGACGAGGTACTCGACGTCGTAGCCCACACCCCGGGTGCCGTAGGAACCGAGGTAGGAGAAGTCCTTGCGGAGCTTCGCGGAGTTGACCCCGGCCGCGGCCGCGAGTTCCTCTGATGAGACCGTGGGAACCGAACGCTCGGACAGAGCGGTCAGAGCGCGCAGATACAGCGGTAGCCGGGCGACGGTGGCCTCGGGAATCCCTCGGCTTCGGGTCGCCGGTCGGTGCGTTCGGCCAGTTGCCACGGTGCTCCTGCGGGTAGAGCGAGGCTGTGGGCGGCCTCGTCTCCACGGACCGCCCCGTCTTTTGCAGGCTATGTCTTTGTGAACGTGTGCACAAAGATGGTGTCCGTTTTGTCCTTGCAAAGTGATCGGGCTCACGCGATGGAATCGCGCCACCGGGGAACCGGGCACGGCGTTCACCGCACCACCACATCGCGCCACGCACGGGGGCACCGGCTCACCCCTCTTCGCCACTCCACCCCCGAGCGCACCAGAACGGGCCCCGATGCTAGTGGAGTACCTGGCCGGTTCCCACCCGTCGTACGGCCCCGGATGCCCGGGCCGGCGGCCGGAACGCGGCGGGACGGCGCCCGGGCCGGAAGCCCGCGGGCCACCTCCCCGCGCGGCGCCGCGTCCGCCCGGCACAATGCACTCCATGAGCCCATTCCCGCGCCGTTCCCGCCGCGACCCCGCCGACCGCGTCGTCACCCTGATCGGCAAGCCCGGCTGCCATCTGTGCGACGACGCCCGCGACGTGATCAGCGCCGTCTGCGGCGAGCTCGGGGCCACCTGGGAGGAGAAGGACATCACCCGGGACGAGGAGCTGTACCGCACGTACTGGGAGCAGATCCCGGTGGTGCTCGTGGACGGGGCCCAGCACGACTTCTGGCGGGTGAACCCGGACCGCCTGCGGAAGGCCCTGCGCGGCTGAGGAGGCCGGGGCTCCGGGGCCCCGCACCCTCCCCCCGGGGGGACGCACCCGAAGCGCCCCCGGGCCGGGTCACATCAGCGCCGTCGGTTGTTCACGCGCCGCAATTCTCCCGTCTCCATGAGGGCATGATCAGTGACTATGCTCGGTTCCATGGCCTCTCTGGGATGGCTCCCCCACCGCAAGCGCTCCGCCACGGCCCGCAGTGTGCTCGCCGGCGAGGCGGCGGCCGAGGCCGCGCGCAAGACGTCCCTGGCACCCGGGGTCGCCGAGGCCGCGCCGGAGGCGGCGAAGGCCGAACCGGAGTTCCCCGTCGTCGGCGATGTCCGCGCGGCGGCGTTCTTCGACCTGGACAACACGGTCATGCAGGGCGCGGCCCTGTTCCACTTCGGCCGCGGCCTCTACAAGCGGGAGTTCTTCAGCAAGCGCGAACTCGCCCGGTTCGCCTGGCAGCAGACCTGGTTCCGGCTGGCCGGCGTCGAGGACCCGGCCCACATGGAGGACGCCCGCGACAGCGCGCTGTCCATCGTCCGCGGCCACCACGTCTCCGAGCTCATGGAGATGGGCGAGGAGATCTACGACGAGTACATGGCCGACCGGATCTGGCCCGGCACCCGGGCGCTGGCCCAGGCCCATCTCGACGCGGGCCAGAAGGTGTGGCTGGTCACGGCCGCCCCGGTGGAGGCAGCGACGATCATCGCCCGCAGGCTCGGCCTCACCGGCGCGCTGGGCACGGTCGCCGAGTCCGTCGACGGCGTCTACACCGGCCGGCTGGTGGGCGAGCCGCTGCACGGCCCCGCCAAGGCGGAGGCCGTACGGGCCCTGGCGCTGGCCGAGTATCTGGACCTGACGCGCTGCGCCGCGTACAGCGACTCGCACAACGACATCCCGATGCTGTCGATCGTCGGGTATCCGTACGCGATCAATCCGGACACCAAACTGAAGCGGCACGCCCGGGAACACGACTGGCGGCTGCGCGACTACCGCACCGCGCGCAAGGCCGCCAAGGTCGGCATCCCCGCGGCCGCCGGTGTGGGGGCGCTGGCGGGCGGGGCCGCGGCGGCCGCCGCCCTGCACCGCCGGCGGCGGTGACGGAGCCGCGTCCGTCCGCGCCGGGCCCGGACCGGGATCCGCGCATCGCCACATCCCGCACCGGAATCGGACAGAAGGTGCACCGAAACAGTCACATCACGGGCCTCGTTCGATATTCGATCGATCAGCATTCCATAACGCACGGGAACTAATCGGCGATTTGAGCAACTCGGCGTAGCACCGCCTACACGAAGCGTTATTCTCCTCAGACGCAATACCGGTTCCCACGATCCCCTGCACCGGGTGAACGGTTCCGCACTGCACGTGATGGAAGCTCTGCCTCTGGGAGTCCCGTGTACCCACATGTCGGGGTTGACGCCTCGGGCCTGGCCACACTCCGCGCCGCGGTCCTCGACCAGCTGCGCGACCTCGTCCCCTCCGCCTGCGCCGCGCCGGCCCTCGCCGTCCCCGCCTTCGCCCTGCCGTCCATCGCGGCCGGTGTCCCCGCCGCCGTCAACAGAAGGGTCCCGCTCACCTCCGGCGCCGCGGGCGCCGGAAGCGGCCGCACCTCCACCGCCCGCCGGCCCGCGGCCGACGGCGACAGCCGCCGCATGATGGACCTGGTCGAGCGGGCCCAGGACGGGGAGGCCGAGGCCTTCGGCCGCCTCTACGACCAGTACGCCGACACCGTGTACCGCTACATCTACTACCGCGTCGGCAGCCGGGCCACCGCCGAGGACCTCACCAGCGAGACGTTCCTGCGGGCGCTGCGCCGCATCTCCACCTTCACCTGGCAGGGCCGGGACTTCGGCGCCTGGCTGGTGACCATCGCCCGCAACCTCGTGGCCGACCACTTCAAGTCCAGCCGCTTCCGCCTGGAGATCACCACCGGCGAGATGCTCGACGCGAACGAGGTCGAGCGCAGCCCGGAGGACTCCGTCCTGGAGTCCCTCTCCAACGCCACGCTGCTGGACGCCGTCCGCCGGCTCAACCCCCAGCAGCAGGAGTGCGTGACCCTCCGCTTCCTCCAGGGCATGTCGGTCGCGGAGACGGCGCGGGCGATGGGCAAGAACGAGGGCGCCATCAAGACCCTGCAGTACCGGGCGGTCCGCACCCTGGCACGCCTGCTGCCCGAAGACGCCCGCTGACCGGGCCGCCCGCCCCCACCGGCTCCGCCGGACGGAGCAGCGTGCGCCCCCCGGCGTGGAACGGCCGCCGTTCCCGCGTAACCCCATGGTGGAGCCGCTCGTTGTGCGGAATGCAGACTCCCAGCGGTTGCGCCATGCTTGCTACACGTCACTCTTTCGAGTGGTCGTGCTCAAGTCCGGCAACCGCCTCCACCGGCCCGGGAGTCGCAGCTGACGAGGAGAGGAGGTGCCGCCTGTGATCGGATCCGTATCGGCGCACCGGCGGGCGAACGCCTTCGCCGGAGCCCTGGACGAGCAGCGGCCCGAACCGCCGGCGGACGACCCCGAGCTGGGGAGACTGCTGGCCCTGGCCACCGGGCTCGGTGAACTGCCGGAGCCCCGGCTGGACCCGGAGGTCAGAACGGTCCAACGGGCCCGGCTGGTCGCCGCCATGGAAGCCATGCTCGCCGACGGCGCCGAGAGTTCCGGGAGCGGGGAGGGCGAGGCCGCACGCGCGTCCGTGCCCGGCCAGCGCGCCGGCGCGCACGCCCGCCGCCGCAAGAGACTCGGCAGGCTGCGCCTCCGCTCGCGCTGGTCCAAGGGGCTCGCGGCCGGCGGACTGACGGTGGGGGTCGCCGCCGGGGCGTTCGGCGGCGTAGCCGCCGCCAGCTCCGACGCACTGCCCGGCGATTCGCTCTACGGCCTCAAGCGCGGCATGGAGGACCTGAAGCGCGGCATGGCCGACGACGACCGCGAGACGGGCAAGCTCTACCTCGACCAGGCCTCCACCCGGCTGCGCGAGGCCGCCCGGCTGATGGAGCGCGGCCGCGCGGGAGAGCTGGACGAGGAGTCGCTCGGCGAGCTCCGCCGTGCCCTGACGGGCATGCGGCACGATGCCGCCGAGGGCCACCGCCTGCTCAGCTCCGTCTACGAGCGGAACGGCTCCCTGGCCCCCATCGAGGCGCTGGACTCCTTCACCCGCACGCACGGCGAGGGCTGGCGCTCGCTCAGCAACCGGCTGCCGCACCAGCTCGTCGACGTGCGCGACGGCGTGACGGCCGTCATGGAGGCCATAGAGCGGGAGTTGGACCCCCTGAAGTCCCTGCTTCCCGACCCTCCGGACCCCGGCGGGCCCGGTCCCCGGGACTCCTCCGGCCGCTCCTCGATCCCGGCCGGTCCGGAGAGCGGGGCCCCGGAGTCGGCATCGCCCCGCACCGGCCCCTCCGTGAGTGCCACGGGCGGAAGCGAGCCCCTGCCCTCCGGCTCCGGCTCGGGCTCCGGCGAGCGGGAAGAGGACGGGCTCATCGGCGGCGCGGGCGATCTGCTCGACCCGCCCGAGACCAGCGCCCCGTCCGACCCCTCCGACGAGGGCGGGGTGAGCACCCCGGAGGAACCGGACATCACCATCCCGCCCCTCTTCCCGGGTCTGCTCACGGAGTTCGGCTTCGAGGAGGACACCCCTTAGCGGCTCCCCACGAACGGCACCGCCATGCCGCCTCCGGTCCCCTTCCGGCAACGCGCCGGGAGGGGACCGGGGCGTTGCCGGGCGGGGCGATACGGCTAGAAGAAGACCGAGCGGCGCTCGACGAGCAGCTTGTACAGGGTGTGCTGAATGGTCTCCCGCACCTGGTCGGTGAGGTTGAACATCAGCATCGGGTCCTCAACGGCCTCCGGCGCATGGCCGTCCGTCGGAATCGGCTCGCCGAACTGGATGGTCCACTTCGTCGGCAGCGGTACGGCTCCCAGCGGGCCGAGCCAGGGGAAGGTCGGCGTGATCGGGAAGTACGGCAGCCCCAGCAGCCGGGCGACCGTGCGGGCGTTGCCGACCATCGGATAGATCTCCTCCGCGCCGACGATCGAGCACGGCACGATCGGCGCGCCGGCCCGCAGCGCCGTGGAGACGAAGCCGCCCCGCCCGAACCGCTGGAGCTTGTAGCGCTCGGAGAAGGGCTTGCCGATGCCCTTGAAGCCCTCGGGCATCACCCCGACCACCTCACCGCGCTCCAGCAGCCGTTCGGCGTCCTCGGCGCAGGCGAGGGTGTGACCGGCCTTGCGCGCCAACTCGTTGACGACCGGCAGCATGAACACCAGATCGGCCGCGAGGAGCCGCAGATTGCGGCCCGCCGGGTGGTTGTCGTGGACCGCCACCTGCAGCATCAGCCCGTCCAGCGGCAGCGTCCCGGAGTGGTTGCAGACGACCAGCGCCCCGCCCTCGTCGGGGATGTTCTCGATGCCCCGCACCTCGACCCGGAAGTACTTCTCGTACACCGGCCGCAGGGCGGACATCAGGACGTGCTCGGTGAGGTCCGCGTCGTAGCCGAAGTCGTCCACCTCGTACTCGCCGGTGACGCGGCGGCGGAGGAAGGCCAGGCCGTGCGCGAGGCGCCGCTCCCAGCCGTCCGGTCCGTGCCCCTGCGGCGGCGTCTCCGGCGGGCCCGCGGCGCCGCCGGACCCGTCTCCGCTCCCGTCGGGAACGGCGCTCAGCGGCGGTTCACCCGGCTCCGGGCCGCCGGGACCCCCGGAGCCGGCGCCGCCCGCCCCGGTGGCCCCGCCCGTGTCGGCGCTCCGTCTCCGCCCGGTACGGCGTCGTGCCGAACGGTCACCCGACCCTCGGGGCCGGTCCTCACCGAACGGGATGACCTTGGCGTCCGCCATGCTGGCTGCGCTCCTCAGGTGGCGTGGGATCGATGGTGGCCGTCACCGCCCGCGGCGTCCGCCGGCTGGTCCAGCAGCGCCTCGGCGAGACGGTCGACGGTGTGGGCGAGCCGCTCCGGGGGCAGCAGGCCGGGCTGCCGGCTGCGCGCGAAGTCGGCGAACGTCTCGGCCGTCGTGTACGCGGGCTCGAACCCCAGGGTCTGCCGCATCTCGGCGGTCCGGACGACCCGGCCGTGCGTGAGCAGCCGGACCTGCTCGGGCGAGAAGTCGGTCATGCCGACGACGCGCAGGGCCGAGCGGACCCAGGCGAGGGCCGGCAGCAGCAGCGGCAGGGTCGGCTTGCCCAGTCTGCGGGCGGTCTGGGACAGCAGCAGCACGCCGTCCCCCGCGATGTTGAAGGTGCCGCTGTTGAGGGTCCCGCGCCGGGGCTCGGAGGAGGCGATGCGCAGCACCTCCATCACGTCGTCCTCGTGGACGAACTGGAGCCGCGGGTCGTATCCCAGGACCGTCGGCAGCACCGGGAGGGAGAAGTACTCGGCGAGGGGGGTGTCGGCGTACGGCCCGAGGATGTTGGCGAAGCGCAGGACGCACACCGCCACATCGGGGCGCCGCCGGGCGAAGCCCCGGACATAGCCCTCGACCTCGACGGTGTCCTTGGCGAAGCCTCCGCTGGGCAGCGACTTGGGCGGGGTGGACTCGTCGAAGACGGCCGGGTCGCGCGGCGCCGAACCGTACACATTGGTGCTGGACTTCACCACGAGCCGCTGCACGGACGGCGCCTTCTGGCAGGCGCCGAGCAGTTGCATCGTGCCGATGACGTTGGTCTCCTTGAGCGTCGCCCGGCCCCGGGGCGCCTTGGCCGAGCCGACGCCGAAGGTCGGGGCCGGCGTGCCGGTGACGTCCAGATGGACGACGGTGTCGACGGCGTACTCGGCGAGCACCCGCGCGATGGTGGGCTGCCGGATGTCGGCCTGGATGAACTCGGCTCCGCCGAGGTGGCGTTCGGGCGGCACGGAGTCCACGGCGATCACCCGGGCGACCTCGGGCTCCCGCTGGACGCGCCGTACGAACCGGCCCGCGAGTTGCCGGCCGGCACCCGTGACGAGCACGACTTTGCCCAATATCCGCGCCTTCCTTCCGAGCTCCGGTCACGCTGCGACGGTTCTTTCCGTCACCGTATCCCGTGGTTGTTGCCCTGTGATGACCCCCGGCGCGGGAAGCGGCCATTTCCGGGAACGGCAGCGCTTTCCGGCAACGGCAGCGCGTGGAACAGCAGAACCGCCCTCCCGCCGTGGGGCGGAAGGGCGGCTGACGTCCTGCTGTCGCCTGCGTCCTACTTCTTGTTGCGACGCTGGACGCGGGTGCGCTTGAGCAGCTTGCGGTGCTTCTTCTTGGCCATCCGCTTGCGCCGCTTCTTGATAACAGAGCCCACGACTACCCTCGCTTACTTCGCATCACTCGGTGCGGGGCGTCCGAGCCCACACTACCTACGTCGGCCCAGCCTACCCGCCGCCGCGTGATGGACGTAATCCGAGGGGCGCCGTCAGGCGGTCTCCACCCCCACATAGGACTCGCGGAGGTATTCGTGGACCGCCTGTTCCGGGACGCGGAAGGACCTCCCCACCCGGATGGCAGGCAGATGACCGCTGTGCACCAGGCGGTACACGGTCATCTTCGACACTCGCATCACCGCGGCGACTTCCGCCACGGTCAGGAACACGACCTCATTGAGAGGCCTTTCGCCACCAGCCATAGAGACACCTGAACCTTCCGCACCTGACGGCCACCGGCTTCCCCTCCGGTGACTCCTTGTCGCTGCGCGCTCACTCCCAGAGTAGGGGCGGGTGGTACGAGTGGGGAAGAGGAGCAGCGTTCGCTCTCCTACTGGGACAGACACGCCCGATTGAGTACATAGCGCGTAAGCGGCCGGTAGTAAGCGGACCGCACTCCGTCATCAAGCGGAACGGCGACCGCGACCCGCCCCTCGGCCTCACCCACGAACGGCGCGGGGTCGTCCGCATCGGCCGGCCCCATGGCCTCACAACCCAGCTGACCTGCGCCGCAGATCCAGCCGTGGTCACCGATCACCAGCGCGGGCAAGGGCCCGGAGGAGTCGGCGGCCGCGGCGAGAAGCATACGAACCGGGAGCGGCGAATGGCTGTGCGCGGGGGCCGCCGCACCGGGTTCGGGTCCGCCGGTTTCCCGGACGAGGGCGACCCCGCGTACGTAGTCGATGCGGTGGATGCGTAGACCGAACCGGGTCGTTATGTCGACACATCTCCCCTGCGCCGGGCTGAGGACAGTACATCCCGCCGCCGAGAGGGCCGCCGCCAAAGAGGCGTAGAACTCCAGGAGCCGGTGCGGATGGCCGGTCCCGAACAGCACCGGGAGGCGGGCCGCGGCCGCCGCGGCGAGCCGGTCCGCGAAGGCGTCCAGGGCCGCGAGCGTCCGGTCCGGGTCAATGGTCTCGGGGCCGACCGTATAGGAGGGATCGCGGGAGACTCCACACCGGTCGGCCATCAGCCGCAGCAACTCCCGCCGCCCCCAGTCGCCTTCGGGGTCGAGCCCGAGCAGCAGCCGGGGATCGCGGGCCGCGAAGAGGCGGTAACTGCGCAGGCTCCGCTCGCGCGGAGTGGCCACGGTCCCCGCCAGCCGGACGGCCCGCAGATACGCGCGCAGCGCTTCGCGGCTCGGGGCGCCGGAGGCCCGCGCGGCGGGGCTCCGCGTGCGGGAACTCCGCGTGCGGGGACTCGGCTCCGGGGGCGTCAGCACCCGCTCATGCTGTCGTACGGGCGCCGGCCCCGCCGCCGTATCGGGCAGACCTCCCACGGCCGGCCCAGCGCACGAGAGTTCCGGGGGGCGCCTGACACCGCGCGGCAAGGGCTCCGGCCGGGGCTCCGGCTGGGGCTCCGGCTGGGACGGCCGGGATCCCGGCCGGGGTTACGGCAGCAGCCCGTGCGCCGGGAACACCGCACGGCGCGTGGCGAGCACCGCCTGGTCCAGCCGGTCCGCCGGGTCGTAGCCGCCGTCCTCGAAGTCGCGCCACCAGGGCTCGCGTCCGTCCGTCATCCGCCGCGGCGCCAGTTGCCGGGTCTTGGCGTAGACCTCCTGCCGCCAGTCCTCGGGGGTCTCCGCCTTGGGGTCGATCGGCCGTCCCGCGGCGATCGCCACCAGATGGGTCCAGGAACGCGGCACGACCTCCGCGACGGCGTATCCACCGCCGCCCAGAGCGATCCAGCGGCCCTCCGCATGCTCGTGCGCCAGGTCGTGGCAGGCCGCCTGCACGGCCCGCTGCGCGTCGAGGCTGACGGCCAGATGCGCGAGCGGGTCCTCGAAGTGTGTGTCGGCGCCGTGCTGGGTGACCAGGACCTGCGGGCGGAACGCCGACAGCATCTCGGGCACCACCGCGTGGAAGGCCCGAAGCCAGCCGTCGTCGGTGGTCCCGGCGGGCAGCGCCACATTGACCGCGGTGCCCTCGGCTCCCTCGCCGCCGGTCTCCTCCGGCCAGCCGGTCTGGGGGAAGAGGGTGCGCGGGTGTTCGTGGAGGGAGATGGTCAGCACCCGGGGGTCGTTCCAGAACGCCGCCTGGACGCCGTCCCCGTGATGCACGTCCACGTCGACGTACGCGACGCGCTCGGCACCGAGCTCCAGCAGCCGGGCGATGGCCAGCGCCGCGTCGTTGTAGATGCAGAAACCGGCCGCGGCGCCCGGCATGGCGTGGTGCAGGCCCCCGGAGAAGTTGACCGCGTGCCGGACGTCCCCGCGCCACACCGCCTCGGCGGCGCCCACGGACTGCCCGGCGATCAGGGCCGAGGCCTCGTGCATCCCGCTGAAGGCCGGATCGTCCTCGGTACCGAGACCGTACGAGCCGTCCGCCGAGGCGGGATCGGCCGAGGCCCGGCGCACGGCGTCCACGTAGTCCGCGCGGTGGACCAGCCGGAGCGTCGACTCTCCGGCCGACCGGGCCGACGTGACCCGCAGTTCGCGGTCGAGTCCGAAAGCCTCGACCAGGCGCATGGTCAGCGCGAGCCGCACCGGATCCATCGGATGGTCGGGACCGAAGTCATAGCGGGTGACCGCCTCGTCCCACATCAGCTGCGCGCGACCGCTCATACCGACCACCGTATCGGTCCCGTTGAGAGCCGAACCAAACGGGCGTGGCGAGACCGGGGAGTGGCGGCCCGGATGGCTCAGATGGCCGTATCCGCCGCGTCCCGGCCGTGTCCGAGCAGGGCCGGCAGCTCGGCCGGCGCGGAGAACAGCGCGGTGGCCTCCGCCAGTTCGGCGGCCGGGGTCATGGCGGTGAAGCCGTAGACGTCCATCCCGGCGGCCACGGCCGCGCGCACACCGAGCGGGCTGTCCTCGACCACCGCGCACCGGCCCGGCTCCGCGCCCATCGCGGCGGCCGCGTGCAGGAAGAGGTCCGGCGCGGGCTTACCGCGTCCGACGTCCTGCGAGCTGAAGATGCGCTCCTCGCCGAAGTGTTCGTACAACCCGGTGGTGCGCAGGGTGACCCGGATCCGCTCGTGGCTGCCCGAGGAGGCCACGCAGTACGGAACACCGGCTGCGCCCAGCCCCGCCAGTACGCCGGCCACCCCGGGGACGGGCTGGAGCCCGCGCCGGAACTCCTCGAAGACCCGGCGGTGAAAGGTGTCGTCGAAGTCGTCCGGGAGCCGGCGCCCGGAGCGCTCGTACACGAGGTCATGGACGCGGTGGAGGGCGGAGCCCATGTAGTCGCGGAGGGAGTCCTCGTAGGTGGTGGGGTGGCCGAGCTCGGTCAGATGAGCGGCGAGGGCCCGGTTCGAGATCGGCTCGCTGTCCACCAGCACACCGTCGTTGTCGAATATGACCAGGTCGTAGCGCATGGACTCACTGTAGAACGGCCGGTCAGGAGACCCGGCCCGGTCGCGCGGGGTGGGAAAGGGTCCTGAAACGCGAGAAAGCCCTGTGGGGAACCGGAGTCCCCCACAGGGCTTTCTTCATTCTCAAGAATTGTTCGGCGGCGTCCTACTCTCCCACAGGGTCCCCCCTGCAGTACCATCGGCGCTGAAAGGCTTAGCTTCCGGGTTCGGAATGTAACCGGGCGTTTCCCTCACGCTATAACCACCGAAACACTATGAAACTATACGAACCGGACGGCAACACAGTTCGTTGTTTCAGAACCAACACAGTGGACGCGAGCACCTGAGGACAAGCCCTCGGCCTATTAGTACCAGTCAACTCCACACCTTGCAGTGCTTCCATATCTGGCCTATCAACCCAGTCGTCTACTGGGAGCCTTAACCCCTCACAGGGGGTGGGAGTCCTCATCTCGAAGCAGGCTTCCCGCTTAGATGCTTTCAGCGGTTATCCCTCCCGAACGTAGCCAACCAGCCATGCCCTTGGCAGGACAACTGGCACACCAGAGGTTCGTCCGTCCCGGTCCTCTCGTACTAGGGACAGCCCTTCTCAAGACTCCTACGCGCACAGCGGATAGGGACCGAACTGTCTCACGACGTTCTAAACCCAGCTCGCGTACCGCTTTAATGGGCGAACAGCCCAACCCTTGGGACCGACTCCAGCCCCAGGATGCGACGAGCCGACATCGAGGTGCCAAACCATCCCGTCGATATGGACTCTTGGGGAAGATCAGCCTGTTATCCCCGGGGTACCTTTTATCCGTTGAGCGACGGCGCTTCCACAAGCCACCGCCGGATCACTAGTCCCGACTTTCGTCCCTGCTCGACCCGTCGGTCTCACAGTCAAGCTCCCTTGTGCACTTACACTCAACACCTGATTACCAACCAGGCTGAGGGAACCTTTGGGCGCCTCCGTTACCCTTTAGGAGGCAACCGCCCCAGTTAAACTACCCACCAGACACTGTCCCTGATCCGGATCACGGACCCAGGTTAGACATCCAGCACGACCAGAGTGGTATTTCAACGACGACTCCACCCGAACTAGCGTCCGGGCTTCACAGTCTCCCACCTATCCTACACAAGCCGAACCGAACACCAATATCAAGCTGTAGTAAAGGTCCCGGGGTCTTTCCGTCCTGCTGCGCGAAACGAGCATCTTTACTCGTAGTGCAATTTCACCGGGCCTATGGTTGAGACAGTCGAGAAGTCGTTACGCCATTCGTGCAGGTCGGAACTTACCCGACAAGGAATTTCGCTACCTTAGGATGGTTATAGTTACCACCGCCGTTTACTGGCGCTTAAGTTCTCAGCTTCGCCATGACGGATCATGACTAACCGGTCCCCTTAACGTTCCAGCACCGGGCAGGCGTCAGTCCGTATACATCGCCTTACGGCTTCGCACGGACCTGTGTTTTTAGTAAACAGTCGCTTCTCGCTGGTCTCTGCGGCCACCACCAGCTCACACCGCAAGGGTGATCACCAGCAATGGCCCCCCTTCTCCCGAAGTTACGGGGGCATTTTGCCGAGTTCCTTAACCATAGTTCACCCGAACGCCTCGGTATTCTCTACCTGACCACCTGAGTCGGTTTAGGGTACGGGCCGCCATGAAACTCGCTAGAGGCTTTTCTCGACAGCATAGGATCATCCACTTCACCACAATCGGCTCGGCATCAGGTCTCACCCTTACACGGAGGACGGATTTACCTACCCTCCGGGCTACACCCTTACCCCGGGACAACCACCGCCCGGGCTGGACTACCTTCCTGCGTCACCCCATCACTCACCTACTACCCCCTCGGGCCGTCGGCTCCACCACTCCGACCTCGTCCGAAGACTCAGCCGGCGGCTTCACGGACTTAGCATCAGAAGGTTCAGCGCTGGCGCTTCAAAGCGGGTACCGGAATATCAACCGGTTGTCCATCGACTACGCCTGTCGGCCTCGCCTTAGGTCCCGACTTACCCTGGGCAGATCAGCTTGACCCAGGAACCCTTAGTCAATCGGCGCACACGTTTCCCACGTGTGTATCGCTACTCATGCCTGCATTCTCACTCGTGAACCGTCCACCACTGCCTTCCGGCGCGGCTTCACCCGGCACACGACGCTCCCCTACCCATCAGCACCCCCGTTAGGGGTATATGTGCCAATGACACGACTTCGGCGGTACGCTTGAGCCCCGCTACATTGTCGGCGCGGAATCACTTGACCAGTGAGCTATTACGCACTCTTTCAAGGATGGCTGCTTCTAAGCCAACCTCCTGGTTGTCTCTGCGACTCCACATCCTTTCCCACTTAGCGTACGCTTAGGGGCCTTAGTCGATGCTCTGGGCTGTTTCCCTCTCGACCATGGAGCTTATCCCCCACAGTCTCACTGCCGCGCTCTCACTTACCGGCATTCGGAGTTTGGCTAAGGTCAGTAACCCGGTAGGGCCCATCGCCTATCCAGTGCTCTACCTCCGGCAAGAAACACACGACGCTGCACCTAAATGCATTTCGGGGAGAACCAGCTATCACGGAGTTTGATTGGCCTTTCACCCCTAACCACAGGTCATCCCCCAGGTTTTCAACCCTGGTGGGTTCGGTCCTCCACACGGTCTTACCCGCGCTTCAACCTGCCCATGGCTAGATCACTCCGCTTCGGGTCTTGAGCGCGCTACTATACCGCCCTATTCGGACTCGCTTTCGCTACGGCTTCCCCACACGGGTTAACCTCGCAACACACCGCAAACTCGCAGGCTCATTCTTCAAAAGGCACGCAGTCACGACGCACCGGACAAGTCCGATGCGCGACGCTCCCACGGCTTGTAGGCACACGGTTTCAGGTACTATTTCACTCCGCTCCCGCGGTACTTTTCACCATTCCCTCACGGTACTATCCGCTATCGGTCACCAGGGAATATTTAGGCTTAGCGGGTGGTCCCGCCAGATTCACACGGGATTTCTCGGGCCCCGTGCTACTTGGGTGTCGCACAAGCAAGTTGCTGACATTTCGGCTACGGGGGTCTTACCCTCTACGCCGGGCCTTTCGCATGCCCTTCGCCTACACCAACAATTTCTGACTCGCCCGATGGCCGGCAGACCACCGAAGTGCGATCCCACAACCCCGTAAGCGCAACCCCTGCCGGGTATCACACGCCTACGGTTTGGCCTCATCCGGTTTCGCTCGCCACTACTCCCGGAATCACGGTTGTTTTCTCTTCCTGCGGGTACTGAGATGTTTCACTTCCCCGCGTTCCCTCCACATACCCTATGTGTTCAGGTATGGGTGACAGCCCATGACGACTGCCGGGTTTCCCCATTCGGACACCCCCGGATCAAAGCTCGGTTGACAGCTCCCCGGGGCCTATCGCGGCCTCCCACGTCCTTCATCGGTTCCTGGTACCAAGGCATCCACCGTGCGCCCTTAAAAACTTGGCCACAGATGCTCGCGTCCACTGTGCAGTTCTCAAACAACGACCAGCCACCCGCCACCCACACCAACCGTGCGGTTCACCGGGACCGGCAACCGAAGACACAAGCAAACAGCCCGTACCCTCAGACACCCAACAGCGCGCCCGGCACACCCCGGCCCCCACCGCGTTCCACGCCCCGAAGAGCAGTACTAGCAGCAGCAACCGTGATGCGCCGAATAGTCAACGTTCCACCCATGAGCAACCAGCACCGGACACTCGCCGGTGTTCTGGCCTCTGACCCGGCAGAACCGGGTGAGAAGTGCTCCTTAGAAAGGAGGTGATCCAGCCGCACCTTCCGGTACGGCTACCTTGTTACGACTTCGTCCCAATCGCCAGTCCCACCTTCGACGATTCCCTCCCTTACGGGTTGGGCCACCGGCTTCGGGTGTTACCGACTTTCGTGACGTGACGGGCGGTGTGTACAAGGCCCGGGAACGTATTCACCGCAGCAATGCTGATCTGCGATTACTAGCGACTCCGACTTCATGGGGTCGAGTTGCAGACCCCAATCCGAACTGAGACCGGCTTTTTGAGATTCGCTCCACCTCGCGGTATCGCAGCTCATTGTACCGGCCATTGTAGCACGTGTGCAGCCCAAGACATAAGGGGCATGATGACTTGACGTCGTCCCCACCTTCCTCCGAGTTGACCCCGGCAGTCTCCTGTGAGTCCCCATCACCCCGAAAGGCATGCTGGCAACACAGAACAAGGGTTGCGCTCGTTGCGGGACTTAACCCAACATCTCACGACACGAGCTGACGACAGCCATGCACCACCTGTACACCGACCACAAGGGGGGCCGTATCTCTACGGCTTTCCGGTGTATGTCAAGCCTTGGTAAGGTTCTTCGCGTTGCGTCGAATTAAGCCACATGCTCCGCCGCTTGTGCGGGCCCCCGTCAATTCCTTTGAGTTTTAGCCTTGCGGCCGTACTCCCCAGGCGGGGAACTTAATGCGTTAGCTGCGGCACGGACGACGTGGAATGTCGCCCACACCTAGTTCCCAACGTTTACGGCGTGGACTACCAGGGTATCTAATCCTGTTCGCTCCCCACGCTTTCGCTCCTCAGCGTCAGTATCGGCCCAGAGATCCGCCTTCGCCACCGGTGTTCCTCCTGATATCTGCGCATTTCACCGCTACACCAGGAATTCCGATCTCCCCTACCGAACTCTAGCCTGCCCGTATCGAATGCAGACCCGGGGTTAAGCCCCGGGCTTTCACATCCGACGCGACAAGCCGCCTACGAGCTCTTTACGCCCAATAATTCCGGACAACGCTCGCACCCTACGTATTACCGCGGCTGCTGGCACGTAGTTAGCCGGTGCTTCTTCTGCAGGTACCGTCACTTGCGCTTCTTCCCTGCTGAAAGAGGTTTACAACCCGAAGGCCGTCATCCCTCACGCGGCGTCGCTGCATCAGGCTTCCGCCCATTGTGCAATATTCCCCACTGCTGCCTCCCGTAGGAGTCTGGGCCGTGTCTCAGTCCCAGTGTGGCCGGTCGCCCTCTCAGGCCGGCTACCCGTCGTCGCCTTGGTAGGCCATCACCCCACCAACAAGCTGATAGGCCGCGGGCTCATCCTGCACCGCCGGAGCTTTCCACCACCATCGGATGCCCGAGATGGTCGTATCCGGTATTAGACCCCGTTTCCAGGGCTTGTCCCAGAGTGCAGGGCAGATTGCCCACGTGTTACTCACCCGTTCGCCACTAATCCCCTCCGAAGAGGTTCATCGTTCGACTTGCATGTGTTAAGCACGCCGCCAGCGTTCGTCCTGAGCCAGGATCAAACTCTCCGTGAATGCTTCACGCAAGAGCGGCGCAGCCCGGAGGAATAATCCGGACCGCGCACAGCGTCCTCGCTGTCAATTGCCTCCCGACCACCACCGCCGAAACGGTGGCACGGAAGGACTTGTTTCAAAGGAACCTCATCCCGGCAGCAAACCTGAATCTGCCGCCCGGACGGGGTATCAACATATCTGGCGTTGACTTTTGGCACGCTGTTGAGTTCTCAAGGAACGGACGCTTCCTTCGGCCCCGTCTCCGGGCCCTCCGGGCGCTTCCCTTCGGTGTTTCCAACCCTACCAGACACTTTCCGAACCGATTTCCCGGTCCGAATTCCGTATCCGGTCCCCGTTGGAGAGGGTTTTCGCTGCGCCTTCCGGCGCGGCCCCTACGTTAGCGGATTTCCCGGCCGGCTCATAATCGAGCCTTTCGGTATCGAATTCCGGCATGCCGGAACCCATCCCCGATCGGGGAGACCCTGCTTCGGTGGGTGCCGCCGAAAGCGGCGGGAAGTGGCCGCCGGGGACCACGTGGGGCCCCGACAACTCGAAGGACACTACACGACACGCCGATGGTCATCAAATCGGCTCCCGCGGGTCCCCGGCGGTGTACCGGCTGGCCCCGCGGGTTCCCCGGCGGACTGGGTCCGCGCCCGGTCAGCCCTGGCCGGAGGCCAGCTCGCGGCTGCGGTCGCGTGCCGCTTCCAGGGCCGCGATGAGCGCTGCCCGGACACCGTGGCTTTCGAGCTCCCGGATGGCGCTGATCGTGGTGCCGGCCGGCGAGGTGACGGCCTCCCGCAGCTTGACCGGATGTTCCCCGCTGTCGCGCAGCATGACGGCGGCGCCGATGGCGGCCTGGACGATCAGGTCGTGCGCCTTGTCGCGGGGCAGGCCCAGGAGAATCCCGGCGTCCGTCATGGCCTCGACCAGGAAGTAGAAGTACGCGGGCCCGGAGCCGGAGAGGGCGGTGGCGGCGTCCTGCTGGGCCTCGGGGACGCGGAGGGTCTTGCCGACGCCGTTGAAGATCTCCTCGGTGTGCGCGAGGTGTTCCTCCGTGGCGTGGCTGCCGGCGGAGATGACGGACATGGCCTCGTCCACCAGGGCCGGGGTGTTGGTCATGACCCGGACGACCGGGGTGCCGGGTGCGAGCCGTTCCTCGAAGAAGGCCGTGGGGATGCCGGCCGCACCGCTGACGACCAGCCGGTCGGCGGGGACGTGCGGGGCGAGTTCGTCCAGGAGACGGCCCATGTCCTGGGGCTTCACCGTGAGGATCAGGGTGTCGGCGGTCTTGGCGGCCTCCGCGTTCGAGACGGCCTCCACCCCGTACCGCTCGCGCAGCTCCGCGGCGCGCTCCGGGCGCCGTGCGGTCACCAGCAGGTCCTTCTTCGGCCAGCCGGCGCGGATCATGCCGCTCAGAAGCGCTTCGCCGATCTTGCCGGTGCCGAGCACGGCCACTTTCTGGGTCATGGTGCGGGTTCACCCCATCCGGTGCGATGACATGCAGGTCGTGACGTGGATGTGAGGGCTGCGTCTGGCTGCCTCGGTGCTGCGCGGGCCATCCTCGCACCGGAGCGGGATCGGGGTGTGCCGTGTCCGAGTGGCGGGCAGGGCGGGTCGCCGTCGCCCTGGCCTGCCCTGGCCTGCCCCGCCCTGCCCTGCTCCCGCCCGTCCTCCCCCGCCCTGCCGGGAGCGGTCCCCGGGCCCCGGGGCCGCTCAGGCCGTGCGGCGGCGGAGGGTTGCCGCGCCGAGGCCGAGGACGAGCAGGGCACTGCCGGCGACGATGCCGACGTCGCGGAAGAAGTCGCCCGTGACGTCCGAGTGCCGGAGCACCTCGTTCATGGCGTCCACGGCGTAGGACATCGGCAGGACGTTCGAGATGGCCTCCAGGACCGGCTGCATGGAGTCGCGTGGCGCGAGGAGTCCGCAGAGCAGCAGTTGGGGGAAGATGATCGCCGGCATGAACTGGACGGCCTGGAACTCGGAGGCCGCGAAGGCGGAGACGAAGAGCCCGAGTGCCGTGCCGAGGAGCGCGTCGAGCAGGGCCACGACCAGCAGCAGCCACGGTGATCCGGTGATGTCCAGGTCGAGGCCCCAGATGGCGAGGGCCGTGGCGAGGCCGGCCTGGACGATGGCGAGCAGCCCGAAGGCCAGCGCGTAGCCGACGATCAGGTCCGCCTTGCCGAGCGGCATGGAGAGCAGCCGCTCCAGCGTGCCGGAGGTGCGTTCGCGGAGCGTGGCGATGGACGTCACCAGGAACATCGTGATCATCGGGAAGATGCCGAGGAGTGAGGCGCCGATGTTGTCGAAGGTGCCCGGGCTGTCGTCGTAGACCCAGTAGAGCAGGGAGAGCAGGACCAGGGGGACGACCAGCATCAGGGCGACGGTGCGCGGGTCGTGCCGGAGCTGGCGGAGCACACGCCGGGTGGTGGCGAGGGTGCGGGAGAGGTTCACTGCGCTGTTCCTCCGGCGTCCGGGGTGCGGTGGGGTGCGGGGTCGTTCCCGGGGGCGTTCCCGGGCTCGTCGCCGCGGGCGGCCGGGGTGGCGGGGTTCCCGCCCCCGGTCCCCTTCTCGTTGCGGGTCCCCTTCGCGGCGTTCCGCCCGGCTCGCTCGGCTTCCTGCTCGGCTTCCTTCTCGGCGTCGACCAGGCGCAGGAAGGCGTCCTCGACGGTCGCGGAGCCGGTGCGGCGGCGGAGTTCCTCCGGGGTGTCGTCGGCCAGGACGCGGCCGGCGCGCATGAGGAGGAGGCGGCGGCAGCGCTCGGCCTCGTCCATGACGTGCGAGGAGACGAGGAGGGTCGTGCCGCGCTCGTCGGCGAGCCGGTGGAAGAGGTTCCAGAGGTCCCGGCGGAGTACGGGGTCGAGTCCGACGGTGGGCTCGTCGAGGACCAGGAGTTCCGGGGAGCCGAGCAGGGCGATCGCCAGGGAGACGCGGGAGCGCTGGCCGCCGGAGAGGTTGCCGGTGAGCTGCTCGGCGTGGTCCTCCAGGTCCACCTCGGCCAGGGCGCGGGCCACTTGGTCCGCGCGTTCGGCGCGGGAGAGGGACGGGTCGAGCACGGAGGCGTAGTAGTCGAGGTTCTGGCGGGCGGAGAGGTCGTCGTAGATGGACGGCGCCTGGGTGACGTAGCCGACGCGGGAGCGCAGGGGTGCGGTTCCGGCCGGGCTGCCGAGGACGTCGAGGGTGCCGGAGACCCTGGCCTGGGTGCCGGCGATGGCCCGCATCAAGGTGGACTTGCCGCACCCGCTGGGGCCGAGGAGGCCGGTGACCTGGCCGTGGTGGAGGTCGAAGTCGAGGGAGTCGAGGACGGTGCGCCCGCCGCGGACCACGCGGAGGCCGCGGGCCCGGACGGCGGGCTCCCCGGAGTTATTCATCATGTGTTGAATAATGCTCCCGGAGCCGGGGCGCGGTCAAGGAAGGGGTTGCGCGCCGGGGGCGTCCGGGAGATGGGCGGGTGGAGGCGGGCGGTGGCGGAGGGCGGGGCGGAGGCCAGCGAAAGCCGCCGGTCCGGACGGCGCACGGGTGCCCGGGGCCGGTACGGGCCGGCGGATCCCGGCATTCCCGGCCTTCCCGGGGTGGGTGCCGGCGGCGTCAGCCGGAGCCCGGCAGGAGCCGCAGTGCGGCCGGGTGGCGGGCGGCCAGGCTCAGTGCGTGCACCGTCGAGCGCACCACTTGTTCCTTCAGCAGGGCCGCCGGGCGGCCGGTGAGGGCACGTTCGCGCGGGCTGTCGTCCCGGTGCACGGACTGGATCAGGCCGTCGTCGCGCCCGAGGCTGACGCACTGGAGCGCGTAGCGGAAGCTCAGCGGACGCTGCTCCCGGCCGCGCAGTTCGGCGGCGATGGCGCCCGCCGCGTGCAGGCCCGTGGGAACGGCGGTCGCACAGGCCATGCGCAGCGGCCCGGAGCCGGGGGTGGACGCGGCCGCGGCGTCGCCGACGGCGTAGATTTCCGGATGGGAGAGCGAGCGCAGGGCCGGGTCGACGCGGATCCGGCCGGCGGGGTCGAGGTCCAGCCCGGCCCGCTCGGCGATCTCCGTCCGGGGCGTCATGGAGGTCGCCCAGAAGACGGCGTCGGCGTCGACCTCGTCGGCCGTGGCCACCCGGCGGCCCTCCTCGACGCGGACCCCGTGGTCGCGGAGGAAGGCGCGGACGTGCGCGCGGCCCTTGCGGGAGAGTCCGGCGCCGGGTTCGCCGGAGGTGAGGAGCCGGATCTCCCAGTCGGGTCGGCTCCCGGCGAGTTCGGCGGCCGTCTCGATGCCGGTGAGCCCGCCGCCGACGACGGTGAGCGCGCCGCGGCCGTCGTCGAGCCGCTTCCGGAGTTCGGCGGCCGTCTCGGCGGTGTACGCACGGTCGCCGGTGCCGAGGGCACCGCCTCGGGTGTCGGTGCGGCTTCCGAGGGCGTAGACGAGCCGGTCGTACGGGAGGGCGCGTCCGTCGTCCGTGTGGACCAGCCGGTTCCCGGTGTCGAGGGCGGTGGCGCGGGAGGCCACGTGTGCGATGCCGGGGCGGCGGGCGAGGAAGCGGCTGAGCGGGTGGGTCACCTCCGTTCCGGCGGCGGCCAGTTGGTGGAGGCGCACCCGTTCGGTGAAGTGGTCGGCGGGATCGACCAGGGTGACCTTGTGGTGCGGCGCCAGGCGCAGGGCGGCCAGCAGGCCGGAGTAGCCGGCGCCGATGACGACGATGCGGTGGTCCGCCGGGCGCCCGCTCGGACGGTCCCCCGGACGGCCGGGCTCCGGGGCCGGGCCGGCGGTGGTCTCGTGGTCGCCCGGCCGGGCCGGGTGCTGCTGCGGCATGGGGTCTCGTCTCCCTCGGGTGTGCGGGCCCGGTCCTGCACGGGGTCGGGTCCCGGGCGGGGGCCGGAGCCTGTGATGGTCCGGTTCTTCGCGTTCACCGGGGAGACGACGTGGGGGGCCGGAGTGTGACATGGGGCGCGGGCCGGTGGTTCGGCGGGCACGGAACAGGTGGAGGTGCGGCGGCAGGGCGGCGGCCGGGGCGCCAGGGCGGCTCGGCGGGCGGGAAGCGGGGGGGGCGGCGAGCTGCTGGTTCCGCGCTTCCGGGCCCGTCCGCCGCCCGCTGCCCGCCGCCCGTCCGGACGCCTGGACGCCCGGACGGTGGGGACGGAACCGGCGGAACGCACGGGCAGGACGGGACGGACGGACGAGCCCGGCGGGCCCCGCTCCGGGGCACACGGGCTCGCCACCGGCAGACGGACGGATGGCCGGGCGGCCGACCGGTCAACGTCAACCGCGTCCCCGCGAGCGGGCGTTCAGCCGCCCAGGCCGAGGTGGCGCAGCTTGTCGGGGTTGACGACGATGTCGATCTCGGTGATGAGGCCGCGGTGCACCGTGAACGCGACGACCGCGGACTGTCCGCTGCCCGGGTCGCTGAGCACCAGGCCGGGTGCGCCGTTGACCTCCCGTACCTCCGCCGTCACGGTGTCCGATGCCCAGCGGCGGAGCAGTCCCTCGACCATGCGGGCCACCTTGTCCCGGCCGTGCACCGGGTGGCGCGCCGCCGACACCTTGCCGCCGCCGTCCGCCCGCCACACGGCTTCGGGGTCGAGGACCTTCATGAGCGCGTCGAGGTCCCGGCCCGTGGCGGCGGCGAGGAAGGCGTCCACGGCCCGCCGGTGCTCGTCGCGGTCGACGGAGCGGCGCGGACTCTCGGCGCGGACCCGCCGGCGGGCGCGCGAGGCCAACTGCCGTACGGAGACGGGGGTGCGGCCGACGACCTCGGCGATCTCGGTGAACGGTACGGCGAACACGTCGTGCAGGACGAAGGCGGTCCGCTCGGCCGGAGTCAGCCGTTCCAGCACCGCGAGGAGTGCCATGCCCACGGATTCGTCGAGGGTGACCCGGTCCTCGGGGAGAGCGGCTGCGCCTCCGCCACCGCCGAGGACGGGTTCGGGCAGCCAGGAGCCGACGTAGGTCTCGCGGCGCGAGCGGGCGGAGCCGAGCTGGTCGTAGCAGATGCGGCTGACGACGGTGGTGAGATACGCGCGGGGCTCGGCCGCCTCGCCGTCGGGCAGCGCCTGCCAGCGCAGCCATGCCTCCTGTACGGCGTCGTCGGCGTCCGCGACGGAGCCGGTGATGCGGTAGGCGACGCCCCAGAGACGTCCGCGGTGCTCCTCGAATTCGCTCAGCCGTGCCACTGGGCCTCCCTTTCCCCTCGCCGGTCGTCCGGCACCGGTCGTTCCTCGCCGGCCGCCGGGCGGCTTTCGTGTCGCCGGTGCGGGCGCCGTGCGATCCGGTCCGTTCGGGAGGGGGACGGAGTGGGCGGCCGGAGTGTGACACGGCGGCCGGTGACGTGCGGCATACAAGCGGCCGGGGCCCCGGCGCCGGGCGCCCTGTCCCGGCGGCCCGGGGTCAGCCGCGCCGCTTGCCCTGGCGCTTGCGGGCGGCCGGGTTGCCGGTGCGGGTCGCGCGCCGCCGCTCGTACAGCTCGCGGGCGCGCTCGTACTCCGCGCGGCGCCGCTTCTCGCCCGGGGCCTCGATCAGGCTGCGGCAGAACCAGGCGAGGAGGACGCCGATGAAGCCGATGGCCTTGATGTTCCGCATGGAGCTCTCGACGGTGGGGTCGGAGTCCGCGCCGGGGCCCGCGGTGAACCCCTTCCAGGTGTGCCGGAAGGCGAGGGCGGCGGAGATCGCGAAGATCACCACGATGATCCAGCTGAGGGTGGAGCCGACGTCGGCGATGAGAAGACCCTCGAAGCCGAGTTTCAGCAGGAACGTGCCCACGGCGGCGGCCAGCAGGGAGCCCGCGGCGAGACCCGCGCGCCGGAGGGCGTAGTGGCCGTCGTGGTCGACCCAGGTGGTGCCGAAGAACCGGATGGGCTCGGGCCGGGGGGCCTGGGAGCCCGGGGGCTGCCGCGTGTCGCTCATGCGGCCGATTATGGCCCGTCCCGGCCGGATCGGTCCCGGCCGGGACGGTGTGACGTACGCCTGTGCCCCAGCCGCCGGTCCCTGCCCCCCGGTCGTCATCGCCGCGGGGCGGGGCGGGGCGGGCCGGGCACGGCCCCTGGGTGCGGTCAGCCGCCGAGCAGGCCGACGTCGCGGACGGCGCCCTTGTCCGCGCTGGTCGCCATCGCCGCGTACGCGCGCAGGGCCTGGGAGACCTTGCGCTCGCGGTTCTCGGGGGCGTACCGGCCGCCGAGTGCCTCGCGGCGGGCGGCCAGTTCCTCGTCGGCGACCTTGAGTTCGATGCTGCGGGCCGGGATGTCGATCCGGATGGGGTCGCCGTCCCGGACGAGGGCGATGGTCCCGCCGGACGCGGCCTCCGGGGAGGCGTGGCCGATGGAGAGGCCGGAGGTGCCGCCGGAGAAGCGGCCGTCGGTGATCAGCGCGCAGGCCTTGCCGAGGCCGCGGCCCTTGAGGAAGGAGGTCGGGTAGAGCATTTCCTGCATGCCCGGTCCGCCCTTGGGGCCCTCGTAGCGGATGACGACGACGTCGCCCTCCTTGATCTGCTTGGTGAGGATCTTGTCGACGGCCTCCTCCTGCGATTCGCAGACGACGGCCGGGCCCTCGAAGGTCCAGATGGACTCGTCGACGCCGGCGGTCTTCACGACGCAGCCGTCCTCGGCGAGGTTGCCGTAGAGGATCGCGAGCCCACCCTCGGTGGAGTAGGCGTGTTCGACGTCGCGGATGCAGCCGCCGGCGGCGTCGGTGTCGAGGGTGTCCCAGCGCTCGGACTGCGAGAAGGCGGTCGCGGAGCGGACGCAGCCGGGTGCGGCGTGGAAGAGCTCGACGGCCTCGGCGGACGGGGAGCCGCCGCGCACGTCCCACTGCTTGAGCCAGTCGGCGAGGGAGGGGCTGTGGACGGTGTGGACGTCCTCGTTGAGGAGGCCGGCCCGGTACAGCTCGCCGAGGATGGCGGGGATGCCGCCGGCGCGGTGGACGTCCTCCATGTAGTAGACGCCGCCGGGGGCGACGTTGGGCGCGACCTTCGCCAGGCAGGGGAGGCGGCGGGAGAGCTCGTCGATGTCCTTCATGTCGAAGGCGAGTCCGGCCTCCTGGGCGGCGGCGAGGAGGTGGAGGATCGTGTTGGTCGAGCCGCCCATGGCGATGTCGAGCGCCATGGCGTTCTCGAAGGCCGCGCGGGAGGCGATGGCGCGGGGCAGGACGGTCGCGTCGTCCTGCTCGTAGTGGCGCTTGGTGATCTCGACGACCGTGCGGCCGGCGTTCTCGTAGAGCGCCTTGCGGGCGGTGTGGGTGGCCAGCACCGAGCCGTTGCCCGGGAGGGAGAGGCCGATCGCCTCGGTCAGGCAGTTCATGGAGTTGGCCGTGAACATGCCGGAGCAGGATCCGCAGGTGGGACAGGCGTTGTCCTCGATGCGGGCGATGTCCTCGTCGGAGACCTGGTCGTTGACGGCCTCGGAGATCGCGGAGATCAGGTCGAGCTTGCGGACCGTGCCGTCGACGAGGGTCGCGCGGCCGGACTCCATGGGGCCGCCGGAGACGAAGACGGTGGGGATGTTGAGGCGCAGCGCGGCCATCAGCATCCCGGGCGTGATCTTGTCGCAGTTGGAGATGCAGATCAGCGCGTCGGCGCAGTGCGCCTCGGTCATGTACTCGACGGAGTCGGCGATCAGGTCGCGCGAGGGGAGGGAGTAGAGCATTCCGCCGTGGCCCATGGCGATGCCGTCGTCGACCGCGATGGTGTTGAACTCGCGGGCGATGCCGCCCGCCGCGTGGATCGCCTCGCTGACGATCCGGCCGACGGGCTGGAGGTGGGTGTGCCCGGGCACGAACTCGGTGAAGCTGTTGGCCACCGCGATGATCGGCTTGCCGAAGTCCTCGCGCGCTACGCCGGAGGCCTGCATGAGGGCTCGGGCGCCCGCCATGTTGCGGCCGTGGGTGACAGTGCGGGACCTCAGCTCTGGCACGGTGGTCACTCCCTTGGATTCTCGCGGTACTGCTCGGGACCGCCGGCGGTCGCCAGAGGTCCGGGGATCCTACGAGCCTACGCCTCGTCGCCACGATCCGGACGGTTCGTCCGGAATCCGAGACGGATTTCGCCGGTTCGCGCACGGGTGTCCGGGCGGCGGCCGCGGCGGTGCCGTGCGGGGTCCGGCGGTCCGTACGGAGCGGGGTCCGGACGGCGGCCCGCGGCCCGTCCGGGCCCCCGGCCGCTCACGGCCCGGTGAGGTGGCGCTGGATCACCGGGGCGACGGCCGCGACGATGTCCTCGATGTCCGCGCTCGCCATCGGGTCGACCTTGATGACGTAGCGCAGCATCACGATGCCGAGCAGTTGCGACACCGCCAGTTCGACCCGGAATCGCGCGTCCGGTACGTCCAGCTCCCCCGCCACCCGTCCCAGAAGCCTGCGCAGGACGAAGCCGCGCAGCAGGGCGGCCGCCGTCTCGTTGGTGACGGCCGAGCGGACCACGGCCAGCAGCGGGGCGCGGGTGACGGGGTTCTCCCAGATGGTGAAGAAGTGGCGGGCCAGGAGCTCGCCGACGCCGCCCGGGTCCTGCGTCATCAGATCGGGCAGGTCGAGAGCCGGTTCGAAGGACTTCTCGATGGCGGTCTCAAACACCTGTTCCTTGGTGCCGAAGTAGTGGTGCACCAGGGCGGGGTCCACCCCCGCCTTCTTCGCGATGCCGCGGATGGACGTCTTGTCGTACCCGCGGGCGGCGAACTCGGCCCGGGCGGCCTGCAGGATGCGGTCGCGGGCGCCGGGCCCCGAGCCGCCGTCGCGCGCGGCGGGCCGGCCCCGGCCGCGGCGGGGTGCGGGGGCGGGTGTGGCGGCGGAACCGGGGCCGGGTTCCGGGGCTGCCGGGTCCGTCACGGCCGGGGCGTCCCGGGGGTCCTGGGCGCGCCGGGCACCCGGGAGGCCGTCGCCAGGTGCTGCCGGGTGAAGGCCAGGGCCTCGGCGAGATCGGCCTCGCGCTCGGCGCCGGACATGGCGCGGCGGGTGTTGACCTCGACGACCACATGGCCGTCGAACCCGCTGGTGGTGAGTTTCTCCAGCAGCTCGGCGCAGGGCTGGTTGCCGCGGCCGGGCACCAGGTGCTCGTCCTTGCCGGAGCCGCTGCCGTCGGCCAGATGGACATGGGCCAGCCGGTCGCCCATCCGTCCGATCATGTCGAGGGCGTCGTTGCGGGCGGTGGCGGTGTGGGAGAGGTCGACGGTGAAGTGGCGGTAGTCGTCGTTGGTGACGTCCCAGTCGGGGGCGTAGGCGAGCATCTCGCGGTCGCGGTAGCGCCAGGGGTACATGTTCTCGACGGCGAACCGGACGTCCGTCTCGTCCGCCATCCGCCAGATGCCGTCCACGAAGTCGCGGGCGTAGTTGCGCTGCCACCGGAACGGCGGGTGGACCACGACGGCCGAGGCGCCGAGCTTCTCGGCGGCGGCCCGGGCCCGCTCCAGCTTCGTCCACGGATTGGTCGACCACACCCGCTGGGTGATCAGCAGGCAGGGCGCGTGCACCGCGAGGATCGGGACCCCGTGGTAGTCGGAGAGTCTGCGCAGCGACTCGATGTCCTGGCTGACCGGATCCGTCCAGACCATGACCTCGACGCCGTCGTAACCCAGGCGTCCGGCGATCTCGAAGGCCGTCGCCGTCGACTCCGGGTACACGGAGGCGGTGGACAGGGCGACCTTCACTTCCGGGGTGCGCACCACTGGTTGAGCCACGGGAAACAGCGTACGGCGTGTGCGATCGGCCCGGCGGGGCCACCGGAGCGTGTGCGCCCGGGCGGCGGATGCCCCAGGTCCGCTTCCGGGAGGCGCGGCGCCGGGCGAAAGGGGCGGTGAGCGGCCCGTACGGGTGTTCCCCCGGCGGGGCCGTCGCGGCGGTGCGGTGTTCGTCACACCGGGCGGGCGGCCCGCGGCCCCGGGACCGGGACCGGGCCGCCCGGCGGGCCGCCGGGTCACTCCGGCAGATGGTCCAGGCGCCGCAGGATGACGCCCTCGCGCAGCGCCCAGGGGCAGATCTCCAGCTCGTCCACGCCGAACAGGTCCATCGCCGCCTCCGCGACCAGGGCGCCGGCGAGCAGCTGCGGTGCCCGTCCCGCCGAGACGCCGGGCAGCTCCGCGCGCCGCTCCGCCGTCATCGTCGCCAGCTTGGGCACCCACTCCTCCAGCGCCGCGCGGCTCAGCAGGCGCTGCACATGGACACCCTCGGCCGAGCGCGCCGCGCCCGCGATCCGCGCGAGCTGCTTGAAGGTCTTGGAGGTGGCGACCACGTGGTCCGGCGTGCCCAGGCGGCTGAACTCGCCGACGATCCGGGCGATCTCGGCCCGCACATGGCGGCGGAGCGCCCGCACGTCCTCCGGCTCGGGCGGGTCCCCGGGCAGCCGGGCTGCGGTGAGCCGGCCCGCGCCGAGCGGCAGCGACACCGCCCTGTCCGGCTCCTCGTCGACGCCGTACGCGACCTCCAGGGAGCCGCCGCCGATGTCGAGCACCAGCAGCCGGCCAGCCGACCAGCCGAACCAGCGGCGGGCCGCGAGGAAGGTGAGCTTGGCCTCTTCCTCGCCCGACAGCACGGTCAGCCGCACGCCCGTCTCGCCGGCGACCCGGGCCAGCACCTCGTCCGCGTTGGGCGCCTCGCGGACGGCGGAGGTGGCGAACGGCAGCACCTCCTCCACCCCCTTGTCCTCGGCGGCCTGCAGCGCCTCGCCGACCACCGCGACCAGCCGGTCGACGCCCGCGTCGCCTATCGCGCCGCGTTCGTCCAGCAGTTCGGCAAGCCGCAGTTCCGCCTTGTGGGAATGGGCGGGAAGCGGGCGGGCACCGGGGTGTGCGTCCACGACCAGCAGATGCACCGTGTTCGATCCCACGTCGAGGACACCGAGTCTCATAGCGTGCACATTCTCATATGGCTCACGGCAACGCGGCAGGTGAGCGGCCCGTACGGGATCCGTCCGCCTACGCTGAAGAGGTGTCGAAGACGAAGAGGGCGAAGCCGGACCGGGGCAAACCGGTCCCGGCCCCGAAGAAGCCGCCGCGGTCCGCCCCCGCCGACGAGCAGGGGCTGGACTTCCCCCGGGCGTGGGTCGAGTTCACCGACCCGGAGGACCCCGAGCAGGTCTTCCGCTGCGATCTGACCTGGCTCACCTCCCGCTGGTCGTGCATCTTCGGGCAAGGCTGCCAGGGCATCGAGGCCGGGCGCGCGAGCGACGGCTGCTGCACCCTGGGCGCGCACTTCTCCGACGAGGACGACGAGCAGCGCGTCGCCGGGCACATGGCGCGGCTCACACCCGAGAGCTGGCAGCACCACGCCGAGGGCACCGGCCCGCGCGGCTGGACCGAACGCGACGAGGACGGCGCCCGCAAGACCCGCCGCTTCGGCGGCGCCTGCATCTTCCACAACGGCCCGGACTTCCCCGGCGGTCACGGCTGCGCCCTGCACCGGCTGGCGCTGAGCGAGGGCCGTGAACCGCTGGAGACCAAGCCGGACGTGTGCTGGCAGCTGCCGATCCGGCGGACGTACGAGTGGATCGACCGCCCGGACGACACCAGATTCCTGCAGGTGTCGATCGGCGAGTACGACCGCCGGGGCTGGGGCCCGGGCGGCCACGACCTGCACTGGTGGTGCACCTCGGCCACCAGCGCGCACGGCGCGGGGGAACCGGTCTACGTCTCGTACCGGCCCGAACTGACGGAGCTGATGGGCAAGGCGGCCTACGAACGGCTGGCCGGGCTCTGCGCGGAACGGCTGGCGGCGGAGCTGCCGGTCGCGCCGCACCCGGCGGACCGGTAGGCACTGGCGGGTCTCCCGGCACTGGCGGGTCTCCCGGCTCCGGCGGATCTCCCGGCTCCGGCGGGGCCGTCACCCCGGTGCGGGAGCGCCGCGGCCGCCGGTACCCGCCGTCATGGCCCGGCCGGCGGCGCCCAGGACCTGTACGACCGCCTGCGACGACGACCCCCTACGGCCCTCGGCCCCGCGAGGCGCCCGGTCCCGCGGGGCGTCCGTTCCGCGGGCGGCAGCGGAACGGCGGCGCGCCGCCGCCTCACCCGGCCGCGTCCCCGGGCTCTCCGGTGTCCTCGGGGTCCGGCGGCTCGCTCGACGGCTCCTGCGCCGGGGGTGACGGGGCGGGCTCCGGCTCCGGGTCCGGGTCCGCCGGTGCGGTCGGCGGCGGTTCCACCGGGTCCTCCGGCGAGGGGGCGCCGCGGCCCGTCACGGTGACCACCGTGCCGGACGGCCCGATCGTCACCCGGCCCGTCCACGCGCCGCCGGGCTGCCGCGCCCGGTCCACCGTCACGGTGACCGTCACCGAGCGCCCGGGGCGGAGCGTGCCGCCGGTGTCGCTGAGCCGCAGCCAGGGCGCATCGGTGCGCGCCGACCAGTCGACCGGTGCGCCGCCCGAGGCGGTCAGGGTGATGAGGGTGGAGCCTCCGCCGCTCCGGCCGGCGACCGTCAGCCCGGCCCCGTCCCGGCCGTCGCCGCCGGAGCCGTCCTCCTCCGCGCCGGACCGGCCGTCCTCGCGGGCCGCGTCGTCGCTGCCGCCCCTGTCGCCGCCGCGCTCCGCGGCGCCGCCCGGCCGCCCGTCCCCGCCCCGGCCGCCCGGGGCGCCGCCGGAACCGTCCGCCGAATCGTACGGATGTGCCCCGGGCCGGCCGTCCTCGGCGGCGGAGACGGGACCGGCGTACCGGTCCTGCCCGGGCGGCGCGCCCCGGTACGCCGCCCACAGCGCGAACACCGGTGCGGCGACGGCAGCCGCCACCACCGTCGCCGTGGCGACGCGGCGGCGTACGGCCCGGCGGCGCGCGGCGAGGCGTCCGGGATCCATCGGGAAGCCCTGCCGGTCGCAGCGCGGGCTGCCGGCGGGGAGGTCCCGGGGACGGGCGCGGAGCGCGGCGCGCATCGCGGCGGCCGCCGCCGCGCGCGGTGCCGGGACCAGGGGGAGCACGTCGGCGGTAGTGGTACCGCCCGGCCCGCGGGCGTCCGCCGGGGAGCGCTGGACGGTGGCGCGGCAGGCGTCGCAGTTCTTGATGTGGCGCAGCAGTTCGCGGCGGAGATCGCTGCCCATCAGGGCCCGGGTGTCCCCGGTCATCCGGTTGACGGTGGGACAGCCGCCGCCCTCCGCGACGGCCAGTGCCGCGCGGGTGCGCTCCACCTCGCGGGCGCCCGCCGTCAGCAGGCGCCGCGTTTTCTCCTCGTCCGTGCCGAGCACGGCGGCGACTTCCGGGGGCGCCAGCCGGTGCCGCACGGCGAGTTCCAGGGCCTCGCGCTGCTCGCGGGTGGTGCCGGCGGCCTCCGGCCAGACGAGCGCGGACAGTTCCCGGCGGCGCCGGGCGGCGGTCTCCGCGGAGGGGCCGGGCCCGGACGGATCGCCGGCGTGGGCCGGATCCGGATCGTGGGCGCGGCCGGACGGGTCGTGCGGGGCGGGGCGGCCCGCGGAGCCGGGCTGCGCGGACGGGCGGGGCCGGACGGCGAGGTGCCGCAGACAGGTCCAGCGGGCCAGTGCGTAGAGCCGGGCACGCTGCCGCTCCGGCTCGGCCGGCGAGCGGCGGTGGCGCCGCTCCGCGTGGGCGAGGACCTCGCCGAGTACGGCGGTCGCCGCGTCGTGGTCGCACATCGCGGCGAGGCAGTACGTGAACAGCCCGTCGAGGTACGGCTCGTAGCGCGCGCCGCCGGTGGCGTGGGTCGGGTGCTCGGGCCTGCTGTTCATCACCCGGCGACGGTAGGGGGACGGACCGGCCCGCTCGCCCCGCTCCGGCGCTTTTCATCCCTACGGGTGATGGACGCCGTCGGTCCCGCGCTCGGGGGCGGCTTCGGAGGCGGCCCGCGTCCGGGGCCGCCGCGCCCGGTGGGCCCTCGCTCCGTCCCGGGGCTTCCTCCCCGCGCTCCGTCCCCGCGCTCCGTCCCCGCGCTCCGTCCCCGCGCTCCGTCCCCGCGCTCCGTCCCCGCGCTCCGTCCCCGCGCTCCGTCCCCGCGCTCCGCACCGGAGCTTCGTCCCGGGCTTCGTCCCCCGGCTTCGTCCCGCGCCCGGCGTCCCGCGCGGCCCCTGTCCCGTTCCGGTACCGCCCCGTGCGTTGTCACCGCCCGGCGCTAGCGTTGCGGCATGGCTTCCCGCACCCGTACGTCCGCCAAGGACCGTCCCTCCTACCGCTGCACCGAGTGCGGCTGGACCACCGCCAAGTGGCTCGGCCGCTGCCCCGAGTGCCAGACGTGGGGCACGGTCGAGGAAGCCGGCGGCGCGCCCGCCGTGCGGACGACCGCGCCCGGCCGGGTGTCGACCGCGGCGCTGCCGATCGGCCAGGTCGACGGCCGCCGGGCGACCGCGCGGGCCACGGGCGTGCCCGAGCTGGACCGGGTGCTGGGCGGCGGCCTGGTGCCGGGCGCCGTCGTGCTGCTGGCCGGCGAACCGGGCGTGGGCAAGTCGACGCTGCTGCTGGACGTCGCGGCCAAGGCGGCCACCGACCAGGAGCGCACGCTCTACGTCACCGGCGAGGAGTCCGCGAGCCAGGTGCGGCTCCGCGCCGACCGGATCGGCGCGATCTCGGACCATCTGTATCTGGCGGCGGAGACGGATCTGTCGGCCGTGCTCGGCCATCTCGACTCCGTCAAGCCGTCGTTGCTCGTCCTGGACTCCGTGCAGACGGTGGCCTCCCCGGAGATCGACGGCGCGCCCGGCGGCATGGCGCAGGTGCGGGAGGTGGCGGGGGCGCTGATCCGGGCCTCCAAGGAGCGCGGGATGTCCACGCTGCTGGTGGGTCACGTCACCAAGGACGGCGCCATCGCGGGACCGCGGCTGCTGGAGCATCTCGTCGACGTGGTGCTGCACTTCGAGGGCGACCGGCACGCCCGGCTGCGGCTGGTCCGGGGCGTCAAGAACCGCTACGGCACGACGGATGAGGTGGGCTGCTTCGAACTGCACGACGAGGGGATCACGGGCCTCGCCGACCCGTCGGGTCTCTTTCTCACCCGCCGCGCCGAGCCGGTCCCGGGCACCTGTCTGACGGTGACGCTGGAGGGGCGCCGGCCGCTGGTCGCGGAGGTGCAGGCGCTCACCGTCGACTCGCAGATCCCGTCACCGCGCCGGACGACCTCGGGCCTGGAGACCTCGCGGGTGTCGATGATGCTGGCGGTGCTGGAGCAGCGCGGCAAGATCTCCCAGTTGGGCAAGCGCGACATCTACAGCGCCACGGTCGGCGGGGTGAAGCTGTCGGAGCCGGCGGCGGATCTCGCGATCGCCCTGGCGCTGGCGAGCGCGGCGAGCGACACCCCGCTGCCGAAGAACCTCGTCGCGATCGGCGAGGTCGGCCTGGCGGGCGAGGTCCGGCGGGTCACGGGGGTGCAGCGCCGGCTGTCGGAGGCGGCCCGGCTGGGCTTCACCCACGCGCTGGTGCCGACCGATCCGGGGCGGGTGCCGGAGGGGATGCGGGTCACCGAGGTCGCGGACATGGGGGAGGCGCTGCGGGTGCTGCCGCGCCGGCCGCGCCGGGAGCGGCCCGAGCGGCCGGAGGGAGCCGACGGAGCGGAGCGGTCCGGGCGGCCGGGCCGGTCCGGGCGGCCGGATCGCGGTGCGGCGGAGTCCTCGCCGCTCTCGGGAGGCGCCTCCGGCTGAGGCCCCGGCGAGCCGGCCGGCAGCCCCTCCGCCCTCCTCCCGCCCCCGCGCCCTGGTCCGCCGCCCGTCCCCGAGAACGCTCCCGCCGAGCGCTCCGCCGCGCTCTCGCCGGCCGGTGTTCCCGGACGCCGGGCAGGCCCGCGACGGCCCGTCCGGCGCGCGCTCCGGCGGGAGCTCCGGGCGGCTCCGCACCGCGCTCCCCGGCGTGCGCTCCGGAGCGTGCGCCGGGGGCGCCGCGCACCCCTGAGCCGAGACGCACCACACAAGTCGTCCGGCCGCCGGTAGACTTTGCCCTGGTCTCGCCCGTACGTACGCACCCGGGCCCCGAATTCTGCGACCGGAGGAGTGCAGTGGCAGCCAACGACCGGGCAGCGACTCCCGGCAAATCCGGCGGGAGCTCCGGTACCGAGGGCCTGATGCGCGCCTCGCTGAGCGCTGTCGCGCCCGGTACCGCCCTGCGCGACGGACTCGAGCGCGTTCTCCGCGGGAACACCGGCGGACTGATCGTGCTGGGCATGGACAAGCACGTCGAGGCCATGTGCTCCGGCGGCTTCGTCCTCGATGTGGAGTTCTCCGCGACGCGCCTGCGCGAGCTGTGCAAGCTCGACGGCGCGCTCATCCTCGACAAGGACATCACCAAGATCGTGCGGGCGGGCGTGCAGCTCGTCCCCGACGCGTCGATCCCGACCGAGGAGACCGGCACCCGGCACCGCACGGCGCAGCGCGTCTCGATCCAGGCCGGCTTCCCCGTGGTCTCCGTCAGCCAGTCGATGCGGCTGATCGCGCTCTACGTCGGCGGGCAGCGCCGGGTGCTGGAGGACTCGGCGGCGATCCTGTCCCGCGCCAACCAGGCCCTCGCCACGCTGGAGCGGTACAAGCTCCGACTCGACGAGGTGGCGGGCACCCTCTCCGCCCTGGAGATCGAGGACCTGGTGACGGTCCGGGACGTCTCCGCCGTGGCGCAGCGGCTGGAGATGGTCCGCCGCATCGCCACCGAGATCGCCGAGTACGTCGTCGAGCTGGGCACCGACGGCCGCCTTCTCTCGCTCCAGCTGGACGAGTTGATCGCGGGCGTCGAGCCGGAGCGCGAGCTGGTGGTACGGGACTACGTGCCCGAGCCGACCGCCAAGCGGACCCGCACGGTCCCCGAGGCCCTCTCCGAGCTCGACAAGCTGTCGCACACCGAGTTGCTGGAACTGCCGGTGGTGGCCCGCGCCCTGGGCTACAGCGGTTCCCCCGAGACGCTCGACTCGGCGGTGTCGCCGCGGGGTTACCGGCTGCTGGCCAAGGTGCCGCGACTGCCGAACACCATCATCGAGCGGCTGGTGGAGCACTTCGGCGGGCTGCAGAAGCTGCTCGCCGCGAGCGTCGACGATCTGCAGACGGTCGACGGGGTGGGCGAGGCCCGGGCGCGCTCGGTGCGCGAGGGCCTGTCCCGGCTGGCGGAGTCCTCGATCCTCGAACGCTACGTCTGAGGGACGCGGAGCGTTCGTTCCCGGGCGGCGGCCGGTTCCGCGGCCAGGCGGGCCGCGGGCCGCGGGCTGGTGTGCCGGGAGCGGCCGGGTCAGTCCTTGGTCAGGACGAAGGAGACCTCGGCCTTGTCGACGCCCTTGGCCTCCGCCTCGATCAGATAGGTGCCCGCCTTCGCCGAACCCGCCCCGGGCGTGGCGCACTTGGGCGCGCTCGGCCTGCGGTCCCATTCGACCGTGTACATGGCCTCGCCGCCGGCCGGCACCCGCAGCCGGATCTCCCGGCTCTCCTTGAGGCAGTCGTCGGACGCCCACAGCGGGTCGTCCTCGTCGGCCGGGGTGATGGTGAGCACCGCGGTCTTCTCGCCGAAGTCCACCTCGCAGGAGCGGTTCGAGGTGCTCTCGGCGGTCAGCTCGAACTCCGGCTTCTCGCCCGGCTCGTAGCGGTTCTCGACGGTGCGGATCCGCAGTTCCACGTCCTCGGCGCCGCAGTCGGGGAGGGCCGTTCCCGCCGGGATGCCGCTCCCGCCGCCGCTGCCTCCGGAACCCGAGCCGCCACCGGCCGCACCGCCACCGCCACCGGAGCCACCGCTGCCGGCGTCCCCGCCCGAGCCGCCGCCGGAGCCGGCCGAGCCGCCCGTGCCGCCGCTGTCACCGCCGCCGTCGCCGCCCCCGGTGCCGCCCGAGTCGTCGCGGCCGCCGGGCCGTTCGCTGATCGCGGGCCCGGAGGAGGAGGGGCCGGGGGTGATGGACTGCGCGGGGCCCTTGCCGTCGGCTCCGCCGCCTCCGTCACCGCCGCCGCCTCCGGTGGACCGGACGGCCCAGACGACGAGCACGGCCAGCAACGCGACCACGCACAGGGCTACCGCCCTCCGGCGCCAGTAGATGGAGGAGGGAAGCGGCCCGACAGGATTGCGCAGAGAACCCACGCCGGAAACCTTACGAGAGAAGAGGGCCCGTTCAGGCGTTTACCCGCCGCCGTCACCGCAACTTTTGACGATCATCATTCCGGTTCGGTCTCGGCCGGGCCCTCCGAGCGCCCTTCCCTTCGCGCTCGGTTCCCGTCCGGTGCACCCCGGGTGACGGCTCGCCCGCTTCCGGTAACTCCCGTGCCGGGTACGGGAGACGGGCGTGGCGGAGAGTGGCGGCGGCGCCTCCTTCCGCGCCGTGCGGCGTGGGGGCGGCGGACGGCGGCTGACGGCGCCGGTGGCGGAGCCCCCCGGCGTCGGAGGGCTCTGGCAGGATCGGGGATGTCATGACTGCGATCCCGAAGCCCTCGAAGAGCGCACCCCCGAAGAGCACGACAGCCCCGGAGCACACGGCGGCAGCCGGGAACACGGCGGCGAGCGCCGCGACGGCGACCGCGGCGGCGGTCGCCTCCGCCGCCCCGCCTCCGGTCGCCTCCCCCGCCGCCCTCCACTCCGCCGTGATCGACTGGTTCGGCGAGCACGCCCGCGACCTTCCCTGGCGCCGCCCCGAAGCGGGCGCGTGGGGTGTCATGGTCAGCGAGTTCATGCTTCAGCAGACCCCGGTGGCGCGCGTGCTGCCCGTCTACGAGCAGTGGCTGGCGCGCTGGCCCCGCCCGGCCGGCCTCGCCGCCGAAGCACCCGGGGAAGCGGTACGTGCCTGGGGCCGGCTCGGCTACCCGCGCCGCGCGCTACGGCTGCACGGGGCCGCCGTGGCGATAGCGGAACGGCACGGCGGGAACGTGCCGCGCGACCACGCGAAGCTGCTGGCGCTGCCGGGTGTGGGCGAGTACACGGCCGCAGCCGTGGCCTCGTTCGCGTACGGCGGCCGGCACGCCGTGCTGGACACCAACGTCCGCCGGGTCCTCGCCCGCGCCGTGACCGGCGTCCAGTACCCGCCGACGGCCACGACCGCCGCCGAACGCCGCCTCGCCCGTGCCCTGCTGCCGGAGGACGACGGCACGGCGGCCCGCTGGGCGGCGTCCACGATGGAGCTCGGCGCACTGGTGTGCACGGCGCGCAACCCCGGCTGCGGGCGCTGCCCGATCGCCGCGCGGTGCGCCTGGCGGCTGGCCGGTTCGCCGCCGCACGACGGCCCACCGCGCCGCGGGCAGACCTACGCCGGTACGGACCGCCAGGTGCGCGGCAAGCTGCTCGCGGTGCTCCGCGAGGCGACGACGCCGGTTCCGCAGCGGGTGCTGGACGCGGTGTGGGAGGAGCCGGTGCAGCGGGCCCGCGCGCTGGACGGGCTCGTCGCGGACGGCCTGGTCGAACCGCTGGCGGACGGCAGCTACCGGCTGCCGCAGAGCCGAGCCGAACGGACCTGAGCCGAGCCGAACTGCCGAGCTGCCGAGCTGCCGAGCTGCCGAGCTGAGGGGAGAGGACGGCACGGGGCCGCTTACGCGATCCGCACCGGTCGAAAGCCCTGCGAAACACGTCAGAGTTGATCAGCAGCCGATCCGAACCGGTCAAGTCCCCTTCCGCAGCCGCCTCCTGACCCCGTTCGGTTCCACGGACCGCCCGTCCCGGCGGAGTTGTTACACAACCGATGGGTTGCCGTGCGCCCGCCGAGGGGCAGACCGGACCGCTCCGTTACAGCCGCTCAGTAGCTTGCTTCCGTGCCGGGGAGACCGGTCGCACACGGGGCGGGAAGAGCGGGGACGGAGGCGGTCGGCGATGGCGGACAACGAGGTGCTGGGCTTCGAGGAGTACGTACGGTCCCGGCAGGACGCCCTGCTGCGCAGCGCCCGCAGGCTCGTCCGGGACCCCGTCGACGCGCAGGACCTGCTGCAGACCGCGCTCGCCCGCACCTTCGGCCGCTGGGACGGCATCGCCGACAAATCCCTGGCGGACGCCTACCTCCGGCGCGTGATGATCAACACCCGCACCGAGTGGTGGCGGGCCCGCAAGCTCGACGAGGTGCCCGTCGACCAGCTGCCGGAGGCCAGCCTGGAGGACGGCTCCGAGCAGCGCGCGGACCGGGCGCTGCTGATGGACGTCCTGCGGGTGCTGGCCCCGAAGCAGCGCAGTGTGGTGGTCCTGCGACACTGGGAGCAGATGAGCACACAGGAGACGGCGGCGGCCCTGGGCATGTCCACCGGAACCGTGAAGAGCACACTGCACCGGGCGCTGGCCCGGATGCGCCAGGAGCTGGAGAACCGCGAGCTGGACGCGCGGGCGACGGAACGCAGAGAACGCATGGAACGAGGGCAGCCGCAGTGCGCGGCGTGACGGACACCGAACGCCCCCGGGGGCTCCCGGAGCCCACCGGTACCGCACCCGGACCCGCCCGGACGCGCACCGTCCCGGCGGGTTTCGTGCGGGTCGGGGCGGCGGTGGCCGCCGCGTCCGCCACCGCACTGGTGCTGGCGGGGTGCAGCGCGCCCGGGACGGGGGTGCGCGAGGAGGGGCCCGCGCGGACCGAGTCGGCGCCGACGCCTTCCCCGGCGCCGTCCTCCGCGTCGCCCCGCAAGGTCGATCCGGTCGAGATCATCAAGAACGACCCCACGGTGGACGCCAAGATCCGCAAGAGCCTCGAACCGTGCGCCGGGGACGAGTACCCGGTCGACGTCAGCTATGGCACCCTCACCGGGAACGATGTGCCCGATGTGGTGATCAACGTGCTGACCTGTCAGGACTCCTTCGGCATCGCGGCCTACGTCTACCGCGAGCAGGGCCCCGCCACGGTCCGTCCCGGCGGGAACGACGGCGAGAGCGGGAAGGACCTCCGCGAATCCGTCAGCGTGGACGGCCGCTGGTACCGCAATGTCTTCGCCGACGACATCTCCCCGGTCTACGCCGAGATCATCGGGGGTGAACTGGAGGTCAAGAAGCAGGTCTACGCGAAGGGCGACAAGGTCTGCTGCCCCTCCGGCGAGGAAGTGATCACCTACCGGTGGCGCGACGGGGCCTTCTCCGAGCGGGCGCGCATACACAACGATTACAGCAAGTCCGCGGGCGGCGTTCGCGAGGAAGCACAGCCCAGCCCGCGACCGGACGACTGAGGGGCGGGCGATGGCCGCGACGCATGTGCTCTTCGTCGAGGACGACGACGTCATCCGGGAGGCGACCCAACTCGCCCTGGAGCGCGCCGGACTCGTGGTCACGGCGGCACCGGACGGGCTGACCGGCCTGGAGCTCTTCCGGGGCGACCGGCCCGACATCGCGCTGCTCGACGTGATGCTGCCGGGCCTGGACGGGGTGAGCCTGTGCCGCCACATCCGGGACGAGTCGGCGGTGCCGGTGATCATGCTGTCGGCGCGGGCCGACTCGATCGACGTGGTGCTGGGCCTGGAAGCGGGCGCGGACGACTACGTGACCAAGCCGTTCGACAGCGCGGTCCTGGTCGCCCGGATCCGGGCGGTGCTGCGCCGCTTCGGCCACGCGGCCGGCGGTCCCGACGGCCCCGCGGGCGCCGGACCCGACGGCGAGGCGGGCGAGGAACCGCTGCGCTTCGGCGATCTGGAGATCGACACGGGCGGCATGGAGGTCCGCAGGGACGGCGAGCCGGTCTCGCTGACCCCGACCGAGATGCGGCTGCTGCTGGAGTTCTCCTCCGCGCCGGGCACGGTGCTCTCCCGCGACCGGCTGCTGGAGCGGGTCTGGGACTACGACTGGGGCGGCGACACCCGCGTCGTGGACGTCCATGTGCAGCGGCTCCGCACCAAGATCGGCCAGGAGCGCATCGACACGGTGCGCGGCTTCGGCTACAAACTGCGCGGCTGAGCGGGGACCGCCTGTGCCGATCCGCGACCCCTCACCGCCCGGGCCCTCCGCCACGCCCTCGCAGCCGTCCGCTCCCCCGCCGTCCCCCAGTCCCTCCGCGGCCGCGACCGCGGACGGGTCCGGCCGGGAGCCGGGCGCCAAGCGGGAGCCGGGCACCGGCCGGCTCCGCGCCCTGCCCCGCCGCCTCGCGCGCCGCGTCCCCTCCGGCCGCTTCCGCCCGCGCACGGGGCTGCGCTGGAAGCTGAGCGCCGCCATCGCCGCGGTGGGCGCGCTGGTCGCCCTCGCGCTCAGCCTCGCCGTCCACAACGCCGCCCGCGTCTCGCTGCTCAACGGCAGCCGCGACATCCAGGACGAGCGGGTCACCTTCGCCCAGCGGATCTACGAGTCCACCGGCCGGCTCAACTTCGACGCGCACATCGACGACCCCGCCCTGCCCCCCGAACTCCGGGAGGCGGTGCGGGGCGGGCAGCGCGCCACATATCTGGAGGACACCGGCGAGGGCCCTCCCGAGGTGTGGGCGGCGGTACCGCTGGCCGGCGGCCGGGTCCTCTCCATCCACACCCGCTTCGAGGACCGCTACGCGGTGCTGAGCGATCTGGACCGGGCGCTGTCCATCGGCTCCGTCTCGGTGATCGGCGGCGGCTGCCTGCTGGGCGTCCTCGTCGGCGGCCAGCTCTCCCGGCGGCTGCGGCAGGCCGCGACGGCCGCGGGCCGGGTCGCCCAGGGCGATACGGACGTCCGGGTACGGGACGCGATCGGCGGCCGGGTGCGGGACGAGACCGACGATCTGGCGCGCGCCGTGGACGCCATGGCCGACGCGCTCCAGCAGCGGCTGGAGGCCGAGCGGCGGGTCACCGCCGACATCGCGCACGAACTGCGCACCCCGGTGACCGGGCTGGTCACGGCGGCCGAGCTGCTGCCGCCCGGCCGCCCCTCGGAGCTGGTGCGGGACCGTGCGCAGGCGCTGCGGACCCTGGTGGAGGACGTCCTGGAGGTGGCCCGGCTGGACAGCGCCACCGAGCGGGCCGAACTCCAGGAGGTCGCGCTCGGCGAGTTCGTCGCCCGCCGGGTCCGCGTCCTCGCCCCGGAGGCCGGGATGGAGGTCGTACGGGACGCGCGGGTGCAGACCGATCCGCGGCGGCTGGAGCGGGTCCTGGGCAATCTGCTGGCCAACGCCGCCAAACACGGCCGGGAACCGGTCCGGGTCACCGTGGAGGGCCGGGTCCTGCGGGTACGGGACCACGGGCCGGGCTTCCCGCCGGCGCTGCTGGCGGAGGGGCCGAGCCGGTTCCGCACCGGCAGCGCCGACCGGGCCGGGCGGGGCCACGGCCTGGGTCTGACCATCGCGGCCGGCCAGGCCCGGGTGCTGGGCGCGGCCCTCACCTTCCGCAACGCGCCGGACGGCGGTGCGGTCGCCGTGCTGTGGCTGCCGGGAACGGCCCCCACGGACAGCGGCGGCATCCCCGTCGTGACCCTGCCCGCGCCCCGGACCTGAGCGCCGGGCCGCACGGCTCCGGACACACGGCCACCCCGTACGGAACCCGCACGGGGTGGCGTGAGGGGCTCGCTCCCCCTCGGTTCAGACGGGCTTCGCCGCCGGGAGCCCGCCCGCCCGGACACCGCCGCCGGAACCCGGCCGGGTGCCGCCGTCGCCGGTGCCGCCGTCGCCACCGACGGCACCGGCACCGGCGCCCGCGTGCGCACCCGCGCCCCCGGCGTCCGCCCCGGCCCGCGCGCCGTCCGTCCCTCCGGGGCCCGCTCCCGGCCCGTCCGGGCCGGCCCCCCGAAGGGGCACCTCCTCGACGAACCAGGCCGCCAGGAAGCCGGCCACGGCGGCGAACGCGGCCACCAGGAAGACGATGTGCGTACCGCCGGCCACCGCGGACTGGTACGCCTCCCGCACCGCGTCCGGCAGCTTCGCCAGGCTCGCCGCGTCGAGCTGTGCGGCTCCCTCCGTGACGGCCGGGGCACCGGGCCCGGCTCCGCCGGCCATGCCGTCCTGGACCCGGTGGGTGAAGAGCGCGCCCATGATCGCGACGCCGAAGGAGCCGCCGACCGTGCGGAACAGGGTCGCCGTCGAGGAGGCGACGCCCATGTCCTTCATCTCGACGCTGTTCTGGGCGACGAGCATGGTGATCTGCATCAGGAAACCGAGGCCGGCGCCGAGGACCGCCATGTAGCAGCCGGAGACGAACCGGGAGGTGCCGGTGTCCATCGTCGACAGCAGGAACAGCCCGGTGACCATCAGCCCGCCGCCGAGCACCGGGAAGATCTTGTACCTGCCGCTCCGGGTGGTGACCCGGCCGGCGATCAGCGAGACCACCATCATCGCCAGCAGCAGCGGCAGCAGGAGCAGCCCGGAGTTGGTCGCCGAGGCGCCCTGCACGGTCTGCTGGTAGAGCGGCAGGAAGGTCATCGAGCCGAACATCACGAAACCGACCAGGAAGCCGATGAGGGTCATCAGCGAGAAGTTGCGGCTGCGGAAGATGCCGAGCGGCAGCACCGGTTCCGCGACCCTGCTCTCCACCACCAGCAGCGCGATCGTCGTGACGACGGCGGTGCCGGCGAGGCCCGTGATGACGGCGGAGTCCCAGGCGTACTCCAGGCCGCCCCAGGTGGTGACGAGCACCATCGAGGTGATGGCCACGGTGAGCAGCGCGGCGCCCGCGTAGTCGATCCGCGCCTGCGTCCGCTTCTTCGGGAGGTGCAGCACCGTGGTGACCATGGCGAGGGCGACGGCGCCGAGCGGGAGGTTGATGTAGAAGCTCCAGCGCCAGCCGAGCGTGTCGGTGAGGGTGCCGCCGACGAGCGGTCCGCCGATCATGGCCAGGGCCATGACCCCGGCCATCATGCCCTGGTACCGGCCGCGCTCCCGGGGCGGTATGAGATCGCCGATGATCGCCATCACGCCGACGATCAGGCCGCCCGCGCCCAGGCCCTGGACGCCGCGGAAACCGATGAGCTGGCCCATCGTCTGGGCCATGCCGGAGAGCGCGGAGCCGAGCAGGAACACCACGATCGAGGTGATGAAGATGCCCTTGCGGCCGTACATGTCGCCGAGCTTCCCCCAGACCGGGGTGGAGGCCGCGGTCGTGAGGGTGTAGGCGGTCACCACCCAGGAGAGGTGTTCGAGCCCGCCCAGCTCACCGACGATGGTCGGCATCGCCGTCCCGATGATCATGTTGTCGAGCATGGCGAGCAGCATCGCGATCATGAGGGCGAGCAGCACCACGCGGACGCTGCGCCGGGGCGGCGCCGTGGCCGGCGGGCCGGCGGACGGTTCCTCGTGGACGGTGTCGGGTGTGGCCTGGGTCATGGTGGTCGCTCCCCCGGGAGTGCGCGAGAAGAAGGCTTCGGCGCCGGCCGGGTACCGGCGCGTGGAGGCGGCGGGCGCGCGGAGGCGTGTGCCGGCCGCCGAGGTAAACTTACTTGCCGCCCGGCTAGCAGAATATCCCGGAAGCTAGCCCGCTCACTTGCCGGGCGTCAAGTAAATTCGGTGGCGGCCGGACGGCACCGCCGCCGGGCACGGGCCCGTACGGCGGCCGGCCCGTCACGGCCGGCCGGACCGGTACGCACACGAGCAGGGAGCAGGAGAGCCATCGTGGCCACACCGCGCACGCGCCGGGGGGACACCCGCCGCCGCATCCAGGATGCCGCGCTCTCCCTCTTCGTCGAGCAGGGGTACGAGAAGACCTCGCTGCGCGAGATCGCCGCACAGCTGGACGTCACCAAGGCGGCGCTCTACTACCACTTCAAAACCAAGGAGGACATCCTCATCAGCATCTTCGAGGACCGGACCCGGCCCCTCGACGAGCTGATCGCCTGGGGCCGGGAACAGCCGCGGAACCAGGAGACCAAGCGGGAGCTGCTCCGCCGCTACAGCGCCGCGCTCCACGACGCCGCCCCGGTCTTCCGCTTCGTCCAGGAGAACCAGGCGACGGTGCGCGACCTGAGCATCGGCGGCAACGTCAAGGAACGGATGTTCGCGCTCTTCGACCTGGTGAAGGAGCCGGACGCGAGCCTCACCGACCAGGTCCGCTCCGTCAGCGCGCTCTTCACCATCCACGCCGGGATCTTCGCGCTGAAAGACATCGAGGGCGACCCCGAGGACAAGCGTGCTGCCGTCCTCGAAGTCGCCCTCGATCTGATCGCCGCGGCGGATGCCGGCCGCCCCCTCAAGCGGTCTCAGTGACCCCGCGGCCGCGCGGTGCGCCCCACGTCCGTCAGAGGGTGACGCCGCGCTGCTTCAGGAAGGCCACCGGGTCGATGCCGGAGCCGTAGTTCGGCGTGGTGCGGGTCTCGAAGTGCAGGTGCGGGCCGGTGGAGTTACCGGTGGAACCGACCTTGCCGATCTCCTGCCCGGTGGTCACCTGGGTGCCGACCGGAACGGTGATCTTCGACAGGTGGGCGTACTGGGTGAAGGTGCCGGCGTCGTGCTTGACCACGATGTTGTTGCCGTACGCGCCACCCCAGCCGGCCTGGACCACGGTGCCCTTGTGCACGGTCTTCACCGAGGTACCGGTCGGCGCGGCGAAGTCCTGGCCGGAGTGCTTGTTCGCCCAGCGGTCACCACCGATACCGAAGGTGGAGCCCTTCACATAGCTGTCCACCGGCTTCACCCAGGAAGCGGGAGCCTTCGCGGCGGCCTGGGTGACGGTCTGGCGCTTCGAACGGTCGGCGGCCTCCTGGCCGGCACGCTCGGCGGCGGCGGCCTCGGCCGCGGCCTTGCCCTCGGCGGCCTTCTTCTGCGCCTCCGCCTGGGCGGTGAGCGCCTTGACACCGGACTTGGACGTGGCGGCCGAGGCCATCCCCGTCTGCGGGGCGGGGTTCTCGGTCTCGCCCTGGGTGCCCAGCGCGACTCCGGTCCCCAGCACGGCGGTGGCTCCGACACCGGCGGCCATGAAGGCGGCGCGGCGGCGCAGGGGAGTCATGTCGGTGAGGATCTGAGCGTGCTTGAACATCAGGAGTTACCTCCGAAGTGGGGGGTTTGCGCGTTTCGCGGATTTCGTCCGCTTGCGCCCTACCTTGGTAACCCGCCCCGCCCAGGGGTTCAAGCACCCCCACTCCTACCGGAGGCCGTAGCCGGCACCCGGCCCCTCCCTCCGCCGAACGCGCCGCCGGGGGAGGCGCGGAACCCCGCCCGACCCGCCTCCGGGGCCCGGGGGCGCCACCTCCTCCCCGCTCGCCCGCCCCGTAAACGCCCCACTTCGGAGGCCGTCCGGTCACGCGGCGCACACCCCGTCCGCGCCGGGCGCCCCCGGCTCCCCCGCACCGTCTCCTAAGGCGGATAGGAGGTGAGCCGGGCCACGTGCGGCACGTCACCGGAAACCGAGATCAACGACTTCTCCGCGCCCTCCCGGCCCTCCGGACCGGAGCTCCCACCGCCCCGCCGGGCCGTGCCCCGAACCGGCGCAAGCCGGTTCACGCAGCGCCCCGCTCCCCTACCCTGGGTGCCCAGAGAGAGCTGTAGAGCTGTCGCCACAGCCACCCCGGGGGGACGGGACATGCATCCCGAGGACGCCGCGTTCGAGAAGCGCTACGCCCACGACATCATCGCCGGACACAACCACCTCACGATCTACGGCATCGATCTCAACCACTCACCCGACACCTGGCCGCTGGACACCGCCTATCTCAGCCTGGAGGCGGAGGTCGGCCCGGACGGCTCCGGAACGGCGGGCCCGCAGCCGTACCCCGCCCTCCCCGCCGAACAGGCCCTCGCCGGCCGGGACCGGGTGCTGCTGCGCGGGGTGGCGGGCTCCGGCAAGACCACCCTGGTCCAGTGGCTGGCGGTCTCCACGGCCCGGGACGAGCTGCCGGACCAGCTCGCGCCGCTCCGCGACCGGGTGCCGTTCGTCCTGCCCGTACGGCGCTTCCCGCACAAGGGGTTCCCGGCCCCCGAGGAGTTCCTGACCGCCGTACGGCACCCGTGCGCCGAGAACCAGCCGCCGGGCTGGGCCGGGCGCGTCCTGGCCGACGGGCGCGGACTGATGCTGATCGACGGGATCGACGAGGCCCCCGAGGGCCTCCGCGAGCAGCTCCGGGCCGAACTGCGGACGCTGATCGCCACCCACCCCGGCAACATCTGGCTCGTCACCTCCCGGCCCTCGGCCGTGCCCGACGCCTGGCTCGCCTCCGACGGCTTCACCGAGCTCAAGCTGGCCCCGCTGAGCCGGGACGGCGTGGCCGCGTTCATCCAGCGCTGGCACGCCGCGGCGCGGGCGGAGCGGCCCAAGGACCTGCACCGGCTGGAGGAGTACGAACGCACCCTGCTGGCAGCCGTGCGGACCACCCGCGAACTCGGCCGGCTGGCCACCAACCCGCTGATGTGCGGCCTGCTCTGCGCCCTCCACCGCGACCGGCGCGGCTATCTGCCGCGCGGCCGCCGCGCCCTGTACGACGCCGCGCTCTCCATGCTGCTGGAGCGGCGCGACCGGGAACGGGACATGGCCACGACCGACGGCATCGACCTGGCCCAGGAGTCGAAGGTCCAGCTGCTCCAGAAACTGGCCCACTGGATGCTCGTCCACGAGCGCTCGGAGATGGACGTCGGCACGGCCGTGGACACCCTGGAGCGCCATCTGCCGGCGATACCGGAGGCCCTGAAACAGGGCGGGCCCGCGGAGATCTACCGGCATCTGCTCAACCGCACCGGGCTGCTGCGGGAGCCCACGCCCGGCTCGGTGGACTTCGTCCACCGCACCTTCCAGGACTATCTGAGCGCGCGGGCCGCCGTGGAACGCCACGACTTCGACTTCCTCATCGGCCACGCCCACCAGGACGACTGGGAGGAGGTCGTCCGGATGGCCGTGGCCCTGGCCAGGCCGGACGAGTGCGCCAAGCTGCTGGAGGGTCTGCTGGCCGCCCGGCCGGGCGCCAAGCCCGTGGAGGCCCGGCACCGCAAGCTGCTCGCCGCGGCCTGCCTGGAACACGTCACCGAACTGGACCCCGGGGTGCGCGCCAGAGTGCACCAGTACACCAAGAACATGGTCCGCCCGACCACGGAGGCGGCCGCCCGCGCCCTCGGCTGGATCGGGCCGATAGCCCTGGAGATGCTGCCCGACCCGGCCGGCCTCCCCGACCGCGAGGCGTATCTGCTGGCCGTCACCGCCACGTCCATCGCCGACGACCGGGCCATCGACTACCTGGTGCGGCTGCGGCACCGCGAGTCCTGGCACCTCCGCTCCCTGCTCGCGGGCGCCTGGCGCCGGTACGACACCGACCGGTACGCCGACGAGATCATCGCCCACCTCGACGAGCGCGCCCTGGACTTCCCCGTGTCCGACCTGGAGGAGCTGCACGCGCTGCGCCGCCTCGGGGGCCGCCCGGCCGTCCAGATCGCCGGACGGTTCACCCCGGGGCAGCTGGTCGAGGGGCTCGTCGCCGAGAAGCTGACGCACCTGTGGCTCGCCTACGACCTGGGCACCCCCCTGGAGTGGCTGAGCTCGTTCCCGCGGCTGCACACCCTGAGCGTGAGCCGCCACGCCCTCCCGGTGCACGGGGTTCCGGAGGGCATACACCTGGTGACGGTCTGACGGGCGGGCCGTGACCGGCCTCCCCCGTCGCCTCCCCGCCGTACCGGCGGGCTTCCGGCATCGTCTGCGCCCGCGACGGGCGGCGCCCTAAGCTGACGCTCCGGCCACGGAGGGCGGCCAACGGGGACGCTCCGGCCGCGGAGGGCGGCGACGGGGCCGGGAGACACGGGCCCGCAGCAGCCCGCCGGACCGCTGATGGCCGCACAGCCACGCATCCGCACGCACAGCCGGGGGGAACCGGGGGATGGATCCCGCAGTCGTGGGCGCACGCGTCGCGTCCGCCGCCGTCGCACCGCTCGTCAAGAAGCTCTTCGTCCGCGAGGGCCCGGGCGCGGGCCTGCTGGACCGTCCCGTGCGCCTCTCCGGCCATCTCTCCTTCACCGGGGAGAAGCGAACCCTCACGGAGCGGGACCTGCGCAAGCTCGCCTCCGAACTCGTCCGGCGGGCGGTGGCCGCAGGGGAACGCCCGGTACCGGAGGACGAGGAAGAGGCGGTCGCCGATGCCCTGGCGCGCAGCCTGCACGCCCTCGGCGACCTCGCCATGGACGACGTCCAGGCCGTCCGCCTCGGCCACACCCACCTGGCCCGCGAACTCCGCCAGGCGGCGGACGGCCCGGACCGCCTGCTGTCCGCCGACGCGGCCGGCCTCTACGAACGCCTGCTCGACACGGCCTGCCTGCACGTCCTGCACTTCTTCACGCAGCGCTCGTCCTTCGTAGCGCGCTCGGCCGTCGAGCAGGCCCGCAGCCAGGCCGAACTGATCGCGAAGACGGACGAGTTGCTGTTGCGCGTCCCGCGCCCGGACGGCCGCGACACCGCGTTCGAGGAGCGCTACGCGGCCTACGTGGCGGAGAAGCACGGCACGCTGACGATCGTCGGCATCGACCTCCACCACACGGAGGCGGTCTGGCCGCTGGACACGGCGTATCTGAGCCTGGAGCTCCAGGACCGCGATCCGTCCTCCCCCCGGCTTTCGGGTCACGACGACTGGGTGCCCTTCGACACGAACCGCCCGGACTCGCCGCACGGATTCCCGGTCCCGGAGTACGGGGACGACTGGGCCCCGCCGGCCCTCGAAGCACCCGCCACCCCACTCCCCACCGACCGGATCTTCTCCGGCCGGGACCGCGTCCTGCTCCGCGGTGCCGCCGGTTCCGGCAAGACCACCCTCATCCAATGGCTCGCGGTCTCCACCGCCCGTGGGGAACTGCCGGAGGGGATGGCGGAGCTGCGCGGCCGGGTGCCGTTCGTGCTGCCCCTGCGCAGCGTCATCCGTGCCGGGACGCTCCCGCTGCCCGACGCCTTCCTCTCCGCCGCCCACAACCCCCTCCACGCCGCGCAGCCGGAGGGCTGGGCGGACCGCGTGCTGCGCGCCCGCCGGGGACTGCTGCTGGTCGACGGGCTGGACGAGATCCCGGAGCGGGAGCGCGAACGGGCCCGCCGCTGGCTGGCGGACCAGCTGATCGCCTATCCCGGCAACCTCTGGCTGGTCACCTCCCGCCCTTCGGCCGTGGGCGACGGCTGGCTCGCCGCCCAGGGCTTCGCCGAGCTGGCTCTAGCGCCCATGAGCGGGCAGGACGTGGCCGCCTTCGTCGACCGCTGGCACGACGCCGCCAAGGCCGGCTGCCGCACCCCCGGGCACGCCGAGCGCGCCGCCGAGCTGGACCGCTTCCGCACCGCCCTGCACACCGCCGTACTCACCAAGCGGGACCTAGGCCGGCTGGTCACCAACCCGCTGATGTGCGCCATGGTTTGCGCTTTGCACCGCGCCAGGAACGGCTATCTGCCTCCCGGCCGGAAGGAGTTGTACGAGGAAGCGCTGCGGATGCTCCTCTCCCGGCGGGACGTGGAGCGGGACATCCCGGCCCCGGACGACATCCAGCTCACCGAGGAACCGCAGATCCAGCTCCTCCAGCGGCTCGCCTACTGGCTCATCCGCAACGGCCGCACCGAACTCGACCGCGAGCACGCGGAACGCATGATCGCCGACGCGCTCCCCTCCGTACCGGCCGCGGCCCGCCAGGGCGATGCCCCGAGCGTCTTCCGCCACCTCCTCCTCCGCAGCGGTCTGCTCCGCGAACCCACCGACGGGACCGTCGACTTCGTCCACCGCACCTTCCAGGACTACCTGGGCGCCAAGGCCGCCGTGGAGGAGTGGGACATCGGCCTGCTGATCCGCAACGCGGCCGACGCCCAGTGGGAGGACGTCATCCGCATGGCCGTCGCCCACGCCCGGCCCCGCGAACGGGCGGAGATCCTGCGGGAGTTGCTGGCTTCGGCTGATGCGGCCAGGGGCACCGCCCGCATGAAGACCGACCTCCTGGCCCTGGCCTGCCTGGAGCACGCGGCGGAACTGGATCCGGCGGTGCGCACTGCCGTGGAGGAGCGCACCGCAGCTCTGATCCCACCGTGCGACACACAGCGGGCCCGGATTCTTTCGGAAGCGGGCCCGCTGGTGCTGGAACTGCTGCCCGGGCCGCAAGGGTTGACGGACAGGCAAGCCCTGCATGTCGTCACCGCCGCCTCGCATGTGCCGTCCGACGCGGCGGTCGACTTCCTCGCCCGCTTCCGCTCCCATTCTTCGCTTCTGGTGCGGTCCCAGCTCACGTGGAGCTGGCACCGGTTCGACCTCCGTCGCTACGCCGACGAGGTGATCGCTCATCTCGATCCGGATGGTCTCTTCTTCACGGCTCCGGCACCGGAGCATCTGGAGGCGCTGCTGGACCTCGGCGGACGCCCGATGCTGGAAATCCGGTCCGCGGAGGCGGCCGAACATCTGCCCGCGTACGCGCGGAGCACGCCCCTGACCCATCTGTCACTCAACCGCCTCGGGGGCGGACGAGTGCCCCTGTCGCCGTTGCGGGGTCTGAACGATCTGAAAGGCCTGGTCCTCTCCGGACGCTACGGCACGCTCGATCTCGCCGCCCTCTCGCAGCTGCGGCTGACGCACCTCTCCCTGACCGACGTTCCCGGGGAAGGCGTTACCGCCCTGCCGGACACGCTCACCTCGCTTGAACTCAGCCCGATCGACGAAGACTGGGAGCTGGCCGATCTGCCGTCCGGCGCACCGCTGGAGAATCTGTCTCTCGGCCTCAAGGAGTACTTCCACCGCGCAAAGCTGCGCCCCCGGGGAGGGCTCCGAGGGATCGGCCGGTGGCGGAGACTGCGGCGCCTCAGCCTCGGGCCGGGAAGCAGTCCACGCGAGCCAGTCGAATGGGAGGAGATCGGCGAGCTGTCCGAGCTGCGGAGACTCGCGCTCCACATCGACTCACTGGTGCATTGCGGACCGGAGTTGGTCCTCAACGGGGTCGAACACCTGCTGGTCCATTCCCGCCGTTCCGTGGATCTGTCCCGGGTCGTCCGGCACTTCCCCGGCCTGCGCAACCTCGATCTCGGCTGGGCAGCGGCATCCACAGCACAGGAGAACCTCGCCCCGTTGGCCGCCCTGCCCCATCTGCAGGTCGTCACCCTGGGCCAGCGGAACCCGGCCCGGGGCGCCGACCGCCTTCCGGAGTCGGTGAAGGTCATTCGGCGCGGCTGACCGCCGACAGGCCGACCACGGCAAGCCAAAGGGGCGGCCCCGGAACCGTTACGGTCCCGGGGCCGCCCCCTCGGCCTTGCTCTGCCGTTCAGCCCTCCGCGCGAGCGGTCACGCGTCCTTGCTGAGGTTCGGGCCCGAGCCGCCGCCCGCGGCGGACTCGATCGGCGGGGCGTCCGGCAGTGCCGACTTCTCCTCGCCGCGGAAGGTGAACTTCTTCTGGTCACCCTCGCCCTCGGTGTCCACGACCACGATGTGACCGGGGCGCAGCTCGCTGAAGAGGATCTTCTCCGAGAGCTGGTCCTCGATCTCGCGCTGGATCGTCCGGCGCAGCGGCCGGGCGCCCATGACCGGGTCGTAACCCTTCTTGGCGAGCAGCGCCTTGGCCTCGGAGCTGAGCTCCAGGCCCATGTCGCGGTCCTTGAGGCGCTCGTCCACCTTGTCGATCATCAGGTCGACGATGCGGATGATGTCTTCCTCGGTGAGCTGGTGGAAGACGACCGTGTCGTCGACGCGGTTGAGGAACTCGGGGCGGAAGTGCTGCTTGAGCTCTTCGTTGACCTTGTTCTTCATCCGCTCGTAGTTGCTCTTGACGTCGCCCTGGGCCGCGAAGCCGAGGTTGAAGCCCTTGGAGATGTCCCGGGTGCCGAGGTTGGTCGTCATGATGATGACCGTGTTCTTGAAGTCCACGACCCGGCCCTGGGAGTCGGTCAGCCGGCCGTCCTCCAGGATCTGCAACAGGGAGTTGAAGATGTCCGGGTGGGCCTTCTCGACCTCGTCGAAGAGGACCACGGAGAACGGCTTGCGGCGCACCTTCTCGGTGAGCTGGCCGCCCTCCTCGTAGCCCACGTAGCCGGGGGGCGAGCCGAAGAGCCGCGAGACGGTGTGCTTCTCGCTGAACTCCGACATGTCGAGGGAGATCAGCGCGTCCTCGTCGCCGAAGAGGAACTCGGCGAGCGTCTTGGACAGCTCGGTCTTACCGACACCGGACGGGCCGGCGAAGATGAACGAGCCACCGGGACGCTTCGGGTCCTTGAGGCCGGCGCGGGTGCGCCGGATCGCCTGGGAGAGCGCCTTGATGGCGTCCTCCTGGCCGATGACGCGCTTGTGGAGCTCGTCCTCCATGCGGAGCAGCCGCGAGGACTCCTCCTCGGTGAGCTTGAAGACCGGGATGCCGGTGGCCGTGGCGAGGACCTCGGCGATCAGCTCCTCGTCGACCTCGGCGACGACATCCATGTCGCCGGCCTTCCACTCCTTCTCCCGCTTGGCCTTCTGGGCCAGGAGCTGCTTCTCCTTGTCGCGGAGCGACGCGGCCTTCTCGAAGTCCTGGGAGTCGATCGCCGACTCCTTGTCCCGGCGGACGTTCGCGATCTTCTCGTCGAACTCGCGGAGGTCCGGCGGAGCGGTCATCCGGCGGATGCGCATCCGGGAGCCGGCCTCGTCGATCAGGTCGATCGCCTTGTCCGGCAGGAAGCGGTCGGAGATGTAGCGGTCGGCGAGCGTCGCGGCGGCCACCAGCGCCGCGTCCGTGATGGAGACGCGGTGGTGCGCCTCGTAGCGGTCGCGCAGACCCTTGAGGATCTCGATGGTGTGCGGCAGCGACGGCTCCGCGACCTGGATGGGCTGGAAGCGGCGCTCCAGGGCCGCGTCCTTCTCCAGGTGCTTGCGGTACTCGTCGAGCGTGGTGGCGCCGATGGTCTGCAGCTCACCGCGGGCGAGCATCGGCTTGAGGATGCTCGCGGCGTCGATCGCGCCCTCGGCGGCGCCCGCACCCACCAGGGTGTGGAGCTCGTCGATGAACAGGATGATGTCGCCGCGGGTGCGGATCTCCTTGAGCACCTTCTTCAGGCGCTCCTCGAAGTCACCGCGGTAGCGGGAGCCGGCGACCAGGGCACCGAGGTCGAGGGTGTAGAGGTGCTTGTCCTTGAGGGTCTCGGGCACCTCGCCCTTGACGATCGCCTGGGCCAGGCCCTCGACGACCGCCGTCTTGCCGACGCCGGGCTCGCCGATGAGGACCGGGTTGTTCTTGGTCCGGCGGGACAGCACCTGCATGACCCGCTCGATCTCCTTCTCGCGCCCGATGACCGGGTCGAGCTTGGATTCGCGGGCCGCCTGGGTGAGATTGCGGCCGAACTGGTCCAGGACGAGGGAGGTCGAGGGCGTGCCCTCGGCCGGGCCGCCGGCGGTGGCGGCCTCCTTGCCCTGGTAGCCGGAGAGCAGCTGGATGACCTGCTGCCGGACCCGGTTCAGGTCGGCGCCCAGCTTCACGAGGACCTGGGCGGCGACGCCCTCGCCCTCGCGGATCAGGCCGAGCAGGATGTGCTCGGTGCCGATGTAGTTGTGGCCGAGCTGGAGGGCCTCGCGGAGCGACAGCTCCAGGACCTTCTTGGCACGGGGAGTGAAGGGGATGTGGCCGGACGGGGCCTGCTGGCCCTGACCGATGATCTCCTCCACCTGCTGGCGGACCGCCTCGAGCGAAATCCCGAGGCTCTCCAGGGCCTTAGCGGCGACACCCTCACCCTCGTGGATCAGGCCCAGGAGGATGTGCTCGGTGCCGATGTAGTTGTGGTTGAGCATCCGGGCTTCTTCCTGAGCCAGGACGACAACCCGCCGCGCGCGGTCGGTGAACCTCTCGAACATCGTTAATCGCTCCTCAGAGCGGTCGGGCAGATCGGGGACGGTCCCCTCCCTGTCCTTCCGCATGCTAGTCCCGCAACAGGGGACAGCTCATTCCATCTGCCGACACCCGTCCGGTCTCCCCCGCTGGTTACGGGGACTTACTCCCACAAGTCTCCTGCCCCGGACAGCCGACAACAGCTCCAACCCGATGGTGCGAGACGATGTTCCCGCAGGCCAGGCATCTATCCACCTCGGCAGTACGCCGATGGCGAACGCCGGGCCGTGCCCCGGGCCCGCGGCAACCGCGCTCCGTCCCTCCCACAAGGCAAGTCTTACCCCCGGGGACCGACAGTCCATGCGGCGCGACCCCCGTCGCTCAGCTACGGGCGAACACCATTGCGCCCCCTCGGGCGCTTCGTACGCCCCCGTCGCTACCACGTTGCGTACCCGTTTGCCAACTCTGCGTAACCCATACGGGTCCGCTCAGTTGCTCCGGGCATGACCACCGCCCCCGGCCGGCCCCGCACGGTGCCCGCCGACGAACGCGCCGCCCGCGACTGGTACGAGCACGGGCTGGGCTGGCCCACGGCCGGCGGCACGCCGCTGGAACTGCTCACCGGGGTGCGCTTCGACGTCCTGGAGCTGCCCGCCGCCGCGGGGCCGGCCGTGCTGCGGCGCGTGCCGGACACCGGACCGGTCGCGCTGCACGGCACCCGCATGCGGCTGCTCGTGGCGCCCGGGAGCGCCCAGGAGCTGCCGGAGCTGCTCCGCTGGCTGGAGTGGGGCGGCGTCCCCCTGGATCTGGGCGCGCTCGGCGCGGGCGGGCGGACGGCCGCTCCCCTGGCCCGCGGGGCGGGCGACGGGCCCGTCTGGCTGCGCCCGCCCGTGCCGGGGCGCGAGGTGGAGCCGACCCTGCCCGCGGCGACGGTGCGCGGCGGGACACGGGCCGGGGGCGCCGGTGCGTCCGCCCCCGATCTCGTACGGCTCCTGGGCACGGCGGCGACGGAGTGCCACCGGGCCCGGCTGCTGCGCGGCCGGGGTCAGCCGTTCGCCTTCTCGTAGGCCTCCCGCACGGTGGCGGGGACACGGCCGCGGTCGTTGACCTCGTAACCGTTCTCCTTCGCCCAGGCGCGGATCTTCGCGGTGTCCTGGCCGCCGCCCCCGGAGGCCGCCCGGGCCTTTCCGCGACCGCCGGCCGAACGGCCGCCGGTGCGCCGCCCGCTCTTGGTGTACGGCTCCAGAAGACCCCGGAGCTTGTCCGCATTGGCGGTGGTGAGGTCGATCTCGTAAGTCTTGCCGTCGAGAGCGAACGTCACGGTCTCGTCCGCCTCGCCACCGTCGAGGTCATCAACAAGAAGGACCTGAACCTTCTGTGCCACCGGATTCCCTTTCATCGAAAAAGCAGTACGACGGAAAGCAAACCGCCTTTCAGGGAAAAACACAAACCCCCGGGTGGGGTTCAGTGCGGCATCGGCACGAGAAAGGTGCGCGTTTCGGACATAGGGTATGGGTTCCGCCGGGGAAGAGCCGTGGAAGGCGTACGGAAGGCGCGGGGCAAGGACTGCCGAAGACGGCTGAACGAAGACGCGCGAATAACCTCGCGGTCACAGGTGCAGAAGCATCCGGCTGTTGCCCAAGGTGTTCGGCTTCACCCGTTCGAGCCCGAGGAACTCGGCCACGCCCTCGTCATAGGAACGGAGGAGCTCGCTGTAGACATCGCCGTCGACGGGGGCGTCACCGATCTCCGTGAAGCCGTGCTTGGTGAAGAAGTCGACTTCGAAGGTAAGGCAGAAAATACGGCGAACCCCGAGGCGGCGGGCGGTCTGTACCAATTTCCCGAGGACCCGGTGGCCCACCCCGTGGCCCTGCACGGCGGGATCCACGGCCAGGGTGCGGACCTCCGCGAGGTCTTCCCACATCACATGGAGTGCGCCGCAGCCGACGACCCGGGCGTCCTCCGCCCGTTCGGCGACCCAGAACTCCTGGATGTCCTCGTAAAGGGTCACCGTCGCTTTGTCGAGCAGGATACCGTCACGGACGTAGCCGTCGATGAGACCGCGGATCGCCGGGACATCGCCCGTCCGCGCCCGCCGGACAGTGACCTCATTTGATACTGGGGACATGCACGGACGCTATCGTTCCGCGGCCTCCGGCCCCTCATCGGGACGGTCCAGCCGCACCACGCGGATGGCGTCCCGGAGGTCTTCCCGCTCTTCCTCGGACATCATCCCGAAGAAGGCGACAAGGGCGGCGGCGCGGTTGTCGCTGGCGGCCCACGCCTCGTTCATGAGTGCGGCGGAGTAGGCGGCCCGGGTGGAGACGGCCGTATATCGATAGGCCCGGCCTTCCGCTTCTCTGCGCACCCAGCCCTTCCGGTGCAGGTTGTCCAATACGGTCATGACCGTCGTGTAGGCGATGGGGCGTTCCTGCCGGAGGTCCTCCAGGACTTCGCGGACGGTGACCGGGCGGTTCCATCGCCACACCCGCGTCATCACGGCGTCTTCCAGCTCACCCAATGGTCGAGGCACCCGGAAACCCTAGCGGCAAAACCTGCGAATTCCGGCTATTCGGACAGAAAAAAGGGCACGGCCCGGGAACGTACGGTCCCCGGGCCGCGCCCCTCCGGCCGGTGCGGCCGGCGCGGCCGGTCATGCGGACGGCGGAGCCGTCAGGAGGCGGCGCCCTCCGGCGGCGTTCCGGGGCGGGCGGCCTCGGCGCGGGCCAGCGCCGCGTCGACGGCGGCGTCCTCCTTGGCCTTGTTGGCTCCGCCCTGGCTCTTCACGATCGTCACGATCAGCGCGATGAAGGCCACGGCCATGACCGTGGAGGGCAGAAGCGCGGCAACGTATTCCATACCGACCAGGGTAACGAGCCGGGCGCGCCGCCGGGCCTCCGGCACCCTCAGCCGGCCGCGCGCCCCTCCTCGGGCCGCTGGGGCGGCGCGGGGGCCGGGCGCCGGCGCGGCGGGAAGACTTCGGCCGGGGTCGGCACCGGGCGGGCCGGGGGCTCGGACTCGGGACCGGCCGGGCGCTCCGGCTCGGGGCGGCCGGCCGGGGGCTTCTCCGCGGGGCCGGTGTCCCGCCGCGGGCGGGGCCGCTTCGCCGGTTCGGCGGCCGTCGCCGCACGGCTGCCCGGAACGACCGGAAGGGCCGGAGAAGCCGGTAGGGCCGGAAGGGACAGAGGGGCCGGGAGGGCGGGGGCCGAGGGGCCGGGGAGGGCCGGTACGGCGAGCAGGCGCCGGGCGGCCCGCCGGGCGGGGCCCGGCACGGCCGCGAGCCGGGCCTGCGCGGGCGCCGGGGGCCGGTGGGGGGTGGCGGCCGGGGGCCGGTGCCGGGCGGCCGCCTCCGAGGCGGTGGTGCGGGCGGTGGGGCGACCGGTGCGGGCGGGGCTCACACCGCGGCGCAGCAGCGCGCGGCCGCGGGCCGCGTCGGCGGGGCTCACCGACGGGTCGGCGCAGAGCGAGCGGAGCGCGGCGAGATCCTCCTCCCCGGGCGGGCGGCCGGCGTCGGCGGCCTCCCGGAGACGGTCCAGATAGCCGGCCGACGAGCCCGGGAGGGCGGCCCGGTAGCGGGCCAGATCGGCGTGGAGGAAGGCGCGGAGCCTGTCACTCTCGCGCACCGCCTCGGCCATGTCCTCGGCGAGGCGCTCCAGTTCCCGGCGCTCCCCGGCCCGCTCGGGGCCGGGGCGGGCGGGGGCCGGGCCGGGCCGCAGGGCGAGGGCGAGGGCCCGGCGCAGGACGGACACTTCGTCGGCGCTGAACGCCAGGGCGCCGCGGGAATCAAGAGGCATGGGCATAAGCAGATTTTTACCACTTAACGGACATTATTCGCCGCGTGTGGCGCCGTCGGGCGTGCCCCGGGGGCTGTGTGCGGTCATGGGTCCCGGCGGCGGGCCCCGGCCGCGGTGGGGCGCGGACGGAGCGGTCCGGCGGGGGCGCCGCGGGCGTACGGGCCCCGCCCGGCGCCGTCCCGGCCGGTGCGTCAGGTGCGTCAGGTGCGTCAGATGCGTCAGGCGCGTCAGGCGCGGGAGACGTTGCGTTCGTAGACCAGGCGGAGGCCGATCAGCGTCAGCCAGGGCTCGTGCTCGTCGATCACCGCCGACTCGCCGAGCACCATGGGGGCGAGGCCGCCGGTCGCGATCACGGTGACATCGTCCGGGTCGTCCGCCAGTTCGGTGGCCATCCGGCCCACGACGCCGTCGACCTGGCCCGCGAAGCCGTAGAGGATGCCGGACTGCATGGCCTCGACGGTGTTCTTCCCGATGACGCTCCGCGGGCGGGCCAGCTCGATCTTGCGGAGCTGGGCGCCGCGCACCCCGAGGGCGTCCACGGAGATCTCGATGCCCGGGGCGATCACGCCGCCGACGTACTCGCCGCGCACCGACACCGCGTCGAAGGTGGTGGCCGTGCCGAAGTCGACGACCACGCAGGGGCCGCCGTACAGCTCGACGGCCGCCAGGGCGTTGATGATCCGGTCGGCGCCGACCTCCTTCGGGTTGTCCATGAGGATCGGCACACCCGTCTTGACGCCCGGTTCGACCAGCACGGCGGGCACGTCGCCGTAGTAGCGGCGGGTGACCTCGCGCAGTTCGTGCAGCACGGAGGGGACGGTGGAGCAGATCGCGATGCCCTCGATGCCGTCGCCCAGCTCGTCGCCGAGCAGCGGGTGCATGCCCATCAGGCCCTGCAGGAGCACGGCGAGTTCGTCGGCCGTGCGACGGGCGTCCGTGGAGATCCGCCAGTGCTCGACGATGTCCTCGCCGTCGAACAGGCCGAGGACGGTGTGGGTGTTGCCGACGTCGATGGTGAGCAGCATCGTCTCTCACGCCTCCGGGCGGTCGTCGGCGGTGCCCGCCCCGGGGCCGGCGCCGGAACCGGCCTGCGGCTCGTCGCGCAGGTCGAGGCCGATGTCGAGGATCGGGGAGGAGTGGGTGAGCGCCCCGACCGCGAGGTAGTCGACCCCGGTCGCGGCGTAGGCGCGCGCGTTGCCGAGGGTGAGGCGGCCGGAGGACTCCAGCCGGGCCCGGCCCGCGACGAGGGCGACGGCCTCGCGGGTCTCCTCGACGGTGAAGTTGTCCAGCAGGATCAGGTCGGCGCCCTCGGCGAGCACCGGCTCGATCTGGTCGAGGCGGTCCACCTCGACCTCGACGGGCACATCGGGGAACTCGCTCCGCACGGCCTTGAAGGCCGCCGCGATCCCGCCCGCCGCCACGACGTGGTTGTCCTTGATGAGCGCCGCGTCCGAGAGCGACATGCGGTGGTTGAGGCCGCCGCCGCAGCGGACCGCGTACTTCTCCAGGAAGCGCAGTCCGGGGGTGGTCTTGCGGGTGTCGCGGACGGCCGCGCCGGTGCCCTCCAGGGCGTCGGCCCAGGCGCGGGTGGCGGTCGCGATGCCGGAGAGCCGGCAGAGGAGGTTGAGGGCGCTGCGCTCGCCGGTGAGCAGATCGCGGGTGCGGGTGCGCACGGTCAGCAGCTTCTGGCCGGGCTCGACCCGGTCGCCGTCCATCACATGCCGTTCGACCTCGAACTCGTCGGTGCAGACGACCGAGAGGACCGCCTCGGCGACGCGCAGGCCCGCGATGGTGCCGCTCTGGCGGGCGGTGAAGTCGCCGGTGGCGACGGCGTCCTCGGGGATCGTGGCCACCGTCGTCACGTCCACGCCGTGGTCGAGGTCCTCCTCGATGGCGACGTGCGCCAGGTCCTCCACCTGGACGGGGTCGAGCCCGCCCAGCGCCAGCAGTTCGGCCAGCGCGGGGTCGAGACCGCACTCCAGGGGGTCCAGGTCGTAGCCCTCGCCGCCGTCACCGCAGCCGCAGGAGTCGCCGCACCCGCCACCGTCCGCCCCGGCGGAGGGGCCGCCGATCTGGAGCAGCGGAAGGTCCACGGGCTGTGGACGGTCAGGGGTGTTCACGAGTTGTCCCTTCGGGGTGGATCGTGGTGGACGGCCGCGGAGGCGTCCGTCCGGCCGGCGGGGCCGCGGGAGGCTCCGGGGGAATCCGTGCCGGTCGCGGCCCCGGCGCGCGCGCCGGGGCGTACGGGCGGGAAGTCTGCCGTGTCCGTGGAGATGATCGCCAGTTCGGCGTCCGGCCCGAGGCGGGCGACGAGGTGGCGGCGCCAGTGCTCGTCGTCGCGGTCGGGGCGGTCCTCGCGCCAGTGGCAGCCGCGGGTCTCCTCGCGCTCGCGGGCCACGGCGACCAGGACGCGGGAGACCAGCAGGAGGTTCGTGGCCTCCCAGCTCTCCACACACGGCTCGGCCGTCTTGCCGTCCACACTCAGCTCGGCCGCGGCCGTCGTGTGCAGGCGCTCCAGATCGGCGGCGGCACCGGCGAGGCTGGCGGCGCTGCGGAGGACACCGGCGCCGGCCGTCATGATGCGCTGGATCTCGTAGCGGGCCTCGGGGACCAGGAGAGGGCCGCCGGGCGCGGCGTCGGGGACGGGGCCGGGGCCGGAGCCGGGGACGGGGCCGCCGTGCGGGGTGCCGGTCCCGGTGGTCTCCGCGGGTCCGGTGCCGGTCCCGGCCGGGGCGGCCTCGGCGCCGTCCGGGGTGCCGGAGATGTCGGCGGCGATGCGCTCGGCGAAGACCAGGCCCTCCAGCAGGGAGTTGGACGCGAGCCGGTTCGCGCCGTGCACGCCGGTGCACGCGACCTCGCCGCAGGCGTAGAGCCCGGGGACGGTCGTCCGGCCGCGCAGATCGGTCCGCACCCCGCCGCTGGCGTAGTGCGCGGCCGGGGAGACCGGGATCAGCTCCGTCACCGGGTCGATGCCGTGCGACCGGCAGGCCGCGAGGATGGTCGGGAAGCGGTGCTCCCACATCTCGGCGCCGAAGTGGCGGGCGTCGAGGTACATGTGGTCGGCGCCGGTCTCGCGCATGCGGCGCATGATGCCCTTGGCGACGATGTCGCGGGGCGCCAGCTCGGCCAGTTCGTGCTGCCCCCGCATGAAGCGCACGCCGTCGGCGTCCACCAGGTACGCGCCCTCGCCGCGGACCGCCTCCGACACCAGCGGCTGCTGCCCCTCGGCGCCGGGGCCCAGGAACAGCACGGTCGGGTGGAACTGGACGAACTCCAGATCGGAGACCTCCGCGCCGGCCCGCAGCGCCAGCGCCACCCCGTCGCCGGTGGACACGGCGGGATTGGTGGTCGCGGAGAACACCTGCCCCATGCCGCCGGTGGCGAGCACCACCGCGGGGGCGCGCACGGCGCCCACGCCGTCCCGCTGCCCCTCGCCCATGACGTGCAGGGTGACGCCCGCGGTACGGCCCCGGGCGTCCTTCATCAGATCGAGCACCAGGGCGTTCTCGACCGTCTCCACCCCGGCCTCGCGGACCGCCTCGACCAGCGCCCGGGAGATCTCCGCGCCGGTCGCGTCGCCGCCGGCGTGGGCGATCCGGCGGCGGTGGTGGCCGCCCTCGCGGGTCAGCAGTATCTCGCCGGTGCCGGCGTCGGTGTCGAACCGGGCGCCGCTGCCGATCAGCCGGCGCACGGCGTCGGGGCCCTCGGTGACCAGGGCGCGCACGGCCGTCTCGTCGCACAGCCCGGCGCCCGCGACCAGGGTGTCGTCCAGATGCTGCTCCGGGGTGTCCCCGTCGCCGAGGGCGGCCGCGATGCCGCCCTGCGCCCAGCGGGTGGAACCGGCGTCGAGCCGCGCCTTGGTGACGACGACGGTCTTCCGGCCGGCGGCGGCGCAGCGGAGGGCGGCGGTCAGCCCGGCGACGCCGGAGCCCACCACGACGACATCCGCGTCGAGGGCCCAGCCGGGTGGCGGGGCGGTCAGCGCGAGGGCCTCGGGGGCGGCGGGGCCGCCGGGGCGGTCGGCCGGGGGGACCCGGTCGGACTGGTGGGTCTGGTGCGGGTGGTGGGGCCGCTGGATGTGGTGGGCGCGGTGCGGCGGGCGGGGCCCGCCGGGACGGCGGGGGTCGTCGTCCTGGCGGCGGTGGTCGTCCTGGCGTGCCCGGTCGGCGCCGTCGGCCCGGTGTCCGTTGTCGGGAGTACTCACAGGGCGGCTCCGGACGGGCGGTGGGCGCGTGGTCCGGGCCGCGTTGCGGAGCTCCCCGGGGCAGCCGGGGCGGCCGGGGCGAGGGCTTGCCGGGCGGCGGGCCGCCGGTTCGGGGGCCGGCGCGGCGTGCGCGACGGACTCATCGGGCCGGACAGGCTCATCGGGTGGCTCCGAACTGCAGGCGGATGTTGTCGATCAGACGGGTGGTGCCCACCCGGGCCGCCACGGCCAGCACGGCCTCGCCCCGGTGGTCCGCCGGGACCTCGGTGAAGTCGGACGGGTCGACGAGGGCCAGGTAGTCGGTCACCAGCGGCGGCTGCCGCTCCGCCGCCTCGTCGAGCACGGCGCGGGCGGCGGCGCGTACGGCGTCCGGGTCCGCGACCGGCGCGGTGGACGGCTCCGGCTCCGGTACGAGTACCGGCGCCCCGGGCGGCGCGGACGGCGCGCGGTCCCCGGCCGGCGCGGGCTTCCCGGCCGCCGGTTCCGTCCCGGCCGCCGCGGCGGTCCCCGCCTGCCGGCCCGCCGCCAGGGCGCGGGACAGCGCCAGCGCCGTGACCCGCTCGGGCCCGGAGAGATAGCGGTTGCGGCTGGACAGGGCCAGCCCGTCGGGCTCGCGGACGGTCGGGACGCCGGCGATCCGGACGGGGAAGTTCAGGTCGCGCGCCATGCGCCGGATCAGCGCGAGCTGCTGGGCGTCCTTCTCGCCGTAGAGGGCGAGATCCGGGGCGGTGAGGTGGAGCAGTTTGGCGACGACGGTGAGCATGCCGTCGAAGTGCCCGGGGCGGCTGGCACCCTCCAGCCGCTCCCCCATCGGGCCGGCGGAGATCCGGACCTGCGGTTCCCCGCCCGGGTAGACCTCCTCGGCGGACGGCGCGAAGACGGCGTCCGCGTGCTCCCGCGCGGCGACGAGGAGATCGGCGTCGAGGGTGCGCGGATAGCGGTCGAGGTCCTCACCGGCACCGAACTGCAGGGGGTTGACGAACACGGTCACGACGACCTGGCCGTCCGGGCCGACCCGGTCGCGGGCGGCGCGGATCAGGGCGGCGTGCCCCGCGTGGAGGGCTCCCATCGTCATCACGACCGCGCGCTCGCCGCGCCGGTCCAGGGCGCGCAGTGCGGCCGCCGTGCGGATCAGGGCGGGCTCGGGGCCCGGGGCGGTGGTGACCGCGTCCCCGTCGACGTGCCCGCCGGGGGCGGTGGTCGCGCCGCCGGGGGCGGTGGTCGTCGCGTCCGTCGTGTGCCGGTCGTCCGTCATCGGGTGCCTCCGTCGGCGAGCACGCCCAGCAGGTCCTCGGCCAGCTCCGGTTTCAGCAGGCCGGAGGCCATGGCGCGGTCCGCCGTGGCGCGTGCCATGGCGAGATAGCCGGCGACGGTCTGCGGCGCGTGCTCGCGCAACTCGGCGACGTGCGCGGCGACCGTGCCGGCGTCACCGCGCGCGACGGGGCCGGTGAGGGCCGCGTCACCGGAGCGCAGGGCGTTGTCCAGGGCCGCGCCCAGGAGCGGGCCCAGCATCCGGTCGGGGGCGCCCACCCCGGCGGCGCGCAGCAGTTCGAGCGACTGGGCCACCAGCGTGACGAGATGGTTGGCGCCGAGCGCCAGCGCCGCGTGGTACAGCGGGCGGGCGGACTCCTCGATCCACTCGGGCTCGCCGCCCATCTCGATGACCAGGGCCTCGGCGGCGAGCCGCAGTTCCTCCGGCGCGGTCACACCGAAGGAGCAGCCGGCCAGCCGCTGGACGTCGACGGCGGTGCCGGTGAAGGTCATCGCCGGGTGCAGCGCCAGCGGCAGGGCGCCGGCGCTCCGGGCGGGGTCCAGTACGGCTGTGCCGTAACGGCCGGAGGTGTGCACCAGGAGCTGTCCGGGGCGTACGGCGCCGGTCTCCGCCAGACCCTGGACGAGCCGGGGCAGGGCGTCGTCGGGAACCGTCAGCAGGACGAGCTCCGAACGGGCCAGGACCTGCGCCGGCGACACCAGGGGCACCTCGGGCAGCAGGGCCGCCGCCCGGCGCACCGACGCGTCGGAGACGCCCGAGACGGCGACCGGGCGGTGCCCGGCGAGCCGCAGCGCGGCGGCGAGCGCGGGGCCGACCCGGCCCGCGCCGACGACCCCGACGGCGAGCCTGGCGGGGCGGTCCTTGGCCTCGGGGAGAGGGGGTGTGTTCACGGAATACGGCCTTCCGTTCCAGTCCGCTGGCCCGGTTCGGGAGGGCCAGGGGCGGTACCGGACGTGTCCCGGCCAGCTTACGCGAGGACGGCCGGCCGCCTTTCCGCGCTGCGCGCCGGGGCCGGGGGCCGGGGGAAAGGGCCGAGGGCCGGGCGCGCCCGCGGCCGGTGCGCCATCATCGGCGCATGGTGGACGACACGAGCGACGAGGGGCGGGCCCGCAGACTCGCCGCCTGGGGCGGGGCCCGCCGGAGGCTGGCGGAGGTCGCGCCGGCGGAGACCATCGGCGGCCGGCTGGCGCGGCTGGCCGCGGAGGCGCCCGCCGCGTACGACCTGACCGAGCGGACCGATGTCTACGGCGACGGGGCCGTGGAGGCCCTGGAGCGCCGGGTCGCCGGGCTGCTGGGCACGGAGGCGGCCGCGTTCTTCCCGACCGGGACGATGGCCCAGCAGATCGCCCTGCGCTGCTGGGCCGGCCGGACGGGGAACGCGACCGTGGCCCTCCACCCACTGGCGCACCCGGTGCGGCACGAGCGGAACGCCCTGCCGGTGCTGAGCGGTCTGCGGACGGTGCACCCGACGCAGGAGCCCCGGCAGCCCACGGCGGACGAGGTGCGGGCGCTGGACGAGCCGTTCGGCACGCTGATGCTCGAACTGCCGCTCCGCGAGGCGGGGTTCGTTCTGCCCTCCTGGGAGGAGCTGGAGGCCGTCACCGGGGCGGCGCGGGAACGGGACGCGGTGGTGCACATCGACGGCGCGCGGATCTGGGAGTGCGCCCGCCATCTGGGGCGTGAGCTGCCGGAGATCGCGGCGCTCGCGGACAGCGTGTACGTGTCGTTCTACAAGTCGCTCGGCGGTCTCTCGGGAGCTGCGCTGGCCGGCCCGGAGAGCCTCGTCGCGGAGGCGAAGGCGTGGCGGCACCGGTACGGCGGGCAGCTCTACCAGCAGTGGCCCGCGGTGCTCTCCGCGCTGGCGGGGCTGGACCGGGAACTGCCGAGGCTGCCGTCGTACGCCGCGCACGCCGGGGTCGTCGCGGCCGCGCTGCGCGAGGGACTGGCGGCCGCCGGGGTGCCGTGGTTCCGGGTGCACCCGGAGCCGCCGCACACGCACGAGTTCCAGGTGTGGCTGCCGTACCCGGCGGACGCGCTGACCGAGGCGGGGACGCGGCAGGCCGAGGAGACGGGGACGCTGCTGTTCCGGGCCTGGTGGGACGAGCAGCGGGTCCCGGGGATCGCGATGACCGAGGTGACGGTCGCCGGTCCGGGGCTGGAGTGGACGGCGCGGGACGTCACCGAGGCGGTCGCGGGGTTCCTCGGCTTCCTGGAGCGGACGGAGGGCTGAGCCGGGCCCGGCCGCCCGGCTGCCCGGCCGCCCGGCTGCCCGGCGGAGCGCCGGCCCGCGGCGCGGCTACGGCGTTCCGCCCGCCCGGACCAGGCCGGTCTCGTAGGCCAGGACGACGACCTGCACCCGGTCGCGCAGCTCCAGCTTGGTGAGGATGCGGCCCACATGGGTCTTCACCGTGGCCTCGGAGAGCACCAGCCGGGCAGCGATCTCACCGTTCGACTTTCCCTGCGCCACCAGCAGCATCACCTCGCGCTCGCGTTCGGTGAGCCGCCCGATGCGGCCCTTGGCGGGGACGTCGGCGGGGCCCGGCATCATGGGCGTGAAGCGGTCGAGAAGGCGGCGGGTGGTGCTCGGGGCGACCACCGCGTCCCCGCTGTGCACGGCGCGGATGGCGGACAGCAGTTCGGCCGGCGGCACGTCCTTGAGCATGAAGCCGCTCGCGCCCGCCTTGAGCGCGGAGAAGGCATACTCGTCGAGGTCGAAGGTGGTCAGGATCAGCACCTTGGGCGCGCCCTCCCGGGCGCAGATCCGCCGGGTGGCCTCCACTCCGTCCAGCCGGGGCATCCGGACGTCCATCAGGACGACGTCCGGAGCGGCCGGGCCGAGCACCTCCAGGGCCTCCGCGCCGTCGCCCGCCTCGGCGACGACCTCCATGTCGGGCTGTGCCGCCAGCACCATGCGGAAGCCGGTGCGCAGCAGCACCTGGTCGTCGACGAGCATCACGCGGATGGACATGAGTTCCCTTTCCGAGGGGTGGGGTCGTGCTGGAGCGGTGCTTGAGGGCGGTGCGGGCGAGGGGGTGTGAGGTGGGACGTGGGGGGACGTGAGGGGTGACGTGAGTGGGGACGTGAGGTCTGCGCGAGACGGCGCCGGAGGCCCGGGGCCGGCGCCCGGCCGGGGGCCGCCTCAGCCCACCGGTTTCAGCGGCAGCACCGCGCTGATCCGGAAGCCCCCGCCGGGTCTCGGTCCCGCGTCCAGCTTGCCCCCGACCATGCCGACGCGTTCCCGCATACCGATCAGGCCCTGGCCGAGCCCGTCCGAGCCGCCCTTCTCGTACACCTGCCGCTGGGCGCCCCGGCCGTCGTCCTCGACCAGCAGTTCGAGCTCGCTGTCGCCGTAGGTGAGCCGCACGGACGCCCCGACGTCCGGGCCGCCGTGCTTGCGGGTGTTGGTCAGCGCCTCCTGGACGATCCGGTACGCGGTGAGCTCCACACCGCTCGCCAGCGGACGCGGCTCGCCGCCGACCCGGAAGTCGACCGGGAGCCCGGCGCCCCGCACCTGTTCGATGAGATCGCCGAGCTGCCGGACGTCCGGCTGCGGCACGTACTCCCCGCACTCCTCGCTCTCGCCGGTGCGCAGCACGCCCAGCAGCCGCCGCATCTCCGCCAGCGCCTGGCGCCCGGTGCCGGAGATGGTCTCCAGCGCCTGCTTCGCCTGCTCCGGACTGGAGTCCAGGACATAGGCCGCGCCGTCCGCCTGGACGACCATCACCGACACATTGTGGGCCACCACGTCGTGCAGCTCCCGGGCGATCCGGGAGCGTTCGGCGGCCACGGCCATCTTGGCCTGCGCCTCGCGCTCCTTCTCGAGCCGGGCGGCGCGCTCCTCCAGCTGGGCGTAGTAGGCGCGGCGGGTGCGGATCGAGTCGCCGAGCACCCAGGCGAGGGCGAAGGGGACGGTCATGAAGATGACGGCGACCGCGAACGAACCCGTGTCCGGGCCGTACGGGGGCCAGCGGAGGTTGTAGATCGTCGGCGCCGCGAGACCCGCCGCCAGGGCAAGCCGGGACGCCCAGCGCGCCCCGTTGGCCGCGACCGTGTAGACGATCACCAGCATCCCGAAGTCGGCCGGGTTCTGCCGGACGTCGGTGAGGAGCTGCACCACGCCCGCTCCCGCGGCGATCAGCAGCATCAGCTCCGGCGCCCGGCGGCGCAGGGCGACCACCGTGCACAGCGCGGCCATCACGAGGATCCCGGCGAGCCGCTGCCCGGGATGGCCGGCCGTCTCCTCCGCGACCCACAGCCCGCCGAGCATCAGCAGGATGGCAGCCCAGAAGCTGTCGACACCGGTCGGGTGCCTGCGGAGGAAGTCGTAGAGACGCTGCACGTGACCCAGCGTAGGGACGGCGGGTAGGTGTAGGGGTCAACCGGACGGCCGATCCTCGGTTCGCGGGCCTACTCCCCAAGGTGGACACATCACCCATCACCGGCGCCTCCGCGGGGCGCGCATACCGTGGTCGGATGACGAGCGAGGGCGCGGGCGCGGGCGGGGACGGGGACGGGGACGGCAGCGGTGACGGGAGCGGCCGTGGCGGGAGCGGCAGCGGCCGTGGCGGGAGGGGCCGTGGCGGGGGTGGCGCGGCGGGGCGCGGGGGCCGTTCCCCGGGCGGCTCGCCGGTCACGGAGGTCCCGTCCGGCCCGCTGGGGTGGCGGCAGGCCACCGAGCGGGCGCTCTACGGACCGGGCGGCTTCTATCTGCGCGAGCGGCCCGCGAGCCACTTCCGCACCTCCGTCCACGCCTCGCCCCTCTTCGCGGACGCGGTGGCGGAGCTGCTGGCACGGGTGGACCGCGCACTGGGGCGGCCGGCGGACCTGGCCCTTGTGGATGTCGGCGCGGGGCGCGGCGAACTGCTCACCGGCGTTCTCGCGGCCGTCCCGCCGGCCCTGGGCGCGCGGCTGCGCCCGTACGCCGTGGAGCGCGCCGCGCGCCCCGGCGGGCTCGACCCCCGGATCGTCTGGCGTCGGGAACTCCCGGCTCCGGAAGAGGGGCTGCGGGGACTGCTGTTCGCCAACGAGTGGCTGGACAACATCCCCGTCGACGTGGCGGAGACGGACAGCCGGGGAACCCCGCGGCTGGTCCTCGTCGGCCCGGACGGGCGGGAGACCCCGGGCGGACCGGTCACCGGACCGGACGCGGAATGGCTGCGCCGCTGGTGGCCCGCGGACTGCGGACCGGGCACGCGCGCGGAGATCGGCCGCCCGAGGGACGACGCCTGGGCGCGGGCCGTGCGCGCCCTGGAGAGCGGTCTGGCGGTCGCCGCCGACTACGCCCACACGCGGGCGTCCCGGCCGCCGCAGGGCACGCTGACGGGCTTCCGGGCCGGCCGCGAGGTGCCGCCCGTGCCGGACGGTTCCTGTGACATCACGGCCCATGTCGCTCTGGACGCCTGTGCGGAGGCGGGACGGCGGACGGTCGCGGAGAGGGACGCCCGAGAGGGCGCGCGAGGGGGCGCGCGGCCGGCCGCGGCAGACGGCGGGCGGGAAGCGGGGCCGGGAGCCCGGCATGAGGGCGGTGGGGAAGCGGGGCACGACAGCCGGCGGAAGGGCGGGCACCAGGACCGGCGGGAGACCGCGCGCGGCTCCGGGCCGCCGCCTTCGTCCGGCGCTCCGGTCCTGCTGACCCAGCGGGAGGCGCTGCGGGCGCTCGGCGTCAGCGGCTGCAGGCCGCCCCTCGCCCTCGCGTCACGCGATCCGGCGGCGTATGTGCGGGCGCTGAGCCGGGCCGGCGAGGCGGCGGAACTCACCGACCCGGCCGGCCTGGGCGCGTTCGGCTGGCTGCTCCAGCCGGTCGGCATCGCGCTGCCGGCGGACCTGGCGGCGGGGGAGGCGGAGAGCACGGAGGACACGGCGGGGAGGCAGCCTTGAGGGCTGTCCGGCAGGGCTGCGTCAGCGGCCCGTCATCCACCGGTCCGGCAGTGCCTCGCGGCGGCCCGTCCGGGAGCGGTCGGCCTGGGCCCGGATCACGGCCCGCGCCTCGTCGGCGTCACGGAGCCGGGCCGTCACCGACTTGTTGGCACCGGTGTCCACGGTGACGTCGGCCAGCCCGCGCGCCCGCGTCCACGGCCCCTGGCGGAGCCGTACGCTCTGCACCTTCGCGTGCGGGACGAGCGACAGCGTGCGGCTCACCCGTCCGTGCCGGGCCGCGAACACCGGCCCCTCGGCCGTGAATCCGTAGCCCCGCCACCACAGCGGCACGCACCAGCGCGCGCGGCGCGGCACCGGACGCATCGCGCCGGCGACCGCCCGTACGTCCACCCCCGGCAGCACGCGCGCGATCACCATGCCCGCCGTGTCCCGGTCCGCCACGGGCAGCAGCACGGTGTTCTTCGAACCCGCCACGTCCAGTTCGACCCGGACCCAGCCGCGCCGCCGCCACAGCAGCGGTTCGACGATCCGCACGGTCTGCACGCGCCCCGGCGGCACCGTCTCGTGCGCCCGGTCGAGGAGCCCGTGGTCGAGCCGGAGCCCGTCCGGGGACTCGCCCACCGTCCAGTCGTACTCGGTGATGTAGCGGCCCGCGCTCGCCGCCCAGAAGGCGCCCATCGACGGAATCGCCGCCGCCAGAGCCGGCCAGGGGCTGCCGCTGAGCGCCCAGACGACCGCCGTGACGCCGGCCGCGGCGGCGAGGCCCGCCCAGACCCCGGCGAGCAGCAGGATCGCCACGGCGAGGGTCCGGGGGTGGACCCGCGCGAGCTGCCGCGCGGGCGCCTCGCCGACGTCCCGCGCGGACTCCGGGGCGATGCCCGCCGCACGGGCCAGCAGCTCGGCGCGGAGCTCCCGCGCCTCCTTGTTGCTCAGGAACGCCAGTTCGTCCTTGGCGTCGGTGCCCAGGACGTCGAGCTTGAGCTTGGCGACGCCGATGACGCGGGCCAGCAGCGGCTGCGTGACGTCCACGGCCTGGAGCCGGTCGAGCCGGATGTGCGCGGTGCGCCGGAACAACAGGCCGGTACGGATGCGCAGTTCGGTGTCGGTCACGGAGAAGTGGGTGAACCACCAGCTGAGGAAGCCGTACGCGGCCGCGGCCGGGATGATCACCAGCAGGCCGAGGAGGGCGTGGGTGAGGGTCAGCGCGTCGATCCACTTCTGCGCCTGGTCGAGGTCGTGGATCACCCACCCGACGGCGATGGCGATCGGCGCCCAGGCGCGGCGCAGCGGGGTGACGGGGTGGAGCCGGCGCTCGCCGGGGGCACCGCGGCCGAAGGCAGGGGCGGCACCGGTGCCGGGGGCGGTGCCGGTGCCGGGGGCGGGCGCGGGCGCGGCTTCGGTGGCCGGGCCGGCGGAGGGGGGCCGGGCGGCCGGGCCCCCGGGAGGGGTGGCCGGGGCCGCGTCCGGCGGGGCAGCGGGCTCCCCCGGACCGGCGCCGTGGCCCGACCCGCCGCTTGGGCGCGGGCCGGGACCGGAGCCCGGGCCGGGACCGGAGCCGGGACCGTGAGCGGGACCGCCCGGCTCGGTGCCAGTGCCGTTGCCGGGGCCAGTGCCGTTGCCGGTGCCGTTGCCGGGCTCCGGGTCCGGCTCCGTGCCCGCCCCGCCGCCGTTCCGTTCGGTGCCGGGCCCCGCGCCGGTCACAGCCCCGCCGATCGGGCCTGGCCGAGTTCGGTGAGCCGGTCGCGCAGCCGGGCGGCCTCCGACGGCAGCAGACCGGGGATACGGGCGTCGGAGGCGGCCGCGGCGGTGTGCAGCTGCACGCTCGCCAGACCGAAGTGCCGTTCCAGCGGCCCGGAGGTGACCTCCACGAGCTGCATCCGCCCGTACGGCACCACGGTCAGCTCCCGCCACAGCACCCCCCGGCTGATCAGCAGGTCGTCGGCCCGCTCGGCGTACCGCCAGGAGCGCCAGTTGCGCTCCAGCAGCCACCAGCCCCAGCCACCGAGGAGCGCCGGCGGCACGGCGAAGAGGGCCCAGACCGGGCCGGCGGTGAACCACAGCAGTGCGCCCAGGCCGGCGGTCAGTACGGGCACCGTCGCCGCGAGGACGAAGCGGCGCAGCCGCAGCAGTCCGCGCGGCAGCGGGGTCCAGTCGGCGTCGATGCCGGCCGCCGTGCCGTCGCCCGCGGTGCCGCCGTCCGCGCTCGTGTCACCGGCCGTGTCCGTCCCCGTGTCCATGCCCCCAGCGTAGGCGGACTCCGCAACTGCCAGACTGTTCCCATGACGGAGACGACAGTCGGGATCGGCGGCGCGGCGGAGAGCACGGACATGGTGCTCAACATCGGCCCGCAGCATCCGTCCACGCACGGCGTGCTGCGCCTGCGGATCGTGCTGGACGGGGAGCGCATCCTCTCCGCCGAGCCGGTCGTCGGCTACATGCACCGGGGCGCGGAGAAACTGTTCGAGGCGCGCGACTACCGCCAGATCATCGTGCTCGCCAACCGGCACGACTGGCTCTCGGCGTTCTCGAACGAGCTGGGCGTGGTGCTCGCCGTCGAGCGCATGCTCGGCATGGAGGTGCCCGAACGGGCCGTGTGGACGCGGACCCTGCTCGCCGAGCTGAACCGGGTGCTGAACCATCTGATGTTCCTCGGCTCGTACCCGCTCGAACTCGGCGGGATCACCCCGGTGTTCTACGCCTTCCGGGAGCGTGAGGATCTGCAGGCGGTCATGGAGGAGATCTCCGGCGGCCGGATGCACTACATGTTCAACCGGGTCGGCGGGCTCAAGGAGGACCTGCCCGCGGGCTGGACCGGCCGGGTCCGGCAGGCCGTGGCCTCCGTGCGGTCCCGGATGAGCGACTACGACAACCTGGTGCTCGGCAACGAGATCTTCCGCGGCCGCACCCGCGGCGTGGGCGTGCTGTCGCCGGAGGCGGTGCACGCCTACGGGATCAGCGGGCCCATCGCGCGCGCCTCCGGGGTCGACTTCGACCTGCGCCGCGACGAACCGTATCTGGCCTACGGCGAGCTGGGCGACGTGCTGAAGGTGGTCACCCGTGACGAGGGCGACTGCCTGGCCCGCTTCGAATGCCTGCTGGAGCAGACCCATGTCGCGCTCGATCTGGCCGACGCCTGTCTGGACCGGCTCGCCGCGCTGCCGCCCGGGCCGGTCAACCTGCGGCTGCCGAAGGTGCTCAAGGCGCCCGAGGGGCACACCTACGCCTGGACGGAGAACCCGCTCGGGCTGAACGGCTACTACCTGGTGTCGAAGGGCGAGAAGACGCCGTACCGGCTGAAACTGCGCTCGGCCTCGTTCAACAACATCCAGGCGCTGGCCGAACTGCTGCCGGGGACGCTGGTCGCGGACATGGTGGCGATCCTGGGGTCGCTCTTCTTCGTCGTCGGCGACGTCGACAAGTAACGGGTCCGGGCGGGCTGCCCTGCGGCGGCCGGGCGGACCGGCTACGTCCCCGGACCGGACCGGACCGCACAAGGACACCCCTCCGTCCGTACGTCCTGCTGCCCGGCCGCCCGGTCCTCCGGTGCCGCCCGGCTGTCACATGGCACCGCCGCCCCGACGGGAGCGTCGGAGCGGCGGTGATGCCGGTGTGGTGGTCCGTGCGGCGCGCCCCGCGCGGAGCCCGGCGAGGGCTCACCGGTGCGGGGCGCCGGTACGGCGGTCAGGAGGAGTGGGCGCGCAGCTCGCTGAGGTTGAGCTGTTCGGTCTCGTCGTGCTCGGTCAGGTCGATGACCTCGTTCTGTGCGTGCTCCGGCTCCTCGGGCTCCGGGGTCGCGGAGGCCGGGCCGGTCTGCCGCGGCGGCTGCCGCCGCTCGGACTGCTGCTTCCGTGAGAGCGGCTGCGGTCCGCGGCCCTGCCCGGAACGCGGCTCGTCCCGCTGCCCGGTGCGCTTGCCCCGCGAAGGCGTCTGCCGGGTCCGCTTCGCCGGCTGCGAACGTCCGGACCCGCCGGCCTGCGCGGAGCCCTCGTCGCTCCGGGCGGGCCGCTCGTCCTGCCCGGCCGGCTCGCTCTGCCCGGCCGGTTCGTTCTGCCCGGCCGGTTCGTTCTGCCCGGCCTGCCCCTGCCGCGCCTCGTGCTCGGCGAACGCCTCGGCGCCGACCACATCGGCCAGATCCTCTTCCCGGGCGACGGCCGTCAGCTCCGGGCGCTGCCGCGCGGCCCGTTCGGACTGCGTACCGAAGAAGTCGAAACCGCCCTCGGTGCGCGGTGCGCTGCCGCGCCGGGGTTCGTACGGCACCACGGCCGCCGCGGCCGGCATCGTGTGCTGCTCGCGCGGCGCGGGCGTGCTGGGGTCGGCGGCCGTGCGGTCACCGCCATCGCTCCCGGCGGCCGCCGCGTGCTTCCCCCGGGGCTCGTCCGCCTCACCGCGGCCGGCCTGCTCGGCCTCCCGCCTGCGGGCGGCCGTGACCGTGCGCTCGGCCTGCTGGCGGGCGCCGTTGCGGGCCAGCCGCCGCAGCGCCTCGGAGGCCCGGAGGTAGGCCGCCGGTGTCGGGGTGCCGTCCCCGCCGAGGGCGGGCCGGGATGGCCCGGCCTCGATCGCGAGCAGGCGGCGGCCCTCCAGGGCGCTGGCCCGTTCGGTCTCCGCGGTGGCGTAGCGGCGCAGCAGCCCGGCGTGCTCGTTGCGAAGCCGGGCCAGTTCGGTGCGCTTGGCGCGCAGCTTGGCCTCCAGCTCCCCGCGGAGCTCGCGGGACTCCTCGACGTCCGACTCCAGTTCGGCGATCCGCTCCTCGGCGCGCCACTCGTCGCGCGTGCGGGCCCGGTGGAGGTCGGCGACCTGCTTGCCGGCGGCCCGGTCCCAGGCGCGCATGAGCACCGCGCCGATGACGGCGGCGGCCGCCGCGGCCACCACCAGCAACCGGAGCCCCACCGGATCGTCGGTGAGCAGGGCGCCGACGGCACAGGCGGCCGAGACACCGATGACGGTCGACGGGGGCAGAAGCCGGTGCAGGGGTGGCGAATGGCGGTGGCGTCCACGTGGCATGGCCAGAAACTTACCGTGCGCCTGACGTAGATGGGGACCACGACGACAATCTGTTTTCCGCCGGTTACGTGTCAAGCAGTCCTTTGGACTTGAGGTAGTCGGCCGCCACATCCGCGGGCTTCTCCCGGTCCGCGTCGATGCGGCGATTGAGTTCGACGAGATCGCGGGTGGAGAGGGTGTCGGTGAGCCGGCCGAGCGCCGTCTCGATGTCCTTGCCGCCGGCGTCCTCCGCGTTCACCACGGGGAGCACATTGTCGGCGTTCTGGAGTCCCTTGTCGTCGGCGAGCAGGACCAGCCCGAATTCCTCCAGCGTGGCGTCGGTGGTCGTGGTCAGCACCATCTGGTCGGTGCCGTCCTTGACCGCCTGCTTGGCCTGCGGGGTGCCGACGCCCTTGGGGTCGACGGCGGTGATGTCGATGCCGTAGGTCTTCTCCAGACCGGGCCGGCAGAACGGGCGGATGTCGCACTCGTCGCCCGCGGCCAGCCTGATGGGCTTCCCGGAGGCCCCCAGATCGGAGAGCGTCTCAAGATCGTTCCGCTCCGCGAATTCCTCCGTGACGGCGAAGGCGTTCTGGTCCACGGCTTCACCCGCACGGAGTACCTTCAGACCGCGCGGCCCGGCGAGCTTCTTCAGGGCGGCGACGGTCTCGCCGACATCGCTGGAGGCGACGGGCTCGGCTTTCGGGCCGTTCTCCTTGGCGTTGAGGAATTCGGCGAGCGTGGCCGCGTATTCCGGCACGACATCGATCTCGCCCTTCTCCAGCGCCGGTTCGTACAACTCCCGGTTCTTGAGCGTCTTGACCGTGGTGTCGTAACCGGCATCCGCCAGCAGCGCCGCATACAACTCGGCCATCAGCGCGGATTCCGTGAAGCCGGCCGAGCCGACGACCAGCGAGCCCTTGCCGGAATCACCGGTTCCGCCGCCGCCCTTCTCCTCCAGGCTCCCGCCTCCGCAGCCGGTGAGCCCCGCGGTCAGGACGGCGAGGCCGGCGGCCGCGGAGAGGACGCGGCGGAAGCGGACGGAGTGCGCGATTCGGGTCATCGGGGGACCTTCCTGCTCGTTCACGGGGACGGGGAGGAGATGGGGGAACGGAGTACGGACGGGGACGGGGACGGGGATACGGAAGCGTGGTGACCGGGAGACGGACGGGGACGCCCCGTGGCGCAGGAGCCGGCGGAGACCCCCGGACACCCGGGCGGCGGAGCCCCCCGGACACCCGGCGCACCCGAGGCCGGGGCCGGAGGCGGCGCGCCCCGGTCACGGCGCCACCCGGGTACGGAGACCCGTACCGCCGCCCCGGGCTCCGGACCGGCCCCCCGCCCTGCCCCGGGCCGCGGAGCCCCTGCGCCGGATCGGGTCGAGCAGCCACTGCGCCAGCGCGAACAGCGCCTCGACGGCCAGCGCCAGCGCGGCGACGAGCAGAGCCCCGGCCACCACCTGCGGGGTGCTGTAGGTGTTGAACCCCGCCGTGATGATCCGGCCCAGCCCGCCGCCGCCCACCAGCCCGGCGAGGGTGGCCGTGGCGACGACCTGGATCGCCGCCGACCGCACCCCCGTCATGATCAGTGCGAAGGCCAGCGGCAGTTCGACCCGGGCGAACACCTGGCCACCGGACATCCCCATGCCCCGCGCGGCCTCCACGACGTCCCGGTCCGCCTCGCGCATCCCGACGTAGGCGTTGGTCAGCAGCGGCGGCACCGCGAACAGCACCAGCGCGATGACCGTCGGCAGGTCGCCGTGGCGGCCCAGCGGGGTGAGCGTGAGCAGGACCAGCACCGCGAACGTCGGCACCGCCCGCCCCGCGTTGGAGATGTTGACGGCCAGCGCTCCGCCCCGCCCCCGGTGCCCCAGGTACAGCGCCACGGGCAGCGCGACGGCGCAGGCGAGCCCGAGGCTGACCGCCGTCAGCCACAGATGTTCGGTGAGCCGCCGCCCGGCGCCCGCGCCACCGGCCCAATGCGCCTCCGTGGTCAGCCAGTTCCAGGCTTCCGCCAGGACACCCATGCGCTCAGCCCGCCTTCGCCGCCGGGGCGGCGGGAGGACCGGACGCCGGAGCCGCCGCCCGAGGGGCCGCGGGAGCGGAGGAGGGCCCGGTGCCGCCCGGCCCCGCGCCGCCCGGCCGTGCGGACGCACCGGCGGTGCGTATGTGCCGCGTCCAGGGCGTCAGCAGCCGCTGCGCCCCGAGCAGCAGCAGATCCGCCAGTACGGCCAGCAGCACGCAGATCACCGAGGCGGTCAGCACCTGGGCCCGGAAGAAGCTGTCCAGGCCCGCGTAGAGGAGATTGCCCAGACCGCCGTGGCCGACGATCGCGCCGACCGTCGTCAGCGACACGGCGGAGACCGCGGCGATCCGCAGTCCGGCCATCAGCGCGGGCAGCGCGAGCGGTATCTCCACCTCGAACAGCAGCCGGGCCGGGCCGTATCCCATCCCGCGCGCCGCCTCGCGCGTGCCGGCGGGGACGGCGTCCAGCCCGGCCAGGATGTTCCGCACCAGCACCGTCAGCGAGTACAGGGCGAGCCCGGTCACCACCACCGAGGCCGACAGCCCGAACACCGGCATCAGCAGGGCGAACATGGCGAGCGACGGAACCGTGTAGAGGACGGTCGTCAGCCCCAGCACCGGGCCGGCCAGCCCGCGCCACCGGCGGGCCAGCAGCGCCAGCGGAAAGGCGGCCAGCAGCCCGAGCACCACCGAGGAGAGCGCGATCAGCACATGCTGCGCGGTGGCGTCCAGCAACTCCTGCGAGCGCGTGCGGAGATACTCCCCGCAGATCCATTCGTTCGCCCTCAGACAGCTCTGCCCGCTCACGACCGTCCCCCTCGCGGTGCGTTGTCAGCCGTTCTCTCCGCGCTTCTCTCCGCCTGCCCGTCCCCGTGGTGTCCATGGTGCCCATGGGTGGCACCGGGTCACGCTCTCCTCATGCTCACTGTGCGGCGACCCTATCCCCCGGGTCGGACAACTCCCCGGGAAACGGTGGCCCGCCGGTATCGTGGGCCACCGGATCCGGTCACGGGCGCCCGTCGCCCGGCCGGAGAGCCGGAGCCGTCGTCCCGGGGGGACCCTTGATCCGCTTCGAGCAGGTGACCAAGCGCTATCCCGACGGCACGACCGCCGTGAACGACCTCTCCTTCGAGGTCGCGGAGGGTGAACTCGTCACCCTCGTCGGTCCGTCGGGCTGCGGCAAGACGACCACGATGAAGATGGTCAACCGGCTGATCGAGCCCACCTCAGGCCGGATCCTGCTGGACGGCGAGGACATCGCCGCCGCCGACCCGGTACGGCTGCGCCGCCGCATCGGCTACGTCATCCAGCAGGTCGGCCTCTTCCCGCACCGCACCGTCCTCGACAACACCGCCACCGTGCCGCGCCTGCTGGGCCGGCCCCGGAAGGCGGTCCGCGAGCGCGCCGCCGAACTCCTCGACCTCGTCGGCCTGGACCCGGCCGTGTACGGCGACCGCTATCCCGACCAGCTCTCCGGCGGGCAGCGCCAGCGCGTCGGAGTCGCCCGCGCGCTGGCCGCCGACCCGCCCGTCCTGCTGATGGACGAGCCGTTCGGAGCCGTCGACCCGGTGGTCCGCGAGCGGCTGCAGAACGAGTTCCTGAAGCTCCAGGCGACCCTGCGCAAAACGGTTCTCTTCGTCACCCACGACCTGGAGGAGGCCGTCCGTCTCGGCGACCGCATCGCGGTCTACGGGCAGGGGACGATCGAGCAGTTCGACGCCCCGGCCGCGGTGCTGGGCGCCCCGGCCACCGAGTACGTCGCCGGCTTCGTGGGCGCGGACCGCGGCCTGAAACGGCTCTCCGTCACCCCCGTCGAAGCGGGCGACCTGGAGCGGCCGCCCGTGGTCCGCCTCGACGACCCGCTCGGCACGGCCGTGCGCCGGCTGACGGCGGAGGGGGCGCGCTGGGCGGTCGTCCTGGACGACGCGGGACGGCTCCACGGCTGGCTACCGGCCGACGCGGCCCGGGCCGGAGCCGCCGCCGGAGCCAACCCCTCCGGTCCGGGGACCGGCTCCGGGGCCGGGCAGGGAAGCGCCGCGAGGGGTTCCGCCGGGGGCGCCGGGGGCGCCGGGGGCGCCGGGGGCGCCGGAGCCGCCGGAACGGACAACACCGTCCGGCACCACACCCGCCGGATGGAGGCGTGGCTTCCGGTCGGCTCCTCGCTCAAGCAGGCGTTCGCCACCATGCTCCAGCACGACGCCGGCTGGATCGCGGTGCTGGACGGCGACCACTTCCTGGGCGTCCTCACCCCGGCCCGCCTCCACGAGGCCCTGCGCCGCTCGATCGGCGCCGACGCGAACGCGCTGACCCGCACCGAGGTCACCGTGGAGACCGTTCCCGACCGCTGACCTCCCCGCCCGGCCGAGCGGGCTGCGGACCGACGGGCTCCGGACCCACCGGCTCCGGACCGAACGGGCTCCACACCCACGCCGTCCAGTTCTGGGACGACAGCAGGGGGGCGCCCCCGGCTCAGCGCACCGGGGTGCCACCTCCGGGTGGCCTCCGCCGGCCGTCACCGGGGCGGCTGCCCGAGCCCCCGGGGGCCGGGGCCGTTACGCCGGGGCCGTTCCCGGGCCGCCCTCGTCGTCCTCGTCCTCGGGGAGCTTGCAGACCCGTTCCAGCAGCAGGCCCGCCGCCACCACCGCCAGCCCCGCCAGGACGGCGAGGCCGGCGTAGAGGGCCTGGTCGCCGCGGCTGCCGCCGTCCAGACCGTTCGTCAGCAGGAAGACCCCGACGCCGCCGTACATCCCGGCGACCGGGGCGGCGACCAGCGCGCTCGCCTGGCCGAAGAGCACCGCCCGGGCGGCGACCATCGGGTCGACGCCCTTCGCGCCCGGCTGCCGCTCCCGCTGGGCCTTCAGCCGGCTCCGCAGCGACAGCGCGGTGGCGGCGAGGACGGCGGCGATGGCCGCCAGCACCACGGGAGCGGCGAAGGGCACGCCCGGCAGCGAGCCGAAGGAGTCCCAGAGACCGGCCACCGCCCAGGCCAGCACGCCGGCGACGGCGAAGATCCCGCCCAGCACTCTGATCCGAAGTTGCCTCACCGAGTGCTCGCCTCGCTCTTCCTGATGGACGGGAACCGACCCCCGCACCACGGGTCACCGGAGGTGGACACGAGGGTAACGGCTACTCGGGCAGTCGGAGTTCCAGGTCCGCGCGCCGCTCCACCCCCTGGCCGGGGACCTCGTCCAGCAGCTCCGCCACCGGGCCGTGGCCGGGCACCTCCGCGGCCGGGTCGACGTCGTGCCACGGCGCCAGCACGAAGGCGCGCTCGTGGACCCGCGGATGCGGCAGCGTGAGCGCCGGGTCGTCCGAGAGGACGCCCTGGTAGGCGACGATGTCGACGTCCAGCGTCCGGGGGCCCCAGCGTTCGTCGCGCACCCGCTCGAACGCCTCCTCGACGGCGTGGGCCCGCTCCAGCAGGGAGCCCGGCGGCAAGGTCGTCCGCACCAGCACCACGGCGTTGAAGTAGGACGGCTGGGTGCCGGGATCCACGCCCCAGGGCTCCGTCTCGTAGACCGGGGAGACCGCCTTGACCCGGACACCGGGGGTGTCCTCCAGCGCGTCGACCGCTCCCTGCAGGGTCTCCAGGCGGTTGCCGAGATTGCTGCCGAGAGCGATCACGGCCTGCTTCGGATTGGAGAGCGTGGTGTCCGCCGCGTCCACCCAGTCGGCCACCGAGGCGGGGACGGGCTGCACGGTCGGGTCGCTCGTGGTCATGGGCGGCTCCGGGTAATGGTGATGGTCACGTCGTCGAAGGGCACGGTGATCGGCGCGTCCGGCTTGTGGACGACCACCTCCACCTCCCGTACCGGCTCGTGCCGGAGGCAGCGCTCCGCGATCCGCTCGGCGAGCGTCTCGATCAGCTCGACCGGCTCGCCCTGGATCACGGCGACGACCTCCTCGGCCACGACGCCGTAGTGCACCGTCAGCGTGAGGTCGTCGGCGGCCGCCGCGGGACGGGTGTCCAGGCCCAGGACGAGGTCCACGACGAAGACCTGGCCCTTCTCCCGCTCCTCGGGGAAGACCCCGTGGTGTCCGCGTGCCCTGAGGCCGCGCAGCGCGACTCGGTCCACGACTGTCACTCCCGCTGTCGGTTACGGATGGACGGACGCCGGGCGGAGTGTGCCGCAGGTGTCCCCCGCGGCCCCGCCCCGCTCCGGGACCGGTGCGCCGCGCCGATGGAACGAACCTACCGGCGGCCACCGACAGCACCCGTCCCGGGCCGTGCCCGCGCGTGCCACGGTGCCGCCGGAAGCGCGGCTCGGCTGAGCTGGGCGCCGCCGGACCCGCCGGGGTCCGTGCCCCACGCTCTCACCCCTTACCCGGCCACCGCGCGACTCGAACGGGTGAACTGGGACACCATTCCGGGAACCGCGCGGGAAGCCCGGGAGAACACGGGACACTTCTCCCGCAAGACACCCGTAAGGCACCCGCACGACGCCCGCACGGCGCTCACCGGTCCTCACACCTAGACGAGCCCGGTGCCGCCCGCGCCGCCCGGCTCCTCGTCCTCGTCCGGCTCGCCGTCCTCCCCCGCCGTGTCCGCCAGCACCGGCGAGCCGTGGTGGGCCCAGATCCGCCAGCCGTCCCCGGTGCGTCGGAAGACGTTGGTGGCGACGACGAGCTGGCCGACCAGCGGCCCCAGCTCGCCCTCCTCCTCGGCCGGCCCGCCGCTGAGGATGTTCTCGGTGCAGGTCACCAGCGCGGTGTCGCCCTCGATCTCCACCTCGACATCCGTCAGGAAGAACTGGATGTACTCGGTGTTCGCCATGATGAGCGCATACGAGCGCAGCACCTCGCCGCTGCCCCGCAGCACCGGCCACCCCGGGTGCACGCAACTGACGTCACCGGGGAGCCACATCGCGGAGAGCGCCTCGAAGTCGCCCTGTTCCATGGCCTCGTAGAGGGCCGTGTTGGCCTGCTCGACCTGCTCGTAGTCGGTGCTACGGGCGGGCCTGCTCACCCGGCCCCCTCGACGGCGCGCGCCACGCGCACCGCGTCGGCCGTCGCCCGCACCTCGTGGACCCGTACGGCCCAGGCGCCCTCGCGCGCCGAGATCGCGGAGACGGCGGCGGTGGCCGCGTCCCGTTCCCGGGCGGGCGGCGGGCTGCCGCCGGGACCGGCCAGCACCCGGCCGAGGAAGCGTTTGCGGGAGGCCGCCACCAGCAGCGGACGGCCCAGGCTCCGCAGCTCGGGAAGGGACGCGAGCAGGGCCAGATCGTGCTCGGCCTGTTTGGCGAAGCCCAGCCCGGGATCGATCACGATCCGTTCCGGAGCGACGCCCCCGGCGACCACGGCGTCCATCCGCTCCCGCAGTTCGCCGACGACCTCGCGGACCACCTCGGAGTAGACGGCACGGGCGTTCATGTCCTGGCTGAAACCGCGCCAGTGCATCACCACGAACGGCACCCCCGCCTCGGCCACCACCGGCACCATCGCAGGGTCGGCGAGGCCGCCGCTCACATCGTTGACCAGCGCCGCCCCCGCGGCCACCGCCTGCTCCGCAACCGAGGCCCGCATGGTGTCCACGCTGACGGTCACGCCCTCGGCGGCCAGTCCGCGCACCACGGGGAGGACCCGGCGCAGCTCCTCCGCCTCGTCCACCCGGGAGGCCCCCGGCCGCGTCGACTCGCCGCCGACATCGACCAGATCGGCACCCTCGGCGACGAGCTCCAGACCGCGCTTGACCGCGTCCCCGGTGTCGAACCACCGGCCGCCGTCCGAGAAGGAGTCGGGCGTGACGTTCACCACGCCCATCACCGCGCAGCGGTCCCACTCCGGCAGACCGGTCACCACGCCGCGCAAGCTCCTCATCCCTCCACCTTAGGCCCCGGAGGGACCGCGTCCCGTCCGGGGCACCGCGCCGGGGCGCGCTCCCGGCGGAATCCGGACGCCGGCCCGGGAGGGGTGCGCCCCGGCGCGCGCCGGGGGGGCGGGACCATCCCCGCTCGGGTCCCGGCGCGGCTCCCGGCCCGGTCCCGGCGCGGGTCTCAGCGCGCGAGGATGAGGCTCATCGCCTCGGCGCGGGTGGTGGCGTCGCGGAGCTGGCCGCGGACGGCCGAGGTGGTGGTCTTCGCTCCGGGCTTGCGTATGCCGCGGACCGACATGCACATGTGCTCCGCCTCGATGACGACGATCGCGCCCCGCGCCTCCAGGATGCGCATCAGCGAATCGGCGACCTGCGTGGTCAGCCGCTCCTGCACCTGCGGCCGGCGGGCGAACACGTCCACCAGGCGGGCCAGCTTCGACAGTCCGGTGATCTTGCCGGTCTCGGCCGGGATGTAGCCCACGTGGGCGACCCCGTGGAACGGCAGCAGGTGGTGCTCGCAGAGGCTGACGATCTCGATGTCCTTGACCAGCACCAGCTCGTCGTGGCCGAGGTCGAAGGTCGTGGTCAGGACGTCCTCCGGGTCCTGCCGCAGCCCGCCCAGGATCTCCCGGTACGCGCGGGCCACCCGGGCCGGGGTCTCCAGCAGCCCTTCGCGGTCCGGGTCCTCGCCGACGGCGATGAGCAGCTCGCGGACGGCGTTCTCGGCCCGCTTCTCGTCGAACTCGCCGACGGCGCGCCCGCTGTTCAGCGTCACCGGGTCGGTCATGTGGTGCCTCGTTTTCCTGGTACGTGCCGTACGAACGCTCGTACGACGAATGCCGCGCCTTCCCAGGGTAGAACCCAGGAGGGCACGGCACTCATTCCGGACCGGGCGGCTCAGCTCTCCGGACGCGTCTCCTCGGGCAGCTCGGCCTTCTCCGTGGAGATCTTGGAGGAGGCACCGGCCGACTGGGAGCCGTTGGCCATGGTGAGCTCCTTGGGGGAGAGCACCGGAGGCCGGGTGGAGGGCGTACGGCGGGAGGAGCCGGTCCACGCGGGGCGGGCCGGGCGCTTGACCACCGGGGCGAAGATCTCGGCGATCTCCTCCTTGTTCAGGGTCTCCTTCTCCAGCAGCCGGAGCACGAGGTTGTCCAGGACGTCGCGGTTCTCGACCAGGATCTCCCAGGCCTCGTTGTGCGCCGTCTCGATGAGCTTCTTGACCTCTTCGTCGACCAGCGCGGCGACCTCTTCGGAGTAGTCGCGCTGGTGGCCCATCTCACGGCCGACGAAGGGCTCGGAGTTGTCGCTGCCGAACTTGATGGCGCCCAGCCGCTCGGTCATGCCGTACTGGGTGACCATCGCGCGGGCCGTGGTGGTGGCCTTCTCGATGTCGTTCGCGGCACCGGTGGTCGGGTCGTGGAAGACCAGCTCCTCCGCGGCGCGGCCGCCCAGCATGTACGCGAGCTGGTCCAGCATCTCGTTGCGGGTGGTGGAGTACTTGTCCTCCTCCGGCAGCACCATGGTGTAGCCGAGGGCCCGGCCTCTCGACAGGATCGTGATCTTGTGCACCGGATCGCTGTTCGGGGAGGCCGCCGCCACCAGGGCGTGTCCGCCCTCGTGGTACGCGGTGATCTTCTTCTCCTTGTCGCTCATGATCCGGGTCCGCTTCTGCGGTCCGGCCACGACACGGTCGATCGCCTCGTCCAGGAAGTGGTTGTCGATCAGCTTGGCGTCACTGCGGGCGGTCAGCAGGGCCGCCTCGTTGAGGACGTTGCTGAGGTCCGCACCGGTGAAGCCGGGGGTCCGGCGGGCGACCGCCTGCAGGTCCACGTCGGGCGCGACCGGCTTGCCCTTCTGGTGCACCTTGAGGATCTCCAGCCGGCCCTGCATGTCGGGCCGGTCCACGGCGATCTGCCGGTCGAAGCGGCCCGGGCGGAGCAGCGCCGGGTCGAGGATGTCCGGCCGGTTGGTGGCGGCGATCAGGATGACGCCGCCCTTCACGTCGAAGCCGTCCATCTCGACGAGCAGCTGGTTGAGCGTCTGCTCGCGCTCGTCGTGGCCGCCGCCCATACCGGCGCCGCGGTGCCGGCCGACGGCGTCGATCTCGTCGACGAAGACGATCGCGGGGGCGTTCTGCTTGGCCTGCTCGAAGAGGTCCCGGACCCGGGAGGCGCCGACACCGACGAACATCTCGACGAAGTCGGAGCCGGAGATCGAGTAGAACGGGACGCCCGCCTCGCCGGCGACGGCGCGCGCGAGCAGCGTCTTGCCGGTGCCGGGCGGGCCGTAGAGCAGCACGCCCTTGGGGATCTTGGCGCCGACGGCCTGGAACTTCGCCGGCTCCTGCAGGAACTCCTTGATCTCGTGGAGCTCCTCGACCGCCTCGTCGGCCCCGGCCACGTCGGTGAAGGTGGTCTTCGGGGTGTCCTTGGTGATCAGCTTGGCCTTGGACTTCCCGAAGTTCATGACCCGGGAGCCGCCGCCCTGCATCTGGTTCATCAGGAAGAGGAAGACCAGCACGATGAGGACGAAGGGCAGGAGCGAGAGCAGGACGCCGACGAAGGCGTTCTGCGACTGCGGGGAGACGGTGTACCCGTCCGGCAGCGTGCTCTTGTCGCCGTCGTTGACCCTCGCCTGGAGGTCCTTGGCGAGCTCGGTGCCCTGATCGCCGATGTAGCTCGCCTGCAGCTTGTCGCTGCCTTCGATCTCGACGTCGTCCTTGAGCTCGATCTTGATCTTGCTTTCGTCGCCGGTGGTGAGCTCGGCGGACTTGACCTTGTTGTCGGCGATCGCGTTGACGACCTGGCCGGTGTCCACCGTCTTGAAGCCGCCGGACGAACCGACGACCTGCATCAACACGACCACGGCGAGGACGGCCAGCACGATCCACATGACCGGCCCACGGAAGTAGCGCTTCACGTCCATCCATACGGGGCGCGGGCGCCCCGTCCCTCCTGCCACAGTGAGGCACGCCGGCTTCGCGGTGAGCCGGCCGTGCGTACGGTGAATTACTCGACCTGTTGAAGACTTGCCTTCGGACGGTACCTCAGCTTCCGCCCCGGGCGCTGCCCGGGCGGTGAATGACCACCGTCCGTACAAACCTCAACGCCGCGACGGCGCCCGGCGTTCCCGCCGGGCGCTCCCGGCCGCTCAGCCGCCGTAGACGTGCGGCGCCAGGGTCCCGACGAAGGGGAGGTTGCGGTACTTCTCCGCGTAGTCGAGGCCGTAGCCGACGACGAACTCGTTGGGGATGTCGAAGCCGACGTATTTGACGTCGATGTCGACCTTGGCGGCCTCGGGCTTGCGCAGCAGCGTGCACACGTTCAGCGAGGCCGGTCCGCGCGAGCTGAGGTTGGACAGCAGCCAGGAGAGGGTGAGCCCGGAGTCGATGATGTCCTCGACGATGAGGACGTCACGGCCGGCGATGTCGGTGTCCAGGTCCTTGAGGATCCGGACCACGCCGGAGGACTTGGTGCCCGCTCCGTACGAGGAGACCGCCATCCAGTCCATGGTCACGGGGGTCGACAGCGCCCGGGCCAGGTCGGCCATCACCATGACCGCGCCCTTGAGCACCCCGACGATCAGCAGATCGCGGCCCGCGTACTCGGCGTCGATCTCCGCGGCCAGCTCGGCCAGCTTGGTGTCGATCTCTTCCTTGGTGATGAGCACCGACTGAAGGTCGGTGCCCATGTCCTTGTCGTCCACCCGTGTCACTCTCGGTCGTTACGGCCCGGTCCCGGCAGCACTCGTTCCCGGCGGTGGCCGGAGGATGCGTCGGGAGGCGGCTCAGTGCTCGGCGGCGGTCTGATCGCGCCGCCCGATGACCAGATTGCCACACCGCCGGCGGACCTCGACGCGCCCGGGGAGGTTGAGTGCGCCCTGGCCGTGCCAGTCGGTGACCAGCCGGTCCATTTCCTCGATGTGCCGGGCGAAGAGCGAACCCGCGGGCGAACCGGCCGCGATGGCCGCGCGGCGCAGCACCCGGCGCCGGATGGCCGGCGGCAGCACGGCGAGCTTGGCGACGTCCAGGCCGCCGGCCGGATCGGCCCCCCCGGGACCGCCGCCCGGACCGCCGCCCGGGGCGGACCGGACGGAGCGTTCGGCGTCGTCCGCCCAGACGTCCAGGGCGTCGGCGTCGTCACGGGAGAGCTGGGCCGTTCTGGCGAGGGCCTCGATCACGCCCTTGCCCAGGGATTTCTCCAGGGCGGGCAGACCTTCGTGGCGCAGCCGGGAGCGGGTGTAGGAGGGGTCGCTGTTGTGCGGGTCGTCCCAGACGGGCAGCGACTGGGCGAGGCAGGCCGTACGCGCCGTCTGCCGGTCGAGCCGGAGGAAGGGGCGCCGGTAGCGGCCGTCCCTGCCGGAGACGGCGGCCATGCCGGAGAGCGAGCGGATGCCGGAGCCGCGGGCGAGGCCGAGGAGAACGGTCTCGGCCTGGTCGTCGCGGGTGTGGCCGAGCAGGACGGCGCGGGCGCCGTACCGCTCCGCGACGGAGTCCAGAGCGGCGTAGCGGGCGTCGCGGGCCGCGGCCTCGGGGCCGCCGGAGCGGCCGACGTCGACCGCGACCGTCTCGACGGGGTCGAGACCGAGTTCGCGCAGGCGTGCGGCGACCTCCTCGGCGCGCTTCGCGGAGCCCGGCTGGAGGCGGTGGTCGATGGTGACCCCGCCGGCGCGGATGCCCAGCTTGGGGGCCTCGAAGGCGAGCGCGGAGGCGAGCGCGACGGAGTCGGCGCCGCCGCTGCAGGCGGCGAGCACCAGCGGGGCGCCGGGGGCGCTCGGGGCCGGACGGCCGGACGGCTCGGGGCGTCCGGCGGGCAGGGCTGCGGGCGGCGTCGGGGAAGGGGCGGAGGGAGCGGAGGCAGAGGCGGGCGGGGAGGGAGTGGCGAGCGTGCCGGCGCCGGCGAGCTCGGCGAGGAGGTCGTGGAGCGTGCGGCGGACCGCCAGGCGTATCGCCGCGACCGCTGGATGGGGACCCATGTCCGGTTCCCTTCCTGTCAGGGGGGAGATGTCTCGGGGGCCGTGCGGACCGGGGGCGGTGGACCGCCCGACGGCACTCGGCCTTCCGTCACACTGTGTGTGTAGATGGTGACAGAGGCGAGCCATTACCCGAGCATCGCACGCCTTCCGGGGTCGCACGGTCCCTCGGACGGGTGATCCGCAGGACTTCCATTCGGCTCCCGGCCCCCGGCTCCGGTCCGGATCGGCCCCGGACCGGAGCCTGGGCTCGCGGGCGGGGCCGGACGGGGAGGGGCGGACCTGCGGGTCAGCTCTCCTTGCGGTGCACCCGGGCGACCCACTCGGCCGGGGCGGCGATCTCCGCCTTGGTCGGCAGGGTGTTGGGCGAGGTCCACACCCGGTTGAAGCCGTCCATGCCGACGTCCTTCACCACGGCCCGGACGAAACGCTCGCCGTCGCGGTACTGGCGGAGCTTGGCGTCGAGGCCGAGGAGCTTGCGCAGGGCCTGGTCCAGCCGACCCGCACCGCTCGCCCGGCGCTGCTGGAACTTCTCGCGGATCTCCGCCACGGAGGGGACGACGTCCGGGCCGACCCCGTCCATGACGAAGTCGGCGTGGCCCTCCAGCAGGGACATCACGGCGGTGATGCGGTCGAGGACCTCCCGCTGGGCGGGGGTCTGCACCAGTTCGACGAAGCTGCGCCCGCCGTCCGCCTCGCCCTCCGCCCGGCCGCCGGCGAGGGACTGGGCGGCCTCGCGGACGCGTTCCAGAAGGGTGCCGGGGTCGATGTCGGTCTCGGCGAGGAAGGTCTGGATCTCGCCCTCGATGTGGTCGCTGAGCCAGGGGACGGCCGAGAACTGGGTGCGGTGGGTCTCCTCGTGCAGGCAGACCCAGAGCCGGAAATCGTGCGGTTCGACGTCGAGTTCCCGCTCGACGTGGACGATGTTCGGGGCGACCAGGAGCAGGCGGCCGCCGTTCGCCCCGGCGGGCAGGTCGCGGCCCGGCGGGGCGAAGGTCTCGTACTGGCCGAGGACGCGGGAAGCGAGGAAGGAGAGCAGGGCCCCCAGCTCCATGCCGGTCACCTTGGAGCCCACGGCGCTGAGCACGGCTCCGCCGGGGCGGCCGGCCCGGCGGCCCTCGACCTTCTCCAGCAGGGGTTTCAGCAGCTCGCGGAAGCCGGCCACATTGGCGCGGATCCAGCCCGGCCGGTCGATGACGAGGACCGGGGTGCCGCCGCCGGGGGCCGGTGCCACACCGTCGGCGGGCGGAGCCGCCATCCGGGTGAAGGCGCGCACGTGTTCCTCGGAGGAGCGGGCGTGCCGGCGCAGCTCGGACACGACCGCGCGTGCCTCGTCACGGCTCACCTCGGGGCCCGGCCGTACCAGCCGGGTCGCGGTCGCGACCGCGAGATTCCAGTCGACCATCTGGGCACCGCCGAAACTCGTCATGACTTCACCGTACGTGGCGCGCGGAGAGAGCGGGAGGAGTGCACGTCGGGGGTGCGGCCCGGCGCCTCCCGCGGCTCCGGCGGGGCCGGTGCGCCCCGCCCGTCCCGTCCGTCCCGCCGGGCGAGGGGGGCGGGCGTCACGCGGGCGGCCGCCGCCGCGGCGCTCCCGGGCGGGTCCGGCCGTGCCGGGGCGGTCAGCGGCAGCCGCAGTTGGCCAGGGCCGAGGCCAGGCGGTCCAGGGCCGCCTGGGCACCGTGGGCGTCGGTGCTGCCGTTGGTGATGAACGCGAAGGCCAGCAGCCGGCCGTCGGCGTCGACGACCGTGCCGGCGAGGGCGTTCACGCCGGTGAGGGTACCGGTCTTGGCGCGGACCATGCCGGTGCCCGCGGAGGCGTCCGCGTAGCGGCTGCGGAGGGTGCCGCTGAATCCGGCCACGGGCAGTCCGGTGAGGACCGGGCGGAGCTCGGGGCGCTCGGGGTCGGTGGCCCGGACCAGCAGCTGGGCGAGGAGGGCCGCGGAGATCCTGCCGTCCCGGTCGAGGCCGCTGCCGTCGGCGAACCGGGCGCCCTTGAGCGGCAGGTCCAGCTCGGCGAGCCGGTCCCGTACGGCCTTCTCCGCGCCGGTGAAGCTCGCCGGTCTGCCGTCGGCGACCGCCGTCTCCCGGGCGAGGGCCTCGGCGATGTCGTTGTCGCTGTTGGTCAGGGCCCGTTCGACGAGGGCGGAGACGGGCATGGAGCGGACGGCGGCGACCCGCTCGGCGTCCTCTCCGGCCTTGGCGCGGCGGGGCTCCCCCTTGATCTTGACGCCGCGGTCGCGGAGGAGGTCCGCGAAGGTCTTCGCGGCGTCGGCGGCCGGATCGGCGGAGCGGGGCGCCGGGCCGCGGTGGCTGTCGTCGAGGCGGCCCGCGTCGGTGCTCAGCGGGACGACCGGGGCGATGTTGTCGTTGAGCCCTATGGGGTGCCGGTCGGGTCCGGACCAGCGCGAGGTGTCGTACGCCAGGACGGCCTTCCCGGTGCCGTCCTCCTTGAGGGCGCGCGCGGTGCGGTCGGCCAGGTCGCGCAGCCTCGCCGGGCTGCCGGGCTGCCGGGAGCCGCGGGCCGTGAGGGTCGGGTCGCCGCCGCCGACCAGCACGATCTCGCCCTCGCCGGAGCCGGTGACGACCTCGGTGGTCAGCCGGTGGTCGGGGCCGAGCGCGGTGAGGGCGGCCACCGCCGTCGCGATCTTGATGGTGGAGGCGGGTACCGCCGGGGTGTGCGCCCGGGTGCCATGGACCAGTTCGCCGGTGACGGCGTCCGCCACCGCGGTGCTGCTCAGCGAGCCCAGGGCCGGGTCCTCCAGCAGCGGGGTGAGGGCGTCCTCCAGACCCGTCGCGGTGGGCGGCGGGGCGGCTCCGGACGAGCCGGTGGCGCCGCCGAGGGCGGCGAGGACCGCGGTGGCCGCGGGCGCCGACTCGTCCGTGGCCGACGTGCCGGGTGACCGGCCATCGTGACGCTCACCACCCTCGCCGTTCCAGTGGGCCGCGCGGGCCCGCTCGGCCGTACGCTGTCCGGAGTCCCATGGGCCGGCCGCGGTCACCGCTCCGGCCGCCATGACGAGCCCGAGTACGGCGGAACCCGCCGCCAGGTGCCACGGCGGCAGGGCCAACCACCCGCCGACGGGCCATCTGTACCGCCACCATCCGGCCTCGGGCACTTCGGACCAGCCCCTTTCGCACCCACGCCCCCGCGTAAGGGACACTTAACCATCAGAATTATGGCCTGATCATGGAGGAGCCACCCGTGGAGTTCGACGTCACCATCGAGATCCCGAAGGGTTCGCGCAACAAGTACGAGGTGGACCACGAGACGGGCCGTATCCGCCTGGACCGCCGGCTCTTCACCTCGACGAGCTACCCGGCCGACTACGGGTTCGTCGAGAACACCCTCGGCGAGGACGGCGACCCGCTGGACGCCCTGGTCATCCTGGACGAGCCGACCTTCCCCGGCTGTCTCATCAAGTGCCGCGCGATCGGCATGTTCCGGATGACGGACGAAGCGGGCGGTGACGACAAGCTCCTGTGCGTGCCGGCCTCGGACCCGCGCGTCGAGCACCTGCGCGACATCCACCATGTCTCGGAGTTCGACCGCCTGGAGATCCAGCACTTCTTCGAGGTCTACAAGGATCTGGAGCCCGGCAAGTCGGTCGAGGGCGCCAACTGGGTGGGCCGCGCCGAGGCCGAGGCCGAGGTCGAGGCGTCGATCAAGCGCCTGGAGGCCTCCGGAGGGGCGCACTGACGACGGTCGCGCCGGAGTGATCCGGCCACGGTGCCGCCGACGCGGCGGCACCGTATGACGGTGGTATGGGCGGGCGGCGCACTCCTCGGGGTGCGCCGCCCGCTCGCTGCCCGGACCCGGCGGACGGGACATACCGGGCGAGCGCCCCGGGAATGCGCCATGGTGGCCTGAGGGGCGCGGGATGCATACGAGTTCTACGAGGAGGAACGGAGCACGTGGTGGCGGACGCCCAGCGGCACGGCGGTGCCCCCGGGTCGGAGCGAGCGGAGGAACCCGAGGACCGCAAACCGCAGTCCGACGAGGCGCGCAGCGCCTTCACACCACCGCTCGGCCTCCCCCTGCCGCCGCCCCCGGAGGAGGAGCACCCCACCTCGGAGTTCGCCCTCCCCACGGGGCTGGCGCCGGAGCCGCCGCCCGAGCCCGAGGGCTCGGCCTTCGCACCGCCGGGCGGGCGGCAGCCGGAGGGGACCGGCCGGGGCCGGCCCAGCTCCTTCCCCGCCTTCACTCCCCCGAACGGCATACCCGCCGTCCGGCTGTCCAAGGAACAGCCCTGGCAGGACCGCATGCGCACCATGCTGCGGATGCCGGTGGGCGACCGTCCGGTGCCGGAGCGGGCGGAGCGCCACGAGGACGAATCGGGGCCCGCCGTCCCCCGGGTCCTGGACATCTCGCTGCGGATCGGGGAACTGCTGCTGGCGGGCGGCGAGGGAGCCGAGGACGTCGAGGCGGCGATGTTCGGCGTCGCGCACGCCTACGGGCTGGACCGCTGCGAGCCGACCGTCACCTTCACGCTGCTCTCCGTCACCTACCAGCCGTCCCTGGTGGACGATCCGGTGACGGCCAGCCGGACGGTGCGCCGCCGGGTGACCGACTACACCCGGCTGTCGGCCGTCTACCGGCTCGTGGACGACATCACCACGGAAGATGCCGAGATCACGCTGGAGGAGGCGTACCGGCGGCTCGCCGACATCCGGCGGAACCGGCACCCCTACCCCGGCTGGGCGCTGACCCTGGCCGCCGGACTGCTCTCCGGATCGGCGAGCACCCTCGTCGGCGGCGGCTGGCTCGTCTTCCTCGCGGCGGCGGCCGGCGCCATGCTCGGTGACCGGCTGGCCTGGCTGGCCTCGGGCCGCGGACTCCCGGAGTTCTACCAGTTCGTGGCGGCCGCGATGCCGCCCGCCGCGATGGGCGTGGCCCTGGTGCTGGTGCACGCGGAGGTCAAACCGTCCGCGGTGATCACGGGTGGGCTGTTCGCGCTGATCCCGGGGCGGGCTCTGGTCGCGGGGGTGCAGGACGGGCTGACCGGCTACTACATCACGGCCTCCGCCCGCCTGCTGGAGGTCGTGTATCTGATCGTGGGCATCGTGACCGGGGTGCTGCTCATCCTGGTGGTGGGCGTGGAACTGGGCGCCGGGCTCAAGGCGGCCGAGTCGCTGGGCAGCGACTACCGGCCGGTGACCCAGATCGTGGCGGCCATGCTGCTGGCGCTGGCCTTCTGCATCATGCTCCAGCAGGAACGTTCCACTGTGCTGGCGGCCACCCTCAACGGCGGCATCGCCTGGGTCGTCTACGGCGCCATGAACGATGTCGGCGGGATCTCGCCGGTGGCGGCGACCGCTGTGGCGGCCGGGCTGGTGGGCCTCTTCGGGCAGTTGCTGTCCCGCTACCGGTACGCCTCGGCGCTGCCGTACGTCACGGCCGCGATCGGGCCGCTGCTGCCCGGTAGCGCGACCTACTTCGGTCTGCTCGGTGTCGCGCAGGGCGATCTCAACGCCGGCCTCGGCTCACTGACGAAGGCCGTGGCGCTGGCGCTGGCCATCGCCATCGGGGTGAACCTGGGTGGCGAGCTGGCCCGGCTCTTCCTCAAGCGGCCGACGGTGGAGGCCGAGACGGGCGAGCGGCGGGCGGCCAAGCGCACCCGCGGATTCTGATCCGGATCCCGGCCGACGGCGGCCGGGCAGGCCCCGGCCACCGGGCGGGCGCGGAGGGGAGCGGGTGGCGGGCCGCGGCGGTGAAGGGCTGCCGGCGGGCCGCCCCGCTCCCGGCTGTCAGGGCTGCTCCGGCTGCCCGTACCGGCCTTGCTCGCCGTACTGCGCCGGCTGTCCGTACGCGTCGGGCTGCCGGCCGTACTGATCGGGTCGGCCGTAGGGCTGCGGCTGCCGGCCGTACTCGTCCGGCCGGCCGTAGGGCTGGGGCTGCGGCTGGGGCTGGGGCTGCGGCTGGGGCTGGGGCTGACCGTACTGCTGCCGGCCGTACTGGCCCGGCTGACCGTACTCGTCCGGCGCCTGCTGACCGTACTGCTGCGGCTGCTGACCGTACTGCTGCCGGCCGTACTGACCCGGCTCGCCGTACTGATCCGGCCGGCCGTACTGGTCCGGCTGACCGTACGGCTGCGGCGGCTGCTGGCCGTACTGCTGGGGCTGCTGACCGTACTGCTGCTGACCGTACTGGCCGGGCTGCCCCTGCTGGTCCGGGCGGCCGTACTGGCCCGGCTGACCGTAGGGCTGCTGCGCACCGTACGCGGGTGCGGACTGCGCCGGCTGTCCGAACGCCGCCTCGGGGCCGTCGTGCGGCTCCGGCGCGGGCTCGGGACGGACCAGGGCCGGCTCGTCGGGGAGGGGCACGGCCCGGCGGGACTGGGCGCGGGCCCGGAGCAGCTCGATGATGATCGGCAGCACCGAGAGCAGCACGATCAGGATGAGGATCTTCTCGATGTGCGCGTGCACGAAGTCGATCTGGCCCAGGAAGTAGCCGAGAACCGTCACACCGGCGCCCCAGAGCAGGCCGCCGATGACGTTGAAGGTGATGAACGAGCGGTAGTTCATCCGGCTCACACCGGCGACGATCGGCGTGAACGTCCGCACGATCGGCACGAACCGGGCCAGGACCAGGGACTTCGGGCCGTACTTCTCGAAGAAGTCGTGCGCCTTCTCGACGTTCTCCTGCTTGAAGAACCGGGAGTCCGGCCGTTTGAACAGCGCCGGTCCGACCTTGCGCCCGAAGAGGTAGCCGACCTGGTCCCCCAGGATCGCCGACACCACGACGAGCGCGCAGATCAGCCAGAGCGGATAGCTGAGCGTGTCCGTCGCCACCAGCAGACCGGTGGTGAAGAGCAGCGAGTCACCGGGCAGGAAGAAGCCGAAGAACAGGCCCGACTCGGCGAACACGATCGCCAGCACGCCGATCAGGCCGAAGGTCTGGATCAGATAGTCCGGGTCGAGCCAGCTGGGGCCGAGCGCGATGGTGGTCACGAAGGGGAGACTCCAGGTTCGGGGCGCAGGCTCAAGCGGGGCCCGGGCGCGGTTCGTGGGGCGACTGTACAGCCCTCCCAAGCTACCAACGCCCCGCGAACGCGGGGGGTTCCGGAGCCCCGCGCCCGGGGTGCGGCCCGCCGCGCGGGGCCGGCGGACACCGGTGCGGGCTTGCGGGGCGCTGTGCCGGGCAGGCGGTAATGTCCGCCCTCTGATCAGGGGGGTTCGTCACATGAGAGGAGCCGTTCCATGACCAGTGCCGTGCGTCTGGCCGTCATCTACTACTCGTCCACCGGGACCAACACCACCGTCGCCAAGGAGATCGCGGACACCGCGGCGAAGGCCGGGGCCGAGGTGCGGCTGCTCCGGGTGGCCGAGCTCGCGCCCCGGGCCGCGGTGGACTCCAACCCGGCGTGGGCCGCGAACGCCGATGCGACGGCCGGCATCCCCGAGGCCGGACCGGACGACATGGTCTGGGCCGACGCGGTGATCTTCGGGACCCCGACCCGCTACGGGAATGTGTCCTCGCAGCTCAAGCAGTTCCTCGACAGCCTCGGCGGACTGTGGTCCGAGGGGAAGCTGGCCGACAAGGTCTACAGCGGCTTCACCTCGTCGGCGACGCTGCACGGCGGCCAGGAATCCACCCTGCTCGCGCTCTACAACACGATCTACCACTTCGGCGGGGTGGTGGTGGCCCCCGGCTACACCGATCCCTCGAAGTTCGCGGACGGCAATCCGTACGGCACCTCGCACGTGGACGCCAGGGGGAGAACCCGGTGGACGAGACCACGCTGCGGGCCGCACGGGTGCAGGCCGAGCGGGTGGTGCGGCTCACCCGGGCGCTCAAGGCCGGGGCCGCCGCGGACGGGGGATGACCGGGCGGGGGACGACCGGACGGGGGATGACCGGGCGGGGGACGACCGGACGGGGGCGGCCCGGGACCGGCGGGCTCCGGTCCCGGGCCGTCTGCCCTCGGTGCCCCCTCAGGCGTCCCGGCTCCGGTCCCGGTTCCCGCCGCGTTCCCTGTCCCGGTCCCGGTCCCGGTCCGCGAACGGATTCTCCGCGCCCTCCGGCAGGACCTGCACGGACCGCTCGCCCTCACCGGCCATCACATAGGCGCCGCCCTCCAGCCGGGCGATCAGTCCGCGCGTCCACTCCGCGCCGCTCTCGGCGCGATGGGTCCACAGCTTCATGATCTCCCCGATGTGGCCCCACTCCTCGGGGGGCGCCGTCGGCAGCCACTCCCGCTCGACCTCGTCCCGCCACGCCTCCAGCGCCGCCACCCGGCGCCGCAGCAGGGAGACGGCCTCCTCGCGGGGCAGGTCGACGAGGAAGCCGACCCCGGCGGTGAGCAGATCGGGCTTCTGGTCGTGCCGGACCAGGGCCTCGCGGAGCAGTGCGAGATACTCCCGCTCCCCCTCCGGCGTCAGTTCGTACTCGGTGCGCGGCGGGCCGCCGGCCGGGCTGGGCTCGGTGTCGTGGGCCAGCAGCAGGCCCTCCTTCGCCATCTGCTTGAGGGCGTGGTAGATCGACCCCGGCTTGACGTTGGACCACTCGTGGGCGCCCCAGTACTCCAGGTCGCCGCGGATCTGGTAGCCGTGCGCCCGGCCGTGCTGGCGGACGGCGCCCAGCACCAGCAGTCGTGTCGCCGACATCGGCCGTCCTCCCCCTGCCGCTTTCCGCCGCCGGTCCGTACGGCGTCACCCTAGCCAAGACGGCGGGGTCCGGCCGGAGCGGGGAGGGCCGTTCTCAGGCGGTGGCCGGTTTGCGGCGGCCGCGGTCCGCCTCCGCCTCGACCTCCATGTCGACCAGTTCGAACGCCGTCTTCCCGTCCAGGGATTCGCGGATGATGTCGGCGTGGCCGGCGTGCCGGGCGACCTCCTGGATCAGCGTCAGGACCAGCCAGCGCATCGACCGCTCCGCCCCGGGCGGGAACCACGGCGCCTCGGGCAGCGCGAAGGCGGCGTTGAGATCGGGCACCTCGCGGACGAAGCTCTCGGTGCGGGCGGCGACCGCGTCCCACTCGGCCAGTTTGCCGGCGATCGTCTCGTCGCCGATCAGTTCGAAGCTCTCGTGCCAGTTGGAGGCGTCGCGCTCCGTCGCGTACTTCAGGCCCCGGGCCGTCCGCACCCAGCCGTCCTCCGTCTCCACCAGGTGCTTGAGCAGGCCGGAGAGGGAGAGCTCGCTGACGCTCGGCTTCCGCGCCGCCTGCTCCTCGGTGAGGCCGAGCAGCGAGCGCCGTACCGCTCCGCGCTGTGCCTCCAGGTAGGCGAGGAGGGCGCTGCGCTCGTCGCCGCGGGCCTCGGCTTCCACGAGAGTGGGCATGTTGGGATGGCCTTTCTGTACGCGTACGCTCCGGTCCGGGCCGGATGCGTACGGGTTGTTCGGAACATCCCTCACGCTACGGGTACTTGCGGTCAGCTCCTGTCCGCAACATACGGGGGAACGGCAAAAGCACCGAGGCCCGGGCGGCTGGGCCCGGGCCTCGGTGCGGTGGTGTGGGTGGTGCGGGTGGTGCGGGTGGTGTCAGAAGGGGAAGACGCTCCTGCCGTGCTGGATCGAGATCCACTTGGTGGTGGTGAAGGACTCGATCATGGCGTCACCGTTGAGCCGGCCGAGGCCGGAGTGCTTCTCGCCGCCGAACGGCACGATCGGCTCGTCGTGCACCGTGCTGTCGTTGACGTGGATCATGCCCGTCTCGATCCGCTGCGCGACCCGCACGCCGCGCTCGACGTCGGCCGTGTGGACGGCGCCGCTGAGCCCGTACGGGGTGTCGTTCGCGATCCGTACCGCCTCGTCCTCGTCCTCGACGGGGACGATGACGACCACCGGGCCGAAGATCTCCTGGCAGAGGGCGTCCGAGCCCTCCGGCACATCGGTGAGGACGGTGGGCGAGACCAGGGTGCCCTCGCTCCCGCCGCGGACCAGGGCGGTCGCGCCGGCCTCGATGGTGCGCTCCACCAGCGAGGTGACGGCCTCCGCCTGCGCGGGGTTGATGAGCGGGCCGATCTGGGTCTCCGGGTCGGCCGGGTCGCCGACCTTGAGGGAGCGGACCTTGGCGGTGAACTTCTCGGTGAACTCGTCGAGGACCGCGCGGTGCACCAGCACGCGGTTGGCGGACATGCAGACCTGCCCCTGGTGGACGAAGCGGCTGAATACCGCCGCGTCGACCGCGTAGTCGAGGTCCGCGTCCTCCAGCACGATCAGGGCGCTGTTGCCGCCGAGTTCGAGCACCGAGCGCTTGAAGTGGGAGGCGGCGACGGTACCCACATGGCGGCCGACCTTGTCCGAGCCGGTGAAGGAGATGACCTTGGGCACCGGGTGCTCGATGAAGGCGTCGCCGATCTCGGCGATGTCGGTGATGACGACGTTCAGCACGCCGGGCGGCAGGCCGGCGTCCTCCAGGATCTTCGCGACCAGGGAACCGCCGACGATCGGGGTGTTCTGGTGCGGCTTGAGGACGACGGCGTTGCCGAGGGCGAGGGCCGGGGCGACGGACTTGAACGACAGCAGGAACGGGAAGTTGAACGGGCTGATGACGCTGACGACGCCGACCGGCTGCCGGTAGACCCGGTTCTCCTTGCCGTCGGCGGCCGCCGGGAGGATCTGCCCCTCGGGCCGGACCGCCAGCAGGATCGCCTCGCGCAGGAACTCCTTGGCGAGGTGGAGTTCGAAGGCGGCCTTGAGGCGCGTGCCGCCGAGCTCCGCGATGATCGCCTCGGTGATCTCCTCCTGGCGCTCGTCGATGAGGGTGAGCGCCCGCTCGAAGACCGCCCGGCGGGTGTACGGGTTGGTGGCCGCCCACGCGCGCTGGGCCTGCTCGGCGGCCCGGTAGGCCTCGTCGACCTCGTCGACGGTGGCGATGGTGATGGCCGCCAGCTTGTCCCCGTTGTAGGGGTTGAAATCGATGATGTCCCACGAGCCGGTGCCGGACTTCCACTCACCGGCTATGTACTGGTGGGCCAAATCTGCGAAGTAGGACATGCCACCCCTGACGTGGAGACCGGAGCGCCGGGCGGGGCGCCCGCGGAGGGATCGGACTCCTGACGGATTGTCATCGTACTGATGTCTCAGTAGTCCCGGAGGATTTTCCCGATGAGTTCACGGCTCGCGGCCGGGTCGGGGCTGTCCGCGCGCAGGCGGTCCAGCACGCGGCGGTACTGCCGGACGTCCTCGGGCTTGTCGAGGTAGAGCGCGCTGGTGAGCTGCTCCAGATAGACGATGTCCGAGAGATCGGACTCCGGGAAGCGCAGCAGGGTGAAGGCCCCGCTCTCGCCGGCGTGACCGCCGAACGAGAACGGCATGATCTGGAGCGTCACCCGCGCGTGCTCGGACATCTCGGTGAGATGGCGGAGCTGGCCGCGCATCACCTCCCGGTCGCCGTAGGGCCGGTGCAGCGCCGCCTCGTCCAGGATGAGATGGAACTCCGGTCCGCGCTCGGCGACGAGCAGCTTCTGCCGCTCCAGGCGCAGGGCGACGCGCCGGTCGATCTCCGACGGCGGTGCGCCGGGCTGGCCGCGGGTGACGACGGCGTGGGCGTAGGCCTCGGTCTGCAGCAGGCCGGGCACGAACTGCACCTCGTAGCCGAGGATGCCGGAGGCCGCGCCCTCCAGGCCGACGTAGGTCTGGAACCAGCCCGGCAGCACATCGCCGAAGCTGTGCCACCAGCCGGCGACGTTGGCCTCCCGGGCCAGGCCCAGGAGGGCGTCGCGCTCGGCCGGGTCGGTGACTCCGTAGAGCGTGAGCAGGTCCTCGACGTCCCGGGCCTTGAAGCTCACCCGGCCCAGCTCCATCCGGCTGATCTTGGACTCGGAGGCGCGGATCGAGTACCCCGCGGCCTCGCGGGTGACGCCCCTGGATTCGCGGAGCCTTCTGAGCTGGGAGCCGAGGAGGATGCGGCGCACCATCGAGCCACTGGATCCTCCTGCTCCGCCCGTTCCGCTTCCCGGCTGCCCTGTGCTCATGTGCCGACTACCTGTCTCCGTAGTTGATGCACTGCGACCGTCAACAGGCGAAGTCTGCCACTTCCGGGCTCCGTTGCGTGCCGGTCCGGTTACACAAAGCGGAGACGGGCGGGAAGTCCGGTGGAGCCGGGCCCGAAGATTAACCGTGCAAACCAGCGCGAGCAGGGGCAATACCGTCAGCTGCACGTGCATCTGCCCTTGCATCTGGCGTACGCATTGGGAACGATGGCCACCAGCACCACAGCACGGCTGCCTTGACCGATTCCACTTGGGCCAGGAGTGCCTCGCATGGGGACCAAAGGATCGACCATGCTCGAGCCGTTACGGCGGGAGCTTCCGCCCATCGGCTATGAGGCGGTCTCCAGCAGCGCCACCTGCTCGCTCGCGCCGCACTACGAATCGGTGGGAGGCGCACGCCGGTTCACCCGGTCCGCGCTCTCGGAGTGGGATCTCGACGACCACTTCGACACGATCGCGCTGGTCGTCTCGGAACTGGTCACCAACGCGCTGCGGCACGCCCTGCCGGACGCCCTGTCCGCCGCCGCCCGCCAGGACCCGGCCGCGGGGGCGCGCACGGCGGAACCGGCCGTGCGGCTGCATCTGATGCGCTGGAGCACTCATCTGGTCTGCGCCGTACGGGACCCCAGCCGGGACAGCCCGGTCACCGGGAGACATCTGCCGGAGGACCCGGAGCGCGCCGGGGAGTCCGGCCGCGGTCTCCATCTCGTCGAGGCCTTCAGCGACAACTGGGGCTGGCATCCGCTCGCGGGGACGCTGCGCGGGAAGGTCGTCTGGGCGCTGTTCCGGCTGCCGGCGCTCCGGGTGCGCTAGGGCCTGTCGTCGAATGATCTCGACCGACGGATCATGGCCGGGTGGCACGTCGCCATGAACGGTCCGATGCAGAGCAGGAGTTCGTCCAGGCCGCTGCTCCCGTAGCCGTTGTGGGGCCGGAAGCTGCCGGACCACCGGACGGTCCTCGACGGGCTCGCGGGGAAGTTCCGGCCGTGGCTTCTTCCGGCACGCCCCGGACGCGGACGCGAACCACGGCCGCCTCCTCCCCCATCCCCCATGGCCTCTGCAGCTCCGCACCAGGATGCCCGTCGCTCACCTACTGCGTTCGCGCGCCGGGGCAGTCCGGCGGAGAATAGCGGCATAAGGGATAATTCAACGACGGCAGGCTGCGCACAGCCGCCGGCCGCCCGCATGACGGGATGATCTTGGTGACAACTTCGCCCTTTGGAACCGGCGACCCGTTCTCCGATCTCTTCAACCGTTTCTTCGGCATGAGTCCGGGGGCCTCGCCGCCGGCCGTGCAGCGCGTGCCCATCGGGCGACTGCTCAGTGATTCCTCTCACGAGTTGCTGGCGGCGGCAGGCGGCCGGGCGGCCGAGGACGGGTCCGATCTCGACACGGTGCACCTGCTGTGGGCCGCCACCCAGGTGCCGACCGCCCGGCAGGTGCTGGAGCAGGCAGGCGCTGATCCGGACCAGCTGGCCGCGGACCTGCAGGAGAATCTTCCCACCGGCACCGGAACCGGCGACCCCGGGCTCACGCCGGCGGCGAAGCGCGCCCTGCTTGCCGCCCACGCGCAGTCCCAGGCGACCGGTGCCTCGTACATCGGTCCGGAACACATCCTCACCGCGTTGGTGGACGATTCGGGCCTCGCCCGCACGCTGGAGTCCGAGGGAGTCTCCCCCGGCTCGCTGAGCGGCGGCGGAGCCGGCTGGAAGGCGCCGTCGGGCGGGCACAGCGACACCCCGACCTTGGACGAATACGGGCGCGACCTCACCGATGAGGCCCGCAGCGGACGCCTCGACCCGGTGGTCGGCCGGGCCGAGGAGATCGAGCAGACCGTGGAGGTCCTGTCCCGGCGCACCAAGAACAACCCCGTGCTCACCGGGGATCCCGGGGTCGGAAAGACCGCCATCGTGGAAGGACTGGCGCAGCGGGTCGTCGCCGAAGAAGTCCCGAAGGCTCTGCGCGACCGACGCGTCGTGAGCCTCGACATGGCCGGTCTGGTCGCCGGGTCCAAGTACCGGGGGGAGTTCGAGGAACGGCTGAAGAAGGTCATCGACGAGGTCACGGAGTCCGAGAGCGGCATCATCCTGTTCATCGACGAACTGCACACGGTCGTCGGCGCCGGCGGAGGCGCCGAAGGCGCCATGGACGCCGGAAACATCCTCAAGCCCGCGCTCGCCCGGGGCGACCTCAGCGTCGTCGGCGCCACCACCATCGACGAGTACCGCAGATATATCGAGAAGGACGCCGCCCTCGAACGCCGCTTCCAGCCGGTCATGGTGCGCGAGCCCACCGTCGAGGAAACGGTCGAGATCCTGCACGGGCTCCGCGACTCCTACGAGGCCCACCACCAGGTCCGTTACACGGACGAGTCCCTGGACGCCGCAGCCGCCCTGTCCGATCGCTACATCACCGACCGCTTCCTGCCGGACAAGGCGATCGACCTCATGGACCAGGCAGGAGCACGCGTGGGACTGCGCGGCCTCGCCGCCCCGGCCGGGACGGCGAGCCTGGAAGACCGCCTCACCAAGCTCCGCAGGGAGAAGGACGAGGCCGTCAGCACCGAGGACTACGAACGCGCAGCACAGCTCAAGGGGCAGATCCGGCAGGCGGAGCGGGAGCTCGCCGACGCCGGCGGAGAGCCGGAAGAGGTCGGCACCGTGACTCCCGAGGACATCGCCGATGTGCTCTCCGCGCGCACCGGCATCCCCGTCTCCCAGCTCACCGAGACCGAGCGCGAGCGGCTCACAAAGCTCGAAGAGGCCCTGCACGAGCGTGTGGTCGGCCAGGACGAGGCAGTCACTGCCGTCTCCCAGGCCGTGCGCCGCGGCCGGGCGGGCATGGGAGATCCCGACCGGCCGACCGGCAGCTTCCTCTTCCTCGGACCCACGGGGGTCGGCAAGACGGAACTGGCCAAGGCACTTGCGGAACTGCTCTTCGGAGACGCCGACCGGATGATCCGCTTCGACATGAGCGAGTTCCAGGAGAAGCACACCGTCTCCCGGCTCGTCGGCTCCCCGCCCGGATACGTCGGTTACGAGGAGGCCGGGCAGCTCACCGAGGCGGTGCGCCGCAAGCCGTACAGCGTCATGCTGTTCGACGAGGTCGAGAAGGCCCACCCGGACGTCTTCAACCTGCTGCTGCAGGTGCTGGACGACGGACGGCTCACCGACGCCCAGGGACGCACGATCGACTTCCGGCACACCGTGGTCATCATGACCAGCAACATCGCCTCCCAGCGCATTCTGGACCACCGGGGGGCGGTCGACGCCATCAGGGATGACCTGATGGCCGAACTTCAGGCGCATTTCCGGCCCGAGTTCCTCAACCGCATCGACGAGATCATCGTCTTCCACGCCCTGACCCGGGCGGACCTGGTGCGCATTGTCGACCTTCTGCTGGAACGCAGCAGGCGCAGGCTCCACGCCCAGCAGATCAACCTCGAGGTCACCGAGACCGCCAAGGAGTGGCTGGCCAACCGTGGCTACCAGCCCGAGTTCGGAGCCCGGCCGCTGCGCCGCACCATCCAGACGGAGCTCGACAACCGCCTTTCGAACATGCTGCTCAGCGGCTCGCTCAATCCGGACGACACCGTCATCGCCGATGTCAAGGACGGGGAGCTGGCACTGGCCCTCGGTCCGGCGGTCGACGCGGGCGGTGCGGAAGGGCCGGAGCCGAACGCAGCAAGTCCGACCGGGTAGCCGATCCGAGCTGGAATCTCCCCGTCTTGAGCCGGGGGTGGACAGCGTCGCCACCGGAATCGAGGGCGTCACGGCGGCGCCCGCCGGCGACCTGCTCGACTGTGTGATCCGCCGGCTCCGGCTCCGGCTCGGGTAGGCGCTGCCGTCCGGCCGGCGGGTGCGGCATGAGGGAGCGTGCGGGGCGTCCGGCGACCGCCCGTACGGAGGGTGGGGGTCTGCGATCTGCGAGGTGGTCCGGGAGTTCCGGGGACCGGCCGGGGACGGCGACCCGGCCCGCCTGCCGCGGAGCGGGTCAGTCCCTGATCAGGTGATCGAACTCCCCGTCCTTGATGCCCAGCAGCATCGCCTCGACCTCGGCCGGCGTGTAGATCAGCGCGGGCCCGTCGGGGTGGCGCGAGTTGCGCACCGCGACGTCACCTCCGGGCAGCTTGGCGAACTCCACACAAGCACCCTGTGAATTGCTGTGCCGGCTCTTCTGCCACACGACCTCCCTCAGTTCCGTGGCGGCCATACCGTTGTACGCGTGATGCACAGGACTCTCCCGAAATGGCTCGGCGGTATCCCGCCGTATGTGTGGGGGGTTGTGGGCTGCCCGGATCATAACCGCGTTCACATGCCCATGCATGAGCCTTTGCACGTGCACCATCGGTATGCGGACCACTCCGCAGGGTTTCGGCGGAGTCCGCAATTCCCCCTTTTCCATGGAGCGGCGGGTACCGCTCCAGCCCTCGCCGCTTTCCCGGGGGCGCACGTCAGCGCCGTTACCCCACGCCGTGACATGCGTCACTCCACCCCCACGGGCCTTCTCCCCGGGGCAGGAGAAGAAGGACGGCAACCCAATGCAGGTCTCCTGGTCGATATGGATGACGTGAAGAACGTTCATCTGGTTGGTTCCCGGCCGGGAATTTCCCCGGTTTCTTCGAAGAGAGGGCGCGGAGACTTTTCTCCGTGGACACCGCCCCCGTTTTCGTCGCGCCTTGTACCGCGCTTCGTCGCGCTGGGCGAGGGGCAATGGACCCCGGGTCACCTCCCCGCGGAACCGCGGGAAGAAGCGGAAGAGGCATCCCCGGTATGCGGCCGAATGCCGGTGCCCCGGGCTGCGGTGCGGGAGCGGGGGTATGGATGACGGCATGCTGCTGGCCGAACTCGCGGAGACGTCCAGAGATGTCGCCGCCACCTCCGCCCGCTCGGAGAAGACGCGTCTGCTCGCCCGGCTGTTCCGGGACGCCGAGCCCGCCGAGGCTCCGCTGATCATCACCTATCTGGCGGGCCGGCTGCCCCAGCGGCGGATCGGGGTCGGCTGGAGCGTCCTCAAGGAGCCCCGGCCGCCGGCGCCCGAGCCGCGGCTGTCGGTCCTGGAGGTCGACACCGCGCTCGGCGCCATCGCGGCCGTCTCCGGCACCGGCGCGCTGGCGGAACGGAAACGGCTGGTGGGCGCACTGCTGGAGGCGGCGACCGAGGAGGAGCAGCGGTTTCTGCTCGGGCTGCTCTCCGGCGAACCGCGGCAGGGCGCGCTGGACGCGCTCGCCGTGGAGGGGCTGGCCGCCGCCACCGGAGCGGAGCCGGCCGACGTGCGCCGCGCCGTGATGCTGGGCGGTTCGCTCGGCGGGGTCGCCGAGGTGCTGCTGGAGCGGGGGCCGGCCGCGCTCGCCGACTTCCGGCTGCGGGTCGGCCGCCCGGTGCTGCCGATGCTGGCGCACACCGCGAAGAGCGTGGACGAGGCGCTGGACAAGCTGGGCCCGTGCGCGGTGGAGGAGAAGCTCGACGGCATCCGGGTGCAGGTGCACCGGGACGGCGACTCCGTACGGATCTGGACCCGCACCCTGGACGAGATCACCGACCGGCTGCCGGAGGTGACGGAGGCCGCCCGGGCACTGGCGGCCCGCAGCGCCGTGCTCGACGGTGAGGTGATCGCCCTGCGGGAGGACGGCCGGCCGCGGCCCTTCCAGGAGGTCTCCGGGCGGGTCGGTTCGCGCGCGGACGTCTCCGCCGCCCGGCTGTCGCTGCCGCTCTCCGCCGTCTTCTTCGACCTGTTGTCGGTGGACGGCCGCGACCTGCTCGGACTCCCCGCCTCCGCGCGCCACGCCGAGCTGGCCCGGGTGGTGCCGGAGCCGCTGCGCGTACGGCGTCTGGAGGCCGCCGCGCCGGAGACGGAGGAAACCCGGCGTGCGGTACGGGAGTTCGCCGCGCAGACCCTGGAGCGGGGGCACGAGGGGGTCGTGCTGAAGGCGCTGGACTCGGTGTACAGCGCGGGGCGGCGCGGTTCCTCCTGGCGGAAGGTGAAGCCGGTGCACACCCTCGACCTGGTGGTGCTCGCCGCGGAGTGGGGCCACGGGCGGCGCAGCGGGAAGCTGTCCAACCTCCATCTCGGCGCGCGGCGCCCCGACGGCTCGTTCGCCATGCTCGGCAAGACGTTCAAGGGGCTCACCGACCGGCTGCTCGCCTGGCAGACGGAGCGGCTGCTCGGTCTGGCCACCGCGCGGGAACCGTGGGGGGTGGTCGTCCGGCCGGAGCTGGTCGTCGAGATCGCGTTCGACGGGGTGCAGCGCTCGTCCCGCTATCCGGAGGGCATCACCCTGCGCTTCGCACGGGTGCTCCGCTACCGCGAGGACAAACAGGCGTCCGAGGCCGACACCGTGGACGCCGTACGGGCGCTGTACGCGGGGGGCTGACGGAACGGCCGGGCGGGCCCGGAGACCGGGCGCCGTGGCGGCGCGGAGTGACGCGCACATGTCGGGGCAGAAGGACCGGTACGTACCGCGGTTCGCACATCACTACGGAGTCAGTACGGAGAGGCAGACATGGAGATCTCGGGCATCATCAGTGCGATCATCATCGGCATCATCATCGGTGTGCTGGGCCGGCTGGTCATCCCCGGCCGGCAGCGGATCGGCGTGCTGTGGACGATCCTCGTCGGTATCGTCGCCGCGCTGATCGGTACGGCTCTCGCTGGTGCGCTGGGTGTCTCCGACACGAACGGCCCCGACTGGATCGAGTGGCTGATCCAGATCGCGCTGGCCGCCGTCGGTGTCGCCGCGCTCGACCGCGCCAAGGCACGGACCTGACCGCGCGGGCACCGGCCGCCGGCGGGTCAGGGGCGGGCCGGGGAGCACCGGCGCCAAGCACCGGCCCCATCGCCGGTGGAGGACCGGTCAGGGGATGCCGCGGAGGCCCGGACCACTCGCCGGCCAGTGGTCCGGGCCTCTGCCGTGCCCGCCGCCGCCTCTGCCGTGCCCGCCGCCGCGTCCGCCGTTCCGGGTACGGGTACGGGTACGGGTACGGGTTCAGGCCCGGGCCGGGTCCCGCCCCGCCCGGCCGGCGGGGACGGCCGCGGGTGCCCGGCCCGGAAGAGGGTCCGCCGGGCGCGGACCCGCGGGGCAGGGGGTGGAGGAGTGCGGGCCGGCGGGGTGCGCGGCCGGGTCCGTGCCCCGTACGAGCGCCTGTGCGCGTGCGGCCAGGGAGCGCCGGTCGTCCGCGCCGGGCGCCGTCCGCAGCGGCGGGTGGACGCGGACGCGGACGGTGAGCGCGCGGGCGGTCAGCACCCGGCGCAGTGAGCCGCCGAAACCGTCCTCGCCGACGAACGCCGCCACGGTGCTCGGGACGCCCGCCTGCTCGTAGCCGAGGGTGACGGGCCGCACGGGCGCCCCGGCGTCGAGCGCCGCCTGGAACGCGGCCGGGCGGAACCGGCCGCCGGGGGCGGAGCAGTGCGTGATCGCCTCGGGGAAGACGGCCACGGACCGCCCGGCGCGCAACAGTGCGGCCAGGGCCTCCACGGTGCCGGGCAGGCCGCGCAGGCTGCCGCGGTCGATGAAGCGCGTACCGGCGCGCCGGACCATCGGTCCCAGCACCGGCCAGTCGCCGACCTCGCGCTTGGCGAGCAGGGTCACCGGCTCGACGGCCAGCAGGGCGACGGCGTCGAGCCAGGAGATGTGGTTGGCGACCACGAGGGTGCCGGGCGCGGGCTCACCCCGCGCGCCGGGTCCGTCCGGTGCGCTCAGGCCGGTGCCGTCCGGGATCTCCAGCCGCACGCCGAGGGCGTCGAGCAGGGCGCGGGCCCGGCCGCGCAGCACCTCGGGCCGGGCGATGCCGTCGCCGTCGCGCAGTGCTCCGGCCAGTTCCCGGGTGAAGGCGGCCGTGCGGCGGAGGGCGGGCGCCGGGCGCACGGGCGGAGCGGTGTGCGCGACGCAGCCGGCCGGAGTGCAGGCCGAGCCGGGGGCCCAGAGGTTCACCGGAGGTCGCCCAGGAAGAAGCGCCGGTAGCGGTCGTTCATCCGTTCGGTGTCGAGCAGGACGAAGAAGTCGGCGTCGCCGAACACCCGGTCGTGCTGCGGCGGTCCGCACATCCAGGCACCGGCCCGCAGATAGCCGCGGAGCAGCGGGGGCAGGGCGAGCGGGTCCGGCTCGGCGTCCACCGGGCGGGGCGGGGTCCACGGGTCGAGCGGCTGGACGCGCAGCGCGGGCGGGGCGGCGTGCCGGGTGGTGCCCAGCAGCCAGGCGTTCGCCGCCGCCTGCCCGCCGTCGCCCAGCGGCACCGAGGCGCAGCCGGCGAGATAGCGGTGCCCGGACAGCAGGACGTAGCGGGCGAGCCCCGACCACATGAGGTTGATGACGCCGCCCGAGCGGTGCGCGGGGTGCACGCAGGCCCGGCCGGCCTCGACCATGGAGGCGCGCACCTCGGCGGGCAGGGTGCGCAGATCGAACTCGGTTTCGGAGTACAGGTGCTCGCTGCGGCCGGGGGGCAGCAGCCGGTAGGTGCCGACGGCCTCGCCGGTCGCCGTGTCGGTGACGACGAGGTGGTCCATCACGTCGTCGAAGGCGTCGGTGTCCCGCCCGTCGGCCGTCGGGCGCAGCCGGGCGCCCCGCTCCTCCGCGAAAACCTGGTGGCGCAGTCGCTGCGCGGCGTGGATCAGCTCATCGGTGTCGGCTATCGCCATGGTGTACGAGGACGTGCCCGCCGAAGCGGTCGATGTCGAGAGCATGCCATGACTGTGCCGGGCACCGCCCAATGCCCGGTGTCCGTACGGTGAGGGGGGCACAGCGGGCGGATGACGGCGGCGCGCCGCCGGCCGCACGCCCCGCCGGACGGCTCAGGCGCCGGTGGTACCGGCGGCTCCGGCGACACCCGCTGCGCCCTCGGCGCCGGCGGCCTCCTCGGCGCCGGCCGCGCAGGGAGCGGTGCTCCCGCGCTCCACATAGCGGGCGGTGGGCAGCGAGCGCTCCGCGACCGGGCGTCCGTCGACGAGTTCGAGCACGGACCGGGCCACCAGGACGCCGTACTGGTGCACGTCCAGGCTCATGGTGGTGAGCGGCGGGGAGGCCAGCCGGCACAGGGTGGAGTCGTCCCAGGCGATGAGGGAGAGCCGCTCCGGCACGACGAAGCCGAGCTCCTTGGCGGTGGCCAGCCCGGCGACCGCCATCACGTCGTTGTCGTAGAGGATCGCGGTGGGCGGCCGGTCCGCGCCCAGCAGCCGGGCGGTCAGCCGCTCCCCCGCCTCGGCGGAGTAGTCGCCCTCGACGATCACCGGGGGTTCCAGGCCGGCCGCGCGGCAGCCGTCCTCCAGGGCGGCGGTCCGCGCCCGGGTGTGCAGCAGCTCCGCCGGGCCGCTCACCCGTGCGATGCGCCGGTGGCCCAGTTCCAGCAGCCGCGCCAGCGCCTCCCGTACGGGCCCGGCGTCGTCGGTGCGGACGGCGGGCGCGGCCGGGTCCTCCTCCCAGGTGCCGACGAGCACGGCGGGCAGGCCGAGTTCGCGCAGGCGGGCGGGCCGCCGGTCGCCGGCGGTGAGGTTGACGACCGCGACGGCGTCCACCAGCCGCCGTTCGGCCCACCGCCGGTAGGCGGCCAGTTCGGCGTCCTGGGCGGGGACGACGTGGAGGAGCAGGGACATGCCGCGTTCGGCCAGGCTCTCCTCGATGCCCGCGATGAACTCCATGAAGAAGGGTTCGACGCCGAGCAGCCGGGCGGGGCGGGCGAGGACCAGCCCGACCGCGCCCGTTCCTGTCAGCTCACGTCCCGTCGGCTCACGCTCCGCTCCGGCCACTCAGGAAGACACCGCCGGTGCGTGGAGGGCGTTGGCGCTGCGCAGCACCAGCGGGCCGGTCAGCCGCTCCGGGTCCAGCCGTGCGGCGGTGCGGACGGTGAAGGAGTGCGTCTCGCCCGCGGGGATCGGCACCAGCATGTCGTCCACCTCGGCGTCGGGCGCGAGCCGGTCGGCGAGCACGGCCACGTCGCGCGCGAAGGAGGCGGCGGTGACGTCGATCCGGTAGCCGCCGGTCACGGCGACGGCCTTGGCCGTCAACGGTGCCGGGTCGTAGGCCAGGTCGACGTCTTCCCGGAAGAGGTGAACGGCGCGCGCGTCGTCGCACGTCAGCACGAGTACCTCCTGGGCGGGATCGGCGGGCGCGAGCAGGGACTCGGCCAGGGCGTACGGAACGGCCGACCGGGGCTTCACGTCCAGCTCGATGGTAGCCGTGCCCAGGACGGTGCCGTCGAACGCCTGCCGCTCCGCCCGCACCGGGCCCGTCCAGGGTTCCGCCGTGTCGTTCACCGCGACGAGCACGGTGGCCCCGTCGCGCGGCTGGAGGGTGAGCAGCCGGGGCGCGTAGGCGTGCTTCAGGGCGTACCAGAGCGGCTTGGGGCGCTCGCCGCCGTCGACGGCGGCCCAGGAGGTGACCGGCCAGCAGTCGTTGAGCTGCCAGACGACACTGCCGGCGGTCCGGGGCCACCAGGAGCGGAAGTGCTCGACGCCGAAGGCGACCGCGCGGGCCTGGTTGAGCTGGGTGGTCCAGTGCCAGTCCTCGAAGGTCGCGGGCGCGGGGAGGTGCGGGGCGAAGCCGCGGTCGAGCTTGCCGTTGCCGTCCTCGGCCTTCTGGTGGAGCAGGAAGGAGGGCGAGGTGGGCGTCAGGGGCTCGTCGTGCACCCAGTCGGTGAGGGTGGCCCAGGTGGGAGGCCCCTGGAAGCCGAACTCGGAGCAGAAGCGGGGGATGTGGTCGCGGTAGGTGGTGTAGTCGCGTTCGTTCCACACCCTCCACTCGTGGCGGGTGCCGTGGTTCTCGTCGTTGGGGTGGGTCTCGTCGAGCGGGATGCCGGGGTTGTAGGGGCTGTTGGCCGCGTAGAAGCGGGTCGGGTCGAGCTCGGCGACGATCGACGGCAGCAGCTCGGTGTAGTAGCGCAGACCCCAGGTGCGGCCCCGCAGCTGCTCGGGCCAGCCCCAGTCGCGGTAGCCCCACATGTTCTCGTTGGCGCCGTTCCAGAGGGCGAGCGAGGCGTGCGAGGAGAGCCGGGCGACGTTCTCGCGGGCCTCGGCCCCGACCTCGCTCCACAGCGGCTCCTCCTCGGGGTAGGAGGCGCAGGCGAAGGGGAAGTCCTGCCAGACGAGGACGCCGCGTTCGTCGCAGACGTCGTAGAAGTCCTCGGTCTCGTAGATGCCGCCGCCCCAGACCCGCAGCAGGTTCATGTGCGCGCCGAGGGCCTGTTCGACCCGGCGGGTGATGCGCTCGCGGGTGACGCGGGTGAGGAAGTGGTCGTCGGGGATCCAGTTGGCGCCCTTGGCGAAGACGGGCGTGCCGTTGACGGTGAGGGTGAAGGGGGTGCCGGTCTCGTCGGGGGTGGTGTCGACGGTGATGGTGCGGAAGCCGACGCGGCGGCGGGCGGAGTCGAGGGCCGGGCCGCCCTCGCCCGCACGGAGCTCGGCGCCCAGGTCGTACAGCGGCTGGTCACCGTAGCCGGCGGGCCACCACAGGCGGACGCCGGGGACGTCCAGGATGAGCACCGCGGAGGTCTCCCCGGCGGGGACGGTGACGTCGCCCTCGCGGCCGGCGACAGTGGCGGTCAGCCGCAGCTCGCGGGGGGCGGCCGGGTCGGCGTGCTCGATGTCCGCGTGGAGTTCGACGCGGCCGGTGCCGTCCGCGCCGGCGGTGACCAGGGGACGCAGCCGGTGGATGCGCGCGGTGGTCCAGCGCTCCAGGCGGACCGGCTTCCAGATGCCCGCGGTCTGCAGGTCCGGTCCCCAGTCCCAGCCGAAGCTGCAGGCCATCTTGCGGACCATGTTGAAGGGGTGCGGATAGACGTGGTCGCGCCGGCCGAGCCGCTGTTCGATCTCCTCGGCGTGCTCCAGGGCGGAGCGGAAGGTGACCACCAGGTCGTTGGCGCCCTCACGGAGGGCCTCGCGGACATCGAAGCGGTAGGAGCGGTGCATATTGGCGGTGCGGCCCAGCACCCGGCCGTTCAGCTCGATGGTGGCGACGGTGTCCAGCCCGTCGAAGGCGAGGTCGACGCGCTCGCCGGGGCGCGCCGCCTCCGCCTCGAAGGTGGTCGCGTAGCGCCAGTCGGTGCGGTGCGCCCAGACCAGCTCCTCCTCGGTGCGGTCGAGGTAGGGGTCGGGGATCAGGCCCGCGGCCAGCAGGTCGAGATGAGCGCTGCCGGGCACCCGGGCGGGGACGGTCCGGCCCGCCACGTCCGCGGGCACCGGCCCGGCGGCCGCCGTCAACTGCCATCCCACGTGCAGGGTCTGACGGATCATCCTCGATCACTCCAAGGTCGGCTCCGCGGGGCGCGGCGGGCGCCCGCGGAGGTGCAGGGATTCGGCCGGTGCGTCCTCTTGTGCGGTCCGGGGACCGTCCTGGATTCTTACGCCACTGAATTAAGTAAGTCAACAGCGTTGCGATCGTTCCCCCGGCGACCGACAGCAAGGGACCCACATGACCGCCGTACCACCCCCCGAACAGCACGGACAGCACGGACAGCACGGACAGCCCGGCTCCGGCCTCACCCACCTTCGCGCGGCCGGGGTGAGCCTCGTCCTCGACCTCTCCGGCTCCACCCTCCCCCGGGTGCTGCACTGGGGCCCCTGCCTCGGCGAACCGACCGGCCCGCAGCTCGACGCGCTGCGGCTCGCCCGGCGCTGCCAGCCCATCGGCTTCTCCGTCGACGGGCCGGTGGAGGTCGCCGTGCTGCCCGAGCAGTCGGCCGGCTGGCTGGGCACCCCGGGGCTCTCCGGCCACCGCGGCGGCAGGGACTTCTCCGCCGCCTTCCGGGTCGAGCGGGCCCGCCTCACGCCCGGCGCGGACGCGCCGGAGGGCGGCGGGGGCGGACGGCTCACCGTGCGGGCCGCCGACGGCACCGCGGGGCTCGGGCTGGACCTCACCATCGAGCTGACCCCCTCGGGGCTGGTGCGCCAGCGCGCCACCGTGACCAACCAGGGCTCCACCCCCTACACCGTCGACGCCGTCAACCTCACGCTGCCCGTGCCCGCCGAGGCGGTCGAACTGCTCGACTTCACCGGCCGCCATCTGCGCGAGCGCAGCCCGCAGCGCACCGCCTTCACCCAGGGCCTGCGGATGCGCGAGAACCGCACCGGCCGCACCGGCTACGACTCCGCGTATCTGCTGGTCGCCGGAAGCGCCGGCTTCGGCAACCGCTCGGGCGAGGTCTGGGGCGTCCACACCGCCTGGTCCGGCAACCACCGCACCTTCGCCGAACGCACCTTCCACGCCGTGTCGCTCCTGGGCTCCGGCGAGCTGCTGCTGCCGGGCGAGGTGGTGCTCGCACCGGGGGAGTCGTACACGAGTCCGTGGCAGTACGGCTCCCACGGCACCGGGCTGGACGAGCTGTCCGCCCGCTTCCACCGTCATCTGCGCGCCCGCGCGCACCACCCCTCCGCCCCGCGCCCCGTGGTGGTCAACACCTGGGAAGCCGTCTACTTCGACCACGACCTGACCCGGCTGCGCGAGCTGGCCGACGCGGCGGCCGCCGTGGGCGCCGAGCGCTTCGTCCTCGACGACGGCTGGTTCGGCTCCCGCCGCGACGACCGGCGGGGCCTGGGCGACTGGTACGTCTCCGACGAGGTCTGGCCGGACGGGCTGGGCCCGCTGACGGACCATGTGACCGGCCTCGGCATGGAGTTCGGGCTCTGGGTGGAGCCGGAGATGATCAACGAGGACTCCGAGCTGGCCCGCGCCCACCCCGACTGGATCATGGCCACCGGCGGCCGGCTCCCCGGCGCCGCCCGCTCCCAGCAGGTGCTCGACCTGGCCCGGCCCGAGGCGTACGCGTACATCCTTCAGCGGCTGGACGAGCTGCTGGCCGGCTACCCCATCGGCTACCTCAAGTGGGACCACAACCGCGATCTGGTCGAGGCCGGCCACCGGCCCACCGGGCGCGCCGGGGTGCACGGCCAGACCCTCGCCGTCCACCGGCTCCTCGACGAGCTGCGCCGCCGCCACCCGGACGTGGAGATCGAGTCCTGCTCCTCCGGCGGCGCCCGCGTGGACCTCGGCATCCTGGAGCGCACCGACCGGGTGTGGGTCTCGGACTGCATCGACGCCCTGGAGCGGCAGCGGATCCAGCGGTGGACCAACGCGCTGATCCCGCTGGAGCTGATGGGCACCCATGTCGGCTCGGGCACCGCGCACACCACCGACCGCCGCCACCCGCTCGACTTCCGCGCCGGGACGGCCCTCTTCGGCCACTTCGGCATCGAGTGGGACCTGACGCGGGCGGACCCGGCGGACGTCGAACGGCTGGCCGAGTGGGTCGCGCTCTACAAGGAGCTGCGCCCCCTGCTGCACTCGGGCACCGCCGTGCACGCCGACCTCCCGGATCCCTCCCACGAGCTGCACGGCGTGGTCGCAAGGGACGGCTCCGAGGCCGTCTACGCCCTGGTGGCCACCGCCACCTCGGCGAACTACCCGACGGGCGCGGTACGGCTGCCCGGGCTGGACCCGGACGCCGTCTACCGGGTGCGCCCGCTGCCCCCCGGTGACGTACCGGACGGCAACGCGCACCGGTGGGGCGTCGAACTGCCGTGGTGGACCCCGGAGGGTGTCGAGCTGCCCGGGCGCGTGCTCGCGGCGGCGGGGCTGCAGGCTCCGGTGCTGTTCCCGGAGCGGCTGGTGCTGCTGCGCGCGGTGCGCGTGTGAGACCGCGTCCGCACCACCGACGCCGGGCCACTCGGATGGGCCGCACGATCCGCCGGACGGTTCCCAGCCGCGCTGTCCCGGGGCGCCGGTGCCGGCCGGGGGCCCGGTCCCTTACCGGGACTGGGCGGCCACCGTCCCCTTCACCTCCTCCGCGTACAGCCAGCACTTGGCGAGGTGGCCCTCCCCGACCGTGTGGTCGGGCACCGGGCGGGAGCAGATGTCCATCGCCTGCGGGCAGCGGTCGCGGAAGGTGCAGCCGGAGTCGGTGGTGGGCAGGCTCCCGGCCCCGGCCGGCTCCACGCCCGTCCCGGCGAGGAGTTCGGCACGGCCGCGTCCGGACTCCGGGTCGGGGGCGGCCGAGGCCAGCAGCCGGGTGTACGGGTGCTTGGAGCGGAGGATGACGTCGTCCGCCGCGCCGCGTTCCACGACCCGGCCCCGGTACATCACCAGGATCTCGTCGGAGAAGTGCCGTGCGGTGGCGAGGTCGTGGGTGATGTAGAGGACGGCCAGCCGGTCCTCGCGCTGGAGCCGGGCGAGCAGGTTGAGCACGCCCAGCCGGATGGAGACGTCCAGCATGGAGACGGGCTCGTCGGCGATGACGACCTGGGCGCCGGGCGCCAGCGCGCGGGCGATGGCGACCCGCTGCCGCTGCCCGCCGGAGAGCTCGTGCGGACGGCGCTGGGCGACGGAGGCCCCCGGCGTCAGATTGACCCGCTCCAGCAACTGTTCGACCTGCTGCCGGAGTTCGTCCTTCCCCTTCGCCCGGCCGTGCAGCTTCAGCGGGCGGACGAGGTGGTGCTCGATGGTGTGGAAGGGGTTCAGCGAGGCGAACGGGTCCTGGAAGACCATCTGGACATGGTGGCGGTACGAGCGGTCGTCCACCCGGCTGCCGTCCGGCCCCTCGGCCTCGATCGTGCCCGCGGTCGGTTTCTCCAGCCGGGCGATCATGCGGGCCACCGTGGACTTGCCCGATCCGGACTCCCCGACGAGCGCGACGGTGCGGCCGGGCACGAGGGTGAAGGAGACGTGGTCCACCGCGCGCAGCCGGGAGTGGCGGAAGCCGGAGCGGACGGAGAAGTCCTTGACCAGGTCGCGTACCTCCAGGGTGGTCATCGGGGGGCCCTCTCGTTCGGGTGCTGCTGCTTTTCGGGCGGTTCTTCGGGCGGTCCGGCTTCAGCGGACGGGGCGGGGACGTCCGCCGCGGGCAGGTCCGTCCCGGCGCCTTCCGGTGCGGATGTCTCCGTCGCGGCGGTGTGGTCGCGGGCGCTGGACTCCCCGGTGCGGATGAACGATCCGCGTTCGCCCGTGAGGCTGGGGAAGGAGTCGAGGAGCTCGCGGGTGTAGGGGTGGCGCGGGTGGTCCTTGATCTCCCCGGCGGCCGCGTACTCGACGACCTCGCCCTCCCGCATCACGGCGATGCGGTCGCTCAGTTCCAGCAGCAGCGGCAGGTCGTGGGTGATGAAGACGACGGCGAAGCCGAGTTCGTCGCGGAACCGCAGGATCTCCCGGAGGATGCCGCGCTGGACCACCACGTCGAGCGCGGTGGTCGGCTCGTCCATGATCATCACTTGCGGGTCCAGCAGCAGCGCCATGGCGATCATGACCCGCTGGCGCATCCCGCCGGAGAGCTCGTGCGGATACGAGTCCAGCCGGCGCGGGTCGACCCCGACGAGGCGGAGCACCTCCGCGCACCGCCCGGCGCGCTCGGCCCTCGTCATCTCCGGGCGGTGCGTGGTGAGGACGTCGTCGAGCTGGGCGTGGACGGAGATGACGGGGTTGAGGGCGTTCATCGCGCCCTGGAACACCATCGACAGCTTCGACCAGCGGAAGGTGCGCAGCTCCTCCCGCTCCAGGGCGAGGACGTCGAGGTCACCGCCGTCGCGGTCGTGGAAGACCACCGAGCCGGAGGTGACCTCGGCGGGCGGCAGATGGAGCCGGTTGACGGCGTAGGCCAGGGTGGTCTTGCCGCAGCCCGATTCGCCGGCGAGACCCAGGATCTCGCCGCGGCCCAGGGTCAGCGAGACGTCCTTGACGGCGTGGACGGGGGTCTCGGCGTCGTAGACGACGTTGAGGTTCCGGACGGTGAGGACGGGGTCCCGGTGACCGGTGTCCCCGGCCGGCGCGGCGGTCGCCGGGGCTTCCGTACCGGCCGGGACGGCCGGGGTCCCGGACGGCGGTGTCCGCCGTGAACTCCGTACCGCGCCGGCCTTCTTCCGGGGGATGTTCCGCAGCTTGGGGTTGATGATCTCGTCGATGCTGAAGTTGATCAGCGAGAGCCCGCAGCCGAAGGCCGCGATGATCAGACCGGGCGGTACGAACCACCACCAGGCCTCCCGCTGGAGCGCGAAGCCGTTCTGCGCGTAGTAGAGCATCGTGCCGAGCGTCGAGGAGTTGGAGGCACCGAGGCCCAGGAAGGACAGGCCCGCCTCGCTGAGGATGGCCAGGATCACCGCGAAGACGAACTGCGAGGCCAGCAGCGGCAGCAGATTCGGCAGGATCTCCACGGAGACCACCCGCCAGGGCTTCTCCCCCGCCACCCGCGCCGCGGCGACGTAGTCCCGGTTGCGCAGGGAGAGGGTCTGGGCGCGCAGCACCCGCGAGGAGGCCGCCCAGCCGGTGATCGCCAGGACGATCGCGATGGTCCACCAGCCGCGCTGCGCCGCCGGGACGAAGCCGGCGATGACGATGACCAGCGGCAGGCCGGGGATGACGAGCATGACGTTGGAGATCAGCGAGAAGCCCTCGTCCACCGCGCCGCCGAGGTAGCCGCCGATGATCCCGAAGAAGGCGGAGAGCAGGGTCGCCATGACGCCGACCAGCAGGCCGATCTGGAGCGATCCGCGGGTGGCGTGGGCCAGTTGGGCGAAGACGTCCTGGCCGGTCTGGGTGGTGCCGAGGAGGAAGCCGTCGCCCGGCGGGGCCATCCCGGAGTTGCGGACGGTGTCCGGGTCGCCCACCAGGAGCGGGCCGATCAGGCCGAAGAGGGCGATGGCGGCCACCAGGCCGAGGCCGACGCCGAGCTTGGGCGACCACCTCGGCACCAGGGAGTGCCAGCCGCTCCTCGCCCGCGTGGAGGGGGCGGTGCCGCCGGGGCCTTGCGCCGGGTCCGGCGCGCCGGATTCGGCCGTCTCGGTGAGGGCCGGGCTGAGATTCGTCACGGTGTCGGCTCCTCGGCTCAAGCGCCGGCTCGGGTGCGGGGGTCGATGAGTCCGTACAGCAGGTCGACGACGAGGTTGGCGCCCAGCACCGCCACCGTGATCACCAGGAAGATCCCCTGCATCAGGGCGTAGTCGTTGTTCTGCACGGCCTGCAGCAGCTTTCCGCCGATGCCCGGGTACGAGAACACCTGCTCGGTGATGATCGATCCGGCGACCACGAAGCCGAGGGAGATCGCGAAGCCGGCGACCGACGGCAGGACGGCGTTGCGCGCCGCGTAGTGCGTCATGATGCGGCGGTCGCGCAGGCCCTTGGCCCGGGCGGTGAGGACGTAGTCCTCGTCCACGGTGGAGACCATCATGTTGCGCATCCCCAGCAGCCAGCCGCCGACCGAGGAGATGACGATGGTCAGCGCCGGAAGTGTGCCGTGGTAGATCGCGGACCCGATGAACTCCGGGCTCCAGCCCGGGTCGAGGATCACGTCGTAGCCGCCGAGCAGCGGGAACCACCGCAGGGCCGAGCCGAACACGGCGACCAGGATGAGCGCCAGCCAGAAGTACGGCACCGCCGCGAGGACGGTGGTGGCGGGCACCAGCGAGTCCAGCCAGGTGCCGCGCTTCCAGCCGACGAGCATGCCGAGCGTGACGCCGATGAGGAAGGACAGCAGAGTCGCGATCCCCACCAGGACGATCGTCCAGGGCAGTGACTGCCGGATGACCTCGGCGGCGGGCGTCGGGTAGACGCTGACCGAGATCCCCAGGTCCCCCCGGAAGAGGTTGGCCAGATACGACAGGTACTGATCCACCAGGGGTTCCTGCGTCCTGGTGCCGAGGAGGAGCTCGTAGGACCGGCGGACCGACGGGTCCACGGAGCCGCCGCGCTGGGCGAGCCTCGCCATCAGGGTGTCCACCGGATTGCCCGGCATCAGCCTCGGGATGAAGAAGTTCAGCGTCAGCGCGGCCCACAGGGCGACCACATAGAACCCCAGCTTCCGGATGTAGTACCTCAACGGTTGCCGCCCATCACCATGGCTCCTCCTCGAAACCGCTCGCTGATCCCGCCCGGCCCGGTCCGCTCGGCTGCTACTCGGCGGGCTTGAGGTTCATGAAGATCTGCGAGTGGTCGGGGCGGCTCCACACCGCCGGGAAGGCGTACATGTCGTCCTCGGTGGGCCAGCCGGTGAACTTCTCGGCGTTGTACTCGCTGGTGGTGCCGCCGGTCAGCACGGGGATGTACGGCATGCCCTTCTCGATGGCCGTCTGGATGGTGTCGAACCGCTTCTGGCGCTCCGCGGTGTCCTCGCGGCTGATCTCCTTGAGCTCGTCGAGCGCCTGGTCGACGGTCTCGTCCGTCCACCGGGAGAAGTTCGGGTTGGCGGCCTCGCCGACCTTCGCCGTGGTCGCGGAGGAGAAGAAGTAGTTGTAGAGGTAGTACGGGTCGGGCGCCGGGCCCTGGTAGAGCGAATCGATCAACAGCTCGAACTCACCCTGGCCGCGGGCGTCGGACCACTCGTTCCAGGACAACTGCTGCGCGGTGACCTTGATGCCGGCCTTCTTGAGCTGCTGTCCCATCGTGTCGACGGCGGTGATGTAGTCGGTCCAGCCGGTGACGACCTTGACGGTCATCTCCAGCGGCTCGCCGTCCTTCGCGTAGATCCCCTCGCCGTTCTTCCGGTAGCCGGCATCCTCCAGGACCTCGGCCGCCTGAGCGGTGTCCGGCTCCATCGGCGCGAGTTGCTGCTCCAGGTCGTCGGAGATGAGGGCCTTGTCGCGCTCGGGGAGGGCGAAGCCGGGGGATATGGGGAAGGAGGTGCCCTGGAAGGCGAGCTTGTTGATCTGCGTGCGGTCCAGGGCGTGGTAGATCGCCTTGCGGACGGCCGGATCGGTCTGCGGGCCCTTGCAGCCCTTGTCCGTGGCCGCGCAGGTCATCAGCACGGTCTGGTTCATCGGGACCGTGATCGCCTTGTAGCCGGGGTAGTTCTTCTCCACGTTCTGTATGTCGGGCACCGGGCCGGTCTGCCAGTCGATCTTCCCGGCGGCGAGGGCGTCGGCGCCCGCCTGGTTGCCGGAGAGGGAGAGGTAGCGGATCTTCTTGACGGCCGGCTCGCCGTCCCAGTAGCCGGCGTTGGCCTTCAGGGTGAACGCCTGGGCCTTGAAGGAGTCCAGCGCGAACGGGCCGGTGCCGACCGGCTTCTTCATGACGTCCTTGGACGGGTCCTCGATCTCGCCCCAGATGTGCTCGGGGACGATCCAGATGCGGCCGAGCACCTGCGGGCCCTCCATGAAGGACGGCTTGTCGAAGGTGACCTTGACATGGGTGTCGTCGACGGCCTCGGCCTTGCCCCGGTAGCCGGTGCCGTTCATGGTCGGGTGCTTGGTGATCATGTCGAGCGTGAAGACGACGTCGTCGGCCGTGAACTTCTCACCGTCGCTCCACGTCACGTCGTCACGGAGGGAGACGGACAGTTCGGTGCCGTCCTCGTTCCAGGAGTACTCGGTGCCGAGCCTGGGCGCGGGCTCCTCGTCCTTGGTGAGGTTGTAGAAGAAGAGCGGCTCGAAGATCGTGCCGGGCCCTTCCAGCACGGACGGCGAGTACGGGTTGAAGTTCGCCTGGTAGTCGCCGGACTGGCCGGTGTAGACGACCAGCGTCTCGTCGGACGCGCCGGAGCCGCCACCCCCGGAGCACCCGGCCAGCAGCGCGGCCGCCGCCACCGCGCCGACCGCTGCCGTGCGTGCGCGCCGGCGGTTTGCCTGCAGGAACATAGTCGGTCCTCTCACTCGCTGGCCGGCACGCCGATGGGCCCGGTGCGCCCGCCCCGTCGGGGGCGTCTGTCGTTGTGTCGAGATTGTTAAGACGCCGAATAAAGAAAGTCAATACCCCGGCGATCGCGGGATGCGGCGGCTCCCGCGCCACCCGGCCGCTCCCGTGACCACGCGACGGCCACACCGTCATCCCGCAGCACGCACGGACCCCGGAGGCGGCGGACGGGCTCCGGCTCCGCCCAACCCGCGCCTCCGCGCAGGCCCCGCCCCCACCCCACGGCGGGGACTTCGTCAAGCGGCTAAACTAAGCAGGCCCGCGCGGTGCGATCCGCTGTGGAGGGCATCGATAGCGTGAGCGCGCACAGCGAGCGCGGGCGGAGGATTCAGTGAGCGGACCCAGCGGACCGGCGCAGGCCACACCCCATACGAGCAGCAGATCCGCCGTACTCGACGTGATCCGGGCCGCGGGCACCATCAGCCGGGTCGGGCTCGTCCGGGCCACCGGCTTCACCGGGGCCACGATCTCCACCGTCGTCCGCCGTCTCATCGACGACGGGCTGGTGGTGGAAACCGGCCGCGCCGAGTCCACCGGGGGCAAGCCGCGGGTGCTCCTCCAGCTCAACCAGTCCTCGCGGTACGCGGTCGGCGTCCACCTCGACCAGGCCGGCATCACCTACGTCCTGACGAACCTCGGCGGCTCGGTCGTCGCCCGCATGTCCCGCGCCGGGGTCGGCGCCGAGGACCCGCCCGTGGTCGTCGAACGGATGGCCCGGGAGGTCGACGCGCTGATCGACGGCGTCGGCGTCGAACGCGGACGGGTACTGGGCCTCGGCCTCGTCTCCCCCGGCCCGCTCACCCCCACCAGCGGGATGCGGCTCACCCCGCCCGCCATGCGGCCCTGGGAGGACTACCCCCTCGACCGCGCCCTGGAGAAGGCCACCGGGCTGCCCGTCGTCCTCGACAACGACGCCACCGCGGCGGCGCTCGGCGAACACTGGTCCGGAGTCGTCGGCGGCACCTCCACCTTCGCCGCCCTCTACATGGGCACCGGCATCGGCGCCGGGCTGCTCATCAACGGCCTCGCCTACCGCGGCGCCAGCGGCAACGCCGGCGAGATCGGCCATATCTGCCTCGACGTGGAGGGGCCGGAGTGCTGGTGCGGGGCGCGCGGCTGCACGGAGGTGATGGCCGGGCCGGCCTCCGTCGTCGCCGCCGCCCGGGCGGACGCCCATCTCGCCCGGGTCACCGGGCTGACCGGCGAGAACGGCGCGCGGGGCGCCCGGCCGTCGGTGGTCGCGGAGTTCGCGGCGGTCGCGCGGGCCGCGCGCGGCGGTGAGCCGGCGGCCCGGGCGCTGCTGGAGCGGTCGGCGCGCTATCTGGCGGTGGCGGCCCGCACCCTGGCCAATGTGATGGACCTCGAACTGCTGGTGCTCACCGGGCCGAGCCTGGCGATCGCGGGCGCCACGTATCTCCCGGTCGTCCAGGAGGAGCTGGACCGCTCCTTCTTCTCGCGTGCCACCCATTCCGTCGCCGTACGGCTGTCCACCTCGGCGGCCACGGCCCCGGCCATCGGGGCGGCGACCATGGTGCTGCAGACCGAACTGGTGCCCCTGCGGCAGGGGTTGCGCCTCCCGGACAACCTCTCCGACGCGGAGCCGGGACGGGCCCGGGCGGCGGGGGCGGCCGGGGCGTAGGGGCCCGGGCGGCCGGGGCGCAGCGGGCCGGGCTCCCGCGGGCAGCGGGCCGGGCCCCTGCGGGCGGCGGGCCGGGCCCCTGCGGGTGAGCGGCGTCCACGTGCACCGTTCGTGCAGCGTTTACCGGCCGGCGCGCGCACCGGCGTCCCGCGGCGGGCGTGTCCGGCGCGCGGCGTCCGGCGGCGGGCCGGCTCGTACGCATGTGCGCCCGGCGTCAGGCCGCCTCCTCCGTCTCCTCCGTGCCGAGGAGCTCCGGGCCGAGGGCGTCGCGCAGACGGAGCAGGCCGCGGCGGACATGGCTCTTCACGGTGCCGAGCGGCAGCCCGGTGCGGACCGCTACCTGGGCCTGGGTGAGGTCGTCGTAGAACGCCAGGCGCAGCACCAGGCGCTGCGCGGCCGGGAGCCGTTCCAGTTCGTGGTGGACCAGCACGCGATCGATCACCGCTTCCGGGCGGGCCGCGGCCTCGGGGAAACCGGACCGGACCGTGCCCGCGGCCGCCGCCAGTTCCGCACGCCGCGTACGGTGCGCCAGCGCGTCGGCGATCTTGAACCGGGTGATGCCCGTCAGCCAGCCCGGCAGGGAACCGCGCTCCGGCCGGTAGCCCGCGCGGCCCCGCCAGGCCGCGATGAAGACCTGCTGCGTGACGTCCTCGGCCTCGCGGTCGTCCCCCAGGGCCCGCCGGGCGAGCGTGTGCACCAGGGCTCCCCAGCGGTGGTGGGCGGCGGCCAGGCAGTGCTCGTCCCCGGCGGCGAGACCGGCGGCCACCTCCTCGTCGGACAGCTGCTCCGGACGACGGAGTCCGTCCCGGGTACGGGGGTCCGGTGTGCCGTGCGGCGGCGCGGGGACGCTCCGCGGGGCGGTGTGCTGTGCGGTCATGACGAGCTGCTCCTCCTGCCGGTTCGGAGCCGGCCGGTGCGACGGGCGGCCCCGTGTCCGCCGGAGGCCGGGTGGCGGACACGGGGCACCGCCGGACGCCTCGGCGGCGCCGCGGCCCGGCCAGCATCGGAAGAGAACACGGAAGCGGGCAACTCGCATCGTTTGTGCAACGTATGGTGTTGCCATGAGCGCATCGGAACGCCGGGGACCGGCGGCTGCCGGGACCGGCATGACGGATACGGCGCCGGATCCGGGCACGGTGGCCGGGGCGGGCGCGGCCCCTGCGGACTCGGCGGACTCGGCGGATCCGGCGGACTCGGCTGACTCCGTGCGGGCGACCACGGGTGCGGTGGCGCGCCGGCTCGGGGTCTCCCCCGCCACCCTGCGCTCCTGGGACCGCCGTTACGGCATCGGGCCGGAGGTCCGGCGGGACGGCCGGCACCGCCGGTGGGCGCCGCGCGACATCGCGGTGCTGGAGGAGATGTGCCGGCTCACCGCCTCGGGCATCCCTCCGGCCGAGGCGGCCCGCGCCGCCCGCGCCGCCGGCCGTCCCCTCACGGGCGCACCGGAGGACTCCCCCGCCGCACCACGCGCCACGTCACCCGGCGCGTCCTCCGGGGCGTCACCCGGCGGGCCGTCCGGGGAACCGTCCGGCGCGCCGTCCCCCGCCGCGGGTCACGCTCCCGCCGCGCCGCCGCCCACGGCACCGGCCGCCGCGACCGCCGGTGCGTCCCCCGTACCGGCCCTGCCGGCCCCGCGCGGTGCCGCCCGGCAGCCCGGTTCCGGCAACGGGCTGCCGCTCGGTGACGTACGGCAGGAGTGCCGCGGTCTCGCGCGCGCCGCCGTGCGCCTGGACGCGGCGGCCGTGGAGCACCTGCTGGCGTCCGCCGTCGGACAACACGGCCTGGTCACGGCCTGGGAGGAGGTGATGGTGCCGACCCTGCGCGCGGCGGGCCGCAAGTGGGAGACGGCCGGGGACCGTTATGTCGAGGTGGAGCACCTGCTGTCCTGGCACATCTCCTCGGCGCTGCGCCGGGTGCCGTCCGCCCCGCCCGGGCCGCCCGGAGCACCCGGGGCTCCGCCCGTGCTGCTGGCCTGCGTCCCGGACGAGCAGCACGCTCTCCCGCTGGAGGCACTGGCTGCCGCTCTGGCCGAACAGGGTTTCCCCGTGCGGATGTTCGGTGCGGCGCTGCCGGTGGAGGCACTGGACGCGGCGGTGCGGCGCACCGGTCCGGCGGCCGTCGTCCTGTGGTCGCAGAGCCGTTCGACCGCCAACCGCCCGCTGGCACGGCACGTCGCCGCCAGCGAGTGGGGGGTGAAGGGCGCGCGGACCCATCCGGCGGTGCTGCTCGCCGGTCCGGGCTGGGCGGGGTCGTCCGTCCCGGGGACGCTGCGGCCGCTCGGGCTGCGGGAGGCGCTGGAGGCGCTCGGCCGCCTGTGCCGCACGGTGCCGGCAGGGCCGGCGGTGCCGTAGCGGAGGGCCGCGGCCGCCTCGGTCCGGGCGCCACGGCGGACCGTGGGAGTGGCCGGCGGGCGCCTGCGGCACGGGCCGGGCACGGGCACCATCGCGGCGCGGGAACGAGCCGGTGCGGTGGCCGGGAGCCACCGGCGGCGCGCGGAGCCGCGCCCTCCGTGGCGCTGCCGACCGGCCTTCCGTGGCGGCCGCCGACCGCGCGGTCAGTCGCGGCCGCGGGCCCGTTTGAAACGGGCCAGGCCCTCCGCGAGGCCGATGACCGGCTCCGGATAGCCGTACCGGGCCCGTTCGGCCGCCGGCATCCGCCACGGCTCGTGGACGAACCGGCGTTCGACGTCCGCCAGTTCGGGGACCCAGCGGCGGACATAGGCGCCGCCGGGGTCGAAGCGGCGTCCCTGGGCGACCGGGTTGAGCACCCGGTGCGGCCGGGTGTCGGTGCCCGTTCCGGCGACCCACTGCCAGTTGAGCTGGTTGTTGGCCAGGTCCCCGTCGACCAGCCACTCCAGGAAGTGCCGGGCGCCGGTGCGCCAGTCGACGTACAGGGTCTTGGAGAGGAAGCTCGCCGCGAGCAGCCGGCCGCGGTTGTGCGTCCAGCCCTCGTGGGCGAGCTGGCGCATCGCCGCGTCGACCACGGGATAGCCGGTGCGCCCCTCCTTCCAGGCCGCGATGTCCGCCGCGGCCTCCGGCCCGGTGCGCCAGCGGTCGTGGCGGGTGCGGTAGTCGGCGTGCGCGGCGGCGGGCCGTGCGGCCAGCACCTGGTGGTGGAAGTCCCGCCAGCACAGCTGCCGTACGAAGGCGTCGGCGCCGGGGCCGCCCGCCTTGCGTGCCCGGTGCGCGAGCTCGGCCGCGGAGACGGTGCCGAAGTGGAGGTGGGGCGAGAGGCGTGAGGTGGCGTCACCGGCCATGTCGTCGTGCCGGTCCTCGTAGTCCGCGAGGCCGTTCCGCAGCCAGGCCGCGGCACGCCGCCGCCCCTCGGTCTCGCCGCCCGCGGCGAGCCCCGGGGAGACGCCGGGCACCGCGGCGCGGGAGGGCAGCGGCTCCGAGCCCGGCCCGTCCGGCACGCGTACGGCGCGCGGTGCGGCCAGCGGCGCCCGCGGGGACTCGGCCGACCAGCGCCGGAAGTACGGGGTGAACACCGCGAAGTGGTCCGAGCCGGCCGGGGTCACCGCTCCGGGCGGGACCACGGTGACCACCGCGTCATGGACGACCAGCCGCCGCCCGCCGGCTTCGAGCGCCCTGCGCAGCCGCTCCTCGCGGCGCCGGGCGTAGCCGCTGGCGCCGGCCGCCGTGTGCACCTCCGCCGCGCCCGTCTCCGCGGCGATCTCGCACACCCGCTCGACGACGGGGCCGGAGCGCAGCACCAGCCGGCCGCCCCGGTCGCGGAGGCCCGCGTCGAGCGCGGCCAGGCAGTCGGCGAGGAACGCCCGCCGGTTGGGCCCGGCGAACCCGGCTGCCTCGATGCCGTCGTCGCGAACGAAGAGCGGCACCACCGCGTCCGCGGAGGAGAGTGCCGCCCGCAGCGGCGGATGGTCGTGCAGCCGCAGATCGGCGGTGAACAGGACGACCGAGACGGTCATGGCGCCCCTCCGGCGGCTGGGAGTGCTCGGGTGGTCCGGGCGTCGCGGCCCGGGCGGACCCCGCGTGCCGCAAGCCGCGCGGCTCCGCCGGTGCCCGCGGCGTCGCGGTGCCCGCCGCCCATCGTGCCCGTACCGCCACTCGTCGGCCGCCGCCCGGGCTCCGGGAGGGCGGCGGCGTCCTCCGAACGGTCCTCCGCCGGACGTGGCGCGGGGCGCGGCCGGGTCCGACGTGATCGACTGGAACGGCGGCGTCCGGCGCCGCCTCCGAGCCACATCGGCGACGTGCCCCGCCCGGCCGCATCCGCGGGGCACCTCTGCTCCGAATGAGATGGGACCGCAGCCGATCGACGCGACGAGAGGACGTGCGAATTGCGCCGCACACGGGCAGAGGAGCCCCCGGCCACCGGCCGCCACCCGGGTCCGTCCGCAGCGCCCCGGCCGCCGGGCGGTCCGCGGGAGCCGTTCGACGACGCCGTCAACGGCCGGACGGAGGAACGGGGTTCGGATGCCGAGCCGGGGTACCCGGACTCCGTGGAATCGAAGACCGCGGACGCGGACCTCAGGGAACCGGGCACCGTGGACGCGGATGTCGCGGGCGCCGTCGGCCACATACTCGACGGCGTTCTGCGGGAACGGGTCACGGCCGCGGCGGGCATCGACGACGTCTTCGCCCGCGACATCGCCGAGCGCGTCATGCGCTTCACGCTCGGCGGCGGCAAGCGCATGCGCAGCCAGTTCCTGTGGTGGGGGCTGCGGGCCTGCGGCGGAGGCCGCGATCCGGAGGCGGCCGAGGCCGCGCTGCGCGTCGCGGCCGGGCTGGAACTGATCCAGACCTGCGCGCTGGTGCACGACGACGTGATGGACGACTCCCCGCTGCGCCGCGGCCGGGCCACCGTCCACGTCGAACTGGCGGCCCAGTACGGGAAGTCCGGGCGCGGGGCCGCCGGCCGCACGGCGGGCGGGCGGCGGCCGTCCCGGCAGGGAGCGGACGCCGGACCGGACGAGCCCTTCGGCCGGGCGGCCGCCATCCTCGCCGGGGACCTGGCCCTCGCCTGGGCGGACGACACCCTCGCCGAGACACCGCTCGCGCCGGACACCCGCCGCCGGGTGCGCGGCATCTGGCGGGCCATGCGCACCGAGATGGTCGCCGGGCAGTACCTCGACCTGCACGGGCAGGCCACCGGTTCGCGCTCCATGGTGCGCGCGATCCGCACCGCCTGCCTGAAGAGCGCCCTGTACTCCGTCGAACGCCCGATCGCACTCGGTGCCGCGCTCGCCGGCGCCGGTGACCGCACCACGCGGGCGCTCTGTTCGGCGGGCCGCTGCGCCGGCATCGCCTTCCAGCTCCGCGACGACCTGCTCGGCGTGTTCGGCGATCCGGAGCGGACGGGGAAGCCGTCCGGGCACGACATCCGCGAGGGCAAGCCGACCTATCTCGTCGCCGTGGCCCGGGCGCGTGCCGAGGCGGACGGGGACGGCGCGGCGCTCGCCGTCCTCGACGGCGCCCTCGGCGACCCCGGCCTGTCCGGGGAGGACCTGCGCCGGGTGCGGGCCGTACTCACCGGCACCGGGGCACGCGCCCTGACCGAGAGCAAGATCGACCGGCTGGTCGGCCAGAGCGCGCGCCATCTGGCGGGGGCAGCCGTGGAGCCCGCCGCGGGCCGCCGCCTGCGGGCCCTGCTCTCCGCCGTGGCGGGGGTGGGCGCGTGGCCGGACGGCGCGGACCCCGCGACGCCCGGCCGCCGTACCCCCGCGGGAGCGCCGGACGGCATGCCCGTACCGCTGCTCCTCTCCGCCGCCGCCGAAGGAGACCGCCGATGACACCGATGCGAACCGTCCCGGGCCGGACCGACCACGTGGTGGTGGTCGGCGCCGGACTGGCCGGACTGGCCGCCGCGCTGCACCTGCTGGGCGCGGGCCGGCGGGTGACCGTCGTCGAGCGCGGCACCCTGCCCGGTGGCCGCGCGGGCCGCCTCGACCGCGGGGGCTACCGCATGGACACCGGACCCACCGTGCTGACCATGCCCGAACTGGTGGACGACGCGCTGGCCGCCGTCGGCGACAGCCTCGGCAACCGGCTGGACCTCGTACCGCTGCACCCCGCCTACCGGGCCCGGTTCGCCGACGGGTCCCAGCTGGACGTGCACACCGGCGCCGAGGCGATGGAGGCCGAGGTCGAACGCTTCGCCGGCGCCCGCGAGGCCGTCGGCTACCGGCGGCTGCGCGGCTGGCTGGAGAAGCTGTACGCGGTGCAGATGCGCCGCTTCATCGACGCCAACTTCGACTCCCCGTTCCAGCTCCTCCACCCCGACCTGGCGCGTCTCGCCGCGCTCGGCGGCTTCGGCCGGCTCGACGCCCGGATCGGCCGCTTCCTCTCCGACGAGCGGCTGCGCCGGGTGTTCTCCTTCCAGGCGCTGTACGCCGGGGTGCCGCCGGCCCGCGCCCTCGCCGCGTACGCCGTCATCGCCTACATGGACACGGTCGCCGGGGTGTACTTCCCCCGGGGCGGCATGCACGCCCTGCCGCGGGCGCTGGCGGACGCGGCGGCCGACGCCGGGGCCGGCTTCCGCTACGGGGAGGAGGTGACGGAGCTGGAGCGCTCGGGACCGGGCTCCCGCTCCGGCCCGGGTTCCGGTGACCGGATCACCGCCGTCGTCACCGACCGGGACCGCATCCCCTGCGACGCGGTCGTCCTCACCCCCGACCTGCCCGTGACGTACCGGCTGCTGGGCCGCTCCCCGCGCCGCCCGGTCGCCCTGCGCCACTCCCCCTCGGCGGTGATCCTGCACGCGGGGACCGACCGCACCTGGCCCGGGCTCGCCCACCACACCATCTCGTTCGGCGCCGCCTGGAAGAGCACCTTCCGCGAACTGACCCGCACCGGAACCCTGATGAGCGACCCTTCGCTGCTCATCACCCGGCCCACCGCCACGGACCCCTCGCTCGCGCCCCCCGGCCGCCATCTGCACTACGTCCTCGCGCCCTGCCCCAACACCGACATCGGCCCCGGCGTCCGCGCGTGGACGGACCTCGCGCCCCGCTACCGGGACAGCCTCCTCGCCGAACTGGAGCGCCGCGGCCTCACCGGCCTCGCCGCGGCGATCGAGGAGGAGTGCCTGGTCACCCCCGCCGACTGGACCGCCGAGGGGCACGCCGCCGGAACGCCGTTCTCGGCCGCGCACACCTTCGCGCAGACCGGCCCGTTCCGCCCCCGCAACCTCGTCCGCGGTACGGAGAACGCCGTGCTCGCCGGCTGCGGCACCACCCCGGGGGTGGGGGTGCCGACCGTCCTGATCTCGGGGAAGCTCGCCGCCGCCCGCGTCACCGGGCCGCTCCCCCCGCCGCGCTCCGCCACCGGCCGCATCCCCGGCCCCGCAGGAAAGGCACGCACGTATGACCGAACGTGAACTGGACGCGGCGGGCATCACCGACCCCGCTCTCCGCGCCGCCTACCGCGAGTGCCGCCGGCTGAACGCCCGCCACGGCAAGACCTACTTCCTCGCCACCCGGCTGCTCCCCGTCGAACGGCGCCCCGCCGTGCACGCCCTGTACGGCTTCGCCCGCTGGGCCGACGACATCGTGGACGACCTGGGATGCGACACCTCCCCCAGCGAACGCTCCATGGCGCTCGAACGGCTGCGCGAGCGGCTCACGGCAGGGCTGCGGGACGGGGGCCGGTACGGGGACGGCGCCCCCGCCGACACCCCCGCTGACGCCCCGAACGGCACCCCTGCCGGCGCCGACGACGAGCCGGTGGTGCGGGCCCTGGCGCACACCGCGCACCGCTACGCCATCGACCACCGCCACTTCACCGACTTCATGGACTCGATGCGCAGCGACCTGGAGGTCACCGACTACCCCACCTACGACGACCTGCGGCGCTACATGCACGGTTCGGCGGCGGTCATCGGCCTGCAGATGCTGCCGGTCCTGGGCACCGTCGTGCCCCGCGAGGAGGCGGCGCCGCACGCCGCCGCGCTGGGAGTGGCGTTCCAGCTCACCAACTTCCTGCGGGACGTCGGCGAGGACCTCGACCGCGGCCGGGTCTACCTCCCCGCCGACCTCCTCGCCGCCCACGGTGTCGACCGCGACCTCCTCCAGTGGAGCCGCGCGACGGGCGCCCGCGACCCCCGCATCACGGCGGCCCTGATGGCCGCCGCCGACCTGACCCGCGGGGTGTACCGGGAGGCGGCGCCCGGCATCCCGATGCTCGACCCGGTCGCACGGCCCTGCATCCGCACCGCGTTCGTGCTGTACGGCGGCATCCTGGAGGCGGTCGCCGACGACGGCTACGCGGTGCTGCACCGCCGGGCGGTCGTCCCGCGCCGGCGCCGCGCGGCCGTGGCGCTCGACGGACTGGCCCGGGTCACGGCGGCCCGGCTGCGGGCCCGTACCGGCCGGTCCCCGTCCACCGCGTCCGCCCCGTGGCGGACCGCGCGGCCCCGCCCGGCCGTCGCCGCCGAGCGGGCCCACGGGGAGGCGGCCTGATGCCCACCGCGGCGGACGACAACGGGCGACGCCCCGGCCGCTTCCCGCTCCGGCTGCGCCGCGACCCCGTCCCCTGGGACCGGCAGCGGCCGACCTGGCGCGACGCCAAGCCGGCGCTGATCGCCGGCGCGCTGAAGCGCTCACAGGCCCGCCCCTCCGGCAACTGGTACGTCCTGGGCGCCACCCGCGACATCACCGGTGACCGCCCGCTCGGCCGCACCGTCGCCGGTACCGAGGTCGTCGCCTGGCGCGACGCCGAGGGGCGGCTGCGCGCCGGGCCGGGCGCCTGCCCGCACCTCGGCGCGCCCCTGAAGGACAGCCCGGTGCGCTGCGGCACCCTCGTCTGCCACTGGCACGGACTGGCCCTGACCGGCGCCCCGTTCGCCGGCTGGGAGTCGTATCCGGTGCACGACGACGGGCTGCTGGTCTGGGTGCGCCTCGACGCGATCGGCGGTGAGGAACCGCTGGAGCGGCCGGTGGTCCCGGTCCGGCCGGAGCCGGGGGGCGCGCTGCCCGCCGTCTACCAGGGCGTCGGGCGGTGCGAGCCGGAGGACATCGTGGCCAACCGGCTCGACCCCTGGCACGGCGCCTGGTTCCACCCGTACTCGTTCGTGGACCTCACCGTGGTGGACACCCCGGAGGGGGACGGTACGGCGGGCGAGGGGGCGGGCGGCGCGGCGGGCGAGGACGGCTTCGCCGTGGACGTGTCGTTCAAGGTGGCGGGCCGGGCGGTCGTTCCGGTGCGAGCGGTGTTCACGGCGCCCGAGCCGCGCACCGTCGTCATGCACATCGCGGAGGGCGAGGGCCGGGGATCGGTCGTGGAGACGCACGCCACGCCGCTGGCGGCCCCGGACCCGGCGTCCGGACGCCCCCCGCGCACGGCGGTGATCGAAGCGGTGGTCGCCGCCTCGGACCGCAAGGGCTTCGCGCTGGCCCGCGCGGCGGCGCCGCTGCTCCGCCCGCTGATGCGCGCCGCGGCGGGCCGCCTGTGGCGCGACGACCTGGCCTACGCGGAACGCCGCTGGGAGCTGCGCAGCACGGGACGTTTCCCGGGGTGAACCGGACGGACGGCGACGGGGCCGCGCCACGGCCCCGCGCCACCGGCCGCCACCGCGCGGCACCATCGCCGCCGCCGCGCCGCGGCCGTTCCGCCGTCGCCGCCGTGCGGCCCCCGCCGTGCCGTGGCGGCGCGCGGCGGGGTCACAGCGGGGGTCACAACCGGGGTCACACGGCCAGCGTCACCACGACGGTCGCGTAGACCGCGATGAGCAGGATGCCGTCGAAGCCCAGCCGCAGCCACCCCCGCCGCTGGCGCACGAGCAGCCCGGCGAGCAGAACGGCGGTCATCACCAGGGAACCACTGGTCATGAACAGCTCCTCCGGCTCCGCGGCCTGGAACAGCGAACCCTCCCGGTAGGCCACATCGCCGACCACGAGGTTCAGTACGTCGAGACAGTTACCGCCCAGCACCGCCGCGATCGCCAGGGTCACCGCACCGCGCCGGACGGCCGCGATCGCGGTCACCGTCTCGGGCAGGGCGTTGACGATGCCCATGAAGACCGCGCCGACCAGTCCGGCCTTCAGACCGGTGGCCTCCACGAGACTCTCGGCGGCACGCGCCACCGCCCAGCCGCCCACCACGACCACGGCCGCGAGACCCGCGAACTCGGCCCAGATGCTTCCGGTCCGGCGCCCGGGGAACGAGGGGGACTCGTCGGGCTCGTCCTCCACGGTGTCCTTGGTGCGCACCGCGCGCCACAACGGCCGTTCACCGTTCTGGATCAGCCGCAGAGCGCCGAGGTAGACGGCCACCAGAACGGCGGACGCGGGATGGACCCCCAGGAACGTCCCCTGGGGGCCGAGGGACGCCATGAGCGTGATCCCGAGCATCGCCAGCAGCAGGGAGCCGAACAGCAGGTTCTGCGAGGAGGACGCCGCGTGCTCGAGGTTCACCCCGCGGTACGCCGCGTCGGCGACGACGACGGCGAGCGTCTGGGCGGCGATGCCGCCCACGGCGTTGCCGTAGGCCAGCTGGGGCTGTCCGGCCGCCGCGCTGACGCCGGTCATGACGATCCCCGAGAGGGAGGTCGCCAGCCCGAAGAACACGGCGCCGAACAGGGCCTCGCCCCAGCCCGTCCGGTCCGCGAGGGTGTCCCCCAGGGCGGTCAGCCGTACCCCGCAGACCACGGTGGCCGCGCCGGCGATGACGAAGGCCGCGATGCTCCAGCCCACCGACCATTGACCGCTGATCTGTTCGAGCACTCGGTGGACTCCAGCCTCTCTGCGGTCGGTCACGGCCCGCTTCGGATACCCCCGGGCCCGTCCTCGACACGCGCCCGAACAGGCGAACGAAGCCGGGGCAGGCGGGGCCCGGCCCTCTCACCCCAGCCGACGACCCGGCCCTCTCACCCCAGCCGGCCGGCCAGCGTCCGCAGCAGCGCCGTGCGCCCCTTCTCCGGCACCGTCCACAGCGTCTGGCCGCGCACGCCCCACCGCTCCAGCAGGGCGTTCGAGGCGAGGAAGCCGGAGGTCGCGGCGCGCTCCATCAGCGCCACGGGGAGCCCCGTGCGCACCAGGTCACCGGCCACCACCAGCGCCGGGTCGGGCGTGTGGACGGTGGGCCGGTCCGGGTATCCGCCCACGGGGAACAGCGGGCAGTCGGCCCGCCATTCGTGCCGGACGTCGACGGTCTTCGCGTCGCCGGTCTCCGGGTAGACCCGGTGGAGCTCGGCGAGGAGCCGCTTCTCCTCGGCCTTCCGGTCGGCGGCCGGGTCGACGGCGTAGGCGTGCAGTTCGACCACCGAGCCGCCGGTACGGGCGGCCCAGCGCGCGGCCTCGCCCTCCCAGCGGTCGAGCACGCTGACGTTGTCCAGCGGCCCGTAGCCGCTCGTCCCGAGGAAGCCGGGCCGGTCGGCGGCCACGGGGCGGTCCAGCCAGAGCCGGGAGACCAGGAAGGGCGGCGCGGTGCGCAGCCGGGCGATCCGCTCGCGCCAGCGCTCGTCACCCAGCCGGGGCGAGCGGCCGACGAGTTCGCGCAGGCCGCCGGTGTCGAGGGCGAGCACCACGGCGTCGCAGTCCTGCCGTCCGTCCGCCGCGGCGACGGTGAAGCCGCCGTCCGGGCCGGGCTCCACGGACTCGACGGCGCACGCCGTGCGCAGCTCGGCGCCGTGCCCGGCGAGATAGCCGCCCAGCGGCTCCCAGAGCGCCTGCGGGAACGGCTCGTCCGGCACGTCGAAGAGCAGCCCCTCACTGGAGCCGAGGAAGTAGATGTGGAACATCAGCACCATCTCGGCGGCCGACAGCCGGCGCGGGTCGGCGAAGAAGCTCCGGGAGAACACCTCGAACGCCAGATGGTGCGCGGCCTCCGGGAAACGGATGCGGGACAGCAGTTCGGCGGCGCTGATGCCGTCCAGCTGTTCGTAGACGTCCGGCACCCGGACGTCGAGCAGGGGCAGGGCCGCGCGCGGGTTCATCCGGGCGAGGTCGCGCCAGCCGAAGGTGGGGCTGAGGGCGGCGAAACCGAGGGCGCTCCACGGCGGGGTGCGCGGGACGCGGGCGAAGCTGTCGCGCAGTCCGCCGCTGTGCTGCAGCGGGTAGTCCGGCAGGCCGGTGAGCACGGAGAGCCCGGGATCGGCCCGCCGCAACAGCCCCCGCAGGTTGTAGTACTGCCGGAAGAAGGCGTGGAAGCCGCGGCTCATGGTGGCGGACGAGCCGTCGGAGAGCTCGACGGGCCATCCGGCGAGGCGCCCGCCGAGACCGGGTTCCCGCTCGTACAGGGTGACGCGGACGCCGCGCTCGGCGAGCCCGGTGGCCGCCGCCAGCCCGGCGATGCCGCCGCCGATGACGGCCGTCCGGGGCGGTTCGCCGGTGATCCGGGGCCGGCCGGACGGCGCGGGCAGGATGCGGGCCCGCCGGTCCCGTCCCCGGCGCGGGGGGCTCACCGGGCGCCCTCCGGAACCTCCGTAGCCTCCGGAAGCGGACGGGGACGGGACTGCGGAGCCGGGGCCGGAGGCGGGCGGAGCCATGGGCGGGTCCTTCCTGTTCGAACAGTGGGGGCGGGACGGGCGGACGGGCACGGCCTCGGGGCCGGCGCGGAACGGGACGGGGAACGGGACGGGAAGGGGCGCCGATGCGGGGCGGTGCGGGGCGCGCCCCGCCGCGTCACGGCCGCCCGTCGCCCGGGCCGGTGCGGAGCGGGAGGGAGCGTCTGCGCAGCCAGGGCAGCTCCGCCACGGTGCGCAGCATGGGCAGGACGGGGGTGCGCAGTCCGATGGCGAAGTCCTCGCGCATCCGGGTGTGCCCGTCGAGGAAGCGCAACAGCCGCTCCATGGGCACGTGTTCGAAGAGCCCGGTGAAGAACCGGTCGCCGTCCACCCGCCCGCTGTCGAGCGCACGCAGCATCACCGCGTCCATGGCGCGGGAGCGCGCCGGGTGCGGAGGGGGCGGCACGGGGGTGCGCCCCTGGTGGTACGCCTCGGCGACGGCCCGCGTCTGCCGCTGCACGGCGGCGAAGGTGTACCCGGTGGAGGGCCGGGTGGCGCCCCCGGCGGCGCCGATGCGGAACACGGACTGCCCGACGCGCCGGGGATACCGGCCGTCGCTCATCGGGATCACCCCCTGCTCGGCGCCGGTCACCTCGTACGGTCCCGCCTTGAGCACCTCGCCCAGGTAGTGCCGCAGCGCCTGCTCGTACTCCTCGCGTGCCAGCACGGCCGGCGAGAACTCGGTGTACTCGACGAGGGCTTCGTCCGGGCCGGTCGGCAGCACGTAGCCGAACGACAGTCCGTGCGCGGGCTGCGGGGTCCGGAAGTCCATGAGGTCCGCGACCGCCGGATCGAACACCGGCCGTTCGGTGCGGACGAACCAGCCGCGGAAGTGCTGGAGCAGCACGGTCCGCGCGGGTGGCAGCCGCTGCGGCGGCCGGGAGTCGAACACCCACCGCGCCCGCAGCCGCACCGGCTCGCCGCCCGCGGTCGTCCCGCGCACCTCGGCGCCCTGCGGCAGCTCCGCCACATCGGCGACGTCTGCGGTCAGGCGCCGGAAGAAGGGGGAGGGGCCGAGCCGCCGCTCCACCGCCGCCTCGAAGTCCCGGGAGCGCAACATCTTGTACCGCAGCGGGGCGGGCTGCCCGACGACTTCGGCGCCGCCGGCCCCGCGCACCCGCAACCGCTCCCAGGAGGCGGCCAGGACGCCGTCGTACTCTCCCCCGGGCTCCTCCCAGAAGCACCAGGTCCGCTCGGGCGGCCGGAGGGGACCGGGCGGAGCGTCCACCAGGGTCACCTCGGGCCCGAGCCGCCCCCCGGGTTTGGCGGCGTCGCACAGCCGGTACGCGAGCGACAGCCCGGCGGCCCCGGCCCCCACGATGGCGACCTCCGTGTCGTACACGACGACTCTCTCTCCTCACCTGCCGCTCGGCGGACTGCGGACGTACACCGCGGGCCGGCGGCGGAAGCCGGTCCTGCGGTCTTCGTCCCTCGGTCCGGCGCCCGGCGCGGTGGCCGCGGACTCCCAGCATTCCGCAGGGGGGCGCCATACGGATGCAGGCGCGAGGCGGGACACGGCGAAAATCCGTCAGGTGTTCGACATCCGGCGCGCGGGCAGGCGGGAGCGCACGGCGGAGGCGTGCGGCGTCCCTGCGGTCTGCGGTCTGCGGTCTGCGTGCGGACACGCGCGGCGGCGGAAACGAGCCGCCGGGCCTCCGCGCCGGGGGAGGACGGCGAACGGAGACCCGGCGCGTGCGGGGCGGGGCGGGGCAGGGCAGGAGGGGCGGTCAGCCGGTGAACAACAGCCGCATCTTCAGCAGGAGTTCGTAGGCGCCGTAGGCGAAGGGCGCCCCGACCCAGAGCCAGGCGAGGGCCATCAGCGGCCGCCGCCCACCGGCTTCGGGCCGCGCGTCCGGCGGGGTGCTCGACGGGGTGTCCGACGGGGCGGGCGCGGTGGAGTCGGGGTCCGTCACTGAGCCGCCTCCTCGGGCCGAGCGGTCGGGAACCGCGGCCCGGAGCGGGCCGGTCCGGACGAGTCCGGTTCATGGTGGCGTTCATGGACCGGCCGGACCAGCTCGTTGGCGAGGAAGCCGACCACCAGCAGCCCGATCATGAGAGAGAAGGAGAAGGTGTAGAGGCCGGGCCCGGTGCGCCCGGCGGACTCCCCGGCGTCCGCGACGGCGTTGACGATCAGCGGGCCGAGGATGCCGGCCGTGGACCAGGCGGTGAGCAGCCGGCCGTGGATGGCGCCCACCTGGAAGGTCCCGAACAGATCCTTGAGATACGCGGGCACGGTCGCGAAACCGCCCCCGTAGAAGGACACGATCACCGCCGTGCAGACGATGAACAGCGCCTTGGAGGAGTCGCCGAGCAGGGCGATGGCCAGATACATCAGCATCCCCACGCCCAGATAGAGGCGGTAGATGTTCTTCCGCCCCACCAGGTCGGAGGTGGAGGACCAGGTGAAGCGGCCCAGCATGTTCGCCAGGGACAGCAGGCCGACGAAGCCCGCGGCGGCCGTCACGCCGACGGGGGCGGAGGTGCCGGAGAAGAAGTCCGTGATCATCGGGGCCGCCTTCTCCAGGATCCCGATGCCCGCCGTGACATTCGTGCACAGGACCACCCACAGCAGCCAGAACTGCGGGGTCCGCAGGGCGTTGTCGGCCGAGACGTGACCGGTGGTGACGAGGGGCTTGGCCACGGCGGCGGACGGCACCCACCCGGGCGGCCGCCAGTCGTCGGCGGGCACCCGGACCAGCAGCACGCCCAGCGTCATGAACACCGCGTAGACCAGCCCCATGACGAGGAACGTCCGTGCGATCCCCGCGGAGCCGGGCTCGAACGAGGAAAGCATCTGCGCCGACCAGGGCGAGGCGATGAGCGCCCCGCCGCCGAAGCCCATGATGGCGATACCGGTCGCCATGCCCGGGCGGTCGGGGAACCACTTCAGCAGCGTCGACACCGGGGAGATGTAGCCGATACCGAGCCCGATGCCACCGACGAACCCGTAGCCGACGACGACCAGCCAGTACTGCCCGGTCCCGGCACCCAGCGCCGAGATCAGGAACCCGGAGGAGAAACACAGGGCGGAGACCGCCATGGCCCAGCGCGGCCCGTTCCGTTCGACCAGCTTGCCGCCGAACGCGGCGGAGAGCCCCAGCATCACCATGGCGAGCTGGAAAGGGAGTGCGGAGGCGGTCCCGGACAGACTGAGCGATTCCTCCAGCGGGGGCTTGAAAACGCTCCACGCGTAGGCCTGCCCGATGGCGAGGTGGACGGAGAGCGCGGCGGGCGGCACGAGCCAGCGGCTCCAGCCCGGCGGGGCGACGCAGCGGGAGCGTTGCAGCACACCAGGGACGAGAAGTGGGGCCATACGGTTCTCCTCCACACGGCTTGCGGAAAAGTTCGTCCACGATGAGGAATCAGGGACTGACCGGCGACCGTACAGCTTTCACCCATCCCCGTGAAGGCTCCGCGCACAGCGTCAGCCTCAACTGTCCTTTTCGGACCGTCCGTTGGGCCCCGCAGCGTCGCCCTCCCGTAGGGGAAGCCGGGCGCCGCGGCTCTCCGCGATCCGGTGGACGTCGCGCAGGGACTCGGGCAACCGGGCTGCCAGGAAGCGCAGTTGGGGCGGCGTCGCCCGCGGGTCACCGAGCAGGTCGGCGGCGTGCCCGAGCAGTTCCCCGGCCATACCGAGCTGCACGCGCTCCATGTCGTCGGCGAGCCGCGAGACGTATCCGCTGCCACCGCCGAGCAGATAGCACGACTTCCCTTCGTTCGACCACGGCAGCAGCCGCGCCACCCCGGCCTCATCGCTCACCGGGCCACCTCCTCGGCACGGAGGGGACGCGGCCCATGTCCGGGCCACGCCCGCAGCCCGAACCCGTCCTCGACCACCCACAGCACCCGCCGCCGCGGCGCCGTGCCCCGCGGCGGCGCAGCCGCACAGACGCAGGCGGCCGGGCACCCGGAACCGGGGGACACCGACCGCCGCACCATGGCACCGTGCGGCAACGGGATCACGGACGGCGGGACGGACGGAGCAAGGCGCGCCCCGGGCACCCCGGACACTCCAGACACTCCGGCGGACCGATGCCGCCCCGGTCCGGCACCCGGGTCCACGCCCACCAGCCCCCACCACAGGAACCGCCGGAACGGTTCGAGGGCGCGGGCCATGCGATCCAACATGTTCAACTCCTGCACACCTGAGGTCTCGCCTGTCGCTCTGTAGCGATCTCCTCACACTGTGAGACGGCACGGGCTAGGCTCGCCAGAGAACAGCAGGTGACGGTGTTTTTGTCGCACAAGGGGGGCGGCGATGGGCAACGCGTACGGGGACTGGCTCCGGGCACAGCGCGAGGCGGCGGGCATGACGCAGCAGGAGCTGGCGGACGCGGCGATCATGACACGCTCGCACATCTCGCACATCGAGGCGGGCCGCCGCATCCCGTCCAAGGACGACGCCCGCCGCCTGGACAAGGCGCTGAACACGGGGAATGTGCTGAGCAGCTTCCTTCCGCAGACGGAGATGGCGGTAGCGGACTACTTCGAACCCGCCCGCCTCCTCGAACAACAGGCGACAGTCATCCGCGAGTTCGCGCTGTCCTTCGTTCCCGGCATCCTCCAGACGGAGGCGTACGCGCGTGCCGTCCTCTCAACGAGCTTCCCTCCCCGGAGCGATGAAGAACGTGACGGCCTCGTCGTCACACGCCTGGACCGGGCGAAGATCCTCAACGATCCGGTGACGCCCGTAGTGTGGGCCCTGCTGGACGAGTCGGTACTGCGCCGTCCAGTCGGCGGGCCAGCGGTCATGGCCGAACAGATCACGCACATGGTCCGGCTCGCGGAATGCGAACGCGTACGGGTTCACGTCCTGCCGCTCGGCCTGGGCAGCCACCCCTTGCTGATGGGCATGGTGACGCTGATGTGGTTCGAGGACCAACCGCCGGTCGCCTACAGCGAAGGCACGTTCATGGGCAAGCTCCACGAGTCCCCGGCACTGGTCGAGCGCATCCACGGCGCCTACGCTCTCGCCATGGGTGAAGCGCTCCCGCAGAAGGAATCCCTGGCCCTGATGAGGGCCACCGCGAAGGAGTTCGGGCACCATGACTGAGCACATGATCCGGAACGCCGGCGCACTCACGGGCTGGCGCAAGTCGTCACACAGCAACAACGACGGCGGCAGCTGCGTGGAGGTCCTGGACGACCACCCTGCGGGTATCCCGGTCCGCGACAGCAAGAATCCCCACGGCCCGGCCCTGGTCTTCCCGTCCCCCAACTGGTCGGCCTTCGTCACCGCCGTGAAGACCGGAGCCCTTTCGGCCTGACACGACCCGGCTTGCCGGGGTGACGCTCAGAGCCGCCCCGGACTTGCCGCCCCGCAGTCCCACCCCTCCTGACAGATCCGTTCCTCAGGGGCGGTCGTAGGGCTCCCGGTACAGGTCGGCGTGGACCTCCGCGCGGACTTCACCGCGAAGTCCGCGAAGCACCGGGCCCCCGATGTACCGCTGCGTCCGCGCATGCCCGACGGGCTCGATGAGACCCAGGCCCCGCAGCCTGCGAAGGTCGACGAGAGCCTGGTCCCGGGTGAGCGCTTCCTCGGCCTGGTAGGTGGTGCGCCTCAGGTGCCCCTGCGCGGCGGCGTACAAGGCGGAGACGGTGCGTTCGTCGAGACGGTGCTTCTCCGCGAGACGCTCCAGGCGGAACCAGAGCCGGGCTGCCGCTTCGAAACGGCGCTGCACTTCCTGAGCCTGGAGGTGGTGGGCGGTGAGGCAGAACCTCACCCAGGAGGCGGTGTCGCGCTCCGGTTGCCAGGAGGTACGGACATCCCGCAGAGCGGCGTAATACTCGCGGGTGTTGAACTCGTCCGCGCCGAGCCACTCCTCAATGCTGGAGAACTCCGGGGCGAGGACTCCGTCCCGGGCCAGGACGAGCGTGTGCACGGCGCGGGACATCCGGCCGTTGCCGTCACACCAGGGATGGATGGAGACAAGGTTGAAGTGCGCCATGGAAGCCCGTACGAGAGCCGGGGCGTCCAGGTCTCCTTCCGCCAGCCAGTGGATGAGTTCGTCCATGAGTGCGGGAACCTGCTCAGGATCCGGAGCGGTGTAGACCGGCGGACGATTCGGGCCTCCGGAAACCCAGACGCCGCCGGTGCGGTACTCGCCGGGGCGCACCTCCTTGTCGGCGGCCCTGGTCATCATGAAGTGCAGGGCCGAGAACAGGGTGTGGTCCCAGGAGAAGATCCGGAAATCTGCGGCATGTTGGACGTAGGTGAGGGCGTCACGGTAGCCGATGACCGCGTTGCGGGTGACTTCATCGGTCTCGGGGGAGATGTCGCCACCGGCGATCAGCGTTTCCGCCTCGTCGGCGCTGATCGTGTAACCCTCGATATGGGTTGATCCCCGGACGGCGGCGGCGGTGAGCGAGCGGCGGAGCTGCCCTTCCCAGCGGCGAGGCTGGGCAAGCCGGTGCCGGAACTCGGTACGGAAGGCTTCGATCTCTTCGATGACGCGACGGTCGTCCGAGGTCAGGGGAGGCGTGGCGAAGAGCATTACTCGATACTACGACACACGTAGGATCGGAGCATTCAGCTTCGATCCGGCCGAACGGCCCCGGGAGGCTCTTCTTCCCGCCCTCCGGCGAACAAGGATCATTCGCCTGCCCCGCACACCGGTGCGGGCTGCCCGGCGGGTCGGCCGGCCAGGAGCCGCTTCGTCATGACGTGTTCTCTCCGGCCGCTGGGCAACACGTCACCGAGTGGTCCGGCGTCCACGAAGCCGTGACGGCCGTACAGGGCGGTCGCGTGCTCGTTCCCGGGCATGACCGCGAGTCGCAGGATCTCTGCCCGCTCCTCCACGGCCCACTGCTCGACCGCCCGGATCAAGTGATCCCCCACGCCGCGTCCCCGCGCTTCCCTGCTCACCCACAGGGAGATCAACTCGACCACGCCGAGCCGTGGGCCGGGAACACCGCTGACCATCCCGGCCGGCTTCCCGTCGAGCACGGCGAGGACATTGCGCGAGCCGGCGATGCTCAGCCGGGCGCGCCACCGCTCCTCCCGGTCCCCCTCCCCCCGCCAGTCCGCGAGCGTGGCCCCGAAGGCATCCGGGTCCTGGGCCAGCGCGGCCAGCCTCAACGCACGCCACGCGGACCAGTCGTCCGCTGTGAGAACGCGCAACTCAATCATTCGAAGAGGCTGTCCCGGAACGAAGGTCGGCCGCAATGCAATATTTCGCATGGCACAGCAGCGTTACGCACGAGCGATCGGCGGCGGAGTCACCGGGAGATCCGGCACGATGCGGGGGCAGGTCGTCAGCGGCGGTGGCGCGCCGTCGCCAGCAGTCGGCTGCTCCGGGAATGACCGCACCCGCCCGGCGCATCGCGTGCGAGGATGTCGCGCGTGACCGGATCGTCTCCCCCGTCCGCCGCCGAAGGCCCTTCCCGTACCCGCGGTTTGGGGCCCCGTGCCGCTGCCGTGCTGGTGTTCGGATCCTCGGCCGCGGTCCTGGTGGTGGAGATCGTCGCTCTGCGGCTGCTGGCGCCCTACCTCGGCCTCACCCTCGAAACCAGCACTCTGGTGATCGGCATCGCCCTCACCGCCATCGCCCTCGGCTCCTGGCTGGGCGGTCGCATCGCCGACCAGGTCGATCCCCGCCGGCTCATCGGCCCCGCGCTGGGGGTGTCCGGTGCGGTCGTGGCGCTCACGCCCGCCGTGCTGCGCACCACGGCGGAGTGGGCGCCCGCGCTGCTCCTGCTGATCGCGTCGCTGACCATCCTGGTGCCGGGCGCGCTGCTCTCCGCGGTGACGCCGATCGTGACCAAGCTGCGTCTCACCAGTCTCGCCGAGACCGGGACGGTGGTCGGCCGGCTGTCCGGCGTCGGCACCGTCGGCGCCATCGTCGGCACCGTCCTGACCGGCTTCGTCCTCGTATCGCGGCTGCCGGTCAGCGGCATACTGCTCGGCCTGGGGACACTGCTGGTCGTCGGCTCGGCGCTGGCGGAGTGGCGGACGCGCGGGTGGAGCGGCGCCCCCGCCCTGACGCTCGTGGTCGTTGCCGGCGGCCTGGCCACCGCGGTCGCGCCCGGTGGCTGCGACGCCGAGACCAAGTATCACTGCGCGCGGATCGTCGCGGACCCCCACCGGGACAGCGGCCGCACACTCGTTCTGGACGGCTTGCGGCACTCCTACGTCGACACCGACGACCCGACCTTCCTGAAGTTCACGTATGTGCGCGCCATCGCCTCGGTGGTCGATGCCGCCTTTCCCGAAGGCCGGCCACTCGCCGCCCACCACCTGGGCGGCGGCGGGCTCACCTTTCCCCGCTATCTCGCGGCCACGCGGCCCGGGACCCGCAGCCTCGTCTCCGAGATCGACGGGGACATCGTGCGGATCAACCGTGACCGGCTCGGCCTGGGGACGGAGGCCGGGATCGAGGTACGCGCCGAGGACGGCAGGCTCGGCCTGCGGCGGCTGGACGCCAGCAGCCGTGACCTCGTCGTCGGTGACGCCTTCGGGGGCGTGAGCGTGCCCTGGCACCTCACCACAGTGGAGGCGATGTCCGGTATACGGCGGGTTCTCACCGAGGACGGCCTGTACGTCGCCAACCTCATCGACCACGGTGAGCTGGCCTTCGCACGGGCCGAAGTGGCCACTCTCCGCGCGGTCTTCGAGCACGTCGCTCTCGTCGGCGACCCCGCCGACATCGGCCTCGGCCCGGCCTCCGCCTCCGAGGGCGGCAACATGGTGGCCATCGCCTCCGACCGGCCGGTCGACCTGCGAGCGGCCCAGGAGGCGCTGGACGACCGGCGCACCGGCTGGAAGATCGCCACCGGCGACGACCTCGCCTCCTGGACCGGCGGCGCCCGGCCGCTCACCGACGACCACGCCCCCGTCGACCAGCTCCTCCAGCCCTCCGGCTCGCAGACCGGCCGCTGACACGGCGCACGGCCGGGCCCGGCGACGCCGCAACGACGACCAGGGAAACGGCCGGTCGCCGTGCTGCCCTGCTCAGCGGTGCCGTTCAGCGCCCCCGGGGCGGTGCCACCGACTCGCGGGCGACCACGGGCATCGGCAGCAGCACCTCGGCCGGTTCCGCTCTGCCCAGCAGGAGTTCGACCGCGCGGCGGCCCATGGCCTCGTGCGGCAGGGCGACGGTGGTGAGGCCCGGGCGGAGGTAGGCGGCGATCTCGTCGTTGTCGAAGGAGACGACGGAGACGTCCGCGGGGACGTTCAGCCCCAGCTCGGCGAGGGCCTGGTACGCGCCGAAGGCGAGGCGGTCGTTGAGGCAGAGCAGGGCCCGGACGTCCGGGCGCCGGCGGAGCAGCGCCAGGGTGGTCTCGTAGCCGTGATGCGGCTCCCAGTCCCAGATGGACTCCTCGGCCACGAACTCCAGGCCGTGCTCGGCCATGGCGCCCCGGATCCCCGCGACCCGCCGGGCGACGGTGCTGGACCGGAACACGCCGCGCTCGGCCTCGTCGCTCTGGCCGATCAGCGCGATGCCCTCCGCGTGCCCGGCCTCGACCAGGAGCCCGACGGCGGCGCGACCCCCCGCCGTCTCGTCGGGGAGCACCGCCGTGGGGTGGCGGGCGTTGGTGGCGTTGAGCATGACGGCGTCGGTGCCCTCGGGCAGTTCCGGCACGAACAGCTCGCGTGCGCGCACGGTGGCGAAGATGATCCCGTCGACCTGCCGGTCGAGGAGTGCCGCTATCGCCTCCGTCTCGCGCCGGGTGTCCCCGCCGGTCTCCGTCACCAGCACCACGTGCCCGGCCTGCTGCGCGGCGTCCAGCGCGCCCTGGATGAGCCCGCCGGCGAAGCGCGTGGTGGCGACCACGTCGGAGACGAAGCCGATGGTGAGCGTCTTGTCGGTGCGCAGGCCCCGGGCCGCGACATTGGGGCGGTAGCCCAGCTCGGCCGCCGCCGCGTGGACCCGCTCGTGGGCGTCCTTGGAGAGCCGGGTGTCGGGCCGGCCGTTGAGGATCATCGAGGCCGCGGTCGTGGACAGCCCCGCCCGGCGCGCCACATCGACGAGGGTGACCCGTTTCCGCGGCATCGCGCTCCCTCCCGTCCCCGCTGCGGCCGTTGAGGACGAATACGTCACGCCTCTTGACACGGCGACGCTGGCACCGTGAGCCTAACACGCAAGCTAAAACCTTTTAGCAGTGGAGCGACGCAAACTGGAGCGAACGGTTCCCGTGGTGGACGCCGCGGGGCGACCGTCTCCCGCCCCGCAACGGCCGACCGGTCCGCGGACGCTCCCGGAAGGAGCCGAGATGGCAGACAGGGACGAACGGCGCCCACGCCGACGCAGCGGGCGGCGCGCCCCGGCCGCGATAGCAGCGGCCGTCACCACGGGACTGGTCCTCGCGGCCTGCGCGCCGGGCGGGAACGGCGGTTCGCCGGACACGCCCGACGCCACCGACGTCAGCACCGAGCTGACCAAGGAGAAGGTCGAGCTCACCATCGCCGACGAGACCGGGTTCCCGCTCACGGACAAGCTGACCGAGGAGTACACCCGGCAGCATCCGAACATCACCTTCGACATCAACCGGGACACGTTCCAGAACCTCACGGCCAACGCCCCCCGGCTGCTGGCCAGCGACAATCCGCCGGACCTGATCCGGCTGCCCACCATGGGCGAGACGGTCAAGGACGGCCTGCTCGCCGATCTCGACCCGTACCACAAGGCGTACGGCTGGGACTCCTGGCCCGAGGCCCAGCTCGAACCGCTCCGGATGAACGAGGACGGGGTCCGCGGCTCCGGCCCGCTCTACCAGCTCGGCCTGGGCTACAGCGTCACCGGCATCTACATGAACACGAAGCTCGCCGGGGAACTCGGCATCGACGGCCCGCCCGAGACCCTCGCCGAACTGGAGGAGGACCTGGCGACCGCGAAGGCGGAGGGCGTGCTCCCCATCGTCGCCGGCGACAAGGACGGCGTGGTGAACTTCGTCGTCCAGGCGGCGATGAACCAGTACGCCGACAAGGACGAGTTCCTCTCCTGGATGTACAACGAGCCCGGCGCGCGCTACGACACCCCGGGCAACCGGAAGGGCGCCGAGCTGGTCCGGAAGTGGGCGGACGCCGGGTACTTCCCGAAGGACATCAACTCCCTGGACTACTTCGCCTTCGTCAGCCGCTTCTCCGAGGGCAAGGGCCTCTTCACCTTCAACGGCAACTGGGAGGCCGCCAACTACCAGAAGGCGCTCGGGGACGATGTGACCTTCTTCCTGGTGCCGCCGGAGAAGAAGGGCGGCAAGCACGTGGCCATGGGCGCCGCCAACTCCTTCTCCGTGGCCGCGAAGTCCCCGCACAAGAACGAGATCGTCCACTTCCTGAACTGGGTCCACAGCGACGAGAAGGCCCGCCAGATCGTCCTCGACGTCTCGGGGGCCTCGGCCGGCGGCGACCCGGACCTGCCCCAGCCGAAGGCGGAGGCCGGCTCGCTCGCCGAGGCGGCGCTGGAGATGTCCGCCCAGCTCGCCGAGGAGGGCGGACAGGTGGACTTCATGGCGAACACCACGGCCGGCATCTACTCCGGCTCGATCATCCCGGAGTCCCAGCTCCTGGTGACGAGCAAGCTCAGCGGCAAGGAGTTCGTCCGGCGCGTGCAGAAGTTCTACGAGAAGGAGGTCGGCAAGCGATGACCACGGGCATCGCGCGCCCCGTCCCCCGCCCGGCCTCCGCGGCCGGGCGGGCGGGCCGCCCCGCACGGGGAGGGCCGCAGTGACCGGCGCCCCGGCCCCCCTGCACCGCTCCGGCCGGGCACGCTCCCCCAGGGGTCCCCGGCGCGGGGCGGCGCGCGGGTGGCTGCTGCTCCTCCCCGCCCTCGGCGCCTACACCGGCTTCGTGGTCTGGCCCCTGATCGTGGGCGTGCAGTACTCGTTCTACGACTGGAACGGCGTCGGCACCGCGACCTGGGTCGGGCTCGGCAACTACGCCACCGTGTTCACGGACCCGGAGCTGCTCGGCGCCATCGGCAACGCGTTCGTCCTGCTGGTCTTCTTCACGGTCATCCCCGTTGGCGCCGGGCTGGTGCTGGCGACCCTCATCCGGTCGCTGCGCTCCGGCGGCTTCGCGCGGGCGTCCCAGACGATCCTCTTCCTTCCGCAGGTCATCCCGCTGGCCGCGGCCGGTATCGCCTGGTCCTGGATGTACGCGCAGACCGGCGCCGTCAACGAGATCCTCCGGGCGGCCGGCCTGGGGTGGCTCGCCCGCCCCTGGCTGTCGGACTACGGCACCGCGCTGCCCGCGGTGGGGCTGATCGGCTCCTGGGTGCTGACCGGTCTGTGCACGGTGCTGCTGCTCACCGGGATCGGGAAGATCGACCGCTCGCTCTACGAGGCCGCCCGGATCGACGGGGCCGGCTGGTGGCGGGAGTTCTTCGCCATCACACTGCCCGGGCTGCGCCAGGAGATCGCCGTCCTCGTCACGCTCAGCATGATCGCCGCGCTGAGCAGCTTCGACATCATCTACACCTCGACCCAGGGCGGCCCCGGGCGCTCCACGCTCGTCCCGGCCATCTCGATCTACCGGATCGGGTTCACCCAGAGCGATGTGGGGCTCGCCTCGGCCTTCGGCATCGTGCTCATGATCCTCGTGGTGGCCTGTGTGCTGCCCGTCCAGCGACTCGCCCGGGCAGGTGACCGATGAACACCAGCCGTACCGAAACCCTGACCGGCCGCGTCCTCCTCGTCCTCGCCCTGGTGCTCACACTGCTGCCGCTGCTCAACATGGTCTCGGCGGCGCTCCAGCCGGCGGACGTCAACCCGACCGGCCTCGCCTGGCCCACCGACCCGCAGTGGGGCAACTTCGCCGCCGCGTTCGAGACCGGGCACGTCGGCAAGCTCATGGGATCGAGCCTGCTGATCGTGGCCGGGGTCGTCCCCGCCGCCCTGCTGGCCGCCACCCTCGCCGGCTACGCCCTGGGCTCGCTGCGCGTCCGGGGCGGCGGCGCCGTGCTGATCTTCCTGGTGCTGGGGCTGGCCATCCCGTTCGAGTCCCTGATCATCCCGCTCTACTACCAGGCGCAGACGCTGGGGACGCTCAACACCCGGTGGGCGGTCGTCCTGCCGCTGATCGGCCTGTTCATGCCGTTCGGCGTCTTCTGGATGCGCGCGCACTTCGTCAACGTGCCCCGGGAGCTGTCGGAGGCCGCCCGCGTCGACGGCGCCGGGCTGTGGCAGGAGTTCCGGCGGATCCAGCTGCCGCTGGCGCTGCCCGCGGTGTCCGCGCTGGCGATCCTCTACTTCCTGTGGACGTGGAACCAGTTCCTGCTGCCGGTGGTGCTGATCGACAACCCGCTCGACCGGACGGCGGCGGGAGCGCTGACCTTCTTCCAGGGCCAGTACTCGCTGAGCATCCCGCTGCTCAACGCGGGCGCGCTGATCGTCATCACCCCGGTGATCATCGTGTTCCTGATCTTCCAGCGCCAGTTCGTCAAGGCGCTGCTCTCCGGCGCCGTCAAGAGCTGACCTCCGGGGCCCGTGCGGGCCCCGCCCCCGCCCCCGCTCTCGCTCTCGCGAACCACCGAAACGAGCACTCGTGACCTTCGCCCTCGACGACCACTGGGTCTGGGACTTCTGGCTCGCCGACTCCGGCGGCCTCCACCACCTCTACTACCTGCACGCACCCCGCTCCCTCGGCGACCAGCACCTCCGCCACCGCAACGCCGCCATCGGCCACGCGGTCTCCACGGACCTGCGCCACTGGGAGGATCTCGGCCCGGTGCTCGGGCCGGGCGGCCCCGGGGACCACGACGAGACGGCCACCTGGACCGGCTCCGTCGTCCGGGGCCCGGACGGCCGCTGGCGCATGTTCTACACCGGCGCCCGCTTCCCGGTGTCCGGCTCCGCGGCGAACATCGAGACCATCGGCGTGGCCGTCTCCACCGACCTCCACACCTGGACCAAGGAGCCCGCGGCGGTCGTCTCCGCCGACCCGCTCCACTACGAGACCTACGCGGACGGGACCTGGCGCGAGGAGACCTGGCGCGACCCGTGGGTCTTCCCCGACCCCTCCGGTGACGGCTGGCACATGCTGGTCACCGCCCGCGCCGCGCACGGGGACCCGCTCGACCGGGGCGTCATCGGCCACGCCACCTCCCCGGACCTGGAGACCTGGTCGGTGCGGGAGCCGCTCAGCTCCCCCGGTGCGGGCTTCGCCCATCTGGAGGTCCCGCAGCTCGTCACCGTCGAGGGCCGGCACGCGGTGCTCTTCTCCTGCGACACCCCGCACGTCGTGGGCGAGCGCCGCACCCGCGGGGAGCGCGGCGGCGTCTGGGCCGTTCCCGTCACCGACCCGGCGGGCCCCGTGCCCGCCGGGGACGCGACCCTTCTCACCGGCGAGGAGCTCTACAGCGGGCGCGCCGTCCGCACCCACGACGGGCGGTGGGTGCTGCTCGCCTTCGAGAACACCGGCCCGGACACCGACTTCGCCGGCCGGATATCCGACCCCCTTCCGCTCGGCTGGTCCCCCGACGGGCACCTGTCGGTCGCACGCCTGCAGGAGACCCGATGACACCCGCGACACCGGCGAACCCCGCCAACCCCGCGACCACCGCGACCCCCGCCGTCCACGGCCGGACGGCCCCCGGCTACGAGACGGTGCGACGCGCCTTCGAGCGCGCCTTCGACGGCAACCCGCGCATGGGGGCGGCCCTGGCCGTCCGCCACCACGGCGAACTGGTGGTCGACCTCTGGGGAGGCGTCGCGGACACCCGCACCGGCCGCCCCTGGGAACGGGACACCGCGAGCGTGATCTTCTCCTGCACGAAGGGGCTGATGTCCGTCCTCGCCGCGCGACTCGTGGCGGAGGGCCGGCTCGACTACCGGGCGCCGGTCGCCACCTACTGGCCGGAGTTCGCACAGGCCGGCAAGGGGGGCATACGGGTGCTGGACATCCTCGCCCACCGCTCCGGGCTCTCCGCGCCCCGCCGCGCGCTCTCGCCGTCGGACGTCCTGGACTGGCACACCGTCACCGGCGCCCTGGCCGAGCAGAAGCCGCTATGGGAGCCGGGCACGGGGTACGCATACCACGCCCTCACCCACGGCTGGCTGATCGGCGAGGTCATCCGGCGGATCACCGGCCTGCCGGTGCGCGAGGCGTTCGCCCGGTTCCTCGCCGAACCGCTCGGCGCCGACGCCTGGGTCGGCCTGCCCGGGCACCTCGGCGGGCGGGTGGCCCACCTCCACGCGGGGGCCGGCCTCGTGGGCCACGTGGCCCGGCAGGCGGCGGCCCGCGTGCCGGGCGATCCGGACTGGCCCGGCCGGGCGATGACCCTCGGCGGCGCCTTCACCCCCGAACTGATCACCCCGGACGGCGGTTTCAACGACCCCGCCGTCCGCGCCGCCGAGATCCCCGGCGCCGGCGGGGTGGCGACCGCGCGGGCGCTGGCCACCCTCTGGTCGGCCACGGTCACCGCCACGGAGGGCGTCCGCCTCCTGGACGACACGACCCTGGAGAGCGCGCTCGCGGTCCAGACCGAGGGCGCTCCCGTGTTCGACGTGCCGGGGCCGTGGCCGCGCTGGGGCATGGGCTTCCAACTCGACTCCGCGGCCCGCCGCTACCTCTCCCCCGGCAGCTTCGGCCACGACGGGGCCGGCGGCCAGGTCGCCTTCGCGGACCCCGGCGCGGAGATCGGCTTCGCGTTCCTCACCAACCAGATGGAGGCGGACGAGGACCTCCGCGCCACCGCGGTGGTGGACGCCTTGCGCGAGACCCTGAGCGGCTGACCGGCACGGGCCGGCAGCCGCCGGGGCCCACCGGCCTCCGGTGCGCCGGGACCAGGCGAGGCAGCCTCCGGGTCCCGGCCGGGGCCGGCGCCCGCGGTCAAGAAGCCTCGTGCCCGCTCACTGCCGCACGTCACCGGACCCGAGGCGGTCCGCGTACCACGCGTACACCTCGCCCACGCCCTCCCGCAGGCCGATCCGGGGAGCCCAGCCCAGTGCGGTGATGCGGGAGATGTCGAGGAGTTTGCGGGGGGTGCCGTCGGGCTGGTCGGCGTTCCATTCGACGCGCCCCCGGTAACCGACCACTTCGGCGACCATCTGCGCCAGTTCCCGGATGGACAGGTCGGTGCCGGTTCCCACGTTGACCGGTTCGTCCCCGTCGTAGTGCTCCAGGAGATGCAGACACGCCCTGGCCAGATCGTCGACGTGCAGGAACTCCCGGCGGGGAGTCCCGGAGCCCCAGTTCACCACGCGCCGCGCCCCCGTCCGCCGGGCCTCGTGGAAGCGCCGGATGAGTGACGGCAGCACATGGGAGTGCTCGGGGTGGAAGTTGTCCCCGGGCCCGTACAGATTGGTCGGCATGGCGGAGATCCACGGCAGACCGTGCTGCCGCCGGACCGCCTGCACCTGCAGGACACCGGCGATCTTGGCGATGGCGTAGGCGTCGTTGGTCGGCTCCAGAGGGCCCGTCAGCAGCGCCTCCTCCCGGATGGGCTGCTCGGCGAACTTGGGGTAGATGCAGCTGGAGCCCAGGAAGAGAAGCCGCTCGACCCCCTGCTCCAGGGCCGCGTCCAGCACATTGACCTGGATGCGCAGATTCTCCGAGAGGAACTCGGCGGGCCGGGTGGCGTTCGCCTTGATGCCGCCCACGCGCGCCGCGGCCAGGACCACCACGTCCGGGCGCGTCTCCGCGAACCAGTCGAAGACCGCCCCGCGTTCCCGCAGGTCCAGCTCCGCGGAGCCGGGCCCGACCACATCGGTGAACCCCTCACGGAGCAGTTCCCTCCACACCGCCGAGCCGACCAGCCCCCGGCCTCCGGCCACGAACACCCGTGCGGAGCGGTCAAGAGGGCGCCACCTCGCACCCCGGGCGCTCGGCTCCGCGGCGGCCGGGCGGGTGGCTCCGGTATGTGTACAGGTGACCATGGGCATCGCTGTCCTCCTTCACCGGCGTGATGCCGAGTTCTCGACGAGCGCGGAAGGGCTGGGCCTCGCGCCTGCGAAGAGCATCCCCGTCCGGGTCCGGCGGACGTGTGAGGCGCGCACGGGCTGCGGAGCCGACACGGCGCCGGGGCCGGGCCATGGCCTGCCGGTCGGGACGAGAGCCGTCCCCGGTGCGGACCCCGGGGGAACGAACGCCGTGTGCGCCGAATGGAACCGGGGTCACATGCATGGCATACACGACACACAGTCATAACAAGGACAAAGAATAGGATTTCCGTATTCTGGCCGGGTGCCCCGAGGTGCTCGCGATGTGAGTCGCCGTCTGCCCACCCCGACAGCCCAGCAAGAGAAGGCCCCATGACAGTCAAGACCGCGCTCATCACCGGCATCACCGGCCAGGACGGCTCCTATCTCGCGGAGTTGCTGTTGCGGAAGGGATACGTGGTGCACGGGATCGTCCGCCGCGCCTCGACCTTCACCACGCAGCGCATCGACCACCTCTACCGGGATCCGCACGATCCGGAGGCCCGTCTCTTTCTGCACTACGGGGACCTCACCGACGGGACCCGGATCGCGGGTCTGCTGAAGCAGGTGCAACCGGACGAGGTGTACCACCTGGCCGCCCAGTCACATGTCCGCGTGTCGTTCGACGAACCGGAATGCACAGGGGACTCCACGGGTCTGGGGACGACGCGGCTGCTGGAGGCCATCCGGACCACCGGCCTCCCCTGTCGCTTCTACCAGGCGTCCAGCTCGGAGATGTTCGGCGCCGCCCCACCGCCCCAGAACGAGGGAACCCCCTTCCACCCCCGCTCGCCCTACGGGGCGGCGAAGGTGTACGCGTACTGGGTCACCCGCAACTACCGGGAGGCCTACGGGATGTACGCGGTCAACGGCATCCTCTTCAACCACGAGTCCCCGCGCCGCGGCCCCACCTTCGTCACCCGCAAGGTCGCGACGGCCGCCGCGCGCATCAAAGCGGGCCTGGAGGACGTGGTCTACCTCGGCAATCTCGACGCCCGGCGGGACTGGGGCTACGCGGCCGAGTACGTCGAGGCGATGTGGCGGATGCTCCAGCAGGACGAGCCCGACGACTACGTGGTCGCGACCGGTGTCAGCTACAGCGTGCGCGACTTCGTCGAGCAGTGCTTCGCCCACGTCGGCCTCGACTGGCGCGACCACGTGCGCTTCGACGAGCGCTATCTGCGCCCGACCGAGGTCGACCACCTGATCGGCGACGCCTCCAAGGCGGAGTCGCACCTCGGATGGCGAGCGACCGTCCGCGCACCCGAGCTGGCCCGCCTGATGGTCGACGCGGAGCTCAACGTCCTCGGGAACGGCCTCGCGCCGGTGGACCAGGCCGCGCCGACCGCCGTTCCCGCCCCGGCCGCGCGGTGACCCGGTGCTCGCCGACCGCATCCCGCCCGGAGGCGCCCCGCGCGGCGTAGCTGTTCTGATGACCTGTCACAACCGCCGGGACAGGACGCTCGCGGCCCTCGCCTCGGTGTACGCCCAGACCGGTCTCCCGGCCGGCACCCGCTGTACGGTCCACCTCGTCGACGCCGGCAGCTCCGACGGCACGGCCGACGAGGTGCGCGCCGCCTTCCCCGGCACCGACGTGGTGACGGTCGGCACGGACGTCCACTGGGGCACCGGCACCGGGATCGCCGCCACCCGCGCCGATCCCGCCGCCCATGTGCTGTGGCTCAACGACGACGTGGTCCTCGACCCGGGGGCCCTCGCCGCACTGCTGCGCACCGCGGCCCCCCTGGACCGCCCGGCCGTCGCCGTCGGCGCCATGCGCTCCGGCGACGGAACCCGCACCACCTACAGCGGCTACCGCCTCGTCCGGCCCCGGCTCCGCCCCCCGGTTCTGGAACGGGTCGAGCCGGACGACCGGCACGCGAAGCCGTGCGACACCTGCAACGGCAACGCGGTCCTGGTCACCGCCCCCGCCCGGCGGATGCTGGGCGACCTCGACCCGGCCTTCCCCCACCGCATGGGAGACCACGACTACGGGCTCCGGGCCCGCCGGGCCGGCATCCCCCTGCTGCTCGCACCGGGCCACGTCGGCATCTGCGACGACAACTCCGGTGCCGTGCGGGGAACTTCGGCCGAACCCGGTCTCGACGCGCGCACCGCCCTGCGGCGGCTGGCCTCGGTGCGGGAGCAGCCGCCGGCACCGTGGTGGCGGTACTGCCGCCGCCACCTCGGGCCCTGGGCGCCGCTGGTCTTCTGCTCCCCGTATGTGAAGACCGTCCTGAGAGCCGGCGTGCGCCTGCCGGGAGCCGTACCGCGGCACCGGCAGTCGTCCCTTCGCGCCGAACCCTGACCGGTCGCGCACGCGGCCGGGCTCCACGGCCGACCGCACCGCCCGGCCGGGTCCACCCCCAGCGCGTTCCCCCATCCCAGAACGGATCACGGTGCGACTCCTACCCGCCGACCCGCAGACCCTGCTGATGCTCCTCGCGGCACCCCCGCTCGTGGGGCTGCTGCTGTGGGTCTTCGCCCGGCGCTGCGGAATCGCGATCGGGCTTCTGTTGGGCACCCAGGTCTGGGTCGTCGTCGCCGGGGGGCAGACGGCCGCCCTCGACATCGGCGTTCGCGTGTACCCGACCGACATCCTGGACGTGTGCGCGATCTCCGTCGCCCTGATGCGCGTTCCCCGCCGCAACCTGAAGTCCCACGCCGGGGTGGCGGCCCTGCTGGCCATGGTCGTTCTCACCGCCTGGTCCACCCTCCGCGGGGCGGACGCCTTCGGACTGCAGGCCGCGGGAAACGACTCCCGGACGTACTTCTGGCACTTCCTCGCCATCACCCTGTACCTGGCCACCGCACCGCTGAGCGCCTCGCTGAGCCGGATCGTCCCCCGGGCCTGGCTGGCCACCGCGGCTGCGTACGCGCTGCTCAGTGTGGCCGGCTGGGCGGACCGCGGACTGCATGCGGCGAACGCCCATCTCGCCGTCGACGGTGTGACGGTCGACTCCCGGCCGGTGCCGGCCGCCGCGGCACTGGTCCTGTCCCAGGCCGCGATGCTGCTGCTGGCTCCGGGCGCACCCGCCCCGCCGGCCGCCGGTGTGCCGGACCGCGGCGGCCCGGCGGGCGGACCGCGGGTGAACGGAAGACATCTGACGGCCTTCCTGTTCCTCGTTCTCGTGGTACTGCTCCAGCACCGGACGGTCTGGGTGGCCACCGCGATGATGGGGCTGGCCTGGTGGGTGCTGCGTCCCGCGCGCGGCGGACGGCGCTTGGTGTCGGCGGGCGCGGGAGCGCTCGCGCTCTCCCTGGCGGCGCTGCTCTACGCCGCCGGTGCCTTCGGCGCGATCGGCGGTTCCCTGACGGACTCGTTCAAGGAGACGCAGGGCACCCGCAGCACCTTCGTGTGGCGGATGCTCGGCTGGCAGGATCTGATCGAGGCCCCGCGGACCTTCGCCCAATGGCTGGTCGGCGCGCCGTTCGGGTCGGGCTACGAGCGGTTCATCGGGGGCGGTCTCGTCACGGTGTCCCCGCACGACTACTACCTGCACATCATGCTGCGGCTCGGACTGGTGGGGCTGCTGGCACTGCTCGTCGTCTATGTCCGGACCTGGAGGCGGCTCGCGCGCGGTGGCGCCGAGACCCTGGCCCTCCGTGTCGTGATGGTCGGCCAGCTGGTGCTGTTCGTGTCCTACTCGGCCTTCCCGGAGCAGGCGGTGCTGCTCGGGTTCTGTCTGTGGCAGGCGCGGCTCCGGTCGGCCGACGAACTCCCGCCGGCGCCGTCGCCGGGCGCTCCCGCCCCCGTGGCACCCGTGCCACGTCCCGAGCCGCCCGCTCGATCCGCCGTCATGGAGCGGGAGGGCGCGGCCCCGTCGGAGACCGGCGGAACCCGTGAGGGCACGGCGTGTAGGACATCGCTATCAGTGACAAAGCGTACGTAAGTCGATCACAATGGGCGGGTGACTCTTCTCCACCGGGGCCGCAAGGCCGTGCAGCGCTTCGGATTCGACGTGAACCGGTTTCCGGAGTGCTCCTACGACTACCGCACGGTGCGGCTGCTGCGTCATTCCGGCGCCGACGTGGTGCTGGACGTGGGGGCGAACCGCGGTCAGTACGGGCGCAACCTGCGGCGATTCGGGTACCGAGGACGCATCGTGTCCTTCGAACCGCTGCGCGGACCGTTCGAGGCGCTGCGCCGCCGGGCGGCCGCGGACCCGCTGTGGACCGTGTTCCCGTACGCCCTCGGCGACGAGCGGACCTCCGTCACCCTGAACGTGGCCGGAAACAGCGGACTGAGCAGTTCCGTACTGCCCATGCTGCCGCGGCACGCCGAGGCGTGCCCGGACTCCCGGTACGTGGGCCGCCAGGAGGCCGAGCAGTACCGCCTCGACGACCTCTGGCCGCAGCTGGCGGAACCCGAGGACCGCGTCTTCGTCAAGCTGGATGTCCAGGGCTACGAGGAAGCCGTCCTGAGGGGGGCCGAGGATCTCGCACGACGCTGCTGTGGACTGCAACTGGAGGCGTCCTGCGTCCCCTTGTACGAAGGCGGTCCCCTGCTGCACCAGGTGATGGACACCGCGCAACGGCGCTACGGCCTGACCCTGATGGCGGTGGTGCCCGGCTTCACCGACGGCCGGACCGGCCAGATGCTCCAGTGCGACGTGGTGTTCCTCCGCGACCCGGAGCCGTCGAGGCAACCGGAAGCGGCACCCGGGCGCTGATCACTGCGCCTGCGGCCGGGTGGTCCGGCCGCGGCGGAGGCCCGGTACCCGGAGGGGAAGCAGACCACGGGCGGCCGCCACCGTGTACAGCGGAAGCCGGGTGCGCAGCGGGCGGCAGACGAGCACGGCGAGTCCGACGGCCGGCAGCACCAGCAGGACGGCCGGGCAGGACTGGCCGGCGGCCGTCCGGGACAGCGCGGCTCCCGCCGCGTACGCCGCGAGCCCCAGGGTCGCGTGTACCGCGTAGCCGACCCACAGACGACGTGCCTCGACCACGCCGTGACCGCGCCACTTCCACATCTGCACCGCGAGACCGCCCAGTTGGCCTGCCAGGGCGGCCAGGGCCAGCAGGGTGAGGCTGTCTCCGGCGATGGCCACCACCGCCCCCGCCAGGGTCACGACCGCCGCCGCGGCCTGGGCGGCCGCCATCCAGCGGTGGGAGCCGCACACCGTGTCCACGGAGAGCCCGACCGCGTAGACGACGGCGACGGCGGAGAAGAGGCACAGCGGGGGCACCAGCCTGGCCGCCTCGTCCCAGCCGGGTCCCAGGAGCAGCCGCAGCGCGCCGGCCCCGGCCCCGGCGAGGAACGCGAATGGCAGGAAGGACAGCGCGGAGGCCGCGAGCAGGACGTCGGTCGCCGCGCGGCGGACGGCGGGCTCCTCCCGGCCTCCGGGCGGGCCCGTCTCCGGCGACGACTCCGGCGGCTGCGCACGCACCCTGGTGAGGGCGGGGGTCGTGACACGGGTCAGGCCGGCCGCGAGCGTGGTGAGGAGCAGCCCGGTGAAGAGTGTCGCCCGCGAGTAGTACCCGGCCGCGACAGGACCGAGCATCGCCCCGGCCGCCCACAGCGGCACCGTGTTCGTGACGAACTGGGCGAGCTGGTGTCCGGCCAGGAACCCGGAGGACCCCGCGAGTTCGCGGTACCGGCCGGGCCGGCCGCCGGCCCGGCCGCCCGGCGGCGGCAGCCGCCGGGCGGCCAGCACGCCGGCGAGGACCGCGATGCCCAGCTGGGTGGTCACCGAGGTGGCGGCCAGGCCCAGCGGGTTCCAGCCCGCCGCCAGGAGCAGGGTTCCCGTCAGCAGCCCGGCGGCCAGCGCCCCGGTCTCGACCAGGACCGCGGCCCGCTGGGCCTGCAGCCGCCGCAAGCCGGCGGTGCTCACCGCTCCCACGGGAAGGAACAGGAACTGGAGGCCCAGCACGCGCAACAGCCCCGTCGTCTCGGGGGCGTTCCACACCTCGGCCCACAGCGGGGCCGTCGCCTGCACGAGGGCGAAGCACACGAGTCCGCTGAGCAGGCCCAGACGGACCGTCGCCACCAGCAGTCCGCGCGTGAGCTCTCGCGAACGCAGCACGGTCGTGGCGAGTCCGGCGTTGGCGAAGTAGCCCAGCAGCTGGGTGATGGACAGGGCGGACGCGAAGGCCCCGAAGGCCGCGGCGCTGACGGCGCGTCCGGTGTAGGCCGTGTAGCCGAGCTGGAGGAGGGACGCCACGACGGCCGCCGAGTAGTTCCACAGCGTCCCGCTGACCACCGCGTGGGAGTGCGGACGCTCCTCACCGGGGAGGGCGGTCTCCTTCCCCGTCAGCGCTCCACCCGCCGGGCCGCCGTCGGTCCTCACCCCCGGTGTTCCTCCCGGGCCGCGATCCGCTTCCATGGGTCGGCGGGCGGCGAAGGCAGCGGCAGGAACGCGCCCAGCATGAACTGGACGGAGTGCAGATCGGTCAGGCGCGAGCGCACCCAGCGGCGCAGTCGCTCCGCGGCGGAGTCCAGCTCGTGCTGCTCCGCGCGCAGCAGGTCCCCCACGCGGTCCACCGCTTCCCGGGGAGTGCGCATGAGGTGCAGCCCGTCCTGCGGACCGGGCAGCCATTCCATCCCGGGCCGGCCCTGGCCGACGTGGACGCGGCCCGCGGCCCCGGAGATCGGCAGCCGGTCGGAGAAGTACCCGGGGTACCGCCCGTAGTGGTCCCATCCCACGCTCATCCGCGCGGAATGGAGGACGGCGATCTGCCGCTCGAAGGGGACCGGGCCCCGGGCGTGCGGACCGTGCCAACCCGAGCCGAACACGCCGAGCCGGCAGCCCAGGCGTCCCAGCCCGCGGACGACCCGGACCCGCTCGCCTGCGCCCGGCAGGCGGGGGAGGATCCGGGCCCGCACCACGCTGTTGCCGATCGTCACCACGTCGAACACGGCTGCGTCGCCCGGTGGAGCGGGCCGGTCCTGTTCGGGAAAGCAGTCCAGCGGCAGGGTGTGCGGCACGTAGCGGACCGGCTTGCCCGCGATGCGCCGCAGCATGGCCAGCTGCGCGCCTCCGGCGACGCTGAACACGGCGTCCGCCACGCGGAGCCACGAGCGGCTGGACGCGGGAAGCCGTTTGTTGCCGCCCCACGCGTCGCCCTCCTGGTACACCACGGGGGGTGAGCCCGCCAGCCGGAGCAGCCGGGCGACCTCCTCGTCGGAGAAGGGGAATCCGTGCGGAGACTGGACGAAGACCACGTCGGGCCGGCACTCGACGACCGTGGCCTCCAGCGCTTCGACTGCGGCCCGGTGCCCACCGCGGAGCAGTTCGGCCCGTGGCGCGGCCGGTACATGATTGAGGTGTCCCTCGGCCTGCAGTCTCCGGAAGGCGCCGGTGAACCGGCTGCGCCGCGTCAGCTCGGTCTCGTTGTTGAGGTGCAGCACCACCGGTGCGCTCACTTGTGCTCCTCGCGTCCAGGGTCACCGTCGCCACGGACCTCTGCGGCGTCTTCGCCAGGCCCGGAACGTCAGTCCACGAGGAAGTTGGCGTACCGCGGCGGTGGCACGAATCCGGGCGGGGCGGGCACCACTCCGTCCCTCCCGAGGTGGCGGATCTGCCGGTAGCCGAGTTCGAGGACGGCTCCGCGCAGCCTCTCCAGGGCGGTTCCGTCGAGGCACTCGGCGATGATCGTCGGACGGTGGGCCGAGATCGTGCGGCTCATGCCGCTCAGCACCTCGGGTTCCAGCCCTTCGACGTCGATCTTCACCAGATCGACGGGGAGGTCCCCGATCGCGTCGTCCCCGGTGGTGACGTCGACTTCCACCGTGTCGTTCGAGGGCTCCGCCGCGAGCAGGGAGGCGGCGGTGGTGTCGGCCGGGATACCGAGGACCGCGCGGCCGCCGGCGCTGGACAGCGCCTTCTCGACGAGGACGACCCGGTCCTGGAGGCGGTTGACCTCGATGTTGCGGCGCAGTTTGCACATCGCGGCCGGATTGGGTTCGACGGCGACGGCCCGGAGGCGCGCGTTGGCCCGGCAGGCCAGCAGGGTGTAGATGCCGGAGAAGGCGCCGATGTCCACGAACCCCCGGGCGTTGCGGGCGAGGTCGAAGAAGACCGGGTGGGTGGTCTCCTCCCAGTGGCGCATGTTCGTCCAGATGAGGCTGCGGGCCAGAATGTCGTCGGCGTCGCTGGCGTAGCGGAACCCACTGCCGTCCGGGGCGCGCAGCGTCCATACGCCGGTGGGGTGCAGGCGCTTCCATACGGCGTTCGGCACGCAGCCGCGCATCGTGGCGAGTCGGACGGTCCGCTGCACACCGGGGAACCGGAACAGCGAATCGCGGGTACTGCGCAAGGTGTCGTGCACTGTCACGCGGGTCAACGTACGGCAGCGGCCTCGGAGATCCGCGGCCAACGCCGAAGTGTCGGTGTTCTTCCCGGCCGCTTCACTCCTCGGCACCAGTGGCCCGGTGGGCGGCGGACTCTCCGCGGCACCGGGCCCGGGGCGTCATCCGGCGACGGGCTCCGCCCGCTTCCGGCCGGCGGGCGTGCGCGGAGCGCGGGTCTCGGGCGTTCTCAGGGACGCCACGTAGTTGCTCACCCCGCGGAAGTGCTCGAGTTCCTCGGTGTACTCCCGCACGGGCAGCAGGACCCCGCCCGGGCAGATCCGCCACAGGCGGTAGCCGAGCGGGGAGAGGAGGTCCCAGAAGTCGCGGAAGAAGGTGCGGGAGTAGACGTTGGCCGAGCCGAACTCGAAGGCGATGGTCGTCACCCTCCGGTCCCTGAGGCTGCCGGCCGCCCCGCGCAGGGCCTGGAACTCCGCTCCCTCGATGTCGAGCTTCAGCAGGTCGACCCGCTCGACCCCCCACCTCTCGACCTCGCGGTCGATGGTGGTGACCGGCACCCTCTCCTGATGGGCCGTCATATCGCCGAAGTAGGAGTCACGGCGGCGGTGGACGGACGCCACGCCCGAGCCCGGAGTGTCGGCGAAGATCGTCGCGGAGCCCTCCTCGTCGCTCACCGCGGCGGGAATGACCACCTGGTTCGGGATCCCGGCCCCGGCCAGCGCCGACCGGCACGTGGGCTGCGGTTCGAACAGGAAGAAGCGGCCGTTCGGCGTGCCGAGGGCGGAGCGCAGCCCGGCCGACCACTGGCCGTAGTTCGCACCCACATCGAAGACCACGGGGTCCTCGACGCCCCGGAGGCAGCGCCGCGCGGCGTGGATTTCGCCACGCAGGTCCCAGCCGGTCCCGGCGCCCCTTCCCTGGAGGATCTCCAAGTAGATCTCGAGCAGACGGGTCCCCTGCCGCATCCGCCGGCTGCTCGCCAGCCGGCACAGCTGGGGCGCCGCGGCCTTGGCGGTCCGGCCGAGGAGGCCGGCTTCATGTACCTGCATGCGGATTCCTTTGGTCTCGTTCCATCGCCTGCAGCAGCCCGTCGCCGAAACGCGCCGCCATGCCCTCCGTCGTGTACGCCGCGGCATCGCTCCGGCAGGCCGTACGGAGGGCGTCCAGCCGTGCGGGGTCGCGCAGCAGCGCGGTCACGGCGCCGACGTAGGCCGTGGGGTCGTCCGGCGCGACCAGCGCGTTGCGGCCGTCGGCCAGGTACTCGAACTCGGGGGCGTGCCAGGGCCAGTCCGTGGTGACGACGGGCGTGCGCAGGGCGAAGGAGTCCACCGCGCAGAGTCCGACCCGGCCCGGCATCAGCATGACGTCGCCGACCGCCCCGAGCGGCCCGGCGCTCGCTCCGCCCCGCCGGCCCACCGCGACGACCGGGCTGCCGGGCCGGTTCGCTGCGGCCTCGACCAGGTGGCGGTCGGCGCCGTCGCCCGCCACCAGCAGCCGGAAGCCCGGGAGTTCGGCGGCGATGCGGTCGGCGCACTCCAGCAGGAACGGGATCCGCTTGGGCGCGTCCAGCCCTCCGAGGTACAGGGCGGTGCGCCCCTCGGTCAGGCCGTACCGCTCGCGCAGCAGCGCCGCCTCGGCGAACTCCGCCGTCCCCGGCCGCACGGCCCGGGCGCGCGCGGCGACGAGTTCCGCGGTGTCGACGGAGTTGCGCACCACGGTGATGCGGTCGCGGGGGAAGCCCCGGGAGGCGACGTGTGCCGCTCCGCCCTCGGTGTAGGCGAAGAACCAGGATCCGAGCCGGGTCAGGGCGCCCTTGGCGACGGCTTCCACGCGGCTCGGCGGCTTGGTGTAGGTCCGGCCGTGCCCCCAGAACGCGACCCGGGGGGCGCGCCGCGGGCGGCCCGTCGACCGGAGGAGCAGGGGGTACGCCTCCAGGTTGTGCAGCGCCTGCTCCAGGACGACGAGGTCGGCGGAGGCGGCCCGGCGCTGCACTCGGCGCCAGAGCAGGGGCCGTCGCCCCGGCAGGGCGACGCGCCGGGTGTCGACCTGGGTCGCGCAGGCGCAGGACGCGGCGTCCCCGCGTTCGGCCTGGTGCGCGGGCGCGGGCCCGTGCAGCACTTCGAGTTCCACGCCCTCGGCGGCGAGCCGTGTCTGCAGCCGGTCGAAGAAGGACGTGCGGTAGCCCGGGACGTACGGCTGCACCACGACCACGCGGCGCCGGCCGCTTCCGGCGGTCACCACGACGGCTCCGCGACAGCGGCCGCCGGCCGGCTCGCGGCCCGCGCCAGGGCCTGGGCGTACACGGCCTCGATGCCGGCCGCCCAGGACCGTGCGCTGTACCGCTCGGCGTGCACCCGGCGGCAGTGCTCACGCAGCAGGGGGAAGCGCTCGCGTGCCGTCACGAGGGCGTGCGGCAGCTCGACCGAGGCGCCGTAGACCGCCCCCGTGCCGTCCCTGCGCACACTGTCCGCCGCCGCCGAGCCCGCGAGGGCGAGCACCGGCACGCCCGCCGCCAGCGCCTCCTGGCACACGAGCGCGGTGGCGGACTCGGGGCAGACGCTGGGGAAGACCAGACCCGTGTAACGCGGCAGCCGGGCGGCGACCTCCTGGCGCGGGAGGGGGCCGAGCAGCCTGACCGCGCCGGGCGCGACCTCCCTGCACGCCGACTCCAGCGGTCCGGAACCGATCACGTCGAGGGGTTCGCTCTCCGGCCAGTTCCGGAGCAGGGGCAGGATGCCCTTCTCCTCGCTCAGCCGCCCGGCGTACACCCATCGCGCGGCCGGTGCCGCGGGCAGGCCCCCGGGGCCGGTCCCCGGACTCCCCGGCGCGACGAAGTTGGGTACCAGGGCCAGCTTCTCCGGGGGCACCCCGAACCGCTGGTACAGGTCCCGGCTGCGCTCGGAGAGCGCCACCAGCCGCTCGGCGCGCCGCAGAAGGGGATGGGCCGCCGCTCCGTGCCGGCCGGCCCAGGTGAGGGGGAGTGTCGCGCCGCGCCGGCCCCGGTAGCACCCGTGCCGCAGTCCGGTCCACCGGTCGCCGTCGGGGCACGCGGTGCAGGTCTTCCCGTCGCGGAAGAGCGTGGCGGCCGCGCACACCGGCCGGTAGTTGTGGAGCGTGGCGACCACGGCGCCGGGCCAGCGGTCCAGCCAGTCGGTGGCGAAGTTGGGGAACAGGTTGTGCACGTGCACCACGTCGGGGCCGAGCCGGCGGAGTTCGGCCAGCGGCGACCTGCCGCGGCCCGTGGCGACCCGGACCGCCGCACGCAGGGTGTAGCCGCGCTCGGTCTCCAGCGCGTCGGTGTGGGCGGCGACGAGGGTGACGTCGTGCCCGGCGGCGCGCAGCGCCTCCGCCTGGTCGAGCACGGCGGCGTTCTCCCCGCTCGGCCGGCGGGAGGAGTAGAAGCTGTGCACCAGCGCCACGCGGTGGGCCGACGGGGTGCCCGGTGGACGGTCCGTCCGGAGACGGGGTGCCTCTTGTGCTGGCATGCGGTCTGCTGCTCTTTCGGTCGCGGATGGGCGGTGGACGGTGGGCGGCGCGCGGTGGGCGGCGGGGCCGGCCGTCGGACGGCGGCGGGCGCCGGCCCGGCACGTCAACGACGGTTCAGCACGGCCTCGTACAGCCGCTCGGCGAACTCGGCCTTCGCGGCCCAGGTGTGCTGCCTGGCCCACCGAGGCCCGGCCTCCGCCGTGCGGCGGCGGGCCTCCTCGTCGGCGAGCATTCCCGCCAGCGCGTCGGCGAGGCGCCCGGGCAGGTCCGCCGGGTCGCCCAGCGGCACGGGAGCCGCGCAGTCCGGCGCGGAGAAGTCCCCGACCCCCTGGTGGTCGAGATGCACCACGGGCAGCCCCCGGGCCCACGCCTCGAGGTTCTGCACGCCGAAGGAGTCGCGGAGGCTGGTGAAGAGCAGCACGTCCGCGTCGTCGTACGCGGCGAGGGTGTCCTTCCAGGGCAGCCGGCCCCGGAAGGACACGGACCCGGTGAGCCCCAGCCGGACGGTGAGCCGCTCCAGGTCCGCGCGGAGCGGGCCGTCCCCGAGCACCACGAAACGCGCGTCGGGAACGCGGGCCGAGAGGAGCGCGAACGCCCTCAGGGCCAGTTCCGGCGCCTTGATGGCGGTGAGCCTCCCGACCCAGAGCACGGTCGGCGGGCGGTCCGGCCGCTCCGGCCCCTCCCGCGCGGGCTCCCGCAGCAACGCGTCGGGCACACCGTCGCTGAGGACCATGCGGGGATCGGCGCGGCCCAGGCGGCGGGCCCGTCGCGCGGTGTCGCGATTGGTGGTGAGGACCAGGGCCGCCTCCCGGACCGTCGCACGGCACATCGGACGCAGGCTCATGCCCCGCACCCACAGCAACTCCCGCACCATCTCCTGGAAGTACGCGGGTCCCAGCCAGCGGCGGTGGCTGCGCGGCGCGGTCTGCCCGCCGCCCACGGGGCCGAACACCAGCGGCGGTCCGAGCCGCCGCAGCGCGCTGCCGCCCACGAGCGAGCCGTACGACACGTGGTGCACCAGATCGGCGCAGCCGAGCCCGTGGCCGCGCGCGTGTTCCAGGGCGCGCCGCTGCCATCCGTCGTAGTGGACGAACTCCAGGGCCTGGCCGCGCAGGAAGCCCGGCAGCAGACGGACCCACCAGGGGCGGGGCGGGGCCGGCACGACATGCGTCCTGATCCGCCGCCCCACCGGGCCGAGGGCCTCGATCCGCCTGCCGATGTGCTCCGTGTTGCCGCCGTGGGGACGGGTGAGCAGCTCGACCGTGTGTCCGCGCCGGGCCAGCGCCTCGGCCCAGGCCCAGCCCATGCCCGGCTCGGTGCCGCGGCTCGGGTCGCACGCGTACGACGCCAGGACGATGCGCAGCGCCCGCGCGGTGGGGGCGGGGGGCGGGACGTCGTGCCGGTGGCGTACGTCCGGGGCCCGGCCGGTCGGGGCCGTCAACGCGCCCTCTCCCGTCTGCCGGTGAGTCCCGTCCCGACGTCCGAAGACCGCGCCGGCGGGGCGGACGCCCGCGGAGCCCGCCGGAGGGCCGCCTGCCGGACGGCGCCCCCGATGAACCGGGCGTTGCCGAACAGATAGCGCCGCCACAGCCGGCGCGGCTCGCAGCCCAGCCGGAACAGCCACTCCAGTCCGCCCTGTTGCATCCAGGACGGCGCCTGCCGCTTGCTGCCCGCGATGAAGTCGAACGCGGCGCCCACCGCCATGGTCACCACCGGCAGCGCGGCGCTGAGCTCGGCGGCCCGGTGGTCCTGCAGCGGGGTGCCGAGACCCACCCAGACGATGTCGGCCCCGCGTGTGCGGATGTCCTCCTCCTGGTCCCGGAGCTCCTGGGCGGTCAGCGACCGGAACGGCGGGGAACAGGAACCGGCGAGCACGGCGCGGGGGAAGCGCCTCCGCAGTTCGCGCTGCAGCGCGGCCAGCACCTCGGGCGTGGAGCCCAGCAGGTAGTGGCGCAACCCCGTGCCCTGGCTCATGGAGAAGACGTCCAGCATCAGGTCGGGGCCGTAGACGCGCCCACGCGGCAGCGCCGTGCCCCGGTGGAGGAGCTGGTTCGCCCAGACCACCGGCTGCCCGTCGGCGAGGTTGAGGAACGCCGAGCGGAGGATCCTGAGCAGCACCGGGTCCCGGTCGGCCAGGGCGAGGGTGTAGGCGTTGCACAGGTGCACGTCGCTCCCCGCGGGGGCGAAGGCCGCTGTGCCGGCCCGTGCCGACCGGTGCGCCTCGCGCGCCTCCCGGGTGTGCAGGGCGCGGTCCACCACCCGGCGGGCGGCGCCCTCACGGGTGTGCGCCGTGACGGGCACGCCCAGACACGAGACGACGGGTACGGAGGCTGTGCCGCTCGCCGTTTCACCGACCGCCGTCATCGACGGGCCGTGCCGTTCACCACGGTGACGGGGTGCCGCCGGGGGGTGGTGCCGCCGGAGTCGATACGGCGGCGGAAGTCCCTGATGGTTTCGCGCAGGCCGTGCTCCACCGGGGTCGTAGGGTTCCAGTCCAGCAGTTCGCGAGCCAGCGTGATGCTCGGACGGCGTTTCTCGGGGTCGTCCTGCGGCCGGGGGACCAGCACGATCTCGGACGGGGACTCGGTGAGCTTGCTGATCCACTGGGCCAGTTCGAGCATCGTGATCTCGTGGGGGTTGCCGAGGTTGACCGGGCCGCCGTGGCTGCTCCCGATCATCCGCGTCAGCCCGTCGACCAGGTCGTCCACGTAGCACAGCGACCTGGTCTGGCTGCCGTCCCCGGTGACCGTGATCGGCTCTCCCCGCAGGGCCTGGTGGATGAACGTGGGGATCGCCCGGCCGTCGTCCGGCCGCATCCTGGGCCCGAAGGTGTTGAAGATGCGCACGATCTTGGCGTCCACGCCGCGTTCCCTGCGGTACGTCATCGTCAGGGCCTCGCCGAAGCGCTTCGCCTCGTCGTACACCGCGCGCGGGCCCACCGGGTTGACGTGCCCCCAGTAGCTCTCCGGCTGCGGGTGCACCTGCGGGTCTCCGTACGACTCGGAGGTGGACGTCAGCAGGAAACGGGCGCCCTTCCGCGCGGCCAGGTCGAGGGCGTGCCAGGTGCCGGCCGAGCCGACACGGAGTGTCTCCAGGGGCAGCCTCAGGTAGTCCGCCGGCGAGGCCGGTGAGGCCAGGTGGAGCACGGCGTCCACGGGGCCCGGCACGTCCAGGCCCTGCGTGATGTCCCGGTGTTGGAAATGGAAATGCCGGTTGCCGGTGAGGTGTTCGATGTTGTCGGGGCTGGAGGTCAGGAAGCTGTCGACGCAGACCACCTCGTGGTCCTGCTGAAGCAGCCGCTCACACAGGTGCGAGCCGATGAATCCGGCCCCACCCGTCACTACCGCACGCATGCAGATCCTCTCGGCCGTCCCGCCCGGGCAGCTGGGCGGCGGCAAGCCGCAGTGTCACTGCCGAGACTCGGACTGAAGTCATGTTTCTATTCGTTTGTCTGATATGGGTGTATTTGTCATTATCAGGGCGGTAACGCTCCTGTGTACGGCATGTTCCACCCGTCTGTCGCAGTCAGGAGAAGGGGTGTTGCATGCCGGTGTCCACAGCCGAAACGGCTCACCGCACACCGTCCCCGTGCCGGCAGGCGCGCCGGGGAGGCAGGACGGCCAAGCGGGCCATCGATGTGCTGGGCGCCGCCGTCCTGCTCCTGCTGGTGGCGCCGGTACTCCTCGCGGCGGCCATCGCCGTGAAGGTCGACACCCCCGGCCCACTGCTGTTCCGCCAGCGCCGTACCGGCTGGCGGGGCAAGGAGTTCGAGGTCCTCAAGCTCCGCACCATGGGAGTCGGAGCCGAGCGGTTGCGGGCGGCCATGTCCGCCCGCAACGAGGCGGACGGACACCTGTTCAAGATGCGGGAGGACCCCCGGGTGACCGCGGTCGGGCGGTGGTTGCGCCGCTTCTCCCTGGACGAGCTGCCGCAGCTGGTCAATGTGCTGAAGGGACAGATGTCCCTGGTCGGCCCCCGCCCGCTCCCGGTCGGGGACTCCGCGTTCACCGGGGAGGCCCGCCGCCGTCTGCTGGTCCGCCCGGGACTCACCGGTCTGTGGCAGATCAGCGGCCGGTCCGACCTCGCCTGGGAGGACGCCCTGCGCCTGGATCTGGAGTACGTCGACGCCTGGTCGGTCAGGCTGGACCTGACCATCCTCCTCCGGACCCTTCCCGCTGTGCTGCGTGGTGACGGTGCCTATTGAACGGTGCCTATTGAGGGGTGTCCGCCGAGCCGCGAGGGGACCGTCAGCCGCACGCCGGGCACCGACGAGGCCGCCGAGCACGGGCCACCGGACCCGGCCAACGGGATCAGCGAAGGAAAGTGACACCGGATGCCCGAGTTCCGCCCTGGTACGTCGCGCAGTCGGACGCCCCCTCCCCGGACCGGGTGGAGGCGCCCGGGACGCCTGCCGCCCCGGCGGACGAACGGCGGCCGGCGCGTCACCGGCCTCCCCCGGCTGCCCGCGCGCCGCGTCAGGGTGCTGGTGTACGCGACGGCCGGGCTGCTCCTGGCCGGTGCCGCCTGGATCGCGGTGACCGGTGTGCTCGCCGCCCAGGAGCTGCTGGCGGCCCAGCGGAAGCTGGAGTCGCTGCGCCCGCAGCCGGCCGCGTCGCGGTCAGCGGCGGGCCCACCCGCCGAGGCCGCGTCGCTGACGCGAACCGCCGAGGCCGCGGTGCGCGACGCCGCCGGGCATGCGGCACGGGCTCATCGCCTCACCACCGGCCCGGCCTGGTATCCGGCCGCTCAGGTGCCCGTGCTCGGCGCCCCGCTGCGGACCGTACGCGGTATCGCGGAGGCCGCCGACCGGCTGGCCGCCGACGTGCTCTCCCCGCTGGCGCGCACCGCCGGCGAAGTCGGCGCCGGCCCGGGGGAGGACGGCGGGCTGCTGAACCTCTCCGCCGTGCGCCGCGCGGCTCCGCTCCTCGATCACGCCGCGCGCAGCGCGGCACGGGTGCGGACCGAGGTCGACGACCTCCCGCACCACACCTGGCTGCCGGCCGCCGACCGGGCGCGCACCCGGCTCGCCCGGCAGCTCGACCGGCTCCGTCCTCTCACCGGAGACGCCGCGGCGGCGGCCCGGGTGATGCCGTCGATGCTCGGAGCGGACGGGCCGCGACGGTACCTCGTGGTGTTCGAGAACACCGCCGAGGCGCGTGGCACCGGTGGGCTTCCCGGGGCCTTCGCGGTGCTCAGGGCGGATCGGGGCCGGATGAGTTTCGAGCGCTTCGGGAACGACAGCGAACTGGCCGCGGTCACAGCGGATGTGGACCTGGGGGCCGAGTACGACGCGTTGTACGGTCCCAGCGCCCCGGCCGCGACCTGGGTCAACTCCAATGTCAGCCCGCACTTCCCCTATGCGGCCCGGATCTGGGCGGCCGCTTGGCACCGGCACAGCGGCCGGCGGGTGGACGGTGCGTTCTCCCTCGATCCCAGTGTGGTGTCGGGACTTCTCGCCGCCTCCGGCCCCGTCCGGCTGCCCGACGGGAGCACCGTCACCGCCGACAACGTGGTGGACCTCACCGAGCGCGCCAGCTACGCGGTTCATCGGGACACCCCGCGGCGCAAGGCCTTCTTTCTCGACGTCGCGCGTGCCGTGGCCACCCGGCTGCTCCACGCCGCGGACGATCCGGCGCGCCGGCCCGCCCTCGTCGCGGCGCTGCACCGGCAACTGGCGGCGGGGCGGATCAAGGTGTGGAGTGCCCACCCCGCCGAAGAGCGCGAACTCCTGGCGGGGTCGTTCGGCGGAGCGCTGCCCGACGGGTCCGTCCCGCTGGCCGGACTGGTGGTCAACAACGCGGCGGGCACGAAGCTGGACTACTACCTGGACCGCGAGCTGGTCTGGGCACCGGGACGGTGCGTCGACGGCCGGCGTGAGATCACCGTGACGGCCCGTCTGACCAATCGGGCCCCGGCGTCGGGGCTCCCGCCGTATGTCACCCAAAGGGTGGACGACCCGCTCCACGCCACCCGGCCGGGCGACAACCGTCTGCTGGTCTCCTACTACGCGAGCGCGGGGGCGATGCTGTCCCGGGCCACGCTGGACGGCCGCCCGGCGCTCCTGAACCACGCCACCGAGCGCGGCCACCCGGTCTTCACCCTCGATCTGGAACTGCCCGCGCGCAGCACGCGCACTCTCGTACTCCACTTGCTGGAGCCGCCTTCCGGCCGTGCTCCGGTCGTGCTGCGCCAGCCGCTGGTGCGTCCCCTGCGGGCCACGGTGCGCGAGAACGGTCCGTGCGGCGCCTGACACCCCACCGAGCAAGAGAGCACTGACGCCATGTCGGACGTTTTCCTCCCCGTTCCGGCCGAGGGCACCGCGCCTCCGCCGTATTTCCGCGTGCTCATCGTGTGCACCGCCAATCTGTACCGCTCGCCGCTCGCCGAGTGCCTGCTGAGGGAACGGCTGGCCGCGGCACGCGAGGTGGTTCAGGTGAGCAGCGCGGGAACACACGCCGCGCCGGGCGGGCCGATGGCGGCCGAGGCCGCCTCCGTCCTCGCCGGCTGGGGCGGGGATCCATCGGGTGCCGTCTCCCGCCGGCTCACCGCCGAGCTGGTCGAGAGAGCGGATCTGGTGCTGGGTGCCGCGGCGGAACATCGTGAGGCGGCCGTGCGGCTGTCCCCCGTACGAGCGTTGTCCCGCGCGTTCACGCTGCGCGAATTCGCCCGGCTGCTGCGGGCCGAGGACGCGGCGGACGCGACGGCACCCGTCACCCGGCTCACCTCGCTGGTCCGGGGCGCGGCCGGCCGGCGTGGAACCGAACGGGTGCAGGGGGGCGATGACGACGTGGCCGACCCCCTGGGCGCGGACGTGCGGAGCGCACGGCAGTGCGCGCTGCGCATCGAGGAGTCGGTGAACACGATCGCCGCGGCCATGCGAGCCGGCTGCTCCCCCGCCATCAGCTCTCAGCAGCGCGGCCGGCGGCACCCGTCCGCCCGGTGACGGACCTTCCGTCACCGGGCGGACGTGGCGCCGGGCCGTGCGGGGCACTGCCGCGGAGACCGCGGCGTGGGGTGAGGCGGGAGCTGTCAGTGCTTCCGGAGCCGGCGGGCGAGGAGGACCCCGCCACCGCCCAGGGCCGCCAGGCCCGCGGCCCCGCCCATCAGGAGAGGCGTTTTGTCGTCACCGGTGTCGGCCAGGTTCTGCTGTCCGGCGGGGAGCGCGGCGGTACGGGCCTGCTGCTTCGGTACCGCCTTGGTCGTGCAGGGATCATCCCCGGGGCGCTTGAGCACGGTGATCCCGGCCTCGAGGATCCGATTCGGGTTCGACGCCCGCAGCCGGAAGACATGATTGCCCGGCGTCGTGCACCGGGGGATACGCACCGATCCCCAGACCGCGCCGAGCCTGTTGGCCCTGAAGTTCCCCAGCCTGGTCTGTTCCGGAAGCAGTTCGGCCACGACCGCCTGTTCGGAGGCGAACCCCCTCCCGATGAAGGCGAGCTTGGCCCCCTGGTATACGGCCGTGGAACTCAGGGTGAGGCCCGGGGACGGTGGTGGGTATTGGGCGTGGGCGGGCTGGGCGCCCAGGACCGGCACGGCGGCGAAAGCAGCGGAAGCCGCCACGGCCGCCACGGCGGTACGCCACTTCGATGGCGCAGTCATCTCGTTCACTCTCCTCAGGTGGCATCCGACCGATGGAACATAACTGCCAAAAAAGACATGTTCATATATAACGACATATAGGCTTGACTAACACCTTGGACTTGGGTAGTCGCCGGATGGCTTACGCGAATGGCCCGACCGGCCCCGCCCGGCTCAACGACGGGCGGATCCGCAGCCCTGCACCTTTTGTGCGGGTTTCACGGATATGATCGCTTGACCTCTTACACCCCGTCTTGTCGATCTTGTGAACACCTGGGATGGATATCGTGGATCTGTCCGACTGCCTCCGGTTCCTCGTCAGGCGCTGGCGCGCCATCGCCGCTCTGGGGCTGCTGGGAACGGCGATCGGTGTGTTCGTCACCTACGCCACCACTCCTCAGTACCGGGCCACCTCGACGCTCTTCGTGTCTCTTCAGGACTGGGACGACACGGCCAAGCTCAACCAGGGCAACAGCTTCGCCCAGGCCCGCGTCCGTTCCTACGCGGAAGTGGTCCCCAGCCCCCGGGTGACCAGGCCCGTCGCAGAAGCTCTGGACCTGGGCCTGACGCCCTCCCAGCTCGCCCGGAAGATCACCACGGAGGTGCCGCTCGACACGGTGCTTCTCAAGATCACCGTCATGGACGCCCAACCGTCCCGGGCGGCCCGGATCAGCAATGCCGTCGCCCAACGCTTCACCGAGGTCATCGCCGATATCGAACGACCGGAGGGCGCCCGGAGCTCACCCGTCCGGCTGAGCGTCACCGAGCCCGCCACCAGGCCGGCCTCGCCGGCCTCGCCCACGCCCGTGCTCAACGTGGCGCTCGGACTCGTGGCCGGGCTGACCCTCGGTACCGGACTGGCGTTCGCACGGGAGTCGCTGGACACCTCGGTCCGCGGCCGCAACGACCTGACCCGGTGTCTCGCCGCGGCCGGTGGACCGGCCGTACTCGGCAGCGTCGTCTACGACCAGCGCGTGTCCCGACACCCGGTCGCGACGGACGACGACGTGTTCGGCCGGCGGGCGGAGGACTTCAGACGGCTGCGCACCAGCCTCCGGTTCGTGGACATCGACAGGCCCCCCAAAGTCATCGCGGTCACCAGCGCGGTGCCCGGCGAGGGGAAGACGAGCGTCTCGATCAACCTGGCCGCCGCGCTGGCCGAGTTCGGGTCCTCCGTCTGTCTCGTCGACGCGGATCTCCGGCGCCCCAACGTCGCCCGGACCCTCCGCCTGGTGGAGGGCGCGGGACTGACCACCGTGATGATCGGCCAGGCGAGTGCCGAGGAGGTGTTGCAGTCGGCGGGTTCCTTCACGGTGCTGGCCAGTGGGGTGCTGCCACCGAACCCGGCGGAGATGCTGGGCGCGGGGCAGTTCCGCACCGTGGTGCGTTCGCTGGCCGACCAGTTCGACCATGTCGTGATCGACACCGCGCCGGTGCTCCCGGTGGCGGACACTCCGGCCATGGCCTCGTCGGTGGACGGCTATCTGCTGGTGGCCCGGTTCGGGAAGAGCACCACGGGCCAGATCACCGAGGCCGTGCGGTCCTTGCAGGAAGTCGGCACGGCGGTGCTGGGCGGCATCCTCAACATGTCCCCCGCGAAGGGCGACACCGAGCAGTACGGCTACGGCTACACGTACAAGCCGAAGACCCAGGGCCGCCGAGCCCGGCTCCGGCGCCGCGGAAAGCCCGCGCCGATGGACGCCTTTCCCGCGCCGGCGGCACCGGCCGTACGCAGCTCCAGGCCCCTGCGCGGCGACAGCTCCGGGGACGGCTCCCCGGACCCGGCGGAGAACCGCTCCGCCCCGTCGGCCGCGAACGAGAGCGGAGACCGTCACTGACCGAAGAGGGCGGCACGCGGGCATGGTGCCGTGGACCCGGTCGTCGTCCGCACCCGGGATCCGGCGCGGCGCACGGTGTCTCCCGGCCGGCGTGCCGGTCCCGGCCCCTGCGCGCACTCCTGGCGTACCCGGCCGTCGCGGCCGTGGCTGTGGCCGGAGCCGTGCTCGTCCCCTCCTGTGGAACGGACGGGGGCTCACCGCTCCGGCCGGAGGCCGCGGCCCCGCCCGCCGCCGATCGCGTCGATCAACTGCGGACCGAGGTCCTCGACGTCATGCCGCATGATCCCAGGGCCTACACCCAGGGCCTTGAGATGGTCGGCGGCACCCTCTACGAGTCGACCGGCATGGCCGGGGAGTCGTCGGTCCGTCTGGGCCCGCCCGGCCGGCCTCCCACCGTGCGCGCCGACCTGCCGGAACCGCTGTTCGGGGAGGGCATCACCGTCCTTGGGCCGACGCTGTGGCAGTTGACCTGGCTCGACCACGTCGCGATCGAGCGCGACGCCAGGACACTGGCGGAGCTGCGCCGGGTCCCGTACGCGCAGGAGGGCTGGGGTGTGTGCCACCAGCCCGGGCGCGGCCGGCTGGTCACCAGTGACGGTTCCGCCCGGCTCACCTTCCGGAACCCGCGGACACTGGCCCCGACGGGCGGGATCGCCGTCACCCTCCACGGCAGCCCCGTGCCCCAGCTCAACGAGCTGGAGTGCGTGGGCGACAGCGTGTACGCCAATGTCTGGCCCTCCAGCCGGATCGTGCGCGTCGACGCCGGCACCGGCAGGGTGACTGCGGAGATCGACGCGTCGGGGCTGCCGGTCCCGGGAAAGCAGCGGCACACCGCCGTACTGAACGGCATCGCCGCCGTCCCCGGAACCGAGGAGTTCCTGCTCACCGGCAAATGGTGGCCCAGGATGTTCCGGGTGGCCCTCGTCTCCAGCTGACCCGGCGAACGGTTCCGCGGCTGCATCGCGCAGCCAGTCGCGGACCACGGTGTCGCCCTTGGGCTCCGATGCCGCGAAGCGCTCGTCCGGACCCGCCGGTCCTTCCGGGCCGATCCGGTCCACGGCACGACTGAGCGGTCGGCGGCGCCCGTGCCGTGAGACCCGTGCCCTGAGACCATTCGGATCCGGCAGACGTTCACAAGAACCGCCCCCGGCCTGCGCACGTCTGGATCTACGGTGCCATCAGTCACCTGCGACGGGGGAGAGTTCGTGGAGCAGACGAGAACCGCGCTCGCCGAGCGCATTGCCGAGCGGCGGAGGGGTGTGGGTGACCCTCGGGCGCTGGTCGGTGAGATGCGGCGTTCGGTGCTTCTGGTGCCGGTGGCCGGTGGGGGCCTCTGGTCGGCTCGGTCGGGCGGGGTGCGGTGGATCTGCGGGTTCACCGACGAGGCGGCGCTGGCCCGGTTCGCCCTGCGTCACGGATCCGGTGACCGGCCCATGGACTACGCGGCGTTGCTGGGCGCCCGGATCGTCGACGAGGTCGTGCCGTCCCTGGACGAGCCCGCCGGTCTGGCCGTCGACATCGCGACCGAGGACGGGTCGATGTTCTTCCCGCCGGTCGCCGGCATCGTTCCGGACGGTGTCGCCATCGACGCCGTCGACACCGGGGCACAGGAGGGGCGGGGCCATGGGCGGTGACGGGAGCGATCTGCAGTTCGACAAGGCGGCGGTCGCGAAGTTCACGCGGGGCGTGGGCGCGACCATCGACGGGCTCGGTGATCTCGGCGGCGCCACCGGTTCGGTGATGGCAAGGGTTTCTCGGCACTGTCGATGACGGGGGTGACTCCACCCACGCGTGAACGCGTGGGCTTCCTGCGGCGGTGGTTAGGCACCGTCGCAGAGGACCAGCCCGGCCCTGTGTTTGACGTTCAGCGCGCCGACGTGGTCGGCATGGGCCACCAGGCCACAGTTGACGCACTCGAACTTCGCCTGGGTGACGCGGTTCTCCTTCGCCACGTGCCCGCATCCGCCGATCTCCGGTGGGCAGGTGCGGGACGTGTTGCGGGCGTCCACCGGGATCACACGGCGACCGGCGCTTTCAGCCTTGCCCGCCAGGATCCGCAGGAACTGCCCCCAACCCGCATCCAGAATGCTCCGGTTCAAACCCGCCTTCGCCGCCGCGCCGTTCGCCAGGAACGCACCGTCGCGGTCGGGGTCGGGCCGGGGTGCGGGCGCTCGGGTCATGCCCGCGGTGTTCAGCCGCTCGCGCCCGATCACATCATGTTTACGGACCAGGGCCAGGGCCTGCTTGTGGTGATGATCCAGACGCCGGCGCCGGATCTTCGCGTGCAGCCTGGCGACCTTACGAGCTGCGGCACGGTGCTTCTTCGTCCGACGCCGCGTGCGCCTCGGAAACGTCGCCAGGTGCCGCTGCGCCGCAGCCAACTCCTCGGCCGAGGCCCGCAGGAACCCGGGGGTTTGGACGTGATGTCCGTCGGAGTCGGTGAGGAAGTGGACGGTGCCCAGGTCGCTGCCGACCGTGCTGCCGGTCGGGGGCAGCGGCTCGGCGGGCACCTCCTCACAGGCCAGGATCACGTACTAGCGACGGCCCTCCCGCTTCACACTCACCGTCTTCACCCGGCCCCGCACCGGGCGGTGCCGGTGGACCCGGACGTGTCCGACGCCTTGGAGGCGGACACGGGTGCGCGCGTCGTGGGGGGTGGAGTCCCACCGGCAGCCGTCCCCGTCCCTCGGGAACGTGACGGTGTCGAAATGCCCCACCCCCTTGAACCGCGGATACCCCGGTGCGCCACCGGCCTTCACCCGCCGGAAGAAAGCCTGAAACGCCCGGTCCAGGCGACGCAGGGTCGCCTGCTGGGAGGAGAAGGACCACCGCCCCTGACGCTCCGGATCAAACGCCCGGATCTCCCTCAACTGCGCCGACTGCTCCCCATACCGCACCGACGTCCGGGAACTGTGCCGCCAGGCATCACGACGCTCCCGCAACGCCCCGTTGTACAAGGAACAGTGATCCCGCAGCATCTCCACCAGCGCCCGCTCCTGACCAGCCGTGGGACGCAGAAGAAACTTGTACGCCCGCCTCACACGACCCCACCTCCCCCGGCTTCACGCTTGGCCGACCCTGGTTGCGTTCACGCTACCGGCCCCTACTGACAACCCAGCGCGCTCCGCCGCTGCGCGGCTCCGGCCCAAGGATGCGACTCCCCCACCGGCTGAAGCCGGTGGTCCCCTCGCAAGAAAGTCTGATGGACCTACGACGGCGAGGGCAACTGCCTCACCCACACCGACGCCTCCGGTGGCGTCTCCCGCTTCGAGTACACGCACTTCGACCTGCCGGCCGCCCGCACGCGACCCGACGGCGCCCGCTACGAGTTCGAGCACGACGCCGAACTGCGCCTCACCCGCGTCACCAACCCGCAAGGTCTGACCTGGAATTACGAGTACGACCCCGCGGGCGACGTCGTCTCCGAGACCGACTTCGACGGCCGCACCCTCACCTACCGGACGGACGCCGCGGGCCGGCTCGCCGAGCGCGTCGACGCGCTCGGCGGGACCATCTCGTTCGAGCGCGACCGGCTCGGCCAAGTGGTCCGCAAGGACGTCGACGGCCGGGTGACGACCTACGCCTACGACCGGGCCGGGCGCCTGGTGGAGGCCGTCGGACCGGGCAGTGAACTGCGCTACCAGTACGACCGCCGCGGACTCACCAAGGCGGAACTGGTCGACGGCCGGCCCATCCTGTACGCCTACGACGTCCTCGGCCGCCGCACGCGCCGCACGACACCCACCGGTCACGTCACGTCTTACGCCTACGGCGCCGACGGCCTGCCCCACCGCCTGACCAGCAGAGGGCACCGGATCGACTTCACGCACGACGCGGCCGGCCGGGAACTCGCCCGGGTCTTCGGCGACGCGATCACCATGACGTCGGCCCGGGACGCGGCCGGACGGCTCTCGACGCAGCACATCACCGCCGGAGGGCGCGACGTCAGCAGCCGCGCCTACACCTACCGCGCCGACGGTCACCTGGTCTCCGTCGCGGACCGGCTGTCGGGCACCCGCGCCTTCGATCTCGACCGGGCGGGCCGCGTCACCGCCGTCCACGCCCGGGGCTGGACGGAGCGCTACGCCTACGACGACGCCGGCAACCAGACCTCGGCGTCCTGGCCGTCCCGCCACCCCGGCAGCGAGGCAACCGGACCGCGCGCCTACACCGGCACCACCCTCACCCGGGCCGGAGACGTCCGCTTCGAGTACGACGATCTCGGCCGCGTCACCCTGCGCCAGAAGACCCGCCTCTCGCGCAAGCCCGACACCTGGCGCTACGCGTGGGACACGGAGAACCGCCTCACCTCGGTGACCACCCCTGACGGGACCCGGTGGAGGTACCGCTACGACCCGCTCGGCCGCCGCACCGCGAAACAGCGCCTGGCGGCCGACGGCGAGACCGTGCTGGAGGAGACCCGGTTCACCTGGGACGGCCTGACCCTGTGCGAACAGACCAGCCACCGGCCGGACGACCCGACCGTGGTCGCCCTCACCTGGGACCACCGGGACGTCGTCCCCCTGGCCCAGACCGAACGCATCCTCACGGCCGGCGACCGCCAGGAGGAGATCGACCGCCGGTTCTTCGCCATCGCCACCGACCTCATCGGCACACCGACCGAACTCATCGACGAGACGGGTGACATCGCCTGGCGCACCCGGAGCACACTCTGGGGCGCCACGGCCTGGTCCAGGAACTGCAGCGCCTACACCCCTCTCCGCTTCCCGGGCCAGTACTACGACCCCGAGACCGGCCTCCACTACAACCACTTCCGCCACTACGACCCGGAGACCGGCCGCTACACCTCCCCCGACCCCCTCGGCCTGGCCCCCGCGCCGAATCCCGTCGGCTACGTGGACAACCCGCTCATCGGGTGCGACCCGCTGGGCCTCATGCCCAAGTACACGAGGGAGGAGAGAGCCAGGAAACGGCTCGACAAGGTTCTGGACGAAATCGTCGAGAGAGCACAGGACGGCGGGTTCAAGAAGCGCCACGACTACCACGGGGACACGATGCACGGTATGAGCGACGAACGGGTTCTGGACATCCTGAAGAACCCAGACGCGGTGTACCACTCGACAGGCACGTCCGGAAGACTCACATTCCGGCAAGGCGAAGACATCGTCGTGGCCGATGGGCTCGGGAACACGCAAGGACAGGCCATCACGGCGTACGGACCGTCGGGTATCAAGGGCGATTCCGGGGTTGAGGCACTCGGCGGCAAGCCCACGGACCCCGGTGCCCCGGTGACCCACGAGGACATCGTGGAGGGCAGGATTCCTGCCAAGGGCGGCTATCTGGCCCCAGCAGTGCAGATCAGGTGAGGCAGGAATGACCACAAAACTGTCGTTCGACGGCGGCTGGCACGCAACAGTGACGGACGATCCGCTGCACATCGCCCCCCGGTTCGCGAGCAACTCCGTGTACGTCGCGCCCTACGCGAACGTGAAGGAACGTGAGGGCTTCCTGGTGACCACCTTCGGCAGCAAGGAATGGCTGTGGGACGCCCCTGACACCCTCCGGTTCGACCCGGACAGCCGGAAGCTGGTCGGGGCCGAATTTCAGATGCCGTACGGCTCCGCATACCACGAGACGTCCGTTCGCGTTCCCGTCATGCCCGCGGTACGCCCGGGCGGGCTCCGCGCGGACGAGGTCCGGGACTTCCGGCATGAGATGTGCGCCGTGCTGTGCCGCCATCCCGGGGACGCGGTGCTGACCTCCCTGCGCGATCTCGACGTCCTCGACAAGCCGCTGGAGGCCCGCATCGGCATCGCGCCCGACGTGGCGCTCCTCGTCCAGCACGGCACCGTCGTCGGCTGGAGCCTCACCGATCCCGCGCGCTACCTGACCACCGCCTTCGCCGCCCCCGACCCCGACCCGCCCGCCCCCGCCACCCGTCGCCTGCTCACCGAGTGCCTGAACCTGGTCACCACACCACTGGTCGACGACCTGGTCGACGGCGAACCGGCCGCCCTGGCCCGCCTCCGGGCCGCCGACGAAGCCCTGCGCAACCAACCGGAGGACCGGCACCGGGCCGACGCCCTGCGCGACCTCATCGCCACCATGGTCGACGACTACGGAAACTGGTGACCGAGTTCGACACGGGGCGTTCCCGTGCCATGAAGACGTCGGGGACGAGGCGGCACTCGCCATGAGACTCACCCTCGACGGCGACTGGAACGCGACGGTGACCGGCGATCCCCTGCGCATCACCCCGCGCTTCGACTTCCCGGGCCAATGCGTGCGCATCGCGGAGTACGCGGACGTGGAGCGATGGCAGCGCTTCCTCACGGACACCTTCGGCAGCCACGCGTGGCTGTGGGACGATCCCGACGAGCTCCGGTTCGCCCCGGACACCCGCGAACTGGCCGGCGCCGGGTTCCGGCTGCCCTATGAGTCCCCTACCGCCGAGGACCACGCCCGCGCTCCCGCCACACCACCCGTCCATCCGGGCGGCCTTCGCGCGGACGAGGCCCGGGACCGTGAAGGCCCAGGGCACAGCTCCGGCTCATCAGATCCGAACGCACACCCCCTGCGCTCCCCCTTCATCCGCGACCACGCTGCAGCATGACCAGCCATCGGAGGAGCAACGCAAAAGACCAGGTCAGAAGGGTTCTGACCTGGTGTTTGAGCGGAGCCGCCTTCGGGATTCGAACCCGAGACCTACGCATTACGAGTGCGTTGCTCTGGCCATCTGAGCTAAGGCGGCGAGCTGCGGCGACGACCCGGCCTCGCGGCACACGGGGGTGTCGGCAACAGCGCCAAGTCTACACAGTGCGGGAGGGTGCCCCGTACCGGGTTACGGCCGGCCCGGCGGCTGCCCTGCCCGTACCGCTGTGTGGCCGCCCGTTTGCCCTCGGCCTGCCGTCCGGCCCCGTCCCTCCCCGGCTCACGTGCACTTCGTGCCGTCCGACGGAGGCTTGCCCCGCAGCAGGTACGTGTTGACCGCCTGGTCCACGCAGGCGCTGCCGCGCCCGTATGCCGTGTGGCCGTCGCCGTCGTAGGTCAGGAGGGTGCCCGAGGAGAGCTGGCCGGCCAGGCCGCGGGACCAGATGTACGGGGTCGCCGGGTCGCGGGTGGTGCCGATGACCACGATCGCCGCTGCGCCCTCCGCCTCGATGCGGTGGGGCTTGCCCGTCGGCTCGACCGGCCAGTACGCGCAGTTCAGCGCCGACCACGCCAGCCCCTCGCCGAAGACCGGGGACGCCTTCCGGAACGACGCCGTGTGCTTCCGCACCTCCTCCGGGCTCGTGAAGGAGGCCGGGAGGTCCAGGCAGTTGACGGCCGGGTTCGCGTACATGAGGTTCTCGTACGAGCCGTCCTCATCCCGCTCGTAGTAGAGGTCCGCGAGCTGGAGGAGGGCGTCGCCGCGGCCCTCCATCGCGGACTGCAGGGCCATGCGGAGCCGGGGCCACGCCCCCTCGTCGTACATCGCGGCGATCACGCCCGTGGTGGCCAGCGACTCGCCCAGCTCCCGGCCCCCGCCCGCGGGGATGGGCCGGGCGTCGAGCTTCTCGAAGAACGCCCGGAGGCGCTTGCGCGCGTCGTCGACGCTCTTGTCGCCGAGCGGGCAGTCGTCGCCGCGCAGGCAGTCCTCGGCGAAGGCGGTGAAGGCGGTGCCGAAGCCGGCGGTCTGGTCGCGGTTCATCTGCACGGACGACAGGGAGGGGTCCATCGCGCCGTCGAACACCATCCGGCCGACGCGGTCCGGGAAGAGCCCGGCGTACGTCGCGCCGAGGAAGGTGCCGTACGAGGCCCCGACGTAGGTCAGCTTCTCGTCGCCCAGCGCTTCCCGCAGCAGATCCATGTCGCGGGCCGACTCCCTGGTGGAGACGTGTCCCAGGACGTCACCCGTATGCCGCTCGCAACCCTCGGCGAACTTCTTGTACGAGGCGACGAGCGCGCCCGTCTCCCGCTTGTCGTCGGGGGTGATGTCGACCTGGGTGTAGGCGTCCATCGCCCGGTCCGTGAGGCATTTGACCGGCTCGCTGCGGGCCACCCCGCGCGGGTCGACGGCCACCATGTCGTAGCGGGCGCGCACCGGCTCCGGGTAGCCGACGGCCGCGTAGGACTGCAGGTAGCCGACCGCCGAGCCGCCCGGTCCGCCCGGGTTGACCAGCAGCGATCCGAGGCGCTTCCCCGGGCCGGCCGCCTTCTTGCGCGATACGGCGAGCCGGACGTCCCGGCCCTCGCCCGGCTTGTCGTAGTCGAGGGGCGCCTTGAGGGTGGCGCACTGGAAGCCGGCGGCTCCGCAGGCCCGCCAGCGCAGCTTCTGTTCGTAGTACGGCCTGAGGGCCGGCGGGACGGCGGCGGGCAGGGGCTTCAGCACGTCGCGGGTGCCGGGGATGCGCCCGGGGCCGCCGGGGCCCGAGGCCGAGATCTCCGTGTCGGCACCGGACGAGCAGCCGGAGAGCAGCAGGGCGGCGGACACGATGAGGGCACCGGCGGTACGGCGCGGTCGGCGGCTGGTGTCCATGGGTACCCCTCGGGTCGGCGCGTTCTCGGTGTGCGGCGCTTGCTCGGCGTACGGCGGGCCGGCGCGCGGGACGCGTGCGGCGCGGAGGTGCCGCCGGGGCGGCACGCGCGGCGCGGGGGTGTCACCGGTTGCCCCGGGCACCACCGCAGCGGCGCGCGACGATCTGCGGCTTCTGTTCGGAGCGTAACCGTACGGGCCCTCGGGGACGCGGCCCACGGGGCCCGTACGAGTGAGCGAGCGCGGGCCGCGGCCGGACGGAGGGACGACGGACGGACGGGCGGGCAGAGGGGGTGCGGACGGGCGGGCAGGAGCACGGCCGACGGAACGGCCGCGTGGCGGGGCAAGCACCGAGGCGTGCGCGGACCCGGCCGCCCGGGCCCGTGGGCGCCCGGATCAGCCCGCGCGCAGCGCCAGCGTCATGGCCTCCACGGCCAGCAGCGGGGCGACATTGCGGTCCAGGGCACGGCGGCAGGCCAGGATCGCCTCGATCCGGCGCAGCGTCCGCTCCGGGGTGGACCCGCGGGCTATCCGCTCCAGGGCGTCGCGCTGCTCGGTGTTGGCGATGGCCACCGGGGAACCGAACTGCAGGGCGAGCACATCGCGGTAGAAGCCGGTGAGGTCGGTCAGCGCGAGGTCGAGGGTGTCGCGCTGGGTGCGGGTGCCGCGGGTCTTCTGCCGCTTCTCCAGGTCCTTCATCACCCCGGCCGTGCCGCGCGGCAGCCGGCCGCCCGGTCCGGCGGCGGCGCCGAGGGCGGCGCGCAGCTCCTCTGTCTCCTTGGTGTCGACCTCCTCCGCGACCTGCTTGGCGTCCTCGGCGGCGGCGTCCACCAGCTCCTGGGCGGCCTTGAGGCAGCCCCCGATGTCGTCGACGCGGAGCGGCAGCTTCAGCACGGCGGCGCGGCGGGACCGGGCCCGCTCGTCGGTGGCCAGCCGGCGGGCGCGGCCGATGTGGCCCTGGGTGGCGCGGGCCGCGGCGTGGGCGAGCTCCGGCTCGATGCCGTCCCGCCGCATCAGCAGGTCGGCGACGGCGTCCACCGGCGGGGTGCGCAGGGTGAGATGGCGGCAGCGCGAGCGGATCGTCGGCAGGACGTCCTCCACCGACGGCGCGCACAGCAGCCAGACCGTGCGGGGCGCGGGTTCCTCGACGGCCTTCAGCAGGACGTTGCCCGAACCCTCGGTGAGCCGGTCGGCGTCCTCCAGGACGATCACCTGCCAGCGGCCGGCGGACGGGGAGAGCTGCGCGCGCCGTACGAGTTCGCGGGTCTCCTTGACACCGATGGAGAGCAGATCCGTGCGGACGATCTCCACATCGGCGTGGGTGCCGATGAGGGCGGTGTGGCAGCCGTCGCAGAAGCCGCAGCCGGGAGCCGCGCCCAGGGCCCGGTCGGGGCTGACGCACTGCAGCGCGGCGGCGAAGGCGCGGGCGGCGGTGGAGCGGCCGGAACCGGGCGGCCCGGTGAACAGCCAGGCGTGGGTCATCCGAGAGGTCGAACGGTCGCCGTCCGGGGGCCCGGAGGCCGGGAACGGAGCCGGGGCCTCCGCCTCCGCCTCCGCCGCTGCCCCGCTGGGACGGCTGCCCGTACCGAAGCGGTGGTCCGCGCGCTCCTCGGCGCCCGCGGACTCCGCCGCCGTGACGTACGCGTCCGCGTCCCGGGCGGCCGCGGTGAGCGTCTCCGTCACCCGGTCCTGGCCGACCAGGTCGTCCCACACCGCCATGACCGCCACCCCTCTCCACCGGTTCTCGTCCGTACGCCCTCGCGGCTCCCCATTGTGGTGCACCGCGCCGACAACCGGCGCCGGCCGGGGCCGGCCAGTGGCGTCGCGCCTGTGCGCGGGGTCCGGGGGCGGCTGCGGCCGGGCACGGCCATCCGCACGGTCGGCCGCCGTCCCCGGCGACCGGGCCTCTGGCCGCGCGCCCGGGTGCTGCGCGCCGCGCCGGGGCGTACGGGCCGGGCCACCGCCCGCGCTCCGGAAAGCCCTGGGCGGCGCCGGCTCCGGCCGAGCCCGGACGGACGGCCCCGGCCGGTCCGACCCGAACAGCGCTCAACGCACCGGCGCCCGGGGGCACTTGGCCGACCGGGCGCCCGGTGAGGCGGCGAAGCGGGAAGCGGCGACCCGGCGGACCGGGACGGGAGCCCCGGCCGGCCCGCCGTGTCAGCCTCTGCGGCCGCCCCGCCGCCGGCCGTCGTCCTCGTCGTCCCTCGGGCCGAGCAGTTCGTCGGCGAGGGTCGGAAGGTCGTCGAGCGGGGTCTCCTCCGCCCAGTCCGGGCGGGGCCGGCCGCCGCGGCGTCCCGGCTTCCGTCCGGAGCGGCCCGCGGTGGTGCCCCGGGAGGTGTCCTCGTCCGGGTTGATCTGCGGGAGTTCCCGGGTCCGCTCGGCATCCGGGTCCGGGCCCGCGTCCGGGCCGGGCGTCCGGCCGTTCCCGTCCTCCTCGCGGTACAGCCACGGCGGTACGCGGTCCGCCGTGTCACCCTGCCGGTCCGGACGGGCGGACGGCGCCGGGTGCGCTCCCGACCGCTCACCGCGCGGCCCGCCGTCCCCGGGACGCACCGGCGGGAGGACGGCCGTCTCGTCGGCGGCGTCACTCCCCCGGCCGGTGCCCGCCTCCGGCACCTCCGGCAGGACGGCCGTCTCGTCGTTCTCGGAGGCGCGCGGCAGGACGGCCGTCTCCTCGGCGTCCGGTCCCGGCCGGTCGGCCCGCGGTGTGGGGACCGGCTGTGTGGCCTCCGTCTCCGGGGCGCGCGGTGCGTCCGGCTTCCGGGGGGACGGCTCGCTCGCGACGGGGGTCTGCGTCTGCACCGTCGGCGCGTCGTCCGGCCCGGCGGCAGCGGTCCCGCCCGCCGTTCCGGCCGCGGCGGCGGTGGCGGCCTCGGCCGCCTGCCGTTCCCGCTCCGCCCGCAGCAGCGCCTCCTCGGCCTTCCGCTGCTTCTCCAGCCGGCGCTCCTCGGCCTCCCGGCGCAGCCGCTCCTCCTCCGCCTGCTGGCGGCGGACCTGCTCCTGCTCGGCGCGGCGCTCCGCCTCCTCGGCCTCGCGGCGGACGCGTTCCTCCTCGGCGCGGCGCTGTGCCTCCTCGGCGAGCCGGCGGGCCTCCTCCGCCTGGCGGCGGGCCTCCGCGACCCGGGCCTCCTCGGCCTCGCGCCGCTTGCGCTCCTCCTCCTCGGCGCGCAGCCGGGCGAGCTGTTCCTGCCGCTCCCGCTCCAGCCGCTCCTCCTCGGCCTTGCGCGCGGCCTCCTCCTCGGCGCGGCGGCGGGCCTCCTCCTCGGCGGCCCGCCGGGCCTCCTCGCGGGCCCGGATCTCGGCCTCGGAGAGCGGCAGCACCTGGTCGAGCCGGTGCCGTACGGCGGTGGTGACGGCCTCGGGCTCCTGCCCGGCGTCCACGACCAGATAGCGCGCGGGGTCGGCGGCAGCCAGTGCCAGGAAGCCGGACCGCACCCGCTGGTGGAACTCGGGCGGCTCGGACTCCAGCCGGTCCGGTGCCTCGGTGAAGCGCTCGCGGGCGGTCTCGGGAGAGACGTCGAGCAGCACCGTCAGATGCGGTACGAGACCGTCGGTGGCCCACCGGCTGATCCGGGCGATCTCGGTCGGTGACAGATCACGGCCCGCACCCTGGTAGGCGACGGACGAGTCGATGTAGCGGTCGCTGATGACGACGGCGCCGCGTTCGAGCGCGGGCCGTACGACGCTGTCGACGTGCTCGGCGCGGTCGGCCGCGTACAGCAGGGCCTCCGAGCGCGGCGAGATCCCGGACGAGGAGACGTCCAGCAGGATCGAGCGGAGCCGCTTGCCGATCGCCGTGGCGCCGGGCTCCCGGGTGACGACGACCTCGTGGCCCTTGGCGCGGATCCAGTCGGCCAGCGCCTCGACCTGGGTGGACTTGCCCGCTCCGTCGCCGCCCTCCAGAGCGATGAAGAAGCCGTTGCCGGCCGGTGCGCGCCGGTCGGGGTCGCCGCCGCGCAGCGCGTCGCGCAGGTCGCGGCGGAGCGGTACGCCGGACCGGTCGTCGGTCCGGATCAGGACCAGCGCGGCGACGGGCAGCAGCAGCGCGCCGGTGAGCATCAGCGCGAAGCCGGCGCCGCCGTGCGCGAAGACGAACGAGCCGCTCTCCAGCCGGTGTTCCCCGATCGCCCCGGCGAGCAGCGGTGCCGCCACCGCCGCGACGGCGACGAACACCCGTACGACGGCGTGCAGATGATCGGTCGTCCGGCCGCGCCGGCTCTCCTCGGTCTCCTGGTCGAGCAGCGTGTGCCCGGTGTTCGCGGCGATGCCCGCGGCGGTGCCGGCGACGAGGGCCAGGAAGAGGACGGTCGCCGGGTCGGGCGTGAGGCCGACCGCGAGCAGCGCCAGCCCGGTGAGCGCGATGGACAGGGCCAGCATCCGCCGCCGCGACAGCGCGGGCAGCACCTTGGGCGCGCTGCGGATACCGAGGACGGTGCCGCCGGTCAGGGCCAGCACGAGCAGGGCGAAGCCGACCGGGCCCCCGCCCAGGTCGTCGATGTGCAGCAGGGACACCGCGACGGCCGCGGCGATCGCGGCGGCGACGGTCGCGGAGGCGGCCACCAGCAGCGGGACGGCGCCCGTGCGTCCCTTGTCGGCCGTGCGTCCCTTGTCGCCCGTGCCGCCGCTCGTGGGCCGGCGCAGCCCTTCCAGGGGCGAGCGCACGCGGGGCGTCCGCCCGCCGGGCAGTTCGACGAAGTAGAGGATCGACACGCAGGCGGCGAAGAGCCCGGCCGCCACATAGGAGCCGAGCGCGGCCTGGTGCAGATGGAACCACGCGACGACGGCACCGAGCAGGTTGCTGAAGAGCGTGATGGTGACGAAGGCCGCGGCGGCCAGCGGCAGCGCCACGAAGCCGGTGCGCAGCGAGAGCCGGCGCAGCGCGTCGAGATTGTCCGGAAGCGGCCGTACGGCGGCGTCGCCGGCCGGGACGGACGGCAGCAGCGCGGGGGCGGCGCTCTCCCGGCAGATGGTCCAGAGGCGTTCGGCGACCCCGGTGACGAAGACGGTGACGAGGAGGACGGCGGTGGCCTCGCCGGGGGTCCAGTCGATCCACAGCGGGGCGACGACGAGGAGCGCCACCCGCAGACCGTCGGCGGTCATCATGGTCCAGCGGCGGTCGAGCGGCCCGCCGCCGCTGCCGCTCTTCTTCCGGGCCGTGGTTCCCCTGGCGCCCTTCCCGGGCTTCTCCGGCTTCTCCGGTTTCCCGGGCCCGCCGGGCTTCTCCGGTCCGGACTCGCCGTCCGGCTCCTCCCGCGTCTCCCGCGGTCCGGGCTCCGGCTTCTTCTCACCGGTCCCGATCAGGGAGGTCAGCGGTCCCAGGAGTACCGCCCCGAAGAGCAGCGTCGCCAGGATGCGGGCCCCGAACACCGCCGCGACCGCGAAGGCCGCACCGCGGTATCCGGCGCCGAAGGTACCGGCCGCCACTGCCGCCTGATAGGTCAGCACCAGCAGGACCAGCAGGGCCAGTGCGTCTCCGACGCCGCCGACGAGCTGGGCGCTCCAGAGCCGCCTCAGCGGCGGGAACCGCAGCAGGGCTCGCACGGCGCGTTCGCGGGAGTCTGCGGCAAGGTGGTCCGAGGGGGGACTCACGACCGTTGGCTGCTCGGCTCGCGTCATCCGGCCAGCCTATCCGGACTGGCCGAATCCATGCCGCCCCGTCCGAACATGCGGCCGTACTTTCCGGAAACGGCCGGCCGCGGCCGGCCCCGAGCCCTCCGCGGGCCCGTCGCGGGCGGGGATCCGGCGGCCGGACGCGGCACGTCCGGCCCGCGCGGAGCCGCCCGCCGCCTCGGCTACTCGGTGCCGTCGGCCGCGGAACTGCTCTTGGCCGCCGCCTTCTTGGCGGTCTTGGCGGTGGTCTTCTTCGCCGCCGGCTTCTTGGCCGCCGTCGTCTTCTTCGCGGCCGTCTTCTTGGCCGCGGCCTTCTTCGCCGGGGCCTTCTTGGCGGTGGCGGCGCTCTTCTTCGCCGGCGCCTTCTTGGCCGTCTTCTTGGCGGGCCCCTTGGCGCGCTTTTCGGCCAGGAGTTCGTACCCGCGCTCCGGGGTGAGCGTCTCGATGTCGTCGTCCCGGCGCAGCGTCGCGTTGGTCTCGCCGTCCGTGACGTACGGGCCGAAGCGGCCGTCCTTGACGACGACGGGCCGCTCGCTGACCGGGTCGGTGCCGAGCTCCTTCAGCGGCGGCTTGGCCGCGCCCCGGCCGCGCTGCTTGGGCTTGGAGTAGATCTCCAGCGCCTCTTCGAGCGTGAGGGTGAAGAGCTGCTCCTCCCGCTCCAGGGAGCGCGAGTCGGTGCCCTTCTTGAGGTACGGGCCGTAGCGGCCGTTCTGCGCGGTGATCTCCTCGCCCGAGGCGGGGTCGGTGCCGACAACCCGGGGCAGCGACATCAGCTTGAGGGCGTCCTCCAGCGTCACCGTGTCCAGGGACATCGACTTGAAGAGCGAGGCGGTGCGCGGCTTGACGGCGTTCTTGCCCGTCTTGGGCGTGTCCTCGGGCAGGATCTCGGTGATGTACGGGCCGTAGCGGCCGTCCTTGGCGACGATCTTGCGGCCCGTCTCCGGGTCGGTGCCGAGTTCGAAGTCACCGCTCGGCTTGGCCAGCAGCTCCTCGGCGAGCTCGACGGTCAGCTCGTCCGGCGGGAGGTCGTCGGGGACGTCGGCGCGCTGCCCCGGCTCCGGCTTGCCGCCCTCCTCGGCGGGCGGCGCGGGACGCTCGACATAGGGACCGTAGCGGCCGACGCGCAGGACGATGCCGTTGCCGACGGGGAACGAGGAGACCTCGCGGGCGTCGATCGCGCCGAGGTCGGTGACCAGTTCCTTGAGGCCGCCGAGGTGGTCGCCGTCGCCGTTGCCCGCCTCGGCCGCGGCACCGCTGCCGGCCTCGTCGGCGCCGAAGTAGAAGCGGCGCAGCCACGGCACGGACTGGGCCTCGCCCGCGGCGATGCGGTCGAGGTCGTCCTCCATGCGGGCGGTGAAGTCGTAGTCGACGAGGCGGCCGAAGTGCTTCTCCAGCAGGCCGACGACGGCGAAGGAGAGGAAGGACGGCACCAGGGCCGTGCCCTTCTTGAAGACGTAACCGCGGTCGAGGATGGTGCTGATGATCGAGGCGTAGGTCGACGGGCGGCCGATCTCGCGCTCCTCCAGCTCCTTGACCAGCGACGCCTCGGTGTAGCGGGCCGGGGGCTTGGTGGCGTGGCCGTCGGCGGTGATCTCCCGCGCGGTGAGCGGGTCGCCCTCGGAGACCTGCGGGAGGCGGCGCTCGCGGTCGTCGAGTTCGGCGTTGGGGTCGTCGGCGCCCTCGACGTAGGCCTTGAGGAAGCCGTGGAAGGTGATGATCTTGCCGGAGGCGGAGAACTCGGCGTCCCGGCCGTCGCTCGCGCGCCCGCCGGTCTTCACGGTGACGGACTGGCCGACGGCGTCCTTCATCTGGGAGGCGACGGTCCGCTTCCAGATGAGCTCGTACAGCCGGAACTGGTCGCCGGTGAGGCCCGTCTCGGCGGGGGTGCGGAAGCGGTCGCCGGAGGGGCGGATCGCCTCGTGCGCCTCCTGCGCGTTCTTGACCTTGCCCGCGTACATCCGCGGCTTCTCCGGCAGGTAGTCGGCGCCGTAGAGCTGGGTGACCTGGGCGCGGGCGGCGGCCACGGCGGTCTCGGAGAGCGTCGTGGAGTCCGTCCGCATGTACGTGATGAAGCCGTTCTCGTACAGCTTCTGTGCGACCTGCATCGTCGACTTGGCGCCGAAGCCCAGCTTGCGCGACGCCTCCTGCTGGAGGGTGGTGGTGCGGAACGGCGCGTAGGGCGAGCGCCGGTACGGCTTGGACTCGACCGAGCGGACGGTGAAGGCGGCGCCCTCCAGGGCGGCGGCCAGCTCGCGCGCGGCGGTCTCGTCGAGGTGGAGGACCTGCGAGCCCTCCTTGAGCGTGCCGGTGGAGCCGAAGTCGCGGCCGGTGGCGACGCGGCGGCCGTCGACCGTGGTGAGGCGGGCGCCGAAGGTGCCGGGGTCCGTGGCGTCACCGGTGCGGCCGGTGGCGAAAGTGCCGGTGAGGTCCCAGTACTCGGCCGAGCGGAAGGCGATGCGCTCGCGCTCCCGTTCGACGACGAGCCGGGTGGCGACGGACTGCACCCGGCCGGCCGACAGCCGCGGCATGACCTTCTTCCACAGCACCGGGGAGACCTCATAGCCGTACAGACGGTCGAGGATCCGGCGGGTCTCCTGGGCGTCGACGAGGCGCTTGTTCAGCTCGCGCGGGCTGCGCACGGCGGCCTGGATGGCGTCCTTGGTGATCTCGTGGAACACCATCCGGCGGACGGGGACCTTGGGCTTGAGGACTTCCTGCAGATGCCAGGCGATGGCCTCGCCCTCGCGGTCCTCATCGGTGGCCAGGAAGAGTTCGTCGGACTCCGCCAGCAGCTCCTTGAGCTTGTTGACCTGGCTCTTCTTGTCTGCGTTGACGACATAGATCGGCTGGAAGTCCTGGTCGACGTTGACGCCGAGCCGGGCCCAGGACTCGCCCTTGTACTTCGCGGGGATCTCTGCGGCGACTTTGGGCAGATCGCGGATGTGCCCGACGCTCGCCTCGACGACATAACCCGGGCCGAGATAGCCCTTGATCGTCTTCGCCTTGGCAGGCGACTCGACGATGACGAGTCGGCGGCCGCCCTTCGCGGTCTCGCTGGTCGGGGACAACTTCGCTCTTCTCTCCGGTCGACGCTCGGTGAATATCACTGCCACTTCTGTGACGGCGTTGTCATGACGATGCGGAGTGTGACGGTACCTCCCGCCCCGCTGTCAAGCGGAAAAAGCCCGCAACGCCACTCGAACGGTAACCCGACAAGGGGCGTGCGTGCCGCCGTACCGCGAGGACCCCGCCAACCTCACATCCCGGGGCCCGGAGCCCACAGGTGCTTGCCAGCGCCCGGAGCCCGGCTGGCAGGATGGCGGGTGCCGGGGGCGTTCCCGGCGGCGCGCGCCGCGCGTTCAGTCATTCGCACTCACGGGGGGAAGCCCATGTCCAATCCCTACGGCCCGCCGCCGCAGGACCCCAACGGCGGCTACGGATACCCGCAGCAGGGCCAGCAGCAGGGCGGCCAGCAGCCGTACGGCCAGCAGCCCGGCTACGGCTACCCGCAGCAGGGCCAGCAGCCCGGCTACGGCTACCCGCAGCAGCAGCCCGTGGCCCCCGGCCAGTACACCGGCGACCCCAACGCCCCGTACGGCTACGACCCCTACGGCCGGCCCTACTCGGACAAGTCGAAGATCGTCGCCGGGGTCCTGCAGCTCTTCATCGGCACCCTCGGCATCGGCCGGTTCTACACCGGCCACACCGGCATGGCGCTCGGCCAGCTGTTCACCCTGGGCGGCTGCGGCATCTGGGCCCTGATCGACGGCATCATGCTGCTCACCGGCCAGCCCACCGACGCCCAGGGCCGTCCGCTGCGTGGCTGACGGCGGTATGGCCGGCAGCGGTGTGACCGGCAGCGGTGCGGCCGGTGGCTCCACGGTCACCGGCGGCGCGGTCGGCGGAGGCCCTGCCGGAGGAGGCGCCGACGGCGGAGGCATGCGGACGGTGCTCCGCAAGGCGGCCTCGCACCCGGCCGCAGCACCGCTCTCGGTGCTGGCGGCCGGGGCTGCCGGGGCCGTCCACCTCTACGGCACGAACCCCCATGAGGCGGGGCAGTGGCTGCTGCGCTGCCCCTTCAACTGGCTGACCGGCCTGGACTGCCCCACCTGCGGCGCGACCCGCATGGTGTACGACCTGATGCACGGCGATGTGGCCGCGGCCTTCCACGACAACGCGGCCCTGCTGGTCCTCGGCGTCCCCGCCGGCCTGTTCCTCGGCTGGCGCTGGGTGCGCGAGGGGCTGCGCGGGCGGCGCTACCGCCCCTCACCCGGCCGGGTGCTCACCGCGGTGGCGCTGACGCTCACCGCGCTCTGGGGCATCGGGCGCAACCTGGTGGGCTGACGCACGGTCCGGGGCGGGCTGGGGACGAGCCACCGTGAACTCCCTTGATGGGTCCGGCCCGCCGGGTCCGGCCGCCCGGATCGTCCCCCTTCTCCCCGCCGTTGCATCACCGAACGATCACAATGCCGTGAGCCGCACAACTGATCGGCTCTCTCCCGGGTCATGTGATCGTCGCGGCACGTCCCCAGGTCCCGCGCGGAACATTCATTCGTGAGAGAAGAGTCCCACCTCATGTCGCACCCCGCTCAGCCGCCGGCCGTGGCCCCCAACGGGCAGCCGTACTCCGAGAAGTCGAAGATCGTCGCCGGCATCCTCCAGCTCTTCATCGGCACCCTCGGCATCGGCCGGTTCTACACGGGTCACACCGGGATGGCCCTCGGTCAGCTGTTCACCCTCGGAGGCTGCGGCATCTGGGCGCTGATCGACGGCATCCTCTTCCTGACCAGCAATGACCGTACGGACAGCGAGGGCCGCATCCTGCGCGGCTGACGCCCCGCCGGCTCCTCGCCGCGGCCCGCGTTCCGGATCGTACGGACGCGGGCCGCGCGCGTGCCGCCGGTTGCACACCGGCCTCCGGAGTCCGCCGGGCTCCGGCCCGCCGTGCCCTCCGTGCGCGGCGGACCCGCCGTCAGACCGACAGCAGAAGCCAGCCCCCCGTGACGAGCGCGGCCGGGCCGAAGAGCAGAACCAGCGGGACGGGCAGCGGAGAGCTCACCCCCTCGACCACCGGTGCGCCGCTGCGCAGGCGCGTTCCCGCCCACACCAGCAGTGCCGCTCCGAACAGGACGAACACTGTTCCGGCGAATATGGCCGGCCCGCTCTCCATCACTGCGTACCCCCTAGCACCGGGCATGGTGTGCCGGAGCGTGGCACGTCCGCGCGGCGCGGGAGCGAACGCCCGGTGAACAGCAGCCTCCGCCGTGCGCCCCGGCGCGTCCCCCGCGCCACCGCTGGAGCCCGGAGCCCGGGCCTTGGAGCCCGGGCCTGGGACCCCGGCCCCGGTCACTCCACGGGGATCAGGAACCCCTGTTCGACGAGCAGACGGACGGCTTCCGGCGTCCGGTCCCGCAGCAGCACCGGGTCCTCGCCGACGAGCTGGGCGATGGCGTCGAGGATGCGGCCCGCGCTGAGCGTTCCGTCGCACACCCCCGCGAAGCCGGCACCGACCGTGTCCACCTTCGTCGCCCGGCGCATGCCGCGGTTCTGACGGAGCACCACGTGCTCCGGGTCCTCCGCCCCGGGCAGCCCGACCTGTTCCTGCACCACGTCGTCCGCCAGCCGGAAGCGGGCGGCGAGCAGCGCCGCGTCGTCCGTGCGCCGCAGGAAGTCCTGGAGCGCGAAGTGGTCCAGCACCGTCTGTCCCAGTGGCTGTTCGACCGGGTGCGGCCACTCCTCCGCGATGACGGACGGCCGGGCGGCGCCCGACTTGCGCACGGTGATCCAGCCGAAGCCGACGGCCGTGGTCCCGCGCGCCTCGAACTCCTCCAGCCAGGCGCCGTAGCGCGCGGCGTAGGTCTCCGGCCCGGCCCGGTGGTCACCGGCGTCGCGCAGCCAGAGCTCCGCGTACTGCGTGACGTCCTGCACCTCGCGCTGCACGATCCAGGCGTCGCACCCGGGCGGCACCCAGGCGCGGACCCGGTCCCGCCAGTCCTCGCCGTCCCGGTGCTCCCAGTTGGCGAGGAGCTGGCAGTGGCCGCCGTCGGCGAGGTGCTCCGCCGACTGCCGGACCAGGGTCCGGCAGAGGTCGTCACCGGCCATGCCGCCGTCCCGGTAGGTCAGCCGGGCGCCCGGGGAGATGACGAAAGGCGGATTGGAGACGATCAGGTCGTACGGCTCCTCATCCGCCACCGGCTCGTAGAGCGAGCCCTCCCGGAGATCGGCCTCGTGCGCGCCGGAGAGCGCCAGCGTGAGCCGGGCGAAGGCCAGGGCCCGCGGATTGACGTCGGTGGCGGTGACGCGGGTGGCGTGCCGAGCGGCGTGCAGGGCCTGCAGACCGGAGCCGGTGCCGAGATCCAGCGCCCGCCCGACGGGGGTCCGCACGGTGAGACCCGCGAGCGTGGTGGACGCCCCGCCCACCCCGAGGACGAGCGCGGCGCGGTCCTGACCGGCGGACCGCCCGCCGGCAGTGCTCGCGCCGCCCGCGCCGCCGACGGCGCAGCCGAGGTCGGAGACGATCCACCAGTCCTCGCCCTCCGGCCCGCCGTACGGGCGGATGTCCACGGCCGCCCGCACCTCGCCGCCGTCCCGGAGCAGCCAGCCCTCGGCCAGGCAGTCGTCCGCGGGCAGCGCCGCCGACGCCTGCCCGTACTCCACCGGGCGCTGCAGCAGGAACAGCCGGACCAGGGTTTCCAGCGGCGATCCGCCGCGGGTCGCCCGCAGGGCGGGCACGGTCTCGCTGCGGGCGAGGGCCGCGTAGGCCGGTGCGCCGAGCAGGTCGAGGAGCCCGTCCGCGGTGAAGGCCGCGGCCAGGAACGCCTCGCGGAGCCGGGCCGGGAGGCCGGTGCCGGACCGGGGCGGCGCGGTGAGGGAGCCGTGCGGCGCGGTGCCACCGGACCCGGGTGCACCGGAGGGACCGGAGGGGCCGGGCTGCTCGGACCGGCCGGGCTGGGGGTGCTCGTGCGTACTCACCGGCCCATTGTCGGGGCTCGGGACCGGGAACGGCGACGGCCCGGAGCCCCGGGACGTCTTCCCGGGGCTCCGGGCCGTGCGGCGCGGGCGGACGGACCCGGCGAGCCGGGCCCGGTCAGGTGCTCGCGCTGGGTGAGCCGGACGGGCGCCGGCAGCCGGGCTGTTCGCTCATGGCCGCGCCGATGTCTCCGGACTGGAGCTTCCGGATGGCGTCGCCGCCGACCTTGTTGACCTTGTCGAGGTCCTCCGCGACGCCCTTCAGCCCTTCGGCGAACTTGGCCTGGTCCTTGGTGTCCAGCTTGTCGACGGAGGTCTTCAGGCCCGCGTACGCCCCGGCGGTGTCGTCGAGCTCCTTGACGGCCTCCCGCCGCGTCTTCTCACCGTCGTCGACCGGCGGGACGCCCGCCTTCTCGACCGAGTCCGACATGGCGGCGTAGGCGTCCGAGATCTTCTGGAACGCGGCCGAGTCGGCTTTCTTGATCTCCTCGGGCTTGCCGTCGGCCGCCGTGGAGGTGATGGACTGGTTCGCCTGAGCGATCTTCTCCAGCTGCGGCTGGACCTGGTCGCACACCTTCTTGGCGTAGGCGTCGACCTTCTCGTCGGTGTCGTCGCCACAGCCCGACAGCGCGAGTACGAGTGCCGCACCACCGGACAGCGCGGCCGCGAGCTTCTTGTTCACCGGATGGCCCCTTCCATGACTCTCGGCCCGGAACATACACGGCCAAAGGCCCGGGATCGCGAGCCCGATATCCCCGAAGGGGTTTTTGCGGTCTTCTGCACCGGACCGGTGCGGGCCGTCCGCCTCCGCTTCCGGGGCCGGGCAGACGGGCGGGCGGTGCGCCGCAGCACACCGCCCGTCCACCGCCTGACCTGGCACGGACCGGCCGGAACCGGTCCGGCGCTCAGGACACCACCGCGGCCCCGGAGGAGGGACCCGACGGCTCGGACACCCGGTCGGCGTTGTTGTCTTCGTCACCCACGGCGATTCCCCGCCGCTTGGATACGTAGACGGCGCCGATGATGATCCCGATCGCCACCAGCGCCACGAGCGCCCGGATGGCCGGGCTGGTGTCGTCGCCGTAGCTGAACTGCACCACGGCCGGCGCGATCAGCAGGGCCACCAGGTTCATCACCTTCAGCAGCGGGTTGATGGCGGGGCCCGCCGTGTCCTTGAACGGGTCGCCGACGGTGTCGCCGATGACCGTCGCGGCGTGCGCCTCGCTGCCCTTGCCGCCGTGGTGGCCGTCCTCGACCAGTTTCTTGGCGTTGTCCCAGGCGCCGCCGGAGTTGGCGAGGAAGACGGCCATCAGCGTGCCCGCGCCGATGGCACCGGCGAGGAACGATCCCAGGGCACCGACCCCGAGACTGAAGCCGACGGCGATCGGGGCCAGTACGGCGAGCAGGCCGGGGGTGGCGAGCTCGCGCAGCGCGTCCTTGGTGCAGATGTCGACGACGCGGCCGTACTGCGGCTTCTCCGTGTAGTCCATGATCCCGGGGTGCTCGCGGAACTGCCGCCGCACCTCGTAGACCACGGCGCCGGCCGACCGCGACACCGCGTTGATCGCCAGCCCCGAGAAGAGGAAGACGACCGCGGCGCCGAGGACCAGGCCGACCAGGTTGTTCGGCTGCGAGATGTCCAGACTGAGGTTCATCTCGCCCGCCCGGGCGTTGACGTCCGCGACCGCCGTGGCGATCGCGTCCCGGTAGGAGCCGAACAGCGCGGCGGCGGCCAGGACGGCCGTGGCGATCGCGATGCCCTTGGTGATCGCCTTGGTGGTGTTGCCGACCGCGTCGAGGTCGGTGAGCACCTGGGCGCCCGCGCCCTCCACGTCGCCGGACATCTCCGCGATGCCCTGGGCGTTGTCGGAGACGGGCCCGAAGGTGTCCATGGCGACGATGACGCCGACCGTGGTCAGCAGGCCGGTCCCGGCCAGGGCGACCGCGAACAGCGCCAGCATGATCGAGGTGCCGCCGAGCAGGAACGCCCCGTAGACACCCAGGCCGATCAGCAGCGCCGTGTACACGGCGGACTCCAGACCGATCGAGATCCCGGCCAGGACGACGGTCGCCGGTCCCGTCAGCGAGGACTTCCCGATGTCCCGGACCGGACGCCGGGTGGTCTCGGTGAAGTACCCCGTGAGCTGCTGGATGAGCGCGGCCAGCACGATGCCGATCGCGACCGCGACGAGCGCGAGGACCCGGGGGTTGCCCTCGTGCCCGGCGATGGCGATGTCCACACCGTCCAGGTCCGCGTAGGAGGACGGCAGATAGGTGAAGACCGCCACGGCCACCAGCACGAGCGAGACCACCGCGGAGATGAAGAAGCCGCGGTTGATGGCGGTCATGCCACTGCGGTCGGTGCGGCGCGGCGCCACCGCGAAGATACCGATCATGGCCGTGAGGACACCGATCGCGGGAACGATCAGCGGAAAGGCCAGACCGGCGTCACCGAAGGCGACCTTGCCGAGGATGAGCGCCGCGACCAGCGTCACGGCATAGGACTCGAACAGGTCGGCGGCCATGCCGGCGCAGTCGCCGACGTTGTCGCCCACGTTGTCCGCGATGGTGGCGGCGTTGCGCGGGTCGTCCTCGGGGATGCCCTGCTCGACCTTGCCCACGAGGTCGGCGCCGACGTCCGCGGCCTTGGTGAAGATGCCGCCGCCGACTCGCATGAACATGGCGATCAGCGCGGCACCGAGGCCGAAGCCTTCCAGCACCTTCGGCGCGTCGGCCGCGTAGACCAGCACGACACAGCAAGCGCCCAGCAGGCCGAGGCCGACGGTGAACATGCCGACGACGCCACCGGTGCGGAAGGCGATCTTCATGGCCTTGTGCGAGACGTCCGTGAGGTCCTTGGCCGGCTCGCCCTCGCCCGGAGTGGCCTCGCGCGCCGCGGCGGCCACCCGCACATTGCTCCGCACGGCCAGCCACATTCCGATATAGCCGGTCGCCGCGGAGAACAACGCGCCGATCAAGAAGAACACGGACCGCCCGATGCGCTGCGACCAGTCATCGGCCGGCAACAGCATGAGCAGGAAGAACACCACGACCGCGAATACGCTGAGGGTGCGCAGCTGCCGGGCGAGATAGGCATTCGCTCCTTCCTGTACAGCCGCCGCGATCTTCTTCATACTGTCGGTTCCCTCGCCCGCCGCCAGCACTTGACGCACCAGCATCACGGCGACACCCAGCGCGGCCAGCGCGACGAGCGCGACGACCACGACGATCAGCCGGTTGTCGGTGGTCAGTTCGGCGGCCGCGAGGGGCAGGGATGGGGAGAGGTCTTGCTGAAGAGGGGTAACGGGCCCCGCCATTCGTCCTCCTTGACGTTTGGCACATGGGCGCGCAGCACAGGGAACTGCCGCGGCACTCAGGCGTCCTGAGCAAAGATTGTGAACGGATTCTAGGGATCCGGACCGGGATCAAGACAGGGGCCATGAGGGGCAATTGACTCCCACCGGGGGAGATGAGCCGGAGAGCCCGCGATTAATTCGCCCGGACGAAGGAAATTGATCCATTCGCTGACGGTCGAATATTGCCTTTTTCTGGATCTTCAAATCCTATGAAATACCAGCTCAGCGGCGGTCTGGAAGAGACGTGGATCACACGGGGCCGGTGCACCGTGGCCATGGCTGCGGTGCGGAGCCACCCGCGGTGGGCGGCCGGAGCCCGCGGGGAAGAAGAAGGAGGAGGGAGGAGGGAGAGAGCGGCGCGGAGCGGCACGACCGGCGGGGACGGGGTCGGCGGTACGGGCCCGTGGCGGTCCGGGGCCGGCGGCCGCGAGGCCCGGAGGGGCCGCGAGCATCGGCTGGGCCGTGCGTGCTGGGAGCCCCGGGGGCCGCGAGGCCGCGAGGGCTACGGCAGGAGAGCGTCGGGGGTCGTCGGCCAGCTCATCCTGATACGGCCGCCCGTTTCGTCCGCGGACACCTCGACATCGTCGACAAGGCCGCTGATGACCGCGAGACCCATCTCGTCCTCGTCCTCGGCGACGGCCTCACCCGGGGTCACGGCGCCGGGCCCGCCGTGCTCGTCCCGCCGTGGGCCGGTGGGCCGGTGGGCGACCTCGTCGGCGACCTCGATGGAGAACTTCTTCTCGTCCTCGACCAGGACGACGCGTACGGGTGCCGAAACGTTGTTGCTGAGGTGCAGACCGACAGCGCGGCTGCATGCCTCGCCGACGGCGAGCCTCACCTCGTCCAGCACGGCCTCGTCGACCCCGGCCCGGCGCGCCACCGCCGCCGCCACCAGGCGCGCTGTGCGGACGTGATTGGGCAGAGCACTGAACAAGAGCTCCACGGTGGCCATGCCATCCCCCTCGGTCATACAGGCTTACGTCATGGAGGGCGGACCGCGGCGGCCCACCGCCGACCCCCCATCACTCCCACCCCCCGGGACGCGCGACCGGTGGACGGCACGCGACCCGGGGCACGGAAGCTGTCAGTCGGTGGCCGAGACGGCGTCATCGACCGAGGTGTGAATCGGGAACACCTTGGTCAGACCGGTGATACGGAAAATCTTCAGAATGCGCTCCTGGTTACAGACCAGGCGCAGCGAGCCCTCGTGCGCGCGGACGCGCTTGAGACCACCGACGAGGACGCCGAGACCGGTGGAGTCGAGGAAGTCGACGCCCTCCATGTCGACCACCAGGTGGTAGCTGCCCTCATTGACAAGCTCGACCAGCTGCTCACGCAGCTTGGGCGCGGTGTATACATCGATCTCGCCACCGACCTCGACGACCGTGCGGTCGCCAACGGTACGCGTCGACAGAGACAGGTCCACGGATCCTCCAGCACCTTGCAACGAGCGGTCGCCCCCCATGGATCGGCAGCCGCGATGGCATTCAATCACTTACCGGCAGGCGCGCACGACGCCTTGAGCCCATTCTTCATCAGGCCAGTGACACACTCGGTGCCGATGGCCGACGACCAACTCCCGCAGTCTGCGGGCACGCGCCCCGCCCCACGGGCGGTACTCGGCCTGCTCGCCGGCACGGCGGACCGGGCTGCACGCGTCACTCATACGGAGCACTTGCCCCCGCGCGTGGGCCGCCATGCGGACTGGCCGCGGGGGATCCGGGAAGAAGTCGTGGAAGCGCTCCGGAGCGCCGGAATGGAGCGGCCGTGGGAGCACCAGGCGCGGGTCGCCGGACACGCCCTGCGCGGTGAGTCGGTGATCGTGGCCACCGGTACCGCCTCCGGGAAGTCCCTCTCGTATCTCACACCGGTTCTCAGCTCCCTCCTGGACGGTTCCGAGGCACCGAACGGACGGGGGGCGACGGCGCTGTACCTCGCGCCGACGAAGGCGCTCGCCGCTGACCAGCGCCGGGCCGTGGGCGAACTCGCCGCTCCCCTGGGCCGGGCCGTGCGCCCCGCGGTGTACGACGGTGACACCCCGGTGGAGGAGCGCGAGTGGGTGCGCCAGTACGCCAACTACGTGCTGACCAACCCGGACATGCTGCACCGGGGCATCCTCCCCGCTCATCCGCGCTGGGCCTCCTTTCTGCGGGCGCTGCGCCATGTCGTCATCGACGAGGCCCACACCTATCGCGGGGTCTTCGGCTCGCATGTCGCGCAGGTGCTGCGCCGGCTCCGCCGGGTCTGTGCCCGCTACGGCTCCGACCCGGTGTTCCTGCTCGCCTCCGCCACCTCCGCCGAACCCGCGCTGGCCGCCGGCCGGCTGACCGGCCTGCCGGTCGCCCAGGTCACCGAGGACGCCTCGCCCCGGGGAGAGCTCGTCTTCGCCCTCTGGGAGCCCCCGCTGACGGAACTGCACGGCGAACACGGTGCGCCGGTCCGGCGCACCGCCACCGCGGAGACCGCCGACCTGCTGACCGACCTGGTCGTCCGGGGCGTGCGTACCGTCGCCTTCGTACGGTCCCGGCGCGGCGCGGAGCTGATCTCCGTGATCGCGCAGGAGCGGCTGGCCGCCGTGGACCGGTCGCTTCCCGGGCGTGTCGCGGCCTATCGCGGCGGTTATCTGCCGCAGGAGCGCCGTGCCCTGGAGGCCGCCCTGCACCGGGGGGACCTGCTGGGGCTCTCCGCCACCAACGCCCTGGAACTCGGTGTGGACATCGCGGGGCTCGACGCCGTCGTGATCGCCGGCTACCCCGGCACCCGCGCCTCGCTGTGGCAGCAGGCAGGCCGGGCGGGCCGCGCCGGGCAGGGCGCTCTCGCGGTCCTGGTCGCCCGGGACGACCCGCTGGACACCTTTCTGGTGCACCACCCCGAGGCACTCTTCCGGCAGCCCGTGGAATCGACCGTCCTCGATCCGGACAACCCGTATGTCCTCGCCCCCCATCTCTGCGCCGCGGCGGCCGAACTCCCGCTCACCGCGGCGGACATGGAGCTGTTCGGCCCCGCCGCGCCCGATCTCGTCCCGCAGCTGGAGCGCCGCAAGCTGCTGCGCCGGCGGGCCACCGCCTGGCACTGGACCCGCCGGGAGCGGGCGGCCGACCTCGCGGACATCCGCGGTGAGGGCGGCACCCCCGTCCAGGTCGTCGAGGCCGCGACGGGCCGCCTGCTGGGCACCGTGGACGCCTCCTCCGCCCACACCGCCGTCCACGACGGTGCCGTCCACCTCCACCAGGGCCGCACCTACCTCGTCAAGCGGCTGGACCTCGAGGACTCCGTGGCCCTGGTCGAGGAGGCGGACCCGCCCTACTCGACCACCGCGCGGGACACCACGGCCGTCACCGTCCTCGACACCACCACCGAGGTGCCCTGGGGGGGCTCCCGGCTGTGCTTCGGTTCGGTCGAGGTCACCCACCAGGTCGTCTCCTTCCTCCGCCGCAAGCTCATCACCGGGGAGGTGCTGGGCGAGTCCAGGCTCGATCTGCCGCCCCGCACCCTGCGGACGCGCGGTGTCTGGTGGACCGTCACGGAGGACCAGCTCGACGCCGCCCGGATCTCCCCGGAGCAGCTCCCGGGTGCGCTGCACGCCGCGGAGCACGCCTCGATCGGCATGCTGCCGCTCTTCGCCACCTGCGACCGGTGGGACATCGGCGGTGTCTCCGTGCCTCTGCACCCCGACACCCTGCTGCCGACCGTCTTCGTCTACGACGGCCACCACGGCGGCGCGGGCTTCGCCGAGCGCGCCTTCCACACCGCCCGGCGCTGGCTGACGGCCACCCGGGAGGCCATCGCGTCCTGCGAGTGCGAGTCGGGCTGCCCGTCCTGCGTCCAGTCGCCGAAATGCGGCAACGGGAACGACCCTCTGGACAAGAACGCCGCCGTCCGGCTGCTCTCCGTTCTCCTGGCCGGAGCCCCCGCGGAGTGACGGCCGGGGCCGCCCGGGCCCCGCCGTCCCCGGCGCGCGGACGCTGCCGTGCCCGCCGTCGGGCGCTGTGCCGGGGCCTTGCCGCTCGTCGTGCAGGCCGTCGTGCCGGGTGCCGTCCCGGGTCATCCCCCGCCTGAACCGGGTATCCGTTCCCGGGGACGGCCGGGGCCGTCCCTCTCCGGGTCCGCGCCTCCCACCGGGTGGTCCGCCGGACCCGCGCGGGCCCGGACCCGGGACGCGAACGGTCCGGTAGCGGCCTCGGCGGTCACGTCCGAGACCTCACCGCGCACCACACAGCGGACCAGCCGGACTCCCTGAGCCTCGGCGACCCGCCGGGCCAGTCCGCAGGCCGCGTCCTGGCCCGACAGTGCGTGATCGGCCGCCGCCAGGGCCGCGAGGTCCGCGCCGCCGCCCGCCCGGTGGCGGGTGACCACGGCTTGCCCCAGGGCCAGCACGGCCGCGAACACGGCGCACAGAGCCGTGGCCGCCACGGTCGTCCACACCGTGGCCGAGCCCCGGTCCGCATCCGGTGCTCCTCGCGCTCTCACCGTCCGCCCCCGGACTTCTCCGGCGGGCCCGCCGGGTCCACCGGTTCCGCGGCACCACCGTCCGGTGCCGGAGGGCCGGTACCGGACCGACCGGTCTCCGTCTCCTCCGGCGGGCCTGCCACGGACTCGTCCGAGGCGACGGCCTCGGACCGCAGCCGGAGGCCCAGCGGCCCAGGGCCCGGAGCCCGGACCGCGACCGTCACCCGGACCAGCCCGTCACCGCGGCGCAGGCCGATCTCCGCGCCACGGGGTGCGGCCGCGCGGGCCGCTGCCAGCGCGGCTTCCCGGGGTTCCGACCGGGCGGCGGCCCGCGCCCCCGCCCGTGCCGCGTCCACACACCGGATGTGTGCGGACGCGGCCATCTGACCCCAGATCAGGATCATGGCGAACAGTGCCAGCACCGGCAGCGCCACGGCCGCCTCCGCCGTCACATACCCGCGGTCAGAACTGCGCATCGAGCGCCTTTCCGATCACGGACTGCAGGGCGCCCGTGACCGCGTCACTGGTCACCACTTTGTAGAGGACGGCGCCGAAGCCGGCAGCCGCGATGGTGCCGACCGCGTACTCGGCGGTCGTCATACCGGCCTGCGCGTCCTTCCCGCGCAGCGCACGCCTGCGGTCCCACAACCAGGTATCCATGCCCACCCCTTGTCCCGCCCCGCTCCCGGGGCGTCCGTTCATGTGTCGTTCCGTGCCGATACCGCCTGAGCCCCGTTCGTCCGGAGGGGCTCTGGGCCGTGTCCGACAGCTCATCGAGGGCCGCTCAGCAGATCGCTCGCCAGACCGATGAGCACCGGCGCCACCCCGACGGTCAGAAAGGCGGGCAGGAAGCACAGGCCCAGGGGCGCGGTGGCGAGCACCGCCGCCCGCCGCGCCGACGCTGCCGCCGCCCGCGCCCCTCCGGCCCGGCACTCGGCCGCCACCCGAGCCACCGGCTCCACCGCCGACACGCCCGTGACCTGCGCTCGCGCCAGGCACCGGGCCAGCCCGGCCGCCCCGGGCACCTCGGCCAGCCGTCCCCACGCCCCCTCCGGATCTCCGCCCAGGCGCAGTTCGGCGGCCACTCGGTTCAGCCGCTCACCGACCGGCCCGCCGAGCGAACGGCCCACGGCCAGGGCGGCCTCTCGCGGCCCCGCACCCGCCGCCAGGCAGGCCGCCAGCAGATCCGCGGCCAGCGGCAGCCCGGCCGCCTCCGCACTCCGCCGGGCTTCTGGATCGGGTCTTCTCCGGGCCCATCTCCGGACGGCGTATCCGGTCGCGATCCCCGCCGCGCAGCCGACCGCTCCGCCGATGACCGCCACCGAGGCCAGTCCCGCACCGACCACCGGCCACCACTCCCGGGCCGCCCCGGTCCACCGCGCCGTGCGGCCGCGGCCGGAGCGCCGGCGGCCCCGCCAGGACATGCCGTGGCCGGGTGGGCGGCGCAGCGCGGCACCGTCGCGCCCCGGGGCATGGGCCGGGCTCAGCAGCAGGGCCAGCCGCCGCCGGGAGGCCCGGGACCGCGCGCCCCGCAGCACCGCTGCCGCGAAGACCGCCCCACCCGCCAGCGCCACCGCCCACAGGGTGTGGACGAGTTCCGTGTTCACGCCGTCCTCCCGGGTCCGAGTGCGGTGGCCCGGCCCTTGCCCGGGCCGTCGGTATACGCGGTGCCCTCGGCACCCCCGGCGTACCGGCCGTGTGCGGGCCCCGGGGGCTCCATCGCATCCGGCCGCGCCCCGCCGGACCCCTCCGCGGCCCGTACGATCCGCGCCGTCCAGGCCAGTCCGGCCGATTCCAGCGCCACCCCCGTCAGCAGACAGGCCAGGCCGGCCGGTGTGTGCAGCAGCACGCGGAGCGGATCCGCGCCGAGCAGGCCGCCCATCAGCAACCCGAAGGCGGGCAGCAGGGCCAGCAGAAGCGCGGTGGATCTCGTCCCCTCCAGTTGAGCGCGGAGGTCCTCCCGCTGCTCCCCTTCGGCTCGCAGGGCGGCCGCCACCCGGTCGAGCCCGCCCGCGAGCCCGGCCCCGGTGTCGGCCGCCGCCTGCCAGCAGGCCGCGACCCCGGCCAAGCCCTCCGCGCCCGGCCATCGGGCGGCCTGCCGCAGGGCTCCGGGCACGTCGCCGCCGAACCGGGCCGCGGCCGCCACCGAGGCCTGGGAGGGCCCCGGCCGGACCGGCGCGGCCAGCAGCGCCTCGGCCGGTTGCCGGCCGGCCCGCAACTCCCCGGCCATCACCGCGCACCACTCGATGACCTCCTTGGCACGCCGTTCCGCCGCCCGCCTCCCGTCCCGCCGCCGCAGCCGACGGCGCACCAGCGGTACGGCCCCGAGAGCCGCGAGCGGTGGGAGCGGCGAATTCCCGAACCAGCCGATCAGGAACCCGGCCGGCAGACACAGCCACTCCTGGCCGAGCCGGGGCCGTGTCCGCTCCCACCAAGCCCGGGCTGCGGCCGGCCATCGCGCGTACCGGCGGAGTCCGCCGTCCCCGTGGGCCACCGGGCGCGCTCCGGGCAACAGCAGCCGTGCGCGCTGTCGTTGCCCCCGCCGCCCCGCCGACAGCCACACGGCCAAACCCACGCACAGCAGAGCCGCGCAAGCCGTCATCTGGGCGGCGGGCCCCGTCACCCCGGTCACCACGTGCCTCCCTCCTCCGGGCTTGCGCCGGCGGGCACGGCCAGCAGCCGGTCCAGCCGCCGCCATCCGGGACCGAGCACGGGCTCACCGCCGGCCGTACCCCAGACCGCCGCCGGGACCGTGGTGACGAGGCCGGTGCCGTCCCGCTCCAGCACATGCATCTCGGCGATCCGGCGCAGACCCGTCCGCCGGTCCCGCACCAGATGGATGAGCACCGACAGGGCGGCCGCCAACTGGCTGTGCAGCGCCGCGCGGTCGAGCCCCGCGGTGGAGCCGAGAGCCTCCAGCCGGGCGGGGACATCGGCGGCGGCGTTGGCGTGCACCGTGCCGCAACCGCTGTGACCGGTGTTCAGCGCGGCGAGCAGATCGGTCACCTCCGGACCGCGGACCTCCCCGACGACCAGCCGGTCGGGCCGCATGCGCAGGGCCTGCCGCACCAGATCCCGCAGGGTGACCCGGCGGGACTTAGGAACAGTTCGGCTGTCTCAGCTCGCCTGGTGTCTAATCAGGGCTCGTGCGCAAATCCACCACCGACCCCACTCTTCTGCATTGAGATGTCTCACGAAGCGTTACCACTCCGTTACCTTTCTGGCTGACACCAAGCTGCCCAGCCACAGTCGACACGAGGGCACCACCACAGGCCACCGACCGACCGCCATGCTGCAGCAGAGCCGCAACTGCGGCTGCCCTGGCATGGCACCCATCCCGAGTCCGGGAGTTGCTTGGGATGACAGAGCAGGCAAGACCGGTGTTGCGCCCGATCTGAGCGATAGCGGATCAAGCAAAGTTCCGCGCCCCCACGAGACCGCCCAATGGCCTGCCATCGCGGACCAGCCTCCGCGAGCCAACCGCCTGCGGCCCAGGTCCGCCCCCTACTGGGGCAGCTGGACAGGCCCCTGGGCCTCCAGCTGAACCACATCCCTGAATGTGACTGACAGTACTTTCACGCATACTCTACGATGATCGCACATGGGTGCATCGAGGGAGCTGACTTGTCGATCTCAAACTCAGGAAACGTGAGTCCGGATGCGTCTCAGCGTCGCTTGGGGCGAGCCGTACTATTCCTGCAACAGCAGGCGCCACTAATTACGAATAATGTAGTCAGGGCGGATATTGAAACTCTCCTCCTGACTGGCTCAGCGATGGACCTGGCCTCACGCCTCAAGGGTTTCGGCAGAATTGACCGACCTGAACTCGTTCGTCAATTCGCGCGCCAATCGGGCGTGCCCGAGCGGCAGCTCCACAGTCAAGTACTCCCCGTACTAAAGCAAGCCGATGTCATCGACTACAAGGTCGATGTTGACGGCGGACTGACCCACCTCGAAGAATTTGTCGGTGTCACGGGTAACATCATCGCCCAAACTTTTCGCGTGCTTGATAGGCTCGGCCCCACGAACGCTGAGCTAGCGCTCCTCCATAGCATTGAAATTGCGTCTTGGGCACCACTGACTCAAGCACAACACTTGGACCAAATCACCAGGAGAGGGCTCACAGAGAGTGAGGCTCAAGAAGGTCTGAAGTATTCGCTTGCGATCTCTATCAATCAACGCATCTCCTCGACCGACCTCAATGAGCAGGTGGTCTTCAACCCGCACGTATGGGGCACGGGCCAAGTGTCGATCGCAAAATTCCTTCGCGACCTTCCACCGAACGAGCGGGACGCCTTGCTCGGGATTTGCGAAGGAGCTACGAAACGCCCTGGATCCACCATCGAGCGCCTAGGCGGTGATGCGAGCATCGTGAAGAGCGCACGAAAGGTCGGCCTAATCCAGGCAGCCACCGTAAAGTCGAGCACGGGTGGCAGGAACCTGAGTCAGACTTACGTTTTCTCACCTCTGATTCAAACTGAAGACGATCAGGCAACCACCACCGAGGCCCTCCATTTTCGCAAGCTGTTCTTGGCTCACATCCTTTTCGGAAAGGAGAAGGCACAAGCCGGTTACGGAAGGATTATCAGTCCTGTCGCTCTCGTCTCGAAGTTGCTTCGGACTGGCGCGGTCGGCCCGGCAACGAACATCGGAACCGACTACCACATGTTGGAGGCGGCCGGAGTTGTCCAAGTGCAAGATAGCTCTGGGGGACGTGCCTTCCTTAAGCTGATCAAGGAAGATATCGTGCGTGATGGGTTGGATTGGCTTAATGCAAGCCTCGGAAACACGCCAACGGGCGCCGGCAGTGCCGATGTGCTCAAGCTGGAGAATGTTCCGGGAACTTTCGTTAACCCCGAACGTGACCGCTCGACGCTGTCCGATGATGGCGCGAGTCATGAGATCGTGAGTTCAGCGGTCTTGGAGCTACGGAAGGAAGCCCAGCGTGCAGTCACGCACCAGAGCCCGTTCGGCCGGTAGCACGAGCAACTCCGGAGACCGGCTGAATCCCGGTGATGAACTTGAGGCAAGGGTCGCCCAGTTGTGGTTCTGGGAGGGTTTTTACTCTCGACGCGGTGTCAATCTTGAGAGGCACTACCAAGAACCCCTCACGATCACCGACGTGGATCTCTTCGCCTTCGACTTCAGTCCACAACTCGCATTGACTAAGTACATCGGTGAAGTCAAGTCCGGTACTGGCAAGAGTGCCGCTAAGCCGCTCGACCGCATCATCTGGCTCCGGGGGCTTAAGGAGCTCATCGGAGCGGATGCAGCGGAACTGACCATCGCAAGCCGCGTGTCCGATAAGGTCCGCTCCCTTGGGCGAAGTCTGGGCGTTTCCGCTCAACACGTACAGGACTTTGAGCGCCGGGAGAGCGACGCAGTTGGGCCACTCGCCGATTTGGGTGCCCACGGAGTCAGTTCGTTTGTCCTTGAGAAAAAGGTCCAAGCTACCTGCAAGCGCCAGGAAGACCTTGAGAGGGCCTTCTGGTTCCTGCGGGGGGAAGTCTTCTTCCTCGAACCTTTTCTGGCGATCAAACAGTTGGTTGAGTTGCTTCGACGGGTGAGTCAACTATGGACCCCCCGTATGCAGGATGACGAGTCCCAGGCAGTGAGATGGCTCGCTGCGGAAGCTGTCAGCCTGCTGACACTGAACCTCGTGGCCGCAGCCGGTACCGCTGTCACCCTCAGTAGAGAGAGCTGGGATGCTCTCGCGGCTGAAAGGATGGCAGAGGGTGCCGTTCCAATGCATCAAATGCGGCGGCTCTCAGATTCCATCGACAAGTTTGTCGCTGGCATCCTAACGACTGCCAAAGTTGCGCCAGAGATTCGTACTGATGTCATTGGCGCCTTCCTACCGGAGCCTCCCGACTACACAGACTCGCTCGCTGAAACATGCTGGCGAATGAAAAGCGATGCTCCAGTGGCTCGAGCCTTGCCTCGCCAGATGGACCTTCTTCTCTTCGAGAGGTTGGTCCTGCAGCGGGACCTTTCGACCTCCGCGATCTCGCGTATGGGCCTTGACCGAGAGGGAGCCGTGCGGATGAGACGTCTCGTTGCCGCCTTCCTGCGCGGCTGCGAGGCAAGCTTCGATGAGCTAGAAATGGCGCTAACAAAGACAGATAAACCGGCCAGTTGAGTCAGTACGTCTAGGGTCGCCAGGCCCAATTCTCCATGGAGCTCGCGGACGATCGTGTCGGCTGGGGGGTTCCCTGGACATCCTCGCTTGCGGGCGCGAGCCGGCCGTCCGCGAGTTCATCCACCGCTCCCGCACCGGACTCGGAATCGCCGCCTGAGCTGCCGTTCAAGTCTTGGGCGGCTTCTTGGCCAGCGAGGGATGAAGGCCCAGCAGCAGACGCGGCATCTCCCCCCACTTCGGCGTTGGCTGGCCTACATACTCGGCTGCGGCTTCGGCTGTGACCCGGACCACCGAGGTGAAGAAGTTCCGGCAGTCGATCGCATCGGTCAGCCGCAGTGTCGGGTCGGCCTTCAGCTTGGCGGATGCCTTCGGATCACGGACCGCAGTCAGGATCGGGAGGGCGTGAACGGTCGCATGGCCATGGGCGACATCGTGCCGGATCCGCAGCCACATCCCGATCACGTCAACCACGTGCTGGGGATTGACCTGAACCGAGCCGCTGCCCTGCCCGCCTCGCTGTTTCCATGCCCAACTCGGGTTGGGATTGAACCCTGCCCTCTTCAGCAGTGCGATCGTCTGAGCGGCGTCTGGCGTTGAGAACCTCTCCATCGCGCCGTCGAAGTCCGACTTCCACTGCGTCATCGCCGCGGCCAGGAGAGGTCGATCAAAATCGTCACCCATCTCGGCGAAGATCGCATCCCGTAAGGCCGTGGCCAAGTCCTGGACGAACGCCTGCCAGGCCGCAACGGTCATGACTATGGCGCCGCGGTTGATCGAGGTCTCGGCATCGCGCCGTCCGCGTCCACCGTTTCCTGCGGCCCGATGAGCCTTCTCAAGATTCTTGCAGTGCTTGATCGCGTTCGCGTAGTTGCCCACCGCAGTCTGAACGTCCACCCTCTGCCCCCTCGGAGACCGTTGAGGACCCATCGTCGCGGGCCTCGGCGTATTGAGCACCGCGTTCGGTGTCGCCGCTTGATCACGTTGCCGCATGCTTCCCCCCTCCCTGGGGGAAGCACGGAGGAACGTCCCCGGTCGCGTACGACTCTCTCGTGCGCCACCACGTACGGATCTATGTGCTCAGCCGTCTGTTCGAACGGGATCCGGCTCGGTGGCAGGGGCAGGGAGAGACGCCAGACGGCGACTGGTGCCGAGTTTCCTCTTCAGCGCAAGGTTCTCGTGGTAGAGATTCGCGGCGACTGCGGCCAGCGCGTCCAGCTTGCCCTGGACCTCGGTGACCTGGGCCTTAACCTCCCGCAGCTGCTTGCGGAGCTCCGCGATCGACTCGTCCCGCTGCACTTCGCCGGGGGTCCGCAGGACCGGCCGGGCGACCTTGGCGTCCCATTCAGCCAGGATCTCCTCGGCCCGGTGAACGGACGCGTGGCTGACCTTCGCCTCACGAGCGAGGTTCTCCTTGGTCAGAGCCCCGTTCGTGCGCAGGGGCTCGCCGGCCAGCAGCCGGGCCATGGCTTCGCGTAGTTTCGTGGCGGTCGCGGCGGATACCGGCATCAGAGGTCACCTTCCAGGGTGGCGAATTGTGAGGTGACCGACTGCACCTCGGCGAGACGGATCTCGAGGGACTCACGCCGCGGCGGGGACAACCGCTCCCGACGCAGGGTTTCCTGGAGGTCACCTTCTTCGGCGATCCAGTAGGGAGCGTTCTTCAAGGTCAGCACCGAGTTACGGCACTTGCCGGGCTGGCAGGCGCCGAGTAGGGGCTGCTTGCCCCGTTGCTCTGCCGGCAGCTGGTTCTGGCATTCCGCGGTCGATGCCTGCCACAGACAGTGGTTGATCGTGCCGAAGTGCAGCTGGGTGAACTCGTCCCGTAGCAGGCTGGCCTGCATCCGTTCGTCCGCGATCTGGGCCTGGAGGTGCGGGTCGCTGTCCATGGTCGTGATGACCTTGTCCAGGCCGGCGTGCAGTCGGGCGGCGCCGGGGCCGATGGCGACCGGCTCGCCCTGTCTGCGGGCTTTGAGGAGCTCGACAAGCTTGCGGGCGGCGGCCAGCTCGAGCTGGTTGTCGAACTCCTTGTGCCAGTTCTGATCGATCCTGCCGTAGCCGGCGGTGACCTGGTTGGCCAGGGCCCGGCGTGCGGCGTGCTTGAGCTGTATTCCGAGCGCGATCTCCCCGTCGGGCTGCTGTGCGGTGATGATCGCCATGGTCTTGCGGAACATGTGCGGCCGCACTAGACCCGCGGGGATGGCCTCCAGGCCGGTCCGGTCCAGCGTCTTGTTGATGTTCTCGATGAAGAAGTCGATGTCGCGGAAGGCGTCGAAGCCGGCACGGCCGCGGGTTCCTTCCGGCAGGAACCTGCTGGGCGGGGCCAGGGTGGCGAAGATGTGGCTGTCATGCCAGGACAGTCGTTCGGCGACCGCCACGGCCTGTGCGACGGGCTCGGTGATCCACCACTTGAGGCGGGGCCGGGATTCGTCGTGCTTGACCTTCCGCGAGGCGAGCGCTGGAGAGCCGAAGTACTGGACCACGGAGTCCCGTTCGATCTCCTGCAGTTCGCTGTCACGCATGAGTGTGAGTGCGGCGATGAAGATGTAGCAGGCAGCTCGGACCATCCTCAGGGCGTGCTCGAGATCGCCGTCCTCGATATAGTCGGTGCGGTCCTCGGTGATCGCCTCACGGACCCACTGCTGTCGTTGCCGGGTACGGGCGGTGCCGCTCGTGAAGACGTTGGCCTTGGTCACCGTGTCGAACACGCGGCTTTCCAGGGTCAGCCAGACTGGCTCGTCGGCCGGTCCGTGAGCGCTGGTCTCCCTGCGGACCGGGATGCGGTTGGCCGGGTCGGCCAGCCACTGGCGGACCTGGGTATCGAGGTCGTCAGGTCGCCGGTTGCGGCCACGGACGGGCCGGTTGATATTGCCCAGGGCAGCCCGGCCCTCGGAGGCCGTGATGGGTCGGACCCGGCCAGCGTCGACGAGTCGGTGCACCATCGTCCGCCTCATCTGGTGGCGCTCGGAGTTCCGGCCGGTCTTGAAGACGCCCTGGCTGACGCCGTCTGTCAGCCACAGGCTCAGCGTCGACCACATCACCGTGCCGGCCGGGTATCCGCGGTAGTCCCTGGCGTGGACGGGCACGAGGGTGGCGGGGTCCTGAACCCAGTCGGCGAGTTTCGCGTCGATGTCCTGGGCACGATGGGTTTGGCGCCGCGTCCCAGCAGAGGCCGCCAGGGCTGCGGCCTGCTGGTCGCGGCGTTCAAGGATCTGCGGGGCCATCTCGTCGATGTAGAACCAGCCGGCCCGTAGGAGCGGCCACCAGATGGCCGGGGGGATGGAGGGTGTGGTCAGCTCTCCCGTGTGTGTCCGCTCGGCGACCTCCGCGGCCGACTTCCCCGGCCAGGGGTCCTCGAGCAGGCCACCACCGGTCAGCAGCGGAGCGAAGTCCAGCAGGCGGCGAATGGTGAGGACATCGCTGGCCAGCGTCGATGTCCCGGATGTCAGCGCGTGATGGTCGAGGTAGTTCTGCCAGTCGTCCGCCGCCCAGGCGGCCAGATCGTGCGGCATCTCCTGCTCGACCGCCCATTTGGCGAGGAGCCGCATCTTGTCGCACATGTCCTTGACCGAGGACAGACCCCAGTTCTCTGCCCGGAAGAACAGACCGACATCCCGGAGGATCTTGTGACTGGAGTTGAGCATCCCGAAGGCGATCTCGCGAGTCCGCAGGTTCCAGAGCGGATCCGCGGGGAACGATGCCTGCCAGGCGCTCTTCACCCGGTTCACCGGCCGGCGAAGGCAGTCGCCGGGCCAGTACCCGGTCTGCCCGAAGAGCGGGACATCCACTCCGCGGATGAGGTTGCGGTGGCCGCCCAAGACGGGTGTGCCGTCGGGGATGGTCTGCGAGGGCAGAGCCTGGAAGGCGGCGGCGGTCGTCATCGGTCGTACTCCGTTCGCATTCCGAGCGGCAGATCGAGGCGGAATTTGCCCTCCTCGATCTGCTGGCGGGCATCGGGAAGCTGTTCCGCGCACTCGGCGAACACTTCCTTCAGCGCGGCTTCCTGAACACCCCAGGTGGCCTGCCAGACTGGTGGATTCAGTACCTTGCGCATGTGGGCGATGTGGTCGTCGAGCATCAGGAGCCGGGGTAGCTGCGAGGTGAACACGACCGCGTTCGGGCAGATCATGCACATCGCCGGCGCGACATGGCAGAGCCTGCCTTTGGGTGTGTGCGGGGAGTCTCGGGGATCCCGGCAGTTGACGACACCCATGTCGAGCTCTCCGTGCTGAAGGGCTTTCCCCTGCTCGGCCGAGATGCCCAGCTCAGCGGCCGTCTCCGGCTCCGCAAGCATGGCCTCGGCCCCCTCGGTGACCAGCACGGGCTTGCCCGATTTGATCTTGCTGAAGACTCCGCGCTGAGCCCGGTTTACGGCCCGGCCTGCGAGGACATGTGCGGTCGTGCCGTGCGCGTAGTGGCCTCGGAAGACCTCGATGTGGTGGTCGTCCCCGGCCAGGTCGCTCAGGCTGCCGCCCAGAGCGGCGACCCGTGTGGTCTTCGATGTCTTCCGCAGCCGCCGGACGTCATGCGGCTGGGAGATCTTCGCCGGCTCCCCATCCATGTCCGGATGGGTGGTGATCCAGTCGGTGAACCGGCGCCCGGAGAGCTTGAACATCGCCCGCCCCGCCTCCATGCGCTGGCGATAGTTAGTGGATTCGACGGCTGTGAACAGCCACGGATCGGTCTCGAACGCCTCCCGTGTCATAGTGTTCACCGCGATCAGGCGCCGCAGCAGTCCCGGGACGTCCCAGTTTCCGGCGCCGGGGTAGGCGGACTCACCAGGCGCCTCATCCTCTTCGAGAGTCCGCTCGCTCTCCCTCGGTCCGTCATTGCCGTGCAGATGCGGGCGGACCCGCTGGGCCCGCAGTTTGGTCTGGAGCACCCGGACTCCCTCGTCGCTGAACTCCAGGTCGCCCAGGGCGAGATCGTGCACCTCTTCGGGGGTGACATCGCCCATGGCCAGCAGGAGCAGGACACGGAACGGCTGCAGGTCGAGTTCGCTTGGGAACAGCAGCCCGGTGACCGTGGTCATCACCCCGTACTTCCCGCTGAAGCGGGCCATGTAGAGCGGGTCGGTCACCACGCCCCGCAAGGGCTTCGGCCACCGCTTGAAGTGCGACGGAAAGTGGGCCAGCAGAGCGGGCATGTCGAGCACGCCGTGCCGGGCCGCCCAGACCAGGTTCGGCAGCGACCGCCAGCCCTCGCTTCGTGGGTCCTGCCCCTCGGCGAGCAGGGCCCGGCCAGCGGAGAGCCGCTTCTCAAGGGCCCGAATATCGGCTTGGGCGGCATCCCGCAGGAGCAGACGCTCGTGATTGGCGAACTCGTCCAACGGCTCGCTCGAGCCGCCCCGGAACGTCGGAGGCATCTCCGCCCGCCGCCTCAGACGCTCGGGCACCTTCGTGTCCCGGACCGCCCGGTGACCCACCAGGGTCAGCAATGCCCCAGCCAACTTGTTGGGGCGGTTCGACGTCGGCTTGTAGCGGGGCAGGAGGTCTTCCTCCCACTGGTAGATGACTTCGGCCAAGTCGATCGGTCCTCCGTCGAGACGGGCTTCAGCCGGATCGTCGCCCTCGGCCGCCAGATGCGTGTCGGCGAATGCCAGAAAGCTGCGGATCGCGGAGACGTAGGTGTTACTCGAGGTCAGGCCCGCCTTGTGGTGATAGTCCAGCCAGGCGTCGGCCAGCTGGCCCGCCAGCAGCGAGCACCGGAACTCCGCCGGATCGATCCGGTGGGCCATCCGCTGGTGCCGGTAGACATAGACGAGTTCCCGGACCGCAATCCGTCCGGGCGGAGCTGGCGGCTTCGCGGCAACTGTGGGACGCGGCCGGCTCTTGCGTTCTCCTCGGCGTGGCATCAGGCAGCCCTCCCCGGGACGAGACGGGCCGCGTAGTCAGCGTAGGTGGTGTCCTGAGCGTTCCAGTCCGCGATCGCCCGGGCGACCAGCAGGTTCGTCTTTCGGATGTAGCGCAGGTAGCGCATGGTCGACGCCGCCTGACGATGGCCGAGCAAACGCTGAACCGTCAGCTGCGGCGACGTGCTGATGTGATCGGCCAGGTAGGCCGTGTGGCCGCCCAGGCTGCGCAGATCTGCCTCCTGCTTCGCGACCAGTTCGGTCAGCAACTGGAGCATGAAGATCGCGAATGTGTGGCGCAGATCGTGGATCTTGAATACTCGCGGCACCACCGTCTCGAGCTTGTGCTCCTTACTGATCCGCAGGGCCCGCACATGGGCTTCCTCGAAGATCTGATGCCAGCGTTGCGAGGAGAGCATGCGTCCGCCCCGGCCGACGAACAGCGCCATCGGCTCAAGCCCTCGGTCGCCTTCCATAACCGTGATCCGACGCGTGGCCACGTCCATGTCCTTGATCGTGAAGGTCCGCCGACGGCCGTGCAGGACCCCGCTGAGCTTGCCCTGCCGGGAGTTGATGTCGTCGACAACGAACAACTCCGCCCGGTGACGGTGCAGCGTGCGGGCCGCAGCATGCACGATCTTCGCCCGCTCAGTGCGCCGGTAGAAGTCAATCTCCCGCAACGTGGCGTGCTGGATCTCCACCGTGCGAGGCAGCTTGTACTTGGCCATCGCCCTCAAGTCCACCAGCCCCGCCGAGCCGTCCCGGCGGGGTGGTCCGACCTCAATGTCGAGGAGGGTGCTGAATTCCCGCAGACGCATCCCGGTGGTCACCGCCAGCTCCGCCGCCGCGCTGTTGCGCAACGGCGCCGCCCCCCGGAACGAGCGATCCGCCCGCTCGTCCGGCAGCAAGCCGCGAAGCCCTACCTGCTTCAGGAACCGCCACTGCGAATAGGTCAGGTGCCGGACATCGAGGTCGTTGACGACGGACACGGACAGGGCGTCCTTGCCGTTCTTGCGACGGTGATACGGACGCCGGTCCAGCAGCTTTACGTCCTCGACTGCCCAGTCGTAGAAGTTGTGGATCGCGGCCCGCCGGCGCATCCACGTCGCCGCCGACACCGGTTCCTCCCGGTACTCCATCAGCTCGTCTTTGTACGCGACGAGATCGTCCTCCGTAGCCGACAGCAGGTCCGTCGGCGGATCCAGACCTTCCAGGAAGTCGACCAAGTCCATCAGGTCGTACGCGTAGTCCTGCAGAGAACCCGCATCCAGCCGCTTGGCCAAGTCGAAGAAGCAAGAGGCCAACGGCTCCAGCGGGCGCATGTCCGACCCCAGGAAGAACGGCGTGCCCTCCTTGAGCGCCCCCGCACGGGTCACGTACCCGACCCAGTCCAGATCCACGCCAGCCACGGCACCCGCGTGCCGGCGCACCTTGGCATGCGACACGAAGAAGTACTCCACGAAGCCCTCACCCCTGAGACATCAACAATCACTTGAACCTAACAACCACCCAGGGCGTACCACTGAGACAGAGAGACATCTATAAACTCTTGTCCTAACCGGTGCCCTCCTGATTCGGCGGCCGGGTCTCCAGGCGGACCACATGCGGATGTCCGGGGCGCAGTTCCGCCGAGTCCTCGGCGAGCACGATGCGCTCGGCGGGATCCACCAGGCTCAGCAGGCTGGAGAGCAGGGTGGTCTTCCCCACTCCGGCGCCCCCGCTGACCAGAAAGGACAGCCGGGCCTCCAGCAGTGCTCGCAGCAGCCGTTCGCCACCGGGCGGCACCGTTCCCGCGGCGACCAGCCCCGTCAGGCCGAAGGCCCGGGGGCGGACCACCCGCAGCGACAGACAGGTGGAGCCGACGGCCACCGGGGGCAGCACCGCGTGGAGCCGGGTTCCGCCGGGAAGCCGGGCGTCCACCCAGGGCCGCGCGTCGTCCAGCCGGCGCCCGGCCACGGCGGCCAGCCGCTGGGCCAGTGCCCGCACCGCCGCGGCGTCGGGGAAACCCACATCCGTCAGTTCCAGCCCGCGGCCGCGGTCGACCCACACCCGGTCGGGCGCCGTGACCAGGACATCGGTGACCGCGGGATCGGCCAGCAGCGGTTCCAGGGGGCCGGCCCCCACCAGCTCCGAGCGCAGCGCCGTCACCACGGCGAGCACCCCCGCGTCACCGAGCAGCCGGCCCTCGGCCCGCAGCGCGGCGGCCACTCGCGCCGGTGTCGGCTCGGCCCCCGCCTCGGCGAGGCGCAACCGGACCGCGTCGACCAGGGCCGGCGGTACCGGCTGCCGCTGCCACGAGTTCCCCGCCGCTTCCGGTCCCGGGGCAGGCGCCCGGCAGGCGCGCCCGGAACCCTGTGGCGGTCCCAGGCCGCGTCCTCCGGGTTCCCCGGGTTCCCTGGCCCAACTGGGCGGCGCGGGCCTGCGGTTCGTCTCCGTACCGTTCATGCGGCGGCACCCCCGCCACCCGGCAGGGCCCGGTCCCAGAAGGCCGAGCAGAACCGGGCCAGCGGTCCGCGGGTGTTGTCGCCCGGGACGGACTCGCCCGGCGCCTCCGCGGGGAGTCCCGGCTCCGGAGGGATCTCCCCCGCCAGCGGGAGCCCGAGCAGCGCGGCGATCTCCTCGTCCTCCAGCCCCGCGCCGCAGGGCCCGCGTACCACGACCCGGAGATCCGGGAGGACGGTGCGGACGGCCGACGCCACCCGGTGCGCCGCGGCGACCGAACGCAGCCCGGCCGGTACCACCAGCAGCCCCAGATCGAGCTGGGCCAGTGCCTCGGCGACCGTCTCGTCCAGCCGCCGGGGCAGGTCGACGACCACGGCACCGCCCCGCCGCCGCGCGGCGGAGAGCACGGAACGCATGGCCTCGGGCGGGACGGCCGCCGTGTCGCCCCGGTCCCAGCTGAGCAGGCGAAGGGAGCGCAGCCGCGGAAGCGACTCCTCCAGCGCGCCGGCGGCCACCCGGCCGCGCGACTGGGCGAACGCCGGCCAGCGCAGCCCCTCGACGCTCTCCCCGCCGAGCAGCACGTCCAGCCCGCCACCGAGCGAAACGGGCGGGTTCCAGGAATCCTGAGCGGGTTTCGTCGAGAACCCGTAGCTATGTCCGGGGTTTTGAGCCTAGTGGCATGTAGGTTCGTCAGGGAGCGATCGGGTCTGGGCGGATGTCGGCCGGGTGTGCGGTGGCGACATAGTTCACCGCGGTGGTCTCGGCCAGGCCGAAGAGCCTCATCAGGTGGACGGGGTCTGCGGTCGCGTGGGCCTCGTCGAGGATCCGATCCTGGCGGAGGGCGCTGGCGGAAATGCCGACCCGGCGGAAGGTGGCTTGCAGCGGATACTTGGTGATCTCCGGGTTGCCGTCAGAGGCCGCGGTGACGCGGCTGATCAGCAAGTGTGGGTTGGTAGTTCGGGGCCAGAGGCGGCTGCGCTCGATCACCCAGTCCGTGGCCAGACCGAGTGTGAGCTCGTCGAGGAACACGATGTGATCACTGCGGCCGGGCCTGATCACCCGAAGTTGACCGCTGGCTCGGTCCAGGCCGCGCAATTGCAGTCTGCGCAGGTTGGCCGGGGTGAGCGCGTGGATAGCCACCAGCGCGAGGATGAGCCGGCCGCGGGTTTCAGGGACCTTGTCCAGCAGGCCGCGGAGCCGGTCGGAGGGGAGCGGGGCAGGCAGGCGGGGGCTGACGTGCAGGCGGATACCTCGCGCCGGATCGCGGAAGATCAGCCGTTCACGTCGCAGGGCCCGGAACAGCGAGCGGAGGGCGACGTGCCGGGCTCGACGCTCGACGGGGTCGGTGTCGTCGGTGATGGCGTCTTCGACGTGCGTTTTAGTGATCGCCCGGAGGTCGGTGAGCCCGTCGGCGTCCCACTGCTTCAGCACCGCGACGGCGTCGCGAACGTAGCGCCGGGCGGTGGCCGGTGCGACGGGCAGGCTGGGCTTGGTGGCCTGCCCGACCAGGACGTCGATCCAGGTGTTCACGGCCCTCGCGAACGCGTCGGGCAGTCCGTCAGCCACCGCCCGGGCTCCCGCCAGGTCGGCGTTCACCGACTCGTCCTCGTCCAGCAAGTCCCGACGACGTAGGTAGTCGATCACGCGAGCGCACTGATGATTGGAGCCCAGGGAGGCGAGCGAGCGGATGTCCGCCTCGCGGATCGGGACATCGGCGCCGAGGTAGGCCATGAGGATCCTCAGCACCCGGATGCTGCTGCCGACCTGCTCGCGCTGCCAGCCGCGGTCAGGGAGGTGGTGGCGCCCGAAGTCATCCAGCACGGCCGCCGCCGCGGCGGTCATCGCGGGCAGTTCGGCCTCGTCCAGCCGGCTCCAGTCGCGCGCCGGCCCGTCGAATAGTGCTTGCTGCCCGGGGGCGGCCAGGTGTGGAGAGAGCGGGCGGGCGGCGCGGGCAGCGGCCTTGGCCTGACGGCGGAGGGCCGCGTATCGGCCCTTGCTGGGTGCGGATCCGTCGGGGCCGTAGTCGGTTCGCATCGTGGGAGTGAACGGGCCACCGAACCAGAGCTGGTCTCCGCCGACCAGCGCGGCCTGGTGCAGGTCGACCTCGGTCTCGGCCAGGACGAGGGTGCAGAACCGGCAGAGGCTCTTGCTCAGTGGCAGGACTCGCCTGCAGCGTGAACACGGCGCCGGGTCAGGGTGCTTGATGCGCCAGTCCGTGCATGGAATGCAGACTTTCCACCGGTCGTTTGCCCAGGCCAGACAGTGCTCGCAGCTGCCGCGTGTGTGGTGAGATTGAGGAACAAGTCGCGGGCGGCGCCGGTCCAGCAGCCCGGCCCGGGCCAGGGCCTCGGCGATCGTGGGGGCCATCTGCGGCAAGTCGGTCAGCGTCTCGGGCCGCACCAGATCCTCGCCCGGTTCCCGTGCGGCCAGCGCCAGCAGGCCCAAACTGCGGACCAGTGCTCGCCAGCGATCACCAACACCGCGCTCGGCAGCCATGGCGTCCAGAACATCAAACAGTTCGGACCGACCGGGTAATTCGCGTCCCTGCAGGTGGGAAGCATGGCTCAGCAGCAGCGTCCGGGGTGGGGAGGCGAACAGGACGAGCTGTCCACTGAGCTGCAGCGGACACACCTCCAGCCCCTGCCGAACCTCACCCTCCTCCGCGCCGGAGCCGTGCTCGTCCTCGAGCCGGGGCAGGCGACGGGCCTTCGAGCTCGACTTCCCCACCCGGTTCCCTTTGCGGAAAGGCTGGAACCGCGGGAACTGCACTCCCGCCAGGAAGAATGCCAGCTGCCTCGGCCGACCCTTCGGGAGAGCCTCGCCGCGGACCTCCGCATGCATCCACTCGTCGTCCTCGCCGAGGCGAACGGCCAGGATGCAGGGTGAACATGTGCCCTCTGCATTGACAGCGGTCGGCCATCCGCAGCGGCGACAAAACGCCATCCGCCGTTCCCCGCTCCCGGACTGGGCAGCGAGCCAGTGGCGGTTGCAGGGCGGACACATCCCACTGACGCCATTGACGGCGCCCCAGCTGGCGCAGAGGGAACAGCTTCCTGTCCGACGACGCGGCGGCATGCCCCGGCCCTCCTGGGCGTCTCAGTTCGGCGGCAGGCCGCGGCGGCGGCCGCCGGTGGCTGGCCTGGGCACCGGCCGTGCTGACCCGGCAGAGGGACGGCCACTGTCTCCGACCGCCCGCTGTTGTGGGCCGTGCTCGGACTCGGGCAACTCGACCGGCTCAGCCTCCATGAGGTCGGCGACCGTGCACTGCAGCGCAGTGCAGATCTTGTCCAGGTCATCGAGCCTGATGGTGATCGGCTTGTTCGACCACAGTGCGGCCACCTTGCTCAGCGACGGGGTGAACCCCACCTCAGCAAAGGCCGCCTGCAACTGGACCGGCCTCCAGATGTCGCGCCGGGCCGCAGCCCAGCGCAGGTTCCACTTCACTTCATGCCTCCCCACTCAGTCGGCGAACAGCGCGCCGGGACGACTCCAGGCTCCTCCGCTCGGGATCTCCCTTGGCGGTCGCCAGATATCCAACCGTGGTGCTTGGCCACTCATGTCCGAGCAGCACCTGAACGTCCCACAAAGGCATCCCTGCCTCGTAGTTGTGAGTCGCGCACGCATGCCGCAGGAGATGCGGGAATAGCTCGGTGACCGGGCCCTTCAGGTGCTTGCGCGAGGCGGCCTTGAGCGCCCTTCGGAAGGTGTCCGCGCCCACCGCCGGGGCAATCGGCATGTTCAGAGCCTCGATGGCCTCCGGCAGCCGCTCGGAGGGGAACAGCGGCGCCTGCGGGTCGTTCACCTCGTCGCCGAACTCGCCGCGGATGTCCTCGATGTACCACCACAGCAGATCGCGTCCTTCCTGGAACATGAACGCCTCGCGTTCGCGCGGCCCCGAACCGCGGGCGCCCTTGCCCTGGACGACGAACCGTCCCCACTGGCCCAACTCCCAGTGAAGATCACACATGCGGACGCAACAGAGCTCCGAGGCCCGCACTCCGGACAGATAGGTGACCTTGGCCATCACGTAGTTGCGGACGGCCACCAAGTACTTCCGCTCGGCCGGAAGCGCGGCCCGCCAGTCGGCGAAGAACTCCTTCGTCGCCCGCGCAGACGGTGGGACCCTCAGCCCGAAGTCACCCCGGTGCTTGGGGCGGTTGAACGAGTCCACTGGCGACTCGACCGCGGCCCCGAACCGCATCATGATCTCGCCGGCGTATCGCTGCTCCAGGAACGCGAAATAGTTGTCGATCTTCGTGATCTTCGAGCGCATCGTCGAGTGACGACCCGGCTTGCCCGGTCCCGCGAAGTAGCGGTCCACATCTCGCGAGGTCAGACGCCATGGCACGACCTCGTAGAACGCGCAAACCTCCAGCACTGGTTGGACGAGGTTCTGCAACGTCCGCGGCGACAGTCCCGCGACGTCCCTCGCCCAGCAGTACTCGGCGAGGGTGTCCTGGTACAGATCCCGCTCGGCGTCCGGCGACGACGACTCGCTCGCCCGCCGCTGGAACGTACGCACATCGGCGAGCCCAGCCCCACGCTCCAACGTGCCTGTGCCGCCCTCACCTGCGATCAGCGAGAAGCGGCGAGTCCCGAAATCTGTCACGAGCTGCGAAGTTACGCGGCTAACTCCAGGAATCTGCCAGCAATCGTGGAAACCTCACACGATCGGGTGAAGCTACCCCACAAGCCCTCGACCAGGATGAACAGCAGAGACACACTGCGGGACCCCCCACAGGAACCCGTCGGATCTCCACTTGGATCACCGTCCACGAGCATGGTGCGCCGGCCGTCGCGTGCCGCCGTGACGGCGAGCGCGCAGGCCAGGGTGGAGGCCCCGGCGCCGCCCCGCCCTCCGATCACGCCGACGGCGAGCGCCGGTGCGGTGGTGCCCTCCAGGGCGTCGGCGATCCGGTCCACCAGCCAGGCCTCGCAGCCGGGGAGGGGAACGACGTGGTCGGCGCCGACGCCGACGGCCCGCTGCCAGATGCCGTGGTCCCCCGGGTCCCGGCTGATCAGCAGGACCCCGGCCCGCCGCACGGCGTTGCGCAGCCGGGGCACGGCGTCGTCGCCGACGATCACCATCGGGGCGCGCTCCCAGCTGCCGCGCTCCGGGACGCCGTGGCAGACCTCTGGCTCGGCACCCGCCGCGGCGCACAACCGCAGGAGCTCGTCCAGGAGTTCCGTGTCCTCCGTGACCACCAGGGGTGGCCCCGCTCCTGTTACGGCGCTTTCCAGCCGATCGGAAGTGTTCAGTCCGTTCATGGCGGATCCCCTCTCGCTTCAGCACTCTCACTGCGCGAACCTCGCGGGAATCAGCGTGCGGCGATCCGGGAAATCCCGTGGATCTTGGTCTAAATCTGTGGACAACTCGGCAGTTGTGAATATCCGGACCACCTATACCGGTGACTTCCATCCGCAGCGTGACGATTACGCTCTGTAACAATAGAGGGTAGGGGGAAGCGGTCCGGCAGAGAACCGGACGGAGCGCCGAGCGAAGGGCGGGAGGACGGCAAAACGCGTCCGGACATGCGACGACCCCCGCCGGGGGGGAGAGCGGGGGTCGTCCCCACGGCCGACTCGGGGGGGGGAGGAGTCGGGCCGGGTTAGCACGGTCGCGAACGATCCGTGACTTCCATGGTGTACCCGAGGGCCTTCTCAGGCAAACCCACACGCCTCAGCTTACGCCGAATGGAGGGCCTTATGCTCGACCCGTGGAAAACCCCTCCTTGCCGCGCACAGCCGCCTTCTTCGACCTCGACAAGACAGTGATTGCCAAGTCGAGCGCACTGGCCTTCAGCAAGTCCTTCTACCAGGGCGGCCTCATCAACCGCAGGGCCGTCCTGCGCACCGCTTATGCCCAGTTCGTCTATCTTCTCGGCGGGGCCGACCACGACCAGACGGAGCGGATGCGGGAGTACCTCTCCGCGCTCTGCCGCGGCTGGAACGTGCAGCAGGTGCGGGAGATCGTCGCCGAGACCCTGCACGACCTGATCGACCCGATCATCTACGACGAGGCGGCCTCGCTGATCGAACGCCACCACACCGCGGGCCACGACGTCGTGATCGTCAGCACCTCGGGCGCCGAGGTGGTCGAGCCGATCAGCCGGCTCCTCGGCGCGGACCGGGCGGTCGCCACACGGATGGTCGTCGAGGACGGCTGCTACACCGGCGAGGTGGAGTACTACGCCTATGGGCCCGCGAAGGCCGAGGCCATCGCCCGCCTCGCCGAGAGCGAGGGGTACGACCTGACCCGCTGCTACGCCTACAGCGACTCGATCACCGACATACCCATGCTGGAGGCGGTCGGCCATCCCCACGCCGTCAACCCCGACCGCGGGCTGCGCCGCGAGGCCGTCGCCAGGGGCTGGCCCGTTCTCTCCTTCGACCGGCCGGTCCGGCTGAAGCAGCGCGCGCCGTCGCTCTCCCTCCCCGCCTGGGGACCGGCCTGGACGTCCCCGAGCCGCCCCCTGGTCGTCGGCGCGGTCGCCGTGACGGCGGCGGCAGCGGCCGCCGGACTCGTCTGGTACGCCGGCCGGCGCCGTGCGGCCGTCTGCCCGCCGGCATGAGAACCGGGCAAAGAATCCCGGCCCGGGCTTCCACTTACCGGCCTGGAGGAGTACAAAGGAATTACCGGCCCGTGAGACCGGGGAGACCTTTCCAAGAGGTCTTCCGCAATTGTCCACGGCCCCACGGACCGAAGCACGGAAGCCGGGCACCCACGCGACGCCGACCCGTCGATTACGGGCCAGTCGCACAGGTCACGGGCTCAGACCCGACCTGATGCGCATCTCGTGCACGCACTGGTAACCCGGCGGACGTGCCAGCGGCGGTACCGCGAGGTACCGCCGCATTAATGCCCGCCCGGAGTCGTGGGAAATACTGTTCGCATCCCCTCCGCAGCGGCTGCCGGAAATGCACCCGCCGCATTCCGGATCCGGATCGGCCCGGCCTCTTCCCCGGTCAGGCCGCACCCCGCTGGAGAGCCTCGCAGACCGCCGTGCTCTCCCGGGCCCCCAGTTCGACCGCCCGTCCGCAGTGCGCGATCCAGGCCGCCACCCCCTCGGGCGTACCGGAGGCATAGCCCGCCAGCGCCTCGGTGTACGCGGCGGATCCCAGCTCCGCGTGCCCGACCTCGGACGGGCACACCGCCTTGGGGTCCAGCCCGCTGCCGATGAGCACGATCCGCTCGGCGGTCCGCGCCACCAGCCCGTTGTACGAGCCGAACGGGCGGAGGGTGAGCAGTTCGCCGTGCACGACCGCCGCCGTGACCAGGGCCGGCGCGCCGCCCCCGGCCAGCAGCAGTCCGGCGAGCCCGTCCAGCCGTCCCGCCATCTCGTCCGCCTCCGGCAGCGGCAGTGTCACCAGCGGCTCGTCGACGGCCTCGCCCGCCAGCCGCGGCCGGCCCACCGAGTCCTCCGGCGCCGCGCCCGAGGCGGCCACCAGATGGAGCCGGGCCAGCACGCGCAGCGGCGACTGCCGCCACACGCCCAGCAGCTGCCCCGCCTCCGCGGTCAGCCGCAGGGCCGCGCCCACCACCCGGGGCTCCCCCTCGGCGCTGAAGTCCGTGCGCCTGCGGACCTCTTCCAGAGCCCAGTCGGCACCGGCCAGCGCCGCGGAAGCGCGGGCGCCGCGCAGGGCGGCCTCGGAGGTGATCTCGGTGCTCCGGCGGCGCATCACCCGGTGGCCGTAGACCCGGTCCACGGCCTTCCGTACGGAGTCCACGGAGTCGGCCACGCCCGGGAGGGCGCCGAGAGCGGCGAGCGGATCGGCATTCGTACGCATGGGAACGACCCTACGCACTCGGAGGTCGGCGCTCCCGATGGAGTGGTGTTGTTCACTGGCGTCCCTCACTCCGCGCTTCCGGTCCACTACGCTTGTTGAACATGAAGATCGCTTTCGTTGGGAAGGGCGGCAGCGGCAAGACGACGCTGTCCTCGCTCTTCATCCGCCGGCTCGCCGCCGCCCGGATCCCGGTGCTCGCCGTGGACGCCGACATCAACCAGCACCTGGGGACCGCCCTCGGCCTCGGCGACGAGGAGGCGGCCGCGCTGCCGGCCATGGGTGCCCGGCTGTCGCTGATCAAGGACTGGCTGCGGGGCACCAACCCGCGGATCGGCTCGGCCGAGACCATGATCAAGACCACCCCGCCGGGCACGGGCTCACGGCTGCTCCGGCTGTCCGAGGACAACCCCGTCTTCGCCGCCTGCGTCCGGCCGGTCCCGCTGGACGAGGGCGAGGCCGGGCTGATGGTCACCGGCCCGTTCACCGAGGCCGACCTGGGCGTGGCCTGCTACCACTCGAAGACCGGGGCGGTCGAACTCTGCCTCAACCACCTGGTCGACGGCCGGCAGGAGTACGTGGTCGTCGACATGACGGCCGGCTCGGACTCCTTCGCCTCCGGGATGTTCACCCGCTTCGACATGACGTTCCTGGTGGCCGAGCCGACCCGCAAGGGCATCGCCGTCTACCGCCAGTACAAGGAGTACGCGCGCGACTTCGGCGTCGCGCTGCGCGTGGTCGGCAACAAGGTGCAGGGCCCCGAGGACCTGGCCTTCCTCCGCGAGGAGACCGGGGACGACCTGCTGACCGCCTTCGGCCACTCGGACTGGGTCCGCGCCATGGAGAAGGGCCGCCCGCCCCGCTTCGACCTGCTGGAGGAGCCCAACCGCGAGGCGCTGCGGACCCTGCACGAGGCCGCGGACGGTTCGTACGAGCGCCGGGACTGGCGGCGTTACACCCGCCAGATGGTCCACTTCCATCTGCGGAACGCGGAGAGCTGGGGCAACACGCGGACGGGCACCGATCTGGCGGCCCAGGTGGACCCCGGTTTCGTCCTGGACGAGCGGGCGGTCAGTCCGCAGCCTGCCTGATCCGGGCCGGGATGCCCGCCGGCCGGGCCGGGCCCCCCGGTTCCGCGGGGCGCCGGGGCTCCGCGGAACCGGCGGGCCCGGCGGGCGGTCCGCCGAGAAAGGCCTTCCAGCCCTCCTCCGGCCGCTCCCCGACCCCCAGCGTGCGCAGCTTCGCCAGCACCCCGGGGTCCTGGACGTCCAGCCAGTCCGCCAGTTGCTTGAAGGTCACGCAGTGGACGTCCTTCTGCGGGCAGATCTCCTTGATGGCCTCTTCGACGGCACGCATATAGGCGCCCCCATTCCAGGACTCGAAGTGGTTGCCGATGAAGAAGGGCGCCCGGTTGCCCTCGTGGGCCCGCCGGAATCCCTGGAGGAGCCCGTCGCGCATCTGGCGGCTCCAGAGGGCGTGCTGCGCGGGGTCGCCCCGGACCGTGCCCGACTGGTTGGCGAGGAAGTTGTAGTCCATCGAGAGCGTTTCGAATCCGCGTCCCGGCATGGGGATCTGCTGGAGCGGGAAGTCCCAGAGGCCGCCCTTCTTCGACGGCCAGACCTGCAGGCCCCCGGGCGAACTGGCGTCGTAGCGGAAGCCCTCGGCCTTCGCCGCCGGCAACAGGCTCCGCTGCCCCTCCAGGCAGGGGGCGCGGCCGCCGACGAGTTCCCGGTCGTAGTCGAAGGGCAGTGGCGGCGCGCCGTCGAGACCCGCGTGCGTCTTCCAGCTCTTGACCAGGGCCTCGGCCTGCCGGATCTCGTGGCGCCACTCGTCCGTCGTCCAGGTCCCGACGCCGCCGTCCGGGCCGCAGAAGTGCCCGTTGAAGTGGGTGCCGATCTCGTTGCCCTCCTGCCAGGCCCCGCGCAACTGCTCCAGGGTGGCCTTGATCCCCCCGATGTCGTTGAAGCCGATGTCCGAGGAGCCGGGGGCGTGCCGCGGCGGCTTGTAGACCTCGCGCCGGGCGTGCGGAAGGACGTAGACACCGCTCAGGAAGTACGTCATCTTCGCGTCGTACTCCCGGCCGATCCGGCGGAAGTGGGAGAAGAGCTTCTGACCGTCCTCGCCGGCCCCGTCCCAGGAGAAGACCACGAACTGGGGCGGGCGGTGGCCGGCCTCCAGCCGCTTCGGGACGGGCTGGTTCGGCTGGCGGCCGGTGAAGGCCGTCGATCCGTCACCGATCAGCCTGACCGGGCCCGAGACCGCCCCGTGCTCCGCGGATCCCTGCCGCGCGTCGTCCGCTTCCCGCTCCCCGGTGGCGGAACAGCCGGTGACCGCCAGCGCCAGAACGGTGGCGACGGTCCCTGTGGTCACTCTCCGCGGGGCGGCCATCGGCCCACCTTCTTTCCTCCGCCTCGTGCGCTGCCGACACAGCGCGGACCAAGGTCGCATGGGAGGAAGAGCGGTTCATATCGACAAGCCGATAAACATACATATTCACCCTATTGAGTCAATCAACCAGCACTTTGTCCCGGATCACCCTCCACGGTCTTTACTCTGCATTACGGTTCGTTTACCAAGAGTTGGCATACCGCGTATGGCAGAGCCCAGGAGGCCGTCCCCGTGTCCCCCTGCACCCCGCCCCGGTCCGGCGATCTCGCCGCTTCCGTAACCGTCTTCCTGATCGCCGTTCCGATGTCCCTCGGTCTCGCCGTGGCCATGGGCGCCCCGCTGCAGGCGGGCCTGATCGCCACCGCTGTCGGCGGCATCCTCGGCGGGCTGCTCGGCGGGGCTCCCCTCCAGGTCACCGGCGCCTCCACCGGGCTGACCGTCGTCACCGCCGAGTTGATCCAGGTCTACGGCTGGCCGGCCACCTGCGGCATCACCGTCCTCGCAGGTCTGCTGCAGCTCGCCCTCGGCTGGCTCCGGGTGGCCCGCGCGGCGCTCGCCGTCAGCCCCGCCATCGTGCACGGCACCCTCGCCGGCATCGGCGTCACCATCGCGCTCGGACAGCTGCACGTGGTCTTCGGAGGTGAGCCGCACAGCACGGTCTTCGGCAATCTCCGCGCCCTCCCCGGCGAACTGGCCGGGGCCCCGCCCGCCGCGCTCGCCGTCGGGGCGCTGACCGTGGCCGTCCTCATCGGCTGGCCGCGGCTGCCGGGCCACGCGGGCAGGGCGCTGCGCCGCCTCCCCGCCGCCCTGGCCTCGGTCGCCGTCGCCACGCTCGTGACGGTCGTGGCCGCTCCGGAGCTGGACCGCGTCGATCTGCCCACCTGGCGGGCCCACATCCTGCCGGAGGCACCGGACGGCGCACTGCTGGGACTGCTGGCCGCGGTGCTCACCGTCGCGCTCGTCGGCGCCCTGGAGTCACTGCTCTCCGCGGTCGCCGTCGACCGGCTGGCCCGCGACCGCCCCGCGGGTGCCGTGCCGCCCCAGGCCGACCTGGACCGCGAACTGCGCGGACAGGGGACGGCCAACACCGTCTCCGGCCTGCTGGGCGGGCTGCCGGTCTCCGGCGGCGCGATGCGGGGCTCGGCCAACGTCCGCGCCGGAGCCGCCGGCCGCTGGTCCACCGTGCTGCACGGGGTCTGGGTGCTGCTCGCCGCAGGGCTTCTGGCCTCGGTGCTGGAGCAGATCCCGCTGGCGGCCCTCGGCGCGCTGGTGGCCGTGGTGGGCGTGCAGATGGTGAGCTACGCCCACATCCGCAACGTCCACCGGCACCGCGAGTTCCCCGTCTACGCGGCGACGATCGCGGGGGTGGTGCTGGCCGGCGTGCTGGAAGGGGTCCTGCTGGGGATCGCCGCCGCCCTGGCCGTGTCCCTGCACCGGCTGGCCCGGACCCGTATCTCCGTGGCCGAGGCCCGCGGCGTCCACCGGGTCCGCGCGCACGGCCAGTTGACGTTCCTGGCGGTGCCGCGGCTGAGCCGCGCCCTGGGCCGGGTGCCGCCCGGGGCCACCGCGCTCGTCGAACTGGACGGCTCCTTCATGGACCACGCGGCCTACGAAACCCTGCAGCACTGGCGCGAGACACATGTCGCGCGGGGCGGACGGGTCGCCGTGACGGGGCGGGCCGGGCAGGACATCTGCGAGCCCTCCTCGGGGCACGGCTGCAGGCCCTGGACCCCGTGGCGCAACCACCAGTGCGTTCAGGGACCGGCCGGGGAGGCGGTGCCCCGCGGGGAGAGGCGCCCGACGGCCGGCAGCGTCCAGCTCACGGGCGGGCTCCGGGCCTTCCAGCGCAACACCGCACCCCTGGTCCGGGAGGAGCTGGCCCGTCTGGCGAGGGAGGGCCAGCGGCCGTCCCAGCTCTTCCTGACCTGCGCCGACTCCCGGCTCGTCACCAGCATGATCACGTCCAGCGGGCCCGGCGACCTCTTCACCGTCCGCAACGTCGGCAACTTCGTGCCGCCACCGGGAGCGGACTCCGCCGACGACTCCGTCGCGGCGGCCATCCAGTACGCGGTCGACGTCCTGGGGGTGAGCAGTATCACGGTCTGCGGTCACTCGGGATGCGGCGCCATGCAGGCGCTGCTGGAGTCACCACCGGGCGGCTTCGCCACCCCGCTGGGCCGCTGGCTGCGCCACGGGATCCCCAGCCTGGAACGGCTGCGCGGCGGGGAGCCGGAACCAATGATCTCTGGCAGGCGCGCCGGGGACTCAGTTGAGCGGCTCTGTATCACAAATGTGATCCAGCAGCTGGAGCATCTGTCGGCGCATCCCTCGGTTGCCCGGCGGGTGACCGAGGGCACCCTCACGCTGCACGGAATGTACTTCCATGTGGCGGAAGCACAGGCCTACTTGCTCATCAACCAGGGCAAAACCTTCACACCCGTACAGCCGGAGGCCTGGTCCACCGGAGCCGGCGAGTCGGCGGAATCTCCACCTCTGCAGGTCTAGACCTCTTGTAGCAAGCTCTTGTCAGGTCCGGCAGTGGCCTGATGTGCTATCGCCGGGACCACAGCGGACACCCAGGGAATGGGAGTAGTCGTGAGCAATGAAAGCCTGGCCAACCTGCTGAAAGAAGAGCGGCGGTTCGAACCGCCGGCCGACCTGGCAGCGGCCGCCAATGTCACCGCCGAGGCGTACGAACAAGCCAAGGCTGACCGGCTGGGCTTCTGGGCCGAGCAGGCCCGTCGGCTGACCTGGGCGACCGAGCCGACCCAGACCCTCGACTGGAGCAACCCGCCGTTCGCGAAGTGGTTCGCCGACGGCAAGCTCAACGTCGCCTACAACTGCGTGGACCGCCACGTGGAAGCGGGCAACGGCGACCGCGTCGCCATCCACTTCGAGGGCGAGCCCGGTGACACCCGCGCCATCACCTACGCCGAGCTGCAGCGCGAGATCTCCAAGGCCGCCAACGCGCTCACCGAGCTCGGCGTCCAGGCCGGCGACCGGGTCGCGATCTACCTGCCGATGATTCCGGAGGCGGTCTTCGCGATGCTGGCCTGCGCCCGCATCGGCGCCCCGCACTCCCTCGTCTTCGGCGGCTTCTCCGCGGACGCCCTGGCCACCCGTATCGAGGACGCCGACGCCCGGGTGATCATCACCTCCGACGGCGGCTACCGCCGCGGCAAGCCCTCCGCCCTCAAGCCGGCCGTCGACGAGGCCCTGACCCGCCCCGGCACGGAGAACGTCCGCAACGTTCTCGTCGTCCGGCGCACCGGTGAGGACACCGCCTGGACCGACGGCCGCGACGTGTGGTGGCACGAGCTGGTGGACCGCCAGTCCGACCAGCACACCCCCGAGGCCTTCGACGCCGAGCACCCGCTGTTCATCCTCTACACCTCGGGTACGACGGGTAAGCCGAAGGGCATCCTGCACACCACTGGCGGCTACCTCACCCAGGTCGCCTACACCCACCGGGCCGTCTTCGACCTCAAGCCGGAGACGGACGTCTACTGGTGCACGGCCGACGTCGGCTGGGTGACGGGCCACTCGTACATCGTCTACGGCCCGCTGGCCAACGGCGCGACCGAGGTCATCTACGAGGGCACTCCGGACACCCCGCACCAGGGCCGCTGGTGGGAGATCGTCCAGAAGTACGGCGTCACGCTCCTCTACACCGCGCCCACCGCGATCCGTGCCTGCATGAAGTGGGGTGACGACATCCCGGCCAAGTTCGACCTGTCGTCGCTGCGCATCCTCGGCTCCGTGGGTGAGCCCATCAACCCCGAGGCCTGGATCTGGTACCGCAAGCACATCGGCGGCGACCGCACCCCGGTCGTGGACACCTGGTGGCAGACCGAGACCGGCGCCATCATGATCAGCCCGCTCCCGGGTGTCACGGCCACCAAGCCGGGATCGGCCCAGATCCCGCTGCCGGGCATCTCCGCGACCGTCGTCGACGACGAGGCCAAGGAGGTCCCGAACGGCGGTGGCGGTTACCTCGTCCTGACCGAGCCGTGGCCGTCGATGCTCCGCACGATCTGGGGTGACGACCAGCGCTACCTCGACACCTACTGGTCCCGCTTCGAGAATCGTTACTTCGCGGGCGACGGCGCCAAGAAGGACGACGACGGCGACATCTGGCTGCTCGGCCGGGTCGACGACGTCATGCTGGTCTCCGGCCACAACATCTCGACCACCGAGGTGGAGTCGGCGCTCGTCTCGCACCCCAAGGTGGCCGAGGCCGCCGTGGTCGGCGCCACGGACCCGCAGACCACGCAGGCCATCGTCGCCTTCGTCATCGTGCGCGGCAACGTGGACAGCGAGGAGGAGGGACTGGTCGAGGAGCTCCGCGCCCATGTCGCCAAGCACCTCGGTCCGATCGCCAAGCCCAAGCGCATCCTGCCGGTCGCGGAGCTGCCCAAGACCCGCTCCGGCAAGATCATGCGGCGGCTGCTGCGCGACGTGGCGGAGAACCGCGCCCTCGGTGACGTCACGACCCTCACCGACTCCTCGGTGATGGACCTCATCCAGACCCGGCTGCCCGGCGCCGCCTCCAGCGAGGACTGACCACCGGGCACCACCCCTGACCGGCCGAGAGCCGGGAGACGCCGCCGACCAGGACGGTTTCTCCCGGCTCTCCCGGGTAGGGTGAAGAACACAGCAGTCGTTCGATAGTCCTCAAGGTGCGCCGGGAAGTCTGGTCGGCAACCGCCGAGTCGTGCCCGGAAAGCGCGGCTCCGGCTGGTCTCCATGTCACCGACCGGAGGGTTCCTTTTCCGTGGCCACGCCCCAGCACCCCAAGTTCCTCGGCCGCATGTCGCTCCCGGAGCGCAACTTCGTCGCCGACGCGCTGCGGACCGAAACCGTCGGCGGTGTGCTGCTGCTCGCGGCCGCGATCGTCGCCCTGGTCATGGCGAACACCCCGCTGAGCGACTTCTACCAGAGCGTGCGGGACTTCACCGTCGGCCCCGAGTCCCTCCACCTGGACCTCTCGATCGGCGACTGGGCCAAGGACGGCCTCCTCACCATCTTCTTCTTCGTGGCCGGCATCGAGCTCAAGCGGGAGCTGGTCGCCGGTGAGCTGCGCGATCCCAGAGCGGCGGCCCTGCCCGTCGTCGCGGCGCTCTGCGGCATGATCGTCCCCGCGCTCGTCTACCTCGCCACCACGTCCGGCCTGGGCGGCAGCCTCGACGGCTGGGCGGTGCCCACCGCCACCGACATCGCCTTCGCCCTCGCCGTCCTCGCCGTGCTCGGCACCTCGCTCCCCGCCTCGATGCGGGCCTTCCTGCTGACCCTGGCGGTCGTCGACGACCTCGGCGCGATCCTCATCATCGCCCTCTTCTTCACCACCGACATCAGCCTCCCCGCCCTGGGACTCTCCCTGGCCGGGCTGGCCCTCTTCTGGTTCCTGCACCGCAAGGGCGTCCGCGGCTGGTACGTCTACGTCCCGCTGGCCGCGGTGATCTGGGCGCTGATGCACGCCAGCGGCGTGCACGCCACCGTCGCCGGTGTCGCGATGGGCCTGCTGCTGCGCTGCACGGTCCGCGAGAACGAGAGCCACTCCCCCGCCGAGCACATCGAGCATCTGGTCCGCCCGCTCTCCGCCGGCGTCGCCGTGCCGCTGTTCGCGCTCTTCGCGGCGGGCGTCTCGGTCTCCGGCGGGGCTCTCGGTGACGTCTTCACCAAGCCCGAGCCGCTCGGCGTCGTCCTCGGCCTCTTCCTCGGCAAGGTCATCGGCATCTTCGGAGGCTCCTGGCTGGCCGTCCGCTTCACCCGGGCCGAACTCAACGACGAGCTGGCCTGGGCGGACATCTTCGCGGTCTCCTCGCTCGCGGGCATCGGCTTCACCGTCTCCCTCCTCATCGGCGAGCTGGCGTTCACCGAGGACCCCGCCCTCGCGGACGAGGTGAAGGCCGCGGTCCTCATCGGCTCCCTGATCTCCGCCGTCGCCGCGGGCATCCTCCTCAAGCTCCGCAACAACAAGTACAAGCGGCTCTACTACGAGGAGAACCTGGACGAGGACGAGTCCGGCATCCCGGACATCTACGAGCGGCACGACCCCGCGTACCACCTCCGGATGGCGGCGATCCACGAAAAAAAAGCCGCCGAGCATCGGAAGCAGGCGGAACTCGCCGCCGCGGAACGCGCGGCCGGCGATGATCCGGCATGATCGGGGGCAACCGACCGGTAGATCCCGCCAGGGAGTGCCAGCAGACCGGAATTGAGGGATGAAGCGATGAGCCCAGTCGAACAGGACGGCGACCGCAGCCTCGGACAGCTGATGGCCACGGCGACCACCGAACTGTCCGCGCTCGTGCACGACGAGATCGCGCTGGCCAAGGCCGAGCTGCGGCAGGACGCGAAGCGGGCGGGCATCGGCGGCTTCGCCATCACCACCGCCGGAGTCCTGGCCCTGTTCTCCCTGCCCGTGCTGAGCTTCGCCGCCGCGTACGGCATCCACAACCTGGGGCTCGGACTGGCCTGGTCCTTCCTCATCGTGGGCAGCGCCTATCTGCTGCTGGCCGCGATCCTGGGCCTCTTCGCCGTCGCCAAGTTCAAGAAGGTGAAGAAGCCGGAGAAGAGCATGGCCTCCGCCCGGGAGACGGCGGCCGTGCTCGGCAACGCCAAACCCCACCCCCGCACCCGGGCGGCCGTGCCCGCCGAACCGGCGCCGTAGCGGGAGTGTGTGGCACGCTCTCCGCATGACCTCGCCCGAGACCCCCGCCACGGCCGTCAGGATCGGCGGTCCCTGGACCCACCGGGACGTCGCCGCCAACGGCGCCCGCTTCCACATCGCCGAGGCCGGCGACGGGCCGCTGGTCCTGCTGCTCCACGGCTTCCCGGAGTTCTGGTGGGCCTGGCGGCACCAGCTGACCGCCCTCGCCGACGCGGGCTTCCGGGCCGTCGCCATGGACCTGCGCGGCGTCGGCGGCAGTGACCGCACCCCGCGCGGTTACGACCCGGCCAACCTCGCCCTCGACGTCACCGGGGTGATCCGCTCCCTCGGCGAACCGGACGCCGCCCTCGTCGGCCACGGCATCGGCGGCTATCTGGCCTGGACCGCAGCGGCGATGCGCCCCAAGCTGGTGCGCCGGCTCGCGGTCACCTCCATGCCGCATCCGCGCCGCTGGCGCTCCGCGATGCTCACGGACGTCCGGCAGACCCGGGCCGGTTCGTATGTCTGGGGCTTCCAGCGCCCCTGGGTTCCCGAGCGGCAACTCCTCGCCGACGACGCCGCGCTGGTGGGCCGGCTGATACGGGAGTGGTCCGGCCCGCGGCTGCCGGAGGACGAGACGGTGGACGCCTACCGCCGGGCCATGTCGATCCCCTCGACCGCACACTGCTCGATCGAGCCGTACCGGTGGCTGGTGCGTTCGATGGCCCGCCCCGACGGCATCCAGTTCAACCGCCGGATGAAGCGCCCGGTCCGGGTCCCGACCCTGCATCTGCACGGCTCACTCGACCCGGTGATGCGGACGCGGAGCGCCGCCGGTTCCGGCGAGTACGTCGAAGCGCCGTACCGCTGGCGGCTGTTCGACGGCCTCGGCCACTTCCCGCACGAGGAGGACCCGGCGGCCTTCTCCCACGAGCTGATCAGCTGGCTCAAGGACACGGAACCGGACCGGTAGGCCCGGCAGCCGCCACCGGCCGGGCCGCGGCCGAGCGGGGACCGGCCACTTGCCCGGCGCATAGGCCAACTGGCCGAGTCCCGGGCGGTTACCGACCACCGGTCCCGGGAAAGCCCCCGGTATGGGTTGGACGCACGACTACCGTGACGTATCTCGTGATCACCGCGCCGCCATCGTGCGGAACACCCCCCAGGGGGTGGTCTCCCCCGGATCCTCCGGAAAACGGGCCCAAAACCCGTCCGTGGCCTTCCACCTGGAGCCTCCGGGTCTCGGTATCCCGCACATCCTCCGCCGCCGCGCCCGCTGGGTGTCGGCGCGCCTGCGCCATCCGCGCGACTGATCGCCGACCGCTGACGGCCGGCCGCCGGACCCCGGGCCGACTCGCGCAGACGGTTCCGGTACCGGCGCCACCGCACCACCGTCCCGTACGACATCCGACGCCGCCCCGGCCCCACGGGACCGGGGCGGCCCTCATGCGTACGGCCTGCCCGGCACCGCCGCTACAGGGCGCAGCCCTGGCTGTCCACGGTCTGCTCGGCGGTGCGGCCCCGGCTGATGTCCTCGCGCACCTCGTCGACCGTCAGCGCGTACCCGGTGTCCTCGTCGTCGAGGGACTTGGCGAAGATCACTCCGTAGACCCGGCCGTCGGGGGTCAGCAGCGGGCCGCCGGAGTTGCCCTGGCGGACCAGCGTGAAGAGGGAGTAGACGTCGCGGCTCACGGTGCCCCGGTGGTAGATGTCCGGGCCGTCGGCCTGTATGCGGCTGCGGACGCGCGCCGCGCGGACGTCGAATCCGCCGTTCTCCGGGAAGCCCGCGACGATCGCGCCGTCCCCGCGCTCGGCGTCCTTCTCGGCGAACTCCAGCGCCGGTGCGTCGAGGCCGGGGACGTTGAGCACGGCTATGTCGCGCTCCCAGTCGTAGAGCACGACCGTGGCGTCGTAGAGCCTGCCCTCGCCGCCGATCTGCACGGTCGGCTCGTCGACACCGCCGACGACGTGGGCGTTCGTCATGACACGGTTCCGCGCGAAGACGAAGCCGGTGCCCTCCAGGACCTTGCTGCAGCTGTCCGCGGTGCCGAGCACCTTGACGATGCTGCGCTGCGCGCGGGCGACGACCGGGCTGTTCACCAGCTCGGGGTCGGGCGGCTCCACGGTGGTGATGGGTTCGTTGGAGAACGGGCTGAAGACCTGAGGGAAGCCGTTCTGCGCCAGGACGGAACCGAACTCCGAGAACCAGCTGTTCGCGGCGTCCGGGATCACCTGCTCGACGCCCAGCAGCACCTTGGAGTTGCGGACCTCCTTGCCCACCGGCGGGAGCGCCGTGCCGGCCAGCGCCGAGCCGATCAGCCAGGCGACCAGCAGCATCGCGACGACGTTGACCAGCGCGCCGCCCGTGGCGTCCAGCGCGCGCGCCGGTGACCAGGTGATGTGCCGGCGCAGCTTGTTGCCGAGGTGCGTGGTGAAGGCCTGTCCGACGGAGGCGCAGACGATCACGATGACGACGGCCACCACCACCGCCGCGGTGCCCGGCGGGGAGCGGTCGGTGAGCCGGTCCCAGATCACCGGCAGCAGGTAGACGGCGACGAGACCGCCGCCGAGGAAGCCGACCACGGAGAGGATGCCGACCACGAAGCCTTGGCGGTAGCCCACGACCGCGAACCACACGGCGGCGAGCAGCAACAGGATGTCCAGCACATTCACCGGGACACCGTCTCACGCGCGCCAGTCGAGCGGCACTTGTCTGCCGCGGTCCCACGGCCGCTCCCAGCCCGCGTGGTGCAGGATCCGGTCGATCACGCCGGCCGTGAATCCCCACACCAGCGCCTCTCCGACCAGGAACGCCGGGCCGCGGTAACCACTGGGGTGGACGGTGGTCGCGCGGTTGCCGGGGTCCGTGAGATGCGCCACGGGGACGGTGAAGACCCGCGCCGTCTCCGCCGGGTCGACGGGGGCGACGGGCGTGGGCTCGCGCCACCAGCCGAGCACGGGAGTCACCACGAAGCCGCTCACCGGGATGTAGAGCCGCGGCAGGACGCCGAAGAGCTGCACCCCGGCCGGGTCGAGGCCGGTCTCCTCCTCGGCCTCCCGCAGCGCGGCGCGCAGGGGGCCGTCGCTCTGCGGATCACCGTCCTCCGGGTCGAGCGCCCCGCCGGGGAACGACGGCTGCCCGGCGTGCGAGCGCAGGCTGCTGGAGCGCTCGATGAGCAGCAACTCCGGCTCGCGGCCGTCACCGGCACCCCGGCCGTCACCTCCGGGGACGTGGCCGCGAGCACCGTCCCCGCCGCGGCCCTCGCCCTCTCCGAAGAGGATCAGCACGGCGGACTGCCTGCCGCCGGACTCCGGCGGCAGGAACCGGCTGAGCTGCCGCGGCTGGACGGTACGGGCCGCCTGCGCCACCGGATCCAGCCAGCCGGGCAGCCCGTCGGCGGTGACGGTGATGTCGCCCGCGCGGGCCGGCCGGGGACTCGCGGAGCCCGTCACTCCGCCCCCAGCGGCGGTGCCGGCCGGCCCGGGTAGTCCGCGGGCGGGTTCAGACGCTGGCCCGGCTGCCCGCCCATCTCGTACTTGAGCAGCTTCTTCGCCTTCTCCGGGTCCGTCTCGCCCTCGCCGTACGCCGGGCAGAGCGGGGCGATGGGGCAGGCACCGCAGGCCGGCTTGCGGGCGTGGCAGATGCGGCGGCCGTGGAAGACGATCCGGTGCGAGAGCATCGTCCACTCGCTCTTCGGGAAGAGGGCGGCGATCTCGGCCTCGACCTTCTCCGGGTCCTCCTGCTCGGTCCACTTCCAGCGGCGAACCAGCCGCCCGAAGTGGGTGTCGACCGTTATCCCCGGCACCCCGAAGGCGTTGCCCAGCACCACATTGGCCGTCTTCCGGCCGACGCCGGGCAGCTTGACCAGGTCCTCCAGCCGGCCCGGCACCTCGCCGCCGAAGCGGTCCCGGAGCGCGGCGGAGAGGCCCAGCAGCGACTTGGCCTTGGCGCGGAAGAAGCCCGTGGGCCGGATGATCTGCTCCAGCTCCTCGGGGTGGGCGGCCGCCATCTCCTCCGGGGTGGGGTACGCGGCGAAGAGACCGGGAGTGGTCTGGTTGACCCGGAGGTCGGTGGTCTGGGCGGAGAGGACCGTGGCCACCAGCAGCTCGAAGGGATTGCGGAAATCGAGCTCGGGGTGGGCGTACGGGTAGACCTCCGCGAGTTCGCGGTTGATCCGCCGCGCCCGGCGGACCAGGGCCAGCCGCGACTCGGGCTTCGCCGCCCCGGCGGACTTGGCCGCCCGGCCACCCTTCGCGGCTTTCCGTGCTGCCGCGGGCTCGCGTTCGCCCACAGCGGAATCAGGCGCCTCAGTCACCCGTCCGGCCCCCTTATCCTGTGCTCTCAAAGGCGTATTGGATACCCGGCCAGCCTAAGGCCAGGCACCGTCATCCGCCCCGGCCACAAAGAATCACCCCCCAATCGGCCCCCTGCCGTATGGCTTGCGGCAGCGATGCGCCACACTTGTGTTTGATCACACAGTTTTGCCGTCCGGCATCATGGGGACCAAGGTCCTCTGGGCATGTCGACAAGGAGAGATCTCGTGGACGACGTTCTGCGGCGCGCCCCGCTTTTCGCGGCGCTCGATGACGAGCAGGCCGCTGAGCTGCGCGCCTCGATGGCCGAGGCCACCCTCGCGCGAGGTGAGGCCCTGTTCCACGAGGGCGACCCGGGCGACCGCCTGTACGTGGTGACCGAGGGCAAGGTGAAGCTCCACCGCACCTCCCCCGACGGCCGCGAGAACATGCTCGCCGTGCTCGGCCCGGGTGAACTCATCGGTGAGCTGTCGCTCTTCGACCCGGGCCCGCGGACGGCCACGGCCACCGCTCTCACCGAGGTCAAGCTCCTCGGCCTCGGCCACGGCGACCTGCAGCCCTGGCTGAACGCCCGGCCCGAGGTCTCGACGGCGCTGCTGCGCGCCATCGCGCGGCGGCTGCGCCGGACCAACGACACCATGTCCGACCTGGTCTTCTCCGATGTCCCGGGCCGTGTCGCCAAGGCCCTGCTGGACCTCTCCCGCCGCTTCGGCGTGCAGTCGGAGGAGGGCATCCACGTGGTGCACGACCTGACGCAGGAAGAGCTGGCCCAGCTGGTCGGCGCCTCCCGCGAGACGGTCAACAAGGCGCTCGCCGACTTCGCCGGCCGCGGCTGGCTGCGGCTGGAGGCGCGCGCCGTGATCCTGCTGGACGTCGAGCGGCTCGCGAAGCGCTCCCGCTGACCTGCGGGCCCCGGCCGGTTCCACGGCCCCGGTCGCGCGGACGGGCCCCTGCCCGGATCTCCGGTCCCCGGACGTCCGGGCAGGGGCCCGTGCGCTGCCGGAGTGCGCCGTGTCCCCCGTGAACTCAGATCAGTCCGTGCTCCCGCAGGTAGTCGAGCTGCGCGCGGACCGACAGCTCGGCGGCCGGCCACAGCGTGCGGTCGACGTCGGCGTACACATGGGCCACGACGTCCGGCGCCGACCGGTGGCCGGCCTCGACCGCCGTCTCCACCTGCGCCAGTCGGCTCGCCCGGTGGGCGAGATAGAACTCCAGGGCGCCCCGGGCATCGTCGAGCACGGGGCCGTGGCCGGGCAGCACGGTGTCCACCCCGTCGTCGACGGTCAGGGAACGCAGCCGCCGCAGCGAGTCCAGGTACTCCCCCAGCCGCCCGTCCGGGTGGGCCACCATCGTCGTGCCCCGGCCGAGCACCGTGTCGCCGGTGAGGACCGCCGCGTCGGCCGGCAGATGGAAGGAGAGGGAGTCGGAGGTGTGCCCGGGGGTCGGGACGACCCGCAGTTCGAGACCGCCGGTGGTGACGACGTCCCCCGCGCCGAGCCCTTCCTCCCCGAGCCGCAGGTCCGGGTCCAGGGCCCGTACCGCCGAGCCGGTCAGCGCGGCGAAACGGGCCGCGCCCTCCGCGTGGTCGGCGTGCCCGTGGGTGAGGAGCGTCAGCGCGATCCGCTTGCCGGCGCGCTCGGCCGTCGCCACGACCTCGGTGAGATGGGTGTCGTCCAGCGGTCCCGGGTCGATGACGACGGCGAGGTCCGAGTCCGGTTCGGAGACGATCCAGGTGTTGGTGCCGTCCAGCGTCATCGGTGAGGGGTTGGGGGCCAGGACGCAGACGGCCCGTTCCGTGGCGGGGCCCGAGGCGACCCGGCCGCGCGGCTGTCCGGGCAGCGCCGCCGCGTCCGTCATGCGCCCGTCCCCTCGGCCGGGGCGGACGGGGCCGGATCGGGGGACGGGGAGGACGGCGGCGCTCCGGGCCCGCCCGGGATGTGGGTGGTGAACTCGTCGTTGCCCGGCCAGCTCAGCACGATGCCGTCGTCGCGCAGCTCCGCCACCGCCAGGACGGGCGTCAGCTCGCGGTCCGCGGCCGCGGCGAGCACCTCGGCGGCCGAGGCGTACGGCTGGAGGCGGCGCAGCGTGGCGATGGTCGGCGGCATCATCGTCAGTTCGCCCCGGTCGTGTCCGGCGGCGGCCTCCGCGGGGCGGATCCAGACCGTGCGGTCCGCCTCGGTGGAGACGTCGCGGGTGCGCTGGCCGCGGGGCAGGACCGCGGCGAAGAACCAGGTGTCGTAGCGCCGGGGCTCGAACTCCGGGGTGATCCAGCGGTCCCAGGGGGCCAGCAGGTCGCTGCGGAGCAGCAGCCCGCGCCGGGAGAGGAAGTCGGCGAAGGAGAGATCGCGGGCGACGAGCGCGGCCCGGTCGGCTTCCCAGTCCTCGCCCGTGGTGTCCTCGACGACGGTGCCGGGGCTCGATCCGGCGAGGAGCACCCCGGCCTCCTCGAAGGTCTCCCGGACGGCCGCGCAGACGATGGCCTGGGCCGCCGGCTCGTCGGTGCCGAGCCACCGCGCCCAGTCCGCGCGGGACGGGCCGGCCCAGCCGACGGGGCGCTCGTCGCGGGCGTCGACGCCGCCGCCCGGGTAGGCGTACACACCGCCGGCGAACGCCATGGACGTGCGCCGGCGGAGCATGTGGACTTCGGGCCCGGCGGTGCCGTCCCGCAGCAGCAGGACGGTCGCGGCCCGGCGCGGTGTCACGGCGGTGAGTTCACCGCTCGCCAGGGCCCGGATGCGTTCGGGCCACTCGGGCGGATACCACTGGCCATTCGTTGCGGACATGGCCGGATGCTATGCGCTCCCGGGCTGATGTTCGAGGGCGGCCGGGCAGGTGAGGGGCCTGCGGCGGCCGGACAGGGCAGCACGGCGGGCCGCACGGCCCGCCGGCCCGGCCGGAAATCTCCGGCCCCCGGCGAGGCCCCGGCCCCGGTCCCGGCCCGGGCTCAGCCCTCGACCTCGACCTGGATCTCGACCTCGACGGGCGCGTCCAGCGGCAGGACCGCCACTCCGACCGCGCTCCGCGCGTGCACGCCCTTGTCGCCCAGCACCTCGCCCAGCAGCTCGCTGGCGCCGTTGACGACGCCCGGCTGGCCGGTGAAGTCCGGGGCGGAGGCCACGAAGCCGACGACCTTGACGACACGGACGATCCTGTCGAGGTCACCGACCACGGACTTGACGGCCGCCAGGGCGTTCAGCGCGCAGGTGCGGGCCAGGTCCTTGGCCTCGTCGGCGGTGACCTCCGCGCCGACCTTCCCGGTCAGCGGCAGCTTGCCCTCGACGAGCGGCACCTGCCCGGAGGTGTAGACGTACGGGCCGGTCCGCACGGCCGGGATGTACGCGGCGACCGGCGCGGCCACGCCGGGCAGCGTCAGCCCGAGTTCCGCGATCCTGTTCTCGACGGCGCTCACGCGGTCTTCTCACGCTTCAGGTAGGCCACGAGCTGCTCCGTGTTGGGGCCCGGTACGACCTGGACGAGTTCCCAGCCGTCCTCGCCCCAGGTGTCGAGGATCTGCTTGGTGGCATGGACGAGCAGCGGCACGGTCGCGTATTCCCACTTGGTCATGGTGGTGACTGTAATGCCTGCGACACCCGGGCTCGTGCGTAGCCCGGGCCCCGACTGGTTAGGCTCCCTTGCATGAGCAGGCTCCACGTCGTCAGCGGCAAAGGCGGTACCGGGAAGACCACGGTCGCCGCGGCCCTCGCGCTCGCCCTGGCCGATGAGGGGCGGCGCACTCTGCTGGTCGAGGTGGAGGGCCGGCAGGGCATCGCGCAGGTCTTCGAGACGGACGCCCTGCCCTACGAGGAGCGCAAGATCGCGGTCGGCCCGGGCGGCGGCGAGGTGTTCGCCCTCGCCGTGGACGCCGAGCGGGCCCTCCTCGACTATCTGCAGATGTTCTACAAGCTCGGCGGCGCCGGCCGGGCGCTGAAGAAGCTCGGCGCGATCGACTTCGCCACCACCATCGCGCCGGGCCTGCGGGACGTCCTGCTGACCGGCAAGGTGTGCGAGGCCGTCCGCCGCAAGCGGAGGAACGGCCGCCCCGTCTACGACCACGTGATCATGGACGCGCCGCCGACCGGCCGCATCACCCGCTTTCTGAACGTCAACGACGAGGTCGCCGGGCTGGCCCGGGTGGGCCCGATACACAACCAGGCGCAGGCCGTGATGCGGGTGCTGAAGTCCCCCGAGACGGCGGTCCACCTGGTGACGCTGCTGGAGGAGATGCCCGTCCAGGAGACGGTGGACGGGGTGGCGGAGCTGCGTGCCGCCGCGCTGCCGGTGGGCGGGATCTTCATCAACATGGTGCGGCCGCCGCTGCTCGGCGAGGAGGAGCTGCGCCGGGCCGCGGACGGTGAGCGCCCGGCGGTCGCCAAGGCGTTCTCCCGGGCCGGCCTCGGCGGGGCCCGCCGCGGCGGGCTGGCCGAGCGGCTGGTCGATCCGCTGCTGGAGCAGGCCCGGGAGCATGTCGTACGGGTCCGGCTGGAGCAGGAGCAGCGCAAGGAGATAGCCGGTCTCGGACTTCCCGCGCCCGAACTGGAGTTCCTGGACGAGGGCGCGGACATCGCCGGTCTCTACCGGCTGGCCAAGGACATACGGAAGCAGGGAGTGCCGGGGGTGGCCGGATGAGCGGCGAGCGTCAGCGACCGGAGTCCACCGGGCACTCGGTCCTCGACGGGCCGGTGCCCCGGCTGGACACGGACGCCCTCCTGGACGATCCGGGGACGCGCATCATCGTGTGCTGCGGCTCGGGCGGGGTGGGCAAGACGACGACGGCGGCCGCCCTGGGCGTACGGGCCGCGGAGCGCGGGCGCAGGGTCGTGGTGCTGACCATCGACCCGGCCCGGCGGCTGGCCCAGTCGATGGGGATCGCCTCGCTCGACAACATCCCGCGCCGGGTGGAGGGCCTGTCCGCCGGGGACGCCGGGGACACCGGAGCAGCCGGCGAGGCCGGCGGGACCGGAGGAACCGGAGCCGGAGCGTCCGGCGAACTCCACGCCATGATGCTCGACATGAAGCGCACCTTCGACGAGATCGTCGAGGCGCACGCCGACCCGGAGCGCGCACGGGCGATCCTGGCGAACCCCTTCTACCAGTCGCTCTCCGCCGGCTTCGCGGGCACGCAGGAGTACATGGCCATGGAGAAGCTGGGCCAGCTCCGGGCGCGCGACGAGTGGGACCTGATCATCGTGGACACCCCGCCGAGCCGGTCCGCGCTGGACTTCCTGGACGCGCCCAAGCGGCTCGGCTCCTTCCTGGACGGCAAGTTCATCCGGGTGCTGATGGCGCCGGCGAAGGTCGGCGGCCGGGCGGGGATGAAGTTCCTCAACGCCGGTATGTCGGTGATGACGGGCACGCTCAGCAAACTGGTGGGCGGGCAGCTGCTGCGGGACGTCCAGACGTTCGTCGCCGCGATGGACACCATGTTCGGCGGCTTCCGCACCCGGGCCGACGCCACGTACCGGCTGCTGCAGGCACCCGGTACGGCGTTCCTCGTGGTGGCGGCGCCGGAGCAGGACGCGCTGCGCGAGGCCGCGTACTTCGTGGAGCGGCTCGCGGCCGAGAAGATGCCGCTGGCCGGGCTGGTGCTGAACCGGGTGCACGGCAGCGGGGCCGACCGGATCAGCGCCGAGCGCGCCCTGGCCGCCGCGGAGCAGCTCGAAGCGGAGAACGAGTCGGAAAATCTTGAGAACGGCCGCATCGCCGACGCCGCCGGCGGGCAGGCTGACCCCACCGGGACGGTTCCCGGCGATGCCCCGCCCGCGGACTCCCCCGCCGCCCCGGACACCGCCGAGGACGGCGCCTCCGGCGAACCGGCGACGGCACGGCCCGCGGCGGACACGGTGGACGGACCCACGGCGGATCAGCTCGCCGCGAGGCTGCTGCGGCTGCACGCCGAGCGCATGCGGACGCTGGCCCGGGAGCAGCGCACCCGGGAGCGCTTCACCGCCGTCCACCCGGATGTGCCGGTGACGGAGGTGGCCGCACTGCCCGGTGACGTACACGACCTGGCGGGGCTGCGTGCCATCGGGGAGCAGTTGGCGGGTCAGCCGGCGGCGGCGTAGTTACCGGCCTCCTCGAGCTCCACGGGCAGCAGGCCCGAGCTCTGCTCGTACTCCGCGCGTGCGGTCTCCAGCAGCCTGCGCCAGGACGTGACCGTCGGCCGCCGGCGCAGCAGTGCCCTCCGCTCCCGCTCCGTCATTCCCCCCCAGACGCCGAATTCGACGCGATTGTCCAGAGCGTCGGCAAGGCACTCCGTGCGCACCGGACAGCCGGTGCAGACGGCCTTGGCCCTGTTCTGAGCCGCTCCTTGAACGAACAGTTCATCCGGATCGGTAGTGCGGCAGGCTGCCTGCGCACTCCAGTCGGTTACCCAGCCCATGCTGGCGCCGTCCTCTCCCGAATCGAGGCTCCCCCACGGCGGCAGCGGCATATTCACCGTTGCCAGTTGAGGACGTTACGGAAGGTGGACAGAGCGCAACACCCCCAGCGGGCCCAATCTTGAATGGCCCGAACGGACTATGCGTACGCGGCAGATCACCCAACGGAGTGAGCCGGGGACATCACGGAAATCCCGGTCGGAGGGGGGTGGTTCAGGCTCGCCCCGACGTGAATCGGGGGGTACATGTCCGCATTGATGACAGATGTCGCACCCGAAGGAGCGGAAAAGAGTACGCGATGACAGCGTCGTTACGCTCGTGATGAGCTTAGGCCAAGGGATGCGTACCTGTCCGGCGAATGAGAACGTAGGCTGCCTCTATGGCTAACAAGCGCCCCGGCGGTGGCCGCTCGACCTCGCGACAGGCCGCCAAGTTCCTCGGTGTCAGTGTGCTCTCCGGAGCCGTGCTGGCCGGCATCGCGCTTCCGGCAGCCGGCGCGCTCGGACTGGTGGCCAAGGGTTCGGTCGAGGGATTCGACGAGATCCCCGCCAACCTCAAGCGTCCGCCACTGAGCCAGAAGACCAGCATCCTCGACTCCGAGGGCGGTCTGATCGCCACCGTCTACTCGCGCGACCGCACGGTGGTCCCGCTCAAGGACATCTCGCCGTACATGCGGAAGGCGATCGTCGCGATCGAGGACGAGCGCTTCTACGAGCACGGCGCGATCGACCTCAAGGGCATCCTCCGCGCCCTCAACAAGAACGCCCGGTCGGGCGAGGTCTCCGAGGGCGCCTCGACACTGACGCAGCAGTACGTCAAGAACGTCTTCGTCGAGGAGGCGGGCAACAACGAGGAGAAGTTCGAGGCCGCCACCCAGCAGACCCTCGGGCGCAAGATCAAGGAACTGAAGTACGCGATCCAGGTTGAGGAAGAGCTCGGCAAGAAGAAGATCCTGGAGAACTACCTCAACATCACCTACTTCAGCCAGCAGGCCTACGGCGTGGAGGCCGCGGCGAAGCGCTACTTCAGCAAGTCCGCGAAGGACCTGGAGCTGCAGGAGGCCGCGCTGCTGGCCGGCATCGTGCAGTCACCCAGCCGCTGGGACCCGGTGGCCAACGGCGACCAGGCGCTCAAGCGGCGCAATCTGGTCCTGGACCGGATGGCCGAGCAGGGCCACGTCAGCAAGGACGAGGCCGCCGAGGCCAAGAAGAAGGACCTGGGCCTCGACGTCAGCAAGCCGAAGAACGGCTGCATCACCGCCGTGAACGGCGCCGGCTTCTTCTGCGACTACGTCCGCAGGGTCTTCCTCGGCAGCGAGGAGTTCGGCAAGACCCGCGAGGAGCGGAACAAGCGCTGGAACGAGGGCGGGCTGACCATCCGCACCACCCTCGACCCCAAGGCGCAGAAGTCCGTTCAGGCGTCGGTCAAGGAGCACGTCTACCAGAGCGACGAGGTGGCCGCCGCGGTGTCGCTGGTCGAGCCGGGCACCGGCAAGATCCTCGGCATGGGCCAGTCCCGGCCGTACGGTCTCGCGAAGGACGAGACCACGATCAACTACTCGGTCAACAAGAGCATGGGCGGCGGCATGGGCTACCAGCCCGGCTCGACGTACAAGCCGATCGTCGCGGCGGCCGCGCTCGAGCGGGGGGTCAACCCGTCGCGGGCGTATCCCTCGCCGTACGAGATGACCTACCCGAGCCCGGTGCCCAAGTGCGAGGGCCAGTGGTCGTCGACGAACCCGCCCAAGGTCTCGAACGAGAACGAGTCCGAGGTCGGCCCGTACGGCATGCGGGAGGCCACCGCGAAGTCGGTGAACACCTACTATGTGCAGCTGATCAGCGACATCGGCATCTGCCCGGTGGTCGAGATGTCGGAGAAGATGGGCATCGAGCCGGCCGGGGGTGACGAGCTCAAGCAGGTGCCGTCCGTCACCCTGGGCGTCCAGGAGATGTCCCCGCTGACCATGGCCGCCGGCTACGCCGCCTTCGCCAGCCGCGGCACGTACTGCACCCCGGTCGCCATCGAGTCGATCAAGGACGCCAACGGCAAGTCCCTGGACGTCCCCAAGAGCAAGTGCACCCGGGCGATGAACGAGCGGACCGCCGACACGATCAACACCCTGCTGAAGGGCGTCGTCCAGGACGGCACGGGCACCCAGGCCGGTCTCACCGGCCGGCCGAGCGCGGGCAAGACCGGGACCACCGACTCCCGGTACGCGGCCTGGTTCGTGGGCTACACCCCGAACCTGTCCGGCGCCGTCTGGGTGGGCGACCCGCAGCACCAGCGCAAGATGATCGACATCACCATCGGCGGCGATTACCACGCCAAGGTCTTCGGTGGCGGCGTCCCCGGCCCGATCTGGCGGGACGCGGTGGCGGGGGCGCTGGAGGGCAAGGAGGCGCCGGGCTTCGTCGAGGTGCCGATCGCCGACCCGCCGAAGAAGGACGACAAGGAGAAGGACGAGGACGACCGGAAGCCGCGCGACCGTTTCCCGGGCGGCGGCAACGGCGGTCTCATCGGTGGCGGAGGCGACGGAGGCACCGAGCCGAACCCGACGTTCTCCATCCCGGAGGGCTTCATCCAGGGCCCGGGGAACGGCTCCGGCGGACGCCGCTGAGCCGGCCCGGCCCGCATCCGATGCGGACGGCCCCGCTCACCCTCCCGCGGGAGAGGGGAGCGGGGCCGTCCGTCCAGGCGCGCGGGGCCGCTGTCCGGCTCTCAGCCGGCGGCGAGCCGCTTCTTGACCTCGGCCGCCACCCGGCCGCCCTCGGCCCGGCCCGCGACCCTCGGGTTGACGATCTTCATGACCGCGCCCATCGCGCGGGGGCCCTCGGCGCCGCCGGCCACCGCTTCCTTCACGGCCTCGTCGACGATGGCGGCCAGCTCCTCGTCGGACAGCTGCTGCGGCAGGTACTCGGCCAGCACCTCGCCCTCGGCCCGCTCCCGCGCGGCCGACTCGGTGCGACCGCCCTGCTCGAAGGCGTCCGCGGACTCGCGGCGCTTCTTCGCCTCGCGGGCGATCACCTTCTGCACCTCGTCGTCGGAGAGCTCGCGGGCGGAGGTGCCCGAGACCTCCTCCTTGGTGATCGCGGTGAGGGTCAGCCGGAGCGTGGAGGAGCGCAGCTCGTCGCGGGACCGGATGGCCGCGGTGAGGTCCTCCTGCAGGCGGTTCTTGAGCGTGGTCATGCCGTGAGTGTGCCAGGAGGGGCGCCGATCCGCCCAGCTCATTAGCCCCGTCCCCCTCGGCGCACCGCGCCCCGGACGCGGCCCTCGGCTCACCGTGCCCGTTCCACCGGGGCGGGCCCGCGGGGCACCGGCCTCCTCGTCGTACCGCACCGCTCCGGCTCTGCGACCATGGAGGGATGCGCGCGCGATACGCAGTACCCCTGGGAATCACGGCAGTCGGCGCGGCGGGAATCGCCTACGCCGCCGGCTTCGAAGTCCGCTCGTTCCGGCTGCGGCGGGTGACGGTGCCCGTCCTGCCGCGCGGGATGCGGCCGTTGCGCGTCCTGCAGGTCTCCGACATCCACATGGTGGGCGGTCAGCGGAAGAAGCAGCGCTGGCTGCGCGAACTGGCCGGGCTGCGGCCCGACTTCGTCGTCAACACCGGCGACAACCTCTCCGACCCGGAGGGCGTGCCGGAGGTGCTGGACGCGCTCGGCCCGCTGATGGAGTTCCCCGGCACCTATGTCTTCGGCTCGAACGACTACTACGCGCCCAAGCTGCGCAACCCCGGCCGCTATCTGCTGGAGAAGGTCCGCGGAGAGCACGGACTGAACGGCAAGAACGATCCGGCGATCGGCGTCCGCCGCAACCCGTGGGAGGGACTGCGGGACGCCTTCGACGCCGCCGGCTGGGTCGGCCTGTCGAACTCGCGCGGGCGGCTGAAGCTGGACGGTATGGAGATCGCCCTCACCGGCCTCGACGACCCGCACATCAAGCGGGACCGCTACGAGGAGGTCGCCGGCGGCCCGGAGCAGGACGCGGACTTCTCCCTCGCCCTGGTCCACGCCCCGTACCTGCGCACCCTCGACGCCTTCGCGGCGGACGGCTACCCGCTGATCCTGGCCGGCCACACCCACGGCGGGCAGCTCTGCGTCCCCTTCTACGGGGCCCTGGTCACCAACTGCGACCTGGACACCGAGCGCGTGAAGGGCCTCTCCACCCACCGGGCGGCCGGCAACACCGCGTACCTCCACGTCTCGGCGGGCTGCGGCACCAACCGCTACACCCCGGTCCGCTTCGCCTGCCCCCCGGAGGCGACGCTGCTGACGCTGGTGGAACGGCGGGACTGAGGGGGGCGCTCGGCCGGGACGAGGGGGCCCACGTGGCCCGGGGGCTAGCGGCCTGAGCAGCCGGAACGGCCGCCCGGGCCCTGGTCTGGGCGACCGCGGCACCACCCCCGGATATCGGATTTCTCCTGTGGCTCCGGGTCCGCTAAAGTAGAGCTCGTTGCTTCGGGGTGTAGCGCAGCTTGGCAGCGCGCTTCGTTCGGGACGAAGAGGTCGTGGGTTCAAATCCCGCCACCCCGACTGAAGAAACACCAGGTCAGGGCCTGATCCAGCGAGTGGATCAGGCCCTGACGGGTTTCTGGAGATCGTTCGGGAGAAGATCCTGCTCGGGTTCTCCCAAGGGGTGACCAGGCCATCTGAAGTGCGGCGCCTGAGGGCACTCGGACCTGCGCGTTCGCGAACCCGGCCCGCGTAGTCGGCCGGGATCACCATGCCCACCCGCCTCAACCGCCCTTAGGATCACGACACATGGAAAGCCATCACTCAGCGCGCCCCCACGACCACGCCCGAGCACTCGCCCAGCGCGTGCGGGCGTTGCGGGATGGCCGAGGGTGGTCACGGGAACGGCTCGCCAAGGAAGCCGGCATCGCCGTAGGGACGCTGGCCCGCCTGGAGAGCAAGGGAGCGATCCAGCCAGGTTTCTTCACAGTCGGAGCGGTCGCCGAGGCACTTGAGGTCTCCCTCGATGAGCTCTTCCGGGAGACCAGGGCCACTCCCGGCCTCTGGTCCGCTGGGTACGAAGGCCGGGACATCGACTCGTTCATCGCCTCTCTTCTCGGCAGCCGTATCGATGTCGTGGCGGACGTACGACTCACGCCGATCAGCCGCAAGAAGGGCTTCAGCAAGACTCGCCTCGGGGAGGCACTTGCCGAGGCCGGCATCGAGTACACGCACCTGCGTGGCCTGGGCAATCCCAAGGACAATCGGGCGCCGTTCTGGGACGGCCGGCTCGACGTCGGCCGGGCTCGGTTCCGTGGGGTGTTGCGGTCGGAGGAGGCGCAGATCGATCTTAAGCGCCTCGCGGAACATGCCCGGCGGTCCCGGGTCGCGGTCCTGTGCTTCGAAAAGGACGAGAGCCGCTGCCACCGGCAGGTCGTCCTGGACACGGTCCGCAAACGGGCCGCGGTGCCTGTCATTCCTCTGGCCTGACTGCGTCCCTCGCTCCTGTACGCGCCCTTACGCGCCCTTGCCGGTGGCGCAGGCCTCTCCTCCAATCGGATCGGGAGATCAGTGGAGGGGGCAACCATGGGATCGCGGAATCGGCGGCGCGCAAGGATCATGATCACCGTCAAGACATACCCGGAGCTGTCCAACAGGTACCGCGAGACCAGCTGTGTGGCCGGCATACGCCTGGACCAGGGCGAGCCACAGCACGTACGGCTCTTCCCAGTGCCCTTTCGGCTCCTGAGCGAGGACGCCCAGTTCTCCAAGTACTCGATCATCGAGGTCGACGTCGAACCTCATCGTCCGGAGCGAGACTCACGCCCGGAGAGTCTCCGGCCCGACCTCGACACCCTGGAGATCGTGGGGGAAGTGCCGCCCGACGGCGGCTGGAAGAAGCGGTACCGGTATGTCGAGCCGCTGATCGCCCCGTCGCTCTGCGCCATCAAGCGGGATCAGGAGAAGCGGGGAACATCTCTGGGGGTCTTCCGGCCCGCCGAGATCACCCGCTTCCGGCTGGAGCCCGCCGCACCCTGGTCCGTGTCCAAGGCCGCGCTGGCCGACCAACTCGACCTGTTCGAGCAGGAGCTGAACCCGCTGGAGTGGGTGCCGCTCGACCTCCGCTACAGCTTCCGCTGTGCCGACGACGGCTGCCCGACCCACGACATGGGGCTTAAGGATTGGGAGGCTGGCCAGTCATACCGCAAGTTCCTGCGCAAGTACGGCGGGCGCGGGGTCCGTGATGCGCTGCGCGAGCGCTGGTACGACCGGATGTGCGCTCCGAACCGGGCCGTCCACTTCTTTGTGGGCAACATCGCGGCCCATCCCAAGACGTTCATGCTGCTGGCCGTCTTCTACCCGGAGCGGACGGTCGTCGAGTACGTGCAGGACAGCCTGTTCGGTGAGTGACGCGTCCCAGCCGGACATTCAGGCGGACTTGCTGTGCTGCTGCGCGCCGTTCCGCCTGTGGCGAACTGGTGGATAGATGAACATGTAGGGTCTCAAGTTTTGCTTCGGAATCTCACGCCTGGTGCCGGATGGTTGCCGGACCCGACCTGGCGCTGAGACGCACGGCCGCGCCGGGAACAGCGGGTGCGGCCGGCGCTGTTGCATCGACCGAGGGACCGGCGCTGCATGGGCGAGGAGCTCGGAGACCACAAGGTCGTCCGCCCCGACAGGATCCGGGCCCCGGGATCGCGGTACGCCCGCCGCGCGCTCGGCCCACGACGTATTTCTGCAGGAGGACTGCTTGATGACTGACCGGCCCTTGACGCTCATGGCGGTGCACGCCCACCCCGACGACGAGGCCACCGGAACCGGAGGAGTCCTCGCGCGGTACGCGGCGGAAGGCATCCGCACGGTTCTCGTGACGTGTACCGACGGCGGTTGCGGTGACGGGCCGGGGGGTGTCAAGCCGGGCGACCCCGCGCACGATCCGGCGGCTGTCGCCTTGATGCGCCGTGAAGAACTCAGGGCGAGCTGTGACGTCCTGAAGGTCAGCGATCTGGAGATGCTGGACTATGCCGACTCCGGGATGACGGGCTGGCCGAGCAACGACGCCCCGGGATCGTTCTGGCGGACCCCCGTGGAGGAAGGCGCGGCCCGGCTCGCGGAACTCATGCGGCACTACCGGCCTGACGTGGTCGTCACCTACGACGAGAACGGCTTCTACGGTCACCCCGACCACATCCAGGCCAACCGCATCACGATGGCGGCGCTGGAGATGACCGAGCTGACACCGAAGGTGTACTGGACCACGGCGCCCCGCTCGATGATGCAGCGGTTCGGCGAGATCATGCGCGAGTTCCATCCGGACATGCCGGAGCCGGATCCTGCCGAGGCCGCCGCGATGGCCCAGATCGGCCTCCCCGACGACGAGATCACCACGTGGGTGGACACCACCGCGTTCAGCGGCCAGAAGTTCGACGCGCTGGCCGCGCACGCCAGTCAGGGCGAGAACATCTTCTTCCTCAGGATGGGCAAGGAGAGGTTCGGCGAGTTGATGGGCATGGAGACCTTCGTACGTGTCCAGGACGCCACCGGCGAGGCCGTACCCGAGAACGATCTCTTCGCCGGACTGCGCTGATCCACTCGTCCGGAGCGGAGCCCTGGAGAGCTCAGTGCCTTCGTGACCAGGTCGGTTTGGCAATGCGTGGTGTCTCATCAGCGGCACCGGGCAGGAATCGGCCGTCCCCTCGGCTGCTGGTGCCTCCGCATGAGACTCCGGCCGTGACGGTGGCGGCCGTGCCGGGGGTGGTCATGCAGCGGGAAAAGCTTGTGCCCGGCCCCGGACCCCGCGGCTAACCTCGGCCCTCATGAACCAGCGGCAGCGGAAGAAGCTCTCCCGGCGTCTCTTCGGAGCCATTCTCGTGGGTGATGCCGCTCAGGCGAAGGCGGTTCTGCGCGCCGGAGCCGATCCTGAGCGGAGGGACGGCGACGGCGTCACCCCTCTTTACGCGGCATCCGTGCAGGGTGCCGCGGACATCGTCCGCCTGCTCCTGGCGGCCGGAGCCTCCCCCGGCACCGAGAGCCGCGGACCCGGCTCGGAGGGCACGCCGTTGTGCGCGGCCGCCTGCTGGGGGCACGCCAAGACGGTGCGGGAGCTGTTGGCGTACGGCGCGGATCCGAACCAGCGCGAGGATCACGGCACCGGCCTTTCCCCGTTGGCATGGGCTGACGCAGGCCCCCACCCGGAGACGGCCGGTCTCCTCATCGCGGCGGGTGCAACCCGGTCTCGGTAATGCGCACGCACGGCAGTATGCGCGCGCCCGTCACTCCCGGCGGCGTGCCGCGTCCGTGGCGCGCAGGCGGGCGATGACCGTCTCCAAGCCGTCCTGGATGGCCGACAGTTGTGGCGCCGGTAGGTCACCGAAGAGGTGTGCGGCCAGTTCGTCGCGGCCGGCTTGCAGGCCGGCGGTCAGGGTGCGGCCCGGTTCGGTGAGGGTGACCAGGGTGGCGCGGCGGTCGTCCGGGTGGGGCTCGCGGGCGACCAGGCCGTCGGTCTGGAGGGCGTCCAGCAGGCCGGTGACGTTGCGCGGGGTGACCCGCAGGTGCGCGGCCAGGGCCCGTTGCGTCATCGGGCCGTGGTGGAGGAGCGCCCACAGCAGCCCGGCCCGGGCCCGGGTCAGTCCGCGTTCGGCGACCCCGCGCTCCATCAGTGCGCCGAGCACTTCGGCGAGTTCGAAGAGCCGGTTCAGCGAGGCGCTGGCGGAAGTGGTCTCCCCGGGCCTATCGTGAAGTGGCTTCACTATGTAGCACCTCCACGCTCCATCGTAGCCCCGAGACACTGCCGCCGAGCAGGACGGTGACCCACCATGACCCCACAGACCGCCGCGCGGGCCAAACGCCGCCCGGTGTTCGCCCGCGTCTACGCGAAGTACGCGGGGCCCGCCCTGGACCGGGCCGGCATCACGGAATACCGCAGACGCCTGCTGTCCGGCCTCACCGGCGAGGTCGTCGAGATCGGCGCGGGCAACGGGCTGAACTTCGCCCACTACCCGCCCGGGGTGCGGCGGGTAGTGGCCGTCGAACCCGAGCCGCGCCTGCGGTCCCTGGCCGAGCAGAGCGCCCGCACGGCACCGGTCCCGGTGGACGTCGTCGGTGCCGTCGCCGAGCAACTGCCGTACCCCGACGGCTCGTTCGACGCGGCCGTCGCCTGCCTCACCCTGTGCTCGGTGGCCGACCCGCATGCCGCCCTCGCCGAGCTCCACCGTGTCCTGCGGCCCGGCGGGCAGCTCCGCTTCTTCGAACACGTACGCGCCGATACGCCCGCGATGCGCCGTGTCCAGCGGGCCCTGGACGCCACCCTCTGGCCCCTGCTGGCCGGCGGCTGCCATACCGGACGCGACACCGGGGCGGCCGTCGTCGCCGCCGGGTTCACGGTCACCTCGATGGAGAAGTTCCCCTTCCCCGAGAGCGGCTTCCCCTCCCCCGCGAGCACCCACATCCTCGGCACCGCGGAACGCCCCCGCCCGGGCGGCGCGTCATGACCGGCCCCGGGAACGAGACGTCACCGGCCCGGCTGCCGGACGCGGACGCTTCGGCCGCCCATGCCTCCATCACTCTGCTGGAACGCCTGGCCGACAAGCTCGGCGGCCGCGCCACGGTCACCGCCGTGTACGGGGAGCCCATCACCGCCGACGGCGTCACCGTCATCCCGGTGGCCAAGGTCGCCTTCGGCTTCGGCGGCGGCGCCGGGCGCGAGGCGGGCGCCGCGAAGAACGGCGACGGGGGAGGCGGCGGAGGCGGGGTCGAGGCCAGACCCCTGGGGTACATCGAGATCCGCGACGGCACCGCCACGTACAAGCCCATCCGCGACCCGTGGTCGGATGTCGTCCTTCCCCTCGCCGCCCTCGCCGTCGGAGGCGCCCTGCCGAAGATCTTCCGCTCGCTGCGCCGCCGGCGGGGGTGAGGGCGCCGCACAGTGTCCGCCGGGAGCGTTACGTCAACGCACCGTCTTCGGAGATACGTTCGCCGCCGCGTTCTCCACGGCTCCCTTGTCCGCGCGGTGTTCTCCGGCCGCGGCACGGGAAGCCGCCGGGGCCGTGCGTTCGTCCTGCCGCTCCCCCTGCCGCCGCGTCATCCCCACCCCGGCCAGGACCACCACCATGCCGATGACCACCCGCGGGCCGACGTCCTCGTTCAGGAAGAGCGCGCCCAGCAGCACGGAGACCACCGGCAGCAGATAGCCGACCACGGCCGCGTTGGTGGCGCCCTCCTCAGCGATCACGCGGTAGGTGAGATGGAAGGTGATCCCGGTGGTGAAGACGCCGAGGATCACGACCGCGATCAGCGTCGTCGTGCCCAACTCCGGTGGGCCCAGGCCCCCGGCGGGCAGGGCGAACGCGGCCAGGCCGGTCGCGGCGGTGAGCTGGGCGGCGGAGAGCGAAAGGGTGGGGATGCCCCTGCCGACGAGGGTGCGGCCCATGTAGGTGAAGGCGACGGCGTAGCTCGCCGCGGCGGCGACGATGGCGAGGGCGCCCCAGCCGACAGGACCGCCGTCCTGCCACGGGGCGAAGATGACGGCGGTGCCCGCGAAGCCGAGCAGCAGCCCGGCCAGGCGTACGGGGCGCGAACCGCGTTCCGTGCCCAGGACGAGGCCGAGGGCCAGGGACCAGAGCGGGGTGGTCGCGTTGAGGACGCCGGCCAGGCCGGAGCCGACGGTCTGCTGGCCCAGGCTGAACAGCGCGAACGGCAGGGCGTTGCAGAAGAACGCGGCGATGACGATGTGCCGCCAGACGGTACGTCCCCGCGGCAGCCGCCGGCCCGTCGCGCAGCCGGCGACGACGAGCACGAGTGCGCCCAGCGTGCAGCGGGCGAGGGTGACCTGAAGGGGCGACAGCCCGCGCAGCGCCAGCTCCGTCCACAGGAACGTCGATCCCCACAGCAGGGCGAGCACGGCCACCCGCACCCCACCGCCCACCAGGCTCCGCGTGCCGCTGTTCACAGCGTTTCCTCCATCGGTTCCCCCGCCCCCGGTCGGCCGGTCCGTCCGCCGGTGCTTCGACGGTGACCCACTCAAGCTTTCAGGACAAGCGAAAGTTTCTGCACAGACCGTTAAGCTGAGCTGCATGCTCGACGTCAGGCGACTCCAGGTCCTCCGCGCGGTCGTCACCAGCGGCACGGTGACCGCTGCCGCCGCGCACCTCGGCTACACCCCGTCCGCCGTCAGCCAGCAGGTGTCGGCGCTGGAGAAGCAGGCGGGTACGGCGCTGCTGGAGCGGGTCGGCCGGGGCGTACGGCCCACGGCGGCGGGCCTGCTGCTCACCGAGCACGCCGCGCTCATCAGTGCGGCCGTCGCCCGGGCCGAGACGGCCCTGGCCGACCTGCGCGCCGGGCGCACCGGCCGGCTGTCGGTGCGCTACTTCGCCACGGCGGGCTCCACCCTGGTGGCGCCCGCGCTGGCCCGGCTCCGCGAGGATCATCCTGGTGTCCGGATCGACCTCCGACTTGCCGACCCCGGGGACCCGTACCGGGAGGTCGCGCAGGGTCGGGCGGATGTGTCCGTGGTCGTTCGGGCCTCAGGCCACCGAGCCGACGACGGCGGCAGCGTCCGTGTGGTGCACCTCCTGGACGACCCGTACGCCGCCGTCCTGCCCGCCGGACACCCGCTCGCCGGGCAGGAGGTGCTGGACCTGCACGAGCTGGCCGGGGAGCAGTGGGTCGGCAGCGAGCCGCCGGGGCCCTGCCTCGAACCGGTGCTCGACTCCTGCGCGGCGGCGGGTTTCAGCCCCGATTTCGTGATCCAGAGCGAGGACTACGCGACCGCGCAGGGCTTCGTGGCGGCCGGTCTCGGCGTCGGCCTGATGCCGGGACTGGCGCTGCGCACCCCGCACCCCGGCGTCGTCGTACGGCGCGTCCGCAACCCGGAACCGGTCAGGGTCATCTCGGCGGCGGCCCGGAAGACCTCCCTGGAGCAGCCCGCCCTGCTCGCGCTCCTCGACGCCCTCCGGAACGCGGCCACCGCGGCCGGCCCGCCCGGCCCGCCCGACGCCCACGCGCCGGACTGACCGGGGTCCACGCCGCCAAAGGGCGATGACGGCGCCGGGCAGTCGTCGCGCCCCGCTCCCCTCCGCGGACGCCGGACGTCGGTGTCGTCACCGCGCCCCGCCCCGGGCGCCTGATCTCTGCCCCGCGTGCCCTGTGGAGGCGGGCGCGTGGGGAACCCCATGCGCGAGCTCGACACCGCTCTCCGCGTCCGAGGGCGATGGGGCAGAACGGCATGGATCACGTGCCCATCAAGCCAGTCGAGGCGTCCGTCGACACCTCCGCCCAGACCGTCTTGCCCACCAGGTGACGGGGCGCGCAGCCCCAGCGCACCGCCAGGACGTCCACCAGCAGCAGCCCGCAGCCCGACTCGCCCTCGGGACACGACGGGGGCGGGGCGGCGGGCGGCCGCTTCCCGGAGGCCGCGTCCGCGACCTCGATCCGGACCAGGCCCGCCGCGCCGTCCAGGCCGAGCCGGAGGCCGAAGTCCCGTCCCGGTACGCGGCCGTGCCGCACGGCGTTGGCGGCGAGTTCCCCGACGACGAGCGCGACCGCACAGGACACGTCCGACTCCGGCGGGTACCCCCAGTCCTCCATGCGCCGCACCGCGAGGCGCCGGGCGAGCCGCGCGCCTCGGGGGGACGAGGCGAACCGCGCCAAGAACTGCGGTGCGGATGCCAGGCGTTGGCCGGTCTCGCCGTCGGGCGCGACGGCCTCCGCCACCGGGGATCCGGTGCCCCGACGAGGTTCTTCACCCGAGATGGTCGTTCCTGTCAGCACAGTGTTTCCGTCCTTACCCGTTGAGCCGTCGCACGTCTCGCGGTGTAGGCGATGTGTCACGTTCCGTGCTCAAGCGTCGCCGGTCGGCCCTAGGCTCGGAAGACGGCTCAGCCTTATCTTGTGGTTCGTAAGGAACGGAAGTAACGCCTTGGCCAACGGAATTGACCCCAGTACGTCCATGGCGGCGCTGTTCGGTGCACGGGTGCGCAGACTCCGCACGGCGGCCGGTCTGACCCAGGCGGAACTCGGCCGGAGAACGCACGTGGTGAGCACCCGCATCACGCAGATCGAACGGGCTTCCGGGGCGAAACCAACGCTGGAGCTGGCACGGGCGCTCGATGCGGTCCTCGGCGCGGACCACCTGCTGGTGGACCTGTGGCCGTACGTGTACCGGGAGGCGTTCCCGGACTGGTCGCGGAAGTTCATGGCGCACGCGGAGCGGGCGGTGACCATCCAGCAGTACGCAGCACACGTGGTGCCCGGTCTCTTGCAGACCGAGGACTACGCACGGGCTGTTCTCGGCTTGGACGCGCTGCTCGACAGTGATGAGCGGTTGGAGGAGCGGGTCACAGCCCGAATGGGACGACAGGAACGACTGCGGCTGCCGGACCGACCGGAGCTGTGGGCGATTCTCGACGAGGCGGTATTGAGACGTCCCATCGGCGGCAGTGTCGTGATGCGGGAACAGTTGGAACGGTTGCTCGATGCGGCGGAACAACGCCACATCACCGTGCAGGTACTGCCGTTCGACCAGGGCGGGCACCCGGCGATGGGGGGATCGCTGACGGTCCTGACCCTCCCGGACGGCTCGGAGATGGCGTACACCGAGGGCTCGGATTACGGCCAACTCATCGAGGAAACAACCGAGGTCGACCGCTACAGGGTCATTTACGATCGGCTGCGGGCGGCAGCCCTGCCCCCACTCATGTCCCTCGACATGATCCGATCCGTGATGGAGGGCAACCACCGTGGAGCGAAAGTCCCGTCCCGATCTGAACGGCGCCGACTGGCGCAAGAGCAGCTACAGCAATCAGGCCGGGGGCGACTGCGTGGAGGTGGCCGACGGCTTCCCCGGCCTCGTCCCCGTCCGTGACAGCAAGACCCCACATGGCCCCGCCTTGGCCTTCGAGGCCCGCTCCTGGACGGCGTTCATAGGCGAGTTGAAGGCCGGACGGCACCAGGTCTGAGCCGGCCGGGCCCCGGTCGGGAGCCGTCTCCCGGGTCCGCCGGTTCCTCGTCCACCAGGTCCCGGCGGGCCGCTGACCTCCCAAAGAACCGGGAACAGAACTACCCGCCTACCCACCCTCCCGGCCCCGTGTCACCCGTCCGGGTGACCGGCTTGCCGGGGCGGGATTTGGGCCGTTACGTTCACCGGGACAACCACAAACAGACGGCCCCCGGCCGGGACGGCAATCCCGATCGAGGGCCTGACCGATCAGGAAGAAAGCCCCTTCCCGATGGCTGACCCGCAGTCTAACGCGCGCCTGCGCGCCGACGCCGGAGCTCCGACCTCCGGCGTGATCCACCTCCGCACCCGCCTCATGGCCGACTTCACCGTGATCTCCAACGCCCTCGCCCAGCGGCGCGGCAGCGCGGTCACGATCGGCGTCGCGGCGTACATCCTCTCCCTGCCCGACGGCTCCCCCGTGAGCATCGCCGCGCTCTGCGAGCACTTCACAGAGGGGGAGATCCTGATCTCCCGGGCGCTCAAGGAGCTTGAGCGGGCAGGGTACTTGGAACGCCGCCGCGAGCGGCTGCCCTCGGGGCGGATCCGCACCCGGACGTACTTCCGCGACGTCCCGGGCTCCGGACCCGATCCGGACGGACCCCCTCCTAGGTCGCCGGGGCCGCACCGGACCGGGCCCCGGAAGCGGTCCGTCCCGGCGGCGGCCGCACCCGTACCAGCGCCCGCGCCCGCTCCCCCGCCCGCGCGGATGGCGGCGGAGAGGCCGACCCCACTCGCCGACGCCGCACCGCAGCCGACCACCAGCCCGGAGCCTGCGGCTCGGCCCCAGGAACCCGCCGACCTGCAAGCAGTCACCGACCCCCGAGCCCTCGCCGTACTCGCCGCCCTCCGCCGGGCGGATCCACGTCTGGTCCTCTCCGCACAGGAGGCCGCGCGCCTCGCACCGGCGGTCGCCCAGTGGCTCGCTGCGGGCGTCGAAGCACCGCAGATCACCGAGCTGCTGACCACCGGGCTCCCGGACCGCTTCCACGCCCGCCCGGCGGGCATCCTCGCCTTCCGACTGCGCGAAACACCCCTCCCCGCCCCACCTCCACCCCCACCGGCGCACCCCGTGAACCACCCGGCCGTCCTGCCCTTCCAGACCTGCGACGGCTGCGAACGCGCCTTCCGCGCCCAACGCCCCGGACGCTGCCGGGACTGCCGCTCCGCGGGCGGTCTCCGAGCCGCCGGTTGAGCCGGCGGCCGGGGAACACCACCCGATCAGGCAGGGTGCGCGGTCCTGTATCGCCCAACGACGCTCCCCGTTGCACGAGTTCAAGGGCTGAGGTCCAGGGTGCGGACCGGTTGTTCCTTCCACAGGTGCGGTGTCGTGGTGGCGATCAGCGCGCCGTCCGGCCGGTCCGGGCCGGGCTGGGCGGCGTGGAACGTGTGCGCGCCGGACCATGTGGTCTCGCGGGCCACCGCCAGCGCGGCGGGCAGGTCCAGGTCGACGATCACGATGCCGGGCAGGGCCGCGATGTGCTCCGCGGTGCCCGGCCGGCCGCGATCCGCCTCGACCAGGGCGCACACGGTGGCGTACAGGAACCAGCCCGGCTCTGCGTGCGAACGGTGGATCAGCCGGGACGCCAGCACGTTGCCCCGCCCGGCCGCCACCATCGCGCTCTCGTCGAGCACCACGTGCACGTCACGCGTCACGGGGCACCCGCCTCAGCCATGCGGCGGTCCAACTCGCTGTCCAGCGCCGTCTGCTCACGCTCGCTGGGGTCGTAGCCGTTCCACTCGCGCAGCACCGTCCGTGCCTTCTCCGCCCGCTCGGCCCGCTCGGCCGGAGTGAGCAGCGTCTCCGCCAGCCGGGCCAGGTAGGCGCGCAGGGACATGCCCTCTCCAGCCGCTATCTCGGCGAGCCGGTCACGCGCCTCGGCGGGGATACGGACGTTGGCGTCGGACATGGTGCGACTCCCTTTCGACAGCTCTACCGGGGTACGGGTACGCACCCGTACCCCTCTGGAAACTGTAGCCCACCCGAACCCGGGCAGGCCGCCCGATGGTCCGGGCCGCTGCTCGGCACGGCGCGGCAGCGTCCCGGACAGCCGGTGCTCCTGCCGCCTGCGGTGCTGCCGTCGGGAGCGGCTGTCAAGACGCTTCAGGCGGCGCCGCGTTCGCCGGCGGGCCGGCGGCGGAGGCCCGGCTGCTGGAGGGCCGGCGGCACGTAGGCCTGGTCGAGCGGGCCTACGTCGGTGCCCGGCGGGACGATCTCGTCGATCCGGTCGAGGAGGTCGTCGGTGAGCGTCACGTCGATGCCGGCGAGCAGGTCGTCGAGATGGTTCATGGTGCGCGGTCCGACGAGCGCGCTCGTCACACCGGGGTGGGCGATGGCGAAGGCCATGGCGAGGTGGGTGAGCGGCACGCCCGCCTCCTCGGCGAGCGAAGTGAAACGCTCCACGGCATCGACACGGCGCTCGTCCGTCATGTGCCGGAAGAGGCCGGCGCGGCGGAGTTCGTTCGGCCCGCCCTTGCGGACGCGCCCCGTGAGCAGGCCCTGTCCGAGCGGGCCCCACACCAGCGTCCCCACGCCGTGGCGCTGGGCGACCGGCAGCACCTCGCGTTCGATACCGCGGTCGAGCAGCGAGTACGGCGGTTGCTCCGTGTGGAAGCGCGCCAGCCCGCGCCGCTCGGCGACCCACTGGGCGTCCAGGATGTCGGACGCCGGCATCGTGGACGTCCCGATCGCCCGGACCTTTCCGCTGCGGATCAGGTCGGTGAGCGCGGAGAGCGTCTCCTCGATGTCCGTGGTGGGGTCCGGCCGCTGGATCTGGTAGAGGTCGATGTGGTCGGTCCGCAGACGGCGCAGCGAGTTCTCGACCGCGGTCATGATCCAGCGCCGTGAGGCCCCCTGGTGATTGGGGTCGTCCCCCATCGGCCGGCTCACCTTGGTGGCGAGGACGACGCCGTCCCGCCGGCCCTGCAGCGCCTTGCCGACGACCTCCTCCGAGTCGCCGTAGGCGTCGGCGGTGTCGATGAGGTTGATACCCGCGTCCAACGCCCTGTGGATGATGCGGGCCGAGTCGCCGGGGTCGGGGTTGCCGAAGGACGTGGCGAACATCAGCGCGCCGAGCCCGTAAGGGCTGACCTTGATTCCGGTTCGCCCGAGTGTGCGGTACTGCATGCGGAACAGTCCTTTGTTCGCTGGGAAATTCGCTGGGAAGTGCGCTGGGAAGGAGGGTGCACGGCAGCGTCGGCAGACCTCGCGGAGGCGGACGAACTGCCGTGCGGACGGCACCGGTCCGCCGCGCCGGGCTCCAGCGTGCGGCGGTGCGGGCGGCGGCGGGAGAGACGTCCTTGTCCGGGGACGGGCGGTCCCTGGCTGCGCCCGGCGGGCCGGGGCACAGTGGGGGCGTGGACCGAACCGAACTGGCCGACTTCCTGCGCCACTGCCGTGCCCGGCTCGCCCCTGCCGACGTGGGCCTGCCGCGGGGCGCGCGGCGCCGCACGCCGGGGCTGCGCCGCGAGGAGGTGGCGCAGCTGGCGGGTATGTCCACCGATCACTACACGCGGCTGGAGCAGGCCAGGGGCTCACGCCCGTCCCGCCAGATGCTCGCCGCCGTCGCCCGCGCGCTGCGGCTGACCGGCGACGAACGCGACCACCTCTTCCACCTCGCCGGCGAGGAGCCCTCGCGCCACCGGCCGGTCACGGAGCATGTCCGCCCCGGCCTGCTGCTCGTCCTCGACCGGCTGACGGACACGCCCGCCCAGGTGGTGAGCGACCGCGGCGACGTCCTCGCGCAGAACGCGATGGCCAGGGCGCTCCACGGAGACGTCTCCGCCCGCCCGGCAGCAGAACGCAACATCGTCTGGCGCTACTTCACCGACCCCACCGCGCGGGAGCTCTTCCCGGTTGAGGACCGCGACCGTGCCGGCCGCGCGGCGGTGGCGGACCTGCGCGCCACCCTGGCCCGCCGCCCGGACGACGCCCGGCTGGCCGGGCTCGTACGCCGGCTCCGGGCCCGCAGCGAGGAGTTCTCGGCGCTGTGGGACGCCCACCACGTCGCCGTGCGCCGCACAGACGTCAAGCGCTTCGTGCACCCGGTCGTCGGCTTGCTGGAGCTGGACTGCGAGGTCCTGCTGAGTCCGGAGCACGACCAACGGCTGATCGTCTACACCGCCCGTCCGGGCAGCAGGTCCCACGAGAGGCTCGAACTGCTGCGCGTGGTCGGCCTCCAGGACCTCGACCGGGGCTCCGTGGCGGGCGGGGGCAGCGGCCTGCCCGCCTAGGTTCGCGGCGGGCAGCGCGGATCACCAGTCGGCCCGGCACGGCGCCCGGCTCAGCGCTAGGCGGCGGCGCAGCGCCGGGCCAGGCGCGCGAAGGCGTCGGTGAGTTCCGCGGGGCCCACGACCTCGAAGTCGGCGTCGAACCCGGCGACGGCGGCGGCTAGAGCCGGCCAGGACCAGGAGCCCAGGACCAGCCGGCAGCGGTGCGGCCCCAGATCCTCGACCGTTCCGTCGTGGACGTACGGGGCCGCCTCGGCGGCGGGCAGGTCCAGGATCACCTCGCCTCGGCAGGGCCAGCCATGGCCGCCGGGGCTGCCGGAGCTGCCGGAGCTGCCGGAGCTGTCGGAGCTGTTGGAGCTCGCGTGGTCGCCGGGGCCGGCTGGGGTCTCCGAGCCCCGGAACCTGGCGGTGACGAAGGCGGCCACGTCGCCGCCGGGCAGTTCGCGCGGGGTGAAGCGGGGGCCGGTGGGGGTGCGCGGGGTGATGCGGTCGGCGCGGAAGGTGCGCCAGTCCTCGCGGTCGAGGTCCCAGGCGACGAGGTACCAGCGCCCGCCCCAGGTGATCAGATGGTGGGGCTCGGCCCGGCGCGGTGGGGGCGCGCCGGTGCTGCCGCCGGGGGCCGGCGCGGACGGGGAAGCGGACACGGACGCGGACACCGGCCCAGGCGCGGAGGTGTAGTCGAAGCGCAGTGTCTCGTGCGCGCGGACGGCGGCGCTGAGCGTCATCAGCACGTCACCGCCGGCCCGCGGGGCCGGCCTACCGGCCGACGGCTCGACGGCGGTGAGGTGGAGGGTGTCGACGCGGTGGCGCAGCCGCGCGGGCATGACCTGCCGGACGGTGGTCAGCGCGCGGGCCGCGGCCTCCCCGATACGGGCACCGCCGGTGGTGGCGGTCTTCAGCGCGATGCCCAGGGCGACGGCCTGCTCGTCGTCGAACAGCAGCGGTGGCAGTCGCGTGCCGGCGCCGAGCCGGTATCCGCCGTCGGGACCCTTGGCGGCCTCGACGGGGTAGCCGAGTTCGCGCAGGCGGTCGACGTCGCGGCGCACGGTGCGCGGACTGACGTCCAGCCGTTCGGCCAGCAACGCCCCCGGCCAGTCACGGCGCGTCTGGAGCAGGGAGAGCAACGACAGCAGCCGCGCGGAAGTCTTCTGCATGTTCCCCATGCTGCCCCGGAAAGAGGACACATCCTGTCCGCTACTGCTGCGACGGTGGTCCTCGAACCGACCGGGCCGCCGGGCCCGCGGACCCGACCGCCACCGGTGGTCCGTGCGGGCTTCGGCTCTCAGGCGACGGGCCCGGTCCCGGTGGACCGGCGCGTTCAACGGCCCTTGCGGCCGGGCGCGTCAGCCATCTTGTGTTGTTCCGAGGCGAGGGAGCCCATCATGTCCGTCAACGCAGTGACCCATCTGAACTTCCGGGGCGATGCCCGCACCGCCCTGGCCTTCTACCAGTCCGTCTTCGACGGGCAGTTGACCGTGGTCACCTACAAGGACGCCGGCGACGTCCAGGACCCGGCGGAGGCGGATCAGGTGACGTGGGGCCAGGTCACCGCCGACAACGGGTTCCGGGTGATGGCCTACGACGTTCCCTCCAGCGAGGCGTGGGACCAGGGCGAGAACGCGTTCTTCCTCTCGCTGCGCGGCGATACGGCCGACGAGGTCACCGCCTACTGGGACGGGCTCAGCGAGGGCGCGACCGTCCTGCAGCCGCTGGGCCCCGCACAGTGGGCGCCGCTCTACGGCATGCTCAGGGACCGCTTCGGCGTCACCTGGGTCGTCGACGTCGCCGTCGCCTACCCCGCGGGCTGACCGGCCCCGGCCCGGGCGGGCGGACACCCGCCGCCTCCCGGGCAACGCCCGGCCACCGGCTCGCCGGAGACCGGCGACACGCCGCAGGAAAGCCGCACCCGGCTCCCCGGGTACCACCACACACCACACGGGGACCGCCGGGGCAGACCCCGGGAAGAAGGCAGACCGTATGACCGTTCTGGACGACAGGGCCCTGGGCCGCGCGACACTCGCCCGGCAACTGCTGCTCGAACGGGCCGACTTGCCGGCCGAAGACGCCATCACACATCTCGGCGGCCTACAGGCCCAGGAACCCCAGGAACCGTTCACCGGCCTCTGGTCACGGCTGCGCGCCTTCGCGCCGTCGCACCTGTCCGGCCTGCTGACCGGACGGCGCGTGGTGCGGACCCACCTCATGCGCCGCACCGTGCACCTGCTCACCGCCGGCGACGCCCTGGACTGGCGCTCCCGCCACGAGAGCATGCTCCGCCAGCGGGTCCTCGGCGTCTACCGCGGCGAACTCGCCGGGGTCGATCTCGATGAACTCGCCGCAGCGGGCCGGGCGGTGATGGCCGACGCCGAGCCCCGGACCATGAGCGAGCTGCTGCGGGCCGTCGAGGAGCGGTGGCCGGTGGCGGGGCAGTGGCCGGCCGCGGGGCGGCAGCGGCGCGCACTGGGCGAAATGCTGATCCCGGCCCTGGTGCCCGCCGCGCAGATCCCGCCGCGCGGGCTGTGGCGCACCAGAGCCGGTGTGCGCCACGTCCTGCTGTCCGCCTGGCTCGGCCGCGAGATCACCCCGCCCGCCCGGCACGGCACCGACCCCGTCGGCCAGGCCCTCGTACGGCGCTACCTGGCCGCGTACGGGCCCGCCACCTCGGCCGATGTGCGCGCCTGGTGCGGCCTCGCCGGGCTGCCCGCGGCGATCGCCGCGATCCGCGAAGAGCTGGTCACCTTTCGCGACGAGCGCGGCCGGGAACTCCTCGACCTGCCCCACGCCCCCCGCCCCGATCCCGGCACCCCCGCCCCGGTCCGGTTCCTGCCCGCCTTCGACAACGCCGTCCTCGGCTACCAGTACCGGGGCAGGATCATCGACGACGCCCACCGTGGCCTGTCGGTCGCCGGCGAGCGCGTCGTCCTGGCCGACGGCCGGGTCTGCGCGACCTGGACCACCGACCGGGACGCCACCGTCACCATCACCCCGCTGCGCCGCCTCTCCCGCACGGAACGCTCCGGCGTCGCCGAAGAGGGCCGGGCACTGGCCTTGTTCCTCTCCGACCAGGACAGCGACAGCGTGGAGATCACCGAGACTCCCTGATCCGCCGGGTGGGCGCGGGTTCCCGGAAACGAGACGGCCCGCCGGGGTCCGTCCCGGCTGGCCGCGCGAGTGCGTCAGTCCTCGGCGAGCAGGCGTTCCACCGTCTCGACCTTGGTGGTGAGGCCGTTCGTGACGCCCTCGCGGATGTCGGCCTTGAGGACGAGGCTGACGCGGCCCGCGCGGGCCTCGACCGCCCGGACGGCGCGCTTCACCACGTCCATCACTTCATCCCACTCACCTTCGATGCTGGTGAACATCGCGTCGGTGCGGTTCGGCAGGCCGCTCTCCCGTACGACGCGTACGGCCTCGGCCACGTCTTCGCCGACGTCCTCGCCGGATCCGATCGGCGTCACGGAGAACGCGACGATCATCCTTGGTCACTCCCTCGGCTGTCGGTTGTCGTGGAGCTGCTGGTCCGATCATGCCCGCGCGGGCGGCGCCCCCTCACGGCCGGGTGGCGCGGAGTGAGTAGAGCAGGGGGACGAGGGGGCGGTCGGCGGGGCGGCGGGGGCCGGGTCTGCGGGGTTCCAGGGAGCCGAAGCGCTGGAAGCGGGTGATGTCGTGCTCGTGGAGGAAGTCGACGCGCAGGCCCGCCTCGGCGACGGCGGTGACGACCTCGCCCATCGGGTGGCGGACGGCCTGGGTGTCGAAGTCCGGATGGCTGTCCGGCGTGTCGTCGAACGGGTCGCGGCTGAAGTGGTCGCGCACTATCCGGGCGCCCATCTCGTCGTCGAGGACGCCGGTGAGCGGGTGGAACTCGGTGAGGTGGAGGAAGCCGCCCGGGGCGACCAGGGCCGCCGCGGTCTCGGCCCAGCGGCGCAGGTCGGGGAGGCGGGAGAGGGTTCCGGCGCCGGTGTGGACGATGTCGTACGCGGGGTCCGGCACGGCCTGCGCCGCGTCGTAGAGGGGGGCGGTGACGAAGGCGGCGCGGTCCGGGCCGAGGCCCAGGTCGGCGGCGAGCTCCCGGGCGGCCTCCACGGCGGCCTCGGAGCTGTCGAGGCCGACGACGTGCCGGGCTCCCTGCCGCGCCCAGGAGAGGGTGTCCAGGCCGCTGCGGCAGCGGAGGTGCAGCAGGGTTCTGCCGGTGACGTCCCCCACCCCGGACGCCTCGATCTCGCGGATCGTGTCCTGTCCGTGCCGGAAGGCGTCGAGGTCGTCGGAATCCTCCGGCTCGGGCCAGTCGTCGGGGGCGGCGCGTCTCGCATGCATGCCGGGCACGTTATCCACAGGCGGCGGACCGCACCAGCGGCTTGTCGCACGCCTCCCGCAGAATGGGGGCATGACCGACGAGACCTCTGCCCGCTCCTCCGCCCTGCCCGCGTCCGCCGCCACCGGGGCCGCCGCGCCCTCCGGGCCCGGTGTGCCCGACTGGGAGCTGCGGTTCCGGGCCCCGCGGGTCGGCCTCCCCGAGTGGGCGGAGGACGCCCCGGACCGCTCGCTGTTCGTCTCGAACGCCACGGGCGTCTTCGAGCTGTACGCCTGGGACCGCTCGACGGGCGCGCAGCGCCAGGTCACGGACCGGCCGAACGGCACGACGGACGGCGTGCTGAGCCCGGACGGCCGGTGGATCTGGTGGTTCCGCGACACGGACGGGGACGAGTTCGGCGTCTGGATGCGGCAGCCGTTCGAGGGCGGGGAGGACGTACCGGCGGTGCCCGGCCTCGCCCCCTCGTACCCGGCCGGGCTGGCCCTCGGCCGGGACGGCACGGCGGTCGTCGGCCGGTCGGTGGACGAGTCCGCGGACGGCGAGGGGGAGGGCGGTTCGTCCCTTCATGTGGTGCGGCCCGGCGGTGAGCCGGTGGAGATCTACCGGCATCCGGAGTCCGCGGGGGTCGGCGATCTGTCGTACGACAGCTCCCTGATCGCCCTTGAGCACACCGAGCACGGCGACGCCATGCACTCGGCGATCCGCGTCGTCACGCTCGACGGGAAGACGGTCGCCGAGCTGGACGACACCAAGGGCGGCTCCGAGGAGCTCGGGCTGATGGTGATGGGCTTCGCGCCGGTGGCCGGCGACTCCCGGCTGCTGGTCGGGCACCAGCGCGGCGGCCGCTGGGAGCCGATGATCTGGGACCCGGTCACCGGCGAGGAGACCGCCCTCGCCATCGGCCTTCCCGGGGACATCGGCGCGGGCTGGTCCCCCGACGGCTCGGCGCTGCTGGTCGAGCACAGCCACCAGGCCCGCGGCGAGCTGTGGTGGTACGACCTGGCCGGCCGCGAGCTGTCCCGGATCGAGACGCCCGCCGGTACGGTCTCCGGCGCGACGGCGCGGCCGGACGGCACCGTGGAGTTCCTGTGGTCCTCGGCGGCGCAGCCGCCCGAGATCCGCTCGACCGCCGGCCGGGTCGTCCTCGATCCGCCGGGAGCGAAGGCGCCGGGTTCGGTGCCGGTCACCGACGCCTGGGTGGAGGGGCCGGGCGGCCGGGTGCACGCGCTGGTGCAGAAGCCGGCCGGCGAGGGGCCGTTCCCCTGCGTCTTCGACATCCACGGCGGGCCCACCTGGCACGACAGCGACGCCTTCGCCTCCGGCACGGCCGCCTGGGTCGACCACGGCTTCGCCGTCGTCCGCGTCAACTACCGCGGTTCCACCGGCTACGGCCGGGAGTGGACCGACGCCCTCAAGCACCGCGTCGGGCTGATCGAGCTGGAGGACATCGCGGCCGTCCGGGAATGGGCCGTGGAGTCGGGGCTCGCCGACCCGGAGCGGCTGGTGCTGTCCGGCGGCTCCTGGGGCGGCTATCTCACCCTGCTCGGTCTGGGCACCCAGCCGGGGTCCTGGTCGCTGGGGCTGGCGGCGGTGCCGGTCGCGGACTACGTCACGGCGTACCACGACGAGATGGAGGCGCTCAAGGCGATGGACCGGACGCTCCTCGGCGGAACGCCGGAGGAGGTCCCGGAGCGGTTCGAGGCCTCGTCACCGCTGACCTACGTCGACGCGGTGCGGGTCCCGGTCTACATCTCGGCCGGGGTGAACGACCCGCGCTGCCCGATACGCCAGGTGGAGAACTACGTCCGCCGCCTGGAACAGCGCGGCGTGCCGCACGAGGTCTACCGCTACGACGCCGGGCACGGATCGCTCGTGGTGGAGGAGCGGATCAAGCAGCTGCGGATGGAGATCGACTTCGTGCGGCGGCACCTGGGGGTGTGACCCCGGCGCCGGGGCGGCGGCGTGGCTCCGGGCGGGGCGTGCGGGTCAGGCTTCCGCTCCGGGGCGCCCGCCGCCGCTCCGGCCGGTGGCCGTCCCCGCCGGTGGCGGAAGCGCGGGTTCGTCCGCCGGCGTGTCCGGGGCGGCGGTCTCCGTGGGCTCCTCGGCCCCGGCCGCCCCAGCCGCCCCGGCCGTCCCGGCGGAGGGCGCGGCTTCTCCGGTCGGCGCCGTCCCGGCGGACGGAGCGAGTGCGGTGGCCGGGCCCGCCGCGGCCGGGACCAGGCCGAGGGCCAGGTCGCGCTGGGTCTCCACCTCCCGGCGGAACAGGCGGAACCACATGAAGAGCACGAAGCCGGCGAAGACGAACCACTCACCGGTGTAGCCGAGGTTCTGGAACGCCTTGAGGTCGAGTCCGGTGTTCTGGGCGACGGCCGGAGGAACCGGGCGCAGCCCGTCGCTGCCCTCGGTCAGGGTGATCCAGGCGTTGTGCACATCGTCCGGCACCACATTGACGAGCGCGGCGGCGCTGATGATGCCGATCTGCCCCTCGGGCAGGCCGCCGGCGCGCGCTCCCTCGGACCTCCGGTTCTCCGGGGCCTGAAGCGCGCCGACGACCGTGACCTCGCCCTTCGGCGGCGCCGGTGCCTCCGCGGTGTCCGCGTCACCGGGCAGCCAGCCCCGGACGACCGGCAGGGCGGGACCGCCACCGGTACGCAGCAGGGTCAGGACGTAGAAGCCGTCCCGGCCGTCCAGCCGGCGTTCCGGGACGAGCAGTTGGGTGCCGTAGGTTCCGGTCGCCTCGGCGATCCGGCCGGTGGTCCGCTGGGTGACCGGCAGCAGCTCGGCCAGCGGCTCGGCGGTCTGCCGCGTCGTGGACTCCGCGCTCTGCTGCTGCTCCCGGTGCGAGTCGGCGCGCGCCTCGAACCGGCCGAGCTGCCAGCTGCCCATGAAGAGGCAGAAGGGAATGGCGAGTGCGGCGAAGACATTGATTCCCCACCATCGGGGAGTCAGCAGAAACCGGTACACACACCCACGGTACGGGGAGACGGCCGCGGAGCGGATGCCGGGGTGCGCCGGGCCCCGGCCCGTCCCCCTGAACGCACCGCCTCGTCCGGCCGGGGACGCAGCCGGAGCGCGACCGGGGTTCAGCCGGCGATGACGCCGGTGCGGTAGACCGTTCCCGCGCAGACATTGCCGATCGTCACCGTGGACGCGGCCGGTTCACCCGCCTCGGGGATGTGCGTGAGCAGCACGCTGCCGCTCGGGGGCGGCTCCTCCTCCGTCGGCGCGCCCATGGTCTGGTTGCCGCCGTCGGACATGGTGCCGTCTCCGCTCGGGCTGTCGGAGGTCTCCGGTTCCGGGGACGTGCCCGGGGTCGGGCACCCTCCGGCACCGCCCTGGGCCGGCACCCAGGCGAATCTCACCTCGTACGCCTGGCCGGGTTCGAGGATGAGCTGCTGCGTGTCCTCGGCAGGGTCCGGCAGGCCGGTGGCCGCGTCGCCGAGCGTGTGGTCGACGACCTGGATGTTCTCCGCCGTGCCCTGCGGTGCGGCGGTCACCAGCCCGGGACCGGAGACGGTGCAGGTGGTGTCGGAGACGTTGACGAGACGGAAGCTGCCGTAGATCTTGCTCTCGGAGTCCGGTTCGCCCTTGACCGCCGTTCCGCTGCCGAGCTGAGTGCGTTCGCAGCTGGGCGAACTGGCGGCCATGCCCTGGGAGGGGGTGGCACCCGCGCTCGCACCGCTGCCGTTCCGCTGCCGGTCGCGCTCGCTCTTCCCGCCGGCCTCGGCGTCCTTGCCGCCGTCCTTCTCCGCGGTCTTGCCGGGCTTGCGCTCATCGGTCTCGCCGGCCCCGGAGTCGTCACCGCCGGTGCCGTCGGCGCCGCCCTGGGTCCGCTGGCTGCTGGCCGTGTTGGCCCGCTGGTCCTCGTCGGTCGTGCCGGAGTCCGCGACCCGGAGCAGACCCGGCACGGCGGTGCCGACGAGCAGTACGGCCGCGACGGCACCGACCAGCGCCTGCCGCTTGCGCGCACGGCGGGCCGGTACGGCGTGCCGCAGGTGATCCAGGGAGTCGCGGGACGGTTCGATGTCCTCCACGACGGTCCGCAGCAGCCGCCGCAGCGCCTCTTCGTCCATGGCCGAGTCCGGCTCGGCGGCGTCCGGGCCACCGGACTTCTCCGGGCGGGCGGACGGCTCCGGGCGGTCGCCCCGGGGGCCGGTGTCCTCCGGGGACTCCGGTTCCGCCCCGTTCTCCGGCGCCCCGGTCGCCCCGGTCGCTCTCAGGGCTTTCAGCAACTCCTCGACACCGGAGCCGGCGGATTCCCCCGCGGGCCCGTCCGTGCGGTCCGCGCCGTCCGCGCTCTCCGGGGAGCCCGAGGGTTCCGGCTCTTCGAGGCGCGGCGAATCATGGGAACGGTCCGGCCTCTCGGGGCCGTCCGCTCCATGCTGCAGATCTGTCATGCCGGGGCCTCCATGGCGACGCGCAGCGCCGCGATCCCCCGTGATCCGTATGCCTTGACCGAGCCGAGCGATATGCCGAGTGTGTCAGCGACCTGCGCTTCGGTCATGTCCGCGAAGTAGCGCAGGACGAGGACCTCGCGCTGCCGGCGCTGCAGCCCCCGCATGGCGCGGATGAGCTGGTCCCGCTCGAGTTGTTCGTAGGCGCCTTCCTCGGCGCTCGCCATGTCGGGCATGGGCTTGGAGAGCAGCTTGAGCCCGAGGATGCGGCGGCGCAGGGCCGAGCGCGAGAGGTTGACGACCGTCTGCCGCAGATACGCGAGGGTCTTCTCCGGGTCGCGGACACGGTTGCGGGCGGAGTGCACCCGGATGAAGGCTTCCTGGACGACGTCCTCGCACGAGGCGGTGTCGTCGAGCAGCAGTGCGGCGAGACCGAGCAGGGAGCGGTAGTGCGCGCGGTAGGTCTCGGTGAGGTGGTCGACTGTGGTGCCCGCTGCGATCACGTCGTCAGCGCCCTCGCGCTGGGTGGGGATGCGGGCGGGCCGCGCTGCGGGCATCGGGGCGATCACCGGCATCCCGCCGAGCGTGCGCGAACGGGGCGGGCGCAGAACCGCCGCGCCGCCCCCAGGGGTTGATGCCATACCGAATGCCTCTGCCACGCCTGTTGGACACGCGACCCCCCGTCAGGGTTGTACGCGCGCCCCGCCACGTTTGCCGATGCATCGAATGCCCTCATGTGCACAGTTCATCCCCCAATGCCCCATTGAGTTGAGCGACTTCGAGGGACTACTGCAAAGACGCTCCCCGCCCGGCCGCGGTTGCGGCAGGCGGGGAGCGCATCGTCGAACAGAACAATGATCCAGTTCAAGCGCCCTTGATCATCGTTACGATCACAAAGCCTTCACAGAACCCGCAAAGCGTCCACATCTTATCGCCTGGGTCAACCTTGTCGACCGGTTTCCGTCCGCTGAGCGGGCAGCCGAGCGGGCACAGCGTCCCGTCCCTTCGTACCCCCCAGCGTCCGGGGCGGCGTCCGCGTCACACCGCGGTCGCGTCACACCGCGGCCGTGAGCTCCGCGGCGACCACCTCGGCGATCTGGGCGGTGTTGAGCGCCGCGCCCTTGCGGAGGTTGTCGCCGCAGACGAAGAGCTCCAGCGCGTGCGGGTCGTCCATGGACCGGCGCACCCGGCCGACCCAGGTCGGGTCGGTGCCCACGACATCGGCCGGGGTGGGGAACTCCCCCGCGGCCGGGTTGTCGTAGAGCACCACACCGGGGGCGGCGGCGAGGATCTCGTGCGCCTGGGCGACGGTGACCTCGTTCTCGAAGCGCGCGTGGACGGTCAGCGAGTGCGTGGTGACGACCGGCACCCGGACACAGGTCGCGGTGACCCGCAGATCCGGCAGGCCGAGGATCTTCCGGGACTCGTTGCGGACCTTCAGCTCCTCGGACGTCCAGCCGTCCTCCTTGAGCGAGCCGGCGAACGGCACCACGTTGAAGGCGATCGGCGCCGGGTACGGACCGAGGTCGCCGACCACGCGGCGGACGTCGCCCGGCTGGGTGCCCAGCTCCGTCCCCGCGATCTTGCCGATCTGCTCGCGCAGGGTGTCGACGCCCTCCTTGCCCGAGCCGGAGACGGCCTGGTACGAGGAGACGATCAGCTCGCTGAGGCCGAACTCGGCGTGCAGCGCGCCCATCGCGACGATCATCGACAGCGTGGTGCAGTTGGGGTTGGAGATGATGCCGCGCGGACGGATCCGGGCGGCGTGCGGATTGACCTCGGGGACGACCAGCGGCACGTCCGGGTCCATCCGGAAGGCGCCGGAGTTGTCCACGGCGACCGCGCCCTTGGCGGCGGCGACCGGCGCCCACTGCGCGGACACCTCGTCGGGCACGTCGAACATCGCGACGTCGACGCCCTCGAACGCCTCTTCGCTGAGCGCGACGACCTCGACCTCCTCACCGCGCACGGTGAGCTTCTTCCCCGCCGAGCGCGGCGAGGCGATCAGCCGGATCTCGCCCCAGACGTCCTTGCGCTCGGAGAGGATGCCGAGCATGACCGTGCCCACGGCACCGGTCGCCCCGACGACGGCGAGGGTCGGCTTGCGGCCGGCCCCGCCGCCGGCGCCTGTGCCGGTTCCTGTGCCGGCGGCACTCATCGGCCGGTCCCTCCGTAGACGACGGCCTCGTCGCTGTCGCTGTCCAGGCCGAAGGCGGTGTGCACGGCGCGCACGGCCTCGTTGACCTCGTCGGCGCGGATGACCACGGAGATGCGGATCTCGGAGGTGGAGATCAGCTCGATGTTGACCCCGGCCTTGGAGAGCGCCTCGAAGTAGGTCGCGGTGACGCCCGGGTTGGTCTTCATGCCGGCGCCGACCAGCGACACCTTGGCGACCTGGTCGTCGTAGCGCAGCGACTCGAAGCCGACCGCGTCCTTGATCCGCTCCAGCGCCGAGATGGCCTTCTTGCCGTCCGTCATCGGCAGCGTGAAGGTGATGTCGGTGAGGCCGGTGGTGGCCGCCGACACGTTCTGCACGACCATGTCGATGTTGATCTCGGCGTCCGAGATCGCCCGGAAGATCTTGGCGGCCTCGCCCGGCTTGTCCGGCACCCCGACGACCGTGACCTTCGCCTCGGACGTGTCGTGCGCGACACCGGAAATGAGCGCCTGCTCCATCGGCTGGTCCCCTCGCGGTTCGTTGCTGACCCATGTTCCCTGCAGTCCGGAGAAAGAGGACCGCACGTGGATCGGGATGTTGTATCGGCGTGCGTACTCGACGCAGCGGTGCAGCAGCACCTTGGAGCCGGAGCTCGCCAGCTCCAGCATGTCCTCGGACGCGATCCAGTCGATCTTCCGGGCCTTCTTGACGACCCGGGGGTCGGCGGTGAAGACGCCGTCGACGTCGGTGTAGATCTCGCACACCTCGGCGTCGAGCGCCGCGGCGAGGGCGACGGCGGTGGTGTCGGAACCACCGCGGCCGAGGGTGGTGATGTCCTTCTTGTCCGCGGAGACGCCCTGGAAGCCGGCCACGATGGCGACGTTGCCCTCGTCCACCGAGCTGCGGATCCGGCCGGGCGTGACGTCGATGATCCGGGCCTTGTTGTGGACCGAGTCGGTGATGACCCCGGCCTGGCTGCCCGTGAAGGACTGCGCCTCGTGGCCCAGGTTTTTGATCGCCATCGCCAGCAGGGCCATGGAGATCCGCTCTCCGGCGGTCAGCAGCATGTCGAACTCGCGCCCCGAGGGCATCGGGGACACCTCTTCCGCGAGTTCGATCAGCTCGTCCGTCGTATCGCCCATCGCGGACACCACGACGACCACTCGGTGGCCGTTCTTCTTGGCTTCCACGACCCTCTTGGCGACGCGCTTGATGCCCTCGGCATCGGCGACGGAGGAGCCGCCGTACTTCTGTACGACAAGGCCCACGGTGCGCTCCTCGCAACTCTTGTCTTCCGGGGGCCCCGCGGCGAAGCGGAACCCTGCGGTCGGCTCAGTTTATCGAGCGGGCGAAAACGGACGCCCGGGTTTCACCCACTGAGACACCGTCTCAGAACATGATCACCGGGCGGGCGTCCCCACCCGCTCCAGCGACGACCCCTGCCCGGTTTCCGGCACCCCACACGGGAACGAGACGCAGCTCACGTACTGAGACGGCGCGTAACGGGGTGCTCACGGTCCCGCACCGGGGGCGGGCTGCGGGGAGCCGTCTCAGGGGAGATTGGCGAAACGTTCGACCTTGTCGATGCGGCCGAGGATGAGGATGACGTCCCCGTAGGCCAGAACGGTGTCGGGGGTGGTGTGGGTGAACTCGCCGCCGGAGGGCTGGACGGCGACCACGGTGACGTCGTACCGGTTCCGCACCCGGGCCTCGCGCAGCGGCACGCCGACGAGTTCCCCGGGCGGGCTGACCTTGACGAGCGCGTGGGCCGGGTCGAGTTCGATGTAGTCGAGCATCCGGCCGGAGACCAGATGGGCCACCCGCTCCCCCATGTCGTGTTCGGGGAAGACGACATGGTGGGCGCCGATCCGGTCCAGGATCCGGCCGTGCTGGATGCTGATCGCCTTGGCCCAGATGTTCTCGATCTCCAGCTCGGTCAGGAGCGAGGTGACCAGAATGCTGGACTCGATGTCCGAGCCGATGGCGACCACGGCGCGCGAGAAGTCGGGCACGCCCAGCTGACGCAGCGCCTCGATGTCCGTGCAGTCCGCGGTGACGGTGTGGGTGAGCCGGCCCGACAGGCTCTGCACCACCTTCGGCCTGTTGTCGACGGCCAGGACCTCGGTGCCCCGGCTGGTGAGCTCCAGGGCCAGGGAGCTCCCGAAGCGGCCCAGGCCGATCACGACGACGGGTTCCCTGCTGCTGTCAGCCAACGATGGTCCTCTCCTCGGGAAGCTCGTAGCGGCGGGCGCGGTCGCGCAGGGCGAGGGCGGACGCCACGGTCAGGGGGCCGAGCCTGCCCACGAACATCAGGACGGTCAGGAGCACCTTCCCGGCCGGTGGCAGTTCGCCGGTGATCCCGGTGGACAGACCCACCGTGGCGAAGGCCGAGATCGCCTCGAACAGTACTTGGTCCAGGCTGTAGGAGGTGAGAACCAGCAGGTTGAAGGTCGCCAGCGCCACACCGCCGACGCTCAGCAGGACGATGGCGAGCGCCTGCCGCTGGTTGCTCTCGGGCACCTTGCGCCGCCCGACCTGCACCCCCGGCTCGCCCCGCATCTCCGCCCACAGCACGAAGGCGAGCAGCCCGAAGGTGGTCACCTTGATCCCTCCGGCCGTGCCCGCGCTGCCCCCGCCGATGAACATCAGGACATCGGTCGCCAGCAGGCTCTCCGGTACCTGGGCCGAGGTGTCGATGCTGTTGAACCCCGCCGTGCGGGACATCACCGAGGCGAAGAAGCCCGCCAGCCACTTCCCGGGAGTGTCCAGCGGCCCCAGCGTCCGGGGGTTGGTGTATTCGGCGGAGGTGATCACGACGGTGCCCAGGACCAGCAGGACCGACGTCAGCACCACGGTGATCCGGGTCAGCACCGACCACGACCGCGGCCGCCGCCAGCCCCGCGCCAGCTCGAAGACGACGGGGAACCCGAGACCGCCGACGACGACGGCCGCCGCGATCGGCAGGCACACCCACGGGTCGTCCACGTATCCCATGAGGCTGTCGGAGTTGAGGGAGAAACCGGCGTTGTTGAAGGCGGAGACCGCGTGGAAGACCGCGTCGTACAGGGAGGCGCCGAGGGGACGGTCGTGGACGGTCAGGAACACCGCCGCGAGCACCGCGGCCACCACCGCCTCGACGGCCAGGCTGAACAGCACGATGTTGCGCACGACGCGGCGCATCCCGCGCATGCTGAGCGTCTTGGTCTCCATCTGCGCCAGAAGCCGGGTGCGCAGCCGCAGCCGGCGCGACACCAGCACCGCGAGCAGCGTGGCCAGCGTCATGATGCCCAGACCGCCGGCCTGGATGAGCACCAGGATGGTGACCTCCCCGAAGGTGGACCAGTGCCCGGCGGTGTCCACGGTGACCAGACCCGTCACGCACACCGCGGAGGTGGCGGTGAAGACCGCGTCGACCAGATGCGTGCGCTCCCCGGTCTCCGTGGCCACGGGCAGCGACAGCAGCACCGTGCCGACCGCCACCGCCGCCGCGAACCCGCCGACGAGGATCTGCCCCGGATGGCGCAGCGGGGCCGCCATCCCGGGGCGGAAACCGCTCCGTCCGAAGCGCTTCGCCACGAGGCCGGTCACCGGGGCACCGCCGGGGCGGCCGGGGCGGCCGGGGCGGCCGGGGCGGCCGGGGCGGCCGGGGCGGCCGGGGCGGCCGGGGCGGCCGGGGCGGCCGGGTGGACCGTACCGGTGGCCCCGTCCGGCCGCCCCACCGCGGCCGTCATGATCCGCACGTCACGTCTCCGCACTCCGCTCCGCGCTCCGTTCCGCATTCCGTTCCGCGTTCCGCGGCTCGGGACCCCCATCATGCTGCCGCGCTGCTCACCTGCCGCACCCCGGGCCGGGCGGGGCGGTGCGCGGCGGTGCGGTGCAGGGCAGTGCGGGGCAGGCATATGACCGTACCCGCCCTCAGTATGAACGGACCGGTCACGGGCGTCCCGCCGGAGGGATGCGCTCGGCGGACGGGGGCGGGCCCGGCGGGGTGCCGTCGCCGAAGGGACGGCCGCCGAGCTGCTCGCGGTGGTGGGGGGCGAGCCAGCCGGAGAGGTCCGGGCCGGCGGGGACGATGCCCGTCGGATTGATGCCGGTGTGGACCCGGTGGTAGTGGCGCTTGATGTGGTCAAAGTCCACGGTGTCGCCGAAACCGGGCGTCTGGTAGAGGTCGCGGGCGTAGGCCCACAGCACCGGGTCCTCGCTGAGCTTCCGCAGGTTGCACTTGAAGTGGCCGTGGTAGACGGCGTCGAAGCGCACGAGGGTGGTGAACAGCCGGATGTCCGCCTCCGTGATGCTGTCGCCGACCAGGTAGCGGCGGTCGGCCAGGCGTTCGGAGACCAGCGCCAGGCGGCGGAAGACGCCGCGGAACGCCTCCTCGTACTCGTCCTGGCCGGTGGCGAAACCGGCCTGGTAGACGCCGTTGTTGACGTCCCGGTAGACGCCCTCCATCACCTCGTCGATCTCGTCGCGCAGGGGCTCGGGGTAGAGGTCGGGTGCGCCGGGGCGGTGCAGGGCCGTCCACTCGGTGGCGAGGTCCAGGGTGAGGCGCTGGTAGTCGTTGGTGACGAGCCTGCCGGACGGTATGTCGACGACCGCGGGAACGCTGACGCCGCCCGGGTGGCCCTTCTCCCGCGCCTCGTACGCCTCGCTGAGGAAGCGGATGCCGAGGACGGGGTCGCGGCCGTCCGGGTCGAGGGTGAAACGCCAGCTCCGGTCGTCCTGAACCGGGTCCGCGACGGCGAGCGACAGCGCGTCCTCCAGGCCGAGCAGCCGCCGGGAGACCAGGGCACGGCTCGCCCAGGGGCAGGCGCGGCTGACGACCAGGCGGTAGCGGCCGGCCTCGACCGGCCAGCCGTCGCGGGCGTCGGCCGTGATCCGGTCGGTGAAGTGGCTCTTCGAGCGCCGGAAGGGCCGGTGTCCGTAGGCCGTGTTGCTGTTGGGGCCGTTCGCCTCGGGGCCGCCGGTCTCCGTGTCGGCGGTGTCCGTCTCGGCGGTGTCCGTGTCGGCGGTGCCGTCCATCCGTCGCTCCTCTCCCGCAGTGCTCGCGCCCGGGCCCTTCGGCGGCGGCGGTGCGCGGTGCCGGCACCGCGGGCGGCGGGCGTCGGTCTCCGTGCTTCTGCCCTGTTCCGGAGGGGATGTGCCCCTGAGGCCCGGTCCGGACGGTCCGGACGGTCCGGACGGTCCGGACGGTCCGGTCCCGGAGCGCGGGGTGCGCGCCTGCTCCGGGACCGTCCGCCGGTATCCGGCCGGTGATCAGCCGGTGGCCCCCGGGGCGCGGGTGGCCGCGTCCGCGATGCGGAGGGTCATCTCGGTCTGGGTGTCGTCGCGATGGGTCGGGTTGAAGGCGTAGACAAGACGGCGCTGCTGGTCGCGCGTGGCGACCATGCCGCCCGCGTAGCCGTAGCGCTCACCGGTCTTGCCCCAGAAGGTGACTCCGTTGACGGTCGCGGTCTGCAGGCCGGTGCTGTAGCGGGCGGGGCTCCCGTCCGTCATCGTCACGCCCTCGGGCAGGGTGAACATCCGGTCCAGCAGCCGGGGCGGGAGCAGCCGTCCGGAGAAGAGGGCGGTGATGAAGCGGGTGAGATCCCCGGTGGTGGAGATCATCTCGCCCTGGCCGAAGGAGGCCGAGGGGTCGAACGCGGTGATGTCCCGCAGGGTTCCGTCGGACATCTCCAGATAGCCCCGCACATGCGGTCCGCGGATCCCCGGATCGTCGACGGGCACGGAGGTGTGACGCAGGCCGAGCGGGCGGAGCAGGCGGGCGCCGATCGCCTCGCCGAAGTGGCGGCCGGTCACCTTCTCGACGAGGAGAGCGGCCAGGACGTAGTTGATGCCCCGGTACTCCTGCCGCTTGCCGGGCTCGAACTTCATCGGACCGGGAGGAAGGGTGGCGAGCCGCTGCTCCCGCGTCCAGTGGTCGAACCGGTGCTCGAAGACCGCCTCCGGGGTGCTCATGTCGGGCCATCCGACCTCGGCGGGCAGCCCGCTGGTGTGGTTGAGGAGCTGCTCGACGGTGACCGGGGCGTACGAGGCGGGCAGCGCGTCCGGCAGATAGTGCTGGATCGGGGTGTCCAGGTCCACGCGGCCCTCGGCGACGAGCTGGAGCACCACCGTGGCCACGAACACCTTGGTGACGCTGCCGACCTTGAAGCGGTCGTCCGGCCGCACCTTCCGGCCGGAGCGCAGGTCGGCCACGCCGGAGGCGCCGTACCAGGAGCCGGCCGACCCGCTGATCCGCACCTGCGCGGCGGTCACCGGCGGGTGCTCCAGGTCGTCGATCGCGGCGCGGAGCGCGGACGGGTTCAGGGCCGGTACGGGCGCGGAGGGCGCCGGGCGGCCCGCAGGGACGGAGCCGGCAGGGGCAGGGGCGGAGGCGGGCTGGGTGGGAACGCCCGGGGCGGCGTGGGCCGGTAACGGACGGGGGCCGGCCACCGCGCTCGCCGGCGGCGCGGCACCGGCCAGCAGGGCCGCGGCGGTGAGGGCGGCCGCGCCCGGCAGCAGCAGCCGGCCGTGGCAGCGGCGATGCGGTCCGGCCGGGCGCGCCCGGTCCGGCCCGCCGGGCTGTTCCGGTGTGGACGGGTTCACTGTGGACGGGTTCGGTGTGGACGGGTTCGGTGTGGACGGGTTCGGTGTGGACGGGTTCGGTGTGGATGCCATAGGGCAACGCTCTCCGTCCGGGCTCCCGGCGGGCATCGGGGCCGTCCCGGGACGGTCCCGGACCGTGGGCGGGGAGCGCCCCGGGGATGCCCCCTACATCCGTCGCGTCCGTACGGCCCTCCGTGCCCCCGCGCACCGGCCGCGCGCCGCCCGTACCGGCACCTCGCCCGTGTCCGTACGGTCCGGGCGGCCCGCCCGGTCGGGGTCGGTCCGGCCGGCCGGGCCTGTGTGCGCCGGCGGGCGGAAGGGCAGCGGCAGACCGCCCCGCTTCGAACGCCCTCGGTCACCCGGTCGGCGTCAGCGGCGCGGCGGGCTCGAGTCGCGGACGACGAGTTCGGGCTGGAGGACGATGTGCTCGTGGCGGTGGTCCGCCATGTCGCCGCCGGACTCCTGGAGGAGCAGTTCGGCGGCCAGCGTGCCCATCCGGACGGCCGGCTGGCGGACCGAGGTCAGCGGGACGGTCGCGGCCGCGGCGAACTCGATGTCGTCGTAGCCCACGATGGCCATGTCCCGGGGCACGGCCACCCCGGCGGCGAACATCGACTGGAGCAGGCCCAGCGCCAGGAGGTCGTTGGCGCAGAACGCGGCGGTGGGGCGGTCGGCCAGGCCCAGCAGCCTGGCTCCCGCGTCACGTCCGGCGGGGACGTCCAGGCTCTCGGTGGGGATCTCGCAGAGCGTCTCCGGCTCCAGTCCGGCCTCGGCGAGGGCCCGGAGGACGCCCTCGCGGCGGTCGCGGATCTGCTGGAGGTGCGGCGGTCCGCTGATGTACGCGATGGAGCGGTGACCGGCCGCCACCAGGTGCCGGACCGCCAGGGCGCCGCCCGCCACGTCGTCCACCGAGACGGAGCACTCGGCCGCGTCCGCCGCCACCCGGTCCACCAGCACGAACGGGATGCCGTGCCGGCGGAAGGCGTCCAGGTTGCGGCCGGTGGCGTCGGCCGGGGTGAGCAGGACGCCGCGCACCCGCTGCTCGGCGAAGAGGGAGAGGTACTCCGCCTCCTCCTCCGGGCTCTGCGCGCTGTTGCACACCATGACGCGCATCCCGGCCGCCCGCGCCGCGCGTTCGGCGCCGCGCGCGACGTCCACGAAGAAGGGGTTGCCCATGTCGAGGACGAGCAGGGCGACGATACGGCTCCGGCCGGCCCGCAACTGGCGGGCCGACTCGCTGCGGACATAGCCCAGCCGTTCGATGGCGGACTGGACCCGGGCACGGGTCTCCACCGCCACCGCGTCCGGGCGGTTGATCACATTGGAGACCGTGCCGACGGAGACCCCGGCGGCCCTGGCCACGTCCTTGATGCCCACCGACTGCGCCGCCATCAGAGCACCGCCCCGGGAACTCCGGCTCCGGCCCGGACCCCGGTTCCGGCTCGGGCTCGGGCTCGGGTTCGGGCTCGGGTTCGGGCTCGGGTTCGGGCTCGGGTTCGGGCTCGGGTTCCGGCTCGGGCTCGGGCTCGGGTTCCGGCTCGGGCTCCGGCCCCGTCCGCCCCGCTTCCGGGGCCGATCGGTGCGCGCATGACGGCGGGGACGCGGGTGGCCATCCGGGACTCCTGGAACTGGGGCGGGTGCGGGGCGGAACACGGGCGTGGGCATGGGCGGGGGCGTCCACGAGGGCGGGCGCCGCGGTGAGGGCCGGGGCGCGGGCCGGGGCACGGCGCCTCAGTCGAGATGGAAGACCTCGGCCAGCGGGCGCATGGCCTCGTCCGGCCGCGCCCCGTCGGGTGTCTCGAAGAAGGGCGCCATCTCCGCCTGCCAGCGGGCGTTGACCTCCGTCTCCGCCATCGCCCGCAGGGCGGCCTCGAAGTCGTCCGTCTCCAGATAGCCGACGAGCAGGCCGTCCTCCCGCAGGAAGAGCGAGTAGTTGCGCCAGCCGGCCGCGGAGAGCGCGTCGAGCATCTCCGGCCAGACGGCGGCGTGCCGCTCCCGGTACGCGTCGAGGCGCTCCCGGCGGACTTGGAGCAGAAAGCAGACACGCCGCATGTCCGGTCCCCTTCCGGTCCCCGTCGGCCGGGCTCAGAAGTCGAAGTCGTCGATGTTGTCCTCGGTGAAGACCGTCGGAGGGCCGAGAACGACCTCTCCGTCCGTGCCGATCGTGTACTCACCGAGCTCCCCGGCCGTGAACGTCTCGCCCTCCGCACCGGTGATCTGCCCGGAGGCGAGGGCCGCCGCGGCGTAGGCGCCGAGATAGCCCGGCTTCTCCGGGTCCCACAGGGAGAACCGCTCCACCGTGCCGTCCTTAATGTACTTGCGCATCTGGTCGGGCGTGCCGAGGCCGTTCAGGACGACCTTCCCTGTGTACGAGGAGTCGCTGAGGTAGCGGGCCGCCGCGGAGATGCCGACGGCGGCGGGCGAGATGATGCCCCGGGTTCCGCGCCCGGGTCGGACTCGTTCATGGGGGCTCCTCGGCGGCGGGGGCGGCTCGACGGTTCCGGGGCCGGGACGGCGAAGGGGTGGAGCGAGGAGGCCGGGTGAAAGGATTCATCCCGTTGCCGGGGAACGTAGAACCGCCCCGGCGGCGGCGTCAATGGGCGTGCACGCGGCAGTTCCCGATCTTCGCCCGCGAGCCTGGTTTGCCGGGTCCGGGCGGGCCGTTCCGCACCCTTGACAGCTCGGGAGGGCGCCCTTAGCTTCCGAGTCAAAACGATTCAATACCGAGGCCCGGGGGAGCGCCGATCCATGACTGCCGCCGTATCCGCCGTGCAGGCGGCTCTGAGGTCCCTGGCCATCGAGACGCCCTCATGGGCGTACGGCAACTCGGGCACCCGGTTCAAGGTGTTCGCGCAGCCCGGCGTCCCGCGCACGGTCCGGGAGAAGCTCGACGACGCCGCCCAGGTGCACCGGTACACCGGCGTCGCGCCGAGCGTCGCCCTGCACATCCCCTGGGACCGGGTGGACGACTACGCGGCGCTCGCCGCGTACGCCCGGGAGCGGGGACTGCGGCTCGGCACGGTCAACTCCAACGTCTTCCAGGACGACGCCTACAAGCTCGGCTCGGTCACCCACCCCGACCCGGCCGTGCGCCGCAAGGCCACGGACCACCTGCTGGAATGCGTCGCCATCATGGACGCCACGGGATCGCGGGACCTGAAACTGTGGTTCTCCGACGGCACCAACTACCCCGGCCAGGACGACACCGCCACCCGCCAGGGCCGGCTCGCCGAGGCCCTGGCCGAGGTGTACGAACGGCTGGGCGAGGGGCAGCGGATGCTGCTGGAGTACAAGCTCTTCGAACCGTCCTTCTACACGATGGACGTGCCGGACTGGGGCACCGCCTACGCGCACTGCCTCAAACTCGGGCCCAGGGCACGGGTGGTGGTCGACACCGGGCACCACGCCCCGGGAACCAACATCGAGTTCATCGTGGCCCTCCTGCTGCGCGAGGGAAGACTCGGCGGCTTCGACTTCAACTCCCGCTTCTACGCCGACGACGACCTGATGGCGGGCGCCGCCGACCCCTTCCAGCTCTTCCGCATCCTGCACGAGGTGGCCAAGAACGGCGGCTTCGAGGACGGGGACGGCATGGAGGGCGTCGCCTTCATGCTCGACCAGTGCCACAACATCGAGGCCAAGATCCCCGGGGTGATCCGCTCGGTGATGAACGTCCAGGAGGCCACCGCCAAGGCCCTGCTGGTCGACCTCGACGCGCTGCGCGCCGCACAGCGGGCCGGTGACGTCCTCGGCGCGAACGCCGTCCTGATGGACGCCTACAACACCGATGTCCGACCGCTGCTCGCCGGACTCCGCGAGGAGCAGGGGCTGCACCCGGACCCGATGGCCGCCTACCGGGAATCCGGCTGGCAGGAACGGATCGTCGCGGAGCGGGTGGGAGGCGAACAGGCCGGCTGGGGGGCCTGAGCCGGGTCGGCCCGGCCCGCCCGGCCGCGCCCCCTGCTCACCCGGTCCGCCGGCTCATCCCCGTACCCCGGTACACCCGGTCCCCCGGTCCACCGGTCCCCCTGTACATCCGGCCCTTCGCCCGCCTGTTCCACCGTCCGCCCCGCCGGTACGCCGCCCGCGCGCCGGCACCCGGAGCCCCGTACCCCCAGCTCCCCGCACCGTCTCCCGTCCCCTCCCCGCCACTTCGCCCCCGCGGGTCCGCACGCCTCACGCCTCTCCCCCGCACCGGCCCGTCCCCGTACCGAAGGGCTCCGCCATGGCTGCCACCGTCCCCACCGTCCACCCCGAGGTCGCCGCCCTGCTCGAACGCGCGCACCGGCTGGGCTCCGACCCCCGGAACACCAACTACGCGGGCGGCAACGCCTCCGCCAAGGCCACCGCCACCGACCCGGTCACCGGCGGCCCGGTCGAGCTGATGTACGTCAAGGGCTCCGGCGGTGATCTGGGCACCCTCACCGAGGCCGGGCTCGCCGTGCTCCGCCTGGACCGGCTGCGCGCCCTGCGCGAGGTCTACCCCGGGGTCGAACGCGAGGACGAGATGGTCGCCGCCTTCGACTACTGCCTGCACGGCCGGGGCGGCGCCGCGCCCTCCATCGACACCGCCATGCACGGCCTCCTCCGCGCCCGCCACGTGGACCATCTGCACCCCGACTCCGGCATCGCGCTCGCCTGCGCCGCCGACGGCGAGGCGCTGACCAAGGAGTGCTTCGGCGACCGCGTGGTGTGGGTGCCCTGGCGCCGCCCCGGTTTCCAGCTCGGGCTGGACATCGCCGCCGTCGAGGCCGCCCACCCGGAGGCGATCGGCGTCGTCCTCGGCGGGCACGGCATCACCGCCTGGGGCGCCACCTCCGAGGAGTGCGAGCGCAACGCGCTGCGCATCATCCGGGGCGCCGAGGAGTTCCTAGCCGAACGCGGCCGGGCGGAGCCCTTCGGGCCCGTGCTCGACGGATACGCACCGCTGCCCGAGGGGGAGCGCCGCGCACGCGCCGCCGCCCTCGCCCCGCTGATCCGCGGGCTGGTCTCGACCGACGCCCGCCAAGTCGGCCGCTTCACCGACTCCCCCGCCGTCCTCGACTTTCTCTCCCACGCCGCACATCCGCAGCTGGCCGCCCTGGGCACCTCCTGCCCCGACCACTTCCTGCGCACCAAGGTCCGCCCGCTGCTGCTGGACCTGCCGCCCGGCGCACCCCCGGCCGAGGCCGCGGCCCGGCTGCGGGACCTGCACGCCGCCTACCGCGAGGAGTACGCCGCCTACTACACCCGGTACGCGACGGCGGACTCCCCCGCCCTGCGCGGCGCGGACCCGGCGATCGTGCTCGTGCCGGGCGTCGGCATGTTCTCGTTCGGGAAGGACCAGCAGACCGCCCGGGTCGCCGGTGAGTTCTACCTCAACGCGATCAACGTGATGCGCGGCGCCGAGGCCGTCTCCTCGTACGCGCCCATCGAGGAGAGCGAGAAGTTCCGGATCGAGTACTGGCAGCTGGAGGAGGCCAAGCTGCGGCGGATGCCGGCGCCCAAACCGCTGGCGACGCGGATCGCGCTGGTCACCGGCGGCGGCTCGGGCATCGGACGGGCCGTCGCCCACCGGCTGGCCGCCGAAGGCGCGGCCGTGGCCGTCGCCGATCTGGACGGGGAGCGGGCGCGGACGGTCGCCGGGGAGCTGGGCGGGCCGGACCGGGCCGTCGCCGTCACCGCCGACGTCACCTCGGAGCAGGGCATCGCGGACGCCCTGCGCACCACGGCGCTCGCCTTCGGCGGGGTGGACCTCGTCGTCAACAACGCCGGGATCTCCGTCTCCAAGCCGCTCCTGGAGACGACGGCCGCGGACTGGGACCGGCAGCACGCCATCATGGCGCGCGGCTCCTTCCTCGTCTCCCGCGAGGCTGCCCGGATCATGACCGACCAGGGCCTGGGCGGCGACATCGTCTACATCGTCTCCAAGAACGGCGTCGTCGCCGGCCCCGACAACATCGCCTACGGCGCCGCCAAGGCCGACCAGGCCCACCAGGTGCGGCTGCTCGCCGCCGAGCTGGGCGGACACGGCATCCGCGTCAACGGTGTCAACCCGGACGGCGTGGTGCGCGGCTCCGGCATCTTCGCCGGGGGATGGGGCGCGCGGCGGGCCGCGGTGTACGGGGTGCCGGAGGAGAAGCTGGGCGAGTTCTACGCCCGGCGGACGCTGCTGGGGCGGGAAGTTCTGCCGGAGCATGTCGCGAACGCCGTCTTCGCCCTGACAGGAGGGGAGTTGAGCCACACCACCGGGCTGCACATCCCGGTGGACGCGGGGGTGGCGGCGGCGTTCCTGCGGTGAACCGGGGGCAGGGTCGCGGGCCGGGCGCGCGTGCGCCGGCCGGGCGCGTCCCGGTGACGGAGCGCGTGCCCCGTGAGCCGTGCGCCCGTGGAGCCGCCCCGGGTACGCCGCACGCCGCCCGTCGCCGCTGTACCCGCACGCCACCCGCGCCGCTGTGCCCGTACACCGTCCCGCTGCCACGGGCCGGCCGTTCCGCATCCGTACCGCGGCCGTCCTCCTTCTCATTCCCCGCCCCCCGTCTCCCGCCCCCCGCCCCCCCCGTCCGAGGTGCCGATGACGTCCACCGCTCAGTCCTCTCCCTCGCCCTCCACCTCGCCCTCGTCCTCCCCCTCCGCCGCCGTACCGCCCGTGTTCGCCGCGGCGGACCTCGGGGCGACCAGCGGCCGGGTGATCCTCGGCCGGTTCGGCCCGGGCCGGCTCGACCTGACCGAGGCGCACCGCTTCCCCAACATCCCCGTCCGGCTGCCGGGCGGGCTGCACTGGGACGTCCTCGCCCTCCACCAAGGCGTCCTGGACGGGCTGCGCGCGGCGGCGCGGGCGGGCGGCGTCACGTCCGTCGGCATCGACGGCTGGGCCGTGGACTACGGACTGCTGGACGCCGACGGCCGGCTGCTCGGTAATCCGCACCACTACCGGGACGGGCGCACGGAGCACGCGGCCGAGCAGGTGTTCGCCGTGGTGCCGCGCGAGGAGCTGTACCGGATCACCGGCCTGCAGCACTTGCCGTTCACCACCGTCTTCCAGCTCGCCTCGGCCCGGGGCAGCGCCCAACTGGACGCCGCACGGACCCTGTTGCTCGTCCCCGACCTGCTGGTGCACTGGCTGACCGGTACCGTCGGCGCGGAGGCCACCAACGCCTCCACCACCGGACTGTTCGACGCCACCACCCGTACCTGGTCCGCCGGGCTGGCGGACCGGCTCGGCATCCGGCCCGGACTGCTGCCGCCGCTGCGCCTCCCCGGCGATCCGGCCGGGACCCTGCTGCCGCACGTCGCCGCGTACACCGGGCTGCCGCCCTCGACCCCCGTCACCACCGTGGCCTCGCACGACACCGCCTCGGCGGTCGCCGCCGTGCCCGCCCGCGGACCGGACTTCGCCTATGTCTCCTGCGGCACCTGGTCCCTGGCCGGTCTGGAGCTGGACGCGCCGGTGCTCACCGAGGCCGCCCGGACCGCCGGCTTCACCCATGAACTGGGCACGGACGGCACCGTCCGCTTCCTCCGCAACATCATGGGCCTGTGGCTGCTGACGGAGACCCTCGGCACCTGGGCGGCGCGGGGCCTGCCGCACGCTCTCGGCCCGCTGCTGGACGAGGCGGCGCGGGCCCGGCCGTTCGCCGCCGTCATCGACCCGGACGCGCCCGGGTTCCTGCCCCCCGGTGACATGCCCGCCCGGATCGCGGCCTTCTGCGAGCGCACCGGGCAGGCGCCCCCGGAGAGCCCGGGCTCGCTGGTGCGCACCATCCTGGAGGCGCTGGCCCTGGCCCATGCCCGGACGGTGCGGCGGGCGGCGGAGCTGACCGGGCGGGACGTGGCCGTGGTGCATCTGGTCGGCGGCGGCTCGCGCAACGCACTGCTGTGCCAACTCACGGCCGACGCGGCCGGGTTGCCCGTGGTGGCCGGACCCGCCGAGGCCACGGCCATCGGCAGTCTCCTGATCCAGGCCCGCGCCCACGGCGTCGTCGGGGGCGACCGCTCCGCGCTGCGCCGGCTGGTCGCGGCCACGCAGCCGCTACGGCGCTACGAGCCGGGCGGTGACCGGCGTGCCTGGGCCGCGGCCGCCGCCCGGACCGGGCAGCGCGATCCCTGAGGCCCGGTCCGCCTCCCGCCCTTGACCCGCGGCAGGCCCTCCGGACACCGGCCGGGGCTCAGGACCGGCCGGACTCGATGGTGACGCCGAGCGGGATACCGATCTCGGCGGCCATCACCCGGCCCGCCTCCTCCTCCAGCGAACCGTCGTCCGTCTTGGCCTCGGCGTCGAGGTCGAGGCCGTCCAGCTCCTCCAGCGGACTGCCGGTCCGGATGTGGCTGAGCAGCGACTGGAGGGCGCGGAGGGCGGCCGAGGCCGTCGGGCCCCAGGTGTTGAAGTAGGAGAACTGCCACCACCACAGCGCCTCGGCGACCCGGCCGGCCTTGTAGTGGGCCATGCCGTGCCGCAGATCGCTGATGATGTCGGCGAGGTCGTCGGAGATCCGGTGCGGCACCGGCTCGCTCCGCGGCACGTACGGGTCGAAGACCTCGGAGTAGACGTCCGCCGGTTCGAGCAGCACCGCGAACCGCTCGCGCAGCTCGTCCATGTCGGGCTCCGGGCCGGTGTCCGGCTCGTACCGCTCGACGGGGACGAAGTCCTCGTGCGCACCGAGCCGCCCGCCGGCCAGCAGCAGCTGCGAGACCTCCAGCAGCAGGAACGGGATGGCGCTGCCGGGTTCGTCGCCCTTCGCCACCTCCGTGACCGCGACCAGGAAACTCTCGATCTGGTCCGCGATCTGTACGGAGAAGTCGTCCGGGTTCATCTGGGGGTTGTGCAGCGTGGCGTCAGACATCGAGCAGTCGTCTCCCTTCGAAGGCACGCCCGAGGGTGACCTCGTCGGCGTACTCCAGGTCCCCCCCGACCGGGAGGCCGCTGGCCAGTCGTGTGACCTTCATGCCCATGGGCTTGATCATGCGCGCGAGGTAGGTGGCCGTGGCCTCTCCCTCGAGGTTCGGGTCGGTGGCCAGGATCAGCTCGGTGACGGTGCCGTCGGCGAGCCTGGCCAACAATTCCCGTATACGCAAATCATCGGGCCCTACACCCTCGATCGGACTGATCGCTCCGCCGAGGACGTGATAGCGGCCGCGGAACTCCCGGGTGCGCTCGATGGCGACGACGTCCTTGGGCTCCTCGACCACGCAGATGACGGACGGATCGCGGCGCGGGTCCTGGCAGACCCGGCACCGCTCCTCCTGCGCCACGTTGCCGCACACCTCGCAGAACCGGACCCTGGCCTTGACCTCGGTCAGCGCCTGGGCGAGCCGGCGGACATCGGTGGGCTCCGCCTGGAGGATGTGGAAGGCGATCCGCTGCGCGCTCTTGGGACCGACGCCGGGCAGCCTGCCCAACTCGTCGATGAGGTCCTGGACCACGCCTTCGTACACGGGCCGCCTTCTCCTTCTTCTCTTCCCGCCGCCGCCTCACCGGACCGGTGTCCGGAGCGGCCGGCGGCGGTGTTGTGCCGCCGTCCTGCTGTCCTGCCGTGTTGCTGTCCTGCCGTGCTGCTGTCCTGCTGCGGTGCTCAACCGGTGGCCGGGCGGCCGCGGTTGGCCGGGCGGGGACCCGGCGGGGAGACCGCGGCCGGGGTCCGGACCGGCGGGCTCAGAAGGGCAGGCCCGGCATCCCGCCGAGCCCCTGGGTCAGCGGGCCCAGCTTCTCCTGCTGGAGCGCGCTCGCGGCGGCGTTGGCATCGCGCACCGCCGCCAGGATCAGGTCGGCGAGGGTCTCCGTGTCCTCAGGGTCCACCGCCTTGGGATCGATGGCCAGACCCTGGAGCTCACCGGATCCGGACACCGTGACCTTGACGAGCCCACCGCCCGCGGAGCCCTCGACCGACGACTCGGCCAGCTCCTGCTGCGCCTCGGCGAGGTCCTGTTGCATCTTCTGGGCCTGCTGCAGCAGCTGCTGCATATCGGGCTGGCCACCACCGGGAAACACGCGAGTTCGCTCCTGGCATCGACAACGGTTCGGTCTTCGCTTGACGAGCCTACGTGGTCCCCGGGCGCCGCGCTCTACACCGCAAGAAGGAGAAACCGGTACGGGACACCGACCCGTGCGCCACCGCCCCGGCTTCCGCTCCGCTGCGTATGAGGGCCGTCAACCGTCCGTACACCACGGGACACCAGGACCTCCGGCGACGAGTGCGCTCAAGGGCTGAGGGCACTCGGGGCCGGTGGTCGCCCCGGACCGGTGGACGCTCCGGGCTGGTGGACGCTCCGGGCCGGTGGACGCTCCGGGCCGGTGGACGCTCCCGGCCGCTACTCGTGGGCGATCTCCTCCACGACCGTCGCCCCCAGTTCGCGAACGATCAACTCGTGCCCGGAGAGGGCCGAATCGTCGAGGTCGGGGTCGTCGGCGGCCGGCATGTCGTCCTCCGGGGCCACCGGGGTGCGCCGCGGCTCACGCGAGGGCTGGGAGGGGACCGGAGCGGTCGCCTCCGGACGGGACCGCGGCTGCGCCGGGGCCGCACCCGGCGACCCCGGGTCCGCGGCGGGCGCCGGTGCGGCGGAGGGCTGGGCCGGAGCGGACTGCCGGGGCGCGGACGGGGCTCCGCCCCCGAAACCGCCTCCGCCGCCGAAGCCTCCTCCGCCGTTCCCGCCGCCGTAACCGCTTCCGCCGCCGAAGCCCGATCCCGGCCCGGAGGCGGGCGGGGCCGAACCGCCTCCGCCGCCTCCCGTGGTGTCGACCACCGATTCGATCTTCCACTGCACATGGAGCGACTCGGCCAGCGCCTGCCGCAGCACGTCCTCGCTGCCGCCGCTGACGAAGCTGTCACGGGCCCCCGCGTTCGAGAAGCCGATCTGCAGGGTCGTGCCGTCGAAGCCCAGGACATGGGCGTTCTGGCTCAGCAGGATCCAGGTGAACCGACGGCGGTTCTTGACCGCCTCCAGGATGTCCGGCCACATCTGCCGCACCTGGGCGGCGCCCTGTGCCGACCCCGGCGCGGGAGCGGACGCGGCGGCGTCCGGCACCGGTGCGGACTGCTGCGGCCCGGGCGCTCCGGCTCCGCCGGGCCCGGCGGAGCCGCCTCGCGGCCCCTGGCCGAGCGCGGCGGCCGTGGGCCAGCCGCCGGGCCGGTGACCCGCGCCCTCCGCACCGGCTGTACCGGGAGCCGCGCCCTGCGCACCGCCCGGGCCGCCCGCGCCGGGCCGTCCACCGGGCCGCTGCCCGCCGTCAGCGGCTCCGCCGCCCTGACCCGCCGGGGCCCCGCCGCCCTGACCGGGCCAGGCTCCGGCTGGCCGCCGCTCCTCACCGGCGCCCGCGCCCGCACCCGTTGCCGGAGCGGACGCGGCAGGGGGCGCCGCGGCCGGAGCCGCGCCACTGGGCCACCCTCCGGGGCCCGCACCGGGACCGGCCGGGGCCGCTCCGCCCTGCTGCCCCGGGGCACCGCCCGGAGCCGTCGCCCTTCCCTGCTCCTGACCCGGGCCGCCCGCCCCGGGGGAACCCGGAGGCGGCCCCTGAGCCGCCGGGGCCGTGGGCTCCTGACCGGGAGCCGGCGGCTGCTGCGCGGCCCGGTTCGGCAACGCGGCCCGGGCCGCGGCGGGCCCCGCCGGACCGGACGGACCGCCGGCCGGGGCCGCGTAGGCGTCCGGACCGGGCCCCGGACCCTGGCCCGCACCCGAACCCGCGCCCGTGCCCATGGCCGCGCCGCCCGCGAGGGCCCCACGCTCCAGCCGGTCCAGCCGGGCCTGGAACGAGCGCTCGTCGTCGAAGGCGGCGGGCAGCAGGACGCGCGCGCAGATCAGTTCGAGCTGGAGCCGCGGGGAGGTGGCCCCGCGCATCTCGATGAGCCCGGTGTTCACCAGGTCCGCGGCCCGGCTCAGCTCGGCCGCGCCGAACCGCTCGGCCTGCGCCCGCATCCGGTCGAGGACATCGGCGGGGGCGTCGATCAGCCCCTTGTCGGCGGCGTCCGGCACGGCGGCCAGGATGACCAGGTCGCGCAGCCGCTCCAGCAGATCTGCGACGAAGCGGCGCGGATCGTTGCCGCCCTCGATGACGCGGTCGGTGACCTCGAAGGCGGCGCTGCCGTCCCCCGCCGCGAAGGCGTCCACGATGGCGTCGAGGAGCGAGCTGTCGGTGTAGCCGAGCAGGGCCGTGGCCATGGCGTACGTCACGCCGTCCTCGGCGGCGCCCGCGAGGAGCTGGTCCATCACGGACATCGAGTCCCGCACGGAGCCGGCCCCGGCCCGTACGACCAGCGGCAGCACGCCCTCCTCGACGGGGATGGCCTCGCGCTCGCAGACCTCGGCGAGATAGTCCCGCAGGGTGCCGGGGGGCACCAGCCGGAACGGATAGTGGTGCGTCCGCGACCGGATCGTGCCGATGACCTTCTCGGGCTCGGTGGTCGCGAAGATGAACTTGAGGTGCTCCGGCGGCTCCTCGACCACCTTCAGCAGGGCGTTGAAGCCCGCCGGGGTGACCATGTGCGCCTCGTCGATGATGTAGATCTTGTAACGACTGGAGGCGGGGCCGAAGAACGCCTTCTCGCGCAGGTCACGGGCGTCGTCCACGCCTCCGTGCGAGGCGGCGTCGATCTCGATGACGTCGATCGAACCGGGGCCGTTGCGGGCGAGGTCGCGGCAGGACGGGCACGCGCCGCAGGGCTGGGGCGTCGGCCCCTGCTCGCAGTTCAGGCAGCGGGCGAGGATCCGGGCGCTGGTCGTCTTGCCGCAGCCGCGCGGGCCGCTGAACAGATACGCGTGATTGACCCGGTTGTTCCGCAGCGCCTGCTGCAGCGGGTCGGTGACATGCGACTGCCCGATGACCTCCGCGAAGGTCTCGGGACGGTAGCGGCGGTAGAGCGCGAGGGACGACACGCATACGACGATATCGGCCGCCGCCGACAACCGGCCCCACCCCGCGAATGACCCCGCGCACACGACCCGCGGCGCCTCGCGCGCCCCGCCCCCGGGCCGTCCCCGCTCACCGGCCGGCCCCGGGAACGTCAACGCCCCCCACGCACCCGCCAGAGCCCACTTACCCTTGCTGCCTTCCGGCCCTGGGGGAGTTCGGTGAGATAGCGCCACGTGAGGGGCTGGCCCCCACCCTAGCGGATCCCGGACCCCGATTCGAACCGGCGGGGTACCCACCGGACACCCGCACGGCACCCGGCGACAGCCCCGGCCGGCCTCCGCCGGGGGCCCGGGGTACGGGTTCGCTAGCACTGCCTCGCGTCTTGTATTGTTTGCGGCGGAGGATTCGCCTAGTGGCCTAGGGCGCACGCTTGGAAAGCGTGTTGGGGGCAACCCCTCACGAGTTCGAATCTCGTATCCTCCGCAGCCGCCTGAACAGGCGCACCGAAGACCCCGGACCGCTTCAGCGGTCCGGGGTCTTCGGCATGCCCTGGTCTCGGTTCCAGTCTCATCACTTCCGGCATTCGCGACATTCGTTGCGATGCACCGCGACGCCTCTCCAGCCGCCACCGAACGCCCGGACCGAAGACGCACGCCAGTGGCAGAAGATAGGAGTGCGTTTTATGAAGGTGTACTTCTCTATCTGGTGATCCGCCGTCCCCGTCCCGGTGAAGCCCGCAGCCATGGCGCACCCGATCCCCGCAGCGGCGGCGCGTTCCGCCCCCTACGGCGGGGTCTGCCCGCCGGGTGTGGCGGCGGCCGTTCCGGTCCGGTCCGCGGGCGGTTCGGTCGGGGTGGGGGTCGCCCATGTCTCCGCCGGTTCCCGCGTGGCGGTGCCCGGGCCGGTCGGCGGGCCGGACTCCTCGGGGCGCGGGCTGCCGGAGGGAACAAGGCCGGGGGTCTCCGGCGCGGTCGACGGGGTGGGCTCCGCCGGCGGGGTGGAGGGCGTCACCCGGCCGTGGGTGGGCGGGGGCGCCTGGGGGACCGTCGGGGTCGCGGGCGCCCCCGGTGACGCCAGGTAGAACGGCAGGGCGACGAGGGCCGCGACAGCGGCGGACAGACCGGCGCCGGCCGCGGTGCGCAGCAGCCGGCGGCGGGACGCGGCGCGGCGGACCGCCTCGTAGCGGCCGGGGGGCGGGCCGAGGCAGTCGGAGGCGGGCCGCAGGATCACCGCGAGGGGGTCGTCGGGCTCGAAGGGGCCGGGCTCCGGACCGTCGTCAAAGCGTGTGGTCAAGGCTTCTCCTCAGGTGTGCGCGGAGCAGTTCACGGGCCGCGTGGAGATCGGCCTTGACGGTTCCTTCCTTGCGCCCGGTCAGCGCGGACACCTCCCGGATCGGCATGTCAGCGTAGTAGTGCAGCAGGATCGGGACCCGCAGTCTCTGCGGCAGCGACTGCACGAGCAGGCGCACCGACGGGTCGGACTGTTCGGTGTGCGGGCGGACGGCGGCCTCGGTGGTGGCACGCCGCACCGCCTTGCGTTCGCGTTCCAGCTTGCGCCAGTGGTCCCGGACGAGGTTGGCCGCGGTGACGTAGAGGAAGCCGCGGGGCTCCTCCACGGACGTCCAGCGGGCCCAGAGCCGGGTGAACGCCTCGGAGGCGACCTCGTGGGCCGTTTCGTCGTCGTCGACGAGACGGCGGCACCAGCCGGCGAGGCGCGGGTAGAGGGCGGCGAACAGCTCGGACGCCGCCTCGTCACGGGACCGTTTCAACGCTCTCCAGGGTCGTGGTGGTGTGCCGTGCGTGCCCGGCTGGAAGATGCCGGGCCGCCGGTGTGCGTTCCGCCGGCCCGGCGTCCGCTCCGGGGGCAGGGTTCGTTCCGGGGTCAGGGGTCCGGCGGGCTCGGCGCGGCGAAGGCGATCACGTTGTCGCGGTAGCCGTCGGCGGTGCGGGGGCCGCCGCAGGTGATCAGCCGCAGCTCCGGGCGGTCCACGTCCCCGTAGACGTCGTCGGCCGGGAAGTCCGCCCGGGCGACCGTCCGTACGGTGCTGACGGCGAAGGCCACCGTCGTGCCGTTCTCCAGGCGCACCTCGATCCGGTCGCCGCGGCGCAGCCGTGCCAGGTGGCGGAAGACCCCGTCCCGGCCCTCGCCGACCGTGACGTGGCCGAGGATGACCGAGGGGCCGGTCCGCCCCGGGGGCGGCGAATGCCGGTACCAGCCCGCCCGGTCGTCCGCCGTGGCCGGGGGGACTTGCACGGTGCCGTCCGCCGCCAGTCCCAGCCGCATCACCGGGGTGTCGACCCCGATGGCCGGGATCCGCAGCCCGACCGGCACCGCCCCCGGCCGCCCGGAGGTCCGCCCCGGCCGCCCCGGCTTCCCGGTGGCGGGTGAGGACGGTGGCGGGGACCGGGGCGGCGGGGTGCTGCCGGAGGACGGGGTCGCGGCCCCGCGGCCTCCGCAGCCCGCGAGCAGGGAGGACACCGCCGCGGTGGCGAAGGCGCGCCTGGAGAGCGGCATCACGGGTCAGGCCCCGGTCGCCCGCCGGCGGCGTACGACGAGGGCCCCCGCGCCGCCCGCGACGAGCACCGCGGCGGCGGCACCGCCGATCAGCCCGCCGCCGGTCCCGGACTGCGGGGAGTCCGCCGTCACTCCGGTGTCGGGAGCGCCCGACGGGACGACGGAGACCTGCCCCTCGGCCGGCTCGCGGGACGGTTCGACGGTGGGGACCGCGGAGGCGGGAGCCGGCGCCTCGGACGCTTCGGCCCGGTCCGTCGGCGAGGCCGGGACCGGCGCCTCGGTGGGGACGGCCGTGGGAGCCGGGGAGGCGTCCGCGGCCGGACGGGCCGTGAGGGCCTCGGCCGCCCCGCCGGCGAACGCGGGCCCGGTGCCCGCCAGTACGGCGGTGCACGCGAGTGCGAGGGCACTGAGGACAGTTCGGCGCATGGGATCGCTCTCTTTCGTCGGTCCGCCCGGGTGCTCGGCGGACTGGGTGACGGTCGAGCGGAGAGACGAGGCGGCGGCGGAGCGGGTTGTAAAGAGCGGGCAAAGTCCGGTTTCCGGCAGCTCGCCGGCCGTGCCTCAGCGTTTGACGCGGCCGCGGACGGCCAGGACGGCGAGGCCGAGCAGAAGGGGTTCGGTGAGGCGGGAGGCCATCTCGATGTAGACGCCCGCGGTGGTCAGTTCGGCTTCGGCGGAGCGGAAGACCACCGAGTTGATCGCGACCCGTACCGACTTCTCCCACCGTTCGGTGGTGAGACGTTCGGCCAACGCGCCGTCCGGGGCGGCTGGTTCGGCGGGCGGTTCCGCGGCCGGTTCGCCAGCCGGTTCGGCGGCCGGCTGCGCGCTCTCGCGGTCGGCTCCGGCTGCCTGCCCCGGCTCGGGAACGGCGGCGGGTATGCCCCACAGCATCAGCGTCAGCACGGTGACGGAGATGGCGCCCAGCAGCCAGCACATGGCCCGTGAGGCGCGCAGCCCGTAGCCGGAGAGCGCCCAGTAGGTGGTCAGCAGTCTCCGTTCGGCGGAGGCCCGGGTGGGGTCGTGCCGGCGCATCTCCATCTCGCCGTAGTAGAAGTCGGCGGCGTCCGGTTCGTTCTTGCCGTCCTCCAGGGACTTGCGCAGCTGGCGGTAGAGCACGGCCAGCGCGGCGGGCTCCGGGGGGCGTGTGCCGTCGGGCGGCGGTTCCCAGCCGTGGGGCCGTCCGGGGCGGCGGCCGGATTCCCGTCCGGCCCGCCAGTGGTGCTCCTCCACCAGGGTGCTGCGCCGGGCCCAGCGGCGCGGCAGGATCCCGGTCCGGCCGGCGGGGCTCCGGCCGAAGACACACCGGCCCTCCAGGCGCAGCTGGTCGAGGTGGAGGGTGCCGGAGAAGCGGCAGGCGGTGAGGTCCACGTCGTTGAGCGTCAGATGCGCGGCGTCGGCTCCGGTCAGCGAGAGGATCCGGACCGCCGGGTCGCCGTCCGGCAGTTCCGCCTCGGGGACCGTGCCGCCCTCCGGGGCGGTGAAGGGGGCCGGGGCCGCGGCCACGGTGAGGGGGTATTCGAGGACGGCGTCGGTCAGGTCGACGCCGGCGTAGCGCAGCCGGAGCGTCGCCGTGGACGACCAGCGGGTCTGGACGCAGACCGCCTTCGTGACCGCCGCTTCGACGACGACGGGCGCCGCGAACACCGCACCGGAGAGGACGAGGGTGTCGGCGCAGGTCAGCGGGCCGAGTACGGGCGCTTCGTCGAACCGCGCCATGTCGAAGCGGGCATTGCCCGCGAAGCGTGCGCCGTGGAACAAGGTCTGCCCGGAGAACTGTGCCCCGCCGAAGCCCGCCGATCCGCGGAACTCCGTCCCGTCGAAGCCGGCGGCGCCGGAGAACCGGGTCACGGTGAAGTAGGCGTCGCCCTGGAACCGCGTGTCGTTGAAGCGGGCGTCACCGGCGAAGCGGGCCGCGCCGAACCGGGCCCGCCCCCGGAACCGGGCGCCGGTGAACCAGCAGGCCCCGTGGAACCGGGAACTGCCGAACCACCCGTCGCCGCCGAACCGCGTGTCGTGGAACCAGGCGCTGCCGCGGAACTGGGCGGCGCCGAAGCCCGCGGTCCCGGCGAAGCGGACCCCCTGGAACCAGGCGTCGGCGGCGAACTCCGCCCCGGACAACGACATGTCGCCGGCGAACCGCGCCCCGGAGAACCAGGCGTCGCCGGTGAAGCACGCCCCGCCGAAGTCGGCTCCGCCCGCGAACCGCGCCCCGTCGAACCGGGCGGTGCCGATCCGCGGCCGCCGGATGGCGGGGTCGCGCAGCGCGGTGAGGAGGGCGGTGAGCAGTTCCTGGGTGAAGGGGGTGCCGCGGTGGTCGACATCGGCGCCCGGGGTCAGGGAGGCCAGATAGGCGGCCCGGTCGGCGTCGGTGAGATGGGCGAGGCAGGCGCCGTGGTCCCCGACCGGGGTCCCGTCACAGGCGGGCGGGCCGGCGGCGGTGCCCGCGCCGGGGCCAGTGCCCGCGCCGGGGTCAGTGCCGGTGCCGGCGCCAGGGCCGGGGCCAGTGCCGGTGCCGATTCCCGTGCTCGTGCCGGTCGTTCGGCTCTCTCTGTCCACGTCGTCCTCCGCGGGAAGCCTAGTGGCGGTCGGTCGCGGGTCCGTGGCGGAGGGGCAACTCCACGGGCCGGAGAACCACTTGGACGGCGGGTTCCGGGGGCGCACAGCCGGAGGCCGGGGCACCGGGGACCGGCGTGCGGGGCCGCGGCGCGGCGGTGGCGTCACGGAACCGTAAGCACTCGGCGGCCCGTTTCCGGGCCGGTGGCGCCTAGATTCGCCGCTGACACACCGAATCCTGGGAGCTGCCATGCGCGTCCGTGTCCCCGTCCGCCGCTCGTTCCTTCCGGCCCTCGCGGCCGCCGTCCTCCTCACCGTCGCCGGGTGCGGCTCCGGCGGGGAGTCCGGCGCGTCGGGCGGATCGGGGGAGGCGGGCACCGCCGCCGGCTCCTCGCCGGAGGCCGGGTCCGGCGAGGAGCCGGCCGACGGGTCCGGCACGGACGACGGGACGAAGGGCGGGGACGCGAACGGGTCGGCGGAGGTGCCCGACGCCTTCCGGTTCACCGGGCAGACCCTGGACGGACAGAAGTTCGACGGGGCGGAGCTCGCGGGCAAGCCCACCGTGCTGTGGTTCTGGGCCCCGTGGTGCCCCAAGTGCAAGGCGCAGGGCCCGGAGACGGCGAAGGTGGCACAGGAGTTCGAGGGCAAGGCGCATGTGGTCGGCGTCGCGGGCCTCGACAAGCCGGCGGCCATGAAGGACTTCGTCAGCTCCGCGAAGGTCGGCGGCTTCCCCCAGCTCAACGACGAACCCGGCGCACTGTGGCGCAAGTTCGGGGTGACCGAGCAGAGCGTCTACGTGGTGCTCGACGGCAAGGGCGAGACGGTCTTCACCGGCAATCTGCCGGCCGGTGAGGGACTGGCCGGCAAGGTCCGCGAGCTGGTCGGCTGATCCGCCGTGCCGGATCTCCCCCTCGCGCTGGCCCTGACGGCGGGCATGCTCGCCGCCGTGAACCCCTGCGGATTCGCACTGCTGCCCGCCTACCTCTCCCTGCTCGTCCTGGGCGACGGCGGGGACGCCCCCTCCCGCGCGACCCTGGTCGGCCGCGCGCTGACCGCGACCGCCGCCATGACGGCCGGCTTCACGGCCGTGTTCGCCGTGTTCGGGCTGGCCGTCGCCCCCGTCGCGGGACAGGTGCAGCGGCATCTGCCCTGGTTCACCATCGTCTTCGGGCTGCTGCTGGGCCTCGTCGGCGTCTGGCTGCTGGCCGGCCGCCAGCTGCCCGCGCTGCTCCCCAAGCTCCGCCGCGCGCCCACCGTTTCCCGCTCCCTGCCCTCCATGGCCCTGTTCGGCGGCGCCTACGCGATCGCCTCCCTCGGCTGCACCATCGCGCCGTTCCTCGCCATCGTGGTCTCCGCGTTCCGCGGCGGCTCGGTGGCGGCGGGTGTGGCGCTCTTCGCGGCCTACGCGGCCGGGATGGGCCTGATCACCGGTGCGGCCGCGCTGTCGGTGGCCCTGACCCGCACCGCGCGGGTGGGCGGGCTGCGCCGGCTCGGCGGGGCCGCGTCCCGGCTGGGCGGCGGGCTGCTGCTCCTGGCCGGCGCGTATGTGGCGTACTACGGCTGGTACGAGATCCGGGCGCTCGGCGGCGGTCCGGTCGCCGACCCCGTGGTGGACGGCGCGGGCGCCGTGCAGCGGCTGCTGGCGGGGGCGCTGGCGGAGATCGGCGTACCCGTGGTGGCCGCGGTGTTCGCCGGGTTGCTGGCGGCGGTGTTCCTCCTCCTCCGCGCCCGCCGGGCCGTCGGTGCGGCAGCGGAGCCGGCGTTGGCGCCGGAGAAAGAAATGGGGCCGGAGCCGGGGCGGGAGTCCGGCCCGGAACCCGGTGACGGCCGGGACCGCCCGGCCGGGGAACCGGCCCGGCACGCGCCCGAGCACCGGTGACGCCCGTCCGCGCGTTCGACGGCACCGCCCCCGCGGCCGGCTCCGGGCCCGCCGCCGCTGCCCCCGGTCCGCCCCGGCGCGTCGTGCCGTGTCCCGCCCCGGGCCGGGTAGCCGAGCGGTCATGGGCGAGATTCTGGTGGGGACGTGTTCCTGGACGGACCGCGCGCTGATCGCCTCGGGCTGGTATCCGCCGGGCCGCCGGGACCCGGAGGGGCGGTTGCGGCACTACGCCGAGCGGTTCCCCGTCGTCGAGGTCGACGCCTCGTACTACGCCCTCCCGAGCCGTCGCAACAGTCTGCTCTGGGCCGAACGCACCCCGCCCGGCTTCGTGTTCGACGTCAAGGCGTTCTCCCTGCTGACGGGGCATCCGACACCGCAGGGGTCCCTGCCCGCCGATCTGCGGTCCTCGCTCCCCCGGCAGCGGGGCCGCGGCCCGGGCAGTACCGACCCGGCTCTGCTCGACGAGGTGTGGCAGCGCTTCACCACGGCGCTCGAACCCCTGCGCGAGGCAGGCCGGCTGGGCACCGTGCTGTTCCAGTTCCCGCCGTGGTTCGCGCCCGGCGCGCGGGCCGGAGACGTCCTCGGCGCCTGTGCGGAGCGCACCGCGGGCTGGCCGGTCGCGGTCGAGTTCCGGCACCCGGACTGGTGGCACGCGGACACCCGCGAGGCCACGGCCGCCCTGCTGACGCGGCTCGGCTTCGCGGCCGTGGCGGTGGACATGGCGCGGGGTCTGCCCGCCTCGGTGCCCCCGGTCACCCCGGTGACGTCGCCGCGGCTGGGCGTGGTCCGCTTCCACGGCCGCAGCACGGCCTGGGGGACCGGCAGCAAGGAGGACCGGTTCCGGTACGGCTACACGGAGGACGAACTGGCCGCCTGGACACCGAAGGTGCGGCGAATGGCGGAGCGGGCGGAGCGGCTGCACGTGCTGTTCAACAACTGCTGCGGTGACGCGGCCGTCCGGGCGGCGGAGTCGATGCGGACGCTGCTCGGGCTTCCCGCCGGGGTGACCTGAGACACCGTCACGGTGCCTCGGCCGCCGCCGGGACGACGAGGACGTCGCAGACCGCCTCCTGTGTCACGTGCCGGGCGACCCCGCCGAGCAGAGCGCGGCCCAGCCGGCCGTGCCGGGCACCGGTGCCGACCACGACCAGGCCGGCGCCGTAGCGGTCGGCCAGCTCGGGGACGGCGTCCTCGGCCCGGCCCGGGGTCACCAGGACCTGCGCGGGCGGCGGCACGAGCCCGGCCGCCCTGCGCTCGATCTCCGTCCGCGACCGCTCGGCGGCCGTACCCCGCAGCTGTTCCAGCTCGTGCTCGCCCATCCCCCGCATCAGCAGCAGGTGCTCGCCGGGGACGGTGATGGCATGGGCCAGCAGGTGCTCCGCGCCCGGGGTCAGCGCGATACCGGCCCCGGCCGTGATGAAGGAGGACTCGGACGTGCCGACGGCGAGCAGCACCCTGCCGTAGGGCACCCCGGGAGGGATCCGGACGACCAGCACCGGGATGTCGCTCGCCCGCACCAGGTCCTGAGGGGTGCCGCCGAGGAGACCCTCGGCCCTCCGGTGCCCGCCGTGCGCCCCGACGACGAGCAGGTCCGCGCCCCGCTCCCCCGCCTCCTCCAGGACTTCGGCCGCGGTTCTGCCGGAGCGCACCACGGCGTGCGCCTCCACCGCTCCCGCGCACCGGCCGAGCTGCGCCCGGAGCCGGTCACCGGCGTGCGCCAGGAGGCCGGGGTCCAGATCCGGGTCGGTCACGTGGACGGCGGTCAGCGCGGCGCCGTGCTCCGCGGCGAGCGCCGCCGCCCGCGCGACGGCCCGCTCCGCGTGCGCGGAGAGGTCGGTGGCCACCAGGACGTGCCGGGGCGGCCCCGGGCGCACCCGCGTCGCTCCCGCCGGATCGGACATGCCGTCACGCTAGCCCGTCCCCGGCCGGTACGGCACCTCGGACGGCACCTCGGAGGGCAGCGCGTCGGAAGCCGTCCCGGACGCCCCGGCCGGGTTCAGGCACCGTGCCCGCCCGCCCCGCCGTCCCGCTCCCGGCCGCCCTCGCCGTTCTCCGCGCCGCCGCTCTCCCGCTCCGCCCGTGCGACGTTCTCCTTGACGAGGAGGAAGCTGTCCGGCGTGACGGAGATCGAGTCGATCCCGGCGCCCACCAGGAAGCGGGCGAAGTCCGGGTCGTCGCTGGGGCGCTGCCCGCACAGCCCGGTCTTGCGGCCCTTGCGGTGCGCCGTCTCGATCAGATACTCGATGCTCCGGGTGACGGCCGGGTCGCGCTCGTTGAACTCCCGGGCCAGCAGCTCCGAGTCGCGGTCGATCCCCAGGGTCAGCTGGGTGAGGTCGTTGCTGCCGATGGAGAAGCCGTCGAAGCGGTCGGCGAACTCCGCGGCGAGGACGATGTTCGAGGGGATCTCCGCCATCACGTAGATCTCCAGCCCTTGCCGGCCGCGTTCCAGGCCGTGGGCGGCCATCGTCTCCAGCACCCGGTCGGCCTCCTGGAGGGTGCGGCAGAACGGGATCATGACGACGGTGTTCGTCAGCCCCATCTCGTCGCGCACCCGGCGGATGGCGCGGCACTCCAGGGCGAAGCCCTCGCGGTAGCCCTCGCTGTAGTAGCGGCCGGCACCGCGCCAGCCCAGCATGGGGTTCTCCTCGCCCGGTTCGAACGGCTCTCCGCCGATGAGCCGGGCGTACTCGTTGGTCTTGAAGTCGCTCATCCGGACGATGACGGGCTTGGGCCACCAGGCGGCGGCGATCCGGGCGACGCCGTGGGCGAGCCGGTCGACGAAGAAGGCGGTCTTGTCCTCGTAGCCGCGGGTGAGGGCGTCGATGCGGGCCCGGGCCTCCGCGTCCTCCAGGGTGGCGTGGTGGACGAGCGCCATCGGGTGGATCTTGATGTGGTTGTTGACGACGAACTCCATCCGGGCCAGCCCCACGCCGTCCGCCGGCAGCCGCCACCAGCGGAAGGCCGCCGAGGGGTTGGCGATGTTCAGCATGACCCGCGTGCGGGTGGGGGCGATGTCCGCGAGGTCGGTCTCGTGTTCGTCGTAGTCGAGGATGCCGGGGTAGACGCGGCCCTCCTCGCCCTCGGCGCAGGAGACGGTGATCTCCTGGCCGCTGCTGAGCACGGTGGTGGCGTCGCCGGTGCCGACGACGGCGGCGAGGCCCAGCTCCCGGCTGACGATCGCGGCGTGCGAGGTGCGGCCGCCGCGGTCGGTGACGATGGCCGCCGCCCGCTTCATGATCGGTTCCCAGTCGGGGTCGGTGGCGCCGGTGACCAGCACCGCCCCGTCCTCGAAGTCGGCGATCTCCCGGGCCGTGCGCAGCCGGCAGACCTTGCCGGTGGCGATGGCGTCACCGACGGCCAGGCCGGTCACCAGCGGACCGTCGTGGCCGGTCAGCCGGTACGAGCGGAGGATCCCGGCGTCCTTGCGGGTCTGCACGGTCTCGGGGCGGGCCTGGACGACGGAGAGCTCGCCGGTCCGCCCGTCCTTGGCCCACTCCAGGTCCATCGGGCAGCCGTAGTGCTCCTCGACGACGACGGCCCACTCGGCCAGCGCCAGGATCTCCTCGTCGCGGAGGACGCGGGACTCCCGCTCCTCCCCGGAGGTCTCCACGGTCTCGGTCGGCGCCCGGCCCGGGCCCCCGGCGCCGTAGACGATCTTCGTCTGCTTGCGGCCGGCCGTCCGGGAGATCACCGGTTTCAGCCCCGGCTTCCCGAGCAGCGGCTTGAAGACCAGGTACTCGTCCGGGTCCACCGTGCCGGAGACGACGGACTCGCCCAGCCCGTACGCGGCGTTGATCAGCACGACGCGGGGGAAGCCGCTGTCGGTGTCGAGCGTGAACGCCACCCCGGCGCCCGCCAGATCGGAGCGGACCATCTCCTGGACGCCCACGGACAGCGCCACCTGGAGATGGCCGAAGCCGTGGTGCTCGCGGTAACTGATCGCGCGGTCGGTGAAGAGCGAGGCGTAGCAGCGCCGGCAGGCGTCGAGCAGCGCCTCCTCACCGGTGATGTTGAGGAAGGTCTCCTGCTGCCCGGCGAAGCTGGCCTCGGGGAGGTCCTCGGCGGTGGCGCTGCTGCGCACCGCGACATCCGGGTCCTGCCGCCCCAGCCGGGCGGCGAGCTCCCGGTAGGCCTCCCGTACGGCCGCGGTCAGGCGGGGCGGGAGCTCCGCGCCGAGGATCAGCTCCCGGATCGCCCGGCCCGTCCCGGCCGGCGCGGCCCCGGCGCTCAGCGCGTCGAGCCGTTCCCGGATCCGGCCCCGCAGGTCCCCGGTGGAGAGGAACTCCTCGTAGGCCGCGGCGGTGGTGGCGAAGCCGGGGGGCACCCGGACGCCCCGGGCGGAGAGGTTGGAGATCATCTCGCCCAGGGAGGCGTTCTTGCCGCCGACCACCGCGACATCGCCGGAGGAGAGGTCCTCGAACCAACGCACCATGTCCCCGGCATCCTGACTGGCCATGCCGCCCCGGGTAGCCCCGAACGGCCGAAACAAAACAGGAAATTCCGGACGCCCTCGTCATCCCCGCAGACCCCCCGGGCACACCGCTCCCCCGGGCCCGGACACCGCCGCCACCGGCCCGCCGCGTCCCGCGTCCGGGGCCGCTCCTCCCTGGCGGCACCGGGCGACGGGCAGCAGGATGACGATCGACGCACCGACGAACCGGGAGTTGACATGGGCCGCTTGGACGGTCGCACGGCCATCATCACGGGTGCCGCGCGGGGCATCGGCGCGGCCATGGCCCGCCTCTTCACCGCGGAGGGCGCCTCCGTCGTCCTCGGCGACGTCCTCCGGGAGGAGGGCGAGGCGCTGGCCGCCGAGCTGGGCCCCGCTGCCCGCTTCCACCCGCTGGACGTCACCGTCGCGGACGACTGGTCCGCCGCCGTCGCGGCGGCCGAGGAGGCGTACGGCCCGGTGTCCGTGCTGGTCAACAACGCGGGCATCGTCGACTTCGGCACCGTCGGTGAGCAGAGCCCGGAAGCCTTCCGGCGGGTCCTGGACGTCAACCTCTACGGCGCCTGGCTGGGCCTGCACACGGCCGTCCCGTCCCTGCGCCGCGCGGGCGGGGGCGTGGTCGTCAACATCTCGTCCACGGCGGGGCTGATGGGCTACGCCAACCTCGGCGCCTACACGGCGAGCAAGTGGGGTCTGCGCGGCCTGACGAAGTCGGCCGCGCTGGAACTGGCCCCGGACGAGGTGCGGGTCTGCTCCGTGCACCCCGGCCCGATCGCCACGCCGATGACCGCCGGGCTGGACCCGTCCCTGGTCGCCACGCAGCCGCTCCCGCGCTTCGGGCGGCCGGAGGAGGTCGCGAAGATGGCGCTGTTCGTCGTCGCGGACGCGACGTACTCCACGGGCTGCGAGTTCGTCGTGGACGGCGGCGCGACCACCGGCTTCCCCCTGCCGGTGGAGGCCCCGCGGGAGTAGCGCAGGAGGAGGGAATGGGCCGTGAGGGACCGCGGACCGCTCCCCTCCCGCCGCCGTCCCGGGCCGGGCACACCGGACACCGATGCCGCACCCGTCGCACATGCCGCGCACCCCACCGGACCGGATACTGCCGTCATGACCGGAGAACCGCCGTCACAGGACGTCCTCACCACCGATCTCTACGAGGCGACCATGTGCCTCGCCTATCTGCGCGAGGGCATGACCGGCGAGGCCACCTTCAGCCTGTTCGTCCGCAAGCTCCCGCCGGGCCGCGGCTTCCTGGTCGCCGCGGGCCTCGAACCGGCGCTCGACCACCTCTCCCGGCTCCGGGTCGGCCCCGCCGAGACGGCCGCCTTCGCGGCGGCGATGAACCGGCCCGCCGAGGAGCTGGAGGCGATGAACGGCCTGGAGTTCCGCGGCGAGGTCCGCGCCGTCCCCGAGGGCCGGATCGTGCTGGCCGGCGAGCCGCTGCTGGAGGTCACCGCCCCGCTTCCGCAAGCCCAGCTCGCGGAGACCATCCTGCTCAACCAGGTCAGCCACCAGACGGCGGTCGCCTCCAAGACGGCCCGCTGCGTCCTCGCCGCCCGCGGCCGCCCGGTCGTGGACTTCGCGCTGCGCCGGACCCACGGCACCGAGGCCGGTCACGCCATGGCCCGGCTCAGCGCCCTGACCGGCTTCGCCGGCACCAGCGACGTCGCCGCCGCCCGCGCCTTCGGCCTGCGGGCCGTCGGCACCATGGCGCACTCGTACATCGAGGCGTACGAGGACGAGGAGGCGGCCTTCCACGCCTTCGCCCGCGTCCACCCCGGCCCGGTCACCCTGCTGGTGGACACCTACGACACCGAGGAGGGCGTCCACGCCGCGGCCCGCGTCCTGCACGACCTCGGCTACGGACCCGGCTGCGCGGTCCGCCTCGACAGCGGGGACCTGGGCGAACTGGCCGTCCGCTCCCGGCACATCCTCGACACGGCCGGGCTGCCCGAGGTGCGGATCACCGCCAGCGGCGGCCTGGACGAGTACGAGATCGACCGGCTGGTGGCCTCGGGCGCCCCGATCGACACCTACGCGGTCGGCACCCGGGCCGGCGTCTCCGCCGACGCCCCGTATCTGGACTCCGCCTACAAGCTGGTCGCCTATGACGGCCGCCCGGTGATGAAGCTGTCCCGCCGGAAGGTCACCCGGCCGGCGGCCAAGCAGGTCTTCCGCCGCCCCGGCCTGCGGGACACGATCGCGCTCCGGGACGAGCCGCTGCCGCCGGGCGCCGAACCGCTGCTGGAGACCGTGATGACCGGCGGGCGGCGCACCGCCCCGGCGGCCCCGCTCGACGCCGCCCGGCGCCGCTTCGAGGCCGATCTGGCCGAACTCCCGGACGCCGCACGGCGGATCAGGGATCCGCAGGCGCCGGAGGCCGGGGTGTCCGAGGCGCTCGCCCGGCTCACCGAGGAGGTCCGCCGGCGGATCGAGACCCGCGTCCTGGGCACACCGGGCCGCTGAACCACACCCGCCCACCGGGGCCGCGGCGGCCGCGCCACGCCGCGGAAGCGCCCGGCGCCCGGAGCCCGCCCCGGCCGCCCCGGCCGTCCCGGCCCGGGAGTTCAAGCCCGGAGGCGCCCAGGCCAGGGAGTTCAGGCCCGGGGAATCAGGACCGGCGGTCCGGTCCGCCCTCGTGGTGCAGATGACGGATGTGCGCGTCGGGCCCCGGGAAGACCACCGTCACCCGGCCGGTGTCCGACCAGCGCACGTCGTACGGGGGCGTGCCGTCGGCGTGGTGCAGTCCGACGATCTCGCCGTCCCGACGGGCGCCGCCCGTCGTTCCGCTCTCCACCACGATCTGGTCGCCGAGCTGTGCCTGCATCGTCCTCACCGCTCTCTGCCGGAGCTTCCGCCTCCAGCCTGGCACGCCCGCGCGGAGAGGGCACGGTGGCGGACGGAACGGCCGCCGCCGGGCCGCCCGGCGGCTCCCGTCCGCCGCACCCGGCCGTCGCACCCGTCCGGCCGCGCCCACCCGGCGGAGGCGGATGCCGAACGTGAAAATTCGAGGTGAAAACGTCGCGGCCGTTCCCAGCGGCGGCCCGCATCCCTTAACTTTCCCTTCCACACCGGCTGTTCGCATCACGGACCCGCTCCACCGGATGCCGGACAGTCGTCGCCGACCGCCCCCCATCGGCCCAGTCCTCTGCCGGAAGGAACCTCCGTGGATGTTCGCCACCCGCGCCGGACGATAGCGGCCATAGCCGCCGCCGCGCTCGCCACTCCGCTGCTGCTGGCCTCGGCCGGCCCGGCCACCGCCCACCCGGACCCGGCCCACCGGTCCGCCAAGCTCGCCAAGAAGCTGGTCAAGCGCTCCTCCGCCGAGAACGCCCACCGCCACCTGGAGAGATTCCAGGCCATCGCAGACTCCACCGGCGGCCACCGCGCCGCCGGTTCGCTCGGCTACGACGCCTCCGCCGCCTACGTCTACAAGCTGCTCAAGAAGGCCGGCTACAAGGTCGCCTACGACGACTTCACGTTCGTCTACACCGAGACGCTCGCCGAGAAGCTGTCCGTGGTCTCGCCGGAGGCGCGGGACATCGAGGTCTCGGCGATGACCTACACCACCAGCACCCCCGAGGGCGGCATCACCGCGCCCCTCGCCGCCGCGCCGGTGGACGAGGACGGCACCAGCGGCTGCGACGCCGCCGACTACGCCGGCCAGACCTTCACCGGGAAGATCGCGCTCATCAAGCGCGGCGGCTGCACCTTCGCCCAGAAGCAGGCCACGGCCGCCGACGCCGGGGCCGTCGGGGCGATCATCTACAACAACACCGACGGCTCCCTCGCCGGAACCCTCGGCGCCGCCGACGCCGGCCGCATCCCGACCGGCGGCATCACCCAGGAGGCCGGTGAGGCGCTCGCCGCCGGGGCCGCGCAGGGCGAGGTGACCGTCTCGTACGAGATCCGGGCCCTCCAGGAGGAGCGCACCACCCGCAACGTCATCGCGGAGACCCGCGGCGGCAGGGCCGACCACACGGTGATGCTCGGCGCTCACCTCGACTCCGTCGCCAAGGGCCCCGGCATCAACGACAACGGCTCCGGCTCGGCCGGCCTGCTGGAAGTGGCGCTGCAGCTGGCGAAGTCCCACGCCAAGCCCGCCAACAAGGTGCGCTTCGCCTGGTGGTCGGCCGAGGAGCTGGGCCTGCAGGGCGCCGAGAACTACGTCGCCGACCTGACCGAGGCACAGCGCGAGCAGATCGAGCTCTACCTCAACTTCGACATGATCGCCTCGCCCAACTACGGCCTCTTCGTCTACGACGGCGACGACTCCGACGCCGTGGGCGCCGGTCCCGGCCCCGAGGGGTCGGCCCAGCTGGAGCGCCAGATCACCGACTTCCTCGACCGCCGCGGCACGCCGCACGCGGGCACGGACTTCACCGGTCGCTCGGACTACGGCCCCTTCATCGAGGCGGGCATCCCCTCGGGCGGCACCTTCACCGGCGCCGAGGGCGTCAAGACGGAGCAGCAGGCCGAGCTGTTCGGCGGGCAGGCGGGCGTCGCGTACGACCCGTGCTACCACGAGGCGTGTGACGACCTGTCGAACGTCAGCATGGAGGCGTTCGACGTCAACATCGACGTGATCGCCAACGCCGTCGGCACCTACGCCCACGACCTGCGCTCCCTCACCGAGCCGGTGGAGTCCGTCCCCACCGACGGTGACGCGGGCAGCGGCGGCGGCCTGCACGAGGGCCACACCCACGAGCGGCCCACCGAGTAACACCGGGCGGAACCGGCCGGCACCCCGGCCGTCTCCCCGCCCGGGCGACCGCGGGTGCCGGGCCCTCCGCCCGGCGCCCGCGGCGCACACGCGGGCGCCCCGGGCGGGCCGCCTCGGATCGCCCGGCGCTCCGAGGCTGCGCCCGGAGTGCCCGGCCCGGTAGGCTTTCCGTGTGATCTTCAAGCGCATCGGAAACGGGCGGCCGTACCCGGACCACGGCCGGGACAGCACCCGCCAGTGGGCGGACGTGGCTCCCCGCCCGGTCCGCCTCGACCAGTTGGTGACGACCAAGGGGCAGCTCGACCTGGAGACGCTCCTGGCCGAGGACTCCACCTTCTACGGCGATCTCTTCGCCCACGTCGTGAAGTGGCAGGGCGATCTGTATCTGGAGGACGGGCTGCACCGCGCGGTCCGCGCCGCGCTCCAGCAGCGCCAGGTGCTCCACGCCCGCGTGCTCGACCTGGGCTGAGCCCGGCCGCCCGGCCGTCTGTTGCCCCTTTCGGGTTGAGGGGCCCGCCACACATTGATCCTTTAGTAGGCAGAAATGACAGCCCGCACTACGCTGCGCCCATGAGCATGCTCACTCCTCCCGGCATGGGCGGGAAGTACCGCATCACGGGCAACCGTTACCCGCGTATGCGCAGGCCGCGGCACCGCCGCGTCGTTCTCGCGGCGATCGGCGCCACCGCGGCCGTCGCCCTCATCGGGTGGGGCACGCTCCAGGTCGTCGACATCTTCACGGGCGGCGGCGGCAAGGCCCGCGCGGCCGCCGGCAACAAGAACTGCGCGGTGAGCCGCCAGGCGAGCGCCTCCCCCGCGCCGAAGCCGAGGGTGCTGCCGAAACCGGGCGAGATCACGGTCAACGTCTACAACGCCACCACCCGCGCCGGGCTGGCCAAGAAGACGGCCAAGGCGCTGGAGAAGCGCGGCTTCACGATCGGCGAGGTGGACAACGCCCCGGCCGCGTACGACAAGAAGGTCAAGGACACCGCGCTGCTGCTGGGCGCACCCGCGGCGGAGAAGGGCGCGTTCGAGGTGGTCGGCGCCCACGTCACCGACTCCCGGACGAAGCAGGACAAGGGCCGCAAGAAGACGGCCGAGGTCGACTTCATCATCGGCAAGGCCTTCACCGGGCTGGCGCCGGAGAAGCAGGCCGCCGAGACGGTCACCGCCCTGGTCAGCCCTTCACCCAGCCCCTCCGCCACCCCGAAGTGCTGAACCGGCCGCCGCCGGACGCGGCGGAGCCCGCCACCCCGTGAGGTGACGGGCTCCGCCGCGTGGGTCCGGGGGTCAGCCCGCGGTGCCGTACATGCGGTCCCCCGCGTCACCGAGGCCGGGCACGATGTAGCCGTGCTCGTTCAGCCGCTCGTCCACCGCGGCCGTCACGACCGTGACCGGGGCGCCGTCCAGCTCCCGCTCCATCAGCTCCACGCCCTCGGGCGCCGCCAGCAGGCAGAGGGCGGTGACGTCGTCCGCGCCCCGGGTGATCAGCTCATTGATCGCCGCGATGAGGGTGCCGCCGGTCGCCAGCATCGGGTCGAGGACGTAGACCTGACGCCCGGAGAGGTCGTCCGGCATCCGGGTCGCGTAGGTCGAGGCCTGCAGCGTCTCCTCGTTGCGGAGCATGCCGAGAAAGCCCACCTCGGCGGTGGGCAGCAGCCGCACCATGCCCTCCAGCATCCCCAGCCCGGCCCGGAGGATCGGCACCACCAGGGGGCGCGGGTGGGAGAGCCGCACCCCGGTGGTCGCGGTCACCGGGGTCTCGATGCCGGCCTGTTCCGTGCGCACGTCGCGGGTGGCCTCGTACGCGAGCAGGGTCACCAGTTCGTCGGCGAGCCGCCGGAAGGTGGGGGAGTCGGTGCGCTTGTCGCGCAGTGTGGTGAGTTTGTGCGCCACCAGCGGGTGGTCGACGACGTGGATCCGCATGGCACCGACACTAACCGCTCCCCGGCCGGGCGTGCGCCGCGCGGGCCCCCGGCGCACGCCCCGGCCCGCCCGCCCGCGTCCGGTCGCATCAATATCCGCGCGCGGGGAAAGTGGGAGGAATACCCCCCGGGCCACGGGGCCCGGGACCGGCACCGCCGTCCGGGCGGTGCCGCGAGCGGATGGGGATGGTGTCTGCATGGCGGACCGCGACCGGGGAACCGACGAGGCCTCGCCCGCGACCGCGGCGGAGTCCGCCGCGGAGCGGCGCCGGCGCCGTGCCCAGTTCCTGCGCGAACTCCACGAGGCCCGGGAGCTCCGCGACCGGGTGCAGCCGCGGCGCGCCCGCGCCGCCCGGATGCGCCAGCAGATGCGGATGCGCACCTTCCGCTGGTGAGCGGAGCCGGACACGCCGCCGACAGCCCTTCCCCTCCTTGCATTTCAGGGCAGCCCCGAACCGTCTCGATCAGGCTCGATAAGAGACCGATCACAGGACTGGTACACGACGCACAGTCGAAGACCTCTCACAATGGCGTTGTTTCTGCCACGATTCCGAGTGGACGGGACAGCGGAACAGCCGCGCCCGGTACGGCCCCGGCACACGCCTATGACCAGTGGGAGAGTCACGGTGTACTTCGCCGCACTGCTCGCGCGCACCGAAGACGGGTGGGAAGCGAGCGACACAGAGCTCGACGATGTGGAGTCCCTGGCCGATCTGATGGATCTGGCCCGAGGGGCATCGACCGACGACGACACGGTGATCGCCTTCATCGAGCAGGAGGACGCCTGGTTCGGCCTCCTGCGGGTCGACGGCGAAGAGGATCCGCGCATCTTCATCTCCGACGGGGCGGCCGCCGCCCGCAGCTCGTACGGCGAGATCATGCTCACCGACGAACTGCTCGGCAGGGACCCGGACGACCTCGACGACCTGGTCGACCTCGACGGCACCGAGGACGGCGAGCCGGACGACGACGAGGAGACCGCCGACGACGGCGTGCCCCCCGGCCCGATCGGGGACTCGCTGATCCTCGACGACCTCGGGATGTCCGAGAGCGACCTGCTCGCCCTGGACACGGACGCGCTCAGCTCGATCGCCGACGCCCTCGGCTGCGTGGACGTCCTGGAAGCGGTCCGCTGAGGAGCGGGCCGCCCCGCCCCTGCCCGACACTGTCCCCATGGACCCCACCCCCTCCCCGGCCGTCCGGACCGGACACCCCGGCCCGGACGGCCGCACCGAGCCCCCGCACGACCCGGTACGGGACCGCTGGCGGCCCGCCATGCGCCTGGCCCTGACCGAGGCCGTCCGCGCGCCGGAGACGGGTGACGTCCCGGTGGGCGCCGTCGTCCTCGGCCCGGACGGGGCTGTGCTCGGCCGCGGCCGCAACGAGCGGGAGGCGGCCGGCGACCCGACGGCGCACGCCGAGGTGCTCGCGCTCCGCGAGGCGGCCCGCGCCCGCGGGGAGTGGCGGCTGTCCGGCTGCACCCTCGTGGTGACCCTGGAGCCCTGCACCATGTGCGCAGGCGCCGCCGTCCTCTCCCGCGTCGACCGGGTCGTGTACGGGGCGCCCGACGCCAAGGCGGGCGCGGCCGGCTCGCTCTGGGACGTCGTACGGGACCGCCGGCTCAACCACCGCCCGGAGGTGATCGCCGGGGTGCTCGCCGAGGAGTGCGCCGCTCCGCTGACCCGCTTCTTCCGGGGCGGAGAGCCCTGACGGGCCCGTCCCGCCCGCCGCACGGGGAACCGGATTTCGATCCCGGGGCCGCCTCCGCTAAGCTCTCTCCCGGTAGCGTGTCCGAGCGGCCGAAGGAGCTCGCCTCGAAAGCGAGTGTGGCGCAAGTCACCGAGGGTTCAAATCCCTCCGCTACCGCTCTTCGCGAAGGGCCCCGCCGATCCGGCGGGGCCCTTCGCGCGTCCCGTTCCGGCCCTCTCCGCGTCCGCGGGTATCCGCAGGCCACCGGCCCATTGCCCGGAGCGGCAAGATCGCCGTACGCTCTGGCCCCGCACGGGCGTTCGGGCGCTAGACTCACGCGACTGCTCAGGGGGCAGCACGCTCGGCACCGGGGCAGGGAGGCGGTTCGTCATGGCACAGGCGAAGAAGATCGGGATGTACCTGCTCATCGTCTTCGTGCTGTACACGATCATCACCTCCCCCGACCGGGCCGGTGAGCTCGTCCAGATAGGCTTCGACGGCATATCCACCGCCGCCCAGGGCGTCGGTGAGTTCATGTCCCGGCTGGTCAACTGAGCCGGCCGGTGTCCGGCCGGGGGTCCCCGCCGGCCCCGTGAGCCCTGTGAGCCGCATGAGCCCCGCGAGGAGCGTCCCGTGATCCGCCATCTGGTCCTTTTCAAGCTGAACGAGGGCGTGCGGCGCGACGACCCGCGGGCCGCGGCCGGCGCCGAGGCGTTCCGGGAGCTCGGCGGAGTGATCCCGGAGCTGGAGTTCTGGGAGTGCGCCTGGAACATCGCCGACCGGCCCATCGCCTACGACTTCGCCATCAACTCCGCCGTGGCCGACGCGGACGCCCTGCGGCGCTACCTCGAACACCCGGCGCACCAGGCCGCCGCGGCGATCTGGCGCGAGTTCGCCACCTGGGTGATCGCCGACTACGAGTTCTGAGGCCGGCTCCGGCCGCGGGCGGCCCCTCACCCACCCCGGGTGAGGGGCCGCCGCCGTACCCGGGCCGGCCCCGAACACCCCCGGGGCGCGCCCCTAAGCGGCCGGGAACCGCCCGGGCGGCCGCTCCGCGCCGCGCCTCCGCGCACTCCTCACCGGCCGCGCCGACGGCCCAACTTGCCACGGACACGGCAGTATCCGGTGCTTGCACACGACGCGCATGTCTTGTGATGCTATGACCGCTTTTGCCGGATGATGAACTCTGTGAAGGGGTGGCATGACCGCTTCGGCTCGCACCGCGCCCGCGACGCCCTTCCGGAGCGGCATCGGCCGATCCCGCGAGAGCCGCGGGGCCGACACCCGCGCCCTCACCCAGGTCCTCTTCCAGAAGCTCTCCGGACTGACCCCCGGCACCGCCGAGCACGCCCGGGTGCGCACCGCCCTGATCGAGGCGAACCTGCCGCTGGTGCGCTACGCCGCCGCCCGCTTCCGCAGCCGCAACGAGCCCATGGAGGACGTGGTCCAGGTCGGCACCATCGGCCTGATCAACGCCATCGACCGGTTCGACCCCGAACGCGGCGTCCAGTTCCCCACCTTCGCCATGCCGACCGTCATCGGCGAGATCAAGCGCTACTTCCGCGACAACGTCCGCACCGTCCACGTACCGCGCCGGCTGCACGAGCTGTGGGTCCAGGTGAACGGCGCCACCGAGGACCTGACCGTGCTGCACGGGCGCTCCCCCACCACGGCCGAGATCGCCGAGCGCCTGCGCATCCCCGAGGAGGACGTCCTCGCCTGCATCGAGGCCGGCCGCTCGTACCACGCGACCTCGCTGGAGGCGGCCCAGGAGGGCGACGGCCTGCCCGGTCTGGTCGACCGCCTCGGCTACGAGGACCCGGCGCTCGCCGGGGTCGAGCACCGCGATCTGGTGCGGCATCTGCTGGTCCAGCTGCCCGAGCGGGAGCAGCGCATCCTGATGCTCCGTTACTACAACAATCTGACGCAGTCGCAGATCAGCGCGGAGCTGGGGGTCAGTCAGATGCATGTGTCACGCCTGCTGTCGAGGAGCTTCGCACGCCTGAGGTCCGCCAATAGAATCGAGGCGTAACCGGGACGAGTGGCCATTCCTGCGCAGATAAATCGACTTGGCACTACAGCGCGTTGCCGACATGTGACATTCTGCAGGAACTGTGTTTGCCGTGGCGCCGCCTCCGGTATTCAGGTGGAGGCTGGTTCTCCTCTTCCGCGAGGATGCCGCTGCGACTCGTCCGCAACCCAAGGGGGTGGCATGTCCGTAGAACTGGGCAGCTCGAAGGTGCTCACCAATGACGCACCGCATGTGTTTGACGACTGCGCCGCCATCGACACCCGCACCCTCTCCCGCTCCCTGTTCCTGCGGCTCGCCCACCTCGACCAGGACAGCCCCGAGCGTGCCTACGTCCGGGACACCCTGATCGAGCTGAACCTCCCCCTGGTGCGCTACGCCGCCGCCCGCTTCCGCAGCCGCAACGAACCCATGGAGGACATCGTCCAGGTCGGCACCATCGGCCTGATCAAGGCGATCGACCGGTTCGACTGCGAACGGGGCGTGGAGTTCCCGACGTTCGCGATGCCGACCGTCGTGGGAGAGATCAAGCGCTTCTTCCGGGACACCAGCTGGTCGGTGCGGGTCCCGCGCCGGCTCCAGGAGCTGCGGCTCGCGCTCACCAAGGCGAGCGACGAGCTCTCGCAGCAGCTCGACCGGTCCCCGACCGTCCCCGAGCTCGCGGCCTGCCTCGGCGTCTCCGAGGAGGACGTCGTCGACGGCCTCGCGGTGGGCAACGCCTACACCGCCAGCTCCCTGGACTCGCCCGCCGCCGAGGAGGACGGCACCGAGGGCTCCCTCGCGGACCGCCTGGGCTACGAGGACACGGCGCTGGAGGGCGTCGAGTACCGGGAGTCGCTGAAGCCGCTGCTGGCCAAACTCCCGCCCCGGGAGCGGCAGATCATCATGCTCCGCTTCTTCGCCAATATGACGCAGTCGCAGATCGGCGAGGAGGTCGGCATCTCCCAGATGCACGTCTCCCGGCTGCTCACCCGCACCCTCTCCCAGCTCCGCGAGGGCCTGGTCTCGGAGGAGTGACCCACGCCGGCCCCCGGGGCCGGTGACGCGTACGTACGCACGGACGGCCGCCGCGGCGCAGGGAAGCGCCGCGGCGGCCGTCCGTGTGGTGCAGAGGGTGAGGGGCGGGGCGGGCCCGTGGAGCGCGTCCCGCCCGGAGCTCCGGGCACGGCTCCGTACGCGGATCCGCGCGGGGCCGTACCGAGCGGCGCGGACGCGCGCCCCGGCCCGGGAGTGAACGGGCCCCGGGCCCCGGGGCCCGGGCGGCTCAGGACATGGCGAGCCAGGCCACCCCGGCGATGATCGCGAGCGCGGCGACGACGCCCACGATCAGTCCGACGCGCGGCCCGGAGGCGGCGGGGGCGGGCTGCCGCTGCGGAGCGCCCTCGTCGACGAAGGCGCGGAACATCTGGGTGCTGCCCGCGGGGTCCGGCTGGTGCGCGGGGCCGTGAGGGTTGTTCGTCATGGGGCGGACCCTAGCGAACCACCGGCCGCGCCCCAACCCCCGGGGCGTTCCGGGGGCCGTCCGCCCGCCGGGCCCGTCCGGGCCGGTCCCGGCCGGCCGCGCCCGGGTACCTCGTCCGCTTCCGGGGCGGCAGCCGCTCCCCGCCGGAACACCGGCGGCAGCGCACGGCAGCGCACAGCAGCGCACGGCCCGGGCGGCAGCCTTTCCGCTTCCTTTACCCGAGCCGCCCGGGTATGAACTTGCCTTCAGCAACCAACAGAACTTACTGTTGCCCTGAGCAACTACCAAGGAGGGGTGCGTGGCGGAGCTGAGCCACTTCGAGGAGCTGGCCCGCCGGCTCGGCGGCGTCGAGGCGGTGAGGCGCGGCCTCTCCCGCGCACTCCCGCCCGACTGCCAGCCCGCCTCGGCCACCGTGCTCGCGCTGCTGCACCACCACGGGGAGATGCGCATGAGCCGCCTCGCCGAACTGCTCGACATCGACATGTCGGTGACCAGCCGGCATGTCGCCCATGCCGTCGGCCGCGGCTGGATCGACCGCGCACCCGACCCGCTCGACAAGCGGTCCCGGCTGCTCAGCCTGAGCCCCCGCGGCCGCGAACTGCTCCGCGGGGTGTCCGCCCGCAGCGCCGCGACCCTCGCCGAGGCCCTGGCGGACTGGGCCGACGAGGACGTCGAGCGCCTGAACGAACTGCTGGCCCGGCTGCGGGCCGACTTCGGCTCCACCTGCCGGACCCGTGGTGAGCGGCATCAGCGCGCCGCGGGGCCCGGCACGGCGGATGCCCCCGCTCTCCCCACCGCCCCCTCGTCACCGTGATCCCCGAAACCCCCGTGAGGAAAAGGAAGCGCATGGCCACCACCCCGCCCGCCGGTGTGCGGAGGGACGCCCCCACCGGCTCGCCCGCCGGAGACACCCCGCCCATGACCCACCGGCAGATCATGGAGGCGCTCTCCGGGCTGATGCTCGGCATGTTCGTCGCGGTGCTCTCCTCGACGATCGTCTCCAACGCCCTGCCGGAGATCATCTCCGACCTCGGGGGCGGGCAGAGCGCGTACACCTGGGTGGTCACCGCGTCGCTGCTCACCATGACGGCGAGCACCCCGCTCTGGGGCAAGCTCGCCGACCTGGCGAGCAAGAAGACCCTGATCCAGCTCTCCCTGGTCGTCTTCGTGCTGGCCTCGGCCGGCGCGGGCCTCGCGCAGAACACCGGCACCCTGATCACCTTCCGGGCGGTCCAGGGCCTGGGCATGGGCGGCATGGCCGCGCTCACGCAGATCGTGATCGCCGCGATGATCTCGCCCCGCGAGCGCGGCCGGTACAGCGGCTACCTCGGGGCCACGTTCGCCGTCGCCACCGTCGGCGGCCCGCTGATCGGCGGTGTCATCACCGACACCTCGTGGCTCGGCTGGCGCTGGTGCTTCTACGTCGGTGTGCCGTTCGCCGTGGCCGCGCTGATCGTCCTGCAGAAGACCCTGCGGCTGCCGGTCGTCAAGCGGGACGTGAAGGTCGACTGGGCGGGCGCCTCGCTCATCGCCTCGGCCGTGTCGCTGCTGCTGATCTGGGTGACCCTGGCCGGTGACACGTACGCCTGGGCCTCCTGGCAGACCGCCGCCATGGTGGGCGGCTCGATCCTGCTCGGGCTGGCCTTCGTCCTCGTCGAGTCGCGGGCGAGCGAACCGATCATCCCGCTGCGTCTCTTCCGGAACCGGACCATCACGCTGACCTCGCTCGCCAGCCTCTTCGTCGGTGTGGCGATGTTCGGCGCCACCGTCTTCCTCAGCCAGTACTTCCAGCTCGCCCGGGGCGAGTCGCCGACCATGTCGGGCGTGCTGACGATTCCGATGATCGCGGGCCTGTTCCTCTCCTCGACCGTCTCCGGCCTGCTCATCACCCGGACCGGCCACTGGAAGCGCTGGCTGGTCACGGGTGCCGTCCTGCTCACCGCGGGCCTCGGCCTCCTCGGCACCATGCGGTACGACACCGCCTACTGGCAGCTCGCCGTCTCCATGGCCGTGCTCGGGCTCGGGGTCGGCATGATGATGCAGAACCTCGTCCTGGCCACGCAGAACCAGGTGGAGCCGGGCGACCTCGGCGCGGCCAGCTCCGTCGTCGCCTTCTTCCGCTCCCTCGGCGGCGCCATCGGCGTCTCGGCGCTCGGCGCGGTCCTCGGCCACCGCGTCGCCGGCTACGTCCGCGAGGGCCTGGCGGGGATCGGCGTCCGGCAGTCCGGTGACAGCGGCGGCATCCCCGACCTGGACACGCTCCCGGCGCCGGTGCGCGCGGTCGTCGAGAGCGCCTACGGACACGGCATCGCGGACATCTACCTCTACGCGGCCCCGGTCGCCCTCGTGGCACTGGTCCTGACGCTGCTGATCAAGGAGGTTCCGCTGAGGACGACCGGCGGCCTCCAGGAGGCCGTCGCCCGGCGGACGGCGGACGAGACGGCGACGGCCGGCCCGGGCACCGTGAAGACGGAACACCGGACTTCCGCGGGGGCCGGAACCACCACGGACGCCGGGCCCTCGGGCCCCCTCGCCGCGGCCGGCAGCCACCGGGCCTGCTCCGCGGCCTCCTCGCCGGACGGGAAGAACGGCTGACGGCCCCACGGCGCACCCCCGCGCGGAAGGGTCCCGGAGCGGGCGGCCCCGCGGTTCACGCGCCGCCCGCTCCGGGCTCCGTCCGCCGCTCCGCCCCGCCGCCGCCGCGCCGCACCGGCGGAGCCGCGGGACCGGCGGGCCGGATGCCGAAGTCGCGGGCGGCGTTGTCGTGACAGACCGCGCGCAGCCAGTCGTCCCCGAGGTCCAGCCGGGCCAGCGCGCGGAGGGCGTGCGCGTACGGGTAGGGGATGTTGGGGAAGTCGGTGCCGAGCAGCACGCGGTCACCGAGCGCGGCCAGCCGGGGGAGTTCCGGGAGAGGGAAGGGGCAGATCTCCTCGGAGAAGTCCGTGAACGCCATGGTGGTGTCCAGCCGCACCCCCGGATGGCGCTCGGCGAGGTCCAGGAAGTCCGCGTACTCGGGCATGCCCATGTGGGCGACGATCAGACGCAGCCGCGGGTGGCGGGCGAGCAGCCGGCCGACCGGCCCCGGACCGGTGAACCTCCCCGGGACGGGCCCCGAACCGCAGTGGATCACCACGGGGACGGCGGCCTCCGCCAGCAGCCCCCACACCGGGTCGAGCAGCGGGTCGTTCGGGTCGTACGCCCCCACCTGAAGGTGTGACTTGAAGACGCGGGCACCGCCCTCGACCGCGGCCCGCACATACTCGCCGGCCCCGGACTCGGGAAAGAAGGTCGCCGAGTGCAGGCAGTCCGGTGTGCGGCGGGCGAAATCGGCGGACCAGGAGTTGAGCCAGGCGGCCATCCCCGGCTTGTGCGGATAGAGCAGCGAGGTGAAGGCGCGCACCCCGAAGGCCCGGAGCAGGGCCGTGCGTTCCTCCTCCGTCCGCCGGTAGGTGATCGGCCAGGGCCGCCCGGTCAGCGGCCCGGCGGCGTCGAAGTAGGCCCAGACCTTGCGCAGCACGCGCTCGGGCATGAAGTGCGTGTGGACGTCGATCAGCCCGGCCAGCCCCAGCTCCCGCCGGAACCGGGCCACCTCCCGCACCTCCGCCCCGCCGCCCTCCCCCGGGCTCTCCTCGGCGGGCGCCCCGCTCCCGGCCGGGCCGGCGCCCCGTCCGGCGTGCCTCGGCGGCTCAGTCCTCCCGGTCATACAGCATGCTCCCCGGCTCGGCGGTCACGGAGCCGCCAGTATGCGCCGCGGGCCTGTCCGGCAGGTGTGGGAGGGGCACCTGATCCGGACGGCAGCCGTGGCCTCGCCGGGCCGAGGCGGCCACGTGCACCGGGAGCCCGGCGTTGTCGTCACCGACGGCGGACGGTCACCGCGCCACCACGGGGGGCGGCCTTTCAGCGCGAGCGGCACGTCGGCGACCGTGACCTCCGGGGCGGCCACGGTCGCCTCCCCGCCGTTCCTCCGCCGCGTCCCTGCCGTCTCCCCCCGCCGTCGGCGGGCTCGGTGCCCGGCCCGGGTCCAGTCGTCCGGCAGCAGGATCATGCGGTGGGCTTCGAGCGCTGAGCCGCGGCGGTGCAGACCGGGTCACTCTTGTCCGGCACCGGCACCGGCACCGGAACCGGCACAGGCACCGGCAGATGCAGATGCAGATGCAGATGCATACCGTTCACCTTCCTCGCTTGTCGTTCACCATCGGTCCGACTCGGAGGGGCCTTCTCGGAGCATGCCCCGATCGACCGGGCACCGGACCGACCGGACCAGTGCCCGCATCGGATGCCGTGCCGGCGACGCGCGCCTCACACCGGGCTGGGCAGGGCGCCGAGCGCGCGGCCGGCACGGTGGGCGGACTCCAGTGCTCCGGCGTGCATCCGCGCGGCCTGGTCCTTGAAGGAGTCGAGGGCGGGATTGACGCCGACGAGGGTGAACTCGCGTTCGATCACGGTGAGGTCGGCGCCCCAGTGGTCGGCGATGATGCGCCGCAGGTACGGCGTGGAGTGGTCCCAGCCCTCCCGCGGCGTGCCCGGGCCGTAGGCGCCGCCGCGGACGGTGGCGAGCACCACGGGCTTGCCGCCGAGGAACCGCTCTCCGGCCGCCCGCGGGTCGGCGCAGACGAGGTCGATGTACGTCTTGAAGTGCTGGGAGACGCCGTAGTTGTAGAGCGGGACGCCGAACAGGACCGCGTCGGCGGCGATCAGTTCGTCGACGAGCGCCGCCGCCAGAGCCACGGCCTCCCGCTGTTCGGCGGTGCGGTCGGACTCCGGCGTCATGCCGCTGGTCACCGCCGCCGCCCAGGCAGTGGCGGGCAGGGTCTCGACGCCGATGTGGCGGCTCACGACCGTGTCCCCGGGGCGGGCGGCGAGCCACTCCTCCTCGACCATGTCCGCGATCTCGCGGCTCGCGGAGTCATGCGTGCGGATGCTGGCGTCCAGCCGGAACAGGGTCACGGCTCCTCCTCGGATCGATTAGTTCAAGCTTGAAGTCACCATACCACCTCAACTTCAAGCTTGAACTGAACCGGAAGTTGTTACTTCACTCGTGAAGCGAACGGCTACGCTGAGCGGCATGCAGGACGAACCACGGTGGCTGTCCAGCTGGGAGCGCGAGGCCTGGCTGGCCCTGGCGGGCCTCATGCTGAAGCTCCCCGGCGCCCTGGACGCCCAGCTCCTGCGTGACAGCGACCTCACGCTCTTCGACTATCTGGTGCTCAGCTCCCTGTCGATGACCCCCGGGCGGACCATGCGACTCAGCGACCTGGCCCACCACACCAGCAGCTCACTGTCCCGGCTGTCGAACGTCGTCAAGCGGCTGGAGCGGCGCGGCCTGCTGCACAGGGAGCCCGATCCGGACAACTCCCGCTACACCGTCGCGGTGCTGACCGACGCCGGCCTGCAGCGCGTGGTCGAGGCGGCTCCGGGGCACGTCGCGGCAGTGCGCCGCTACGTCATCGACGGACTGACCAAGCAACAGGTCGAGGTACTGCGCGAGGTGGCCTGCCACGTGACCCGGCAGGTCGACGGAGAACCGGAGAAGCCGCCGGAGACGCCATCGTGACGTGAAGGGCCGGCCCTTCAGCTCACCGGCGGCGGCACCGCGAGGACCAGCCCGTTCCGCCCCTGCTCCTGCGCGGGGATTCCGCCCCACCCGTGCCATCCGGCAGCGAGGGCCGACCCCGGCGGCTGTCGCTTCACTGCCTACGGCACGCGAAAGCCCCCCGGATGATCTCCGAGGGGCTTCTGAACTGTGCGCGCTCGGCAGGATTCGAACCTGCAACCTTCTGATCCGTAGTCAGATGCTCTATCCGTTAAGCTACGAGCGCTTGCTTTTCCGGCGTTTCCGGCCGGTCGGCGTTGCGGGAACAACATTACATGACCCGTCGCGTGAGGCGAAATCCATTGTTCGGACCTCGCCCGACCTGCGGAAACAGCCGTTCGGGGCCCTCGCGCGGACCTGCCGGGACGACGGAAGCCCCGGCCGTCGGCCGGGGCTTCGATGATCCTGGGGATCGAGCGGAGGCTCCGGGATTTGAACCCGGGATGGGGGGTTACCCCAAACCGCATTAGCAGTGTTCTCCCCTTCGTCCGGCGGCCACCTTCCCCGACCTCTGCCGCTCCCTTTGCCCAGCTCAGAGGCATGGGCCCGTCCGGCGTGGACCACCCGGGACGACGCGCGGCCGTGCCTCTTGGTGCCATCGGTGTGCCATCCGAGGGACGGCCGGACGCGCGAGAGCCGCACCCCGGGAAGGCGTGCGGCTCTCGACGGCGCGGCGGATCAGAGGTCGGTGCGCTTCCCTTGGCCCGGCCGCTGGAAGTTCAGGATCGTGGCCGGCTTCCACACCGGGGAGCGGCCGAAGACGGCATCTTCCTTCGGCAGCTCGCCGCGCTTGCGGGTGCGGTACGCGCGGATGGTCTGCGGCTTGACGCCCCAGTGGTCGGCCACGTCCTGCACCGTCCAGTAGTCGGCGTTCGGGTCTGGCACGGTTCGCTCCCCTGTCTTCGTGGTGTGGACAAAGTGTATGGCCCCCAACTTCGCTCGCCTGATGTTGACAAGGTTCTACCCTGCCCCGTAACCTTGTCAACATCACAGGGACAAGGTGAGGGACAGGACATGACGAAGACCGAGGCCACCCAGACGGCCAACTGCCTCCGTTGCGGCAGGGCTCTCCGCGCCCCCCGCTCGATCGCCAACGGCTACGGCCGCACCTGCAAGGCCAAGGTCCGCGAAGCCGCCCGCGCCGAAGTCATCGCCGCGCACAAGCCCGCCCAGGTCGCCAAGGCCCTGGAGCTGATCGAGCTCGGCGGCATCGTCGCCGTCCGCGGCCGCCGCGTCTTCCGCACGGTGAGCAGCGACGGCACCCGCACCTACCTCAGCGCCCCGCAGGCGTGCAACTGCGCCGCCGGCCTCAAGGCCAAGCACGTCTGTTTCCACCGGATCGCAGCCCAGATCGTGGCCGCGGCCTGACAGCAGGACGGCCCCGGGCCGGTGCACGAACACCAGCCCGGGGCCTCGACCCGACCGCCCTCCGAGACAGGGAGATCAGACCTATGCAGGACCGTACCCCCGGCGCCCCGCCGGACAACCCCCGCACCGAGCCCGAGCCGCAGCACGACCGCGCCGAGGACACCCCGGCCGACGCCCTCCCCCCGCTCCCCCAGCGCACCCGCGGCGGGTCGCTGTGAACGCCCGGCAGCAGGCCGCCGCCGAGCTGGAGGCCGCCCGCCGCCAGGCCGCCGAAGACCTGGCCGCCGCCCGGGCCGCGCTCGACGCGCAGCGCGAGGCCGCCGCCCGCCTGGCCGCACTCCACCGAGGAGCCCAGCAGTGAACGCCCGCGACATCCCCGCCCCGGTGCGCGAGCTGCTCGCCGCCCTGGCCGACGCCGTCGACCTCCCGCTCCCCGACATCACCGACGCCGACGAGCGCCGGGCCGGGTACGTCCTCCGCGACCGGGCCCGCTCCGCCGTCGTCGTGGCGCGCACCGTCCTCGACAACGGCCACGACCCGGCCCACGCCGCCGCCTACCTGCGCAGGCGGACCGCCGAGACCCCCGCCGACTACCAGCCCTGGCGCGGTCCGCTGAACGGCGGTGAGGGCCGATGACCGCCGCCGCCCGTACCGTCCGCCGCGCCGTCCTGGCCGCCCACCACTTGATGGGCCGCCCCCCGGTGCTGCTGGCCGCCCTGGTCGTCGCCGTCGTCCTGCTGCTGGCCCACCAGTGGGAGCCCGCAGCCGCCGCCCTGGTGGTGGCCGCCGCCGGATGGGCCAGCGCCACCCGGCCCATGACGGGCGCCCCGGACGGCTGCCCGCTGTGCGCCCCCGCCCCCCGCACCACCGAGGAGACCCCCGATGCGTGATGTCCTGACATGGGCCACCGCCCACCCCCTGCCCGCGGCCGGCGCCGCCCTGCTGCTCCTGGCCGCCGTCTCCGCCCTCGGCTGGCTCGCTGTCCGCACCGTGCGGCGCGCCACCGCCCGCACCCCCGGCGCGGTCGTCACCGCTGCTCTGGCCGCCGCCGCGTGTACCGCCTACAGCGCTGACACCTCGTGGCGGTTCGCCGCACACCGGCTCGACATGGACAGTGCCATGGAGCGGGCCGCGATGTTCGCCGCGGCCGAGCTGGCCCTGTTCGCCACCGCCCTGATGGCACGGCAGAACCTGCGCACCACCGGAGCACCCGGCACCCCGGGCGCGCTGGTGTGGCTCATCACCGGGGTGCAGATCATCCCCGCGTTCGCCGAGTCCGGGTTCGTCGGCGGCCTGGTGCGCGCCGTCGTCGGCCCGGTGCTGGCCGCGCTGCTGTGGCACCTGGCCATGGGCATCGAGCTGCGGCACCACAAGCCGGGCGAGGAATCCGGGAGCCTGCCCGCGGTGCTCGGCAGGGAGCTGCGTGAGCGGCTGCTGTCCCGGCTCGGCCTGGCGGTGCGGGACCGCAGCGCGGAGCAGATCAGCCGGGACCGGGCCACGGTGAAGGCCGTCGCCCTGGCCGCCAAGCTGGCCGACATGGGCCCGAAGGCCCGGGGCCGGGCGCGGGTGGCGCACCGCCTGTCCGTGGCCGTTGGGCGGGCGCAGGCGGGCGCGGATGCGGATCAGCGGCGGATGCTGCTGGAGCTGCTGGCCGCGCGCCGTCACGCGGCCGACCTGGCAACGATCGCCCTGCCCTCGCCGTGGGAGACCGGGCGGACGCAGGTGGACGCCGAGGTGACGGTCGAGCGGGCCGACGGGTCCGGGGAGCCCGCCGAGGTGGACGCCGAGGTGAACAACGAGGTGACACCCGGGCCCCGCCCAGAGCTCGCGCCGGCACCGGCCGAACCGCTGGTCATCTGCGGTGGACACACCGCGTTCACCCCGGCCGTTCCGCCCCGTGAGGTGGACACCGAGGTGAACAACGAGGTGGACACCCCGGCGGGTCGGCTCTCCGCGGATGAGGCGATGAACCGTATCCGTGTGGCGTGGACGCTGGGCAAGCCCGTCACCGAGGCGGCCGAGCTGTCCACCCGGTCCCGGTCCTACGTGCACAAGGTGTACGCCCGGCTCGACGAGGAGCGGCATGAGCGCTGGGAGTCGGACCGTTCCGCGGATGCCGCCTGGATGGAGCAGCTGAACGCCGACCGGTCCGGGGCGGTGATGTCGTGAGCGCCCGCCGCGCCCCCAAGCGGGCCGCCGCCCCGGTCCCCGGACAGCTCGGCATCTTCGGATCCCCCGACCCCTGGCAGCCCACCGGCTGCGCCTGCTGGCCGCCCGTCCCCCGGGGCTGCCACCACTGCCGGACCTGCGACACCTGCCAGGACTGCGGCCGCTGCGCCGGCACCGGCTGTCTCTGCGAATGCGAGGACTCATGACCGAGCACGTCCACCACGCCGGATGCGGCTGCTACTCGCCCGACGCGCTGCCGGTGCACCGCCCGCAGCCGCTCCCCACCGAGCCGCAGCAACAGGCCGTGCCGCAGGTCGTCCACGTCCACCAGGCGCCGCCGGACCGCACCGTCCAGCGGGTCGCGCTCGGCGCCGGCATCGGCGCCGGGACGGTCGCGGCCGGGGTGTACTTCGGCCCGCTCCTGGTGGCCGCCATGACGTCCATGGCGATCAGCCTCGCCGTCGTCGCCCTGGTCGTCGCCGTCGTCGGCTGGACGGTCGTCTCCGTCGTCCGCGCGGTCGGCGGACCGGAAGGCACGCAGGCCGCGAAGAACCTCAAGCGCCGGAAGGGCTGACCGGCTGCCTGTCCTCGCCCGACCACGACGGCCGGGCGGGGGCGGGGAGCCGGGACAGACCCGGCCCACCACCGAGGAGGACACCCATGGACCGCCACCAGCTGCCCACCGGCCTGGACCTGGAGAACATGACCGGCCGCCAGCTGCGCGACCTCACCCCGGCCGACTTCCGGGCGAAGGCTGTCGCGCTGCTGCTCAAGGCCGAGATCCCCGGGGAGCACTACCGCCGCGCCGAGCTGACCGAGCGGGCCGCCGTCTGGGCCCGGCTCGCCACCGCCCCGCAGGAGCGCTGACCGATGCCGCTGCCCGAACGCACCTACACCCCGGCCGAGCGGCGCCGCCGTGCTGCGCTGCTGCTGCGCACCACCAAGCAGGCCGCCGCCGACGCCGTGAGCCCGCGGCTCAACCGGGAGATCGACCGCATCGACGCCGCCGCGGAGGAGCGGGCCGCCCGTGAGCGCAACGCCCTGGCCCGCGAGCTGGAAGCCGCGAAAGAGGAACTGGCCGCCGCCCGCGTCGCCGAGCGGTGCGCGCCCCGGCCGGACCGTGCCGCGGCCAAGACCGCCCGCAAGCAGGCCGAGGACCGGCTGCGCCGCGCCGAGCGGGCCGCCCGCAGGTAGAGACCCCCGGGGCGGGCGCCACGCCTGCCAGCAGACCGCCCGCCCCGGGCCCCCGGCACCCCTGTTACGAGCACCAGGAGAGACCAGCATGACGGAAACCACCACCGTCCCGGAGCAGGTGAACGGCATTGCCGTGCCCGCCCCGCCGACCGTGCCCCTGACCAAGCCCGAGCCCGCTGCGGAGGCGCCGGCACCGGCCGCCGTCGACGCCGACCAGGAGCAGCAGGCGCAGCCCGTCGACAACCCCGCGCTGCCCGCGCCCGGCGTCACCGAGGAGAAGCGGCGCCCGATCATCCCCGAATGGCTCCGCACCGACGCATGGGCCACCACCCGGCACGCCGCGTCCCGGGCCTGGTACGCCACCGCCTACCACGGCGTCCGGCTCCCCGCGTACAGCGTGCAGCTCTCCGCCATGGCGCCCCGCGGCGCCGCCCGCTTCCTCACCAGCACCGGCCGGTGGGTGTGGGACCGGGAGGCCGCGCCGCTCCGTGCGGCCGCCGTACGGGCCGAGGACGCGGCCGAGTACCTGACCCTCGCCCGGCTGCGGGCGCAGCGGGTCCGGCTGCGGGCCCTGGTCACGCTGGTGGCCGCCGTGTTCGGCGTCGGCCTGGCCGCCTCCCTGTACGTCATGGCCCCGGGCTGGCTGTACGCCATGGCGTCCGTGTCCGTCCTCGCCCTCGGGTGGGCCGGCCAGTCCGAAGACGCGCCGGTCGTCGGCCCGGCCGTGCTGCGCACCGAAGTGCAGAAGCTGACCAGCCACATCGTGCTGCGCGGGCTGGACGCCATCGGCAACACGAAGATCTCGGCCGCCATCAAGAAGGGCGGAGACATGAACGGGCTCCGCTTCACCGCCCCCATCACCCGCGACGGGCCCGGCTACCGCGCCGACCTCGATCTCCCCTACGGCGTGACCCCCGATGACGTCATGGAAGCCCGCAAGCCCCTCGCCTCCGGCCTGCGCCGCAAGGTCGGCTGCGTGTGGCCCTCCCCCGACCCCGACGAGCACGAGGGCCGCCTGGTCCTGTGGGTTGGCGACCGGCCGATGAACGAGACGACGAAGCCCGCATGGCCGCTGCTGCGGGAGGGGCAGGTCGATCTCTTCCGCCCGGTCGTGCTCGGCAACGACCAGCGGATGAGGGACATGACCGTGACCCTGATGTTCGCCGCGATCGTCATCGGCTCCATCCCGCGCATGGGCAAGACGTTCCTGCTGCGCCTGCTGCTGCTCATCGCCGCGCTCGACCCGCGCGCCACCCTGTATGCCTTCGACTTCAAGGGAACGGGGGACCTCGGCGCCCTCGAAGACGTGTGCCACCGCTACCGGGCCGGGGAGGAAGACGAAGACCTCGAATACGTGGTGGCCGCCCTGCGCGAGCTCAAGGACGAACTGCGCCGCCGGGCGAAGGTGGTCAAGTCCCTGCCGCGGTCGCGCTGCCCGGAGTCGAAGGTCACCCCGGCCCTGGCCAGTGACAAGTCCTTGGGTCTGCACCCGATCGTCGTCGGGTTCGATGAGTGTCAGGTGCCGTTCGAGCACGAGACGTATGGGGCTGAGCTGGAGTCCATTTGTACGGACATCACCAAGCGCGGCCCGGCCCTGGGGATCGTCGGCATCTTCGCCACGCAGCGGCCCGACGCCAAGTCGCTTCCGCCCGGGATCTCCGCGAACGCCGTCCTGCGGTTCTGCCTCAAGGTGATGGGGCACACCGCAAATGACATGGTGTTGGGGACCGGGGCCTACAAGGCGGGCATCCGGGCGACGATGTTCTCCCGGTCCGACCTCGGTATCTGCTGGATGGCCGGCGAGGGCGACGACCCGCGGATCGTGGCGTCGGCGTTCGTGGACGCGCCGGCCGCTGAGAAGGTGGTGGCCCGGGCGCGCAGGCTGCGTGAGGAGTACGGCAACGTGACCGGGCACGCGCTCGGCCAGGGGCCAGACGCCACTGCCGGGACGGACGTCCTGGCCGACGTCCTGGCCGTCCTCGCCCCTGACGAAGAGCGGGTGTGGTGCGAGCGCCTGGCCGCGCGTCTCGCGGAGCTGCGGCCGGAGACGTACGGCGGGTGGAAGGGCGAGCAGGTGACCGCTGCGCTCAAGCCGTGGGGCATCAAGAGCGGCCAGGTCTGGGGCACCGATGACGAGGGCCAGGGCGCGAACCGGCGCGGGATCACCCGGGCCGACGTGACCGCCGCCGTCACGCGCCGTAACGCCGATCGGGCCGCGGGCTGAGCCGAGCGGGGGTGCTAGGTCTAGCGGCCCGCGCTGCTAGGTCTAGCACCCCCGCTAGCGGCCGAACCCCGGCCTGACCAGTGATCTAGTGTCTAGCGCCTCACCAGCGCGAACGCCCGGAATCCCGCCCAGACAGGGAGTTGAGACCCCGATGGTCCTCGCTATGATCTCCGCCGTCCTCTGGCTCGCCGCTTACTCTGCGTTGTGTGCGGCGCAGCCGTTCACCCCGGCCGGGAAAGCGCGGCTCGGCCGCCGTCTGCTGAACCGGTGGCGCGCCACCAGGGACGCCGGCAGCCGCTGATCCCGCCCCCGCACGACGATGACGGCCCCGCCCCTGGGGAGCACCAGGGCGGGGCCGCCGTCGTGTTCTCAGCCGTCGGTCGGCGGGTGCTCGGCGACGAACGAACCCATGCCGGGCGTCGTCACGATCAGCCCCTCATCCCGCAGTGCCGCGGTGACCTTGCGCACCGTGGCCCGGGCCACGCCGAACTCGGCTTCCATCTGCACTTCGGACAGCCGGTGGTGCGGCGGGTACTCGCCGGTGCGGATGCGGTCCCGGATCACTTCGGCTATCTGTGCCCACTTCGGCCGGGTCGGGTCGAATTCGATCACGCGCCGGACTGTACGTATGCGGACACACCCGGGCATAGATGCGCCTAGGTATGGCTATGGATAGACACCCGTATACAGGATGTCTACGGTGTGTGAACCGCGAGAGCCCCGGCAACCGCGCGAACGGTCCCGGGGCACGGCCACCAGCGTGAAGGGCTGATGACATGACCGATGCTACCGACGGCCCAGACGGCCGCCCCTCGAACGGCTGCGAGACCTGCGGGCGGGACGGACGGGACGTCCAGCCGCGGCACATCATCGGCGGCACCGGCACCGGCTGGACGGTCGTCCTCTGCGACGACTGCGCCGGACTACCCCCGGACCCGGGCCGGGTGCCCGCCGGGGTCGACGCGGTGCTGCTGCGGACCGCCGAGCGGCGCCGCCGAGCGCGCGGCCAGTAGACCCCCGTCCCGGCCGGGGAAACCCTGGACAGGTCGAGCGGCCGGAGACGGGCCCCGGGCCCCGGTTGTCCTGCTTCCCCCTGTGGCAGGCGGCCGGGGCCCCTTCGCCTCCGGGGTGAGCCCGGGCAGGACGCGGCGTCACGAACCCGTCACAACCCCCCAGTACCCGCCCGACCACCCCACACCAGCCGACACCCTCACCACCCATGCGAACACCACACACCGCCGCCATAGCCACCGCCGCCGCGCTGCTCCTCACCGCCTGCGCCGGCCCCGACCCCGACCCCGCCGCGTGCAAGCAGGCCATGGCCGAGCAGCTGGACGACGCCATGAACACCGGCGCCGAAGGCCAGCGGCCGGCCGCCTGCGAGGGCGTGGACGCGGCCACCCTGGAACGCATCGTCGGGGAGGTCACCGAAGAGAAGATCGGCGAGGAGCTGGAAGACGCCTTCGGCGACCTCGGCGAGGACGAGGCGGAGCCCGCCACCCCGTAGCCCTCAGCGCCCGCCAGACGCCCGCACACGGGCCCCGGGCACAGCACGGCGCCCCCGGCCCGGGAACAGGCCAGGGGCGCCACCTGAGGGACGCTCAGTCGCCACGCCGCCGCGTGCTCAGCACCACCTGTGGGTTACCCCCACGGACGTGGATCGCCTGGCGCAGCCACATCAGCATCATGTCGTCCGTCCGGCCACCAGACGAGCGGATGTCCAACTCAACCTTGACCACCTGCTGACCACCGGCAGCAGCGATCCGCCGCGAGTCACCCGCCGTCCGCACCGTCGACCCCGGCGCCAGGTCCACCAACTCCGGGCCCTGCTCCCCGACCCACGTCAGACTCCCGCGCGGGCCGCCCGCGGCAGCACCACCGATGATCCCACCGTGAGCCTGCGGCTTGGCCTTCATGCTGCCGACGATGTTCATCACCACCGAGCCCACCGTGGCGCCCTGCCAACGGCGGATCGTGTCCCGCAGCGGCGAGGCGTCACCGAAGATCTTCGACGTCTTCGACGGCGCCCGCCACGCCTTCACCACACCCGCCGTCGCGTTGAACGCGGCCCGGTTACCGGCGATGATCGCGGTCTTCCTCGGCATCACCGTGTCGCGCACCCGCTCAACGGTGTTGTCGAATCCCTTCTTCGTGCCGCTGATCTTCGCCTGGTACTTCTTGGCGGCCGCACTGTCGCCCTGCCGCACCGCCTCCCGGATCTTCGTCTCCCAATCCGCGATGTTCTGCAAGAGCCGGCCGCGCTTCTCCGGCGGGAGATTCTCGTCGTTCAACTGCTCCCGCGCGGTGGCGATGTTGTCCTCCCAGTTCCGGATGTTCATCATCAGCCGGTTCTGTTCGAGCTTCGGCAGCGTGGAGTCGCGGAACTCATTCAGCTTCCCGGCCGCAGCGTCCAAGTTCTCCAGCACACCGTCCTTGAAGACTCGGAAGCTGTCAGCCGCGCCCTTCACGTCCTCGCCGATCCCGGGAATCCAGCCGAACGCGGTAGCCGCACCGTTGGCGATCACCCCGAACGCTTCCAGGGCGACGACCGCCATGATGCGGAAGATCCCGAACGCCTTCGGCAGGCCGTCCACCACCGCAATGGCGAACCGCATCACCGCGTCCGTGCCCTGCTGGAAGATCTCCTGAATCCTCCCGCGGTTGTTCTTCACGAAGTTCGTCAGCCGGTCCGTCCACCCCATCGAACCGTTCATCGACCCGAACGCCGGCAACACCGAATCCAGCAGGGCGCGGCCGAGGTTCTTCACGTACGGCAACGCGATCTGGAACAGGTCAAACAGGTTCTTCATTGGGATGATGGCCAGGCGCACCGCGCCGCCGAGGACCTTCCCGAACAGCTCGGCGAGCGGGCGCACCGATCCGCTGGTCTTGTCCAGCGAGCCGGCCATCGTGTCCATCAGCGGCTTGAGTGCGTCGATGGCGGGGCGCAGGCCGTCCATGATGGCGCTCACCACCGTGCCGATATGCCGGAACACCGCGCCGAGCGCTGCGCCGAACGTGTCGGAGAGCGACCCGGACAGGCGACCCAATGCGGGCAGGATCATGTTCAGCGCGTCGAAGAGCCCGGTGAACATCTTCGCCGAGCCGCCGATGCCCTGCTCCAAGCCCTTGAACATCCCGGGCAGGCCCTTGCCCAGGACATCCGCGAGGCCGCCGCCGAGCGCGTCCAAGGTCTGCTTGGACTTCGCACCGAACTCAAGGAACGCGATCGAGAACGAGCCCACCGACCGGGCGAACCGGTCCACGAACTGCGCCCCGAGTTCCATGTTCTTCTTGAGCGCCGACCGGAACCGGCTGCCGGCAATGAACTCCCCCGCGTCACGGCCGAGGTCACCGAGGACTTTCGCCATGTCCCGCAGCCCGCCCTTGAAGGTGTTCACCGCGGGCGCCGCGGCCTTGAGCCCGGCCGTGAATCCGGGAAGGGCGATCTTCTGAATCTCCTTGCCGAACCCGCCGAACTCTTTCTTCGCCGACACCAGCGTCTTGGTGAACTCCCGCTGCGCCGGACTCATCCGCTTGAGCGCCTTCGCGTACTCCTTCTGGTCCTCACCCGCCAACTGCACGGCGTCCCCCACCCCGGCAAATGCGAGCTTCGCCGTGATGCCCGCGACCGCGGCACCGGTCAGCATCGGCGCGAAGGAGCCCAACGCCGGGAGGGCGGACAGCGCGGCGACACCGGCCGCCGCCAACGCCCCCGCCATCCCCCCACCACCGCCGCCGGCCTTCGACCCGATCGCGCCGGTGGCATCCCCGGCCGCGTCCGCCAGCCCGTCCAGCCCCCCGGCGATACGGCGCAGGTTGCCCCGCAAGCCCGAGCTGTCGTCGGTCAGGCCGCGCATCCCGTCGCCAAGACTCGACACCCGCCCGTCAAGGTCGTTCAACCCGTCACCGAGCCGCACCGCGTCGTCGTTGAGGTCGGAGAACCGGGAGGTGACCGCGGCCGCCCTGGTGGACAAGGTCCGCAGCCCCGTACTGGCAAGCACTGCGTTCGTCCGCAGGTCCCCCAACGCCTCGGACGTCGCAGCCACCCGGCCCCGCAGCGTCCGCAACGCCCGCGACGCGCCCTGAGCGGTCCTCTCCAGCGCGTTCAGCGCCACCCCGGCCAGATCCGCCCGGGACGCCATGCCGTCCAGCGCAGGCCCCGCCTGGCGGGCGTTCTGCCGCAGCTGGCGGACGGCCTGGTTCACCGCGGCGATACCCGTACCGGTCTGGTTGGCGACCCGCACGCGGATCTCGATGTCATTCGCCATGCGGGCCACCGCCCGCCAGGAGCAGCAGCAACTCGGCCTCATCGCCCGGACCCCACGGCCCGGCATCCGCGGCGTCCACGGCCGCGGCCCGCAGCGCGTCCAGCAGCTGCTGGAACTCGGGCGCGTCCACCTGCCCGGACTCCCCCAGCTCCCACGCCCGCCGGAACTCGGCCTCCGTCCACCCGGGCAACGGGATGTCCAACCCGTCGAACTCGGCGAACCCGTTCAACCGCACCACCACCGGCACCGGCCCGCCTGCGCCGGAACCCCGGCCCTTCAACCAACCGAGCATGGCGACCTCCTCAAGGTCTTTGGACAACGTTGTCAGAACCCGGCCGAAGAGAAGGGGCGGACCAGCCGCCCCCGCCCCCGGCCGCCCCGGGCTACGCCACACGCCCGCACTCCTCCAGCAGCGCCGCCCCGCCCGCCGCCGCCCGCGGCTCACCACACGACGGCCACCGCATCCGGGACAGCACATGCCGCGGCGCCACCCCCGCCACCACCCGGGACAGGCGCTGCACCAGCAGCGACGGGCCGTCGACGGGAAGCCACTGCCGTCCGTCCAGGCGCAGCCCGCCGTCCCGGGCGCCGCCGGTCTCCTCCCCCTCGCCGGCCCTCAGGCCGCGCCGCCGGAGCTCGGCGGACGCCTCCCGCACCTGCGTGTCGTACGCGGTGAGCGCGGCCAGGGCTGCGGCCATGGACTGCTCGGCCGCGGCGAGGGCGTGTACGGCGTCCTCGCGGGCCGTGGCGATGCTGCGGGCGGTGGGCGTCATGTCCTTGGCGGCGGCGCGCCCTGCGGCCGCGCGGGCGTCGCGTGCGCCCTGCTGGGCGGCGTAGTCCTCGCGGAGGGTGCGCAGTCGTGCGGCGGCGTGTTCGGCGGCCATGCGGGCGTCGTGGAGTCGGTCGTGGGATCGGGTGTTGACGGCGCCTCGGGCGAACTCGCGCTCGATGGCGGCGCGGGTCGCTTCGGCTTGGGTGGCGGTGTGCTCGGCGGCGGTGAGGTCGTCGGTGGTGATGAGGATCATCGGGTCTCCCGTGGGCTGGTTTCCGTGATGCGGAAAGTTGTTTCCGGTGTTGTGTTGTCCGCGTAGGGGTTGGGCCGGGCTGGCCTGTGGCGGGGCGGTGTGGCGGAGTTTGGCGGCGTGGCGGTGGGCGAGTCCTGCGGCGCGTGCCGTGGCCCGCTGCTGTCGGTCTTGGCGGGCGGCTGTGCGGCGTTGTGCGGCGTTGCGGATGGTGGCTTGGATGCTGGTCTCGACTCCGGCGAGGACGGCGGCGAGTAGGGCATCGTCGTCGCGGGCGGTCATCGGGCACCGGCCGGGGTGTGTTGGGTGGTGCGCCATGCTTCGGCGGCTTGGATGAGTGCGGCTTGTCGGCGGGGGTCGGCGGGGTCGAGGGCGAGCCATGCGGGTGTGCCGTAGGTGGGGGCGGTGGTGAGGTGGCCTATCTCGGTGGCGGCCCACTGGGCGGTTTGGTCGTGGAGTTGGTCCGGTGTGGTCACCGTGGGCCCCTTCCTGGGTGTGGTGTGGTGTTGGGTGGCCGGCCCCGGTTGCTGCGGGGCCGGCCGTCGTGCTGCGGGTCAGGTGGTGACGCCTGCGCTGGCGAGGTACGCGGCGCGCTTGAAGGGGTCTTGCATCTCGCGGGCGTCGGCTTCCCATACGGCGCGCAGTCGGGGCGCGGCGGCCTGGTGGTCGGCGCAGTAGGTGACCCGGAGGCTGGTGCCTTCGGCCGGGTGCTGCTGGGTGATGGTGTTGCGGACGGCGATGGCGCCGGGGCGGGGGCAGGTGTCGTTGCCGTGGCTGCATTCGCCGGTGCTGACCGGGGTGATCTGCACGACGTACCGGGTGTCGCGGTCGTCGCCGAGTTCGATGACGGTCGTCTGGTCGGCGCGGGTCAGGAGTTCGTCGACGTGGCAGGGCTGGTCGAGCGGGCAGCGGCAGGCGAAGGGCGTGTCGGGGTAGTCGGTGGCGGCCAGGACGGGGAGGTCCGGGTTCTGGTTGAGGTGCTGGCGGTAGAGGCTGAGGGCTTCGGCGAGGGTGTGGCGTAGTCCGCATTCGGGGCAGGGCGTCTTGCGGCCGGGGGTGTCGACGGGGTGCGGGTTGGCGAACGGCGACTTCGGGAGGTGGGGGCGTTGGCGTCCGGCCCAGTGGGCGCGGGCGGGGATGTTGGGGTGGTACATGTCGCCGGTGACTTGGACGCGGCGGGGGTGTGGGGTGTGGGTCATGGTGCTGCTCCTTCTTCGGGTTGGCCGGCCGCCGTTCGACGGCCGGTAGCTCAGTGGTTGTGGTCGTCGTGCTGCGGCTCGGCGTCGTCCTGGTCGTCGTCCTCGGTGGGCCACTTGCCGTACGGCCCGTGCTCACCGGCCTGGCGGGCGCCGAGGTCGGAGGCGCCGCGGACACGCTGCGGGGTGCGCCACATCAGGCGGACTCCGTTCCGGCGCCGGGGTCGTGGTTGGGGCGGTAGACGATGGAGCGGCTGAACGCCTTGAAGTCGTCGGCGTTCATCAGGAGCGGTGGCGTGCAGGGGCCGCCGTCGACGTACGGCAGGAGCGTCGGCTCGCCGTCGGTGTCGGCGCCGGGGAGCCAGGCGACGACGGGAGTCAAGCTCTCGCCTTGCTCGTCGATCTCGTGGAGGTACCAGCCGGGGGCGGCGGGGATGGGGTTGGTCATGGGTCTGTCCTCGGGTCGGGGTTGGGCTACGGACGGGGGGGACAGGGGGGACGCGGTTTGTCCCCCCCTCCCTCGCGCGCTATGCGAGTCAAATAGTTGTTGATCTTGATTTTTGTTTACGCAGGTCAGAGGCTTAGTTGAATGAGAGAAAGTTTCGGGATGGAACTTGTTTCGGCTTCCGGGAGGGAGAGAGGGGGGACAAACCCTGTCCCCCTGTCCCTCTGTCCCCCCCGGTTGTCCCCCCCTCACGACGGGGGGACAGGTCCCGGGACGAACCTGCCGTCGGCCTCGACAAGCCACTCCCGCAGCACCGCGTAGGCGTAGGCATCGGGCAGCAGCTTCTTCTCCCGCCCGGCCGCCCGATCCCTCAACACAGACCGCGGCTGCGCCCCGTTCGCGTGGACATAGGCCGAGACCCTCCGGGCCAGCCGCTCGACAGCCCGCTCCGCCCGCTTCTCCTCGGCGGCCTGCTTGGCGCCCTCGACTCGCACCTCTTCCTCGATGCGGGCGAGCGTGCGCTGCTCCTGCTCCACGCGCCGCTTCGTCTCGGCGTACGCGATGACCGCATCACGGGTCTCGCACGACGCCGCCCACAGCATCTGAGCAAGCCGCCAGTCCTCGGGGTTCACGTACCGGCGGCCGGCGAGGATGGCCAGCAGAGAGGCGAGCTTCACCTTCATCACGGGCGCCTGCGAGTCGAACGGGTTCTCCAGTGCCTGCGACGCATGCCCGCGCGCCTTGGCCAAGTCCGCCGCCCGCAGCTCCGCCTTGATGGCCGGGTCGAAGGTGACCAGCGCGGGCCCGCTCGCTTCGTCGCCCGGTGCCGCGATGCCCGCGGTCTGCCACGCCCGCAGCTCGCCAGGCCACTCGGGCTGTTCGTCCGGGATCGCGGGGTCGATGACCTGAATCCACACGAAGCGCTGAGGCGTGCCCTCCGCGACCTCTTCGAAGAGCGGGGCAACGGTCTCCGGCTGGAAGCCGACCAGCATCCCCATGCTGTAGGAGCCACCCGGGATGTACCGGGTGGTGTCCTTGCTGGCGTTGGTCTGCCCGAGAGTCTGGCCGACGGCCGCGCTGCGGAGCGTCTCCCCGAGCGTCGACCCTGAGCGCTCCTTCATGAGGCGCGTGAGCGAGGCGCCCTCGTCAACGTAGAAGAAAGCGTGGTGCCGGACCTGCTTGCGGACCTGCACCGTGACGGGTGTCTCAGTCCCGCCGCGCCCCTTGCGCACCTCTCCGGTGTGCTCCTCGACGACGCCCATGAACACTTCCGCCAGGCCCTCGCCGGAGCCGATGGGGAGGCCGTCGCGGAAGTCGAGCCCGGGCGGCGCGGGCAGGAGACGACCGGCGACGCCGACACCAGACGACTTGCCGATGCCGGACGGGCCGATGATCCCGCCGAACAGATTCAGGGAGGCGAAGTCGGCCACGCCGGTGTCTGCCCGGATCTGGTGGGAAACCAGGGCCGACAGCCGTGTGAGCACGGCGAGTAGGGCAACGTCGCCGGAGCGGCTGCGGGAGTGGCCAGCCTGGCGGATGTGCCGCAGCTCTGGCCGCGCCGCCCAGAAGGCTTCCGGGATCAGCCCGCGGACGATGGGTGCTGCTTCGCTGGGCGCCCCGTCCGGGTCCTGCGGGGGTTCGTCCTGCGGCCCGTCCCACGGGTCCTCTGCGAGCGGCGCCCGTGGGCGTTCGTCGTCCCGGATGCATCGGCGTTTCACCTCGGCGAGGACCGGGGCGGGCAGCCGTGCAGCAGCTCCCGCCGCAGTGCGTCCGGCTGCGGCGCGCATGATGTCCCGCGCGGCTTCGCTGGTGTTCCCGGCGTAGTTCAGGTGGGCCCACAGGGTGGGGATGGTGAGCTTCCGCCCGGGAGGCAGCGCCCCGACCGGGAGGTCCGCCCGCTCCGACCAGTTGACCGCCACATGGTCGTCACAGACCAGACTGTGTGTGCTGCTGGCCGGACCGTCCGCTCCCTCCGGCCGCCTCCACATCTCCCGTCCGCCGGTCGTGCCCTGGTAGGTGAACCCCGCGGGTTCCAGCACGTCGCGGAAGGTGAGCATGTCGGCGAGGACGTCGAGCGGCCCGTCGCCAGAGTGCGCGGCGCGCGGGGCCTGCCGGGGCACGGCGGCCGGGGCGGGCTGGCCGAGGCGCGCAGCCTTGCGCTGCTGCTTCTCCTGGTCCGCCCGCGCCATGGTCTCCCGGGCCTCCGGACCCAGCCGGTCCGCGGCGGCGTGCAGCTCCTCCAGCTGGTAGAGGACTGCGGTCCCTTCGCCGATGGCCGTGGGCCGCTCCATGCCCTCCTTGCGGTTGACGGTGCCGGGCAGCCTCATGAGCCGGTCGAGGTTGCCGACACTGCCGTCCCACGACCAGCCGTAGCGGTATGCCTGCGCCGCGAGGATCGTCTGCCACGTAGTGGTCAGTGACTCGGTGCGGGCGCGGTCTTCCTCGCTGCTGATGACGTGCGTGTCGGCGAGCACCCATACGGGGTTGTAGCCGCCGCCGGAGTAGGCCCAGCCGGTGGGTTCGGGCAGGCCGGACTCGGCAACGACCTTCGCCACGGCGTCCGGGTCCGGCGGCGCCGGGAGGTCGTCGAGCCCGGGCTTGTGCCCGACGGTGCCGTAATCGCCATCGGCCCAGAGGTGGGAGACGGCATGGGCCAACTCCTTGCCGCCGCGGCCGCTGGCCGGCCGCTCCCGGAGGGTGGTCGTCTGGACGTAGATGCCCTTCGGCCGTCGCCGGTCCAGCTTCACGGCGTACCTGACGGCGGCTTCGATGCCTGCGGCGTCGGTGGCGAACCGGCGGCCCTGCTTCTCGGCGTCGGACCAAAGGCCGATCAGCCCGGGCCGGTCCGCGTACAGGAGCGTGAGCCACGTCCGGACCGTGTCCGGCTCCATGGCGGCGCCCTGGTCGGCGGCGTTCTGGTGCTTGGTCACTCGCGTGTCTCCAAGAGGTGCGCTGCTGCGCGCGAGTGCGGACGGGCGCAGCAGCCGGAGGGAAGGGGGGTCAGCATGCGGGCGCCCCGCAGTGGGCGGTGAGGGCGCGGGCGAGGGCGTCACGGGTGGCGGCCACGCCGTACGGGTCGGTGCCTACGACTTCGATCTCCGCGCAGTCGGTGAGGGCTCCGGCCAGGTGCTCCATGCGTTCGGGCATGCAGTGGTTGGCGGGGCCGATGTCGATGCGGAGCACGGTGCCGGGCGGGTACGGCAGGACTCCGCCGTATTGGGAGGTGGGCTGTGGGAGCCACACGGTGCGCCGGTCGTGGGGGAGTCGGAGGATGGTGACGCCGCGCACCGCGGGCCCCCGCCGCACGAGGGGGCGGGGGCTGCGGTTGCGGGCGGGGGTGGTCACTCGCCGGCCTGCCGGTTGCGGAGGGCGTCGCGGGCGGCGTCCGTGGTGAAGGTGGCGAGCATCCCCGTCAGCTCCCCGACCGCGCGGGCCGCGGGGATACCGCGCTCGTTGGCGTCGGCCACGCAGGCCGCGAAGAGCCCGTCGAGGTCCCTGATGCTGCGGCCGAGGCGGACGTTGTACCGGTCGGAGACTTCGCCGCGCGGCTCGCAGTGGGGGTCGGACGCCTGGTTCTCACCATCGAGGACGATGGCGGCGTCTTCGGTGCCCTGTTCGGCGGCGTGTGCGATGTCGAAGGCGCGGATGCGGGCGGGCCGGTCGTCGTCGTTCTGGTGGGCGTAGGTGTGGGCGGCGGTGAGGGTGAGGTCCCGGACGGCGGTGCGGACGCTGTCGGGGGTGATGGGCGCGGGGTCGGCGAGGGCGGCGGCCGCGAAGGTGTGGGCGAGGGCGACGGCGGCGGGGAGGCGGCCGGTGCCGGTGGTGGTGGCCTGCTGCGGGATCGTCGTACGCTGGTTCATGGCGTTCCTTCCAATCGGTTGAGACGGGCCCCGGGTAGCTGGCGAGCTATGAGCCCGGGGTCTCCGTCGTTCTGGTGGGGCGCTGAGGCCGCGGTCTCGTCGGTGCTGGAATCACCGGCGCGGCCGCGGCTGTCTTACGGGGCCGCCCGGAGAGGGCGGTACACCCCCTCCGAGGTCGACCTACAACCGCATTGGGAATGCGGTTCCGTGGCTGTGGCCTGCGGCGTTGCGGGGTGTTGGCACGGGGATGGCACACCGGCCTGCGGTGCGGAATCCAGCTCCGGCGCGTAGAGGACGGCGACGAGATCGCGCGTCGGGATCTTGATGCACCGGCCGATGCGCAGCACGCGAGTGATGTCCCACTCCCCGCGGCGGATCGCGCCGTACACGGTCTCCGCGTCGACGCCGACGATCTCGGCGGCGGTCGGCACGGTCGTGGTGGGGCCGAGAGCTTCGATCGCTTCGCGGGTCCACCTCACGGTCATGCCTCCTCCCGAAGGGTGCGCATCGCCGTGACGTACCTCTCCAGCAGCACGCCCTGCGGCGTGCGGGTGCCGGCCTCCCAGTGGCTGACGGCTTGGCGCGTCACTCCGATGGCCTGGGCCAGTTCCCCCTGCGAGAGGCCCGAGGCCTCCCGGATGGCTCGCCGCTGCGCCGGAGCGGGAAGGTCCCGACGAAGGCCAAGGCGAGCCCGAACGCGTAGCGCTGTGGCTGTCATGTGGCCAGCTTGGCAGACCTGGTTAGGCACGTCAACCAGGTCTGCCGGGCTGGTGTGTTGACCTGGTGTTGCCCATTTGGGATGCTCACCCCGTGACGAATCCCGAGACACCCGCATCATCCGGCGACCCGGAAGAGGTCTTCATCCGCGCCGACGCCCGCCCCGGCGCCGCGCTCAACGCAGCAGAGGGAGACGTCGTAGCCACCTTCGAATGCCGCCCGAGCACGGGAGAGTGGGCGGCCACCGGCGACGTGGCCAGGCACGCTCAAGGGCTGGTGATCTCCCGCCTCGAACTCTCAGCCACGGACCCGGCCGGCAACGGCATCACGGGCAGCCTGCTCCGCCGCGTCCAGATCAGCGACGTCCTGCACGTCGCCCGTGCGCACGTTGCGCTCTCCGTCTACGGCGGACCCGAGCAGCAGGCCGGCCCGCAGGAGAAGAGCAAGAGCCGCAGCGGCGGCCGCGCCGGCCTCAGTGACGAACTGCTGCGCAGCGTCGCCGTCGCCTACCTGGCCGAGACCGCGCCGGGTCGCCCGGCTGGCGCGGTCAAGCGCATCGCGGAGGAGTTCGGACGTCCTGACGAGACCATCCGCTCTTGGATCGCCCGAGCCCGGAAAGCCGGGTGGCTCGGCCCGAGCGTCAAGGGTCGCGCCGGTGCCGAGCCCGGACCGCGGTTGCGGAACCTGACGCCGGAGGAGTTCGCCCGGATCTTCTCCGAGGCGTACCCGACTCCTCCGGAGAGCCTGGCGGAGTTGGCCGCGGGGTTCGAGTCGATGCCCAAGGAGCGGGCGCAGGCCGCCTCTGTCGCCTGGCTCACCCGGGAGCGGATGGCCGAGCACAACCGGGCGGCCCTCGAATGGGACCGCCAGGAGCAGGAGCAGCAGGAGCAGCGCGAGAGCGGCGAGGGGGAGAAGGAGTGAAGCCGTACCGGGCCTGTTCCTGCCGCGATCCGGAGACGAAGAAGCTGCTGGGCAAGCAGTGCCCCGACCTCAAGAAGAAGGGGCACGGCGGCTGGTACGCCCGGTACGAGGCGCCCCGCTCCGCGGACGGGAAGCGCCGGCAACCGCGGGTCGGCCCGTACGACACCGAGCGCGAGTGCAAGAACGAGCTGGCGCGCGTGCTCGGCCAGGCCGGGAACGCCAAGGCCGTCGATGACCGCAAGACGACGCTCGGCGAGTACCTGGAACGCCGGTACGCCTGGCGGAAGTCGGAGGCCGAGACCGGCGGGCTCAAGGCCACGACGCTTGCCAGTGAGCGGGAGGCCATCGACCTGTACTTGGTCCCGGGCATCGGGCACGTCAAGCTGCTGGACCTGAGCGATCAGCACATCCGCGACCTGTACGCGGCCATGCGGAAGCTCAACCGGCCGGACGAAGCGGAGCAGCGCTCCGAGCTGCTGCGCCGCCTCCAGCAGGTGCGCGCCACCCGCGACGGCCGGCGAGTCCACACCCGGCCCATCTCGGAGTCACGCATCAAGCGCGTGCACGCCGTCCTCGTCGGTGCGCTCAACGATGCGGTGATGACGTCGAAGATCCTCACCGCCAACCCGGCCGACGGGGTGTGGCGGACGAAGGGCGGCAAGCGGAACAAGGGCCGCGTCCGTCCGCTGCTGTGGACCGCGGAGCGGGCGGAGCGGTGGGAGAAGACCGGGCACATCCCGACGAAGGTCATGGTGTGGAGCAGCGCCCAGTGCGGCGCGTTCCTGGACTTCGCGGAGGCGACCGGGGAGCGGCTGTATCCGCTGTTCCACCTTGACGCCTACTGGGGACCGCGGCGCGGGGAGCTGGTCGGTCTGGAGTGGTCCGATCTCAGCTTGGAGACGCGCCGGCTGCACGTCCGGCAGTCGCAGGCCGATGACGAGCTGGACGACACGAAGACCGAGAGCGGTGACCGGCAGATCACCTTGGATGAGGAGACGGCCCGGGTCCTCAAGGCGTGGCGGAAGACGCAGCTGGCGGAGCGGCTGCAATGGGGTGAGGCGTACCGGGACTCCGGCCGCGTCTTCACGTACGAGGACGGCAAGGAGTTGAAGCCGCCCTACGTCTCGCAGCGGTTCCGGCTGCTGATCGAGCGGCACGGGAAGCTGCGGGAGCGGCACGCAGATGGCTGGTCGGTGGAGCGGATCGCGCGGCAGCACCGGGTGCCGGCCGACGCGGTCCGGCTCGCGCTCGCCGCGCCCCTTCCGCCCATCCGGTTCCACGACCTGCGGCACGGTGCGGCCACGATGCTGATCGCCGCGGGCGTCCCGATGAAGCTGGTGTCCGAGGTGCTGGGGCACGCGTCGACGGCGTTCACGATGGACGTGTACGCCACGGTGGCGGAGGAGCTGGCGGAGCAGGCAGCGGTGGCGATCTCGGCGTTCATCCCTCGTTCGCGCCCGGCGGCCGTTGGTGCCATCAACGTGCCATCAGGGGGCGGTTCGTGAGCCCGGACATGACGAAGGGAGCCCGCCCCGTCGGGGTGGACTCCCTGGTCAAGCGGCGGAGGCTCCGGGATTTGAACCCGGGATGGGGGGTTACCCCAAACCGCATTAGCAGTGCGGCGCCATAGACCAGACTAGGCGAAGCCTCCACAACCGCCCGCGTGAGCGCGAGTGGCGTGTGCAGATGATGGCACAGCCTCATGGGCTGTCACCAATCGGACCCCACGGTACTCGGCGCGCGGGCCTCAGGGCAAAGCCCTTACCGGTCCGCACCGGCTCCCCGGAGCACGGGACACCGCGGAGACGGCCGCTCTCCCCTGCCTCCCACCCCCTGTTTCCGGCCACGCTGCTTCCAGGCGGGGCCGCCGTCCCCCGCTCCGCGCACCGGTGTCCGGGCCCGGCGCCCCCGAGCGCCCGGCACCCCTGCGCCGCGCCCGCCGAGAGCCCCCGCTCACGCCGGGCGTGCGCCCCCCGCGTGGATCAGCTCGTACGTACGGACGCGGCCGGATTGCGCAACGCAACGGCGCCCCCAGCGTTAGGAGAGACGAGGCCGGTGGGTTCTGCCGGACCCGTCCGCCCCGGCGGGGACGGCGCGAGAGGCACCGTCCCTTCCCCCTCGCCGTCCACCGCACCCCAGGAGACCCCATGCCGCTCCGCCGTCTCGCCGCCGGCGCGCTCTGCGCGCTCGCGCTCCTCACCGCCGCCCCCGCCGCCAGCGCCGGGGCGCCCCCGTCCCCGCCGTCCTCCCCGGCCGAGCCGGTGGACGGGTACCGCGTGCCCCCGGCAGGGGAGGACCGGCTGACCATCCTCGTCCGCGACGGCGGCGGCGACCGCATCCTGGAGGGCGCGTACTCGCTCGACTGCCACCCGCCGGGGGGCACCCATCCCCGGGCGCGGGCCGCGTGCAAGCGGCTGGACGAACTCACCCGGTACGGCAGGAACCCCTTCGCGCCCGTCCCGCCGCGCTCCGACTGCACCATGATCTACGGCGGTCGGGCCACCGCCCGGATCACCGGCTCCTGGGCCGGACGTCCGGTGAACGCCCGCTACAACCGCGTCAACGGCTGCGAGATCGCTCGCTGGAACCGCCTCCGCCCCGTGCTTCCCGACGTGGGCCACTGACCGGAGCGGCCGGACCTGGCCGGACCGCCTGCGTCCGGAAACCGTCAACCCCGGGAACCACCGGGGACACGGAACCGGAAGCACCGCAAGGGGAGCGCGGGCGGCTTCGCACGGGCCGCCCGCCGGCCCCGCCCCAAGCCGTCCGGCGCCGCCGGCGGCCTCCGCGGAACCGGCCGGGCACGGTCGCACGTCATATGTCCGGTCTACGCGGACCTGGACCGACCAGCACAAGGTCAACTTCTCCCCTCCCCTCATCCACCGCCGACCGCCGGGCGGCTGCCCGTAGACTCCCTCTAGTGACAGACCGCGGGACGCGCGCCACGATGTCCGGGGCTGTCGGCAATACGCGGTAACAGGAAGGAAGCGCCGTCGTGAGCAGCAGGCCATCCCGAGGCGCTGCTCGCCTCGCCGCCATACTCGACGCACTGCCCGACGCCCTGTTGCTGGTCAACTGCAACGGCACCGTCGTCAACGCCAACACCATCGCCCTGGAGACCTTCGAGTCGCCGGGTACCGCGCTCGTCGGCCGCGGCCTGCTCGACCTGCTGCCGTCCTTCGACTCCAAGCGCATTCCCGGTTCGATGCGCCGCCCCGACAAGGGCGACGAGGGCCGCACCAAGCCGACGCGGATGCTGGCCCGGCGCACCGACGGCAGCGAGTTCCCGGTCGAGGTGACCAGCGCGAACCTGGAGGACGGCCGCACGCCGTACGAGTCCGCGTTCGAAGCGGCGTACGCGGACCACCACCACTACACCGGTGACGAACTGCTGATGCTCGTCGTCCGGGACCTGACCGGCACCCTCGACACCGAAGCCGAACTGGCCCGCCAGCAGCGCCAGACCGAGATGATCCTGCGCGCGGCGGCCGAGGGTGTCATCGGCGTGGACGGCGAGGGCCGGGTCGTCCTGGTCAACCCCGCCGCCGCGCAGATCCTCGGTTATCGCGCGAGCGACCTCGGCGGCAAGGAACTGCATCCGCTGATCCACCACTCGCGCGCCGACGGCTCCCCGCTGCCGTTCGAGGAGACACCGCTCGCGGGCACGCTCAAGTCCGGGCTGAAGCACCGGATGCGCGGCCAGGTGCTGTGGGCGAAGGACGGGCGGCCGGTGCCCGTGGACCTCACCACCGCGCCGGTGCGGGACGGCGACCAGCTCGTGGGCGCCGTCCTGGCGTTCACCGACCGGCGGCAGTACGACGCCCTGGCCGCCCGGCACGCCCAGCTGCTGGCCGTCCTGGACCAGTCGCTGCGCGGCCCCCTGGACCAGCTCAGCGGTGAACTCGGCGGGCTCGCCGCCGACCCGGGCGGACAGCTCTGGCCCGAGGCCAACCAGATCCTGCACCACCTGGCCGCCGGGTACTCCCGGATGACCACCCTCGTCGACAACGTCCTCGCCTATCAGCGGCTCGACACCGGCAAGGAGAAGCTGCGGCGGGAGCCCGTCTCGATGGACGCGGTCGTCGCGGCCGGTGTCGAGGGCGCGGTCGAGCTGATCGGCCCGGGGCGCGCGCAGTTCGCGGTGCACGCCCCCGCGATCGAGGCGGAGGTCGACGGCGAGCGGCTGGCCACGGCCCTGGCGCATCTGATCGCGGATGTGGCGGGCGTCGACTCCACGGGCAACACGATGGCCGGAGGCGGCTCCGGCGACTCCACGATCGTCGTGGCCGCCGCCCAGCGCGGAGAAGTCGTACGGATCGAGGTCCGCGGCCCGTACACGGCGGGCGACCCCGTGCACGGGCCGATCGTGCGCGGCATCGTGCGGCGGCACGGCGGTGTGCTGCAGACCCACGAGGTGCCGGGGGTGGACGGCAGCGCGTACGTGCTCGAAGTGCCGCTCACCGCCGACGCCGGTTCCGCCGTCCGGCCGCAGGGCGACGCCGACCGCGACCGGGAGGGGGAGACGGCGGCCACGGTCATGCCGGTGCCGACGGCCCCCGCGCGCGGCACACCGGACGCGCCCGGAGCCCCCGGCATGCCGAACGCGCGGGCGAGCGCTCCGGCTTCCGAAGCCGGTGGCGCCCCGGTCACGGACGGAACGGCGACGGCACCGGCCGGCGGTGCCCCGGGCGGTGGGCCCGCGGAGAACGGTCCGGGCGACGGCGCCGGCACCGCGCCCGGCGTTCCGGGACCGGCCCGCCCCCGTCGCGGCCCGCGCCGGGAGATCGGCGCGGGCCCGCAGACACCCGAGCGCGCGACGGCGCCCGCGCAGGCCGCCGCGCACCCCCCGGCACAGGCCCCCCCGGCGCCCCCCGCCGGCCGGCGGGCCATGCCGGCCCTGCCCCCGGCCGCGGGCGACGCCGCCGGGCAGCAGGGCGGACCGGCCGCGGCCGAACTGCGCCCGGTCGGCAACGGCCTCCCCTCCCCCGGCGGACCGGCCGGCGCGGCCGGTCCCACGCCGCCGGGGCACCCCGCGGCACCACCGCCGTCCGGTGACGCGGCCGACCCGGCCGCTGCCGCTGCCGCTGCCCGGCCCACCGGTCGGCGACGCGGCCGTCCCAGTCCCGCCGAGGAGCAGCCCGGCGCGGGCGGTGTTCCCGTGGCCCCGCAGGCTGAGCCCGCTGCTCCGCAGGGCCGGCGGGCCCGCCACGGCGGGCCCCCTGCCGCCGCACCGGGCGGCGCCGGTCCCACCGGACCGCAACAGGGGCGGCCGGCCCTGCCCGCGGCCGCACCGGCACCCGCGGCCGCTCAGCCGTATCCGCGGCCCGGCGGGGAGCACCCGGGCGCTCCGCCCCACCAGGCCGCGGTGGCGACGGCGCCCGCCGAGTGGCCGGTGCCCCGGGAGGACATGACCGGCGAGGACGACTACGCGTCCGCGGCGCCCCAGGCCCCGTCCGCGGAGAACGCTCCGCAGCAGAACCCGGCGGGCCGTCGCGCCCGCCGGGTCCCCGGGCCGGCCGCCGAACCGGGCACCGGGGAACCCATGGCCGGTGCCGGTGCCGGTACGGGCTGGGGCCCGCAGGCCGCGCAAGCCCCGGCCGCGCTGCCGCGCCCGGCACAGCCCCAGGACACGCCGGTCACCGCCGGACGGCCGCAGCCCGGCGGCGGAACCGGCGCCCCCGCGGCGCAGAGCAGCGCCCTCCCGCAGCAGAGCGCCGGTGCCCCCGCGGGCCGGCGTGCCCGCCGCGCCCTCGCCCCGGGCGACCGGCCGATCCCCGAGCAGCCCCAGCCGCAGACCCAGCCCCCGTCGCAGCCTCAGCAACCGGTGTCCGGGCGGGCACAGCCCGCGCCCCAGGGACAGCCCGGACAGGCCGAGCCCCCCGCCGCACGGCAGGCGTTCGCACTGCCGCCCGCCGAAGCGGACCGGCAGCCGCCGCCCCCGCCCTCGGGCGCCCCGGCCGTCGCCGTCCCGGTGCCACCCGGTCCGGCGGGGCCCCCGCCCGCCCCGGCCCCCGGTGGCGGTGCGGGCGGCCCGCAGCCGTACGCGCCGGAGAGCGCCGGCGGGCAGCCGTACGCCCAGGGCGCACCCGCCGCCGGTCCCGGGCAGCAGCCGCGGCCACCACAGCCGTCGCGGCCCCGGCCCGCACAGCCGTACGAGCAGGAGGCGCACGGGCAGCTTCCTCCCGGAGCGGACCAGGACCACACCCCTCCGCAGCCGCACCCGCTCCCCACCGGACGCCGCCGCGCCCGTCCCGCGCCCGACGCCGGACAGCCCGTGCCCGGCGGCACGCCCCCGGCTCCGCAACAGGCCGCCGCCTCCACCGGGCAGCAGCCGCAGCCCGGTTGGGGCACCGACGGCCGGAGCGGCCACCCGGCCGCGCCGCCGGCCCCGGCACCTGCCGCGCCGGCGCCCGCCCAGGCACCGGCGCACCCCGGCGGCTGGGGTACGGACGGACGGGGAACCGCCGCGGCCGCCGCGCCCGCGGGCGGACAGCAGCAGACCGGCACGCATCCGTACCCGTCACAGCCCGCCCCGGACGGCGCCACCCCGCCGCCCGGCGGCCCCGCCGCCACCGGCCGCCGTGCCCAGCCACCTCAGCCGGCGGCGGACGGGCCCGCACAGCCCGCTCCGCCTCAGCCCGCACAGCCCACACAGCCCGCACAGCCCGCTCCGGCGCGGCAGGCGGCGCCGGAACCGGCACCCCGGCAGCAGACACCGGCGCCTCACCAGGCGCCGCCACCGCCGCAGGCACCGCGGCAGCAGGCCGTACCTCTCCGGCAGTTGCAGCAGCCCGCGCAGCCACAGCAGACACGGCCGCCGGTCACCACCGCCCAGGAGGCGGACACCACGCAGGGGCGCTCCATCAGCGTGCGCACCCTCGGCCAGGGTGTGCCGTTCGTCCAGCAGATCGCCGAGCGCAGCCGGGCTCAGCAGCAGCAGACCTCTCCCCAGCAGCCGTCTGCGCAGGCCGTCCCCCAGCCCGGCGGCCGGCGCCGCAAGCTGGCGGCCCCGCCGGAGACGGAGCCCACCGCGGGGACGTCCGCCGCCGCGCCCCCTCCCGGGCGCCCCCGGCAGCAGACCGCCCCGCAGCCGAACCCGCAGCAGCCGCCCCGGCTCCTGGACTCGCAGGGTGACGGCCGCGCCTACGCGATAGGCGCTCCCCAGGAGGGTTCGGAGGGCCCGGAGCCGCTGGACGGCCCGAACGGCGCGGTCGACGTCACCGACGCGCAGACCGGTCCGCCGCTCGACGACGAGCTGCCGCCGGAGCCGCTGGACAATCCGCGCCGGCTGCTCGTCTGGCCGGTTCCCGACGTGGGCACCCAGCAGGCGCTGAGCGACCGCGGCTACCGCCCGGTGATCGTCAACTCCCGCGAGGAGGTGGACGCGCAGATCGCCGCCTACCCTGCGGCGCTCTTTGTCGACCCGCTGACCGGGCCGATCACCCGGACCGCGCTGCAGTCGCTGCGGGCCGCCGCGGTGGCCGCCGAGGTGCCCGTGCTCGTGACGGCCGGTCTCGGCCAGGCCACGCGGGAGGCGGCGTACGGAGCCGACCCGGCGGTGCTGCTGAAGGCCCTCGCGCCGCGCGACAGCGAACAGCACCCGCCGCGTGTCCTGCTGATCGAGGAGCGCGACGCGATCGCGGGCGCCCTGACGGCGACACTGGAGCGGCGCGGCATGCAGGTGGCGCGCGCCGTCTCGGACGCCGACGCGGTGACTCCGGCGGCGCAGATGCGGCCGAATCTGGTGGTGATGGACCTGACGCAGGTGCGCCGCCGCCGGGCCGGCATCGTGGACTGGCTGCGCGCGAACGGGCTGCTGAGCCGCACGCCGCTGGTCGTCTACACCTCGGCCGGTATCGACCCGGCGGATCTGCAGCTGCTGAGCACGGGGGAGACGGTGCTCTTCCTGGCCGAGCGGTCGACGAGCCCCGAGGTGCAGGACCGCATCGTCGATCTGCTGGCGAAGATCGGCGCCAACTGACCGGCCGGGACCCGGTTCCTGCTCCGGGCGGGCCGCCCGGCCCGGCGGCCGCGCCCGTTGCCGTTGCCGTTGCCGTTGCCGTGTCCCCGAGGCCGCTTCCCGACCGGCGCCCGGGGCGGATCCTGCGACGGCCCTGACACGCAGGCCGCCGCCACCCCGCCCCTGGGCGGAGCGGCGGCGGCCGTTGCGCGATCCGGCGCCGGGCCGGCGGGCGCCGGCGGCCGGGCCCCGGTCAGACCTCGCTGACGTCCAGCTGACCCTCCGCGTACTGCTTGCGCAGCACCTTCTTGTCGAACTTGCCGACGCTGGTCTTCGGCACCGACTCGATCACCGACCAGCGCTCCGGCAGCTGCCAGCGGGCGATCCGCTCGCCGAGGAAGGTCTTGAGCGCCTCCAGGTCGGCGGTCGCCCCCTCCTTGAGCACGACTGTCGCCAGCGGGCGCTCGCCCCACTTCTCGTCCGGTACGGCGACGACCGCCGCCTCCGCGACCTCCGGGTGTCCCATCAGGGCGTTCTCCAGCTCGACGGAGGAGATCCACTCGCCACCGGACTTGATGACGTCCTTGGCGCGGTCCGTGAGGGTGAGGTAGCCGTCCGGGCTGATGGTGCCGACGTCACCGGTGCGCAGCCAGCCGTCGGGGCTGAACTTGTCCTCCGGGCGGAAGGGCTCGCCGTCCCCGCCGCCGTAGTACGCGCCCGCGATCCACGGTCCGCGTACCTCCAGCTCACCGGCGCTCTGTCCGTCCCAGGGCAGGTAGTCACCACCGGGCCCGGCCAGCCGCGCCTCGACGGAGGCGGGGAAGCGGCCCTGCGTGACGCGGTATCCCCAGGCCGCCTCCGCGTCCGCCCCGGCCGGCGGGTGCGCGATGCTGCCGAGCGGCGAGGTCTCCGTCATGCCCCAGGCGTGCACGACGGTGATGCCGTGCCGCTCCTCGAAGTCCCGCATCAGGGAGGGCGGGCAGGCGGAGCCGCCGATGACGACGTTGCGCAGCGAGGAGACGTCGCGCGGCTTGGCGTCCAGTTCGGCCAGCAGGCCCTGCCAGATGGTGGGGACGGCGGCGGCGAGCGTCGGCCGCTCGCTCTCGATCATCTCCGCGAGCGGTGCGGGCTGCAGGAAGCGGTCGGGCATCAGCAGCGAGGTGCCGGCCATGAAGGCGGCGTGCGGCAGGCCCCAGGCGTTGACGTGGAACATCGGAACGACAGGCAGCACGGTGTCGGCAGCGGTGGCGCCGAAGGACTCGCCGCTGTTCGACTGCATCGAGTGCAGGTAGATCGAACGGTGGCTGTAGGCGACGCCCTTGGGGTCACCGGTGGTGCCGGAGGTGTAGCAGAGGGCGGCGGCCTCGCGCTCGTCGATCTCCGGCCAGGCGTAGTCGGACGGGCGGCCGGCGATGAGCTCCTCGTAGTCGTGCACGCGGGGGCGGCAGCCGTCCAGGACGGAGCGGTCGCCCGGTCCGTTGACGACGACGTGCTCGACGGTGCCGAGCGCGGGGAGCAGCGGGGCGAGCAGCGGCAGCAGCGAGCCGTCGACAATAACGACGCGGTCGGCGGCGTGGTTCACGATGAAGGCGAGCTGGTCGGCCGGCAGCCGGAGGTTCAGGGTGTGGAGCACCGCGCCCATGGAGGGGATCGCGAGATACGCCTCCAGATGGACGGCGTTGTTCCACATCAGCGTGGCGACGCGCTGGTCACCGTGTACGCCGAGCTCGTCACGGAGCGCGTGAGCCAGCTGTCCGGCGCGCTCCCCCACCTCGGCGAAGGTCCGGCGCTGCGGGGCCCCCTCACCGGTCCAGGTGATGACCTGCGAGGTGGCGTGGATCGTCGAGCCGTGTCGCAGGATACGGCTCACGGTCAGGGGTACGTCCTGCATTGTGCTCAGCACCGTCGGCCTCCCGGGGCAGCGGTTACGCAGCGGTAATGTGCCGCTGATTCTGCGGCCATACCACTCGGTATGTCACTACCTCTGAGGTAACGCTTCTGCAATCCGGCCGCCCCCGGGGTCCGCCACCGGTGGGTGCGGGCGCGGGTCAGTCGCGCACGGGCCGCAGCTCCGGGTCTTCCCGCAGCTTGGCCAGTGCCCGGGAGACCGCGCTCTTGACGGTGCCGACGGAGACCCCGAGCACCTCGGCGGTCCGCGCCTCGCTCAGGTCCTCGTAGTACCTGAGGACGACCATGGCCCGCTGGCGGTCGGGCAGCCGCATCACGGCACGCCACATCGCGTCGCGCAGCACCTGCTGCTCGGCCGGGTCCGGCCCGGGGACGGCCTCGCGCTCCGGGAGCTCGGCGCACGCGAACTCGTCGATCCGGCGCTTGCGCCACTGGGAGGTGCGGGTGTTGATCAGGGCGCGCCGGACATAGCCGTCCAGCGCCCGGTGGTCCTGTATCCGCTCCCACGCGACATACGTCTTGGTCAGCGCGGTCTGCAGCAGGTCCTCGGCGTCGCACGGGTCCGGTGTCAGCGAGCGGGCGGTGCGCAGCAGCACCGGCCCGCGGGCCCGTACATAGGACGTGAAGTGGGTCGCGGTCGCACTGGTGCGGACTGGCGTGGTCATGGCTCAACGCTAGGAGCGGGCTTACCGCGGCGGATCGCCCGCAGGTGCCGAAGCCGCGTCCGCCTCAGGTTGTAGGGGTGTACTCAGGTGCACCCCCTCCGGGTGGAGAGGTGTCGTCCCCCGGGATCGGGACGGCCGGGGCCACGACCGCGGTCCGGGCCGGCCGTTTCCGGAACGGCGGGACGCCGCGGAGACGGAGAAGGGCGGTGTCCGGCTCAGCCGATGACGGCGACCGGGGCGTCCACCGCGTTGCGGTCGATCTGCATCGGCACCCCGCCGTGGCGCTCGGTGACGTCGCCCGCGTACTGGTGGATCCTGCGGTGCGGCTGCCAGGCATCCCGGTCCAGCACCGGCTCGTCGTCGACCGCCGGTTCGACACCCCAGCGGGCGAACCACATCACCTCGGGGAGATCCCGCACACCCTCCCGGCGCGCACGCTCCATGTGAGCCACGCCGGTTCCCGCGCTGCTGTAGAAGCCGGGGAGGTACCCGCGCCGGCGGACCTCGCGGCTCCAGGCCCGGACGAAGCGCAGGGTGGTGTCGGCGCAGCGGGTGTCGTCGTGGTCGTACGCCTCCATGTCGAGGTAGAGGGGGCTGCGTTCGGCCATGCCGAGCGCGGCAGCGCGGCGCACGGCGTCACGGCCCTCCGCCGTGCCCTCGCGCCAGGGCTCGTCGCCGATGGGGGTGTGCTTCTTGTTGTCGCTGTGAACACAGGGGGACTGGGATCCGACGTAGAGCGGCAGCAGCCGCCAGCCCGCCCGGTGCACGGCGAGCGTCCAGCGGCGGTTGAGGTTCGGCTGCCGCTTGCAGGCCCGCCCTCTGCCGCCGAAGTAGACGCCCACGGCCCGGTAGTGGGACTTGCGCCAGGCGTTCATGGCGCCCAGGGACGGCGTACGGCAGGTATCGAACCCGTACCCCCGGAAGATCTCCGCGCCCGGCTCGCGCGGATCGCCGGATCCGGCATCCGGCCCGCCGCCGGAGCTGCCGGAACCACCGGCCGGAACCGCACCGGTACCGGCGGGGCTCGCCGCGGACGGCGCGGCGGCGGTGGGCGCGGAGAGCAGCCCCGCGACGAACGAGGCCAGGGCGGTCAGCATGGCCACGAGGTATTGGATGATCTTCTTTCGTCGTTCCATACGGGGAAGTGAAAAGGTTCCGGAGCCACCGCGGCGGGCGGACACGCGACGGAGACCATGGAGATCATCCGTCTGCACCAAGGACGTCCCGGAACCCACCGAGCCCCGCGCCCCCACTCCCACCAGGGGCAACGGCCCCCCGCGCCCGCCGGCCCGCCGTTTCGCGAACTTGCCGCACCGGGCGGGCTGTGGCAAGAGCCGGAAGCAGGCCGACCGGGACCGACCACCGCGCCTCCACCTGCCCAACGGCGTGGTATCCGGCGCCCAAGCGACTGTTCCCTCCTCAGGCCCGGCACCTGGCACGGCGGGACTGGGCGTCCGGCCGTGATGATCCCGGTTTGCCGTCCCGCTGCTGTTGGCGTACGAAGTAGTGTCCCGATGCCCGTGCGGGGCCGGAGCTCGCAACGTGCAAGGTCTTCAAGGCGCGCTCGACCACCGGACCGTGACGCCGCACGGCGAACTACTTGGACTCCAATGCTCGCCTGCGCCTGCACGAAGCCCATCGGGCCTCTCGTGGGTCTGCCCCGGGACAACCGCCTCGGGCTGCGGGTCGGGCGCCATGTGGAGCAACACACCACCGGGAAGGCCGGATAGCCTGCCGAGTCACGCGGACAGCGCGAGAATCTCAGCCCCAGACGCTGGCAACGGCTCTGGATCTGTGCTGAGAGCCGTCAGACCGGGGACGTGATCGTGGAAGCAGCTGGCACATTAATCGGATTCACTGCGGCATTTTCGGTTCCTACGGGATTCGGGTGGCATTCAAAACGACCGTGGCATGCAATTGCATTCACCCTGATATATGGCGTTTTTGTGGTGGCACCTTCAGGAATCACACTGAAAGAAGCCGTTGCCGCAGCCTGCATCACCACAACTTCTGCATGCTTCGCACTGCTGCGCAAGCCAGCGTCCTGGAAATTTCCACACTTTGGATTAGCATGGCAGAAAATCAAGTCGAAGTTAATCGATCCCCCACAGCCGACAAAGGTTGAATACACCGCCGCGACCGCCGGGATCATTTCGATATTGTTACCGATTTTCCTAGGGCTGGATGCAGGGGTCAGTCTTGTTCGACGAGGCATTACCGAAGACGATCGATTCATCGTCGTCACCTCGGGGCTACTCATTGCGGTGTTCGGCTGCCAGCAACTGATCGGCACGATCGTACGACCACTCGTCAAGAAAATCTTAGAGAGGATCGAGAATGGCGACTTCGATGAGAACGTTGGGAGTTTCATCAAGGCAGGTCCTCATGTTGGATGGATCGAGAGATTCATCCTCTTCTCCTTCCTGATCTCCGGAAATCCGGCTGCTGCCGCTCTGGTGGTCACCGCCAAGTCGCTCGCCCGCTTCCCGGAAATTCAGCAGGCAGAGAAGCTTGTGGGTGACTACTATCTCGTGGGGACGCTCACCAGTGTCGCGGTAGCACTCGCCACGTCCAGCATTACCAGGTTGGCACTCGGGATGCCACCTCTATAGGAGGACCTTCATGGCGCTGCGCGATCACCCATTCTTTCGTGAACTGACGTCCCTGCGACTCCCTGCCGAAGACTATGTGATCGCGGGCAGTGCACCCATGCTGGCACATGGAATCAAAAGGGAGATCGGTGACATCGATGTTGTTGCCCGAGGGGAAGCATGGAAAATAGCATTGGGCCTTGGCCGGGTTTCGAAATCTCCACTGGGCCCCGCGCAACGCGTCGTACTCTTCGGCGGGGATATCGAAGTGCTCGACGGATGGTTCGATTACCCTGTTGATTTGTTGATCAACGAAGCTGACTATTTCGAGGGAGTCCGGTTTCTGCCGCTGGCCAGGACGATGGAGTGGAAAAGAACTCTCGACCGGGAAGTGGACAGAGAAGATATCGCTTTGATCCGTGATTCCCTCGGCGGCGCATAGAGGGATCTCTCCTCGGCGCGAACTGCCCGTATTCATGCACAAGGCTTCCGGTGCATCTTTCGTGATCACGAAGCTCTACAGAAGGCTGATCAGCAGGCACTTTGCAGAGACCCGACGCGCACGCCAATGAAAAGATGCGCGCCCTGAAGCGAGTCGACTCACTCGGGGCACAAGAGCCTGGTGCTGGTTGCATCGGGCGCGTTCTTGTGCGTCGTGCGGTGGGACCTTGGTGGAGGCCCGTTCGGCGGTGTCCTGCTGAATAACCGAATGATCACTTCGAACGCCTGCTCGAAGATAATGCACAGAAAGGCTTCGTAGGCACCTTGGGGAGGATGACGCAGGGAGCAGGCGTGCCTCCAGCTTCGTGGTCGCTCTCCGGGAGCTCGCTCTCTGCTGCGCACTCCGGAAGCTTGGCCCGCCGATGGCCACTGATGCTGGTCCACTCCCGCAAACTGGGGGAACTGCTAGCACACAGAAGAGGCACCCTCTATCGGAGAGCGCCCCTTCTGACCAGCATGTTTGATGACCTGGGCGGAGGGTGTGGGATTTGAACCCACGGTGGTGTCGCCACCACGACGGTTTTCAAGACCGTTCCCTTAGGCCGCTCGGGCAACCCTCCCTCGCCCCCGCCCACCTGCGGCGGAAGCGCCTACAGCCTACCTGGCGGGGCCGGGCGCCGGGGCTCTTGGTCCGTCCCTGGTCCGTGGCCTCGGAGACCGTGCTTCCGGCCGCTCGGCGCCGTGGGCAGGCGTCCCCATGCTAAGCGGCACGATCGCTTCTCTGTGGGGCAGTTGAGGAAGCAGCACGTCATGCTCACGTGGATGACCGCGACGTCGAGCAGGTGGTCTCCGCAGTTGTGGGCTGGACGAGATGCCCACCGCGGCTTTCAAGACCATCCCCGTAGCCCGCTCGGGCACCCCTTTCCCCCACCGGCACCAGGCTGGGGTGTGGTGCGGGAAAGGGCCCTCCTCGCCGTTCGTGGCGGGGAGGGCCCCGAGGTGGTGCGGTGGAGTTGCCGGTCTGGCTCCCGTGCCCCGGGCTCAGCCGTATCGGCCGGGGTCAGTGGCGGGGAGCGTCCGGTGGGCTTCCGGTCAGTCGCCCTTGCGCTGGCCCAGGGTGACGTCGACCGTGGTCTCCTTGCCGTCGCGCTCGTAGGTGATCTTCACCGTCTCACCCGGCTCGTGGGTCCAGATCTCGCTGATCAGGGTCGGGCCGCTGTCGATGACGGTGTCGTCCAGCTTGGTGATGACGTCGCCGGGCTTCAGGCCCGCCTTGTCGGCCGGTCCGCCCTCGGTGATCGGATCGCTGCCGCCCTGGCCGGTTTCGGGGATACGGGCGCCCTCGCTCTGCTGCCGCATGTCGACCTGGACGCCGATCACCGGGTAGATGGGCTCCCCGGTCTCGATGAGGTTCTCGGCGACGCGCTTGGCCTGGTTGATCGGGATGGCGAAGCCCAGGCCGATGCTGCCGGCCTGCGATTCGCCGAAGCCCCCGCCGCCCGCCGACTGGATCGCCGAGTTGATGCCGATCACGGCGCCCTGGGCGTTGAGCAGCGGGCCGCCGGAGTTGCCCGGGTTGATCGACGCGTCGGTCTGCAGGGCACTCATGTACGAGGCGTTGCTGCTGCCGCCGTCGCTGGAGGCGACCGGGCGGTTCTTGGCGCTGATGATGCCCGTGGTCACGGTGCCGGAGAGGCCGAAGGGAGCGCCGATGGCGATCGTGGCGTCGCCGACCGCGACCTTCTTGTCCGAGTCCCCCAGCGGCAGCGGCTTGAGATCCGCGTCCGAGGCGTTCTTGAGTTTGATCACGGCCACGTCATAGCCCTCGGCGCGGCCGACGATCTCGGCCTGGTACTCCTTGCCGTTGGAGAAGGTGGCGGTGAGCTTGCCGCCTTCCGCCGCGGAGGCCACCACGTGGTTGTTGGTGAGGATGTGGCCTTCCTTGTCGTAGACGAAGCCGGTGCCGGTGCCGCCCTCGGCCTCCTGACCGCCGCCCTGGGCGTTCAGCGTGACGACGCTGGGGAGCGCCCGCTGCGCTATGCCGGCGACGGAGTCCGGCGCACGGTCGAGAACGTCGGGGTCGCCGGGGGCCGAGACCGTCGTCGAGCCTCCGTCGTTCTGCTCGGCGGCCCAGAAGCCGAGGCCACCGCCGACACCGCCCGCGACCAGCGCGGCGGCGAGTACGGCCGCCACCAGCCCGCCGCGGCCCTTCTTACCCGGCTTGCCCGGCGCGGCACCGGGCGGCGGGGGTACGTGCCCCGGGGCGCCCCAGCCCGCGGCGCCGGAGGGGGGCGGCGGCGGAGGCCAGGCGGCGTTTCCCGCGCCCGCACCCGGCCCCTGGGCCGCTCCGTGCGCCGCGAGGCCGGCACCGTCGGCGGGAGCGCCGTACTGCTGTCCCTCTCCGGCCCGCGCTCCCTCGGCGCCGTGGCCGTCTGCCGGAGCCGGCTGGTGCGCCGGTACGGCCGGCTGCTCCGGCGGCCGGCCGGCCGCCGCCGCGCCGGGCTCGGGCCGCGGAAGCGGGTAGTCCGACTGCGCCGCGTTCCCGCCGGAGGGGCCCTCCGGGCCGTGCGGCGGCGCGGAGGGCGGGCTGGGCGGCGCTCCCGGCGCCGGCCGCTCCGTTCCCGGCGGAACGGCGGCGCCCTCGTTCTCGGTGCTCACGGCATTCTCCTTGGGTGCGCGAAAAATCTTGAGTCACGGCCCACAGTGCTGCATGTCCACCACCAGCTTTCCCCACGGCGTGTCAGGGCGCTGTAAGCGCGGCGGCTCGTCCGCCCGCCCTTCCCTTCCGGACATAACGCACGGCTTCCATGATGCCCGGGTCTCCGGACGGCGGCCGTTCACCCTGTGTGCCCGCAGGGGTGGCACCATAACGCGGTGACCGATGTGCGCCCGGCCCCCGGCCTCCGCCCGGAGCCCCCCACCACTGCTGTCGTCGCCCACCGCGGCTCGTCCGAGGAGGCCCCGGAGCACACGCTGGCCGCGTACCGCCGAGCCATCGAGGACGGCGCCGACGCTCTGGAGTGCGATGTGCGGCTCACCGCCGACGGGCACCTCGTCTGCGTCCACGACCGGCGGGTGGACCGTACGTCCAACGGCCGGGGGGCCGTGTCGGCGCTGGAGCTCTCCGAGCTGGCCGCGCTCGACTTCGGCTCCTGGAAGGACCGGGACGAGGCACCGGACTGGGAACGCACATCCGTCCTCACCCTCGAACGCCTGCTCGAACTCGTCTGCGACACCGACCGCCGGATCGAACTCGCCATCGAGACGAAGCACCCGACCCGCTGGGCCGGCCAGGTCGAGGAGAAGTTGCTGGACCTGCTCCGCCGGTTCGGGCTGACCGATCCGCCCCGGGGCGAGGACTCAGCCGTACGGGTGATGAGCTTCTCGGCCCGTTCCCTGCACCGCGTCCGGGTGGCGGCGCCCCGCATACCCACCGTCTATCTGATGCAGTTCGTCTCGCCGCGCCTGCGCGACGGGCGGCTGCCCGCCGGGGCCCGGATCGCCGGGCCGAGCATGCGGATCCTGCGGAACCAGCCCGAGTACGTCGCCCGCGCGCACCGGGCGGGCAACGAGGTCCACGTCTGGACCGTCGACGACCCCGCCGACGTCGAGCGGTGCGTGAGTCTCGGCGTGGACGCCATCATCACCAACCGGCCCGGGAGAGTTCTGTCACAACTCGGGCGTGCGGACGGCCTCCGGAACGGCTGAATTCCCCGGTGGGGAGCGCACCGGCGCGTTCAGTACGTCGTCGGTCGCGCGGAGTGCGCCACCGGATCGCTTATGGCCGGTTTCCGGCCCACCGGGGGAGGGCATCCATCCTCTGGCGTGGGGCGAAGGAGGTCTCGGGGGTGGCGTTGGTGGTGGCACAGGAAGTGCCGACTTCATCGAGCATGGCCGTGCCCCATGGGCCTTCGGGCGTGGGCATGGCACGGCGCCGGATGCGCGAGGGACTGGGCATGAGCGGCGTTCCCGAGGGAGTCGTCGACGATGCGGTCCTGGTTCTGTCGGAGCTCCTCAGCAACGCCTGCCGCCACGGCAGGCCCCTGCGAACCGGGCTTCCGGGCTGCGGCGAGGGCGAGGCGGTGCGCGCGGCCTGGCGGGTGGACGAATTCGGGCGTTTGACCGTTGAGGTGACAGACGGGGGCGGTCCGACCCGACCACTTCCGGCCACTCCGTCCGTAACGGCCCGCGGCGGCCGCGGGCTCAACATCATCAGATCCCTCGCCCAGGACTGGGGGGTCCGGGACGAGATGAGCGGTGAGGTGACCGTCTGGGCCCGCTTCGCCCCGGTGGCGCGGAACCGCGGGAACGGCCTCGGTGACCGGCTCGACCTGGGCGCGCTGCCCGGGCTGGAGGTCGCCGATCTGCTGGACGATCTGGCCTGACGGGCACGCGGCCGCACCGGGCACCGGCGCAGAGCAGCCGGGCGCGCCCGGGACTCGGGGCACGGACCCGTACAGCCGCAGTGCACGCGGCCGGGCGGCACGTTTCCCGGCCGCTCCCCTCCGCCGAGGCCGTGCGGCACCCGTTGCGTGTTCCGGACGGGCTCCTCCTTTCCTTCCGCGGGCGGCCTGCCGAGGACCGGCTCCGCCGTCCGCTTCCCGCCCGGCGCACGCCGCCCAGGCCAACGCACCCCGCCCCGCCCGGGGCAGGCCACGCCGCCGGCCCTCCGCGTTCGGCGGGCGGAGCCCCTGCGAGGGGCTAGGCTCGGCGGCCAAGACCTACCGCCGCACCCGGGAGAAAGCCACGCCATGGCGAAGAAGCGACCCCAGACCAAGGCCGGCAAGTCGTCCTCCGCGCGGGGCTCCGGCGTCCGCCCGGCGGCCGTCGCCGATGCCGACATCCCCGTCGTCGGCGCCCGCGAACCCTGCCCCTGCGGCTCGGGCCGCCGCTACAAGGCCTGCCACGGACGGGCCGCCGCCCAGGCCGTGACCGAACTCGTCCGGCGGCCCTTCGAAGGGCTGCCGGGTGAGTGCGACTGGGTGGCCCTGCGCGAACTGGTCCCGGCGGCCACGGCCGAGCTGCGGCTCAAGGAGCCGCTGCCCGACGGCGTGCCCTCGGTGACCCTGGCGACCGTTCTGCCGATGGCCTGGCCGGCGCTGCGCCGGGACACCGGCGCCGTCCTCCTGGCCCTCCAGAACGACACCGCCTCCGGCGACATCAGCCGCGATCTGGCCGATGTGCTCGGCCGCGCGCTGACCGCCACGCCGGGCAGCCCGATCGCCGCCGAGCGGGTGCCGGCCGGCGGGCCGCGCCTGCAGGACCTGCTGGACACCGGGGCTGCGTTCACGCCGGTGATCCACGACGGGTTCGAGTTCTGGCTGGAGGACGCCTCGAACACCACCCCGGAGGTGGCCGCCTCCCTGGAGCGGGCGAACGAGGCGGCCATCCCGACCGTCCGGCTGTCCGGCGTCGACGCCGCGTACTGGTGCGAGACACCGGAGAAGAACCATCTGCGCTGGGTGATGCCGCACTCCGAGGACGAGCTGCTCGACGCGCTGGCACGGCTGCACGCCGCCGGAACCTCCTCGCTCGGCGAGGGCACCCGGCTCGTCGGCTCCTTCCGGGCGCACGGTCTGCTGGTCCCGGTGTGGGACCTGCCGCGCGGTATGAGCGCCGACGACACCGAGAAGCCGGCGGCGGCGTTCGCCGAACGGCTCGGCGAGGTGCTCGGCGCGACGGCTCCGCTGACGCCGGAGGAGCGCCGGGCCCGCGGCGGCCTCACGAACCGTCAAGTCACGCTGAGCTGACGGGAGATGACGACTGCTGCGGTAGGAGTGATTCCTGTCACACCAGCTTCTACCGAGCAGTAAATTCGCCCTCGGATCCGCGCGATCGAATTTGCGAACGGCCGATCTCTTGTTACCGTTCTAGGAGCCCGGTCGCTGGTGCATCCCCCGTCGCCAGCGACCGGGCCTTTCCATGCCCGGCGCCGGGTACGCCCGGGTACCTCTCGCGTCCGGCCCCCAGAACCGGGAGCGTGGCGGAGAACTCCCCGCCCCGGCCCGCGATATGACCCGCCGCGGTGCGGGCAGCACACACGGCGGGCCGCTCCGGGCCCGGTGGGTACGACGGACGGGCTCACCGGTGGGTACGACGGGCTCAGTAGGGCAGTCGGCTGCCGCCGCCGGGCGTTCCGGCGCTGGCCTCCACCAGCGCCTCCACCACGGTCTCCACCCGCGGCAGCCACGGCCCGGCGGATCCCCGCCGCGGGGCCTGCTCCCAGCGGACGTGCCCGGCGCCCGTCTCCGAGGGCGGCAGGGCCAGGTACCCGCCCTCACCGTGGAAGCGCAGCGAACTGGGGACCCAGTCCTGGCTGTAGAGGAGTTCGCCCAGCTCCGGCAGCGAGTACGGCGCCACGAGCAGCGCCCAGCGGGACGGGGTGGCGACGACCGGCCCCAGCCGGACCCCCATCCGCCCCAGCTCGGTGACCGCTTCGGCACCCGCGACGGCCGGCAGGCTGACGGCGCACGGGGCGCGGCCCCCGGTCGCCAGGATCACCGGCGCGGAGGGGCGGTTGGTCCACCACCAGCGCACCATGCGGGCGTCGGTGGTCGCCGCGAGCAACCCCGGATCGAACGGATGTGCGCCAGGGGCGGCGCAGTCGGGGTGCGGGCAGGCGCAGTGGACCGCGCCGCCCCTTCCCGGCTGGGTGCCCACGCCGGGCAGTACCGGCCACCGCCACTCGGTGGCGCAGGTCAGTGCCGCATCGAGCATGACCGACCTTCCGCCGCGCCTGCGCTTGAGCAGGAGCCTGCGTCGCATTCCGGGGATCTCGCGCATGAGCGCTCGTTCCTTTCCGTTAACGCCGAGGGCTGTTTCCGTCGCGTGGAACTGCGTCTGACTGCGTGGAGCAGTGGAGCAACTGTCTGGCAACTACCTGGAGCGGAACTGCACGAACTGCGTGGCACTGCGGGTACCGCGCGCCCGGGACCCGGCCCGTCGCGCCGCGCGGAACACACCTGACTGTGCGTGGATCAGCGCATCACACCGCCGACCGGCGTGGAGCATGGCGTGGGGTGGCGCCCGTTCGGCGCGTGCCGCCCCCGTACCCCCCAGTGGCGAGGTGCCCCCCACCTGTCCGCTCACGAGTGGGAGCGCGGCGTTCGCAGGCTAGGACGCGCCCGGCCGCTGCCGGGTTCCAGCACGCCCCACTGCCCCCGCCCCCTGCCGAGTAGGTACCCGCCGTGGTGGACGTGACGCGTTGCCGACGAGCCTCAGTCGACCGCGCATCGACTGGAGCACGTCGTTTTCCGGCCAAACGTAGCAGCCTCCCGGGCCTCGTCAAACCCGGATACCCGAGGTCGGTCCCGGTACACGGGTCCCTGCGCGTCCGGGCCCCCCGGCCCGGCTCCTCACCGCGGGGGCGCCGGGCAGGGTGAGGGTGACCGCTCCGGTTCGTCCCGTTCGGCCTTGTGCCGGGGTGCCGCGGGACGCCCCCGCACCCGCTTCCGGCATATGCCGCCCAGCGGGCGGATCGGCGCAGAAGGGGTGGACGGAACGGGGGTCCGCCACCCCGGGGTGGCGACCGTGCGTACGTCATGTTCACGGAAAGTGGCCGGAATCCATCTGATCGCCCCGGGCTCCGGCCATAATGCCCGGCTCTTCGGAGCAGCCCTTGCGGCGCCGCCCTCCGGCTCACGGCACCGGCCGCTCCGGCCGCCCCGGCCGCCGGGGACGGCGCGCGGTGGTCCGGCGGCGGCTCCGCGCCGGTGTGCCCCGGCCTTCACTCCTGCCCCTGCTGTGCCCTTCCCGCCGCCCATACGATGGGGAGAAGGTCCCGTTCAAGGAGGAAACCGTGACCGAGCAGCCCGTACCGGCCCAGCAGAGCGAAACCGCCCCGGCGGGCGACCACCAGCCGGTCAAACAGCGGAAGAACGGTCTCTACCCGGCCGTCTCCGACGAACTCGCCGCCCATATGCGGAGCGGCTGGGCCGACACCGAGCTGCGCGGCCTGGAGCCGCTGCCCCAGGCGGCCGAGACCGCCCGCCGCCGCGCCGCGCTCTCCCGGCGTTTCCCGGGCGAGCGGCTGGTCGTTCCCGCGGGGAATCTCCGGACCCGCTCCAACGACACGGAGTACCCGTTCCGGGCCGGCACGGAGTACGCCTATCTGACCGGGGACCAGACGGAGGACGGCGTACTCGTCCTGGAGCCCGCGGCGGACGGCGGTCACGAGGCGGTGCTCCACGTACTGCCCCGCTCCGACCGGGAGAACGGCGAGTTCTGGCTGGACGGCCAGGGCGAGCTCTGGGTCGGCCGCCGCTACAGCCTGCGCGAGAACGAGCGGCGGCTCGGGCTGCCCTGCCGCGACGTCCGCAAGGCCGCCGGCGAACTGGCGGAGCTCGACGGCCCCGTCCGCCTCGTCCGCGGCCACGACGCGGGGCTGGAGGAGGCCCTCGCCGGCCGGCTGGACCCCGCGCGCGACGAGGAACTCCGGGTCTTCCTCAGCGAACTCCGGCTGGTCAAGGACGCGTTCGAGATCGGCGAACTGCAGAAGGCCGTGGACTCGACGGTGCGCGGCTTCGAGGACGTCGTCAAGGTGCTCGACCGGGCCGAGGCCACCTCAGAGCGCTACATCGAGGGCACCTTCTTCCTGCGCGCCCGGGTCGAGGGCAACGACGTCGGCTACGGCTCGATCTGCGCCGCCGGCCCGCACGCGACCACCCTGCACTGGGTGCGCAACGACGGCCCCGTACGCTCCGGCGAACTGCTGCTGCTGGACGCGGGCGTGGAGACCCACACCCTCTACACCGCCGACGTCACCCGCACCCTCCCGGTGAACGGCCGCTTCACCGATCTCCAGCGGAGGATCTACGACGCCGTGTACGAGGCCCAGGAGGCCGGGATCGCCGCCGTGCGCCCCGGGGCCAAGTACCGCGACTTCCACGACGCGGCACAGCGGGTCCTCGCCGGGAGGCTCGTCGAGTGGGGGCTCGTCGAGGGACCGGTCGAGCGGGTGCTGGAGCTGGGGCTGCAGCGCCGGTGGACCCTGCACGGCACCGGGCACATGCTCGGCATGGACGTGCACGACTGCGCGCTGGCGCGGACCGAGAGCTATGTGGACGGCACGCTGGAGCCGGGCATGTGCCTCACCGTCGAGCCCGGGCTGTACTTCCAGGCGGACGACCTGACCGTGCCCGAGGAGTACCGCGGCATCGGCGTCCGCATCGAGGACGACATCCTCGTCACCGAGGACGGCAACCGGAACCTCTCCGCCGCCCTGCCGCGCGCTTCCGCCGAGGTGGAGTCCTGGATGGCGCGGCTCAAGGGCTGAGCGGTCCGCGGGCGCTCGGTCCCCGGGCGCTCCGTCCGTGGGCGCTTGCTCGGTGGGTGTCTGCTCGGTGGGTGCCTGCTCGGTGGGCGTTCACGGGCTGAGGACGGGGCCGGCCACCGGGCCGCCCGCGAGGTGGGCACCGTCCCGCCACTTGAGCATCTTGCTGAAGCAGACGACCGCGCCCCGGCCCGGCCGGTTCCGGACGTGGAAGTGGTCGGCGAGGGCCTCGATCAGCAGCAGGCCGCGGCCGTGCTCGGCGTGGTCGGTGCGGCCGGCCTGCTCCGGGTGGTCGGGGTGGCCGGCATGGCCGGTGCGATGCGCACGGCCGGCGTGGCCGGTGCGGTCCACGGGGCCGGGGCTCCGGAGAGGGCCCTGGCCCTCCGGCCACGCCCGCCGGCCGCGGCGGCGGTCCGCGGGCCCGCCCGGTTCCTCACGCGCGGCGGGGAAGCCGGGGCCCGAGTCGGCGACCTCGATACGGCACTTCTCGCCGTCCAGGTACGCGGTGACGCGGTACCGCCCGCCGCCCGGGTCCGCACCGCCGCCACCGCCGTGTTCCACCGCGTTGGCACAGGCCTCGGAGAGGGCGACGGACAGTTCGTAGGACGTCTCGGGGTGGACCCCGGCGGTCTCCATGGTGCCGATGAGGAGCCGGCGGGCCAGCGGCACACTCGCCGCCTCGCGCCGCAAGTGGAGTGACCACCAGATGCTCATGCTGCGGCCTCCTGGCTGCGGCTCGACATACCGGTACGTATTGCCCGGGCCCCTCCCCGGTAAGCCTGTGCCGGACGGGACTCCGCTCGTTCGGCGGTGTGCCCCCGCAGGCGCGCGGGGGCGTGCCGGTGCGGCCGGCGTGTGCCTCCGCACCACCCACCCTGACGGAGGCGGCAGCGGGGAGCGGTGCGATGATGAGTCCGCCATGTCTGGTTTCACAGCACGCGCCGGCACGGGCCTGCGCCTGGTGAGGGCCGCGGTGTTCGCCGCGGTCTGCGTCGTGCTGTCCGCGACCGGGCACGTCCTCGCCTCCCCCGCCGTGGTCCCGCTCTGGGCTCTGGGCGGGGGGTTCCTCGTCGTCCTCGTGGTCGCCGCGGTGCTCGCCGGCCGGGAGCGTTCGCTGCCCGGCATCGCCGTGGTGCTGGGCACCGGGCAGGTGCTTCTGCACACCCTCTTCGGATACGCCCAGCAGCTCGCCGGTCCGGCCCCCGCTCCGGCGGGCGGCGGTTCGCCGGACGCCGTGACGGCGCTCGCCGCGCGGCTGCTGTGCGGTGAGGGCGGACATCCCCTGTCGGCCGCCGAGGCCCATCGCGTGGTGACCGCCGCGGGCATCGACCCCGGCGCGCACGCGGCCGCCGCGACGGCCAGGGGGACCGGCGGGCTCGGGACGGCGCTCCCCTCGGCGCTCCCGGCCTCGCTGCTGCCCTCGCCGGAGATGCTGCTGGCCCATGTGCTGGCGGCGCTCCTGCTCGGGCTGTTGCTGCGGCGGGGTGAGGCCGCGCTGTTCCGTCTCGTACGGCTGTCCGTACGGGGGCTGGCCGAGGGGGCGCTCGTACGGTCGCTGCGGGCCGCCGTCGGGCTGGCCCGGGCGCTGCTCGCGGGGCTGCCCGGGGCCGGAGGTCCGCGGGTGCGCGGGCTCCGCTGCCGCCGGTACGGACCGGGGCGTCCGCGGCCGCTGTATCTGGAGCACTCGGTCAGCAGGAGGGGTCCGCCGGACGTCCGCCTGGCGGCCTGAGGCAGCGGTTCCACCGGCCATGGCCGGGATCCGCGGGTGCCTCCGTACGCGCGTTCGGAGCCCCCGTCACCCCTGCCCGTGGGGATTCCCCCGCATGCCTCCCGCACGTGCCCGATGCGTCCGGTGGCCGGGCCCGGGGAAGCCGCCACCACCGCTCGCGGCCCGGCATCCCCGTGTTCCCACCGGCACCGCCGGTGACCTCCGGCCTGCCCGCCGCCCGCCGCCCTCCGAGGGCCTCACCGGCCCGGCGGACGATCCGGCGATCCGTACCCCCACCACGACCCAAACCAGGAAGACCCCTATGCGAACCACCCATCGCCCCGCCCGCAGGCGCGGCGCGAGGCGGACACCTCTGTGGCACGGCGGCGTGCTCGCCGTCACCGCCGCTCTGGCCCTCAGCGCGTGCGGAGGTGGCGGCGACGGCAGCGCCGGGACCGCCGCGGAGGTCTCCGCGGAACCCTCGAAAGCCGCGACCGTTCTCGACAATCCGTTCGAGAAGCCGGACCTCGTCCTCACGGACACGTCCGGTCGGGAGTACGACCTGGTCGAGGAGACCAAGGGACACCCGACACTCCTCTACTTCGGCTACACCCACTGCCCCGACGTCTGCCCGCTGACGATGAGCAACATCGCCGTGGCGAGCAAGACACTCAGCGAGGACCAGCGGAAGGACCTGCGGGTCGTCTTCGTCACCTCCGACCCCGAACGGGACACCCCCAAGCGGCTCGGCGCCTGGCTGCGCGGCCAGGACCCCGACTTCATCGGCCTGACCGGCGACTTCGACGCGATCCAGGCCGGCGCGCGCAGTGTCGGCATCGGCATCGCACCGCCGACCGAGGACGAGAACGGCGACATCGTCTCCACCCATGGCGCCCAGGTCCTCGCCTTCTCCCCGGAGGACGACAAGGCCCACGTCCTCTACGGCGAGGACACCACCGTCGACGACTACACCGCAGACCTGCCCAAGCTCCTCGAGGGAGAGACCCCGTGAACCGCCGCACCTCCACCGTTACCGCCCTCAGCACCGCACTGGTGCTCGGTGCCACGCTCTCCCTGACCGGCTGCGCCACCGGGCCGGAGCTCGGGACGAGCGGCGGCTACGTCCCGGAGCCCGTCATGCCCGACATGGCCGGCGGATTCCTCACGGTGACCAACACCGGTGACACCGCCGACCGGCTCACCCACGCCACCAGCGACATCTCCGACGACGTGGAGCTGCACCGCACCAAGGACGGCAAGATGCAGCAGGTCAAGTCGTTCGAGGTGCCGGCGAACGGCGAGCTCGTCCTCGAGCGCGGGGCGAACCACATCATGTTCAAGGAGCTCAAGCGCAAGCCGGCCGTGGGCGAGGAGGTCTCCGTGACGCTGCACTTCGCCGAGTCGGGCGCCCTCGAGGTGACCCTCCCGGTGAAGGCCGCCACCCACAACCCCGCGATGAAGAAGCACTGACCGGCATGGCCCCCGCACCCTGCCGGGACCGTCCGGCCGCCCCTGCCACCGCTGCCGTGCCCGGCACGCACGCGCGAGCCGCGCGCCCCGCGCGTGCCACCGCCGTGCTGCTCGGCGCCGCGGCCGTGCTGGGCGTACTGGCCGTGCTGCTCGGCGCCGCCCCGGCCTCGGCACACGCGGCGCTGACCGGGAGCGTTCCGCGGCAGGGTGCGGTGGCCGACCGGGCACCCGAGGAGGTGGTCCTCACCTTCTCCGCGCGCGTCACCCTGTCCGCCGACTCGATCCGGGTGCTGGCTCCGGGCGGCGGACGGGCCGACACCGGTGAGCCGCGCGACCTGGGCACCGGTGGCACCGTCCGGCACGGCGTCGCTCTGCGGCCGGGGCTGCCGGACGGGACCTACACCGTGGCCTGGCGGGCCGTCTCGGCCGACGGGCATCCGGTCTCGGGCGCCTACACCTTCTCCGTCGGCGCCCCGTCGGCGACCGCCGCGGCCCTGCCGGACGACCGGGCGGGCGGCGGGCTCACCGGCCTCCTCCACGCCGTCGCGCGGTACGCGGCCTACGCGGGCTTCGTCCTGCTCGTCGGTGGTGGCGCGTTCATCCTGGGCTGCCGCCCGGCCGGCGCCTCCGTTGCGGCACTGCGGCGGCTCGTGGTCCGGGGCTGGGCCGTGGTCACCGCGGCCACCTTCGCGCTGCTCCTGCTGCGCGGGCCGTACACCGGGGGCGGCGGACTCGCGGGGATGTTCGATCCGGGGGCGCTGCGGGACGTCGTGGCGACCCCCTCCGGGACCGCGCTGGTCTCCCGGCTGCTGCTGCTCGCGGTGGCCGCTCTCTGCGTGACGGTCCTGCTCTCCCCGGACCGGTGGTCCGCCGGCAGCGCGGAAGGAGCCACCGGGGAGTCGGCGCGGGAGCACCGGAATCCAGGCTTCTGGCTCGCGGCGGCCGGCGGGGCCGTCGTCGCCACCGGCCTGGCGGCCACCTGGGCCGCCGCCGGGCACGCGTCGACCGGTCTCCAGCCGTGGCTCGCCGTCCCGGTGGACCTACTGCATCTGCTGGCCGTGGCGCTCTGGCTTGGCGGTCTGGCGGCCCTCCTGGTGACGCTCCACCGGGGACCGGTGGCGGAACGGCAGGTGGTGCGGCGGTTCTCGCGGGTGGCCCTCGGCAGTGTGCTGGTGCTGGCCGCGACCGGGCTGTACCAGTCCTGGCGGCAGGCCGGCTCCTGGGACGCCCTCACCACCACCTCGTTCGGACGGCTGCTGCTGGTCAAGGTGGGGATGGTGGCCCTGCTGCTGTTCTTCGCCCGCTGGTCGCGGCAGCGCGCCGGCCTGCTGCCGGACGGGCCCGCGGGCACCGCCGGGGAGCGGCCGGATGAACCCGCCGCCCCGCCGGTGACGGATCCGGTGCCCGTACCGGAGCCCCCGGCGGCGGACCGGCCGGCGCCCGCCCGGAGCGGTGCCGCCTCCTCCCGCACCACCCCGGTGGACGCCGAGCGGGCCGCCCAGCTCGCCCGCCAGCGCGCCGCCCTGGCGGCGGCCCGTGAGCGGCGGATCCGTGACGCCGACCCGGAGCGCACCCGGCTCCGTCGCTCGGTGCTCGCCGAGGCCGGCGTGGCCGCACTGGTGCTCGCCGTCACCACCTCCCTGACCAGCACCGAACCGGCCCGTACGGAGGTGCGGACGGCCGGCGCGGCCGCCGGCACCCCGTCCGCCGCGTCCGGGCAGCCCGTCATGCTCGACATCCCCTTCGACACCGGCGGCGAGAAGGGCGCCGGTACGGCCGGGCTCCACCTCTTCGACCCGGCCAGCACCTGCGGCAATAGCCTCCACCTCTGGCTCGAGGACCCGGACGGCAAGCCGTTGGACGCCGCCGAGGTGAAACTCGCCTTCACCCTCCCCGCCGAGGACGTCGGACCGCTCCCGGTGAAGCTGGCGAAGCTCGCCACCGGCCACTGGTCGGCCGCCCGTTTCCAGCTCCCCCTGGCAGGGACCTGGAAGGCGTCGCTCACCGTGCGGACCTCCGACATCGACCAGATCACCGAGACCCGGAACGTGAAGATCAACTGATGACGACTTCTCCCCTCTCCCGGCGCAGACTGCTCGGAACCGCCGGCGCGGCCGGTGCCGCCGGACTCGTCGCCGGCGCGGCGGGCGGCGTGGCGGGCACCGCACTCGCCGGGGACGACACCCCGCCGCTCAGCACCGTCGGCTCCACCACCGTGATGTTTCACGGGAAACATCAGGCCGGCATCACCACCGCACCGCAGTCCCGCGGCCATCTGGCCGCCTTCGATCTGCTGCCGGACGCCGGCCGGAAGGGGGCGGCCGCCCTGCTGCGCCGCTGGTCCCGGACGGCCGAACGCCTGACCGCGGGCCGCGCGGTCGCGGACGACACCGCGATCGCCCTGGACGCCGGCCCGTCCTCTCTCACCGTCACCTTCGGCTTCGGGCACAGTTTCTTCAGCCGCACGGGGCTGGAGGACCGCCACCCCGCCGCGCTCGACCCGCTGCCCGCGTTCTCCTCGGACGCCCTGGACCCGCGGCGCAGCAACGGTGATCTGTGGGTGCAGATCGGCGCGGACGACGCGCTGGTCGCCTTCAACGCCCTGCGCGCCCTCCAGAAGGACGCCGCGGGGACGGCCCGGGTGCGCTGGCAGATGAACGGCTTCAACCGCTCCGCCGGGGCGACGGCCCGGCCCATGACCACCCGCAACCTGATGGGCCAGATCGACGGGACCAGGAATCCGCGCCCGGAGGAGGCGGACTTCGAGCAGCGGGTCTTCGTCCCCGGGGGCGGCGGGGCGAAGGACCCGGAGTGGATGGCGCACGGCTCGTACGCCGTGGTCCGGCGCATCCGGATGCTGCTCGACGCCTGGGAGGAGCTGTCGCGGGAAGAGCAGGAACGGGTGATCGGACGCCGCAAGGACACCGGCGCGCCGCTGACGGGCGGCACCGAAACCACCCCCCTGGACCTGGAGAAGACCGGCCCCGACGGCAGGCCCGTCGTTCCCGCCAACGCGCACGCCCGGATCTCGATGCCGGAGACGAACGGCGGGGCGGCCCTGCTGCGGCGTCCCTTCTCCTTCCACGACGGCTTCGACGAGAAGGGGGTACCGGACGCGGGTCTGCTGTTCGTCTGCTGGCAGGCGGATCCGCTCCGGGGCTTCGTGCCGGTGCAGCGCAAGCTCGACCGGGGGGACGCGCTGTCGCCGTTCATCCGGCACGAGGCGAGCGGTCTGTTCGCGGTGCCGGGCGGCTGCGAGCCGGACGGCTATGTGGGCCGGGAGCTGCTGGAGGGATGAGTCCGTACGGCCCGTACGGGGAGCGGCGGTCTCCGTACGGGCCCTCGCCGGGAGCGGTCGCGGTGGGCGGGCCGGGCTCCTCCGCCGCCGGTATGGTGGGAGGCTCCCCGTGAGAAGGAGCCCCGCAGCGATGTCCGTCAGCCGCTACACGTATCTGGGCCCCGAGGGCACCTTCACGGAGGCCGCGCTCAGGACCCTGCCCGAGGCGGCGACGCGCGAGCTGATGCCGATGGTCTCCGTCCCGGCGGCGCTGGACGCGGTGCGGTCCGGCGAGGCGGGCGCCGCGCTGGTGCCGATCGAGAACTCGGTCGAGGGCGGGGTCACCGCGACCCTCGACGAACTGGCCACCGGCAAGCCTCTGATGATCTACCGCGAGGTGCTGCTGCCGATCTCCTTCGCGCTGCTCGTCCGGCCCGGGACCGGGCTGACCGATGTGAAGACGGTGACCGGGCACCCGGTGGCGCAGCCGCAGGTCCGCAAGTGGCTGGCGGCACACCTCCCGGACGCCCAGTGGGAATCCGCGGCCTCCAACGCCGACGGAGCCCGGCTGGTGCAGGAGGGGCGGTACGACGCGGCCTTCGCGGGGGAGTTCGCGGCCGGGACGTACGGGCTGAAGCCGCTGGTCACCGACATCCACGACGCGCAGAACGCGGTGACCCGCTTCGTGCTGGCCGGACGGCCGGCCCGGCCCGCGGCGCGGACCGGTGCCGACAAGACGTCCGTGGTGATCTGGCTGGGTGACGACCATCCGGGCGCGCTGCTGGAACTGCTCCAGGAGTTCGCGGCCCGCGGGGTCAACATGATGCGCATCGAGTCGCGTCCGACCGGTGAGGGGATCGGCCGGTACTGCTTCTCGGTGGACTGCGAGGGGCACATCACGGACCGCCGGGTGGGCGAGGCCCTGATGGGTCTGAAGCGGATCTGCCCCAAGGTGCGCTTCCTCGGCTCGTATCCGCGCGCCGGTGCGAGCCCGGAGGAGCTTCCGCCGCTGCGGCACGGGACCACGGACGAGGAGTTCTCGGCCGCCTCGGACTGGCTGGCCCGCTGCCTGGACGGGCGGAGCTGAGCGCGCCGGACCGGGGGACACCGTAACTCGGTCAAGCGCTTCGGGGCTCCGGGGCGGAAGTCCGCGGACAGGCTGTGCACAGTTCGCCGAGTTATCCACAGGCCGGGACCGCCGCCTGGGGACAAGTCGACACAGCAACCGGACACAACAGACAAAACGTCCCAGTCGCCTCCCTTCCGTACACAGCACCTTCGATCCCTTTTCGTCAGCACAATTCTCTGCGGACACTCTTCGGAGTGAGGTATTACCGCCCGAAAGAGTGTGTGGAATGGGTTTGAGAAGGGAATTCATCGGCCTGCACGGAAGGGGCCGGAATGATCAATTCCGACTTCCACAGTTCTCGCACACAGCCTGTGGATAAAGTCTCCACCCCGCCCCCACCTGTGGAAAACCCCTCCGGCGAAATGTCCGCCCCCGCCGCGCCGGTCCTGTTGCCGACCGACTCCGTTCACCCCCATATCACCCGCGGCATCCTCGCCGGACGGCCGCGTGCGCCATTCCGGCCCGGGTTCGTTGATTTTCCTTTTCGGAACAAAAGGGACAAAACACTCCAGTCATTATCGGAGTCGAAGGCCGGGGCTCCGCACCGGTAGCCTGGAGCCGTGATTGACCTTCGCCTGCTCCGTGAGGACCCCGACCGTGTCCGCGCGTCCCAGCGCGCCCGTGGAGAGGACGTCGGCCTCGTCGACGCCCTGCTCTCCGCCGATGAACGGCGCAGGTCGTCCGGCGTCCGCTTCGACGAACTCCGCTCCGAGCAGAAGGCGCTCGGCAAGCTGATCCCCAAAGCCTCCGGTGAGGAGAAGGCGGAGCTGCTGAAGAAGGCCGGCGAGCTCTCGGCCGCCGTCAAGGCCGCCGACGCCCAGCAGAACGAGGCCGCCGAGGAGACCCAGCGCCTGCTGAGCGGTCTCGGCAACCTCGTCCACCCCGAGGTGCCCGTGGGCGGGGAGGACGACTTCACCGTCCTGGAGACCGTCGGGACGGCGCGCGACTTCGAGGCGGAGGGCTTCCGGCCGAAGGACCACCTGGAGCTCGGACAGCTGCTCGGCGCGATCGACGTCGAGCGCGGCGCCAAGGTCTCCGGCTCCCGCTTCTACTACCTGACGGGCATCGGTGCCCTGCTGGAGCTGGCGCTCGTCAACGCCGCCATCGCCCAGGCGACCGAGGCCGGCTTCATCCCCATGCTCACCCCGGCGCTGGTCAAACCCCGCGCCATGGAGGGCACCGGCTTCCTGGGCCAGGCCGCCGAGAACGTCTACCAGCTGGAGAAGGACGACCTCTACCTGGTCGGCACCTCCGAAGTCCCGCTCGCCGCGTACCACATGGACGAGATCGTCGACGCGGACCGGCTGCCGCTGCGCTACGCGGGCTTCTCGCCCTGCTTCCGCCGCGAGGCCGGCACCTACGGCAAGGACACCCGCGGCATCTTCCGCGTCCACCAGTTCGACAAGGTGGAGATGTTCTCCTACGTCACCCCGGAGGACTCCGAGGCCGAGCACCGCCGGCTGCTGGAGTGGGAGAAGCAGTGGCTCACCGCCCTGGAACTGCCCTTCCGCGTGATCGACGTGGCCACCGGTGACCTGGGTGCCTCCGCCTCCCGCAAGTTCGACTGCGAGGCCTGGATCCCGGCGCAGGGCAAGTACCGCGAGCTCACCTCCGCCTCCAACTGCACCGAGTTCCAGGCCCGGCGGCTGTCGGTGCGGATGCGCGACGGCAAGCACGTCCGCCCGCTGGCCACCCTCAACGGCACACTCTGCGCCGTGCCCCGCACGATCGTCGCGCTGCTGGAGAACCACCAGCGGCCGGACGGCTCGGTGCGGGTCCCCGAGCTGCTCCGCCCCTACCTGGGCGGGCGCGAGATCCTGGAACCCGTGACCGCGTGAGCGCCCCCGCCACCGCCCGCCCGGAAGCCCCGGGCGGGCACCTCCCGTACCGGCTGATCGCCACCGACCTCGACGGCACCCTGCTCCGCGGCGACGACACCGTCTCCCCGCGCTCCCGGGACGCCCTGGCCGCCGCCACCGCCGCGGGCGCCGCGCACATCGTCGTCACCGGCCGCGCGGTGCCCTGGGCCCGGCACGTCCTCGACGACCTGGGGTACCGGGGACTCGCGGTGTGCGGACAGGGCGCGCAGGTCTACCACGCCGGTGAGCACCGGCTGCTGACCTCCGTCACGCTCGACCGGCAGCTCGCCGGGCTGGCGGTCGCCAAGATCGAGGCCGAGACCGGGCCTCTGGCGCTGGCCGCCAGCCGGGACGGGCTGGACGGCGAGGTCCTGGTCGGCCCCGGCTACCAGGCACAGGGCCCGCTGCCGTACCTCACCTTCCAGGACATGGACGAGGTCTGGTCCGCGCCGCTCAACAAGCTCTACATCCAGCACCCGGAGCTGGACGACGACGCCCTCGCCCACGTCGCACGCACCGTCGCCGGGCATCTGGTGGGCGTGGTGATGTCCGGAGCGGGCATCGTGGAGCTGCTGCCCCTGGGGCTCAGCAAGGCCACGGGGCTCTCCCTGGCCGCCCGCCGGCTCGGACTGCGGGCGGCGGACACCATCGCCTTCGGCGACATGCCCAACGACATCCCCATGTTCGGCTGGGCCGGCTACGGCGTCGCCATGGCCAACGCGCACGCCGAACTGAAGTCCGTCGCCGACGAGATCACGGCCTCCAACGACGAGGACGGCATCGCCGTCGTCGTCGAACGCCTCTTCGGCTGACCTCCGGCCCCGGCGAACGTCCGGCTCCGCGTGACCGCCGCGCCGGCGGCTCGTTGCCCACCATGCGTGGAGGCAACTGGAGTTCGAGACGTCGAGAGTGCGTGAAGTGGCGGATTGCCGGGCGGCAGAACCGGTCATCGAGTACGTGGCTATATGAGCAGCCTTCGCTCCTGGTCCCTGGATACGGGCAGTCCCACATCCGTTCCGGAACGAAGGGGAGGGCACTCTCATGCCACCCGAATCCGCACTGCTCGAATCACGCGCGCTCCGCGAGAGCCTCGCCGCGCGCACGGGCGTGCTCGACAAGGTCAAGGTCCTGGCGATGCTGCCGGACGGGCTGCATGTCACGACGCGCATGGTCGCCGAGTACTTCGAGGTCTCCCACGACACGGTCAAGACGCTCGTCAAACGTCACCGCGGGGAGCTCTCCTCGCATGGCCTGCGCACACTGCGGGGCTCTGAACTGCGCTTCTTCGAAAGGTCCACCTTGGACCCTTCAGAAGGGAGTTATCCACAGGGGCGCGTGCACCTGACGCTTTTCACCCGCCGCACCGTCCTCAACGCCGCGATGCTGCTGCGCGACAGTGAGGTCGCCCGTGCGGTCCGGAGGTATCTCCTCGACGCGGAGGAGGAGGCCGGCCGGGCACACCGGGAGGCCGTCGGCGACCGGCCGTCCCCGGAGCGCTCGCTCGAAGCCAGGATGACCGTCGCCGAGTCCTGTCTCGCCGATGTCGGTGCCGCGCTGCGCGACCTCGGTCCGGTGCTGCGCCGGACCTCCGACCGGCTGGACCGGATCGATGAGCGGCTCGACGGGATGGACCGCCGCATCGCCTTCATGGACCGGCGGCTGGACCACACCAACCAGGTCGTCTGTGCGATGAGCGAGCGCATGGCCGGCATGGACGTCCGGCTGCGGCAGCTCCGGGAGGAGACGGCGCGATGCCCGCGCCCGCGGGGCGGCCGGCGCTGACCGGTCACGGCCCCGCGCGCCCGCGGGGTCCGCACGGCCCGCGCTGACCCGAGGGCAGTCTCCGCGGGCGGGCACGGCCGAGGCCGGGGCGCGCACCCCTTCAGTCGCGCGCCCCGGCCCGTTCCGTTCCTTCTCGTCGCCCTTCCGCCGTCCCGCCGTCGCCCCGGCTCACTCCTCGCCGGCCAGCTTCAGGACGCGCAGCTTCTGGCCCGCGTACCAGGTGGCGAGGGCCGTGACGACGGAGAGCAGCACCACGGCGGGGACGAGTCCCACGTCCGAGGTCACCAGCCCGCCGTCGGCGGTCTTCTGCGCGAGGGCCAGCGCCCACTGCTGCACGCTGAGGGTCCGGGCCCCCTCGATCAGGCTGCCGAACAGCGATTCCCACACCAGCGCGTAGACGAGCCCGGCGACGACCGCGTGCCGGGTGACCGTGCCGAGCAGCAGGAAGACGGCGCTGTAGGCGACGGAGGCGACCGCGGCGGCCAGCGCGTACGCGACGGCGACGTTCTGGCTGTTGCCGTTCAGGATGAAGCCGGCGATCAGCGTGGGCACCGCCGAGAAGACGACCGTCACCCCGATCGCCACCAGCAGTTTGGTGACGATGATGGTGGGCCGCTTCACCGGTTTGGCGAGCAGGTAGACGATCGAGCCGTCGTCGATCTCGGGGCCGATCGCTCCCGTGCCGGCGATCACGCCGATCAGCGGGACCATCGTGGCGAGGGCGAAGCCGCCCAGCACATCGGCGGCGATCTGGTCGTCGACTCCGGTCAGCTGGCGCACCGCCACCGCGATGAGCAGCAGCAGTGCGGGGAGGAGGAAGAGGATCAGCGCCCGGCGGCGGCCGAGCAGGCCCCGGTAGGTGAGCCGGGCGACCGTGGAGTTGTACATCGGTTCGGGCTCCTTCAAGCCGCTGGGCCGCTCAGGCCGTTACGAGGTAGGAGAAGACGCTCTCCAGGGACTCGTCGGAGGGCGAGACCGTGAGGAGCCGGATGCCGTGCTCGCGGGCGACCCGCGGCAGCAGTTCGGTGAAGCGGGGGAAGTCGACGGCCTGGACGTGCAGCGCCCCGTCCGCCCGGTCGATCTCGATCCCGGCCGTGGACGGATCGGCGATCAGCGCGGCGGCCAGGGCGCGGTCGTCGCTGGACCGGATGAGATAGCGGTGCGGGCGGTCCGTCATCAGGCGGCGGATCTTCCGGAAGTCGCCCGAGGCCGCGTGCCGGCCGGCGACGATCACCTCGATGTGCTGGGCGAGCTGTTCGACCTCTTCCAGGATGTGCGAGGAGAAGAGCACGGTGCGGCCCTCGTCCCCCATCCGCCGCAGCAGGTCCATGAGCTGCATCCGCTGGCGCGGGTCCATGCCGTTGAACGGTTCGTCGAGCAGGAGGACGGACGGCTCGTGGACCAGCGCGGAGGCCATCTTCACGCGCTGCCGCATCCCCTTGCTGTAGGTGGCGATCTTGCGGTTCTGCGCGTACTCCATCTCGACGGTGGCCAGCGCCTGCCGGGCCGCCCCGCGGGGGTCCTTCAGCCCGTGCAGTTCGGCGTTGGCGAGCACGAACTCCCGTCCCGTCAGGAAGTCGTACATGGATTCCCGTTCGGGGACGATGCCGATCCGCCGGTACGCCCCCTCGTTGCGCCAGACGGCCGCGTCGTCGAGGGTGACGGTGCCGGTCGAGGGGGCCAGGAAGCCGGCCATCATGTTGATGAGGGTGGACTTGCCGGCGCCGTTGGGGCCGAGGAGGCCGGTCACGCCGGGGCCGATGGTCATGGTGATGTCGTTGACGGCGACCACGTTGCCGAACCAGCGGGAGACGTGGTCGATCTTGAGGGTGGTCACAGCCCGACCTTCCGGTAACGGCGCATCAGCAGCGCGTACGAGCCGGCGATCAGCCCGAGGACCACCGCCGGGTAGACGATTCCGGCGAGCGCGCCGGACGGCCCCTCGGCGCCGGGGAAGGCGGAGTCCGCGCCGAGGAACAGCGACTGCACCCCGTCGACGAGGGTGACCGGTGAGAACAGGCCGAGCCAGCCGATGGCCTCCTGGTTGCCCTGCTCCCAGGCGATCGCCTGGACGGTGCTGACCGCGCCGTAGGAGATCGTCATCACGGCGATGACGGCGGCGACGCCGAAGCCCCGGCGGGGGGTGAGCGCCGCGACGACCAGCCCGATGCCCGCGAAGAGCACGGACAGGACGGCCACGGAGGCCAGGCCCTGGCCGAACCCCTTGGTCTGGTCGGCGAAGTCCAGCTTCGCCAGCAGCGCGCCCGCGTAGAGGATGACGAGCGGTGCCGCGGTGAGCAGGAAGAGGGCCGAGGCCATCGCCGCGTACTTCGCTGCCACGTAGTCCACCCGTTCGATCGGACGGGAGAAGTAGAGCGGCACGGTGCGGAACCGCAGATCGCGGGAGACGGACTGCGGGGCCTGGGCGGCGAGATAGAGGCCGATGACGGCCTGGAGGTAGATCGCGTACCGCGTGTATTCGAGCGGCAGGTCCTTCATGTCGGTCGCCACGGCCACCGCGACGATGATGCCCGCCGGCAGGCACATCACGGCGAACAGCAGCATCGGCAGGACCTTGGACTTGGCCGAGCGGCCGAGTCCGTACGCACCGCGCAGGCTCTGGGAGAAGAGGGAGAGCCGGGCGTAGGAGCGCCCGAGGCGGGGGCCGTCGTAGCGGCGGTAGCCGATGTTGTGGATGCGGGTCGGGTCGGCGGACGGGTCCGCCGCCGTTGGCGTCGTGCTCTCAGGCGGCATCGCGGCCACCTCCGTTCCGTCCGTCCGTGCTGCTGGGGTGCGGCTGGGCGGAGGGCTCCGGCCCGGCGGGCCCCGTGGGTTCCGGGGGCTCCCCGGGGCGGAAGACCTCCGCGATGTGGTGACGGCGCTGTTCCATGCGCACCAGGCCGAGCCCCAGTCCGGCGACGGTGTCGCGGACCGTGTCGTACGTCCGGTCGCCCTCGGCGTCGAGGAGCAGCACCCGGCCCGCCCCGGGCGCGTGTCCGCCGGCGGCGTGGCGGACGCCTGCGCGGGCCAGTGCCTCCGCCAGCGCGGCCGTGCCGTCGGGGTGCTCTTCGGTGTCCGTGACCTCGACCGCGATGACCGCGGTCTTCTGGGTGAAGTCGCTGGTGGAGCTGGAGCGCAGCAGGGCACCGCCGTCGATGACGACGACGTGGTCGCAGGTGCGTTCGAGCTCGCCGAGGAGGTGGGAGGTCACCAGCACGGAGATGCCGAAGTCGGTGTGGACGCGGCGGATGAGGCCCAGCATCTCGTCCCGGCCGACCGGGTCGAGGCCGTTCGTCGGCTCGTCCAGCAGCACCAGTTTCGGGTCGTGGACCAGCGCCTGGGCGAGCTTGACCCGTTGCTTCATACCGGTCGAGTAGCCGCCGATGGGCCGGTAGCGCTCCTCGTAGAGGCCGACGTGGCGCAGGGTGTCGGCGGTGCGCTCGCGGGCGGCGGAGGGCGGCAGCCCCGAGATCCGGGCCATGTGCACGACGAACTCGGTCGCGGACACGTCGGGGGGCAGGCAGTCGTGCTCGGGCATGTAGCCGACCTGTTCCCGGATGGCGCCGCCCTCGCCGGCCACGTCGAGGCCGAGCACGGCGGCCCGCCCCTCGGTCGCCGGGGACAGTCCGAGCAGGATCTTGATCAGGGTCGACTTGCCGGCCCCGTTGGCACCCACCAGGCCGGTCACGCCCGGGCCGATGGTCATGGTGAGCCGGTCGAGCGCGGTCACCTTGGGGAACCGCTTGCTGAGGCTTTCGGTCACGATCACTGTCACGGCCCTGACGCTAGTGGTGCGGACCACACCGGGCGTCAGCCCTGACGGCTGTCTCCGCGTCCCCCTTCAGGCGTAGGGACCCGTAGGGGCCGTACACCTAAGTTGTTACCATCGGTAACAATCGTTGGTAACGTCGGGCGCGGAGGAGCCGGGAGAGCAGCGGCTCCCTGAGGGCGGAAGGCGGTGCCGGGTGACCGGTGACATGCGCGAACGCTGGGTGCGGGGCGGGGACGGCGTACGGCTGTGCGTGGCCGCACTGGGAGATCCCGGGCGGCCGGTGGTGGTCCTGGTGCACGGCTATCCGGACAGCAAGGAGGTCTGGACGGAGGTCGCGCGGCAGCTGGCGGACCGTTTCCACGTGGTCCTCTACGATCTGCGCGGCTGCGGCCGCTCGACCGCGCCCCGGCCGCTGCGGGGCGGCTTCACCCTGGAGAAGCTGGCCGCCGACTTCCGCGCCGTCGCGGACGCGGTGAGCCCCGGCCGGCCCGTCCATCTGGTGGGCCACGACTGGGGCTCGGTGCAGGGCTGGGAGTTCGTCACCACGGCCGCCGCGGACCGGATCGCCTCCTTCACCTCCGTCTCCGGCCCCTCGCTGGACCACTTCGGCCACTGGGCCGCACGGCGCCGGAGCGGGGCGCTCGGCGCACGCGGTGTCCGCGAACTGCTCGGCCAGCGTCTGCGGTCCTGGTACGTCTACGCGCTGCACACGCCGGTTCTCCCCGAGCTGGCCTGGCGCGGGCCGCTCGCCCGCCGGTGGCCCGGCGTCCTGCGCCGGCTGGAGAAACTGCCCGGCGACGGCTACCCGACTCCGTCCCTGGCCCGGGACGCCGCCCACGGCGCGTGGCTCTACCGCGACAACTTCCGCCCGCGCACCCGCCGTCCGCGCGGGGACGCCCGTGCCCGGGTGCCCGTCCAGCTCGTCGTGCCCGCCGAGGACGTCTTTCTCTCCGAACACCTCTACGACGACCTCGGTTTGTGGGCGCCCCGGCTCGTCCGCCGGCGCGTGGCCGCCGGGCACTGGGTGATCCGGACACAGCCGGAACGGGTGGCCGGCTGGATCGCGGAGTTCGCTCTGGAGACCGGTGCCTCCTCCGGCTTTCCCGCCACGGAGCCGTCGGCCGGCTGACACACTCGGGGCATGGAGCCGCCTCCCGAACAGTTGCCCAGCACCGAGGCCGCCGTCACCGCCGTCCGGGAGATCGCGCGGGAGTTCGAGCTGACAGTACGGGTCACCGACGACATCGGAGCCGACCGCTCGGCCCGGCGGACGGCGGCCGGGGCCTTCGCCGTGACCGATGAGGACGGCTCGCTCCCGCACGAGGCCCATGCCGAACTGTCCGGCTCACCGGCGGTGGAGGTCGAGCTGTACTCGGAGGGCGACGCCAAGATCACCGTCGAGGGGGTCGAGTTCCACGACCTCCCGCGCGACGTGGTGCCGGACTTCCTGCGCTCCGTGTACGGGGGAGCGGCCCATGTGAAGGGCCGCTTCTTCCCGCCGGGTCACTGGCTCGTCGTGCCGCTGCCCGGAGGCCGCTCCTACAAGGAGCTCGTGCTCCCCGGGCCGGTGCTCTCCCCCTGGCTGAGCCGGTCGGTGCGCTGAGCCGGTCGGTGCACCGAGACGTTCGGTGCACCGAGGCGGTCGGTGCACCGAGGCGGTCGGTCGGACGGCCGGGCGATCGGTACGGCGCTCGGCCGGGAAGGCGCGGTGCCCCGCACGATCCCGGCCCGATCCCCGCACGACCGGGGCCGTGGGGAGGCCGACGTAGGCTCGGGGCCATGAGTCCGCGCCTGAGCACCGTGATCCTCCCCGTCGACCGCTGGAACGAGGGCGGCCGCGCGAAGTGGCAGCGCGCCGAGGAACTGGGCTTCCACGCCGCGTACACCTACGACCACCTGTCCTGGCGGTCCTTCCGCGACGGCCCCTGGTTCGGCGCCCTGCCCACGCTCACGGCCGCCGCCACGGCGACCGGCCGGCTCCGCCTGGGCACCCTCGTGACGTCACCGAACTTCCGGCATCCCGTGACGCTCGCCAAGGAGCTGATCTCCCTCGACGACATCTCGGGCGGCAGGATCAGCCTCGGCATCGGGGCGGGCGGCAGCGGCTTCGACGCCACGGCGCTCGGCCAACGCCCGTGGACCCCGCGCGAGCGGGCCGACCGTTTCGGCGAGTTCCTGCCGCTGCTGGACCGGCTGCTCACCGAGGGCACGGTCTCGCAGCGGGGCGACTTCTACACCGCGGAAGAGGCCAGGAACCTCCCCGGCTGCGTCCAGCGGCCCCGGCTTCCCTTCGCCGTCGCCGCCACCGGCCCGCGAGGGCTGAGGCTGGCCGCACGGCACGGACAGGCATGGGTGACGACGGGTGACCCGAAGCTCTACGAGACGGGCACGCCGCAGCAGTCGGACGAGGCGATGCGCCGCCAGCTCGGAGGACTCACCGCGGCGTGCGCGGAGACCGGCCGGGACGTCGCGGAGCTGGACAAGATCCTGCTGACCGGGTTCACCCCGGACCGCGCCCGCCCGCTGGAGTCCCTGGACGCCTTCGTGGACTTCGCCGGGCGCCACCGGGAGCTGGGCTTCACCGAGATCGTGGTGCACTGGCCGATCCCCGGCTCGGACTTCGCCGCCGACCAGGCCGTCTTCGAGAAGATCGCCACCGAGGCGGCCGCGCAGCTCGGCTGACGGGCGGAACCCGTCCCCGCACGGTCCGGCACGGGCTCCGCACGGCATACGGCCCGCAGACCGGGGGCGCAAGGGACCAGAGGAGTCGCACGGCGGCGTTCTCCCCGGCCCCCCGTGACGCTCCCTTGTGCGTACCGTCGCACGCTTGTGCGCGCATATGCGCGAAGATGGAGAGGTGACCTCAGCTACCGAGCGGCCCGAGCCGCACCACCCGGCCCCCGCCGGAGCCGGTGACCCGGCCTCCGTGACCGGGCCCGTACGGCTGATCGCCACCGATCTCGACGGCACCCTGCTCCGCGACGACAAGACGGTCTCCGACCGGACGGTCGCCGCGCTGGCGGCCGCCGAGAAGGCCGGCATCGAGGTCTTCTTCGTGACCGGCCGGCCCGCGCGCTGGATGGGAGTCGTCAGTGACCATGTGCACGGCCACGGCCTGGCGATCTGCGCCAACGGCGCGGCCGTCGTCGATCTGCACCGGGGCGGCCGGGTCGTCGAGGTCCGCCCGCTGCACCGGCTCGCCGCCATGGACGTGGTCGGTGCGCTGCGCGTCGCCGCGCCGGGCACCTCGTTCGCCGTCGAACTGACCACCGGGCTCCACTACGAACCGGAGTACCCGCCCTTCCACCTCGACCCCGGGGCCACGGTCGACGCCGCCGAGCGGCTTCTCTCCCAGGACGCGTGGCACGCGGAGACGCCGGTGCTCAAGCTGCTGGCCCACCACCCGGAGATGTCCCCGGACGACTATCTCGCCCTCGCCCGGGAGACGGCGGGCGCGCACGCCTCGTTCACACGTTCCAGCCCGACCGCGCTGCTGGAGATCAGCGGGCTGGGGGTCAGCAAGGCCTCCACCCTCGCGCAGTGCTGCGCGGAGCGCGGGATCTCCCCCGGTGAGGTGGTGGCGTTCGGCGACATGCCCAACGACCTGGAGATGCTGACCTGGGCGGGCAGCTCGTACGCGATGGCCAACGCGCATCCCGAGGTGCTGGCCGCCACTCCGGCCCGTACGGCCGCCAACAGCGAGGACGGCGTCGCGGTCGTCATCGAGCGCATCCTGGAGGAGCAGGCGTAGCGCCGTCCCACCGTCCGGCCACCCCGTGCGGAGCGGCCTCAGCACGCCGCCGGCGCGGCCTCCGGAAGCTCACGGGGCAGCCGGGCGCCCGCCGTGTCCGCCGCACGCTCCCGCTCCCGCATCCGCCGGAACGGCCCGTCGGCGGCCGCCAGCTCCGCGTACGTGCCGCGCTGGACGGCGCGGCCCCGGTCCAGCACGACCACCTCGTCGACATCCTCCAGCCCCGCCAGCCGGTGGGTGATGAGGACGGTCGTGCGGCCCTCGGTCGCCGCGAGCAGATCGGCCGTGAGGGCGTCCGCCGTCGCCAGATCGAGGTGTTCGGCGGGCTCGTCGAGCACCAGCACCGGGAAGTCCGCGAGCAGGGCCCGGGCCAGGGCGAGACGGCGGCGCTGGCCACCGGACATCCTGGCGCCGTGCTCGCCGACCATCGTGTCCAAACCCTCGGGCAGTCCGTCCACCCAGCCGAGCAGCCGGGCCCGGGCCAGGGCGGCGCGCAGCTCGGGTTCCCCGGCGGACGGGCGGGCGAGCCGCAGGTTCTCGCGGAGTGAGCTGTCGAAGATGTGCGCGTCCTGCGCGCAGAGCCCGACCAGCCGCCGCACGGCGTCGCCGTCGAGCGCGCCGGCATCGGTACCGGCCAGCGTGTAGCGGCCGGATTCCGGGTCCAGGAAGCGCAGCAGCACCTGCGCGAGCGTCGTCTTGCCCGAACCGGACGGGCCCACCACGGCGATCCGGCGCCCCGGTACGAGGTCGAGATCCAGGCCGTCGAGGGCGGGCAGCCGCTGCCCGGCGTAGCGGGCCGTGAGATGCCGCACCGCCAGCGGGAACGGTGTGGCGGGCGGTGTGGCGGGTTCGGCCGGCTCGCGGACCGGCTCGGGAGCGGCCAGCACCTCCCGGATCCGCCCGGCGGCGCGCCGGGCCCGCTGCTGGTGGAGCACGGCGAGGGGAAGGTCCGTGACCGCCTCGAACGCCGCGAGCGGCAGCAGGACCACCACCGCGAGCGCGACCCCGGCGAGCCTCCCCTCGTGCACCGCCTGCACTCCGGCCCAGGCCGTACCGGTCACGGTGAGCCCGCAGACCAGTGCGGAGAGCCCGGCACCGGCGCCGGCGGCGGCCGCGGAGCGCCCGGCGAGCCCGGTGAGCTCGGCGTCCGCGCGCCGGGCCTCCTCCGTACGGGACCGGAGCGCGCCGGCCACCGTCAGCTCGGCGGTGCCGGACAGCAGATCCACGACCCGGGTCGCCAGAACACCCCGGGCCGGGGCCAGTCGCCGCTCCGCCCGGCGCGACACGGCCCCGGAGAGCAGCGGCACCCCAGCTCCGGCGGCGAGCAGTCCCAGCGCCAGCACGGCCCCGGCCTCCGGCAGCAGCCAGGCGGTGAAACCGGCGGAGCCCGCGGAGACCAGGAGCGCGACGCCCACGGGCAGCAGGCGGCGCAGGAAGTAGTCCTGGAGGGAGTCGACGTCGGCGACGAGCCGGGAGAGGAGGTCGCCCCGGCGGGTGGTGCGGAGGCCCGCCGGCGCCAGCCGTTCGAGCCGCTGGAAGACGGCCACGCGGAGGTCGGCGAGCATCCGGAAGACGGCGTCGTGCGCGACGAGCCGCTCGGCGTAGCGGAACACGGCCCGTCCGATGCCGAAGGCCCGGGTGGCCGTGACGGCCACCATGAGGTAGAGGATCGGCGGCTGCTCGGAGGCCCGCGAGATGAGCCAGCCGGAGACACCCATGAGGCCCACCGCGCTGCCGAGCGCAAGGCTGCCCAGCACCAGGGCCAGCACGAACCGGCCCCGCCGTGCCCGGGCCCGGTCCCGCACCCAGCGCAGCGGATCCGGGCCCCGCCGGCGGAGGATCCCGCCGGGCCGGCCGCCCCGGTCGGGCCCGTCCGGCCGCTCCCCCGCCGCCGCGGGAACGGCCGCCACGATGCCCGCGCCCCGCGGGCCGCCCCGGCCGCCGGCACAGATGCCGTCCACCGGCCCGCCCGGTGTCTCCGGCGACGCGGCCGGCGTCACCTCCCCGTCCTCCGGGACCGGCGGGACGGAGACCGCGGCGACCGGTGCCGATACCGGAGCCGTGACGGGCTCCGCCGTCCCGGCCGGCCGGGGCAGCTCCACCACCCGGTCGGCGACCGCCAGCAGGGCCGGCCGGTGCACGGCCATCAGCACCGTGCGCCCCGCCGTCAGCCGTGCGACCGCCTCCACGACAGCCGACTCGCTCTCGCCGTCCAGGTTGGCCGTCGGCTCGTCGAGCAGCAGCACGGGACGGTCGGCGAGGAAGGCCCGGGCGATCGCGATCCGCTGCCGCTGGCCGGCCGACAGCCCGGCGCCGCCCTCGCCGAGGACGGTGGCGGGCCCCTCGGGCAGCGCGGTGACGAAGTCCAGTGCGCCCGCGTCGCGCAGCGCCTCCCGCACGGCCGCGTCGTCCGCGTCCGGCCGGGCCAGCCGTACGTTCTCGGCGACGGTCCCGGCGAAGAGGAAGGGGTGCTGGGGGAGCCAGGCGATCTGCCGCCGCCAGCCGTCGAGGTCCACGGTGGAGAGGTCCGTGTCCCCGAGCAGCAGGCGCCCCTCCGCCGCCTCGGCGAACCCGAGGACGGCGTGGAGCAGGGTGGTCTTCCCCGACCCGCTGGGGCCGGTCAGTGCGACCGTCTCACCGGGCCGGACGGTCAGGGAGGTGCGCGGCAGCGAGGGCTCCGGGCGCCCGGGGTGGCGGACGGCCACACCGTCCACCCGCAGCCCGGAGACCCGGGCGTCGGGGGCGGGAGCCGTCCCGCCGGTGCTCCCCGGCGGGGTCTCCAGCACCGTGAACACCTGCTCGGCGGCGGCCAGCCCTTCGGCGGCCGCGTGGTACTGGGCTCCCACCTGCCGGATCGGCAGATAGGCCTCGGGGGCGAGGATCAGCACCACCAGCCCGGTGAAGAGATCCAGGTCGCCGTGGACGAGCCGCATACCGATACCGACGGCGACCAGCGCCACCGACAGGGTGGAGAGGAGTTCCAGCGCGAAGGAGGAGAGAAAGGCGATCCGCAGGGTTCGCAGGGTGGCCCGCCGGTAGTCGGCGGTGATGGCGCGGATCGACTCGGCCTGGGCCTTGGCGCGGCCGAAGACCTTCAGGGTCGGCAGGCCGGCCACCACGTCGAGGAAGTGCCCCGACAGCCGGGTGAGCAGCTGCCACTGACGGTCCATCCGTGCCTGGGTGGCCCAGCCGATGAGCACCATGAAGAGGGGGATCAGCGGCAGGGTCACCACGATGACCGCCGCGGACACCCAGTCCGCGGTGACGATGCGGGCGAGGACCGCGGCCGGGACGACGACCGCCAGCCCCAGTTGCGGCAGATAGCGGGCGAAGTAGCCGTCCAGGGCGTCGATGCCCCGGGTGGCCAGTGCCGTCAGCTCTCCGGTGCGCTGCGAGCTCAGCCAGCCGGGTCCGAGCCGTGTGGCATGGTCCAGCAGCCGGGTTCGCAGCTCGGACTTGACCGAGGCTCCGGCCCGGTGCGCGGCCAGCTCGGTCAGCCACGAGACGAGCGCCCGTCCGGCGGACACGGCCACGAGCAGCAGCAGCTCAGTGGTCAGCCCGCCGGCGTCCAGCCCCTGCTGGAAGGCGCCCACGATCACCTCGGCGAGCAGCACGGCCTGGGCCACCACCAGGCCGGCCCCCGCCAGTCCGAGGGCTACGGCGGCCAGCAGGAAGATCCGGGTGGCCCGTGCGTAACGGAGCAGGCGGGGGTCGACGGGTTTCACGTGAAACAGTCCCTCGGTTTGTTCCTCAGTGCACGTCGGCGAGGTGCTGGGTGCCGATGCGCTTGCGGAAGACCCAGTACGTCCAGCTCTGGTAGAGCAGCACCAGCGGGGTGGCGATGCCGGCGCACCAGGTCATGATCTTCAGCGTGTACGGGGTGGAGGAGGCGTTGCTGACCGTCAGGCTCCACTCCTCGTTCAGCGTGGACGGCATGACGTTCGGGAAGAGCGTCAGGAAGAGCATCGCGACGGCGGCCACGATGGTGACCCCGGAGAGCGCGAAGGCCCAGCCCTCCCGGCCCCGCTGGTTCATGGCGATGGCTCCGAGCAGCGCACCGGCCGCGGCCAGCATCGCCATGAGGCTCACGGCATCGCCCTTCTCCAGCTGGGTCCAGCCCAGCCACAGCACCGCGAGCACCGCGGTCACCAGGCCCACCCCGGTGGCCAGCTTCCGGGCCCGGACCCGGATGTCGCCCACCGTCTTGAGGGCGACGAAGACGGCACCGTGGAAGGTGAAGAGGGTGAGCGTGACCAGCCCGCCCAGCAGCGCGTACGGGTTGAGCAGATCGAAGAAGCCTCCGACGTACTCCTTCTCCTGGTCGATCGCGACGCCGCGCACGATGTTGCCGAAGGCCACGCCCCAGAGGAACGCCGGCAGCAGCGAGGTCCAGAAGATCGCGTGCTCCCAGTTGGTCTGCCAGCGGTCCTCGTCCCGCTTGTGCCGGTACTCGAAGGCGACGCCCCGCACGATCAGGGCGAGCAGGATGAGCAGCAGCGGCAGATAGAAGCCGGAGAAGAGAGTGGCGTACCACTCGGGAAAGGCCGCGAAGGTCGCGCCACCCGCGGTGAGCAGCCAGACCTCGTTGCCGTCCCAGACCGGTCCGATCGTGTTGATCAGTACCCGGCGCTCCTTCCGGTCGCGGGCCAGCACCTTGGTGAGCACGCCGACCCCGAAGTCGAAGCCCTCCAGAAAGAAGTAGCCGGTCCAGAGGACGGCGATCAGGATGAACCAGACGTCGTACAGTTCCATGTCCAGCTCCTCACTCTCAGTACGAGAAGGCCATGGGCCGGTCGGCGTCGGCGTCGTCGTCGCCGCCGATCTTGGTGGGCGGGTTGAGGTCGGCCTCCGTGAGCTCCGGCGGTCCGGCCTTGACGTACTTGACGAGGAGCTTGACCTCGATCACCGCGAGAATCGCGTAGAGCAGCGTGAACACGCTCATCGACAGCAGCACCTCGCCCTGGGTCACGCCGGGGGAGACGGCGTCCTCGGTGCGCAGCACGCCGTAGACCACCCACGGCTGGCGGGCCATCTCGGTGAAGATCCAGCCCCAGGAGCTGGCGAGCAGCGGAAAGCCGATGGTGAGCACGGCCAGCTTCCAGTACCAGCCGGTGAGCGCGGCGCCGAGTTCCCGGTCCCGGGTGAGGGCCAGGCGCGGCGGCTCGTTCTCGGTGGTACGGAGCCGGGGCGCCAGCCACAGCTTGTTGCGGGTGAGGTAGAGGCCCACCACGCCGATGGCGAAGGAGACCATGCCGAAGCCGATCATCCAGCGGAAGCCCCAGTAGGCCACCGGGATGTTGGGCCGGTAGTCGCCGGGCCCGTACTGCTCCCGCAGGTCCTCGTTCACATCGTTGATGCCGGGGACCTCGGTCTCCAGATCGCTGTGGGCCAGGAAGGAGAGGAGCCCGGGGATCTCGATGGCGACCTTGTTGTGGCCCTCGTCGACATCGCCGTAGGCGAAGACGGAGAAGGGCGCCGGCCCCTCGGTGTCCCACAGCGCCTCCGCCGAGGCCATCTTCATGGGCTGCTGCTCGTACATCACCTTGCTGAGCCGGTCACCGCTGACGGCGGTCAGCAGGCCGCCGACCACGAGGGTGACCAGGCCGAGCCGGAGCGACGTCCGCATCTCCGGGAGGTGCCTGCCGCGGCGGAGGTGGACGGCGGCGATGCCCACCATGAAGGCGCCGCCGGCCAGGAAGGCCGCGGTGAGGGTGTGGAAGACGACGACGACCGTCGTGTCCTGGGTGAGCACGGCCAGGAAGTCGGTGAGTTCGGCGCGCCCGGATTCCTCGTTGATCCGGTAGCCGACGGGGTGCTGCATCCAGGAGTTGGCGGCCAGGATGAAGTAGGCGGAGAGCACGGTCCCGATGGCGACCATCCACATGCAGGCGGCGTGGATCTTCTTGGGCAGCTTGTCCCAGCCGAAGATCCACAGGCCGATGAAGGTGGACTCGAAGAAGAAGGCGATCAGCGCCTCGAAGGCCAGCGGGGCTCCGAAGATGTCACCGACGAAGCGGGAGTAGTCGGACCAGTTCATCCCGAACTGGAACTCCTGCACGATGCCGGTGACGACGCCCATGGCGATGTTGATCAGGAAGAGCCTGCCCCAGAACTTGGTCGCCCGGAGGTACTTTTCCTTGCCCGTCCGCACCCAGGCGGTCTCGAGGCCTGCCACCAGGGAGGCGAGAGAGATCGTCAGCGGTACGAAGAGAAAGTGGTAGACGGTGGTGATGCCGAACTGCCATCGCGCCAGCGTCTCGGGCGCCAAGGCTATGTCCACGGTTCCTCTCCTTCACATCGCGGTGATTCGATGCGGCAGATGTCCCGCTGCCTCCCCCGCGAGGAGACAGACAGGCTGGTGCTTGTGAACGCGTTCACATTCACAAGCACCAGTATGGCGCACCCTTTCCGTCCCGACACAACCAGGGGGTGTGCCCTGCGGCACACCCCCCTACCTGCGGTTTTTATACCCCCACCGGCATCTTGACGAAGCTGGTCGGCGCTGTTCACAGCTCCTTGCGGAAAGCCTCCGCGGCGCTCAGTAGAAGATCGTTCGCCTCGGTCTCACCGATGGTGATCCGCACCCCCTCGCCGGGGAACGGCCTCACGACCACACCGGCCCGCTCGCACGCCGCCGCGAACTCGGCCGTCCGCTCCCCCAGCCGCAGCCAGACGAAGTTCGCCTGCGACTCCGGAACCGTCCAGCCCTGCGCCGTCAGCGCCGCGGACACCCGCGCCCGCTCACCCACCAGCGCCTCCACCCGCTCCAGCAGCGCCTCCTCGCTGCGCAGCGAGGCCACCGCCGCGTCCTGCGCCAGCTGGCTCACCCCGAAGGGCACCGCCGTCTTCCGCAGCGCGGCCGCCACCGGCTCGTGCGCCACGGCGAAGCCGACCCGCAGCCCCGCCAGCCCGTAGGCCTTGGAGAAGGTGCGCAGCACGCAGACGTTCGGCCGGTCCCGGTAGACCTCGATCCCGTCCGGCACCTCCTCGTCCCGGATGAACTCGCGGTACGCCTCGTCCAGCACGACCAGGACGTCCGACGGCACCCGGTCCAGGAAGCGCTCCAGCTCCGGGCGGCGGACCACCGTGCCGGTCGGGTTGTTCGGGTTGCAGACGAAGACGAGCCGGGTCCGGTCGGTCACGGCGCCCGCCATGGCGTCCAGGTCGTGGGTCTCCCCGCCGGTCAGCGGCACCTGCACCGAGGCCGCCCCGGAGATCCGTGTGATGATCGGGTACGCCTCGAAGGACCGCCAGGCGTACATGACCTCGTCGCCCGGACCGGCCGTCGCCTGGATCAACTGCTGGGCGACACCCACCGAGCCGGTACCGGTCGCGAGATGGGTGGCCGGCACGTCGAAGCGCTCGGCCAGTTCGGCCATCAGCCCGCTGCAGGCCATGTCCGGGTAGCGGTTGAAACTCCCCGCCGCGCCGAGAACGCTCTCCATGACCCCCGGCAGCGGGGGATACGGGTTCTCGTTGGAGGAGAGCTTGTAGGTGACCGGCCCGTCGCCGGCCGTGGCCGGCTTGCCCGGCTTGTACGTCGGAATGCTCTCCAGCACACCGCGCAGCCTGGGAATCACCGGGGTCTCGGGGGAGTCCCCCCGGGAATCAGTGTGCATCGCCGTCCTCCTCGACCGTCCCACCGCCATCAATGCTGCTTACCTTATGAGGATTGCGGCGCCGGGCAATGGGCCGGGCAAACCGGAGGCGCGCGCTTCCCCGCGGCGCACGCCGGTGGCCCGCGCCCTGGCGCGCGTCACTCTTCCAGGTGACTTGAGACCGCTTCACACCAAACATCGTTCACTGGACAACAGCACATCTTGTCCCCAACGAGAGCCGGGGAACCGCTCAACGGCCTTTGATATAAAGGCGGTTGATAGATTCGATCTTGCAGAAACGTGACTCTTGACGGTTCATCGCCGACCCCCTCGGCCGGAGCCCAGTCGCCCTAGTATCGGCTGGCCATGACAGCAGCAGAGAAGCACCAGGTGAGCCGGTCGACCAGCCGTCGGCTGGGGCGGGCGGGCATCCGGGACGTGGCCGCCGCCGCCGGTGTCTCGATCACGACTGTCTCCGACGCCCTCAACGGCAAGGGCCGGCTCCCCGACGCCACCCGACGCCATGTCCGGGAAGTGGCCGAGCGGCTCGGGTACCGGCCGTCCGCCGCCGCCCGCACCCTCCGCACCGGCAGATCCGGCCTGATCGGCCTGACCGTGACCACCTACGGGGACGAGCCCTTCACCTTCACCGAGTTCGCCTACTTCGCCGAGATGGCCCGCGCCGCCACCTCCGCCGCGCTGGCCCGCGGCTACGCGCTCGTCATCCTCCCCGCGACCTCCCGTCACGACGTCTGGTCCAACGTCGCCCTCGACGGCACGGTCGTCATCGACCCCTCCGACCACGACCCGGTCGTCACCGAGCTCGCCCGGCAGCGCATCCCCGTCGTCTCCGACGGCCGGCCCGCCGGCTCCGTACCCGTCACCGCCTGGGTCGACAACGACCACGAGGCCGCCGTCCTCGGCCTGCTCGACCATCTCGCCGACGCCGGCGCCCGCCGGATCGGCCTGCTCACCGGAACCACCACGGACACCTACACCCGGCTCTCCACCAGCGCCTATCTCTCCTGGTGCGAACGGGCCGGACAGGACCCGGTCTACGAGAAGTACCCCGCCCACGACCCGCGCGCCGGAGCGGTGGCCGCCGACCGGCTGCTGGCCCGTCCCGACCGGCCGGACGCCGTCTACGGCCTCTTCGACCCCAACGGCACGGATCTCCTCGCCGCCGCCCGCCGCTACGGCCTGCGGGTCCCGGAGGACCTGCTGCTGGTCTGCTGCAGCGAGTCCACCGTCTACGCCAGCACCGAGCCGCCCGTCACCACCCTCTCCCTCAAGCCGCGCCGCATCGGCACCGCGGTCGTCCAGCTGCTGATCGACGCCATCGAGGGTCTGGACGAGGGGCGGCCGGTGGAGCAGGTGATACCGACCGAGCTGATCGTGCGCACCTCCTCCCAGCCGCGGACCTCGCGCGCGACCGTCAGCCCGCCCCGGTCGCCCGCCGAACCGGCCTGACGCGGAGGGCGCCCGGCCGTCCCGACGGGCGGCATGCCCGGCGGTACCACCGGGCGGGACGGCCACGGCGGCGACCACGACCACCGCGACCACCAGGGCAATCCGGCACAAACTCCCGGCGCTCACGCCATCGCGGTGATTGCCGGCTCCCTGGTGCGTCACAACCCACGAGCGGCATTCCTATGATGGGCGCACGACACCGCGGATCCCTTGACCACGAGGGGCCTCCCCACCCTGTGGTGTGGGGCGAGTGCCTCCGCCCGCAGCGGGGAGGCAGGTCCGACCGGTGCACGGCGGCGCGATGGTGGAGGGGTCGATGATCCAGGGGGCCGGTCAGGGACCCGCGGTGCGGGGCATGATGGTCATGCCGGTGGTGCCCGTGAACGCTGCGGTACCGCCGTACGCGGCCGACGAGGGCTACACCCCCACCGAACGGAACCTCCCGGTGGTCGGCCGCGGGCCCACCCCCGACGTGCCGACGGTGCCCCTCATGCCACCGGTGCCCGAACCCGAGGCGGGCGCCCCCGCCTCCGCGGACGGCCCCGGCCCGCTGTACGTCGTCGGCGACGTCCACGGCTACCTCGACGAGCTGCGGGCCGCCCTGCTCGCCCAGGGGCTGATCGACTCCCAGGACCGCTGGGCCGCCGGCAAGGCCCGCCTGTGGTTCCTCGGCGACTTCACCGACCGCGGCCCGGACGGCATCGGGGTCATCGACCTCGTCATGCGGCTCTCCGCCGAGGCCGCCGCGGCCGGCGGCTACTGCAAGGCCCTGATGGGCAATCACGAACTGCTGCTCATCGGCGCCAAGCGCTTCGGCGACACCCCGGTGTCCTCCGGCGCGGGAACCGCGTCCTTCCACGCCGCGTGGCTGCTCAACGGCGGGCAGCGCAGCGACATGGACCGGCTGCAGGACCACCATGTGCAGTGGATGTCCCGGCTCGACGCGATGGCCGAGGAGGACGGCCATCTGCTCGTCCACTCGGACACCACGGCCTACCTCGACTACGGCGATTCGATCGAGGCCGTCAACGACGCGGTGACCGAGACCCTTCAGCGCGCCGACGCCGAGGAGTGCTGGGACCTGTTCCGCAAGTTCACCAAGCGCTTTGCCTTCCGCGACCAGGGCGGCGCCGAGGCGGTCCGCGAGCTGCTCGGGGCGTACGGCGGCCGGCGCGTCGTCCACGGTCACAGCCCGATCCCCTATCTCACCGGCCAGGTGGGCAGTGAGGACGGCGAGGACGGCGGCGCGCCCGTCGTCGACGGCCCGCACGTCTACGCCGACGGACTGGCCATCGCCATGGACGGCGGCGTCACCATGGCCGGAAGGATGCTGGTCGCGCAACTGCCGCTGCCTGGCTGAGGATTACGCGGTCCGCTGCCGGGGCAGGTAGTCAGGTCCACGGTCGGGTCAATTTCCGGCAACACCTGTCACCGCGTGCCGTGGGCGCCCTACCATCGGCTTATCCGCAGCAGGCTCTCCTCCGTTTCCGCCCTTCCGCCCGGTGAGAATCGGCGTGCCAGGGCCTACGGAGCATCGGGGGATGCACATGAACAGCGCACCGCATCTGCTTCCCGAGGACCGCCCCGACTTCGCGCGAGTCCTCGACCAGGTTCTGCGTCATGCGCACCGGCGCCCGGAGCTCGGCGCCGTCGGCCGGCGGCTCAACGCCGAGCAGCTGCGCACCAGAGCCCTGGACGCGGCCCCGGAGATCGCGGCCCGCGCCGCGGCCGAGTACCGGCAGTACACCGAGCTCCGCGACGAGTCGCGCCGCGTCCCGCCGCAGGACGACGGCCGGGGCGGTGCCCCGGCGGTGAGCGGGAAGGACGGCAGGGGCGGGAACGGAGCGGGCTTCGCCGGAGCCGTCGGCGAGGTGGCCGAGAACTCCGGCGCCGGACTCCTCGCGGTCTTCGCCGTGCTGGCTCCGGTGCTGGCGGGCGCCGCGGCGGCGATCTTCCTGCTGATCGGCTACCTGCTCCATCTGGTCAGCCCCGAGCAGCCGATGGCGGAACCGATCATCACCGCCGGCTGGATCTTCCTCGCGCTGACCGCCGCGGGCATCGTCATCGCGATGTTCGGTCTGCTGTTCACCGCGCGGCGCGACGGCGCCGGCTCCCTGCGGGCCTCGGCCGAGGAGGACGGGACGAGCGAGCTGGCCCTGGCCCGGGAGGCCTGGCGGCAAGCCCTGCTCGACCGCGGCATCGTGCCGTTCCTGCGAGAGGTCCTGGAGGAGCCGCCGGCGGCCGGGCAGGCCACCGGAAGCCCGTACGGCGGCGCTCCGGACCCGGCCGGGGCCCCGGAGGCCCGCACGCCCCAACTCGGCTACAGCAAGCCGGGATTCAGCAGCCCGGCCACGGGCGACGACCCGGGGCGCGGCAGCACGCGCCCCAGCTTCAACAGCCCCGGCTTCTCCAGCCCGGACTACGGCGGCCCGGAGCACCAGCCGGAGTAGCCGCCGCTCCCGGCCGCCGGCCGCCCGTCCGTCCCGCCGCCCGGAAGCGCGTTCGCGCCGGAGGGGCGGGACGGACGGGACGGACGGGACGGGAACCGGGCTCGGTCAGTCGGTGACCGGCAGATAGACCCGGTTGCCCGCCGCCGCGAACTCCCGGGATTTCTCCGCCATACCGGCCTCGATCTCCTCCATCTCCCCGCCGTGCCGCCGGCGGATGTCCTGGGAGATCTTCATCGAGCAGAACTTCGGCCCGCACATCGAGCAGAAGTGGGCCGTCTTCGCCGGTTCGGCCGGGAGGGTCTCGTCGTGGAAGGCCCGTGCCGTGTCCGGGTCGAGCGCCAGGTTGAACTGGTCCTCCCAGCGGAACTCGAAACGCGCGTCGGACAGCGCGTCGTCCCACTCCTGGGCTCCCGGATGCCCCTTCGCCAGATCCGCCGCGTGCGCCGCGATCTTGTACGTGATGACACCGGTCTTCACATCGTCGCGGTCGGGCAGCCCCAGGTGCTCCTTGGGGGTGACGTAGCAGAGCATCGCCGTCCCCCACCAGGCGATCATCGCCGCCCCGATGCCCGAGGTGATGTGGTCGTAGCCGGGCGCCACATCGGTGGTCAGCGGGCCCAGCGTGTAGAACGGCGCCTCCTCGCAGATCTCCTGCTGGAGGTCGATGTTCTCCTTGATCTTGTGCATCGGGACATGGCCCGGGCCCTCGATCATCGTCTGCACGCCGTGGGCCTTGGCGACGGTGTTCAGCTCGCCCAGGGTGCGCAGTTCGGCGAACTGCGCCTCGTCGTTGGCGTCCGCGACGGAGCCGGGGCGCAGCCCGTCGCCGAGCGAGAACGTGACGTCATAGGCCGCGAGGATCTCGCAGAGCTCCTCGAAGTTCTCGTAGAGGAAGCTCTCCTTGTGGTGGGCCAGGCACCAGGCGGCCATGATGGAGCCGCCGCGCGAGACGATGCCGGTCTTCCGGCGGGCCGTCAGGGGGACGTAGCGGAGCAGGACCCCGGCGTGGACCGTCATGTAGTCCACGCCCTGCTCGGCCTGTTCGATGACGGTGTCCTTGTAGATGTCCCAGGTCAGCTCCTCGGCCCGGCCGTCGACCTTCTCCAGGGCCTGGTAGAGCGGGACGGTGCCGATGGGGACGGGGGAGTTGCGCAGCACCCACTCGCGGGTCGTGTGGATGTTGCGGCCGGTGGACAGGTCCATGACCGTATCGGCGCCCCAGCGGGTGGCCCAGGTCATCTTCTCGACCTCCTCCTCGATGGAGGAGGTGACGGCCGAGTTGCCGATGTTGGCGTTGACCTTCACCAGGAACCGCTTGCCGATGATCATCGGTTCGGTCTCGGGGTGGTTGACGTTGGCCGGCAGCACCGCACGCCCCGCGGCGATCTCCTCGCGGACGGTTTCCGGGGAGACGTTCTCCCGGAGCGCGACGTACTCCATCTCGGCGGTGATCTCACCGCGTCGCGCGTAGGCGAGCTGGGTGACGGGGGAGCCGTCCCGGCTGCGGCGGGGGCGCCGCGGCCCGCCGGGGAAGACGGCGTCGAGATTCCGCAGCCCGCCGCCGGGGCCGGTGGCCCTGAGGCCGTCGTCCTCGGGGCGCGGCGGCCGCCCGTCGTACTCCTCGGTATCGCCTCGGCCGGTGATCCAGCCCTCCCGGAGCGGCGCCAGGCCGCGCCGGACATCGGTGTCGACAGTGGGATCGGTGTACGGGCCGGACGTGTCGTACAGCGTGACGTCGCGGCCGTTGGTGAGGTGCACCCGTCGTACCGGAACCCGCAAGTCCGGGCGTGAGCCGGTCAGATGGTCCTTGTGCCATCCGATCGGCCCGTTCCCGTTCCCGCCGGGTTCCCGGGCAGACGTGTGCGCATCCTGAACGGTCATGAGACCTACTCCCTACGCCGGCATTACCCGGTACCAGGTTCGGCGGTCGGCGCAGCGGCTTCCGCGACGGTACGGCCGGTCCCGGCCACTCCGTGTACGGAGGTCAGCGCCCTCTCAGCCCGGTGCTCCGAGCTCCCGCGTGTGCAAAGGCAGCCCCCACGCTAACGCCGCCCCGGTGTTCATGACCAGAGGGCCCCTCTTCTTGCGATGATCTGGCGGTGACCTCGATCCCCGAAAGCCACGCGCACACCCACGCCCACGGCCCGGCGGCTCCCGTGTCCCGGAGACTGCGCAAGATCATCGCCGCGGTGCTGATCCCGTTCGCCGCGGCCGTCGCCGTCGGGCTGCTGGTGCTCTGGCCCGGTGGCACGCCGGGGCACGAGCCGAGCGGGGTCGGCATGGACCGGCAGATGGAGCAGGGCGAAGTCGTCGGCGTCGAGAAGGTGAAGTGCTCCGACGTGAACGCGGGAGGCGGACAGCCGCCCGGCGAGGGGCAGCCGGAGACGCCCGGCACACCGGGGGAAGCCCGTGGCGACATCTGCGAGAAGGCGACCGTGCGCGTCACCACCGGCGACGACAAGGGACGCGAGTTCACGGAGATCGTCCAGCCGGACTCCACCCGCCGGCTGAGCGAGGGTCAGGGCGTGGTCGTGGCGTACGCGCCGGACGCGCCCCGGGAGCTGCAGTACTCGGTGACGGATGTGGACCGCGAGGTTCCGATCTCGCTGCTCGCCGGGCTCTTCGCGCTCGCCGTGGTGGCGGTGGGAAGGCTGCGCGGGCTGTTCGCGCTGGTCTCCCTGGTCGTCAGCTTCGGGGTGCTGACGCTCTTCATCCTCCCCGCGATCCTGCAGGGGGAGAATCCCCTGCTCGTCGCGGTGATCGGCAGCAGCGCCATCATGCTGGCCGCGCTCTACCTCTGCCACGGGCTGACGGCCCGTACCTCCGTGGCCGTCCTGGGCACGCTGATCTCCCTGCTGCTGATCGGTGTGCTGGGGTCCGTCTTCATCGACTGGGCGAGGCTGACCGGCAACACCTCCGACGAGACCGGGCTCATCCACGGCCTCTACCCGGACATCGAGATGAGCGGCCTGCTGCTGGCCGGCGTCATCATCGGTTCGCTGGGCGTGCTCGACGATGTGACGGTCACTCAGACCTCGGCGGTGTGGGAGCTGAAGCAGGCGGATCCGACGATGTCGGCGCGGCGGCTGTACCGGGCGGGCATCCGGATCGGGCGCGACCACATCGCGTCGGTGGTCAACACCCTGGTGCTGGCCTACGCGGGTGCCGCCCTGCCACTGCTGCTGCTGTTCTCCATCGCGCGGAGCAGCGTCGGCACGGTCGCGCTGAGCGAGGTCGTGGCCGAGGAGATCGTCCGGACGCTGGTGGGCAGCATCGGGCTGATCGCCTCGGTGCCGGTCACCACCGGCCTCGCGGCGCTCGTCGTCTCGGCGGACCGGTCCGCCGCGGCCGTCTCGGCGCAGGGTGCGGGGACGGAGACGGGGCAGCCGCGGCGCGCGGAGGGCGGGCGGGGGCGCGGGCGCCGCCGCAAGCCGTGACCGCGCGGACGAAGGCGCCGGGTGTGCCGGGCCGGTGGCCGGCCGCGCCCGCCGCCGTCCGCGCGGCCCGGGAACTCAGCCCGCGTTGCGGGCCTGGGAGAGGATGCGGTCGAGTGTCTCCGCCAGACGGTCGTCGAAGTCCCCGGCGGACTGCTCCTGTCCCATGGGGACGATGCGGTCGGTCCGGTCGAGGAAGGCCACCAGCGGGGCCGCGCCCGCCCGGAAGGTGGCGCGGTCCTCGCCGACCTGGAGCCGGATGAAGACGTCGGAGAGCACGCCGGGGGTGACGGGAGCGATGTGTACGTCACCGTCACCGGTGGGCGCGCTCAGCCCGTCCAGCAGCAGATCGCGGGCGAATGCCCAGGTCACCGGTGCGTCGCCCGGCAGATGGAAGGTGAAGCGGACCGCGAAGGGGTCGGCCGGTTCGTACTCCAGCTCCACCGGAATGCGGAAGGAGAGCTCCTCGGAGACGAGGAAGCTCATCATCAGCTCTGCCTGAATCGTGTCGCGCATGGTCCACTGCCCCGTGTCGCTCGGGTGGCCTGTCCTGGAGCCTCCTCGGTCCTCCCGGCGCCGTGGTGCTCAACGCTCCGGCGGGACCGCTAGGAGTGGTGGTGCAGGTGTTTCAGGTGCGGGCGGGGCCACAGGGAAGTCCGCCCAGTGCGCAGCGTAGCCGTTTCGGCGCAAGGAGTTGCTGACCGCCATGGGGTCGGGGCGGAGAAAGACGACGGGATGAACGCGACGGCGCCGAGCCCCGGCCGGCGGGCCGGGGCTCGGACGCGGACCGGACACGGGCATCCGGCCGGCCGGTGGACAGGGCACCCGGCCGGCACCGGCGACGCGCTTCACCAGTCGCCGCGCGAGGACCCGTCCCGTGAGGCCGTGCCGAACTTCCGGACGACGTAGACCAGACCGGCCACCAGGGCGACGAACACCAGAACCTTGAACAGCAGTCCGATGATGAAGCCGACCACGTTCATGAGCAGGCCGCCGAACACGATGAGCGCCAGGACCGGAATGGCGACCCACTTCACCCACCACGGCAGACCTTCGAAGATCTCCTTGACCGCCACTGTCGTTCCCCTGCTTCCCGATTGCCGAGCCGGGATCTCCGGCTGCTTCCGATGCTAGACGCGCCGGGGGCGCGGCGGAGGGGCCGCTGCCCCCGTCCTTCCCTGACCCGTCCCCTACGGGGCCCGGAGGCGGTGGGTCAGCTCTCCGGGGGAGAGAAGACCACCATGACCCGGAGGTCCTCGCTGATGTGGTGGAACTTGTGCGGCACCCCGGCCGGTACGTACACGACACTGCCGCGGGCCACCGTGGTGGTCTCGGTGCCGACCGTGATCGAGGCCCGGCCGGTGATGACGACGTAGATCTCGTCCTGCCGGTGCGGCTGCTGCGGGTCGATCGACCCCGCGTCGAGCGCGTACAGCCCCGCCGACATGTTCCGCTCGCGCAGGAACTGCAGATACGCGCCCTCGTTCGCGGCGCGTTCCGCGTCCAGTTCGTCCAGCCGGAAGACCTTCATGCCCACCCCTCGCTCCGCCCCTCGGCTCAGCCCGTTCCGTCTGGGACGATCACACCATGACGAACTTCGTAGTCAAGACACTCGCCAACGCGGCCGCTCTGGCCGTGGCCATCTGGCTGCTCAAGGACATCACGCTCACCGGGGACAGCACAGGCGGCAAGACGCTGGCGCTGTTCCTGGTCGCGCTGATCTTCGGCGTGGTCAACATCGTGGTGAAGCCGGTGGTGCAGTTGCTGTCACTGCCCCTCTTCGTCCTCACCCTCGGGCTGTTCACGCTGGTCGTGAACGCGCTGATGCTGATGCTGACCTCCTGGCTCGCGGATCTGGTCGATCTCCCCTTCCACGTCGAGGGCTTCTGGACCGCTGTGCTCGGCGGCCTGATCATCTCCGTCGTCTCCTGGGCGGTGAACATGATGCTGCCCGACGGCCGCTGACCGGGACCGGACGGGACTGACCGATGATGGACGGATGAGCGAGATGACCGGAGACGGAACACGTGCCGTCCGGGCCGGGCTGCCCGAGCCGGTGGCGTACGAACCTTCGCTGCCCGGGCCGGTGTTCGCCGCCCACTACCACCTGCCGGGCGAACCGGTCGGTCCCTATACCTACGGCCGCGACGAGAACCCGACCTGGACCCGGCTCGAGGAGGCCATCGGGGAGCTGGAATCCCCGGGCACCGCGGCCGAGACCGTCGTCTTCCCGTCCGGGATGGGCGCCGTCTCGGCCGTGCTGCTCTCCCAGGTGCGCTCCGGGGACGCCGTGGTGCTGCCCAGCGACGGCTACCAGGCACTGCCGCTGGTGCGGGAGAGGCTGGAGGCCTACGGCGTCGAGGTGCGCACCGCGCCGACGGCGGGGGACGCACAGCTCGGGGTGCTCGACGGCGCGAAGCTGCTGTGGATCGAGACTCCGTCCAATCCCGGCCTGGACGTCTGCGACATCCGCCGGCTGGCGGGGGCGGCTCATGCGGCGGGCGCGCTCGTCGCCGTCGACAACACCCTGGCCACACCGCTCGGCCAGCGCCCGCTCGACCTGGGTGCCGACTTCTCGGTGGCCAGCGGCACCAAGGCGCTCACCGGGCACGGCGATGTGCTGCTGGGCTATGTCTGCTGCCGTGATCCGGAGCGGGCCGCGACGGTGCGGAAGTGGCGCAAGACCGCGGGCGCCGTGACCGGCCCCATGGAGGCCTGGCTCGCGCACCGCTCGCTGGCCACGCTCCAGCTGCGGGTCGACCGGCAGGCGGTGACCGCCCTGGCGCTGGCCGAGGCGCTGCGCGAACGTCCCGAGGTGACCGGACTGCGCCACCCCGGGCTGCCGGACGATCCCGCGCACCCGGTCGCCGCGGCGCAGATGCGCGCGGGGCGCTTCGGCTGCGTCGTCTCCTTCACCCTGCCCGACAGGGCGCACGCGGAACGCTTTCTGGCCGCCCTGCGGCTGGTCGACGAGGCCACGAGCTTTGGCGGCGTACGGTCCACGGCCGAGCGGCGCGGAAGGTGGGGCGGGGACGCCGTGCCGGAGGGCTTCATCCGCTTCTCGGTGGGTGTCGAGGACGCGGACGATCTGCTCACCGACGTGCTGCGGGCCCTGGACGAGGCGGCCGGCCCGGCGGCGCAGGGCTGACGGACCGCGACGGCCGGACGGCTCGAACCTCCCCCCTCATGGTTCGAGCCGTCCTCGGTTCCGCGCGCGAGAAACCGCTTCCACAAGGCTAGTTGACGGTCAGTCATTGTCCAATCACCCTGACAGTACAAACCTGGACGACGCCTGTGCCCGCCGGGCGCCCGTCTCTTCGCGGTGCGCGCCGACAGCGCATCTCGGGCGCCGGTGTTTCGATCGGGCCGCCCTGGGCCACATCAACCCCATGACCGAACGGTTGGTGGTCAAGCGCACCGCCCGCGCCATTCTGCTCGACGGCGACCACATGATTCTGATCAAGCGGACGAAACCGGGCCGTCCCCCGTACTGGATCACGCCCGGCGGCGGGGTGGAGCAGGAGGACGCCACCGTCGTCGACGCTCTGCACCGGGAGGTGGACGAGGAGCTGGGGGCGAAGGTCACGGATGTGGTCCCGGCCTTTGTCGACACCGTGGAGCACGCCACGGAGGACGGGGCGGCCGGGGTGAAGGTGCAGCACTTCTTCCTCTGCCGGCTGGAGTCGATGGACCCGTCCCGGCGGCATGGCCCCGAGGTCGAGGAGCCGAGCGGGGAGTACGAGATCGTGCGGATTCCCTTCACCCGCGTCGGGCTGGCGTCCGTAGAGGTCGTACCGCTGTCGCTGCGGCACTATCTGGACGGCAACATCGAGGGCGTACGGGCTCTCCACGCGCCGGATCTGGGCTAACCCTCCCCATCCCCGGCCCGATCCGTTTCACGTGAAACAGGCAGTTTCACGTGAAACGGATCCGGATGATCCCCGCTTCTAGACTCCTGACCATGAGCACCCTCGCGATCCGTCCCGCCACCCCGGACGACTTGGGCCCCATCGTGGCCATGCTGGCCGACGACCCTCTCGGCGCCCAACGGGAATCCCCCGACGACCTGGCCCCGTACCGCGCCGCCCTCGACCAGCTCACCGTGGACCCCAACCAGTACCTCATGGTGGCCGTACGGGACGGCCGACCAGTCGGAACCCTGCACCTCACGGTGATCCCTGGACTGTCCCGCCGGGGCACCACCCGCTCGGTGATCGAGGCCGTCCGCATCCATGCCGACGAGCGCGGGAGCGGGCTCGGCACCCGGCTCATCGGGTGGGCCGTCGACGAATCCCGGCGCCGGGGATGCGGGCTGGTACAGCTCACCTCGGACGCCACGCGTACCGACGCCCACCGCTTCTACGAGCGGCTGGGCTTCACCGGCTCGCACATCGGCTTCAAGCTCGGGCTCTGACCCGTCTCCGGCGCGTCCGCACCGCACGCCCGGGCATCACCGCGGCGGGTGGGCGTCGGCCGGCCGCCAGCCCTCCCCGTCCACTCCGCCCGGCACCGGCGCCGAAGGGTCGTACGGCTCCCGTGTGAAGACGAAACTGCCCAGATCCAGGTGGCTGAGAGAGCCGTCCGGGCGGCGGACGGCCCGGAGCGTTTCACCGAGGTAGTAGCCGTCCAGTCCGGTCCAGGTACCGTCCTGGGCGGCACGGAAGCGAGAGGTGCGGCCCGCGCCGGCGAGTGCGGCGAGCTCCAGCCCGCTGCCGGGGAGCAGCCGCAGCGCGAAGGGCGTCGGACCCCAGTACCAGGGGCCGGTCAGCTCCAGCAGCCCCGGATCGGCCTCGGGAAGCGGCCGCCAGGGCTCCGGGATCCGCGGCTCGCGCTCCGCCACGATCTCCACCAGATCCGCCGAGACCTGACCGACCGCGGGGCCGGAGGTGGCGTTGGCCATCACCAGTCCGGCGACATCCTCCTCGGCGCTGATCCACAGGGTCGCCAGATAGCCCGGCAGCGACCCCGTGTGTCCGGAGAACGCCCGCCCGTTCCTGCGGAACAGCTGCAGGCCGAGTCCGTATCCGGCGTCCCAGCCGCCGGGTGCCGGCACGGCGGCGGGACGGCGCATCTCGGCCACCGTCTCCGGGCCGAGCACCCGTTCGTCGCCGCGCATCAAAAAGGCGGCGAAGCGGCCCAGGTCCGCGGTGGTGGACCACAGCTGCCCGGCGGGGGCCATGATCCCGAGGTCCTCGGCCGGCTCGGGCAGCATGACGTCCGCCCACGGATGCACCGCCCAGCCCTTGGCGTAGGGAGCGCGGGGCCGCACGCCGGTGCGCGTCATCTCCAGTGGTTCCAGCACTTCCCGGAGGAGCGTCTCCTCCCACGGCTCCCCGCGCAGCTTCTCCACGAGGGCGCCGAGCAGGGTGTACCCGGGGTTCGAGTAGTGGTGCACCCGGCCCGCCGGATGCAGCACCGGCCGGTCCCCCAGCACGTCCGCGAGACCGGGCCGCAGCTCCCCCGGGCTCCGCTCCCACCACGGCCCGGGCGCCTCGGCGGCCAGACCCGCGCCATGGGAGAGCAGTTGGGCGATGGTCACCTCCCCCACGCCGGTGTCCGGCAGATGCCTCTCCAGCGGGTCGTCGAGCCCGATGAGGCCCTCCTCCCGCAGCCGGAGCACCAGCACCGCGGTGAAGACCTTGGTGATCGACCCGACGCGGTACTGCGTCCCGTCCCCCGGTGTCCCGTCCGCGGCCGTACCGCGCCCCGCGCTCCAGACGGTCCGGCCGCCGCGCACCACGGCCGCCACCAGGGACGGCGTCCGGCCCTCGGTCTGGGCCACGGCAATCCGGTGGTACAGCGCACGGACCGTCTCGGGCAGAAGATCTTCGAAGGAGGCAGTCATGGGCCAACTCAAGCAGGCCGGATCAGGTCTGTGCCATGTCGACGAAGCGGGAGTAGTGGCCCTGGAAGGCGACGGTGATGGTGGCCGTCGGGCCGTTGCGATGCTTGGCCACGATCAGGTCCGCCTCGCCGGCCCGGGGGGACTCCTTCTCGTAGGCGTCCTCGCGGTGGAGCAGGATCACCATGTCGGCGTCCTGCTCGATGGAGCCGGACTCGCGGAGGTCGGAGACCATCGGCTTCTTGTCGGTCCGCTGCTCGGGTCCCCGGTTCAGCTGCGACAGCGCGATGACCGGGACCTCCAGCTCCTTGGCGAGCAGCTTCAGGTTCCGGGACATGTCCGAGACCTCCTGCTGGCGGCTCTCCGGCCGCCGGGATCCGCCGGACTGCATCAGCTGGAGATAGTCGATCACGACGAGCTGGAGATCGTTCCGCTGCTTCAGCCGGCGGCACTTGGCCCGGATCTCCATCATCGAGAGATTCGGGGAGTCGTCGATGTAGAGGGGGGCCTGGGAGACGTCCGGCATCCGGCGGGCGAGCCGGGTCCAGTCCTCGTCCGTCATGCTGCCCGAGCGCATGTGGTGCAGGGCCACCCGGGCCTCCGCGGACAGCAGGCGCATCGCGATCTCGTTCCGGCCCATCTCCAGGGAGAAGATGACGCTCGGCATGTTGTTCTTGATCGAGCAGGCCCGGGCGAAGTCCAGGGCGAGGGTGGACTTGCCCATCGCGGGCCGGGCGGCGATGACGATCATCTGGCCCGGGTGGAGCCCGTTGGTGAGCGAGTCGAGATCGGTGAAGCCGGTCGGCACCCCGGACATCTGGCCGCTGCGGGAGCCGATCGCCTCGATCTCGTCGAGCGCGCCCTCCATGATGTCGCCGAGGGGGAGGTAGTCCTCGCTGGTGCGCTGCTCGGTGACGGCGTAGATCTCCGCCTGGGCGCTGTTGACGATCTCGTCGACGTCGCCGTCGGCGGCGTATCCCATCTGCGTGATGCGGGTGCCCGCCTCGACGAGCCGGCGGAGCACCGCGCGCTCGTGGACGATCTCGGCGTAGTACTCGGCGTTGGCGGCCGTGGGGACCGACTGGACGAGGGTGTGGAGGTACGAGGCGCCGCCGACGCGGGTGATCTCACCGCGCCGGGTCAGCTCGGCGGCGACGGTGATCGGGTCGGCCGGCTCGCCCTTGGCGTAGAGGTCGAGAACGGCCTGGTAGACCGTCTCGTGCGCAGGGCGGTAGAAGTCGCTGCCCTTGAGGACCTCCACCACATCGGCGATGGCGTCCTTCGAGAGCATCATGCCGCCGAGGACGGACTGCTCGGCGTCCAGGTCCTGGGGCGGTACCCGCTCGAAGCCGGACCCTCCGCCCGGGCCGGCCCACGGGTCGTCCCGGCCGCGGTCGTGCTGGTCGGTGCGGGCGCGCTCGCCCCGGTGGGCGGGGCGCGACGCGGGCAGCCGCTCGCCCGGGCGGACGTCCGGTGCCCAGGTGTCTTCCATGTCCGGCTGGGTCATTCCGGCACCTCCTCCCGTCCGCGGCGCGGACTGTTCACCGCCCGGCAGACCCCCTCGCCGTGCGACTCTTTCTTACGGCACGGCTCTGACAAATGGGATGCCCGACTGCCGTGGCGGCGCGTCGAGTTCAGTGCGGTGGCCGGACCACCGTAGGGCCGGGGGAGCGGAGGACCAAGAAAGTTATCCACAGGGTGTGTGGACGACGGATCCCATCCTGTGGAGAACTCGCCCCAACCTGTGCACGAGCCGGGGGACAGCCCTGTGGACAGTACGCCAATCACACCATTGAGACCGCCCTGACCTGCTGTTTCGTCATCCACCGGCTGTGCAGAAGAAAAAAATCCGCAACCCGGCCGAGATCACGGGAAAGAGGTCCCGGCGGACCGCCGGGATACCGGGCCGGTAAGGGCTGTGGGTAAACTCCGTCCCTTACCTGTGGAAGATTGGAGCCGCCGGCCATGTCCCAGGCCCCCGCGCCGCCCCGGCCCGGCCGCCGCCACGACCGCGAGATCGTGTCACTCGCCGTCCCCGCCTTCGGCGCCCTGGTCGCGGAACCCCTCTTCGTCATGGCCGACAGCGCCATCATCGGTCACCTCGGCACTCCGCAACTGGCCGGTCTCGGCGTCGCCGCCGCGCTCCTCATGACCGCCGTCAACGTCTTCGTCTTCCTCGCCTACGCCACCACCGCCGCCGTGGCCCGACGCGTCGGGGCCGGCGACCTCCCCGCCGCGATCCGGCAGGGCATGGACGGCATCTGGCTCGCCCTGCTCCTCGGCGCCGCCGCCGTCGCCGTCGCGCTTCCCGCCGCCCCCTGGCTCATCGGCCTCCTCGGCGCCTCCGGCACCTCGGCCCCGTACGCGGTCACCTATCTCCGCATCAGCGCGCTCGGCATCCCGGCGATGCTGGTGGTCCTGGCCGCCACGGGCGTACTGCGCGGGCTGCAGAACACCCGCACCCCGCTCCACATCGCCGTCGGCGGATTCACCGCGAACGCCGCCCTCAACGCCCTGCTGGTGTACGGCGCCGGGCTCGGCATCGCCGGCTCCGCCTGGGGCACGGTCATCGCCCAGTGCGGCATGGCCGCCGCCTATCTCACCGTGGTCGTCCGGGGCGCCCGGCGGCACGGCGCCTCGCTGCAGCCGGACGCGGCGGGGATCCGCGCCTGCGCGCGGGCGGGCGCCCCGCTGCTGGTCCGCACCCTCTCGCTGCGCGCCATCCTCGTGATCGCCACCGCGGTGGCGGCCCGCCTCGGGGACGCGGAGGTGGCCGCCCACCAGATCGTGCTGACCCTCTGGTCGCTGCTGGCCTTCGCGCTGGACGCGATCGCCATCGCCGGGCAGGCCATCACCGGGCGCTATCTGGGCGCGGGGGACACCGCGGGCGCCCGGGCCGCGTGCCGTCGCATGGTGCAGTGGGGCGTCGCCTCCGGGGTCGTCCTGGGCCTGCTCCTCGTCCTGGCCCGGCCCCTGCTGCTGCCCCTCTTCACCGCGGACGAGGCCGTCCACGGCCTGCTGCTGCCCGCGCTGCTGGTGGTGGCACTCGTCCAGCCGGTGTCCGGGGTCGTCTTCGTACTGGACGGGGTGCTGATGGGCGCCGGCGACGGACCGTATCTGGCCTGGGCGATGCTCGCGACCCTCGCCGTCTTCGCCCCGCTCGCCCTCGCCGTGCCGGCGCTGGGCGGCGGCCTGACCGCGCTGTGGTGGGTGATGGGGGTGATGATGGCCGTGCGGCTGGTCACCCTGGGCCTGCGCGCCGCCTCCGGCCGCTGGCTGGTCACCGGCGCCGTACGGGGCTGAGAGCCCCGCGGGGGCCCGGAGCCGCCCCGGAGGCCCGGGCGCCACGCCCGGGAGGGCTGGGCGGTACGGAGACCGCGGCCCGGGGCACGGGACGGCCGTCCCTGCGGGCGCCGCGTGGCACACCGCGCCCGCCCGGGCATCAGGGAAGCCACCGGAAGCCTTCGGAAGCCACCGCCACCGGACATGCCACGGGGCCGTACCCCCTCGCGGAGGGGATACGGCCCCGTACACGCTCTGCCGAGCGCCGCGATCAGGCGGCGACGACCTCGACGCCCACCTTGGCGGCGACCTCGGCGTGCAGACGCACGGACACCTGGTGCGCGCCCAGGGTCTTGATCGGCGAACCGAGCTCGATGCGGCGCTTGTCCACGTCCGGACCGCCGGCCTGCTTGATCGCCGAGGCGATGTCGGCCGGGGTGACGGAGCCGAAGAGGCGGCCGGAGTCACCCGAGCGGGTGGCCAGGCGGACCTTCACGGACTCCAGCTGGGCCTTGACGGAGTTCGCCTGCTCGATCGTGGCGATCTCGCGGATCTTGCGGCCGCGGCGGATCTGCTCGACGTCCTTCTCGCCGCCCTTGGTCCAGCGCATCGCGAAACCGCGCGGGATCAGGTAGTTGCGAGCGTAGCCGTCCTTGACGTCCACGACGTCGCCCGCGGCACCGAGGCCGGAGACCTCGTGGGTGAGGATGATCTTCATTTTCCGGTCACCCTTCCCTTATCGCGCGGACGAGGTGTAGGGCAGCAGCGCCATCTCACGGCTGTTCTTCACAGCCGTGGCGACGTCGCGCTGGTGCTGGGTGCAGTTGCCGGTGACGCGGCGGGCACGGATCTTGCCGCGGTCGGAAATGAACTTCCGCAGCATGTTCGTGTCCTTGTAGTCCACGTACGCGGTCTTGTCCTTGCAGAACGCGCAGACCTTCTTCTTCGGCTTGCGCGGAGGCGGCTTCGCCATTGTCTCTCTCCAGTGTGATCAAAAAGTTTCGCTGACCGCCCGGTCGGGGCCTCGCGGCCTAGAAGGGCGGCTCGTCCGAGTAGCCGCCGCCGGAACCGGAGCCGGAGCCACCGCCCCAGCCACCGCCGCCGCCGGCCTGCTGTCCGCCGCCGGCCGGTGCGCCGGTTGCCCAGGGGTCGTCGGCGGGAGCACCGCCGCCGCCCTGCTGGCCGCCGCCGGGGCCGCCGCCCCAGCCGCCGCCACCCTGGCCGCCACCGCCCTGGCCACCGCCGTAGCCGCCCTGTCCGCCGCGGCCGGTGGTCTTGGTGACCTTGGCCGTGGCATTGCGCAGGCTGGCGCCGACCTCGTCGACGTCCAGCTCGTAGACCGTGCGCTTGACGCCCTCGCGGTCCTCGTAGGACCGCTGCTTCAGACGGCCCTGCACGATGACGCGCGTGCCGCGCTGGAGCGACTCGGCGACGTTCTCCGCCGCCTGCCGCCAGACCGAGCAGGTGAGGAAGAGGCTCTCGCCGTCCTTCCACTCGTTCGTCTGGCGGTCGAAGGTGCGGGGGGTGGACGCGACACGGAACTTCGCGACCGCCGCACCGGACGGGGTGAAGCGCAGCTCGGGGTCGTCGACGAGATTGCCGACGACCGTGATGACGGTCTCGCCTGCCATAGGGGTACCTCTCGGCGGTTCTGCTGGCTGCGGATTGCTGGTGGACCGGACTGCTCGGCGCTGCCCGGTTCAGCCCCGGGCATCACCGCTGAACGTGCGCCGGAGCGCGGGCGCTCAGTGGGTCTCGGGACGGAGGACCTTGGTCCGGAGGACCGACTCGTTCAGGTTCATCTGACGGTCGAGCTCCTTGACGACCGCGGGCTCGGCCCGGAGGTCGATGACCGAGTAGATGCCCTCGGGCTTCTTGTTGATCTCGTACGAGAGACGACGACGGCCCCAGGTGTCGACCTTCTCGACCTTTCCGTTGCCCTCACGGACGACGGAAAGGAAGTTCTCGATCAGCGGCGCGACTGCGCGCTCCTCGAGATCGGGGTCGAGGATGACCATCACCTCGTAGTGACGCATGTGGAACCCACCTCCTCTGGACTCAGCGGCCACGGTCTTTCCGTGGCAGGAGGGTCGTGATGCGTGCGCAACGGTACCGGCCGGCACTGACAACCGCGGGAATCCGGGAGGAGCCGGGGATGAGGGCCGGGCATGTGGACACCGGTGCAGACCGTTCAGCCTACCCGCAAGTCCGCTTCCGGTTGAAATCCCGTGGCAGGGCCCCGCAATCTGGGTACATCGGGTGTGACCGGCGCTACAGTTCGCCGCTTTCCGCCAGGAGGTGTCTCATGGCGCAGCCAGTACGTCATCACCGCAATCCCCTCTCCGCCGTCAGTTCCGTCTTCAACAGCGACGGCAGGGCCCACCCCGTCGAGAACAGCTTCGTCGCCGCCACCGTGGTCCTCGGTGTGGTGGCCTTCATCACCGCGCAATTCGACGACCTGCACCTGGTCAGCTCCTGGACCGGCCTGCTCGGCATCCTCAGCGGGGCCTGGGGCCAGATGATCTCCGCGACGACCGCCGAGCGCTTTGCGCTGATCATCGGTCTGGGGGCGGCGGGGTTCGGCTTCTTCCTCGGCATGGCGAACGGCGGTCTCTTCGGCGGCCTGATCGGTTAGCCCGCGCTCCCCGGAAGGTGCGGGCCGGGCCGGGGCCGCTCCCGGCGCGGCCCCCGGGGCCGTACGCCCGAACGGGGCCCGCCCCGGCGCAGTAGGCTTCGCGGCGAGAGCCGGAGCCCCAACCCCCTGGGGACGAACCTGCCGAGGAGCACCCCGCATGAGCCTGACCCTGAGGACCATCAGCCGTGAGCAGCATCTGGCGTACATCCAGAGCCTGCCCTCGGCCAGCCACTGCCAGGTTCCGGCGTGGGCGGACGTGAAGACGGAGTGGCGCTCGGAGAATCTGGGCTGGTTCGACGGATCCGGCCGCCTCGTCGGCGCCGGGCTGGTCCTCTACCGGCAGCTTCCCAAGGTCAAGCGGTATCTGGCGTATCTCCCCGAGGGCCCGGTCATCAACTGGTTCACGCCCAACCTCGAGGACTGGCTGCAGCCGATGCTGGCCCACCTCAAGCAGGCCGGCGCCTTCTCCGTCAAGATGGGCCCGCCCGTCGTCATCCGCCGCTGGGACGCCCCGGCGATCAAGGCCGGTATCCAGAACCCGGACGTCAAGCGGCTCCGGGACGTCGAGGCCACGTTCATCGAACCGCGCGCCTTCGAGGTGGCCGACCGGCTGCGCCGGATGGGCTGGCAGCAGGGGGAGGACGGCGGCGCGGGCTTCGGTGACGTCCAGCCGCGCTACGTCTTCCAGGTGCCGCTGGAGAACCGCTCCCTGGAGGACGTCCACAAGTCCTTCAACCAGCTCTGGCGGCGCAACATCAAGAAGGCCGAGAAGGCCGGCGTGGAGGTCGTCCAGGGCGGTTACGACGACCTCGCCGAGTGGCAGCGGCTGTACGAGACCACCGCCGAGCGCGACCGCTTCCGGCCGCGGCCGCTGAGCTACTTCCAGCGCATGTGGACGGCGCTCAACGCCGAGGACCCCAACCGCATGCGCCTGTACTTCGCCCGGCACGAGGGCGAGAACGTCGCCGCCGCCACGATGCTCATCGTCGGCGGCCACGTCTGGTACTCCTACGGCGCCTCCGCCAACCACAAGCGCGAGGTGCGGCCCTCCAACGCCATGCAGTGGCGGATGCTGTGCGACGCCTACGCGCTCGGGGCGAGCGTCTACGACCTGCGCGGCATCAGCGACTCCCTCGACGAGAACGACCATCTGTTCGGGCTCATCCAGTTCAAGGTCGGCACCGGCGGCCAGGCGGCCGAGTACCTGGGCGAGTGGGACTTCCCGCTCAACAAGCTGCTGCACAAGGCACTCGACATCTACATGTCGCGGCGCTGACCCCGCCGGGCCGCCGGGCCGCCGCAGCCGCAGGCGCCGCCGCTTCAGCCGCTGACCGCCGTTCACAGCTCATCCACCGAAAACACGAGAGAGGTACCGGACCGGCCATGGCGCTCACCCTCTATGTCGACACCGCTCGCTGGCGGGCGCATCAGCAGTCCGTTCTCCAGCAGTTCCCGGGCATGGTCCCGGTCTGCAAGGGCAACGGCTACGGCTTCGGCCACGAGCGGCTCGCGGAGGAGGTCACCCGCTTCCGCTCCGACATGCTGGCCGTGGGCACCACCTACGAGGCCGCCCGGATCAAGGACTACTTCAGCGGCGATCTGCTGGTTCTCACCCCCTTCCGGCTGGGCGAGGAGCCGGTGCCGCTGCCGGACCGCGCGGTGCGGTCCGTGTCCTCCGTGGAGGGCGTGCGCGGGCTGGTCGGCGCACGGGTCGTCATCGAGCTGATGAGCAGCATGAGGCGGCACGGCGTGGTGGAGGACGACCTGCCCAAGCTGCACGCGGCCATCGAGGACGTCCGCCTGGAGGGCTTCGCGCTGCATCTGCCGCTCGACCGCACGGACGGCTCCGACGCGGTGGAGGAGGTCCTCGGGTGGATGGACCGGCTGCGCAGCGCGCGGCTGCCGCTGCACACCATGTTCGTCAGCCATCTCGCGGCCGGTGAACTGGCCCAGCTCCAGCAGCAGTTCCCGCAGACCCGCTTCCGCGCCCGGATCGGCACCCGGCTGTGGCTGGGCGACCACGACGCGACCGAGTACCGCGGCGCGGTCCTGGACGTCACCCGTGTCGCCAAGGGCGACCGCTTCGGCTACCGCCAGCAGAAGGCCACCTCCGACGGCCATCTGGTGGTCGTCGCGGGCGGCACCTCGCACGGCGTGGGCCTGGAGGCCCCGAAGGCCTTGCACGGCGTCATGCCGCGGGCGAAGGGCGTCGCCCGGGCCGGGCTCGCCACCGTCAACCGCAATCTGTCGCCGTTCGTGTGGGCCGGGAAGCAGCGCTGGTTCGCGGAGCCGCCGCACATGCAGGTGTCGATCCTCTTCATCCCCGCCGAGGTGGCACCGCCGCAGGTGGGCGACGAACTGGTGGCCCATCTGCGCCACACCACCACCCAGTTCGACCGGATGGTCGACCGCTGAGGCCGTTTCCCGCCCGCTCCGGCCGTCCCCGGCCGGAGACCGGGGTTCATCCCCGCTGCGCCGTCCCGCCGGCCTGTACGCCCCACTGCAGCCGCTGTCCGCCGAAGGACGGCGGCTGCTCCGCGTGCGGCGCGGGGCGCCGCAGGACGAAGGCGTCCGGGGCGCCGTCGAGGAGGCCCCCGGAGGGGTCGTCGGAGCCGTCCCGCCGTACCGGGTCGCGCTCGGGGAAGAGGATGTCGCGGACGACGACCGCGCAGAGGTAGAGGGTGCCCAGCAGATGCACCAGGATGATCAGCTGGTAGCCCTCGGCCGGGAGCCCCCGGTGCGCGTCACCGCTGGAGGTGTAGGCCAGGTACATCCAGATGCCGAGGAAGTAGACGGCCTCGCAGGCCTGCCAGATCAGGAAGTCCCGCCAGCGCGGCCGGGCCAGCGCGGCGAGCGGTACGAGCCACAGCACGTACTGCGGGGAGTAGACCTTGTTGAACAGGATGAAGACGGCCACGACCAGGAACGCCAGCTGCGCGAAGCGCGGGCGGCGGGGCGCGCGGAGCGTCAGTACGGCGATGCCGGCGAAGGACAGCAGGGTCAGGGCCGTGGCCCAGGTATTGGCCCCTTCCAGGGGGTCGCCCGTGCGCTGGGAGATGATCAGCCAGAACGAGCCGAAGTCGACGGGCCGTTCCTGGCTGAACGTGTAGAACTTCTTCCAGCCCTCCGGCGCCAGCGCCATCACCGGCGCGTTCACCACGAGCCAGGCCACGACCGCTCCGCCCAGCACGCTGCCGTACGCCCGCATCCGCCCCGCGCGCAGGCAGAGCAGGAACAGCGGCCCGAGAAGCAGCACGGGGTAGAGCTTGGCGGCGGTGGCCAGACCGATCAGGACACCGGCGGGGAGCGGGCGGCCGCGGGACCACAGGAGCATCGCGGTGGCGGTCAGGGCGACGGCCAGCAGATCCCAGTTGATGGTCGCGGTGAGGGCGAAGGCCGGCGCGAGGGCGACCAGCAGGGCGTCCCAGGGGCGGCGGCGGTGCGTACGGGCCACGCTGACGGCGATGACGGCCGCGCAGATCATCAGCATCCCGGCGTTGACGAGCCAGTAGACCTGCTCGCGGTGCTGGATCGTGCCGTCGTGCGGGGTGAGCCAGGAGGCGACCTCCATGAACACCCCGGTCAGCACGGGGTATTCGAGGTACTCCATGTCACCGGGCAGCCGGTCGAAGTACGGGATGAGGTCGGCCGCGAAGCCGCGGGCGTTGTACAGGTGCGGGATGTCGGAGTAGCAGGCGTGGGTGTACTGGGTGCCGGCGCCGTGGAACCAGCCGCCGTCGTAGCACGGCAGCTTCTGGACCATGCCGAGCGCGAACATCCCGATGGCGAGCAGGGCGATGATCCGTACGGGAGTCCACCAGCCGGTGCCGTACCGCGCCCGGCGCCCGGCCGGGCCCCCGATCACCTCGCCGGCGGCGGCGGCCACGTCGTCCTGCAGGGTGGGCCGTACGGGTTGCTCGTCACGCACGCTCGTCATGGGGCCATCCTGCCGTACGGGCCGGGACGCGGCGGTGCCCCCGCCCATGACGGTCCATGGGGGCGGGGGCACCGCTGACGGGGCGGGAGGAGCGGGGCGGCGTTGGCCCGCGGCCGGCGCGCCCCGCCCCTCCGTTCCTATCCGGTGTCTCCGTCGGGGCCGCCGAGCCAGCCGCCGCCACCGTTGTTGCCGTTGCCACCGCCCGGCGGCGAGGTCGTCGGCGAACTGCTGATCCCGCCGTCGGCTCCCCCGTCGACGCCCCCGTCGACGCCCCCATCGGTGCCTCCGTCGGCACCGCCCGTGGGCTCGTCCTCGTTCTTGCACTTCGGGTCGAAGAAGCCACAGGTCTTGCTCGGCGACGAGGACGGCGTCTCGCTGGGCGTCTCGCTGGGCGAGGGCTCGGTGGGCTCGCTCTCCGACGGGGTGGGGGTGGGGGTCGGCGTCGGGGTCGGGCTGGCGCCGTCGCCGTAGATCTTCTTGCCGATCGGCTCGGGCTTCGGGAACTGCTCGATCTTCTCGCCCTTGAGCGCCCGGCCCATGTAGTCGGCCCAGATCTGGGCGGGGAACGACGAGCCGTGGATGCTCTGCTGGTCACCCGTGCCGTACATCTCCAGGAACTTCTGCTTCTCCGCCCGGTCGTTCACCCGGAACATGCCGATCGCGGTGGAGAGCTGGGGGGTGTAGCCGGCGAACCAGGCGGACTTGTTGCCGTCGGTGGTACCGGTCTTGCCCGCCGCCGGCCGGCCGTCGGGCAGCTGCGCCGTGGTGCCGGTGCCGTTCTCGACCACGTTCTTCAGCACGTCGGTGACGTTGTTGGCGACCTTGGTGTCGAGGCCCTGGGTCTTCTTGGCCTTGTGCTCGTAGACGGGCTGGCCGTTCTTCTCCACCGTCTTCACCGACCACGGGGTGATCTGCTCGCCCTCGGCGGCGAAGGTGGCGTACGAACCCGCGAGCCGAATGGCGCTGGGGGAGGAGGTACCGAGGGAGAAGGAGGGCACGGTCTGGGCGAGCTGGTCCTCGACCAGACCGGCCTCCAGCGCCGTCTCCTTCACCTTGTCGGTGCCGACGTCCACGCCGAGCTGGATGAAGGGGGTGTTGATGGACTCCTGCATCGCCTTCCGGAGGGTGACCTCGCCGTAGCTCTTGTCACCGTCGTTGGTCTGGTGCCACTCCTTGTTGTCCTTGTCCAGCCAGGTGGAGCCGTCGTAGTTGAGCAGCTTCACCTTGTTGTCGCCGTTGTAGACGCTCAGGGGTGAGACCGGGGTGCGCTGGTCAGGCCCCTGGTCGGGATCTCCTTCGGGGTCGCGCACACCGTCGCTCATCGCGGCGGCCAGGACGAACGGCTTGAACGTCGACCCGACGGGGACACCGGTGTAGTCGGAGTTGTTGGTGAAGTGCTCGGTGGCGTCCTTGCCGCCGTAGATGGCGACGATCTCCCCGGTCCGGGGGTCGATGGACGCCCCGCCGAACTGGACGTACTTGTCCTCGTCGCGCTCCTTCGGCCTGAGATTCTTCTTCGTCACCTTCTGCACAGCCTTCTCCAGCTGCTGCATCTTCTTCTTGTCGAAGGTGGTGTGGATCTCGTAGCCGCCACGGTCCAGTTCGGCCTTGGAAATGGTGCTCTTGGAGGTGATGAAGTTGTCGGCGAGCGTGGTGAGGTAGCCGATCTGGCCGGCCTTGTTCGTGGCGGGCTTGGGGTCGTTCGGTTTCGGGAAGCCGTCCGCGATCCACTTGCTGCGCTCGGCGGCCTCCATCCGGCCGGTCTCGACCTCGCGCTTGAGGGTCCAGGCCCAGCGCTCCTCCGCGCGCTTCCGGTTCTTCTCCGGTGTCGCCGCCGAGCCCACGCCACCGGCCGGGTCGTAGAGGTTGGGACCGTTCAGGGTGGCGGAGAGAAACGCGCTCTCGCTGGCCGTCAGTTTGTCGCAGTCCTTGCCGTAGTACGCGCGGGACGCGGCCTGGATGCCGTAGGCGCCCCGGCCGTAGTACGCCGTGTTGAGGTAGCCGGCGAGGATCTCTTCCTTGTCCTTGACGGCGCCGACCTTGATGGAGATGAACAGCTCCCGCACCTTCCGGGAAATGGTCTGCTCCTGGCTCAGCATGGCGTTCTTGACATACTGCTGGGTGATGGTGGAACCACTCTGGGTGGTGCCGCCCTTCGCCATGTTGAAGACGGCACGGGCGATGCCCATCGGGTCGACGCCCGGGTCGTCCTCGAAGGAGGCGTTCTCCGCGGCGATGACCGCGTTGCGCATCTCCTTGGGGATGCTGTCGTACTTGACGATCTGGCGGTTGAACTCACCGGCCCCGGCCACGACCATCTGCTCGCCGTCCGCCCAGTAGTAGACGTTCTTCTCGACCTGGGAGTCGTCCTTGACCTCGGGGATGTCGACCACGGCGAACGCTATCCCCGCGCCGCCCACGAGCAGGCCCATGAAGCCCACGGCCGTGCCCGCGACCTGCTTCCAGGACGGGATCCACCGGCGGGCACCGGTCCGGCCCGACCGCGGATAGTCGATCAGGCGCTTCTTCTGCGGACCGTTCGCGGCCGCGCGGCGGCCCCGCCCCACGGCACCCGCACCGGTGGCCGTGGCCCCGGCCTCGGCGGCCCGGCGTCGACCGCCGCCTCCGCGCTGCGCCGCCCGCCGGGCCTCGGCGCGCCCTCCGTAGGGGCGCCCCTCACCGGGCGGCGGCGACTCGGGTTCGGTGGCTCCACGCCTCGGCGCGGCACGGCGGCCTGAGGCCTGCGCCCCGCGCCGGGCCGCGGCGCGTCCACCACCTGCGGACTGCGGTGGCTTGCGACGGTGCTCGCTCATGGAACAGATACTCCTCGGGCAGGCGCTATCGCCTGAAAGCGGCAGTTTTCTTCCGGTACCCCCGACGTACGGACCGGCGGCCACCCCGGAGGGGCGCCGGGCCGCACTGCACCCAGGACGAGGACGCTCCGCCGCGCCCCGCGGTTCCCGGTGGTCTGCATGGCGCACAGACTACGCAGGGCCAAAACCCTCCGGATGGCCATCTTCCGCACAAAACAGGCAACTTGTCTGTGTCAAAACAGTGATGTGACGCCGTTCACCCCAGCCCCTCTTGTGACGGCGGTGAGGCCGTTCTATCGTCTGGATGTATCGATCCGATACATCGGCTGGACATAGCAGAAGACACAGCAGAAGACGCAGCAGAAGACAGCGCGGACGGCAGCGCGGATCACGGAGCAGCGGAAGGCGAGGGAGGAGACGCATGAGCAGACGCTCCGGCGTCCTCGAGTTCGCCATTCTCGGACTGCTCCGCGAGTCCCCCATGCACGGCTACGAGCTGCGAAAACGCCTGAACACCTCCCTGGGGGTGTTCCGGGCCTTCAGCTACGGAAGCCTGTATCCCTGCCTCAAGACGCTGGTGCGCCAAGGCTGGTTGATCGAGGAGTCCGGCAGCGCGCCGGAGGACGCTCTCGCCGCCACCCTCGCCGGCCGGCGAGCCAAGATCGTCTACCGGCTGACGGCCGAGGGGAAGGAGCACTTCGAGGAACTCCTCGCCCACTCCGGTCCGGACGCCTGGGAGGACGAGCACTTCGGAGTCCGTTTCGCCTTCTTCGGACAGACCTCGCGGGATGTGCGGATGCGGGTGCTGGAGGGCCGCCGCAGCAGGCTGGAGGAGCGGCTGGAGAAGATGCGCGCCTCGCTCGCCCGCACCCGGGAGCGTTTGGACGACTACACCCTGGAGCTCCAGCGGCATGGAATGGAGTCCGTGGAGCGCGAGGTCCGCTGGCTCAACGAGCTGATCGAGAGCGAGCGGTACGGGCGTGACCGCAACCGGGCCGCGCCGGCCGCCGGCCCGGCGTCGGGGGAATCCGCGCCGGGCACCGCACCGGAGCCGGCCTCACCGGCGGGGCCCGGACCGGATTTCGGAGCAGACCCCGGAGCGGACTCCGCAGAGCGCGCACCGGAGCGGTCCCGGCCTCCGCGGTCTCGCGCGTCGTTTCAGGAACCATCGGAAAGCACGGGCGGCCTGCCCCGGAACCGGGGTAGTTCCCGGCCGGATCCGTCCGACGACACCGCCAAGTGAGGCCCGCATACAGCGGGACCTCGTCGAATGAACAAGGGGAGTAACCGGAATGGGTTCGGTTCGTGTAGCCATCGTCGGTGTGGGCAACTGCGCCGCCTCGCTGGTGCAGGGCGTCGAGTACTACAAGGACGCCGACCCGGACAGCCGTGTCCCGGGTCTCATGCATGTGCAGTTCGGCGACTACCACGTACGTGACGTGGAGTTCGTCGCCGCCTTCGACGTGGACGCCAAGAAGGTCGGTCTTGATCTCGCGGACGCCATCGGCGCCAGCGAGAACAACACCATCAAGATCACCGACGTGCCCTCCACCGGTGTGACGGTGCAGCGCGGCCACACCCTCGACGGTCTCGGCAAGTACTACCTGGAGACGATCGAGGAGTCCGCCGAGTCGCCGGTCGACGTGGTCCAGGTGCTCAAGGACCGCCAGGTCGACGTGCTCGTCTGCTACCTGCCGGTCGGGTCCGAGGACGCGGCCAAGTTCTACGCCCAGTGCGCGATCGACGCCAAGGTGGCGTTCGTCAACGCTCTTCCGGTCTTCATCGCCGGCACCAAGGAGTGGGCGGACAAGTTCACCGAGGCGGGCGTCCCGATCGTCGGTGACGACATCAAGTCGCAGGTCGGCGCGACGATCACCCACCGAGTGATGGCCAAGCTGTTCGAGGACCGGGGTGTGATCCTGGACCGCACCATGCAGCTGAACGTCGGCGGCAACATGGACTTCAAGAACATGCTGGAGCGGGAGCGCCTGGAGTCGAAGAAGATCTCCAAGACGCAGTCCGTCACCTCGCAGATCCGTGACCGCGACATGGGCGCGGACAACGTCCACATCGGCCCCTCCGACTACGTCGCCTGGCTCGACGACCGCAAGTGGGCCTATGTGCGGCTGGAGGGCCGCGCGTTCGGTGACGTCCCGCTGAACCTGGAGTACAAGCTGGAGGTCTGGGACTCCCCGAACTCCGCGGGTGTCATCATCGACGCGCTCCGGGCCGCGAAGATCGCCAAGGACCGGGGCATCGGCGGCCCGATCCTCTCCGCCTCCTCGTACTTCATGAAGTCCCCGCCGGTGCAGTACTACGACGACGAGGCCCGCGAGAACGTCGAGAAGTTCATCGCCGGCAAGGTCGATCACTGACCGGTGACTGAGCCGCGCCCTCTGCCGCACGGCTTACCCGCTTCCCCGTACGGACCCCGGGCACCGCGCCCGGGGTCCGTCCGCGTCCCCGCACTGTGTGAGGCTGTGGAGCATGGCTGTTCTGCGTGACGCGGGAACACTGCTGCGGCTCCGCGGCTTCCGCCGGCTGCTGGCCGTCCGGCTGCTCTCCCAGTCCGCCGACGGCGTCTACCAGATCGCGCTCGCGGCGTACGTCGTCTTCTCCCCCGAGCGGCAGACGTCCGCCGCCGCCATCGCCTCGGCCATGGCGGTCCTGCTCCTGCCGTACTCCCTCGTCGGCCCCTTCGCCGGCGTCCTCCTCGACCGCTGGCGCCGCCGCCAGGTCCTCCTCCACGGCAATCTGCTGCGGGCGGCACTGGCCGCCGCCACCGCCGCGCTGATCGTCGCGGAGGTGCCCGACTGGCTCTTCTACCTCTCGGCGCTGTCCGTCACGGCCGTGAACCGCTTCATCCTCGCCTGCCTCTCGGCGGCGCTTCCCCATGTCGTCGCGGACGAACGGCAGTTGGTGACCGCCAACGCCCTCTCCCCAACGGCCGGCACCCTCGCCGCCACGGCCGGCGGCGGGCTGGTCTTCGCCCTGCGCCTCACCGGGTGGGAGTCCGACGCGGGAGCCGTCCTGCTCGGGGCCGCGGTCTACCTCGGGGCAGCCCTGACGGCACTCCGGCTCGGACGCGATCAACTGGGCCCCCGCGGTCTGGTCCGGGTCCGGTTCGGGGCCGCGGTGGCCGGCACGGCACGCGGGCTCCTGGACGGGCTCGCGCATCTGTCCCGGCGGCGTCCGGCCGCTCGTGCGCTCGCCGCCATGGCTCTGATGCGCTTCTGCTACGGAGCGCTGACCGTCATGGTCCTCATGCTCTGCCGCTACGCCTGGACCGGCGACGGCACGGAAGGACCCGCCGACGAAACGAGCGCCGCCGCCGGCCTCTCCCTGCTCGGCCTGGCGGTCGCCCTGTCCGGAGCCGGCTATTTCACCGCGGCCGCCATCACCCCCTGGGCGGCCGGGCGCCTCGGCCCTTCCGGCTGGATCACGGCGTGCGCGCTGGCGGCGGCCGTTCTGGAACCGGCCCTTGGCCTCACCTTCGCCCCGGTACCGGTCCTGACCGCCACCTTCTTCCTGGGCCTCACCACCCAGGGGGCCAAGATCGCCACGGACACGGTGATCCAGTCCACGGTGGACGACGCGTTCCGCGGCCGGGTCTTCTCCCTCTACGACATGCTCTTCAACGTCGCCTTCGTCGGGGCGGCCGGGCTCGCCGCCGTGATATTGCCGCCCGACGGGCGTTCCGCCCTCCTGGTCGGCCTGGTGGCTCTGCTCTACAGCGCGACCGGCCTCACCCTGCACCGGTTCCGGACGCCCACCTGAGCGCCGGCACCACAAGGGGCGGGGTGTGTTTCACGTGAAACGCACCCCGCCCCTCCATCCCGACCGGCCGCCGGGCGCCGTGTTTCACGTGAAACAGGGCCCCGCGAAGGAGCCTCACCCCTGAGCGGCCCACCACTCCTTCAACGCCGCCACCGCCGCGTCATGCTCCATCGGGCCGTGCTCAAGCCTCAGCTCCAGCAGATGCTTGTACGCCTGGCCCACCACCGGCCCCGGGGGAACGCCGAGGATCTCCATGATCTCGTTCCCGTCGAGGTCCGGCCGGATCGCGTCCAGCTCCTCCTGCTCCTGGAGCTGGGCGATGCGTGCTTCCAGACCGTCGTACGCCCGGGAGAGGGCGTTCGCCTTCCTCTTGTTCCGGGTCGTGCAGTCCGACCTGGTCAGCTTGTGCAGCCGGTCCAGCAGCGGGCCGGCGTCCCGCACATAGCGGCGCACCGCCGAATCCGTCCACTCACCCGTGCCATAGCCGTGGAAGCGCAGGTGGAGTTCGACCAGCCGCGAGACATCCTTGATCATCTCGGTCGAGTACTTGAGCTTCGCCATCCGGGACTTCGTCATCTTGGCCCCGACCACCTCGTGGTGGTGGAAGGAGACCCGGCCGTCCTTCTCGAACCGCCGGGTCTTCGGCTTCCCGATGTCGTGCAGCAGCGCGGCCAGCCGCAGCACCAGGTCGGGGCCGTTCTCCTCCAGGTCGATGGCCTGCTCCAGCACCGTCAGCGAATGCTCGTACACATCCTTGTGCCGGTGGTGCTCGTCACGCTCCAGACGCAGCGCCGGCAGTTCCGGCAGCATGTGCGCGGCCAGGCCGGTGTCCACGAGCAGCGTGAGCCCCTTCCTCGGCCGGTCGGCCAGCAGAAGCTTGTTCAGCTCCTCACGCGTGCGCTCGGCGGAGACGATCTCGATCCGCCCGGACATCGCGGTCATGGCCGCGACCACCTCCGGGGCAACCTCGAAGTCGAGCTGTGCCGCGAACCGCGCGGCCCGCATCATCCGCAGGGGATCGTCGGAGAACGACTCCTCCGGGGTGCCCGGGGTCCTCAGGATCCGGGCCGCGAGGTCCTCCAGCCCACCGTGCGGGTCGATGAACTCCTTCTCCGGCAGGGCGACCGCCATCGCATTGACCGTGAAGTCACGGCGGACGAGATCCTGCTCGATCGCGTCACCGTAGGACACCTCGGGTTTGCGCGAGGTGCGGTCGTATGCCTCCGAGCGGTAGGTGGTCACCTCGATCAGGAAATCGCCCTTCCGGCAGCCGACCGTCCCGAAGGCGATGCCCACCTCCCAGACCGAGTCCGCCCACCCGCGCACGATCTTCAGCACGTCGTCGGGGCGGGCGTCCGTGGTGAAGTCCAGATCGTTGCCCAGCCGGCCCAGCAGCGCGTCCCGCACCGATCCGCCGACGAGGGCGAGCGCGTGACCGGCCTCCCGGAAACGGCGCGCCAAGTCGTCGGCGACGGGGGACACCCGTAGCAGCTCCCCCACAGCGCGGCGCTGCGCCCGGCTCAGCGTCTGCGCGGCGTTCGAGATCTGCGGGGCCTGCGGGTTGAGGCTGTCATTCTTCGCGTTCGGCACGACAGACCAGGGTACGGCCCCCGCGCCCCCGCGGCGTCCACGTTTCCCGCGGCAGCTCCCCCGCGGATCTTGTGAGGCCATCCCCAGCACTCGGCCCGGCCGGGCATCGTTACCATGCGTGGACGCACATCCGACGACCACCACCGATGACGAGGGACGGGCGAGCGCGTGGCCGAGGTGGCAGCAATCCAGGGGACGACCATCGGTCCCGCCCGCCGGTGGTGGCGGAAGGCTGCCGCAGTACTGGCCGGCACACCGCTACTCGCCGGACTGGTCCAGCTTCCCGCCGCGCCCGGAGCGGAGGCCGCGGCATCGGCCACCGGCTCCCGGACCGTCGATGTCTCCATCAACTCGCTGACCCCGGTGGTACCCGCGGACGACGACACGATCACCGTCACCGGCCGGATCAGCAACAACGGGAAATCCGCCGTCGACGGTGCCCGTGTGGGTCTCCGTGTCGGCCAGACGCCTCTGAGCAGCCGCGGCGCCATCGGCATCGTCGCCAAGCGCAAGGGCTTCTCGGCAGCGGAGGACGGCCGCGCTGTCGACGGCGAGCACACCGTGAAGCTCGGCGAGGTGCCACCCGGCGCCAGCCGCGAGTTCAGCATGACGCTCCCCGCCGAAGATCTGGACCTGGGGGAGGCGGGGGTCTATCAGCTCGGTGTGGCCCTCAGCGGCCGCACCGCGGGCCAGTACGACCAGGTACTGGGCATCGAGCGGACCTTCCTCCCCTGGCAGCCGGGGGAGGCACGGAAGCCGACGAAGATCGGGTACCTCTGGCCGCTCGTCTCCACCCCCCACCTCACGGCCCGGACCGGGTCGGACCAGCAGCAGACCCCCCAGTTCCGCGACGATTCCCTCGCCGCCGAACTGGCACCGGGCGGTCGGCTCCAGCAGCTCGTGGCCCTCGGCAAGGACCTCCCCGTGACCTGGGTGGTCGATCCCGACCTGCTCGTCAGTGTCGAGATGATGACCAAGGAGTACGAGATCCGGGAACCCGACGGGTCGGTCACCAAGGGGGAGGGACAGGCGGTCGCCCGCCAGTGGATGAGCGACCTGCTGGCCGCCGTGGAGGGCCGGGAGCTGGTCACACTGCCGTTCGCCGATCCCGACCTCGCCTCACTCGCCCACCGCGGGACCAAGGTCTCCGGATCGATCAGTCATCTGAAGACCGCCACGGATCTCGCCGTGAAGACCGGCGAAACGATCTTCGGCCGCAAGCCGCGCGCCGACTTCGCCTGGCCCGTGAACGGGGCCGTGGACACCTCCGTCATCGACGTCGCCACCTCAGCGGGCGCACGCAACGTCATCACCCGCGGCGACAGCCTGCGCGGTGAGGACGAGCCGCCCTACACCACCAGCGCCGTCCGGCCGATCGGTGGCGGCACCACGGCCCTCGCGGCCGACACCCGTCTCTCCACGGCCTTCCGGGGCGACATGACCGGCGCGGAGAACTCCACACTCGCGGTGCAGGAGTTCCTCGCCCACACCCTGATGGTCAACCGGGAGGCGCCGGGCCGGGAACGCAGCCTCGTCATCGCTCCGCAGCGCAGGCCCACCGCGCACCAGGCCCGGGCGATGGCCGAGGCACTGGAAGGGCTGCGGGCCGGCGGCTGGACCCAGCCGCAAGAACTCCGGGACGCCGTCCAGGAGAAGCCCGACCCGCGGGCGGCCACCCGGGTCCCGGGCGTTCGCTCCTATCCGGAGGCGCTGCGCAAGCAGGAGTTGGCCACCGGGGCTTTCGAGGACGTCCAGCGGACCCAGAACGCGCTCAACGGCTTCACGGTGATCCTCTCCGAGCCGGACCGGGTGATCACACCGTTCGGCAACGCGATCCTGCGCGAGATGTCGACCGCCTGGCGGGGCGAGCCCAGGGCCGCCGAGGCCTACCGGGAGTCCGTGGAGGACTATCTGGCGGGTCTCACCCAGGAAGTGAAGCTGATCGAGAAGGCCCAGCGGAAGCTGACGCTGTCCGGACGCAGCGGCACGATCCCCGTCACCGTGCAGAACAACCTCCTGCAGGGCGTCGAGGACCTCAAGCTGGTGCTCCGGTCCAGCTCTCCGCACCGGCTCGACCCGGGGGAGCCCCAGTCGGTGGAGATCGGCAGCGGCCACAGCCAGACCGTCAAGTTCGACACCACGGCCAACGCGAACGGCCTCGTCTGGGTCGAGGCCCAGCTCTACACGGAGGACGGCCGGCCCTACGGCGCCCCGATGTCGTTCAAGGTGAACGTCACCGAGATCACCTCCACGGTCATGCTGGTCATCGCGGGCGGGGTGCTCCTTCTGGTTCTGGCCGGCATCCGGATGTACACCCAGCGCAAGCGGGCCGCGGCACGGGAGGCGGACGGGCCCACCGGGGGAGCGGGGACCGCGGAGGACGAGCCGCAGCCCGCCGGGACCACCGGAAACGCGGGCGCGGAGAACGCCGGGGACCCCGAGGAGGCGGAGGGAACCGGGCAGGACGCTCCGACGGATCCCGCGCCCGCCGGCGGGGACGGCACGGCCCGAACCGAGGCCCCCGGCGAGCGCGAGACCGGGGGCGCCGAGGCGGGACCGGAGAAGAGCGAAGCTCCCGATCCGGGTGAGAGGGTGGAGCGTTGAGCGAAGTCGTGGTCTGGTGGCCCGGGATGATGAAGTGGGGAAGCGATGAACGCGCCGTACGACGGTGACCGGGGCCGGTACCCGGGCGGTGACCCGGCCGGCCAGGCACCGCCGCCCGCCCACGACCCGTACGCCCGGGAAGCCGGCCACGACCCATACGCCCCGGACACCGGCCACGCCCCCTACGCCGGAGCCCCGCACACCCCGGCGTCCGGCCCGGACCCGTACGCCCAGAGCCCCGGCCCGGACCCGTACGCCCAGGCGCCCGCCCCGGGCCCTTCGGCCGGCCCCGGCGGCGACGCTCCCCACCACCAGACCACCGGGCCCCCCGCCCCCGGGCCGTCCCCGTGGACGCCCCCACCCGGTCCCGAGCGCGGGGCCGCCGGGCAGCAGGACGCCTTCGCACACCTCTACCGGGACCAGCAGCAGCCGTACGAGCCGCAGCAGCCACCCCATGCGCCCCCGGCCGTCCAAGCGCCTCCGCCGCCCCAGTCCCCCGCCTTCCGGGCCCCTGAGGCCTCTCCGCCCCCCGCCCCGCCCCCGGCCACCGGCCCGAACCCGGAGCGTCCGTCGGATCCCGAACCGGCGCCGGCGAAGAAGTCCGCCGGACGGGCTTCGGGACTGCTGAAGTCCAGCGCGGTGATGGCGGCCGGCACCCTGGTCTCCCGGATCACCGGATTCCTGCGCACCCTGGTGATGGCCGCGGCCATCGGCGTCGGCACACTCAACGACGCCTACCAGGTCGCCAACACCCTCCCGACGATGATCTACATCCTCGTCGGCGGCGGGGCGCTCAACGCCGTCTTCATCCCGCAGCTGGTGCGGGCCATGAAGAACGACGACGACGGCGGCGAGGGCTACGCCAACCGCCTGCTCACGCTCGTCATCGTCCTGCTCGCGGGCGTCACCACCGTCTGTGTGCTCGCCGCCCCGCTGCTCATCAGGATGATGTCGGCGAAGTGGGTCTCCCAGCCCGCGCAGATGGACGTGGCCGTCGCGTTCGCCCGGTACTGCCTCCCCACCCTGTTCTTCATGGGCGTCCACGTCGTCCTCGGGCAGATCCTCAACGCCCGGGGCCGGTTCGGCGCCATGATGTGGACCCCGGTTCTCAACAACGTCGTCGTCATCGCCACCTTCGGCGGCTTCATCTGGGCCTTCGGCGGCTTCACCAGCACCGGCATGGACGCGGAGACCATCACCCCGGAAGGCGTCCGGCTCCTCGGCATCGGCACCCTGCTCGGACTCACCGTCCAGGCGCTGGCGATGCTGCCCTACCTCCGCGCGGCGGGCTTCACCTTCCGGCCCCGCTTCGACTGGCGCGGCCACGGCCTCGGCAAGGCAGCCCGGCTGGCCAAGTGGACGTTCTTCTTCGTGCTCGCCAACCAGCTCGGCATGATCGTGGTCACCCAGCTCGCCACCTGGGCGGGCACGGTCGCCGAGAAGCAGGGCTACCCCGGCACCGGCATCACCGCGTACAACTACGCCCTGCTGCTCTGGCAGATGCCGCAGGCCATCATCACGGTCTCCGTGATGACCGCGGTCCTCCCCCGGATCTCCCGTGCCGCGGCCGACGACGACCCCGGAGCAGTCCGCGACGACATCTCCTACGGACTGCGCACGTCCGCCGTGGCCATCGTCCCCTGCGCCTTCGCCTTCCTGGCGCTCGGCGTCCCCATGGCCACCCTGCTCTACGGCGCCTCCGGCGAGTCCGGCGCACGCAACATCGGCTTCACCCTGATGGCGTTCGGCCTGGGTCTCATCCCGTACTCGGTCCAGTACGTGGTCCTGCGCGGTTTCTACGCCTACGAGGACACCCGGACGCCGTTCTACAACACGGTCATCGTCGCCACGGTCAACGCCGCGGCCGCCGGGGCGAGCTTCCTTCTGCTCCCGGCCCGCTGGGCCGTGGTCGGCATGGGGGCGTCCTATGGATTGGCCTACATCGTCGGGGTAGGCGTTGCATGGAAGAGGCTGAGCCGTCGGCTCGGCGGCGATCTCGACGGGCGCCGCGTCACGCGGACCTACGCCCGGCTGGCAGGGGCCGGTATCCCGGCCGCGCTCGCGGGAGGAGCGGCGAGCTATGGCATCACACAGGCTCTCGGCAACGGCGGACTCGCCTCGCTGGCGTCGCTGGCCGCGGGCGGGATCGCGCTCCTGGCGGTCTTCGTCCTGGCGGCGAAGCGGATGAGGATCGAGGAGATGACCGCCATGGTCGGGATGGTCCGCGGCCGCCTCGGCCGCTGACCGCGTACAACCATCGTCCGACGCCGCATGTCGTGCGGAGGGACGGACTGTGGGCACAATTGCTTAGCTGTGGTGACCGGCGTGCAACGGATGGGGAGGCAGGAACGACGGTGGCGGAACGGAGTACGGCTGCCGTCGACGTGGCAGACAACAGCGGCGAGGACCCGCTGACCGCCCAGGCGGGAGATGCCAACGCCGACGAGGTGAAAGCCCAGGACACGACCGGCACGGCGGACACGGACGCCGCCCGCACCGACACCGGCCCCCGGAACGCGACGAGACCACGGCCGGCGTCCGTGGCCGATGTCGACCCTCCCGAGCTGCACAGCGGGCACAAGCTCGCCGGACGCTACCGGCTGGAGGAGTGCCTCACCCGTCTGGACGGCTTCAGCAGCTGGCGGGCCGTGGACGAGAAGCTCCGCCGCGCGGTCGGCGTGCATGTGCTGCCCGCCGACCACCCGCGCGCTCGGCCCGTCCTCGCCGCCGCGCGCTCCGCCGCCCTGCTGGGCGACCCCCGCTTCGTCCAGGTCCTCGACGCCGTCGAGGAGAACGACCTGGTCTATGTCGTTCACGAGTGGCTGCCCGATGCCACCGAACTGACCGCCGTCCTCGCCGCCGGCCCGCTGGAACCGCACGACTCCTACCAGCTCGTGACCCAGGTGTCCCAGGCCATGGCCACCGCGCACCGCGAAGGCCTCGCCCACTTGAGGCTCACCCCCGGCTGCGTTCTGCGCACCCACTCCGGCCAGTACCGGATCCGGGGACTGGCCGTGATGGCCGCCCTGCGCGGCATCAGTTCCCAGCATCCGCAGCGCGACGACACCGAGGCGATCGGCGCCCTCCTCTACGCCTCCCTCACCCAGCGCTGGCCGTACGAGGAAGACGCCTACGGTCTGCCGGGGCTGCCGAGAGGAACGGGGCTCATCGCTCCCGACCAGGTGCGGGCCGGGGTCCACCGCGGGCTCTCGGACATCGCGATGCGGGCCCTGGTCAACAACGGCTCCACACCGCTCCGCCTGGAGCAGCCGTGCACCACTCCGGAAGAACTCTGCAAGGCCGTCGCGGCGCTTCCCCGCATCCGGCCCCCGGAGCCCTCCTTCGCCACCCCCGCCTATCAGCCGGGCTCGTACCAGCCACCGGCCGCCTACCCGCAGACTTCCGCCAGGAACGGTATGGCACCGGCGGCCCAGCCCGTCCCGCCGCCCCCTCCGCCGCCGCTGCACAGCCGGACGGGGAAAGCACTGAAGTGGACCGTATCGGCCCTGCTGATCACCGCGCTCGGTCTCGGCAGCTGGCAGGTCGCGGACACCCTGATGAACCGCGACCAGCGCACGCCCGGCGATGCCGACCTTGCCCAGGGCGGCGAACCCGAGGAGAAGCCGCAGCAGAAGGAGAAGGCGACCCCTCTGAAGATCTCGGCCGCGACCGAGTTCTCACCCCTGGACGCGCCCGTGGCCGCCGGCAAGGTACCCAACGCCGTGGACGGCGATCCGGGCACCGCGTGGGTGACTCCCCACTACAAGGGCCATGCCAACTTCGGAAATCTCCCGAACCGCAAGGACGGCAGCGGACTCATCGTCGATCTCGGCAGTGTGCAGGCCGTGACCGGTGTCCGGGTGCAGATGTACCGCAGCGGTCAGACGGCTCAGGTGCTGGCGGCCCCGGAATCCGGCTCCGCTCCCGCGTCACTGGACGACTTCTCCAAGCGTCTCAGCAAGCAGGAGAAGGCCGGCAGTGAACTGAGGATAAGCACCGGCAAGCCCGTCCGGACCCGGTACGTACTCATCCACATCACGGAGCTGCCGCACGACGGTTCGGCGAACCAGTTCCGGGGCGGAATTTCCGAGATCACTGTGACAGGCTGAGTCGCAGCCGGAGCCGAGGCGGAGGGGAGGGCCCGACGTGGACGACGCCATGCGCGGCTCCATGACCGACAAGGATCTCCTCGCACGACACGTCGCCGGTGATCAGGAAGCCTTCGGAGAGATCGTCCGACGCCACCGTGACCGTCTGTGGGCGGTGGCGCTCCGGACCCTGGGGGACCGCGAGGAAGCCGCCGACGCGGTCCAGGACGCCCTCGTCTCGGCCTACCGGGCCGCACACACCTTCCGCGGCCAGTCGGCCGTCACGACCTGGCTGCACCGCATCACCGTGAACGCCTGTCTGGACCGGGCCCGCAAGACCGCCTCCCGCAGAACGTCCCCGGTCGCCGAGACCGAGCGGCTGGAGCAGCTCCTGGAGCCCCACGAATCGGCCTCCGCCCCCGCCGAGCGGGGGGATCTGCACCGCGAACTCCTGCAGGCCCTGGGCACCCTGCCCCCGGAACAGCGCGCCGCCCTGGTGCTCGTCGACATGCAGGGGTACCCCGTGGCAGAAGCCGCCCAGGTTCTCGGTGTTCCCAGCGGAACCGTCAAGAGCCGGTGCGCCCGTGGCCGGGCCCGGCTGCTCCCTCTGCTCTCCCATCTCCGCGGTGGCGAAAGCGGTAGTACGGATTCGAATGAGGGAAGGAACCGTGCGCCGAGGACATCCGTCCCACCGGCGGCACCACCGCGGGATCCAGATGCCGTGAAGGGAGGCAGGCGGGCGTGACATCCACGATCGACACGGATCAGCATCCGGACGTTGCGGAGATCTCCGCGCTCACGGAAGGAGTGCTGCCTCCGGAGCGCACCTCCGCTGTCCGCGGCCATCTCGATGACTGCGATCTCTGTACGGAGGTGCGGGTCTCCCTGGAAGAGATCCGCGATCTGCTGGGCACCCTGCCGGGGCCGTCCCGCATGCCCGCCGATGTGGCAAGCCGGATCGACGCGGCGATCGCCGCGGAGTCCCTTCTCGATGCGAGCGCCCCCGGCACGGTTTCACGTGAAACGGCCTCCCTCGCCCCTTCCTCTGTTTCACGTGAAACAGAGGAAGGCCGGTCGCCGCTCACCCGTCCGGGTGGACGGCGGATGCGGCCCCGCGGCAGCACGGGTCCCGGACGGCAGGCCGGCGGCCGGCGCCGCTGGCGGACGGCGGTCCTCGGCGTGGCCTGTGTCCTGGGTCTGGGAGTCGGCGGTGCGGCCCTCGTCCAGTCCATGGGCTCCTCCCAGCAGGGTGATGCAGCTGCCGCGGGCGAAACCTCCTCCGACACGAAGAGCGAAGGCGCGGGACTGAGCGCCGCGACCTTGGAGAGCAAGGTACGGAGCCTGCTCGACGAGGGCCGCGAGAGCCGGGAAGGCCCGAAGGAAAATCCCTCCACCACGGAGCCGGATACGCTCGGAGCCCAGTCGAGCCCTGCTCAGCCGTTGAACGGAGCCGATGTGGTGCTGCCTCCGTGCATACGGAATGGCATTGATCCCCAGGCGGAGCCGCTGGCCGCGGGGGAGAGCACCTTTGAGGGCAAGCCGGTCTACGTCGTCGTCCTGCCCCACCGCGTGGATGCGGACAGGGTGGACGCCTACGTCGTCGACTCCTCGTGTATCACCACCGCGGAGCCGCGTGGCGACGTCCTTCTGAACCGCGTCTATGCCCGACACTGACCCCTGGAAACCCACGGGGTCAGCAGTGGGAATGCCTGCCGTCTAGGATCCGTTGGGTGGGGTGGGACTCCGGAACGGGCCCCTGATTGACCCTGGACAGCAGTCGGCAGAGACGAGGAAGACACCCGTGAGCGACGTCCGTAACGTGATCATTATCGGCTCCGGGCCGGCGGGGTACACCGCGGCGCTCTACACCGCCCGCGCCTCGTTGAAGCCCCTGGTCTTCGAAGGGGCGGTCACCGCCGGTGGCGCGCTCATGAACACCACCGATGTGGAGAACTTCCCCGGCTTCCGCGACGGCATCATGGGCCCGGACCTCATGGACAACATGCGGGCCCAGTCGGAGCGTTTCGGTGCCGAGCTCGTTCCCGATGACGTCACGGCTGTCGACCTGACCGGGGACATCAAGACGGTCACCGACTCCGCCGGCACTGTCCACAAGGCCCGCGCGGTCATCATCGCCACCGGCTCCCAGCACCGCAAGCTCGGGCTGCCCCGCGAGGACGAACTCTCCGGGCGCGGGGTCTCCTGGTGCGCCACCTGCGACGGGTTCTTCTTCAAGGACCAGGACATCGCTGTGGTCGGCGGCGGTGACACCGCGATGGAGGAAGCGACCTTCCTCTCCCGGTTCGCCAAGTCCGTCACCGTCATCCACCGCCGCGACACACTGCGTGCATCCCGGGCGATGCAGGAGCGGGCCTTCGCCGACCCGAAGATCACCTTCGCCTATGACAGCGAGGTCGCCGAGATCCACGGCGACCCGAAGCTCACCGGCGTCACTCTGCGCTCCACCAAGACCGGCGAAACCCGCGAGCTTCCCGTCACCGGCCTCTTCATCGCCGTCGGCCACGACCCCCGCACGGAGCTCTTCACCGAGCAGCTGGACCTGGACGACGAGGGTTACCTCACCGTCGACGCCCCCTCCACGCACACCAACCTCGCCGGTGTCTTCGCCGCCGGCGACGTCGTCGACCACACGTACCGCCAGGCCATCACGGCCGCCGGGACCGGCTGCTCCGCCGCCCTGGATGCCGAGCGCTACCTCGCCGCCCTCTCCGACACCTCCGCTGAGCACACCCCGGAGCCGGAGAAGACCGCCGCGGCCACCGTCTGACCATCCCCCCTTCCCCTCCCGAGAAAGCTAGGAGATCGCCATGGCCGGCGCCCTCAAGAATGTGACCGACGCGAACTTCGATGAAGAGGTTCTCAAGAGCGACAAGCCCGTTCTCGTGGACTTCTGGGCCGCCTGGTGCGGTCCGTGCCGTCAGATCGCCCCCTCCCTTGAGGCCATCGCCGCGGAGCACGGGGACAAGATCGAGATCGTGAAGCTGAACATCGACGAGAACCCGGCGACGGCCGCCAAGTACGGCGTCATGTCGATTCCGACGCTCAATGTCTACCAGGGGGGCGAAGTCGCCAAGACGATCGTCGGTGCCAAGCCGAAGGCGGCGATCGTGCGCGACCTGGAGCCCTTCATCGGCTGACAACGGGGTTTCACGTGAAACAGGGCCTGCCCTCTCAAGGGGGCAGGCCCTGTTCCGTTCTCCGCTTCGTGTCCCCCGGCACCGGAGATCAGTCCGGCACACAAGAGCTACCCGAGTGAGAGCTACAGCGGTCGGAGTGCCGGTTCCTTCTGCACCGCACCGAGCAGGCGGTCCAGCGCCATCTCGACGTCCTCCTTCCAGGAGAGCGTCGTCCGCAATTCCAGCCGCAGCCGGGGATAGCGGGGATGCGGCCGCACGGTCTTGAAGCCGACCGCCAAGAGGTGGTCCGCGGGCAGGACGCAGGCCGGTTCCGTCCAGCGGGCGTCACCGAAGGCCTCGATCGCCTTGAAGCCCCGTCTCAGCACGTCCTTCGCGACGGTCTGGACGAGGACGCGTCCCAGCCCCTGGCCCTGGTAGCCCGGCATGATCGAGGCTGTCATCAGCTGAACGGCGTCCGCGGCGACCGGGCTTGTCGGAAAGGCCGTCGACCGCGGCACATACGCGGGCGGCGCATAGAGGACGAAGCCCGCGGGCACCTCGTCGACGTAGAGAACGCGACCGCAGGATCCCCACTCCAGCAGGACACCGGAGATCCAGGCCTCCTTCTCCAACTCCGGCCGGCCTGCCTGAACCGCGGCCTCACCACTGACCGGATCGAGCTCCCAGAAGACGCAGGTACGGCAGCGCTTGGGAACGTCCGGAAGGTTGTCCAGGGTGAGCGGTACGAGCCGACGACCCATGAAGTCTGCTCCTCACTTTCACTCCCGTCCTCCACCACTTCGAGCGCGGCTCACGTCGGTCCCACTCGCTCTCCGCGCGAACAGCGAAGCCGAACGCCCGCCATGTCCTCGGGCATCGTATCCAGCCTGCCTCCGGTCCGGAGCGAAGGCAGAGCACAGGGCGGGTCACGATCCGCGTGACCCGCCCTGTGCCTCGGTTCACCTGCCCTCGGAGCCCTCGGCTTCCGCCTCCGGGCCGAGTTCCAGAACCCGGTCCTCTCCCGGAGCGAGCGTCCCCAGGATCCTCTCCAGATCCTCTATGGAGGCGAACTCCACGACGATCTTGCCCTTCTTCTGCCCGAGGTCGACCTTCACCCGGGTCTCGAAGCGGTCGGAGAGCCGCGAGGCCAGCTGGGTGAGCGCCGGGGACACCCGGTTTCCCGCTCGCGGCCCCTTGGGCTTCACCGTGCTGTCCTGCCGGGACCCCATAAGAGTCACGATCTCCTCGACGGCCCGCACCGACAGCCCTTCGGCCACGATCCGGTGGGCGAGGCGGTCCTGCTCCTCCGAGTCCTCCACGGACAACAGGGCCCGTGCATGCCCGGCGGACAGTACTCCGGCGGCAACACGGCGCTGGACAGGGGTGGAGAGCTTGAGCAGCCGTAGCGTATTGGACACCTGAGGCCGGGACCGGCCGATGCGGTCCGCCAGCTGATCGTGCGTGCACTCGAAATCCTTGAGCAACTGATCGTAGGCAGCCGCTTCTTCGAGAGGGTTCAGCTGGGCCCGGTGGAGGTTCTCCAGCAGCGCGTCCAGCAGCAGCTTCTCGTCCTCGGTGGCCCGGACGATCGCCGGGATGCGCTCCAGGCCCGCCTCACGGCAGGCACGCCACCGGCGCTCCCCCATGATGAGCTCGTAGCGCTCCGGAGCCACCTGCCGCACCACGACGGGCTGCAGCAACCCCACCTCTTGGATGGACGTCACCAGCTCGGCCAGGGCGTCCTCGTCGAACACCTCCCGTGGCTGGCGCGGGTTCGGCGTGATCGAGTCCAGGGGCAGTTCCGCGAAATGGGCACCGGCCGGCTGCTCGGCCACCACCTCGGCCGTCGCGGGCACGCTCTCCGCGCTCTCATCGGCACCGTTCTGGGGCAGCGCGGTCACCCTGGCCGCCGCCACACCCCGCTCCTGCGTGAGAACCGGGACCGCCGTGGGGGAGGTGGCTCCCTGGGCCACCGCCGAGACCGGCTGGTCGCCGCCCTGAGGCGCGGCGGGGATCAGCGCGCCGAGCCCCCTGCCCAGACCTCTGCGTCGTTCACTCACTGCGTCCCCTCCGGCCTGCCGTGCTGTTCGTGCTGAGCGTTGCCGCCCATGGTGTGGGCATTGTGACCCTCATAGTTGACTCCCACCCCGCGCAACGCGATCTCCCGGGCCGCTTCGAGGTAGGAGAGAGAACCACTGGAGCCGGGATCATAGGTCAGGACCGTCTGACCGTAGCTGGGGGCCTCCGAGATCCGCACGGAACGCGGGATGCTGGTCCGCAGGACCTCGTTGCCGAAGTGGCTGCGCACCTCGTCCGCGACCTGCGAGGCAAGCCGGGTCCGGCCGTCATACATCGTGAGCAGGATGGTGGAGACGTGGAGCTTGGGGTTGAGGTGCCCACGTACCAGTTCGACGTTCCTCAGGAGCTGACCCAGCCCTTCCAGCGCGTAGTACTCGCACTGGATGGGGATGAGGACCTCGGCCCCCGCGACGAGCGCGTTCACGGTCAGCAGCCCGAGCGACGGCGGGCAGTCGATGAGGATGTAGTCCAGCGGCTGTTCATAGGCCTGGATGGCGCGTTGCAACCGGCTCTCCCGGGCCACCAGCGAGACCAGTTCGATCTCCGCGCCGGCCAGGTCGATGGTCGCAGGCGCGCAGAAGAGGCCCTCCACATCGGGTACGGGCTGCACGACATCGGAGAGGGGCTTGCTGTCGACCAGGACGTCATACACCGAGGGCACCTCGGCATGGTGGTCGACACCAAGCGCGGTTGAGGCGTTTCCCTGCGGGTCGAGGTCGATCACCAGGACCCGCGCGCCGTGCAGAGCGAGCGACGCGGCGAGGTTGACCGTGGTGGTGGTCTTGCCCACTCCACCCTTTTGGTTGGCCACCACCATGACCCGGGTCTGCTCGGGGCGCGGCAGACCGTCACCGGCGTGCCCCAGAGCTTCGACGGCCAGTTGAGCGGCGCGGCCGATGGGGGCGCCGTCCAGGGAGGGCGGCGTTTCACGTGAAACATCAACCCCCGGTGGCGGGGTGTCGGAGGTCACCCCCCGAGAGGGCTCAGCGGCACGGGGACCGGGGACCGGATCGGTCATCGGTCCCGCGATATTGGCGTCGGACCGCAAGGATTCACTCTCCTCGACTTCTGGCTCGCGATAGACAGAGCCTGCCATGCTTTCGGGGTTATGAACCAGCGAGGTCCGTTCTCCTGTGGATGAATCCGCCTCGGACGACCCCTCTGTGGAAAACCGGACCCCCCGCCGGGGCGAGTCCGACGGTGGGTCGGTTGCCGCTTTCTCGGATGCGGCGTGGTGGCGGGGCACGGCGGCCCGGCCGCGACTAATGATTCCATGCAACAGGGAGCGACGTTTCACGTGAAACACGATGCACGCGCCCGGGTTCACCGGGCGCAACGACACTCCGATTTGGGTGGTTTTGGCAGCTTGTATGGAGCAATGCCGGTTTCAGCGCCGCCTTCGCGCACTCCGTGAGGGCCTGGCAACCCGCGCGGCCTTGGCCCGTTTGGCAGCGAAGCGGACACCGCCGGGGCTCTCGCCGACCTCAACCCTCACCACTGTGGAGAGGGGATCCACCACACCCTCTCCGACCTGGAGCACGGAGGTCCGGACGACACCGAGTTTGCTCAGCGCCGCCCTGGCCCCCTTGAGTTCCTCCTCCGCCGTGTCCCCCTTCAGGGCCAGCATTTCGCCGTACGGCCGCAGCAGGGGAACGCCCCATCCCGCCAACCGGTCCAGCGGTGCCACGGCCCGCGCCGTCACCACATGCACGGGTGGCAGTGAGCCCAGCACCTCCTCGGCCCGCCCGCGCACCACCGTGACATGGTCGAGGCCCAGGAGTTCCACCACCTCCTGCAGGAAAGTGGTCCGCCGCAACAGCGGTTCCAGCAGAGTGATGCGCAGATCCGGACGGACGAGCGCCAGCGGAATGCCCGGCAGCCCCGCCCCGGAACCCACGTCACAGACCGTCACGCCCTCGGGTACGGCCTCGGAGAGCACCGCGCAGTTCAGCAGATGCCGTTCCCAGAGCCGGGGTACTTCCCGGGGACCGATCAGACCGCGGCGCACCCCCGCGTCCGCGAGCAGTTCGGCGTAGCGGACGGCTTCCGGGAGGCGCTCGCCGAACACCGTCTGTGCGGCGGGAGGTGCCGGGGGAAGCTCTGCTGCCTCGGTCACGGGACCGTCCTTCCTCGGGTTTCCGGGGCACCGCTGCCCGGACCTACGACGCCCGGCGGGACGCCGGCTTGCAAGGCTCACAAAGTACGGCCCCGCCTGCGAACAGGCGGGGCCGGGTGACACATCCGCGTGTGGTCAGACCGGAAGAACGACGACGCAGCGCTGGGGTTCCTCGCCCTCCGACTCGCTGCGGAGGCCCGCGGCGGCGACGGCGTCGTGAACGACCTTGCGCTCGAACGGGGTCATCGGCTTCAGCTTGACCGGTTCTCCGCTGCCCTTCGCCTCTTCCGCGGCCCGCGCGCCGAGCTCCGCGAGCTCCTCGCGCTTGCGGGCGCGGAACCCGGCGATGTCCAGCATCAGCCGGCTGCGGTCACCGGTCTCGCGGTGCACGGCAAGGCGCGTCAGCTCCTGGAGCGCCTCCAGCACCTCGCCGTCACGCCCGACCAGCTTCTGCAGATCACGGCTGGTCGAGTCGCTGATGATCGACACCGCTGCCCGGTCGCCCTCGACATCCATGTCGATGTCGCCGTCGAGGTCGGCGATGTCCAGCAGACCTTCGAGATAGTCGGCCGCGATATCACCCTCCTGCTCCAGGCGGGTCAGGGTGTCGGCGCCGTCGGTGGCGGTGGTGCCCTCCGTCACTGGGTGGCTCCTCACTTCTTGGTCGGGTGCTTGGGCCGCTGCCGGCCCTTGCGCTGTCCGGACTTGGTGGTGCGGGAGGCGGACGCGCCCCCGGACTGCTTCTGCTGGTCGCCCTGAGCCGGCTTCTTCTCCAGTGAGGGCTTTTCCTGGGCCTTCTCACCGCCCGCCGGCTGCTTGCCCGTACCCGGCCTGGCGGGTCCCTGGGGGGTGGCCGCCTGGCGCTTCGCCTTGGGCTGCCGCTTCGGCTGCTGCCGCTTGGCCCGCGCTTCCTCGACCGCCCGCTTGGCCTCGGCCTGGGCCGGGTCCTCCTTGAGCTTGCCCTTGGCGCGCAGCTTCTCCTGGCGCTGCTGGAAGGCGATGCTGCCCGGAGTGGGATTGCGCTGGATCACGTACATCTGCTGACCCATGGTCCAGACGTTGGTGGTCAGCCAGTAGACCAGGACACCGACCGGGAAGTTGATGCCGAAGACGGCGAACATGATCGGGAAGATGTACATCAGCATCTTCTGCTGCTGCATGAAGGGCGTCTTGACCGTCAGGTCGACGTTCTTCGTCATCAGCTGGCGCTGCGTGTAGAACTGCGAGGCCGACATCAGGACGATCATGATGACGGTGACCACGCGGACGTCGGCGAGGGTGGCACCGAGACTCTCGACCTTGGCCGCGCTGTCCATGAACTTGGACGCGATCGGAGCACCGAAGATGTGCGCGTTACGGGCGCTGCCGACCAGGTCCTTGCCCATGACGCCGACCGCTTCATCGTTCGCGATCTTGTTGAGGACCTGGTAGAGCGCGAGGAAGAAGGGCGACTGCGCCAGAATCGGGAGACAGCTCGAGAGCGGATTGGTGCCCGTCTCCTTGTAGAGCTTCATCATCTCTTCGGACTGGCGCTGCTTGTCGTTCTTGTAGCGCTCCTGGATCGCCTTCATCTTCGGCTGGAGCACCTGCATGTTCCGCGTCGCCTTGATCTGCTTCACGAAGAGCGGGATCAGAGCGATACGGATCAGCACCACCAGCGACACGATGGACAGACCCCAGGCCCAGCCGCTGTTCTCGTCGAAGACAAGGCTGTACAGCGAGTGGAACTGGACGATGATCCAGGAGACGGCGATATAGAGAGGACCGAGGATCGTGTCCACGAATCAGGCTCCTTGGGCGTTGGGCTGAGTCTCGGGCTGTCCCTCGGGCGCCCCGGTGGAGTGAGCACTCCACCGGTTCCGCAGCCGTTGGTGCCAGACCGGATGCTTCCGGGGAGGGACGTGGTCGACGCCACCGGGCGACCACGGATTGCAGCGCAGGATGCGCCAGGCGGTCAGTGCCGTCCCTTTCACCGCGCCGTGCACCCGGATGGCCCCATAGCCATAGTGTGAACACGACGGGTAGTACTTGCAGACCGGACCCAGCAACGGGCTGATGGTCCACTGATAGAGCTTGATCAACCAGAGCAGCGGATACTTCATCGCTCCGCCTTCTCCTCGGCCTTGCCATGGACGGCCCCACCCAGCAGCCGCCTCAGCGCGGCGTCGAGATCGCGGGTGAGCTCGTGGTGACCGGCCGTTCCCGCCCCGGGCAGTGCCCTTACGACCACCAGGCTACCGGCGGGCAGTGCGGGCAACCGCTCCCGCATCAGGTGCCGCAGCCGCCGCTTCACCAGATTCCTGGTCACGGCCCCGCCGACGGCCTTGCTGACGACGAAACCCGCACGCGCCGGGGGAACCTTCTCCCCAGGCGCGTGCGGGTCGGTTGAACCGTTGCGCAGGTGCACGACGAGGAGCGGGCGACCGGCCCGGCGCCCTCGGCGTACCGCGGTGGCGAAGTCCTCGCGCCGCCTCAGCCGATTCTCGGTAGGCAGCACGACATGGACCCTGAGCTCTGGTCGCTCAGGCCGACAGACGCGTGCGGCCCTTGGCGCGGCGGGTCGCGAGGATCGCGCGGCCGGCACGGGTCCGCATACGCAGCCGGAAGCCGTGGGTCTTCGCGCGGCGGCGGTTGTTCGGCTGGAAGGTGCGCTTGCTCACTCGGGGGCTCCACTAGGACTCGGGTATTGCGTGACGTCATCTGGCTGTCACCGTGCGCCCACGAGTAGCTCGCACACGCCCGAGTGCACCGCATGATCGACACTCAAGCGATCTTCGCCCATCGGAGGCAGGCGGCAGCAGCCATCGACAACTCGACCTGCTCACGGTACGCGCGGCCACGTCACCCGGTCAAACCGGGTCCACGCCGGGCACCGGAGCCCCGCCGTCATGCCGCGGCCCCGTCTCCGCCGGCGGGGCTGCGGGCGAGGCCGTGGAACAGCGGGCGGGCCGAGCATGGCACATTTGTACACACCCTGTGGACAACGACTTGAACCCCGCGCGTCGGCCTGACTACCGTGGCGGAACTCCCGATTCTTCCCTCCCGCCCCGAGAACCACACATCCGTGGGATCCGTCGGCGCCACCCACCCAGTGAGTGAGAGAGCGTGCCTTGTGGCTGACGTACCTGCTGATCTTGCCGCGGTGTGGCCCCGCGTCCTCGATCAGCTTCTCGGCGACGACGCCCAGGGCATCGAGGCCAAGGACCGCCGCTGGCTGAAGGACTGCCAGCCGCTCGTTCTGATCGCCGGGACCGCGGTGCTCGCGGTCCCCAATGAATACGCCAAGGGCGTCCTCGAAGGCCGGCTGTCACCGCTGATCAGTGACGCCCTCAGCCGCGAGTGCAACCAGACGGTGCGCCTGGCGGTGACCGTCAGCGCCGCCGAGTCCGGCTCCGCTCCCCCGGCCCCGGCGCCGAACCCGGTACCGCAGCAGGCCCAGCGCTACGAGGACCCCCAGCACTACGAGGAGCCGCAGCACCCGGAGCCGCAGCGGGACGTCTACGACTACGACGGCGGATACGACGGCTACGGCCGCCCCGCCGACGGCCTGCCCACGGCCCGCCCCGCCTACCCGGACTACCAGCGGGGCCGCCCCGAGCCCGGCGCCTGGCCCCGGCCGCGCGAGGACTACGGCTGGCGCCCGCCCCGGTCCGGGGGCTTCCCGGAGCGCGATCCCTACGCCTCCCCGCACGGGGACCAGCAGCAGGGCCGCCCGCACCGCTACGAGGACGCCCCGCGCTACGACGAGCCGCAGCGCTACGAGGACCCCCAGCGCTCCGTGCCACAGCAGGGCGACTACCGGTCCGGCGCCTCCGACCGCCCGCCGTACGGATCCCAGCACCGCGAGCTCCCCGAGCCGCCGGCCGGCCGCGGCCACGGGGGCCCCGGCGGACCGGCCGGGCTTCCCGCGCCGAGCGGTGCGCCCGGGCCGCTGGCCGCGCAGCCCGCGCCCGCGACCGGCCCGGGTGAGCCCACCGCGCGGCTGAACCCGAAGTACCTCTTCGACACCTTCGTCATCGGTGCCTCCAACCGCTTCGCGCACGCCGCCGCGGTGGCGGTCGCCGAGGCGCCGGCCAAGGCGTACAACCCACTGTTCATCTACGGGGAGTCGGGGCTCGGCAAGACCCACCTGCTGCACGCCATCGGGCACTACGCGCGGAGCCTCTACCCGGGCACGCGGGTGCGCTACGTGAGCTCCGAGGAGTTCACCAACGAGTTCATCAACTCCATCCGCGACGGCAAGGCGGACGCGTTCCGCAAGCGCTACCGCGACATGGACATCCTGCTGGTCGACGACATCCAGTTCCTGGCGAGCAAGGAGTCGACGCAGGAGGAGTTCTTCCACACCTTCAACACCCTGCACAACGCCAACAAGCAGATCGTCCTCTCCTCGGACCGGCCGCCCAAGCAGCTCGTCACCCTGGAGGACCGGCTCCGCAACCGCTTCGAGTGGGGCCTGATCACGGATGTGCAGCCGCCCGAGCTGGAGACGCGGATCGCGATCCTCCGGAAGAAGGCCGTCCAGGAGCAGCTCAACGCCCCGCCGGAGGTCCTGGAGTTCATCGCCTCCCGCATCTCCCGCAACATCCGGGAGCTGGAGGGCGCGCTGATCCGGGTGACCGCCTTCGCCAGTCTCAACCGCCAGCCCGTGGATCTCGGCCTGACGGAGATCGTGCTCAAGGACCTGATCCCGGGCGGTGAGGACGCGGCACCGGAGATCACGGCCTCGGCCATCATGGCGGAGACGGCCGCCTACTTCGGGCTCACCGTGGAGGATCTCTGCGGTTCGTCCCGGAGCCGGGTGCTCGTGACCGCCCGCCAGATCGCCATGTATCTCTGCCGGGAGCTGACGGATCTCTCCCTGCCGAAGATCGGTGCCCAGTTCGGCGGACGCGACCACACGACCGTGATGCACGCCGACCGCAAGATCCGCGCGCTGATGGCCGAGCGGCGCTCGATCTACAACCAGGTCACGGAGCTCACCAACCGCATCAAGAACAGCTGACGGACCGCGCGGCCGCCGCGGCGGCGGTACGAGAGGGCGCTCCCGGGAGTACGGCTCCGGGGAGCGCCCTTGGCGTTTCCCGGCCTGGGCCGGCCCCGAGCCGCTGAGCCGGGCCGGACGGTGCGCGCCCGCGGCTCGGGGCGCGCCTTTCCATGGCCTGCCGCGGCGTCTCCGTGCGCCTCTCCTTGGGCGTCTCCGTTGCCTCTCCCCGCGCATCCGGGGCCGGTCCCGGCTCCCCGAAGACATGCGTACACCGCGCGCACCTCGCGGCGACCGTGCTCCGCGCGTCCCGGCGCTGTTCGAATACGCACCGCCGCAGGGCAGTTCTCCACAGCGGATGGGCAAATGAGCCGTCCACACCCTGGGGAGAGGGAAGTTGTCCAGATCTTGTCCACAGCCGGCCTCCGGCGAGGGCGGCACCGGGAGGTCAAGCGCCTGTGGACTTGTGGCTATCCGGTCTCCACAGACTGTGGAGGAACGGCCCGGCCTTCGGGCGTCGGTCCGGTTGTCCACCGTCCGCCCACAGGGAAGGGCCTGTTGTGCACAGCCTTTCCACACCGTTGTCCACTGTTCGGCAACACAACACCCCTCGTCACCGCCAAGAGTGAACTGCATCACATCAACGCGCCGGATTGGGCTGTGCAGAACCTGGGTAAAACTGGGGACGCCGCTGGGGAGAACCCGCCCTTCCCTGTGTACGGCGTGTGCAGAACTCTTCCCCGTCCACAGGACCGGTGAGTTGTCCACCGGTCCCGCCCACAGGGCCCGTGGACAAAAAACAGCTGCTGAGCTGCGAAAAGCGGGTTATCCACGGTTTCCACAGGCCCTACTACTACGACCACGTAGTTACAGGGGGAAATCCGTTTCGAAGTGGGGCCTGTGCACAACTCGCCCTCGGGCCGCGCCACGCCTCCCGGCCCGACTTGACCCCGGAGCGCACCGAGTGTCCGTGGTGTGCGTCAGACTGGACCGGCGGCACACAGCCGACGACGAAGGCCAGCAGGGCGAGCCAGCAACAGCAGGAGGCGGCTTACGGTGAAGATCCGGGTGGAGCGCGATGTACTCGCGGAGGCGGTGGCCTGGGCGGCCCGCAGCCTCCCGGCCCGTCCGCCGGTGCCCGTCCTCGCGGGCCTGCTGCTGAAGGCCGAGGACGGTTCCCTGAGCCTGTCGGGCTTCGACTACGAGGTCTCGGCCCGCGTCTCCGTCGAGGCCGACGTTGAGGAGGGCGGCACCGTCCTCGTCTCCGGCCGGCTGCTCGCCGACATCTGCCGCGCCCTGCCGAACCGCCCCGTGGAGATCTCCACGGACGGTGTGCGGGTGACCGTGGTCTGCGGCTCCTCCCGCTTCACGCTCCACACCCTCCCCGTGGAGGAGTACCCGGCGCTGCCGGACATGCCGGACGCCACCGGTACCGTCCCCGGCGAGGTCTTCGCCGCGGCCGCCGCGCAGGTCGCCATCGCCGCCGGCCGGGACGACACCCTCCCGGTGCTCACGGGCGTCCGGATCGAGATCGAGGGCGACACGGTCACGCTGGCCGCCACCGACCGCTACCGCTTCGCGGTCCGCGAGTTCCTGTGGAAGCCCGAGGTCCCCGACCTCTCCGCCGTCGCCCTGGTGCCCGCCAAGACGCTGCTCGACACGGCCAAATCGCTCACCAGCGGCGACACCGTCAGCATCGCGCTGGCGGGCTCCGGCAAGGGCGAGGGCCTGATCGGCTTCGAGGGCGCCGGCCGCCGCACCACCACCCGCCTCCTCGAAGGCGATCTGCCGAAGTACCGCACCCTCTTCCCGACCGAGTTCAACTCCGTCGCGGTGATCGAGACCGCTCCGTTCGTCGACGCGGTCAAGCGCGTGGCGCTGGTCGCCGAGCGGAACACCCCGGTGCGGCTCAGCTTCGAGCAGGGCGTGCTGATCCTGGAGGCCGGTTCCAGCGACGACGCACAGGCTGTGGAAAGGGTGGACGCCCAGCTCGACGGGGACGACATCTCGATCGCCTTCAACCCCGGCTTCCTGCTGGAGGGCCTGAGCGCCATCGACTCCCCGGTGGCCCAGCTGTCCTTCACCACCTCCACGAAGCCCGCCCTGCTGAGCGGCAGGCCCGCCGTGGACGCGGAGGCGGACGACGCCTACAAGTACCTGATCATGCCGGTGCGACTGAGCGGCTGAGCGGCGGGTACCCGGCGGGAGCCGGCGCCCGCGCAGGCCACCGTGCCGGGCCCGGCGTTTTGTCCCCGCCGCCCCCTCCGACGTGCGTCTGAGCACCGGAAGCCCACAGGTGAGCGGCGGGTGCCCGGGCGTAGGCTCGGCCGGGTACCAATCGCAACGACTAAGTCGAAGAGGGTCACTGATGGAGCTCGGTCTCGTCGGTCTCGGCAAGATGGGCGGCAACATGCGCGAGCGCATCCGCCGCGCAGGTCACACCGTCATCGGATTCGACCACAATCCGGATCTTGCCGATGTCCACAGCCTGGAGGAGCTGGTGGGCCGGCTCACGGGCCCGCGCGTCGTCTGGATCATGGTCCCGGCCGGTGCGGCGACCCAGTCGACCATCGACGCCCTCGGCGAACTGCTCTCCCCCGGGGACGTGGTGGTGGACGGCGGCAACTCCCGCTGGACGGACGACGAGAAGCACGCCCGGGAGCTCGCAGAGAAGGGTGTCGGCTTCGTCGACTGCGGCGTCTCCGGCGGTGTCTGGGGCCTGGAGAACGGCTACGCGATCATGTACGGCGGTGACGCCGCGGACGTGGCCAAGGTCCAGCCGGTCTTCGACGCCCTCAAGCCCGAGGGCGAGTTCGGCGCCGTCCACGCGGGCACGGTCGGCGCCGGCCACTTCGCCAAGATGGTCCACAACGGCATCGAGTACGCCATGATGCAGGCCTTCGCCGAGGGCTGGGAGCTGCTGGAGGCCGCCGGCTCCGTCACGGATGTGCGCGAGGTCTTCCGCAGCTGGCAGGAGGGCACGGTCATCCGCTCCTGGCTGCTGGACCTGGCCGTTCGCGCCCTGGACGACGACGAACACCTCACCGCCCTGCGCGGCTACGCCCAGGACTCCGGCGAGGGCCGCTGGACCGTGGAGGCCGCCCTCGACCACGCGGTGCCGCTGCCCGCGATCACCGCCTCGCTGTTCGCCCGGTTCTCCTCCCGCCAGGACGACTCCCCGGCCATGAAGATGATCGCCGCCCTGCGCAACCAGTTCGGCGGCCACGCGGTCACGGCCGCAACGGGGGACGAGAAGGGCGCCGACGCCCCGGGCGCGGACGTCGAACCGCCGGTGGGCGGCTGACGGTCCCGATGCACGTAGCCCATCTGTCGCTCGCCGACTTCCGGTCGTACGTCCGGGTCGAGGTCCCCCTCGAACCGGGCGTCACCGCCTTCGTCGGTCCCAACGGCCAGGGCAAGACCAATCTGGTGGAGGCCGTCGGCTATCTCGCCACGCTCGGCAGCCACCGCGTCTCCTCCGACGCCCCGCTGGTGCGGATGGGCGCCGAACGGGCGGTGATCCGGGCCGCGGTGGTCGGCGGCGACCGGCAGCAGCTCGTCGAGCTGGAGCTCAACCCGGGGCGGGCCAACCGGGCCCGGATCAACCGCTCCTCGCAGGTGCGGCCGCGGGACGTCCTCGGCATCACCCGCACCGTGATGTTCGCGCCGGAGGACCTCGCCCTGGTCAAGGGCGACCCGGGAGAGCGCCGGCGCTTCCTGGACGAGCTGATCACCGCCCGCTCCCCGCGCATGGCGGGGGTGCGGTCGGACTACGACCGGGTGCTCAAGCAGCGGAACACGCTGCTGAAGAGCGCCGCGATGGCCCGCCGTCACGGCGGCCGCGGGGCGGACCTCTCCACGCTCGACGTCTGGGACCAGCATCTGGCCCGGGCCGGCGCGGAGTTGCTGGCCCAGCGGCTGGATCTGATCGCCGCGCTGCAGCCGCTCGCCGACAAGGCCTACGAGCAACTGGCGCCCGGGGGCGGCCCGGTCGTGCTGGAGTACCGCGGCTCGGCGGGTGAGCGGCTGGGTGAGGCGGGCAACCGCGAGGAGCTGTACGAGGTGCTGCTGGCGGCGCTCTCGGAGGCCCGCAAACAGGAGATCGAGCGCGGGGTGACGCTGGTCGGGCCGCACCGGGACGACCTGGTGCTCAAGCTCGGCCGGTTCCCGGCGAAGGGCTACGCGAGCCACGGGGAGTCCTGGTCGTACGCGCTCGCGCTGCGCCTCGCCTCCTACGATCTGCTGCGCGCCGAGAGCCCGGCCGGTCCCGCCGTTCCGGCGGCTCCGGAGGGCGGCGGCGGGCGGCGGGCCGGCGAGCCGGTGCTCGTCCTGGACGATGTCTTCGCGGAGCTGGACACCCGCCGCCGCGACCGGCTCGCGGAGCTGGTGGCCCCGGCGGAGCAGGTGCTCGTGACGGCGGCGGTGCCGGAGGACGTGCCCGGCGTGCTGGCGGGAGCGCGGTACGAGGTGGCCGGCGGCACGGTCGAGCGGGTGGCGCCATGACGGACGGCGGAGTGCGCGGGCCGGGCGGGCCGGGCGGGCCGGTCCGCCGGGACGGCCCCGGAGCGCCGGGTCCGGCCGCGGCCGGACCGGGAACCGGCGGCTCGGGCCCAGGCGGCTCGGGCGGGCCCGGAAGCGGCGGTCCCGGATCCGCGGGCGAGGTACCGGCGGGGACGGCGCCGGAGCGCCCCGCGGGGCCGGAGTCCTCCGGGGTCGATCTCGCCCGCGTCGCCCTGCGGGCGGCGAAGGAGCAGGCCCGGGCCCGGGGCGCGGCCGCCCAGCAGAAGAAGCAGGCCCGCCGCGGTGGTCTGCGCTCGGGGGCGCGGGCCGACGGCCGGGACCCGCTGCCGCTGGGCGCGGCGATCGACCGCCTGATCACCGACCGCGGCTGGGAGGCCCCGGCGGCGGTGGGCGGGGTGATGGGCCGCTGGCCGCAGATGGTCGGCCCGGATGTGGCGCAGCACTGCGCGCCCGAGCGGTACGACGAGGAGGCGCGGGTGCTGACGGTGCGCTGCGACTCCACCGCGTGGGCCACCCAACTACGCCTTCTGGCACCTCAGTTGGTGGCCCGGCTCAATGGCGACCTGGGCCGGGGCACGGTCCGGCTGATCAAGGTCCTGGGTCCGGGGGGCGGGCCCCGGCAGGGCTACGGTCCGCTGCGCGCGCCGGGCAGCAGAGGGCCGGGCGACACCTACGGCTGACGCTTCTCCGAGTCCGGGACGGCGCCCGCGGAACCCTCCGCGGAGCCCTCCCCGACCGCCCCGCGGACGGCCCCGGAACCGCTGGGGAACCGCCGCCGGGCCGCCGCCGCGGCGCCGCCAGGACGCTGTGACGGATGTGCCTCCGGGGGCGTCCCGCTGCGTGGTCGGGGGTTGACAGCCCGAAGCGCTGAGTGCCCCTGTGGGCCGCTCGGAGCCCGGGCCCGCATATGGGGAGTCGGCGGACGCCGGTTCAGGGCGGCACACAACGATCCAGGCACCGGCAAACCCCCATTCATGTCAGCGCTACCGGTAGACTGGTGGCCATACCGCCGACTTGCGGAACATGTCGAACGACGCAGCCGCTCCTGCACGCCGGGAGATGGCGTGTGCTGTGCCAGAAAGGGCGCTTCGTGGCCGATTCCGGCAACCCCAACGAGACCAACACCGCTCCCCCCACCGCTTCCGGTGACGGCCCGCCGTCCGTGTACGAGGCCGCACAGGAGGTCGCGTACGACGCCAGCGCGATCACGGTCCTGGAGGGCCTGGACGCGGTGCGCAAGCGGCCCGGCATGTACATCGGTTCGACCGGTGAGCGGGGCCTGCACCACCTTGTGCAGGAGGTCGTCGACAACTCGGTCGACGAGGCTCTGGCCGGGCACGCGGACACCATCGAGGTCACGATCCTCGCCGACGGCGGGGTGCGGGTGACCGACAACGGCCGCGGCATCCCCGTGGGCATCGTCCCGTCGGAGGGGAAGCCCGCCGTCGAGGTTGTGATGACCGTGCTGCACGCGGGCGGCAAGTTCGGCGGCGGCGGCTACGCCGTCTCCGGCGGTCTGCACGGCGTCGGCGTCTCGGTCGTCAACGCGCTGTCGACGCGCGTCGCCGTCGAGGTGCGCACCGAGGGCCACCGCTGGACGCAGGACTACAAGCTCGGGGTGCCGACGGCGCCGCTGGCGAAGAACGAGCCGGTGGAGAACACCGGCACCACGGTCACTTTCTGGGCCGACCCGGACATCTTCGAGACCACCGACTACTCCTTCGAGACGCTGGCGCGGCGCTTCCAGGAGATGGCCTTCCTCAACAAGGGTCTGGCCATCTCGCTGACCGACGAGCGCGCGGACCATGTGGACGAGGAGGGCAAGCCGCTCTCCGTCCGGTACCACTACGAGGGCGGCATCGTCGACTTCGTGAAGTACCTCAACTCCCGCAAGGGCGAGCTGGTCCACCCCTCCGTCATCGACATCGAGGCGGAGGACAAGGAGCGGCTGCTCTCGGTGGAGATCGCGATGCAGTGGAACGCCCAGTACACCGAGGGCGTCTACAGCTTCGCGAACACCATCCACACCCATGAGGGCGGTACGCACGAGGAGGGTTTCCGGGCCGCGCTGACGGGGCTGATCAACCGCTACGCGCGCGAGAAGAAGCTGCTGCGGGAGAAGGACGACAACCTCACCGGTGAGGACATCCGCGAGGGCCTGACGGCGATCATCTCGGTCAAGCTGGGCGAGCCGCAGTTCGAGGGCCAGACGAAGACGAAGCTGGGCAACACCGAGGCGAAGACCTTCGTCCAGAAGATCGTCCACGAGCACTTCATGGACTGGCTGGACCGCAACCCCAACGAGGCCGCGGACATCATCCGCAAGGGCATCCAGGCCGCCACGGCCCGGGTCGCGGCCCGCAAGGCGCGCGATCTGACCCGCCGCAAGGGCCTGCTGGAGAGCGCGTCGCTGCCGGGCAAGCTGAGCGACTGCCAGTCCAACGACCCCACCAAGTGCGAGATCTTCATCGTCGAGGGCGACTCCGCCGGCGGCTCCGCCAAGTCCGGCCGGAACCCGGAGTACCAGGCGATCCTCCCGATCCGCGGCAAGATCCTCAACGTCGAGAAGGCGCGGATCGACAAGATCCTCCAGAACCAGGAGGTGCAGGCGCTGATCTCGGCCTTCGGCACCGGGGTGCACGAGGACTTCGACATCTCCAAGCTCCGCTATCACAAGATCATTCTGATGGCGGACGCCGATGTCGACGGCCAGCACATCAACACCCTGCTGCTGACGTTCCTCTTCCGCTTCATGCGCCCGCTGGTCGAGGCCGGTCACGTCTACCTCTCCCGCCCGCCGCTCTACAAGATCAAATGGGGCCGCGACGACTTCGAGTACGCCTACTCGGACCGCGAGCGGGACGCGCTGATCACCCTCGGCCGGGAGAACGGCAAGCGGATCAGGGACGACTCGGTCCAGCGCTTCAAGGGTCTGGGCGAGATGAACGCCGAGGAGCTCCGCATCACGACCATGGACACCGACCACCGGGTGCTGGGCCAGGTCACCCTGGACGACGCGGCCCAGGCGGACGACCTGTTCTCGGTGCTCATGGGCGAGGACGTCGAGGCGCGGCGCTCCTTCATCCAGCGCAATGCCAAGGACGTCAGATTCCTGGACATCTGACGCATCCCGGCATCCGCTTCTGGACTCCGGCGCGGCGCCGGCCCCGATCCGGGCCGGTGCCCCGCGCCGTACCTCGAAAGGACTTCTGAACTGCCATGGCCGACGTGACCCCGCCTCCCTCCGAAGGCGGCCCCGCCGTCCCCGTTCCCGTCAGCCCCGAGGGCGAGCCCGTCGCCATCGAGGGTGTGGGCATGCGGGTCGAGCCGGTGGGCCTCGAAACGGAGATGCAGCGCAGCTATCTCGACTACGCGATGTCCGTCATCGTGTCGCGTGCGCTGCCCGACATCCGCGACGGGCTCAAGCCGGTGCACCGCCGGGTGCTGTACGCCATGTACGACGGCGGCTACCGCCCGGAGAAGGGCTTCTACAAGTGCGCCCGCGTCGTCGGCGACGTGATGGGCACGTACCACCCGCACGGCGACTCCTCGATCTACGACGCGCTGGTCCGCCTGGCGCAGCACTGGTCGATGCGGCTGCCGCTCGTCGACAGCAACGGCAACTTCGGCTCCCCGGGCAACGACCCGGCCGCGGCCATGCGGTACACCGAGTGCAAGATGACGCCGCTGTCGATGGAGATGCTCCGGGACATCGACGAGGAGACCGTCGACTTCCAGGACAACTACGACGGCCGCAACCAGGAGCCGACGGTCCTGCCGTCCCGCTTCCCGAACCTGCTGATCAACGGCTCGGCCGGGATCGCGGTCGGCATGGCCACCAACATCCCGCCGCACAACCTCCGCGAGGTGGCGGCGGGCGCGCAGTGGGCGCTGGAGAACCCGGAGGCCTCCCGCGAGGAGCTGCTGGACGCGCTGATCGAGCGCATCAAGGGCCCGGACTTCCCGACCGGCGCGCTCGTCGTGGGCCGGAAGGGCATCGAAGAGGCGTACCGGACGGGCAGAGGCTCGATCACCATGCGGGCCGTGGTGGAGGTCGAGGAGATCCAGGGCCGCCAGTGCCTGGTGGTCACCGAACTGCCCTACCAGGTCAACCCGGACAACCTCGCGCAGAAGATCGCCGACCTCGTGAAGGACGGCAAGGTCGGCGGGATCGCCGACGTCCGCGACGAGACCTCCTCGCGCACCGGCCAGCGTCTGGTCATTGTGCTCAAGCGGGACGCGGTCGCCAAGGTCGTGCTGAACAACCTCTACAAGCACACCGATCTGCAGACCAATTTCGGTGCCAACATGCTGGCCCTGGTGGACGGCGTGCCGCGCACGCTCTCCCTGGACGCCTTCATCAAGCACTGGGTGGACCACCAGATCGAGGTCATCGTCCGGCGGACGCGGTTCCGGCTGCGGAAGGCCGAGGAGCGGGCGCACATCCTGCGCGGCCTGCTCAAGGCGCTGGACGCGATCGACGAGGTCATCGCGCTGATCCGGCGCAGCGACACCGTCGACACGGCCCGCGGCGGCCTGATGGGCCTGCTGGAGATCGACGAGATCCAGGCGAACGCGATCCTGGAGATGCAGCTCCGCCGGCTGGCCGCCCTGGAGCGGCAGAAGATCACCTCGGAGCACGACGACCTCCAGGCCAAGATCACCGACTACAACGAGATCCTGTCCTCCCCCTCGCGGCAGCGGCACATCGTCAGCGAGGAACTGACCGCGCTGGTCGAGCGGTTCGGCGACGACCGGCGCAGCAAGCTGGTGCCCTTCGAGGGCGACATGTCCATCGAGGACCTGATCGCCGAGGAGGACATCGTCGTCACCATCACGGGCGGCGGTTACGTCAAGCGCACCAAGACGGTGGACTACCGCTCCCAGAAGCGCGGCGGCAAGGGCGTCCGGGGCACCAAGCTGAAGCAGGACGACATCGTCGACCACTTCTTCGTCTCGACCACCCACCACTGGCTGCTGTTCTTCACGGACAAGGGCCGGGTCTACCGGATCAAGGCCTACGAACTGCCGGACGCGGGCCGGGACGCGCGCGGGCAGCACGTCGCCAATCTGCTGGCCTTCCAGCCGGACGAGAAGATCGCCCGGATCCTGGCCATCCGCGACTACGACGCGATGCCGTACCTGGTGCTCGCCACCAAGTCCGGCCTGGTGAAGAAGACCCCGCTCAAGGACTACGACTCGCCGCGCTCGGGCGGCGTCATCGCGATCAACCTCCGGGAGACGGAGGACGGCCGCGAGGACGAACTGATCGGCGCGGAGCTGGTGTCGGCCGACGACGACCTGCTGCTGATCAGCAGGAAGGCCCAGTCGATCCGGTTCACCGCCTCGGACGAGACGCTGCGCCCGATGGGGCGGGCCACATCGGGCGTGAAGGGCATGAGCTTCCGCGAGGGCGACGAACTCCTCTCGATGAATGTCGTCCGGCCGGGTACTTTCGTCTTCACCGCCACCGACGGCGGTTACGCGAAGCGGACGAACGTCGACGAGTACCGCGTCCAGGGCCGCGGCGGCCTCGGTATCAAGGCCGCCAAGATCGTGGAGGACCGCGGTTCGCTGGTGGGCGCTCTGGTGGTCGAGGAGAGCGACGAGATCCTCGCCATCACGCTGAGCGGCGGTGTGATCCGGACACGGGTCAACGAGGTCAGGGAGACGGGCCGTGACACCATGGGCGTCCAACTGATCAACCTGGGCAAGCGCGATGCCGTGGTCGGTATCGCCCGGAACGCCGAGGCCGGACGTGCGGCTGAAGAGGTCGAGGAAATCGCCGACGCAGCCGTCGCGGCCGAGCCCGAGGCGGCCGGGGACGAGGAGTCCTCGGCCGGAAGCCAAGAGGAGTAAGCCGTGAGTGGAGCCACGGGCACCGGCGCGGGTGGTGCGGAGGCCGAGGGGCGACCCGTCCCCCCCGGGGCCACCGGGACGGGCGGTGTCCGCGGCCCCGCCGCGGCCGGCGGCCCTCCGCACGCCGCCCCGTATCCGGCAGGCACACACCATGGGGGGACCGCCGCTGTGACGGACACGCGCCAGCCTTATCCGCAGCAGCCGGCGGAGCCGTACCACCCGCCGCAGGCCTACGCGTCGCCCGCCGAGGCGGGGCAGCCGCCCGTCGCGGTCCCGGCCCAGGCGCCGGGGCAGCCGGTGCGCAGACCGCGCACCGGCGCGGGGGCCCGTACGGTCCCGCGGACGCGCAAGGCGCGGCTGCGGGTCGCCAAGGCGGACCCGTGGTCGGTGATGAAGGTCGGCTTCCTGCTGTCCATCGCGCTGGGCATCTGCACCATCATCGCCGTGGCGGTGCTGTGGATGGTGCTGGACGCCATGGGGGTGTTCAGCACGGTCGGCACGACGATCGGGCAGGCGACGCAGTCCGGCGAGGGCGGCGGTGGCGGTTTCGACCTGGAGTCGTTCCTGTCGCTGCCGCGGGTGCTGATGTTCACCTCGGTCATCGCGGTGATCGATGTGGTGCTGGCGACGGCTCTGGCCACGCTGGGCGCCTTCGTCTACAACCTCTCCGCCGGCTTCGTCGGCGGTGTCGAGCTGACGCTCGCCGAGGACGAGTAGCGGCCGGACGGGGGCGCCTCACCACCTGCGGAACCGATTTTGGGACCGGGCCCGGTGTGCGCTAATCTTCAGGGGCAGCGCGCGGGGCTATAGCTCAGACGGTTAGAGCGCTTCCCTGATAAGGAAGAGGCCACAGGTTCAAGTCCTGTTAGCCCCACTCCTGTGCATCGGCCCGGACGGATCCCGTCCGGGCCGATCTCGTCTGTCCCGGCGGCCGGTTGGCGCTGCCGCCGGAGGTCACCGACGGGTATCGGCCGGTGTGTATAGTCGGGCGGCAGAGGTCCCCTACGTCAAGAAGGACGAGGTAGCGCGGTGAAGAAGCTGCTCCTGGTCGCACTGGCCGCCATCGGCGGGCTCCTCGTGTACCGCCAGATCCAGGCGGACCGCGCCGAGCAGGATCTGTGGACGGAGGCGACCGACTCCGTGCCCGCAGGTTCGGGTTCCGGTGTGTGAGACCGACGCCAAGCCTGTACGAGCCCCGGCCGCCGTGAGCGGCCGGGGCTTCGTGCTGTCCGGCCGCTCATGGCGGCCTCTTGCTGTTGCTCCAGCGAATAAATATGGTGCAAAAGCAAAGAGTCCTGGCCGGTCCGGGAGGGGGCACGGGGCGCGGCGGGCGGACCGGGGGCCGTGCCGCGCGGCGGCGCCCCGCACCGCCGTACGCTGCGTGCCCGTACGGCCGGGGCCCGGCGGGGACGGCCGGGGGACGACGGAGGGCGGTCGTGCGATGAGGCAGGGCGCAGGGGGAGGGACCCGGCTCGCCGCGGTGGCGGCGCTGTGCGCGGCGGTGCTGTGCGGGGCGTTACCGGCCCCGGGGCAGCCCGCCGCGGTGGCCGCCGACGGCACGGCGGACCCCCCGTCGGCGTACCGGACCGCCGAGGGCGCCGAGCGGACCGAGGGCACCGCGAGCAGCACCGGCGCCCCGGAGCTGAAAGCCCGCCATCACTACACCGACGCGATCGGTGCCGGCGAGACCCTCTTCTACCGGGTCCGGCTGGACGAGGAGTCCAACGCCCATCTCTCCGCGGTCGCCGCGCTCCCGCCCGCCGGCGGAACGGCCTACGGCGACGGCATCGAGGTGACGCTGCGGAGCGCGGACGGCGCCCGGTGCAACGGTCTGCGCGGCACGGCCGGCCCCGGCGGCTTCGGCCTGCCGGTCGCCGCCACCGCCTCCCGTCTCGTCCGGCCCAACGCGAGCTGCCAGGAGGCCGGTGAGTATCTGTTCACGGTGGAGCGCATCGGTGACGCCGCCTCCGGTCCGGGGGACTGGCCGCTGGAGATCTCCTTCCTGGCGGAGCCCGGTGTCACCGGCGGGGCCACCGAGGCGCCCGGCGGGGCCGGGTGGAGCACCGAGCCGCCCGCCGCTTCCGGTGACGCGGGCGGCCTCCCGCGGAAGGTGCGGGGCGGCACCGGATTCAACGACGCGGCGGCCACCGGTACGGGGGTCTGGAGGGACCGGCTGGAGCCCGGTGAGACGCTCTTCTACAGAATCCCGGTCGACTGGGGCCAGCGGCTCCGCGTCACCGCGGACGTGGGCGGCGCCGAGCTCACCGGCGGTGCCCCCCACCTCGGCAGCGGAGTGCTGCTGCGGCTCCACAACACGGCCCGCACCCCCGTCCACGAGCAGGGCGCGGTCTTCGACGGGCAGCCGAAGAGGCTGGGGTTCTCCACCGCGCCCGCCGCGTTCGGCCACCGGTTCGGCGGCACCGCCAAGGCCGGGGAGATGCGCTTCGCCGGCTGGTACCACCTGTCGGTGGCCCTGACGCCGGAGGCGGCCGGGCACATGGAGGGCGGTGTGGACCTCACCCTCCGGCTGGCCGTGGAGGGCGAACCGCAGCCCGGGCCGGCCTACGACGGCGACGCGGCCGCGGCCGGATTCGCCGTCTCCGACGAGGACCGGGAGCGGGCGGCGGAGGGGCGGGCGACGGCACCGGAGCACGCGGTCGGGGAGACGGACGGGAAGACGGACGGGGACGGGGCGCTGCGGACCGTCGGGTTCGCGGGCATCGGCGCGGGCACCGTGCTGCTGCTGGGGCTCGTGGTCTGGACCCTGGCCGCCCGGCGCCGTACGGCCGGGTCCGCCGACACAGCCACCACAACCGCCGGACCCGCTGTCACCGCCGCCTCCGGCGGAATGCCGCACCTGCCGGCACCGGGCCGGCGGCCGGAGCATCCGCTGCCGGGAGGCCCCGGTCCGGAGAGCACGCCGCCGGAGCGGCACGGCGGCGGCTACGGGCAGCCGCCCCGGCACTGACTCCCGCGGGCATCGGCTCGGGCCCCGGCACCGGCTCACGCCCTGCCCCGGTGGAGCCGGCTCACCCGGCGGTCAGGGCCCAGATGCCGACGGCGTAGCACAGCAGCGCCAGGACGAGCACCGGAACGGCCACCTTCGCGGGCGGCCCCGGCCGCCTCCGCGCCGGAGCGCGGTGAGCCGCCGGGCGGCGTGCGGCGGCACCGGGCGGCCCGGCGGCCGCGGGGATGCCGGGCGCGGTGTACGGACCCGTGGCGGCGTAGTCGCGGGGTACGTCGGCGGTGGTGGCCTGGGAGAAACCGGGGGAGCCGGGGAAGGCCGCGAGGGACACGGGCCCCGCCGTGCCGGGGCGGGGGACACCGGGAAGCGGGGTACCGGCGAACGGGCCGGGCGGGGGCGCGTACGCGGGGGCCGGAGCGGGAGCCGGGGCCGGGACCGGGACAGGGGTCGGCGGTGTGGCCGGCGGCTCGGGCACCGGCGGTGCGGCCGCTCCCGGGTGCGCCGGGGGGCGGGCCGGAGGCGCCAGGGTGAAACTGCCGGTGTCCGTGAGCGGGGAGCCGGGCGCCGTGGTGGCCGCCGGTCCGCCCGGTCCGGGGCTCCGGGCGCCCCCGGTTCCGTCCCCCTCGCCGCCGGCTGCCGGTACCGCGGGCCGCGGCCGTAACGGGCCATCGGGCCCGAACCCCTCGGGCAGCGGCCCGAGTTGGTCGAAGACCTCCACGGCCTCCTCGTCCACCGCGCCCTCCGGCAGCAGTTCGACGGCGGCGGCCAGCGCCTTGCGCGCGCCGGTGGCGGTACGGAAGCGGGCGCCGGGGTCCGGCCGCAGCAGGCCGGCCAGTGCCTGCCAGAGCGGGTCCGGCACCTCCTCGGGGGCGTCCGGCACGCCGTGCGCCGTGAACCGCTCGACGAGCGCCCGGGCGTCGGGCTTCTGCCCCGTCAGCAGATAGAGGGCCAGCAGGCCGGTGGCGAACAGGTCGGCGGGGAAGTCGGGTTCGGCGCCCAGCATCTGCTCGGGCGCGAAGTAGCCGGGGGTGCCGACCACGTAGTCGGTCTCCGTCAGCCGGGGTTCTCCCTTCCGCAGCGCGATGCCGAAGTCGGAGAGCCGCAGATGCGGCTGCCGGACCCCGGTGGCCTCCAGCAGCACGTTGGCCGGCTTGATGTCCCGGTGGATGACGCCCTCCGCGTGCACCGCGGCCAGCCCGGAGAGCAACTGGTCCAGCAGCAGGCAGACATAGCGGGGCGGCAGCGGTCCGTAGTCGCCGATGAGATGGGCCAGCGAGCCGCCGCGCACCAGGTCCATGGTGAAGAGGACCTTGTCGTCGTCCGCGGCCCAGCTCGCCGGGGCCAGCACATGCGGGTGGTCGATGCGCAGCGCCTGTTCCCGTACGAAGCGCAGCAGTGTGTGGGCGTCGCTCTGCCGCAGCACCTTGGCGGCGACGTAGCGGCGCCTCCGGTGGTCCCAGGCACGCCAGACGGCGCCCGCCCCGCCCCGGCCGACCGGGTCGACCAGTTCATACCGCCCGGCGAAGACCTCACCCATCGTGCCGCCTCCCCTCGCGGACCGTCCGGTCAGCTCTGGTGCGCCTCGTAGTGGGCGACCGCTTCCGCGGTCCGCCCGGCACCGTACACCCGGAGGAACTCCGCCAGTTCGGGCTGGGAGGGTGCGAGCGCCTCGGCGGCCTCGATGATGTCCCCGGCGGCGGCGACGGAACGCAGCAGCGACTGGATCTCGCGCACCACCCGGCGCACGGTGGGCGCGCCCGAACTGGAGGTCGTCTGCGAGCCGGTGGGGGTGAGCACCGAGCCGCCCGAGCTCCGTTTGATCTCCTCCATGCGCTCCGCGGCCTCGGCGGCGCTGACGCTGCCGCCCGCGACCTGCGCGGCCAGTTCCTGCAGCGCCTGCACGCGCTGCACGACGGCCGGGTTGCCGATCTTCGCCCGCTGGCCGCTCATGAGCTGCGACAGCATGGGGGCCGAGAGTCCCAGCACAGCGGCGAGCCGGGCCTGGTTGAGCCCCAGATCGTCGATGAGCCGCCGGAAGAGCGCCCCCAGCGGTTCCCCGTACCAGCTCCGCTGCATCTCGCGGGCTCTGGCGGTGGCTTCCTGCTGTGCTGCTTCCATGGCGACTCCCCTTCGCTGCTGCGAACCTCGCGCCGCCATCCTACGGAGCGTGACGGGGGATCGGGAGTCCCCGTCCTTTGCCGGGATCACTCCGCGGACCCGGTACTCTTGTCTGCGGCGGACACCGGAGCGCGCCCGCGCGCGACGGGGATTCACCGGCCCGGGGCCTTAGCTCAGTTGGTAGAGCGCTGTCTTTGCATGGCAGATGTCAGGGGTTCGACTCCCCTAGGCTCCACGCGCACGACGAACGGCGGGAGACCACTGGTCTCCCGCCGTTCCGCTGTTCCCGGCCGCTCGCGCGGGTACCGGTTCAGCGCTTTTCGTCGCTTTCCGTAGCGCCGCCGCTCTCCGCTCCCCCCTCGGGGACGCCGGTCTGGTGTGACCGGAGCTCCGCGTCCAGCTCGGCCTGCTCGGTGCCGTCCACGGACGCCAGGGGCGCCCCCTCGCCGAGTTCGGTCGCGGCGGGCGGCTCGACCAGCCAGTCGGGGTTGGCCTGCTTGTCCCACCACTTCCAGGCGGCGACGGCGGCGCCCGCCAGGGCGCCCAGGATCAGCAGCCGCTTCGCCGCCCGGCCGTTGCGGGCGCGGCGCTCGCGCTTCCTCACCAGCTTCTGGATCTCCGCGGAGGTGACCTGCCCGCGGATCGCGGCCACCGCGGCCGCACTGCGCGCGGCGGCCTCGGCGCGGGCGGGCTCGGCCGCGGCGATGGCGTCGGCCAGGGCGTGCTCGACCCTCGGCACGGCGTAGTCGGCGGCCTGGCGGGCGGTCTCCCGCGCCCGGACCACCGCCTTCTGCGCCGCCAGGTCGACCTTGGGCGGCAGCTGGCCGCGGGCCAGCTCGATCCGGGGCTGCAGCGCGCCGTACTGCGCGCGGGCGGTGGTGCGGGCCTGCTGCGCAGCCTGCGACACCTTCGGCGCCAGCTTGGCCCGTGCCTCGTGCGCGTAGTGCGCGGCCTGGTGCCTGGCCGTGCCGGCGTACGGCGCCACCACCTCCGCTGCGTGCAGCACGCTCTCCTTCGCGGTGTCGGTCGCGGCGCGCACGCTGTCGATGCGTGTCACGGGATCCTCCTCCTCGGTGGTGGAACACGGGTGCCTGGGGGATCCCCCAGTAGGGACGCAGTTCGCCTATCCACCCGAAGAGAGATCATGCCCGTGGCGCCGGGGCACGGCATGCGGTGACGCGCATCCGGGTGGGGCCGGGCGGGCGGCCGGATCGGTGGTTGCTCGTCGCCGCGGGGCCGGGCGTGCGAGGATCGGGGGCGTCAGTGAGAACTACGGAAGGCAGATCGTGGCCGAGCAGCTCTACGCCACCCTGAAGACCAACCACGGAGACATCGAGGTACGGCTGCTGCCGAACCACGCCCCGAAGACGGTCAAGAACTTCGTCGAGCTCGCCCGGGGCGAGCGTGAGTGGACGCACCCCCGGACCGGCAAGAAGACCAGCGACCGCCTCTACGACGGCACGGTCTTCCACCGGGTCATCAGCGGCTTCATGATCCAGGGCGGGGACCCGCTGGGCAACGGCACGGGCGGACCGGGCTACGAGTTCGGGGACGAGTTCCACCCCGACCTCTCGTTCGACCGTCCGTACCTGCTCGCCATGGCCAACGCCGGCCCGGGCACCAATGGTTCGCAGTTCTTCATCACCGTCTCGCCCACCGCGTGGCTGACGAACAAGCACACCATCTTCGGCGAGGTCGCGAACCCGGAGGGGCAGAAGGTCGTGGACACCATCGCGGCGCTCCCCACCAACCCGCGCACCGACCGTCCGACGCAGGACGTGGTGATCGAGTCGGTCGTCGTGGAGACCCGCGAGGGCTGAACCCCGGCCGGCGGACCGCCGGAGGACCGCCCCGCCCGTCCGCGAACGCCGGCCGGGGCGGTCCCGGTGATCCGCCGGCGGCCGGCCGCCGCCCGCTGCCGCACGCGGCACGGGCAGGGGGAACCGCGGCACCCGTACGACCGTCAGGTGTACGGCCGCCGCACCGTACGACGCAGGACCGCAGGGCCCGCAGGACCGAGGGGGATCGATGGAGCAGGCGCCGGGAAACCCGGAACGGCCCGCGGCCGAGGGCGGTCTGCCCGGCTGCTACCGGCATCCGGACCGTGAGACCGGGATCAGCTGTGTCCGCTGTGAGCGGCCCATCTGCCCGGACTGCATGATCAGTGCCTCGGTCGGCTTCCAGTGCCCGGACTGCGTGCGGAGCGGCTCGGGCACGGGGCACGCGCCCGGAGCCAACCGGCCGCGGACCCTCGCGGGCGGAGTGCAGACCGCCGATCCGCGGCTGGTGACGAAGGTCCTGCTGGCCGTCAATGTGGCGGTCTGGATCGCGGCCCTGGTGATCCAGGACCGGTTCATCGACTCCCTCGACATGCTCGGCCTGGCCGTGGACCGCGGTACGGGCGAGGTGGTCGGCGTCGCCGACGGCGAGTGGTACCGGCTGCTGACCTCGGCGTTCCTGCACGAGCAGCCGATGCACATCGCGTTCAACATGCTCGGTCTGTGGTGGCTCGGAGGACCGCTGGAGGCGGCCCTGGGCCGGGTCCGCTATCTGGCGCTCTATCTGCTGTCCGCGCTCGGCGGCAGCGCCCTGTCCTATCTGCTCGCGGCCCAGAACCAGCCGTCGCTGGGCGCTTCCGGCGCGATCTTCGGACTGCTGGGGGCCACCGTCGTGCTGCTGCGGCGGATGAACCAGGACATGCGGCCGGTGGTCATCCTGCTGGTGCTGAACCTCTTCATCACCTTCACCTGGGCGAACATCGCCTGGCAGGCGCACATCGGCGGTCTGGTCGTCGGCGCCGCGGTGGCGTTCGGCATGGTGCACGCCCCGCGAGGCCGGCGCGAGCTGGTGCAGTGGCTGACCTGCGGGGCGGTGCTGCTGGCGATCGCCGTGGTGCTCTGGGTCCGGACCCTGCAGCTTCTGGGCTGAGCGCCTCCCGGACCGGGGGTTTTCCGCAGCGTGACGGCCGTTGTCCACAGCGGGTGCGGGATCTTGTGCACAGTGTTGACGGGAGGACGGGCACCCTCCGTCAACACCAGGTTGACCTGCGCTTTTGCGGACCGGACTGCGGATTGTACGACAACGAGGCAGTCGTATCGGCGGTCTGCCCGGCTGAGTTATCCACAGCTCTTAGTATCTTTTCCCCCGCTGTGGATAACTCTGTGGACAACGTGTGGGCAAAGCTTGACCGGCACGGTCACCGACCGCTACTTCCACTGGGTCGAGACCACGAACCCCGCCGCGATGAACCCGAAGCCCACCACGATGTTCCAGTTGCCGAGCGACTTGACCGGCATGTCACCGGTGGTCACATAGAACACCACGATCCAGGCCAGCCCGATCAGGAACAGGGCCAGCATCAGCGGCGCCACCCAGCTGCGGCCGCTCGACAGCTTGACGGTGGTCTGCTTCGCCGGCGGCGGCGTGAAGTCGGCCTTCTTGCGGATACGTGACTTCGGCACGAGAGACTCTCCTGTCGATCCTGTCGATGCGCTGTGCGGCCGCGCAGGGATCTGGGCTGTCGGCCGGTTGAGAGCGACGGGGACACTTGCTCCCCCGGGCGCGTCCGTTAGCGTAGTGCTTCCGCGGCTTCGAAGGAGATAAGGGTACGGTGAGCAATCCGGCGGATCCCGCCCCCGAACCCCGCCTCCCCGCGCCCCGGAGGCCGGGATGGCATCCGGTGCGGCTTCTCACGGCAGGCATCTTCGCCCTGGCCGGCCTGCTGTTCTGGACCAGTTTCAATACCGCTCAGGGTACCAATCTCCGCACCGACGACTCCCTGCTGGAACTCTCCGATCTCATCCAGGAACGCAGCCGGGAGAACGCCCGGCTCGACGACCGGTCCGCCGCCGTGCGCGCCGAGATCGACCGGCTGGCCCGGCGCGACGACGGCAGCACCGACGCCCAGGACCGGAAGCTGGACGCGCTGGAGAAGGCCGCCGGCACCGAGAAGGTCAGCGGCCCCGGTTTGACCGTCACCCTCACCGACGCCCCGCCGGACGCCACGGCCCGCACCCCCGGCGCCCCCGACCCCCAGCCCAACGATCTCGTCATCCACCAGCAGGACCTCCAGGCCGTGGTCAACGCCCTCTGGCAGGGCGGCGCCAAGGGCATCCGCGTCATGGACCAGCGGCTCATCTCCACCAGCGCGGTCCGCTGCGTCGGCAACACCCTGATCCTGCAGGGCCGGGTCTACTCGCCGCCGTACGTGGTCACCGCGGTCGGTGACACCGGGTCCCTCCAGCAGGCGCTCAACGACTCCCCGGCGATCGAGAACTACCTCCGCTACGTCGACGCGTACGGCCTGGGCTGGGAGGTGGAGCGGCACGACGCCGTGACCCTGCGCGGCCACGCCGGCACCGTCGACCTCCAGCACGCGACCCCGGTGGAGAGGTGATCCGCCGCGGGGCCGCGGTCCCGCGGCGTCAACCGGAAGAGGTGCTTTCCCCCGCCGACCCCCGGCCGGGGCCCGGATCCCCTTACTCTGGTCGGTGCACCGATCGGAAAGGGTCAGCATGTACGGCTGGATCTGGCGGCAGCTGCCGGGGAACACATGGGTGCGGGCACTGCTCTCGCTCGTGCTCGTGCTGGCGATCGTCTTCGTGCTGTTCCAGTACGTCTTCCCGTGGGCGGAGCCGCTGCTGCCGTTCGGCGACGTGACGGTCGACAACGGGGGTGGTTCCCGGTGAGCGCGCGCATCCTCGTCGTGGACAACTACGACAGCTTCGTCTTCAACCTCGTCCAGTACCTCTACCAGCTCGGCGCCGAGTGCGAGGTGGTCCGGAACGACGCGGTGGAGCTCGGCCACGCCCAGGACGGCTTCGACGGCGTCCTGCTCTCCCCCGGCCCCGGCACTCCCGAAGAGGCGGGCGTCTGCGTGGACATGGTGCGCCACTGCGCGGACACCGGCGTCCCGGTCTTCGGCGTCTGCCTGGGCATGCAGTCCATGGCGGTGGCCTTCGGCGGCGTCGTCGGGCGGGCCCCCGAGCTGCTGCACGGCAAGACCTCCCTCGTGAACCACGGCGGTGAGGGCGTCTTCCGGGACCTGCCCACACCGTTCACGGCCACCCGCTACCACTCGCTCGCGGTCGAGCGGGACACCGTGCCCGCCGAGCTGCGGATCACCGCCTGGACGGGCGGGGACGGCCCGGAGAGCGGCATCGCCATGGGGCTGCGCCACCGCGAACTCCCGGTCGAGGGCGTGCAGTTCCATCCGGAGTCGGTCCTCACCGAATGGGGGCACCGGATGCTGGCGAACTGGCTCGCCGAGTGCGGGGACGGCGGCGCGGTGGAACGGTCGGTGGGTCTCGCGCCGGTGGTCGGCAAGGCCGCCGCGTGACCGCCCTCCGCCCCGAACGGGACAGCTCCCGCGCCCCGTACGAGGGCGGCGGGACACCGCCGTACGACGAGCCCGTCTCGTTCCCGGCGGACGGCGGTCCGGCCGACCCGCTGAACGGTCCCCTCCCCGGCTCCCCCCGGCACGCCCGCCCCGGCGGAAGCACCGTGCCCGGTTACGGCGAGACGCACGCCGCGGCCGCCCACTCCGGGGGGTACGACGACCCGTACGCACCGCCGGCGGCCCGCCCGCACGAGGAGTTCCCGGCCGAGGCGTACCCCCGGAGCCCTGCCTTCCGGGCCGTGGCGGACCCCCTGGCGCCTCCGGCGGGCCCCGTGCACAGCGGCTACGGAGACGCCCCCGCGGAGCCCTACGAGAACGCTCAGGCGCCCCGGACGCACCGGCGGGGCCCCAGCCCCTTCACCGCCGGGCTGGCGGCCGTCTCCGGCGCCCCGGAGACCCCCGCCGCACCGGACCCGGCGGTTCCGCCCGGCCCCGCCGCGGCCCCCGGCGACGACCGCACGGTGACCTTGCGCGCCCCGGAACCACCCGCGGACGAGGCCACGGTGGCCCTGCGCATCGCCGACATCCCGGCCACGGACACCGGAGCCGGCCGCGCGGACCCGTCCACCGGGACCCCCGCCACCGGCGGCCGGGCGGCCCGGCGCAAGGCCGCGCAGAGCGGCGGCCGGCGGCACGGGAGCGGCCGCCGTGCCCGCCGTCCCGGAACCGCCGCGGCCGGCGGTGCGGCCGCGACCGCAGCCGCTGCCACGGCTCCGGCCGGCTCCGGTGCCGCCGCGGCGCCGTGTTCCCGGGTCGAGGCCCGCCGGCTGGCCCGGGCCCGCAAGGACAGCCCCGGGGTGATCGCCAGCCGGGTGCTCGGTGAGACGTTCATCACGGTCGGCGTGCTGATGCTGCTGTTCGTCACCTACCAGTTGTGGTGGACGAACGTCCTGGCGAATCAGCAGGCCGGCGGCGCCGCCAGCAACCTCCAGGAGGAGTGGGACAAGGGCGGCGGCGAGAAGACCGAGAACCGGGACCCGGGCGTCTTCTCGCCCGGCGAGGGCTTCGCGATCATGTACATCCCCAAGCTGGACGTGAAGGTCCCGATCGCCGAGGGGATCGACAAGCACAAGGTGCTCGACCGCGGCATGGCCGGGCACTACGCCGAGGGCAAGCTGAAGACGGCCATGCCCTGGGACGAGAAGGGCAACTTCGCGGTGGCGGGGCACCGCAACACCCACGGCGAGCCGTTCCGCTACATCAACAAGCTCAAGCCGGGCGACGAGATCATCGTCGAGACGCGGGACACCTACTACATCTACGCGATGGCGAGCATCCTCCCGCAGACCCCGCCGTCCAACATCAGCGTGATCGACCCGGTGCCGAAGCAGTCGGGCTTCACCGGACCCGGCAGGTATGTCACCCTCACCACCTGCACCCCGGAGTTCACCAGTACGTACCGGATGATCGTCTGGGGCAAGATGGTCGACGAACGGCCGCGGAGCGAGGGCAAGCCCGACGCGCTCGTCGGCTGAGGACCGAGCAGAACGGACAACGGGGACGCCGTGGCAGCCACGACCGAACACGACGAGCAGACCGGGGCGCCGCGGCCCGCCGCCCGACCGCGCCGGAGGGGGCGGATCGCGGCGGTGGTCGGCGTGCTCGGCGAACTGCTCATCACCGCGGGGCTGGTGCTGGCCCTCTTCGTCGTCTACTCGCTGTGGTGGACGAATGTGCTGGCCGACCGCGAGGCGGACCGCAAGAGCGAGCAGATCCGGGACCGCTGGGCGGGCGGCCCCGGCGCCCTCGACACCGGGGACGGCATCGGCTTCCTGCACGTCCCGGCGATGGAGGAGGACGCGATCCTCGTCACCGAGGGCACCGACACCGAGGAGCTCAACGCGGGTGTCGCCGGCTACTACACGGACCCGGTGAAGGCCGCGATGCCGTGGAAGAAGAAGGGCAACTTCTCGCTCGCCGCACACCGCGACGGCCACGGCGCCAAGTTCCACAACATCCACAAGCTTCAGGACGGCGATCCGGTCGTCTTCGAGACCCGCGACACCTGGTACGTGTACCGGGTCTACGAGAAGCTGCCGGAGACCTCCAAGTACAACGTGGACGTGCTCGCCCACGTCCCCGAGGCGTCGGGGAAGACGAAGGCCGGCCGCTATCTGACGCTGACGACCTGCACCCCCGTCTACACCTCGGACTACCGCTACATCGTCTGGGCCGAGCTGGAGCGCACGGAGAAGGTCGACGCCGACCGCACCCCGCCGGCCGAACTGCGCTGACCGCGGGGGCGCCCGCACACCACCGGACGCCGGTCCGTCGTCCCGCCGGCCGCTCATGACGAAGTCCCCGGCACCCGCGAGGGGTACCGGGGACTTCCGCGTGACGGAACGGGCCGCCGGAAGGCGGAGTGCCGGTTCCGCAGCCCGGGGCTAGTCGTCGCCGCCGGCACCGCCGAAGAATCCGCCGAAGCCGCCGCCGTCCCCGCCGTCACCGCCGCCGTTGCCGCCCGGTGCGGCGATGGTGACCAGGGTGACGGCCTGGCCCTTCTTCACCTGTTCGCCCGCGGCCGGCGAGGTGTTGATCACCACGGCCTTGTCGTCGTCCGGGCCGGTGAAGCCGCCGATGGTGAGCCCGGCGTCCTGCAGGGTCTTCTTGGCGTCCTTGACGCTCTGGCCCTTCACATCCGGCATCGGGAACTGCTCGGCGGCCTTGGCGATCTGGATGTTGACGGTCGAGCCCGCCGCGACCTGCTCGCCCGGCCGGAAGCTCTGCGAGACGATGGTGCCCGGCTCGGCGTCCGACTCGACCTCGCTCTGCTCACCCAGCACCAGACCGGCGCCCTCGAGGATCGTCTTGGCCTCGTCCGGCCGCTTGCCCGTGAGATCCGGGACGGTGGACTGCTCCGCCTCCTTGGCGACGGAGAGGGTGATGGTCACGTCCTTCGCCCGCTCACTGCCCGCCTTGGGGGACTGCTCGATGACCGTGCCCGGGGTGCGCTCGGAGACCACGTCCTTGCGCTGGATGTTCTCGAAGCCCTTGTCCTCCAGATCGGACTTGGCCTCGTCGAACTTGGCCCCGATGACATCCGGGACGGAGATCTTCTCCGGGCCGGAGCAGACGGTCACGGTGACCGTGTCGCCCTTGGGCACCTCGGTCTCCGGCTCCGGCGACTGCTTGATGACGTCGCCCTTCTCACCACTCTCGCAGGGTTCGCTGCCGCCCTTGGCGATCTCCAGATCGGAGTTGAGGACGCGCTCCTCCGCCTCCTCGTAGGACTTGCCGATCAGGTTCGGGACGGGGCGGTCGTCGTCGGGGCTGCTGCCGAAGATTTCCCGGCCGATGAAGATCGCGCCGATGAGGACCAGCAGCCCCGCGACGACGAGCAGGATCGTCGAGGTGTTGGTCTTCTTGGCCGCGCCGCGGCGCCGGTCGGGCCGCTCGTCGTAGCCGAAGCCGCCGTCGTCGTCGCGCATCGGCGGCAGCATGCTCGTCTGCCCGCCCGCGCCCTGGGCCGGGAGGGCGGTGGTGGGCTGGTCGGCGCCGTAGGCCGCGCCGTAGCCGACGGCACCCATGGCGGCGGTGGCGGCGACGGGCTGGCCGTCGAGGGCGGCCTCGATGTCGGCGCGCATCTCGTCGGCCGACTGGTAGCGGTAGTCCGGGTCCTTCGTGAGCGCCTTGAGGACGATGGCGTCCATCTCCGGCGTGATCTCGGGATCGAAGGTGCTCGGCGGCTGAGGCTCTTCACGGACGTGCTGGTAGGCCACGGCCACGGGTGAGTCGCCGACGAACGGTGGCCGCACCGTGAGCAGTTCGTAGAGGAGACAGCCGGTGGAGTAGAGGTCGGAGCGGGCGTCGACCTGCTCGCCCTTCGCCTGCTCCGGGGAGAGGTACTGGGCGGTGCCGATGACGGCGGCGGTCTGCGTCATCGTCATGCCGGAGTCGCCCATGGCGCGGGCAATGCCGAAGTCCATGACCTTGACCTGGCCGGTGCGGGTCAGCATGACGTTGGCGGGCTTGATGTCGCGGTGGACGATGCCGGCCCGGTGGGAGTACTCCAGCGCCTGGAGGACCCCGATGGTCATCTCCAGTGACCGTTCGGGCAGCAGCTTCCGCCCGGAGTGCAGCAGCTCCCGCAGCGTGGAACCGTCGACGTACTCCATCACGATGTACGGGATGGAGACGCCGTCCACGTAGTCCTCGCCCGTGTCGTACACGGCGACGATGGACGGGTGGTTCAGGGAGGCGGCCGACTGGGCCTCGCGGCGGAACCGGGCCTGGAACGACGGGTCGCGGGCGAGGTCCACCCGCAGGGTCTTCACAGCGACGGTACGGCCGAGCCGGGTGTCGTGGGCGAGGTACACCTCGGCCATGCCACCACGGCCGAGCACCGAGCCCAGCTCGTACCGGCCGCCGAGGCGACGCGGCTCTTCCATAGCTTCTCCAGCCCTCTCCGTCATTCCCGACCGCACCGACATGGGGCCCGGCGGTGTGCTGTCCGGGCATACCGTACCCGGCGCGTCTTAAGCGGTCCGGGCGTCAGGACGAGCTGATACACGACCGGTACGACAAGAAGGGCGGATCGCTTCATGGGGTGACCGAGATCACTTCTTCAGCACGGCCCGCATGACGTCTTCCGCGATCGGAGCAGCCAGCCCGCCACCGCTGACGTCGCCCCGGGCGGCGTCGGAGTCCTCGACCACGACGGCCACGGCGACCGGGGAACCCTCGTCCGTCTTCGCGTAGGAGATGAACCAGGCGTACGGCTTCTCGCTGTTGTCGACACCGCGCTGGGCGGTACCGGTCTTGCCGCCGACCGTCACCCCGGGGATCCGCGCCGCTGTGCCGGTGCCCTTCTCGACCACCGTCTCCATCGCGGACTGCAGCTTCTGCGCGTTCTCCGGCGAGAGCGGCCGGCTCATCTCCTCGGGGCTCGTCTGCTCGATCACATTGAGGTTCGGCGCCCGCAGCTCGTCGACCATGTACGGCTGCATCAGCTTGCCGTCGTTGGCGACGGCCGCGGCGACCATGGCCATCTGGAGCGGGGTGGCCGCCGTCTCGAACTGGCCGATGGCGGAGAGCGCCGTCTGCGGCTTGTCCATCTCGGTGGAGACGTTGCTGCGGCCGGCCCGGACCGGGGTGTCGATCTCGGAGTTGTTGAAGCCGAACTTCTTGGCCGTCTCGACCAGCTTGTCCCGGCCGAGATCGGCGCCGATCTTGCCGAAGACCGTGTTGCAGGAGACCCGCAGGGCCTCCCGCAGGGAGCCCTTCTCACACGTCGGGTGGGGCCCGTCGTTCTTCAGCTCGGTCTGTGTGTTCGGGAGGATGTAGGGGTCGGGGGTGTCCGTCTTGGCGTCGATGTCGTCGATCAGACCGTGCTCGAGCGCCGCGGCTGCGGTGACCACCTTGAACGTCGAGCCCGGGAAGAAGGTCTCGCGCAGTGCCCGGTTGTGCATCGGCTTGTCCGGGTCCTTGAGGAGCTTCTGGTAGTTCTCGCCCTCCTCCTCGCTCATGCCGGCGATGTCGGAGGGGTCGTAGCTCGGGGCGCTGGCGAGGGCGAGGATCGCGCCGGTGGACGGGTTGATCGCCGCCACGGCGCCCTTCTTGTCGCCCAGACCCTCGAACGCGGCCTTCTGCGCCTTGGCGTTGAGCGTGGTGACGACCTGGCCGCCGGTCTTCTCCTTGCCGGTGAGCATGTCGATCGTGTTGGTGAAGAACAGCCGGTCGTCGTTGCCGGTGAGGATGCCGTCGTAGAGCTTTTCGAGCTGGTTGGCGTCGTAGACCTGGGAGGCGTAGCCGGTGACCGGCGCCCACATCTCACCGTTCTTGTATGTGCGCTTGTACTTGAAGTCGCCGCTGTCGGTGGTGGTGGAGCCGGTGATGGCCTTGCCGTCGACGATGATGTCGCCGCGCGGCACGCTGTACCGCTCGATGGCGACTCTGCGGTTGTGCTTGTCGCTCTGCAGTTCGTCGGCCTGGACGAACTGCACCCAGTTGACGCGGACCAGCAGGGCCAGTATCAGCAGGCCGCAGAAGATCGCTACACGGCGGAGTGGCTTGTTCACGTTCGGACCACCTGGGTCATCTCGGCGTCGGTGGACGGTGCCGGGGCGGGGGCCGGGCGGCGGGCGGTGTCGCTGATTCTCAGCAGGATGGCCACGAGCGCCCAGTTGGCGATCACGGAGGATCCGCCCTGGGCGAGGAACGGCAGGGTCATACCGGTCAGCGGGATGAGGCCGGTGACGCCGCCGGCGACGACGAACACCTGGAGGGCGAAGGCTCCGGCGAGGCCCACGGCGAGCAGCTTGCCGAAGGGGTCGCGGGCGGCGAGCGCGGTGCGCATCCCGCGCTCGATCAGCAGGGCGTAGAGCACCAGGACGGCCATGACGCCGGTGAGCCCCAGCTCCTCGCCCACGGTGGCCAGGATGTAGTCGCTCTTGGGGGCGATGCCGCCGATGAGGCGGGAGTAGCCCTGGCCGAGACCGGAGCCGAGGATGCCGCCCGCGCCGAAGGTGTACATGGCCTGCGCGGTCTCGGTGACCCCGCCGTCCTGCAGCTCCAGCGGGTTCAGCCAGTTGTGGACCCGGCTCTGGACGTGGGAGGCGAAGGAGGCGACGGCGACGGCGCCCACGGCGCTGAGGGTCAGGCCGAAGACGACCCAGCTGGTGCGCTCGGTGGCCACGTACAGCATGATCACGAAGAGGCCGAAGAAGAGCAGCGAGGTGCCGAGGTCGGTCTCGAAGATCAGGATCATCAGGCTGAGCGCCCAGATGACGATGATCGGGCCGAGGTCCCGGCCGCGGGGCAGGTACATGCCCATGAAGCGGCGGCTGGCGAGGGCGAGGGCGTCCCGCTTGACCATCAGGTAGCCGGCGAAGAAGACCGCGATGATGATCTTGGCGAACTCGCCCGGCTGGAGCGAGCCGACGCCCGGAATGGTGATCCAGATCCGGGCGCCGAAGCGGGCCGGGAAGAACATCGGCAGGATCAGCAGGATCAGCGCCACCACCATGGAGATGTAGGTGTAGCGCTGGAGCACCCGGTGGTCCTTGAGGAAGAACAGCACGCCGAGGAAGAGGGCGACGCCGAGGGTGGACCACATCAGCTGGCCGGGCGCCATCGCGCCGCCGAGCTGCGGGGTGGTGATGCTCGGCTCCAGGTCGAGCCGCCAGATCAGCACCAGGCCGAGGCCGTTGAGGAGGGTGGCGATCGGCAGCATCAGCGGGTCGGCGTACGGCGCGAACTTGCGCACCATGAAGTGGGCTATGCCCGCCAGCAGGCCGAGGCCCGCGGCGTAGCCGAGGACCCCCGCGGGGACGGTGCCCTCCTTCGCCAGGCCCACGTTGATGTAGGCGAAGACGGGGATGAGCACGGCGAAGACGAGCAGCGCCAGCTCGGTGTTGCGCCGGCTCGGTGCGCCCATCGGCCCGATGGTGGTGGTGTTGGCTGAACTGCTCATGGCTGGCCCCCTACGGCTGCGTGCTGTCGCACTGCTTGGCCAGCCGTTGCTCTTCCTCCGAAAGGCTGGGGCCCGGCGACGGAGTGGCGGCCCTGCTGGCGTCGTTGTCCTGGTCCTCGGTGCCGGTCCGGTCGCCCGGGGCGCCGGCCTCCTTCTGCCGTTCCTCGGCTTCCTTCTCCTGGGCGGCCTGTTCCTCGGCGGCGGCCTGCTGTTCGGCCTTCTTGCGGCAGGCGGTGGCCTGCTTGCCGAGGTCGCCGACCTTGTCGCGGGCCTGCGAGAGGCTCGCGACCGCGATGGTCTCCTTGACCTGGTTGCGCTGGTAGACCGGAAGGTACTTGAGTTCGATCTCGGGGTGGTCCTCGTGGACCTTGTTGAGGCTGATCCAGGCGAGGTCCTGGCTGATCCCCTGGTAGAGCGCGACGTGCTCGCCCTCGGTGCCCACGTAGTACTGGGTCTGGGTCCAGCGGTATCCGGCGTAGAGGCCGCCGCCGAGGACGCCCAGGACGAGGACGAGCCCCAGGGATCTCTTGAGCCACTTGCCGCGCCGCGGCTTGCCCGGATCACCGCCGGCGTAGTCGCCGTAGGCGCCGTCACCGGGCGGGTCGCCGACGGGGGCGCCGCTGCCGGGCGGGCCGAAGCCGCCCGCCGGGGCGCCGGGGTTCTGGCCCTGCTGGGGCACGCCCCGGCCGAGGCCGGCCGCGCGCCCCGCCGGGGTCTGCATCGCGCCGTTGTCGCCGAGCTGCGCCTGGTTCTCGGCGACGGCGCCGACCACCACGGGGGTGTCGTTGAGCCGGCCGGAGAGGGTGTCGGTGCCGTCCACGTCCAGGACGTCGGCCACGATGCAGGTGATGTTGTCGGGTCCGCCGCCGCGCAGCGCGAGCTGGATGAGCTCCTGCACGGTCTCGTGCGGGCCCTGGTAGCCGGCGAGGGTGTCCTCCAGCGTCTGGTGGCTGACGACGCCGGAGAGCCCGTCGGAGCAGATGAGGTAGCGGTCGCCGGCCCGGACCTCGCGGATGGAGAGATCGGGCTCGACGTGGTCGCCGCTGCCCAGCGCGCGCATCAGCAGGGAGCGCTGCGGGTGGGTGGTGGCCTCCTCTTCCGTGATCCGGCCCTCGTCCACCAGCCGCTGGACCCAGGTGTGGTCCTGGGTGATCTGGGAGAGGACGCCGTCGCGGAGGAGATAGGCGCGGGAATCGCCGACGTGGACCAGGCCGAGGCGGCGGCCCGTCCACAGCAGCGCGGTGAGGGTGGTGCCCATGCCCTCCAGCTGCGGGTCCTCCTCGACCATCACGCGCAGCTGGTCGTTGGCGCGCTGCACGGCCGTGCCGAGGGAGGTGAGGACGTCCGAGCCGGGCACGTCGTCGTCGAGCTGGACGAGGGTGGAGATCACCTCGGAGCTGGCGACCTCGCCCGCCGCCTGACCGCCCATGCCGTCGGCGATGGCGAGGAGGCGGGGGCCGGCGTAACCGGAGTCCTCGTTGCCCTCGCGGATCATGCCTTTGTGCGATCCGGCGGCGAAGCGCAGTGACAGACTCATGCGCACCTCGCCTGTCGGCTCCGGGTACATCCGCACGGTGCCCACCCTCCGGTCGGGAGCGCGCGGGAGTCCCCTGCCGGGACGGTCCCGGCGGCTGTGTCCGCCGGGGCGCGCTCGCTCCGCTCGCTCATTGTCTTACTACTTCCGCAGCTCGATGACGGTCTTGCCGATGCGGATCGGCGCACCCGGCGGAATCGGCGTCGGCGCGGTGAGTCGGTTCCGGTCGAGATAGGTGCCGTTGGTGGAGCCGAGGTCCTCGACGATCCACTGGCCGTCCCGGTCCGGGTAGATCCTGGCGTGCCGGCTGGAGGCGTAGTCGTCGTCGAGCACGATGGTCGAGTCGTGCGCGCGGCCGAGGCTGATGGTCTGCCCCTGCAGCGCGACGGTGGTGCCCGTCAACGTGCCCTCGGTGACGACGAGTTTGGTCGGGGCGCCACGCCGCTGCCGGCCCCCGCCGCGGCCGCCCGTCTGCTGGCGCGGGGGCTGCGGCGGACGGGCCGCCGGGGCCGCGCGGCCGGGCTCGGCGCCGCGGCGTGCCGCGCGCTGCGTCACGCGGGTGCCGAACAGATCGCTGCGGATGACCTGTACGGCCACGATGACGAACAGCCACAGTACGGCGAGAAAACCCAGCCGCATGACCGTCAGGGTCAGCTCTGACATTGCCCCCGCTTCACCCTTCGGCTTGCCGGTAAACGATGGTGGTACTGCCCACGACGATTCGCGAGCCGTCGCGGAGCGTAGCGCGGGTGGTGTGCTGTCCGTCCACCACGATGCCGTTGGTCGACCCGAGATCCTGGATCACCGTGGGCGTACCCGTCCGGATTTCACAGTGCCGGCGGGAGACTCCGGGGTCGTCGATGCGGACGTCGGTCTCGGTGCTGCGGCCGAGGACCAGCGTCGGACGGGAGATCTGGTGGCGGGTGCCGTTGATCTCGATCCAGCGGCGGGTCTGCGCGCCGGGCAGCGGTGCCGCGCCGGGCAGCCGCGACACCGGCGCCGGACCGGGCGGAGGGCCGGGCGGCGGCGAGGACGGCATCGGCGGCGGACCGCCGGGCTGCGCCGGATAGCCGCCGGGGTGCGGCGCCGCGGCGGGGCGGCGGCCGGCCGGGGCCTGGGACTCGCTGGAGGCGAGGGTGCGGCTGCGGACCCGGTACAGACCGGTGTCGAGGTCCTCGGCCTTCTCCAGATGGACCTGGACCGAGCCCATGAAGGTGTAGCGCTGCTGCTTGGCGTAGTCGCGGACCATGCCGGACAGTTCGTCGCCCAGCTGGCCGGAGTACGGGCTGAGGCGCTCGAAGTCCGGTGCGCTCAGCTCGACGATGAAGTCATTGGGCACGACCGTCCGCTCGCGGTTCCAGATGGTCGCGTTGTTGTCGCACTCGCGCTGGAGCGCGCCGGCGATCTCGACCGGCTGCACCTCGGACTTGAACACCTTGGCGAAGGTGCCGTTCACGAGACCCTCGAGACGCTGCTCGAAGCGCTTCAGTACTCCCACTGGGCACCTCCTTCCCTGACCCGTGCCGCAACCCGCCGCTGGTACTGCCTACTGATCGTATCCACGAGCCGCAAACACGACTGGTTCCACATCCCGCCCCTGCCTGTCAGTGTCGCCGCTCACAGGATCGTAGAGGCGGCTGCCAACAGTGTCCCGCAACCTGCGGGGTGCTCGGGCGGTCGGGGGCGGGAAAGCGGAGCTCCGGGAGAAGATCGCGGGACGGATGGGGAGAGAGCGGACGCGCGGGGCGGGGAACGCGGCCGGCGCGGGCCCTGCGCCGGGTCGCGCGGAGGCGCCGGAACGCATGTGAAGTCACCCTGGCCGGCGTGCTAATCTTCTGGATGTCGGAAGGCGCTCACACACCACCGGCCCGAGAGGGTCCGGGAGATGTGAGAGAATCGTTCGGCAGCACCCATGCGCGGGTGGCGGAATAGGCAGACGCGCTGGATTCAGGTTCCAGTGCCCGAAAGGGCGTGGGGGTTCAACTCCCCCCTCGCGCACGCATGAGGTATCGGTAACGGGCCTCTCCGAGTGACACATGTCGCTCGGAGAGGCCCGTTTCGCGTTGCCGGGGCCGGGGCCGGGGCCGTTGCGGACGCCGGAGCGCGGCGCAGGGCGGCAGGCCCGGTCCGCGCAGGCGCGGTCCGGTGTCCGTCCGCGTCGGCACGTGACCGGCGAGCTGGGAGGCGGGCGCGGAAACCCCGTCCATGGGGGTGAACGGTGCGCGGCCCCGGCGGGTCAGCGACCGGGGGTCCCCCGTGGTCGTCCCACACTCGGACGGTGCTGGTCACCAGGGGCCCGGGGCCGGTACACGGCCGCCCGGTGCCGGACCGCGCATCCGGTCGGGGCGTTCCCGTGACGGCCTCGTCCGCCCGTCCGGGCGGTGGGGGGCCCGGGCTTCGGCCGGGCCCGCGGCGTCGCCTCACCGTTCCGGCGGACGCGTCCTCAGCGGCCCTCCGGCGGACGGCCGCTGAGGAGATGAAGGAGGAAGCGGCCGTGTCCCACCCGGCACGTGATCACCGTGATGCCGCGGACCACCCGGCCGGCGACAGCGGCAGGCACGGCACCGTCGTACTGGAGACGGGCGGGCTGCAGTGGGCGTCGCAGCAGAGCACCGTGACCGCCGTCCTGAAACGCCGGCCCGGCGTCCTGGAGGTCGAGGCCAACCCGGTCGCGCAGACGGCCACCGTCGTCTTCGACCGGGAACGCACATCACTGGCCGAGTTGCGGCGCTGGGTGACCGAGTGCGGATATCACTGCGCGGGTCAGTCCGTCCCCGGTCACATCTGCGACCCGTTGACCGACCCCGGCCGGACTCCCGCCGAACGGGCCGCCGGCCGGCCCGCGGAGCCCGGGGCTCCCGCCGGGGCCGGGGAAACGCGTGCACCGCGGGAGGCGATGGGACACGGTGGCCACGGTGAGACCTCCATGGCCGCCATGGTGGCCGGCATGCGCAACCGCTTCCTGGTGGCCGTGCTGTTCTCGGTTCCCATCGTGATCTGGTCTCCGATCGGTGAGGAAGTCCTCGGCCTGCACGCCCCCGTGCCGTTCGGGTTGCGGCAGGACGTGTGGGCGCTGTTGCTGAGCCTGCCGGTGATCTTCTACTCGTGCACGGTTTTCTTCGGCGGCGCCGTACGGGCCCTGCGGGCGCGGACCCTGGACATGATGGTGCTGGTGGCGGTCGCCGTCGGCTCGGGCTGGCTGTACTCACTGATCGTCACGCTCACCGGCGGTGGTGAGGTCTTCTACGAGGCGGCCACCGTCCTGGCGGCCTTCGTGCTGCTGGGCCACTGGTTCGAGATGCGCGCCCGGGGCGGCGCCAACGACGCCATCCGCACCCTGCTGGACCTCGCCCCGCCCGGGGCGCTCGTTGTCCGCGACGGTGAGCCGGTGGAGATCCCCACGGCCGAGGTCGTGGTGGGGGATCTCCTGCTCGTCCGCCCCGGTGCCAAGATCGCTGTCGACGGCACCGTGGAGGAGGGCGAGAGCGAGGTCGACGAGTCGATGGTCACCGGTGAGAGCCTGCCGGTGCACAAGGCCCCCGGCTCGGAGGTCGTCGGCGCCACCCTCAACGCCAACGGCACCCTGCGGGTGCGGGCCGGCCGGGTCGGTTCCGACACCGCGCTGGCCCAGATCGTCCAGCTCGTCCAGGAGGCCCAGAACTCCAAGGCGCCCGGCCAGCGGCTGGCCGACCGGGCCGCCTTCTGGCTCGTACTCCTCGCCCTGATCGGCGGCCTGACGACGCTGGGTGTCTGGCTGCTGCTCACCGACAGGACCTTGGGCGCGGCGATGCTCTTCGCGATCACCGTCGTGGTCATCACCTGCCCGGACGCCCTGGGCCTGGCCACTCCCACGGCGATCATGGTGGGTACGGGGCTGGGAGCGGGCCGGGGTGCGCTGTTCAAGAACGCCTCCGCCCTGGAGACCTCTGCCGGGATCCACACCGTGGTCATGGACAAGACCGGCACCCTGACCAAGGGCGAACCGGAGGTCACCGACGTCATCACCGCGCAGGACTTCGGCGAGGACGAACTGCTGCGGCTCGTCACGGCGGTGGAACGGGAGTCCGAACACCCGCTGGCGGAGGCCGTCGTCCGCTGTGCCGCAGACCGGGGCGTGGTGGCCCCGAAGGCCGGCGGCTTCGAGAACGTGCCCGGCCACGGGGCGACCGCCGTCGTGGACGGCCACCGGGTCGCGGTCGGGAACCGCCGCCTGGCCGAACGCGAGGGCGTTGATCTGGGCCCCCTGGCCGCACGGCGGGAGGAACTGGCCGCCACCGGCCGCACCGTCGTCATCGCCTGTGTCGACGGCCGGGCGGCCGGGCTGATCGGCATCGCCGACGCGCCCCGGGAGACCTCGGCCGGCGCCGTGCGCGCTCTGCACGACCTGGGCGTCGAGGTGGTGATGCTCACCGGCGACAACCGGGCCACCGCCGAACGGATCGCGCGGCGACTCGGCATCGACACCGTCATCGCCGAGGTCCTTCCCGGGGACAAGGCCGCCCGGATCGCCGAGTTGCAGCGCGGCGACCGGAAGGTCGCCATGGTCGGCGACGGTGTCAACGACGCCCCCGCTCTCGCTCAGGCCGATCTCGGCATCGCCATCGGCGCGGGCACCGATGTCGCCATCGAGACCGCCGACCTCGTGCTGATGCGCTCCGACCCGCTCGACGTGCCCACCGCTCTGCGTATCGGCCGCGGAACCCTGCGCAAGATGCGGCAGAACCTCGGCTGGGCCATCGGCTACAACGCCGTGGCCCTGCCGATCGCGGCGGGGGTCTTCGAGCCGGCGTTCGGCCTGGTCCTCCGGCCGGAGATCGCCGCGCTGTCCATGTCCGGTTCCAGCGTCATCGTCGCCCTCAACGCCCTGGCCCTGAAACGGCTGCGGCTGCCGGGGAGCGGAGCTGAGGCGTGATCCGTACCGGCTGCAGGAGGGCATGACCGTTCGACGGTTCGGCGGTGAGGGGAGCGGAGGGCCCGAGAGGGCGTGCGGCCTCCGCCGCAGCGCCGGTCCGGCCCGGCCCGGCCGGCATCCGGCCGGGCGAAGCTGGCACGACCCGGCCTGTCCGGCCCGTCCCGTGCGGGCCCCGGGCCGGGGGATGCCACCGGGCCCTCCCGGCGGGCCGGGGCACCGGACCCGCCGCTTCAGCCCCGTCGTGAACCCGCCGTTCTTGCGGAGGAGTTCGGTGCTGGAACGGTCAAGTGGCTAGGATCACGGCATGATTACGGCCCGGCCGCCTTTCGGTACGCGGCGGTTCCGCTCCTGGGCGGAACCGCTGCGGGTGCTGTGGTTGGCCGCGCTGGTGTTCGGCGTGGTGTACGCCCACGCGGTGAGCACGGAGGGCGTGACGGGCCACCTCGCGGTACCCGCGCCCGCGTCGGCCGCCATGAGCCCCGTGACCCAGGTGAGCGGGACGGGGCCCGGCGCCGGCAGCGGGCCGCAGGTGATCGAGGGCACGGCGCCGGAGCGCCATGGAGGTGGCCGCGGCCACGACTCTTCCCACCCGGTGCAGGAATGCGTGCCCGGACAGCCGCAGCAGGGCCCCGGATCGGGAGCTCCGTGCGCCTCCGCGCCCGCCGGTGAAGGGAACATCCCGCACATGGCGCCCAGCGGGCTCTTCCCGGGTGGCTCGGTGGCCGCCGAGCCACCGCCGGTGGATTCCTCCAGATCGGCCGTACTGCGGATCTAGCATCCGGCGCTCTTCCCACCGGTTACGCCGATGCCCTGGTCCGCCGCATCCCGCGGCCCGGCCGTCTCCGGCCCCAGGGCTCCGCGCCTCCGGTCACCGGCGTCCGGCTTCTCGTCAACTCCTCTCCCGCCGCCCCTCGGCGGGGTGGTCGAGCGAGCCCGGCGCCGCGCCCCGAGCCGTCCGTCACCGCCCGTACGCCCCCTTTTCCGGCCGCATGCCGGGAAGGCGGCCGCTCCGCGGAGGACCTGTGCCGACCCGCTTCCGTACCCCCCGGATCTCCCCCGTACCCCGTGTCTCCACCGCTCGGCCCGGGCCGTACCGGCTTCTCTCGCTGGTGCTCGGCGGGTTGCTGCTGACCGCCTTCGACTGCGCGGTGCTTCTGCACGGCCCCGGCCACGCGGACGGCACGGCGGCCCGCGCCGTTTCCGGACCCGCCCCGTTCCACCCCTCGGACCACCGCAACGCGCACGATCCCGACGCCGACGCCGACGCCAACCACGCCCACGCCCACGACGCGGTCGGAGCGGAGCGCGCGGGGCCGGATCCGGCCGAGCCGGCCCGTCCCGGCGACTCGTGTTCCCCGCCGGGACCCGCCGCTGTGCCCCACAGCCGTGCTCTGTCACCGGTCCCCGGCCCGGCCGCCCCGGCCGTCCCGCCGGCGGCGACCGCGGAGACGGCGCCCGGCGGTGCGGCGCTGTGGCCCGCTCCCCCCGAGGCCCGAAGAACGCTTTCCGGCCGGTCCACGCTCCGCGTCGTCTGCCGGTGGCGCATCTAGACCGCCCGGCAGCCGTGAGAAACCGGCTGCCGCGTGCCGCCGGCCGGCCCCCGGACACCGCCCGGGCCGAGAAGGCGGCACACCGAGCCCCTCGACGCACCTCTCCATCGACCGAGAGCGGGAAGATGAACCCCCCGACCACCGATCTGACACCCCCCACCGGCTCCGCCCTCCCCGGGCTGGTCGGCAACACCCCTGTGCTCCGCGTGTCCGAACCGCTCGCTCCGGCGGGCCGCGGCTTCTGGGCGAAACTGGAAGGCTTCAACCCCGGCGGGATCAAGGACCGCCCCGCACTGCACATGGTGGAACGGGCCCGGGCCCGCGGCGATCTGCGGCCCGGCGGCCGGATCATCGAGTCCACCAGCGGCACCCTCGGCCTGGGGCTGGCCCTGGCCGGCATGGTCCACCGCCACCCGGTCACCCTGGTCACCGACCCGGGCCTGGAAACGTCCATGACGCGGCTGCTGACCGCCTACGGAGCCCAGGTCAACGTCGTCTCCGACCCGCACCCCACCGGCGGCTGGCAGCAGGCCCGCCGCGACCGGGTCGCCCGGCTGATGGAGCGGCACCCCGGCTCCTGGTGCCCGGACCAGTACAACAACCCCGACAACACCACCGCCTACACCCCGCTCGCGCTCGAACTCGCCTCCCAGCTGGGCCATATCGACGTCCTGGTGTGCAGCGTGGGCACCGGCGGCCACTCCGCCGGCGTGTCCCGGACGCTGCAGCACCTCTACCCGGGGTTGCGGCTCGTCGGCGTCGACACCATCGGCTCCACGATCTTCGGCCAGCCCGCCCGTCCCCGTCTGATGCGCGGACTGGGCTCCAGCATCTACCCCCGCAACGTCGCCTACGGGAGTTTCGCCGAGGTCCACTGGGTGGCGCCGGCCGAGGCGGTGTGGGCCTGCCGGCAGCTCGCGGCCTCGCACTACGCCACCGGCGGATGGAGCGTGGGAGCGGTCGCCCTGGTCGCCGGCTGGCTGGCCCGCACCCTGCCCGCGGACACGAGGATCGCGGCGGTCTTCCCCGACGGCCCGCAGCGTTACCTCGGCACCGTCTACGACGACGACTACTGCGCCGCCCACGGACTCCTGGAGACCCCGCCGGCCGCCGAACCGGAGGTGATCGGCCGGCTGAACGAGAAGGAGGTCACCCATTGGACGCGGTGCACCACCGTGACCGACCCCCTCACCCTCACCGCCGGCGAACCGCGGGACACGGAACCCGCGGCCCCGCGGGCCACCGTGGACCGGCCGGACACCCCCGAGGCCGGGACCGAGGTCCACGGCGGGTCCGGAACAGGGGAGGAGAGCCGGTGAAGGCGGCCGTCACGCAGCTGCGGTCGTACGAGCGCAGCGTCCAGTTGCTGATGGTGAACCAGTTCACCATCAACCTCGGCTTCTACATGCTGATGCCGTACCTGGCCGCGCATCTCTCGGGCACGCTCGGGCTGGCCGGATGGATTGTCGGACTCGTCCTCGGCGTACGGAACTTCAGCCAGCAGGGCCTGTTCCTGGTCGGCGGCACGCTGGCCGACCGGCTCGGCTACAAACCGCTGATCGTCGCCGGGTGCGTGCTGCGCACGGCCGGTTTCGCGATGCTGGGGCTGGTCGACTCGCTCCCGGCCCTGCTGGCCGCTTCGGCGGCCACCGGGTTCGCCGGGGCGCTGTTCAACCCCGCGGTCAGGGCCTACCTCGCCGCCGACGCGGGGGAACGCCGGGTGGAGGCGTTCGCGTTGTTCAACGTCTTCTACCAGGCCGGGATTCTGCTCGGCCCGCTGGTGGGGATGGTGCTGACCGGGGTCGACTTCCGCGTCACCTGCCTGGTCGCGGGAGGGATCTTCGCCGTGCTGAGCATCGTGCAGATCCGCAGCCTGCCCGCCCGCCGGGCCGGTGACTCCGGCGGCACGGAGACGGAGACGGGGAACGCGGGAAGGCGGCGGGAGAGCGTGGTGTCGCAGTGGCGCGGCGTGGTCCGCAACCGGCCGTTCCTGCTGTTCTCCGCTGCCATGATCGGCTTCTACGTCCTGCAGTTCCAGGTCTACCTCGCGCTGCCGATGGAGGTCCGGCGCCTCGGCGGCGACGGGAACTCCGGCACGGCGGCGGTGGCGCTGCTCTTCGCCGTCTCCGGGCTGAGCACGATCCTCTTCCAGACGAGGGTGACCGCCTGGTGCAAGGCCCGTATGGAGCCGGGTCGTGCTCTCACCTGGGGACTGCTCGTCATGGGCGCCGCCTTCACACCGCTGCTGGCTGCCACGGCCGTTCCCGTACCGGAGGACGGTGCGGCGCTGTGGCTGCTGGCCGCCGTGCCGCCGACACTGGCCGCGCTGGTGCTGGCCATCGGCACGATGATCGCTTACCCGTTCGAGATGGACACCATCGTCCGGCTTTCCGGTGACCGTCTCGTCGCGACGCACTACGGGCTGTACAACACCATCTGCGGTATCGGGATCACCCTGGGCAATCTGCTCACTGGTGCCGCCTTGGACGCGGCCCGCGCGGCGGAACTGTCCGCACTGCCGTGGCTGGCGCTGCTCGCGCTGGGACTGGCCTGCTCCGGTGCCCTCTACGGGCTGCACCGCAGTGGCCGCCTGGCACGGCCCGCGCCGCGGGCGGAACCCCGGCCCGCGACGGCCTGATCCGCCGGCTCCGCACGGGAGGGGGCGGGCCGCGCCGCCCGCCCCCTGCTCCGCACTCGGGTGCCTCGTCCCGGTCACCGGCCGGGACGGCGGGGTCAGTGCCCGGGGGTGAGCTGGCCGGCGAGCTTGGTGTGCATCTCGGCGCTGGGCTTGTTCAGGCCGACGATGGTGACCTTCTTGCCGCGCTGGGCGTACTTGGTCTCGATGGCGTCCAGGGCGGCGACGGAGGAGGCGTCCCAGATGTGGGCGTCGGTGAGGTCGATGACGACGTCGTCCGGGTCGTCCTTGTAGTCGAACTGGTAGACGAGGTCGTTGGAGGAGGCGAAGAAGAGCTCGCCGGTGACCGCGTAGACCACCTGGTTGCCGTCCGGGTCGACCACGCCGGAGACCTCGGCGAGGTGGGCGACGCGCTTGGCGAAGATGACCATCGCGGTGACGCAGCCGACGATCACGCCGATGGCGAGATTGTGGGTGGCGACGACCACGGCGACGGTCACCGCCATCACCCCCGTCTCGCCCAGCGGCAGTCGCCGCAGCGTCCCGGGCTGGACGGAGTGCCAGTCGAAGGTGGCGGCCGAGACGAGAATCATCACGGCGACCAGGGCGGCCATGGGGATGTCGGAGACGACGGGCCCGAAGACCACGACCAGGATCAGCAGGAACATGCCGGCCAGGAAGGTGGAGAGCCGGGTGCGGGCCCCGGAGGTCTTCACGTTGATCATCGTCTGGCCGATCATGGCGCAGCCGCCCATGCCGCCGAAGAAGCCGGTGACGACGTTGGCGATGCCCTGGCCGATGGATTCCCGCGTCTTGTTGGAGTGGGTGTCGGTGATGTCGTCGACCAGCTTGGCGGTCATCAGCGACTCCATCAGGCCGACCAGCGCGAAGGCGAGGGAGTACGGGGCGATGACGGTGAGCGTCTCCAGCGTCAGCGGCACGTCGGGCAGGCCGGGGACCGGCAGCGAGGAGGGCAGCTCTCCCTTGTCGCCGACCGTGGGGACGGCCAGACCGGCGCCGATGGTGATCAGGGTGAGGATGACGATGGAGACCAGCGGGGCCGGGACGGCCTTCGTCAGCCGCGGGAAGAGCACCATCAGCACGAGGCCCCCGGTGACCAGCGGATAGACGGCCCAGGGCACGTTCCGCAGCTCGGGGACCTGGGCCAGGAAGATCAAGATCGCGAGGGCGTTGACGAAGCCCACCATCACCGAGCGCGGGACGAAGCGCATCAGCTTGGCCACGCCCACCGCGCCGAGGGCGATCTGCATGAGGCCGCCGAGGATCACCGCGGCGATCAGGTGCCCCAGTCCGTACTCGTGGTTGAGCGGCGCGATGACCAGCGCGATCGCACCGGTCGCCGCCGAGATCATGGCCTTCCGGCCGCCCACGACGGAGATCACCACGGCCATGGTGAAGGAGGCGAACAGGCCGATGGCGGGGTCGACTCCGGCGATGATCGAGAAGGAGATGGCCTCCGGGATCAGGGCCAGGGCCACCACGAGGCCGGCCAGCACCTCGGTGCGGAACACCTTGGGGGAGGCGAGCCAGTCGGGGCGGGACAGGCGCAGCTTGGGTCCTGCGGACAGCGAGAAGGACATGCAACCGTTTCTGTTCGGGCGCAGACGTCCAACCGCTGGATGCCCACGCGTGCTCTGCTCCGCACCCGGTGCGGAATCCCGGCGGCCCGGCCTCGACGGGGGCCCTGCCGGTAGGGGGTGGCGGCCGTCGTGGCCGCCGGTCGGGCATCATGGCCCGGAAGTCTGCTGGTGCCGGCGCGGCCCGGTGGGGCCGCAGTACGGCGGCGCCCGGGCCGCAGCTGTACAGCGCGGGCGTCCACGTCGAAAACCCTACCCTGACGTGAGGGCAGAGTGGGACGCGGAACTGTGAAATGCAGGTAAACAAGCGCTCGGATCATGTGATTCCAGACACGTGGGCTGGATCGATGCGAACGTTCGAAGCGGTGGAACGGCAGAGGGAGCAGGCGCGGCGATGACTGAGCGGCAGATGCAGATCGGCGAGGTGGCCGAGCGGACCGGGTTGTCGCTCCGGACGATCCGCCACTACGAGGACGTCGGTCTGGTCAGCCCCTCCGCCCGCAGCAAGGGCGGCTTCCGCCTCTACACCGACGCCGACGTGGAACGTCTCATGGTCGTCCGCCGGATGAAGCCGCTGGACTTCTCCCTGGAGGAGATGCGGGACCTGCTGGAGATCACCGACCGTCTCTCGGGCGCCGGTGATCCGCCGGCGGGCGGAGAACGGGAACGGCTGCGCGAGCGGCTGGACGCGTACCGCAAAGTGGCCGACGCCCGCTGCGAGACCCTGCGGGCCCAGCTGATGGCCGCCGAGGACTTCGCCGCCACGCTGCGCCGGCGGCTTGACGCGGGCGGCTGACGGTACGGCGCGCAGGCGCCCACGGGCCCCGGGTGTGCCCGGCCTCCCGCACGGCCGGGACCGAAGGGCCCGGTTTCCGTTCCGCCGCTGCCTTCGGGGCTCTACTGGTGGGCGGCCAGCAGGGGTTCCAGCCGGGCGTCCGGGAAGGCGCGGCGGAAGGAGTTGGCCTGCCAGCGGTCCTGGAAGAGGGCCAGGTGCGCGTTGTCGCGGATCCTGGTCAGCGCCTCGCCGCGGGCCAGCCGTGAGCCGTTGAGCGCTTCGGCCCCTTCGGCGTCGGTGGCCCTGGCCACGTGGTACGGGAGCGGCTCCAGCCGTACGGGGGCGGAGAACTCCCCCGCCATGCGGGCGGAGACCACGTCGAACTGCATGGGTCCCACGGCCGCCAGGACGGGCGCCTGGTCGCCGCGGAGATCGGACACCAGAACTTGCACCACACCCTCCTCGTCCAGCTGCGCGATACCGCGCCGGAACTGCTTGGAGCGGCTGATGTCGGCGGGGCGGGCGACCGCGAAGTGCTCGGGCGCGAAGGTGGGCATGGCCGGGAACACCGCGGGCGGACCGGCGTGGAGGGTGTCGCCGACGCGCAGCGCCGCGGCGTTGACCAGGCCGACGACGTCGCCCGGGTAGGCGGTGTCGACCATGGAGCGGTCCTGGCCGAAGACGCTGTGCGCGTACTTGGTCGCGAACGGCTTGCCGGAGGCGGCGCGGGTGACGGTCGTCCCGCGTTCGAACACCCCGGAGCAGACCCGCAGGAACGCGATCCGGTCCCGGTGCGCGGGGTCCATGTTGGCCTGGACCTTGAAGACCAGGCCGGAGAACGGGGCGTCGACCGGGCGGGTGCCGCCGCCCTCCAGTTCGCGGGGTCCGGGCGGCGGTGCGAAGTCCACGAGGGCGTCGAGCAGCAGCCGTACCCCGATGTTGGAGATCGCGGCGCCGAAGAAGACCGGGGTGGACTTCCCCGCCAGGAAGGACTCGCGGTCGAAGCCCGCCCCGTCCGCCTGGAGCAACTCCAGCTCCTCGACCGCCTGTTCCCAGTCCGGCCCTTCCGCGGAGGCGGCCTCGGCGGCGGAGACCGGCTCCTCCAGCGCCTCCTTGGACCCGCCCGGGGTGCGGGTGTAGCGCAGCATGTGCTCCGGTTCGCGGACGTCCACCAGCCCGCGCAGATGGCCGGCGATGCCCACGGGCCAGGTCACCGGGGTGGGGCGGAGCCCGAACTCCCGCTCGATCTCGTCCAGCAGCTCCAGAGCCTCGCGGCCGGGCCGGTCCCACTTGTTGACGAAGGTGATGACCGGGATGCGGCGGTGCCGGCAGACGTCGAACAGCTTGCGGGTCTGCTCCTCCAGGCCCTTGGCTGCGTCGATGAGCATCACCGCGCAGTCCACCGCGGCCAGCACCCGGTAGGTGTCCTCGGAGAAGTCCGCGTGCCCGGGGGTGTCCAGCAGATTCAGCACACACCCGCAGTGGGCGAACTGCAGCACCGCGGAGGTCACGGAGATCCCGCGGGCCTTCTCCATCTCCATCCAGTCCGAGGCCACCCCGCGCCGCCCTGACTTGCCGTGCACCGCACCGGCCTCGGTGATCGCGTGCGCGTGCAGGGCCAGCGCCTCGGTCAGCGTCGACTTGCCCGCGTCCGGATGGCTGATCACGGCGAAGGTCCGCCGCCGGGCCGCCTCACGCGCCGCCGACCGCGCGGCCGCGGTCACCGGACCGCCTTCCGGGACGCCGCCGAGGCGGCCGGCAGCCGCGGGAGACGCCCGTGCGGGGCGCCGGCGAAGTCCTCGGCCGCCCTCAGCTCACCGCGCAGGTCCTCGCCCCGCGCATCGGCCCTCTCCCAGTACTTCCGCAACGTCGTCACCAGTTCCTCGTGTGCCTGTTCCCCGGTCGCGGGCAGCGGCCCGCCGGTGTCCGGCAACTGCCCCAGCACGTTCAGCAGCCTCCGCACATCCTCCAGGCAGAAGCCGAGCGGACGCATCCGCCGCACCAGCACCGGCCGGCGCACCTCCGCCCCGGTGCGGAGACGGAAGCCGCCCGGGCTGCGCTCGCCGGGGCCACCACCTCGCATCGCCCGCCGGCATGCTCGCCGCCGCAAATCTACCCTGACGTTAGGGTAGGTTGGCAATCGCTGAACCGAGGGTGGCCCCGCGGGCCGCCGTCGTCGTCGGGCGCCGCCGCTCCTTCCCCCCGTGGGGGCGGCGCCGATCATGGCCGCGTCCCGTCGGCGGCCCGGCCGAACGCCCCGCGTCGGCAGGGGAGTTGCTGTCCTCGTCGGCGTGGCGGCCGCGCTTGCGAAGAGGGCCGGGACGGAGACCGCCCGGGCCGGCCCGGCATGCCGCGGCGCCCGCCTCCCCGGCCACCGCGGTGGCCGCACACCCCGGCCGTACCCGATCGGGCGGTGCCCGGTCGCCCGAGCGGTGGGGGCGGGGAGCCGCCTGCCGGACTCTCCGGTAGCGTCAGGATAATGAGTCATCCCCATCCCGAATTGAAAGCCGCTCCTCCGCTGCCCGACGGCGGGCTGAGGGTGGTCGCCCTGGGCGGCCTGGGCGAGATCGGCCGCAACATGACGGTCTTCGAGCACGCCGGCAAGCTGCTCGTCGTCGACTGCGGTGTGCTCTTCCCCGAGGAGCACCAGCCCGGGGTGGACGTGATCCTCCCCGACTTCACCTCGATCCGGGACCGGCTGGACGACATCGTGGCGGTGGTGCTGACCCACGGCCACGAGGACCACATCGGCGGTGTGCCGTATCTGCTCCGCGAGCGGGCGGACATCCCCGTGGTGGGCTCCAAGCTGACGCTGGCGTTTCTGGAGGCCAAGCTCAAGGAGCACGGCATCAGGCCCCGCACGGTGCGGGTCCGCGAGGGGGACCGCCGGGGCTTCGGCCCGTTCGACTGCGAGTTCGTCGCGGTCAACCACTCGATCCCGGACGGCCTGGCCGTGGCGATCCGCACCGGCGCGGGCCTGGTGCTGCACACCGGCGACTTCAAGATGGACCAGTTCCCGCTGGACGACCGCATCACCGACCTGCGGGCCTTCGCGCGGCTGGGTGAGGAGGGCGTCGACCTGTTCCTCACCGACTCCACCAACGCCGAGGTGCCCGGCTTCACCACCTCCGAGCAGGAGCTGAACCCCGCGATCGAGCAGGTGCTGCGCACCGCGCCGCGGCGGGTCATCGTCTCCAGCTTCGCCAGCCATGTGCACCGCATCCAGCAGGTGCTGGACGCGGCGCACCAGCACGGCCGCAAGGTCGCCTTCGTGGGCCGGTCGATGGTCCGCAACATGGGCATCGCCCGGGACCTGGGTTATCTGAAGGTCCCGCAGGGGCTGGTGGTGCCGGTGAAGGAGCTGGAGAAGCTGCCGCCGAGCAAGATCGCGCTGGTGTGCACCGGTTCGCAGGGCGAGCCGATGGCCGCGCTGTCGCGGATGGCCAACCGCGACCACATGATCCGGATCGGCGAGGGCGACACCGTCCTGCTGGCCAGCTCCCTCATCCCGGGCAACGAGAACGCCATCTACCGGGTGATCAACGGGCTGACCCGGTGGGGCGCCAACGTCGTCCACAAGGGCAACGCGAAGGTGCACGTCTCGGGGCACGCCAGCGCCGGTGAGCTCGTGTACTGCTACAACATCGTCAAGCCCCGGAACGTCATGCCGGTGCACGGGGAGTGGCGCCATCTGCGGGCCAACGCCGATCTGGCCGTCCGCACCGGGGTCGACCCCGACCGGGTGGTCATCGCCGAGGACGGCGTGGTCGTCGACCTGGTGGACGGGCGGGCCTCCATCACCGGCAAGGTGCCCGCCGGGAACATCTACGTGGACGGCATGGAGGTCGGCGGAGCCACCGAGGCCTCTCTCAAGGACCGGGTCACGCTCGCCGAGGAGGGCGTCGTCACCGTCGTGGCCATCGTCGACGCCGACACCGGAGCCCTGGCCGAGGCCCCCGATTTCCTCGCCCGTGGTTTCGTCCACGACGACACCACGTTCGAGCCGGTCGTCCCCGTCATCGAGAAGACGCTGGCGAAGGCGGCGGAGGAAGGGGTCGGAGAGGCCCACCAGCTCGAACAGCTCATCGCCCGCGCCGTGGCCTCCTGGGCCTTCCGCACCTACCGCCGCAAGCCCCTCATCATTCCCGTCGTCATCGACGCCTGACGACGGGCCGCCGGCCGGCCCGGCCCGGCCGGGGCGGCTGCGGCCTCGGCCCGGACTCCGCTTCATGCCCCCAGGGGAGTCACCCCTGCAGGGTGGGGGTATTTGGTCCCGGGCCACGGCCCCCACCGGCTCATGCGGGTGGCCGGGAGAAGAGGCAGTCTGGAGGGTGAGGGCGGTGGACGGCCTGGGCGGCCGGCCCGTGTTCGCGGCCCGGGATCCGAAGGGCGTGAGAGATCATGATGTTCTGGTACGACCACGATGTCAGCGGCTGGGGCTGGTTCGCGATGTCCGCCGGGATGATCCTTTTCTGGGTGCTGATCATCACCGGTGCGGTGATGCTCTTCCGTGCGCTGGGCAGCCGGTCGGAGCAGCCGCAGCGGTCCGTTCCCCCGTCGCCGGAGCAGGTCCTCGCCGAACGGTTCGCACGGGGCGAGATCGACGACGAGGAGTACCGGCGGCGTCTGGACACGCTCCACTCCGCCGGGCCGCCCCGGAGCTGAACGGCCGGCGGCCCGCGGCGGGCCTGTGCGCCCGCCGCGGGCCGCCGTGATGCCGGCGCTCGCGAGCTCGCGGTTACGCGGCCGTGGTGACCGCCACCGGGGTCTCGGCGCCGGCCGTCGCGCAGTCCGGGCAGAGGAGCCGGCGCTCGGTGCCGTACAGCGCCGGGCCGATGATCGGGCCGCGGCGGACGTGCCGGAGTCCGATCCGGGTGTGCTCCCGGCAGACTCCGGTGCCGCAGGTGTGGCAGAGGCCGGTGGCCGGGGCGGTGTCCCCGTGCAGGGTGCAGGTGAGGCAGTTCATGACAGCTTTCCTTCCGGGCCGGCGGCCGGGGCGGGGGAAGCGAACCGGTTGCGCCAGGCCAGTGACACGTAGACGAGGCCGATGAGGACGGGGACCTCGATCAGGGGGCCGACGACGCCGGAGAGCGCCTGGCCGGAGGTGACGCCGAAGGTCGCGATGGCGACTGCGATGGCGAGCTCGAAGTTGTTTCCGGCGGCCGTGAAGGCCAGGGTCGCGGAGCGGGCGTAGGGCAGGCCGATGGCCTTGCCGAGGGCGAAGCTGCCGAACCACATCACCGCGAAGTAGACGAGCAGGGGGAGAGCGATGCGGGCGACGTCCAGCGGCTGGGAGGTGATCGTCTTCCCCTGCAGGGCGAAGAGGACCACGATGGTGAAGAGCAGGCCGTAGAGGGCCCAGGGGCCGATCCTCGGGAGCACCTTCGCCTCGTAGGACTCGCGGCCCATCCGCTGTTCGCCGATGCGGCGGGTGAGGAAGCCGGCGAGGAGCGGGATGCCCAGGAAGATGACGACGTTGAGGGCGATCTCCCACATGGAGATGTCGAGGCTGCTGCCGTCGCCGAGGCCGAGCCAGCCGGGGAGCAGGTCGAGGTAGAACCAGCCGAGCAGGCCGAAGGCCAGGACCTGGAAGACGGAGTTGAGGGCGACGAGGACGGCGCCGGCCTCGCGGTCGCCGCAGGCCAGGTCGTTCCAGATGATGACCATGGCGATGCAGCGGGCCAGTCCGACGATGATCAGCCCGGTGCGGTACTCGGGCAGGTCGGGCAGGAAGATCCAGGCGAGGGCGAACATCACGGCCGGGCCGACGATCCAGTTGATCACCAGCGAGGAGATCATCAGCCGCTTGTCGCCGGTGACGGCGTCCAGCTTGTCGTAGCGGACCTTGGCCAGGACCGGGTACATCATGATCAGGAGGCCGAGCGCGATGGGCAGGGAGATGCCGCCGATCTCCACCGCGGCCAGGGCGTCGTTCATCCCGGGGACCAGCCGGCCCAGGCCGAGCCCCACGGCCATGGCGATCAGGATCCACACCGCGAGGAAGCGGTCGAGGGTGGAGAGCTTCGCGACGACGGAGGAGCCGGGGTCCTCCGCGGTCGTCGCGGGAGGCGGGTCGGTGCGGGTCACGGGCAGGACCTCTTCGTGTCGGTGGCCTGGGTGGCGCGGGCGGCGCGGGCCAGCTCGGCGAAGGAGCCGGCCAGGGCTTCGATGACGTCGGGCCGCAGCCTGTAGTACGTGTAGCGGCCGCAGGGCTCGGTCTCGACGACCCCGGCCTCGCGGAGCACGCGGAGGTGGTTGGAGAGGTTCGTCTGGCGGGCGCCGGTCTCCTGGACCAGATGTGTGGTGCACAGCGTCTCGCTCGCGAGCAGCGTCACGATTCTCAGCCTGAGCGGGTCCGCGAGCACCCTGATCAGTTCAGTGTCGACTGACGTCATCATGGGCTGATACTCTCACATCAGCGGCGGATGATGCCAGTGGCCTCGGGTCCTCTTCGCCGCGCCTGTGTGCTCCCGCACGGTCCGCCCCGACGGCAAGAGAGAACCCCTGATGACCGAGAAGCCCTCCGTGCTCTTCGTCTGCGTCCACAACGCCGGCCGCTCCCAGATGGCAGCGGCCTGGCTGACCCACCTCGCGGGTGACCGCGTCGAGGTCCGCTCCGCCGGTTCGGCCCCCGCCGACCAGGTCAACCCCGCCGCCGTCGAAGCCATGCGCGAGGTGGGCGTCGACATGTCCGCGGAGGTGCCCAAGGTGCTGACCGTGGACGCCGTGCGGGCCTCCGACGTCGTGATCACCATGGGCTGCGGCGACACCTGCCCCGTCTTCCCCGGCAAGCGCTACCTGGACTGGAAGCTGGACGACCCGGCCGGGCAGGGCGTCGACGCCGTACGGCCGATCCGCGACGAGATCAGGACCCGGATCGAGGGCCTGATCGCCGAGATCGCCCCGGAACCGGCGGCCTGAGCGCCCTCGGCGGCCCGGGCGGACCGCACGCCGCGGTCCGCCGAACCCCCGGCATCGGAATCCTGTGGGGCCGGCACTCGTGCGGGTGCCGGCCCGGGGTGGGACCGGGGGCCGTGGAGCCGGGCGGGCCCGGGGGCCGGGTCCGCCCGTCCGTGCGCCGTCGCGGTGCGGCGGGTGCGGCGGGTGCGGTGGGTGGCCGGTGTCAGCCGCAGCAGGAGCCCCCGGCGGTGGTCTCCGGAGTGCTCCGGACGCCCGGGGCCGCGGGAGCGTCCGCGGGCTTGACCGCCCGGACGATGGCGGACCGCATGCCCTCGGCGACCTCGTGCGCCGGCGTGATCCCGATCTCGCCGAACCCGGCCGCCTCCAGGCCCGCGCGGTACTCGGCGTAGGACAGCGCCCCGGCGATGCAGCCCACGTAGTTGCCGCGCTCCGCGCGCTGTGCGGGGGTGAGGTGGTCCTCGGCCACCACGTCCGAGATGCCGATGCGGCCGCCGGGCCTCAGGACGCGGAACATCTCGGCGAAGACGGCGGCCTTGTCCACGGACAGGTTGATCACGCAGTTGGAGATCACGACGTCGATGGTGCCGGCGGGCAGCGGGATGGACTCGATGGTGCCCTTGAGGAACTCGGCGTTGCGGGCACCGGCCTTCTCCGCGTTGGCCAGCGCGAGGGCGAGCATCTCCTCGGTCATGTCCAGGCCGTAGGCCTTGCCCTTCGGTCCGACCCGGCGGGCGGAGAGCAGGACGTCGATGCCGCCGCCCGAGCCGAGGTCGAGCACCCGTTCGCCCGCGCGCAGTTCGGCGACGGCGAGCGGGTTGCCGCAGCCGAGGGAGGCCGCCACGGCGTCCTCGGGGAGCGCCGAGAGGTCCTCGTCGCCGTAGGGGCGGGCGCCGAAGCTCTCGTCGATCTCCGGGGACCCGGATCCGCAGCACGCGGTCCCGCCCCGGGTCACCTGGAGTGCGGCGGCGGCGTATCCGGCGCGGACGGTCTCGCGCAGCTCGGACTGGTCGTTCATGAGGACTCCCCTGGGATCGATCCTGCATTGACGGTTGTGGAATCAAGAGTGGTGCTTGAATCGAAGAACGTCAACATAGAGGTGCGTCGAATCAGAACATCGCATCAATCCGCCGCTCTCCCGGGCTGCCGTCCCCCCGAGGCGCCCGCCGGGTCGGCCGGCGGTGCCCCCGAGGACGACTTTCGTTGCGCGCGGCCGCGACGAAAGGCGGTGCCGCCGGGGCACCGGCCTGCCTAGGTTGGGCCCGTGGAAGCACGGGAGGACGTACGGGAGAGGGCGCGCGAGCTCCGGGGGCGGCTGTTCCCCCGGGCCGACTGGCCGGGCAGGCGTATCGCCGGGGAGCTGGTGCTGGCCGCGCTGCTGGCACTGTCCGCGGCCGGGATGGAGGCGCTGGGGGACGGCGGCGGGCTCCGCGCGGCGGCCACCGCACTGGCGGTGGCCGTGCTGTCACTGCTGCGGCGGGCGCTCCCGGCGACGGTGCTGGTGGTCACCGCGGCCGGATCCGGGATGGTGGACGGTTTCGCGCTGCTGCTGATGGCCGCGGGCTGGTCCGCGGGGCGGCGGATCACCGGGGCGGGCCGGGCCCTGGCGGCGTTCGCCGCGGCGCTGGTCCTCAACTCGGGGCTGGGGGTGCTGAGGGAGTACCCGGGGTTCGGGGCGGAGCTGCCGGCCCTGATCGTCTTCTCCGCCGCCTTCTTCCTGGCGACGACGGTGGTGCCCGGTCTCGCCAGCCGCCACTGGTGGCAGCGCCGCACCCTGCTGCACACCCTGCGCGAGCACAACGCCCACCTGCTGCGCGAGCGCGCCATGGTCGTACGGCAGGCGCGGCTGCGGGAGCGGCAGCGCATCGCCCAGGACATGCACGACAGCCTCGGCCACCAGCTCGCGCTGATCGCCGTCCACACCGGTGCGCTGGAGGTGGACCGCGAACTGACGGGACGGCAGCGCGAGGCGGTGGGCGTGCTGCGCGAGGCGTCGGTGGCGGCGATGCACGAATTGCGCGAGGCCGTGGGCATCCTGCGGGACGGCACGGAGGGCCCGGAACCGGCCGGGGACGCGCGGCCGGCGGCCCGGGGCGTGGCGGGCGTCGAGGGGCTCGTCGAGGCGTCGCGGAGCGCCGGGACACCGGTCGAACTGGTGCGCTCCGGTGAACCGCGGGACCTGCCGCCGGCCGCCGGGCACGCGGCGTACCGGATCGCGCAGGAGGGGCTGACGAACGCGCACAAGCACGCGCCGGGTGCGCCGATCACCGTGCAACTGCGGTACGAGCCGGACTCGCTCGTGGTCGAGGTCGCCAACGGTCCCGCCGCGGTGCCGCTGCCCCGGCCCGCCTCCGTTGCCGCGGCCGTCGGCGCCGTGGCGGTTGCGGACGGCGGGCGCGGTGACGGCGCGGCGGGGGGTGCGGCCCTCCGGGTGGCGGTTCCGGTCGGCAGTGAGGTGAGCGGCGGGCAGGGACTCCCGGGGCTGCGCGAACGGGCCCGGCTGGTCGGCGGGATGGTGCACGCCGGCCCGGTGGACGGCGGCGGTTTCCGGCTGGCGGGCGTGCTGCCGTACGGGCCGGAGCAGGGAGGGGCGCGGGAACGCCCCGGGAGCGCCGGGGAGGGCCGCTCCGGTGTGGTGGGCGCGTACGGCGCCGAGGGCGCCGCGCAGATCCCCGGGGCGCACGGGCCGGGGGGCGGGGCGGACGGGTGGCCCGGTGCGACCGGTGCGACCGGTGCGGACGTCCTCCCCGCTCCCGACAGCGTGTACGGGGATGCCCCGGACCCCTGGGCGTACCGGCCGCAGAGCGGGTCCGGCGCGGTCACCGACGGCAGGTCCGGGGGCGTGGCCACCGGCTGCGGGATCGCCGTGCTGGTGCTGCTGGTGGTGGCCCTCCTCGGCTGGGGGGCCGTGACGCTGTTCCGGTCGATGGAGGCGTCGATGATCACGCCCGAGGTCTATCAGTCGGTGCGGGTCGGGGACTCCGAGGCCGAGGTGCGCGAGAAGCTGCCGGAGGGGCGTTCGTGGTTGACGGACGGACTGGCGGAGCAGGGGCCGCCCCGGCCGGAGGGCTCCCGCTGCCTGGCGCTGCTGTCCACCGAGACCTCGGCGGACTGGTATGTCGATCCGGCGTTCCGCTTCTGCTTCCGGGACGGAAAACTGGTGCAGAAGCGGTCCTACGACGGCCGGCTGTAGCCGGTCCGTCCGCGCGGGCCGCTCCGCCCGGTCTCCCGTGGTCCGCTCCGCCCGGCTCGGGTGAGGGTGCTTCCCCGCACGTCACCGGGCGCGGAGCCCCGGCGGGCTCCGCCAGAGGAAACGGCCGTCGGACAGGAGAGCTGTGATCAAGGTCCTCGTCGTGGACGACGAGCCGCTCATCAGGGCGGGCATCAGAATGATCCTCACCTCGGACCAGGACATCGACGTCGTGGCGGAGGCGGGCAACGGCCGGGAGGCGGTCGAACTGGCCCGCGCGCACGGCGTCGACGTCGTGCTGCTGGACCTCCAGATGCCGGTGCTGGACGGGCTGTCGGCCCTCCCGGAGCTGCGCCGGGCCGCGCCGGGTGCGCGGGTGCTCGTCCTCACCACCTTCGGCGAGCGGGAGAACGTCCTGCGGACGCTGGGGACGGGCGGGGCCGGGTTCCTGCTGAAGGACTCGGCTCCCGGGGAGCTGATCCGGGCGGTACGGGCGGCGGCCGCGGGGGACGCCTATCTGTCGCCGGCGGCGACGCGGCATGTCGTCGACTCCCTGGCGTCGGGGGGAGCGGGCCACGCGTCGGCACGGGCGGAGCAGGCGCGGCGCCGCCTGGAGACGCTGACCGCGCGGGAGCGCGAGGTGCTGGCCCTGCTGGGCGAGGGGCTCTCGAACGCGGACGCGGGCGCGCGGATCCATATGAGCGAGGCGACGGTGAAGACCTACGTCAGCCGCATCCTGGCGAAGCTGGACTGCGAGAACCGGGTCCAGGCGGCGCTGCTGGCACGGGACGCGGGACTGGGGGCGTAGGGCGCGGGACGCGGGGCGCGGCGCGGGGCCGGGGACAGCCCGGGGCAGGGAGGGGCGGGGAGGGGCGGGGACGCGGGCCGGCACCGGGAGCGGCCGGGACGGCGGGGCAGCCGGGGCCGCGCGTCCGGGAGGATGACGGACCTTGCGCAGGTCGGACCGGGGGACGGAGCCCTGTGGAGAAGTTGTCCACAGGGGAGTGCCCGGTGCCGGCGGCCGGGGGTACGGTCATGGGCAGTCGAGGGCGGGCCGCCGTACCGGACGGCGGCCGCGGCTGTGGGGGAGGCGACAGGACATGGCGGAGACGGGTGCCCGCGGGCCGGTGGAGGCGCGGGCCGGCGGGGAGCCGGGCCCGGGCGGGGCCGGGGCGTCCCGTCCCGAGGCCGGACCGGGACGGGCCGTTGCCGGGCCGGGGCCCGGCGGCGCGGGGCGGGCGCGACCGGACCACCGGATCCCGGCGGTGCCGGGCTTCGCCCCCCGGCCGGCGGAATCCGCGGTCTCCCCCAAGCGCCTGGGCAAGGAGCTGCGGGAGCGGGTACCGCGGTCCGCGCACGGCGGGCTGAGCACGGCACCGGACCGGCCGGGCGCGGTCCGCGCGGTCGAGGAGTCCAACACCGGCCGGCTGCCGGAGCTGACTCCGATCCGGGTCGGCCGGATGGCAGCGAGCCCCTTCGCCTTTCTGCGCGGCTCCGCCGGGCTGATGGCGTACGACCTGGTGTCCACGGCGGTCAGCGGGATCGGCGCTCAGCTGTGCGGGGACGCGCACGCGGCCAACTTCGGGCTGTACGGCGACGCCCGCGGCGGACTGGTCATCGACATCAACGACTTCGACGAGACGGCGTACGGCCCCTGGGAGTGGGATCTCAAGCGGCTCGCCGCCTCGCTGGTGCTGGCGGGCCGGCAGAGCGGCGCCGCCGAGGACAGCTGCCGCGCCGCCGCCCACGACGCCGCCGGCGCCTACCGGCGGACCATGCGGCTGCTGGCGAAGCTCCCGGTGCTGGACGCCTGGAACGCCATCGCCGACGAGGAGCTCGTCTCGCACACCGACGCCCATGACCTGCTGGGCACGCTGGGGCGCGTCGCGGAGAAGGCGCGGCGCAACACGAGCGCGCGGTTCGCCGCCAAGTCCACGGAGCGGCTGCCCGACGGATCCCGGCGCTTCACGGACGCGCCGCCGGTGCTGCGCCGGGTGGAGGACGAGGAGGCCGCCGCCGTGGCGGGCTCGCTGGGCGAGTACCTGGGGACGCTCCCGGAGGACCGGCTGCCGCTGCTCGCGCGGTTCTCGGTGCAGGACGTGGCGTTCCGGGTGGTGGGCACCGGCAGCGTGGGCCTGCGGTCCTATGTGGTGCTGCTGCTGGACCACCGCGGGGCGCCCCTCGTGCTCCAGGTGAAGGAGGCACGGCCGTCGGTGCTCCTGCCGTATCTGGAGAAGACCGCGCTGGACCCGCGGCCGGGCCGCCCGGCTCCGGAGTCCGGCCACGAGGGTCGGCGGATCGTGCTGGGACAGAAGCGGATGCAGGTGGTGAGCGATGTCCTGCTCGGCTGGTCCACCGTGCGGGGCCGGCCGTTCCAGGTACGGCAGTTCCGCAACCGCAAGGGCAGCGTGGATCCGGCGGCGCTGACGGCGGCCGAGCTCGACGACTACGGGCGGATGACCGGCGCGCTGCTGGCGCGGGCGCACGCGCACAGCGCCGACCCCCGGCTGATAGCGGGCTACTGCGGCCGCAGCGAGGAACTGGACGAGGCGGTGGCGGCGTTCGCGGTGGCGTACGCGGACCGGACGGAGGCGGACCACGCGGACCTCGTGGCGGCGGTCCGGAGCGGCCGGATCGCGGCGGAGACGGGGGTCTGAAGGCGGGCCGGGCGGACCGGGCGGCACGCCGGGCGGGGGGACGGCCGCGGACTGCGGGCGGCCGCGGGTCCGACGCGCGCCGGCGTTGCTCGTAGGCTGTACCGGTGACGAATCCGGAAGCCGAGCAGACCGAGCCCACGCCCGAGCAGCGCGAGGCCGAGCGGGCGGCCACCCAGCGTCTGGAGCGGGCGGTGCTCGCGGCGGAGCAGGCACTGATCGAGTTCGAGATCGCCGTGGAGACCTTCCGCATCGAGGTGGAGAACTTCTCCCGGCTGCACCACCAGCGGCTCGGCCCGATGTACTCCCGGCTGGACGAGCTGGACGCGCTGATCGCGGAGGCGGTCGCGGCGCGCACGGGCAAGCCGGAGGACGTACGCCGGGCGGAGGAGCTGCGCGGCCTGGTGCAGCCGATGCCCGGGGTGGAGGAGCTGTTCCACGGCTGGATCGACTCGGAGGGCATCCCGCCGGAGGCCGCGGCCATGCTCAACGAGAAGCCGGTGCGTCCGCCCTCCCGGGTGCGGCCGAGCGAGGAGGCCCGGCGGATCTACCGCGAGCTGGTGCGCAGGGCCCACCCCGATCTCGCCCGGGACGACGCCGAACGGCGGCGCCGGGACGACTTCATCGTCCGGGTCAACGCCGCGTACTCCATCGGGGACGAGGACGCGCTGCGGAAGCTCACCGAGGAGTGGGAGTCGGGCCCGCCGCCCGCGGAGCGCACGCTGGACCGGAGTGAGGAGCTGTACGCGCGGCTGGAATGGCTCGCCCAGCGGAAGGAGATGCTGTCCGGTCTCGCCGCGGAGCTGGAGTCGAGCGCCATCGGGCAGATGCTGAAGATGGCCCCCGACGATCCGGACACGCTGCTGGAGGAGATCGCCGAGCAGTTGCTGGCCCAGGTCTCCGAGCGCGAGGCCGCGCTGGCGAAGCTGGCCGCCGAGTAGCGCGCCGGACGGTTCGGGGCGCTGGTGCCCGACAACGGCCGGGTGTTTCAACGGTCCGAAGGTTCGACGAAAGGCTGATCATGCACTTCGCCCAGGTGCCCGCGGTGGACGCCGCGGCCGTACCGCAGGACGGTTTCCTGCTGGACGTCCGTGAGGACGAGGAGTGGGCCGCCGGGCATGCGGAGGGCGCGCTGCACATTCCGATGGGTCTGATCCCCGCGCGCATCGGAGAGGTGACCGAGGCGGCGGCGGAGGCGGACCGGGTGTATGTGGTGTGCCGCGTCGGCGGCCGGTCGGCCCGGGTGACGCAGTACCTCCTCGCCCAGGGTGTGGACGCGGTGAACGTGGACGGCGGCATGCTGGAGTGGGAGGCGGCCGGACGGCCCCTGACCGGTGACGGTGACGGGCAGCCCCGCGTGATCTGAGGCGCCGCCCCGGAACCCGGGCGGGCCGCCGGGCACGGAGCCCGGCACCGGACCCGGTCGCGTCCCCCGGGCCCTGCCCTCGGTACGGCCCGGGCCCTCGGTAGGCTGGCCCCTCAGCCCTCAGCCCGGCCCTCCGCCCCGGCGGCTGGTCAGCGGTCGAAGTCCAGGGCCACCCGTTCCGTCGCGGGGTGCGACTGGCAGGCCAGCACATAGCCGGCGTCGAGCTCGTCCGGTTCCAGGGCGAAGTTGCGGTCCATCCGCACCTCCCCCGAGACCAGCAGGGCCCGGCAGGTGCCGCAGACGCCGCCCTTGCAGGCGTAGGGGGCGTCCGAGCGGTTGCGCAGCACCGTCTCCAGCAGGGATTCGCCGCTCCGCACCGGCCAGTCGCCGGAGCGGCCGTCGAGGGTCACGGCCAGCGTGCTCTCCTCGGGGCCCGGCGCCGCCGGGGCCGAGACGGTCGTTCCCTGCCCGGCGGTCACGGTCCCGTTCGTGCCGTCCACGCCGTCCGTGCCGTCCACATGGAAGATCTCCTGGTGCACACGGTCGCGCCGGACACCGAGTCCGCGCAGGGCCCGGGAGGCGCCCTCGACCAGCCCGTACGGGCCGCAGAGGAACCATCCGTCGACACGGTCCACGGGCAGCAGCGCCGGGAGCAGGGCCGTCAGCCGCTCCGCGTCGAGCCGGCCGGAGACCGGACCGGTCTGCTGCTGCTCCCGGGAGAAGGTCTGCACGAGCTGGAACCGCCGCGGATGGCGGTCCTTGAGGTCCGCCAGCTCTTCCAGGAACATCGCCGAGGCCGTGGTCCGGTCGCTGCGGACGAGGCAGAAGCGGGCCTCCGGTTCCCGCGCGAGCAGGGTCGCCGCGATGGACAGCACGGGCGTGATGCCGCTGCCGCCGACCACGGCGGCGTACGTCCCGGGGCGCGGGTCGAGGACGAACCGGCCGGCCGGCGTCATCACCTCCAGGGTGTCCCCGGCGGAGAGTTCCTTGAGGGCGTAGGTGGAGAAGGCGCCGCCCTCCACCAGCCGGATGCCCACGCGCAGGGTGCCGGGGCCGTCCGGGCCGGTCACCGGGGCGCAGATCGAGTAGGTGCGGCGGACCTCCGCGCCGTCGAACCACGTCCGCAGGGTCAGATGCTGCCCGGGGCGGTGGCGGAACGCCGGGCGGAGCTCGGGTGGCACGGTGAAGGTGACGGTGACCGAGTCGTCGGTCAGCCGGTCGACCGCGGCCACGCGCAGCGGATGGAACGCGCCGTGACGGGCAGCCGCGGTCATCTACAACTCCTTGAAGTGGTCGAAGGGTTCGCGGCAGGCGTCACAGCGGCGCAGCGCCTTGCACGCCGTCGAGGAGAAGCGGCTCAGCAGGGTCGTGTCGGTCGAGCCGCAGTTCGGGCAGCGCAGGGACAGCTCCACGGGCACCGGTCCGCCGGCCGCGGCGGGCCCGCCGGGGCGGGGCGGAGCGATGCCGGACTCCCGGAGCTTCCGCCGCCCCTCCGCGCTGATGGCGTCCGTGGTCCAGGGCGGGGAGAGGACGGTGCGGACGGTGACCTCCGGTATGCCGTCCTCCCGGAGGATCCGCTCGATGTCCGCGGCCATCGTGCCGACCGCGGGGCAGCCGGTGTAGGTGGGGGTCAGTTCGACCTCGACCCGGCCGGGCCCCAGCAGCCGGAGCCCGCGGACGACGCCCAGCTCGGCCAGCGAGAGCATCGGCAGCTCCGGGTCGGGGACGGAGCCGGCCAGTTCGCGCAGCCGCTCCTCCAGCGCCGTGGCGGTCACCAGGACGCTCCGGGGTGGCTGCGGTGCAGATGCTGCATCTCGGCCAGCATCCGGCCGAAGGGCTCCGTGTGCAGGCCCTGCCGCCCGGCTCCGGCCGTCCAGGCGCTGTGCCGGGGGCCCTCCGGGAGGGGGAGCGCGGCCCGCCGGAGCACGTCCGTGATCCGGGCGGACCACTCCGCCTCCAGCTCCGCCGTCGCGGCCGCGTCGAGGCCGAGCCCCTCCACCGGCTGGAACAACTCGCCGGTGAAGCGCCACAGTTCGGTCAGACCGGCCGCCATGCGGCGGTGGCTCTCCTCCGTGCCGTCGCCGAGGCGGAGGGTCCACTGCTCGGCGTGGTCGCGGTGGTAGGCGACCTCCTTGACGGCCTTGGCGGCGATCGGCGCGAACGGCCCGCCGCCCTCGGCCAGCCGTCCGTACAGCAGCTCCTGGTACACGGAGAAGTAGAGCTGGCGGGCGATGGTCCGGGCGAAGTCGCCGTTCGGCTGCTCCACGAGCTGGGTGTTGCGGAAGGCGCGCTCCTCGCGGAGGAAGGCCAGCTCGTCCTCGTCCTCGTCACCGGCGAGGGAGAGCAGCAGCCGGGCCTGGCCGAGCAGATCGAGCGCGATATTGGCGAGCGCGACCTCCTCCTCCAGGACGGGGGCGTGCCCGGCCCACTCCCCCAGCCGGTGGGAGAGGACGAGGGCGTCGTCGCCGAGGGCCAGGGCCGCCGCGGCGGGCGCCCCCGTGAGGTTCGGTGGCGTGCTCACAGATGCCGCACCCCCTCGGGGATCTCGTAGAACGTCGGGTGCCGGTACGGCTTGTCGGCGGAGGGATCGAAGAAGGAGTCCTTCTCGTCCGGGGAGGAGGCGGTGACGGAGGCGGAGGGCACCACCCAGATCGAGACGCCCTCGGCGCGCCGCGTGTAGAGATCGCGGGCGTTGCGCAGGGCCATCTCGGCATCCGGGGCGTGCAGGCTGCCGGCGTGGGTGTGGGAGAGGCCGCGCCGGCTCCGTACGAAGACCTCCCACAGCGGCCAGTCGTCGTGGCTCATGCGTCCGCCTCTCCGTGCGCGGCGGCCCGCGGCCCGCCGGTGCTCTGCTCGCCGGTGTCCGGCCCGCCGGTGCCCGGTCCGCCGGTGCTCTGCTCGCCGGGCTCCCGCCCGTCCGCGCCGTGCCTGGCGGCGTACGCCGCCGCTGCCTCCCGCACCCAGGCGCCCTCCTCGTGCGCCCGGCGGCGCTGGGAGATCCGCTGGTCGTTGCAGGGGCCGTTGCCGCGCAGGACCTCGCGGAACTCCTGCCAGTCGATCGGACCGAAGTCGTAGTGCCCGCGCTGCTCGTTCCAGGCCAGCTCCGGGTCGGGGAGGGTCAGGCCGAGGGACTCCGCCTGCGGGACGCAGATGTCCACGAAGCGCTGCCGCAGCTCATCGTTGGAGTGCCGCTTGATCTTCCAGGCCATGGAGCGGTCGCTGTGCGAGGACTCGGCGTCCGGGGGGCCGAACATCATCAGGGAGGGCCACCACCAGCGGTCGACGGCGTCCTGCGCCATCGCGTGCTGGGCCTCGGTGCCCCGGCTGAGGGCGAGCAGGAGTTCGTACCCCTGGCGCTGGTGGAAGGACTCCTCCTTGCAGATCCGCACCATCGCGCGGGCATAGGGCCCGTACGAACAGCGGCACAGCGGGACCTGGTTGGTGATCGCCGCGCCGTCCACCAGCCAGCCGATCGCGCCGACGTCGGCCCAGGTGAGGGTGGGGTAGTTGAAGATGGAGGAGTACCGCTGGCGGCCGCTGTGCAGCTTGTCGAGCAGCTCCGCGCGGCTCACGCCCAGCGTCTCGGCGGCGCTGTAGAGGTACAGGCCGTGGCCGGCCTCGTCCTGCACCTTGGCCATCAGGATCGCCTTGCGGCGCAGCGAGGGCGCGCGGGTGATCCAGTTGGCCTCCGGCTGCATGCCGATGATCTCGGAGTGGGCGTGCTGCGCCATCTGCCGGACGAGGGTGGCGCGGTAGTCGTCCGGCATCCAGTCGCGGGGCTCGATGCGCTCGTCCGCCGCCACCGTCGCCTCGAAGACCGCCTGCGCGGCCTCGGCGCCGGGCGTCTCCGGTGCCGCCCTCCCGGCGGGCGCCGCCGGGCCGGGCGCCGCCCCGGTCCGCGCCGCCGCTGTCGTCCCAGCCGCCGTCATGCCACCCCTCGTTCCCGTCCTCCGGCCCCAGCGGCCACCGACATCCGGCCCCTGCGGGCCACCGTCCTCCGGCCCGGGCGGGCCACCAACCGACCGATCGTTCGGTTCAATGGTGCGGGGAGGGATGTGGGGTGTCAAGGCTGTGGATAACCTGACGGACCTGTGCCGGTCCGGAGCGCGCTGAGTACCGTTCTCCGGAACCGGGGGGAAGCCAGGGAGAGGCGCGATGGACGCACACGAACAGGGAGCGGCGGGGCACGCCGGGGTGGGGGCGCTGTCGTGGCCCGCGCGAATAGCCGTCGCGGTGGCCCTCGGGGGCATCACGGTGACCGCCCTGGTCCATCTGGCCATGGTGTTCCTGCACGTCGCCCCCGGTAACACGGTCTCCGACCGGCACGGCGGAACGATCGACGGCTACGTCTACCCGGAGTTCGAGCAGAACTGGAAGCTGTTCGCCCCCAACCCGCTCCAGCAGAACATCGCCGTGCAGGCCCGGGCGGAGGTCATGGGGCCCGACGGCGGCGTCTCCGTCACCCGCTGGACCAACCTCACCGCCCGTGACGCGGAGGCCGTCCGCCACAACCCCGTCCCGAGCCACGTCCACCAGAACGAACTCCGCCGCGCCTGGGACTTCTTCACCGGCTCGCACGACGACGAGAACCGGCCGAACGGGCTGCGGGGCGCGCTCTCCGAGGAGTATCTGCGGCGCATCGTCCTCTCCCGGATCGGCCCGGAGACCGCCGGGACCGAGGTCCTCCGCGTACAGGTGCGCTCCGCCACCACTCCGGTGGCCCCGCCCGCCTGGGCCCCCGGCGAGGACGGGACGGCCGGCCGGGAGGACGGCGGTACGGTGCACCGCGAACTCCCGTGGTGGCCGGTCGGCCCCGGTGACGTACCGGGCAGTGCCCGCCCCGGGCAGGCAGCGGTGGTGAGCGGCACATGAGCGTCTCCCGCCTCGCCGGCGCCCTCGCGCGCGGCATCACCCGTGTCACGGGCGGTGCCCTCGGCCCGTACCAGTCCGCCGTGGTGCGGATCGGCTTCTCCTTCACCTGGCTGGTCTTCCTGCTCCGCGAGTGGCCGCACCGCCGGGAGCTGTACGGCCCGGACGGGCCGTGGAGCTGGGACATGGCCCGGCAGCTGATCGACGGCAACGGCGCCTTCACGGTGCTCATGTGGTCCGACGGGCGGCTGTGGTTCGAGACGGTGTACCTGCTGTCCGTGGCGGCGAGCGCGCTGCTGCTGCTCGGCTGGCGCACGCGCACGGTCTCCGTGCTGTTCATGGTGGGCGTGCTGTCGCTGCAGAACCGCAGTGTCTTCATGGGCGACGGCGGGGACAACGTCATCCACCTCATGGCGATCTACCTGGTGCTGACCCGCTGCGGCAGGGTCTGGTCGCTGGACGCCCGCCGGGAGCGGCGGCGGGCGCGGGAGCGGGAGAGCGGTTCCGCGGGCGGGGAAGCGGCGGAAGCCGCCCCGGCCGTGGGGCCCGGAGGGCCCTCGGCGCTCCGGGACCTCCGGGCGCCCCGGGCCCCGCGGGATGTCACCGGCATCGTCCTCTGGTCGCTGCTCGGCCTCGTCCTCGCCCTGGCGTCCCTCCTCCCCGGCCTGGCCACCGGCTGGGCGGTGGTCTTCTGGGGCCTCTGGCTGGTGCACGCCCTGTGGTGGGCGGTGAACCGGTACGTGCCCGGCGGCGAACTCCGCGCCGTCCTCGACATGACCGCCAACCTCGTCCACAACGCCGCCCTGTTCGTGATCATGGCCGAGGTCTGCCTGATCTACGCGACGGCCGGCTGGTACAAGGTGCAGGGCTCCCGCTGGCAGGACGGCACCGCGCTGCACTACCCGCTCCACCTCGACTACTTCACGCCCTGGCCCGCCCTCTCCGAGGCGCTCGGTTCCAACGGCGTGATGGTGATGCTCATCACCTACGGCACGGTGATCGTCCAAGTCGCCTTCCCGTTCACGCTCTTCAACCGCCGGGTCAAGAACGTCCTGCTGGCCGCGATGATGACCGAGCACTTCGCCATCTCGGTGGTCCTCGGACTGCCCTTCTTCTCGCTGGCGATGATCGCGGCGGACGCGGTGTTCCTGCCGACCGGCTTCCTGCGGGCTACCGGACGGATCGCGGGACGGATCACCGGCCGGGCCCGCGACCGGCTGCTGCCCGGCCCGCGGCGGCCCGGTGGCGGCACGGACGGCACGTCCGGGAAGCCGGCGGCCGGCGACCCGGAGGACCGGCGGCGCCGTACCCTCGTCGGGTGAGCAGCGAGAACCCCTCCCGGACGGAACCACCGGCGGCACCGGACGAGCCGGTACGGGAATCCGGGAGGGAAGCCGAGGGGGAGACCGGCCGGGAAGCCGGCCTGGAAGCCCTCCCCGAACCCGTGCAGTACGACGAGGGCTACGCCCCCGGGACCGTCGGCGTCGGGCCGCATCCGAGGCCGTGGCCCGCCGGGGACCGCTGGGACCCGGAGCTGCTCGCGCACGGCGACCGCCGCAACGTCGTCGACCGGTACCGCTACTGGACGCGCGAGGCGATCGTCGCCGACCTGGACACCCGCCGCCACGACTTCCACATCGCCGTCGAGAACTGGGCCCACGACTTCAACATCGGCTCCGTGGTGCGCACCGCCAACGCCTTCCTGGCGAAGGAGGTGCACATCGTCGGACGGCGCCGCTGGAACCGGCGGGGCGCCATGGTCACCGACCGGTACCAGCACGTCCGGCACCACCCGGACACGGCGGACCTCACCGCCTGGGCCGCCGCCGAGGACCTGCCCGTCATCGGCATCGACAACCTGCCCGGCTCCGTACCGCTGGAGACCACCGTCCTGCCGCGCCGCTGTGTGCTGCTGTTCGGACAGGAGGGGCCGGGGCTCACCGAGGAGGCGCGGAAGCACGCCGCCATGGTCTGCTCCATCGCGCAGTTCGGCTCCACCCGGTCGATCAACGCGGGCGCCGCCGCGGCCATCGCCATGCACGCCTGGGTCCAGACGCACGTGTTCGGCTGAGGGCACGCCCGACACCCCTCGGTGATGCGGTGATGCGGTGATGTGGTGATGTGGTGACGCGGCTTGCCGTTGACACGCCTGCGAGCCGGCTCCGCCGTCCCGGCGCCTCCCAACCGCGCTCCTTCCCCGTCGCCGGTCCTCCCCCGTCGCCGGTCCCCCCCGGGCGGGTCACCCGCGGAAGCCACCCGCCGCGTCCAGGATCCGCTCCGCGACCCGCACCGAGTCCACCAGCGGGTGGAGGGCCAGCGCCCGCAGGGCCGCGGCGCGCGAGCCGCTCTCGGCGGCCCCGATCGCCGACCGCTCCACGGCCTTGAGGGTCAGCATCAGCCCGAGCTGGTCCGGTGCCACCGCCCCGGTGGCCAGCGGACGCGCGCCCCCGGCGTCCACCAGGCAGGGGACCTCCACCACGGCGTCCGTGTCGAGCGCCGGCACCGCGCCGCGCCCCGGCACGTTGAGAATCAGCTTGGTCCGTTCGTTGCGGGCGATCGCGCGCATCAGGGCCAGCGCCACCCGGTCGTAGCCGCCGCCGTCGAGGTCGCAGCTGTCGCGCTGCCAGCCGCCGGTCGCCTCGCGGCTCTCGGCCATGTACGTCTCCTCGCGTTCGAGGCGGGTGCGCTCCCACGCCTCGTAGGGATCCGCCGCGGCGTCGCCGCCCGCGGCCTCGCCGGCGTAGAAGCGGGCCTGCTGGCGGTGGAGGAACTCGCCCCGGGTGGCCTCGGCGGCGGTCACGGAGGCCACCGTCTCCCGGTTGAAGTAGTAGTAGTGCAGATACTCGTTGGGCAGTGCGCCGAGGGCCCGCAGCCAGTCGGCGCCGAAGAGCTTGCCCTCCTCGAAGGACTCCAGCGCGGCGCGGTCGCCGAGCAGGCCGGGCAGCAGATCGCGGCCGTCCACGGTCAGCCGGCGCAGCCAGCCCAGATGGTTGAGGCCGACGTAGTCGTAGTCCGCGCGGTCGGGGTCGGCTCCCAGGGCGCGCGCGGCACGCCGGCACAACCCCACCGGGGAGTCGCAGATGCCGATCACCCGGTCGGGCAGGCCGCGTTCGCGGAAGACACGGCCCATGGCCTCGGTGACCATGCCCGCCGGGTTGGTGAAGTTGATGACCCAGGCGTCCGGGGCGACCGCGGCGACCCGTTCCGCGATCCGTACCGCCACCGGCAGGGTGCGCAGCCCGTAGAGCACGCCCCCCGCGCCCACCGTCTCCTGGCCCAGGACCCCCTCGGCCAGCGGGATCCGCTCGTCGCGCACCCGGCCCTCCAGACCCCCCACGCGGATCGCGGAGAAGACGAAGTCGGCGCCGCGCAGCGCGTCGTCCAGTTCCGTGGTGAGCCGGACCGCGGGCGCGGGGCCGCCGGTGCCGCGGCCGTCCCCGGCGCGGCGGGCGGCCTGGCGGGCGAGCACGGCGCCGATGGCGTCGAGACGGCCGCGGTCGGTGTCGTACAGGACCAGTTCGGTGCAGCGGCCCGCCGGATCACCGCTGTCGTCGAGCAGCGCCCGGTACACCAGCGGTACGCGGAAACCGCCTCCGCCCAGCACGGTCAGCCTCATACCTGGACCACCTCCCCATCGCCTACGCAAGGTGTCCGTCACACTAAGGGTTGTCCGGTGATCCCCCTCGGGTCCGTGACACCCGGCACCGCGCCTCGCCGCGCAGCCGGGCACGCCCGTGTACGCCCAGTGCGCGGGCGGGCCTCCGCCGTGCGGTGCACCACGGCACCGGACGCCGCGGCCCGGCCGGCGGGCAGGACCGGACGGGCCCCAGTGAGATCAGGTCCAGCGAGAGAGGCACGAATGCGTTGAGTAACACCGGAACCGCCCATCCGGCGCCGTCGCGGACGCCGATGGACCCGCTGGCCTCCGTACGGCGCGAGGACGACCCCGTGACGGACGTCTTCCTGACCGGCACCGTCTTCCTCGACATCGTCTTCACCGGGCTCGACCACGCCCCGGTGCGGGGCACCGAGACCTGGGCGCGCGGCATGGGGTCCAGCCCGGGCGGCGCGGCCAACATGGCCACCGCGCTGCGCCGGCTCGGGCTGCGGACGTCACTGGCGGCGGCCTTCGGCGACGACGTCTACGGCGACTACTGCTGGGAGAGCCTCGCGGACTGCGAGGGCATCGACCTCGGGCCCTCCCATCGCGCGCCGGGCTGGCACTCGCCGGTCACCGTCTCCATGGCCTACGAGGGCGAGCGGACGATGGTCTCGCACGGCCACGAGGCGCCCACCCCGTGCGTCAGCGTCGCCGAACGGCCGCGCTCCCTGGCCTGTGTGGCCTCGCTCGACCCGGGCCGGCGGCTGGACGACTGGGTGCGCCGGGCCCATGGCGAGGGCAGCAGGATCTTCGCCGATGTGGGCTGGGACGGAAGCGGTGTCTGGGATCCGGACACTCTCGCGGACCTGACGCACTGCCACGCCTTCCTGCCCAACGCCACCGAGGCCCAGCACTACACCCGTACCGACAGCCCCGAGGCGGCGGTGCGGGCGCTGGCCGAACTGGTGCCCGTCGCGGTGGTCACCAAGGGGGCCGCGGGCGCGGTCGCCGTCGACGGCCTCACCGGGGAGAGCGCCGATGTGCCGGCCCTCGGGGTGGACGCCCTCGACCCGACCGGCGCGGGCGATGTCTTCATGGCGGGCTTCATCACCGGCACCCTGGCCGGCTGGCCGCTCGCCGACCGGCTCGCCTTCGCCAATCTCACCGCCGCGCTGTCCGTACAGCACTTCGGCGGATCGCTCTCCGCCCCCGGCTGGGCCGAGGTCGCCGCCTGGTGGCAGTACGCCATCAAGTGCGGCGGGCAGAGCGACGAGGTGATGCGGCGCTACCGCTTCCTCGCCGATCTGCTGCCCGCGGGCACCGCCGACTGGCCGCTCCGGCGGGCCACCCCGACGATCGGTTTCCGCGCCACCTGAGCGGACCGCGGGCGGCCGGGAACGGCCACCCGATACGCAGCCGCCGCCGGGGTCACCGGACTCCGGCGGCAGCTGCGCCCTGCCCGGGGGCACCGGGCTCCGCGCTCAGGCGGGCCGGCGCACCTCGACGGTGCGGAAGCGGTTCGCCACGAAGGCCGCGTCGCACAGCGCGGCGTTCGCCGCCGGGTTTCCGCCGGAGCCGTGGAAGTCGGAGAAGGCCGCGGTCTGGTTGACGTAGACCCCGCCGGTCAGGTTGAGCGACAGCTGGGCGCACTCCTCCAGGCAGACCTCCTCCACCAGCCGTTCCACCTCCTCGGAGGTGGTGTACGCGGAGACGGTCATCGCCCCGTGCTCCCGGACGGTGCGGCGCAGCAGCTCGATTCCGTCGGCCGTGGAGTCCACGGCGACGGCGAAGGCCACCGGGCCGAAGCACTCGCCGAGGAAGGCCGGCCGGTCCCCGGCGCCCTCCCACCGCTTCCGGGCGCCGTCGAGCTTGACCACGACCGGGGTGCGGACCGTGGCGCCGGGGAACTCCGGGTTGGCCACCGCGCGGGAGGCGAGAGCGGTCTCGCCCAGTCCGCCGGCCTCCTCGACGCGCTTCTCCACCTGCGGGTTGACGAGGGCGCCGAGCAGGGCGTTCGCCCGGGCGTCGTCACCGAGGAGCTTGTCCACGGCGGCCCCCAGGTCCGCCACCACCTCGTCGTAGGACTTGGGGCCGGCGTCCGTGGTGATGCCCTCGCGCGGGATGAGGAGGTTCTGCGGGGTGGTGCACATCTGGCCGCTGTAGAGCGAGAGGGAGAAGGCGAGGTTGGCCAGCATGCCGCGGTAGTCGCCGGTCGAGTCGACGACGACCGTGTTGACCCCGGCCTTCTCGGTGTACACCTGCGCCTGGACGGCGTTCTCCTCCAGCCAGTCGCCGAACGAGGAGGAGCCGGTGTAGTCGATGATGCGGATCTCCGGCCGGGTGGCCAGCGTCTTCGCCAGGCCCTCCCCGGGCAGCTCCGCGGCCAGCGCCACCAGATTGGGGTCGAAGCCGGCCTCCGCCAGGACCTCCCGGGCCGCCGCGACGGTCAGGGCGAGCGGCAGCACGGCCCGCGGGTGCGGTTTGACCAGCACCGGGTTGCCGGTGGCCAGGGAGGCGAAGAGGCCGGGGTAGCCGTTCCAGGTGGGGAAGGTGTTGCAGCCGATGAGCAGCGAGATGCCGCGCGCCACGGGCGTGAAGGTCTTGGTCAGTTCGAGGGGGTCGCGCTTGCCCTGCGGTTTGGACCACTCCGCGCGCTCCGGCACCCGGGTCTGCTCGGCGCAGGCGTACGCCACCGCCTCCAGGCCCCGGTCCTGGGCGTGCGGGCCGCCGGCCTGGAAGGCCATCAGGAAGGCCTGGCCGGAGGTGTGCATCACGGCGTGCGCGAACTCATGGGTGCGGGCGCTGATCCGGGCCAGGATCTCCAGGCAGACCAGGGCGCGCGTCTCCGCGCCGGCCCGCCGCCAGTCGCCCATGCCGGCCCGCATGGCGGGCAGCAGCACCTCCGCGTCGGGGTGCGGGTACTCCACGCCGAGCTCGGTGCCGTACGGCGAGACCTCGCCGCCCGTCCAGGCGTCGGTGCCGGGCTGGTCCAGCTCCAGGCGGCGGCCGAGCAGCGCCTCGAAGGCGGCCCTGCCCTCCTCGGCGGCGTTCTCGCCGTAGGCCTTCGGATGCTCCGGGTGGGGCGACCAGTACGCCCGCGTCCGGATGGCCTCCAGGGCCCGGTCGAGGGTGGGGCGGTGCCTCTCGGCGAGCTGGTGTGCGGTGAGATGGGGGGCCATGTCTGACCAACTCCTCGTCGAGCCGGAATGACGGCGCGCGTGAGCGCTCCGCGGGGGGCGGTGAGTTCTCGGGTGGGGTCTCGGGTGGGGCGTGGATGCGGGAACGGCTTTAGAGTAACCGAACGATCGGTCGGGACAAGGGGCTGTGGAAAACTCCGGAAACCCCTCGTCCCCGGGGTGAAAGGGATGTGCGCATGACCGCAGCCGAGCCGACGCCGGCCCCCGGTGGGAAGGCCCGGGCGGACTCCGTCCGGCCCTCCGAGGACACGGCCCCCGCCCCTGCGACCGCCCAAGCCGCCCCCCTCGGCACCGACCGGACGGTCGCCGTCGTCGGCACCGGCACCATGGGCGCCGGCATCGCCCAGGTCGCCCTCGTGGCCGGGCATCCCGTCCGGCTCTACGACGCCGTGCCCGGCCGGGCGGCCGAGGCCGCCGAGGGCATCGCCGCGCGCCTCGGCCGGCTGGTGGAGAAGGGGCGCATGACGCCCGCCGACCGCGACGCGGCCCGCGCCCGCCTCATCCCCGCCGCCGGGATCGCCGAACTCGCCGACGCCGCACTGGTCGTGGAGGCTGTCGCCGAGGACGCCGAGGTCAAGCGGGGCCTGTTCACGGCCCTGGAGGAGGTCGTCGCGGACGACTGCCTGCTGGCGACCAACACCTCCTCGCTCTCCGTCACCGCCGTGGCGGGCGCCCTGCGGCGGCCGGGCCGCTTCCTCGGACTGCACTTCTTCAACCCGGCGCCGCTGCTGCCGCTCGTCGAGGTCGTCAGCGGCTTCGCCACCGACGCCTCGGCGGCCGACCGCGCGTACGCCACGGCCGCCGCCTGGGGGAAGACCCCGGTGCGCTGCACGGACACCCCCGGCTTCATCGTGAACCGGGTCGCGCGCCCGTTCTACGCCGAGGCGTTCCGGGTGTACGAGGAGCGGGCCGCCGACCCGGCCACCGTCGACGCCGTCCTGCGCGAGTCCGGCGGCTTCCGGATGGGCCCCTTCGAACTGACCGATCTCATCGGCCAGGACGTCAACGAGGCCGTCACCCACTCCGTGTGGGAGTCCTTCTTCCGGGACCCCAGGTTCACGCCCTCCCTCGCCCAGCGGCGCCTGGTGGAGTCCGGGCTGCATGGCCGCAAGACCGGCCGCGGCTGGTACGCGTACGGCGAGGACGCCGAGCGGCCCGCCCCGCACACCGCGCCGCCGTGCGAGGCCCCCGCCGTGATCGCCGTCCACGGCGACCCGGGGCCGGCGGCGGCCCTGTGCGCGCTGATCGAGGAGGCGGGGATCGAGGTCACCCGGGACCTGACGCCGGACGCCTCCGAGGGCTTCCTCGCGCTGCCCGGCGGCACCCGCCTCGCCCTGACCGACGGCTCCCCGGCCACCGCCGACGAGGCCGGCACGTACATCAAGTTCGACCTCGCGCTGGACTACCGCACCGCGGCCCGTATCGCGCTCGCCCCCTCCGAGCGGGCCGATCCGGAGGCGGTCGCGGCGGCCATCGGGCTGTTCCAGGCGCTGGGCAAACAGGTCAGCGTGGTCGGTGACGTACCCGGCCTGATCGTCGCCCGCACGGTCGCCCTGCTCGTGGACTTCGCCGCCGACGCGGTGGGCCGCGGCGTGGCGAGCGCCGAGGACACCGACACCGCCCTGCGGCTGGGCGTCAACTACCCCCGCGGGCCGCTGGAGTGGGGTGACGCGCTGGGAGCCCGCTGGGTGCGGGATGTCCTGCTGAACCTCCACCGGGTGTACCCCACCGGCCGCTACGCCCCGTCCCCGTACCTGCTCCGCCGGGCCGCCGCCGGACAGAACCTGCTTGAATCGTGACCATGACCAAGCGCGACACCTACACGCCCGAATCGCTCCTCGCGGTCGCCGTCGGGGTGTTCAACGAGCGCGGTTACGACGGCACCTCCATGGAGCACCTCTCGCGGGCCGCGGGGATCTCCAAGTCGTCGATCTACCACCATGTGCGCGGCAAGGAGGAGCTGCTGCGGCTGGCCATAAGCCGGGCGCTGGACGGCCTCTTCGCCGTGCTCGACGAACCGGGCGCCCGGGAGGGCCGGGCGGTGGAGCGGCTGGAGCACGTGACCCGGCGCACCGCCGAGGTGCTGATGGCGGAGCTCCCCTACGTCACCCTGCTGCTGCGGGTGCGCGGCAACACGGGCACCGAGCGCTGGGCCATGGAGCGGCGCCGGGAGTTCGACCAGCGGGTCGCGGCCCTGCTGAAGCAGGCGGCGGCGGACGGCGATCTGCGCGAGGACGTCGACGCGCGGCTCGCCACCCGCCTCCTCTTCGGCATGATCAATTCCATCGCGGAGTGGTACCGCCCGGACGGCGGCGGGGCGGCCGAGCGCGAGCGGGTCGCGGACGCGGTGGTGCTGCTGGCCTTCGGCGGTCTGCGCACCTCCTGAGCGGAGCGCCCCGGCCGGGCCGGTCCCGCCCCCGGGGCCGGAACCGGAACCGGCGGGGGGTGCCGGACGGAACACCTACGGCTCCGGGCCCAGGTCCGTCTCCTCGAAGACCAGCAGGGTGCGGGTGCTGAGCACCTCCGGGATCGACTGGATCTTCGTGAGCACCAGCTCCCGCAGCGCCCGGTTGTCCTCGGTGTGCACCAGCAGCAGCACGTCGAAGTCTCCGCTGACCAGGGCGATGTGGGCGGCACCCGGCAGCTCCTGCAACTGTTCGCGGACCCGGCGCCAGGAGTTCTGCACGATCTTGAGGGTGATGTACGCGGACGCGCCCTGGCCGGCCCGTTCCTGGTCGACCCGGGCGCTGAAGCCGCGGATCACCCCGTCCTCGATGAGGCGGTTGATGCGGGCGTAGGCGTTGGCGCGCGAGACGTGCACCTGCTCGGCGACGGACCGTATGGAGGCACGGCCGTCCGCGCGCAGGATCTGCAGGATGTCGCGGTCGATGGAGTCGAGCGGCCGTGCGGGAGGTCTGGACCCGTCATCGGCGGCCATCTGTTCAGCCGGCATTTCCCTGCGCCACCCCCTCCTGGACGTCCTGTACACATCCCACGTTGTGGAAAACCGTTTGTCCACAGGCTGGGGCCGCCTGTAGCCAAACTGTGCCGACGGACCGAACAATCGGTAGGTGGAGTCCACCCCGCTCCGCGCCCGAAGCCGCCCGCCCCCCGGCGCATCCCGCCGGGGCAGTTCAGGAGGTGTTCGTCCATGACGGTCCTGCAGCAGACCGCCGCGTCCCCCCGGCCGGTCCCGCCGCCCGCCTGGCGGCCCCGCACCGATCCCGCCCCCCTGCTGCCGGACCAGGAGCCGTTCCGCGTGCTGGGCACGCCCGCGGCCCGCGACGCCGACCCGGCGCTGCTGAAGCGTCTCTACGCCGCCCTCGTGCTCGGCCGCCGCTACAACACGCAGGCCACGGCCCTCACCCGGCAGGGCCGGCTTGCCGTCTACCCGTCCAGCACCGGCCAGGAGGCGTGCGAGGTCGCCGCCGGACAGGTCCTGGCCGAGCGCGACTGGCTCTTCCCCAGCTACCGCGACACCCTCGCCGCCGTGTCCCGCGGCCTCGACCCGGTCCGGGCCCTGACCCTGCTGCGCGGCGACTGGCACACCGGCTACGACCCCCGCGAGCACCGGGTGGCCCCGCTCTCCACTCCGCTCGCCACCCAGCTCCCGCACGCCGTGGGCCTGGCGCACGCCGCCCGCCTCAAGGGGGACGACGTCGTGGCGCTCGCCATGGTCGGCGACGGCGGCACCAGCGAGGGCGACTTCCACGAGGCGCTGAACTTCGCCGCCGTCTGGCGGGCCCCGGTCGTCTTCCTCGTCCAGAACAACGGCTTCGCCATCTCCGTACCGCTCGCCAAGCAGACCGCGGCGCCCTCCCTGGCGCACAAGGGCGTCGGCTACGGCATCCCCGGCCGCCTGGTCGACGGCAACGACGCCGCCGCCGTCCACACCGTCCTGGACGAGGCGGTGCGGCGCGCCCGCTCCGGTGGCGGGCCCACCCTCGTCGAGGCCGTCACCTACCGCATGGAGGCACACACCAACGCCGACGACGCCACCCGCTACCGGGAGGCGGACGAGGTCGAGACCTGGCGCGGCCACGACCCGATAGCGCTGCTGGAACGCGAGTTGCGGGAAGCGGGGCAGCTCGGCGACGCGGACGTGGCGGCCGCGCGGGAGGCGGCCGAGGAGATGGCCGCCGGCCTGCGGGCCCGGATGAACGAGGAGCCGGTGACCGACCCCATGGACCTCTTCGCGCACGTCTACGCCCGGCGCACCTCGCAATTGCGCGAGCAGGCCGAGCAGTTGCGCGCCGAGCTGGACGCCGCCGAGGAGACGGAGCCGACGGACGGGGCCGAGCCGACGGAGCGGACGGACCAGGCGGAGCAGACGGAGCAGACGGGGGAGGACCACCGGTGACCACCGCACCGGCCGCCGAGAGGCCGGCCACGACGACCCGCAGGCCCGCCACCATGGCGCAGGCCCTCAACCGCGCCCTACGCGACGCGATGGCCGCCGACGCGGCGGTGCACGTCCTCGGTGAGGACGTCGGCCCGCTGGGCGGCGTCTTCCGGATCACCGACGGGCTGGCCGCCGAGTTCGGGGACGACCGCTGCGCCGACACCCCGCTGGCGGAGGCGGGCATCCTCGGCACGGCCGTCGGCATGGCGATGTACGGGCTGCGGCCGGTCGTCGAGATGCAGTTCGACGCCTTCGCCTATCCCGCTTTCGAACAACTGCTCAGCCATGTGGCCAAGATGCGGAACCGCACGCGCGGTGCCATGCCGCTGCCCATCACGGTGCGGGTGCCGTACGGCGGCGGCATCGGCGGCGTCGAGCACCACAGCGACTCCTCCGAGGCCTACTACATGGCGACGCCCGGCCTCCACGTCGTCACCCCCTCCACGGTCGCCGACGCCTACGGCCTGCTCCGCGCGGCCATCGCCTCCGACGACCCGGTGGTCTTCCTGGAGCCCAAGCGGCTCTACTGGTCCAAGGCCGACTGGTCCCCGGAGTCCCCGGAGACCGTCGCCCCCATCGGCCGCGCGGCGGTCCGCCGCACCGGACGCTCGGCGACGCTCATCTCCTACGGCCCGTCCGTGCCCGTCTGCCTGGAGGCGGCCGAGGCGGCCCGCGAGGAGGGCTGGGAGCTGGAGGTCGTCGATCTGCGCTCCCTGGTGCCGTTCGACGACGAGACGGTGACCGGCTCCCTCCGCCGCACCGGCCGGGCCGTCGTGGTGCACGAGGCCACCGGATTCGCCGGCCCCGGCGCGGAGATCGCCGCCCGGGTCACCGAGCGCTGCTTCCACCACCTGGAGGCCCCGGTGCTCCGCGTCACCGGTTTCGACATCCCGTATCCGCCGCCCATGCTGGAGAAGCACCATCTGCCCGGCGTCGACCGCGTCCTCGACGCGGTGGCCCGGCTCCAGTGGGAGGCGGACTTCACCGGCCGCGAAGGGGCGCGCTGATGGCCGCCGTCCGTGAATTCGCGCTGCCCGACCTGGGCGAGGGACTGACCGAGGCGGAGATCGTCCGCTGGCTGGTGGAGGTGGGCGACGTCGTCGCCGTCGACCAGCCCGTCGTCGAGGTGGAGACGGCCAAGGCCATGGTGGAGGTCCCCTGCCCCTATGCGGGGGTGGTCACGGCCCGCTTCGGCGAGGAGGGCACGGAACTCCCGGTCGGCGCGGCGCTGCTGACGGTCGCCGTGGGCGCGGGGTCCCCGGCGGAGGGCGGCGCGGGCTCCGGCGGCTCCGCCCGTTCCGGCGGCCCGGCCGCTTCCGGGGAGCAGGGGCCGGAGGGTTCCCGCGCGCCCGCGGCGGGCGGCGGGGCGACGGACGGGGCGGCCGGTGAAGGCTCCGGCAACGTCCTCGTCGGCTACGGCACCGGCGCGCCCCCCGCGCGCCGCCGCCGGGTCCGCCCCGCCACGGGCTTCGGCGCCCGCGGCACCACCGGCGCGGGCCGCGCCCCGGCGGCCCCGGGAGACACCCGTTCCCGGAACGGCTCCCGCCCCGGGAGCGGCTCCGGCCGCACCGGGTACGGCGGAACGGGCTTCCGCGAGCCCGGGGCGGAGACCGGCCCCGGTAGCACCGCCGGACCGGTGCGCGGCGCTGCCCCCGGCCCCGGCACGGCCGGGACCGCCGGCGCGGACGGAGGCGCTGCCGGAACGGACGGGCGGGGCGGACCGGTGGCCGTCATCTCCCCGCTGGTCAGGCGGCTGGCCCGGGAACACGGCCTCGACCTGCGGCAGTTGGCGGGCTCCGGTCCCGAGGGACTGATCCTCCGCGCCGATGTCGAGAGCGCGGTGCGGCGGGCCGCCGGGCGGACCGGCCCGGCCGCTCCGGCCACGGCACCGGAGACGCCGGCCCGCGTGGAGCCGCGCACGGCCGGGGCCGGTGCCGCCGGCGGGGCGGAGCCGCCGTCCTCCGCGGCCCGAACGGGGACCTCACCGGCGACCGCGGCGGCCGGGCGGGGCCTGCGCTCCGAGCGGATCCCGCTGCGCGGCGTCCGGGGGGCCGTCGCCGACAAGCTGTCCCGCAGCCGGCGCGAGATCCCCGACGCCACGACCTGGGTCGACGCCGACGCCACCGAACTGCTGGCGGCGCGGTCGGCGATGAACACCCCCGGGCGCCCCAAGGTGTCGCTGCCCGCGCTGCTGGCCCGGATCTGCACGGCGGCCCTCGCCGAGTACCCGGAGCTGAACTCGACCGTGGACACCGCGGCCCGCGAGGTCGTCCGGCTTCCGGCCGTGCACCTGGGGTTCGCGGCGCAGACCGACCGGGGCCTGATGGTGCCGGTGATCCGGGACGCCCACACCCTCGGCGCCGCCGCGCTGTCGGAGGAGTTCGCCCGGCTCACGGAGTCCGCCCGCGCGGGCCGGCTGACCCCCGCCGAACTGACCGGCGGCACCTTCACCCTCAACAACTACGGCGTCTTCGGCGTCGACGGCTCCACACCGATCATCAACCACCCGGAGGCGGCCATGCTCGGCGTCGGCCGGATCGCCCCGAAACCCTGGGTGCACCGGGGTGAGCTGGCTGTGCGGCAGGTGGTGCAGTTGTCGTTCACCTTCGACCACCGGGTCTGCGACGGCGGCACGGCCGGCGGCTTCCTGCGCCATGTGGCCGACTGCATAGAGCAACCGGCCCTGCTCCTGCGCACGCTCTGACGGGGGCCGGGCCGGCCGGGACGGGACGCGGGACGCGGGACGCGGAATGGGGGACGCCGGTCGGCAGGGGGCGCGGGACCGGAGGCCGGCCGGTTGTCCGCGCCGGTCGGCTCCCGGTGATACTCGGGGCATGACTGTGCTGGTGTACGACGCCGTGGTGCTGGCCGGCGGAGCCGCGAAGCGGCTGGGCGGGGCCGACAAGCCCGGGCTGCGGGTGGGCGGCCGCCCCCTGCTGGACCGGGTGCTGGACGCCTGCGCGGAGGCGGCCGGGACGGTGGTCGTGGGCTCGCGCCGACCGACCGTACGGCCCGTGCGCTGGACGTTCGAACAGCCGCCGGGCGGCGGGCCCCTGGCGGCGCTCGACGCGGGCGTCCGTCACGTCACCGCCCCGGTCGTGCTCGCGCTCTCCGCCGATCTCCCGTTTCTGACGGCGGACACCGTACGGGCCCTGCTCACCGCCCTCGACGCGCCGTACGCGGACACCGGCACGGAGACGGACGCGGGCGCGGGGGCCGGGACCGGCGCGGGCGCGGCGACGGGCACGGGCCGGGAGGCTGCCGTCCCGCGGCCGCCCGCCCGGGCCCGCCGCCCGGAGAGCCCGTACCTCCCGGCCGGCCCGGACCGCCCCGACGGCGTGCTGCTGACCGACGCCGACGGCCGGGACCAGCCCCTCGTCGCCGTCTACCGCACCGAGCCGCTGCGCCGCGAACTCGCCCTGATCGCGGCCGAACACGGCGGCCTCGCGCACCTCCCGCTGCGCCTGCTCACCGCTGACCTGTCGCTCCGCCGCCTGCCGGCCCCCGACCCCGCCGCGGCCTTCGACTGCGACACCTGGGACCACCTTGCCGCGGCACGGGCCCGCATCAGGGACCATGGGCGGGTGTTGGACGAATGGATTTCCGAAGTCAAGAAGGAACTCGGCATCGAGCTGGACGTGGACACCGCCGCGCTCCTCGATCTCGCCCGTGACGCCGCCCACGGGGTGGCCCGGCCCGCCGCGCCGCTCACCACCTTCCTGGTGGGCTACGCGGCCGGTCACTCCGGGGGCGGTCCCGAGCAGGTGCTGGCCAACGTCCGCCGGGCCGCGGCGCTGGCCGCGCGCTGGGCCGAGGAGGCGGGCGAGGACCCGGGGAAGAACACGGAATGAGACACCCGGGAGCGGACCGCGGTGCCGCCGGCGCCGACCGGGACGTCGACGAGGCCCTCGCGATCGCCAACGACGGCCCGCCGTCGCCGCGTCCGGCCGTGGCACCGTCCGCGGGACCCGCCGCGGAGCCGGCGGCGCCTTCCGCCGGGGCACGCTCCGAACCGGCCGCCGCGGCACCCGGCGGGTCCGGCGGACCGTCCGCCGGGCCGCTCGCCGGGGCCGACGGCGCCTGGGACCCGTGGGAGCGGATCAACGGCGACGGCTCCCCCGAGGGGGCGGCGCCCTCCCCGGAGGCGGCGGCCTCCGGCGGAGAGCCGGGAGACGGCCACGGCCACGGGTACGGGCACGGCCACAGCCACGACCGCGACCACGGCTGCCACGCCGGTACCGGCGGCCGGGAGACCCCGGCGGGCCACGTCGTACACACCGCAGGGCCGGGCCCGTCCGGCACCCCGAGCGCACCGGGGGCACCTGGGGCACCTGGGGCACCGGGGTCACGTGCCGGGCACCGGCACGGGGCCATGCCCTGGTCCGAGGCCCGCGCCACCGCCGCCCGCGCGGTGCGCGGTCCGCTGGCCCCGGAGGTCCGCCAACTCCCGGACGCGCTGGGCACGGTGCTGGCCGAGCCGCTCACCGCGCTCACCGATCTGCCGTCCTTCGACTCCTCCGCCATGGACGGCTGGGCCGTGTCCGGCCCGGGCCCCTGGCGGATCGCCATCGGCGGACACGGTGTCCTCGCCGGGGACGACGGGCTCGTACCGCTGGAGGACGGCCACGCGGTCCGGATCGCGACAGGGGCGCGGGTGCCGCCGGGCACCACCGGTGTCCTGCGCAGCGAGTACGGCGAGATCCGCCGGCGCCCGGCCCGGGGCCCCGGCGGGAACGGCGGCGCGGACCGCGACGTACACGGCGGCGCCGACGGCAGCGCGCACAGCGGCGCGGACAGCCGGGACGGCCACCGGAACGTCCCCGAGGACGGCGGGCACACCGGCGGGCACACCGGCGGGCACACCGGCGGGAACGGCGGCGGGAACACCGGCGCGGGCAGCGGCGGCACGGGCGACCGCAGCGGGACGAACCCCCCGGCCGGCGCCCCCCGCGGCGCGGAGCACAGCACCGCCGGAGCCCCCGCCCCCTGCGACGCCTCGCTCCACACCACCGGCGGCCATACCGTCGTGCCCGGCCAGGACATCCGCCCGCGCGGCCAGGAGTGCCGCAGCGGCGACCGGCTGCTGGCGGCCGGGACGGCGGTCACCCCCGCGGTCCTCGGCCTCGCCGCCGCCGCGGGCTACGACGAGCTGCGGACGGTCCGCCGCCCGCGCGTGGAGGTGCTGGTCCTCGGCGACGAGCTGCTGCACGCCGGGCTCCCCCGCGACGGGCGCATCCGCGACGCGCTCGGCCCGATGCTCGGCCCCTGGCTGGAGACGCTCGGCGCGGAGGTCACCGGGACGTACCGGCTCGGCGACGACGCCGAGGTGCTGCACACCGCCGTCACCGCGTCGGCCGCCGACCTGATCGTCACCACCGGCGGTACGGCCGCCGGCCCGGTCGACCATGTGCACCCGGTGCTCCGCCGGGCCGGGGCCGAGGTGCTGGTGGACGGCGTCGCCGTGCGGCCGGGCCATCCCATGCTGCTGGCCCGGCTCGCGCCCGGCCGGCATCTCGTCGGCCTGCCCGGCAACCCCCTCGCCGCCGTCTCGGGGCTGCTGACGCTCGTCGAGCCGCTGCTCCGCGCGCTCACCGGCCGCGCCCCGCGCGCCGCCGCGTACGTCCCGCTGGCGGAGGGGGCGCCGGGCCACCCCCGGGACACCCGCCTGGTGCCCGTGGTGCGCCGCACCGGCGACCCGGCGGCGTCGCTGTCCGGCCGCTCCGGGCACCCCGGCGGACGTGCCCCGGGCAGCCGGGGGACCGGCGCCCGGAGCAGCGGAAACACCGGCGCGGGGACCGGCCACCGGGCGGTGCCGCTGCGCTTCAACGGACCGGCTATGCTCCGCGGGATCGCCGCCGCCGACGGGCTCGCCGTCGTGGCGCCGGGCGGCGCCGAGGACGGATCCATGGCGGAGATTCTCGAACTCCCCTGGTTCGAGGGGGAGACCGAGTGAAGCTGCCGAGTTACGACGTCGCCGCGCGGGATGCCCCGGACGCCACCGGCTTCCGCATCCAGCTGCCGCGCCGCATCGCCGCGCACCCCCTGCGCCAGGTGGCGCGGCGGCTGCTGCTGGCGCTGCTGGTCCTGCTGACCACCATTCTGATCGTCTACCTCGACCGCGACGGCTACACCGACAACACCGACGAGAGCGTCGATTTCCTCGACGCCGCCTACTACGCCACTGTCACCCTCTCCACCACCGGCTACGGCGACATCATCCCGGCCAGCGACAGCGCCCGGCTCGTCAACATCCTGGCGGTGACGCCGCTGCGGGTGATGTTCCTGATCATTCTCGTCGGCACGACCCTGGAGGTCCTCACGGAGCGCACCCGTGAGGAGTGGCGGCTGGCCCGTTGGAGGACCCACTTGCGCGACCACACCGTCATCATCGGCTACGGCACCAAGGGCCGTTCAGCCGTGCAGACCCTGCACGCCAAGGGTCTGCCGAAGGAGCAGGTCGTCATCGTCGACCCGAGCAGCAAGGTGATCGACTCGGCCAACGCCGAGGGCTTCGTGGGCGTGATCGGGGACGCCACCCGCAGCGACGTCCTGCTGCGCGCCGAGGCGCAGAAGGCCCGCCAGATCATCATCGCCACCCAGCGCGACGACACCGCCGTCCTCGTCACCCTGACGGCCCGTCAGATGAACCGGGCGGCGAAGATCGTCGCGGCCGTCCGGGAGGAGGAGAACGCCCTGCTGCTCCGCCAGTCCGGCGCCGACGCCGTGATCACCAGCGCCAGCGCGGCCGGCCGGCTGCTCGGCCTCTCCTCCCTCAGCCCGAGCGCGGGCACGGTCATGGAGGACCTCATCCAGCAGGGCAGCGGACTGGACCTCGTCGAGCGCCCGGTGGTCAAGTCCGAAGTGGGCCGTTCCGTGCGGGAGACGGACGACCTGGTGGTTTCCGTGCTCCGCGGGCACCGGCTGCTGGCCTACGACGACCCGACCGCGAGCCCGCTGCGCTCCACCGACCGCCTCATCACCATCGTCCGGGCCCGCCCCCGGCCGCACCCGGCGGAACCGGAGGAGCGCCGGCCGCGGGAGTAGCCTCGCGGGCATGTCCATTCACGCGATCACCATCCCCGAACCCGGCGGACCCGAGGCCCTGGTGTGGGCCGAGGTCCCGGATCCCGTACCCGCAGAGGGGGAAGTGCTGGTCGAGGTGGCGGCCAGCGCCGTCAACCGCGCCGACCTCCTGCAGCGCCAGGGCTACTACGACCCGCCCCGGGGCGCCTCGCCGTACCCCGGTCTGGAGTGCTCCGGGCGGATCGCGGCGCTGGGACCGGGGGTCGCGGGCTGGGCCGTCGGCGACGAGGTGTGCGCGCTGCTCTCGGGCGGCGGTTACGCGGAGAAGGTGGCCGTGCCGGCCGGGCAGCTGCTGCCGCTGCCCGAGGGGATCGACGCGGTGACGGCCGCGGGCCTGCCGGAGGTCGCCTGCACGGTCTGGTCCAACGTCTTCATGATCGCCCATCTCCGGCCCGGCGACACCCTGCTGGTGCACGGCGGGGCGAGCGGCATCGGGACCATGGCGATCCAGCTGGCCAAGGCGGCCGGTGCCCGGGTCGCGGTCACCGCGGGCAGCGCGGAGAAGCTGGAGCGCTGCCGGGAGCTGGGCGCGGACATCCTGATCAACTACCACGAGCAGGACTTCGTCCAGGAACTGCGCAAGGCCACCGACGGCGCCGGGGCCGACGTCATCCTGGACATCATCGGCGCCAAGTACCTGGACCGGAACGTGAAGGCGCTGGCGGTCAACGGCCGGCTCGCCATCATCGGCCTGCAGGGCGGCGTCAAGGGCGAACTCAACCTCAACGCCCTGCTGTCGAAGCGGGGCGCGGTCACCGCCACCTCGTTGCGCGCCCGCCCGGACGCGGAGAAGGCGTCGATCGTCGCGGCGGTGCGCGAGCACGTGTGGCCGCTGGTCGCGGCGGGCCGGGTGCGGCCGGTCGTGGACCGCACGCTGCCGATGCGGGACGCCGCCGAGGCGCACCGGGCGATGGAGGCCGGCGGCCACGTCGGCAAGATCCTGCTGGTGCCGTAGCGGCCTCCCCGCCGGGGCGGCGGGAGGACGCCGAGTGCCGGGGCGGCCGCGGCGACGGAAGGCCCGGGACGGCCGGGATGCCGGGCGGGTCCCCCCGTGTGACGCTGGACACCGTCCTACCGTTTCGGCCCGGGAAGGTGTCCGACCGTGACTCCGGTGTTCCGTGCACGGCTCGCGTCGGGACTGCTGGCAGCCGCGGTACTCGTCCCCGCGCCCCTCGTCCTCCTGCACGACCGCCTCTCCGGCGACGCGGAGCCGCGGGCCGCGTCCTCCCCCACCGCCCGGCGCGACGCCGAGACCGCCGCGGGACGGCGGGCGGCCGAGGGGCGCACCCGGCCCGGCCGGAACACGCCCCCGCCCCGCCCCGGCCGCCCCGGGCACCCACCGCCCGGCGGCGCGGCCCCCTGGTTCCCGCCCCCGGAGGACCACGGCGCGGCGGCGGAGGGGCGGCGCCAGGACCTCCCGTACGGGTACCGGTACGAGGACGAGACGTATCCGTACGGCCCGCGCCCGTACGAGTGGAGCCCGGACCGAGCCCCCGGCCCGCCGGAGAAGGGGCCGGACGGCTCCACGGAAGCGGGCGGCACCGGTGGCGCCACGGACGCGGGCCCGGGCTCCGGTACGGATTCCGGTACGGGCGCCCCCGCCGCCGTGCGGACCGGCCGCCCGGCGATGCGGGTGCTGCCGCTGGGCACCGGTCTGGTGCTGGTCGGTCTGGGGCTCGGCTTCATCGGCCTCCGCCTGCGCCGCGGCTGAGCCCGCGCGCTCCGTCGCGCGCCCGCCCGGCGCCCGCGCTGCCTCTCCGCGCCCCCGCCCGATCCGGTACCCCTCCGCGCCGCTGTGAGGATCGTCTCCCCGGGCCCCTGCCCGCCCGGCCCGCGCCGTGTGCGCGAGAATGGCCGCATGGAGAAGCCGAGTAATGAACGGTCGCAGGAGAGCTCCCATGTCCTGGTCGTGGGGCCGGACGGGATGGCTCTCGGAAAGGCCGCCGGCGCCGGCGAGGAGGAGCAGGGCGAGTCCCGCGAGACCCCGCTGACGGAAATGGTCGAACAGCCCGCCAAGGTCATGCGCATCGGCAGCATGATCAAGCAATTGCTGGAAGAGGTCCGGGCGGCTCCTCTCGACGAGGCGAGCCGGGTGCGGCTCAAGGAGATCCACGCGAGCTCCGTCAAGGAGCTGGAGGACGGACTGGCCCCGGAGCTGGTGGAGGAACTGGAGCGGCTCTCGCTGCCGTTCACCGACGACGTGGTGCCCACCGAGGCCGAGCTGCGCATCGCGCAGGCCCAGCTGGTCGGCTGGCTGGAGGGCCTCTTCCACGGCATCCAGACCGCGCTCTTCGCCCAGCAGATGGCCGCCCGCGCCCAGCTGGAGCAGATGCGCCGCGCGCTGCCCCCGGGCGTCCAGCTGCCGGACCAGGAGATCGAGGAGGAGGGCGGCCGTCCCGGCGGCGGCGCCCGCTCCGGCCCGTATCTCTGACCGGCCGGAACGCCCCGCGGACGGTCCGAGGACGGTTCGCGGGGCCTCTCGCGGGATTCCCGTGCCTCCCGGCCTCCCGTGCCCCGGCTGCGCGGGCAACGGCCGGGGACCGGCACACACGGCGTGTGACGCGCGCCGTACGTGCCGGTCCCCGGCCCAGTTCTTCTCCCGGCTCCGTTCCGCGACCCCCGTCGGGACTCCCTGTCCGGGACGCCCCGTCCGGGACCGGTTCCGCCTACTCGGGCTTGCCCGTGGCGACGGTCAGCGTGATCGTGTCCTTGTCCGGGTCGAACGGCTCGCCCTTGCGGGGGATCTGCTCCAGGACGGCGTTCTTCCCCCAGATGGAGGAGTCCTCGTACTCCAGGTCGTTGTACTTCCACCCCGCCTGGTTCATGCAGTCCTTCACCGACGCGATGTGGCGGAAGCGCAGATCCGGCATGGACACCGCGTCCTTGTCGTCGTAGTGCTCGTAGGCGTCCGTGCACTTCTCCGGGTCGATCGTCCGGCTCTTGTCCTCCGCGATCTCCTTGGCCGGCGCGGCCTCGCCGCCTTCGCCGTCACCCGTCTCGCCGCCCGTGGGGGACGGGCCCGCGGACTCGCCGGTCCCGGGACCGGCCTGCTTCCCGTCGTCGTCCTTGTTGAGGGCGAGAGCCGTGATCAGACCGCCGAGGGCCAGCAGGACCACGACGACGGCGCCCACGACCACCGGCATGTTGCTCCTGCCGCCGCCCGTGCCGCTGCCACCGGCCGGCGGCGAGAGGTTGTACGGCGCGGCCGGGCCGGAGGGGCCGTAGGGGGAGGGCGTCGGATAGCCCTGCTGCCCCATCGGATAGCTGGGCGGCGGCGGAGTGGACGGGCCGAAGCCGCCCGGGCCCGCGAGGCCCGGCACGGGCGGCGGCTGGTACGGCGTCTGCACGCCCTGCATGCCCTGCGCGCCCTGCGCGGACAGGGCGGGGTTCTGCTGGTCCAGCGGCGGGAAGACCGCCGAACCCACCCCCGCGCCGCTGGCCCGCGCCCCCGCCCCGTCGACGATCGCCGGGGCGGCGCCGGTCCGCGCCGCGGACGCCACCCGCTCGCACTCCTGGCGCATCGCCTCCGCCGTCGGGAAGCGCTCGTTCGGGTTCTTCTTCAGCGCCCGGGCGATGAGCGCGTCCACCGCCGGCGGCAGGGAGCGGTTGATGGACGACGGGACGGGCGGCTCCTCCTGCACATGCGCGTAGGCGATGGCCAGCGGGGAGTCCGCGTCGAACGGCAGCTGCCCGGTGAGCAGTTCGAAGAGGAGGATGCCGACGGAGTAGAGGTCGGAGCGGGCGTCGACGCCGCGCCCCAGCGCCTGCTCCGGCGAGAGGTACTGGGGGGTGCCGACGACCATGCCGGTCTGCGTCATCGACGTCACGCCGGACTGCATGGCCCGCGCGATGCCGAAGTCCATGACCTTGACGACCTCGCGCCTGTTCATCATGACGTTGCCCGGCTTGATGTCCCGGTGGACCAGGCCCATCTCATGGCTGACCTCGAGGGCCGCCAGCACATCGCCCGCGATCTTCAGGGCCTTCTCGGCGGGCATCGCGCCGTACCGGGCGATGTCCTCGTCGAGCACGGAGCGCAGCGGGCGGCCCTCCACGTACTCCATGACGATGTACGGCATCTTGCCGCCGCCCTCGGCGTCGGAGAGGGCGTCCTCGCCGGTGTCGAAGACGGAGACGATGTTGGTGTGGGAGAGTTTGGCGACCGACTGCGCCTCGCGCCGGAAGCGCTCGCGGAACGCCTCCTCGCGGCCCAGCTCGGTGTGGAGGACCTTGATGGCCACCTGCCGGTCCAGCACGGTGTCGTACGCCAGGTGCACGGAGGCCATCCCGCCCGCGCCGAGCAGGTCACGCAGCTGGTACCGCCCGCCCGCGACCGAGCGCCCCCGGTAGCGGCCCTGCCCGCCGTCCTCGCTCATGTGACTGACTCCCCCTGTGCGGACGGCCGGGCCGATCGTCCTGGCCGGCTGCTCGAACAACCTTGATTACCGGCCAAGTCTGCCGCAGGGGTCGGCCACGTCAAGCCGGGTGCCCGTTCCGTGACCGGATGGGCGAGAAGAGTTCGAGAAGCGTTACAGCATCACCATGGACGGGGGAAGGATTTGCCTCCGTGCGCCCCCGGCGGTTTGGATGGTCTGTCCACCGGGGAACGGCGCGCCGCGCGGAGGCTGTAGCGTGCCTACCGGAAGACCCCTGGGTCCCCGAGCCGGCGGCGGGGGATTCGGTGAGGGGATCCCGGACCGCGTACAGCGGACAGACTGACTACGGCGAGGACTGATGGCACAGACGCGCTCCGGGGGCCCGTCCGAATCCGAACCGGCGAACGGCGGCAACGGCAACGGTAACGGCGGCTCCGGTGACTCCCCCGAGCTGTGGGGCGACGGCGGACTGGTGGGGGACGGGCGCTACCGCCTGACCCACCGGCTCGGCCGCGGCGGCATGGCGGAGGTCTTCGCCGCCGAGGACGTACGGCTCGGCCGCACGGTCGCGGTGAAGCTGCTGCGCTCCGATCTCGCCGAGGACCCGGTCTCCAAGGCCCGCTTCACGCGCGAGGCCCAGTCGGTGGCGGGGCTGAACCACCACGCGGTGGTCGCGGTCTACGACTCCGGCGAGGACGTGATCGGCGGCAGCACCGTCCCCTACATCGTCATGGAGCTCGTCGAGGGCCGGACGATCCGGGATCTGCTGATCGAGTCCGACGCGCCGCCGCCGGACCAGGCGCTGATCATCGTCTCCGGGGTGCTGGAGGCGCTGGCGTACAGCCACCACCACGGCATCGTGCACCGCGACATCAAGCCCGCGAATGTGATCATCACCAACACGGGCGCGGTCAAGGTCATGGACTTCGGCATCGCCCGCGCGCTGCACGGCGCGCAGTCCACGATGACCCAGACCGGCATGGTCATGGGCACCCCGCAGTACCTCTCGCCGGAACAGGCCCTCGGCAAGACCGTGGACACCCGCTCCGACCTGTACGCCACCGGCTGCCTGCTCTACGAACTGCTCGCGCACCGCCCGCCGTTCACCGGCGAGAGCCCGCTGTCGGTGGTCTACCAGCACGTCCAGGACATGCCGGTGCCGCCCTCCCGGGTGTCGGGCGCGGTGCCGCCGGAGCTGGACGGGCTGGTGATGCGGTCGCTGGCCAAGGACCCGGACGACCGGTTCCAGACCGCCGAGGAGATGCGCGGGCTGGCGCAGTACGCCCTGCAGATGCTGACCGAGCACGGCGGCCACACCGGCGCCTGGGACACCGGCACGGTCGCCATGGCGGGCGCGGCCCCCGCGGCCGGTGCGACCGCCATGATGCCGGCGGGCGGCGGCGACACCTCGCAGATCCCGGCCCCGCTGCTGGGCCCGCCGCGGGGCGACGACGGCGGCTTTGACGGCACCCGGCACGACGGCGGCCGGGGCGGCTCCGGCCGGAGCCGCGGCCCGCTGCTGCTGGTGGCGGCGCTGGCGCTGATCGCCGTCACCGTCGGGATCATCTTCGCGCTCGACAGGAGCGACGACGGCCGGGAGCCGGACCAGAAGCCCTCGCCGACGGTCTCCCAGAGCCAGGACAAGGAGACCTCCCCGTCGCCGGAGGACGAGGCCACCCAGGACACGGAGACGGATCCCGGGACCGGCGGGCAGAACGAGGACTACACGCCCGAACAGCCGAGCGGCGAGTACACCCCGTCCCAGGACCCGACCGGCGGCGAGACCCCCTCCACCACGCCGAGTCAGCCCTCGCCGTCGACCCCGTCCCAGAGCACCCCGAGCGATCCGGGCAGCGACCCGGGCGACACCGGGGAACCCGGCGGTGACACGGGCGATACGGGCGATGCCGGCGGCGATCCGGGCGGTGCCGGCGCCGGCGGTGGCGACGCGGGAGCGGTCGACGGCGGGGGCGCCGGAGACTGACCGGCCCGGGCCCGCACTCCCCGGCCCGCCACCACCGCCGTACATGGCCACGGCCCCCGTCCGCACCGGACCATCTGCCCGGTGCGGACGGGGGCCTTCGCCGTCGCGGTCCGGTGTGCCCGGCCCCGGCCCGCCCGCTGCCGTACCCCCCCGGTCCTCAGGCCGTGAACGCGTCCCGCACCGCGTCGTAGTGCTCGGTCCACCACACGGCCAGGGCCGCCGCCGCGGGGAACTGGGCGTCGGCGCGCGGGTCGCGCAGTTCGTAGCGCCAGCGCAGCATCCAGAAGTCGTTCAGCCGTTCCCACCACACCCGGTGGACGGCCGCGGCCAGTTCGGCCGGGTCCGCACCGGAGGCCCGCCGGTAGCCGCGCGCGTAGGAACGGATCTTGGGCAGGGCGAGGGGACCGCGGGGGCGGACGAAGAAGATCGCCGCGGCCCGGACGGCCTCCTCGGCGCGCGGCTGGACGCTCAGCCGGTCCCAGTCGACGATCGCGGCCGGCTCGGTGCCCCGGTAGAGAAGGTTGAGCGGGTGGAAGTCGCCGTGCACCCAGCCCGCGGCGGGTTCGGCGCCGGGGCGTGGGCGGCGGTGGGCGTGGCGGCGGAGCAGGGCGCGCCGCTCGGTGAGCCGGTGCTCGGCGAGTTCGTCGAAGGCGTCGCGCTGCGGCCGGCGGCGGGCGCGTGCCAGGAGTTCGTCGATCAGGGCGTAGGTGTCGGCGGGCTCGGCGCTGGCCAGGGCGGGCGGGCTGGTGGGCGAGGCGGGGCGGCGGGGGCCGGGTAAGCGGAGGCGGTCGCCCGGCCCGGTGCCGCCCGGCCCCGGAGCGGACGCCGGCGCGGGCGGCATGATCCGCTCCAGTGCGGTGTGCACCCGGCCCAGGAGTTCGCCGAGCCGGCCGCACTCGGCGCGGGTGAGCTGGGATCCGTAGCGGTGCCGGCCGTCGATCCAGGGGTGCAGGGCGAAGCAGCGGCCGCCGGTGACGGTGACGGTGGAGCCGGCGGCGTCGGCCAGCGGCGGGACGACGGGGAGGCCGAGGGCGGCGAGCCGGGCGGTCGCGCGGTGCTGGCGGGCGATGGCGGGGCTGTCGCCGTCGAGATGGTGTTTGAGGAAGAAGCGGCCGCGGGTGGTGGTCAGGGCGTAGCCGCGGTTGAGCAGGCCGTGCGTCACCCGTTCGCAGGAGAGCGGCCCGCCGAGGGCGTAGCGGCGCACCAGGACGGTCAGCGCCTCCGTGCCGGGAGTGTCCGTGCCGGGCGCGCCGGGGTCGCCGGGCCCGTCGGTCCGGGAGGGGCCGGAGCCGCCGGGACCGGGGTCCGGCCGGGCCGGTGCGAGGGCCGTGGCCGGGGTGACCGGGCCGGGGACGGGGCCGGGTGGAGCGGGGGCAGGGGAGCCCGGTGGAGCGGGGGCAACGGATGAGCGCGGCACTCGTCAAATGTTAGATCACGCTGAGTACTCGATCCGGAACCGGGGCCTCAACAAGACGGGCTCCCGCTCCGGCTTATCCCCGCGAACTCTTCCCGTGCTCTTGCCCCCCGGGTTAACGTGCCGTTGTCCCGGCTCCGCAGGGCTGTGACCAGTGGTCTTCCCCGGCTTTCCCGATTTACTTGGAAATCCAAGCAAAATCCCAGGTCAGAGGGGGTTTCGCAGGAATGCGGACCACTGGGTAACGTGCGTCCTGCGGCCAGAGCCGGGCGCCTGTCACGCCCGGTCCGCCGGCCGCACCCACCCCGTGCGCCGTTTCGAATCGGGTGAGCCCCCCCTGCCGTCGGCAAGGGGACCTACTGGGCCACCGGCGACCCCGGGGGCCGGACAGACGGAGGAGCACACCGTGACCGTGGAGAGCACCGCGGGGCGCAAGCCACGCCGCACCACAGCGAAACGCGCCGGCGCCAAGAAGCCACCGGCACCGGCCGCGGCAGCCGGGCAGCCGGAGCTCGTACAGCTGCTGACCCCCGAGGGCAAGCGCGTCGAGCACCCCGAGTACTCCATCGACCTCAGCCCCGAGGAGCTGCGCGGGCTGTACCGGGACATGGTGCTGACCCGGCGCTTCGACGCCGAGGCCACCGCGCTCCAGCGCCAGGGCGAGCTGGGCCTGTGGGCCTCGCTGCTGGGCCAGGAGGCCGCGCAGATCGGCTCCGGCCGGGCGCTGCGGGACGACGACTACGTCTTCCCCACCTACCGCGAGCACGGTGTGGCCTGGTGCCGGGGCGTGGACCCGACCAATCTGCTGGGCATGTTCCGCGGTGTGAACAACGGCGGCTGGGACCCGACGAGCAACAACTTCCACCTCTACACGATCGTCATCGGCTCGCAGGCGCTGCACGCCACCGGCTACGCCATGGGCGTGGCCAAGGACGGCGCCGACTCCGCCGTGATCGCCTACTTCGGCGACGGCGCGAGCAGCCAGGGCGACGTGGCCGAGGCGTTCACCTTCTCCGCGGTCTACAACGCCCCGGTGGTCTTCTTCTGCCAGAACAATCAGTGGGCCATCTCCGAGCCCACCGAGAAGCAGACCCGCGTCCCGCTCTACCAGCGCGCCCAGGGCTACGGCTTCCCCGGCGTCCGGGTCGACGGCAACGACGTCCTGGCCTGCCTCGCCGTCACCCGCTCCGCGCTGGAGCGCGCCCGCCGCGGCGAGGGCCCGACCCTCGTCGAGGCGTTCACCTACCGGATGGGCGCCCACACCACCTCCGACGACCCCACCAAGTACCGGCGGGACGAGGAGCGGGAGGCCTGGGAGGCCAAGGACCCGATCCAGCGGCTGCGCGCCTATCTGGAGGCCGAGGGCATCGCCGACGCGGCGTTCCTCGCCGGGCTGGACCAGGAGAGCGAGGAGCTGGGCCGCCATGTGCGCGACGCGATCCGGCTGATGCCGGACCCCGACACCATGGCGATCTTCGAGAACATCTACGCGGACGGCCACGCCCTGGTCGACGAGGAGCGCGCGCAGTTCGCCGCCTACCAGGCGTCCTTCGCCGAGGAGGGCAACTGACATGGCTGCCGAGAAGACCGTGAAGCTCCCGATCGCCAAGGCGATCAACGAGTCCCTCCGCAAGGCCATGGAGGACGACCCCAAGGTCCTGATCATGGGTGAGGACGTCGGCAAGCTCGGCGGCGTCTTCCGGGTCACCGACGGCCTGCAGAAGGACTTCGGCGAGGACCGGGTCATCGACACCCCGCTCGCCGAGTCCGGCATCGTCGGCACCGCCATCGGCATGGCGCTGCGCGGCTACCGCCCGGTGGTGGAGATCCAGTTCGACGGTTTCGTCTTCCCCGCGTACGACCAGATCGTCACCCAGCTCGCCAAGATGCACGCGCGGGCCCTCGGCAAGATCAAGCTGCCCGTGGTCATCCGCATCCCCTACGGCGGCGGCATCGGCGCGGTCGAGCACCACAGCGAGTCGCCCGAGGCGCTGTTCGCGCACGTCGCGGGGCTCAAGTGCGTCTCCCCGTCCAACTCCGCGGACGCCTACTGGATGATGCAGCAGGCCATCCGGAGCGACGACCCGGTCATCTTCTTCGAGCCCAAGCGGCGCTACTGGGACAAGGGCGAGGTCGACACCGACGCCGCCCCCGGCCCGCTGCACGGGGCCGTCACCGCCCGCGAGGGCACCGACCTCACCCTCGTCGCCTACGGCCCGATGGTGAAGGTCTGCCTGGAGGCGGCGGCCGCGGCGGCCGAGGAGGGCAAGTCGCTGGAGGTCCTCGACCTCCGCTCGATGTCCCCGATCGACTTCGACGCGATCCAGCGCTCGGTCGAGAAGACCCGGCGGCTGGTCGTCGTGCACGAGGCTCCGGTATTCCTGGGTACGGGATCGGAGATCGCCGCCCGGATCACCGAGCGGTGCTTCTACCACCTGGAGGCCCCGGTGCTGCGCGTGGGCGGATACCACGCGCCGTACCCGCCGGCCAGGCTGGAGGAGGAGTACCTGCCCGGCCTGGACCGGGTGCTCGACTCCGTCGACCGCGCTCTGGCGTACTGAAGGGACGGGGACAGTGACGATGACAGCGACTTCCCAGCGCTTCCGCGAGTTCCGGATGCCCGACGTGGGCGAGGGGCTCACCGAGGCCGAGATCCTCAAGTGGTACGTGGGGCCCGGCGACACCGTGTCCGACGGGCAGACGGTCTGCGAGGTGGAGACCGCCAAGGCGGCCGTGGAACTGCCCATCCCCTTCGACGGCGTGGTGCGCGAACTGCACTTCGAGGAGGGGGCGACGGTCGACGTCGGCTCCGTCTTCATCACCGTCGACACCCAGCCGGGCGCTGACGGCGACGGTGACGGCGGCGCCGCACCGGCCGCCGAAGCGGTGCCCGCCCCCGCCCCCGCCGCGGAGGCGGCGGCCCCCGAGGGGGCGGAGCAGCCGCAGGAGCGGCAGCCGGTGCTGGTGGGCTACGGCGTCTCGGCCGCGTCCACCAAGCGCCGCGCGCGCAAGCCGCAGCCCGGTGCCGGACAGGCGGGCGGCGGAGCGGCCGTGGCCGCCGCCGCGCCCCCGGCACCCGTGCCGGCCCCGGCCGCTCCAGCCGCTCCGGCGCAGAGCGTCCCGGCCGGTGTCCCGGAGGCTCCCCGGCCGCTCGCCAAGCCCCCCGTCCGCAAGCTCGCCAAGGACCTCGGCGTCGATCTGGCATCGATCACCCCGACCGGTCCGGACTCCATCGTGACCCGCGAGGACGTGCACGCCGCGGCCGCCGCGGCGAGCGCCCCCGCGGCGGCTCCGGAGGCGGCCCCGGCCGCTCCCGCCCCGGCCGCCCCGGGCGCCGGAGCGGCAGCGGCCCCCGTCTCCGCCGACGGCCGCGAGACCCGGGTGCCGATCAAGGGCGTCCGGAAGGCCACCGCGCAGGCGGTGACCGGCAGCGCCTTCACCGCCCCGCACGTCACGGAGTTCATCACCGTCGACGTGACCCGGACGATGAAGCTCGTCCAGGAGCTCAAGCAGGACCCGGAGATGGCCGGGCTGCGGGTCAACCCGCTGCTGCTGGTCGCCAAGGCCCTGCTGGTCGCGATCAAGCGCAACCCGGAGGTCAACGCGGCCTGGGACGAGGCCAACCAGGAGATCGTGCACAAGGAGTACGTCAACCTCGGTATCGCCGCGGCCACCCCGCGCGGTCTGATGGTGCCGAACATCAAGGACGCGCACGCCAAGACCCTGCCGCAACTGGCCCGGGAGCTCGGCGAACTGGTGGCCACCGCCCGGGAGGGGAAGACCTCCCCGGCGGCCATGCAGGGCGGCACGGTCACCATCACCAACGTCGGCGTCTTCGGCGTCGACACCGGTACGCCGATCCTCAACCCCGGCGAGTCCGCGATCCTCGCCTTCGGCGCGGTCAAGGAGCGGCCGTGGGTGCACAAGGGCAAGGTCAAGCCGCGCCAGGTGACGACGCTCGGCCTCTCCTTCGACCACCGGCTGGTCGACGGGGAGCTGGGCTCCAAGGTCCTCGCGGACACCGCGGCGATCCTGGAACACCCCAAGCGGCTCATCACCTGGGCCTGACGAAACAGCCTGCAGAGCCCAACCCCCGGAAGCCCGGACGCCATGCGCGTCCGGGCTTCCCGGCGTTCAGCCGCCGGACCCGTCCGCATCCCGGACCGCTCCAAACCCGTTCATCTCATGTATCTAAGCTGTGTCCATGCTGTCCGCCCTCACCCCCGCCACCGCCCCCGGCAAGCGGCCGCCCGCCGCCGACCGGGTCTACGCCCACGTCAAGCAGGCCGTCCTGGACCGCCGGTACGAGGGCGGCACCCTGCTCACCGAGGGCCACCTCGCCGAGGTCACCGGCGTCTCCCGGACCCCGGTGCGGGAGGCCCTGCTGCGGCTGGAGGCCGAAGGGCTGCTCAAGCTCTACCCGAAGAAGGGCGCCCTGGTGCTCCCGGTCTCCGCGCAGGAGATCCGCGACGTGGTCGAGACCCGGCTGCTGGTCGAGGAGCACGCCGCCCGCAAGGCCGTCCCCGCGAGCCCGCGCCTGGTGGAGCGGCTGGAGGAACTCCTCGGCGAACAGCGGCGCCACGCGGCCGCCGGCGACCTCCCGGCCTTCTCCGCCAGCGACCGCTGCTTCCACGCCGAGATCGTGCGCAGCGCCGGCAACCTCATCCTGGAACGCCTCTACGACCAGCTCCGCGACCGGCAGCTGCGCATGGGCGTCGCCGTGATGCACGCCCACCCCGACCGCATCGCCAAGAACATCGCCGAGCACACCGAGATCCTCCGCGCGCTGCGCTCGGGTGACGCGGAAGCCGCCGCCGGGGCCGTCGGCCGGCACATCGGCCGGGTGCGGGAGCTGGCCGGGGGCGATCCCCGGTGAGTCCCGGCGCGCGTCCCGGCGGTCCCGCGCCCGCCTTCCCCGGCTCCGCCGTGCCCGACCCCCGCGGTGGCGGGCGGGCGGCCTTCGTCTGGGGCATCGGGGTCCTGGTCTACTTCCTGGCCGTCTCCTACCGCACCAGCCTCGGCGTGGCCGGACTCGACGCCGCTGACCGCTTCCAGGTGAGCGCCTCCGCGCTGTCGACCTTCTCCATCCTCCAGCTCCTCGTCTACGCGGGGATGCAGATACCGGTGGGCCTGCTGGTCGACCGGCTGGGCACCAAGCGCGTCCTGATCATGGGCATCGCGCTCTTCACCACCGGCCAGTTCGGCTTCGGCCTCTCCGACTCCTACGCCATGGCCCTGGCCTCGCGGGCGCTGCTCGGCTGCGGCGACGCCATGACCTTCATCAGCGTGCTGCGGCTGGGATCCCGCTGGTTCCCGGCCCGTCGCGGCCCGTTGATCGCGCAGGTGGCGGCGCTGATCGGGATGGCCGGCAACCTGCTCTCCACGCTGGTGCTGGCCAGACTGCTGAACACCTTCGGCTGGACCCCGGCCTTCGCGGGCAGCGCGGCCGGCGGCGTGGCCGTGCTCGCCCTGGTGCTCGTCTTCCTCAGGGACCACCCGGAGGGCGCCGCCCCCGCCCCGCGGGACGGCGCGCGCAAGGGAAGGGCCGCGGCGCCCCGCTTCGGCGTCGGCCGGCAGATCGCCGACGCCTGGCGCGAACCCGGCACCCGGCTCGGCATGTGGGTGCACTTCACCACCCAGTTCCCGGGCATGGTCTACCTGCTGCTCTGGGGGATGCCGTTCCTGGTCGAGGCACAGGGCCTCTCCCGGACGGAGGCCGGTGAGCTGCTGACCCTGGTGGTGCTCTCCAACATGGCCGTCGGTCTCGTCTACGGGCAGCTCATCGCCCGGCACCACCGGGCGCGGATGCCCCTCGCGCTGGGCACGATCGGCCTGACCGCCCTGTTCTGGGGCACCGCGCTGGCCTGGCCGGGCACCGCGCCGGGGTGGCTGCTCGTCGCGCTCAGTCTGGTGCTGGGGCTCTGCGGCCCCGCCTCGATGATCGGCTTCGACTTCGCCCGCCCGGCCAATCCGCCGGAACGCATCGGCACCGCCTCCGGCATCGTCAACATGGGCGGCTTCACCGCCTCGATGACGACGCTGCTGGCCATCGGCGTGCTGCTGGACGCGACCGGGGACAACTACCGCGCCGCCTTCGCCTCCGTGTTCGTCCTCCAGGCACTGGGCGTCGCACAGATCCTGCGCCTCCGGAGCCGGGCCGACCGCCGCGAGCGGGAACGGACCGTCGCCAGCCGGGTCGAGACGCTGCACGTGCCGGCCGTCCGGCAGGGCTGACGGGCCCCGGCCCCGGCGCCATCGGCCGGCCCGCGCGCCGCGACGGCGGTTGGGCGAACTCGCGGTGTGTCCGCTACGCCCGGCCGCTGTGTGACGTGGCGCCCCGCCCCGTTCCGTGCTGAGCGGAATCGGCCAGACCGGTCGCGGTCAGCGTGAGATGCCGGATCAGCACCTCGGCCGCGGTGCCGGCGTCGCGGGCCAGCGCGGCCTCTTCCAGCCGTCGGTGCTCCGCGGCGCCGTCCCGGCCGGGATTACGGTGTGCCGACCAGCGGCGGGCCAGCTCGCTCGCCGTCCACATCCGGTCGAAGGTCTCCAGCAGCACGGGGTTGCCGCAGCCCTCCAGCAGGGTCCGGTGGAAGACCCGGTGGGCCTCGGACCAGGCTTCGCTGTAGTGCGTGGTCTCCTCCGGCGTGTACGCCGGGGTCCGGGCCAGCCGGTGGTGGGCGGCTCGCACCCGGGCCTCCCAGTCGACGTCGCCGCGCTCGACGGACAGGCGCAGGACGACCGGTTCGATCGTGCGACGGGCCTCGGCGATCTCCTGCCAGCGCCGGTCGGAGAAGGCCGGGACGGCGAAGCCGCGGTTGTGCAGCCGGTCGGCGAGGCCGTCGCCGACCAGCCGCACCAGCGCCTCGCGCACGACGGCCAGGCTCACGCCCTGTTCCCTGGCCAGATCCTGCGGCTTGAGGGCCTCGCCCGGAGCGTGGTCCCCGCGCATGATCGCGTCCCGCAGGCGGGCGTGGACCTGCTCCGAGAGCATCTGCTTCCCCGGCGGGGCGGAGGAGGCGGCAGCTGTCCGTGTCATGGCCCCAGCATAGACAACGCGGTCAATAATCGATTATTGCTGTTATGGTCGATGGTGCGGGCCGCTCTTCGCGCGCTCCCGCGGCCGCCTCCCGGCCCCTTGACGACCCGTCACGCCCAAGGAGAACAACGCGATGCACACCGCCCGCCCGTCCGACGGCGCCCGGCCGGACAGCCGTCCGACAGCTCTGACAGCCGTCCGCGAGGTCAGCCGCGCCATTCAGGCGTCCCACCTGTTCGTCTACCTCGTCCCCGAGACCGCCGAGGAGGCCGCCGGGCTCGGCGTGACCGAACGCGGCCCGGCCTACTTCGCGTTCCGGTCGGCCGCGATGGGGGCGGTCCCGTGGCAGGTCGCGCTCGCCGCCTTCTACAACTTCAGCCCCCGGGCGGTGCGGCGCATGACGGGTGTGTGGGACGCCGCGCCCCCCGAGCGGTGGCAGGCCGCCCGCTTCGTGGCCGTCGGCCGTGCGCTGCGGCGCGTCGGCGTGTGTCTCACGCCCGACCGGATCGCGGAGGCGCGGTCGCTGATCGACCCGGTCGTCGCCGGTGCCGACTACGCCGGCAAGACGCTGGCCGCCGCGAACGCGTCGGTCGCGCTTCCGTCCGACCCGCTCGTCGCGCTCTGGCAGCAGATCACCGTCCTGCGCGAGTGGCGTGGCGACGCGCATCTCGTCGTGCTCGCCGGCAACCGCCTCGGGCCCTGCGAGTGCAACGTCCTGCAGACCGCGATGGGCCGCCTCCCGACAGGGCTCATCCGGGCGACCCGCCGGTGGAGCGACGAGGAGTGGGCCGCGGCGACCGCACGCCTCGTCGAACGCGGCTGGCTCACCGCCGACGGCACCGTCACCGACACCGGCACCGCGGCACGCGAACGGATCGAGGCCGAGACCGACGAGCACTGCGCCGAGCTGTGGGCACCGGCCGGCGAGGCGGGTGCCCGCCGCCTCGCCTCGCTCCTCACGCCGATCGACGAGGCCTTCACCGCGGCCGGGACCTATGAACAACTGCGCTAATCGCAGCGGCCGGAGAGTCCCGGGGCCTCGCGGGCCGCGCGACCCTACGGCGTCGTCGAGAAGTTCCGGAGGATCGCCTCGGCGAGCTTCTGGTCGCCCTCCGTCTTGATCCGGTCCGCCACCGCCGCCGGCTTCACCCGGCCGCAGGCCAGCAGCGCGTACGTCTCCCAGTCCAGGGTGAGCGTCACCGCGGGGCCCAGCGACGGGCTGCCGCTGACCGAGGCCCGGCCCTCGCCGTCGACCCGCACCGTGCGCATGAACTCCACCGGCCCGTGCACGTCGACCACCACCGCCGTGTTCGGCGGTGCGCCCGCGTCCTTGGCGACGACCTTCGGCAGTCCCTCCAGCAGCAGGTCGCGGGCGACCAGCGCGCCCGGCGAGTCCAGATTGCCGGGCTGCCGCAGCGCGCGCCGCAGATCCTGCTCGTGCACCCAGACGTCGAACGCCCGCAGCCGCAGGCAGTGTTCCAGCGTGATCTCGGCGCCGCCCAGCGGCCCCCGGACCTTCGTACCCGGGTCGCGTCCCTCGTTCCGCAGCTGCCGCGAGCGGCGGATGATCGTGTACTCCAGCTCGGACGTCATCTCCGGCCCCGTGTGGCAGCGCCGCACGTCGACCTGGACCTCCATGTAGCGGGTCAGCTCGTCCGTCACGTGGTACAGGTCGCGCGGCAGCGTGTGGATCGGCCGGGGATCGCCCAGCATCTCGCACTCGATTCCGATCACATGGGAGACGACGTCCCGCACGGACCAGCCGGGACAGGCGGTCGCGCGGTTCCACTCACCCTCGACGAGCGGTGTCACCAGCTCGGAGATCGCCTCGATGGAGTGGGTCCAGGCGTCGATGTAGGGCTGCAGGCTTGGGTGGACGGTCACGTGACCCCTCGGCGGTTCGTACGCGGGCTGGGTGCTTGAGCCACCGGCTCACGCAGTTAAGTTACGCTGCGCGTGGGCACACCGGCAGTGCTTTCGTGTGACGATCGTAGGCCCGTCACGACGGGCCGAAGGCCGAGAGTGGTGGTACCGTGCGCGCCTCCCTGGTGCAGATTGCCGTCAATTCCGGCGAAACGGTCGAAGCGCGCCGGGAACGGGTGGCCGCGCTAGTCCGGGAACAGGCCGGTTCGGACCTGGTCGTCCTCCCCGAGCTCTGGCCGACCGGCGCCTTCGCCTACGACCTCTTCGAGGAGCACGCCGAGACCCTCGACGGCCCCACCGTCACCGCCATGGCCGCCGCCGCGGCCGAAGCGTCGGTCTGGCTGCACGCCGGGTCCGTCGTCGAACGCGCCCCCGACGGCACCCTCTACAACACCTCCGTGGTCCTCGGCCCCGACGGCGGCCTCCGCGCCTCCTACCGCAAGATCCACCGCTTCGGCTTCGACAAGGGCGAGGCCGCCATGATGGGCGGCGGCGGGGAGGTCGTCACCGTCCGCCTCCCGGAGAGCGGGACCGAGACGGAGACCGTGGCCGGCCTGGCCACTTGCTACGACCTGCGCTTCCCCGAACAGTTCCGGCAGCTCACCGACGCCGGCGCCGAACTGCTCGTCATCCCGGCCGGCTGGCCCGCCCGCCGCCGGGAGCACTGGACCCTGCTGGCCCGCGCCCGCGCCGTCGAGAACCAGGCGTACGTCCTCGCCTGCTGCTCCGCCGGAACACACGGCGGCGTCGAACAGGCCGGGCACAGCCGGATCATCGACCCCTGGGGCGAGGTGATCGCCGAGGCCGGTGAGGACGAGGAGATCCTCACCGCCGACCTCGACCTCTCCCGCGTCGCGAAGACCCGCACCGACTTCCCGGTCCTCCGCGACCGCGTCCTCGGCCTCCCGACCCCCCGCCCCGCCGCGCCGGACGCCTGAGCGGGGTACACGCCGGGGCGCGAGGGCCAAGACGCGGCGGCACCCCACGCCCCCGTCAGTCCCGACGTGATCTCTTCCGCGAGGTGGTCGGCGATCTGCTGGTACGGGTGGCGCGGGTCGTCGGGGTTGATGGTGCGGACCATGAGCCAATAGTGCGTTCTGGACGACCCGAAGGCGACGGTGTCCGAACTGCGGTACGCGGCGAAACGGCTCGCCGAGTGCCTGGCTGATGCCCTGCTGGTCGCCGAGTCACGCGGTGGCCGGCTTGGGTCGCCGGACCCGGACGAAGCGGTGCTGCCGTGACGCGCTGACCGCTCCCCGGAGCCCTTGGGCGACCGCGGCCATGCCCGTGCCCGGCGTCCGGGCCCCGCCCGTCGTCAGGCACGATGGACGGATGGCAAAGCACGCACGCGTCCGCGCTCCCGAATTGACCGGCAAGGGCGGCTGGCTCAATACCGGCGGCACCTCGTACACCCTCGCCGACCTGCGGGGGCGGATCGTGATTCTCGATTTTTGGACGTTTTGCTGTGTAAATTGCCTGCATGTGCTCGACGAGTTGCGGGAGTTGGAGGAGAAGCACCGCGACACGGTCGTGGTGATCGGGGTCCACTCGCCGAAGTTCGTCCACGAGGCGGAGCATCAGGCGGTCGTGGACGCCGTCGAGCGCTACGAGGTGCATCACCCCGTCCTCGACGACCCCGAGCTGGCCACCTGGAAGCAGTACGCCGTGCGCGCCTGGCCCACGCTCGTCGTCATCGACCCCGAGGGCTATGTCGTCGCCCAGCACGCCGGTGAGGGCCACGCCCACGCCATCGAGCGGCTCGTGACCGAGCTGGAGGAGGAGCACGCCGCCAAGGGCACCCTGCGGCGCGGCGAGGGCCCGTATGTCGCGCCCGAGCCGGTGCCGACCGATCTGCGGTTCCCCGGCAAGGCCGTGCGGCTGCCCGGCGGTACCTTCCTCGTCTCGGACTCGACCCGGCACGCGCTGGTGGAGCTGGCCGCCGACGGCGAGACCGTCGTCCGCCGGATCGGCAGCGGTGAGCGCGGCCTGGCCGACGGTGGTCCGGCCGAGGCGCGGTTCAGCGAGCCGCAGGGCCTGGCGCTGCTGCCCGACGGCAGGGTCGTGGTGGCCGACACGGTCAACCACGCGCTGCGGTCGGTGGACGTGGAGACCGGCCGGGTGACGACGGTCGCCGGCACCGGCCGCCAGTGGTGGCAGGGCTCCGCGACCTCCGGACCGGCCCGGGAGACGGACCTCTCCTCACCTTGGGACGTCGCCTGGTTCGGGGACCGGCTGTGGATCGCCATGGCCGGCGTCCACCAGCTCTGGACCTGGACCCCACCAGGGGACGGGGACGGGGAGGGGGACGGGGGCGAGGGAGCGGGCGGCAGCGGCACGGTCGAGGCCGTCGCCGGTACGACCAATGAGGGCCTGGTGGACGGCCCGGCCGCCGAGGCGTGGTTCGCGCAGCCCTCCGGGCTCGCCGCCGCCGGGGACCGGCTGTGGATCGCCGACTCCGAGACCAGCGCCCTCCGCTGGATCGAGCGGGCCGAGCAGGCCGAGCCGGACGATCCGGCCGAGCGGGCCGAACCGGGCGCCGGGGGCGCGGAGTTCATCGTCCGTACCGCCGTCGGCACCGGCCTCTTCGACTTCGGGCACCGCGACGGGCCCGCCGGTCAGGCCCTGCTCCAGCACCCGCTGGGCGTCACCGCCCTCCCCGACGGCTCGGTCGCCGTCAGCGACACCTACAACCACGCGCTGCGCCGCTACGACCCGGCCACCGGTGAGGTGACCACCCTCGCCACCGATCTGCGCGAGCCCTCGGACGCCGTGCTCGACGGCGACGCGATCGTGGTGGTCGAGTCCGCCCGGCACCGGCTGACCCGGCTGCGGTTGCCCGAGGAGGCGGTGCGGGTCGAGCCGGTGGCGCACCGGACGCAGCGGGCGGCCACCGAGGTGGCGCCGGGGCGGCTGCGTCTCGACGTGGTGTTCCGGCCGCCGGCCGGGCAGAAGCTGGACGAGCGCTACGGCCCCGCGACCCGGCTGGTCGTCAGCGCGACACCGCCGGAGCTGCTGGCGGAGGGCTCCGGTACGGACACCGGCCTCGGGCGCGACCTCGTCCTGGCCGAGGGGGTCACGGAAGGTGTGCTGCACGTCTCCGCGATGGCGGCGTCCTGCGACGACGACCCGGCGCAGGAGTATCCGGCCTGCCATGTGCACCAGCAGGACTGGGGGGTGCCGGTGACGGTGGCCGAGGGCGGCGCGGACCGGCTGCCGCTGGTGCTGGCGGGGCTCGACGCTCCCTGAGACGGGTCCGGGCTCGCCTGACGGGGGCCGTACGACGGCGTCCGCGGCCCCCGGTGGTGCGGGACCGCGGACGCCGTTGTCCCGCAGCTGAGTGCTTCTCCGTCGTTCTCCGTCGTTCTTCGTTGTTCCCGTTGTTCCTCCGCGCCGTTGCGCGTCACCTGTAGTAGCGGTTGTGGTCCTCGACCTCGACCACCGGGGCGCCCGGGGCCGGCGGCTGGACCCTGCGCCGCTTCAGGATGCTCACGTAGGCCGCGAGCCCGATGAGGCCGACCGCCATCATGATGAGGCCGGCCAGATCGAGGTTGACTCCGGCAATGTTCCAGTCCACGGCGAAGGTGAGGATGGCACCCACCGCCATCAGACCGATGCATCCGCCGATACCCATGGGATCCGCCTCCTCAAGCGTTGGCTCTCTGGGCTTCGTGCGTAGCCTCCGGATACCCGGGGCGGGGGGCTCCATGCGCCGCGTGGTGGAGGGGGAACCGGCGGGGTGTCAAGTGCTTCGCGCGCCAGGGCGTTCCGGCCGCGGGCCGGAACGCCGCCCGCTCAGTCCTCCAGGAAGGCCCGGATCGCGTCCGCGAGCAGGTGCGGGTCCTCGGCGCCGCACAGTTCGCGGGCCGAGTGCATGGAGAGGATGGCGGCGCCGATGTCGACCGTCGCGATGCCGTGCCGGGCGGCGGTGATGGGGCCGATCGTGGTGCCGCAGGGCATGGAGTTGTTCGAGACGAACGCCTGCCACGGCACCCCGGCCCGTTCGCAGGCGCGGACGAAGACGGCCCGGCCGGCGCCGTCGGTGGCGTAGCGCTGGTTGACGTTGACCTTGAGGATCGGGCCGCCGTTCGGCATCGGGTGGTGGCCGGGCTCGTGCCGCTCCGCGTAGTTGGGGTGGACGGCGTGGCCGGTGTCGGAGGAGAGGCAGAAGGAGCCGGCGAAGGAGCGGGCGCGGTCCTCGTGGCTGCCGCCGCGGGCGAAGAGGGAGCGTTCCATGACGCTGCCGAGGAGGGGCCCGTCGGCGCCGGTGTCGGACTGGCTGCCGTTCTCCTCGTGGTCGAAGGCGGCGAGGACGGGGATGGCGGTGAGGTGTTTCCCGCCGTCCCGGGCGACGGCGGCCAGGGCGGCCGTGCCGGCGTGCACGGACAGCAGGTTGTCCATGCGCGGCCCGGCGAGCAGTTCGCGGTCGCGGCCGAGGTAGGCGGGCGGTTCGACGCTGTGGACCATGAGGTCCCAGCCGGCGATGTCCCCGGCGGCGACCCCGGCCTCGTCCGCGACGAAGGAGACGAGGTCGCCCTCGTGGACGTCGCCGATCCCCCAGATCGGGGTCATGTGGCGCTGCTTGTCGAGCTTGACGCCCTCGGCGTTGACGGCGCGGTCGAGGTGGACGGCGAGCTGCGGCACCCGCAGCAGCGGCCGGTCGGCGCAGACGAGCCGGCTGGAGCCGTCGCGCAGGGTGAGCCGGCCGCTGAGGCCGAGGTCCCGGTCGAGCCAGGTGTTGAGGAGCGTGCCGCCGTAGATCTCGACGGCGATCTGCCGCCAGCCGTGCGCGCCGGTGTCCGGCACGGGCTTCACGCGCAGGTTGGGGGAGTCGGTGTGGGCGCCGATGATCCGGTACGGCGTCTCGGGGCCGGCGCCGTCCGGGACGTACCAGGCGATGAGGGCCCCGCCGCGCAGGACGTACCGGCCGCCCGCCGAGCCGTCCCACGCCTCGGTCTCCTCGACCCGCCGGAACCCGGCCGTCTCCAGCCGCCCCGCGGCGTTGGCCACCGCGTGGTAGGGCGACGGGCTCGCCGCGAGGTAGGAGATCAGGTCGTCGGTGTGGGCTCGGGTGAAGCGGGGAGGTCGGCTCATGGGCCTCAGCATATGGAAGGGCCCGGAGCGGCCCGAACGGGCTCGCTGCGCGCAGAAGATGACCCCCGCCCGGTGGGACCTGCCGGGCGGGGGTCGGGACCTCGGCCGCTGGGGCGCGGACGGCCTGGGCGGCCGAGGTTTCAGGGCCTCATCCGCGGACGGGGACCTGGTTGCGGGGGAGCCGGGGGAGGAAGCCTCAGAAGGCGGCCTCGTCCAGCTCCATCAGGGAGTTGTCGGTCTTCTCGGCCAGGGTGCGCTGGACGGAGACGCCCGGCAGCACGGTGTGCGCGAAGAACTTGGCCGCGGCGATCTTGCCCTCGTAGAAGGACTTGTCCTTGGCGGAGGCCGAGGCGAGCTTGGAGGCGGCGACCGCGGCACCCTTGAGGAGCAGGTAGCCGACGACGACGTCGCCGGAGGCCATCAGCAGGCGGGTGGTGTTGAGGCCGACCTTGTAGATCGACTTCACGTCCTGCTCGGTGGCGGCGAGGTCGGTCAGCATGTGGCCGACGATGGCCTCCAGGTCCACCGCGGCCTTGGACAGCTCGGCGCGGGCGTCGGCCAGCTCCTCGCCGCCCTCGGCGTCGCCCAGGAACTTCTTGATCTCCTCGGAGAGGGCGGTCAGTGCCTGGCCCTGGTCGCGGACGATCTTCCGGAAGAAGAAGTCCTGGCCCTGGATGGCGGTGGTGCCCTCGTAGAGGGTGTCGATCTTGGCGTCCCGGATGTACTGCTCCAGCGGGTACTCCTGGAGGTAGCCGGAGCCGCCGAAGGTCTGCAGCGACTGGGCGAGCAGCTCGTAGGACTTCTCCGAGCCGTAGCCCTTGACGATCGGCAGCAGCAGGTCGTTCAGGCGGTGGATGGCGGAGGCGTCCTCGCCCGCGGCCTCCTTGACCAGGATCTCGTCCTGGATCGAGGCGGTGTAGAGGACGAGGGAGCGCATGCCCTCGGCGTACGCCTTCTGCGTCATCAGCGCGCGGCGGACGTCGGGGTGGTGCGTGATGGTGACGCGCGGGGCGGTCTTGTCCGTGAAGGCGGCCAGGTCCGGGCCCTGCACGCGCTCCTTGGCGTACTCCAGGGCGTTGAGGTAGCCGGTGGAGAGGGTGGCGATGGCCTTCGTGCCGACCATCATCCGCGCGAACTCGATGATCATGAACATCTGGCGGATGCCGTCGTGCTTGTCGCCGATCAGCCAGCCCTTGGCGGGGTGGCGGTCGCCGAAGGTCATCTCGCAGGTGTTGGAGACCTTGAGGCCCATCTTGTGCTCGACGTTGGTGGCGTAGACGCCGTTGCGCTCGCCCAGCTCGCCGGTCTCGAAGTCGAACTCGTACTTCGGCACCATGAACAGGGACAGGCCCTTGGTGCCGGGGCCGGCGCCCTCGGGGCGGGCCAGCACGTAGTGGATGATGTTCTCGGACATGTCGTGCTCGCCCGAGGTGATGAAGCGCTTCACGCCCTCGATGTGCCAGCTGCCGTCCTCCTGCTGGACGGCCTTGGTGCGGCCGGCGCCCACGTCGGAGCCGGCGTCCGGCTCGGTCAGCACCATGGTGGAGCCCCACTGCTTCTCCACCGCGATCTGCGCGATCTTCTTCTGCTCCTCGGTGCCCTCGTCGTAGAGCACGCCGGCGAAGGCCGGGCCGGAGGAGTACATCCAGACCGCCGGGTTGGAGCCCAGGATGGTCTCGGCGAAGCCCCAGAGCAGGGAGCGCGGGGTGATGGTGCCGCCCAGCGCCTCCGGGATGCCCAGCCGCCACCACTCGGCGTCCATGAAGGCCTGGTAGCTCTTCTTGAAGGACTCGGGGAGCGGTGCGGTGTTGGTCTCCGGGTCGAACACCGGCGGGTTGCGGTCCGCGTCGGCGTAGGACTCGGCGAGCTCGTTCTCGGCGAGGCGGGCGATCTCGGACAGGACGCTCTTGGCGGTGTCGACGTCCATCTCCGCGAACGGGCCGGTGCCGTACAGCTTGTCGCGGCCGAGCACCTCGAAGAGGTTGAACTCGATGTCGCGGAGATTCGACTTGTAGTGCCCCATGGCGACGGCTCCGTAGCTTCGGGGAGGCGGCATACCTCTACTGCGTACCAAACGTGGTTCCGCCATGATGCTACCCGTCAGTAATAAGACGCAAGCCCCCGCCGGTCAACTGTGACTCGTTACCCTTTGGGGCATGTACGGCTATGACCAGAACCCGGGCGCCGGGCAGAGCTACGCGGCCCCTCCGCCACCCCCGCAGCAGGGGCGCGGCGGCTACGGCGCCCAGCCGGGCCAGCCGCTCTACCCCGAGCCGTCCCCGCCGTCGCTGGCCGACGCGGTGCGCGCCTTCACCACGGGCTCGATGTCGGCCGAGGACTTCCAGCACATCTTCTCGACGTCGAAGATTTACTGCCCGCGCGGCGAGGGCCCCGGTTTTCTGGCGCTGCACAGCACCCAGCAGCCGGTGATCCCGCTCTTCACCTCGCTGAAGGAGCTGCGCGGCTACGCCGGCAAGGAGTCCAAGTACTTCACGCTGACCGGCGCCGAGGTGCTCGACCTGCTGCCCACGGGCTACGGCTTCGTGCTGGACATGGAGGGCGAGCACCGGATGGTCTTCGACGCGAAGGCCGTCGAGCAGATGGTCGACTTCGCGATGCGGCGGATGTACGGCTGAGGGCCGTCCCTGTCTCCTCCGCGGTGGCCCGGCGCCGCCCCGCCGGGCCCGCAGCCGGCACGGCCGGCGGCATCCCGGGCGGGTCCGGGGCGCATCCCGGACATAAGCGTCACGGTCCGCGGCCGGCGCATTAAGCCTGGCTTAAGCGCGGCTCAAGCGTTCCTCAGCTCCCCGCACCTTCTCGCGTTTCCGCAGGTCAGAGGTTTTTGGAGCTTCGCCTTCCGATTGGCGGGGCCCTTCGTCGTGCGTATCGTCGTGGGCCACCGGCGGCGCGCGGCGCACAAAGAGAGCGCTCTCAAGGAACGAGTCCGGCTGTCCGTGTGCTCGATGCGCACCGTCCGGCGCCCGACGCCGAACCTTCCCCACAGACGAGGTGTGTCCACGCCATGGCAGCTCATCGCGCACGCCGATGGTCCTTCGGAGGGCTGGTGCTTCTCATCACCACCGCCCTCGCCTCCGCCATCCTCTTCAACACGTCCGGCCCGGCCACGAACCGGGCGAGCGCCGCCGCGGCGCAGACCTGGTCCGACGACTTCGACGGCGCCGCGGGCAGCGCGCCCGACTCCTCGAAGTGGACCCTGGAGACGGGCGGCAGCGGCAACGGCAACAACGAACTCCAGTACTACACGAACAGCACCGACAACGCCGCGCTCGACGGCAAGGGCAACCTGGTCATCACCGCCCGCAAGAACAGCGACCCGGGCCTGCAGTGCTGGTACGGCACCTGCCAGTACACGTCGGCGCGGCTGAACACGGCGAAGACCTTCACCCAGAAGTACGGCCACTTCGAGGCCCGCATCAAGATCCCGCGGGGCCAGGGCATCTGGCCGGCCTTCTGGATGCTGGGCGACGACCTCGGCTCCGTCGGCTGGCCCGACAGCGGCGAGATCGACATCATGGAGAACGTCGGCAACGAGCCCGGCACCGTCCACGGCACCCTCCACGGCCCCGGCTACTCGGGCGCGGGCGGTATCGGCGCCTCGTACACGCTGCCGAACGGCGCGGCCTTCGCCGACGACTTCCACGTCTTCGCCGTCGACTGGACCCCCTCCGGGATCACCTGGTCCGTGGACGGCCGGGCCTACCAGACCCGCGGCCCCGGGGACGTGGGCGGCAACAAGTGGGTCTACGACCACCCGTTCTTCCTCATCCTGAACCTCGCGGTCGGCGGTAACTGGCCCGGCAGCCCCGACGCCGGCACCTCCTTCCCGCAGACGATGACCATCGACTACGTCCACGTCACCACCTCCGACTCCGGCGACAGCGGCGGCGGCACGCCCCGCACCGGCGCCATCAAGGGCATCGGCGGCATGTGCGCCGACGTCGCGGGCGCGAGCAGCGCCGACGGCACGCCGATCCAGCTGCACAACTGCACGGGCCACGACGCCCAGAAGTGGACGGCGGGCAGCGACGGCACCGTGCGGGCCCTCGGCAAGTGCCTGGACGTCAAGGGCGGTTCGCACGACGACGGCGCGGCCGTGCAGCTCTACACCTGCAACGGCACGGCGGCGCAGCAGTGGACCCACACCGCCGCCCGCGACCTGGTCAACACCGGATCCGGCAAGTGCCTCGACGCCAAGGACAACTCCTCGGCCGACGGCACCCGCCTCCAGATCTGGACGTGCACCGGCGCCGCCAACCAGAAGTGGACCATCGGCTGAGCGCCCGCGGCGCCGCGCCGCGCCGCCTCCCGCTTCCTCCTGCTTCCTCCTGATCCCCCGAGTGCCCCGGCCCCCCGGCCGGGTCCCAAGGAGTACCCATGGCACCTCGTCACCAGCGCAATCTGACCCGTCGCAAGATGCTGTTCGCCCTGGGCGGCGCGGCCGTCGCCGTCCCGGCGATCGCGACCGTCACCCCGTACGCCATCGGCGGCGAGGCCCGCACCTCGGCCGCCGGCTCGCTCCCGGTGACCATCGCCAACAACACCGGTTCCTTCCGCAACACCTCCGTGCACCTCTACGTCGTCGGCAACCTCGACGGCCGGCAGGTACGGCTCACCCCGGAGGGCACCGTCGTGCCCATCGCCCTGTCGGACAACGGAGCCGACGGCTTCACCGACTACGCCATCCCCCTGGCGGGCAGCGGCGAGACGAAACTGTCCCTCCCCCACATGTCGGGCCGCATCTATGTGTCCCTCGGCGAGAAGCTCAAGTTCAAGGCCGTGGCCGACGGCAACGGCAACGCGGCTCTGCAGTACCCGGCCGGGTGGGTCGAGTCGGACCCCAACTACGGCGTCCTGCACGACTGCGCCGAGTTCACGTACAACGCGGCCGGCATGTTCTGCAACACCACGATGGTCGACATGTTCAGTGTGCCGCTGAGCATCCGGCTCACCGGTGAGAAGGACCAGACGACGGGCACCCTGCGCGACGGCGGGCGCGCCGCCGCCTTCGCCGCCGTCAAGCGGACCGAGGAGTTCGCACGGCTGGTCGTGGACGACACCCGCATCATCGCTCCCGGCCACGGTCTGGACGCGGGCCTCTTCCCGAAGGACTACTTCGCCCCGTACATCGACGAGGTGTGGAGCACCTACACCGGCAAGGACCTCAAGGTCACCACCAACGCCGGCACGTTCACCGGCCGGGTGCGCGGTGAGCGGTTCACCTTCGACGGTCCGGCCTCCGTGTCCTTCGCCAAGCCCTCCACCCGCGACGTCTTCTTCTGCGACGGCAACCTCGCCGCGCCCAACGACGGCACCACCGGTCCCGTCGCCGCCGTCCTCGGCGCGGGCTTCAACCGCTCGACCCTGCTCACCGACACCGCCCAGCCGGCCACCGACCCGGCCGCCTTCTACCGGGGCGAGCTGACCAACCACTACGCGAAGGCGGTGCACGCGGCGACCGAGGACGGCAAGGCGTACGGCTTCGCCTTCGACGACGTCGCGGACTTCGCCTCCTACATCCAGGACACCCGCCCGACCGGCTTCACCCTCACGCTGACGCCGTTCTGACGGGCCGGGACGGCGGACCGGAAGAGGGACCGCCCGCGCGGTGATCGCGGGGCCGTGGCCGCGCCCTCATGAGAGGGCGCGGCCGGCTCCGTCCGCCGCCCGCTTCCGCCGTCCGCGCCTCCGCGCCGTCCGCCGCGGACCGGAGGCGGTCTCGCGCGCCGTGCCGTGCATGGGGCATGCTCCCCGCACAAGGGGTGCCGGATGAGGGGATGATGTCCGGTCTCGGGAATGGCGGCGCCTCGGGTTGTTGTTTACTGTTCAACTAAAGCCCCCGAGGAGGACCCCATGCCCGCCATCACCGTCGATAACCCCCTGACCCTGCCGCGCGTGGCCGCGCCGGCGGATGCCGCGGCCCGCCCCGTGCTGGCCGTGACCACCGCGCCGAGCGGCTTCGAGGGCGAGGGCTTCCCCGTCCGCCGGGCCTTCGCGGGGATCAACTACCGGCACCTGGACCCGTTCATCATGATGGACCAGATGGGTGAGGTGGAGTACCAGCCGGGGGAGCCCAAGGGGACCCCGTGGCACCCGCACCGCGGCTTCGAGACCGTCACCTACATCATCGACGGGATATTCGACCACCAGGACTCCAACGGCGGTGGCGGCACCATCACCAACGGTGACACCCAGTGGATGACGGCCGGCGCCGGCCTGCTGCACATCGAGGCGCCGCCGGAGCAGCTCGTCATGTCCGGCGGGCTCTTCCACGGGCTCCAGCTGTGGGTGAACCTCCCGGCGAAGGACAAGATGATGGCGCCGCGCTACCAGGACATCCGGGGCGGCAGCGTCCAGCTGCTCACCTCACCCGACGGCGGCGCGCTGCTGCGGGTGATCGCCGGTGAGCTGGACGGACACCGCGGCCCCGGGATCACGCACACGCCGATCACGATGGTCCACGCGACGCTGGCCCCCGGTGCCGGGATCACCCTGCCCTGGCGCGAGGACTTCAACGGCCTCGCCTACGTCCTCGCGGGCCGCGGGACGGCCGGGGCCGAGCGCCGTCCGGTCCGCCTGGGCCAGACCGCCGTCTTCGGCACCGGTTCCTCGCTCACCGTCCGCGCCGACGAGAAGCAGGACGCCCACACGCCGGACCTGGAGGTCGTTCTGCTCGGCGGCCGGCCGATCCGTGAGCCCATGGCCCACTACGGTCCGTTCGTCATGAACACCCGCGAGGAACTCCAGCAGGCGTTCGAGGACTTCCAGAAGGGGCGGCTGGGCACGGTCCCGGCCGTGCACGGGATGTCCGAGGGCGGGCTGTAGGCCGGACCGGGGCCCCGCCCCTTCCCCGCCGCCGGCCGGCCGGACCGCTCCCGCCGGCCGCGCTCCGGCCGGTCAGGCGGCGAAGTCCGGCACGGCCTCGGGGAACAGCGGCCCGCGCGGCTCCGGCTCGTCCGGGCCGGGCGGGCCGGGGTTCTCGTACAGCTCGAACCAGGTGGTCTTGCCCTCGCCCCGGGGATCGACCCCCCAGGCGTGGGCGAGCAGCTCCAGCAGCACCAGACCGCGCCCCGAGGAGGCCAGCTCGCCCGGGCGGCGGCGGTGCGGCAGCTCGTCGCTGCTGTCGGCCACGTCGACGCGGAGCCGCCGGCCCGCACTGCCGTCCCCGTCCGGTGCGGTGATCTCCGCGACCGCCACGGCGTCACCGTCCGTGTGCACCAGCACATTGGTGACCATCTCGGACAGCATCAGCTCGGCCGAGTCCACCTGCTCCGGGTCCGACCAGTCGTGCATCAGCTCGCGCAGCTGGCGGCGGGCCAGGGAGATGCGCTCCGGCTCGGCCTGGGCGATGGTCATGACCGCGCGGCGCATCTGGCGCGGCGGATACAGGGCGGGGGCGCCGCAGCCGGGTCCGTTCCGGCAGAGCAGCAGGAGGACGATGTCGTCCTCGCGCCGGTCGGAGAGCGGGCCGGTCCGGTAGTGCGAGGAGGGGCCGTGCACGGCCTGGATCAGGCTGTCGGCCATGTCCTCCATGTCCTCCGAGACATGCTCCTCGATCGCCTCGCGCAGCCGCTGCCAGCCGGTCTCCAGGTTGTGCCCGCCGGTTTCGAGCAGACCGTCGGTGAAGAGCATCATCAGCTCCCCCGGCTCCAGGACGATCCTGGTGATCGGGTAGTCGGCGTCCGGGGAGACGCCGAGCGGCAGCCCGCCGGCCGTGGTCCGGGTCATCATGGTGCCGTCGTGCATCCGGGTGACGGGCTCCTGGTGGCCGGCGCGGGCGATGTCCAGGGTCCCGGACGCCGGGTCCGCCTCGATGTAGAGGACGGTGGCGAAGCGCGGGTCGTCCTCGCCGCCCTCGCCGTCCGGCCGCCGGTCGGCGAGCCCGGCCAGGAAGCGCGAACCGCGGGAGAGCACGGCGTCGGGGTGGTGTCCCTCGGAGGCGTAGGCGCGCAGGGCGATCCGCAGCTGGGTCATCAGGCTCGCGGCGCGCACGTCGTGGCCCTGGACGTCGCCGACGACGAAGGCCACGCGGTCGGACGGCAGCGGAATCATGTCGTACCAGTCGCCGCCGATCTGGAGCCCTCCGCCGGTCGCCACATAGCGGGCGGCGACCGTCATCCCCGGGGTCTCGGGCGGCACCGGGGGCAGCATGGCCCGCTGGAGCCCGACGGCCAGCTCCCGCTGGGACTCCTGGGTGCCGGCCCGGGAGAGCGCCTGGGCCAGCATCCGGGCCACGGTGGCCAGGATCGAACGCTCGTCCGGGGTGAAGGCGACGCGGTGGTCGAAGGTGGCCAGCCAGGCGCCGGTGGTGCGGCCCGCCGTGATCAGCGGGACGTAGGCCCAGGACTGCAGGTCGAAGCGGGACACCAGCGGCCAGGTGAGGGGGTACCGCTCGCGGAACTCCCCGGGCGAGGAGAGGTAGACGGCCCGGCCGGTGCGCACCACCTCGGCGGCCGGGTAGGGCGTGTCCAGCGGCATCTCCTCGAAGGGCGGCTCCTCGTCGTCGGGGCGGGCGCCCTGGAACCCCACGATCTTCAGCCAGTCCCCCTGGACGGTGAAGACGACCAGGCCGTTCGGGGAGAACCCCGGCATGGAGAGGTTCCCGGCCACCCGCAGCACCTCGGAGGTGGACCTGGCCTCGGCCAGCGCCCGTCCGGCGTCCAGCAGGAAGGCCTCCCGGGCCCGCCGCCAGTCGCCGGTGACCCGGGGCGGCGCCTCGGTGTCGTCGGCGTGCCGCGGCTCCTCGGGGAGCTCCTGGACGGTGCCGATCAGCGTGACCCGGCCGGCGTGCCGGTGCGGCCGGGCGCGGACGCGGATCCTGCGGAGCACCCTGCCGTCGTCGCCGATCACCCGCATCAGCACCTCGGCCAGGGTGCGCTCGGCGAGGGCGAGGCTCACGACCTCGTTCATCTCCACCCAGTCCACCGGGTGGAAGCGGGCCCGGGTGGCCCCCGGGGAGAGCGTGGTGTCGACCGCGTCGAACCCCAGCAGCCGGGCCGCCTCGGCGTCCACCCGCAGGGCTTTGGAGGCGGTGTCCCAGCGCCAGAGGCCGGTCGCGGTGGCGGACAGGACATCCTCGGAGCGCATTACATCACTTTAGGCAGCTTTGGGGCATTCTGACGACCGGCTGTGGGGCAGGTGGCTACCGGTACCCTTGACGGGGCCCTCGACGGGCCCGCTCCCACGGGCGCCCGGCGCCCCCCACCACGATCCGACGACGATCCGACGACTTGGATGAGCGATGCATCGGTACCGGTCCCACACCTGCGGCGAACTCCGCGCCGCTGACGTCGACACCGAGGTGCGACTGAGCGGCTGGCTGCACAATCGTCGCGATCTGGGCGGCATCCTCTTCGTCGACCTCCGCGACCACTACGGCCTGGTCCAGCTCGTGGCCCGGCCGGGCACGCCGGCCAACGAGGCGCTGGGCTCGCTGACCAAGGAGACCGTCGTCCGGATCGACGGCCGGGTCAGCGCCCGCGGCGCCGAGAACGTCAACCCCGACCTGCCGACCGGCGAGATCGAGATCGAGGTCGACGAGGTCGAGGTGCTGGGCGAGGCCGAGCCGCTGCCGTTCACGATCAACACCGAGGACGGGGTGAACGAGGAGCGCCGGCTGGAGTACCGCTTCCTCGACCTGCGCCGTGAGCGCATGCACCGCAACATCGTCCTGCGCTCCCAGGTCATCGCCTACCTCCGCCGGGAGATGACCGCCCTCGGCTTCATGGACATGGCGACGCCGATCCTCTCGGCCACCTCGCCCGAGGGCGCCCGCGACTTCCTCGTCCCCTCCCGGCTGCACGCCGGCAAGTTCTACGCGCTGCCGCAGGCCCCGCAGCAGTTCAAGCAGCTGCTGATGATCGCGGGCTTCGACCGCTACTTCCAGATCGCCCCCTGCTTCCGCGACGAGGACGCCCGCGCCGACCGCTCGCCGGGCGAGTTCTACCAGCTCGACATCGAGATGAGCTTCGTCGAGCAGGAGGATGTCTTCGGGGTCATCGAGAAGGTGATGACCGACCTGTTCACCGAGTTCGGGCAGGGCCGCGAGGTCACCTCGCCGTTCCCGCGCATCCCGTTCCGCGAGGCGCTGCTCAAGTACGGCAGCGACAAGCCGGACCTGCGCGCCAAGCTGGAGCTCACCGACGTCTCGCACGTCTTCGCGGACTCGGGCTTCAAGGCCTTCGCCGGCAAGCACGTCCGCGCGCTGGCCGTGCCGGACACCGCGGAGCAGCCGCGGAAGTTCTTCGACCAGATGGGCGAGTTCGCCGTCGAGCAGGGCGCCAAGGGCCTGGCCTGGGTCCGGATCGGCGAGGACGCGAAGCTCACCGGCCCGATCGCGAAGTTCCTCACCGAGGACGACACCGAGCGGCTGATCGCCGAGGTCGGCGGCAAGCCCGGCACCGCGGTGTTCTTCGGCGCCGGCGAGTTCGACGAGGTCTCGAAGATCATGGGCGCCGTCCGCGTCGAGGCCGCCCGCCGGGCCGGGCACTTCGAGGAGAACGTCTTCCGCTTCTGCTGGATCGTCGACTTCCCGATGTTCGAGAAGAACGAGGACACCGGCGAGATCGAGTTCTCCCACAACCCCTTCTCCATGCCGCAGGGCGGCCTGGAGGCGCTCCGGGAGAAGGACCCGCTGGACATCCTCGCCTGGCAGTACGACATCGTCTGCAACGGCGTGGAGCTGTCCTCCGGCGCCATCCGGAACCACGAGCCCGACGTCATGTACGAGGCCTTCGGGATCGCCGGCTACTCCCGGGACGAGGTCGAGCGCGAGTTCGGCGGCATGCTCCGCGCCTTCAAGTTCGGCGCCCCGCCGCACGGCGGCATCGCCCCGGGCGTGGACCGCATGGTGATGCTGCTGGCCGACGAGCCCAACATCCGCGAGACCATCGCCTTCCCGCTCAACGGCAACGCCCAGGACCTGCTGATGGGCGCCCCGACCGAGGTCGAGGAGGCCCGCCTCCGGGAGCTCCACCTCAGCCTGCGGAAGCCGCAGGTGAAGCAGGAGCGGTAGGCGGCGTCTCCCCCTGCACGTGATCTCGGCCCGGTCCCTCGAAGGAGGTACCGGGCCGAGATCGCTTCGGGCTGTCAGTCGATGACCCTGACCGGGCAGCGGAGGCCCGGAGCGCGGGCCAGGCGTCCGTCCGCCGTGAGCAGCGCGCAGTCGTAGGCCTCGGCCGCGGCCACATAGGTGGCGTCGTACATCGTGAGGTTGCCGTGGAGTCCCCAGACGCGCTGGAGCAGCATTCGGGTCAGCGGGACCACGGGGCTCAGCTGGGAGAGGGCCGACACGGCGTCGACGGCGTGCTCCCGGGTGATCTTGCCACCCAGCAGATTGCCCCGGATCACGGACATGACCTCGACCGTCCAGTGCTCCGGGGAGATCCAGCGGTCGTCCGCGGCCAGGGCCTCCCGGCACCGGTCACCCGTGGGCCCCTCGTCCAGGAGTGAGAAGGCGTAAACGGAGGCATCGACAACGATCACTGCGCGGCCTCCGGAAGGCCGAGGTGCGCCAGCCGCTCCGCGCGGGCCTCGTCCAGGGCTCCGAGGATGTCCTCCTTGGAGAGGTGGGTGCCGTACCGCTTGTCGGCGAACCGCTCCAGGACGGCCAGGTTGTCCCTGCGGCGGACCTCGTCGTTGACCAGGTCGAAAAGATAGGCCTGCAAGGACTGCCCGCGCTGTTCCGCTATCGCCGCCAGACGGTCGCGGACGTCTTCCGGCACATCACGGATCTGGAGAGCTACCATGCATGCGATTGTACATGCGTGGTGTCCGGTTTGTGTGGTCCACCGGGGATTCCGGTTCTGCCGGTGTGCCGAAGCCCCGGGCACCAGGCCCGGGGCTTCCTCTGATACCGGAGAGGGCGGCCGTTACTCCTCGCCGCCGAAGCGCTCGCGGTAGGCGGCCAGGTCGTCCTCGGTGATCTTGGCGAAGAGGACCGGCGGGACGGTGAAGGCCGTGCCGGCCGGGACGGCGGCCAGGGCCGCGGCCTCCTCGGCGGTGACCCAGGCGGCGGTGTCGTCCTTCAGGTCGAACGCGGCGCGCATGGCCTTCGCCGAGGCCGGGATGAACGGCTCGGAGACCACCGCGTAGAGGTGGATGAGGTTCATGGCCGTACGGAGGGTGAGCGCCGCCGCGTCCTGGTCGGTCTTGATCTCCAGCCAGGGGGCCTTCTCCTCCAGGTAGGAGTTGCCCGCGCTCCACAGGGCGCGCAGCGCCTGCGCCGCCTTGCGGAACTGCAGCTCCTCCATGTGCCGCTCGTACTCGGCGAGCAGGCCCGCGATCTCCCCGCCCAGCTTCCGCTCGGCCTCGCCGGCCTGCGCGCCCGCCGGGACGGTGTCGCCGAAGCGCTTGCGGGAGAAGGAGAGCACGCGGTTGACGAAGTTGCCGAGGGTGTCGGCGAGGTCCTTGTTGACGACCGAGGAGAACAGCTCCCAGGAGAAGGAGGTGTCGTCCGACTCGGGGGCGTTCGCCATCAGGAAGTAGCGCCAGTAGTCGGCCGGCAGCAGCTCCAGGGCCGCGTCGGTGAACACCCCGCGCCGCTGGGAGGTGGAGAACTTCCCGCCGTAGTAGGTGAGCCAGTTGAAGGCCTTGACGTAGTCGACCTTCTTCCAGGGCTCGCGGGTGCCGAGCTGGGTGGCCGGGAACATCACGGTGTGGAACGGGACGTTGTCCTTGGCCATGAACTCGGTGTAGCGGACGTCGTCCGCGCCCGCGGGCTCGTACCACCAGGACTTCCAGTCCCGGACCTCGCCCTCGCCCGCGCGGTCCGCCCACTCCTTGGTGGCGCCGATGTACTCGATCGGGGCGTCGAACCAGACGTAGAAGACCTTGCCCTCGGCGGCCAGTTCGGGCCAGGTGTCGGCCGGGACCGGGACGCCCCAGTCCAGGTCGCGGGTGATCGAGCGGTCGTGGAGGCCCTCGGTCAGCCACTTGCGGGCGATGGAGGAGGCGAGCGTCGGCCATGCGTCGCCGACGGCGTCGATCCACGCCTCGACCTCGCCGGCCAGCTTCGACTGGAGCAGGAAGAGGTGCTTGGTCTCGCGGATCTCCAGATCGGCGCTGCCGCTGATCGCGGAGCGGGGCTCGAACAGATCGGTGGGGTCGAGCACGCGCGTGCAGTTCTCGCACTGGTCGCCGCGGGCCTTGTCGTAGCCGCAGTGCGGGCAGGTGCCGACGATGTAGCGGTCCGGCAGGAAGCGGTCGTCGGCGAGGGAGAACACCTGGCGGATCGCGCGTTCCTCGATGAAGCCGTTCTCCTTGAGGCGGCGCGCGAAGTGCTGGGTGATCTCGATGTTCTGCTCCGAGGAGCTGCGGCCGAAGTAGTCGAACTCCAGGCCGAAGCCGTCGTAGACGGCCTTCTGCGCGTCGTGCTGCCCGGCGCAGAACTCGTCCACCGGCAGCCCGGCCTCCTTGGCGGCCAGTTCCGCCGGGGTGCCGTGCTCGTCGGTCGCGCAGATGTACAGCACCTCGTGACCGCGCTGCCGCAGATAGCGGGCGTACACATCGGCCGGGAGCATGGACCCCACCATGTTGCCCAGGTGCTTGATCCCGTTGATGTACGGAAGGGCGCTGGTGATGAGGTGTCGAGCCATTGCGGCTGCTCCCGGGTAGCAGGTGGATGCGCGGAGTGATGAAGGGTTCTGCGGGCGGTCAATATCGTATCGGAGCGGGTGGCGCCACCCGTCCGGTTATCCGGTGGGCGGACGCCGGGCGGTGACCGGGCGCCTCCGCGCGCGACCGGGGCGCCGGAGGGGCCGGCCGCGGGGACGCGGGACCGGGACGCCGCGGTACGGGCCGGGGCGGTCCCCCGGCATCAGGGCGGCGTGAAGATTGCCGGAACCCGGCAGTGCGCCAGGGCCCTTCCGGCTGCGAGACTGCCCGGAACGCGGGAAGTGCGGGGCGCGTACGGGGTCCCGCTCCACGCGGGGAGAGGGGGACCGGATGGCGTGGTTTCTGGGGCTCGGCGCGGCGGGACTGGTGCTGCTGGTCCTCGCGTTCGTCTTCGACGGTGTGCTGGACGGCGTGCTGGACGGGGCCTTCGGGGGGATGGTCTCGCTGCCGGCCCTGGCCGGGTTCGTCTCGATGCTCGGCTTCGGCGGCGCCATCGTCCTCGGCACCACCGGAGCCGGGCCCGTCGGCGCGACCGCGGCCGGGACGGCCGCCGGGCTGGGCACCGCCTGGCTGGTGGTCCGGCTGAGCCGGGTGCTGATGCGGGACCAGACCGCGCCGACGCTCCGCTCCGCCGACCTGGTGGGCACCCCGGGCTCGGTGGTGACGCCCATCCCGCCGGGCGGCTACGGCGAGGTGCTGCTCCGGGTCGGCGGCCAGCCCCTGAAGTACGCGGCGCGCAGCGAGGTGGCGCAGCCGCTCGGTGAGGAGATCTGGGTGACGGCCGCGCTGTCCAGTACGGCGGTCGAGGTGCGCGCCGTGGAGCGCTAGCGGTCCTGCCCGGTTGTCCGTTCGCCGGCCCGCTCGCCGGTCCGTCCACCCTCGGCCCGGCCGTCCGCCCGTCCGCTCGCCCGGCGGGCCGCCCCGGCCCTGCCGCGGGTCGTCCCGCCGTCCGGGCGCCGCCGGTTCGTACGTCCACGGGGGGACGGGCGAACCGGCCCTCGGGCCGCCCCGGTTACCCCAGTTGTTATGCATCATCCGGTTGTCCGCAGAGAGGCAGGACCCCATGAGCCCAGTGCTCGTCGCCGTGGTCGGAGTCGCCGTACTCCTTGTTCTTCTGGCCGTCATCGTCATCTCGCGCTACAAGGTGGCCGGGCCGAACGAGGCGTTCATCATCACCGGACGCCGGGGCAAGAAGTCCGTCGACGCGGTGACCAGCCGCGTCAGTTACGACACCAGCGGCCAGAAGGTCGTCGTCGGCGGCGGCGTCTTCGTGGTGCCGTTCGTCCAGCAGCGCCATGTGATGGACCTGTCCAGCCGGCACATCCCGGTCGCCGTGCGCGGCGCGGTGACGCTGCGCGGCGTCAAGGTCGACCTGGACGGTGTCGCCATCGTCAAGGTCGGCGGCGACGAGGACGCGATCCGCGCCGCCGCCCAGCGGTTCCTCCAGCAGCAGGACGGGGTGGTCGGCTTCACCCAGGAGGTGCTGTCCGGAGCCCTGCGCTCGATCGTCGGCCGGATGTCCGTGGAGGACGTCATCCGGGACCGGGCGGCGTTCGCCGGGCAGGTCGCGGAGGAGGCCGAGGCCAGCCTCTCCGGCCAGGGGCTCGTCCTCGACACCTTCCAGATCCAGGACATCTCCGCCGAGGGCAGCTATCTGCAGGACCTCGGCCGGCCCGAGGCCGCCCGCGCCCGGCAGGAGGCCGACACCGCCGAGGCCGACGCCCGCCGCATAGCCGAGCAGGCGCGGCTGCGGGCCGAGGAGGAGATCGCGGTCGCGCAGCGGGTGCTGGCGCTCCGTCAGGCCGAGATCAAGGCCGAGACGGACGCGGCGGCCGCCCGCGCCGCGGCGGCGGGGCCGCTGGCCGAGGCCGCGCGGCAGCAGGAGGTGCTGTCGGAGCAGGAGAAGGTCGCCACGCGGCAGGCCGCGCTGAAGGATCGCCAGCTCGACACGGAGATCCGCAAGCCGGCCGACGCCGCCCGGTACCAGGCCGAGCAGGAGGCGGAGGCGCACCGGGTGGCGCGGGTGAAGCAGGCCGAGGCGCAGGCCGAGGAGTCCCGGCTCACCGGTGAGGGCGAGAAGCAGCGGCGTGCGGCGCTGGCCGACGCGGTCCGGCTGGAGGGCGAGGCGGAGGCCGCGGCGGTTGCCGCGCACGGCACCGCCGAGGCCGAGGCGATGCACAAGAAGGCCGACGCCTTCGAGCGGTACGGCGACGCGGCCGTACTGCAGATGCTCGTCGAGGTGCTGCCGCAGGTCGTCGCGAAGGCGGCGGAGCCGATGGCGGCCATCGACAAGCTGACGGTGATCTCCACGGACGGTGCCGGGAAGCTGCCGCGCGCGGTGGCGGACAACGTCGCCCAGGGCATGGAACTGCTGGGCTCCACGACCGGGATCGACCTCGCGTCGATGCTCTCCCGGCTGGCGGGTGGCGCGGCCGGCGCTCCGGGGGCGGACGCCGGGACCGGGACGGCCGCGGCGGAAGGCGGGCCGGCCGGGTCCGCCGGGGCGGCCGGCGGGAACGGCAAGCCGGGCGCGGAGCGGATCGAGGTCACCGGCTGAACGGCGGCGCGGCCGCCCTGCGGACAGCCGCGCCCGGGGATCTCAAGGCTCCGGAGGAGCCACGGGAAACCCCGGGCGCGGCGCCGTGCCACCGGAACGGCAGGGGACGGAACGGGAGAGGACGGGACGGGCGCGGCCGCCGGCGGGTGAGCCGGCCGGGCCGCGCCCGGTGCCGTGCCGACCGCCCGTCTCCCGTGTGCTCCGGGTACGGGCGCCGGGTGCGGGGCTGTCAGCCGAGGATGCCCTTCTCCCGGGCCTCCTCCAGCCACGTCGGGAACTCGGCGAGCAGCTGCTCGTACAGCTTGCGGTTGGTGAGCTTCTTCGGCTCCGGGCCGGCGTGGAAGAAGCCGGCGTTGTCGGCCTTCCGCCGCTCCGGCACGGACAGGTTGTCGAGCTTCCGGAGGAAGTCGAAGCCCTTGGCGTCCGTCTCGCCGAAGCCGATGAACTGCCAGAAGAGCGGCAGCTCCGCCGCCTCGCACAGGGCCTTCTCGGCGGCCGCCTTGCTCGTGGGGGCGCCGTCGGTCTGGAAGATGACGAAGGCCGGGGCGGTGGAGCCGGACTTCTTGTAGTGCTCGACGACGGTCTCGATGGCGCGGTGGTAGTTCGTCCGGCCCATGTGGCCGAGGTCCGCGTGGAGCGCCTCGATACGGCCCTTGTAGTCGTCCAGGGCGATGTCGGCGGTGCCGTCGATGTCGGTGGAGAAGAACACCACGGGGACGGTGCCGTCGTCGTCCAGGTTGGCGGAGAGGCCGAGGGCCTGCTCGGCGAGGTGCTGGACGGTGCCGTCCTTGTAGTAGCCGCGCATGGAGCCCGAGCGGTCCAGGACGAGGTAGACGGCGGCGCGCTGTCCGGCCAGGCCCTCCTTGTCGAGGGCCGCCGACGCGGCCTTGTAGAGGCTGACCAGGCCGGGGGCGGTCTTCCGGAGCTTCTCCGGCGGGATGGCCCCGGCCGCGGGGCCGTTCCCGGCCGCCGTGCCGGAATCCTGCCCGGCCGTGCCGGTGTCCTCCGTCGCGGACTGCTCCGTCGCGGACTGCTCCGGCTCGGGCGCCTCCGCGGGTGCGGCCTCCTTCTCCGGGGCCGTCTTCGCGGCGGTGGTCTTCGCGGCGGTGGTCTTCTTCGGGGCGGCCGTCTTCTTGGCGGCGGTCGCCTTCTTCGCCGTGGTCCCGGCGCCCTCCGCGGTGGCCGGGGTCTTCTCCGGCCCGGCGTCCGGGTCCGGGGCGGTGGGGTCGTTGTCGCCGGCCAGCGACGCGGCCTCCGCCTTGGCCTCGTCGGCGGCGGTGCCCGCCCCGGTCTCGGTGCCGGGTGCCGGCTTGCCGTCGGTGGCCTCGGCGGCCTCGGCCTTGGCGTCCTTCACCGGCTCGGGCGGGGCGTCGCCCGAGAGCTCGGCGACCGTGGCCGTCACGGCGTCGACCTCCGCCCGCGCCTCGGCGGAACCCTCCGCCGCGAGATCCCGGCCGGTGCCCCCGGTCTTGTCGGCGGACCCGGCGGTGTCCTGGCCGGCGGGGCCGGTGACGGGCTCCGGAACGGCGCCGGCGGAGAGGGAGCCGGCCTCCGCGATGGCCTCCTCGGCGGCCCGGTTGGCCTCGGCCGCGGGGCCGGACCCGCTCGTCGCGGCGCTGTCGGCGCTGCCAGCGGTGTCGGCGGTGGCATCGGCGGGAGTGGCGGCGCTGGGTTCGGCGGCCTTGCCGCCGGTGGGCTTGCCGGACGCCGCGTCCTTCGCGTCCTCCGAAGCCGCCGTCCGCTGTTCGGGGGTCCGGGGCTGGTCGAAGGCCGACATCAGGTCGGCGCTGATCCCGCCGGTCTCCTGCTCCGGCTCCGCCTTGCCGGCCGGGCCGGTGCCCTCGGACCCGGTGGTACGGCGCGACTGGGCCGGGACGGAGCCCTCGGCGCCCGCCGGTTCCCCGGCTCCCCGGGACTGTTCCGGTACGGCCGTGCCGCCGCTCTCGCCGGCGCCGCCGGCCGGAGCGGCCGTGCCGGTGGCGTCTGTCGCGCCGGCCGTACCGGCCGCCGGGGGTGCCTGTTCCTCCCGCCCCGCCCGGGACCGGCTGAACACATTCCGCAGCAGACTCCGAATGCCCATGGGAGAAGCCCTTTACAAGTATCGGGTGCGATGAATGTCCGAGGTGCGGGATTCGTCCCTGACCAGGACGGACATGTAAGGCTAGCCAGCAGGGGTCCGGCCGGGCGCGGCCGCCCTCCGCGGCGGGCGGAACGGGGTGCCCGCCGTCCGCGGCCCCGTCGTCAACGGGCCGTACGGAACGGCCCGTTCGAGCGGGGTCGGGGGTTCTGCGATCACGGGTGCTCCTCGCGCCTCCGCCGCGCGGCACCACGCGTCGTCTCGGCCGAGCCGGCCCGGCCGGGCGTGCGGCTCTGCGACAGCGTCCCAGAAGTCGCCGCGTGTGGCGAGATCTTGTCCTCACGGATCACCGGTCCGATACGGATCGTTGGCCGGATTCCGCCCTGCTCCGGCCGGTGCGGGGCTTGCCGGTGACCGCGGCCCGTGCTCCGCCTCCGTTTCCGCGGCTTCACCCCGGGTTCATCCGGGGGTTTCCGGCGCGCGGGTCTACGCCCTTAGCGTCAACGCGCGGAGACTGGCTGTGCGCCCGGTCGTATCCGGTCGTAACCGGTCGGGAGCCGGTGCCGGAGGAACCCTACGGAGGAGAATCACGTGCGGAGACTGCTGCCTCTGATCAGTTCGCATCCGGGCGGGAGGTCTGCCATGACCTGCCGTTACCGGTGCGGGAACGCCTGCTTCCACGAGGTGCCCAACACCAGTGACAACGCCTACGCGGGCGACATCATCGCCGGTGCCCTGTCGCGCCGCTCCATGCTGCGGGCGGGCGCCGTGGTGACCGTCGCCTCGGCGGCCGGAGCGACGCTGCTGGGGCAGGCGCCCGGCGCCGAGGCCGCCCCCCTGGACGCCTCCTCCGCCGCCGCGGCGCGGGGATCCGGCCATCACCACCACGGCCGGCGGGCCGCGCGGGGGCTCCGGTTCACGCCGGTCCCGCCGAACACCGCCGACGCCGTCACCGTCCCCCCGGGGTACCGGCAGCAGGTCGTCATCCGCTGGGGAGAACCGATCCTGCGCGGGGCGCCGGCCTTTGACCCGGACCGGCAGACCGCCCGGGCCCAGGCCGGTCAGTTCGGTTACAACAACGACTATCTGACGTTGCTGGACCTGCCCGGCGAGCGGTGCCGTCAGGTCATGGTGGCCAACCACGAGTACACCAACGAAGAACTGATGTTCACCGGCTACGACCCGGAGAACCCGACGCGCGAGCAGGTCGAGATCGCCTGGGCGGCGCACGGCCTGTCGGTCGTCGTGGTGGACGAGGAGCGCCGCGGCGGCGCGCTCACCCCGGTCACCCGCCACCGGCTCAACCGCCGGATCACCGCCACCACGCCGTTCCGGGTCACCGGCCCGGCCGCGGGCAGCCGCCTGCTGCGGACCTCCGCCGACCCGGAGGGCACCACGGTCCTCGGCACGCTCAACAACTGCGCGGGCGGCACCACCCCGTGGGGCACCGTCCTCTCCGGCGAGGAGAACTTCAACCAGTACTTCGGCAACGCCGACGCCGTCACCGACCCGGAGACCACCGCGCGCCTGGCGCGCTACGGCATCACCGACGCGGTCAGCGAGCGCAAGTGGGAGCGGTTCGACCAGCGGTTCGACCTGGGCCGGGAGCCCAACGAGGCCAACCGTTTCGGCTGGGTCGTCGAGCTCGATCCGTACGACCCGGACTCCGTGCCGCGCAAGCGGACCGCCCTCGGCCGCTTCAAGCACGAGGCGGCCCAGCCCCGGCTGACCCGGGACGGCCGCCCCGTCGTCTACATGGGCGACGACGAGCGGTTCGACTACTTCTACAAGTTCGTCTCGAACAAGCGGATGATGCGCGGCCACGGCCGGGCCGCCCGCGAGCACAACCTCACCCTGCTCGACGAGGGCGCGCTGTACGTCGCCAAGCTCACCGGCGACAGCCCCGCGAGCGAGATCGACGGCAGCGGCAAGCCGCCCCGGGACGGCGAGTTCGACGGCTCCGGCGAGTGGATCAAGCTGGCCGAGGGCGACACCTCGTATGTGCCCGGCATGACCGCGGAGGAGGTGTACGTCTTCACGCGCCTCGCGGCCGACAAGATGGGCGCCACCAAGATGGACCGCCCCGAGGACGTCGAGCCCAGCCCGCGCACCGGCCGGGTCTACATCGCGCTGACGAACAACAAGGAGCGCGGCCTGGCGGGCAAGGCGCCCGCCGACGAGGCCAACCCGCGCAACGAGAACAAGCACGGCCAGGTGCTGGAACTCACCGAGCGCCGGAACGACCCGACGGCGGAGCGCTTCGCCTGGCGGCTCTTCCTGGTCTGCGGCGACCCGGAGGACCCGGGCACCTACTACGCGGGCTTCCCCAAGGACAAGGTCAGCCCGATCTCCTGCCCGGACAACATCACCTTCGACGCGTACGGCAACCTCTGGCTCTCCACGGACGGCAACGCGCTCGGCAGCCACGACGGCCTCTTCGGCGTGGCCGACCGCGGCCGGAACGAGGGCCAGGTGCGGCAGTTCCTGACGGTGCCGGCCGGGGCGGAGACCTGCGGGCCGGTGGTGCAGGAGAAGCGGGTGCTGGTCTGTGTGCAGCACCCGGGCGAGGTGGACGGTGCGACGGCCGAGAACCCCGCCTCGGCGTGGCCGGACGGACCCGGGAAGCTCGTCCGCCCGTCGGTGGTCTGCGTCTGGCGCGCGGACGGCGGCGCGATCGGGGTCTGAGCCCGCGGACGTGGACCCCCGCGGTGCGGTCCGGCCGATACCTGGCGGAGGCGGCCGGGACGACCGGCGGGGAAGGGCCGAGCGGTGAGGCGGAACCGAGCGGCCGATGGCGCGGTGTGAGGTGATACGGCTGAGCGGCACCGGCGGGACCGGAGACGGTTCCGCCGGTGCCGCTCAGCGTTGCTCCGCCATCTCCGCGAGCCGGCCTTCCGCGGTCCGCAGGGTGCGCCCCCGGCGGGGCATGCCGGCCCAGGGGTCGTCGCCGGCCAGCCGTTCGCCGAGGGTGGCCAGCGTCCAGCGGCGGGCGTGGAGCTTCGGGTCGTCCAGCTCCCGGCGGGCTATCGGCGTGGCGACCGGCGCCCCGGGGAGCGCGCGCACCGCGTACGGGGCGACCGCCGTCTGCGCGTAGGCGTTGCGCTGGATGTCCAGGTAGACCCGGTCCTTGCGCTCGGCCTTGCGCTGCTCGGTGGTGAGCCGGCCGGGGTGCCGCTCCGCCAGCAGCCCGGCCACGCGGCCCGCGAAGGCCCGTACGGTGCCGAAGTCCGCCTGCCGGTCCAGCGGCACGACGACGTGCAGGCCGCTCGACCCGGTCGTCATCAGCAGGGTGGGGAGCCCGAGTCCGTCGAGCAGTTCGCACACCCGGTGGGCGGCCCAGCGCACGTCCTCGAACCCGGAGCCGTCGGACGGGTCGAGGTCGAGGACGAGCCGGTCCGGGTGGTCCGGCCGGTCGGCGCGGGAGAGCCAGCGGTGCGGGGTGACGCAGGCCTGGTCGGCGAGGTAGACCAGGGTGGCGGCGTCGTCGCAGACCACATGGGTGACGGTGCCGCCGCTCTCCCTGCGGACCTCGGCCCGGTGCACCCAGTCCGGGAAGTGGCCCGGGATGTTCTTCTGGACCAGCGGCTCGCCGTCGATGCCGTCGGGGTGGCGGACCATCATCAGCGGACGCTCCCGCAGCTGGGGCAGCATCCGCCGGGAGACCGAACGGTAGTGCTCGACGAGGTCCGCCTTGGTGATGCCGTCGTCGGGGAAGAGGACCTTGTCCGGACGGTGAAGGGTGAGGGTCCGCCGGCCGATCCGGATCTCGCTCGTATCGCTCACCTTCAGCGCCTTGCCCCGGCGGTGCGCGCCAAACTCCCCCCGCGCGGCCGGTGCGTTGGGCGGGGCGATCGCTTCGGGCGCGGGGGGTCCCGCACGTGTGCCGGACGGCCGTGGGAGTTCCGGGGGGCGCGGCCGGAGGCCGTTCAGTGGCGGGCCCGGCAGCCGTCCAGCAGCAGGGCGAGGAGGGCCCGGGCGAACTCCTCGGTCGGCGGCCGCCGCCGCAGCAGGAGCTGCACCCACAGCGCTCCGGCCAGGGCGTCGGCCAGGGGGCCCGGATCGAAGCCGGCGGGCAGCTCGCCCCGGGCCGCGGCCCGTTCCAGGATCGGCTGCCGCCGTGTGAAGCCGTCGTCCAGCAGGGAGACCACCAGCTCGCGCAGCGCGGGGTGGCGCACGGCCCCCACGAGCGCCGCCTCGACGAGGGCGCGGGTGCGCTCCTCGCGGAGCAGGCCGCGCACGGCGTCGGCGAGCGCGGCCAGATCGCCGTGGAGGCTTCCGGTGTCGGGAACCGTGACGCGGAGGACGCCGGAGTGCAGCAGGGCGTCGCGGAGTAACTCCGGCTTGGAGCCCCACCAGCGGTAGATGGTGGTCTTGTTGACCCCGGCGTGCTCGGCCGCCTGTTCGATGGTGAGCTCGTCGTATCCGCGCTCGGCCAGCAGATCGAGGGTGGCGCCGAAGATCTCGGCCTTCCGCCGGGGCCCGGCTTCCTTCGGCACCGCTTGCAGGTCCGTCATCCGCCCGCTCCTCTCCGTGAGTTGAGCCGCCAAGGGCAGCACGGCGCAAGGTTGCTCTGCAAACGGGGCCGATGGTGCTGAACGGCATGTGCGGGTTCCGTGGGGGCCGCGGGGTGCGGGGGTCTCCCCGGTTTGCGCAGCCCACGGGTGTTCCGGGCCCCGGGGGCCGCTCCCGGCGGCCGCTCCCGGCAGCCGGGGCCCGGGGGCCGCGGCCGGTGCCGGTTGACCTCAACCATTGTTGAGGTTGAAGGCTGTTGCCGCGGGCCGGAGGGCGGTCTCCGCCGCCGGCCCGCATGTCTTCGTCCGACCATCAGTCCGTCCGAGGAGTCTCCGATGTCTCTCACCACCGTGTCCTCCCCGTCCGTCGCGCCGTCCGCTCTCCCCTCGTCTGCCCCGCTCCGGCTCGCGGTCATCATCGGCAGTGTCCGCGAAGGGCGGTTCGGGGCGGCCGTGGCGCACTGGTTCGCCGGCGCCGCGCGGCAGCGCCCCGATCTGGAGGTCGAGGTGATCGACCCGGCCGGGCTGCCGCTGGAGGTCACCGGGCCCACGGAACGGCCCGGTGACGGGACGGCGCGCTCGCTGGAGGCGCTGCGCCCCCGGCTGGCGGCCGCCGACGCCTTCGTCGTGGTGACGCCCGAGTACAACCACAGCTACCCGGCGGCGCTGAAGAACCTCATCGACTGGCACCGGGAGGAGTGGCAGGCGAAGCCGGCCGGCTTCGTCTCGTACGGCGGCATGTCCGGCGGCCTGCGGGCGGTGGAGCATCTGCGGCAGGTCTTCGCCGAGCTGCACACCGTGACGGTGCGGGACACCGTCAGCTTCCACAACGCCTGGGACCGCTTCGGCGAGGACGGCCTGCGCGGGGACGACGAGAGCGCCGGCGCCGCCGCGAAGACCCTGCTCGACCAGCTCGTCTGGTGGGGCCGGGCCCTGCGCGAGGCCCGCGCCGGCCACCCGTACGGCGGCTGACCGCGCCGGCTCGCGGACGGCACACCGGGCCGGAAGCCCGGTGTGCCGCCCCGCACGGGCCCGCCGCGCCTGCCCGCCGCACCCGGCCGGCGCCGGCGGCCAGGGCGGCGGGGCAACGGCCGCGCGCAATAGTCCACATGGGGCGCCTGATCGTCCACGGGAGCCGCCCTAGCATCGTCGGAGATGCCGGCCGCGCGGCACCGGTGTGCACCCAGGAACACAGTTCGACACCCCCCTCACATCCCCCACATCGGACGGAGATTTCGATGCGCAGGACGAGCGCGCGATACAAACTGGCCGGCGCCGCCGCCGTGACGGCGACCGTCGTCGCCCTCGGCGGGCTGACCGCCGGCAGCGGCGGGGCCGCCGAGCGGCAGGCCGAGAAGGAAGCGGCCCCCGCAGCCGCGGCCTCTCCCGTCGGCTTCGGCGCGGGCACCACGGGCGGCGCGGGCGGCTCCACCGTCACCGTCTCCAGCGCGAGCGCCTTCATCGACGCCGTGCAGAGCAGCAGCCCGCTGACCGTACGCGTCAACGGCACCATCTCGCTGAGCTCCATGACCAAGGTGGCCTCGAACAAGACGGTCGTCGGTGTGGGCACCTCCGGCCGGATCACGGGCAGCGGGCTCAACATCAGCAAGGTCTCGAACGTGATCATCCAGAACCTCACCTTCACGGGGTCGAACGACGACGCCATCAACGTCCAGTACTCGACGAAGGTGTGGATCGACCACAACGACATCTCCGGCGCCAAGGACGGCGGCGTCGACATCAAGCGGGCCTCGGACCAGATCACCGTGTCCTGGAACCGCTGCCACGACCAGGACAAGAACATGCTGCTCGGGCACTCCGACAGCAACGCCGGCGAGGACTCCGGCAAGCTCCGGGTCACCTACGACCACAACTGGTTCGACGGCACCAACCAGCGCAACCCGCGGGTCCGCTTCGGCAACCCGGTGCACGTGCTGAACAACTACTTCGACAACGTCGGCAGCTACGGCGTGGCGTCCACCGAGGGCGCCGGGGTGCTCGTCGAGGGCAACTACTTCGAGAACACCGAGGACCCCTTCCACCTGGGTGAGGCGTCCTCCGGACCGGGCACGCTCCGCGCCGTGAACAACAGGTTCGTCAACTCCGGTGCCGGCCAGAGCGGCGGCAGCGTGGCGCCGATCCCGTACGGCTACTCGGCCGAGAACGCGGACAGCGTCAAGTCGAGCGTGACCGCGGGCGCGGGGGTCGGGAAGATCTGACCCGGCCGGCCCGCCGGGCCGGTACGGTCCGGCCGTTCAGCTCCCACCGGGCGGGGTGCGGAGGGGACGACCGCGCCGTTCCCCCGCCCGCGGCACCACCGGGCCCCGGGCGCCCCGCCCCCCCGGGGCCCGGGGCCCGGGGCCTCCGGGCCGGCGCCCGGGCAGGACCGGAGACCTCTCCGGCCTTGTCCGGGCGCGGGCCCGCCGCTATCGTCCACGACCCCCGGCCGGTATGCCGCTCGCGCGGCGGCCCGGGGTCGTTTCCGACGACCAGCGAGGCACCATGGCGGAACAGGGGCCCCCACGGGCGCGGCCACCGGACGGCCCGGACGGCCCGGACGGCGGCCGGGAGAGCCGCCCCGGCTGCCGCCCGGACCGCCCCGGCGGCAGCCGTCACGGCAGTCGTCCCGGCAACCGTCCCGCCGGCGGGCGCCCCGGTGACGGGCGCCTCACCATCGGCCTCGTCACGGCCAATATCCACCTCGGCGTCGGCGCCACCCTCTGGTCCGGCGTGCTGGCCGCCGCCGAGCGCAACGACGTCAGCCTCGTCTGCTTACCCGGCGGCCCGCTCCGTCCCGGCGGCGCCCCGCGCAACGCGCTCTACGAGCTGATCGGCCCGGACCGGCTCGACGGCGTCATCTGCTGGACCTCCACCCTCGGCCTCCCCGGCGCGAGCGACCGGGCCGAGCGACTGGCCCGGCGGCTCGACGGGCTCCCGGTCGTCAGCCTCAACCGCGGTCTCGACGGCCACGAGACCCTGCTCCTCGACAACCACGCGGGGATGCGGGATGCGGTCGGCCATCTCGTCGGGCACCACGGCCGCCGCCGGCTCGCCTGCATCCGCGGCCCGCTGGCCAACCCCGTCTCCCTCGACCGCTACCGCGCCTACGCCCACGCCCTGGCCCGGCACCGCCTCCGCCTCGACCGGTCGCTGGTCTCCGCCGCCGTCGACTTCGGCAGCGGGGCGGGCGCCTCGGCGATGCGGGTGCTCCTCGACATCCGCGGGCTCCGCCCGGGCCGCGACTTCGACGCCGTCGTGGCGTGCAGCGACGTCCTGGCGGCCGACGCCCTGCGCTTCCTCACCGGCCGGGGCGTCCGGGTCCCGGAGGACGTGGCGGTCATCAGCTTCAACGACTCCCCGGAGGCCCGGCTCTCCGATCCGCCGCTCACCTCGGTGGCCCTGCCCTTCGCCGAGCTCGGGGAGCTGGCCGTGGACACCCTGCTGGCCCGGTTGCGCGGTACGCGCCCGCCGGCGCGGAGCGTGGTGCCGGGGACGCTGGTGACGCGCCGGTCGTGCGGCTGCCCGTCCCCGCTGGTGACCCAGGAGACGGACACCCCGCCGGACCCGGGGACGCCGCTGGCGGGGGTGTTCGCCGGACTCCCCGGGGCGGGCCCGGAACTGGCCGCCGCGCTCCGCGCGGACTCCGCGCTCGGCGGCGGGTTCCTTCCGCTGCTCGAACGGCTGATCGGGAGCGAGGTCCGCACCCCCGAGGACGCCGCCGCCTGGGACGGCGCGCTGCTGCGCGCCCGCGCCCTGGTGGCCGCCGGCAACGCACCGGGCGCGGGGACGCCCACGGCGACGGCCATGGGCGCGGCCCGGGCCGAACGCCTCTTCGGGCAGGCGCGGTTGATGGTCGCCGACAAGTCCCGTCGGCTGCTGGAGGGCGAGCGCTGGGCGGAGGAGCAGGAGTCGCGCCGGCTGCGCGAACTCGGCACGGCGCTCACCACCGCCGTCGACATCGACGCGCTCACCGGGGCGCTCTCCCGGCATCTGCCGTACATCGGCGTCAACGGCTGCCGTCTCGTGCTGTACGAGGACGGGGCCGCCCCGTTCCGCGCGGTGCGGGCCGCCCCCGGAGCGCCCTCCGCCCCCGCCCGGCCGGCCGGCCCCCCGGACGTCTCCCGCGCGGCGCGGGCCGTCCTCACCCGCGAGGAACTGGAGGCGTCGCGTGCCGCCCGGGCCGGTGCGGCCTCCGGCGCGGGTGCCACATCCGGCCCGGGCCCCGGCTCCGGCCCGGGCGCGGCCGTTCCGGCACAGGCCCCGTACCGGGCCGAACTCCTGCTCCCCGACGCGTTGTTGCCGCCGGAGGGCCGGCGCTACACGCTCGTCGCCGAGCCGCTCCACATCGGTGACGAGCAGCTCGGCTTCGCCCTCTTCGACGCGGGCGGCCGCCGCCACTCCGCACACCGGGACGGCGCGCTGTACCGGGCGCTGGGGGACCAGATCAGCGCGGCGCTCAAGGGCATCCGGCTGTTCGACGAGGTGCGCCGTGCCCGGGACGCGGCCGAGCAGGCCAACCGGCTGAAGACCCGGCTGCTCGACAACGCCACCGATGAACTCCGCACCCCGGTCGAGGCGGTCCTCCACCACACCCGCCCCGGCCCCGCACCGTCGTCCCCGGGCCCGCGGCCCGGCCCGGACCCCGCCGGGGTGGCCGACGCCCTGCGGACCGCGCACGAGCACGCCGGGCGGCTGCTCCGGCTCATCGACGACCTGCTGGACCTCTCCCGCTCCGAGATCGACGCCCTCGACCTCTCCCGGCACCTGCTCGACCCGCGCCCCCTGCTCGCCGAGGCGTTCGACACCGCGGCCCGCGCCCGTCCGGGCGGCGACGGCTGGCGGCTCCGGCTGCCCGGACGGCTCCCGGCGGTCAGCGCGGACGGCCCGCGCCTCCGGCAGATCCTGCTCAACCTGCTGAACGCGGCCGCCGACGGGCCCGCCGACGGGCCCGTGGAAGGACCGGCCGGCGGGCCGGGGCCGCGCTCCGGGGGCGGCCCGGGGAGCGGGCCCGGCCCGGGGAGCGGGGCCGTCCGGCTGACGCTGGAGGCCGAGGTCCGGCCGCCGCTGCTCCGCGTCCTCATCACCCGCCCCGACCCGGCCGCGCCGGCCGCCGAGGCCGAAGACCTGTTCCAGCCCTTCGCCTCCGGAGCGCCGGGGATGCGGCTCGGGCTGGCCATCGCCCGCCGCCTCGCCGTACTGCACGGGGGCTCGGTCACCGCACGTACCGACGGCGGCCGCTACGGCTTCCGGCTCGAACTGCCGCTCCCCACCCCGGCGGACGCCCCCGGCGCCGTCCCCGCGCCCGTGCCCGGCGGCGGCCCGGACGGTCGTACCCTCCTCGTCGCGGCCGCCGGCACCCCGCCGCGCGAGATCGCCGCGATCGCACGCCGGTGCGGGCTGCATCCGCGCCGTCTGCACCCGGACGACGACATCGCCTCCCTCGTCGCCGGCCACGCCCCCGGCGACGGCGGCGGTCCCGGCGCCGCTCCCGCGCCCGGCTGCGCTCCCGGCCCCGCCCCGGGGCCCGCCGCCGTCGCCTGGGACACCGACCGGACCCGCCCGCAGGAGTGGTCCCCCGTCCAGCGGCTGCACGACCACCCGGCGCTCCGCCACACGCCGTTCCTGCTCTACGGACCGGTCTCCGGCCGCGACCTCGCGCAGGCCCTGCACGCGCTGCGCCCGCCCGGCCTGGCCGACCCGGTGGTCGTCGTGGACGGCGACGCCGCCTCCCGCGAACGGTTCCGGCGGCTGCTCGGCGGAGCGCTGCCCGGTCACCCCGTCCGCACGGCGGCCGACGGCACGGCGGCGCTCGCCCTGTTCGCCGAGGACGTGCCCTGCCTGCTCGTCGTCCCGCGCGAACCCGCCGACATGGACGGCTTCGACATCGTCGAGCGGATGTACGAGATCGCGAGCCAGGACCGCGGCCCGGAACAGCCCGTGATCCCCGTCCTGATGCTCAGCGACCGGGGCTTCACCCACGACGACGTGCGCCGCGCGGAGCCGCACCCCGGGCTGATGCTGCTGGGCCGGGACATCCTGACGGAGGAGGAGACCGCCGGCCTGCTGACCCGGATGACGCGCCGCGGCGACCCGGGCGCGCACCGCGCCCACGCACCCGTGCGGCACGCCCTCGCGTACATCGAGCAGCACTACCGGCATCCGCTGTCCCGCCGCCAGATGGCCCGCGCGGCCGGGGTCAGCGAGAACCACCTCGGCCGCCTCTTCCACCGCGAGATCGGCCTGACCCTCTGGGACTACCTCACCCGGCTGCGCATCCAGCGCGCCAAGGAGCGGCTGCGGCAGAGCGACGACAGCGTGCAGACGATCGCCCGCGCCGTCGGCTTCCACGACCGCGCCTACTTCAGCCGTGTCTTCCGCAAGGTCACGGGAGTCGCCCCGCACGTCTACCGTGAGGCGTCCTGAACCCGCGGGCCGCCGCACGGTGGTCCCGGGCCCGGCCGCCCGTCCGGGTCCTCACTCCCAGCGGAACCAGCGGGCCGCGGCGACGACCAGGACGAGGGCCCAGAGGCCGCTGACCCCGAGGTGCGTCCAATCCGGCCAGTCACCGGCCGAGGCCTGGCGGAGGGCCTGGGCGGCCGAGCCCAGCGGGGTGAGCTCCACAACGGTCCGCAGCGTCCCGGACATCACCTGCACCGGCACCCAGACGCCCGCCGTGAACATCGCGGGGAAGAAGACCAGCGAGCCCAGGACATTCGAGATCTTCGTGCTGGGCGAGACCGCCGAGATGACCGTGCCCAGGGCGAGCGCGCTCAGCGTCGCGGTGCCGAACGCCAGGGCGTATCCGAACGGCTGCTGCGGGAACGCGACGCCGTACGCGGTCCGGCCGACCACGAGCGCGACGGCGGCCGCGACGAGGATGGCGCCGAAGTGCACGGCGATCTGGGCCGTCAGCAGGCTCACGGGGCGGGCCGGCGTGGTGGAGAGCCGGCGCAGGATGCCGCGTTCGCGGTAGCCGGTGAGCACGGCCGGCATGCTCTGCAGCCCCGCCGTGATGGTCGACAGCAGGATGACCGTCGGGACGTACAGGTCGATGACGCGCAGCCCGCCCAGATCCTCCCCGGGCCTGCGGAAGTCCGGGATGAGGCCGAGGATGACGAGCAGCAGGGTCGGGAAGGCGATGATCCAGAAGATCGCCACGGGTTCCCGGCGGAAGAGCCGCACCTCGGCCCTCAGCACGGCGAGGGACACGGCGCCGGACGGCGTGCGGGCGAGGGCGCGGGACAGGGCCGCGGGTCCTACGGGCATCTCACTTCGCTCCCTCGGAGGAGGCGGCGGCCGGGCCGGACGGGCCGGAGGGTACGGGCGGGCCGGCCCGCCGCCCGGTGAGGTCGAGGAAGGCGTCGTCCAGTGTGGCGTCCTCGATGCGCAGCCGCTCCGCCGTGATGCCGTCCCGGACGAGCAGCGTGATCAGGGCGTTCACGGTCTCGTCCGTCCCGCCGACGGTGATCCGGCCGCCCTTCTCCGCGACGGAGGCGGCCCCCGGCAGGGCCCTCAGCGCCTCGTGGCCGATCGGCCGCGAGGGCGTGAAGGAGATGAGGGTGGCGTTCGCGGCGTGCCGGATCAGCTCCGCCGGGGTGTCCAGCGCGACGAGGCGGCCCCGGTCGATCACCGCCACCCGGTCGCACAGCCGCTGCGCCTCCTCCATGAAGTGGGTGACGAGGAGGACCGTCACGCCGGAGCCGCGGACGTCCTCGATCAGGGACCAGGTGTCGCGCCGTCCGCGCGGGTCGAGTCCGGCGGTCAGCTCGTCCAGGACGACGATGCGGGGATTGCCGATCAGTGCGAGGGCGATGAACAGCCGCTGCTTCTGGCCCCCGGAGAGCTTCTCGAAGCGGGCGCCCAGATGGCCCGTGAGGCCGAGCCGTTCGCCGAGCAGCCGCCAGTCCGCCGGTGCCCGGTAGAAGGAGCTGTAGAGCTCCAGGGCCTCCCGGACGGTGAGCTTCGCCTGGAGCTCGCTCTCCTGGAGCTGGGCACCGAGGATGCGGGTGATCTCGTCGTGGTCGGCCACGGGGTCGAGCCCCGCGACCCGTACGGTGCCGCCGTCGGGCGTCCGCAGACCCTCCACGCACTCGACGGTCGTGGTCTTGCCCGCGCCGTTGGGGCCGAGGATGCCGAAGATCTCGCCCTCCTCGACGGCGAAGGAGACCCCGTCCACGACGGGTCTGCCCCCGTACACCTTGCGCAGCCCGTCCACCTCGACCATCGCCATGACCATGGCAGCAGTCTCCCCGGCCGGGATCTCCGCGGCATCCTCCGCAGGTCCCGGTTTCCCGGCCCCGGACGGCCCCGTCAGGCGCGGGTGCGGGCCGGTGCGGGGGAGACGGCTGACCGGGCGGGGGCGGGCGGGCGCAGGATGCCGGCGGTGAAGACGGCCGTCACGCAGAACGCCACCGGCAGGAAGAACGTGAGGTTGAGCGGCATGAACGCGGTCATCGGACCGATGATCGCGGGTCCGGCCAGCATGCCGAGATAGCCGAGGCCCGCCACCCGGGAGACGTTGGCCCCGGAGGCGTCCTCGTCCACATGGCCCGCCGCGCTGAAGAACTGCGGGACGCAGCCGGACAGTCCGAGTCCGAAGACCGTCCAGCCCGCCAGGGCGAGCGGCACCCAGGACGACAGCGCCGCGGCCGTCAGCCCGGCCGCCGCCAGGCCCGCGCCGTACCGGACCACGAAGACGGGGCCGTACCGGGCCGCGACGCGGTCCGCCGACAGCCGTCCGAGGGTCATCGCCGTGGCGAAGGCGCCGTACGCCAGGGCGGCCGTGGCGGCGGGGGCGTCGAGCACGGTCCTGACGTGCAGCACGCTCCAGTCGTAGGCCACGCCCTCGCTGAGCATCAGGATCAGGGCCAGCAGGGCCAGTGCCCACACGCGGCGGGGCGGCCGCCGCTTCGCCGGCGGCGCGGGGGGCGCCTCCGGCGGGGGCGCGGGCTGCTGGGCCGCGGGCTGCTGGGCCGCGGTCTGCTGAGGCAGGGGTGTCCGCGGACCCGCCGGGCCGTCCGCCCCGGGCGCCGTGACGGGAGCCGCCGCCCCGGACGCCTTCCCGGCCTCCTCCGGGACGGTCCCGGTGTCGCGCGCGTCCGCCGCGGAGAGCGTGCCCGGCCGCAGCAGGGTGGGCGCGGTGAGCACCGAGGCCACCGCGCAGAGCGCGCCGATGCAGCCCAGGGTGAGCGGCACGCTCCAGCCCCAGCTGATGGTGCGGGCGCCGGCCAGGGCCGCGAAGACGCCGCCGATCGAGAACACCGCGTGGAAGGCCGACATGACGGGCCGTCCGTAACCGCGTTCGACCTGCACCGCGTGGGTGTTCATGCTGACGTCCATACAGCCGTTGCCGAAGCCGAAGACGACCACGGCGGCGCCCAGCGCCCAGACGTTCTCCGCCAGGCCGGGCAGCACCAGGGAGCCGCTGCACAGCACCGCGGCCACCGGCAGCGTACGGTGGCTGCCGAACCGGTCGCTCAGCGGGCCGGCGAGCTGCAGCCCCGCGAAGGCGCCGCCGCCCATGCACAGCAGCAGCCAGCCGAGCACGGCGTGGGAGATGCCGGCCCTGTCCTCGACGGAGGGGATGTGCACCACCCACACGCCCATGACGAAGCCGTTGAGCGCGAAGTACGCGAACGTCCCCCGGCGGGCCCGGCGCAGGAGCGGGCCCGGTGGGGTCCGCCCGGTGGCCGTCCGGCCGTCCGTGCCCGGGCTCCCGCCGTCGTCGCTCCTGCTGCCCTTCCGCATGCACAGCAGGCTAACGCGCAGGTGACGGGCGCATGGAAGCGTGCCCACCCTGTGGACGGCGCCGCCCGGGCGCCGGCCCGTGCGGGCCCGGCCCACGGCGGCGGCATGCGGGAGCGGGGGCCGGGAGTCCGGCGCGGGGCCGGTCGGTCGGCGCGGGGCCGGTCGGCCGGGGCGCGGCACGGCTCCGCGGAGAGCGGCCGCGCGCGGCCGCTCAGCCCGTGGGCAGGCCGTTCCCGCCCCAGCCGAGCCCGCCGGTGAGGTTCCCGGTGAGCTCGCCGAGGGCTCCGGTGAGGCCCTCCACGGTGCCGGACAGGGCGGTGCCGTCGTCGTCCCGGCTCCCGCCGCCCGTACTGCCGCCCGTGCCGCCGGCCGGCCCGGCCGCGCGCGGCTCCGTTCCGGGGTTCGTTCCGGTGTTCGTCCCGGCGGAGGAGGGCGCGGAGCCGGCACCGGACGCGGAACCGCCGGGTGCGGGGCCGCCGCCGGGCTTCCGGCCGGCCCCCTCCGCCTTCCGTGCCGCGGCGGCGTGCTCGCGGGCCCGGCCGGGACGGCCGTCCGGGGTGCTCTCCGCGGCGGCGGCCCCGCTCCGCAGGGAGCCGGTATCCGAGCCGTGCGTCACCGGCCGGGGCGCGGCGGAGGACGAGGGGGAGGGGCCGCCGGTCTCCCGCGACCCCGGCTCCCCCGACGATTCGGCGGGGCTCGCCGGGAGGTCGGGCCCCCGGTCCTGGGCGGTGACGTCGGCGCGGGCCCGGGCGGTTCGGTCGTCGCCCGAGGAGGCGTGGAACGCCACGGCGATCGTCCCGGCCACGCCGAGTGCCGCCACCGTCCGCAGGGCCGTACTCCGTACGTGCCCCGCGGAGGTCTGTCTGCTGTGTCTGCCCATCGGACGCGCTGCCTTCCCCCGTTGACGTGAACCGGGGTCAGTTAAGCGGATGGAAGGTTTCTGTGACGGTGCGATATCGAGTTGTGACGGGAAGGGGTGGTCAATCGATGCTCTCCGCCGTCCTGTTGACCGGGTCTGCGCGCAACTGATCGTTCCGGGGCTGCTTCGGCGTAGTTCCTCCGCTCGTTCCCATCGGCGCCTTCCCGCCTTCCCTTCCCTTGCTCTTCCGGACCGGTCCGCGCGATGCCCCGGAGACCCGCCCCCTGGGGGGCAGTCCTCCGGGGCACGGGAACGCGGAGGTCAGTCCGCCGTGGTCACCCGGGCCCGCTGGCCGTGGCGCCGCTCGCCGGACGGGCGGACGAGGGGGTCCACCGCCCAGGGGCCCGGCCCGAGGGCGGCGATGAGCAGGAAGGCCCAGGCGTAGAACGCCGACAGTTCCCCGTGGTTGACCAGCGGCAGCAGCCCGTCCGGCTGGTGCACCACGAAGTACGCGTAGGCCATGGAGCCGGACGCGACCACCGCGGAAACCCGGGTGAGGAGCCCCACCATGACGAGCGCGCCGCAGACCAGCTGGATCAGGGCCGCCCACCAGCCGGGCCAGACGCCGAAGGCGACGGCCTCGCCGGTGCCCCGGTTGCCCCCGAGTACACCGAACAGGGAGGCCAGACCGTGGCACAGGAACATCAGCCCCGTGACGACACGGAAGAGGGAGAGTACGGGTTCGCCGAGCCGGTCCGTCTGCACGAGATCACCTCTCTGCGGGGTGTGGGGGTGGGGTGCGGGAACGCGGTGTGCGGGAAGGCGGCGTGCGGGAAACGCGGTGTGCGGGAACGCTCGAACAGCGGAACGGGGAGGTGGGTCTGCCGGGGAACGGCGGGGAGGAGACCGCGGCCGGGACCCGCGGCCCGGTTGGGCCGGGCCGGGACCCGGGCCGGGCCCGGTCTCCTGGAGCGCCGGGGCGGCCCGGGGCCCGGGGTGGATCAGCCGCGGGCGATCCAGCCGACCATGATCCCCATCACGCCGTGGTGGGAGTGGCCCGCCAGCTCGTACCGGCTGGTGATCCGCAGTTCGTCACCGCGGCTGATGGCGCCCAGCGGCTCGCCCGTGCAGGAGGACATGTCGGAGATCTCGGTGCGCCCGTGGAGATCGATGAACTCGGGCGTCCCGCCCTCCTCGGCCACCGACTCGCAGAGCAGCCGCCCGGTGGTGAGGTTTTCGGTCTTCACCGTCGTACCGCCGTGGTGCAGATGGCCGCGCATGTGGATCAGCTCGCCGGAGACCGTGGACGTCCATGTCCAGCTCTTCTCACTGACCCCTTCCGGAGCGTCGTACTCACTGCCGCGGCAACCGCCGACGTCCATCCAGAGCGGCGTGAGGGCCTTGCGGCCGGAGAGGAAGGCGGACTCGTGGGTGAAGGTCAGCTCGATGTGGACGGTCTTCTCCGTGTCGGCGTGGTTCATCAGGTCGTACAGCAGCGTCCAGCGCTCGCCGGAGTCCACCTTGATGCCGTAGCCGTCGGGGAACACGCTCTCGACCCGCTCGTTGCCGGAGGCGAAGACCCGCTGCCCCGGGAGTTTGCAGGTGACATCCGTCGCGCTGCCCTTGAAGAGCACCATGTGATGGAGCATCGGGCCGGTGTTGACGTTGGCGTTCGAGCCGTCCTCGTAGACGAGGTTGGGCTTGACGCTCGTGATGAAGCAGTTGGTGCACGGTTTTCTGACATTGAACGCGATCCGGTTGCTGAGCTCTCCGTGCTCCTCCCCGGTCGACGCCGGAATGGTGTACGAGCCGTAGCGCACGGTGGTGGTCCGCTCGGCCGTCGCGCCCTGCCGTTCGCTCGCGGTGCCGGCAGCGTCCGTGCCGCCCTGCGCGCCCCGGGCGGCCTGCGTGGCCTGTGCGGTCTGGGTGGTCTGCGTGGTCTGCGTGGCCTGTGCGGTCGCCGGTGCGCCGTGTGCGGTGGCCGGTACGAGGACCATCAGGCCGACCGCCGCTGTGAAAGCGGCGATCCGGCGCACTAATCGATTCGGCACCATGGATTTCCTCCTGGGGGGTTGGTGAATCCCTGTCCGTACTGCCGTGCCCCCGGCCCGGAAGGGGAACCGGCCGCTTGCGGAGAAGCGGGAGGGGAAGGGGAGAAGGCCGCTTCGAAAGGCGCTGTACGGCCTTGTGCGGCACCCGTGGGCCGGGATCCACCACAGAGTGGGGGTGGGGTGTTCCACTGTCAACGGGCGAGGGAACGGCCGGTCGCCGGAGGCGTGACGGACACGGCCGTGAGCTGGTGCGGCGCGGGTCCGGGGTGCCGCGCCGCCGGGGAAGACTGGTGATTTCACCGATAGGCGCGTGAGTGCGCCCCCGGCCGCAGGAGGGCCCGGGGGAACCGGAATTGCGGAGATCGTTGCGCACCGGGGGTCCCTTTGCCGGCCCGCTGGATGCGGGGCACCGGGCGTATTTCCGTCACCGGCGCCCGGATTCGCCGTGAAAAGGGCGGCGGAAAGCCCCCGGGCCGAGGGGCCGCGAGGGCTTTCCGCGGTGCGGCGGGGCATCACGCACACGCATGCGCACACACCGCACCGCACCGGAATCGGGGGAAGGTTTCCGGATGCGGTGCGGTGGCGTCGGGGGATCCGGTCCCGCGCGGGACGGATCCGGAGGGCGGCCGGTCGAGCCCGGCGGGTGCTCAGCCCCGGCGGGTGCTCAGCCCCGGCCGGTGCTCAGCCCTGGCCGGCGCGGGCCGCGAGCTGCCGCCGTACGTCCTCCATGTCCACGGCGCGGATCTTGCCGATCAGCTCCTCCAGCGCGGGGGCCGGGAGGGCGCCGGGCTGGGCGTAGAGGACGGTGCGGTCGCGGATGGCCATCAGCGTCGGGATCGAGGAGATCTGGAACTCCGCGGCGAGCTCCGGCTGCGCCTCGGTGTCCACCTTGCCGAAGACGATGTCGGGGTGGCTCTCCGCCGCCTTCTCGAAGACGGGGGCGAACATCCGGCACGGTCCGCACCAGGCGGCCCAGAAGTCCACCAGCACGATGCCCGCGCTCGTGACGGTCTCCTCGAAGTTGTCCTTGGTCAGCTCAATGGTCGGCATGGGCCCGGCTCTCCTTCTCTCTATACCCACTGGGGTATTGCGGCGGGTATCCCTGCCAACAGGGGGCAGGGCGGATTCATTCCGGGACCGCGCCCCGGTCCAGGCACGCCGGTGGCAGATGGAACCAGCGCATCCGTTCGAAGTCCTCGGGCAGTCCGGTCGGGCCGTCGTCCACGCCGTCCGGACGGGAGGCGAAGAGGCTCCGGGCCTCGTCGAGCCGGCCGGCGAGCGACTCCTCGCCCGCCCGGCGCCGCTCGTCGCGGACGACCGGCCGGCCCCCGGCGTCGTAGCCGAAGGAGGACAGCCGCAGCGGTGGCTCGGTGGCGGCGCGGCGGTGGTGCCAGCCGCCGGTGTGCGGGTCGAAGCGGTAGTCCGGCAGCAGCCGGTGGCCGTGGCGGGCGATCAGTTCCACGGCACGCACGAGGTAGTCGCGCACCGTCTCGGAGATGAAGTAGTTGAAGTTGATCCGGACCCAGCCCGGCTTGACGCCGTCGCAGCCGCGGGTGATCTCGTCCAGGTAGGCGTCGGAGGCGGCGGTGTCGATGGCGAGCAGCCGGTGCCCGTACGGCCCGGCGCAGGAACAGCCGCCGCGGGCCTGGATGCCGAACAGGTCGTTGAGCAGCGCCACCACGTAGTTGTGGTGCAGATAGCGCTCGCCGTGCCGGATCCGGAAGGAGACGATCGACAGCCGCCGCACCCGGTGGTTTCCGAGGATCTCGATGGCGGGATCGCGCTCCCAGCGCTCCAGCGCGTACTGCCAGTGGCTCTCCTCGCGGGCCTGGATGAGATCGGTGCCCACGGCCTGCTTGAGCGCGAAGACGAGCCCGGCGCGGATCGACTCGACGATCGCCGGGGTACCGCCCTCCTCGCGGACCACCGGATCGTCCAGATAGCGGTGGCCCAGCGGGCCGACGAAGGCCACGGTGCCGCCGCCGGGCGCGGTGGGCACCGGATTGCGCACCAGTTCCCGCCGCACCACGAGGACGCCGGGCGTCTGCGGGCCGCCGACGAACTTGTGCGGCGAGAGGAAGACCGCGTCCTTGTGGTCGCCCGCGCCGGGCGCGCTCGCCGCGACGCGCAGCGGCACATACGGGCCGGCCGCCGCGTAGTCCCAGAAGGACAGCGCGCCGTGGGCGTGCAGCAGGCGGGCGATGCGGTCGGTGTCGGTGAGGATGCCCGTGACGTTGGAGGCGGCCGAGAAGCTGCCGATCAGCAGCGGCCGCCCGGCGTACCGGACCAGTTCCTCCTCCAGCCGGGCCGGGTCGATGTGGCCGTCGGCGTCCTCGCCGATGACGACGACGTCGGCCACCGACTCGCGCCAGGGCAGCTCGTTGGAGTGGTGCTCGTAGGGGCCGACGAAGACCACCGGACGCTCGGCGGGCAGCACCGCGGCGCTCGGCTGCTCCCGCAGGCCGAGGATGCCGACCAGCTTGTTGACGGCGGCGGTGGCACCGGAGCCGGTGAAGATCACCAGATCGTCCTCGGTGCCGCCCACGGCGTCGCGGATGACGCGGCGGGCGTCCTCGCGGAGGCGGGTGGTCTGCAGGCCGGTGCTGGAGCTCTCGGTGTGCGTGTTGGCGTAGCGGGGGAGGACGTGGTCCCGGATGAAGTCCTCGATGAAGCCGAGGGACCGCCCGGAGGCGGTGTAGTCGGCGTAGACCAGGCGGCGGGGGCCGTAGGGGCCGTCCAGCACCTCGTCGTCGCCGATGATGCCCCGGCGGACGCGCTCCAGCAGGGGCGTGGTGGGCGCCGGGTCGCGGGAGGGCCCGGTCCGCCGGGCGGTGGGCGCGGCGGTCACGGTCTGAACCCGTGGCCGGCGTGGCGCGCCGGGCCGTGCTGGGCCGCGTAGAAGGCGACGGAGCTGGGGCGGGCCGCGGCGGTCGCCCGCTCGGGGGTGCCGGTGGTGCCGGTGCCGTGGTGCGCGCCGGTGGCGCCGCCGTCGCCGGTGGTGGCCGCTCCGGGCCGGGCGTTCCGCGGCTCCGGGGCGGCGCGCTGTGCGGGTGTGGACGGCCGTGGGGCGGCGGACCGCTGTGGAGCGGCGGACCGCTGTGGAGCGGCGGACCGCTGTGGAGCGGTGGTGCCGGATGTCCTGGGGGTCATGGCCACGTCTCCTTCCTCCGGGCCGCCGGCCTCCCGGATGGAACCCCGGATGTGCCGGGCGCCGGGTGCCGTGCGGCCGGCCGGTGCCGGTGGGTACCGGTTCACCGGACGGGTTACCGGTTGCCGTGGCCGGAATCACGTCCGGCCCGGCCGGTCGGGCCGAGCGGACGGAACCGGATGTGCGGAACCGGACGGACAGGACTGGACGGACAGGACTGGACCGGGCCGTCCGGGGAACCGTGCTCTCCAGTGCACCCCGGCCGGAATGGAGCAGGCAGGGGCCTTGCGTACCGGGGAAAGGGCCGTTCGGCCCTGCCCCCGGACCCGGGATTGCAATACCCTCCCCCGTATATGACCCGGGGCTGGGAGTACTCGGGGTAACGCTCCCGGTTCCGTCCGGATTCCCGTCCAGTACCCCGAAGGAGTTCCCGACCATGACCGTCTCCGAGCAGCAGGCGCCCGCCGCGACCGAGGGGCGGCTCCCCCTCATCGGCGACCCGGCCCCGTACTTCGAGGCCGACAGCACGCACGGCACCGTCAAGCTCACCGACTACACGGGGAAGTGGCTGATCCTCTTCAGCCACCCCGCGGACTTCACCCCGGTCTGCACCACCGAGTTCATCGCCTTCACGGAGCTCGCCGACGAGTTCGCGGCCCGCAACGCGGCGCTGCTGGGCAACTCGGTCGACTCGGTCTTCAGCCACCTGGCCTGGGTCCGGGCCATCGAGGAGAAGCAGGGGGTGCGCATCCCCTTCCCGATCGTCGCCGACCTGGACATGAAGGTCTCCCACGCCTTCGGCATGCTCCACCCGAACACCTCGGGGACCTCGGCCGTGCGCGCGGTCTTCGTCATCGACCCGGAGCAGACCGTCCGCGCGGTGCTGTACTACCCGATGAACGCGGGGCGGATGATCCCCGAGATCCTGCGTCTCCTCGACGCCCTGCAGACCTCCGACCGCGACCAGGTGTCCTGCCCCGCCAACTGGCAGCCGGGTGACGACGTGGTGGTCGGCGCCCCGAGGACGCAGGACGAGCTCGACGCCCGGCTCACCGACGACAGCGTGCAGCTCGCCGACTGGTACCTCGCGACCAAGCCCGGCGCGAAGAGCTGAGCCGGCCGGCCGGCCGCCGCGGGGCGCATGCGCTTCCGCTCCCGCCGGCCCGCCGCGGCACGACCCCGGGGCCCGGCCGTTCCCCCGCGGCCGGGCCCCGGCGCGTCCAGCCGTCGTCCGAGGTCCGTGCCGGCCCGTGTGCCGCCTGTGCGCCGAACGGCCGGTGTGCCGACCGGTGTGCCGACCCGGGACCGACCGCCTCCGGATATACCCCTATGGGTAACTGGCCGGGGACCAAAGGCCCCTGACCGCGCCTCGTTCCCCGCACGACAGTGGAGGCATGAACAGGCGCATCGTGATCCTCGGAAGCGGCACCGCCGGAACGCTCACGGCCAACCGGCTGCGGCGGCTGTACGACAAGAGCGAGTACGAGATCGTGGTCGTCGACCAGAACGACGAGCACGTCTACCAGCCCGGACTGCTGTTCGTTCCCTTCGGCCTCGCCGAACCCCACGCCCTCGTCCGCCCCCGCGGACGGCAGCTGCTGGACGGGATCGAGTACCGCCGGGCCGAGATCGACCAGGTGGACCTGGAGGCGGACCGGGTCCGCTTCACCGACGGCGACTCCCTCGGCTACGACGTCCTGGTGGTCGCCACCGGCGCCGTCCTGCTGCCCGAGGAGACCGAGGGCCTGACCGGCCCCGCCTGGGGCAAGCAGGTGCACACCTTCTACGACCTGCCCGGCGCCACCGCCCTCCACCGGGCGCTGGAGGAGTTCGAGGGCGGCCGGCTGGTCGTCAACGTCGCCGACCTGCCCCTCAAGTGCCCGGTCGCACCGCTGGAGTTCTCCTTCCTCGCCGACTGGTACTTCCAGCGGCGCGGCATCCGCGACAAGGTGCAGCTCACCTACGTCACCCCGCTCGACAGCGCGTTCACCAAGCCGGTGGCCGCCCAGGCGCTCGGAGGGCTCCTGAAGGAGAAGGGCGTGGAGCTCGTCACCGACTTCACCCTCGGCTCGGTCGAGATGGACGAGGTGGAGACCGGCCCCGGCGGAGGCGGCCGCCTGGTCTCCTACGACGGCACCGAGGTGCCGTTCGACCTCGCCGTGGTCGTCCCGCTGCACGGCGGCGCCCCGTATGTGGGCCGCTCCGAAGGGCTCGGCGACGAGCTGAACTTCGTCCGCGTCGACCAGCGCACCCTGCAGTCCAAGGCCCGCCCGAACGTCTTCGCCCTCGGCGACGCCGCAGGACTGCCCGCCTCCAAGGCCGGCTCGGTCGCCCACTTCGAGGGCGAGGTGCTCGTCCACAACATCGGCCGCCACCTGGCGGGCGAACCGCTGGACGGCTCGTACGACGGCCACACCAACTGCTTCATCGAGACCGGCTTCCACAAGGCGCTGCTGATCGACTTCAACTACGAGACCGAACCGCTGCCGGGCCACTACCCCGCGGCCGTGGGCCTGCCGCTCCTCAAGGAGTCGCGCGCCAACCACCTCGGCAAGCTCGCCTTCGAATGGCTCTACTGGCACAGCCTGCTGCCCGGCCGCGACCTCCCCGGCATCGGCTCGGCCATGCCGGAGCACGGCAAGTCCCGGCCCGCGCCCGCGGACGCCGCCCACCCCGTCGCCTGACCGCACCGAACGGAGAACAGCCATGACCACCACCACCTACGCCGGCACCCCGGTCGTACTCGACGACGAGGGCTTCTTCGCCGACCCGGACCAGTGGACGAAGGAGATGGCCCCGGAGATCGCCAAGGAGCAGGCCATCGACGAACTGACCGACCGCCACTGGACCGTCATCACCTTCATGCGCGCCGAGTACGCCGAGAAGGGCACCGGCCCCACGGTCCGGGTGCTCGGCAAGGCGTCGGGCGTGAGCGTCAAGGAGCTCTACCAGCTCTTCCCCAAGGGCCCGGCCAAGACCGCCGCGAAGATCGCCGGCATCCCGAAGCCCAAGGGCTGCATCTGACCGCCGGACCCGCCGCGCCGGCCCGTCCGCCCCGCACACCACGGCCCGCCGGCGCGGCCGCGGCCACCGGTCCGCCGCCCGCCACACCAGCCCACCCGGCCCACCCAGCCACCGCTCACCGATACAGGAGAACCCGCGATGACCACCGCCACGCTGGAGAAGGTCTCGATCGTCGTCTCCAAGGGATCCCTGGAGGGGATCTACCCGGCCCTCATCATGGCCAACGGCGCCCGCGCCGAAGGCATCGAGGCCGATCTCTTCTTCACCTTCTTCGGCCTCGACGCGATCACGAAGAAGCGCTACGAGCACATCAAGTTCGCCACCGTCGGCAACCCCGGACTGCACCTCCCGACCGTGGTCGGCGCCCTCCCCGGCGCCCCGGACATGATCACCCGGCTCATGGAACGCCGGATGGCCAAGCTCGACATCCCGCCCATCCCCGAGTTCATCGAGATGATCAGCGACACGGGCGCGGGCCTCTACGCCTGCAAGGCGTCCGTGGACCTCTTCGAACTGGAGAAGGACGACCTCATCGACGAGGTCCAGGGCATCATCACCGTCGGCGACTTCTACAACCTCGCCGCCAACGCCCAGATCATCTACACCTGAGGGCAGCCGCCCATGACACCCACCCCCGAAGACCGCCCGGCCGGGACGCGACCCCCACGTACCGGCCGGGCCCCGCGTTTCCGGGCCTGTGCGTCCCGGTGACCGATCCGCACTCCGGGCCCCTGCCGACCGAGACCTCTCCGAGCACAAGATCCGCGACTCACCGCACCGAAGCGGCCCGTGCGGAAGCACCGCCCGTGGCGCCCACCGCTGTCCGCGCCGCCGCCACGAATGCCGCGATCGCCGGGTGGGTGCCGCCGCCCGCCCGGAAGGCCACCTTCGAACGGCGGAAGAGGGGCAGCCGGGTCAGGACCACGTCCTCGGGGGCGTGTGCGGTGGCCATCTCGGGTACGAATCCGGCGCCTTGCCCGATGGCGGCCAGCGCCAGGACCGTACGGAAGTCGTTGACCTGATGGCGGATGCGCGGCTGGAATCCGGCCGCCTGACAGGCGCGTACGGCCATCGCGTGACCGGTCGTGCCGTCCCGGGCCGTGATCCACGGTGACGCGGCCCACGGTCCGAGCAGCTCCGCCAGCGTGTCGCCACGGGCGGCAGGACCAGTGGCGGGCGCGCTGCCGGTGGCGCCACCCGTGGCCAGGTACATCGGCTCCTCCAGCAGAGGCACCTGGCCGACCGTGGTGTCCGGTGACGCGGGCACGAAGTCGTAGTCGTGGACGAGGGCCACGTCGAGTTCGCCGGCGCGCAGGCCGTCGGAGACCCGCGCCGAGTCGATCTCCTGCACCATCGGTTCCAGCGCGGGATGCCGCTGGGCCAGTTCGGCCAGCGCGGCGGGCACGATCGCGGGGCCGCCGGAGGGAAACGTCCCGATCCGCAGCGGCCCGCGGATGCCCTCGCGCGCCCCGGCCAGCTCGGAGACCGCCAGTTCGAGGCGTTCGAGGACGGCATCGGCGTGGGTGACGAGGGCGCGGCCCGCCGGGGTGAGCACCACCCGTCTGCCACTGCGTTCCAGCAGGGGCACGCCCGCCTCGCGCTCCAGCACGCTCAGCTGCTGGGAGACGGCCGAGGCGGTGAAGGTCAGCGCTTCGGCGACGGCCGCGATGGTGCCGCGCCGGTCCAGTTCGCGCAGCAGGTGCAGACGCCGGACATCGAGCATAAGACCAGCTTATGCAAGAGCGAAGAAACATGAACTGGATCTACTGGGTTTGCCGGGTCAGGCTGGACGTATGAAGCCCGAAGCGCATCTCACCGGCCTGTTCGTCCCCTTGGTGACTCCGTTCACCGATGACCTGCGCCTCGCCCCGGACGCGCTCGCCCGTCTCGCCGACGAGGCGCTGTCGGCCGGCGGCGCCCGGGGACTCGTCGCCCTGGGGACCACCGCGGAGGCGGCCACGCTGACCACCGAGGAGAAGCGGGCCGTGGTCCGTATCTGCTCGGCCGCCTGCCGGGCACACGGAGCTCCGCTGATCGTCGGCGTCGGCACGAACGACACCGCCGCCGCCATCACGACACTGCGGGAGCTCGCAGGGAGCGGTGACGCCGACGCGGCGCTGGTTCCGACGCCGCCCTACACCCGGCCCGGCGAGGCGGGAGCGCTGGCGCACTTCACGGCACTCGCCGAGCACGGGGGCCTGCCGCTGGTCGTCTACGACATCCCGTACCGCACCGGTCAGTCCCTCGGCACCGGCACGCTGAACGCGCTCGGGCACCTGCCGGAGGTCGTCGGGGTCAAGTACGCGACCGGCGCGATCGACGCGGCCGCGATGGAACTGCTCGGCTCCCCGGCCCCGGGCTTCGCGGTGCTCGGCGGCGACGACGTCGTCATCTCGCCCCTGCTCGCGGCGGGCGCCCACGGCGGCATTCTGGCGTCGGCCAACGTCCGCACCGCTGACTACGCCGAGCTGGTCTCGCTGTGGCAGCGCGACGCCGCCGGACCGGCCCGCAGGCTGGGAGCCGAGTTGGCCCGGCTGTCCGCCGCTCTCTTCGCCGAGCCGAACCCGACCGTGATCAAGGGGGTGCTGCACGCCCAGGGCCGTATCCCCAGCCCGGCCGTCCGGCTGCCGCTGCTGGCCGCCTCCGCCGATTCGGTCCGGCAGGCGGCAGCCCTGGCCACTGCCGGGATCCACCGGGGTGTACGGGTTCAGTGTGGGAGCTCGTCCACCACGAACGTCCCCAGCCCGACCTCCCCGCGTGTGTAGCCCTCCTCGCGGACGTGCCGCATCGCCTTGGCCGCCGTGGCGTTGACGACTCCGAACTCTTCGGCGACCTCCAGCGTGGACGGCACACGGCTTCCCGGCGGATAGGTCCCGCCCTCGATCCGCCGGATGATCTCCGCTGCGATCTGCCGCCACAGCGGGCGTTGCGACCAAGATCCATATTTCCAGCGCCACCTGCCTGTGCTTCTGATGTCCGGGCTCGCACACCCCCGAAAACGGCCCGGCCGGGACGCCCCCCAGGCCCCGGCCGCGCCCTCGCGCGGGTCGCGCCGCGTGGTGCCGCAGCGGCGGAAAAGGACTTACGGGGCGTCTCGTTTTCTCGTACAACCCTTCGAGTTCACCCGGGGTCTTCTCTGCGTCAACTGCCGCCCGCCCGGGGAACGTCCGGGCAGGGACGCGCGGTCCGGCACCCACTCGACTGCGGATGCGTCGCGCATCCCGCATGCACAGGAGAACCCCGCATGCACAAGCACTTCCGTACGGTCCTGGCCACCGCTGCCGCCGCGGCGCTGACCGGTGGCCTGCTCGCGGCCACGGCGGGCACGGCCGCCGCCGAGGGCGCCCGCCCGACGGCCGACTTCAACGGCGACGGTTACCTGGATGTCGCGGTCTCCGCCCCGGGCGCCTATGTGAACGGCCGGGCCCACGCCGGTCAGGTCGTCGTCCTGTACGGCACCGCCAACGGCATCTCCGGTGCCAAGCGCACCGTGCTCAGCCAGGACAGCGCGGGCGTCCCCGGAGTCTCGGAGCAGGGCGACCGCTGGGGCGCCGACACCACGGCCGCCGACTTCAACAACGACGGCTACACCGACCTCGCCGTCAGCGCTCCCTACGAGAAGGTCGGCGACGACGTCAACGGCGGCACCGTCCAGATCGTCTGGGGCTCCGCGAGCGGCCTGTCCGGCGGCACCACCGTCAAGGACCCGGCGTCCACCTCGCACGACCGGTTCGGCTACACCCTGGAGGGCGCCGACTTCAACGGCGACGACAAGGCCGACCTGGCGATCGGCTCCAGCTCCGCCACCATCCGCGTCTACCGCGGCGGCTTCGGCAAGACCTCCGGCACCACCGGCGGCGTCTACTCCGTCCGTCCCGCCATGCTCAGCGGCTCCGACACCGGACCGCTGAACCTGCACTCCGGTGACGTCAACGGCGACGACATCGCCGACCTCGTGGCCGACGGCTTCGAGAACGAGTCGTCCGACGGCGAGACCCACTGGAACGCCAACTACTACCTGCCGGGCACCGCCTCGGGCCTCACCGTCACCGGCGGCTCGAAGCTGGCCGCGGGCGTCATCACCGACATCGGCGACACCAACAGCGACGGCTACGGCGACATCGTCATCGGCATGTTCTGGGACGCCGACTCCGGCGTGCCCGGTGCGTCGAAGGGCGGCAAGGTCAACATCGTCTACGGCTCGGCCAACGGCCCGGACAGCGGCCGCACCGCGATCACCCAGGACAGCCCCGGCGTCCCCGGTGGCTCGGAGAACTACGACGGCTTCGGCGCCGAACTCGACCTGGGCGACGTCAACGGCGACGGCCACCTCGACCTGGTCGTCGGCTCGCCCGGTGAGTCGCTGGGCGGCCTCGCCGCCACCGGCGCCGCCACCGTGCTCTACGGCGCCGCCGACGGCTCCGGGATCACCGGCGCCGGCGCGCAGATGTTCCACCAGAACACGGCGGGCGTCCCCAACTCCAACGAGGAGGGCGACAACTTCGGCTCCGACGTGCACCTCGCCGACCTCAACGGCGACGGCAAGGCGGACCTGACGGTCGGCGCCATGGGTGAGAACGGCGGCAACGGCGCGGTGTACGCGCTGAAGTCCAACGGATCCGTGATCGGCGGCAGCGGCGTCTCGATCTACACCTCCACCGTGGGGGTCTCCGCTTCCGGCTCCCCGGTCCTCGGCGTCAACTTCGCCGGCTGAGCGGGCCGTTCGGCGCGCCAGCAGCACGACGGCACAGCATGTGACACCCGGGGCCCGGTCGGCGACGACCGGGCCCCGGCCCGTCCCCGCCCTCTTCCCGGGCGTTCCCCCGCCCCGTCCGCGCCGCCGCTGTCCGGCGCCCGCCTGGCGTGCTCGGGAAAAACCCGCAGCTCAGAGCAGGTGGCTTCACCCGAACGGCGCAGTTAACCCGGGGCCCCGGGGGCCGGTGCCCGCAGGCTGGTCCCATGTGGTCACGCCGACTGGCCCTGGGCGCCGGGGCCGTCGTCCTCCCGCTGGCTCTGCTGGCGGTGCGGGACGCGGCCGTACGGTCCGACCCTCCCGGCCGACACGAACCCGCCGCGATACGCCCGGCGGCACCCCGTCCCGCGATCGTCAGCAGGCAGAAATGGGACGCGGACGAGGACCTGGTCCGCGAGCGCGCACCGTACAGCGGCGCCGTCAGCGCCGTCTTCGTCCACCACACCGGGCACCCCAACGGCTACGACTGCGCCGACGTCCCGGAACTGCTGCGCTCGCTCCAGACCGAGCACGTCACCCACGAGGGCTGGGACGACATCGGCTACAACTTCGTCGTGGACCGGTGCGGCACCATCTACGAGGGCCGGGCCGGCAGCGCCAGCCGCCCCGTCCGCGGAGCGCACGCCAAGGGCTTCAACGCCCACACCGTGGGCATAGCAGCGCTGGGCACCTTCACGGAGGGGACGCCGGTACCGGGGGAGCTGATCGCGGGCATGGCGAAGGTCGCCGCGTGGAAACTGCGGCCCGGGGCCGACCCCCGCGGCATGGTGCGGCTGACCTCGAGCAACGACGAGAGCCGCTACGACAAGGGCGACCAGGCCGAACTCGACGTCATCTCCGGGCACCGCGACGGCTACGAGACCGACTGCCCCGGCGAGGCGCTGTACCAGCGGCTGCCCGCGCTCCGCGAGGCCGTGGCCCGGCTGCGCGACCGCTGAGGGCCACCGCCGTACGCCGGCCGGGGCCCGTCCGCCTCTTGCTCCGGGGTGCACGCCGGTGGGTAGGGTGCCCGGGCGCCCCCCACGCGCAGCATCGGGAAAGAAAGTCCGTGACGACGATCCAGTACAGCCGCGCGGGGAGACGGCAGGCCATGCGCCGCGTCCGTCCCCGGCGCTCCCCCGCCATACCGCTGCTTCTCCTCGCCTGGTCCGGCGCGGCCGCCGTCCTGTGGCTGTGGTGGCGCAACACCCCCGCCGTCTCCGGGGCCTCCGGATGGGCCGTGAACGCGGGCCGCATGACCGGACTGCTGGCCGGCTACGCCGTCGCCCTGGTGATCGTCCAGATGGCGCGCGTCCCCGCCCTGGAGCGCAGGGTCGGCTCCGACCGGGTGACGCGCTGGCACGCGACGAGCGGCCGCTACGCCGTGCTCCTGACCGCGGCCCACGTCGGTCTGACCCTGTACGGCTACGCGCTCCAGGCCGGCACCGGCCTCGTGGCGCAGACCGTCTCCGTCGTGACCCGGTACCCCGACATGGCCGAGGCGGCCGCCGGCACGCTCCTGCTGTTCCTGACCGGTCTGCTGTCCGCCGGCCCCCTGCGGCGCCGCATGCGCTACGAGCTCTGGTACTACCTGCACCTGCTCACCTACGCGGCCGTCCTTCTCGCCTTCTGGCACCAGCTCTCCACGGGCGCCGAGTTCGCCGGCGACCCCGCCGCCCGCACGGCCTGGTACGCCCTGTACGGAGCGGCCGGCGCGCTGCTGCTCTGGTACCGGGTCCTCGTCCCCCTGCGGCTCAACCTGCGGCACCGGATGCGGGTCGACTCGGTCGTCCCGGAGGCCCCCGGCGTGGTCTCGGTGCTCATCCGGGGCCGGCGGCTGCACCGGCTGGGCGCCGAGGCCGGGCAGTTCTTCCGCTGGCGGTTCCTGACCCGGGGCCTGTGGTGGACCGCGAATCCGTACTCCCTGTCGGCCCCGCCCCGCCCCGACCTGCTGCGGATCACCGTCAAGGCGGTCGGGGGGCACAGCGCCGCGCTGGCCGCGCTCCCTCCCGGTACCCGGCTCTGGGCCGAGGGCCCGTACGGGGCCCTGACCGCGGCCCGGCGGAGCGGCGGCGGTGGCAAGGTCCTGCTGCTGGCCGGCGGGGCGGGGATCACACCGCTCCGGGCGCTGTTCGAGACGCTGCCCGGCGCGCCCGGTGACCTGACGCTGCTCTACCGGGCCCGCACGGCGGAGGAACTGGCGCTCCGCGCCGAGCTGGAGGAGATCGCCGACCGGCGCGGGGCCCACCTGCTCTACGCCGTCAACGGCCCCGACGGCAGGCGCCCCGCGATCAGCGCCCGGACCCTGCGGAAGCTGCTCCCCGACATCGACCGGCACGACGTCTACCTCTGCGGACCGCCGGGGCTGGCCGAGGAGTCCTACGCGGCGCTCCGCGAGGCCGGGGTCCCCGACCGGCGCATCCACCACGAGTCCTTCGCATTCTGAGCCCGGGGCCGGAGACCCGAGGCCGAACCCGGAACCCGGAGCCCCGAGCCCCGGCCCCGCGTTTCGGCCCCGCGTCCCGGCCCGCAAGGCCGGGCCCGGCCCGGTGAGCCCTCGGAGGTGTCACAAGCCCGTGAGGAACAGACATCCGTACCGCAGAACGGTGCTGGCCGCGGCCGGCACCGTCTCCGTCATCGTGGCGCTGCTCGCGCTCAAACCGGACCGGGACCCGGCTCTCGCCCGGGCCGGCGGCCCCGGCACCCCGTCCACGGCGGCCGTCTCACCGGCGCAGCCCTCCTCGCCGTCCCCCTCGTCCGCCTCGGCGAAGCCGTCGAAGAGCACCAAGCGCGCGTCGGCCGAGCCCTCCCCGAGCCCGCCGGCGCCCCGCACCACCGCGCCGGCCCCGGCCCGGACCAGCAGGGCCCCGGCCGCCCCGGAGACCACCACGGCGCCCCCCGCCACCCGCAGCGTCACCGGCGACACCGTCCGGACGGAGCACGGCCCCGTACAGGTGCGGATCACCCTGACCGGCAGCAGGATCACGGCGGCGGCCGCGCTGCAGTCGCCCGCCGGCGACCCGCGGAGCGAGCAGATCTCCTCCACCGCCATTCCCCGGCTCAACCAGGACACCCTGGCGGCGCAGAGCGCGGACATCGACACGGTGTCCGGCGCCACGTACACCAGCGACGGATACCGGCAGTCCCTGCAGAGCGCCCTGGACCGGGCCGGGCTCTGACACCGGCGCTTCCGGTGCTTCCGCCGGCCGCCGGCACCCCGGCACCGACGGCCCGGCCGCTACGCGACCGGCGTCCGCGCCACCCCGCCCCGGTCGCCCCCGCCACCGGAGACACCCCCGTCGCCACCGTCGCCCCTGTCGCCGCCGTCGCCCCGTTCGGGCAGGCGTGCGGTGTGCGCCGTGTGCTCCGCCGCGTCGGTGATCAGCCGGGCCACCGGGCCCGGGTGGGAGACCTGGGCGAAGTGCGGGGCGTCGATCTCCGCGGTGCGGGCGCCGGCGCGGCGGGCCATGAAGCGCTCGGCGGCGGGCGACAGGGCCCGGTCCTCGCGAGCGACCAGGAACCACGAGGGGATGGTCCGCCAGGCCGCCGCCTGGGACACGCCGGTCACCGCGGCCAGCCCGATCGGCCGCTGGTGGACCGCCATCAGCGCCGCCTCGCGCCGGGGGACGTCCGCCATCAGGACCTCGCGGTACCGGTCCCGCCGGACGTAGAACTCGGTGCCCGTACCGCCGTCCGGCCGCGTGTAGGGCACCGGCACGACCGCTTCCGAGACCTCGCCGCCGGGGAACGCCTCGCTGATCGTCTCGGTGCTCTCGCCCACGTCGAGCGCGAAGGCCGCGATGTAGACCAGCGCCTTGACGTCCGGGTCGCCCGCCGCGGCGTTGCTGATCACCGCGCCCGCGTAGGAGTGGCCGACGAGCACCACGGGCCCCTCGATGTTCCGGAGGACGGACGCGATGTACGCGGAGTCCCCGGCGAGGTCCCGCAGCGGGTTGGCCGGGGCGATCACCGGGTACCCCCGGTGCCGCAGCCGCTTGATCACGCCGCGCCACGCGGAGCCGTCGGAGAAGGCCCCGTGCACCAGCACCACCGTGGGCCGGTCCCGGTGCCCCGGCCGGGAATCGGTCCCGCCCGCGCCGCCGTCCCCGCCGCCGGGGGTTCCGGCGTGCGACGGGACCACGCTGCCGAGGAGAGCGGCGGCGATCAGGGCGACGGCGCCGGAGGCGCGGCGGAGCCGCGAGCGGGCGGTGCGGCGGGTGCCGGAAGCAGGCGGGAGCAGGGGCACGGCGGAACTCACTCTCTGGCGGGGCCGGGGCGGTGCGGTGTGGTGTGGTGCGGTCCGTGCCACGCGCGGGCTCGTGCACGAGCCGGTACGGGCCCGCGCACGGACCCTGCGAGGGCGGTGACAGCCCGAGCCTCACCGAGCCGGCCGCGCCCGTCGCGCCGGGCAGGGCGAACGAGTGAGGTGCGGGGCGGCAGCGGAAGACGGACGGCGCCGATGGCGGAGAACGGGGCACGGGGGACGGGGGACGGGGGACGGACGGACCCGGGAGAAGCGCCACCGCAAGAAGATCTGCTCTCCCTGCATCCGAACACGGTCCTCAACCCGAAATATGTGATGAATGCTCCGCAATCGGACGGAGCGTCGTCGTGAAGGGGTATTTCGATGAGGAATTGCCGCAGCGCCGCCGCCATCGCGGCCACGGTGGGCATATGCGCCCTCGGACTCTCCGCCGCCCCCGCCCAGGCCGGGCCGGCGCAGACCGGTGAGGGCAAGGCACAGGTATCCGTCTTCCATGGCGTTCCGGGCCTCACCGTCGATGTGTACGCCAACGGCAAAGAACTTCTGTCGGACTTCAAGCCCGGCACCCTGACACCGCCGCAGGCGCTCGACCCGGGCAGCTACGACATCGAGGTCTTCAAGGCCGGCGCCGACCCCGAGGGCGAGCCCGCCATCCAGAAGACGGTGGAGGTCCCGGCCGGGGCGAACGCCACGGTCGCCGCCCACCTGACCGCGGACGGCAAGCCCACCCTCAACGCCTACGTCAACGACGTGTCGAAGGTGCCGGCCGGCAAGGCCCGGCTCACCGTGCGCCATGTCGCGGCCGCACCGGCCGTGGACGTACGGGCCGACGGAACACCGATCGTCAAGGGGCTGGAGAACCCCAAGGAGGCCACCACCACGGTGCCCGCGGGCACGGTGAACGCCGACGTCACCCTGGCCGGGACGGACGATGTCGTCATCGGCCCGGCACAGCTCGCCCTGAAGGAGGGCACGAGCAACGTCGTCTACGCCTGGGGCAGCGCGGAGGAGAAGAACCTCGCGCTCAAGACCCAGACCTTCAGCGGCCTCCACAGCGCTCCGGGCGGAGTCAAGGGCGGCCAGAGCGACTCGCTGATGCGGGCCGGCGTGGACAGCTCGGACGGCGCCTCCGCCTGGGCGGCCTGGTCGGGTGCGGGCGCGCTCGCCGCGGCGGGTGTGCTGCTCACCCGTACGGCCCGGCGCGGCAGCCGCTCCCGGAGCTGAGCACCGGTCGGGGCCGGTGCCCCGGCCCTCCCCGGTCTCCCCGGCACCCCTCGGCGCCGCGGTGCCCGCCGCCGGCTCCGGCCGGCGGGTGGTGGGCGACCCGCGGCCCGGATGGCCGGTGACCGGTGACCGGAGCGGCCGGACGGACCGGACGGGCAGGTGCGGCAAGGCCGCCCGGCGTGCGCCCGCGCGCCGGGCGGCCGCCCGCGCGGCCGGGGCCGGGCCGCGGAGATACGGGCCGTGCTGTGCCTCCAGGGCCAGGAAACGGAGCGGAACCCCGCGCGAGGAGAGACCACCGGATGAGAACCCGGGCGAGAACCCGGACGAGGGACCGGACGAGGGACCGGACGAGAGCAGGGGCGAGAGCTGGGATGAACGTGAGGACCGGAGCGGGAACGCGAGTGTGGACGGCGGTGCGGCAGGCCCTGGCCTCCCGCGGATTCCGCCCCTGGCTGTCGGCCGGCGCCGTCGCGGCGATGGCCGCGATCGTGGTGGTGGCGACTCTGCTGGCCGTGCCGGAGCCGGGAACCGGGGAGGGCGCGCCGCCGCCCGGTTTCGGCGACCGGCGGTCCGCCGCGGAGACGGGCGGCGGGGACGGCGGCCGGGAGGACGACGGGGGCGCACCCCCCGGCCGTACGCGGGACGCACCGGACGGCATCGCCCGCGCGGAGCCGGACCGGCGGGCCTCCGCGGTCACGCCGCCGGTCCGGCTCCGCATACCCCGGCTGCGGGTCGACGCGGAGGTCCAACCGGTCGGCCTGGCCCGGGACGGCACGGTCGCGGTGCCCGGTGACGCCGCCGGCACCGGCTGGTACCGGTACGGCCCGGCCCCCGGTGCCCCCGCCGGCTCCGCCGTCCTGGTCGGCCATGTCGACTCGCGCACGGGCAGGCTGGGCGCGCTGGCCGCGCTCCACGACGTCCGCGCGGGGGACGCTGTCGTCGTCCGCCGCAAGGGCGCGCCGGCGGTTCGCTACAGGGTGGCGTCGCGGGAGGTCCGGGACCGCGACCGGCTGCCGGGCGAGCTGTTCCGCCGCAACGGCCCCCCGGTGCTGACGCTGATCACCTGCACGCTGCCGTACGACCGCGAGCAGGGCGGCTACCGGAACAACCTGATCGTGACCGCCACCCGGGTGAGCGGCTAGCCGTGGTGCGGAGGATCGGGACGACCGGCTCCCTATCGTCGCGTGGGTGACCGGAACCCGCACGGACGCCGAACTGGCCGAAGGCTTCGCCCGCGGTGACGAGGGCTGCCTCGCGGAGGCGTACCGCCGCTGGGCGGGACTGGTGCACACGTTCGCCGGCCGCGCGCTCGGCGACGCGAGCGAGGCGGAGGACGTCACCCAGGAGGTGTTCGTCAGCGCCTGGCGGGGCCGTGCCGGCTACTCGCCCGACCGGGGTTCCCTGCCGGGCTGGCTGCTCGCCATCGCCCGCCGCAGGATCGCCGACGCCCTGCGGGCCCGCAGCAGCCGCCAGGACAAGGCCCGGCGGGCCGCGGGCGCGGTCGTCGACCGGCCGGGGGGCGACCCGGTGGACGGGGTCGTCGACAGCGTGCTGGTGATGGACGAGCTCTGCGCCCTGCCGCAGCCGCAGCAGCAGATCCTGCGGCTGGCCTTCTACCACGACTTCACGCAGGCGCAGATCGCGGAACGGCTGGATCTGCCGCTGGGCACCGTGAAGGCCCATGTCCGCCGGAGTCTGGGCCGGCTGAGAATGCGAATGGAGACGGACGGTGACGGAGCACGCTGACCCGGCCCTGCTGGCCGAACTGGCCCTCGGCAACCGGCCGTCCGCCGGGGAGGGAGCCGAGGCGGACCCCGGCTCCGCCGGCGGCGGGACGGAGACGCGGGCCGCCGAGCACCATCTCGCGGCCTGCCCGCGGTGCCGGGACACCCTGGCCGTGCTGCGCCGGATCATCGGGGCCGCCCGGAACGTCTCCCCGGACGACAGGGTGACGGCGCCGCCGGAAGCCCTCTGGGAGAGCATCGCGGCGGAACTCGGCCTGACCGGCGTGACCGGTGCGACCGGTGCGACCAGTGCGACCGGCGTGACCGGCGGCGGAACGCCCGGCTCCCGCCTCCGGAGCCGGCTGCGCCGCACCGGCCCGGTCGAGCCCGTGCCGGTCCGCCCGGCGGAGCACCCCGCCGAGCCCGGGCCGGCGGCGCATTCCGTCCCGCTGCGAGCCGTACCGGCGGAAGAAGCCGTGCCGCAGGCCGCCGTGGGAGAACCGGCCCAGCCGGAAGCGGCGGAGGCCGAACCCGTCCCGGCCCGCCCGGGCGGCCCGGGCGGCACGGACGGGCCACCCGGCGACAGCACGCGCTGAGACCGTCGAGCCGCAGCCCGCCGTCCGGCCGACCGGCAATCTGCCAACCGCCGCCCGCTGACCGCGACGTCACGCGGCCGGCCGTACGGGCCCCGGCACGACGCCGCCGTCCGCACGGCGCTCGGCGAGCCGTGCGGACGGCGGCGGCCGGACCGGCACCGCGGACCCCTCGGGGTCCGGCGGTCCCCCGTCCACGTTCCCGGGTCCCCGCTCCCCGCTCCGCTCCCCGGTCAGTACGGCCGGCCGGTCAGTCCTGCTCCGCGCCCGAGGGCAGCCGGCGCAGGGTCATCCTGGAGGCGGTGTCGCTGCCGAAGCCGTAGTCCAGCAGCTTCGCGGCATCGGTGTAGCGGCTGCTGCCGTTCAGGATGACACCGACCAGGGTCTTGCCGCCGCGGGTCGCGGCGAAGACGAGGCACGGTCCCGCGGCGGTCCCGGTGCCGGTCTTGATGCCGACGGCGCCGGAGTAGGAGCCGAGCAGCCGGTTGGTGTTGTACCACGTGTAGGTGCGGGTGCCGCCGGTGCTCGTTTTGGCGTAGCGCACGGTCTTCCGCGTCTTCACGACGGTGCGGAACGTCGAGTACTTCATGGCGCTGCGGGCCAGCTTCGCCAGGTCGCGCGGGGTGGTGTAGTTGTTGCCGGTCGTCGAGATGCCGTCGAACGAGTCGAACTCGGTGTTGCGCATGCCGAGGGTGTCGGCCTTCTTGTTCATCTTCCCGATGAACGACTTCACCCGCGCGGAGCGCGTGGTGCCGCTGCCGAAGGTGTCCGCGAGGGCGTACGCGGCGTCGCAGCCGGAGGGCAGCATCGTCGCGTAGAGCAGCTGCCGGACGGTGACCTTGTCGCCCGTCCTGAGGTCGGCCGTGCTGGCGCCCTCACGGGCGACGTAGTCGCGGTACGCCTGCTGGACGGTGACCTTCCGGTCCAGGTCGAGACCGGTCTGGCTGAGCACCACGCGGACCGTCATGATCTTCGTGGTGCTGGCCATCTGCCGCTTGGTGTCGGCGTACTTGCCGTAGACCCTGGAGCCGTCCGCCTGGTTCAGCAGGAACGCGCCCTTGGCGCTGACGGAGGGCGCGGGCGGCCCGGACGGGGCGGCTTGCGCGGGCGTGGCCACGGCCGGTACGGCCAGGACGGCACCGGCGGTCACGACGACGGCGGCGGCCCGGCGTCCGCGCGCGAGCGGGGGCGCACCGGCTCCGCGCGCACGCGGGCCCTTGTCGAGGGTTCTCACTTCACACGCTCCGAATCGGCCTGAAACGGCGGGAATCTGTCAGCAGCGGACAGCCGGGCGGGCGCTGTTCCACTCTCTCCACGACTCATGACTCATGAGACCGGCCGAAGTATGTACGGACCGGAGGAGTGGATTCTCGTACGGTCCGACCGGACCGCCCGAGCCGGGTCCTGCTTCGCACCCGCCCCGGCCGAGGACCGCACGCACGGCCGCCCCTGGGCGCCCCCGCCCCAGGGCGGTCGGGCCCTTCTTTGCCCCGATGGGCCGATGCCGTTCGCCGGCCGGGGAGGCACACTTCGAGTACACGGACGAGGAGGCGGGCAGCCATGGCCAGGACGGCAACGCGACGGACCGTACTGCTGACAGCGGCGCTGTCGCTGCTGGCGGCGGCCTGCCAGACGGAGGACGGTGACGGGGACGGCGACGGACGTTCGCCCTTCACCGGCGAACGGGGCGCGGGTGAGAAGGTCCTCGCCGTCAAGATCGACAACGTGCGGGCGGCCAGGCCCCACACGGGCCTGGACAAGGCCGACATCGTCTACATCGAGCAAGTCGAGGCCGGGCTCACCCGGATACTGGCGATCCTCGCCTCCGAGCTGCCCGAATCGCTCGGCCCGGTGCGCAGCGCCCGCGAGTCGGACCTCGAACTGCTGCGCCAGTTCGGCACCCCCGCACTCGCGTACTCCGGTGTGCAGAGCAAGCTGCGCCCCCTGGTGGAGGCCGCCCCGCTGATCCCCCTCCCGCCGGGCGAACTCACCGACGGGTACGTCCGCGACCCGAGCCGCTCCGCGCCCCACAACCTCTACCTCCGCCCCGACCGCGCCGTGCGCGCCGCCTCCGGGGCCTCGGCGCCGAGCGACATCGGCTTCCGCTTCGGCCCGGCACCGAGCGGCGGCCGGGAGACCGGGGAGCACACCGTCCGCTTCCCGGCCGCGAGCTTCACCTTCGACTGGTCCGCCTCGGAGAAGCGCTGGCTGGTCTCCATGGACGGGTCACCGGCCCGCACGAACGGCAGCGACCGGCTGGGCGCGGCCACCGTCGTCGTCCAGTACGTGACGGTCCGCCCCTCCGACTACGGCGACCGCTCGGGCAGCATCACCCCCTACACGGAGACCGTGGGCTCCGGCCGCGCCCTGGTCCTGCGCGACGGCCGGGAGTACGAGGCCGAGTGGAGCCGCCCCTCGGCGAACGCCGGCACCACCTTCACCGACACCGAGGGCCGCCGCCTCCCCTTCGCCCGCGGCCCGGTCTGGGTGGCCCTCGCCCCGGTGGACTGACCGGCGGCGGAACCGAACACGGTCGGAAGGCGTGTCCGTGCAGCCTGGCCGGCGGCCGAGGGCTGCTGCGCGGCAGCTGAGGGGCGTGCGGTCCTGCCCGATCGTTTTCGGACAGGGCAACGTTCACCGGCCAATACCCCGGCGGGTAACCGGCAGGGGGTCGGGCGTTAACGAAGCGCTCTTAGCGTCCGGCGCAGCCACCCCGCACATCAGGGTCACCCACAGAAGGACGCACACCATGCGCCGCACCCGCCGTACCCGCCTCATCACCGCAGCCCTCGCCGTCGGCATGGGCCTGCCCCTCGGTCTGCTCTCCGCCGCTCCCGCCTCCGCCCACGGCCACGGCCGCTCCCACGGCGGGCCGATGGCGTTCCAGCCGATCGAGGGCTCCGCCTACGACCGGATGTCGGCCGACTGGTCCGAGCCGCTGGTCGCCCCCCGGGGCTTCCGCCAGAAGCTCGTCGCCGACGAGACCGTCCTCGACATCTACGGGGGAGGCACCGACGACCTCACCGACATGAACACGGTCAACGAAACCGGCCGTCAGGCGGGCCGCTACCTCTACCGCACCCACGAGGTCTCCTCCAATGGAGCCGTCTCCGTCGTCGACCTGAGGACCGGCGAGGCGAAGGTCATCGCCCAGCGCGCGGACTGGCGCCGCCTCGACGGCGTGCGCTGGACCCCCTGGGGCAGCCTGCTGGTCACCGAGGAGACCAGCGGTGGCCGGGTCTTCGAGGTGTTCCTCGACCGGAAGGACCTCACGAAGGTGACCCGGGTCGAGGAGCGCCGCGAGCTCGGCATCCTGCGCCACGAGGGCATCGACGTGCTCCCCGACGGCACCGTCTTCGTCATCGACGAGCTCAACGGCGGCTCGGTCTACAAGTTCGTGCCGACCCGCCGCGGCGACCTCTCCGAGGGCCGGCTCCACGCGCTCAAGATCAACGGTCTCTCCGACGCCGCGCAGAAGTGGAACCCGGAGACCTACGGCGAGAAGACCGGCGCCTTCACCTGGGTCCCGCTCGACGAGGAGCAGGTGGTCTCCGACGCCGACGCGGCCTCCGACGCGGTGAACGCCACCGAGTTCGGCCGTCCCGAGGACGTCGAGGTCATCGGCGACACCCTCTACGTCGCCAACACCAGCGAGAACCGTGTCGTCGCGGTCAACCTGCGCAAGAACGTTCTCTCCGCGTTCGTCCAGGCCGGCGTGAACGCGCCCGTCGAGGACCGGGCCGCCGGCGTCACCGGCTTCAAGAGCCCGGACAACCTGGCCGAGGGCCCCGACGGCCGGCTGTGGATCGTCGAGGACAACTACGCCAGCGACATCTGGGTCGCCGGCCGGGACCGTGACCGGGACGGCGCCGCCGACACCACTGAGCTCTTCGCCTCCCTGAAGGACCCGGGCGCGGAGGTCAGCGGCATCTACTTCGGCAAGGACCCGAAGACGCTCTTCTTCAGCGTCCAGCACCCCGACAAGCCGCTCGCGGACGGTACCTGGAAGATCACCCGCCGCCGCTGACGGCGCCGCCGGCGGCCCCGGCCGCCCGGACACGAGGGTCCCCGCCGGTCATCCGGCGGGGACTTTCCGATGCCGGGTCCGGGCCCGGTGCCCGGGAGCGGCCGGGACACACCGTCAGAGCCTGCGGACCGTCACCAGCCGGTGGGCAGGGCGGCCACCGGTACGAGAGAGAGCTCGTAGAGGTAACCGGCCTCCTCGATGCCGGTCAGCGTGACGTCGTAGGCGTAGTAGACGATGGTGAGACCGGTGTACTGCGAGACCTCGGTGACGTAGGCGATGCGGTCGGCCATGTCCCCGATCTCGCTCTCGGTCGCCAGGATCCTGTCGGCCATGACACCAATGGAGTCCTCGGTGTAGAGGACACCGTCGAGCGACTGCTCGTAGACCGAGGCGCCCTCCTGCCCGACGTAGACGACGGCGTCGGAAACCGTCGTCGCCGCGGCGGCCCGCGGCGCGGTGATGCCGGCCGTCACGGCCAGCAGGCTGGTGAGAAGGAGAACCGGCAGAAGGATCTTCCTGAGGGTCGGTGTCACTGCTTGCAGCATTGCTTTCTCCTTTCGGAGAACGGGAATCGGGAATCCGAGGTATATACCCCTGGGGGTATATACCTCGGTGAACTCTCGACCCCGGGCCGGGATTCCGGTCTGCGCTGTGCTCTCCGCCACAGCCGCCCCCGAGGGGGCCGGGACCACCCGGCCCCCTCCGCACCGGCTCGGCCGCACACCGCCCGCCACCGTGCCCGCCCGCACCGGCACCGCCGTGCCCTGGGGCGGCATGACCGAGCGGACCAGGGCACGGCCGGGCGTCGTCAGGAGGCGGGCAGCGGCTTCGCGGCCGTGACCCGGTGCAGATGGATGAGGACGTCGTGGGCCTCGCCCAGCGCGATGTCCTGCTCGGGCACCGGCCAGGCGGCGCCGATGTTGCGGGTCGGGCGCGCCTCCGCCAGCCAGGCGCGGGCGGGAGCGGGGGCGGTGCGCAGGTCCACGATGTAGTCGCGGTGGCGGACACGGTCCAGGAGATGCTCGTTGCCACCGGGCCGAGCGGCGCCCACGGTGAAGGTCTCCTCCGGCGAGGCCGGCCCCTCCTCGGAGCCGAAGCCCTGGAAGGACCCGCGGTCGAAGGTGAAGCCGATGCTCACATAGCCCTCGCCGAACCGGTCCCCGAGGACGGCGCCCTGCGTCTTGGGATAGAACGGGTCGAAGCTGTCGTAGGCGACGTGGGTGTTGTGCGCGGACAGCAGGATCTTGTCGCCGGTGTGCCGCTGCCACCAGGCCACGTTGTCGGCCATGACCCGGTCGCGGTACTTCATCATGGCGGTGATCTGCTCGTCGTCCTCGACGTCGAAGGCGTAGCCCCGGGTCATCTGGTCGACGGCACGGGCGTGCTGGACGGCCCACAGGCGGTCCCGGCGGTCGGCGCCGGAGCCGGCGGGCAGCTTCTCCAGCAGGTCGAGGACCTTTCCGGTGCGCTCGGCGCGCTCCTGGCGCTCGGCGAGGGGAAGGGACGGGTAGTCGGTCATCCAGGTGCCCGCCGAGGTCGTGGGCCGCAGGCCCTGGTACAGCTCGGTGACGCGCGGCAGCAGCCGCGGATGGGCCTCCGCCACATAGTCGGTGACGCGGTCGTACAGTTCCGGACCGACGTGGCCCATGTCGTTGCCCATGAACCGCACCGGGTCGTGCGGATGGCTGCGGTTGTGGGCGCGCATCCACGAGAAGAGCTCCAGGTACTCGGCCTTGCTCATGATCCTGTAGACGCCCTGGAACTCCTCGTCCATGATCTGCCGCGGGTCGCCCTTGCCGTGCAGGACATAGTCGTTGAGCCGCATGCCGGTGCTCCAGGGGGCCTCCAGGGAGAAGGTGCGGAACCCCTTCTCCTCCACCAGGTGGCGGAAGACCCGGTGCTTCATGGCGAAGAACTCGTGGGAGCCGTGGGTGGCCTCGCCCAGCCCCACCACCCGGGCGTTGCCCACCATGCGGCTCAGCGGACGGAGGTCCCGCGAGCTTCCGTACGGCTCGGTGGAGCGCAGCGGGCGGGCGGCGCGTTCGAGGGCGCGCAGAACGCGCCGCTCCTCCCCGGAGCGGGAGGCGGAGGACGGGGCGAACGTGCCCTCCCGCGCGGAGACGGACTGCTGCGCGGAGACGGTCTGCGGCGCGGCCGGCGCCCCCTGCGCGGGAGCCGCGGAGACGAGCGCTCCGAGCGAGAGGAGAACGGCGGCCGGGACGAGTCCCGCGGTGCGGATGCGTCGTGAAGTCATGCCACAACCCTCCTGTGCGCACCCCTGGCGCCACCAACCGCCGGGCACCCCGGTTCCGGGGTGTAGGTAAGTCCACCCCGGGCGGGGGCGGCGCCCCCGGATGCCGTCCCTCCGCCCTTCGCCGGCAGCCGGGGGCGCGGGCCGGTGCTCTTGCGCCCCCGGGGTGTCGCTGCCAGCATCGCGGCGAAGCGGAGTCGGCCGCCCCGCCCCGGCCGGCCCCGGACACGTTCGGTTCCTTTCCCCCACTCCGGCGTACGCGCCGACAAGGAGCATGATGAACGTCTTACACGGCACCACAGGAACGGTCCGCGGGCGGGCCCGCGGGCCGGCGAGATGGGCGGTCGCACTGCTCGCGGGGCTGAGCATGCTGGCCGCGGGCGGCAGCGCGTCGGCGGCCACCCCCGCAGGGCCCGCCACGGCACAGCCCGCCGCCGCACAGCCCGCCACCGCACCGGAAGTCCGGGCCTCCGGGGACGCGATGGCGCAGGTCGCCGCGATGCAGCCCGGGTGGAACCTCGGCAACTCGCTCGACGCCACCGGCAGCGACGAGACCTCCTGGGGCAACCCGCGCATCACGGAGGAACTGCTCGACAACGTCCGGGCGCAGGGGTTCAAGAGCATCCGCATCCCGGTGACCTGGAGCGGCCACCAGGGCCCGGCCCCCGGGTACACCCTGGACGCGGACTATCTGAACCGCGTCGAGGAGGTGGCCGGCTGGGCGCTCGCCGACGGCTTCCACGTCATGATCAACATTCACCACGACTCCTGGCAGTGGATCGCGGACATGCCGGCCGACCGCGCCGGCGTGCTCGCCCGCTACAACGCCATCTGGACGCAGGTGTCCGGCACCTTCCGGGACTCCTCGTCCAAGCTGGTGTTCGAAAGCATCAACGAGCCCCAGTTCAGCGGCAGTTCGGGCGACGCCGAAAACGCGGAGCTGCTGGACGAGCTCAACACCTCCTTCCACCGCACCGTGCGCGGCTCCGGTGGCGCCAACGAGACCAGGCTGCTCGTCCTGCCGACCCTGCACACCTCGGCCGACCAGGCCCGGCTGGACGAGCTGACCACCACCTTCGACGCCCTGGACGACCCCAACCTCGCCGCGACCGTGCACTACTACGGGTACTGGCCGTTCAGCGTCAACGTCGCGGGCGGCACCCGCTTCGACGCCACCGCGCGGAAGGACCTGACCGACGCCTTCGACCGGGTGCACAACACCTTCGTGGCCCGCGGCATCCCCGTGATCCTCGGCGAGTACGGGCTGCTCGGTTTCGACCGGCACACCGGCACCATCCAGCAGGGCGAGAAGCTGAAGTTCTTCGAGTACCTCGGCCACCACGCCCGCACCCGGCAGATCACCACCATGCTGTGGGACAACGGCCAGCACTTCCAGCGCAGCGGTTTCCGGTGGAACGACCCGGAGCTGTTCGCGCAGATCAGGTCGAGCTGGACGACCCGGTCGGGCACGGCCTCGTCCGACCAGGTGTTCAGCGCCCGCTCCGGGCCCGTCACCGCCAAGACGCTCACGCTGAACCTCAACGGCACCGCGTTCACCGGGCTGCGCCACGGCGGCACCGAACTGGTGCGCGGCACGGACTACACCGTCCAGGGCGACCAGCTGACGCTCACCGCCCCGGCCCTCACCCGGTTGAGCGGCTCGCGGGAGTACGGCACCAACGCGGAGCTGTCCGCGCGGTTCTCGGCCGGGGTCCCATGGCGGATCAGCCTCGTCACGTACGACACGCCCGTCCTGCGGGACGCCACCGGGACGACGGACTCCTTCGCCGTTCCCACCGACTTCCGCGGTGACCAACTCGCCACCATGGAGGCCCGGTACGCCGACGGCAGCAACGCCGGACCGCACGACTGGACGTCCTACAAGGAGTTCGACCGCTCGTTCGCGCCGGACTACAGCGCCGGCGAGACCGTCCTGACGTCCGAGTTCTTCGCCGAGGTGCAGGAGGGAGCCCGGGTGACCCTCACCTTCCACTACTGGAGCGGAGCGGCGGTCACCTACCACGTCACCAGGACCGGAACCTCGGTCACCGGCACCACGGCCTGACCGGCGCCGCCCCGGCCCCCTTCGCCACCCCGGCCCCCTGCGCCGCCGCTCCCCCGGAGGCGGCGGCGCACGGGCCGGGGAGGTCATTCGCTCAGCTGCGCCACCGTGGAGCGGGACGTGGGGAACAGCGCGCCGGTCAGCAGGCGGTCCAGGCCCGGCACCCGCATCGCGCGGAACCCCCAGCGCCGCAGCAGCAGCCGGGAGGGCGAGGTGGGCAGGAACCACTCGCCGACCCGCTGCCGTGCCCGCGCCTGGACCTCGCCCGCCACGGGGCGCCAGCGCTCCTCGTACCCGGCAAGCGCCGCGGCGACGGATCCGGCGGGCGCGGCGGCCCCGGCGGGCGCGGCGGACGGCGCGGCCCCGGTCGCGCGCAGCCGCTCGGCCAGCACATAGGCCCCGGCGACCCCCAGCGAGGCCCCCTGTCCGGCGATCAGCGACACCGCGTGGGCCGCGTCCCCCAGCAGCACCACCCTGCCGCTCCGCCACCGGGGCGCGTCGATCTGGGCGACGTGGTCGTAGTACACCTCTCCGCCCGGAGGGCACCGGTCCAGGGCCCGGCGGACGAGCCGGCCCATGCCGCCGAACTCCCGCCGGAGCGCCTCGCGCGGGTCGGCGGGGAGGGCCGGGTCGCGGGTGCGGTGCACGGTGAAGACGGCGACGCGTCCGTCGGACAGTCCGTAGAACCCCATCTGCCGGTGCAGGGTGTCGGTGAGCGCGAACCGGTCGCGCATCCGCCGGAACACCTCCTCGTCCTCGAAGACGAAGGCGCCGGTGTGCATCCCCAGATAGCGGAAGTGGTCGCGCTCGGGCCCGAAGACCAGGGAGCGGATCCGGGAGTGGATGCCGTCGGCGCCCACGACGAGGTCCGCGGTGGTCCGGGTGCCGTCCGAGAGCGTCACGGACCCGCTGTCCTCCGCCACCTGGTCGACGGTGGTGCCGTACTGGAGCACCGCCCGGTCCGCGACGGCCTCCCGCAGCAGCAGCTCCAGGTCGGGACGCATGATGCTGACGAGCCCGCCGCCCGTCGCCTTCCGGAACCGGTCGTAGTCCACGCCGGCGACCCGGCGGCCCTCCCCGTCGACGTAGCAGAACTCCGTGGCCGGATGACCGAGTTGGCGGAGCCGGGGCTGGAGGCCCATCGCGGTCAGGGCCTCGAACCCCGGACCGAAGAAGTCGATCATGTAGCCCTGTGCGCGCGGGCCGGGGGCCTTGTCCACGAGGTGGACGTCCCAGCCCTGGTCGAGGAGGCGCGCGGCGAGCGCCAGTCCGGCGATGCCGGCTCCGCAGATGAGCGCCTTCACGGGCGTTCTCCCTTCGGTGGCTTCGGTGGCTTCGGTGGCTTCGGGGGGTCGGCCATGAGGCCGCGGACGAGGGGGGTGATCCGTGCGGCGGAGAGGCCGGGGTCCACGGCCTTGTGGAGGAGGTAGCCGTCGAGGACGGCCATCAGAGCGGTGGCCGCGGCCTCGGGGTCCCGGTGCCCGGCCAGTCCGGGGCCGGCGGTGAGGCCGGCGCGGAAGCCGCTGGTCAGCTCGCGCAGCCGCGTGCGCAGGACCTCGTCGCGGGTGGCCGCCAGATAGGTCTCGGTGAAGAGGAGGGACTCCGGATCACGTCCGGTGAACCGGTCCAGGGACACCAGCAGGGCCTCGGCGCCGTCGGCCGGGGTGGCCGCGGAGGCGAACACGGACACGGCCTCGTCGAGGGCGGGGCGCATCGCCTCCAGCGCGGCCTGCCGGAGCAGGGCCGCCAGGGACTCGAAGTGGTAGTGCACCAGCCCGGACCGGACTCCGGCCCGCTCGGCCAGCATCCGGGTGGTGACCGCGTTCCAGCCGACCTCACTGATCAGCACGGCGGCCGTGGTCAGCAGCTTTCGCCGCACCTCCCGGCCCCGTGCGGCGGCGGTCGGCCGTGCGGGGCTCACCTCGTGGTCGCCTTGGCCGCCCTGGTCGCCCTGGTCGTCTTGGCCGCCTTGGTCGTCTGCCTTGGTCATCTGTCCAATGTAGCGCGGCGGCCCGGACTCCGCGACCGGGGCGGGGGGCCGCCGGGCGGGCGGTGGGCCGGCCGGGCGGAACGGGCCGGCCGGTTTCCGTGAATCTGCACACCGAATGCGCAGCTGCGGCACGGAACGCACGGGCCGCGCACGAGGGATCCCGCCGGGCACGCCGTTTCTGCGGAATGTCCCGCTCCATTTCGCGGCGTCAATCCCGGTGGTGTTACCGGGGCCACAGGGAATGTGAAGAAGCGACCCCGAATGTGTGTGCGCATCTGCACGAATGGATAACCGTGGCGCCGAACCACTGTGACGGGGGTCTCAGTCGATTGGATACCCGGCGGACCCCCGTGCTTTGATCCTTGGCAGCCGCCGGAGTCGCACGAGTATTTCCCGAAATGGATGCCGTGCGTCCGTGGCCGAGGCCCGCCATCTGTGCCGAGCGGGGCCACCCCCCACTGTGGAAAACCCATACGAAGGGAAATATCGCCATGAACTCCGCTCACCGGATTGAGACGGCCGACCTCTCCGACGCCGAACTCGACACCGTCTCCGGCGGTCTGAGCCCGGACGTCAGCGTCGTCGCCGGCCCCGCGTCGATCAGCGGCTCGGACGTCCTCGCCCAGGTTGACGCGGTCAAGGACCAGGCCCTGGGCGCCGTCGGCCAGTACGGCCACGCCGGCGTCAGCGTCTCCCTCTGACCCATGCCCTGATCACCGGCGCACCCCGCCCGCCCGAGGGCGGCGGGGTGGAGCCGGGCGCAGGCCGTACGCCACGGCGAAGCTCCTGGCAGACGCGTTCTCGCACCGAGAACACCCGTGTCTGCCAGGAGCTTTGTGCTGCTGTCGCCGAGGGGCGGGTGTGCGCCCGCCCGTCCGGCGTGTGGGGGAGGCCCGGGGCCGGGCGGCCGGACGGGGTGGGGGGCGCCGCCCGGCCGTCACGTCATGCGGGGCCCTTCAGCCAGCGGACGAGCCGGTCCCGCAGGCCGCCCCGCGACCGGTGCGCCGGTGCTCCCGTGTGCCGGGGCGAACCCGGGTCCGGGAGGGCGGCCGCCTCCGGTGCCCGCTCGCGCGCGCGTCCGCTCTGCGCCGGCGCGCAGGTGCAGCGACGCGGCGCCGGCACGCCCGCGAGTACTTGCTCGACATGCCTGCCACAGCCCGTATAGGTCACCTTCCGGCAGGTCGGACAGATGGCGCGTTGGCACATAACTCCCCATGAGGTGTTCTCATTGAAAATGCGAATGGTTGCTTTTCCGCCGGGTCCGCGTATCGGCGTGTGAGCCGGCGGGGTGTTCGTCATGCCTGGTGTTGCTCTATGGCGTTCACCGTCCCACTGTCCGATCCAATACCCCCGGGCGTTTCTGAAGGATACCCCCAGGCGTTTACGTCGAGAATACCCCTAGGGGTTTGTTTTCCCTGCTCGGGCGGGAATCCGGACGCTGCCGTACCATCACCACTTGCTTGCGATACGGAAAGAATGATTGGGTCGCGCATGAACGTGGTGACGGAAAGTCACACACGCCGCTGTGCCCGAATTCCCGGATGGCTCGAAATCGCCGAACGGGCGCGGCAGGAATCCAGAACCGAGGACGGCAACCATCCCCCGAGGGGGCGGTACGCCCGATCCCGAAGGGAGCGACGTGGGCTGCACACACGCCGTGGGGTGCCCTCTCTTCCCGCTGCTGAAGGCGGGCATGCAGAGCTGGCGCGACCACTACTGCGACAGTGACCATCAGTGGCGCGCCTGCGCGCGCTACCAGACTTCGCTCACCGGTGAGCGCGTGCCGATCAGCCTGCTGCCCAACGGACGCCACGCGCACCACCTGCGGCGCGCGGCCGACACCGCTTCGTGCGGTGAGGCGATACCGGAGCAGCCGCCCCGGCAGGCCCGGCCCGCCCCTCCGCCTCCGCCCCGGCAGGCACAGCCGCCGCAGCCGTTACAGCGTGATCCGTGGGCACCGGAAACGGATCCCTGGTTCCGGCCGCCGGTACAGGAACAGCCGCGGCCCCACGACCCCTACGCGCCGTACGGCCGGGGACCCGCGGCACCGGAGACCACGGCCCGGTTCGAACCGGCACCCCTGTGGGAACCGGCCCGGCCCGGCCAGGCGCCCGTCAGACGAGCTCCCGCGACACCCGACCACCGCGCCCGGCAGGCACCCGGCACGAAGCGGGGCCGGTGGGCGCGGTTGATGGAATGGATGAGAGGTCCCGCATGAGTCCTTACTGGCCCTGGTGGGCGGGCGCCGTCGGGCTGGCCCTGGTCACCATCGTCCACACCCTCACCACCGACCGGTCCCTCGGGGTGTCGTCGGCGTGGGACCGCGTCCTGCACTGGCGCAGCGAACGCGAACTCGAGCGCCTGGACGAAGAGTTCACCGACGAACAGGCCTTCGCCGACGCGCTCGCCGCGGCCACCGCGGAGCACTTCGGGCCGGCCGCCGGGGCGCCGGCCGCGCCGCAGCACTTCCCGGGACAGCACTCCCCGGCGCAGTACTCCCAGGCGCAGTACTCCCACGCGCAGTACTCCCATGCGCAGTTCGCGGAGGAGCAGTACCCCCCGGCGCAGTACCCCCAGGAGCAGTACCCCCCGGTGCAGTACACCCGGGACGACGCCCCGGCCCCGGCCGCGGAGCCCGGGCCGGCGACGGCCGGCAGCACCCCGGTCGCGGCCCCGCGTCCGGCCCCGGTGGTCACCCAGGCCGCCCTGCTCGTCTCGATCCTCCTCGGCGGATGGATCGCCGCGTACACCTCCGGGCGGTTCGAACTCCGCTTCGACATGGGCGCCGGTTTCGAGAGCCTCGTCACGGCCGATCCGCTCATCATGACCGCCGTGCTGTTCGCGGGGGGCATCCTCGTCGGCTTCGGCACCCGGCTGGCGGGCGGGTGCAGCTCCGGCCACGGGCTCAGCGGCTGCGGCCGGCTGCGCCCGGTCAGCCTCGTCGCGACCGCCGTGTTCTTCGGCACCGCCGTCGCGGTGTCGTTCCTCCTGTGGAAGGTGATCTGATGCGTACCCGGGGCGGCGTGCTGCTGGCCAACATCATCGCCGGACTGGGTCTCGGCTACACCGTCACCAACATCGGCTTCGGCGACTACGCCGAGCTGAACCGCATGTTCACCTTCCAGGACCTGCGGATGTTCCTCGCCTTCGCGGGCGCCGTCGGCATCATCGTGTGCGTGTTCGCCCTGCTGCGGGTCCGCCGCACCCCCGGCCGCATCCACGCCGGAGTGATCCCGGGCGCGATGCTCTTCGGCACGGGCTGGGCGATCTCGGGCGGCTGCCCGGCCATCCCGATCATCCAGGTCTCCAGCGGCTATCTGCCCGCCCTGGTCACGCTCGCCGGCGTCGTCGTCGGCATGCGGCTGTGCCGCTGGGCCAACGGCCGCTACTTCCAGCTCGACAGCGGCTCCTGCGGCCTGTGAGGAGACCCCCCGCCGGCCGGGCCCTCCGGACCCGGCCGGCTCAAGGGCCGCACCCGGGAGGGGCGTTCCCGCCCCTCCGGTGATCTCCCCGCCGGCCGGCCTCGCCGTGATCTCCGGCGACGACCGGACCATGCGGTGACCGGGCACGAACCCCCGCGTGCAGGAACGGGGGTTCGTGCCGGGCGGGTCAGCGGGTGACGTCGAAGGCAGCGGCGCGGGGCACGAACGCCGTGCCCCCGTCCTCGGCCTCCGCCCGCGCCGAGACATACCAGGTGCCCTCGGCCATGCCGGCCGCGTCCCGCTCCGTGACCTTCAGCGTGTAGACGCAGCGAGCGGTCTCGCCGGAGGTGCTCCGGCACTCGGCGCTCTCCACGAAGCGAAGCTCCGCCTCGGTCGGGTCGAGCTTCGAACTCGCGGGCCAGACGAGGACCTTGAGGTCCCGGATACCCGAGTCGTCACTCACGTCGGCGGTGTAGGTGAACGAGCCCGTGCCGCCGCCGGACGGAGCCGTGTAGCGGGCCGAGCCGTTCTCCACGGCCGGCTCCGTGGGGGCCGAGGCCAGGGCGATACCGCCGGCGGCCACCGCGCCGAGGGCGACGGCGCCGATGAGCGAGGAGAGGACGATGCGCTGGGACATGGGAGATCCCCCGATTTCGGTGAAGGGCCGAAGAGCCGAAGAGTTGAAGATGCGGAGAGCTGCGGAGCTCTGGAGCCGGAGAGCCGGAGAGCCGCAGCGGACGCGGACGGAGTGGAAGAACCGCCGGCGGAGCCGCTGGGGAAACCGGTTCCGGCAGATGTTCGTGGAAGCGGTGGCCTGCCGCGTTCCCGATGTGATCGAGCCTAGGGCCGGGGTACGGCGCCGTCCTCGTGCCACAGGACGGTTGGCGCGTTGAACCGCGGGCGGAGACTCTGCACCCCAGGTAAGAGACCGGAATCCCCCTTCAGCCGGAGCCGGGCCGCTCACCTGCGGCCATAGCCTTGCTCCGACATGAAGCGAACCGACGACCGGCTGCTCCCGGTCCTGCTGATCTGCGCCCAGGCCGTGGTGTGGCCCGGGGCGGCGCTGGTGCGCGGGGCCGTCCCGCCCGCGTCCGCCCTTCTCGTGGCGGCCCTGGTCGCCGGCGTGGTGACGGCCGCGCTCGCGCTCCGCCGTGCCCGCCCGGTGACCACACTCGTCGTGGTCGCCGCGGCCTGTGCGCTGGGAGCGGGGCCGTTGCCCACCGGGGCGACGGCGGTCCTCGGCACCGCGGGCGTCGCGCTCGCCCTGTTCACCGTCGCGACCGAACGCGACGCCTTCACCGCCGTGTTGTGCGTGGTGGCACTCGCCGCCTGGCAGCTTCTGTACAACCTCAGCCTGCACGGGCTCAGCGACCACGACGGACTCGACCTCGTCCTGACCTCGGTGCTGTACGCCGCGGCGTGCGGCGCCGGCCTCCTCGTACGGCGGGCCCGCCGCGCGCGGAAGGCGGCCGAGCGACTGCTGCGCCGGGCCGAGTCCGAGCGTCACCGGCTCCCGGCGGTCGAGCGGCGCCGTATGGAGCGGGAGCTGCACGACGTCAGCGCCCACCATCTGACGGCCGTGGTCGTCACGGCGGGGGCGGCCCTCGGGCTGCGCGACCGCCGCCCCGAACTGGCCGCCGAAGCACTGGAGTTCGCGGCCGAGACCGGCCGCGAGGTCACCCGCGCGCTCGGCGCGGTACGGGCGCCGGCGCCCTCCCGCGAGGACACGCCGTCACCGGAGGAGAGGCTGCTGGACCTGGTCGCCGGGTTCCGGCGCCTGGACCAGCGGGTGGACTGCGAGATCGACCCCCTGCCGGACGGCACCGTCGCGGACGCGGCGTACGGCATCGTGCGCGAGGCGCTGACCAACGTGGCACGGCACGCCCCCGGCGCGGACACCAGGGTGCGCGTCCGGTACGGCGACACCCGCACGGACGTCCGGGTCACGAGCGCGCCACCGCCGCCCGGCGCGGTGGCGCACGGCGCGGGGCTCGGCGGCGGCCGCGGCCAGGCCTTCCTGAGGTCGCGGGCCCGCGAGGCGGGCGGCACCCTCACCAGCGGCCCGACGGCGGCGGGCGGCTGGGACGTGCACGCGGTCCTGCCCGGCCGGACCGCGGCCCTGGTGGAGCGGTCCGTACCGCGGAGCTACCGCCTGGCGCAGCTGACGGCCGCCGTCGGCCTGGTGGTGCAGCCGCTGCTCCCGCTGCTGGTCATCCGGGCGGAGGAGATGCCGAGCGGTGGGCGGGTGTCCGCGGGCGTCCTCTTCGCGCTGCTGGTCGCGGCGCAGGCGGTCGCGCTGCTGTGGCTGCGCCGCGCGCCCCGCGCGGCCCTGGGGATCCTGTTCGGTCTGGCCCTGCTCTGGCCGGTGGCGATGGCCACGGGCGGCTACACCGGTCCGGTGGTACTGCCCCCCGCGCTGAGCCTGCTGGCCACGTGCGCGGCGCTCGCGGCGGACGCCGCCGGTACGGCGGCCGGGCCGTCCCGCGCGGGGAACCGCCCGCGCCTGCCGCTGCGGGCCCGCACCGCCGCCGGCCCGCCGGCCGCCGGCCCGTCCGCTGCCGGCCCGTGCGCTGCCGGTGTCCGTCCGCGCCTGCCCCTCCCGGCTCTCCTGGCCCTCCTGACTCTCCCGGCCTTCCCGGCTTTCCCGCTCGCGGCCGTGGCCGTGGCAGCGCACGCGGCGGCCGCGACAGCGGCCGTCCTGGACCGGGGCACGACGGTCCCCGTCTGGGCGGTCGTCGCGGGGACGACGGCCGCGGCGTCCCTGGCGGTCGCCGCGGCCCGCCGGGCCGGTGTCCTGCGCGGGCGGCGCGACCGGGCCGCCCGGTCCACGCGGGAGGAACGCCTCGCCGCCTGGACCGAGGAGGCCGTACGCGACGCGTGGGCCGAACGCCGCAGGATCGCCGCCGGACTGGAGACCACCGTCCTCTCCCGCACCGGCGACATGGTCGCGGAGGCGGAAGCGGGCCGGCTCGACGTGACCGCCGAACGCGCCCGCGAGGCCCTGGCCGCGATGCGCGCCCTGCTGGACGCGGTACGGGAGGGCGAGACGGGGCCCGACCTGCGGCCGCAGCCCACCCTCCAGGCGCTCGACCTGCTCGCCCACCAGCTCCGCGCCACCGGCCGCGACGTCGAGATACGGCTGACCGGCCGGATACCGGAACGACTGCCCACCGCCGTCGACCTGGCCGCCTATCACGCCGCCGAGACGGTGCTCGCGGCCGTCGGCGAGGAGCCGGCGGTGCTCGAACTCGACGCGGACGACGATAGGTTGACGCTCACGGCCACCGGTGTGCCCCGCGCCGCCGACCCCGGCGTACGGGAGCGGCTGACCACGCGGGTCACGGCACTCGGCGGCACCCTGACCACCGGCCCGCGGGGCACCGTCCGCCTCCGGCTGCCCCTCGCGGCCGCGCCGGGCGACGAGAAGAGGGAACGATGAGCCTCAACGTGCTGGTCGTCGACGACCAGGGCATCGTCCGGGCGGGGTTCGCCGCCGTGATCGACGCCGAGGAGGACATGACGGTCGTCGGCGAGGCCGCCGACGGCGCCGACGCGGTACGGCTCGCCGGAGAACTGGCGCCCGACGTCGTCGTCATGGACGTCCGCATGCCCGAACTGGACGGCATCGCCGCCACCCGCATCATCACCGGCCGCCCGGACGCGCCCCGTGTCCTCGTCCTGACCACCTTCGACCTCGACGCGTACGTCTTCGACGCCCTGCGCGCCGGCGCCTCGGGCTTCCTCCTCAAGGACGTGCAACCCTCCGAACTGCTGGACGGGATCCGGGTGGTGGCGTCCGGCGAGAGCGTGCTCGCCCCGTCCGCGACCCGCCGCCTGATCAGCCACTACGCGTCCGGACCGCGCCCTGTGCTCCCGGTCGGGAGCTCCCCCGAACTGGACAGCCTGACCGGCAGCCAGCGGGGCGTCCTCACCCTGGTCGCGTCCGGCCTCACCAACGCGGAGATCGCCGAGCACCTCGGCATCACCGTGGGCACCGTCAAGTCCCATGTGAACGCGGTGCTCCGCAAGCTCGGGCTGCGCGACCGCGTCCAGGCGACGATCCTCGCCTACGACCTCGGCCTCGCCCGCCCGAACCCACCGGGCACCCACCTCTGAGCACCGCGCCGCACCGCACTGCGACACACCGCACGAGCACCGCACGAGCACAGCACCGCAACCAAGGAGCCCACCCCGTGACCGGTACCGCTTCCGGCAGATCCGTCCTCCACCGCCTGCGCGGCGCATTCGGCGCCGTCGGCCTCGCCTACCTCGCGCTCTGCGTGGCCCTGCTCGTGTGGGCGATCGTGGTGTCCGCGACCGACGACTCGGGTGAGTCCATGGCGGGCGTCATCCCGATCCTCGCCGCCGCCCCGGGCAGCCTCGTGCTGCTGGTCCTGCCGGAGAGCGCCGTGATGCTCGTCGCGGCCATCCTCTTCGGGGCCCTGGTCAACGCCGCGATCATCGGCTGGTGCACCCGTGCCCTGAGCCGCGGCAACCGCCCGGACCCGGCGTCCTGAGCCCGGACGCCCGGGAGAGGAGCACCATCGATCCGATGTCCGCCATCGGCCAGGGAAGGGGGCACGTCGTGCGCGGTGGAGAAGGGACGCCCGGGCGGGTGCGGTGCGCACTGGCGCTCGCCGCGACCGTTCTGGTGACCGGGTGCGGCGACGGCCTGGGCGATCCGCCTCCGCGCCCGACCGCCGGGCCGGTGATCAGCAGTTGTGTGACCCCTTCCGGGGACCTCGTGGCCGACCTGAACGCCGACGGCACGGCCGACCGTGTCTCTCCTCCTTCGCTCACAGGCGCCGGCCTGACCGTCACCTTCGGAGCCGAGAACGGGCGGGACACGGAGGTGGGACCCCGGGACCTCGTCGGAAAGCAGGGTGAGGACGCGGTGGACGTGCTGGCCGCCGTGGCCGACTTCGACCAGGACGGCTGGAACGACCTCTTCATCGCCGCCACCGGTGCGAACGGCGGTGACGACCCGTTGGAACCGGAGGTCTCCGAACTGCGGCTCGGACCGTTCTCGCCGCGCGGACGCGGACAGAGCGCTCACCCGGTGGAGCTGTCCGAGCCGCGTGCCGTCACCGTCGCCGACTACAACCACGACCGCTACCCGGACCTCGCCTCCTACGGCCACGAGGGCGACGGCGTCTACGCGACCACGGCCCGCCTGGGCGGCGGGAAGGGCGTCGACCGGGGGTTCGACGAGGGGAACAAGCCGTACGAGAAGGAGGCCGAGCGCACCGGCCGGATGACCCCCGAGTCCATGCCCGAGGCCGACCCGACGGCGTTCCACCCGCCCTGCGCCGGCGACGACGGCCCCGGCTGACGAGCCGCCCCGGAACCGCCGGCGCCCCGGGACCGGCGGCAGCACGGCGGCGAACCTGCCGCAGTTCCCTGCCGACTTCTCGCACACCTTTGGCACGGACGACGTGCTGAGAGCAGACACGGTGCGGGCGCCCCCGGTCCGGCGGACGTGACGGGGTGCCTGACCATGCGCGTGACGCTTCATGATCCACTTGCGCTCCTGGAGCAGGAGCCGGGGAAAGCCGGCTCCTGTTTCCCAGGAAGGATTGACGTGCTTTTCAGACGCACCGTGCTGACCGCGGCGCTTGTTGTCGCCGCCGGTCTGCCGATGGCAGGGACCGCCGCAGCCGAGCAGAAGCCGGCGGCCGGCTGGATCACCGCCACCGACTACTCCTCCGGCTCTCCCGCCCTGGCCGCGCTCGACCCCGTGAGCGGGGACATCGCCGGCCCCTTCGTGCAGAACGCCGAGGACGGCGTCCTTTCCCCGAAGGGCTCTGCCGTGGCGTACATCCAGCGCGACGACACCTGCATCCCCCAGGACGAGGGCTGCATGTACGCCCGGAATCTGGTGGTCGCCGACACCGACGGCGGTGACCAGCGCGTCCTGGTCCAGGGCATCCGGCCCGAGACCGGCGAGGCCCCCTACGTCGGGCACCCCGACTGGTCCCCGGACGGCCGGCGGATCGTCTACCACAGCCCGCGCGGCATGGAGTGGGTCAACACGGACGGCACCGGGCAGGAGGTGCTCACGACGGCCGGCGGAGCGGGAACCTTCTCGCCCGACGGCCGGAGCATCGCCTTCGTGAAGACCACCAGGTACGAGACGCCCGACGGCTGGGAATCCGCCAGGGACGTCTGGGTCATGGACACCGCCACCCGGCAGGCGCGCCAGATCGGCACCGCCGGCAACGCGCTGTCCGGGCCCGTTGACTGGTCCCCCGACGGGCAGCGCATCGTCTACGCCACCGAGTACGGCCTGAGCGTCGTCACCGTGGCGACCGGCGCCGTCACCGAACTGCAGAGCGGCTGGACGACCCCGCTCACCGGCATCCGGGGCGCCGTCTTCTCACCGGACGGTGCCCGGATCGCCTTCTCGGCCATGGACGCCTTCACCTATACCCGCAGCACCTACGCCGTCGACGCCACCGACGGAAGGAACTCGCAGGTCCTCACCGCCCAGTCCGTGATCCCCACCGACTGGCGCACCAAGTAGCCCGGACGCCGGCTGCGGGCCCGAGCACCCGCAGCCGGCCGCTCCGTACTCGGAGTTCAGGGCGCACGAGAGCGTTCCGCACGGTTGATGCCGACAACCCCGGCTTCCCCAGCCGGGTGCGGAGGCGCGTCGATGTACATGCACAGCTGCTCGCGCTCGCCGGTCTCGGTCGCACGCCCGCGGCCGCCGCTGAATGAGACGGAAACCGAGACGGAAGGGTGTCGCCTGCCAGGGTGGTTGCCTCACCGGCCAGGTGCATCCGGCTCGTGCCGAACCTACGGCGTCAAGCGCCTCGGTCGTGGTTGCGAGCGTGTCGAGAGAGGCCGCTCTGGCCGCCCTTGCTAACGTCCGATTCGTCGAAAATATTCATAAAAGGGCTGATTGGTGCCCGCCGGCGGTCGAGAGGACACGGACCATGAACGACTTTTCCCGTCGCAGACTGATCAAGGCGACGGCGATCGCCGGTGCCGGCGCGGTCGTCGTGCCGGGCCTCCAGGCCGCCGAAGCCTTCGGTGCGAGTGCCGTGACCGGGGCCTCCATGAGCGAGGCGCACGGGGCGGAGTGCCCGCCGGCGAAACTGACCGGCCGCATCGTCCGCCCCGACGACCCCGGGTACACCGACGCGCGCCTCGGCTGGGACCAGCTCTTCTCTCACTATCCGCTGGTCATCGTCTTTGCTCAGAACACTCAGGACGTGGTCAACGCCCTGACGTGGGCGCGGCAGAAGGACGTCGCGCTGCGGATCCGGGGCGGCCGCCACAGCCTTGAGGGCTGGTCGAACGTCGACAGTGGCCTTGTGATCGACATCAGCGAGCTGAAATCGGTCCGCATCGACAGCGCCGCTTGTGTCGCGACGGTCGGCGCCGGACTCAACCAGCTGGAAGCGGTGACCACGCTCGCGCAACAGAACTTCGCGGTGACGACAGGGACCGAGGGCAGCGTGGGCCTGGCCGGGGCGACTCTCGGCGGCGGCTTCGGCTTCCTCACCCGCTGGCTCGGTATGGCCTGCGACAGCCTGATCGGCGCCGAGATCGTCGTCGCGGAAGGCGCCGAGTGCGCCAAGGTGATCAACGTCGATCTGCACGACAACGCGGACCTGCTCTGGGCGCTGCGTGGAGCGGGAAACGGCAACTTCGGGATCGTCACCTCACTCACCTACAAAGTGGCCCCGCTGAAGAGCGTCTCGTATGTGCAGGCCACGTGGGACGGAATCGGCGACCTGCGCAGGGTCTTCGACGCCTGGCAGCGGACCGCGCCGTACACCGACGACCGCCTCGGCACCCAGCTCGAAGTGCACCGGAACCAGACCCTGTTGTTCGGGGTCCTCGCGGAAGGAACACCTTCGGAGGCGAAGAAGCTGCTGGCCCCGATCCTGTCGGTCGGCAGTCCCCAGGTGTCGGTGCAGGTGGGTAACTGGGGCCAGGTGTATTCGGGATTCCAGACCCCGACAGAGCAGGACCCCGCGAACTGGAAGTTCTACTCGCAGTTCACCAGGAAGCCGTTCCCGAGCAAGGCGATCGACGTGATCTCCTCGTTCATGCGGGACGCACCAACGGACGAAAGCAACTTCTTCACCCAGGCGTTCGGCGGGGCGGTCAGGAGGAGCCCCCGCGGCGGCACGGCGTTCCCGCACCGCGACGCGATCTTCTACTCCGAGCCCGGAGCCGGCTGGGGGACCCGTTCCGACGAGCCGGGCGTGTGCGACCCGCTCACCCCGCAGGCCCAGGCTTGGATCGCCGAATTCAGCCACGCACTGCGGCCCTATGTGGACGGCGCCTACGTCAACGTGCCGAACATCGGCATGCAGGACTGGGAGACCGCCTACTGGGGGTCCAACTTCGACCGGCTGCGAAGGATCAAGGCGAAGTACGACCCGCACAACGTCTTCCAGTACGACCAGAGCATCCCGCCCGCGACCCGCCGGCCGGTCTGAGGCCCTGAGCGGAGACCGTGTCCGCGCATCGCGGAACACGGCGCGTCCCGCCGGTCTTTGACGGCTCCGGAAGCCCAGCGGCCAGGGACAGGAATAGGAGTCCCCCGTCTGACAGCCCAACAGTGGCCTCAGGACATCGAAGGGTCTCCTGCCCACGAGGCGCTCGCGGGCAGGAGGCCCTTCCATTCACTTCTTCTGTTCGCGGGGGCAAGCTGTTTCGGGCGGAAGTGGCGCAGGGCCCGGGCCGCTGCGGGGACGCCGGACGGCTTCCGCTTCCACGGTCTTCGTCACACCGGGTACACCTGGCGACCCGCTCCGGGGCGACGCTCAAGGACAGGATGGTGCGCGCCGGGTAGTCCTCGGAGAAAGCGGCGCTGATGGAAAGGCCCGGGTCTATGACCTGGGCCTTCGTCGTGGAGCGGGTGACGGGAATCGAACCCGCGCTCTGAGCTTGGGAATCACCGGGCTGCGCGGCCCAGAAGAAGCTTTGACCTGCGCAAATGAGCGAGATGCGGTGCTGCACGACCCCTTCCGCAAGACCCTGGTTGGCCGCGGTGTACCCCCCGTCGGGCACGCATCGGGCACGGCCACGAACAGTCGCCCCTCGCTCCGACACTCCCGCCGGCGCACACGCTTGCCAACTGTCCACCCCGCGGCGGGAAATTCGCCTGCGTCCATCACCGGCTGGTCGCCGGGAGGCGTGTTGGATGACGGTCGGCTGCGGCCGACGCCGACGCCGACGCCGACGTGCGGCGGTGATGTGCATGTACTGCCTGCCGCCAGCCGGTGACTGCGGCTTTCAGCCCTTCAGGACGGCGACAACTGCCTTTTACAGGTCGTCGGGCAGAAGCCGAAAGGCGTGATTGCCGGTGAGGGGGGTGACAGCTCTGAAGTCCCGGCGGTCGAGGGTCAGGATGGTCTCGGTGTCGTACGCCTCGGCCAGGACGATGTTCACGGCGTCGGTCAGATCGAGCCGCAGGGCCGCGTAGCGGTTCTGGACCATGCGAGCCTTGCGCAGTGTGTCGGCGGACAACTCAGGGATGGCCAGGCGTCCGGTTCGCTCTTGGGCCAGCAGCCAGTCGTTCACCACGTAGGCGGCTCTGCGGTTGACGTTGCGCGTGGTGATGTGCTCGATCTCCAGAGTCACCAGTGGCGATACAACGGTCAGTGCAGCCTGGCGCAGGGCGGTCCGTGCGGCTTCGTGCTCGGGATCCGACGCGTTGAGGGCAGCCACCAAGCCGGAGGTGTCACCGATGACGATCACTCGGTGTCCGCCACGCCATCCGATACCGCTCGGTCGATCTCCTCGGCACTAACCGGTCCCCCGAAGTCCAGGCTCGGGATGTCCCAGTCCTCGTCCCAGCGCCGGGTACGCAGGGCCGCGAGGTGGAAAGCCTCCCGGAAGTACTCCGACTCCGGCCTTCCCTCGCGCGCTGCCGCTTCCTTGATCAGCGCGAGATCCTCCTCATCGACCATGACGGTCGTCTTCTTCAGGCTCATGTGGTTATGGTACCTCAACCATAACCATGCCTCTGGGGTCTTCCGACGGCAACCGCCCATCCCGTGGCTCGGGAATGCTTTCGCGCCAGGGGAGAGTGGCCTTCCGGTGCGGATCTAGTGCAAGGCGCTTGGAGCGGTCCAAACGCCAAAGAAGCCCCGAGCCGCTGGCCCGAGGCTTTCGCGTGGAGCGGGTGACGGGAATCGAACCCGCGCTCTGAGCTTGGGAAGCTCATGTTCTACCATTAAACTACACCCGCGAGGAGGGGCTGTTGGAGGCGCCTCACCGTCGCATACTGTACCCCATCGTGACCCCCGGCGTAGAAGCCGCGGGGTCTTTTGCGTTGTTTGGGAGGGGGTGGGGCCGGTGTGCGGGACCGGTCGGGACTCGGTGCGACGGGGAGCGCGGGAGGTGCCCGGGAGCGGTTATGGGGTGCGGGAGTTGGGGCATACGGTGGGGCGGAGAGCCGCCTCGGGTGGCGTCGGGTCCATCCCCTAATGTGGCCTTCGTCCGTCCACGCTTCATGGGGATTGGGGAAAAGGACTCGATGCAGCACACCGTCGTCCGCTGTGCCGAAGGGCACGTTTTCAGCACCGCTTCGTTCCCGATGCAGAACCTCGGCCGTGGCCGGCTCGGGCCCGGCCGGCTGCTGCGGTGCCCGCGCTGCGCCCGGCTGCGTCACTCGGTGCCGGTGGGGCAGGGGAAGCGCTAGCGGGAGCGGTTCCCGGCTCGGGCTCCGCCCAGGGCTTCGGCTCCGGCGCCCGGTCCGGGCCTCGCGCCCGGGTCCGGCTCCGGGGCCCGGCGCCGGGGTCTCCCGGCCGCCGGTGAGCGGTCGTTGAGCGGGTTGCGGTCCGCGGGCAGGCGGAGGGAGCGGCGTGGGGGCCCGGGGCGATTGGGCCGGGTCCACACCGGCCGCGTAACCTTCGGTCCGTGCTTCTCTCCGACAAGGACATCCGGACCGAGATCGACGCCGGACGGGTGCGGATCGATCCCTACGATCCCGCCATGATCCAGCCGTCGAGCATCGACGTGCGGCTGGACCGCTACTTCCGGGTGTTCGAGAACCACCGGTACCCCCACATCGACCCCGCCGTCGAACAACCCGATCTGACGCGGCTGGTCGAGCCCGAGGGGGACGAGGCGTTCATCCTGCACCCCGGCGAGTTCGTGCTCGCCTCGACCTACGAGGTCATCACGCTGCCGGACGATCTCGCCTCCCGGCTGGAGGGCAAGTCCAGCCTCGGCCGGCTCGGGCTGCTGACCCACTCCACCGCCGGATTCATCGACCCCGGCTTCTCCGGCCATGTGACGCTCGAACTCTCCAACATGGCCACGCTGCCCATCAAGCTCTGGCCCGGGATGAAGATCGGACAGCTCTGCATGTTCAAGCTCGCCTCACCGGCGGAGCACCCCTACGGCTCCGCCGCGTACGGCTCCCGTTACCAGGGGCAGCGCGGGCCGACGCCTTCGCGCTCGTATCTCAATTTCCACCGGACCCAGGTCTGAGACCCCCTGCCGTCTTGATGCGGTGACAGCACGCCCCTCGACGGGTTGTGCGCAAACCCGCTCTTCCGGGGGCTTCCCTTGCTTTTCGCCGCGGCCATGAGGACCTTTCATGGCTGCTTTTGTGGTGTGACGTAGATCTTCAGTCGGCATATGCGGTCGTGTGGTTATGTGATGTATTTTGATCACCCATGGCCATTATTGTCGTAATTCACTCATATGCACTGTGTTGTAACGTTCTTCAGCGGCTGATCTGGCGTTTGATTCGGGGGATCGAAGAACAGAGCGTTGAACCCTGATGCCGTCGTTATGGGGAAAGGCAAAACGGTTCGGCGTGCCGGCCAAGAGCCGTGAAAAATTCCTCACAATTCCGCGCAGGAGTAGGGCTCTCCATGACACTGAACATCTCTTGTGTGCCTCGTTGGCGCACGCTTTCCACCTGGATCGCGGCAGCCCTCGCCGTGGCAGTCGCCACCTTCGCGGTGGCCATGATGCCGACGCGAGCGCACGCCATCGCAACGGCCGTCCCGCTCGGCACCGCCGACTCCTTCGCGGTGCTGGCGGGCCAGTCGGTCACCAACACCGGTCCGACCGTGGTGCTCGGCGACCTCGGAGTGAGCCCGGGAACGGCGATCAGCGGATTTCCTCCCGGCCTGGTGATCGGCAGTGTGCATTCCGCCGATGCCGTGGCACTGCAGGCCAAGACCGACTTGACCACCGCGTATCTCAACGCCGCCAGCCAGGCTCCGGATGCCAGCATCTCCGGTGACCTGGGCGGCCTGACGCTGACTCCGGGCGTCTACAACGCCTCTTCCTCCATCGGACTCACCGGCACACTCACGCTGGACGCCCAGGGCGACCCCAACGCGGTGTGGGTGTTCCAGGTCGGATCGACGCTGACGACGGCGTCCGCCAGCCGCGTGCTCCTGGTCAACGGTGCCTCGCCGTGCAACGTCTTCTGGCAGGTCGGGAGTTCCGCCACGATCGGCACCGACTCGACCTTCGTCGGCACGATCCTGGCCCAGGCGTCGATCACCGTCACTTCGGGGGCGGACATCAACGGCCGGGCACTGGCGCGGACCGGCTCCGTGACGATGGACAACAACAGGATCACGCGGCCGTCGTGTGGGGGCGCCACCACCGGCGGGACCACTGGTGGGACCACCGGGGCGACCACTGGCGGGACCACCACTGGCGGGACCACCACCGGTGGAACCGTCGGCGGCGCTCCGGGCGGTGTGCTCGGTGGTGCCACCACCGGTACCACTACGGGCGGAACGACCACAGGTCTGATCGGCGGCCTCATCGGCGGCCTCTTCCCCGGCGGCACCACGGGTGCCACAACGGGCGCCACCACAGGCGCCACAACGGGTGCCACCGCGGGCAGCACCGCAGGCGGATTCCCTGGCGGCACCATCGCCGGGACGACGGGCGGCGTCGACGGCGGTCAGACCATCGGTGGTGGAGACGGCGGCAAAGACCACGGCAAGCACGGCAAGCACGGCAAGCATGATGAGCACCACGGTGATCACGGTGACAAGCACCATGGCGAGCACCACGGCCAGCAGTGTGAACACCACGGCAAGCACCACGGCAAGCACGGCAAGCACGGCAAGCACCAGGGTGAGCACCACGGCAAGCACCACGCCAAGCACGGCAACCACCACGGTGACCATCACGCCAAGAAGGGTGAGCACGGCAAGCATCACGGTGAGCACCAGGCCGGGGACGCCACCCACCACGGCAAGCACCATGGCAAGCACCACGACAAGCACTGCGGCCACCAAGGGCACGAGAAGCACAAGGACCGGCAAGGTCATGAGGCCCATCAGGGCCACACCGGCAACCACGCGTGATGATCACGAGGGGCGTGCCTGATCTCGGCTCGGGCCGAGAGAGCGGGAAGGCGTAGCCGGCCTCCCGCACCCCCCTCTGCCGGTCCCCCTCCGGGCAGTTGCCCTCCCTCAGCGGCTCGCGGACACGCGCAGCGCAGTGGGACGGACGGTGCGCGGCGGATCCTCCGGGATACCGCCGCGCACCGTTCGAGGGCTTCACCCGGGAAACCGGAAACCGGAAAGGGGACGGCGCCGGCGTGGAGCCGTCGGGCGATGCGCGCAGCCGGGTTTTGGAGCAGCAGAACGAGAGCAGTCAGGACGGAAGGACCGAGTGCGGCCGTGACGAGTGCCACCCCATCACTTCACGTCGGAGAACCGGACGGCGCGCCGGACGGCGGCCCGGCCGGCGAAGACCACACCGCGGACCCCGCTGGGCCCTCTCGGCAGGGATCCGGCCGAGGATTCGCGGGACTCTCGCGGTCGCTGAGGACGGCCGTCGGCGGCGCGGTCATTCTGTGCCTGGTGGTGTCCCTTCTCCATGTACTTCTGGTGTTTCTGCACATCGCGCCCTCGAACAGGATCTCGCAGCATTACGGCAAGCAGATCAACGCCTGGATCTACCCTCTCTTCGAACAGAACTGGCGGCTCTTCGCGCCGAACCCCGAGTCCGTCAACCACCGGATCTCGGTGCGGACCCTGCGGACTTCCGCCGACGGCGGCGCTCACGTCAGCGGCTGGTTCGACCTGACGGCCCTCGACACCTCCGCCGTCGAGCACAACCCGTTCCCGAGCCACACGGCGCAGAACACTCTCCGCCGCGCCTGGACCGCCTATCTCGAGACATTTGGCGGTGAGGACGAGGCACGCTCGGACCGGGCCCTGATGATCCGGGACTACCTGCGCAACATCGCGGCGGAGCGGGTCCGCGCCCATCGGCCCGGGCCCGGCGACTTCACGTCGATCCAGCTGAGGGTGGTCACGCAGCCGATCGTCCCGCCCCGGCCGGAGGGCGCCGCAGCGGCTGCGCCCGCCCCGCCCCCCGCCCCCGCGAACACCAGGCATCTCCCGTGGTGGAAGGTGACGAACCATGCCGGCTGAGCAGGCCTCTCTTCCCACGTCCCCGTCGTCTCGCACGGACCCGGGGACCACCGGGGCGGGCGCACGGCGGTGGCCCGGCCGCCTCGCCGCGCTCCGCACCACCCTGACCGAGCGGCCGGTCTCCCTCTACGCGGCATCGGTGCTGCGGATCGGGTACGGCCTCCTCTATCTCGCCTTCCTGCTGCGGGAGTTCCCGCACCGGGACGAGATCTGGGGCCCCGGCTCGCCCTGGACTCCCGCCCTCGCGGCTCAGCTGTTCGAGCAGACGGGCTGGTCGAGCATCCTCCTGCTGTCCGACAGCCGCGTGTACTTCGAGTTCTGCTACGGGCTGGCTCTCCTCACCTCCGCTCTCTTCATGCTCGGCTGGCGGACCAGGGCGATGTCCGTGGTGTTCGCCGTCGTGGTGGCCTCCTTCCACGCGCGGGCCATCCTGATGACGGACGGGGGAGACAATCTGATGCTCCTCATGGCCGTCTACCTCTGCTTCACCGCCTGCGGCCGGCGCTGGTCCCTCGACGCGCGCAGGCACCGGCTCCGGGCTTCCGCGAGCGGGGCCGGGTCCTCGCCGGCCGGTGCGGAGGCGGACGCGCCCCGCCTTCTGCCGCAGCTCGGTGCCGCTCGCCGGCTCCTGGTCACCGTGGCGCACAACTGCGGTCTCGTCGTCATCGCCGCCCAGGTGTGCCTGCTCTACGGTTCGGCCGGCCTGTACAAGGTGCAGGGCAGCTTCTGGGCTGACGGGACCGCGCTGCACTACGTCGTGAACCTCGACCTGTTCCGGCCCTGGCCCGCGCTCTCGCAGATGGTGGACGAGCGCTGGCTGTTCGTCGCCGCCGCCGGCTACCTGACGGTGCTCCTGCAACTGGCCCTGCCGTTCGTTCTGTTCGGCAGGTTCAAGTACCCCGTCCTGGTCATGTTGCTCGGCATGCACCTGGCCATCGCCGTGCTCATGGGGCTGCCGCTGTTCTCCGGCGCGATGATCGTCGCGGATGCCGTGTTCCTGCCGGACCGCTTCTACCGGGCCCTCGCCGAGAGGGGACGGCGCGCGGTCCGGTGGGTGGCCTCCGGGGGCGGGAAGAGCCCGTCCCGGGCGGACGCCGCACTCGTACCGCCGCAGCCCGGGCCGGCCGGATGACAGCCGGTGCGCCGGCGCGGTGAGCCGGTCAGAGGATGCCGGAGGGCCCCGTTCCGTCATGGAACGGGGCCCTCCGGCGCGTGGTCCACGTCGTCTCCGGCGGCGGTGTGCCGGCGGACGCGCGTCCTAGAACGTGCCGAGCTTCAGCAGCGCCAGCAGCGCCGCGAGCTGGATCGCGGAGGCGCCCAGGGCCTTCGGCCACGGCAGGTCGTGCGACTTGCTCACCATCGAGGTGAACAGCGCGGCGGCCGCCAGCCAGGTCAGCCAGCCCACCACCTGCACCACGGTGTTGTCACCGCTCATGAACATCCCGAGCAGGAGCCGGGGCGCGTCCGTGATCGCCATGATCAGCATGGAGAGGCCCACGGTCGGCTGCCAGGTGCCGTTGCCGCCGAGCTGCCGCGCGAGGGTGTGGGTGACGGCGCCCAGGATCAGCGCGCTGAGGACGATCGCGATGCCACTGCTGATGACCCACGGAACGCTGTTGGAGAGGGTCGCGTTCAGCACGTCCTCGCGGGCGTCCGCGAAGCCGAAGACGGCGAGCATGCCGTAGACGAAGGTGACGGTGAGCGCGGGGCCCCACACCGGGTAGTCCCGCATCTGCCAGAAGGTGGCGCCCGGGCGGAACACGATGCCGCTCAGCAGCTGCTTCCAGTGCAGCCGCGGGCCGGCGGGCGGGGCGGGTTCCCCGCCGTACGGGTCGTAGCCGCCGCCGGGGCCCGGACCGTACGCGTCCGGGGCGTCGCCGAGGGAGAACGCCTGCGTGTGGCCCGGGTTGTTGGCGTACGGGTCGTGGCCGTGCGCCGCCCGCCCGGGAGCGCCGTGCGCCGGGCCGCCGTGACCGTGGTGCGGATCGTGACCGCCGAAGTACTCCGGGCCCTCGCCCGGACCACCCTGGCCGCCGTGCCCCGGCCACTGCTGGTGCGGGGCGTGAGGCGCGGTCGGGGGCGCGGGCTGCCCGCCGTACGGCGGTCCGTACGGCTGCTGCCGCTGCCCTTGTTGGTACTGCGGGGCCTGCTGCTGCGCGGAGCGGGAGTCCCGGCCGCGTCCCATCCTGAATCCAGCCACCATTCGAACGTACCTGGTCGGCGGGGACGAGGTGCGCCCACGGCCCCAATGGCCCCGCTTTGCTGCCTACCTGTGACATCCCTTAGGGGGACCCGGTGGGGAAAACCCCAGGCGGGGAGGGGTGATGGCGATACGGACGGATTGCCGCCGCGCGGCGGTGGCGCGCATCCGCCCGCGGCGGCACAGGAGTTGGCATCTGCCGGTGCCTCAGGGAGCGGGCGTGCGGCGGTGGGTCACGAAGGTCCTCGGCGCCGTGTTCCCGGGGCCGGAGTGACGCGGTGGGCGCGAGGGGCGGGAGTGTCAGTGGGGGCTGGCAGACTCCCTGCGAGTCGGCGGCGGGAAGGTGCTTCCACGGGGGGATGCACCATCCCGCACCATCCCGCAGCGGGCGCCCGTGTGCTTCCGCGCGGGCCGGAGGGCGGGACGGCGCCGCGCCACGGCCGGGCCTCCGGTCCGGACGTACGGTCCGGGCTTTCGGCCCGGGCGTCCGCTCCGGGCGTCCCGGGATCCCGGGCGCGGCCGGGCCGTGGCGGGGCGCCGTCGTGCCCTCGCTACTCGTCGATCGCCGCCCCGTAGCGCGCGTTGGCGGACGGTGCCGAGACGGAGCTCGCGCCGTACGTCCAGGAACCGGCGGCCGTCACGCCGCCGCTGCCCGCCGGGAACACCCACACCACACCGTCGTCGGTGTTCTCCCCCGGCGCCGCCGCCAGCAGCAGGTGCCGGCCGTCACCGTCCGGGTCGGCGAGACGGACCTGGCCGCCGAAGCGGTCGGCCGTCTCCGGGACGCCGGGCACGTTCTCGGTGTCCTGGTTGGCGTCCCGTACTCCGGTGGCGGTCAGGCCGCCCGCCGCGCCGCGCAGCACCCAGACCGCGCCCGCGTCCGCGAGCGAACCGATGTCCTCGCCCGGGGCGCCGATGGCCACGTCCGCGTAGCCGTCGCCGTCGGTGTCCGCGACGGAGAGGTCGGAGCCCCAGCCGTCGCCCTGTTCGGCGACGCCCGGTATGCCCGGGGAGTCCTGGGTCCACCACTGGGGCGGGGTCTCCGGGTCGGCGGCGCCGCCCTGCCCGGCCGGGCCGGACGCGCTGCCGTAGTAGACGCCGACGAGGCCGCCGGTGAGCGTGGAGCCGCCGTCGTCGGGGCTGCTCGGCTCGCCGGTGACGAGGTCGTCGAGGCCGTCACCGTTGATGTCCCCGGAGGCCGCGGCGGGGCCGCCGCGCAGCTCGCGCTGGTACGCGAGGGCGTCCTGGCCGCCCGCGAAGTACATCGACCAGCCGTGGCCGGGCTCCGCGCCGGTGCTGAGGCCCGTGACGACGAGGTCCGCCCAGCCGTTGCCGTCGTAGTCGCCGGTGGTGACGGCACGGGGGCGGATGTTCTGCGTGGGCGCGGCGGTGAGGCGCGCGGAGCCGGAGCGGCCGGAGCCGCCTGAGCCGCTGGAGCCACCGAGGCCCCGGACGGCGTCGTTCCGCAGAACGGGTGTGCGGGCCCCGGCGCCGGCGCCGTCCCGGCCCTCGCTGCGGATGGAGAAGTCGCGGGCGGCCTCGAAGGCGTACAGCTGCAGCCCGTCGCGGTCGACCACGGCGAGGAGGTCGCCCGCGTTGCCCTCGTCGAAGAATTGCGCCGCGGCCAGTCCGGTGCCGAAGGACTGGTCCTGGGTGGGGGAGGTGGACTCCAGCCAGACGGAGCCCGTGCCGGTGAGTCCCTGCGGGGAGCCCCAGAGGACGACGGCGCCGCCGGCCCGGGCCGTGGTGCCGATGGCCTCGTCCGGGATGCCGACGGCCGCGTCGTCGTAGCCGTCGCCGTCCAGGTCGCCGGTGGCCAGGGCCTGGCCGAAGGCGTCGCCGGGCTCGGCCCCGCCGGGCACTCCGGCGCTGTCCTGGTGGAGGACCACGGCGTTGGAGGTCGTGAGACCGCCGGAGGTGCCGTACTGGACGGTGACGTACCCGGCGCCGGCGTCACCGTTCACCGTGCCGCCGGGGGCGCCGACGAGGACGTCGTCGCGGCCGTCGCCGTTGAAGTCGCAGTTGCGGTCGGCCGCACGGATGCTGTCGTGGACGCCCGCGTGCGCCACGGGGGCCGCGGCGAGCCCCGCGGCGGTCAGCAGGAGTAACGAAGCCGCCGTGACGGCGGCCGGACGGTTCTTGTGCACGGAACGGCTCCTTGGTCGAGCGTCGAGCAGGGCCGGGCGGGCGCGGGGGGTGGGTGGCCGGGGAGGGCCCGGCGTCCCCCGGTGCCGGTTGGACGGTGGCGGGGCCGCGAGGGTTGTACGTCAGGTGTCGTACGGGACGGGAGAGGCGGGCCGCCCCCGCCCCCGCCCCCGTCCCCGCCCGCGCCCCGTCCGCGCACGGCCCTCGCCGCGCAGGAGGCCGCCGCACGCCGGGCGGGAGACACGCACACGGCAACGCCGACGGCCGGTGGCGCAGCACGCGGGGTGCTGTACCACCGGCCGTCCCGTGAACGCCCTGTGGGCCCTCCGCCGCGCGGGCCGCGCGGCGGGTGGTGCTCAGTCGACCGGCGCGGGCTCCGGCGCGTCCGTCGTCTCGGCGGCGCCGTCCGGCTCGGCGGGGGCCTTCACCGACTCCAGGAGCAGCTGGGCCACGTCCACGACCTTCAGCTCCTCCTTCGCCTTGCCGTCGTTCTTCTTGCCGTTGACCGAGTCGGTCAGCATGACGAGGCAGAAGGGGCAGGCGGTGGAGACGATGTCCGGGTTGAGGGAGAGGGCCTCGTCGACGCGCTCGTTGTTGACGCGCTTGCCGATCCGCTCCTCCATCCACATCCGGGCACCGCCGGCGCCGCAGCAGAAGCCGCGCTCCTTGTGCCGGTGCATCTCCTCGTTCCGCAGGCCGGGCACGTTGGCGATGATCTCGCGCGGCGGTGTGTAGACCTTGTTGTGCCGGCCCAGGTAGCAGGGGTCGTGGTACGTGATCAGGCCCTCGACCGGGTGCACCGGCACGAGCTTGCCCTCGTCCACCAGGTGCTGCAGCAGCTGGGTGTGGTGGATGACCTCGTACTCGCCGCCGAGCTGCGGGTATTCGTTGGCGATGGTGTTGAAGCAGTGCGGGCAGGTGGCGACGATCTTCTTCTTGGACTTGTCGAGCTTCGTCGACTCGTCCTCGTCGTCCTCGCCGAAGGCCATGTTCAGCATGGCCACGTTCTCCTGGCCGAGCTGCTGGAACAGGAACTCGTTGCCGAGGCGGCGGGCCGAGTCGCCGGTGCACTTCTCGTCGCCGCCCATGATGGCGAACGAGACGCCCGCCGTGTGCAGCAGCTCCGCGAAGGCCTTGGTGGTCTTCTTGGCGCGGTCCTCCAGGGCGCCGGCGCAGCCGACCCAGTAGAGGTACTCGACCTCGCTCAGGTCCTCGATGTCGCGGCCGACGACCGGGACGGCGAAACCGGTCTCGGCCTCGACCTCCTTGGTCCACTCCAGCCGCTGCTTCTTGGCCAGGCCCCAGGGGTTGCCCTTCTTCTCCAGGTTCTTGAGCATCGTCCCGGCCTCGCTCGGGAAGGACGACTCGATCATGACCTGGTAGCGGCGCATGTCGACGATGTGGTCGATGTGCTCGATGTCCACCGGGCACTGCTCGACGCAGGCGCCGCAGGTGGTGCAGGACCAGAGGACGTCCGGGTCGATGACGCCGTTCTCCTCCAGGGTGCCGATCAGCGGCCGCTCGGCCTCGGCGAGCGCGGCCGCCGGGACGTCCTTGAGCTGCTCCTCGGTGGCCTTCTCGTTGCCCTCCTCGTCCTTGCCGCCGCCCGCGAGCAGGTACGGGGCCTTGGCGTGGGCGTGGTCGCGGAGCGACATGATCAGCAGCTTCGGGGAGAGCGGCTTGCCGGTGTTCCAGGCGGGGCACTGCGACTGGCAGCGGCCGCACTCGGTGCAGGTGGCGAAGTCGAGGATGCCCTTCCAGGAGAAGTGCTCGACCTGGGAGACGCCGAACTGGTCGTCCTCGCCCGGGTCCTCGAAGTCGATCGGCTTGCCGCCGGACACCATCACGGGCAGGGCACCGAGGGCCACGTCGCCGCCGGCCTCGCGCTTGAACCAGATGTTGGGGAAGGCGAGGAAGCGGTGCCAGGCGACGCCCATGTTGGTGTTCAGCGCGACGGTGATCATCCAGATCATCGAGACGCTGATCTTGATCATCGCGAAGAGGTAGACCAGGGTCTGCAGCGAGGCCGCGGACAGCCCGTCGAAGGCGAGCACCAGCGGGTACGAGGCGAAGTACGCGGCCTCGTAGCCGTCGACGTGGTGGAGGGCGCCCTCCAGGCCGCGCAGCACCAGGATCGCCAGGCCGATGGTGAGGATGACGTACTCGACGAAGTACGCCTGCCAGGCCTTGGAGCCGGTGAAGCGGGACTTGCGGCCGGCCCGGACCGGCAGGTTCATCAGCCGGATGGCCATCAGCGTGACGATGCCGAGGACGGTGGCGAGGCCGATGAACTCGACGTACATCTCGAACGGCAGCCAGCCGCCGATGACCGGCAGCACCGAGTCGGCGGCGAAGAGCTGGCCGTAGGCCTGCGCCAGGGTGGGCGGCAGCGTGAGGAAGCCGATGGCCACGAACCAGTGCGCCACGCCCACGATGCCCCAGCGGTTCATCCGGGTGTGGCCGAGGAACTCCTTGACCAGGGTGAGGGTGCGCTGCTTCGGCTGGTCGGTGCGGGAGCCCGCGGGAACCTGCTGGCCGATCTTGACGAAGCGGTAGAGCTGCACGACGGCACGGGCGATGAGCGCAACGCCGACCGCCGTGAGGACCAGCGACACGATGATCGCGGCGAGTTGCATAGGGGCTCCTCGGACCTGCGAGAGCGGTAATTACTAAGCGGTAACTTAATCAGTATTCCTGAGATTACCCAGGATCGAGGACCGCTTGAAGGCGGCTGGCCGGTGATCTGTATCGCTCACCGGGCCTCCGGGCGCCCTCCGGCGCGCCCTCCCGCGCATCCCGGCGGGCTCCGGAGGTACGCGGAAGTATGGCCTCCGGCCGGTGCCGGTGTCATGGCGCGCGGCGTCGGGGGTGCCGGGGATGCCGGGGACGGGGGTCTCGGCGTGGGTCCCCGCAGAGGCCGTGCGAAGGCTCGTGCGGAGGCCTGCGCGGCGCGTGACAGACGCCCCCGCACAAGACTTGAGCCGGGTCGGCTCAGCTCCTTTGACAGAACCGAACGGGTCCGGCACCCTTGAGTCAGTTCCACTCAAGTCAGCTGGAGGAATCAACCATGGCACGTGCGGTCGGCATCGACCTGGGCACGACGAACTCCGTCGTCAGTGTTCTCGAAGGCGGTGAGCCCACCGTCATCACCAACGCCGAGGGCGCCAGGACCACGCCGTCCGTCGTGGCCTTCGCCAAGAACGGCGAGGTGCTGGTCGGCGAGGTCGCGAAGCGCCAGGCGGTCACCAACGTCGACAGGACCATCCGGTCGGTCAAGCGCCACATGGGCACCGACTGGAAGACCACCCTGGACGGCAAGGACTTCAACCCGCAGCAGATGAGCGCCTTCATCCTGCAGAAGCTGAAGCGGGACGCCGAGGCCTACCTGGGTGAGAAGGTCGCCGACGCGGTCATCACCGTCCCGGCGTACTTCAACGACTCCGAGCGCCAGGCCACCAAGGAGGCCGGTGAGATCGCGGGCCTCAACGTCCTGCGCATCGTCAACGAGCCGACGGCCGCCGCCCTCGCCTACGGGCTGGAGAAGGACGACCAGACCATCCTCGTCTTCGACCTCGGCGGCGGTACGTTCGACGTCTCGCTGCTGGAGATCGGCGACGGCGTGGTGGAGGTCAAGGCCACCAACGGCGACAACCACCTCGGTGGCGACGACTGGGACCAGCGCGTCGTCGAGTACCTGGTCAAGCAGTTCCAGAACGGTCACGGTGTCGACCTCTCCAAGGACAAGATGGCGCTCCAGCGCCTGCGCGAGGCCGCCGAGAAGGCGAAGATCGAGCTGTCCTCGTCCACCGAGACCACGATCAACCTCCCCTACATCACGGCCTCCGCCGAGGGCCCGCTGCACCTGGACGAGAAGCTCACCCGCGCCCAGTTCCAGCAGCTGACGGCCGACCTCCTGGAGCGCTGCAAGCACCCGTTCCACAACGTCATCAAGGACGCCGGCATCGCGCTGTCCGAGATCGACCACGTGGTCCTGGTCGGCGGTTCCACCCGCATGCCCGCCGTCGCCGAGCTCGTCAAGGAGCTGACCGGCGGCAAGGACGCCAACAAGACCGTCAACCCGGACGAGGTCGTCGCCATCGGCGCGTCCCTCCAGGCCGGTGTGCTCAAGGGCGAGGTCAAGGACGTCCTCCTGCTCGACGTCACCCCGCTGTCCCTCGGTATCGAGACCAAGGGCGGCATCATGACGAAGCTCATCGAGCGCAACACGACCATCCCGACCAAGCGCTCCGAGATCTTCACCACGGCCGAGGACAACCAGCCGTCCGTGCAGATCCAGGTCTACCAGGGCGAGCGCGAGATCGCCGCGTACAACAAGAAGCTGGGGATGTTCGAGCTGACCGGCCTGCCGCCGGCCCCGCGCGGCGTCCCGCAGGTCGAGGTCACGTTCGACATCGACGCCAACGGCATCATGCACGTGTCCGCGAAGGACCTGGGCACCGGCAAGGAACAGCGCATGACGGTCACCGGCGGCTCCGCGCTGCCGAAGGAAGACATCGACCGCATGATGCGCGAGGCCGAGCAGTACGCGGACGAGGACCACAAGCGCCGCGAGGCCGCCGAGACCCGCAACCAGGCCGAGCAGCTCTCGTACCAGACCGAGAAGTTCCTCAAGGACAACGAGGACAAGGTCCCGGGCGATGTGAAGACCGAGGTCGAGGCCGCCCTGGCGGACCTCAAGGAGAAGCTGAAGGGCGAGGACACCGCCGCCATCCGCGAGGCCACCGAGAAGGTCGCCGCGGTCAGCCAGAAGCTGGGCCAGGCCATGTACGCCAACGCCCAGGCCGAGGGCGGGGCGGCCGGTGCCGACGCCGGTGCCGCCGGCGGCGAGACCAAGGACGACGACGTCGTCGACGCCGAGATCGTGGACGACGACAAGAACGACAAGCGACAGGACGGTGCCGCGTGACGGAGGAGACCCCGGGCTTCGACCAGGAGCCCGACGTCCCCGCCGACGCCGAAGCCGCACAGACCCCTGACGCGGCGCAGGCCGCCGGACCCGCCGACCAGGCGGGCCCGGCGGGCCAGGCCGGGGACGCCGGGACGGACGACCAGGCCAACCGCATCACGGCTCTGACGGCCCAGCTGGACCAGGTCCGCACGGCGCTCGGCGAGCGCACCGCAGACCTCCAGCGGCTCCAGGCGGAATACCAGAACTACCGCCGCCGGGTGGAGCGCGACCGGATCACGGTCAAGGAACTCGCCACGGCGAGCCTCCTCTCCGAGCTGCTCCCGGTGCTCGACGACATCGGCCGGGCGCGGGAGCACGGCGAACTCGTCGGCGGCTTCAAGGCCGTCGGTGAGTCCGTGGAGACGGTGGCGGCCAAGCTGGGACTGCAGCAGTTCGGCAAGGAGGGCGAGCCCTTCGACCCGACGATCCACGAAGCGCTGATGCACTCCTACGCCCCGGACGTCACCGAGACCACATGCGTGTCGATCCTCCAGCCTGGGTATCGGGTCGGCGAACGAACGATCCGCCCCGCGCGGGTCGCGGTCGCCGAACCCCAGCCGGGCGCCCAGCCCAACCAGGCCCAGGGCGACGGCGGCCAGGAGGCGGCACCGGCGGCCGACGAGGAGAACGGTGGCCCGGACGAGGGCTGACGTCATGACGGACCGGAAGGAGGGACGCCGGGAATGAGCACGAAGGACTTCATCGAGAAGGACTACTACAAGGTTCTCGGCGTCCCGAAGGACGCGACCGAGGCGGAGATCAAGAAGGCGTACCGGAAGCTCGCCCGCGAGTACCACCCGGACGCCAACAAGGGCGACGTCAAGGCCGAGGAGCGCTTCAAGGAGATCTCCGAGGCCAACGACGTCCTGGCCGACCCCAAGCGCCGCAAGGAGTACGACGAGGCGCGCGCGCTCTTCGGCAACGGCGGCTTCCGTCCCGGTGCCGGGGGCCGCGGCGGCGGTCCCGCCGGCTTCAACTTCGACCTGGGCGACCTCTTCGGGGGCGCCCAGGGCGGAGGCGCCGGCGCGCCGGGGGCCGGCGGCTTCGGCGGCGGGCTCGGGGACGTCTTCGGCGGGATCTTCAACCGGGGCGGCGCCGGCCCCGGCACCCGCACCCAGCCGCGGCGCGGCCAGGACATCGAGTCCGAGGTGACGCTCAGCTTCACCGAAGCCGTCGACGGGGCCACCGTCCCGCTGCGGATGTCCAGTTCGGCCGCGTGCAAGGCGTGCTCCGGCACGGGTGACAAAAACGGTACGCCGCGGGTCTGCCCCACCTGCGTCGGCACCGGGCAGGTCACCCGCGGCGGCGGTGGCGGCTTCTCGCTCACCGACCCCTGCGCCGACTGCAAGGGCCGCGGCCTGATCGCCGAAACCCCCTGCGACGTGTGCAAGGGCAGCGGACGGGCGACCAGTTCGCGGACCATGCAGGTGCGCATCCCCGCGGGCGTCAGCGACGGCCAGCGGATCCGGCTGCGCGGCAAGGGCGCGCCGGGCGAGCGCGGCGGACCCAACGGCGATCTGTACGTGGTGGTGAACGTCGACAAGCACCCCGTCTTCGGACGCAAGGGCGACAACCTCACCGTGACCGTGCCCGTGTCCTTCACGGAGGCGGCGCTCGGCGGCGAGATCAAGGTTCCCACCCTCGGCGGGCCGCCGGTCACGCTCAAGCTGCCGGCCGGCACACCCAACGGGCGGACCATGCGCGCCCGGGGCAGGGGCGCCACGCGCAAGGACGGCACCCGCGGCGACCTGCTGGTCACCATCGAGGTGTCCGTTCCCCGGGATCTGAGCGACAAGGCGCGGGAAGCGCTGGAGGCGTATCGCGAGGCCACCGCGGGTGAGGACCCGCGGGCGGAGCTGTTCCAGGCCGCGAAGGGAGCATGAGATGGACATCCGAGGAGGCGGGCGCGCAGCCGGGAGCGCGGGCGGAGGCGGCACCGGAGGCTCCGGTGGCGTCGCCGGCGGGGGCACCGGCCGCGGCAGCCGGAACCCGTACCAGCTGACGGACGAGTCACCGGTGTACGTCATCTCGGTCGCCGCCCAGCTCTCCGGTCTGCACCCGCAGACCCTCCGGCAGTACGACCGGCTGGGCCTGGTGTCCCCGGACCGCACCGCGGGCCGCGGGCGGCGCTACTCCGCCCGGGACATCGAACTGCTGCGCCAGGTCCAGCAGTTGAGCCAGGACGAGGGCATCAACCTCGCCGGGATCAAGCGCATTATCGAACTGGAGAACCAAGTCGCGGCGCTCCAGGCGCGGGTGGCCGAGCTCCAGCAGGCGGTCGAGGGCGCGGCGATGGCCATGCGCCAGCGCGAGGCCGCGGTGCACGCCTCGTACCGCCGGGACCTGGTGCCGTACTCGGATGTCCAGCAGAGCAGCGCGCTGGTCGTCTGGCGCCCGAAGCGGCGGGGCGAGTAGGGCCCGGGCTCCGCCGCGGTGACGAGATGAACCGTTCCGCCCGGCTGACCGGGTTATTACCCTGCGGCAGGTCCCGCCGCGCCCGGCCCCGCCCGCGCCGCCGGCCGCCCTGTCCTTCCCGCGTGCCCGTTCCTTCCCGCGCACCGTCCCGGGCCCGGAGAGCATCCCGCTCCCGGGCCCGAGGCGTTTGCGGGCCTCGGGCGTTCCCGGCCTGAGCCGTTCCGGACCTCAGGGCCTCCGGACCTCAGGCGTTCCGGGCCGCATCCGCCGGACGGTGTAGGCGCGTGGTGGCCACCCGCTCGGGAAGAAGTAGCACAACCACCGCCACGACCGGACTCCCCGGTTAGGATCCGGACAAGACGGTACGAGTCCCAACCCCGGGCATGCTCCGGGCCGTTACGAGGGTGGAAACCTGTGATCGACCAGCTCGGCGGACCGGTGTTCTGGGGGCTTGTGCTGCTTGCCGTGGCGATGCTGGCCGTCGCCGTCGTCCTCGCGGTGAAGCTGTGGCGCACCTACCGGATGCTGCGCAGCGAGGACACTCCGGTCGGCGACAAGCTCCTGTTCTGGGGCGCGATCGTCTACACCGTCTTCCCCGTGGACCTGCTGCCGGACCCCATCTACCTGGACGACATCGGCCTGCTGCTGGGCGCCCTCCACCACCTGGGCAAGGCCGCCGCGAAGCGCGGCACGGACGCCCGGACACCGGCACCGCGGGACGGCGACCGCACCCCGCCGGCCCGCCCCGCGAAACGGCTCTGATCCGCTCCTGACCCGTCCCTCTCCACCCGCCCGGTCGGGGTCTCACCGGCCGAGGGCACTCCGCAGCCGGGTGAACAGCTCCGGCACGGTGTGCCGCTGATGCCAGGCGATGACGGCGATCGGTATCGCGAAGAGCAGCGGCGAGGCGGCGTTCTCCCCGTCGAAGACGGTCATGGTGATACCGAACGCGCAGATCAGCAGCGCGACCAGCGAGAACGCGGCCAGTCCGGAGAGCAGCGGGATCAACAGCGCGATCCCGCCTGCCAGTTCGAGGACCCCGGTCAGGTACATGAACCAGTCACCGAGGCCGATCTCGTCGAAGCCCTCGGTGGCCGAGGGGTGCGCGATGAGCTTCGGCAGCGCGCTGGCGAAGACGAAGAACAGGCCGAAGACGATCCGGAGCACCAGCACCGTGATCGCCATGGCGCGCCCCTTCCGCGCCCCGCCCGCCGTGCTCCCCCGAACCGTGCCGTCCTGCTGTGCCTGCGTGTCACTCATGACGTTCTCCCGTTCCGCTCTCTCCGTGGTCTGTGCAGGGGTTGACCGGCGGGCGGCCGAAAACTCATCGGTGCGCGCGGAACCCCTGCCGGGGAGGGGAGTTGGCAGACCCCCGTGTCTCCTGCGGACAGTCCAGCACGGGGGACTGACACCGGCGGCGGGCCGCGGTTCAACCGGGCGCGGACCGGCTGATCCTGCACCAGACGACCTTGGACTCGGCGCCGCCGCAGACGTCCGGCCGCACCGGATAGTGCGACCAGCGGTCGGCCAGCGTCCGCAGCAGATGGAGACCCCGGCCGCCCTCGCTGTCGTCGTCGGAGATGCGCAGCTCCGGCGGCTTGGGGTTGGTGTCCCAGACGGACAGCCAGAGGGATTCCCGCGCCCAGCGCAGCCGGAGCTGTGCCTCGCCGTCGGAGTGCACGATGGCGTTGGTGAGCAGCTCGCTCGCGAGGAGTTCGGCCCGTTCGGTCAGCTCGGGCACCTCGTGCGCGGTGAGGGCGGCGCGGAGGGAGCGTCTGGCGACGCCCACGGCGCGCGGGTCGTGCGGGAGTTGCATCCGGTACTCGAAAGGGGCGGGTGTGGGCATGGTGGCCTCCGGGCGTGGGTGCATGCGGTTGAGTGGTGAGCCGTGTCGACCGCGAACGCTGCGCGGCGTACGTACTGACGTGGGGCCTCCGCGGTGGCCTGCCACCGCCCGCCGCCCTCGGCCAGCCCGGGGCAGGGCACGGTGGTGCGCTTCCGGCTGGCCGGAGTCCCGCTGCGTGAGCGGCGCAGTACTGAAAGTAAGTAACAGCCTTGATACGTTGCAAGCCTTATCCGAGATTTCCCCCGAACGGGGTGGGACGGGTATGGAGCGCTCGCAAGGCCCCGTACGTACCGAGGAAGGACCCATGCCGCCGAGGAGCCATCCCACTGCCCGGCAGGAGCGTTTGGGCGCGGAGCTGCGCAAGATGCGCGAGCGCGCCGGGATGACCGCGCGAGAGGCCGGTGAGCTGCTGGGGACCGGTCCCATCCAGATCAGTCACATCGAGGCAGGCCGCATCGGGGTCAGTGAGGAGCGGCTGAGGCGGCTCGCCTCGCACTACCGCTGCGCAGACACCGAGTTGGTCGACGCTTTGGTCTCGATGGCCACGGAACGAGGGCGTGGATGGTGGGAGGCGTACCGGGGTGTCCTGTCGAGCAGGTCCCTGGATCTCGCGGAGCTGGAGCACCGGGCCAGGCGCCTGTGCAGCCTTGAGATCGTCCATGTGCCCGGGATCCTGCAGACAGAGGACTACATCAGGGCGATCCACACCTACGCCGGCCCTCAGCCGACGGCCGACTACCTGGAAGCCGTCGTCGGCTTCCGCCTGCAGCGCGGACAGGCTCTTGTCGGTAAGCCGGCGAATCACTTCTCGGCTGTCATCCACGAGGCCGCACTGCGCATCAGGGTCGGCGATCGCAAGGTGGCTCGTGAACAGCTCGCGTTCCTCCTGGACGTCGCCGAAGGTCCGACTGCGATGGTGCGCGTAATCCCCTTCGACGTCGATGGTTTCGCCGGCTCGGGCTACTCCATGCTCTACGCCGAGGGCCCCGTGGCAGACCTCGACACGGTGCATCTCGATGCCGCTCATGGCAGCGTGTTCCTGCACGCGGAGGCCCAACTTGACGCCTACCGCGAGTTGTTCGAGAAGGCGGCCGACCTTGCGCTCAGCCCTGCCGACTCCCGGAAAATGATCAGCCGAATCGCCCGAGACTTGTGAGGTGCCCATGACCGAATGGCAGAAAAGCTCCTTCTCCGGCAACGGACCGGACAACAACTGTGTCGAAGTCGCTGCTGAGTCCGGGGTGGTCAGCCTGCGGGAGAGCGATGCGCCGGGTGTGGTCGTCACGGCGACGCCCTGTGCTTTTGGAGCGCTGATACGCGGGATCAAGGAGGGCGAGTTCGGCCACCTCCGCTGAGGGTTCACCCGGACGAGTGGCGATGACCCGTTCGGGAGCCGTGCGTCGGATCGTCTACGTAGCGTGACGGTGTTGCTTGTGCCGCAAGGCCGCTCAGCCCACACTTGAGGAGGAGGTGCTGCGCCATGACCGCTGTGCTGTGCGAGAGGACCGAGGCTCCCATGATGACGAGTGAGGCCGAAGTCGATCTCGACGGGGCTCTGTGGCAGGCGTGGAAGACCCTGGAACTCCCCGAGGGCTTCCACGCCGAGATCGTCGAGGGGTTCATCGAGGTGTCTCCCACTGGCCGCAGCCGTCATGGCATCGTCTCCAACCGGCTCCGTCGCCGTGTGGAGAAGTTCCTCGAAGGCAGTGACTGCGCCGCTTACCAGGACATGAACATTCTCCATGGCCGAAAAGTGCTGATCCCGGACGTTTTTGTCGCGCCCGAGGATCTTGAGGAGGCGCTGGACGAGGACGGGCTGGGCGTCTCGGCCGAGTCTGTCGCCCTCGTCGCCGAGGTCGTCTCGCCCGGGCGGGACGCTACCGAGCGGGACCGGGTGCGGAAGCGGAGGGCGTATGCCCGGGCCGGGATTCCGGTCTATGTGCTGATCGACGACTTCGACGGGCACGGCACGGTGACGGTGCTGACGTCGCCCTCCCCGAAGGAGGCCGTCTACGCGGCCGAGATTCGCGTGCCGTACGGCAAGGCGGTGGAGATCCCCGACGGGCCGGCCAAGGGGTTCGCGATCGCTGAGGAGATCACCGGGGAGCCGCTGGACTGACGGCCGGGCTGCTGCTCTCCGGGCTTTCGCGGAGGCGCCTGCCGCATGCGTGACCGGGGTCCGTCGCTCGATCGGAGCGGCGGGCCCCGGTCGTTTGGTCACATCCGGGCTCAAGTCGCGTAATAGGCCAAATGGGTCGATACTGGATGTGTATGGGGCTCAGTCGGCGTGCCGCGGCAGCGGAGCCGATGCCCCGGTGGCGGCGGTAACCGACCGGGTCCGTGCACGGATCGACCCAACCCGGATGGAGATGATCGCCGTGCAACTGGAAATCAAGACCGTCGACAAGCCCGACGAACGCCGGGACTTCCCCCGCGGCCACATCGAAGCCCTGCATCTGACCGGGCTCGACTTCGCCGTGGCGACCTTCGAGCCCGGCTGGCGCTGGTCGGAGTCGGTCGGCCCGGTGGTGGACACCGAGAGCTGCCAGGTGCACCACAACGCCTACATGGTGCAGGGGCGCCTGCGGATGCGGATGGACGACGGTGCCGAGGCCGAGGCCGGCCCCGGGGATGTCGTCGTCTGCCCGCCCGGCCACGACGCCTGGGTCGTCGGCGACGAGGCCGTCGTCCTGTACGACTTCGCCGGCGGGATGGCCGCGGAGTACGCCAAGTCCGGCTGAATCGGCTGGGCCACGTTCGCACAACCTCCAAGGAGCGAGAAATCATGGCCTTTGTGCAGATCATCGAGTACGAGACGACCCGCGAGCAGGAACTGGAGCCGCTGTTCGAGGAGTGGGAGCAGGCGACCGAGGGGAAGCGCACCTTGGCGCGCGAGTTCCACGCCCACGACCGGGACAACCCGAACCACTACGTGGACATCGTCGAGTTCCCGTCCTACGAGGCGGCGATGAAGAACAACTCGCTGCCCGAGACCCAGAGCTTCGCGGACCGGCTGCGCGAGCTGTGCACCACGGAGCCGAGGTTCATCAATCTCGACGTGGTGAGCCAGCACTGAGCACAGCACGTGCCCGCTGAGTCCGCCTCGGGCGCACGGCCATGCCGCCGCGCACAACTCATCCGCAGTTGGCGTGAGCGGCATCTGCCGTGCTCGATCGAGACGCGCTCACGTCCGCGGGCGTCCCGGCGCGCCGGAAGCTGCCCGCAGGAACGCGGTGATGCGCTCCCGCAGCGAGTGCGGGTCGAGGCCGTGCGCGGCCAGGTGCTCGGGGAGGGTGCCGTAGCGGCGCAGTTCGCGGCGGGCCACGCCGAGGCCGAGCACGCGGTGCGGGATGTCGGCGAGGGCTTCACTCGCGGCGGCCGTGGAGGTCCCGGCGAGGTACGGCTCGACGAGGACGACGTCGGAGCCGCCCGCCTTGGTGGCCCGGCGCAGGGCGGGTCCGTCGAAGGGGCGCACGGTGGTGGCGTACAGAACGGTGAGGTCCAGCCCTTCGGTGGCGGCGAGTACGGCGTCGAGCATCGGTCCGACGGCGACCACGACGCCGGAGCGGCCCTCGCGGAGGGTGAGGAAGCGTGCCCCGTCGACGGGCAGGGCGTCGGTGTTGGACTGGACGGACAGCCGGACGTAGACCTTGTCGTCACCGGCCGCGACGGCGTGCCGCAGCAGGGTCTCGGCCTCGTCGGGATGGCCGGGTACGTGGACGGTCCAGCCGTCGAGGGTGTCGAGCAGGGAGATGTCGCCGGGGGCCATGTGGGTGTAGCCGCCGGCGGGCCAGTCGAAGGAGGCGGCGGCGCTGACCAGGACCGCGCCGAGGCCCTGGTGGCCGAGATCGAGCTTCACCTGCTCGAAGGGCCTTTCGACGAGGAAGCTGGCGAAGGTGTGCAGGACCGGCCGCATGCCCGTCAGGGCCAGACCGGCGCCCGCGCCGATGAGCAGTTGCTCGCGGATGCCGACGTTGATCACGCGGTCGGGGTGCCGCCGCCGGGCTGCCGCGAAGCCGTCGACGCCGATCTCGGCGAGGACGACCGCGACGCGCGGGTCCTCGTCGAGCAGGCGGGAGACGACCGGGGCGAAACGGTCGCGCATGGTGTCCACGGGAAGACGTCCTTCCGGATCACGGGGAGGGGCTGCGGGCGGGATTGCTCAGGCCTGTTTGGGCTGGACGCGCGCCACGACGACGTGCGGGCGCCCCGGGTGCGGGGCCGTGAAGGCCGCGTACAGGGCTTCGTGGTCGCGGCCGTCGACGGTGACGGCGGACCAGCCCGCCGCCTCGAAGCGGGCGACGATGCCGCCCGGACGGGCATGCGAGGCGGAGGAGTTGTCGACGACGACGGTGTGCAGCCGCTCCAGCCCGGCGGGGCCGGCGAAGGCGATGGCCTCGTGGTTGCTGCCCTCGTCCAGTTCGGCGTCGCCGGTCAGCACCCAGACGGCCGGATCGGCCAGCCCCTGAGCCCGCAGGCCGAGGGCGGTGCCGACGGCGATCGGCAGCCCGTGCCCGAGGGATCCGCTGCCGATCTCGGCGCCGGGGACCAGGGTGCGGTCGGGGTGGTGGCCGAGTAGGGAGTCGTAGGAGCCGAAGGCGGGGAGCCAGCCGGCCGGGAGGAAGCCCTTGGCGGCCAGCACCGCGTAATACGCCATGGGGCCGTGCCCCTTGGACAGCAGGAACCGGTCCCGTCCGGGGTCGTCCATGCGGTCCGGGGCGACCCTCAGGACCCGGTCGTAGAGCACCCACAGCACGTCGAGGGTGGAGGTCGCGGCGGGCCCGTGCTTCTCGTCACCGGTCATCAGGCCCATCAGATGGTGCAGATGGTGCAGCGGGGGGTGGCCGAGGGCGTCGGGCGCCGGGTGCGGGGGAGAGGCGGTGGTCTTCATACCGCAGATCCTGATACCTCAACTTTAGTTGAGGTCAAGTCCCGGATTCAGGCGTCGGACGACCGGCGCCCCGCGGAGCGGCCCGGGCTCAGCAGTGGCCCATCGCCCGGTCCACCGTGATCTCGACCAGCACCCGCTCGGGGTTCGGCGTGGGCGTGCGCTCGTAGCGCACGGCGTAACGGTTCACCGCGTCGGCCACCGCCTCCGGCTCCGTACGGACCACCGCGCGGCCCTCCAGCGTCGCCCACCGGCCGCGCGAGACCTGGCAGACCGCGACCCGCGCGCCGTCCGGTCCGGCGGCCAGGATGTTGCGGACCTTGCGGCTGGTCTTGCGGGTGATCACCCGGGCGATCCCCTGCTCCGCGTCGAAGGTGACGCCGACCGGCACGACATGGGGGGTGCCGTCGGGGCGGAGGGTGGTGATGGTGCAGAGGTGGCGCTCGCCCCAGAAGGCGAGGTAATCGGGGGTGAGCGTGCTGAGGTCGGTGGCCATGCCGGAGAGCGTATCCGGGGCGCGGAGGGCGGTTGGCCGGGGTTGCGCCCATCGGGCCGGGAACGGCCGGTTCCCTACGGTTCCCGGGATATCTCCCGCGCGTCCGAGGGGGGACGGGAGCGCAGGGTGTGGGGCGGAAGGTGCCGTTCGAGGAGCAGGACGGCGCCCGCGGCCAGGCAGTTGACCGCGCCGAGGGCCGCCCACGGCAGGGAGCGGTGCAGCTCGAACAGGGTGGTGAAGAAGGCGGGCGCGACGATCCCGGCGAAGGTGAAGCTGTACTGGTAGGCGGCCAGATAGCGGCCCCGGGCGGCGAGCGGGGAGACCGCCGTCGCCAGGCCTATCGAGATCGGGGCGTGCATCAGTTCGGCCAGGGTGAAGAGCAGCGTGGCGGCGGCCAGCAGCGGGAACACCCACGACGGCCGGTCCGGGACGAGCCCGGAGTACGCGAAGGACCAGACCGCCCACAGCACGGCCGCGGCCACCAGCACCCGGGTCCGCCGGTACGGGGCGAGCCGCCGCGCCACGGAGGCGGCGAGCAGCGCCACCAGCACCGTATTGCCGACCAGGACCGCCGAGGTGAGCCCGGCGGGGCCGTGCAGCCCGGTCTCCACGAAGGTCGGGAGCGCGAGGGCGAGCATCATGGTGGTCATGGCGAAGATCGTGTTGACGCCGGTCAGGGCGAGGAAGGGGCCGTCCCGGAGCAGGGTGCGGTAGCCGGCGCGCGGGGCTCCCGTACCGTCCGCGCGCCCGCCGGCGCGCACCTCCGCCTCTTCCGTTCCGCCCTCTCCGCCGCCGTCCCCCCGGCCGCGGTGCAGGGGCCTGGGCGCGCGAACGAAGACCGCGATCACCAGGGCGGCCACGGCGAAGCACCCCGCGGCCCCGTACGCGACGGCGCGGTAGGCGTCCGCCCGGCCATCGGCGATGACGAGCCCGGTGAGGAGCCCGCCCGCACCGAACCCCGCCGTGCGGGCCATGGTCGCCCAGCCGAACCAGGTCTCCTTCGTCAGCGCGGACCGGCTGCCGTCCGCGTAGTCGGCGATCGCGGTGAAGACGGCCGACCAGAAGAAGCGGACACCGCTCGCGACCAGCGTGACGGCGAGGAAGACGCTCACCGGCCCGTCGGCCCGGCCGTACGCGAGATAGCCGAGGCCGTGCAGCACCTGCGAGGCGACGACGACGGGGAGCGCGCCGAACCGGTCGGCGAGCAGCCCCGTCCACACGGGGATCGGCAGGGTGAGGATGTTGGCCGTGCTGATCAGCACCCCGAGCGGGCCGACCGGGATGTCGGTGAGCCGGAGGAAGTAGACCAGGGAGAGCGGCAGGAACAGCCCGTTGCCGATCGCGTCGAGGACGAGCGCCCCGATCAGCACGGGCCCGCCTCGGCTCGCCCCGCCGCCGTGCCCTGGACTTCCCTCGGCGGATGCTGCCATGGCCATGGGACGGGGGTCTCCGGGTGCTCGTCGAGGGGTGAGCGGTCGTGGTGGGGCGGGAGTGGTGCGGAAACGGGGGGCGGGGCGGGCGCGACGAGCGACGGTAGTGCCCCGGACCTCTGGGCGCACCTCAATTCGGCTGCGGCGAAGGCGGGTTGGGCGCCGCCACATCGGCGGACCGGCAGGAGCCCAGGCGACGTGCCTTGCGGAGCGGGGTGTCCGGCGGGCGCTTCGGCCCGGGAAGACGAGAGCTCGCCTCAGGCGAACTCGGAGGTGTCCAGGGCGAAGCCGAACGGCTCGGGCAGTGGCATGGGCTTGCCGAAGGACGCGGAGTGCGACTCGGCGTAGTCGGCCTCCTCCGGTTCCTCGAAGAGCGTGACCGTGCCCTTCTCCCGGTCGATCAGGAGGTAGAGGGGGATGCCGGCGCGGGCATAGCAGTGCCGCTTGGCGAAGCGGTCGCCGTCCGGCTTGGCGGAGGTCACCTCGGCGACCATGGCGACGCCGTCGGCGGGCATCCAGGGTTCGGCGCCGCGGAAGAGCCGGAGGTCTCGCGGGGCGAAGGTCGCGTCGGGAATCGCGTAGTTCTTGGGGCACAGTCCGCCGCGGGGCAGGACGAGTCCCTTGTTCCCCGAGCACTGCATGTCGGTTGCCGACCGCCGGTAGACCTGCATGACGACGAGGTCCACGGTGTGCTGGTGGTTGCCGTCGGGTGGTGTGGTCACCGAGATCTCCCCCTCGATCAGCTCGGCCCGGACCCCCTCCGGGGTGCCCAGGGCCAGAAAGCCTTCCCGGAGAAGTTCGTCCCCCGCGGGCGCTGGATCGTGTGCCACGGCCATCGTGCTCCCCTCCCCGTCCTTCCTCGTGCTGCGGCGACCGTACGAGCCGAGGGCGGTCCGTTGTTCGGAAGAGCGGATGAGTTCGCCCGATCGTGGGGCGGAGCGGGTAGCCGCTGACGAGGGCCGAGGTGCTCCGCCGCCCCGCCAATCCGGGCCGGGAGCCGCACCCGCCCCACCCTTGAGTGGGGTAGACTCAACTTAGTTCAGGTGAGCCAGAGCAGGACCCGCAGGAGAGGAGCAGAGGTCACGTGGATGCCGAGCTGACCAACAGGAGCCAGGAAGCGATCAGCGCGGCCGGCCGGCGTGCTGTGTCCGCGGGCAACCCGGACATCACCCCCGTCCATCTGCTGCTCGCGCTGCTCGAGGGCCAGGAGAACGAGAACATCCAGGACCTCCTGGCCGCCGTCGAGGCCGACCAGGCCGCCCTGCGCTCCGGGGCCGAGCGGCTGCTCGGCGCGCTGCCCGCCGTGCAGGGCTCCACCGTCGCCCCGCCGCAGCCGGACCGCGAGCTGCTCGCGGTCGCCGCCGACGCCTCGCAGCGCGCGAAGGAGCTCGGCGACGCCTACATCTCCACCGAGCATCTGCTGATCGGCCTCGCCGCCCAGGGCGGCCGCACCGGTGAGCTGCTCCACCAGCAGGGCGCGAGCGCCGAGAAGCTGCTCGACGCCTTCCAGAACAACCGCGGAGGACGACGCGTGACCACGCCCGACCCGGAGGGCACCTACAAGGCCCTGGAGAAGTTCGGTACCGACTTCACCGCCATCGCCCGCGAGGGCAAGCTCGACCCGGTCATCGGCCGCGACGCCGAGATCCGCCGGGTTGTGCAGGTGCTCTCCCGCCGTACGAAGAACAACCCGGTCCTGATCGGTGAGCCCGGCGTCGGCAAGACGGCCGTCGTCGAAGGGCTCGCCCAGCGCATCGTCAAGGGCGACGTCCCCGAGTCGCTCAAGGACAAGCGCCTGGTCGCGCTCGACATCGGCGCGATGCTCGCCGGCGCCAAGTACCGCGGCGAGTTCGAGGAGCGGCTGAAGACCGTGCTCTCCGAGATCAAGGAGAGCGAGGGCCGGATCATCACCTTCATCGACGAGCTGCACACCGTCGTCGGCGCGGGCGCCGGCGGCGACTCGGCGATGGACGCGGGCAACATGCTCAAGCCGATGCTGGCCCGCGGCGAGCTGCGCATGGTCGGCGCCACCACCCTCGACGAGTACCGCGAGCGGATCGAGAAGGACCCGGCCCTGGAGCGCCGCTTCCAGCAGGTGCTGGTCGCCGAGCCCAGCGTGCAGGACTCCATCGCGATCCTCCGCGGCCTCAAGGGCCGCTACGAGGCGCACCACGGCGTGCAGATCGCGGACTCCGCGCTGGTCGCCGCCGCCACCCTCTCCGACCGCTACATCACCTCCCGCTTCCTCCCGGACAAGGCCATCGACCTCGTCGACGAGGCCGCGTCCCGGCTCCAGATGGAGATCGACTCCTCGCCCGTCGAGATCGACGAACTCCAGCGCGCCGTCGACCGTCAGATGATGGAGGAGGAGTCGCTGCTCGCCACCGAAGTGGGCGACGAGAAGCGCAAGTTCCTCAAGAAGCAGGACCGCGAGAAGGACCTCTCCCCCGACGCCCGCGAGCGGCTGGAGAAGCTGCGCCGGGAGCGCGCCGAGAAGGAGGAGAAGCTGCGCGCCCTGCGGGCCCGCTGGGACAACGAGAAGGCCATCCACACCCGGGTCGGCGAGCTGAAGAAGCGCCTCGACGAGCTGGAGACGGAGCTGGAGCTGGCCGAGCGCAAGGCCCCCGAGACCGGTGACTGGGTCACCCCCGGGCGGCTGCGCTCCGAGGTCATCCCGCAGACCCGCAAGGAGCTGGAGGAGGCCGCCGCCGCGCAGAAGGACCTCCAGGGCGGCGGCATGGTGGGCGAGGAGGTCGGCCCGGACGACATCGCCGGCGTCGTCGCCGCCTGGACCGGCATCCCCGCCGGCCGGCTGCTGGAGGGCGAGACGCAGAAGCTGCTGCGGATGGAGGACGAGCTCGGCAAGCGCCTCATCGGGCAGCAGGAGGCGGTCCGCGCGGTCTCGGACGCCGTGCGCCGCACCCGGGCCGGGATCTCCGACCCCGACCGGCCCACCGGATCGTTCCTCTTCCTCGGCCCGACCGGTGTCGGCAAGACCGAACTGGCCAAGACGCTCGCGGACTTCCTCTTCGACGACGAGCGCGCCATGGTCCGCATCGACATGAGCGAGTACAGCGAGAAGCACTCGGTGGCCCGGCTCGTCGGGGCGCCCCCCGGCTACGTCGGCTACGAGGAGGGCGGCCAGCTCACGGAGGCGGTGCGCCGCCGCCCGTACAGCGTGATCCTGCTGGACGAGGTGGAGAAGGCCCACCACGAGGTCTTCGACATCCTGCTCCAGGTGCTGGACGACGGGCGGCTCACCGACGGCCAGGGGCGGACGGTCGACTTCCGCAACACCATCCTCGTCCTCACCTCCAACCTCGGCTCGCACTATCTGGTCGACCCGGCGATCAGCGAGGAGGACAAGAAGGCGCGGGTGCTGGAGACCGTACGGTCCTCCTTCCGGCCCGAGTTCCTCAACCGCCTCGACGACCTCGTGGTCTTCCACGCCCTGGGCACCGGACAGCTCAAGCGGATCGCCCAGCTCCAGATCGAACACCTCCAGCAGCGGCTGACCGACCGCCGGCTCACCCTGGACGTCAGCGAGGACGCCCTGGAGTGGCTGTCCCGGCTGGGACACGAGCCGAAGGCCGGGACCGCCGGTGCGGAGGGGGCCGGGGCCGCCGAGGCCGGGCCGGATCTGTCGTACGGAGCGCGGCCGCTGCGCCGGCTGGTCCAGACGGCGATCGGTGACCAGCTCGCCCGGGAGATCCTGTCCGGCACCGTCCGGGACGGCGACACCGTACGGGTCGACGTGTCGGAGGACGGCCGCGGCCTGACCGTCGGCGCGGCCGCCCGGACCGGGACGGACGGCTGAGGCGGCGCCCGGCCTGACACGCCGGGTGCCGGATCGGCGGCCCGGGCTTGCCAGCCCCCGCCCGCAGTGGGGGAGGATGGCAGAAATCGTCTGAAGGGAAATCCACGGTGAGCATCGACCCGTCCTCGATTCCGAATTTCGGGGGCCAGCAGCCCGAACAGCAGCCGTCGGGGCCGCCGCCCGGTCCCGTCGTCCCCGATCAGGACCTGGTCAAGCAGCTTCTGGAGCAGATGGAGCTGAAGTACGTCGTCGACGACGAGGGTGACCTCGCCGCGCCGTGGGAGCAGTTCCGCACGTACTTCATGTTCCGCGGTGAGGAGGAGCAGCAGGTCTTCTCGGTGCGGACGTTCTACGACCGGGCCCACGAGATCGGCACCAAGCCTCAGCTGCTGGAGGCGATCGACGACTGGAACCGCCGCACCCTGTGGCCGAAGGTCTACACCCACACCAATGACGACGGCACCGTCCGTCTGATCGGTGAGGCGCAGATGCTGATCGGCGTCGGCGTCAGCCTGGAGCACTTCGTCTCCAGCACGGTCAGCTGGGTGCGCGCCTCGATCGAGTTCGACAAGTGGCTCGTCGAACAGCTCGGCCTGGAGGCCGAGGTCGAGTCCGCCGAGCCGGAGGACAAGAAGGACGACGGCCAGGCCTGACCACGCCCCGCCGCTCCACGGCACCACAGCACCACAGCACCACGCGAGCCCGGCCCTCCCGGCCGGGCTCGTGCGCGTTCCCCGGGCCTGGTGCGGCGCACGCCCCGGCGCCCGGCACACGGCCCGCGCCGTCTCAGCCCTCCCGCAGGCACCCCAGCCGCTCGACCGCTTCCGCCAGGACCTCGGTCCGCTTGCAGAACGCGAAGCGGACGAAGGGCGCGCCCTCCTCGCGGTGGTCGTAGAAGACGGCGTTGGGGATCGCCACGACTCCGCAGCGCTCCGGCAGCGCCCGGCAGAAGGCGAAGCCGTCGTCGAAGCCGAGCGGCCGGATGTCGGTGGTGATGAAGTACGTGCCCGCGGGCCGGTAGACGGTGAAGCCCGCCTTCGCCAGGCCGTCGCCGAGCAGGTCGCGCTTGGCCCGCAGATCGTCGCGCAGCCCGTCGAAGTAGCTCCGCGGCAGCCGCAGCGCCTCGGCCACGGCGTACTGGAAGGGCCCCGCCGAGACATAGGTCAGGTACTGCTTGGCGGAGCGGACGGCGGTGACCAGCTCCGGCGGGCCCGTCACCCAGCCGACCTTCCAGCCGGTGAACGAGAAGGTCTTCCCCGCCGAGCCGATGGTGACCGTGCGCTCGCGCATCCCGGGGAACGCGGCGAGCGGCAGGTGCTCCCCGTCGAAGACCAGGTGTTCGTAGACCTCGTCGGTGACGACCAGCAGATCGCGCTCGCAGGCCAGTTCGGCGATCGCGGTCAGCTCCTCGCGGCCCAGGACGGTGCCGGTCGGGTTGTGCGGGGTGTTGAGCAGCAGCAGCCGGGTGCGGCCGGTGACGGCGGCGCGCAGCTCGTCGAGGTCGAGCCGGTACGCACCGCCGTCGGGACGGAGGGTGACGGGGACGCGGGTGCCACCGGCCATCGCGATGCAGGCGGCGTAGGAGTCGTAGTACGGCTCCAGCGCGATCACCTCGTCCCCCGGTTCGAGGAGGGCGAGGAGGGCGGCGGCGATGGCCTCGGTGGCTCCGGCGGTGACGAGGACCTCGCGGTCCGGGTCCCAGGCGAGCCCGTAGCGCTCGCGCTGGTGATCGGCCACGGCGGTCCGCAGCTCGGGGATGCCGGGGCCCGGCGGGTACTGGTTGCCCTTCCCCTCCCGCAGGGCGCGGACGGCGGCCTCGCGGATCTCCTCGGGGCCGTCGGTGTCGGGGAAGCCCTGGCCGAGATTGATGGAGCCGGTGCTGAGCGCCAGCGCCGACATCTCGGCGAAGATCGTCGTCCCGAACTCGGCCAGGCGGCGGTTGAGCGGTGGTCTTCCCATGCGGCCCATGGTCCCACGGGCGGGTGCGCGTGCGGCCTGTGCGGCCGGCTCCGCCGGCGGCGCCGGGGGCTGCCACGGCGCCTGGTCCCGGGGGGCGTTCACCCGGTGCGTCCGCGCCGGGGCGCGTCCTCCGGCGCCGAACCTCTGGATTTGCTCAACTCTGCTTTCGCCTCCTGACGCGACGGGCATCTCCCCCGCACAGTGCGAGCGGGGGCTCGCTTCGGGGGACGAGAAGGGGGAGTCGCGTGATGGGAATCGTGGTGTTCGGGGTGCTGGTCGCCGTGGTGCTGGCGGCGGTCGCGGGGGCACGGGGCCAGTCCGGGCGCGACCGGGGGCGCAAGCGGACGCGGGGGCGGAGCGGCGGAGGAGACTCCGGGAGCTCCGGCAACTCCTGGTGGGCCGGCGACAGCGGTTCGTCCGGTGACGGTGGTGCGTCCGGTGACGGTGGTGCGTCCTGCGGGGGCGGTTCCTCGTCCTGCGGCGGGGGAGGCGGCTGCGGCGGAGGCAGCTGACCGCGGGGAGAGCACCGCGGGGGCGCCCGGCCGCGCGCCGGGTGCGGGGGGAGGGAGTGACGCCGACCGGCACGGGGCGGTCGGCGTCACTTTCGCGGCCACGGCCGGGTCATGCGTCTGGCCCATACCACCTCGCATATGCCGTGGACCGTATTCAACATCGTTTTATCGCATAGTTTTTGAACTGGTGAACAGCACAACCCCCTGGGGCATGGAAACCCGTCGAAGATGGGTAAAAACGCTGTGGGCACCGTGCACTTCATGATTCCGTATTCATCGGAACACCCCACGTGGGCACGAGCCGGCGAGTGATCTTTCTTGGGTCCTCCTCCGAGGCGGGCCGGCCCACCATCCACTGCGTGCTTGCGGAGCCGACCCATGCTCACCACTCTCGAAACCGCTTATTCCGACACCCGCGCAGCCGATCTCGCCTGGTGTCTCGGCAAGGAGGCACTGCCCGCGCTGGCCGTCCTCGATCTGCGGCTGGGCCCGGCGGAGGTGCAGTTGCGCCTGCTCGGGGCCTCCCATCAAGTCATCCTCAGGGAAGGGGAGAGCCTGTGCTCCGAGACGGTCGCCTGCATACCCGGCAGCAGCACCCCGCTGCCCCTCGGAGCCGCCGAGAGCATCGGCGGCTGGGAGTACGAGTTCGCGGCGCGCGTCGAGACGCTGTCGCGCGGGTCGTTCGCCGGCCGGGCGCAGGAGCTGCTGGCCCTGGTGGCCGACCATCCCAACGGCCTGGCCGGGACCTTCCCCGGCGATCCGCACGCCTTCACGGCGATGCTGGTCCAGCGGTGCGAGGGCCGGGTGCGGTGGCGCACCTGGCACGCGTATCCGCAGGAGGGGGCGCTCGTCACCACGCGCACCCAGGTCGGCGCCCGGACGATGGCCCCCCTGTAGTGCGCCCCCGGGCGCCCTTCGAGACAACCCTTGTGGGTGACAGGGCCGTTCACGCGGCTCACGTAGCGTTCCCCGCATGATCGATTCGCCTGAGCCACGGCTCCTGTCCCGCGCGGTCGCGCCGGACGAGCCGGAGACCCCGGTGCGGCTGCCCGTACCGGCCGGGCTGGGACGACTTCTGGTGCTGGCCGCGGTCTTCGTCTGCGCCGCCTGCGGACTGGTGTACGAACTCGAACTGGTGGCGCTGGCCTCGTATCTCTTCGGTGACTCCGTCACCCAGGCGTCCGTCGTGCTGTCCGTGATGGTCTCCGCCATGGGCGCCGGCTCGCTGCTCGCCAAGCGGCTGCGGTGCCGGGCCGCGGTGGCCTTCGGACTGGTGGAGGCGGTGCTCGCGCTGGTCGGCGGCTGCTCGGCCATCGCGCTGTACGCCTCCTTCGTCTGGTTCGGCGGCTCCCATGCCGTACTGGTCGGCTTCTCGCTCGTCATCGGAGTGCTGATCGGGGCCGAGGTGCCCCTGCTGATGACCCTCATCCAGCGCGTCCGGCGGCAGGACGCGGGCGGGGCCGTCGCCGACCTCTTCGCCGCCGACTACATCGGCGCGCTGGCCGGCGGGCTCGCCTTCCCCTTCCTGCTGCTGCCGCTGCTGGGCCAGCTGAGCGGTGCCCTGCTGACCGGGGCGGTGAACGCCCTGGCCGGCGGGGCGCTCGTGCTGTGGCTGTTCGGCCGCGATCTGACCACCCGGGGCCGGTGGGTCCTGATCACGGCGAACGGCGCGGTGCTCGCGGTCCTGGCCGCCGGAACGTTCCTGGTGCCCTCCTTCGAACGGGCCGCGCGGCAGGCCGTCTACGGGGAGGACGTACGGGTCGCCATACGAACGGACTACCAGGAGGTGGTCCTCACGGGGGGTCCCGACGGGGCCGGCGGTGGTGCTCCGCTCTCGCTCTTCCTCGACGGCCGGCTGAGATTCAGCGGACGCGACGCCTGCCGCTACCACGAGGCCCTGGTCCACCCGGCCATGGCCGGCCCCCGCGCCCGGGTGCTCGTGCTGGGCGGCGGGGACGGCCTCGCCCTGCGCGAAGTGCTGCGGTACCCGGACGTCCGTTCGGTCACCGTGCTCGCGCCCGACCCCGGGCTGCTGCGGCTGGGGCGCAGCGATCCCGGGCTCTCCCGGCTGAACGGGCGCTCCCTCGCCGACCCGCGGGTGACGACGGTCACCGGGGACGTCTTCGGCCGGCTGCGGACGGGCACGGCGGCCGCGGGCCCGTACGACGTGATCGTCTCGGATCTGCCCGACCCCGGCATCACGGCCAGCGCCAAGCTGTACTCCCAGGAGTTCTACGGGCTCGCGGAGCGCGCCCTCGCGCCGGGCGGACGGCTGGCCGTGCACGCGGGCGCCCCGGACACCCACCCCCGGAGCTACTGGACGGTCGACGCGAGCCTGCGGGCGGCCGGGCTGCGCACCTCGCCCTACGCGGTCGGCGGCCGGCGGTCGGCCTACGCCGCCGGCCCGGACCGCTCGGCGGCGGCCGAACACCCGCCCCGCACCTGGGGTTTCGTCCTCGCCGCCCGTGAGCCGGAGCGCCCGCGCCTGGCGCCCGACGCGCCCGTACCGCTCACGCTGACCCCCGGCACGCTCCGCTCCGCGGAGCGCACGGCCGAGAAGTTGCGGGTCCCGGGGGCGCGGGCGTCCACGCTGACCCACCCCCGGCACTGAGGCCCTCCGTTCCCCGCCGTTCCGCCGGAACGATTCACCCCGCGCGGGGCGGGTCGGGGCCCCCGGCGGGCCCGGCGGGCGGTCCGGGCACGGGCGCGCCGCGCCCGGCGGACCCGGGCGCCCCGCGGAACTCGCGCGGACAGGGGTGCCGGAGCGCGTCCGCTGGGTAGGCTCGGCTCCCATGGAGCATGAGGTGTTCGTTCCGTTTCCGCCCGGGACCGTGCGGCAGGCGCTCGCGGACCCGGAGCGCGTCGCCCGCTGCGTCCCCGGTTTCCAGTGGGACGCCGGCTCGGGTCCCGGCACGCTGGCGGGCCGGCTGCGGCTCCGCGCCGGCGGCTCGACCATCACGTACCACGGCACGCTCCGCGTCACCGAGCGGGACGGCGGTGAGCTGGCCTTCGAGGCGGAGGGGTCGGAGGCCCGCGGCGACGGCTCCGCCGGAGTCACGCTCGTCCTGCGGCTGAACGCCGCCGACGGCGGTACGTCTCTGGGCTGCGACGGGACCGTACGGAGCCGGGGGCGGCTCGCCGAGGTGGACGGCAAGGCGGCGGCGTCCGCCGGACGGCGCCTGCTCGACCGGTTCGCCGCGGCGCTCGCCGCCGACCTGGAGGAGACCCCGGTCCGCCCGGCGCCCCCCTCGGCCCCCGCGGCCTCCGGCGAGAACGGCGACGGCAGGGCCGGGCGCGGCGAGCCCGGTGGTGACGGCGGTGGGCAGGCCCCGGGCGGCAAGCGGTCCGGGGAGAAGGGCCGGAAGGACGCGCACGGCACCGGCGGCACCGGCGGCAACGGCACGGCCCCGGACGGCCCGGAAGCCGGCGGCGACGGCCCGGACGGCTCCGGGGGCGCGGAGGACGAGGCCGGCGCGGCCGGCGGCGGGGAAACCGGCGGCCTCGGCCGGGCCGACGACAACGACCCCGTCATCCCCGGCATCCCCTCGCCCGAGCCGGGCCCCGACGCTGCCGGCGCGCCGACCGCGAAGCCCGGGACCGGGGACAAGCCAGGAGCCGGGCGGGCCGGCGGCGAGGGCGAGGAGCCCCGGCCCGGCACGGCCGAGGCCGCGAGCGCCGCCGCCGAGGCGGGAGGCGGCACCGCCCCCGAGGCGGCGTCCGTCTTCGAGACCGACGTGCCGCCCTCCTCCCTCGACCCGCTCGCCGACGACCTCGCCGAAGCGGACGGCGACACCCCGCCCGCCGAAGCGGCCCACGCCCGCCGCACCATGATCGGCCGCAGCGCCGAGGAGGTGGACCACGCGCCGCCCCGGGGCCGCTACGCCCCCGTACCGGCGCCCCAGCCCGCCTCCGCCGGTGAGACCCTGCGCTGGGCGGCCCCGGTGGCCGCCGCCGTGGTCGCCTCGGCGGTGATCCTCAACCGCGTCCTCCGCCGCAGGCGCTGAGGCCCGGCGGGGATCCGCCGCCCCGGCCGCGCGGGGCGGCGGCGTCAACCCGCGTCCGTGGGTGCGCGCGTGGCGGAAAAGGCGGGGCCGCGGGGCGGGCCCGGACTCGCATAGGGTCGGTGCGTGAGCACTCACGAGACGACCGAAGCGGCCCCGGAGGCCGGAGTCCTGCTGGCGGCGGGCAACGCCGAGGTGACCGTACGGCCCGAGCTGGGCGCCCGGCTCGGTTCGCTGCGGATCGACGGCACCGAACTGCTGAGACAGGGCCCCCGATACGGTTCCTTCCCCATGGTGCCGTGGTGCGGCCGGACCGCGAACGGCGTGTTCCGCGACGGCGCCGAGCGGCACGAACTCCCGCTCAACTCCCCGCCCCACGCCATCCACGGCACCGGCCGCGACCAGGTGTGGCGGACCGTCCGCGCGGACGGCACGGCGGCCGTCTTCACCTACGACCTGGGCGACCCCTGGCCGTACACCGGCCGCGTCACCCAGCTCGTGGAGCTCGCCGACGACGCGCTGACGCTGAAGATGGGCGTCGAGACCTACGGCAACTCCTTCCCGGCACAGGCCGGCTGGCACCCCTGGTTCCTCCGCCACCTCGCCGGCGGCGGAAACGGCGCGGACGAGGGCGTGCGGATCTCCTTCGACGCCGCCTGGCAGGAGGAGCGCGGCGAGGACCACCTCCCGACCGGCCGCCGGACCGACCCGCGCCCCGGACCCTGGGACGACTGCTTCGGCATGCCCGACGGCGTGGACGTCACCCTCACCTGGCCGGAGCGGCTGGAGCTGAGGGTCACCAGCCGGGCCGAGTGGGTCGTGGTCTACGACGAGCAGGACGAGGCCGTGTGCGTCGAGCCGCAGTCGGGGCCGCCCAACGGCCTCAACACGGCCCCGCGCCTGGTGACCCCGATCGACCCGCTGGAGATCTCCACCACCTGGCGCTGGCGCCGGCTCTGAACCGGCTCCGGACGGCGGCGGGGCGCGGCCGGCCCGGGGCAGCCGGCCCGGGGCGGCTCCGGCCCCGGGCGGCCGGCACCGCCGCTGCCCGGGGCGGCCGCCGGGGCCCCGGATAGGCTCGTGGCCATGACCGACGCGCGTGAAGCCCTGCTGCGGCAGATCAAGGACAAGGCCGTGGTGCACGGCAAGGTGACCCTCTCCTCCGGCCTGGAGGCCGACTTCTACATCGACCTCCGCCGCATCACCCTGGACGGCGAGGCCGCCCCGCTCGCCGGACAGGTGATGCTGGACCTCACCGCCGATCTGGACTACGACGCGGTGGGCGGGCTGACGCTGGGCGCCGACCCGGTGGCGACGTCGATGATGCACGCGGCGGCGGCGCGCGGACGCCGGCTCGACGCCTTCGTCGTGCGGAAGGCGAACAAGGCCCACGGGCTGCAGCGGCGCATCGAGGGCCCGGACGTCAAGGGCCGCCGGGTGCTGATCGTCGAGGACACCTCCACCACCGGCGGGTCCCCGCTCACGGCCGTCGAGGCGGCGCGCGAGGCGGGGGCCGAGGTGGTGGCGGTCGCGGTGATCGTGGAGCGGGGCGCGGCGGGTGCGATCGCGGAGGCCGGACTGCCGTACTACCAGGCGTACGGGCTGGACGACCTCGGCCTCTGACCCCGCGCCGGCGGGGCTGCCGGGCCGGCCGGTCCGACCGGGCCGGCGGGGGCGGGCCGGTGGCCTCCTTCCGGCCGGCGGGTGGGCCGCGCCGCCGCCGCGCCACCCCGCCCCGTCCCTTCTCCGGCCCGTCCGGCGGCCCCTCCCCGGCCCGTCCGGCCCTTCCGGGCCGGGGGCGGAGGGACGAAAATGCGCTGCGCGAACGGGAGTTCACCGGGGGAAGAGGGGTTTCACGTGAAACCCGCACCGCCCGTGTCCGGTTCGTCCGCTTGGGTGGTGTGGAGCGGAACGCCGTATCTGGGAGGATGACCCCAGACGATGATGTCGCCCCACGGTCAGGGCCTACTCGAATAACCGGCACATTCACAAGGAGCCGACAGATGCCTATCGCAACCCCCGAGGTCTACAACGAGATGCTCGACCGGGCGAAGGCCGGCAAGTTCGCCTACCCCGCCATCAACGTGACCTCGTCCCAGACCCTGCACGCGGCGCTCCGCGGTTTCGCCGAGGCCGAGAGCGACGGCATCGTCCAGATCTCCACCGGCGGTGCCGAGTTCCTCGGGGGCCAGTACAGCAAGGACATGGTCACCGGCGCGGTCGCGCTGGCCGAGTTCGCGCACATCGTCGCCGAGAAGTACCCGGTCAACATCGCGCTGCACACCGACCACTGCCCCAAGGGCAAGCTCGACGGCTATGTACGGCCGCTGCTCAAGGTCTCGCAGGAGCGCGTCGCCGCCGGCCGCAACCCGCTCTTCCAGTCCCACATGTGGGACGGTTCCGCCGAGATCCTGGACGACAACCTCGCCATCGCGCGCGAGCTGCTCGCCGAGGCCGTCAAGGCCAAGATCATCCTTGAGGTCGAGATCACCCCGACCGGCGGCGAGGAGGACGGCGTCTCGCACGAGATCAACGACGAGCTCTACACCACCGTCTCCGACGTGGAGCGGACCGCCGACGCGCTCGGCTTCGGCGAGAACGGCCGCTACCTGCTGGCCGCCTCCTTCGGCAACGTGCACGGCGTCTACAAGCCGGGCAACGTAGTCCTCCGCCCCGACCTGCTGCGCCAGCTCCAGGACGGTGTGGCCGCGAAGGCCGGCAAGGCCGACCCGTTCGACTTCGTCTTCCACGGCGGCTCCGGCTCCACCGAGCAGGAGATCCTGACCGCGCTGGAGAACGGCGTCGTCAAGATGAACCTCGACACCGACACCCAGTACGCCTTCACCCGCCCGGTCGCGGACCACATGTTCCGCAACTACGACGGTGTGCTGAAGGTCGACGGCGAGGTCGGCGACAAGAAGACCTACGACCCGCGCAGCTGGGGCAAGAAGGCCGAGGAGGGCATGGCGCAGCGCGTCGCGCAGGCCTGCTCCAACCTCCGCTCCACCGGCACCAAGCTGAAGTAACCCCCGGCACCACCGCAACAGCACCACCGCAGCAGCGCAGCGGCACCACCGCCGCAGCAGCACCGCCGCGGTGCGGAGCGCGCCGGAGCCCGGTGGCCGCGACCGTCCAGGTCACGGCCGCCGGGCTTCCGTGCGTGCCGGAGCTTCCGCGGCGGAGCGCGCACCACGGGACGCACACCACCGCGCCCGTCCGTTCCGCGCGTCCGGCAGGCAGACTGGGCCCATGGCCACACACGAGAACCTGCTCGGGGGACCGCCCCCGACCCGCCTGCCCGACGACCCGGAGCCCCGCGAACTGCTCGCCTCCGGCTCGGCCCCCGCCGAGGTCGCCGCGAAGTACCCGTCCTCCTCGCTGGCCTGGGCCCAGCTCGCCGACGAGGCGTACGAGAACGGCCGCGTCGTCGAGTCGTACGCCTACGCCCGCACCGGCTACCACCGGGGACTGGACTCCCTGCGCCGCAACGGCTGGAAGGGCCACGGGCCGGTCCCGTTCGAGCACGAGCCGAACAGGGGCTTCCTGCGCTCCCTGCACGCCCTCGCCCGCGCCGCCCAGGCGATCGGCGAGGAGGAGGAGTACGAGCGGTGCAGCACCTTCCTGCGTGAGTCCTCCCCGACCGCCGCGGAGACCCTCGGCTGACGGGCAGGACCGGGCCGCACCGGCCCGGCCGGGCCGCGTCCGGCCCCGGCGGCCCCGCGCGGGCCGCGCACCCTCCGTCCCCCGGGCCGGCCGTGCTCACACGGCCGGCCCTTGCCGTCGCGCCCCCGGTCCACGGATGATGCGCGGAGGGATCCGCTCCGCGCCGACCGTGCGGGCGGACCCGAGAGGGGACCGGGGCTCCGATGCCGAGAGGAAGGGGCGGACCGCTACCCGGGAGCACGCAGTACGAGGAGACAGCGATGTCGGCACAGCACGACCTGCCCGAAGCCGGTCCGGAGACCCCGAACCTCGACTTCCAGGGCACCACCCCCTACGAGGACTACGTCAAGGCGGACGTTCTCACCCATCTGCAGCACCCGCTCTCCGACGACCCGGGTGAGATGGTCTTCCTGGTGACCACCCAGGTCATGGAGCTGTGGTTCACCGTGATCGTCCACGAGTGGGAGACGGCCGCGCAGGCCCTCCGCCGGGACGACCTGCCCACCGCCATGGCGGCGCTCAAGCGGTCCGAGCACGAGCTGCGCGCCCTCAACGCCTCCTGGGAGCCGCTCGCGCACCTCACCCCCGCCCAGTTCAACGCCTACCGGGGCGCGCTCGGCGAGGGCTCCGGCTTCCAGTCCGCGATGTACCGGCGGATGGAGTTCCTGCTCGGCGACAAGTCGGCGTCCATGCTCGTGCCGCACCGGGGCGCGCCCCGCGTCCACGCCGAGCTGGAGAAGGCGCTCGGCGAGCCCGGCCTCTACGACGAGGTGCTGCGGCTGCTCGCCCGGCGCGGCCACGCCGTCCCCGCCGAGGTCCTCGAACGCGACCTCACGCTGCGCTATGACGCCCACCCGGCCGTCGAGGAGGTCTGGGCGCGGATCTACGCCGGGCCCCAGGAGGACGAACTGGTGCGGCTGGGCGAGGCGCTGACGGAGGTCGCCGAGCTGGTCTGGCGCTGGAAGAACGACCATCTGGTGGCGACCCGGCGGGCGATGGGCGCCAAGACCGGCACCGGTGGCTCCCCGGGCGTCTCCTGGCTGGAGAAGCGGGCCCGCAGGAACGTCTTCCCCGAGCTGTGGACCGCCCGCAGCCATGTCTGACACCACGGAAGCCATGTCTGAGACCACCGATCACCGTACGGCCGGCACCGCAGGGGCCGCTGGGGCCGCCGGCGCCGGGTTCGCCGAGCGGGCCGCGCGGCTCGACGCCGGAGACCCGCTGGCCGGGCTCCGCGACCGCTTCCTGCTGGAGCGGCCCTCCGACGGGGACGCCGCCGTCTACCTCGACGGCAACTCCCTCGGTGCGCTGCCCGCCGGTGTGCCGGCCCGGATCGCCGAGGTCGTCGAACACGAGTGGGGACGGCTGCGCATCCGCTCCTGGACGGAGGGCGGCTGGTGGCAGGCGCCCGAGCGGATCGGCGACCGGATCGCCCCGCTCGTCGGCGCCGCGCCCGGCCAGATCGTGGTCGGCGACTCCACCAGCGTCAACCTCTACAAGGCCCTGGTCGCGGCCGTGCGGATCGCGCAGGAGGGCGCCCCGGGCACCCTCGGCGGCTCCGGTGCGGCGGGCACGGCCGGTGCCCAGGGGGCGGGCTCCGCGGGCGGGGTCGGCTCCCCGGACGGCGCGGGCTCCGCGGACGGGCAGGTCGGTCTGCCGTCCGCGCCGGCCGCCGACGGTCCGCTGGCGCGGGCCGGTTCGCTGCCGCGGCCGGCCGGGGCCGGGGGCGGCGGTGAGGGTTCCGGGCCGCCGCGCGACGAGATCCTCGTCGACGCGGAGACCTTCCCCACCGACGGCTACATCGCCGAGTCGGCTGCGCGCATGACCGGCTGCCGCATCCGCGCCGTGCCCGCCGGGGAGATCGGCGCGGCCTGCGGGCCGCGCACGGCCGTGGCGCTGGTCAACCACGTCGACTACCGCACCGGGCGGCTGCACGACCTGCCCGGTACGACCGCCGCGGCGCACGCTGCGGGCGCCCTGGTGGTGTGGGACCTCTGCCACAGCGCGGGCGCCCTGCCCGTCGGACTCGACGCGCACGGCGTGGACCTGGCGGTCGGCTGCACCTACAAGTACCTCAACGGCGGGCCCGGTTCACCGGCCTTCCTGTACGTGCGGCGGGAGCTCCAGCCCCGGTTCGACTCCCCGCTGCCGGGCTGGAACTCGCACGCCGACCCGTTCGGGATGGCGCCCTCCTACGCGCCCGCCGACGGCGCTGTGCGCGGCCGTGTCGGAACCCCGGACATCCTGTCGATGCTGGCGCTCGAAGCGGCGCTGGAGGTGTGGGACGGGGTCGCGGTCGAGGACGTACGGGCCAAGAGCCTGGCGCTCACGGACTTCTTCCTGGAGTGCGTGGCCGCGTACGTGCCGCGCGGGCGGGTGGAGTGCGTGACGCCCGCCGCGCACGCCGAGCGGGGCAGCCAGGTCGCGCTGCGCTGCGAGGACGCGGAGGAGGTCATGCGGGAGCTCATCGCGCGCGGGGTCGTCGGCGACTTCCGCCGCCCGGACGTCCTCCGCTTCGGCTTCACCCCGCTCTACGTGGGCTACGCCGACGCGGAACGGGCGGCGCGGACCCTGGCGGACGTCCTCGCCGAACGGCACCCGGGCGGCGGCCCTCCCGGCGCCGGCGGCACCGGGGGCGGCCTCCCCGGCGCCGGCGGCCCGGGCACCGGCTCCGGGGCATGACCGCGCCGGACAGCGGCTCCGGCGGGCACCCTCGGGTGCCCGCCGGGGCGGCCCCCGGCGTCGGCCCGGCCGGCCGCTCCCCCGGAGAATCCGCGGAGGCCGTCCGGGCCGACGAGGGAGCCGACACCACCGGTCACACCGCGGATGCGGCCGGTCACACCGCCGACGCGGCCGTCCGCGCCGCCGCCGAGGCGGAGGAGGCCGCGCTGCTCGGTCTGGCGCCCCGGGCGCCGCACCGCACCGTGCGCTACGGCCCGCACCCGTCCCAGCTGATCGACTATCACCTGCCGGACGGCACCCCCGAACTCCGGGTGACGATCCTGCACGGCGGCTTCTGGCGCGAGGCGTACGACCGCACGCATCTGTCGCCGCTCGCCGCCGCGCTGGCCCGGGAGGGCTTCGCGGTGGCGCTGGCCGAGTACCGCCGGGTCGGGGGCGGCGGCGGCTGGCCCGCCACCTTCGACGACGTCTCCCGGATCGTCGCCACGGCCTGGGAGGCGCAGGATCCCCGGGGCGGTGGGGAGGAGCAGGACCCCCGGGGCGGCGGGCCCGACGGCGCCCCGCGCGCCGGCTGCTCGGAGCGCTCCGGCCGCACCGGGGGAGCCGCCGCGGAGAGCGCGGGGCGCCCCGGCGTTCCGGCCGCCGGACGGGACGGCCGCGCGCGTCACGTCCTGCTCGGGCACTCCGCCGGCGGGCACCTCGCCCTCTGGGCGGCCTCGATGCGCACGGCCGCGGGGGCCGCGGGCAGAGGCGGGACGTACGGAGGCGGGACGTACGGAGCCGACGGAGCCCCGGCCGCCCCGGACCGTGTCGTGGCCGTCTCGCCGGTCGCCGCGCTGGGGCGGGCCCATGAGCGGGAGCTGAGCCGGGGAGCGGTCGCCGGGCTGCTCGGCGGCCCCGGTGCCGTGGCCGAACTCCTGCCGCTGGCCGACCCGTTGCTGCTGCCTCCCCCGGTCGCGCCGGTGACGATCCTGCACGGCACCGCCGACCCGGACGTCCCCCTCGCCCTCTCCCGCGAGTACGCCGGCGTCATGCGCCGGGCCGGTGCGCGGGTGGAGCTGCGGGAGCGTCCCGGAGGCGGGCACTACGCACCGCTCACCCCGGGCACCGGCGCCTTCCGCGAGCTGCTGGACGCGCTGCGGGGCCTCCCACCGGAGCCCTCCCCCGGGTGAGACGGGCGGTCCGGCGCCGCTCGCGGGACTCGTCACACCGCCGTCCGGAGCCGGTGCCGGGGTCCGGCCGAGATGCGTGCCACCGAGGCAATGAGTTGAGCTTGATGTGACTTTGCGGTGGTCAGCACAGTGAAGCCGCAGTCAATGCGTACGCCTCGCCCTGGCGGCCGGAACGGACCGCCGCGGGTCGCGAGGATCACGGCAGGGAGGGGACGGTGAGGGCCCGGCGCGGACCGGGCCCGGCGCCAGGCTGTTCGCCCGGGTCAGGCCCGCGGATTCTCCGTCACGGGCAGGCACTCGGCGAGCAGGCCGACGACATCGCGCCAGGCTCGCTGCGCGTGCTGGGGGTGGTAGCCGACGCCGGGGACCGTGGGGTGGTCGACCGGCGGGTGGTGGAAGGCGTGCAAGGCGCCGCCGTAGACCGCGAGGCGCCAATCGACGCCCGCGGCCTGCATCTCGGCGGTGAACGCGTTCCATTGCGCGGGCGGCATGATCGGGTCTTCCGACCCGACCCCGGCCCACACCGGGCAGCGGATGCGCGCTGCCTCGCCCGGTCGCCCCGTGGTCAGTGCGTTGACTGTCCCGATCGCGCGCAGGTTGGCGCCGTCGCGCCCGAGTTCCAGCCCGATGGCGCCTCCGGTGCCGTAGCCGATGGCGGCGATCCGGTCGGGGTCGGTCCGCGGTTCGGTGCGCAGCACGTCGAGCGCCGCATGGCCGATGTCCCGCATCCGGTCGGGGTCGGCGAGCAGCGGCAGGCAACGGGCCAGCATCTCCTCGGGGTCAGCCACATAGCGCCCGCCGTGAAGGTCGAAGGCCAGCGCTACGTATCCCAGTTCGGCGAGAGCATCGGCCCTGCGGCGCTCGACGTCGCTGAGCCCCATGCCCTCCGGTCCGAGCAGCACCGCGGGCCGGCGGTCGGTACCGGCCGGGAGCGCGAGGTGCCCGATCATCGTCAAACCGTCGGCCGGGTACTCGACCGTGCGCGTGGTCATCGTCGTCATGAGCTGGACTGTAGTGATCGTCGAGCCCGGTCCGGCCGGTGTTCTGCCGCCGGCGGAACCGTGCGCGTGTCCCTCTGGAGTACGGGGCCGGGCACTCAGGGCTTCAAGATCATCGCCGTGCTCCTCTGGCGGGCGCCTGGGGCACACCCGTGGTGCCTCCCCGGCGGCCCGCCCGCGTCGCCCTCCCGGCTCCCCGGGCGCGGGGAGGCGGGGTCAACGCGCGCCGCGAAAGGGTGTGGTGCGAGCCCGGCGCCCCGAACCGCGTGAACCGGCCATGAGCAGGGATGACGCTCCGGACCACGGGTCATCCTCAAGTCGTATGCCGGGAAGTCCGCATTCACGGTGACGACGCGGACGGCCCGCGTGCGTAGCGTTCACCGTATGAACGAGACGACGCCGACGCCGGCCTGGACCGAGTCACGGATAGCCCGGACGGTCTGGAGCAACCTGCGGGAGGACCTCCTCCAGGACATCTGGAAGTTCCGGCCCCTCCCCCCGGTCAGCGCGGCGCGTCTGCGGCAGCGCCCGCTGTTGCGGCGGCTGGGCGGCCGCTGGCTGACGCACTGGCTCGTCGGTTCCCTGGCGCTGTTCCTGCTGCTGACGGACATGACCGCAGCGCCGTGGGAGCGGCCCGGATTCCTGGTGCTGATTTTCGGGCTGGCGCAGACCCTGCCGCTGGTGCTCGCCCTGTTCCGGCCGCTGGGGGCCTGGTGGGTGTCGCTCGGTGTCTTCCTCTTCATGACGGTGACGTCCGCCTGGCAGGGCCCGGGGGTCCTGGCGCTTCTGGGCGTGATGGTCGTGGTCGCGCTGCGGTCCCGGCCCCGGGTGGCCCTGGAGATGTGGGCCATCGGCGTGCTGTCCGTGACCATGGCCGCCTTCGTGTTCCACCCCGGAAACGCCTATGTGGTCTTCCCGGTGGCCATCTTCTCCGGCTGCGTTCTCGGCACGGTGGTCGCGATGCGCGGCTGGTGGCTGGCGCGGAACCGGGTCGAGGAGCAGGAGACGCTGGTCGCGGACGTGCGCGGCAAGCACACCGCGCTGGAGGAGCGGGCCCGGATCGCCCGCGAACTCCACGACGTGGTGGCCCACCACATGTCGGTGATCGCGATCCAGGCCGAGGCGGCCCCGTACCGCGTCGACGACGCCCCGGAGGAGCTGACCCGCAGCTTCGGCACCATCCGGGAGAGCGCCGTCGAAGCCCTGTCCGAACTGCGCCGGGTGCTGGGCGTGCTGCGGTTCGAGGAGGCCGGCTCCCTGGGCGTGCCGGACGCGCCGCAGCCGGACCTGTCCCGCCTCGACGAACTCGTCCAGGGCGTACGGGAGGTGGGTCTGGACGTGGAGATCGCCCGCACGGGTGCGGAGCGGCCGCTGCCGCAGGGTGTGGAGCTGTCCGCGTACCGGATCGTCCAGGAGGCGCTGAGCAACGCGCTGCGGCACGCGCCGGGTTCCCGGGTGCGGGTCGAGGTGGCGTACGTCCTGACCGGCCTGGGCCTGCGCATCGTCAACACGGCGCCGACCGGACCGGTGTCCCCGTCGCCCGGGATGGGCCACGGGGTGACGGGGATGCGGGAGCGGGCCGTGATGCTGGGCGGCGAACTGACGGCCGAACCGACCGCCGAGGGCGGCTACGAGGTCGCGGCCTTCCTGCCCGCCGGGCCGGTCGAGGACGAGGAGCGCGAGGCGCCCGTCGGGCGGCGCGGCGCGAGCCCGGGGGACGTGCCGGAGCCGCGGCGCCCGGACGGTCCGGTGGGCTTGACCAAGACCGGCGCGGTGGGGCCGGCGCGGGGACGGACGCCCGCCGCCCGTGCGGACGCCGTCGGCCGCTCCGAGAACACCGGCTCCGGCGACCCGGCCGAGAGCCGGGGGAGCCAGGAGAACCCGGACAGTGCCGATCGCGGTACCGGCCGTTCGGAGGAGCGCTCGTGAACGACGCCGACGCCACCCCCGACACCACCCCCGCCCCCACCCCCGGCCCGGAGCACAGCACCCCCGTGCCCGCCCGCGACTCCGCCGCCCCCATCCGCGTCCTGATCGCGGACGACCAGGCGATGGTCCGCGAGGGTTTCTCCGTCCTCCTCGGCGCCCAGCCCGGGATCGAGGTGGTCGGCGAGGCGGTGGACGGTGAGCAGGCGGCCGTGCGGGCGGCGCGGCTGCGGCCCGACGTGGTGCTGATGGACGTCCGGATGCCCGGCACCAACGGCCTGGAGGCCACCCGGCGGATCGCGGCCGAGCGCGAGGAGGGCGGCCACCCGCGCGTCCTCATCCTCACCACCTTCGACCTCGACGAGTACGTCTACGAGGCGCTGCGCGCCGGAGCCAGCGGCTTCCTCCTCAAGGACGCCTCGGCCCGCCAACTCGCCGACGCCGTACGGATCGTGGCGGCGGGCGAGGCACTGCTGGCGCCGACCGTCACCAAGCGGCTGCTCGCCGAGTTCACCCGTCTCGGCGCCCCCCGCGCCCCGCGCATGGACCGCATCCGCGATCTCACCGAGCGCGAGACGGAGGTGCTGGCCCTCATCGCACAGGGCCTCTCCAACGGGGAGATCGCGGCCCGGCTGACCGTTTCGGAGGCGACGGTGAAGACCCATGTGAGCCGCGTCCTCGTCAAACTCGGCCTGCGGGACCGCACCCAGGCCGCCGTTTTCGCGTACGAGATCGGCCTGGTCACCCCGGGCGGCAGTATGTGAGCCGGGGCGGGTGCGCCGTCGGGGTGAAGGGGAAGGGGCAGGCAGCGGCACGGCGGCGGCCACCGAAACCCCGCCGCCCCGCTATGCGCCGACTTCCGCCGTTCTGTGCGCGGCGGGCGGGAACTCTGTCCACAGGCTGTGGACAGAGTTCCCGGTGAGGGCTCGGCCCTTCTCCCCTTGCGCGGAGTGCGTTCGCAGGCACCGAAGGGCAAACCAGGATAAATCGCCAGCAGCGCCCGCTGCGTCACCGCCCCGGGGCCGTCACCCGGCGACGGCGACGGCGACGGCGAGGGCGAGGGCCAACGGCAACGGCAACGGCAACGGCACGGCGACGGCCCCGGCGCGGGAAGCCGCCGGGGCCGTCGTCCCAACCGAGCCGGGATATCGCCTACTTGGTCTCCAGGTCCCGCCGCCGGAAGCCCAGGAGCCCCAGCCACACCAGCCCCGCCGCGAGCGCGGTGAGGACCAGCAGCGGCGCCCACTCCAGATCGGCGGCGGGCAGCTGCGGCACGTGGCCGAACGGCGAGAGGTTGTTCAGCCAGTCGGCGAACTGGAGCATCTGCCCCAGGTAGCCGACGACGAACGAGTACACCGGGATCAGCCAGGCCAGCGTGCCGTAGCGCGGCACCCAGCCGAAGAGCGCGACCGCGAAACCGATGGTGAACCAGAGGGCCGGCGCGTAGGCGATCGAGGCCCACGTCAGCTTCCCCACCAGGTCGTTGTCCCCGGTCGCCGCCGCCCCCGCGATCCCGAAGCCGAAACCGGCCACGGCCAGCAGCAGCACACCGCCGACGGCGGCCACGGTGACGTGGCTGAGCACCCAGCGGGTCCGCGACAGCCCGGTGGCCAGGAGGGGTTCCGCGCGGCCCCCGCTCTCCTCGGCGCGCGGCCGCAGGGCGGCCATCACCACGTAGATGGAGGCGACGATGGCCAGGATGAGCGCGATGATCGAGGCGAAGGACTCGGTGATCGTCGCTCCGCCCAGCGCCTCGATGGCCTCCTGGATCTCCTGCAGGTCCTTGAGCATGTCCTCGGCGTCCCCGAGGATCGATCCGTACATCACGCCCAGCGCGAAGACGCCGGCGCCGAAGCCGATCAGCATCCCGCGGTGCAGCCGGAGCGCGAAGCCCACGGGCCGGGTCAGCAGGTCGGAGGCCGCCGGGCGGCCGAGCCGGGTGGGCCGCAGCCCCGCGCCCACGTCCCGCCTGGTGCTCAGCGGGAACGCCACGGCGGCGACGAGCGCGGCGAAGGCGAGCGTCAGCAGGACCGGCCACCAGCGGTCGTCGACGTAGACGTAGGTGCGCTGCACCCAGCCGATCGGCGACAGCCACGCCAGCGCCTCGGTGCCGACGTCGCCGGTGGCGCGCAGGGCGTAGGCGAGACCGATCACGGCGAGCGCCATGCCGGAGGCGCCCCGCGTGTGCGCGGTGATCTGGACGGTGATGGCGGCCACCGCGGCGAAGACGATCCCGGCCGCGGCATGCGCGAAGCCGTAGAGCAGCGAGCCGCCCCAGCCGATGGACTCGATGCCCATGACGGCCAGCCCGGCGGCGAACAGCAGGGCCAGGGCGACGTTGGCGACGACGGCGACGCCCAGCGCGGCGGCCAGCTGGGCATGGCGGCCAACCACCGTGGAGCGGACCAGCTCGGCGCGGCCGGTCTCCTCCTCGGCCCGGGTGTGCCGGGAGACGATGAGCACGCTCATGATGCCGACCAGGACGGCCGTGAAGCCGAGCATCTGGTGGCCCATCATCGAGCCGAAGGTGTAGTCGGTGAGGTAGTGGCGCGGGCCCGAGGTGGCGAGGGCGGCGGGGCTGCCCATGGTCTCGGCGGTCGAGGCGCGCTCGGCCTCGGTGGTGTAGAGGGTGCTCAGGCTGTTCGCCGTGAGCATGGTCCCGAGCGTCAGCGAGAGCAGCCACACGGGGATCCGGATCCGGTCCCGGCGCAGCCCGAAGCGCAGGAGGACGCCGGTGCCGGCCAGGGCGGCGGACCGCGCGGTGGCGGGCGGTGGCGGTGACGGGGTCCGCGGTGCGGCGGTGGCGGTGGCGCCGGTCATCGGACGCCTCCGTCGCCGGCGGTGCCGGTGCCCGAGGTGCCGCCGGTGCTGTCGGCGTGGCCGTTGAGGTCGCCGTTGGAGTGGCCGTTGGCGGCGAGCTCGTCGCCGTAGTGGCGCAGCATCAGCTCTTCGAGGGTCGGCGGGTGGCTGGTGAGGATGTGGATGCCGAACTCGCTCAGCTTGCGGATGGCGCCGTCGAGGTGGGTGCCGTCGACGGCGAAGCGGACCCGGGTGCCGTCGATCACCGGCGTGTGGATGCCGGGCAGTTCGGCGAGGCCGGTGACGGGGCGTTCGGTCTCGGCCTCGACGGTCGTCCGCGTGAGGTGGCGCATCTCGCTGAGCGTGCCGGACTGGACGGTCTGCCCCTTCCGGATGATGCTCACGCGGTCGCACAGCTTTTCGACCTGGGCCAGGATGTGGCTGGAGAGCAGCACGGTCTTGCCCGCGGCCTTCGCCTGGAAGATCACGTCCTGGAAGACCACTTCCATCAGCGGGTCGAGTCCGGCGGTCGGCTCGTCGAGCAGCAGCAGTTCGGCGTCCGAGGCGAGCGCGGCGACGATCGCGACCTTCTGCCGGTTGCCCTTGGAGTAGGCCCGGCCCTTCTTGGTCGGGTCGAGGTCGAAGCGCTCGATGAGCTCGTCCCGGCGCTTCTTGTCGAGGCCGCCGCGGAGCCGGGCGAGCAGGTCGATGGCCTCGCCGCCGGTGAGGTTGGGCCACAGTTCGACGTCCCCCGGGACGTAGGCGAGCCGGCGGTGCAGTTCGACGGCGTGGTGCCAGGGATCCTTCCCGAGCAGCTGCGCGGCGCCGCTGTCGGCGCGGAGCAGACCGAGGAGGACGCGGATCGCGGTGGACTTGCCGGCGCCGTTGGGGCCGAGGAAGCCGTGCACCTCGCCGGTCTCGACGGCCAGGTCCAGGCCGTCGAGCGCGTGGGTCCGGCCGAACGACTTGTGGAGGCCGGCTACGGAGATTGCCTTCGTCATGGTTCCGAAGCTACGCGCACTTCACAAACTTGTGAAGTTAAGGAAGCATATAAACTCGCCCTCACCGCCCAGGATGCTGATCAAGGGAGATGGAGCGGACGTGACCGACGAGCCGACCGGGTGGCCGCAGCGGCCGGAGACGCAGCCGGAATCGCAGCCGGAGCCGGAGGCGAAGCCGGAGACCCGGGCGCAGTCGCAGCCGCAGCCGCGGTCCCTGCGGCGGACCGACCCGGACCCGGAGGGCCTCTCCCGCTTCGTGGAGCGCTTCGCCTCGGAACTCGTCGAGGCCGGGGTGCCGCGGATGCCGGCCCGGGTCTTCGCGGCGCTGATGGTCTCCGAGAAGGGCCAGCTCACCGCCGCCGAACTGGGGGAGCAACTGCAGGTCAGCCCGGCCGCGGTCTCCGGCGCGATCCGGTACCTCACTCAGGTCAGCCTCATCAGCCGGGAACGCGAACCGGGTTCCCGGCGCGAGCGCTACCGCCTCCACGACGACCAGTGGTACCTCTCCTTCAGCCGCCGGAACGAGGTCCTTCTCCGCTGGGAGAACACCCTGCGCACGGGCGTCGAAGCGGTCGGCACGGAGAGCGCGGCCGGGCGCCGGCTGGAGGAGACGCTGGACTTCTTCGCGTTCCTCCGCCGGGAGATGACCTCGATGCTGGACCGCTGGATCGAGCACCGGGACCAGCGGCGCAGGGAGGGCGGCGCCGGCTGACGCGGTGTCGCCGGGCCGGGTGCTCCCGGGGCGGGTGCTCCCCGGGCCCGGCGCTCGTTCCTGCACCCCGGCGAGGGCCGGGGCCGCTCAGGATCCGCCCGAGGGCGGAGCCGGATGCGGAAGAGTCAGCCGAAGGGCCCCGGGGCGGACCGTCCAGGTACGGGTGCGGACCGGTCCGCCGACCACCGCGTCGGCCCGGTAGTGGAAATCGGGACCGGAGACGGTGATCGCCCGCGCGTGCGCCGTGACCGGGGCACCGCCCCGGCCGCCGTCCACCGGCTGGATGACGATGTGCGCGAGCCCGCCGCAAGCGGAATCCGGTCCGTGCGCCGTCGCCCCGGGGCCGCCGCCCGCCGCCGGTCCGGCGCCCGGCTCCCGCGTCCGGCCCGCCCCGCCTCCGTCCTCCGTACCGGCTGCCCCGGGACCGCCGGACCCGTTCCGCGCCGCGCCGCCCCGTCCGGCGCCGGAGGCGGAACCGGACGGGGCGCCGTGGCCGGTCGTTCCGTGGCCGTTCCGGCCGGAGCCCGCCGCGCGCCGGCCGCGGGCTCCTTCCCCGCCGGTCCCGTCCCCGCCGGTCCCGTCCCACCGCGACCCGTCCCGCCCCGCGCCGCCGGCCTCCCACGGCTCCGTCCCGCCCGGCCGGAACCCGGAGGCGCCGCCGCACACCGTCACCGACACGTCCCGCACCGGCCGGTCGAGGTCCACGAGCACCACCCCGTCCGCCTCCACGCGCAGCCGGTGGTGGCCCGCCCCCTCGCCGTCCCGGCCCCCGTCCCCCGCACTGCCGTTCGTCCGGCGGTGGCCGCGCACCAGTCCCCGGCAGCCGCGCAGCGCCGGCTGCCACCAGGGCGTACGCACCGCGAACCCGCCGTCCCGCCCCGGGATGCTCAGCCCGCCGATCACCACCCCGTCGCTGTCGTCGACCAGCAGATCGAGCCGCCGCTCCCTGCCGTCCAGCACCACCCGCGCCGCCGGCACCGCTCCCAGCGGCACCCCCAGCTCCCGCGCCAGCGCGGTCGACCGGGCCGAGGCCCCCACCGGGACGAAGGCCAGCGCCGCGTCCGCCAGCTCCCGTTCCCGGTGCAGCAGCCCCACGATCCGGCGCAGCGCGAGATCGTCACCGACCACCACCGGACGCCGCCGTCCCCGGTGCGCCAGATGGCGGGCCACGTCCTCCGGCCCGTCCGGGAGGCAGACCTTGGCGGACGCCCCCGCGCACAGCACGTCCCGCACGATGCGGACCGATTCGGCGTCGTCGCGGCGGGCCACGGGGTCGATGACGATGAGCAGTGGGCGTTCGCCGGGTGCTGGAGCCGACACCTCGGTCCTTCCTCAGGTAATCTCTCGGTGCAAGAGCCCCTGTCGCTGTCTTGCGCCAGGGGCTTCGTCTATCCGGGGCACCGGTTCGACGGCTCTGCGGACGGCGCGCGCCGAGAACGCCGCGCGATCGCCGCCGTGCACGTTGGACATGCCCCGCCCGGAAGGGGTGTACGCCTGTGCCCGCACTTGTGCTGCTCGGTGCTCAGTGGGGTGACGAGGGCAAAGGGAAGGCCACCGACCTGCTCGGCGGCTCCGTGGACTATGTGGTGCGCTACCAGGGCGGCAACAACGCCGGCCACACCGTCGTCGTCGGCGACCAGAAGTACGCGCTGCATCTCCTCCCCTCCGGCATCCTCTCGCCGGGGTGCACCCCGGTCATCGGCAACGGCGTCGTCGTGGACCCGGCGGTCCTGCTCTCCGAGCTGAGCGGGCTCCAGGAGCGCGGCGTCGACACCTCGAAACTGCTGCTCAGCGGTAACGCGCACCTGATCACGCCGTACCACACGACCGTCGACAAGGTGACCGAACGTTTCCTCGGGAAGCGCAAGATCGGCACCACCGGGCGCGGCATCGGCCCGACCTACGCCGACAAGATCAACCGGGTCGGCATCCGCGTGCAGGACCTCTTCGACGAGTCGATCCTGCGGCAGAAGGTCGAGGCGGCCCTCGACTTCAAGAACCAGATGCTGGTCAAGCTCTACAACCGGCGCGCCATCGCCGCCGACCAGGTCCTGGAGGAACTGCTCGGCTACGCGGACGAGCTGCGCGGCTTCGTCGCCGACACCACCCTCGTCCTCAACAACGCCATCGACGAGGGCAAGGTCGTCCTCTTCGAGGGCGGCCAGGGCACGCTGCTCGATGTGGACCACGGCACGTACCCCTTCGTCACCTCCTCCAACCCGACCGCGGGCGGCGCCTGCACCGGCGCCGGAGTCGGCCCCACGAAGATCAGCCGGGTCATCGGCATCCTGAAGGCGTACACCACCCGTGTCGGCGCCGGCCCGTTCCCGACCGAACTGTTCGACGAGGACGGCGACAAGCTCCGCACCATCGGCGGCGAGCGGGGCGTGACGACGGGCCGCGACCGCCGCTGCGGCTGGTTCGACGCTGTGATCGCCCGCTACGCCACCCGCGTCAACGGCCTCACCGACTTCTTCCTCACCAAGCTGGACGTCCTGACCGGCTGGGAGCGGATCCCGGTCTGCGTGGCGTACGAGATCGACGGCAAGCGCGTCGAGGAGCTCCCGTACAACCAGACCGACTTCCACCACGCGAAGCCGGTCTACGAGATGCTGCCGGGCTGGTCCGAGGACATCAGCAAGGCCAAGACGTTCGAGGAGCTCCCGAAGAACGCCCAGCGGTACGTCAAGGCCCTGGAGGAGATGTCCGGCGCCCCGATCTCCGCCATCGGCGTGGGCCCGGGCCGTACGGAGACGATCCAGATCAACTCGTTCCTCTGAGCCGCGCGCCGTGGCCGGCGGGCTTGCACCCCCGCCGGCCCGGACCGGGCACGGCTCAGACTCCTCGGCAGGTGAACGGATGACGTGAGGCTGCCGCAGCACAGCACCGCCGATCCGACCGGATCGGCGTGCTGCGGCGCTTCGGTGCCAGCGCCCTACAGCTTCTGGAGTTCGTTGCCGATGACGTACGTGGCCACGTCACGTCCCAGCTCGAGTCCGTCGACGGCGTCCCAGCGGTAGTGGACACCCAGGTACAGGCGGCTGAGCGCGTTTTCCTCGGCCGCGGCACTGAAGCTGTCGAACGTCCGGTTCCTGACCGGCGAATTGGGCTCGTCGGTGGTGGCGGTGAAGGAGATCCGGTCGGAGCCCAACGCCTCCCTCATCACGGTCTCCCACGCTCCGGCGAAGGTCGCGTGCCCGGACGCCCAGGCGGGGAAGCAGGGGGTGGGCCCCAGCGGCTGCCAGGCCGGGTCGTTCAGGCCCACCTGAATCGCGGAGACGGGCCGCCAGAGGTCGATCGGCGTCCTGTACTTGACGTCCCACTCGGCGATCGCACCGTCCGCCATCGCCAGCGACAGCAGCGCGAAGAGCCGTGCCGTCCGGTAGGTCTGCAGGTTCTGCTGGTTGGCGACGGCCGTGGTGATGGCAAGCAGCTGTCCCAGCGGCTTGTAGGTGCCGTCCGCGTCGTTGGCCCAGAACCAGGCCGCCGCGGTCTGGTCGGGGGTGCGCGCCGTCGAGGTCGCCGAACCGAGCCTGCGCACCTCGTCCACCTGAGCCTGGTATGCCTGGCTCGCCAGGAGCACCTCGTACGTGCCGTAGGTCTCGGGCGTCGCGGGCCGGAACTGCGCTCCCGAGGACAGGACGAACGGCCGCACGAGCCCCCAGTCCGGGTCCACGGCGTCGCTCTCCAGGGCGCAGGTGCCGCCGGTCGGACGCCAGGCGCCCGGCTTGTCCTCCACGGTGTACGCCTCGCCTTCGCTGGAGCCGTCGTTGTAACGGGCGTTCCAGATCCGGTCGGCGACCGGCTCGGCCACCAGCGGCTTGAGGACGTCGAAGCTGGTCCACTCGTTGCCGAAGCGCTCCTTGAAGCGGGTGTTGATGAACGTCGTCTGGGCGGGGAAGAGCCGGACCAGGAGGTTGCGCGCGGTGTGGCCGATGACGCGCTCTTCCTCGTCGGGTCCCTCCAGTAAGGGGGCCCCGGAGTACTTGGGCGCCTCCAGGAAGGGTTCGTACCTCAGGGAGTGCCAGGTCCGCTGGTAGGCGCTCTCCGCGTCGTAGATACCCGCGTTCATGATCGCCGCGGCCCTGGCGAGCGGGCCGGGGCCCACGTCCGTCTGCCGCCTGAAGACATCGATCAGTACGGAGTTCCAGAACTGCACCGGCCTGCCGTCGAACGCGGCCGCCTGTGCGGAGCCGGCCGCGGAGGAGGGTGCCGCGGTCGACGGGGCGGCGGTGGTGAGCGGTGCGAGAAGCGCCGCGAGTACGACGAACAGCACGAGCCCGGTTCTCCGGCTCGTGCCTCGCCACGGAATCGGTAGCCGTCTTGAGGGCGGTGAGGCCATGTGCCATCCCCTGTTCCACTGAACCGGTACCCGCTGCACCGGCGCGCTCAAGCTAGCGAGTGCCTGCGGACCCCGGCGTCCCACAGGAGACGGACCACCGGGTAAACCGGTGCGGTAGCCGGCGCCGGTCGCTGCAACCCGGGCGGTAGTGACCCAGCCGCAGGCGGGAGCCCTGGGTTTTGCGGCTACGGTGGCCTGGCCGGAGGAAGTGCTGGGGCACCATGACGGAGGGGGAGTGCCGATGCCGGTCAGGAAGCCGGCGACCGAGCGGCAGCGGCGGCTCGGGGCGGAGCTGCGCAAGATGCGCGAGCGGGCCGGGCTGACCATCAACGAGGCCGCCGTCATGCACCGCACGGACCGGACCACCGTGAGCAACGTCGAGTCCGGCCGCTTCGGGGTGAGTGCCGATCGTGTGCGTGTCTGGGCGGCCAACTACTCGTGTCACGAAGCCCCGTACATCGACGCGCTCGCCGAGATGGCCAGGGAGCGTCGTGCCGGAGCCGCCAAGTGGTGGGACGAGTATCGGGACGTACTCGTCTCGACACTGCTCGACCTCGCGGAGTTGGAGGACTGTGCCGTGGCTCTCCGTGCGGCGCAGATCACGCACATGCCCGGGCTGCTTCAGCACGAGGAGTACGTGCGGGCCGTCTTCGGCGAGGCGGTCCCGCCCATGGCGCCGGACGACTTCGAGCGCAAGCTCGCGTTCCGGCTCAGGCGGTCCGGCGTGCTCGGTAAACCGCAGCCGCCCGAGTGCGACTTCATCATTCACGAAGCGGCTCTGCGGATGGAGTTCGGTGGCCGGAAGACGGTCAGGACGCAGTTGCGGCACTTGCTGGAGGAATCCGAGCGGGAGAACGTCACCGTCCGCGTTCTGCCGTTCGCGGCCGGTGGTTTCCCCGCTGCGGCGAGTTCGACTCTCTACGCGCAGGGGCCGGTGGCACAGCTCGACACGGTGCAGACCGACACCCCGGTCGGGTCGTCGTTCCTGGACGCGGAGACCCATCTGGCGAACTACCGTTCGGTGTTGGACCGTATGGAAGAGCGCGCCCTCAGCCCGAGCCGGTCGCGGGACTTCATCCGCGACGTGGCGCAGGAACGATGAAAGCGTGGGAAGAATGGACATACGGTGGCAGAAGTCTTCGTTCTCGGAGCAGCCGGAAGGTAACTGCCTGGAGCTTGCGGCAGGCGAAGCTGTGGTCCTGATGCGAGAGAGCGATGCCCCGGCGGGGGTCATCGTGACCACACCCGAGCGTCTTCGTGCGTTGGTCGCGGGAGTCAAAGCCGGAGAGTTCGACACACTTCTCTGACTCGCGTTATCGATTTCCGGACCTGCGTTCGCCCTGGCGGGCGTTCTACAACCCCTTTGGTGCGGCAGGGCATATGCCGTATCGAATTCACGCTTACAACACGTTGTAAGTAGCTGCTGTTTGTCGCTAGCGTTTCCACGGCTTCGCGGAACGGGAGATCACGTTGCGCGCAGGCACAAGGTGCCCCGGCGGCGTTGCAGCGCCCCGGGGCGTGGCCAACGCCTACCAGGAGCGTCAGCATGAACCACCGTATCCGGCGTGCCCTCCGGCGCGCACTCGCCCGGCTCCGCGCGCCGCTCGCCCCTGCCACGGGGCGGCGGCGCGCCACCGGGGCTGTGCCCGTTCCGTTTGCCGCACCGGCCGTGGCCGCGGCACCTGCCCGAGAAGCACGTACCGCCACCGGTGTGCGGCTCCTCGTCCGGGCCGGTGACCCGCCGTACCGGTTGGGGCGCCTCCGGCCGCACCCCTGGCCGGAGCCCCAGCCGTACCACCGGCCCGTGGAGCTGCCGGTTCGGGACGGCGGTGGGCGGCAGGCCGGTGCGTCCGTGGGGCCCGGCCCCTCTGCTCAGGCACGGCGCCGGGCCGCGCTCGCGCTGGCGATGGACGGGGTCCTCGCCTGCCCCGAGACCGTTCAGGCTTATGACCTCGGGGCGGCGCTCCTCACGCGGGGCGCCGGCGGCCCGGTCGGCGGGACGGCTCCCGTGGCGGGGGTGGCTGCCTGATGCGCACCCGGACCCCCGGCAACTCCGGCCCCGCGCAGGGGCTCTGCGTCAGCCGCGTGCCCGGCAAGCCGGTGGCGTGGGAGGCGGACGGCCGGCTCGCCGTCCATCTGTGGCTGCGGCAGGACGGCCGGTTCGACACCGACCTCGCCCTGCGGCTCTCCGTCGCCGAGGCGGAGGTGCTGCACGCGCAGCTCTGCTACGCCCTCGCCGACGAACCCGTGACGACCCCGCCCGGCGCCACGCCGTACTGCCGGAGCCACCAACGGGAGGACGCGGCGGCGCGCCGCTCGTAGGAAGCCCCGTGAACCGGTCCGGGCAGGCGTCCCCCGTGCCTGCCCGGACCGCTCCGTTCCCGGCCATGGCCGGCAGGGGCCCCGGCCCGGCGCGGCGGACACGGCTCACCCGGGCTCCGGGAGGTCGAAGGCGGGGATGCGCGCCAGGACATCCAGGTAGTGCGCGTTGTACATGATGCCCAGGACGTTGCCGAAGGGGTCGGTCACGGATGCCGTCACGAAGCCCTCCCCGCGCGGGGTGACGGGCTGGTACTCCGTGGCGCCCATCGACAGCAGGCGCTCCACGGTGGCCGCCACGTCGCCCACATGCCAGTGGACGACGGCGCCGCCCGGGCCTTCGGCCGCCGCGGCGGGAGGGGCGTAGCGGCGGTCGATCAGGCCGAGTTCGGCCTGGAAGTCGCCGAGGCGGAACTCGGCGTAGGCGAGCTTGCCGTCCGGGCCGGAGCGTTCGAAGTACGGCCTGATGCCGAGCAGTTCGCTGTACCAGCTCTTCGCCGCTTCGACGTCGTCCGCCCAGAAGCTGACGGTGGCGAGACCTCGCAGCATGACCGTTGATCCTTCCGTCACCGCGAGATCCTTCCGCTCGCGCCGTGCCGTCACGCTATGGGCCCTTGCGGACAGGACGGGTCCGCAACGCGCGGCTGGGCGGGCTGCCGGCCCGTCGGCCCAACTCTCGGCGATCGCAGATCAAGACCGTGGCCCGGACGGAGCGGGCCGTAAAATCAAGATGATGTCCTCACGCTGCTCCAGGAGAGCCCGAATGGCTGATCAGCGCGTTACCTTCCACATCCATTACACGCCCGACGAGGGCGGCTACAACGCCTTGGAGCCGGTGACCGGTACTACGAGCTGGGGCAAGGATCTCGCAGAAGCCAAGGCGATGATCACGGAAGCCCTTGAGCTGTACTTCGCCGAAATGTCCCGGGAGGATGCCGAGGCGATCGCCGCCCGCCAGGCCGATGCCTGGTCCGGTGACGTCGACGTCACGGTACAAGCAGCCTGATGCCTCCGCTTCCTCAGATCTCCTCCGACCGGCTCATCAAAGCCCTGGAACGGCTCGGCTTCACTCGCCGGACCGGCAAGGGCTCGCATACGGTGTTGCGTCGCGGCAGCGTTGTCTGTGTGGTCCCGCATCGCAGTCCGGTGCCCCGGGGGACCCTCGCCAACGTGCTCCGGCAGGCCGGTGTCAGCGCGGACGAACTCAAGGACGTGATGTGACCGGCCGGGATGCCGCAGCGTGGAGAGCCTGCGTGTTGACGGGAGCCGCGCCCGGCGGAGACAAGACTCCGGCCGCCGGACCTCTGGCACCTGAGAGCTGTACATGACGGGGCATCCGGTCCGGGTCAGTCGATCCTCGTGTAGACGAGGGGCTTCTCGGTGCCCTCGGAGAAGACGCGGCGGAGGCTGCCGTCGGACTCCATCTCCAGGGTGGTGACCGGGCCGGGTTGGCAGGCCGTGTCCGGCTGGGCGATCTCCACGGTGGACGCCTCCAGTTCGACCGGAGGGCCGCCGGTCCGCAGCCGGGCGCTGAACTCGCAGTGGTAGCCGGGGCCGTCGGCGTCCAGCCGGAAGACCGTGTCGCCGGGGCTGCCCTGGGCCAGGGTGAAGCGGCGGACGTCCTGCTCCGCCGTGCCGAAGGCCGCCTCCCAGGTGCCGAGGTACTCCTGCGGGACGGCGCCGGGTGTGGGCTGCGGCGAGGGGGAGGCGTGGTCGGTGTCCGGGTTCGGGCTGTTCGGGGTGTCCGGGGTGCCCTGGGAACCGGAGGCGCCGTTCCGGCTCCGGTCGGCTGCTGAGCCCGCGTTCTTGAGCAGGGTGTAGACGGTCGTGCCGCCGATGACGGCCACCGCCAGGGCCACGACGGTGACCAGAGCGCTTATGCGCCAGTGGCGGGTCGTCCGGGCCGAGCCGTCGGGATGGACTCCGTGGTCCGGCCGGTACGGGGGGAGGTAGCCCGGCGTGGTGTTGTACTGCTGCGTGCCGTATCCGTAGCCGGAACCGGGGGGCGGCGGGCCGTAGTACGGCGTGGAGGCGGGCGGCGCGGACCCCCGGGGCGGGGGAGGAGGCGGCGGCGGTGCCGGGACGTCCGAGGTCGCCGTGGGCGCGGTGTGCGGGGTGTGGGGGGCGGGCCCGGCGGGCGGGGGCTGGTGGCGGTGGTTCTCCCGTCCGCCCTGGCCGCCCCGGTGGCCCTGTCCGGTGTGGCGGCCATGCGGGCCGTAGCCGTTCCGGCCGCTGGGGCCGCCGGGGCCGTCCTCGTGCCCGGTCGGGCCCTCGTGTCCGCTGAGGCCGTTGCGGTCGTCGTGGCCGTTCCGGCTGTCGCCGTGGCCCGCGCGCGGGGCGCCGTGGGCTTCCCCGCGCGCCGGTCCGCCACCTGGTCCGTTCTCCCGGCCGGGGCCGTACGGTCCGGCGCCGTACGGGTCTTCGCCCGATCCGTTCACCGGTGTGTGCTCCGGCGCCGGCTCGTACGGCTGTTCCGGTGCCGGACCCGTTCCGTGCGCCAGGCCGTGTCCGTACGCGTGTCCGGTTCCGGCCGTGGGGCGGTCCGCCGCCGGAGGGGCCACCGGGTTTGTCGCGGCCGGGCCGCCGTCGGCCGATGCCGGGTTCTCCGCGTCCAGCAGCTGTACGGCGTGCCGTCCGAGCTGGGCCACCACCCGGCCCGGGAGCCACGGTTCCAGCGCCCGGCCGTCGCCCAGCGTCGCGTCCGCGCCCGAACGTTCCCGCAGCTCGGCGGGCGAGGGCCGCCCGGCCGGGTCCTTGTGCAGACAGTTCGCCACCAACTCCCGCAGGCCGTCCGGCAGTCCGGTGAGGTCCGGCTCCTCCTGCGCGATCCGGTACAGCACCGCCGGCACCCCGCTCTCCGTACCGCCGAACGGCGGCCGCCCCGTCGCCGCGTGCACCAGCACCGAGCCGAGGCAGAAGACGTCGCAGGCCGGCGTGATGCGTTCGCCGCGCACCTGTTCGGGCGCCATGAAGCCGGGGGAGCCGACGATGGCGCCGGTGCGGGTCAGCCCGCCGTCCGTGACGGTCTCCAGGGCGCGGGTGATGCCGAAGTCGATGACGCGCGGCCCGTCGATGGTGACCAGGACGTTCGACGGTTTGAGGTCCCGGTGCACCAGCCCGGCCGCGTGGATGTCCTCCAGAGCGGCGGCCAGCGACGCCGCCAGGATGCGCACCGACCGCTCCGGCAGCGGCCCGTGCTCGCCGATCAGCCGCTGGAGCGACGGCCCGGCGATGTAGCCGGTCGCCAGCCACGGCAGCGCCGCCTCGGTGTCCGCGTCCAGCACGGGCGCCGTCCACCGGCCGCCCACCCGGCGCGCCGCCCGCACCTCCTGGCGGAAGCGGTCCCGGAACTCGCCCTGGGCCGCCAGCTCCTGCCGCACGAGCTTGACCGCGACGGTGCGGCCCCGGTCGGAACGGGCGAGGTAGACCAGGCCCATGCCCCCCGCGCCCAGCCGGCCCAGCAGCCGGTACGCGCCGATCCGCTGCGGGTCGCCGTCCCTCAGCTCATCCATAAGCCCCGTGCCCTTCCCCCTGGTGCTCTCCCCAACAGGGGGAGAATAGGGCGGGACGTCCCGTGGTGGGACGACTGCGCGCTCAGCGACCCCCGATTGTGTCCATCGCGTCCACCAGCCGTTCCAGAACCCGTACCGTTTCCTCCAGTTCCCCGGGCCCCATGGACCCCGCCAGCCGCCGCGCGAACTCCGCGTGTGCCGGGTCGATGCGGCGGACGGCCGCCCGGCCCTCCTCGGTGGGGCGCAGCAGCTTGGCCCGCCGGTGCGCCGGGTTCGGTATGTACTCGGCGAGGCCCCGGCCGGCCAGCAGGTCGGCGACGCGCTGCACGCTCTGCCGGGTGACGCCCATGGCACGGGCGATCCCGGCGACCGGCAGCGGCTCGCGGAGCACCGCGCCGAGCACCTGCCACCAGGCGGCGGTGAGCCCGGCCGGGCGGGCCATGGCCTCGGCCGCCGCCAGGAACTGCCCGTTGAGGCGGAAGGCGGCCAGGGCGGTACGGGACAGCAGTTCGGGCTCGGACGGGCTCCCCGGCTCCGCGGGTCCCTGGGGCTCCGCCGGTCCCTGGGGCCCCGCCGGCCCCGCCGGCGCCCCGGCGGCGTCCGGGGCTTCCGGGTTTTCCGGGTCTTCCGGGCTCCCCGTGCCCTCCCGTGGGCTCGTCGGCTCGTTCACGCGGCGCTGTCTCCCGGAGCGGACACCCGTCCGGACTCGGCGCCCGGGTGGGGCGTCTCCGCCGTGCCGTTCACGATGCCCCCCGCGGTGTCGTCGCCGGTGTGGTCCGCCGCCGCGCTCTCCGCCGCGCTCATCAGCACGGGGAAGGCGGTCGGGTCCGAGGCGGCGTAGAGCCGGAACCAGGCGTCCAGGACGTGCGGCTCCATGAGGTCCAGCTCGGTGGCGATCTCACGGGCGAAGGCCACGGGCTCGGTCGGCCCGGCGGTGATCAGGCCGCGGTCGCGGACGGCGTCCGCGTCGCGGTACCGGTCGTGCCCGCCGTAGCCGGGCTGGTGGGCCAGGTACTCGGCGACGGCGCTGGTGTGGTCCCGGTCGTCGAGCAGGCCCGCGCGGGCGAGTCCGGCCGTGCCGCCGCAGATCGCGGCCACCGGGACGCCGGCGTCGAGGAAGGCGCGGGCCGCGCCGGCGAACGGGGCCAGCTCCTCGCCCGCGTCCCAGAGCCGTGCCCCCGGGATGATCAGCAGCGAGCTGTCACCCGGGCGCAGCTCGTCCAGCGCCATGTCGGGCACGATCCGCACGCCGCCGATGGTGGTGACGGGCCGGCCGGCCCCGCCGAGCGAGACGGTGCGGACCCCGACGGGACGGCGGGGCGCGCGGTGGTAGGTGGACTCGCGGAGGACGGCGGTGGCGTAGCCGAACTCCCAGTCGGCGAGGGTGTCGTAGACGGCGAGGTGCACGGTGGTGCTGCTCATGGCTCTCTCCTGGGTCCGGACCCGGTGGACCGGGGCGGCGGTGGCGGGCCGGTGGGCGCGTGGGCCGCGCGGCATCCGGCCTGCCTTGGACAGCATGTTGTCAATCCGTCAGTATGCTGTCAATCGGAGAGGGCGTACGGGTGCCCCGCCTCCCGGACGGAACCCCGCCCGGCAGGCCCTGGCCCCAGGGGGGCCGGGGGCGCGCGGAGCCCGGCGCGGGCGCACGCCCGGAGGGATCGCGGATTTCCCTCCCCGCCCGGTGAACAAGGGCCGCCCCCGCCCCGTACCCATGGGTGCAACCGCCGCGGAGGCCGAGGAAGGGCGGGCGGCTCTCGACGAGGAGCCGCCGGTCGCCTCCGCGCATACGGTGCGAACGGGGCCCGCCGTGTCCGCACGGCCGGGCCCCGTTCGTCCGGCCGGGCCGTCCCACGTGCGGGGACGGTGTGAATCCGCCGGAGACGGGTGCCCCGCCGTCGCCTAAGGTGACCCGGAGGCCGCGCGACCAGCGCTCCCGTGTCACGGCGAAGGAGACCGACCCCATGCCCGGCAGCGGCAGCCACCCCCGCGGCTCGGCAGTCACCCGCAACACACTGCGGCAGCAGATCGCCGAGGCGCTCCGCGACGAAGTGCTGGCCGGCCGTCTGCCCGCGGGGCAGCACGTCGCCGTCAAGGAGATCGCCGAGCAGTACGGCGTCTCCGCCACCCCCGTGCGCGAAGCGCTGGTCGACCTCGCCGCGCAGGGCCTGGTCGACCTGGAGCACCACCGCGGTTTCCAGGTGCACCGGTTCACCCCGCAGGACTTCCGCGACATGGTGGAGGCGCGCACCCTGATCGTCGACGGCATCTTCCGGCACGCGGTGCAGCGCATCCTGGACGCCCTCACCCCGGCCGCTCTCCGCTCCCTGCGGCGCCGGGCCGACGAGGCCGTGCGCGCCTCCCGCGCGGGCGATCTCGACGTGCTCATCGGGCACGATCTGCGCTTCTGGCGGGAGCTCGGCCAGCTCGTCGGCAATCCCTACATCCGCGACATGCTCGACCGGGTGCGGGTGCAGAGCTGGGTCTTCGCCGTGCCGTACCTGCGGCGCGAGGCGGATCTCGCGGGGCGGCTGTGGAGCGGGCACGGGGAACTGGCGGACGCCGTCGCCGCCCGCGACGAGCAGGCCGCCCGGCTCATCATCACGGGCTACAACGACCACTCCCTGGAGCTGCTCGACCGCTTCACGGCCCGTTACGGACCGGCATGACGACCGCCCGCGCCGGCGCTCCGGCGCACCGCTCCGCCGGCGGACCGGACGCCGCACGGGCCTCCGGCACCCATGCCCCGGCCCTTCCCACCGGGCGGCACGACAGGACGGGAGAAGGACAGTGAGCGAGACGTACGCGACCCGGGACGGGGAGGCCGGAGAGGGCGCGGCGGAGAGCGCGCCGGGAAGCACCCCGGCGGACGTGCCCGTGGACGTCCCGTCCGGCCCGCCGTCCGAACCGCTGCCCGAACCCCCGTCCGAGGCTCGGCCGGACACCCTGTCCGAAAGGCCGTCCGAAACCCCGGCCGGTACTTCATCCGAAAGCCCGTCCGAAGACACCGCCGCCACCGCCGCCGCCACCGGCACCCCGGACGGCGCCGGTGAGCGGGCCAACGCCCGGCGCCGCCGGCTGCCGCGTCCCGCCGCGCTCGCCGTGCCGGCCGGCTACCTCCTCGCGTCCCTGCTGCTGTACGCCGGGCTCTGGGCCGATCTCGACCGGAGCTATCTCGTCGACAGCGGGCGGGACCAGAACCAGTGGGAATGGTTCTTCGCGGTCACCGCCCACCACGTCCTCAGCGGTGACAGCCCGCTCTTCACCACGCTGCAGAACTACCCGCTCGGCGCGAACCTGATGGCGAACACCGCCATGTTCGGGGTCTCCATCCCGCTCGCCCCGCTGACGGCCCTCCTGGGGCCCACGGTCACCTGGGCCGCCGTGCTCACCGGTGGCCTCGCCGCCACCGCCACCGCCTGGTACTGGCTGATCCGGCGCCACCTGACGGGCAACCGCACGGCGGCGGTCGTCGGCGGCGCCGTCGCGGCCTTCGCGCCGCCGATGATCGCCCATGCGAACGCCCACGCGAATCTGGTCGTGCTGTTCGTCCTGCCGCTGGTCATCGACCGGATGCTCAAGCTGTGCACGGGCCGCCGCGTCCTCCACGACGGGGTCGTTCTCGGTCTGCTGATGACGTGGCAGATCTTCCTGGGCGAGGAGGCGCTGCTGCTCGCCGTCACCGGCATGGTCGTCTTCGCCGCCGGCTACGCCTGCGCGCGGCCGAGCGCCGCCCGCGCCGTGGCCGGGCCGCTGGCGCGCGGTCTGCTGACCGGCGCCGGCGTCTGCCTGGCCCTGGTGGCGTTCCCGCTGTACTGGCAGTTCTACGGCGAGCAGAGCTACGCGGCCATCAACCACGGCCCGACCGGCAACCCGCTGCTCGCGCTCGTCGAGTTCGCCGAACGCTCCCTCGCGGGCGACCCCGCGACCGCTGACCGGCTCTCCCTCAACCCGACCGAGCAGAACGCCTTCTACGGCTGGCCGCTGGCCGTGCTGTTCCTCGTCGTGACGGTGACGCTGTGGCGGCGCCCCGTGGTCAAGGCCCTGGCCGCCACCGTGCTCGTCGCGGCGGCCCTGTCCCTCGGCTCGGACATCTCCCTCGCCGGCACCGAGGGCGCGGCGACCGTCCCCGGCCCCTGGCGGCTCCTCGACGGGCTGCCGCTCTTCGAATCGGTGATCGAGTCCCGGTACGCGATGGTGTGCGCCCCGCCGCTCGGGATGCTGCTGGCGCTCGGCTGGACCGCCGTCTCGGACGCCGCCGCGGCCGCCCGTTCGTCGTCGTCCGCGCCCGACGACCGGGCCCGCCGCGACCGGGCCGTCCTCATCCGGGTCGCGGGCGCCCTGGCGCTCTGCGCCGCGCTGCTGCCCGTCGTGCCCACGCCGCTGGAGACCACCGAACGGCCGACCGTGCCGACGGTGGCGACGAGCGGCGCCTGGCGGTCGTATGTGCGGCCCGGCGAGTCGCTGGTGCCCGTACCGCTGCCCTCGCCCGGTGAGGCGAGCGCGCTGCGCTGGCAGATCGAGGCGGACTTCGCCTTCCCGCTGCCCGGCGGCTACTTCATGGGCCCGGCCGGCCCCCGGATCCCGGGGCAGGGCAGCCCGCCCGGCTACTACGGAGCCGTACCGCGCCCGACCGGCGAGCTGCTCTGGGACGTGCGCTGGAGCGGCCGGGTGCCCGCCATCGGCCCCGAGGAGCGCCGGGCCGCCCGCGAGGATCTCGCCTTCTGGCGGGCGGGCGCCCTGGTGCTCCAGCGGCAGCCGAACGACACGGCCCTGCGCGCCACGCTCGACCGGCTGCTCGACGAGCCGGGACGGCCGGTCGGCGACGCCTGGGTCTGGGACGTCCCGTAAACGGGCAGAACGGGCAACGGGGGGCCCGGAGGCGACGCTTCCGGCCGTTCCGCCCCGCTCCACCCCGTGCCGCCGCCCGCGCGGCGGCCCCGCCCATTACGCTGATCCGACCATCGTGCCGACCCGGACAGAGAGCGAGTGCTCGTGGCGTGTGATCTGTGGCTCGTCCCGCTCGTCGATGTGCTGTGCCAGAGCCCCGACAACCCCTTCGCCGAAGAGATCGCGGTCTACGACAAGGCCCTGCGCGAGGCGGGGCTGCCCCCCGTTCCCGTGTTCGGCTACATGCCCGGCCTGAGCGGGGACGTCGCCCCCGTCGCCGGCTTCGACTACGACGCGCTGCACTTCCTGCGCCGTGCCTATCTGCTCCAGGTCTGCGGACTGCCGGTCACCCCGGTGGACGAACTCGGCGGCGACTACGAACAGTTGCTGGAGATGTTCGAGACCACCGCGCAGCAGTCGCACCTGGTCTGGCACTACGACCACGCCGGCGCCTACGTTCCGGTCGACTTCCCCCAGCCGCTGTCCAACGAGGAACTCCTCGGCGGCGGCGGCCCGCTGGGCTCCGCCCACGGCCTGCTCCGCGAACTGGAGGCGGTCGCCCCGGCGATCGGCATCGACCCGGTCAACCCGCCGATGGCGCCCGCGCCGCCGGGCCGCCCCACCAGTCTGGAGGAGCCCGCGGTCACCGTCTCGTACGAGGACAGCAGCCCGTATGCCCGCGAACGGCATGTGTGGCTGGGCCTGAACGCGGCGGCGACCCGGAGCCTCAGCCAGGGATCGATGATCGTCTTCAGCTGACCGGAACCCGGACCCGGACCCGGACACCCGGACCCGGACACCCCGACCGGACACCCGGGCCCCGCGCCCGCCCGGCCCGTACCGCAGCCCGGCGGTACGGGCCGCGGTCGTCCCGCGCGGCGGCGGCGCGTTGCCGCGCCCCCCGGGGCTGCTGCCCCCGGGCCACCGCCCCCCGGCCGCCGCCCCGCTACCGCGGCGGCTCGGGAGGCCGCTGCCGGGGCATGTTGGGCCGGGTGCCCGGCGGCAGCTGGAAGCGGGTGACCGTACGGCCCTCCTGCCGGCCCCAGGGCACCAGCGACTGGGTGAGCAGCGGCGCCGAACCGGACCGGAACTCCACCATCCAGTCCGCCGTCTCGAACCGCACGAGCTCGGACACGTCCTCCGAGAAGCGCCGCAGCACCGACAGGCAGCGCTCGGCGGCCTCGCTCGCCGTGCCCTCCGTCGGGCCGAGCACCTCGCGGACGCTCTCCGAGGCCCAGTCGAACTGCAGTGCCTCCAGCCGGCGCTGCACGGCCTGCGCCGTGGCGACGTTCCGCATCCAGCCGGACGTCAGTCCGAAATAGCGGTCGCAGACCACGCAGGCGGCGGCGCCGACCAGCGCGGCACAGCCCCAGGCCGCGCCGTGGCCGACCGCGCCGGTCAGCTCCAGCAGCGGCAGCGAGAAGCCGGCCGTGGCCAGCAGGGCGCTGCCCGTCCGCAGCAGCCTGGCGCCGCGGCGCTTCCAGCCGCGGTCGGCGAGATACCACTCGGAGGTGCGCAGCGCACGCTCCTCCACCCAGCGGTACAGCTCGTCGAGCCGTTCCGCGGGCTCTCCCCAGTCACCGAGCGGAAGAGGACGGCCGAGCAGATCGCCCTGCCGCCCACCGTCCTTCGGGGGAGGCCCCTCGGGCTGCATTTCCGGCTGGCTCACCCGTGTGCTCCCTCTGTGGTCGGCGGTGCTGCCCGCAAGGATGCCGTCGTTCCGCGTCCGATGGGACACGGGGGACGGGCGGGAACCGCGTGACGGCTGCTGCGCGCCACCCTTCATACCGCCGAATGGTGGGGCTCACCTGCGATACGGCTCGATTTACCCACAGATGGGGCCTGTGATCAGGTATAGAGCCCGATTCGATCACCCGAAAGGGTGGTGGCCGCCGGAAGACGGGATATGCCCCGCGCGCCACCGCGATGCTGGCCGCGGGTGCGGTGCGTGTGCCGCGTGGGGCCCGCGGGGCTCCGGATTCTCCCAACTCGCCTGTGGGGCACGGCTCGTGGCCGTCCCGGGGGCCGCCCGGCGGGCCGGGACGGGCGCGCGTACCGCCACGGATCCGGACGGCCCGGGCGAGCGGCCGTGAGACGGCCCGGCGGGCCCGCCCCGGCGGCGGCTACCCTGAGCCGCGTGAAGGTCCTCGTCATCGGCGGCGGCGCCCGCGAACACGCCCTGTGCCGCTCTCTCTCCCTCGATCCCGACGTCACCGCGCTCCACTGCGCCCCCGGCAACGCCGGCATCGCGGAGCTCGCCGAGCTGCACGCGGTCGACGCCCTCGACGGCGCGGCCGTGGCGGATCTCGCCGCGGACCTCGGCGCCGGGCTGGTCGTCGTCGGCCCCGAGGCGCCCCTGGTCGCCGGGGTCGCCGACGCGGTGCGCGCCCGGGGCATCCCCGTCTTCGGCCCGTCCGCGGAGGCGGCGCGGCTGGAGGGCTCCAAGGCGTTCGCCAAGGACGTCATGGCCGCCGCCGGCGTGCCCACCGCCCGCAGCCACGTCTGCACCACCCCGGAGGAGGTCGACGACGCGCTGGACGCCTTCGGCGCCCCCTACGTCGTCAAGGACGACGGCCTCGCCGCCGGCAAGGGCGTCGTCGTCACCCACGACCTGGAGACCGCCCGCGCGCACGCGCTGAGCTGCGACCGGGTCGTCATCGAGGAATTCCTGGACGGCCCCGAGGTCTCCCTCTTCGCGGTCACCGACGGCCGGACGGTCGTCCCGCTCCAGCCCGCCCAGGACTTCAAGCGGGCCCTGGACGGCGACGAGGGCCCCAACACCGGGGGCATGGGCGCCTATTCGCCGCTGCCGTGGGCCGACCCGAAGCTGGTCGACGAGGTCCTGGACACCGTCCTCCAGCCCACCGTGGACGAACTCCGGCGCCGCGGCACGCCGTTCTCCGGACTGCTCTACGCCGGGCTGGCGATCACCTCCCGCGGCGTGCGCGTCATCGAGTTCAACGCCCGCTTCGGCGACCCGGAGACGCAGGTCGTCCTGGCCCGGCTGCGCACCCCGCTCGCCGGGCTGCTGCTCGCGGCCGCCACCGGCGACCTCGCCGACTTCCCGCCGCTCGCCTGGGGCGGCGGCGCGGCCGTCACGGTCGTCGTCGCCTCCCACAACTACCCCGGCACACCCCGCACCGGCGACCCGATCACGGGCCTGGACGCGGTGGCCGCCGGGGACGAGCACGCGTACGTACTCCACGCGGGCACCCGGCGCGACGCGTCCGGGCAGGTGCTCAGCGCGGGCGGGCGCGTCCTGTCCGTGACGGCCACCGGGCCGGACCTGGCCGCGGCGCGCGACCGCGCGTACCGCGCGGTGTCCCGGATCCACCTCGACGGCTCGCACCACCGTACGGACATCGCGGCCGGTGCGGCGGCGGAGGCCGCGGAGGCCGCGGAGGCTGCAGGGGCCGCGGAGAGCTGACGCACCGTCCACCCACCGGAGCCACGGGGCCCCGGGCCCCTTCGCCGCGCCCCGCGCGCGGCCGGAGGAGCCCGGGGCCCTCGCGGTGTCGCGCAAGTGTCCCGGAAACCAAGCCCGGGGGAATGAGCTCTGACCAAAGCCATTCCATCGAGTGACCGCCCGGAGGTACTGCTGACGTACACCCGCCCGGCCGCTTAGGGTGCCCGCTGACGGCCCCGTACCGGTTCCCGACCGGACGGGAGCCCGTTGCGGCAACCGGACCACCGGCGTTGCGGTCGCCGTGCCCGGTGCCACAGTGGGGGTGGGGAACAGTCGGCAGACCAGCAGGGAGTGAGTTTCGTTGGCGTCCGAACCGGCCGGTGCGGAGCCCGGAATGCGGGTGGCGCGCACCCGGGCCCTGGCGGTCCTCCACGTCCGCGGTACGGCGGTGGCCGCCGTGCTGCTCCCGGCCGCCGTCGCGATCGTGCTGTTCGCCGCCGCGGCCTCCGGCCTGGCCACCGGCGCGGGCTGGGACACGGCCCGCTGGGCGGTCACCGCGCTGGCACTGGCCGTGCTGCTCCCGGCGGTGGTCACCGCGGCCGTCGTGGCGCGGGCCCGGCCCGCGGTCAGCCCGACCGTGGCGATCCGGGAGGAGACCGCCCCGGATCTCTACCGGCTCGTCCGCGAACTCGCCGACCGGCTCGGCGTCCCCGCGCCGTCGGCCATAGCGACCACCCCCGACTGCGACAGCTGGCTGGAGGACCGGGCGCATCTCACGCGCCGGGCGCCCCTCGGCGGCCTCCGCGCCCTCCTCGGCCGGCCCGGCCTCCGGGGCCGCGGCGGGCTCCGCCGGAGCGGGAAGCCGGGGAGCCCGGCGGTCCCGCCGGGGGACCGGCGCTTCCGCCGCCCCGCTCCCGAGCCGCCGGAACTGGTCATCGGCTCACCGTTCCTGTGGTGGATGCGGGTGGCCGAACTGCGGGCGCTGCTCGCCCCGGTGGTCGCCGGAACGGGCCCCTCGGCGCAGCCCGACATAGCGGCCGCCCGGCGCTTCGTCCGCGGTCTGGACGCGGCCGTGGCCGTCGCCGCCCGCCACCGGGCGCTCGCCGTCACCGGCTGGGCGGCCCGGACCCTGCTGCGCGCCTGCCGCGCCCACGCCGCGGAGATGGAGCGCGGGGTCGCCGCCGCCGCGTCGGCCCGCGCCCAGGCGGTCGACTACGGCCTGCGGATCGTCGCCCAGGAGCAGGTCGGCCTCGCCTACGCGGGCTGGGACCGGCTGCTGACCCGGGTGGCGCTCCCGGCCTGGCGGATGGGCCGCTGGCCGTCCCGGCTCGACGCCGGGGTGGTCTCCGCGCTGACCGAGCTGTCCCGGCGCGACCGGCTCGCCGAGGGCTTCGCCTCCCGGCTGGGCGAGCGCCCGGCCTGCGATCTGCTGGAGGAGCCCGGGCTGGTCGACGAGGCGGCGTCGCTGCTGGCGGCCCGGCTGTTCCACGGCGGCCCGGCGGAGCGCGGGCCCGGCTGGGCGCCGGTCGACTGGGAGACCTATCCGGAGGAGATCGTGGACCGCAAGTGGCGGCTGGACGCCGCCCGCCTCCAGCGGGTCCTCGACGAACTCCCGCCCGCCGACGGCCCCGGGACGCCCCGGACGCCGGGCGGGCCGAAGGCCGCGGTGACGGCCGGGGTCGCGCCCGCGGCGCCCGGCGTGGTGCCCGCGGCGGCCGGGGCGGCGCCCGCGGCGGCCGGGGCGGCGCCCGCGGTGACACCCGGGAAGGCACCCGGGAAGACGGCGGGGAAGGCAGCCGGGAAACCGGCCGGCGCGGCGCCCGGGGCTGCGCCCCTGGAGGCGGCCGCGGTGACGCCCGCCGAGGCCGCCGCCGGACCGCCCTTCGGCGGCCCCACCCTCGCCCGCGTGCTGGACCGGCTCACCGGCGGACGGGCAGCGGACGACGGCGGGCTGGGCGAGCGGCTGGCCGCGCGTCTCGACGCGGAACTCCACCGCGAGGAGCGGGAACGGGACCGGCCCGGCGCGCCCGGCGGCGCGGCGGCGGACGGCGCCCCGGCGCCCTCCGCGGAGGGCCCGGGGGGAGCGGAGCCCCGCGGAGTGGACGCGGTACCGCTCTTCCCGCTCCAGGTCCCGCGCTCCGGCAAGGAACTGCTGGTCGACCATGTGACGGCCATGGTCTGCTGCGCGGCGGTGGACACCGCCGGCGCGGCACCGGGTCTTGACTGGCTCGACGGCCCCGTGCTGTTGTTCGGCGACAGCCGGGGGGCCGACCTCGGCGGCCCGGTGCTGCGCCTCGTCGAAGAGGGGGACGACACCGAGCTGCGGAGCTGGCTGAACGAGGCGGGGGTGCGCCCGGAGAAGCCCGTGCGCCTCGTCTGACGGGCCGGTGGCACGGCGCCGGTAAACGACCGCACGGAAATCGAACACGGCAATTCACGACGACCGGTGACGCAATGCGCGCGGAATGTGATGTGCTGTCACGTATGGCCGTGTCTCCCGCCGCGCCGGGGAATGTCGTGCATAACGGGCGCGGCGGCGGAGCACGGTCCGGAAGACGCGGTGCGGGGAGGGGAACGTTCGATGGGTACCGATCACATCCGGCGCTGGGAGTCGGGGGCCCTCGCGCACGGGGTCACGGACCCGTTCGGCCAGGGCCCGCTGCCCTGGCTCCGCGGCAGCGAGAACTACTTCGACGACACGGGCCGCATCGTCCCCTGGTACGTCGACCCGGCCGTCGCCCTCGACGAGCCCGGCATTCCCCGGCCCCGCCGCGGCTCCGGCAGTTCCTCCCCGCGTACGGCCGACGACGTCCACCAGCAGATCAAGGGATTCGTCTCCACCGGCGCGGTCGCCCCGGGGGAGGCCCTGGACTTTCACATCGCGGTCAACCCGCCCCAGCAGTTCGGCGTGGACATCTACCGCATCGGCCACTACGCCGGTGACGGCGCGGCGAAGATCACCACCAGCCCGCGGCTCTCCGGGATCGCCCAGCCCGCCCCGCTCACCGCCGACCGCACCGTCTCCTGCCACCACTGGTGGCTCTCCTGGCGGCTCCACGTGCCCTCCTACTGGAGCACCGGTGCCTACGTCGCCGTCCTCACCACCGCCGACGGCTACCGCAGCCACGTCCCGTTCACCGTCCGCGACGACCACCCCGCGGACCTGCTGCTGGTGCTGCCCGAGGTCACCTGGCAGGCGTACAACCTCTTCCCGGAGGACGGCCGCACCGGCGCCAGCCTCTACCACGCCTGGGACGAGGAGGGCCGGCTGCTCGGCGAGGAGGACGCGGCGGTCACCATCTCCTTCGACCGCCCCTACGCCGGCGCCGGGCTCCCCCTCCACGTCGGCCACGCCTACGACTTCATCCGCTGGGCCGAGCGCTACGGCTACGACCTCGCCTACGCCGACACCCGCGATCTGCACGCCGGCCGCGTCGACCCCAGCCGCTACCGGGGCCTGGTCTTCCCCGGCCACGACGAGTACTGGACCGTCCCCATGCGCCGCGCCGCCGAGCGCGCCCGGGACGGCGGCACCTCCCTCGTCTTCCTCTCCGCCAACACCATGTACTGGCAGGTGGAGCTCTCCCCGTCGGCCTCCGGCGTCCCGGACCGCCTGCTGACCTGCCGCAAGCGCCAGGGACCGGGCCGCTCCGCCCTCTGGCGCGAACAGGGCGCGCCGGAGCAGCAGTTGCTCGGCATCCAGTACCTCGGCCACGTCCCGGAGCCCCATCCGCTGATCGTGCGGAACGCCGGGCACTGGCTGTGGGAGGCCACCGGTGCCGGCGAGGGCGACGAACTGCCCGGGCTGGTCGCGGGCGAGGCCGACCGCTACTTCCCCCGCACCGCCCTGCCCGAGCACACCCACCGGAAGCTCCTGGCCCACTCCCCGTACGAGGACCGGGCGGGCGCCCTCCGCCACCAGGAGACGTCGATCTACCGCGCACCCAGCGGCGCCCTGGTCTTCGCCTCCGGCACCTTCGCCTGGTCCCCGGCGCTCGACCGGCCGGGCCACACGGACCCGCGCGTCCAGCGGGCCACGGCCAACCTCCTCGACCGCATCTGCAAACGGGACTGAGGCGGGGCCCGGCACGGGCCGGGTACGGCGGAGTGCTCCGGGCAGGCGGAGAGGGACGGCCGGAGCGGCCCCGGGCGGGCCCCCCGTCCGCAGGAGCACCCTGGACGGGCCGCGCCGACGCCTATGCGGAAGAATCGGAAGCTGTCCAGGACCGACCGATGGAGGGCAGTGTGTCCGGATTCGTATGGAAACCCGAGCCGGTGCAGGTACCCGGTCTGGTACATCTGCACACCGGCAAGGTGCGCGACCTGTACCGGAACGAGGCCGGTGACCTGGTGATGGTGGCCAGCGACCGCATCTCGGCCTATGACTGGGTGCTGCCCACCGAGATCCCCGGCAAGGGCCGCGTCCTCACCCAGCTCTCCCTGTGGTGGTTCGACCTCCTCGCCGACCTCGTCCCGAACCATGTGCTGAGCACCGAACTCCCCGAGGGCGCCCCCGCCGACTGGGAGGGCCGCACCACGATCTGCCGCTCGCTGCGGATGGTCCCGGTCGAGTGCGTGGCCCGCGGCTATCTGACCGGCTCCGGCCTCGCCGAGTACGAGCGCGACCGCACGGTCTGCGGGCTCGCCCTCCCCGAGGGCCTCACCGACGGCTCCGAGCTACCCGCGCCGATCTTCACCCCGGCGACCAAGGCCGCCGTCGGCGACCACGACGAGAACGTCAGCTACGAGGAGGCCGCCCGCCGGGTCGGCGCCGACACCGCCGCCCGGCTGCGGCAGACCACCCTCGCCGTCTACAGCCGGGCCCGCGAGGTGGCCCGTGAGCGCGGCATCATCCTCGCCGACACCAAGTTCGAGTTCGGCTTCGTGGAGACGGGCGGCGGGGGCGGGTCCGCCGACGAGGGCGGCAACGAGCTCGTCGGCGACCGGGACCTGCTGCTGGCGGACGAGGTCCTCACCCCCGACTCCTCCCGCTTCTGGCCCGCGGACCAGTGGGAGCCGGGACGCGCCCAGCCGTCCTTCGACAAGCAGTTCGTCCGGGACTGGCTGACCTCCCCCGCCTCCGGCTGGGACCGGCACAGCGAGCAGCCGCCGCCGGAACTCCCCGCCGAGATCGTCGAGCGCACGGCGGCGAAGTACATCGAGGCGTACGAGCGGCTGACCGGCACGGCCTGGTCGTGACCGAACGCCGGAGGGCCCCGGTCGTGATGACCGGGGCCCTCCGGGAACGAGCGGACGACGAGATTCGAACTCGCGACCCTCACCTTGGCAAGGTGATGCTCTACCAACTGAGCCACGTCCGCCTGCGCCGCACGTCGCCGCGCGGTGCGCCTCCCACTATAGCCAACCCCGCTCGCGTGCGATGCGCACCGCCGTGTGACGGTTCTCGGCGGAGAGCTTCGCGGCGGCGGCCGAGAGATAGTTGCGCACCGTCCCCGGGGACAGCGCGGCCCGCCGCGCGATCTCGGCGACGGGCGCCCCGTCGGCCGCCAGCTCCAGCAGCTGCGCCTCGCGGGCGGTCAGGGGCGAGTCACCGGCGCTGATCGCGTCGGCCGCCAACTCCGGGTCCACATAGCGCTGTCCTGCGTGCACCGTGCGGATGATCTCGGCCAGCCGCCGGGCGGAGACCGTCTTGGGCAGAAACCCGCGCACCCCGGCGGCGAGAGCCCGCTTGAGATGGCCGGGACGGCCGTAACTGGTGACGATCATGCTTCGGCAGGCCGGCAGTTCCGTGCGCAGCGATGTGGCGACCGCCACACCGTCGATCCCCGGCATCAGCAGATCCAGCACCGCTACATCCGGACGGTGCGCCCGGGCCATGGCCAGGGCCTCCGGCCCGGTGGCCGCCTCGGCGACGATCAGCAGATCCTCCTCCAGGGAGAGCAGGGCGGCCAGAGCGCCCCGGATCAGATGCTCGTCATCGGCGAGCAGCACCCGCACCGGTGCTCCGGCGGACGCCGCGTCCGCGGACCCGGCGTCCGCGGACCCGGCCTCCGGCTCCGCGCCGTCGGCGCCCCCCGGGATTCCGGCCCCGGTCATCCCGTCCCCTCCGTTCCCGGTCCGTCCCACCGCGGTCGCCGCCGACCGACCCGGAGCCGGAACGACCACGTCCGGACGGGCCCGGTGCCCGCGGGGGCCCGGCCGGAGGAATCCCCGTCCACGCTCCGCACTCCCCCCTCCGTGTCCGCACCGGCGCCCGTCCCCGCTGCGGCGCCCGTCCCCGCCGCGGCGCCGGTCTCCGAGCCTGCGGGGGCGGTCACGCCGTCCGGCACCTCCGCCGTCAGGCGGAAGCCGCACCCGGCCAGCGGGCCGGCCGTGACCGTACCGCCCGCCTCCGCCAGCCGCTGCCGCAGTCCGGCGAGGCCCGAGCCCGCACCACCGTTCGCGCCCGGTGCAACGTCCGGACCGCCGCCGTCCGCACCGCCGTCCGGCACGCCGTCGTTCTCCATCACCAGGACGGTCGTCCGCCCGCCGTCCGGTGACCGCCCGGGCCGTACCCGGATCGCGCAGTGCCGGGCTTCCGCGTGCCGCAGCACATTGGTGGTGCCCTCCCGGACCACCCAGCCCAGCGCCGAGCGGGCCGCCGGCGAGAGCCCGCCGGGATGCCGGTCGTCGATCCGGCAGTCGATGCCGGCCGAGCGCAGCACGGCGCCCGCGCCGACCAGTTCCGTGTGCAGATCGGCCTCCCGGTAGCCGCGGACGACCTCCCGGACCTCCCGCTGCGACTCCTGCGCGATCCGCTGGACCTCCACCATCTGGTCCACGGCGGCCGCCGAACCGCGCCGCGTCAGCTGGACGGCAAGCTCGCTCTTGAGGGCGATCACGGCCAGGTTCCGTCCCATCACGTCGTGCATGTCCCGGGCGAACCGCAGCCGTTCCTCGGCGACGGCCAGCCGGGCCTGCACCGTCCGGGACTCCTCCAGCTCGTACATCACGGCCAGCATCCACACCGAGCAGCGCACCGTGAAGGCGGACCAGGCGCAGGAGAAGACCAGCCCCAGGGCCGTACCGGCGAGCAGCGGCCGGTCCACCCCGGCGACCGCGAACCCGGCGAGCACCGCGGCCACCCAGCCCGCCTCCACCAGGACGACGGTGCGCAGCGGCGCCAGCAGCGCGTACGGGGCGAGGAACGGGATCACGGTCAGGGACGCCAGCAGCACGGGCAGACCCTCGTCGCCCAGGGCCTCGCCGGCCGCCAGGACGGCCACCGGCACCAGCGCCGCGGTCATCAGCGCGGCCCCGGCCACCGTCTCCCCGCGGGGCACCGGGCCCCGGCCCCGGTACTGGTCGATCCCCCGCCGCAGCAGCCGCACCGCGGACACCGCCTGCGCCGGCGCGACCAGGGCGAGCAGGACGGCCGCCCCGTTCTCCACCGCGCCGCCGAGGCCCTTGGAAGCGGTGGCCGCCAGCAGGAAGAGCGTGTACGGCGGGATCAGCCAGATCATGACGTACAGCGAGCCGCGCGTGTAGAGATCGACCTGCGCGATCCTGCTGCGCTTCCCCCAACGGCCCCGTGCCCCGAACACCCGCCCGAACACCCGTCGGTCCCTTCGTCGTTCCGCAGCCGTCACCGGGCCGTCTCCGGGCCGTCTCCGGCCGTGCCCGCGAGCAGCCCCCGCCCGTCCCGCCCCCGCGCCGCGAGCGCTCAGCGCCGCGGCTCCCAGCGGAACCACCGTCGCACGGCGTACCCCGCGAGGGCCGTCCAGGCCACCGCGAGGAGCAGCGCCCGGACCGTCCCGCCGCCTGCCGCGGTCTCACCGAGCCAGCCGGTCCGCACCAGCTCCACGACCGGGGTGAACGGCAGCACGCCCAGCGCGTCCGCCAGCCGGTCCGGCATCAGCTCCAGGGGCACCACCAGCCCGGAACCCAGGAACGACACCATCATCAGCGGCAGCACCGTGACCTGAGCGCTCTCCACGGTACGGGTCACCATCGCCGTCGCCGCGGCCAGCACGGACAGCAGGACGACGCCCAGGACCAGCCCGGCCACCAGCAGCTCCGGCCGCCGGGGTGCCGTCAGATCGAGCAGCGCGGTTCCCGCGGCGACGAGCAGGGCGCACTGGGCGAGCGCCAGGCCGGCGGTGGGCAGCGCGGTCCCGGCCAGGATCTCCGGGTCCGTCGGCTCGCCCGTCCGCAGCCGCTTGAGCACCAGCTCCTCCCGGCGGGCGACGTAGGCCGCGACCAGATTGGTGTACACGACGAGGATCAGGACGGCACCGATGCCACCGGTCATCGTCACCCCGCCCGCACTGAGCCCGGTCCCGCCCAGATCCGCCTCGGCGACCGAGGTGCTGATCAGCCAGACCATGCCGATCGGCATCAGCAGCGCCGTGAAGAGCGCCGTCCGGTTCCGCAGGAGCAGGGTGAACTCGGCCCGCCCCAGGGCCGTCATCCGCGCCGTCGTCGCGCTCACCGAGGCCATCACCGCTCCGCTCCCGTCCCCGTCGTCTCCTTCGCACCGGCCCCGCCGCGCACCGCTCCGAAGGCCGCTTCCGCCGCGGCGCCCGCCGGCGCGTCCGGTGGTGCGTCCGCCGGCGCGTCCGAGCGCGCGATGGCGAGGAACGCCTCCTCCAGCGAGGCCGAGCGGGCGTCCAGCCCGTCAAGGGCCAGCCCCTTCTCCCCGGCCCAGCGCAGCAGCACCCCCAGCGACTCCTGGAGCCCGTCGGTCCGGATCTCCACCCACCGGTCGTCCCCGACGGCGGCGCGCAGCGACAACGGCAGCTCGCCCGGCGCCACCCCGTCCGGCAGCAGGAACCGGATCCGGGACGGCCGCGAGGCCGTCACCTCGGCCGGGGTCCCGGAGACGACGATCCGGCCCTGCCGCATGATGGCGAGCCGGTCCGCCAGGGACTCGGCCTCCTCCAGGTAGTGGGTGGTGAGCAGGACGGTGGTGCCGGCGTCGCGCAGCCCGCGCACCAGCCGCCAGGTCTCACGCCGCCCCTCGGCGTCGAGCCCGGTGGTGGGCTCGTCCAGGAACAGCACCTCGGGCCGGCCGAGCAGGGCCATCGCCAGATCGAGCCGCCGCCGCTCACCGCCCGAGAGCTGCTTGACCCGCACCCGGGCCCGTCCCGCCAGCTCGGTCATCTCCAGGGCCTCGCCGGGGGGCCGGGCGCCGGTGGTGCAGCCGGCCCACATCCGGGCCGTCTCCGCCACCGTCAGATCGGAGGGGAAGCCGCCCTCCTGGAGCATCACGCCGATCCGGGGCCGGACGGCGGGCCGCTCCCGGTACGGATCGCGGCCCAGCACACGGACCCGTCCGCCGGTGGGGGCGGCCAAGCCCTCCAGCAGCTCCACGGTGGAGGTCTTGCCCGCCCCGTTCGTGCCGAGCAGGGCGAAGAGCTCGCCCCGCGCCACGGAGAAGGTGAGTCCCCGTACGGCGTCGAATCCGCCCCGTCCGGCGGGCCCGTACCGCCGCCGCAGGTCCGTGACGTCGATCACTCTTGCGTCGCTGTCCATGCTTCCGAGTCTCGCGGCGGTGCCGGAGCGCGGTAAGTGCGTGGTGTCACCGCCGCGCATGACAAATGCCATGAGGGGCGGGCCGGGAGCTCCGGGGGATTCCGTCCCCGGCGGGCCCGCGGCGGATCGGGTGATCGGGGGACGGAACGACGAAGGCCCCGGTCACGATGACCGGGGCCTTCAACCCGAGCGGACGACGAGATTCGAACTCGCGACCCTCACCTTGGCAAGGTGATGCTCTACCAACTGAGCCACGTCCGCATGCCTCCGAGAAGCTTTCACCTCTCGGCGCGAGCACTACTCTACCTGATCCATTCGACTGGTCGACTGATCCGGTGAGTAATGAGAGCGGGTGACAGGGATCGCACACTGCGCCTCCCTCTTGGAAAGAGGGCGCTCTACTACTGAGCTACACCCGCGTGACTCCTCGGGGCCCGGCCTTCCGGCCTCGCCCCTCGGCGTGCTCCAGACTTTAGCCGATCAACGGGGGTGGAGCGCAAGTCGGTTCAGCTCGCGGCCTCGAAGGCCTCGTAGACCTTCTTCGGGATGCGTCCGCGGGGCGGGACGTCCATGCCGTGGGACCGGGCCCAGGCGCGGACGGTGGCCGGGTCCGGGGCGACCGCGGTGCGGCGGTACGTCCGGCCGGACCGGGACCGCTTGCGGCCGGCCTCGACGTAGGGCGCCAGAACTCCCCGCAGCTTCTTCGCATTCGAAGTGCTGAGGTCGATCTCGTACGTCTTGCCGTCGAGACCGAACATGACCGTTTCCGCCGCTTCCCCGCCGTCGATGTCGTCGGAGAGTGTGACCACTACGCGCTGAGCCACGGATATCGGTCCTTTCTGCCGGCGTCACCACCATGACATGCGGTGATGGTGTACGCCGTGGTGATCGGGGACAGGGCTAATTCATTTGTACAGGCATGGGCATTGCATGGTGAAACCCTGTGAATTCCCATGCGGGCGTCACAGGGCAATCAAGACCGTACGTTTTCTCTGCCGGTTTTTCCACAACAGTTACGGCGCCCGATACGCGAATGTGACCGCCGGGGCGATATCTACCCGCGTAGATTTCCCGGCCGGGTAGGCTGGGGTACACCTAGCCGGGGGTCCGGGGAGTCAGCTCCCCGCAGGACTTCGGGGCTCCGGGGCCGTACCCCGGATCACTTTGGGCCCGATGGCGCGCCTCCGGAATGACACAGCCGCACCACCACACCACCGGGAGTGCCAGTGGCACGCGTCGTAGTCGACGTCATGCTCAAGCCGGAGATCCTCGATCCGCAGGGCCAGGCGGTGCAGCGTGCACTGCCCCGCCTCGGCTTCGCCGGAATCTCCGACGTACGCCAGGGAAAGCGCTTCGAACTCGAACTGGACGGACCGGCCGACGACGCCGCGCTCGCCCGGGTCCGGGAGATGGCCGAGACCTTTCTCGCGAACACCGTCATCGAGGACTTCACCGTCCGGGTCGAGGAAACCGTGAAGGCGGAATCGTGACCGCTCGTATCGGAGTCATCACTTTTCCGGGAAGCCTCGACGACGGGGACACCCGGCGCGCGATCCGGCTGGCGGGCGCCGAACCCGTCACCCTCTGGCACCGCGACAAGGAGCTGAAGCAGGTCGACGCCGTCGTCCTGCCCGGCGGCTTCTCCTACGGCGACTACCTCCGTGCGGGCGCCATCTCCCGCTTCTCGCCGGTCATGGAGACCCTGATCGGCGAGGCCCGGGGCGGCCTCCCGGTGCTCGGCATCTGCAACGGCTTCCAGGTGCTCGCCGAGACGCATCTGCTGCCCGGCGCCATGCTGCGCAACAACCACCTCCACTTCATCTGCCGGGAGCAGAAGCTCCGGGTGGAGAACGCGGAGACCTCCTGGACCACCGACTTCACCGCCGGCCAGGAGATCCACATCCCGCTCAAGAACGTGGACGGCCGCTATGTCGCCGACGAGCGCACCCTCGACATGCTGGAGGCGGAGGGCCGCGTCGTCTTCCGCTACCGGGATCTGAACCCCAACGGTTCGCTGCGCGACATCGCCGGCATCACCAACGAGGCCGGCAACGTGGTCGGCCTCATGCCGCACCCGGAGCACGCCGTCGACCCCCTGGTCGGCACCGGCGGCACGGACGGCCTCGGATTCTTCACCTCGATCCTGAAGAAGCTGGTCAGCGCATGAGCCTCGACACCACCAAGCACGCCGCGGACACCCCCGGCACCGAGCAGCCCTGGGCCGAGCTCGGCCTCAAGCAGGACGAGTACGAGCGCATCCGCGAGATCCTCGGCCGCCGCCCGACCGGCGCCGAGCTCGCGATGTACTCCGTCATGTGGTCGGAGCACTGCTCGTACAAGTCGAGCAAGGTGCACCTCAAGCAGTTCGGCGAGAAGGCCCCGGAGAACGACGCCATGCTCGTCGGCATCGGCGAGAACGCCGGCGTCGTGGACGTCGGCCAGGGCTACGCCGTCACCTTCAAGGTCGAGTCGCACAACCACCCGTCGTACGTCGAGCCCTACCAGGGCGCGGCCACCGGCGTCGGCGGCATCGTCCGCGACATCCTCGCCATGGGCGCCCGCCCGGTCGCCGTCATGGACCCGCTGCGCTTCGGCGCCGCGGACCACGAGGACACCAAGCGGGTGCTGCCCGGCGTCGTCTCCGGCATCGGCGGCTACGGCAACTGCCTGGGCCTGCCCAACATCGGCGGCGAGGTCGTCTTCGACCCCTGCTACCAGGGCAACCCGCTGGTCAACGCGCTCTGCGTGGGTGTGATGAAGCACGAGGACATCCACCTCGCCAAGGCGTCCGGCGCCGGCAACAAGGTGATCCTCTACGGCGCCCGCACCGGCGGCGACGGCATCGGCGGCGTCTCCGTGCTGGCGTCGGAGACCTTCGAGTCCACCGGCCCCGCCAAGCGCCCCGCCGTCCAGGTCGGCGACCCGTTCCAGGAGAAGCTCCTCATCGAGTGCACCCTGGAGATCTTCGCCGAGGACCTCGTCGCCGGCATCCAGGACCTCGGCGGCGCCGGTCTCTCCTGCGCCACCAGCGAGCTGGCGAGCGCCGGCTCCGGCGGTATGCGCGTCGAGCTCGACACCGTGCCGCTGCGCGACGCCAGCCTCTCGCCCGAGGAGATCCTCATGAGCGAGTCGCAGGAGCGGATGTGCGCGATCGTCGAGCCGGACAAGGTCGGCCGCTTCCTGGAGATCTGCGAGAAGTGGGACGTCATCGCCACCGTCATCGGTGAGGTCACCGACGGCGACCGGCTGGAGATCTACTGGCACGGCGAGCAGATCGTCGACGTACCGCCGCGCACGGTCGCCCACGAGGGCCCCGTCTACCACCGGCCCTACGCCCGGCCGGACTGGCAGGACGCCCTCCAGGCCGACGACGCCGGCAGGCTGCCGCGCCCGGCGGACGCCGCGGAGCTGCGCGAGCAGGTGCTCCGGCTGGTGGCCTCGCCGAACCAGGCGTCCAAGAGCTGGGTCACGGACCAGTACGACCGCTTCGTCCAGGGCAACACCGTCCTCGCCCAGCCCGAGGACTCCGGCATGATCCGCGTCGACGAGGAGACCAACCTCGGCGTCGCGGTCGCCACGGACGGCAACGGCCGCTACGCCAAGCTCGACCCGTACACCGGCGCCCAGCTGGCGCTGGCCGAGTCCTACCGCAACGTCGCCGCTTCCGGTGCCAAGCCGCTCGCCGTCACCGACTGCCTCAACTTCGGCTCGCCGGAGGACCCGGCGGTCATGTGGCAGTTCGCGGAGGCCTGCCGCGGGCTGGCCGACGCCTGCCTGGAGCTGGGCACGCCCGTCACCGGCGGCAATGTCTCGCTGTACAACCAGACCGGTGAGACGGCCATCCACCCGACCCCGGTGGTCGGGGTGCTGGGCGTCATCGACGACGTCACCCGCCGCACCCCGATGGCCTTCGCCGAGGAGGGCCAGCTCGTCTACCTCCTCGGGGAGACCCGGGAGGAGCTGGGCGGCTCGGCCTGGTCCCAGGTGGTCCACGGGCATCTCGGCGGGCTTCCGCCGAAGGTCGACCTGGCGCGCGAGAAGCTGCTCGCCGAGATCCTGATCGCGGGCTCCCGCGACGGCATGATCGACGCGGCGCACGACCTCTCCGACGGCGGCCTGGTCCAGGCGGTCACGGAGTCCTGCCTCAAGGGCGGGAAGGGCGTCCGGCTGGTCGTCCCGGAGGGTCAGGACCCGTTCGTGTTCCTCTTCTCCGAGTCGGCGGGCCGCGCGATCGTCGCGGTGCCGCGGAGCGAGGAGCTCCGCTTCACCGACATGTGCGGCGCGCGGGGCCTGCCGGCCACCCGCGTCGGTGTGATCGACGGCGACGCGGTGGAGGTGCAGGGCCAGTTCTCCCTCCCGCTGGCCGAGCTGCGCGAGGCGCACGAGGCGACGATCCCGGCCCTGCTGGCCTGACCGGCCCCACTCCGGGACCGCTTCGCGCGGTCGCCCCGGCCGCCGCGCCACCCGGGTTGTCACGGCCCCGTCCACTCCAGTGGACGGGGCCTTCGCGCTGCCCGGGGTCCCGGGGGGCGGGGTGCCGGGCGTGCGGGCGTCCGGGCGGCCCGCGGCCGGCGTCCCCGTCTCCGCCTTCCCGGCCGACGTTGTCAAGGATTACGTCATTACGTAAAGTGGTTCTCGCGGAAGGCGGAGAAACCGGAGAAGCCATGGCACTGGAGGAGCGGGTCACCGCGCTGGAGCGGCGGCTGGCCGAGCTGGAGGAGATGGGGAGCCGGAAGGACCGGCCCGCCATCACGGAGCGCCCGGACTTCTGGGCGCTGGACGGGCTCAGGGCCCGGCTGTCGGAGTCCGGGGCGGAGAGCGGCGGCGTGCTGTTCACCGGATCCGTCCGGCTGCCCACCGGCGAGCAGTACGAGTGGCAGTACGGGCTGCCCACGGACCAGCTGCTGGCGGACCCGTGGGAGGACGCCGCCGAGGCGTTCGCCGCGCTGGGGCGCCCCGTGCGGCTGCGGCTGCTCCGGGAGATACTCGGCGGCCGCCGCACGGCGGCGGAGCTGACCGAGCTGACGGAGATCGGCACGACCGGGCAGGTCTACCACCATCTGCGGCAGCTGACCGCCGCCGGATGGCTGCGCTCGTCGGGCCGCGCGGGATACGAGGTCCCGGCCGGCCGGGTGGTCCCGCTGCTCGTCGCGCTCGCCGCGGCCGGGCACTGACCACGGCCCGGTCCGGCCCCGCGCCGGCCCTTCCCGTCCCGGCCGTGCGCCGGCCGCGCGAACCGGCTCACCTCCGCGGCCCCGGTCCGCCCGGGCACCGAGCGCGCCGGGGACGCCGGGACGCCGGGGACGCCGCCCGCACCGGCATCCGTGCCGGTGCCGCCGTCCGCACGGGACCGCTGTCCGCACGGGACCGCTGTCCGCACGACACAGGAACCGAACCGACACACCGCAGGGGGAACCGGCGATGTCCTTGATCCACGCGCTCAAGCAGGCGCGGCCGTACTACTACGGTCTGCTGGCGCTCCTCATCGTGCTCGACCTGGTGTGGCTCGACGCCGTCCGCGACGTCCCCCTGTGGGTCATCGGGCTGGTCGTGGCGTCCGGCCTCGCGGCCGAGTTCCTTCCCGCCCGCTCGCAGCGACGGCCCCGGGCCGAGCGGCGGGAGAACCCGGGGGAACCCCCGGCCGCCGAGGTGGAGCCGCCGGTCTCCGGGCGGTGGCGGGCGCTCAACAGCCCGGCGGACAAGGTGCCCAGCCACGGCACCCGCGTCTACGGGCAGTCCCACGCCATCGACCTCGTGCGGGAGGCGGAGCCCGGGGAGCGGGCCCGGCCGGGGTTCGGCTGGTGGCCCGTCGTCCGCCGGAACCAGGACTTCCCCGCCTTCGGGGAGCCGGTCCTGGCCGTCGCCGACGGCACGGTGGTGCGGGTCCGGGACGGGCGCCGCGACCATCTCAGCCGCACCTCCTGGCCCGCTCTGCTGTACTTCTTCGCCGAGGCCATGGTCCGCGGCTGCGGCACCCCGGCCGCCGTCGTCGGCAACCACGTGGTGCTCGACCTGGGGGACGGCACCTACGCCCTCTACGCCCATCTGCGCCGCCGGTCGGCGGCCGTCCGCGAGGGCGACCGGGTGAGCGCCGGGCAGCGGCTGGCCGGAACCGGCAACAGCGGCAACTCGACCGAGCCGCATCTGCACTTCCAGCTGATGGACCGCCCCGACCCGCTGGAGGCCCGGGGCCTCCCGTTCCACTGGCGCGGCATAGGCGTGCCGGCGAACGGCGAGGTCTTCACGGCACCCGAACCGGGGCCCGGGGGCGGAAGCGGCGCGGGGGAGAGCGCGTCCGAGGGCGCTTCGCGAGAGAACGCGGCGGCCACCCGTCCGGCCACCCGTCCGGCCACCGGGCCGTAACGGAGCACGGTCCCCGCCGGCCGTCGCCCGGCCCGGATGGTCCGGATCCGAACCATGTCCGGGCGGCACCGCCGCGCCGGGCTCTAGGCTCGCCCGTATGACCTCGCGAGCGCGCAAGCCACGCCCCCGCAGCTACGACCCCGCCCGGACCCGCGCGGCGCTGGACGCCGAGGTACGGGCCGTACGGGAGGCCGTCCGCGTCCTCTGCGCGGCCCCGGACGCCCCCGAGCTGCTGGAGGCCCCGTCCGGGCTGGCGGGCTGGACGGTCCGGGACCTGGTGGTGCACATCGCCGTCTGCCTGGACTTCCTCCCGCGCCGGCTGGCCGAGGAGCCGGGACCGGCCAAGCCGGACCTGGACCTCCAGGGATACCTCGCCCGGTTCGGGTCGGAGGGGAAGGACCTGGCCGCCGGGGTCGCGGAGACGGCGGTGCGGGAGGCCGCCGCCCTGCCCGGCACCGGCGCGGCCGTACTGGACCGGTTCGACACCGCGGCGGCCCGGCTGGCCGGGACGGTCGCGGAGACGGACGCCCGCAGCACGGTCCGCACCCTCTTCGGGGTGATGACCGTCGACGACTTCCTGGTCACCCGGCTGCTGGAGGCGGTGGTGCACGGCGACGACCTGACCGCCGCCACCGGTACGGCCGTCTCCCACGACCGGCAGGCGCTGGCCGCGGTGGTCCGGCTCACCGCCGACGCGCTCGCCGCGAAGGCGCCGGGCGGATCCGTCGAGGTGCGCATCCCGCCGTTCGCGGTCGTGCAGTGCGTCGAGGGACCCCGGCACACCCGGGGCACCCCGCCCAACGTCGTCGAGACCAACCCGCTGACCTGGATCCGGCTGGCCACCGGCCGCAGGCCCTGGGCCGAGGCGCTGGACGCGGCCGAGGTCTCCGCGAGCGGCGAGCGCGCGGATCTCTCCGGGCTGCTCCCGGTCCTGGGCTGACCGGCCCGCGCCGCCGCTCCGGGCCCGGCCCCCGCACCGTCCGGCCGGGTCTCCCCGCTGCGCCGGGATCCGGGGCCCGACCGCCGTCCGGTGGCACCCCCGCGACCGCGCGCGGTGCCTCCCCCGGCAGGGGACGCGGGCTCCCGCGGACCGTGACCTTCGACACCGCTCCCGGCCACGGTGAACCGGGCCGCGAGGACCGTCGGCGGGCGGGCCCGAGCGGCCCCCGCCCGGCCGTGCGCAGCCCGTCCGCACCCGGCCCGGGCGCCCGCACACCCCTCCCACCAGGGACTCCGCCGATGTGCGGGCCTCCGCACGCTCCCCGCCCCGGAGCAGCGGAGAACGGCGCTCCGGCCGGGCCCTTCCCGCTTCCGTCCTGTCCGGGAAAGCCCTTGCGCCGGAATCCCCGGTTCGGACGAACCCGCAACCTGGCCTAGACTCGGTGACGTGCCACGTGGTGACGGACGACTCAGCCACGATCTCCTTCCCGGGGAGAAGGGCCCCCAGGACGCCTGCGGCGTCTTCGGTGTCTGGGCCCCGGGAGAAGAGGTCGCCAAACTCACCTATTTCGGGCTGTACGCGCTGCAGCACCGTGGACAGGAGTCCGCGGGCATCGCTGTGAGCAACGGCTCCCAGATCCTCGTCTTCAAGGACATGGGCCTGGTCTCCCAGGTCTTCGACGAGACCTCGCTCGGCTCCCTCCGGGGCCACATCGCCGTGGGCCACGCCCGCTACTCCACCACCGGTGCCTCGGTGTGGGAGAACGCGCAGCCGACGTTCCGTGCCACCGCGCACGGTTCCATCGCGCTCGGCCACAACGGCAATCTCGTCAACAGCCACGAGCTGGCCGCGATGGTCGCCGAGCTGCCCCGGGAGAACGGCCGCGCCTCCCAGGTCGCCGCCACCAACGACACCGACCTCGTCACCGCGCTGCTGGCCGGCCAGGTCGACGAGGACGGCAAGCCGCTGACCGTCGAGCAGGCGGCGCCGATCGTGCTGCCCAAGGTCCAGGGCGCCTTCTCCCTCGTCTTCATGGACGAGCACACCCTCTACGCGGCCCGCGACCCGCAGGGCGTGCGCCCGCTGGTCCTCGGCCGACTGGAACGCGGCTGGGTCGTGGCGAGCGAGACCGCCGCCCTCGACATCTGCGGCGCGAGCTTCATCCGCGAGATCGAGCCCGGCGAGATGATCGCCGTCGACGAGAACGGGCTGCGCTCCTCCCGCTTCACCGAGGCCCGCCCCCGCGGCTGCGTCTTCGAGTACGTCTACCTCGCGCGCCCCGACACCGACATCGCCGGCCGCAACGTCTACCTCTCCCGGGTGGAGATGGGCCGCAGGCTGGCCGCCGAGGCCCCCGCCGAGGCGGACCTGGTGATACCCACACCCGAGTCCGGCACCCCGGCCGCCGTGGGCTACGCCGAGGCCAGCGGCATCCCGTACGGTTCCGGGCTGGTCAAGAACAGCTATGTGGGCCGGACCTTCATCCAGCCGAGCCAGACCATCCGCCAGCTCGGCATCCGGCTCAAGCTCAACCCGCTCAAGGAAGTCATCCGCGGCAAGCGGCTGGTGGTCGTCGACGACTCGATCGTCCGCGGCAACACCCAGCGGGCCCTGGTCCGGATGCTCCGCGAGGCGGGCGCCGCCGAGATCCACGTCCGGATCTCCTCCCCGCCGATCAAGTGGCCGTGCTTCTTCGGCATCGACTTCGCGACCCGGGCCGAGCTGATCGCCAACGGGCTGTCCGTCGAGGAGATCGGCAAGTCCCTGGGCGCCGACTCGCTCGCGTACATCTCGATCGACTCGATGGTCGAGGCGACGACGATCCCGAAGAACGAGCTCTGCCGGGCCTGCTTCGACGGTGAGTACCCGATGGACCTGCCGGACCCGGAGCTGCTGGGCAAGCACCTGCTGGAGTCCGAGACGGCGGAGCCGGACCGCACCGACGCGGACGGCCTGGTCTCGCCGACCGCGGGGGTCGGCGGCGCGGACGCCCTGCGCCGCCCGTAGCCCGGCCGTTCCGCCGCCCCGCCCGTACCGGGGCGCTTGTCCACCGAGCCCCCGGCCCGAGCCCCGAGCCACCGAGCGACGAAAGACTGAGGCGTCATGTCCGAGAGCACCGCTGCCGGCCGTCCGACGGCGTCCTACAAGACGGCGGGCGTCGACATCGAGGCGGGCGACCGCGCGGTCGAGCTGATGAAGCAGTGGGTGAAGAAGGCCACCCGCCCCGAGGTCGTGGGCGGTCTCGGCGGCTTCGCCGGGCTCTTCGACGCCTCCGTCCTCAAGCGCTACGAGCGCCCGCTGCTGGCGTCCGCCACGGACGGCGTCGGCACCAAGGTCGACATCGCCCGCCGCATGGGCGTGTACGACACGATCGGCCGCGATCTGGTCGGCATGGTCGTGGACGACCTGGTGGTGTGCGGTGCCGAGCCGCTGTTCATGACCGACTACATCGCCGTCGGCAAGGTCCGCCCGGAGCGGGTGGCGGCCATCGTCAAGGGCATCGCCGAGGGCTGTGTGCTGGCGGGCTGCGCGCTCGTCGGCGGGGAGACCGCGGAGCACCCGGGCCTGCTGGAGCCGGACGACTTCGACGTCGCCGGGGCCGGCACGGGCGTGGTCGAGGCCGACCGCCTGCTGGGCGCCGAACGGATCCGCGCGGGGGACGCGGTGATCGCCATGGCCTCGTCCGGACTGCACTCGAACGGGTACTCGCTCGTCCGCCATGTGCTCTTCGACGGGGCGGGCTACGCGCTGGACCGTGAGATCCCCGAGTTCGGCCGGACCCTCGGCGAGGAACTGCTGGAGCCCACCCGGATCTACTCGCTGGACTGCCTGGCGCTCACCCGCACCACCGAGGTGCACGCCTTCTCGCACATCACCGGCGGTGGCCTCGCCAACAACCTCGCCCGGGTGATCCCGGACGGCCTGCACGCCACCGTGGACCGCGCCACCTGGACGCCGTCCCCGGTCTTCGGCCTGGTCGGCTCCGCCGGATCGGTCGAGCGCACCGAGCTGGAGAAGACGCTCAACATGGGCGTCGGCATGATCGCGGTGGTGGCGCCGGAGGGAGCCGACGCCGCCCTGGCCACGCTGGCCGACCGCGGCGTGGACGCCTGGATCTGCGGTGAGATCACCGACCGCGGGGAGAGCGGCGAGCGCGCCGAGGCGGTGGCCCTGACCGGCGACTACGCCGTGTGACGGGCGCTACCCGGTATGCACGGTCGCCCCGGAACGGCGCACCACCTCGCGGCACCGGTCGTGATGACGGCCGGTACCGCGAGGCGGGCGGCGCCGGAGGACAGCACAGAACCCGGTCCGTTGGCGGGCCCTCGGACCGGGTCTGTTGTGTGCGTGCCGGGGACGCGGACGCCGCGGCGTCAGGCGCGGCGGCGTGAGGAATGGTCGGAGGCTTGCGCCTCCTCGTCCTCGTCCTCGTCGTCGTTGTACAGCTCCGCGTACTGTGCGTACGGGTCGTCGTCCGGCTCATCGTCCGCGAAGCGCTCGCCGTTCGGCGGCTGTTTCGTCGTCGATGCGCCCAGCTCGTCGGCCAGCCGTGAGAGGTCAGTCCCACCGCTGTTGTACTTCAGCTGGCGGGCGACCTTCGTCTGCTTGGCCTTGGCCCGGCCGCGCCCCATGGCTCGACCCCCTCGATTGCGGGGCTCGACGGCCCCAGAGTCTTGACACGCGTTCATGATCCGGAGCGGACTCTCCGTGAAGAGGCCGTCCCGTAGGACTTCAACGGTACCTGCTTCCGCCGCCATACGGTACGTCGCCCGCAGGACGCGCCCGGCGGCGGGGTCCGCGAGGAGGATCGTCCTCGCTGGTCAGCCCCGATTTTACCGAGTCTTCCGGATCGACCCGCCGACGGGTGGTGAGTCTTCTCTCGTCGCTTCCCGTCACCTCGCGTCGGCGGGTCGATCCGGCGTGCGTGCCCCGGATGAGCGCCGTCAGGCGTCAGGCGGTGCGGGCCTCCGCCATGCGCTGCTCGGCGATCCGGTCGGCGGCGACGGCGGGCGGGACACCGTCGGTCCTGGCGCGGTCGAATATGGCCAGCGTCGTGTCGAAAATCTGCGCCGCCTTGGCCTTCGCCCGGTCGAAATCAAAACCGAGCAGCTCGTCGGCGACCTGGATCACGCCACCGGCGTTGACGACGTAGTCGGGCGCGTACAGGATGCCGCGGCCGGCGAGGTCCTTCTCGACACCCGGGTGGGCGAGCTGGTTGTTGGCCGCGCCGCAGACCACGCGCGCGGTCAGCGCGGGCACCGTGTCGTCGTTCAGGGCACCGCCGAGGGCGCAGGGGGCGTAGACGTCCAGGTCCGCGCGGATCAGGGACTCCGTGTCGGGCACGGCCACCACCTGCGGATGCCGGGCGCGCACCCGCTCCACGCTCTCCGGCCGCACATCGGTGACCACGACCCGGGCGCCGTCCTCCACCAGGTGGTCCACCAGGTGGTGGCCGACCTTGCCGACCCCGGCCACGCCGACGGTCCGGCCGCGCAGGGTGGGCTCGCCCCACAGCGCCTGGGCGCTGGCCCGCATGCCCTGGAAGACGCCGAAGGCGGTGAGGACGGAGGAATCGCCGGCGCCGCCGTTCTCCGGGGAGCGGCCGGTGGTCCACCGGCACTCGCGGGCGACGACGTCCATGTCGGCGACGTAGGTGCCGACGTCACAGGCCGTGACGTAACGGCCGTCCAGGGAGGCGACGAAGCGGCCGTAGGCGCGGAGCAGCGCCTCGCTCTTCAGCCCGCCCTCGGAGACCGGGGCGGGGCTGCCGATGATCACGGCCTTGCCGCCGCCGTGCGGCAGCCCGGCGAGGGCGTTCTTGTACGACATGCCGCGGGCGAGGTTCAGGGCGTCGAGCACGGCCTCCTCGTCGGAGGCGTAGGCATGGAAGCGGGTGCCGCCCAGGGCCGGGCCCAGGGCGGTCGAATGGAGGGCGATGACGGCCTTGAGGCCGCTCTCGCGGTCCTGGCAGAGCAGGACCCGCTCGTGGCCGCCCTGCTCGGAGCGGAAGAGGGTGGAGAGGGCGCCGAGGTCGCCGGCGGCGGTGGGGTGGGACGCGTCGGTCACGGTGGTGACTCCCGGAGTCGCGAAGGGTGCCCTCCTGTGGGTGGGGAGGGCCGGTGAGGCACAGAGTAGAACCTCAACCGGCTCCGATCACCAGTGCCGTGGCGGAGGACGGGGGCGGGGACCGGAGCGGGCCGCCGGAGCCGCCGCGACGGTGCGCCGGTCGTGCGCCGGTGACGCGCCGGTGACGCCCCGGGTGGTGCGCCGGCGTTCCGGGGCACCATGACCGCGGCGGCCCCCGGGTCCGTAGGCTCTGACGCGGAACGGACATGGACGCTCCGGACCCTCCCGCGGGCGGATCCGGGCTTGTGGACGGGAGTGAACGGGTGGGGCTGGCGTCATCGCTGTTCGTGCCGTACGCCGCGTATCTGCGGGTGTACGAGCCACTGGCGGCGTTTCCCGAGCCGGAGCGCTCGCACTGGTACCGCTACGCCGGGCGCACCGACCCCCCGACCGCGCAGGACGAGCTGCGCCGCTCGCTGGTGGACCTGCTGCCCACCCCGCCGGTCGCGGTCCCGGTGCACGAGAGCGGGGACGCCTTCGTGACGATCGTGGACGGCGTCACCTGCGTCTGTCCCTGGCGGACCCGGCTGCGCGGCTGGGAGGCGCTGGAGGCGCTCCCCGAGCTGCTGCCCGCCCCGGTCCTGGACGCGGCCCTGCCGCAGGTGGTGCGCCGGCAGGCGGCGGACGACCACGAGCGCTGGCGGGAGCGCAACCCGGACGCCCGGCCGTGGATCCGGACCGCGACCTGGCATGTGCCGGTGCGGTGGTTCGCGCTCTTCACGGAGGGGGAGCGGGAGTACGTCCAGCGGTCGGGGGAGGGGGACAAGGCCGAGGGGCCGGTGCTCCGCTACCGCACCCCGATGGTCGAGGCGAGACGGCGCGTGGCGCGTGGGCTTAGAGTTCTGCGTGAGGCGTTGAACGAGAGTCCGTTGATCGACGGCCTGGAGGATGTGGGTCGTTGGCTGGAGGAGTTTCACCCCCGCTCGCTGGTCGAGCTGGACTACGGGGGTCTGGTGCACGCCCTGACGGACGACTGGCTGGCCGGGGACCGTTCGGCCGCCGACGTCACCGAGGGGCTGGAGGCGCTGCGCGCGGGGGACGGCGTGCGGGCCGGGGAGGTGTACCAGCGGCTCGTGGAGCGCTGGCGCGCGGTCCGGGAACGGGAGTTCGCCAGCTGACATCCGGGCGCCGCCGGGGCGTTCCCGTTCCGCTCCGGCGGGCCGGTCCCGCGGCGGTCCGGACCGGTGCCCGCGGTCGTCGGCCCCGCCGTGCGGCGCCTTCCGGGGCGTTCCGGGACGAACGGCGCGAACGGGCCGGGGGTCGGGCGCATTCCGGCCGTACGGCTGACCGAGAGCTCACCGGCGCGGGCGAGGCATCCCGGGCGTAGTGCCCGATCCGGGCCATTGGTGCAAGCGTGACGGAGAGCACTAATCAGGGCCTTGCTCTTTTCCCCCACCTGCGTGCCAAAATGGGACAAGGAGTCCCGCAAGGGCTCCTTCCGTCCATGTATGGGCGGATGGCTCTGTTATGCGCTCCTTGGTGGGGCTGGTGGTCACTGATCACGGTGTGACTGATCGTCACGAGCGGGTAACTGTCCGTTCTGGACCGGTCCATCGGGATCCGTCGAGCTTGGACACCTCGGAGGGCAATTCCATCGGTTTGGCCGACGCGGCTGGACAGATGGTGTAGTTGTAGTGCCGAGGACAAGCCGTTCGTCCTATAACCGACTCGGCCCGCGTCTGCCATTTCGGGCAACGCGGGTCAAGGTGCAGAATTTAGAGGAAAGAACCGTGATGGTTCGGTTCTCCCGAGGAGGCCGCTCATGACCGCTCGCACCCCTGATGCCGAGCCGCTGCTGACCCCGGCTGAGGTCGCCACGATGTTCCGCGTGGACCCGAAGACGGTCACGCGCTGGGCCAAGGCCGGCAAGCTCACGTCCATCCGCACGCTCGGAGGGCATCGGCGCTACCGCGAAGCGGAGGTCCGCGCACTGCTGGCGGGCATCCCGCAGCAGCGCAGCGAGGCCTGAAACACCTGCATAACCGGGCATTTCCGGGTCCCCCACGGTCCGGTTCGAGCCCACACCCCACCCCACGACAGGAGCCTGCCCCTTCAGGCTCCGGTCCCTTGTTCCTGAGGGCGCGTCGTCGATCGCGCTGGACTCCGCCGGGTCCAGCGCGATCTTTCGTTTGTGCGGGGCGGGAGGCCGGATCCGCGGTCGCGGAGGGGGTCGGAAGTCGGTTCCGGGCGCCTTTTTCCGGGCCCTCGCCGGGGTGGCCGGCGATCGGTTCTGCGCGTCCGTGTTGGGCTCCGGATGCCCCTTCGGGCGGCCCCCGGGAAGCCTTCGCGCAGCCCTGTCGAGGAGAGTGCAATTGCACATATTAAATCGACGGCCCGCGAGCGGTGTCCGAGTTCCCCTGGTGGAAAAACTCATTCAGTGACACCCGTCACAGCCCGGCATCCTTGCCCGTCCCAACTGGCTTGCGGTAGTGGGAATTGAGTCTTCCCGCCGCTGCTCAGCGGCGGGCCCGCACGGGAGGGCGCGGGACGGCACGGCGTGGACGGACCGGTTGAGCCCGGGGGCCGCGCCGTACCGGTCGGCGGCGGGCCGGCGGGCGGCCCCCGCGTCTCCGCCGGAGCCTCGCGGACGCGGCTGGGCGGCAACTCGCCACGGGTCTCCGCGGTCCCGTCCCTCCGCGGGCCGCCCCGTCTCCCCCCGCCTGGGTATCCCCCGGCGCCCGGCACCGTCAAGACGGCGCGGCCCGCGCACCGGCCGGGCAGGCGCATGTCGGCCAACCTGTGGCCGAGCCGGGCGAGTTGATGACGCAGCGTCCGGGGCCGGCCCACGCGCGGGTGTGCGGCGCGGAGGGCGGCCCGTACGGAGACGGCCGGGCCCGGAGTGGCCGGAGGGGCGGGCGGGGCGTGTGAGGCCGCTGGAGGCCCGCGTGCAGCCGGGTGTGCGGTCCTGAGGGGATTTGCTGAGTTACCGGCGGCTACACCGCCCGGGCGGGCGGTGAGCGGCGGGCGGCAGGCGTTCACCGCGGGCGCGGCCCGCCTCGGGGGAGGGGGAGGCGGCTCGGGGTATGGGCCCGCCTCGGGTGCCGGCTCATCCGGCGCGTGGGGGCCTGACGGGATGTGCTGTGCTCGTCTGCGGCTGTCGCCGCGGGCGCCGCCTCCGCCGTGGGGTGGCTCGGGAATGGAGAAGGGCCCGCACCCTCGCGGGGTGCGGGCCCTTCCAATCCGTGCGGTCCTGACGGGATTTGAACCCGCGGCCTCCACCTTGACAGGGTGGCGAGCACTCCAAACTGCTCCACAGGACCTTGTTGCCGCGCTGTCTTCCGTTGCGCTGCGAAGGCAGACTCTACAGCAGGTCAGGCAAGCAGTCGAACTGAAGCCTGGCCGTCCCGGAGGTCAGCGCGCGGTGGAGGGCGCGGCCGCGTCGACGGCCTTCACGATGCGCTTGTCGGAGACCGGATACGCCGTGCCCAGCGCATGGGCGAAGTAGCTGACCCGCAGTTCCTCGATCATCCAGCGGATCTTCCGCGCCTCCGGCGGCACCGGGCGGCCCGGCGGGAACTGCTCCAGCAGCCAGGCGTACTCGTCCTGCATCTCGTGGACCTTCGCCATCCGGGTCCGGTCCCGCTCGGAGTGGGCGGGCATCTGCTGGAGGCGGCGGTCGGCCGCCACCAGATAGCGCATGAGGTCCGGCAGCCGTCCGACCCCGTGCTCCGTGACGAAGCCCGGTCCGATCAGTCCGGCCAACTGCTGCTTGACGTCCGCCACCGAGGTGAGGAGCGCCGGGGACGTGGTGGACCGCAGCCGCTGCTCGCAGGCGTGCCAGGCGGCCAGCACCTCGCGGACCTTGCGGACGGCGTCCATCGTGGCGTCCACGAGGTCGGCCCGCACGGCGTCGTAGAGCTTGCGGAAGCTCTCCTCGTCCCAGGCGGGGCCCCCGCGGGCGGCGATGAGGCGGTCGGCGGCGGCTGTCACGCAGTCGTCGAAGAGGGCCTGGACGCTGCCGTGCGGATTGCGGGAGAGCGCCAGCTTCTGCTGGTTGGAGAGCTGGTTCTGGGCGAACTTCGCGGGGTTGACCGGGATGCCGAGCAGGATCAGCCGGCGGGTGCCCCGCCACATCGCCTCCGTCTGCTCCCACTCGGTGTCGAAGAGCCGTACGGCCACCGAATCGCCCTCGTCCACCAGCGCCGGGTACGCCTTGACGGGTTGTCCGGCCCGCCGGGTCTCGAAGGTGCGCGGCAGGGTGCCCAGCGTCCAGGAGGTGAGCCCGGTGCGCTGGACCGGGCCGGCCGGTGCCCCCGCGGGGCGTTCACCGGACGCGGGAGCCTCGAAGGACTGGTCGAAGGCCTTGGTGATCGCGGCCTGGGTCCTCGGCTTGAGGCGCAGCTTGAGCGTCTCGATGTCCTTGTCCTCGGCGACCTTGCGGCGGCGCTCGTCCACCACCCGGAAAGTGATCTTGAGGTGGTCCGGCACCTTGGCCGGGTCCCAGTCCTCCGGGTCGATCCGGACGCCCACCATCCGCTGGAGTTCCCGGCCGAGGGCGGCCGTCAGCGGCTCCTGCCCCGGGACGGCGGCGGCCAGGAAGCGCTGGGCGTAGTTGGGCGCCGGTACGTAGTTGCGGCGTACGGGCTTGGGGAGGGAGCGGATCAGCTCGGTGACCAGCTCCTCGCGCAGCCCCGGGATCTGCCAGTCGAAGCCCTCGGGGGTGACCTGGTTGAGCACCTGGAGCGGGACGTGGACGGTGACGCCGTCCGCGTCGGCGCCCGGCTCGAACTGGTACGTCACGCGGAACTTGAGCTTGCCCTGCCGCCAGGTGTCCGGGTAGTCGTCCTTGGAGATGCCCTCGGCGCGCTCGTTGATGAGCATCGACTTCTCGAAGTCGAGCAGTTCCGGTTCCTCGCGGCGCTTCTTCTTCCACCAGGAGTCGAAGTGCGCACCGGAGACGACATCGTCGGGCAGCCGCTGGTCGTAGAAGTCGAAGAGCGTCTCGTCGTCCACGAGGATGTCGCGGCGGCGGGCGCGGTGCTCCAGTTCCTCGACCTCGCTCAGCAGCTTGCGGTTGTCGTGGAAGAACTGATGGTGCGTCCGCCAGTCGCCCTCGACCAGGGCATGACGGATGAACAGTTCCCGCGAGGTCTCCGGGTCGATCCGCCCGTAGTTGACCTTCCGCTGGGCGACGATCGGGACCCCGTAGAGCGTCACCCGCTCGTACGCCATCACGGCCGCCTGCTTCTGCTCCCAGTGCGGTTCGCTGTGGTTGCGCTTCACCAGATGCTGTGCGAGCGGCTCGACCCACTCCGGCTCGATCCTCGCGTTGACCCGCGCCCACAGCCGCGACGTCTCCACCAGCTCGGCCGACATGATCCAGCGCGGCGGCTTCTTGAAGAGCGCGGAGCCGGGGAAGACCGCGAACTTGGCGCTCCGCGCGCCCAGATACTCGTTCTTCGCCTCGGTGTCCTTGAGCCCGATGTGCGAGAGGAGACCGGCGAGCAGGGAGGTGTGGATCCGGTCGGCGGGCGCGACGGGCTCATCCGCGGCGCCGGTGTGGATGCCCATGCTCCGGGCCACCTGCCGGAGCTGGGTGTAGATGTCCTGCCACTCCCGTATCCGCAGGTAGTTCAGGAACTCGCTGCGGCACATCCGGCGGAACGCGGAGGAGGACAGCTCCTTCTGCCGGTCGCGCACGTAACGCCAGAGGTTGAGGAAGGCGAGGAAGTCGGAGGTCTCGTCGCGGAAGCGGGCGTGCTGCTGGTCCGCCTGCTGCTGCTTCTCGGCCGGGCGTTCGCGCGGGTCCTGGATCGAGAGGGCCGCCGCGATCACCATGACCTCGCGGACGCAGCCGTTCCGGTCTGCTTCGAGGACCATCCGGGCCAGCCGCGGGTCCACCGGCAGCTGGGAGAGCTTGCGGCCGGTCTGCGTGAGCCGCTTGCCCGCGTCCCGCGCCGAGCCGGCGGCACCCTTCTGCCCGGTGGAGAAGGCGCCCAGCTCCTCCAGGAGTTGCACGCCGTCCTTGATGTTGCGGCGGTCCGGCGGGTCGATGAACGGGAAACGCTCGATGTCGCCGAGCCCGGCCGCGGTCATCTGGAGGATGACGGAAGCGAGGTTGGTGCGGAGGATCTCGGCGTCCGTGAACTCCGGGCGGGAGAGGAAGTCGTCCTCCGAGTAGAGCCGGATACAGATGCCGTCGGCCGTACGGCCGCAGCGGCCCTTGCGCTGGTTGGCGCTGGCCTGCGAGATCCGTTCGATCGGCAGCCGCTGCACCTTGGTGCGGTGGCTGTAACGCGAGATACGGGCCGTACCCGGGTCGATGACGTAGCGGATACCGGGAACGGTCAGCGAGGTCTCGGCGACGTTCGTGGCCAGGACGACGCGGCGGCCGGCGTGCCGCTGGAACACCCGGTGCTGCTCGGCGTGCGAGAGGCGGGCGTAGAGCGGCAGGATCTCGGTGGAGCGCAGGTTCCGCTTGCCCAGGGCGTCCGCCGTGTCGCGGATCTCCCGCTCGCCGGAGAGGAAGACGAGGATGTCGCCGGGGCCCTCGGCCTGCAGCTCGTCGACGGCCTCGCAGATGGCGGTGACCTGGTCGCGGTCGCTCTCCTCGGACCCCTCCTCCAGGAGCGGGCGGTACCGCACCTCGACGGGGTAGGTGCGGCCGGACACCTCCACGATGGGGGCGGCGCCCCGGTCGTCTTCCTCGCCGGCGCCGGCGCCCGCCGCGCCGCCGGGGACGGGGGTGCGGAAGTGGCGGGCGAAGCGCTCCGGGTCGATCGTCGCGGAGGTGATGACGACCTTGAGGTCGGGACGCTTCGGCAGCAGCTGGGCGAGATATCCCAGGATGAAGTCGATGTTGAGGCTGCGTTCGTGGGCCTCGTCGATGATGATCGTGTCGTACTGGCGCAGCTCCCGGTCCGTCTGGATCTCGGCGAGCAGGATGCCGTCCGTCATCAGCTTGACGTGCGTGGCGGGGCTCACCTGGTCCGTGAACCGGACCTTCCAGCCGACCGCCTCGCCCAGCGGTGTGTTCAGCTCCTCGGCCACCCGCTCGGCGACCGTGCGGGCCGCGATACGGCGCGGCTGGGTGTGCCCGATCAGACCGCGGACCCCTCGCCCCAGCTCCAGGCAGATCTTGGGGATCTGGGTGGTCTTGCCGGAGCCGGTCTCGCCCGCGACGATCACCACCTGGTGATCGCGGATCGCCGCCAGGATCTCGTCCTTCTTCTGGCTGACCGGCAGCGCTTCCGGATACGTCACGACCGGCACGCCCGCACGCCGCCGCGCCACGCGCGCCTCGGCCTGCTCCATCTCGGCGGCGATCTCGTCCAGCACCGCCTGCCGGGCCTCGGGCTTGCGGATGCGGCGGGCACCGTCGAGGCGCCGCCCCAGCCGGTGCTCGTCACGCAGCATCAGCTCGGGCAGCCGGGCCTGGAGGGCGGCGAAAGCGGGGGGAGAGGAAGTAGACATACCGAACCCAGGATCTCACCTCGCGGAAGCGACTGGCGAACGAGTTACGCGGCGCCGCCGGGAAGTCCCGCGGGCGGTGGGGGCCGGCGGCGGAGAGCCGGGGGCCGGGAGCCGGGGCGCCGGCTCGGTGAAGCGGGGGTCGCGCGGGGTGCCCGGGCGCCGGTGCGTGGGGTGACGCGGTCAGGGCCGGGGTGACGCGCGGGGCGGGTGCCGTGTCCGAACCCGGCCCGGGGTGTGTCCGTGGCCCGGCTCACGCTGGGGCCGTCCTCGTCCTCGTCCTCGTCCTCGTCTCCGTTCTCGTTCCCGTCCGTTTGCCGTGCCCCCGTGCCCGTGACCGTCGTCCCCGCGCCGGGGCAGACCTCCGACGGGTGCGAGCCGTCTCGTGCCGGGGTCCCGGCCGGTGGTGCCGGCCGCCGGGTCCGGATCGGGCGGGCCCGGCCCGTCCCGGCGTGCCGAGCCGGCGGTTACGATGCCTGGAGTCCACCTCTCCGGAAGGCCCCGCAGTGATCAGCAGCACCGCCGCGCACCGCCGCCGCCTCGCGGCCGGCGCGGTCGCCGGTGCGCTGATGGCCGTTCTGGCGGCGCTGCTGTGCCTGCCGGGCCGGGCGGCACCCGCCGCCGCGCCCGGCGGTGGCGGAACCGCGGCGGTGGCCCAGGGCTTCCCGGTGGCGGACCGGAGTCCCGTACCGGCCGAGGAACCGGCGGATGCCGCGCCCGAGGCCGGACAGCCGTCCGGGCGGGCCTTCGCCGCCTCCGGAACCACCGGCCGGGCCGAGGCACCGCCGGCGTGGTCGGCGGACGACGACGGCTCCTCGAACTGCAAGCGTCCGCAGGACGGGGGAACCGGCGCCGCCGTGCCGGCGACCGCCGTCTCCGTCCATGACCAGTGCCCCGCCCTCGGCGCGCGGCTCGCGTACGCCGAGGGCGACGCGTCCGAGGCGGCCCGCGGGCTGCCCGCCGTACGCGGTCCGACGGGCGGCCCCGCCACTCCTGTGACGCTCTCCGTCCTGCTGCGCGTGTAGATGCCGCGCACCGGTGCGGGCCCGTAGCGCCACCGCGCAGGGTCTGCCGCCGTCCTCGCGGTGCGCGGACAAGGCGTCGTCCGCCGCGCGCCGCGCGCACGGCTACGGCTTCCGCACCGGTCTCCGCGCCCCGGCATCCGCCGTCCCCGGACAGGAGCAGACGTGAAGGACCCTCGAACCACCGTGCGGCTGGCGTTGCGCGCCCCCGCCCTCTGGCCACCCGCCCGCTGGGGCGCCGCCCTGGCCGCGGCCGTACTGACCGCGCTGGCGGCCGGCCTGCCCACCGCCGTCATCCCGAACCCGGTCTTCGGCCGGACCGTGCCCACCACGTGGTGGGCCTACCCGGTGCTCGCCGCCACCGCCGTCCTCGGCGGGCTGCTGCTCGCGACCTACGTACGGATCGGCGCCGAACGCCGGACCGAACCGCCGGAACCGGACGGGCCGGAGCGCAGGCGCCGCCGGCTGGGCACGGCGGGCGGGCTGCTGTCGTTCCTGGCCGTCGGCTGCCCGGTGTGCAACAAGGTCGTCCTGCTGCTGCTCGGAACCTCCGGCGCGATGACGGTCTGGGCGCCGGTCCAGCCGGTGCTGGCGGTCGCCTCGGTGGTGCTGCTGGCCGTGGCGACCGCGCAGCGGCTGGCGGGCGAGGTCGCCTGCGGGGCGCCGGCGGGAGCCGCCCCCGCGGCGGCCGTGTCCGGCGCCCGGGGCCCGTCGGCCGCACCGGACGCGCGCGACACACGCCGCGGCTGACCGGCAGACGGGGCTCCCCGGGGCTCCCCGGGGCCCCGGTGCGTACGGCGCACAGCGCGGCAGAGGCGCGTGCTGTGCGCGGCCCGAGCCCTTCCGCCGGGTCGGTGCCCGGTCGGCGTCCTGTTGACGCCCGGTCTGCGCCCGGTCTGCGCCCGGGAACGTGCCCCGTCCGGCTGTGCCCGCCCGCCCGGGCCGGCTCCGCCGCCCACCTCAACTCCCCATCCGTCCATCCGTCTTCACGTCCACGCGCGGACGGCACCGCCCTGTGCCGGCCCCGCGCCGCTCCCCAGGAGAGACCTCCATGCCCAAGAACGGCGACAAACCCACGTCCGGCCCCTCCCCGGCCACCCGCAGGAACCGCGGCATCGCGATCGGCGCCCTGGTGCTGGTCGCCGCCCTGGTGCTCGGCGTCCTCTCGGCCTTCGCGACGGGCGGCGGCTCGTCCGGCGACTCCCCGGCCGTGACGGTCGAGACGCCCGGGGAGGGCTCGGCCGACCCCAACGCCGACACCTATGCCCAGCTCGCGGAGCTCGCCCGCCGCGACAAGGACGACAAGCTGGCGATGGGCCGCGCGGACGCCCCCGTCGTCCTGATCGAGTACGCCGACTTCAAGTGCCCCTTCTGCGGCAAGTTCGCCCGCGACACCGAGCCCGAACTGGTGAAGGAGTACGTCGACAAGGGCGTGCTGCGCATCGAGTGGCGCAACCTCGTGGTCTTCGGTGAGGACTCCGCACAGGCCGCCTACGCGAGCTGGGCGGCCGGGCAGCAGGGCCGCTTCTGGCAGTTCCACGAGGTGGCGTTCTCCGAGGAGGACAACATGAAGAAGGGGTATTCGAAGGAGCGCCTCGACGCGATCGCCGAGAAGGCCGGCGTCAAGGACATGGACCGCTTCCACACCGACATGGAGAGCTACGCGGCGAAGCAGGCGGTGGAGAAGGACCAGGAGGAGGCCTACGGCATCGGCGCCACCAGCACGCCGTCCTTCCTGGTCAACGGCAAGCCGATCGCCGGGGCCCAGCCCACGGAGGTCTTCGCCGAGGCCATCGAGGCGGCGGCGAAGCAGGCGGAGGCGGCCGAGGGCTCGGACAAGTGACCGACATCGGCTATCTCGCCGCCTTCCTGGGCGGACTGCTGGCCCTGCTCAGCCCGTGCAGCGCGCTGCTGCTGCCCGCCTTCTTCGCCTACTCGATCGACAGCACCTCGCGCCTCGTCGCCCGCACCGGCATCTTCTACCTGGGCCTGGCGACGACCCTGGTGCCGCTCGGCGTCGGCGGCTCGTACGCGGGGCGGCTGTTCTACGGCCACCGCGATCTGCTCGTCGCTCTCAGCGGCTGGCTGATCATCGCGCTGGGCGTGGCGCAGATCCTCGGGCTGGGCTTCGCCTCGCGCCGCCTCCAGGAGGCGTCCGGCCGCATCCGCCCGACGAGCGCCGCGAAGGTCTACGCCCTCGGCACGGTCTACGGTCTCGCGGGCTTCTGCGCGGGCCCGATCCTCGGCAGTGTGCTGACGGTCGCCGCGGTGAGCGGCAGCCCGGTCTACGGGGGTGTGCTGCTGGCGGCGTACGCGCTGGGCATGGCCGTACCGCTGTTCGTCCTGGCCCTGCTCTGGGAGCGCTTCGAACTGGGACGGAAGGGCTGGCTGCGCGGGCGTACCGTCCGCGTCGGCCGGCTGGAACTGCACACCACGTCCCTTCTCTCCGGGCTGTTCTTCATCGCCCTCGGCACGATGTTCCTGGTCTTCGACGGAACGACGGCCCTGCCCGGACTGCTCGGCGTGGACGGCTCGTTCGAGGCGGAGCGGTGGGCCCAGAGGGTGGGCGCGGCCGTACCGGACGGGGTCCTGCTCGGCCTGCTGGGCGCGGTGGGCGCGGGCATCGCGCTGCTCGCCGTACGGCGGGGGCGGCGGGAAGGGAAGGACGATCCGGCCGCAGGGGCGGAAGCGTCCTCCGCCCGTACCGGGAAGGCGCCCGCCGACGACCCGCGCTGACGGGCCGCCGACGCGCTGACGGACACCGCTGCACGGCCGGGCCCGCGGAGGGAACTCCTCCGCGGGCCCGGCCCGCGGTCGTCCACGGGACTCCCGGCCGTACCGCCCGTCCGGCTCCCTGGCCGAGGCCCGGCCCATCCGACAGGATGACGCACGGCGGGGCAGCCGGCAGACACAAGGAGAGACGGTGGCGGACACACAGCACCGAACCGTGGCATGGGACGAAGCGCGGTGGCTGAACCACCCGCCGCAGGCGGCCCCGGACGGCACGGGCGCGCTCGTCGTGACCACGGGGGCCCGCAGCGACTTCTGGCGCCGCACGAGCTACGGCTATGTGCGCGACGACGGACACGCCCTGCTGACCGCCTTCCCGCAGGGCGGCGCGGTCGAAGTGACATTCGAAGCCGACTTCACACACCTGTACGACCAGGCGGGACTGATGATCCGCGTCGACGAGGCGAACTGGGTCAAGGCGGGAATCGAGTACACGGACGGCGCGCCGCATCTCGGCGCCGTCGTGACGCGCGAGTTCTCGGACTGGTCGCAGTCGCCGGTGCCGGAGTGGGCGGGCAGGCCGGTCACCATCCGGGCCAGCCGCGCCGGCGACGCCCTGACGCTGCGGGCCCGGTGCGCCGACGGCCCCTGGCGGATGTTCCGGCTGGTGCCCCTGCCCCCGGACGCGGCGGCGACGGCGGGCCCGTTCTGCTGCTCACCGGAGCGCGAGGGGCTGACAGTCCGGTTCACCGGTTACACCACGAGCCCGGCGGACCCGGACCTGCACGGGGCGGAGTAGGCCCGGGTCGCCTCCCGGCCCCGTTCCGAAGCCGCTGGCGGGGACGCGGCGGGGGCAGCGATCACCGCACGGGGGCCCCGCCGGATGACCTGGTCTCCGCCGGGGCCCTGCTGGGTCCTTGCCGCCGGCCTCGCCACTGAACAGCCGCGCGCCTGAGTAGCCGTACTCATGTGCGGTGCCCGCCACGCCAGCATGCTGGACGGCATGCGATCGCAGGCTGTCACTCGCGGACGAAGGTGGTGGGGATGGGGAGCGGGAGTGAGCCGTCAACCGGCCGGCAGGTCGGGGTGAGCATGGCGCTGCTCGTCATCGACCTGATGGTCATCGCCTGGCTGCTGTTCCGCTACGGCATGGCGGGATGGGCCGATGGCTACGACCCCGGCAACCCGCCCGACGCGCCCGGGGAAGCGTTGCGGGGGGCCTGGATCCTGGCCGGCGGCGCGGTCGTCACGGGCGGTGGTCTCCTGTACCAGCGGTGGCGCATTCCCGGCATCGTGCAACTGGTGGTCCTGGGCGCCGGAGCGGGTCTGCTGGCCCTCCTCCCCGCCGCTGAGTAGGGGGCTGCCGGGCCGGGAGCCCCTCGCGCACACACCGCTGCCGAAACGGCACGAAGAAGCCCCCGCCGAATGATCTCGGCGGGGGCTTTGCCCTGCTGGGCGGTTGTGGCTGGGGCCGGGGTCGAACCGGCGACCTTCCGCTTTTCAGGCGGACGCTCGTACCAACTGAGCTACCCAGCCACGCAACCTCGCGGTTGCAGCGGTCCTGACGGGATTTGAACCCGCGGCCTCCACCTTGACAGGGTGGCGAGCACTCCAAACTGCTCCACAGGACCAAGCTCGTGCGAGCACTGGCGACGTTCTCCAGTCTCGCACATGGTGATGCGTGCCCCCAACGGGATTCGAACCCGTGCTACCGCCTTGAAAGGGCGGCGTCCTGGGCCACTAGACGATGAGGGCTGAATGGCCCGCCTGCAGCGCCTTCCGGCACCGTCGGGGACGTGAGAAGCATATGGGATGCGGGGAGGGATCGCCAAAACGGTTTACGGCGCCTCCGTGGGGGAGGGCGACGGTGTCCGGCGGGCGGGCGGTGAGGCCGTACCGGAACCCGGTCCGGCGGACGGGGACGAGGGCGACGGCGAGGGTGACTCCGCCCCGCCCGGAGTGTTCTCCTCCGGCAGCCTGCGGCTCACCTCGGCCGTCGACAGGCCTAGGCCGCCGAGCGTGATCTCGTCCCAGGCCTGCAGCTTCCGGGTCTCCCGGTCCAGGTAGAGCACGGAGGCCTGGACGTCGGCGGGTTCGTCGCCCTCCACCGCGCGGAGCCCGTCGCCGCCGGTCGAACCCTGGACCATCAGCCGGGTCCCCCCGTCCAGCTCATGGGTCTTGCGGTTGTGGGTGTGCCCGGCCAGGACCAGGGGGACCGCCCCCGCCGTCTCGCGGGCCGCCATCGGGTTGTGCGCCACCGCGATGTCGGCCGGGTCGCCCTTGGCCCGCTGCCGGCTCATCGCCGCCGCCAGCCTGCGCCCCGCGGCCCGCTCGGAGCCGTCACCGGCCGGCTGCACCGAGCGGTCCGGGGTGAACTGCGGGTCGCCGATCCCCGCGATCCGCAGACCGGAGACGGTGATGGACTTGCCGTCGTCGAGGACACGGACGTTGTCGAGGTCCTCCAGGTACTCCTGTGTCGCCGCCGAGTCGTGGTTGCCGCGTACCCAGACGTAGGGGGCGCCCAGATCGCTGATCGGGTCGAGGAAGCCGTTCTCGGCGGTGGTGCCGTGGTCCATGGTGTCGCCCGAATCGATGATCACATCGATGTCGTACTGCTTGACCAGCGACTCGATGATGTGCCAGGCCGCCGGGTTGAGATGGATGTCCGAGACGTGCAGCACGCGCATGGTCGTCGGGTCCGGCTGGTACGTCGGCAGGTTCGCCGTGGCGTCGTAGAGCTGGGTGACGTTGGTGACGAGGCGGGCCAGTTCCTGCTGGTAGATGTCGAAGTCGCTGACGATGCTGCGGGCGTTGCCCACCACACTGGGCGCGCTGCTCAGCAGCCCGGAGAACTTCGGCTCCAGGACGGACTTCGGATTCCAGGTGGCGTACGCGGCGGCGCCGGAGGTGACCAGCAGCGCCAGCGCCAGACCGCCCGCCGTCAGCGCGCGCCGCGGGCGCCGGTAGACGGCCAGGCCGAGCAGCGTGGCGCCGGAGACCACGGCGACGACCGACCGCACACCCAGGTCGATGGTGCCGGCCGCCACGTCGCCGGCGATCTCCTCCTGCAGCCCGGCGAGCCGCTCCGGATGCTTGACCAGCGCCTGGGAACGCTCGGGGTTCAGCTGGTCGACGTCCACGTCGAGGCGGAGGGGCGCGTGGTGGCTGTCGAGTTCGAGGGCGCCGAGCGGTGACACGTTGATCTTCGTACCGCCCGAGACCGACGGGCGCAGCGCCATCTTGGTGTCCATGGGACCCACCGGCGTCCGCACGCTGCCGACCACCAGAAGGCCCAGCCACGCGCCGATCAGCACCACGGACACCATTCCGAGGGCACGGGCGTACGGACGCGGTGTGTGGCCGAGCGGCCGTACCGCCGGACCCTTCGGAGGAAGGCCGCCGCTCCGGCCCCGGAAGGGCATGCGAAAGCGGCGGCGGAGTGGTTCGCGTGCCATTGCAGCCGTATGCCCTTCCGCGGTGATCGCTATGCGGAAGTCAACCGGCGCGGCCTCCGGTTCGTTCCCGCCGGTCGCCATCGACGGTCTCCGCCGGCCGCCGCCGCCGCCGCGGCCACCGCCACCGCCACGGCCGCGGTCCGGCCCCGGCCGCCGTCCCCGGTCCCCCTCTCCGGCCGGACGACGGCGGGGGGCGCGGGTGTGGCGCAGAATGGCGGCGTGCTGGAGATGACGCGTGAGGAGTTCGAGGAACTGGTCGCCGAGGCGCTGGACCGCATCCCGCCCGAGCTGACGCGGCTCATGGACAACGTGGCGGTCTTCGTCGAGGACGAGCCGCCCGCCGAGGACCCGGAGCTCCTCGGCATCTACGAAGGGACTCCGCTCACGGAGCGGGGGGAGTGGTACGCGGGCGTGCTGCCGGACCGGATCACCATCTACCGGGGGCCGACGCTCCGGATGTGCGGAAGCCGGGAAGAGGTCGTCGAGGAGACCGAGGTCACGGTCGTCCACGAGATCGCCCACCACTTCGGCATCGACGACGAGCGGCTGCACGCCCTGGGGTACGGATGAGCGGGACGGGCCCGGGGGCGGGCGGTTCCGCCGACGGGGACGGCTCCGCCGCCGCACCGGAGGACCGGGACGGTCCGGGATGGCCGGCGCCTCCGTCCCGCCCGGGGAACCCGGGAGGCCCGGGCGCGCCCCCGGGATCCCGCAGCGGTGCGGGGGACGCCGCCGGCCCGGCCGGCGCCACGCCCGCGGGCCGGGCGCCCCGGGCGGTCGACCCCGACGTCGATCTGCGCGTACCGGAACAGCGGGCCGAGGCCACCGGCCGCGCGCTGTGGGGCATCCTCGCCGTCGTCTCGGCGGGCGGTGCGCTCGGCGCCTGCGCCCGGTACGGGATGACGCTCGCCTGGCCCGCGCCGCACGACGCGGCCCCGTGGGCGGTCCTCCTGGTCAACGCGTCGGGCAGCGCGCTGATCGGCGTCCTGATGACGCTGGTGAGCGAGCGGCCGGGTGTCTCCCCGCATCCGCTGCTGCGCCCATTCCTGGGCACCGGTGTGCTCGGCGGCTTCACCACCTTCTCGACGTACGCGGCCGATGTGCCGGAGCTGCTGGCGCGGGGCGAGACCGCTGCCGCCCTGGCCTACGCGGCGGGCACGCTCGCCGCCGCGCTGACCGGCGTAGGGGCGGCGGCCGTGCTGACCCGGAAAGCCCTGGGCCTGCACGGCGCTGCGGTGGCGGAAACGGGCCCCGGGGCGGAGGCCGGGGCGAGCGGGGCGGGGAACGGTACGGGAACGGGGGCGCGGGCCCGGTGAACTGGCTGCTGGTCGCCCTGGGCGCCGCCGTGGGCGCGCCCCTGCGCTATCTCATCGACCGCGCGGTCCAGGCACGGCACGGCTCGGTGTTCCCGTGGGGCACGGTCGTCGTCAATGTGGCGGGCAGTCTGCTGCTCGGGCTGCTCACCGGCGCCCTCGGGGCCGGAACGGGCTCCGACCAGGCCCGGCTGCTGCTCGTGACAGGGCTGTGCGGGGCACTCACCACCTACTCGACGTTCTCGTACGAAACCCTGCGGCTGGCCGAGCGGGGGCGCGCGGGGCTCGCGGCGGCCAATGTCGGCCTGTCGCTGGCGGGCGGACTGGGGGCGTACGTCCTGGGCGCGGGACTGACGGGAGGGCTCGGCCCGGGCTGAGGTCTCCGTTCAGCCCCCGGCCGGGGCGGGAGGAGTGCGCGGGGTGCTGGACTCACCTCGCAAGAGTCCAGCTCGCAAGAGCCCAGCTCGTAAGGTCGGCCGCACCACGTCCGCCCACGGGCCTCGCCACGGTCCGCCCACGGGCCCCGCTCACGGCGCCGGGACGCCCGGCGAGAGCGGTGCGGGCGCCGACTCCGGGGACACGCCCGTCGCCGACGCCGCGCCACCGGGCTCGGGCTTCGGCTCCTCCCCCGTCGGCGCCGGATCCGGGCTCGACGGCTGCGGCTCCGGCTCGGGCTCCGGCTCGGGTTCCGGGGACGGCCGCTCCGGTGCCGGGCGGGTCGGATCCCCCTCTCCTCCCGGCTGCCGCGGCGCGCGGGGGCCGGGCCCCCCGCGGTCCTTCTCACGGCCGCTGTCCGCGGCCGGGCCGGAGCCGGGCGCGGAGGCGTGCCCGGCGCCCGAGTCCGGGCGGCCGGACACCCCGCCGGCACCGGTCTCGCGCTCCGTGCGGGAACCCGGGCGGCCCGCCTCGGCACGGTCGTCCTTGCCCCGGCCGCGATCGGCCTTGCCGCGCCCGTCCCGCGCCTCCGGGCCGCCGTCCGCTCCGTGGGGCTGCTCCACGCCCTCGCCGTCCGGGGACCGGTGACCGGCGCTCCCCGGTCCGTCCTCCTGCCCGGCAGACCCGGTGGGCTTGGGCGGGTCGGTCCTGTCGCTGACGTTCATGCACCCGGTCGCGGTGGCCAGGGCGAGTGCGGCGGCGGCCACGCGCAGGGGGGTGCGGAAGCCCGTGCGGCCCTCCGTCCGGGGCAGGGCTGCGGACCTTGCCCCGGCCCCGCCCTCCGGCCGGGCGGGCTGTCCGGCTCCGGCCCCGGCCCCGGCCCGGTACCCGTCCACGGACCCGTTCCCGTTTCCGGCCCCGGCCGCCGGGGGCCGGGCGGGCCGCCGGGACGGCTCGCGCGCCCCGCCCTCCGGGGCCGCCATGGGCTCGGCAGGGTTTCCGGCGACGGGGGAGGGACCGGGGAGACGGGTGGGGAGCGGGCGCACAGGCGGGCACCTCCGGATACGGGGCGGGCAGGCCGCTCTGCTCAACTCCGCCCACACCGCGCAGGACACGGACAACGCCGGACAACCACGCCGTCCGGCCCAGGCGCGCGGCGGCGGTTCGTCCGGTGGCGGCCGGCGGGGCGACGGGGCCGGGGCTCCGGACCCGGGCGTCCGACGCTCCGGGGCGGCCGGGGCTCAGCCGGGCCCGCACCAACCGGAGAGCCGGTGGCCGCGCCCGTCCGGTACGCTGGGTGCAGCGCGGTTCAGGCCGCGACGACGACCCCGCGACCGACCACCACATCCACCCCGGGATCCCCCGCCGGAGCCGATTTGCGCTCCGGGGTTCCGAGTGCGTATGGTGACAGATCGTTTGATCCCATTTGCCCGGCGCTACCGTATCTCCTCGCAGACCGAGGTGATGAACGCGCCGTGTGGCGCGTTCCTGTACCGAACCGTGGCTGACCGCATAGAGGCGGGCGTATGCATACACGGAGTTTGGGCGCGTGCCGAGACTCCGGAAGGTTTTGCATTTCGCATGTCCATTTCTGCCACTGACCGCGCCGTCATGCCCGAGGACGCGGAGATCACCGCCCTCGCCGGTACCGGGCTCGACGAGATCCCCACCACGGCCGACGCCACCACCGAGGCTCCCGAGGCCCCCGGAGTCACCTTCGGTGACCTCGGTCTCGCCGAGGCGATCGTCCGCAAGCTCTCCCAGAACGGTGTCGTCACCCCGTTCCCGATCCAGGCCGCGACCATCCCGGACGCCCTGGCCGGCAAGGACATCCTCGGCCGCGGCCGCACGGGCTCCGGCAAGACCCTCTCCTTCGGTCTGCCGCTGCTCACCCGCCTCGCCGGGGGCCGCACCGAGAAGAAGCGCCCGCGCGGCCTGATCCTCACCCCCACCCGCGAGCTGGCGATGCAGGTCGCCGACGCCCTCCAGCCCTACGGTGACGTCCTCGGCCTGAAGATGAAGGTCGTCTGCGGCGGCACCTCCATGAGCAACCAGATCTACGCGCTGGAGCGCGGCGTCGACATCCTCGTCGCCACCCCCGGCCGGCTGCGCGACCTCATCGACCGGGGCGCCGCGACGCTCGACCAGGTCGAGGTCGCCGTCCTCGACGAGGCCGACCAGATGGCCGACATGGGCTTCCTGCCCGAGGTCACCGAGATTCTCAACCTCGTGCCGGCGGGCGGCCAGCGCCTGCTGTTCTCCGCGACGCTGGAGAACGAGATCGACACGCTCGTCAAGCGCTACCTGGTCGACCCGGTGACACACGAGGTCGACGCGGCGCAGGGCGCGGTCACCACCATGAGCCACCACGTGCTCGTCGTGAAGCCGAAGGACAAGGCGCCGGTCACGGCCGCCATCGCCGCCCGCAAGGGCCGCACGATCATCTTCGTGCGGACCCAGATGGGCGCCGACCGCGTCGCCGAGCAGCTCCTCGACACCGGGGTGCGCGCGGACGCGCTGCACGGCGGCATGACGCAGGGCGCCCGGACCCGGACGCTGGCCGACTTCAAGGACGGTCGCGTCAACTGCCTCGTCGCCACGGACGTCGCCGCGCGCGGCATCCACGTCGACGACATCGACCTGGTCCTGAACGTGGACCCGGCCGGTGACCACAAGGACTACCTGCACCGCTCCGGCCGTACGGCCCGCGCGGGCCGCAGCGGCACCGTCGTCTCGCTCGCGCTGCCGCACCAGCGCAAGCAGATCTTCCGGCTGATGGAGGACGCGGGTGTCGACGCCTCGCGCCACATCGTCGGCGGAGCGGGCGCGTTCGACGAGGACGTCGCCCGGATCACGGGTGCCCGTTCGCTGACCGAGGTGCAGGCCGAGTCCGCCGGCAACGCCGCGAAGCAGGCCGAGCGCGAGGTCCAGGACCTCACCCGTCAGCTGGAGCGCGCACAGCGCCGCGCCGCCGAACTGCGCGGGGAAGCCGACCGGTTGGTGGCGCGGGCCGCGCGCGAGCGGGGCGAGGACCCGGAGGCGGCCGTCGCGGCCGCCGCCGAGGCCATGGTCGCCGCCGCCGCGGCGGAAGCCGCGGAGGAGGAGTCGCGGGCCGCCGCGTCCGTGCCGGCCCAGTCCGCGGCCGCGGGCGAGCGTCGCGACGACCGGGGCAACTTCGACCGCCGTGACCGTCGCGACGACCGGTCCGGCGGCTACGGAGACCGCGGTGGCAACAGCGGTGGCTACGGCGACCGCGGCGGCTACGGCCGCGAGCGCCGGGACGACCGCTCCGGCGGCTTCAACCGCGACCGCGGTGACCGCCGCGACGACCGCTCCGGCGGCGGCTACCGTCGGGACGACCGCCCGAGCGGTGGGTTCAACCGTGACCGCCGGGACGACCGCCCGGGTGGCGGCTTCAACCGTGACCGCCGGGACGACCGCCCGAGCGGTGGCTACAGCCGCGACCGCCGGGACGACCGTCCGAGCGGTGGCTACGGTGCCGGCCGTTCGGGCAGCGGTTACAGCCGTGACCGCCGCGACGACCGTCCGGCCGGCGGCTACAGCCGCGACCGCCGGGACGACCGCGGAGGCTTCGGCGCCGCCCGTCCGCACGAGCGCCGCGACGACCGCCCCGGCTTCGGCCACCGGGGCGGCGACCGCCCGCACAACCGCGACCGTCGTGACGACCGTCCCTTCAGCCGCGACGACCGCCCGGCCCGCCGCGACGACCACCGCGGCAGCACCAACACCGCCGGCGGCCGTCCGTTCGACCGCCGCGCCGACAAGCCGCGCTGGAAGCGCAACGGCTGACGGCACCTGACCGAACACCCGTGCCTCGGGGCCCGTACGCACCGCGTCGTACGGGCCCCGAGGCCGTGTCCGGGCCCGCGCCACCGTGCCCGGTCCGCACCGACGGCGGGGCGCGGCGACGCGGGCCCGGAATCCCGGGCCGCTGTCGGCGAACAGGGGTATACCCGATCGGTTCGCGGCCCGCGGAGGGCTATGCTCGGGGGAGCACGACCAAGGGCCGTTAGCTCAATTGGCAGAGCAGTGGACTTTTAATCCATTGGTTGTGGGTTCGAGTCCCACACGGCCTACCACCGAGGCCCGGATCGGCACCGACGCCGATCGGGGCCTCACGCATTCCGGCCACTCCCCGCACCGGCAGGACGAGTTGGCGGGTGCGGTGGTGGCGTTCGCGGCAACTGTGTCCGCCGTCCCGCCGGTTGGGGCGCCGGCGGACTGCCGGGCACGCCGCCCGCCCTGAAGCCGGTGATGTGCGGTTGCGCGTGGGTCAGGGGCAGGGGCCGTGTGCAGGGGCCGCTGTGACCGCGGCAGCGCGCCGATGACCTCGATGACACCGGTGGTCGCGGTGATCCCCATGACCGGGAGAGGTCCTGGGGTCCCGGTGCGGGAGGAGCCCGGGCACCGGCTGAAGGAGAGGGCCGCGGAGGAGGGGGACCAATGGTCCCTCTCCCGGGCCGACCGGGCCCTGCCGCCCGTGTGCCGCTACGGCGATGGTGGGTCATGCGGGTCCTGCTGTGGGGGCGGGACACATTGGGGTAGCCGGACGTGCGGTCGGGCGACCGGGCACGGATACGACCCGTGCCGGGTGCCGCGCGCACCGTACGTCCGGCAGGTCTCCGGACCGGCTCGTGGGGACGGGTGCGGTCACGGCTCCGCGACGGGGACGGCGGGTGGGACCGCCGTCCCCGTCGTCATGCCGTCCACCGCCGGCACTGCCGCGGCCCCGCCACCGCAGCCGCCACCACCGCCGTCCGGCGCCGCACCCGGCCGGCCCGCTGCGGCCCCGCCGCCCGGCTCTCCCGTCCGGTGCCACCTTCAGCGCGCGGTCCGGCCGGCCGCCGTCCACCCGGTTTCGGCCGTCCCCGGCCCGGCGTCCGGTGCTCCGCTGCCGTCACGGGCGGACCTGTCGCCTCGCTCCTGGTCCGTGCGCCCGGAACGGCCTTCCGCGGTCCCGCCCGCCTCCGCGGTCGCCTCTGCGGTCACCTCCGCAATCGCCTTCGCGGTGCCGTGGCCCGGTGATCCGGAGTGGCCGCGGCCCCGGACCGATGGCCCGTATGCCGGGAGCCGAGCTGTTCGTCCGCATTCGGGTTGACCTTTACGCTACGTCAAGTTCTACGGTCGTGAGCACCGGGTGAGAGACGCCCGGGGATGTGAAAACAGCAAGGGGGAGCCGCGATGGAGTGGTCGATCCAGGACATCGCGCGCCGTGCGGGGACGACCAGCCGGACGCTGCGCCACTACGACGACATCGGCCTGTTGCCGCCCAGCCGGATCGGCGGCAACGGCTACCGCTACTACGACCAGTCCGCGCTGGTCAGGCTTCAGCGGATTCTGCTGCTGCGCGAGCTGGGCCTGGGGCTGCCCGCCATCGCCGAGGTGCTGGCCGGGCAGCGCGACGAGACCGCCGCGCTCCGCACGCACCTGCGGCTGCTGGAGCATGAACGGGAGCGGATCGGGCGGCAGATCGCATCGGTGCGGACCACCTTGCGCAAGACGGAGGAGGGCGAAGAGCTCATGGCCGACGAAATATTCGACGGGTTCGACCACGACCGGCACAAGGAGGAGGTGATCGAGCGCTGGGGGCGTGACGCCTACGACAGTTCCGACCGCTGGTGGCGCTCGCTCGGCGACGAGGGCCGGCGATCCTTCCAGCAGCGGGAGCTGGACATCGCCCTGGACTTCGGGAAGGCCGCGCGGGCCGGTGCCTCCCCGGACAGCGAGGAGGCGCAGGCGATCACCCGGCGCCACTACACCTGGCTGTCGGACGCCTCCCCGGATCCCTCCAAGGGCTACTTCATCGGGCTGGCCGAGATGTACGTCGCCGATCCGCGGTTCGCCGCTCATTACGACCGGCATGGTGAGGGCGTCGCGGAGTTCGTCCGGGATGCCATGAAGGTCTATGCCGAGCGGCACCTCGGCGACTGAGGGGGCGTGGCGGGAAGGGGTGTCCGGTGGTCCGGCGGACACCCGGCCGGGGCATGGCACCGGACGTACCCGGGCCGCCGATCCGGGTCGGCGGCCCGGTTGCCGGTTCGAGCCGTCGGCCCGGACCGCCGGGCGGGCCGGGTTCGTCCGGTCCCGGCGGCCGCCGGACGGTCCGAGGAACCCGGGCCCCGGAACGGCCCGGATACCGCGGACACGGCGGACGGTCAGAAGCCTCCGCCGCCGCCGAAGTCCCCTCCGCCTCCGAAGCCGCCGCCGTCGAACCCTCCGCCGAAGTCACCCGGGTTGAAGTCGGAGCCGGTGTACTCGCCGCCCTCGGCGCCCGCACCGTAGTCACCGCCGCCGTAGGCGCCGTAGGCGTGAGGGGCGAACATCATGTTGCCGAGCATGGTGCCGACCAGCAGCCCGGGCAGCATCCCGCCGCCGAAGTAACCCCCGGCCCAGGGCGCGTAGGCGGGTCCGGCCTCCCAGTACGGCCGGCGGCCGGACGCCGTCTCGACGGTGCGGGCCATCGGCTCGTGGCCGTCGGCGATCCGGGCGGCATCGGCGGCGCACACCGGGACGGTGCGCGCCGTTCCGCCCTCGGGCGCCCACTCGACGTCCTCGGTGGACGGGCCGTGGCGGGGGTCGAAGAAGCAGGGCGGCCGGCGTTCCGGCAGTGGAGTTCCGGCGCGCCGGGCCTCCAGGGTGGCCAGCGCGAAGCGGCCGTCCTCCAGGGCCTCGGTGACAGGGCGGACGTCACCGGGGTGGTGGGCGCGGGCCATCGCGGCCTTCGCCTTCTCGTAGGAGTCCAGCGCGTGGGAGAAGTCGCGGCGCATGGTCTCGTCGGTCTCCGGCGCGGAGGGGTCGAAGTCGAGCCGGTCCAGTTCCTCGCCGAAGGCGGTGATGTCCTCGTCCACCAGGGGCCGTACGGTCTCGAGTTCGGCCTTCTCGCGTTCCGCCCGGCGCGTGCGGTTGCGCCGGGAGACGGTGAAGGCCGCCAGGACGCCCGCCAGCGCCAGAGCGCCGATGGTGACCAGAGTGACGACACCGGCCACGGTATTCGTCCCGCCGTCGCCGCCGCCGTCGCTCCAGGAGGCGGGCGCGGAACCGTTGGCCTGCTGGACCGCCTGGCCGACAAAGTCGTCGAGCAGGGCGGCGGTGTCGGTGCCGTGTTCCCGCTCGACGGCGCCGGTCAGGTTCCCCATGGCGTTCTGGGACATGACCCGGTTGTCGGCGCCCGCGTCGAAGCCGTCGCCGAGGGCGACCGCGTAGACGCCGCTGACACCGACCCGGGTCCGCAGATCCCGGAGCAGGCTGTCGGGATCGAACTCCGCGGCCTCCGGCAGGACGGCGACGAAGACGGGCTTGTCGGCGTTCTCGATGGTGTCGGCCAGTGCCTCGGCCTCGGCGCCGGAGAGCCGGCCGGAGGCCCGGGGATCCACATAGACCGGGCCGCTCCGCAGGGCTTCCGCGGCGCCGCCGAGGCCGTCGGCCGCCCGGGAGCCCGGAGCGAGGAGCCCGGCCGCGACCAGAAGGGCCGCTAGCAGGGCGAGCACCGGTCCGAGCACGGCATTGCGCGATGTGCTCCTCATATCTTCGAAGCTACACGAAAGGGGGCAAGAACCACCGGGTCCGGAGTCACCGGACTCCGGGCGGAGGCCGACGGTGAGGCCCGGTGGACCCAGCGCTTGCCGTCCGCCCACGCCCCTGACCCACGCCCCTGACCCACGCCCCTGACCCACGCCCCGCCCCGGCCCTTGCCGCTGTCCGTGCCACCGCCCGTGCCACCGCGGCCCGTCACCCGAACGGCGGACGCGGATTCGCCCTCCGGACCGGAACGGCCGAGGGTGGCAGGGGGCGCGGTGTCGTTCCGTAACCGGACGGACCGGGACCGGGCAGGAGATCACAGGTGGTGCAGCGAGGACAGCTGTGCAGCAGGGGCGACGGCGGGACACGGTTCCGCGGTGCTCCGTTCCCCTGCTGGATCCCGGGCGTCCTGATCGTCGGCGGCCTGGCCTTCGGCCTGTTGGCACCGCCGGAGCTGACCGGCTCGCCGTTCTTCGCGGCCGCGCCGATGGTCGCCGCGGCCCTCTACACCGGCCCCGCCACGATCCTGACGGCCGTCGTCTCCAGCCTGGCGATGCTCGGGATCGCTCTGCTGCACGGCACGGTCGGGCAGTACCAGTCACTGCTCGACACCGCCACGGTGGTGACCGTGGCGGGCCTCGCCGTCTTCATCAACCGTGTGGTGCGCCACGGCCACCGCGCACTGGCCTCCGTCCGGAACGTCGCGGAGGCCGCCCAGCGGGCCGTGCTGCCGGCCCCTGCCGGCCGCATCGGCGGGCTGCGCGTCGCCGCCCGCTACGAGGCCGCGCAGGCGGACGCGGGAATCGGCGGCGACCTCTACGCGGTCCAGTCCACCCCGCACGGGGTGCGGCTCATCGTCGGTGACGTACGCGGCAAGGGCATAGAGGCGGTGGGCGCGGTCGCGATCGTCCTCGGGGCGTTCCGGGAAGCGGCCGAGGAGGAGCCGGAGCTGACGGGGATCGCGGAACGGCTGGAGGTCGCGCTCGTGCGGGAGGCCAAGCGCCGGGAAGGGCTGGAGCGGGCCGAGGGGTTCACCACGGCCGTGCTCGCCGAGATCCCGCACGAGGGCTCCCTCGGGGCGGACCCGGGTGGATCCGGCGCTCCCGGCGGGAGCGCTTCCGGGCTGTCGGCCCGGAGGCTTCGGCTGCTCAACCGCGGCCACCCGGCCCCGCTGATGCTCACCGGGGACGGCGCCGTGTGCGCCGTCGAACCGGAAGTGCCCGCCGTACCGCTCGGCCTGGCGTGGCTGCGGACCGAGCCGGACCGGGTGGAGGAGATCGTGTTTCCGCGCGGGTGCACCCTCCTGCTCTTCACCGACGGCGTCACGGAGGCCCGCAACCGTGCCGGTGAGTTCTACGATCCCCAACTCAGTCTGGCCGGACGGTCCTTCAGCGACCCGGAGGAGTTGCTGGACACCCTCGTCGGGGACGTGGCCCTGCACACCGGCGGCCGCGCCCACGACGACATGGCGCTCCTCGCGGTCACGGACGTCCCCGAGCGGCGCTCCTGACCGCCGGATCCCCGGACCGCCGCCGGACCTCCCCGCTGCCGTACCTCCCCACGGCCGGATCTCCAGACTGCCGGGCCGGGGCCACGGGCCCCTGCGGTCCGCTCCGGCGCCCCGCCCCTCACGCCCGCCACCCGGCCTCCGCAACGCTGCGTGACGACAGGTGTCCGGGCGATAACGACTGACGCACGATCAGCGGGAACAGGTTTTCCGGCGCCCGGTCAACTCGCCCGGCTCTGGCGGCCGATGTCCGTTTTCTCCGTGGGGTCATTACCAAAAGATCAGCCGGAACGGCTTGGAATACGGGGGCTCCGTCAATTAACGTTCGATAACGCAGCGCGGTCGTCCCAGCCGCCACCAAGGGTGGCACCGCCTGCGCAGTCGCCGAATCCCGCATGCGCGGAACAGCACCACCTGCACCAAGGGAACCGGGGAACCAATCCTTGGGGTGAATCGGGCCCCTCCGCGAGGAGGGAACCGTAGGAGACCTTCCTGCTCCGAACCCGTCAGCTAACCCGGTAGGCGAGAAGGAAGGAAAGGAGTGCGCCTCCGTGGCGTCCAGCAGCCCTGCCCCCGAGACGTGGGCCGGTCCGTCCACCTCCGGACCCCTCTTCGACGGAGAGCCCGTCGGTGAGTGGAATCCCACCGCCGACTCCACCGCCCCGGTCCGGGGCAGGCACCGCGTCGTCAAACAGCGCGGCGGAGGCATGGCCCGGAGCGGCGCCGTCCTGGGCGTCGGGGTGATCGCGGCTGTAGGCGCCGGCGGCATGGCCACGGCCAAGGACCGTCCCCCGGCCCCCATCTCGCTGCCCGACCTCTCCCCGGTGACGGACAAGCTGCCGGCCATCGACTCCCTGGTCGGCGGCTCCAACGACGTCTCCGCCACCGCGAGCCGCGCCCCGCTGTCGCAGGCCGGGCTCACCACGGACGAGATCGCTCAGGGCGCCGACGCCGGTGAGGCCCTGCGGGCCCGCATCATGCGCCAGGCCGAGCAGCAGCAGAGCGTCGCCGAGACCACCGAGCGGCTGGCCGCCGAGCAGGCCGCGCGGGAGAAGGCCGCCGAGGACGCCGCCGCCAAGAAGGCGGAGGCCGAGGCGGCCAAGAAGAAGGCGGCCGAGGAGGCCGAGCGCAAGGCGGCCGAGGAAGCCGCGCGCAAGGCGGAGGAGGAGCGGCTGGCCAAGCTGGCCGCCAGCTACGCGCTTCCGCTTTCCTCCTACACCCTCACCTCGAGCTTCGGCGAGTCCGGCTCCATGTGGTCCAGCAGCCACACCGGCCAGGACTTCGCCGCCCCGACCGGCACCCCCGTCAAGGCGGTGCACGGCGGCACGATCACCGAGGCCGGCTGGGCCGGTTCGTACGGCTACCGCATCATCCTCACCCTCGATGACGGCACGGAGATCTGGTACTGCCACCTCTCCTCGATGACCGTCACCTCCGGCGAGGTCACCACGGGCGACACGATCGGCCGCGTCGGCTCCACCGGCAACTCCTCCGGCCCGCATCTCCACCTGGAGGTCCGGCCCGGCGGCGGCGACCCGGTCAACCCCGCGGCCTGGCTCCGCGACCACGGCAAGAACATCTGAACCGCGCCACCGCACCACCACACCGCAGCCCAAGCCGTCAACCTCCGGCATCCCGCGGCATGTTCGCGGACGGGCCACGCTCGCTCGGCCCGGTCCGGGGGCCGGAAGCGGAGGGCGCGCTCGCAGACGCGCCCTCCGGCCTCCGGGTGTTACCCCGTGTCCCGCTTCTGCGTATGCCCCACCCGCCCGTCGCAAACCCCGTGCCCCGCGGTTTTCCACGGACGGTCCCGGCAGACCCCGTTCCGGCCTCCGACCTCCCCGCGTCTCCCCGCCCGCTCGCGGCGCGGGCCTCTACTCCGGCAGCCCTGGTGCGTCCCCCCGACGCCAGGGCTGCCGGCCTGTCCGCCTCCCTGATCCGCGTCGGTCGACCCGCCCCGGGGGCGTGAATCGCACGGCGCCGGGAACCTGCATGCACGGATGAGCCCGGGGCGCCGCCCCGGGCCGGAGTCGAGCGGAGGGTGCGGGGATGGCGGCGGACTACCCCTTGGACGCACGAGCGGGAACGGGCACGGTCACCACGGCCGTGCCCGCCCGGCTGGACAGACTGCCCTGGTCGCGCTGGCACTGGACCATCGTCATCGGCCTCGGCACCGTGTGGATCCTCGACGGCCTGGAGGTCACCGTCGTCGGCAACATCGCGGGCCGGCTCTCGGAGGAGGGCAGCGGTCTGCCGATCAGCTCCGGCCAGGTCACCGGTGTCGCCGCCGCGCTGTACGTCGCCGGGGCCTGTCTGGGCGCGCTCTTCTTCGGCCGGCTCACCGACCGCTACGGCCGCAAGAAGCTGTTCATCATCACGCTGGCCGTCTATCTCGGCGCCACCGCGCTGACCGCCGTCTCCTTCTCCAGCTGGTGGTTCTTCGTCTTCCGCTTCCTCACCGGCTTCGGCATCGGCGGCGAGTACGCGGCCATCAACTCGGCCATCGACGAGCTGATCCCCTCCCTCTACCGGGGCCGGGTCGACCTCATCATCAACGGCAGCTTCTGGCTGGGCGCGGTCGGCGGTTCCCTGCTGTCCATCGTCATGCTGGACACCGACATCTTCCCCAAGGACCTCGGCTGGCGGCTGACCTTCGGCCTGGGCGTCGTCTTCGGACTGGTGATCCTCCTCGTCCGCCGGCACGTGCCGGAGAGTCCGCGCTGGCTCTTCATCCACGGCCGGGGCGAGGAGGCGGAAGCCCTGGTCCGGGAGGCCGAGGAGCAGGTCACCGCCGAGAAAGGCGGGGAACTCCCGGAGCCGGCCGGCGAGATCACCATCCACCAGCGCAAGAGCATCGGCTTCGGCCTGATCGCCCGCACCGTCTTCTCGCACTACCGCAGGCGCGCCGTCCTCGGCTTCTCGCTCTTCATCGGCCAGGCCTTCCTCTACAACGCCATCACCTTCGGCTTCGGCGCGATCCTCACCACGTTCTACGACGTGGGCACCGGATCCACCGGCTACTTCTTCGCGGTGATCGCGCTGGGCAACTTCTTCGGCCCGGTGCTGCTCGGCAAGCTCTTCGACACCGTGGGCCGCAAGGTCATGATCTCCGGCACCTACATCCTCTCCGGTGTGCTCCTCTTCATCACCGCCTGGCTCTTCGACGGCGGCCATCTGACCGCCAGGACCCTGACCGCCTGCTGGTGCGTGGTGCTCTTCTTCGCCTCGGCCGGTGCGAGCTCCGCGTATCTGACGGTCAGCGAGGTCTTCCCGATGGAGACCCGGGCCATGGCGATCGCCTTCTTCTACGCCATCGGCACCGCCGCGGGCGGCATCAGCGGCCCGCTGGTCTTCGCGAAGCTCACCGGGTCGGGCGTCGTCGGCGACACCGTGCTGGCCTTCCAGATCGGTGCCGCGCTGATGACCCTGGCCGGTGTGGTGGCCGCCATGCTCGCCGTGCCGGCGGAGCGGCGTTCGCTGGAGGACATCGCCACCCCGCTCTCCCAGCGGACCGCCGAGCCGAGCGGGGCCGCCGGGGGACCGGCGCCCCGTACCGCGGGCTGACACCGGTGCCGCGCCCCGCGCCGGATCGGTGACCCCGGCCGGGGAGGGGTGCCCGCGACTCAGTGACGGTGGCTCAGTAACGGTGGCTCAGTGACCGCGGCTGAGCCACGGCGGCTGGCTGAGCGACGGTGGCTCAGTGGCCGCGGGAGCCGGGGCCGTACGAGCCGTGACCATACGGTGCGTACGGCCCCGGCCGCGGCTGTTGCCCCGGCGGCCACGGTCCCGGCTGTGCTCCCGGCTGCGGCCCCGTCCACGGCCCCTGCTGCCCCTGCTGCCCCGGCTGGTACGGGACCCCGGGTCCGCCGGGCCCCGGCCCGTACGGCATCCCCGGCCCGTACGGCTGCCACCGCGGTGGTGCCACCGGTGCCGTGACCGCCGCGGCGTGCAGCAGGGCGGGCCGCGCCAGGGCCTTGCGCTGCCACAGATGGTGCAGCAGCTCCTGCTCGCGGACGGCGAAGTCCGCGCCCGCCGCGCCCTGGTGGGCCCGCCGCCGCAGAAAGGCCAGGGCCGTGGCGAAGGACTGGTACTCGGAGACGGCCCGGGCCGCCGGAGCGCCGTGCGTACGGCGCGCGAGCCGCCGGGCGACCGCACGGGCCCGCATCGACGCCAGCGCGTGCGGCTCGGCGGGCGCGAGCCAGCCCGCCGCCACATACGCCGGCAGGTACTCCCGGACGGCCCGCAGCTCGCCCGCCCGGGAGCGGATCACCACGGTGGTCAGCACCACGAACAGCGGCACCATGAACAGGGCGTAGACCGCGATGAAGCCGTGACCGCCCAGGGACGTCGAGCCGTTCCACACACTGTGCAGGCCCATGGCCGTCGCCAGCCCGGAGAGCGGCAGCAGCACCCGGCCGGCGCGTGCCCGCGGCGTGAGCTGCGCGACGAGCCCGAAGCCGATCCCGGTCAGCGACGTGAACAGCGGATGCGCGAACGGCGACAGCACGATGCGGACGATGAAGGTCTGCGCGGTCACGGACTCGAACCCCGAGTTGCCGAGCGCCTCGTCCTCGCCGAAGGCGGTGCCCAGGAAGAGGATGTTCTCGGTGAAGGCGAAGCCGGTGGCCGTGATCCCCGCTATCACCACACCGTCGACGATGCCGTGGAAGTCCCGCCGCCGGAAGACGAACAACAGCAGCAGCGCCGCGGCCTTGGCGCTCTCCTCCACCACCGGGGCGACGACCGCCGCCCCCCAAGTGTCCGCGTCACCGGCCGAGGAGACCCCGGCCCGCGCGACGATCCACCGCACCGCGAGACCGTTGGCCAGAATCGCCACGAGGGTGGCGGCACACGCTCCCCAGGCGAAGGCGAACGCCAGATTCCGCCAGGGCTCGGGCTCGACCCGGTCCAGCCAGCAGAACGCCGCCACCAGCAGGGGAACGGGAAGCACGGCGAGGCCCAGACCGACCACGAAGCCCCGGGTGCCGGTCTGCTGCCGGACCAGCGCGAGGATCACCAGACCGCACAGCGCCAGCAGGATGACCAGCGCGCCGACGCGCACCGCTCTGCTCTCCCAGAGCGCGCGGCGCGGCCGGTAGCGCCACTGCGCACGGTCGGGCACGGCGTCGAACCGGGGACGCGGCTGGTACTCCGGCACCGGCGGCTGCGCGGGACCGGGCCGCTGCGGGGGTGGGGACGGGTGCATCCACCGACCCTAACGAGACGGGCCCGGCGGTGCGGCGGCCTTCGGTCAGCGGCGGCGGAACAGGACGTCGTGGACGCGGTGCCCCTTGCCGAGACCGGCGTTCTCGAACTTCGTCACCGGACGGAACGCGGGCCGGGGGGCGTAGCCGCCGCCGGGCACGGTGTTCTCCAGCTCGGGGCAGGCGGTCAGCACCTCCAGCATCTGCTCGGCGTACGGCTCCCAGTCGGTCGCGCAGTGGAACAGCGCGCCCGGCCGCAGCCGGTCCGCGGCCAGTGTGACGAACTCCGGCTGGATCAGCCGGCGCTTGTGGTGCCGCTTCTTGGGCCAGGGGTCCGGGAAGAACACCCGCAGGCCCGCCAGGGTGCCCGGCTCGATCATCTCCCGCAGCAGGATGATCGCGTCGCCGTTGGCCACCCGGATGTTCGTCAGCCCTTCGCGCTCGGCGAGCGCCAGCAGATTGCCCTGGCCGGGGGTGTGCACATCGGCGGCGAGTATGCCGGTGCCGGGGTCGTCGGCGGCCATCCGCGCGGTGGCCTCCCCCATGCCGAAGCCGATCTCCAGCACCACGGGCAGGCCCCCGAACAGGGCGTCGAGATCGAGCGTGGACCGCCCGTCGATGTCCAGGCCCCGCGTCGGCCAGAGCCGGCGCAGCGCCTCCCCCTGCCCGGCTGTCACGCGCCCGCGGCGCGGCCGGAAGCTCCGGATCCGGCGCTCGTGGTGCGACCCGGCCGGGTCGACCGCGGGACCTTCGGGAAACAGCAGCTTCCGCTCGGAGCGGTTCGCCGCCCGCGGGGCGGCCTCGGCGCGGGTGGCGCCGTGCGGCTCGGGCACCGGCGGGGACGTGTGGTTACGGGAATCGGACACAATGCCTCCGATTCTACGGCGGCCCGCACCCGCCCCGCCCCGGCCGGGGCCGGAACCTCCGCAGCCGGCGGGCGGGTCCGACGCGCCGAGCGGCGGGCAGGCCCTACACCCGCACCATGCCCAGGGCGGCCAGGGCCCGCCGCGCCACCTCGCGTCCGATCGGCAGGGAAGCCGTGGCGGCCGGGGAGGGGGCGTTCAGCACATGGACGGTCCGAGGCGCCTCGGCGAACAGGAAATCGTCCACCAGACCGCCGTCCGGCAGCACCGCCTGCGCGCGGACCCCCGCCGGCGCCGGCACCAGGTCCGCGGGGGACACCTCGGGCAGCATCCTCCGCACCGCCTCCGTGAAGGCCCTCTTCGAGAGCGAGCGGCGCAGCTCACCGGCGCCGTACCGCCAGTGGCGGCGGGCTATCCGCCAGGAGCCGGGGAACGCCAGCGTCCCGGCCAGCTCGGCGGGGCGCAGGGTCCGCCAGTCGTAGCCCTCGCGGGCCAGCGCGGGGACGGCGTTGGGGCCGATGTGCACATGGCCGTCGATGCCCCGGGTGAGATGGACTCCCAGGAACGGGAACGCCGGGTCCGGCACCGGATAGACCAGGCCCCGGACCAGCCCGGCCCGGCTCGGCGCCAGTGCGTAGTACTCCCCGCGGAAGGGGACGATCCGCATGCCCGGCTCGTCACCGGCCAGCCGCGCCACCCGGTCGCTGTGCAGCCCCGCGCAGTTCACCAGGGCCCGGGCCCGCAGCACCGCGCCGTCGGCGGTGCGCACCGCCACCGACGAGGAGCGCCGGGCGACGGCCCGCACCTCGGCGCCGTACCGGATGCTCGCGCCCGCCTCCTCCGCCAGCCGGGCCAGCCGGCGGGCGACCGCCCCGTAATCGCACACCCCGGTGGAGCCGACATGGATCGCGGCCAGCCCTCGCACCGCCGGTTCCCGCTCCGCGATCTGCGCCGGCCCCAGCTCGCGCACCGGTATGCCGTGTTCCCGGCCGCGCTGCACCAGGGCGTGCAGCCGCGGCAGCTCCTCGCGTCCGGTGGCGACGATCAGCTTGCCGGTCACCTCGTACGGCAGGCCCTGCTCGGCACAGAACCGCACCATCTCCGCGGCACCCCGCACCGCGAACCGCGCCTTGAACGAGCCCGGGCGGTAGTAGATGCCGCTGTGGATCACACCGCTGTTGCGCCCCGTCTGGTGGAGCGCCGGGCCGGGCTCCTTCTCCAGCACGACCACCCGGGTGCCGGGCGCCGCGCGCGTGATCGCGTACGCGGACGACAGCCCGACGATTCCGCCGCCGATCACCAGGACGTCGCAGTCGTACGACACCGCCCCGCACCTCCCCGCTCGCGCTCCGCCTCTCCCGATGATGCCCTGGCCCACTGACAGTCACCCGAAACCTGTCGGCACAGCTCCGCCGCCGGGTCCCCGAGGGCGGGATCGCCGGGATCGGCGGGATCGGCGGGATCGGCGGGACCCTTCGTCAGGGCGGTGCCCACGCCGCCCCTGGGGCCGGAGGCGTAGGCTTCCGTCCCCGTGCCGGTGACCGACGCCAGGGGTGCCCCGATGAGCCGTTTGACGGTGAACGACGCCACGCTCCACTACGACGACCTCGGTCCGGCGGACGGCATACCGGTCGTCCTGGTGCACGGGCACCCGTTCAACCGCACGCTGTGGGCTCCGCAGACCCGCGCGCTCACCGCGGCCGGGCACCGGGTGATCACCCCCGACCTGCGCGGCTACGGGGACAGCGATGTCACGCCGGGCAAGGTGTTGCTCTCCGGCTTCGCGGACGACATCGCCGCCCTCCTGGACCACCTCGGCGTCGGGCGCGCGGTGGTCGGCGGCGTGTCCATGGGAGGCCAGATCGCCATGGAGTTCCACCGCCGCCACCCGCGGAGGGTCCGGGCGCTCCTGCTGTCCGACACCTCGCCGTCCCCGGAGACGGCGGAGGGCAGACGCTTCCGCAACCACCTGGCCGACCGGCTGCTCGCCGAGGGCATGGACGGCTACGCGGACGACGTCATCGACAGGATGCTCGCCTCCTACAACGTCACCGCCCTCCCCGACGTGGCCGAACACGTCCTGGGCATGATGCGCGCCACCGACCCCCGAGGTGCCGCGGCCGCGCTGCGCGGGCGGGCGGAACGCCCCGACTACCGCGACACGCTCGCCGACGCCGGGGTCCCCACCCTGGTCGTGGTCGGCGCGGACGACGTGTACACCCCGGTCGCCGAGGCCGAGGCCATCAGCCGTCTCGTCCCGCACGCCGCGCTGAGCGTGATCGACGGAGCCGGGCACCTGCCGGGAGTCGAACAGCCCGAGCGCTTCAACGCCGTCCTGCTGGACTTCCTCCGCACGCGGGTGTCCGCCCACGCGTGAGGTGAGGTCTGTGCGGGGCTGTACGGATCCGTGCCCGGGTGGCCGGCTCCCGCTCATGGGCCTTCCCGGCTCGCCCCTCGCTCCGGACGATCTCCGCCTAGGCCGGCGCCACCAGCAACGGCCGTGCCCGCTCCCGCAGTTCCGCCACGCGCGGCTCGTCCCCGTACGGCTCCAGCCGGTGCAGGAGGTCCCGCACATACTCGGTGGTCCGCGCGGAGGAGATCCGCCCGGCCACCTCCACCGCCCGCGTCCCCTGCGCGCACGCGGCGTCCAGGTTCCCGGATTCCAGTTCGGCGACCGCGGCGACGACCAGCCGCAGTCCGTGCGAGCGGACGAACTCCTCCGTCGGCTGCGAGAGCGCCTGCTCGGTGAAGCGCCGTACCTGCCGGGGCACCTTGAGGTCGCGGTAGCACTCCGCGGCGTCGGCCGCGAACCGCCCCTCGGAGTAGAACCCGAGCCAGTTGGGGTCCTGATCGCCCGGCCGGGAGCGCTCCAGCCAGCCCTCGGAGGACCGCAGCGCGGCGCTGGCCGCGTGCGAGTCGCCGGCCTTGGCGTGGGCGCGGGCCTCGACGAGCCGGAAGAAGCTCATGGTGCGGGCGGTGGCCAGGCCGCGGTTGCGTTCGACGGCGGCCTGGGCGAGGTCGACGCCCTCGTCGGCGAAGCCGCGGTAGGTGGCCTGGAGGCTCATGGAGGCCAGGACGTAGCCGCCCAGCGGCACATCGGCGGCGGCGCGCGCGAGCCGCAGCGCCTGGATGTAGTAGCGCTGGGCCGCCTCCTGCTGGCCGGTGTCGAAGGCCATCCACCCGGCGAGCCGGGTGAGTTCGGCGGTCGCGCCGAACAGGGAGCGCCCGACCTCGTCGCTGTACGAACCGAGGAGCAGCGGCGCCGCGTCGACCCGCAGGCACTCGGGGACCATCGACGAACGCCAGTCACCGCCGCCGTACTTGGAGTCCCAGCGGCGGGCGTCCTCCGCGGCCTCGCGGAGCTTGGTGACGTCGCTGTGCCCGACGCGCTGTGGCGGGCCGTCGGCGGCGGCGGCCTCGGCCTCCTTCGGGTCGCGGGCGGCGTTGCTGTCGGCGGGCGTGATCAGCCAGCGCGAGGCGGGCGTCGCGTAGGCGCTGACGGCGAACGATCCGGCCAGGCTCTGCCAGATGCCGCCGCTGCCGGCCCGGCGGCCGGCGAGGTCGAGGCGGTACAGCTCGGTGGCCGAGCGGACGGCGGCACCCACGGCCCGCGGGAAGGCGAGACCGACCTCGGGTGCGGGATCGGCGTCGGCCAGGCCTATCTCGTGCAGCGGCACGGGGCGGCCGAGTTTGCTGCCGATGGCGGCGGCGATCAGATGGGGCGCGGCGCCCTGCGGAACCATGCCCTTGGAGACCCATCTGGCCACCGAGGTCTTGTCGTAGCGGAGCGTCAGACCGCGCTGGGCTCCGAGGTCGTTGACGCGGCGCGCCAAGCCGGCGTTGCTGATGCCCGCGAGGGCGAGAACGGTGCCGAGCTTCTCGTTCGGCCCGCGTTGCTCCCTGGACATGAGCCACCCCTCGACACACCGACGGCCGCCCCGGCATAGGCACGGGGCATTCGTAAGCCCAGCGTAGTTGCCCACATCCCGACCGTTAAGGGGCGAAGTACCGGATGGCGAGAATGTGGCCGTGACGGGGAGCGCGGCCGGGCCCGTGCCCCGGGGGTGTGCCGCCTTGCGCCCGGATGTGCGCGCTGTCCCGGCCAGCGCGAGAGCGCTTCCATGAGGAGCGCGTGGGTCGGCCCGCCGCACCGGATCCAGCGGGCCGGGGGGACCCCGTCGCCTCTTTCCCCGCGGGCGGCGGGACGGTCCGGGAGGCGCTGATCGTCTCCCGGACCGCACCGTTCCCGACGGTGGCGCCCACCCGTACGGCCGCCCGAAGTTGGCTTGTTTTCGCCCTTCTCAACGGGGCGCATGGCGTGGGAGTGCGTGCTCCCTCAACCGCCCCTTGTGCGCCGTTCCCGTGGCAGCATGGAGCCTGACGGGAACCACATTGCCCCGGCCCGCGGCCAGTTGGCGGGCGCGCCGCTCCCGGAGCGTCGCCGGGCCGATGCCGGACCTGTCGGACTACTGTGCACGATGACTGCGTGCGGCGGGTACAGGGTTGCCCTCGGGCTGTGGAGGCGGCGATGCGGTGGTTGGTGGGGTGGAGCAGTGCCGCCGCAGGCGCTTCCCGCAGCGCGTGGAGCACGACAGGCGACGGCGGCGGGACCCCCGTCCACCCCGTCGGCTCCCAGCCGCTCTGGAGCGGCCCCGATCCGCTCTGGGCCGTCGGTGACTGGCGCCCCGACGAGATCCGCGTCGTCCAGGCCGACCCCTTCACCCGGATCGCGGTGCTCGGCTGCTGCGGCGCCACCGACGAGGAACTGCGCGTCGCCCTGTTCGCCGCCCGCGGCGGCGCCCTGCGCCATCTCACCGCCTGGCCGGGCGGGTACACCGCCGTCCTCCAGGTCGGCCGCCGCATCACCGTCACCGGCGATCTCGCCGGCGCCCGCCCCGTCTTCCACACCCCCTGGCGCGGCGGCACCGCCTACGCCACCGCGGCGCTGCCGCTCGCCGACCTCGTCGAGGCACAGCTCGACGTCGGCCACCTCGCCGCGCTGCTCGCCTGCCCCGACTCCCCGGAGGCCCTGCGCGACGGCACCCCCTACAGGGGCGTCAGACGGGTGCCGCCCGGCCACGCCCTCGTCCTGCGCGACGGAGCCCGCGAGATCACCGGTTACGAGCCGACCGCCTCGCTCGCCGTGGCGGCGCCCCAACTCGACCCCGGCCAGGCCGTCGACGGGGTGCGCGACGCCCTCGTCGAAGCCGTACGCGCCCGCCTCGCCGCCCCCCGCCACGCCCCGGAGGCCGAGCCGGCCGACCCGGGGCCCGTGCCCGGCATGGGCCCCGCGGAACGCCGCGCGGCGCGCGGGGCCCCCGCCCCCGGCATAGGCGCCGACCTCTCGGGCGGCAGCGCCTCCTCCACCCTCGCCCTCCTCGCCGCCGGACTCCCCGGCAACCCCGGCACGATCCACGGCCAGCACGGCACCGGCGCCGGCGAGCGGCTGCTCGCCGTCACCTTCAACGACCTCGCCGCGGGCGGCGGCCGGGAGCGCGAGGCCGAACTGGAACGGGCCCGCGGCCTCGCCGCCAACCCCCGCCTCCACCACGTCGTCGTCGCCGGCGGCGAGGAGGCCCTGCCGTACGCCGGCCTCGACACCGTCTTCCTCACCGACGAGCCCGGCCCGTCCCTCGTCACCGCCGCCCGCCACCGGTACCGGCTCGCCGCGGGCAGCGCCGACCACATCGTCGGCCACGGCGCGCGCCAGGTCCTCGACGCCCACCCCGCCCGCCTCGCCGACCTGCTCCTCGACCGCCAACGGCGGCGGCTGCTCCGCCCGATGGCGGCCCTCGTCCGGGCCGACGGCCCCGGCGCCCAGTCGCTCTTCGTCCCCTTCACCGTCTACCGGGCGGCGCGCCGGCTCGCCCGTACGCCCTACCGCGAGGGCGTACGGGACGTGGCGGGGATGCTCCTGGAACGCCGCTTCACCGACGCGGGCGGCCACGGCGGCCAGGTCCGCGGCCTTCCGGTGACGGCCGCCGACGCGGGTGCCGTCGACGCCTCCCTGGCCGCGCTCGCCTGGTGCCGGCCCGGCCCGGCGGCGCGCTGGCTGACGGGCGAGGCGCTCGCCGAGGTGTCGGTCCGCCTGCACGACGCGGCGTCCCGGCCCGGCACCGTGGAACGCCCGGGCGAGCGGCGCGCCAATGCCGCGCTCGCCCGGTACGCGGCCGACCACCGGGTCTTCGAACAGGCCGCCGAGATCAGAAACCAGCGGCTGCACGCGCCCTTCCTCGACAACCAGGTCGTCCGTGCCTGCCGCGCGCTCCCCGAGGCGCTCCGCGTCCAACCGGGGGCGCGCTCCTCGGTGTTGCGCACCGTGCTGGCGGGCGCGGGCATCCACGACCTGCCGCCCGGCTGGGGAGCGCCCTCCCAAGCCTCCCAGGCGGCCTCCGTCCGGGCCGGGCTGCGCGCCTCGGTGGACGGGCTCGTGGCGCTCTTCGACGCACCGCTGCTGGCGGACGCGGGGCTGGTGGAGGCCCGGGTGGTGCGCAAGGCGCTGCGCGCGGCGGCCCAGGGCGAACCGGTACCGCTGGACGGCCTGGCCGAACTGGTCTCCACCGAGCTCTGGCTGCGCCGGCTGATCGCGCGCCGGGGGAGCTGCTGGACGGGCTCGGAGGCGCCGCGGCAGCGTGCGGTGTCCGGAGGGGTGCCGGGGACCTCACGACCGGCTCTGTGAGGTGCTGAGCCGTTCCACGGGCTTGCCCGGGGGGCCCGCGGCCCGGACCGGGGCACGGCCCCGGAGCCGGCTGCCGGACCGTGGGCCACCGGTCTGTACGGCAGTCCGTACGGCAGCCCCGTACGCGGAGGGCAGGGCGCGCCGGCGCGCGAGCTTCACGCCGGGAAGGCCGTTCGGCGCCGGACGGCTCGCTCTCCCGCGCGCCGGGCGCCCGGCGGCCTCCGATCCCGCCGCCGCCCGGTGGGGCGGCCACCGCGTCCGCCTCACCGGCTGGCACGCTCCCGGGCCGCCGGTCACCGGCAGCTGATGCGCGCCCCGGCCCAGTCCGCCAGAGCCTCCGGACTCCGGCGGTACGGCTCGACGACCAGCCGGAGGGTCCGGACACCCGCCAGGGGGACCTGGACCGGCAGAGCCGCGTCCCCGTCGCGCAGGACGTCCGAACGCCACAGCAGCGCGCCGTCCCCGTAGACGGAGAACAGGGCAGCGCCCGGCACCGGTCGCAGGTCGTCCAGCCCGACCCGCGCGCTGTACGCCGTGCACGGCCGGTTGAGGTCGACCGTGACCGACGACCGGGCCTGCACGGTCACCCCGTCCGGGAACAACTCCCGGCCGATCATGATCCCTTGACGGGGCCACAGCCAGGAGCTCTCCGCGCTGCGCACCTCCGGGCCCGTGCCGTCGCCGTGCGTGTCGTACGCCAGCTCGCCGAGGTCGTACGCCAGCGGGGCCGGCTTCGGCTCGACGGAGGGGCCGGGCGAACTCGGGACGGGAGCGGAGGACGGCGGCGAGGAGCCGGAGGCGGATGCCGGCGGGGAGGACGTGGTACCGGACGGGGACGCGACCGCCCCCGGGGAGGAAGGCGCCGGGGAGGTGCCCCCGGACCGCGCCGGCCCCCGGGACCCCGCCGGGCCCGTGGACCCGCCCGCCGCGGAACCGGGCGGAGCCCCGGAGCCGGCACGCTCCCGCCGCGTCTGCGCGGGCGTGGCCGCCGGCCCGGGCGCTTCCGGCCCCGGGCCGCCGACCGCCCCGGAGCCCGGGCCCGGCTCCCCGGGGGCCACCGGCGCCGGTGCCCGGCCGGCCCGCGGCCCGCTGTCGGGCGCACCCGCACCCCCGGCCAGAACGACGAGAACGGCTGCGGTGGCGGCCGCAACCCCGGCCGCCAGCCCCATCCGCACCGGCGCACCGCCGGTCTCGGGCACGACCCGGCCCGTTCCTGCTCCGTCACCCGGATGCCTCCCCGGGGCGGCCCCGGCCGCATGCCGCGGATATCCCGCCGCCAGGGGCCCGAGGACCGCGACGGGCAGCGCCATCCGCAGCCGGACGCCGGCGTCCGCCGCGTCCCGTACAGCCGCGCGGCACCGTGCGCAGGCCGCGAGATGCCGGCGCACCCCCCGTACCGTGCGGGCCCGCGGACCGCCCTCGGCGCAGGCGGCGAGGAGCGGAGCGGAGCGGGCACAGTCGCCGCCCCCGGCCGAGGCATCCGCCAACCGGACCCTCAGGCAGGCCTGTTCGAGCCCCTTGCGCGCCCGGTGCGCCAGTGCGGTCGCGGCCTCGGGGCTCATTCCGAGCAGCCGGGCGGCGCTCTCCGGGGACTCGGCCTCGACCAGGGTGTGCCAGAGCACGGTCTGCCAGGGCGCGGGCAGTCCGCGGAAGGCCCGGACGACCTCCGAGTGCGCCGCCTCCCGCATCGCCCGGACCCCGGCGTCCGCCTGCGCCCGCCGGTCCGCGGCTCCGGCCGGAGGCCCGGCCGGGCCCGCGCCGCCGGCGCCGCTCCCGGAACGGGCATCGTCGAAGTCCGGCGCACCCTGAGTCCCCGGCGCGTCCGCACACCCGGGCAAGCCCGCCGTGCCGGGTGCCGGGGCCGCGCCGGTCATCCCGGCGCCCCCCGCGGGGCGGCCGGGGCCGGTGGCCTCCGCGAGGAGGGCGAAGCCGGCGAATCCGGGGCGGAGCCGCTCACCCTTGTCCGTCCGGCTCCACTCCGCGGCCACCCGGCGGACCGTCGTCAGCAGATGGATCCGCTCGGGTGCGTCGGGGCGGACACCGCCGCGAATCCCGCGAAGCGTACGGGCGAAGGCCTCGGTGGTGAGGTCGTCCGCGGAGTCGGTGTCGTGGCAGCAGTCGCGGGCGTGGCGCCGGACGGCCACCGCATGGCGCCGGAAGAACTCCTCGAAGGCCGTGTCGTCCCCGTCCGCGGTCCGCCGGAGCAGATCCGCGTCGGCCGGCGGCGGTCCGCCCGTCGGCTGCTCAGATCCCATGGCAGAAGCCCCCGTACCCGACGACACACCCGAGCCCCCGGGAAAGACTGCCACAATGCCCGGCCCCGGCCCCATACAAGGAACCAGAACCACCCTCCGGACAGGGGGACTTCACGGAAAAAGACGCGAAGGCCACCCTGCCCGCCGGGCCTGCGGACATCCGGCCGGACCGGCCCCGGGCCCCGAAGGACCGCGGAGCCGGTCCCTCCCTCAGAGCGCGCGCGGGCGCAGCCCCTCCAGGAGGATGTCCAAGAGCCGCGCCGAGGCCGCTTGCTGCTGCGCCGCGTCGGGCAGAGCCGGAGCCGCGGTGGCTATCACGAGCAGCACGTCGGCGACGGTCACATCGCCGCGCAGCTCGCCGGCGGCCCGGGCGCGGTCGACCAACTGCCCCACGACGTCCAGCAGGACCGCGGCGCCCGGGTCGTGCTCGGCCGGCTCCGGGGTGCGTTCGACGAGCCGCAGATCCGGCTGTCCCTGCCCCGGCACGGCGGGCTGCCGCTGCTGCGGCACCCGGGCGGCGGCGTCCGCCCCCTCCGGCTCCGGGCCGACGCCGACCCGCAGCACCTGCGGCGGCAGCAGCCGGCCGGCTCCGGACGCGACCGAGGTGCGCAGGAAGCGGGAGAGCGCCGACCACGGCTCCTCCTCCTGGCCCAGGGCGGCCCGCGCCTGCTCGGTGAGGCGCGCGGTCTCCTCCTCGGCTATCCGCCGGACGAGTACGTCCTTGCTCGGGAAGCGCCGGTAGACGGTACCCACACCGACCCGGGCCCGCCGTGCGACGTCCTCCATCGGCGCCCCGTATCCCAGCTCACCGAAGACCTCGCGCGCCGCGCGCAGGACGTGCTCCAGATTGCGCTGTGCGTCCACCCGCAACGGCGTCGAGCGCGCGGCACCCATGACGTCGGAGCCGTCCGCGGTCGCCCGCGCGCTCCCGTCCGGTGCCGATGCGAGAGCGGCCGGCCAGTGAGAACTCTGCGTATGCATGTGTTTTCCCCCGGTAAATGACGTCTCCCCCCGGAGACTCCCCGCCGTGACTGCCGGGAGACGGTCTGGCTCCCCCGACGGGATACGAACATAGTTGAGCCCAGGCCCGGAAAGAAGAGGGCAGTTCCGCACAGACCGCCCTCCGGCCGGTGCGGAGGACCACCCGGCCCCGGCCGGCATGTCCCGCTTGGCGAACGGCCCCGCGCTGACCTGCGCAGCTTGCGGCCATCCCTGCGGAATCGCCCGTTCCGCACGCCGCGGCGCACCGGTCATACATTTAGCGGGGCCTGTGGACAAACGGCCGCCGCCGGTGCGTCATGGGAGGGTGCCGCGCTTTCAGGGAGCGGGCACGGCGGAACAACATCGCGAGGAGACCCTCTGTGACGGAACCGGCGCGCATTCTCGTGGTCGGCGGTGGCTGTGTCGGGATGTACACCGCGCTGCGGCTCCAGCGGAGGCTCAAACGCGGCGAAGCACTGATCACCGTGCTCGACCCCGAGCCCTACATGACGTACCAGCCGTTCCTCCCGGAGGCCGCGGCCGGCTCGATCTCCCCGCGCCATGTCGTCGTCCCGCTGCGCCGGGTGCTGAGGAAGTGCCAGGTGGTGGTCGGCGAGGCCACGGCCATCGACCACATCGCGCGCACCGCGACCGTACGGACCCTCGCCACCGAGGAGGAGGGCACCGACCCGGTCGAGATCGGCTACGACGAACTGGTGCTGGCCCCCGGCTCGGTCTCCCGCACCCTCCCCGTCCCCGGCCTGGCCGAATTCGGCATCGGGTTCAAGACGGTCGAGGAAGCCATCATGCTGCGCAACCACGTCCTGGAGCAGCTGGACATCGCCTCCTCGACCCGCGACCCGGCGGTCCGTTCCGCCGCCCTCACCTTCGTCTTCGTCGGCGGCGGCTACGCGGGTGTGGAGGCGATCGCCGAGCTGGAGGACATGGCCCGCTACGCCCTGCGCTACTACCACAACGTCGAACCCGAGGACATGAAATGGATCCTCGTCGAGGCCACCGGGCGCATCCTGCCCGAGGTCGGCGAGGAGATGGGCACCTACGCCGTCCGCGAGCTGCGCGGCCGCAACATCGACATCCGCCTCGACACCCGGCTCGAATCCTGCGAGAAGCGGGTCGCGGTGCTCAGCGACGGCTCCCGTTTCCCCACCCGCACCCTGGTGTGGACGGCGGGCGTCAAACCGCACCCCGTGCTCGCCGCGAGCGGCCTCCCGCTCAACGACCGGGGCCGGCTGCGGTGCACGGCGGCCCTGCGCGTCGACGGCACGGAGCACGCGTGGGCCGCGGGTGACGCCGCCGCCGTACCGGATCTCGCGGCGGGCACACCGGACGCGCTCTGCGCCCCCAACGCCCAGCACGCGGTGCGCCAGGCGCGGACCCTCGCCGACAACCTCGTCGCCTCCCTCCGCGGCGGCGGGACCAAGGACTACGAGCACGCGCACGCCGGATCGGTCGCCTCCCTGGGCCTCCACAAGGGCGTCGCACATGTGTACGGCAAGAAGATCAAGGGCTATCCGGCCTGGTTCATGCACCGCGTCTACCACCTCGGCCGGGTGCCGACCTTCAACCGCAAGGCCCGGGTGATCGCCGAATGGTCCCTCGCCGGACTCTTCAAACGCGAGATCGTCTCTCTCGGCTCTCTGGAGCACCCCCGCGCCGAATTCGAACTCGCGGCCGGGACAGATCACCCATCCGACGGCAGATGACCCGAAGGCGAAGCAAGCCGGAACTACGCGATCGGCGGCCTCGTCTGACGGATGTCAGCCCGGTCCGCCACACTGGGCATGTGACCATCAAGGGTGGGCTCGCACCCGTCGAGAGAGCCGCTGCCTCCCGGCCCCGGGACAGCGGCGACCGGCGGCACCGCCGGGCCCCCGCTCCCCTTCCCGAACCAGGAAACCAGCGGCATTCCCCGGCCGTCCCGCTGATCCGAAGCGACATCACGAGGCAAATCTCAGTGAACTTCACGCGCTGGAGCGCCCGGCTCCCCGGTACACAGCGACGCGCCGCGGTGCGGTCCGACCGCGGCGGCAGTCCCCAGGCTCCGTCCGCGCCGGGCAGCGCCGTGCCCACCGCCCGGGAGGAGCCGCCGCAGCCGTTCGAGACGCCACCACCGGCCGGATCCCCGGGCGGGCGCCCGGCCGCGCGGGAGCTGCTGGCCCGGGACGTCCTCGACCAGGTGCCCGGGCTGGTCGCGGTCGTCCACGGCCCGGAGCACCGCATCGCCTACGTCAACGACGCCTACACCACCGTCTTCGGGGACCGCTCCCTCGGCGGCCCCGCCCGTGAGCTGCTGCCGGAGCTCACGGAGCTCGGTCTGCTGCCGCTCATGGACCAGGTCCTGCGCAGCGGCAAGCCCCGCACCCTCAAGGCCCGCCGCGCCCGCGGGCTGTCCCGCTCGGGCCACTACACCTTCACCTGCACTCCCGTCGAACTCTCGTCCGCGGACGGGCCGGAGGGGAAACCGCACACCGAGGGAGCGGCCGCCCTTGCCGCCACCGGCACGGTGCCGGGCCCTCCCCCGGACAGCGCGTCATCCGACGGCGCGTCATCCGACGGCGCGTCACCCGACAGCGCGTCTGCCGACAGCACGTCCCCCGACGGCACAGCTCCCGGCTCCGCCCCAGGCGGCACCGCTTCGGCCGGCGGCGACGGTCACCCCGACGGCGCCCGCGACCGCGCGGCGGCCCGGGCCGTCCTCCGCGCGGCGGGAGCCGCGGACCGCCGCCCGGCCCGGCCCGGTTCACCCCGCAAGGGCGTCATGGTCTTCGCCACGGACGTCACTGACCAGGTCGAGGCCGCCGAGCGGCTGCGCACCAGCGAGCGCCGGCAGCGCGAGACCGCCGTCACCCTCCAGCGGAGCCTGCTCCCGCAGAAGCTCGAACAGCCCGACGACCTGCGCGTCGCCGCCACCTACCAGCCGGGCGGCACCGACGAAGCCGTGGGCGGGGACTGGTACGACGTCATCACCCTCGGCGCCGGCCGCACCGCCCTGGTCATCGGCGACGTCATGGGCCGCGGAGTCCGCGCCGCGGCGGTGATGGGTCAACTCCGCACCGCCGTACGGGCCTACGCCCGGCTCGACCTGCCCCCGCACGAGGTGCTCCAGCTCCTCGACGGACTCGCCGCCGAGATCGACCCCAACCAGATCGCCACCTGCCTCTACGCCGTCCACGACCCCAACGAGAACCGCCTCGTCCACGCCTCGGCCGGCCATCTGCCGATCATCGTCCGCGACGCCGACGGCACGGTCCGCCGCGCCGCCGAACCCACCGGCCCTCCGCTCGGCACCGGAGGCTGGGTGCACACCTCCGGCTCCGTGCCGCTGGAGCCCGGCGCCACCGCCGTGCTCTACACCGACGGCCTCGTCGAGCGCCGCGACGCCGACATCGACGACGGCGTCTCCGCGCTCGAACAGGCCCTCGCGGGCGCCGACGGCACCCCGCAGGCCGTCTGTGACCGGCTGATCCGCGCCCTGGGCGTCACCGCCGACCACGACGACGACGTCGCCGTCCTCGTCCTCCAGCACCCCGCCCGCACCGGACACGACGCGGAGCTCTTCCACAACGCCGCCCTCGACCTCCTCGGCGGTGTCGAAGCGGCTCCCCGCGCCCGGGCGTTCGCCTCGGGCGTCCTCACCAGCTGGCGCTTTCCCACCGAGCTGCACGACCTGGGCGTCCTGGCCGCGAGCGAACTGGTCGCCAACTCCCTCCAGCACGGCGTCCCGCCCATGCGGCTCCGGCTGCGCCGTACGGACCGCCGCCTGATCGTCGAGGTGACGGACGGGGACGACCACCTCCCGCGCCGCCGCCGCGCCGAACCGGCGGACGAGTCCGGCCGCGGCATCTCGATCATCGCGACCATCGCCTCCTCCTGGGGCTCCCGGCGGACCCCGGGCGGAGGCAAGGCCGTCTGGTGCGAGTTCGCCCTCCCCGACAGCTGCCGTACACCGCATCCCTGATGGAGTCCGCGGCGCAGGGAACCGCGACCGCGGTCGGCGACCCCTCGGCGTCCCGGCGAGCCGTCAGATGCCCACGGGCACCGGTGCCGAAGCGTGCGTCTCCGCGCCGGCGACTGCCGGAACCGGCGGTGCGGCCGCCCGCAGCGGGCTGTCCTGTTCCGCTGTGAGCCGTCTCCCCAGCCGCAGCGCCAGCACCGAGATCCCCAGCGAACAGACGACCAGCATCGCGATGTAGGCGGTATACGCCCCGGCGCCGGCCATGAGTCCGCCCACCGCCGGCCCGACGGCCAGCGCCAGCTGCTTCACCAGCGCGAAAGCGGAGTTGTACCGGCCGATCAGCTCTCGCGGAGCCAGGTCCGCCACCAGCGGGGCCACGGTCGGCGACAGCATCGCCTCGCCCAGCCCGAACAGCGCGTAGGTCGAGATGATCGCAGCCACCGCCCAGGCGTGACGGCCGTGCAGCAGTCCTGACGCACCGGCCGCCACCCAGGCCAGGGTCCATATCAGCCCCACCAGAGCGATCACACGGCTCCGCCGCCGCCGTTCCACCAGCCGCAGGACCACGAACTGCGCCAGCACGATGACCGCGGTGTTGGCGGCCAGAGCCACCCCGAGGGTGGCGGGCGATATGCGCGCGACATCGACCGCGAAGGCGGAGAGCCCCGACTCGAACTGGCCATAGCAGGCGAAGAAGAGCACGAAACCCAGCACACACAGGCCCACCATCGACCGGTCCCGGAGCAGAACCCGCAAGCCGCTCCCGCCACCGCCGGCAGCCGGAACCGCCTCTCCGTATCCCGCCCCCGCGGCCTTCGCCGGACGGACGGATGCCACGGCCGCGCCGAGCACCAGGAACATCACCGCCTCGATCCCGAACAGCACCAGGAAGCTGCCGGCACGGGAGATGTCCACGATCAGCCCGCCGAGCAGACCGCCGATGCCCAGCCCGAGGTTGTTCAGGAAGAACTGCGTGGCGAACGCCCGCGAGCGAGTGGCGGGGGACGAGCACCAGACGATGAGCGTGGCCAGGGCGGGCTGGATCACCGATATCCCCGTGCCCAGCAGCGCGGCCGCAGCGATGACCAGCGCCTCGGTGGACGCCAGGCCCATCCCGGCGGACCCGGCGGCCGCGGCAGCCGAACCCACGACCACCACCGGCAGCGGCCCGCGCCGGTCGATGATCCGGCCGGTGAACGGCAGCGCCACCAGGGCGGCCAGGGCGAAGACGGCGAGCACGACCCCCGCGGTGCTCGCTCCGAGATCCCGCACCCGCGCCACATAGAGGAACAGATACGGAACGGTGAAGCCGTTGCCGAACGCGCTCAGCGCATTGCCCAGCTGGATCCGGCGCAGCGCGGCGCTCGTCGCGGTGGTCACACTCACCTGCCCAGGTCGTGGAGGAAGAGAAGAAGAGAGAGGAGAAGGAGGGAGCAGGACCCATGGAGTCCAGCCTTGAAGACTTCGAACCTAAACTTTGACGGTGAAGACTACACATCCGAAGCCTTCGATGCCAAAGAGACGCGTGCCATACTGCCCGCCATGTCTGACAACGCCACCGAGGACGAGCCGAGCATCGAGGAACAGATCGCCGCCTACCAGCGGGAGTTCCGCGACCTCGACCCCCAGGTCGAGCAGGTCGTCTCATCGCTGCAGCGGCTGAACCGCAGGATGAACGTCGCCTACGGCCGGCAGACCGCCACCCTCGGCATGAGCAACGCCGAGTGGGAGGTCCTCCAGGCCCTGGTCCTCTCCGGCGCGCCGTACCGACTGGGCCCCGGAGACCTGGCCAAGCGCCTCGGCCTCACGCCAGCCGCGATGACCCACCGGATCGACCGCATGGTGGGGGAAGGGCTCGTCACCCGGGAACGCGACGAGAGCAACCGGGTCCGCGTCATCGTGGAGCTGACGGCCGCCGGCCGGGAGAAGTGGCTTGAGGCGATGCGCCTGGCAACCGTCTTCGAGGAGGGGCTGCTGCAGGACCTGACGACAGCCGAACGGGCCCTACTGGGAGAACTGCTCACCCGCCTTCTCCGGCGGGTCGAGGACGCCCAGCCCGACGCGGAAGGACGCCTCAGCGACCTTGACTGAGGCGAGTTGACACCTTCCGGGGCCGACCGTAGTGTTCTCCGGGTTGCCACGGATCCCCGAGGATCCCGGCGGCCACTTCCCGCCGCTTTCGGCGGCACCCACTGAAGCAGGGTCTCCCCGATCGGGGATGGGTTCCGGCATGCCGGAATTCGATACCGAAAGGCTCGATTATGAGCCGGCCGGGAAATCCGCTAACGTAGGGGCCGCGCCGGAAGGCGCAGCGGAAACCCTCTCCAACGGGGACCGGAAACGGAATTCGGGCCGGGAAATCGGTTCGGAAAGTGTCTGGTAGGGTTGGAAACACCGAAGGGAAGCGCCCGGAGGGCCCGGAGACGGGGCCGAAGGAAGCGTCCGTTCCTTGAGAACTCAACAGCGTGCCAAAAGTCAACGCCAGATATGTTGATACCCCGTCCGGGCGGCAGATTCAGGTTTGCTGCCGGGATGAGGTTCCTTTGAAACAAGTCCTTCCGTGCCACCGTTTCGGCGGTGGTGGTCGGGAGGCAATTGACAGCGAGGACGCTGTGCGCGGTCCGGATTATTCCTCCGGGCTGCGCCGCTCTTGCGTGAAGCATTCACGGAGAGTTTGATCCTGGCTCAGGACGAACGCTGGCGGCGTGCTTAACACATGCAAGTCGAACGATGAACCTCTTCGGAGGGGATTAGTGGCGAACGGGTGAGTAACACGTGGGCAATCTGCCCTGCACTCTGGGACAAGCCCTGGAAACGGGGTCTAATACCGGATACGACCATCTCGGGCATCCGATGGTGGTGGAAAGCTCCGGCGGTGCAGGATGAGCCCGCGGCCTATCAGCTTGTTGGTGGGGTGATGGCCTACCAAGGCGACGACGGGTAGCCGGCCTGAGAGGGCGACCGGCCACACTGGGACTGAGACACGGCCCAGACTCCTACGGGAGGCAGCAGTGGGGAATATTGCACAATGGGCGGAAGCCTGATGCAGCGACGCCGCGTGAGGGATGACGGCCTTCGGGTTGTAAACCTCTTTCAGCAGGGAAGAAGCGCAAGTGACGGTACCTGCAGAAGAAGCACCGGCTAACTACGTGCCAGCAGCCGCGGTAATACGTAGGGTGCGAGCGTTGTCCGGAATTATTGGGCGTAAAGAGCTCGTAGGCGGCTTGTCGCGTCGGATGTGAAAGCCCGGGGCTTAACCCCGGGTCTGCATTCGATACGGGCAGGCTAGAGTTCGGTAGGGGAGATCGGAATTCCTGGTGTAGCGGTGAAATGCGCAGATATCAGGAGGAACACCGGTGGCGAAGGCGGATCTCTGGGCCGATACTGACGCTGAGGAGCGAAAGCGTGGGGAGCGAACAGGATTAGATACCCTGGTAGTCCACGCCGTAAACGTTGGGAACTAGGTGTGGGCGACATTCCACGTCGTCCGTGCCGCAGCTAACGCATTAAGTTCCCCGCCTGGGGAGTACGGCCGCAAGGCTAAAACTCAAAGGAATTGACGGGGGCCCGCACAAGCGGCGGAGCATGTGGCTTAATTCGACGCAACGCGAAGAACCTTACCAAGGCTTGACATACACCGGAAAGCCGTAGAGATACGGCCCCCCTTGTGGTCGGTGTACAGGTGGTGCATGGCTGTCGTCAGCTCGTGTCGTGAGATGTTGGGTTAAGTCCCGCAACGAGCGCAACCCTTGTTCTGTGTTGCCAGCATGCCTTTCGGGGTGATGGGGACTCACAGGAGACTGCCGGGGTCAACTCGGAGGAAGGTGGGGACGACGTCAAGTCATCATGCCCCTTATGTCTTGGGCTGCACACGTGCTACAATGGCCGGTACAATGAGCTGCGATACCGCGAGGTGGAGCGAATCTCAAAAAGCCGGTCTCAGTTCGGATTGGGGTCTGCAACTCGACCCCATGAAGTCGGAGTCGCTAGTAATCGCAGATCAGCATTGCTGCGGTGAATACGTTCCCGGGCCTTGTACACACCGCCCGTCACGTCACGAAAGTCGGTAACACCCGAAGCCGGTGGCCCAACCCGTAAGGGAGGGAATCGTCGAAGGTGGGACTGGCGATTGGGACGAAGTCGTAACAAGGTAGCCGTACCGGAAGGTGCGGCTGGATCACCTCCTTTCTAAGGAGCACTTCTCACCCGGTTCTGCCGGGTCAGAGGCCAGAACACCGGCGAGTGTCCGGTGCTGGTTGCTCATGGGTGGAACGTTGACTATTCGGCGCATCACGGTTGCTGCTGCTAGTACTGCTCTTCGGGGCGTGGAACGCGGTGGGGGCCGGGGTGTGCCGGGCGCGCTGTTGGGTGTCTGAGGGTACGGGCTGTTTGCTTGTGTCTTCGGTTGCCGGTCCCGGTGAACCGCACGGTTGGTGTGGGTGGCGGGTGGCTGGTCGTTGTTTGAGAACTGCACAGTGGACGCGAGCATCTGTGGCCAAGTTTTTAAGGGCGCACGGTGGATGCCTTGGTACCAGGAACCGATGAAGGACGTGGGAGGCCGCGATAGGCCCCGGGGAGCTGTCAACCGAGCTTTGATCCGGGGGTGTCCGAATGGGGAAACCCGGCAGTCGTCATGGGCTGTCACCCATACCTGAACACATAGGGTATGTGGAGGGAACGCGGGGAAGTGAAACATCTCAGTACCCGCAGGAAGAGAAAACAACCGTGATTCCGGGAGTAGTGGCGAGCGAAACCGGATGAGGCCAAACCGTAGGCGTGTGATACCCGGCAGGGGTTGCGCTTACGGGGTTGTGGGATCGCACTTCGGTGGTCTGCCGGCCATCGGGCGAGTCAGAAATTGTTGGTGTAGGCGAAGGGCATGCGAAAGGCCCGGCGTAGAGGGTAAGACCCCCGTAGCCGAAATGTCAGCAACTTGCTTGTGCGACACCCAAGTAGCACGGGGCCCGAGAAATCCCGTGTGAATCTGGCGGGACCACCCGCTAAGCCTAAATATTCCCTGGTGACCGATAGCGGATAGTACCGTGAGGGAATGGTGAAAAGTACCGCGGGAGCGGAGTGAAATAGTACCTGAAACCGTGTGCCTACAAGCCGTGGGAGCGTCGCGCATCGGACTTGTCCGGTGCGTCGTGACTGCGTGCCTTTTGAAGAATGAGCCTGCGAGTTTGCGGTGTGTTGCGAGGTTAACCCGTGTGGGGAAGCCGTAGCGAAAGCGAGTCCGAATAGGGCGGTATAGTAGCGCGCTCAAGACCCGAAGCGGAGTGATCTAGCCATGGGCAGGTTGAAGCGCGGGTAAGACCGTGTGGAGGACCGAACCCACCAGGGTTGAAAACCTGGGGGATGACCTGTGGTTAGGGGTGAAAGGCCAATCAAACTCCGTGATAGCTGGTTCTCCCCGAAATGCATTTAGGTGCAGCGTCGTGTGTTTCTTGCCGGAGGTAGAGCACTGGATAGGCGATGGGCCCTACCGGGTTACTGACCTTAGCCAAACTCCGAATGCCGGTAAGTGAGAGCGCGGCAGTGAGACTGTGGGGGATAAGCTCCATGGTCGAGAGGGAAACAGCCCAGAGCATCGACTAAGGCCCCTAAGCGTACGCTAAGTGGGAAAGGATGTGGAGTCGCAGAGACAACCAGGAGGTTGGCTTAGAAGCAGCCATCCTTGAAAGAGTGCGTAATAGCTCACTGGTCAAGTGATTCCGCGCCGACAATGTAGCGGGGCTCAAGCGTACCGCCGAAGTCGTGTCATTGGCACATATACCCCTAACGGGGGTGCTGATGGGTAGGGGAGCGTCGTGTGCCGGGTGAAGCCGCGCCGGAAGGCAGTGGTGGACGGTTCACGAGTGAGAATGCAGGCATGAGTAGCGATACACACGTGGGAAACGTGTGCGCCGATTGACTAAGGGTTCCTGGGTCAAGCTGATCTGCCCAGGGTAAGTCGGGACCTAAGGCGAGGCCGACAGGCGTAGTCGATGGACAACCGGTTGATATTCCGGTACCCGCTTTGAAGCGCCAGCGCTGAACCTTCTGATGCTAAGTCCGTGAAGCCGCCGGCTGAGTCTTCGGACGAGGTCGGAGTGGTGGAGCCGACGGCCCGAGGGGGTAGTAGGTGAGTGATGGGGTGACGCAGGAAGGTAGTCCAGCCCGGGCGGTGGTTGTCCCGGGGTAAGGGTGTAGCCCGGAGGGTAGGTAAATCCGTCCTCCGTGTAAGGGTGAGACCTGATGCCGAGCCGATTGTGGTGAAGTGGATGATCCTATGCTGTCGAGAAAAGCCTCTAGCGAGTTTCATGGCGGCCCGTACCCTAAACCGACTCAGGTGGTCAGGTAGAGAATACCGAGGCGTTCGGGTGAACTATGGTTAAGGAACTCGGCAAAATGCCCCCGTAACTTCGGGAGAAGGGGGGCCATTGCTGGTGATCACCCTTGCGGTGTGAGCTGGTGGTGGCCGCAGAGACCAGCGAGAAGCGACTGTTTACTAAAAACACAGGTCCGTGCGAAGCCGTAAGGCGATGTATACGGACTGACGCCTGCCCGGTGCTGGAACGTTAAGGGGACCGGTTAGTCATGATCCGTCATGGCGAAGCTGAGAACTTAAGCGCCAGTAAACGGCGGTGGTAACTATAACCATCCTAAGGTAGCGAAATTCCTTGTCGGGTAAGTTCCGACCTGCACGAATGGCGTAACGACTTCTCGACTGTCTCAACCATAGGCCCGGTGAAATTGCACTACGAGTAAAGATGCTCGTTTCGCGCAGCAGGACGGAAAGACCCCGGGACCTTTACTACAGCTTGATATTGGTGTTCGGTTCGGCTTGTGTAGGATAGGTGGGAGACTGTGAAGCCCGGACGCTAGTTCGGGTGGAGTCGTCGTTGAAATACCACTCTGGTCGTGCTGGATGTCTAACCTGGGTCCGTGATCCGGATCAGGGACAGTGTCTGGTGGGTAGTTTAACTGGGGCGGTTGCCTCCTAAAGGGTAACGGAGGCGCCCAAAGGTTCCCTCAGCCTGGTTGGTAATCAGGTGTTGAGTGTAAGTGCACAAGGGAGCTTGACTGTGAGACCGACGGGTCGAGCAGGGACGAAAGTCGGGACTAGTGATCCGGCGGTGGCTTGTGGAAGCGCCGTCGCTCAACGGATAAAAGGTACCCCGGGGATAACAGGCTGATCTTCCCCAAGAGTCCATATCGACGGGATGGTTTGGCACCTCGATGTCGGCTCGTCGCATCCTGGGGCTGGAGTCGGTCCCAAGGGTTGGGCTGTTCGCCCATTAAAGCGGTACGCGAGCTGGGTTTAGAACGTCGTGAGACAGTTCGGTCCCTATCCGCTGTGCGCGTAGGAGTCTTGAGAAGGGCTGTCCCTAGTACGAGAGGACCGGGACGGACGAACCTCTGGTGTGCCAGTTGTCCTGCCAAGGGCATGGCTGGTTGGCTACGTTCGGGAGGGATAACCGCTGAAAGCATCTAAGCGGGAAGCCTGCTTCGAGATGAGGACTCCCACCCCCATGAGGGGTTAAGGCTCCCAGTAGACGACTGGGTTGATAGGCCAGATATGGAAGCACTGCAAGGTGTGGAGTTGACTGGTACTAATAGGCCGAGGGCTTGTCCTCAGGTGCTCGCGTCCACTGTGTTGGTTCTGAAACAACGAACTGTGTTGCCGTCCGGTTCGTATGGTTTCATAGTGTTTCGGTGGTTATAGCGTGAGGGAAACGCCCGGTTACATTCCGAACCCGGAAGCTAAGCCTTTCAGCGCCGATGGTACTGCAGGGGGGACCCTGTGGGAGAGTAGGACGCCGCCGAACAATTCTTGAGAATGAAGAAAGCCCTGTGGGGGACTCCGGTCCCCCACAGGGCTTTCTCGCGTTTCAGAGCCCTTTCCCACCCCCTGGCTCCCGAGCAGGTTCGGTGGTTTCCGCGGAAAGAGTGCCCGCCGCCCGCTGCCGCGGCGGTCTCAGCCGGCCGGGAAGTGCCGGGGCCAGCGGGCTCGGGCCTGCTCCTTGGAGCGGAGCAGGGCCAGTGTGGGCATTCCCTGCTCGCGGCCCGAGTTCAGGAGCCCGGGGAGCTGGGGGAGGGGAGCGACCCGTGCGACGTCGTCCAGGACGACGGTAAGTGGTGGGTCGAGCCGGCCGGCGGATGACCGTTCGGCCATGCTCCGGCCGTGCTCGACCACGTTCGAGGCGAGTGCGGTGAGGAACGGCATCGCGCCCGGGTGGGTCCGCGGGTCCTCGATGGCTTCGCCCATGACGTAGAGCGTTCCCCCTTCGGCGACGAATGACTCCAGCGCGAGGGAATCCGCCCGGGTCGGGTTACACGCGTTGCGGATGTGGACGGAGGAGAGCGCCGACAGGGCACGGGCCGTCAGCTGGAGGGCCATGTCCCGGCGTTCCGGGTGCGCGGTGAGCGTGGCCTCCAGTTCGCCGGCCGAACCGGCGGCGGCACGGCGGTTGGTGCGGAGGATGCGGACCGGCTCATGGGCGGAGTTTCCGGAGGCCCAGCGGTGGACCTGGCGGATCGGACGGTCGTCCACGGCGGCGGCGTGCAGCCAGCAGCGCAGCAGGGTCTCCGCGGCGTCCGCGGTGGCGGAGTCGAGGGCGTGCTGCGGCCGTACGGGGGCGAGCAGGGCGGCCGCGCGCGACGCCGCGGCCTCGCGGGTCTCGCAGCCGCTGACGGGCGACCAGCGGAGCCGGGAGGGAGTGTCGAGCTGTTGCCCGGGGTCGTAGACGTGTGTGGGGCCGAGTTTGGCGCGGGCGTCCTTGCTCTCGGTCCAGAGAGCCGGGTCCGAGGTGACGACCAGGAGAGGGCCTTCGGCGTCCGCGACGGCGCGCAGGGCCAGCCGGAGGCGGTCCCGGGCGCCGTCGATGCCGAAGAAGTGGAGGCCGTGGGTGACGTGGGCGGAGCCGTCAACTCCCGCCGGGACGTCGGGGGGTGTGGGGTACGGGCTGCCGTGCTGTGGGTCGTATGCCGTCCCCGGGTGGGTGGTGCCGGATGCGGGCGGGCTCTGCTGGGCAGCGGTGCTCTCGTGGCCCGCGGCGACACCGGTGAGGTGCTCTGCGGCGGGGTTGCCCGGGGTGATCGTGCCCGGTGTCCCGGGGTTGGCGATGCCCTGTGCGGGCGCGGGCGCGGGCGTTGCGGGGTACGGGGTGGCCGCGGGGCCAGGAGAGCCTGGGCTCGGACCCGTGGGGCCGGGAGCCGGGGCCGACGGGGCCGGGCTGTGCGGGGCCGCGGCCGGGGTGTGCGTTCCGTACGGGGTGGCGGTTCCGGCGCGGCTCGGTGTGCCGTTCGGGGCGTCGGTGGGACGGGGGGCGCCCGGGACGGGGCGGACCGGGGCAGTGGCGTCTGCGGGGGGCGTCATGCCGGTGGTGGTGGCTTCCCGGGCCGGGGAGCCGGGGCCGGCCGGGTGTCCGCCCGGGGTGGGCGCGGCGCCGGTGGGGGCGTTCGTCTGCCCGTTCGCGGGGTGTGGCGGGCCGGTGGAGAGGCCACGGGCGGCTGCGTCCCCGGCGCGGGCCTTGGGTTCGTCCGGACCGTGCCGTCCGTCCGGACCGTGCTGCCCGTCCAAACCGTTCGTACGGCCGGTGCGGCCCGTGTGGTCCGGACCGGCCGTACGGGGTCTGTGGCGGGTGGCGCGCCAGCGGGCGACGGTGCCGATGGCGAAGACCGCCAGCACCGTGAGCGCCATGATCTCGCCGATGAGGAGGCCCCAGAAGAGGCCGGGCCCGGAGAGTTCTCCCGCCGCCCGGGGCCAGGCGGCGGCCAGGTCGCCCGGGTCCGTCAGCAGGTGCCGCAGGGCGAGGGGGGTTTCGGTGAAGCCGGCGCCCGAGGGCCAGGAACCGTGGGCCAGCAGTCCGGAGAGGCCCGCGGCCGACCAGACCAGCACGGTGAGGATGACGAGGAAACCGAGCAGGCCGATGAGGAGTCCGTCGGGGATGCCGCCGCTTCCGCCGCTTCCGTCACTCCCGGGCCGGCGCTCTGCGCCCCTGTTCCCTTGCGCCATGCTCAGGCCACCGTGGACTCGGAGGAGCCGACCACCTCGTCCTCGAGGTGCTGCTCGACGGCCCGGGCCGCGCGCTCCTCGGCCTCCGCCTCGGCGGCCTGTTCCAGGGCCAGCGCCTCGTCGCTCAGAGCGGAGGACTCGGTCATCGCGCGGTCCGTGTAGACGAGGGGGCGTTCGGTCTCCGTGATGAGGTGCTTGACGACCTGCACATTGCCGTTGACGTCCCAGACGGCGATGCCGGGGGTGAGGGTGGGGATGATCTCGACGGCCCACCGGGGCAGGCCGAGTACCCGGCCGGTGGCCCGCGCCTCGTCCGTCTTCTGGGCGTAGATGGTGCGGGTGGAGGCCATTTTGAGGATGGCCGCGGCCTCGCGCGCGGCCGCGCCGTCGACGACGTCGGAGAGATGGTGGACGACGGCGACGAAGGAGAGGCCGAGCCGGCGGCCGAACTTCAGCAGCCGCTGGAAGAGCTGGGCCACGAACGGGGAGTTGATGATGTGCCAGGCCTCTTCCACCAGGAAGATGCGCTTGACCCGGTCGGGGCGGATCCAGGTGTGCTCCAGCCAGACGCCGACGATGGCCATCAGGATCGGCATGGCGATGGAGTTGCGGTCGATGTGCGAGAGGTCGAAGACGATCAGCGGGGCGTCCAGGTCGATGCCGACGGTCGTCGGCCCGTCGAACATGCCGCGCAGGTCTCCGTCGACGAGCCGGTCGATGACCAGGGCGACGTCCAGGCCCCAGGCGCGGACATCGTCGAGGGCGACGTTCATGGCCTCGGCGGACTCCGGCTTGGGATGCCGCAACTGCTCGACGATGTCGGTGAGGACGGGCTGGCGGTCGGTGATCGTCCGGGTGACGAAACCGTGGGCGACCTTGAGGGCGAAGCCGGAGCGTTCGTCGAGCCCGCGCCCCATCGCGACCTCGATGATCGTGCGGAGCAGGGCCAGCTGGCCCGTGGCGGTGATCGAGGGGTCGAGCGGGTTGAGCCGTATGCCGTCGTTGATCGCCGAGGTGGGGTCGAGCCGGATGGGGGTGATCCCCAGTTGCTCGGCGATGAGGTTCCACTCGCCGACGCCGTCCTCGCCCTGGGCGTCCAGGACGACCACCTGCCGGTCGCGGAAGCGGAGCTGGCGCAGGACGTAGGTCTTCTCCAGCGCCGACTTGCCGTTGCCGGACTCGCCGAGCACCAGCCAGTGCGGGGCCGGGAGCTGCTGGCCGTAGAGCTGGAAGGGGTCGTAGATGTACCCCTTCCCCGAGTACACCTCGCGTCCGATGATCACTCCGGAGTCGCCGAGGCCGGGGGCGGCGGTCGGCAGATAGACGGCCTGGGCCTGGCCCGTGGAGGTGCGCACGGGCAAGCGCGTGGTTTCCACCTTCCCGAAGAGGAAGCTGGTGAAGGCCTCGGTCGCGGCGGACAGCGGATCGATCACGGCGGTGCCCCTAACGTCGGATGCCGGTCGCGAAGGGCAACGTGTTCACGAAGGCCCGGTGGTGTTCCCGGTCGCACCACTCCAGCTTGAGATAGGACTTGCCGGCCGAGGCGCGGATGGTGCGCTTGTCCCGGGCGAGCGCTTCGGGGGAGCGGGAGGAGACGGTGATGTAGCCGACGAGGTTGACGCCCGCCGCGCCGCTGGCGAGATCCTCGCCGCGCTGGTCGAGACGGCCGTGGGCGGCGATGTCGCGCGGGTCGACGGTGCGGTTCATCTTGGCCGCGCGGCTGGCCTCGGCCTCGTCGTTCGTCTTCTCCGTCAGCATCCGTTCGATGGCGACCTCGGTGGGTTCCAGGTCCATGCAGACGGCGACCGTGCGGATCACATCGGGGGTGTGGACGAGCAGCGGGGCGAGGAAGTTGACGCCGACGGGGGTCATCGGCCACTCCTTCACCCAGGCCGTGGCGTGGCACCAGGGGGCCCGGGTGACCGACTCGCGGGTCTTGGCCTGGAGGTACGTCGGCTCCGTGGCGTCCAGCTCGGCCGGCCAGGCGTTGCGCTTCGTCATGGCCTGGATGTGGTCGATCGGGTGGTCCGGGTCGTACATGGAGTGGACGAGGGAGGAGAGCCGCGCCTGGCCCAGCGGCTGCCGGACGCGGATGTCGGCCTCGGCGAGACGGGCGCAGATGTCGGTGAGCTCCCGGGCCATGACGACGGCCAGCCCGGCGTCCTTGTCGAGCCGGCGCCTGCCCCCCGCCGCGCGGGCCGCGCGGGCCATGGCGTGCGCCTCGGCCGCCAGTTCGCGGTTGTAGTGCATACAGGCGACGAGATAGGCCCGGTGCTGCTCGGAGGAGGTGGAGACCATGGACTGGAGCTGGTCGTACGAGTCCTGGAGCCAGTGCGGGGCCCTGCGGTCGCCGCGCCGCTCGACGTCCTTGGCGTGCGCGTCGGGGTCGGCGGGGAGGGTGCGGGCGAGCATCTGGATGCGCGTCACGAAACCGTCGCCGTTGGCCACGTGCTTGAGGAGCGTGCCGAAGCGGTCGACCAGCGCCTCCTGGTCCTCGCTGTCGCGCAGTCCGACGCCCGGGCCCTCGATCTCGATGGCGGCGGTCACGGTGCGGCGGTCGGCGTGCAGCAGCACCGCGATCTCGTCCGGGCCGAACGGCGCGGAGAGCCAGTTGATCCGGCCGATGCCGGGGGGCGGGCCGACCTCGACCTCGCGCCCGTCGAACCGTATGCCCGCCTCGGCGGCGGCGGAGCGGTAGGTGGCCCTCTTCTTCACCTGCCGCTTGTAGGAACGCCGGATCTCGAACCACTTGTAGAACGTCCGGTGCTTGTACGGCACGTAGACGGCGGCCAGGGCCAGCGCCGGGAAGCCGGTGAGCAGGGTGATGCGCAGGGACAGCACGGGGACCAGCAGACCGCACATCATGCCGAGGAACGCGCCCGCGATGATCAGGGCGATCTCGCCGGTCTCCCGGTTCTTGCCGATGATCGCGTTCGGGCGGGCCCTGCCGATCAGATAGGTGCGCCGCGGCGCGACCGGATGGGACTGGGTCGTCACGTCCGCTCACCTCCTGAGGAATTGCCGGTGGCCCGGTCGCGTGCGCGGGGCACGGCCGCGGCCGGTGTACCGCCGCCCGTCCCGCCGGACGAGCCGCCGCGCGAACTGTGGGCGGCGACGCCGCCGGAGACCGCGGAGGCCGGCCGGGGCTCGGGCCGGGACGGGGCCGCTGCCTCGCCGCCGCCGCCTCCGCCGCCGCGGGTGCTGTGGGTCTTGATCCCCTGCTTGACCAGGGCGGCCGGGGACGAGATCAGGGCGGCGGCCTGGGAACCGTCGGTGGCCGCCTTGCGGTTGGTGCGGGCGGAGACGATGTCGTCACCGAAGCCGGGGACGAAGCGGTAGATCATCGCGCTGGCGAAGATGGCCAGCAGGATGATGGCGAGCCCGGAGACGACCGCGGAGAAGGCGTTGGGGCCGTCCTCGCTGGCGCTGAGGGCGCCGGCCAGTCCGAGCACGATGACGATGACGGGCTTGACGAGGATGACGGCGATCATGATGCCCGCCCAGCGGCGGACGTGGCCCCACATGTTCTTGTCGACCAGCCCGGCGTACACGACGACGCCGAGCAGGGCGCCCGCGTAGAGGAGCGCGGCCCGGATGACGAGTTCGAGGTAGAGGATGCCCGCGGCGAGCACGGAGACCAGGCTGACGATGATCAGCATGATCGGTCCGCCGCCGATGTCCTCGCCCTTCTTCAGCGCCTCCGCGAAGGAGCCGAAGAAGGTGTTCGTGTCGTCGGAGGTGCCGGAGGCGATCACCTCGGTGAGGCCGTCGGTCGCGGACACCACCGTATAGAGGATCAGCGGGGTGAAGGCGGAGGCCAGGACGGTCAGCCAGAGGAAGCCGACGGCCTCGGTGACCGCCTCGGTGAACGGCACTCCGCGGATGGCGCGCTTGGCGACCGCGAACAGCCAGAGCAGCAGAGTGAGAACGGCGGAGACGGCGAAGACGACCGCGTACTGCTTGAGGAACTCGGTGTTGGTGAAGTCGACCTCGGTGGTCTTCTCCACCGCCTCGGACAGCTTGTCCACGACGAAGGCGGCGGCGTCGGCGCAGCCCTTGGCGAGGGAGGAGAGGGGGTCGAGGGGGTTGGAGAGGGAATCGGCGGGGGTGCGGCCGCCCGATCCGTCTTCGCGTTCGCAGAACTCCGCGGCTCCGCCGCGCAGCCCTTCACAGGCATCGCCGTCCTCCGTGGGGCCGGGTGACGGCTCGGCGAGCGCCCGGGTCGCCGTGAGGGCGAAGAGAGCTTGCGCACTCGTGAGTGCTGCCGCGAAGGTGAGTACGCGACGGGGATTACCGGGCATAGGTGAACCCTCCGAACCCTTCGACGGCCTCGGCCATCTCTTCGGCCGACGACGCGACCTGGTCACGGCCGACGGGTGTCGGACCGTCCTTCTCCTGGAAGTCGGCCACCTTCCAGTCGTTGTCGAGCCACTGGAGTTCGAGGGTGTTGGTGTACCAGCCTTCGGTCACCGGATTCTTGGACCCCTCACCGGCGAGGCCGAACAACTGGGAGTACCAGACGGCCACGGTGGCGGAGTCGTTGCCGAACTTCTCCACCTTCGTGCCGACCGGGTTGGCGCGAGCGACGAACGTCATGCCCTCGGGCGCGCTGCCGTCGGATTCCAGGCCGATGCCGGCCAGGAACTTCTCGCGGGAGTACGCCCTGTCCAGCTCGGTCCGGCGCTCGCTTGCCACGCGCGGGCTGTAGACCGCTTCCACGATGTCCCGGCGGGTTTCCGCGTCGAACATCCCGTCCCCGCTCAGGGCGACGACGTAGTTGGCCGCCGCCGACTCCGCGCCCTGTTCCGTGCGGGGGAAGCCCGTGGCGATGCCCGCCTCGGAGTCCGTCACCGGGCGTTCGCCGGTGGGGGCCGTCGCCCGGGCGGCCGGGCCGCCCTTGCCGTCCTTTCCGGGGCTCTCCCCGCCGCCGTCGCCGCGGTTGGCGAAGGCGATGGCGGCGATCAGCAGCACGACGACGCCGACGACGCCGACGAGCCCGCGCGGGGAGCGGGAGGAGCGTCTGCCGCCGCCGTAGGTGCCGGTGCCCGGCTCGTCGGGCAGCCGGGTGCGGGTCTGGTGGCCGCCGGGTCCGTCGCCCGGGTGGTCGCCGCGGTATCCGCCGTCGCCGTGGCTCATGCGGGGTACGACCTCTCGGAGGCGGCCCGGGGGCACGTGCCGCGGGCAAGGCCGGAGGAGTGGGGGTGCGGCACCGGCCCCGGTGGTTTCCGCCGGGGCGGGGTGTGGTGAGTGGACATCAGAAGGACGCAACCTCTGCCGGTGGGCACGACGGACGGGTGGGACGGGGCATCGGGACGCACCGCTCCCGTCGAGGGGCCGGGGGAACGGGCGCCGGAGTCGCGGACGCGCGGGCCGGCGTCGCTACACGGCCATGCCGTAGACGATGGTGAACAGGGTGCCGAGGGAGCCGATGATGAAGACGCCGGTGAGCCCGGCGACGATCAGTCCCTTGCCCTGTTCCGCGCTGAAGGTGTCGCGCAGTGCCGTGGCTCCGATGCGCTGCTTCGCCGCGCCCCAGATCGCGATGCCCAGGCAGAGCAGGATGGCGATCGCCATCACGACCTCGATCATGATGCGGGCCTCGTTGCCCAGGCTCCCGAACGGCCCCCAGTCGGGAGCGATGCCGCCGATGATGGTGGTGATGTCGCCCTTTTCGGCTGCCAGGAACATTGTGAAACTCACCGCCCCTAGTGGGTAGTTGTGCGCCCCTGCCGGATGGCACGGGTCCGCTCTCCATCTTCCCCGACGATTCCGCCGCCGGGCGTCGCCTTGGTGGCATTTATTGGCGGATCCCGCGCGGATCCGCGGGAGTTGCACCACCGGAGGTCACCCGCCGTACCGGCCGAGCCGTGTTTTGTCACTCTGTGTATCACGCTGGGTGACGTCCGGCAACGGCCTTTGACGGACGATCACTCGACGAAGTGGTCGAACTCACCTGCCTTGACGCCCTTCACCCAGGCGTCCCACTTGGCGGGGGTGGTGGTCACGATCTCCTCGGGGCTGGTGCTCTGTCTGATGTGGACCATCCCGTCCGGCCCGACGGCCACTTCGAGGTACTCCTCCTGCCCGTCCTCCACGAAGCTCGGCCGCTGCCAGGCGAGTTCCGGCATGATGTCCTTCCTTGACGTGCCATCGGGCCCGGTACCGGCGTTCCCGGTCGCGGGTCCCGGTCTCCTTCGCATGGGACCGCGCCGCCGCTCCCAGGTCAAGGGCGACCCGTGGGTCTGCCTCCGTGCCCCCGGCCATGCGCCCGGGTGTTCGAGCGTGACCCCCGGTGCGCCGTCGCGGGCACCGGGGTGCCGGCTGTACCGTTCAGCGTCGAACAGCCGCTGGGATGCCGGGTTTTGGGGAATGGTGGAGGCATGCGGAAGGTCTGGCTGGGCGTCGGCGTCGGTTTCGGGCTGCTCTCGTGCTTCCTCGGGCTGCTGGTGATCGGGGTCTACACCGCGGCGTCGAACCTCGTCGGCGGCGGGAGCGTGCGGGGCCTGGCCGAGAACGCCGTCCCGGCCGCGTACCGGGCCCTGGTGGACCAGTGGGGCCGGCGCTGCTCGCAGATCAGCCCGTCGCTGCTGGCGGCGCAGCTGTACCAGGAGAGCGGCTGGAACCCGAAGGCGCAGAGCCCCGCGGCCGCGCAGGGCATCGCGCAGTTCATCCCGGGCACCTGGTCGACGCACGGCGTGGACGCCAACGGCGACGGCCGGGCCAATGTCTGGGACCCGGAGGACGCCATTCCGTCGGCGGCCCTGTACGACTGCAAACTGGCCTCCTACGTGAAGGACGCTCCGGGGGACCCGACCGCGAACATGCTGGCGGCGTACAACGCGGGCCCGTACGCGGTCCTCAAGTACGACGGCGTGCCGCCGTACCGGGAGACGCAGAACTACGTGAAGCGGATCACGACCCTCGCCAAGAGCTTCGAGGCGCCGGCGGCCAAGGTGCCGGCGTCGGGGCGGGCGGCCGGGGCGATCTACTACGCGAAGGACAAGCTCGGGACCCCGTATCTCTGGGGCGGCGACGGCACGGCGGAGGACGGCGGGCGGTTCGACTGCTCGGGGCTGACGAAGGCGGCGTACGCGAGCGTCGGGATCGAGCTGCCCCGGGTGGCCAATGACCAGTACAACGCCGGAGCGCATCCGTCGCGGGACGAGCTGCTCCCGGGTGATCTGGTGTTCTTCTCCGACGATCTGACGGACTCCCGGGCGATCCGGCATGTGGGGATCTATGTCGGCGGCGGCTATATGATCAATGCGCCCTACACCGGCGCCGAGATCCGTTACGACAAGATCGACAGCCCGGACTACTTCGGTGCCACCAGAGTGACCGAGGACGGCGCGGCGGCCCTGCCCCGGCGGGATTCCGCTTAGCGCGGGCGCGGCGGCGACGCGCGGGCCCGGGCCGTCCGGCGGCTGGCCGCCGGGCCGCCGCTGACGGCCCGTAGAGTGACGGATGAGGCCGCGCCTCCCGGACTCCCCGCGGGTCCGCGTCGCTGAACTGCGACGACGGGTCACCCTTCGGTAACAGCCCGATGCCCGTTCGGTGGAGAGCGGAACACCCGGCCGGTCCCCGCCGTTCTCCGGCCGGGACAGCGGGAGGCGACTCCTCTTTCTGACGGGGGCGGCGGATCGACGGACACGAGCAAGCGCTAGAGACAAGGGGCCGTGGCACATGGCTGGACTGGAGGCGGGGTCACCGGTGTCGGAGACCACGGGAGAGCCGGGCCCCGATGTGGACCTGCTCTACGACATCAACGGCCTGACGGCCGGCACCCCGCACTGGTTCGACCGGGTCATGGAGTGGACCGGCGAGTACGGCACCGTCTTCGCGCTGCTGCTGCTGGTCGTCTGGTGCTGGTGGTCCGTCAGGAAGCGGCCGGACGCGCCGCTCGCCGTGGCCGGTCTGGTCTGGGCGCCGCTCGCCACCGGTCTGGCGCTGCTCGTCAACATCCCCATCCGCAACTTCGTCGAACGCCCCAGACCCTTCCTCGACCACCAGGGCCTCGAGGTGCTGGTGGACGGGAAGACCGACTACTCCTTCGTCAGCGACCACTCCACGATGGCGATGGCCATGGCGGTCGGCGTCTTCGTCGTGCACCGCAGGTTCGGGCTGGCGGCGATCTTCCTCGCGGTGCTGGCCGGCTTCTGCCGGATCTACATGGGCGTGCACTACCCGACCGATGTGATCGGCGGCTTCGCCCTCGGCACGGCGGTCACCCTGCTGCTCGCGCCGCTGGCCATGGCCATGCTCACCCCGCTGACCCGCACGGTCGCGGGCTCGCGGGCCGGCTGGCTCGTCCAGAGCCGCGCCGCCCGCGCTGCCGGGCCCCGGGGCGGCGGCTCGACGGGCACGCGCCCGGCCGAGGACCACGAGAGCAACCTCGCGGCCTGACCCCCCGGGCGCCTGCATACCCGCGCGCCCGCATCACCGCGCGAACCCGAACCCCTGCGCCCCCGTCACCGGAACCCGTACGGGCCGCGCGCGTCACCGTCGCCGGGGACCCCGCCCGGCCGCGTGCCACGGGACGGCCGCGGACGTCAGGCCGCCGGCCCGGACGCATCCCGCGCCGCGGCGTTCCCCGGATGCGACGCGGCGTCCGCCCGCGCCTTCGCGCGGGCCCGTCTCGCGGGGCCGGCCCAGCCGCAGGAGCAGCGGGCCAGGGCGAACGCCCCTCGTTCGGTGGTCTCGGTCAGATGATCCTCATCCCGCACGGAGCGGTCCTCAGGAGCTTGCCGGCGCACCCCGCCACGGTACCGCCGTAACGACCGGCCGGGCGCGGTCGTTGGCAATTCACCGAGTTACCGCGGGTCTCCTGGGGGTGCGCAGCCGATGGTGGTGCAGCGACGCAAGGTCGGGGCCGTCGTGCTCGGTCTGGCGGCCGGCCTGACGGCGGGCTGTTCCGGCCCGGGAGTGGTGGCCGCCGACGAGCGGTCGGCGGCCCGCCATCTCGCCCTGGTGCAGCGCACGGCCGATGTGCTGGTGCGGTCCGGGAGTTCCCGGGCCCGTACGTCCCTGGAGACCGCCAACGGCGGCACCCGGGTCACCATCCGGGGTGCGGGCGGTTTCGACTACGGCGCGCGGCTCGGCCGGCTGACGGTTGTCCTGCCGGCGGACGCGGCGGGCGAGACGGGGCACCGGCCGGTCACCGAAGTCCTCGCGCCCGGCGAGCTGTATTTGAAGAACCGCGGCGCGGGGGTGCCCGCCGACAAGTGGGTGCGGATCCACACCGCCGCGCTGGCCGACGGGAACCTGGTGACGGGCGGTGCGACGGATCCCCTGGCGGCGGCCGAGCTCCTGCGCGGGGCCCGCGAGGTGACGTATGTCGGCGAGGCCCGGGCGGAGCGGGACGGCACGCTGGTACGCCACTACCGGGGCACGGCGGACATCCGCCGGGCCGCGGCACGGGCGGCGCATGTGCGCGGGGCCCTCCGCGCCGCGGCGCGCGGCTTCCGCATCCGTTCGGTGCCGTTCGACGTCTTTCTGGACGAGCGGGGACGGCTGCGGAAGGTCCGGCACCGCTTCACCTTCTCCCAGAGCCCCGGGGGCGGCGCGGAGCTGCAGGTGGTCTCCACAACCGTGCTGTACGCCTATGGGACGCGGGTGGACGTGGAGCTGCCGCCGGAGCGGGACATCTACTCGGGGGCGGTCGCCGTGACCGGTGCCTAGACCCCGGAGTGCGCCCGGGGGTACGCCCCGCGCACCGGCGGGGGTACCCGGTGGGGCGGGGGTAAATGGTCCGTCCGTGCCATGCGCGCTATGTGTCCGGCTCCCTACGCTGGGCTGTGCGCGAGGACGAGCGGTCGGAGCTCGTGGAGGAGGAGGTGACACGGGTGTCGATGTCCTGCCATATCACCCGGAGGGTCCAGGACCATCTGGCCCTCGCCGAGATCGAGCTGTGCGGGGAGCTGATGATCGCGGCCTCGGCGGCGGTGGAGGAGCGGCTCAGCCCGGACCGCATCGACGAGGTGCTGAAGGTGGGCGGGAAGCCGCCGGGCCGGCGGGGCCGGTGCATCGCCCCGCGGGGCGACTGAGCCGTCTTCCCGGGGCGGGGCGGCCCCCGGCGGGATTCCGGGCGCGGGCGCGGCTCCGGGCGCGGCGCTCCGGACGTGCCCGGGGCGTCACGGTCGTCCCCGTAGCGCTCCCCGCGCCCGGCGCGTGCCCCGTACCTTCTCCCGGGCTCCCCGGGCTCCCCGGGCTCCCCGGGCTCCCCGGGCTCCCCGGGCTCCCCGGGCTCCCCGGGCTGTGAGGGCCCGCTCTCAGGTGCGGAGCAGGCGGGCGATGGCCGCGGTCGCCTCGGCCACTTTGGCGTCGATCTCCGGGCCCCCCTCGGCGGCGGCCGCGGCGACGCAGTGCCGCAGGTGTTCTTCGAGGAGCTGGAGCGCGAAGGACTGGAGCGCCTTGGTGGAGGCGGAGACCTGGGTGAGTATGTCGATGCAGTAGACGTCTTCCTCGACCATCCGCTGGAGGCCGCGGACCTGGCCCTCGATCCGGCGGAGCCGTTTGAGGTGCTGGTCCTTCTGCTGGCTGTAGCCGTGCACGCCGGTCTCCGTGGCTGTCATGGCGTCCTCCCGTGGTGGCGCGAGGCGCTCGGCCTCATCGGTGGTGAACCGGGCAAGGCGGCGGAACCGGCACAACCGGCACATATACCCCTGCCCGGTATAGGGTACCGGATTTGGAAGCGGGTTCCGGGACTGCGGGCTGGGTACGCTGTCCGGTGCCGGGCGGAGGACGACCGGTTAACCGTGGCCGGATCGATGCGCTTAGCATCGGCTCCGGCCGACATCCGATGCACCCCAAGGAACCCGACGTGCGCTTTCGTCTGACCCCCCGGGAGACGAGCTTCTACGACATGTTCGCCGCCTCCGCGGACAACATCGTCACCGGCTCGAAGCTCCTGATGGAACTGCTCGGCGCCGAGCCCGCCGGACGGAGTGAGATCGCCGACCGGATGCGGGCCGCGGAGCACGCCGGGGACGACGCCACGCACGCGATCTTCCACCAGCTGAACTCCTCCTTCATCACCCCGTTCGACCGCGAGGACATCTACTCCCTGGCCTCCTCGCTCGACGACATCATGGACTTCATGGAGGAGGCCGTCGACCTGGTCGTCCTGTACCAGATCGAGACGCTGCCGAAGGGGGTCGACCAGCAGATCGAGGTGCTGGCGCGGGCCGCCGAGCTGACCGCCGAGGCGATGCCCAACCTCCGCACCATGACGAACCTCACCGAGTACTGGATCGAGGTCAACCGCCTGGAGAACCAGGCCGACCAGATTCACCGCAAGCTGCTGGCCCAGCTCTTCAACGGCAAGTACGACGCCATGGACGTGCTGAAGCTCAAGCAGATCGTGGACGTGCTGGAGGAGGCCGCGGACGCTTTCGAACACGTGGCCAATACGGTCGAGACGATCGCCGTCAAGGAGTCCTGACCCCCGGTGGACATCTTCGCACTCATTGTCACCATCGGGGTCGCGCTCGGCTTCACCTACACCAACGGTTTCCACGACTCCGCGAACGCCATCGCGACCTCCGTCTCGACGCGCGCGCTGACCCCCCGGGCGGCGCTGCTGATGGCCGCCGTCATGAACCTGGCCGGCGCCTTCCTGGGCAGCGGGGTCGCCAAGACCGTCAGCCAGGGCCTGATCGAGACGCCCAGCGGCTCACGCGGGATGGCGATCCTCTTCGCCGCCCTGGTGGGCGCCGTGGTCTGGAACATGATCACCTGGTACTTCGGGCTGCCGTCGAGTTCCAGCCACGCGCTCTTCGGCGGCATGGTGGGCGCCGCCCTCGCCGGCTCCATCGCCGTCTACTGGATGGGGGTCGTCGAGAAGGTCGTCATCCCGATGTTCCTGTCGCCGCTGGTGGGCATGGCTCTGGGCTATCTGGCCATGACCGCCATCCTGTGGATGTTCCGCCGGGCCAACCCGCACAAGGCCAAACGCCACTTCCGGATCGCGCAGACGGTCTCGGCGGCCGGCATGGCGCTGGGCCACGGCCTCCAGGACGCGCAGAAGACCATGGGCATCGTGGTGATGGCGCTGGTCATCGCCGATGTCGAGGACTACGGCGACCAGATCCCGGTCTGGGTGAAGGTCTCCTGTGCCCTGATGCTCTCGCTCGGCACCTACGCGGGCGGCTGGCGGATCATGCGGACCCTGGGCCGGCGGATCATCGAGCTCGACCCGCCGCAGGGCTTCGCCGCGGAGACCACGGCCGCCTCGGTGATGTACACCGCCTCGTTCATGTTCCACGCGCCGATCTCCACCACCCACGTCATCACCTCGGCGATCATGGGCGTGGGTTCGACCCGGCGGATCAAGGCGGTCCGCTGGGGCGTGGCCAAGAACATCGTGATGGGCTGGTTCATCACCATGCCGGCCGCGGCGCTCGTCGCGGCGGTCTCCTTCTGGGGCGTGAGCCTCTTCTTCGGCTGAGGCCCGCCCGCTCGAGTCCCGCCCGCCGCCCGCCCGAGGCCTCCCGCACGCCCTCCCGTCCCCCCACAGAAAAACAGGGCCCGCCCCCGGGAAGCCGGGAGCGGGCCCTTCGTCTTGCGGTGGCACCGCCATGCAGCACCGCGAGACGGGCTATCCGAACCGGCCGGAGATGTAGTCCTCGGTCGCCTGCACGGAGGGGTTGGAGAAGATCCGCTCGGTCTCGTCGATCTCGATGAGCTTGCCGGGCTGGCCGACGGCCGACAGGTTGAAGAAGGCCGTACGGTCCGAGACACGCGCCGCCTGCTGCATGTTGTGCGTCACGATGACGATCGTGAAGCGCTCCTTGAGCTCGCAGATCAGGTCCTCGATGGCGAGGGTCGAGATGGGGTCCAGGGCCGAGCAGGGCTCGTCCATCAGCAGCACCTGCGGTTCGACCGCGATGGCGCGGGCGATGCAGAGCCGCTGCTGCTGGCCGCCGGAGAGGCCGGAGCCGGGCTTGTTGAGCCGGTCCTTGACCTCGTTCCAGAGGTTGGCGCCCTTGAGCGACTTCTCGACGATCGTGTCCAGCTCGCGCTTCTTGTGCGAGCCGTTGAGGCGCAGGCCGGCCGCGACGTTGTCGTAGATCGACATGGTCGGGAAGGGGTTGGGGCGCTGGAAGACCATGCCGACGGTGCGGCGTACGGCGACCGGGTCGACCTGGGAGCCGTAGAGGTTCTCGTCGTCCAGCATCACCTTGCCCTCGACGCGGCCGCCGGGGGTGACCTCGTGCATCCGGTTGAGGGTGCGGAGGAAGGTGGACTTGCCGCAGCCGGACGGGCCGATGAAGGCCGTCACGGACCGCGGCTCGACCGTCATGGAGATGTCTTCGATCGCCTTGTGGCCGCCGTAGTAGGCACTGAGGCCGCTGACGTCGATGCGCTTGGCCATGGTGTTGCTCGCAATCGTGTGGGATGGCCCCGGGCACGGAGCCGCATATCGGGTGCCTTAGCGGCCGGTCTTGGGTGCCTTCCAGCGGGCGATGCCGCGGGCGACCAGGTTGAGGACCATCACAAAGATGATCAGGACGAGCGCCGCTCCCCAGGCCCGGTCGTACGAGTGCGGGGTGCCGAGCATGTACTCCTGGTACACGTACAGCGGGAGCGAGGCCTGCGTGCCGTCGAACGGGTCGTTGTTGATGAAGGAACTGCCCAGGACCAGCAGCAGGACCGGGGCCGTCTCACCGGCGATACGGGCGACCGCCAGCATGACGCCGGTGGTGATGCCGCCGATGGCGGTGGGCAGGACCACCTTCAGGATGGTCCGCCACTTCGGCACGCCGAGGGCGAGCGAGGCCTCGCGGAGCTCGTTGGGGACGAGTTTGAGCATCTCCTCGGTGGAGCGGACGACCACCGGCATCATCAGGATCGTGAGGGCCAGCGAGCCGGCGAAGCCGGACGGGCCCATGTCGAAGGTCAGCACCCAGGTGGAGAGGATGAACAGACCGGCCACGATCGACGGGATGCCGGTCATGACGTCCACGAAGAAGGTGACGGCCTTGGCCAGCGAACCCCGGCCGTACTCGACCAGGTAGATCGCGGTGAGCAGACCGATGGGGACGGCGATCAGGGTGGCGATGGCCACCTGCTCCAGGGTACCGATGATCGCGTGGTAGATGCCGCCGCCGGGGGTGTTCTGGTTCAGCCCGGCCATGGAGTGCGACAGGAAGTACCCGTCGAGGATGCGGGAGCCGCGCTCCACGGTCGTCCAGGCGAGCGACGCCAGCGGGACGATCGCGAGGACGAAGCACACCCAGACGACACTGGTGGCGATCCGGTCCTTGGCCTGCCGGGAGCCCTCCACGGCGGTGGTGATCACGTAGGTGCCGATGACGAAGAAGACCGCGGCGATCATGCCCCACTGCACCCGGCTCTCCCAGCCGGCGGCCATGCCGATGCCGGAGGCCAGCACGACGGAGACGAGGGCGATGCCCGCGGGGGCCCAGCGGGGCATCCTGCGGTGGGCCAGGCTGCGGGCGGGGGGCGCCTCGCCGGTGCTCGGCTTGCGGTCGATGACGGTGTGGCTCATGCGTTGGCCCCCGAGTACTCCTTGCGGCGGGCGATGATCAGCCGGGCCGCGCCGTTCACCAGCAGCGTCATGACGAAGAGGACGAGGCCGGAGGCGATGAGCGCGTCCCGGCCGAACTCGTTGGCCTCGTTGAACTTGGCGGCGATGTTCTGGGCGAAGGTGCCGCCGCCGGGGTCCAGGAGATGGCCGGAGAAGAGGAAGCTGGGGGAGAGGACGGTGGCGACGGCCATCGTCTCGCCGAGCGCGCGGCCGAGGCCCAGCATGGAGGCGCTGATGATGCCGGAGCGGCCGAAGGGCAGCACCGACATGCGGATGACCTCCCAGCGCGTGGCGCCGAGAGCGAGCGCGGCCTCCTCGTGCATCTTCGGCACCTGGAGGAAGACCTCACGGGTGACGTTGGTGATCACCGGGAGGATCATCACGGCGAGCAGGATGCCGACGGTGAAGAGGTTCCGCGCGGGGCCGCTGCCGGACTTGTCGAAGATGTAGGTCCAGCCGAGGTACTGGTCGAGCCACATGTTCATGCCGCCGAGGTACGGCACGAGCACCAGCGCGCCCCACAGGCCGTAGACGATGCTGGGGACGGCGGCGAGCAGGTCGATGAGGTATCCCAGCGGGCCGGCCAGCCGGCGCGGCGCGTAGTGGGAGACGAAGAGCGCGATGCTCACGGATATCGGCACCGCGATGACCATGGCGATGATCGAGGAGACGACGGTGCCGTAGGCGAGGATCGCGATGCCGAACCGCGGGGGGTCGCCCTGCGGGTCCCACTCGAAGGCCGTGAGGAAGTTGGCCTCGTTCTCGGAGATCGCGATGTACGCGCGGTAGGTGAGGAAGGCCGCGATGGCGGCCATGACGACCAGCAGGAAGATGCCGGAGCCCCGGGACAGCCCGATGAAGATCTTGTCCCCGGGGCGGGTGGCCTTCCCCTTCGCGGCCGGTTCTGGTGTGAGGCGCGCCGGCGGCGGTGTCGACGCGCTGGATGCGGTAGTCATGATGGCTCCGGTCTGGGTGGGGAGATTCCCCTGGCGGCGGTGCACCGGATGGGTTCGTCCGGCAGGCCCCGCGGGGTTCCGCGGGGCCTGCCGGCTCGGGTCAGGAAAGGGTCGGGACGATCTCGCGGACCTTGGCGGCGATCTCGGCCGGGATCGGGGCGTAGCCCTCCTCGGAGAGGATCTTCTGGCCGTCCTCGCTGGCGGTGTAGGTCAGGAAGGACTTCATGGCCTCCAGGGAGTCGGCCTTGTTGCCCTTGTCGCAGGCGATCTCGTAGGTGACGAGGATGATCGGGTAGGCGCTCTCGGCCTTGGTCGCGTAGTCGAGCTCCAGGGCGAGGTCGTCGCCCTTGCCGACGACCTTCGCGGCGGCGATGGCCTTGGAGGCGTTGTCCGACGTGGCCTCGACGGGCTCGGCGGCACCGGTGTCGATCTTCACCGAGCTGAGGTTGTTGCTGGTGGCGTAGGAGAGCTCGAAGTAGCCGATGGCACCCTCGACCTGCTTGACCTGCGCGGCGACACCGGAGGAGCCGCTGGCGGACTGGCCGCCCTTGGCGGGCCAGGACTTCTCGGCCTCGTACTTCCAGTCGTCCGGGGCCGCCTCGGCCAGGTACTTGCCCAGGTTCTGGGTGGTGCCGGACTCGTCGGAGCGGTGGAAGGCCTGGATGTCGGTGGACGGCAGCTCGGCGTCCGGGTTGAGCTTCTTGATCGCGGCGTCGTCCCACTTCTTGATCTTCGAGTCGAAGATCTTGGCGATGGTGGGGGCGTCCAGGACGAGGTCGTCCACGCCGGAGAGGTTGTAGCTGATGGCGACGGGTCCGCCGACCATCGGCAGGTTGATGCCCTGACCGCCCTTGCAGATCTTCTTCGACGCCTCGACCTCGTCCTCCTTGAGGGCGGAGTCGGAGCCGGCGAAGGCGGTGGTGCCCTGGTTGAACTGGGTGATGCCGCCGCCCGAGCCGATCGGGTTGTAGTTGATCTGCACATCGGGGCAGGCGGCCATGTAGTTCTTGATCCAGAGGTCCATGGCGTTCTTCTGCGCCGAGGAGCCGGAGGCGAGCAGCTTGCCCTCGCCGCCGCACTTGATGTTCCCGGCGGCCTTGGTGGCGTCCTCGCCGCCCTGCTGGGTGTTGTCGTCCGAACCGCATGCGGTGAGAAGGAGTGCCGTCGAAACAGCGGCCGCGCCGACGGTGAGGGCCCGCAGACCGCGGACGTTCCTACGCTGAAGCTTCACCTTTGTGTGTTCCTTCCTGGGGCCCGCCGGCGACGGCGAAGCAAGGTCGGTGGTTCTGCTGGATCTGCGTTCACCCGCCGGCTGCCCGCCGACCGGTAAGGCTGAAATTAGGCAGATCAGGTGAATCGATCGACGGGAGAGGGTGAACACCGGGTGAACCTCGCCTATCAGTGCGGCAACCCGCTCAGGCGTACGCCACGCCGAGTGACGGGTGTGACGGATGGGGTGAGAATTGCGTCGGCGTGATGCCTCCCCGGCACAGCGGCGGCTCTTGCGCAATGGCGCGAACTCGCCCCCCTCTGTCGTATTCCGCTCAGTCGTGCGACCATCCGCGATTGAGAGACATCGCGTCAGCAAGACGGTTGACGGTGTGGACGAGGCGGAGGTGGCCGGTGGGGCGGCAGCGGGCGATCGTGACGGCGACGGCACTGGTGTGCGCGGTGGGGGGCCTGCTGACGCCGGGCGCCGCGCTGGCCGCTCCGAACGACCCCGATCCGGTACCGGCCTCGCGTCTGGAAGAGATCCGCAAGGAGATCGAGACCCTCTACCGCAAGGCGGAGGCCGCGACGGAAGCCTACAACGCCGCGCGGGAGAAGACGGGCGAGCAGTCGCGCAAGCTGGCCCGGATCGAGAAGAAGAGCGCCGCCGCGGAGAAGCGCATGGAGCTGCTGCGCTCCCAGGCCGGCGCGATGGTCCGCTCCCACTACCGGGGCGCCGGCATGCCCGACACCCTGAAACTGCTCCTGGAGGGCGGCTCAGGGGACTTCCTGCACGACGCCGACACCGCCCGCAAGGGCCGGCAGGCGCAGCAGGGCCTCCTGAAGAGCCTGGAGAACACCCGGGAACGGCTGGACGAGTACGCCGACACCGCGGACCGGGAGTACCGCCGGCTCCGCGCGCAGCAGAAGAAGAAGGCCGTCGCCAAGAAAGCCGTCGAGACGAGGATCGAGGCGGCCGAGGAGCTGGAGTCCCGGCTCCAGGCGGAGGAGCTGGAGAAGCTGCGCGAGCTGGAGGCCGAGGCCGCGCGGAAGGCCCAGGCCGCGTGGCTGGACTCCGGCGTGCTGGAGGAGATCGACGCCCGGGCCTCCGCGGAGGGGAAGAAGGCGATCGCGTACGCCACCGGGCAGCTCGGCAAGGACTACGAGTGGGGCGCCGAGGGCCCGGACACCTACGACTGCTCCGGACTGACCTCGCAGGCGTGGGCGGCGGCCGGCCGGCCCATCCCGCGGACCTCGCAGGAGCAGTGGAAGCGGCTCCCCAGGATCGCCGTCCGGGACATGCGGCCGGGCGACCTGATCATCTACCACTCGGACGCCAGCCATGTCGGGATGTACATCGGGGACGGCGACATCGTGCACGCGCCGCGTCCGGGCCGGCAGATCACCGTCACGGGGGCGGGCTCGATGCGGATCCTGGGCGTCGTACGGCCGGACGAGCGGGCCGGCGAGCAGACCGGGGGGAGGGCCGGCGAGCGGACCGGGGACTAGGCCCGCGGGCGCCGGCCGGGCCCGCGCCGGGCGCCGCGGTGTGCCGGGCCGCCCGGCGCCCCGGCACGTCCCCCACCGGCGCCGGTCGTGACCCGGAGCGGTCGGCCGACGGCACCGGGTGCCGTTCCGCGGACGGCCGGCCGGGACGCCGTACGGCCGCCGGGCTCCGGGCGGGCAACCGCAGCGCGTGATGTTCATCATCGGCGCTTTCGCCCAGAGAGGGGCAAATGGCCATCTCTGCTTGGCATATGACATCACAGAGTGGTTGCCCGGCATTCCGCTCCGGCAGGGCGTGCCGCTATGGTCGCCTCTCAGCGCCCGGCACAGTGTGACCGCCGACCCGTCCGGCGGGCCGGGCCTGGCGGCGTGCCGATCCGGTGGCCGTCTTGCCCTCGGGGGGAGGGAAGGAACAGAGCGATGCCCGTACCCGCGCCTCGGCAGGGGGAAACCCTGGCCGCGGGAGGTGCTCCGGCTGCCCCCTCACCGCGCTCCGCGGAGGGCCCCCCGGCCGTATCCGCGTCCGCGTCCGCTTCGGCGCCGCCGGCCTCCGGTCCGGCGCAGGCCCCGCCGCTCACCCTGCTGGTGATCGAGGACGATCCGTCGGTGGCCTTCTCCGTTCCGGACAAGCTCGACACCGGGGGCCGCCGGGTCCGCCTCCGGACCGCCCGCAACCTCACCGAGGCCGAGCGGCTGCTCACCGACGACGTCGACTGCATCCTGCTCGACCTCGCCCTGGACATCCGGCAGGCCGGCGAGGAGCTGGACACCCTGCGCCAGGTGCTGCGGCTCGCGCCCGGCCACGCCGTCCTCGTCCTCACCGCCGAGGCGGACGCGGAGCGGGGCGCCGAGGCCGTACGCGTCGGCGCGCAGGACTACCTCTTCCGCGACGAGCTGGACGGCCGCGCCCTCGGCCGGGCCATCCGCTACGCCGTCGAGCGCAAGCGCGCCGACGCCGCGCAGCGCCAGCTCACCGAGTCGCGGCTGCGCGGCCAGGAGAACCGGCGGCTGGAGCGCGGGCTGCTGCCCAAGCCCCTGCTGGAGGGCTCCGAGCTGCGCTTCGCCGCCCGCTACCGGCCCGGCCGCAGCCGCGCCCTGCTCGGCGGCGACTTCTACGACACCGTCCGCACCCCCGACGGCACCGTCCACGCGATGATCGGCGATGTGTGCGGGCACGGCCCGGACGAGGCGGCGCTCGGTGTGCTGCTGCGGATCGCCTGGCGGTCCCTGACCCTGGCCGGGCTCTGCGGCGACGAACTCCTGGGCACGCTGCAGAAGGTGCTGGAGAACGAGCGCGCCAGCGACGAGATCTTCGCGACCCTCTGCACCCTCGACATCGCCCCCGACGGCCGCCGCGCAGGGCTCTGCCTCGCCGGGCACCCGGCGCCGCTGGTCGTGCGCGAGGGGCGGCGGGTGAAGCTGCTGCACTACGACGACGGCGGGCCCGCGCTGGGTGTCCTGCCGCGCGCCCGCTGGCCGCGCCGGCAGGTGGAGCTCGGCGGCACCTGGAGCCTGATGATGTACACCGACGGGCTGATCGAGGGCCGGGTCGGGCAGGGCCGGCAGCGGCTCGGCCAGGAGGGCATCGTCGAGGTGATCGGCGGCCTGCGGGACAAGGGGCTGGGCGGTGAGGAACTGCTGGACGCGGCGATGGCCGAGGTGCGGGAGCTCAACGGCGGCGAGCTGACGGACGACGTGGCGGTGCTCCTGCTGGACCGCGACCGGGGCCGGAGCCGCGACCAGGGCCCGGACCGGGGCAGGGGCCGGGGACCCGGCGGCCGGTAGCCCGGCTGGCGCCCGCCCGGGAGGCCCGGTCCGGATACTCCGCCGCGGCCCCGTGGTCTCCTTCCGCGCGGCCGCTCCACGCAGCGGGCCCCGTCCGCCCTGAGGCGATGACGGGGCCTGGAGCGGCGCGGCCGGTCGGCGGCGGGTGGCTCGGCGGGGGGTGGCTCGGGAAGGTCCGGCGGAGGTCGGGGGCGCCCCGGCGCCCGGTGGGCGGGCGATCGGTGCGCGCAGGCCGGGACGGCTCAGCGGCCGCCGTTGTACGGGCCGTACGGGCCGTCGGAGCTGCTGCCGCGCCGGCCGCGGCCGCCGCCACCGCCGCCCGAGAGCGCCCGCACCGCGGGCCGTACGTCCACGACGTACACGATCGCGGCGATCAGCCCGATGATGGTGAGGAAGAACAGCCCCAGCGGCAGCACGTTCACCACCACCGCGATGCCCAGGATGATCAGCCAGAACGGCTTGGTCTGCTTGTCGGCGGCGCGGAAGGCGTCCTCGCGCCGGATCACGGCGTCGATGAAGGCGAACACCGTGAAGAGCAGAATCGCCAGATAGAGGAAGCTCAGAATGTTGTGAAAGCCCTGCACCAGCACGCCGTCCACCACCCAGTCCTATCGCGCGCGTCGGTCACGTCGTATCGTCCGTCGGTGCCGCCGTTCCGGCGGCCGGTCCCGGCGGCCGGTGGCATGACGGCCACCGTACAGACCGTATAGGGAGAACGGTCCGGGCACGTCGCTTGTGCCCGGACCGTTCTCCCGGCTGCCGTCCGGCGCCGTCGCGTCACCCGGTGTGCCCGGATGTCACTCGGCGGACTTCGGCGCCGTCTTCTTGGCCGGGGCCTTGCGGGCGGCGGCCGGCTTCTTCGCCGCGGCCGGCTTGGCCTCGGCGGCGGGCTTGGCCTCGGTGACCGGCTTGGCGGCCGGGGCGGGCTTCGCCTCGGCGGCGGCCTTCTCCTCCGGGGCCGGCTTCGCGGCGGGCTCCGGCTCGGGCTCGACGGCGATGGCGATGTCGGTCATCTGCTCGGCCGCCTCACCGCGCCAGGTCTGCACGGCGCCGCGGCCGCGGTCGGCCAGCTCGTCGTACGTCTCGCGGGCCTTGACCGCGTACTCGGCGGCCCGGCCGACGCCCTGGAGCGCCAGGTGCTGAGCGTTCTCGCGCAGCTTCCTGATGTCGCTGTCGAGCGTGCCGAGCACCTCGGTCACCTTGGTCTGCACGGTGGCCTGGGCCTCCTTGGCCTGCCGGCTCACCTTCTCCTGGACCACCTTGGGGTCGGTGGTCCGGACGGCGGCGAACCGCTCCGGGGCCTCGGCGCGCAGCTTCTCGATGAGCGCCGGGAACTCCCGGAGCTTCTCGGCGGCGAGGTCCGCGGTGCCGACGGCGGCGTAGAAGGGGGTGGATTCCTGGATCGTCTTGCGGAGTTCGTCGGTGGTGGCCATGGCGGGATCCTCCCGGATCGGTCGGTCAGCTTGATTGCTTGGCTTCGCCGCTGTCGCCGTCGTCGTCGGCACCGGCCCGCGAGCCGGAACCGGACGGCGGACCGGACGGCGGCGCGGCGGGGGTGCCGTCGGGGGCGTCGGCGTCGGCCTCCGCGGGGTGCCCGTTCTCCCTGCGGAAGGACTCGTAGATCTGGATGAGCACCTGCTTCTGGCGCTCGTTGATCGACGGGTCGGTCATGATGGCGCTCTTGACCTCGACCTCGTCCCGGTCCCGCTCGTCGAGGATTCCGGCCTGGACGTACAGCGTCTCCGCGGAGATCCGCAGCGCCTTGGCGAGCTGCTGCAGGATCTCCGCGCTCGGCTTGCGCAGCCCGCGCTCGATCTGGCTGAGGTACGGGTTCGACACCCCGGCGGCTTCGGAGAGCTGCCGCAGTGACAACCGCGCACTGCGCCGCTGCTCCCGCAGGAACTCCCCGAGATTGCCGACCTTGAGTGAAGCCATGGCCCCATCGTGCACCCGAATGCTAACTATTGCAAGCGACCTGCTTGCAACTGGCATGCACGCGCCCGCGCGGCGGTGGGGGCGGTGTCCTGTCTCTGTGATGTCCGGGCAGTCTCGGTCGTCTCCGGGCAACTGAGCTGACGTCTCAGTCATCTCCGGGCGATTGGTGGGGTGTCTCGGTCTTCTCCGGGTACGTCATCGCCGCCTTCCGTACGGTCTTCGCGACTGGTCGGCGTCGTACCGGAGGCCCGGATGGATACGAGCGTGTTGTCGGTGGAAGACGTCGAGCTGGAGTACGTCAGCGCTGCCGGGGTCCGTGAGCGGGGTTCGCTGGGGCGGCTGTGGCCGGTGCCGTTCGAATCGGTACGGCCCGAGCGCCGGTTCCCGACTTTCCGGGGGCAGGGCAACCGGTGCGGCTGGTACTGGTCGGTGACCTGCGGCGGGCATGTGGGCTACGAGTCGTGGCTGGAGCGGGACCGGCTGATGCTGCTCGACTTCGATCCGTTGGTGACGGGCATGGCCTCGCAGCCGTTCCGGCTGTCGTGGACGGGACCGGGGGGAAAGCAGGTCCGGCACACGCCGGACTTCTTCGTACGCCGCGCGGACGGCACTGCTCTGGTGGTCGACGTCCGCCCCGATGAACGGATCAAGCCGCCCGATGCGGTGAAGTTTGCCGCGACCGCGGCGGCGTGTTCGCTGGTGGGCTGGGATTTCGCCCGGGTGGGGGTGCCGGATGCGGTGCTGATGGCGAACGTCCGGTGGCTGGCGGGGTATCGGCATCCCCGGGGGCACCGCGCCGGGGTCGCTGCCCGGCTGATGGCAGTTTTCGCCGGGGGAGGCGGGCTGCTGGACGGGGTTCGCCACGTGGGCGATCCGGTCGCGGTGCTTCCAGTGCTGTTCCACCTGCTCTGGCGGCAGGTCCTGGCTGCGGACCTGGGGGCCGGACTGTTGGCCGCGGACACGGAAGTCCGGCTCGGCGTGGTGCGGGAAGGGGGTCAGGATGCCGCTGCGTCCGCGGCTGTTGCGAGCGGGTGACCTGGTCCGCTTCGACGGCCGCCTGCAGACAGTGGCCGCGCTGGAGGGGACCGCGGTCCGGCTGGTCGACGAAGCACAGTCGGCTAGCGTGGTGATGCTCGCCCATCTGCTGGCCGGCGAGGACTTCGAGGTGGTCACGCCGGCTTCGGTGCGCACGGTGCTGCCGGCGGCCGGGGTGCTGGAAGGACTTCCCGCCAAGGCGGTTGAGCGGGCCGGGTGGTGGCAGCGGCACCTGGTGGAGATGCTGACCGGCCGCCCATTCAATGACCCGCACGGGCCAGTGAGAGGCGAGTACGACCCAGCCGTCCGCTCCTTGCGACAGCGAGAATTGACGAAGGTCGCTGAACTGGATGCGGCGGGGACGGCAGTGTCGTTGACCGTGCTGCAGGACATGCGGGCCCGGTTCGAACGGGAGGGTGTGCTCGGTCTGGTCGATCCGCGACTGCGTTCGGCCCCGGACGGCACGGGCCGCGCCGACCGGCGGGTGGTGGCGGCTCTGCGGAAGGTCGTGGAAGAGCAGACAGCCAGGTCCACGGTCTCTGCACAGGTGCTGCGGCGTCGGATGGAACGTCTCCTGGAGGACGAGCACGGGGCCGGGGTGGTGCCGTTGCCGTCGCGGGCGACGTTCTACCGGCTGCTCAAGGCGGTCTCCTCTGGCCGGCACACGCTGGGTTCGGCCCGCACCCGCCGTTCGCTGGCCAAGCAGCCCGATGGCATGTTCGGCCAGCTGACCGCGGTCCGGCCAGGGGAGGTGATGGAGATCGACTCGACTCCGCTGGATGTGCTGGTCGTTCACGACGACGGCACGGTGGACACCGTGGAGCTGACCGGCATCGTCGATATCGCGACCCGCACGCTGGCCGCGGCGGTGCTGCGGCCCTCGACGAAGGCGGTGGATGCCGCGCTGCTGCTGGCGCGGGCGATGACGCCGGAGCCGATGCGTCCGGGCTGGCCCGACGCGCTGCGGATGTCTCGCTCGGTGCTGCCGCACGTCTCGCTCACGGCGCTGGACGAGCGGCTGGCCCAAGCGGCGGCGATCCCAGTGATCACGCCGGAGACGATCGTCTGTGACCGGGGCAAGGCTCACATCTCCGACACGTTCCGCTCGGCCTGCCAGTCGCTGGGCATCTCTTTCCAGCCCGCGCATCCCGATACTCCGACGGACAAGCCGCACATCGAGACGACGCTGGGCTCGGTGGCCACGATGTTCGTCTCGCACCTCCCTGGTCACAAGGGCCGCAGCACCGAGCACCGCGGCACCGATCCGGCAGCGCAGGCGGTCTGGTCGATGCATCAGCTCCAGGAACTGCTCCAGGAGTGGATCGTGATCTGGCAGAACCGCCCGCACGACGGCCTGCGCGACCCGCTGATGCCCGGCAAGGCGCTGAGTCCGAACGAGAAGTACGCCGCGCTCGTTGCGGCGGCCGGACACGTTCCGGTCGCGCTCAGCCCGGACGAGTACATCGAGTTGCTGCCCCGCTGCCGTCGGACGATCAACTCCTACGGGATCCGGCTGGGTCACCGCACCTACGACAGTACGGAGTTGACGCCGTTCCGCCGCCAGCCATCCGGCGTCGGCCCGGGCGGGAAGGGGTGGGAGGTCCACTACGACCCTTACGACATCTCTCGCATCTGGGTACGCAATCACCGTGAGGGCGGCTGGATCACCGCGATCTGGCGGCATCTGCGCACCGCTCCGATGCCGATGGGTGAACTGGCCTGGGACCAAGCCCGCCGGGTCCTTGCCGAGCGGGGTGCCGATCCGGTCACCGAGGAAGAGATCGCGCAGGCCGCGGTCGCTCTCCTGGACCGCGCCGCCGACGGCCCCCGGGACACGGCGGGCAGGCCCTCTGGCCGCAGCCGCAAGGACCGCAAGGTCGCCGCCCGGACCCGGACCACCAGCGCTCCCTCCTGGCCCCGGCCGGCTCCTGCAACGCCTGCTGAGCCACCACCTCCCGACGCAGAGGAACCGGAGGAAGGCGAGGGCGCCCTCGCCGACGTCGTCCCGCTCGGAATCTTCGATGCCCGCAAGGAGGCCGAGAAGTGGTGGTGAACATGCCGGACCCGGACACTGGTGGCGCCGCCGGGCTGCTGGAGTCGCGGCGTGATCCCACCACGCAGCTCACCGGCTGGCGGCAGTTCGTCGAAGCAGACCAAACCAGCTTCGATCTGCTGCCCGAAGACCGGTGGCGTTCGCTGAGCCCCGCCGATCAGGAGTCCTATGACGATGCCCGCATCCTCTACCACTCCGAGCTTCAAGTCGTACGCACCTCGGCCGTCCGGGAGATCGCCCATCAAGGGCGCCTGCTGACCCTGCTCAACCAGCGTGAAACCGGAGCCCGGCGCGGCCTGATCGTCTCCGGTCAGCAGACTACGGGCAAGACCACCGCGCTCAAGCAGCTCGGCCGTCTCCACGAACTACGCGTCCGTCAACGCCATCCCGGCAGCGACGGAATTCCGGTCGTCTATCTGACCGCCCCGCCCAAAGGGTCACCACGGAAACTCGCCATCGAGTTCGCCCGCTTCCTCGGCTTGCCCTCCGTCTCGGCCCGTCACAACACGATCGACATCACCAATGTCGTCTGCCAGGTGATGATCGAGGCCCGCACGGACCTCGTGCTCGTCGATGAGATCCATCTCCTGAACCACGCAACCACCGCCGGCGAGGACCTCTCCGATCACCTGAAGTACTTCACCGAGCACCTGCCGGCGACCTTCGTCTATGCGGGCATCGACGTCGAACAGTCCGGCGTTTTCACCGGCATCCGCGGCCGCCAGATGGGCGGACGCTGCACCCTGGTCCGCACCGGCGCCTTCCCCCGCAACGCGGAGTGGCGATCACTGATCGCCACTCTGGAGGACACCTTGCGCCTCCCCAGAGCGAACGCATCACCCAGAGCCTGCTGAAGAAGACCCGGATCGATCACAACAGCGAGAACGCCTCCCGCCAGAGGGCCGGATGAGCGAACCAACCAACTACTGGCTGACCAGGCCCCTCCCTCGCCCCGTCACCCCGTTCCCACAGGAGACCGAGAAGTCCTACCTCCGCCGCCTGGGCGAGGCGAACGGAGTCATTCCCGGACGAGCACTCGCGCAGAGCAGCTGGCTGGAGTCCCGGCAGGACTACATCGACCGACTCAGCATGGCCAGCGGACAGTCCCGGGAGAGCCTCCTGCAGGCGATCCCCTATCTCGGTCAACAGCCGAAGATTTTCCACCCCTCCCGCCCGGACTTTCTTCAGGGCGTCCCCTGCCATCTCTGCGTCGCCCGTCGCACCGGAACCTACAACCGCATTCATCAGGTCACCGCCTGGCGCTCGCGCTTCCACCACCAGGTCTGCCTCCGCCACAGGCTCTGGATCGGAGAACCAGCGGGGCATTACCAAATCCAAGCCGGCCTCACCGGTCTCCCCGACGTTCTGCACGCCCAACGACGTCACCACCGCCTTCTCCATAAGTACGGCCCCGTCGTCCTCACCACCTGCTACGAGCGCGGAGCCAAGCTCTGGCACGACCTCTCCAGCCGCAGCTTCCGCCACGAGGACACAGCGCGACGTGTCCAAGCCCTCCCCCGGCTCCAGCACGGCAGCAACCGTGACCACCGCCGTCTCATCGCCCGCTACCCGGAAACCGTCACGACCACCGCTCTCTACGCCTCACCTCACTGGCGCTCACTCGCCCTCGCACGGGGACACGGCTTCGGGCAGTTCATCGACGAGTTCAACAACCGACTCCAGGTCGAGCTGATCCCCCGGTTCGACGGATCCATGTGGTTCATCCATGCCCTGCGGGATACCGCCGACCGGATCGAAAGATCTCTCACCGCATATGCTGAACGAGGAGATACCCGGCGCAGGTTGCGACGACCTCACAACTAGGCGTCTCAAAATTTTCCGAGCATTCCAGGTCCGGAGCCCTATGCCCGGACGTATTAACTGCGACAGGACAGCCGCCCTCGTCTCGCTCGGCCTCCACGGAGGCAGAACGGCTACGTAGTCGCGTCGGAGAAGCTCACCCGCACCGCGACCACAGCGCCTGACGCATCCAGGTCGGCCGACACGGGGAAGTAGCCGTCGCCCCAGCTCGTCATCGCGCAGAGCAGTCGGGCGTCGCCGATGTCCACAGTTCCGGCCTCGACTTCAGAGGCGCGAATCTGTCGCATGACCTGCCAGTGATGGGAATGGGGCCGGAAGTCCACCATCATGCGGCGCCCGGTCTCCTCCTTCCAGCTCTGCACAGCGCGAGCCTTCTCCATCGCCTCCGCCACGGCCAGCCCAGTCCACCCGCGGACACCGTCCTCGCCGGGTTCGCCGAGTTCCGGTGCTGCGAACGTCGCGGCGGCTTCCTCTGCGGCAGCACCCCAGAACGCGACGTCGGCCAAGCCGTCCACAGGCTCGTCGTGCTGCCAGGCATTCAGGGCATCGGTATCGCCGAAGAGCACCCGGGCCCAGTCGACGCCGATGTCACCGAGCAGCACGGATGACTCCGCTGGGACGTCGCTCATCCGAACCGATATCTCTGACCAGCGCGGCCCGACACCGTCGCCGAAGTCAACCCGCGAAGCCAGCACCGGCAGATGCCGGTCGCGGGGCACCCCGCCCACTGCGACGACAGGCACCCCGAACATCAGGAAACTGCCGCCGCCTTCAGCGGCAGTCCGGCGCACACGTTGTGCATGCGGTTCACGGACCGGCAACGCCTCCAAGCGAGCGTCCAGGCCAGCGGCCCGGCAGTGCTCTTCGAACATCCTCCCAAACTCCGCCGCCCGGGAGGCCGGGATGTCATGGAGCAATGCACCCGGCTGTCGGTCGAAGCTGCGCACCGCTACCGAAGCGTCCGGGCCAACCCCAGCGAAGTCGACCGAGTTGATCACTTCGGCAGCCATCGCCGGGTCGTCAACGCCAAGCAGAGCAGGATCAATCTCCGCCGGCGACCGCTCACCGTTCCACAACCCCAAATAGCCGCCGTCCACGACGACCAGGGTCCCCGACGGACAGCGGATCTCACCAAGCCTGAAGATCTCTTCCATGGCGCGCGAGTCTACGGCCGCCCCTCCGGCCATCAGCAGACGCACTGGGGCAATCCAGAGAAACGGCTGCCCGGACTTGAGAGAGACGCACCGACGCCCAGCGTCTCAGCCAAGTCCGGGCACTGCAGACCAGGAACCCGCCATGCCCGGACCTACCTGAGACAGGACACCCGCCTCCGGGACGGGCCGGTGGCGAGCGACATGATCAGGCCATTCTCGGACAGGTGGGAGCATTCCGTTCCGCCCTTCTCTCCTGCCGTCCGCGTGATCCGCGCGCGGATCCGGCGGCTTCCTCCTCATTCCGGTCCGCGGATGGATCAGGCCCCCCGCTCGCGCCGGTCGGCGGGGAAGGTCTAGACCGGCCTACGCTGGCCGGGTTCCGTGAGGGCCGGGGCACGTCCGGGCAGGGCTGCCGCCCCTCGCGCAGTCGTCATGCACCCGTCGGAGAGGTTGTTTGTCATGCCCAAATCCATAGGTGTGAAGTGCGCGGCTCTTGTCGCTTCGGTACTGGCCACGGTGGGGGTGACCGCTCCTCAGGCCGTGGCCGTGGAGGAGCCCGCCGTCCGGATAGCTGCGAATGCCGACGCCGCGACCCGCGCCCTTGCGCAGGCCGACCCCGGGAGCGTTGCCGCGGCGGCGAACGTGTGCGGGTCCGGCTACGAGTTGCAGCGGGGCATCCCCCTGCCGAAGGGGACCGACCCGAGTGAGCGGCTGGCGACCCTGTTCTCCTACGGGAACGGCGGGAAGGGCTGCGTCATCCTCGACAACAACGTCGGCAACACCGAGTACATGTACCTCAAGGTCTGCAAGATGGGCGGCGGCGGCTGCGACACCGACGCCGGCAACTTCAGCCAGTACGCGGGGCCGGTCCGCGTCTCCAGCTTCGTCTGCGCTCCGGTGACGGCCAAGATGGCCAGGACCTCCGGCAGCACCTTCTACATCAACTACAAGTCCGACTACGTGTTCCCCTGCAACTGACGGAGAACGCCGGGAACCGGAGCTCCGCTCTCGCGGCGGCTGCGTCCCTCGTCACCGCCCGCAAGAAGCTTGTGCGGCGCGGCCGGGAGGAATAGGCCGGGAACGCTTCCGTCCGGAACCCGGCCCGCCGGGCCTTGCGCGAACCCCCCGAGGTGCGCGTGAGGCCACCCGCCGGCCGCCCGCTGCCCCTGTGAGACTCCCCCGCCTGCGCGCCGACGGCGCGCCAGGACGTGCCGGCGGCCGCTGATGCCGCACCTCCCGTGGAAGGAGCACCATGGCTGACGAGATGGTTCGTCGCGCCCAGAGATTCATCAACACCACGTACGGCGACGGCGCCACACTCGGCATATCCAAGCTGGAGGAGAACGGGCGGACCAGTTGGACCGTCATGTATGCCCTCACCAGGGCGTTGCAGTACGAGATGGGTATCACGAACCTCTCGAACAACTTCGGACCGGCCACCCTGGGAGCGCTTCGGGAGAAGTACGGCAAGCTGGACGAGACCACCATCCCCTCGGCGAACTTCTGCCGGATCATCCAGTCCGCCTTGTATTGCAAGGGCTATGACGGCGGCGAGATCGACGGAAAGTACAACTCCCGCGTCAAGGCCGCCGTGGTGAAGCTGAAGCAGAACATGGGCGCATACGTTCCCTACCCCGATGATGCGCTGTGGCCGAAGGTGGCCAAAGGGCTGTTCAACATGGACGCCTACGTCACCGTCAACAACGGTTCGGACGGAATCCGTCTCATCCAGCAGTGGCTGAACGGCCAGTACCTGCTTCGCAAGGACTTCTACGTCATTCCGTGCGACGGTCACCATTCCCGCGACGTGGCCACGTCGCTGCTGCTCGCCGTCCAGTACGAACTGGGGATGGCCGACGGAGTCGCCAACGGATTCTTCGGACCCGGCACCCGGGCGGGACTGAAGAACCACACGCTGTCCACCGGCGACTCGGGCGTGTGGGTGCAACTCTTCTCAGCGGCCATGGAGCTCAACAAGCGACCGGTCGCCATGACGGGCTCTTTCCAGGGTGTTCTGGAAGACGCCGTCCGGGAGTTCCAGTCCTTCGTCAAGCTGCCGGTGACCGGCAAGGGCGACTTCCAGACCTGGGCCTCCCTGCTGGTCTCCTATGGGGACCAGTCCCGTAGGGGAGAGGCCTGCGACGGGGTCACGAAGGTCACGCCGGCTCGTGCGCAGGCGTTGAAGGACGCCGGTTACAAGTACATCGGCCGCTACCTCTACAACCCGTCGACCACATCCCTTCCGGAGAAGGAGATCCAGCCGGGCGAGCTGGAAACGATCAAGGAGTACGGGCTGCGCTGCTTCCCGATCTACCAGACGTGGGCGCGGTCGGTCGACTACTACAGCGTCGAGCAGGGTGTCACCGACTGCATGAACGCCGCGTACAAGGCCGAGGAGCACGGGTTCCGGTCCGGGACCCGGATCTACTTCGCGGTTGACTACGACGCCGTCGATCACGAGGTCACCTCGCACATCCTGCCGTACTTCAAGAGCATCAGGGAGCGGATGACCCGGATGGGGAGCCCGTACAAGATCGGTATCTACGGGCCGCGCAACGCGTGCTCCCGCGTCTCCGCTGCCGGACACGCGGACACGAGCTTCGTGTCCGACATGTCGTCGGGTTTCTCCGGCAACCTGGGCTACGCGATGCCGGAGAACTGGTCCTTCGACCAGATCGTCACCAAGACGATCGGTTCCGGTGACGGGGAGATCGAGATCGACAACAACATCGCCTCCGGCCGCGACACCGGCCAGGGCGACTTTCTCCCCGCTCCGTCCGGGAAGCTCGATATCGGCTTCAGTCTGGACTACTGGGAGGCCCTGCTGAACGAAGCCGACGGCTACATGGAGTCCATCGGCAAGCCGGCCGAGGGATCCGAGTCGGGCAACGGCTACGTGTACACCAGGAAGCAGTGTCTGGAAACGGTCATCTCCCACGACGATGTGATCACATCGGCGGCCCGCCGGTACCGCATGCGCAAGGCCCTCATCCAGACCTCGGCCTTCTGGGAGTTCTGCCACTACAGTCAGGTGGACGTGGTGCAGGACGCGGGGGTCGTCTGGTACCACACCGGGGCCATCCCCGACTGGGGCAAAGACCTTCCCGGCGTCAGCAAACTGGTGGACAGCAGCACCGGTGTCGCCAAGATATCCGGACGCACCTGCATCCTCTCCCGCAACCATTCCATCCGGTCCGGGATCCTCGACGGGAAGATCCTTGACTCGGCCGCGGAATCCGACCGGTGGGCGATGTGGCAGAAACTCAACCAGAACAACGCATTCAACCTGAGCACCGTCCCGCATCTGCACATCTGGGGGGCCGGCGGCAAGAAGGGCGACCATGAGGAGACCGTGATCCGCCGGCCCGCGCTCGACTACACCGAGACCGAGATCTACGAAGTGCTGCGCCGGTACCAGGGGTTCGGACCCGAGGCCGAGGCCCACGCGAAACTGCGTATGCCCCTCTATGCGATCTTCGAGAAGTACAACCGCATCATCCGCGAGTCCTGACACATGGTGATCACGGCATCCGGGCCATGGCAGGAGCACAATCCCGCGGTGCTCCTCACCCTCATATTTCTCGACGCGGTGACCTTGCTGAGCTTGACCGTGTACCTGTGCTCACGGCTCACACAAGAGGTCAGGAAGCGCTATACCCCCGCTGCGCTGTGCCGGGACGCATCCCTGGCGGCGGTCGCCGTGTCGCTCGCCCTCTACCTGTGGGGATGTCTTCACCTGCTCGTCCTCGGACGACAGGAACGGTACGTGGAGTGCGCGAGGGCGCACCCCGGCGGTCCGGCGGACATCGACGGAATCACCGCCGACTTCGTCCCCCTGCGGCTCGCGTGCCATCTGCCGGACGGCCGCAGCTACCCCGTCGTGATCCCCGGCTACATCAACCCCTCCATCGCGGCCCTCCTGACGCTCGCTCTGGCATCCGTGATCACCGCGGCTCTGCTGTACCGCAGACAGCGCCGGAGCAGCGGCAACAAGGAAAGGATGACCTCTTGAGGCACACGGGTCCGACTCGCAGACACCTCCTCACGACCACGGCCGGTGTCACCGCCGCCGCAGGCCTCACGTCCGCGGGCCTCCTCGCCGTACCGGCCGTCGCGGCACCTCAGCCCTTCACGAACGATGAGTTGAAGCAGGCACTGCGCCGTCTCGAAGCCCGACGCCGTCGCCTCCTCACGGGGCGGCCGTCCGCCAACCGGTGGGAGATGCAGAAGGCCGTCGACGCGGGCGGAGACATCGTCACGCGTCCCGTGCCCGGTACCGGGCTGAAGGTCTCGGTTCGCCAGGGCGACGTGGAAACGGTCCTCGTGCATGTGATCCGCCGCTTCCACTACGAGATCGACACCCTCGGCCTGCGGGAAGAGCCCAGGCCGGTCGAGGGGTGGGTGGCACCGTCGAAGGTGCGCGACGCCGGCCTCCCGGAGTCGAACCAGGCCTCGGGCACAGCCGTGGTGATCCGGCCGGACTCCTACCCGCCCGGCGTGCGGGGCGGCTTCACCGGGGGGCAGCATCTGATCATCCGGGACATCATGGCCGACACCGGAGGCGTCGTCCGGTGGGGTGGCGACGACCGCCGCCCGTACGAGGGCCTGTTCTACCTCACCGTGCGTCCCGGCGACCCGCGTCTGACACAGGTCGCGACCAAGATCCGCACCTGGGACGAGACCCCTGGTCTGGGCGCCGGAGTCCTCGTTGACCTGACACAACCCTCACGGCGCGGCCGCGCTGCCCGGCACTGAGCGGGGCGCACCGCCACACACCGGACCACCCGGTCCGGCTCAGGCGGGCGGCCCGGCCCTTGACCAGCGGCTGCGTACCGACGGCGGCCGGTGAGGCTTCGTCCAGGGCCGGGGCCGGCTGTCGCGAGCAGTCACCCGACCGGTCGCGGTGTGTCGAGCCCGGGGTCCGGGGCGGGGGGTTCCCACTCGAGGAGGGCGAGGCCGGCGGCCATGCCCCCGCCGAAGCCGGCGAGGAGTACGAGGTCGCCGGGTGCGAGGCCGCCGGTGGCGTGGTCGAGGGTGAGGGGTACCGAGGCCGCTCCGGTGTTCCCGTACTCCCGTACCGTCGTATGGGTACGCGCGGCCGGGAATCCGAGGTCTGCCGCGAGTGTGCCGATCATGCGGCCGTTGGCCTGGTGCGGGACGAGGTGGGTGCGCGGCCCGCCGCCGGACGGACGGAGGCGGTGTTCGTCCAGGAAGTCGCGGATCATCGGCCCGACCCGGCTGTCGACGAAGGCGCGTACGGCCCGGCCGTCCATCGTGAAGTAGTGCAGCCCCTCCGCGAGGGACTCCGGTGAGGCGGGGATGCGGGAGCCGCCGGCCGGGACCCGGATCAGGTCCCGTTTGTCGGGGAAGGTCGCCAGCCGGGTGGCGAACACGCCCCGGCCCCGGGCGGGGCCGAGGACGACCGCGCCCGCGCCGTCACCGAAGAGCACCACGGTGCGGCGGTCGGTGGGCTTCAGGGTGCGGGAGTAGACGTCCGCTCCGATGACGAGGGCATGTCCCGCGGTGCCGTGCAGCATCCGCTCCGCGGTGGCCAGGGCGAAGACGAAACCGCTGCAGACCGCGTTCATGTCGAAGGAGGGCGTGCCCGCCGGGACGCCCAGTTCGAGAGCGACGGCGGTGGCGGTGGGGGGTTGCGGGGAATCCGGGGTGGAGGTAGCCACGATGATCAGTGAGATGTCCTCGGCGCGGACGCGGGCGTCGGCCAGCGCGGTGCGGGCGGCCGTGGCGGCGAGGCCGGAGGTCACCTCGTCGGGCTTGGCCCAGCGGCGTTCCCGGATGCCGGTCCGCCGGACGATCCACTCGTCCGTGACCCCGGCCGGTGCTCCCACCTCCTCGTTGGTGACGACGTTGCCGGGCAGGCAGGAACCGGTGCCGAGTACTCCGACGGCGCCCTCGGCGGAGGACGCGGCTGCACGACTGGTCATGATCCCTCGTTTCGTGTCGGGGCGGGACGGGGCGGGACGGGGCGGGACCGGGACGGAACGCACTGTCGCGCTGCCCCGGCCCCGCGGCCGGCTTCCCGTACGGAGAAGGCCCCGGGAGCCCGGGCCCTCCGGGGGAGAGGGGAGAGGGGAGAAGGGCGGCCGGGGCCGGTCAGGCGGCCTCGTAGACGCGCTGGTGGTCGCGCAGGGCCGCCAGTCGGTACGGGCCCCGCGTCTCGTGCGGGAGTTCGTACCAGCTGCCGTCGGTGGGCAGGGTCTGCTCCCGCAGTTCCCGGTAGGTGCCGTAGTCGACGGCCCGTCGTGAGCCGATCGCTTCCCGGTGGGCCTCGCCCCGCAGGAGCGCCTTGTAGCCGGCGCGGACCCGGCCGGCGAAGAACTCGGCGACGCTGCCCGAGCCGTAGCTGAACAGGCCCACGGTCTGCTCGGTCAGATCGTCCGCGTCGTCGAGGAGCGCGGCGAGGGCCAGATACATCGAGGCGGTGTAGCTGTTGCCCACCGTTTCGTTGTAGCCGGTCGTGGCGGCGAGGGCGTGGTCCAGCGTCTCCTCGTCCGCCTGCGCTCCGCAGGTCTCCAGCAGTTGGCGGTGGGCCTTGAAGGCCATCCGGGTGTAGGGCTGGTGGTAGCAGAAGGCGCGGAACTCCTCCAGCGGCAGGCCGCCACGGCGCTGGTAGTCCTTCCAGGCGCCCTCGACGGCCTCGAGGTAGGCCGCGATCGACTCCTTGCCGTTGACCAGGGCGGTGGTGCGGTAGTTGGGGCGCCAGAAGTCCATCACGTCGCTGGTGAACAGGCCCGAGGGGCGGGTGAGTTCGAGCAGCGCCGGGTCGGCCGAGACCAGCATGGCCGCTGCCGCCGCCCCCTGGGTGGCCTCGCCGGGGCTGTCGAGGTCGTAGCGGGAGATGTCGCTCGCGATGACGAGGACCTGCTCCTGCGGGTCCCGGTGCACCAGCCCGGCCGCGAACTGGAGGGCGGCGGTGGCGCTGTAGCAGGCCTGCTTCATCTCGACCACGCGGACGTGCGGCTCCATCCCGAGCAGGGAGTGGACGTAGATCCCCGCTGCCTTGGACTGGTCGACGGAGCTCTCGGTGGCGAGGACGACGGTGCGGATGCGGTCGGTGCCGTGCCGCTCGACCAGGGGGGCGGCGGCGGCCGCGGCCATGGTGACGATGTCCTCGTCGGCGGTGGGCAGGCTCATCGCGCGCTGCCCGATGCCCTGGTGGTACTTGGCGATATCGGTGCCGTTGCAGCGGGCGAGCTCGGTGTGGCTGAGGACGAGGCCGGTGGTGCGGAAGGACAGATCGTGGATGCCGATGGCGAGGTCACTGGGCATGCGTGTCTCCGTTGGCGCGCTCGAAACGGGTATGGGCTTCCATCAGTTCGCCGGGGTTGGTCTGCGCAGCGAGGAGGGAGAGCTCGCCGCACAGCACGGTGGCGGCGGCCAGGACGGCGAGGCGGCGGGCGTTCTCCCCGGCGGGACGGTCCTCGCGGCAGCCCAGACGGGCGAGGTTGGCCTCGACGAAGCCGATCCCCTTGCCGTTGCCCACGGTGCCGAGGACGAGGTTGGGCAGGGTGCAGGAGAAGTACAGGTCGCCGTCGCGGTCCTGGACGTAGGTGACGCCCTGTGAGCCCTCCACGATGTTCGCCGCGTCCTGGCCGGTGGCCAGATAGAAGGCGAGGAGCATGTTCGCGTAGTGGGCGTTGGCCGAGCGGATGCCGCCGGCCAGGAGCGTGCCGACGAGGTTCTTGTTGGTGTTGAGCGTGGTGAAGCGGGCCGCGGTGGTGCGCAGGCGCTCGGCCACGATGCGCCGGGGGACGAGGATCTCGGCGACGACGTTCTTGCCCCGGCCCAGGATGCCGTTGACGGCGGTGGCCTTCTTGTCGGTGCAGTAGTTGGCGGATATGGAGCCGTAGCGGATGCCGGGGACGGTGGCCAGCAGATGGGCCAGGAGGGCGTCGGCGGCGAGGGTTGCCATGTTGTGGCCGGACGCGTCGCCGGTGGCGAACTCGAACCGGAGGAAGAGCAGCGGGCCGGTGATCTCGTGGCGCAGGTCCAGCAGCTGGGCGTAGCGGCTGCTGCGGCGGGTGATCTCCCGCAGCTGCGGCAGCTGGTCGTGGACGGCGCGGGCAGCGGTGCAGGCGTGGGCGGCGTCGTCCGCCTCGACCAGGACGGAACGGGTCATGCGCTCGTCGACCAGGGTGGTGCGGATGCCTCCGTCGACCAGCCGGGAGATCTTCGCACCGCGGCCGACGGAGGGCCACAGCGGGGATTCGAAGGTGGCCAGCGGGACTTCGGTCTCGGTGGTGGCGACATTGCCCGAGACGCGCAGCGGTCCCACCCAGCGCAGGGGAACGCCCGCTGTCGTGAGGTCGGTCCGTGGCTCGGCCGTGACGGTCATACCGTGACTCCTTTCGCCGCGGCCGTCGTCAGGCCGCAGTCCAGACAGAATTCGCGCAGTGAGCCGGACAGCAGGACGTCGCAGTCGGCGAGTTCCGCCGGGCTGTGTGCGCCGAGCAGGGTCATCAGGGCGGTGAGCTGGTCCAGCCAGGTGGTGATGTGCCGCACCAGGGCGTCCACGCCGCCGTCGAGCAGCGTGGTCAGGTAGGGGCCGGAGGCGCCGACGGCCCCGGCCCCCAGAGCGAGGGCACGGGCCACGTCCAGGGGGTGGCGTACGCCACCGGAGGCGAGCAGGGGCAGGCCGCAGCCGCGGGCGTCGAGCAGCGCGGCCGGAGTGCTCAGGCCCCAGCCCTCCAGGTAGGCGTAGTCGGGCCGGGAGCGGCGGCCGTTCTCGATGCGGGCGAAGTCGGTGCCTCCGCTGCCGGCCACATCGGCGATCCGGACACCCAGCGAGGCCAGTTCCCGGACCGTCCGGCCGCTCAGCCCGAAGCCGACTTCCTTGACGATCACCGGCACCTCGACGGCGGCGGCGATCCGCTCGATGCCGGAGGCCCAGTGGCCGAAGGAGCGGTCGCCTTCCGGCATGACGGTTTCCTGCACGGTGTTGAGATGGATCTGCAGGGCGTCGGCCCGCAACAGGCCGACGGCGCGCCGGGCCTGCTCGGGGGTGGCGGTGGCGTTGAGGTTGGCCAGGACGAAGCCGTCGGGGTGTTCGCGGCGGACGGGCGTGAAGGTGGGTGCGGTGCCGGGGTCCTTGAGGTAGGGGCTCATGGAGCCGGTGGCGATGGGGAGCCCGGTCTCCCGGGCGGCGATGGCCAGATCGCGGTTGATCTCCCCGGTCTTCGCACTGCCGCCGGTCATGGCGTTGATGTAGAGCGGGACCGGCCAGTGCAGTCCGGCGAACCGGGTCTCCAGGGAGACCTTCTCCCGGTCGGTGCCGGCGAGGGCGTGGTGCACGAAGTGCACCTCGTCGAACTGGCTCGCCGGCTGCGGTGCGCCGGGGGGTGCCGCGCGGTTCCCCGGTGCGTACTGGGCGTGGGCGAGCTGTACGTGCTCGTCCTTCCGGTGTGCGGTCATCAGGTGTGTCCTCGCAGAGCTCGCGGAGAAGGGGGGACGGAGCCCGGCCGGGTGCCGGGACCGGCGTCGTACGGTCCGGAGTCCGGCGTGGTGCCGGTGGTCACGTCGAGCGGCAGCGGCGTGATGCCGGCCGCGCTCCAGCGCTGCCGCAGGAGATCGGGGGAGCGGTGGGACGGGAGCAGGGCGATGCCGCAGTCGCCACCGCCCGCGCCGGAGGGTTTGGCGGCGCCGCCACAGGACTCGGCCACCTCGCACAGCCGCCGCAGCGACGGGGTGAAGATGCCGAGGGCGGCTTCGGCGTCCAGCCGGGCGAGGAGGTGGCGGGCGGTCCGCACCGCGTCGAGCAGGGCCTCCGGCTCACCTCGCCGGAGAGCACCCGCCACGGCCGTCACGCAGTGCTCGCTGTCGGTGAGGAAGCCGCTCCGGGCGGCGCCGTGCCACCACCGCTTCGCGGCGAGGCCGGCGACCAGGTCCGAGGTGGACGCCGGGCTGCCGCTCCAGCCGATGTGCAGGACGAGGCCGGGCGGTGGCGGCAGCTCCTGGACGGCGAAGCCCGGCCAGGGGGCGCGCAGCGTCCGCGCGACCCCGTGCCGGTGCAGGCTGTCCCGCAGGATCTGCCGGTCGGGTGCCCGGTAGGCGACCCAGCCGTGCCAGACCGCGGCCGCGAGATCGGCGCCGGAGGGGCCCGCGTCGACCCGGATGGCGGCCAGCAGGGCGAGCCGGAAGAGCTCCTGCGGGGACAGCCGCATGCCGTAGTGGTCCGCCACGGCCCGTGTGGCCGCGACGGTCACTGCCGCGCTCGACCCCAGCCCGATCTTGACGCCGTCGTGGTGCAGGTCGCTGCGCACCGTGAGCCGCAGCGGGGCGAGCCCGAGCCGTTGCTCCGTCCGCAGTCCTTCGACGGTCTCCACGACCGAGACCAGGTGCGCCAGCACACCGCGGACGAGGCCGGGGTCCCGGGGGGACACGGCCCGCAGTCCTTCGTCGCCGCGGCACAACCGCACCTCGTGGTCCAGCAGGTCGGAGTCGACGACGACCCCGGCGTCCTCGGCGGGGCGGGCGGTGACGGTGACGTACCGGTCCACCGCCACCACCACGGCCGGCTGCGCCGGTTCCAGGACGGCGTACTCCCCGGCCACCAGGAGCTTGCCCGGTGCCCGGCGGGTGACGGCCCGGCCCGCCATCACCCGTCCTCCGCCCGCAGCCGGGCACCGGGACCGCTGCGGGCCACGACCACCGGGGCGCCGGTCACGGCGCGCATCCGGTCGGCGATCCGCTCCGCGTCGGCGCCGGCGCACAACACCTTGACGTTGGGCCCGGCGTCCATCGTCGCCCAGGCGCCCACGCCTTCCTCGCGTAGGGCGCGGACGTGGGCGAGCACCGCGTCCGAGGCGGCCGTGCGGTAGCGGACGGCGGGCTGTGCCGCTTCCATCGCGGCGTGCATGCCGAGGGCGTTGTGCTCGGCGATCTCGCCCACGGTCGTCATGTCGCCCCTGCGCAGTGCCTCGCGCATCCGGACCAGGGCGGCACGGCAGTCGTCCAGCCAGTCCCGGTACGGCGCGGAGGTGGCGACGGTGTGCCGCATGGCCTCCCGGCTGGATACGGGCTTGGGGCCCGGCTCCAGGACGACGGCGACCAGCGCGGCGTCCAGACGGGCGTCCGTGACCGGCTCCGCGTAGGAGCCCCGGTCGGGGTCGGGGGCGTCCGGGATGCCGGCGTGCCAGACCACGAAGCCGCCGAAGACCGACCGTGCGGCCGAACCGGACCCCCGGCGGGCCAGCCGGGACAGCGCCCGGGAGTCGCCGGGCAGGCCGTAGGCGTGGGCCGCGGCCAGGGCCAGCGCGGCGAAACCACTGGCGGACGAGGCGAGTCCGGCCCCCACGGGCACGGTGTTGCGGGTGTCCACCACGGCCCGCTCCCCGCGCCCGGCCCGCTCGCGCACCAGATCCAGGAAGCGGACGGTCCGGTGGAGCACCTCGCCGCGGGCGGCGGCGCCGTCCATGACGACGTGGTCCGCCCCGGCGGCCGGATCGAGCCGGACGGCCGTCGTGGTGGGGAACACATCGAGGGTCATCGACAGGCTGTCCGCGAAGGGCAGCGCCAGGTCCTCGTCGCGTTTGCCCCAGTACTTGACCAGCGCGATGTTCGGGTGCGCGACCGCCACCGCCGGCTCAGAAACCGTCATGGCCGGCCCCCTTCGCCACCGGCGCGGTCCAGGTGCGTGCGCCGTGCCCGCGGCTGAGCGCCCCGGCCACGGCCTCGGCCTCCTCCGGGGTCGCGGTCAGGGCGAGGACGCAGCCGCCGAGTCCGCCGCCGCTCATCTTGGCGCCCAGTGCTCCCGCGCCGAGCGCGGCGCCGGCCAGTGTGTCGGTGCGCTCCGTCGTCAGGCCGAGTCCGGCGAGGAGTTCGTGGGCGGCGGTGAGCCGGCGGCCCAGCGCGGCGAGCCGTCCGTCCGCCAGGTCGCCGAGCGCGGCCCGGGTCAGTGCGGCCGAACGGTCCACGAACCGCGCACGGCTGCCCGGGTCCCGTGCGAAGGCGCCCCGCAGCATGGTGACGGCCTTCCTGGTGCCGCAGCCGCTGCCGCTGTCCGCCACCACGACCTGGAATGCGGTGCCCACCGGCGGCTTGCCGCGGCGGCCCTCCGCCAGCAGCACCGGTCCCGTGCTCCCGGTGGTCAGTGCGTCGATGCCGCTGGCCAGACCGTGCGCCGACCGTTCGGACACCTGCACCAGCTCGAAGACGTCCCGTTCGCCCAGGCCGGTCGCGAAGAGGGAGTCCAGGGCGTGGACGAGCGCGCGGGCGTTCGCCGCGCTGGAGCCCAGACCGCGGGCCGCCGGGATGCCGCTGTCGAGCAGCACCTCCAGGGACGGGGTTCCGCGGAGGCCGGCCCGCCGCGCGAAGGCGTCCAGGAGCAGCCGGAACTCCTCGGGGGCGTCCTCCTCCGTCTCCTCGTCGAGTCCCCGTGGGGCGGGGACGGGGGCGGGGGCGGAAACGGTGCGGCGCAGGCGGAGCGGCCCCGGCCGGGCTCGCTCCGAACGGCTTATGGTGGCGCGGCAGTTCAGGGCCGGCAGCGGGAGGGCCAGCGCCGGGGCGCCGTAGACCACCGCGTGCTCGCCGAGCAGGATGGCCTTGGCGTGCGCCCCGCCCGTCGCGACGCGCCGCGCCTCGGTCGCGGACGCGGACGCGGACGCGGATTGCGTGGACATGATCCGGGTTTCCCTTCGTGTCGGGGGCGGATGGTGTGGGGACCCGTCGAGGCCGGCCCCGCTCCCCCCGCCGGCGCCCCGCCGGGCGGGGACCGGGCGGGCGCGGCGGCCGGAACCCGCCGCCGTGCCGGGCGCCGCGAGCCGGTGCGAGCCTCCGGTCGCGGCGCTAGCCGCGGCCCGCGGAGACCGCGCCGGTGGTGACGACGTCGCGCACCCGCTCGGCCGCGCGTTCGCCCGTGACGAGGCTGGAGTTGGTGGCGCTGAAGGCCAGGTAGTCCCCGGCGAGCTGGATGCGGCAGCGGGGGTCCAGACCGCGGTTGAAGTCGCGCAGCCGCGCGTAGTCACCGGGCTTGCGCAGGATGACCGCGTTCTTCCACCGCTGGACGTACGCCATGTCCTGGTGGGCCTCGATGTGCCGGGCCAGCTCCGGCCACGCCTGCCGGTGCACCTCGTGGGTCAGCTCCACGACCTTCTCGTCGTCCGCCTCCCAGTGCCGCATCGCCCACGGGTAGCGGTAGTAGCTGGTCAGCAGGGCATGGCCCTGAGGGGCGCGGCCGGGGGCGAAGTTGTGGTTGAAGGTCACCACGCCCAGGTCGGGGTGTTCCCGCTGCGGGAACAGCACGCAGGTGGCCGTCTCGTCCGGTCGGCGGTCCACGCCGAAGTACACGTGGATGTCCGGCACGTAGGGCACGTTCGCCAGATAGTCCAGCGTCGCGGGCGCCAGGCCGGGGCACAGGCGGGCGGCGACCGGACCGGGCAGGGCGACCACCGCGGCGGCGGCCTCCTCCGTGTGCTCGGGTTCGCCCTCCCGCCGCCAGTGCACCCGGACCCCGTCCGGAGTCTCCTCCACCTGCGTGACCTCGGCGCGGGTCTCCACCGGCAGCCGGGCGGCGAGCGCCGTGGTGAGGGTGTCCACCCGGTCGTGGAAGTTGAACCACTCGGCGTTGACGGCCGGCATCGAGAACAGGAAGTTGACCACCGACAGATCGGGCGGCGAGTTGAAGAACATCGCGCTCATCGGGTCCACGACCCAGTCGCGGAACTCCGCGTCGAGGCGGCGGTCCGCGTAGGCCGCGGCGGTCTCGGTGTCGAGCGCCGCCGCCTCCCCCATGTCGCTGTCCCAGCGCAGCCGGCTCCCGTACTTGCCCAGGTCCGCCTGCAGCCGCAGCATGGCCGGCAGCGAGGACCAGGGCAGCAGGCCCGAGCGCTTGAGGTCGGTGGGCCGGTTCGCCCGCATGCGATGGATGCGTCCGCCGCGGCGGATGCCGACGACGTTGTTGGTGCGCTGCGTGGTTCCCTCGATGCCGAGGTCGCGGACCAGGGCCCGCATCTGCGTGTAGTTCTCGATCAGCAGGATCGCGGCCAGGTCCATGTGGTAGCCCCGGCGCTCCACCGTGCGCATCCGGCCGCCGGCCCGGTCCTCGGCCTCCAGGACCCGGACCGGATGCCCGTCCTGCTGAAGGCGGAAGGCGGCGGTCATGCCGGCGATGCCGGCGCCGATGACGATGATCGGTTCCTTGGTGCCCGTGGCGTTCACGGCTGTCCTTTCGTCCGAGCGGAGGCGGGGATGAGTTCGCCCGGCCGGTCCGGCGGGCGTGCCGGCAGCAGCAGGCCCGAGAGCTGACGGGCCGCCTGAACGGCCGAGCAGATGCTGTGGTGGGTACTGGACTGGGTGAAGAAGTCGCCTCCGGCGAGCCGGACCCGGGAGGAGCCCGGCCACGCCGTGCTGAGCCGGGCCAGCTCGCGGTAGTCACCCGGGCGCCGGAAGACCACGCACTGCCCGGGGCGCAGGACATGGGTCATCGTGGTGTGGCTCTCGACCTCGGGTACCAGCCCCAGCGCCCGCAGCGCTTCACGGGCCTCGTCGACGAGCCGCTCCTCGGGCAGGTCGCGGTGCCGGTCCGACCACGAGCCGCGGAAGTGCGCCATGACCAGCCCCCGCCCTGCGGGGACCCGGCCCGGAGCGGTGTTGTGCGGCAGGATGACGCCCACCAGCGCGGGGTGCTCCGCCCGCGGGACGTTGACCATCACGGCCCGCTCGGCCGTGGGCCGGTCCAGGCCGAAGGCCACGTGGACGCTGCCGGTGTACTCCACGCGGCGGAAGAACTCGGCGAACGGCTTCTCCATCTGGCCGTAGAGGTCCGGTGCCTGCACGGCGGGCACCGCCAGCACGCAGGCGTCGGCCCGTTCGGTCCGCTCGCCCGTGCCGTCGCCGGCCCGCCAGGTGACCGAGACCCCGGCCCGGTCCTCCTCGACCTGGCACACCCGCGCGTGATGGGTCACGGACAGCTGCGCAGCGAGGGCCCGCGGCAGCATTCCGACGCCGTCGCGGAAGGTGAACAGCCCGCCGCCGCCCAGCAGGGAGTTGAGCAGCATGAACGGTGCGACCGACGAGGTGCGCTCGACGTCCTGCAGGGAGGCGAGCATGCACAGCGGATCCAGCAGGTGGTCGACGGTGCCCGGCCGCAGCCCGCGGCGGACCGCGTATCCCGCTACCGACTCCCCGTCGTGGCGGGCCGCCGCCGACATGTCGTACCAGTCCAGCGTCCGCCGTACGCGGAGGTGGTCGAGCATCAGCTTGGGCAGGTCGGACGGGAACGGCGCGAACCGCAGCAGTCCGGCCGCCATGCGCGGCAGGGAGCCCACCCGTACGTGGTGCACCCGGCGGTCGCGCATGAGCCCGACCGTGTCGGAGGACGGCAGGATCCGGTCGCCGACCCCCGCCGTCTCCGCCAGCCTCAGCATCGCGTGGTAGCGCCGGGACAGCAGCGAGGCGCCGGTGTCGACGAAGAAGCCACCGTGCCGCACCGACCCCATCCGGCCGCCCACGTTCTCCGGCCCCGCGCTGTCGAGCACGGTGACCCGGCAGCCGCGGCGCTGCAGGAGGAAGGCGCTGGTGAGGCCCGCGATGCCCGCGCCGACCACGATGACGTGGGGCCGTCCGTCCGGCCCGGCGGCCGGCCGCGGGGCGGGAACCGGGCCGCTCACGCGGGCACCTCCGGGTGCGGTTCCGGGTGCGGTTCGTCCCGGTCGTACCGGCCGTGCCGCAGATACCACTCGACGTGGTTCTGGAAGGACAGCAGGCCGTCGGCCCAAATCCGGATGGCCGCGGTCTCGCTGTCGTTGTACGGGCCGGAGGGGCCGCTGACCCGGTCCAGTGCCGCCTTCAGCGACCGCACCCGCTGTTCGATCCGCTCCAGCGTCTCGGCCGCGGCGTCCTGCAGCGACTTGTGCTCCAGGCGGTGCAGCAGGACCACCAGGTTGTAGGCGTCCGGCCGGTCCAGCTCCTTCGACACCGAGCACAGGTCGTTGATCCAGGAGGCGATGTCGGCCGCGCAGCCGATCATCTCGGTGTACTCGGGGGTGCCGTAGAAGCGCGCCGGGAGCCGTACCGACTCCGCCTGCTCGACGAAGTCCAGCAGCGGGAGCACCGGACCGGTGTCCCGGCGCAGCGCGATGTAGGCGTCGACACCCGGCAGGTTGCCGCGCGCCCGGTAATCCGACTCGATCACCAGGGAGGTGAAGTAGTCGTCCAGGTGGGCGAGGAACTCGCGGAACTGCACCGGTGCCATGAACTGCGCGGTCCGGCTCAGCAGATCGGACAGGGCGCGCTGCAGGGAGTCCTCGGCTGCGGGCAGCGGCTCGCGGCGCCGGGCCGCGTCCACCATGCGGCGCAGTGGCTCGGCCGCCTCCTCGGCGGCAAGGGCGCTGGTGCCGGCGGGGCCGTCCTCGAAGTGGTCGTCGAGGTGGAAGTACCACATCGTCCACTGGGTGATCAGCACGCGCATGCCGGTGTCCGCGTGCGGATAGCCGTGGCTGACCAGTTCACCAGCGCACAGGCGGCGCAGCGGGTGCCGGGCGTCGCCGGAGTCGATGAGACCGCACTGCCGGGCCCATTCCTCACCGCCGTTCTCGACGGCCGCGATGTCGTCGGGGTCCCGCGAGGGCGCGGCGGGGAAGGGCCATCGGGGCAGAACGGTCTCGAGGACCGGATCGGAGACGGGGCTGTGCACGGTGGTTCTCCTTTCGCTCCCGCCGGTGAAGCGAGCGCCGGCCGGGGACTGGACAGGGGCGCGGACAACAGAGGAGACACGGGAGGACAAGAGGGGACGGGTACGGGTACGGGTGGACGGGTCCGGAAGGGGACCGCCGCGCATGTGCGGGAGGGACGCCCGCCGGTCGCGGGGGTGAGGCCTCGCAGCGCTCGGCCCGGGAGGGCCGGGGGCGGGGGCCGGTGGCGTCAGTGGTCGCGGCCGGCCAGCCACTGGGCGAGCGTGCGCAGCGGCCGTGTGCCCGGTCTCGGCAGGCCGGTCCCGTCCAGGTGGTCCAGTGCTTCGGACAAGTGCCGGCGGGCGAGATCGGCGGACCGCCGCCGCCCGCCCGCGCGCTCGGCCAGTGCGGCGGCGCGCCGGAGGGTCTCCGCGTCGTCCAGGGAGGGGTCGCGGGCGTAGAGCGCGGTCAGTTCCGCCGCCTCCGGAGTGCCGGAACTCAGGGCGGCCACCACGGGCAGGCTCTTCTTGCGGGCGTGGAGGTCGGCGCCGGCCGGCTTGCCGGTCGCCCCGGGATCCCCCCAGATGCCGAGCAGGTCGTCCACGTGCTGGAAGGCCAGGCCCAGGGACCGGCCGAAGGCGTCCAGCCCCGCGGCCCGGGTCTCGTCCGCGCCGCCGGCCAGGGCACCGAGCCGGCAGGCGGCCCCCATGAGGGCGCCGGTCTTGCGTGAGGCCATGGTGGTGCACTCGGTAAGGGAGACATCGGCGCGCTGCTCGAAACCGATGTCCTCGAACTGCCCGCCGATGAACTGCTGCACGGCCTCGTTGAGCGCCGTGCCGGCCGGCGTGCCGCGACCGTCTTCCCGGACGAGGGAGACCGCCAGGGCGAGCATGGCATCGCCCGCCAGGAGCGCACCGGCGAGGCCGAAGACCCGCCACGCGGCGGGCCGGTGCCGTCGTGTGGCGTCCCGGTCGATGATGTCGTCGTGCAGCAGGGAGGAGTCGTGGGCGAGCTGGACCGCCGCGGCGGAGCTGCCGGCCGTGCCGGGGCGGGCTCCGGCGGCCCGTGCGGCGAGCAGGACGAGCGCGGGGCGTACGGCCTTGCCCCAGCCGGCCGGGACGGGCCGGCCCTGCGCGTCCCACCAGCCCAAGTGGTAACCGGCGACGGTCCGGGCCCGGGGGTGGAGGGTGCGGACCGCTTCGCGCAGCACCGGGTCGGTCACCTCCCTGGCGTGGCGCAGCCAGGTCTCGGGCCCGGCGTCGCCGGGGGGTTCCGCCGCCGTGCCCGCTTCCGTCGCGTTCCGCGTCCTGGTTCCGCCTGCTGTCGTCACCGTGCCGCTCCCCTCATGGCGGGGGTGGCCGCGGCCGCCGCGGTCCGCTTGCCGTGCCGGTCCAGTACATGACGGAACAGCGCGGCGAGGCCGTCCAGGGCCACCGGGTCGCCCCCCGTCTTCCCGAGCAAGTGCACGGCGCGGTCGAGGTGCTCCCGTGCGGTCCGCTCGGCCTCCGCGCGCCCGCCCGCCTCCTCGACGAGGCGGGCGAGTTCAGCCAGCTCGTCCTCGCCGCGGGCCCCTGGGGAGCTCAGTCGCCCGGCCAGCCGGGAACCCGCCGCGGTACCGGAGCGCAACGCGGCGATCACCGGGTACGTCCGCTTGTCGCGCCGCAGGTCGCCGAAGGCGGGTTTGCCGCTGGCGGCGGGATCGCCCCAGATGCTCTCGACGTCGTCGGCCACCTGCCAGGCCACGCCCAGGTCCCAGGCCGCCGCCTGGAGCGTGCGCACCCCGGCCGCGGGGGCGTTCGCCAGGGAGGCACCCACCGCGACGCAGCCGCCGAGCAGCCCGCTGGTCTTGGCGCAGGCCGCCAGATAGTCGTCCACGCCGACCCGGTCCACCGGAAAGCCGTCCAGCCCCAGGTCGGCCGCCTGGCCCCGGATGATCGTGCTCACCGCTTCCGTCAGGGTCCTGCCGGCCGGCTGCTCCGGTGTGCCCTTCATCTCGGCGGTCATGCGCAGTGCCTTGCTCAGCAGCGCGTCACCCGCGAGGACGGCCGGGCCGGCCCCGAAGACCACCCAGGCCGTCGGCCGGCCCCGCCGCAGTTCGTCGGCGTCCATCAGGTCGTCGTGCAGCAGGGAGAAGTTGTGCACGAGCTCCGTGGCGACCGCACCGGGCACCGCGGTCCTCGTGCTCGCGCCGAACGCCCGGGCCGCGAGCACGGCCAGGGCGGCGCGCAGCATCTTGCCCGCGTGGACGCCGGTGGGCCTGCCGTCGGGTTCGCACCAGCCCAGGTGGTAGGCGCTGATGCGGGCCAGCCGGGGGTGGAGTTCCCCGACCGCCTCACGCAGTGCGGGAAGAGTGGCCGCCCGGCACTCGGCCAGTATCTCCTTGACGACGTCCGCAGCCGTGTCGCTGAGGACCGTTCCATCGCTCATGGGTGCTCTCTCCCACTCCCACGGTCGTCGGTTCCTGAACGGGTGCGGCGCCCGCGTGCGGCGGGTGCGCCGAACACGCCGCACCCGGCGTCGTGCGCTCTCCGCCCCCGGTGCTTCCCGGGGGCACTGCGGACAGGTGCGGGCAGTCCTTTGCCTTAGTGAATTCTTCTTATGGAATATGTGGCGATTCGGAAAACCGGACTCGTCTTCGGTGCGCCCGTGTGCGCCCGGGTGTCGCCGGTGTGCCGGGAAGGTCAACTCGCCGACTCGCTGACACCGTCAGTCAAACACCCGCCGTGTCGGCGGGCCAAGGGGCTATTGCCGGTGGCGATGTCCGACGAGTCGCCTTCTTGTGAAAGCGTGAATGTGTGATTGCGGGGCGCGGTATCCGGCCGGGGATTGGCCCCGGATCGTGGTGCGGCCGAAAACAATCGGTTTTGTGTCCCGGGGCGTGGTAAGCCGCATAAAGGGTTTCAGGTCGTGGTGCAGGCTTGCCGGGCCCCCGCCGCCGCGACGGAACCGCCGGTCCGGAGCCGTCACCGTGGTTTCCCTTCCGGCCTCCCCCACTCGGACCCCAAGGAGCCGCCATGGCGCGCAGTCATCCGAATCACAAGCTGAAACGGCTCTTAGCGGAAGCCGGGCTGTCCGGCGAAGCGCTCGCCCGGTCCATCAACCTCGCCGCCGCGGAGAATCACAGAACTCTGCAGTACAACCGCAAGTCCGTGGCCGGCTGGCTGGCCGGCTCACGGCCTCCGGCCCCGGTTCCCGCGCTGGTGGCCGAGACGCTCACCCGGCGTATCGGACGGCACGTCAGCATCCAGGAGACGGGCCTGGCGCTCGTCCCCGACGAACCCGGAGACGTGCTGCGCACCACCGGCGGCAGCGGCCGGGCGGCACTGGCGACGCTGACCGCGGCCGACACCGGGGCCGCCACCCGGGGAGCCTTCCGCGCGCTCCCCTTCCGGCTGGCCAACACCCCTCCGGCCTGGACCGACGCCGAGCCGCGGCCGACACCGGGCGACTGGCGGCTCGGCCCGGGCGACCTGGCCGCCCTGACCCACAGCATCACCTACTACGCGGAGTCCATCGACACCTATGGCGGCGCGCACGCGCGCACCGCGCTGGCCGCCTACCTCGCCACCGACGGTGCCGCGTTCCTCGCCGCCCGGACCGACCCGCGGACCCACGCACAGCTGCTCGGCAGGCTCTCCCGGCTGACGCATCTGCTGGCCCGGATGTGCGTCGACTGCGGTCAGAGCGGCGCGGCCCAGCAGTACTTCAACGTCGCCGCACAGCTGGCGATCGAGGCCGGGGACCGCACCCTGTACGCCGTCACCCTCCGGGCCATGAGCGCGCAGCTGTGCCAACTGGGCCACCGGGGCGGGGATCTCGGGGTCGCCGCCTGGTCGGCCGTGCCCGAGGACGCGCCGGCCCCCATCAAGGCGTTTCTGAAGAGCCATCTCGCCGTGGTGCACGCGACGGCGGGCATGCGGCGCCAGTCGCTCACGGCTCTCTCCGACGCCATGGAGCTGCACGGCGGGCGGGACGAACAGCCCGCCGCTCCCTTCAGCGGCTATCCCGTGGCGGCGCTGCACTACCAGCGCGGTCACGTCTACCAGAGCCTCGGCGACTACGACAAAGCGGCCAACGCGCTCGCCGCCTCGCTGCGGCACCGGCCCGGCCGCGCCCACCGCGCCCGCGCACTGACACTCGCCCAGCTCGGCGAGGTCCTCCTGCTGGACGGCCGGGTGGACAGCGCCTGCGGGGTCACGGACCGCCTGCTCGACAACTACGGCCGCATCCGCTGCCCCCGCACCGCCGGCCGGCTCCGCGGCCTGCGGACCAGGCTGCTGCCCCATGTGCGGAGGCCGTCGGTGCGGTCGGCCATCAGCCGCGTGGACGGCTACTCCGCCTACCAGAACCCTCCGGCGAGCCTCGCGCTGTAGACCGTCCCCGGGCCTTCCCCTCCGGTGCCGGACCCGAGCCCGCACACCGGTGGCCCCGGCCTGCCCGCCGTGGAGCACACAAGCGCACAAGCGTGAGTCGCGCACGGCAGGCGCCCGCCCGGCAGCCCTACCGCACCCGGCCGGCCCGACGTGGAATGGACGGCGAGAACGGCAGGCCGGCGCCCCGAGCTCCGCGGGGAAGGCCGCCCCGCCGAGCTACCGAGAGGGGTGCGGGCCATGCAGACGAATCCGATCGAGGTGCCCACCGCAAGCGGACTGCCGCTCCTGGGCTCCATGCTGGACCTGCGGCGTGATCCACTGGAAACCTACGAACGAGCCCGGAAGGAACACGGCGACCTGGTGCGGATCGTGGCCGGGCTCCCCGGTCTGCGCACGAAGATCTACTTCGTCTTCTCCGCCGACGGGGCCCAGCAGGTGCTCGCCTCGCAGTCCGCCAACTTCCGCAAGGACGACGCCTTCTCCCTGGAGATGCGGGAGACCTTCGGCAACGGCCTGCTGAGCAGCCTGGACGACGACCACCTGCGGCAGCGCCGCCTGCTCTCCCCGCTCTTCACCAAGAAGAAGGTGGCGGACTACGCCGACGCCATATGTGACGAGGTCGACGCCCTGTGCGGCCAGTGGGAGGCGGACGGGGGCACGGGGGCCGACCTCAACGAGGACATGAGCCGGCTGACCGTACGGATGATCACCCGCATCCTGTTCGGCGCGGACGCGGAGGAAGCAGCCGAGGTCGTGCGGCGCTGCATGCCCGCGCTCAGCACGTACACCCTGCGGCGGGGCCTGATGCCGGTGAAACTCCCCCGGTCCGTCCCCACCCCGGCCAACCGCCGGGCGCGGGCGGCGCAGGCGGAGCTGCACGCACTGTGCGACCGGCTCATCGAGCAGCGCCGCAGGAGCGGCGGCACCGTCGGGGAGCAGGGGGCGGACGATCTGCTGACCCTGCTCATCAACGCGCGCAGCGACGAGGACACCCCGCTCAACGACCGCGAACTGCGCGACCAGGTACTGGTCTTCCTCCTGGCCGGTTCGGACACGACGGCGACGTCGCTGACGTTCGCCCTGTATCTGCTGGCGCGGCACGGGGAGGTCCAGGACGCCACGCGCGCCGAGGTGCTGTCCGTGCTGGGCGGGCGCCGGCCCGCCCCCGCCGACCTGGACGCACTGCCCGGCCTGGAGCGCGTGCTGAAGGAGGCCATGCGCCTCTACCCGGCCGCACCGGTCCTCATCCGCAGGGCGGTGCGGGCCACCGTCGTGGAGGGGCGTGCCATACCGGCTGGCGCCTATGTCTATGTGTCGCCCTGGGTGACGCACCGCCATCCCTCCTACTGGCCGCAGCCGGAGCGCTTCGACCCCGAGCGCTTCCGGCCCGAACGGGAGAGCGGCCGGTCGCGCTACGCGTGGTTCCCGCTCGGCGGCGGACCGCGCTCCTGCATCGGCAATCACTTCGCGATGCTCCAGATGAAGCTCACCGTGGCGGTGCTCCTGCAGCGCTACCGCTTCACCGGGGTGGCCGAGGAGGTGCCGCTGGAGACGGGCGTCACCATCCGTGCGGCGCGGAGCGTCGACTGCCGGCTGGCCCCGGCCGAGCACTCCCCGGCGGACCCGCTGCCCAGCTCCCGGTGAGGCCGTGTCTCTCCCGGTGCGGGCACGGGATCCCGGCGCCCGCGGACCGCCGGGGGCCCCGAGCGGGCCTATATCGCCACCCGCCGATTCACCCGGCGGGCAGGCGAAGCGGGCACGGATCGGTCCCCGGGCAAGGGCATACGGGCACGCCTGAAATTGCGTTCGCCGGCGGCGGCAAAGTCGTCGTTTTCGTTTGGGCGGCACTGTCCTGCACTTTTCCGCGACGGCATTGGAGGGGGAAACCTGTTCGCAGGCGGCAGCGCGTGACCGTTAGCGGGCATTCAGGACGCCTCGGCGAGCCTTGTGTCGTACTTGGGGTTGACTTAGTCTTTTGTTCGCCCCTTCCGGAGCAGACCCGCCGGCCGATGCTGTGCAGGAAATACCACATGCGGGGGGAGTGGAGAAAAGCGCACTCCGTGGCCTGTGCGGATCGCTTGGTCCGGCCCGATTCGGAAATACCGTGCCATCCGTTCCTGTGTCAGGAGGAGGAAATGAGTGTTTCCACCGGCGTCGTGTCGTCTGTGACGCGCCTTTGCTGTTCGCGAACCGAATGCCGACCGGGCGGCGTACTGCCGGCGCGTCGCCCGTACGCCCGGCATCGGGACGCCCTTCACGCCCCGCTCGCCACTGACGACCCCTTCACCTGGCTGCCGTGGCGCCCTCGGGAGGAACGGCCGGAGGAAGAGGAGCAGGGACCGCCCCGCCCCCAGGCCCCCCAGGACGCACTCCCCTGAGAACGCGGACGGGCGGCGTGCGCCGGCGTGGTGCCGGAGTACGCCGCCCGGGGCGGGAGGAGTGGCGGCGGCCCGGGGGCGCCGTCCCCGCTACTTCGGATCGCGGTGGAAGACCGCCTTCGACCAGAAGTGGCCGAGCACGGCGAGCCCCAGGCACCAGGCGACCGCCAGCCACCCGTTGTGGCCGATCCCGCTGCCGAGCAGCAGCCCGCGCAGCGTCTCGATGGCCGGTGTGAACGGCTGGTACTCGGCGACCGGCTGGAACCAGCCCGGCATCGCCTCGACCGGGACGAAGGCGCTGGAGATGAGCGGCAGGAAGATCAGCGGCAGCGCGTTGTTGCTCGCCGCCTCCGCGTTCGGGCTGATCAGGCCCATCCCGACGGCGATCCAGGTGAGTGCCAGGGCGAACAGCGTGAGCAGCCCGAGCGCCGCGATCCACTCCAGGGCCGTGGCGTCCGTGGAGCGGAAGCCGATGGCCACGGCGACGGCGCCCACGAGGACCACGCTGATGAGCGACTGCAGAACGCTGCCGACGACGTGCCCGGTGATCACGGAGCCGCGGTGGATCGCCATCGTGCGGAAGCGGGCGATGATGCCCTCGCTCATGTCGTTGGACACGGACACCGCGGTGCCGATCGTGGTGGATCCGATGGTCATGAGCAGAAGGCCCGGCACGAGGTAGGCGATGTACTCGGAGCGGTCCGCGCCTCCGCCGCCGATGCCCGCACTCATCACGTCCCCGAAGACGTAGACGAAGAGCAGGAGCAGCACGACGGGGGTGAGCAGCAGGTTCAGGGTGAGGGACGGGTAGCGCCGCGCGTGCAGGAGATTGCGGCGCAGCATCGTGGACGAGTCGCGCACGGCGAGGGACAGGGAGCTCATCGGACGGCCTCCTCGGAGGGCTGGTGGTCGGTGCTGCCGGTGCCGCCGGTCAGGGCGAAGAACACGTCGTCGAGGTCGGGGGTGTGCACGGTCAGTTCATCCGCCTCGATGCCGGCGGAGTCCAGCCAGTCGAGGAGGGAGCGCAGCTCGCGCGGGGTGCCGTCGCTGGGGATCCGGAGGGTGAGGGACTCGTCGGCGGTGACGCCCCGGGTGGTCCCGGCCGGGCCGGGAGCCTCCGGGAGGCCCGCCGCGCTCAGCGCCCGGGCGGCGCTCCGGTGGGCGGACGGATCGGAGAAGCGGAGCCGGATGTGCCCGCCGGGGATCAGCCGCTTGAGCTCCTCGGCGGTGCCCTCGGCGGCGATCGCGCCGTCGTGGAGCACGGCGATGCGGTCGGCGAGCTGGTCGGCCTCCTCCAGGTACTGGGTGGTGAGGAGGACGGTGACGCCGTCGGAGACGAGTGTGCGGATGATCTGCCACATGGTGTGCCGGGAGCGGGGGTCGAGGCCGGTGGTCGGCTCGTCGAGGAAGATGATCCGCGGGTTGCCGACCAGGGTCATGGCGATGTCGAGGCGGCGCTTCATGCCGCCCGAGTAGGTGGCGGCGGGCTTCTTCGCGGCATCCGTGAGGCCGAAGCGTTCCAGCAGTTCGGTGGTGGTGCGGCGGCCCTCGCGGCGGGAGAGGTGGTGCAGGTCCGCCATGAGGAGCATGTTCTCCTCGCCGGTGATCAGGCCGTCGACGGCCGAGAACTGGCCGGTGACACCGATCGCGGACCGCACCGCCTGCGGGTCGGTGGCCAGGTCGTGGCCGCCGACGTGCAGCTCGCCGGCGTCGGCGGTGATGAGGGTGGAGAGGATGTTGACGGCGGTGGTCTTGCCCGCGCCGTTGGGCCCGAGCAGCGCGAACACGGACCCGGCCGGGATGCGCAGATCGATGCCGTCGAGCACGGTCCTGCCGCCGTACGACTTGCGCAGACCGGTGGCGGAGACGGCGGCGGGCGACCGGAAATTGGATGTGGACATGACAGGTATACCCATGGGGCTCTCCCTTGCGAAGGCGGAAGTGGGCGCGGGCGGGGCGGGACGGGCGGAGGGGGCCGGCGTTCAGGCCCGGGCGCGGCGCACGTCGATGTTGCCGTAGCGGGTACGGGCGCGGACCTCGACGGTGTCCTCGCCCTTCTCCGGGGTCTCGGAGACGGCGAGGGTGTTGCGCACCTGCCCGTGACCGGAGTTGACGTCGAGCCAGGCGGCGGTGCCCTCGCGGACGCCGACCTCGATGGCGCCGTAGGAGGTCTCCAGATGGACGGTGCCGCGGGCCACTTCGCCGACGCGCAGGGTGCCGTGGGCGGTCTTGGCGACGACCGATCCTCCGGCGCGCGTGATGTCGATGTCGCCGTTGGCGCCGCTCACCCGCAGGTCGCCGGTCGCGACGCCGACGGTCGTGGTGCCGTGCGAGTTCTTCAGAACGGCGGGACCGTCGACGAGCCCGACGCGCAGGCTGCCCGAGCTGGTGGTGATCTCGGCCGCGCCCTCGACCCGGTCGACGGTGATCGAGCCGTGGGAGGCGGTCAACCGCAGCGGACCGGTCGTGTCGAGACGGACGTCACCGGAGGAGGTCTTCACCCGCACCTCGCCCAGCCGGCCCTCGCCGAGCACCTGGGTCCAGGCGCCCGTCACGCCGACGCGCGAGCCCGCCGGCAGCTCGACCGTCACATCGACGGTGCCGGTGCGCCCGACGAGATAGCGCTGCTTGGGCGTCCTGACGGTCAGGTCGCCGCTCGCGTACGTGACCTCGGTCTGCTCGGCCGCCCGGACGTCCTGGTCCCGCTTCGGGTCGCGGGGCCGCACCTCGACGACGGTGTCGGGGCGGTCGCCCGCGGTGAACTGGATGGACCCGGCCTCCACGTGCGCCGTGGCCGTGATCGGTTCGGGGGTGTCGAAAGAAGGCATGGCTGTCCCGTCCTCTTGGGTCTTCACGGCGTCCCCGCTGGTGGGACGTGGTGTGGTTGATGTGGTGTGCGTGCCGGGCGCCGGGTGCCGGGCGCTGTTAGCGCACCCAGCCTGTGAAGCTCTGCCCGATGGTCTGGCTCTTCTCCGTCGTGCGCGGCCGGGTGCCGCCGTCGACCGCCGCCGACACGGCGCGCACCAGCCACGCGTTGACCGACAGGCCCTCGCGGCTCGCGGCCTCCTCGGCGCGGGCCTTGAGGTGGGCCGGCAGGCGCAGGTTGACGCGGGCGGTGCCGCCCTCGTCGCCGTCGGCCGGGGCCCTGAGCGGTTCGGCGGGCCCGGCGGGCTCCACGGGGGCACCGACGTCGCTCGGCGGCGGTGTCACCACGAAGTCGGGGTCGAGCCCGCGCAGCCGTACGTCGACCGAGCCGGGGGCGAGTTCGCGGGTGATCTCGTCCATCGCGGCGGAGAGCACGTTGAGCATGGTCAGCCGGGCCGCCGACTCCAGGGGGGCGGTGAGCCTCTCGGCCAGCTCGCGGGCTTCGCCACCGCCGGCCTCGGCGGCCACCGCGAGTTCGCGGCGGAGGGTGTCGACATACGGAGTGAGGTCCATAACGCCACTATGGCACCACTGTGGCGCCATATGCAAGCCCGGGTGGCGCCCCGTGGGGGGCGGATTGCGGGGCGAGTGTCCTGAACTGCGGAAACGCGGTGGAGGTGGCTTGTGTGAGGTGGGCGTCCTGCGAGTGCGAGCACTTTCGGGCGTCCAGTGATGGCGTCGAGTGGCACCTGGTGGTGTCAAAGCTGCGCCAACATGCGGCGCCATGTGGTGTCAGTGTTTCTCGTCTGTGTCGTCTCTGCCTCGCCGCCAGGCCGGGAAGGCGGTCAGCGCGGTGGCCGCCGGTTCCCTCGTACGGGCGGCGGGCGCGGGTTTACGCGGCGCGAGTTCGGGTTTGCGCGGCCGGGGACCGCAACAGCCCGGAATCCGCCGGTTCGGGTGAACCGGCACCGTGCGCGGGGTGCCGGTCGCCGGGGCGTCCCTACGCTCCGTCCGGGAGCCGTAACCGCCCGGCCGCGAGGAGGAGTTCATGGACGAGATCGCACCACCCCCCGGTACCGACCCGCGCGCCTCGACGCTCGCCTTCTTCGGCGCGGAGCTGCGGCTGCGCCGGAAGGCGGCGGGGATGACGCAGACGGAGCTGGCCCGGGCCCTGCACTGCGCACCCTCGCTGATCTGCAAGATCGAGTCCGCCGCCCGCGCGCCGCAGGAGGACTTCGCCGAGCGGTGCGACGAGGCGCTCGGCACGGACGGGCTGTTCGCGCGGCTGTGGCCGGTCATCGTGCGGAACGCGTACCGGCCCTGGTTCCGGCCGTTCGTCGAACTGGAACAGCAGGCCACGGCGATCCGGGCGTTCGAGCCCCAACTCGTGCCCGGCCTGCTCCAGACCCCGGACTACGCGCGGGCGGTGCTCGCCGGGCGCCGCCCCGACCACCTCCGGCTGGAGAAGGCGCTGATGGCCCGGATGCACCGGCAGCGTCTGTTCGAACGAGAGGAGCCGCCCCGGTTCTGGGCAGTCCTGGAGGAGTCGGCGGTCCGGCGGAGGGTCGGCGGCCCGGCCGTGATGCGTACCCAGCTCGCCCGGCTGCTCGACGCCATGGAGAAGCCGCGGATCGTGGTGCAGGTTCTGCCCTCGGATGCGGCTGTGCACCCCGCTCTCACTGGCGCGTTCTGGCACTTCTCCTTCGAACAGGGACCCGAGGTCGTCTACCTTGAGGGCTTCTACGAAGGGCAGTTGAGGGCCGAACCGGAGGTCGTCGAGGCGGCCGCCCAAGCCTATGATCTGCTCAGGGCCCAGGCGTTGCCCCCGGACGCGTCGGCCGACCTGATCGCGGCAGTCATGGAGGAACTGACCCCATGGACCACGCAGCAGAACTGACCGGCGCCGTATGGCGCAAGAGCAGCTACAGCGGTGAGAACGAAGGGGCGTGCGTCGAGGTCGCCGACGCCGTGCCCGGCCTGGTGCCCGTCCGCGACAGCAAGGTTCCGCACGGGCCCGCGCTGGTGTTTCCGGCCGGGGCCTGGTCGGCGTTCGTGGGCGCCGTGCGGGAGGGCGGGTTCAACGGTCCGCGCGGCTGACGTCCGGCTGTTCGCCGGGCTCCAGCAGGCGGGTGCGCAGAGCTGCCACATCGTCCGGGGTCAGGCCGCCCGAGCGGAGATGGGCGGCGGTGTCGAAGCCGTCCAGGGCCGCCAGCAGGGCCTGTTCGGCCGTGGTGCCCTTGCTTGCCAGGTAGGCGGCGATCTCCTGGCGGTGGTCGGGTATGCCGAGCGTGGTGAAGAAGCGGGCGTCGAGGCGGTCGTTGCTCAGCAGGTAATCGGCGGCGATGTCCGCCGGATCGGCCCCCGCCAGGGTGAGCAGGAGCAGGGTGACCAGTCCGGTGCGGTCCCGGCCGGCCGCGCAGTGCACGAGGACGCCACCGGGCCGGGCGTGCGCGACGGCCCGCACGGCACGGGCGGCGCGGTCCGGGAAGTGGTCGAGGAACGGCCGGTAGTAGAGCGGGGTGCCGTCCGGACCCTTGCCCCAGACGTTCCAGAATCCGGTGTCCTCGATGCCGTCCAGCGGGAGGCGGACGGTCGTGAGGTCTGCCGGGCGCGGCGCGGCATCGACCCCCACCTCGTCGTCGTTCCGCAGATCGATGACGGTACGGAGGCCGTACGCGTGCAGGGCGGCCCACCCGTCGGCGGTGAGCTTGTCGACCGCGTCCGACCGGACCACAGCCCCGCGCCGGACGACGTGCCCTCCGGCGGCCGGTATGCCGCCGAGATCGCGGGCGTTGAAGCAGCCGTCCCAGTTCAGGTGGCGGTCCATCAGGTGTGGCTCCTTCGGGCCGGTCGAACGCGTTGGCTGGTCGGACTGTTGAGGACGCGTGGACAACGGGCAGGGTTCCGCCGGGACGGGCCGTGCCGTGGACCGGCCGCGGAGGGGAAGAGGCAGCGGATGACGCGGATCGAGACGGAGCGGCTGGTGCTGCGGCGGTGGCGCGCGGAGGACCTCGCGCCGATGGCAGCCGTCAACTCCGATCCGGAGGTGATGCGCTGGATCCGTGACGGCTCCGTCCGTACGGGGCGGCAGACCGCCGAGGCCATCGCGGGCTGGGAGCGGGAGTGGGACGCGGAGGGGTACGGGCTCTTCGCCGTCGAACTGCGGGAGACGGGGGAACTGGCGGGATTCACGGGCCTGTCCGTGCCGCGCTTCCTGCCCGAGGTGCTGCCCGCCGTGGAGATCGGTTGGCGGCTGGGGCGCTCCTTCTGGGGACGCGGTCTGGCCACCGAGGCGGCACGCGCCGCACTGCGCTTCGGCCGCGCGCACCCGGGGCTGCCCCGGATCGTCAGCGTCGTCCAGACCGGCAACCGTGCCTCGGAGCGGATTGTCCACAAGCTGGGGATGTCACTGGAGCGGGAGACGGTCAGTCCGTCCTGCGGGCGGCGGGTGCGGGTGTACGTGGTTCCGATGGCGGAGGAGTGAGGCAGTGAACGGTGTACCGGAGCCGACCGCCGTGACCTGGCGCAAGAGCAGCCACAGCGGTGAGAACGAAGGGGCGTGCGTCGAGGTCGCCGACGCCGTGCCCGGCCTGGTGCCCGTCCGCGACAGCAAGGTTCCGCATGGGCCGGCGCTGGTGTTCCCGGCTGGTGTCTGGTCGGCGTTCGTGGGTGCCGTGCGGGAGGGCGGGCTCGTCGGTCGGCGCGGGTGAACTCGCGGCGGCTCTGCGCGCGGGTGCGGACCGGCGTCCCGATGCCGTCGAGCGGGCGGCGATCCGGTCGTGTGTCCGGTCCGTGCCCGGGGCTCCGTCGTTGACAAGGTTGGCTAATAGGATTAGTTTTTAGCTAATTGAGTTAGCTGAATCGGAGGTGTCATGACCGAGTACCTCGCCGTCGACGGCGGCACGATCGCATACGAGGTGGCGGGGACCGGCCCGCTGATCGTCCTCGCGCACGGCATGGGTGACAGCCGTGCCGCTTACCGCGCCGTGATCCCGAAACTGGTGGCGGCGGGTCATCGGGTCGCCGCGGTCGATCTGCGCGGCTGCGGTGAGTCCGGCACCGACTGGCCGGACTGGAGCCGCACCGCCGTCGCCGGCGACCTGCTCGCCGTGATCCGCCACCTGGGCGGCCCGGCCGTGCTCGTCGGCCATTCGTTCTCCGGCGGGGCCGCCACCATCGCCGCGGCGCTGGAGCCCTCACTGATCACCGCGGTCGTCGAGTTGGCACCGTTCACCCGCAAGCAGTCGATCCGCCTCGGCGATCTCCGGGTGAGGCGCTACCGGCGCGGCATGCTGCGGCTGCTCGGCGCGGGCGTGTTCGGCAGCGTGCCGCTCTGGCGCTCGTACCTCGACGTGGCCTACCCCGGTGTGAAGCCGGCCCACTGGGCCGAGCGGCTCGGCCGCATCGACTCCCTGCTGCGCGAGCCGGGCCGGATGAAGGCCCTGCAGAGCATGGGCCGCAGCGCCCCGGCCGACGCCGGCGCGCAGCTCGGCCGTGTCCGCTGCCCGGTCCTGGTCGTGATGGGCACGCTCGACCCCGACTGGGCCGACCCGCGCGCCGAGGGTTCGGCGGTCGTCGACGCCCTGCCGTCCGGCCTCGGCCGCCTGGAGATGATCGAGGGGGCGGGGCACTATCCGCACGACCAGTTCCCCGACCGGGTGGTCTCGCTCGTACTCGCCTTCCTCCGGCCGGACGCCGCCCGTGCCTAGGGCCGGCCTCGACCCCGCCGCCGTGGTCGCGGCCGGCGCCGCCCTCGCCGACGAGGTGGGGTTCGCCAAGCTGACGATGGGGCTGCTCGCCGAGCGGGTGGGTGTGCGCACCCCCTCCCTGTACAAGCACGTGGGCGGCCAGGAAGACCTCGTCCGGCGCATCGCGGCCCTGGCGCTGAGCGAGGCCGCCGATGCCGTCGGCGGCGCGGTCCAGGGGTATGCGGGCCGCGACGCCCTGGCAGCCGCCGCGCGCGCCTTCCGCGCCTTCGTCCTGGAGCACCCCGGCCGGTACGCCGCGACGATCGGCGTGGAGCCGTCCGGCCCGGATGATCCGGTGGCCGCCGCGGGCCGGCGGCTGCACGGCGCGTTCACCGCGGTCCTGCACGGCTACGAGATCCGGGAGCCGGACGTGGACCACGCCCTGCGCCTGCTCCGCAGCCTCTTCCACGGCTTCGCCACCCTGCAGGCGGCCAACGGCTTCCAGTGGAGCGCCGACATCGACGAGAGCTTCGAGTGGCTGATCACCTTCGCCGACCGGGGCCTGCGCGCCGTGTGAGCATCCGCCGCCGTCGGCCGCCGTCGGCCGCCACCTCGCGCCACCGTGCCGGAATGAAGCCGCTCCACGGGGCCGGCGTACGCCTTCGCTCCGTCCGGCCCGCGGTCAGCCGGCCGGCTGCCGCCGCTCCGGGAGCGCCGCGAGCACGTCCCCGAGCGAGGTGACGACGGACCCGGCGCCCGCGTCCCGCAGCCGGCGCCACCGGGTCTCGTCGCGGGCGTAGCCGAGGAAGCGGACGCCCGCCGCTCGGGCGGCGAGCAGATCGGCGGTGCTGTCGCCGATCATCACCGCCATCGCGGCGTCGTGCCCGGTGGACCGCAGGGCCCGGTGCAGGCAGTCGGGATCGGGCTTGAGGAGCCACGGTTCGGTGACGCGGCCGTGGATGTGCGGCCGGAACAGCTCGGCCAGCCCCCGCCGCTCCAGGTACGCCTCGGCGGCCCCGGCCGTGTTGTTGGTGGTGACGGCGAGAGCGTGGCCGGTGGCGTGCAGCCGCTGGACGAGTTCGTCGGCGTACGGCGTCGGCTCCGCCGAGGCGGCCGCGCGGATCTCCTCGGCGGCGAGCAGCCGCTCCAGCTCGGCGACGATGCCGGAGCGCGCGGCGGGGCCGGGCGGGCCGCCCGGGCCGCCGGGGGCACCGGCGCCGAGGGCCAGGGCGTGGAGCAGGGCGTGCGGGTCGCGGGTGGCGGGCACGTCCGGCACACCGGGCAGGCCGGCCAGGCCCGACCCGCGGGTGCCGTGAGCCGTGCCGGAACTGCCCGGACTGCCCGGACTGCCGGGCGCGCCCGCAGCGGTCGCGGTCACGGGTGCCGGCCGGGCGGCCGGGCGCAGTCGCCGCAGCCGGGCCCGCATCGTGTCCGCCACGGCCGGGGCGGGGTGCCGGGCGAAGAGATCGCAGACCGGGCCGTCGAAGTCGAACAGCACGCATTTCACGGAGGCGAGGAGCGCGCCGAGCGCGGCCGGGTCCGGACGGCCGGTGCCGGACCGCGCCTCAGCCACGGCGGGTCCGCGCGCGGGAGGTGCCGGGGAGGCGGCAGGTGCGGAAGAGCGAGGGGTCCACGGCAGGGAACGCTACTGCGGTCGCGCAGGAATCATCGGCAAGGCGGGCGGAACGGGGCATATCGGTACGGCGGGCGGCGCCCGTCGCACCGGCCACACGGGTCATGCCCGGCGCAGGGGTCACACCCGTCACACCCGTCACACCGGTCGCACCGGCGGGGAAGAACGGCATCCGCGTCATGGGCTCGTCTCAGATGTCCGAGAAACCGGCGCCGAGCTCCAGCTCCGAGGAGACCGTCTCCCAGAGGGAGTCGAACCAGAGCTGCGACTGCTCCACGAAGACCCGGTTCCGGCGGTTCTCGGCCCCGGTGAGGAAGGGGAAGAGCATCGACTGCATCCCCAGGGTGTCGATCAGCTCCACGGACTCGTTCTCGATCTCCGCCTCGCGCCGCCTGACGAGGTAGTAGCCGAACAGCGCCTCCTCGCCGTTGAGCAGATAGAGCTTCACCGACGGGGTGAAGGGGAGCGCCCGGAAGCGCACGGAGACGTCCACGGAGTAGGGCGGCTTGCGGAGCGAGCCGAGGAACGTGGTGAGAGCCATCCCCTGGGCGTTGCGCTGCCGCAGCCAGCGCTGGTGCACCCGGTCGTCGTCCGTGCCCTCCGTGGCGGTGGGGAAGGCGAGGTTGATGTTGCGGCCGGGCATCAGCAGGCGCAGCTCGATCCGCTCCGGCCGCGCGGTGCCCGCGTGGACGAGGTGGATGGACTCGGCGACGGCCAGGGTGAGGGTCTCGGCGGTGAGGCAGAGGGCGTCGATACGGACCCGGGGGGCGGTGAAGGCGGCGGCCACGCGGGGCGCGAGGGCGACGACGCCCCGTTCGAGCCCTTCGGGCACGTCGCGGGCGGAACGGGGGTCCGCGACCCTGGCGGGGCTGCCCTTGCCTGTGTCGGTGAGCAGCGCCTCGTCCTGGAGGATGCGCAGCGCCTGCCGGATCGTGCCGCGGGGGACGTCGAAGCGGTCCGCGAGCTCGGCCTGGGTCGGCATCCGCTCCCCGGGGGCCAGGGCGCCCGAGTGGATCTGCTGGCGCAGCTCGTCGGCGATCTGCAGATGGGACCGCTTCTTGGCCGCCGTCGCCGGGCTCTCGGGTTTCACGAGGCCACCGTACAACTTGGTGTCGATGTGCGGGAGTTGGTGGTAAGTAGTTTTATTGATGTTCCAACTTGGGGACAACATCTTTGAATTGGTTGCCAACTTTGCAACTACAACGAGGTAAGGCGGAGTTGGTCATGTATCCAGCGCCATAGCCCGTACCGTGCGCGGTGCGGGGAGGGGGCGCGAAGGTCTGCGTCATCCAACGGGGGAGGCTCTCATGCCTGCGTTCGCGTTATTCGTCGCTGTCGTCGTGGTCTGTTTCGAGCAGCTCGTCGAGTCGCGCTTCGGCGCGGTCGGGGTGGTCGGCATGCTGCTGCTGTCCATCGGGGTCAAGGCCCGCAACGTCACCTGCAGCTGCGTCGGGGCCGTGATGCTGGCCCTGCTGCTCACCCGGTGAGCGACCGGTTCACCCGGTGAGCGTCCGGGGCACCCCGCCCCGCCGGGCGGTCTAGAAGATGTCCGGGCACCAGGGCCTGCGGGAGGTGCGCAGCAGGCGGTCCGCCAGGGCCGCGGCGCCCTCCCGCGTCTCCTCCGCCCGGCCCAGGGCCGTCAGCCGCACCGCCGACTCGTCGCCGAGGTACAGCGTGGCGAGGTCCGCCACGGAGAGGACCAGGTCCGGCTCCGCCGTGGTCCGGGCGCAGGACGCGCCGTCCGGGGTGGCGTCCAGCCGGAAACGCCCGCCGGTTCGTCCCGTCTCCGCCGCCGGCCCCGTCTCGTCGCGCACGTCCAGGACGAGCGTGCCCGAGTCCGCGTAGGTGCGGGCCCCCAGGGCGCGCGGGATGTCCAGCAGCCGGATCCACAGCAGGTCCGCGTGCGTGGTGACGCGGGCGGCGCGCGGGTCGGGCAGGAGCAGGGGCAGCAGGTCGTCGGGCGCGCGGAGTCCGGAGTCGACGCTCATCACCCAGTCCACCGAGCACAGGAAGTGCCACAGGGCCCGCTCGGCGGCGGGGGTGAGGGCGAGCAGTTCCCGGACCGTCGCCCTGTCCTGCGGCTGCTTGGCCTCCCACACGTCGGTCGCCGTGTACGTGAGCAGCCCCTCCACCTCACCCCGCGGGGAGCGGTACACGGCGTGGAACGGCTCGGTCCACGGGCCGAGGGACGGATAGTGCAGATCACCCGTGGCCAGGCGCCAGACGTGCTCGCCGCGGCTGACGAAGCCGGGCCGGCGGGACCGGAGCCGCTCGTGCAGCTCCGGGCCCAGCTTCCGTATGCCGGCGCCGTCCGTGAAGTCGATCCGGCCGCCGCACTCCGGGCCGGACCACCGCGGGTCCAGACCGGCCCGGGGGACGTCGATCCGCCACTCGGTCGTCCAGGTGGCGGGGCCGAAGCCGTAGCGGCCGTAGATCGGGTACTCGGCGGCGATCAGCGTGGCGACGACGTCGCCGCGCTCCCGGGCCTCCGCCAGATCCCCGGCGATCATCCGGCTGAGCAGCCCGCGCCGCCGGTGCGTGGCGGCGACGGTGGCGTTGCTGATCGCGTCGGCGGCCACCGTGGCGCCGCCGGGCACCGTCAGCTCCTGCGCGAAGCTGCGGAGGGTGCCCACGCAGCGTCCGCCGTCGAAGGCGCCGCGCACCCGGCTCATGTCCCAGGAGCACCGGCGGCCCTCGATCTCCTGCTCGGACGTCTCCGGCGGCCGGAGGAATCCGGTGTGCAGGGTGCGGATCCAGTCCGGGAGTTCGGCTTCGGTGATCGTACGGACCTCTGGGCTCATGCGGTCACGCTAGCCGCCGCGCCCTCAGAAGCTCGCGCGAATTTCTCCCACCCGGAGCCCGCCGCCCAGCACCGGGGCGTCACCCAGCCGCTCCGGAAGCGAGCCGTCCACGCCGAGCAGCCGCAGGGCGCGCCGCAGCACCGGGCCGACGGCCCGTCCGCCGCCGTCCTCCACCTTGAGGGCCAGCGCGCGGCCGTCGGGCAGCGCCACGGCCTGCACCGCCTCGGCGCCCACCTTGGCCAGGGCGCCCGGCACCTCCCGCATCAGCCAGGTGTCGTGCCGGCGGGTGCCCGCCACGTACTCGGGGTGGGCGCGCATCGCGTCCGCCACCAGCCGCTCCGGCGAGCCCGGCCCGGCGAGGGCGTAACGGCGGTAGGCGCGGGCCAGGCCGGTGAGCGAGACGGCCATCAGCGGGGCACCGCAGCCGTCCGTACCGGTGTGCGCCACGCGCTCGCCGGTGGCGCTCTCGATCGCGTCGCGGACGAGCCGCTGCAGCGGGTGGTCGGGGGAGAGATAGCCGTCCGTGGGCCAGCCCGCGGTGACGCAGGCGGTGAGCATCCCGGCGTGCTTCCCGGAGCAGTCCATCGCCATCCGGCTCGGGCGGCCGCCGGAGGCCAGCAGCGTCTCGGCCTCGGCCGGGTCGAGCGGCAGCGCGGGCGGGGTGCACAGATCGGCCTCGGACAGTCCGGCGTCCGCGAGCACGGCGGCCACCAGTTCGAGGTGGAACGGCTCGCCGGAGTGGCTGCCCGCGGCCAGAGCCAGCCGCTCCCCGGAGAGCCGGGCGCCCGCGCGGAGCATCGCCGCCGCCTGCATCGGCTTGGCGGCGGAGCGGGGATAGACGGGCGCGGTCACCTCGCCGAGCGCCAGCAGTTCGCTGCCGTCGGCCGCCAGCAGCACCAGGGAGCCGCGGTGACGGCTCTCCGTGAAGCCGGACCGGACCACCTCCGCGAGCACCGGCGGGGCGGGCGGCCCGGGCTCGGCGGCGGCACGGGGCGGGGCGCCCGGAGCGGCGGCGGGGGCCGCGGCGGACGGAGTGCGGGACGCCGGCGCGGGCTCCGGCCGCCCGGCCGCGGGGCGCCGGGGCGCGGGCCGTCCGGCCGGACGCCCGGCCGCGCCGGGGGCCGCCCCGGGGGAGGCGGGGGCCGCCGTCGCACCGGCCGCGGGCGACCGGAGCGGCGGGCCGGGGCGCCCGGCGTCCGCGGGGCCGGAGGTCGGGTCCGTACGGGTCATGCGGCGGTCTCCCGGGGGGAACGCGGGGGTCCGCCCCGCGGCGGCCGCTCAGGCGAGCAGATCGTCCACCTGCGCCTCGCCCTCCCGGTAGCGGCGGGCGATTTCGGCGCTGCAGTCGTCGGCCGTCCGCTGCGTCACCCGCCGCCGGACCGACACCTGCTGCTCGCAGCGCAGCAACCGGCCGATGCCGGAGCGCAGTTCGGTGTCCGTACGGGCGTGGAGGTCGGAGAGGCCGATCTCGGACAGCATGTCCTCCGCGAGCCGCCGGTACTCCTCGCAGTGCGGGGTGCTGAGCGTCACATGGCGGGCCGAGGAGCGGACCGGCGACGGCTCGTCCGCCAGGATCCGCGACAGCCGCCGCAGGTCGAGCCGGTTCGCGTCCCCCGAGTCGGGTGTCGCGCGGCGGGCCAGCTCGGCGCGGAGGATGTCGATGCGGCCCTGGAGCAGCCGGCGCACATAGCTGAGGTCGGCCTCCTCGCGCCGGGCCCGCTGCCGCAGCGAGCGCAGCTCGGGCAGGGTCAGCAGGCCGAGTTCGTGCAGCGCGGACCCCGGGGGCGAGGCCGTGCGCTGGAGCGGCGGGCGCGGCTGAAGGGCGTCGGCCTGGTGGAGCATGGGCCCATCCTCGGTACGAGACGGATCGAAGCGAGGTGCTGCGGTGGCGGCTGCGGTGGCGGCCGCGGGGCGGGCGCCGGGATCCGGCGGGCCGGCCGGTCCGTGCCCGGGTGTCTGGCCGGCGCTGGTTGTGCTCATCTGTGTCCCCTCCGTTCGGTACGGCCCCGTATCGGCGGGAGACGTACCGTGTGTCTGCATCGTGCCACTGTGAGTGCTGCACGTGCATGGCCAGCGCACCCGATCGAACCCGGTTGGCCGCAGTGCATGATGGTCCGTATGCGTGCGGTGGTACAGAGAGTGAGCGGTGCGAGCGTCGTCGTGGACGGCGAGACGGTCGGCGAGATCCGGGGGCGCGGTCTGTGCGTGCTGGTCGGGGTCACGCACGACGACACGAAGGAGAAGGCGGAGCGGCTGGCGCGGAAGCTGTGGACCGTACGTCTCTTCGACGGCGACGGCGACGGCGAAGGGGACGGGGACGGCGGCGGGGGAGCGGGCGGGGACGGGGAGAGCGGCGCGCCGGGTCCCGGGTCGGAGAAGTCCTGTTCCGACCTCGGTGCCCCGCTGATGGTGATCTCCCAGTTCACTCTCTACGGTGACGCGCGCAAGGGGCGCCGGCCCACCTGGAACGCGGCCGCACCCGGGGAGCTCGCCGAGCCGCTGGTGGACGAGGTGGTGGCGCGACTGCGGTCGCTGGGCGCGCGGGTGGAGACCGGGCGGTTCGGCGCGGACATGAAGGTCTCGCTCACGAACGACGGGCCGTTCACGGTGCTGCTCGAAGTCTGAGCGCGGGCGGGGTCCGAGCGCGGCCGGGCGGCCGCCGTCGTCACCCGCCGCCGGGCCCCGCGGCGGGAGCCGTCCCGGACGCGCCGCCGGGCTCCGCATCCGAGATCGCGCCGGGGTCCGCGCCGGGGTCCGCGCCGTCGTCGTCCGGCACCCGCACGGCCACCACGGCGATGTCGTCGTTGCTCTGCTCCGCGACCCCCTCGATCAGCTCCCGGCAGAAGTCGGCCAGCGGCACGGTCGCGAGCCCGGCGGCCTTCCTGCGCAGCCACGCCAGTCCGTCGTCGATGTCCTGCCCCGGGCGTTCGATGAGGCCGTCGGTGTAGAGGAACACGGTGCAGCCCGGCGGCAGCGGTTCGACCGAGCTGTTGCGCACCAGGTCGGTGGCGAGCCCGCCGAGCAGCACGTCCTGGCCCTGGTCGAGGAAGCGCGCGGTGCCCTCGGGCCCGACCAGGAGCGGCGGAGGATGCCCGGCGACGCTGTAGTGCAGTTGCCGTCGCCCGCCGGGCGCGTGTTCGACCCGGGCCAGCACGCACGTGGTCGTCGTCTCCTCCGGGTTGAGGATCCGGGTGCCGAGGTCCAGCCGGCGCAGGATGTCCCCCGGCGGCTCCTGCCGGTCCACGACGAGGCCGCGCAGCATGTTGCGCATCTTGCCCATGGTGATGGCCGCCGCGAGGTCGTGGCCGGCGACATCGCCGATGATCAGCGTGACGGCACCGTCGGGCAGGACGAACGAGTCGTACCAGTCGCCGCCGACCTCGTCGGCCATCGCGCTCGGCTCGTAGCGGGCGATGATCTCCAGGTCGTCCAGCCGGGGCGGTTCGGTGAGCAGGCTCTGCTGCAGGGCCAGGGCGATCCGCTGGGTCCGGCGGTATTCGAGGATGTGGCCGAGTGAGGGTTTCGACTGGTCGATCAGATCCCGGATCAGCGTCAGCTCGGTCGGGCCGAGCGGCGGCCGGTCACCGCAGACGTAGGCCGTGAGGACGGACACCACGACATCGCCGACCGTGATCGGGACCATCACGATGTCGTGGACGCCCACCGCGTTCGCCCAGGTGAGAGTGCCGGGTGGTACGTCATCGGGCTCGGCGGCGCCGGGCCGCGGATGCCGGTGGACCGGCCGCCGTTCGCGGACCGCCAGGTCGAAGGCCGAGTCGCGGGCCACCCGCTCCTGGCGCGGTGGTGCCGGGGCCATCTCCCCCGTCACCAGCCCGTCGCGGACGGAGACGGCGACCCGGTTGACGAGGAACGACTGGTCGGTGAGGGGCTCCGTGGGCTCGGCGAACAGGTAGAGGCCGCACCCGTCGGCCAGTTCGGGCACGATCGCCTCCCCCAGCGAGGCCAGGGCCTCCTCCACGCGGGTGGACTCGGTGACCGCCGAGGAGACCCGGGCCAGCAGATCCTTCCGGCGGTCCACCTGCCAGCGGTCCTCGATGTCGGCGCAGGCGCCCACCCACTCCACGACCCGGCCGCTCTCCCGGACCGGCACCGCGCGCAGCTCGAAGTGGCGGTACGAGCCGTCCGCGTGCCGCAGCCGGCAGGTGTGGCGGAACAGCTGCGGGACCTCCTCGACCGCCCGTTCCCAGGCCCCGGCCAGCTCCTGCCGGTCCTCCCGGTGGGCGCTGTCCAGCCAGCCGTTTCCGCGCAGCTCCGGCGCGCTCAGACCGGTGGCCTCCTGCCAGGCCGGACTGCTCTCGGTGACCAGACCCGCCGGATCGGCCACCCACACCATCTGGGTGCCGGCCGTGACCAGGCTCTCGTAGCGCTGGAGGGCCCGGCGGCGGGTCTCGGCGAGCGTCCGGATCTGCTCCCGCGCGGTGACCTCCGCGGTGATCTCCAGGGCGACGAAGAGGACGCCCTGCTCCTCCGGGCCACCGCCGCCGTCCCGCGGGGCGGCCCGGGACATGCTGATGGTGAAGTACCGGTCCCGTACTTTGCCGTACTTGTCCCTGAGCCGGACCGGGGAGTCCGAGGTGACGCGGAAGGCCTTGCCGGTCTCCAGGACCCGTTCCGCCCAGTCGAAGGCGACCGCCTGCTCCAGATCGGGCAGCGCCTCCCGGGCCGGTACGCCCAGCGGCCGGTCCCCGTAGAGCTCCTTGTACTCGGCGTTGGTGTAGGCGAGCAGCAGGCGCGGGCCCATGAAGAGGGCCACCGCGACCGGCGCCTTGTCGAGGAGGTACAGGGCCGGGGCCGCGGGCACCGTGCTGTCGGAACCTGTCATCGCCATCCCCGGAGGACATGCCCGGCGGCTCGGCCTGCCTCCGCTGAGACGCCCGGCTATCGGTCTGCGGCCGTATGCGGCAAATATCCCATTGATCCGGGGCGCTTTCACGCCGCACACGGATCCGGTGCGCCGTCCGGTCCCGGACCGGCCCCGGACCCGGCCCTGGACCGGCCCCGTCCCGGGCGGTTCTACGGCTCGACCACGACCTCCTGGGCGGCGGCCGTGCCGTCGGCCAGAAGAGTGGCGTCCACCGGGACGTTCCGCTTGATCAGGGCGAGCGCGATCGGCCCGAGCTCGTGGTGGCGGGCGGAGGTGGTGACGAAACCGAGCTGCCGCCCGTCCGGGCCGTCCGACGCCAGCCGCACCGGGGCGCCGTGCCCCGGCAGCTTCACCTCGCTGCCGTCCAGGTGCAGGAAGACCAGCCGGCGCGGCGGGCGCCCCAGGTTGTGGACCCGGGCCACCGTCTCCTGACCGCGGTAGCAGCCCTTCTGCAGGTGCACCGCCGTGTCCAGCCAGCCCAGCTCGTGCGGGATGGTGCGGTGGTCGGTCTCCATCCCGAAGCGCGGCCGGTGCGCCTCGACGCGCAGCGCCTCCAGCGCGAGCGTGCCCGCGGCCGGGCCGTGGGACCGGGCGAACTCCTCCAGGCCGGCGCGCGGCAGGAAGAGGTCGCGGCCGTACGGGGTCTCCCGGACGACGACGCCCTCGGGGGTCTCGGCGATCGAGCCGGCCGGGAGGTGGACGACCGCGTAGTCGTCCGTCGCGTCGGCGACCTCCACCCGGTAGAAGAACTTCATGCTCTCCAGATAGGCGATCAGCGCGCCCTCGGTACCGGGCTCCACATGGGCCCAGGTGGTCGCGCCGTCGTCCACGAGGTGGAGCGCGTGTTCGATGTGGCCGTGGGCGGAGAGGATCAGGGCCTCGGTGGCCCGGCCCGGCGGCAGCTCGCTGACGTGCTGGGTGAGCAGCAGATGCAGCCAGCTCAGCCGGTCGTCACCGGTGACCGTGACGACTCCGCGGTGCGACTGGTCGACGAAGCCGGTGCCGTCGGCGAGCGCGCGCTGCTCCCGGAACGGATCGCCGTAGTGCGCGGCGACCCCCTCGTCGGGGGCCTCGGCGGCGACGGCGCCGGGCAGCGACAGCAGAGGGCTGGCTCGGTGGTGTGGCTGCTCCATGGGACCAGCCTACGGCCCGGCCTCCGGACCGTCCGTCCCGCGGGGGCGGGAGGCCCGCGCGGTGGCCCCGCCGGGGGCGTCCGGGCCGGCGGTGACGGCGGCGGGCCCGGCCGTGCCGGTGGCCGTGTCCCCGTCCGTGTTCCCGTCCGCGCCGGGCGTCTCCGCCGAACAGGCCGCGCACCGGCCGAAGATGGCGAAGTGCTTCATATCGGTCTCGAAGCCGAAGGTTTCCCGCAGCCGCGCCGTGAAGGCGTCCGCGACGGAGAGGTCGGCCTCGATCACCTCCGAGCAGTCCCGGCAGACCAGGTGCAGATGGTGGTGCCGGTCGGCGAGGTGGTACGTCGGCGCACCGTGCCCCAGATGCGCGTGGCTGACCAGGCCCAGCTCCTCCAGGAGCTCCAGCGTGCGGTAGACGGTGGAGATGTTGACGCCCCCGGCGGTGCGGCGCACCTCGGTGAGGATCTCGTCCGGCGTCGCGTGCTCCAGCTTGTCCACGGCCTCCAGTACGAGCTGGCGCTGCGGGGTCAGCCGGTAGCCGCGCTTCCGTAGATCGCTCTGCCAGTCGGTGGTCACCACACGGCCAGTGTAGGAGCCCGGCCGGGACGGGGGCGGCGCACAGCGGAACGGGGGCGCGGAACGGGGCGGGGACGGAGCGCGGGACGGACCGGAGGACGGACCCGAGGACGGACCCGAGGACGGACCGGAGGACCGGGCGGGCCCGGTGCTCGCGCGGCCCCGGTACGGCACGTCCGGTACCGGCCGTTCACCGGGGCATCCGGAACCGTGCCTTCCCGGGGGGTTGACCCGGGAGTCGAACATCTGGAGGGTTACGGATGCTTTGTCTTTCGGTCTGTGCCGACCTTCCCCCACCGGCCGTGCTCAGCCGTCACTGAGCGCATCCGTTCCGTAGAGCTGTAGGTCTGGCCGGGGGGTCTCCCCGGCCCGGGAGGTGGGCCCCATGAGGCAGGCGTCGTCACTGGACGTGTCGGATGGCGCGGAGCTGCGGACGTACCGGACGAGGCTGGTCGCGGTGCCGCAGCGCTTCGCGCTGGCCCGCAGGTCCGTCGGGGCGCAGCTGCGGCTCTGGGGCTACGACGGCCTGGTCGACTCCGCCGCCATGTGCGTCACCGAACTGCTGGCCAACGTCCACCGGCATGTCAGCTCGCACGAGTGCGGTCTGATGCTGCAGGCGCTGCCCGAGGGGGTGCGGATCTCCGTCAGCGACCGCTCGCCCGCCCTGCCCGTCGCGGAGGACGAGCCGGACTGGCACGCGGAGCGCGGGCGCGGCCTGTTCCTGCTCAGCCGCACCGCCGACCGCTGGGGCTCCGAGCGGACACCGACCGGCAAGGAGGTCTGGGTCCTGCTCCTGGACCCGGACGCCGCTCCCCGGGCGTGACACCGGGGGCGGCACCCGCCCGCTCCGGGCGGCCGGGCCGGACGGCCGGCCGGGCTACTTGAAGAAGGCGATGCCGTCGTCCGGGAGGTCCCCGAGGTCCTTCGCCCAGGTGCTCGGGTCGACGACCTTCTTCAGATGCGCCGACATGTACGGGCGCAGCTCGACCTCCGGGGTGGCCTTCTCGCCCACCCACATCAGATCGCTCTTGACGTAGCCGTAGAGCCGCTTGCCGCCCGAGTACGGGCCGGAGGCGGCGGTGCGGGCCACGGCGTCGGTGGCCAGGTCGATCTGCGGCTTCTGGTCCGCCAGTTCGCCGTACCAGACCTCGACGACACCGTCCTGCCGGACCATGACGACCTCGACCTTGCGCTCCTTGTCGATCCGCCAGAAGCCCTTCTCGGACTCCAGCGGACGGACCTTCTTCCCCTCCGCGTCGAGCTCCCAGGTGTGCGAGGTGTACTCCAGGAAGTCCCGGCCGTCGTGGGCGAAGGTCACCTCCTGGCCGAAGTTGCACTTCTCCGCGCCCGGGAAGTCGTGGACGCCCGCGCCCTCCCAGTCGCCGAGGAGGAAGGCGAGGGGGACGAGGTCGGGGTGCAGGTCGGACGGGATTTCGATCATGAGTTCAGGCCCTGGCGATCTGTGGGGTGCGAAAGAGGTCGGTCAGCGCTGACCCTGGTACAGCTTCTTCCAGGTCAGACCGGCGAACGCGAGCACACCGACGACGACCAGGGCCAGCAGTACGGTGAAGAATGCCTCAAGCACGGGAGCGCGCCTCTCGGAACGGGGGAACGACGGACCTCTCCCGAGTCTAGTCGGCACGGTCCGGGGCGGCGGTGTGAGGTCCACCGCCCCGGGACCGGGCGCCTCCGCCGGGCGGGCCGGGGGAACGCGCCCGTTCCCCGCTCCCGCTCGCCCGCCCGGCTGCTCGCCCGGTCAGCCGAGCAGCCGGGTCTGGAGGACCACCGTCTGCTGGAACGGCACCTCCGGGGTCTCCCCGGGGCTCGACTGGACCACCAGGGCGATGGTGTCGCCCGCGGTGATGTACGCGTGCCGGACCTGCCGCTTGCCGTAGGGCTCGGTCTCGTCGTAGACGTACCGGCTGCCGTTCTCGGCGCGGACGCCGGCCGGCCAGTCGCTGTTGAGGGCCGACTGCGGCGCCTCCACCAGGTCGGCCTTCGCCAGGAGACCGGTGGCCGCGAACGCCTCGCTGTAGGCGTGGTCGGCCAGGCCCTCCGTATTGAACCGCAGCAGGTGGATCCGGGTCCTGGTGCCGTCCGGCATGGTCCAGCCGCGGGCGGCGATGTGGCGGCAGGAGTTCTCGGTGAGCTGCTCGCGGACCTCCCGGCGGTAGTCCTCGTCGTACTGCCGGAGGAAGTCCTTCATCGCCAGCCAGCCGTCCTCGACGGGCAGCAACCGGTCCGGTTCCGCCCCGGCGGGTGGCTGGAGGAGGAGATCCCGGGAGTCCGCGTGGTGCACCGCGGCGGGGTTGTCCTCGTCGAACGGGCCCGGGGCACCGGCGGGCAGGACGGGCGGCTCCAGCGGACCGTAGTCCCAGCGGCCGTCGTGTTCGGTGCCCAGACCGGGCAGGTCGGTGCGCTCGGCCTGCGACAGTCCGTAGCCGACGCCTCCCGCCAGACCGGCGAAGACGAGGGTGGCGGCGGTCCACCGCAGAACGGCGCGCAGGGTGCGGCGCTCGGGGCGGGGAGCCGGGGCGGCGGCGGTGGGGGCCGCTGACTGCGGGGCGGTACCGGGTGCGGAGCCGGTTTCCCGCTGCGGGCCCGGGCCGGGCTCCGGCTCCGGCTCCGGCTTCGGCTCCGGCTTCGGGTCCGCCGCTTCTGCTTCCGGAAGCGGCTGCGGATCCGGCACCGGCTGGGGCTGGGGCCGGGGAGCGGGTGCGGTCTCCGGGGTCCCGGGCGGGGTGGTGCCCTCCGGCTGCCGGGGGGCCTCGGAGTGGGGGGTTCCGGTCTCGTCCGCCCCGGTCCCGCGGGTCTCGGTCCGTTGTGTCTCGGTCACACGTACTCCCCGGGGGCGGTGATGTGGTCGAGCTGGTCCTTCATCAACCCGGCCATGTCCTTCGCCGGGAGCGGCTCGGCTCCGCCGACGATCAGGGTCACCAGGAGGTCGTCCACCTGGGCCATGCAGTTCATGCTGGTCAGGCCGTTCTTCTCGGGCTTGGGGGCCAGGAGGCAGGTCGCGTTCTTGTGGTCCTTGACCCGCGGCCCGTCGCGGAAGATGCCCAGCAGTTCGTACATCTGTGCATACGACTTGTTCAGCTCGCGGGCGCCCGCGCGGTTCTTCATCCGCATGATCTGGATCTCGGTGACGGTGCCGTGCTCCTCGGAGTAGTACGTGCGCCCGGCCAGACCCTCGATACGCAGCTTCTTCAGCACCCGCTCCCGCTCGCGCCGCTGCTTCGCGGGGAGGTCGCGCCCGCTCTCCCTGATCACCGCGCGGGCGTCCTCGCCGGTGAGGGAGTAGTCGTTGCCGAACTCGCCGATGTCCGGTCCCGGGGCGTGGTCCCGCGGCATCGGCAGCAGCCGGCCGGCCAGGGCACGGGCGTCGCCGGGCGCGGTGGCCCGGGTCCCGTCCTTCCCGTCCTTCCCGTCCTTCCCGTCCTTCCCGGTCTTCTCGCTCTTCTGCTCCGTCCCGTCCGTCTCGTCCGACCCGGATCCGGCCCACACCACGGTGGGCGCCGTCCGGTCGGCGGCATCGAGCTTCTGGACGGCGTACACGGTGCCGCCCCCGACCGCGCCGAGGCACAGAAGGACGGCCAGGCCGGTCGTGAGGGCCCGGCGGCCCGGCCGGCGCGAGCGGCCCGGCGGGCCGGACGGCGGAGGGTCCGCGGCGGCCGGCGGGAGGGCCCCTGGTGCCGGTTCGGCGGGGGGCATGGGCCCGGGTGGGGTCACGGGGTCGTTCACAGGTGCTCCAGTTGCCGCTCGGCGAGGGACATGATCGTGCCGCGGCCGATGGCCTTCTGGCTGTAGACGGAGATCTCCATGACGATGTCACCGCGCCGGGCGAGCGCCCGTGCCGCGTACACCGGCAGATAGCCGGCCTCGGTGTGCGGCCGGTCGTAGACGTAAGCGCGGCCCTACGCCGTCCCCGGGATCGGTTCACCGTCGTTGCCGGCGAACCCGCCATCGCTCATGTACCACTGCTGGCTCGAGAGGAAATCCACGGAGTACGGAGTCTGGGAATCCCGGAACTGGATGAGCCGGATGGAGACCAGGGCCCCGTCGCCCTTCTCCCAGCTGACGGCCGCGATGCGGCGCAACCCGTCGTGGGCGAGCGCTTCGAACATGCCCGCCGGATTGTTGAAACCCTCCGCGTAGCGGGCCGGCGTCATCCAGTCCCCGTCCGGGGCGCCCGGCGGGGTCTGGGCGCCTTTCGGCTTCTTGAGCAGCAGCTTGCGCAGATCGCCGCCGGTGCGCACGATCCGGTCCTCGCGGGCCGACAGCGGCTCGGGGCCGTCCTTGTCGCCGGCTGCTTCCGGTGTGCCCGGACCGGGCTGGGAGAGTGGCGGGAGCGGGGTGGGCGGCCGGTCGTACTGGACGGTGTAACCGGTGATGACGCCGGTGAGCACGCCGAGCACCGCCGCCCCGGCGATCAGTGCCGCGGTACGGCCTCGTGGCCGGGGTGACCGGGGCCGGCTGGCGGGTGCGGTCTCCGGCAGCGGCTCGGCGGGAGTCCCGTCGTGAGCCGCCGCTGCCGCGGGTCCGGCGGGCGGCTCCGGTGGTGCGGGCGGCGGCGCGGTGGCCGGCGCGGCCGGCGGTTCCGTGGGGGGAGCCCCGGGCGGTTCGACGGGTGGTCCGGTGGGTGGAATGGGTGGCACGAGCCCCTCGCCTACGGGGTGGAACAGCGCACACGGACCCGGTCCGGGGGATCCACCCCTCTTGATCTGTCGGTTGGTACGGGCCCTGACACGCGACCTCACCGAATGGTTGTACGAGAGGGGGTCCTAGAGTGAACGCATGGCGAAGAAGCTCGTGATCAAGGTGACGGCCGGGGCGGACGCGCCCGAGCGGTGCTCGCAGGCGTTCACGGTGGCCGCGGTCGCCGTGGCCAGCGGGGTGGAGGTCTCCCTCTGGCTGACCGGGGAGTCGGCCTGGTTCGCGCTGCCGGGGAAGGCGGCCGAGTTCGAACTGCCGCACGCCGCTCCGCTGCCGGACCTGCTCGACGCGCTGCTCGCGGGCGGCCGGGTCACGCTGTGCACCCAGTGCGCGGTCCGCCGCGGCATCGAGGAGAAGGACACCCTGGAGGGCGTGCGGATCGCGGGCGCACAGGTGTTCGTCAGCGAGGCCATGGCGGACGACACGCAGGCGCTCGTCTACTGACGGCGGAGACGGCCGGAGACAGCCCGGACGCGCACCGGGCCGTGGGCGTCAGCCGCGGTCGTGGCGGTCCAGCTCCCGCCACCAGCGGTCCGACTCCGGGTCACCGGACTCGTCCCACCAGCGGTCCTCGGGGCCGCGCCGGTTGGCGACGATCGCGGCGACGGGCGGGATGGCCGCGGCGACCACGCACATGGCGATCGCGGCCGCCACCGACCACAGGCGCACCACGGCCCAGGCCGTGACGAAGAGGGTCAGGCACGCGCCCATGAGGATGAAATAGCTGCGCCGGCGTCGCGCGTACATCTCTCCAGCGTACGACCGGAAGGGCCGTACGGCTCCCGTCCGGGGCGGAGTCCCGGGGCGCGCGGGGGTGTTCGCGGTACACGGCACGGAGGGCCGCGCCCCGGGGTGAGCGGGGAGCGGCCCTCCGTGGCGGCCCTGCTGTGAGCCGCGCCGTGTCATGCCGTGCCGGTCGGTGCCGGCCCGTACCGCCGTCAGACGGCGATGGAGACCTCGGCGAGGCCGCCCTTCTGGGCGACGACCTTGCGGTCGGCGGTGCCGCCGGGGACGAGGGCGCGCAGCGTCCACGTGCCCTCGGCCGCGTAGAAGCGGAACTGTCCGGTGGCCGAGGTGGGGACCTCGGCGGTGAACTCACCGGTGCTGTCCAGGAGCCGTACGTAGCCGGTCACCGGCTCGCCGTCGCGGGTCACCTGGCCCTGGATCGTCGTCTCACCGGGCTTGACGGCCGAGGTGTCCGGGCCGCCGGGCTGTGCTCCACACATGTGCTGTTCCTCCGGTCGATGGGGTACGGCACCCTCGGGTGCCGAACGGGCGGGGCCCGATGGTTACTTGGCGGGGCCGAGCTCGATCGGCACGCCGACGAGCGAGCCGTACTCGGTCCAGGAGCCGTCGTAGTTCTTGACGTTCTCCTGGCCCAGCAGCTCGTGCAGCACGAACCAGGTGAGGGCGGAGCGCTCACCGATGCGGCAGTAGGCGATGGTGTCCTGGGAGAGGTCGACGTCCTCCGCCTCGTAGAGGGCCTTCAGCTCCTCGTCCGACTTGAAGGTGCCGTCGTCGTTGGCGTTCTTCGACCACGGGATGTTGCGGGCGCTCGGCACGTGGCCGGGGCGCTGCGACTGCTCCTGCGGCAGGTGCGCCGGGGCGAGCAGCTTGCCGCTGAACTCGTCGGGGGAGCGGACGTCGACCAGGTTCTTGGCGCCGATCGCGGCGACGACGTCGTCGCGGAAGGCCCGGATCGAGTTGTCCTGCGGCTTGGCCCGGTACTCGGTGGCGGGGCGCTCCGGGACCGCGGTGACCAGGTCGCGGGAGTCCAGCTCCCACTTCTTGCGGCCGCCGTCGAGCAGGCGGACGTCCTGGTGGCCGTAGAGCTTGAAGTACCAGTAGGCGTAGGACGCGAACCAGTTGTTGTTGCCGCCGTAGAGGACGACGGTGTGGTCGTTGGCGATGCCCTTGGCGGAGAGCAGCTTCTCGAAGCCGGCCTGGTCGACGAAGTCGCGGCGGACCGGGTCCTGGAGGTCCTTCTGCCAGTCGATCCGAATGGCGTTCCGGATGTGGTTCTTCTCGTACGCCGAGGTGTCCTCGTCGACCTCGACGATGACGACCTCGGGGTCGTCGAGGTGGGCCTCGACCCAATCGGCGTCCACCAGAACGTCGTTGCGGCTCATGTGTCTTCTCCTCCGGGGCAGTTCGGGGCGGTTCGGGGTGGTACGCGCCCCGGGGCCGGGAGCTCCGGGGCGGCTGTGGGAATCCGGGTGGCGCTGGTTCGCTCGTTCGCGGGGTGCGGAGGTGCGGGACCGGCGCTCGCGCGGGGGCGGTCGGCGGCCGGACGGCACGCGGTCCTGCGCCCCGGGGGGGCGGGGAGGGCCTGCGAGGCCGGGGAAACGGGAGTGGTCACCCGCTCAGAGAGAGCGACACAGCATGGCGGCGACACGGCACAGGTCGACTGCCCGCCGCTTCGTGAGATCCGCCTGTCGCTTCATGGGCCCGATCGTAGGGAGCCGTGGCCGGTCGTGTCACCGGCGTGTCATATGGCGAGATGGAAAAGTCCGTGATGTGGGATGGTGGGCCCCGGGGGAGACCCGGTGACGTGCGGCGCGGCCGGGTGGGGCGGGGCTTTCCGGGGCGCGGACACCGCCGTCTCGGCTTTCGGGACGGTCGGTGAACGTGCGTGCGACTGTGGTGGGTTCGGATCTCCGGGGCGGGTGGCCGTGACGGCCGTGCCCGCCGCCCCGGTGGTGCGGGGCGCGGCGGGCCTCAGCCCGCGAGCGCCACCTGGCTGCCCTTGAACGTGATGTCGATGCCCTGTTCGGTCGGCTCGACCGACTCCAGCTCCAGGCCCCGCGGCAGGCCGGAGATCTTCCGCTCCATGTCGATCCGGCTGCGCACCAGCTGCTCCACCCCGGGCAGCCCGTCGGTGGCGATCTCCTCGGCGCGCAGCTTGATCGTGTCTCCGCCGGCGACGGAGACCGTGCTCACCACACTGCGCTCAAAGGACTGCCCGGTGGGCAGTTCGAGGCTCGCCGAGACCTTCACCTGCGGCTTGCCGGCGTCGTCCTTGCCGCCGTAGCCGATGGTGATGCCCTCCTCGGCCAGCTTGGAGAGGTCCGCGTACTCGATCGACGCGGCGCCGGAGGCGGTGGCGGCCGTGGCGGAGGAGAAGTTGTTCTCCAGGGCCACGTCGCGCAGCTGCGCGGTCATGCTGCTGAGCCGCACGGACTGGCCGTTCGCCTCGGCCGTCATGCCGTCCATGGTGACCTCGACCTCGTCGAGCTCCTTGCCCACGACCTGCGTCAGGAAGGGGAACCCCTCGATCGACACCTGGGGTTCCCCGGTGAGGCCCTGGCTGCTCTTGATCTTCGAGGCGGCCTCCGACTCGGCGAGATTGACCGCGAGCCGGTCGGCGGCCACGAAGAGCCCGCCGAGAACCACCGTGAGAATCAGCAGTATTCGCAGTGCGCGCATCCGTTTCCACCCCAGAGAGAGATCCACCCGTTTCGCGCGAGCCTAACGTGAGGGGCGGGACGGTCAACCGAGCGTCCGGCTCAGCACATACACGGCGGGAGCCGCGGCGGCGAGCGGCAGCGCGACCCCGGCGGTCAGGTGCACGAACCGGGACGGATAGTCGTAGCTCGCCACCCGCAGCCCGATCAGCGCGCAGAGACCGGCGACGGCGCCGAGCAGTGCACCGGCCGTCCCGTCACCCGCCCACTGGCCCGCGCCGAAGCCCGCCGCGGCGGCCGCGGCCAGCGCGGCGGCGGGCCGCAGCGGGGAGGGCAGCGGCAGCGCGCGGACGACCGCCGCGGCGGCCACCGCCGCCGCCCCGACGACGACGGCGTCACCGGAGTACGCGGCCGCGGCGAGATAACCGCCCGCGAGAACGGCGAGCGCGCTGGACGCCACCCCGGCGGTCAGCGCGTACAGCCGCTCGTCCGGCGAGCTGTGGTTGCGGAGCTGGAGCACGAGGACGAGGAGGAACCAGACCCCGAGCGTGCCGAGGGCCACGGTCGCGGCGTCACCGCGGTCCGTGGCGAGCAGCGCCGCGTCGGCGGTCAGGCCGCCCGCGAACGCGAGGGCGATGCCCTGGCGGGCCGGCCACATGCCGTTCAGGCGGTACCAGCCCGCCGCCGTGACGGCCTGGAGCAGGATGACGGGGACGGCCAGGGCCGGCCGGGCGACGGACGCGGCCAGCGCGATCAGCGCGGCGAGCGCGGCGGTGATCAGGGCGGGCTGCAGACCGGGCGCGATGATCGGCGAGCGGCCCTCGGCGCGGGCGCGCTGAGCCGGCGTGAGCGCCGGCTCGGGACGGCCGGCGGGCGGCTGCCCGGGATGCGGTGCGGCGGGGGAGCCCGCGGGGGCAGCGGGGCCGGGGCCCTGCCGGGACCCGGGGCCGGCTCCGGTGCCCGCTCCGGGGGCGTACGGGGCGGCGCTGTAGGGGCCGGCGCTGTACGGGGTGGCGCTGTAGGGGCCGGATGCGTGCGGGCCGCCGTACCCGCCCGCGGCGGAGCCGTAGCCGCCCGCAGGGGTGCCGTACGCGTGCGCGGGAGGGCCGTAGCCGTCGGCCGGCGGGCCGTAGCCGCCCGCGGCGGTGCCGTACCCGTCGGCCGGAGGACCGTAGCCGTCCGCGGCGGGGGTGGTTCCGTACGGGGCGGGCTGTTCGGGCGGCAGCGGGCCCGGCCCGCTCCAGCCCTGCCGGCCGGGGGCCTGCCCCCGCACCTCTGCCCGGCCCGGGCCGGGCTCGTGGCCCTGGCCGGGGTGTGCTCCGTGGCCGGGGTGTGCTCCGTGGCCCTGGACGTGGCCGGGGGGCCGCGCCCCCGGGTCGTAGGGGGCCGCGGGGCCGCCGGCCGGCGGGGCGCCCTGCGTGCCGGGGTCGCCGTACGGTCCGGGCGCGGGGCGGTGGTCCGGGGAGGGGCGGGGACCGCGGGCTGCGTACGGGTCGTACGGGTCGTACGGCCCCTGGGGCTGGTCGGTCATGCTGTGGTGTTCACCCTCCTGCGAACGGGGGGAGCACCTCGACCGTGCCGCCCGTGGTCAGTGTGACCGTGTCGTGGCCGCGGAGGCCAACCGGGTTGCCGTCCACCAGGAACGAGCAGCTGAGCAGTACCCGTGCGAACTCCGGCCGCGTGCTGTGCCGTTGCCGTGCCGCCTCCAGGGCTTCCGCGAGGGTGGCCGCCTCGTACGGCTCCTCGGCGGTACCCGCGGCGGACTTGGCCGCCGCCCAGTAGCGGATCGTCCCTGCTGCGGCCATGACGGCTCCCTCTGTCCTGTCGCTGTCTCGCGGGCGGCGCCCGGCCCGGCCCCGCCCGTCAAATCTAAGCGAGGGAGCCCCGGTGCCGGCCCGGCGCACCCCTCGGGCGGACGCCCCGCCCTCCGCGCTCAGCCGCCCCGGCACCCGGCTCCCGTCCCGCCACCGGGGCCCGGAGCCCGGATTCCGGCCGGTCAGCGGCTGTCGAGCCAGCCGGCGATGCGGTGCAGCAGGGGAGGCGCGACCGCGTTCTCCGCGTGGCCCATGCCGCGTTCGAGCCAGAGTTCCACCGCGTCCGGGGAGGGGGCCGCCGCCAGCAGGGAGTACGGGTGGTCCACCGGGAAGTACGCGTCACGGTCCCCGTGCACGACGAGCAGCGGCACCGGCGCGATGAGCGGCACGGAACCGACGGGGGACAGCGGCACCGGGTCCCAGTCCCGGGTGTCGATCCGGGTGCGCAGTCCGTAGCGGCCGACGAGGCGGCCCGCGGGGCGGGTCACCACCCAGTGGACCCGGCGCATGGGCGCGGTGCCCCGGTAATACCAGCGTGCGGGGGCGCTCACGGCGACGACCGCGTCCGTGCGCGCTTCCGTGCGCCGGTCGTGCTCCATGCGCCGGTCGTGCTCCGTGCCCGCGGCTCCGGGCGGACCGGGCGGACCCGGGGAAGCGGGCCGACCCGGCAGGCCCGGCAGGCCCGGCACCGGTCCGTCCGCCGGCGCGTTCGGCCCGTACAGCGCTGCGTGCCGGATGACGACCGAGCCGCCCATCGAGAAGCCGACCGTCGCCACCCGGCGGTGGCCGAGCGAGCGGGCCCAGCGCACCGCGGCGGCGAGGTCCAGCACCTCGCGGTCCCCCACGGTCGTGCGTCCGCCGGAGCGGCCGTGCCCCCGGAAGGAGAAGGTGACCACGGCCGCGTGCCCGGCGAGGACCTCCGCCACCCGCCGGACGGCGGGGCGGCCGAGGGAGCCGGTGAAGCCGTGCGCGACGACGATCACCGGTCCGTCCGCGGGCCGCTGCCCGGGCGGGCCCGCGGCCCCGCCGCCGTCCCCGGAAGCGGGCCCGTCCTCCTCCCCGGCCCCGCTCACGGACCCGCCCGCACTGCCGAGCGGCCCGTGCGCGGACCGCCGGGCGGGCCGGTACGCGGCCTCGATCGGTACCCCGTCGTCGGTCAGCAGCGTGGCCCGGCGAAGCCCCTGAACAGGGCCCCGCCCGCCACGCGAGGTGATCGGGGAAACACCGATCCGTACGAACTGGGCCTCCGGTTCCGCCGTCATGTGGGCTATTCTGCTGTGCATGAGGATCCGGGCAGCGACGCCCCCGGGTCCTTTCGTGCATTCGGGCACGTCCGGCACGGAGCTCCCCGGTCCGTGCCCGGGAGGAGACGGGAGACGGGGCGTACGGAGCGTTGCCGCGGCGAGGCGAGCGGCACGGTGCGATACGAGTATCCGGCAGTACGGAGCAGTACTCAGCAGTACGTAGCAGTACAGAGCAGTGCCGCTCACGTCCTCGCAGGGACCGAGGAGGAACCGACGTCATGGGCAAGCGCACATCGCGGAACCGGAAGGCCCGCTCGGCCGGGCACCATATCCAGGCCGTTCCGGCCACCGACACCCCGGCCGTTCCGGCCACCGAGGCCGATCGGGCCACGACGACAGCGACGACACCGATGACCACCCCGCTCGAAGGGGGCCGGCGATGAGTTCTCTCCTGCTGCTGACCAACGCGCTCCAGCCGTCCGCGGAAGTGCTCCCCGCCCTCGGTCTGCTGCTGCACCACGTCCGCGTGGCCCCCGCCGAGGGGCCCGCCCTGGTGGACACCCCGGGCGCCGACGTGATCCTCGTCGACGGGCGGCGCGATCTTCCCCAGGTCCGCTCCCTCTGCCAGCTTCTCCGCTCCACCGGCCCCGGCTGCCCGCTGATCCTCGTGGTCACGGAGGGCGGGCTCGCCGCCGTCACGGCCGAGTGGGGCGTCGACGACGTCCTGCTCGACACCGCCGGCCCCGCCGAGGTGGAGGCCCGGCTGCGGCTGGCCACCGGCCGCCAGCAGCTCACCGGCGACGACAGCCCGATGGAGATCCGCAACGGCGACCTCTCCGTCGACGAGGCGACGTACAGCGCCAAGCTCAAGGGCCGGGTGCTCGACCTCACCTTCAAGGAGTTCGAGCTGCTGAAGTACCTCGCCCAGCACCCGGGGCGGGTCTTCACCCGCGCCCAGCTCCTGCAGGAGGTCTGGGGCTACGACTACTTCGGCGGCACCCGCACCGTCGACGTGCACGTACGGCGGCTGCGCGCCAAGCTCGGCCCGGAGCACGAGTCGCTGATCGGCACCGTCCGGAACGTCGGCTACCGCTTCGTCGTCCCGGAGAAGGTCGAGCGGGCCGCGGAGGAGGCCAAGGCGAAGGCGGAGGCCAAGAAGGGCGCGGGGCAGGGCACGGAGGCCGGGGGGTCCGCCGGCGCGGGCGCCGCCGAGGCCGCGGGCCCGCGTTCCGCCGGGGCGGCCAAGGGGTGAGGTGGCCCGCGTAGACTGCCGCGCGTGGCCAAGGTGACGCGTGACGATGTGGCAAGACTGGCGGGGACCTCGACCGCGGTGGTCAGCTACGTCATCAACAACGGACCGAGGCCGGTCGCCCCGGCCACGCGCGAGCGGGTTCTCGCCGCCATCAAGGAGCTCGGCTACCGGCCGGACCGCGTCGCCCAGGCGATGGCCAGCCGCCGTACCGACCTCATAGGGCTCATCGTGCCCGACGCCCGGCAGCCGTTCTTCGCGGAGATGGCACACGCGGTGGAACAGGCGGCCGCCGAGCGCGGAAAGATGGTCCTGGTCGGCAACTCCGACTACCTGGACGAGCGCGAGGTGCACTACCTCCGCGCCTTCCTCGGGATGCGGGTCTCCGGGCTGATCCTCATCAGCCAGGGCCCCAGCGAGCACGCGGCCACCGAGATCGACGCCTGGGACGCCCGGGTGGTGCTGCTGCACCGCCGGCCGGACGCCATCGACGACGTGGCCGTGGTCACCGACGACGTGGGCGGCGCGCAGCTCGCCACCCGGCACCTGCTGGAGCACGGCCATCCGTACGTCGCCTGCCTCGGCGGGGTCGAGACGACGCCGGTGGTCGGCGACCCGGTCACCGACCACGTCGAGGGCTGGCGGCGGGCCATGGCCGAGGCCGGCCGCTCCACCGAGGGCCGGCTCTTCCAGGCCCCGTACAACCGCTACGACGCCTACAAGGTGGCCCTGGAGCTGCTGGCCGGCCCGGACCGGCCGCCCGCCATCATCTGCGCCGTCGACGACCAGGCGATCGGCGTGCTGCGGGCCGCCCGCGAGCTGCGGATCGACGTGCCGGGCGAACTGGCCGTCGCGGGCTTCGACGACGTGAAGGAAGCCGGGCTCACCGATCCGCCGCTGACGACGGTCGCCTCGGACCGCCCGGCGATGGCGCGGGCGGCGGTCGATCTGGTGCTGGACGACGGGCTCCGCGTCGCGGGCTCGCGGCGGGAGCGGCTGCGGCAGTTCCCGTCCCGGCTGGTCGTCCGGCGCTCCTGCGGCTGCGAGGGGTAGGACCCGCCGCACCGCGGGGGCCGGGCTCCGGCCCGGCGGCCCGGGTCCTTATGTCGGGCATACGCGCTTCTGCCGGGCTTCTCAGGACGTATTCATCGCATTCTCATCTTCGCGCCGCACCGTCGGAGGCATGGATGAGAACCGCACCCACCCGCAGCAGCCGCAGTCCACGCCCTCCGGGGCGCCCGTTCCGGAGCGGCCCGCGCACGCGCCCTTCGTCACCCCGGACGGTGCCACCGTATGGCCCTCCGGCACCGCGTCCGCCAGTGGCAGCGGTCACGGAGACCCGGGGGCTCCGCCTCCGCCGCCCGCGCCGCCCGCTCCGGTCTCCTCCGCCGCCCCGGCCGGGCCGCCGGAGCCCGTGACCCGGGCCGGGCACCGGCGGCGCCGTGCCCGCGGGCCCGTCGGCCTCTTCGCCGCCGTGGCCGTCGTGGCCGGTGTGATCGGCGGCGGAACGGGCTGGGCGGCCGGCGAGCTGACGGACGGCGGCAGGAACACCGCCACCACGGCCGTCGCCCGGACCAACGCCGCCAAGGCCCTGGACGGCACCGTCGCCTCCGTGGCCGAAGCCGTCCGGCCGAGCGTCGTCGAGATCCGCGCCACCTCCCCCTCCGGGGAGTCCACCGGCTCCGGGGTCGTCACGACCTCCGACGGCGAGATCCTGACCAACAACCATGTGATCTCCGGAGCCTCCTCCGTCGAGGTGGTGTTCAGCGACGGGAAGACGGCGTCCGCCGAGGTCGTCGGCACCGAGCCGGACCTGGACATGGCGCTGCTGAAGGCTCAGGACGTCAGCGGGCTGCAGGCCGCCCGGCTGGGCGACTCCGACGGGGTGAAGGTCGGCGACCAGGTCGTCGCCATCGGCTCCCCGGAGGGACTCACCGGCACGGTCACCAGCGGCATCGTCTCCGCCCTGGACCGCGACGTCACCGTGCGGCGCGACGACGGCGAGCAGCAGCGGCCGTACGGCGGGGGCGAGCGGTGGCCGTTCGAGTTCGGCGGCGGCGAGTACAACGGCGAGGTCGGCTCCGACACCACGACGTACAAGGCGCTGCAGACGGACGCCTCGCTCAACCCGGGCAACTCCGGCGGGGCGCTGATCGACATGAACGGCCGGATCATCGGCATCAACTCGGCCATGTACGCGCCGAGCACGGCCGCCGGCAGCTCGGCGAGCGCGGGCAGCGTGGGGCTGGGCTTCGCCATCCCGATCAACGAGGTGCAGGAGATCATGGACGAGCTGAGGTCCGGTTCCGGCGGCTGACGGCCGCCGCGGGAGCCGGCGCGGCCCGCCGGAGGGCGGCGGCCGTGCGAGTCTGAGACCCGTGCCGTGCACGCCGGTGCCGGGCACCCCGGCGCCGGACACCCCCGTGCCGTCCGTCCCCGTCCCGTCCAGCTCCTGCCGTACACCCCGTGAGGTAGCGCGTCGATGAGCCCCGCCGAAGGCGACCACCGCATCCTGATCGTCGACGACGAGCCCGCCGTGCGCGACGCGCTCCGCCGCAGCCTCGCCTTCGAGGGGTACGGCACGGAGACCGCCGTCGACGGTCTCGACGCCCTCGCCAAGGCCGGGGCGTACGAGCCGGACCTGGTGCTGCTCGACGTGCTCATGCCGCGCATGGACGGCCTCACCGCCGCCCGCCGCCTCCGGGCCTCGGGCAGCACGGTGCCGATCCTCATGCTGACGGCCCGGGACACCGTGGGCGACCGCGTGACCGGCCTGGACGCGGGCGCCGACGACTACCTCGTCAAACCGTTCGAGCTGGACGAACTGCTGGCCCGCGTACGGGCCCTGCTGCGCCGCAGCTCGTACGCGGCCGCGATGGCCGGGGCGGGGGAGGAGCCGTCCGACGTCCTCACCTTCGGCGACCTCCGGATGGACCTCGGCACGCGCGAGGTGACCCGGGGCGGGCGGCGGGTCGAACTGACGCGCACGGAGTTCACCCTGCTGGAGATGTTCCTCGCGCACCCCCGGCAGGTCCTCACCCGGGAGCAGATCCTCAAGGCCGTCTGGGGGTTCGACTTCGAACCCGGGTCCAACTCCCTGGACGTGTACGTGATGTACCTGCGGCGCAAGACGGAGGCGGCCGGTGAGCCGCGGCTCGTCCACACCGTGCGGGGCGTCGGCTACGTCCTGCGCGGCGACAACGGAGCGTCATGACCACCCCGGACCGCCCCGGCAGCCCCTCCGGCTCCTCCGGCCCCGACCGCCCGGGCGCCCCGGAGCCCGCCGCCCGGCCCGCCCCGGCGCCGCCGCTTCCGCCCGTGCCCGCTGCTCCGCCGCCCGTCGCGCCGTCGGCTCCGCCGTCCGGCCCGCCGTCCGGCCCGCCGCCCGGCCGGCGTCCGGGGCGTACGGTCCGCCGCCTTCCTCTGCGCACCCGGCTGACGCTGCTGACGGCGGTCGCGGTGGCCGTCGCCGTCGCCGTGTCCGCCTTCGCCTGCTGGTTCCTCACCCGGGACCAGCTCCGCTCCCAGCTCGACGCCTCGCTGCGCAACGTCAACGTCCCGCCGACCTACATCGCCCAGACCGTCCGCGACTGCGAGTCCACCGACCCCCCGACGAACGAGCGCACGCTCCCCGGCATCGCCTACGGCCAGGTCGTCACGGACGACGGCCGCCGCTGCGTGGGCTTCAACTCCCGCCCCGTGCGGGTCGAGCCCGAGGACACCGAGGTCGCGGCCGGCACCCGGGACACGGTCCTGCGGGACGGCGTGACCGAGAGCGGTGAGCCCGTACGGGTGCTGACCAAACGGCCCGGCCCGGGGGAGGGCGTCACCGGCTACGCGGTCTCCGTGTCCCGGCCGCTGAGCGAGATCCAGGAGCCGCTGGACACGCTGGCGCTGCTGCTCACCGCCGTGGCCGGGATCGGCGTGCTGGGCGCGGCCACGGCGGGTCTGTGGATCGCGCGCACCGGTCTCAAACCGGTGGACCGGCTCACCGGCGCGGTCGAACACGTGGCCAGGACGGAGGACTTGGCGGTCCGCATCCCGGCCGAGGGCGGGGACGAGATCGCCCGGCTGTCCCGCTCCTTCAACGCGATGACCGCGGCCCTCGCCTCCTCACGCGACCGGCAGCAGCAGCTCATCGCCGACGCCGGACACGAGCTGCGCACCCCGCTGACCTCCCTGCGGACCAATGTCGACCTGCTCGTCCGGAGCGAGGAGACCGGCCGGGCGATTCCCGCGGAGGACCGCCGCGCGCTGCTGGCCTCCGTGCGCGCCCAGATGACGGAGCTGGGGGCGCTCATCGGCGATCTCCAGGAGCTGGCCCGGCCGGACGCCGTGGCGGGCAGCGGACCGCCGGAGGTGGTCGGGCTGCACGAGATCGCCGCGCGGGCGGTGGAACGGGCCCGGCTGCGCGGCTCCGGCATCGCGATCGTGACGGACCTGGCGCCCTGGTACGTACGGGCCGAGCCGGCCGCGCTGGAGCGCGCGGTGGTCAACCTGCTCGACAACGCGGTGAAGTTCAGCCCGCCGGGCGGCGAGGTGGAGGTGGCGCTGTCCGGCGGCGAGCTGACGGTGCGCGACCACGGCCCGGGGGTGCCGGCCGAGGAGCTGCCGCACGTCTTCGAACGGTTCTGGCGCTCGCCCTCGGCGCGCGGGCTGCCCGGATCGGGGCTCGGGCTGTCCATCGTCGACCGCTCCGTCCGGCAGTCCGGCGGTGAGGTGGCGCTGCGTCCGGCGCCCGGCGGCGGCACGGTGGCGGCCGTACGGCTGCCGGGCGCCCCGCATCCGCCGCCCGGGACGGCGGAGTAGCCGGGCGCGTTCCCCGCCGGCCCCGCGGGGTGCGGGACCACGAAGCCGGGCGCGGCCGGCGGGCGGTGGAACGCGGAGGGCCGGGCGGGGAAGCTCCCCGCCCGGCCGCTCGCACCGGCCGCGCGCGGCCCACCGGGCCACCGCGCCACCGCACGCGTACTACTGCACGACCGTGATCCGGTCCGCCTTCGGCGGCGCGAGGGGCGCCTCCGCCGAGGAGTGCGCTCCCAGGTACGCCGTGAAGGCGTCGAGGTCGGAGTTGCCGACGTACTTGTCCGTGGCCTCCTTGAAGACCGCGAAGCCGTCACCGCCCCCGGCCAGGAACTCGTTCATCGCGACCCGGTAGGTGCGCTGCGGGTCGATCGGCTCACCGTTCAGCCGCACCGAGTCCGTGACGATGCGGTCGGCGCCCGACCGCGTCAGGTCGAGGGTGTAGGTGAGGCCCTCCGAGATCTGGAGGATCTTCGGGGACGCCTCGTTGGAGCCGCTGACCTGCTGCCGCAGCGCGGTCAGGAGCTGCTCGCCGGTCAGGTCGACGGCCGTGAGCATGTTGGTGAACGGCTGCACCGTGAAGGCCTCGCCGTAGGTCACCACACCGTCGCCCTCGCTCCCGGAGGCGGCGTACGCCAGGTCGGAGCGGATGCCGCCCGGGTTCATCAGGGCGAGTTCCGCGCCGCCCTTGTCCGCGGGCGCCATGGCCTCCAGCTGGGCGTCCGCGATCAGGTCGCCGAGCGGGAGTTCGGGTGTGCCGGCGCCGCGGCCGGGGATGTCGGTGGCGATGTGGCCGACGGGCCGGTTGGCGACCGGGGCGGCGATCGTGTTCCAGCGCTCGATGAGCGCGGTCATGTCGGCGGCCTTGGGCTGGTCGCGGCGGACGACGTGGTTGGCGGAGCTGACGCCGGTGCGCACGATGTCGCGGGTGCGCCGGTCGTAGGTCAGCGTCGTGTCGGTGTAGAGCTTGCCGTACGAGGCGGCCGAGGTGACCGTGCGCGGGGTGCCGGACGGGTCGGGGATCGTACAGGCGTACGCCTGGTGGGTGTGGCCGGTGACGAGCGCGTCCACTCGCGGGGTGATCTTCCCGGCGATCTCCGCGATGGGCCCGGAGATGCCGTCGCCCGGACCGGGGCTGTCGCAGTCGTAGTTGTACGCCGGGCTCGCCGGGGAGCCGCCCTCGTGGATGAGCGCGACGACCGACTTGACGCCCTTGCGCTCCAGCACCCGGGCGTACTTGTTGACGGTCTCGGCCTCGTCGTGGAACTTCAGGCCCTTGACGCCCTCCGCCGACACGATGTCCGGGGTGCCCTCCAGGGTCACGCCGATGAAGCCGATGCGGACGCCCCCGCGCTTCCAGATCGTGTACGGCTTGAGCACCGGCTTGCCGGTCTTCTCGTCCGTCACGTTCGCCGCGAGGTACGGGAAGTCGGCGCCCTCGAACTCCTTGCCGTCCTCGAAGCAGCCCTCCTCCGGGTGGCAGCCGCCGTTCTGAAGCCGGGTCAGTTCGGCGCGGCCCTCGTCGAACTCGTGGTTGCCGACACCGGCGACGTCCAGGCCGACCTTGTTCATCGCCTCGATGGTCGGCTCGTCGTGGAACAGGCCGGACAGCAGGGGGCTGGCGCCCACCATGTCGCCGGCGGCGGCGGTCACGCTGTAGCGGTTGCCCTTGCGGGCCTCGCGCAGCGAGGTCGCCAGGTACTCGACACCGCCCGCGTCGGTCTTCTCCGTCGTGCCGTCCTCGCGCACGTGCGTGACCTGCCCGGAGGAGCCGGCCGGCGGCTGCAGGTTGCCGTGGAAGTCGTTGAACGAGAGCAACTGGACGTCGACGGTCCTGCTGTGGCCGGGCCGGCCGCGGTCACCACTGTGGGCGCCGGCCGGCACGGCGGCGGACAGCACCCCGGCCGTGGCGGCCAGGACGGCCGTCCCTGCGGTCAACCGGCGCACACGGCGGCGCCGTTGGGATGAGGCTGGCATGAGTTCCCCTTCACAGGCTGTAAGACCGATGCGGTGCGTCGCAGCCTACGGTCAACGCGCGTAGCGTGTCAGGGCCGGTCGGGTAACGAGCGGGTTGCGGCCCGGTGCCGCGGCGGTGCGGCGCCGGCGGGGGCGGCCGTGGCGGCGGTGCGGTGGGCCCGCGGCGGCCGGGGCACGGCCACGGCGTACGGCAACGGCGTGCGGCCCTGCGGCGGGCCGGAGCGCCGCGTCGTAGGCTCGGCGCATGAGCGACGTGATGAACGGTGTGGGCGCGGGCCGCACGATCGACATGGTCGACGAGGTGCCGCCCGGACTGCTCACCGAGGTACGGGAACTGATCGACGGGGCGGCGCTCGAGGACGGCCGCCAGGCGGTGTCCGAACAGGGGCGGCTCAATCTCCGCGGGGGCCCGCGCGAGGGCGTCCGGCACTTCCTGCTCCGCGAGACGGACGGGGGCACGCTCGCCGGCTACGCCCAACTGGACGGCGCCGACCCCGTGGAGGCGCCCGCCGCCGAAATGGTGATCCACCCGGCCCACCGGCTGCAGGGCCACGGCCGGGCGCTGGGCCGGGCGCTGCTGACGGCCACCGGGCAGCGCCTCCGCGTCTGGGCGCACGGCGGCCACCCCGCCGCCCGCCATCTCGCGAAGGCGCTGGGCCTGACCCTCTTCCGCGAACTCCGGCAGATGCGCCGCCCGTTGACCGGCGATGCCCTCCCCGAGCCCCGGCTGCCGGAGGGCGTGACCGTCCGCACCTTCCGGCCGGGCGAGGACGACGCGGCCTGGCTGGCCGTCAACGCGGCCGCCTTCGCCCACCACCCCGAGCAGGGCTCGCTCACCCAGCGGGACCTCGACGACCGCAAGAGCGAGGACTGGTTCGACCCGGAGGGCTTCTTCCTCGCCGAGCGCGACGGCCGCCTCGTCGGCTTCCACTGGACGAAGATCCACCGAGCGGAGGAACTCGGCGAGGTGTACGTCGTGGGCGTCGCCCCGGACGCGCAGGGCGGCGGCCTCGGCAAGGCCCTCACCCTGACCGGCCTGCGGTACCTGGCGGCCCGCGGGCTGCCCGCCGTCCTCCTCTACGTCGACGCCGACAACACCGCGGCCGTCGGCGTCTACGAGGGCCTCGGGTTCACCGTCCACGAGACGGACCTGATGTACCGGACGGAGACCTGACGGGTCCCGCCCGCGCCGGGGCCGGTACGGGCGGCACGGGACCTCTCCGGTCCCCGGGGGCTTCCGGTCCCCGCCTCCGGCCCGGCCCCGGCCCGTACGGCCGCGGCCCCCGCCTCCCGGCCCGGGCAGGGCCGCGGCCACCTCCGTGAGGGCCCGCGCTTGCCTGTCCGCCATGTGGCCGTTACCGGTGATTCAAACTCGCTTGCGAGCATCGCCGAATGCAGCCCGCTGTTCCGACGGCCCCCCACCGGCGGCCCTCCCGCGCCGCCCGACCGCCTTCCGGCGAGCCGGTCCCCACCGCGTCGCGGAACAATGGGGACATGAACGACTCCAGCGCCCAGGAATCGGCCCGGACCACCCCGGCCACCACCGCCCCGGCCGCCACCGACGGCCCGGGGGCCGCCGCCGAACCCCAGGCGCGCCCCCAGCCGTCCGTGGGCTCCATCGCCGCGCACCGCCCCACCGCCGTCGTCCCCGCCGCGGCCTCCGACCTCGACCCGGACCTCGACGGCGACCCGGACACCTGGGAGGAGGACGACGAGGCGGCCGCCGAACTCCCGCAGGGCCGCTTCCTGGACCGCGAGCGCAGCTGGCTCGCCTTCAACGAGCGGGTGCTCGAACTCGCCGAGGACCCGGCCACCCCGCTGCTCGAACGGGCGAACTTCCTCGCGATCTTCGCCAGCAACCTGGACGAGTTCTTCATGGTGCGGGTCGCCGGCCTCAAGCGCCGTATCGCCACCGGCGTCGCCACCCGCTCCGCCTCCGGCCTCCAGCCCCGCGAGGTGCTGGACCTCATCTGGACCCGCTCCCGCGAGCTCATGGCCCGGCACGCCGCCTGCTTCCAGCAGGACGTGCTGCCCGCCCTCGCCGACGAGGGCATCCACCTCATCCGCTGGCGCGAGCTGACCGAGGCGGAGCAGGCCCGGCTGCTCACCCTCTTCCGGCAGCAGATCTTCCCGGTGCTGACCCCGCTCGCGGTCGACCCGGCGCACCCCTTCCCGTACATCTCCGGCCTCTCCCTCAACCTGGCCGTCGTGGTGCGGAACCCGGTCAGCGGCCACGAGCACTTCGCGCGGGTCAAGGTGCCGCCGCTGCTCTCCCGCTTCCAGGAGGTCTCGCCGCAGCGGTACGTGCCGCTGGAGGACGTGATCGCGGCCCATCTGGAGGAGCTCTTCCCGGGCATGGAGGTGCTCTCCCACCACATGTTCCGCGTGACCCGCAACGAGGACCTGGAGGTGGAGGAGGACGACGCCGAGAACCTCCTGAAGGCGCTGGAGAAGGAGCTCATGCGCCGCCGCTTCGGCCCGCCGGTGCGGCTGGAGGTCGAGGAGTCGATGGCCCCCGACGTGCTCGACCGGCTGATCCGCGAACTGAAGATCACCGAGGCGGAGGTCCACCCGCTGCCCGGCCCGCTGGACCTCACGGGCCTCTTCGGGATAGCCGCCCTGGACAAGCCGGAGCTGAAGTACCCCAAGTTCGTGGCGGGCACCCACCGGGACCTCGCCGAGGTGGAGTCGGCGTCCGCGCCCGACATCTTCGGGGCGCTGCGCGAGCGGGACGTCCTGCTGCACCACCCGTACGACTCCTTCTCCACCTCCGTGCAGGCCTTCCTCGAACAGGCGGCCGAGGACCCGGACGTCCTCGCGATCAAGCAGACGCTCTACCGCACCTCGGGCGACTCGCCGATCGTCAACGCCCTCGCGGACGCCGCTGAGGCCGGCAAGCAGGTACTCGTCCTCGTCGAGATCAAGGCACGCTTCGACGAGCAGGCCAACATCAAGTGGGCGCGGAAGCTGGAGGAGGCCGGCTGCCATGTCGTCTACGGCCTCGTCGGGCTGAAGACGCACTGCAAGCTCTCCCTGGTGGTCCGCCAGGAGGGCGACACCCTGCGCCGCTACTCGCACGTCGGCACCGGCAACTACCACCCCAAGACCGCCCGGCTCTATGAGGACCTCGGGCTGCTCACCGCCGACCCGGACGTCGGCGCCGACCTCTCGGACCTCTTCAACCGGCTCTCCGGCTACTCCCGCCGCGAGAGCTACCGCCGGCTGCTCGTCGCGCCCACCTCGCTCCGCGACGGCCTGGTGCAGCGCGTCAACCGGGAGATCGCGCACCACCGGGCGGGGCGGCCCGCCTCCGTCCGGTTCAAGGTCAACTCGATCGTCGACGAGGTCCTCGTCGATTCCCTCTACCGGGCCGCCCGGGCGGGCGTGCCGGTCGACGTCTGGGTGCGCGGCATCTGCGCCGTGCGGCCGGGCGTCGCCGGGCTGTCCGAGAACATCCGGGTGCGCAGCGTCCTCGGCCGCTTCCTCGAACACTCCCGGGTCTTCGTCTTCGGCAACGGCGGCGACCCCGAGGTCTGGATCGGCAGCGCCGACATGATGCACCGCAACCTGGACCGGCGGATCGAGGCCCTGGTGCGGGTGACCGACCCGGGCCACCGCGAGTCGCTCAGCCGGCTGCTCGAGACCGGCATGTCCGACGACACCGCCTCCTGGCACCTCGGCCCGGACGGCAACTGGACCCGGCACGCGGTGGACACGGAGGGACAGCCGCTGCGGAACGTACAGGAGATGCTCATCGACGCCCGGAGGCGCCGGCGTGGCCCAGCGACATGACCCCACGGGTGGCACCACCCGCGCCCACGGCCCGGCCGGGCCGCCCCCCGCGGCCGGCCTCCCCGTGCCGGGAGGACCCGCCGTGATCACGGCGGGCCGCGGGCCGGCGGGCGGCGGGCTCACCGGCCACGGACTCAGCGGCCCCGGGCTCACCGACCGCACGGCCGGCGAGGTGCTGTCGGCGTATCTGCACGCGCAGGCCGCGGAGTTCCTGCGCAGCCTGCGGCTGCACCGGGAGAGCGGCTCCGACGCGGAGGAAGCCGTCGAGGCCCTGCTCCAGATGCGCCGCTCCGCACGGCGCATCGGCGGCGCGCTGCACACCTACCGGGCCCTCACCGACACCGGATGGGCCGACCCGCTCTCCGCCGAACTGACCTGGCTGTCGACGACGCTGGCCCGCGAACACGGCTACGCCGAGCGGCTGGAGCGGCTGCGCGGCGCCCTGCAGCGGCTGTCGGGCGGCGCGGGGGCGGCGGACGCCACCGGCGCGGAGGAAGAGGGCGCCGAGGCCGCGGGCACGGAGACCGCCGGGCCGCGCGGGACCGGCCGGATCTCCGTCGCGGCCTACGGCAACGACGCGGGGACGGGGAGCGCGTACGGGAGCGGACCCGCCGACGGCAGCGGACCGGCCACCGGGGCGGAAGCGGCGCCGACGGGCGCCGGAACGACCGGCCGGAACGACCCGGCCGCGCCGCTCGTCGGACCGCAGCGCGGAAGCGGCAACGGTGGCAGCGGAGGCGGCAGCGGAGGCGGCACCGCGTCCGCCGGGACCTCCGCCAGGGGCACGCTCACCATGGGCGCCGCCCGCGCCGGGGCGCTGCTGGAACGGCAGTTGACGCTCGCCCGGACCCGCGCGCACTCCGCCGCGCTCCAGGCTCTCGGCTCCTCCCGCTTCCACGCGGTCGCCGACGCCATAGCGCTGCTGGCCTCCGAGGTGCCGCTCGCCCCGGACACCGCCGGGCGGCCGGCCCACGAGGTGCTGCCGCCCCTGGCGGAGGCGGCGTACCGGCGGCTCGGCGAGGCCGTCGAGTCACTGCCGCTGAGCCGCGCGTCCCACCCGTACAACGCGGAGGCGCTCACCCACGCGCTGGCCGCCACCGGCTCGGCCGACGCACCTCCCGCCGCCGAACGGCAGGACGCCCGGTGGCACCGGGTACGGCTGCTGGTGCGGCTCTGCCGGTACGCGCAGGAAGTGCTCGACCGGGCAGGGGCGTACGAGGTACCGCCGCACTCCGGCGCGCACCCCGTGGCGGAGACTCTGCGGAGCGCTGGCCAGGCGCTGGAACAGCACCGGGACGCCGCCGAGGCCGCGGCCGCTGCCGCCGCCGCGGCCCGCACCCCGCGGATCGCCCCGGCCACCGCCTACGCGCTGGGGGTGCTCCACGCGGACCAGCGGCACGAGGTGGAAGCGGCTCGTCTAGTCTTCGGCCGTATCTGGCAGCGACAGGCGACGGGCGCGTTATGAACGGCGACGAGGACCACGGCGGCACGCCCCGGCGGGCGGACGGGCAGCCGGGCGAACACTCGCACGGGCAGGAGCACACCCCCCCGGCAGCCGAACCGGCACACGAACCCGAGCCGGGGCACGGACCCGCCACCGAGCCGCAGCCCAAACGGACCGGCGGTGTCACCATCCGAGCCGCCGGCTGCGTGCTGTGGCGGCGCGCCCCGGGGGGCGGCATCGAGATCGCCCTGGTCCACCGCCCCAAGTACGACGACTGGTCGCACGCCAAGGGCAAGCTGGACCCGGGCGAATCGGCCCTGACCGCCGCGCTGCGCGAGGTCGCCGAGGAGACGGGCATGGCCTGCGAGCCGGGCCCCGCACTGCCCACCGTGCGCTACACGGTCAGCGGCCGCCCGAAGGAAGTCCGCTACTGGGCGGCGGAGGTGGGACCGGGCGAACGCTTCGTCCCGAACCCGGAGGTGGACCGCCTCCTCTGGCTCAAGCCCGAGGCCGCCCGCCCCCGCCTCACCCACGAACACGACCGCACCCTGGTCGACGCCCTGCTGACCACGCTCGATCCGGTCTGACGGAGACACCTGGCCCCACGCGCCGCAAGGAGCGGCGACGAACACGGTGGCGAACGGGGTATTCGACGGTCCTGCCCCTCGTACTCCAGCTGTCGTGAGACGCTGCCCGGATGGTGGCCAAGCTGCAGTGCGTGGTGCTGGACTGCGCCGATGTCGTCGAGCTGTCCCGGTTCTACCAGTCGCTCATCGGCGGTGCGGTGAACCAGCCGGATCCCCGCTGGTCGCTCGACGACGACTGGGCGACACTCCACACCGAGGACGGCTTCGTCCTGGCCTTTCAGCGCGTGGAAGACCATCGGCGGCCGCGGTGGCCGGACCCCGCTCACCCCCAGCAGTTCCACCTCGACCTGGGGGTCGAGGATCTGGACCGGGCCCAAGAGGACGCCCTCGCCCGGGGCGCCACCCTGCTCGATGACGGCGGCGGAGAACGGAGCTGGCGCGTCTTCGCCGATCCGGCGGGACACCCCTTCTGCCTCGTCCGGGACTGACGGGAAACAGCGCGGACACCGCGACCGCCGGTCATCAACGCGGGGCGTGCACTCACGAGGAGACCGTGGCCGCAACCCACCCTGCGCATCACGCACGGTGGCTGGCATTCACCGCGACCGGTCCGGCACCAGGACGTCCGCACACGCGGCAGGAAAACCGGACTACAGGGGGCGCGGCGTACATCTCTCGGACAACGAAGTCCCCGAAGGCCGGCTCATCCGGTCCTCAGATGCCGGTACAGCCGCTGCAGCGCCTCGCCGCCTGCCGCCGGATCGCCGCCGCCACCGAGGACGTAGTGCAGCGCCGGGCGGACCGAGGGCCCGAGCCGGGTGGGGTGCGCGGGGGCGGGAGCGCGGAGGGCGCGGTCGATCCCCAGTTCGTGAACGGCGTCCGCGCCGAGTGTGAACGACACCGGCACGGGCGCCGGCTCGAAGTGCGCCGGGGTGGTCAGATCCGCACGGGCCGCACGGAGCTGGACCAGCATCGTGGCGAGGTGGTGCCGCGTGGCGAGGGCCTTGGCCAACTCGCGCAGGGAATCCACGGGCGGGGCCTCCCCGGCGGAGTACCCCAGGGCGAGCGTGATGTGCTCCTCGACGCCGAGCGGGGAGTGGCCGACGCGCACGGTGGCCAGCGCCGGGCGGTCCCGATGGCCCACCGCCGTGATCCAGCTGGGCAGCCCCTCCCGGGCCCGCCCGCGCGCCAGTTCCGTCAACTGCCGCCGTGACCACGGCAGATTGACCGGTTCGGCGGTGGACCATCCGGCGGGCGGGGCCCCGGTCAGCACCTGCCAAGCCGTCTCCAGCGCGCCGCCGAGGAGCAGTTCCCCGGTGGCGGGGTGGACGGTCCGGAGGGACAGCAGCAACTGCTGTTCACCGCCGCCGAGTCCCGCACCGTCACCCTCGTCAACGGAGGCGTCCGCCGCGGCCGAACCGGCCCGGACGGGGGCCGCGAAGGCGCGAGCGATGCGGGGGCGGTCATCCGGTCCCGACGTCGCCGGACGGAAGTGGCCGCCCTGATCCTCTCCGCCGTCCCGCCAGCTCAGCACGGTCCCGGAGAGCCCGTCGTAGTAGCCGCACTCCTCGTCCCGCACGACCCAGCGCGCGGGCAGCCGGGCCAGCAGGGTGCGGGCGGCCAGGGTCAGCCGGGTGCCGGGCGGGGTGAGGATCTGCACCTCGCGCTCCGCCCGCGCGGCCGCACCCAGGACCTCGGTGAGCCAGGTGGCGGCGGCCACGACGGGCCGGTCCTGGATGACGACGGCGGCCCGCGCGGTGAGCACGTCGACCCCGGCAGCACCGGACCCGCCCACCCCGCCCTCGTCCGCCGAACCCCCGGCAACGGAGGACTCGGCGGGGCCGGAGGGCTGCGCGGGCACGGCCACGACTCCGGTGTGCGCGGCGTCCCGAGGCCAGGTCGTCCCCCCGAGCACGGCGGTCAGCCGCCCGGCCACGGACCCGGCCAGCCGCCCGGCCTCCCCGGACGTGCTGAGCGCCCGCACCTCGGTCCACCACACGGGACCGTCGGCGGACGCCTCCACGCCGAGTAACCTCCCGGTCTCACCCGGCACTTGCACGTAGCGAGGCGCCTCCAGCGACACCAGCACCTGGCCATCGTCCGCGCACAACTGCACAACCGACCCACCCGCCGCCCGGTCCACGCGCAGATCGGGCCCACCGGCGTACAGCCCGGCCAGCAGCGTCTTGACATCCGGCATCCGGGGGGTGAGGGCAATGACGTCCTGAGTCATCGGGTGCCTTCCGTGAGAAGGGGCGAGAGGGCGAGACGGCGGGAGACGGCCTTGCCGGCCGCCGCGCAGCGGCAACAACGGTCGCCACCGGCCGCGGACGGACCGGAGGCGATCACATCAGGTCCGTGACATCCAGCCCCATGCCGTTCTCGTCCGGATCGGGCGTGACGATCCCCGATTCCATCGGGGTGCCGTAGTAGGTCGTTTCCCCGGTCTCCAGTTCCACGCCGAGTACCGCATTGAGTTTTCGCAGCGCCTCGGCGAGCCGGGGAGCATTGCGGTTGTAGACCTCCGGATGCGGCCGCCCGGTGAAGTCGAACCATTTCCAAATGTCGTGGTGCACAGAGATCCTGGCCGACATTCCCGCTTTGTATATCCAGACGGTAAGTTCCACCAGTTGGTCCCTGCGCGACTTTCCCGTCGCGTCGAACCATGTCCCGGAACCGATGACGTCGAAGTGATTGAGCTGCGCATCGGGGAACGCCGACGGGCGGCTTCCCAGCACTCTGCCGGGAACGCTCGGGTCATCGATCGGCGAGCCGAGGATCAGCCTGTTGATCACTCCGACGCTCCCGCAGCCGCGTACGAACCATCCATATTCGAGCATGATGGGAGAAAGCAGACCGAGGTCGTTCAGTGCCTTGGTCATTCTCGCAGAGACGGTCAATGCCGATTCGAGGCCGGAAGGGACGACATCATCGAGCTCCCAGTGCCATGAACCGCACGCTCGTGGCGCTCGCATCAAAGTCGACATGGTTGAACCTCCTGGCTGCAGTACTCACCCGGGCAAAAATGGTGGAAAAGCGATGCCTCCGTGACGTGCTCCGGCCCGGAGCCCCTGCTGCCCGTAGCAATCCTCGGAACCGTCCTCGATGGACCAGTGCTCACAATCTGTGTGAGACGTCGGGTCCTGAACCGTCGTCATAGGGATCTGGCGTGTCGATGCCAAGTTCCGTTGCGGCTCCGAAGATGGTGGGCTCTCCTGGCTCCGGTTCCACACCGAGAACGGAGTTGAGTTCCCGCAGGGCCTGTGCGAGTCGGGGAGCGTTCCGGTTGTACACCTCGGGGTGTGGACGCCCGAAGAAGTCGTACCACTTCCAGACGTCGTGGTGCACAGCAAGCGTGGCCGCCAGCCCGATGGGTTGCGGCGAGACGGAGAGTTCAAGCAACCGCGGTTCCCTGTGGGAATTTCCCGCCGCATCGATCCAGGTTCCGGAACCCACGACATGCACGTCGTCGATCTGTGCGTCGGGAAACGCGGTGGGCCGACTGCCGCGCAGCCTCGCGAGAACATCCGGGGTGTCTAGCGCGGTCGATACGGAAAGTGTGCTCCCCACTCCTGTGTAGCCCGAATCGAGAACGTACCAGTCATATTCGAGCCTGTACGGAAAGAGCAGGCCCAGTCTTTTTAGTACTCCTGCCATGGTCTCTGCCGTTTTCATTGCTGATTCCAGCCCGGGTGGGGCCGTCTCTTCAAGGTCCCAGAACCAGGAACCGCATTCCTTCGGTGCGCGCATCAGGGTTGACATGGTTTTCCTTAAGGGAAGATGGAGCCGTTCGGAGGGATTGTGATGGCCCCGTCTTCGAAGCGGAGAAGGAACGTGCTATCGGATCGACGTGCAGCGTATTCGGCCTGTGCGAATGCTCTGGGGGTAAGCGCCGGCATGGGCTGATGTACATCAAGTATTGCGACGCGGTGACTGGTGTCGCCGCCCTTGAGTTGGTCTGCGGACTTCCTGGTGGCGTTCTTGATTCCCTGGATTGTATTCACGTCTTTGAGTTGATATCCGTAATCGACTGTTCCGTCGGGGTTGCGTGTGTATACGTCGAGGTCGAATGTGTCGGTGTCGAGTTCGAACCCCAGGCGAGTAATTCCCCGATTCTGAAGTTCGGTGGCATGGGTCAGTGCCATGTAGGCGGCCGGTACCATGCTGTTGTCCGGATGCCTCCTCGATGCTCCCTGCTTGCACATGTCGAGGATTTTGCCGTAGTTGTCCAACTCTCGAAGGTGTCCTCTATTGAGCAGCTCGGCAACAGCTGCCCCATAAGGGTCCTTCCGCAGGGTGTGGAGGACTTTCTGCTGGTCCGCAGCGGGCATCTTCGCGCGGCCGAGTTCGGCGAGAAGACCCGCTTCCTGGTCCGGCCTCAGCGGACCTGAGAACTCCTGGGCGAAGTGGTTGTCCACCCTGCTGTAACGACTGGGGTCGATGTCCGGCAGGACATCGGGCCGGGTGGCATCTCCAGGCGGTGTCGTTCCGTCCGGTGTGCCATCCCCTGGGCCGCCCCGCCCAGTCCATGCCGTACGCGTACGCGCCGACGAAGGTGCGCCGCAGACCGTCCCACGCCTGCCCCGCGGCCTCCGCGCCGTCGTAGCCGAGCAGTGTGCCGATGCCCTCGACGCCGCCCCAGATGCTGTCGACGACGATGCCGTCCCACACCCAGCTCTTGGCCCCGTGGCCCCACCACTCCAGGCTCCAGCGCTCGTAGGTGCGCCCCTCCGGGCTGCCCCAGGGGAGGTCCTCGACACCCTTCAGCATCTCGGCGCTCTGGCCGTACATGCCGGGCTGGTGGCTGCCGTCGTCCTCGACCCACTTCGGGCGGCACATCGCCGGGCCGATCGCGTTGATGGTGTTGGCGGCTTTGCGCTCGGCCTCCTGGAAGCCCTCGCGGGCCGCCGCCACCCCGTCCATCAGCGCCTGGTGGGCGTCGACCTTCTCCTGGTCGTCGGTCCAGTCGTCGTCGCCCTCGACGCCGTCACGAAGGTGAACGCCTTCTGCTTGAGCTGCTTGAGCCGGTCGGCGTGCGGCTTCGCCTCGGAGACGAACGTCTCCAGGGCCTTGGCGAGCGCCTCGATGTCGTCGGCGAACTCGTCGGCGGTGGTCTTGACCGGCAGCGTGGAGGAGAGCAACTGCCCCGCCTCGGGCGCCTTGTAGTGGGCGGACACACCCTGGAAGCGGGAGTGGACGTCGCCGCCCGCCCCGCGGATGCCGCCGGCCTTCTTGCGCAGCGCGGCGATGTCCTTCTCCAACTGCGCCCAGTCGCCCGTGTACTGCGGGATCATCCCCGGTTCGATCACGGCGGCTACTCCTGGCCGTTCTTCGCCGTGACGGCGCGGAGTTCGGCCGGGGTGGGCGCCTTGGCCGCCTCGCGCTGTGCGCGGGCGGCCATCTCCAGGTCGCCCTCCAGGTACTCGGTGACGGCCTTGACCGTGCCGTCCATCGTCTTCCTGGTCCGGGCCGCCATGAAGACGATCTGTGACTGGGTGTCGTTGACGAAGTTCACCACCGCGGCACCCACCGGTCCGGCGGGCGCGTCACCGCAGTACGGGCCGCTGATCGTGCCCGCCGACGCCGCCGCGCTCTGCACGCTCTTGCCGTAGGCCGAGATGTCCTCGCTCAGATCGCCGGCCGCCGTGCGCACCTGCGACAGCACCGACTCCACCCCGCTGGGCGTGATGTCCCAGCCCGTCATGCCAACCAACCCCCGTCAGTCGTCCTGTTCCTCTGCCGCCATCCGCCGTGTTCCCGTCGCGCGGCCCCGGTCGTGTCAACGGTGCCCGCTGCCGGGGGAGTTCACGGTCCGCAGCCGGGCCCGTCCCCGCTGAGCCCGTACCGGCGTCCCGACGGCTCTGCCCCCATGGCCGTCATCCTCCCCCGTGCCTCCGACAATCGGTGCCCCGGCGGCCGTACACCCGAGGCCGTACTCCCGTACCGCCGGATCCCTGTGGCTCCGGGCCCCTGCACCCTGCACCCTGCACACCCTCGCCCCGCACCTCCGCCACCGGGCCCACCCTCCGTATCAACCCTCACCGGCGCCCGCAACGGAGTTCCGGCCCGGGCGAACGGATCGAGCCGGAAGCGGCGCGGCACCCGGGCAGCAAGGAGCGTGGTGGCTCTCCGCACTCGTCCGGACACCGTCCCGGGAGTACCACGCGCCCCACCCCGCCCGTGGTTCCCCCGGCCGCGGTGCCCTCAGCGCGGGGCCAGCGCCTCCCAGCGCACCGTGACCTCGCCCTGCCGCCGGCGTCGCGGCCCGTCCGTGACCGGCCAGTCCGTGCTCAGCGAGCGGACGGCGTGGATCCAGCGCTGCCGGGCGCCCAGCGAGGCGTACGGGGCGGCGGCGGCCCAGGCGCGGTCGAAGTCGCGGAGGAAGGCGTGCACCGGTTCCCCGGGCACATTGCGGTGGATCAGTGCCTTCGGCAGCCGCTCCGCCAGATCGGACGGGGCGGTGAGCGAGCCGAGCCGGGTGGCGAAGGTCACGGTGCGCGGCCCCTCCGGTCCGAGCGCGACCCAGACGTGGCGCCGGCCGATCTCGTCGCACGTGCCTTCGACCAGCAGCCCGTCCGGCACCGCCAGCCGCTCGCACAGCCGTTCCCAGACGGCCCGCACCTCGTCCTCCTCGTACTGGCGCAGCACATTCGCCGCCCGGATCAGCAGCGGGCGCTCCCCGCCGGGCAGCGGCACCTCGAAGCCGCCGTGCCGGAAGCTCAGCCCGTCCCGCTCGTACGGGCGTGCGGCCTCGACCCGGGCCGGGTCGATCTCGACGCCCACCACACGGCTGTCGGAGCGGACCCGCCGCAGGCGTGCCAGCAGTTCGACGGCGGTCCACGGCGCGGCCCCGTAGCCGAGGTCCACGGCGACGGGGGGCCCGGCGGCCCGCAGCAGCGCGGGGGCGTGGACGGCGGTGATCCAGCGGTCCATGCGCCGCAGCCGGTTGGGGTTGGTGGTCCCGCGGGTCGCCGTCCCGACGGGCCGGGAGCTCGGGGGGACGCGGCCTGCCATGCCCCCGAGCCTATGCGGCCCCGGCGCCCGCCGACCGGGCCGGTACGCGGGGCCCGTCCGGGCGGCAGACCGTTCCCCGCACCGTTCGGCCGTCCGCTTTTCGCCGCCCGCGCGGAATGAAGCGTTTCCCCCACCGGTTGCACCTCGGAGGAGGGGCGGCCCAGGCCCCGGTCAAGGAGGTCTCGCGCGGTGAGCCATCACGTGCCCTGGCTGCGATCGGCCCTGCCCGAGCAGCGGAGCGCCCAGCAGCCGAGGAACGACCGGCGCGGCCGCCCGCACCTGCGCTTCGGCGGCCTCGGCGGCACCCGGCGGCCGCGCAGGGTCGCCATGCTCAGCGTGCACACCTCCCCGCTCCACCAGCCCGGCACCGGCGACGCGGGCGGCATGAACGTCTACATCGTCGAGCTGGCCAAGCAGCTGGCCGCCATCGACATCGAGGTGGAGATCTTCACCCGCGCCACCACCGCCTCCCTCCCGCCCGCCGTCGAACTGGCGCCCGGCGTGCTCGTACGGCATGTGGACGCGGGCCCGTACGAAGGCCTGGCGAAGGAGGAGCTGCCCGCACAGCTGTGCGCCTTCACCCACGGCGTGATGCAGGCGTGGGCCGAGCAGCGGCACGGCCACTACGACCTCGTGCACTCGCACTACTGGCTCTCCGGCCATGTCGGCTGGCTGGCCGCCGAGCGCTGGGGCGTACCGCTCGTGCACGCCATGCACACCATGGCGAAGGTCAAGAACGCCTCCCTGGCGGCCGGGGACACCCCCGAGCCCGCCGCCCGGGTCATCGGCGAGACGCAGATCGTGCACGCCGCCGACCGCCTCGTCGCCAACACCGCGGGGGAGGCCGGTGAGCTCGTCGAGCACTACGACGCCGACCCCGGTGAGGTCGAGATCGTCCACCCCGGTGTCGATCTCCGCCGCTTCCGCCCCGCCGACGGACGCGCCGCCGCCCGCGCCCGCCTCGGCCTCCCGCAGGACGCGCTGATACCCCTCTTCGCCGGCCGCATACAGCCGCTGAAGGCCCCCGACATCCTGCTGCGCGCTGTGGCCGTGCTGCTGGACGAGCGGCCGGAGCTGCGCGAGCGGATCACCGTTCCGGTGGTCGGCGGACCCAGCGGCAGCGGTCTCGCCAAGCCGGAAGGGCTGCAGAAACTGGCGGCCAGGCTGGGCATCTGCGATGTCGTACGGTTCCACCCGCCGGTGGACCAGGACCGGCTGGCCGACTGGTACCGGGCGGCATCCGTCCTCGTCATGCCCTCGTACAGCGAGTCGTTCGGGCTGGTCGCGGTGGAGGCGCAGGCGTGCGGCACGCCGGTCGTCGCGGCCTCGGTCGGCGGCCTGCCGGTGGCGGTGCGCGACGGGGAGAGCGGCTTCCTCGTCGGGGGACACGACCCGGCCGACTACGCCCGGGTGCTCCGCCGCTTCCTGGACGGGCCGGAGCTCACCGACCGGATGGGCGCAGCGGCGGCCCGCCACGCACAGTCGTTCGGCTGGGACGCCACCGCCGCGGCCACGGCCGACGTCTACGCGGCAGCCATGCACCAGATGCACCAGAGGCGTCGCCTACGATCACTGCATGGCCGACCTTGACCCGCATGCGATCGAGACCGTCGAACGAACACTGGACGAGGCGGGCCTCACATGGGACAGCCCGTCCGACGGCCACTACGTCGTCACACTCCCCGGTGTCCGGAAGCTCTCCACGACCTGCTCGCTGGTCGTCGGCAGGCACTCCCTGTCCGTGAACGCCTTCGTCGTCCGGCACCCGGACGAGAACGAGGCGGCCGTCCACCGCTGGCTTCTGGAGCGCAACACCAAGCTCTACGGCATGAGTTACGCCATCGACCGGCACGGGGACATCTACCTCGCCGGCAAGCTGCCGCTGGCCGCCGTCACGCCCGAGGAACTGGACCGGCTGCTCGGCACCGTGCTGGAGAACGCGGACGGCAGCTTCAACACCCTGCTGGAGATGGGTTTCTCCACCGCGATCCGCAAGGAGTACGAGTGGCGCGTCGCCCGCGGCGAGTCCACCCGGAACCTCGAAGCCTTCGCCCACCTGACCGCACCGACCGGGGGCGGACCGGGCAGCGGGACCGGAGAGGCGTCCGGCGGTGCGGCCGGTAGCGCGGCCGGCTGACACGGCGGGCGGCCTGGCCGGCCCTCTGCCGCCGTAAGCACCCGAACCGTCAACGGGTATTACCGATCCCGGTCGTGGCCCGGACTCCGCCGCCCGCTGTCCGGGGTCCGAGACGGCCGGGGAACGGGGTTCGTGCCATCACAGGGGTCGATTAGGCTCGGGGCCATGGCCACCGCACCGTACAAGCTGATCCTGCTCCGCCACGGCGAGAGTGAATGGAACGCGAAGAACCTCTTCACCGGCTGGGTTGACGTCAACCTCACCGAGAAGGGCGAGAAGGAGGCGCAGCGCGGCGGCGAGCTGATGACTGCCGCCGGCCTGCTCCCCGACATCGTGCACACCTCCGTGCAGAAGCGCGCCATCCGCACCGCGCAGATCTCCCTGGAGGCCGCCGACCGCCTCTGGATCCCGGTCAAGCGCTCCTGGCGGCTCAACGAGCGCCACTACGGCGCCCTGCAGGGCAAGGACAAGGCCCAGGTCCGCGCGGAGTTCGGCGAGGAGCAGTTCATGCTCTGGCGCCGCTCCTACGACACCCCGCCGCCGGCCCTGGAGGACGGCGCCGAGTGGTCGCAGAGCGACGACCCGCGCTACGCGATGATCCCCAGCGAGATCCGCCCGCGCACCGAGTGCCTCAAGGACGTCGTCCTCCGGATGCTGCCGTACTGGTACGACGGCATCGTCCCGGACCTCCTGACCGGCCGCACGGTCCTCGTCGCCGCCCACGGCAACAGCCTGCGGGCCCTGGTCAAGCACCTCGACGGCATCTCGGACGCCGACATCGCCGGCCTCAACATCCCGACCGGCATCCCGCTCTCCTACGAACTGGACGCCGACTTCCGCCCCCTCAACCCGGGCGGCACCTACCTCGACCCGGACGCTGCGAAGGCGGCCATCGAGGCGGTCAAGAACCAGGGCAAGAAGTAGTCTCCAGCATCGAACAAGCCCCCTACCACCTGCGGGTCTCCGCTGGTAGGGGGCTTTTCGGTGGGCCTGGGCCGCCCCTGGCCGTCCGAGCCCAAGTGCTGCTCTGCGCCAGCGCACGAGGCGCACCGAACGCAGAGGCACACCAGGAGCGCGACAGGGATCACCACTTCGGCGGGGCCCGGACACAGATGGCCAGTCGCGGGTCTGCGCCGACTGGAAGGAGCCCCCGCGATCAGGGAGTCTGGGGCGACGGGAGCCGCCATTGCCCGGAATGGCCGGGTGGGAGCGCCAGGTCGCGCCGGACGGCCGCGTAGTAGCTGTCGCGCGCGGCGCGCTGGCGCTCAAGCATGGCTGACCACGTTTCCGGGCTTTGGGTCCCGTCGCGCAGGAATCCCTCCATGTCCATGACCGCGACGACCCATTCGCGGGCTTTCTCCACCACGTCCGGGCTGCCGAGCATCAACAGCGCTTCTCCGGCCGGGTCCCGGTCATCAGTGGCATCGGCCAGATGAGGCGCTGCCTCCTCGGGTGACAAGGGGTGCGGGTGAGGGTCGTTGCCGAGGTGCGCCGCGATCCGATAGGTCAGAGTGACGGTCTTCTTGAGCGACCGGGCGTAGTCGGCGTATGCCGTGAGCCGCCGTTCCTCCCACCGGACCGCCTGCTCGCGACGGAAGCGGGCTTGATCGCCGCGCATAACCACCAAGTACGACCCGAGGGCGCCTATTACCACGCCTATCAAGGCGGGGAGCTGTTGTATGAACACGGTCATAGCCACACGCTATGGCCGGGCAAGCCCGGCATCCGGATGCGTCCGACCACGACCGTGCGGGGTACGTCCGGGCATCCGCACCGGTGACCAGGCGCGGGCCCCGGCCGGTTCCTCCTTCGGCCGGGGCCCGCGCCCCGTGTCGATCCGTGCCGGTGCCCTGCCTACGGCCCCGTGGTCGCCGGGGCCGGAGCCGGGGCCGTACGGGCCCGGCCCCTGAGACGGGCCCGTACGGCACTGGCCCGGCCGGGGCCCGCGCGTCGTGGCCGGTGCTCCGTGCGACCGCGCGCGACCCATCGCTGCGGTCGGCGGGCGGCCCCGGCGCGCGGGGGTCAGCGGGGTCAGGGGTTTACGGCCGGGCGTCCGTGACGCCTCAGCCGCAGCTGCCGCCGCACTGGCAGGAGCCGCCGCTCTGGCAGCCGCAGCTGCATCCGGAGCCGCAGCCGCAGGCCCCCAGCAGCGGAACCGGGATCTCGGTGACGCGTGGCTCGCGGACGGTCGGTGTCGGTGACGGTGTGGTCGGGAAATCGGCCATGAGTACCCTTCCTCGACTGTGCTGGACCTACCCCACAGCGGATCCGCGGTGGACCCGCGGCGGTCCTGCCGACCACTGGACACCTGCTGCGGCGGGCGCAGCAACGGCGCGTGAGAGCACTCGCACCGCCCGCGGCGAACGGGCGTCCATCGCGGTGCGCTCGCGCCGTCCGCGTCCGCCCCCCACGCCCCCGTGGCCCCGCCCCCTTGGCCGTGCCACGTCCGGCGTGACGGCTGAGGCCCGGGCAGGCCGGTGTTTCCACCGCTCCTCCCCGGGCGGCCGCCCGCGCCGCCTCCGACGCCCTGCCGTCTCCCTGCCGTCTCCCTCCGGCCCCGAGCCGCCCCCGCAGCCCCCGCCGCTCACATCCGGCCGGGGCCTCCACCGTCCGTCCCGGCCGGTCGGTTCCTGCCCCGGCCGGTCGGTTCCTGCCCCGGCCGGCTCACTCACGTCCCGCCCGGCGACCCCGCGCTCACGCCCCCTCGTCGGAGGACTCCGCCGCGAGTTCGTCCGCGTGCTCCCCGGTGACCAGGTAGACGACGCGCTTCGCGACCGACACCGCGTGGTCGGCGAACCGCTCGTAGTAGCGGCCGAGCAGGGTCACGTCGACGGCCGTCTCGATGCCGTGCTTCCAGCGGTCGTCCATCAGGTGCTGGAAGAGGCTGCGGTGGTAGAGGTCCATCGCGTCGTCGTCCTGCTCCAGCTGGAGCGCCAGGTCCACGTCCTTGGTGATGATGACCTCGGCGGCCTTGGCCATCAGCCGCTGCGCCAGCTGCCCCATCTCCAGAATGGTGGAGTGCAGGTCCCGCGGCACGGCGGTGTCCGGGAACCGCAGCCGGGCCAGCTTGGCCACGTGCTGCGCCAGGTCGCCGGAGCGTTCCAGGTCCGCGCTCATCCGCAGACTGGTGACGACGATCCGCAGATCCGTGGCGACCGGCTGCTGGCGCGCGAGCAGGGTGATCGCCTTCGCCTCCAGCTCGTGCTGGAGGGTGTCGACCTTCTCGTCCCCGGCGATCACGTTCTCCGCGAGCTTGAGGTCGGCGTCGAGGATGGCCGTCGTGGCCCGGCCGATGGCGGAGCCGACGAGCCGGGCCATCTCCACCAGGTCGTCACCGATCGAGTCCAGTTCCTCGTGGTATGCGTCCCGCATCGCGCTTTCCTTCCATCGAAATCCTGCGAATCCTGCAAATGCTGCGATTCCTGCGTCAATCCCGCGTCGGGCCGCCGCCGGTCCGGTTCCGGCCGGTGCCGGAACGGCGGCCGGCGAAGGCTGCCGGCCCCCACGGTGCCACGCTGGTGGGCCTCGGCGTCGGCTTCCGGCATCCCGGGTGAACCGGTGTGGACGCCGGAGTGAACTCTCGGCAACGGATCGTTCCCGTGCCGGCCCCGGAGCGCCGGTCCCCGAGCAGCGTACGGAAGCGACTACGGCGCGTACGGATTTCCGTGCGCCTCCTGGCTCACCTCCCGCGCCGCCGACAGGTCCGCGGGAATGAATCAGCGCCGACCTGCCGGTGAACTCTCGGCAACCAGTCTCCGAGACGGTCCCCGGACGGCTGTGGAGAGGTCTCCGCACCCGCTTAATCTGGACTCATGGACGTGAACGCGGCGGTAGCCGCCACGGCAGCGATCGCCGGGGTCTGTACCGGTGTCATCGCCATGCTCGCGTTCCGCTGGAGCGAGCGGGAGCAGGCCAAACCCACCCGCAGCTCCCTCCACACCGAGGCCGTGCTGCCACCGGGCGTGGACACCGTGCTGTCGGTGCTCCGCTCCTCGGCCGTCGTGCTCGACGAGGCCGACAGCGTCGTCAAGGCCAGCTCCGCGGCCTACGCCCTCGGGCTCGTCCGGGGCGGGAAGCTCGCCGTGGAACCCATGCTGAAGATGGCCCGGGACACCCGCCGGGACGGCGAGATACGCCAGGTCGAGCTGGATCTGCCGCGCCGCGGCACCGGCCGCGGCGAGGCCCTCGCCGTCTCCGCCAGAGTGGCCCCCCTCGGCTCCCGGCTGGTGCTGCTGCTCGTGGAGGACCTCACCGAGGCGCGCCGGATAGAGGCCGTCCGCCGCGACTTCGTGGCCAACGTCAGCCATGAGCTCAAGACCCCGGTGGGGGCCCTCTCCCTGCTGTCGGAGGCCGTCATGGACGCCTCCGACGACCCGGAGGCGGTCGTCCGCTTCGCCGGGCGGATGCAGAAGGAGGCCACCCGCCTCACCAACCTCGTCCAGGAGCTGATCGACCTCTCCCGGGTGCAGAACGACAACCCGCTGGAGGACGCCGAGCCGGTACGGGTGGACGAGCTGGTCGCCGAGGCCATCGACCGCTGCCGCCACCAGGCCGGCGCCAAGCAGATCACCATCGCCTCCGGCGGCACCGCGCACCTGGCCATCTGGGGCAACCGCGGCCAGCTCGCCGCGGCCCTCGGCAACCTCGTGGAGAACGCCGTCAACTACAGCCCCGCCCACACCCGGGTCGGCGTCGCCGCCCGGCGCATCGCCGGAACCGGCGGGGACATGATCGAGATAGCCGTCACCGACCAGGGCATCGGGATCTCCGAGAGGGACCGGGAACGCATCTTCGAGCGCTTCTACCGCGTCGATCCCGCACGCTCGCGCGCCACCGGCGGTACGGGCCTCGGCCTCGCCATCGTCAAGCACGTCGCCGCCTCCCACGGCGGGGAGGTGACCGTGTGGAGCGCCGAGGGACAGGGCTCCACCTTCACCCTCCGGCTCCCCGAGGCCGGACACGGCAGGGACCGGAGCACGGCCGGGCACGACGAGCACGGACCCGGCACGGCGGGCCCCGGCGGAAGCGGACCCGACGCGGCGCCCGACGACCTCCACGCCCCGGACCGGCCCTTCACCGAGCCGGACGACGACCTCGACGAGGACGACGCCTCCTTCCAGCCCTTCACCCGGGCCTCGCTCTCCGCCCCGGAGACGCTCCCGTGACCCCGGCCGGCCTTCCCCTGCCCGGCACCACAGCCCCCACCGACCCCCCTGACACCACCGACACCACCGACACCGACACCACAGCTGCTCCCGGGCCCGTGTGCACCGGGGCCGCGCCAACCCCCCGTATCCCCGTACGACGCGGGGGTGCCGACCGAAGCCGGAGTGGCGCCGAGCAGCGCCGCTCGCAGAACAGACCGGAGGTCCCTTCGTGACCCGAGTGCTCGTTGTCGAGGACGAGGAATCGTTCAGCGACGCGTTGTCCTACATGCTCCGCAAGGAGGGCTTCGAGGTCGCCGTCGCGGCCACCGGGCCCGACGGGCTGGACGAGTTCGAGCGCAACGGCGCCGACCTGGTGCTGCTCGACCTGATGCTCCCCGGGCTCCCCGGCACCGAGGTCTGCCGCCAGCTGCGCGGCCGTTCCAACGTCCCGGTCATCATGGTGACCGCCAAGGACAGCGAGATCGACAAGGTCGTCGGCCTGGAGATAGGAGCCGACGACTACGTCACGAAGCCCTTCTCCTCCCGCGAACTGGTCGCCCGCATCCGGGCCGTGCTGCGCCGCCGGGGCGAGCCGGAGGAGGTCGTACCGGCGGCCCTGGAGGCCGGGCCGGTACGGATGGACGTCGACCGGCACGTGGTCACGGTCTCCGGTGCCAAGGTCGACCTCCCCCTCAAGGAGTTCGACCTGCTGGAGATGCTGCTGCGGAACGCCGGCCGCGTCCTCACCCGCATGCAGCTGATCGACCGCGTCTGGGGCGCGGACTACGTGGGGGACACCAAGACCCTCGACGTCCACGTCAAGCGGCTGCGCGCCAAGATCGAACCCGACCCGGGGGCCCCGCGCTATCTGGTGACCGTGAGAGGTCTCGGCTACAAGTTCGAGCCGTAGGCCGGCCGAGCGGACAGACGGCCACGGCACCAGCACAACCGCACCAGCACAACCGCCGCGGGGCCCCGCCACCGATCAGTCTTCGGATGGCGGGGCCCCGCGGCGGTGCTGTGCGCGGCGATGCCCGGGCGTGTGCGGCTCCCGTGTCCCGGTGGCCGTACGGAGGCCGTACAGAGGCTGTACGGGACCGCAGGGACCGCTGGGACGGCCGGACGGCCTGCCGGGATCCGGCCGGACGGGATCAGTCGCCCGGGGTGCCCGCCGGCTCCTCGTCGCCGTTGGCCACGTCCTCCTGGGCGCCCGTTCCGGCCTCGTCGCCGGCCGGGGACTCCGGGGCGGTCGCGGAGCCGGACGGGCTCTCCGTGCCCTCCGGCGTCTCGCCCGGTGAGGCCGTGGGCGACTGCGTCGGCTGGGAGCTGGGGCCGAAGCGCTCGTAGTAGCCGTCGGCGGGCATGACCAGGGCGCCGACCTCGATCTCGCCGGTGCCGCTGAGGGTGAAGACGACGGGGGTGACGCCGCCCTCCTCGACCTCGGGGCTGTCCAGCGTGGCGGCGGCGTTGCCCTTGCCGCCGAGGATCACCGAGCCGTTGGCCGGGATGGTCACCGGGCCGGAGCCCTTGGCGGGGGACAGCTCGGCCTCGACGCCCTGCGGGGAGACCGTCACGGACTTCAGGGTCTGGGCGGTGCCGCCGGTGTTGAAGATCTTGGCCGAGACGACGGCGGGGCCCTCGGAGCCCTCCGCCTGCGTGATCACATTGACGTTCTGGATCTTGATCTTGCCGACGGACGTGCCGGCGTTGTCGGGCCTGACTTTGTTCGTGTCGGCCTCGTTGCCCGCCCCGCACGCGGAGACGGTGAAGAGCGAGAACGCGACGGCGGTGGCGGCGAGGATGCCGCGTCGAAGGCTGCGGCTCACGGCGGCGGCTTCTCCTAGGACGAGCTACGGCGGCCGAACGGCTTCGCCCGGACGCGGATGGACGGCGGGGGCGGCCGAGGGCCGCCCGGGGTGTGTCAGCGGGGTCAGGTTACCGATCCGCTCCTTCGCTTCCGCACCCGACCCGCTTCCGCGGCCGCTGCGCGCGGAACCCGGGGTCACCTGCGGTGCCGCGGAATAGCGTTCCGGCGCCTGTCGCCGCCGTTATCGGCGGGGAATGCGCGGCGGTCCGGAATTCCGGCCGGTCCCGGCGCGCCGCGGCCGCCCGGCGCGCTTCGTTGATCAAATTCCGGAACCGGCCGGGAGCAGGCGCCCAGAGCTGAACGGAGTAGCGGAAATCCTCCGCCTGGATTCCGACATTTCGGGACGTTGCGCCGAGTCTGAAGAAGTTCGGGGGCGTGCGGCCGGTGGGTTTCGCGCCGCCCGGAGAGCCGCCCCGACCTGCGAATACCCGCTTATCCGGCCCCTCCGCAGCACGTCCCGGCCGGTGTTGTCAAGCCCCGAGATGCGCCCTGACCTGCGAAAACGCCATTCAGAACACCCCGTTCCCGTGTTACTCTGGATAGCCACGGAAGGGGTACCTGTCACATGACGTTCAAGGTTGGCGACACCGTGGTCTATCCCCATCACGGGGCCGCGCTGATCGAGGCCATCGAAACTCGCCAGATCAAAGGCGTGGACAAGACCTACTTGGTGCTGAAGGTCGCCCAGGGCGATCTGACGGTTCGCGTTCCGGCGGACAACGCGGAGTTCGTCGGTGTTCGCGACGTGGTCGGCCAGGACGGGCTGGACCGGGTCTTCGAGGTGCTGCGCGCACCCTACGCGGAAGAACCGACCAACTGGTCCCGACGCTACAAGGCAAATCTCGAGAAGCTCGCGTCCGGCGATGTGATCAAGGTCGCCGAGGTCGTTCGCGACCTCTGGCGCCGTGAGCGTGAGCGTGGACTCTCCGCCGGTGAGAAGAGGATGCTCGCCAAGGCCCGCCAGATCCTGGTGAGCGAGCTCGCTCTCGCGGAGAACACGAACGAGGACAAGGCCGAGGCTCTGCTCGACGAGGTCCTCGCGTCCTGAACAACGGGGCCGCCCCCGCCGGGGTACGGAGGCGCATCAGCCGGTGATGCGCGTCCCTCCGGCAATGGCGGAACAGCAATGCCGTGGTGCCCGAGTGACGTCTGTCCGTCGCCGGGCGCTGCGGCATGCCCGCCCCCGGGGCTCGTGCGATGACGCACCGCAACGGGACGGATGGGCCGGTGGGCCGGAGAAGGCCCCGCAGCCCGTAAAGAAATCCCCGCCGCGCCGCCGGCCCGATCGCCCGGTGGTGCCGCGATCCGGACCGCTCAAGGCGTGCCGGGCCCGGGCAGTTTCCCGATCGGTTGTCACGGAAGGGACCGATCGAGGCATCGAGCCTGGCACGCTGTGGCCATACCCATGTCGGCCGAGGAAGCAAACCTGAACGCTAATCCGATGTCCTCTTCAACGACTCCTCCCAGCAGCCCATTCCGGCCGGGCCCCGGCCCGCACCCGGAAACCGGGCCCCCGCCGCCCCCGCCCCGCACCGCCGCGGTCATCCCCGCGGCCGGCCGCGGCGTACGCCTCGGGCCGGGCGCCCCCAAGGCGCTGCGCACCCTCAACGGCACCCCGATGCTCGTCCACGCCGTCCGCGCCATGGCCCGCTCGCGTGCCGTCTCGCTGGTCGTCGTGGTGGCACCGCCCGACGGCGCCGCCGAGGTCCGCACCCTCCTCGACGACCACGCGCTGCCGAGCACCACCGAGGTCGCGGTCGTCCCCGGCGGCTCCACCCGCCAGGAATCCGTGAGCCTCGGCCTCGCCGCGCTGCCCGCCGACATCACCGACGTCCTCGTCCACGACGCGGCGCGCCCGCTCGTGCCCGTGGAGACCGTCGACGCCGTCGCGGCCGCCGTGCGGGGCGGCGCCCCCGCGGTCGTACCGGCGCTGCCGCTGGCCGACACCGTCAAGGAGGTCGATCCCCGCACCGACGGGGGTCCGGAGACCGTGCTCGGCACACCCGAGCGCGCCCGGCTGCGTGCCGTGCAGACCCCGCAGGGCTTCGACCGCGAGACGCTCGCCCGCGCGCACGAGAAGACAGCGCCCGAGGGGGAGGGCGCGACGGACGACGCCGGCCTGGTCGAACGGCTCGGGCTGCCGGTCGTGGTCGTACCGGGCCACGAGGAGGCGTTCAAGGTGACCCGCCCGCTGGACCTCGTCCTCGCCGAGGCCGTACTCGCCCGCAGGAGGGCCACCGATGGCTTCTGAACCCGCCCCTTCCCGGCCCGGGACCGCCGGCCCCGCGGTCCCGGGGAACCCCGGCTTCCGGATGCCGCTCGTCGGTGTGGGCACCGATGTGCACGCCTTCGAGGCCGGCCGCGAGCTGTGGTGCGCCGGCCTGCTCTGGGAGGACGCCGGAGACGGCCTCGCCGGGCACTCCGACGGTGACGTCGCCGCCCACGCGGCCTGCGACGCCCTCTTCTCCGCGGCGGGGCTCGGCGACCTGGGCGCCCACTTCGGCACCGGCCGGCCCGAGTGGTCCGGCGCCTCCGGTCTGACGCTGCTGGGCGAGGCGGCCCGGATCGTCCGGGAGGCCGGCTTCGGCATCGGCAATGTGGCGATCCAGGTCATCGGCGTACGGCCGAAGATCGGCAAGCGGCGCGAGGAGGCCCGGAAGGTGCTCTCCGCGGCGGTCGGCGCGCCGGTCTCCGTCTCCGGTACGACGACGGACGGCCTCGGGCTGACGGGCCGCGCCGAAGGGCTCGCCGCCGTGGCGACGGCCCTGGTGTTCCCGGATCCGGACGCGGATCCGGACGCGGACGCGGGCTGAGACGGGAGGCGGCCGGGTTCGACCGCCCGGCCGCCTCCCGTTCCCCACCCCGCCCTACTCCGCCTTCCACCGCCTTCCCCCTCCGTCCCTGCCGGGCCGCCCGCCCCCGGCCCCGGCCGCTCACCCACGGCCGCGCCGGCACCGCCCGCGGCACCGGGGCGCGCCGCCGGACGGATGCCTCTGCCGGGCCGTCATGTGTCCCGGGTACGCGCGCGGGAAGGGATCAGCGGTAAGGGGGGCAACGGCAGCGGCGGCGCCCGCCGCCTACGCCCGTACATCCGTACGTCCCGAGGGAAGGACATCCGGTGCCGACCGCACTCTCCGACGAACTCAAGAAGGTCCTCGACGCCCCCGTCTTCGCGTCCGTGGCCACGATCCAGCCCGACGGCAGCCCGCAGGTCTCCGTGGTCTGGGTGAAGCGTGACGGCGACGACGTGCTGATCTCGACGACCGTCGGCCGCCGCAAGGAGAAGAACCTCCGCCGCGATCCGCGGATCAGCGTGGTGGTCACCGACCCCGAGAACCCGTACAGCTACGGCGAGATCCGCGGTGAGGCGTCCGTCACGGAGGAGGGCGGCCAGGAGCTGATCGACGAACTGGCGCTCAAGTACACCGGCAAGACGTACGCCGAGTTCAACCCCCGGTCCGGCGAGGACGCCCCCCGGGTCGTCGTCCGCGTCACACCCCGCAAGGTCGTCGGCCGGCTCTGAGCCGCCCGGCGCACACGACTCGGTGTGGGCGTATCGCGCCGGCCGTGCGCGCCTCGCGCCCGCACCGCGCGCCGGGACCCGCGGCGGGCCGCGGAACCGTCCCGCGGCCCGTGGAAACCTGGCCGGAACGGCCCGCAAAACTCAGTACCCTGGGCGGGTGACTATTCGGCTGTACGACACCGGCGCCCGGCAGATCCGTGACTTCACCCCGCTCAGTCCGGGCCGGGTCTCGATCTACCTGTGCGGCGCGACCGTACAGGCGCCCCCGCACATCGGGCACATCCGCTCGGGGCTCAACTTCGACATCATGCGCCGCTGGCTGGAGTACCGCGGCTACGAGGTGACGTTCATCCGCAACGTCACCGACATCGACGACAAGATCATCACCAAGGCGGCCGAGTCCGGCGAGCCCTGGTGGGCGATCGGCTACCGCAACGAGTGCGCCTTCAACGCCGCGTACGACGCCCTCGGATGCCTCCGCCCGACCTACGAGCCCCGCGCCACCGGCCACATCCCCGAGATGATCGAGATGATGCGCCGCCTCATCGACCGGGGCCACGCCTACGCCGCCGACGGCAACGTCTACTTCGACGTCCGCAGCTTCGACGGCTATCTCGCCCTCTCCAACCAGCAGTTGGACAACCTCCTCCAGCCCTCCGGCGAGGGTGAGACCGGCAAGCGCGACCCCCGCGACTTCGCCATGTGGAAGGCCGTCAAGCCCGGCGAGCCGAGCTGGGAGACCCCGTGGGGCCCCGGCAGGCCCGGCTGGCACCTGGAGTGCTCGGCCATGGCCCACAAGTACCTCGGTTCGGCCTTCGACATCCACGGCGGCGGCGTCGATCTCGTCTTCCCGCACCACGAGAACGAGATCGCCCAGGCCAAGGCGTACGGCGACGACTTCGCCGGATACTGGGCGCACAACGCCTGGGTGACGATGAGCGGCGAGAAGATGTCCAAGTCGCTGGGCAACTCGGTGCTGGTCTCCGAGATGGTCAAGCGGTGGCGCCCCATCGTGCTCCGCTACTACCTCGGCACCCCGCACTACCGCTCCACCATCGAGTACGCCGAGGAGGCGCTGCAGGAGGCCGAGGCCGCCTTCGGGCGGATCGAGGGCTTCGTGCAGCGGGCCGTGGAGCTGGCCGGGGGCCCGGTCGAGCCGGCCGCCGAGGTGCCGCGGGGCTTCGCCGAGGCGATGGACGACGATCTGGGCGTGCCGCAGGCCCTCGCCATCGTCCACACCACCGTCCGCAACGGCAACACCGCGCTGGCCGACGGCGACAAGGAGGCGGTGGCCGCCCGGCTCGCCGAGCTCCGTGCGATGCTCGGTGTCCTGGGCCTCGACCCGCTGGACTCCCGGTGGGCCGGGGCGGGCGCGGGCGGTGCGGCGGAATCGGCCGCCGATCTGCACGGCGTGGTGGACTCCCTGGTCCACCTGGTGCTCGAACAGCGGCAGGCCGCGCGGTCCCGCAAGGACTACGCGACCGCCGACGCCATCCGGGACCGGCTCCAGGAGGCCGGCCTCTCCATCGAGGACACCCCGTCCGGCCCCCGCTGGAGCCTCGGCTCCCGCTGAGGCCGGCGGACGGACCTACGGGCCCGGCGGCCGCGCGGGCTGCCGCCGGGCCCGTCCGTCCGCGACGGTCCGATCCGGTCCGGTCCCGGTCCGGCGGGGGCGCTTCGCGCGGCTCTTGGCATGCTGGTCGGAGACGCACACGCGTACGCCCGCCCGAACGCCCGCCCCCGCGCAGCGCACCACCCACGCACCACCCACCACGCACCCCGTATGAGACACCAGGCACCACCCACAGGCACCACGCACCACACCCGCGTACTCCCGTACACACGCATCCGAGCAGGCAGTCGCCAGGACGGCCGAGGAAAGACCAGGTGAACCATGGCCGGCAACAGCCAGCGCAGGAACCGTCGTACCAGCAACAAGAAGGGCCAGCAGGTCGGCAGCGGCGGCCAGCGCCGCAAGGGGCTGGAGGGCAGGGGCCCGACCCCGCCCGCGTCCGCCCGTAAGGGGCATGTGAAGAACCGCATCGCCAACGCCAAGGCCAAGCAGTCCGCCCGCCGCCCCGCGCCCCGGCGCGGCGGCCCCAAGGGCACCAACGAGCTGGTCGTCGGCCGCAACTCGGTCGCCGAGGCGCTGCGCGAGGGCGTCCCCGCCAACACCCTCTACGTCCAGCAGTACATCGACAGCGACGAGCGCGTCCGCGAGGCGATCCAGCTCGCCACCGAGAGCGGCATGAACCTCATGGAGGCGCCGCGCCCCGAACTCGACCGGATGACGAACGGCCTCAACCACCAGGGCCTCGTCCTCCAGGTCCCGCCGTACGACTACGCGCACCCGGACGACCTGCTCGCCGCGGCCCAGGACGCCGGTGAGGACCCGCTGATCGTCGTCCTCGACGGCATCACCGACCCGCGCAATCTGGGCGCCATCGTCCGCTCGGTCTCCGCGTTCGGCGGCCACGGCGTCGTCGTGCCGGAGCGGCGCGCGGCCGGGATGACCGCCGGTGCCTGGAAGACATCGGCGGGGACCGCGGCCCGTACGCCCGTGGCACGCGCCGCGAACATGACGCGGGTGCTGGAGTCGTACCAGAAGGCCGGGCTCATGGTCGTCGGCCTGGCGGGGGACGGTGACACGGAACTCGGCGGGACCGAGGTGCTCGACGGCCCGGTCGTGATCGTGATCGGCAGCGAGGGGAAGGGCCTGTCCCGGCTGGTCGCGGAGACCTGCGACCTGCTGGTGCGCATCCCGATGCCGGGTGGCGCGGAGTCCCTCAACGCCGGTGTGGCGGCGGGTGTGGTCCTGTACGAGGCGGCGAGCCGCCGGACCTGACCGGGGCGGGCCGGCAGGCCGGGGCGGAGCGGCTGCCGCCCGGCCGGCCGGCGCGGGGCCGGCCCTCGCGGGGCCGGGCGCCGCCCGGGTGCGGAACGCGCCCTGACCCGCCCGGAACCGCCCTGACCTGCCCGGACGGGCCTTGACGGGCCTCGGACAGATCGGCGCGGCGGCGGCAGTGTCTTAACCGGCCGTCACTCGGTTAGATGAGTGTGGAGACCAGAACACACCGTCCTCCCGGGGGACGCGCGCAAGGGTTCGACGAAGAGCCGCCGTGGAGCATGGCCAAGGTGCCGTCCGACCCGGCCCAGGTCGTCGTCAACCAGGCCAGCTTCCGGGTGCAGCTCGCCGCGCCGCCGACCCGCCTGCGCGTGCCGGTCCCGGCCCGCTTCACGCGGGTGACCCCCGCCCCCGCGGCCGGCCCCGGCCCCGCGACGGGGCACCGGGCCCCGGCGGTGTGGAGCGGCCGCACGACCGAGCCGGCGGAACATCCCGGGGCGCTGCCTCCCCGGGCCGGCCGTCCCCCCGCGGCCGGCCTCGGCGGCCCGGGTCTCACGGGCGACCAGGCGGGCGGTGCCCCCACACGTCTCCTCGACATCGCCGGGTACGACCCGGGCGACCGCGGAGGCCCGGGCGCTCGCCCCGGCCCCGGCGGCCGGAGCGGCCCCGACGACACCACCCAGCTCATCCCCCGGGCCCGCCCCGAGGAGGACACCCGGCCCCAGCCGGCCGTCCACGAGCCGCGCGCCCCCCGCCCGCCGGGCGGACTCCTCGGCGGCGCCGAGCCGGCCCGCGGCGCCTTCGACACCGCGCCACAGCCGCCCCCGCCGCCGTACCTGCCGTACGGCCACCGCCCGCAGCGGGGCGCGGACGAGCCGCACGACCAGGGCGGACCGGGCGGCCCGTACGACCAGGGCGGACCGGGCGGTCCGTACGCGCCGGACGACCCCGGGGACAGGGACACCCTCACCTACGAGAGCACCGACCCGTACCGCACCGACCCGTACGACGAGGACACCGGCCCGTACGGCACGGCCGGCCCGTACGAGGACGGTGCCCCCGGCGAGGAGGAGCAGCGCGACGGGAACCGGCCGGGCGCCGACGCGGTGCGGCACGCGTACTACCCCGGCCGCCGGATGAACCTGGGCGTCGTCCTGCTCCCGCTGCGCCTCCTCCTCGGCTTCATCTCCGTCTACGCGGGGATGGGCAAGCTCTGCGACCCCGTGTACTTCGACGGCAGTGAGCGCGGCTCCCTCGTCAACTGGCTCCGCAAACTGGAGCCTTCGGGGGTCGCCGCCCCGCTGCACGACTTCGCGCTGGCGCACCCGGTCGGCTCCGGGCTGACGGTGGCGTTCCTGCAGATCGTGGTGGGGGTGCTCACCGTCTGCGGACTGTGGCAGCGCTTCGCCGCGTCCGTCGGCGCCCTGCTGTCGGCCGCCCTGCTGCTGACCGTCAGCTGGCGCGGCGCGGTCGGGTACGAGGCGCCGGACATGCTCTATCTCGCCGCCTGGAGCCCGCTGATCATCGCGGGCGCCCCGGTCTACTCCCTGGACGGGCGGCTGGCGAGCGAGGCCTGGCGACGGCTGGGGCCGCGGGTGGACGTCCGGGAGCTGCGCGGGCGGGTGCTGCGGCGCGGTGCGGTGATGGCGGCCGTCGTCGTGGGCGGCTCACTGATCACCGGTGCGGTGCTGGGCGGCGCGGTGCGGTCCACGGATCTGACGACCGTGCCCAGCGGCCCCGGAGAGACCCCGCGCAACCATCTGCCCGGGTCACCGCTGCCGGACCGCTCCGACGAGGAGAGTCCGGCCGGGGAAGGGGCGGCCGAGAGCCCGGGCGCGCGCGAGGGCGACCGTTCGACGGACCCGGCCACATCGCCGTCGGCACCGGAATCGGCGGACGCGGCCGAGAGCGGGAGCGACGAGGCGCAGCCGACGCAGGGCGCGGCGGAGGGCGGCCAACAGGCGCCGCCCGAGCCCACGTTCGCGCCGGAACCCCCGGCGGCCGGGACGACCGGTCCGTCCTCGGCGGGCGCCGACGGAGGCGCGCCGTACAGCGGTTCGACCGGCGGTGAGTCGACGGGCGGTTCCGGCGGCGGTGCGAGTGGCGGCTCGACGGGAGGCGGCGGGTCCGACGGCGGGTCCTCGGGCGGCGGCGGCCGCGGGGCGCTGGGCGGCCTGCTGGGCTGACGGCGACGGTGGCCTGCCGGGCTGACGCCGGCAGGCCGACGGGGGCTGCGCAAGGCGCAGTTGTACGTTGTGCGGCCTGCGTGGCGCGGGGTCCGCTCCTCCGCTGGGCGCGGGCGACCGCTGCGGGCACCCGCGCGGTGCGAGGCACCCTGTCGAGGACGTTGCCGTTGCCGTGGACACGTGGAGGTGGACGCAGGCGGCCCCCGGCATCACGCGCGACGCCAGGGCGCCGGGCCCCGGCGCGGGGGCTCCTCCGTACCGGGAACCGGAGGAGCCCCGTACCGGAACCGGAGGAGCCTCGTACCGGAGGCGGAGCGCGGGTTCCGACCGGGCGCTACCCCGGGCCCTCGCCGGTGGCGGTCCCGCGTACGGCGGCCAGTTCCTCCGCGGCCTTCTCCAGGTCCTTCGCCGTGTCGATGGCGCGCCAGTACACCCCTTGCGGCAACGGATAGCCGGCCAGCCGCCGCTGCCGGGCGAGCCGCGGGAAGGTGGTGCGTTCGTGGTCGCCCCGGTCCGGCAGGAGGGCGGCGAAGGAGGGCGAGAAGACGTAGATCCCGGCGTTGACGGGGTAGGGCGACGGCGGAGCCTCGATGAAGTCGAGGACGTGCCCGAAGGCGTCGGTCTCCACCACACCCCACGGGATGCGCGGCCGGGCCAGCGCGAGGGTGGCCTCGGCCTCGCGTTCCTGGTGGAAGGCTGCCATGTCGCGGAGCGGGAAGCGGGTCCAGACGTCCGCGTTGGCGGCATACCAGGGCCGGTCGGGGTGGGGGAGCGAGGCGGCGGCGTACTTGAGCCCGCCGCCGCGGCCGAGCGGTTCCGTCTCGACGACGGTGGTGACGCGCAGCGGAAGCCGGTCGGCGGAGGCGGTCAGCCAGCCCTGGAGGACCTCGGCGAGGTGGCCGCAGGAGACCACCACGTCCGTGACGCCCTCGTCGGCGAGCCAGGCCAGCTGGTGGCCGATGATCGGCGTCCCGGTGCCGGGGATCTCGACCATGGGTTTGGGCCGGTCGTCGGTGTACGGGCGCAGTCGCGTCCCCTGGCCGCCGGCCAGGACCACGGCTTGGGTGGGGAAGGTCATGAGCCGCACGATATGCGAGGTACGGACGGCACACGGCCGCGCCCCGGGCGGACACGGGGCGCGGAGGAGAACGGGGGATGCCCCGGGACGATGCCCGGTGACGGCCTGGGGCGCAGCTGACGATCCCCGGAGCCGGAGCCGGAGCCGGAGCCGGAGCCGTAGCCGGGGCGGAGGCAGGGCCGGGGCCGGGACCGGAGCCACCGGAGTCAGGACCGGAGCCCGGGCCGGTGGCCGTGACCGGGGTGCGGAGCGCGGTGCTGCGGTCGGTCAGCGTCCCCGTTGCGCCTGCTGGGCCACGCCGGCGGCGAACGCCGTGTCGCACACCGGCCGGGCGAACTTCTGCGCTTCCCGGGGCCCGTACTTGGCGACGGCAGCGCGCCCGAGCGTCCGGGCGAGGGAGACGCAGTGCGCGGCCAGCGACGGGCGCCGGTTGACCTCCTCCTGGAGGTGGGTGAGTGCCACGCCCGGGTCCTTCTCCCGGAGTTCGGCGACGAGCCGGTCGCGCAGCCGTTCGTGGGCGGGACGCGGCGCGGCGGCGCTGGAGGCCCGCGCCGAGGAGGCGGCGAGCACGGACTCGGATCCGGGGGTCGACCAGGCGACGCGCGTGACGGCGAGCGTCCCGGAGAGGACGAGCACGACGGGCAGAACGAGGGCGAGACTGCGGCCGATGCGGCGGGCTACGGTGTTCACGCCGCGATGGTAGCCGGGTGTGATTGCGGGGCGACAGTCGGTCACTCCGGTGAGTGACGGATCCCGGCGAGTCCACTCGCTCGTGGTTGACGCGCGGGCCGCCTCGGGCCGCTCCGGGCCGCTGCGGATCGCCCCGGGCCGCCGTCCCGCCGGCCGGGCGCCGGGCCAACTCCCGCGCGCCCGGCCCCCGTACGGCACAAGACGAACGGCGGCGGTGCCGCGCCCCCGTCGGGGACACGGCACCGCCGCCATCGGACAGCCGGGCTGCGGGACTCAGTCGGCGAGGCGCTCGCCGGTGGAGGTCGCGAAGACGTGGATCTCGCCCGGACGCGGCACCACGTGGACCGTGGAGCCCTTCTCCGGGACCGCGCGGCTGCTGACCCGGACGACGAGGTCCTTGGACTCGCCACCGACGTCCACGGAGCCGTAGATGTAACCGTCGGCGCCGGTCTCCTCGATGACGTTGACGTCGACGGCCAGCCCGGCCGGGGCGGCATCCGACTCCTTGGAGAGCGACTGGGCGGCGCCGCCGTTCTGCTCGACGACTTCGAAGTGCTCGGGGCGCACACCGACGGTCACCGTGCGGTCGCCCCGGGCGGAGGCGGTGCTCAGGGCCTCGCGGGAGACCGGCACGACGCTGTTGCCGAACTTGACGCCGCCGTCGGTGATGGGCACCTCGATGAGGTTCATCGCGGGGGAGCCGATGAAGCCGGCGACGAAGAGGTTGGCCGGGCGGTCGTACATGTTGCGCGGGGCGTCGACCTGCTGGAGCAGACCGTCCTTGAGGACCGCGACCCGGTCGCCCATGGTCATGGCCTCGACCTGGTCGTGCGTGACGTACACCGTGGTGATGCCGAGGCGGCGCTGCAGTCCGGCGATCTGGGTGCGGGTGGAGACGCGGAGCTTGGCGTCGAGGTTCGACAGCGGCTCGTCCATGAGGAACACCTGCGGCTCACGCACGATGGCACGGCCCATCGCCACACGCTGCCGCTGACCGCCGGAGAGGGCCTTCGGCTTGCGTCCCAGGTACTCGGTGAGGTCGAGGATCTTGGCGGCGTCCTCGACCTTCTTGCGGATCTCCGCCTTGTTGACGCCGGCGATCTTGAGCGCGAAGCCCATGTTGTCGGCGACGGTCATGTGCGGGTACAGCGCGTAGTTCTGGAACACCATGGCGATGTCCCGGTCCTTCGGGGGGAGGTGCGTGACGTCGCGCTCACCGATGCGGATGGCGCCGCTGTTGACGTCCTCCAGGCCGGCCAGCATCCGCAGGGAGGTCGACTTTCCGCAGCCGGAGGGGCCGACGAGGACGAGGAATTCGCCGTCCTGGATGTCGATGTTGAGCTTGTCGACCGCCGCCTTCTCCGAGCCCGGATAGATGCGCGTGGCGTTGTCGAACGTGACCGTAGCCATGGTGATGTGTCCCTTCACCGGCAGGAACGTGCCGGACGATCCGAGTAAAGGTGATGTCGGACCCGCGAGATCGCGGACCGTTGGCCTGACGTTATCCGTATGACCAGCCTTTGTCAGTATCGATTGGGTTGCGAAGTTCCCGGACCCTCCCCGTCCCCGGAGGGAGGCCGCCGCCCTCCGGGGCGGGGACGGAGAGCCCGGGCTGCGTTCCCGACCGCCCCGCCCGGCCGGCCGGAGGAGGCGGGGGCGTACGGCGTGGGCGCCGGGACCACCCCGCCCGCCGCGCCCCAATGACGTGGCCGGTGAAGCGGCGCTCTGTGTACAGTGGAGCCGCTTTCGCGCGGCGACGCGCGACGCCGACTTAGCTCAGCTGGTAGAGCACCGCTCTTGTAAAGCGAAGGTCGTCGGTTCGAACCCGACAGTCGGCTCCAGCCATGAACAGCGGGAACGCCCCGGACGCTTGATCGTCCGGGGCGTTTGACATCTACAGGTGACATCAACGGGAGAGAGTTGCCGCACTCGGGGGTGCGCGGCAAGGCCGCAAGTCGGCTGATACCTCGTGCGTTTCCAGCGACCTGGTGCTGGGTGGTCCGCCTTGCCAGGCGTATATCGCACTGAGGCTCCGATGTGACCGAGGTCACGAAAGGTGGGCGTCGTGCCTGGTCATGGTGAGTCTCGGTGAGCCGTAGTTAGTCCTGGTTGGCTCTAGTCAGCCCTAGATCGGAACACATCGGAACTCTGGCACATATTCCGCGCTCGGGTTGCGCGCTAGGGCGTCCTACACTCCTGTCAGCAGTGCAGAGGAGCCCCAACCGACCAGGTTTCTGAGGCCGTTTGGTCGGCGGGACTCCTCGCGTGATGTCCCTAGCGATGTAGACGAGAGGAACACTCCTATGGAGGATACGAGCAAGCCGCCGTCTGAGCGCAAACCGTCGTGGGCGTCCAGCTCCAGCCGTTGGATCTCCCGACGACGTCGGACGGCCGTCAGTCTCCTGCTTCGCGGCGCGTGTACCGGTACCGGCACGGCCGCCGTGGGCATCATTGCGGTTTGGGTCCAACACCGGATCTGACGACTACGACGAATGAGGCCCGCCATCGTGGTGATGGCGGGCCTCTGCGGCTGGTCGGTCAAGCTCGGTTGATGCGCCGTTTCAGCAGCCGGTCCATGTGGCTGATGGCTTCGCGCTGGGTGTCCTGCGCGACGTGCGTGTACACGTCCATGGTCATGCTGATCTGGCTGTGGCCGAGGATCTCCATCAGGACCCGGGGAGCGACCCCGGCCGCCGTGAGCAGCGTTGCGCAGCCGTGCCGGGCGTCGTGCAGGCGGATCGGGCGGAGGCCGGCCGAGGCGGTGAGCCGGGAGAAGGACCGGTTCAGGTTGCGCGGCTCGATCGGCTGGCTGGTGCGGGTGGTGAAGACGAGCCCGGACGGGTCCAGCTCGGCGCCCCGCTTCCGTGCCGCGTCGGCCTGGCGGAGCCGGTGCCAGCGGAGGGCGGCCAGGCAGATCAGCGGCAGCGGCACCGGCCGGGCCTTCCCGGTCTTGGTGGTGCTCTGGTACAGCTCGCCGCCGATGCGCTGGAGCTGGTTGCTGACGCGGAGCACACGGCCGTCCAGGTCCACATCCGACCACCGCAGGCCCAGCACCTCACCGCGCCGCAGTCCCATGGCGATGCCGAGCACGAAGGCCGCGTACAGCGGATCGCGCCGCGCTTCCTCCAGGAAGGTCAACGTCTCGTCCAGGGACCACGGCGTCGTCTCCCGGCTGTTCACCTTCGGGGCCTCCACGAGCGATGCGACGTTGCGCGTGGCCAGCTCCTCGCGGCACGCCGCAGTGAGGGCGGAACGAAGCACCCGGTGCGCTTCCTTGGCGGTGGCCGGAGTCGCCCTGCGGCTCACTTCGGCGAGGAAGACTCGGACATCCCGAGGGCCCAGCGTCTCCAGCCGCTTCTTGCCGAGGAGGGGCACCAGGTACAGCCGGACGTGCATCGCGTACTTGCTGTACGTCGTGGGCTTCCGGTTCGGCCTGATCACGTTCTCCAGCCAGTACGGCAGCCACTCCGCGAGCTTGGCCGAGCGGGTCGGCACCGGTACGCCGCTCTCCACCTTGGCCAGCAGCTCGCGCCGCTTGGTGTCGCACTCGGCCCAGGTCTTGCCGTAGGCGAACTTCCGGGCGCGGGTGCCGTCCGGCTGGAGGACGTAGACGGCGCAGTGAAAGCGGCCGTCCTTGCGCTTGGTGATGGTGCCGGCCCCGTTGGGGTTGCGCTTGCGCTGCTGGGCCATCAGGCAGCCGCCTCCAGTTCGTTGGCGATGTAGTCGCGGACGGCCCGCGCCGGGATGCGGCGGCACCGGCCGATGGTGATCGAGGGCAGGCGACGGGACCGGATCAGGTCGTAGACCGTGGACCGGCCGAGCTTGAGCCGTGCCATCACGTCCGGCACGGTCAGCAGTTCGTCGTCACGCATGGGTCGGATCTCCTTCCGTTCCGGGTGCGGGTGCGAGGGATGCGGCGAGCCAGGCTTCGGCGGGGGACAGGCCGGTTCCGGCGAAGGCCCAGTGGGCGAGGACGTAGGTCGTCTCCGGCTCGGCCTCTGCCGTCGCGGCTGCGGCGGCGGCTTGGGCGCGGCGCCATTCGGCGCGGGCGGTGCGGAGGGCGCCGAGGGTGGTGGAGTAGCGGCGGGACTTGGTGGAGAAGTGGCCGCGGAAGCCGAGCATGTGGGCCCAGGCACGCAGCCGGAGCTGTTCGAGGTCCTTGCGCGCGCCGAGGGTCCACGCCGTGCGGATCAGCCGTCGGGCGTGGTCGCTGATGTCGAGTTGGGCCAGCTCGGCGGCGAACTTGAGCGGCCGGTCGAGCGCACCGGTCGCTGTCTCGGCGCCCTTGGTGGCGTACTTGGCGATGTAGGCGGCGACGGCGCGTTCGGTCAGCTCCTGGCCGCCGTCGAAGTCGGCGCCGCGGATGGTGCGGATGTCGAGCTGGCGGCCGAAGGTGAAGGCGTGCGCACGGCCGTCGAGTACGGGGCCGTCCACGCGAGCCTTGGCTGTAGCGGCCCGGATGGCGTCGGTCAGCAGCTCGGCGGTCGCCCAGGCCGGGGGCGGGGTGTCGCCGCCGCCGGGGCCGTCGAGGCGGATGACGGCGTGGAAGTGGACCGCGCCGCGCTTCTGGTACTCGGCGACCTTGGCGAAGGACACCCGCGCGTGCTCCCGGAGCGCGCGTTGAGTGAGCCCGGCCCGCTTGGCGACCTCCCGGCGCAGGTAGATGGAGAAGCGCCGCCAGAGCATCCCGGCGTGCGCGTTCCACAGCACGGCCGCTTCGTAGTCGTACGTGTCCGGGTCCAGCGGGGTGCCGAGCGCTTCGTCGTCCTGGTCGTGGAGGACGCCGCAGCGGCAGCGGCGGACCGAACCGGCCGGGCCGGTCGGGCGGTTGTGTACGGGGCCGAAGCCCGGCGCGGTGAAGGTGGCGAAGACGCGCGGGTGTGCGGCGACGCGTTCGGGGACGCCCTTGCCGCCGCGCAGGCCGGAGGTGATCAGGTGGAAGGTGTCGCGCCGGTAGACCTCTGCACAGGCCGGGCAGCGGGTCGCGCGGCGGTTGTTGCAGCGGACGAGGAGTTGGCCGGCCGGGAGGCGGGCGGAGTCGAGGTGGTGCAGGACGCGGCCGATCTCGCCGGTCCGGGTGTTGACGTCGTACTCGGTGCGGTGGCCGTCCAGCCGGATCGGGCGCGTGCAGCCGCCGAGGCCGGAGAGCTGCCGCAGCAGGCCGGGCAGGGTACCGAACGCCGCCAGCTTGCCGAGTTCGGGCAGCGGAGGCGGGGTGGTGCGGGTGATGATGGCTGTCTCCTTCTGGCTTCGGTCGGAGGGGTTCGGGCTCCCGGGGCGGCGGATGCTTGGCGGTATCAGGGCCGCCCCGGGAGTCGGCGGTTCAGCGCCGGTGGTGCTCGCGGAGCAGGGAGCGCAGGACGACGGCGGCGACGGCCACGGAGATGGCCGAGACGGCGACGGCGGCCAGGAGCGCGGTCAGCACCACGCCGCCGGTGATCAGCGCCACGACCGCTCCCGTGCCGACGGAGATCGAGGGGGCCGCGCGCTGGACGGGCGCCGGGTCGGCGGGTGCGTGCCGGTAGGCGGGCGGCGGCGTGGGGTTGTCCGGGTACTGGGGCAGGAGCATCGGAAGACCTCTCACATCTACTCGTCTAGTCATGTGTGCCGTTGATGACGTCCACGCCGGAGCGCGTGCCGGACTCGATGGCGGGCGCGAGGAAGGTGTCCGAGAGCCAGAAGCCGAACAGCGCGACCAGGACGACGACCCAGGTGCGGACGCCGAGGAACTTGATAGCGCCCCAGGCGAAGCGGCCGAGGACCAGGACGAGCGGCAGGGTGACGGTCACAGCGACGGTTCCTTTCAGCGGACGGGGCAGCGGTGGGTACGGGCGGCCAGCTCGGCGGCGGCGCGGCTGTCGTAGTCGGCGGAGAAGCCGCAGCGCGGAGCGGTGCACGCGGCGGTGTGCTTCTCCCGCCCCCGGCCGTCGTAGGACGTGCCGACCTGTACGGGGCCGATGCGGGTGACGGCGCGGAAACGGCGGTTGGCGGTCACGGGCTCTCCTCTCAGAGACGGGCGGTGATGGCTTCGGCCATGGGCGCGGGCACGCCGAGCCGGGCACGTAGGGTCGGGGCGTCGATGGGCGTTCCGGTGCGGTTGCGGTGGTCGGCGGCCACCTTGCGTGCGTGCTCGACCAGGGCGGCCGGGACGGGCACGGCAGGCCGTTCGGGCGCGGGCTCCCGTACGGACTCCGGTTCGGGAGCCGTGGCCCCCGGTTCCGGGGACGGCTCCGTCCTCGGCTCGGCAACGTCTTCCCGCTGCACGGGCTTTGGCTCGACAGCCGGGCCGGAGTGCGCGAGGAGCGTTCCGCCGAGGAAGGCGACGGCGGGCCAGCCCGCGACGGTGATGCGCAGCCAGGCCGGCACGTCGTCGAGGTCGAGCAGTCCGGCCGTGGCGACGTTGGCCCCGAGCGACGCGGCGAGCGCGATGACGAACCAGCACCACCCGGCCGCCCGGTCCCGGCCCGACCGCAGCCGCCGCCACGCAGCCACGAGCAGCAGGTCCACGGAGACGGGATAGGCCCAGGCTTTCCACCCGTCCTGACCGGCCGCCGCCGCGAGGTCGTGCAGGTGCGCGAAGGACAGCGCGGCGGCGATGACGGCTTGGACCAGCACCGCGTCGACGCGGGCCAGGTGGGCGCGCATGATGCGGCTCCTTCCGGGTTGAGGCATGGCAGGGGTAGGGACTTGGCGCGAGGCGGTCACGCCGACCGATGCGGGATGGCGGTCAGCCGGTCACGGGATACGGCTTGACGGCCGGAGCCGACTCCTTGGCAGGCGACGGCACGGGAACGGCGGGCCGGAAGCGCTCCAGCGCGGGCAGCTCCGGCACCAGGTCCGCCGACTCGCGGCAGATCTCGGCTGCTGCACCGAGCGACAGGTACGGGGTCCGGATGCGGGACCACCCGCCGGAGGTGTCACCGGCCACGGCCAGCCCCGGCCGTTCTGGAGCGATGGCGCAGGCCGCGGCGACCGCTTCCGGCGCGATGTCCCCGAGCGCCATCTTGGCCGAGGCTTCATCGTTGACCCGGTGGCAGACGCGGCCGGTGAGCTGGGCCCGGAGCATGGTCGCGCCCTTGCCCAGCTCGGCGCCGAAGCGCTGCCCGCACACCTCCAGGTAGATCCCGGCGGCGCGGCCGAGCTGGGCGAGCCGGATCAGCTGCGTGACCATCTCGTCCCGTCGCTCCTCGTCCTTCCGGCTGGCGACGAGAAACAGCTCGGCCACCTCGTCCACGAACAGCACGACCGGCACCGGCCGTTCGCTCTCCGGCAGCCCCCAGACATCCGAGGTGATCTCGTCCGCCGGGGTGTCCGGGGCGATGCCCTGCCGCTTCTTGATCAGGTCGTATCGGTCCTCCATCAGTCGTATGAGCGCGGGCAGCAACTCGGCCGCCTGCTTCGGATCGGTGGCGAGCGCCGACAGCCGCGGCGCGAACGGCGCCAGCTCCACACCCCGCTTGCAGTCGATCCCCACCAGGGCGACCGGTTGCCGGGCAAGCCCGGTGATCAGGTGCCGCAGGTACATGGACTTGCCCGACAGCGTTGCACCGAGCGTCAGTTGATGCGGCACGGTCCGGTAGTCGCGTACGAACGCCGTGGCGTCCTCCCGCAGCGCGACGGGAACCTTGAGAAGGCCGGCCCCGGCCGTGCGCGGCATCCGGACCCGCCGCAGCACGTCGAAGCCGACGAGCCGCAGCTCGACCACACCCGGCCGGACCGTGGACACGTACACGGCGTGAACGCCCCAGGCATGCCGCAGCCGTTCCGCCGAGGCAGCCACGTCCGCCGGTTCCTGCCCGGGCGCCAGCCTCAGCCGGAGCCGCAGCCCCGTCGAGGTGGGCCGCAGCAGACCCCGCCGTGGCGGGACGGGCCGGACCTCCCGGCGGGTGGTGGCCTTCACCGCCAGGACCCGGAGCCGGGACGGTGCCACGGTCAGACCGCACGCCTCCATCACGGAGCCGTAGGAGGTGAGCAGCCGGGCCGTGGACACCGGCAGGCCGACCGCCGACCAGTACACGGCCGGGTGCCGGGCCCGGGTGTAGGCGGCCCCGCCGCCGAGCGCGGCGAGGGGGCCACCCACTTCCAGCAGTGCCGAGAGGTCGGCCATCAGGCCGCCTCAGCGGAGGCCGAGCCCGGGAAGGCCGCCGGGACCACGGCCGTGGCGCGGAAGGCGATGCCGTGCCGCTGCTGGCCGTTGAACACGTTCTCCCAGGGCCGGGCCACCAGCCCCGGCAGCGAGACCGGCGCCCCGAGGGTCAGCCCCTCCGAGATGCCGCTTTCCGGCACGGTCACCTTGATCAGCGAGGACTCACCGTCCTCGATGTGGACGACGCCGATCGTCATCAGCGTCTCGCCGCTGGTGGCGTCCTTGGCGACCTCACCGGTCTGCCGGTCGCGGACCTTGGTCTCCGGAGCCTCGGTCAGCAGCATCGTCGCGCCGGAGGTCTCCACACGAATGGTGCGCAAGACACCTCTCCCATCTACTCGTCTATACAAGATGCGTCTTGGTGAACCCGGATCACCGGGAACGCGGATACCTTGCCACACAACTTGCCCACTCGTCTATACGAGTATGCGTGTCGAGGTGTACGAGTCCGGGGAAATGGCCTCGCGCACCGCCCGTCACGTCGCCGGGAGCTGGTACGACAGCACGTAGGCGTCCGCGGCCATCACGGTGTCGCAGACCTCCACGGCCCGCCCCTCGGTGTCGAACGCGGTCCGGATCAGGTGGATGACCGGCACACCGGAGGCCAGCCGCAGTGTCTTGGTCTCGGCGGGGGAGGGCATCCGGGCCTTGATCTCTTCCTCGAAGTGGTCGAGCCGGTGCCCCAGCTCCTCAAGCCGGGCGTAGATGCCGCCGGGCCCGGGGTTGGGCTGGGCGATGGGGGTGTCCCGCGCCAGGTCGAGGGGCAGATACGAGGTGGCGAACTCCACCGGCCGGCCGTCGAGCAGATACCGGCGCCGCCGCGCGAGCACCCGGCGCACCGAACCGAGCCGGGCGGAGATGTCGGGTGTCGCCCGCTCCTCCTTGACCTCCAGGCTGTCCACCTCCGGACGGCTGCCCGCGGCGTCCGCCTCCACGATGAACGCGGACTTCCCCTGCTCCCGGTGGCGCCGGGCGAAGCGGTCGGAGGCCAATCGCCGCACCGGCGGACGTGGCCGCACGAAGACGCCCCGCCCGTGCTCGGAGTGGACCAGGCCCTCGCCCTGGAGGACGGAGAAGGAGTTTCGGACGGTCATCCGGGAGACGCCGTAGTGATCGACCAGCTCGGCTTCTGACGGCAGCTTCTCGCCCTCCTTGAAGCGGCCTTTGTCGATCGCCGCACGCAGCTGATCGGCGATCTGCCGGAAAACGGCGCGATCACTGGTGGGATCGAGGGCACCGAGCACGCCGCTGGGAAGAGGGCTCACAGGTACTCCTTTAGGTATCTAGACGAGTGGCCGAGTTCTGTTGCTACGGTTGAGAGCCTAGCCAGCTATGAAGGGCCAAGGGACGTGACTGCTGATCGCCCGCACTCCGTGAGCGTTGCCGGAGTGATCATTGATGACCAGGGCCGGGCCCTGCTGATCAAGCGGCGCGACAACGGCCACTGGGAACCGCCGGGCGGCGTCCTCGAACGTGAGGAAACCATCCCCGAAGCCCTTCAGCGAGAAGTCCTCGAAGAGACCGGAATCAAGATCGCGCTTCCCGCGACCCTGACCGGCGTCTACAAGAACATGAAGGGCCTGATCGTCTCCCTGGTCTTCCGCTGCCAGGCCGCCGACGGCACGCCCACAACCGGTGAGGAGACCCGAGCACTGCGCTGGGTCACCCGCGAAGAAGTCTCCGACCTCGCTGACGAGGCATACGCGATCCGCGTCCTGGATGCCATGGACGCAGCGACCCCGCCGGCCATACGCGCGCACGACGGCGTGAAACTCGTCTAGCCCGAACCCGCTGCACATGGCGGCCTACCAGCACGAAGGAACTTGTATGCACGAGTATACGAGCAGTCCACGGGTGTGGGGACTGATCTGCCCAGGATTCCCCGAAGAGGTCAGCCGGGCCCGCCGCTGGACACGGGACATCCTCAAAGGCTCGCCGTGCGCCGACGACGCCGAGTTGATCGTCAGCGAGCTGAGCGCGAACGCCGTCCTCCACACCGCCAGCGGCCACCCCTGCGGCAGCTTCCACCTGGCCCTCGCCGTCTGGCGCCAGGTGATCGCCCTTTCGGTCACTGACGCAGGCGGCACTGCATCCACCCCGAAGGCCGGCCACCCGAGCGAGGACGCCGTACATGGCCGCGGACTGGCCATGGTCACCGCCCTCGCCCACCGCGTCGTCATCCACGACAGCCACCAAGGGCGCACCGTCACCGCCGAACTCTTCATCGGCCTCCACCCGGGAGAGCTCCCGTGCTGACCTCCGGCTCCCGGCACCCCTTATTCACCCCGGCCGAACAGCACACCCCGTACCGCTGCTGGGCCACCGCCTACCCGCTGCAAGCGGTCAGCTCCATCCTGCTCAGCGCCCGAACGGCCACCAGCCCACGCCTGGCCCTGCGCTGGCTCCGCGACCGAACCCGCGACATCACCGACCAGTTGGACCCGCCCTACGCGCAGCCGGGCCGCCACTGGCTCACCGACGAAGCCGAACACGAACGCGCCCTCGCCTACCTGGCCGCCGGTACGGCCTACCAACTCACCCTCCACGACGAGGAATGCCGCTACGTCCTCGTAGCCCACCCACCGGAGGACGCCCGATGACACACCCCATCCCGGGCTACTGGTGCGAATGCTGGACCGATAGCCCCAGCTGCACACAACGACCCGCGCTCCTGGCCTCGATCGAGACCTACTCGGCCCCACAGGCAGTCCGCTGGATCGCCATCGCACTCCGCACGATCACCTCAGGATTGGAACCAGCAGCAGCTGCACAAGCCTGGGACTGGCTCCACGAAGGCCGCAGCGCAACCACCAAGGCCCTCCACAGCGGGGAACCCTGCACCGTGTCGGTCAACAGCCACGGCACCCACGTCACATGGACAGCCCGACCCGTGCTTTTGCTCCCCCTGGCACACCGCCAGAACACCAACTTGCCGGACTGCGCCTGGCTTTTCCGACCCACAACAGCCGACTGAGTTACAACCTTCTCCACGGGTTCAAGTCGGCTCGCTCCGCTCGCCGCGCGGCCCGGCCCCCGGCCGGGCCTGCGCTCTTGCCTTCGTCCCGCTCCAGCCCGGCCGGGGGCCGGCCCACGCTCGCAGCGATCAACCAACCTGCCCTCAGAGATGGATGCCTCCGGCGGGGGCGCTCAGGCTCCGGGATGGACGGGCGCCGTAGCCGAGTGCCGGTGAGCCGGTGGCGTGCGTGGGGAGCTCCCATCCCGTCTGCCGTCGACCCAGGCAGAGCCGAGCAGACGTGGTCCCTGGCGTCCAGGTCGTTCGTACAGTGGCGCGCTCCACCTGGACGCCAGGGACCACGCCCGCTCCACGGTGTGTGGGTCGACGCAGACGGGATGGGAGCGGAGGTGGTGGTTCCCCTTGAGGCGGCGGGCTCTTGTCAGTCGGGATGACTAGCATGCAGAGCGTGGCAGCGACGAGACCCAAAGTACCGAGCGAGCTTCGCCGGCGAGTCCTCCTTGAAGCCGGTCATCGCTGCGCAATTCCGACCTGCAAATCCACTCCCGTCGAAATTGCGCATATTATCCCTTGGTCAAAAATACGCAAGCACGAATTCAAAAATCTAATTGCACTTTGCCCGACATGTCACGCCCGTTTTGACGACCGCCACGGACCTATAGATCAAAAGGCGATGCGTCAATACAAGGCTAACCTGAACCCACTTCTTTCACTCGGCCTGGCCAATCGGGACGGACAGGTTGCCATGCTCGCCGCCTATCAGGAATTCAGAGGCTTTTTTGCCGAGTGGGTTAAAGCTGAGACACGGTACGCGGCAGTTAAGTCTCGCCGCTCTTCTTCACTCAAAGAAATAGCAGACAGCAGGGAGGATGCGATTCATAAAGTCGCACGAGCTATCGGAGCCGTTGCAGATTTCCATACCGTCTGGGGTGACTCAGAAGTGTCGGATCTGGCGGGGGCGATCTTCTATCATATAGCTGATTGGTCCGACGAAATCGAAGGTACTCCATTCCCTCTCCCGCGACGTGTGAGTCAGCGGAACATCGCGGAGGAAATTTCGGAAGCTTCGACTGAGCTTCACCTGGCGATCTGCGAGCAGATTTCGATGTAGGAAAAATAACCCCCATGGCAGGCCGATCTAAATTTTAGAGATGAGGTCACGCTACGGATTACGGATAAGGAATGGTCGGTGCTAAGCCGCCTGCGGGCCGTCCGAGGGTGGGCGATGGCGACAGTCAGCTCCTGCCTTACCCCCACTCGGAGACAGGGCTTTCGGGTGCCGGAGCGGGCGCTCGTCTGTGAAGCAGCGTTGAAGCCACTTCCCCGCGGCGAGAGAGCAGTCTCTTCCCTTCTGGGAGGGCTGCTGCTGGCATCCTCTCTTGCTCATCGCACTCCCTATCCATCTAGGCGGTCATGGTGACAAATCCCCTTGCTCCGTTCGATTGGCCTCAGTGGAAGTAGGAGTGTCCACTGAAGCATCCTCCCTCCGCTTAAGCCTCCGAAACGTTTCTTGATTGAACGGAAAATCATCATCCGAAAAGCCCCACGCATAGCGCAGGTCGTACATCATATCTGCATTCGAGGCGGGGAAGATCCTGTGTTCAAAAAGAAGTTCCCATAGCGGCTCAATCGTCAGAACTGCACCGTACCCAAGTTCGGGGGCTGCGTGATCCGTGAGTAGCGAGGAAGTGACCACCCCGAGCAGCCATCCTTGTTCGGTCAGCACAGGGCCGCCACTGAAACCACCACGCGCCATCGGGGAAATGATAAATAGGGGATCTTTCGAACCGACATATGGATCGATTACCGCATTGACTTCACCCCGCACCGCTACGACTTGCGGTTCCGGAGACGTGGGAATCGGTGGATATCCGAAAGCCACCACCTTCATGAGGACTAACCCGTCATCAATCCAGTCGTTAAGATGTCCGCCAATCTCTATGTGGTCAACCTTCCTCACATCGGTCCGCCCCCAGAAGCTAACGTGATTCGTGTAATAGTCTAGCGAAAAATCCGTCTTCAAAACCGCAAGATCCACATCGGGATCAGACGGGTATACTGCCTCAACAGATTCCAATGAGACATTTCCGTAGCTTGCCGGAATCAGGTTCACTAGCCGGCGCCCCTCAATCACGTGCCGTGCAGTAACAAGGTAGCCGTCCCCGATGTGAAAAGCCGTCCCAATTCCAGGCTCTCCATCCTCCCCTTCCGTTTCGACGCACAATAAACACGGCTTATAAAGACTGTAGAAATCTAGTTGCTGATTTCGCGGGCTGGGCGAAGCGTCCATGTCATGGATGCTAGCGAGAGACGAGCGGCGTGGGAGGCACTTCGCGGTAGCCGCAGCCGTGCCCCCTGTAGCAGCTCACTACCCAACCCTCCCGGTGGGAATCGATCTTGCGGAAAGTCCCCATCGGGGACTGCGGCTGGGTCAGCAGAGGGCGCGCGCGGAGGGCAGAAGCTACTCCACTGGGCGGGAGGCGGTGGTCCGGACCCACCGCAGCTGGCGAGCCTGGAGCAGGATGGTCTATCCCATGCCTCTTGGTGCTGCTGTCCGACATCAGCGATTGACATCAACGACGCCAGACGGCCCCGGACTCTGCCGTCCGCTCCTGGAAGGTGATCCTGGTCAGGGGCCTGTGTTGGCCCAGGTAGCTGTGCGGACACGGTCGAACTTGTAAAGCGAAGGTCGTCGGTTCGAACCCGACAGTCGGCTCTGACTTACCGCACTGGTCACAGGCCAGTTGGTGACTGCTCGTCCGGTGGGCCCCGGGCGGGCAGTACGCATTCTGTACACATGATCTCGCCCCTTGTCACGCCGCGAGCGGCGCATTCATCTGGTCGAGTGCGGCCCGGCGTCCGGCGTCGAGGGCGTCCGCGACCTCGTCGAGCCGGTCCGGCCACAGGTGCCCGTACACATCGAGCGTCATCGCCGCGGACTTGTGCCCGAGCATGAGCTGAACGACCTTCACGTCGGCGCCGGCCGCGATGGCGAGCGACGCCGCGGTGTGCCGCAGCTTGTGCGGCGTCACCCCGAGTTCGCCGAGCCCGGCCGCCTTGACGGCCTTGTCGAAGTACCGGGTGCGGAAGTTGCTGTACCGCAGCGGGCCGCCCCCCGGCGCCGTGAACAGCAGATCGTGACGCCCGCGGCCCTCGACCAGCGGCCGCAGCTCGTCGGCGAACGACCGCGGCACCGGCACCGAGCGCTTCTCGTGGTTCTTCACCGGCCCGGCCGCGAGCTTGCCCTTGACGTCGCTGTACGCCTGCACGATCCGGATGCGGCGGTTGTCGAGCTGCAGACGGCCGGCCTTGATGGCGATCGCCTCACCCCACCGGATGCCGCAGTACCCGAGCACCAGGACGAGCAGCCGGTGCTCGCCGGCCGCGGCCGCGAGCGCTTCGAGCTGGGCGTGCGAGAGGTAGACGTGGTCATCGTCGTCATCCTTGCGCGGCAGGTCGTGCTCGGTCGCCGGGCTCGCCGCGATCCTGCCCGTCTGCACCGCGCGCTTCATCACGGCGGAGAACACCCGGTAGACCTTCACGACGCGGGCCGGGCCCAGCTTGCGGCCGGACCGTCCCGGCTTGGTGCACAGCTCGTCGACCCACTCGGAGACGTCCTCCCACCGGATCGCGCCGACCTGCCAGTCGCGCCACTTCGGCAGCACGTAGGAGTCGAGCGCTTCGCGGTAGTCGGCCTTCGTGCGCCGGCCCTGCTTGCGAAGCGAGCCGTGCCACTCCTCGGCGACGACGGCGAACGCGGCCTTCGCCGACTGCGGGTCGCGGTACGAACCCTTGTCGAGCCGGTTCAACAGGGCCTGCTTCTCGGCCTCGGCCTGCGGCAGCTTCCCGAACGTCTTCGCCTTCGGCTTGCCGTCCGGGCCGTACCACCGCACCCGCCACCGGCCCGGCGCCTGCCGCTTGCTGCCTTCACGCTTCGCGGCCTGCCACTTGTCCATGGCGGCCTGGTAGTCGGCGTGGTTCTGCCGGTCCTCGATCCAGACCCTAGCCATCGTCGCCCCCCTCCCTGCGCGTCCCGTCCGGGTTGAATCCGGTCTGCTCAAGGATGTGCTCGTATTCCTTCTTCGCCTGATGGGCCGACCACTCGGCGTACTGCCGCGCGCTGATGGCGCGCCAGGCTTCCGGCAGGGCGTTGAGGCGGAATCGCAGCCAGCCGCGGTCTTGGTCCTCTCGCAGCGGCCGCATTCCGTGGGCCCACTCCCACGCTCGCCGGGCGGGCACCTCTCCCGCGGTAGTGATGATCGCGGTTTGGTCGCTCGCTGCGGTGTGGGGGAGCAGCAGCGCGGCCGGGTGAACGTCGAGGGCGACAGCCAGTGCGACCAGGTCGTCGGCATCGACTCGGCGGATCGGACGCGGTTCCTCACTCGCCCCGTTCTCGATCTTGTTCAAAGCATCGGCGCTCAAGGGCCGACCCTTCTCTCTGAGTGCTTTCGAAAGGGCTCGAAGGGTGAGCCCGCGGCCCTCTCGGAGCCGCTTCACGTTGGCGGCGACTGTCCGCCCTGTCGGTCCCAATTCAATGCGTCCTGTCGTCATGATCCGGACGTTAGCAGTCGCTATTAACGCGACAAACGCTGGATCTTGCGGACCGGGACTATCCCGGATAGGGTCCCATCATCACTGGGTATCCGCGATGAAGCAAGCTCTATCGCGAAAATCATGACAGGAGACCGGATGAAGTCCGAGAAGCTCACTCCGGCGCAGGCTGCCGCTGAGATGGGTGTCTCTCCGCAGACGTTGGCCAACTGGCGGTGGCAGGGCATCGGGCCTGCGTACATCAAGCTCACGCCGGGCAGGGGCGGCCGCATTCGGTACACCCGGGCCGCCGTCGAGGCGTGGCTGCGTGAGCGCACTACCGGGGCCGCCGCATGAGCACTGGGAACGAAAAAGCCCCCCGGCTGCGGGCACAGACCGGAGGGCGAAACGACCACCTGGCGGGCGGGTCACCGCACATCGTGCCACAGCAGGACCTGCCACGGGTACCGGGCCGCATCGAGGTCTACCGCGGACACCGCGGCTGGCACCGGCAGGTGCACGTCGACCCCTGCCCCGGCTGCGGGATGCCGCACCTTCACCGCGTGCCGCAGAAGAAGCCGGCCACGATGCGGCGCGCGGCCCCGTGCGGCGCGGCCTACGTCGTCGAGCTGCTGCCCGGGGCGGTGGCGTGATGACCGTGACCACCCTCGACGCCGCACTGTGGCTCGTTGCCCGCGGCTTCCCCGTCTTCCCGGCCGACCACCCCGGCACCCGGTACTGCACCGGCATCGGCCGGGGGCACGACCCGAAGACGTGCATCGACCGCGGCAAGCACCCGTGCGTGAGGTTCAGCACGACGTACGCCACCGACGAGCGGCAGGTACAGCGCGCGTTCGACGGCCGCCTGCGGAACGTCGCGGTCCCCGTCGGCAAGGTCCCCGGGCCCGACGGCGCGCAGCTGCTCGTCATCGACTCCGACCGGCCCGACGCCATCGAGGACACCGCGGCCGCGCTCGGCGAGCAGTGGTTGCCCACGATGCGCGTCACGACGGCCAAGGGCTACCACGACTACCTGTGGGCCCCGGGCGACGCCCCCCTCGGGCTCGGGCTCGGCGCGCTGCGCGGCAAGTTCGACGGCGACGTACGGGCGGGCAACGCCTACGTGATCGGCCCTGGTTCGGTGCACGCCTCCGGCGTCGTCTACGAGCCCGTTGATCCCGAGCAGCCGCCGGTGCCGGCCCCGGGCTGGTTGCTGGACGCGCTCACCAGCCGCCCGGCGCCGACTCCCGGGCCCGTACGGCGGCCCGGGGCCGCCGCTCCCGTGAGGCGCCGTTCGGCGACGCTCACGGGGCTGGTGAAGTACGTGCTCGACTCCCGCGAGGGACAGCGTCCGGGCCGGAACGAGCGCCTGTACTGGGCCGCGCAGAAGGCGTTCAAGGACGCCCGGCAACGCGGCCTCGACCTGCGGGCCGTGGAGGACGCCATGTTCGAGGCGGCTACCTACGTCGGGCTTGGTGAGGCCGAGGCCCGACACGCCATCAAATCGGCCTGCAACGCGAGGAACGCCCGGTGAACAACCCCGACAAGGCGCACGAGATCGCAGCTCGGCACGGGCTGGCCGACGAACCGGAGGTGCCCGCCCGGCGACTGGAACTCACTCCCGCGTCCCAGATCGAACCCGAACCCGTGGTCTGGGCGTGGCTCGACGAGAACGAGGGCCGGGTGCCCGCCGGCGCCCTGTCCATCGCGGCCGGGCGGGAGGGCACTGGCAAGTCCTCGTTCGGCATGTGGATGGCCGCTCACATCACTCGCGGCACCCTGCCCGGGGCGTTCTTCGGCCGCCCCCGCGCCGTGTTCTACGTCGCGGTTGAGGACTCGTGGAAACAGACGATCGTGCCCCGGCTCATGGCCGCCGGGGCCGGGCTGGACCTGACGTACCGAGTGCAGGCGGTCGAGGCGGAGTACGGCGAGACGACGCTCAGCCTGCCGCAGGACAACTCCCTGATGGAGAAGGCCATCATCGAGTACGACGTCGGCCTGGTGGTGCTCGACCCGCTCATGTCGTGCATCGGCAAGGGCATCGACACCCACCGCGAACGCGATGTGCGGACCGCGCTGGACCCGCTCGCCCGGATGGCCGACCGCACCGGGGCCGTGCTGCTCGGGATCGCGCATTTCAACAAGGGAGCGAGCACCGACCCCGCGTCGCTCATCACCGGCTCGGGGGCGTTCAAGAACGTGCCTCGTTCCGTGTTCGGATTCGCCCGGGACGACGACAACGAGTGCCGGGTGATGACGCAGGCGAAGAACAGCCTTGGCCGCGCCGACCTGCCGTCGCTCTCATACAACATCGTCTCGGCGCAGGTCGACACGAAGTATGGGGCGGCCCACGTGGGCCGCTTCGTGTTCCTCGGTCAGTCCGCGCGCACGGTCGACGAGATCCTCGCGGCCGGCCAGGAACACGACCGCGGCGAGCGGGACGAGGCGGCCGACTGGCTCCGCGGCTACCTCATGGACAAGGGCGGAGAGGCGCCCGCGAAGGACGTGAAGGCGGCCGCGCAGGCGGACGACATCCCGCCCCGGACGCTGCAGCGGGCCATGACGAAGGCGGGCGTCGTATCCGAACGAACCGGGTTCGGGAAGGGCGCCGTCTGGCGTCTGACCGACCTGACTCTGCCTACGCAGAGTGAAGACGGTTCCCCATCCGCGCCACAGTCGCGCCATTCGCGCCAAGCCTCAGACCCTGGCGCGAATGGCGCGAATGGTGGCGCGGATGGGGTCGACGTCGACGGAGGGTCACTCTCCGTGTTGTTCCCGCCGGCCAAATGCACCGTGTGCGGCACCGACTTGATCCCGCTCACCCCTGACCAGACCACACACCCCGGCTGTGACGACGCAGCCTGACCCCAGGAAGGACACCACCATGACCACCGAACGAGAGCCGATCGACATCGCGTACGACGCGATCCCCGAATACCGCGCCATCCAGGCCGCCGACGACGCCCTGCGGCAGCGCGTCACCGCCCTCCGCAACGGCGGCGGCGCACCGCCCGTCGACCTCGTCGCCGACGTCGTCGACGCGGTCACCGCGGGCAAGCCCGTCCCCGGCGACCTCGGCCGCCGAGCGTGGGAAGCCCAGCAGACCACCGAGTTCGTCAAGGCCGAGCTCCTGATCCTCCAGGGTGCCGAGAAGCGGCTCAAGAACCAGCGCGAGATGGCGGTGCGCGCCGGCGCCGACAACGGCCTGCGGGCCCTGCGCCCGCTCCTCGACGAACTCATCGACACCGCCCGGCCCATGGCGGCCGCGCTCCGCGGCGTGCACGACGCACAGACCGCCATCGACCGCGGGCCCGACGCCGTCACCGCCTGGTCGAACTTCAACCAGCTCGTCGACCGGTACGCCCGCATCCGCGGCGCGCAGTACAAGCTCACCCGGGACGCGGCCGGCGAAAACATCGCCATCGACGGGAAGTACCTCGACTTCGGCTCGGTGTTCTCCCTCTGGTCCGAGATCGCCAACGTGACGCAGCTGTGGCCCGAGTGGACCCCCCGCCGCGGCGGCGCCCCGGTGCGTCCCCCGTGGCCCGTGGCCAACCCGGCGAAGCCGTTCCGGGTGCGGCACGACCGCGAGTGGTTCATGTGGGTGCTCAACACCCCGCAGGTGCAGCTGTGGGTGCCCACCCTCGGCGAGCTGCGCAAGGCATACGCCGACCAGCTCGCCGACGCCGTGGCGCGCGGCGGGGAGCCTGCGGAGAAGACCGGCGAACCCCTCAAGCGGCCCGTGCACTACCGGGGCGGCGACGGTTCCGAGTGGACCGAGTTCCAGCCCGTGACCCCGGCCGACACCGCGGCCGCCAAGTAGGAAGGTGACAGAGATGACCGACCACAAGCGCCGGCGCCCCGTCGACAGCAAGGCCCTGTACCGCGAGCTCATCGGCCCGCTGCACAGCGACACCGCCGCCGACGAGTTCGCCGCGATGAAGGACACCCGCGGCAACCGGGCCCAGCTCGCCTATCTGGCCGGCCGCGGTGGCGAGCGCGGCCGCGCCGCCCGAGCCCAGCTCGACAAGTGGGAGGCCGACGACGCCGAGCCGCTCCGCTCCCCGCTCGACGACCGGCAGGTGACCAGCGGCCGCCGCCGGGCCGTCGACCCGTTCGACGGGCCGCCCGCGGCCTGACAGACCAGGCGTCAAAGCCACCCGGCGGCCGCAGGCTGACCGGGAGCCATGGACGCGAGCGCACCCCGTGTCGCGCACTGACCGTCCAGCGCCTACCGAGCGCCCCGCCAGCCACCCGGCCGGCGGGGCGCTCTGCTGCCCAAGGGGTGGCAGGCACCCGACTCCCCGGGGTGCACATCTGAGCACCGGAAGGTGCTGCGGCTGCCTGCCTGTATGAAACTCGGAGATCCTGCCGCACCGGTCCCGTCACGGCCCCCGGCGGCCGGTAGCACGGCCGAACACCGGCCCGCTGGACTGCCGCAGACCCCCAACCGCGCAGACGGCCGCCTACGGCCTCGGACCGTCCGGCGACACGCCGACGCGCTCTGTGCCCGCCTGCCGGATACGGCATCGAATCACTCTCGACGACCGGTGAACGGGCGGCCACGGGGCGGCCGGACGGCGGCATGGGGGCACGGGCGGCCGGTCCCCCAGACCCGTACAGACAGACGCCCACAGCTCCTCCCGGGGCTCAGATGAGCACCCCCGGGAGTCCGCCCCCACCCCGTCCGGGCAGACGACGACGGCCCCGGCCTGGTGGTTCCAGGCGGGGCCGTCGTGGTGTGTGGCGAGGGTGTGTCAGCGGGTGCCGGCGTCTCGGTTGCGGCGCCACCAGTTCAGCAGGCGGCGGCCGAGCCGCGGTTTCCCGGCGGGGGTGAACGGCTGGCTCATGCACAACGCTGTGTAGGCGACGAGCCAGAGTGCGGCGGAGATCATAGCGAGGATCATCGGGTCTCAACTCCCTGTCTGGGCGGTGTTCTGGGTGTTCGTGCTGGTGGGGCGCTAGGGACTAGATCACTGGTCAGGGCCGGGGTTCGGGCGCTAGCGGGGTTGCTAGGTCTAGCGGCGCGGGGTGCTAGGTCTAGCGGCTGTGCTCGGGTCAGCTCGCGGCCCGGTCGGCGTGACGGCGGGTGATGGCGGCGGTGACGTCGGCCCGGGTGATGCCGCGCCGGTTGGCGCCCTGGCCCTCGTCGTCGGTGCCCCAGACCTGGCCGCTCTTGATGCCCCAGGGCTTGAGGGCGGCGGTCACCTGTTCGGCCTTCCACCCGGGGTAGGTCTCCGGGCGCAGCTCGGCGAGGCGGGCGGCGATGCGCTCGCACCAGACCCGCTCTTCGTCGGGGGCGAGGACGGCCAGGACGTCGGCGAGGACGTCCGTCCCGGCGGTGGCGTCGGGCTCTTGGCCGATGGCGTGGCCGGTGAGGTTGCCGTACTTCTCGCGCAGCTTGCGGGCCCGGGCGACGACCTTCTCGGCGGCCGGGGCGTCGACGAATGCCGAGGCGACGATCCGGGGGTCGTCGCCTTCGCCGGCCATCCAGCAGATGCCGAGGTCGGACCGGCTGAACATGGTCGCCCGGATGCCGGCCTTGTAGGCGCCGGTGCCAAGGACCATGTCGTTGGCGGTGTGTCCCATCACCTTGAGGCAGAACCTCAACACGGCGTTCGCGGAGATCCCGGGCGGAAGCGACTTGGCGTCGGGGCGCTGCGTGGCGAAGATGCCGACGATCCCGAGTGCCGGGCCGCGCTTGGTGATGTCCGTACAGATGGACTCGATCTCGGCGCCGTACTTCTCGTGCTCGAACAGCATCTGACACTCGTCGATGCCGACGACGACCGGGTGCAGTCCGAGAGCCTTGTCGCTGGCCAGGGCCGGGGTCACCTTGGACTCGGGGCAGCGCGAGCGCGGCAGGGACTTGATGACCTTCGCCCGGCGGCGCAGTTCCTCTTTGAGCTCCCGCAGGGCCTGCAGGATGTACGCGACGTCTTCGTCGTCCTCCCCGGCCCGGTAGCGGTGGCAGACCGTTTCGAGGGCGCCGAGGTCGCCGGTCCCCTTGAGGTCGAAGGCGTACAGGGTGGCCCGCGGGTCGAGTGCGGCGATGAGCAGCAGGAGCCGCAGCAGGAACGTCTTGCCCATGCGGGGGATGGAGCCGATGACGATGGCGGCGAACATCAACGTGACGGTCATGTCCCTCATGCGCTGGTCGTTGCCGAACACGACCGGCTTGAACAGGTCCACTTGCCCTTCCCGCAGCAGCGGCCATGCGGGCTTCGTCGTCTCGTTCATGGGCTTGTCGCCGACCCACAGGATCAGCCGGCCTTCGTGCTCGGTGGCGTCGGGCGACGGCCACACGCAGCCGACCTTGCGCCGCAGACCACTCGCGAGCGGCTTGCGGGCCTCCATGATGTCGTCGGGCGTGACGCCGTACGGCAGGTCGAGGTCGGCGCGGTAGCCGGGCCCGTCGCGGGTGATGGGGGAGACGAACCGCAGCCCGGTGTCCCCGCCGCGCTTGATGGCGGCCGAGATCTTCGGGTTGCCGATGGCGTCCAGGCCGCGCAGCACGATGTGACTGGTCAGTTTCTCCACTTCGGTCCGGAGCACGGCCGGGCCGACGACCGGCGCGTCTTGGGACTGGCCGGCCCAACCGAGGGCGAGGACGGCGGCGCCGGCTGCGGCGTACAGCAGGCCGGGGGCGAGGACGTACACGGCGGCGGCCAGGACGGGCCCGAACACGGCGGCCGCGGCGACGGCCAGGCCGCGCAGCCGCACCCGGTCCCCGCGCAGCTTGGCCAAGCGCATGTACTCCTCGACGTCCTCGGCGCGGACGGCGGCCGCGCGCAGCGGCGCGGCCTCCTGGTCCCACACCCACCGGCCCGTGCTCGTGATGAAGCGGGCGGTGCCGCGCGGTGCCATCGCGCCGAGCCGCAGCGTGTACCAGGGCAGCCGCAGCCCGTGGAACGCCGCGGCGTACCCGGCCCGGGAGGTGGCGTGCCCGGCGGTGGCCACGAACTCCGGTCGGGAGCGCAGCCACGCGGGCACGATGGGCCGGCGCTTCTCGGTGTGGACGCCGGGCGCGGGCAGCTCCGGGTCGTCGACGAGCCGCGGCGGCTCCTGGTGCTCGTCGACGTCGACGGGCGCCGGCGGTGCGGGCTTGGTGAGGGGCACGGTCGGCGGGTCGGCGGCCGCGGTGCCGTTGATGTGCTGCGGCGGGGTCAGGGTGGTGTCGGTCATGCTGGTCTCTCCTGGTGCTCGTAGCGGGTGCCGGGGGCCCGGGGCGGGCGGCAGTGCTGGCAGGCCGTGCGCCCGCCCCGGGGGTCTCTACCTGCGGGCGGCTCGCTCGGCGCGGCGCAGCCGGTCCTCGGCCTGCTTGCGGGCGGTCTTGGCCGCGGGCCGGTCCGACCGGGCGGCGCACCGTTCCTTGACGCGGGCGGCGGCCAGCTCCTCTTTCGCGGCCTCCAGCTCGCGGGCCAGGGCGGAGCGCTCCCGGGCGGCCCGCTCCTCGGCCGCGGCGTCGATCCGCTCGATCTCCCGGTCGAGCCGCGGGCATACGGCGTCGGCTACGGCCTGCTTGGCTGTGCGGGCCAGCAGCACGGCGCGGCGCCGTCGCTCGGCCGGGGTGTAGGTGCGTTCGGGCAGCGGCATCGGTCAGCGCTCCTGGGGGGCGGTGGCGAGCCGGGCCCAGACGTCGGCGGCGCGCACCAGCTCGTCACGGCGGTAGCTCTCCGCGGAGCGCTCGGCCTTGAGCAGCAGCGCGGCGGCCTTCGCCCGGAAGTCGGCGGCCGTGAGGTTGCGCAGGTCCTTGCCGGTCATGTTGTCCAGGTCGGCGCCGGTGGGCAGTTGGTGGCGGTCCATGGTGGTGTCCTCTCGGTTCGGTTCAGCGGTTGATGACGGGCCGGGACAGGTCCCGGTGGTGGAGGTCGACGTCCTGGTCGTCGTCGCGGAGCAGCGTGGCCAGGGCCAGGGCGACGGTGGGGGCGCGGTGCCGGCCACCCGCGCAGCCGACGGCGACCGTGACGGGCCCGGCGGTGGGCCCGGCCTGGTAGGCGCGGACCGCCGCGGCGGCGGCCTCGGTCAGCTCCAGCACCCCGGCCGTGCCCATCACCACGTCCCGCACGGCCCGGTCGGCGGCCGTCTGCTGGCGCAAGGCGGGGTCGACGTGCGGGTCGCGGAAGTGGTGGCGCAGGTCGAGCACCAGGTGCGCGGCCGGGGGTTCGGCGTGGAGGTAGCCGAAGCTGACGATCGTGACGGCGGCCATCAGCGGGCGTCCCGGTTGTAGCCGTCGAGGGCGGAGTCGAGCCGCTGTTCGGCGCGGGCCACCCACGTCTGGTCGCCGTCTTCGCGGGCTTCGTTGAGGACCTCGGCGCGGTGGCTGATGCGGGACTCCCACGTGGCCTTGTCGGCGGGCAGGTCGTCGATGTTGTAGGTCTTCTTGCGCAGGCCCATGACGGGCTCCTCTCGGATTGTGGGCCGGGGCTGTCCCGGATCCCCGCCCCCGCCCGGCCGTCGTGGTCGGGCGAGGACAGGCAGCCGGTCAGCCCTTCCGGCGCTTGAGGTTCTTCGCGGCCTGCGTGCCCTCCGGCCCGCCCACCGCGCGGACGACGGAGACGACCGTCCAGCCGACGACGCCGACCACCAGGGCGACGACGGCGAGGCTGATCGCCATGGACGTCATGGCGGCCACCAGGAGCGGGCCGAAGTACACCCCGGCCGCGACCGCCCCGGCGCCGATGCCGGCGCCGAGCGCGACCCGCTGAACGGTGCGGTCCGGCGGCGCCTGGTGGACGTGGACGACCTGCGGCACCGGCTGGTGCTCGGGGAGCGGCTGCGGGTGGTGCACCGGCAGGTTGTCGGGCGAGTAGCAGCCGCATCCGGCGTGGTGGACGTGCCCGCTCATGACGCCACCGCCCCGGCCCGGTCGGCGTTGAGCTGCTGCATCCAGGCGTCGTCCTCGGCGCGGTCCCTGTCCCGGCGCTCCTGCCGCTCCTCATCGAGCCGGCCGTACACCTTGTGCACGTAGGACCGGGACCGGGTGGACAGCTCGGCCGCCTCGGTGACGGACTTGCCCACCACCCACGCCGCGCGGATGCGGTTCATCGCCTCGTCGGCCGGGAGCCGGTCCGTCGGGGTGTCCACCTCGGCGTCCACCTCCCGGGGCGGAACGGCCGGGGTGAACGTCTCGCGTCCACCACAGATGACCAGCGGTTCCGCTGCTGCCGGCGCGAGCTCCCGCCGGGGCTCAGGCGTCACCTCCAACGTCACCTCGACCGGCTCGTCGGGCCCGGTGACGACCCTCGGCGACAGGGCGTCGTGCACCTGCCTCATGAGGGCGCCGAACGCCAGCAGCGCGGCGACCGGCGGGACAGCGGCGACGACGTAGTCGAGCGGGTGTGCGTGCTGCCCGACTCCGGCGACGTTGAGGGCGATCGAGCCGAGTGACCCGGTGGCGGCCAGGGCGATTGCCCACCGGTCGACGGTGCCGCGCAGCGACGCCCGGAGGATCAGCAGCTCTCCGGCGACGATGAACAGGTCCACGGTGGCCGGCCACGCCCACGCTCGTTCCGGGGCGTGCCCGAGACCGTGGGCCGCGGCGACGTCGTGCAGGTGCTCGTAGGAGAGCCAGAACGCGGCGGCGGTGAGCGCGACCGTGACGACGGCCGCGCCGGCGGCGAGGGCGGAGTGCGGCGTTACGCGCTTCATCGGCCGTCCTCCTCGTCGGCGCACAGCGGGCAGTTGTCCGGGGCCCCGGCCATGGGCCGGGTAGCGCTGGCCCATCCGGTGACGGCCACCGCCAGGGCGGCGGCCGCGGTCCACCACTGGCCGGCCAGTAGGGCGACGACGGCGACGGCCAGGGCGGCGAGGATCAGCACGGGTTCGGCCAGGACGTGACGGGTGGCCAGGACTGCGCGGCGCAGGGCGTTCACTGCTGTGCCTCCTTGTGGAGTGCGGCCAGCCGGGCGGCGGTCTCGCGCTGCGCGGCGAGAGCGGCCTCGGCGGCGGCCAGGTCGGCGGCGGCCTGCTGGCGGGCGGCCTCCAGCTCGGCGGCCGCCTGCTCCCGGGCGGTCACCGGCCCTGTCCCAGCAGCGCGGCCAGCGCGGCGCGGGCGGCCCGCAGCCGCCGCAGGTGCTCGGCCATGTCGGCGATGAGCTCGTCGACCTGGTCGAGGTCGAGGTCGGGCCAGTCACCGCGGCCGGCGAACGCCAGCTCGGGCCGGTCGTCGTCGTGCTGGGCGATGCAGAACGCGGCGAGCCCGGTGCCGTATGAGCCGGTCATCGACAGTTCGGGGCTCTGGTGGATGTGCTCGCGCGGGTCGGAGTGGTCGCGCGGCTCGCCGGTGCACCAGGGGCGCCCGTCGGGGCAGGCGGTGCGCTGCAGGGGGATGGTGTCGAGGACGCGGTCGGCGAGGGTGGCCGGAAGCCTGAGGGGCTGGTCGGCGGGCCGGTGAGGGCCGGGTACGGTGTTGCGCACGGTTCGGACTCCTTGTCTTGGAAGGGTCCGGCCGCAGGCCCCGGTGAGGTGTTCGCGCACCTTCCGGGGCCGCCCCGTTCTCGTACACATGCCGTACACATGAGAACGGGAGAGGCCGGGATAGCTGAGGATGTGGCGAGATGCCAAATCCGCTGGTCACCGGCCTGTGAGGCGGTTAGCGCTGGTAGATCAGTCGCCCTTGATGCTCTTGTAAAGCGAAGGTCGTCGGTTCGAACCCGACAGTCGGCTCCAGCCCTGAACAGCGGGAATGCCCCGGACGGTTGATCGTCCGGGGCGTTTGACATCCACAGGTGGCATCAACCGGGCGGTCAGCCCCGATCGATCCTGCGCTGCGGTACGGTGCGCGCCCATCGGTCATGACGAGGGGGGAACCGCTGTGCACGTGCTCGCGCATCTGGCCGGCCGGGCCATGTCACCCCAAGGCGAAGCCGTCTTCCTGCTGCTCTGGGGTACGGGAGCGGGTCTGGTGGGATGGTTCTCGGCGCTCAAGAGGACCGGGTATGCCGAGGCGGCGGCAGCCTGGGGCGATCAGATGCACAAGGATTTCCACAGCGCCTACGGTCTCGGTGACCCGCCGAGCGCGGAAGCGCGCAAGAACAGACGTATTGTCACCAAGCTCGTGGGGTGGTTCTTCGCGATCGTGGGCACCGTATGCGCCATCACCGGTGCCGTGCTCCTCGCGCAGCAGTAGGTGCGCCCACTGCCCGGCGCGACCGTCCGTTCCTCTCCGGACCGGTCGGGAGTCGCTCAGTCCGCAGCGCCGCAGCCGCCCGAGCGCACGTGGACGACGACCTGCGCGTCGTGCACCCTGGCCGGATCACACCTGCGGAAAGCCAAGGTCTCGTCCTGCACGGGGCCGGGGCTGGTCCTCTGCGGCGGTGCCTGGCCCGACGGGAGACTGACCCTGGAGGAGTCCCGTGAAGCGGCGGTTTGCCCAGTTCGGAGTCATCTTTCTGGGCATCGAGGCGTGGGTGGCCCTTCGCGACACGACTTCAGTCGTTTCGTTGGTGATCGGCTGTCTGTGCGTCGCCATACTTGCTTGTTGCTTCGCTCTCCGTGTCTGGAGAGAGATCCAGACCATCAAGGCCGACAACGAGCAGGCCCGGGACCGCCGGGAAGCGCGCAGGCGCAGGCAACAGTGGTGACGCAAGCATCAGCGGTGATGCGCTGACCGGCCCGCGACGATCGTGTCAAGCCCACGTGAGACTCCACCGGCCTCAGGGCGCCCGTAGGCTTCCGCTGAGCCGGGCGCCCGGCCCGCGGGCCCCTGGGCGGAAGGTCGCGCAGGGGCCCGCGGGCGGTCCGGCGGTGCTGCCGAGTGGGTGGCCGGTGGGCCTCATCGGTCAGCGGGTTCTGCCGAACGCGGTGTCGGCGTAGTCCTTGAAGAGGACCGACACCGTGTCGCTGTCCGACGGCCAATTGCGGACGGCGAGTGTGCGCCTCTCGCCGCCGGTCCCGCGCATGGTCTGGGTGACGGTGATCGTGCCGTCGGCCGCCGGGGAGGCCGGGAGGTGGAGGTCCGTGGCCGTCAGGAACGGAATCCTGTCGAACGGGGGCAGTGGCGCCTCCGTGTGCGAGACCCCGTCGCAGTCCCGGTCGAACGCGAAGACGGCCAGGATCTGGCGGAAGGCGGGGGACACCGCCGGGTTGAGCACCTGGACGCCGTTCAGTGCGAGCCGGTCGGTGTCGGCGGCGGCGGTGTCCGCCCACCACTCCCGGTTGCGGACGACGGTGACGGACGTGTGTCCCGGGCAGGCGTCGGCCCGGTCCGCCACACCGCCCGGCGCGGAGACGAGGAGCCGCACGAAGCGGTCACTGCGTTCGAAGGGCTCGGGGTAGAAGTGGTTCACGCGCTCACCGGGGCGGACGAGCACCAGTTCGTAGGTGTGGCGTCCGTTGACGTCGAGTGGGCCGAAGGCACCGTCCGTGCCGGTCCGTACGACGTGCCGCGGACGGCGGTCCGCCCGGGCACCGGTGGCGGGGTCCAGCCGCCACACCTCGAGGCGGCCCGCGAGCCCGCTGTTGAGCGGGAAGTGCACGACCCGTCCCGCGATCTCCACGTGTCCGGGAGGCTCGGGCAGCACCTTCTCCGTAGCCGGTGCCCGGCCGCGGAGAAACGTGTGGATGTGGGCGAAGCTGCGGGCGGACGTCGCGGTCTCCGTGTGCCCCTGGTCCGTCGTGTGGACGTTGACGGCGCCGCCGATCGATCCGTTCGGCTGGGCACTGCCCCAGATCGCCAGGGTGGGCACGCCACCGGGCTCTTCCGCGCTGGAGGTGCCGTCCAGATTCACGTACTTGCGCACCTCGGCCGCCCGTTCGGGGACGGAGAGGTACCGGTGCAGCACGCGGGTTCCGCGCGAGTGCGCGACGACGTCGACCCGGGGCGCCCCGGTCCGGGACCGGACGCCGTCGATGAACTCCTCCAGCCCCGCGACCGCGTGGTCGTCGGTCGGGACGCGGGTGTTGTACTCGAAGGCGTACAGCAGACGGTCCGGGTAGCCGTTGCTCGAGAACCGCTTGGCCTGGGACTGCCACTGCTGTGCCGAGCCCTCGTGGCCGTGGACGAAGACCACCGGGACCGTCCGGGTGTTCGTTCGCCGTGTCGTCGTCTTCGCGGCGCCGGTCGTCCGCTCCGCTCGTGCCGCCCGGACCGCTTCTACCGTCTGCGGCCCTGTCGCCGGCGCCGCTGCTGCCCCCGCCCCGGCGGATTCCGGTCTGGCCGGTCTCTCCGCCGCACCCACCGGGGACGCCGGGACCATGAGCGTCGCGCACAAGGCCGCAAGAGCGGCCGGCCGTAAGGCCCTCGCTGATCGGGACGGGACGAAACGCACCGTGATCACCTCCGAAGTCTTCTGCCCGGAGCCGGAGCCGGCGTCCGGGGACAGTGACCGCCACTGCCCGTCGACGCGTCGGCCGGGCGATGTCGGGCCGCTTACCTCCCGCTGCGGCGATGCCGGCCGGCGTGCGCCCCCGCGCCCGGGGTACCTCCCGGCCTGCGTGTGTTTCGGTTCGGAGCAGGCAGGCAGGCAGACAGACAGGCCGACCGGGCGGCAGGCCGCCGCGCCGCCGCTGCCGCCGGTGGGGGTGGTGCGGACCGGCGGGCCGAGCGGGACCGGACCTTCCTACGGCCGCCGGGGCGAGCGCACCAGACCCGGCGGCGCTTCCGAGACGGCCGTCTCAGCTGTGCGAAGACGGGTTTCAGCAGCCGCGGGTGCGCTCCGCTCCCGGTGTCGGCCGGCATCGCCGTCAGCGGCCATGCAGGAGGACCGCGCGGGCCGCGCGCTCCGCGCGGGCGAAGTCCGGCGGGCGTCTGCTCAGCAGCTCGGAGTACAGGGCGGACTCCACGACCCGGACGTAGAGATAGGCCAGTTCGTCCAGCTCGGCGAGATCGGCCGGGGAGCCGGGAGGACTGACGCCGCCCGCTTCCAGCAGGATGGCCCGTTGCGCCCGGACGGCCCGCCGATGCACCACACCCGAGGTCAGCAGGCGCGTCGCCGTCTCCGGATCGGTGCGGAGGAAGTGCTGGAAAGGCGCGGCCCCGCGCAGCCCGTCCGTGAAGCGGCGGGTGACCTCGAGTACGCCGTCCACCCCGGCGCTGGTCCGGCGCCGGCGCGCCCGCGTCAGCAGATCGTCGGCCAGCTGCCAGAGCACGTCGCCCAGGAGTGCGTCCCTGCTGCCCGCCACCCGGTACAGGGTCGCCCGGCTCACGGCGAGCGCGGGCGCCAGTGCGTCCATGTCCACGGTGCCGTGCCGGAGGAAGTACCGGCAGGCGCCCCGCACGACTTCGCTCCGGGTGATGACCCTGCGGCGGCCCGGCGGTGGTTGCGGCATGACGACCCTCCTCCGGGCGGCCGGTCGTCGCCGGTCGTCCCGTACCTTTGGCGGCTGCCGGCCGAACCCGGCCGGCGGGTGAGCGGGTTCCGCTTGCGACGAGAACGCGGCTGCGTTCCTCAGCTGGATACCGCGGACCCCTGCTGCGCGTCACGCGTCAGTGACGTGGAACACCTCGGCCGAGTCCTCGGCGGGCGGCACCCGCCTCGTTCCGTCCCCTCGCCCGGCCACGGTCCGCGCGGGTCGGGTCGGGTCGGGGCGGTGCGGGGCGGTCCGGTCAGTCCGGTGCCTCGCAGCTGCCCGAGCGGACGTGGACGACCACCTGCGCGCCGTGCACCCGGACCGGCTCGCAGCGGCTGAAGCGGGCGTCCAGCGTCTCGCGCTTGACGGCCTCGCCCCGGAACGCGTCGAGCGGCTGCCCCTCCGGGTCGGTGACGGCGATGACGCGGTCCGCGGCCAGGACGCGGCGGCGGATCTCGTCCGCCGGGAGCTCCGTGCCCTGAAGGGTCGCGGAGGCCGCCGGGCCCTGCCGCAGCGCCAGGTCCTTCACACCGGCACGCACCTCGGGGAAGGAGAGCAGCCATTCCCGGCGGCGGGAGGGCATGAACAGCACGGCGTCGCCGGGGGCCGCCACCTCCCGTACGGCGTCCGCCACCGCGACCACGTCGTCCTTGCGGCTCTCCGGGGAACGGACGAGGAGCGACCACGGGAGCAGGACGGCGAGCAGCCCCGCCGCGCAGCCGCACACGGCCGCGATCCGGGCCGGGCGCCGGGGCAGAAGCCGCCGCAGGAGCACCGGCTCCGTGACGCGGGCCAGACAGATGCCGAGGAGGAGGGCGAGGCCTGTCATGCCGTAGAGGACGTATCGGTCGACGTACCAGGGCTTGACCAGGGAGACCGTCATCAGCAGGCCGGCCGGGACGACGAGAAGCGGCAGCGCCAGGGCGGCCGCGCCGACGGCGGGGCCCGGGGGCGGGGAGGTCCGGTCCGGAAGCTCCGGTCGCTCCGGCTGCCCTGGCCGGCCCGGCTGTTCCCGTCGCCGTCCCCCTTCCCGCTGCTCCGGCTGCCCCTGCCGCACCTCGGGCAGCACCGGCAGCGCCCGCGCGCACGCCCAGCCAGCCGCGGACACGGCGAAGAAGAGCAGCCACGCGCCGAGTTCCGGCCGGCCGAGCCAGCCGAGTTGCCGCTCCGCCTGACCGGCGCTCACCAGGGCCAGCGGCAGGACCCCCGCGCCGACGCGTCCGGAGGCGGTCAGCCATGCCCGGCGCGTGGCGGGTCCCGCGGCGGAACGGAGCAGCGTCACACCGTGGGCGGCCAGGACCAGGATCGCGAACTCGTGCAGCCAGCAGGCGACGAGCAACACCCCCGCGTAGGCCGTCCAGATCCGGGCACCGCCACCCTCCACACCCCGGAGCAGCAGATAGCAGGCCCAGGTGACGGCGGCGCAGACCAGGGCGTAGGAGCGGCCCTCCTGCGCGTAGTGCTGCACCATCGGGACGACGGCGAAGACGGTCCCGGAGAACACCGCGGCCCGCGCCCCGGCGAGCCGGAGGGCGATCGCGGCGACACCGGCGGCGGCGAGGGCCGTCGCCAGCACGGACGGCAGGCGCAGCGCGACGAGCCCGCCGTCCCAGACGGTGAACACGGCCTTCATCAGCAGGTAGTACAGGCCGTGGACGGCGTCCACCTCGCTCAACAGGCGCCAGATGTCCTGGAGTTCGCGGTGGGCGACCTGGTACGTCACCGACTCGTCCCGCCACATGCTGTTCTCCCGGCGGATGCCCCAGAGGCCGAGCAGCAGGGCCACGGCGGCGGGCGCCAGAACGGCAGCCGAGCGGACGCGGAGGCTGCGGGCCGGGCCGCGGGGGGTAGTGGCGGTGGCGGCGACTGCGGTGGCGGTGGCGGTGGCGACCGTGCCAGTGGTGTCGCTGCCGGGCGGGAGGGGTGACGCGGGGCCCGGTGACCCGGGCCCCGGGGCGGGCGGCCGCGGTAACGCAGCCGGTGCCGAGCGCTGTTCCGGCAGGACCCGGCCGGAGCCCGCCGCACCGGCCGTTCTTCCGGCCGCCGTCTCGGGCTGCGCGTTGCTCGCGTCGGTTCGCCGGCTGACGGCGTCCTCCCGGGGAGAAGTCACGGAGAGGGGGACGCGGTGGAAGGCTCGTGGGTTCACTCCGGCGGCCGGACCTTTCCCCTGAGGCCGCGCTCCGCCGGATGTTCGACTCCCGGGAGGGCTACGGAGAGCCGCGGAAGGCTGCCCCCGGCGACGAACGGTGACGGCCCGGTGACCCGCCGGGCGGGCCCGTAAGTTGGTCACATGATTCGTACCGCCACGGCCGGCGACGTCCCGGCCATCGTCGCCATGATCCGTGAGCTGGCCGTCTACGAGAAGGCGGAGCACGAGGTGCGGGCCACCGAGGAGCACATACGCCGCGCGCTCTTCGGCGACCGCCCCGCCGCCTACGCGCACATCGCGGAGACGGACGGCGTGGTGGAGGGTTTCGCGCTCTGGTTTCTCAACTTCTCCACCTGGCAGGGGGTGCACGGCATCCACCTCGAAGACCTGTACGTCCGCCCGGAGGCGCGCGGCCGGGGCCACGGCAAGGCCCTGCTCGCCGAACTCGCCCGGATCTGCGCCGAGCGCGGCTACGGCCGCCTGGAGTGGTCCGTCCTCAACTGGAACACGCCGTCGATCGACTTCTATGAGGCGCTGGGCGCGGTGCCGATGCGCGAGTGGACGGGCTACCGCCTGACCGGCGACGCCCTGGACCGTCTGGCCGTGCCTCGGGCCGCTCAGGCCGCTCAGGCCGCTCAGGCGGCTCAGGTGTCGCAGCCGGCGCAGGCGGCGGGGCCGGCCGCGGCGGCCGAAGCGGTCGGGTAGACCAGGGCGTCGGGGCGTTCCGGTGGTCCGGCGTCCCGTCCCGTCCCGGCTCCGTGCCGTCCCGTCCGGTGCCCCTGCCCCGCGTCCGTCAGCCGGTGCGGGGGCGGCGGCCTGCCCGTCCGGTGTCCGGGACCAGGACGACCTTTCCCAGCGTGGCCCGGTTCTCCAGCGCCCGGTGGGCGGCGGCGGCCTCGGCGAGCGGGAAGAGCTGGACGGCCGGGACGAGATGCCCGGCCGCGGCCGCCTCCAGCGCGGCGGTCTCCAGCGGGCGCAGCCCGCCGGGCCGGTTCAGCAGCCGCGGCCCGACGGCGGCCTCGGAGGTGACGCCGCGCGCGGCCAGTTCCCCGGGCGTGGGGTACAGCGGGTCGTCCGGCATCCAGCCGTACACGAACTGCCGGCCGCCGGGTGCCAGCAACTCGAAGGCGGCGCGGGCGACTTCGCCGCCGGTGCCCGCGAGGACGAGCGTCACCTCGCGGCCGCCGAGCTCCTTCCGCAGCCGCTCCGGCCAGCCGGGGACGGTGTGGTCGGCGGCGGCGTCGGCGCCGTTGGTGAGCACCGCGTCGGCCTTGGCGGCGCCGCCCGCGACACCGGCCACGGTGGCGCCCCGCCGGTGCGCCGCCTGGACCAGCAGGGTGCCGAGGCCGCCTGCGGCGCCGGTGACCAGCACGGTGTCGGCGGCCGTCGGCGCGGCCGTCTCCAGCACGCCCATGGCCGTACGGCCCGTACCGATCATGGCGACGGCCTGTTCGGCGGTCAGCCCGTCCGGGACCGTGTGCAGTGCCGTGGCGGGGGCCACGGCCAGCTCGGCGTAACCGCCCGACGCCTGCCCGAGATGGGCGACGACCCGGCGGCCGAGCAGGGCCGGGTCCGTTCCCTCGCCCAGGGCGTCGACGGTGCCCGCCACCTCGCGCCCCGGCGTCATGGGCAGCCGGGGCAGCGGGAAGGGCCCGCCCTGTACGCCGGAGCGGATCGCGGTGTCGATCAGATGCACCCCGGCGGCCTCCACGGCGATACGGACCTCTCCGGCGCCGGGGACGGGATCCGGGACCTGCTCGGGCAGCAGGTTCCCGGCGGGCCCGAAGGCGTACTGACGGATCGCGAGCATGGGCACTCCCGGGTGTGCGAGGTGAACGGTCGGCGGTGGGGCGGAGACTCAGCCGCCTCACGCCTCACTGGGACCACTCTTCGACCTCGACCAAGCTTGAGGTCAAGCGGTGTCAAGCAGCGTCGAGCGGGCTTTCCGGCAGGGGAGTTGCCCGGACGTCCGCCAACCTCCAAGATCGCGTCACCGGCGGCCGTCCGCCGGGACGGGTGGTCGGGTGCCCGGAACGCCCGGGAGCCCGGATGCCCGGGTGGACGGGCCGAGAGGCGGCCGTGTGGACGGCGGGAAGGGCGGGAGGGGCGATGACGCTGCCGGCGAGCGGAGCGGCAGGCGGAGGCGGCGGGCGGCGCGTCCGCTTCACCGACGCCCGCGACACCTGGCTTGCGGAGACGGCGATCCGTGCGGTCGTGGCGGTGGTGGAGCTGACCCCGAAACCGGGACTCGCCGATCCCCGGGACCCGGACGCGCGGCACTCCGCCGCCCGGGCCGCCGCCACACGCGACCGGGGGCCCCGCGACGCCTGCCCAGGTGACCCGGGCGCACGTGCCGCAGAGAGCCGGGGGCCCGGGGGCCGGGCCCGTGTCCGGGTCCGCGATGCACAGAGCCCCGGCACGGGGACGCCGGACGCCCCCGCGGGCGGGGCCCGGCACGCGGAGAGCCGGACTCACGACGGACGGGGCGGCCCGGGGCCACGGACCGGCGATGCATGCGGCGGCGCACGCGGTGGCGCACGCGGCGTACGCAACGGTGCGGGTGATGCTGTCGGGGCCCGGCGGTCCGAACCCCCGGCCCGCGACGCGGCCGACACCCGTGCCGACCGCGATGCCCGTGCGCTCCCCGCCGGCCGCGGTGCCCGGGATGCCGGCGACACCGGGGAGACCCCTGAGGACGGCGGCGTCCGCGCCCCGGGCCTCCTTCTCCCCGGTGTCCCGGCCCCCGGCACTCGCCGCCCCGCCGCTCCGGATCCGGGCGCGCTCCGCTGGGCCGCGCGGGCCCTCGCCCCCGGGCTCACGGCGATGGCCGCCGCCGCGCGCCGCACCGGTGAACCCACTCCGGAACTCCGCGCAGAACTGGGCGCCATCGGCCGCTCCACGGAGTGGACCGTGCGGCGCGCCGCCTGCGGCACCAGGGCGCACCACGGGGCGATCTGGGTGCTGGGCCTGCTGGTGGCGGCGTCGGCGCTGGAGCTGGGGGCCGCGCCCGGCGAACTCGGCGCCGTGGTCAAACGCCTCGCGGCTCACCGCGACCGGGGCGCGCCTCTCCGCCCCTCCCCGGGGTCGGCGGTCTCGGTGCGCTACGGGGCGGCTGGCGCGCGAGGGGAGGCACGGGCGGGCCTGCCGCATGTGCGCCGGGCGCTCGACGCGCTGCGCATCGCCCGGGACACCGGCGCGGACGAGTCCTGCGCCCGGCTCGACGCCCTGCTCACCGTCATGACCACCCTGCAGGACACCCGCGTGCTGTACGAGGCGGGCCCGCACGGCCTGCGCCGGGTCCAGTCCGGTGCCCGCGCCGTCCTCGACGCGGGTGGTACGGCGACGCGGACGGGGCGGGAGGCGCTGGCCGCCTTCGACGCAGACCTCCGCGCCCATGCGCTGAGCCCCGTGGGAGGCGTGCCGCTGCTGGCCGGCGCCCTCTATGCCGAGCAGGCGGGCACCGCAGCGCCCGGCACCGCAGCGGCGGGCGGGCGGTCTGCGGCCCGGGTCCGGGGCCGCCGGTGATGCGGGTGAACACCGTCGCCCCGCTCGGCGCCGCCTGCGTCGTCCCGGACGGTTGGCGGGCGCCGCTGCTCCGAGCGCACCGCGCACCGCGTCGTGCTCCGGCTTCCGCGCCCGCCCGGCACCCCGCCTTGCGCCGCCCCGGGCGTCCCGCATCGGTCCCTCGCGCGCCCACCGCGCCGTCCCGGCCGCCGGTGACCGCTGGGATCCCGGGCGCCGCCCTTCGCGTCGGCCCGTCGGCCCGTCGGCCGTCAGCCGTCCGCGCCGGTGCCCCGCCTTCGGCGTGCCCCGGCCGCCCGTGAGACGAAGGCCGCCACCCCGGACCGCCGGGGCGGACGGTCATCCCGCCCCGCACCTCGCCTCCGAACGGCCGGCTGGCCGGAGCCGGAGCAAGAACAGACACCGGAGCAGGTGCCGGTGCCGGTGCCGTGGAGCGGAGCCCGCGGAGACGGGCGTCCACCAGTGCCGTTGCCCGCAAGTCGGGGGGACGATGAAGGCCGCTCAACGGTGTGCTCTACTTTCGTGCCCATGACAGACAACCCTCAACTCCCGTTCCCCCGGCGGGCGAACACGGGCAAACACCGGCGCAAGAGCCCGGTCAGCCGCCGCCGGGTCATCATCGGCGGTTCCGCCGCCGCGGCCGCCACGGGTCTCGGTCTGGCCGGTATGGCCTCGGCGGGCGGGTCCTCCGGGGGCGCCGGCGCGGCAGGCTCCGCCGGCGACGCCTCCGGACTGGGCGTCTGCTCGCTCACCGCCGAGGTCACCGAGGGTCCCTACGCGCTGCCCAGCGCGCTGATCCGCAACCAGATCAGCGAGGACCGGCCGGGCTTCCCGGTGCACTATCTGCTCACCGTCGTCGACCAGTCCGCCGGCTGCGCCCCGCTCCCGGACGCGCTGGTCGAGCTCTGGCACGCCGACCACCTCGGGGAGTACTCCGGCTTCGTCGGCCGCAACGGCCACCCCGGCGAGGACAACGGCACCTTCTGCCGCGGCGGGGCGGTGACCGACGAGAACGGCCAGGTCGAGCTGGTCTCCATCTGGCCCGGCCACTACACCGCCCGCGCCGTCCACGCCCATCTGCGGGTGCACACGGACATCACGCCCGCCGGCGGCTCGTACACCGGTGGCGAGATCGTCCACACCGGCCAGCTCTACTTCGACCCGGACACCAACGACCGCGTCCAGGCGGCCGCCCCGTACCGGGAGAACACCACGCCCGAGACGCATCTGTACGACGACGGCGTCTACGACGGCGGCGGCTCGGCCTCCGGTCTCCTCACGCTCACCCCGCTCGGTGGCTCGCCGGCCGAGGGCTATGCGGCGACGCTGACGATCGGCGTCAACGCGTAACGGCGATCGGCGGTCGGCGGTGTCGGTACCGGCCCGGGCCGGCCGGCTCCCTGCTCAGACGCGCGGGAAGCGGGCCAGGAGATCCCAGACGACGGGGTTGTCCGCGAGCCCTTCGTGCAGATCCGTGAGGTCCGCGACGACGTCCTGGAGGAAGTCCCGGGCCTCCCGGCGCAGCGCCGAGTGGCCGAAGGTCAGCGGCGGTTCGCCGGCCGGCTGCCAGTCGGCGCCGATGTCGACCCAGCCGAACCGCCGCTCGAAGAGCAGCCGGTCCGCGGACTCGGTGAAGTCCAGCTCGGCCTGTTGCCGCCGGTGCGAACGGCTGCCGCGCGGATCGCGGTCGAGCTGCTCGACGATGTCGCAGAGCGCCCAGGCGAAGTCCAGCACGGGCACCCATCCCCAGGCTGTGGACAGCTCCCGGTCCGCCTTGGTGTCGGCGATGTAGACGTCGCCGCAGAACAGATCGTGCCGCAGGGTCCGCACATCGGCGGTGCGGTAGTCCGTCTGCGGGGGATCCGGGAAGCGGCGGGAGAGGGAGTAGCCGAGGTCGATCACATGGTCGATGGTCCCACGGCGGGGACCCGTCCCGTCCCGGCCCGGCCCCCGGCCGGAGCGGACCCGGACGGGCAGCCGGAGCGGACCCGGACGCGCGCCACCGCCCGCAGCCCGGATCACAGACGGCCCGCGACAGACGGCCCGCGAAGCCCTCCCACACCCCTTCCCCGCGCTCGTGTGACCAACAGCGGCCGTACCGCGGCCGTACCGCGGCGGCACGCCCGACCGGCCCCGCTCCCGCCCGCCCCGCCGCCGCCGTGCGTCTCAGTGCCCGCGCGCGATCCACTCCTCCAGCTGCGGTGCCTCGTCCCCCACCGTGGTGGGGTCGCCGTGCCCGGTGCGCACCACCGTCTCCGGCGGCAGGGTCAGCAGCCGGTCCCGGATCGAGTCGATGATCGTCGGGAACGAGGAGTACGAGCGCCCGGTGGCGCCCGGCCCGCCCCGGAAGAGCGTGTCGCCGGAGAAGACGGTGCCCAGCCCGGCCGCGTACAGGCAGACCGCCCCGGGGCTGTGCCCGGGGGTGTGCAGCACGCGCAGCTCCGTGCCGGCGACGGTCAGGGTGTCCCCGTCGGCGAGGGGGCCGTCGGGCCGGCGGTCCGGATGCCGCATCTCCCACAGCACCCTGTCGTCGGGGTGCAGCAGGATCGGGGCGCCGGTGCGGTCGGCCACCTCGGGCGCCGCGTCGATGTGGTCGTCGTGGCCGTGTGTGCAGACCACCCCGAGCAGGCGGCGGCCGCCGACCGCGGCGAGGACGGCCTCCGCGTCGTGCGCCGCGTCGATGACGTACACCTCGCGGTCGTCGCCGATCAGCCAGACGTTGTTGTCCACCTCCCAGGTGGAGCCGTCCAGCGAGAAGGTGCCGGAGGTGACGAGATGGCTGATCCGCGCCCCGCCGGGCGAGGGCGCGCCGTCGCCGGGGGCACCGGAGGAACCGGGGGCACCCGAGAAACCGGGGGAACCGGGGGAACCGGGGGAACCGGGGGAACCGGGGGAAGCAGCCGCCATCAGAACACCACCACCGAGCGCAGCACGTCACCGCGGTGCATCTTGTCGAACGCGGCCTCGACGTCGCCCAGTCCGATGGTCTCGCTGACGAACGCGTCCAGGTCGAGCCGCCCCTGCCGGTAGAGGTCGATGAGCACGGGGAAGTCCCGCTCCGGCAGGCAGTCCCCGTACCAGGACGACTTGAGGGACCCGCCGCGCCCGAAGACGTCGAGCAGCGGCAGTTGCAGCACCATCTCCGGTGTGGGCACACCCACCAGGACGACGGTCCCGGCCAGATCGCGGGCGTAGAAGGCCTGGTGGTACGTCTCCGGGCGGCCCACCGCGTCGATGACGACGTCCGCGCCGAAGCCGCCGGTCAGCTCCTGGATGCTCTTGACGACGTCGGCCGTGCCGGCGTGCACGGTGTGGGTGGCGCCGAGGCCGGTCGCCCACGCCAGCTTCCGCTCGTCCAGGTCCACCGCGATGATCCGCGAGGCGCCGGCCAGCCGGGCGCCCGCGACGGCGGCGCTGCCGACCCCGCCGCAGCCGATGACGGCGACCGTGTCGCCGCGCTCCACCTGCCCGGTGTTGAGGGCGGCGCCGAGGCCCGCCATCACACCGCAGCCGAGCAGCCCGGCGGCGGCGGGGGAGGCCGAGGGATCGACTTTGGTGCACTGGCCGGCCGCGACGAGGGTCTTCTCGGCGAACGAGCCGATGCCCAGCGCGGCCGTGAGCACGGTGCCGTCGGCGAGCGTCATCGGCTGCGTGGCGGTGTGGGTGTTGAAGCAGTACCAGGGGCGGCCGCGCTTGCAGGACCGGCAGGTGCCGCACACCGCACGCCAGTTGAGGATCACGAAGTCGCCCGGGGCCACGTCGGTGACGCCCTCGCCCACCGTCTCCACGATTCCGGCCGCCTCGTGTCCGAGGAGAAACGGGAACTCGTCGTTGATTCCGCCGTCGCGGTAGTGGAGATCGGTGTGGCAGACCCCGCAGGCCTGCACCCGCACCACCGCCTCGCCGGGCCCGGGATCCGGCACCAGGACCGTCTCGACCCGGACCGGCTCTCCCTGGGCATGAGCCACGACGCCACGCACTTCCTGAGCCATCCAACCGCCTCTCTCTCACCGTTCGGCCGCCCCGTGCTCCACTCGTACCCGGCGGGAGGGGCGTCCAACGGCCCGGCGGACGGTGTCCGGCCGGTCGGCCGTACGGGGGGTGGGCGAGCGGGGCACGCGCAGCGGCCCCCGGGGGCCGGTGACCCGGCCGGGGGCCGCTGCGTTCTCCGCGTCCGTGCCGTTCGGCGGGCCCGTTACCGGGGCCGGCCGAGGCGCGGTCAGAGGTGGAGGCCGCGGGTCAGACGTTGACCCCGAAGTCCTGCGCGATGCCGGTGAGACCGGAGGCGTAGCCCTGGCCGACGGCGCGGAACTTCCACTCGGCGCCGTTGCGGTACAGCTCGCCGAAGACCATGGCGGTCTCGGTCGCGGCGTCCTCGCTCAGGTCGTAGCGGGCGATCTCGGAGCCGCCGGCCTGGTTGAGCACGCGGATGTAGGCGTTGCGCACCTGGCCGAAGTTCTGGCTGCGGGCCTCGGCGTCGTAGACCGACACCGGGAACACGATCTTCTCGACCTCGGCCGGGAGCCCGGCGAGGTTGACGTTGATCTGCTCGTCGTCGCCCTCGCCCGCGCCGGTGCGGTTGTCACCGGTGTGGACGATGGTCTGGTCCGGCGTGGCCTTGTTGTTGAAGAACACGAAGTGGCCGTCGGAGACGACCCTGCCCGCCGCGTTGACCGCGATGGCGCTCGCGTCGAGGTCGAAGTCGGTGCCGGTCGTGGTGCGGACGTCCCAGCCGAGGCCGACCGTGACGGCGGTCAGGCCCGGTGCCTCCTTGGTGAGCGATACGTTGCCGCCCTTGGACAGGCTTACAGCCATGGGATGTCCCTTTCATCGAAGTGTGTCGGGCTTCGCCCGGAGGTGAAGCCACCGTCATCCTCCACAACGCGGGGACGGCCCCGCCGGGTTCCAGCCGCTTCCGCTTCGTTACGGTTCCGCGCCCCGGCCGGCGGAGGGAAGGCGCCGGCCGGCCGGGGCGCGAAATGGAGGTGACGGCCGCCGCCGGGCGGGGGATCATGGCACATGTGTCCGGTCCCCATGTCATCCGCGGTTCGGTCTCCCTCCCGGAGGCCGAGCTCAAGTGGCGTTTCTCCCGCTCCTCGGGACCGGGCGGCCAGCATGTGAACACCAGCGACAGCCAGGTGGAGCTCCGCTTCGACCTGGCGGCGACGGAAGCGCTGCCGCCGGTGTGGAAGGAGCGGGCGCTGGAGCGCCTCGCCGACCGGCTGACGGACGGCGTGCTCACCGTACGGGCCTCCGAGCACCGCTCGCAGTGGCGCAACCGGGAGACCGCGGCCGTCCGGATGGCCTCCCTCCTTGCCGAGGCCACCGCGCCGCCGCCCCGCCCGCGCCGGAAGACGAAGATCCCGCGCGGCGTCAACGAACGACGGCTGCGGGCCAAGAAGCAGCGCGGCGACACGAAACGCGGCCGCAGCGGCCGCGGTTGGGACTGACCTCACCCCTGGCCTCACCGGACCGCCGGACCGCCGGCCCCGGTGGCCTCTCCGGCCGCGACCGGCCCGTTCCCGCCCCGGCAGCCGTGGGGAATCACGCTCGCACGGCGCCGCCGGACCCGCACTCCGGGAATTCCCGTATTCCGCCGATCGGCGGATGGAATCAGCGGATCGGCGGACTTCCGTCCTGCCTGAATTCCACCTTGAGAACGGGTTGTTGGGGGACTCAATTGCGGTCGGTGGACAGGGGTGAAGCAGGTGTAAGAGCCGTCTCCGGGCAGATGTTCGGCCATCCGTATGAAGTCCTCGATCGATGTGGAAATTCCCTGTGTCGGTTAAGCGGAAGAGCTGCTGAGGCAGTGATAGAACTCGATCGGCCCTTCCAACGGGGAAGGCGGAAAGTGGAGAACAATATGCGTACAACAGCCAAGCTGTCGTTCCTGTCGCTTGCCGCGGCTGCCATGATCGCGGGCTCCGCGACGTCTGCCGCCGCCAACGACGGCTACGACGGTGGTTACAAGATCAAGGACGTGGTGGCGCTCGCGCAGAACTGCGGCAACACCGCGCAGCTGGCGCCGTTCCCGCCCGAGGCTGAGCAGACGTCCGGGCAGAACCAGACCATCTGCCAGATCGGCGAGGAGAACATCGCCGTCAACTACGCCCCGGAGACCGAGACCGAGACCTTCACCACCGGTGCCAGTGACGCGGTTCTGCTCAGCCTGATCGGGCTCCTCACCCCGGTGGCAGTGCCCGCGGTCTGACCAAAAAGTAGCTCGCACCAACGTCATTCCGGCGTGAAGGCCAGTATCCGGCCTTCACGCCGGAATGCGTTTCCGTATTTCGGGGAGGGGTGGGCGGGTTTGACCGGGACGGCCGGTCCGTATGAACGGGTGAATTCCGCCGCGTCACCCGTTTGCGGCGTCCGCCCGCGGCTCGGAAACAATCGCCCGGCCCCCGGCCTCTCGTCCTCGCGCTACCGGAATGCACGCCCGAACGCGGCCGTCGGCCGGCGGCCTGCGCCGCTCAGCCCAGCCGCCGGTAGCGTCCCCGGAAATAGGTGAGCGGCCCGGCGCCGTCGGGCCCCAGCCGGGTGCCGATCACCCGGCCGATCACCAGGGTGTGGTCCCCGGCCCGGACGCGCTGCTCCGTACGGCACTCCACGGCGGCCAGAGCGCCGTCGACGAGCAGTGCCCCGGACGCCTCGCCGCGGGTGTGCGGCGCATCCCGGAAGAGCAGTTTGTCGCTGATGCGGCCTTTCATCGCGAATCGCCCGGCTGTCTGCCGCTGACTCTCGGAGAGTACGGAGGCGGCCCAGAGCGGCTGCCGTTCCAGCAGCTCCTCCATGCGGGAGTCGTTGCGAACGCTCACCATCGCGAGTGGGGGGTCAAGTGACACCGACATAAAGGCCGTCGCTGTCATGCCCACGTCCTCCCCGTGGGGGCCCTCCTCCGGGTCGCGGGTCGTCACCAGCACCACGCCGGCCGTCAGGCGGGCCATGGCCGCACGGAACTCGTCGTCACTCACCCCTTCAGGATGAGGGATGATCGCTGCGGGGGATGAAGGAGTCTGCTGCACGTGCGCACGCTATCCGGGTGCACGAGGCGCCCACATCGGGCGCGGGGACCGTCCTGGACCTAGGTCGCCCGGCGGATGCCCGCCCCGGGGATTTGCGTTCAGGAAGGAATCGGCAGGGCAGACGGCCCGTCACCGGCGCAAGCGTCAATACACCGAAAGATCATGTGACATGAGTCACAGCAGCCGGGAATTGTTGACCCTGTGTACCGGGTGGGCAGCTCGCTGTGATTCAGTGGCCGTGGAATCAGACGACAAGATCCTGGAGTTGCTGTCGAGGTCTCGGGGAGTGCAATCGATGGAGGCCGAGTCGGAACCGTACGTCCGTCTTGCGACCCTGCGGCAGCTCCACCGTGTCGTCGCGGACCTGAACACCGCCCGCAGCCTGGCCGACACCCTGCAGGCCGTCGCCGACGGAGTCATCACCGGCCTCGGCTACGAGCTGGCCGCCGTCAACCTCGTCCAGCCCGACGGTGACCTCGTCGTCGCCGCCGTGTCCGGCAGCGCCGGCGCCGAGGCGCTGCTCGCCGGCCGCGTCGGCTCGCGCACCGCCTGGGAGCGCCGCCTCTCCATGGGCACCCGCTGGGGCGAGCTGCGCTTCATACCGCACACCGAGGGCTGGATCCTCGACGACGACGACGTACCGCAGTGGCACAGCGGCGGCCCCCAGCCGCGCTTCGCCGACGAGTGGCACCCGGGCGACCGGCTGCTCGCCCCGATGTACTCCTCCAGCGACGACCTGCTCGGCGTCATCGCCGTCGACCGGCCCCGCAACGGCCGCCGGCCCGGCCCCTGGGGCCGCGAGGCCCTGCAGATGTACGCCTTCCAGGCCGCCATCGCCATCAGCAACGCCCGGCTGCGCGCCAACATGCAGCGCGCCCTCGTCCGGCTGGAGCGCGAGCAGCAGGCCCTGCGCGCCAGCGAGGAGAGCTTCCGCCAGGCGTTCGAATACGCGCCCAGCGGCATGGCCATCGCCGAGATGGGCGGCGACCAGCACGGCCGGCTGCTCCGCGCCAACGACGCCCTCTGCCGGCTGCTGGCCCGCCCCGCCTCCGCGATGCGCCGCTACTCCTTCTCCGACCTCGTCCACCCCGACGACATCGGGCTGCTGCTCCGCACCTCCGCCGAGGGCGGCCGGGCCGAGCTGCGGCTGGCCCGGCGCGACGGCAGCTATGTCTGGGTCTCGCTGCGCAACTCCGTCGTCGCCGACGCGGCCGACGGGCCGCGCTTCCTGCTCACCCACGTCGAGGACATCGAGGAGCGCAAGCGGCACGAACTGCAGCTCGCCCACCGCGCCAGCCACGACGCCCTCACCGGCCTCCCCAACAGCGCCGAGCTGCGCACCCGGCTCTCCGCCCGGCTCTGCGACCGCCCACCCTCCCGGGACGGCGATACCTACGCGCTGGACGGTGCGGCCGGCAGCGCCTACGGACCGGCCGCGGGCGTCGAGACCGACGAGAACGGCTTCCGGACCGACGGCTTCGACGCCCCCTTCGGCCCGCCGGGCAGCGCCTTCGACAGCCACGTCCACACCGTCGCCCCGGCCGAGGAGCAGCCGGACGACGGCACCAAGGGGCTCGCGGTGCTCTTCTGCGACCTCGACGGCTTCAAATCGATCAACGACCGGTTCGGGCACCACACCGGTGACGCCGTCCTCATCGAGGTCGCCCGGCGGCTGACCAACGGCGTACGGGACGGCGACACGGTCGCCCGCCTCGGCGGCGACGAGTTCGTCGTCCTCGCCGACGGCCTCGGCCGCGCCGACGCCCAGGACCTGGCCGTCCGGCTGCGCAACGCGATCATCCCGCCGATCCGGGTGGACGGGCGCGCGGTGCGGGTGGGGGCGAGCTTCGGCATCGGCTGGGCCGGCTGCGGGATGTCCGCCGAGGAGGTCCTGCAATCGGCCGACCAGCGGATGTACGTGGAGAAGCGCTCCCGGGCGGGGCGCGCCCACCGCCGCGCGGGGTGACCCCCCGCCGGTTCCGGGGGCGCGTGCCCGGTCCCGGCCCGTCCGCCGCCGGTACGGAACGGGCCGGTACGGGTGGTACTGGACACATCCGGACAGCGCCGCACGCCCGCGAGCGGGGCTTTTGCGGGCCGCCTCCCGCGGCGCCCCGGCGAGCGGCGACGGACCGGGAACAGTGGCCGTGGTGAGCGGGTAGGCTCGATCGATCGGCCGCGGGCCGAGGTAACGCGATCGTGAACATTGACCATCCGGACAGCACAGGCCTTATCCGGGCCGCCCCGCCGCTGATAGGAGCTGTCCAGGCGCTGTGGACGCGGCGCCGGTGGTCCGGAAACCAGTTGGGGAGTGACAGGGGATGACGGCCGGCAACAACGGCGCGGGCACGCCCGAGAACGACGACCCGTTCGCCTACCTCTACCGCTCGGAGGGCGGTGACGGGGGCGGGAACGGCGCGGCGGACGGCGGAACCGCTCAGTACGGCCGGCCCGCGGCGCAGCCCGGGGTCCCCCGCACCTCGTACAACCAGGTACACCGGGTCGGGGAACGCCAGTACGGCGGTCAGCAGGCCGCTCAGCGGCCCGGCTACGGACCCGGCGCCGCACCGGCGGACCAGCCGACCGCCGCCTACGCGCAGAGCCCCCACACCTCCTACGCCGCCCCCGAGACCCTGCCCGGCGGCGCCCCGCCGCGCCGCGCCGCGCCCGCCGGCCACGGAAGCCGCGGTGTCCGCGGTGGCGGCGGCCGCGGGCCCAACAGCCAGGGGCTGCTGATCGGGGCGATCGCCGTGGTCGCCGTGGTGGTCATCGGCATCGTCATCGCCATGCTGACCAACGGCGACGGCGACGAGGGCAAGAAGGAGGCCGGCAGCTCGGAGTCGCTCCCCGCCGACGGCGGGCAGGACCAGCCGGCGGACGAGGACAAGGGCGAGGGCGAGGGGGAGAAGGAGACCAAGCCCTTCTCCTCCGACAAGTTCGACGCGGTCGGGATGAAGACCGCCGGCGGTGCGACCGTCGCCAACGACGTGGAGGGCGCCCGGTCCAAGAGCGGGGCCTATATCGCGGGCATGAACCAGCCCGGCGCGACGGCCACCTGGCGGATCGACGTGCCCAAGGCGGGCAAGTACACCTTCTACATCGGCTACGGCGTGCCCGGCAAGGACACCAAGGCCACGCTTCTCGTCAACGGCAAGGACCGTGAGCAGGAGCTGAAGAACTGGGCGAACGCCAAGGAAGGCGAGTGGGACAAGGGCTGGACCACCACCTACTCCTACGTGAACCTTACCAAGGGCACCAACACCCTCGACCTCACCTGCGGCGAGGGCCAGGGCTGCGAGTTCAACCTCGACTGGGTGCAGCTCAAGGAGGGCCACATCAAGGACTGAGCCCCGCCCGCTCCGCGTACTCCGCCCGCCCCGCGCGGGCCCGGCTCAGGGTTTTCCGTCCGCAGGAGTTCTCGTCGCACCGGCCGCCTCGGGATCCGTTCCCCGGGGCGGCCGGTGCGTTTCCCGGGCGTCACAGGGGGTGTTCGGTGGCCTCGATGTCCGGCAGCAGGCGCGTGTACGCGGCGTGGTCGAACTCGCCGGGCCCCCGGGCGGTCGCGGCCGCCGCCGAGAGGGCGACCGCGCGGCTCAGCCGCTCCGGCCAGGGCAGACCCTCGGCGAGGGCGGAGAGCAGTCCGGCCACGGCCGCCTCGCAGGCCCGGGTGGGGTCGCCGCCGGGCGGCCGGGGCGGGGCCGCGCGGCGGCTGCCGTCCGCCGTGGCGACGAGTACGCCGTCACCGCCCAGCGAGGCGGCCACGGCGCGGGCGCCCCGCCGCCGGGCCTCGTGCGCGGCGGTGACGGGTTCGGCGAAGCCGGTGAGCGCGGTCAGCTCCCCGGCCGTCGTCGCGACGAGGTCGGGGCGGGCGGCGATGCCCCGGCGCAGCGGTTCGCCGTGGGTGTCGAGCAGGACCGGGACGCCCGCGGCCTGCGCTGCCCGCACCAGGGTGGCGTAGCTGCCGACCGGGAGGCCCGGGGGCAGGCTGCCGCAGAGGGCGACGGCGTCCGCGCCCGGGAGGAGCCCGGTGAAGGCCGTGTGGAAGGAGTCCCATTCGGCGCGGGTGACGACCGGGCCGGCCTCCTTGAGGCGGGTGACCTCGCCGGTGGCGGTGTCGACGACGCCGATCGTGCGGCGGGTGGAGCCGGAGACCGGGGTGAGAACCTCCTCGACCCGGCCGGGACCGGGGGCCCCGGGGGTGTCCTCCGCGCGGTCCGGGCGGCGGCCGCCCCCGTCCGCGTCCCCGTCGCCCTCCCCGTCCTTCTCCTTCTCGCCGTACCGCTCCCTTCCGTACCGCTCCGTTCCGTACTCCTCGGCGAGCAGCCGGCGCAGCACCTCGCCGGTGGGTCCGCCCGCGAAGCCCGTGACGACGGTGCGGTGGCCGAGCGCCGCCAGCAGCCGGGCCACGGTGACGCCCGTGCCGCCCGGGCGTTCGATGGTCTCGGTGACCCGGTGAGCGGTGCTCGGGGTGAAGCGGGGGACGCGGTAGGTGATGTCCAGGGCGGCGTTGAGCGTGACGGTGATGATCACCTGGTCCCCCTTCTCTCCTCTGGGTCCGGCGCGCTGGGATGGCGTGCCCGGTCGGCCGAGTCGAGCCGGTCGCTCACTCGTGCGGGGGTGATCATGCCAAAACAGCGGCGGCCGGCCCAGTGTGCCGAACCGCTCGCCGCAGCCTGGACGACGGGTGCCGGGGAGTCAACGGCGCGGGGAATCAGTCCACTTCCGGCTCAACCACCCATTCCCCGCGGCGCATGACGCCGGCGACCGCGAACTCCGCGTCGAGGACGACCAGATCGGCGTCCTTGCCCGCTTCGAGCGAGCCGACGCGGTCCGCCACGCCCAGCAGCCGGGCCGGATTCTCCGACAGGGCGCGGACGACGTGCCCGACGGGGAGGCCGCCGAGGGTGACGGCCCGCCGGAAGGCGGTGTCCAGGGTGAGCGTGGAGCCGGCGATGGCACCGCCCTCGACGAGCCGTGCCACGCCGTCCCGCACCTCGACCTCCAGTCCGCCGAGCGGGTAGCGGCCGTCGCCCTTGCCCGCCGCCGCCATGGCGTCGGTGATGAAGGCGACGCGGCCGGCGCCCGCGCGGCTGAAGGCGAGGCCGACCACGGCCGGGTGGAGGTGCACGCCGTCGTTGATCAGCTCGACGGTGACCCGCTCGTCCTCCAGGAGGGCGGCGACGGGGCCGGGGGTGCGGTGGTGCAGGCCCGGCATGGCGTTGAAGAGGTGGGTGGCCACGGTGGCGCCCGCGTCGACGGCCTCGGCGGTGGCCTCGTATCCGGCGTCGGTGTGGCCGACGGCCGCGATCACGCCCAGGTCGGCGAGGAGCCGTACGGAGTCCAGGCCGCCGGGCAGTTCGGGCGCGAGGGTCATCATCCGGGCGGTGCCGCGGGCCGCGTCGATCAGCCGTTTCACGTCTCCCGGCTCGGGGTCGCGGAGCAGCCCCGGGTCGTGGGCGCCGCGGCGGCACGGGGCGATGAACGGGCCCTCGAAGTGAATGCCCGCCAGCTCGCCCTGCTCGACGAGCTCGGAGAGGACGGCCGCCTGCCGGACGAGGTCGTCGAGGCGGTCGGTGACGGTGGAGGCGGCCATGGTGGTGGTGCCGTGCCGCCGGTGGGTGGCGGCCACGGCCAGCGCCTCCTCGGCGGTGCCGGCGGAGAAGGAGGCCCCGCCGCCGCCGTGGACGTGCATGTCGACGAAGCCGGGGACGATCCAGTACCCGGTGAGGTCCAGGGTGGTGGCGTCGGCGGCCGTGCCGGGGGCGGTGCGGGGGGCGGCGCCGCCGGCCGGGCCGGCGGGGCCGTCCGGCGGCACCGGACCGGTGGGGCCGTCCGGTCCGGCCGCTCCGGCCGGGGTGCCGCCGGGGAGGCGCGACGGGCGCGCGGGGTGCTCGGCGGCGGCGTCCGCGATGACGGTGCCCTCCACGACCAGCCGTCCGTTCTCGACGACGCCGGACGGCAGCACCACACGGGCGCCGGTGAACACGTGTTGAGTCGCCATCAGGTGGCTACCTCCGCGGAGAGGGGGACGCGGGCCGGCGGGCCCGCGTCCGGGCGGCCCGCGGCGTTCCCCGGGGCCGCCGGGACGAGGTGGGGGAGCGGTCGCCGGCCGGCCCGGCCCCGGGTGCGGGCCGTGCCTCCGGCCCGGGGCGGAGTGGCTTCCGTCCCGGTGCCGGGCGGAGCGGGGGCGATGGCAGGTCTCACGGAAACAGTCTCGCCCGGATGGCACCGACAGGTCTAGTCCACTTACCCTCGTAGAGTAAAGCGTTCGTATAACGGACGGCGGTGTCCGGTCCGATGCCTTATGCGCGATTCCGTCCGCCGGTGCGGAGCGCCGGTGCGGAGCCGGTGCGGCAGCCGCAGCTGCCCGATGGGCCGGTCACGGCCGGGGGCACCGGATCGGCACGGCATGAAGACAGTGGGAAGAGACCGAGTAGACACCGGGAAGAGATCTGGCAGGACCGGCAGGACACCGGCAGGGTGCGGGGAAAGCCGCGGACGGTGCGAACGGTGCGGGCGGGGCGGATGGTGCGGGAGAGGAACCGTCAGACCCCAAGCGGCGCGGGCAAACCCCGCCGGGCCGCTGCCGGCCGGAACCGGGGGCGGGGCCGGGTGCGGACCGGGAGCGGACCGGGAGCGGACCGGAGCGGAAGGCCCGGCGCGGCGCCGGGCGGGGCCGGCCGGTAACCGGTCGAGGACCGGCCGAGGACCGGCCGAGGACCGGCCGAGGACCGGCCGGGACCCGGAAGCGGCCGGACGGCAAGCGCACGACAGCCGGAGGGCGGCCGCACGGCGGCCTGACATCAACCGGGCAGGAACCGGACGAAAAACCATGAACAAGAAGCAAGACAGAAGGCGGTATCGGTAGTGCGACGGCGGTACTCGGGACTCCTCGCGGCGGCTGTCGCGACGGCCATGACCCTCACGCTCTCCGGATGCGGAGGCTCCGGCGGCGAGGTCACCCTCCGGCTGGTCGCCGCCGACTACGGCGACAGCGAGGCCAACACCTCCCGGAGGTACTGGGACCAGCTCGCGGCGGACTACGAGTCCAGCCACCCCGGTGTCTCGATCGACATCAGCGTCTACAGCTGGGCGGAGGTCGACAAGAAGGTCGCCGACATGGTCAAGCGCGGTGAGGAACCGGACATCGCGCAGATCGGTTCCTACGCCGACTACGCCGACCGGAACAAGCTCTACCGCGCCGACGAAGTCCTCTCCATCCCCACCCAGGCGGACTTCCTCCCCAAGCTCGCGGAGGCCGGCGAGTTCCGCCGGGTGCAGTACGGACTGCCGTTCGCCGCCAGCACCCGGCTCTTCTTCTACAACAAGGCCCTCTTCGCCGAGGCCGGTATCGAGGAGCCGCCGCAGAGCTGGGCCGAACTCCAGGACGCCGCCGAGGCGTTGAAGGACGCCGGGGTGGAGACCCCGTACGCGCTGCCGCTCGGCCCCGAGGAGGCGCAGGCCGAGACCATGCTGTGGTCGCTCAGCGGGGGCGGCGGCTTCGTCGACAGCGTCGGCTCGTACACGCTGGACTCGCCCGAGAACATACGGGCGTTCGAGTGGCTCCGCGACGAACTCGTCGGCAAGGGCCTCACCGGTCCCGGGGACCCGGCCGCCCTCAACCGCCAGGACGCGTTCGACGCCTTCGCCCGCGGCGAGGTGGGCATGCTCAACGGCCACCCGACGCTGATGCGGCAGGCGGAGAAGGAGGGCGTCGAGTTCGGGACGGCGCCGCTCCCCGGCAGGACCGGCGCGGCCGAGGCGACGATGGGCGTCAACGACTGGCTCATGGCCTTCAAGAAGAACGGCAACCGGGAGCAGATCGGCGACTTCCTCGACTACGTCTACAGCGAGCCGAACGCGCTGGAATTCGCCGACCGGTACGACATGCTGCCCGTCACCCGCTCCGCCTCGGAGGCCATGCGCGCCGACGAGAAGCACGAGCCGATGCGGGAGTTCCTCGACCAGCTCCCGGAGGCCGTGCACTATCCGTCGAACAAGACGACGTGGGCGTACGTCAGCAAGACGATCAAGCAGGAGATCGGTTCGGCGGTGGCGCGCGACGGCGATCCGAGCGGGGTGCTCTCGCGGATCCAGCGCGACGCCTTCGCCACGGAGAACGCCGCCCGCTGAGGGCTCCGCCTTCCGCGGCCGGGGCAGCGGTACGGGTCTCCCGGGGCCGGGTCCTTCGGTTCGGGTCGTTCCGGTTGGGGCCCGTTCCAGTTGGGGCCCGTTCCGGTCTGGGCCCGTTCCGGTCTGGGCCCGTTCCGGTCGGGGTCCGTTCCGGTCGGGGTCCGGGCCCCTTCCGGTTTGGGTCTCCTCCGGCCCGGGACGCGTCCTCCGGGGCCGCTCGCCCGGGCGGGCGGCGCGGGCCGGCCGGGGCGTCGGCGGGGGCCGTTATGTTGGACGGTGTGAACGAGACCGGAGACGACGAGGCGGTGCCCGAGGGCGGCGGTGACCGGGGCGGCGCCCAGGGGCTGACCGACCGTGACCGGGCCGTCCTCTCCGTCGAACGGCGTTCCTGGCCGGGGCCCGGAGCCAAGGAGCGGGCGATCCGGGAACAGCTCGGGCTCTCCCCGACCCGCTACTACCAGCTCCTCAACGCCCTGCTCGACGATCCGCGGGCGCTGGCCCACGATCCGGTCACGGTCAACCGTCTCCGCCGGGTGCGCGAGGAGCGGCGCGCTCGCCGCTGAGGCCGGTTCGCCTTTCCGGGCGCGGAGCTCTTCTCCCGCGCTGGGCGCGGGGTGCCACCCTCCCGCCCTGCCCGTTGCTGCTCATCCCTCCTGCGGGCAGGGTGCCGGGAGCGGCCCGGGTTCATGTGGTGGGTGGAGCCGGGGAGGCGCTTCCCGGTGCGGGTGCGCAGTTCTGTTCCCGCGCTGCGCGCGGGGGCGTGACGGTGGACCGGCGTCCGAGGAGCGCCCCGATGTGGTTCCCGCGCTGCGCGCGGGGCGTGACCCTCCCGCCCTGCCCGTTACTGCTCATCCCTCCTGCGGGCGAAGAGCCGGGTGACCCTCGGACGCGGTTCGTGCGGCCCGTGCGGCAGTCGGAGGAAGGCCGGGATGGCCGGAAAGGCGGGGCGTCGGGGGCGCCGCCGGTCCCGGTAGGCTCGGCCGCATGGGCAGTCATCCGCATCCCCTGCCGGCCCCTGTCACCGACGCCGGGCGCGACGGTCTCGCCGCACTGCTGGAACGGCCCGAACGGGCTGTCGTGGCCCTCGACTTCGACGGCACCCTCGCACCGATCGTGTCCGACCCCGAACAGGCCCGCGCCCACCCCGGTGCCGTACCGGCGCTCGCCCGCCTCGCGCCGCTCCTCCGTTCGATCGCCGTGATCACCGGCCGCCCCGCCGACGTCGCGGTGCGGAACGGCGGTTTCAGCGGGGTCCCCGGGCTGGAACACCTCGTCGTTCTCGGCCACTACGGCGCCGAGCGCTGGGACGCCGTCAGCGCCACCGTGACCGCCCCCGAGCCGCACCCGGGCGTCGCCGCCGTACGCGCGGAACTCCCCGGGGTCCTCGACCACAACGGGGCCTGGAAGGGAACGTGGGTCGAGGACAAGGGCCGCGCCGTGGCGGTGCACACCCGCCGGGCCACCGATCCCCAGGCCGCCTTCGAGCAACTGCGCGAACCCCTCGCCGCCCTGGCCGAGCGGCACGGACTGATCGTCGAACCCGGCCGGATGGTGCTGGAGCTGCGCCCGCCGGGGATCGACAAGGGCGTGGCGCTGACCGAGTACGTACGGGAGAGCGGGGCCGGTGCTGTCCTGTACGCCGGGGACGACCTCGGGGACCTGGCGGCCTACGCGGCGGTGGACGAGCTGAGGTCGGACGGCGTGCCCGGACTGCTGGTGTGCAGCGCGGCCGCCGCCGGGGAGGGCGCCGAGGAACTGGCGGAACGGGCCGATGTGGTGGTCGACGGCCCGGAGGGGGTCGTGAACCTCCTCGACGCCCTGGCCACCGCGGTGGCGGAACAACAGGGCTGAGACCGGCCGGCCCGGCCGGAGGCCGGAGGCTCTGCCCGGCAACTCCGCTTGGTGCCCTTCCCCGGCGGCGCCCCCTGCCGGTGCTCCTGCCCGGCGACTCCGCCTGGCGCCCCTGCCTGGCGGATTCGCCCCGGCGCCAGGAAGCCCCGGCCCCTGCCGTTTGCCCGCAGGACGATGAGCAGTAATGGGCGGGCGGGAGGGTCGCACCCCGCGCGCAGCGCGGGGAAAACGGCGCCGCGGACGCCGGACTACCGCCCTCGCACCCCGGACCGGCGCACCCCGGACCGGCGCACCGCGGACCGGCGCACTCCGGACCGGCGCGAACCCCGGCCCGAACCCGGCGCAACGAAGCAAGCCCCGCGCCCCTGCGCGAACCCGCCCCGCGCCCGGCGCGAACCGGCCATCCCGCGCGGAACCCCGCACCCGCGCGGCCCCGGCGCACCCGGGTCCGGATCACCCCGGACCTGCGACCTGTGCGGAACCCCGCGCACCCCGCGCCCCGGGCTACAGCGCGTTCAGCTGGTCCAGGAACCACCGCTGGGGCGGGAGCGAGGACGCCGCGGCGGCCAGCCGTTTGGTGCGTTCGGCGCGTTCGGCGGTCCCCATGCCCAGGGCGGTGTCCAGGGCCCGGGCCGTGCCCGACACGTCGTAGGGGTTGACCGTCACCGCGTCCTCGCCGAGCTCCTCGTACGCCCCGGCCTCCCGCGAGAGGACCAGCGCGCAGCCCTCGTCGGAGACAAGCGGGATCTCCTTGGCGACGAGGTTCATGCCGTCCCGGATCGGGTTGACCAGGGCCACGTCGGCGAGCCGGTACGCGGCCAGGGAGCGGGCGAAGTCGTCCTCGACGTGGAGGATCACCGGCCGCCAGCCGTCCGTGCCGAAGGTCTCGTTGATCTCCTCGGCGACCCGGGCGACCTCGGCGGTGTAGTCGCGGTAGACGGCCAGGTCCTGCCGGGAGGGGTAGGCGAACGCGACGTGCACGACGCGCCCGCGCCACTCGGGGCGGTCCGTCAGCAGCTCGCGGTAGGCGAGCAGGCCGCGGACGATGTTCTTCGACAGCTCGGTCCGGTCGACCCGGACGATCACCTTCCGGCCGGGGCCGATCTGCTCGCGCAGGATCGCGAGCCGCTCGTCGACGTCCGGCCGCCGCGACCGCTCGCGCAGGAAGTCGGCGTCCGCGCCCAGGCCGTGCACCCCGACGCGGGTGGCCGGCGGTTCGCCGAGGAGGTCGGTACAGCAGGCGGTGAAGGCGTCGGCCCAGCGTTGGGTGAGGAAGGCCGCGCGGTCGGCGCCGAGGATGCCGCGCAGCAGCTGCCGCCCGATGTCGTCGGGGAGCAGCCGGAAGTACTCCGGCGGGGCCCAGGGGGTGTGCGAGAAGTGGCCGATCCGCAGGTCGGGCCGGCGTTCGCGGAGCATTCCGGGCACGAGGCAGAGGTGGTAGTCCTGCACGAGGACGGCGGCGCCCTCGGCGGCCTCCTCGGCCAGCGCGTCCGCGAAGGCCGCGTTGTACGCCTCGTAGGCGGCCCACTGGCGGCGGAACTCGGCGTCGAACACCGGCTCGAACGGCGTCTGGTACAGCATGTGGTGCACGAACCACAGCACCGAGTTGGCCACGCCGTTGTAGGCGGTGGCGAAGACGTCCGGGTCGATGTCCAGCATCCGTACCGTCTGGCCGCCGGTGTCGGCGGGGTCGAGATGCCCGCCGGTGCGGCGCACGGCCTCGCGGTCGCCGTCGCCGAGGGCCGCGCAGACCCAGACCGCGTCGCCCTCGACCGCCGAGAGCCCGGAGACGAGCCCGCCGCCGCCGCGTTTGGCGACGAGAGCGGGGGCCGGCTCCGCCCCGGACCCGCCGTCACCGCCGTCACCGCCGTGACCCGGTGGTTCCTGCCCGGCGAGGCTGTACGAGACGGGGCCGCGGTTGGACGCGACGAGTATGCGGGCTGCCTGCTCAGCGACCATGACGCGAGCCTAGCCCGACCGTGATCCGCTCAAACGTGCGTTTCCGCACCCCGGCCGAGTCCGGCCGGAAGATGCCGCCCCGGGGGCGGGCGGGCCGCACCGGTGCCGGGGGCACCGGCGGTACGGGCACGGGCCGCACCGGGGCGGGCGGCGGCACGGGTACGGGCACCGGCACGGGCCGTACCGGCACCGGGACCGGCGGCACGGGCACGGGCACCCGCACGGGCGCCACCGGCACGGCCCGCCGCACCCGGACCGGCACCGGCCCGGAGAGACCCGCCGGGTCCGGCCGGATCCCGCCGCCGCTGCCGCCACTGCTGCCCCCGCCGCCCCCGCCGCGCCCGGCGGACCGGGACCCGTGCCCGCCGCCTCGCGCCGGCACCACCGGGCCCCGGCCCGGCGGGAGCGGCGCGCCGTGACGGGCGGCCGGGACGGCGGCCACCGCCGCGTCGGCGGCCCCGGCGGCCCGGGTCATGCCGGGACCCCGCGCACAGCGCCGCCGCCGGGCGCCACGGAGCCCGCCCGGCGGCCCGCCGTCGGCCTGCCCGGTCGCCCGCCCGGCGGGCGGCTCCGCGCCGGCCTCACGCCGCCCTCCGGCGCTGCCGGGCCGTGTACTCCGGGATGGTGCACATCGGAGGCCGCTCCTCGGTGGTCACCTCGTGCACGGTGGGGCTGAAGAGCCGGTCCGAGCCGCGGTCGAACTGGGTCAGCACGGGGCGCACGAGGTGGCCGCGTTCCAGCCGCCGCTGGGCGGTGCTGTAGATCGTGGCTGCCATCCGCCCGAGCGCCTGTCCGTCCTGGTTGCGGTGGTGCCGGACGCCCACGTCCACCTGGGCGAGCGCCTCCAGCCCGGCGAGTTCCAGGGTGTCGACGAGCATGCCCAGCTCGACGCCGTAGCCGACGGGGAACGGCAGCCGCTCCAGCAGCGTTCTGCGGGCCGCGTACTCGCCGCCCAGGGGCTGGACGAATCCGGCGAGCTGCGGCCAGTGCAGATTGAGCAGCGGGCGGGCCACCAGCTCGGTGACCCGGCCGCCGCGTTCGCCGCCGCCGCTCATCGGGCGGTCGTACATGGCCTTGACCAGGTGCAGGCCGGGATCGGTCAGCAGCGGCCCGACGATGCCGGAGACGAACCGGCAGTCGAACTCGCGCAGGTCCGCGTCGACGAAGCAGACGATCTCCCCCTCGGTCACCAGCAGTGACCGCCACAGCACCTCGCCCTTGCCGGCCGCGACCGGTATCCGGGGCAGGACGGAGTCGCGGTGCACGACCCGGGCTCCGGCCTCCGCGGCGACCCGGGAGGTGCCGTCGGAGGACCCGGAGTCCATCACGACGAGTTCGTCGACGAGCGGGGTCTCCCCGGACATCAGTTCGCCGCGTATCGCCTCGACGATCGCCCCGACCGTAGCCTCCTCGTTGAGGGCGGGGAGAACGACGCTGACCGTCCCGGAGGCTCCGGCCGCCCGTTTCGCGGCGCGCAGAGCATCGAGCGGACGTTCGGAGGCGGACCAGGAGTGCCGGTCCAGCCAGAGCTCCACCTCTTCCAGCACGTGATCGTCTCCCTGCCTGTTCGGGGATGCCGCCGCCCAGCAGCGGCCGCATCTCGCGGTTCGGACGCCTGCCTCCACAGTCCGAGCCTTCGGTTACAGTCTTGAACAACACGCGTGACCACCGCATCTCGGGGGTGGTCGGCGCCCACAAATGCCCGGGCCCCGCCCGGCGCCATACCGCTCATCCAGAGGGGCAGAGGGAACGGCCCGTTGAAGCCCCGGCAACCCTCCCGCCGGTCTCGGTCCTCCGACGCACAGCGTCCGGAGCGAGGCTCCCGGTGGGGAAGGTGCCAATTCCGGCTCACGGCGAGGTACGCCGTGAGGAAGATGAGGAGAAAGGGCCTCGCCTGCATGGCTGTGCACACCGTTGGAACAACGGACACCACCGAAACCACCGGAAACGCCGGGAACACCGGCTCCGCCGCCGGGAACCCCGGACACCCCCAGCAGCCCGGCCGGGTCGATCTCGGCCCCGCCGCCGCCCTCTCCTGCCGCGAATGCGGCCACCGCACACCGCTCGGCCCCGTCTTCGCCTGTGCCGAGTGTTTCGGCCCGCTGGAGGTCGCCTACGAGCTGCCCGCCGGTGACCCGGAGGCGCTGCGCGAGCGGATCGCGGCGGGACCCGACAACATCTGGCGTTACGCTCCGCTGCTGCCCGTCCCGGCGGATGTCGCGGAGAAGCCCAACCTGAACCCCGGCTTCACCAAGCTGATCAAGGCCGACCGGCTCGCCCGCGAGCTGGGCGTCACCGGCGGGCTGCACGTCAAGGACGACTCCGGCAACCCCACCCACTCCTTCAAGGACCGGGTGGTGGCCATCGCCGTCGAGGCCGCCCGCGCCTTCGGCTTCACCACCCTCTCCTGCTCCTCCACCGGCAACCTGGCCGGCGCGGTGGGCGCCGCGGCGGCCCGCTCCGGCTTCCGCTCCTGCGTCTTCATCCCGCACGACCTGGAGGCCGGCAAGGTCGTCATGGCCGCGGTCTACGGCGGCGACCTGGTCGGCATCGAGGGCACCTACGACGACGTGAACCGCTTCTGCTCGGAGCTGATCGGCGACCCGATCGGCGAGGGCTGGGGCTTCGTCAACGTCAACCTCCGCCCGTACTACGGCGAGGGCTCCAAGACCCTGGCCTACGAGATCTGCGAGCAGCTCGGCTGGCGGCTGCCGGACAACCTCGTCGTCCCCATCGCCTCCGGCTCCCAGCTCACGAAGATCGACAAGGGTCTGAAGGAGCTGATCGCGCTCGGGCTGGTCGAGGAGAAGCCGTACAAGATCTTCGGCGCGCAGGCCGAGGGCTGCTCCCCGGTGTCCCGCGCCTTCAAGGACGGGCACGACGTGGTGCGCCCCGTGAAGCCGGACACCATCGCCAAGTCGCTGGCGATCGGCAACCCGGCCGACGGCCCGTACGTCCTGGACATCGCCCGCCGCACGGGCGGCGCCGTCGAGGATGTGAACGACGAGCAGATCGTCGACGCCATCAAGCTGCTGGCCCGCACCGAGGGCGTCTTCGCGGAGACCGCGGGCGGTGTCACCGTCGGCGTGCTGAAGAAGCTCATCGAGACCGGGCAGCTCGACCCGGCCGGTGAGACCGTCGTGCTCAACACCGGTGACGGCCTCAAGACCCTGGACGCGGTGGCCCCCACCACCGGTCCCTCCGCCACCATCCGTCCCACCCTCGCATCCTTCCGAGAGGCAGGCCTCGCATGAGCGTCACCGTCCGAATCCCGACCATCCTGCGGACCTACACCGGCGGCAAGGCCGAGGTGGAGGCCGAGGGCGCGACGCTCGCCGAGGTGCTCGCGGACCTGGAGAAGAACCACCAGGGCATCGGCGCCCGCGTGCTGGACGACGCCGGCAAGCTGCGCCGCTTCGTGAACGTCTACGTCAACGACGACGACGTCCGCTTCGCCGAGGGCCTGGAGACGGCCACGCCGGACGGCGCGGGCGTCTCGATCATCCCGGCGGTCGCCGGCGGCTGAGCCGCCGCACCGGGGCGGTCCGGAAGCGGATCACCCGGTGGACCCACCCTGCGTCACCGCGATTGCCCCCTCCGTCAAAGAAACGGAGGGGGTAATTCCGCGTCGTTGAGCACGGTACAGTTGGTCCGATCCCCTTCCGGCATCCGCCGACCGCAGACGAGAACGCGACAACCTGTGTCCGAAGGACGAGGGCGATTTGTCGCGCAGGTCCGTCATGCCCGGTCCGGGTTGCCCCGGATTTTCCGTGAATCCCCCGGAAGCTCCTTTCCGGCCGCGGCTGAATTCTCGTCCGATTGACCTGTTGCAGAGGGCAGTTGGGCAGATACATTCGGCCGCGGTCGACGCGTTCCGGCGCACACTTCCCGGTGGTCCCCCCATGCCGACGGCCAAGGGACCGCTGGGTCGTGAGGTCTGACCCGGGTCCGCGGAGTGCGGTCCTGCGCAAGGGCCAGTAATAGGGGAGTTAGGAATGGCTCAGGGCACCGTCAAGTGGTTCAACGCGGAGAAGGGATACGGCTTCATCGCGGTCGACGGTGGTGCGGACGTCTTCGTGCACTACAGCGCGATCCAGATGGACGGCTACCGCACCCTCGAAGAAGGCCAGCGGGTGGAGTTCGAGATCTCGCAGGGCCAGAAGGGGCCGCAGGCGGACATGGTCCGCGTCGCCGGCTGAGCGCCGACCGGCCACACCTCGGAAGGGCCCGCATCCCCGGCGCAGGGGGTGCGGGCCCTTCGTCGTGCCCGCGCCCGTCCCCGTCCCGGCCCGTGCCCGTCCCCGTCCGCGCCATGAGGGCCGTACGCGCCCGGAGGCTCCGGTGGGCGCTTGCACTCGAAGGGGGAGAGTGCTAATCATTGGCGTTAGCACTCTCCCCCGGAGAGTGACAGAAGGACCGGGTCGGTGAGGCCCGCAGGCCAAGCGGGGCAAGGAACCGCGAGGCCGGCAGGCCGTCCGTCGCGGGCGCCAGCGCGGTCCGGAGAAATCCTCCCCCAGCCGCAGGCCGGGGGGACCCCGAAGTCCTGGGAGGACCACTTCACATGGCCAAGACCATCGCGTTCGACGAGGAGGCGCGGCGCGGCCTCGAGCGCGGAATGAACCAGCTCGCCGACGCCGTCAAGGTCACTCTCGGCCCCAAGGGCCGGAACGTCGTCCTCGAGAAGAAGTGGGGCGCGCCCACGATCACCAACGATGGTGTCTCCATCGCCAAGGAGATCGAGCTCGAGGACCCGTACGAGAAGATCGGCGCCGAGCTGGTCAAGGAAGTCGCGAAGAAGACCGACGACGTCGCCGGTGACGGCACGACGACCGCGACCGTCCTGGCCCAGGCGCTGGTCCGCGAGGGCCTCCGCAACGTAGCCGCGGGCGCCAACCCGATGGCTCTCAAGCGCGGTATCGAGAAGGCCGTCGAGGCCGTCTCCGCCGCCCTGCTGGAGCAGGCGAAGGACGTCGAGACCAAGGAGCAGATCGCCTCCACGGCCTCCATCTCCGCCGGCGACCCCCAGATCGGCGAGCTCATCGCCGAGGCCATGGACAAGGTCGGCAAGGAAGGCGTCATCACCGTCGAGGAGTCGCAGACCTTCGGGCTGGAGCTCGAGCTCACCGAGGGCATGCGCTTCGACAAGGGCTACATCTCCGCCTACTTCGCCACCGACATGGAGCGGATGGAGGCGTCGCTCGACGACCCGTACATCCTGATCGTCAACTCCAAGGTCAGCGCGGTCAAGGACCTCCTCCCGCTGCTGGAGAAGGTCATGCAGTCCGGCAAGCCGCTGCTGATCATCGCCGAGGACGTCGAGGGCGAGGCGCTCTCGACCCTGGTCGTCAACAAGATCCGCGGCACCTTCAAGTCCGTCGCGGTCAAGGCGCCCGGCTTCGGTGACCGCCGCAAGGCCATGCTCGGCGACATCGCCATCCTCACCGGTGGCACCGTCATCTCCGAGGAGGTCGGCCTCAAGCTGGAGAACGCCGGTCTGGAGCTGCTGGGCCGCGCCCGCAAGATCGTCATCACCAAGGACGAGACGACGATCGTCGACGGCGCCGGCGACAGCGAGCAGGTCCAGGGCCGCGTCAACCAGATCCGGGCCGAGATCGAGAACTCCGACTCGGACTACGACCGCGAGAAGCTCCAGGAGCGCCTGGCGAAGCTGGCCGGCGGCGTGGCCGTCATCAAGGCCGGTGCCGCCACCGAGGTCGAGCTGAAGGAGCGCAAGCACCGCATCGAGGACGCGGTGCGCAACGCCAAGGCCGCCGTCGAGGAGGGCATCGTCGCCGGTGGTGGCGTGGCCCTGCTGCAGACCGTCTCCGTCTTCGAGAAGCTGGACCTCTCGGGTGACGAGGCCACCGGTGCGCAGGCCGTCAAGCTCGCGCTGGAGGCCCCGCTCAAGCAGATCGCGGTCAACGCCGGTCTCGAGGGCGGCGTCGTGGTCGAGAAGGTGCGGAACCTGACTCCGGGTCACGGCCTCAACGCCGCGACCGGCGAGTACACCGACCTGATGGCCGAGGGCGTCATCGACCCGGCGAAGGTCACGCGCTCCGCGCTGCAGAACGCCGCGTCGATCGCCGCGCTGTTCCTCACCACCGAGGCCGTCATCGCCGACAAGCCGGAGAAGGCCGCCGCGGCCGCTCCGGGTGGTATGCCCGGCGGTGACATGGACTTCTGATCGGCCCCGGCCGGTCACGTCGATCCTCTGTACCGGAGGGCGGCACTCCTCGCGGGGTGCCGCCCTTCGGCGTTCCCCGGCCCGCGTCGCGGGCCGCCCGGCTGCCGGAGCCGGACCGCCGGGTTGCTGGGTTGCCGGGCTGTTGGGCTGTCGGGTGGCGGCTCAGCGTTCCGCGGCCGCCTCCAGGGCGGTGCGGAGACGCCCGTCCGCCCCGTCCAGCAGACGGGCCGCCGTGGGGGCGTCCACGCCGCCGAGCAGCACCAGAACGGCGTTCTTCACCTCACCGCCCGTGGCGGCCAGCGCGGCCTCGATCTCCTCCTCCCCGGCGCCGGTGGCGAGCGCCACGATCCGCCGGGAACGGGCGCGCAGCTTCTCGTTCGAGGCCCGGACGTCGACCATCAGATTCCCGTAGGTCTTGCCCAGCCGGATCATGGTGATCGTCGACAGCATGTTGAGGACCAGCTTCTGCGCGGTGCCGGCCTTGAGCCGGGTCGAACCGGTCAGCAGCTCCGGGCCGGTGACCACCTCGATGCCGTGCTCGGCGGCCGCCGCCAGGGCCGAGCCCGGGTTGCAGGACAGCCCGACGGTCAGCGCGCCCCGGGAGCGGGCGTGCTCGACGGCGCCGACGGCGTACGGGGTGCGGCCGGAGGCGGAGACGCCGACCACCGTGTCCTCCGGGACGAGGGCGAGGGCGTCGAGGTCCGCGGCCGCCTGCCCCCCGTCGTCCTCGGCGCCCTCGACGGAGTGCACCACGGCGGACGGGCCGCCCGCGATCAGCCCGACGACCTGACCGGGCGGGGTGTTGAACGTCGGCGGGCACTCACTGGCGTCCAGCACACCGAGACGCCCGGCGGTGCCCGCACCCGCGTAGACCAGCCGGCCGCCCCGGGCCATCCGCGCGGCGATCGCGTCGACGGCCGCGGCGATCCGCGGCAGCTGCGCGGCCACGGCGGCGGGAACGCCGGCGTCCTCGCGGTTCATGATGTCGGCGATCTCCCGCGTGGACAGCCGATCGATCCCGGCCAGTTCGCCGCGGAACGCCTCGGTGGCGAGGGTGTCGAGCTGGGCGCGGAGGTCTTCGGAGGGACGGTCGGGCGCGGGGACGGGCTCGGGTGCGGGGGAGGACTGTGCGGGGGTGGGGGGCATGGCTGCCGCTCTCTCGGGGAGGACGATGCGGTGAGTGCGGCCGGTTGCGCGCGGCCGGTGTGCGGGGCCGGTGTGCGGTCCGGTACGGCGGACGTGGCGGATGCGGCGGGCCGGATGGGCGCGGCGGGTGCGGTGAGGGTTGTGCGAGTGCCGCGGGGGTCCGGTGAGCCCGGGCCGGGCCGCCGGTCAGCCGCGGGGGTTGTGGCGGTGGGCCAGGGCCTCGTACGAGGCGGCGAGGGCGGGCGCCGCGGTGTCATGGGTCCGCTGCGCCACCCCTATGAACAGGCAGTCCACGACCAGCAGTTGGCTGGTGCGGCTGGACATCGCCGCCGGCCGCAGCTCGCTCTCCCGGGCCGGGGAGGTCGTCAGTACGTGGTCGGCGTACTGGGTGATCTCGCCGTCCGGGCGGCCGGTGACGGCGACGGTCGTCGCGCCGCGGTCGAAGGCGGTGCGGAGCGGTTCGATCACGTCGACCGTGCGGCCGGAGTGGCTGACGGCGACGGCGGCGTCCCCGGCGCGCAGCTGGACCGCGCCCGTCATGGCGAGGTGCGGATCGGCGTGCGCGTGCGCCGACAGGCCGATGCGCAGCAGCTTCTGGGCCAGGTCCTGGGCGACGAGGTTGGACGCCCCGATGCCGTAGACATCGATCCGGCGGGCGCCGGCCAGCGCGGTGACGGCCGCGTCGAGCTGCGTGGCGTCGAGGCCGGCCGCGGTGTCGGCGAGGCACTGCTGCTCCTCGCGGGCCAGTTTGGCGATGACGTCCGGCAGCGGATCGTCCACCGCGATGTCGGCCGTCACGGCCGGGGCGGCACCGGACTCCTGCTGAGCGGCGAGGCCCGCGAGGGCCAGCCGGAGATCGCGGTAGCCGGGGTAGCCGAGGGTGCGGGCCGTGCGGACGACCGTGGCCTCGCTCGTGCCGGTGCGCTCGGCCAGGCCGGTGACGGTGAGCGCGGCGCAGCCGGCCGGGTCCCCGGCGACGGCCTCCGCCACCCGCTGCATGGAACGGGTCATCGTCGGCCCGAGCATTCTGACCTTCGCGGCGAGGGCCGCCGGGGCGGGCGGGAGCGCCGTGGCCGCTGCGGCCGCTGCGGCCGCTGTGGCTGCCGGTGCGCGGGCCGGGCGGCGGCCGGGGTGGTGTGGGGTGGACCCGGAGCGGGGTTCCGGGGCGCTGAAAGTTTCCTTCACGCTGTTGCTCACTCCTGAAAGGTATTTTCAGTGCTTCCGGGCCGTCAACCCCGGGCGGGGGCGGGGGTGCCCGCCGGCACGGGGTGCGCCGGGGTGTGGCCCGCGGAGTTTTTTCCCCGCGCTGCGCGCGGTGTGCGGGTGCCGTTCCGGCGCGGGCCCCCGGGGCGGTGCGGAGTTCTTTTCCCGCGCTGCGCGCGGGTTGCCGCCCTCCCACCCGCCCATTGCTGCATACCTGTTCTGCGGGTGGGGCGCGCGGCCCCGAAGCGGCGGCTGTGGTGTGGCCGGGCGGTGTGGGCCGTTGCGGTGCGTGCGTGGCCGGAGGCGGGAGAATGGTGGGCATGGACCTCGAACACGCACTGCACGCCGCTCGGGCCCTGGTGATCGCCGACCTGGCATCCGCCGAGGTCGCCGACGCCGATGTCGTCTCCCTGGTCGAGGACTCGGTGACGCACCGGCGCTGGTGGGTGGAACAGTGGCCGGAGGGCGCCGGGTTCGTCATCGGACTGGTGGCCCAGGACGTCCAGGACGCGCTGCTGGAGCGGTACGGACGGTGGCCGCTCTGCCCCGTCTGTATGGAGAGCGGCGACCCGCACGCCCTCGACGTCGAGCCGGAGCTCGGCACGGACCCGCACTGGGTCTGCCCCAAGACGGCGGTCTCGGTGGCCGCGGTCGGCAAGCTCGGCACGGTGCTGGGGAGATGAGACCGGTGCCGACGGAGCAGGCGGGGCGCGCGGCGGCGGACCGCATGGCGATACGGGGCGTGGTGGCGGTGGCGGCCGGGCCGGTGGTACGGAGCGCGGCGGCGCAGGTGAGGGCTCGGTGCGCGGAGCCGCCGGCGACGCAGGACGTGGCTCGGGCGGCGGTGTCGGCAGGGTCGGCGGAGCGGCCCGCGGTACAGGGCGTGGCGCGGGCGGCGGCACAAGGTGTGGCGCGTCCGGTGGCACGGGGGATGACGGCGGCACGCGGGATGACGGCGGCACGGGGCGCGGCCCGGGTGGCCGGGTGACCGTCTACATCGATCCGCCGGTGTGGCCGGGGCACGGGCGGATGTGGTCGCACCTGGTGAGCGACGTCTCGTACGAGGAACTGCACGCCTTCGCCGAGCGGCTGGGTTCACCGCGCCGGGCCTTCGACCGCGACCACTACGACGTTCCGAGCGAGCGCTACCCGGCGGCGGTGGCGCTCGGGGCCGTGGAGGTCGGCTCGAAGGAGCTGGTGCGGCGGCTCACGGCCGCCGGGCTGCGCCGTCCCAAGGGGCGCCCCGCCCCGGTTCCGCCCCGTGCCCCCAGAGCCTTCCCGGGGCCCTGAGGTTCGGCGTCCCGCCCTCCGGATCACCGTGCCGCCCGGGGCCTCTCACACGCCCCGGGCCGTCGCCCTCCTCCGGCCGTCGGGCGGTCGTGCCCCCTGGGCCGTCACGTCGTCACGCCGTCCGGCCGGTCACGCCGTCCGGTCCGTCCGGTCCGCCCGCCCACGCCGTCCGGCCGGTCGCGCCGTCCGGTCCGTCCGGTCCGCCCGCCCACGCCGTCCGGTCAGCCCGTGGGCCGTACCTGTTCCGGGGTCCGGCTGGAGCCGGCGATCACCGCGCTCGGCCCCCGGCGTCGCGCACGGGCCGACAGGGCGATCGCCGGGATCGCCAGCAGCGTCAGTGCCGCCCCCGCCCACGCCGTCGAGGTGAAGCCGAAGCCCGCGTCGATGACCGCTCCGCCGAGCCAGGGGCCGCCCGTGTTGCCGAGGTTGAAGGCGGCCGTGACGGTGGCACCGGCCAGCGTCGGCGCCGCCCCCGCCACGTCGAACATCCGGGCGTTGAGGGCGGGAGCCGTGTAGAAGGCCGAGATGCCCAGCAGGAAGGAGAGCGTCACCACGGCGAACGGAACGCTCGCCGTGAGCGCCACGGCGACCAGCAGCACCAGCGACGCCACCGCGCCGCTGAGCAGCACCCCGAAGAGGTGGGCGTCCGCGAACCGGCCGCCCAGCGCCGTCCCCAGCAGGGCACCGAAGCCGAACAGCATGAGCACCGTGGGCACCCAGCCGTCCTCGAGGCCGGCGACATCCGTGAGCAGCGGCGCCAGATAGCTGAAGAAGCAGAAGACGCCGCCGCCGACGAGCGCGGTGGTGACGACCGCCAGCCACACCTGTCCGTCGCGGTAGACACGCAGCTCCTTGCGGAGCCTCGGCAGCTCGGCCGGGCGCGGGATGCGGGGGATCAGCGCGACGATCCCGGCGAGGGCCACCGCCGAGGCCGCGCCGACCGCCCAGAACGCCGAGCGCCAGCCGAAGTGTTCGCCGAGGAACGCCCCGGCCGGTACGCCGAGGACATTGGCGATGCTCAGCCCGCCGAGCATGACGGCCATGGCTCGGGCCCGCACCGTCACCGGGACCGTGGCGACGGCCACCGCCGCGCCCAGCGCCCAGAAGCCCGCACACGCGAGGGCGCTCACGACCCGGGACGCGAACAGCCATCCGTACGAGGGGGCCAGCGCCCCCGCGACCTGCCCCAGACCGAAGACGGTGATCAGGGCGATGAGTGTGGCGCGGCGCGGGAGCCGGAGCGTCGCCATGGCGAGCAGCGGGGCGCCGACGACCATGCCGAACGCGAACGCCGAGATCAGCAGCCCGGCCCTCGGAATGCTGACGTCCATGTCCTCCGCGATCGGCGGCAGCAGCCCCGTGAGCATGAACTCGGACGTTCCCAGGGCGAAGACCGACAGACCCAGGACGTACACGGCGAGGGGCATGCGGGAGCGATCGGTTGGCATGACTCGGAGCAACAACGGTCGCGGTCATGCCATTCCCCGGCAGCGGGTGTCGTACGTCTCCCCGGCGGGCTGTCCCCGGCCCGTGAGCAGGGGCTTCCCCGGGCCTCTCCGCTCCGTACGGCATCCCGCCTATGGCCTCCGGCCGCGGACCGGGGCCGGGGAACCGGGACCGACGGCACGGGAGCGGGACGCCGACCGGGAGGCCGACCGGCGGGCCCGGTTACGGCCCGGCCGGCCGTCGCCGAGTGAACACGAACCCGGATGTCCGCGGGGCGAAGACCGGCAGGTCCAGGACGCACACGGCGAGGGGCATGGGGGCACAAGGGCGCGGGGGCACGAGGAGCGGGAGATGCCCGGAACCGGAGAGGAGCCGCCCGATCGGACGGAAGGCCCACCCCGCCCCGGCCGTCACCCCGTCCCGTCCGTCGCCCCAGCCCGTCAACCCCGCCCCGTCACCCCGTGAGCAGGCTCAGCTCCGTGGCCATGTTGTGCCGGGCGGTCGGCTCCCACCGCTCGCCGCCGGGGGTGCGGAACAGCCGCTCCAGCCCGAGCAGCGACCGCAGCACCTCGGCGCGCCCCTCGCGGAACTCCTCGTCCGGCACGAACGCGTACTCCTCGCGGACGGCCGCCGCATAGGCCGCGTACTCCTCGGGCGGGCCCGCCAGGACGGCCAGGTCGGCGTCGCACAGCACCTCGCCGTTGGTGTCGCCGGGCGCCGGATCGTGGGTGACGGTGAGGCGGACGAGCCGGGCCGTCTCCGCCGTACGGTCCGGGGAGACACCCGCCTCGGGCAGGGCGAGTTCGGCTAGCCGGGCGCTGCGCTCCTCGTTCTCCGAGCGGTCCGGGCGGTAGACGGCGTCGTGGAACCAGGCGGCCAGCCGCACCGCGTCCGGGTCCGGGCAGTGGCCGGCCAGCTCGTCGATCCGGTCGAGGACGGCCGCCAGATGGCCGGTGGTGTGGTAATGCCGCTGCGGCTCGGCCCAGCGGGCGAGCAGGTTCTCGCCGTACGGACGCGGGTCCGGGAACGGGCCGGGGCCCTCCTGGCAGCGGCGAAGCAGTCCGGTCCAGCGGTCGAGAAGAGGGACGGGCATGGGCCCATTGTGCGATACGGCGACCGGCGCCGCCGGGCGTATGGGCGAGCCCGGCCGCGACCGGGGATGCGCGCCCGGCCGCGACCCGCGGTGCCGGACCGGCCCACACCGGGCGCGCCCCGCCGTCATCCCAACTCGACCGGCAGATCCTCCGCGTGGAGCACCGTCAGGCCCGACACCGCCCGGGTGAGGGCCACGTACAGCCGGCGCAGCCCGGTGCGCCGGTCGGGCTCGGCGGCGACGACCGCGGCCGGCTCGTCCAGCACCACGTAGTCGTACTCCAGGCCCTTGGCGAGCGAGGCCGGGACGAGCGTGAGCCGGGCGTCCGCCGTCGTCTCCTCGCCCGGGGACAGATACGGCAGCCCGGCCGCCGCCAGGGCCCCGGCCAGCGCCGGGACGCGCGCGTCGGCCGCGATCAGGCCCACGGAGCCCTCGTGCTCCAGCGCCTCGCGGCACGCCTCCGCGACGGCCGCGCCGAAGCCGGGCCGGGGGCCGGAAACCCCGGAGCCGTCACCGTCCCCGTCCCCGTCTCCGGCTTCGCCCGCGCCCCCGGCCCCTCTCCCGGCACCGCCTCCGGCTCCACTTCCGCCCCCGCCCCCGGCCGCGTCCACCCGGCGGATCTCCAGGGCGCCCGCCGCCTCCCGCACCGAGGTGGCCTCCTTCAGCCCGGGCGCGATGGCGGGCAGCAGCCGCGAGGCGTACGCGATGACGTCGCGCGGCACCCGGAAGCCCTCCGTCAGCTCCTCGATCCGCCCGTCCGGCTTGCCGAGATGGGACAGGGCCTCGGACCAGGCGGCGGTGGACCACGGGGTGGTGCCCTGGGCGAGGTCGCCGAGGATCGTCGCGGAGCCGGTGGTGCAGCGGCGGCCCACCGCCCGGTACTGCATGGGGGAGAGGTCCTGCGCCTCGTCCAGGACGACATGGCCGAGGGAGGGGGTGCGTTCGACGAGGTCCCGCACCTCGTCGATCAGCACGGCGTCGGCCGCCGACCACGCCGCCGACCGCACGCTCCGCGGCGGCTTCGGCCGGAGCAGCAGCGCCTGCTCCCCGGCGCTCAGCACGCCCTCGGCCTGCTCGGCGAGGAACGCCGCGTCGGAGAGCAGCCGCAGGACCAGCTTCGCCGGATCGACCGGCGGCCAGATCGCCTTGACCGCCGCCTTCACCGCCCGGTCGCGGGCCACCGCGTTCTGCGTCCGGTCGTCCGGTGCCTCGCCCGCGGCCTCCATCCGCACCAGCACGGCATGCGCGATCCGCTGCGGCAGGGCCTCGCGGGCGGCGCCGTAGCGGATGCCCCGGCCGAGCAACTCGTCCACGATCCGCCGGAGTTCCTCGGCGGGCAGCCGCCAGCGCCGGGAGCCGCGGACGACGACCAGCCCCTCCCCGGGCGGCCGCACCCCGGAGCGGACGGCTCGGCGCAGCACCTCCGCCATCCGGGCGTCGCCCTTGAGCCGGGCCGCCTCGGGGGTGTCCGTACCGGTGACCGGGACGTGTGCCACCAGGTCGTCGACGGTGGCCTGCGCGACCTCCAGCTCACCGAGAGCCGGCAGCACCTGCTCGATGTAGTGGAGGAAGGAGCGGTTCGGGCCGATGACGAGCGTCCCGGCGCGGGAGAGCCGCTCCCGGTGGGCGTAGAGGAGATACGCGACCCGGTGCAGGCCGACGGCCGTCTTGCCGGTGCCGGGCGCGCCCTGCACACAGAGGGTGCCGCCCAGACCGGCGCGGACGATCTCGTCCTGTTCGGGCTGGATCGTCGCCACGATGTCGCGCATCGGGCCGACGCGCGGCCGTTCGATCTCCGTCTGGAGCAGCCGGCTGACGGTCTCGGCGGCGGCGGGATCGGAGAGCCGTTCGTCCTCGTAGGCGGTCAGTTCCCCGCCGGTGTAGCCGAAGCGGCGGCGGAGCGCGACATCCATCGGCTCCTTGGGGGAGGCCCGGTAGAAGGGCTGCGAGACGGGGGCCCGCCAGTCGACGACCATGGGATCCCCGTCGGCGTCGTGCACATGGCGGCGGCCGATGTAGTAGCGCGCCGCGCCGCCGGCCGCCGCCGTCTCTCCGGCTTGTCCCGCGCCTTCCGCGTCTTCCGCGTCCCCCGTCCGCTCCCCCTCGGGTGGGTGGAGGTAGTCCAGCCGGCCGAAGAAGAGCGGGGTGCCGGCGTGGTCGGCGAGGGCCTTGATCCGGCCGTCGATCTGGGACCGGAGGACGGCGGCGTTGACCCAGTTCGCGGTGACGTCGGTGATGTCGAGGGCCTCGGCGTCCGCGCGCATGGCGCGCAGCGCGGCCCGGGAGGCGGCGAGGTGGGCCTGTTCGCGGCGGAGCGGGCCGGCGGGGTCTCCCGGACCTTCCGGCTCTCCCGCTCCGCGGGGCGTCCCGCGTCCCCCGGGCGCCGCGGTGTCCGGGAGACCCGCGGAGGCGGCCGGAGCCGGGGGGCTCCCGGGTTCCGCGGGGTCGTCGAGATCGGCCGAGGACGGATGCGCGGGCACGGCGAAGCCTCCGGAGTGACGTGACACGGCGTGACGTGCCACAGGGTGTGACGGACCATGGCGTGCAGCGCGCGGTGCTGCGGGTGCGCGCTGCGGGTGAACGAAGGTGGAGAACCGGCCGGTTTCCGTCCGGGCGGCGGCTCTCCCGGCGCGGCGGAACCGGTCCGGCGGGACGCTGCGGCGACGCGCTGCGGGAGGCGGGCAGACGGGCGATTGTAGCCAGCGGCGGCCGGACCGGCGAACGCTTTTCCCGTACGGTCCCCGCCTCGTTCCGCCCCGCCCCCGCCGGGCCCCGGGGCCGTCCGCGGTCTCCGCCGTCCCGTCCCCTACGGGACGGTCTCCTCCCAGGTCATCCGCCGGGTGGGTGCCCGGCGGGGCGGCTCGGTCCGGCGGAGTACCCGGGCCTCCGCACGGTTACATCCCTGGACCGATGTGCGGCAACCGGATGAATCGCATCATGGAGCACATGAGCACCATGACGACACCGCCCATCCCGCCGCCCAGGCGGCCGTCGCCCGGGGCCGGCGCCTCCGGCGCGGAGCCCGGTCACCGCCGGCATGTCCTGGGTGACGCCCTGCACGCGATCCGGGTCTTCGCGGGGGCGGCGCTCAGCGTCGTCGTCCTCGGCGACACCGGCGACAAGGACGAGGAGGACGACAGGGACGCCAAGGACGACCGCGCTGCCGCCCGGGAGCCCGGCCGCGCTGCCGCCCGGGAGCCCGGCCGCGCTGCCGCCCGGGAGCCCGGTCACGGCCCGGACCGGTCGCCCGGCCGGTAACCCCGCAGGGCCCCGGCCGCAGGCGCGGCCCGTCCGGAGAAGAAACCGAACACAGGAACGGACACGCCGGAAACAGCGCTGCCGCCCGCTGACCCGTTCGAGTAGGGTTACCGCCGTTTGGTACTGACGGGACGGCGGACCGGAGGACGAACAGGTGGCTGCTGCTGCGACCGGCTCCGGCAGACGGCGCCTCACCCGGCCGACGGCCGCCGCGCTGCTGCTGCTCCTGCTCTCCCTCACCGCTTTCGCGGCGCTCTGCCTGCTCCGGCCGACGCCCATGGCCGACCTTCTCGTCTACCGCGCCGAGGGCCGCGCCGTCCTCGACGGCACCGACCTCTACGGGTTCCGGGTCACCGAGTGGAACCTGCCCGCCACCTACCCGCCGTTCGCGGCGATGCTGTTCGTCCCCACCGCGCTGCTGCCCCTGCTGCCGCTGAAGGCCGCCTTCGCCGCGACGAATGTGCTGCTGCTGGCCCTGCTCGTCCATCTCTCGCTGAGGCTGGCGGCCCCCGCCGCCGGGACCCGGCTGGCCACCTGGCCGCGCGGAGCCCTCGTCATCGGTGCGACCGCGCTCGGGCTGTGGCTCGAACCCGTCTTCCAGACGATGCTCTTCGGGCAGATCAACCTCGCCCTGGCCTGCCTGGTGCTGTGGGATCTGACCCGGCCCGACGGCGCCCGGGGCAAGGGCCTCGCCATCGGCGTCGCGGCCGGGATCAAGCTCACGCCCGCGATCTTCGCCGTCTACCTGCTGCTGACCGGCCGGGTGCGTGCCGCGCTGTGGTCCTTCGCGGGCTTCGCGGGCACGGTGCTCGCCGGGGTCGCCGTCCTGCCCGGGGCCAGCCTCGAGTTCTGGACCCGGCGGATGCTCGAGACCCGCCGCGTCGGCAGGGTGTGGATCGTCGACAACCAGTCCCTTCAGGGCCTGTTCGCGCGGCTGCTGCACACCACCGACCCCGGCACCGTCTGGCGGGTGGCCGCTCTGGTGACGGCCGTCGCCGGGCTGCTGCTCGCCCGGCACGCGGTGCGGGCGCACGGTCACGAGGCGTGGGGCGTGCTCTGCACGGCGCTGACCGCGGTGCTGGTGTCCCCCATCAGCTGGTCGCACCACTGGGTGTGGTGCGTGCCGCTGCTCGTGCTGCTCGCCGTCGAGGCCGGGGCGCGGCCGCGGCCGGTGCTCGCCGTCGCCGCCCTGGTCCTCTTCTCCGCCCGCAGCCACTGGCTGGTGCCGCACGACGGAGTCCTCGACCTGCGGCTGCCCTGGTGGCTCCAGGCGGCCGGCTCCCCGTATCCGGTGCTGGGCCTCGGCCTGCTGCTGTTCGCCGCCTGGCGGCTGCGCGGCACCCCGCAGGGGCCGCCGCCCGGGGCCGCCGGGGAGCCCGCGGGCACCGGGACGGCCGGCACCGCAGGCACGCCCGGCACCGCACGGGCGCCGGGCCTGCCCGGGCCGCGTCAGACCTCGTCGCCCGCCGCCAGCTCGGACGCGTCGACGATGCGGTAGGAGTAGCCCTGCTCGGCCAGGAAGCGCTGGCGGTGCGCCGCGAAGTCCTGGTCGATGGTGTCGCGGGCGACGACCGAGTAGAACCGCGCCTCGTGGCCGTCCGCCTTGGGCCGCAGCACCCGGCCCAGCCGCTGTGCCTCCTCCTGGCGGGAGCCGAAGGTGCCGGAGACCTGGATGGCGACGGTCGCCTCGGGCAGGTCGATCGAGAAGTTCGCGACCTTGGAGACGACGAGGACGGACAGCTCGCCCTGCCGGAAGGCGTCGAACAGCTTCTCGCGCTGCGCGTTGCTCGTCTCGCCCTTGATGACGGGGGCGTCCAGATGCTCGCCGAGTTCGTCGAGCTGGTCGATGTACTGGCCGATGACCAGCGTCTGCTGCCCCGCGTGCTTGCGCACCAGCTCCTCGATCACCCGCTGCTTGGTGACCGTCGTGGCGCAGTAACGGTACTTCTCCTCCGGCTCGGCGGTGGCGTACGCCAGCCGCTCCGCGTCCGTCAGATCGACCCGCACCTCCACGCAGTCCGCCGGCGCGATGTAGCCCTGCGCCTCGATCTCCTTCCACGGCGCGTCGAACCGCTTCGGGCCGATCAGCGAGAAGACGTCCGACTCCCGGCCGTCCTCGCGCACCAGGGTTGCCGTCAGCCCGAGCCGGCGGCGCGCCTGGAGGTCCGCGGTGAACTTGAAGACCGGCGCGGGCAGCAGATGCACCTCGTCGTAGAGGATCAGGCCCCAGTCGCGCGAGTCGAACAGCTCCAGATGCGGGTAGACGCCCTTCCGGCGCGTCGTCAGCACCTGGTACGTGGCGATGGTGACCGGCCGGATCTCCTTGCGGGTGCCGCTGTACTCGCCGATCTCGTCCTCGGTGAGCGAGGTGCGCTTCACCAACTCGTGCTTCCACTGCCGGGCCGAGACGGTGTTGGTGACGAGGATCAGCGTCGTCGACTTGGCCGTGGCCATCGCCCCCGCCCCGACGAGCGTCTTGCCCGCGCCGCACGGCAGGACGACGACACCGGAGCCGCCGTGCCAGAAGTTCTCCACGGCCTGCCGCTGGTACGGGCGGAGCTGCCAGCCGTTCTCCTCCAGCTCCATCGGGTGCGCCTCGCCGTCGACGTATCCGGCGAGGTCCTCGGCGGGCCAGCCCAGCTTGAGCAGCGTCTGCTTGATCTGCCCGCGCTCGGACGGATGCACCGCCACGGTGTCCGGGTCGATCCGGGCACCCACCAGCGGCTGGATCCGCTTCGACCGCAGGATCTCCTCCAGGACGGGGCGGTCGGAGGACTCCAGGACCAGCCCGTGCACCGGGTGCTTCAGCAGCCGCAGCCGCCCGTAGCGGGCCATCGTCTCGGCGACGTCGACCAGGAGGGCGTGCGGCACGGGGTAACGGGAGTACTCGACCAGCGCGTCGACGACCTGCTCGGCGTCGTGCCCGGCGGCGCGCGCGTTCCACAGGCCGAGCGGGGTCAGCCGGTAGGTGTGGATGTGCTCGGGGGCGCGTTCCAGCTCGGCGAAGGGCGCGATGGCGCGGCGGCACGCGTCCGCCTGCTCGTGGTCCACTTCGAGCAGGAGCGTTTTGTCGCTCTGGACGATCAGGCAGGACACGCGTACCTCCGCGGTTCGAATCATCAGTCGGCGTGACGGACGGCACGGACGGCAACTCTGCCGCCGCTCGGCCGTGCCCCCCGGGCGTGCCGGAGAAGGAGGACCGGCCGGTGCGCCGGGGACGCGCGCCGCTCTCCATGGTCGCCCATCGCGCCGGCCGGACGGGACGGTTCCTGCCGGCCGGCGTGACCGGACGCCTCGCCGCCTGCCGGGCCGGCCGCCTGCCGGGCGCCCGGCCCGGCACCTGTGCGAACGCCCGTCCGGGCCGTGCCGAGCGACTGTCCGGGCGCCTGCCGGGCGCCGCCACACCGGGTGCGAACGCCGTACGGGCGGCCACGTCCCTGGGGGTTCCGGGCGCGGGGCCGTGAGCCGGTCGGGCCCGGCCCCGTCGGAGGGGGAACCCCCGTGGGCGGCCGGGTATTCCGTCACGGTGCGGGCCGCCCCGCCCGCGGCCGACCCCGCCGGTGCTCAGATCTCGCCGCCGGAGGGCTCGGCGACGCCCGTGATCCGGTGCAGCGGGTACGTGCGGACCTCCTCGGCGGTGTGGTCGTAGGCCGTGACGACGCCGCTCTCCACGCGGACCAGGGCGATGAGCCGCCGGTCGGCCGCGCCCTCCGCGGTGATGCAGCCGATCCACACCGGGCTGCCGGTGAGCGCCGCGGCCTGGAGCGCGGCCAGGGTGTCGCCGGGTGTGCTCCGCGGCAGCCCGCCCGGGGCCCGGGGCGGGGCGCCCGCGCCGCCGGCCGGGCCCGGTCCGCCGGACGCCGCGCGGTCCCCGGCCCGTACGGCCCGTACGGTCGCGGTGAGCAGGGTGTCGTCCGGCACCGGCAGGCCCTCCGCGACCGGCGCGGGCGGGGTCCGCGGCGGCGTGCGGTGCACCCCGGGGCGGGTGATCAGCACATCGCCCTCGGCCGACTCGGCGGCCGGCGCGTACCCCATCTCGCGCAGCTTGGTGAGCAGTGTGGCCGGGTCCAGCTCCGCGGCCAGCACGGTCGGCGCCAGCCGGCGCAGCCGCAGCCCCTCGGAGCGCTTGTCGGCCAGGATCTCGGCGAGCAGCCCGTCGTCCTCGCAGCGGACGTACGAGGACGCGGCGCCGACCCGCAGATGACCGTGGCGACGGGCCACGTCGTCGATGAGATAGCTCAGCGGCTGCGGCACGGGGGTGCGCGAGTGCTCCGCGAGGAAGGCGTGCAGGTCTTCGGCGATCCGCCCGGAGTCCAGCGCGCGGCGCACGGAGTCCGGGGTGAAGCGGTAGACCGTCGCGCCGCCCTTGGACTCGATCTCGGCGAGCACGTCGAGGGCCTCCGCGAGCGGGCGCTCCAGTGGCCCCGGCGCCACGGCGGTCAGATCGGCCTGCAGGAGGACGTGGTCCAGCGGCTCGGGCAGCAGCGGTGCCAGCACCTCGGCGGCGCGGGCGGCGGAAGCGGCGATCGCGGTGGCGGACCGCGGGGCGAAGGCCCCGGCGGGACGCGGACCGGCGGACGCGGCCGGGGAGCCGGGTGCGGCACCGGAAGCGGCGGCACCGGAAGCGGCGGCACCGGAAGCCGCGGTGCCGGAAGCCGCGGTGCCGGGGCCCGGGCCGTCCCCGCCGCCCGTGTCCGTGCCGCCCCCGCCGTCTGTGCCGTCTGTGCCGTCCGTGGCGGCGGGCAGGCCGAGCAGGACCCGGCCGTGCGCGGAGAGGGCGCCGCGGCCCGTCACGCCGAGGAGTTCGGCCTCGCGCAGGGTCCACTCGGTGAGCCGTGTCCGCAGCTCCTCGGCGGAGGACAGCCCGCGCGCCGACACGGGCGCCGTACCCGCCGTGCGCCAGCCGTCCGGTGCGCCGCCCCTGCGGGCTCCGGCGGGGGCGGTACGGCCGGACGGCGCCCCGTGGCCGGCCCGGTCGCGGGAGCCGTCCCCGTACCCCGGGCCCGTTCCGCCGCCGTATCCCGCGCCGGCGCCCGCCCCCGTGCCCGTTCCCGTCCCCGGGGCGAATCCGCCCGTGACCGTCCCCGCTCCCGCGCCGCCGCGCGCTTCGGAGGCGACACCGCGCTCCCAGCGGAGCCGGGCCAGCACGCTCTCCGGACGGGGCGCGGCGCCCGGCGGCAGGGTGGCGAGCAGTTCCAGTGTGCGGTGGCGCATCTCGGGTGCCTGGGAGCGGTCCAGTCCGGGGCCGAGCACCGTCAGGGCGCGCCCCTTGGCGTCGTGGCCCCCGACGACCCCGGCGGTGCGGGTGGCCGGCAGCCAGGCCGCGACCAGGGCGGCCCAGCGCTCCTGGGCGGGCCGGGTCCGCCAGTCGTCGTACTCCGGGGTCGGTACGAAGCGTTCGTCGGTCGTGCCGTCGGAGGCCAGCAGCCCGGCGGCGTAGGCCAGTTCGATCCAGAAGACGGCCGTGGCCTCGTCCGTGTCGAGCGCCGCGGCCGTCCGCTTCAGATCGCGGATGCTCACGCCGCCCGCGCGCAGCACGGCCGGTCCGGCCGTCTCCCACGTGTGCAGCAGGTCGTCGACCGTCCCGATGGCCGTGAACGCCTGTCCGGCGCCCGCCGAGTCCACCGAGCGCGGACTGTACTGGGCCGCGGTCTCCACGGGCGGCGGCAGCGGCTCCGGGAACCGGTGCGCCCGCCCGCCGCGCAGGTGCAGCGCCACCTCGCGGGGCAGGACGACCGTGCCGGGCGCGGTCGGCAGCAGCAGCCCGCGGGCGACGAGCCAGCGCACGGCGGGCCCCGGATCGGCCGGCACCTGGCCGTAGGGCGGACCCCACACCAGCCGGTCCAGCACCCGCAGGGCCTCCGGGGGTGCCTCCCCGAGCAGGCCGGCCATCCGTTCCCGGTCGGTGAAGAGCGCGGTCAGCGCTTCGACGGCGGTCACCGAGTCGTGGGTGGTGGGCAGTCCGGCGGTGGCGAGGATCTGCTGGAGCCGGCCGGGTGACATCCCGGCCGTGGCCTCGGAGACGGTCGGGCCCAGCCCGGTGGAGGGCGCGGCCGGGCCGGTCGTGGCGGGGGCGAGGAGTTCACGGGCGGTGCGGACGAGGTGGAGCCGGCCGCTGCCGCCCCACAGCAGCGCCCGGGTGCGCAGCGTGGTCACGGCGCGCGGCAGTTCGGCCGTGACGGTCTCCTCGCGGTCCTCCCCTGCCATCAGGGTCAGCAGGGTGTCGTACGCACAGGGGTCCGGGGCGACCGCGAGGGCCTCGGCGGTCTGCACGGCGAACCGGTCGAGCTGTTCCAGGGCCCGGGCGACGGAGGCGCGGTTCACGGCGCGGGTGGCGAGCTGGGTGAGGTCGCCGGGCACCGGGGAGAGCAGGTCGGGGCGGGCCCGCAGCAGCTCGGCGAGTTCGCCGTCACCGCGGCTGCGCAGCTCCTCGGCGAGCGTGCGCGGCCCGGCGCCGGCGCCCGCACCGGTGCCGGTGCTGCCGCCGGCGGCGCCGGCTCGTCCGGCCGGGCCGGTCTCTGCGGGCACGCGCGCCTCCCCGTTCCGCTCGGTCGTCATCCGACTCACAGTAGCGTTCGCGCCGGGGGTCGGGCCCCGCGCGCACCCCCGGACGGGCGGGGCGCACTCCGGCGCGAGCCGCGGCGCGCCGCCGGTGGCGGCGGCGGGCGGCACACCGCCGGAGCTGCGGCGCGTGCCCGCTTCCGGCGCGGCGGAAGCGGGTACCGTCGGGTGAGGCGGTCACCAACAGTGCACACCCGCAGGGGATTTCGTGGGGATCGAAAGCGATCAGCTCGTTCTGGACTATCTGAGCCGGGTCGGGGATCTGGCCCAGCAACGGCAGCTGTCGTCCGGGGACCGGATGCGCCTGGTGTCACAGTTGCGCCAGGAGATCGAACAACAGCGCACCAAGGCCGCCGACAGCCCGGGCGCGGTGAAACGCATCCTGGGCCGCCTCGGGTCCCCGGAGGACGTGGTCCGCGAGGCGGGCGGCCGGGCCCCCGGCGAGACCGGCGGAGGGAGCGCGGGGCGCGGGGGAGACGCGCCGGAACGGCCGGTGCACCGGCCGGTGACGGAGGCCGGCCGGGAGGACGGGCCCGGCGCGGGGCGGAAGCCCGGCCGGGCCGGCAAGGCCGGCGGAAGGGGCGGCGGACGGAGACCCGGGCGCGGCGCCGGACCGGCGGCCGGGGACGGAACCGGCCCCGGAGGCGGAACGGGAACGGGGGCGGGGGCGGGAGGCGGCGGAAGCCGCGCCGCCGGGACCGGGGCGGCCGCCGGGGGACACCCGGACGGCCGCTCCACCCTGGGGCGGCTGGGCGCCCTCGCCCGGCGTGCGGGTCTCATCGGCGGCACCGAGGTCCCGGCGCCCCGCGACGGTGCGGGGTACCACCCCGCGGAACCGCCCGTGGTCCCCGTCATCCCGCTGACCGGTCCCATGCCGCCGCACCTGGCGGGCGAGGACGAACTGCGCGGCGCCGACGGCACGGAGTGGTGGCGCGTCGAACCGGGCCCGTTCGGCACCGCGCGGCCCGGCGGGTCCGGGTTCGCCGCCGGGCACTTCGGCGCCGGCGACTCCGTACCGGGCTTCACCGGCGGCATCGAGATCCCCGAGATACTGAAACCGCCGCCGCAGAAGCCGTTCGAGACCGCCCCGTCGGCGGCGGCCGGGGCGGCCGGCGGCGCGGAGGCGGCCGGTGCGGACACGGACGGGACGGAGGAACTCCCCGTCCGCCGTGGCCTGTTCCGCCGCTCCGGGGGCGGTGCGCCCGGGCGCGCCGGCACCCCCAGCCCACTGCTGCTGCTCGCCGCGGCGCTGCTGGTCGGCGGGGCGGTGTTCGGTTCGCTGCTCGCCCTGGCCGCGGGCTGGCTCATCGCGTACGCCGGCCCCCGCCTCAGCCGTACGGAGGCCAAGTGGGCCGTGCTGGCCCTGCCGGGGCTGGTCGCCGGGGGAGCGCTGGTGTGGCTGTGGGGCCGGATGGACGGACGCTGGGGCGAGCCGATCCGGGACGGCGGGATGAGCACCGCGCTCACCGAGACCTGGCCGGTCGCCCTGCGCGCGGCGGCCGTCGCCTCGGCCGTGTTCCTGGTCTGGCGCGCGCGGCGGCGGCCGCGCGGCTGAGGGGTGAGCGGGGGCCGGCCGCCGGGCTCGGCCCGTCGGGGCCGGGCTCCCGGCCGGGCGGCCCGGAGGCCCCTCGCGCGCCCCGGGCACAATGGCCGTATGGCATCGCATCCCCAGCCCCCGACGGTCGGCTTCGACCTCGACATGACGCTGATCGACTCCCGGCCCGGGATCAAGGCCGCCTTCGATGTGCTCGCCGACCTCACCGGGACGTCCATCGACACCGAGCTCGTCGTCACGCGGCTCGGGCCGCCGCTCGAACACGAGCTCGCGCACTGGTTCCCGGCCGACCGCGTCGACGCCGTCGCCGACCTCTACCGGGACATCTACCCCCGGTACGCCATCGGCCCGGCCCTCCCCATGCCCGGCGCCCGCGAAGCCGTCGAGGCCGTACGGGACGCGGGGGGCCGGGCCGTGGTCGTCACCGCCAAGTACGAGCCCAACGCCGTACTCCACCTCGAACACCTCGGCATCGAGCCCGACGCCGTCGTCGGCTCGCTCTGGGCGGAGGCCAAGGCGGAGGCGCTGCGCACGCACGGCGCCGCCTACTACGTCGGAGATCACACCGGTGATGTACGGGGCGCGCGTACGGCCGGTGCGCTGTCGATAGCAGTGCCGACCGGGCCGTGTGACGCGGAGGAACTGCGCTCCGCCGGCGCCGACGTGGTCCTGGACGACCTGACGGCGTTCCCCGGCTGGCTCGCCTCCCGGCTGGCGCGGGTGTCCGGCGGGTCCGGGGAGCCCGGTGGGCCCCAGGAGCCCGGGGAGCCACGGGGCCCTCGGGAGTCCCGGGTGCCGCAGACCCCTCAGACGTCCCCCGCGCCCCTGGCCTGACGCCGCTGTGCCGCGATGGTGCGCAGCACTCCGGCCCCGGCCACGGCGAAGCCGAGACCCATCAGCATCGAGATCAGATAGGCGGCCGTCGGGAACGGCGGCCTGCCGAGGAAGAGGGGCGCCACCGTCACCACGGTGGCCACGGCGCCGATCAGGAAGATGACGCCGCCGACACGTACGAGCCGGTCGCCGGGACCGGCGCCGTCCGCTGGGGTTTCACTGCTCACCCCACAAGGGTAGATCGGGAGCGGCGGCCCGGGACCGGGGGCCTCCGCCCCGCTCTCCGTTCTCCCTGAACGCTGAGGAACCACCCGGCGACTTCTTGTCACCGGGCGCGGGACCATTAGCCTGAGACCCGAAGGGCCGCAAGGCCGCTCCACCGCTCTTTGAGCTGCTGTTTGTGTGTTTGCCATCCCCGACGAGTACGAGGACGAGGACAGACGTGCCTACCGGCAAGGTCAAGTGGTTCAACAGTGAGAAGGGCTTCGGCTTTCTCTCCCGCGACGACGGCGGCGACGTCTTCGTGCACTCCTCGGTGCTCCCGGCCGGAGTCGACGCGCTGAAACCCGGGCAGCGGGTCGAGTTCGGCGTGGTCGCGGGCAACCGGGGAGACCAGGCGCTCTCGGTGACCATCCTCGACCCGGCGCCCTCCGTCGCCGCGGCGCAGCGCCGCAGGCCCGACGAACTCGCCTCCATCGTCCAGGACTTGACGACCCTCCTGGAGAACGTCGGCGCCCAGCTCGAACGCGGCCGCTACCCGGACCGGGTGCACGGCCAGAAGATCGCGGGCATGCTCCGCGCCGTCGCCGACCAACTGGACGTCTGAGACGGCGGTCCGGGCCCGGGCCCGGCGGCGGGAGGGCTCAGCCGCCGGCGGGCGCCGGCCCTCCGGTCTCAGACACCGGGGAACGCCAGCGCGTGCGGCCCGAGGGGCGGCACCAGCCCTTCGGCCGCCGCGCGGGTGAGCAGCCCGCGCACCGCCGCGTAACCGGCCTCGCCGAGGTCCGCGGTGAACTCGTTGACGTAGAGGCCGATGTGCTGGTCGGCCACGGCCGGGTCCATCTCCTGGGCGTGCTCCAGCACATACGGCCGTGACGCCTCCGGGTCGTCCCAGGCCATCCTCACCGAGGTGCGCACGGCGTCCGCCAGCTCGCGCAGCCGCCGGTCGCCGAGCGAGCGCTTCGCGACGATGGCGCCCAGCGGGATCGGCAGGCCGGTGGTGTTCTCCCAGTGCTCGCCCATGTCGGCGAGGCAGTGCAGGCCGTAGTCCCGGTAGGTGAAGCGGGCCTCGTGGATGACGAGTCCCGCGTCGACGGCACCGTCCCGCACGGCGGGCATGATCTCGTGGAACGGCAGCACGACGATCTCCCCGACGCCGCCCGGCACTTCGGCCGCCGCCCAGAGCCGGAACAGCAGATACGCCGTCGAGCGCTCGCTCGGCACCGCGACCCGCTTGCCGCGCAGACCGTCGGCCCGGCCGGGTGCGGCCGTCAGCACCAGCGGCCCGCAGCCCCGTCCCAGCGCACCGCCGCAGGGCAGCAGGGTGTACGCGTCGAGGATCCACGGCAGGACGGCGTAGGAGACCTTCAGGATGTCGTGGTCGAGCAGGGGGCCGAGGCGCGGGTCGGAGCCGGAGACAGTGCCGGTGCTGGTGCTGGTGCTGGTGCCGGTGCCGGAGCTTGAGCCGGTGTCGGTGTCGGTGCCCGTGTCCGCGCTCTCCCGCCGCGCGGCTTCCCGGCTTCCGGCCGCGGCGCGTTCGGCGAGGCCGTTGGTGATGTCGATGTCCGCGAAGGTCACGTCCACGGCCGGGGCGCCGGGCACCAGCCCGTGCGACCACGCGTGGAAGACGAAGGTGTCGTTCGGGCACGGCGAGTAGGCGATCCGCAGCGGCCGCCCGCCCGCCGCCCCGGGCCCGGAGGCGCCGGCAGCGGGGGAAGTGGCGGCAGCGGGGGCTGCGGCGGCGGTGGCCGGGCGGGCCCCGGGGGCCGTCTCCGCCGCCTCCGCCGCGCTGTCCGTACGCGCGTCCCGCGATGTCCGGGCCGTGGGCTCGGTGCCGTTCATGGGCTGCTCCTTCCCTGCCGCGGCTGATCGATCCGCCGTGTCAGCCGTGTCCGCTGTCTCCGCCGTGCCTGCCGCGGGCGCGTTCCCGGATGGGCCCCGGAGGCCGGCGTCGCCGTCGCCCTCGCCCGGGGAGGGCCCGGCCCGGAAAGCCGTCGCCGCCCCCGGGCGCGTCAGGACGGCGAAGGTGTCCGTGAGAGCGGCCAGGGCCTCGGGGATGCGCCAGGCGGCGCGGTCGCGCGGGCCGACGGGGTTGGAGACCGTCCGGATCTCCAGCACCGGCAGACCGTGGACGGCCGCCGCCTCGGCCACTCCGAAGCCCTCCATGGCCTCCGCCCCGGCCCCGGGGTGACGGGCCGCCAGCTCGGCGGCGCGGGCCTCGTCGCCGGTCACGGTGGAGACGGTGAGGACGGGGGCCAGCGCCACGGTCAGCCCTGCCCCGGCCAGGGTTTCGGCGGTCCGGCGGGCGGTGTCCGGCGGTGGCGGATGGACGGACCGGCCGAAGCCGAGCCGGTCGACGGGCAGGAAGCCGTCCGGGGTCCGCGCCCCCAGATCCGCGGCGACGATCGCGTCCGCCACCACGATGGAGCCGGGCGGGGCGGTACCGGGGAAACCGCCGCCGATCCCGGCCGACACGACGAGGCCGTACGGCTGCCCGCTGAGCGCGGCGGCGGTGAGCGCCGAGGCCGTCCCGGCCGCCGCGGCCGCGGGCCCGACCCCGGCGGACAGGACATCGACCGCGTGGGGCGCTCCGTCCGCGGGCGCCGGGCCGCCCTCGTGGCGGCGCAGGAGGTACCCGGGGAGCGGCAGTTCGCGGACGGGGGTTCCCGCGCCGTGCCCTCGGCCCAGTCCCGCCAGCACCGCATCGGCCTCGGCCGGTACGGCCGTCACGACGAGTACGCGCATCAGCGGTCAGTTCCGCAGGGGCGGCGGGCCGCCGCACCGGGCACCGGGCGGGGGGATGAGCGGCGGTCCGTCAGGACTCCCGTTTCAGGGTGAACGACCAAGTGCCCCTGGCCTCGCCCTTCTTGTCGACCTCGACGATCGTGACCTTCGCCGTCTTCGGCACCTCGGCGCCGCCCGACTGGCCCTGGCGGGGCGCGAAGATCTCGTCGTGGTCGAAGGAGCGGTACGTGTCCTCGGACGCCTCGGGCATGACGCCCTGGCCGTTGACGACCATGGCCCAGCCGGACTCGGCGATCTCCGGGTCGACACCGATGCGGACGCGCTCGGCGTCGCTGACGGTCAGCTCCTCGCCGCCCCGGCCCAGGCAGTCGTTGAGCTCCTTCTGGGCGAGCTTCTTGCCGTCGTTGTAGCAGGAGGCCTCACTGGACACCGAGTCCGAGCCCGCGGTGACCGTCGCCATCGGCGTCGGCTTCTCACAGGCGACCAGGGCGGCGAGCCCGAGGGACACGGCTGCGAGGGCGCCGGCGGCACGACGCCCGCGTCCCCGTGACGGCATCGGATTGCGGCTCGGCCGCGTGGCAACGGTCATGCCCGAAGGCTATCGTTCCGCCCTGCTCACGCCACGCGGGGGTGCGGCGTGCCACGCCGCGTGGCCGCCAGCAGCCCCCGTACGGTGGCGGCGGCGCCGGTGGCCACCAGCGCCGCCGCCACCGCCATGCCGAGGACGCCGTGGAGCGGCAGGGCGATGCCGATCGCGCCGCCCACCACCCAGGACATCTGGAGCAGCGTCTCCGAGCGGGCGAAGGCGGACGTCCGCCCCCGCTCGGGGACGTCCCGCTGGATCATCGCGTCCAGCGACAGCTTGGCCAGCGCCTGCGACAGCCCGGCCACCGCCGCGACGAGGGCCAGGGCCACGGTGCTGAACAGCACGGCGGACATGATCGTCACGGCGAGGGCGAGCGCCAGCACCGTGGCGATGATCGCCTCGGGCCCCCGGTCCTTCAGCCAGGCGCCGATGGCGGTACCGAGGGCGTTGCCGGTCCCGGCGGCGACGCCGACGATGCCGAGGGAGACGGCGGCGCTCTGCCCGTCCAGCGGCTCCTCGCGGAGCAGGAACGCGAGGAAGAAGATCAGGAAGCCGGAGAGCGCGCGGAGCGCGGCGTTGGCCTGCAGACCGTGCAGGACGGACGGGCCGACGGAGCGCAGCCCGGGCCGCTTCGCCCGGTCGCCGGAGCCGGCGGACGGGGCGCCACCGGAGTCGTCGGACGGGGCATCACCGGGGCCGGGGCCCGGGCCGGGCGCGGCCTCGGGGTCCGGCCCGCCGCCGCGGGGCCCCGGCGGTGCGCTGTGGGGCGCGGCGCCGGAGACGGGGAGCGCGGCCGTGTCCCCGTCCCGCGCGGGGCCGCCGCCGCCCGCCTCGCCGATGCCGTACCCGCCGCCGGTCTCCGTGCCGTACCCGCCGTCGGCCCGGGCGTGCAGCCCCGCCGGGTGGACGCGCGCGGGCCGTGCGCCCGGTCCGCCCGCGGCCTCCGCCGGGCCCGCGGTCTCCGCCTTCGCCGTATCCGCCATGTCCGCACCCGAACCCGAACCCGGAACCGAACCCGGAACCGAACCCGAACCCGGCACCGCACCCGAACCCGCACCCGGGCCCGCGGTCAGCGCCCGGGCCGGGGCACCGGTCGCCCAGCCGTGCGGGCTTCCGTGTTCGAAGAACGGGGCCGCCGTCTCGCCCTTCGCCGAGTCCACCTTGGGCGGCAGCGAGAAGGACAGGAAGGTGCCGGCGATGAACACCACGAACGCCCCGTAGAGCGGCCAGGCGAGCCCGAGCACCTGCAGCCCCGCCCCGATGGGCGCGGCCACGCCCGTGGCGAGCAGACCGGCGAGTGTCACCCGGGAGTTGGCCTTCACCAGGGCGATCTGTGACGGCAGCAGCCTCGGCACGACGGCCGACCGCACCACCCCGTACGCCTTCGAGGCGACGAGCACCCCGAGCGCCGCCGGATACAGCTCCAGGCCGCCCGTCGCCACCGCACCCGACAGGGCCAGGGCCAGCAGCGCCCGCACCAGCATGGCGGCGGCCATCGCCGCGCGCCGCCCGTGCGGCAGCCGGTCCAGAACCGGGCCGATGACCGGGGCGAGCAGCGTGAACGGCGCCATCGTGATCGCCAGATAGAGCGCCACCCGGCCGCGGGCCTCGTCCGTCGGCACGGAGAAGAAGACCGTGGAGGCGAGCGCGATGGTGATCATCATGTCGCCGGCCGAGTTCACGGCGTGCAGCTCGATCAGCTTGCCGAGACCGGACTCACCCGCGCCCTGCGCGTGCGTCGCGCGCCGGATGTGCCGGCCACTCGCCGCGAACGGAAAGCGCAGCGCGCGGCCGAAGCGGCCGAGTCCCGACACGAAACCCCTCAGCCGGGACATACCGGCCTCCGGCCCGCTCGGCTGGGGAGCGGGCCGTTCGCATCGCACGGCCGGTCGGTTGCCACTCCGCCATCCTGCCCCAACTCCGTCACCGCATGGCCTTTTCGCTCGACGCGTCCCGGCTCTGTCACCGGACGGCGGAGGGCGGAGGGAAGAGGGGGAGGAGGTGTGACGGACCCGCGCCGGCAGGGGCGGAGGAACCGGTGCGACGGGCCCGAGCCGGGCGGAAGAGGAGGGCAGGGTGGGCCGAGTGCCGGTCATGGGGGTAGCGTGCACATAATGCGCCACCGGCTGTCGTTCCCGGCCGCGTGCCTGTCCACGATCCCGCAGAATGGTTCGCAGGAGGTGCGCCCGGGTCCGGTCGGGTGCGGACGTCGACGCGGCCCCACGGTCCGCTCCGCCCGCGCCTCCCCCCAGCCCGCCGTTTCGGCACGGTCGGCCGGCGCACCCGTGAGACGGCGTAGGAGAGAATCGATTCATTGTGAGTGCTGCGACGATGCGAAGCCGTACCCCGGACCGTCTGTGCGCCGAGGCGGTCGACATGGCCCGCGCCGAGGCGGTGGCGGCCGCGGGTGAGGCGGCCGTCGGCGAGCACTTGGGGGCGGTCGCGGACGGCGACCGGGTCGTGACCCACTTCTTCGCCTGCCTGGAGCCCGCGTACCGCGGCTGGCGCTGGGCGGTCACCGTCGCCCGGGCCGCACGCGCCAAGAACGTCACCCTCGACGAGACGGTCCTGCTTCCCGGTGACGACGCCCTGCTGGCCCCCGAGTGGGTGCCCTGGAGCGACCGGCTCCGCCCCGGCGACCTGGGCCCCGGGGATCTGCTCCCCACCGAGGCGGACGACCTCCGCCTGGAACCCGGCTACACCGGCGAGGACCTCCCGCCGCCCGACTCCCCCCTCTCGGAGGAGATGGAGGAGCGCGTCGCGGCCGAGGACGCCGACGTCACCGCGGGCCCGCCCGCCGCCCAGCCGTCCCCGGCCCGCGCGTCCGGCACCCTGGCGGCCGTCGCCACGGAGCTCGGCATGGGCCGGGCCCGGGTGCTCTCCCGCCACGGGCTGCACACCGCCGCCGACCGCTGGGACGAGTCGTACGGGTCGGGCACCGCCATGGCCCAGGCGGCCCCCGCCGCCTGTATGACCTGCGGCTTCCTGGTGCCACTGACCGGTTCGCTCCGGCAGGCGTTCGGTGTGTGCGCCAACGAGTTCAGCCCGGCGGACGGCCATGTCGTCTCCCTGACGTACGGCTGCGGGGGCCACTCCGAGGCGGCCGTCATGCCGAAGCCGCCGCGTCCCGCGCCGCCCGTGATCGACGAGACGAAGGTGGACCCGATGCCGCTGCGGCCCGGCCGGCCGGGCGACGGCCCGGCGGAGGACGCCACTCAGGCGGAGGACACCGCACCGGCGGAGGACCGCGGCCGCTCCTGACGCGACCGTCAGGCCGCCCGGGCGGCGGCCGGAAGCCCGCTCGGAGCGTGGCCGGGGATGCGCCCGGTACGCGCGGGCCCGCCGGGGGCGGGATCCGTGGCCGGGGTGTGCCCGGGCCCGGTGCGTGCCCGGCCCGTTTCATGCCCGTGTCCGGCGCGGTCGCGCCCCGCTGCCGGTCCGGAGTGGCCGGGCGCCGCTGCCGAAGTGCTGCCGGCGTTCCGGGTGCGGGAGCGCCGTGCTGCGGGCGAAGGCCGTCCTCCCCACCGTCAGCCCGAGCCCGAGCCCGAGCCCGAGCCCCAGCCCGAGCCGGGCTGGCCGCCGCCCGGACCCGGACCCGGACCGGAAGCCGGAACCCACGCCGGACCACAACCGTCCGGACCTCTCGCGCCCGGCCGGCCACCGGTCGAACCCGGGGCCGTGCGGGCCACAGCCCCGGGATCCCGGCCCGGCATCCCTCCGTTCCGCCGCCTCCCCGGCCTCCCCGGCCTCCTCCGACCGGCCGGCGCACCGCCGGCCCCCGCCCGCCGCAGGGGGCTGCGGAGCCGCCGGCGGGCCGGAGGCGGTACGTTCGGCGCTGGCAGCCACTGCACGGATGCACGGATGCACGGATGCACGGATGCAAGGACCCACGCATGCGCCGATGGGCAGAAGCACAGACGCGCGACGGCACCCGGGAGAAGGAGCGACACGTGAGCGGCACGGCGATGGTGCGAGCGGCGGCCGGCGGGCACGACCCGCACGGAACGGCGCGGCTGCGACGCGGTGTGCTGGACGCCTGGGCCGCCTCGCCCGCGCGGTTCCGCGAGGACGCCAACGCGGAGGAGGACCTGGCGCTCGGCGGCTACCGCGACCGGCTCGTCGTCGAACTCGCCCAGAACGCGGCCGACGCGGCCGCCCGCACCGGTGTCCCCGGCCGGCTCCGCCTCACCGTGCACGCGGCCGAGGGCGACAGCCCCGCCGTCCTGGCCGCCGCCAACACCGGGGCCCCGCTCGACGCCGCCGGTGTCGAGTCGCTGGCCACCCTGCGCGCCTCCGCCAAGCGCGACGAGTGGCGGGAGGGGGAGGGCACCCCGTCCGTCGGCCGCTTCGGGGTCGGCTTCGCCGCCGTCCTGGCCGTGAGCGACGAGCCCGCCGTGATCAGCCGCGGCGGAAGCGTCCGGTGGTCCCTCGCCGAGGCACGCGACCTGGCGGCCGAGGCGGCAGGCGGCAGCCCCGGCCTGGCCGACGAGCTGCGCCGGCGCGACGGCCACGTCCCGCTGCTGCGCCTGCCGCTGCCCGCCGAGGGCTCCGCGCCCGTCGGCTACGACACGGCCGTCGTGCTGCCCCTGCGCGACGGCGCGGCCGAGGACCTGGCGGAGCGCCTTCTCGCCGGAGTCGACGACGCGCTGCTGCTGACGCTCCCCGGCCTCGACGAGATCGTCATCGAGATCCCCGGGGAGGACGCGCGGACCCTGACGCGCCGCCAGGACGGCCCGTACACCGTCGTCGAGGACAGCGCGCGCGGCACCACCCGCTGGCGCACCGCCTCCTCCGGGGGGCGGCTGGAGTCCGCACTGCTCGCCGACCGCCCGGTGGAGGAGCGGCTGCGCCCCTTCTGGTCGGTCACCTGGGCCGTCCCCGTCGACGCCGAGGGCGCCCCGGCCCGGCCCGCCACGGCCGCCGTGGTGCACGCGCCGACCCCGACCGAGGAACCGCTCGGCCTGCCCGCGCTGCTCGTCGGTTCGTTCCCGCTGGAGCCCACCCGCCGGCACACCGCCCCCGGCCCGCTCACCGACTTCCTGACGGCCCGCGCCGCCGAGACGTACGCGGAGCTGCTCCGCGCCTGGCAGCCGCTCTCCACCGGGACGATCGACCTGGTGCCCGGCCCGCTCGGCAAGGGCAGGCTGGACGGGCGGCTGCGCGCCGAGGTGCTGCGGCTGCTGCCGCGGGTGCCGTTCCTGGCGGGCGCGGGTACGGCGGCCGAGGGGGCGGAAGAGCCGGGCGCGGACGGGGAGTTGGAGACGTTCCCGGGCTTCGGTGGCGGCGGTGCGGGCACGGGAGCGCGCACGGCCGCCGGAGCGGCGGGGGGAGCGGGCGGCGGAGCGGGCACTTCCGCGACCGGCACTTCCGCGACCGGCACTTCCGCGACCGGCACCGGCGCCGAAGCGGCCGGGGGCCCGCGTCCCGTGCGGCTCCGTCCCGTCGACGCGGAGATCGTCGAGGGCGCCGGGGCCGAGACCGTGCAGGTACTCGCCGAACTGTTCCCCGGCCTGCTCCCCGCCGGCCTGGAGCGCCGCCCCGAGCTGCGCAGCCTGGGCGTGGTGCGGGTGCCGCTCGGCGAGGCCGTCGACCGGCTCGCGGGCGTCGAGCGCTCCCCGTCCTGGTGGCGGCGCCTCTACGACAGCCTGGCCGGCACCGACCCGGAGCGGCTCAGCGGCCTTCCCGTTCCGCTCGCCGACGGCCGGACCACCATCGGCCCGCGCCAGGTCCTGCTGCCGCTGCCGGGCGAGGAGCACGGCGCCGGCCGAGCGGGCCCGGGCGGCCCGGACGGCGCGGACGGCGCCGGTGCGGACGGTGCCGCCGGGGAGGAGCGGGACCGGGCCGCGGCCCCCAGCGCCGCCACCCTCGCCCGCCTCGGCCTCAAGGTCGCCCACCCCGACGCCGCCCACCCGCTGCTGGAGAAGCTGGGCGCCCTCCCCGCCTCCCCCCGGGCCGTCCTGACGACCCCGCAGGTGCGGGCGGCCGTCGCCGCCTCCCTCGACAGCGAGGACGTCTGGGACGAGGACACCCTCGACGCCGAGGAACTGGCGGAGGCCGTGCTCGGTCTCGTCAGCGAGGCGGGGCTCGCTCCCGACGACGAGCCCTGGCTCGGCGCCCTCGCCCTCCCCGACGAGGAGGGCGAGCTCGCCCCGGCCGGTGAACTGGTCTTCCCCGGAAGCGACTTCGAGCAGGTCATCCGCGAAGGCGAACTCGCCGCCTGCGACGCCGGCCTCGCCGGACGCTGGGGCCCCGAGACCCTGGCGGCCGTCGGCGTGCAGTCGACCTTCGCCCTCGTCCGCACCACCGACGTGGTCCTCGACCCGGACGAGTTCGAACCGCGCGACAGCGACTACGCCGAGCCCGACGACGCCGGGCTCCTCGACTCCGTCGACGTCTGGTGCGAGGACGTCCTCGACCAGCTCCCCGACAGCCCCGTGCCGCCCGTCGCCACCGAGATCACGGCCGTGCGCGACCTGGACCTCGTCGACGACGACGCCTGGCCCCGGGCCCTCGCCCTGCTCGCCCGGCCGCCGCTGCGCGACGCGCTGACCCAGCCCGTGCGCGTCCTGCTCCCGGACGGCACCACCGAGACCGTCCGCCCGTACACCGCCTGGTGGCTGCGCGGGCACCCGGTGCTCGACGGTCGCCGCCCGGCCGGACTGCGCGCGGCGGGCGGCGACCCGCTGCTGGCCGGGCTCTACGAGGCCGCCGACGCGACCGGCTTCGAGGACGAGCAGGTGCTGCGCGCCCTGGGCGTCCGCACCTCCGTGGCCGCGCTCCTGGACGAGCCCGGCGGCGCCGCCGAACTGCTGAACCGGCTGGCCGACCCCGAACGCCCCGTCCGGGCCCGCCAGCTGCACGGCCTCTACAACGCCCTGGCCGCCCTCGACCCCGAACAGGTGACCCTGCCCGACGAACTCCGGGTGGTCGTCGGCGCGGCGGGCGACGTACGGGTCGTGGACGCCGCCGACGCCCTGATCGCCGACGCCCCCGATCTGCTGCCCCTGGCCGAGGACCGCCCGCTGGTCCCGGTGAGCCCGGCGCGGGCGGCGGACCTGGCGGAGCTGCTCCAGGTGCGGCGGCTGAGCGAGGCGTACCCGGCCCCGGTCGCGGACCCGGACGCGGGCGAGGTCCGCGAGGTCCCGGAGGCGGTCCGCGTCCTGCTGGGCCCGGGCACCCCCGAGGCGTACACCGAGTACGAGGAACTGTTCGTCCGCGCCGGAGTGGACGGCACGGGCGGCGCGGGCGGGAAGGACACGGCGGGGCTGGTGGAGGTGGACTGGCGCCGCACCCCCGACGGCGTGGTGCACGCGGCGACCGTGGAGGGCGTGGCCGCGGGCCTGGCCTGGGCGGCGGGCCAGTGGCCCCGCCGCTTCGAGGTCGCGGCCCTGCTGGAGGACCTGTCCCGCACGGAGGAACTGGCCCGGGACCGCTGGTTCGACTGAGCCGGTTCCGGTTCCGGTGCCGGTTCCGGGAGCACGGCCGGGCGGCGGAGTTCGGACGGTGCGCGGAGTTCGGGCCCTCCGGCGGCGGGGTGACCGGGGCGGCCGGGTGACCGAGGTGACCGGGCTCGGCGGAGGACCAGCGGCGGTACGCCAGTCCGTGCCCGGGACACGGCGCCCGAGCCGTGCCCGATGCCCGCTGCCCGAGCCGTGCCCGCTGCCCGAGCCGGGCCCGGTGTCCAGTCCGCGCCGGACGCCGGTATGGGGTGGACGGCCGCCCGGGCGGCACCGGTACGGTGCGCGGCATGACTGCGTCTCGCCTCCGCCTGGAGAAGGTCACGGCCGACAACGTTCTGGCCGCCTGCCGCCTGGCGGTCCGCCCGGACCAGGAGCGTTTCGTCGCCCCGGTCGCCCGCTCACTGGCCGAGGCCTACGCACAACCCGACATCGCCTGGCCCCGGCTGGTCTGTGACGGCGACCGGCTGGTGGGGTTCGTGATGGCCTTCTTCGACGTCCGCCTCCACCCGGAGGACCCCGGCGACCGGCCCCGCTCGGGACTGTGGCGGCTGGCTGTCGACGCCGCCGAACAGGGGCGCGGATACGGCCGTTTCGCGGTGGAGTCCGTGTGCGAGGAGATCCGCAGGCGGGGCGGGAGCCGGGCGACGGTCACCTGGACACCCGGCGAGGGCAGCCCCGAGGCGTTCTACCAGAAGCTCGGCTTCCGGCGGACGGGCGAGATGAGCGGCCACCAGATCGTCGGCGAACTCGACCTGACCCGACCTGACCTGATCTGAGCCGACCTGACCCGGCCCGGCCCGGCCGCCCCGCCGAGTCACCGCGCCCACCGGGCCCACGGCGCCCACCGCCCCACAGGGGCGCGTCCGCTCAGGCCGGGAAGCGCCGGCCGACCCACCGCCAGCTCAGCTCCATCAGGACCGCCGCGGCCGCCGCGATGCCCACCGCCGTCCACGGCATCACCGTCCCCACCAGCCGCAGCGCGAAGAAGTGCTGCAGCATCGGTGTGACGATCACGACCAGGAAGGCGGACGCCATGGTGGCGACCAGCCCGATCCGCCACCACGTGTAGGGGCGGGCCACGATCGCCAGCACCGACATCGCGATCAGGAACAGCGTCAGCGTCGCCGCGCTCGTCTCGGCGGCCAGCGCCCCCGGGCCCGTGTAGTGGTGCCGGGCCATCAGGTACGAGGTGAACGTCGCGGTCCCCGCGATGAGGCCGGCCGGGACGGCGTACCGCATCACGCGCCGGACGAAGTGCGGTTGCGCCCGCTCCTTGTTGGGGGCGAGGGCCAGGAAGAAGGCCGGGATGCCGATGGTGAGCGACGAGATCAGCGTCAGATGCCGGGGCAGGAACGGATACGGCACCTGGGAGCTCACCACCAGGACCGCCAGCAGCACCGAGTAGACCGTCTTCGTCAGGAAGAGGGTCGCCACGCGCGTGATGTTGCCGATCACCCGCCGCCCCTCGGCGACCACCGACGGCAGGGTGGCGAAGCTGTTGTTGAGCAGGACGATCTGGGCGACGGCCCGGGTGGCCTCCGAGCCGGAGCCCATGGAGACGCCGATGTCGGCGTCCTTCAGGGCCAGGACGTCGTTCACGCCGTCACCCGTCATGGCCACGGTGTGGCCGCGCGATTGCAGGGCGCCCACCATGTCGCGCTTCTGCTGCGGCGTGACCCGCCCGAAGACGGCGCCCTTCTCCAGCACCTCCGCCATGTCCTCCCGGTCCTCCGGCAGCCGGCGGGCGTCGACCGTGGTCTCCGCGCCCGGGAGGCCGAGCTTGCCCGCGACCGCGCCCACCGACACGGCGTTGTCGCCGGAGATCACCTTGGCGGCGACGTCCTGCTCCGCGAAGTACCGCAGGGTGTCCCCGGCGTCGGGACGCAGCCGCTGTTCGAGGACGACCAGGGCGACGGGGTGCGCGCCGCAGCCCGCCTCCGGGGCGAGCAGCGGCTGCCCGGTGCGGGCGAGCAGCAGCACGCGCAGCCCCTGCGTGTTGAGCTCGTCCACCGAGGCCAGGGCCGGATCGCCGGCGGGCAGCAGGACGTCCGGCGCGCCCAGCAGCCAGGTGGTGGTGGCGCCGTCGGTGTCGGTGAGCGACGCGCCGCAGTACTTGCGGGCGGAGGAGAACGGCAGCGTCTCGGTGTGCCGCCAGCCGTCCGGGGCGGGGCAGTGCCGGCCGACGGCCTGCAGGCTGGCGTTGGGCCGCGGGTCGCAGGCGCCGAGCGAGCCGAGGACGTGCCGCACCCGCTCCTCGCCGCTGCCGTCGAGGACGCGGATGCCGGTGACGTCCATGCCGCCCTCGGTGAGGGTGCCGGTCTTGTCCAGGCAGACGACGTCCACCCGGGCCAGTCCCTCGATGGCCGGCAGCTCCTGCACCAGGCACTGCTTGCGGCCCAGCCGTATGACACCGATGGCGAACGCCACCGAGGTCAGCAGCACCAGGCCCTCGGGGACCATCGGCACGATGCCGCCGACCATGCGGCGGACCGCCTCCCGCCAGTCGTGGTCCTGCACGAAGAGCTGGCTGACGACGAGCCCGATCGCCGCCGGGATCAGCATGTACGTGATGTATTTGAGGATCTGGCTGATGCCGCTCCGCAGCTCGGAGTGGACGAGGGTGAACCGCGACGCCTCCTCGGCCAGTTGGGCCGCGTACGCCTCCCGGCCGACCTTGGTGGCGGTGAAGGCGCCGGTGCCCGCGACCACGAAGCTGCCGGACATCACCGGGTCGCCGGGGCGCTTGAGGACGGGGTCGGCCTCGCCGGTGAGCAGCGACTCGTCGATCTCCAGCCCGTCCGCCTCGGCGACCTCGCCGTCGACGGGGCACTTGTCGCCGGGGCCGATCTCGACCAGATCGCCGAGGACGATGTCGCCCGTCCGCACCTCGGCGGAGTGGCCGTCGCGCCGGACGACCGGCCGGGCCTCGCTGATCACGGCGAGGTTGTCCAGGGTCTTCTTGGCGCGCAGCTCCTGGACGATGCCGATGGCGGTGTTGGCGATGATGACGAAGCCGAACAGGCCGTCCTGGATCGGGCCGACGATCAGGATGATCAGGAAGAGCACGCCGATGATCGCGTTGAAGCGCGTGAAGACGTTGGCCCGGACGATGTCGGCGGTCGAGCGCGAGGACCGCACGGGAACGTCGTTGACCTCGCCCGCCGCGATCCGCGCCGCCACCTCCGCGGGGGTCAGCCCGGGCAGCCTGGCGGGCACGGCCGGGGCGGCGGGTGCGGCGGGTGCGGCGGGAGGAGACGCGGCGGGTGCGGGTGCGGGCACCTGCGCGGTGCGCGCCGCGGTTCCGGCGGGAGGAGCCGGGGCGGCGGGGACGGCGGTCCCCGGCTCCGGCTCTCCGATGTCGGCGGGGGAGCGATGCGTCATGCGGAAGACGGTACGGGGGCGGACGGCTCCCGCGCCGCCGGGTCACCGGGAATCGGGGGAGCTTCCGGGTTCCGTGCCGGTACGGGGGTCGCGGCCGGCGCCGGGCTCCGCTGTGCCGGGCTCCGCAGGCGGGTCCGTCGGAGCGGGGCCGGCCGGGCCGGGGGCGCCGGAGGGCTCCTCCGCCGTGCGGCGGAGGGCGGCCTCGCGGCCGCGGACGTAGTGGATGCCGTAGAGGCCGAGCCCGCCCCCGGCGAGGCAGGTCCACAGCCACCACAGCAGCCCCTGCCCCTCGAACCAGCGGTAGAAGGGGATCTGGACCAGGAACATCACGAACCACAGGACGGTGCCGCCGGTCACGACGGCGACGACGTTCCCCTCCAGCGGCTCCGGTGCCTCCCGCGTGGGAGTCCACTTGCCCATCGTTCCCCGTTCCTGCTGACTGCTGCGGTGTCCTCGTCCTGCCGGCCGCCGCGAGCCCGGCGGTACCGCCGTCGGCGGTGGCGCGGGTGGCGGCGCCGGTCAGTCTATGCGGCCGACGACGGCGGTTCCGGGATGGCTGCCCCGGGGGTTCTACGCGCGAAGATTGGCTATCCGAAGCTTATGTATTCATACTGAATCGGTCCGGAGTTGACTCGTTTCTTTCGTAGCTTCGTCCAACCCGGTCGGGCGGGTGAACGGGGGCGCCGATGTGCCCCGCCGTTCGCTCCGCTCCGTCCCTTCCGTCCCGTCCCGCTCGTCAACGGTTCTGCCCGGCCGGCCGACCACGCCGCCACAGACCCCGTCCTCCCCCTGAGGTCCTGTCATGCCATCCCCGGCCCCCACCCCGGTCGACCAGCAGCCGCCCGCGCGACCCGCGAACGGCCTCGACCGCTTCTTCAAGCTCTCCGAGCGCGGAACCGGTGTCTCCCGCGAGATCCGGGGCGGCCTGGCGACCTTCTTCGCCATGGCCTACATCGTCGTACTGAACCCGATCATCCTCGGGTCCGGTACGGACAAGTTCGGGCATCAGCTGGATGCGGGGCAGCTCGTCACGGCCACCGCGCTGATCGCCGGCCTGACCACGATCCTGATGGGCCTCATCGGCAACGTCCCGATCGCCCTCGCCGCCGGCCTGGGCATCAACGCGGTGGTCTCCCTGCAGCTCGCACCCGTCATGAGCTGGCCGGACGCGATGGGCATGGTGGTTCTCGCGGGCCTGGTGCTGATGATCCTCGTCGCCTCCGGTCTGCGGCAGCGGGTCCTGGACGCCATCCCGAACGGTCTGCGCCGGTCGATCGCGATCGGCATCGGCCTGTTCATCACCCTCATCGGTCTGGTGGACGCCGGCTTCGTCACCCGCAACCCGGACGACGCCCACACCACCGTGCCGCTCGGCCTCGGGGTCGGCGGGCGGCTGGAGGGCTGGCCGGTACTGGTCTTCGTGCTCGGCCTCGCGCTGACGTTCGTCCTGGTCATCCGCCGCACCAAGGGCGCGATCCTGCTGAGCATCGCCGCGATGACGGTCCTCGCCCTGATCGTCAACGCCGTCGCCGACATACCGAAGGGCGCCTGGGGCCTCACCACGCCCGAGCTGCCCGACTCGGTCGTGAGCACCCCCGACTTCGGGCTGATCGGCGAGGTGAGCCTCTTCGGCGGCTTCTCGGAGGTCGGTGTGCTCACCGGCTCGCTCTTCGTCTTCACCGTGCTGCTGTCCGGCTTCTTCGACGCGATGGGCACCATCATCGGTGTCTCCGAGGAGGCGAAGCTCACCAGCAAGGACGGCCAGGTCCCGCGGATGGGCCGGATCCTGATGGTCGACGGCGCGGCCGTCGCGGCGGGCGGTTTCGGCTCCGCCTCGGCCAACACCTGCTTCGTGGAGTCCACCGCGGGTGTCGGCGAGGGCGCCCGCACGGGGCTCGCCAACCTCGTGACCGGCGGCCTCTTCCTGCTGGCCCTGGTCTTCACCCCGCTCGCGCTGATCGTGCCGTCCCAGGCGGCCACGCCGGCGCTGGTCGTCGTCGGCTTCCTGATCATGATGGCCAACATCCGCTCCATCGAGTGGGACGATCCCACCATCGCGGCCCCCGCCTTCCTGACGATGATCGCGATGCCGTTCACCTACAGCATCACCAACGGCATCGGCCTCGGCGTGCTGGCGTTCATCCTGCTGCGGGCGGCCACCGGCAAGTTCCGCACCGTGCCGTGGCTGCTCAACGTCGTCGGCCTCTGCTTCCTCGTCTACTTCCTGCTCAGCCCCATCGAGCAGGCCCTCGGCCTCGGCTGACACCCCGGCCGACCGGGCCGGTCCGCGACCCCGCCGCTCCGGCAGCCGGCCTCCCCGGCCCGGCGCGGCCCGCGCCCCGGCTCGCCAGCGCCCGGAACCACGAGTTCCGGGCGCTGCGGCGTTCCCGGAGAAGGGTGCGCGGCGCACTGCCGTCAGCCATTCGGAGGAGCATCTGTTGGCTTCCTCACCCCGGCTGTATTTAGCTAGGGTAATGAGTTACGCTAACAAACATGTCGGATCTGTCCCTCGGCGACGACGCGGTCGCCGTGAACTCCCTGCGCTCCGGCGTGATGCGCCTCTCCCGCAGGCTCAAGCACCAGCGGGTCGACGAGTCGCTCAGCCCCACCGAGATGTCCGTCCTCGGCACGCTCGCCCGCTGCGGCAGCGCCACCCCGGGCGAACTGGCCCGCAAGGAGCACGTACAGCCGCCGTCGATGACCCGCATCGTGGCCCTGCTCGAAGCCAAGGGACTCGTCCGGCTGGAGCCCCATCCGGACGACCGCCGCCAGAAGGTGGTCACCCGGACCGAACGGGCCGAGTCGATGCTGGAGGAGAGCCGCCGCAAGCGCAACGCCTGGCTGGCCGAGCTCTGCGAGGGCCTGACCGACGAGGAATGGGCCACACTCCGCGCGGCCGCGCCCGTCCTGGAGAAGCTCGCCGAGACCTAGTGCCGCACGGTCCCGGCCCGCCGGGGCACACGGCATCCGCCCGGAAGCCCGGACGCCCCCGGACGCACAGGCCCCGCCGGGGACGGCCGGGGACCGCCGCACGCGACCGAGAACGGCCGAAGACCTGCTGAAGACCTGCTGAAGATCGCTGAGGAGGCGACGCAGTTTGAGTACGGGACCCGGAGCACACTCCGCACCCGTTCCCGACCCCGACCCCACCCCCGAGCCCGCCCCCGCCGCAGCACCCGCGAACGGTGCCACCGAACGGCGAGGCATGTTCAGCTCGCTGCGCAACCGCAACTACCGGCTCTTCGCGGGCGGCCAGATGGTGTCCAACACCGGCACCTGGATGCAGCGCATCGCCCAGGACTGGCTGGTCCTCACCCTCACCGGCTCCTCCGCGGCCGTCGGCATCACCACCGCCCTGCAGTTCCTGCCCATGCTGCTGCTGGGCCTCTACGGCGGTGTGATCGCCGACCGGCTTCCCAAGCGGCGGCTGCTCCTGATGACCCAGAGCGCCATGGGCCTCACCGGCCTGGCCCTCGCCGCCCTGACCCTCTCCGGGCACGTCCAGGTGTGGCACGTCTATCTCATGGCCCTGCTGCTCGGCCTGGCCACCGTCGTCGACAACCCGGCCCGGCAGGCCTTCGTCGCCGAGATGGTCGGGCCGCGCGACCTCCGCAACGCCGTCAGCCTCAACTCGGCCAACTTCCAGTCCGCCCGGCTCGTCGGCCCCGCCGTCGCCGGTGTGCTGATCAGCGCCGTGGGCAGCGGCTGGGCCTTCCTGGCCAACGGACTGTCCTTCCTCGCGCCCATAGCCGCGCTGCTGCTCATGCGCCGGGACGACCTCCACGAGGTCGCGCCCACCCCGCGCGGCAAGGGCCAGCTCCGGGACGGGCTGCGCCATGTCGCCGGGCGCCCCGAACTCCTCTGGCCGATCGTCCTCGTCGGCTTCATCGGCACCTTCGGCTTCAACTTCGCGATCTGGCTGACCGCCTTCGTCGACGAGGTCTTCCACGGCGACGCCGGAACCTACGGCCTGCTCAACACCCTGATGGCCGCCGGTTCCCTGGCCGGCGCCCTGCTCGCCGCCCGCCGCGGCACCTCGCGGCTGCGGCTGCTGGTCGGCGCGGCGCTCCTGTTCGGCCTGCTGGAGATCACCGCGGCCGCGGCCCCCGTCTTCTGGCTCTTCGCGCTGCTGCTGGTGCCGATCGGCATGTTCGGCATGACGATCAACGTCACCGCCAACTCCACCGTGCAGCTCGCGGCCGACCCCGCCATGCGGGGCCGGGTGATGAGCCTGTACATGATGGTCTTCATGGGCGGCACGCCCCTGGGGGCCCCGCTCGTCGGCTGGATCACCGACGCCTACGGGGCGCGGACCGGCTTCCTCGCGGGCGGCCTGATCTCCGCCGGCGCGGCGCTCGCCGTCGGGCTGATGCTGGCCCGGATCGGCGGGCTGCGGCTCAAGGTCGATCTGCGCCGGGGACGGCCCCGGGTCGCCTTCGTCGAACGCGCCCCGCGGAAGAAGGAGAAACAGCTGGCCGCGATGGTGTGAGCGGCGGGTCGCCGGGGCATGGAGGCCGGCCGCCACCGTCCCCCGGTCCCTGGCACCCGGCTCCCCTGGCGCCGACCCCGGGCGACACTGGTCCCATGAGACTCTTCGCCGCCGTGGTGCCGCCGATGCCGGTGGCCGGTGAACTCGCCGAGGTCGTGGCCGGGCTCCGGGAGCTGCCGGGTGCCGACCGGCTGCGCTGGACCCGGCCGCACGGCTGGCATTTCACGCTCGCCTTCTACGGCGAGGTGGCCGAGGAACCGCTGCCGGACCTGCACCGGCGCCTTGCCCGCGCCGCCCACCGGCACCGCGCGTACGAGCTGAGCCTGGCCGGAGGCGGCCGCTTCGGGCACCGGGCCCTGTGGGCCGGGGCCACCGGGGACGTCCGCGCGATGGCCCGGCTCGCCGCCACGGCCGTCGCCGCCGGCCGCCGGGCGGGCATCCCCATGAAGGACGAGCACCCGGGCTTCACCCCGCACCTGACGCTGGCCCGCGGCAACGCCCGTGGCCGCCGCCGCGGGCGTGGCGGCGACGGCGGCCACGGCGGCGACGACCGCGGTGCCGGCGGCGGCCGGGACGTGGACCTGCGCCCGTACGTCGAGGCACTGGCGGACTTCGCGGGCAGCCCCTGGACCGTCTCCGAACTGGCGCTGATCCGCAGCCATCCGCCCGCCCCCGGCATGCCGGGCGCCCAGCCGCACTACGAGACGGTGGCCCTCTGGCCGCTGGGCCGGGCGGACACCGGGCCGCGGCCGGACCGGGAGGCGGCGCCCGGGGGGCCCGCCGCCGGCCCCGGCGCGGTACCGGAGCCCGCCCCCGGCGCCCCGGAAGAGCACGGCTAACCTCGGGGAATGGACCCCAGGACCAGAACCCTGATCGTCAGCGGCACGCTGGTGCTGATGCTCGTCGTCGTCGCCGTGGCGGCCGTGCTGCGCTGAGCGGGCACGGCCGCCACGGACGTCAGGGCCGCGCGACAGCCGCCACGGACGTCAGGGCCGCGCGACAGCCGCCACGGACGTCAGGGCTGCCACAGCCGACGTCACGGCCCCCACCGGCCGGTTCCGGCGCGGTCCGGAGACCTCACCAGGCGAACGCCTCCGGCGACGGGCCCGGGCCCGGGAAGATCTCGTCCAGTGAGGCGAGCACCTCGTCCGTGAGCGTCAGTTCGGCGGCCCGCACCGCCGAGGCCAGCTGGTCCGCCGTGCGCGGTCCGACGATCGGGCCGGTCACGCCGGGGCGGGTGAGCAGCCAGGCCAGCGCCACCTCGCCCGGCTCCAGGCCGTGCCGGTCGAGCAGGTCCTCGTACCGCTGGATCTGTTCGCGCTGCCGCGGGTCCTTGAGCGCGTCGGCGGCCCGGCCGGAGGCGGCGCGGCGGTTGCCGCCCTCCTGCTCCTTGCGGATCGCGCCGCCGAGCAGACCGCCGTGGAGCGGCGACCAGGCGATGACCCCGAGGCCGTACTCCCGGGCGGCCGGGACGACCTCCATCTCGGCGCGGCGCTCGCAGAGGTTGTACAGGCACTGCTCGCTGACCAGCCCGAGGCGGCCCTGGCGCGCGGCCGTCTCGTTGGCCTGGGCGATGTTCCAGCCCGCGAAGTTGCTCGACCCCACGTAGAGGATCTTGCCCTGCCGGACGAGGACGTCCATCGCCTGCCAGATCTCGTCCCACGGGGTGTCCCGGTCGACGTGGTGGAACTGGTAGAGGTCGATGTGGTCGGTGCCGAGCCGCTTGAGGCTGGCGTCCACGGCCCGGCGGATGTTGAGGGCCGAGAGCTTGTCGTGGTTCGGCCAGGCGGGACCGTCGAGCCCCATGTTGCCGTAGACCTTGGTGGCGAGGACGACCTTGTCGCGGCGGTCGCCGCCCTGGGCGAACCAGCTGCCGAGGATCTCCTCGGTGCGGCCCTTGTTCTCGCCCCAGCCGTAGACGTTGGCGGTGTCGAAGAAGTTGATGCCCGCGTCGAGAGCGGCGTCCATGATCGCGTGGCTCTCGGCCTCGTCGGTGGTGGGGCCGAAGTTCATCGTGCCGAGAACGAGGCGGCTGACCTTGAGTCCGGTGCGTCCGAGTTGCGTGTACTCCATGACCACCAGCCAACGCCTTGGAGTGCGCTCGAAGCAAGGACGGCACTCGGCCCGCCGCACCCCGTCCGGCCCGGTTCGGGCCGGCTGCCCGCCCGGCCCGGGCTCAGTGCGCCGCGAGCCGCGCCTCGTACGGGGCGCCGAGGCCCCACTCCTCGTACAGCGCGTCCGCGAACGCCGCCGCCATGCGGTGCTCGCCGCGGGCGCTGGGGTGGGTGCCGTCGTAGGTGTCCCGGTGCAGATCCCAGCCGGCGGGCGGCCCGGCGAGGACGACCGGGGAACCGGGGCCGTCGAGCTCGGCCACCGCCTCGGCGAGGAGGGCGTTGAAACGCCGCACCTCGGCGCCGAACGCGGGGTCGTCCGCCGCCCGCACGTTGGGCAGCACGGGCATGATCAGCATCCGTACGGACGGGTTGGCCGCCCGCGCCTCCGCGACGAACCGCCGGACGTTCCCGGCCGTCTGCTCCGCGTTGGTGTAGAAGCCGAGGTCGATCAGGCCGAGGGAGACCAGCAGCACGCCCGCCCGGTGCGCGGCGACCGTCTCCCGGATCAGCGGCGCCATCTGCAGCCAGCCCTCACCCCAGCCGGCGAGGTGGGCGCGGGCGTGCTCGGGGAAGTCCGGGTCGGCGTAGTCCTGGGAGACGGGTGCCCCGGCCCGCTGGTCGTAGAGCGCGGTGCGCGGTCCGACGATGCGGTACGGGCCGCCGAAACTCCGGTTGAGGTGCTGCCACATGTGGTAGCGCCAGGTGTGCTCGCCGGCGCTCCCGATGGTCATGGAATCGCCGACGAAAAGAATGCGCATTCGGACATCATCGCGGAACCAGCCATTGCCCCGCGACGTGACGCTGCCCACCCGCGGGGGATGGCAGGCTTGCCCCATGCCTCGTCGTTCGCCTCAGCCGCTCTTCCGGACGGCCGCCCGTGCCGTGCCGGACGCCCGCCCCGGGCCTGCCCGGCTCGCCCCCGGGCCCGGCCGGCTCCGTCGCGCACGCGCCGTCGCGGCCGTCGCCGTGACCGCTCTCGCCGGTCTCGGAGCCGTACCGGTGGCAGCGGCGGTGGCACCCTCCGCCGCGGCGGCACCCCCGGCGGCACCCCCGGCGGCACCCCCGGCGGCACCCCCGGCGGCACCCCCGGCGGCTCCCGGCACGGCGCGGGCCGGCGCCCCGGACTCCTTCCGCATCGAGGACGAGCGGATCACGGAGTCCAGCGGCCTGGCCGCGAGCCGCGCCCACCCGGGCGTCTACTGGACGCACAACGACAGCGAGGACGGCCCGTACGTCTACGCCGTCGACAGCGCGACCGGGCGCACGGTGGCCACCGTCACGCTCGCCGGGATCGAGCCCCGCGACCTGGAGGGCATCTCCATCGGCCCGGGCGGCACGGTCCACGTCGGCGACATCGGCGACAACATGGGCGGCAACTGGCCCGAGGTGTGGGTCTACCGCTTCAAGGAGCCGGAGAAGCTGCGGGACACCACCGTCACCCCGACCCGCTTCACCGTCCGCTACGACGGCGGCCCCCGGGACGCCGAGTCGCTGATGGTGCATCCGAAGACCGGCCGCATGTACCTCGTCAGCAAGCACAAGGAGGGCGGCGGGCTGTACGAGGGCCCGGCCGAACCGTCCGCGTCCGGCGTCAACACCTTCCGGCGGATCGCCGACATCGGTGAGTGGGCCACCGACGCGGCCTTCTCCCCGGACGGGACCAGGCTGGTGGTGCGCGGCTACTTCGGCGGGAGTGCGTACCGCTGGCAGGACGGCAAGCCCGTCAAGCTCGCCATGAGCCCCGGCGTGCCGGTTCAGCGGCAGGGGGAGTCGGTGACCTTCACTCCGGACGGCCGGGCCCTGATGTTCGGCTCGGAGGGCCTGCGGAGCTCCGTCACCAAGGTGGAGCTGAAGGGCGAACTGCTGCCCGAATCGGTGGCGAAGGCGGACGCCGACGCGGATTCGGACGGCGGGAAGCCCGACGGCGAGGGAACCGCGGACGGCGACGGGACGGGCGCGGACGGGGAGTCCGGGACCGGGGTGGACCGCAATCTGGTCATCGGCGGACTGGCTCTCGCGGCTGTCGCCGTGCTGCTGGCGGGCGCACGGAAGGCGTTCCGCCGCGGTTGACCGCGGCTGGCCGCGGCTGGCCGCGACTGACGGCGGTTGACCGCGACTTCGGCTGCCGGGTGCCGCGGCCCTCTGACCGGCGCTGCTGCCACCGGGGCCGATCCCGCCCGGCAGCCGGCCGGTGCTGCCGTTACCGGGGCCCGCCGCCGTCCGCGCGGCTGTCGTCACCGCTGCCGTCGTCCGCGCGGCTGTCGCCACCTCTGCCGCCGGGCCCGCTCTCGCCGGGCCCGCTCTCGCCGGGCCCGCTCCCGGCGCCGCCTCCGGCGCCTTCCCGCTCCCGCCGCCGGCGTTCGATGAACGTCTCCATGCCGTCCAGGAGTTGCCGCAGCCCGAACTCGAACACCTCTTCCCAGGGGGTGCTGAACGCCTCCATGCCGAGCGCGGCCAGCTTCGGGTAGGCACCGGTCGCCATCACCCGTTCCAGGATGGGCGCCTGCGCCGTCCAGAACTCCTCGTCGCTCATGCCGGTGCGCTGTTCGGCCAGGTCGGCGTTGACCCGGCTGCGCGCGGTGCCCGTGACGTAACCGTCGATGACGACGAGCAGGCTGATCCGCTCCGGGTCGGCCAGCGGCAGCCCGTCGAGGCCCTCCAGCGCGTACTCCAGACCGGCGAGCGCCCCCGGGCCGAGCAGGGGGCGCGCCTGGTCGACATGGACCAGCCAGGGGTGGCGGCCGTAGAGCTCCCAGGTGCCGCGGGCCACCCGTTCGAGGGTGCCCCGCCAGCCGAGCAGCGCCGGGTCCTGCGCCTGCTCGCGGTCGAAGCCGTTGACCTTGTCGAGCATCAGGTCCAGCAGCTCCGCCTTGCCCGGGACGTAGCGGTAGAGGGACATGGCACCGACGCCCAGTTCGCCCGCGAGCCGCCGCATGGAGACCGCGGCCAGCCCTTCGGCGTCCGCGACGGCGACGGCGGCCGTGACGATCCGGTCCAGGGTCAGGGCGGGCTTCGGTCCGCGGGTCCGGCGCTCGTCGCGTCCCCAGAGCAGCTCCAGGCTGCGGCTGAGGTCTCCGCTACCGCTGTGTTCGGTCGTCATCTTCCCGCCATCGTAGCCGCCGTGCCGTGGCCCGGCCCGTGGCCGTCGCGTGCGCTGTACGCGTCACTGAGTACGGTGTACCCTGAAATGCATACGCCGTACCCAGTTCTGTTCGCGTCCGGCGTGAATCCGGCTTCGCCAAGGGGGAGTTCACCCGTGAAATCGTCTGTGGAACCGCCCGTGCAACCGCCCGTGAACCCGGCAGGAGACCCGTCGGCGAGCCCGCGGTCGGGCCCGACCGCGGGCCCGACCGCAAGGCAGTCCGTGAACCCGTCCGCGACCCCATCCGCGAACCGGCCCGCGTACCCGCCCGTGAGCCCCGGGCCGCACGCCGTCCTCGCCGAGGGGCTGGAGAAGCGCTACGGCGAGAAGCGCGCCCTCGACGGATTCGCCCTCACCGTCGCGCGCGGCACCGTCCACGGCCTCCTCGGGCCCAACGGCGCCGGCAAGACCACCGTCGTCCGCATCCTCTCCACGCTGGTGCGCCTCGACGGCGGACGGGCCGAGGTCGCCGGGATCGACGTGGCGGGCCGCCCGCGCGAGGTCCGCCGCCGGATCGGCCTCACCGGCCAGTACGCGGCGGTGGACGAGATCACCACCGCCCGTCAGAACCTGGTGATGTTCGGCCGCCTCTTCCACCTCGGCAAGAAGGCGGCGGAGCGCCGGGCCGCGGAACTGCTGGAGCAGTTCGCGCTGACCGACGCCGCCGACAAGGGCGTCAAGGAGTTCAGCGGCGGTATGCGCCGCCGGCTCGACCTGGCGACGAGCATGATCCTCGCCCCGCAGGTGCTGTTCCTCGACGAGCCCACCACCGGCCTCGACCCGCGCGGCCGCAACGAGGTGTGGGAAGCGGTGCGTTCCCTGGTCGCGGGCGGTACCACCGTGCTGCTCACCACCCAGTACCTGGACGAGGCCGACAAGCTCGCCGACCGTATCGCCGTCATCGAACGGGGGCGCACCATCGCCGACGACACCCCCGCCGCCCTCAAACAGCAGATCGGGGGCGACCGGATCGAGGTGGTCGTCCAGGAGGCCGCTGACCTCCCGGCCGCGCTCCGGGTCGTCGCCCGGGTCACGGGCGCCGAGCCGGACAGCGATCCCGAGGCCCGGCGGGTCGCGGCGCCGGTGACCGACCGCGTGGCCGCCCTCACCGAGGTCGTGCGGACCCTCCAGGACGAGAAGATCTTGGTCGAGGACATCGGGCTCCGGCGGCCGACCCTGGACGAGGTCTTCCTGCGCATCACGGGACGGCGGGCGGAGGACGGCACCGGGGACGCCGGACAGCCCGAACAGCCCGAACAGCCGGCACGGACCCGGGAAGCAGGCCGGGCCGCATGAACGCACACACCGATACGAGTTCGGGCAGCAAGAGCAGCACGGGCGGGAGCCCGGACACGGGCGGAACGGAAGCCGGAGGGCGGACGGGCATGGCCACGACCACGGGTACGAGCGCGGGCACGAGCAGCACAGCCACGAGTACGACCGCCCCCGGCCCGTCCGCGCCGCCCGCGGCGCCGCCCCCCGCGGCGGGATTCGCGGCGGACCTCGCGGTCCCCGAGCGCAGGATCTACTGGGCGGTCGCCGACTGCCTCGTCATCGTCCGCAACGAACTCACCCACCTGGCGCGCCAACCCGCCAACATCGCCTGGCAGCTGGGCTTCCCGATCGTCTCCGTCCTGCTCTTCGTCTATGTCTTCGGCAGCGCCATGGACGTCGGCGCGGACGACTACAAGGACTACGCACTCCCCGGCATGTTCGCCATGACCATGGCCTTCGGCTTCATGAACACCGCGATGATGGTCGCCATCAACAAGGAGAAGGGCGTCATGGACCGCTTCCGGTCCATGCCCATGGCCCCCTCGGCGGTGGTGAGCGGGCGCGGCGTCTCCGACGTGATCGGCGCCTGCCTGGACCTCGTGGTCCTGGCGCTGATCGCCCTCGCCGTCGGCTGGCGCTCCGACGGCAGCTTCCCGGCCACCCTCGCCGCCTTCGGGCTGCTGATCCTGCTGCGCTTCGCGCTGATCTGGATCGGGGTGTTCCTCGGACTGCTCGTCCCCAACCAGGAGGCGGCGGGCAACCTCTTCGCGCTGGCCTTCCCCTTCGGGATGATCTCCAGCGTCTTCACCCCGCCGTCGATGATGCCGGACTGGCTGGGCGCCGTCGCGATGTGGAACCCGGTCTCGTCCACGGCCAACGCCATCCGGGAGCTGTTCGGCAATCCGGTGCCCTCCGGCGGCAGTTGGATCGAACAGCACGCGCTGCTCATGGCCGTGGTGTGGCCGCTGATCGTCACGGCCGTCTTCCTGCCCCTGGCGGTACGCCGCTACCAGCGGCTCAGCCGATGACGGCTGCTGACGGCTGCTGACAACCGCTGAACGGAGCGGGCCCCGGCTGTCGCAGCAGTCGCAGCCGGGGCCCGCTCTCGCCGGTCGATGTGCTCACGACCGGACCGTCTCAACTCAACTCCGCGGCTCCGTCAGAGCCGCTCGATGACGTAGTCCACGCACTGCGTCAGCGCCTCGACATCCGCCGGCTCGACGGCCGGGAACATCGCCACCCGCAGCTGGTTGCGGCCCAGCTTGCGGTACGGCTCGGTGTCCACGATGCCGTTGGCGCGCAGCACCTTGGCGACCGCCGCCGCGTCGATGCCCTCGTTGAAGTCGATCGTGCCGACGACCTGGGAACGCTTGGCCGGGTCGGTGACGAACGGGGTGGCGTACTCCGCCTTCTCCGCCCAGCCGTACAGCCGGGAGGAGGAGTCCGCGGTCCGCCGCACGGCCCACTCCAGACCGCCCTGGCCGTTGATCCAGTCGAGCTGGTCGGCGAGGAGGAAGAGGGTGGCGAGCGCCGGGGTGTTGTACGTCTGGTTCTTCAGCGAGTTGTCGATCGCGGTCGGCAGCGAGAAGAACTCCGGGACGTGCCGGCCGGAGGCGTGCACCCGGGCGGCACGCTCCAGGGCGGCCGGGGAGAACGCGGCGATCCACAGACCGCCGTCCGCCGCGAAGCACTTCTGCGGGGCGAAGTAGTAGACGTCCGTCTCGGTGATGGTGACGGGCAGGCCGCCCGCGCCGGAGGTCGCGTCCACCAGCACCAGCGAGCCCTCGTCGGCGCCCTGCACCCGGTGGATGGGGGTGGCGACACCGGTGGAGGTCTCGTTGTGCGTGAACGCGTAGACGTCGACACCGGCCTCGGCGGTGGGCTCCGGGTGGGAACCGGGGTCGGCGGTGATGACGGTGGGCTCCTCCAGCCAGGGCGCGAGCTTCGCGGCCTTGGCGAACTTCGAGGAGAACTCACCGAAGGAGAGGTGCTGGGACTTGCGCTCGATGAGGCCGTGGGTCGCGATGTCCCAGAAGGCGGTGGTGCCGCCGTTGCCGAGGACGACCTCGTACCCCTCGGGCAGCGAGAACAGTGTGCGGACGCCGTCGCGCACCCTGCCGACCAGGTTCTTCACCGGGGGCTGGCGATGGGAGGTGCCGAGCAGGGAGCTGCCGGTGGCGGCCAGCGCGCTGAGCGCCTCCGTACGCACCTTGGAGGGGCCCGAGCCGAATCGACCGTCGGCGGGCTTGATGTCAGCGGGGATCTGGATATCAGCCACGGCTGCAGCCTAATCCTTGGATGTGCAGGCGGGGGGCATTCGTCCACCGGATGAGACGGCGGTCTCGTCCTGACGCGGGGCCGGGCGGGGAGCCCGGGGGAGCGTCGCCGTCGAGGCGGGTCGAGGCGGCAGGGCTCGATCGGCGGGCGCGATATGCGCGGCAGGCCGGCGGGCCGGCAGGCAGGCAGGCCCGGTGGGCCCGGCGGGCGCGGGGGCGCGAGCGCTGGGCGCGAGCGCCGGGCCCAGGCGTCCAGCAACCCACGGCTGGCAGCCCGGCAGCCATCAGCCCGGCGTACCCGTCAACGCCTCGGCCACGTCTCCGCCACCACGCCGCGCCCACCGGACCGCGCTAGACCGCACCGGACCGCGCCGAACCCCGCCGCCCCACACCGCCCCACACCACACCGCGCCGTGCCGACCAGCACCGTGCCGCCGCCTGGTGTGCCCGGAGCCCGTCGGCGGGCAGTCTGGACTCATGGCTGATCACGACCCGGCACGGCCCGGCCCCGCGCACCCCCGCCCCCCGCGTCCCGATCCCGCCCGGCCCGGCCCCGGGGCGGCGCGCCCGGATGTGTCGGGGCTTGCGCGGGACCTGCGCCGGGCCGTCGGCGGAGACGTGGAGTTCGACACCGCGAGCCGGGCCCTGATGACCATGGATGCCTCCAACTACCGGCGCGTGCCCCTCGGCGTCGTCGCCCCGCGCGACGCCGACGACGTGGCCGCGGCGCTCGCCGTCTGCCGCCGCCACGGAGTGCCGGTCGTACCCCGGGGCGGCGGCACGTCCATCGCGGGCCAGGCCACGGGCACCGGCGTCGTCCTCGACTTCACCCGCCACCTGAACCGGATCGTCTCCCTCGACCCGGAGACCCGTACGGCAGTCGTCGAGCCCGGAGCCATCTGCGACAGCCTCCGCACGGCGGCCGCGGCCCACGGGCTGACCTTCGGCCCCGATCCGTCCACGCACAGCCGCTGCACCATCGGCGGCATGATCGGCAACAACTCCTGCGGCGCGCACTCCGTCGCCTGGGGCACCACCGCCGACAACGTCCGCGCCCTGGACGTCCTGACGTACGGCGGCGAGTACGCCCACCTGGCGGCCGGGGACGGAGACTCCGCCAGCGCCGCCGGCCCCGGGGGGACAACGCTCCCGACCGCCCTGCGCGAGGGAGCCGAAGCCCTCGTCGCACGCCGCCGCGCTCTGCTGCGCACCGGCTTCCCCGCCGGTCTGCCCCGGCGCATCTCCGGCTACGCGCTGGACGCCCTCCTGCCCGAGAACGGCACCGACTGGGCCCGCGCCTTCACCGGCAGCGAGGGCACCCTCGGCGTCCTCACCCGGGCCGCCGTACGGCTCGTCGAGGCCCCCGCCGCCCACGCGCTGGCCGTACTCGGCTACGCGGACGAGAGCGCCGCCGCCGAGGCCGCCCACACCCTCCTCCCGTACGGGCCGCTGACCGTCGAGGGCATGGCCTCCGACCTCGTACCCGCCCCGGCCGCCGCCTCCCTGCCCCGGGGCGCGGCCTGGCTCTTCGTCGAGACGGGCGGCTCCGGACCGGAGGAGGCGCGGGCCCGCGCGGAGCGGCTGTGCCGGGCCGCGGCCGACGGCACCACGGACAGCGTCGTCGTCACCGACCCCTCCCACCGGCGCGCCCTGTGGCGGATCCGCGAGGACGCCTCCGGCACCGCCACCCGGATGCCCGACGGCAGCGAGGCCTGGCCCGGGTGGGAGGACTGCGCCGTACCGCCCGCGCGCCTCGGCCCGTATCTGCGCGACTTCCGCGCACTCCTGACCGAACACGGCCTGCGCGGCACCCCGTACGGGCACTTCGGCGACGGCTGCATCCACGTCCGGATCGACTTCGACCTGCTCACCGGCCCCGGCATCGCCCGCTTCCGGAGCTTCTCCACCGACCTCGCCGACCTGGTCGTCGCCCACGGCGGCTCCCTCTCCGGCGAACACGGCGACGGGCAGGCGCGGGCCGAACTGCTGCCGCGGATGTACGGAGACGAACTGGTCGGTGCGTTCGAGGAGTTCAAGACACTCTGGGACCCGGCGGGCGGTCTCAACCCGGGCATGCTCGTCCGCCCCCACCGCCTCGACGAGAACCTCCGCTTCGCTGTCCTGCCGGGGAAACCCGTGGACGTCGCCTTCGGCTACCCGCACGACGGCGGGGACTTCACGGCGGCCGTGCGCCGCTGCGTGGGCGTCGCCAAGTGCCGGAACACGGCGGCCCCCGGGACCGCCGTCATGTGCCCGTCCTTCCGCGCCACCGGCGAGGAGCAGCACTCGACCCGCGGCCGGGCCCGGCTGCTCCACGAGATGCTGGCGGGGGCGGCGGACGGGCCCGGCGGCATCGTCACGGACGGCTGGCGCTCGGAGGAGGTGCGGGAGGCGCTGGACCTCTGCCTGTCCTGCAAAGGCTGCCGCAGCGACTGCCCGGTCAACGTCGACATGGCCACGTACAAGGCCGAGTTCCTGCACCACCACTACGCGGGCCGGCTGCGGCCGGCCGCCCATTACGCGATGGGGCGGCTGCCGCTCTGGCTGCGCGCGACGGCGCCGGTGGCACCGGTGCTGGCGCCCCTGGCCAACCGGCTGGCCCGGGTGGCACCACTGGCATCGGCGGTGAAGCGGCTGGGCGGCATCGCGCCGGAACGGGAACTGCCGGAGCTGGCGCGGGAGACGTTCCGGCGCTGGTGGCGCCGCCGGGCGGCGGAGGCGGGTGCGGGTGCGGATGCGGCGGCGGATGCGGGGATGGGCGCAGCAGCGGAGGCGGAGGGACAGAGGGAGAAGGCGACGGAGACCGGAGCGGAGACCGGAGCGGAGACCGGAGCGGAGACCGGAGCCGAGACCGGAGCCACAGCCGAGACGGAGGCGACTCCCGCTTCCGCCGGATCGCCCCGCCCCACCGGCTCCGGCCGTGCCGGGACGGACCCCGACCGCCGCCGCACGGTCGTGCTCTGGCCGGACACCTTCACCAACCACCTCTCGCCCTCCGTCGGCCGCTCGGCCGTGGCCGTACTGGAGGCTGCGGGCCTGCGGGTCGTCGTACCGCCCAAGCGGGTGTGCTGCGGGCTGACATGGGTGTCCACCGGGCAACTGGACGGCGCACGCAAGGTCATGCGGCGCACCCTGGACGTCATGGCGCGCGCCCTGGAGGCGGGCCTGCCGGTGGTCGGCCTGGAACCGAGCTGTACCGCCGCGCTCCAAACCGACCTGCCTGAACTGCTGTCCGACGACCCGCGTGCGGCGCGACTGGCGGAGGCGGTGACCACCTTCGCCCAGGCACTCGACCAGTACGCCCCCGACTGGCAGCCCCCGCGCCTGGACCGCCCCGTCGTCGGCCAGACCCACTGCCACCAGCACGCCGTCCTGGGCGACGCCGCTGAACGCAAACTGCGGGAGCGGGCCGGGCTGACGGGCGACCTGTCCGGCGGCTGCTGCGGCCTCGCCGGCAACTTCGGCTTCGAACGCGGGCATTACGACGTCTCGGTCGCCTGCGCGGAGGAACAACTCCTGCCCTCCGTACGCGACGCCGCCCCGGACACCGAAGTCCTCGCCGACGGCTTCTCCTGCCGCACCCAGCTCGACCAGCTCGCGGGCCGCCGGGCGCGCCACTTGGCGGAGGTGCTGGCGGAAGGGCTGGAGAACGGGCCGGGGCCGACCGGATGACGCTCTGGCCAACGAGTTGAAGGCCGCCACGAGGCCCGCCCGGAGGCCGTCGGAGGACGGCGCGGAAGAGAACGGCTGACGGCCCGCTACGCCAAGGGCTGCCGCGCCGCGTGTGCGACGAAGGCCGCCCATGCGGCGGGCGCGAGGAGGAGCTGTGGACCGGACCGGTCCTTGGAGTCACGGACGTGGACGGCGCCGGGGCAGTCGGCTATCTCGACGCAGTCGCCGCCTTCGGAGTCGCTGTGGCTGGACTTCCGCCAGGAGAGGGCCACTTCGACGCAGTTGCCGCCTCCGCTGTCGCTGTAGCTGGACTTGAACCACGCGAGTCGCGCACTCATAGTTCCTCCGCCACCTTCTCGATGAACCGGGCCGACTCCTCCGTGCCGAGGGCCTCCATCCGGATCATTCCATGGCGCTGGACGAGTGCGCTGAGCTTGCCGGGATCGGTGTACAGAGCCCCCGTCTCCTGTCCCTCCACATAGGCGTACTGCTCGTGCTCCGAGGTCTCCAGAAGGACATACGGACCGCTGAGCCCGGTAACGGAGCCGGGCCCGGCACGGAGTACCTGGACGGAGACGTTGCGCAGCTCGCCGGTCTTCACCAGGTGGCGAAGCTGCGGCCTCATGACCTCGGGTCCACCGACCATGCTCCGCAGCGCCGCCTCGTAGATCACAAAGCTGAAGAGGACAGGCGGCTTGCGTGTCAGCTTCTCCTGGCGCTGGAGGCGGGCGGCCACCCGCTCATCGACCGTCTCGTCGTCCAGCGGCGGACAGTGACTGCCGATCAGCGCCCGGGCGTATGCCTCGGTCTGCAACAGACCGGGGATGAGCAGGGTCGCGTACGAGTGCAGCGCGACGGCCGCCTCCTCGGCCGCCATGAAGTCCTGCGTACGGGCCGGGTACTTCTCCGGCTTGAGATAGTCCTGAGCCGCGAGCAACAGCCCGTGCGCCCCGCACATCTCGTCGGCGACCTGGAGCAGCCGCAGGGTGGGCTTCCGGCGGCCCTGCTCCATCGACTTGACCGAGTCGTACTCGTAGTTCGCCTCCCTGCCCAACTGCTCGCGGCTGATGCCCGCTTGGGTCCGCCACAGTTTGATCTGGTTGCCGCAGTACCGCCATGCCATCGGCGGCTGGGGGTTCTCCGTGGTCACTGCGCCCCGCCTCCTCGGTGCTCGGTTCCCGGTCCCCGGCCATCGCTCCGGAACCCGGATGCGCACGGGGTACGGCTACGCTCCGTACCCGTTCCGCTCCTTGGGGAGGCTAGGAGCGCATCAGCACGCTGGCAGCGTGAACAGCGCAAAGACTCCCCTCACGGGCGATTCCCGACCGGTCGGCACGCCTGTGGACGTAAACCCTGGCAAGCTGCCCCGCGACATCGAATGGCGCCTGCCGCGCCACGCGCGCAGCGTGAGCCGCGCCCGGACGCTGCTGCGCGAGCAGGCACGCTCCTGGCAACTCCCCGACGAGACCGTGGAAACGGCCGTCCTCCTGCTCAGCGAGCTGGTGACCAACGCCTACCGGCACGCACGGACGTCCCCCGGCCGCCAGATCAACATCCGCTGCGTGGCGGACGGACCGGCCCTGCGCGTCGAGGTGTCGGACGCGGGCGACGAGATGCCGCGTCTCCGATTGGCGACGGAAGCCGACGAGTCGGGCCGTGGACTGGCTCTGGTGAACGCCCTCGCCGACTGGTGGGGTGCTCACCGTCGACCGTGCGGTATCGGCAAGACGGTGTGGTTCGAACTCGGCTTGCCCACAGCCGACGGACCGGACGCCGCCGGGACGCAAGAGGTGCAGAACGCACAGGAGATGCGAGAGGTGCGGGCGGCGGAGGCGGCGAAGGAAAGGGAGTGGGCGGCAGACGGAGCGGGCGGAGCAGGCGGGGGCAGCGGGGTGGACGCACAGCAGGCAGATCAGGGGGAACGGCTGGAAGGTCGGAGCGACGACCGAGCCGCAGAAGACGGCGCAGCCGCTCCCGTTGGCCGTGCTGCGGCACATGGCTGAGCGGGCAGGCCGGCCTCCCGGTCTGCGGACGACGACTCGGGCGCGGCGAAACGAAGAGGCTCGTACCGGGGCTTCCTTGCGTCTCAGGTTGGCTCACCTCGGGTGGCCGCGCCGCACTGCTGGACGGGACCGACGCCTCCGAGCGGCCGCGACGACGCTGGCACGCAGGGTATGCGTCGGTGTGATGCCGGTGGACGCGTACGGGCGGTGGGTGATTGGGGTTACGGCGCCGGGTGGGCGGCGCGATGGTGGTGACCGGTGCGTCGCGGGCTGCCCGTTGTTGTTTTGGTGGGGGTTACGGAATCCGTGCTGGGGGTGGGCCGGTGGTCGGTCGTCTATCCGGTGCCGTGCGCGCCCGGGGTCGTTTTGAAAAGCGATGGCGTGGCTGGTGCCGGTGGGTGGTTGAGGGGGCACACGCGCGCCTGGGCTTCTCGGCTTACCCGCCGTCGTGGCGGGCTGTCGGTGGTGGCGGTTGAGTCCGGCTGTCGTGACTGCTGCGGGAGTGTCGGCTGCCGCTGGGGTGGGGGCTTCGCGGAAGCGCTGGGCGTTGGGGTTCTCCGGCCCTCTGCTGCGTCGTGGCGGGCTGCTGGTGGCCGTGGTCGTGGGCGGGTGGCGTTGCTGGTGTTCGGTGTGGGCGATGAGTGGAGTTCCCGGGTCCGCTTTCGCTCACTCGTTCGGGTGGTTCCATGCTCTGGACCTGGATTCATCACCGTACGTGACGGAAAATAGGGGGTAGGAACTCGCTCCGTGAGGGCGGGAGTTCACGCGGTGATCCGGACGGGGGGAATGTCATGCAGGCCACGTTGCTCGACCACGACGACACGGCCACGACCGGGGTGCCGGGACAGCCGGTGACGGCGGATGAGTGGGCCGCCCACCTGGCGTCGGCTGTGCCGGGTCCGCAGACAGCGGCGATGCTCGCTCTGCTGGAACGCGAGCAACTCTCCACCACGGGGCGGATCGACGCGCTGAAGGCCTGGGAGCGGCACACCTCCTGGATCCAGGCGCAGCAGGTGCGTCTGCTGGCCGATATCGAGGCGGATGCGCTGGAGGCGACGCCGAATGAGATGGGCTGGGTGGACTATGACTGGAACTTCGCCTGTGAGGATGTCGCCTGCGCGTTGAAGCTGTCGGGAAACACGGCCGCGGACCGCCTGGCGGTCGCCACCACCCTGGAGGGACGCTTCCCCACCACGGTGGGCCTGTTGGAGCGCGGGGAGATCTGCTATCTGCAGGCGAAGGCGGTGGCGGAGGTCACCGGCACCCTCGACCCCGAGGCCGCCGCGCGGGTGGAGGCCCTGGTGGTGCCGAAGATGCCCGCCCAGTCCGTCGGCCAGACCCGGCGGGCGCTGAACCGCGCGGTCCTCAAGGCCGACCCGCAGGGGGCGGAGGTGCGGCACCGCCGGCGGCGGGAGGACCGTACGATCTGGCACCGGGCCACCGAGGACGGCATGGCCACCTGGACCGCGTTCCTCCCCACCCCGCAAGCCGCACAGCTCGACGCGGCCGTCGACGCCCACGCCGCCACCTTCACCGACGACGGGCGCACCCTGAACCAGAAGCGCGTGGACGCCCTGTATGACTTGGTCGTCAACCGCCCCGCCGGGACGGACACCCCCGGTGGCCGCTCTGCGGCGGTGGTCCAGGTGACGGTGTCGATGGACACGCTCATCGGGGTGGATGAGGAGCCCGGACAGCTCAAGGGGTACGGGCCGGTCAGCGCCACCGCGGCACGGGAGGTGGCCTTCGCCCCCGGCACCATTTGGCGGCGTCTGATCACCCACCCCACCACCGGCCTGCTGATCAAGACCGACCCCACCACCTACCACCCCACCGCGGAAACCCAGCGCCACGTCATCGCCCGCGACATGACCTGCACCTTCCCCTCTTGCCAGATGCCCGCCCACCGCTGCGACCTGGACCACATCGAACCGTTCGACCACCAGGACCCGACAGCGGGCGGGGCGACGGAGCCGGACAATCTGATGCCGCTGTGCCGACGCCACCACCTTCTCAAACACCGCACCGACTGGCAGGTGCAGCGCGACCCCGACACCGGCGAGGTCCGCTGGACGGCACCGACCGGCCACACCTACACCAACCCACCCCACACCCACACCACCTAGCCCCACCCCCGGCCGCCGCCGAGCAGGCCGCAGCCACCGGCACCAGCCCCTCCGACACCGCGCGGAGGGGCCCACACCCATGCCCAACACCCGAAACACCCCGGGCCACCACCGGGCGGGCAACACCTGACAGGGGCCGCGCGCACCTTGGCATCGGGAGCACCGGCGACGGCACACACCTTGGCGTCAACGGGCACGAGTTGCTTCCAGCACCCACCAACCGGCAACCGGCGAGATTAGAGGACAGAGCCCGTCACGCCGCCCGCTACGACCGTCACCATCGACAGCCCGCCACGACGAGAGGGAAAGCCGAGAAGCCCAGGCGCGCGTGTGCCCCCGCAACCACCCACCGGCACCAGCCACGCCATCGTCTTTCCGAACGACCCCGGGCGCGCACGGCACCGGATAGACGACCGACCACCGGCCCACCCCCAGCACGGATGCCGTAACCCCCACCCGACACCCACCCGTCGGCCCGCAACGCACCCGCGACCACCATCGCGCCGCCCACCCGGCGCCGTAAGGCCAACCAGCACGGCACCGGACAGCCCGCGACGCATCCGCCACCACTCCGGCCCTGCCCACCCGGTGCCGTAACCCCCACCAGCACGCCACAGTCCGGCCGCCCCGCACCTCCGCTCCCGCTCAGCCCAGTCCGCCCAGCACACCCGGCCACTGCACCTCACGTCCGCGCGACCCTCGCCACCACCAATCGGAAACGACAGCGGGGACTGCGCCTATGCGGACCGGGCCGGGCCGACGTGTGCTCCCGGACTGGAGAAACATGTTGACGTGTCATCGGGCCGCTCGGCACGCTCACGGCCGTGAGCACTGAACAGGGACCGGCCGATGCCACCGTCGTCATGCCCGTCGGCGTGCGTGACTTACTGCCCCGGGACCTCCCTGCATGTGCCTGGTCGGGCTCGGCAACTCACCTGCGCCAGGTGGAGCGAGAGCTGGCGCGTGCTGCGGTCGGCGAGGTCGACTACCTGGCCGTGACCACTCGGATGGATCTGCCGGTGGCGATCGGCGGCGTCGACTACCAGGTGGCCGAGGAAGCCGGGACCTTGTGGCAACTCGCCGTGCTCCCGGCTCTCCGGTCCTGCGGATTGGGAACCTTGCTGATCCGGGCCGCCGAACAGAGGATCAGGGACCGCGGCCTGAGCAGGGCCGAAATCGCCGTGGAGGAGAACAACCCCCGGGCTCGCGCCCTGTACGAGCGTCTGGGCTACGTCGCGTACGGCCGCAGGCCCGATGCCTGGGATCTGGAAGGGCCCAACGGGCTGATCAGCCGACACGAGACGGTGTGCGTTCTCATGCGAAGGGAACTGCAGGGCCCCGCTCGACAGTAGATGCCGGAGGGGCAGCCGAACGGGCACCTGTGCTACGCCGAGAACCGGTCATCCGGCCGACGTGGTGACGTCGGCCCCGGTTCCCCGGTGCGTTGCGTGAGACTGCCGGACTGCCGGACTGCCGGACTTGCAGGGATGCCGAACCGATCGGCGGCTTGCCGGGTCATTCCACGGTGGCGAGATGGTCTGCCGCGCCCCCGCGCCACTCGATCAGGAAGAGCGTCGCGTCATCGCTGGTGCTTCCGCCCCGTTCTCGTTTCAGGGTGTGGGAGAGAGAACGCACCATGGCCCGCACCCCCTCCTCCGTGTGCTCGATGCGGTTGACCCAGGCGATGAGCTGTTCCTCGCCGAACTGCTCTTCGCCCGCTCGGTGCTCCTCGATCACGCCGTCGGTGAAGCACAGAACCCGGTCGCCCCGCTGGAGGATCTGCTCGCTGATCGAAGGCATTTCACCGCCGAAGCCCACCGGCAGGGTGGTCGGGCTGTCCAGGCGCCGGACGACCTGGTGGTTGCGGATCAACAGGGGTGCCGGGTGGCCCGCGTTGACCCATTGCAGGTGACCTGTGGTGATGTCCAGACGCATCATCTGCGCTGTGACGAAGTGTTCGGTCCCGAACTGCTCCGCAATGGCCTGGTCCATGAAGGAGTAGATCCCGGCCAGTCCCACATGGGCGCGTCTGGCGTGCCGATAGACGCCGATGGCGACGGTCGCCATGGTGGCGGCGCGGAGACCGTGGCCCATCGCGTCGATCACGGCCATGTGCAGGACGTCGTCGTTGAGGGCGTAGTCGAAGCTGTCACCGGCGACGTTGTATGCGGGCTCGAGAATCCCCGCGACGGCGACCTGGGGAACGGCCATGGCCAGCGGGGGCAGCAGCGACCATTGGATCTCCGCGGCCACGCTCATAGGTTCGAGCCGCCGGGCCTGGAAGAACTGGTCGGTGTAGCTGTGCTTGGTCACCAGCATGTCGGCGACCAGACCGGCGAGTCTGCGCAGCAGCCTCCTGTCGTCGTCATCCACGACGGACAGGGTGAGGGCCATCACCCCCACCTGGTCGCTGCCGTCCAGCAAGGGCAGGAACATGCGGACACCGTCAGCCTGAGGAACCTCGATGACAGTGCCGTGCAGGAAGGCCGCGCCCGCGGGGGAATCACCGATCGGCTCGGGTTCGCCGACGACCAGCAGCCGGCCCGGTAGCGGCACCAGCACTTGCTGCGCGTAGTCCTGCAGGAGGATCGAGACGTCGCGGCCACCGACCTTGGCGACCTCTTCCGCGATCAATGGGGCGATGAGCTGGGGCGGCATCTCGTGGGCCCGGTCCAGCAGCAGCCCCAGCAGCCGCTCGCCGAACCCCTCCGACCGGTTCGTGGTGTCCTTGCCTGGCCGGTTCTCATCCACTGCCATGACCGGTCGCCCTTTCGCTGCGTGGTCTTCGTGCGGGGAGTGGTTCGCAGACCGGTGTGGCTGCCGTCCCGGCCTCCGAACGCAGCACCGGGGCCGGGCGGCAGCTCTCCGTTTCCCGTGCCCGGCACAGGCCGCGCGCTCCGGCACCTTGTGTTCCGTCCGGTGTTCGCAGCGGATCCACTCGGAGGTCCGTTCACGTGATCTGCGCACACGGGCCCCCGGCAGGGTCGTGGTCACTGTGGCTCAGCGTGACGCGGTTGAGCGGCTCAGCGAGCCATTACGCCGGATGCGGCATGTCTTACCGGCATGTCATACCGGTATGGGGAGGGGGTGTGGTGGCACGGAGATCCTCGACCCGGCCGGGGATGAGGAGATCGTCCGCGGGTGTGCGGGTGTGCGGGTGTGCGGGTGTGCGGGTGTGCGGGTGTGCGGGTGTGCGAGGGAGCGGAGAAAATAATGCAAGCACGCTTGCTTGTTTCTTGTTCTGCTGCCACAGTCGGTCCACGCCGCGCCGTTGCGCCGCCCCGGCAGCCAACCGGCCGGCGGAACGGTCGGCCGAGTACCGGCCGCCTCGCCGTCCGGCCGTATCAAGCCGTCCGGGCAACGGGGCACGCTCAACAGCAGTCCTTGTCCCGCCTCCCGTGCCCACGCGCGGCGCCTGAAGCCCGCAACTTCACCACGCACCTCCGTACACCTCCGTAGACCGCCGTCTCCGCCGTCCGTACAAGGGAGCACCCCGTGGCCGATCCAGCAGCAGTGCTCGGCGATCTCCATGCCGAGGGCGAGGAGTTGGAGCAGCTTGTCGCACCGCTCGCCGCCGAACGCTGGAGCATGCCGACCCCCGCACCCGGGTGGACCGTCGCGCACCAGATCGCCCATCTCGCCTGGACCGACGAGCGTGCCCTGCTCGCGGCCACCGACCCCGGCGCCTTCGCCGAGGACGCGGCCCAGGCGCTCACCTCGCCCGAGACCTTCGTCGACGACGGTGCTCAGCGGCTGGTCGACGAGCTACCGCCCGCAGCCCTCCTCGACCGCTGGCGTACCGGTCGCACAACCCTTCACCGCGCCCTCGCCGGCCGGCCTGCCGGGGTCCGGCTCCCCTGGTACGGGCCGCCGATGAGCGTGGCTTCTATGGCGACGGCCCGCCTGATGGAGACCTGGGCCCACGGACAGGACGTGGCCGACGCGCTCGGGGTCCGCCGTGAGCCGACGGCTCGGCTGCGCCATGTCGTACGGATCGGGGTGCGGGCCCGCGACTACGCGTACATGGTGCACGGGCTCGTACCGCCCGCCCAGGAGTTCCGGGTGGAACTGACGGCCCCGGACGGGGACTTGTGGGTGTACGGGCCCGAGGACGCCGCGCAGCGCGTCACCGGTGCCGCCCTCGACTTCTGTCTGCTGGCCACCCAGCGGGCGCACCGCTCAGACCTGGCCCTGCGGGCCGAGGGCCCGGACGCCGCGCACTGGCTGGACATCGCTCAAGCGTTCGCCGGGCCGCCCGGCAACGGGCGTGAACCGGCGACCGTGGAAGGGATCGGCGGGGGCAGCGCCGACGGTGCGGGAGCAGCCCTGTGACCGGGGCCGGTAAAGCGGCCGGGAACGGGACCCCGCCGGAAGACGGAGCCCCGTCGGCCGGTGCCTCGCCCGCCGGTGCCCCGCAGTCCCGCACCCCGCAGTCCCGCATCCCGCAGTCCGGCACGTCACCGGACCACAGGACCGCGCCGGTGAACGGAACCGACCTGAGAGCCAGCGCCCTCACCTCGGCCTCCGCCCCCGACGGGACCCCCGCCCCCCTCCGCATCGGCAACGCCTCCGGCTTCTACGGCGACCGCTTCGACGCCGTCCGCGAGATGCTGACCGGCGGCCCGCTGGACGTCCTCACCGGTGACTATCTGGCCGAGCTGACCATGCTCATCCTGGGCCGGGACCGCCTCAAGGACCCCTCCCGCGGCTACGCCAAGACCTTTCTGCGCCAGCTGGAGGAGGGCCTCGGTCTCGCCGCCGAACGGGGCGTGAAGATCGTCACCAACGCCGGCGGCCTGAATCCCGCCGGGCTCGCCGACGCGGTCCGTGCCCTGTCGGAGCGCGTCGGCGTCCCCGTGCGGGTCGCGCATGTCGAGGGTGACGACCTCCTGCACCGCGCCGGTCGGCACGGTGGGGAAGGCGAGGGCTGGGGCGGGGGTGTTCTCACCGCCAACGCTTACCTCGGCGGCGCGGGCATCGCCGCCTGCCTGCGCGCGGGTGCCGACGTGGTGGTCACCGGCCGGGTCACGGACGCCGCGCTCGTCACCGGACCGGCCGCCGCGCACTTCGGCTGGGCGCCCGACGACTGGGACGCCCTCGCCGGAGCGGTCGTCGCCGGACACGTCCTCGAATGCGGCACCCAGGCGACCGGCGGCAACTACGCCTTCTTCACCCGGCACGGCCTCCCGTCCCTGCGCCACCCCGGCTTCCCGGTCGCCGAGCTGCACGCGGACGGCAGCTCCGTCATCACCAAGCACCCGGGCACCGGCGGCGTGGTCACCACCGGAACGGTCACCGCGCAGCTCCTCTACGAGACGGCCGCCGCACGCTACGCCGGGCCGGACGTCACCGCCCGCCTGGACTCCGTACGCCTCGCGCCGGACGGCCCGGACCGGGTGCGGATCAGCGGTGTGCGGGGCGAGGCGCCGCCGCCGGCGCTCAAGGCCGGGCTGACCCGGATCGGCGGCTGGCGCAACGAGGTCGTCTTCGTGCTGACCGGGCTGGACATCGAGGCCAAGGCCCGGCTGGTGCGCGACCAGATGGAGGCCGCGCTGGCGTCCCGCCGCCCCGCCGAGGTGCGCTGGACACTGGCCCGCACGGACCGCGCCGACGCGCCCGTGGAGGAGGAGTCGAGCGCGCTGCTGCGGCTGGTGGTCCGCGATCCGGACGCGGAGGCGGTCGGCCGCCGGGTCAGCGGGGCGGCCGTGGAGCTCGGGCTGGCCAGTTACCCCGGCTTCCACCTCACGGCCCCGCCCGGCCCGGGATCCCCGTACGGGGTGTTCGAGGCGGTGTTCGTGGACGCGGCCGGGGTACCGCACACGGCCGTGCTGCCGGACGGGGAGCGTGTCGCCGTGGAGCCGCCGCCGACGACGCGGCCGCTGGAGGAGGTCCCCGAGCCGCCCCTGCCCGAGCCGCTTCCGCCCGGTCTGCCGACCCGCCGCGCACCGCTCGGTCAGGTCGCGGGGGCGCGCAGCGGGGACAAGGGCGGCAGCGCGAACGTCGGTCTGTGGGCGGAGACGGACCACGCCTGGCGCTGGCTGGCCCATGAGCTGACGGTGGACCGGCTGCGCGAACTCCTGCCCGAGGTACGGGCTTTGCCCGTCACCCGCCATGTACTGCCGGGGCTGCGCGCCCTGAACTTCACCGTGGACGGCCTGCTGGGCGAGGGCGTCGCCTCCCAGGCCCGCTTCGACCCGCAGGCGAAGGCCCTGGGGGAGTGGCTGCGCGCCCGCCACCTGGACATACCGGAGGTACTGCTGTGACGCGTCCGCCGAACCGGCACCCGGAGCGCCGCCGGAAACCGCGACAGACGCGGGAGACACGGAAACCGAGGGAGATGCGGGAGATGCGGGAGATGCGAGAGACGCGGGAGGGCACCCGATGACCGTGCTCCCCTCCGCGCTCGACACCGCCGGCGCCGACTACGCGGCCAACCGTGCCGCGATGCTCGCCAAGCTCGCCGATCTCGACGCCGAGCACACCAAGGCCCTGGCGGGCGGCGGCGAGAAGTACGTGGCCCGGCACCGGAAGCGGGGCAAGCTGCTCGCCCGCGAGCGGATCGAACTGCTCCTCGATCCGGACACGCCCTTCCTGGAGCTCTCCCCGCTCGCCGCCTGGGGCAGCGACTACACCGTGGGCGCCTCCCTCGTCACCGGCATCGGGGTGATCGAGGGCGTCGAGTGCCTGATCACCGCCAACGACCCGACCGTGCGCGGCGGTGCCAGCAACCCCTGGACGCTCAAGAAGGCCCTGCGCGCCAACGAGATCGCCTTCGCCAACCGCCTCCCGGTGGTCAGTCTGGTCGAGTCGGGCGGCGCGGATCTGCCCAGCCAGAAGGAGATCTTCATCCCGGGCGGGGCGCTCTTCCGGGACCTCACCCGGCTGTCGGCGGCCGGGATCCCCACCATCGCCGTGGTGTTCGGCAACTCCACGGCCGGCGGCGCGTACATCCCCGGGATGTCCGACCACACGATCATGGTGAAGGAGCGGGCGAAGGTCTTCCTCGGCGGGCCGCCGCTGGTCAAGATGGCCACGGGCGAGGAGAGCGACGACGAGTCGCTGGGCGGCGCCGAGATGCACGCCCGCACCTCCGGCCTCGCCGATCACTTCGCCGTCGACGAACCCGACGCGCTCCGGCAGGCGCGCCGCGTCGTCGCCCGTCTCAACCACCGCAAGGCGCACCCCGATCCGGGCCCCGCCGGGCCGCCGAAGTACGACGAGGACGAGCTCCTCGGCATCGTCCCCGGCGACCTGAGGACTCCGTTCGACCCGCGCGAGGTCATCGCCCGGATCGCCGACGGCTCGGACTTCGACGAGTTCAAGCCGCTCTACGGCAGCAGCCTCGCCACCGGCTGGGCGTCCCTGCACGGCTATCCCGTCGGCATCCTGGCCAACGCCCAGGGGGTGCTGTTCAGCGAGGAGTCGCAGAAGGCGGCGCAGTTCATCCAGCTCGCCAACCAGCGCGACATCCCGCTGGTCTTCCTGCACAACACCACCGGCTACATGGTCGGCAAGGAGTACGAGCAGGGCGGCATCATCAAGCACGGCGCTCAGATGATCAACGCGGTGTCCAACTCCCGGGTTCCGCATCTCTCCGTGCTCATGGGCGCCTCCTACGGCGCCGGCCACTACGGCATGTGCGGACGGGCGTACGACCCGCGCTTCCTCTTCGCCTGGCCCAGCGCGAAGTCGGCGGTGATGGGACCGCAGCAGCTCGCGGGCGTCCTGTCGATCGTCGCCCGGGCCTCCGCCGCCGCGAAGGGACAGCCGTACGACGACGACGCGGACGCCGCGCTGCGCGCCATGGTCGAGCAGCAGATCGAATCCGAGTCGCTGCCGTTCTTCCTCTCCGGACGCCTCTACGACGACGGCGTCATCGACCCGCGCGACACCCGCACCGTGCTCGGCCTGTGCCTGTCCGCGATCCACACCGCACCCGTGGAAGGCGCCCGCGGCTTCGGCGTCTTCCGGATGTGAGGGGACCCATGCCGAACACAGAGCCGAACGAAGAGTCGAACGCAGAGCCGGGCCCGGGGACGGCCACCGGTCCCGCCGGCAGCGGCACGGCCGGCCCTGTCCCCGTCACCACCCCCGCCCGCCCCCTGCGCACCGTCCTGGTCGCCAACCGCGGCGAGATCGCCTGCCGCGTCTTCCGCACCTGCCGCGAGCTGGGCCTCGCCACGGTCGCCGTGCACTCCGACGCCGACGCGGAGGCCCTGCACGTGCGGACCGCCGACGCCGCCGTGCGTCTCCCGGGCGACAGCCCCGCGGACACCTACCTCCGCGGTGACCTGATCGTGAAGGCGGCCCTCACCGCCGGCGCCGACGCGGTCCACCCGGGCTACGGATTCCTCTCCGAGAACGCCGGCTTCGCCCGGCAGGTCCGGGACGCCGGACTGGTGTGGATCGGCCCGCCACCCGAGGCGATCGACGCGATGGCCTCCAAGACCCGCGCCAAGGACCTCATGGCCGAGGCGGGGGTGCCGCTGCTGCGCCCCGTGGACCCGGACCGGGCCACCGGCTCGGACCTCCCGCTCCTGGTCAAGGCGGCGGCCGGTGGCGGCGGACGCGGTATGCGGCTGGTCCGCGACCTGGCCGACCTCCCCGCCGAACTGGCTGCCGCCTCCGCGGAGGCCGCCTCGGCCTTCGGTGACGGCGAGGTGTTCGCGGAGCCGTATGTGGAGAACGGCCGCCACGTCGAGGTGCAGATCCTGGCCGACACCCACGGCACCGTCTGGGCGCTCGGCACCCGCGACTGCTCACTCCAGCGCCGTCATCAGAAGGTCATCGAGGAGGCCCCCGCCCCCGGCCTGCCGCAGGCGCTGCGCGACACCCTCCACACGGCCGCGGCCGAGGCGGCCCGCGCCATCGGCTACACCGGCGCGGGGACGGTCGAGTTCCTCGTCTCCGCCGCACACCGGGCGTACTTCCTGGAGATGAACACCCGTCTGCAGGTGGAGCACCCGGTGACGGAGGAGGTCTACGGTCTCGACCTCGTCGCCTGGCAGCTCCGTGTCGCCGAGGGCGCCGAGCTGCCCGCCGAGCCGCCCGCGCCCACTGGGCACGCCGTCGAGGCCCGGCTGTACGCGGAGGACCCGTCACGGGACTGGCAGCCCCAGTCCGGGCCGCTGTACCGCCTCGACGTTCCCGGCGTGCGGCTGGACACCGGGTTCACCGGGGGCGACACCATCGGCGTCCACTACGACCCGATGCTGGCGAAGGCGATCGTCCACGCGCCGACGCGGGCCGAGGCGGTCCGCCGGCTGGCCGACGCGCTGGCCCGGGCCCGCGTCCACGGCCCGGTCACCAACCGGGACCTGCTGGTCCGCTCCCTCCGCCACCCGGACTTCGCGGCGGGCCGGCTCGACACCGGCTTCTACGACCGCCATCTGCCGGAACTCACCGAACCGGCCTCCGCCGGGCCCGCGGCGGGCGGCCCGGTGGGCCGTACGGCGGGCAGCACGGCGGCGGGCGGCCCGGTGGGCATCTCCGCCCTGGCGGCCGCGCTGGCCGCCACAGCCGCCCGCACCGGTTCCGCGGCGGGCCTCCCCGCCCGTCTGGGCGGCTGGCGCAATCTGCCCTCCGGCCACCAGACCACCGTCTACCGCGCCGAGCCCGACGGCACCGCGTACGAGATCCGCCACCGCCTCACCCGGGACGGCCTGGACGCCCCCGGCCATCCGGACGTACGGCTGGTCGCGGCGGGCCCGGAGCGGGTCGTCCTGGAGACGGCGGGGGTCCGCCGCACCTTCGAGGTGGCCGTGTACGGCACCCGGGTCCACGTCGAATCGCCCCTGGGGGCCTGTGCGTTCACTACCGTCCCCCGCTTCACCGACCCGGCCGCCCGTACCGAGCCGGGCTCGCTGCTGGCTCCCATGCCGGGCACGGTGGTGCGGGTGGCGGACGTCGCCGTCGGCGACCGGGTGGAGCAGGGGCAGCCGCTCCTGTGGCTGGAGGCCATGAAGATGGAGCACCGCATCACGGCCCCCACCCCGGGCACGCTGACGGCCCTGCACGCCGCCCCGGGCCGGCAAGTGGAGGTGGGCGCCCTGCTGGCCGTCGTGTCGGACGGCCCCTGAGTACGGGCCCGGGGGCCGGGGGCCGGGGGCCTGGGGCTGTCGCAGCGGGGCCGGCGGCTCGGGGCCTTCCCGGCCGCGGCTGCCCGGTCTCATCCGCCCGGCTCGGTCATACGACCCCAAGTGCCCGGTCTCAACTGCCCGGTCTCAACTGCCCGGCCCCAACTGCCCGGTCTCCACTGTTCGGTTCCCGACGCGACGCCCGGAGGCGTCCGTCCACCCGTCCGGCCCCCGCCCCACCGGCGGCCCGTCCCGCCCGTAGCCGCCACCCCGTACCCGTCCGCACCCTCCCGCATCCGTCCACACCGTCACCCGTACAGCACGCCCCTCTCCAGCAAGCCCCTCCCGAGGAGGCCCTCATGCCCGCGTCCCCGTCCTCCAGCGCAGTCACCGCGTCCACAGCCCTCGAATCCGACGAACACCGCGCCCTCCGTCAAGCCGTCGCCGCCCTCGGGGCCCGCTACGCCCGCGACTTCTTCACCGCGGACGGCCCCGGCCCCGGCCCCGGCGCCGGCCCCGGCGGGAAAGGCGAGCCCACCACCAGGACCCGCCACATCCAGGACCTGTGGCAGGAGGCCGCCAAGCTGGGCTACCTCGGCATCAACCTCCCCGAGGAGTACGGCGGCGGGGGCGCGGGCATCTCCGAACTCGCCATCGTGCTGGAGGAACTGGGGGCGGCCGGCTGCCCGCTCCTCATGCTCGTCGTCTCGCCGTCCATCTGCGGCACGGTCATCGCCCGCTTCGGCACCGAGGAGCAGAAGCGGCAGTGGCTGCCGGGCCTCGCCGACGGCAGCCGCGTGATGTCCTTCGGCATCACCGAGCCCGACGCCGGTTCGAACTCGCACCGGATCACCACCACCGGCCGCCGCGCCCCCGACGGCAGCGGCGACTGGCTGCTCACCGGCCGGAAGGTCTTCATCTCCGGGGTGGACATCTCGGACGCCACGCTGATCGTCGGCCGGGCCGCGGACTCCCGCACCGGCAAGCTCAAGCCCTGCCTGTTCATCGTCCCCCGGGACACCCCCGGGTTCGAGTACCGGCAGATCGACATGGAACTGCACGCCGCCGAGAAGCAGTTCGAACTGAGCTTCGACGACATCAGGCTGCCCGCCGAGGCGCTCGTCGGCGACGAGGACGCCGGACTGCTCCAGCTCTTCGCGGGGCTCAACCCGGAGCGCATCATGTCGGCCGCGTTCGCCCTCGGGATGGGCCGCTTCGCCCTGGCGAAGGCGGTCGACTACGCCCGTACCCGGCAGGTGTGGAAGGCGCCGATCGGCGCGCACCAGGCGATCGCGCACCCGCTCGCCCAGGCGCACATAGAACTCGAACTGGCGCGCCTCATGACGCAGAAGGCGGCCCGCCTGTACGACGCGGGGGACGACATCGGCGCGGGCGAGGCGGCCAACATGGCCAAGTACGCGGCCGCAGAGGCGAACGTCCGGGCGGTGGACCAGGCGGTGCACACGCTCGGCGGCAACGGCCTCACCAAGGAGTACGGCCTGGCGCAGCTCGTCACCGCCTCCCGGGTCGCCCGGATCGCCCCGGTGAGCCGGGAAATGATCCTCAACTATGTGTCCCACCAGTCCCTGGGGCTCCCCAAGTCGTACTGAGTCGGTCATCCTTGTGAGCCACCCGCGGGGGCTGTGAGCCTCATCACAGCGCCGGGGTGTGGCGGTGCCGTGCACCCGGGGGCCGACCGGGGCCGCGGCCCGGCGCGCGATGCGGCTCGGGAACACGGGCGAGCAGGCACCCGGGCAGCACACCCGAAAACAGCACACCCCCGAATACAGCACACCCCCGAAAACAGCACACGCCCGCAGGCAGCACACACCCGCAGGCACAGAGGCACCAGGCACACAGGGATACAGGCACACAGGGACCCAGAGAGCGGAGGGATCACCATGATCCACCGGAGCGCCTACCCGGACGTCCGGCCCGTCGATCAGCCCATCCACGAAGCCGTCCTCGGCCGGGCAGCCGAGTTCGGGGACACCCCCGCGCTGATCGACGGCGTGGACGGCACCACGGTCAGCTACGCCCAGCTCGACACGTTCACCCGCCGGATCGCCGCGGCGCTCGCCGAGGCGGGGGTCCGCAAGGGCGACGTCCTGGCCCTGCACAGCCCGAACACCATCGCCTATCCGGCCGTCTTCTACGCCGCGACCATGGCCGGCGCCTCCGTCACCACCGTCCACCCGCTCGCCACCGCCGAGGAGCTCGCCAAACAACTGCGCGACTCCGGGGCGCGCTGGATCGTCACGGTGTCCCTGCTCCTGGAGACGGCCAAGGCGGCGGCCGCCGCGGCGGAGGCGGCCGGGGGCGGTCCGGTCGCGGAGATCTTCGTCTGCGACCGGGCGGAGGGCCACCGCTCCGTCCTGCACGACATGCTCGCCTCGACGGCCCCGGAACCGGTGGTGGAGATCGACCCCGCCGAGGACGTGGCGGTGCTGCCGTACTCCTCGGGCACCACCGGCGCCCCCAAGGGCGTGATGCTCACCCACCGCAGCATCGCCACCAACCTCGCCCAGCTCGATCCGCTGCTCCCGAACGAGACGGACGAACGCATCCTCGCCGTTCTCCCCTTCTTCCACATCTACGGCCTGACCGCCCTCATGAACGCCCCGCTCCGCCGGGGCGCCACCGTCGTCGTGCTGCCCCGCTTCGACCTGGAGCAGTACCTGGCGGCCATCGAACGCCACCGGGTCACGGCGCTCTACGTCGCCCCGCCGATCGTGCTGGCCCTCGCCAAGCACCCGGCGGTCACGGAGCACGACCTGTCCTCCGTGCGGTACGTCCTGAGCGCCGCGGCGCCCCTGGACGCCGAGCTGGCCGCGGCCTGCTCCCGCCGCCTCGGCGTACCGCCCGTGCTGCAGGCGTACGGGATGACGGAGCTGTCGCCCGGCACGCACGCCGTGCCGCTCGACGCGGAGAACCCGCCGCCGGGCACCGTCGGCACCCTGGTGCCCGGCACCGAGATGCGGATCGTCTCCCTCGACGACCCCGCACAGGACGTGGACCCGGGCGAGCCGGGCGAGGTCCTGATCCGCGGCCCGCAGGTGATGAAGGGCTACCTCGGCCGCCCGGACGCGACCGCCGCGATGATCGACGAGGACGGCTGGCTGCACACCGGGGACGTCGGCCGGGTGGACGCCGGCGGCTGGCTCTTCGTCGTCGACCGGGTCAAGGAACTCATCAAGTACAAGGGCTACCAGGTGGCGCCCGCCGAGCTGGAGGCCTGCCTGCTGACCCACCCGGAGATCGCCGACGCGGCGGTCATCGGCGTCACGGACGAGGACGGCAACGAGATCCCCAAGGCGTACGTCGTGCGCAGGCCGGGGGCCGGGACCACGGCCGGGCAGGTCATGACGTACGTTGCGGAACGGGTCGCCCCCTACAAGAAGATCCGCCGGGTCGAGTTCCTGGACGCGGTGCCCCGCGCCGTCAGCGGCAAGATCCTCCGGCGCGAACTCCGGACCCGGGAAAGGACGTCCACCACGCCATGACCGACGCACAGGCCCCGGCACAGCAGCCGGAACAGCCCTCCGCGCGGCCCCTGGTGCGCCGCGCGACCGAACGCGGCGTCACCACGCTCACCCTCGACTCGCCGCACAACCGCAACGCGCTCTCCACCCGCCTCGTCACCGAACTGCACGAGGCCCTGGCGGAGGCCGCGGCCGACGCGGACGTCCGCGCCGTCCTGCTCACCCACACCGGCACCACGTTCTGCGCCGGCGCGGACCTCACCGAGGCCGGCTCGGCGGACGCGGCCTCCGCCCCGCTCGGCCTGGCCCGGCTGCTCCGTACGGTCACGGAGCTGCCGAAGCCCGTGGTGGCGCGGGTGACCGGCCATGTGCGGGCGGGCGGGCTCGGCCTGCTGGGGTGCTGCGACATCTCGGTGGCGGGACCGGGCACGAGCTTCGCGTTCACCGAGGCCCGGCTCGGCCTGGCGCCCGCGGTGATCTCCCTGCCGCTGCTGCCGCGCCTCGACCCGCGCGCCGCCGCCCGCTACTACCTCACGGGCGAGCGGTTCGACGCGGACGAGGCGAGCCGGATCGGCCTCGTCACCGTTTCGGCCGAGGACCCGGACGAGGCGCTCACCCCGATCCTGGACGGACTGCGGCGGGCGTCCCCGCAGGGGCTGGCGGAGTCGAAGAAGCTGGTCACCGCCGATGTCCTGCGCCGGTTCGACCGGGACACCGGGGAGCTGGCCGAGCAGTCGGCCCGCCTCTTCGCCTCCGCCGAGGCCCGCGAGGGCATGACCGCCTTCCTGGAACGCCGGGACCCGGTATGGGCGCGGTGACGACGGTCCGCGGCCCCAAGCAGGACCGCAGCCGTGCCACCCGGCAGCGGCTGCTGGAGGCCGCGGTCGCCTGCCTGGCCGAACACGGCTGGAGCGGCAGCACGGTCACGGTCGTCGCCGAGCGCGCCGGGGTGTCCCGGGGCGCGGCGCAGCACCACTTCCCCACCCGGGAGGATCTGTTCACGGCGGCGGTCGAACACGTGGCGGAAGAACGCTCGGCGGCGCTGCGCGCGATGCTCAGCGGCGAGGGGGCCGTGCGGGGCGGGAACGCGGCGCCGGGCGGCCGCACCCGGGCCGTCGTGGAGGCGATCGTCGCCCTCTACACGGGGCCGCTGTTCCGGGCCGCGCTGCACCTCTGGGTGGCCGCCTCGAACGAGGAGCAGCTCAAGCCGCGCGTCACCGCGCTGGAGGCCCGTATCGGCCGGGAGAGTCACCGGATGGCGGTCGGGCTGCTCGGCGCCGACGAATCGGTGCCGGGGGTCCGCGAGACGGTGCAGGGCCTGCTGGACATGGCCCGGGGCCTCGGCCTGGCCACGCTGCTCACGGACGACGCGGCCCGCCGCGACCGGGTGGTGGCCCAGTGGGCCCGCATCCTGGACGAGACGCTCGGCCGGGGGCCCGGCGGCACCGGGGAGCACGGGGCCGGGGACTCCTGAGTTTTCCGGCCCGCGGCACACCGCCCCCGCCCCCCTGCCCCCGCACCGGGGTGCGGGGGCAGGGGGGCCGGCGGATGCGGCCGGGGCCCGGCGGGCGTAGCCGGGGCGCGGGGGTGCCCGGCGGGAACGGGCCGGTGCTCAGCCGGCGATGTCCGCGAAGCCCTCGACCTCGCGCGGGTTCCGGGTGCCCGGGCCGATGTAGCGGGCCGAGGGGCGGACCAGGCGGCCCGTGCGCTTCTGCTCCAGGATGTGCGCGGACCAGCCGGCCGTGCGGGCGCAGGTGAACATCGAGGTGAACATGTGCGCGGGCACCTCGGCGAAGTCGAGCACGATGGCGGCCCAGAACTCGACGTTCGTGGCCAGCACCCGGTCGGGGCGCCGGTTGTGCAGCTCCTCCAGGGCGGCGCGCTCCAGCGCCTCGGCGACCTCGTAGCGCGGCGCGGCCAGTTCCTTGGCGGTGCGGCGCAGCACGCGGGCCCGCGGGTCCTCGGCGCGGTAGACGCGGTGGCCGAAGCCCATGAGGCGCTCGCCCTTGTCGAGGGACTTCTTGACGTAGGCGGTGGCGTCGCCGGTGCGCTCGATCTCCTCGATCATGCCGAGCACGCGGGACGGCGCGCCGCCGTGCAGCGGGCCGGACATGGCGCCCACGGCGCCGGAGAGCGCCGCGGCGACGTCGGCGCCGGTGGAGGCGATGACGCGGGCGGTGAAGGTGGAGGCGTTCATGCCGTGCTCGGCGGCGGAGGTCCAGTAGGCGTCGACGGCCTTGACGTGCCGGGGGTCGGGCTCGCCGCGCCAGCGCTTCATGAAGCGCTCGACGACGGTGTCGGCCTTGTCGATCTCCCGCTGCGGGACCATCGGCAGGCCCTGGCCGCGCGCCGACTGGGCGACGTAGGAGAGCGCCATGACGGCGGCCCGGGCGAGGTCGTCGCGGGCCTGGGACTCGTCGATGTCGAGGAGCGGTTTCAGGCCCCAGACGGGGGCGAGCATGGCGAGCGCGGACTGGACGTCGACGCGGATGTCACCGGAGTGGACGGGGATGGGGAACGGCTCGGCGGGCGGCAGGCCGGGGTTGAAGGCGCCGTCGACGAGGAGGCCCCAGACGTTGCCGAAGGAGACGTGGCCGACGAGGTCCTCGATGTCGACGCCGCGGTAGCGGAGGGCGCCGCCTTCCTTGTCCGGTTCGGCGATCTCCGTCTCGAACGCGACGACTCCTTCGAGTCCGGGTACGAAGTCGGACATCAGGCGGCTCCTCTGTGGCGTGATGTGGTCGACACACATGGCTTGTGACCAGAATGTCAAGCTTTGCGGTGTGCGGTGCCGGTCCGGATGCGCGGCCGCCCCGCTCCGCGGCTCTGCGACGCCGACGCGGCTCACGCTCCGTAACGGTTACCCCGGTGATGCCCGGCCCGGGAGATGGTTATCCGTTCGGGCGCACACCGGAGAGGCACTGAGGGTCTCTACAGGCGGGACACGATATCTCGCGCCATCCGGGGGCTATAGGGGCCCAGCCGATGATTTTGGCCGGTTCGGCCGATGCGGGGAAGCGTGAGAAGCGGCACACCGTGCCATCTTCCGGGGGAGGAGTTACGCCGCGTAGGGCCCCACAACGCTGCGTCAACGCTCCGTCAGTGTCTTCGGCTCTTCGGATGATGCTGCAAGATGAGTCCGTGCCTGATGATTCTCTGGAGTCCGTGGAGTCCGTGCCGCACGTCGACGCCGATCAGCCGGTGGCGCCCGACTACGATCCCGCCGCCATGCGCGAGCACTACCGCTCGGGAGGTCTGTACGAGGGGGATCTCGCCGGGGCGCCGATGGAGCAGTTCGCCCGGTGGTTCCGGCAGGCGTCGGAGAGCGGCCTCTACGAGCCGAACGCCATGGTCGTCTCCACGGTCGACGCCAGCGGCCGGCCCAGCTCGCGGACGGTCCTGCTGAAGGGCTTCGACGAACGCGGGTTCGTCTTCTTCACGAACTACACCTCCCGCAAGGGCCGGGAGATCGACACCAACCCGTATGTGGCGCTGCTGTTCCCCTGGCACCCCATCGCCCGCCAGGTGCTGGTGGAGGGGGTGGCCGAACGGGTCGGCCGGGACGAGACGGTGGCGTACTTCCGCACCCGCCCGCACGGCTCGCAGCTCGGCGCCTGGGCGAGCCGCCAGTCGGAGCTGGTGGTCTCCCGGGAGGAACTCGACCGTTCCTACGGGGAGCTGGCGGACCGCTATCCGCCGGGCGAGCAGGTGCCGGTGCCGCCGGAGTGGGGCGGGTACCGGGTCTTCCCGGAGGCGGTCGAGTTCTGGCAGGGCCGCGAGAACCGCCTCCACGACCGCCTGCGCTACATCCGCTCCGCGACGGCGAAGGGCTGGACGGTCCAGCGGGTGTGCCCGTAGGGCCACTGCGGCACCGGATGGCGGTACCGGGCGGCGGGACGGCGGCGGCTGCCCGCGGCGGCCCCACGGGGAGCGCCGGGGCCCGGGCCCGTGCCGGTCCCGTGCCCCTGGACGGCGCGGGCCGGGAACGCAGACGACCCGCGAGCCTCTTCCCCCAGCGCCGGGCCAACGGCTCGGCGGCAAGGGGGCCGGTCGGACGTACCGGCGGCTCGCGGGTCGGGTGACTGCTGGGAATTGGGCCGGCTGCACGCATCTCTCACGTGCGGGTCCGGCGGTGCGCAGAGCGCGACGACGGACTGCTAGCCCGCAGTCACCTCACGCGTCCGGATTTCTGACATCTGCCGAACCACCTCCCTTCTCGTGTGCTGCGAGGGTAGGCGGACGACCCGCCGGGACTCAACGCTTTTTCGGGGGACTTCTCCGGACAGGGCGGGCGGCCGCGTCCTCCCGCCCGCCGTCCGCGTGCGTCTTCCTTCCCAACTGTCTGCCGGTACCGGACCGTTGCGGACCGCTCCCGGCCCCGGTCGTCGCCCGGGGCCACCGATTTCCGGGAACACGGTGTGGGCTCCATCACGTTCGAGTTCAATGAAACGGGATTACGGATTACGGAGTACGTACAGCGCTACGCAGCCACGTCGTCTGGAGGTGCCAGGTGACTGCTCAACGGCCGTCCGGCTCAGGCCCCGTCCCGTCGGCGCGTTCCGCCGGTCCCGGCCGGGAGACTCCTTGTCCCCCGCCGGACTGCGAGGACTCCGACCTGCTGGCCGCGCTGCTGGACGGCATGGACGCCGCCCTCTGCGCCTTCGACGCCGACGGTGTCGTCACCCACTGGAACCGCGAGGCCGAACGCATCCTCGGCTGGTCGGCGGAGGAAGCGGTCGGCCGGCACGGCTTCGCCGGCTGGGCCGTCCGCACGGCCGACGCCGACGAGGTGCAGGGCCGGCTGATGGCGGCGATGGACTCCCCGGGCCGCCAGGTTCACGAATTCGCGCTGCTCACCAAGGACGGCGGCCGGGTCCTCGTCCGCACCCAGTCGGCCGCCGTGCGGGGCGCGAAGGGAGAGCCGGCGGGCGTCTACTGCGCGTTCAGCGAGGTGCACGCCCAGATCGATCTGGAACGGTCCCTGGCGCTGAGCGACGCCCTGTTCGAAGACGCCGCCTGGGGCGTGGTCCTGGTGGACGCCGACCTGCGCCCCGCCGTGGTGGGCGGTCACGCGGCGCGCACCCTCGGCCGGGAACGGGCCGAGCTGCTGGGACGCCCGCTGGGAGATCTGCTGTCGCAGGGCGCGGAGGAACTGGAGAGCTCGCTCCAGCACGTGCTGGCGGAGGGCACGCCCCCCGCCCCCAGCGACCTGTGGGTGACGCTGCGCCCCGCCCGGAGCGACGGCACGGGCGGCACGGGCGGCACGGGCGGCGCCGGCGGCGCCGGCGGCTCCCCGGACGCGGCCGGGGCCGGGCGCGACGACGGCGGGCGCCGCTGCTGGCGCAGCGGCTTCGTCCGGCTGGCGTCACCGCTCGCGGAGGAGCCGGTGCCGCTGGGCGTCGCCTGGTTCTTCCAGGACGTCACGGAGACGAAACTGCTGGAGCGGGAGAGCTCGCTGCTGCGCTTCCGCGGCAACCAGCTGCACCGCGCGGGCATCTCGGCGGCCGAATGCGAGGACCCGGCCGAAGCGGCGACCGTCCATGTCGACTTCGCCCTGGCCGGGTTCGCGGACCACGCGCTGCTCGACCTGCTGTCCCCGGACGGACCGGCCGCCGGCCGGCTGGTGCGGGCCGCGGCCACGCCGACCGGTGCGGGGGGCCCGTGCTCGGCGATCGAACCGGGCGGCATCCCCGTGGGCTACCCGGAGGGCCACCCCGCGCCGCGGGCCGTGGAGCGCACCGGTTCCGTCCGCTCCTCCGCGATCACCGGGGGCGCGGCGGACCCGCGCGACTGGGCGCGGGCCCGGCAGTGGCCGGAGGACTCGGTGCACGCGCTCTGCGTCGTCCTGCGCAGCCGCGGCCGGACCCTGGGCGTGCTGACGTTCCTCCGGGGCGCGAGCCGCCGGCCGTTCGAACGCCAGGACGCGGTGTACGCGGAGGACGTGGCGGTCCGCACGGCCGTCCTGCTGGACCTGGCCGGGGTGACGCGCCCCGGACGGTGAGCCGGGGGCACCCCGGACCCGGTGGGCCCGGTCCGCCGGGGTTCAGGTGTGCCGGTAGAAGATCCGGTCGCGGTACTCGTCCAGGACCTCGCGGTTCCAGTCGTGGCCGCCGTCGACGTTGCCGGAGCGCAGCAGCGGCGGGGTCACCCCGCGCGCGGCGAGCTCGCCGGCGGCGGAGGCCATGACGGCCTGCATCAGCGCGCTGGTCACGACGGTCGAGGCGGGGGCGAAGGGTGCGTCGATGCCGTCGGCGGTCAGTTCCGCGTCCCCCACGGAGATCTTGCTGTCGAGGACCACGTCGCAGTGGTCCTTGAGGAAGGTGCCGCTGGGGTTCTGCGGCTTGGTGGCGGCGGCGTAGGCGACGGAGGTGACCCCGATCACCGTCAGCCCGCGCGCCCGGGCGCCCCGGGCCATCTCCACCGGCAGCGCGTTGCGCCCGGAGAGCGAGATGATCACGAGCAGATCGCCGGACCGCACCGGGGCCGTGCCGAGGACGGCCTCCGCCAGCCCGTCCACCCTTTCGAGTGCGCTGCCGAGGGTGGCGGGCACGACGTCGACTCCTGTCACGCCCGGTACGGCGAGCAGGTTCATCAGGGCGAGACCGCCCGCGCGGTAGACGACGTCCTGGGCGGGCAGCGAGGAGTGCCCGGCGCCGAACGCGAAGAGCCGTCCGCCCGCGGTGACGGTGTCGGCGATCAGGGACCCGGCCCGGAGGATGGCGTCGGTCTCCTCGTCGCGGACGCGCCGCAGCAGGCCGGCGGCGGCGTCGAGGAACCGTCCGGGAAGGTCCTCGCCGGGCCGGGGGGTGGTGAGCTGTGCCGTGAGCCGTGTGGGACGGTTCCCGGGAAGCGCGCTGTCGCTCATCGCCGAGGGGCCCTTTCCGTGGGGTCCGTTGGGGTTTCCGCCGGACGTCCGGCGGAGATCGGGGGAGGATCGGGGGAAGCAGGCCGGAGGATTCGCGGGAGGCCCGGGAGCCGCCGGAGTCCGAGCGGGGCTCCGCGGGATCGCCGCGGTCGGTCCGCCGCGGTGGGGCCCCGGCCGGGCCCGCCCCGCGGCGATCACGGTGCGGTCTACACCACTTCCCTGTCAATACCGCGCCGGCCCGCCGCACGACAGGGGCCGGTTGTCCCCGGCATGCGCAAGAATTGGGGGCCGGGGCCACCGCACCATCTACGAGGGGCACGCATGTCCGGACTCATCGACACCACGGAGATGTATCTCCGCACCATCCTGGAGCTCGAGGAGGAAGGTGTGGTGCCCATGCGCGCGCGGATCGCGGAACGGCTCGACCAGAGCGGTCCGACGGTCAGCCAGACGGTGGCGCGGATGGAGCGCGACGGACTCCTGAGCGTGGCCGGGGACCGCCACCTGGAGCTGACCGAGGAGGGCCGCCGGCTGGCCACCCGCGTCATGCGCAAGCACCGGCTGGCCGAGTGCCTGCTGGTCGACGTCATCGGGCTGGAGTGGGAGCAGGTCCACGCCGAGGCGTGCCGCTGGGAGCACGTCATGAGCGAGGCCGTCGAGCGGCGCGTGCTGGAGCTGCTGCAGCACCCCACGGAGTCCCCGTACGGCAACCCGATCCCGGGCCTGGAGGAGCTGGGCGAGTCCGGCCGGTCCGATCCGTTCCTCGGCGAGGGCGTGGTCAGCCTGGTCGATCTGCGCCCGGGCGCGGAGAGCAAGACGGTGGTCGTCCGGCGGATCGGCGAGCCGATCCAGACGGACGCCCAGCTGATGTACACGCTGCGGCGGGCCGGGGTGCAGCCGGGCTCGGTGGTGAGCGTCCGGGAGTCGGCGGGCGGTGTGCTGGTCGGCAGCGGCGGGGAGGCCGCGGAGCTGGACGCGGACGTCGCCTCCCATGTGTTCGTGGCGAAGCGCTAGCGCCGGCGCGGAGCGGGCCGGCGCCCGGGTCCGCGCCCCGGTCCGCGCCGTTGCCGCGGCGGGCGGGCGCGGCGCCGGGTGAAGGTGCCCCGCCGTACGCCGCCCGTGGTCCGTTCGGGCACCGCACCGGGGGCCGGGCGCGGCGGCGCGGGAGGGGCGCGCGGCGAGGCGTCCGAGGTGCGGACGGCCCGTCAGAAGCGCGGGCGCGAGGGGCACACAGGGGCTGGATTAAGGGCGTAGGGGCAGCGCGCGGACGGCCGGGCATGTCACCCTGTCGCTGAGGCATATGGCGCTGGGGCATTCGCGGGGCGCCGCGTTCTGTCCGCCGACCGGGAGGTGTGCGCGATGGGCCGAGGGAGCCGGATCGGTGCCGATACCCCGGCCGGAAGCGCCGGGGGAGGGCCGGTCCGGGCGGGCGGACGAAGCGGCCGGAGCGGGCTGAACACCGTACGAGCCGGGGGCGGTACCGCATCGGCCCCGCAGGCCGGCCCACCGATCCCGTCGAGCCTGCTGATCCCGCCGAGCCCGTCGATCCGGCGGTCTTCCGGCGTCCGTCCCGGGCGTTCGAAGGCCCCGGCTCGCCATGGCGTAGCCGGGGCCTCGCCTCCCCGTGGCGCGCCGGTCGACCCGGAGCCCCGAGCTCTCAGGGTCGGTGCCGGCGTTCTCACCTCGTTCTTTCCATCCCCTCGGCCGCGGCGGCCAATCCTTGAGGGCTGTCACCCGTACGAGGGTTCTTGTACGGCGATGCGGCTCCATCACCCCATGTTCGAATAAGAGTTCGATACTGTATCCGTGTTCCACCCCGCACGGCACGACCCCCGCTCACCACACGAACCGCACGCCACCACCGGCACGGCACAGAGCGAGCGGCACGAGAGGCACGACGGACCCGACGGACCCGAGACAGACGCGCCGCGGCCGGCCGCGGGGCGGCACACCGCAACGGCAGCCGGAAGGAATGGGGGTGCCAGATCACATGGTTCGGCGCATCAACACGACCGGAGCCGACGGAGTCCGGCTGGCCGCCTGGGAGTTCGCCGACCCGCCCAAGGGCGTACGGGAGGGCGAGGCGGCCCCGGGGGCCCTGCTCCTGCACGGGCTGATGGGGCGTGCGTCCCACTGGGCGGAGACGGCCCGCTGGCTCTCCGCGCGCCACCACGCCGTCGCCCTGGACCAACGGGGCCACGGGCGCAGCGAGAAGCCCGCCGGCGGCCCGTACACCAGGGAGGCCTACGTCGCCGACGCCGAGGCCGTTCTGGAGCGGCTGGAGCTCGGCCCGGCCGTGCTGATCGGCCACGCCATGGGCGCCCTGACGGCCTGGCAGCTCGCCGCCCGCCGCCCCGACCTCGTCCGGGCGCTCGTCATCTGCGACATGCGCGCCTCCGCGCTCGGCGCCCGTTCGCAGCGCGAGTGGGAGGAGTGGTTCGCGTCCTGGCCGCTGCCCTTCGCGACCCTCGCGGACGTCCGCACGTGGTTCGGCGAGGACGATCCGGGCCTGGAGCGCCCCCGGCCGTCCCGCGGCGACTTCTTCGCCGAGGTGATGGCCGAGCGCGCCGACGGCTGGCGCCCGGTCTTCTCCCGCCGGGCGATGCTGCGGGCGCGGGAGTCCTGGGTGCACGACGCCCACTGGGACGAACTGGCCCAGGTGCGGTGCCCCACCCTCGTCGTACGGGGCCTCGACGGCGAACTGGGCCGTGCCGAGGCCCAGGAGATGGTGCGGGTGCTGCCGCGGGGCGAGTACGCCGAGGTGCCGGACGCGGGGCATCTGGTCCACTACGACCGGCCCGAGGGCTGGCGGGCGGTCGTCGAACCGTTCCTGGAGAGCGTGACGCCGGCCTGAGCGGCCCGTCGCGGGGCCCGCCCGGGCGGCGGTCAGGCCTTGCTGACCGCCGCCAGGATCTCCGGCAGCCGGGCGGCCGTGCGCGGGGCCGCCAGCCGCAGGCCGAGGCGGGTGATCCCCCAGGCGTAGAGGGCACCGGCCGGCAGGATCAGCCACAGCCAGGCGTGGGCGCCCGCGACATGCATCCAGATGACGAGTGCCAGGAGCGGCGCGCACAGCAGCGCCGCCGCGAGCATGCCGCCCAGGATGCTCAGCCACGCCAGCCCGGCCTGCCCCGGTGCGACGTTCTTGAAGCCGCTGTCCTGCGGGATCGAGTACGGGAAGAGCTCCGAGGCGAGTGCGCCCGTCGCCAGCATGGCGCCCAGCAGGGCCAGGGAGACGCCCAGGGCCTCCGGGAAGGCGCTCCAGTCCCCCAGCAGGACCGAGGAGATGATCACCACGAGCGTCACATACGGCACCGCCACGACCGCCAGGGCCATCGCCCGCCCGCGGAGTTCGAGGTAGGCGTCGCGCGGCGAGGAGATCGTCTGCGCCACGATCCAGAAGGCGGAGGTGTCCTGCCCGAACTGGTTGTACATCTGCATGCCCAGCAGCCCTGCCGCCCAGCACGCCGCGTACGGGCTGCCGTTGCCCTGCACCGCGTACACCACCGGCAGCAGCAGGCCGATGCCCAGCGCCGAGACCCAGCCGGTCTTGGCCTTGGGGTCGCGCCAGGCGTAGCGCAGGGTGCGTTCCATGACGGTGCCGGTGCGGCCGGGCGGCAGCAGCCGGGCGAGGCCGGTGCCGTCGCCGGACGGCTTCTTCTCGGGGGTGGTGGCGGCCTGCAGGGTCGAGCCGTCGGGGGCGGTCATCAGCCGGGTGAGGCTCCGCTGCCACCACCAGACCAGCAGGGCCAGCGCGGCGCCGGTCAGCGCGAGCTGCGCGGCCGCGGTGGCGTACGAGCCCGCGCCCGCGGCGCGTACGGCGTCCAGGGCGGAGGCCGGGGGCACCCAGCGCAGCACGTCCGCCGCCGGTTCCAGGACCCGCAGTCCGCCGGGCTCGGACAGCTTCTGCACCCCGAGGTTGACGAACTGGGCGCCGACCGCGATGAACAGACCGCTGAGCAGGGCCAGATCACGGCCCCTGCGGCTGGTCAGCAGCCGGACGTTCGCGGCGGCCACCGCGCGGGACAACGCCACGCACACCAGCAGCACCAGCGGCGCGGCCACCACGCCCGTCACGACGGCCGCCGTGCCGTGGGCCACCGCCACCACCGAACCGGCGGCCAGGGTCAGGGTGAACAGCGAGCCGATGCCGATGAGCGAGGCCACCAGCAGGGAGAGCGCCAGCGGGGCCGGGCGCAGCGGCAGCATCACCAGCCGCGTCGGGTCCAGCGTCTCGTCGCCCGCGGAGAAGAACAGCGGCATCACGGCCCAGCCCAGCGTGAGGACGGCGGTGATCGTCAGGACGAGGGCGGGCGCGTGCTCATTGCCGCGCAGGGCGATCAGGCCCAGCAGTTGCAGAGCCGCGAACAGCAGGGTGAACACGAGCGAGGCGATGTAGGCCGCCTTGCGGCCGGCCGACTGGCGCAGGCCGTTGCGGAGCAGGGACAGCTTCAGCCGGACGAAGACGGCCGTGACGGCGGCTCCTCCGGCGGACGGGGGCGCGTCCGGGCGGCCGGCGGCACCGAGCGCGGGAACGGCGGGGGCGGTGGGTGGGGTGGGTGTGGTGCTCACCGGGCGCCGCCGCCCAGCCAGTCCAGGCTCTGCCCGGCGTCGTGGCCGCCCGCGCCGACCAGTTCGAGGAAGGCGTCCTGCAGCGTGGGCGCGTCGCCGCGCACCTCGGCGAGCGGACCGCGGGCGCGGATGCGGCCGGCGGCCATCACCGCCACCCAGTCGCACAGGCTCTCGACCAGCTCCATGACGTGGCTGGAGAAGACGACGGTCGCGCCGGAGGCGGTGTAGCGCTCCAGCACGCCGCGGATCGTCTGGGCGGAAACCGGGTCGACCCCTTCGAACGGCTCGTCGAGGAACAGCACTTCCGGGTTGTGGAGCAGCGCGGCGGCGAGGCCGATCTTCTTCCGCATACCGGTCGAGTAGTCGATGACCAGCTTGTGCTGGGCGCCGGCCAGGCCGAGCACGTCGAGCAGCTGCGTCGTCCGCTGGTCCACCTCCTCGCCGGGCAGCCCGCGCAGCCGGCCCAGATACGTGAGCAGTTCGCGGCCGGAGAGACGTTCGAAGAGCCGCAGTCCCTCGGGGAGGACCCCGATCCGGGACTTCACGGCGACCGGGTCGGCCCAGACGTCGTGGCCGCCGATCAGCACCTGGCCCGCGTCGGGGCGCAGCAGCCCGGTGACCATGGACAGGGTCGTCGTCTTGCCCGCGCCGTTCGGCCCGACGAGGCCGATGAACCGCCCGGCGGGCAGCTCCAGATCGACCCCCGCGACGGCCGCCTGCTCGCCGAACCGTTTCCACAGCCCGCGGACCCGGACGGCGACGGGGGCTCCGGCCGTGTCCGCCGGGGGCGCCGCACCGGTTTCCGCTACCGCTGCTGCCGTTTCCGCTGCCTCCGTCCCCGCTTCCGCCGGCTCCGTCCCCGCGTCCGCCGCCGCCGTGCCGGCTGCCGCGCCCGTCCGGTCGGTGTGGTCGGTGTGGTCGGGCCTCTCCGCCGTCCGCTTCTCTGCCACGTCCCGCGCCCTTCATCGTCCCCGCGTGTTCCCCCGGGGGAGCCTCCCGTTCCGGCCCCCCGGCAAGGCACCCTACGGGGTGGGGAGCCGGACGCACGTCCGACCGCAGGAGGACCTGTGGCGCCTTCTCCGGAGGCGCCGAGGGGCCCCGCCACGCCGCCCGCCACCCGGCGCTCCGCGCCGCGCTTCCGGATGCGCCCCCGGCGCACGGTGGCCCGTCCCCCACGGGAGCGGCGGGTTCCGGAGCCGGGGCGGGTGCCCGCCCGGCCTCCTCCGCTTCCCGGGCGCTCCGCTCCGCCGGCCGCGCCGCCGGGCCCGGACGCGGCCAGGTGACGGCCGGGCGGCACCGCCCGGCGCCCCCGCCGTGCCCGCCGGGGCGCGGCTTCCGGCGGCGGCTGTCCGCGCGGTACCGGAATGCGGCCCGCCGTGCGGGGGCCGCGCGCTCCGTCCCCACCGGTCACCGCTCGCCGTGTCCGCCCCGGGGTACGGCTCCGCGGTGGTGCGACCCGGCGCACCCCGCCCCCGTCCGGGGCGCACGGATGCACCGGCGGGGGCGCGTGGGCGACAGGTGCCGTGTGGGCGGGTAGTCCGTAGTGCGACATCTTGCGCACGAGTAACCCGCCGAACGATCTCGTAGGCACCGATCAGACGACATGGCAGGAACTGACCGGTACGTCCCCGTGGGGAGCGGAGACGGAGCCGGGGCACCGCCTGCCGACCACGCTCGCGATCAAGGGGGTAGAGGCATGGCAGCCAGGCCGCTCGTCGCACGCCGGCCCAACGAAAGGCTCGGGGCGCTGATACAGGAAGCGGGCTGCTCGAACGCCGGGCTCGCCCGCAGGGTGAACCTCTGCGGCGCGGAGCACGGTCTCGACCTGCGCTACGACAAGACGTCGGTGGCCCGCTGGCTCCGCGGCCAGCAGCCGCGCGGCCGTGCCCCGGCCGTCATCGCGGAGGCCCTGGGCCGCAAGCTGGGGCGCACGGTCACGATCGACGAGATCGGCATGGCCGAGGGCAAGAACCTCGCCTCCGGGGTGGGGCTGCAGTTCTCGCCCACGGTGCCCGGCGCGATCGAACAGGTCTGTGAGCTGTGGCGGAGCGACGTGGGCCGCCGCGACTTCCTGTCCGGGTCCACCGTGGCCTCGTCCGCGCTGGTCGAGCCCAGCCGCGACTGGCTCATCACCGGAACCGACCCGCAGGTGGCGCGGGCGGGCGGCGCGCGGGTCGGCATGACCGACGTCGAGGCCGTACGGGACATGACCGCGGCGCTGACCGAGCTCGACCACCGCTACGGCAGCGGGCATGTGCGCCCGGTCGTCGTGCACTACCTCAACAGCGTGGTCTCCGGGCTGCTCGGCGGCTCGTACAAGGAGCCGGTGGGGCGCGCCCTGTTCGCGGCCGTCTCCCGCCTGACGGAACTGGCCGGCTACATGGCCGTCGACACCGGCCAGCCCGGGCTGGCCCAGCGCTACTACATCCAGGCCCTGCGGCTCGCCCAGGCCGCCGGGGACCGCGGCTACGGCGGCTACGTCCTCGCCGCCGGCATGAGTCACCTGGCCGCCTCCCTCGGCAATCCGCGGGAGATCGCGCAGCTGGCCCGGGCGGCGCAGGAGGGGGCGCGCGGCCACGTCACTCCGCGGGCCGAGGCGATGTTCCTGGCGGCGGAGGCGCGGGGGCACGCGCTGATGGGCGACGGCGCGGCCTTCACGACTGTGGCGGCGCGCGCGGTGTCGGCGATGGAGCGGGCCGGGAACGGCGACGACCCCGCCTGGATCGGCCACTTCGACGAGGCCTACCTCGCCGACGAACTGGCGCACTGCCACCGCGACCTGGGCGACGCCGGACCGGCCCGCCGCCGCGCCGAGGAGGCTCTCGCGGGTCATCCGGAGGGGCGGGTGCGGCGCCGGGCGATCGGACTGCTGCTGCTGGCGGCGGCCCAGACCCAGCAGCGCGAGATCGAGCAGGCGTGCGACACCGGGACACGGGCGCTGGAGCTCCTGGGCGGCCTCCGTTCGAACCGGGGCATGGAGTACCTGGAGGACTTCCAGCAGCGGCTGAAGCCCTTCGCGGCCGAACGCGCGGTACGGGAGTTCGGCGAGCGGGCGGCGGAACCGGTGGCGGCGTAGCGGCGGGCTGGGCGGCCGGGCCGGGTCCCCCGGTCCGGCCCGAGGCGTCGCCGACGGGGGAAGCCCTCTCGTCCGCCGGGGCCCGCGGCGGCACGGGACGGCACGGGCGGCGCCGGTACGGCACCCGCGGCAACCGCGGCACCCGCGCGGCACCGGCAGGACACCGGGGCGACAACTGCGGTACACCCGTGGGGCCTTGGCCCCGAGCCGCCCTTCCGGGGCCGGGTGGGCGGCTGTGACCAGGCGCGTGGCAGAGGCGCGCGGACAACGGGTAGCGTGCAGGGAGCTTCCGTAGTGGTCCCCGCAGAGCCAAGGAGTCCTGGTGTCGCAGAGCGGACAGGGCAACGAGCCGCAACGTCATGCGTACGAGGGCATCGTGCTGCCTGCCGGTGGCGGCGAGCCGATCGTGCCCGAGCGGCACACGGCGCCCGCGGCCGGGCAGCCGTGGGGGCAGCCCTGGGGCCCGGAGCAGCAGCAGGAGGAGCGGCAGCGGTCCGGGGGCGGGCGGTCGCAGTACGAGCCGCAGGACCAGCGGCACGGGCAGCAGGACCAGCGGCACGGGTCGCAGGATCAGCAGTACGGGCAGCAGGATCAGCAGTACGGGCAGCAGGATCAGCGGTACGGGCAGCAGGATCAGCAGTATGGGCAGCAGCCGCCGCCCCAGCCGCGGTACGAGCCCCAGCAGTCGCGGTACGAGCCGCAGCGGCACCATGAGCCCCTGCCGCCCGCGCCGGGACCGATGCCGCTGCCCGCAGAGGAGACGCAGGTGCTGCCCCCGCAGAGCCCGGCCCCTCCGGCACCACCCTCGTCCGACGCCGAGGCGACCCAGTTCATGGCGCCGGTGGCCGGGGGGCCGCTGCCGCCGGAGAGGCCCTCCGAGTCCACCACCTTCCTCGGCCGCCGCACCGATGGCGGCCCCGCGCCGCGGCCGCCGGAGAACGCGGACGAGCAGGCCACCCAGTACATCGCGCCCGTACCGGGCGACGGCCCGGCCCCTGGCCGGCCCTCCGGCCCGCCGTCCGCCGCGGCACCGGCACCGCCGCCCCCCGGGCACGAGCCCTACGGCGTCAGGCCCGGCTCGCCCGGCGACCGGCAGCCGCCCGCGGAGTTCGACGGCCTGTTCCGGGACTCCCGCGCCGCCGACGGGCCGGACGCCACGCAGCAGATGCCCCGCTTCGACCAGCAGCCCCCGCCCCCGCCGCCGTCCCGGCCGCAGTACGGGCAGCAGCAGTTCCAGCAGCCGCCCGCGCCGCACGAGGCGCAGGCTCCGCAGGGCCGCGCCGCCCGCCGCAACGCCGAGCGCAAGCGGCCGCTCTCCCCGGCCGCGCTGGCCGGCATCGTCATCGGCGGCTGCGTCGTGGCCGGCCTGGCGGCGGGAGCCGCGCTGAGCGGCGGCAGCGACGACGGGTCCGGGGAGGACGACAAGAAGCCGGTCGCCGCGAGCCAGTCGGCGGGCACGGAGCCGTCATCGGCGGCGGACCCGGTGAAGGAGCAGGCCGAGGCGCTGGACGCGCTGCTCGCGGACAGCAACAACAGCCGGGAGGCGGTGATCAAGGCCGTGCAGAACATCGGCGCCTGCAAGAACCTGCCGAAGGCCGCCTCGGATCTGCGGGACGCGGCGAAGCAGCGGAACGAGTTGGTCACCCGGCTCGGCGAGATCTCCGTCGACCGGCTGCCCGAGCACGCGTCGCTCACCGCCTCGCTGACCAGCGCGTGGAAGGCGTCGGCCGCCGCCGACAACCACTACGCGGCCTGGGCCGACCAGGTGGCCTCCGGCAAGGGCGGCTGCAAGGGCGGCAAGGCGAAGGTGACCGGGCAGACGGCCAAGGGCAATACCGCCAGCGGGCGGGCCACCGAGGCGAAGAAGAAGGCCGCCGCGCTCTGGAACCCGATCGCCAAGGAGCACGGCCTCACCGAACGCCAGTACCTGCAGCTCTGATCCGAACGGCGGCGGCCGGCCCCCGGTTCACCGCCGGGGCGCCGGTGCCGTGCCCGTCGTGCGCACGGCGGCCGCGGCGCGCCCGAACCGGTCCGCGCCGTGCCCCGCGTCACTCCTCGGCGGCCCTGCTCTGCGCATAGGTGTAGCGGCGCTCCAAGGTATTGGCCACGTTGACGAAGCCGTCGCGCGACGCCACCAGCCGCCCGTCCCGCACCTCCTGGAAGGACACCATCGTGTTGGCGATCCTCGGGTAGTCGCCCGCGCCCAGCACGTCCTGGTAGTTCCAGCTCAGCTTGGGGGTCAGCCCGCCGGTGTCGATGCCGTCGGCGCCGACGCCGCTGTCGAGCGCCTGGCGCAGCGACCGGCCGGTGACGGGACCGTCGTGGATCGACTCGATCAGCCGGTGCAGCACCGTGTAGGCGATCCAGGTGGTCTGGACGCCCGGGTCGGAGACGTCGACGCGGTTGTCGCTGAAGGCGTGTTCGCGGACGACCGCGCGCATCGTGTCCCAGGCCGGGTCGTCCGCCGCCGGGTACCAGCTGGTGATGGAGGCGCCCTCGAAGGGGCTGCCGGAGCCGCCGGTGCGGTCCACGAGCGACTGCTGGACGCTGCCGAGGACGGAGGCCAGCCGGATCGGATCGCTGTTCTTGCGCAGCCGCCGGAAGGAGTCGAAGAAGGTGCCGGTGCGGTCGCCGAGGGCGGCGGTGACGCACGCGCCCTCCGTACCCCGGTCCTCGACCTCCAGGAGTTCCAGGGCGAGCTCGCTCTGCCGCTTGTACTCCGAGGCGTCCTCGGGGGCGCGGACGTCGCTGGCCTCCTGGCGGTCGCCCTCGGCCAGGCCGGCGCTGATCAGGGAGGGCATCTGGTCGCCGTTGATGGTGTCGGGACGGACCAGGGTGACGCGCTCGCACTGCGCCGCGAGCTGCCGGCCGCTGCCGGCGATCAGGGTGGCGTGCCCGCCGTTGACGGGATAGGACAGCGGGCTGGTGAACTCCTCGTCGGTGACCCCGTATCCGCCGATGTACGGGATGCCCTCGGATTCGAGGGGCGACATGAAGGCGCGTCCGTGCTGGCTGTAGGAGCCGACCACCGCGGCGACCTCCTCGGCCACGGCGCGGCGTGCGCAGCGTCCGGCGCTGACGGTGTCGTTGTGCTCGTTGCAGGTGATGACCTCGAGTTCGTGGCCGTTGATGCCGCCGTTCTCGTTGACCCAGCGGGCGTAGGCCCTGGCCATGGCGGGCATCCCGGGCATGTTCGTCGCCGAGGTGCCCTCGGGGGCCCAGGTCATCACGGTCACCGGGTCCTTGGCGCCCGAGGTGCCGGTGAGGCTGCCGCAGCCGGCGAGCAGCGAGGCGCAGACCGCCGTCGCGGCCGCGACGGTGACCGCCCTGCGCGGAAACGGGGGGGTGGGGCGTAGCCGTCCAGTCATGGGTAGGGACGATTCCGCCCGGCCGGTAACTCCGCCGTGATGAAAGGTCAACACGGGGTGACGGGAGGGTGAACAGCGGGGGCGCGGAAAGGGCGCCGCCGAGCGGAACGTACCATTCCATCCTGTGCAGGGTTCGGAGAGGTCTTCCCGTCGCGGCCACCGCTCACTCAGTATGGGCGGTATGCCGCTCAATGACATGCCCTGGTGGCGCTGGCGCGCCCATGTGCGTTCCGCGCTCCACATGCTCTCGGACCCCGTGTTCCAGCAGGAGTGCTGGCTGGCCGGACGGGAGGGGTACGGGGACGTCACCGACGCCGTCTACCGGCTGGTCGAGGACACCTGGCTCGACAACTGGTCGGCGGAGAAGTATGTCGGGACGATCTTCCGCGACTCCCAGGAGGCCGCGCTCGTCGACGTCGCCGTGCTCCGCGTGCTGCGCATCATGCACCAGGTCGGCCCGGACGCCCCCGTCGCCGTCTACCTCGAACACCACGGCTGGCCGGAGGCCGTACGGGCCGCCCGGGACGCGCACGTACGGCTGGCGCAGAACGACGGCGAGGACCCGGACGCCCCGCCGCGCTCCCTGGACGCGCTCGCGCTGATGGCCCGGGCGGTCTGACGGGACGGGCGGTCCGACGGGCCGGGCGGAGCGCCGGGCCGCGGGGCCGGACGGCCGGGCCCGGGGTGAGCGGGCGGATATGGACCGGGCCGCTGGGAACCGGGCGGATGTGGGAGCCTATGGGGTCATGAGCGAGTCGCAGCCCGCCGCCTCCGGGCAGGCCCCCGAGCAGTACATCCTCACCCTGTCGTGTCCCGACCGGCAGGGCATCGTCCATGCCGTGTCCAGTTACCTCTTCATGACCGGCTGCAACATCGAGGACAGCCAGCAGTTCGGCGACCACGACACCGGACTGTTCTTCATGCGGGTGCACTTCAGCGGCGGCACCGCCGGCCAGGGCCGCTACGGCGGCCGCCCCCCGGGTGAGGACGGCCACGCCCAGGAGCCCGTCACGCTGGAGAAGCTGCGCGCCAGCTTCGCCGCCATCGGCGACTCGTTCCGCATGGACTGGCAGCTGCACCGGGCCGACGAGAAGATGCGCGTGGTGCTCATGGTCAGCAAGTTCGGGCACTGCCTGAACGACCTGCTGTTCCGCACCCGGATCGGGGCGCTGCCGGTCGAGATCGCGGCCGTGGTGTCCAACCACACGGATTTCCGCGAGCTCGTCGAGTCCTACGACATTCCGTTCCACCACATCCCGGTGACCAGGGAGAACAAGCCGGAGGCCGAGGCGCGGCTGCTGGAGCTGGTGCGCACGGAGCGCGTCGAACTCGTCGTGCTGGCCCGCTACATGCAGGTGCTCTCCGACGATCTGTGCAAGCAGCTGTCCGGCCGGATCATCAACATCCACCACTCCTTCCTGCCGAGTTTCAAGGGCGCCAAGCCGTACCACCAGGCGCACGCCCGGGGTGTGAAGCTGATCGGCGCCACGGCGCACTATGTGACGGCCGACCTCGACGAGGGCCCGATCATCGAGCAGGAGGTCGAGCGCGTCGGGCACGAGGTCAGTCCCGAGCAGCTCGTCGCCGTCGGCCGGGACGTGGAGTGCCAGGCGCTGGCGCGCGCGGTGAAGTGGCACAGCGAGCACCGGGTCCTGCTCAACGGCCACCGGACCGTGGTCTTCACCTGAGGCGCCCCGCCCGCGGACGGAACGGCGGCCGGTCCGGGTTCACGGCCCCGTCCGGTTGGCCTCCAGGACAGTCACAGCCGGGGCACTCACGGCCACGACAGTCACAGCCAGGACACTCACAGCCAGGACAGTGAGGCCGCGGCCGCCAGGACGTCGTGGATCGCCTCCCGGTCCCCCTCCTGGCCGGCCGCCGCCTCCTCCGGCGGCACGTGCCCCGCGGCGAGCCGGCAGAACTCGGTCCCGTCCAGGGCGACATGGGCCACGGCCTTCTCCGCCGAGGGCGCCGCGGCCGGTGAGTCCAGGGCGATGTACCAGTGCCCGCCGCCGCTGCCCTCCACCTCCAGGTGCAGGGTCCGGCCGGGCGAGCCCGCCGTGACCAGGCTGCGCGGCGGTCCGGCGAGACCGTCCCGGCGGCGCCGCGCGAGGACGCCCGGCAGCAGCCGCGCGGTCAGGTCGATCATGCGGTGCAGATGCGGTGACAGCGGTGGCCGGTACGGGTAGTCGACGGCTTCCGCGATGTCACCGGCGCGTACCCAGCAGGCGAAGGCGCGTTCGAGGAATGAGTCGCTCAGCGGCAGGGTCAACCCGCCGTAGGGCACGGTCACTCCGTGGGTGTCGCGCAGGGAGACGGCGCGGACCAGGGCGTGCGTCTGGCCTCGCCAGGCGTCCCGGACCGCGCCCGGCGAGGGGACGGGCCCGTGTTTCCAGTAGACCTCCACCCGGTCCGCCGGGGAGGCGTGGCCGTCCGTCGGCCGCGCGTCGTGTGCCAGCGCGTCCTCCAGCGGGTCGTCCAGCCCCAGGACGGCGGCGATCAGGCCGTCCACCGCCGTCAGCTGCCCGAGCGCCCCGGCGACGGTGGCGACCCGGCTCCGTTCCCGCTGCCCGTCGAACCACTTGAGCGGCACCGGCGCCCGCCACTCGGACTCGCCCATGTCGTGCAGCAGGGTGTCGAGCCGTGCGGTCTCGGCGTCGTACGGTGCCGCCCACTCCGGTACGGGGATACGGGCCGGGCGGCGCCCGAGGCAGCCGGCCAGCACCCGGGAGCGCAGTTGCGGGTCGAGGTCGAGGTTGTCCTCGGGGTGCAGCAGGGCGACCGCGTCGCGCAGCCGCAGGGCCTCGTCGGCGCAGGGCGCGCAGTCGGTGAGATGGGCCTCGACGGCCGCGGTCTCCTGGGCGGAGCAGGCGGCGAGGGCCCAGGCGCCCAGCAGGGACTTGAGCACCCTGTGGTCGGTGGGCGGCGGCCCCGCGGCGAGGGAGGTGCCGTCGCCGAGCGCGTGGCCGGTGGCGGCGCCGGGCGGTCCGGAGGGCAGGGAGGGCCCGGGGCCGGGACCGGGGCCGGAGGGGCCGTTCACGGGTTTCTCCCGTAACCGGGCGACGAGCCGGCGCGGTCACCGTCACCGGCGCGGTTGTTCGCGGACGAGAGCAGCTGCAGGCCGAGCCGGAGCCGCCGCCGGGCCTCGTCCTCGGTGACGCCGAGGTCGGCGGCGGCCTGGCGGTAGTCGCGGCGTTTGAAGTACGCCAGCTCCAGCGCGTCCCGCAGCGGCGCCGGCATGGAGGTGACGATGTAGTCGGCGCGGGCGGCGCGGGAGGCGGCGCGCACCTTCTCCTCGACCTCCTCCGCGGTCCGGGCGCCGCCGGCGCGCATCAGTTCGGCCTCGGCGGCCCGCAGCCGGTGCACGGACTGCCGCTGGGCGAGGGAGGCGATCCAGGAGCGCATCGGGCCCTGTCCGGGGTCGTAGGCGTCGGGATGTTCCCAGATGTGGGCGAAGACGTCGCGGGTGACCCGGTCCGCGGCCTCCTCGTCACCGAGCACCCGGTACGCCAGGCTGTGAACAAGAGAGGCGAACCGGTCGTACAGTTCACCGAGTGCGGCGGCCTCGCCGCGTGCCAGGCGCTGCTGCATCTTCCGGTCCCACCGGGGTGGTGCGTCGTTCGCCATACGGCCCCCATTCGTGCCGTGTCGTCGTTCGGCCGCCCGCTGTGGTCGGGATCATTCCGCACTCCGCACGACGAATGTAGTGGGCGGGTCCCGCGGCGCACGCTCTTTTGCGGCAGCGGGCCTCTTCCGGGCACGGCGAAGGGTATAGATCTCGTCACTTTGCCCGCTGTCACGGTCCACGGGGGGCAAGGCTGTGCCTAGAGTCGACGGAAGAGCCGCATGACGAAAGGTGTTTCGGGGGAGAGTGGCCGGACGGCGGAAACGGGAAGAACTGCTTCCGGATCCGGGAGACGAAGGGACTTCGCGCGCGTGACCTTGAAGGTGATGGAAGACGAGCAGGGCACCTGGGCCATTCTCCGCGTCAGTGGGGAAATGGACCTGGTGACCTCGCCCGCGGTACGTCAGCACGTGCACGACGCGGTGGCCGACGGCCGCCACAGCCTGGTGCTCGACCTCTCCGGGGTCCGGTTCTGCGACTCCAGCGGTGTGGGCGTCCTGATCGCCGCGCGGCGGCTGATGCGCTCCTGCCAGGGGCGGCTGCGGCTGATCCTCCCGGCCCGCGGCGCGGAGGACGGCTCCCACGTCAACCGGGTGCTCGCCGCGCTGGGCGTCCGGCGGCTCTTCGAGGTCTACCCGGATGTGACCTCCGCACTGGACGAGACGGCCCCGCCCCTGTCGGCCTGAGTCCCGCCCGCCCTGTTCTTGGCCCGGACCCGGCCGGTCCAGCGGTCGCGCGGGCCTGCCCGGCGCCGTCCGCACCGCCGTCCTTCCGCCCGCCCGCCTGCCGTCCTTCCGTGCGCCGCGCATGCGCCGTGCTCTCCCCGGGCGTGCGGTTCCGCCGCGGGTTCTGCGGCGCCTCCCCCCGTTCTCCCGGTGGCGCACACCGCGCGCCGGGCGGCCATCGGTGCGCGCTGTCCGCTCCCTTCCGTGAACTTCGCCTGAACACCGAACGTACGTACCATCATCTGAGGTCAGCCCCGTCACGACGCAACCGAGGTCACCGTGGACAGCTCTGAGTACGAGCGCAAGATCGCTTCTCGTTTCGCCTCCTTCGACCAGGACGGCAACGGCCATATCTCCCGCGAGGACTTCCACACCGCCGCGGCGGCCGTGCTGAGGGAGTTCGGAACGGCGGCCAGGTCGGACTGCGGGCAGGCGCTGTACCACGGCGCCGAGGGGTTCTGGCAGGGCATGGCCGGCATGGCCGACCGGGACGGCGACCAGCGCATATCCCGTGAGGAGTTCACGCACGGCGCGGTGAAGCGGCTGCGCGACAACCCGCAGAGCTTCGCCGAGATCGCCCGGCCCTTCCTCCGCGCGGTGATGGCGGTCGCGGCCGGCGTCTGCTCCGGCGGAAAGGGCGGTACGCGCGGTACGGGCGGCGGCGGTACGGGCCGGGAGTCCGGCAACACCGGTACGGTGACGGTCGATCAGGCCAAGCGGGTGCTGCTCGCCCTGGGCGTGCCCGAGGACCTGCGCGGTACGGTCGCGGCGGCGCTGGACAAGGACGGCGACGGCCGGATCACGGAGAAGGACGCGGTGGCGGCCTTCGCCGCGTACTACACCACCCCCGAGCCGGAGTGACGGCGGCGGACCCTCACGGACCGTACCCGCGGCGGCGGACGCCGATCGCGGCCGGTCACGCCCAGTGAACCGAGCGGCCCCCGGGAAGCCTTCCCGGGGGCCGGCGCGTCGTACGGCGCCGGCGCCGGTTCCCGTCCGCCCCCGCGCCCCCGGCGATGGGGTGCGCGCCCCGCTGGAACGCGGTGGAGACCTTGGGGCGCCCGGTGTTCGACTGGCGGCACCGCGGGTCGCACAGTATGCAGTACGCGTACTCCTTTGCGCCGGAATATGCCCGAAGCGCTTGTTCGGGTGACTGTACGTCAACCATGCTGTTCTCCGTCGGGGTCACTTTCCGTGATCATTGGGAGACGCGCGGCGATGGGTCCGCCGGTTCGGATGGTGTGAGCGGTGCAGGTGCTTCAGGTTCAGCTGGAGGTTCGGCCCGATCCCGCGGAGGTGGGGCGGGCCCGGAGATGGGCGCGTTCGCGTCTCGCCGGGTCGGGGGTGGAGGGCGACGAGTCGCTGGCGGAGACGCTGCTGCTGCTGGTCTCCGAGCTCGTGACCAACGCGGTGGTGCACACCGGCCGTCCGGCCGTGCTGCGCATACTGCTGCCTGCGCCCGAGGGTGCGGGCGCCTCGGGGGACGTCAACGGCTCGGAGGACGCGGGCGGTCCGCCCGGTCCGCCCGGTCCGCCCGGTCCGCCCGGCTCGGGCGGTGCGGGCGGCGTCGGCGCGGGGGTCGCCCGCCGTCACGGGGGCGCTCCGGAGACGGTGCGGGTGGAGGTCGCCGACCGCAGCCCCCGCCCGCCCTCCCGGCGTCATGCCGACGGCGACGAGACCAGCGGGCGCGGACTGGAGCTGGTGGACGGGCTGGCCGACCGCTGGGGATGGCGGGCGGAGGGGGCCGGGAAGGCCATCTGGTGCGAAGTGGACCGGGGGGAGCCGATGTGCGGGGAGGAGTCCGCCGAGCCGGTGGAGGTGCCGGTCTCCGTTCCGGTGGCCGCCCAGAAACCCCAATGCGCCATGTCAAAGCTGGCATAACCGGACATAGTTGCGCCCGGGTGTTGACGTCCCGACACTGGTTGATCACTCTAGGATTCAACGATTCGTTGTGAGGGGACGCCGAGGAGCCCGGAGACGGGTGTGGCCTCGACGAGTACGGGTCGTCGTCCGGCGCGACGGTACGAGGTCCGGGTGCCGGAGCCGGGTGGTGGTCCCCGCCGTACCGGCCCGGGGTGCGCGTCAGCGCACCGTCGGCCGGCCGGTCCGCGGGGACCCGCGCCGGGGCGCCCGCCGCCGGTGCTCCCGCCCCACCGCTTCCCGGCTCACCCTCCCCGCGCTCTCCCTTGTGTCGCTCGTCTCCCTTCGCCGGGCCCCGCTTCCCCGCTTCCCCGCTTCCCCGCCTCCTCCGCGACCCCGGGCCGTCCCGGGCTCCCCCCACCCTTCCGGTCCGGGCCCCGCCCCGGGGGGCCCGGCGGGGGAGGCGGGCCCGCCGGGGCGTCAATCTCCGCGGCTGCGGACCACTCGTCCGTGGCGATAACCACCGTGCGTGCCCGGGTAGTTACCCGCCTGGTCCGGCAACCCGGGGAGGTAGGTGCCAGTGAGCCACACGCCCGGCGCGTCGGCGGGATCTCCGATCGACGACGTCTTCTGCGCCCTGCTGCCCAGGCTCTACCGGAGAGCCGTCCTCATCGCGGGCGGCCGGCAGTCGGCGGAGGACATCGTGCACGAGGCCTACCTCAAACTGGCGGCCCGCCCGCAGCGGTTCCTGGCCCACCCCGAGCCGTACGCCTACGCGTTCAGCGCCCTGGTCAGCGTCGCCCGCGACACCTACCGGCGGGACCGGCGGCAGGTGCCGGTGGGGGACGTGGACCGGGAGGCCGAGGCCACCGGCGCGGAGGAGTGGGACGGCGGGGTCGGCGACCGCCAGGCGCGGCTCGAAACGGTGCGGCTGCTCCGCGGGCTGACACCACGTCAGGCGGCCGTGGTGGTCCTGGTCGATCTCGACGGCTACACCATCGACCAGGCCGCCGAGATCCTGCGCGTCCACCGGGGCACCGCCGCCCGCCACCGGGAACGGGCGCTGGGCAAGCTGCGCACGCTCGTCCGCGCGCCCCAACGGGCCGGATCGGAGAGGGAGGGGGCGCCGTGAGGAGCCGCGAACCGGACGAGGAGACCGTCCTGCTGCTGCGCGAGCGGCTGCGGGCCGTGGACGAGGCCCTCGGAACACCACCTGGCCTCTGGGAGCGGGTCCGCTCGGGACCGCCCGCCGTACCCGCGCCGCGCGCCGAACCCATCGTCCCCCGGCGGGCCCGCGGGCTCCCGCGCCGGCTGCCGGGCCGACTGCCGGGCGGCCGGTCGCGCGGCGCCTCGCGCCGCCTGCCGTCCGCCGCGCCGCGCCGGGTGCCGCGTCTCCTGACGGGCGTGACCGCCGCGATGGTCGTGAGCCTGGTCCTCCTCGGCGCCTGGTGGCTGGCGGGCCCGCCGGGCGGCACGGACGGCAGCGGCGGCGACGGCCGGGGCGGGCACCCCGCGGGGCCGCCCGCGGTGACCCTCACCGTCCACAACGCCGAGGAGGCCTGCCGTCCGCTGCGCACGCTGGAGTGTGCCCTGGGCCTCGCCAAGGACCCCTACCGGCGCTACGGCTCCCCGGACAACCGCGCGGGCCGGGTGTGGCACGGCGACCGGGTGTCCGCGGTCTGCGTGGTGGCCGACGGCCAGTTGATCCGGGACGAGGCCGGGATCACGTCACGGCGCTGGTATCTGGTGTCCGGCGGCGGCGCCGTCGTCCCCGTCGACGGCTGGCTGCCGGGCGTGCGCACCCGCAACACCACGGAGGTGCGGGAGTGCTCGGCGGCGGAAACGGCCGAGGGGCGACGGAGCTGAGGCGCGGGCCACGGCCGCGGTGCCCCCGCGACGGCCGGCCCGGGCCGTGATGCGCCCGCGCCCGATCCGGCCCGCCGGTCCCCGGTCCCTCGGCCTCGGTCCCGGGCCCGTGGTCCGTCAGCCCCGGTCCGCGGTCCGCGCTATCCGCCGGGCGATCCGGCGGGCGTCGAGGGACAGCTCGCGGAGCATGCCGCTGATCGGGTTGGTGTAGCCGGTGAAGTAGAGCCCGGGCGCCCCGGCCGCCGCGCGCGGTCCGTGGACCACCGGACGGCCGCGGCCGTCCAGGACGTCGAGATGGCCGACCAGCGTTTCCAGGCCGCGGCGGTAACCGGTGGCCGCGATCACCACGTCCGGGGAGATACGCGACCCGTCGGCCAGGACCACCTTGTCGTGGTCGAACGAAGCCACGGCGGCCACCGGCTCCACGGCCCGCGAGCGCACCGCGTCGATCAGCCCGGTGTCCTGCACCGGGATCGCCCCCTCCACGGCGCGCGAGTACAGCCCGGTCTCCGGGCGCGGCAGCCCGTACTCGGCCAGGTCGGGCAGCGACAGCCGGGCGAGGCCGCGGGCCGCCCGGTCCACCGCCCCGACCGGCAGGCGGCGGCAGAGGATGCCCGTGCGCTGCGCGGGCCAGCCGGCCGTGGTGCGGCGCACGATGTGCGGCGGGGTGCGGACGGCGAGCCGGACCCGGGAGGCGCCGCCCCCGGCCAGGTCGACGGCTATGTCGGCGCCGGTGTTGCCGCTGCCGACGACCAGCACGTCCCGGTCCGCGTACGGCTCGGCATTGCGGTACGCGCGGGCGTGCAGCAGTTCGCCGGTGTAGCCGTCGCGGCCCTCCCAGTCCGGGAGGTACGGGGTGTGGTTGAAGCCCGTGGCGATCACGACGTCCCGGGCGGCCAGCCGGCGGCCGCCGGTGGCGTGCAGCAGCCAGCCGGAGTCCGTCCGCTCGATCCGGGACACCTCCACGCCGGTGACGACGTCCAGCCGGTGGTGGCGCGCGTACTCCTCGAGATAGCGGATCACGTCGTTCCGGGCGAGCCAGCGTCCGTACGCGCGGGGGACGGCCAGGCCGGGCAGGGCGGAGAGCCGCCGGGTGGTGTGCAGGCGCAGGCTGTCGTAGTGCCCGCGCCAGGAGGCGGCGACCGCGTCCGCCTTCTCCAGCACCACGGCCCGTATGCCGCGGTCGGCCAGCGCCGCGGCCGTGGCGAGCCCGCCGGGGCCGCCGCCTATGACGTACACGGGGGAAGTGGTGTTTTCCGGCATGACCGTGAGCGTAGCGGTGCATTGACGTGTGTCGGTCAACAGGGCCCGGTTCCGTTTTCACCATCCGGTTGCGGATCGGTCACGGGGACGGCACCAGAAGCGCACCGGAGGCCGGTCGTGGCGGTGCGGCCCGGGGCCGGCGCGAGAGGGAGAGGCGGCAGGCAGGGCCGGATGACCGCCGGATGAGTCCGGTGGTGCGCTGCGGAGAGGGAGGGGGAGAGAGGAGCCCCGTGGCGGGGGCCGAGGGGGAAGAGCCCGGTGCGGGATCCGAGGGAAGGCCCAGCGGCGCGAGACGTGCCGCCCGGGGAGATACGCCGGCGTGGCCGGCTCCGGTGCGGTGCGCCGTACGGGGCGCTACTTCGCGGGCTTCTTGCCCGTGATGCCCAGGTGCACCAGGACCGTCAGATTCGGCTTCAGTTCGTTCTGCTTGACGCCCCAGGCGGAGAAGCCCTTCTGGTGCGAGGCGACCGCGGCCAGCATCATGACCACGGAACCGGCCATGGCGGCCGCGCTGATCTCCTGGTCGATCCGCCCCTTGGCCTGGAGGTCCTTGACGGTCTCCGTCAGGGAGCCGGTGACCGAGTTGAGGATCTTCATGCGGATCTTGTTGAACCGCTTGTCGCCCTCGGCCGCTCCCAGATCGATGACGCGGAGGATGGCGTCGTTTCTTCGCCAGAAGGTGAGGAAGCCGTCGACGAGCTGTTCCGCCGACTGGCGGCCGGATTTCCCGGCCCACGACCGGCCTGCCACCAGCTCGGTCAGGCTGCCGGTGCCCTCCTGGGCCACTTCCTCGGCGAGCTCCAGCACGGCGCCCTCGACATCGGGGAAGTACTGGTAGAAGGTCGCGGGCGAGGTGCCCGCCTTCCGGGCGACGTCGATGACCTTGACGTCCCGGTACGGAGACGACTTGAGCATCTCGCTGAGACAGTCGAGGAGCTTCTGGCGCGTCGCCTGTCCACGGCGTCCGGCCACCCGCCCGTCGACGGTGCGAACTTGTCCTGTCATGTCGTCAGCTTACCGACGGGTGATCGGAACGCGATCTGGCCGCAGGCAAACGGGGGGCGGCCCCGGAGCGGCCCGCACCCGCTCTGTCCGGGGGTTTCACCGGTCGGCGGCGGTTGCTCCGTACCGGTGAGAGGCGCGGGGGAGGCGCGGGAGGGATGCGTTGTCCACAGCCTGTGGACAGTGATCCGGGCCCTTCCGCGCACCGCCCGGCCCACCCGGCCCGCCCGTCTCGCCGGGCGTGACGGACGGGCCGCGGATAGCCTGGTCCGGGCGGTATCGCAGCGGATCACCGGATACGGGAGGTATCGGCACCATGGCGCCATTCGCGGAGGGCGTGCCCTGCTGGGCGGACGCGATGCTGCCCGATCTGGAGGCCGGGAAGCGCTTCTACGGGGAGCTCTTCGGCTGGACCTTCGGCGCCTCGGAGGAGCGGTTCGGCCGTTACACCGAGGCCCGTCTCGACGGCGGGGCCGTCGCCGCCCTCGTCCCCAAGACGGACGGCCGGATGCCCACCGCCTGGGGGATCTATCTCGCCACCGCCGACGCGGCCGCCCTCGCCGGCAAGGTGCGCGAGGCCGGCGGACAGGTGATCACCGGGCCGATGGCCGTCGGCGACTACGGGGTGATGGGGCAGGCGGCCGACCCGGGCGGCGCTGTCTTCGGCTTCTGGCAGGCCGGCGAGCACGCCGGGTTCGCCCACCAGGGCCGGCCCGGCTCCTACGCCTGGATGGAGATGTACACCCGGGACAAGGAGGCCGTGGACCCTTTCTACGAGCGGGTGTTCGGCTACGGCATCGAGGACATCGACACCGGGGACGACCTCGAGTTCGCCATCTGGTCACCGGCCGGAAAGCCGGCGAACGAGGAGACGGCGGTCGGCGGACGGTGCGTCATGGACAGCCGTTTCCCCGCCGAGATGCCGCCCTACTTCCTGGTGTACTTCGCCGTCGGGGACTGCGACGAGGCGGTGCGGACCGTCTCCCGTCTCGGCGGCCGGTGCGTGTTCGGGCCGATGGACACCCCGTACGGCCGGATCGCCACGGTCGTCGACGACCAGGGCGCGAGTTTCGCCGTCATCGCCCTCACTGAGCCGGAAGCGGGCCCGGAAGCGTAGGAGAGGTCATGACGGGGGCCGCGTGACGGACACCACGGCGGCGTCCGGCTGGAGCCCGGTACGGGACCCCGTACGGCAGTTGGGGCGGAAGCCGTCGAGAAGCCGTACCGGGAGCCCGGGCGTTCCACCGGTAACCCCGGGCGTTCCGCCGGTCACCCGCTGACCTGTGCGTACAGTGTCGTTCCGGGCGGCCCGACGGCCTCTCACCGGCCACCGTCACGGCTGCGCCGTACCGGCAACGGCGCGGCGGAACGCAGTGATTCGCGGTGTGACACCCCGATTCGGCCCCGGGTTCGCAACCTCCGCGTCCGGCAGGAAGAATCAGGGTGCGTACCCCGGGTCCGTTCCCGGTGAGACGCTGCACGGGGCCGGACGACTTCGAGCCCTGACGGGGAGGTGGCAGGCAAGTGGCGGAGCAGCTGACGCAGCACGATCCGAGACGGATCGGCCCGTTCGAGGTTCTCGGGCGGCTCGGCGCCGGCGGCATGGGGCTGGTCTATCTCGCCCGTTCGGCGTCCGGCCGGCGCGTCGCGATCAAGACGGTGCGCACGGAGCTCGCCGAGGACCAGCTGTTCCGGGTGCGTTTCACCCGTGAGGTGGAGGCGGCGCGCGCGGTCAGCGGCTTCTACACGGCGGCGGTCGTGGACGCCGACCCGCACGCGGCCGTGCCCTGGCTCGCCACCGCCTATGTGCCGGCGCCCTCCCTGGAGGAGATCGTGGGGGAGTGCGGCCCGCTGCCGACGCAGGCCGTGCGCTGGCTGGCCGCCGGGGTCGCGGAGGCCCTGCAGTCCATCCACGGGGCCGGGCTGGTGCACCGCGATCTGAAGCCGTCGAATGTGCTGGTCGTCGAGGACGGCCCGCGGGTCATCGACTTCGGTATCGCCTCCGGGGCCTCCAACACCCGGCTGACGATGACCAACGTGGCCGTCGGCACCCCCGCCTACATGTCGCCGGAGCAGGCCCGGGACTCCCGCAGCGTCACCGGCGCGAGCGACATCTTCTCCCTGGGCTCCATGCTCGTCTTCGCCGCCACCGGCCACGCGCCGTACCACGGGGCCAACCCCGTCGAGACCGTCTTCATGCTGCTCCGCGAGGAGCCCGACCTGGAGGGGCTGCCGGACGACCTGCGGCCGCTCATCGAGTCCTGTATGCAGACCGAGATCGACCGGCGGCCCAGCCCGGCCGACCTCCAGTCGCAGCTCGCCCCGCACCTCTTCGCCTCCGGCAGCGACGACAGCGGCACGGCCTCGGCCTGGCTGCCCGGGCAGGCCGTCTCCCTGATCGAGCAGCGGCGCGGCGGACGGACCCCGGCCGCCGGGAGCGCCGGCAGCGCTGCCCACGGCCGGGGCGCCGGCCGCGGCGCGGGACCCGCGCAGGACCGGCCCTCGCGGCTCCCCGGGCAGCAGCCCGGCGGCGGCCGGCGGGACGGTGCCGCGGACGACCCGCGCGGCGGACCGGGGGCCCAGGCCGCGCCCGCCGCACGGCTCGGTGACATCCCCGTCGGCCCGGGCGGCCCCGCCGCCGTCGGCCGGGCGTCCGGCGACCCGCGTGGTGCGCGGCCGGACGGCGTGCCTCCCCCGCCCTCCCACGCCCCGCCCGGTGGCGCGCACCCGGGCGGCTCCGGGCGGCACGCCGCCGCGTACGGCGGTGGCGGCGGTGACGGCGCCGTACGGCTCGCCGGTTCGCCGGTGCCGATCGGGCCGGGCCCCCGCGCCGACGCCCGCGATCCGCAGGCGCGGGCCGACGCCGGACCCGCCACCGGCTGGGTGCGGCCGCCGAACGGGATTCCCGCGCTGCCCGCCGCCGCGCCCCCCGTACCGCCGGGCCCGCCGCCATCCGCGGCCGCCGGCGTACCGCCGCAGCAGGGGCCGGGCGGCCCGGAGCAGGCCGCGGCCGACGGGCACTGGCGCCCCTGGCGGTTCCGGATGTCGAACGACGTCTGGGGCACGCCGGTCGTCGTGGACGACCTGCTGTACGTCACCTCCTTCGAGGTGCACGCCCTCGATGTGGCCACCGGGCGCCGCCAGTTCAAGACCCGCGAGGTCGCCTGGTCGATGGACGTGGCCGACGGCCGCATCCACGCCTCCGACGGGCCGACCCTCTACGCCCTCGACGCCAAGAACGGCACCGAGCTGTGGCGCGCCCCCACCGACGGCTGGGCGTACACGCTCAAGACGGACCACGGCACCGTCGTCACCGCCACGCGCGGCGGCGGCGTCCAGGCGTGGGAGGCCGCGAGCGGCGAGCGGCTGTGGGAACTGACCGGCGCGCAGAGCGACTTCGAGACCCCGGAGGCCGGGCCGGTCATCCACGGCGGTGTGGTCTACGTGTGGTCCGACGCGCGGCTGCGCGCCCTGGAGGCCCGTACCGGCGTCGAACGGTGGTCCTACCCGGTCGGTGACGCGGCCTCCTGCGGCGGGGTGCCGGTGCGGCTGCTGCCCGCGCCCGACGGCGTCGTCTACATCTGCGCCGGTACGCGCGTGCTGGCGGTCGACATCGCGCGGGGCGAGGTGCGGTGGCGCTTCGAGGCCCCCGCGGCCTTCCTCGCCCCGCCCGCCTTCGCGCCGGGCCCGGCGATCACCGGCGGCGGGGTGTACGTCGCGGACTACCTCGGCACGGTCTACGCCCTCGACGCGGCGGACGGGCGCGACCGGTGGCGGATCGCCACCGAGGCCCGGCAGTCCACCGCCCCGGTGCTGGCCGCGGGCGGCGCGCTCCATGTGGGCAGCGGCAACGCCCTCTACACGCTCGACGCGGTCACCGGCGCCCCCAAGTGGCGGTTCGCGGCCCAGGGCGAGGTCATCGGGGCGCCGGTGGTGGCCGACGGCCGGGTGCACTTCGGCTCGGCGGACCACTGCCTGTACACGCTGGACGCGGGTGGCGGCGCGCTGCGCTGGAAGCTGGCGACCGGCGGGGAGATCACCGGGGCTCCGGTGGCGGCGAACGGCGTCGTCTACGCCTGCAGCAAGGACCGCTGCGTGTACGCGCTCGACGCGCTCAAGGGGACGGGGCTGGCGAGGCCGCCGCAGCGTTGAGCGGCGCCGCGGTGGCCCGCGGTGGCCTGCGGTGGCCCGCGGTGATCCGCGGCGATCCGCGGTGGACCGACGGGATCCGGCCGCCCGCCCGGGCCCGTTCCCTGCCGTGGGCCCGGTGCGTCAACGCTCCTGCTCCAGCGCCCGGTTGAGCCCTCTTCGCCCCTGTGACAAGGCTGTGACGGCCTGCGGACAGGATCGTTCTCCCGACCCGGGAGTACCTTGCTAGCGTGGCGTGCACTCATCAACTCGGCCGTCTTTCGGCCATGTTCGCCACTCCATGCCCACCACGGGCATGTCCATCAAACGGGGGTTAGAAGCGTGAAGCTTCGTCATGTCCGGACCGTCGCCGTCTGCGCGCTCGTGCTCGTCACCCTGACCGGAGCGCGCGGCTCCAGGAGCGGTGGCGGCTGCGACGACAACAGCGGCAGCGGCTCGCACAGCAGCAGCGGCGGCTCCTACGGGGACAGCGGCTCCTCGTCCTCGGGCGGCAGCGGCGTCACCAGCGGCGGCAGCGGCAGCCGCAACTCCGCCCTGCGGGACATCACCATCGACACCTGCGGCTTCGACGCCTCCGGCAAGAACATGACCGCCACGCTGCGAGTCGACAACACCGCCGGCTCGCTGGACTACGAGTACGACATCACGGTCGTCTTCAAGGAGACGAGCGGCGTCACGGCGGGCACCGCCCGGGTCGACGACTTCCCGGTCACCTCCGGCCGGACGGGCACGACCGAGGCCACCACCCCGTACACCGGCACGGGCGACGGCTCCGAGGTCACCAAGTGCGAGGTCCGCCGGGCGAGCCGCAGCAGCGTCTGAGCCGGGCTGCCGCTGAACGCCGGAGAGGGCCGAGCCGTCGTGGCTCGGCCCTCGCGGGTTCCCGGGAATCAGCGGTCAGGGAGTGGGGAAAACGGTGAGATGGCTGTCCAGGGGGGTCTCGGTGCCACCCGTGGTGAGACTGTCGGCCACTGCGGGTGCCGCGGGGACAAGGGCCAGGGCTGCCACTGCGGCACAGGCCGCCAACAGCCTCTTCATGTGCTTCATTTCTTCTCCTCATTCCAGGGTGGCAACGCGTTCTTGCCCGAATCTATGGAGGCCCTGACGGAAATGCTGTGGTCTTGGCCGAAATCTTGCGAAGGATGACCAAAGAAAGAGACCCTTCCGAAAGAAATCCATGAGACGCGGCGGCCGCGGCGGCTCCCCCTCCGCGCCGCCGCGGCCGTTCCCCCGGATATCTCCTTCGTATGGTCTAGTCGGCCTCGTCCCCGGTCATGTGGTTGTCCTGGGTGGTGAGTTCGCCCCCACCGGTCATGTGGTTGTCCAGCGGCTTCAGCTCGCCGCCGGTCATGTGGTCGTCCAGCGGCTTGGAGTCGCCCGGCTTCTTCTTCGGCGTCTTCTCCACGGTCATGGCGATCACTCCGTTCGTCCGTAGCCAGGGGCCGAAGTGACCCGCCCGGCAACTCCCCCGACGGTTGCCGGACGGGTCCTCAGGGCCGCTCACCCCTGGCGGGGTGGGGCTACCTGACCGGACCGCCTGCCCCCCGTTGCGGCGATCCGGCATGCATCAAGCATCGCTGGAGCCGATGAACGATCGATAAACGTCCGCTGCACCGCGCTGACCCGTGCTCATGCCGCCGTGCTGAGCGGCTGGAGCAGGGCGCGCACCTCGGCCGCCTCGGGGGAACCGAGCTGGTCGTAGACCGCCAGGGCCTCCTGCCAGCAGACCCGTGCCCGGTCGAGCTGCCCGATGTCGTTCAGGGCGCGCCCGAGCATGGTGAGGGCGTTGGCCCGCCGCCATTCACCGCCGATGCCGCGCAGGACGGAGAGGGCCTGTTCGGCCAGGCTTGCCGCCTGCGCCGGCCTGCCGGCTGCCAACTGCAGTTCCGCCAGCCGGAAGTGCGTCATGCCCTCCCAGAGCCGCTGCCGGCTGGCACGGAAGATGGCGAGCGCTTCGGTCAGCTCCTGGTGTGCCTGCTCGGCCCGTCCGGCCCGGGCCAGCGCGAGGCCCAGGGCGTACTTGCCGTTGGCCAGGCGCATGGCCACCCCCAGCTCGCGATAGGTGGCGACGGCCTGCTCGGCCAGCGCCACGGCGCTGCCCACCCGGTCGGTCAGCAGATGCGTGCGGGAGAGATTGCTGAGCGCGCTGGCCGCGGACTGCTGGTTGCCGTCGGCGAGGAACAGGTCCAGCGACTGCTGGAGATAGGTCTCGGCGTCCTCGTACCGGGACTGATAGGCCGCGGCGAGCCCGCGGTCGTTCCGGGCGAACGCCGAGGACACGGGATCGCCCACGGAGTCTCCGGCATCCATGGCCAGCCGTGCCTGCTCCTCGGCATCGGCGAAGCGCCCCGCGAGGTTGTACACGTTGGCCAGCGACACCCTCGCCCGGCCCTCGGCCTGCCGGTCGCCGGTCTCCTGCGCCGCTTCCTGCAGTGCGAGGGTCGCCTGCTCGTAGGCCCGGGAGTCGGCTCCCGACTCGCCCAGGTCCTTGGCGACCATCAGCAGATCCGCCGCCCGCCGCAGCAGGGCCTCACCCGTGGACTGGTGGGCGCAGGCCAGCAGGCAGCGGGCCTCCGAGAACAGCCATTCCAGGGCGGACTCGCGGTCGGCGAAGGCCAGGCCGCGGCCGGAGGTGGGCGCCACATGGTCCGGCAGCCGGTCCCCGGGCCGCTCCAGCGCGTACACCTGGGCCGCCGTCGCCAGGTAGAAGTCCAGCAGCCGCGACACTGCCGCCTCGCGTTCCGTCGGCGGGTGTTCGTCGCGTTCGGCGCACGCACGCGCGTAGAGGCGGACGAGGTCGTGGAAGCGGTAGCGGCCCGGGGCGGCGGATTCGAGCAGCGAGGTGTCGACGAGGGACTCCAGCAGCTCTTCCGTCTCGTACGGGTCGAGGCCGAGCATCGCGGCGGACGCCGCCAGGGAGATGTCGGGGCCGTCGGCCAGGCCGAGCAGGCGGAAGGCGCGGGCCTGCTGGGGTTCGAGCTGGCTGTAGCCGAGTTCGAAGGTGGCCTTGACGGCCAGGTCGCCGGCCTGGAGCTCGTCCAGCCGGCGCCGCTCGTCGCCCAGCTTCTCGGCGAGCACGGAGACCGTCCAGGTGCGGCGGGAGGCGAGGCGGGAGGCGGCGATGCGGATGGCGAGGGGCAGGAAGCCGCAGGCGGCGACCACGTCGAGGGCGGCCTTCCGCTCGGCCGCGACCCGTTCCACGCCGACGATCTTCGTGAAGAGCTGGAGGGCCTCCTCCGGGCTCATCACATCCAGGTCCACCAGGTGCGCCCCCGCCAGGTCCACCATCCGCATCCGGCTGGTGATCAGCGCGGCGCAGCCCTCCGTGCCCGGCAGGAGCGGCCGGACCTGGGCGGCGTCGCGGGCGTTGTCCAGCAGGACGAGCACCCGGCGGCCGTCCAGCACCGAGCGGTACAGCGCGGAGCGCTCGTCGAGGGAGTCCGGGATGGCGGAGTCCGTGCAGCCCAGGGCGCGCAGGAAGGAGCCGAGGACGGCGTCGGGCTCGGCCGGGCGCGGGCCGGCGCCCTGCAGGTCGATGTAGAGCTGGCCGTCGGGGAACCGCTCGCGGGCGGCGTGGGCGACGTGGACGGCGAGGGTCGTCTTGCCGACGCCGCCGATACCCGCGACCGCCGACACCGCCATGATCCGGCCCTCGGCGGTGGCCAGTTGCTCGCTCAGCTCGCCGACGAAGGTGGTTCGGCCGGTGAAGTCCGGTACGGACGCGGGCAGTTGGGCGGGGCGGACCACGGAGGGCGCCGCCTCGCCCGGCAGGCCGTCGCCGTCGGCGGGGGCGGCCAGCCCGTCGTCGGCCTCCAGGATGCCCTGGTGGAGATCCCGGAGCTCCCCGGACGGGTCGACGCCCAGCTCCTCGGCGAGCAGCCGCCGGGTGTCGGCATAGACGGCGAGGGCCTCCGCCTGCCGGCCGCTGCGGTAGAGCGCCAGCATGAGCTGGGCGCGCAGGCGTTCGCGCAGCGGGTGGTCGGCGGTGAGGGCGGTCAGCTCGGAGATCACCTCGGTGTGGTGCCCGGCCTCCAGATCGAGGTCGATCCGGTACTCCAGGAGCTGGAGCCGCCACTCGGCGAGCCGGTTCCGCTGGCTCTCGGCGTACGGGCCGGGGAGCCCGGCCAGCGGCTCGCCGTCCCACAGGTCGAGGGCGGCGGCCAGCAGGTCGCGGGCCGAGCGGCGGTCGCCGTTGTGCCGGGCCTTGTCGGCCTTCTGGGCGTACTCCTCGGCGAGGGTCACGTCGAGCCCGCCGGAGCCGACCCGGATCGCGTAGCCGCCGGACTCGGTCACGAGGGTGGTTCCGGCCTCCTGCCCGAACGACTTGCGCAACCGGGAGGCGTAGGTGCGGAGCGCGGCGAGCGCCGCGTCCGGCGGCTCCTCGCCCCACAGGGCGTCGACCAGCTCGGAGGCGGTGGCGGTACGGCCGCGGCGCAGCAACAGGGCGGCGAGCAGTGCGCGTTGCTGCGGGGAGCCGGTGGACAACTGCTCCTCCCCGCGCCACGCCCGTACGGGACCGAGCACCGTGAAGCGCAGGGTGCCCGTTCCGCTGTCACCGTCCATCGCTTCCCCCTGCTGTCAGAGTTGTCCCGCGCACAGGTCAGTTTGCCTTGCTCGTGACTCCGGCGTCAGTAGAGGCGTCAGGTCTCCACAAGGCTCGTACAGGCACCGGGAGTTCGTACACCTGACGCATGGTCGGGCCAGCTTGTCACGAGGTGTGTCCGGTCCGTGGCCCGGGGTGAGACGGTGGGTGTGCGAACAGCGGTACGTTAACTTCCGGTTGCCCACACTCTGGGGGAAGGGAACGGCCGTGCGCCACCGTGCGAATTCGGCCACGGGCGAGCCCGCCCCCTGCTCACCGGGACCGGCGGGCGCATCGACAACCGGTGGCGGCTGCGGTGGGATGGCGCCATGACGGAGACCGGACGGCGCAGGCGGGCGGGATACGACGGGACGGGCCCCGGGGCGATCACCCCGGACGGCTGCGCGGTGGAACTCTACGAGCGGCTGCCGGTGGGGGACGAGCCGGATGTCGTCGAGCGGCTGGTGCCCGCCGGGGCCCACATCCTCGAACTGGGCTGCGGCGCGGGCCGGGTGACGCACGCCCTGCTGGACCGGGGGTTCACCGTCACCGCCGTGGACGAGTCGCCCGAGATGCTGGAGCGGGTGCGGGGGGCGCGCACGGTGTGCTCCCCGATCGAAACACTGGACCTCGGGACCCGGTTCGGCGTGGTGATGCTGGCCTCGTTCCTGGTCCACGCGGGGGATCCGGCGGTGCGGCAGGGGCTGCTGCGCACCTGCCGGCGCCATGTCGCGGAGGACGGGGCCGTGCTGATCCAGCGGGAGCCGGCGGACGCGCACACGCGGGTGCCCCGGGAGCGGCGGATCGCCGGCGGGGGCGTCGTCCGCGTCGTCTCGGCCGAGCCGGCCGGCCCCGGCGTGGACGCGATCGTCTGCGAGTACGACTTCCCCGACGCACGCTGGACCCAGACGTTCCTGTCCCGCCCGCTGACCCCGCGGCAGTTCGAGGAGGCACTCGCCGGGGCGGGGCTGGCCGTGGAGTCGTACGCCACCGGGGACGGCACCTGGGTCCGGGCGGTGCCGGCCGGCGAGTCGTGAGCCCGGGGGCTCCTGACGGGCGGAGCCGCGGCGGTGCCGGACCCGAGCCGGACCGGGAGCCGGTGCGCCGGGCCTGCAGCCGGAGCCGGATCGGAGCCGCGCTCCCGGCTCGGACCCCGGGGCCGTGCCCGAACCGCCGGGTCGGGGGCGGCGGTCCGGGCCCGGGTCAGTGGCCGGTGCCGACGAGCTTCCGCAGCGCCTGCGGGTCCATCCGTGTGATCCCGTCGCGGCCGCCGTGGCCGTTCCGCGACGGCGCGGACGTCTTGAACGGGCGCGAGGACTGCGAGGGCCGCGACGGCAGGGACGGCAGGGACGGCAGGGACGGCAGCCCCGCCCGGGACGAGCGGGAGGACCGGGAGAACGGGGAGGTCCAGGAGGTGCGGGAGGTCCGGGAGGTCCGGGAGGTCCGGGACGCGAGCGGCCCGCGTCCGCGCAGGCCGCGCAGCGCTCCGGTGCGGCGGGCGCCGCCCGGCGCGAGCCGTACCTTCACGCCGGTGGCCGCGCCGCTCAGCGCCTTGGACGCGGCGGAGGCGGTGCGGGACGCCGTGCCGGACGCGGCCGACGCAGTACGGGATGCGGTCGCGGACGCGGCCTTCGAGGCGGCCTTCACCTGCGGCTTCACCGTGGCGGTCGTGCCGCGCACCGCCTTGGACGCGGCGGCGGACGTGGCCGTGGCGCCGGTCTTCACCGGTGCGGTGGTGGCGCGAAGGGTCTTCGCGGCGGCCTTCGCGGTGCCCCGGGTGGTGCCCTTGGCCCGGGTCTTCCCCGGCAGCGCCGGGACCACCCGCTTGACGCGCGGCCGCTTCCCGGCGGCCGTGGCGGTGCGGCGCACCAGGTTCATCTCGCGGCGGGCGGTGTGGGCGGCGTGGTGCGCACGCCAGTTCAGCGAGGGGCGGTCGCCGATGTCGGCCGCGGCGGCCAGCAGCCCGCCGAGCAGCGACACGTTCTTCAGGAACTGCATCTGCTGCCGGGACCTCTCCTCGGGGTCCTCGGCCTCCCAGAACCGGTGTCCTGCCAGCGTCGTCGGGACCAGGCTGCCGGCGAGGGCCAGCGCGGACAGCCGGGGGAACTTCCCGAGCCCCAGCAGCGTCCCGGCCGCGATGTGGACGGCGCTGTTGAGCCGTACGGCCTGCTCGGTGTTCTCCAGGGGAAGGTTGAGCCGTTCGGTGATCGGGCCGACCACGTTCTCGGCGGCGGGGGCCACGGCTTCGGCATTGCGGATCGTGTTGACGCCGCTGTAGACGAAGAAGGAGGCCAACAGGGGGCGGGCAATCCATCGCAGAGCACTCATGCGCTACCCGGTGCCCGTCCCCGGCCGCGTCATGCACATTAATGCTCCACTTGGACGAACGCGACGCAAGGCGGCGCAACGCGGCGCAACGCGGACGGACCGGGAGGACGGCCGGGCCGGGAGCACGGCCGGGCCGGCTCCGTCCGGTGCGCACCCCCTGCGGGCGCGGTCAGTCCCGGCCGAGGAACACCGGGTTGGTCATGGCCGCCATCGGGCCCGGCAGCCCGGAGGCGCCGCCGTCCGCCGCCGGGTGCCGCACCTCGGCCCGTACATAGGCGGCGTACCGCGGCGTGGTCCGCCACTCGGCGGTTCCGGTGCCGGAGGCCGGCAGCTCCGCCGCGTACAGCTGCCCCTGATCGGTGATGAACCGTACCGAGCAGCCCGGGGCGCCCGAGACCTTCAGCGCGGCGGTCACCTCCGCGTCCGGGGCGGCGCGCAGCCGCTCCCCGATGCCCGCGCGCCGGCCCCGGCCGTCGGTCACCGAGAAGGACAGCCCGACCTCCGAGGACTCCGCGATCCAGCAGCGGCCCGCCCGGATGCCGTCCAGGACCGCCTCCCGCGACAGGTCCTCGGCGAGCACCACGGTCTGCGGCAGGCCGACGTCCTGGCCCTCGCGGTGCGCGTCGCTGTTGCCGATCGCGGGGAGCCAGCCGGGGCCGGCCGGGCGGGGGCGTGAGCCCGGGCGCGAGCCGGGCCCGGTGTCCGTGCGGGAACCCGCGTGCGGGACGAAGGCGTGTGCCGCGGCGGCGAGGGTGTTGTCCCAGGCGGCGATCGTCACCTCGTCGTCCGCGGTGAACGGGCCGTTCCAGACCTCCAGCGCGTCCGCCTCGCCGAGGCCGAACTTCCAGTTGCAGCCGATGCAGGTGGCGTGCGGATGAGCGGGCACCACCAGACCGCCGGCCCGCCGGATCCGTGCGGCGTACCGGCCGAAGACGTTGTCGCGCGCACGGTAGCGCCAGTCGACGAAGGTCCCCGGGTCGGTGCCGAGGGCCAGGACGTGGCCGTTGCGGGTGGTGACCTCCTCACCGGCCATGATCAGCAGATCGTCGCCCCACAGGCCCTCCCAGGCGGCGTGGCCGGAGTGGGTGTTGTGCTCGGTGGTCGTGATGAAGTCCAGCCCGGCGGCCCGCGCGGCGGCGGCCACCTCCGCCGGGGTGCGCCGGCCGTCCGAGTACACGGTGTGCAGATGGCAGTCGCCCCGGTACCAGGCCCGCCCGCGGCCCTTCGCCCGCCCCGGGGGATACACCGGCCGCGGCGTCTCGCCCCGTGGGCCCGGCCGCAGCGTGACGGTGACCTCGTACTCCAGGCCCTGCGGCGCGACGGTGTACGGGGCGAGCACCACCTGCCAGGTGCCGGAGCGCACCGGGCCCGGCAGGTAGCCCGGGGTGGCCCGCTCCGCGCTGATCGCGAACTCCGTGCGGAAACCGCCCGACCAGCCCCGGAATCCGCGGCCGCCGGGCGCGGTGCCGCGCTCGTCGAAGATGCCGATGTCGAGGGCGTTGCCGGGGGTTCCGGCGGGCACGGACGGCTTGTCGTAGCGGTACGAGACGGCGAGCTCGCGGATGCCCTTGGGGACCTCCACCGGGACGTAGACGTAGTCGGGCGCCCCGGGCTCCAGCCGGCCCCGGACGGTTCTCGTCTCCGCGCCGTCCCGCCCGGTGTCCCCGGAGGCGGAGGCCGCACCGGCGCCCGCGCCGCCGGGGGCGCCGGCCGCAGAGGCGGGGGACGCGGCGCCCGCCGCTGTCAGAGCGGCCGCGGCGCCCGTCGCGGCGGAGGCCCGCAGCAGCCCGCGCCTCCCCAGGGCCTCGGCGTCGCCGTCGCTGTGAACGTTCCGGTCCTTCATCGGATCCTCCCGGGAAGTCGGCGGTCTCGGGTGGTGTGGTGCGGCCTGTGCCTGTGTGCCGGTGCGGCGCGGTGCGGTGAACGAGCGGGTGGTGCCTGGCGCGGCCGGCCGGCCGGGGTGGACGGTGGAGCGGTGGAGCGGCTGAGGGCCGAAAGGCGGTGCGGCGTGTGGCCGTACGGTGAGCGGTGGTGCGGCGTGACGTCCTGTGGTGCGGGGTGCGGGGTGCGTGGTGCGTGGTGCCGGTGCCGTGAACGGCTGGGCGGTGGGCGCTCCCGGCCGGGGCCCGCCGGCCGTCCCGGGGAAGGCGCCGGAACACCCGGACCCCCGGACCCCCGGCCCCCGGCCCCCGGCCCCGTCATGGACCCGGGATCCCCGGTCCCAGGGGCCTCCAACCCCCGGGTCACGATCCCCGACCCTGGCGGTGAGCCGTGAACAACCGCCGAACGGAAAGCCGGTGGCCGGTTTCCCTCCGGTGAGGTCCCGGTGAGGTCCCGGTGAGGTCCCGGTGAGGTCCGATGAGGTTCCGATGACGTCCCGGCCGAGGCCCCGCCGGCCCCCGGCGGGTCCCCGCCGGTCCCCGGGTGGGTCCCGGGTCGGCTCCCGGTGGAGTCCCGCTGGGTCCCGGCCGGGGCCCCGGTGGCCTCGATGTCCGCGCTCCGGCGCCCCGTCTCCGGCTCCCACCGGGCCGATACCTGCGGAACCACCGGTACCGGTGCCCCGCGCCCGCCCCGCGCCCGCCCCGGGGCGGCCCCGCCTGCCCCGGGCGGAGCCGCCCCGCCCCTCCGCGGCCGCCCGCGGTCCGCATACGCTCGTGTGATGACCACGAGCGAGCAAGGCACCGAGACGCCCGGAGCGGAGGCCGCTCCCACCGCCAACGCCATGCGGCGAGCCCTCAGGCGGGCCCGCGACGGCGTGGCCCTGGACACCGCCGAGGCCGCCGTCCTGCTCCGGGCCCGCGGTGCCGACCTGGCCGGTCTGACCGCCTCGGCCGCCCGGGTCCGCGACGCCGGGCTGGAAGCGGCCGGCCGCCCCGGCGTCATCACGTACTCCCGCAAGGTCTTCATCCCCCTCACCCGCCTCTGCCGCGACACATGCCACTACTGCACCTTCGTCACGGTCCCCGGCAAGCTGCGCCGTGCGGGCGAGGGCATGTTCCTCTCGCCGGACGAGGTGCTGGACATCGCCCGCAGGGGCGCCGAACTGGGCTGCAAGGAAGCGCTGTTCACGCTCGGCGACCGCCCCGAGGACCGCTGGCCCGAGGCCCGCGCGTGGCTGGAGGCGCACGGCTACGACGACACGCTCGCCTACGTCCGCGCCATGGCGATCCGCGTCCTGGAGGAGACCGGCCTCCTCCCGCACCTCAACCCCGGCGTCCTGTCCTGGACGGACCTCCAGCGGCTGAAGCCCGTCGCCCCCTCCATGGGGATGATGCTGGAGACGACGGCCACCCGCCTCTGGTCCGAGCCCGGCGGCCCGCACCACGGCTCGCCCGACAAGGAACCGGCCGTGCGGCTCCGGGTGCTGGAGGACGCGGGCCGCTCCAACGTGCCGTTCACCACCGGCGTCCTCATCGGCATCGGCGAGACGTACGAGGAGCGCGCCGAGTCGCTGTTCGCGCTGCGCCGCACCGCCCGCGCCTACCAGGGCATCCAGGAGGTCATCGTCCAGAACTTCCGCGCGAAGCCGGACACGGCGATGCGCGCCATGCCCGACGCGGAACTGGAGGAGCTGGCCGCGGCCGTCGCCGTGGCCCGGCACATCCTCGGTCCCTCGGCGCGCATCCAGGCCCCGCCTAACCTCGCCGACGCCGAGTACGCCCTGCTGATCGGCGCGGGCATCGACGACTGGGGCGGCGTCTCCCCGCTCACCCCCGACCACGTCAACCCCGAGCGTCCCTGGCCGCAGATCGACGAACTGGCCGCGCGCACCGCCGACGCCGGCTTCGAACTCCGCGAACGCCTCACCGTCTCCCCGGAGTTCATCCGCCGCGGCGAACCCTGGCTCGACCCGCGCCTGCTGCCGCACGTCACCGCCCTCGCCGACCCGGAGACCGGCCTCGCCCGCGAGGACGCCCGCCCCTCCGGCCTGCCCTGGCAGGAGCCGGACGAGCAGTTCACCGCCACCGGCCGCACCGATCTGCACCGCACCATCGACACCGAGGGCCGCACCGCCGACCGCCGCGCGGACTTCGACGCGGTGTACGGCGACTGGGAGGCGCTGCGCGAGGCGGCCGCCCCGGGCATGGCCCCGTCCCGGATCGACGCCGACGTGCGCTCCGCGCTGGCCACCGCCGCCGACGACCCGGTCCGGCTCACCGACGCCGAGGCGCTGGCCCTCCTCCACGCCGACGGCCCCGCCCTGGACGCCCTGTGCTCCGTCGCGGACGACCTGCGCCGCTCGGTCGTCGGGGACGAGGTGACGTACATCGTCACCCGCAACATCAACTTCACCAACGTCTGCTACACCGGCTGCCGCTTCTGCGCCTTCGCGCAGCGCCGCACCGACGCCGACGCCTACACCCTCTCCCTGGAGCAGGTCGCCGACCGGGCCGCTCAGGCGTGGGACGTGGGCGCCGTCGAGGTGTGCATGCAGGGCGGCATCCACCCGGATCTGCCCGGCACCGCCTACTTCGACATCGCCCGCGCCGTGAAGGAGCGCGTGCCCGGGATGCACGTCCACGCCTTCTCGCCGATGGAGGTCGTCAACGGCGCCTCCCGCACCGGTATGCCCGTCCGCGAGTGGCTGACGGCCGCGAAGGAGGCCGGGCTCGACTCCGTTCCCGGCACCGCGGCCGAGATCCTCGACGACGAGGTCCGCTGGGTGCTCACCAAGGGCAAACTGCCCGCCGCCACCTGGGTCGAGGTGATCGGGACCGCGCACGAACTGGGCATCCGCTCCTCCTCCACCATGATGTACGGGCACGTGGACCAGCCCCGCCACTGGCTCGGCCATCTGCGGCTGCTCGCCGGGATGCAGCGGCAGGCGCTGGAGAAGGGTGTCGAGGGCTTCACCGAGTTCGTGACCCTGCCGTTCATCCACACCAACGCCCCGGTCTATCTCGCGGGCATCGCCCGGCCCGGCCCGACCGTGCGCGACAACCGGGCCGTCACCGCCATGGCCCGGCTGCTCCTCCACCCGTACATCCCGAACATCCAGACGAGCTGGGTGAAGCTCGGCGCGGAGGGCGCCGCCGAGATGCTCCGCTCCGGCGCCAACGACCTCGGCGGCACGCTGATGGAGGAGACCATCTCCCGTATGGCGGGCTCCTCCTACGGCTCGTACCGCTCGGTGCGCGATCTGACGGCCATCGCGGAGGCCGCCGGCCGCCCGGCCCGGCCCCGCACCACCACCTACGGCGAGGTGCCCGCGGAGCGGCAGGCCGCGGCGGCCGCCTCCGACGGGCATCTGCCGGAGCTGCTGCCGGTCCTCGGCGACTGAGCGGGCGCCGGACGGGCGGGGCGGAAGTGACCCGCGGGGCGTCCGGCGGCAGTTGAGGCGAGCCGGCGCGCGGCTGCCCCGCGGCCGTGCCGGAGAACGGCGTCCGGCCCGGCCGGAGGTGTGGACCAGTCCACTACAGTGCTGCGCGCCGAAGAGATAGATGGCGGGGGGACAGCGCGCTGGGGGGCGCGTACATCGTCGGGAGGGAACGCAGTGACCGCAGTGCGCACGGCCGTCTGGGGCCGCGCCGAACAGCAGGACTTCCGCAGCCGGGTGCGCGGCTGCCTGCTCGGGGGCGCCATCGGCGACGCGCTCGGCGCCGGGGTCGCCGGCGACTCGCTCCCGGACATCCGCACCGCGCACGGCCAGCAGGGACTGACGGACCTCGTCCCGGTGTACGGGCGGCGCGGCGCCGTCACCGACGGGACCCAGATGACGCTGTTCACCGTCGACGGCCTGATACGCGCCCAGGTGCGCCGGGACACCGGGGCCTGGCACCCGCCGACCGATCTGTACCGGGCCTACCGCCGCTGGGCGGCCACCCAGCACGAGTGGGGTCCGGACGAGCGGCGGACGGAGGACGGCTGGCTGGCCCGCGAGGAGTGGCTCTACACGCGTCGCCACCCGGACCGCGCCAGCCTCCTCGGACTCGCCGACGACCGGATGGGCACCCTCGACCGGCCGAAGAACCCCGAGGAGAAGGGCTGCGGGGCGCTGGCCCGCTCGGCGCCGTTCGGCCTGCTGGTCGGCTGGGATCCGCAGCTCGTCTTCCAGCTCGCGGTCGAGTGCGCGGCGCAGACGCACGGCCACCCGACGGGCTATCTGGCCGCCGGGGCCTTCGCGGTCGTCGTGCACGGGCTGGGGCGCGGCGACAACCTCGACCAGGCCGTGCAGCAGTCCATGGTGCAGATCGCTTCCCGGCCGGGCCACGAGGAGACGACGGCTGCGCTCAAGCAAGCCCTCGGCACCGTACGGCAGGGGCTGCCGTCGGCCGCCCGGGTCGAGTCGCTGGGCGAGGGCCGCACGGCGGACGAGGCGCTGGCGATCGCGCTCTACTGCGCCCTGGTCGCCGAGGATGTGCGCAACGGGCTGCTGCTCGCCGTCAACCACGGCGGCGATTCCGACGCCACCGGCTCCGTCTGCGGCAACCTCCTCGGCGTGCTGCACGGCGAGACGGCCCTGCCGCCGGGCTGGCTGGCCGAGGTGGAGGGGCGGCAGACGATCCTGGAACTGGCGGACGACTTCGCGATGGAGATGACGCAGGGCCCGGCCCTGCACGGACCGGCCAACTCCTCCCCGGGCTGGCTGGCCCGCTACCCGCGGGCGTAGCACCGGGCGCGGGGAGGGGGTGGAACGCGGAACGGGGGGCGCGGGACGCGGGGCGCGGGGGAAGGGTGGCCGAGCCCCCTCGGCCGGGACGGCGGACGCAGTCGAGAGGGCTCAGCGCGGCGCGGTCACCGCGGTGGGGGGTCAGCCCAGGCCGGTGGTCCGGTGGCCGAGGTCCGCGAGGAAGGTCTGCCAGGAGCTTCCGGAGAAGCTCAGGGACGGGCGGGTGATGTCCTTGGAGTCCCGGACCGCGACGGCTCCGGGGATCCGGGCGGCGACCTCGACGCAGTTGCCGTTGCCGGAGTAGGACGACTTCCTCCAGGCGCCGCTGAGGCCCTGTGCGCGGGGGGTTGCGGGGGTGACGGGTGGTACAGCCATGATTGCTCCGATGGCTTCGCGGGTTGATGTGACGCCCGCGGCGCCCGGGCCGCAGGCGGCATCCGGGAGTCGGGGCGTGAGCGACGCTACGGGCTCACCCCACCCCCACCGGAAGCCCCATCACCCGATCGAATGGCATATGCGGTTATCTCTGCCGCCCTCCGGACAGGGGCGTGTACCCTACCCCGGCGCCGCCACCTCGTGGACATCCGGTGGTTGACGGGACGTCACCCCACCGACACCCGGGCCCGATACAGCTGGAGACGGCGCTCCCACGGCCCCTTCCCGGCCGGCCTCCCCGCCAACCCCGACCGGGCCGCGCTGCGCCGCGCCGCTCAACTGGCGTACTCCTTGGCCAGTTCGGTCATGAACTGCCGGGTGCGCTCCGGGTGGTGGGCCTGCGCCCGCAGATGCTCGTACATCACGCTGTAGTGCTGCACCTCCGCGTGCTTCTCCAGGTAGAGGTCGCTGGTGACGCCCTCCAGGTAGACCACGCTGGAGTCCGCCGCGTCCGCGAACTCCAGCAGCGAGAAGGTGCCCACCATGCCCGGGTGCGCGCCCACCGAGTACGGCAGCACCTGCACCGTCACATGCGGGCGGTGGCTCAGCTCGATCAGCTGCTCCAGCTGTTCCCGCATGATCCGCGGGCTGCCGACGACCCGGTGCAGCGCCGACTCGTCCACCACCGCCCAGAAGCGCAGCGGAGAGACGGGGTCGTGGATGCGCTCCTGGCGCTTCATCCGGACCTCGACCCGCTTGGCCTTGTCGGCCGGGGCGGCCTCCGGCTCGATGCGCTCGATCACGGCCTCGGCGTACTCGCGGGTCTGGAGCAGCCCGGGGACGAGCAGCGACTCGTAGTTGCGGACGGACGCGGCGTCCGTCTCCAGGCCGATGTAGACGCTGTACGGAAGGTCGCCGAAGGCGTGCCACCACCCCTGCTGCCGCGATTCCTTGGCCATCTGCATCAGGGAGTCGACGACGCGCTGGTCCTCGACCTCGTAGACCCCGCAGAGGTCCCGCACATCGCGCTGGCTGATGCTGCGGCGGCCGTTCTCCAGCCTGCTGATCTTGGACTGGGAGACCAGCAGCCGCTCCGCGACGGCCTCCGCCGTCATGCCCTTGAGCTCGCGGAGCCGGCGCAGCTCCTGGCCCAACCGGCGACGCCTGACCGTGGGATTGACATGGGACGCCACGAGGCCGCACCTCCGACTCGAAACCGCTGTTTTTCCAGCAGCCTGCCACTGCGGACCGCGGCGGCGCTGGGAAACGGCGACAGAGGGTCGTCCTCCGGACACCTCGGGCGATGGCCGCACCGCCGCGTGTGCGGACATACCCGGATACGCCGCGCGCGGACGGCGGACCGGGCGCCTCTCCTGGCCTCCGGCCCACCGCCCGCGCGTTCCGGCGGCTCCCGGACCGGCTCGTGGAGACGGCGGTCCGGTCGGTGGGTGGTGGTGCTGTCCGATTCGATGGTGGTTGGGGGTGTCGGGTACGGACTGGGGTGCGGATACTGCCCCGGCGCACCGGTGCCGGGGGTGCTCCGGGCCCGCTGGGACCGGAACGGGCCCTAACGGGCCGCGGCGCGCGCCATGCTCCCGCGCCGGGGCTGTGGTGGCACGCCCGCCGGGTCGCCCGGTCCTCCCCGGGCCGGCGCAGGCCGCCGCGGCTGCACGGCCACACCGTTCTGCACGTCCATCACGGCGTGTGCCACGAGCCCGCCCATCGGGTCGTGCCGGATCAGATCCCGCAGCCTGGAGCGGCAGGACCTGCCCTCGTTGCCCGGGTAGAGGTGCTTGCCGAGCCCCACCGCGTGGGCGAGCGCGGCCAGCGCCGCGGTCCGCGGGTCCGGTGGTACACCGGTGCGGATCGCGTTGTCGAGCCGGTTCCTGATGTCCCGGCTGATGGCCGTCTCCGTCGCCTGGTAGCGCGTCGTCGGCAGTACCCCGCACATCTGTCCGGCCACGGCATGCACCATGCCGCACCGCTCCAGATGCGTGAGATACGTCTGGCGCAGCCCCAGCCGGGGCCCGCCGATCCAGTGGACGGCGCGCACCGGGCTGCCGCGACGGCGCAGCAGTTCGAGCGCGGAGTCCAGTGTCGGATCTCCTGTCGGCCGTGGCAGCACCACGGCGATACGATCCCCGTCAGGGGCTATCCGTCCTGCCAGAGCCAGCTCCACTAGCTGTGCCCCGGCAAGACCGAGGTCGAGCGACTGCGGCTGCGCCGTGGTTCCCGTGGCCGGGTCCAAGGCCAGCAGCAGAAGCTCCTCCGGAATTGTTCTGCGGCTCCTGCCCATCCATGCCTCCCCGCGTGGATGTCTGACAGGGTGACCCCTCTCACAATGGTCTGTCGAGAGTGCCTGGGGACTTTGTGAGGGAACCGTTAGGTATGTCGTCCTCGTCTAGCCACCGGGCGGGTGCCTCTGGGGGACGGAAACCGGATCGCGGCGGTCCGATGACCGGAGCGGAGGGCTCCGGGCTGGACACTGGTGGTGCGGATCGGCAGTGGCGCGCGGTGCCGTCGGATCGGGTGCCGTCGGATCATACGGGGTCCCCGCGGCACGTTGGACAGCAGTACGTATGGAGGAGGCACGGTGGCGGGCGAGTCCCCCGGTAGGTCGGAGCAGCGGAAGTCATCGGGGGCGGCGGCGGAAGCGGAAGCCGGGCGAGACCCGCGCCTCGCCGTTTTCGGAGCCCGGCCGGGCGGCGCGGACGCGGGCGCGGACGGCCGGGACGGTGCGGACGGGGCGGACAGCCCCGAGGGCGCCGGCGGCGGAGACGGCGGAGACGGCGCGGAGGTCCCGGCGACGGGAGGCGCCGCGGCGAAGGCGGTCCCCTCGCAGGGCGGCGCCCAGGGCGGCGCCGGGCCGGAGGACGAGCCTCTGGGGGATGAGGCTGCGGCCGACGAGACGCCGGACGGCGAGACCGCGGACGGCGCCACGGACCAAGTCGCCTCCCCGAAGGCCGGGGCGGAGAGTGACGGCTCCGGGACCGGCGCGGCCGGGAACACACGGGAGACGGCGGAGCAGGGGGACGAACGGCTGCGGGAGGCGGTCGCGGCCTGGGTCGCCACGAGCGACGGCGAGCGGCCCGCACGGGACACCGCAGGGGACACCGCTCCGGAGGGGAAGGCGGGCGCGCCCGCCGGACCGGCCGCCGACGCGGTCGAGGAGGACGCGGCAGGGCGCGCGGACCTGGTGACGGCGGCCTTCGGCGGCCTCCGCGCCGCCCGCGCCGAGTCCTCGGACGGCGGCGGATCCTCCGGCTCCGGGGCTTCGGCCGGAGGCGGCGGGGACCGGGGGACGATGGTCTTCGGCCGGCCGCTCCCGGACGACGAGGAGCGCGAAGCCGCCGAGCCGTCCGGCCCGTCCACCGGGGAGGCCGCGGACGACGCGGGCGCGGTGGACGCCGACGAGAGGCCGGGCCCGGACGGCACCACCGAGGACCGGGACGGGTCCGAACCGCTTGCGAAGGCGAAGGCAAAGGCGAAGACGGCGGCGCCGCCGGCCGCGCCGGAGGGCGGAGACGCGGAGGCGCCCGCTGGCGCGGCGCGGGACGGGAAGCCCTCGGAGAACGCCGAGAAGGCCCGGCCCGGCAAGGGCGGCACGGCCGCGTCGCCGAGCACGGAGAGCCTGCGCACGGAGAAGACCGGGAAGACCGGGACGGCCGAGAAGACCGAGAGCAGCGAGGGCACTCCGGACCACGGCAGCGCCGACGCGGTCGGAGGCGCCGCAGGAGCCGCGACGGGCGGCGGTGCCACCGGGGGCAAGCGCGTGGACCAGCCGACGGCGGTCTTCCGGGTGCGGAATCCGGGCAAACCGGATGATTCCGGACCGGTCGGCGGAACCGCGGAGCCCGGCGCCGAAGGGCCCGGGGACGGTGACACCGAGCCCGCCACCGGTGAGGCGGACCGGAAGGGTACGGCTGGAGCAGCCGTGAAGCCGGTCGCGGACAAGGGCAAGGCGGTCGGCGGACGGCCGGAAGCCGGGAAGGCGGGCGAGGGCAAGCCCGGCGACGGCAAGCCCGGGAGCGCAAAGCCGGAGGCGGCGACTCCGGAGACCGTCAAGCCCGAATCCGGGAAGCCCGAATCCGGCAAACCCGGCGACGCCGAGCCCGAATCCGGCAAGGCGGGGTCCGCCAAGCCCGAGTCCGTCAAGCCCGAGTCCGGTAAGTCGGGGTCCGGCAAGCCGGGGTCCGCCGAGCCGGCCGCCGGGCGGACCAGCACGTTTGTGCCGTTGCAGTCCGCCGACACCGCGCCCCGCACGCCCGCGGCGTCCAAGGCCCCGTCCTCCGGGCCGTCCTGGGCGGCGCGCCCGGACGCGGCTCCCGCGGACTCCGCGAGCGGCAGCGGCGCGTCCCGCGCGTCCGGCACACGGGCCGGAGCCGGGGCCGGAGCCGCGGCCACCGCCGCCCCCGAAGCCGCCGCCCCCGAAGCCGCCCCCGCCGGGGAGTCCGAGGTCGAGCGGACCAAGCAGCAGCCGCTGCCCCCGCTCGACCTGCTGGCCAAGCTCACCAACACCCCGCCGCCGCCGGAGACTCCGCTGCGCACGCTGGTGCGCCGGGTCAAGATCTGGACGCCGCTGGTCCTGCTCCTCCTGGTCGTGTTCGCGATCGCACAGTCCATCCGTCCGCTGCCGGAGCCCGAGCTGCGGCTGACGGCGGCCTCGGAGTACGCCTTCAAGGGCCAGAAGCCGTCGCTGCCCTGGCCGGACGAGGGCCAGGCGTATGTGGAGATCGACGGCCTCGGCAGCCTCGGCTCCTCGGGCGAGGAGAAGCCCGTTCCGATCGCCAGCGTCGCCAAGGTGATGACCGCGTATGTCTTCCTGCGCGAGCACCCGCTGAAGAAGGGCGACGAGGGTGTGCGGATGAAGGTCGACGCCCAGGCCGTGGAGGACTACGAGACGGGCAAGGCCGACAGCGAGTCCGTGGTGCGGCTGACGGAGGGCCAGATGCTCTCGGAGTACGAGGCGCTGGAAGCGCTGATGCTCCCCTCCGCCAACAACGTGGCCCGGCTGATGGCCCGTTGGTATGAGAAGGAGAACGGCGGGAAGTTCGTCGCCGCGATGAACGACGCCGCCAAGGACCTCGGCATGAAGAACACCACCTTCACCGACCCCAGCGGTCTGGAGAAGTCGACGGTGAGCACCGCCAAGGACCTGGTGAAGCTGGGCAAGGCCGCGATGGCGATCCCGGTCTTCAAGGAGATCTCCGCGAAGCCGTTCTACATCGACAGCAACGACGACAAGCAGCTCAACTACAACCGTCTCATCCCCTACACCGGCATCGGCATCAAGACCGGCACCAGCACCGCCGCGGGCGGCAATCTGCTCTTCGCCGCGGAGCAGGAGATCGCCGGGACGAAGCAGCTGATCGTGGGCGCGGCGCTGGGCCAGTACAAGGTGCCGGCCATTGACTCGGTGACGGAGGTCAGCAAGCAGCTGATCGAGTCCGCGCAGGCGGCGCTCACGGACGCCAAGGTGGTGGAGAAGGGCCAGGTGGTCGGCCATGTCGACGACGGCCTGGGCGGCACGGTGCCGGTGGTCGCCACCGAGGACGTCACGGCGGTCGGCTGGCCGGGGCTCACGGTGGAGCTCGCCCTCAGCGACGGCGGGAAGACCGTTCCGCACGAGGCGGAGGCGGGCACCGAGGTCGGCCTGCTGACGGTCGGCAGCGGGCCGGGCCAGGTGAAGGTGCCGGTGGCGCTGGAGAAGGTGAAGGAGGAGCCGGGCTTCGGCAGCAAGCTGACCCGGATTCTCTGAGCGAAACGGACGCCCGGAACGCCGGGACGACAGAACGCCGGGACGACGGAAGCCCCGACCGCCCGACCGCCCGACCGCCCGACCGCCCGGACCGGCCTCCCGGTCCGGGCGGTCGTCTTCGCGGACGAGGAGGCGGCCGCGGTCCGGGGCGGCGTCCTGCCCTCCCTTACCCCATCCGCGGTCCCGCCGGTCAGGATCCGGCCAACTGGCACCCAAGTCAGTCCGATTGGCTGTGTGTCACAGGACACAGACGTATCGTGTTCACCGGGCACAGGTCGACCGAGCGGGGGCTGGCGGCAGTGAGAATCCGGATCGGTGTGGACGGGGTCGCGGACACCGGCAGAGAACTGCACGGCATCGCCGGCTGGCTCGGGGACGACGCAACCTTCACCGACCACTGGCGGTTCACGGAGGAGCCGGCACCGGGCCGGGCCGGCTTGGTGGAAGCCATCGTGGTCACCGTCGTCTCGAACATCGCCGCCGCCACGCTGCACGAGCAGCTGAACGCCCTCTTCGGCGGGTTGGCGGGCTGGCTGCGGAGCCGCCGGCGGCTCGGATCCGGCGGCGACGACATCGTCGTCCGGGTCGAACTGGAGAACCGGGACCCGCTGCGTTTCACGGCGGCCGAGCTGGACGACCTGGGCGTCCCCGAAATCGTCGACCGCGTCCGGGCGGAGCTGGAGGCCGGCACGGCCGGTGAGGCCTAGGCCATGACCCGGTTCCGGCCCGATCCGCCTCCACCCTCCTCCCCGGGCACACCGGGACAGCCGCACACCCACGATCGTGACCCCACACCCGGACACGGCGATGACCGGAAACCCGGTCCCGGCCCCGGCCGGAGCCCCGGTCAGAGCCATGGTCACCGACACAGCCCCGGCCACGGTCACAGCCACAGCCCCGGACGCCCTCACCCTCACCCCCACCCCGACCCCGCCCGCTCCCGGGCCCTGCTCGTCGGGGCGCCGTCCGCGCCGGGCTTCGAGACGCTGCGCTATGTGAAGCGCGATCTGGAGGACCTCAAGGCCGCGCTCTGCGAGGAGCCGCACGGCATCCTCCGTCCGGACCGCGTCGAGGTGCTGCACTCCCCGCGCCGCGCCGAGTGGCTGGCCGCGCTCGAACGGGCGGGCCGGGACGCCACGGACCTGCTGTTCTTCTACTTCGTGGGCCACGGCTACCGTGCCCCGCACGGCAGGCAGGTGCTCCATCTGCTGACGGAGAACTCGGACGTCCGGGGGGATCTGCCGGCCACGGCGGTCCTCTGGCCGGACGTGCTCGAACGGCTCGCGCCCGGCAGCTTCCGGCACGCCGTCCTCGTCCTCGACTGCTGCTACTCGGGCACGGCGGCGACCAGCGGCACGCTGCTGACGGGCGAGGGGTACTACGTGCTGGCCTCCTCGCAGCCGACCAGGACCCAGCCGGTCGACGGAGTGGCCGGCACACCGCCGCGCAGCCGCTTCACCCACGCCGTCATCACCGCCATGGCGGAGGGCGGTGAACCGGGGTCCCCGGGGCTGAGCATGCAGGACCTCTACCAGTGGCTCCGCCGGGAGACCCGCCGCTGGCCCAAAGGACTGGAGGACGGCTGGGGTCCCAAGAGCGGCAGCAGCGGCGACGGACCCGGGGTGCTGATCTCGCGCGCCGTCCGCCCCGGTACTGCTCCGCCCCACCGCCCGCCGGCCGTGTCCCTGCCGCGTCCGGACCCGCAACCCTCCCCGCCGGCCCGGCTGTTACGCCGGCTGAGGGAGGCGGGCGGAGCCAAGGGCGTCGCGGTCGCGGGCGTCCGCGCCGTCTCCCGGCGGTGGAGGCCGGCGGCCCTGGTGCTGAGCGCCCTGCTGCTGCCCGCCGCGCTGTACGCGTACGCGGGCACGGACGAGCCGGACGGTCCCGGCTGCGCCCCGCCGACGGAACTGCGCGTCATGACCGGCGCCGAGACCCGGACGGCCGTGACCCGGGCCGCCAACGCCTACATGCGCAGCGACGCCAACCGCAAGCCGCTCGGCCCGGACGACGGCGAGCCGGCGCACTGCCGCCGGGTGAACCTCACCGTCTACGAGGCGGGGCCGGGCGAGACGGCGGAGGCGTTCGCGGCCTCCGACCTCTGGGAGGGGTACGACAGCGCCAAGGGCGCCGGCCCCGGGGGTTCGGGTACCGGAACGGGCGGCATCCCGGCCGGAGCGTGCCGGCACCCCGCGCGGGACTCGTCTCCGGCCGGGGCGGACGGCGCGGACGGGGACGAACAGGCCGAAGAGGGGCGGAAGAAAGACGGCGGGAAGAAAGACGGTCAGGCCGAGGACGGTCAGGCCGAGGACGGCCGGGCCGAGGAGAACGCGGAGGACCGGAAGGCCGGCGTCGGCGAGGACACGGACGCCGCCTGCCCCGACCCGCTGCGCGACGTGGGCCCGCAGCCGGACGTCATCCTCGCCGGCTCCAGCACGGAACTCGGCCGGATCGAGGGCAGCCTGCGCCGGGCCCCGGGCCCCGCTGCCGTCACGTCCTACCGGACGGTGGGCTATTCGCCGCTGGTCCTCGCCGTCCCGGCCGCTCTGGAGCCGCGGCTGCGGGAGGCCGGGGTCCGCCGCACCGGCAGCAGCTGGGACGAACTCCTCGCCGCCCTGAAGGAGGTGGAACCCGGCCTGCCGCTGCTCCGCCCCGACCCCGACTCCTCCGGTGCCGGGCTCCAGCACACCGTCGGCCTGTACGAGGCGCCCGACGGCCGGTTCGCTGGCGGCGAGGACCGGGACGCCGAGCGGATGGAGAAGCGGCTCGGCGGCCGCTCCGTCCCGGCGGCCGACGCGGACACCCTGCTCTGCGACCTCACGCGGGAGGCGGCGGACCGCGACGGCCCGGGTCTCGGCCACGCGGCGGTGCTCGTCGCGGAGAAGCACGTCGCCGACTTCAACCTCGGCGACCGTCCCGGTGCCGACTCGTCCTGCGGCAACAGCCGGCCCGCGGACGACGAGGCGCGGCTGCTGGCGTACTACCCGGAGGGGGTGCCCTGGATGGACTTCCAGGTGGCCGAGGTCGCGTGGGAGAGCGCGGGCGACGCGGAGCGGCGGTCGGCGGCGGTCGGGGCGTTCCAGCGCTGGCTCGCGGGGGAGGGCAGCGGGCAGCTGCTGGGCGGCCTGGTCCGCGGTTCCGACTCCGGCGGCCTTCCGCTGCCGCCGTCCGGTGAGGCGTGGAAGGACCCCGGGGAGAGCGGCGTGCTGCCGGGCGTCCCCTTCGTACGGGAGGTCCCCGGCCATCTCGTCGCCGACGCCGTGGTCGCGGACTACACCCGCACCCGCGACCCCGGCCAGGTGCTCTTCCTGGTGGACGTCTCCGGTTCCATGGCCGGGGGCGGCAAGCGGGAACTGGCGGCCGACGCGCTGCGGCGCGCGCTGCGCCGGCTCGGCCCCCAGGACAGCTACGGCATCCGGTCGTACCCGAAGTCGGCGGCGGAACCGGCCGAGGCGGAGGAGGTCGTCGAGCGGGGCACCCCGGGCGACGACCAGGCGCGGGCCCAGAACTGGGCCAGGGGCCTGCCCGGGCAGCGGGTGGTCCCGGAGGGGGCGGCGGTCTACGAGGTCCTGACGCGCGCCCTGCGCGACACCCGGGGCGACGACAGGCCGCTGATCGTCCTCATCACGGACGGGGACGACCGGCCCCGGCACGACTCCGACGCGGTGGCCTTCAAGGCCATGGAGGAGGAACGGACCAGGGAGGGCAGCGCCGACGTGCTGGTGCTCTCCACCCGGCTGGAGGGCTGCACCGCCGAGATCCAGGGGTTCAAGAACCCCCAGGACCGCGCCGAGTGCTTCGCCGGGGAGGACGCCGCGAAGAAGCTGGCCGAGCAGGTGGCCGGCGCGGTGCGGGGCAGGGCGGCGCGATGAGGGGGCGGCAGGGCGGCGCGGTGGGGGAGCGGGGGCCGGTGCGGAACGGCCGGGCGCGGGGCGGGGGAGTGACGGCAGCCCCGGCCACCTTGGCCGCCCTGGCCACCCTCGCAGCCCTGGCCGCCCTGGCCGGTTGCGGCAATGGCGGGGACGACCGGCCCGGCCCGGCGCCGTCCGGAGTGAAGCGGGTCCTCCGGCTGGCCACGGCCTCGGACGTCTCCCAGGAGCCGGTGCGGCAGAACCTCATCAGGGCGTGGGACGCCGCCCGGCCGGACGTGGAGGTGGAGTTCGTCCATCTGCCCACCGCCACCGACGACGCCCGCAGCCAGCTCGTCGCCACCCTGCAGGGCGACAAGGCCGCCTACGACCTCGTCAACATGGACGTGACCTGGACCGCCGAGTTCGCGGCCGGCGAGCTGATCCGGCCCCTGGACGGGGACCCGCTGGAGGGCATGTGGGAGCAGGTCGCCAGCACCGCCCGGTACGGCGACGACGTCTGGGCCGTCCCGTTCAACACCGACGCCGCGCTGCTCTACTACCGCACGGACGTCTGGCGGGACCGGGACTGGAAGCCCCCGCGGACGTGGCGTGATCTCGAACGGGCCGCGGCCGCGGCCACGGACGGGGACCAGGTCACCGAGGTCTTCGAGCACGGCTACGCCACCCAGCTCGGCGAGTACGAAGGGCTGACGGTCAACACCCTGGAGTCGGTCTGGGCGAGCGGCGGTGAACTCGTCGAGAAGAAGGACGGGTCGGCGACGGCGTACGAGGTCCGTGCCGCCACCCCGCGGACCGAGGCCGGCCTGCGGAACCTCGCCGAGCGCTACCGGCGGATCATGCCCCCGGAGGCCCGGCGCGCCACGGAGCTCGACACCCTGCGCATGTTCGAGCGGGGCGAGGTGGCCTTCATGCGCAACTGGCCCTACGTCTACAACGTGCTGGACGCGAAGATGGCGGGCAAGTTCGGCGTCGTCCCGCTGCCCGGGCCGAGGGGGCGCGGCGCCTCCGTGCTCGGCGGCCAGAACCTCGCGATCACGGCGGGCAGCGAGAACGCCGGCCCGGCCCGGGACCTGCTCGACCACCTGGCCGCGCCCGAGCAGCAACGCTGCCTGCTGGACGGGGGGTTCGCGCCGGTCCTGAAGGCGTCCTACGAGCCGGAGGGCCCGGAGTGCTCCCTCACGGGCAGCGCGGCGCCGGGCGGCGGCGGTGCGGACGGGGCGGGCGGCGAGGCCGGGGAAGCCGGGGAAAGCGGCGAGGGCGGGGAGGGCGGGGAAGAGGGGGAGGACGGGGGGAACGTCGCGGACTCGGGGCCCGGCCCCGGCCCGGACGGCCTCCCGCCGTACACCCGCGCCCTCAAGGAGGCCCTGGGAACCGCCCGCCCGCGTCCCGTCACCCCGTACTACGCGGCGTTCACGGAGCTGATCCAGACGGAGGTCCACCCGTCCCTGCGGCAGAACCCGGACGAGGGCACGGTCGCCTCGGAACGGCTCGCCAAGGAACTCCGGCAGGTCATGGAGGGCGGCTGACACCGGGAGCCGCGACGGCGGCCGCGGTCCCCGGTGCCGGGATCGGGACCGGATCGGGGTCGGGGTATCGGGCGGTACCCGGCCGGGGCGTGGCCGGGACGTGCCCGGGCAGCCGGTGCCCGAGCCGGGTCACCAGGTCAGCGCGGTTGCCACGTCCGTCTGCCAGTACGTGACGGCGGCTCCGTCGTTGACGGTGACGCCCTTGCCCGGGAGCGGCAGCTTCACCATGGAACCCGTCGAACCACCGTTCCGGGCGGCGAACAGGACGTCCAGCCGCTGGGACCGGAGGTCGTGTCCGCCGTCCGGCACCCAGGTGAGGATGCCCGCATAGGCGGATTCGCCCGGTGCGAGGGTGACGACGGCCTGCGGCTTGCTGTCCTCCACGATCGCGAGGGCCGACTGCGCGCTCTCGTCGAACCGCAGGAGCGGGGCGCTGTACGCGAAGCAGGGTGCGGTTCCGGTGTTGGTGGCGGTCAGCAGCAGGTGGTTGATGGGGCGCGACACCTCGGTGACGGTGACCTCGGTGTTGGCGGCGGAGCAGGTCACCGGCTTCCGGCCCGCCTTGCCGGACCGGGAGCCGGAGGCGGCGGCCTCCTCCGTGCCGTCCTTGTCGGCGGCGGAGCCGGCGGGCACCGCGTTGATGCCGTCCCCGTTGTCCTTCCCGACCCCGTTCCCGCCCTCGTTGCCGCTCCCGGAGCCGGACTTGCCCTTCCCCGCCGGCTCCTGCGGCGTACCGCCGCCCTGCTTCCCGGCCGCACTCGACGAGGCCGGCCCCTCGCTCTGCACGCCCCCGCCGTCGGCACAGGCGGTCAGTGAGAGCGCGGCGAGGGCCGCGGAGGCCGCCGTGAGGACGAGGCGGGTACGGGAGCGGTGGGTGACTGCGGACATGGTGATTCCCCTAACAGGACACGCGATGCGGAGCACGGGCTCGACCGGCGGGCGGGAGCCCCGTGCTTGGATGTCCTCAGCTTGTGCCGCGATCCGTTCCAGCCGGTAGTCATGACGGGGGTTTTGGAGGGCTGGAACGTTCGGAGCGGTGCTGACCAGGGGAAATGACCCTCCCCTCGAATGCGTGAATGGGATGGAGACCAGGTGGGGACGGCGGAGGAGAAGGCCGAGTTCGCCGAGTTGTTACGGGGGCTGAAGGACCGCTCGGGGCTCAGCTACGGCACGCTGGCGAAGCGCCTGCACATGAGTGCGTCGACACTGCACCGCTACTGCAACGGCGACGCCGTGCCGGCGGATTACGCACCGGTGGAACGCCTCGCACGGCTGTGCAAGGCCACACCGGACGAGCTGGTCGAGGTGCACCGCCGGTGGGTGGTGGCGGGCGCCGCCCGCGACCGCGAACGCAGGGCGGCGGCAGCGGCGGCGGGTACGGCGGCGGGTACGGCACAGTCCGACGGCACGGCCGCGCCCCCGAGCCGCGAGGCGCCGAACGCTCCCGCTGACGGTGTGCCCGGCCCCGGGCCCCGGGCGGGAGCCGCCGGGGCCACGGGGCCCGCGGCACCCGCGGCACCCGCGGAATCCGCCCGGGACGCCGGAACCGCCGCGGGCGCGGGGCCTGTTGGGGCCACTGCACCTACCGCACCCGGTGACGACGCCGCGCCCACCGCCGAAGCCGGCACCGCGAACCCGGCGCCGGACCCGGACGGCCCTCTCCGTCCCCGTTCCCGGCCCGTTTCCCGCACCCGCAGCCGCCCCCGGCGCTTCGGGCGCAAGGCCGTGCTCGGTGCGTCCGCCGCTGCCCTGGCCGTCGCCGCGACGGCCGCGCTGGTGAGCCTGGTGCCCGATGGCAAGTGGGGCGAGCAGCGGTCGGGCTCGGCGTCCGCCGCCGACAGCGCTGCCGAGAGCGCCGCCGGCGGGAACGCGGCGGAGGACAAGAACGGCACCTCGCCCTCCCCTTCGTCCTCTGCCTCCCCCTCCGCCGATGGCGCGAGCCCTTCGGCCCCCGCTCGCGGGAAGCCGGAGCCCGGCACGTCCGGAAACCCCTCTCCGGGCGGAAACCCGGGCCGGAACGAGGCGCGTGGGCAGACGGGCGCCGCCCCCCTCGCGGTGACCACCCGTGCCCACGCCTGGGAACACCCCTGCTCCGCGCGGTACTTGATCAACCGCCCGCCGGAGAAGGTCTCGCCGCCGCCCGCGGTGCAGGAAGCCCCGGGCTGGGTGAACGCGCAGGGCGCCGTCGCGGCGGGCGAACACCGGGTCGGACTCACCGTGCAGGGCACCGGTGAGGAGACGGTGGTGCTCCAGGCCCTGCGCGTCCGGGTGGTGGAGCGCGCGGGCGTGCCGGCCTGGAACGCGTACCGCATGGGGATCGGCTGCGGGGGTGATGTCCCCACGAGGACGTTCGCCGTCGACCTGGCGGCGGGCAACCCGGCGCCCGTGCCGAAGGCCGGCCAGCGCGACTTCCCGTACAAGGTGAGCGAGAGCGACCCGGAGGTTCTGTACGTCACCGCCGAGGCCGACGCCCAGTACGTCAGCTGGTACGCGGAGCTGGAGTGGTCGAGCGGCGGCCGCCACGGGATTCTGCGCGTCGACGACAACGGCCGGCCGTTCCGCACCACGTCCGCGAAGGGCCGCCCGGACTACGGCTACCCGCTGGGCGGTGACGGCTGGATCACCCCGCTGGATGACTGACCGCTTCGCGGCGGCACGGCCGGGACTCCCGGCGAGCGCCCTCAAGACGGTCGGCGCGCGCCCTCGGTCACGAAACCGCCTCCTGCCGCTCGCCGTTACCGGCCGCGGGAAGAGTGCGGGTCGTCATGTGCGCCCGACGCATCCGCCCTTCGGGGGTGAACTGCCCGAAGAAGTAGATCTCGATGGCGAGGTCCTTGCCGCGCTGTGAGGAGTGCAGGGTGTAACGGGCGGCGAGCCGGCCCTCATCGGCGATGGCCTCGTGCACGTCCATACGGATGGTGGGCCGGTTCTTGCGGACCGGGCGCGTGTGCGCGATGAGCTTGTCGCGGTCCATCCGGTGTCCGTCGGCGATCTCGACGATGTCCGGGGTGTGATAGCGGTCGACGATCACCGCCGCGTCGTCGTCCGTCCGCAGCAAGTCCTCGGTGAAGCAGGTGTAGAAGTCGGCGATGAATTGCTTGGGGTCGGTGGTGCCGAGTGGGCGCATGTCACTCCCGCCGGTCGGATGCTCACGGATGCTCGCACACGATCTCTTACTCCTTGTAAGATATGCACGCCCTCATAAATTTGGCAAGGTGTAAGAGATGACATCGTCCCCCGCCCGAAACCGCCGTGCTGACGCCCGCCGCAGCAGGGCCGCCATCCTCGATGCCGCAACCCGGGTTCTCAACGCCGAACCCGACGCCGGCCTGGAGGCGGTCGCCGGCGCCGCCGGCGTGACCCGCCAGACCGTCTACGCCCACTTCCCCTCACGGGATCAGCTGTTGCTGGCCGTGGTCGAGAGGATCACCGAGGAGGCCGTAGCGGCCATGGATGCCGCCGACCCCGGCTCGGGTCCCGCCGCGGACGCCCTGATGGGCATGCTCGATGCCGCCGCACGGGTTACGGGGCGCTACCCCGTACTGCTGCGGGTGATCAGCGCGCACCCCGTCAGCTCGCAGGCCGACCACGACCGGCACACGCCCGTCGCCGACCGGATCGGACGGGTGATCCAACGCGGACGGCGGACCGGAGATTTCGACGACCGGCTCCCCGTCGACTGGCTGGTCGCGGCGACCATCAGGCTCGGCCACGCCGCGAGCGAGGAGCAGGCCGCCGGCCGCCTGTCCGCCCCGGCTGCCCAGGACGCCCTGCGTGTCAGCCTTCTCCGCATGCTCGGCGCCACCGGACAGGCGGATTCCTCACCCCGGCGCCGGTGAGCGCATCGGGCCATATCTCGTGGGCCTTGCGCCTGCCGTGCCCGCCGTGCCTTTCGCCACCAACCGCCGGCACGTGTCCGGTCCGTCAGCTGCCGAAGCGGTGGCGGGCGGCTTCGATGTGGCCGAGGTACCGGTGGGTCCAGTCGCACAGTCCGTCGACCGTCTTCCGCAGGGCCGTGCCCGCCTCGGTGAGGGTGTACTCGACGCGCGGCGGCACGGTGGGGTGCACCGTCCGTGAGACCAGGCCGTTGCGCTCCAGCATGCGCAGGTTCTGGGTGAGCATCTTGTGGCTGATGCCCTCGAGCTCGTTCCGCAACTCGCTGAAGCGCAGGGTGCGGTCCCCGAGTGTCTCGATGATCAGCAACGCCCACTTGTTGGCGACGTCCGAGAAGACCTCCCGCGCCAGGGAGTCCGCGCGCAGCAGATCCGCATCATCGGGCGAGCCCGTGAACTGCTTGGTCACCATGAGGTTCCCCAGTCACTCAAAAGTGCGTTCTTCCATGTCAGCCACCACTCTCCTACGGTTCCTTAGTAACCACAAGAGAGCGACTGCGCTCCTGCTCCGTGGTGACGAGAAATGAACCCACGGGTTCCGATGACAAGGAGACGGACAGATGGCCATCACCCTGGTGAACCCCACCGGCCTGCCGGAGATCGACGTGTACCGGCAGGTGTCGGTCGCGAGCGGGTCGAAACTGGTCTTCATCGCCGGGCAGGTCGCCTGGGACGCCGAAGGGACCACGGTCGGCGAGGGAGACCTCGCCGCCCAGGTCGAGCAGTGCTATCTCAACGTCGGCACGGCCCTGGCCGGGGTGGGCGCGAGCTTCGACGATGTCGCGAAGCTGACCGTCTACGTCGTCGACTGGACCCCCGACAAGATGCCCCTGCTTCTGGAGGGAATCTCCCGGGCGGCCGGGAAGATGAAGGTCACCCCGGCCCCGCCGGCCACCCTGCTGGGCGTTGCCGCACTGGACGTCCCCGAGCACCTGGTGGAGATCGAAGCCACCGCGGTCATCGACTGAGCGGGGGGGCGCCGCCCCGACGCTGCGGCGCAGCCGGTGGGGCCGGAGAGGGGCCGGTCCGGGGGCCGGGGCAAGGCTTCGGCCGCCCCGGCTCCCGGCCCCGGCTCCCGGCCCCGGCTCCCGGCCCCGGCTCCCGGCCCCGGCTCCCGAGCCCGGCCCTGCGCCTCAGCCCCGGACAGCCGGCCCTGAACCCCCGGCGCACCCCTCGGCCGGCGCCCCCACCTCACCCCGCCCCCGGCGCGAGCCCTGCCTCCAGCCCTCCCGTCCCTTCCAGCCCTGCCGGCAGCGCCGCCGCGTGGACGATGCCCAGCCGCTGCGTCGCCCGGGTCAGCGCCACATAGAGATCGCTCACCCCGAACTCCGCCGGTTCCACGACGATCACCGCGTCGAACTCCAGCCCCTTCGCCTGCCGTGGGCCGAGCACGACCACCGGCCGGGTCAGGTCCGGCCGCGGCCCGGCGGAGGACTCCGGCAGCGCGGCGGCCAGCGTCTCCACCAGTTCCCCGGGAGCGATCACCGCGAGCCGTCCCTGCCCGGCCTCGTCGCCGAGCCGTGCGGCCTCCCGTTCCACCGCCGCGGCGACGGCGTCCGCCAGCTCCTTCTCCTCCGCCACCCGGTGCGCCCACGGCGCGCTGCCCGTCGTACGGATCGAACGCGGCGGCCGGAACGACGGGTCGACGGCCCGCAGCACCCCGGCCGCGACGTCCATGATCTGGCTGGGCGTGCGGTAGTTGACGCCCAGCCGGACGTGCTCCCACCGCTCGCCCACATACGGCTCGAGGATCCGTTCCCAGGAGCCGCAGCTCCCGGGCTCGGCGGTCTGCGCCGGGTCGCCGACCAGCGTCATGGAACGGGTCGGGCAGCGCCGCATCAGCAGCCGCCAGGCCATCGGGGACAGCTCCTGCGCCTCGTCCACGATGATGTGCCCGAACGCCCAGGTGCGGTCCGCCGCCGCGCGTTCGGCGGCGCTGCGGTGGTCCGCCTCCTCGGCGCGGTCGGCCAGCCGTTCGGCGTCGATCAGGTTGTGCGCGGCCAGCACCTCCGAGTCCTCGTCGTCGCGGTCCTCGAACTCCTGGGTCCGGGAGCCGTACGACAGGTCGAGCACGCCCTGCGCGTAGGCGACGCGCTCCTGCCGCTCGGCCTCGGCGCGGGCGCGGGCCGCCGAGTCGTCCTCGCCGAGCAGCTCGGCGGCCTCGTCCAGCAGCGGGATGTCGGCCGTGGTCCACTCACCGCCGGTGCGCCGGATGGCCTCGGCGTCGGCCTCCGGCAGATGGACGGGGTCGGCGAGGAACCCGGCGACCAGCTCCTGCGGCGTCAGCAACGGCCACAACTCATCGATGGCCGCCTGCACTTCCCCACTTGCGGCGACGGAGATGCCGAGCTGGGCGATGTCGTCCGGGCCGAGGAAGTTGGGACCCCCGAACGGGTCGGCGCCGATGCGGTCGGCGAGCTGGGCGGTCAGCTCGTCGATGACGCGGAACGCGAAGTGCGGCCGGGCGAGGTTGTGCGGCAGCTTCGTCTCGCGGGCCTGGTGGCGGGCGAGGGTCACGATGTCGGCGTCCAGCAGCAGATCGCCGTCCTCGGTGCCGATGACGGTCCCGGGCTCGGGCAGCGTCTGCCGGTCCCGCACATACCGGGCGAGGACATCGGCCATCTCGGCCCGGCCCTTGACCTCGGCGGCCTCGGGGGTGTCCGTCGCGGTGGCGGTGACGCCGGGGAACAGCTCGCCGGGCGTGGCCATCAGCACGCCCGTCTCGCCGAGCGAGGGCAGCACCTCGCCGATGTAGCCGAGGAAGGCCGGGTTCGGCCCGACGATCAGCACGGCGCGGCGGGCCAGCAACTCCCGCTGGGCGTACAGGAGATACGCGGCCCGGTGCAGCGCGACGACGGTCTTGCCCGTGCCGGGCCCGCCCTCCACCACCAGCACGCCCCGGTGTGGGGCACGGATGATCCGGTCCTGCTCGGCCTGGATGGTCTGCACGATGTCGTGCATCCGGCCGGTGCGGGCGGCGTCGAGGGAGGAGAGGAGCACGGCGTCGGCGTCGGTGCCCTCGTGGCCGGTGCGCTCGCTGTCGCCCAGGTCGAGGATCTCGTCGTGCAGGGCGGTGACCTGCTGCCCCTCGGTGGTGATGTGCCGCCGGCGGCGCAGCCCCATCGGGGTGTGTCCGGTGGCGAGATAGAACGGCCGCGCCACGTCGGCCCGCCAGTCGATCACGAGCGGGGTGCGCTCGGCGTCGTCGCGGCGGATGCCGATCCGGCCGATGTGGTGGTCCCGGCCGTCCCGGAACACCAGCCGCCCGAAGCAGAGCCCGCGCTCACCGGCGTTGAACGCCGCCAGCAGCCCCGACTGCTCGGCCACCATGACGTCCCGCTCCAGCCGCGCCTGGAACGTGCCGCCGCCCGCTTCCCCGGCGGGGGCCATGGCCGAGCGCAGCGCGTCCTCGGCCTGTTCCCGCAGCTCTTCGAGCCGCGCGTACAGCACATTCATGAATTCCTGCTCGCGACCCAATTCCGCGTTTGACAATGCAACTCCCACCCCGATATGATGGCTGTATAAAGCTTCTCCGTGCCGCCGTTCGGTCTGGACACGGAAACCTCTAATATACGCAATGAAATACCCCGGACGTCAATTCGTCCGGGGTATTTCTTTGCGCACGAACAGCGGCGGGCGGGCAGCCCGGGCCGCGATGGGGGCGCCCGGTGGCGAGGATCCGCGGTCAGCCCTCGGCAGCGAAGCGGACGAAGCCGGCCCACGCGCCGGACCTGAACGCAAGCCTTGGGCCCTGGGGGTTCTTGGAGTCGCGGAGGAGGACGGCCCCGGATGCGGCGGCTACCTCGACGCAGGCGGGGCCGTCGTCGGTGCTGTGGCTGCTCTTGTGCCACTCAAGGACGGGATCGTCTCCGAGTGAAGGACTGAGGGCCATGTACTCTCCAACGGTCTTCGGCGGAGTCACGGGGTCAGCGTTCGGCGGTGTACGAGAGGAAACGGGCCCAGGCGCCGGGCTCGAAGCCGAGCTGCGGGCCCTGGACGTTCTTGGAGTCACGGACCAGGATTGTTCCGGGTATGGCCGCGACCTCGACGCAATCGGGGCCGTCGTTCGTGCTGTAGCTGCTCTTCGTCCACTCCAAGGCCGGACTGTTTCCGGCCGAGGGCCTGATGCTCATGTCTCTCCCAGCACATTCTCGATAAAGGCCAACGACTCACGCGGCGTGAGCGCCTGCGCCCGGATGGTCTCATACCGCATCTCAAGGATCTGGACTTCCTTGGGATTTGTGATCAACCGGCTGATGAGCTGGACCTCGTTCTGACCGACCGACGTACCGTCCTTGAGCTTCAGTACACGGAGTGAACCACCAAGCCCCGCGTGCTCCTCGACGGCGGTGGGCATGACCTGAATCTCCACATGCCGCAACCGTCCTACGGCCAGTAGGTGTTCGAGCTGACGCCGCAGCACCATTCTGCCGCCGATCGGCCGTCGGAGCGTGGCCTCTTCTTGGACAAACGTCAGCATGGGAGCAGGAGTCCGGTCAAAGATGGCCTGCCGGGCCAGGCGAGCAGCTACAAGGCGTTCGAGTTCATCTTCTCCATACGCCGGTCGTCGCATGCCGAAGAGCGCTCTCGCGTACTCCTCCGTCTGCAAGAGACCGTGGATCACTGTGTTGATGTACGCCCCCATGGCAACTGCTTCGGCCTCCAGCCTGGCCAGATCCCGAACCTTCTTCGGGTAGCGGGCCTCCGCCACGTCCTTCGCCATCGCCGCGATCCGGCCGCCGGCCTGGAGTGCCTGGTCCGCGTTCTTCAGGAACTCCGGCTGCGGTACGCGACGGGCGCGCTCCACCGACGACACCAGGTCCTCGCCGTACCCGATGGCCTTGCCCAGTTCCGACTGCTTGAGGCCCGCAGCCTCCCGCCACAGCCGGATCTGGCGGCCGACCGTCCGCAGTACCGCCCCGTCGTCGTCCACGGCGGAAGCCCAGCAGGCGCTGTCCGCCCCGTCCGTCGTGTACTCCGTACCGCGCTCGCTCGTACCGTTTCCGTCCACGCTCATGAAGACCCCCTTCGTCATGTGTGGAACGGCGGCGTGCGGAGGACGACACGACCGACGGGCGGTACCAATCCCGCACCCGGCCGACATATACGCTGCGTGCCGCCGCCGTTACTGGTCACGGTAGACCCGGAACGGCCACGCTGAGTGATGTGAAGCAAGAAATCACCCGAACCGGAAATTCCGCTCCAACCCGGGGGTTCAGCGTCCGGCTGTCCCCCACTCGCCGGGGCGCGCGGCTGGCCCGGCGCCTCGCCGTGGCACAACTGTGCTCGTGGGAGCTGCCGTACGAGACGGCCGAACACATCGTGGCCGAGTTGGCTGCCAACGCCGCGCTGCACGGCCGCGTACCCGGGCGCGACTTCCGCTTGGCGCTCAGCCTCCGGGGTACCGACACGCTCCGTATCGAGCTGACCGACACCCGGGATGACGCCCTCCCGTCCGTCCCCGCTCCCGGCCGCACCGGCCCGGACGCGGAATCGGGCCGCGGTCTGCTCCTCGTCGAAGCCCTGGCCGACCGCTGGGGCGTCATCACGGGCCCGCCGCCCCACAAGACCGTCTGGGCCGAACTTGACCTCGTCACGCGCAACCGCTCATACGACGCGGCTCGCTGTGACGACGCCAGGGCAGGGACACACTGAAGCCATGCTGCGTCTGCGGGTTCTCACCGAGCACGACTGGCCGTTGTGGCGGGAAGTCCGTCTCGCCGCGCTGAGCGAGGCGCCGCACGCGTTCAAGGCCCGGCTCGCGGAGTGGAACCGGGGTGGCGAGGAACGGTGGCGTGCGCGGCTGGAAGCGCCGGACGCCTACAACGTCGTCGCCCTGCTGGACGGCCGGGCCGTTGGGATGGCCAGTGGCGTTCCGAGCGGGAACGGGCTGCGTGAGCTGCGGTCGGTGTGGGTCGGCCCGGAGGCACGGGGGCGCGGCGTGGCGGACGCGTTGCTGGCGGCGGTGGAGGAGTGGGCCCGGCGCTCGGGGGCCACGGCACTCAAGCTCGCCGTGATCCCGGGCAACGAGCCCGCCGCCGCGCTCTACCGGCGGCACGGTTTCGTCGCCACGGGGGAGGCGGGGGACGTCCTGTCCGACGGGGTGACGCGGGAGCAGGTGATGGTCAAGGCGCTGGGCTGATACGACCGTGTGGCGGAACTTCCCGGAGCAGGACCGGACTTGTGGGTGTCGTCGTCCGGGTCAGGGATGGGTGATCAGCCAGTACCGGCGGGGAAGCCGTCCATGGGCCCGGTCCGGCCCCCAGGGGAAAGCCTCAGTTGCTTTCACTGAGTTCGGTGCAGAGTTTTCCCCAGGCCAGTCTGGCCTTGTAGCTGCGCGTCGAGGCGCTCGACCGGTAGCTCTCCTTGCGTGCCATCGCCTGGGCGAACTCCGTGGAGGCCTCCCCGTCGATCCGGAGCAGTTCCCTCAGCTCCACGTTCTCGGTCTCTTCGGCGACTGCCGAGAGCTTCTGGCCGTAGAGGCGTAAGGACTGTTCCATGCCCATCGATGGCATGTCCTCCCCGTACTCCCGCCAGGCCCGGGAGGCGTCCGTACAGGCATCGCGGGACGCGGACTCGGGGTCGAGCTTCGCGCCCAGTTCGTCGAAGCTGGTCACGCCGAAGAAGGCGAGCAGGGCCAGGACGGATGCCGCTGCCCCCAGCCACACCGCTACGGGTTGCCCGTTCTCCGCCATGTTCGCCCCCTGGCCCCGGTCGACAGAACATCCATCTTGCCGACACCCCGGCGCGCTGGGAGGCCAGTTGCCCACAATCGGTGACGCGAGGCGGAACGTGCCACGGACCTCGGCCCGTTGGGTCGCCGGGAGTCCCCCTTGCCGCAGGCCACAACTGCTCGGACTCCCGTCCTGCCATCGTCCTGACCCGTCAGCTTGCCCGACCCATAGGGGCGCCCGCGGTGCTCAGCGCAGCACGCCTACCGGCGGAAGACCGTGATCGAGTGGCCGACCTGCTCGATCGGCCTGCTGCTCTCCACCAGCGCCGCCAGTCCGCCCTCCGCCTTGGCGATCGCGGAGTTCGAGACGACGAGCAGCCCGCGCACCCGGCTCGGCGGCACCTTGCGGGGATCGGACGCCTCGATGCCGTAGTGGGACGGGACGCCGCTGCCCTTGTAGACGAGCCAGACCCGCTCGCCCGGATACCGCTCCCGCAGGCGGTCGGCGAGCCGTCCCAGGTCCTGGCCCCAGTCGACGTTCGAGTCGTGCAGATGGCGGTGGGTGTTCGAGGGCCCGCCGAACGCCTCGTTCGCGTACGGCAGGTAGTACGGGAACGTCCGCAGTGAGCTGACGGCGGCGAAGAGGAGCAGCGCGGCGACCGTCACCCCAGGGGTCCGCCGCCATCGCGCGGGCATCCGCAGTGCGGTCGCACCGGCTCTACCGGCGACGGCGACCGCACCGGCTGCCGCGACCGCCAGCAGCATCGGCAGGAAGACTGCGTAGCGGACGCCCAGATCGCGGTCCCCGCTCATGGCCGCGAGCAGCAGTACGGCCGCCGGGAGGAGCACGTACGGTGCCGCTGGGCGCAGCCGGGGGACGGCCACCAGCGCCACCGCGCCCGCCGCCCACAGCGCGAGCGCGCCGAGGGGTGTCTTCACCAGCAGCGCGGCCGGTAGGTAGTACCAGAGCGAACCGCTGTAGTGCCGGCCGAAGAGGAAGCCCTCCCACCCGGCGTCCTCGAACGCGAACTGGATGAGCATCCCGTCCCGGAAGGGTTCGGGGAACGGCAGCAGGCCGACGAGCTGTCCGCGCAGCCGGTGCGCGTCCGGAACGCTCGTTGGCGCCGTCCAGCGCAGCCGCGGATCGACGGCCAGGTAAGAGGCCCAGACGACGGCGATGCCGGCCAGGGCCACGATGCTCACCGCCAAGAGGGCCGGTCCGAACAGCCGGGCAGCGGCACGGGGGAGACGGAGGAGGCGGGAGCCCTCTGAGGCGGCAGGGTCGTCCGCGCTGCCCGGGTCCCCGCGCGACCGCCCTGAGGAGTGATGGACGACCACCGACAGCGCGGCCAGCGGCAGCAGCACCGGCACGGCCGCCAGCATGCTCATCTTCGTCGCCACGGCCGCGCCGAGCGCCGCACCGGCGAGCGGGAGGCAGAGCAGTGGTCGTCGCCGGGCCCGCCACAGCAGCCACACAGCCGTCAGCAGGAAGCCGGCCGCCGGGACGTCGAGCGTGGCCAGCGAGCCGTGGGCGATGACGTCGGGGGAGAACGTGTACAGGGTGAGTGCCGCCAACCCGCCCACCGCACCGGTCAGATCGCGGGCGAAGGCGAAGACGACAACACCGAACAGCAGGGTCAGCGCGATCACCGGCAGCCGCGCCAGCAGCATCAGCCGCCCCGGGTCGTTGCCCGACTCGTAGAGGAGACGCCGCCCGAGTTCTGTCTGGTTGCCGTCGAATCCCGGTTCGAGACGGGCGTCGGCGAAGGCCGTGCCGGCCGCGATGACCAGTTTGCCCAGCGGCGGATGCTCGGGGTTGAACCGCAGGCTGTGCTCGCGCCGGTAGATCTCGGCCGTGCCGACGTACACGGGTTCGTCGATGGTCGGCGTCTGCCGCACGGCCGTCGTGACCATGGCGACCGTCATCTGCCCGAGCAGCGCGGCCACGAGGAGCGCGAGGACCCACCGGCGGTGCCGCCGCAGCCACGCCTCAACGCGCCCGCGCGGGTCGGGCGCTTCCCGTCCCGGCGCCGGGACGGCCGCCGTAGGCCCGCCGGCGACTTCCCTCGCCGGCTCGCATCCGGGCGCGCCCGGGGCCCCGAACCGCCCTTCGCCCTCCGCCGGTCCGAGAACCGAGCCCTGCCCCGGCGTCATCGGCCGCTCGTCGCGCCGAGCCCTCCGACCGTGCCGCCGGACCGTCTACGTGTCCCGGTCCCGGTCACAGCCGTGGGTCGGAAACCGGGACCGGCTCCGGGACGGCGGCGAAGACGATGCGAAGCGACCATGACCCCACCCTCGCAAGCAACTCCCACCCCCGCAGCCACTTCCGCGAACGGCGCGGACGGGAAGGGCTCACCGCGGAACGCTGTGCTCCCCCGGCCGTTGAGTCGGCAGGACACCCTGGTCGGCCAGCTTCGTCACCGCATCCGTGTGCTCGCGGATCAGGTAGTCCATGGCGTGCTGGCTCGTCGACTCGTACTCCAACTGCTCGCGGTAGAAGCGCAGCCGTTCCTCGAAATCCTGGATCACCTCGCCCCAGGTACGGACCCAGACCCGGTACGAGGGCTGGTCGACAGCGCAGCCGGGTGCGCGTCCGCGCTGGTGGGCCATCTGCCGGAGGTTGCCGTCCACGGTGTTCCCGATCAGCCAGAAATCCCAGGTGACGCGGGTGTCGCGGAACCGGTCATCGCCCATCACCGCCTGGGCGTAGCCGCTGATCTGCCCCAGCTCGGCCATGCCGAGGAGCACGCTCGGCCGCTTGAGTTCGACCACGAGATGGTGGCGCTCCCCCTGCCGCTGCCGGCTCGCGCGGGACAGCATGAGGTCGACGATGCCCTTCCGGCCGTCCGCGCGGAGCACCGGTTCGCACGACGGGGCCTCCCTGCCGAGCAGGTGGCAGTGGCGCCGGAGGACTTCGTTCAGGCTGCGGTCACTGACATGCAGCCCGTACTCCTCGCCGAACACCCAGCACTCGTTCTCGAGGATGCGGTGGAGTTCCGTGCGCTCCTTGACGCGGCCCTTGGCCTCGGGGTCGAAGACGAGATGTTCGAGCGCCGCCAGGAAGTCGAGCCTCCCCGAGGCTTTGGTGGACGCCTTGATGAGGGAGGTGAGGGGCGTGCGGTCCAGGAGACGGGAGAGTTCCTCCTGCTCCTGCTGGGTCAGGGAGAAGACATCCTCGACGATCCGGAGCACATCGCCCGGCTCATGTGTCAGGACGGACCGCAAGAAGGCCAGTGTCATCCTGCGCGTCCGCTTGTACTGGGGGAGGTGGCGGACCACTGTCGTCGCCACGGCGTCGAAGGTCTCCCGCTCGGCGCGCTCTCGGTTGTCGGTCGGCTCCCCCTCGTAGGGATAGATGCCGTCCGTGCGCCATTCACTCACTAGTTCGCGCCGGCGTTCGTCGGCCCGGTCGCGGAAGTGGGCCCGCATGCGTTGCCGCGCGGCCGCCACTACCTCGGCCGTGGCGCCGTCCGGCAGCCAGTCGGCGAAGGTGAGGTCCCCCGCTTGGTCGTCCTCGAACCCCGGCCAGGAGAGGTAGGCCGTGAAATGGAAGCCGGGGGCTTGGATTTCGGGTTTGAGCTGGGCCACGGACATGCCGCGGCCGTCGCACAGGATGAGGGCGCGGGAGACGGGGCGGGCCCACTCGATCAGCTTGAGCTGGGCCGGTCCGTAGGCGCTGCCCGTCCCGGCCGGCAGGTCGTAGGCCGCGACATGGATCTGCTCCGAGGACGGGTCGAGTCGCCGGCCGTCGTACTCGATGTGGATGTCCGGGTAGGCCTCCAGGTGCAGGGCGAACGCGGCGGTGAGCGTGGACATCGCCGTGCTGTCGGTCAGTTTGTGCAGCTCCTCGCCGCCGAATGCCTCGAAGACGGTTCCCGTCGAGCCCTCCGTCGGCTCGGGGTCACTGACGTCGAACTCGTCCATGGAGGTTCGGCCGGATTCGATGACCACACGCTGCCGCCCCTGTGGGCCGTCGCTCACGCTGGTCCACCGCACCTCGCTGCCCAGGGCGAAGGCGCGGACCCGGCCGCGGCCGTTCTTACCGTGCAGCCTGCGCTTCTTCTCCGGGCTGACCTGGGCGTACCTCTTCCACGACACGCCGATGTGGCGGAACCGGGCGTCGCAGTGCTCGGCGGCGATGCCCGTGCCGTCGTCGGCGACGGTCACCCGGGCCACGCCCCCGAGTTCGTTGCGCTCCAGTTCGACGGCCACATGCTCGGCGTCGGCGTCCAGAGCGTTCCAGATCAACTCCTCCACGGCACCCACGGGATTGCGCAGCCGCGCGAGTTCCGCGACGTGATCCCGGCCGATTGTCAGACGCAGCTTCACCATCGATGCGTGCCCTTCCCCGTGGTCCCGTGTCCGTGCGGGCGGGAAGGCCGGTGCGTGGGTCTTCTCCCCCCACGGGTTACAACTCGGATGTTCGGAACAAGTCACTGGGAGTTCCCGCACGGTGTGGTCTCAGAGGCGCAGCTCGGCCGGGAAGCCAGTCCACCGCAGCTCGGGCGGCAAGTGCCCCGTGTCGTTGTGGAGGAGCACGGAGGCCGGGCGGTCCGGGGCGTAACGGATCACCGTGAGGGCGGCGTTGGCGTGGTTCAGCCCGATCCAGCGCCAGTCGGGGGCGTCGAGGGCGGCGCGGACCAGCCAGCCGATCAGGAAGGTGTGCGTGACGACCAGTTCGTGGCGCGGTTCGGCACCGTCCACCGGCCCGGTGAACCGCCGGAGGGCTTCCCGGGCCAGGGCCGGTCCTTTCTCCCGCTCCTCCGCCGGGAATCCGGAGAGTCGGTCGAGCAGGAGCTCCGCGGAGTCCGGCGGCAGTTCCTCGCGGCGCGGGACGTGGGGCACGTAATCGCCGGCCGGCTCACAGCGGTGCACGGGAACGCCGTCCACCTGTGCGGCGATCAGCCGGGCGGTCTGGGCCGCGCGGGGCAGCGGGCCGTGGTGGATCACCGAGACCGGGCGGCTCCGCAGCCGTTCGCCGAGAGCCGTCGCCTGGCGGCGGCCGTTCTCGGTGAGGGTGCTCTCGTCCGGCGACGCCTCGCCGTGCCGGGTCAGCCAGAGGTAGCGATCGGCCGCCATGTCGCTCTCCCGGGGGATGGTGATGATCTCGCCTTGACGGGATGGACGCGGCCCTCCTCGCCCCGGTTGCGGTTCGGGAGCGGAATAACGCTCCGCCGCTCCCTCCCCGGTTCCGTCGGCGGGGAGGGAGCGGCGGCTCGGTCAGGTGTACGGCTGCGAGGTTCGCTCCGTTCGGCCGGACACCGACCGCTTCGGGGTCACGGCCGCTCGCCGACCTCCGCGTGCGCCGTGTGGTCCAGGGACCAGCGGTGTTCGGTCTCCCAGCGGGAGCCGGTGCGGCGCTCGGCCACGACCTCCGCGCTCGCCCGTTCGCTGTTGGTGCAGGTAGCCGTCGCGCCGTCCGGATCGGTGTACGAGAGGGCGACGCAGTCGGCCGGGTCCTGGCGGACCTCCACCCGGAGCCGGCGGCGGCCCGCCCGGCCGGTCACCGTCCACTCCGGCAGGCCGATGTCCGCCGTGAAGCGCGGCGCCGCGAGCAGCGGGTCGCGCGGCCAGTCCTTGCCGCCCAAGCGCAGTTGCAGCAGGGGGAGGGGCGGAAGCAGCCGCATCCCGGGGCGGCGGGCCACGGCCGCCACGATCTCCAGGACATCGCCGCCGCCCAGACCGGCGTGGAGCCAGGCCCAGCGCTTGGCGTTGCCGTGCCCGGCGATCCGGGCCACCCCGCCCCGCGCGCCCGCCAACTCCAGCTTCTCGCCGCGCACGTCCACCTCGCCGTAGAAGCGGGCGTCCGGCACGGGCACGATCTGCGCGGCCGGGAGCAGCCCCGTCCGCCACGCCCAGCGCGGGAAGGTGTACAGCGGTGCGCCGCCGCCCTCCACCACGCGCAGCCGCCAGCGGATGCCGCCCGCCGCCCCCGCCAGCAGGCTGCTGGAGGCGTGGACTTCGGGGGAGGTGTAGTACGGGACGGGGGTGTCGGCCACCGGCAGGGTGGCCCCGGGCGACTCCGGGCCGAAGCGTTCCGTCACCGGCGGGCGGCCGTCCGCCGGGAAGACGGAGATCCAGCCGTGCGGGCGGGCCGGACCGCCGTCCGCCGGGGCGAGCACCTCGTGGTGGATCCAGACACCTGTTCCGGTGCGCGGGTCGGTGAGGGTGGCGTACCAGACCTCCAGGCGGCCGGACTTGCCGGTGAGCCGGGGCCGGTACAGCCGCTCCAGCGCCTCGCGGCCCGCCGTAGCACGCGCGCCCGAGCCCGAGCCCGCGCCCGAGCCCGCGCCTGTACCCGGGCTGCCCGGGCCCGTCCCTGCGCCCGTCCCCATGTCCGCTCCGCCCTTCATCGTCCGCTCCCCTGCAGTGTCCTGAGCGCCGCGTCTCGCGCCGCCGTCCCGCCATCCGGGGACGGCGCCCCGTACCGCACATCCACCCCCGCCTCCGCCGCCCGTTCCACGATGGACGGGCAGGCGCGCTCGGCCAGCGCCGCGACCGTCAGCGAGGGGTTGACGCACAGCGAGGTCGGGACGGCGGAGGCGTCCGTCACGAACAGGCCCGGGTGGCCGCGCAGTTCGTTGCGGTCGTCCAGGGCGGACGTGGCCGGGTCGTCGCCGATCCGGCAGGACGACAGCGGGTGCGCGCTGACCGACCCCGCGAACCCGCTCCACGGCCGTACCCGCGCCAGCCCGTCCTTCTCCAGCACGGCCCGCGCCTCCTGGTCCGCCTCCGCCCAGCCGCGCAGGGTGTTGGCGTTCGGCCGGTACCTCAGCGTGGACAGGCTCAGCGAGGAGGCGAGCCGCACGGCGGCGCCGGTGGGCGGCGGCGGGCCGAACACGCCTTCGTTGTCGTCCTCCGTCATCGCCAGGACGGAGAGCCAGGAGCGCCAGCGCGCCCGCAGCGCCTTCTTCTCCGTGCCGAACCAGCTCGTCGCCGGGTCGTCCGTGGCCTGCGCCAGGACGTTCGTGATGCCCGGGAAGTAGATCTGCTGGAGCGAGAAGCGGCTGAACTCCGGGGCCTCCGGGTCGAGCCGGTCGTAGGACATCGAGCCGATCGGCTTGCCGACGGGGAAGCCCTCGTACGGGACGCCCGGCGCCCGCTCCAGTCCGAGCAGGTCGCGCACCTTCGTCTCGTCCACGTCGGCGATGGACACCCGGTCTCCGTTGCCGGAGAAGTGGCGCCCCACCGCGCGCGGCATGGAGCCCAGCAGGGCGGCCGACCGCCGGAGGATCACCGGGGTGGCCATGGCACCGGCCGCGACGACCACGATCTTCGCCTCGATGAGGCCCGCGCCGGCCGGGACGCGGTAGTCGGTCCCGTCCAGCACGCTGTACGCGACCCGGTAGCGGTAGCCGGGCGTGACGGCGGGGGCGATGGTCTGCACCTCGTGCAGCGGGCGCACCTCCGCCCCGGCCGCCGTGGCCGCGGGCAGGTAGTTGAGCAGCATGGAGCGTTTGGCGTCGAAGCGGCAGCCGTTCAGCATCCAGTTGCAGTCGGTGCAGGTGGCGAGGTCGACGGCGAGCGGGACGGGGTTGCAGCTGCGCCCGGCCCGGTCGCAGGCGGCCGCGAACAGCCCGCCGGGGTACGGCACGTCGTCCCAGCTCTGCCGGGCCACGGGGATGGCTTCCTCGACCCGGTCGTACCAGGGGTCGAGGGCGTCGCGGGTCAGCGCGGCCGGCCACAGGCGGCGGCCGGGGCCGCCCCGGCGTTCGAAAACGAAGCCCGGGGCGCGGAGGGAGGCGGCGAAGTAGACGACGCTGGAGCCGCCGACGCAGTTGCCGGCGACGACCGTGATGCCATCGCCCTGCACGAGGTCGACGGCGCGCGTGTAGCCGCCCATCCGCAGGTCGTGGGCGAAGTCCTGCGCGCTCAGCTCGGGCCCGCGTTCGAGAACGGTGACCTTCGCCCCGCCCGCCGCCAGATGGTAGGCGGGAATGGCACCGCCGAAGCCGCTGCCGATGACAAGGACGTCGGTGCGTTCGATGGCGGTCGTCATGCGGGGTGGCCTCCCGATGTGGTGCGCGGGTGGGTGCGGGCGAGTTCCCGGCCGTAGCCGGACTCCGGGAAGCGCCAGAGGCCGTCCGCGTCCGGAGGCGGGAACGCGCTCCAGGCCAGGCCGGGATGGCGCTGCGCGACCGCGTCGGTGGTGTGGAGGTGGGCCGCGGTGTCGAAGGCCAGCGAGGAGAAGAGGGCGAGCAGGACCCAGAGCTTCTGGTCCGCCGCGCCCGGCTCGAGCAGTTCCGCGGCGAGGGCGGTGCGGTCACGGAAGCCGAGACCGGCGAAGGCGGAGCCGACGACCGGCAGCAGGACCCGGCCCTTGCGCAGCGCGTACGCCACGGCCCGGGTGTCCAGCAGTTCGGCCAGGACCGGCAGCAGCGGCGCGAGTCCCAGCTCGGGCAGGCACAGCAGTTCGACGGTTCCGGCCTGCACGGCACCGGGCCCGGCGGCGGCGCCCGCGACGGCACGGTCGCCGGAGTGGCGCTTCTCGCCCGGGACCATGGTGTCGGCGAACGCCTCCAGGGCGGTCCGCCACGCACTGATGTCCGGGACGGCGGCGGGTCCGGTGGCGAGCGCGGCGGCCGGCCCGGCGGCCGAGGCCCGCGCGGGGGCGGCGACCGCACCGGTCTGCAGCGCGGCGACGGCACCGGCCAGCCCGAGCACGAGCTGCCGCCGGGTGGGGCGGCCACGCTCCGCCGTCCCGCCCGGTGCCCCGCCCGGCCGTGGCACGATCGGCCCGTTCACCGCGTCCGCCACGCACAGGACAGGCTCAGCGGCAGCTCGACCTTGACGCCGAGGGAGGCGCGCCGCAGGGCGTCGGCGAGCGCGGGATCGTACGGGCGGAGGGCGTCGGCCGCCTCCCCGCCCGTGGCCGGTGCCCCGGCGACCGTGATGTTGCGGGCCTTGAGCGCGGCCTCGCCGGACGACTGGTCGAACCAGTAGCTGCCGTCCCAGCCGACGAGGGCGGGGCCGCCCGGGTGGGTCTGGACGCTCCAGTGGTCGATCTGCCAGTAGCGGCAGGCGGGGACGGCGAGGGCGAAGCGGGCGGGCTCGGCGAGCAGGAAGCGCAGGGCGCCGCCGTTGCTGACGGTGATGTCGCGTTTGGCGTACTCCACGCAGACCGGGTCGGTGCCGATGAGGCCGAGCGGCGGGGTCTCGCCCTCGCCGTACCGGTGGAAGGTGCAGGCGTCGGCGAAGGCGGGGTCGGTGTAGCCGCCGAGGCCGACGCCCAGCGGGACGGTGCTGCCCGTGGCTCCGGCGGTATCGGCGGATGCGGCAGTACCGGCCATGCCGGTGATCTCGGTGATCTCGGTGAGGTCGGCGACATCGGTGAGGTCGGTGAGGTCGGCAGCGGCGGCGGGCGCGGCGGGGAGCGCGAAGAGGAACAGCGCGGCGCTCAGCCCGGCCACGGCGGCGCGCAGGCGTACGGGGGAGACGGCGCGAGATGGCGTGGGCACGGCAGGGACCTGCTTCCCGTCGGTCGGGATGTGCGGGGCGAGGGACGGAGGTGGGGGCGGGGTAGCGGAGGCGGGGGATTCCGGCCACCGGTAGCTGGTTACCGCCGGTTACCGGGCCTGCATCCTGATGTCCCGGCGCTCGCCGCGCAACCCCTCCGCCTCCGCCTCCACAAACTCCACCCGACTCCTGACCTGCGGCTCCCGACTCCCGGCTCCCGACTCCCGGATCGGGGCCCCGGCTCCGGGCTCCCGGATCCCGAGGCCCGCCCCCCGGCCCCGTCCTCAGGCCGTCCGCCGCGTCGCGCCGTCCCCGAGCGCCGGCGGACACACGTCCGCCGTCCGCAAGACCGGCGTCCGTCCCGGAGGCGTGGCCGCTGTCCGCGTCAGGCCAGCCCGAACCTCTCGGCGTGCACCTGGCGCGCCGGGACCTTCAGGTCCCGCAGGCCGGACAGGACGGCCGTGGTCATGGCGGGCGGGCCGCAGACGTACACGTCGCGTTCGGTGATGTCCGGGACCAGCCGGTGCAGACTGTCCGGGCCGAACGGCGGGGCGCCGCCCTCGCCGGTCCTGCCGGTGAGCAGATGCAACCGTCCGCCCCGCAGCGCGACCAGCTCGCGCACCTCGTCCAGCAGCACGGCATCGGCCTCGCTGCGAACCCGGTACAGCACGACGATGTCGCCGGTCCCCTGTTCCCCCAGCAGTGCCCGCACGGGCGTGATGCCCACGCCGCCGGCGATCAGCACGGCGCCGGGCCGGGTCCGGTGGAGCGAGGTGAACGCCCCGTACGGTCCCTCGACGAAGACGCGGCTGCCGACCGGGACGTTCCGCAGGCCGGCGCTGGTGCCGCCCGCCGCCTTCGCCGTGAGGCGCAGCCCCTCCCCGTCGGGCGTCGCCGACAGGGAGAAGGGGTTGGCCGTCCACCAGTGGTTGTGCCCGGGGAACCGCCAGATGCAGAACTGCCCGGCCCGGGCGGGAAGTTTGCCGAGGTGCCGGCCGGTGACGTACACGGACACCGCGTGGTCCGACTCCGGCACCACGGCCGCGACGCGGAACCGGTGGTGGGCATTGCGCCACAGCGGCACGGCGACACGCCCGGCCAGCAGAGCGCCGAAGGCGAACAGCCACAGGGCCCACCAGTAGGCCGTCGCGAACGCGGAGGAGGTGAACGTCTTGGTCTCCAGCAACTGGTGCACGAACGACAGGCCCAGGGCCACGTAGAGCAGCAGGTGCAGACCGTGCCAGACCTCGTACCGCAGCCGCCGCCGCAGGGACCGGGTGGAGACCACGGCGATCACGAGGATGACGGCCGCGGCGAGTATGCCCAGCAGGGAGGCCGGCACCCCGCTCAGGGCGAGGAACGTCTTCCCCATGGAGGCGTCGTCGAGTGTCGCGTAGCCGAGCACCACCAGCGTGGCGTGGGTGAGGACGGTCCACACCAGGGAGAAGCCGACCCAGCGGTGCCACACCGTCAGCCGGTCCATCCCGATGCGGCGGTCCAGCCACGGCAGCCGGGCCACCAGCAGCAGTTGGCAGAGCATCAGCAGGGCCGCGTGCACTCCGAAGAACTTGGCGACCGTGAGCACCCCGTTCTTGCCCGGACCGGCGCCGAGGAACAGCGCCTCGACGATCACCACGTTGACGATGACGCAGGTCCACATGGCCCAGCGCGCCGCGTCCACCGGAGCCACGCCGCCTCTCCGCACCGCGTTGTTCACTGCCGCCATGTTCTCCCCCATCCCCTGCGGCCGCGGTATGCGCGGCCCGTGTACCGGAATCCCGTGAAGACCGAGAGCTTCTGTACGCACACCTCGGTCATATACGGATACGGGGCGCGGGCCGGGCCCGTTCACGCCGGAACCGCCGAATCCCGCGGGCAGCGTTCGGTGCGCTCCGCGGCCCGGCCGCGCCCCCTGCCGGCGGCCCCACCGCCCGGACCGGCCGGCGACCGGGTGCCTCCTACTCCACGTGGACGCCGGTGTGGTTGGCGAGGACCGCGCCGAAGCGGGAGCCCGCGGCCGGGATGCCCAGGTCCACCGGGTTGAAGGCGGCCGAGCCCGTGGCCGTGAGGCCGGAGGCGGTGCCGCGCAGGGACCAGACGGCGCCGGTGCCGTTCTCCTCCGGCGCGGACGCGGCCAGTTCGGCCCTGCCGTCCCGGGTGACGTCCAGGAGACGGACCGCGTCGCCGAAGTGGTCGCCCGTCTCGGCGATGCCGGGAATCCCCTGCGTGTCCTGGTGGAAGGCCTGCGCGCCGGTGCCGGTGAGGCCGCCGGAGCCGCCCTTGAGCAGGACCACGGCTCCGGCCCCGCTCCGGTTGCCGATGGCCTCGTAGGGCACGGCCGCGGCGAGGTCCGCGTAGCCGTCGCCGTTGGCGTCCCCCGCGGAGAGGCGGGCGCCGAAGTTGTCGCCCTTCTCGCCCGTGCCCGGGACGCCCGGGGTGTCCTGGTGGATCGTCGTGACGCGGCCGGTGCCCGGTCCGGAGGGGGTTCCGTAGTGGACCCTCACCGTGCCCGCGTCGTCGGGCAGGTTCTCGACGATGTCGCCGGGGACCACACGGGTCGCCAGGTCGCCGATGCCGTCCTTGTCGAAATCGCCGGTCACGGCGGTGGCCGCGGAGGGCAGCGCGGCCGGGACCGTGGAGAGGCCCGAGGCGGTGCCGCGCCAGAACTTCCCGCCCTCGGCGTGGTTCTGGTACGCGTAGAAGGTGGCGAGGTCGTCGATGCCGTCGCCGGTCATGTCGCCCGCGGCGATCGCGGAAATGCTGTTGTCGGTGCTGAAGAGGGTGAGGTTCCGCACGCCCGCCGGTTCCCCGGCCCGGCTGAACGGGCCGCGGAGTACGGAGCGCACGTCCCAGTCGGGCCCGTACTCCAGGAAGAGGTCGGCGTTGCCGTCGCCGTCGAAGTCGCCGCCGGTGAGGTTGGAGCCGACGCTCCAGTGCATGCTGTCCGCCGGTGCCTTGAGGACGGCCGAGCCGTCACCGCTGAGGCCGCCGGTGCCGCCCCACAGCACCGTCACCATGCCGCGGCTGCCGGTGCCGGCGACGTTCTCGCCCGCGCTGTGGACGGCGAGATCGGTGATGCCGTCCCCGTCGAGGTCGCGGGCGATCAGTTTCTCGCCGAAGCGGTCGCCCTCCTCGGGGGTGCCGGAGATGCCCGCGCTGCTCTGCGTGAGATACCCGCGGGAGGAGGTGTCGGGGCCGGCCGCCGAGCCGTAGGTGATGACGACGTACCCGGCCTGCCCGTGCCCGGAGACCGTGGCGTCGGGGGCTCCGATCGCCAGGTCCTGGTAGCCGTCGCCGTTGAAGTCCTCGCCGGCGGACGCGGCTGCCGCCGGCGACTGCCGGGCCCCGTCGGCGGCCTGGGCGGGAGCTCCGGTGAGGGCGGCGCCGAGACCGAGGGCGGCCAGGACGCACAGCGCGTGCGGGCGACGCATGATTCCTCCAGGAGCACCATGGCGGGACGGGACGGGGCGAGGCGAGGATCCACACGGTGAGACCTGCGGTACGGCGCGAAGGTTGTGCGCCGGAGGAGGCGGCGTCGCGGGGGGCGCGTGAGCGCCCCCGGCCCGGGGCGTGAACTCCCCTGCCGGGCACGGGCGTTGTGGCGGCGGGCGGCGGGCGGCGGGCGGTCCGGCGGGGTCCGGCCGGTGGCGCCGGTCAGCCCGGCGGGGTCCCGGCCGGTTCCACCGCCGTCACGAGGACGGTGACCGTCACCGGACCGGGGGCGTCGCCCTCCGCCGCCCCGGCCACCGCCGTGCGGACGGCCCGGGCGACGTCGAGGGCGCGATGGTCCTCGGCGGTGGCGAGCTGGATCCGGACGTGCCGGCTCGGGGGATCGTCGCCGTCCTTGATCCGTACGGCTTGGGCGAACCACCGGCTGGTCTGTTCCGCCGGCGGCTCCGGAACGGGGGCGAGGCGGGTGACGCCGGGCACGGCCGTCACGGCGTCGGCCAGCTCCGCGGCCGGCTCCCGCACGGGCACCGGGCCGGGTGAGGGGTGCGGCGTCGGGCCCGGCGACGGGTGCGGGGAGCCGGAGACCGGGGCCGGTCCGGCGCCGTCGGCTCCTGCCGGGGCCGGACCGGAACCGTCGGATCCGGGCGGAGGCGTTCCCGTGCCGGCGGCTTCGGCCGGGTCCGGACGCCACTCCGCGAACCGGGCCGCGGACGGGTCCGAGGCCCGGGCCGAGGCCCGCTCCCCGGCCCGGTCCGGGGCACGGTTCGCAGCCCGGTCGTCCGCGCGGGCGGGCTCCCCCAGCAGGTCCGTCACCCGCAGGTCGATCTCGGCCGTCGGCAGCCCGAGGCGTTCGGTGGCCGCGGCGAGCAGCGCCCGGCGGAGCTCCCCCGCGGTGCGGGGCAGGGGCTGCCGGGCCGACGCCGAGAAGTCCGCCTCGATCCGCAGCGGTTCCGGCCGCAGCGCGGCCCGGTGGGCCCCGGCAGCCGGCTCCGGCGCCGCCTCCGGTACGGCCAGGCGGATTCTCACGGCGCCGAGCTGGACACCGTCCACCCGGGCGGACGCCCGGTTCAGCACCGCACAGGCGGCGCGCTCGGTGATCCACGCTCCGTCCCCGGGCCCGCCGAGGGGCAGGAGAAGGCCCGGGCCGAGCGGGTTCCGTCCGGCCTGCGTCCATCCGTCGGCCGTCATCGGCCACCACCTCTTCCGTACCGTGCCGTGTCCAGACTGCCGGAACCGGGTCCGTGCGGCCGCTCGCGCCGCTGGTCCGGCGGGCCGGGTCCACCGTATGCCCGCACAAGGAGCATCTCGCGCAGAACGGCCTTAACGTGGAAAACCGGGAGGAATCCGTTCCAGGAAGGGATCACCGGCCATGACGGAAACGGCACAGAAGAGCAGGCCCGACACCTCTGGCAAGGAGACCGCGGGCGGCGGGTCGTACACCGCCGACGGCGGGGCGCGCGGCAAGACGAGCGTCGCGGACAGTGTGGTCGAGAAGATCGCCGGGATGGCGGCCCGTGATGTGGACGGCGTGCATGCCATGGGCGGCGGCATCACCCGGGCCTACCACGCGGCGCGGGAGCGCGTGCCCGGGACGACCAAGTCCGTCTCCCACGGAGTCCGGGTCGAGGTGGGCGAGAAGCAGACCGCGATCGATCTGGAGATCGTCATCGACTACGGGGTCTCGATCTCGGACGTCGCGTCGTCCGTGCGGGAGAGCGTGATCTCCGCCGTGGAGTGGATGACGGGTCTGGAAGTCGTCGAGGTGAACATCTTCGTCAGCGACGTGAGTCTCCCGGGCGAAGAGGAAGAGCAGACAGAGCAAGAGCAGCCACGGCTCCGTTAGCCGAACCCCGCGGAGCGCGGAGAAGGCGATGAACGCGAAAGAGGCACGATGAGCATGGCCATGGTGGGCCTGGTCGCCGGAATGGCGCTCGGCTTCGCAGGGTACTTCGGCGGCTTCGGGGCTTTTCTCCTCGTGGCGGCGCTGGGCGCGGTCGGATACGTCGCCGGGCGGTTCGCGGACGGCGATCTGGAGCCCGGCGACTTCTTCCAGTCCCGTGAGCGCCCCGCCCGGCGACGGTGAACGGTGGCACAGCCGCAGACCGCAGCCCCGGCGGTACCCGCACATGAGCGAGGGGCGACGCGTGTCGCCGACCGGGTCGTCGCGAAGATCGCTTCGCGGGCGGCCCGTGAGGCGCTGAGCGGATTCGACGCGTCCGCTGCTCTCGTGACTCCCGGCCGTACGGCACCCCGCGCGCGAGCGTCCGTACGGCCCGCGTTCGGGCGGGGGCCGTCGCTCGGTGACGCACGCCTGCACATCGGGGTGGAACTGGGCTACCCGTCCGACATCGGCGCGCAGTGCGGGGCGGTCCGCCGCGTCGTCACCGAACGGGTCGGCGGGCTGGCGGGCATGAAGGTCCATGACGTCGTGGTCACGGTCGAGCGGCTGCACTCACCCCACACGCGGGGCGAGGGCCGGGGGAGGGTGCGATGAGCGAGCGGGAGCCGGGGCCGGAGCGAGGGCGGGAGCCGGGACCGGAGCCGGCCCCCGGGCCGCCGCCGGCCGGCGACGCCGGGCCGTCCTCGTCCACGGCGGCGGGCGGGACCGCACCGGGCGGGACAGCAGCGGGCGGATCGTCGGCCGCCGCCGGACGGGGCCATGGGCGCTCCGCAGGGCGAGCCGACGGCGGGACGGGCGCCGGGACCGGCGGTGGCATCGGCGGAGGGACCGGCGGACCAGCCGAGGGGCGGGCCGGGGAGCGGATCGACGGGCACGCCGGGGGACGGGCCACCCACCGGTTCTGGTCCACCCGGCGCGTGCCCGCCGCCATCGTCGCCGTGGTGGCTGTCGCGGGCACCGGCCTGCTCCTGTACGACGTGGCCGCCGTACGGGCCGGCGGGCCGGCGATGCGCTGGCGGCGCGTGCTCGCCGACGAACTGGCGACCCGGCCGCTCGACGACCGCTGGGTGCTCGCCGGCGCCGCGCTGGCGGCGGCCGTCGGGCTGTGGCTGCTGATCCTCGCGGTGACCCCCGGCCTCCGCGACCTGCTGCCGATGCGGACCCCGGCCGGGTCCGGCGACGTACGGGCCGTACTCGGCCGCTCCGCAGCCGCGCTCATCCTGCGCGACCGCGCCATGGAGGTGCCGGGCGTCCAGTCGGCCCACATCCGCGTGCGCCGCCGCCGGGTCAGGGCCAGGGTGACGTCCCACTTCCGCGACCCCGGCGACATCCGCGCCGACCTGGACGCGGCCCTGACGGACGGGGTGCGGCAACTCGGTCTCGCCCGGCGGCCCTCGCTGTCCGTCCGCGTCCACCGCCCCAGGAAAGGGTGACACCACACATGCTCAGGACCGTCAACCGGCTGCTGCTCGGGCTGGGAGGGCTGGCCCTGTTCGCCCTGGGCGGCGCCGCGCTGGTCGGTGGCCTCGACCTCGAGCGGCACTGGGACTTCCGCCTGCCCGGCTGGTGGCCCTTCGGGGGACCGGACGACGTGATCCTCACCGACGGGGCACGGACCCGGTTCCGGGACAACGGGTGGTGGTGGCCGGTCGTCCTCGCGGCGCTCGGCGTGCTGCTCGCGCTCCTGCTGTGGTGGCTGCTGAGCCAGCTGCGCCGGCACCGCCTCACGGCGGCCCCGGTCGACAGCGGCGACGGCGTGGGAGGGCAGCTGCGAGGACGGGCACTGGAGGACGCCGTGGCCGCCGAGGCGGAGGCCATGGACGGCGTCGCCCGGGCACGCATCAGGCTGATGGGCCGCCCCGCGGCGCCGAGAACGCGGGCCGGGCTGCGGCTCGAACCGCACGCCCGGCCGGCGACCGCCCTGGAGCGGCTGAGCCGGGAGGCACTCCGGCACGCCCGTGAGTCGGCGGGCGTGGGCAGCCTTCCGGCCGAGGTCAGGCTCAACGCGGTCCGCCACCGGGCCCGCCGGGTCACCTGACGTTCCGCCGCCCGTGACCGGGTCCCGGGCCCGGCCCCCGCGGGCGGGCCGGGGAACCGCGGGCCCGGATCGGCCGGCACGGATCGGCCGGCCCGTGCGCCCGTGCGCCCGTGCACCTCAGGGATGCATCCGGGCGCCCTTGAGCACCTTGTCGACCGCGTTGCGCGGCCCGTGCACGGCCAGACCCACCAGATCCAGCTGATCCCGCGGCACGGCCCGCACCGCGGCGCGGTTGTCCCGGTCGTGGCCGGTGGCGAAGAGGTCCGAGGTGAACACCGACCGGGGAAGCGAGCGGGACAGGGCGCGGCCGTGGGCGGCGGTCAGGATCTCCTTCGTCCCCTCGAACACCAGGACGGGCTGGCGGAACATGGGCAGATAGGGCGTGCCGTCGGCGTCGGCGTACGGTTCGCCGATCACCTCGGGAAGCTCCGAACCGAGCCCGCTGACCAGGAACGCGGTGACGTTCAGCCGCTGCCAGGACTCCAGATCGTCGCGCAGCAGCACGGCGATCTTGGTGTCGAACCGTACGGGGGTGTGCTCGTTCGTCATGCCCTGAGCCTGCACGCCACCACGGCACACCTTCTTGTACGTTCTTGACATGCTGGCACGGCCGGAGATCTCCGCGTGGCGACCGCGGGTTCCGGGCGTCGCGGAAGTCCTCCACGCCCACTTCACCGAGCACGCGTACCCGATGCACGTCCACGACGTGTGGACCCTGCTGATCGTCGACGACGGTGCCGTCCGCTACGACCTGAACCGCCGCGAGCACGGCACCCCCCACGACACGGTCTCGCTGCTCCCCCCGCAGGTGCCGCACAACGGCTCGTCCGCCACCGCGCGCGGCTTCCGCAAACGGGTGCTCTACCTGGACCTGACGCAGCTGGACGAGGGCTTCATCGGCCCGGCGGCGGACAGCCCCGACCTGGCCGACCCCCTGCTGCGCCGCCGCGTCGGACAACTGCACACGGCCCTGGCGCGGCGGGGCGACGAACTGGAGGCCGAGAGCCGCCTCGCCCTGGTCGCCGACCGGCTGCGCGGCCACCTGCGGCCCCGGCTCGTCGCCCACCCGCCGAACGCCGGCCGCGGCGTGGCCCACACCCTGCGGGAACTCCTCGACGAACGGCTGACCGACGGGGTGAGCCTGGACGAGGCCGCGAAGCTGCTGCACGCCCACCCCACCCACCTGGTCCGGGCGTTCACCGCCGCCTTCGGCATCGCCCCGCACCAGTACCTGATGGCACGCCGCGTCGAACGCGCCCGGCGGCTGCTCCTGGACGGCCGCCCGCCCGCGGAGGTGGCGACCGCGTCCGGCTTCTACGACCAGCCGCACCTGACCCGCCACTTCAAACGCATCCTGGGCACGACGCCCGGCCGCTACGCCCCCCGAACGGCCGGTCCGGAACGACGGCGCGGGCCGAGGCGCGGGCCGAGGCGCGGGCCGAGGCCTTCGCCGGCGGCGCCGGCGGCGGAAAGCTGATCAACCGCCCGGGCGGGGTGCGTCCGGCCCGGCTGATCGCTCCCCGCAGGGCGCAACAGGATGTGTGAGGGGTTCTTCCTGGGCCGGTGGGACACGGCCCGGGCCGTGTCGAGCCATCCGTACACCGTCGAGCGGTGCACGCCGGACGAGCGGGCACGCCGAACAGGCCGGTGATCGCCTCACAGGCCCATGCTCACGGTGACTTGACGTGGACTCCGGCGCTGCATCATCCTTTCACTACTTAATTAGTGAAAGGGGGTTTCGCAGTGATCGAATACCGGATCGACCGGGGGACCGGCGTGGCCACCTACCTGCAGATCGTCCAGCAGACGAAGCGGGCTTTGCGGCTGGGCCTCCTCGAACCGGGCGATCGGCTGCCCACCGCCCGCGAGGTCGTCGAGGCAACCGCCATCAACCCCAACACCGTGCTCAAGGCCTATCGCGAGCTGGAGCGCGAGGGCCTGGTGGAGGCGCGACGCGGCCTCGGCACGTTTGTGCGGAAGTCGCTGGGGGCGGCGGTGGCTCAGTCGCCGCTCGCCGATGAGCTGGCCGGCTGGATGAAGCGAGCCCGCACGGGGGGGCTCGCTCGTGAGGACGTCGCCGCACTGTTCAGCTCCGCTCTGGAGCAGGAGTTCACCGAGGGAGAGCAATGAGCAAGGAACCAGCTGCGCTGGAAGCGCGCGGGCTCGTCATGCGCTACGGCCGCCGCCGCGAGCCGGTCCTGCGGGACTGCTCCTTCCGACTGCCCGCCGGCCGGATCTGCGCACTGGTCGGCCCGAACGGCGCCGGCAAGTCCACGCTGCTGGCACTCGCGGCAGGGATGCTCCGCCCGACGCGGGGGACGCTGCGGGTGCTCGGGGCCGACCCGGCCGGGTCCCGGCCGCGGATCGGCTACGTGGCGCAGACCCGTCCCCTGTATCCGCAGCTCACCGTGGCGGCCACGCTCCGGCTGGGCGCCGAGCTCAACCCGGGTCGCTGGGATCAGGAGGCCGCGGAACGCGTCGCGTACGGCGCCGGTCTGGATCCGCAGGCCGGGATCCGCACCCTCTCCGCGGGCCAGCGCACCCGAGTCGCCCTCGCGCTGGCTCTGGGCAAGCGCGCCGAACTGCTGCTGCTGGACGAGCCGATGGCGGACCTGGACCCGCTCGCCCGCCACCAGCTGATGGGCGCCCTGCTGGCCGTGGCCGTCGAGCACGGCACCAGCGTGGTCATGTCCTCCCATGTCCTCGCCGAACTGGAAGGCGCCTGCGACTATCTTCTGCTGCTCGGCAGCGGGCAGGTCAGGCTCGCCGGCGAGAGCGACGACGTCGTGACCGCGCACGCCCGCCTCACCGGCACCTCACCCGACTTCGCGCCGCACACCGTCGTGGAGTCCGGCACGACCGGTCGCGGTCACACCGCGCTGGTGCGCCCGCGGGGTTCCGTCGATACGGCCTCATGGCTGGTCGAGCAGCCGTCCATGGAAGAGCTGATCCTGGCCCATCTGCGCAACCCCGGTGCTCCCGCCCTGTTCACGGAGAGCGCCTCGCCCGCACCGAGCCAGGAGGCTGCCGCATGACCACTCTCCCGCACACCCCGCACCACGGCCTGACCCGGGCGGTGCTGCGGCTGCACCGGGTGCCGCTGTGGGTCTGGGCGGTGCTGGTCATCGCCGGGGCCGGCGGGCTGACCTGGCTCTACGCGCTGGGGCAGGAGGCTGCTTCGTATGGCGCCTGTGGTGGCGCAGGAATGCTGGAATGCGCCACGGAGATGCGCTATTGGGGTTCTGAACACCGGTCCGCCAGGCTCCTCGCCTGGCTGCCGTGCGCCATCGCCGCCTGCGCGGGCGCTGTGCTGATCGGCCGCGAACTGGAACGCGGCACCGCCACCTTGGCGTGGACCCAGTCCGTGTCCCCGGTCCGCTGGCTCGCTGCGAAGCTGGCTGTCCCCGTGATGGCGCTGCTCGGTGGTATGACCGCGCTGACCTTGCTGTTCCGGTGGGTGTGGGTGTCCGGTCCCGATGACGGGGTCAACCGGTGGAACAGCGAATACTTCCACGCCGCAGGATCGGTGGGCCCGGCGTACGTTCTGCTCGGACTGGCGCTCGGTGCGCCGGCGGCGTTGCTCACGCGGCGCACCCTCCCCGCGACGGGCCTGGCGCTGGCCGGCATCGGGTTGGCGTACCACCTGGGCGACAGGGTCCGGTCTTCTCTCTGGCCGGCGAGTGAGGTACGAGGCCCGTGGGACTCGGCACTCAACCATGTCGATCAGCTCGAGTTCGGGATGATCATGGAGTCCGGGGAGCGTGTCAGCGGTCTCGACTGCAGCGACCAGGCCGTGCCCGGCGACCTCGGTACGTGCCTCTCGGATCACGGGGCGGTCGACTTCTACGCGAAGATCCACCCGACCTCGCACTACTGGCCGATCCAACTGGTCGAGACCGGCATCGTCCTGGCCCTGGCCGCCGCCGCGGTGGCCGCCGCGTTCTGGATACTGCGGCGCAGGCTTCCTTGACGGCCAGCTCCGGGCGCAGGCTTCCCCGACCGTCCGCGCCCGGAGCCCGTTCCGAGCCCGCGGACCCCGGTCCGTGAAGTTCCGCGGCGATACGTGGGCACCGTGTCCTGGCCGGCGCGGACGCGGTGCCACTGGCCGGGGGCAGGGGCGGTGCGTTCGGCCGGGGCAGAGGCTGACCGCCGCCGCACCCCCGGGCTCGCGGCGCGCCGGATCCCCACCGTGAGCAGGACAGGGCAGGTCCCTCAAGGGTTCGCCGGGCCGGCCCACCCTCAGGGAACGTCACGCCGGCTCAGGATCTGCCCGCCGCTGCCGCCACGCGTAGACCGGTGCCACGACCGACATCACCAGGAAGAGCAGGGCCGTTCCGCCCGACATCACCGCCAGCACGGCCGCCCCGCCGCCGCCGACATCGTCGTCCCGCACGGCCACTCGGGGATCGTCCGCGTGATAGCGGACGGTCATCCGGGCTCCGACGGAGCTCTTGCCGCCCCCGCTGCCCACCGGCAGGTCCGCCACCACAGTCTGTCCCCGGCCCGGAACTCGACCTTGCACTGGCCGATCATGCAGGAGCCCTCCGTGTGCAGCGTCGCGGAGGTCTGCTCGCCGTCCTGGAAGGAGCGCAGGTGCTGGGCCGCCGGAAGCGTGACCAGGACGGAGAGTGCGCCCGACAGCAGCGCGATGCCCAGCATGATCAGCGCGGCCGTCAGAGGCCGTACGCTTCCCGCGGCCGCGTCCTGGTGCCGCCCGCCGGCAGTGGTTCCGTCCGGTATGCCGTCCATGTCTCGCCGTCCGTTCCCGTTCCCGTTCCTCCGCACATGACGGCCCCAGCATCCCAAGCGCGGCGGCAGGTCACCCTCACCCGGTCAAGCGCTGTCGCCGGTCAGTGACCAGCTGGCCAGAAGGCTCAGGGCCCGCTGCGAGGGTGAGTTCGCCTCGGCCGAGTAGACGAACAGCGTCGTATCGGGGTCCCCGGGCAACGTCAGGGTCTCGTACTCGACGGTGAGGTCTCCGACCACGGGATGGCGCAGCCGCTTGGAGCCGTGCGTCCGCTGATAGACGCGGTGCTCATCCCACCACAGGGCGAACTCCGGGCCGGCCTCGCGCAGTTCGGCGATCAGGTCGATCGTCGCCCGGTCGGCGGGGTCGGCCCCCGCCTCCAGACGGAGGTTCTCCACCGCCGCGCGGGCCTGTTCCTCCCAGTCGACGAACAGCGACCGTGCCGCGTCGTCGAGGAACATCCACCGGGCGTAGTTGCGCCGGGACGCGGGGAACCGCTCGAAGTCGGTGAACAGCGCCTTTCCCAGACGGTTCTGCGCGAGCACGTCGGCGCGGCGCCCCAACACCAGGGCCGGTACGTCGCCGAGCGCGTCGAGCAACTGGTACAGCCCGGGACGGACTCGCTGGACAGGACGCGTACGCGGCCGCGCAGCCGCGGCCTCCGGACCGATCAGGTCGGCGAGGTGAGCGCGGCCCGCCCGGTCCAGCCCGAGTGCGCGGCCGACGGCGTCCACCACCGACGGGGAGGGAACGATCCGCCGTCCCTGTTCGAGACGCGTGTAGTAGTCGGTCGACACACCGGCCAGGAACGCGACCTCCTCGCGCCGCAGGCCCGGCACGCGACGCACGCGACCGTCGGCCGGCAGGCCGGCTCGCGACGCGTCGCACTGGCTCCGTGCACGGCGCAGGAAGTCCGCCAGTTCGGTGTTCTTCTCCGGCATCCGTCCATTCTGGCCACTCGGCTCGCCACCGTGGGCCCGCCCGGGTGGGTCCGTCAGTCCCAGGCAGCCGGTCCCAGGCAGCCGGTCCCAGGTCGCGGAGGGCCGGAGGAGCCGTCCCGGACGGGGGCCTCCGGAGCCACGCTGATACCGGCATGCACCGTCACCCGCACGACCGGGAACGGCAGCCGCGTGGATCGACGCGCGAACCGGTCGTATCGACCGCTCGGACATGCGCGCCACGAGGAAGCACTGCAACGCTGAGGAGACCACGATGAGCAGGATCCTGATCGTCATGTCCGCCGCCGACCGGTGGGAGCGCACGGACGGCACGTCCTACCCGACGGGCTACTGGGCCGAGGAACTGGCCGCCCCGCACCTGAAGTTCACCGAGGCCGGATACGAGGTCGACTTCGCGTCGCCGGGCGGAGTCCCGCAGCCCCTCGACGAGCACAGTGCGGACCCGGCGCTCGCCGGCCCGGACTGTGCCCGGTACGTCGAGCACGCCCGGAAGGCACTGAGCGCGTTCGGCCGGCCCGTCCCGCTCGGCGAGGTCGAGCCCGCCGACTACGCGGGCGTCGTGCTGCCCGGTGGCCACGGCCCGGTGGTCGACCTCCACCAGGACCCCGATCTCGGCCGCATCCTGCGCCGGTTCGACGATGCGGGCGCCCTGATCGGTGCCGTATGCCACGGCCCCGCGGGCTTGCTCAGCGCCATCGACCCCGACGGAAGCTGGCGCTTCGCGGGCCGCCGGATGACCGCGTTCACCGATGAGGAGGAGCGGATCTTCGGGACCGCCGAGGGGGCGCCCTGGCTGCTGGCGTCCCGGCTGCGCGAGTGGGGAGCCCGGCACGAGGGCGGAGCGCCGTACCAGCAGTACAACGTCCGGGACGGGAACCTGTTCACCGGTCAGAACCCCGCCTCGAGCACGCGCCTGGCCGAGGACATGATCGCGGCCCACGGCGCCCGGCCAGTGCTCTGACCGCGAGGCTGCGTTCCCGGATCCCGGGTGTCCGGTGGCACGCTGCCGCCGGGGGAGTGCCGGGGAGTAGCAGGGAGCGGGGTTGGTGCGACGGGTGCGGGGGTCGGCTCGCGGGGTCAGGCGAGGGCGGCGGCCAGCAGGGCGAAGGCGGCGATGATGACGGCGACGCGGACGTGGTGGAGGCGGTCCCAGCGGTTCATCTGCTCCTTCCAGTCGGCGGGCCGGTTGTCGGGGGTCCACGTCCTGCCCCGGTTGTTGATCGGGACGAGCAGCAGGATCGACATGATCACGCTGAGGGCCAGCAGCGCGCCGGCGGTGAGGACGAGGCCGGTGCCGTGGTGGTGCCGTCCGGCGACGGCCCAGACCGCGACGAGGACGAGCGAGGTGATGTACCAGACCGGCATCACGGCGCCGAGCATGCGGCCCCCGTGGGCGCGGCCGAGTTGGCCACTGTCGGCGGGGAGCGCGTTGAGGATCGGGTTGACGACGAAGGCGACGGAGAACTCCACCCCCACCATCACGCCGACGACCACGGTGGTGAACACCTCGAGTGCGTTGAGCATGATGAGCCCTCCTGGCTTCTAGCATTGCTAGCGAATGAGGCAACGCTAGTACTGCCACCGCTCGATTGTCTAGCAGTGCTAGGATCGCGTCATGTCGGTACAGGAGCGCAAGGAGCGCGAACGGGCGGGCCGCGAACGCCTCATCGTGGCGACAGCCCGCGAACTCGCCGAGCAGCAGGGCTGGGACGCGGTCACCACGCGCCGGCTCGCCGAACGCATCGAGTACAGCCAGCCCGTCCTCTACAGCCACTTCCGCGGCAAGCGGGAGATCATCGGCGCCGTCGCCCTCGAAGGCGCCGCCGAGATGGCCGCGGCGCTGAGAGCCGCGACCCGCGCCGCGAACGGCCCACGCGCCCGGGTCTCCGCCCTGGCCCGCGCCTATCTCGACTTCGCCGAACGCAACCCGGCGGTCTACGACGCCATGTTCCGGCTCGACGGCGGCCTGGCGTTCGCCCACGAGGACACCCCGGAGCCCCTGAAGGACGCCTTCGCCGCCCTGCTGGAGAACCTCGACGAGGTCACCGGGGACGGCGTCCACCCGGGACTGTTCACCGAGATCTTCTGGGCGGCCCTGCACGGGCTGGCCACCCTGACCCGAGCCGGACGGCTGCCGCCGGAGGACACCGAGCAGAGGCTGGAGCTGCTGGTGGACCGGCTGGCCGTGGTCTGACACACCATCCCGGCGGGCACGCGGCCGGAGCAGAGGCCCTCGGGCCCCGCCACCACCGGCCTGGGGCACCGCTTCCGGTCACCCGCACCCACACGGCAGGCCTTGTGACGGGCAGCCGGTGAGGGGGACCCGCCTCACCACCCGCAGCCGATCTCGGTCAGCCACCCGCTGACCACCGGATCGGTGCCCGTACCGCTGACCCGCAGCAGACCGCCGTCCCGGCCCCAGTTCAACTCGTACGTGCCGGCGGCGAAGGGCCGGTAACCATCGTCGACCACCCAGGATCCCGACTCGCCCAGGGCCAGGCCGGTGGCCCCCACCGCGTACGCCTCACCATTGCCGATCACGAGGAAGGACGTCTCCCGCACCACGGCCGTGCAGCCCTCAGGCCCCGCGGGGCGCAGCACGTGGTACTCCGCGCCCGAGATCAGATCGTCCACCGCTCCCCACGTCGTGCCGAGCACCGCTGTGACGATCAGCAGACTGCTCCCCAGTCGTGTCCAGGAGGCCGCCTCCCGGGCCGCCTCCCGCGAAGACCTCGACGAAGACGAACTCGCCCGGCGCTCCGCCTGGGTGAGAGCGGACCGGAGAACGAGGGAGATCACCACGAGCACCGCGCTCACGCCCCAGCCGGGGACCACCCGCCCCTGCACGACCAGCAGGAGGCTGCTCCAACTCGCCGAGGCGGCGAGGGCCGGAACCCCGATGCCGACTGCGGTGGAGGCGCCGGGCGGCAACCTCACGGTGCGCTGTAAACGTTCCTCGGCCACGGCGGGTACGACGCTTGCGAACGCGCCGGCAGTTGCGGTGAGAAACGGAAGCCAGGCGAGATCCGTGTCCCCATCACGCGCCGCTCAAGCATCCGTCAACTGTGGGGCGTCCAACGGCGGACCATGCCGGGGCGCGGGAAGGCTGGCTTTCTTCCGTGAGCGCCTCGGGGGAATGGCATCCCTCCGAGACCCACCCCATAACTAACAATGATGTAACTAACATCGATGTACGTACCGGGCGGGCGTGGTGGTCATGGACGAGGTGCCCTATCTGATGGATACGGAGGGCGCCTTCGAGGGCATGCTTCAGCGGGCCTGGGACCGAGTGCTGGAGAAGAAGCCGGTTCTGCTGGTTCTCACCGGCTCCGACCTGTCGATGATGGAGGCGCTGAACAGCTATGGGCGCCCGTTCCACCAGCGCGGACGGGAGATGGTGCTGGGTCCGCTCAACCCGGCGGAGGTGGGCGAGATGCTCGGGCTCGATCCCGCCTCGGCCGTCGACGCGACCTTGATCACCGGTGGACTGCCTCTGATCTGTGCGGAGTGGAAGCACGGCGCCGGGATCTGGGAGTTCCTGCGGGCGGCACTCAGTGATCCGGTCTCGGCCCTGCTGGTGTTGGTGGAGCGCTCGCTCGCCGCGGAGTTCCCCCAGCAGGTCCAAGCTCGCACTGTCCTCTCGGCGATCGGCAGCGGCGAACGGATGTTCTCCAACAGTGCCCGCGCTGTGCCGGCGGCATCGGAGCGGCCCCGCTCCAGCGGTCGCTGGGGATTCTCGGGACAAGCGGGTGATCGCGGCGGAGCTTCCCGTGTCCACCCGGCCTTCAAAGGATCGCCGCTACCGGGTCGCGGATCCCTACTTCCGTTTCTGGCTGAAGCTCCTGGGGCCCGGCGATGGAGGAGATCGAGCGGGGCCGGGGCGATCTGACACTGCAACGCATCCGCGAAAACCGGACCAGCTGGCGTGGCAGGCCGTGGAACCTCTGGTGCGCGAGGCGCTGGCACGGCTGCTGCCCGACGCGAACCTCCCCGCCGCCCCCGTCATCGGCGGTTACTGGGCCCGTACCAACGATGTGGAGATCGACTGGAGAACCCGGCCGTCCCCGTCACCCAGCTCCTGCGGGAGATCAGAGAGCTGGGCTGCACCGGCAGCTCGAACCTGCTGGTCCGGTTGCGGAGGCAGGCGGATGGGTAACGTCCTCCTGGGCCGGCCGGCGCACACGTTCGCCAGCCACGAGGAGGGGTGCGTCCCGTGTCCGAGGGTGAGCCGGTGACCCGCGAGGAAGCGACCAAGAGTGCCTGGCGAGTGCACTCCGTACTCGCCGAGTGGACCCGCACCGTGGACGCCAAGGCCTCCGTCGTCCTGGGGATGGAGTCCGCGGCCCTCGCGGGTGTGGCCGCGCTGTCCGGCTCCGGGCACCGGCTCGGCAGCGTCGCGGGCGCCCTGCCGAAGACGGCTGTGGACGGGCCTGACACTGCTCGCCCTCACCGCCGTGCTCGCGGTCCTCGCCGTTCCGCCCCGCTGCAACCCTGCGGGCCGCGTACGCTCGTACCACGTCGACGACTTCATCTTCTACGGCCACCTACGGCACTGGAGCCCGGAGGAGCTCGCCGACCGCCTCGGCCGGCACACCCCGCTGCCCGCGCTGCTCCGCCGGTTGGTCGACATGAACCGCATTGTGTGGATCAAACAGCGGCTCGTACGGCAGTCACTGCTCACTGCGGTGGGCGGCTGCGTGCTGATAGCGGTCGCGGGCCTCACCGGCTGACGGCGCGGTGAGGCGGAAAGGGCGGGGATGACCGCGGATTTCCGAGAGAGCGGCCCGCTCCGACACGGGCCCAGCCGGACTCCGTTCTGGAACCTGCTGGACGCCACGGCCCAGCGGACACTGCGCGAGGCGGGCAAGGTGACCGAGTTCACGCCCCGGGAACACCTGCTGCGGCGAGACGAACTCAGCGACCATCTCCTCGTCCTGGGCCGTGGCTGGGTCAAGGTCACCACGGTTGCCGCCGCCGGTTATCAGGCGGTGCTGGCCCTGCGCGGCCCCGGGGATCTGCTCGGCGAACAGGCTGGGTTGGACGGCGGGCCCAGATCGGCGACGCTCACCGCCCTCATTCCGGTCCAGGCCCTGGTGATACCCGCCGAGGCGTTCCGGGCGGCGGCCCGAGACCATCCCGTCATCACCGGTGCCGTCCGCCAGGTGCTCTCCGCGCGCCTGCGGGACGCCGACCAGCAGCGCACCCTGGTCGGTGCTGATCCGCTCGCCGCGCGCCTGGCCGGTCTGCTGCTCGACCTCGCCGCCAGCCACGGCCGGCGCAACGCCTCCGGGGACGTGGACATCGGTCTGCCGCTCTCCCAGGACGACTTCGCCGGCCTGGTACTCGGCTCCCGCAGAACCGTCAGCCGGGTCCTGGAGCAATGGCGGGCCGAGGGCTGGGTGACGACCGGGCGCACCCATGTGACCGTCCACAACGCGGACGCGTTGAAGCGGGTGCGGGAGGGTGGCCCGGCCGGGAGGTGACGGCGCAGGCCCGGGGCAACGGGTGGCGCGGTCGGCCGGAGTTCGTGGCACCGCGGCACGCGGACGGCTCCGCCCCGGCCGCCTCGATGCAGGCGGTCGGCACGGTCCGGCCCAGGGCGCGCCAGGGAAAGGGACGGCCGGGACCCCGCGGACCGGTTCGGGGGGCTCATGCGTGGGGCCGGGCAGTGGTTCACAGATCGGACCAGGCGAACGTCTCCAGGCCGAACTCCCGCGCGACGGGGTTCCATACGGCTACGAAGTCCTTCTTCGCCGCCGTGGCGTCGGCGCTCGCCGAAACCGCGTCCTGCCAGGCGCTCGATCCGGTCACGGCGGAGGTCGAGCAGTCGCGCGACACGTCGTCGACCACCCGCACGTAGGCCCGGTCGGCCTCCTCCGAGCTCTGCCAGGCGCGGTGCAGGTCCGACGCCAGGTCGTCGGCCAGCTGGTCGAGGGAGAGCGTGTCCAGTTTCTCGACCAGGCCGGCCCGTGCGTCGGCCGCGTCCTCGAAGACCTGCCGGTTCTCCTGGAGATTGCTGCAGTTCATCATCGACTGCACGGCGTCGGAGACCCCATGGCGCCGGCCGGCGTTCTGTGCCAGGAGCGTGTGCAGCGCTGTCGCCTGCTCCTCGCGCGTGTCCGTGGTCCCGATCCCGGACTGGCCCGTGCTGCCACCGCTGCTCCCGGAGTCACTGTGCGTCGCGATCTGCCAGACGATCAGCGCGATGATCGCCAGCACGATCCCGAACACGACGGCACCCGCCCGTCCCGACGAGGGCGCGCGTTGGGGTGTGCTGCGGGGAGGGTTGTGGGGGCCGGAGGGGAACGGGCCGGAGGTCCGCGGGGGTACCCGGCCGCCGACCGTGGCCGCTCGCGGACCGGTCGTCGGCGCACCCGCTGTCGGCCGGGTCGCCCTCTGCGGCCCGGTCTGCGCGGCGGCCGGCCAGGTCACGGGGGCGCTGTCGAAGGCGTGGCGCAGGGGGTCGAGCCAGTCGCTGAGGGGAGGCCGGTCGGTGGGCGACCGGCTCAGGCCGCGCTCGGCCAGATCGGCCACGGCACCGTCCATCCGCCGCAGCGCGGTGACGTCCTTGCCGTGCTGCTCGTGCAGGAAGAGCCGCACCGCGAGCAGCGCGAACTTGTAACGGTCGCCCTCCGGTGTCTCCGGTGCCTCGCCGTCGGGCAGCTGCCAGCCGGGCGTCTGCACGGGCTTGAGCACCCAGTCGCCGCGCAGTCCCATGGCATCGCAGTCGATGAGGAAGCAGCTGGGCCGCGGCCCGGACAGCGAGAACAGCAGGTTCTTCGGGGAGAGGTCCCCGGCCACCACACCGAGGCCGTGCAGCCGTTCCAGGGTGTCGGCGAAGGCGAGCAACAGACCAAAGAACTGGCGAGGCGTCACGTCGCCCACCATCAGGTTCACGTAGGTCAGCGAGTTGAGCAGGAACTCGAAACCCGCCGCCTTCCTGTCGCCCGACGGCATGGTGATGAAGAACTCGTCCGGGATCTGCCGCATCAGAAAGCCGCGGACCTGCGATCCCTCGGTCACCAGCGCCGCGGGCCAGGCGGCGTGCTCGGCCAGCCACTGCCCGACCGCGAGCGGCTGCCCGGGCAGGAAGGCGACCATCCGTTCCAGCGCGTCGATCCGCAACTGCCCCTGGGATTCCGGCTTGTACTCCTTGTACGCCACCGGCCATTTTCTGTTGACCAGCCGCTTCTCGACCGCCCAGACCTTGCCCTGCCCGCCGCCCCCCAACGCCGTGCCCAGCACCAGATCCGAACGGGCGATCCGCGCTGCCCCGGACCCGGTCACGGTGCCCCGCTGGAGAGCCGGTGCCGGGGCCAGACGGCGAGCAGCGTGCGGTCGTCGTCGAAGGTCTCCCGGGAGAAGTCCAGCAGATGGGCCAGACCCCGCGGCTCGGGCGGGTGCACCGCCAGCTCCGCGAACAGCTCGCCCACCATGCCGGAGCCGTCGCCGAGCGGATCACCGAAACCGTCGGTGCCGACCAGCAGGACTCCGTCGGCGGGCAGGGTGTACGACAGCGGGCGGGAACGGGTCGACAGGCGCGGCAGCGCGACCACCGCGTTGCTGGTGATCTCGCCGGAGCCGCTGTTCTTGTCGCTCAGCAGCGGATTGAAGCGGCCCTGCTGCAGGCACCACGCCGAGGAGTCCCCGGCGCACGCCAGCGTGACGTGCATCCCGCCGCCCTCGGCCGGTGCGACCGTGCCCGCCACCAGGGTCGTCGCCAGAGTCCGGGCCGCCTCCGCCAGGTCGCCCTCGTCCGGTTCCCGGCCACGGGCCACCCGCATGAGCAGCTGATACCGGGCCGCCTGGAGCACCCGGGTCCAGTCGGGGCCCGGCCTGTCCTCACCCAGCTGCACCAGCAGGTCGTTGACCGCCGTACGGCAGACCAGCGCGGCGCCCACGTGCGACTGCGCGGCCGCCGAGACACCGTCGGCCACGGCGAAGACGACCGTGGCCGACGGTTCGTGCCAGGCGACGACCACGTCGTCCTGCCGCGGCCGCCCGTCGAAACGGTGCTGGTCCCCTCGTACGGAGGCCAGCCGCACGGTCAGCTCCGGGGCCGACCACCCGTCGAAGAGGGTGTCCGGCCGATAGGGATCGCCGGGCGGCGGCTTGGGCTCCACGTGGGCAGAGGGCTTCCCCAGCACGACCCGCTGGTACCGGTTCGTGCCGCGCCGGGAGTCCGGTGCGGCACGGTCGGCCCCGGGCTCCGGCGCCCCCGGCGCCGCGTGCCGTGGTGCCGAGCCGTGCTGCGGCGGAGCTCCGGCCTGCCCGTCGGGAGACGCGTGCCGCGGTGCCGGAGCCTGCTGCGGTGGTGCCAAAGCCTGCTGCGGTGGTGCCGGGGCGTACTGCGGGGGTGCCGGAGCCTGCTGCGGTGGCGCCGGGGCGTACGGGGGCGGTGCCGGGGTGTGCTGCGGTGGAGCGACGGGCGGATCCCGTATGCCCTGCGGTTCCATGCCGTGTACCTGGCCGGAGCCTTGCTGCCGGGGCGGGGCCGACCGCTGTCCGGTGCCGGGGCCGGGAGAAGACGGGGACTCCAGCGCCGGGCCGTCGTATTCGGGTACGACGTATGGCTCGACCCGGTACTCGGGCACCATGTAATCGGAGAAGTGCCCGGAGGGCGGTGCCGTACCGCCCCCACGCGGCGCGGGCGTGTGCCCGGCCTCGGCCTGGCGCGGGCCGGGGGGCTGCCGGTCGGCGGCCCCGGCCGGGTCGATGTCCGGCGATTCGGGCGTGTCCCGTTGCTCGTCTTCCCGGCTCTTGTCCCGCCGGAAGCGCAACCACTTGTCCACCGTCAGACCTCGTCGATCGCGAGGCGGAAGCCCTCCGGCTTCTCCACCGCCAGCTCGGCCTGCTGGCCGGCGGCCAGGGCGTTGGCCGACTCGACCACGCTCTTGGTGAGCGCGGTGAAGAACGTGGCGATCGCGTCGCCGAGCTGGGCACCGGGGATCGATATGAACGCGAACTTCTGCTCGGTCGCCACGGCCAGGATCGTCTCGGCCCGCGCCCCACCGATCCCGAAGGCGATGACGTTGGGTGCCGCGCCGGTCACCTTGCGGTCGGTCAGCCGGCTGTGCGTCTGGCGCCACTCCTCGCCGCAGGTCGGCTGGCCGTCGCTGAGAAAGAAGACCGCGGGGCGCAGCACCTTGTACCCCTGGGACTTCAGCGTCTGCACGTCCTGCGGGATGCGCTCCAGCAGCGCGGCGAACGCCGCGTCGTAGTTCGTGCCGCCGCCGGCCGACAGCCGTGGCAGTTCGTTCTCGCTTCTCAGATCGGCCATCACCAGGTGTTCCACGACGCTGTTGGAGAAGCCCAACACGGAGAAACGCACCTTGGCGGCGGCCATCGGCTCCCCCAGGAGCGCGACGTGCAACGACTTCATTCCTTCGTTGAGGTCGCCGACGTAGCCCGACATGGAGCCCGATTCGTCGGCGAGGACATACACCGGCAGCAACTGCCCAAGCGTCTCGGCCATCCCAGTTCTCCCCCTTTGCTGTTTGCTGTTCAGCCGCTCTATTACTCGTGCGTGACGGGCCGAAGGCCCTGCGGGCAGTCGAGTTTCAACTCCATACCGCCCGCGATCGCGCTCCGGCCCAGATGCAGCAGTGTCTGCTGCAGCAGGACGGAGAACTGCACCGCCGACTGCGCGAGATCCGCGCCCTCGACGGCGACGACGCCCAGTTCCGGCCGGGAGGCGAGGCGCTGCACGACCCGGACCCGGTCCGCTCCGATGCCGCACGCCACGACGTGCGGAAAGTACTTGTGCGCCATGAGATCGGCGTGCGCCGCCGGCCATTCGCTGTCGTCCTCGGCCTGGCCGACGGCCAGGAAGAACACGACGGGCCGCAGTACCCGGGGCACTTGCTCCTTCAGCCGCTCCGTCTCCAGCGGCACCAGGTCCAGCAGCCGCCGCAGCACCGGCCGGTAACGGCAGCCCGGCGATGTGTTCAGCCCCGGGACGCCGGTGCGCCAGGAGACCTCGGTGAGCGGCAGCACCACGTCGGCGCCGTCGGCGTAGGTGATCACCGAGAGCCGGATGGCGGCGGCCACGTCGGGGCTGTTGGCCAGCAGCGTCTGCACCGAGCGCAGCGCGTTGCCGAGGTCGGTGACGCAGCCGGCCGCGGCCTGCGAGGTGTCCAGGACGACGTACACCGGTATCAGTCCGCTCGGCGGCGCCACGGCGGGCGCCGGAGTGCTGCCGCCCCACTGCACGGGTCCGCCCTGCGCCGCCGCGGGCGCGGACCCCGAGTAGTCGGGGCCGCCGGGTGTCGCACCGGAAGTGAAGGAGGCCGGCTGTCCGGCGTCGGGACGCTCCAGTACCCCCGCGACTCCGTTGCCGGGCGCGCTCGGACCGAGCACACCCTGGCGCAGGCCGGGCAGGTCGACCTCGCGTACGACGCCCCGCTCGATGAGGTACTTGACCATCTCGGCGTGCCGCTGGTCCCGGACCTCGTGCTGGGTGGCCTCGGTCTCGCGGACCCGCGCCAGCAGTTCGAGGGCGTGCGTGGTCTCCTCGGGATGGCGGACCAAGTGCTCGCGGATCAGATGGTCGAAGTCGAGCCGTGTGTCCCCCAGCGCGGCCCTCTCCTCTGACTCCCGGCGCCTGCGGCCGGCCGCCCTGATGTCCTCGATGTCCTCGTCGGAGTAGGTCTCCGAGCGTCTGGCCTCGTGAACATGCACACCGAGCCTGGCCCGGCGCCGCGCCTCCTCCAGCTCCTGGATGTAGCGGGCCGCGGCCTGGTCGGGCTCCATCTGGACCTTGCAGTAGTAGATGGTGATGCCCTCGGGGAGCCGGATCTCCCGGTCCAGCTCCTGGTTGACGGCCAGTTGCGCCGCCATGGCCTCGGTGATCGTGAACCGCGCGGCCTGCAGTCGGATGCGGTCGGTGAGGTATCCGTAGACGACCGTCAACGCGTCCCGCACGTTCCTGGACACCACCATCACCGGGTCGTGCACCCGGAAGCCGATGTCGATCGTGGCCTGGAACCGGTGTCCGCCGTCCTTGCAGGTCAGCGGGGTCTTGCTGACGGACGCCTGGCGCCTGTGGTCGCTGAGGTCGACGACGTAGCAGGCCCGGTTCTTGCCGAACCAGCGCTGCCCGAAGGTGCGGACGGTCTCGACCTCGAAGGGTCCGCCCTCCACCGGGTAGACGATCGCCACCGAGGGCGGCAGGTTGGGCAGCTCGCCCACCCGGCTGCGGGAGATCACCCGCTCGTTGAGAATCAGGGAGACGCCCATCCTCACACCCCTTCCGTGTCGAGCTGCGCGTGCACCATGGCCGCCGTGAGGGGCAGTCCGACGATCCGGTCCGGATGCACCCAGTCGTCGGCGCAGGAGCGCAGGATCCGGCCCGAACGCTGATCGCCGTGGGCGACGGCGCCGACCAGCAGTCGTAACATCTCGCGGAGTTCGGAGTCCCGTTCGGCCAGCTTCGCCCAGTCCCCGACGACCTGTTCCGCCTCGTCGTGGAAGAAGGACTCGTTCAGCGCCGCACGCCACAACCACACGAAGGAGTCCCGCAGTTCGGGCCGCCGGTGTGCCAGGTACAGCAGCGTCGGCCACTCGGGCACCGCGGCTCCCGGTTCGACGTCCTTCGTCTCCACGACCACCTGTGCGGCGACGATCAGGAAGGCGAGCACCGCCGCCCGGCCGGAGCGGTGGTCGCCGGTCCTGTCCCGCAGCATGGGCAGCACCGAGCCGGCCGCGTCGGGATCGTCGGCGACCAGATCGGCCAGCGCGCAGCCGACGGCCACCGCCACCGTCACGCTGTCCACCGCGAACAGCCGGGCGAGTTCCTCCACCGGACGTCCCGACACCGCGCCCAGCCCGTGCACCCGGGCCGCGGCCGCCCGCACCTGGGGTCGCTCGTCGGCGTACCAGCCGCCCACCAGTGCGGTCGCCTGCTCCCGCACCCAGGGGCTCTGGCAGGCCACGGAGAGCGCGTAGGCGACGGCGGTGCGGCGCAGCGCGCTGTCGCTGCGCGCCCAGGGCCCCAGGACTCGGCGCTCGATGTACCGGTAGGCCTCGGCGGCCAGCACCCCGAGCCCGGAGGCCGCCGCGTAGACGCGCACCTGCTCCGCCGGGTGCACCACCAACTCGTCAAGCCAGGCAAGGAGTTCGTGCTGAATCTCGTACTGGGTCCAGGCGTGCAGGATCACCCGGCGCGCGTACCCGGGGTCCTTGTACTCGATGATCGTCCCGGGCTCGCCGCCCGGCTTGTCCCGCTCCTGGGCGCGCAGGTGCTGCAGCCGCCGTCGCCGGGGCGTCTCGAACAGGTCCTTGGACCTGACCGGGTGTCCGTTGGGCCCGGGCGCCCGGAGGTAGGGTCCGTCGTCCTCCAGTCGCTCGCGCAGCGAACGGGCCGCCTGGGCGACGTCCTCCTGCGGCAGCCCGTTGAGCACTGCAAGAGCGAGCGCGAAGCTGCGCGTGCCGGCGTCCGGCAGACTCTCGGCCCAGATCTCGAAGTCCTCCGCCTCCAGCCGGGCCCGGTGTTCACGCAGCCGGTCCAGGTCGACGACGCCGTGCAGGTCGTACTGCTCGATCATCGCGGCTGCGAGGTCCCCGGCCTGCCGACAGGCAGGGAGGCCGCCCACCAGCTCGGCGATCAGGTCCCGTACGTCCTCCCGCGCCAGCAGCCGGTCGGCGTCGCGTTCCCCCAGCCGCCAGCGCAGGTGCGCGCGCACGACCTCCAGGGGCTGTGGGGCGTCCGTCAGATCCCGTACACCGACGAGCAGCTCACCGTCGGCGAGCTCACCGTCCGTCACCGTGACGACCATCCACGAGTCCGCCTGGGACAGCGCGCCCTGAACCTTCTCGTACGTCTCCCGGCCGAGGTTTCCGATGTCCTCGGGCCGCTCCAGCAGGAAGCCGACACCGCGCTCGATGACCCCGCCGTCGTTCTCCAACTGCTCGGCCAGCGAGGCGAAGTCGACCCCGCTGTCCAGGTGGTAGACCGCACCCCGGCACGCGCCGAGCAGCAGCCGTACGGCCATCGCGGACTTGCCGTAACCGGCCGCCGAACGCAGGATCAGCAGCCGCTGTCTGGCGAGCGCCTCGCGGGCGTCGGGCAGGTCGGCGGGGGCGCTGTAGGCGAACCGGACCCGTTCCGCGATGAGCGGGGACAGCACCCGCAGCCGGCGTTTGTGCCCGCCCAGCACCACCACGTACTTGTCGCCGCCGACCATGTCACCCTCGACGTTGGCGACGGCGTTCTGCAGCAGCCCGCGGCGCTGCGAACCCTGCCCCAGCTGACCGGTCGCCTCGTACGACTCCGCGCCCGGCCCGGACTGCGGGGGCGGCGGAGTCTCCGCCCCGCCGTCGCCTCCCGTGGCCGGCTGGGCCTGGGGCGGGTCGTCCTGTCTGTCCTTCGCCGGCTCCTGGCCGGCACCCGGGGCGGACGGTTTGGGTGCACCGCCCCCCGCGGGTCCCCCCGGTCCGGCCGCCTGCTGGCTCCTCCCGGGATCACCGGCGGCCGGGGGTCCTCCTGCCGCTGCCGCCGTCACAACCGCACATTCCCCGTGTTGTGGACGGTCACGTGCTTGGACCCGGCGACCTGGTCGCCCTGCACTGTCTGCGCGTGCTGCACGACGGAGGGCTGCCCGGCGCCGGTGCTCTGCCGTCCGTCCGGGGCGGGCAGCGGCTCCTGGTCACAGGGCGGCTCGGCGGCCGACTCGGGCAGCCCCGGAGGGGCCGGGTAGCCAGGGACGGTGATCCAGGTACTGATCGTCTCACCGTGCTTGGTGGTGAGGTCGAACGGCAGATAGGCCGCGGGGTCGATGCCCCGGTGACCGTGCCTGATCACCGCGCGATGGACCTCGTCCGACACGGCGAACGCCATTCGGGCCGACGGAGTGGAGGCGAGGACGTCGCGCAGCGGCTGGGCGTCGACGATCCGGCAGGCGGTGTTGACCGCGTCACCCGACCAGCCGTGCTCGTCCTTTGCCGCCAGACCCTGGTGCAGTGCCATCCGCAGCCGGACCGCATGATCCTCGTTGGCCTCCTGCGCGTATTCGCCGAGCCCCTCGTCAAGCTCGCGGACGAACGGCCCGGCGATCACCACGGGTGCCACGGACGATCGGATGAGCATGAGTACGCCATCGCCGCGATCCTCGGACACGGTGTCCGCCGCCGCGAGCCCGGCACGCTCCATCGCGCCGTCGAGAACGCGGTACATCGCGGCCCGAACTCGTCGCTGCACAGGGTCTCGGCGCGGACTGAAGTTCTCGATGTCCAGCGAGATGATCCAGTGATGCTTGGCTTCCTCTGACATGTGCGGAACTCCCCCGTGCTCCCTGCAAAGACGCTGCCGAACGATCGGCTCCACCAGTAGACGGCATCCGCAGAAAGCGGGTCCACGCCATTTGGCGCACGCACGAGATTGGCCGGAAACGATCTGCGACAAGAGTTCGAGCAAGCTCCGCGCTGCTTTGCTGCAACCACGAAGTGCCGACCAACGAAGATCTGAGTTCGGCCTCCCAGGTCGCGCAGGCTGTAGCTGCCTTGCGCGAGGCGGGGCCGACCTTGGGACGCCCCTTGTGGACCGGTTGAAGGACTCAGGGCCGCATCATCCGAAGAAGCTGAGGACGGGGTCGGGCGGGCGCTCTGAAATCCGGATCATCTTCGCCTTCGATCCGACGCGCTCGGCCCTGCTGCTCCTGGGCGGTGACAAGGCCGGAAACTGGAATCGCTGATACCGCGACAACATTCCGCTGGCGAGCAGCTCTACCACGACTACGTCGGCGACGAAGACTGAAGGAGCGGCCATGCCCAAGAAGGCTGCGCAGGACTGGGAAGCCCTGGAGCAGGAGCTGTACGAGGCCGGTGTGGAGCCCGCCGAGGTGAAGGCAGGGTCCCGCCGGCTTCTCGCCGAGGCACGTGGCCACCAGCTCGCCGAGGCACGCAAGCAGTCGGGGTTGACCCAGCGGGATGTGGCGACCCGAATGGGAGTCAGCGTCGCGCGGATTTCCCAGATCGAACACGGTGAGGGCGCCACCCTGGACGTCATCACCCGCTACGTGGAGGCGCTCGGTGGGAGGCTGTGTGTGGTCGCGGACTTCGGCGACCACACCCTTCGCATCCCGGCCAGCGGCAACCAGGGCAGTGCGGCGGCGTAGTCGTCTCCAGGCGGTGGCTCTGGTGAGGCCATGAGCGCCCGTAGCCGGGACGGCCGACGTTTTCCCTGGCTGTCCCCGGCTCTGACCCGTACCGGGCTGGGCGAGGAGCCCGGTGCCTGGACACGGCGAAGGGCCGGCCTGGGAGGAAACCTCTCCTGGGCTGGCCCATTTCGCTGTGCCCCCGGCAGGATTCGAACCTGCGACACCCGCTTTAGGAGTTCGGCTCGGAAGCGTGCTGACACCTGTCGCCTGCTCCTGGGGCGGCCGGACACGAGTGCTCGTGTACGCCTCTGTCCGGCGTCGTTGATGTCAACTGCAGATGTCAGCTTTGGAGTCACTTCCTCCTGCGCTTGCGGGCGGCCTTGGCCTTGCGCTCACCCTGCTTACGCTTCTCGATCGTGTACGGAGACCATTCCCCACGGTGCAGGTCGCAGCGCGATGCGCCCACCATGGCCAACCGCTGACAGCTGCGACCGCTCTTCGTTCGAGCCCCACACTTCGACTGGGTACGAGCCACGACCCACCACCCCTGACTCTCACACAGACTGACCGGGACAACTACCTGAGGGTCATCGGTTCTGAGTCCTTGCGGAAGGCGCACAGGGGCGCACGGCGGTGGTGCTTGGAGCACGAGCGACCCAGCCCGTGCACCGGTCTCGCCGGGGATTTGCGAGGGCTGGGCCCACAGGCCAGGGGCCGCGGTGCCACACCGGAACGAGTGTCATTGGTCGTCGTCGGTCACCGCCGAGCAGCGCCGGCCGGGGTCCGGGACGGGAGGAATTGTCAAGACTTGTGGATGAGGAGTGGTTGGCTGCTGGCAGGCATAGGGGCTTGAGTCTCCAGTAGGGGGAGACGCAAAGGTGGGGGCATGGACGGCGACACGCTCTACTCGATCGGCGAGCTCGCTCGGCGGACCGGTCTCACGGTCAAGACCATTCGGTTCTACTCCGATCGCGGAATCGTGGCGCCGACGGACCGCAGCCCGGCCGGCTACCGCCTCTACAACATCGACGCCGTCGCACGCCTGGACCTCGTGCGGACCCTGCGCGAGCTGGGACTGGACCTTCCCACGATCCGCAAGGTCGTGGACCGCGAGCTCTCGCTTCCCGAGGTCGCCGCGGCGCACGCCGAAGCACTGGCAGTGCAGATCCGCGTCCTGCGTTTGCGGCGCGCGGTGCTGACGGCGGTGGCCGAGCGCGGGTCCACACCTGAGGAGACGGAACTCATGCACCGGTTGGCCCAGCTCTCCGAGGACGAACGCCGACGTCTGATCGGCGATTTCCTCGACATCGTTTTCGGTGGTCTTGACGCCGCCCCCGCATTCGCGGGGGTCATGCGCTCGATGACCCCCGAGTTGCCCGACAACCCGGAAGCGGAGCAGGTCCAGGCATGGGTAGAGTTGGCCGAAATGTCCCTGGACCCGGATTTCCGCGCCGCCGTGCGGCGGATGGCCGAGGACCAGGCAGCCGAGCAGGCCCGAAGCGACACGATGGGCCCGCGCCGCGACATCGCCGCAGTCGTCCGTGACCAGGCCGGCCCGGCCCTGACCGCCGGCATCGACCCGGCCTCGCCCCAGGCCGATCCGATCGTCGCGGCGTTCACGGCGCACTACGCGCACCTCCTCGGCCGCCCCGACGACGTCGAGCTTCGCCGCCGGCTGGCGACTCGGCTGGAGAGCGTGAACGACCCCCGCAGGGAGCGATACCTCCAGCTGCTCGCAGTGGTCAACGGCTGGCCGGCCCCGGAGAGTCTGGCGCCGGTGTTCGACTGGTCCGTCCAGGCTCTGCACGTCCGGACACAGCAATGACGGGGTGGTCGCAAGGCGGCATAGGCCGGACGCGGCTGGCGTCGGGTGAAAAGGCCGCCGCATATGATCGGTTGGTGAATGCCCCCGTCGTACTTCAGGTGGCCGCGACGCCGGCCTCTCCCACTCTCGTTCTTCGCCCCTGGCGCATGGAGGACGTTCCCGCATTGGTCGAGGTGAGCCGGGATCCCGCATTGCGCCAGTGGGCGAGCTCTGTCGTGGACAACGATGCTGACGGGGCACGGTGGGTGCAGGCCCAGCAGCGGGGCTGGGCAGCGGGGGGTCGGTTCGGCTTCGCCGTCCTTGAGGCACAACCTGGTTCAGTTCGCGAACAGTTGGTGGGCAACGTGGTCCTCAAGGAAGTCATCTCCGGCAAACCGGCGGCCGAGGTGGGCTACTGGACCGCGGCGCACGCTCGCGGGCGGGGAGTGGCCCCCCGGCGCTCTGGAAGCACTCACCAGCTGGGCCTTCGACACCTTCGAGGGCGACGGGCTGGAGCGTCTCGAACTCCTGCACCAGGTGGACAACCTGGCATCGTGCCGGGTTGCGCAGAAGAGCCGGTACGACTTTGACAGCGTCCTGCCCGCGGCGCCGCCCTCCTTCCCTCGCGATGGCCACCTGCACGTACGGCGCACGAGTGCCTGAGATCCTCCCGGCTTCTGCGGATCGGCTGAGGCTGCTCACGCCGCGAGGGTCTCGGGGCGTTCGACGAGTTGGCCGCGTTCGAAGCGGGCCCCGGCACGGACCAGAGCGACGAGGTGGGGTGCGTTCACGGCCCGCCAACGGGCCTGGGCGGACTCGACCAGCTTGAAGACCATGGCCAGCCCGGCGGCCCGGCTGCCGGCGCCCTTGGTCACCTTGGTCCGCAGCCGCACGGTCGCGAAGGTCGACTCGATGGGATTCGTGGTCCGCAGATGGACCCAGTGCTCGGCGGGGAAGTCGAAGAACGCCAGCAGCTCGTCCTCGTCGTCCGTGATCTTCTTGACCGCCTTGGGGTATTTCGCGTTGTACTGCCGGGTGAACGCGGCGACGGCTTTGCGGGCCTGGTCCTTGGCCTCGGCGTTGTAGATGTCCTGGATCGCGCGCTTGGCCGCGGGCTGGGCCGACTTCGGCAGGGAATCGAGAACATTTGCGGTTTGTGAGCCCAGCATCTTTGTTCGCGGGTGTCGGGGAACACCTCGGCCAGGGCCTTCCAGAAGCCGAGCGCGCCGTCCCCGACGGCCAGCACCGGGGCGCGCATGCCCCGGCGGGCACAGTCGCGTAGCAGGCCCGCCCACGCCTCCGTCGACTCGCGATATCCGTCGGCCAACGCGATCAGCTCCTTGGTGCCATGCGCCCGCACGCCCATCACCACCAGCACGGCGGCCTTGGCCTCCTCCAGGCGTATGCGCAGGTGAATGCCGTCGGCCCACACGTACACGTAGTCCATGGCCGACAGATCGCGGTCCATGAAGGCTGCGTGGTCGGCCTGCCACTGGGCCGTCAGCCGCGTGACCGTGGCCGGCGAAAGCCCGGCCGAACTACCGAGGAACTGCTCCAGCGCAGGCACGAAGTCCCCAGACGACAATCCGTGCAGGTAGAGCAGCGGCAGTACCTCGCTGATCTTCGGGGACTTCCGGGTCCAAGGCGGCAGGATCGCCGAGGAGAACCGCCTGCGTTCGCCCGTGTCGAGGTCGGTGCGCTTGTCGTTCACCCGCGGGGCCTTCACCTCCACGGTCCCGGCCGCGGTGGTGACCTTCCTCGGCTGGTGATAGCCGTTGCGCACTACCAACCGCCGCCCGTTCTCGTCCCGCTGGTCGGCCAACTCGGCGATGTATGCGTTGACCTCGGCTTCCAGTGCGGCGGCCAGCATCCTGCGGGCGCCCTCCCGGACGATGTCGTCCAGCAGCGACGACCCGTCTCGCGTGGCGCCGTCTTCGTTGACTACGGTGAGCACGAACGTGCCTTCCCGACCGACGCCGCGAACGTCAGTCTTGCTCGGTGACCTATCGATCAATCACCCGGGAAGGTACGTCCTCCCGGGCCCGATCCACAGGATCTGAGCATTGCTCCCGGGACGCCCAGCCAACACCGTCATGAGCGCCGGGTTATGGCGCTGCGCAGCACTTCGAACCAACTGACGAAGAGCCATCGCAGCCGCCACAACCAACCTCGCCATCCTCTCTGCCCCTGTGGCCGTGATCCCGCTGGCATGCGTGATGGCACACCAGGAAGGTGGGCACTGCGCAGTCCCACGCTTCGCCGGCCTCCCCCTCCGTGCAAATGGCAGAAGCCATTCCACCCGGCTCGGTTCCCGCATGCCCGCCCTTGCCGTGTCACACCAGCGCAATGCCCCATGTGCGGAGTCTGGCAGAGCCGGTGCTAGGAAGATGCCAAATGTGGTGACACAACACGACGGTTGGCCGGTTCCAGGGCCGAGCCATCAACTCTGGAGGCACAGGTGATCTGGCCTGCGATCAGGAACCTCAGGTAATCCTGACAAAGACGTAGCGGTCTTTGATAGACCGCGCGAAGTACCGCCCATGGCTTGCGGCTGCCATAAATTCTTCGTGGACGTTTTCCGGTACTGAATGATACCGGTAAATACCCGACGCGAACTCCACCTCCAACAACTCCTCTGCCGCACTGTAGCCAATTGATCTAATATTTGAAGAAACAACCGAGACTCTCTCCATCACTGCCCCTGCCGTGCGATAGACTTCGCGTTTTCGATGATCTGTTTAATCACAATCGGCGGCTCACCCTCTGCCTCAAAGGCGGCCCTTTCGTAAGTGTAGGAATTTTTTTCACTGTATCCGAGCCCGGATTCGATCAGCTCGTCTACCTTTTGTCCCCATTCCGGCCAGTACTCATTCAGCGATTCTTCGAGGCGATCCGCAAAGACGGCAAACTCGCTTTCTGCGTGTGTTTGGGGCCACTCCGACTTACTGGGGTGACCGAGGTACAGGAAGAGGCGACGATTCTCGGTACGCTCTTTGCACTCGGCGTCGTGGATATCACTCTCCTTCCTCCCTTTTCGCTCCATCCTGATGCCGACACCGGAATCGGCATCGAATACCACAAAGCATGGGATGCCGAGGAGGCTCAAGATAGCGCGACTCAGATAAATGGCGGTCTTGCTTCCCGCCTCTGCGACATGAATTCCCTCTACAGCTAGAGGGGCGCCATCTCGCGCGGCGCAGCCCTCTAGGACGGCCTTATCGGTATCACCCTCAACCAAAATAACGGCGGAGGCGAAAAGAGCCTCGGCCAATCTGTGAAGGATTGATGCACCGATCTGCTTCTTCACCCGTTCTTCGGGAACGAATCCCGATAGAGACTCAACGACGTCCTCTACTCGTACATGCGCAATTGAAAGGGCGCGTTCACTGGTTCCGCCCCGGACTCTACTGATGCGGCGAACTTCGTGGAAGTGGTGAGGGTCCACGAAGATTGGGTTGTGCGTTGCGTAAGCGACCTGCGCCATCTGATTTGGGTCTTCGGCGATTTTCCGCAGGACCTGAGAAAATGCGCGCGCCTGCACAGGGTGCTGGTAAAGCTCAGGCTCTTCGATGGCCAGACACACAGCCCTAGACCGCGGCCCGTCGCTACCCCGGTCTGATAGAAGCTTCAAAGCGGCAATGATCATAGCGCGCTGAAATCCGTGCCCCTGGCGTTCCACGCCGGTCTCTACTGGTCCATCAAGGATGCTGACCTTGAAAGACGCCTTAACCGGTTTGTATGGATTCTCCACAGGCGATACCAGAACATTCCTACCTGCCGAAAAGACTTCTACGGCCTTGGTAAGCTCCTTCGAAATTAGGTCAAGCTGGGGCCCAAAATTCTTAGTGGCAATTCGAGCCCGCTCAACATTTAGACGATTGTCAAGCTCAGCCAACTCGGCGTCCGCAATCTTCCTATCGACCGCACGCTCGATAATTCGACCAAAGATCGTCGAGCGCATATCAGTTGACTCTTCAAGCGCGCGCAGATCGGCACTTACCAAAATGAACTCAAAGAGATTCGCCAGTTTGCCCTTTCCAGCAAAACCGAAAAAATTAGTAGCCTGGATGTCAGACTCCATGAGCTCTTCAGGGTGGTTTCTCTCCCACACGATCATTGCTTCTTCTACCAGCGCTTCGCTTCCAGCCGCCGGCAAACCCAGCCCGGGACGTTCTTCGCGCAGCGAATTGTACGCACGGCGCTTCGCCGTAGCGTTTTGCTGACTACGCACCACTTCGAACGGTGGAAAGGTGAGCCCTTTACCTGTGATCCTGTCTTCGCCGTTATCCCAGGTTCGCCAGATCACGATGCTTTCTACGCCCTCGGGTGCGTAGTGTCCCAACTCCTCGCGATCGCGTATCGTGAGCGAGTCAAATTCGACTTCTACGCGAATCCTGCTGCTTTGCGTATCAACGCATAGGTCATCAGTGCTTAGAGATGTTCCTTTTTCTCCATTGAAGAACCAATCAAGGGCGCGCAGAATGGTCGACTTCCCCACCCCGTTAGGGCCGATGATGGAAGTAACGCCATCGAATCGCACTTCAGCTTCTTGGAGGCAGCGGAAATTCTCAATCCGCGCGCGGATCATCCTCATGCTTCATGATGACGGCGGAGAACAGTCACAGACAACCCGTTTCTACACATTGGAAATTTTGGGCACTTTGGCCAGGCTTGTCACTCAACCATCAGTTCAGGCTCTGAACACCAGTTCTAAAACTGGCTACTGACCTTCAAAGCGTGGTGTCGGTGGGGGCTGACGGTTCGTGATCCCTGCGGTATGCCGGTTGTATGAGGTATGCGCAAGGCGGTGGGCTGACCGATGAGCGGCGGGCCTTCCGCGAGAAGTTGAGGATGGCGGCGGCCGAGCGGTTCGTTCAGGGCGAGGAGAACACGGTCATCGCTCACGACCTGCGGGTCAGCGTCCGGTCGGTGCAGCGCTGGCGCCGGGCGTGGTCCCAGGGCGGGTCGAGGGCCCTGGTCTCGAAGGGTCCGGCCTCGTTGCCGCTGCTGAGCGACGAGTTGTTCGCCGTGCTGGAGCGTGAGCTGGACAAGGGACCGGTGGCGCACGGCTGGCCGGATCAGACCTGGACCCTGTCACGGATCAAGACGCTCATCGGTCGCCGGTTCCACAAGAGCTACACGGTGCAGGGAGTGGCCGCGCTGCTCAAGCGGCATGGCTGGAGCTGTCAGGTTCCGGCCCGCCGGGCGGTGGAGCGCGACGAGGCGGCGGTGGCCGGCTGGGTGAAGGAGACCTGGCCGAGCGTGGAAGGACCGTGGCGGCGCTCGACGCCTGGCTCGTCTTCGAGGACGAAGCCGGCTTCTCGATGACGCCGCCCACAACCCGTACGTGGTCCCGCCGCGGCCGCACGCCCGTGGTGCGGGTGCGGGGCCGCTCCCGCCGCCGGTTATCGGTCGCCGCCCTGGCCTGCTACAAACCCGGCGAGTCCTCCCGGCTGATCTACCGGCCCCGCCCCGACGCCCGGCCCGACGGCCGCAAAAGCTTCTCCTGGAAGGACTACCGCGACTTGATCCAGGCCGCCCACCAGCAGCTCGGCAGCCCGATCGTGCTCGTCTGGGACAATCTCAACACCCACCTTGCGGCTGGGATGCGCCGCTACATCGCCGACCGCGACTGGCTCACCGTCTACCAACTCCCGCCCTACACACCGGACCTCAACCCGGTCGAGGGCATCTGGTCGGTACTGCGACGCACCACCACTGCCAACCGCGCATTCGCCGACCCGCACGACCTGATCACCGCCGTCCGACAGGGCCTACGCCGGCTCCAATACCGCCACGACGTCCTCGACGGCTGCCTCACTGGAACCGGCCTCCAACGCAATCCACCATGACGACACCACGCATTCAAGGTCAGTAGTGGCCGATCTGAGGTCGGCGGAGCGGCTTTGGGCTGGAGCTGCTTTGGCGCGAGTGATCATGGCCCCGTAAGCTTCCGGCGCGTCGGGCAGTCTGTGGACCTGCCCGGTGAAGCACGACGTTGGGGCCATGATCTGCGAGGCTCGCGCCAAAGTGGCTGCGTAAAGCCGTGGAGCCGACGGCCCCAGCCACGACGTACCCTTTCTACGGCAAGCAGCTGATTGCTGAGCGCGCGGGACGGGCGCCGGCCGGGGTGGAGCGGGACGGAGGCAGGAGCGCAGGCCCGGCCGGGGGCCGGGCCGCGCGCGGCGAGCGAAGCGAGCCGACTTGAACCCGTACTGAAGATTTCTACTCAGTGGCGGTGGGGCTGCTGTCCGGTCCCGGTAGATGCCTGACGCTTCGGCTTCAGCTCGTGGTGGGCCGCTGCTTGAAGAGCAGGGCGCATGGTGGGAGTTCTCGGTTCTGACGGTGTGCCAGGACGAGGAACAGGGCCGGGCGTGCGGTCCATTCGATGCGGGTGTCTGCCTGGCTGATCGTGACGGTGCACAACTCGCCGTCGGACAAGGCCGGAGCGTCGGTGCGGTGCCCTGTGGTGAGCCAGGCGTCGGCCCTGGTGGCAGCTTCTACGTCGAGTGATGGGCTGATCGTCCGGAGCGCTACTCGGATCCAGTTGATGGCCTCGGCCGTCGTCGTGGCGTCGAAGGAGGCGAGCAGGACCGGGGCTTGGCCGGTGGCTGCGGTCTGGGCCCAGCATTCGCACCAGTAGCCGCGGGTGAGGGTGCTCTGTGGGTGGTGGGTCATCGCGGGCTTCCCGTGGGGTGGGCCGAGAGGATGTAGCGGGTGGCTTCCTCGGCGAGGGCGAAGGAGTACGGCTTGCCCCGGGCGAGGGTGGCTAACGCTCGTTCGTTCTCGGCGTGGTCGTGGATCCAGTGGCGGGCCGGCCGGGCTGCGGTTGGGTCGAGCTGGTCGGCGATGTCCCGGGCCCGGCCGTGCAGCCAGCGCATGGCCAGGCGGGGAGTGCTCGCGAGGTGGTGGCCGAGCTGGAAGGTGCGGCCGTCTGCGGGGGTGTAGGCGATGGCCTGGCACCAGCAGTCGGCCGCCGTGGTGCCGAGCGGCAGTCGGCGGGTCGTCTGTTGGTCGTGGGCTGTCATCAGCACCGGTGCTCTCCGGCGCGGGGCATGGGGAGTTCGGCGGTGATGGTCCGGCCGCGGTGGTCGCCATGGACCTCGACCCGCCCGGCGAGTGCGGCGACGATGCCGAGTCCTCGGCCGCAGGTGGCTTCGGTGTCGGGGTGGTGGAACTCCGGTTTGGTGTCCGTGGTTCCGGTGTCGGTCACCGAGACGGTGAGGGTGTGCGCGGTCTGGTTGAGGGTGACGTGGAAGGTCCCGGCCGGGGTGCCGCTGGTGGTGTGGCGGAGGGCGTTGGTCGCCAGCTCGCTCACGATCAGTTCTGCCGTTGCTGCGGTGGTCGGGTCGCTGAGGCATTGGACGGTGAAGCGACGCGCGTTGTGGATCTCTTCCGGGTGGCCGGGGAAGGCGCGGCGGTATGTGGGCATGGCATTCCTCCATGGCGCTCACCTGCGGCTTTCCTGTTCGGTCGGGCCATTGTGCTGACCCGGATCAGGTAGAGCCGTACAATAAGTACTAGCACCGTACCCGGCGTGTGAGTACCTGAAGTGCCAGATCGCACTATTAGTGCGGGTGGCAGGGGTGGGACGTCACTCGAAAGCGGGAGGTGCCCCAGGCAGTCACAGGAGGGAGACCGCGAGATGTTCGGATTGATGGTCCGCTTCACCTGCAAGGACGAGGAAGCGGCGGCCGGGTTCGACGCGCTGGTCGCGCGGACCGGTGAGCAGATCAAGGCCCATGAGCCCGGAACGCTGATCTACACCGTGCACCGAGTGGAGGGCCGGCCGCTGGAGCGCATCTTCTACGAGCTCTACCGGGATGAGGCAGCTTTCCAGGTGCACGAGGAGCAGGACTACGTGAAGGTGTTCCTCGCTGAGCGTGGGCAGTATCTGTCCTCCACCGAAGTCGATCGCTTGGACTTCGTGTCCGGCAAGGGTGTGGCGGTGTGAGTCCCGACTATGAGAAGGCGCTCGGGCGCAAGATCGCCTTCAACCGCAAGCGTCGTGGCTTCTCGCAGAAGGAGTTCGCCGCTCTCCTGGACCGGTCGGAAGCCTGGGTGTCCCAGGTGGAGCGCGGGGTCCGGCGTATCGACCGGATGACGGTCCTGGAGAAGGTCGCCGATGTCCTCGACGTGCCGCTCGCCGAGCTGGCCGCTGAGGCGCCCGTCGTCGCGTCGGCCGCCGTGGAGCCGCCCGGCGCCAGCCGACTCCGCCTGGTCCTGAGCGCGGCCCACTCCCTCAAGGCGATCCTCGGGCAGCATGACGAGCCGGACATTCCCGCGCTCCGATCCCAGGTGGAACGCGCCTGGACGCTGACCCATGAGGGCAACTACGCCGATCTCTCCGAGCTGCTGGCCGAGCTGGTACCCGCCCTGGAAGCGGCCGTGCGGTCGGCGCCGGAGCCGGAGCGTCCCGAGCTGTTCCGGCTCCTGGCCGGCATGTACCACACGTGCAGTGCGGCCCTGGCGAACATGGGGGAGCCGGAAGCGGCCTGGATCGCCGTGGACCGCTCCGTCGTCGCCGCCGAGCGGGCCGGTGATCCGCTGCTGATGGCGGCCGGGGAGTTCCGTCTCTCGATCGTCTTCCTCGGCGCCCGCCACTACGACCAAGCCGCCCAGGTGTCCGGCACCGCTGCCGACGCCTTGCAGCCGCTGGCCGAGTCCGGCGACGTTCAGGCCGTCGCCCTCCGTGGTGCCCTTACCCTGCAACGCGCCGTCGCCGCTGCCCGCGCCAATCAGGCCGATGACTCCTACGAGTGCATCCGGCAGGCCCGGGAGATGGCCGAGCGGGTCGGCCCCGGCCGCAACGACTACAACACCGAATTCGGCCCCACCAACGTCGACTTGCACGAGATCGCCGTCGCCGTGGACCTCGGGGATGCCGGAGTCGCGCTGCGCACAGCTGCCCGGGTGGACGCCTCGTCCCTGTCGTCCGAGCGGCAGACGCGCTTTCAGCTCGACGTGGCCCGGGCGCACGCCCAACGGCGTCAGATCGCCGATGCCGTGACGGCCGTACGGGCGGCACGGAACCACTCGCCCGACATCGTCCGCGCCATGCCCGCAGTGAAGCAGCTCGTGTCCGACCTGCTGGCCATGAGCCGGGCACCGTCGGAGGAACTGCGGTCACTGGCAGTCGAACTGGGCGTACACGAAGCTGCCTCCCGCGCCTGAAGTGCGGTTGGCGCCCAGCGGGAGGGCATCGACCACTGGATCGTCTGCTCAAGGGGTGTCATCGGCGTGGGTGACCCCGCCGATGATGAAGCGAATGCCAAAACGCCCCGGACCATGATCGGTCCGGGGCGTTTTGGCTGGTGCCCCCGGCAGGATTCGAACCTGCGACACCCGCTTTAGGAGAGCGGTGCTCTATCCCCTGAGCTACGGAGGCTGGACTGTGGCGGCGGACCCGGTGAGGGGCTTCGCCGCCGCGGTCAGTGTAGCGGGTGGGGGTCCGGGGGCCACCGGGTTGCCCCAGCGGATGGTGACGGTTGCCCAGCGCCGCCTCAACGGCCACTCACGATCACCGGGCAAGCCGCCGGAACGGTCCGCACCCTCCAGTGCAGCGGGTGTTCGGTGCGGTCCGCCGGATGGCCTCGGTTGGTTGAGCAGCAGGAGTACGTCACCAGACGGGGCGCAGTGGCGGGATCGAGTCGCCCGCCAACGTGCGGATGATGGCCGCGAGCTCGGCTCGGGGGACCTCCAAGCCGGCCTCGTGCAGGCGCTTGGTCAGCTGTGCTTCGAGCTGGTGCAGGATCCTTCCGGCCACGGCCAGGTGATCCGTCGCCTTGGGCGTCAGGACGACGAGCTTGCGCCGTCCACCGGCCGGGTGTGGTCGGCGCTCGACGTATCCCCGCATCTCCAGGTCGTCGAGGATCTGGCCGGCGGCCTGCTTGGTGACCCCGAGGTGCTCGGCGAGTTCACTGCTCGTGGCACCGTCGCCGTGGAGCACTTGGAAGACCAGGCCGTGCATGGGGCGGAGGTCCGCGTAGCCGACGGCGTCCAGACGGCTGACGAACTCGGAGAGGACCACCTGGAAGGCCATCCCGAGCAGGAAGGTGAGCTCGGTGCGCTCGAGGGGCTCGTTGGTCTCCATCGGTTCATCTTGACACACCCGTATAAAGTCCCTTTACTCGCATGAGTAAAGTTACTTTATGCGGGAGGTTTCATGCACGTGGTCAGTGAGAGCGAGCAGCGGACGACCACCACGCCCGCCGGCTCGATGTATGGATTGGCGGGTCCCAGCCAGGGGAGCGCAGAGGTCAGCACCTGGCGTGTGGAACTTGGCGCGGACGCATCCACCCCGGTGCACGTCATCGATCGCGAACAGGTGTGGATGCCTCTGTCGGGTGTGTTCGAAGCCGAGGTGGACGGCAGGACCGAAGAGGTCGGTGCCGGTCAGGCACTCATTCTTCCCGCCGGTGCGGTGCGGCGGCTCAAGGCTGTCGGCGGCTCCGCGGAGGCCCTGGTCGCCATGGCCGTCGACGGCAGGGCCATGCTGCCCGGCAGTGACAAGAGGATCCCTCTGCCCTGGGCGGAATGACTCCGCGGGCGGGCAGGCACATCCGCCGGGCGGCCTGCCGAGCCGGGCCCGCCCCGTCACAGACCCGGGGCGCCCCAGAGGGGGAACCAGCGGCTCAGGTCTTCCTCTAGGCGGAGGTCGTCCTTGATGGCTGCCTTGATCTGGAGTTCCAGTGGGTTGTCGCGCTTCTCGCCGGGGAGGGGCGCGAAGGGGTAGAACGTGCCGCGCTTGTAGAGGTACACCAGCGCGAGCGGGCGCTGTTCGGTGTTGCGGAAGGTGACGAGGGAGCAGAGCAGTTGCGGGCCGAAGCCGCTGTCCTGGAGGGCGGTGTTCACCGCGTGCAGGTCGTTGACCAGGGCGGGCAGTTCGTCCGGGGGGCGGCGGGACAGCAGCCAGGAGTAGCCGAAGTCGTCGCGGATCAACTCCACCGGTACGCCGCCGCGTTCGGAGTCCGCGTCCAGCAGGGCCCGGACTTCCTGGCGGACCTCGGTGAACGCGCCGCCCTCGATGGTGGCGAAGCAGACCGAGCCCGCTCCGGTCGGGGTGAAGCCCGCGGCCGCCTGCAGGGTGATCGCCGCCGAGGGGAGGCCGAAGAGCTGGTCGAGGTCGGGCCGTACGGGTTTGCTCCGGCCGAGCAGCGCGTTCCAGAAGCCCGGTGTGCCGCGGCCCCGGTCCCGGGCCCTTCCCGTGGCGTCCCGGCTTCTTCTCATCGTGGGCCTGCTCCTCTCCGGGGCGACGGCGCGTCGGACTGCCGCCGGTTGTCGTGAGCCCTGTCGCGGGGCAGTGCCGAGTTCGGGTCCGGGTCCGCCCCGGTTCTGCTGGCCTCGGTCCGGGGATCCGCGTTCGCCGCCCTCCTCGTTCTCACCGCTGCCCGCCGCCGCCCAGTTGTGCGGCGATCTCCTCGAGTGCCTCCAGGCGGCGTTGCAGGGTGGGGTGGGTGGAGAACATGTTCGCCACCGCCGTGCCCGGGCGGATGGCGGGGGTGAAGAAGAACGCGTTGAACGCCTGGGCGGTGCGCAGGTCCCGGGTGGGGATCCGGGCCACGTCGCCGCTGACCTTCGTCAGCGCCGAGGCCAGGGCCGACGGCTTGCCGGTGAGCATGGCCGCGGCCCGGTCGGCGGCGAGTTCGCGGTAGCGGGAGAGGGCCCGGATGAGCAGGAAGCTGAGGGCGTAGACGAGCGCGGAGACCGCCATCACCATCGCCAGCACCGCCGCCGTGTTCTGGTCGCGCCGGCCGCCGAACAGCTGCGAGTAGAAGGCGAAGCGGACGACGAGCCCGGCCAGTACGCCCAGGAAGGAGGCGATGGTGATCACCGCCACGTCCCGGTGCGCCACATGGGACAGCTCGTGCGCGAGGACGCCTTCGAGTTCCTCGGTCTCCAGCCGTCTCAGCAGCCCGGTGGTGACGCAGATGACGGCGTGGTCCGCGTTCCGGCCGGTGGCGAAGGCGTTGGGCAGGTCCATGTCGGAGACGGCGACCCGGGGTTTGGGCATGTCGGCGGTGGCGCACAGCCGGTCCACCACCCCGTGCAGCTGGGGCTGCTGTTCCGGGGTGACGAGATGGCCGCGCATGGCATAGAGGGCGATCCGGTCGGAGAACCAGTACTGCGCCCCCAGCAGCCCCGCGGCGATGACGATCACCAGGACCAGGGATTCGAGCAGCACGATCAGCGCGGCGACGAACGCCACGTACACCAGCCCGAGCAGGAACATCGTGAGCGCCATACGGGTGGTCAGCCCGCGGTCGGGCTCGAAACGGCTGCGCATCGCCATCACCCCGGGATCAGGCCCTCGTCGGTGAGCAGATCCCGCACCTGGGACAGGCTCGTGTCCTCGTCGGGCAGGACCAGGTCCGAGACGGTGATCATCTCGTCCGGTAGCCGGGTGCCGAGGGTGCGCACCGCCCCCACCAGGGCCGACAGGGCCGCGGTGAACGCTGCCGCGTCGTCCGCCCGCGCCGCCGACTGCAGCGCGGAGTCGAGTTTGTTGAGGCGGTCGAGGTGCTTCTCGTCGATCTCGTACTGGCCCTCGCCGAGAATGCGGGTGATCATCATGTCGCCTCCTGGTCCGGCGGACGGCGGCTCTCCCGGGCTGCCGTGGCGTCCCGGGCCTGCCGGGCGTGCCGGTCCTCCCGGTCCTCCCGGTCCTGGTCCTCCCGGCCCTGGCCCTCCCGGTCCTGGTTCTGCCGGTCCTCCGCGGAGCCGCTTTCGACCGCCGCCGGGCCTCCGGACGACGCGATCTCCGTCTTCATCCGCGCCAGCTCGGTCTCCACGTCCCCCTCCGCCGTCACGGCGTCGAGTTCGGCCCGGAGATCGTCGCGGCCGGCCGGGAGCGTGGCGTCCTCCAGCGCCCCGGTGGCCATCAGCTCGTCCAGGGCGGCGGAACGCGCCTGCAACTGCTCGGTCCTGTCCCGGGCGCGCTCCACGGCCAGGCCGACATCGCCCATCTCCTCACCGATGCCGGTGACCGCCTCGGTGACGCGGCTCTGGGCCTCCGCCGCCGTGTAGCGGGCCTTGATGGTCTCCTTGCTCGTGCGGAAGGTGTCGGTCTTCGCCTGGAGGCGCTGCGCGGCCAGGGTGAGCTTCTCCTCCTGGGCCTGGAGCGACGCGTGCTCCTCCCGCAGCTCCGTGAGGCGCGAGCCGGCGGCCGTGCGCCGGTCGAGGGCTTCGCGCGCCAGGTCCTCGCGGCCGGCGGCGAGTGCCTGTCCCGCCTGGTCCCGCAGGGTTTCGGCCGACTGCCGCAACCGGTCCGCCTGCTGCTCCACGCGCTTGCGTGCGGCCGCCACATCGGCCAGGCCGCGCCGGACCTTCTGCAGGAGTTCGAGTTGCTGCTGGTAGGAGTAGTCGAGGGTCTCGCGGGGGTCCTCGGCCCGGTCCAGGGCCCGGTTCGCCTTCACCTGGAACAGACCGGCGACGCGTTGGGCGATGCTGGGCACGGCGGTCGCCCTCCTCTCCGTTGCCGGGTTTCCGAGTGTCCGGGTCGTGCCGGGGAAAACCAGCCGGGCGGTGCCGGGTCCGGCCGGTGCGCGGAAGAGCCGTGGTGCGGCCGGGCGTCACCCTCAGCCTCCTCCGGCCGGCCGGTGCGCGACAGGGCCGGGTGGTACCCGCTTCGGGAGCCGCCGGACGCCGGACGGCTGTTCGGGACCCCGCGGGTACGAAGCCGTGCCCCGGCACCTTCGCACCCGACCGCACAGAGCCGCCACGAACGCGGGGAACGGGCAGGTGGCGGGGGACATGGGAGCGGCCGCCCCGGGTAGGGAAGCGGGCGACATGATCTCCTCAGCTGCTGATGCCGGCGGGCCCGGACCCCGCCGGGACGCGCGCCGCGCGCTGTCGCGGCGCGTACGGCTGCCCCTGCCGGCCTCCGACCCCGGGCTGCTGCGGCTCACGGCTGCCCTGCGCACCGTGCTGTCGGTCGGACTGACCCTGGCCGTGCTGGCGCTGCTGGGCGTTCCCCTGCGGATCCAGGTCACCGGTGCCATGGCGGCGCTGATCTCGACCTTCGCGGTCAGTGAGACCCGCCTCCGGGACCAGGCCGTGACGCTCGCGCTCGGGCTGCCGGTCGCGGGCGCGACGGTCGCCGCCGGTACGGCGCTGGCACCGCACCGCATCGCCGCCGACACCGTCTTCGTCCTGGTCATCTTCGGCGCCGTGTACGTACGGCGGTTCGGGCTGCGGGGCAAGGCGCTCGGGATGATCGCCTTCCAGATGTTCTTCATCGCCCAGTTCGTGCAGGTGGAGACGGCACGGCTGGCTCAGGTGGGGCTCGCGCTGCTGGTGGCCTTCGGCTGCGGAGCGCTCGTACGGTTCGGGCTGCTGCGCGTGACGCCCGAACAGACACTCGATCTGCTGATGGGTTCCTTCCGCACCCGGCTGCGGCAGGCCGTCGGCGCCATGGCCGCCATGGCCGCCATGGCCGCACTGGCCGAGGCGGCGGAGCGGGACGGGCCGGCCGGGGAGTCGAACGGACCGGCGGTTGCCGGGGGCTCGGCGGTGTCCGGGAAGCCGGCGGCTCCGGCCGCGCCGGCCGGGGGAGGGCCCGACGGCACCGGACGGGAGCGCGCCGAGCGACGGCTGCGGCAGCGGATCGTACGCCTGCACGAGGGCGCGCTGATGATCCAGGACCGGCTGGAGGACAGCACCCCCGACGCCTCCACGGCGGAGGCCGTACAGCGCCGCATCGCGGGCATGGAGGTCACCGCCGAGCGGCTGGCCGCTGTCCTGCTGGACGGCGAACGCCCGCCGCACAACCCACTGGTGACCGTCCGGCTGCGCGAGCTGTACGAGGCCGTCGGCCGGGACTGGCTGCAGAAGCGCACCCCCGTCGGCCTCGCCCACGTACGGGACCGGCTGCTCGGCTACCGCGAGAACGAGAACCTCACCGGACTCCCCGCGGGCGACCAGGAAGCGCTGCGCGCCATGGGGGAGCTGGCGTTCAGCGTGCTGGGCCTGCGGGTCGCCCTGGGCGCGGCGGACGGCGACGACGAGAACGACAGCCCCCGCACCCGCCAGTACCGCGAGGAGCTGGAGACCGAGGAGCTGTCCCGGCGGGCCGAGAGCGGTCTGCGGGCGGAGAGGGGCCCGCGGGCGGACAGCAGTCTGCGGGCGGAGAGCAGCCTGCGGGGCCGCCCGGACGCGGAGAAGACGCCGGCGGACGAGGGGACCGCGGAACCGGGCGGTCTGCGGCGGCCGAGCACCCGTACGGCCTTCCAGGTCACCGTCGGCTCGGCGATGGCCATTGTCGGCGGCGAGCTGCTGTCGCCGCAGCGCTGGTACTGGGCCGTGCTCACCTGCTGGGTGGTCTTCCTCGGCACCGCCTCCACGGGCGAGATCCTCGTCAAGGGCTACCGGCGGCTGGCCGGTACGGCCGTCGGCGTGGTGGCGGGCGCCGGGCTCACCGGGCTCGTGGCCGGCCACACCGGTGTGTCCTTCGCGCTCATCCTCTTCTGCGTGTTCGCCGCCTTCTACTTCGCGCCCGTCTCGCACACCCTGACGTCGTTCTTCATGACGGCGATGCTCGGCCTGCTCTTCACCCTCCTCAACACCTACAGCCGGGACATCTTCGTGCTGCGCGTCGAGGAGACCGCGATCGGCGTCGTCTGCGGACTCACGGCCGCGCTGCTCGTGCTGCCCATCCGGACCGCCGAACACACCGACGAACTCCTCCGCACGGTGCTGGAACGGTTGAGCGATGTGACGCAGGAGGCGGTACGGCGGCTCAGCGGCGAGCGGCCGGGGGTGTCCGGCGGCGCACCGCCGGGCGCCCGGGGCGACACTGTTGCCCCGGCGGTGCCTGGTGCGGGGGAGGGCTCCGGCGCGCCTGCGCCTGCGTCCGTCCCGCCCCTCCCGTCCACCCCGTCCGCCCATCCCGTCGATCTGCTGGAGGCCGCCCGGGAACTCGACGACGCCCTGGACGGTCTGCGGTCCGCCGTGCAGCCGCTGACCCACCCCGTGAGCCCGCTGCGCTCGCGGAGCCAGACCGCCCGCTATGTCGTCGCGCTGCTGGACAGCGCCGCGTACCACGCGCGCGGACTGGCCGCCGTCGCCGAACAGTTGACCGGTGACAGCCGCATCACCCCCGACCCTCGCGTCGCCGCCGCGGCCGGGCGGCTCACGCGCAATCTGCGGACCCTCACCCGGAGCCTGGAGGAGCCCGAGGAGCAGCGGGACGAGGCGCTGCTGCCGGGGTCCGACACCCTCACCATCGCGGTCATCGACCATCCCTCCCGCTCACCGGTCGGTTCGCGGGTGGCCCGGCACATCCACCGGCTGGACGAGATCGTCATCGGCCTGGCCGAACCGCTGGGCGTACGGGTGGAGGGTGCGCGGGGTGCTGGGGATGCTGGGGGTTCTCGGGGAGGGGCGGGTGCAACGGGTGAGACCGCCGCCGGGTAGCGCGTCGGCCCTGCCCGTGCGGGTGCGGGCCGGCAGGTGCGGACCGGGCAGGTGCGGGTGCCCGGCAGAGCGGCCCGGACGGGTGCGGGCGCCGGTTGGTGCGGCGGGGAGGGTCAGGGCCTCGTCACGGTGATCCGGTGGGTGCCGTCCGGCTCCCGGCCGGTGACCTCGACCGCGACGCCCGTCCGCGCGTCCCGGTAGCGCTCGCCGACGCCGAAGGGCGCGTCGGTCAACTCCGCGGCGACATTGGGCAGCCGGGCGCAGCCGCCGCTGGCCGGTGTGCTGTCCCGCACCTCCACGGGGCCCCGGCCGGTCTCCACCCGGGTGTCGACCCAGTAGACCAGCACCCCGGGCTTGCACACCGCCTCGTCGTTGCCGGAACGGGTACGGACCTCGATGGCGTAGCCCGTGCTGTCGGTGACCGGTACGTACACCAGTTTGGTCTGCCGGGTCTGCCGGGTTGGTCGAGCCCGGTGGCTGCGGGATGGGGAGGCAGCGGCGGCTGAAGCGTTCCGGTCCGAGGTGTCCGCGGCCCGCCCGGCCGCCGGGTCTCCCGGTCGGGGGTGCCCGGTCCCGGCCTCCGCCCTGCCGGCCCCGCCGGCCCTGCCGGCCCCGTCCGCCCCGTAGCCCCCGGCGTCCTCGTGACCTCCGCCCTCCTCGTCCGCCACGGCCTGCTCGTACCCGTCCGTCCCGCCGTTGCCGCCGCCGTTCCCCCCGGCGTCCCGCTTCCCGAGCGGGCGGATCGTGTGCCGGCTGCGCCCGCTGCCGTTGGCGCACTCGACGTGCCGGTCGTCGTCCAGCCAGCCGAGCTTGCGTTTGTGCCAGCCGAGGAAGTCGTTCCCCGGCCCCCAGTCCTCCGACATCAGATCCCAGTGGCCGGCCTTGTTGCCGCCGCCGTCGTCGGTGTAGAGGTCGGGCAGGCCCAGGGAGTGGGCGTTCTCGTGCGGCAGTACCCGGTACGCGTTGGCCGCTGCCCCCGGTGAACCGTCGTTCTGGCGGCTGTAGATGAACGAGATGCGGTTCAGGGGGACGCCGTCGGCCTCGGGGGCGTCGGCGATCCCGGTGAAGCTGACGGACAGCACGGTCTCCGCGGCGGGCGGCCCGGCGTTGGGGGTGACCAGTACGTTGATCAGGTCGTAGCGGCCGAAGTCGATCCGGTCGTCGGCGGTCCGCGCGAGATCCTCGATGAGCCTCCGGTAGCCCGGCTCGTAACCGGCACCGCGTTCGATGCCGTACGAGGAGAACGGGCGCGGCATCCGCAGCCAGCCCTTGACGGGGGTCTCGGCGCGGTAGTCGAGGGCGCCGTAGGAACTGGCCGCGTACCAGTCGGCGGTCGCCGGAAAGAACTCGGCGAAGCGTTCGCGGGCGCTGCCCTCCCCGCGGACGTCCGGGAAGTCGATCATCAGGGTGAGGGCGCGGAGCGTGCCGGTGCTGGGGGCATGCCCCGGCGGGGTGGGGATCCCCTCGGACATCTGTATGCCCTCGGCGTGGCCCGGGACGCAGGTGGAGCCGGTCTGTGCGAGGGAGGGCGCGCCCGGGCCGGGGTGGGTGACGGGGACGGCGGCCGGCGCTGCCGCCATGGATATGGATACGGAGGTGAGGGCGAGCGCGGCCGTCGTCAGCCGGGTCCGGGGATGGAGCCGGGGCCGGGGCCGGGAGGGGGAGTACGGCCGGGCAGGAGACGGGGAGGCCCGGCCACCCAAGGGGTGCGCGCCCGCCGCGCGCACGGGGCCCGTGCGGTGGCCGGTGCCGCGGCCCGGGCGGGTGCCGTCGGCCGGGCGGTTACCGCCGGTGGGGCCCGGCCGGGGGACGTCCTGCTGCATACGGCCGCCTTCGTGATCGGGGCGGCCGTCCTGCGCCCCGGCCGCTCGCTGGTGTGATCACCGTGCGCCGAATGCCTGTACGGGCGCACGCGATGAGCGGCCGAACGTGGGGAAACGGTGCTCCGATCGGGGGCCGGGGCGGCCGGGGGTGTTTCCCGGCCGGTGCCCGCCCCGGACGAGTGACGGGCATCACAGCGGGCTGCGAAATAACCGGGGACCCATTCCCCGTTCTGGCAGATGTTCGGTGAACCGGGGAGGACTTCCCCGGTTCACGGTCCGGCAATTCAGCGGATCCCCCGGGAAGGCTGAGAGCCGTGAACACCGAACACGGGACCGAGAACTCGGAAACCGAGAACCCAAGACGGGGGACCGGGAACCCGGGAACCGAGAAGAGCGGGAAGACCGGAAGGAGCGCCGTCGTGAACCCCCTCGCCACCCCACCGGTGTGCAAGCCCGAACCACGGCTGCGCGCCGACGCCCTGCGCAACAGGGAACGGATCGTCGCGGCGGCCCGGGAGATGTTCGTCGAGCACGGACCGGACATCCCGCTCGACGAGGTCGCCCGCCGCGCCGGCGTCGGCAATGCGACGCTCTACCGGCACTTCACCGACCGGGTCGAGCTCGTCCGCCGCGTCACCCTCTACGTCACCGACCGTGTCGCCGACGAGGCGGCGGCGGCGCTCGCGGAGGAGGCCGACGGCTTCGAAGCGCTGAGCCGCTTTGTCCACGCGGCCGTCGCCGAGCGGGTCGGTGCCCTGTGCCCGCTGCTCGCGGGGGTCGCTCAGGAGGACGGGGAACTGGCCGCGGCGCGCGAGCGGTTGGAGCGGGCGGTCGAAGCGCTGGTGAAGAGCGCCAAGAGCTGCGGTCGGCTGCGGGCCGACGTCGAGATCGGCGATCTCATGGTGGTCCTCACCCAGCTCACCCGTCCGCTGCCCTCCAGCGGGTGCCTGGACTTCGACAGCTTCGTCCACCGGCACCTGCAGCTCTTCCTGGACGGGCTCCGGGCCCCGGCCCGTTCCCGGCTTCCCGGATCCGCCGCCACCTTGGAGGACCTCCGGCAGAGACCCTGACGCCCCGGCCCGCCGAGACCGGGACAGGACCGGCAACCGGCCCGGAGCACAAGAGCCACCGGGGCCCGGCACCACGGACCGTGCGATCGCCAGGGTCCGGCCGACAGGCCGCCGATACCCACCGAACCGCCGATACCCACCGATCTCCACCGACCACCGACCACCAGACCGTCCACCCCACCGCGCCCCACCGGCCGGACCGGACCACACCACAGCCCACAGAAGACCCGCGGGATCCGACGGATCCGGGATTCCGCGCCCCAAGGACCCCGCCGGCCCCACCCGGCGCCGGGCCCGCGGCCGTCCACGCCCGAAAGCGTGCCCTCCCCCGGGAGTGCCCGACGGCCCCGGAGCGTGCCCGGCCTCCCCCCACCGGTCCTGCCAGCAGGAGTTCCCTTCCGGGCGCTTCGTCACATCGTCACTGCACGCACCGTCTTTTCGTCATCGCGTTACTCAGAACTCCGTACCGACAGGGGGACCCCGTCATGCCCGACACCGAACAGCGGCAGGCACCTGATCCGCTGCGCTGGAAAGCGCTGGTCTTCATCGCGCTCGCCCAGCTCATGGTGGTGCTCGACGCGACCATCGTGAACATCGCCCTGCCCTCGGCCCAGGCCGACCTGGGCATATCCGACGGCAACCGGCAGTGGGTCATCACCGCCTACGCCCTGGCGTTCGGCGGGTTGCTGCTCTTCGGCGGCCGGGTCGCCGACCTCTGGGGCCGCCGCCGCACCTTCGTCATCGGCCTCATCGGCTTCGCGGTGGCCTCGGCGCTCGGGGGCGCCGCCGTCAACACGGCCATGATGCTCGGCGCCCGCGCCCTCCAGGGCGTCTTCGGCGCGCTGCTCGCGCCGGCCGCGCTCTCGCTGCTGGCGGTGACGTTCACCGAGGCCCGGGAGCGGGCCAAGGCGTTCGGCATCTACGGCGCCATCGCGGGCGGTGGCGGCGCCATCGGCCTGATCCTCGGCGGACTGCTCACCGAGTACCTGGACTGGCGCTGGACCTTCTACGTCAACATTCCGTTCGCCGTCATCGCCGCCGCGGGCGCGCTCTTCGTCATCAAGGAGCCGGCCGAGGGCCGCAACCCGTCCCGGCTGGACATGCCCGGCGTCTTTCTGGCGACCTCCGGCCTGGTCGCGCTCGTCTACGGATTCACCCGTGCCGAGGCCGACGGCTGGCGCGCCGGACCGACGGTCGGCCTGCTCACCGCGGCGGGCCTGCTCCTTCTGGCCTTCGCCATCGTGGAGTCCCGGGTGCGCAACCCGCTGCTTCCGCTGCGCGTGGTGACGGAACGGAACCGGGGCGGCGTCTATCTGTCGCTGGGACTGGCGATCATCGGGATGTTCGGGCTGTTCCTCTTCCTGACCTACTACCTCCAGGTCGTGAAGGCCTACAGCCCCGTCACCACCGGTCTGGCGTTCCTGCCGATGGTCGCGGGCATGATCACCGGTTCCACCCAGATCGGCGCCCGGCTGATGAACCGGGTCCGGCCACGGCTGCTGATGGCTCCGGGCTTCCTGGTCGCCGCGCTCGGCCTGCTGATCCTGACCCGGATCGACGTCGGAACCCCGTACGCGACCGTGATCCTGCCCGGGCTGGTGCTGATGGGCCTCGGTATGGGCACGGCCTTCATGCCGGCCATGAGCCTCTCCACCTACGGAGTGCAGCCGCAGGACTCGGGTGTCGCCTCCGCCATGGTCAACACCTCGCAGCAGGTCGGCGGCGCGATCGGCACCGCGCTGCTGAACACCGTCGCGGCCAGCGCCACCACGGCGTACGTCACCTCGCACGCGGCGGGTGCCGGATCCGCCGCGGGGGCGGTGGAAGCGCTGCGGCTCCAGGCGATGGTGCACGGCTTCACGACGGCGATCTGGTGGGCGGTGGCCATCCTGGTGCTGGCGGCCGTGGTCGCGTTCACGCTGGTCAACGCCCAGCGGCAGGGCGCGGTGGCGGTCACCCGCCCGGACCGGGACGAGCCGGAGGGCCAGGGCGGCGAGGGGGAGAAGGGCGACGAGCTCACGGTCCCCGTGTTCGCGCACTGACCCGCTGACCCGCTGACCCGCCTGCCGGGAAGGACCTCGCTCCGGGGGGAGCGAGGTCCTTCTTGCTGTGCCGTGCTGTTCTTTGCCGGCTGTGACTTTCCGTGCCGGACCGCTTCAGCCGCCGTGCCGGACCGTTCCCGTCGCCGCAACTGTGGAGAGGGCCCTTGGCCCCAACCCTCGGCGGAGCCGGGCTCGACCCTCAGCGGAGCCAGGGGAGGTCGGCGTCCGCGCTGTCGGGCTGGAGCCCTTCGGCGACCAGCCGGCAGATCTCACCGAACTGTTCGACCTGCTGCGGGCTCAGGCGGTCGAACAGCGCGGCCCGTACGGCCGCCACATGGCCCGGTGCCGCGCGCTCCAGTACGGCCTTCCCCTGTTCCGTGAGGACGGCGAACTGGCCCCGCTTGTCGGACGGGCAGCTCTCCCGGCGTACCCACCCGTTGTTCTCCAGACGCGCTATGGCGTGGGACAGCCGGGAGCGAGTGATCTTGGAGTTGCGGGCCAGTTCGGTCATCCGCATCCGGCGCTCCGGTGCCCCGGAGAGCTGGACCAGCAGGCCGTAGTAGACGTGCGGCATCCCCGCGTCGCGCTGCAACTGGCGGTCGAGGTGATCGTCCAGCAGAGCGGTGGCGTGCAGATATGCCTGCCACGTGCACTGTTCTTCGTCGCTGAGCCAGCGGGGCTCGCCGCCGGGGGGCGTCGTCATGCCCCCACCGTACAGAAGCTTGAAGGTTAAATGAAACGGGCGTACGGTGAGACCAGAGCTTGAACTATCAAATATGTGGTCCGGTGAGCCGGCCGACCGACCGGCTGCCCGTCCCGCCAGCCGTCACCGATCGCACGCGCCAGCAGCGCAAGCCGCGCCAGCCCGGGAGCCGCCATGTCCGCCACCGCCACCGCCACCGCCTCCGCCTCCGGCGAGCGCATGCCCGCCCTCTACCTCAGCCACGGCGCGCCGCCGCTGGCCGACGACCCCGTCTGGCCCGGCGAACTCGCCGCCTGGGCCGCCGGGCTGCCGCGACCCCGCGCGATCCTGATGGTCTCCGCCCACTGGGAGGAGGCCCCGCTCGCCCTGGGCGCCACGGAGACCGTGCCCCTCGTGTACGACTTCTGGGGTTTCCCCGAGCACTACTACCGGGTCCGCTACGCCGCCCCCGGCGCCCCCGGGCTGGCCGAACGCGTCCGCAAGACCCTGCGCACCGCCGGCACCCCGGTCCAGGACGTCCCCGACCGCGGGCTCGACCACGGGGCCTATGTGCCGCTCGCCGAGATGTACCCGGACGCCGGCATACCCGTCCTCCAGATCTCCCTCCCCACCCTCGACCCGGAGCAGCTGCTGCGGATCGGCCGCAAGCTCGCACCCCTGCGCGACGAGGGCGTGCTGATCGTCGGCAGTGGCTTCTTCACCCACAACTTGGCGGCGCTGCGCCACCCGGGCGGCGGGGTGCCGGGCTGGTCGGCCGAGTTCGACGACTGGGGGCGGCGCGCGCTGGACGGCGGTGACGTCGACGCACTGCTCGACTTCCGGCACTCCTCCCCGGCCGGTGAACTCGCCCACCCGCGCACGGAGCACTTCGCACCGCTCTTCGTCACCCTCGGGGCGGCCGACGCCGCCGGAGACCTCGGCAGCGGACGCAGCGTGATCGACGGCTTCTGGATGGGGCTGGCGAAGCGCTCGGTGCAGTTCGGCGGCTGAGCCGGGGGGCCGTGCCGGGGGAGCCGCCGGGGCCCGTGGGCCGGTGCCGGCGGAGCCCTACTCGGTTCCTCCGGACCCGACGGACCCGAGCCGCCGCTCGAACCAGGCGACGTCCCAGTACCGGCCGAACTTCCGGCCCGCCTCGTGGAACGTGCCGACCCTGCCGAAGCCGAAGCGCTCGTGCAGCCGCACCGAGGCGGCGTTGGGCAGCGTCACCCCCGCGTAGGCGCGGCGGAGGTCCTGGGTCTCCAGGATGCGGAAGAGCTCCGTGTAGAGACGGGTGCCGACGCCCCGGCCGCCGGCGTCCGGGGCGCAGTAGACGGTCACCTCGGCCGAGGTGGCGTAGGCCGCTTTGGGGCGGAAGGGGCTGCTGGTGGCATAGCCGAGAATGCGGCCCCCGCCGTCCCCGGACGAGTCCTCCACGGCAACCAAAAGACGGTGCGGGCCGTCCTCAGGGTGGGAGAGCAGCCAGGGGCGGCGCTGTTCGGCCGTGAAGGGCTCGGTGTCGAACGTGATGGGCGTCTCACGGACGTAGTGGTTGTAGAGGTCCGTCAGCTCGTGGAGGTCCCGCTCCCCACCCGGTCTGACCAGCACTTCTGTACGCCGGCTCGCCATTGCTCCCCCATCTGTGGCCGGACAGGGTACTGCATGATCGGGAAAAACGGTGGTCGGCATGGGAATTCTGTCCGGATTGCAGTCGTTGTTTCCATCGGAACGGGCACCCGGTTGGGTGTACGTCCGCCACAGACCGCGACCTACTCATCGTAAGGGAGCACGCATGGCAACCCGTGCCGTCGCCCGTCGTCAGCCCGCCGCCTCCGGTGTGGATGACCGGGCCAACAGTGTTCGCGCCGTAGGCGAGATCGCCGATCGCGACCTGGTCGGCATGTACCTCGACGAGATCGCGCGCACACCGCTGCTCGACGCCGCCAAGGAGGTCGAGCTGTCCCAGGCCATCGAGGCGGGCGTGTACGCCCAGCGGATCCTCGACGGAGACGCCGGCGCGGACGGCGGGACCGCCCGGCCCGAGGTCAACGCCGCCGGGGCGAGCCGCGAAGAGCTGAAGGCGATCGCCGCTCAGGGCGAGCGCGCCAAGGACGTCTTCATCCGCTCCAACCTCCGGCTCGTCGTCGCCGTGGCGCGCCGCTACCCGCGCAGCGGGCTCCCTCTGCTCGACCTCATCCAGGAGGGCAACGCCGGCCTGGTCCGCGCGGTCGAGAAGTTCGACTACACCAAGGGCTTCAAGTTCTCCACGTATGCCACGTGGTGGATCCGGCAGGCCATCACCCGTTCCATCGCGGACCAGTCCCGGACCATCCGGCTGCCGGTCCACCTGGTCGAGGAGCTCGGCCGTATCCGGCGCGTGCAGCGGGAGTTCAACCGCGAGCACGGCCGCGAGCCGGACCACGCCGAGATCGCCAAGGAGCTGGGCTCCAAGGCCGAGCGGATCACCGATGTGCTCGACTGGGCCCGCGACCCGGTCAGCCTCAACATGTCCGTGGACGACGAGGGCGAGACCCAGTTCGGCGACCTGCTGGAGGACACCTCCGCGGCCTCGCCCGAGCAGTCCGTGATGATCATGCTCCGCCGTGAGGAGCTGGACGACCTGATCGGCAAGCTCGACGACCGCACCGCGTCGATCATCAAGATGCGGTACGGCATCGACGACGGCAAGGAGCGCACGCTCACCGAGGTCGGCAAGCAGCACGGCCTCACCCGTGAGCGGATCCGGCAGATCGAGAAGCACGCCCTGCTGGAACTCAAGAAGATGGCCCGCGACACGGGCTTCGACGCGGCGGCCTGACCGCCGCCTGCCGGCGGCGGGAACGGCCCGCTCCGCCGCCCCACCGCGCAGAGCCCCGGCGCCACCAGGCGACCGGGGCTCTGCGCGTGCCGCGCCACCGGTGGGCCCCGCCGGATGTCCTCCGGGAGGCCGTGCCGCCACGGTTCCTTCCGCCCGGGCGTCTTCCCGGCCGCCTCCCCGGACACCGGGACGGCTCCACGGGGGCGCCGCTCGCGCGCCCTCCCCGATATCCGTTCCTGCCCGAGTGTGCCCGAACATGTTTACTTCTTCCCGTTCCAGTCGTAGCCTGCCGGTGAAACCACACGATCGGGCAGCGAACGGACGTCAACCATCATGTACGCACCGGAGCGCCAGCAGGAGATCCTGCGGCTCGCCCGCGAGAACGGACGGGTCGACGTGCTCTCCCTCGCCGAGGAGTTCGACGTCACCGCGGAGACCGTCCGCCGCGACCTGAAGTCGCTCGACCGGGCGGGGCTGCTGCGCCGGGTGCACGGCGGGGCCATCCCGGCGGGACGGCTCGACTTCGAGCCGGGCCTCGCCGAGCGCGACACCGTGGCGGCCGCCGAGAAGGACCGCATCGTGCGGGCCGCCCTCGCCGAACTGCCCGCCGAGGGCAGCGTCATCATCGACGCCGGAACGACCACCGCCCGCCTCGCCGCGGCCATCCCCCCGGAGTCCCCGCTCACCGTCGTCACCCACGCGCTGCCGGTCGCCACCCGGCTCGCCGACCACCCCGGCATCGCCCTCCACCTCGTCGGCGGCCGGGTACGGCACCGCACGCGCGCCGCGGTCGACGCCTGGGCCCTGCGCGCCTACGGGGAGTTGACGGCGGACGTGCTCTTCCTCGCCACCAACGGGTTCTCCCCCGAGGGCGGCCTGACCACCCCCGACCTCGCCGAAGCGGCGGTCAAACGGGCGGCGATCGCGGCTGCCCGGCGCGTGGTGCTCCTGGCCGACTCCGGGAAGTGCGGCCAGGAACACTTCGCCCGCTTCGGGGACCTCTCCGACGCGGATCTGCTCGTCACCGACACCGGACTGGACCCCGAGACCGCGCTCGCCATCGAGCGGCGCGGCACGGAGGTGATCCGCATATGAACCCCGATATGAACCCCGCGACCACCGGCAGCCGGAGCGGCAAGAAGCCGCTCAACCGCCGTACCCGCACCGGCTTTTCACTCCACGGCCCCTGCGCCGCACCACCTCCCGGGGCCTCCCCGCCTCCCGGCGCCGGCCGGCCTGCCGGTCCTGCTGTCCTCCTCGGCCACGGCACCGGCCGCCGCCCGGACGCTTCCGGTGGCACCGTCACCACAGGTCGGCTCCCCCTCGCGGACGCCCCGGGACGCGCCCGCGCACGGCGGCTCCTCGCCCAGGCAGGCCGCGCATGATCCTCACCATCACCCCCAACCCCAGCCTGGACCGGACCTATGAGGTGCCCACCCTGGTCCGCGGCGCGGTGCTGCGCGCCACCGCCGACCGGATGGACCCGGGCGGCAAGGGCGTCAACGTCTCCCGCGCCATCGCCGCCGCAGGAGGCCGCACGGTAGCCGTCATGCCGCTCGGCGGGCCGGCCGGCGCCGTGGTCGCGGACCTGCTGCGGAACGAGGGCATTCCGGTGGCCGGGGTGCCCGTCCTCGGCCCGACCCGGTCGAACATCTCCGTCGTGGAGTCCGACTCCACCCTCACCAAGATCAATGCCGCCGGTCCGGAACTCTCCGCCGTGGAGGCGGAAGCGCTGCTGGAGAAGGTCCGTGAGTATGCCGCCGGCGCCTCGTGGATCGCCTGCTGCGGCAGCCTGCCCCGTGGGCTTCCGCTGTCGTGGTACGCCGAACTGGTCGACCGCGCGCACCGGGCGGGCACCCGGATCGCCCTGGACACCTCCGGACCCGCCCTCACCGCCGCGCTCGGTGCCCGGCCCGATGTCGTCAAACCGAATGCCGCGGAACTGGCCGAGGCCGTGGGACGCCCTCTCCTGAGCGTCGGCGACGCGGTGGAGGCGGCACGGGAACTGCGCGACCGGGGCGCCCGCGCCGTCCTCGCCAGCCTGGGCGCGGACGGGCAACTGCTGGTGGACGGCTCCGGAGCGCGCTACGGCAGCGCCCGGGTCACCACCGTCCGCAGCAACGTGGGGGCCGGTGACGCCTCCCTGGCCGGCTTCCTCGGCGCGGGCGGTGAGGGACCCGCGGCTCTCGCCGCGGCACTCGCCCACGGCGCCGCCGCCGTCGGGCTGCCCGGCAGTGTCATGCCGTCCCCCGCCGACCTGGACCCCTCCGCGGTCAGGACGACCGGGGATCCGCCCCTCGGCCGTCCGCTGACGGAGCCGGTGCACCCGTGAACCACCCCCCACGTCCCCGAGCCGCCTCCCGGCGGTGTGTGAGCAATGGAGCGCGAGATGAGTGAGTTGATCACCGAAGGTCTGGTTGACCTCCAACTGCCCGCCGGCAACAGGGCCGCGGCCGCCCGGGCCCTCGCCGAGCGGATGGCCGCTGCCGGACGCGTCACCGACCTCGACGGCTTTCTCGCCGATGTCGCCGCCCGCGAGGAACAGATGCCGACCGGCCTGGAAGGCGGCATCGGCATACCCCACTGCCGCAGCGCCCATGTCACCGAGCCCACCCTGGCCTTCGGGCGCAGCGAGACCGGTGTCGACTTCGGCGCGGCCGACGGGCCCGCCGACCTCATCTTCCTCATCGCCGCCCCGGCCGGCGGCGACGCCGACCATCTGTCGATCCTCTCCACGCTGGCCCGGCGCCTCATGGACGACTCCTTCACGGGCGCTCTCCGCACGGCGGCGGACCCGGCCGGGGCCGCGGCCCTCATCCGCGGTGACCAGCCGACCCCGGACGCCGCCACCGCTGCCGACGCCGAACCGTCCGACACCGAACCGGCCGCAGCAGGCCCGGCCGCGGCAGGGCCGGAGCCGTCCGGTCCCGCGGCGGCGGTCACCACCCCGGACACGGATGCCGAGAAGGACGCCACTCGCACGGACACGGAGGCCGCACCGGCCGCCCGGCCCTTCCGTATCGTCGCCGTCACCTCCTGCCCGACCGGCATCGCGCACACCTATATGGCGGCAGAGTCGCTCGAACAGGCCGGCAGAGAAGCCGGGGTGGAACTGGTGACGGAGACGCAGGGCTCCGCCGGGTTCCGCAGACTGGACCCGGCGGTGATCGCCGCCGCCGACGCCGTGATCTTCGCGCACGACGTGGAGGTCCGGGAAAAAGCCCGCTTCGCGGGGAAGCCGACCGTCGACACCGGCGTGAAGGCCGCCATCAACCGCCCCGCCCAACTCATCGCCGAGGCCCGGGCCAAGGCCCGGCGCGGCGAGATCACGGCCCCCGCCGGGCCGGGGACGGCGGTGCCCGCAGACACCACCGGCGAAGGCCGGGAGGAGGGATTCGGCTCGCAACTGCGCCGCTACCTGATGAGCGGTGTCAGCTACATGGTGCCGTTCGTCGCCGCCGGCGGACTCCTCATCGCCCTCTCCTTCGCGCTCGGTGGCTACGACATCACTGAGGCGAAGCCGGTCACCGAGCACTTCGTCTGGACGGAGGTGGCGAGCTGGGCCGCCCTGCTCCTCCAGATCGGCAGTGCCGCCTTCGGCTTCCTCGTGCCGGTGCTGGCCGGGTACATCGCCTACGGCATGGCCGACCGGCCGGGGCTCGTCCCCGGTTTCGTCGGCGGAGCCGTCGCGGTCACCGTCGAGGCCGGCTTCCTCGGCGGTCTGGTCGCCGGTCTGCTCGCGGGCACGGTGGTCCGCGGCATCCAGCGGGCCCGGATTCCCGCGGCCCTGCGCGGGATCATGCCCGTGCTGGTGATCCCCCTGCTCGGGTCCGCGGCCGTCGGCTTCCTCATGTTCGTGGTGATCGGTGAGCCCGTTGCCGCGCTCCAGCGGGGACTGACCGGGTGGCTCGGCGACCTCTCCGGCTCCAACGCCATCATCCTGGGAGCCGTCCTCGGCCTGATGATGTGCTTCGACCTCGGCGGACCGCTCAACAAGGTCGCGTACACCTTCGCCGTCGGCGGGCTCGCCGACGCCAACAGCGGGAGCCTCAAGGTCATGGCCGCGGTGATGGCGGCCGGTATGGTCCCGCCGCTGGCGATGGCGCTCGCCACGGCCCTCCGGGGCAGGCTCTTCACCACCGCCGAACGGGAGAACGGCAAGGCGGCCTGGGTGCTGGGCGCTTCCTTCATCACGGAGGGCGCCATCCCGTTCGCCGCGGCGGACCCGCTGCGGGTGATCCCCTCCGTGATGGCGGGCGGCGCGGTCACCGGTGCGCTCTCCATGGCGTTCGGCGCCACCCTGCGAGCGCCGCACGGCGGTGTGTTCGTGGTTCCGCTGATCAGCGGACCTCTGCTCTACCTGGTGGCCATCGCCGCCGGTACGGCCCTCGCGACCGGGCTGGTGGTGCTCCTCAAGGAGATACGGGACCGGACGTCCGGCGTCCCGGAGCGCACCGCGCCGGGCGGGACGGCACAGCAGACCAAGGCCGCCACGGGCTGAGCGGAAGACCGCTACGAGAAGGGCGGCGAGGAGCCCGAGCCGGACGGAGGAAGGACGGGCAGGACGGGGCACGCGGGGCCTGCGGGAAGGGCGGAGCCGTACTCTGGACGGATGAGCACCCCCGCACCCGGTCCCGCGCCCCGCGACCCGGCCGACTCCCTCGTCTTCGACGACCCGCTCGCCCAGCCGTCCGCCGACGACACCGACAGCGGCTGGGGCGAGCGGCCGGCGGGCGGAGACAGCGCCGCCGACCTCGCCCGGTTCCTGGACGAGAAGCCGCCGCACCACATCTGAGACCCCCGCGGGCCCCACCCGCTCCGCCGTTCCGGAGCTGCTTCCGTGCCCGCGGACGCCCGCTACTTCGGGCTGGGAACCCGCGGACCCGGGCCGCCCCGCTGGGCGACCAGCTCGTCGCGGATCTCCCGGAGCAGCACGATCTCGACGGCCTCCGCCTCGGCCTGCCGCTCCTCCGCGACCTTCTGCCGGGCCGCCTTCCGGGCGAGGAACTTCGCCATCGGCAGCACCATGAGGAAGTAGACGACCGCCGCGGTGATCAGAAAGCTCAGCGTGGCGCTGAGCACGGAGCCCCACATGATTGGGATGCCCCGCACCACGTCCCCCGCCTGGTTGGTCTCGCAGGGCCCGTCGAGGCAGGAGCGGTACCGGTCGAGATCCTTGGTGCCGAAGGCTCCCACCACGGGATTGATGAGACCCTTCACCACCGAGTTGACCACGTTGGTGAACGCGGTACCGATGACGACCGCGACCGCCAGGTCGATCACATTCCCGCGCATGAGGAAGGCTTTGAAGCCCTCCCACACATTCTGCTTGTCCTCGCTCAAGGAGGGTCTTTCCCTTCGATGAATCGGAACCAGGTGGTCCGGGTCGATGCGACGGCCATCGTGGACGGGCCGGGGACATGCTGTCCAGCCGGGAGTTCATCGCTCGGTGAGCGTGCCGAGGGCGGGTACCGAGAGCACCGCGGCTGCCAGCGCCATGACGGCCGGCCAGCCGCGCCGTACGGCGCTCTGCCTCCACCACCGCCCACCGCCGAGCCGCAGCGGCCCGAACTGGGGCACCTGCCGGGGCGGGAGAACCGGCCGCGGGGGCCCGACCGGCACCGTGCCGCTCCACTCCCGTCCGGCCGGGTTCCACCCCCGTCCCTGCCCTTCCCCGAGCTCCTGGCCGTGTGCGGAAGGGTCCGGGCCGCCCGCGCGCCCGCCTTCGGCGCCACCCCCGTCCCCGTTCGCCCGGACACCGCCGCACCGGAGAGCGCCCGCGGCTGCTCCGCCGGCCACCACGGCCCTGCCCGTCCACGAGGCTCCGGCCGGGCGACGGCGGGGCCGGGCAGCCGGCCGGGCATCGGGGTACGGGTCCACGGGGCACGGATCTCCCGTGCGCGGATCTTCCAGGTACGGGCTTCCCGGGTACGGATCTCCGGGACGACGGGCCCCGGGCCGGTGGTGCGGCCCCGACCACGGGGGCAGCAGCTCCTGGTCCGGGCCTCCGGGCGGCGCGACGGGCTGCCTCGCGACGGGCTGCCCGGGGATGGGCTGCCCGGGAATGGAGGCGCGCTGGGACAGGGGAAGAGCCCCGGACAGGACGAGGTGTTCGGGCCTACCGGTGTTCGCGGACATGAGGGTCACCACCTGCGGTGAAGAGGGCCGGATGCGTTTCCGCCCTCACGATGCCCCTGTTTCCCCCGCGCCGCCGGAGCCTGTGGACAACCGACGGGTTGTGGACAACGCGCTCACCCACAGGCACCCCACCAGCCGCTGAGGCACAGCTCCACCACTCCACCCAGGAGCCCAGGACGGGCCCCGGTGGGCGGGAGCCGCGTGCCATCCGCCCAGAGCCGACCGCAGCCGCCGGCGCGCCCAGCGAAGACCCGGAGGCGGGGGGGCGGGGCCCCGCGGAGACCCGGGGCGGGGCCCCGCGGAGGCCCGCGTCCCGTGCCGTCAGGGCAGCGTGATCCCCGTGTCCAGGCCGCTCAGTGCCGTCGTGCACAGGCAGTCCCGCGCGCCGGTCTCCGGCAGGGCCTCGACGGCGTCGAAGATCAGCGGCCGCAGCCGCCCGATGTTCTTGGCGAACACCGCCATGACCTCCGTGTGGGAGACACCCTCGCCCGTCTCGGCACCCGCGTCCAGATCGGTGACGAGAGCGATCGACGTGTAGCAGAGGCCCAGTTCACGGGCGAGCACGGTCTCCGGGTGGCCGGTCATGCCGACCACGGACCACCCCTGCGCCGCGTGCCAGCGCGATTCGGCGCGGGTGGAGAAGCGCGGCCCCTCGACGACCACGAGCGTTCCGCCGTCGACCGGCTCCCAGTCGCGCCCGCGCGCTGCCGCGAGGGCCGCCTGCCGCCCGGCCGGGCAGTAGGGGTCGGCGAAGGTGACGTGGACGACGTTGGGCACCGAGCCGTCCGGCAGGGCCTCGCCGTCGAAGTACGTCTGGATCCGGGACTTCGTCCGGTCCACGAGCTGGTCCGGGACGAGGAGCGTGCCGGGGCCGTACTCCTCGCGCAGTCCGCCCACCGCGCACGGCGCGAGCACCTGGCGGACACCCGCCGAGCGCAGGGCCCAGAGGTTCGCCCGGTAGTTGATGCGGTGCGGCGGCAGATGGTGCTTGCGGCCGTGCCGGGGGAGGAAGGCCACGCTCCGGCCGGCTATCTCGCCGAGGAACAGGGAGTCGCTGGGGGCTCCGTAGGGGGTGTCGACGGTGATCTCGGTCACGTCGTCGAGGAGGGAGTAGAAACCCGACCCGCCGATGACGCCGATCTCCGCCAGGGGTCCGGTCCTGTCCGCGTGTGTGCTGCTGGTCTCCGCCATGCCCGTTACCTTAAGGCCGCGCGGCAGCGCCGGTTCCGCCGTCCTTCACGAAGGGGCGGTGACCGGCGTGCACGCGGGCGGAATGCGACGGAAGTCAGGCGGGCGCCGACCGGACGGAGAGCAGACGCCGTGCGGACGTCGTCCGGACGCCGAGCGGTCTCAGGCGGCCGACGAGCCGGCGGAACCGCCGGACGACGACGCCGCGGAGGACGACGTGGAACCGGAGGACGAGCCGGAACCGGAACCGGAACCAGATCCCGTGGACGACGAGCCGCTGTCGCTCTTCGCCTTCGACGAGGAGGAGGTACTGCTGGACGAGGACGACGCGCCCCGGCTGTCGGTCCGGTAGAAGCCGGAGCCCTTGAAGACGACACCGACCGCGGAGAACACCTTGCGCAGGCGCCCCTCGCACGCGGGGCACTCGGTGAGCGCCTCGTCGGTGAACTTCTGCACCGCTTCGAGGCCCTCGCCGCATTCGGTGCACTGGTACTGGTAGGTCGGCACTTGCTCCTCCTGGCACTCTCACTTGTTGAGTGCTAACGACGCTCCATCTTGCAGCATTCCGTGGGCTCAGTCCACTGCGGCCGCCCGACGGTGATCCACCCCACGTGCCACCACCCGCCCCGGCAGGGCCGGTTCGAGCCGGGTCCGCAGAGCCACCGCCACCAGCAGGGCGAGCCCCGTGCCGGCCAGCGGCACGGTGAACCCCGCGTGCGCCCCGAAGCCGTCGGCCAGCCGTCCGGACGCCGTGACCGCCAGGGCCTGCCCCAGGGCCACCGCCCCGGTCAGCCAGGTGAACGCCTCCGTCCGCGCGGTCGCCGGAACGAGGGACTCCACCAGGGTGTAGCCGGTGACCAGCGCCGGGGCGATGCACAGGCCGACCAGCAGTCCGAGCGCCCCCACGGCGACGGCCGAGTCCACCGCCCACAGCGGTGACGTCGCCAGCGCCAGCGCCGTGTACGCGATCAGGAGCCGCCGGTGCGCCGGCCGGCGGCAGGCGACGGCACCGGAGACGGCGCCCGCGAGCATGTTGCCTCCCGCGAAGACTCCGTACAGCGCTCCGTTGAGACCGGGATGGCCGATCTCCTCGGTGAAGGCCGTGAGCGAGACCTGCATGCCTCCGAACACGGATCCGATCCCGAGGAACAGCACCGCCAGCACTCGGACACCCGGCACCGACAGGGCGGAGGCGGGACGCTCCGCACGCCGCCCCGAACGGACCGCCGGTCCGGAAGAGCCACCGGCCTTCCCCGCGCCGTGCCCCGCGGCGGTGGAACCGCTGGCGGCACCACGGCTGAACCCGGCCGCATGCTGCACGGAAGGCTGAGTACGCCGCTGCGCCGCGAAGAGCAGGCCGCCCAGGAACGTCAGGGCGCCCTCGGCGACCAGACCGGCGGCCGGGTGGACACCGATGCACAGCGCGGTCGCCAGCACCGGACCGATGACGAAGGTCAGCTCGTCCGTCACGGATTCGAACGCGGCAGCCGTCGCCAGCAGCGGCGAGGGACCCCCGCGCCCGCCGCCGGGGCCGCCGTGTACGGCATCCGAGGCTCCCGAAGCATCCGTGGCGCCCGAGGCGCCCGAGGCGCCCGAGGCGTCCGAATCACCCGAGCCGCCCGTGTCACCGCTGAGCAGCGCGGCCCACCGCGCCCGCACCATCGGGCCCCCCTGGGGCACCGAGGCACCCGCCGGGACGGCGGCCGCGAACAGCGCCCACAGGGGTGCGTCCAGCAGCGCGAGAGCCGTCAGCAGGGCCACCGCGGCGGTGTGGAGCAGCACGCCCGGGACGAGCACCGCAGCTTGACCCCAGCGGTCGGCGAGCCTGCCGCTCTGCGGCGCGAACAGGGCCATGGAGACGCCGGTGGCCGCCGCGACGGCGCCCGCCGTGCCGTAGGACCCGGTGGTGTGTTCCACCAGCAGCACGATGCTCAGCGTCAGCATCGCGAACGGCTGCCGCGCCGCGAAGCCGGGGAGCAGGAACGTCCAGGCCCCGGGGGTGCGCAGCAGCGATCCGTAACCGGGACGGCGCCCGCCGGAGCTCTTGGTGACCGTGGCTGCCACGGCCGTACCTTTCTGCCGCCTGGTAGCGCACCGCGGCTCGGGGCCGCCGTGTGCGCCGAGAGCTGTCCTCTCGCGCAGCACCGGGGTAGATACCGGGTCCGCACCCCAGGAGGACAGGGATGTCAGGGGACCGAGGCCGCCGTACGGTCGCGCCAGCTCTGCGTCAGGCAGGGTGGTGTGTCGGTTGCCCGGTCATCGTACAAGGCGGCCGCCGGGCGCGCCGGACGTCAGTACGAGGGAAGGGCCGACCACCGGTGCGGACAAGGGCGCGCGAGCCCGGGCACGGAAGCCCGGGCACGGAAGCCCGGGCACAGCGGCACTGGCACAGCGGCACGGATACGGCAACGCGACCAGCGAGAGCGCGCACGGCCTCGAACCGCGGCCCGCCTCGGCCGCCCCCGCCGCCTCGCTCAGTCCGCCCCCGCCGCCTCGCTCAGTCCGCCCCCGTCCCCAGCCATCCCGCGAGCTTGCCGCCCCGGGCCACCGCCCGCAGCCGCTTCTCCGCGGTGTCCCGCACCGGGTCGGTGGCGACGACCAGGAGTTCGTCCCCGCGGCGCAGCACGGTCGTCGGGCCCGGGACGAAGCTCTCGCCGTCCCGGACGACGAGGGTGACCGCCGCCCCCGGCGGCAGCCGCAGCTCGCCGACCTCCACGCCGTGCATCCGGGAGCGCTCGGCGACCGTGGTCGACAGCAGATGCCCGCGCAGCCGCTCCAGCGGGGCCGACTCGATGCCGAGGTCCGCCGCCGCCTCGGGGTCCCGGAGCCGCAGCCACCGGGCGACCCAGGGGAGTGTCGGGCCCTGGAGCAGGGTGTAGACGATCACCAGCAGGAAGACGATGTTGAACAGCCGCCCGCTTCCGCGCACCCCGGCCACCATCGGGATGGTGGCGAAGACGATCGGCACCGCGCCGCGCAGCCCGGCCCAGGAGAGCAGGGCCTGCTCCCGCCACGGCATCCGGAACGGCAGGCAGCTGAGGAGGACGGACAGCGGCCGGGCGACCAGGGTGAGCACCAGTCCGACGACCACCGCGGGCCAGATGTCGTCCACCAGTTCGTGCGGGGTGACCAGCAGGCCGAGCAGGATGAACATGCCGATCTGGGCCAGCCAGCCGAGCCCGTCGGCGAAGCCGCGCGTCGCCGGCGCGTGCGGCAGTTTCGCGTTGCCGAGGACCAGCGAGGCGAGATAGACGGCGAGGAAGCCGCTGCCGTGCGCCAGGGCGCCGGCCGCGTAGGCGGTGACGGCGATCGCCATCACGGCGATCGGGTAGAGACCGGAGGCCGGCAGGGCGACGTGCCGCAGGGCGAGCGCACCGAGCCAGCCGACCGCCAGGCCGATGGCCGCGCCGATGGCCAGTTCGAGGACGATCTTCCCGATCAGCAGATACCAGGCGTCGATCGGGCCGGCGGTGGCGAAGGCGACGACCAGGATGACCACGGGTGCGTCGTTGAAGCCGGACTCCGCCTCCAGCGCGCCGGTCAGCCGGGACGGCAGCGGCACTCTGCGCAGGACGGAGAAGACGGCCGCCGCGTCGGTGGAGGACACCACCGCGCCGATGATGAGCGACTGCCGCCAGTCCAGGCCGACGAGATAGTGCGCACCGGCGGCGGTGATCCCCACGCTGGCGGCGACGCCGATGGTGGAGAGCGCGGCGCCCACCGGCAGCGCCGGTCTGATCTCGTGCCACGCGGTCCCGAGACCGCCCTCCGCGAGGATCACGACCAGGGCGGCATAGCCGATCACCTGGGTCAGTTCGGGATCGCTGAAGTCGATCCCGATCCCGTCGGTGCCGATCGCCACGCCGATGCCGAGGTAGACGAGCAGGCTGGGCAGCCCGGACCGCGAGGAGATCCGTACCGCCGCCACCGCGACGAGCAGCAGGACGGAACCGAGCAGCATGAGTTCATTCAGCTGATGAATAGTCAGGGGCCTGGACCCTTCCGTGATGTATCGGACGGTTTGTCCCGCGCGAGCGACCGGAACTTCATTGCCTTACCTAATATTTTACGGGTTCTTGACGCCGCCGTGAGCCGTACCGCCGGACTTGACTCCGTGTAGGGGCGACCGCGTACCTGCGCCTACAGTTGCTCCAGCACTCCCAGGACCACCCTGCCCCGCGAAGGACAGCGATGCCCGCCAACACAAACGGCCCTTCCGGCAAGAAGAAGAGGGGCCGCGCGCGGCTTCTCGTGATCGCGATCGTGCTGGCCCTCGTGGCGGGTGTCGGCTACGGCGCGTTCTGGAGCGTGAGCACCGTCCGCGCGTCCTTCCCGGAGACCACCGGCTCGATCCGCCTCAAGGGCCTGTCCGGGCCGGTCGAGGTGAAGCGGGACGGCCACGGCATCCCGCAGATCTACGCCAGCAGCGACGAGGACCTCTTCCGCGCGCAGGGTTATGTGCAGGCCCAGGACCGCTTCTGGGAGATGGACGTCCGGCGCCACCTCACCGCCGGCCGGCTCTCCGAGATGTTCGGCGCGAGCCAGGTCGAGACCGACGCCTTCCTGCGGACCCTCGGCTGGCGCCAGGTCGCGGAGAAGGAGTACGAGACCAAGCTCTCGGCCCGGACCAAGAAGTACCTCCGGGCGTACGCGGACGGCGTCAACGCCTACCTCGCCGAGCACGAGGGCGCCTCGCTCTCCGTCGAGTACGCGGCGCTCGGCTTCACCAACGACTACAAGCCCGAGGCCTGGGACCCGGTGGACTCGGTCGCCTGGCTCAAGGCCATGGCCTGGGACCTGCGCGGCAATATGCAGGACGAGATCGACCGCTCCCTGATGACGACCCGGTTCTCCCAGAAGCAGATAGCCCAGCTGTACCCGGAGTACCCCGCGGACCGGAACAAGCCGATCGTGCGTGACGGCGCGGTCGGCGAACTGACGGACGAATTCGACCCGGAGGCGACCGCCGCGGACACGGGCACCGGCACCGGCACGGGTGTTCCCGGGGCCGGCACAGGCACCGGCGGTACGGGTACCGGCACCGGCGGTACGGGCACAGGCGCCGCCGGGGGCACCGGAACCGGCGCCGGCCTGCAGTCCCAGCTCGGCGCTCTCTCCAAGACCCTGGAGGAGATCCCCGCGCTCCTCGGCCCCAACGGCGACGGCATCGGCTCCAACTCCTGGGTGGTCTCCGGAAAGCACACCACCACCGGCAAGCCGCTGCTCGCCAACGACCCGCACCTGGCGCCGCAGATGCCGTCCCTCTGGTACCAGATGGGCCTGCACTGCCGCTCCGTGAGCGACAAGTGCCGGTACGACGTCGCGGGCTTCACCTTCTCCGGCATGCCGGGCGTGATAATCGGCCACAACCAGAAGGTCTCCTGGGGCTTCACCAACCTCGGCGCCGACGTCACGGACCTCTACCTGGAGAAGATCACCGCGGACGGCTACCTCTACGACGGCGAGCAGAAGCCGTTCACCACCCGCAAGGAGACCATCAAGGTCGCGGGCGGCGCCGACCGCCGGATCACCGTCCGCAGCACCGGCAACGGCCCGATCGTCTCCGACCGCAGCGACGAGATGGACGACGTCGGCAGAACCGCGCCCGTCACCACCGGCTCGCCCGACCGCGCCAGCGGCTACGCCGTCTCCCTCCGCTGGACCGCCCTCACCCCGGGCCGCTCCATGGACGCCGTCTTCGCCCTCAACGAGGCCGCCGACTTCGACCAGTTCCGCAAGGCCGCCCGGCTGTTCGACGTCCCCGCGCAGAACCTCCTCTACGCCGACACCGACGGCCACATCGGCTACCAGGCGCCGGGCCGGATACCCGTCCGCGGCAAGGGCGACGGCCGCTACCCGGCGCCGGGCTGGGACCCGGAGTACCGGTGGACCGGCTACGTCCCCCAGTCCGCGCTCCCCTGGGAGAAGGACCCCGGCCGCGGCTACATCGTCACCGCCAACCAGGCCGTCATCGACCCGGAGAAGTACCCCTACCTCCTCACCGAGGACTGGGGTTACGGCGCGCGCAGCCAGCGGCTCGACAATCTGATCCAGTCGAAGATCAAGGACGGCGGCAAGATCTCGACCAAGGACATGCAGACCATGCAGATGGACGACAGCAGCGAGATCGCCAAGCTGCTGACGCCCTACCTGCTCAAGATCGACATCGAGGACCCGTACATCCGCGAGGCGCAGAAGCTGCTGGAGGGCTGGGACTACACCCAGGACTCCGACTCCGCGGCCGCCGCCTACTTCAACGGTGTCTGGCGCTACACCCTGAAGCTCGCCTTCGGCAACAAGCTGCCCAAGGAGCTGCGGGTCACCGGCGAATGCCTGCGCGTGCCGCCGGCCGACGACTCCGGCCCGCTGGAGGACCTGGACGGCGACTCCCTGGTCCGCGAGTGCGGCGAGCGGGCGCGGGACGCGGCCCAGCCGGACGGCGGCGACCGCTGGTTCGAGGTGGTCCGCTCCATCCTGGAGGACGAGGACAACGCCTGGTGGAAGACGAGCACCCGCCCCGACTCCGGTGCCGGCGACCGCGACAAGCTGCTGAAGCAGGCGATGGAGGACGCCCGCTGGGAGCTGACCGCCAAGCTCGGCAAGGACATCGACAGCTGGAGCTGGGGCCGCCTCCACCAGCTGACGCTGCGCAACCAGACGCTGGGCATCAAGGGCCCCGCCGTGCTCCGCTGGGCGCTCAACCGCGGCCCGTGGAACCTCGGCGGCGGTGAGGCCGCGGTCAACGCGACCGGCTGGAACGCGGCCGGCGGCTACGGCGTCGTCTGGGTGCCGTCGATGCGGATGATCGTCAACCTCGCGGACCTCGACAAGTCCAAGTGGATCAACCTCTCCGGGGCGTCGGGGCACGCGTACAACACGCACTACAGCGACCAGACGTCCAAGTGGGCCACGGGTGAACTGCTGCCCTGGGTGTTCAGCAAGAAGAGCGTCGAGAAGGCGACCGAGGACACGCTGGCGCTCATCCCCTGACCCCGCCGCGGGTCTCCGGCTCCGCCGGGCCCCACGCCCTCCACCACCGGCCCCGGTGCACCGCGCGAAACACGGTGCACCGGGGCCGGTGGCGTCCGGGGGGTCCGGCGCCGTCGTCCCCCGGCGCGGCGCACCCGGCACGGTCATGCCCCGAAGCGGCGCACCCCCGAGGGCGTGACGGCCGCCTGTACGGGCCGGTCATGGGGCTCGGCGGGCACCTCCTCCAGCACCTCGTCCTCGTACACCAGAACGATCAGCGCCGGATCCGCCCCGGCCTCCGCCAGCCGCTCCAGCACCCGGTCGTACGAACCGCCGCCGCGCCCCAGCCGCAGCCCCCGCCCGTCCACCGCGAGCCCCGGCAGCAGCAGCGCGTCGGCCTCCAGCACGGCCCGCAGCCCCAGCGGCTCGCCGGCCGGCTCCCGCAGCACCATCCGGCCCGCCCGCCCGGCCGCCACCAGCCGCTCCGGACCCTCGTACGGCGCCCAGTCGAGATCGTCGTCGTCGCGCAGGACGGGCAGCAGCACCCGCACCCCCCGCGCGCGCAGCGCGTCCAGCAGCGGACCCGTCGCGGGCTCCCGGCCCACCGACACATAGGCGCCGACGGTGCGGGCGGAGGCGAGTTCGGGAAGGGCCAGGGCCTGACGCGCGAACGCGCCCCCGGCCACCGACACGTCATCTTCCGTCAACCGCGACCTCATCCGGCCGAGACCGTGCCGCAACTCCGCCTTGCGAGACTTCGGGGTGGACATCTGAGCCGGGAATCCTCTCGTATGCGGCCACACTTACCGGATCATCACGTTCCGCTCATACGTACCGGTTATGGTTCTCCGCATGACTGAATCGCGTACCCGGATCAGCAAGGCTGTCATTCCCGCAGCAGGACTCGGGACCCGCTTCCTCCCGGCCACCAAGGCCACTCCCAAGGAGATGCTGCCGGTCGTCGACAAGCCCGCGATCCAGTATGTGGTCGAGGAGGCCGTCACCGCCGGTCTCTCCGACGTCCTCATGGTCACCGGCCGCAACAAGCGTCCGCTGGAGGACCACTTCGACCGCAACTACGAGCTGGAGGAGATGCTCCGGCACAAGGGCGACGGCGACCGCCTCTCCCGTGTGCAGGAGTCCAGCGACCTCGCGACCATGCACTACGTCCGCCAGGGCGACCCCCGGGGCCTCGGCCACGCAGTGCTGTGCGCGGCCCCCCACGTCGGGCAGCAGCCCTTCGCGGTCCTGCTCGGTGACGACCTCATCGACCCCCGCGACCCGCTCCTGACCCGCATGATCGAGGCACAGGAGCGGTACGGCGGCAGCGTCGTCGCCCTTCTGGAGGTCGACCCCGACCAGGTCCACCTGTACGGCTGCGCCGTGATCGAACCCACCGGCGACGACGACATCCACCGGGTCACCGGCCTCGTCGAGAAGCCCAGCCGCGAAGAGGCGCCCAGCAACTACGCGATCATCGGCCGCTACGTCCTCGACGCCGCCGTCTTCGACGTGCTGCGGAAGACGGAGCCCGGCCGCGGCGGCGAGATCCAGCTCACCGACGCCCTCCAGACCCTGGCCCAGAACCCGGACCTGGGCGGCCCGGTGCACGGCGTCCTCTTCAAGGGCCGCCGCTACGACACCGGTGACCGCGCCGACTACCTCCGCTCCATTGTCAGACTGGCATGCGAACGTGAGGATCTGGGACCGGACTTCCGGGACTGGCTTCGGAGGTACGTCGCGGAGGAGATGTAGCACCTTGAGCACCGCTGAACAGGCCGCAGAGCGCGGGGCCGCGCCCACCGGAGGCGCAGAGGAGGCCGAGGACGCCGAGGGCACCGCCGGTGAGGCCGCCGGCCCGGAGGGCGGCGTCCCGGCCGATGTCCCGGCCGGCGTCCCGTCCCCGCACCCGGACCACCGGGGCGGCACGGGAGCCGCACCGCGCGTCTGGAGCGTCGACGAGCATCTGGCCGACATCCTCCGGCACGTCCAGCCGCTCGAGCCGCTGGAGCTCCAGATCCTCGACGCCCAGGGCTGTGTCCTCGTCGAGGACGTCACCGCCGCCGTCGCCCTGCCGCCGTTCGACAACAGCTCCATGGACGGATACGCCGTCCGCACCGCCGACGTCGTCGACGCGACCGAGGAATCCCCGGCGGTGCTCACCGTGATCGGCGACATCGCGGCGGGCAGCGGCAGGCTGCCCACCATCAGGTTCGGGGAGGCGGCCCGCATCATGACGGGCGCCCCCCTGCCGCCCGGCGCCGACACGGTGGTGCCGGTCGAGTGGACCGACGGCGGCGCCGGCGGCGGCCCCGCCACCGCCATGAGGGCCCACAGCGCGGCGCCCGAGGGAGCCGGCGGCGAAGTCCGCGTACACCGCCCCGCGGAGGCCAGGCAGCACATCCGCCCCCGGGGCGGTGACGTCTCCGCCGGCGCCCCGGTGCTGTCCGCCGGCACGGTCCTCGGCCCGCCGCAGATCGGGCTGCTCGCCGCCATCGGCCGCGCCACCGTCCGGGTCCGCCCCCGGCCACGGGTGGTCGTCATGTCCACGGGCAGCGAACTCGTCCCGCCCGGAACGCAGTTGGGGCCCGGCCGGATCCACGACTCCAACAGCTTCGCGCTGACCGCCGCGGCCCGCGACGCCGGAGCCATCGCGTACCGGGTCACCGCCGTCGCCGACGACGCGGCCTCCCTGCGCACCGCCGTCGAGGACCAGCTCCTCCGCGCCGACCTCGTCGTCACCAGCGGCGGCGTCAGCGTCGGCGCCTACGACGTCGTGAAGGAGGCCTTCTCCGGCGACGTCACCGCTCCCGCGGACCGGCCCCCGGAGCAGCGGGCGGAGACGGACACCGGACCGGACACGGAACCGGCCGAGGAGCCGGGCGCCGAGCCGGACGAGAAGGCGGAGTCCGGCCCGGCCGCGACGGCGCACCCGGGCCCCGGCCGCGTCGACTTCCGCAGACTCGCCATGCAGCCCGGCAAGCCGCAGGGCTTCGGCCGCATCGGACCCGACAGCACCCCGCTGCTGGCCCTCCCCGGCAACCCCGTCAGCGCGTACGTCTCCTTCGAGCTCTTCGTCCGCCCCGCGATCCGCGCGCTCATGGGCTTCGCACCGGACGGGCGCGAGACCGTCCGCGCGATCTGCCCCGAGGGCATCGCCTCCTCGCCCGAGGGCAAGCGGCAGTTCCTCCGCGGCCGCTACACGGACGGCGTGGTCACCCCGGTCGGCGGCCCCGGCTCCCACCTGGTCAAGGCGCTCGCCGACGCCGACGCCCTGATCGTCGTCCCGGAGGACACCACCTCGGTCCCGCCCGGCAGCGAGGTGGAGGCCATCCTGCTGCGCTGAACCGCGAAAGCCCCGGTACGGTTGCTGCCCTGGAAGCACCGGACCGGGAGAACGATGAGCAGCGCCCAGCAGCACCTCACCCACCTCGACGCCCGGGGCGCCGCCCGCATGGTCGACGTCTCCGCGAAGGACGTCACCGCGCGCGCCGCCCGAGCGAGCGGCCGTGTGCTCGTCTCCCCGCGCGTCGTCGAACTGCTGCGCGGTGAGGGTGTCCCCAAGGGCGACGCCCTCGCCACCGCGCGCATCGCGGGCATCATGGGGGCCAAGCGCACCCCCGACCTCATCCCGCTCTGCCACCCGCTGGCCGTCTCCGGGGTGAAGGTCGAACTCTCCGTCGCCGACGACGCCGTGGAGATCCTGGCCACCGTGAAGACCACGGACCGCACCGGTGTCGAGATGGAGGCGCTGACCGCCGTCACCGTCGCCGCTCTGACGGTGGTGGACATGGTGAAGGCCGTCGACAAGGCGGCGGTCATCACGGACGTACGGGTCGAGGAGAAGACCGGCGGCAAGTCCGGCGACTGGTCGCGCCCCTCCGGGGAGGGCACCGCATGAGCGGCTACCGGGCCCTGGCCGTCACCGTCTCGAACCGCGCCTCCGCGGGTGTGTACGCCGACAAGGGCGGCCCGCTGCTGGTCGAAGGGCTGACCGCGCTGGGCTTCGCCACCGACGGTCCCCGGGTGGTCCCCGACGGCGAGCCGGTCGAAACGGTCCTGCGGGAGGCCGTCGCCGCCGGATACGACGTGGTGCTCACCACCGGCGGCACCGGTATCTCGCCGACCGACCGCACGCCGGAGATGACGCGCCGGGTGCTCGACCGCGAGATCCCCGGCATCCCGGAGGCCCTCCGTGCCGAGGGCCTGGCCAAGGTGCCGACCGCCGTGCTCTCCCGCGGACTGGCCGGAACCGCCGGCGGCACGCTGATCGTCAACCTCCCCGGCTCCACCGGCGGGGTCCGGGACGGCCTCGCCGTTCTCGGCCGGCTGCTCGTGCACGCTGTCGACCAGCTCCGCGGCGGCGACCACCCCCGGCCCGCGGCGGACGGCGGCGGCACCGGGACGGCCCCGGACGGCGGCGCTCCGCCGGCCCCGGACGGCGGCAAGACCCCCCGGGCACACCGATGACTCCCCTCTGGCCGGCGGTCCTGACCGACGGCGATGTCACCCTGCGCCCGATCCGCATGCGTGACCAGCGGGACTGGCGCGAGGTCAACCGCCGCAACCGCGACTGGCTGCGGCCCTGGGAGGCGACCATCCCCCCGCCGGTGGCGGGCGGCCCGTCGGCGCAGCGCCCGACCTACCGCCAGATGGTGCGGCATCTGCGCTCCGAGGCGAACGCGGGCCGGATGCTGCCCTTCGTCATCGAGTACCGGGGCCGGCTGGCCGGGCAGTTGACGGTCGCGGGAATGGCCTGGGGCTCCATGTGCTCCGGCCACATCGGCTACTGGGTGGACCGGGAGGTCGCCGGGCGCGGGGTCACCCCGACGGCTGTCGCGCTCGCCGTGGACCATTGCTTCCGTACGGTGGGCCTGCACCGCGTCGAGGTGTGCATCCGGCCCGAGAACATGCCGAGCCGCCGTGTCGTCGAAAAGCTCGGATTCCGCGAGGAAGGGCTGCGCCCGCGCTATCTCCACATCGACGGCGACTGGCGCGACCACCTGGTCTTCGCCCTCACCACGGAGGACGTCCCCGGAGGACTGCTGGCCCGCTGGCACCGGGTCCGGCCCGGGACAGCCCACAAATAAAAAATATGTTCGATATTAAGCGGCAATAAAGCACATTCCCCGTCAGCCCGTCCTGGCAATCGGAAAAAAAGTTCGAGTTATCAGCCAGATCGTGCGACACACCGTGGCAATTGGCGGATGGCCTTGTGAAAACCCCTCTACCGTGTGAGGCGTGAGCAGCAGCGGCCTCATCTACGCAGTCATTGTCGGGGCCTGGGCCGCCTACCTGGTGCCGATGTGGCTCCGTAGGCAGGACGAACTCAACGAGGCTCGTCCCACGGAACGCTTCTCCACCGCCATCCGGCTGCTGTCCGGACGGGCCGGTATGGAGCGCCGTTACGCCAAGGACCTGGAGGAGCGCCACTCCGGCGAAGCGGACGACCACGTCGTTCCCGCCGAACCGGAACCGCGCACCGCCGACCCGGAAGCGCCGACCGACACGGTCGACGTCCGGGCCTTCGCCCTGTCCGCGGCCATGCCCGTGCCCGAGCCGCTGCGCGCCGGCGACGAACCCGCGCCGCCCGCACCGCCCGCGGCGGAGGAGGAGTCCGCCGGGCAGGACAGCCGCCGCGCCGTCTCCGTCGCCGAACGGGCCCGCCGCTCCAAGGTCCTCGCCCGCCGCCGCCGGACCACCATGGTGCTGTTCCTGGCCTTCGCGCTGGGCGCGGTCGTCGCCGCGGTCGGCGGGCTCGCCTTCCTGTGGGCCCCCGCCGTCCCGGCCGTGCTGCTCAGCTCGTACATCGTCCACCTGCGGGCGCAGGAGCGCCGCCGCTTCGCCTTCACCATGGACCGGCGTCGCGCCGAGGCCGCCGCCCAGCGGCTGCGCGAGCGCGGCCCGCGCGGCGCGCGGCAGCCGGTACGGCCCGCGGCCGCCGACGACGGGGCGGCCGGCGAGGAGCCCGGTCCGGCGGCGGACCCCGGGCCCGCCCCCGCGTCCCCGCACACGGCGGGCCGCCGCGCCCTCGTCGAGCAGACCGACCACGCCGAGTGGGTCGACCAGCAGCGCGAGCGCGTCCGGACCGAGGGCGAGAGCTGGGAGCCCGTCCCGGTACCGCTGCCCACCTACGTGACGGCCCCGGTCGCCCCCCGCGCCACCGGCGGCGTGGACCTCGACGCCCCGGACGCCTGGAGCTCGGCCCGCTCCAGCGCGGCCGGACAGCCGGCCGGCGAGCCGCCCGCCGAACACCGGCCCCAGCCGGAGCCGGGGCCCGGTCCCGCCGCGCGCGAGAGCCGCCGCGAGCGCGGCCGCCGCTCCCGTGACCGCACCCCGCTCTTCGACCAGTACGCGGACGAGGACCGGCCGCGCGCCGCCAACGAGTGATCCCCGGCCGGCTTCCGGCCGTTGGCCCGCCCGGGGCATGCCGGCGGACGCGGTGACCAGCGCGGGAACGGATTTCCAAGCGGCCCGGCCGGGATGCTAGAGTTCCTCACGTCGCAAGGGCCTGTGGCGCAGTCTGGTAGCGCACCTCGTTCGCATCGAGGGGGTCTGGGGTTCAAATCCCCACAGGTCCACAGCGGTCAGAGCCCCTGCCGGAGAGATCCGGCAGGGGCTTCTTCGTGCTGTACGGCGGCAAGGGGCAGCAGATGAGCGCAGCCGCGGCGGCTCTGCGTGATCGTGCTTGCCCCGGTGTCCGCCCCGCTTGTGCGGGGCCTGACGCGTCGCCGCGGACAGCGCCCGCGTAGGGCTTCCCCGCGCCGCCGGGCGCCGCTCCGGGTCCCCCGGTCCCGGCAGACGGACGGCGGCGTGTTTTGTCAGGAGCATTGACATACCCCTGGCCCGGACTTACGTTCCCTGCGTCGAAGCGCTTCGATGAATTCTTCGAATCGCTTCGACAGGGGTGGACTCCCCACACCACCCGTTTTCCTGCTCTGATCCACTCTCCCGGAGGAAGCGGATGTTGAAGGCACGGAAGCGCGGGGCGGGCCTGGTGGCAGCCGCCCTCGCGGGAGCCCTGACCCTGGCGCTGAGCGGCTGCGGCGGCTCGGACGGCACGACCGCGGGCGACGGAAAGACGCTGAGGCTCTGGCACTACGAGGGCCCGGACAGCGCCATGGGCCAGGCCTGGGCCGAAGCCGTCCGGGAATTCGAGAAGACCCACCCGGGGGTGAAGGTCGAGTTCGAGGAGAAGGGCTTCGAACAGATTCAGAAGACCGCCCCGATGATCCTCAACTCCGACGACGCCCCGGACCTCATGGAGTACAACAAGGGCAACGCCACGGCCGGCCTGCTCTCGCGGCAGGGGCTGCTGACCGACCTCAGCGCCGAGGCCTCCGCGCGCGGCTGGGACAAGAAGCTCAGCGACAGCGTCGAGACCACCAGCCGGTACGACGCGGACGGCGTGATGGGCTCCGGCACGTGGTACGGGGTCCCCAACTACGCCGAGTACACGATGGCGTACTACAACAAGGACCTCTTCGAGAAGCACGACGTCGACGTCCCCACCACCTTCGGTGAACTCACCGACGCGCTCGCCGCGTTCAAGGCCAAGGGCATCACCCCGCTCGACAACGCCGGCGCCGAGTACATAGCCCACCAGTACGTCTACCAGCTCGCCCTGTCCGAGGCCGACCGCTCCTGGGTGGACGCCTACGAGCTCTACCAGGGCAGGACCGACTTCCACGACGAGGCCTGGACCCACGCCGCCGAGACCTTCGCCGACTGGGTGAAGAAGGGCTACATCGCCGAGAACTCCAGCGGGACCAAGGCCGAGGACGCGGGGGTCGCCTTCATCTCCGGCAAGTACCCCATCCTCTTCTCCGGCAGCTGGTGGTTCGGCCGCTTCCAGAGCGAGATCGACACCTTCGACTGGGGCACCTTCCTGTGGCCCGGCTCGGACCTCACCCTGGGCTCCGGCGGCAACCTCTGGGTGGTCCCCAAGGGCGCGAAGAACAAGGAACTCGCGTACGACTTCATCGACATCACGATGACGAAGAAGATCCAGAACCTGCTCGGCAACAAGGGCGGCGTCCCCGTCGCCGCCGACCCCTCCGCCATCACCGACCCGCAGTCGAAGACCCTCATCGAGAACTTCAACACGCTGTCCGAGAACGACGGCCTGGCCTTCTACCCGGACTGGCCCGTCCCCGGCTTCTACGACGTCCTCGTCTCCGAGACCCAGAAGCTGATCACCGGCAGCGCCACCACCGACCAGTACCTGGACGCCCTGCAGAAGGCGTACGACGCGGGCGCTCCGAAGCGGTGAGCACCGTCGCCAAGCGCCCCGCGGCCCGCCGGAGCGGAGTGCTCCGGCGAGTCCGCGGCGGCCACCACCCCGCCCGCCGTGACTCCTACGCCGCCTTCCTGCTCCCCGGCACGCTCGCCTTCCTCGCCGTCGTCGTCCTCCCGTTCGCCATGAACACCGGCATCAGCTTCACCGACTGGCGGGGCGTGGGCACGCCCGACTGGACCGGCCTGGACAACTACCGGCGGCTCGCCGGTGACGCGGCCTTCTGGGAGTCCTTCCGGCACAGCGTCGCCATGGTCGTCGCGATGGCCGTGCTGCCGACCTTCCTCGGCCTGGTCCTGGCGGCCGCGCTCTTCGACTACATCGGCAAACACTTCGGCTCCCGCTGGGCGGCCGTCCTGCGGGCCTGCTTCTACCTCCCGCAGGTGCTGCCGATCGCCGTCGCCGGCATCGTCTGGTCCTGGATCCTCGCCCCCGAGAACGGTTCCCTCAACGAGCTGCTGAAGGCCGTGGGTCTCTCCTCCCTCCAGCAGGACTGGCTGGGCGACCCCGATCTCGCGCTCTACGGTGTCATGGCGGTGATGGTCTGGGTGCAGATCGGCTTCCCGCTGGTCGTCTTCATGGCGGGGCTGCAACGCGTCGACCCCGGGCTGTACGAGGCGGCCGAACTGGACGGGGCGGGCTGGTGGCGCCGGTTCTGGCACATCACCCTGCCGCAGATCCGGCCGGAGATCTACGTCGTCCTGGTGTGGTGCACCATCGCCGCGCTGAAGGTCTTCGGCGCCGTCTACGTCCTGACCAAGGGCGGCCCGGGCGGTGCCACCAACGTCCCCTCCTACTTCTCCTTCCAGAACTTCTTCGAGAAGACGCAGGTGGGTTACGGCGCGGCGGTGTCCACCGTGCTCACCGCTCTCATCCTGGCGCTGGCCCTGGCCGGGCTGCGCCTCCAGACCAGGGCGGAGGACGAGGACCGGTGACCACCACAGCCATCCGCCGTTACCCGGTGCTCGTCGCGATGTGCGTGGGTGCCGCGTTCATGGTGCTGCCGTTCGCCATCGTGGCGCTCAACGCCGTCAAGTCCCCGGCCGAGTACAGTGCCGGCGGCCCGCTCAGCCTTCCCGAGGGGCTCTACCTCGACGGGCTGAAGGACTTCTGGCAGCGCGTCGACTTCGGCCAGAAGCTCGTCAACTCCGTGCTGATCAGCGGATCGGTGGCGGCCGGTGCCGTGGTGCTGTCGGTGCTGAACGCGTACGCGATCGGCATCGGCCGGATCAAGGGCCGTCCGTATGTGCTGGCCTTCTTCGTGCTGGCCAACATGCTGCCGCAGGAAGCACTGGTCTACCCGGTCTACTACCTGTCGAAGCAGGTGGGGCTCTACGACACCAGACTCAGTGTGATCATCGTCTTCACGGTGGTCCAGGCCGCCTTCGGCACGTATCTGCTCGCCTCCGTCCTGGGCTCCTTCCCCCGCGAGGTCATCGAGGCGGCGAGGATCGACGGGGCGAACAAGTGGCAGGTGCTGTGGCGGGTCGTCGTCCCCGTCAGCCGGCCCACCATCGGCGTGCTGCTGGTCTTCTTCTTCATCTGGACGTGGAACGAGTTCCTGCTGCCGCTGGTCATGCTGATCTCCAACGACAACCAGACGGTCTCGGTCGCGCTCGGCGTACTCCAGGGGCAGCGGCTGATGGACGCCACGATGACCAACGCCGCCGCGCTGCTGGGCGTCCTCCCGGCGATCGTCTTCTTCCTCCTCTTCCAGCGGACCCTGACCCGCGGCATCGCCGTGGGAGCGGTCAAGTGACCCGGGTCTCCGCTGCGGCCCCCCACCACGTGAGCCGAAAGGGCTGACGCATGAAGTTCACCGACGGCTACTGGCTGATGCGCGAGGGCGTGACCGGCTCCTACCCGGTCCAGGTCCTCGACGTCACCACGGGCCCGGGCACGCTGGAGATCCACGCGCCCACCCGTCCGATCCGCCACCGGGGCGACCTCCTCAAAGGCCCGGTTGTCACGATCTCCTGCACCTCACCCATGCCGGACGTGATCGGCGTCCGCCTCACCCACTTCGCGGGCGGCACCGGCACCGCACCGCACTTCCCGCTCTCCGCACAGGAGGGCTTCCTCCCCGAGGTCTCGTACGACGGGGAGGAGGCGGTCCTCACCTCCGGCAGCCTGTCGCTGATCGCCGGCCGCAAGGGCCCGTGGGCCCTGGACTTCCGGGCCGGCGGGCGGACGCTCACCACCAGCGGTGTCAAGGGCATGGGCATCATGGAGACCGGCGACGGCGGCCACTACCTGCGCGAGCAGCTCGACCTGCGGGTCGGGACCAGCGTCTACGGGCTCGGGGAGCGCTTCGGCCCGCTGGTGAAGAACGGCCAGGCCGTCGACGTCTGGAACGCCGACGGCGGCACCTCCAGCGAACAGTCCTACAAGAACGTGCCGTTCTACCTCACCGACGCCGGCTACGGGGTCTTCGTCGACCACCCGGGCCGGGTCTCGTTCGAGGTGGGCTCCGAGGCCGTCTCCCGGGTCCAGTTCAGCGTCGAGGGCCAGGAGCTGCAGTACTACGTCATCTACGGGCCCACCCCGAAGGAGATCCTCCGCAAGTACACCGCCCTCACCGGGCGCCCGGCCCTGCCACCCGCCTGGTCCTTCGGGCTCTGGCTGTCCACGTCCTTCACCACCGACTACGACGAGGAGACCGTCACCTCCTTCGTCGAGGGCATGGCCGAGCGCGGACTCCCGCTCTCCGTCTTCCACTTCGACTGCTTCTGGATGCGCGAGTTCCACTGGTGCGACTTCGAGTGGGACAGCCGCGTCTTCCCGGACCCCGAAGGGATGCTGCGCCGGCTGAAGGAACGCGGGCTGCGGATCTCCGTCTGGATCAACCCCTACATCGCGCAGCGCTCGCCGCTCTTCGCCGAGGGCCGCGACCACGGCCATCTGCTGCGCAGACCGGACGGCAGCGTCTGGCAGTGGGACCTGTGGCAACCCGGCATGGCGCTGGTGGACTTCACCAGCCCGGAGGCCCGCGCCTGGTACGCGGGCAAACTGAAGCGGCTGCTCGACATGGGCGTGGACTGCTTCAAGACCGACTTCGGGGAGCGGATACCCACCGGCGTCGTGTACGCGGACGGCTCCGACCCGGAGCGGATGCACAACTACTACACGCAGCTCTACAACGAGACCGTCTTCGAACTGCTGCGCCGCGAGCGCGGTGAGGGCGACGCCGTCGTCTTCGCCCGCTCGGCGACCGTGGGCGGCCAGCGCTTCCCCGTGCACTGGGGCGGCGACTGCGAATCCACCTACGAGTCGATGGCCGAGTCGCTGCGCGGCGGACTGTCGCTGGGACTCTCCGGCTTCGGCTACTGGTCGCACGACATCGGCGGATTCGAAGGCACCCCGGACCCGGCTCTGTTCAAGCGGTGGATCGCCTTCGGGATGCTCTCCTCGCACAGCCGGCTGCACGGCTCGTCCTCCTACCGCGTGCCGTGGCTGTTCGACGAGGAGGCGGTGGACGTCCTGCGGGTCTTCACCCGGCTCAAGCTGCGGCTGATGCCCTACCTGGCCGAAGCCGCCCGGCAGGCCCACACCGAGGGCATCCCGATGATGCGGGCCATGGCGCTGGAGTTCCCGGACGACCCGGCCTGCGCGCACCTGGAACGGCAGTACATGCTCGGTCCCGACCTGCTGGTCGCACCGGTCTTCTCGGACGGCGGCGAGGTCGCGTACTACGTGCCCGAGGGGACCTGGACCCATCTCCTGTCCGGGGACCGGGTCACCGGGCCGCGGTGGGTGCGCGAGACCCACGGCTTCCTCAGCGCACCGGTGCTGGTCCGGCCCGGCGCCGTGCTCCCGCTCGGCGCCGTGGACGACCGGCCCGACTACGACTGGGCGGACGGGGTCACCCTCCGGGCGTACGGTCTCGCGGACGGAGCCGAGGTGACGGTGCGGGTGCCGCCGGAGGCCGAGTACACCGTCCGTCGGGAGGGGGAGGCCGTGCGGGTCACCGCGCGCGGCACGGAGGGGAGACCCTGGCACCTGGTCACCGACGGCTCCGGGGAGGATGTCCGGCATGGTCAAGATCACTGACGTGGCCCGGCATGCCGGGGTCTCGCCCAGCACCGTCAGCTACGCGCTGAACGGCAAACGGCCCATATCGGAGGAGACCCGCCGCCGGATCGAGGCCAGCATCCGGGAACTGGGCTACCACCCGCACGCGGGGGCGCGTGCCCTGGCCGGCGCCCGCTCCCACACGCTCGCCCTCGTCATGCCGCTGCGCAGCGGTGTCCATCTGCCGGTCGTCACGCAGTTCGCGATGTCGGTCGTCACCGCGGCGCGCCGTCACGACCACGATGTGCTGCTGCTCACCGGGGAGGAGGGCGAGGACGGGCTGCGGCGCGTCGCGGACAGCGCGCGCGCCGACGGTTTCGTCGTCATGGACGTCCAGATGAACGACCCCAGACTGCCGTTACTGCGCAGCCTGCGGCGGCCGTCGGTGCTCATCGGCTTTCCCGCCGAACCGGCCGGGCTGACCTGCGTCGACCTCGACTTCCGGGCGGTCGGCGAGGCATGTGTCGAGCACCTGGCCCTGCTCGGCCACCGCCGCGTGGCGCTGCTCGGCTCACCGCCGGAGGTCTACGAACGGGGGACCGGCTTCGCACGGCGCGTCGAGGACGGCTTCACGGCCGCCGCGGACCGGAACGGCCTCGCCGCCGCGGTCCACCCCTGTGAGGCCGATCCGGCGGCCGCGCCGGCCCTGGTGCGACGGCTGCTCGGGGAGGGCTCCCCGCCCACCGGTGTGGTGGTCCACAACGAGGCGATGCTGGGCCCGCTCACGGACGCGCTCCGCGCGGAGGGCCTCCGGGTACCGGGGGACCTGTCGGTGGTGGCCGTCTGCCCCGATGAACTGGCGGAGCGCTCCTCCGTCCCGCTGACCTCGGTGGCCATTCCGGCGGCCGAACTCGGCGCGCGCGCCGTGGACCTGCTGATACGGCAGCTCGCCGGCGATCCCGTGCCGGAGTCCACGCTGCTGCCGCCGCGGCTGACGGTCCGGTCGAGCACGGGACCCCGGGGATAGCGGCACAACGGGGGACAGCGGCGGCCCGGGGCGCCCGGCCCCGGGCCGTGCGCCCGGTACGGCGGCCGCTCGGCGGACGGACCGCTCAGACGGCCGGGTCGGACGGGCCGGGGGGCTGGCTGCCGCCGGACGCGCCGCCCTGCTGCTGCGCGGCCTGCTGCTCTTCCACGGACTGGTGGACCTTCTCCATGTCCAGGTCGCGGGCCTGGCCGATGATGTCCTCCAGGGCCGGCTCGGGCAGGGCCCCCGGCTGGGCGTACACCGCGACGTTCTCCCGGACGACCATCAGTGTCGGGATGGACTGGATGTTGAAGGCCGCGGCGAGCTCGGGCTGGGCCTCCGTGTCGACCTTGGCGAAGACCAGGTCGGAGTGGCGGTCGGCGGCCTTCTCGTACACGGGTGCGAACGTGCGGCAGGGGCCGCACCAGGAGGCCCAGAAGTCGATCAGGACGAAGTCGTTGGCGGAGACGACCTCGTCGAAGTTCTCCTTGGTCAGCTCGACCGTGCTCATATGTCCTACCTGCTTCCAGAGACGTCTTTGTTCGTTCTGTTCGATCTGTTCGGTCCTGCCGGAACCCCGCCGGCTGCCGTTTCCGGGGACCGGGCTTCCGGAGATCAGGGGGAGCCTGTCCGGATCCCGCCGGTTCATGTGACCGACTTCCCGGAGCGTTGTGAGGATGGCCGGAAAGGGCACTCGGAAGACCCACGAGTACCCGGATACGGAGAGGCGGAACAGGGATGAGCCGGACGCCGGACGCGAGCGCGGCGGGAGCGGTGGAACCGCCCGAGGCAGGAGGAAACGGAGGAGCAGGCGGGCCGGAGGGGGCGGGCGAGCCGCACGGGGCGTCCGGTGCGGCGCCCGGTTCCGGCCGGACCCCTTCCGGGACCGGTGCGCACAGTCCCCGGGCGCCGCGCGAGCAGGTGTACGACGTGATCGTGCTCGGCGGGGGAGCCGTCGGTGAGCACGCCGCCGGGAGCGCCCGTGCCGCCGGACTGTCCGTCGCCGTGGTGGAGAGCGAGCTGCTCGGCGGTGACTGCTCGTACTGGGCGTGCATGCCCAGCAAGGCGCTGCTGCGGCCGGTGTCCGCGCTCGCCGCGGCGCGGGGCGTCGCGGGCTCGCGGGAGGCGGTCACCGGGCCCCTCGCCCCGGAGCCCGTACTCGACCGGCGGGACGCCTTCGTGTCGCACTGGGAGGACGGCGGGCAGGTGGACTGGCTGCTGTCCGAGGGGGCCGAGCTGGTCCGGGGGCACGGGCGGCTCGACGGGCCGCGTCGGGTGGCCGTCCGTCCGGCCGAGGGGCCCGGGCACCTCCTGACCGCGCGGCACGCCGTGGTGGTGGCCACGGGCAGCCGGCCCCGGCTGCCGGAGCTGCCGGGGCTGCCCGGCGCGCGCCCGTGGACCAGCCGGGAGGCCACCAGCTCGCGGGCGATCCCGGAACGGCTGGCCGTGGTGGGCGGTGGCGTGGTCGCCGTGGAGATGGCCTGTGCCTGGCAGGCCCTCGGCTCCTCCGTCACGATGTTCGTCCGCGGTGAGGAACTGCTGCGGCGGATGGAGCCCTTCGTGGGCGAACTGGTGGCCGAAGGACTCGCCGCGGCCGGGGTGGAGATCCGCACCGGGGTGAGTGTGGCCGAGGTGCGGCGGGCGTCGGCCGGCAGCACGGTGACGCTGGTGCTGGACGGCGTCGGGGAGAGCGAGGCCGACGAGGTGCTGTTCGCCACCGGGCGGGAACCGCGCACCGAGGACATCGGACTGGAGACGGTCGGTCTGCGCCCCGGGGCGTGGCTGGAGGCCGACGACTCCTGCCGGGTCGGGGGCGTGGACGGCGGCTGGCTGTACGCGATCGGTGACGTCAACCGGCGGGCGCTCCTCACCCACCAGGGCAAGTACCAGGCCCGGATCGCCTCGGCGGCCATCGCCGCCCGCGCGCTGGGCGGCGGGGCGCTGGAGACCCGGGCGGCCGAGGACACCGGGCGCTGGGGCGCGCACGCGGCGACGGCGGACTCGGCGGCGGTGCCGCAGGTGGTGTTCGGGGAGCCGGAGGCGGCATCCGTCGGGCTGACCACGGCGGAGGCCGAGCGCCGGGGGTACCGGGTGCGGGCCGTGGACCAGGACTTGGGCGCCGTCGCCGGCGCCGGCCTGTACGCGGACCACTACCGCGGGCGGGCCCGGATGGTCGTCGACCTGGACCGGGAGGTGCTCCTCGGGGCGACCTTCGTGGGACCCGGCGTGGCGGAACTGCTGCACTCGGCGACGGTCGCGGTGGCGGGCGAGGTGCCGGTCGACCGGCTGTGGCACGCGGTCCCGGCCTTCCCGACGATGAGCGAGGTCTGGCTGCGGCTGCTGCAGAAGTACCGGCAGGGGACGGCCGCGCGGGGGTGACGCGGCCCCGGGCGGGCGGCGCCCCGGGCCCGCCTCCGGCCCGGTCTACCGGCCCTCGGCCGCCGCGGGCCCCGCTCCCGCCGTGTGGCGGAGCCCGGCGGCCGGGCCGCCGTCGTCGTCCGGGGCGTCGGCGGGGAGGATGAGCGGTTTGGCGAAGCAGCGGCTGTTCGGCTCGCAGCGGTAGTAACCGAACTTCGCGGTCGGCAGGTAGCCGCAGGAGGTGTAGAGGGCGATCGCCTCCGGCTGCTTGGTGCCGGTCTCCAGCACCATGCGGGCCCGGCCCGCCTCCCGGGCGCTCGCCTCCAGCACGGTCAGCAGCCGCCGGGCGAGGCCCCGGCCGCGTGCCTCGGGGACCACGTACATCCGCTTCAGCTCGGCGTCGCCGTCCCGGTACCCCTCGGGGCTGTGGTCCTGCGCACGCCAGCCGCCGGTGGCCAGCGGGGTGCCGTCCGGGTCGTACGCGATGAGGTACAGGCCGGCCGGCGGGTCGAACTGGGCGGGGTCCATCTCCGTGAGGTCCGGGTCGCCGTAGCGCTCGGTGTACTCGAGCTGGACGCGGTCGTTCAGCTTGCGGGCATCGGGATGGTCGAGACGCACGGTACGGAGCTGCATGGGCGCAATCGTACGGATGTCCCGGGCGGTCGGGGAGCGGAGCCCGCATCCCGGTATCGTGCGCTGGTGCTCACTGTGACCAGCGTGAATGTGAACGGGCTCCGCGCCGCAGCCAGGAAGGGCTGGGCGGAGTGGCTGGCGGAGACCGCCGCCGATGTGATCTGCCTCCAGGAGGTGCGCGCCGAGCCGGCGCAGCTGCCGGACGGCGTCCGCGAACCGGAGGGCTGGCACACCGTCCACGCGCCCGCCGCCGCCAAGGGCCGCGCCGGGGTCTCCGTCTACTCGCGCCGGGCCCCCGAGGCGGTGCGGATCGGCTTCGGCTCGGAGGAGTTCGACGCCGCCGGCCGGTACGCGGAGATCGACCTGCCCGGCATCACGGTCGGCAGCCTGTACCTGCCCTCCGGCGAGGTCGGCACCGAGCGGCAGGCGGAGAAGGAACGCTTCATGGCCGAGTTCCTGCCGTATCTGGCCGGGCTGCGGGAGCGGGCGGCGGCCGGCGGGCGCGAGGTGCTCGTCTGCGGCGACTGGAACATCGCCCACCGGGAGGCCGACCTCAAGAACTGGCGGGCCAACCGCAAGAAGGCCGGTTTCCTCCCCGAGGAGCGCGCCTGGCTCACCCGGGTCTACGAGGAGGCCGGCTACGCGGACGTGGTGCGGGAGCTGCACCCGGGCGTGGACGGGCCGTACTCGTGGTGGTCGTACCGGGGCCGGGCCTTCGACAACGACAGCGGGTGGCGGATCGATCTTCACGCCGCGACGCGGCGGCTGGCCGAGCGCGCCCTCAAGGCGGAGACCGAGCGGGCGGCGAGCCACGATCTGCGCTGGTCGGACCACGCACCGGTGACGGTCACCTACGACCTCCCGGGGGCGTAGCCCGGCGGATCGCGTCACCGGAGGGGCGGTTCCCTCCGTTCTTTCCTACCCTGGGCGGACCGGCACGGTCGTGCGACAAGGGAAGGGGAACGCGATGCCCCGGAAGAATCTCACCGCCATGCGCCACACCCTGGGCCACCGGGTCCGCTACGCGCTGCGCCACCCGGGCCGGGTGCCCCGGTACGCGGCCCGGGCCGGCCGGGACGCCTGGCTGCGGCTCCGCTCGCCCGACCACATCGCGTACTACCGCGCGGTGATGCGCTCGGACACGGCCGCCAGTCCGGACGCGGCGGTCGGCAGCCGCAGCCATGAGCGCTGGCTGGCGCTGGGAGCGATGCAGTTCGACTACCTCGTCGGGCACGGGCTGCGGCCCGAGCACCGGATGCTGGAGATCGGCTGCGGCAATCTGCGGGCCGGCTGGCGCTTCATCGACCACCTGGACACCGGCCACTACTACGGCATCGACATATCCCCGGACATCCTCTTCGCCGCCCAGGACACCCTCGTCCGCTGCGGCCTGCGGGAGAAGCTGCCGACGCTGACGCCGGTGCGGGATCTGACGTTCGCCTTCCTCCCGGACGCGTACTTCGACGTGGTGCACGCTCACAGCGTCTTCTCGCACTCCCCGCTGCCGGTAATCGAGGAGTGCTTCGCGCACGTGGGGCGGATCCTGGCCCCCGGCGGCTGGTTCGACTTCACGTTCGACCGCACGGAGGCGGAGGAGCACCACGTCCTGCGCGAGGACTTCTACTACCGGACGGAGACGCTGACCGCCCTCGCGGAGAAGCACGGTCTGTCGGCCCGGTTCATGGAGGACTGGGAGAAGCTCCCGCACGGGCAGTCGAAGATCCGTGTGACGCACGGGCCGGAGGCGGCGCGGCGCTCCGGTGAACGGCTCGACGGCGGGGAGACGGTGAGCGGGGCGGCTCCGGTCTGACCGGCCGGGCCCGGCTGGGCCCGCCCCGGCCCGCCCCGGCGGTCACGGTGCCGCCGGGTCCGGTCCGCCCGGTCCGCCCGGTCCGCCCGGTCCGCCGGGGCCGCCCTGGGCCCGCGGCCCGGGGGTGCGGGCCGTGCGCCAGTCGTCCACCTCGGCCTGGATGCGGCGTTCCATCGCCATCGCAAGCTCGGCGTCGACGACGACCTTCGCGATGGGGCGCAGCCGCTCCACGGTCTCGGTGATCCGCTTGACCTCCGCGGCGCTCAGCGGCCGCGAGGGGTCGGTGTGGTCCAGGAGGCCGGAGAGGACGTGGGTGCGGAAGAGGCCGGTGAACACCCCGGCGAGTGCTTCGGCGTGCACGCGGACCTCCCGGGCGGCGGCGAGGACGGAGGCGAGCGGCACCCCCTCGTCGACCAGCGCGCTGGAGGCCTCCAGCAGCCGGCGGCTGACGTGTACCACCTCGTCGCCGTCCAGGGCGACATAGCCGAGGTCCAGGGTCGCCTGGAGGTTCTCGGTGGTGACATCGCCCTCGAAGTGGTCGGCCAGTTCCTCCGGGGAGAGCCGGACCGGGGTCTCCTCGGACCAGGGGACGCTCAACGCGCCTTCCAGGCCGAGGAGTTCGCGCACGTCCCGGCCGCTTTCGAAGGCGGCGAGCAGATCGGCGATACCGCCGAGGGTGTGACCGCGGTCGAGCAGGGCGGCGATGGTCCGCAGCCGTGCCAGATGGTGCTCGTTGTACCAGGCGATACGGCCCTCGCGGCGCGGCGGCGGCAGCAGCTTGCGCTCGCGGTAGAAGCGCAGGGTGCGGACGGGCACGCCGGCCGCGGCGGCCAGTTCCTCCATGCGGTACTCGCGCGGGGCGCCGTCTCCGCCGGTTGCGCCGTCCCTGCCGGTTGCGCCGTCCCTGCCGGTCCCGCCGTCTCCGCCGGTCCCGTCCGGCTGCCCGGTCGCGTTCACCCGTTCCGTCCCGCCTGCCCGCCCGGTCCCGTTCACCCGCAGCGTTCCGCCCGCCCCCTCCGGCCCCGTGCCCGCCTCCGCCGCCCGGCCGGGTCCGCTCCTCCGGGCCCGCTCGGCGGCGCTCTGCGCATCCTCGTTCGCCACACCGGAAGCCTAGGGCCTGTCCGGCGGTTCCCCTCGGGTCCGCGGTATCCGGCACCGCGCCTCCCCGCGTCGCCGGGTGCGCCCGCCCGCGCCCGGGACGCGGGCGGCCCTCCGATGTGCGACGCGCGGCACCGGACGACGCTCCCCGGTCCGGCCTGATCCGGGGGAAGCGCTTGCGCCCCGCGGATCACCGACGGGGGGTGCAACCGCCGGTAACTTCTTTTCGCCCACCCCCTACCCACCGGTACGTTCCTGCTCTACCCTCCAAACCGTGCCAGTGATTGCTGGCGCAATTGCCCGGTGATGCACAGCGGTTCTGGAGGCTGGATATGGCGGAGCGGATACGGGAGCACCGGCATCAGCACGTACGCGTGGCCGTGATCGGTTCCGGGTTCGGCGGGCTCGGCGCCGCCGTCCGGCTCCGGCGCGCGGGAGTCACGGACTTCACCGTGCTGGAGCGCTCGGACTCGGTCGGCGGGACCTGGCGGGACAACAGCTACCCCGGCTGTGCCTGCGACGTCCCCTCCCACCTCTACTCCTTCTCCTTCGCCCCCAACCCCGACTGGCCCCGCAACTTCTCCGGCCAGCCGCACATCCGCGCCTATCTGGAGCGGGTCACCGACACCTTCGGCCTGCGCCCCCACATCCGTTTCCACAGCGAGGTGCTGAGCGCCCGCTGGAACACCGAGCGGCTGCACTGGGAGATCGACACGGCGAGCGGCCCGCTCACCGCCGACGTCGTCATCTCCGCGACCGGACCCCTCTCCGACCCCCGCATCCCGGACGTCCCGGGCCTGGACACCTTCCCGGGCAAGGTCTTCCACTCCGCGCAGTGGGACCACGACTACGACATCCGCGGCAAGCGCGTGGCCATGATCGGCACCGGCGCCTCCGCCATCCAGATCGTGCCCGCCATCCAGCCGGACGTGGAGCGGCTCACCCTCTTCCAGCGGACGCCGCCGTGGGTCATGCAGCGCATGGACCGCAAGATCAGCGGCCTCGAACGCCGGCTGCACAGCATGCTGCCGGTCACCGCCACCCTCCGCCGCGGACTGCTCTGGGGCGTGCGCGAGCTCCAGGTCCAGGCGTTCACCAAGCGGCCCCAGCAGCTCGGTCTGGTCGAGAAGCTCGCCAAGGCGCACATGCACAAGGCGATCAAGGACAAGGACCTGCGGGCCAAACTCACCCCGGACTACCGCATCGGCTGCAAGCGCATCCTGCTGTCGAACACCTACTATCCGGCGCTGGCCCGGCCCAACGTCGACCTCGTGGCCTCCGGCCTCAAGGAGGTGCGCGGCTCCACCCTCGTCGCCGCCGACGGGACGGAGACCGAGGCCGACGCGATCGTCTTCGGCACCGGCTTCCACGTCACCGACATGCCGATCGCCGATCGCGTCACCGGCGCCGCCGGCCACACCCTCGCCGAGGAGTGGAAGGACGGGATGGCGGCCCTCCGGGGCAGCAGCGTGCCCGGCTTCCCCAACTTCCTGATGATCATCGGCCCCAACACCGGCCTCGGCAACAGCTCGATGATCCTCATGATCGAGTCCCAGCTGAACTACGCCATGGACCACCTCCGCCAACTGGACGTCCTCGGCGGCACCGCCGCCCTCGACGCCCGGCCGGAGGCCACCGGCGCCTGGACCGAGACGGTGCGGCAGCGGATGAAGCGCACCGTCTGGAACACCGGCGGCTGCACCAGCTGGTACCTCGACGCCAACGGCAACAACACCACCGTCTGGCCCGGCACCACCGGCGAGTTCCGCAAGGCCACCCGCCACGTCGACCTCGCCGAGTACGAGGTGCTGCGGGCCCCCGCCCGCACCGGGCCGGAGCCCCGCCCGGCCGCGGCCACCGCCCCGGCCACCGCAGCCACCACCCCCAGCCCCACCCCCACCGCACCCACCACCCAGCCCACAGGGGAGACCGCCGCATGAGCCGCGCCACCCAGAGCCCCGGCGGACGGTACGTACCGCTCGCCGCAGTCCGCGAGCTGACCGTCACCTCCGCCGACGGCTCCCGCGTCCACACCGAGATCTACGGTCCCGAGAAGGCGCCCGCCGTCGTGCTCGTCCACGGCTGGACCTGCTCCACCGCCTTCTGGGCCGGGGTCGCCCGCGAACTCGCCGCGGACCACCGCGTCATCGCCTACGACCAGCGCGGCCACGGCCGCAGCCCCGTCCCCGGCCCCGGCGGCTACAGCACCACCGCCCTCGCCGACGACCTGGAGGCCGTGCTCGCCGCGACCCTCGCCCCGGGCGAACGGGCCGTCGTCGCGGGCCACTCCATGGGCGGCATGACCGTGATGGCCGCTGCGGACCGGCCGTTCCTCACCGAGCGCGCCGCCGCCGTCCTGCTGTGCAACACCGGGAGCTCCAAGCTCGTCGCCGAGTCCGTGGTGCTGCCGCTGCGCGCCGGGCGGATACGGACCGCGATCCAGCGTGCCGTGCTGGCCTCCAGCGCCCCGCTCGGCCCCGTCAACGGGATCTCCCGGAAGATCCTCCAGTACGCGACCATGGGCCCCCGCGCCACACGGGAGCAGGTGCAGGCCTGCGCCGAGATCGTGCACGCCTGCCCGCGCAAGGTCCGGTCCGGCTGGGCCACCAAGGTCCTCGCCCTCCTCGACCTGGACGCCGGCCTCGGCGGGCTCACCATGCCGACCGCCGTCATCACCGGCACCGCGGACCGGCTCACCCCGCCCGTCCTGTCGCAGCGGATCATCGACGCCCTGCCGAACAGCGCCGGGCTCACCACCCTCGACGGCATGGGTCACATGACGCCGATCGAGGCGCCCGACGCGGTCTGCTCCGTGCTTCGCGGGCTGGTCCGGGACCACCTCGCCGGTGACGGCGCGGCAGGCGGCAGGTCCGCCACCGCGGAAACCACAGCGAGCACCGCGAAGGCCACCGGGGACCTGGTCGGGGAGGAGTCGGCATGAGCGGCGGACAGGGCAAACAGGGAAAGCGGAAGCTCGCGGGGCAGGTCGTCGTCGTCACGGGCGCCGCGCGCGGCGTCGGCGAACTGCTGGCCCGCAAAGTCGCGGCCCGCGGCGCCAAGGTCGCCCTGCTCGGGCTGGAGCCGGAGCTGCTCGCGAAGGTGTCGGACGACATCCCCGGCGAGACCGGCCACTGGCACGTCGACGTGACGGACTTCGAGGCGATGGACCGGGTGGCCCGCGAGGTCGAGGAACGGTTCGGGAGGATCGACGTCGTCGTCGCCAACGCCGGAGTGGCGGCCGGCGGGCCCTTCACGGACTCCGACGCCGTCTCCTGGAACCGGGTGATCCAGGTCAATCTGATGGGCAGCGCCACCACCGCCCGCGCCTTCCTGCCCACTCTGACGGAGAGCCGCGGCTATCTGCTGCAGATCGCCTCACTCGCCGCCATCACCCCGGCGCCCATGATGTCGGCGTACTGCGCCTCCAAGTCCGGTGTCGAGGCGTTCGCCCACTGCCTGCGGGCCGAGGCCGGATACAAGGGCGTCAAGGTCGGTGTCGGCTACCTCAGCTGGACCGACACCGACATGGTGCGCGGCGCCGACCAGGACGAGGTGATGCGCGAACTGCGCTCCCGGCTGCCCTGGCCGGCCAACCGCACCTACCCCCTGGAGCCGGCCGTCGACCGGATCGTGGCGGGCATCGAGCGCCGCTCGGCCCACGTCTACGCCCAGTGGTGGCTGCGCGGCATGCAGTCCGTCCGCGGCTACCTCCCCGGCATCATCGGGACGATCGGGCAGCGCGAGATGCGCCGCGCGGAGCCCAAGCTGAGCACGACGGGCGTCACCCGGGGACTCGTCGGCGCCGGCGGCGCGGCGGACGAACAGGCCCGCGGGGAACGCACCGGATAGCGCGAGCGGCGGGACGGCGCGGGCAGCTGGACGGTGCGGGCAGCCGGACGGTGCGGGCAGCCGGACGGCGCGGAACGAGGACGCGGGAGAGCTGGGCGGCGGGGGCGGCGGGCCGCCGGATGCCGCCCCTCTCAGATGCCCATGTCCTCCACATCGCTCATGTCCGCCCGGCCCGTCCTGGCCGCTTGCTCCTCCCGGGACTCCCGGGGCTCCTTCCGGCGTTCCTCCCGGGACTTCTGCTCCCGCCGGGTCTTCCCCGCGTCCTCCGCCGCGCTGTCAGTCCGCCGCGCGTCTCCGCCGAACCTCTGGAGTTTGTTGCGCTCCTGCGGGGTCTCCTCGCGCGCCCCGCCCCCCGCCCGGTCGTGCTCCCGAGCCTGCTGCTCCCGCCGGTCCGGCGGCTCGTCCCGCGTCTCCTTCCGGCCCCGCTTCCGCGCCGCTTCGCGCGCCTTCTCCTGGAACTCGTCCCGGACGCCCATCCTGCGTTCTCCCTTGCCTCGGACTTCCTGTGGATCCCCCTGTGCTCCCGTGGTCGTCACCCCCGTCCACCCCCGTCCACTCCGCCTTCCCGGCCCGCCACGGGACGATCCCGCGGCCGGAGGTTCAGCCCTCGCGCGGTGGCAGCGGCGGGCGGCTGCGGCCCGGGATGTCCGAGTGGTCCGGCGGGCTCGCCGGCGGATGCTGCTCCAGCAGTTCGAGGGCGAGGTGCACCGCGTCGTCGAACTGCTTGTGCCGGCCCTCCGCCCAGTCGAGCGGGGTGCGGTCCACCTCGATGTCCGGTTCGACGCCGTGGTTCTCGACGCCCCAGCCGTAGCCCTCGAACCAGGCGGCGTTCATGGGCACGGTGATGACGGTGCCGTCCACGAGCCGGTGCCGGCCGGTCATCCCCACTACGCCGCCCCAGGTCCGCAGGCCCACCACCGGTCCGAGGCCGAGCAGTTTGAAGGCGGCGGTGATCATGTCGCCGTCGGAGGAGGTCATCTCGTCCGCGAGGGCGACGATCGGCCCGCGCGGCGCGTTGGAGGCGTACGAGATGGGCTGGGCGTCCCGGGTCAGATCCCAGCCGAGGATGGTGCGGGTCAGCTTCTCGACGACCAGTTCGCTGATGTTGCCGCCCGCGTTGCCCCGTACGTCCACGATGAGGGCGGGCCGGGCCATCTCCATCCGCAGATCCCGGTTGAACTGGGCCCAGCCGGAGCCGCCCATGTCGGGGATGTGCAGATAGCCGCAGCGGCCGCCGCTCAACTCGTGGACCACCGCCCGGCGCTTGGCCACCCAGTCCTGGTACCGCAGCGGCCGTTCGTCGATCAGCGGCACGACCGCGACCCGCCGGGACGGGCCCTTGGCCGCCGTGGCCGCCGTGGCCGCCGTCCGGGCCGCCTCCGCCTTCGCCTCCGCGCCCGTCTCCGCACCCGTCTCCGCCTCCCCGGCCTCCCCGCTCGCGCTCCGTTCGGAGACCGGTGGCGTGAAGGTGAGTTCGACGGTGGTGCCCCCGGCCGCCGCCAGCAGCGGATACGGCCCGGCCACCGGGTCCACCGGCCGCCCGTCGACATGGGTGAGCACCGAGCCCTCGTGGACCCCGGAGCCCGCGAGCGGCGAGCGCGCCCGGGAGTCCGAGGACTCGCCCGGCAGGATCCGGCCGACCACCCAGCGGCCATCCGCGGTGCGGTGGAAGTCCGCGCCGAGCAGGCCGATCGCCCGCTGGTAGTGCGGCGGTCCCTCGTTGCGCCGGGCGGGTGCGACATAGGCGTGCGAGGTGCCCAGCTCGCCCATGACCTCCCGCAGCAGGTCCGCGAACTCGTCGGGGGAGGCGACCCGTTCGACCAGCGGACGGTACTGCTCCAGCACCGCGTCCCAGTCGATGCCGCACATCCCCGGGTCCCAGAAGTACGCCCGGACGATCCGGCCCGCCTCCGCGTACGCCTGCCGCCACTCGGCCCCCGGGTCCGCCTCGTGCATGATCCGCCGGAGGTCGAGATGGACGGTGGTGTCCGTGTCGGGCAGGTCGTTCGACGGTACGGCGCGCAGATCGCCCTCGTCGTTGATCACCAGCCGGGTGCCGTCGCCGCTGACCTCGAAGGAGTCGAGGTGGACGGCCAGTTCGGCGCGCTTGGCCTTCACCAGGTCGAAGTGTTCGAGCGTCGGCCGCCCGGTCATGTCGGCCGGGTTGGCGAAGGTCTCGCCGAGCGCCCCGGAGATGGGCCACCGCAGCCACACCAGTCCGCCGCCCGCGACCGGCCGCAGCGAGGAGTACTTCGAGGCGGCGACGGGGAACGGTGTCACCCGGCTCGCCAGCCCGCTCACCTCGACGAAGACCGAACCGTCCCCCTCCGCGTCCTCCGCGTCCAGCCCGCCGGCCGCCGGACGCCCCTCCGCCGACAGCGCGAAGGGCGAGGGCGTCGTGGACGACAGCGGCACCAGATACGGGCGGCAGCCGAGCGGGAACGACAGATCGCCGGTGTGCACGTCGTACACCGGGTCGAAGCCGCGCCAGGAGAGGAAGGCCAGGTAGCGGCCGTCGCGGGTGAAGACCGGCTGTTCGTCCTCGAAGCGGCCGTCGGTGACGTCGATGATCGTCCGGTCGATGAGCCGGGCCAGTTTGATCTGCCGCAGCGAGCGTCCGATGCCCGGATGCGACCAGGTGATCCAGTCCGAGTCGGGGGAGAAGGCCAGGTCGCGCACCGGGCCGTTGACCGACTGGATCAGCTCCACGCTCTCGCCCTGGCCCTCCGGCAGCGCGTCGGCGATCAGCAGCCGGCCGTCGTGGGTGGCGATGGCCAGTAGTTCGCCGTCGGGGGAGGAGACCAGTTCGTGCACGCGGCCGATCCGGCCGCCCGCGATCCGGCGGCTGTCGCGGCCGCCGCTGGCCCGGGGCAGATAGGCGATCTCGATGGCGTCCTCGCCCTCGGCGTCCGTCACATAGGCGACCCGGCCGGTGGCGCCGAGGACCTCCGGCATCCGGATGCGCACCCCGGGAACGTCGGTGATCGTCCGGGCCGGGCCGTCGCGGTGCGTGAGCCAGTAGAGGCTGCCGCGGACGCAGACGGCGCTGGCCCGGCCGGTGTTGTCGACCGAGAGGGAGTTGACGTTCGCGGCGGCGGGCACCTGGTAGCGGCGGCGGCCGGCGCGCGGGGCGCCGAGGCGGACCGGCACCTTCCGCGGGACCCCGTCCGGGCCGAAGTCCTCGGCCAGCCAGAGATCCCCCGCGCACTGGTAGACCACCCGGGATCCGTCGGTGGAGGCGTGGCGGGCGTAGAAGTCGGCGTGGTCGGTGTGGCGGCGCAGGTCCGAGCCGTCGGGCCGGCAGGAGTAGAGATTGCCGACCCCCTCGTGGTCGGAGAGGAAGGCGATCCGGCCGCCGACGAACATCGGGCAGTCCAGATGGCCGTCGAGATCGGGCAGCAGCCGCTCGCCGTCGAGGAACAGCCGTCCGGTGGCGCCGCCGCGGTACCGCTTCCAGGCGGTGGGCTCGTGCGGGGGCTTGCCGGTGAGCAGGAGGGTGTGGCGCTCGCCGCCGCTGTCCGTGCAGGAGATGTGGGACACCGGGCCCCAGGGCAGCCGGTCGCCGGGGCTGCCGTCGGTCGGCACCCGGTACGCCCAGGAGAAGTACGAGAACGGCTGGCCGTGCGAGGCCACGGCGAGGACGGTGCCGTCGGGGCTCCAGCCGCAGACCCGGGTGTCGGTGCTGCCCCAGTGGCTGAGCCGGCGGGCGGGACCGCCGGAGACCGGGACCAGGTGGATCTCCGGGTCCAGGCTCCGCCAGGTGGTGAAGGCGATCTGCCGGCCGTCGGGGGAGAAGCGGGGGTGGCCGATCCGGGTCCGGTCGACGGTCAGCCGCCAGGCCCGGTCGGGCTCGGTGCCGGTGCCGCCGGGGTCCTCGCCGCCGCCCGTGCCGCCGTTCTCGCCGCCGCCCTCACCGTCGCCCTCGCCCTCGCCGCCGCCCCGCGCCGGGAGCCGGGCAAGCCACAGATCGTCCTCGGCGGCGAAGCAGAGGAGATCACCGTGGAGGTGCGGAAACCGGAGATACGCGCCATCGGTCACCTTTTCCATGGTTCGGGGGCGGGCGGTGGGCGGCAACTCGTGGCGGTGGGGGAGGGGAGGAACGGGGGTGGGAGAGGGCCGGCGGGGACGGGCCGCGGCGGGCCGGAGTCCCGGGCGGGGCCCCGGGGTCCGCCGGCGGAGACGTCCCCCCGCCCGCCCACACGGCCGTGCCGTGACGCTCGTGATGCGCGGCACACATCGAAACGTTGTCGTTTCGTTCGAGGCGGCCCTAGGATCTGCTGTACGAAACCGTTTCGTTCAAGTGGGCGGAGCGGGTGGCCGGTTCACCCGGCTTTCCCCGCTTTCCCATGCCCCTTTCCGTCCAGGAGGTCCGGATGCCGACCGAGGAGGCCGCGCAGCCCGTACGCCGCACCCGGCTCACCGCGGAGCGCGAGGCCGAGCTGTTCGGTGCCGTCCTCGACCTGCTGCGGGAGGTCGGTTACGACGCGCTGACCATGGACGCGGTCGCGAGCCGCACCAGGTCCAGCAAGGCGACCCTCTACCGCCAGTGGAGGGGCAAACCGGAACTGGTCGTCTCCGCCCTCCGGCACCAGGCCCCGGTCGACCTGATGCGGTTCGACACCGGATCGCTCCGCGGCGACATGCGGGCCATCGCCCGGCACATGGACGAGGGCCAGTGCGTCAAGGACGCCGAACTGCTGAGCGCCCTCGGTCACGCTGTGCACCGGGACGCCGAGCTCCACCAGGCCCTGCGGGAGCTGCTGATCGAGCCCGAGGTCCGGGCGCTCGACCAGATGCTCCAGCGTGCCGTGGACCGGGGCGAGCTGGCCGCGGACTCCCCGGCCCGGACGTATGTGCCGCACATGCTCATCGGGGGAGTCATCACCCGCTACCTGATCGAGGGGGTGTACGCCGACACGGACTTCCTCGTCGGTTACGTCGACTCCGTGATCCTCCCGGCCCTCGGCGCCTAGCCCGGCTCCGGGTCCTCCTGGCCCCGGCCCTGGCCCACAACTGAAGAAGCCCCCGGCACCCGGCACGCGGCGCCCGCCGGCCGCCACCGGGCGGGCCCGGTGCGGCCTCGTCCGGCCACCGGGCCGGCTCCGCACCGCCGGGACGGGCCCCCGGGCCCGAGGCGGGTGGTGCGACGGACGCGGGGGATGCCGGGGGGCGGCGTAACGCGTACGCGCCGCGCACGGGCCGCGTCCACACCGCGACCGGGGTCCCGCCCCGCTCCCGCCGGCGCGGCGCGCCGCGGGACCCGCCCGCCGCAGGCCGTAACCGCTCGTTCCGTCCGTATCCGCCCGCCCACCACGAACGTCACACACCCTTCCCCCTCACGACCATCCGACCCGACGGGAGACCACTTCTCGTGGCCACGTTCCTGTACCGCATCGGCCGGCTCGCCTTCCGGCGACGCTGGTTCGCCACCCTCATATGGACGGCGCTGCTGGCCGGTGTCGGCATCGCCGCGGCGACCGCACCCGGCCCCGCCGGCAACTCGTTCTCGATCCCCGGCACCGAGGCCCAGCGCGCCTTCGACGTCCTGGAGGAGCGCTTCCCGAACGCCGCGGCCGACGGTGCCACCGCCCGCGTCGTCTTCCGCGCGCCCGACGGCGAGAAGATCACCGACCCGGAGAACAAGGCGGCGGTGCGGGACGTCGTCGGCGAACTCGCCGGCGGCGGCCAGGTCGCCGCCGCCCCGGACCCCTTCCGGACCAAGGCCGTCAGCAAGGACGGCACCACCGCCTACAGCCAGGTCTCCTACGAGGCCAATTCCTTCGAGCTGACCGAGAAGTCGCGCGAGGAACTGCAGGCCGCCGCCGAGAACGGCCGCGAGCTGGGCCTGACGGTGGAGACCGGCGGCGACGCCCTCCAGGCCATCCCGGAGACCGGAAGCGGCGAGATCATCGGCGTCGTCGTCTCCGCCATCGTGCTCGCGATCACCTTCGGTTCGCTGATCGCGGCCGGGATGCCGCTGATCACCGCCCTGATCGGGGTCGGCGTCGGCGTCGGCTCCATCACCGCGCTCGGCAGCGTGCTGGACCTGTCCAGCACCACCTCGATCCTCGCCACGATGATCGGTCTGGCCGTGGGCATCGACTACGCGCTGTTCATCGTCTCCCGCTACCGCGCCGAACTGGCGGACGGCCGCGAATCGGCGGACGCCGCGGGCCGCGCCGTCGGCACCGCGGGCTCGGCGGTCGTCTTCGCCGGGCTGACCGTCGTCATCGCCCTGGCCGGACTCTCCGTCGTCAACATCCCGATGCTCACCAAGATGGGCCTGGCGGCGGCCGGCACGGTCGTCATCGCCGTCCTCGTCGCCCTCACTCTGATCCCGGCGGTGCTGGGCTTCGCGGGCGACCGCGTCCTGGGCCGCGGGGCCCGCAAGTCCCGCAGGGCGGCAGCCGCGGCGGAGAGCGCCGGCTCCGGCACCGACGGGGCCGGTGACGACGGCTCCGGCACGTCCGGGGCCGGTGCTCCGGCCAAGGAGAACATGGGTACCCGCTGGGCGCGCTTCGTCCTGCGGCGCCCGGCCGCCGTGCTCATCGTGGGTGTGGTCGGACTCGGCGCCCTGGCGGTACCGGCGACGGACCTGAGCCTCGGCCTGCCGGACGACGGCAGCCAGCCGACGAGCACCACGCAGCGCAAGGCGTACGACATGCTCTCCGAGGGCTTCGGCCCGGGCTTCAACGGGCCGCTCGTGGTCGTCGTCGACGCGGACGGCAGCGACGACCCGAAGGCGGCGGCGGAGCGCGTGACGGACCGGGTCTCCGACCTCGACGGCATCGCCACCGTCACCCCGGCGCAGTTCAACAAGGCCGGAGACACGGCCATGTTCAGCGTCATCCCCGCCTCGGAGCCGACCGGCGCCGAGACCGAGGAGCTTGTCGCGGACATCCGCGCCGAGTCCGATGACCTGGAGGCCGACACCGGCGCGCGGACCCTGGTCACCGGCACCACCGCGATGAACATCGACGTCTCGCAGAAGCTCAACGACGCCCTGCTGCCCTATCTCGCCCTGGTCGTCGGGCTCGCCTTCCTGCTGCTGACCGTCGTCTTCCGCTCCCTGCTCGTCCCGCTCAAGGCGGCGCTCGGCTTCCTGCTGTCCGTCGTGGCGGCGCTCGGCGCGGTCGTGGCCGTCTTCCAGTGGGGATGGCTGGGCGGACTGTTCGGCGTCGAGGAGACCGGCCCGATCATGAGCATGATGCCGATCTTCATGGTCGGTGTCGTCTTCGGCCTGGCGATGGACTACGAGGTCTTCCTCGTGACCCGGATGCGCGAGGCCCACGTCCACGGGGAGACCCCGCACCAGGCCGTGGTCACCGGCTTCCGGCACGGGGCCCGGGTCGTCACCGCGGCCGCGGTCATCATGATCAGCGTCTTCGCCGGCTTCATCGGCTCCTCCGACTCGATGATCAAGATGATCGGCTTCGGGCTCGCGGTCGCCGTGCTGTTCGACGCCTTCATCGTGCGCATGGCGATCGTCCCGGCCGTCCTCGGACTGCTCGGCAAGGCGGCCTGGTGGCTGCCGCGGAGCCTGGACCGGGTGCTGCCGAACGTCGATGTGGACGGCGACGGCCTCCAGCGCGAGCTGGACCTCCACGAGGAGGCCGCTGCCGCCGGAGCCGGCACGGGCACGGACGCCGATGCCGATGCCGATGCCGGTGCCGGCGCCGGCGCCGGACGTGCGGAGCAGACGTCCGGCGCGGGCCGGGCCCGGTAGGCACGTCGCGGCGGGCGGCCGCCCCCGGATCGCCGCCCGCCGCCCCGGAACGCGAGACTCCGGTGCCCCGGTCCCAGCGGAGCCGGGAGACACCGGACGGTGCCGCCCCGTGGGGACGAGGCGCGGCACCGAACCAGCCCCCGGTGGCATCAGCCGTCCAGTACGGACGCCACCGGGGGCTTCGTCATGCGGCCCTCGCCGTCTGCGGGGGCGCGGGCGGTGCGGGTGGCGCGGGGGCGCGGGGGGCGCCGGGGGCGCGGGCGGCGCGGGCGGCGCGGGCGGTGATTCCGGAAACCCGGGCGCTCTTGCAACTCATGTGCAAGTGCGTACTACTCTTGAGTGGTCGAACAGGACAGGCCGGCCCAGTGAGTAGAGCGGAGCCTCCCCATGCACGTCCCCGACGGGTTCTTCGACGCGCCCGTGTCCCTGGCCACCGGAGCCGTCGCCGCGGCCGCGGTGGCGGTCGGTCTGCGCGGCGCCCGGCGCGAACTCGACGAGCGCACCGCGCCCCTGGCCGGGCTCGTCGCCGCCTTCGTCTTCGCCGTCCAGATGCTCAACTTCCCGGTCGCGGCCGGTACCAGCGGCCATCTGCTCGGCGGGGCGCTCGCCGCCGTCCTCGTCGGCCCGTACACCGGCGTGCTCTGCATCTCCGTGGTCCTGCTCATGCAGGCGGTCCTCTTCGCCGACGGCGGCCTCACCGCGCTGGGCGTCAACATCACCACCATGGCCGTGGTCGGTGTCCCCGTCGCCTACGCCGTCTTCCGCGGCCTGGTCCGGCTGCTGCCCCGGGCCCGCGCCTCCGTCACGGCCGCCTCCTTCCTGGCCGCGTTCCTCTCCGTACCGGCCGCCGCGGCCGCGTTCACCGGCCTCTACGCCCTCGGGGGCACGGCCGATGTGGCGCTCGGCAAGGTCTTCGCCGCCATGGTCGGCGTCCACACGCTCATCGGCATCGGTGAGGGCGTCATCACCGCTCTGACCATCGGCGCGGTCATCGCCGTCCGGCCCGACCTCGTGTACGGCGCCCGGGGCCTCGGGCGGCCGACGCTTCTCCGCACCCACGGCCCCGCCGGCGCACCGGCCCGGCCCCGCCCGGCCGGCACCACCGCCGACTCCGCGGCCGACTCCACAGCCGATTCCACGGTCGTCGCGGCCACGGCCACAGCCGCGACCGGCTCCGCCCCGGGCGCCGGCAGCCCCTCCGACTCCGCCAGCACCTCCGACTCCGGTGGCACCGGCCGGAGCACCGACACCAAGGAGGCGACCGCCTGATGTCCGCCACCCCCCGCCCCCGGGGCCCGCGCACCCGGCTGCTCTGGATCACCGGCGTCCTCACCGCCCTGCTGCTCGCCGGGGTCGTGAGCTACTACGCCTCGGCCAGTCCCGACGGCCTGGAGAAGGTCGCCGCCGATCACGGCATCGACCGGAAGGCCGAGGAGCACGCGGCCAAGGACTCCCCGCTCGCCGACTACCAGGCCCGCGACATCGGAGACCCGCGGCTCTCCGGCGGGCTCGCGGGCGTCGTCGGCGTCGGTGCCACCCTCGTCCTCGGCACGGGTCTCTTCTGGCTCGTACGCCGCCGCCCGCAGGACGGCCGCGGGGAGGACGCCGCACCGCAGGGCGCCCCCGAGCAGGACACCCGAGCGGAGGGGAGCCCCGGAGCGGAGGCGTCCGGCGAAGCCGCCCCGGCGGCTGCCGGCACCGGCACGGGCACCCGCACCACCACCACCGGCACCGCGCCCGGCACGGAACGGGCCGCCACCGCCCGGGGCGAGCGCTAGCCATGGGTGCGGGCCACGCCCACAAGCTCTACCGGCACGGCCACTCGGCCGTGCACCGGCTGCCGCCGCACTGCAAGATCGCTGCGGCCTTCGGCTTCGTCCTCGCCGTGGTGGCCACCCCCCGTGAGGTCTTCTGGGCGTTCGGGGCGTACACCCTGCTGCTCGCGGCGACCGCGGCGGCGGCCCGCGTCCCGGCGGGCTTCCTGCTGAAGCGGATGCTGGTCGAGGTGCCGTTCGTCGCCTTCGCCGTCCTGATGCCGTTCGTCGCCGAGGGGGAGCGCACCCAGGTGCTCGGCCTGTCGCTCTCCGTCTCCGGGCTCTGGGGCGCCTGGAACATCCTGGTCAAGGGCACGCTCGGCGTTGCCGCCTCCGTGCTGCTGGCTTCCACCACCGAGCTGCGCGAACTGCTCCTCGGGCTGCAGCGCCTGCGGATGCCGCCGATGCTCGTGCAGATCGCCTCCTTCATGATCCGCTACGGGGACGTGATCACCGACGAGATGCGCCGGATGCGGATCGCCCGGCTCTCCCGCGGCTTCGAGGCCCGCGGCATCCGGCACTGGGGCGTGCTGGCGAAGTCCGCCGGGGCCCTGTTCATCCGGTCCTACGAGCGCGGCGAACGGGTCCATCTCGCCATGGTCAGCCGGGGGTACACCGGGACGATGCCCGTGATCGACGAGGTGACCGCCACCCGGTCGCAGTGGGCCCGCGCCGCCGCACTGCCCGCGGCCGCGCTCGCCGTGTGCCTGGCGGGGTGGTCCTTGTGACCGCTTGGCGTTCCTCCGCTCCCGCCTTCCCTCCCCACGCCTCCCGCCGTCCCGCCGTCCCGCCTCCCGTTCCCGCCGTCGGCCACGCCCCGGCCCCCTCCCCGCCCCCGCCGCCCAGCCCGATGGAATGGACACCGTGACCCCCGCCCCGGCCTCAGCCTCCTCCGCCGTCCCCGGCCCGGACACCGTCCCCTCGCTGGAGATCACCGGCCTCGCCTACGCCTACCCCGACGGCCACCAGGCCCTCTTCGGGGTCGACCTGGCCGTCGGGCGCGGCGAGCGCGTCGCCCTGCTCGGCCCCAACGGCGCCGGCAAGACCACCCTCGTCCTCCACCTCAATGGCATTCTGGGGGCCGACGCGGGAACGGGGGCGGGCACGGTACGGGTGGCCGGACAGCCCGTCGTGAAGAAGAACCTGGCCGAGGTCCGCCGCCGCGTCGGCATCGTCTTCCAGGACCCGGACGACCAGCTCTTCATGCCCACCGTCCGCGAGGACGTCGCCTTCGGCCCGGCCGCCGCCGGACTGCGCGGCGAAGAACTGGAGAAGACGGTCGCCCGCGCCCTGGAACGGGTCGGCATGGCCGGCTACGCGGACCGGCCGCCGCACCATCTGTCGTTCGGCCAGCGCCGCCGGGTCGCCGTCGCCACCGTCCTGGCCATGGAGCCGGAGATCCTCGTCCTGGACGAGCCCTCGTCCAACCTCGACCCGGCCTCGCGCCGGGAACTCGCCGACGTGCTGAGGTCCCTGGAGGTGACGGTGCTCATGGTCACCCACGATCTGCCGTACGCCCTGGAGCTCTGCCCGCGCTCCGTCGTGCTCAGCGGTGGGGTCATCGCCGCCGACGGCCGGACCCAGGAACTGCTGGCGGACGAGGAGTTGATGCGCGCCCACCGGCTGGAGCTGCCCTTCGGCTTCGACCCGTCCTCGGTGACCGTGCCCACACGCTAGAGACCCGCACCGGAGCCGCCACCGGCACTGGGCAGAACCCGCTACCGGCACCGGGCAGAACCCGCCATGGGCACCCGCCGCCCCGGCCACCGGACCCGCCGACCGGGCAGTGCGGCATACCAGGCACTATGGATGGTCGGTGACGGAACGGGCAACGGGAGATGCAGCACAGTGGTGGACGTCCACGGCACGGTGGCGGACGGCTTCGAGCCGGTCCGGGACGCCTTCGCCCGCAACTTCGAGGAGCGCGGCGAGCGCGGGGCGGCCGTGGCCGTGCACCGGGACGGGCGGAAGGTCGTCGACCTCTGGGCCGGAACGGCCGACCCGTACGGAACCGAGCCGTGGACGGCGGACACCGCGCAGATCGTGCGGTCCGTCACCAAGGGCGTCGCCGCGGCCGTACCGCTCCTGCTGCAGCAGCGCGGACAGCTCGACCTGGATGCGCCGCTCGGCACCTACTGGCCGGAGTCCAAGGCCGCCGGCAAGGAACGGGTGCTCGTGCGGCATCTGCTCAACCACCGCGCCGGGGTGCCCGTGCTGGACACCCCGCTCACCCCCGCACAGGCGCTCGACGATGTGAGCGGGCCGGAGGCGCTGGCCGCCCAGGCGCCGGCCTGGGAGCCCGGAACGGCGCACGGCTACCACGCCATGACCTACAGCTGGCTGCTGGCGGAACTGGTCCGCCGCGTCGGCGGCCGCCCGATCGGACGGTGGATCGCCGAGGAGATCGCAGCCCCCCTCGGGCTGGAACTGTGGCTGGGTCTCCCGGCCGGGCAACAGGAGCACGTGGGACGGATCGCGGAGGTACAAGCCCCCGACCGGCCCGCCGCGGCAGGGCTCCGCGTCCGCCCGAAGCGGTCCGTCACGGACGCCTACGCCGACCCGGCCTCCCTGACGCGTCGTGCCTTCGCCGCCGTCGACCCGCTGCCGGACGAGAACGACCCGGCCTACCGTGCCGCCGGACTCCCCGCCTCCGGCGGCATCGCCACGGCCCGGGCGCTCTCCCGCTTCTACGCCGCGCTGATCGGGCCCGTGGAGGGCGGCCGCAGGCTCTTCGTCCCGGCGACCCTCACCCAGGCCCGTACGGAGGAGTCCGCCGGTCCGGACCGCGTCCTGGTCGTGGACACCCGCTTCGGGCTCGGCTACATGCTCCACGGCCCGGCCTGCCCGCTGCTGTCCGCCGGTTCCTTCGGCCACCCGGGCCGCGGCGGCTCCCTGGCCTTCGCGGATCCGGAAGCGGGTATCGGCTTCGGCTATGTGACGAACGGTCTCCAGCAGAACGTGACGGCGGACCCCAGGGCCCAGGCGCTGGTCCGTGCGCTCCGGGGATGCCTGCGAGGGTTTGGGTCTCAGGCGTCGGGTTCCTGAGTCGGGAGGACGGACGCTGAGGCGGGGCGGCTGGGGGCCGCCTCTGGTGGCGGGTTGGAGTCTCGTCGCGCCGGGTCGGCAGTGGGGTGGCGCCACGGGATGCGTTGGAGGCTGTCCGGCGCAGGCTGTCCTTCGTCGTCCTGGTCGGGGTTACGGCGCCGGGTGGGCGGCGCGATGGTGGTGGCGGGTGCGTCGCGGGCTGCCCGTTGTTGTTTTGGTGGGGGTTACGGCATCCGTGCTGGGGGTGGGCCGGTGGTCGGTCGTCTATCCGGTGCCGTGCGCACCCGGGGTCGTTCGGAAAGACGATGGCGTGGCTGGTGCCGGTGGGGGTGCGCGGAAGCACACGCGCGCCTGGGCTTCTCGGCTTTCCCGTTCGTCGTGGCGGGCTGTCGGTGGTGGCGGTTGAGTCCGGCTGTCGTGACTGCTGCGGTGATATCGGCTGTCGCTGGGGTTGGGGCCTGGGTGGTGGCTCTTCCGGTGGGCAGGCGGTGGCCGGTGTGGGTCGCTCACGGGTGTTGACACCCGGCTGGAGAGGCGCGGCCCGGGCGCGCGTGCCCTGTTCTTGGGCTCTGCCGCTGCCGTGGCGGGTCCTCGGTCGTGGTGGCGATCGTGGGTGGCGTTGCTGGTGTTTGGTGTGGGCGATGAGTGGAGTTCCCGGGTCCGTTTTCGCTCACTCGTTCGGGTGGTTCCACGCTCTGGACCTGGATTCATCACCGTACGTGACGGAAAATAGGGGGTAAGAACTCGCTCCGTGAGGGCGGGAGTTCACGCGGTGATCCGGACGGGGGGAATGTCATGCAGGCCACGCTGCTCGACCACGACGACACGGCCACCACCGGGGCCACCACCGGTGTGCCGGGGGAGCCGGTGACGGCGGATGAGTGGGCGGCGCATCTGGCGTCGGCTGTGCCGGGTCCGCAGACGGCGGCGATGCTCGCTCTGCTGGAGCGCGGGCAGCTCTCCACCACGGGGCGGATCGATGCGCTGAAGGCCTGGGAGCGGCACACCTCCTGGATCCAGGCTCAGCAGGTTGGTCTGCTGGCCGATATCGAGGCCGATGCACTGGACGCGACGCCGAATGAGATCGGCTGGGCGGACTACGACTGGAACTTCGCCTGTGAGGATGTCGCCTGCGCGTTGAAGCTGTCGGGAAACACAGCCGCGGACCGCCTGGCCGTCGCCACCGCCCTGGAGGGACGCTTCCCCACCACGGTCAGCCTGTTGGAGCGCGGGGAGATCTGCTATCTGCAGGCGAAGGCGGTGGCGGAGGTCACCGGCACCCTCGACCCCGAAGCCGCTGCGACGGTAGAGGCCATGGTGCTGCCCAAGATGCCCACCCAGTCCGTCGGCCAGACCCGGCGCGCATTGAACCGGGCGGTGCTCAAAGCCGACCCGCAGGGGGCGGAGGTGCGGCATCGCCGGCGGCGGGAGGACCGCACGATCTGGCACCGGGCCACCGAGGACGGCATGGCCACCTGGACCGCCTTCCTGCCCGTCCCGCAGGCCGCGCAGCTCGACGCGGCCGTCGACGCCCACGCCGCCACCTTCGCCGATGACGGCCGCACCCTGAACCAGAAGCGGGTGGATGCCCTGTTTGACCTGGTCGTCAACCGCCCTGCCGGGCAGGACACTCCGGGTGGCCGGTCGGCGGCGGTGGTGCAGGTGACGGTGTCCCTCGACACCCTGATCGGGGTGGATGAGGAGCCCGGACAGCTCAAGGGCTACGGACCGATCAGTGCCGGGCAGGCGCGGGAGGTGGCTTTCGCCCCGGGCACGATCTGGCGGCGTCTGATCACCCACCCGAAGACCGGCCTGCTGATCAAGACCGACCCCACCACCTACAAGCCCACCGCCGAAACCCAACGCCACGTCACCGCCCGCGACATGGCCTGCGCCTTCCCTTCCTGCCAGATGCCCGCCCACCGCTGCGACCTCGACCACATCCAGCCCTTCAACCACCAGAATCCCACGGCGGGCGGGACGACGGAGCCGGACAATCTGATGCCGCTGTGCCGACGCCACCACCTGTTGAAACACCGCACCCGATGGCAGGCCGAACGCAACCCCGACACCGGCGAAGTCACCTGGACCGCTCCGACGGGCCACACCTACACCAACCCACCCCACAGCCCTTAGCCCCCTGCATTCCGGCGGGCCAGCCACCGGCACCAGCCCCTCCGCCACCGCGCGGAGGGGCCCACATCCCTGCCTGAAACCCGGAACCTTGCTCCGGACAACTACCGGGCGGGCAGCAGCTGGCAGGGGGCACGCCCCTCGGCGTTGATGCGTACCAGCGACGGCAGGCACCTCGGCCTCCACGGGCACGAGCTGCCCCAGCCACCACCGACCGGCGACCGGCGACCGTCAAGAGGAAGAACCGAGCCCGCCACGCCGCCACCCGCCACGACCGTTACCACCGAAAGCCCGCCACGACGGCGGGAAAGCCGAGAAGCCCAGGCGCGCGTGTGCCCCCGCAACCACCCACCGGCACCAGCCACGCCATCGTCTTTCCGAACGACCCCGGGTGCGCACGGTCCCGGATAGACGACCGACCACCGGCCCACCCCCAGCACGGATGCCGTAACCCCCACCAAGACAACAACGGGTAGCCCGCGACGCACCGGTCACCACCATCGCGCCGCCCACCCGGCGCCGTAACCCCAACCCGCCACCGAGCCGGCCGGTACATCTCGAAAGGTGTCAGTACGCCAAGAAGTCCGCATGTATCCGGCTGTCCGCCTTGGTCTGCCGGTTCAACGGTCTGCGCCCACAGGATCATGACCATGCCGGGCGCCGCCGTGGGCATGGTCCCGCTCAGCCTCCGCGCGCCCGAAGACCGCTGGGTCGGGCGGTGGACCGTGACCGAAGACCGCTGGGTCGGGCGGTGGACCGTGACCGAAGACCGCTGGGTCGGGCCGTGGGCCGTGGCCCGAAGACCCGCTGGTCTAAGCGCCCGAAGACCCGCTGTCTGCGCGTACAGAGACCGATGGTCACGACGACCGCAGACGGCTGGTGGTCAGCCGCCCGCGCGCAGGATGTCGGCGACGATCGGTCCCGCCGTCTTGCCGCCGTGGCCCGCCGCCGGAACGACCGCCGCCGCGGCGACGTCGTTGCGGTATGCCGTGAACCAGCCGTTGGGCTTCTTCTGCCCGTCGACCTCCGCCGAGCCGGTCTTCCCGCCGATGTCCCCGCCGAGCCCCGCCATGGCCTCGGCCGCCGTACCGGAGGTCGCCGTCAGCCGCATCAGGCCCCGCAGGGCGTCCGCCGTGCCGGCCGACATGGTGCGCGGTGCCTTGGCGATCGTGCGGTTGTCCACCGACACCGGCACGAGCACCGGCTGGCGGAAGACCCCCGACTTCACTGTTGCCGAGACGGACGCCATGGTCAGCGGGTTCATCCGGACTCCGCCCTGCCCGATGAGCGAGGCGGCCATCGGCGCGTCCTTCTGGGTGGGCACGGCGCCGTCGAAGGTCACCACCCCGGTCTGCCAGTCGAGGCCGATGCCGAAGAGGTCCCGGGCTGTCTTGCCGAGGTCGGCGCCGGACAGCTCTCCGGCCTGTGAGATGAAGGCCGTGTTGCAGGAGGCGGCGAAACTCTGCGCGAAAGTGCCGCCCTTGATCTCGAACTTGTCGAGGTTCTGGAACTTCCAGCCGCCGTACGAGAAGTACTTCGGGCACGGGTGCGCCTTCGACGGGGACGCCAGGCCCTTCTCCAGCAGCATCGCGGAGGTCACGACCTTCATCGTGGAACCGGGCGCCAGTGAACCCCGCAGCGCGACGTTGAAGCCGTCCGCCGGGGCGTTGGCGATCGCCAGGATCTCGCCGGTGCTGGGCTTGATCGCCACGGCGGCGGCCTTGGAGCGGTCGGCCACGGCCTTCTCGGCGGCGGCCTGGAGGCCGGCGTCGATGGTCGTCCGCAGCTCGCCCGGTTCTCCCTCGGCGAGCACCTTCAGCGTCTTGTCCGGCTGTTCGTCGCCCTCTTCGCGCTGTACGGCCAGCTCCACGGCGGGCTTGCCGCCGGCCTTGTCGCCGTACCGTTCGCGCAGGCTGGCCAGTACCTCGGCGAGCTGAGGGTGGTCTTCCTTGGTCAGTTCCTCGCCGTCGCGGTCCAGGGCCTTGATCGGCGGGGCCTCGGATTCGCCGGTGACAAGGGTGTCACCCTTTCCGAGTTCCGGGTGGACGACGGACGGCTCCCAGCGGACCAGGGCCTTGCCGGAGGTCTTGTCCCGGACGACGGTCAGCGCGGAGTCGTAGGAGACGGTCGCCCGCTCCTTCTCGTACACGACCTCCGCGGTGACCCCGAAGGGGACCTTCGCGCCGGTGGCCGCGCCGGGCTGGAGGGTGACCTTCTCGACGGCCGCTTCCTCGCGGTAGCCGGTGAGGGCGGCGGTGGCGGCCGTGCTGTCGTCCGTGAACTCCGCGGCCTTCTCCGGCTGTCCGGCGGCCCAGGCGGTGAGGAATCCCTCGGAGGTCTCACGTATCTCGTCCGCGCTGGGCGGGCCGGTCTTCACCTCGGGCCGGGCGGCCGTGGTCGTCGTGGAGCCGTTCCCGCCGTCGCCGGACGTCAGGCCGTACACGCCGTAACCTGCGGCCCCCACCATCGCGGTGAACACACCGCCGATGACGGCGGCCTTCGCGCCACTGCGCATCGGAGAAACCCCCACAGACACTTCGCACTTCGGAAAAGGCACGACACCCCGTGTGGAACGCAACGCGGCGCACTCTACGGCATCCCTCCGACATCACACCCAGGTGTCCAGCCACATGCGGTCCTGCCAGTCGGAGACCGGAATCGGCTGTCCTGTGTGGAGCGGAAAGAAGTAGATGAAGTTCCAGACGATCAGGAGGACGAGCACTCCGGCGCCCACGGTTCCCAGCACCCGCCGCTGTTCCGAGGAGCCCGGCGGCCCGAGCAGCGCGCCGATCGCCATGGCCACGGCGAGGCAGAGGAACGGAACGAAGACCACCGCGTAGAAGAAGAAGATCGTGCGTTCCTGGTAGAGGAACCAGGGCAGCCAGCCGCCCGCGATGCCGCAGAGGATCGCGCCCGCGCGCCAGTCGCGCCGGAACCCCCAGCGGTAGACCAGGTACAGCACCGCGAAGCACGCCGCCCACCACAGCATCGGCGTCCCCAGGGCCAGGACTTCCCGGGCGCACTTGTCGGCGGTGCCGACAGGGCAGCCGTCCTCGCCGGGCTGCGGCGACTCGTAGAAGTACGAGACGGGGCGGCCGAGGACGAGCCAGGACCAGGGGTTCGACTGGTAGGGGTGCGGATCGGTCAGCCCGACGTGGAAGTTGTAGACCTCGGACTGGTAGTGCCACAGGCTGCGCAGCGGTTCCGGCACCCAGGTCATGTCGGCCTGCGGCAGCGGGACGCGCAGGCCGAACAGGGAGACGGAGTCGGGCGAGAGGCCCCGGCGGCCCTCGGCCCAGCCGCGGAAGTAGCCGCCGCGGGTGAGAAACCAGCCGGCCCAGGAGACGGTGTACGTCACCACGGCGACCGGCACGATCGACAGGAACGCCGGCACCGCGTCGCGGCGCAGCATCGACCGGTACGGACGGTGGGCGCCGGCCGTGCGGCGCGCGGCGGCGTCCCAGAGGACGGTCAGCAGGCCGAAGACCGCCAGGATGTAGAGGCCGTTCCACTTCGTGGCGCAGGCCAGGCCGAGGAAGAGCCCGGCGGCGAGCCGCCACGGCCGCAGGCCGAGCCCCAGCCGGTCACCGATGAGAGCGTCCGGCCGGACGAGGCCCGTCTCTTCCGCCGTTCCCTTCCCCGTCCCCTTCGCTGTCCAGTTCGCCGTCCCGTCCGTCTCCTGTGCGGGCTTTGCCGTCGGAGCGGGCACGGGCGCGGCTCCCGCCGTCACGGCCGCCGAGTCCCCTCGGTCCGCGGTGGTCGTGAGGGCGTCCGCCAGTTTGGCGCGGGCCTTGTCCCGGTCGATGAGCAGCGCGCCGAATGCGGCCAGCACCCAGAACATCACCACCAGGTCGAGCAGCGCCGTCCGGCTCATGACGAAGTGCAGACCGTCCACGGCGAGCAGCGCGCCCGCGAGGCAGCCGAGGGCGGTGGAGCGGAACAGCCGCCGGCCGATGCGGCACACCATCAGCACGGAGAGGGTGCCGAGCACCGCCGGCATGAACCGCCAGCCCAGCGGGTGCAATCCGAACAGGCCCTCGCCGAGGGCGATCGTCCACTTCCCGACAGGCGGGTGCACGACGTAACTGTGCTCGGGGTTGAGGGGGATGCTCTGGGGATCGCGCAGGATCTTCTCGTTGGCCTTGTCCGGCCAGCTGCCCTCGTAGCCGAGCTGGAGCAGCGACCAGGCGTCCTTGGCGTAGTACGTCTCGTCGAATATCACCGCGTCCGGGCTGCCGAGGTGCCAGAAGCGCAGGGCGCCCGCGAGCAGCGCGACCAGCAGCGGACCGGCCCAGGCCGCCCACCGCACCAGCTTCTCGGCGGTGTACGGGTCCACGCCGAGGAGAGTCCACACCCGGGTGCCCGCGGTGCGGTACGGCGGGACCAGCCGGTCGCGGAGCGGGGTACGGGGCTGCTCCGCGTAGCCGTAGCGGCGCAGCCGGAGCTGCCACGAGGTCGGGCCGGCACCCGGAACCGACGCCCCGGAGGGCTGCTCGCCGAGCTCGTGCTCGTACCGGGAGCCGGTGGCGGTGTCACTGGTCACCGCGCCATCGTAGGGAACGCGGCCGCCGGGCGGGTGACGGCCGCCCCCGGCGGACGGGCCGGACCGCGGCCCCCGGCGGCGGCCGGGGAGGTTCCGCAGCTGCGAGGATGACCGGGTGACTGGAACGCTCGTACTGGCAGGGACGCCCATCGGCGCCATCGCGGATGCGCCGCCGCGGCTGGCGGAGGAACTGGCCGCGGCCGATGTGGTGGCCGCGGAGGACACCCGGCGGCTGCGGCGGCTCACCCAGGCGCTGGGGGTGCAGACCCGTGGGCGGGTCGTGTCGTACTTCGAGGGCAACGAGGCGGCCCGGACGCCCGAGTTGGTGGAGGCGCTGGCCGGGGGCGCGCGGGTGCTGCTCGTGACCGATGCCGGGATGCCGTCGGTGTCGGACCCCGGCTACCGGCTCGTCGCGGCCGCGGTGGAGCGGGGGATCGGGGTGACGGCGGTGCCGGGACCGTCCGCCGTGCTCACGGCGCTGGCGCTGTCGGGGCTGCCCGTCGACCGCTTCTGTTTCGAGGGGTTTCTGCCGCGCAAGGCCGGGGAGCGTCTGGGCAGGCTGCGGGAGGTGGCGGACGAGCGGCGCACCCTCGTCTACTTCGAGGCACCGCACCGGCTGGACGACACCCTGGCCGCGATGGCCGAGGTCTTCGGCGCGGAGCGGCGCGCCGCCGTCTGCCGGGAGCTGACCAAGACCTACGAGGAGGTGCGGCGCGGGCCGCTGGCCGAACTGGCGGCCTGGGCGGCCGAGGGCGTACGGGGCGAGATCACCGTGGTGGTGGAGGGCGCGCCGGAGAAGGGCCCGGCCGAGCTGGACCCGGCGGAACTGGTGCGCCGGGTCGGGGTGCGGGAGGAGGCCGGCGAGCGGCGCAAGGAGGCCATCGCGGCGGTCGCTGCCGAGGCGGGTCTGCCCAAGCGCGAGGTGTTCGACGCGGTGGTGGCGGCGAAGAACGCCGCGAGGGATGCAGTGAAGGACGCGGCGAGGAACGTGGGGGGAGAACGCGGGAGCGGCACGGTGAAGGGCGGGGGAGGGGCACGGTGACGGGCGCGGTGCAGGGCGGCTGAGAGCGGCGGCCCGGTCCTTGCCGGGCGTCGGGAACCGTGGTGGTCCGGCCCGTAAACTCGCTGCCATGGCGGCAGCGACATCATCCGGCGGACCCGGGCACAGCGGGAGCAGCGGCGGCAGCGGGAAGCGGGACGGCGTGACCGGGTCCGGGCAGGCGGGAAGCTCCGGCAAGGGCTCGGCGAAGGCCGACAGGAACGCGCCGCCGCCGCTGCCGGAGCCGCTGCGCGTGCCGGTCGCCGACTCGCACACGCATCTGGACATGCAGTCCGGCACGGTCGGGGACGCGCTCGCCAAGGCGGCCGCGGTGGGCGTCACCACCGTGATCCAGGTCGGCTGTGACATCGCCGGTTCCCGCTGGGCGGCGGAGACGGCGGCCGCGCACGAAAGTGTCTGGGCGACCGTGGCGCTGCATCCCAACGAGGCGCCGCGCATCGTCCTCGGCGATCCCGACGGCTGGTCCCGGCAGGGTGCCCGCGAGCCCGGCGGTGAGGCGGCGCTGGACGCCGCCCTCGACGAGATCGACGCTCTCGCGGGCCTGCCGCAGGTGCGGGGCGTCGGCGAGACCGGCCTGGACCACTTCCGTACGGGACCGGAGGGGATGGCCGCGCAGGAGCGGTCGTTCCGCCGGCACATCGACATGGCGAAGGGGCACGGCAAGGCGCTCGTCATCCACGACCGCGAGGCGCACGCGGACGTGCTGCGGGTGCTCCACGAGGAGGGCGCGCCCGGCACGGTCGTCTTCCACTGCTTCTCCGGTGATGCGGAGATGGCCAAGATCTGCGCCGACCAGGGCTACCTGATGTCCTTCGCGGGCAACGTCACGTTCAAGAACGCGCAGCCGCTGCGCGACGCGCTCGCGGTCGCGCCGCTCGACCTGCTGCTCGTGGAGACGGACGCTCCCTTCCTCACCCCGGCGCCGTACCGCGGACGGCCGAACGCCCCGTACCTCATTCCGCTGACGCTGCGGGCCATGGCCGAGGTCAAGGGCGTCCCGGAGGACGCCCTCGCGGAGGCGGTCGCGGCCAACACGGCGCGCGCCTTCGGCTACTGAGAGCCGGACGCGGGGCGGGGCCGGAGGCGCTCCGAGGGGCCGTCGGCCGGAGGTGCGGTGGCCTTCCGGTCACCACGCGACGTGACCACCCGTCCGGGAACGGTGTGTAGTCATACGACTTTGGAGAGTGAGCGTTGCTCCGCTACAGTCCGCCTCCGACCGCCGGACAGTGGAGCGTTGTGAGCACACATCAGGGGAGTCACCGGGGCGAACGCCGCGAGGGCCGTGGACCGGCTGCCGGAGGAGACGGTGCGGAGGCGGGAGCCGCACCCGCACCCGCACCCGGGGCCTGGGCGGAGCCGGGAACCACGGCGGGGCGCGGGGGCGCGAGCGCGCCCGGCGGGCCGTGGCCGGACGGCTGGTTCTCCAGAGACCCGGCGCCGTCCTGGCCGGGCGCCGCACCGGCGGGATATCCGGCGGCACCTGGGGGACCTCCGGCATTCCGGGAGGCGTCCCCGGCACCTCCTCGGCCACTCCCACCTCCGCAGCCTCTCCAACCACTCCCACCTCCGCAGCCTCTCTCCCCTCCACGGCCTTCGGCGCCTGTGGCGCCTTCGGCACCTCCCGCATCCTCGGCGTCACCGCCGGGGGTGCCGACGCGGATGGCCTCGGTGGTGCCTCCATCCAGCTCCCCGCCTTTCTCTCCGGCTCCCTCCCCTCCGGCTCCGCCCTCCCCTCCGGCGCCGCCGGCCGTCCGGACCCCACCGCTTTCTCCACCGCCTCCCCCGGGACCGCAGAGTCCGCCGCAGACGCCGTATGGCGCCCACCGTGCCCCGTACGGGCGCAGTGCCCACCCCGGGCCGCCGCCGGGCGGTTACGGCGCTCCGCCGCGCGTCCCGCGCCGGGAGGGCGACACGCTTCCCGAGTCGCACGGCCCGTACACCCACCCGCCGTACGACCCGTCCAGTGCCCGCACCGAACCGCGCGACCTGCCCTCGGTGCTGCGGACCACTTCGGAGAACGCGAACCCGTATGGAGGCGGGGCCAGTTGGTCGGCCCTTCCACCGGTCCGGCCTCCGGCGCCGATCCCGGCTCCGACAGCGGGATCGGCACCGGCAGCGGGATCGGCACCGGCATGGGGACCAGGACCAGGACCAGGACCAGGACCGGCGCCGGCTTCCGCCCCGGTCCCGGCCCCGGTCCGCCATGCCGCGATTCCCCCGGCCGGTCCGGTGTCCGATGCGCCGTCTCCCGTGGCTCCGCCCGTCCCCGCCCCGCCCCTCCGCCGGGGCCATGGCCGGGGCGGGACCCGGCGGGCGGTGCGGCGCAGGCACCGGCCGACGCGCCCGGAGCGGTTGCGCAGGCTGCTTCCGCAGGCTCTCGTCGTGGTCGCGCTGGCGGGCGGCACGTGGGCGTTCCTCGCTCACGACAAGGCCGTCCGGCTGAGCGTCGACGGCCGGCAGCGCACCCTGCACACCTTTGCCGGCGACACCGGTGAACTCCTCGACGACGAAGGCGTGCGCCTGGGCCCGCACGATGCCGTGGACCCCGTGCCCGGGCGCCCCCTCGCGCACGGCGACCGGATCGCCGTGCGCCGTGGCAAGCCCCTGGATCTCACCGTCGACACCGAGCGGCGCGCGCGCTGGACCACCGCCGCCACGGTCAGGGGCGCGCTGCGCGAACTCCGGGTGCCCGCGGAGGGCGCGCATCTCTCCGTGCCGCACTGGACCGGCATTCCGCGCTCCGGGCTCGTCCTGGAGGTGCGGACCGAGCGGACCGTCACGGTGACCGCCGACGGCCGGGAGCGCACTCTGCGCACCAACGCGGGCACGGTCAGGGAGGCCGTGGCGGAGGCCGGGGTCGTGCTGCGCGGCCCGGACACCACGTTCCCGCCGCCGGACACCTTTCCCCGCGACCGCGGAGTCCTCAGGGTCCTACGGGTCCGCGGGGAGCGACGGGTCCGGGAGGAACCGATTCCGTACTCCGCGGTCCGGCGGGCCGATCCGGTCCTTCTCCGGGGCGCGGAGGTGGTCGCGCAGGCGGGCGTGAGCGGCGTCCGGCGGGTCACCTACGCCGTGCGCACCGTGGACGGCGTCCGGCAGCGGCCGAGGGCGCTGCGGTCGGAGACCGTGCGGGAGCCGGTGCCGCGCATCGTGCGCGTGGGCACCCGCTCCGCCCGTGTCCCCGGCGCCGACGGGCCGCACGGGGCCGCCATGGCCCCTTGCGTGTCCGCCGGGCGGCCCCGGTATGCGCCGCCGGGTGAACGGACGTTCAGGGCCAGGAAGCTGTACGTCCAGCGAGGCGCGTTCCCCTGGCCGGACTGCGGGCCCGGGCCGAACCCGTGAGGACCGGTGCGGGACCGCGGGGCCACCGGGCTGTGGGGCCGAACCGGACCGCGGGTCCGGCCGGGCTGTCCGACCGGGCCGTCCGAACGGACCGCTGGTCCGGAACGCCCGGGCCGGGTTCACCCGCACCGGACGGGCGGGCGGCTGCCGGTCCCCGCCGCGGCCGTAAGCTTCACGGGTGAGCACGAGCACCGACACCGACGGGCCCGGCCCCCTCCTGGGCCCCGCCGACGTCCGCGAACTGGCCGCCGCCCTGGGCGTGCGCCCCACCAAGCAGCGCGGCCAGAACTTCGTCATCGACGCCAACACGGTGCGCCGTATCGTCCGGACCGCCGAAGTGCGGCCCGAGGACACGGTCGTGGAGATCGGCCCGGGGCTGGGATCGCTGACCCTGGCGCTGCTGGAGGCCGCCGACCGCGTGGTGGCGGTCGAGATCGACGACGCCCTGGCGGCCGCGCTCCCGGCCACCGTCGGCGCACGGCTGCCGGAGCGCGCCGACCGCTTCGCACTGGTGCACTCGGACGCGATGCGCGTCACCGAACTGCCCGGCCCGCCGCCGACGGCCCTGGTGGCCAACCTTCCGTACAACGTCGCGGTGCCCGTTCTGCTGCACATGCTGGAACGCTTCCCCAGCATCGAACGCACGCTCGTCATGGTGCAGGCAGAGGTGGCCGACCGGCTCGCCGCGCCGCCGGGCTCCAAGGTGTACGGCGTGCCGTCGGTGAAGGCGGCCTGGTACGCGACGGTGAAGCGCGCCGGGTCCATCGGGCGCACTGTGTTCTGGCCGGCGCCCAACGTCGACTCCGGGCTGGTCTCGCTGGTCCGCCGTGCCGAGCCGCTGCGGACCGGGGCCGCCCGGGAAGACGTGTTCGCGGTCGTGGACGCCGCCTTCGCCCAGCGGCGCAAGACGCTCCGCGCGGCGCTCGCGGGCTGGGCCGGTTCCGCCGCCGCGGCGGAGGAGGCGCTGGTGGCCGCGGGGGTGTCGCCGCAGGCGCGTGGCGAGTCGCTGACGGTGGAGGAGTTCGCGGCGATCGCGGAGCACAAGCCCGGGCGGGAGCCCGGGACCGGCGCCGGTCCCGGCACCGCTGTCCGTACGGGCGGCGGGCGGACCGGCGGGCACGAGACCAGGCGCCGTCAGCAGCGGTGAGCAGCGACGGAGCGACCGGACGAACGATACGGAGCGCCCCCAGTGACCGGAATCAGCGCGCACGGGCAGCACAGCCCGAGCAGCCCGCACAGTCCCAGCGGCCAGGGCGGCGCGAGCGGCCCGGCCGCCCGGCCGGACCGGGTGGCGGAGGACGGGTCCGTCACCGTCCGCGTACCGGCGAAGGTGAATGTGCAGCTGGCCGTCGGCGGGCTCCGGCCGGACGGCTTCCACGACCTCGCCAACGTCTTCCTCGCCGTCGGCCTGCACGACGAGATCACGGCCGCCCCGGCCGGCGCGCCGGGCATCACCGTCACCGTCACCGGCCCGGATGCCGGCCAGGTGCCGCTGGACCGCACCAACCTCGCGGTCCGGGCGGCGGAACTCCTCGCCGCCCGCCACGGAATCGAGCCCCGGGTGCGGCTCCACATCGCCAAGGACATCCCCGTCGCCGGCGGCATGGCGGGGGGCAGCGCCGACGCCGCCGGGGCCCTGCTCGCCTGCGACGCCCTGTGGGGCACCGGGGCGAGCCGCGAGGAACTTCTGGACATCTGTGCGGAGTTGGGCAGCGACGTGCCGTTCAGTCTGCTGGGCGGTGCGGCGCTGGGCCGGGGCCGGGGCGAACTGCTCACCCCGCTGGACGTGGGCGGCACCTTCCACTGGGTCTTCGCCGTCGCGGACGGCGGCCTCTCCACCCCGGCCGTCTACCGGGAGTGCGACCGGCTGCGCGAGGTCTCCGGCACCGGCGCCGGCGTGACGGACATCCCCGATCCGGAACCGTCCCGCCCGCTCCTCGACGCCCTGGCCGCCGGGGACGCCGCCGCCCTGGCGGACGCCCTCATGGCCGGCGGGGCCGGCAACGACCTCCAGGCCGCGGCACTCTCGCTGCGCCCCTCCCTCGCGGACACGCTCGCGGCGGGGGCCCGGGGCGGCGCCCTGGCCGGCCTCGTCTCCGGCTCCGGCCCGACCACCGCGTTCCTCGCCGGGTCGGCACGCGAGGCGGAGCTCCTGGCTCGTGCCCTGCACGAATCCGGCACCTGCCGCACCGCCCGCGTCGCCGCGTCCCCGGCCGCCGGGGCGACCTTGCTCACACCGGCCCGCACCCCCGCCCCCACGGCCGCACCCGCGCCGGCGCCCACCCCCGAACCCGCCCCCGCACCCGCGCCCCCGGGCACGGCAGCCGCGCACCCGCCCGCGTAGGCAGCCAGCCGCCCGCGACCCGCCGCGCTCCGCGCCCGCGGGGTTGTCCACAGCCCGTCCGGCCGGCCCGCCCGCGGCGACTACCCTGGAAAGCACCCACACGGACGCCGCCCAGCGCGGCGTGGAATCAGGAGCGGAATGGCCACGAACCTCGTCAATCTGGAAGCCGTCGGAAAGGTGTACGGCACCCGTGCGCTGCTCGACGGCGTCTCCCTCGGCGTCAACGAGGGAGACCGGATCGGCGTCGTCGGCCGCAACGGTGACGGCAAGACCACCCTCGTCCGCATCCTCGCCAAGCTGGAGACCCCCGACGACGGCCGGGTCACCCACGCGGGCGGTCTCCGCCTCGGCGTGCTGACGCAGCACGACTCGCTCGACCCGGCGGCCACCGTCCGCCAGGAGGTCATCGGCGACCTCGCCGACCACGAGTGGGCGGGCAACGCGCGGATCCGCGACATCATCACCGGCCTCTTCGGCGGTCTGGACATGCCGGGCTTCCCGCAGGGCCCGGACACGGTCATCGGCCCGCTCTCCGGCGGCGAGCGCCGCCGGATCGCCCTCGCCAAGCTCCTCATCGCCGAACAGGACCTGATCGTCCTGGACGAGCCGACGAACCACCTCGACGTCGAGGGGATCTCCTGGCTCGCCGGCCACCTCCGGGCCCGCCGCTCCGCCCTGGTCGTCGTCACCCACGACCGCTGGTTCCTCGACCAGGTCGCCACCCGCATGTGGGACGTCCAGCGCGGCGCCGTCCACGAGTACGAGGGCGGCTACTCCGACTACGTCTTCGCCCGGGCCGAGCGGGAGAGGATCGCCGCCACCGAGGAGACCAAGCGGCAGAACCTGATGCGCAAGGAGCTGGCGTGGCTGCGCCGCGGCGCCCCGGCCCGCACGAGCAAGCCGCGGTTCCGGATCGAGGCGGCCAACGAGCTGATCGCGGACGTGCCGCCGCCGCGCGACACCGCGGAGCTGATGAAGTTCGCCAACTCCCGCCTCGGCAAGACGGTGTTCGAACTGGAGGACGTGACCGTACGGGCCGGTGAGAAGGAGCTGCTGAAACACCTCACCTGGCAGCTCGGCCCGGGCGACCGCGTCGGCCTGGTCGGGGTGAACGGCGCGGGCAAGACATCGCTGCTGCGGGCGCTGGCCGAGGCCGCGTACAGCGGCGGCGAGCGGCAGCCCGCGGCCGGGAGGATCAAGGTCGGCAGGACGGTCAAACTCGCCCATCTCTCCCAGGAGGTCGCCGAACTCGACCGCGGCTGGCGGGTGCTGGAGGCCGTCGAGCGGATCCGGCAGCGGGTCGACCTCGGCAAGGGCCGCGAGATGACCGCCTCGCAACTCTGCGAGAAGTTCGGCTTCACCAAGGAGAAGCAGTGGACACCGGTCGCCGACCTCTCCGGTGGTGAGCGCCGCCGGCTGCAGATCCTGCGGCTGCTCATGGACGAGCCCAACGTCCTGTTCCTCGACGAGCCGACCAACGACCTCGACATCGAGACGCTGACCCAGCTGGAGGACCTGCTCGACGGCTGGCCCGGTTCCCTGGTGGTCATCAGCCACGACCGGTACTTCCTGGAGCGCACCACGGACCGCGTCATGGCCCTGCTCGGTGACGCCACGCTGCGGATGCTGCCGCGCGGCATCGACGAGTACCTGGAACGCCGGCAGCGGGTCCTCGCGCAGGACAAGGCGTCCGCCCCGGCCGCCGCGCCCTCCGCGTCCCGGCAGAAGACGCCGGGCGGAGCCGGCGCCAAGGACGCCCGTGCCGCGAAGAAGGATCTCCAGCGCATCGAACGCCGGCTCGACCGCATCGGTGAGCAGGAGTCCGGGCTGCACGCCCAGATCGCGGAGAACGCCACGGACTTCGAGAAGGTGGCGAAGCTCGACGCGGAGCTCCGCGAACTCGTGGCGGAGCGCGAGGAGTTGGAGACCCGCTGGCTGGAACTCGCCGACGGGGTCTGAGCCGGCCCCGCCGGCGGCAGAGGTGCCGGGCCGGTCCGGGGGCGGCCGGACCGTGCGGCGGTGGCGGATCCGGAGTGCGGTGGCGGCCCGGCAACAAGCGCGTCACGGGCCGGTCTCAGCTGTTCGATAGCCGGGAAAGCGGCCGCTGCGCCGTTCGAACCTGGTGATACAAAGAGCCTTGCTCGCCCTGCCCTTGGCAGGCGGGCCTCGTGTCCGATTCGCTCCGTTCCGGAAAGCTTCACGCCCACCGGTGACGCGGGGGAGACCGATATCGGGCCATGTGCCCGCGTGAAGAGGAAAACTGATGTCGCAGCCGCCGCAACCGCCCAATCAGCCCCCCTCCGGTCCGCCCGGGGGCGACTCCCACTCCGATGCCGACGGGCAGGCCCAGGGCCAGGGCGGCGGCTTCGGCCCGCCTCCGGCGCCTCCGTCCGGCTCCGGCCCCGCCGAGCCGGATCCCGCGGATTCGTCCCGGCAGGATCCCGCCCAGTCCGGTTCCGCCCAGCCCGATTCCGCCCAGCCCGGTTCCGCGCAACCCGGTCCGGCCAAGCCGGATCTGTCGAAGCGGGAGGCGCCGGGAACGGAGCCGTCCCAGCCCGCCGGGGAGCCTCCGCAGCCTTCGGGGCAGCCCCCGCAGGCCCCGCAGGCCCCGCCGGCCCCGGCCGGCCCGCCGCCCGCCGGGGGCTTCGGCGCACCGGTCCCGCCGCCCCCGGGACAGCAGCCGGGCTACGGCTATCCCCAGCAGCCCCCGGGAGCGCAGCCCGGTTACGGCTACCCGCAGCAGCCCCCGGCCCAGCCCGGCTACGGCTACCCGGGCCAGCCGCCGTACGGCCAGCCGGGCCAGCCCGGTCAGCCGCCGTACGGCCAGCCCGGACAGCCGTACGGTCAGCCGGGTCAGCCCTACGGTCAGCCCGGACAGCCGCCGTACGGCCAGCAGCAGTACGCCATGTACCCGCCCACCGGCCCGATGCCCGCCGCGGGCATGCCGCAGGGCGGCGGCCAGGGCAGCAAGCAGCGCATGATGATCATCATCGCCGCGGCCGTCGCCGTGCTGCTGATCATCGGTGGCGGTGTCTTCTTCGCGGCCTCCGGCGACGACGACGGCGACGGCAAGAAGGACACGGCCGGGAACTCCTCGGGCGGCACCGGCGGGGACGACGGCAGCGGCGGTGACGGCAGCGGCGGCGAGAAGCCCGCGAAGACCGACGCCGAACTGCTGTTCTCCGTCGACAAGCCCAAGCTCACGGATGTCACCAAGGTCGACGGCCTCTGGGTGACCGACAAGGCCTTCGCCAAGGGCTCGCTCAACTCCGTGGTCGGCTACAACAAGGCCGACGGCAAGGAGAAGTGGACCCTGAAGCTGGCCGGCCAGATCTGCTGGGGTTCCAAGCACATCAGCGAGGACGGCAAGGCGGCGGTTCTCTTCCAGGACGGCAAGGTCGGCAGCGACGGCCGCGTCCAGCCGTGCAGCCGGGTCGCCGCGTTCGACGTCAACACCGGTAAGAAGCTGTGGGAGAAGCAGGTTTCGCTCGGTGACGAGAACGTGCGCTTCTCCGAGGTGACGGTCGGCCCGGACGTGGTCGCGGCAGGCGGCCTCTACGGCGGCGCGGCGTGGAAGCTCGACAGCGGCAAGGAGCTGTGGCGCCCCGACCAGACCTCCGACTGCGAGGACGCCGGCTACGGCGGCGGCACCGGGCTGGTCGCGGTGCGCAAGTGCGGCAGCTACGACGCCCCGAAGATCGAGGTGCAGAAGCTGGACCCGTCCTCCGGCAAGCCGCAGTTCTCGTACGACGTGCCGGACGGCGTCGACTACGTCCACGTCATCTCCACCGACCCCCTGGTCATCGGCATCGACGCCGGCGGCGCCGTCGGCACGTCCGACGTCATCGCGATCGACGACAAGGGCAAGATGCGCAGCCGCATCTCCACGGAGAACGGCAAGTACACCATCCGCTGCAGCGCCGTCGAGGTCGAGGACTGCAAGATGGTCGCCGTCGACGAGGACTCCCTCTACATGGGCACGGAGGAGCACGAGAGCCAGGAGGAGGACTACGGGCGGACCAACGAGATCGTCGCCTTCGACCTGGACACCGGTAAGGCGAGGGGCAAGGCGGAGGCCGGCGGACGCCGCGTCATGACGCCGCTCCAGATGGAGGACGGCACGCTCCTGGCCTACATGGAACCGACCTACGACCAGGGCGGCCAGGTGATGGCCATCGACCCGAAGACGCTCAAGAGCACGGTCTATCTGAAGAACCCGAAGGACTCCATCGAGACGGAGTCCAGCTACCGGCCGTCGCTGAACGTCCGGCTGCTCTACGAGGGCGGGCGGCTCTACATGGGCCAGACGCTCATGTCGGAGCGGAGCTCGTCCCTGGACCGCAAGGAATATCTGCTGGTGGTCTTCGGCAGCGAGTGATCCCGCTGTTCCGCCTCCGCGGCGGGCGGAAGGGCCCGGCCGGCACGTACGACGCGTGCCCGCCGGGCCCTTCGGCTTCTCGTTCGGCCTCGCGCGGCCTCTGCGCGGCTGCTGCCGGCCCCTGCGCGGCCCGTCCGCGGGCCTTCAGCGGCCCCGTCGCCGAACGATCTTCCTCTGACCGAGGCTGACGCAATCCAGTCCCGAATTGACTGGTATTCCGGCGTTCCATGGCGCTTTTCCCAGGTAAGGGGCGCGTGAGGCCGCACAAACGTGTAGCTTCCCCGTCCAAAGGAGCCCGGGGGCTTCGGGGATGGGGGAGGAGCTCATGGGCGTGCGGCTCATCGTGGTCGACGACCACCGTCTGCTCGCCGAGGCGTTGGCCTCGGCTCTCAAGCTGCGCGGACACCGCGTGCTGGCCGCCGCGGCGCCGGGTGCCGGGGCGGCGGACCTGGTGGTGAGCAGGGCGCCGGAGGTGTGCCTGCTGGGCACCGCGGCTCCGGAGGAGCCCGGCGCGTTCGATCCGGTGGTGCGGATCAGGCGGGAGCGGCCGCAGGTGGCGGTGGTCGTGCTCGGCCCGGTGCCGAACCCGCGCGGCATAGCGGCGGCCTTCGCGGCCGGCGCCTCCGGGTACGTACGGCAGGACGAGCGCATCGAGGGCGTGGAACGCGCCATGGTGAAGGCCCGCGCGGGCGAGGCGGCGGTGGCGCCGCAGTTGCTCCAGGGCGCGTTCGCGGAACTCCTCAACCCCGCCGCCCAGCCGGACGACGAGGCGACGCGGCTGCTGCGCATCCTGACGCCTCGTGAGGTCGAGGTGCTGATGCGGGTCGCGGACGGCGAGGACACCCGGGTCATCGCGGCGGGCATGGGGATAGCGCCCAGCACCGCCCGCACCCATGTGCAGCGGGTGCTGATGAAGCTGGGCGTCGGCTCCCGGCTGGAGGCGGCGGCGCTGGCCGCCCGCACGGGACTGCTGGACCGGGCGGCGGACCGGCCGGACCAGGGCTGAGCCCGGCGGCCCGGGCGCGGGCCACGGGGGGCACCGGCGGAAGCGCGGAGCCCGGGGCCCGCCCCGGGAGCGCGGAAGCCGTGAAGCCCGGAGCCCGGAAGCCGTGAAGCCCGGAGCCCGGAAGCCGTGAAGCCCGGAGCCCGGAGACCCGGCCCGCCGGGGCCCCGCGAAGGCCGATCCACGGTGGCTCCGGAGCCCTTGGCGGTGGCCGCCTCACTCACCGCGCCCGCGGCGCGGGCACACACCCCCAGCAGGCCCCTCGTTTTCTTCTGAGCTGTTGTGTTGGATTATGTTTGCTATCGTTCTGCCAGGAGAACATCGCTAGGAGCCCCGGTGAAGAAGACGGTGACGAAGCTCGCGGACGGCCGTGAGCTGATCTACTACGACGCCGACGGCACGGCCGGCAGCGCCGTCGCCCCGCGCGACGCCGCCGACCGGCGGCCGCTCGGCTCCGTCGCCACCGCGTCGGAGATCCGCCGCGATCCCCTCCTCGGTGACTCCGTCGTCATCGCCTCCCACCGCCAGGGCCGCACCTACCACCCGCCGGCGGACGCCTGCCCGCTCTGTCCCTCCCGTGAGGACCGGCTCACCGAGATACCCGCCGCCGACTACGACGTCGCCGTGTTCGAGAACCGCTTCCCCTCCCTCACCGGCGACGCGGGCCGCTGCGAGGTGGTCTGTTTCACCGCCGACCACGACGCCTCCTTCGCCGATCTCACCGAGGACCGCGCCCGGCTCGTCCTGGACGCCTGGACGGACCGGACCGCCGAACTGTCCGGGCACCCCGGCGTCGAGCAGATCTACTGTTTCGAGAACCGGGGCCGCGAGATCGGCGTCACTCTGGGCCACCCGCACGGCCAGATCTACGCCTATCCCTTCACCACCCCGCACACCGAACGCGTCCTCCGCTCACTCGCCGACCACCGCGAGCGCACTGGTGGCAACCTGTTCGACGACACCGTCGCGGACGAACGCAAGGACGGCAGCCGCGTCGTCGTGGAGGGCGAGCACTGGACGGCCTTCGTGCCCTACGCCGCCCACTGGCCGTACGAGGTGCACCTCTACCCCCGCCGGCGGGTGCCCGACCTGCCCGCGCTCGGCGAGCAGGCCCGTGCCGAGTTCCCGCGGATCTATCTGGACCTGCTGCGCCGATTCGACCGGGTGTTCGGCCCGGACGAGCCGCCCACCCCGTACATCTCCGGCTGGCACCAGGCACCGCTGCGCGGATGGGAGGAACGCCCCGTGGAACGCGAGGAGTTCGCGCTCCACCTTGAGCTCTTCACCATCCGCCGCACTTCCGGCAAGCTGAAGTTCCTCGCGGGTTCCGAGTCCGGCATGAGGGTGTTCATCAACGATGTGCCGCCGGAGACGGCGGCGGCACGGCTGCGTGAGGTGGCGGACGAGTGAACGGGAGCGGGATCGTGAACGGACGCGGGACCGGAAGCGGACGCGGGGACGGAAGCGGACGCGGGGACGAGAGCGCGGCCGGGCGGCCGGGTGGCGCCACCGGCGGGCAGCCGGGCGGCGGGCGGAAGTACCTCGTCACCGGCGGAGCCGGCTACGTCGGCAGCGTCGTCGCGGCGCATCTGCTCGACGCCGGCCACCGGGTGACCGTGCTGGACGACCTGTCCACCGGCCACCGCGAAGCGGTCCCCGCGGGCGCGGAGTTCATCGAGGGCCGCGTCCAGGACCTGACCTCGCCGGCCGGCGCGGGCCGGCTCGACGGCTCGTACGACGGCGTGCTGCACTTCGCCGCGTTCTCACAGGTCGGGGAGTCCGTGGCGGACCCGGAGAAGTACTGGCGCAACAACGTCGGCGGCACCATGGAGCTCCTCGCCGCGATGCGCGCCGCCGGAGTCCGCCGGCTCGTCTTCTCCTCCACCGCCGCCACCTACGGCGACCCGGAGTCCGTGCCCATCGCCGAGACCGACGCCACCGCGCCCACCAGTCCCTACGGCGCCTCCAAGCTCGCGGTCGACCACATGATCGGCGGTGAGTGCGCCGCCCACGGCCTCGCCGCCGTCTCGCTGCGCTACTTCAACGTCGCGGGCGCCCACCGGTCCGCCGGCGGCTCCCTCCACGGCGAGCTGCACGACCCCGAGTCCCATCTCATCCCGCTGGTGCTGCGGGTCGCGCTCGGCCGGCGGGAGGCCGTCTCCGTCTACGGCGACGACTACCCGACGCCGGACGGCACCTGCGTCCGCGACTACATCCACGTCTCCGACCTCGCCGAGGCGCACCTCCTCGCCCTGGACGGCGCCGCCCCGGGCGAGCACCTGATCTGCAACCTCGGCAACGGCAACGGCTTCTCCGTCCGGGAGGTGATCGAGACCGTCCGCCGGGTCACCGGCCACCCGGTCCCCGAGAACGCCGCCCCGCGCCGCCCGGGCGACCCGGCCGTGCTCGTCGCCTCCGCGGAGCGCGCCCGGAACCGGCTGGGCTGGAAGCCCGCGCGCCCCGGACTGGCCGATATCGTCCGGGACGCCTGGGAGTTCGCCCTGGGGCGGAACGACGGCGCGGAGAAGGCGCCGGCGGAGCATGGACCGGTGGATCACGGACCGGCGGAGCGCGGGACGGCCGGGAACCGGACGGCGGAGCACGAGAGCGGAAGAACGGCGGAAGCGTGACGGACCAGCAGACGGCCGGCGGGACCCACGGCCCCCACCGGACCCCCGGGGCCGGACCGGGCGCCCGCACCGGAACGGAAACCTCCGAGACGGACGGGCCCGTGCCGGACGAGCACCTCGCCGGCACCTTCGCAGCCCTGTACGGCTACGCGCCCGAAGGACTGTGGGCCGCCCCCGGCCGCGTCAACCTCATCGGTGAGCACACCGACTACAACGACGGATACGTGCTTCCGCTGGCCCTCCCGCACACCGCCCGCGCCGCCGTGTCCCGCCGCGACGACGGCGTGCTGCGCCTGCACTCCGGCGATGTGCCCGGCGGCGTGGTGGAACTGCGCGCCGACGCCCTGGAACCCGGCGCGTCCGGCTTGGGCTGGGCCGCGTACCCCGCAGGCGTGGTGTGGGCGCTGCGCGACGCCGGCCACCCGGTCAGCGGCCTGGACCTGCACCTGAGTTCGACCGTCCCGGTCGGCGCCGGACTGTCCTCCTCCGCCGCCCTGGAGATCGTCACCGCGCTCGCGCTCAACGACCTCCACGGACTGGGGCTGCGCCACTGGCAGTTGGCGCGGCTGGCGCAGCGCGCCGAGAACGTCTTCGTCGGGATGCCCTGCGGGATCATGGACCAGACGGCCTCCGCCTGCTGCACCGCGGGCCACGCCCTGCACCTCGACACCCGCGACCTGACTCAGCGGCAGGTGCCGTTCGACCTCGCCGCCGACGGGCTGTGCCTGCTGGTCGTGGACACCCGCGTCCAGCACGCCCTGGGCGACAGCGCGTACGCGGAGCGGCGCGCGAGCTGTGAGGAAGGCGCCGCCCTGCTGGACGTCCCCGCCCTGCGCGACGTCGCCTTCGGGCAACTGGACGAAGCACTGTCCCGGATCGGCGGCGAGACGCTGCGCCGCCGGGTGCGCCATGTCGTCACCGAGAACCGGCGCGTGGAGGAGGTCACCACCCGCCTCGGGGCCGGGGACACGCGCGGCATCGGCCCGCTGCTCACCGCCGGGCACGCCTCGCTCCGCGACGACTTCGAGGTGTCCTGCCCGGAGCTCGACCTGGCGGTGGAGTCCGCGTGTGCCGCGGGCGCGCTCGGAGCGCGGATGACGGGCGGCGGCTTCGGCGGCTCGGCGATCGCGCTGGTGGAGGAGGCGTCGGCGGATACGGTGGCGAAGGCGGTCACCGCGGCCTTCGCGGCGGCCGGGCACCGTGAGCCCCGGGTCTTCCCGGCCGTACCGTCGGCGGGCGCGCGCCGGCTGGCCTGAACCGGCCTCCCGGCGCGCGGGGGTACCGGCGGGCACGCGGGCGCACATCGGCATTCCCAGTCGATTTCTTGCACAAGAAGTAACAGCGAACACAGGTCGAACGTCCGGGGCGAACACTTTCGCCAATCCACTTCACTTGTCGGAGTGCATCCGTACGCTGATGCTCAGCACCGGTGGGGGCCGGTGCCGATGCAGGGGGCGAGGCGGTCGGGTACGGCGCCCGGGGTGGGTCCGGTACGGCGGCGGCCGGCCGGGAGCATCCCGGCCACGGCCCCGGGCGCCGGAGCAGCCGGGCGCCGGGCCCGCTGGATCGTCCCGATACAGGGGGGTTCCTCAGTGACAGTCATTAGGGTGCTGGTGGTGGACGACCACCGCATCTTCGCCGAATCGCTCGCCGCCGCTCTCGCCGCCGAACAGGACGTCGAGGTGGCGGCGGCGGGCAGCGGACCGGCGGCGCTGCGCTGTCTGGAGCGGGCCGCCGCGGACGGCCGCCGGTTCGACGTCATGCTCGTCGACGCCGACCTGGGCTGCGCCCCGCCGGTGCCCGGAGCGGCGAGGAAGGGGCCGACCGTCATCGGCACCGCCCGGGCCGGCGGCGCGGAGCGCGCCGTGGACGGCATATCCCTGGTCGCCGGTGTCCGCGAACGGCGGCCCGCGGTCCGTACGGTGGTGCTCGCCGAGCGGGACGACTCGGCGCGCGCCGCCGCGGCCCTGCAGGCCGGGGCCTCCGGCTGGGTCGCCAAGGACTGCTCGCTCTCCCGGCTGCTGGCCGTCATACGCGGTGTGCTCCGCGGGGAGACCCATCTGCCGCCCGCTCTGCTCACCGGTGTGCTGCGGGAGCTGACGGCGGCGCGCAAGCATCGCACGGAGAGCGAGCGGCTGGTGCAGTCACTGACCCCGCGGGAGCGGGAGGTGCTGCGGTGCATGGTGGCGGGCCTGGGCCGCAAGGCTGTCGCCGAGCGGCTGTTCCTCTCCCCGCATACGGTCCGCACCCATATGCAGAACGTCCTGGGCAAGCTCGGCGTGCACTCCACTCTCGCCGCGGTCGCCCTCGCGCGCCGCGCCGGGGTGGGCCCGGCGGAGGACCTGCCCGCCGTCGGCAGCACGGGCTGACGCGCACCGCCGGTATCCCTCCCGGGTAGCCGGTGCGGGTGTCCGTTTCCCGGCGCAGGGTATCGGCTCTCTCGGCCGCCCGGTCCGCCGCCGCCCGGTCCGCCACCGTGCTGGTTCGCCACCGGTCCGGTTCGCCGCCGCGCCGGCCTGCCGTCCTCGGGCGGGGCCGCGCCCCTTCCCGTCTCGCGTCACCGATCCCGTGGTGCCCGCCCGCGGCTTCTGCCGCCGTTCCGGACGCGGGCCCCGGGGGGTTGTCATGAACCTGCCTTGCTCTTCGGCTTCCGGCCGCCTCGGCGGCGACCGCCCCGGGTGTCCGTATAGCGGACTCCGGGGTCCGGCGGTGCTTCCCAAAACGTAACCAGCGGCCGCGCTTCCGACTGTTGACAGTCATCTGCGCAGGTCAGTAGTTTCCCCGGAACCGATCAATCGATCGACTGGTTGTGGCTCGCGGATCGTGGAGGCTCGGCAATGCGGATATCTGCAGGACGTGTGACAAGACGTACGGCACTGGCACTCACCGGCTCTCTGGTGATGGTCCTGGCCGCCGGATGCGGCAGCGGTGACGCGGACTCCGAGAGCGCTCCGGCCCGCGACTACCAGCTCGTCGAGGACGGCAAGCTCACCTTCGCGATGAGCGGCCAGTACCGGCCGTTCAACTACTTCGAGGACGACGGCACCCTCGCCGGCTTCGACCTGGAGCTCGGCAACGAACTGGCGAAGCGCCTCGACCTGAAGCCGAACCCGGTCACCGGACCGTTCAACTCGCTGGTCGCCGGACTGAAGGCCAAGCGGTACGACCTGATCGTCGGGTCCATGTCGGCGACCGACGAGCGGAAGAAGCAGGTCGACTTCACCGGCGAGTACTACCTCTCCGGCGCGCAGCTGTTCGTCGGCAAGGACTCCCCGGTCAAGTCCGTCGACGACCTCAAGGACGCGAAGGTGGGCGTCGTCCTCGGCACGACCTTCGAGGAGTACGCCAAGAAGCAGCCCGGGGTTGCGGAGGTCAAGACCTACAGCAGCGACAACGAGGCGCTGACCGAGCTGGGCAACGGCCGCATCGACGCGGCGATCACCACGAAACTCCTGGGCCTCTACCAGATCAAGCAGACCGGCATCGCCATCAAGCCGGCCGGCGACATCCTCTTCCCGGACCCCGCGTCCATCGCGAGCCAGAAGGGCAACCCGAAGCTCACCGCCGAGGTGGACAAGGCCCTCGAAGAGATCAGGGACGACGGGACCTACGCCGAGCTCAGCGAGAAGTGGTTCGGCGTGGACATCAGCCCGGACAGCCAGTCCTGATCACCCACCGATCCCCCCGATCCCCCGGCCACCCCTGATGACCCGCTGACGACGGCCGGCCCGGCTGCCCGAGGAGAACCCCGTCATGTCTGTTCTGGACGGCTTCAGCCGTTCCCTGCCGCTCATGCTCGAAGGGCTGCGGATCACCCTGTCGCTGGCCGCGCTGGCGGTGGTGTTCTCCCTGGCGGTCGGGTTGGTCGTCGCCTGGATGAGGATGAGCCGCTTCGCCGTGCTGCGCTGGCTCGCCCAGGGCTATCTCGCCATCATCCGGGGCACGCCGCTCGTGGCCCAGCTGTTCGTCATCTACTACGGCCTCGTCACGATCGTCGACATCTCCTCGTTCTGGTCGGCGGTGATCGGCCTGACCGTGCACACCGCGGCCTATATGGCGGAGATCTTCCGCTCCGGTGTGCAGTCGGTCGTCAAGGGCCAGACCGAGTCGGCGCGTTCCCTCGGCATGAGCCGGACGCAGGCGCTGCGGATCGTGGTCGCCCCGCAGGCGTTCCGGTCCATCCTGCCCTCGCTCGGCAACCAGTTCATCATCGCCGTCAAGGACACCGCCGTGGCCTCCTTCATCACGGTCCCCGAACTGTTCATGCAGGCGCAGAAGCTGGCGGCCGCGACCTATGAGCCGCTGACCTACTACCTGATATCCGCCGTCTACTACCTGGTGATCGTGCTTCTCCTGACGGCGCTGCTGCGCCGGCTGGAGCGCCGGCACTCCCGTTACGCGATCTGAGAGGCGCCCACCCCATGCCACACCCCGACAGCGCCCCGGAGAACACCCCGCCGACCGCCCCGCTGGTGGTCATGCGGCGGATCCACAAGGCGTTCGGCGCGCACACCGTGCTGGACGGAGTGGACCTGTCCGTGGACACCGGTGAGGTCGTCGTCCTCATCGGCGCCTCCGGAGCCGGCAAGAGCACCCTGCTGCGCTGCGTCAACGGCCTGGAGCGCATCGACTCCGGCGGGATCGTCATCGACGGCCAGGAGCTCCGCTACGACGAGAAGTCCCTCAACCTCATGCGCCGCCAGGTGGGGATGGTCTTCCAGCACTTCAACCTCTGGCCGCACAAGTCGGTGCTGGACAATGTCGCCACCGCCCCGGTCCGGGTGGCCGGACGGGACCGGGACGAGGCCCGGGAGACCGCTCTCGGACTGCTGGAGCAGGTCGGGCTCCGGCAGTTCGCGGACCGCTACCCGATGAGCCTGTCCGGTGGCCAGCAGCAGCGGGTGGCCATCGCGCGGGCGCTGGCCATGCGGCCGAAGGTGATGCTCTTCGACGAGCCGACCAGCGCCCTCGACCCCGAACTGGTCGGCGAAGTCCTCGCGGTGATGAGGGACCTGGCCGACTCCGGAATGACCATGATGGTGGTCACCCACGAGATGCGGTTCGCGCGGAACGTCGCCGACCGGGTCGTCCTCATGGCCGACGGCGGGATCGCCGAAGAGGGGCCTCCGGCGGAGGTGCTGGACAACCCGCGCAGCGAGCGGGGCCGCGCCTTCCTCCGACAGGTGGAACGGGCCTGACCGGGCGGCCACGGGCCACCGGCAACCGGCCACCACGGCGGCGGGCGCGCGACCGCCCCGCCGCACACCACACGCCAGGGATAAGGACAGCATGTCGACAGTGACGGAGACGGGGCACCCGGAGCGGGACCCGGTGCGGTACGAGCGGAACGGCCCGGTGGCCGTGGTCGAGCTGCACCGGCCGCACCGTCTCAACGCGGTCACCGACGAGGTCAGCCGCGAGCTGGTCGGCGCTCTGCGGCGCGCCGTCGCCGAAGGTGCGCGGGCCGTGGTGCTCACCGGCGCCGGCCGGGCCTTCTGCAGCGGGCACGACCTCAAGGAACCCGCCCCGGCGGAGGATCCGCTGGCGGCCAGGGAGCGGCTGGAACGGCTGCAGGACGTCACCCGGACGATCAAGCGCAGCCCGGTCCCGGTGATCGCGGCCGTGCACGGCTGGGCGGTGGGCGCGGGGTGCGAATGGGCCCTGGCCTGCGATCTGGTGGTGGCGGCCGAGTACACCCGCTTCATGTTCCCGGAGGCGGGAGTCGGGCTCACCGTGACCAACGGCGTCTCCCAGCTGCTCGCCGCCGTCCTCGGGCCGCAGCGGGCCAAGTATCTGCTGATGACGGGGTCGGGCTTCACCGCGGAGGAGGCGCGCGGGTGGGGCCTGGTCAACGAGGTCGTGCCGGACGGGGAACACCGCCGGTACGCGCTGGAACTCGCCGGGAGGCTGCTCGACAAGCCGCCCCTGGCGCTCGCCCTCGCCAAGGAGACCCTCGACCGCGGCCTGGGCGCGGGACTGGAGGAGACACTCGCCATGGAAGTGGACCTGTCGATGCGCGTGGTCGGCACCGGCACCGACACCGGCACCGGCACCGGCACCGATGCCACCGAGGCCACCGATACCACCGAGGCCGGCCCGGGCGCCGGCCGCGGCACCGCCGCGGACTCCGGCGCCGGCTCCGTCTCCGGCGCCGGAGGACCGCACCGTGCCCCCGCGGTGCCGCGGCCCGGGCGGAGGCAGCCGTGACGCCCCGCGCCTCCGGACGCCCCGCACCCGGCACCCTCGGCGCGCTGGTCCGTCACGCGGCCCGGGCGCACGGTGACCGGGTGGCGTGGGTCTTCCCGCACGCCGCCCGGCCGCGCTGGACCTTCGCGGAGATCGACGCCGCGGTGGACCGGATCAGCGCGTTCCTCCGGAGCTCGACCGCCCCCGGCGACCGGGTGGCGGTGATGCTGCCGAACGTGCCGGAATTCCCGCTGCTGTGGCTCGCCGCGGCCCGGTCCGGACGGATCCTCGTACCGGTCAACACCCAGGCCCGCGCCACCGACGCGGCCCATCTGCTGCGCGACGCCGGCCCCCGGCTCGCGGTCACCACTCCCGTGTACGCCGAGGTGCTCGCGGCGGCCGCCGCGCAGGCGGGCCTCGATCTCGCCGTCGTGCCGGCGGACGACCTGCCCGCCGGCCCGGACGGCCCGGACGGCCCGGACGCCTCCGGGGCGCCGGCGGCCCCGGGCGACCTGGTGAACATCCAGTACACCTCGGGAACCACCGGGCTGCCCAAGGGCTGCATGCTCAGTCACCGCTACTGGCTCACCATCGCGCATGCCCTGCGGACCAACTTCCCGCGGCTCGGCGAGGACGACGTCCTCTACACCGCCCAGCCGTTCAGCTACATGGACCCGCAGTGGAACGTGGTGGCGGCGCTGCTCTCCGGCGCCCGGCTGGTGGTGGCGGACCGGTTCAGCGCCGGCCGGATGTGGGCCGACATCCGTGAGCACGGGGTGACCGTCTTCTACTGCCTGGGCATGATGCCGGCCGCGCTGCTGGCCCGGCCGCCGCACCCGGACGACCGGAACCACGCCGTCCGGGCGGTCCTGGCCTCCGGCATCCCCACCGGGCTCCACCGGGAGCTGGAGGAACGCTGGGGAGTGCCCTGGTACGAGGCGTTCGGCATGACCGAGTCCGGCGCGGACCTCATCGTCAGCCCGGAAGACCACGACGAGACCGTCGGCACCGGGTGCGTGGGCCGGCCCCATCCGGGCAAGCGGGCCGACGTCGTCGACGGCTCCGGCCGGCCGGTGGAACCGGGGCTCCCCGGCGAACTGGTGATCTCCGGCGAGGGGCTGATGGACGGCTACTGGGGGCAGCCCGAGGCCACCGCCCGGGTCCTGCGCTCCGGCCGGCTGCACACCGGGGACCGGGTGCGGGCGGACGCCGAGGGCCGGATCTACTACCTGGCCCGGACCAAGGACATGGTCCGCCGGTCCGGGGAGAACGTCTCGGCCCGGGAGGTCGAGGCGGTCCTCGAGTCCCATCCGGCGGTGCGGACGGCCGCCGTGGTGCCGGAGCCGGACGCCGTCCGGGGCGAGGAGGTGAAGGCGTTCGTCGTACCGTCCGGCGGGGACACCCCCGATCCACGGGAACTGCTGGAGTTCTGCCGGGAACGGCTGGCCTCCTTCAAGGTGCCGCGCTACTGGTGCGTGCGGCCCGAACTGCCGCGCACGCCCTCGGAACGGGTGGCCAAGGGGGAACTGCGCGCCGACCGCGGCCCGTGCTGGGACGCGGCCGCGCCCTCCCCGGAGGCGCCGCCGCCGGCCGGCGGCACGACGGGAGGCCGGCCGTGACGGCCCGCGGAGGCCCGCTCGGGCGTGGCGGGGACACGGGGGCCGCCACGGGCTCCGGCGCCACCGGCCTCCCCGGCAGCTTCCGCACCACGACCGAGGTCTCCTGGGACGAACTCGACGCGCTGGGCGTCCTGCACCACGCCCGCTTCCCGGTGCACGCCGAGCGGGCCTTCAGCCGCCTGCTCGACACCATGGGCTACCCCTACGACCCCGACCCCGCCGTCCGGCCCGAGCGCCACCATGTGGTGGCCCGCCTCGCCCTCACCTTCACCGGCCCCGTCGACCGGCCCGGCACGCTCCACATCGAGCAGCGGGTGACGGCGCTCGGCCGCACCAGCCTCACCACGGGCTTCACCGTCAGGGCGGCCGGCGGCGGAAGCGTCGTCGCCGAAGGGGTCCGCACCGCCGTGCACATCGACCGGGCCACCCGCCGGCCGCGGCCCTGGAGCGAGGAGTTCCGCGCCCGGCTGCGCGCCGCGCTCGCCGGCCCGCCCGCGGCCGGAGACGGGGAGACGAAGGAGACAGCACCATGGACGTAGACGTCGTCTACCGCAACGCCCGGATCCTGACCATGGACCCGGCCCGCCCCCGGGCCACCGCCTTCGCGGTGCTCGGGGACCGGGTCGTGGCGGTCGGCGGCCCGGAGACCGCGGGGCTGTCCGCCCGCCGCACCGTGGACCTCGCCGGGCGGTGCGTCCTGCCCGGCTTCCACGATGCCCACAACCACATGGCCTGGTACGGGCTGAGCCTGGACGAACTCGACCTCTCCCCGGGCCGGGTGACCCGCGTGGAGGACGTGTACGGCCTGGTGGCCCGGGAGGCGGCGCGCCGCCCGCCCGGCGAATGGATCATCGGAGCCGGCTACGACCAGAACCGGATGTCCGGCGGCCACCCGACGGCCGCCGGGCTGGACCGGGCGGCGCCGGACCACCCCGTCTGGCTGAAGCACACCAGCGGGCACATGTGTGCCGTCAACTCCGCGGTGCTGGCCCGCTGCGGGGCGGACACGGCCCCCGACCCGGACGGCGGGCGCATCGTGCGCGACGCCTCCGGGGCGCCCACCGGGCTGCTCCAGGAACGCGCCCAGGAACTGGTGCGGAACCTGCTCGTCCCGTTCCCCGCCGATGTGCTGGCGCGCGCTCTCGGGGCCGCCGCCCGCAACTACGCCGCCGAGGGCATCACCTCGGTGCAGGAAGCGGGCATCGGGGGCGGCTGGATCGGGCACAGCGGGGTGGAGATCGTCGCCTACCAGCGGGCCCGGGACGAGGACACGCTGCTGCAGCGGGTGACGCTCATGCCCGCCTCCGATGTGCTGCACCCGCTTCCGGCGCACGCCGCGGACCCGTACCGCTCCGGCCTCGACCTCGGCATGCGCACGGGCTTCGGCGACGACCGGCTGCGCCTCGGCGCGGTCAAGGTGTTCTCCGACGGCTCGCTCATCGGCCGGACCTCGGCGATGTGCTGCGACTTCGCCGACGATCCCGGCAACCGCGGCTATCTGCAGGCCGGGGAGGAGGAGCTGGCCGCCACGATCACCGCCGCCCACCGGGCCGGCTGGCAGGTGGCCACCCACGCGATCGGCGACCGCGCCGTGGACGTCGTGCTGTCCGCGTACGAGGAGGCGCAGCGGCTGCATCCGCGGCACGACCCCCGGCACCGGATCGAGCACTGCGCGGTCACCTCCCCGGAGCAGGTGGACCGCATCGTCCGGCTGGGCGTGATCCCGGTGCCCCAGGGCTCCCTGGTGCGGGAGGCGGGGGACGGCATGGCCGACGCCCTCGGGCCGGAGCGCGCCGCCTGGTGCTACCGGGTCCGCAGCTTCACCGAGCGCGGCGTGGAGGTGCCCGGGAGCTCCGACCGCCCGGTGGTCGCCGGTGCGCCGCTGGCCGGCATCCACGCCCTGGTGACGCGGCGGACGGCGGGCGGCCGGGTGCTGGCGCCGGACGAGCGGGTCGATGTGGCGACGGCGCTGCGGAGTTACACGGTCGGCTCCGCCCACGCGGCGCACGCCGAGCGGACCCGCGGCAGGATCGCCCCCGGTTTCCTGGCCGACTTCACGGTGCTCGACGCGGACCCGGCGGGGGTGGACGCGGACGCGCTGCCGGAGATCGGTGTGCTGGCGACGGTCGTCGGCGGCAGGGCCGTACACGACCTCGGTGTCCTGGCTTAGGGTTGGCGGCATGTCTTCGTACCAGCGTCTCCGGTCCAGTGCCCTGGAGCTCTTCGCCACCCGCGGGTTCCAGGCCACCGGCATCCGGGATCTCGCCGCGGGGGCGGGCATATCGCTGGCGACTCTCTACCACTACATGAACAGCAAGGAAGACCTGCTGGTCCGGCTGATGCGGGAGTCCCTGGGGCGGCTCAACGCCGACGCGCGGACCGTGCTGGCCGAGGCCGCCTCGCCCGTGGAGCGGCTGGCGGGGCTGACCGTCATGCACGTCTTCGCCCACGGGCTGCGCCGCACGGAGACGGTCGTCGTCGACCGGGAGCTGCGGGCGCTGAAGGAGGAGTCCCGTCAGGCCGTCGTGGCGCTGCGGGACGAGTACGAGGAGATGTGGGGCCGCCAGCTCGCGGACGGCACCGCGGACGGCACCCTGCTGGTGCCCGACGTCCGGGTGACGCGGCTGGCGCTGCTCGCGATGTGCACGGGCGTCGCCTACTGGTACTCGGAGAAGGGGGAGCTGGATCTCGACGAGGTCGCCGTGGTGCACGCGGATCTGGTGCTGGCCCAGGTCGGCGCCCGGCGGGGGTCGCGGCAGCTGCGCCTGGAGGATCTGGACCTGCCGCCGGTCGCCTGGTTCCGCGAACTGGCCGTACGCGAGGAGCGGCAGCCTGCCCCGTGACGGAGACGGAGACCGCGGCCCGGGCGCGCCGTCCGCTCAGCCGGGTACGTTGTCGAACGGCGCCGTCAACCGTCGCAGCAGCCCGGCGAGTTCCCGGCGCTGTTCGCGGGACAGCTCCGCGAGGATGGCGCGTTCCTGGGTGAGCAGTCCGGCGAGCGCGCGGTCGGCGCGGTCCCGGCCCTCCCGGGTGAGCCGGACGAGTACCCCGCGCCGGTCGCTGGGGTCGGGCAGCCGCTCGACGAGGCCCTTCGTGGCGAGCCGGTCGATGCGGTTGGTCATGGTGCCGGAGGTCACCAGGGTCTGGGTGAGGAGCTGTCCGGGGGAGAGCTGGTACGGCGCCCCGGCCCGGCGCAGCGCGGTGAGGACGTCGAACTCCCAGGACTCCAGGCCGTGCTCGGTGAAGGCCAGCCGCCGGGCGCGGTCGAGATGGCGCGCGAGCCGGCTGATCCGGCTCAGCACCTCCAGCGGCTCCACATCGAGGTCCGGGCGCTCCCGGCGCCATGCCCCGACCAGCCGATCGACCTCGTCCTCCATGCCGATCAGTGTAGTAGGTCTGTCGACGTGAAGTCTCTTGACATCAAATATCTTGATATCGAGGCTGATGGCCAGGCGTGGCGGGCACGTGACACGGGCATCGATCGGCCCGACAGCAGTTCCCCGTTCATCCACCGCACCGGCACCGAGAGGTTCACACGATGCAAAAACCCCAGAACCCGACCTGGGACCCGCAGCAATATCTCCGCCACTCCGGCCACCGCACCAGGCCCTTCCACGACCTGCTCACCCGGATCCCCGGCCTCCCGGCCCGCGGCCGCCCGGCGCGCATCGCCGACCTCGGCTGCGGGCCGGGCAACGTCACCGCGCTCCTCACCGAGCGCTGGCCCGACGCCCGCATCACCGGCTACGACAACTCCCCGGACATGCTCGCCGAAGCCGCCCGCCACGCCGGCCCCACCCCCGGCGGCGGCAGCATCGACTTCCGGCACGCCGACGCCGCCGACTGGATACCGGAGGAGCCCTACGACCTGATCGTCAGCAACGCCGCCCTCCAGTGGGTCCCCGGCCACGCCAAATCCTTCCCGGCCTGGATCGAGGGCCTCGCCCCCGGCGGCACCCTCGCCTTACAGGTCCCCGGCAACTTCACCTCGCCCAGCCACGCCATCCTCGACGACCTCTGCGACACCCCGGAGTGGCGCGAAAGGGTCGGCCGCCACGGCCGCCGCTACGTCCACGTGTACGAACCGTGGGAGTACCTCACCCAGCTCACCGGCCTCGGCTGCGAGACCGACGCCTGGGAGACCACCTACATACAGCTCCTCCAGGGCGAGGACCCGGTGGTCGACTGGGTCAAGGGCACCGCGCTCCGCCCCATCCTCACCGCCCTCGCCGACGACGAACGGGCCCGCACCGCGTTCCTCGGCCAGTACCGCGACCTGATCCGCAAGGCCTATCCGCCCGGCCCGCACGGCACCGTCTTCCCGTTCCGGCGGATCTTCGCCATCGCCCGGAAGAAGGACGCCTGACCACCGCGCCCGCCCCGCGATCCCCGCAGCCGCGGCCGCAGCCACGCCGGCGGGACGGGGCGGCACGTCCCCGGGGCCACCGCGACTGAGCGGCACGGGAACGACGCGGCCCCGGCCCGCCGCAACGGGCCGGGGCCGCGCCCCGCGGAGAAACCGGTCAGCTCTTGCGGTGACCTATCAGCCGCGGCTTCTGCTCCATGCCGTCCAGGCCGTGCCAGGCGAGATTCACCAGATGGGCGGCGACCTCCGCCTTCTTCGGCTTCCGCGCGTCCAGCCACCACTGGCCCGTCAGGGCGACCATCCCCACCAGCGCCTGGGCGTACAGCGGGGCCAGCTTCGGATCAAAGCCCCGGGCCTTGAACTCCAGCCCGAGGATGTCCTCCACCTGGGTGGCGATATCGCTGATCAGCGAGGCGAAGGTGCCCGTCGACTGGGCCACCGGCGAATCCCGGACCAGGATCCGGAAGCCGTCCGTGTACGACTCGATGTAGTCCAGCAGGGCGAACGCCGCCTGCTCCAGAAGCTCCCGCGGATGCCCGGCGGTCAGGCCGTTGGTGACCATCTCCAGGAGCTTGCGCATCTCCCGGTCCACCACCACCGCGTAGAGCCCCTCCTTGCCGCCGAAGTGCTCGTAGACCACCGGCTTGGAGACCCCGGCCTTCGCCGCGATCTCCTCCACCGACGTGCCCTCGAAGCCCTTCTCGGCGAACAGCGTGCGGCCGATGTCCAGCAGCTGCTCGCGGCGCTCCTTGCCGGTCATTCGTACGCGTCGGCCGCGCCGGCCACCCGGACTCGGAGCCTTGCTCTTCTCGCCACTGCTTCCATCACTCGCCACATGTTCAATCATGCCGCCTTCGCGGCCCCGTCTTCACGGGAGTTACCGGTCTTCCGCCGGGACTCCACGCGCTCCTTGCTCGGCCAGCGCACATCGTGGGCCCAGCCGAGCAGCTCGAACCAGCGGATGAGCCGGGCGCTGGAGTCCACCTGCCCGCGCATCACCCCGTGCCGGGCGGACGTCGGGTCGGCGTGGTGCAGGTTGTGCCAGGACTCGCCGCAGGACAGCACCGCGAGCCACCAGACGTTGCCGGAGCGGTCCCGCGACGTGAACGGCTTCTTGCCGACCGCGTGGCAGATGGAGTTGATCGACCAGGTGACGTGGTGCAGCAGCGCCACCCGCACCAGGGAGCCCCAGAAGAAGGCCGTCGCCGCGCCCTGCCAGGACCACGTCACCAGACCGCCGACCAGCGGCGGGATGGCCAGCGACACGGCCGTCCACAGCATGAACTGGCGGGAGATCCGGCGGATCGCCGGGTCCTTGATCAGATCCGGGGCGTACTTCTGCTGCGGCGTCTGCTCCTCGTCGAACATCCAGCCGATGTGCGCCCACCAGAGCCCCTTCATCAGGGCCGGAACGGTCTCACCGAACCGCCACGGCGAGTGGGGGTCGCCCTCGGCGTCGGAGAACTTGTGGTGCTTGCGGTGGTCCGCCACCCAGCGCACCAGTGGGCCCTCCACGGCCATCGACCCGGCGACGGCCAGGGCGATCCGCAGCGGCCGCCTGGCCTTGAAGGAGCCGTGGGTGAAGTAGCGGTGGAAGCCGATGGTGATGCCGTGGCAGCCGAGGAAGTACATGAAGACCATCAGGCCCAGATCCAGCCAGCTCACCCCCCAGCCCCAGGCCAGCGGCACCGCCGCGACCAGCGCCAGGAACGGCACCGTGATGAACAGGAGCAGCGCGAGCTGCTCGACGGACCTCTTGTTGTCGCCGCCGATCGTGGCGGACGGGACGGGGGAATGGGTGTCGGCGGCCTTCGGGGCGTCGTCGATCACATCGGAAGTCGTGGTCATGGGGGGCGTCCCTCACCGAACTGGGGGCATGGCTACGGATGCGTAACCTACGGCATCGTAAGTATGGCAGTGCTCCCCTCAAGGTCAATGGCCTGTGGATAACGTGGTGCGCCGGGCACCTATCCTGGTGGGCGCCGGACAGCGCGGTCCGCACCCCGCCCATCGTGCTCATCCATGCAAGGAGCCGCACCTGTGAGCAGTGCCGACCTCACACCCGAGACCGACGACAACGCACCGCTGCGCGCTGACATCCGGCGTCTCGGCGACCTCCTCGGCGAGACCCTCGTCCGCCAGGAGGGACCCGAGCTCCTGGAACTCGTCGAGCGCGTCCGCGCCCTCACCCGTACGGACGGCGAAGCCGCCGCCAAGCTTCTCGGCGAGACCGACCTGCCCACCGCCGCCAAGCTCGTGCGGGCTTTCTCCACCTACTTCCACCTGGCGAACATCACCGAACAGGTGCACCGCGGCCGCGAGCTGCGCGCCCGCCGCGCCGCCGAGGGCGGCCTGCTCGCCCGTACCGCCGACCGGCTGAAGGACGCCGACCCCGAGCACCTGCGCCAGACCGTCCGGCACCTCAACGTCCGGCCCGTCTTCACCGCGCACCCCACCGAGGCCGCCCGGCGCAGCGTCCTCAACAAGCTCCGCCGCATCGCCGCCCTCCTGGAGGAGTCCGTGGGCAGTGGCAGCGGCGACCGCCGCCGCCACGACCTGCGGCTCGCCGAGAACATCGACCTCGTCTGGCAGACCGACGAGCTTCGCGTCGTCCGGCCCGAGCCCGCCGACGAGGCCCGCAACGCCATCTACTACCTCGACGAGCTGCACGCCGAAGCCGTCGGCGACGTCCTGGAGGACCTCGCCGCCGAGCTGGAGCGCGTCGGCGTCGAGCTGCCCGCCGGCACTCGCCCCCTCACCTTCGGCACCTGGATCGGCGGCGACCGCGACGGCAACCCCAACGTCACCCCCGACGTCACCCGCGACGTGCTGATCCTCCAGCACGAACACGGCATCACCGACGCCCTCCGGCTCATCGACGAACTCCGCGGCCTGCTCTCCAACTCCATCCGCTACACCGGTGCCACCCAGGAACTCTTGGACTCCCTCTCCCTCGACCTGGAGCGGCTCCCCGGCATCAGCCCCCGCTACAAGCGGCTCAACGCCGAGGAGCCCTACCGCCTCAAGGCCACCGCCATCCGGCAGAAGCTCCTCAACACCCGGCAGCGGCTCGCCACCGGCACCCCCCACCAGGAGGGCCGTGACTACCTCGGCACCTCCGAACTCCTGGCCGACCTCGTCCTCATCCAGGAATCCCTGCGCGCCCACCGGGGCGGCCTCTTCGCCGACGGTCACATCGACCGCACCATCCGCACCCTCGCCGCCTTCGGCCTCCAGCTCGCCACCATGGACGTCCGCGAGCACGCCGACGCCCACCACCACGCCCTCGGCCAGCTGTTCGACCGGCTCGGCGAGGAATCCTGGCGCTACGCCGACATGCCCCGCGACTACCGCACCAGGCTCCTGGCCAAGGAGCTCCGCTCCCGCCGCCCCCTCGCCCACAGCCCCGCGCCCCTCGACGCCGCCGGAGCCAAGACCCTCGGCGTCTTCGAGGCCGTCCACGACGCCAAGGAACGCTTCGGGCCCGAGGTCATCGAGTCGTACATCATTTCGATGTGCCAGGGCGCCGACGACGTCTTCGCCGCCGTCGTCCTCGCCCGCGAGGCCGGACTCCTCGACCTCCACGCCGGCTGGGCCGGGATCGGCATCGTCCCGCTCCTGGAGACCACCGACGAACTCCGCGCCGCCGACGTCATCCTCGACGAGATGCTCGCCGACCCCTCCTACCGGCGGCTCGTCGCCCTCCGCGGCGACGTCCAGGAGGTCATGCTCGGCTACTCCGACTCCTCCAAGTTCGGCGGCATCACCACCAGCCAGTGGGAGATCCACCGCGCCCAGCGCCGCCTCCGCGACGTCGCCCACCGCTACGGCGTACGGCTCCGCCTCTTCCACGGCCGCGGCGGCACCGTCGGCCGCGGCGGCGGCCCCTCCCACGACGCCATCCTCGCCCAGCCCTGGGGCACCCTGGAAGGCGAGATCAAGGTGACCGAACAGGGCGAGGTCATCTCCGACAAGTACCTCGTCCCCTCCCTCGCCCGGGAGAACCTGGAACTCACCGTCGCCGCCACCCTCCAGGCCTCCGCGCTGCACACCGCGCCCCGCCAGTCCGACGAGGCCCTCGCCCGCTGGGACGCGGCCATGGACACCGTCTCCGACGCCGCCCACAGCACCTACCGCCGCCTCGTCGACGACCCCGACCTGCCCGCCTACTTCTTCGCCTCCACCCCCGTCGACCAGCTCGCCGAACTCCACCTCGGCTCCCGGCCCTCCCGCCGCCCCGACAGCGGCGCCGGCCTCGACGGACTCCGCGCCATCCCGTGGGTCTTCGGCTGGACCCAGTCCCGGCAGATCGTCCCCGGCTGGTTCGGCGTCGGCTCCGGCCTCAAGGCCGCCCGCGAAGCCGGACTCGACAGCGTCATCGACGAAATGTACGAACGCTGGCACTTCTTCCGGAACTTCCTCTCCAACGTGGAGATGACCCTCGCCAAGACCGACCTGCGCATCGCCCGCCACTACGTCGAAACCCTCGTCCCCGACGAGCTCAAGCACGTCTTCGACACCATCGAGGCAGAACACGACCTGACCGTCCGCGAAGTCCTCCGCGTCACCGGCGGCGAACGGCTGCTCGGCTCCAACCCGGTGCTCCAGCAGACCTTCCGCATCCGCGACGCCTACCTCGACCCGATCTCCTACCTCCAGGTCGCCCTGCTCGACCGCCAGCGCCGCGCGGCCGCCAACGGCGAACAGCCCGATCCGCTGCTCTCCCGCGCCCTGCTGCTCACCGTCAACGGTGTCGCCGCCGGCCTCCGCAACACCGGATGACCCCGCCGACCGCACACCTCTGACAGCGAACGCCGACGGACCCGCACCTCATCAGGTGCGGGTCCGCCGCGTTCCGGCCGCGCCCGGCAGCCCCTGGTTCACAGCGTCAGAAACGCCCCGCCCAGCAGAGCCGCACCTGCCAGCCCCAGCCACCACGCCGTACGCCGCATCCGCAGCCCGCCCGCCACCACCAGCGCCGCCAGCAGCAGCGCCCCCGCGAACGGGATCCACGCGTGCAGCACACCGCCCAGCCCCGTCCGCACCGCCTCGTCCGTCCCCGGCTTCACCGCCACCGGCAGCCGCTCCCCGCGCTCCCGGCCCGCGGCCTCCACCACCGTCACCGTCCGCCGCTCCGCGTCCGCCCCCGCGGGCGCCCCGGCCGCCGGCTCGAACCGGCCCCCGCACACATCCCCGTCACAGCGCTCTATGGTCACCGTGCCGCGCTCGCGCCCCTTCGTCAGCATCGCGTGCTGCGCCGCGTCCCAGGACGTGAACACCCCCGCGATCAGCACCAGCAGGGCCACCGCCGCCATCAACGCCTGCTTGCCGACCAGCAGCAGCCCGTAGGCGCTCTCTCCCGCCCGGCGGACGGCGGGGCGGCGCTTGGACTTCGTCGGTGCCATGCGGGCGATCCTTGGCCATGGGAAACCACCCGGTCAACCGCCGCTCCCCGGTTGCGGGACCCTGTCCCGTTAGACGGTGAAAGATGCCGCCGTCAGCTGTTGTACGTACTCTGCGCCCGCTCCAGACCGTCCTCGACCAGGCACTCCACGGCATCCGCCGCACGGTCCACGAAGTAGTCCAGCTCCTTGCGCTCCGCCGCCGAGAAGTCCTTCAGCACGAACGCCGCCACATCCATCCGCCCCGGCGGCCGCCCGATCCCGAACCGCACCCGGTGGTACCCCGCGCCCATCGCCTTCGTCATCGACTTCAGCCCGTTGTGGCCGTTGTCGCCCCCGCCCAGCTTCAGCCGCAGCGCCCCGTAGTCGATGTCCAGCTCGTCGTGGACGGCCACCACCCGCTCCAGCGGCACCTTGTAGAAGTCGCGCAGCGCCGACACCGGGCCACCCGACAGATTCATGTACGACATCGGCTTGGCGATCACCACCCGGCGGCTGCCCGGCCCCGGTGCCCCCAGCCGGCCCTCCACCACCTGCGCCCGCGCCTTGTGCGCCTTGAACCGCCCGCCCACCCGCGCGGCGAGCAGATCGGCCACCAGGAAACCGGCGTTGTGCCGGTTGCCCGCGTACTCCGGCCCGGGATTGCCCAGGCCCACGATCAGCCAGGGGCTGTCCGCATCGCTCATCTACGTCTCTCCTGCCGGTGCCCGGGTCCGGGGATCCCGGTCCCGGTCTCGTGGGTCGGAAGTCCAGGGATACACGACCGCCGCCCCGCTCCAGCGGAGCGGGACGGCGGTCACAGCGCGGCGCCTCGCGGCGGGGCGGCGGAGGCTCAGGCCTCCTCGCCCTCGCCCTCCTCGCCCTCGGCCGGAGCCTCGGCCTGCGTGGAGACGACCTGCAGGACCACGGTGTCGCCGTCCACGGCGAGCGCCGTGCCCTTCGGCAGCGTGACGTCCTTCGCCTGGATCGAGGCACCGGCCTCCAGGCCCTCCACGGACACGGTGAACGCCTCCGGGATGTGCGTGGCCTCGGTCTCCACCGGCAGCGCGTCCAGCATGTGCTCCAGAAGGTTGCCGCCCGGGGCCAGCTCACCCTCGGTGTGGATCGGGACGTCGACCGTGACCGTCTCGCCCTTCTTCACGACCAGCAGGTCGACGTGGACCAGGAAGCCGCGAATGGCCTCGCGCTGCACGGCCTTGGGGATGACGAGCTGGCTCTTGCCGTCCGTGGCCAGGCGGATCAGGACGTTCGGCGTCTTCAGCGCCATCATCAGCTCGTGACCCGGAATCGCCACGTGCACCGGCTCGCCGCCGTGGCCGTAGACGACGCCCGGCACCTTCTCCTCACGGCGGAGACGGCGCGCGGCGCCCTTGCCGAACTCCGAGCGGATCTCGGCGGGAATCTTGACCTCAGCCATGGCTGCACTCCTCGTACTGCGTACCCGACGGCGCCCGGAAACGGCCACCGCCCGTACGGATCTGATCTGACGGCCGTCACCCGGCCCACGACAGACCTGCTACGAAGAGCGCGTCGATAACGGACACCGCACACGAGTGCGGCCTCCCTCGCCGAGCAACTCCACGAGTCTACCCGGCGGGGAGGCCGCCCCCAAGTCGATCTACCGTCCGGCCTGCGAGGCCCGCCCGCGACCGGTCACCGCCCGGCGGCGCACATCAGCGGCGCACATCAGCGGTGCACGTCAGCGGCGACTCCCGGCGGTGACCGTGCCGGACCGTCAGGCCTGCTCCTCGAAGAGACTCGTCACCGAACCGTCCTCGAACACCTCACGCACCGCACGCGCGATCGTCGGCGCCATCGACAGCACCGTGATCTTCTCCAGCTCCAGCTCGCCGGGCGTGGGAAGCGTGTCGGTGAACACGAACTCGCTCACCTTCGAGTTCTTCAGCCGGTCCGCCGCCGGACCCGACAGCACACCGTGCGTCGCCGTCACGATGACGTCCTCCGCACCGTTCGCGAACAGCGCGTCCGCGGCCGCCGTGATCGTGCCACCCGTGTCGATCATGTCGTCGACCAGCACACAGATCCGGCCCTTCACATCACCGACCACCTCGTGCACCGTGACCTGGTTCGCCACATCCTTGTCACGCCGCTTGTGCACGATCGCCAGCGGCGCACCCAGCCGGTCGCACCAGCGGTCCGCGACCCGCACCCGGCCGGCATCCGGAGACACCACCGTCAGCTTGGAGCGGTCCACCTTCGCCCCCACGTAGTCCGCGAGGACCGGCAACGCGAACAGATGATCCACCGGACCGTCGAAGAAACCCTGGATCTGGTCCGTGTGCAGATCCACCGTGAGAATCCGGTCCGCACCCGCGCACTTCAGCAGATCGGCGATCAGCCGCGCCGAGATCGGCTCCCGGCCCCGGTGCTTCTTGTCCTGCCGGGCGTAACCGAAGAACGGCAGGATCACGGTGATGCTCCGGGCCGAAGCCCGCTTCAGAGCATCGACCATGATCAACTGCTCCATGATCCACTTATTGATGGGAGCCGTGTGGCTCTGCATCAGGAAGCAGTCCGCGCCGCGCGCCGACTCCTGATAACGGACGTAGATCTCACCGTTGGCGAAGTCGAACACCTTCGTCGGGACCAGGCCGACACCGAGCTGGTGCGCGACCTCCTCGGCGAGCTCGGGGTGGGCGCGGCCGGAGAAGAACATCAACTTCTTCTCGCCGGTCGTCTTGATCCCGGTCACAGCACAGTCTCCTTGGCAGCGACATCAAACTCTGGGGGAACAGGGGGCGCACTTTGGGTGCAGTTCTCACGGTACGCCCAGCGCGGCGCACCCCGGCACGAGGGCTAGGCCCCGTCACCCTCCTCCTGAGCTGCGGAAGCCGCCTGCGCGGCGGCGCTCCCGGGACGCTTCCGGGCCACCCAGCCCTCGATATTCCGCTGCTGGCCCCGGGCCACGGCCAGCGAACCCGGCGGCACATCACGCGTGATGACCGACCCCGCGGCCGTGTAGGCCCCGTCCCCGATGGTGACGGGAGCCACAAACATGTTGTCCGAACCCGTCTTGCAATGTGAGCCGACCGTCGTCCGGTGTTTGCTCTCACCGTCGTAGTTCACAAAGACGCTCGCCGCCCCGATGTTGGAGAACTCCCCGATCGTCGCATCACCCACATACGACAGATGCGGCACCTTCGTCCCCTCACCGATCTGCGAGTTCTTCATCTCGACGAACGTGCCCGCCTTCGCCTTCCGCGCCAGCCGCGTCCCCGGCCGCAGATACGCGTACGGGCCCACCGACACCTCCGGGCCGATCTCCGCCCCGTCCGCGACCGTCCGCACCACCCGGGCGCCCGCACCCACCGACGTGTCCGTCAGCGTGCAGTCCGGACCCACCTCCGCGCCCGCCGCCACACGCGTCGCACCGTGCAACTGCGTACCCGGGTGGACCACCGCGTCCGGCTCGAACACCACCGTCGCGTCCAGCCACGTCGTCGCCGGATCCACCACCGTCACCCCGGCGAGCATCGCCGCCTCCAGCAGCCGGTCGTTCAGCAACCGCCGCGCCTGCGCCAGCTGCACGCGGTTGTTGATGCCCAGGATCTCCCGGTGGTCGGCCGCCACGGCCGCGCCCACCCGGTGCCCCGCCTCGCGGAGAATCCCCAGCACATCGGTGAGGTACTCCTCGCCCTGGCTGTTGTCGGTGCGGAGCTTGCCCAGCGCGTCCGCCAGCAGCCGGCCGTCGAACGCGAAGACCCCGGAGTTGATCTCCGTGATCGCGCGCTGCTCGTCCGTGGCGTCCTTGTGCTCGACGATCGCGGTGACGGCGCCGTCCGCCGGGTCGCGCACGATGCGGCCGTAGCCGGTGGAGTCCGGTACCTCGGCGGTGAGGACGGTCACGGCGTTGCCGTCCGCGGCATGGGTGCCGGCGAGGCTCCGCAGCGTGGCCCCGGTGAGCAGCGGGGTGTCGCCGCAGACCACCACCACGGTGCCGTCGGCCGCGCGGCCGGCCGCGGCCAGGGACTCCAGCCCCATCCGCACGGCGTGCCCGGTGCCGTTCTGCTCGTACTGCACGGCCGTCGTCGCGGCGGGGTCGATCCCGGCCAGATGCGCGGCGACCTGCTCGCGGGCGTGGCCCACGACCACGACGAGCTGCTCGGGATCGAGTTCACGGGAAGCGGCGACGACGTGTCCGACGAGGGAGCGGCCGCAAATGCTGTGCAGGACCTTGGGAGTGGCCGACTTCATACGGGTGCCCTCACCCGCGGCGAGGACGACGACGGCTGCCGGGCGGTTGACGCTCACGGGTGTGCCCTTCGGCTTCGGATGGTGGACACCCGCAGGATACCGGGGTGTTTCGGCCCGGAACGCGCGCGGGCCCCGGCCGTGCGGCCGGGGCCCGTGAGAGGTGGTGATCAGCTCCGCTGCCAGGACTCGAACCCGGACTTAGGCCACCAAAAGACCCAGTGCTGCCCATTACACCACAGCGGATGGCATAAGTGGCCAATTCGGACATTTGGTTAAGCTGTCCGCTCGGCCGCTACTACTATGCCGTACCACCAGCCTTCGACGCGACGGTATAGATCGGCGCTGTCGTTCACGCGGATGGCAAGGCAGCCGTAGTAGTTGTCACCCGTATTCCTCCGGGTGGTTCTCGGGTTGTGCTTCTTCAGGGCCGTCTTGCCGAACTGGTCCGGGGCGGCACCGGTGTGCTCCAGCCAGAAGTGCTCGGCACGGCCGATGTCCGCCGACTCGTGGATGTTGAGGGAGTAGCGTCGCTGCCCAGCGGTCACTCCGAGTAGATCCAGCCAGGCCAGGAACGTGGACACCATGCCCGGATCGCTGTTGACGAAGACGACTTTCTCGCGCCGGTCGTACGGCTTGTCCTTCGCGCCCTCCGCCCAGTACAGGCCGACGCCGATCAGGAAGAGCTCCCGCCGGCTGAGGTTGCCGATCTCGTACGCGGCCGAGAGTTTTGTCTGCCAGCGCTCGAAGTTTCGCCGGTGCAGCATGGCCTCCCGGCTCCTCTGCGCCGCCGCGGAGGCCTCGACCGGTGTCCTGGGGGCCCGTTCCGGCTTCGGCAGGTCGCGTACCCAGAGTGAGATCGAGCTCTTCGAGCAGCCCAGTTCGAGCTGGATCTCGTCGTAGGTCATCCCGCGTGAGCGCATCTCACGGGCCGCGGCGCGCAGGTCGTCCTTGGCGTTGGGCCGTTTCGTCCAGTCCGGTGGGGGCTCGCCGTCGAGCAGGCGGTTGAGCAGGTTGTTGTTGTGCACCTTCAGCCGGTCGCGGATCTGCCTGCGGCTCAGTCCTTCTCTGCGCAGTGCGACGGCTCGTTCCCGCAGGTCCTCGAAGGTCGCGGAGCCGTCCCGGAGTCCGCCCGTGCCATCGCCGTCGCGGCGTCGTACGTCGGTCATGGGATCAGGGTCGGCCGTCCGTATGTGCGGGTGGGCGGAAATACGGGCGATTCAGCAGTTCGGGTGGAAGTCGCAGAAATCGACCGCGTTCGAGTCCGGTTTGTGTGGATGCCCCGCTCCGGTATCCGTGGAGTGCGGCCTTAGGGTGGACGTTATGACCACATCGGGGGTAGTAGAAGCCGCGGAATCGGGCGCTCGGGGCGCGCCCGCGGGGCCGTGGTGGTGGGAGCGGCGGCGCGGGATGGCGCTGGACGTCGCGCTGACGGTGGCGTCGGTCGTGGAGTGTGCGGCGGAGGGGTACGCGTTCGCCGGTGAGGCGCGGATTCCGGTGGTGCTGGGGGTGCTGCTGGGCGTGGTGGCGGGGTCGGTGCTGCTGGTGCGGCGGCGCTGGCCGATCGCGGTGGTGCTGGTGGCGGTGGCGGTCTCGCCGGCGGAGATGGGGCTGCTGCTGGGGCTGGTGGGCCTGTACACGCTGGCGGCGTCGGAGGTGCCGCGGCGGATCACGGCGGTGCTGGCGGGCATGTCGATGGCCGGGACGCTGCTGGTGACGTTCATCCAGTTCCAGCGGGACCTGGGGCAGCAAGAGGAGTATGTGGCGCCGGAGTGGGTGGTGCTGCTGGCGCCGGTGCTGATGTCGCTGGGGCTGACCGCGCCGCCGGTGTTCCTGGGGTTGTACGTGGGGGCGCGGCGGCGGCTGGTGGAGAGTCTGCGGGAGCGTGCGGACGGTCTGGAGCGGGAGCTGTCGCTGCTGGCCGAGCGGGCGGAGGAGCGTGCCGAGTGGGCGCGGGACGAGGAGCGCCGGCGGATCGCGCGGGAGATGCACGACGTGGTGGCGCACCGGGTGAGTCTGATGGTGGTGCATGCGGCGGCTCTGCAGGCGGTCGCGGTGAAGGACCCGGAGCGGGCGGTGAAGAACGCGGGTCTGGTGGGGGATCTGGGGCGGCAGGCGCTGACGGAGTTGCGGGAGATGCTGGGGGTGCTGCGCTCGGGGTCGGCGGTGAAGGCGGATGCGGAGCCGGGCGCGGGCCCGGATGCGGGTTCGCGGGCGGGGGCCGGTCCGGGTGCGGGGTCCGGCCCGGGCGCCGGGCGGCCGGTGGCGGCTCCGGGGGGCGACGGGGGTGGCGGGCGCGCGGCCGGGGGTGCGGAGCGGGTGGCCGTGCCGGCCGGGGCCGTGGTGTCTCCGGAGGTGCGGGGTGCGGGGCCGGGTGCGGCTGTGGCGGTGGAGTCGGTGCCGCGGCCGTCCACAACGGCGGAGCAGGCCGAGGGGCCGGGGCTGGGTGACCTGGAGGTTCTCGTCGGTGAGTCCCGGGCGGCCGGGATGGTGGTGGAGTTCTCCGTGGAGGGGGAGGCGGCCCGGGAGCGGGCGCCGCAGGTGGAGCAGACGGCCTACCGGGTGGTGCAGGAGGCGTTGACGAATGTGCACAAGCACGCGGCGGGTGCGGAGATACGGGTGCGGTTGGCGCACCGGGAGTCCGAGGTCGCGGTGCTGGTGGAGAACGGTCCGGCGGCGGAGGGCGGTTCCGACGCGCGGTTGCCCAGTGGCGGGAACGGTCTGGTGGGGATGCGGGAGCGGGTGACGGCGCTGGGGGGCGGTTTCGTGTTCGGCCCGACGGACTCGGGGGGGTTCCGGGTGTCGGCGGTGCTGCCGGACCGGAGCGGCTGAGACCGGTTCGGAGCGGATGCCCCTGAGTGGGCTGGGGGCGGCCCGGAGCGGTTGGGGCCCTGAGCGGCTGAGGGCGGCCGGGCCGGTTGCCGGTGCTGCCGTTCTGGTGTCCGGTGCCGACGGGTGCGGTGCTCGCTCAGTCCTCAGTCCTCAGTGCCGGGGGCCGGGGCCGGGCCGGGTACGGATCCGCTGTCGGGGGTGGGGCTCCGGTCGCGGGAGGGATCCGGGCGGTGTTCCGTGCCGCTGGCCGGAGGCTGCTCCTCGGTGCGGGGCCCGGGGCGTTCCGGGGTGTGGTCTCCGGCCGGGTCCCGAGGGTGTTCGCCGGCGCCTGCCCGGGGGTGGTCGGTGTCGCGGCGGGTGCCGCGGCCGGTGATGGTGGCCAGGCTGGTGCGGATGTGTTCCATCTGGGCGCGGAGGGTGTCGCGGCGGCTGGCGTGGTCGCGCAGGGCGCGTTCGGTTTCGCGTTCGACGCGTTCGCGGCGGGCGTGGGCCTGGGCGATGATGTCGGCGGCCCGGGCTTCGGCTTCGTCGCGTTCGCGCCGGGCGGTGTCCTCGGCGTCGGCGTGGGTGTCGCGGGCCCGGGCGAGGAGGGTCTCGGCGCGTTCCGTCAGTTCGGTGACCTGCTTCTCGGTGGCGGCCCTGGCGGCGGAGAGTTCCCGGTCGGCGTCGGCCCGGCGGGCGGCGAGTTCGCGTTCCTGTTCGGCCTGGAGGCGGGTGGCCTGCTCGCGGGCGTCCTTGAGTGCGGCGGCTGCCTGGGCGCGTTGTTCCTGGGCGGCCCGGCGGGCGGTGGTGAGGGTCTTGCCGGCGATCTCGCGGGCGGCGGCGAGGGCCTGCTCGGCCCAGTGGTCGGCTTCCTTGCGGAGTGCGGTGGCGTCGACGCGGGCGGCGTCGCGGAGGGTGCGGGCGGTCGCGTCGGCTTCGTCGCGGAGGGTCTGGGCGGTGGCCTCGGCGCGGGCGCGGAGTTCGGCGGCCTCGGCCTCGACGGTGAGGAGGAGTTCGCGGGCGCGGGCGCCGAGGACCTCGTAGGTCTGCGGGGGGAGTTGTGCGGCGTGTTCGCGGAGCCGGGTGAGTTCGGTCTCCATGTCCTCGGCGCGGGCTGCGAGCCGGCCGGCGCGGTCGAGGGCCTCGTCGCGGGTGCCGGTGAGTTCGGCGATCGCGCGGTTGACCTGCTCCGGCCGGTAGCCGCGCCGGTGGCCGCGTACGGTGGCGATCCCGTGGGGTGACACAGTCGCACTCATTTTGAGCCCTTTCGTCCCGATTGTGAGATCCGCTCCGGCGCATATCTTTCCGATGCGGGTCAGGCGCCCATAACGCGACACTCCGCCCTTCCGTCCCTGTTCAAGGATGCGGCATCGGCCGCGAAGCCGGAATGGGGTCCGGTGCGGCGGGGTGGGCACGGCGGGGGCCGGGCCGTGTGAGGACGCCGCCGGGTGCCCGGGGTTGCCGGGGCACCCGGCGGCGTACCGGGAGGGACGAGGGCGGCGGGCCGCCGGGGTCAGAGCAGTCCGTCCCACATCTGTTCGAGGATGACGGACCACCAGCTCTCGGGGGACGACAGGCAGGCGGGGTCGAGGGCGATCAGCTGGGCTTGGAAGTCGACGGTCCAGCGGCCGGCCTGTTCGGGCGTCAGCCCGTAGCGCAGCCGCCACATGCGGCCGAGCATGGCCATGCAGCGGACGAATTCGGGCAGTCCGGTGTTGACGAACTGCGGGGGCACCGGCTGTCCGCCCGGCCCCGCCTCGATGGGGACGGCGACGATGTTGGCCGTGCCGTACTGCACGCACAGCTGGCGGCCGAAGTCGCTGCCCATGACGAGGTACGAGCCGGCGTCCGGGGCGGGCTGCACGCCGCGTTCGGCCGCCAGTTCGGCCAGGGTCGGCACGGGGCGGCCGGGCTGGGCCTGGGCCCAGAAGAACGGGCCGAAGTCCACCGGCAGTCCGGCCCACACCAGGGTCTGCGCGACGATGTCGGGCACGCCCTGCCGGGACACCGCGTGCTGGTCGAACCGGAAGAGCCCCTGCGGGCCGAAGGACTGGGCCAGTTCGTGGGCGAGGCCCTCGGCCGGCACCGGCGGGATCGGCGGCACCTGGCCGGGGTGCGGCAGCGGCACCCGGTTCGGCGCGGGGCGTGCCGGGCCGTCGGCCACCTGGTGCAACTCGCCCTGGTGCTCGATCAGATGGCGTACGCCCTGCTGCCGTGTGGCGTGGTCACGGCCGTAGGGGGCGGTGTGGCTGATCCGCACCTGGGGGAAGGTCTCGCGGACCATCCGGGCGCAGTAACCGCCGGGCAGGTCGCAGGACTCCAGTTCGGTGTGGAGTTCCAGCACCTGCTGCGGCGGGACGTTCTGCGCGCGCAGTTCGTGCAGGATCTGCCACTCCGGGTGCGGGGTGCCGTAGGCGGAGCGGCGGATGATCTGCTGCTCCGAGCCGTCCTGGGCGCGGTAGCGGAGGACGGCCATATAGCCGGGGCCCACCATGGGCGGGCCGGCCGGTGCCTGCGGGTAGCCGTACGCGCCCGGGGCGGGCGGCGGTGGCGGCGGCTGGGCGCCGGGTGGCCTACCCGGGGCGCCGGGCGGGCCCGGGGGGTGCGGTGCCCCCGGGGCGGCGGGGCCGGCGGGGTTGGGTCCGGCGAGCATGGTCGCCTGGTAGTGCGGGTCGCCGCCGGGGGCGCCCGGCCCACCGGATGCGCCGGGGGTACCGGGAGGGCCGGGAGGTGGCGGGGTGCCCGCGCCGGCGCCCGGGGTGCCGGGCGGGCCGGGAGGATGGGGTGCTCCCGGGGCGGCGGGGCCGGCGGGGTTGGGTCCGGCGAGCATGGTCGCCTGGTAGTGCGGGTCGCCGCCGGAGGCGCCCGGCGTACCCGGAGTGCCGGGGGTGCCGGGCGGCCCGGGGGGTGGCGGGGTGCCCGCGCCGGGGGTGCCGGGCGGGCCCGGGGGATGGGGTGCTCCCGGGGTGGCGGGGCCGCCCGGGTTCGGTCCGGCGAGCATGGTGGCGGCATGATGCGCGCCGCCACCCGGTGCGCCGGGTGCGGGGGGCGGCGGGGGAGTGCCGGGGGCGCCGGACGCTCCCGGGGCTCCCGGGGGGCCGGGCGGCGGGGGCGCACCCGTGCCCGGGGCCTGCGGGGCCTGCTGGGCCTGGGGGGCTTGCGGGGCCCGCGGCGTGCCGCCCGGAGCCGGGGCGCCGCCGGTACCGGTGCCGCCCGGGGTGGACGGTTCACCGACGGCCGGGGCGACGGTGGTGCGGGGCAACTGGCTGCCCCCGGACATCAGTTCCGTCCGGTCGTGCGCCCGCGAACTCTGCTGCGGGCCTGCGGTCTCGTCTCCGTCCTCGCCGGCCAGGGGCGGCGCGAAGACGGTGGCTGGGAGGTCGACGGAGGCGTCGTCGGGCCCCGCGGTGATGTCGGTGCCGGCCCAGGGGGTGCCGCCGGGAGGAGCGGCGGGGCCGGGTACGGCGCCGGGGGCGGCCGGGGTGGCGCCGTCCCCCGTGGAGGGGCCCGGGGTGTTCCCGGCGGCGGAGCCCGTTCCGCCCGGGGAGCCGGAGGCGCCGGACGAGCCGGCCTCGGGCCAGGCGGTGCCCGCGACGGGCGTGCCGCCGGACGGGGCGGCCGCGGCGGGGGCGGGGTGCGTGGCGGGGCCGGTGCCCGCGCCCGGAGCCGCGCCGGCACCCGGGCCGGATCCCGCGCCGGAGACGGTGCCGGAGCCCGCTCCCGAGGTGCCGCCGGGGCCCGGGCCCGCAGCGGTGCCCGGGCCCGTGTCCGCGCCCGCCGCCGGTCCGGAGCCCGGGGCCGGCGCGGCGGAGTCCCGCCTGCGGTCGGGGATGCCGATCTGGTCGGCGGCGTCCTGGAGCCACTGCGGAGGTGTCAGCAGGAAGGAGGTGGCCTCCAGGTCGACCCGCTGCGGCCGTTCGGCCGGTTCGTCGCCGGTGTCGAGGGGGGCCGCGCCGTAGCGCTCCTCGTAGTGGCGGATGATCTCGCCGACCGGGAGCGCGGGCCACAGGGTGGCGTCGCCGCTGTCCCGGGCGATGACGAGCCGGGACCGGCCGCCGTCCGAGGTGGGGCCGTCCTCGCGGTCCTCGGCCCAGACCACGAAGCCCAGGTCGAACTCGCGTACCTTCACCTCGCGGTGCTGGTACGCGGGGACGTCGCCGTTGATCCACTCCTCGGCGCGCTCCTGCGCCTGTGCGAAGGTCACCATCGCGCTCATCCCTCCACCGGGACGGCGTACGCGAAGCCGCCGTCCACCATCAGGTTGGCCACGGTCTCCAGTTCGGGCGGGCTGCCCGCCAGCCGCCGCAGGAAGTCGTCGAAGTCGTCGCCGCAGGGCAGCAGGAGCTGTTCGACCCGCTCCTGGACGGTGAGGCCGTCGTGGTCGCGCGCGTCGTCGTAGGCGCAGAACCACACCGAGCCGAGCGCCGACCCCTTCACCTTGACCGCGAGGATGCCGCCCTGGACGAAGGCGACGCCCAGATAGTCCTTGGTGAGGTGGTCGCGCAGGCACTTGTTGACGTAGACGAGGTCGTTGACGGCGGCCTCGTCGCGCACCGTGAAGAACGGCTGGTCGACGAGGAGGCCCAGTCCGGCGTCGAGCGCGGCGCCGACCGGCGCGCAGCCGCCCGCCGCCTTGAGGAAGGAGCGGTAGGCACCGGGCAGCCGGTAGCCGAGGTCCTCCTCGGCGCCGAGGACCTGCGCCTCGGTGACGGACAGGGCGCCCTTGGGCAGCCCGAGGTGGGCGGGCCGGGTCTCCTGCAGGGGGCGGGTGCCGCGCTTGTCCTGGTCGACGGAGGCGGTGGCCAGTCCGCCGTGGTGCCGCAGCAGCGCCTTGACCTCGGCGGGCACGAGTTCCATCCGGCGGCTGTCCGGTACGTGGTGCCAGGTCCAGCCGTGCGGGGTGGCCACCGGCGGGAGGCTGCCCCAGAGGTCGTGGCCCGCGGCGTGCAGGGCGGCGTTGGCCGACACGTAGTCGGTGAGCCGGAGTTCGTCGACGCCGAAGCCCTCGGGCGGGTCGGCGATCTCGGCGGCCGCGCGCGCATAGGGGGCGAAGTCCGGACGGCCGTTCTCGTCGATCCGCACGCCGCCGGGGTACCGGGCGGCGCGGACCGGGTCCGGGAAGTGCACGATCTGCCCGGCGTAGGCGGTGTTGGGTGGCGCGGGGTGTTCCCCCGCCCGGGGGCTGGGAGGCGCCCCCAGCCCGGGCCGGCCTGTCGTCATGGCGGTTGCCCCCTGCTGCGTCCGATGTTGGCGCACAGCCTATGCGGTGCCGGGGGTGCGGGTCCCGTCCCGGTGACGGGGCAGGGGTGTACGCCATTCGGGGGTATTCGGTGCGGGGGCGCGGGGCCCTCGGGCGCCGGGGAGGGGCTCGTACGGGCCCGGGCCGGGTGCCCCGGGCCCCCGGAGGCGCCCGGAGTGGCTGCACCGGTGTTCGCGGGGCGGGCGCGCTTCCGTCCCCGGGCGGCCCGGGATAACCCTTTCGGGGTGTCTGTCGTCTTTCCTGTGACGACCTGTCACCCGCCGGTGACCTGCGGTCGTGCGACGCGCGGAGGGTGCCCGCCGGACTTCCTGATTTCCCCGGCGGTTTGGCAGGCTGTCCCCGCAACCAGGGGGATTGCACAGGAGGGGATCCACCGAATGAGCGCCACCCAGGACCTCCCGGCAACCCCGCCGGGTGACCCGCGGCTGCGATGGAGCAGCGACGCCGGTCCCGCGCGGCCGCCGGTTCTCCGGCACCGCCGGGACGGCATTCTGCCCGCGGTCGCCGCGGCGCTCTCCGTGCGCGGGAAGACGCTCACAGCCACGGCGGGGCGGGGTGACCGGCGGCCGGTGCTCCATCCGCTGGTCCAGGACTTCCTCGACCGGCTCGGCACGGCTCAGCGTGAACGATTCACCGGCCGCTGCCCCGAGGCCCTGCTGCTCTCCCGGCAGCTGGCCGAGGTCGAGGGTGCGCGGAGCAAGCGGGCCGCCCGCCGGCCGCTGACCCAGGGCGAGGCGCGGAAGGCGCTGAAGCAGGCCAAGTTGACGGCACGTCACATCCGGGAGGACGGCGACCCCCGGCACGGCCGGTACGCCCCGCCCTGCCGGTCCTGCACGGCGCTGCTGGCGCATTTCGGCGTCCGTGCCGTCGACCCCTCGGTGTCCGCCCCGGACAGGAGCTGATGTGCGCGCTTTCGACCGTACGGCCACCGACCGGTTCGCGGTCGCCGTGGACGCCGCTCTGCGGAAGGCGGGCTGGCGGCCGGGCCGCTGGGACATCCGGCAGGCCGAGATGTGGGCCGACGCCCTGCGCGCCCATGTGTCGCCGGCGGGCCACCGGCACACCGTGTTCCCGGCTGCCGTCGAGGCGTGGGCCGAGTTCGGGGGGCTGCGGATCGCGGGTGCCCCAGCGGGGCTCCAGGTGGCGCCCACGACCTGTCTGATCGACCCGATGTGCGGGCTGCACCTGGCGCGGACGCTCTCCGATCTGGGGCGGGCGCTGGGCACGGAGATCTGCCCGCTGGGCGAGGAGGCCCCGGGTGCGGAGCCCGGCAGCGGGCGGGCCGTTCTGGCCGTCGACAGCGAGGGGCGGGTCTACAGCCTCGACCACACCGGTGACTGGTTCCTGGGGCACAGCGTGGACGCGGCTCTCACCACCCTCGTCACCGGCGGCCGCCCGGAGCGGCTGACGGTCGACGGCGGCTGAGGGCGGCTGGGGGCGGACGGGGGCTTCCCCGCCTCCGCGACGCGGCCGGCGCCGCCGGGCTCCGGCGGGAGGTGCCGCGCTGCCCGCCGGGCGTGTGCGCCCCGTTCGGCCGGGCCGCCGCCCGCCGGGAGCGCCTCGGGGAAGCGGCGCGGGTCCGTGTACGACGCACACGTCATGGTCGGCCCGGTCCCGGGAGATGGGTGTTCCGGCTGGTCACAGGGGTGCCGGGAGCCGGGGTCGCGGTCCGCGGGGCGGCCGGTGCGGGCGGTCGGCTCCTCCACCCGGCGGAGGCCCCTAGGGGGAGATCCGTACCCACGGGAGGAGCGGTTTCGTACCGCCGGAGGACGAGGGGCGGTCCGGCCGCTCCTAATCTGGTGATGCGGTGCTCGGGGGTGCCCGGCCCGGGGCTCCGGGGTGGGGCCATCCCCACCGCGGGGACGGTGCCCCGCCCCATCGTGCCGGACGGGCCGGGGCGGCAGGCTGGAGGCAGCCGGCCGGCGCGGCACCGTCCGTACCGGCGGCCGGAACCGCGAGGCCACCCGGGACCACCGGGACCGGGTCACCGGACCACCGCACCACCGGACCACCGATCACGCGGGCCGCAGACGGCCCCGACACTGTTCGTAGCGACATAGGAGACATACCGTGACAACGGCTGTATCGAATCCCAGGACCGGGGGCAGCGGAGGACATACGGCCGTCGCGGCTCGTGCCCGCAAGGTCGTCAAGGCGTACGGCTCCGGGGAGACCCGGGTGCTGGCGCTGGACGGGGTGGACGTGGACATCGACCGCGGCCGCCTCACCGCGATCATGGGCCCCTCCGGCTCCGGCAAGTCGACCCTGATGCACTGCCTGGCCGGTCTGGACACCGTCACCGCCGGCGAGATCCACCTCGGCGACACGGAGATCACCGGCCTCAAGGACAAGAAGCTCACCCAGCTCCGCCGGGACCGGGTCGGCTTCATCTTCCAGGCGTTCAACCTGCTGCCCACGCTGAACGCCCTGGAGAACATCACCCTCCCCATGGACATCGCGGGCCGGAAGCCCGACCAGGCGTGGCTGGACCGCGTCGTGGACACCGTCGGCCTGCGGGACCGGCTGAAGCACCGGCCGACCGAGCTCTCCGGCGGCCAGCAGCAGCGGGTCGCGGTGGCGCGGGCCCTGGCCGCCCGGCCGGAGATCATCTTCGGCGACGAGCCGACCGGCAACCTCGACTCCCGGGCCGGCGCCGAGGTGCTGGGCTTCCTGCGCCGTTCCGTGGACGAGCTGGGCCAGACGATCGTGATGGTCACCCACGACCCGGTGGCCGCCGCCTACGCGGACCGGGTCCTCTACCTGGCCGACGGCCGCATCGTCGACGACATGCCGGACCCGACCGCCGAGCGGGTCCTGGAGCGGATGCTCAGCCTCTCGGCGGACGAGGGCCCCGGACGCGAGGCCCCCGGGCACGCGGCTTCCGGCGCGTCCGCACACGCCCCGTCCGGCCCGGCCGCGTCCGCCCGCGGGAGGGCGTGATGACCGTCCTCAAGACCTCGTTGCGCAACTTCGTCGCGCACAAGGGCCGCATGGTGCTCTCCGCCGTCGCGGTGCTGCTGTCGGTGGCGTTCGTGTGCGGCACGCTCGTCTTCACCGACACCATGAACACCACCTTCGACAAGCTGTTCGCCTCGACCGCCTCGGACGTCACCGTCTCGGCGAAGACCGACGAGAACGCCCAGCAGACCGGCAAGGCGCCCACCATCCCCGAGGCCACGGCCGCCCGGCTGGAGAAGCTGGACGGCGTGGAGAACGCGCAGGCGGACGTCTTCGACGAGCGCGTCACCCTCGTCGACGACCAGGGCAACAACCTCTCGCCGGACACCGGCGCCCCCACCATCGCCACCGACTGGGGGGCCGAGGAGGACTCGGTGATGGAGCTGGTCTCGGGCCACGCCCCGCGCGGCCCGACCGAGGTCCTCGTCGACTCCGACACCGCCGACCGGAAGAAGCTGGAGATCGGCGACGCCGTCAAGGTCATCTCCTTCCGGGGCACCACCGAGGCGGAGATCAGCGGTTTCGCGAAGTTCACCGCCACCAACCCCGGCGCCGCGCTGGTCTTCTTCGACCGCCCCACCGCCCAGGAGAAGCTCCTCGGCTCCACCGACCAGGTCAGCCAGGTGCTGCTGACCGCGGCCGACGGCGTCACCGACGAGCAGCTCAAGAAGGACGTCACCGCGGAGCTCGGCGCCGGCTTCGAGGTGAAGACGAAGGACGAGGCGGCGGACTCGGCCGCGGACGAGGTCGGCGGCTTCCTCGACTTCATGAAGTACGCGCTGCTCGGCTTCGCCGGGATCTCCGTCCTGGTCGGCATCTTCCTGATCGTCAACACCTTCTCCATGCTGGTCGCCCAGCGGACCCGCGAGATCGGCCTGATGCGCGCCATCGGGGCCAGCCGCAAGCAGGTCAACCGCTCCGTGCTCACCGAGGCGCTGCTGCTGGGCCTGGTCGGCTCGCTGCTGGGCATCGGCGCGGGCATCGGCATCGCCATCGCCCTGATGGAACTCATGGGCCTGGTCGGGATGAACCTCGACACCTCCGACCTGACCGTCAAGGCGACCACGCCCCTGATCGGTCTGGTGCTCGGTGTCGTCGTCACCGTCGTCGCCGCCTACCTCCCGGCCCGCCGGGCGGGGAAGGTCTCGCCGATGGCCGCCCTGCGCGACGCGGGCACCCCGGCCGACGGCCGGGCCGGCCGGGTGCGGGCCGTGGCCGGGCTGGTCCTGACGGCCATTGGCGCGGCCGGGCTCGTCCTCGCCGCGCGGGCCGACAAGGCCGGGGAGGGGGCACAGTTCCTCTCCCTGGGCATCGTGTTCAGCCTCATCGGCTTCGTGGTGATCGGACCGCTGCTCGCCGGTGTGGTGGTCCGGGCGATCAGCGTGGTCGTGCTGCGGCTCTTCGGTCCGGTGGGCCGGATGGCCGAGCGCAACGCCCTGCGCAACCCGCGCCGTACGGGCGCCACGGCCGCCGCGCTGATGATCGGCCTGGCGCTGGTCGCGGGCCTGTCCGTGGTCGGCTCCTCCATGGTGGCCTCCGCCGAGGACCAGCTCGACAAGTCGGTCGGGGCGGACTTCATCGTCGGCTCCGACACCGGTCAGCTGATCACGCCGGAGGCGGAGCGGGCGGTCAAGGACACCCCCGGGCTGGCCCATGTCACCGACTACAAGTTCGCCCGCGTCGAACTGTCCACGCCCGACGGGAAGAAGACCGAGACGGGTCTGTCCGCCGCCGATCCGACCTACGCCGAGGACCTGCGGATCGAGACCGTGGCCGGGGAGCTCTCCGCCGCCTACGGCGAGGACGCCCTGTCCGTCCCGGAGGACTTCGCCAAGGACCACGGCATCGAGCTCGGGGACACGGTCACCGCGGCCTTCACCGGCGGGAAGTCCGCGGAGCTGGAGGTGGCGGCGATCACCAGCCAGGACACCTCGGTCGACGAGGGGGCGATGTACGTCAACATCGCCACCGTCGAGCGGTACCTCCCCGAGGGCGAGATGCCGGCGAACACGATGATGTTCGCCAAGGCGGAGGAGGGCAAGGCCGACCAGGCGTACGCGGCGCTGAAGAAGAGCCTGAACGACTACCCGCAGTACAAGGTCCGCGACCAGGCCGACTACAAGGAGACCCTGCGCGACCAGATCGGCCAGCTGCTCAACATGGTCTACGGCCTGCTCGCCCTGGCGATCATCGTGGCCGTCCTCGGCGTGGTGAACACCCTCGCCCTGTCGGTCGTCGAACGCACCCGCGAGATCGGCCTGCTGCGGGCCATCGGCCTCTCCCGGCGCCAGCTGCGCCGCATGATCCGCCTGGAGTCCGTGGTCATCGCCCTCTTCGGCGCGGGCCTCGGTCTGGGCCTCGGCATGGCCTGGGGCGCGGCGACCCAGCAGCTGCTGGCCCTGGAGGGCCTGGGCGTGCTGGACATCCCCTGGCCGACGATCATCACCGTGTTCTTCGGCTCGGCGCTGGTGGGGCTGATCGCGGCCCTGGTCCCGGCGTTCCGGGCCGGGCGGATGAACGTGCTGAACGCCATCGCCACGGAGTAGCGGCCGCCGGCCGCCGCGGGCGGGCTCCGGACCGATCAGCGGTCCGGAGCCCGCTCCGTCGTCTCCGGCTCCGTCGCTCACCCGACCCGGACCCCGACCCCAACCCAGCCCCTGCCCCTCCCCCCGCTCTCAGCTCTTATGAAAAACGCTGCTTATGGGTGCTCTATCTGTTCTGCTCCGTGTCGCCCATGTGTTGGTTGATGGGCCGTTTTGATACTGGGCGCCCGCGGTCCCGCCGAGGACCCGGCCCAACCGGTGGACACCGGTCATCGAAGGGAGCACAGGATGCGGAAGAAGCGGATGCTCAGCGCGGGAGCGCTGGCTCTGGCCCTGCTGGCGGGCGGCGGCTGGGCGGCCGGTCAGGCCGGCGCCGAAGGCCAGGCGGGCACGGAAGGGCAGGCCGCCGCGGCGGACCGGGCCGGTGCGGCCGACCCGGACTGGTACCGCGGCCGCAGTGTGCGCGGCTGGGAGATCGTCGAACTGCCCAACGAGAACGTGCCCAACTTCCAGCGCCGGGTCGCCGAGTGCCCGCGCGGCAAGCGGGTCCTCGGCGGCGGTGCCGAGGCGCGGGGTGCGGACGCGATCCTGGTCGGCAGCTTCCCGACCGAGGACGGCCGCGGCTGGATCGGCCTCGGCCGGCAGAACGAGTACAGCACCGTCGGCATCAGCGTCTACGCGATCTGCGCCTACGCCCACCGCTACTGACGGCGCCCACCGCCGACGGTGCACACCACCGACGGCTCCGCCGCCCCGGCGGCGGCCATGACCCGACAGAGCACACGGCCCCGGATGCCCCACCGGCATCCGGGGCCGGAGTGCTTTCCGGGCCTCCGCCGCAGCGGGGCCACGGCTGTCCGCGCGGCGACGTAGGCTGAGAGCGTTACCCGGACCGTCCGCCCGCCCGCAGCACAGCCGCGGCGGGGACGTGCCGGGCCGTTCGCGTTGCCCATCTCCTCCCGGGACGGAATAAGCCCCCATGAGCCTGCACGGTCTGCTCGACGCCGTCGTCCGCGACCCCGCGCTCGCCGAAGCGGTGCGGGACGCCGGCGACGGCCGACGGCCGCACGTCGATCTCGTCGGCCCGCCGGCCGCCCGCCCCTTCGCCGTGGCGGCCCTGGCCCGGGACGCCGGGCGGCCCGTGCTGGCCGTCACCGCCACCGGCCGTGAGGCCGAGGACCTCGCCGCCGCCCTGCGCTGCCTGCTGCCCCCGGACGAGGTCGTGGAGTACCCCTCCTGGGAGACGCTGCCGCACGAGCGGCTCTCGCCCCGCTCCGACACCGTCGGCCGCCGCCTCGCCGTGCTGCGCCGGCTCACCCACCCCCTGGCCGACGACCCGTCCGCGGGTCCCGTGCGGGTCGTCGTCGCCCCCGTGCGCTCGGTGCTCCAGCCGCAGGTCAAGGGGCTCGGGGAGCTGGAGCCGGTCAGCCTGCGGCAGGGGGAGAGCGCCGATCTGGCCGAGATCACCGAGGCGCTGGCGGCCGCCGCGTACGCCCGGGTGGAGCTGGTCGAGAAGCGCGGCGACTTCGCCGTCCGCGGCGGCATCCTCGACGTCTTCCCGCCCACCGAGGAGCACCCCCTGCGGGTGGAGTTCTGGGGTGACGAGGCCGAGGAGATCCGTTACTTCAAGGTCGCCGACCAGCGCTCCCTGGAGGTCGCCGAGCACGGCCTGTGGGCGCCGCCCTGCCGCGAGCTGCTGCTCACCGAGGACGTGCGGCGGCGGGCCGCGGAGCTCGCCGAGCGCCGCCCGGAGCTGGGCGAACTCCTCGGCAAGATCGCCGAGGGGATCGCGGTGGAGGGCATGGAGTCCCTGGCGCCGGTCCTGGTCGACGAGATGGAACTGCTGATCGACGTCCTCCCCGAGGGCAGCATGGCCGTCGTCTGCGACCCGGAGCGGGTCCGCACCCGCGCGGCCGACCTCGTCGCCACCAGCCAGGAGTTCCTCCAGGCGTCCTGGGCGGCCACCGCCATGGCGGACACCGGCGAGGCGCCCATCGACGTGGGCGCGGCCTCCCTGCGGGGCATCGCCGAGGTCCGGGAACGGGCCCGGGAGATCGGGATGCCGTGGTGGTCGGTCAGCCCCTTCGCGGCCGACGAGGAGACCGGCTCGGACACCGTCAAGTTGGGCATGCGCGCCGCCGAGAGCTACCGCGGCGACACCGCCCGCGCGCTGGCCGACACCAAGGGCTGGCTGGCCGACGGCTGGCGCGCCGTCTACCTCACCGAGGGCCACGGCACAGCGGCCCGGATGGCCGAGGTGCTGGGCGGCGAGGGCATCCCCGCCCGGCTGGAGGACGGCCTCGGGGACGGACCGGGGGCGATCGCCCCGTCCGTCGTCCACGTCGCCTGCGGCACGCTCGACCACGGCTTCACCGACCCGGGCCTCAAGCTGGCGGTGCTCACCGAGACGGACCTCACCGGCCAGAAGACCGCCGGCAGGGACGGCGCCCGGATGCCGGCCCGCCGCCGCAAGACCATCGACCCGCTGACCCTGGAGGCGGGCGACTACATCGTCCACGAGCAGCACGGCGTGGGCCGCTATCTGGAGATGGTGCAGCGCACCGTCCAGGGCGCCACCCGCGAGTACCTGCTGGTCGAGTACGCCCCGGCGAAGCGCGGCCAGCCCGGCGACCGCCTCTACATCCCCACCGACCAGCTGGAGCAGGTCACCAAGTACGTCGGCGGCGAGGCCCCGACGCTGCACCGGCTCGGCGGCGCCGACTGGACGAAGACCAAGGCCCGCGCCAAGAAGGCCGTCAAGGAGATCGCCGCCGACCTCATCCGGCTCTATTCGGCCCGGATGGCCGCCCCCGGCCACACCTTCGGCTCCGACACCCCCTGGCAGCGCGAGCTGGAGGACGCCTTCCCGTACGCGGAGACCCCCGACCAGCTCACCACCATCGCCGAGGTCAAGGAGGACATGGAGAAGTCGGTCCCGATGGACCGGCTGATCTGCGGCGACGTCGGCTACGGCAAGACGGAGATCGCGGTACGGGCCGCCTTCAAGGCCGTCCAGGACGGCAAGCAGGTCGCGGTGCTCGTCCCCACGACCCTGCTGGTGCAGCAGCACATGGGCACCTTCTCCGAGCGCTACGCCGCCTTCCCGGTCACGGTGAAGGCGCTGTCCCGCTTCCAGACCGACGCCGAGGCGAAGGCCGTTCTGGAGGGGATGCGGGAGGGGTCCGTCGACATCGTCATCGGCACCCACCGGCTGTTCTCCTCCGAGACGAAGTTCAAGGACCTCGGGCTCGTCATCGTCGACGAGGAGCAGCGTTTCGGCGTCGAGCACAAGGAGCAGCTGAAGAAGCTCCGCGCCAATGTCGACGTGCTGACCATGTCCGCGACGCCCATTCCGCGGACCCTGGAGATGGCCGTCACCGGCATCCGGGAGATGTCCACGATCACCACTCCGCCGGAGGAGCGGCACCCGGTCCTCACCTTCGTCGGCCCGTACGACACCAAGCAGATCGGCGCCGCGATCCGCCGCGAACTGCTGCGCGAGGGGCAGGTGTTCTACATCCACAACCGGGTGGAGTCCATCGACAGGGCGGCCGCCCGGCTGCGCGAGGCCGTGCCCGAGGCGCGGATCGCGACCGCGCACGGCCAGATGTCGGAGTCGGCGCTGGAGCAGGTCGTCGTCGACTTCTGGGAGAAGAAGTTCGACGTGCTGGTGTCCACGACGATCGTCGAGTCCGGCATCGACATCGCCAACGCCAACACCCTGATCGTGGAACGGGCCGACACCTTCGGCCTCTCCCAGCTCCACCAGCTCCGGGGCCGCGTCGGCCGCAGCCGCGAGCGCGGCTACGCCTATTTCCTCTACCCGCCGGAGAAGCCGCTCACCGAGACCGCCCACGAGCGGCTGGCGACCATCGCGCAGCACACCGAGATGGGCGCGGGCATGTACGTCGCCATGAAGGACCTGGAGATCCGCGGCGCGGGCAACCTCCTCGGCGGCGAGCAGTCCGGGCACATCGCGGGCGTCGGCTTCGACCTCTACGTCCGGATGGTGGGCGAGGCGGTCGCCGACTACCGCGCCTCCCTGGAGGGCGGTGTGGAGGAGGAGCCGCCGCTGGAGGTCAAGATCGAGCTGCCGGTGGACGCGCACGTCCCGCACGACTACGCGCCCGGCGAGCGGCTGCGCCTCCAGGCGTACCGGGCGATCGCCTCGGCCACTTCCGAGGAGGACATCGCCGCCGTCCGCGAGGAGCTGACGGACCGGTACGGAAAGCTGCCGGAGCCGGTGGAGAACCTGCTGCTGGTCGCGGGCCTGCGGATGCTGGCCCGCTCCTGCGGGGTCACGGACATCACGCTCCAGGGCTCCAACATCCGCTTCGGACCGGTGGAGCTGCGGGAGTCGCAGGAGCTGCGGCTGAAGCGGCTCCACCCGCGGGCGGTGATCAAGCCGGCCACGCGGCAGCTCCTGGTGCCGCGCCCGGCGACGGCCCGGATCGGCGGCAAGCCGCTGGTCGGCCGCGAACTGCTGGCGTGGACGGGGGAGTTCCTGACGACGGTGGTGTCGTGAGGGTGGTGCTGCCGTGACGGCGGTGGATGAGGGACGGCGATGACGCCCACGGAGGGGCACCACGGACTGGCGGCCCACGAAGTGGTGATGCTGCTGGAGACGGACCCCCACCGGGGTCTGGACGAGGGGGAGGCGGCCCGGAGGCAGGAGCGCTACGGCCCCAACGTGCTGCCGGCCGCCACGGGTGGCGGCCTGCTCCTGCGGGTGCTGCGGCAGTTCCATCATCCCTTGGTCTACGTGTTGCTGGCCGCGGGCACGCTCACGGCCCTGCTGCACGAGTACACGGACTCCGCGGTGATCTTCGGCGTCGTGGTGGTCAACGCGGTCGTCGGATTCGTGCAGGAGTCGAAGGCCGAGGCCGCGCTGGACGCCCTGCGGTCGATGGTGCGGACCCGGGCCCGGGTGGTGCGCGGCGGCCGTGAGCGGATGGTGCCCTCGCAGGAGCTGGTCCCCGGTGACCTGGTGCTGGTGGAGGCGGGGGACAAGGTCCCCGCCGATGTGCGGCTGATCCGGCCGGTGTCGCTGCGGGTGGACGAGTCGGCGCTGACGGGTGAGTCGGTGCCGGTGGCGAAGGACGAGACGGTGCTGCCCGCCACGGCCGCGGTCGCCGACCGGCACAACATGCTCTACTCGGGGACGCTGGTGACCGCGGGCAGCGGCACCGGTGTCACGATCGCGACCGGTGCCGAGACCGAACTCGGGGCGATCCACCGGCTGGTGGGGTCCGCCGAGACGCTGGTCACCCCGCTGACGGCGAAGCTCAACCAGTTCAGCAAGGTGCTGACGGTGGCCATCCTGGCGCTGGCGGCGCTGACCTTCGGCATCGGCCTGGCGCGCGGGCAGGACGGGGCGGAGACCTTCACCGCCGCGGTGGCCCTGGCCGTGGGCGCGATCCCCGAGGGGCTGCCGGCCGCGGTCACCATCACGCTGGCCATCGGGGTGGCGCGGATGGCGCGGCGCAAGGCGGTGGTCCGCCAGCTCCCGGCGGTGGAGACGCTGGGCAGCACCACGGTCATCGGCTCGGACAAGACGGGCACGCTCACCGAGAACCAGATGACGGTGCGGGCGGTGTGGACCCCGGACGGGGCCGAATACGAGGTGACCGGCTCGGGATATGCGCCCCAGGGGGAGATCGTCCACGGAACGGACGGCACCGTGGCCGCCCCCCGGCCGCGCTCGGCGCTGTGGTGGACCCTGCTGGCCGGGGCCGCCTGCAATGACGCGGCCCTCACCCACGAGGAGGGGCGGTGGGGGCTCGTCGGCGATCCGACCGAGGGCGCGCTGCTCGTCGCGGCCGCCAAGGGCGGGCTCGACCCGGCTGCGCTCCCGGGAGCGTACGCCCGGGCCAGCACCCTTCCGTTCAGCTCCGAACGGCAGTTCATGGCCACCCTCCACCGCGACCCCGGTTCCGGCGGCGGCACCGGTCATGTCGTGCTGGTCAAGGGGGCGGTCGAACGCGTTCTGCCGCTGTGCGGCGGGCGATCGGCCGCGGACGGCACCGTCCGGGAACTGGACGCGGCCGCCGTGCTGCGCGCCGCGGAGGACCTGGCGGGCCGGGGGCTGCGGGTGCTGGCCACCGCGGTGCGTACGGACCCGGACCCCCGCGCGTTCGGTGCGGAAGCGCTGGACGGCACCCTGACCCTGACCGGGCTGCAGGCGATGCTCGACCCGCCGCGCCCGGCGGCCGCGTCGGCGGTCCGGGCCTGCCACACCGCCGGGATCACGGTCAAGATGATCACCGGGGACCACGCGGCCACGGCCGGGGCCATCGCCGAGCGGCTCCATCTCTTCGGTGACGTCGGAGGCTCGCGCGGCGACGCGGGAGTGCTGACCGGCGCCGACCTGGACGCGCTGGCTGCGGAGGAGTACCCGGAGGCGGTGGACCGCGCGCGGGTCTTCGCCCGGGTCTCGCCGGAGCAGAAACTCCGGCTGGTCGAGGCGCTGCAGTCGCGCGGCCACGTGGTGGCCATGACCGGCGACGGAGTCAACGACGCTCCCGCCCTGCGCCAGGCCAACATCGGCATCGCCATGGGGCGGGGCGGCACCGAGGTCGCCAAGGAGGCGGCGGACATGGTGCTCACCGACGACGACTTCGCCACCATCGAGGCAGCCGTCGAAGAGGGCCGTGGCGTGTTCGACAACCTCACCAAGTTCATCGTGTGGACGCTGCCGACGAACATGGGCGAGGGCCTCGTCATCCTGGCGGCGATCCTGTTCGGCTCCGCGCTGCCGATCCTCCCCACCCAGATCCTGTGGATCAACATGACCACGGCCGTGGCGCTCGGCCTGATGCTCGCCTTCGAGCCGAAGGAGGCCGGGATCATGGGCCGGGCTCCGCGCGATCCGGACAGACCGCTGCTCACCGGTGCCCTGGCCTTCCGTGTCGTGCTGGTCTCCACGCTGCTCGTGGCCGGATCCTGGTGGCTGTTCAGCTGGGAGCGGGCCGAGGGCGCCGGGCTGGCGGAGGCGCGCACCGCCGCGCTCAACCTCTTCGTCGTCGTCGAGTTGTTCTATCTGTTCAGCTGCCGCTCGCTCACCCGCTCGATGTGGCACATCGGTCCGTTCAGCAATAAGTGGATCATCGGCGGTGTCACCGTGCAGGCGCTGGGCCAGCTCGCCATCACGTATCTGCCGGCCATGAACACCCTGTTCGAGACCACCCCGGTCAACGGGGAGACCTGGCTCCGCATTCTCGGCATCGCCGCCCTGTCCTCGCTCGTCGTCGCGGCCGACAAGCGTCTGCGGCGGCAGTGGGTGTAGCCGCCGGGGGCCCGCGCTCCGCACCACGGTGAGCGCCGGGGCGCGCACACGGCGGCGCCCGCACCCCCGTTCGCCGGGGGTACGGGCGCCGCGCCCCGGGAGGGGCGGGAAGGCCGGGCGGGGCCGGGGAGAGCCCTGCCGGGCCGGTCAGCCGACCGTGAAGGTGCGGGAGACGCCGGTGAAGCCGTCGATCTCCCCGAGGAGGTTGCGGGTGTCCCCGCGGTGGACGAACCGGTACGTGCCCGGGGCGGCGTCCGCCGGGATCTCCCAGCCGGTGGTGGCCGTGGAGACGGCCGCGTAGGAGCGCTTCCAGCGGTAGGTGGTGGACCAGTCGTTGTCGGTGGCCACCGTCCGCCAGCCGTTCGCGGTCTGCCGCTGCACCTCCAGGAACGTGCCCTCGCCGCGCAGGTTGTTGCGCGGGTGGCCGGTGTAGAAGACGGCCTCGGCGCGTTCACCGCGCGCGTAGCCCGCGGCCGGCTGTTCGGCGAGGTCCCCGAACTCCTTGCCCAGCGGCGGGGAGTCCAGGACGACGCCGGGCTTCACGTCGAGCTGGGTGTTGCCGAGCCACGGCGGCCGGACGGCACTGGGGGTGGGCTCGCCGGACCGGAGCGCGGAGGCGAGCTCGGCGAACTCCTGCTGGTAGGCGGGGAGGGTGTAGCGGCCGAAGTGGGTGGACGCACCCTCGTAGTGCTGGGCGTCGTACTCCTCGGGCGTGGTGACGTAGCCCGAGTACGCGTTGGAGTAGCCGGCGAAGACGGTGTGCCGGGAGGAGGGGCCGAGCTTCTCGGCGACGGTGTCCATGACGCGGTGCCCGGCGACGACGGTGAACTCGGCCGGGGCCGCGGTCAGCGTCAGCTGCCCGATGCGGACGAGCTGCAGGGGCAGGATCTGCGGGGTCCAGGACGGCTTCTGTACACCGGTGGTGATGAAGACCGGCTTGGGCTTCTGGCACTCGCGCACGGCGGCGGGTGTCGGGGCGACGACCGCCCCGGCGACGGTGAGCAGGGGGTTCGGCTTGAGCTCGCCCTCCTCCGCGATGTCCGGACCGGGACCGTCCTCGGCGCCCGCGGTGAAGCCCTGGCCGAGCGCCGCCGGGCAGGTGCTGTGCGTCCGGCCGTCGCCGGTGTACGCGGGGCCGACCTCGACACCGGAGAAGTCGACGTAGCGCTGGCGGTGGGCGATGGGGCCGGCCAGCTCCTCCTCGGCCGCGTTGAAGAGTTCGACGGCCTTGTCGGCCTGGAGTTTCCCGATGATCTCGGTGTTCTCGAACTCGTCGTCCGTGGGGCCCTTGGCGCCGCCCTCGCGCAGATTGGGCGACATGTCGCCGGCGTTGGACTGCGGGAAGGCCGCGACGAACGTCCCGCGCTCGCCCCACTCGACGCCGTTGACGTCGTGCTCGACGCGGTACTGCGCATGGCCCTTGTTGTCCGGGCTGATGAGGGTGTTCTCCGGGGTCATGGAGGTGGCGTGGGTGGCGAACCAGCTGACCATGCCGACCGGCCGGCCCTCCTGTTCGAAGCGGAGCACGGTCATCGAGCGGTCCACGCCGTCCGGGAAGCGCTCCCGGTCCTCGGCCGGGTTGCGCCGGAACGCCTCCTGGGAGCGGTTGACGTTGGCGCCGTCCAGTTCACCGGTGGCGATCTTCACCGTGCCGGGGGCGAGGTCCGCGTCGGCCGCCGCGACGGCCCGGACGATGCCCGACACGATGGCCTCGTAGGTCTTCTTCTTGTGGCCCAGGATCGTCAGGTTGTAGAGCAGGTGGTGGGAGTGGCCGCCGGGGCCGGCGTGGGTGTGGGTGGCGGAGAGGACGACGTTGGAGTCGGTGTAGCGGGAGCCGTAGCGCTCGCCGAGCCGGCGGATGACGTCCTGCTGCACCCCCTGCATGATCATGCCGAGGTCGGTGGAGACGAAGACCGTGCGGCCGCCGCTGCCGTCGGCGACCGCGAAGGCGCGGGCCCACTGGCGGGAGTGGATGCCGGAGGTCTCCTGGTCGAGCCGGGCGTAGCCCATCATGCCGACCTCGGCGGCCTCGCCGGTGATGTCGGCGATACCCACGCCGACCCGGTAGCCGTCGGCCGCGGCGCTCGCCGGGGCCGCGGTCGCGGAGCCGAGGAGGAGCGAGCCGAGGGTGGCCGCGGCGGCGGTCAGGGCGACCGCCCGGGTGCGGCCCGGGCGGCCGGCGCGGCGCGGGTGGCGGTCTGCGGGGCGGGTGGTCCGTATCGGCATGCGTGAAGCCCCCGGGGGAGTGAGGGGAGGGCGGTGGTCCGGTGGCCGGGGCTTTCCGGCGCCCCGTCGCACCACGGGTCGGGGCTCAGGATGGGGCTGGGGTTACTGGCGGGTCAATAGGCGTGACCAAGTCGGCTTACGCCCGGTAACACCCGGGCGCCGGCGGGAGGTTTCCGCAAGGCCGGGCAGCGGTCCGGCCGCTGCCCCGCGTGTCCGGAATGCCGTACCGAACGCCGCCCGGCCGCCCTCCTGCCGTCCTCCGGCCGCTCTCCGATCGCCGTCCGGCGGCCGGTCTGGAGGCCGCCGGGGCGGGGCATACGATTCCCGGGCCGGGGCCGCAGCCGCGCCGCGGCCCGCCGCTCCGCCCGCGCCGCTCCACCCTCCGCACCGCCGTGGACGCTCCGCCACCCCGATGGGACTGACGCCTTGTGATATCCCGCCGCCGTACCGCCCTGGCCGCCGTCTCCGCCGCCGCGTCCGCCGTGTTCGTGCTCACCGGATGCGAACCCGGCTCCCTGGACGATCTCGCGGAGGGCGGCGGTTCCTCCGGTTCCGCCGCGGCGGACGGCCGTTCGGCCGGCCCGCTCGACAACCCTGACGGTACGAAGCCGGGCCTCGCGCCCGTCACCGAGTCCGCCGAACGGGCCGAGGCGCGGAAGCTGATCGAGGAGGTGCGCACCAAGGGCCGCGGCCCGCGCACCGGTTACGACCGCGACGAGTTCGGCTACGCCTGGATGGACACGGCCGACGGGGTGCCGATGGCCCGCAACGGCTGCGACACCCGCAACGACCTGATGAAACGGGACGGCCAGAAGCTGGAGTTCCGCTCCGGCTCCGACTGCGTGGTGGTCTCCATGACGCTGGCCGACCCGTACACGGGCAAGGACATCGCCTGGAAGAAGCGGGAGGCCATGGAGGTGCAGATCGACCATGTGGTGCCGCTGTCGTACGCCTGGCAGATGGGCGCCTCCCGCTGGCCGGAGGACAAGCGCCGGCAGCTCGCCAACGACCCGCTGAACCTGCTGCCGGTCGAGGGCCGCGCCAACTCCGTCAAGGGCGACTCCGGCCCGGCGGCCTGGCTGCCCCCGCACAAGGCCGTCCGCTGCGCGTACGCGGTCCGGTTCGCGCAGGTGGCGGCCAAGTACGAGATGCCGGTGACCGCCCCGGACAAGAGCATGATGCTCCGGCAGTGCGGGGCCTGAGGGGAGCACGCTCCCGGGCCGGAGGCCGGGCGATCCGGTGGGTCGGAGTGGATCAGAGCTCGAGGTTCCAGTGGCTGCTGTTGTACGACCAGCCGGGGCTGACCTCGACCTCCAGGGTCTTCGCTCCGGCCGGGGTGTCGAAGGCGAACTCCGCGGTGGCCGTCCTGCCGGGGACGACCGTGCCGTTGAAGCCCTGGCCGATCTTGTCGTCGAAGATGCTCTCGGCGGTCTTGCCGTCCTTGCCGGCGCGGGCGTCCACGGTGAGGAGGGCGGTGTCGAACTTCTCCTCGCCCTTGTTCACGACGGTCACCGTGACCTTGTAGGCCTTGTTGCCCTTCGTGTGGCCGATCGCGAACTCGCCGGGTGTGTAGGCGGTGTGCCGCGAGACGGTCACCTGGACGCCGTCGTCGTAGACGACCGTGTCGCCGGCCGCGTAGGTCTCCCCGCCGGCGGCACCGGGGTCCGCCGCGCCGTCGTCCCCGGCCTTCTCCTTCCCGCCGCCTCCGCCGCCGTCCTCCGCGGCGGCGCCCTTCTCCCCGGTCTCCGAGACGGACTTGTTGATCTCGTTCACCGCGTCGTCCACCGCCATGAAGGTGACCACGCCCATGACGACCGACAGGACCACGGCGACCGGGCCGAGGACCGCGCCCGCGGTGGCCGTGCCCTTGTTGGTCGCCTCGCCGCGCTTGGCCTTGCCGCGGCCGGAGAGCCCCAGGAGCAGCGCGATGATGCCGAGGATCCCGCCGAGCCAGAACATGAACGGGATGACGCCCGTGACGACACCGATGATGCCGAGGATCAGGGCCGCGGTGCCGAGCCCGTTGCGGGGCGGGAGCGCGGGCGGGGGCACGGGAGCGCCCTGGGGAGGTCCGTACATCTGCTGGGACATGGGGACACCTTTCGACACGGCGAACGCGGGTCGTTCGTCAAGCGGTGGTGTCATCTGAGCAGATAGCTGTGAACGGAGTCAATGTGTGTTTCTGTTTTTGCCTCTTGTTCCGCTGTCATCCGCCCGGGACGGTCCGCCCTCCCGGGTGACGGGGCGGGGCGCGGGGTGTCCGGGTTCGGGCCCGTACGGCACGGGCTGTCCGGCCGTGCGCGGCGCCGTCCGTCCCGGGAACGTCACAGGTGTGACCGGATCGTGAGCCGGATCTGTACAACCGCTGCCGTGCTGTCGGGGTCCCCGTATACGCTCAATTTGAGCCGCTCACCGGCACCCGTTTCCCAGGAGCATTCATGTACGGCCCCGTTCCCGTGCCGCCGCAGCCACGCCCCCCGGACGCGGGGAACGTCATCGCGCTGCGGGTCCTGTTCGTGGCGATGACGCTGCTGCTCCTCGGGCTGCTGGCATGGACCGCCATGCTGCGGATCGCCCTCCTCCGCCGCAAGGCGCTGGACTGGGTGCTGTTCGGCGTGGTGGTGGGGCTGACGATCACGTTCTTCGTCGTCGTCGAGATCTATCCGGAGACGGACTGGCGTACGGATGTCGCGGCGCTCGGCATGCTGGGCATGGCCGCCGCCGTCGTCGCCCACTACCTCGTCGCCGACATCCAGTACCACCGGCGGCCCGTCGCGGTGAGCCGGCCCGCCGGGCCCGGCGGCCCCGGCCCCTACGGCCCGGCCGCGTCCCGGGCCCAGACGTACGCAGCGGGCGGCGTGCCGACCCGGCCGGGTGGCATTCCGGCGCAGCAGCAGCCACCCGGTGTGCCCGCGTACGGCTTCCCGCACCCGCCCGCCGCCTCCGGTCCCACCAGCCCCACTGGTCCCACCGGTCCCGGCGGTTCCGCCACGCCCCCGCAGGGCCCGCCGCCGTCCGTGCCCGGAGCGGGTGAGCCGTATGCGCCGGGCACCGCGGGCAGCCGGCCGCAGCCGCAGCGCATCCACCGCGTCCGCGCCGAGCTGGACGAACTCAGCGACCTCCTCCGCAGGGAAGAGGGCGGCGCCGCGGAGGACGGGAGCGGCCCCCGGTGAACGGCCGTGTGATCGCCGGGCGTTACGAACTCTCCACGCTGCTCGGCCAGGGCGGCATGGGGCAGGTGTGGCTGGGCTACGACCGCCGCCTGGACCGCCGGATCGCGGTGAAGCTGCTCCGCCCCGACCGCATGGCCGGCGCCCCCGAGGCCGAGGAGATGCGCCGCCGCTTCCTCCGCGAGTGCCGGGTCACGGCCCGGGTCGACCACCCCGGGCTGGTCACCGTCCACGACGCGGGCAGCGACGGGGACGACCTCTACCTCGTCATGCAGCACATCGACGGCGCCGACCTCGGCGACCACCTCGCCGAGCACGAGCCGTACCCCTGGCCGTGGGCCGCCTCCGTGGCCGCCCAGCTCTGCGCCGTGCTCTCCGCCGTGCACGCGGCGCCCGTCGTCCACCGCGACCTCAAACCCCGTAACGTGATGCTCCGTCAGGACGGCACGGTCTGCGTCCTCGACCTCGGCATCGCCGCGGCCGTCGACACCGACACCACCCGCCTCACGCACACCGGCTCACCCATCGGCAGCCCCGCCTACATGGCACCCGAGCAGGCGATGGGCGGCGCCGTCGGCCCCTACACCGACCTCTACGCCCTCGGGGTGCTGCTGCACGAACTCCTCAGCGGCCAGGTCCCCTTCCAGGCGTCCACCTCGCTCGGGGTCCTCCACCGCCACCTCTACGACGCCCCCGTGCCGGTGCGCCGGCTGCGCTCCGAGGTTCCCGAGCCGCTGGAGGCGCTGGTGCTGCGGCTGCTGGCCAAGGACCCGCGGCACCGGCCGTCCGGGGCCCAGGAGGTCTACCAGGCGCTGGTGCCGCTGCTGCCGTCCCCCGGCTCGGCGCCCGGAGGCCCGCCCGGCCCGCTCGACCCCACCCGCCCCTTCCTCCGCCCGCACGCCCCCTGGCCCGACCGGGCCGGTGCGCTCCCCGCCCCGCCGGCCGTGATGCCCGCGCCCGCCGCCGCGATCCCCGACCCGCGCAGCGCGTCGGGCGGCGCGGCGGGCGGCGCGGCGGCCCCGCAGCGCACCGGCCGCACCGCGATCGCGGACGCCGTCGAGGAGGTGAAGCGGCTGCTGGACGCGGGCCGCCTCACCCAGGCCGTGGACGTCCTCGGCTCCGTCCTCCCGCTCGCCACCGCCCACCACGGCGAGCACTCGCCCGTCGTGCGGAGCCTGCGCAAGCAGTACGCCGCGACGCTCCTCGACGACGGCCAGTACCGCCGTGCCCTGCCCGAGCTGCGCCGGCTCGCCGCCGAGACCTCCGCCGGATCGGGACCGGACGCCCACCGCGAGGCGCTGCAGTTCCGCTACGAGGCCGCGCAGTGCCTGGAGCAGCTCGGCGAGGCGTCCGCCGCCATCGCCGAATACCGCGCCGTGCTGCCGTACTTCGAGCAGGACGCCGCCACCGGGCCCGCCCTCCCGCTGGAGATCCGCTCCCGCATCGGCGCCCTGCTGCACGCGGTCGGCGCCCACCGCGAGGCGCACGAGACGCAGTCGCGGCTGCTCGGCGACGTGGAGCGGATGTACGGCCCGTACCACCCGATGGCCGGCGAACTGCGCCGCGTGCTCGACCGCCAGCGGCAGGTACGGCTCGGCTGAGCACTGCGGGTGCGGCGGGCCCGGCGGGTGCGGCGGGCCGGGCGGGTGCCCCCGGCCCCGGCCGTGCCGGCCGCGGTGCTCACCGCCGCTACGGCCGGGACCACCGTCCCCGCACGGAGCGGGCCGCCCCGGCCATCCGGTTCACCCCGGAGATCCGTGCCACGCGCCGCAGTTGCCGGCCCGGCCAGGAGTGCTCCGACTTCCCGGGCAGATCGAGGGCGGTCAGCCGGCGGCGCTTGAAGTACCGCCGGGTGTCCTCCCCGAGCCGGGCCTCCAGCCAGGCCGCGCTCTCCGCGCGCAGCCACGGGTACGCCTCCGGGCGCATGCAGAACCCGACGGTGCGGAGCAGCGGCGTCAGCCCGTCCACGTCCCAGGATTCCGGCCGTGCGCCCGGTGGTTCGGCTGCCGCCCCCGCCGCCCCCGTCTCCTCTGCCGGTTCCGCTGCCGTCCCCGCGAACGCGCCGATCTCGGGGACGAGGTGATCGGTGATCGTCAGCGGGACGCGGTTGCTGTTCTCGTACGGGGCGATCCGTTCCAGCAGCAGGTCCGTGCCGACCCGGGCGACCGGGATGCCGTAGCAGACGGCGGCGGTGAACATCGCCGTGGAGAAGCAGCCGACGACCAGCCGGAGTTCGCCGCTCCGGAACAGTTCCTCGGCGAGCATCGGGGTGCCGGTGACGGTCAGCCGCACCCCGGCCTCCGCGGCGGCCTTCTCCAGCGCCCTGGAGTAGCGGGCCGGAGCCGTGGGGTGCGGCTTGAACAGCACGGAGCGGTGCCCGGCCGCGGCGGCCCCGCGCAGCATCCGCTCGTGCAGCGCCTCCTCCTCGGCGGGGGTGAGGATGTCCAGCGCGGCGAGGTACTGGCCCAGCAGGACGGCCGTGGGGGCGCCCGGGGCCGCGGCGCCGGCGGTCGCGGCGCCCTCGCCGGATTCCGGTCCCGGCCCCGGCCCCGGCTCCGTCCCGGCTCCCGCTTCCGGCCCGCCGATCTCCTCGATCACCTTCTTCAGCGCCTCGGTGGGCACCAGTTCGGCCGGCACCCCGTACTCGGAGAGCAGCAGCGGCCGCAGGCCCGGCACCAGGTCCGGGTGGAGCAGCCGCCGGATGCGGCGGGCGAGGGGGCCGGGCAGCGGGTTGCGGGTGGGGCCGTAGCTCATCAGGCCGTCGGCGTAGACGTCCACCGTGCTCTCGGCGAAGATCGTGGCGAGCGCCCGGGCCGGGCTGACCTGCACCGACTCCACGGCCAGCTCCACCGGTCCGTCCCCCAGCCGCCAGGAGTGGCGGAACAGGCGCTGCCAGATCTCGGCGTCGTTCGCCGCCGGCGACCAGGTGCTGGGATGGTGCGGGCGGATGGCGGCGTTCCAGTCGACGATGTCGTCGAAGCGGGCGGCCAGCCGGTCCCAGCCGCGCATCTCCGTGAGCCGGACGGCGGTCTCCGGCACCGCCGCGTTGTGCGAGACGAGCAGTACCCGGCGGACGTCCTCCCAGGGCCCGAACTGCCCTCCCTCCAGGGCCGCGACGAGCGTCGCCGCCCCGTAGAGCGTGGAGACCTGGAAGAGCTGGACGGTCTCCGGCCCGGTGGTCTGTGGTCCGGTGGTCTGCGGCCCGTCGGCCCTCGCGCCCACGGTCAGGCGGCCTTACGGGTCGGGCGGAGGGCGCCGAGCAGCCGGCCGCGTTCGGGGCCCATGTCGGTGAGGGTCCGCTCCAGGACGTCCGCCGGCATCCGTCCGAGCGCGGCGGCGGCCTCGCGCTTCAGCCGCCGCGCCACCCGGGGCTGGTACCGGTCCGCCTTGGACAGGTGGAAGGCGATCAGGGCGCAGTAGGTGCGCACCACCTTGGGGAGGAAGCGGTCGCGTTCGCGGTCGGCCAGCACCAGGTCGAGCATCGCGTCGTGGGCGGGGATGAAGTCGAGCTGGCGCTCGTCGAGGATCTGGGTGAGCGAGGTGGTGAGGCCTCGGCGGTAGAAGACGCCGAGCAGGCCGACGGTCGCGCAGGTCTCGGCGGTCAGATAGAGCTGCCAGGTCCACAGCCGGTCCTCGGCGGTGCGCAGTTCCGTGTCGAAGCGGAGGCCCCCGTTCTCGAACAGGCGGCGGTGGTAGATCCCGGCCCAGACGAACGGGTAGTCGACCATCGTCTCCATGTGGGGCGGGTTGACGGCGTCCCGGGGGCTGCCGACCGCGTTCCGCAGGGAGGCGGGGGCGCGGCGCACCACCCGGTCCTTCCCCGTGGACTGGACGTGGTCGGTGCGGACGAAGTCGCAGCCGAGCGTTTCCGCGGCGGCCAGCAGATTCTCCAGATAGCCGCGGCCGTACCAGTCGTCGCCGTCGAGGAAGGTGATCCAGCGTCCGCTCGCCGCCTCCAGGCCGGTGTTGCGGGCCCGGGAGATGCCGCCGTTCTCCGGCTGCCGGATGACCGTCGCGCGGGGCAGTTCGCGCCGCGCGCGGTCGAGGATCTCCGCGGAGGCGTCGGTGGAGTGGTCGTCGACGAGGATGAACTCGATGTGCTCCCCGGCGTTGTTGGCCAGGCTGCGCAGGGTGTCCGGCAGGTACTGCTGGACGTTGTAGCAGGGAACTATGACGGAGAGCTTGGTCACCTGGCTGCCTTGTCGCGATCGGGTGTCGTCAGCGGGACGGTAGGGGAAACGGCGGCCCTCCCGGATGGCCTCCGGGGGAGCACAGGGTGAACGCCGGGTGTCGGCTCGGTGCGGTGGGCGCTGCGGCTTCGGCGGGCGGGGCGGGTTCGCCCGCCGCGCACGGGGGCGTACGGGTGCGGCGCCCGCGGGGCGAGAGGGCTCAGCCGAGCCACCGCCGCAGCCGGAGCCGTCCCCAGAGCAGGCTCGTCCCGAACGACAGCACGATGGTGGCCGCGGTCAGCACGACCGTGAGCACGCCGGCGCGGAGCGCTCCCAGTTCGGCGTCGACGAACGGGTGTGCCAGCACGTCGATCACCAGGACGTGCACCAGGTACGCGCCGTACGCCGCCGCCGCGAGCCGGCCCAGCGCCGGCCGCAGCCGCTCCGGGACGCGGACCCGGTGGAGGGAGAGCAGCACCCCGCCCATGAACAGGGCGACGAGCAGATGGGCGTTGGGGATGACGTAGTGCACCGCGTGCTGGTACCAGAGGATGCCGCCCATCGCGAGGACGGCCAGCACCACCCACGGGGTCCGCCGCTTGCCCAGCGCGCCCGCGGGCAGCGCGAACAGCAGGGCGCCCAGGACGGCGTACACGATCTGGTAGACGACGAACCCCCAGCCGAACCGGGGCATCTCCCAGCCGGTGAACTCCCCGATGTCGCCCATCAGTTGCGGGGCCGCGGCCAGCACCAGCAGCCCCGCGCCCAGGCCCCACGGGCGGCGGCCCGAGCGCACCAGGGCGGCGCAGGCCAGCAGCGTGATCACCGGCAGATAGGTGTAGAGATACCAGAGGTGGTACGCGGGCCGTACGGAGGCGAAGACGGAGTCCAGCGCCAGTTCGCCGATGGGGTCCCCGTTGGTGCCGCGCCACCGCCCCCAGGCGAGATAGACCGCCGTCCAGACGGCCAGCGGCACACCGATCTTGACGATCCGCTGCCAGACGCGCCGGCCGTCCCGCGGCGGGGCGCCGACCAGCACGGCCCAGCCGGCGATGGCGAAGTACATGGGCACCGCGAACCGGCTGACGGCGTCGGCGCTCATGCCCGCCCAGTACGCGGCCGGACCGCCCGCCTCCTGACGGCCCACGGCGGCGATGAAGGCCGAGCCGACGTGGCCCAGGATCACGCCGCAGGAGCAGAGCATCCGGATCAGGTCGATGTCGTACCGGTGCTCCCGGGGAGCCGGGGCCGTGGGCGTGGGTGCGCCGGAAGCCTTGCCGGGAGCGGCGGATGCCGCGGATCCGGCCGGAGCGGCGGATCCGGCGGACGGGTCGGGGCCGGCGGAAGGGTCGGGGCCGGTGGTCGGGGCGGTCGTTCCGCCCGGGCCGGGGCCGCGGTCGCCGGGCCGGTCCTCCGCTCGCCCGGACGGTTCCGCCACCGCGGCGGCGACCGCTGCGGCCGCGGGGCGGGGTGCGGGGGCGCGGCCGGACGTCACATCGTTGGAGGGCACGGATCACCTGGGGAGGAGCGGGGGCGGAGAAGGAGGCCGGCGACGCACGGCACCCGCCGGGCCCGTGGCATCACGCCGAAGGGCGAGACTCCCACCCCCGGGCGACGGCCGGCGGACGCCGAGGGGAACGCCGGGCGAACTCTCGGCGTCCCCGGCCCCGACGCCGTCCCCGTCCCCGTCCCCGATCCCGTCCCCGATCCCGGCCCCGGCCCGTCCCCCGGTGCTCCGCCCTCCCGGCGCTCCGCGCCGCCGGGGCAGTCCGGAAGAAGTGCTGGTTCCCGCCGCCCGGACTGCCTAATATCGATCACCGCACCCGACCGTGCACCGCCCACCACGCACACCGCCCACGCACACCGCCCACGCACCGCCGCATGGCCCACGCTCCCCGCCCCGACGGGCGCCGGGAGCCCCACCGCCGGGAGGCACAATGCACCGCCGCAGGTCCGCGCTCTCCGTCACCGCCGTCGCGCTGCTCGCCGCGACGCCGCTCCTCACCGGGTGCGGCAGTGACGCCCATCCGGGGGCCGCGGCCGTGGTGGACGGTGACAAGATCACGGTCTCCCAGGTCCAGGCGCAGGCCCGGGGCGTCCGGGCGGCGCAGAGCGAGTCCAAGGACGCGGACCAGCTCATCAAGGGCACGGGCCGGCTCAGCCGCTCCACCCTCAACAGCATGATCTTCGACAAGGTGCTGGCGCGGGCCGCGAAGGACGCCGGGGTGAGCGCGAGCCGTTCCGACGTCCAGCGGATCAGGGAGCAGGCCGAGAAGGCCGCGGGCGGCGCGGACCGGCTGCGCGAGATGTGGCTCCAGCAGTACTCCATCGGCCCGGACCAGCTGGAGGGCACCCTCCGCAACCAGGTCCTCATGGACAAGCTCGCGAAGAGCCTGGGCGCGGACCGGACCACCCCGGAGGGCCAGGAGAAGGTGGTCGGGGCCCTGCGGAAGGCGTCCGAGAGCATGGGCATCGACGTCAACCCGCGCTTCGGCACGTGGAACGACGAGCAGGTGCTCCTCGACACCGTCCAGGAGCCCTGGCTGCAGCCGGAGCAGCAGGCCCCGCGCCAGTCCTGAGCGCGGGCCCCGCGCCGGTCCTGAGCGCGGGCCCCGCGCCGGTCCCGGGCCGGTCCGCCCCGGGACGGTCCGCCCCGGGCCGGCCCGCCCCGGGCCGGTTCGCCCCGCCGCGCCCCGCGGCGCGGGGGAGGCCCGGCGGGCGGCGCGGGCGGTGGGTTACGTTCGGTTCCGTGAACGACGCGACAACGGCGGCCGGGCCCGGCGCCCCGGTCCCCTCCGAGAGCGCGGCCCCCGGCCGTATCGTCCTGCTGACCACCAGCCACCGGGTGGCGCCCGGACTGCTGTCCTGGCCCGCCTGGCGCACGCTGCGCGCCGCCGACCGCGTGCTCTGCCCCGACCCGGACCACCCGCAGCTGCCGTATCTGCGGGAGGCGGGCATCGCGGTGGAGGCGGGCGGGGAGCTGCCGCCCGCCGAGGAACTGGTCGCCTACTGCACCGGGGACGCGGGGACGGGCGCCGCTGCCGGAGCCGATGCGGGGGCGGGAGCAGAGGCGGCGGCGGGCGGCCGCACGGTCGTCGTCGTCCCGTCCGGTGAGGGGGAACCGCGGCTGACCGACGGACTGGCCCGGCTGGCCGGCTCCGGCCGCTTCCGGATGCCGGACCTGGAGCTGCTCCCCGCCTCGTACGACCTGCCGGGCGCCCGGCTGCTGGACCTGGTGCAGGTCATGGACACCATCCGCGCCGAGTGCCCCTGGAGCAGCCGGCAGACCAGCGAGGGCCTGGTCAAGTACGGCATCGAAGAGGCGTACGAGCTGGTCGAGGCCATCGAGGAGGGCGACCGGGAGGCGCTCCGCGAGGAGCTGGGCGATGTGCTGCTCCAGGTCGTCTTCCACGCCCGGATCGCCGAGGAGGACCCGGAGGAGCCGTTCTCCATCGACGACGTGGCGGGCACGATCGTGGAGAAGCTCGTCCACCGCCATCCGCACATCTTCGGAGACGAGGCCGCCGAGACCCCCGAGGACGTCAAGGCGCACTGGCTGCGCACCAAGGCGGCCGAGAAGCGGCGCGAGTCCGTGACCGAGGGCGTCCCGCTGGGCCAGCCCGCGCTGGCGCTGGCCGCCAAGCTCGCCTCCCGCGTCCGGACCGCCGGACTGGACGTCCCCCTCCCGTCCGCGGCCGGTGACGGCGACGGCTTCGGCGAGGCGCTGCTGGCCCTGGCGGTGCGGGCCGAGGCGGCCGGCACCGACCCGGAGTCCGCGCTTCGAGCGGCGGCCCGGGCCTACCGGGACGCGGTCCGGGCGGCCGAGCGGTCCGATTGATCCCCATCCGCGGGGGTACCCGGCAGCCATGGATCTGCTGAGCTTGGAATTCGCGGTGGAGGACGACCACCTGGTGGGCCTCGGTCCGCTGTTCATCGGGTTGGCAGTCGTGGCGGCCCTGATCGCGGCCGTGTGGTTCGGCCGGAGGATGAAGGCACGGGAGCCCGGTGTGCCCAAGGGGCCGCAGCAGCGCTCCGGCGCCTGGCAGACCCGCCAGGAGTACGGCCACACCACGTCACCGGATCACGGCCCGGGGCACCAGGACGTCCTGGGCCACGGGGAAGCGGTCGAGGGACACCGTGACCACTCTCCCGAACTGCCCCGGGACGGCCATCGGTACCTCCCGCACGAGCTGGGCCCGTACGGCGTCGAGGAGGAGGCTCCCGGTACCGGCGAGGTCGGCGGCCCCGCCCCGAAGCGTCCCACCTGGGATCGCGGCGGCAGCGGCCACGGCACGGGCTGACGGGCCGGCGGGCCGGCAGGCCGGGAGGCCGGGCCTCCGCCGGGTGCCGCCGGCCGGGAGACGAGCGGGCGCCGGCCGGCACACCCCCCGATCACCGCACGTCATCAGGCCCTTCGTCCCGGCGGAGACTGTTGACGCCGTGTCTACCGACGGCGAGACTGCCCGGCATGACGATCAGCGGGTGGAGCGAAGCACGCGGCGGGAGCCCCGGCCGGGGCGCCGCCGTACCGGCCGGCGCGGAGCGGGGCCGGGACGGCCGGACGGTCCGCCGGGGCGGGCTGCTGCGGCGGACCGCCGCGGCCGCCGCCCGGATGGCGCGGCCCGACGGCCACGGACGCGGCCCGCTGGTCGCCTTCGGCGCGCTGGCCGCCGCCGACCTGATAGCCGTGGCCCGCGGCCCCCGCGGCTGGGAGCGCGCCGCCAAGCCCCTGCTGATGCCCGCCCTCGCGGCCCACGTGCTGCGCCGCAGGCCGGACGGGAAGACGCCCGCACCGGCACCGCTGATCGCCGGCCTCGCCTGTGCCACCGCCGGTGACACCGCCCTGCTCTTCGACGAGCACGAGCCCGCGTTCCTCCTCGGCATGGCCGCCTTCCTCGGCACCCAGGTCGGCTACACCACCGGCTACGCCCGGCTCGGCGCGTTCCGCGCGATCCGCGAGCGGCCCCTGCCGGCCCTCGGCTGCCTGGCCGCCTGGGCGGCCGCCAACGCGGTCATCTCCCCGGGGCTGGAGAGGAAGCTGCGCCTGCCGGTCGCCGGATACAGCCTGGCGCTGATGACGATGGGCGCGGCCGGCCTCGGGGTCGGGGGCAAGGTGGGCGCGGGAGCGGTGGCGTTCGTCGGCTCGGACCTGCTGATCGGCCTCCAGGCCGCGGGCCGCAAGGTGCCGGGCCAGGAGCTCATGATCATGGCGGGCTATCTCGCCGGCCAGTATCTGATCACCACCGGCTGGCTGGAACGCCGGGAGGAGCGGGAGCGCTCCCTGCCCGGCTGACGCCGCGGGGGCCGTACGGTCCGCGACGGGCGAGGCCACGAGCCGCCGGAGCACCGGCCGGCCGGGCACCGGCGGGCCCCCGCCTGGGCAGTGCCCGGCCACCGCCCAGGCAGCGTCCGGCCACCGCCCAGGCGCCGTCCGTGGCCCACCCGGCCCCCGGGCCGGGGGCCGGCCGGCCCCGTCCGGGCGCCGGGTACGGTCGGACACGTGCCCGAGAAGACCGCCGCCCCGTCCCCGCCCGAGCTGTTCACCAAGGAGTTCGCCGACGATCCGTACCCGGCGTACGCCTGGCTGCGCGAGCACAGCCCCGTCCACCGCACCACGCTGCCCAGCGGCGTGGAGGCCTGGCTCGTGACCCGGTACGCCGACGCCCGGCAGGCCCTGGCCGACGGGCGGTTGTCGAAGAACCCCGCGCACCACTCCGGGCCGGCGCACGCCAAGGGCAAGACGGGCATTCCCGGGGAGCGCGGCGCCGATCTGATGACCCATCTGCTGAACATCGACCCGCCCGACCACACCCGGCTGCGCCGTCTCGTCTCCAAGGCGTTCACCCCCCGCCGGGTGGCCGCCTTCGAGCCGCGCGTGCGGGAGCTGACGGACCGGCTCATCGACGGCTTCGCCGCCCGCGGGGAGGCCGATCTCATCCACGAGTTCGCGTTCCCGCTGCCCATCTACGCGATCTGCGATCTGCTGGGCGTCCCGCGCGAGGACCAGGACGACTTCCGCGACTGGGCGGGCATGATGATGCGCCACTCCGGGCCCGGCGGCGACCGGGCGCCGCGCGGCGGCGTGGGCCGGTCGGTCCGGAAGATGCGCGACTACCTCGCCGAGCTGATCCACCGCAAGCGGGCCGCGCTCGGACCGGTGGCCCGCCCCGGTGAGGACCTGATCTCCGGTCTGATCCGGGCGAGCGACCACGGCGAGCACCTCACCGAGGGGGAGGCCGCCGCCATGGCCTTCATCCTCCTCTTCGCCGGCTTCGAGACCACCGTCAACCTCATCGGCAACGGCATGTACACCCTGCTCCGCCAACCCGGCCCGCGCGAGCGGCTCCAGCGCTCACTGGCCGCCGGCGAGACGGAGCTGCTGGCGACCGGGGTCGAGGAACTGCTCCGCTACGACGGCCCGGTGGAGCTGGCGACCTGGCGCTACGCCTCCGAGCCGGCCGTCATCGGCGGGCAGCGCATCGCCGCCGGCGACCCGGTGCTGGTGGTGCTCGCCGCCGCCGACCGCGACCCGGCGCGCTTCACGGACCCGGACACCCTGGACCTCTCCCGCACCGACAACCCGCACCTCGGCTACGGCCACGGCATCCACTACTGTCTCGGGGCCCCGCTCGCCCGGCTGGAGGCGCGCACCGCGCTGGCGACCCTGCTGCGCAGGCTCCCGGATCTCCGACTGGCGGCCGATCCGGAGGAGTTGCGATGGCGCGGCGGACTGATCATGCGCGGCCTGCGTACCCTGCCGGTGGAGTTCGCCCCTGTGCCCGTACCGGACCCGGGGGAAACACGCCGCACCTGACGTGGCATCATTCGTGATCTTCGCGTGATCTCCACTACATCGACTTGTGACGCGCCTCCGGTGCCCGCTATTTTTCGGCGGGACTTGACCTTCGGCCCTCGACGAAAGGCCCTTCATGCTTTCCGGCAACGGCAGACACCGCAAACCCCGTCAGGCTCCGGCTCTTCTCGTCACGGCGGGCGTGGCCGGCGCGGGGATCGCGATGCCGCTGCTCGGCGCGACGGGCGCGCAGGCCGCCGACGCCGGCACCTGGGACAAGGTCGCCGAGTGCGAGAGCGGCGGCCTGTGGAGCGCGGACACCGGCAACGGCTACTACGGCGGACTGCAGTTCACCCAGCAGACCTGGGAGCAGTACGGCGGGCTGGACTACGCGCCCAGCGCCGACCAGGCCAGTCGCAACGCGCAGATCGCCGTCGCGGAGAAGGTCCTCGCGGCCGTCGGGCCGAGCGCCTGGCCGAAGTGCGGCGCGGACGCGGGCCTCACCGGGAAGGGCAAGGCGGCCGACGCGGCCTCCGAGGACTCCGATGCCGAGGGCGGGCAGCAGTCGGGCGGCCTGCTCGGCGGCCTGCTGGAGACCGGCGGCTCCGGTGACGACGCGGACGGCTCCGGCGCCGGGGACTCCGCTCCCGGGCAGGGCGGCGAGTCCGCCGCGCCGTCGGACGAGGAGGAGCCGGACGAGGGCCTCCTCGACCTGGGGCTGTCCGGCACCGCCGACGAGAAGGCCCCCTCCAAGAGCGGCAAGCACCGCGGGGAGCCCGCGCCGGAGGAGACCGCGGTGGAGGCCGGGGACGAGGACGAGGACCGCGCGTCCGGGCGCCACGCCTCCCGTGACGACGCGGCGGCCGACCGCGGTACCGAGCGCCCGTCGCCGGAGCCCGGCCCCTACGCCGTGCTTCCGGAGGCCGTCTACGGCGGCGCGGCCGACGACCGTTCGGTGTCGGGCGAGTGGACGTACTCCGCGAACGCCGCGACGTGGTCGGCGCGGCCGGCGCTCTGATCCGCCCCGGTGGCGGCCGGGCGCGCACCGTCCCGCGGAGTGCCCGGCGCCGGCTCCGGCCGCTCCGGGCCGCGCGGCAGCACACCCGGTGCGGCGCGCGGTCCCTGCGTCCCATCGGATGAACCGGGGCCACCGGCCGCCCTCTTCGCCGTCCGGGCCGTCACCTGCGACAACGGCGGTACGGACGACCGTGCGGGAGGTAAGTGACGGTGTGTCGGATTATGTCCCGTCAGCGACGATGTGCTTAACGTCTTATCGCTCGCCGCCAGCGGGCACCCCCGACCACCACGCCGAGTCCTGCCGGTGGCCGGAGGGCAGTCGCCGCGCAAGCGCCGTAGGCAGGAGCGGGGGACCCAGGTAAGTGCCGTGAGGACCGCCCGCGCGGACCGACCGGCTAGGGGTGAAGCCCAGTGCGGGAGCACTCGGCAGGGCCGCTCACAGCCCCAACCCGACAGCTCACCTCGCAGGCGTCGGTGAGAGAGACGTTTCATGCTGCGTACCGGTTACAAGGGCAGGCACCGCCGCCCCGCCCCGCCCAAGTCACGTCGTATCGTCACGTTCGCCGGCGCCGCCGGCACCGCCGCGGCCATCCCGCTCGTGGGCACCGCCGACTCCGCCTCCGCCGCCTCCGTCGACACCTGGGAGGCCGTGGCCCAGTGCGAGTCCAGCGGCAACTGGAAGATCAACACAGGCAACGGCCACTACGGCGGGCTGCAGTTCAAGCAGTCCAGCTGGAAAGCCGCCGGCGGGCTGCGCTACGCCCCGCGAGCCGACCTCGCCACCAAGGAAGAGCAGATCGCGACCGCCGAACGGCTGCTCGCCATGCAGGGGCCGGGCGCCTGGACCTGTGCCGGGGCGGGCGGGCTGAAGGCGGGCGGCCCCGCCCCCGGCGTCGCCCCGCTCACCGGACTCGGCCGGGAGACCGGTGGGCAGAAGCAGGAGCAGGCCGCGCCGCGGCAGGAGCGGTCCGCGGACGCGCCCGCCGCCCGGGCGGAGCGGCGGGACGCGGCCGCAGCGTCGAAGACCGGGGAAGCCGCCGGTACGGAGAAGAAGTCCGCTCCCGAGCTGGTCGACGGCAAGTACGAGGTCGTCGAGGGCGACACCCTCTCCGAGATCGCCGAGACCCTGGGGATCAAGGGCGGCTGGCAGAAGCTCTACGCCATGAACCGGGACAAGATCGACGCCCCGGACGTCATCTACCCCGGCCAGCTCCTCAGGCTGAGCTGACCGCCCCGCAGGGCCGCCCCGCTCCGGGCGGCACGGCACCGGCCCGGCGCGCCCCCCGGCGGCGCCGGGCCGGTGCCTTTCCGCTCCCCGCGCCACGGCGCCCCCGGGCACCTCTTCGAGCCACCTCTTCCGAGGTGATTGCCCCCTCAATGCCGGATTTCGGATGTCTTTTCGTCTCGCCGGACGGGCGGTCGGCCGACCCCGGCCCCCGGGCCGGTTAGGCTCGTGGCGCAGAGCCGTTCGCGGCGAGAAAGACACTGCGATCCAGCGTCACATTCCCAGAAGGAGATGCTCGTGCCGTCCATCGACGTCGTCGTAGCCCGGGAGATCCTCGACTCGCGAGGCAACCCAACGGTCGAGGTCGAGGTCGGCCTCGACGACGGCAGCACAGGCCGTGCTGCCGTCCCCTCCGGTGCCTCCACCGGGGCGTTCGAGGCCCTCGAGCTCCGTGACGGCGACAAGAACCGCTACGGCGGCAAGGGTGTGGAGAAGGCCGTCCTCGCGGTCATCGAGCAGATCGGCCCGGAGCTCGTCGGCTACGACGCCACCGAGCAGCGGCTGATCGACCAGGCGATGTTCGACCTGGACGCCACACCCGACAAGTCCTCGCTCGGCGCCAACGCCATCCTCGGCGTCTCGCTCGCCGTGGCGCACGCCGCCTCCGAGGCGTCCGACCTGCCGCTCTTCCGCTACCTCGGCGGCCCGAACGCCCACCTGCTGCCGGTCCCGATGATGAACATCCTGAACGGCGGCTCGCACGCCGACTCCAACGTGGACATCCAGGAGTTCATGATCGCCCCCATCGGCGCGGAGTCCTTCTCCGAGGCGGTGCGCTGGGGCGCGGAGGTCTACCACACCCTCAAGACCGTCCTGAAGGAGCGCGGCCTGGGCACCGGCCTCGGCGACGAGGGCGGCTTCGCCCCCAACCTCGGCTCCAACCGCGAGGCCCTGGACCTCATCGTGGAGGCCATCCGCAAGGCCGGTTACGAGCCGGGCCAGGACATCGCCCTGGCGCTCGACGTGGCCGCCACCGAGTTCCACAAGGACGGCTCCTACTCCTTCGAGGGCAAGTCCCTCTCGGCCGCCGAGATGACCGACTACTACGCCGAGCTCGTCGCCGCGTACCCGCTGGTCTCCATCGAGGACCCGCTGAACGAGGAGGACTGGGAGGGCTGGAAGACCCTCACCGAGAAGCTCGGCGACAAGGTGCAGATCGTCGGTGACGACCTGTTCGTCACCAACCCCGAGCGCCTCGCCCGCGGTATCGAGAGCGACACCGCCAACGCGCTCCTGGTGAAGGTGAACCAGATCGGCTCGCTGACCGAGACCCTGGACGCCGTCGAGCTGGCCCAGCGCAACGGCTACAAGTGCATGATGTCCCACCGCTCCGGCGAGACCGAGGACGTCACCATCGCCGACCTGGCCGTCGCCACCAACTGCGGCCAGATCAAGACCGGTGCGCCGGCCCGCTCCGAGCGCGTCGCCAAGTACAACCAGCTGCTGCGCATCGAGGAGATCCTCGACGACGCCGCGGTGTACGCCGGCCGCTCCGCGTTCCCGCGCTTCGGCCGCTAGCCCCCGGCGTACGCCAGTACGTCAGTGCGTCGCGTCCCCGGCCCGGTCCCGTACCGTGGCCGGGGACGTGACGCAACGGACGACAGGGGAGGCGAGAGCGTGTCCGCGGACCGCGACAGGGGTGCCCCCGCCGGCGGCGGGTCGAGGTTGTCCGGCTTTTCCCCCTTTTCCCAGCAGGGCTCGACCGCGACCCGGCTCCGGGCCCTCGGCGAGCAGGCCGCCGCCCGCGTCTACCGGGCCCGGCCCCAGCGCCGCAACCGGCTGACGGGCCGGGCCGCGCTGCTGGCGCTGGTCGTGTGCACGCTGGTCGTCGCCCTCGCCTATCCCATGCGGCAGTGGGTCTCGCAGCAGTCGGAGATCGCCGAGCAGCAGCGCCGCGCCGAGGAGGCGCGGGCGGCGGTCGAGGAACTGCGCGACCTCAAGGCTCGCTGGCAGGACGACGCCTACGCCGAGCGGCAGCTGCGCGAGCGGCTGCACTACGTACGCCCGGGCGAGACCGGCTACATCGTGCCGCGGGGCACGGACGGCGCCGGGGAGAAGGCCGGGCAGGACGCCGACGGCGAAGAGCTCCCCTGGTACCGGAAGCTGTGGAGCGACGTCGACCGGGCGGACTCCGGCGGCTGACACACCCGGGACGGCCCGGGCCCTCCCGCCGGCCGCCCTGCCCCGTCTTCTCCCCGTCCTCCCCGTCCTCCTCGTCTCCCCCCGACCCGTCCGGACTTCCCACCCGAACCGACCGAAGAGATCCGCACCGGCATGGACACGCCCCCTCCCCAGACCACGCCCACCGCACCCACCGAGGCCGACATCGCGGCGTTCCGCGAGCAACTCGGCCGCCCGCCCCGCGGTCTGCGAGCCATCGCGCACCGCTGCCCCTGCGGGCAGCCCGACGTGGTCGAGACGGCGCCGCGGCTGGAGGACGGCACCCCGTTCCCCACGCTGTACTACCTGACCTGCCCGCGCGCCGCCTCCGCGATCGGCACGCTGGAGGCGGAGGGCGTGATGAAGGAGATGACGGCCCGGCTCGCCGAGGACGAGGAACTGGCCGCCGCCTACCGCGCCGCGCACGAGGACTACATCGCCCGCCGTGACGCCGTCGAGGTCCTCCGGGGCTTCCCCAGCGCGGGCGGTATGCCGGACCGGGTGAAGTGCCTGCACGTCCTGGTCGCCCACTCCCTGGCCGCCGGCCCGGGCGTCAACCCGCTGGGCGACGAGGCGATCGCCCTGCTGCCGGAGTGGTGGCGCAAGGGCCCGTGCGTGAGCCCGGGCGGACCGGCCGCCGCCGGCCCGGGGGCGCCGGAGGGGGCGCGGGAGCAGGGGAGCGCCGCGGAAGGGGAGACCGCATGACCCGCGTGGCGGCGATCGACTGCGGAACGAACTCCATCCGGCTGTTGGTCGCCGACGTCGACCCGGCCACCGGCGACCTCACGGACCTGGACCGGCGGATGACCATCGTCCGGCTCGGCCAGGGCGTGGACCGCACCGGCCGGCTGGCGCCGGAGGCCCTGGAGCGCACCTTCGCCGCCTGCCGCGAGTACGCCGGGGTCATCCGCTCGCTGGGCGCCGGGCCGCTCCGCTTCGTCGCCACCTCCGCCTCCCGCGACGCCGAGAACCGGGACGACTTCGTGCGCGGGGTCCGCGCCATCCTGGGCGTCGAACCGGAGGTCGTCACCGGGGACCAGGAGGCGGAGTTCTCCTTCACCGGCGCGACCCGGGAGCTGGCCGGGCGGCGGGATCTGGACACCCCGTACCTGGTGGTGGACATCGGCGGCGGCTCCACCGAGTTCGTCGTCGGCACCGAGCGGGTGAGCGCCGCGCGCTCCGTCGACATCGGCTGCGTCCGGATGACCGAGCGCCATCTGGTGCGGGACGGCGCGGTCGCCGACCCGCCCTCGCCGGAGCGGATCGCGGCCATGCGGGCCGACATCGACGCCGCGCTCGACCTGGCCGGACGGACGGTACCGCTGCGCGAGGCCCGGACGCTGGTGGGGCTGGCCGGCTCCGTCACCACGGTGGCCGCGATCGCGCTGGGACTGCCGGAGTACGACTCGGCGGCCATCCACCACTCCCGCGTCCCCGTGCAGCGGGTCCGGGAGATCACCGAGCGGCTGCTGGGCTCGACGCACGCCGAGCGCGCCGCGATCCCGGTGATGCACCCGGGCCGGGTGGACGTGATCGGCGCGGGCGCCCTGGTGCTGCTGGCGGTCATGGAGCGGACCGGCGCCGCGGAGGTCGTCGTCAGCGAGCACGACATCCTGGACGGCATCGCCTGGTCCGTGGCGTAGGAGCCGCGCCGGCGGCCGGTTCCCCGCGCCGGGCCCGGCCGGGCCCGGGCCGGTGGCCCGCCTCCGGAGGAGGCGTCCGGCCCTCTCCTGAGCCGGGTGCGCATCGGGTGAGCGGGCCCGGCGGGGCCCTGCGGGGAGGGCGCGCGACCTGGCCAAAAAGAGTTCGTGAAACTCTTCACATGAAAAAGTGGCGGTGAATGCGCCCGGGCGGCTGATAAACCCCGGATAAGGGCGCGCGGAGCCTCCGAGACGAAGGTACGCGAGGCCCGGACGGTGGGGTGCTTCGAGTGGCCGCTCCGCGGCGGCCCGCTCGCCCCGGAGTGCTCAACCGCAGCTCACGGGGGGTTTCGCGGAGGCCGGGCCGGTTCGCGGTCCGCCCGGAATGTCGGGACTCCTGCGACGGGGCGCGGAGTGTAACACAGGGCTGAGGAGTCCTTGTGAAGGGCCTCACGAGCACCCCCCTCCGGAGTGCTGGATACTCGAATCATGAGCACCACGGAGCGTCCACGGATCCTCGTAGTAGGCGGCGGGTACGTCGGCCTGTACGCGGCGCGCCGCATTCTCAAGAAGATGCGGTACGGCGAGGCGACAGTCACGGTCGTCGACCCGCGCTCGTACATGACGTACCAGCCCTTCCTCCCCGAAGCCGCAGCCGGCAGCATCTCCCCGCGCCACGTCGTGGTCCCGCTGCGGCGCGTGCTCCCCAAGGCGGAGGTCCTGACGGGCCGCGTCACGACCATCGACCAGGACCGGAAGACCGCCACGGTCACGCCGCTCGTCGGCGAGGCCTACGAGCTGCCCTTCGACTACCTGATCGTGGCGCTCGGCGCCGTCTCCCGCACCTTCCCGATCCCCGGCCTGGCCGAGCAGGGCATCGGCATGAAGGGCGTGGAGGAGGCCATCGGCCTCCGCAACCACGTCCTGGAGCAGCTCGACAAGGCCGACTCCACGACCGATGAGGAGGTCCGCCGCAAGGCGCTGACCTTCGTCTTCGTCGGCGGCGGCTTCGCTGGTGCGGAGACCGTGGGCGAGGTCGAGGACATGGCCCGCGACGCGGCGAAGTACTACCCGAACGTCTCCCGCGAGGACATGCGGTTCGTGCTCGTCGACGCCGCCGACAAGATCCTTCCGGAGGTCGGCCCCGAGCTCGGCAAGTGGGGTCTGGAGCACCTCCAGAAGCGCGGTGTCGAGGTCTACCTGCAGACCTCCCTGGAGTCCTGCGTCGACGGCCACGTCGTGCTCAAGAACGGCCTGGAGGTCGACTCCGGCACCCTCGTCTGGACCGCCGGCGTCAAGCCCAACCCGGCGCTGGCCCGCTACGGCCTGCCGCTCGGCCCGCGCGGCCACGTCGACGCGGAGGCCACGCTCCAGGTCAAGGGCAGCGACCACATCTGGGCCGCGGGCGACAACGCCCAGGTGCCGGACCTCGCCGCCCGCGCCGAGGGCGTCGAGAACGCCTGGTGCCCGCCGTCCGCGCAGCACGCGCTGCGCCAGGCCCGGGTCCTCGGCGACAACGTCATCTCCGCGCTGCGGGGCTTCCCGCAGAAGGAGTACAAGCACGCCAACAAGGGCGCGGTCGCCGGTCTGGGCCTGCACAAGGGCGTCGCGGTGATCCGGCTCGGCAAGCGCGTGAAGATCAAGGTCAAGGGCCGCGCCGCCTGGTACTTCCACCGCACGTACCACGGCATGGCCGTGCCGACCTGGAACCGCAAGATCCGGGTCTTCGCCGACTGGACCCTGCAGACGTTCCTCAAGCGCGAGGTCGTGTCCCTCGGCGCGATGGAGAACCCCCGCGAGGAGTTCTACGAGGCCGCCCGCCCGGCGCCGGCCCCCTCCGACGCCCGGCCCGTGACGGCCGGGTCGTCCGAGAAGGCCGAGCGTTCCGAGAAGGCCAGGGCCTCCTGACCACGCGGGGCCCGGCCCCGCGAACAGCAGAACAGCAGCCCGAAGGGGCGTCCGCCGAATCCGTGGGGCGGACGCCCCTACGGCGTTCCCGGACCGCGGCCGCCGCTCCGTGATCGCTCGGCCCGGGTGCGCCGGACCTCCGTCCCGGCCGCGCTGCCCCCGGCTCTGTCCCGCAGGGGTCTGGGATTCGGGCGGGCCCGGTGCTTCCGTAGAGGCGTAGGCGTTCACCGCTCCTGCCCACGGAGGTGTACGAGACATGGCCGACGCCGCGCGGCGGCTCACCGCACTCGCCGAGGAACTGCTGGGCACCCCGTTCCCCCTGCGGATCCGGGCCTGGGACGGCAGCGAGGACGGCCCGCCCGGCGCGCCCGTCCTCTCCGTACGCCACCGGCGGGCGCTGCGCCGGTTCCTCTGGTGTCCGGGCGAACTCGGCCTGGCCCGCGCCTGGGTGGCCGGTGAGCTGGACATCCTCGGTGATCTCTACGAGGGGATGGACCGGCTGTCCGGCCTGTTCTGGGAGCGCGGCGCGGGACCGGGCGGCGGCGGTGTTCGGGGCGCCCTGGGCGCTGCCGCGGCCCTGCGCGACCCGCGGACCCGGGCCGCCGTCCGCGAACTCGTGACGCTGGCCGGCCCCGGGCTGCCCCCGCCGCCGCCCCGTGAGGAGGCGCGCCGCCTGCGCGGCGGGCCGCTGCACAGCCCGCGCCGCGACCGCCGGGCCGTCAGCCACCACTACGACGTGGGCAACGACTTCTACGCCCTCGTCCTGGGCCCTTCCATGGTGTACTCCTGCGCCTACTGGACGGAGGGCGCCGGCCTGGAGGCGGCCCAGCGCGACAAGCTCGACCTCGTCTGCCGCAAGCTGGCCCTGCGCCCCGGCTCCCGGCTGCTGGACGTCGGCTGCGGCTGGGGCGCGCTGGTGCTGCACGCGGCGCGCGAGTACGGGGTGCGCGCCGTCGGGATCACCCTCTCCTCCGAGCAGGCCGCCCACGCCCGCAAGTGGATCGCCGAGGAAGGACTGGCGGACCGGGTGGAGATCCGGGTGCAGGACTACCGCGAGGTCCCCGACGGCCCGTACGACGCCATCGCCTCGATCGGCATGGCCGAGCACGTCGGCTCGGCGCGCTACCGGGCGTACGCCGGCGTGCTCCACGGGCTGCTGCGCCCCGGCGGCCGGCTGCTCAACCACCAGATCGCCCGCCGCCCGGAGCCCGACGAGGAGGAGTACCGCATCGACGCGTTCATCGACGCCTACGTCTTCCCGGACGGCGAGCTGGCCCCGATCGGCTCCACCGTCTCCCGCCTGGAGGAGGCCGGCTTCGAGGTGCGCGACGTGGAGGCGATCCGCGAGCACTACGCGCTGACCCTCCGTCAGTGGGTGGCGCGTCTGGAACGGGACTGGCCGCGGGCGGTTCGTATGGTCTCGCCCGGCCGCGCCCGGGTCTGGCGGCTCTACATGGCCGCGTCCGCGCTCTCCTTCGAACGGAACCGGATCGGCGTCAACCAGATCCTCGCCGTCCGCACCCCGGAGGGTGGCTCCTCGGGCCTTCCGCTGCGCCCCCGGGCGTGGACGGAGACCTGAGCGGCGGTTCCGGCGGCCCGGCGGCCCGGCGGCCCGGCGGCCCGGCGGCCCCGGCGTTCCGGCGGCGTCCGGCACCGACCGCACCGGGCCCCGTTCGCGACGGCTGTACGCCGTGAACGGGGCCCGGTGCCGGTGCCCGCCCCACGGGGGCGGGGTCCCGCGGCTACTCGGCCTTGATCGCCTCCAGCGCGTTCAGCTTCGCCGCCCGCCGCGCCGGCCACAGCGCGGCCAGGACCCCGACGAGTCCGGCCAGGGCCAGGAAGGCGCCGATCCGCTCCCACGGGACCGTCATGGTGTACGTCTCCATCGACTCGGTGATGGACGTCCCGGCGGCCCAGGCGAGGAAGACCCCGAGCCCGATGCCGAGCACGGCGCCGAAGAGCGAGATCACGATCGACTCCAGCCGGATCATCCGCTTGACCCGCGAGCGGTCCATGCCGATCGCCCGCAACATCCCGATCTCGTGCTTCCGTTCGAAGACCGACATGGCCAGGGTGTTGATCACTCCGAGGACCGCGATGATCACGGCCATCGCCAGCAGGCCGTAGAGCATGTTGAGGATCAGGCTGATCACGCCGCTGATCTCCTCGCTGATGGCCCGCTTGTCCTGGATCCGGATCGCCGGGTTCTTGCCGAGCGCCTCGGTGATGGTCTCCTCGGCCTGCGCGGAGGGACCGTCCTTCATCTTCACCATCACCTGGAAGTCGGTGATCTCCTGCAGATGCGGATCGACCACGCCGGTGGTGACGAAGAAGCCGTCGATCATCTCGTTGCCGGTGTAGACGCCCGCGACCTCCAGCTTCTCGGTCTTGCCGTCGTCGAACTCGTAGCTGAAGGTGTCACCGGTCGCGATCCCGGCCGCCTCGGCCGTCTTGTGGTCGACGACCGCGCGGTGTCCTCCGAGGCGGTCCAGCGAGCCGCTGCTGAAGTCGAGGGAGAGCACCTGGCCGATGGACGCCGGGTCGACCCCGGTCATCCCCACCCACTCGTCGTTCACCGTGCCGTACGCGGCGCGCATCGGGCTGGTGGCCGCGACCTCCGGCATCTCGTCCAGCTTCTCGCGCACGTCGGGGGAGAGCCCGGTGTAACTCGCCATGCTCACCGCGTAGTCGGCCTTCATCAGCCCCACGGCCATCTTGTCGACGGCGCTCTGCACCGAGGTGGCGACCACCGTCAGGCCGGTGACCAGGGTGAGCCCGATCATCAGCGCGGAGGCGGTGGAGGCGGTGCGGCGCGGATTGCGCAGCGAGTTGAGCCGGGCCAGCTTGCCGGCCGTGCCGAAACGGTCCAGCAGGGGCGCGGCGGCGGCGATGACCGGGCGGGACAGCAGCGGCGTCAGCACGATCACCCCGACCATCATCGTCGCCGAACCGGCCGCCAGGAGCTGGTTCTTGTCCTGGGCGACGCCGAGGAAGAGGAGCGCCCCGCCGAGGGCGGTGATGCCCGCGCCGATGCTGTTGCGCACCACCAGTCCGCGGGGCGTCGGGGTGGCGTGCACGCTGTTCATCGCGGCCACCGGCGGCACCTTCGCGGCCCGCCGGCCGGGCAGCCAGGCCGCCAGCATGGTCACCACGACACCGATCACCAGAGCGATCAGCGGGGTCTGCGGGGCGATGACGAGCGGCCCGTCCGGGATGGTCGCCCCCGCCGCGCCGATGCCGGCGCGCATGCCGACGGCGATGCCGAGACCGGCCCCGAAGCCGAGGACGGCGGCCACCAGGCCGACGAGGAACGCCTCGATGAGCACCGAACGGGTCACCTGGCGGCGCGAGGCGCCGATGGCGCGCATCAGCGCGACTTCCCGGGTGCGCTGGGCGACGAGCATGGTGAAGGTGTTGGCGATGATGAAGATGCCGACGAAGAGGGCGACGGCCGCGAAGTAGAGCAGGACGTTGCCCATCTCCTCGGTCTGCGCGGTGATCTGCCGTGCCTGCTCGTCGGAGAGGACCTTGCCGGTGACGGCCTCGGTGCCCTTCGGCAGGATCTCCTCGACCGCCGCCTTGAGCTCGGTCTGCGAGGTGCCGGCCGCGGCCTGGACGGTGATCTCGTCGTATCCGTCGGCTCCGCCGAACAGGTCGAGCGCCGTGTCGTTGTCGAAGAGCACCAGGGTGCCGCCGGCCGCGACGTTGCCGTCCGAGGTGTCGAAGATCCCGGTGACCTCGGGCGTCCGGACCGGTCCGTCGACGGAGAGCCGTACGGTGTCGCCGGTGCGGTAGCCGGTGCGCTCGGCGGTACGGCGGTCGAGGGCCACCTCGTCACCGGTCTCCGGGGCGCGGCCGTCGGTGAAGGTGTAGCGGGGGTCCTTGCCGTCCGGGCCGGGGTGGTGGTTGCCGCCGAGGGTGGACCAGCCCTCGCCGACGAGCTTGCCGTCCTTGCCGGCGAGTGCGGTGAAGTCGGAGACGGCGGCCGTGGCCGACGCGGCGCCGGGCAGCTCCTCGGCCTTCTTCAGCAGGGCGTCGTCGAGCCGGGGCTCCTCCTCGCCGGCCGCGACGCCGCCCCACCGGATGGCGACGGAGACGTGGTCGAAGCTCTTGGCGGAGCTCTTCTTGAAGGCGTCACCGATGGTGTCGGTGAAGGTCAGGGTGCCGGAGACGAAGGCGACGCCGAGAAGGACGGCGAGCACGGTCATCAGCAGCCTGGCCTTGTGCGCGAGCACATTGCGCAGGGCGGTACGGAGCATGGTCCTGTCAATCCTGGTGAGGGGTGGGCGGCCCAGGGGCGGGCGGAACGGCCCGCGGGCCGGGTGGTGCACACACCGCTCCCGCACGGCGGCACGCCGCGGGGGCGCGCGGTGGGGCGCGGCTGGTCGGGCGGTGGCGGCGGTTCAGGCGGCGGTGCCGCCCGCCCCGGTCGGCAGGGTGCGCATCCGGTCGAGCACGGCCTCGGCCGTCGGGTTCTCCAGCTCGTCGACGATGCGGCCGTCGGCGAGGAAGACGACGCGGTCGGCGTAGGCGGCGGCGACCGGGTCGTGGGTGACCATCACGACCGTCTGGCCCAGCTCGCGCACGGAGTTGCGGAGGAAGCCCAGCACCTCGGCGCCGGAGCGGGAGTCGAGGTTGCCGGTCGGCTCGTCCGCGAAGATGATCTCGGGGCGGCTCGCGAGCGCGCGGGCGACGGCCACGCGCTGCTGCTGGCCACCGGACAGTTCGGTCGGCCGGTGCTTGAGACGGCCCTCCAGGCCGACGGTCTTCACGACCCGGTCCAGCCACTCCGGGTCGGGCTTGCGGCCCGCGATGTCCATGGGGAGGGTGATGTTCTCCAGGGCGTTGAGCGTGGGCAGCAGGTTGAACGCCTGGAAGATGAAACCGATCTTGTCCCGGCGGAGCTGTGTGAGCTGCTTGTCCTTGAGGGACGCCAGTTCGGTGTCGCCGATGCGGGCGGAGCCGGCGGATATCGAGTCCAGCCCGGCCACGCAGTGCATCAGCGTCGATTTGCCGGAGCCGGACGGGCCCATGATCGCGGTGAATTCGCCCCGGCGGAAGTCGGCGGAGACCCCGTCGAGCGCGACCACCTGCGTCTCCCCCTGGCCGTAGACCTTGGTGAGGTCCGTGGCGCGGGCGGCGACCGTGGTGGGGCGGGCGGCGGTCCGGGCATCTGTGATGCTGGTGGTCACGGGGAACTGCTCCTGTCTGCATGCGTTCGGGCCATCGGCTGGGACGCCCGGGGACCCCACCATCGTCGCGGCCGGAACAGCCCCTGGGATCACCCCGCGTACCCGTTTCCGTGGCCCTCCAGGGAGGTACTGCGGGGGCCGTTGTCATACCTGGGGATGACGGGATGTGCCGGAGGGGCGGTCGGAGGCAGTCGAGATCGCGTCAATTCCGGGCACGCCGGACCGAGCCGGACGCGGTGCCCCGTATGGACCAGCAGCAGGTTCTCGCCATCCCGGTTCTGATGGACCTTCAGCTGCCCATAAAATCAGACAACCACCCTTCGGGAACGGGCTGTTCAGCACCGCGCACCCGGATAGGCTCGGAGGGCGCCATGGGGGGACCGCGAGCCGCTGGGAGCGGTCCCGCAAGCCTGACCAGCCCCATCGGCATCGTCATGGGGGATCCCGCCCGGATGGTGGAATGCAGACACGGTGAGCTTAAACCTCACTGGCCTAGAAGGCCGTGCCGGTTCAAGTCCGGCTCCGGGCACCCCCTGTCCCCCGGTCCGAGGGGGAGGGCGGCGGAGAACCGGCCCTCCGGGACCGCTGCCGGGGGGATGCGGCGGGAACGCCGCCGGTCACTTCCGTCCCCGGAACGAGCCCACCCTCCCCGTTGACCGGCAGGGGCCCGTGCGCCCCCCGGCCGGCCCCGCGCGTGGTGTGAGCGACGGTCACCGGCAGCGGGGTGCCCTCGCCGGCGCCCCGGCAGCACGCTGAGAACCGTCGGCTCCGGATCCCGCCCCGCGCGCGGCCCTCAGGAGGCGGCGGGATCGTCACGCCATCCGTCGCTGTGCAGAAACCCCTGGATGGTGCGCCGTCGCCCGGCGTGCTCCCGGACCAGCTCCGCGTACCGGTCCTCCCCGACGGTGGGAATGCCCTCCCGGTGGAGGACCGACAGGGGAGGCGCGGGAAGCTCCCGTGCGGCCCGGGAGAAGAACCGGCCCCGCAGGGTGTCCAGCACCTGGTCCAGAGCCGCCAGCAGGGGGCCGGTCGCCGAGGGATCGGGACGGGCGTCGGGCGCCGTGCCGGCGTGCAGCAGCAGCAAGGCGTCGTCGAGGGCGGCGATGGCACGGGAGGGAGCCTTGGCGCGCGAGGCCGAGTGGAAGTAGTGGACGACCGGATAGGCCAGATGCTGCTCGCCCATGCGCAGCAGGGGAGCGGTCAGGGAGACCAGGTGCTGGTTGAACATGGAGCTGAAGGCCGTACCCGTCCACCCTCCGGCGACGATGCGGGCGGCGTCCTGGCCCAGGGCGTGGATGTGCTCGGCGAGCACGCGCTTGTGGACGACGGCCTCGACCACCTGGACCAGATACGTGATGGAGAGGGTCACCAGGAAGAGCCCCGAGAGGGTGGCGACGGTGGTGGCCCCCTGCGCCCAGGAGCTGCCCGGCACATAGTCGCCGGTGCCCAGGGTGAACACGGTGTAGCCCGTGTAGTACACCCGGGCCCAGGCGCCGGCGGGCTCGGCGGTGCGGGAGGCGACCACAGCGGTGTCCTCGGCGGTGAAGACCAGCCACCACCCCGTCCACAGCAGCACGGTCCAGCTGAGGAAGGTGGCCACGAGCGTCACCGTGCCGGTCAGCTCCAGCAGCCTGCCGCCACGGGGAGCCCTGGTGTGGACGGCCAGTACCGCCCGCCACACCCCCGCGGCCACCCGGCCGCTGACCGGCCCGGTGCCCGTGACCATGGACAGCGACGTCACCACGGCGTCGGCGAGCGCCAGCGCGGCCAGAGCACAGCCGCCGAGAAGCAGCAGCAGGTTCACTCCGCGGCCCCCGGTCCGCGGCGGGCGGCCTTGCGGTAGAGGGCCAGGCCCGGGGCGGTGGTCACGCCGTGCGCGACGGTGCTGGCGGCCACGACCAGAGTGCCCGCGGCCAGGACGACCGGATCGGCGCCGAGCCGGTGGGCCTCCAGGGTCAGGTAGAACAGCGCCGAGACGCCGATGGGCCCGAACCAGCCCAGGAAGACGGCGTCACGCCAGGTCAGGGAGAGCGGCCGCTTCAGCAGCAGCAGAACCGGCAGCCGGCGGAGCAGCAGGACGCCGAGGACCAGCAGGACGGCGCGCCACCAGCCCAGCTCACCCCACTCGCGCCAGGGGATCATGGCGCCCAGCACCGTGAACAGCGGCAGGACCAGCAGGCGGTTGACCGACTCGTCCACCTTGTCGTCCTCGGTGCGGTCGCGCGCGGAACTCGTCGCGTTGAAGGCCAGGCCGCCGGTGAACACGGTGAGGATGCCGTCGAGCCGGAGCAGCCCGGACGCGCCGAGCAGGACCAGGGCCAGCAGCAGGGTGTAGAGGAGCAGCGGACCGGAGCCCACGGCGCCCTCCTTCTCCGCCCAGCGCAGTGCTCTGCCGGCGAACAGCCCGGCCGCCGCTCCCAGGACGACCGCGCCGAGGACCTGCCACAGGGACTCCAGGAGCGCGTCGGTGCCCGAGAGGGACCCGGCGATCGCCACCGCGGCCAGCACCAGGGGCAGGGCGAGGCCGTCGTTGGAACCGGACTCGAGGGAGAGCAGCTGCCGGTTCCGCTCGGTGATGCCCTTCTCGGCCGGCTCTCCGGTGACCACGCTGGAGGCCAGGACCGGGTCGGTCGGGCACAGCGCCGCACCCAGCAGCACCGCCGTGCCCAGGCCGACGCCGAGGGCGGCGGCCGACACCGCCGTGGTGAGCAGCGCCATCCCGGCCATCGCCACCACGAGGAGGACGGCCACCGGCCGGACCCGCGACCGCGCCGCGCGGAACGGATAGCGCAGGGCCACGGCCATCACCGACAGCGCCAGCAGCAGGCGGGAGAACTCGTGCAGCTCCTTGTGCCCCTCCACCACGGTGGGCAGGTCGACGACTCCCAGCACTTCCGGGCCGAAGAGGATTCCGGTCAGCAGTGCGAGCAGCGGCCCGCTCAGTGGCAGGCGGTGGATGAGAGCGGAGCCGGCGGCCACCGCCAGGGCCAGGGCACCGGTGATCGTCAGCAGAAGGTCCAGCACGTGCATCCGGCTTCCCGTTCCTCATCTCGGTATGTCCTCGGTGGTTCATCCGGCGGGCACCGTGATGCGGGCACCGTGATGACGGCGGCCCGGAGCCGGACGGACGGGGCCGGGCCCGGGTGGCGCGTCACCGCCGGGAGCCAGGCGTACCCGGCGGGGACAGCCACCACGCCCCGGCGCGTGCCGCCCTCGGCCACCCGGGTGTGCCGGGGCGGTGGCGGTGCCCGTACCGACCCGCCGGACCCGGGGGGAGAGGGGGGACCGCCCGGCCGGGGGCGCGCCGGACTCGTGCGGGCCCCGGCCCGGGTGTGGCCGGGCGCACACCCGGCCACCGGCTCCCCGGCCCGATGGCGTCGGAAAGGCGTGAGGCCGTCCGTCCGGCCGCTTCCGGCGGAGTCCGGAAACCTGACGGGGAAAAACCTTCGCGCCCCCGGTGTGCCGCCGGGGGCCATCGCGGGAATGTGTATCCGGGCGACACCGTTGACGGTGTCGCCTGCAAAGATCCTCCCTGAGCACTAGGGTGCTTTTTTTGCTAACCCATTACTCTTGAGACAAGGTCGCGCAGGGCGGCCACGGAGGAGTGAGATGAGGAGCAGCAACCCGGTCTTCTCGCGACGGGGATTCAGCCGCGACAACGGTTACGCGGGCTTCAACGCGGCACCGCAGGCCGGGGGCCCCGCCGCTGTCCAGACCGGCAACCCGTACGCGGGCACCAACCCGTACGCACAGCCGGCCCAGCCGCAGCAGATGCACGGCGCGCCGCCGCAGGCCGACCGGATGACGATGGACGACGTCGTCATGCGGACCGGTATGACGCTCGGCACCGTCGTCGTCGGTGCCGCCGTCGCCTGGCTCATGGAGATGCCGCTCGGCCTGGCCATCGGCGCCGCGCTGATCGCGATGGTCCTCGGGCTGGTCCAGGCGTTCAAGCGCAAGCCCTCCCCGCCCCTGATCCTGGCGTACGCGGCCTTCGAGGGCCTCTTCCTCGGGGCGCTCAGCGGCGCGATCAACGAGCAGTTCGAAGGCGCGCCGATGCAGGCGGTGCTCGGCACGATGGCGGTCTTCGCCGGTGTGCTCATCGCCTACAAGACCCGCATCATCCGGGTCACGCAGCGGTTCTACCGCTTCGTGATGGCCGCCGCGATCGGCTTCGTGCTGCTGACCGCCGTCAACCTGCTGTTCATGGCCTTCGGCGGCGGTGACGGCCTCGGCTTCCGCAGCGGCGGCCTGGGCATCGTCTTCGGCATCGTCGGCATCGTTCTCGGCGCCGCCTTCCTCGCCCTCGACTTCAAGCAGGTCGAGGACGGTCTGGCCTACGGCGCTCCGCGCGAGGAGTCCTGGCTGGCGGCGTTCGGCCTCACGCTGACCCTGGTGTGGATCTACCTGGAGATGCTGCGGCTGATCGCGATCCTGCGCGGAGACTGACGTTCCCGCGGCGGGCGGTGCGAACCGTCCCCGAGCGGCGCGCGTGACACATGACACGACGAGGGGTCCGGAGGCGGAAAGCCTCCGGACCCCTTTCGCGTTCTCGCGCCGCCGCGTTTCTGTCGTCGCGCCGGGCGCGACGGGCGCGCCGGACGGGGGACGGGGACGGACCTACGGGGAGGGACCTACGGGGACGGACCTCCCTCAGAGAAGCTTGCGCGCGGCTCGCCTCAGGTCGTGTTCGTGAATGATCGCTTTGGCATGGCCGTAGGCGAGATTGTGCTCGCCCCGCAGCCAGCTGACCTTTTCCTCGAAGCGGAAGAGCGCGGGGCCTTCGTCGACGGTGCGCAGCCAGTCGGCGATATCGCGGCCGGTGCAATGGGGGATGCGGGAGAGCAGGTTCCGGTGAGTCTCTTCCGAGAAGACTTGGGACATCGGCGCCTCCGGGCGGTTCCAATGCTGGTCCTTCACGTCACCGTGCCTGAGCGTTCGTCCCTTGGCAATGGTCCGGAAGGCCCCATACGCTTCCGGCGTGCTGGATGTAACGCCCCTGGAGACCGCCGTCGACCGGCTCGCCGACCGCCTGCGCGCCGCGCCCCGGAGCCGGCTGCGCCGCGGCGCGGCGGCGCAAGGGCTGGAGCTGGCCCGCGAGTTGGCGGTGCGCGCCCAGCGGGTCGAGTTCCCCGGCCGGGAGCCGCTGGTGATGCCGGAGGCGGGGCTGTTCACGGTGGCCGACCAGGTCGCCGTCGCGGGACACGACCTGGCGGCGGCGCTGCGCGGTGCGGACGGCGGTACGGACGGCGGTGGTACGGACGGCGGGACCCCGGACGCGGTCGCGGCGGAGCTGTCCGAGGCGGTGGCGCTCGTCGGGGCGGCGGCGCGGCGCTGCGGCTGCTGAGCCCGGGCCTCCGGGTCCGCCCCGCCCGGGTGGCGCGCCGTCAGAGCGAGGCGATGACCCGGTCCGCGAGGACGTAGATGCTCTCCTGGCCGCAGGCGAACGTCAGGGCGTACGCGCCGGAGACGCCCGAGCCACCGAGCAGGAACGGGACGGTGCCCTCCTCCAGGGCCGCCACCAGGTGCTCCGCGGTCTCGCGGTGCCCCGGGGTCATGCAGACCGTCGTGCCGTCGGCGAAGACGTAGACGTCGAGCGTGCCGAGCGGGCCGGGGCGGACGTCCACCAGCGGTATGCCGTCCTCGGCCAGTTCCGCGAGGAGCGCGATGGTGCGTTCGTGGTGGGCCGTGGCCGAGGTGTGGGGGGTGAAGTCCGGGTGGGAGGGGTGGCGGCGGCGGGCGGCGGCCAGCTCCGGGGACTCGGCCGGCTCCTCGATCTCCACGTCCGCGTCGTCCTCCTCGCCGGCGTCGAGGGCGCTCAGGGAGTCCGCGGCGAGGAAGGACTCCAGGCCGGTCGGGTCGGGCTGGCGGGGGAGGAGGCCCGGGCCGTCCTCGCCGTATCCGGTGAGACCGCTGAGCAGGGTGGCGTCGGCGGCGTCACGGGCCTCCTGGGCGGCCCAGAAGGCGCGGGCCTCGGCGAGTTCGCGTTCCCGCTCCTCGGCGAGGGCCTGGGTGACGGCCGTCCGTATCTCCTCGGCGGGCGTGGAGCGGGGGGAGGGCAGCCGCGCGGCGGTGCGGTCGGTGGCGGCCAGTTCGGCCCGCAGGGCCGTGATCTGCCGGCGCACCCCGTGAGCGGCGTGCAGGGCCGCGGCTCCCGCGGCCGTGGCGGCCGACGCGGCCAGCAGCAGGGCGATGGACATGGCGCTCACTGACGTTCTCCCGGAATCGACGGCTCCCCAAGAATTCCTACCTCAGCTTGATGGTGGCTCCGCCCGGGTGTCAGTGCGGAACCTCACCAAACGGACGGCCGGCGTTGCCGATACGTTTCTGCTTCAACCGCCTGAGCTGCGGTAACGGCCTCTCCGGGGAGGTAGATCACATCCTGGGGGAGATTAGGTCACGACGGGGTCAGCCGGGTGGCCGCGGCCGCACCGTCCGTGACCGGCTTCCGTTTCGGCCGGAGCGGGCCGCGGAGTCCGCCGCCAACGCGGGGGCGTGCCCTCCGTTTCCCGGTGTGCGCCGCTGCCTTCCGGCGCCCGTGCTCCGTCTTCCGCTTCCCCTTTCCGGACCCGCCGGTCCGCCGGGTCCGCCCGCGGCGACGGACGGGGCCGCACCGCGGTCTCCCGTGGTGCGGCCCCGTCCTCGTGCCGGTCCGGTCCGGCCGGTCGCCGGCCCGTCCGGCTCAGCTCAGGCGCTCGATGACCATCGCCATGCCCTGGCCGCCGCCGACGCACATCGTCTCCAGGCCGAACTGCTTGTCGTGCCACTGCAGGGAGTTGATGAGCGTGCCGGTGATCCGGGCGCCCGTCATGCCGAACGGGTGGCCGACGGCGATGGCACCGCCGTTGACGTTGAGCCGGTCCAGGTCGATGCCCAGGTCCTGGTAGGAGGGGATGACCTGCGCGGCGAACGCCTCGTTGATCTCGACGAGGTCGATGTCGCCGATGGAGAGCCCGGCCCGGCTCAGCGCCTGCTTGCTGGCCTCGACCGGCCCGTAGCCCATGATCTCCGGGGAGAGGCCGGAGACACCGGTGGAGACGATCCGGGCGAGCGGGGTCAGGCCCAGCTCGCGCGCCTTGGTGTCGGACATGATCACCAGGGCGGCGGCGCCGTCGTTCAGCGGGCAGCAGTTGCCGGCCGTCACCAGTCCGTCGGGGCGGAAGACGGGCTTGAGGCCCGAGACGCCCTCCAGGGTGACGCCCGCGCGGGGGCCGTCGTCCTTGGCCACGACGGTGCCGTCCGGGGTGGTGACCGGAGTGATCTCCCGCTCCCAGAAGCCGTTCTTGATGGCCTCCTCGGCGAGGTTCTGCGAGCGCACGCCGAACTCGTCCATCTCCTGGCGGGTGACGCCCTTGAGGCGCGCCAGGTTCTCGGCGGTCTGGCCCATCGAGATGTACGCGTCGGGGATCAGGCCGTCCTCGCGCGGGTCGTGCCAGTCGGTGCCCTCCTGCTCGGCGCGCGCGGCGGTGCGGGCCTGCGCCTCGTCGAACAGCGGGTTCTGGGTGCCGGGCATCCCGTCCGAGGTGCCGTTGACCTGGCGCGAGACCGTCTCGACGCCCGCCGAGATGAAGACGTCGCCCTCGCCGGCCTTGATGGCGTGCAGGGCCATCCGGGAGGTCTGGAGGGAGGAGGAGCAGTAGCGGGTGACGGTGCAGCCCGGCAGGTGGTCCATGCCCATCTGCACGGCGACGATCCGGCCCAGGTTGTGGCCCTGCTCGCCGCCGGGGAGGCCGCAGCCGAGCATCAGGTCGTCGATGTCGTGCGGGTCGAGCTCCGGGACCTTGGCGAGCGCGGCCTGAATGATCGTGGCGGTCAGGTCGTCCGGGCGGACGTCCTTGAGCGAGCCCTTGAAGGCCCGGCCGATCGGGGAGCGGGCGGCTGAGACGATCACGGCTTCGGGCATCACGGCTCCAAGAGGGGGCGAGAAGGCAGGACTGAGTGGGAAGTTACCTCCACGTACAGCCCGGGTCACGGTCTGAGGTGTGTGACACCGGCCTCTTTTCTAAGCGCTTGCTCAGCTCTTGCGGAAGGCCCGGACCAGCGCTTGTGCGGCTGCCCCGCCCGGCCCGCGATCCCTTGGTACGGGGGCACAGGCGGCCCGTTCGGGGCAGGGCCCCGCCGTCCCCGCGGCTCCCCGGGACCCCGCCGGCTCGGTGCCCGCACCGGGCGCGCGGGGCGCTCGTCCGCCCCGCCGGGCGGCCGGCCGCCGCTCCCGGCATCGCTCGGACGAGCGACCCGGCGACCGCCGGGCGGCGGTCAGCCGGCCACCCGTCCGGTCGCCCGGCCGGACGACCGCTCCGGCCCGCGCCCCGGCTTCCGGTCCGGCGCCCGCCCGGGCCCGTGCTCCGGCGTGCGTTCCGTCCCGTGCTCCGGCTCTCGCTCCGGTTCCCGCTCCGTCCCCGGGCCGGGCTGCCGTCCCCCGTCCGCCGCAGGGGTGTCGTCCTTCGGGAGCTGGCGCCGCCTCCGGTGCTTGAGCAGCGCCCACGGGCCGCGCGCCGGCCCCGCGCCCGCCGCCGCGGTGCCCCCGGCCGCGGCCACCTCCGTACCGCCCTCGGAAGCCGCCTGCGCCGCCGCCTGGGCGACCGGCAGGATGCCCTCGGCCCGCGAGACGTCCAGCCGCTCCTCCGGCCACAGCCCCAGCGCCGCGCACAGGGTCGGCAGCACGGCCATCGCGGCCGTGGCGTACCCCTCCGCCGAGGGGTGGTAGTTGTCCGGTCCGAACAGCTCGCGCGGGTTGGCCTCGAACTCCGGGCCCAGCAGGGAGCCGAGGGAGACCGTGCGGCCGCCCTGTTCGACCACGCCGATCGTCTGCGCCGCCGCCAGCTGCCGGCTGAGCCGGCGCGCCACCCAGCGCAGCGGCTGGTACACGGGTTCGATCGTGCCCAGGTCCGGGCAGGTGCCCACCACCACCTGGCAGCCTGCCTCCCGCAGCCGGCGCACGGCGTCCGAGAGCAGCCGTACGGACTGGGCGGCCGGCACCCGGTTGGTGACGTCGTTCGCGCCGATCATGATCACGCAGGTGTGCGGGACCTGCCGCCGGTCCGCCAGCAGCAGCGACACCTGCCGGTCCAGATCCCCGGACATCGCCCCCGACAGCGCCACATTGCGCAGCAGCACCGGCCGCTCGGCCACCGCCGCCAGCCCCGACGCGAGCAGCGCGCCCGGCGTCTCGCGCGCCCGGTGCACGCCCTGCCCGGCCGCCGTGGAGTCGCCGAGGAAGCCCAGCCGCAGCGGTTCCAGGTCCGACAGCAGGGCGAACGAGGCTCCGTAGCAGCCGTCCGCCCGCGGCGGCTCACCGTCCGGGACGCCCACCAGGCGCCGCGCCCACCGCATCTCCGCCAGCAGCAGCCCGACGGCGGCGCCGCCCAGGAGCCCCGCGCCACCACCGCCGTAGGCCGCCGCGGCGGCGATGCGCCGCGCCACCCTCGCCCTGGACACCGACATCTCCGCCCCGCTTCCCGGCCGCCAGCCGCTGGCACGCCTACCGGTTCCTTGCCCCGCCGCGCCCCCTTCGCAACGCCCGCGCACGGCGGGCACACCACCCGGAGCGCGCAATAGGCTGGTGGGACGGGCACCCGAACAGCGACCGCCCCCGATTGCGGAGACCCCGCCGAACCTGGAGACGTCGTGCAGTATCACGATTCGATGATCGAGCTTGTCGGCAACACCCCGCTGGTGAAGCTCAACCACGTGACCGAAGGGCTGTCGGCGACGGTCCTGGCCAAGGTCGAGTACTTCAATCCCGGCGGGTCGGTGAAGGACCGGATCGCCCTGCGGATGATCGAGGCGGCCGAGGAGTCCGGCGAACTCCGCCCCGGCGGCACGATCGTCGAGCCGACCTCCGGCAACACCGGGGTGGGGCTGGCCATCGTGGCCCAGCAGAAGGGCTACAAGTGCGTCTTCGTCTGCCCGGACAAGGTCTCCACCGACAAGATCAACGTGCTGCGGGCGTACGGCGCCGAGGTCGTGGTCTGCCCCACCGCCGTGGACCCCGCGCACCCGGACTCGTACTACAACGTCTCCGACCGGCTCGTCCGTGAGATCCCGGACGCCTGGAAGCCCGACCAGTACAGCAACCCCCACAATCCGCTCTCGCACTACCACTCGACCGGCCCGGAGCTCTGGGAGCAGACGGAGGGGAGGATCACCCACTTCGTCACGGGCGTCGGCACCGGCGGCACCATCAGCGGCACCGGCCGCTATCTGAAGGAGGTCTCCGGCGGGAAGGTCCGGGTCATCGGCGCGGACCCGGAGGGCTCGGTCTACTCCGGCGGCTCCGGCCGGCCGTATCTCGTCGAGGGTGTGGGCGAGGACTTCTGGCCGGACGCCTACGACCGCGGGGTGGCCGACGAGATCGTCGCCGTCTCGGACAAGGACTCCTTCCGGATGACCCGGCGGCTCGCCCGCGAGGAGGGCCTGCTGGTCGGCGGTTCCTGCGGGATGGCCGTGGTGGGCGCACTGGAGGTGGCCAAGCGGCTCGGGCCGGACGACGTGGTCGTCGTCCTGCTGCCGGACAGCGGCCGCGGCTACCTCAGCAAGATCTTCAACGACGAGTGGATGGCCGACTACGGCTTCCTGGAGGAGGGCGGCGGCGCCGCGCGCGTCGGCGACGTCCTGCGCGACAAGGACGGCGGGCTGCCCTCGCTGGTGCACATGCACCCGGAGGAGACGGTCGGCGAGGCCATCGAGGTGCTGCGCGAGTACGGCGTCTCGCAGATGCCGATCGTGAAGCCGGGCGCCGGCCACCCGGACGTGATGGCGGCCGAAGTCATCGGCTCCGTCGTCGAACGGGACCTGCTCGACGCGCTGTTCACCCGGAGCGCCGACCTCAAGGACCCGCTGGAGAAGCACATGAGCGCGCCGCTGCCCCAGGTCGGGTCGGGCGAGCCGGTGGCGGACCTGATGGCGGTGCTGGAGAGCGCCGACGCGGCGGTGGTGCTGGTGGACGGCAAGCCGACCGGTGTCGTCAGCCGCCAGGACCTGCTGGCGTATCTGGCGAAGAGCGCCAAGTAGCCTTCCCCATAAGGGAATTCGGGTGTTCCGGCAGACGGTACGCGGACGACACGCACCCGCATCACGGCCTTAACAGTCGCGGGGCACAGTGGTGGATGTCGGCAGGTACACCGCACAGGTGAACGAGCCGGCACCCGAACGGCGCCAGGACATCCGGAGCGGCTCCCGGACCTCCATGGTCGCCCGGACGCGGCCTCCCGGTCAGGCTTCGGTCGCGTCCCACGCGGGGACCGCCGTCGTCCCGCCCCTGGCGCTCGCGCCGGGGTGCGGCGGTCCCCGCCTATCGCTTTCCGCGCGCTGTGCGCCCGGCCGCCCGGCACCGCCGCGGCGCCGGGCGGCCGCCGACGGTTCCGAGGCCGCGCCGGCCGGGGGTTCCGTCCCGGGCTCGTGGTCCCGCGCCCCGCTCCTCATTCCCCAAGGGGCGGGGCGTGCCGGGCCGCTGCGCCGTCGCGGTGGTCCGGCCGCGGAGCGGTGACCGGTCCGGGCGTCAGTCCCACTCGGAGGTCTGCCGGGGCTTCTCGCGTCGCTGGGAGCTGGACCAGGGGGCACGGCCGCTGCCGTGGACGGCGTTCACGCCGACGATGCCGATCCAGGAGACGATCAGGCCGGGCAGCCCCGCCACCCCGGCACCGATCGCCGACAGCGGTACGGCCAGCACCAGCGAGATGATGCCGAAGCCGTACCGGTCGCCGAAGCTGTCACCGCAGCCCTCGCGGGCCCCCGGCGGACGGGAGCCGCGGGCGACGACCATCTGGCTCTCGGCGAGCTGCCGCCGCACCCGGCGGTCGACGGCGCCGTCCAGCTTCTCCAGAAACGAGTCGACGAGCTCCGACTCGTACTCCGGTCCCAGTTCCCCGCGCGCGTGCAGGGTGGCGTTGAGATCCTTCTTGAGCTCAGGGTCACGGGCTTCCATGGTGGCCACGCTAGAGACGACGGGCCCCCGGCACAGTGGGGACAACCCCCCAATCCGGGGCGGTGCCACCACCGGGCACCATGCTGGGGTGCGGTGGCCGTCGTCACCGCCGTCGTCGCTGCCGTCGTCGGCCGGCGATGCCCGGCCCGCCGCCGTCCCGCGGAAAGGAACCCTCCCGTGCCCGAACCCGTCGCCGACCGCCCCGCGGCTTCCCTCCCGAGCGGACCGGAGGCCGGTGCCGGGCCCGGTCCCGCCGCCGGTCCGCTGCTGCCCGCCCTGTCGCCGTCCGGCGGCCCGTCCGGCGAGGACGGTCCGGACGCGCTGGCCGTCGCCGGACGGTCCTGCTCGCGGGAGCGGCTGCTGGCCGCGGCGGGCGCGGTGGCCTCGCGGATCGCCGGGGCCCGGGCCGTCGCCGTGCACGCGGACGCGTCCCTGGAGACGGTCGCCGCGGTGGCCGGCGGGCTGCTGGCCGGGGTGCCCGTGGTCCCCGTGCCGCCGGACGCCGGCCCCGCCGAACGCGGGCACATCCTGCGGGACTCGGGTGCCGAACTGATGCTCGGGCGGCAGGGAACGGAAGAGGCCGCGGGCGCGGCGGCGTACAGCGGGCCGCAGGGCCCGGAACGGGGCCCCGGAGCGGGCAGCGGGCCGTCCGGGCCGGCGGTGGCAGCCCCGCCGTCCGTGCCGTTCCTGCCCGTCGGTCTCGCCGAGCGCTCGGACTGGAACGCTCCCGAACCCGGCGCGGACACCACCGGGATGATCCTCTACACCTCCGGCACCACCGGCGCCCCCAAGGGCGCGCTCATCCCGCGCCGCGCCATGGCGGCCGGTCTGGACGGGCTCGCCGAGGCCTGGCAGTGGACGGCGGACGACACCCTGGTGCACGGGCTGCCGCTGTTCCATGTGCACGGCCTGGTGCTCGGCGTGCTGGGGGCGCTGCGCACCGGCTGCCGGCTGGTGCACACGGGACGGCCGCTTCCGGCGGCGTACGCGGCGGCGGGCGGCAGCCTGTACTTCGGGGTGCCCACCGTCTGGTCCCGGATCGCCGCCGACCCGGACGCGGCCAGCGCGCTGAGCGGCGCCCGGCTGCTGGTGTCGGGCAGCGCACCACTGCCCACCCCGGTCTTCCGGGACCTCGAACGGCTCACCGGGCAGCGGCCGGTGGAGCGCTACGGGATGACGGAGACGCTGATCACCGTGTCCACCCGCGCCGGCGGCGAACGGCGCCCCGGTTCGGTCGGGCTGCCGCTGCCCGGTGTGCGCACCCGGCTGGCCGCGGAGCCCGGGGCGGAGATCGGCGAACTGCAGCTGACCGGGCCGACGCTTTTCTCCGGCTATCTGAACCGCCCGGAGGCGACGGCCGCCTCGTACACCGCCGACGGCTGGTTCCGCACCGGTGACATCGCCGCCATCGGCGAGGACGGCCACCACCGCATCGTCGGCCGGGCCTCCACCGACCTCATCAAGTCCGGGGGGTACCGGATCGGTGCCGGGGAGGTGGAGAGCGCCCTGCTGGACCACCCCGCGGTGCGGGAGGCGGCCGTCGTCGGGGCGCCGCACCCGGACCTCGGGCAGCAGGTCGTCGCCTATGTCGTGGCCGGGGGCCCGGTCACCGAGCGGGAGCTCACCGACTTCGTGGCCGGCCATCTCTCCGTCCACAAGCGCCCTCGCGCGGTCCGCTTCCTGGACGCGCTGCCGCGCAACGCCATGGGCAAGCCGCAGAAGCGGCTGCTGCCGCCGCTTTGAGGCGGACGGCGGGGCGGGGGACGGCAGGGCGGGCAGGGCGGCCGGAGGCCTGCATAGACTCATACAGATTCGTGATGGGTGAATGGCTCACGCAGAGGCGCGGGCCCGACGGCGGGAGGCCGGATGTCCGGGACCGGCACGGGGAGGACGGCCGGCGGCGGGAACGCGGCCGGCGCCGCGGCCCGGCTGCAGAAGCTGTTCGAAGGACACCGGCTGACGCCCACGCAGCGCCGGATCGCGCACTGCATGGTGCGGCGGGCGGCCGACGCGCCGTTCCTGTCCAGCGTGGAGCTGGCCGAGCTCGCCGGGGTGAGCCAGCCGTCCGTGACGCGCTTCGCGGTCGCCCTGGGCTTCGACGGCTATCCGGCGCTCCGCCGGCACCTGCGGGACGTACCGGCCGCCGAGCGCGGTCCCGCCTCGGGCGCGTACAACGCCTACCAGCAGGCCGTGTACGCGGAGATGGAGAATCTGCGCCATCTGGCGTCGCTGCTCGCCGACCCGAAGCCGGTGGAGCACGCGGGGCGGCTGCTGGCCGCGTCGTGCCCGCTGCCGGTGCTCGGGCTGCGCGCGGCCTCCGCGCAGGCGCGCGGTTTCGCCTACTTCGCGGCCAAGGTGCACCCCGACGTCCGGCTGTTCGACGAGGGCGGCACGATGCTCGCCGACCGCGTCGACGCGGCCCGGCGCGCGGGCGCGAGCGCGTTGCTCTGCTTCGCGCTGCCGCGCCATCCGCGCGAGGTGACCGAGGCGCTCGACCACGCGCGCTCGGCCGGACTGACCGTCGTGACCGTCGCCGACAGCGCCTTCGCGCCCGTCGCCCGCCACTCGGACCTGCTGCTGCCCGCGGCCGTCGGCACCGGGCTGGCGTTCGACACCGCCTGCGCGCCGATGATGCTCGGCCGCGTGCTGCTGGAGGCGATGTGCGACGGGCTGCCGGACGCGCAGGCCCGGCTGGAGGAGTTCGACGCCCGGGCCGCCGCCCGCGGGCTCTTCGTCGACTAGCGCTGTTCTGTCCGGCGGGCACGCGCCGGGCGCCCGTCCGCCACGGGAGGACGGGTGCCGGGGCCGGAGAGGACGCGGCTTTCCTTATCCGTTTCTCATATGTCCTTACTACAATGCGCCCCTACCGAGACCGCATTCGAGGTGACATCGAGCGACAAGGAGGCCCGCTGTGGGGCGCGAGGCGGCGACGACGCTGGCACGGGTGGCGGTGATGGTGCGTGTGCCCGCGGTGTGGATGGGGTGGACCGGACTGGTGACCGCGGCGCTGGGCGCCGCCGTTCCCGTGAGCCTGCTGGGACGGCGGACCGGGCTGGCCGCGGGGGCCGCGCTGCTGCTGCTCGCGGCGGTGGCCGCGTTCGCCGCGCGGCGCGGACGGTACCGGGAGCTGGCGGACGGCGCCGCGCGGGCCGGGAGACGGGACTTCCTGCAGGACCGCGCGGTGACCGCCCGGGTCTGGCGGCGCGGGCACCGCTGGTGGCTGTGGGCGGCGGCCGCGGCGGCCCTCGGCTCCTCCTTCGCGGTGCCGGCGGCGGGCGGGATGCTGCTCGCCGGGGCCGGTGCCGGACTGTGGGCCAAGGCCCTGTGGCTCGGCCGCTGGGAGCGGAGGCACGAGGCGCTGCTGTGGGTCCGTCCGGAGTGGGCCCGGCGCGGCCCGGCGGGCAAGGACACCCGGGGCTACCGGACGACGGGGATCGCCGCGGGCGACGCCGCGCCGGGCGGCGGGAAGCGCAAGGCGCTCCCGGCAGCGGAGCGTCCGGCGCCGGGAGCCGGCACCCGGAAGCGCACCGCGGCGGCGGTCTGACGGCGGTCCGCCGCCGGCCGCCCTGCGGTGGCCGGGAAGCCTGTGGGCGCCGGGAGCGCGCGGGCCCGGGGCAGCCCCTCCGCGTATCGCCCGTACGGCGGTTCGGTCCGTACGGGCGTTCGCGTACGCCGCCCGGCCCGCACGGATGCCTCGCATGGACGACTGGCGTTGATGCCTCGCGGGGTCGTCCGCGCGGACGGCACGGCGCGGTGGCGCCCGTGCCGTCCGCCGTCATTCCGAACGAGCCCGCAGTGCCAGCCTGTTGACGGCCCACAGCGCGACCCCGATCAGCAGCAGCACGCCGGCGCGGATGTAGACGTCGGCGGCCCGGTCGGCCAGCGGACTGGCCAGCAGCAGCGCGGTGACGGCGCCCAGGAGCGGCAGCGCCGTCGGCGTACGGAAGTGCCGGTGCTCCACCCGGTCCCGGCGGAGCACCAGCACCGAGACGTTGACCAGGGCGAAGACGCACAGCAGCAGGAACGCGGTGGTGTCGCCCAGCCCTTCGATCTCGCCCGTGGACACCAGTCCGAGCGTGAGCAGGGTGGTGAAGGCGATCCCCGTGACGGGAGTCCGGCGGATCGGCAGCACCCGCCCCATGGCCCGCGGCAGGATGCGTTCGTTGGCCATGCCGTAGACCAGCCGGGAGGCCATCATCATGTTGATGAGCGCCGAGTTGGTGACGGCGAACAGGGCGATCAGCGCGAAGAGTTCCGGAGGGAAGTCGACGCCGCCCGCCTTCACGACCTCCAGCAGCGGCCCCGAGGAACCCTCCAGGACGCGGTAGTCGACGAGGAGCGAGGAGATCAGGGCCACGAGCACGTAGATGGTGCCGGTGACGGCGACGCCGACGAAGAGCGCCCGGGGGAAGGTGCGGACCGGGTTCCTGGTCTCCTCGGCCATGTTCACCGAATCCTCGAATCCGACGAAGGCGAAGAAGCCGAGCGCGGTCGCCCCCAGCACGCTGGTCATCAGCGCGAACCCGGTGCCCCCGGCCTCGAACTCGCCCAGCCGGGACGGCTCCCCGCCGCCCGACAGCACGGCGTACGCCCCGATCCCGATGATCACCAGCAGGCCGCTCAGCTCCACCAGCGTCAGGACGACGTTGGCCTTCACCGACTCCGAGACGCCGCGCAGGTTCAGCGCCGCGAGCGCCAGGACGAAGGCCACCGCGACCAGCGGCGGCGGCACGTCGGCGAACTCGGCCATGTAGTCGCCGCTGAAGGCCCGGGCCGCCGCACTCGCCGAGGAGAGGCCCGAGGACATCACCATGAAGGCGACGATGAAGGTCAGGAACGGGACCTTGAACGCCTTCTGGGTGTAGAGCGCGGCCCCGGCCGCCTTCGGGTACTTGCCGACCAGTTCGGCGTAGGAGGCCGCCGTCAGCAGGGCGAGCACGAAGCCGATGACGAACGGCAGCCACAGCGCGCCGCCGATCTTGCCCGCCACCTTGCCGGTGGTGGCGTAGATGCCGGTGCCCAGGATGTCGCCGACCACGAACAGGATCAGCAGCTTGGGTCCGAGCACCCGTTTGAGCGGTGCGGTGTCGTCCGCCGGCGCGGGCGGAGGCGGGGCGGGCTGTCCTGCGGGCGGGCCGGGGTTCTGCATGGGAGAGGGACTACCCGGCCGGCGGCCGTTCGCATCCGTCAGATCGACCTCAGTGCGCCGGGCCGGTCGCCGCCGCTCTCGGCCACAATCTCGTCGAGCGTCTGTGCGGGCCGTACGAGGGCGAAGCGCATGCCCCGGGAGGTGCGGACGAAGCCGTGGACGGCGGGCCGGGGCAGGCTGTTGTACGCGAAGTGGTTGGAGAAGTAGTACGCGCCGGTGTCGAGCAGCGCGGCCAGATCCCCGCTCTCCAGCCGCGGGAGCGGACGCCCGCGCGCCACCAGGTCGCCCGCGAAGCAGCACGGGCCCGCGATGTCCTGTTCGACCACCGGCCCGGTCTTCGGCCGCCCCTCCGCGTCGAACGCCGCCACCCGCAGGGGCCAGGAGTCGGGTGCGAAGACCGTGCGGGTGGCGAGCTGGGCGCCCGCGTGGGTGACGGCGATCGGCCGGCTCCCCGCCGTCTTGGCGTACTCCACCCGGGCCAGGACGGTGCCGTGCCTGGCGAGCAGGGACCGGCCGAACTCGGTGACCAGCCCGTACCGCCCGTCGAACAAGCCGGGTACGGCGTGCCGCAGCGTCCTCGCGTACTCCCGGTGGGTCGGGCGCTCGCTGTCGGAGGCGAAGTTGACGGAGAGGCCGCCGCCGATGTCCAGGGTGGTGATCCGCCGCTGCCCGGCGGCGTCGTTGATCTCCTCCGCCAGCTCGTAGGTCTCCCGCACCCCCCGGGCCATCAGCTCCGGCGGGATGCCCTGGGAGCCGACGTGGGCGTGCAGCCGGGTGAGCCACGGCCGGTCGAGGAACGCGCGGACGAGCCAGGCACGCGCCCCTTCGTCACGGAGCGGGACCCCGAACTTGGAGGTCTCCGTGGCGGTGGACAGCGCGTCGATGGTGCCGCCGCCGACCTGCGGGTTCACCCGCAGCCCGAGCGGTGAGGCGACCGGGGCCGCGTGGACGAGGGCGTCGATGCGGGCCAGTTCCTCCGCGTTGTCGGCGTTGACGGCGACCCCGAGCGCCAGCGCCTCGCGCAGCTCCGCGACCGACTTGGCGGGCGAGTCCAGGACGATCCGGGAGGGCGGCACCCCGGCGGCGCGGGCCAGCGCCAGCTCACCGGGGCTCGCCACCTCGCAGCCCAGGCCCTCGTCGGCGAGCAGCGCCAGCACGGGCACCAGGGAGGCGGCCTTGACCGCGAAGGCGTGCAGTACGGGGGTGCCCGGCGCGGTGACCTCCTCGAAGGCGGCGCGCAGCCCGGCGGCGGAGGCCCGGATGCCGGCCACGTCCAGCAGCCCGATCACGGGGTCGGCCGGCCCGACCAGCCCTTGCCGTACGGCGGCGCGCACGGCCTGCTCCCGGCGGGCGGCGGTCTCCGCGGGCCCGTGCGGCTCCCTGTCCGCCGCCCCGGTGGTGTCGCTGGAGGTCATGGCACCACTCCACCACTCGCGGCGGCTCCGTGCCCAGTACCGGCCGGGCCCGGAGGCGGGACGCGCCGGGGCGTGCGCGGGAGCGCGTGTCCGGTCACCGGCCCGGTGCCTGCTCCGTCCGTGGCCGGCGGTCGCCCGTCGGCACCGCCGCCGGCCGCACGCCGCTGTTGACTACTTATATTCATGCCGTGAGTATGTGAATGAATCAATCCAGTCGGGGCGGAAGCCCAGCAGGGAGGCAGGCCCATGGCGGGACCGCGACCCGTGCGCGCACCGCGCGGTACGGAGCTGAGCGCCCGGGGATGGCCGCAGGAGGCCGCCCTGCGGATGCTGCAGAACAACCTCGACCCGGAGGTCGCCGAGCATCCGGACCGGCTCGTGGTCTACGGCGGCACGGGCAAGGCGGCCCGCGACTGGGGTTCGTTCGACGCCATGATCCGCACGCTGCGCACCCTGGCACCGGACGAGACGATGCTCGTCCAGTCCGGCCGCCCCGTCGGGGTGATGCGCACCCACGAGTGGGCCCCGCGGGTGCTGATCGCCAACAGCAACCTCGTCGGCGACTGGGCCACCTGGGAGGAGTTCCGCCGCCTGGAGGCCCTCGGCCTCACCATGTACGGCCAGATGACGGCCGGTTCCTGGATCTACATCGGCACCCAGGGCATCCTCCAGGGCACCTACGAGACCTTCGCCGCCGTCGCCGCGAAGCTGGCCGCCCGGGGCCGGGGCGACGGCAGCCTCGCCGGCACCATCACCCTGACCGCCGGGCTCGGCGGGATGGGCGGCGCCCAGCCCCTCGCCGTCACCATGAACGGCGGTGTCGCGATCTGCGTCGACTGCGACCCCCGCGCCATCGAACGCCGGATCGAGCACCGCTATCTCGACGTCCGGGCCGACAGTCTCGAACACGCCCTCCGGCTCGCCGTCGACGCCCGCGACCGGCGCGAACCGCTCTCCGTCGGACTGCTCGGCAACGCCGCCGAGGTGCTGCCGCGGATGCTCGCCGAGAGCGCGCCCGTCGACATCGTCACCGACCAGACCAGCGCCCACGACCCGCTCAGCTACCTCCCGCTCGGGGTCGACTTCGACGGCATGGCCGCGTATGCCGCCGAGAAGCCGGCCGACTTCACCCTCCGCGCCCGCGAGTCCATGGCCCGGCATGTCGAGGCCATGGTCGGCTTCCAGGACGCGGGCGCCGAGGTGTTCGACTACGGCAACTCCATCCGCGGCGAGGCCCAACTCGCCGGATACGAACGGGCGTTCGACTTCCCCGGCTTCGTCCCCGCGTACATCCGCCCGCTCTTCGCCGAGGGGAAGGGGCCCTTCCGCTGGGCCGCCCTCTCCGGCGACCCCCGCGACATCGCGGCCACCGACCGCGCCGTCCTCGACCTCTTCCCGGAGAACGAGTCCCTCGCCCGCTGGATCCGCCTCGCCGGGGAGCGCGTGCGCTTCCAGGGCCTGCCCGCCCGGATCTGCTGGCTCGGCTACGGAGAGCGCGACAAGGCGGGGGAGCGCTTCAACGACATGGTGGCCTCCGGCGAGCTGGCGGCCCCGATCGTCATCGGCCGCGACCACCTCGACTGCGGCTCGGTCGCCTCCCCGTACCGCGAGACCGAGGCCATGCGCGACGGCTCCGACGCCATCGCCGACTGGCCGCTGCTCAACGCCATGGTGAACGTCGCCTCCGGCGCCTCGTGGGTCTCCGTCCACCACGGCGGCGGCGTCGGCATGGGCCGCTCCCTCCACGCCGGGCAGGTCACCGTCGCCGACGGCACCCCGCTCGCCGGGGAGAAGATCCGCCGGGTGCTCACCAACGACCCCGGCACGGGCGTCATCCGCCACGTCGACGCGGGGTACGAGCGCGCGGAGGAGGTCGCCGCGGAGCGCGGCGTCCGCATCCCGATGCGGGAGGGTGGGGAGCAGCGATGACCGCCGCCACCGGCACCGCCCGCTGGACCCGCGGCGCGTCCTTCCGGGAGATGTGGCGGGACCTCGCGCCCGTCGGCCGCCACTCCGGCACCGGCGGCTACCGCCGTTACGCCTGGACGGAAGCCGACGCGGACTGCCGCGCCTGGTTCGCCGGCCAGGCACGCGCCCGGGGGCTCGTCTGCGAGACCGACCGCAACGGCAACCAGTGGGCCTGGCTCGGCGCCGCCCCGCCCGCCGGCACCGGGCCGGGGAGCGCCGTGGTCACCGGCTCCCACCTGGACTCCGTGCCGGACGGCGGGGCGTTCGACGGGCCGCTCGGCATCGTCTCCGCCTTCGCCGCCCTGGACGAACTCCTCGCCCGCGGCGCCCGCCCCGCCAGGCCGCTCGCGGTCGCCAACTTCGCCGACGAGGAGGGCGCCCGCTTCGGCCTGGCCTGCGCCGGTTCCCGCCTCGCCACCGGCGGGCTCACCCCCTCGGCGGCCCGCGAACTCCGCGATGCCGACGGCACCACCCTGGCCCGGGCCATGGAACGGGCCGGCCACGATCCGGAAGGCATCGGCCCGGACCCCGAACGCCTGTCCCGTATCGGCGCGTTCGTGGAACTCCACATCGAACAGGGCCGCACCCTGGCCCGCACCGGCGACGCCGTGGGCGTGGCCTCCGCCATCTGGCCGCACGGCCGCTGGCGCTTCGACTTCCGCGGCGAGGCCAACCACGCGGGCACCACGCTCCTCGCCGACCGGCGCGACCCGATGCTCACCTTCGCGCACACGGTCCTCGCCGCCCGCGAACAGGCCGCGCGCGCCGGGGCGCTGGCCACCTTCGGCAAGACCGCCGTCGAACCGAACGGCGTCAACGCCATCGCCTCCCTGGTGCGCGGCTGGCTCGACTCCCGTGCCGCCGACGAGGAGACCCTCGCCGCCGTCGTCACCGCGATCGAACGCGCGGCCGAGGAGCGCGGGGAGCGGGACGGCGTGACGGTCGGCGTCACCCGTGAATCGTTCACGCCCGTCGTCGAGTTCGAACACGCGCTGCGCGACCGGATCACGGCGCTCCTCGGCGGCGCCCGCGTGCTGCCCACCGGCGCGGGACACGACGCGGGCATCCTGTCCGCCGAGGTCCCGGCCGCCATGCTGTTCGTACGGAACCCCACCGGCGTCTCCCACTCGCCGGCCGAGACGGCGGTCGAGGACGACTGCCTCGCCGGAGTCACCGCGCTCGCCGACGTACTGGAAGGACTGGCGTGCCCCTGACCTACTGGGCGGAGTACGCCTGGCTCGACGGCACCGTGGCGGCGGGCGTCACCATCACGGCCGGCGCGGACGGCCGCATCGCCGGGGTCGGCACCACCGGAACCACCGGAAGCAGCAGCAACGGCAACGGCACCACCGGTACTCCGCAGCCGCCGCCCGGCGCCGTCGTCCTGCGCGGCCTGACCCTCCCCGGCCTGGCCAACGCCCACTCGCACGCCTTCCACCGGGCCCTGCGCGGCCGCGCCCAGACCGGCCACGGCACCGGCCACGGCACCGGGGGCGGCTCCGGGGAGGGCGGGGCGCCGCGCTCCTTCTGGGCCTGGCGCGACGTCATGTACCGGGCCGCCGCCCGTCTCACGCCGGACGGCTACCACGCCCTCGCCCGCGCCGTATACGCCGAGATGGCCCTGGCCGGCATCACCTGCGCCGGGGAGTTCCACTATCTCCACCACGCCCCCGGCGGCACCCGCTACGCCGAGCCCAACGTCATGGGCGAGGCCCTGATCGCCGCCGCGGCCGAGGCGGGCATCCGCCTCACCCTCCTCGACACCGCCTATCTGGCCGCGGGCTTCCCCGAGGGCACCGGTGGCGCCGGCCGCACCGGGAGGCCTCTCGAAGGGCCCCAGCTGCGCTTCGGCGACGGCACGGCGGAGGCGTGGGCGGAGCGCGCCGCGGCTCTGAAGCCCGCGGGCCACGCGCGGATCGGGGCCGCGGTGCACTCCGTACGCGCCGTCCCGGCGGCGGGGCTGCCCGTGGTGGCCGCCTGGGCCCGGGAGCGCGGGGCGCCGCTCCACGTCCATCTCTCCGAACAGACGGCCGAGAACGACGCCTGCCGCCGCGCCCACGGCTGCACCCCCGCCCGGCTCCTCGCCGACCACGGAGTCCTCGGCCCGGACACCACCGCCGTCCACGCCACCCATCTCACCGCCGGCGACATCGGCCTGCTCGGCGGCAGCCGCACAGGTGTGTGCATGTGCCCCACCACGGAGCGCGATCTGGCCGACGGCATCGGCCCGGCGGTACGGCTGCGGGACGCGGGCAGCCGGCTCTCCCTCGGCAGCGACAGCCACGCGGTCATCGACCTGCTGGAAGAGGCCCGGGCGATGGAGCTCGACGAACGCCTCAGCTCGCGCACCCGCGGCCACTGGACGGCCGCGCAACTGCTGCGCGCCGCCGGCGCCGACGGCCACGCCGCACTCGGCTGGCCCGAGGCGGGCCGCATCGCACCGGGAGCGTTCGCCGATCTCACCACCGTCGCCCTGGACACCGTCCGCACGGCCGGCCCGCCGCCGCGGCTGGCCGCGGAGGCGGCGGTCTTCGCCGCGACGGCCGCGGACGTCCGGCACACCGTGGTCGGCGGCCGTGAGATCGTCCGGGACGGCGCCCATCTGCTCGTGGACGACGTACCGCGGGCCCTGGCGGAGTCCGTCGCCGCGCTGCTGGACGCGGACGGCGGGTGACGGCCGTTCCGGCGAGCGGCGGTACCGGGCCGCCCGGCCGCGTCGGCCACCGGCGCCACCCCGGCGGTTTCTTCGCATGACGCGGCATCAGCCCCGCGGCGCACGGACAGAGGAGAGAGAGCATGAGCGGGACGGAGACCGGAAGCGGAACCGCCGGACCGGGCGGATCGCCGGGACGGCGACGGCCGCTGGGCGCCGGGACGGGGGCCGCGGGCCCGGGTGACCCGGCGCCGCCCGCCGCCCGGAACGGCCCGGCCGCGGCGGCCAGTGCCGGTGCCGGTGCCGGTGCCGGTGCGACGAGTACCGCCGTCACCGGTATCGCCGTGCTCGTCACCAACGACCCCGCCCTCGGCGAGGGCCCGCTCGGACTGCTGCGGGACGCCGCCGTCGTCCTCGACGGCGAACGCGTCGCCTGGGCCGGGCCGTCCCGCCGGGTACCGGCCGCGGACACCCGCGTGGACGCCGCGGGCCGCGCCGCCGTCCCCGGCTTCGTCGACTCCCACTCCCATCTGGTGTTCGACGGAGACCGCACCGAGGAGTTCAACGCCCGCATGTCCGGCCGCCCCTACGCCGCCGGAGGCATCCGCACCACCGTCGCCGCCACCCGTGCCGCGACCGACGAACGCCTGCACGCCAACGTCGCCCGCTACGTCGCCGAAGCCCTCCGCCAGGGCACCACCGTCATCGAGACCAAGTCCGGCTACGGGCTGACCACCGGCCAGGAGGCCCGCGCCCTGCGGATCGCCGCCGCCCACACCGACGAGGTCACCTTCCTCGGCGCGCACATCGTGCCCCCGGAGTACGCGGACGATCCCGCCGGTTACGTCGGCCTCGTCACCGGGCCGATGCTCGACGCCTGCGCGCCGCACGCCCGCTGGATCGACGTCTTCTGCGAACGGGGTGCCTTCGACGGCGACCAGGCCCGCGCGATTCTCACCGCCGGGGCCGCCCGCGGCCTCGTCCCGCGCGTCCACGCCAACCAGCTCTCGTACGGCCCCGGGGTGCGCCTCGCCGTCGAACTGGGGGCCGCCTCCGCCGACCACTGCACCCACCTCACCGACGAGGACGTCGACGCCCTCGCGCAGGGGGAGACGGTGGCGACCCTGCTGCCCGGCGCGGAGTTCTCCACCCGCGCCGCCTGGCCGGACGCGCGCCGGCTGCTGGACGCGGGTGTCACCGTCGCGCTCTCCACGGACTGCAACCCCGGCTCCTCCTTCACCAGTTCGATGCCGTTCTGCATCGCCCTGGCCGTACGGGACATGGGGATGACCCCGGACGAGGCGCTGTGGGCGGCGACGGCCGGCGGCGCCGCGGCGCTGCGCCGCACCGACACCGGCCGGATCACCCCGGGCGCGCGGGGCGATCTGGTGCTGCTGGACGCGCCGTCGCCGGTGCATCTTGCCTACCGGCCGGGCGTTCCGCTGGTCTCCGCGGTCTGGCGGCGCGGGGAGCGCGTCCACTGATCCGTGACCGCCGACGGTGTGGACCCCTGAAGCCGTGAACCGCGGACTCCGTGAGCAGCTGAACCGTGCCCCGCTGACCCGGGCCGTGCCGTCCGGGCGGTGCCCCGGGCATGCCGAAGGGCCCGGCCCCGGACGGGGCGAGCCCTTCACGATGAGGACCGCGCGGCCGGAGTGCCCGCGCGCGGCCGGATCACTCCTCGATCATCAGTCCCTTGCGGAGCCGGCCCAGGGTGCGGGAGAGCAGCCGGGAGACGTGCATCTGCGAGATGCCCAGCTCCTCGCCGATCTCGGACTGCGTCATATTGGCCGTGAAGCGCAGGGAGAGGATCTGCCGGTCGCGCGCCGGGAGCTCGGCGATCAGCGGCTTGAGCGACTCGATGTACTCGATGCCCTCGATGCCGTGGTCCTCGTAGCCGATGCGATCGGCCAGGGTGCCCTCGGTGTCGTCCTCCTCGGGCTGGGCGTCCAGCGAGCTGGCGGTGTACGCGTTGCTCGCGGCCATGCCCTCGACGACTTCGTCGTTGCTGATGTCCAGCCGCTCGGCGAGCTCGCCCACCGTGGGGGCCCGGTCGAGCTGCTGCGCCAGCTCGTCGCCCGCCTTGGCCAGGTCCAGCCGCAGCTCCTGCAGCCGTCTCGGCACCCGCACGGACCAGCTGGTGTCCCGGAAGAAGCGCTTGATCTCGCCGATGATCGTCGGCATCGCGAACGTGGGGAACTCCACACCGCGGCTGAGCTCGAACCGGTCGATCGCCTTGATCAGGCCGATGGTGCCGACCTGGACGATGTCCTCCATCGGCTCGCTGCGGGTGCGGAACCGCCCGGCGGCGAACTTCACGAGGGCCAGATTGAGCTCGACGAGGGTGTTCCGTACGTACGCGTGCTCGTGGGTGCCCTCCTCCAGTCCCTCCAGCCGCGCGAAGAGCGTCTTCGACAGGGTGCGCGCGTCCAGCGGCCCCAGCGTCTCGTACGACGAGGACGGGAGCGCGGGGAATCCGGACTCTCCCGGGATCCCCGACAGGGCGGCGGGGACGGACGGAGCGGCGGAGGGGAGGGACTCCGCGCCGGTCACCGCGCCGGTGACCGCGCCGGTCACCGCCGACGTCACGAACGCCGCGATCCCGGGGGTCTCGTACACGGAGCCGTACGCCGGGGACTCGTACTCGGTGTGCGCTTCGTCGAGCTGGGGTGACATGGTTCCTCCGTCATTTCTCGGCATACGGCTGCCGAAGCCGATCTCTTCCTGCGGTGTGCGGCGCCTCCGAGCCGACCGTGGGCCTACCTGACTCTTCTAGCCCTACCCGCTTCCATGGGACCAAAGCAAGGACATATTGTCCGTATTTGGGCTTTTCGTGGGGAAGTTCGACTACCAGTCGATGTATCGAAGGCGTAGTCTTCGCTCTGCCGTCGCCATTAACCGGAAGGGGTGCGCATGGACCGCGGGATGGTCGGCAGTACCAGTAAGGGCCGGCTGCATGTCGAGGTTCGCCACCACGGCCCCACTGCTGTCGTGACGCCGGCGGGTGAGCTCGATCACCACACCGCCGAAGTGCTGCGGGAGCCGCTGGACGAATGCGTCGACCAGGGGCGGGTGCGCCTGGTGGTCGACTGCTCCCAGCTGGAGTTCTGCGACTCGACGGGGCTGAACGTCCTGCTCGGTGCGCGGCTCAGGGCGGAGGAGGCCGGAGGCTCCGTGCATCTGGCCGGAATGCTCCCGGTCGTGGCGAGGGTGTTCGAGATCACGGGTGCGGAGGCCGTCTTCACCGTGCACGACACCGTGGAGGAGGCGCTCGCCGACTCACCCACCGACTGAGCCGTCCCTTCTACCACCGGCCACTCCGCAGATGAAATGTTACGCGCGTCACACCACGCGACTCGAATATCTCGAATATGTGGGTGTTCCCCAGGAGAGGTCGGGCAGGAGACAGCTGAATCTGATGAATACGTCGGGTATCCGTAACCTGTCTATCGGCGAACCGGTGAGGTGAAGCGCTGATGAGCACCACTCGCCCGTATTCGCCGGGCGATCGCGGCCCGGATCCGGGCGATGCGGCCTCCACCCCCCTATCCGGCTTCGGACAGGTCCGCACGCTGCGCCTGGAAGGTGCCAGCGGCATCGTTCCGACGGCGCGTGACTTCACACGCCAGGCCCTCCACGACTGGGGCTGGCTGCCGGCCGGGTCTCCCGAGCAGCGGGCGGCCGCCGAGGATGTCCTGCTGGTCGTCTCGGAGCTCGTGACCAACGCCTGCCTGCACGCCGAGGGCCCGGAGGAACTCCGGCTCGGCAGCGCGGGCAACGTCCTCCGGCTGGAGATCGACGACCACGGCGAGGGCTCTCCCGAGCCCCGCACCCCGCACCGCGCGGGCCGTCCCGGCGGGCACGGCATGTTCATCGTCCAGCGGCTCTGCAAGCACTGGGGAGTCGTACGGAGCGCCGACGGCGCGGGCAAGACCGTCTGGGCGGAGCTGACCACTCCGGAGTGAGGCGGGCCGCTCCCCGCCCCCCGGCCCACCGTAAGCCGCCGGGTCCGCGCGCCGCGCCCCCCGCGGTCAGGGGGTTCCGCCCGGGCATCTGCCGGGCGCGGGCTCCGTCCCGTATCACGCGGGCGGAGTGTTCGACGGTCTCCGCGCCCCTCCGGGCGCTCCGGGGGTCCCGTGGCCGCTGCCCGGCCCCCTCCGTCCCCGTGCGGGGCGGCCGCCGTCACCCTTGTCTCCCGTCCGCGGAGACCCCGCCCGCGGAGTTCCCGTACGCAGAGCGAGGCCCGGTCCCCTGGTCTTGGCTTCCAGGGGACCGGGCCTCTCTTCGCGTCCTCGTCTCCCGGCCTCCGGGCGGGGAGCCCGGGTGCCGTGAGTGCGGTCCGGGCTCAGGCGACCGGCCGCGCCGAACCGCCCGCACCGCCGCGGCCGGAGTGCCGTCGCCGGCTCCGGCCCTCACCGCTGCGGGTGCGGTGCGGGGCGCCACCGGTGCCGCCCTCTCCGCCCGCTCCGCCGGCCCGGCCGGAGCCGCCGGAACGCGGCCCGCGCTTGCGCGCCGGGGCCGCCGGCTGGGCGGGTGCCTGGATGACGATGGCCCGGCCGGACGGCGGGCGCGCTCCGGTGATCCGCACCAGCTCCGGGTCGCCGGGCCGCACCCGCGCCGTGCCGGGGGAGATCCGGGCCTCCGCCATCAGTTTGCTCATGTCCCGCCGCTGGTCGGGGGTGACCAGGGTGACGACGGTGCCCGCCTCGCCGGCCCGTGCCGTGCGGCCGCCGCGGTGCAGATAGTCCTTCGCCTCGGTCGGCGGATCGACGTTGACCACGAGGTCGAGGCCGTCGATGTGGATGCCGCGCGCGGCGACGTTCGTGGCGATCAGCGTGGTGGCCTCGCCGGTCCGGAACTGCTCCAGCGTCCGGGTGCGCTGCGGCTGCGACTTGCCGCCGTGCAGTGCCACGGCCCGGACCCCGGCGGCCAGCAGCTGCTTGGTGAGCCGGTCGGCGCCGCGCTTGGTGTGCACGAACATGATCGTGCGGCCCTCGCGTGCGGCGATCTCCGCCACCGTGGCCTTCTTGTCCGTGTCCTGGACGTGCAGGACGTGGTGCTCCATGGCCGTGACGGTGGCCGCGGACGGGTCCACGGAGTGGGTCACCGGATCGACCAGGAAGCGGCGCACCAGTTTGTCGACGTTGCGGTCCAGGGTCGCCGAGAACAGCATCCGCTGCCCGTCCGGCGCCACCTGCTCCATGAGCCGGGTGACCTGCGGCAGGAAGCCCATATCGGTCATCTGGTCGGCCTCGTCGAGCACGGTCACGGCGACATCGCCGAGCGAGCACGAGCGGCGGTCGATCAGATCGGCGAGCCGCCCGGGTGTGGCGACGAGCACCTCGGGCCCCTTGCGCAACGCCTCGACCTGCCGGTTGATCGACATGCCGCCGACGACGGTGGCGATACGCAGCCGCAGCGCCGTCGCGTAGGGGGTGAGGGCCTCGGTGACCTGGGTCGCCAGTTCCCGGGTGGGGACGAGGACGAGCGCCAGGGGCCGCTTGCCCTCGGCCCGGCGGCCGGCGGTGCGGCTGAGCATCGCCAGGCCGAAGGCGAGCGTCTTGCCGGAGCCGGTCCGGCCGCGGCCGAGGACGTCCCGGCCGGCGAGCGAGTCGGGCAGCGTCGCGGACTGGATGGGGAACGGGTCGGTGACGCCGTTCTCCGTCAGCGCGGTGAGCAGCGCCGGGTTCAGCGGCAGCTCCGCGAAGGTCGCGGCGGGCGGCCGCGGGGGAGTGCCGGGGGAAGCGGGGGCCGCGGGCTCGGTGGTGACGGCCGGGGCGGTCGTCTTCCGGGCGCCGTTCCGCGCGCCGTTCCCGGGGGCGTTCGCCGGCCTGCGGCCGCGGGAGCGCGGGCCGCGGCGGCCGGAGCCGTCGCCGGAACCGTTGCCGGAGGCGGTGGAGCCGCTGGTGGTGGGGCGGGGCATAAGGAGCCTTCCTGCTGCGGGTGAGCTCGACGGCGTACGGAACGGGCGGCGCCGGACGGCGCGGCCCCCGCGGCAGGGAGCTCGGTGGGGCACGGGAAGGGGCCCGCACCGGTAGTGCGGGCCCCTGCCGTGAGTTACGCGGTGGTCCTCAGCGCATCAGAGAGCGCGGATGTTCTCCGCCTGCGGGCCCTTGGGGCCCTGCGTGACGTCGAACTCGACCTTCTGGCCCTCGAGGAGCTCACGGAACCCCTGGGCGTTGATGTTGGAGTAGTGGGCGAAGACGTCGGGGCCGCCGCCGTCCTGCTCCAGGAAGCCGAAGCCCTTCTCCGAGTTGAACCACTTCACGGTGCCGGTAGCCATAATGCTCTCCTTCATGGGGGGACGTGCGGAACGGCACTGCGCCGCTCCGAGTCGCTGAGATGTTCGCCCCAGTCCGGAAATGCTTCCGGCAAAACAAAGAGCGCCCGGGATCACAATTTCCCAGGCGCGCACGTTCTTGGGTACCACAACTGCAACTCCGCCAACTTAGCACACAAAGGGCGGAGGCATCGCTGTGTTCCCCGGCACAGCGGGGCCCGCCGGTCCCGGTCGCGCGGTCTCCCCGGACCGCCCCGGCCTCCCGGAACCGCGGACTACCATCAGTCCATGACCCGTGTACTGCTCGCCGAGGATGACGCGTCCATCTCGGAGCCGCTCGCGCGCGCCCTGCGCCGCGAGGGATACGAGGTCGAGGTGCGGGAGGACGGGCCCGCCGCGCTCGACGCCGGGCTGCGGGACGCCGTCGACCTCCTCGTCCTCGACCTGGGCCTGCCGGGCATGGACGGGCTCGAGGTGGCCCGCCGTCTCCGCACCGACGGCCACACCTTCCCGATCCTGGTGCTCACCGCGCGCGCCGACGAGGTGGACACCGTGGTCGGCCTCGACGCGGGCGCCGACGACTACGTCACCAAGCCCTTCCGGCTGGCCGAGCTCCTCGCCCGGGTGCGGGCCCTGCTGCGCCGCGGCGTGGCCGAGGCCCCCCACCATCCGCCGGCCACCCACGGCGTCCGGATCGACGTCGAGTCGCACCGCGCCTGGATGGGCGAGGAGGAACTCCAGCTCACCGCCAAGGAGTTCGACCTGCTGCGGGTGCTGGTACGGGACGCCGGCCGGGTCGTCACCCGCGACCAGCTGATGCGCGAGGTCTGGGACACCACCTGGTGGTCCTCCACCAAGACCCTGGACATGCACATCTCCTGGCTCCGCAAGAAGCTGGGGGACGACGCCGCCAACCCCCGCTACATCGCGACCGTCCGCGGCGTCGGATTCCGTTTCGAGAAGAGCTGACCGGGGCCGCGCGGCCGTCCCCGGGACCGTGCGAGACCCCTGCCCGCCCCGGAGTGCACCGTGCGCCGTCGTCTGATCAACTCCACGCTCGCCGTGGTCCTCGTCGTCATCGCCGTCTTCGGGATCTCGCTCGTCCTCGTCGAGGCCCGCACCATCAAGGAGGCCGCGCGGGAGAGCGTGGAGTCCGACGCCGTCCGGCTGATGAGCGTGGTGGACGGGCGGCTGGCCGGCGGTGACCGGGTCGGCCCCGAGATCCTGCGCGAGCAGGTGGCCGCCGGGCGCTACGCCCGGGTCGAGCTGGACGGCGCCCCCGACCTGGAGATCGGTGAGCGGCCGGCCGGCGAGGTCATCGAGGCCGAGGTCACCGGCGACATGGGCGAGCGGATCACCGTACGGGAGTCGGCCGCGGTGGTCGGGGACCAGATCGGCCGCGCCGTGCTGATCATCCTCGGCGTCTCCCTGCTCGCCGTCCTGGCGGCCCTGCTGCTGGCCCTGTGGCAGGCCCGCCGGCTGACGGCCCCGCTCACCGACCTCGCCGACACCGCCGAACGGCTCGGTTCCGGCGACCCCCGGCCGCGCCACCGGCGCTACGGGGTGCCGGAGCTCGACCGGGTCGCGGACGTCCTCGACGCCAGCGCCGAGCGCATCGGCCGGATGCTCACCGCGGAGCGGCGCCTGGCGGCCGACGCCTCGCACCAGCTCCGCACGCCGCTGACCGCGCTCTCCATGCGGCTGGAGGAGATCTCGGGCACCGACGACCCCGAGACGGTCAAGGAGGAGGCGGCGATAGCGCTGGGGCAGGTGGAGCGGCTGACCGACGTCGTGCAGCGGCTGCTCACCAACTCCCGTGACCCGCGCACCGGGTCGGCCGTCTCGTTCGATCTGGACGAGGTGGTCAAACAGCAAGTGGAGGAGTGGCGCCCGGCCTACCGCAGCGCGGGACGGGCGGTGGTCTGCTCGGGCAAGAAGGGGCTGCGGGCGGTCGGCACCCCCGGCGCGGTCTCCCAGGTCCTCGCCACCCTGGTGGAGAACTCCCTGATGCACGGGGCGGGAACGGTCGCCCTGCGCACCCGGGTCACCGGCAATCAGGTCGTCGTCGAGGTCGCGGACGAGGGACCGGGCGTCTCCCCGGCCCTCGGGGCCAGGGTCTTCGAGCGGACGGTCAGCGGCCGCAACTCCACGGGCATCGGCCTGGCCGTCGCCCGCGACCTGGCGGAGGCGGACGGCGGCCGGCTGGAACTGCTGCAGCAGCGGCCGCCGGTGTTCGCGTTGTTCCTGAGCCGCGAAGCGGACGGGACGTAGGAAGGGGTCTGAGCCGCGAAGCGGACGGGACGTAGGAAGGGGTCTGAGCCGCGAAGCGGACGGGACGTAGGAAGGGGTCTGAGCCGCGAAGCGGACGGGACGTAGGGAGGGGTCTGAGCCGCGAAGCGGACGGGGCACGGGGAGAAGCCTCAGCCGCCGGACGGCGGTTCCCCCGGGGACGGCGTCTGCTCCGCCGGGAAGGACCCTGCCGCGACGGGCTCCCGTACGGGCCGCCTCCGGAACACCCAGGTCCGGTACGCCCAGAAGCGGAAGACGGAGGCGATGCCGACCCCGACGATGTTCTTCGCGATGTTGTCCGCGAGGGTCGAGGTGTAGCCGAGCCCGTAGTGGGAGAGGGCCAGGATGCCGTTCTCGATCACCAGTCCGATGCCGCTGAAGAACACGAAGCGGCCCAGCTCCCGGCTCTGCCCGTCCTTGTCGCTGGCGCGGTACGTCCAGTGCCGGTTGCCGAGGTAGTTGGTGCCGATGGCGGCGACGGTGGCGATGACCCCGGAGCGGACGACGGCCAGTCCGAAGCCGTGCACGCAGAGGTTGAAGACCAGGAAGTTGACGAGGGTGCCGACGGCTCCGACGGTCCCGAACTTGGCCGCTTCCCGGCTCACGCGCCGCACGCGGCTGCGCAGTGTCGGCCTTCCGGTCATGGGAATGGTCTGACTCCGTCGTTCGGCGGCCTGGGAGCGTCTGCGCCGGCCTGGGGGCGTCCGTGGTGTGTCCGTGGTGTGTCCGTGGGGCGGTCGTACCGGCCGCGGACCGGGTCGCGGTGGGCTCGCCGGCGGCCGGGCCACCACATGCTAACCACGCGCTCCCGCATCCCGCGCGCGGATCCGGCCCCGCAGGCCCGGCCCCGGGCGCGGCCGGGCTGGAGGATCCTCCGAGAGACCGGGCGGCGGGAACGCCGCGGCGGCCGGATACCCTGGTTCATGTGACATTCCCGGTAGTCGGCATGGTCGGCGGCGGACAGCTCGCCCGTATGACCCATGAGGCGGGCATCCCCCTCGGCATCAGGTTCAAGCTGCTCAGCGACACCCCGCAGGACTCCGCGGCCCAGGTCGTGAGCGATGTGGTCGTGGGCGATTACCGCGATCTCGGCACCCTTCGTGCTTTCGCACAGGGCTGTGACGTGATCACCTTCGACCACGAACACGTCCCGACCGAACACCTGCGGGCGCTGGAAGCGGACGGCATCCCCGTGCGCCCCGGGCCCGAGGCCCTGGTCCACGCCCAGGACAAGGGCGTGATGCGGGCCGCGCTGGACCGGATCGGGATCGCCTGCCCGCGCCACCGGATCGTCACCGATCCCGCCGACGTCGGCCGCTTCGCCGCCGAGGGCGACGGCTTCCCGGTGGTCCTCAAGACCGTCCGCGGCGGCTATGACGGCAAGGGCGTGTGGGTGGTCCGGGACGAGGCCGGGGCCGCCGACCCGTTCAAGGCGGGCGTCCCGGTGCTCGCCGAGGAGAAGGTGGACTTCGCCCGGGAGCTCGCGGCCAACGTGGTCCGCTCCCCGCACGGCCAGGCCGTCGCCTATCCCGTCGTCGAGTCGTGGCAGGTGAACGGGGTCTGCGACACCGTGATCGCGCCCGCGCCCGGACTCTCCGGGGAGCTGTCCGCCGAGGCCCAGGGGATGGCGCTGACCATCGCCGAGCAGCTGGACGTCACCGGCCATCTCGCCGTCGAGCTGTTCGAGACCCGGGACGGCCGGCTGCTGGTCAACGAGCTCGCCATGCGGCCGCACAACTCCGGCCACTGGACCCAGGACGGCGCGGTCACCTCGCAGTTCGCCAACCATCTCCGCGCGGTGCTCGACCTGCCGCTGGGCGACCCGCGGCCCCGCGCACCGTGGACGGTCATGGTCAACGTCCTCGGAGGCGACTACCCCGACATGTACTCCGCGTATCTGCACTGCATGGCCCGGGACCCGCAGCTCAAGATCCACATGTACGGCAAGGACGTGAAGCCCGGCCGCAAGGTCGGCCACGTCACCACGTACGGCGACGACCTGGCCGAGGTGCTCGACCGCGCCCGGCACGCCGCCGGCTACCTCCGAGGGACGATCACCGAATGAGCGCCACCGCCCCCGCCGTCGGCATCGTGATGGGCTCCGACTCCGACTGGCCGGTGATGGAGGCCGCCGCCGAGGCCCTCGCCGAGTTCGGGATCGCCCACGAGGCCGACGTCGTCTCCGCCCACCGGATGCCGCACGAGATGATCGCGTACGGCGAGCGGGCCGCGGACCGGGGCCTCAAAGTGATCATCGCGGGCGCGGGCGGAGCCGCCCACCTCCCCGGGATGCTCGCCTCCGTCACCCCGCTCCCGGTCATCGGCGTCCCCGTCCCGCTGAAGCACCTCGACGGCATGGACAGCCTGCTCTCCATCGTGCAGATGCCGGCCGGGGTCCCCGTCGCCACCGTCTCCGTGGCCGGCGCCCGCAACGCGGGCCTGCTGGCCGTACGGATGCTCGCCGCCCACGACCCGGAACTGCTGGAGCGGATGCGGGAGTTCCAGCAGAAGCTCAGGGAGCAGGCCACCGAGAAGGGCAAGCGGCTGCGGGCCAGGACCGGAGGCGCGGGCGGATTCGGCTTCGGAGGCTGATGCGCGGCCCGGGGCGGCGGGCAAGGATGGGGTCATGACCGATCATGACCAGGCCCCTGACCGCCACCTCGCCGAAGCCCGCGCGCTCCTCGCGGAGCACCCCGTCGCCGACGGCCACAACGACCTCCCCTGGGCCCTGCGCGAACAGGTCTTCTACGACCTGGACCGCCGCGACATCGCCGCCGACCAGAGCGAGCATCTGCACACCGACCTCGCCCGGCTGCGGGCGGGCGGCGTCGGCGCGCAGTTCTGGTCGGTCTACGTCCGCTCCGACTACGACGGCGACCGCGCGGTCAGCGCCACCCTCGAACAGATCGACGTGGTCGGCCGGCTCATCGACCGCCACCCCGGCGACCTCCGCCGCGCCCTGACCGCCGACGACATGGAGGCCGCCCGCGCCGGGGGCCGGATCGCGTCCCTCATGGGCGCCGAGGGCGGCCACAGCATCAACTGCTCCCTGGGAACGCTCCGTTCCCTGCACGCCCTGGGCGTGCGCTATATGACGCTCACCCACAACGACAACATCGCCTGGGCCGACTCGGCCACCGACGAGAAGCGGATCGGCGGACTGAGCCGCTTCGGCGAGGAGGTCGTCCGGGAGATGAACCGCTGCGGGATGCTGGTGGACCTCTCCCATGTCTCCACCGGCACGATGCGCGACGCGCTGCGCGTCACCGAGGCGCCCGTCCTCTTCTCGCACTCCTCCGCACGCGCCGTCTGCGACCACCCGCGCAACATCCCCGACGACGTGCTGGAGGCGCTGCCGGCCAACGGCGGCACCGCGATGGTCACCTTCGTACCGAAGTTCGTCCTGCCCGAGGCCATCGCGTGGACGCAGGCCGCCGACCTCAACATGAAGGCCCACGGCCTGCATCCGCTCGACACCACCGAGGCCGCCATGCGGGTGCAGCGGATGTACGAGGAACGGCATCCGCGGCCGGTCGCCACCGCCGCGGACGTCGCCGACCACCTCGACCACATGCGCGAGGCGGCCGGCGTCGACCACATCGGCATCGGCGGCGACTACGACGGCACCGCCTTCACCCCGGCCGGCCTGGAGGACGTCGCCGGCTACCCGAACCTGATCGCGGAACTGCTGCGGCGCGGCTGGTCGAAGACCGACCTGGCGAAGCTCACCTGGCGGAACGCCGTCCGTACGCTGCGCGCCGCCGAGGACGTCGCCCGCGACCTCCGCTCCCGGCGCGGCCCGTCGAACGCCACCATCGGGGAGCTCGACGGCGGAGACGGCGGGGACGGCGTGGACGGCTGAACACCCCCGGGCCGGGGCCGGCCGGTGTCGGCCCGTGCCGGCCCGTGCCGGGTGGTGTCAGGTGGCGAACGAGGCCTGGATGAGGCAGAAGGGGTGGCCGGCCGGATCGGCGTACACGCGGAAGCCGCGCTTGCCGCCCTGGTCGTCGGTGTCCAGGGCCGTGGCGCCCAGGTCCAGGGTCCGCCGTTCGGCCTCCTCCATCTCGTCGACGTACACATCCAGATGGAGCTGCTGCGAGTGCTCCGCCGAGGGCCACCGCGGCGGCCGGAATCCCTCGGCTCGCTGGAACGCGAGCTTCCAGCCGTCCTCGGTGATGAGCTGCACCCAGCGGTCGTTGTCCTGCTCGACATCCGGCTCGCCGCCCAGCAGCCCGGCGTAGAAGCGGGCGAGCGCGAGGGGGTCGGGGCAGTCGACGACGACCCAGCCCTTGCGTGCGATGGCCATACTGCCTCCCGGTGTTCGATCGGTACCCCAAGGTTGACCGGAAGGCGCCGGGCGAAACCCGCGGGTGTGCGCCACCGGCGGGCCGGTCTTCTCACCCCTCCCCGGTCCCGGGCCGGCCGTCCGAGGGGCGGCCGGGTCTCCCGGCGAGGGCCAGGAACTCCGCGAGATGGATCGCCCGGGCCCGGGAGCGGCGGCGCCGCAGCCCCTGCTGGACCTGGCGGAGACAGCCCGGGTTGACGGTGACGACGTAGTCGACGTCGAGCCGCCCGATGTCGTCCAGCTTCGGGTCCAGGACGGCCCTGCTGTCCTCCGGCCGGAGCATGGCGTAGGTGCCGGCCGCCCCGCAGCACCGGTCCGCGCCCGGCAGTTCGACGTAGTCGGCGACGGCGGCGATGAGCTCGCGGGGCGGGCGGGTGACCCCCAGTCCGTTGCGCAGATGGCAGGAGTCCTGGAGCGTGGCCCGGGCCCGGCGGCCGTCGACCGTCACCTGTCCGGCGGGCGCGTACCCCGCCTCGCCGAGGTACTCGCTCAGCTCCCGCACCCGGTCCCGGCCCAGATGGTGGGCGAGGTGGGCGGCGCAGCCGCCGGCGGTGGTCAGAACGGTGCCGGGCAGCTTGTCGCCGAGGGCACGGGCCATCGCTGCGCCGGTGACGGAAGCGCCGTTGTGGGCGTGGAGCGCGCCGCAGCAGCCCTGCCCGGAGGGGACGGAGACCTCGGGGCACAGCTCGCGGACGGCGCGGGAGACCTTCGGGTAGAGGCCCCGTTCGACGCAGCCGAGCATCAGCGAGACCGGCTGATCCGGCGCCGTGGCCGGTTCCGTGGGCGCTTCCGTGGCCGGCTCCGCGGCGGGCCGGCCGGGCCGGTCCGCCCGGCCCCCGGGTGCGCCGCGCGCGTGGCGGCGTACCAGCCCCTGGAGCCGCAGCAGCGCGGGGCGCGACACCAGGAGCATCAGGAGGCGGGCGATCCACGGCCGGTCGCGGCCGCTCCACTGGTGGTCGCGCCACTGCTCCAGCAGCGAGCCGTACTCCACCCCGGCCGGGCAGACGGTCTCACAGGCGCGGCAGCCCAGGCAGAACGAGGACTCCTCGGCCAGGGTCGGGTCGTCGGGCGGAAGCTGCCCCGTCTCCAGGGCCCGCATCAGGGTGATGCGGCCGCGCGGGGACGAGGTCTCCTCGCCGGTGAGGGCGTAGGTGGGGCAGGCGGGCAGGCAGAAACCGCAGGAGATGCAGCGGTCGAGCAGGCTCTTGTCGAAGATGCCGGGGCCGCCCCCCGGCCCGGGGGAGCGGGGGGCGACGGCGGCGGGCGGTGCGGGGTCGTGGCCGGAGGCGGCGTCGGCCCCGGCACCGCGGGAGCCGTCACCGCAGCCGGGGCCGCAGGGGCCCGCTCCACCGTGACCGGGGTCCGGCTGCTCGGGGGGTACGGCGTGCTCGCCGTTCGTACGGTCGTTCACGAGCCCAGCTTTCCGGGGTTGAGGATGCCGGCCGGGTCGAAGGCCGTCTTGACGCGGCGCAGCAGGGCCATCTGGTCGGCGCCGATCTTGTCCGCGAGATACGGCAGCTTGGCCGCGCCCACGCCGTGCTCTCCGGTGATGGTGCCGTCCATGGCGATGGCGGCGGCGAAGATCTCCGCGAACGCCCGGTGCGCGCGGTCGGCGCCCTCGGTGTCCTCCGGGTCCAGGACGCAGGTCGGGTGGAGATTGCCGTCCCCGGCGTGGCCGAAGGTGGCGATCAGCAGATCGTGCCGCGCGGCGATCTCGTCGATGCGGTCCACCATCTCGGCCTGCCGGTGCCGCGGCACGGTGGCGTCCTCCAGGATCGTCAGCGAGCCGAGGCGGGAGAGGGCCGGGAGCGAGCAGCGGCGGGCCGCGAGCAGGGCGTCGGCGCGGGCGACGTTCTCGGCGAGGGTGGTCTCCAGCGCCCCGGCGTCCGCGCAGACCTCCTGGATGCGGGCCAGGTTGGCGGCCACGGTGGGCGGCGCGCCGTCGTCGCCGAAGAGCAGCAGCGCGCCCGCGTCCTGCCGCAGTCCGAGTCCGGCGAACTCCTCGACCGCCGCGATGCACTTGCGGTCGAGGAATTCCAGTGTGGCGGGGACGATCCCGGCGGAGATGACGTCCGCGACCGCCCGGGAGGCGTCGGCGAGGGAGTCGAAGTAGGCGACGCCGGTGCCGCTCTCCTCGGGGGCGGGCAGCAGCGCCACGGTGGCCTCGGTGATCACCGCGAGGGTGCCCTCGGAGCCGGTGAGGAGCCGGGTCAGGTCGTAGCCGGCGACGTCCTTCCACAGCCGGCCGCCGGTCCGGATGATCTCGCCGGTGGGCAGGACGGCCTCCAGGCCGAGGACGTAGTTGCGGGTGACGCCGTACTTCAGGCCGCGCAGCCCGCCGGCGCAGGTGGCCACGTTGCCGCCGACCGTGGAGACGGTGCGGCTTCCCGGGTCCGGGGCGTAGAGCAGGCCCCGTGCCGCGGCCGCGTCGGCGAGGGCGGCGGTGCTCACTCCGGTCTGCACCCGGGCCAGCAGCTCCTCGGGGCTGACCTCCAGGATCTTGTTCAGCCGGGTGAGGACGAGCACGATGCCTCCGGTCAGCGGCACGGTGGCGGCGCAGAGGTTGGAGCCGGCGCCGCGCGGCACGACGGGGACGCGGTGCTCGGTGGCGTACCGCAGGACCGCGGCGACCTCCTCGGTGCTGCCGGGCAGCACCACGGCCTGCGGCAGGGCGTGGAAGAGCGGGGTGGCGTCGCGGCCGTAGGCGGTCAGCGCGCCGGCGTCCGTCCGGACGTGGCCGGGGCCGACGAGGGCCGCCAGATCGCGGGCGAGATCGGTGTCCGTGGCCATCAGCGCGCCACCCTTCGGTCCGGTACGGGCGCCGGCCGCGCGGTATCCGGCGGGCGGACGGCGGCGGGGGTCCTCCGCGTGAGGACCATCGTGCCCAGGACACCCGCGAACGGGGGGACGACCCGGTGATCGGCAGCCATGAGGTGCCCTTGCCTCTCTGTATGCCGGCGGCACACGCCGTTCCGGCCCATGGGGACCTGGCGATTGTCAGACAATGACTCATGGCTGTCAATGAATCGCGTCCGTCAATCAGGCGTGACTGTCAATCGCCGCACCGGCTCATGGGAGAATGAGGGCCGTTCCTCACGGAGGTGTTCATGGCTCCGGACGCCGCCCTTCGGCTGTCCACCGTCTCGGTCGTCGAGGCGCTCGCCGCGTCCCTGCGGGACCGCGTGCTCGACGGGCGGATCGCGCCCGGCACCGCTCTCGCCGAGACGGAGATCGCGGCGGAGTACGCGGTCTCCCGGCCCACCGCCCGCAGCGCCGTCACCGCCCTGGTGCACGAGGGCCTGCTGCACCGCGAGGCCAACAAGGCCGCGTACGTACCCCAGTTGACCCGGGCCGATGTCGAGGACCTCTTCCTGGTCCGCACCCCCCTGGAGACCGCGGTCGTCCGCCTGCTCGTCGAGCGCGGCACCGTGCCGCCGGCCGCCGCCGGGCGCGCCATCGCGGACCTCGGGCAGCTGGAGGACGACGCCCCGCACAGCGCCTTCGTCGAGAGCGACCTGCGGTTCCACCAGTCGCTGGTGGAGGCGGTCGGCAGCCCCCGGCTCAGCCGGCTCTACCGGGGCATCCAGGGCGAGGTCCATCTGTCGATGGTGCAGACGCGGCACGCCCTGGGACGCGAGCGCATCATCGCGGAGCACACCGCGGTCCTGGACGCCCTGCGCGCCGGGGACGCCGACGAGGCGGTCCGCACCATGCGGGCCCATCTGGAGGGCGCCTGCCACGCCCTGCGCGCGGTGGCCGGCGGCAGCGCCCGCTGACGGGCCGCGCCCCGGCCGGGGTCCGTGCCCGTCCGGGGATCAGCGGACGGAACGCCTAGGCGCGCGGCCGCCCCAGGGCCCGGTACGTCCAGCCGGCCTCGCGCCAGGTGTCCGGGTCGAGGGCGTTCCGCCCGTCCAGGAGACGGCGCTCGGCGACCACCTCGCCCAGCGCCACCGGGTCGAGCTCCCGGAACTCGCGCCACTCCGTCAGGTGCAGCACCACATCGGCGCCGCGCGCCGCCTCCAGCGCGCTCGGGGCGTACCCGAGGGTGGGGAAGACCCGGCGGGCGTTCTCCATGGCCTTCGGGTCGTAGACGGTGACCTGGCCGCCCTGGAGGTGGATCTGCCCGGCCACGTTGAGCGCGGGGGAGTCCCGTACGTCGTCCGAATCCGGTTTGAAGGCGGCGCCGAGCACGGCGACCCGCACCCCGAGGAAGCCGCCGCCCACGGCCTCGCGGGCCAGTTCGACCATGTGACCGCGGCGGCGCATGTTGACGGAGTCGACCTCGCGGAGGAAGGCCAGCGCCTGCGGGGAGCCCAGCTCGCCCGCGCGGGCCATGAAGGCCCGGATGTCCTTGGGCAGGCAGCCGCCGCCGAAGCCGATCCCGGCCCGCAGGAACTTGCTGCCGATCCGTTCGTCGTGCCCGATGGCCTCGGCGAGCTTGGCCACATCGCCGTCGGCGGCCTCGCAGACCTCGGCCATGGCGTTGATGAAGGAGATCTTGGTGGCGAGGAAGGAGTTGGCGGCGACCTTCACCAGCTCGGCGGTCGGGAAGTCGGTGACGACCAGCGGCGAGCCCTCCGCGATCGGGGTCGCGTAGACCTCGCGCAGCTGCTTCTCGGCCCGCTCGCTCGTGACGCCGATGACGATGCGGTCCGGGTGGAGGGTGTCCTTGACGGCGAAGCCCTCGCGCAGGAACTCCGGGTTCCAGGCGAGCTCGGCGTCCTCGCCCGCCGGGGCCTGCTCGGCCAGCAGGGCCGCCAGCCGGGCGGCGCTGCCCACCGGCACCGTGGACTTGCCGACGACGAGCGCGGGCCGGCGCAGATGCGGTGCCAGTGCGGCGAACGCGCTGTCGACATAGCTCATGTCGCAGGCGTACTCGCCGTGCTTCTGCGGGGTGTTGACGCAGACGAAGTGGATGTCGCCGAACTCGCCCACCTCCTCGTAGGAGGTGGTGAAGCGGAGCCGGCCGCTGGATCCGGGGCGGCCCGCGACGTGCCGGCGGAGCAGCTCCTCCAGCCCGGGCTCGTACATGGGGACGTCGCCGGCCGAGAGCATCTCGATCTTCTCGGGGGAGATGTCGAGCCCCAGGACCTCGAAGCCGAGTTCGGCCATGGCCGCGGCGTGCGTGGCGCCGAGGTAGCCGGTGCCGATCACAGTGATCTTGGGTGCCATCGCTACTCCGTATGCGCGTGCGAGCGGACTGCGGCGAGCATATCGGCCCGCCGTGGAGCCCGCTGTCCACCCGCCGCACGTCCCGCCGTCCCGCTGTCGCCAAACTCACCTATACCCGGCGGGCCCGCGCGACTAGAATCAAGTTACTTAACGGTAGTTAGCAGCAGCTGGGAGTGAGGGCACCTTGTCGTCCACCGAATTCGACCTCTACCGGCCGTCCGAGGAGCACGACATGCTCCGCGACTCGGTCCGTGCGCTCGCCGAGGCGAAGATCGCGCCCTTCGCCGCCGAGGTGGACGAGGAGGGCCGCTTCCCGCAGGAGGCGCTGGACGCCCTGACCGCCAACGACCTGCACGCCGTCCACGTCCCCGAGTCCTTCGGCGGCGCGGGCGCCGACGCGCTCGCCACGGTCATCGTCATCGAGGAGGTGGCCCGCGTCTGCGCCTCCTCCTCCCTGATCCCCGCGGTCAACAAGCTCGGCTCGCTGCCGGTGGTGCTCTCCGGCTCCGAGGAGCTGAAGAAGAAGTACCTGACCCCGCTCGCCAAGGGCCAGGGCATGTTCTCGTACTGCCTCTCCGAGCCGGACGCCGGTTCCGACGCCGCGGGCATGAAGACCCGCGCCGTCCGCGACGGCGACTTCTGGGTGCTCAACGGCGTGAAGCGCTGGATCACCAACGCCGGCGTCAGCGAGTACTACACGGTCATGGCCGTCACCGACCCGGAGAAGCGCAGCAAGGGCATCTCCGCCTTCGTCGTCGAGAAGTCCGACGAGGGCGTCTCCTTCGGCGCCCCGGAGCGGAAGCTCGGCATCAAGGGCTCCCCGACCCGCGAGGTCTACTTCGACAACGTCCGCATCCCCGCCGACCGCATGATCGGCGAGGAGGGCACCGGCTTCGCCACCGCGATGAAGACCCTCGACCACACCCGCATCACCATCGCCGCCCAGGCGCTCGGCATCGCCCAGGGCGCCCTCGACTACGCCAAGGGCTACGTCCAGGAGCGCAAGCAGTTCGGCAAGCCGATCGCCGACTTCCAGGGCGTCCAGTTCATGCTGGCCGACATGGCGATGAAGATCGAGGCCGCCCGCCAGCTCACCTACGCGGCCGCCGCCAAGTCCGAGCGGGTCGACGCCGACCTCACCTTCTTCGGCGCCGCCGCCAAGTGCTACGCCTCGGACGCCGCCATGGAGGTCACCACCGACGCGGTCCAGCTCCTCGGCGGCTACGGCTACACCCGGGACTACCCGGTGGAGCGCATGATGCGCGACGCCAAGATCACCCAGATCTACGAGGGCACCAACCAGGTCCAGCGCATCGTCATGGCCCGCAACCTGCCCAAGTAACCCGGGCGCGGCCCCCGTTGCCGCCCCGCCCCTGGCACGCATGCCCCCCGGCCGGTCAGCGGGGGGCATGCGGCGTTCACGGGCCGGCGGACCGGCCGCCGCCCTGCCGCGCGGCCCGGTGGGCGGCCATGCGCACCGGGGCGTTGACGGCACCGTGGCCGGTGTAGCCGCCCACGCGCTGCACCGCCTCGAAGAAGACCCGGGAGCCGAACACCTCGGTGTACACGTGGAAGAACTCGCCCCGCCCGTCGCGGTCGTAGAGCACCCGGCACGCGCGCATGGCGGCCAGCAGCTCCGGATCGAGGCCGAGCCGGGCGTCGAGATCCTGGTAGTAGTTGTCCGAGACGGCCAGCAGCGGTGCCCCGCGCTCGCGCATGGTGCGCGCGCAGGTGAAGATGTCGTCCGTGGCGAAGGCGATGTGCTGCGGATCGGGGACGCCGGGCACCCACGCGCCCCGGCGCAGCACGGTCCCGTCCAGCACGATGCGGACCCGGCGGCCGGGATCGGAGACGGCGCGGCTGCGCACCAGCCCGTACGGAGCCGCGTACTCGGTGTCGTCCTGCGGGTCGAGACCGAGCACCGAGCGGTAGAACAGCGTGGCCTCGTCGAAGGAGTCGAAGGGCTGCGCCAGCGCGACGTGGTCGATCCGGTCCAGGCCGGTCGGCGCGCTGTGCCCGGTGCCGGTGAGGATGAAGTCGGACAGCCAGCTGGTGCCGTCGCCGGCGCCCGTGCGGCAGAAGAACACCGATGTCCCGTCCGGGGCGGCGACCGCCGTCAGATCCGCCTCGGACGGCCCCCGGGTCCGGGACAGCGCCGGCGCGAGCAGCATCTCGGCGCGCCGCGCCGAGCGCACCGGGTCGGCGGTCTCGACGGCCAGTGCGCTGACCGCGGTGCGCTCCCCGGCGCCGCCGTTGAGCAGGACCCGGGCCGTGCCCTGCTGCCACAGCTGGACCGGCTTCGAGCGGTGCTGCCCCAGGTGGGCGAAGCCCATGGCAGCCAGCGCCCGGGAGACCTGCGGCGCGGAGTCGTCGTCGACCGCGAGTTCGACGAAGGAGTATCCGGCCGGCTCCGGAGCGGACGGCAGGCGGGCCGGGCCGGGCCGGCCGCCCGTCACCGCGGTACGGCGCTGCCCGAGCTGCTCCTCCAGCGCGATCAGCGAGCGCATCGCGTCGACCGCCGCCCGGCCCGGGGCCGACTGGCGGAACACGTCGTTGAAGACCTCCAGCGACAGCGGGCCGGTGTAGCCGGCGCGCAGGACGTGCTCGACGAACGCGGGCAGGTCGAAGGCGCCCTGGCCGGGGAAGAGCCGGTGGTGCCGGCTCCACTGCAGCACGTTCATGTCCAGCCGGGGGGCGTCGGCCAGTTGCAGGAAGAACAGCTTCTCGGCGGGGACGTCGCGGATGCCGGCGATGTCACCGCCGCGGGACAGCACGTGGAAGCTGTCCAGGCACAGGCCCAGCGCAGCGTGGCCGGCCCGTTCGACGATCCTGGCCGAGTGCTCCCAGGTGCTGACGTGACGCCCCCAGGCGAGCGCCTCGTAGGCGACCCTGAGCCCGTGCTCGTGCGCACGCCGGGCGAGGAGGTGCAGCTGCTCGGCGGCGAGGTCGTCGTCGTCGACCGCGTCCGGCGAGACGGAGGAGCAGACGAGCACGGTGTCCGTTCCCAGCCGCCGCATGAGGTCGAACTTGTGCTCGGCGCGCCGCAGGTTGCGCCGGAGGACTTCCGGGCCGACGGCCTCGAAGTCCCGGAACGGCTGGTACAGGTCGACGGACAGGCCCAGCTCCTCGCAGTGCCGCCGGACCTGTTCGGGGGTCCGGGGTGAGGCGATGAGGTCGTTCTCGAAGATCTCCACGCCGTCGAATCCGGCGGCGGCCGCCGCCTCCAGCTTGTCCTCCAGCGTGCCGGACAGGCACACCGTGGCGATGGACCTGCGCATGTTCCTCACCTCTCCCGGGTGGTGGCCAGCCAGCGCAGCGCGAGCGCGTAGCCGGAGGTTCCGAAACCGGCCAGTACCGCGTCGGCGACCGGTGAGACATGGGAGTGGCGCCGGAACGGCTCCCGGGCGTGCACGTTGGTGAGATGCACCTCCACGAGGGGCGCGGTCAGCATCGCGCAGGCGTCCCGGAGCGCGACGGAGGTGTGCGTCCAGGCAGCCGGGTTGAGGACGACGGCCGCGCCGTCGTCGGCCGCCTCGTGGATCCAGCGGAGCATCTCGTGCTCGGCGTCGGTCTGGCGCACCTCCACGGTGAGGCCCAGCTCGCCGGCGGTCCGCCGGCAGTCGTCGGCGAGCTGGGCGTGGCTGGTCCTGCCGTATGTGCCGGGCTCGCGGACCCCGAGTCTGCCGAGGTTGGGGCCGTTGAGAACTCGAACCTGCACTTTCCGTTGCCTCCTTGCCGGGTTTCCTGCCGCTCCGTGCTGCTCCGTGCTGCTCCGTGCCGCTCCGCGCCATTCCGGGACGTCCGCCCGCCGTGGCTCCGCCCCCCCCGCCCCCCGGCGCTATCCGGCGGAGGCGCGCACGGCGTCGTAGAGCTTGCGCTGTTCGCCGCTGAGGCTGCCGGTGAAGTACTTCTCGGCCTTCTCGGAGAACGCGTCGCGGTCCACGTCGTCGACGACGGTCACCGAGCCCTCGTCCGCCCACTCGCGGAGGATCCCGGCCTCGTCCTTCTCGATGCACTCGCGGTTCTCGGGCCGGGCGTCCGACACCGCCTTCTGCAGCGCCTTCCGCTGTTCGCCGGAGAGCTTCTGCCAGCGCTCCTCGTTGATCACGATCAGCTGGGAGCCGGTCTGGTGGCCGGAGAGGCTGACGTGGCTCTGCACCTCGTCGAAGCTCTTCTCCGCGATGGTCGGGATGGGGTTCTCCTGGCCGTCGACCACGCCCTGCTGGAGGCTCAGATAGACCTCCTCGAAGGCGACCGCGGTGGCGTCGGCCCCGAGCGCCTTCGCGTTCTCCAGGTAGATCTTGGAGTCCGGGAAGCGGATGCGCTGGCCGGCGAGGTCCGCAGGCTTCCTGATCGCCTTGTTGGCCGAGAAGTGCCGCATGCCGAAGTACCAGACGTCGAGGATCCGGGCCCCGGTCTCCGCGGTGAAGTCCTCCTTCAGCTTGTCGCCGGTGGGGCTGTCGAAGAACTCGAAGAGGTGGTCGGGCCCGTCGAAGGCGTACGCCATGTCCAGGACGCCGACGGGCGCGTACGTCTCGGCGAGGGCCGACGAGCCCTGGACGTCCATGTCGATGTCGCCCGCCGTCAGGGAGGTGAAGCGGGAGGAGTCGTCTCCCAGTTCGCTGTTGGGGAAGGTCTCCACCTCGACGCCGATGTCCTGGCCGTTGACGTCGTCGGCCACGGCCCGGATGCCGCACCGGGTGTGCGGGTGGCCGGTGGCGTAGCTGTTGGCGAAGGACAGCGTGACGGTGTCCCCGCCGCCGCCGCCGTCGCCGCTGCCGCCGACCGCCGTGCAGCCCGTGGCCAGCACGGCCGCGGCGGACAGGACCGCCAGCGTTCTGGTGCGGTGTGTGGTGTTCGGCATGGCTTCTCCTCGACACTCGACACTGAAACCGAAAGGGAAAACGGATGGTGCGTGGGTGTTCCCGCCCTAGAAACCGAGCAGGCGGGGCAGGAACATGACGACGGACGGCACGAAGGTCACCAGCAGGAGCACCGCGGCCAGCGGGATCAGGAAGGGAGCCGTGCCGCGGAACACCTCGTGCACCGGCATGCCGGTCACGGGGCTCATGACGTAGAGCACCGCGCCGATGGGCGGTGTCAGCAGGCCGATCATCAGATTGATGATCGTGATGACGCCGAAGTGCAGCGGATCGACGCCGAACTCCGTCGCGACGGGCAGCAGGATCGGCACCGTGATCACCAGGATGGAGATCCCCTCGAGGATCGCCCCGAGGAAGATCAGCAGCAGGTTGACCAGCAGAAGGAAGACGACCGGGTCGTCGGTGACGCCGCGCAGGGCCTCGGCCACCATGCGGGGGACCCGCTCGCGGGCGAGGATCCATCCCAGCAGCCCGGAGGCTCCGATGACGAGCATGATCGAAGCCGTCGTCGACGCGGCCTCGCGGGCGATCGGGCCCAGGTCGCGCCACCGCACCGTGCGGTAGGCGAAGCCGAGGGCCAGGACGTACGCGGCGCCGACCGCGGCGGCCTCGGTGGGGGTGAAGAGACCGCCCAGGATGCCGCCGAGAATGATCACCGGTGCGCCCAGCGGCCCGATCACCCCGGCCGCGGTCCGCCGCAGCCGCCGCCAGGCGAACGGCTCGTCCCGCAGGTCCGGCCGGCGCCGGGCCCAGACGAAGACCGCGACGGCCAGCCCGGCGGCCATGAGGAAGGCCGGGACCACGGAGGCGGCGAACAGCGCGCCGGTGGACACGGCGGCGATACCGGCGTAGACGACCGCCGGAATGCTCGGCGGCATGACCGGGCCGATCAGGCTGGACGCCGAGGAGATGCCGACCGCGAACCGCTTGGGGTAGCCCCTGCGGACCATCGCCGGTACCTCGACCTTGCCCAGCCCCGCGGCGTCGGCGAGCGCGGACCCGCTCATCCAGGAGAAGCCCACGCTGACACCGATGTTGATGTACCCGAGGCTCCCCCTGACCCGTCCGATCAGCGCCAGCGCGAAGGCGAAGAGCCGGTCGGCGATGCGGGCGTGGTTCGCGATCACCCCGATCAGGATGAACAGGGGCACCGCGAGCAGCGGGAAGCTGTCGATCGCACCGGTGACCTGACGGGTGGTCAGGCCCGGCGCCGCGCCGTTGAGGGCCAGATAGGTGAGTGACGGGCCCAGGATGGCGAAGGCCACGGGCACGCGCAGCACGAGAAGCGCGAGGATGGCCAGGGCCAGCAGCAGCATGGTCATGCGCGGGGCTCCTCACCCTTGGTTCGCCCGGACCCGCCGGACTCCTCCGGTTCCGGCCCGGAAGCGTGGACCGGTGGGCCGTCCGGCTCCGGCTCCGGCAGGAAGACCGCCACCACCGAGCGCACGGCGGTCAGCACCAGCCCGGCCAGGGGAATGACGTAGAACCACCGGAGCGGCATCTCCATGGCGGGGGACACCTGCGGCGAGTCGCTCGTCACCAGGGCGTACGCCTCGTAGGCGAGGTTCAGGCAGACGACGGCCACCATGGCGTTGGCGAAGATGCCCACCAGCCGCAGCAGCCTGCCGCGGGCGACGGTGTCGATCAGCTTCAGCGTGACGTGCCCGTCGCGGGCCGTCAGATGACCGCACATCGCGAAGGTCAGCCACACCAGGCCGTACCGGGCCAGTTCGCCCGTCCAGACCCAGCCGCCGCCCGGCAGATACCGCTGGAGGGCCTGGGTGAGCACCAGGACGAAGATCAGAGCGAGCAGCAGTCCGCCGGCGACGGCCTCGGCGGCCGACAGCATGCGGAGTGCCGCGGGCCGCCTCCCGGCGGACGGGGCGACGTGCTCAGCCATCCCAGACCCCCTGCCGGCCGGTGAGGTTGATCCAGGACTTCCCCGGTGCCGTGCGCGCCCGTGCGAAGGCCCCCACGGCACCGGCCGGAGTGGCTTCGGTGTGCAGGACCCGGGTGGGAGCGAGGGCGCCGCCGGCGAGGGGGCCGTCGGCCAGGGCGGCGACCGCCTCGGCGAAGTCGTGCGGGTGGTCGTAGATGAGCGAGCCGCGGACCACGAGGTGCCGCTTGGTGAGATCCATGGTGGACATGGGCACCGGTTCGGCGCCCATGCCGATCATCACGATGGTGCCACCCGTGGCGACCGCGCGCACCGAGGTCTCCCACGCGGCCGGGATGCCGACCGTGTCGAACACCACGGGGAAGTCCCGCACGTCCTCCGGGGCGATCCGCCGGGCCCCGAGCCGCTCGGCGAGGGCCGCCCTGCCCTCGTGCGGCTCGGTGACGTGGGCGCGCGCGCCGGCCGCGAGCAGGGACTGGCAGACGAACAGGCCCTGCGATCCCGCGCCGACGACGAGGCACGCGTCGCCGGCGCCGACCCCCGACCGGCGCACGGCGGCGCGCGCCACCGTCAGTGGCTCGACACACGCGAACGCCTCGTCGGAGACGGCCGGGGGCACCGGCCACGCGTAACGGGCGGGAACCGCCACCCGTTCCGCGAGCAGCCCGGGAATGTTCATCCCCACGCTGAGCCGCCGCGTGCACGCGGAGGTGAAGCCGTCCCGGCAGGCCGCGCAGTCGAAGCAGCCGTAGTTCGGCTCGATCACCACCCGCTGACCGGGCCGGCGGTCCGTGACGTCCGGGCCCACGGCCACGATCTCTCCGCCGCCCTCGTGTCCCATGACCCACGGAAGGCGCGGCGTCGTCCGGTGCCCGTCGTAGACACTCAGGTCCGAACCGCACAGTCCCACGGCCCGCATGGCGACCAGGACCTCACCCGGCCCGAGGTCGGGTTCCGGCCAGTCGCGCACCACCTCGACTTCGCGAGGTCGTGTCAGGACGATAGCCCTCATCAGGCCTTCCTTCCTCAGTTCCGTTCGCGGCGGCGGCCACCCGCGGAGCTGATGCCCGGGAGATGGCTGAGACGTTTCGCAGAACGTAGAGGGGTGGCAACCATGGGGCAAGCGGTTGCCAAAAGTTGCCATCCACGGGAGGATCCTCGCGATGCGACAGACGACCCGGGGGGCGGCAGTGGGGCGGCAAGGCGACAGGCACCCGACGATCTACGACGTGGCCCGGGAGGCCGGCGTCGCCGCGTCGACGGTCTCCCGGGCCCTCTCCACGCCCGGCCGGGTGAGCGCCACGACCCGCGAGCACATCCTGGAGACGGCCGAACGGCTCGGCTACCGCACGAACCCTCTGGCGCGGGCGCTGCCCTCCGGCCGCACCGACACGGTGGCGCTGTGCGTCTCCGACATCACCAACCCGCACTTCTTCGGCATCATCCGGGGCGCGGAACAGCAGACGCGCGCGGCGGGATGCACCCTGATCGTGGGGGACGCCGAGGAGTCACCCGACCTGGAGGTGCGGCACGTCCAGCGGCTCGGCCCCTCGGTGGACGGCTTCGTCATCGCCGCGAGCCGGATGCCGGACGACCGCATCCGGGATCTGGCGGCCAACCACCGGCTGACCCTGGTCAACCGCCAGGTCGACGGCGTGAACAGCACGATCATCGACCACGAGGACGGCACCCGGCAGATCGTGGAGCATCTGAGCTCCCTCGGCCACCCCTCCGTCGTCTACCTCGCCGGCCCGCGCCAGTCGTGGCTGGCCGCGCAGCGCTGGCGGGTGGTGGAGTCCGCCGCCCGGGAGCTCGGCATGTCCGCGGCCAGGCTCGGACCCTTCCCGCCGGCGGTGCTCGGCGGCGCCGCGGCGGCCGACGCCGCCCTGGCCTCCGGGGCCACCGCGGCCATCGCCCACAACGACCTGCTCGCCATCGGTATGCTCCGCCGCCTCGCCGAGCGGCGCGTCCGGGTTCCGGAGGACATGAGCGTGGTGGGCTACGACGACATCTTCGGCGCGGACTTCTGCTCACCCCCGCTGACCACCCTCGGGGGATCGTTCACCGAGGCCGGCCGGCTCGCCGTCGACCTGCTCCTCGGCATGCGCGACGCGGCCTGGCGCTCGGAGACGGCGTCCCAGGTCGTGCTGCCCTCGCACCTGATCGTCCGGGAATCCACCGGCCCCGCGCCCCGGCGGCCACGCTAGAACGGCCGGTGCCGGGGCGGGGCACGGTGGTGGACGGAAGGCGAGCCGCTACTCGGAGACGGTGACCGGCTCGTCGTTCTTCAGCTCGGAGACCAACTGCTTGACCTTGGGCATGTCCCACCTGAGGGAGCCGCCGGGGGCCGAGCCCGCGATCGGCATGTTCATCTGCTTGCCGCCGCCGCCCGTGATGTCCTTCATGGCCCAGAACATCGAGGCCAGGTCGAACAGGCTCATGTCCTCGTCGACGATCAGGGTGTCGAGCCCGGCGCCCATCACCGGGTAGAGCTTGAAGGGGTTCAGGACCGTCGAGGGGCTCGCGGTCTGGGAGGCCAGGGCCGCGAGGAACTTCTGCTGGTTCTTGGTGCGGTCCAGGTCGCCGCCGGCCAGGCCGTAGCGCTGCCGGACGAAGGCCAGCGCCTGCTCGCCGTCGAGCGTCTGGCGGCCCTTCTTCAGGTCGATGCCGGAGTTCTTCTCCTTGAGGTCGCGCGGGATGTCCATCTCGACACCACCCACCGCGTCCACGATCTCCGCGAAGCCCCCGAAGCCGATCTCGGCGTAGTGGTCGATCTTCAGCCCGGTGTTGAACTCGACGGTGCGGACCAGCAGCGGCGCGCCGTCCTTGGAGTACGAGGCGTTGAGCTTGGCGGGGCCGGAGGCGGGGAAGTCCTTGCCGCTCTCCGAGCCGGTGAAGTCGGGGATGGTGACATACGAGTCGCGCGGCAGGGAGACCATGGTGTTCCCGTTGTCGCCGACGTGCAGGATCATCATCGAGTCGGTGCGCTTGCCCTCGACCCGGCCGGTGTGCAGCCGCTTCTGGTCCTCGGCGGAGAGACCCTCGCGGCTGTCGGAGCCCACGATCAGGTAGTTGGTGCCCTCGCCCGCCTCGGGGCGGTCCTTGACGATGCTGAGATCCACCTCACGGCGCAGCTTGGAGTCGGCCCAGAAGTAGGTGCCGACGCTCACCACCAGCGCGACGAGGACCAGCGTCACCAGACCGCGCTTGATGCGGCGGCCCCAGTCCGGGGCCGGGCGGCCGTACGGGTCGCCGCCGTGCCCGCCGCCACCGCCGTAGACCTGGCCGGTGTTGTACCCGTCACCGCCGGCGTACGGGTCGTCGTAGCCCTGCGACTGCTGGGCGGGCACGCGGCCGTACGGTGGTGCGGGAGGAGGCGGCGGTGTCGGTCCGGCCGGCTGCGCGCCGCGCCGCATGTGGGGCATCCGCCGCGTCGGCTCCGGTCCGGGCATCGCGCCGCCGCGTCCGTAGCCGTCACCGTCCGCGGTCCGCCCCTGGGGCCAGTCAGTCATAGGGGGAAGTCTGCACGCCGGAGGGGGCCCGGTCCCAGGGCGGGTGGCGGATACACACAATGCTGTAGCAGAGCTGATGCACAAAGGGGCCCGGTCGGCCGGGAAAGGCCGGGAAAGATCGGGCGCATACAGTTGAAGACATGACCGATCAGGCCCTCTCCGCGCACCAGACCGTTCCGAGCAAGCCCACCAGCGCCTCGCGTACCACCCTGTCCCACATCATGACCGCACATGACACCAATCTTCTGGGCACGGTGCACGGCGGCGTGATCATGAAGCTGGTGGACGACGCGGCGGGCGCGGTCGCGGGGCGGCACTCGGGCGGTCCGGCCGTCACGGCCTCGATGGACGAGATGGTCTTCCTGGAGCCGGTCCGCGTCGGTGACCTGGTGCATGTGCGGGCCCAGGTCAACTGGACCGGCCGGTCCTCGATGGAGGTCGGTGTGCGGGTGATGGCGGAGCGCTGGAACGAGTCGACGCCCGCCACCCAGGTCGGCAGCGCCTACCTCGTCTTCGCGGCGGTCGACGCCGAGGGCAAGCCCCGGCCGGTGCCGCAGGTGGTACCCGAGACCGAGCGGGACAAGCGCCGCTACCAGGAGGCGCAGATCCGCCGGACGCACCGGCTGGCGCGCCGCCGGGCCATCAAGGAGCTGCGGGAGAAGCGCGCCGCCGAGGGCATCGGGGGCTGACCCGGTCGTGCCGGGGGACGGAGCGGGGCACGGCGGATCGCCGCAGCGGTCGCGGAAGGGACCGGGCCGGGCCGGCGCGGGGTTTCACGGGCAGACGACCTCGTCGCCCCGCACCGGGCCCGGCGTCTCACCGCCCGGGCCCGGCGTCTCACCGCGCGGTCGCGGCGGCTCCTCGCCGGCCGGCTCCCCGGTGAGCTCCCCGGAGGACTCCCCGGCCGTTCCCTCCGCCGGTTGCCCCGAGGGCGCGGCCGGGCCCGGTCCCCCGGGGCGGCCGGAGTCGTCGTGGCGGCCGGAGTGCCCGCCGGCGCCGGTCAGCGGCCGGTCCTCGCGCAGCGCCTCGAACAGCGCCTCCGCCTTCGGCTGGTCCCAGAGAACGGTCGAGCCGATGCCGGGGACCCGGTGGTCCGGGTCGGCCACCGGCACCGAGACGAACTCCGAGGACGCGGCGGTGAAGCCGCGCATGGCCCGGCCCAGGCCGATCAGTTCCTCCGGGCCGAGGCCGGGGTCGGCCCGGACGGAGCGGAGCAGTTGCCCGGCCGCCCGGTCCAGTGCCACCGGGTTCAGCAGCAGGCCGCTCTCCGCCGCCCGGTCCATGAGCGCGGCCAGGAACAGCTGCTGGCGCCGCATCCGTCCCAGGTCGCCCTCGGCGTCGAGATGGCGGGCCCGGACGTAGGCCAGCGCCTCGCCGCCGTCCAGCCTGCTGGTGCCGGCCGGCAGGTCCAGGCCGCTCCGCGGATCCCGGAGCGGCCGGGTGGTGCAGATGTCGACGCCGCCGAGAAGGTCGACGGTGCGGATGAAGCTGCTGAAGTCGACCTCCAGGTAGTGGTCGATACGGACCCGGGTGAGGTTCTCCACCGTCCGCACGGTGAGCCGCGGGCCCCCCTCGGCGTAGACCGAGTTGATCTTGACGGGGCGGCCGCCGCCCGTGCCCTCCGCACCGCTCCCGGACCCGTCCCCCGTACCGCCCCCGGCCCCGTCCTCCCCGCCGCTCTCCGCGTCCGCCGGCAGTTCCGCGTACGAGTCACGGGGGATGCTCACCACGCCGGCCCGCCTCCGGTCCGCGGAGAGGTGCACCAGCAGGATGGCGTCGGTGCAGTGGCAGGGCTCACCGCCCAGCCGGTACTTCCGCCGCTGCTCGGCCGTGATCCGGTCGCGGCCGTCCGTGCCGACGAGGAGGAAGGTGAGCCCGTCGCCGCCGTCCGCCCTCGCGGGCCGGTCGGGCAGCCCGGCGAAGGGGTCCACCCGTTCGATGGCGGTGCCCAGACCGCCCACCACCGCGTGCCCCGCTCCGGCGGCCGACAGCACGACCGCGGAGACGCAGAGCGCGAGCCGCAGGCCCCACCGCGACCGGCGGGAGCGCCGGCCCCCGGTCCGGCCGGAGGGGTCGGGGCGCGGACCGGGGGCGGCGGGCGTGGTCATCGGCGGTACCTCCGCGGGGCCGGGACGGGGCGGGGAAGGTGTCACCGTAGATCCGTACGATCAGCGGACCGCGCCCCCACGCCGCCCGGCGGGCCCGGTCGTACCCGGGCGGCTACGGCGCCGTCCCCCGTTCGCGGTAACGTGAGAAACGATGAACGCCTCCCCTGAACAGCCGCCGCCGGCCGTCTCCGTGATCATGCCGGTGCTCAACGAAGAGCGGCATCTGCGCGCCTCCGTCCGGCACATCCTGCAGCAGGAGTACGCGGGCGAGCTCGAAGTGGTGATCGCCCTCGGCCCGTCCGCGGACCGTACGGACGAGATCGCCGCCGAGCTGGTCCGCGAGGACCCGCGCGTGCGCACGGTGCCCAACCCCACCGGCCGCACCCCGGCCGCCCTCAACGCCGCCATCAAGGCGTCCCGGCACCCGGTCGTGGTGCGCGTCGACGGCCACGGCATGCTCTCCCCGGACTACATCGCCACCGCCGTCCGGCTGCTGGCGGAGACCGGCGCGCAGAACGTCGGCGGCATCATGCACGCCGAGGGGGAGAACGCCTGGGAGCAGGCCGTCGCCGCGGCGATGACCTCCCGGATCGGGGTCGGCAACGCCGCCTTCCACACCGGCGGCGCGGCGGCCCCGGCCGAGACGGTCTACCTGGGCGTCTTCCGCCGGGAGGCGCTGGAGCAGCAGGGCGGCTACAACGAGGAGTTCATCCGCGCCCAGGACTGGGAGCTGAACTTCCGCATCCGCGAGGCCGGCGGGCTGATCTGGTTCTCGCCGGAGCTCAGGGTCTCGTACCGGCCCCGGCCGACGGTCCGGGCGCTCGCCAAGCAGTACAAGGACTACGGCCGCTGGCGCCATGTGGTGGCCCGCTACCACAAGGGCTCCATCAATCTGCGCTATCTCGCCCCGCCGGCCGCGCTGCTCGCCATCGCGGCGGGCACGGTCGTGGGTGCGGCCCTCACCCCCTGGGGCCTCGTCGTCCCCGCCGGGTATCTCGCGGCCGTCACCGCGGGCTCGCTGCCGGCCGGCCGGGGGCTCCCGCTCGCGGCGCGGCTGCGCATCCCGGTGGCGCTGGCGACCATGCACATGTCGTGGGGCTTCGGATTCCTCACCAGCCCGCGCTCCCTGGCGCGCCGGGTGATCGCGAGCCGCCGCCCGGCGGTCACGGCGGGGCCCGCCTCGTCCCCGGCGGGGGGGCCGGCGGAGAAGGCCGGGTCGGCGGAGACCGCCGGCTGACCGGCACGCGGTACCGCGGCCGCGGTTCCGCGCGGGGCCGGCGGCACGTACGGAACGCAGGGCACGTACGGCACCTGCGGAGAGGGCCGGACCCCGGTGGTCCGGCCCTCTCCCGTGCTCCCGCGCCGCGGCGCACCGGGCCGGCCGCCGCCCCCGGGTCCGGAACCCCGGGCCTAGAAGCTGTACCGCGGGTTGACGTCCATGCAGGACTTGTCGTTGCCGTTCAGCGCGTCCGCGCTCTCCGGGGCCTTGTCGTCCGCCGGGTTCTTCGACGGCTCCGGGTAGGCGCCCGCCGTACGCCAGTCCGCGCCGACGACCACGGTGATCTGCTGGACGTCCTGCGCGATCCGCACCGCGCCGGCGGGCAGGCCGAGCGACTTCGCCACGAGCTCGGCGTCCCCGCGCAGGTCCTTCGAGGGGTACGAGACGGTGGTGTCCGCCTGTGACTTGGGCGTCGCGTCCGCGACGGCCCGCGCGTAGCCCTCCCGGGCCAGCACTCCGGCGATGCCGGCGGCGCGTCCCTGGACCGGGGCCTGCGCGGCGGTACCGGTGCCGTTCTGCACGATCACCGGGATCTCCGCCTTGGGCGCGGCCGGGTCGCTCGGCTCGGGGCTCTTCTCCTTGGCCTTCTTCTTGTCCTTGCCGTCCAGCGCCACGTCGTTGCGGACCAGGGAGAACAACCGGTCGGCGTCGCCGGGCTTCGGCACGAGGTGCGCCAGCGGGTTCTGCGGATCCTCGACCCACGGCATGGTCGCCATGGTGATCCGCTCGGTCGGCACCCGCTGGAGGTCGCTGCCCAGGTCGTACAGTTTGCCGACGCTGCCCAGGCCCTGGTCGACGGTGAGCGCCTTGGTGGCGGCCTCGGCGAGCTTGCGCAGCTTGTTGGGGTTGGTCAGCTTGGTGCCGGCCTTGAGCTGGCGGACCATCGAGTTCATGTACAGGTGCTGCGCCTTGGCGCGGCCGATGTCGCTGCCGTTCTCGAAGCCGTGCCGGGTGCGCAGCCACTGCAGGGCCTGTTCGCCCTTGATGACCGTCTCGCCCTTCTCCAGCCGCAGCCCGGACTTGGGGTCCTTGATGTTGGCGTTGACGCAGACGGGCACACCGCCGACCGCGTCGGCCATGTCCACCACACCGGCGAAGTCGATCATCATGAAGTGGTCGACGGGCACACCGGTGAGCTCCTCCCAGGTGGCGACGGTGCAGCCCGGGCCGCCGTGCTGGAGGCTGGAGTTGATGGTGGTGCTCGTCTCCTGGTAGACGGTGCCGTCCTCGGGATCGGTGCACTTGGGAACCGTGACCCGGGTGTCGCGCGGGACGCTGATCACCGACATGTTGCTGCGGTCCGCCGAGACGTGCAGCAGCATCTGGACGTCGGCGAGGGGCTTGCGGCCCGCGTCGGCGCGGGCGCCGCCCAGCCGGACGTTCTCCTCGGAGTTACGGCTGTCCGAGCCGAGCAGCAGGATGTTGAGCGGGGTGTTGCCGTCGGCGTTCGGCGCGGTCTTGTCGAGCCGTTTGTCGCCGAGGTTGAGCTCGTCCTTCTCCAGGTTGCCGTTGAGGTGCTCGTAGTAGAGGTACCCGGCGCCGGCCGTGCCGAGTATCAGCAGCGACAGCGTGACGGCCGACCAGCGGAGCACCCGGCGGCCGCCGCGCCGGCGGGGCGGCGCGGACCTGCCGTGCCCGCCGCCGGAGGAACCGGACGTGCCGGACGCGCCGGGCGTGCCGGACCGCCGCGGCGCCCGGCCCTCGGTGGAGGCGCGGGCGAGCGGCACGGTGTCCATGCCGCCCCGCTCGTCGTACAGGCTGTCGTCCCAGCCGAGATCGGCCGGCTCGGGTTCCTTCTCCGTACCGCCCCTGCGGGCACTCGGCTGCCGCATCGGGCCTCCCCGTTAGTCAGTCGTCGTCAGGGCCCTCAGGGCCGGCGGATCACTCGGCGCACACCTGCTGGTCGGCCTCGACCCGCTGGATGTTCTCCGGAGCCTTGGACGGGGCGCTCAGGGGCTGCCCCGGCTCGTCGAAGTCCTCGCCGAGCGTGAGCGTCATGGTGTCCGTCTCGGCGGCGTCCTCCGTGCCGGGCTTGAGGGCGGAGGGGGCCAGGCCCATCATCTCCGCCAGCGCCCGGGCCTGGTCGGCCTGGTTCGGCGCGTACTCCAGGATGGTCTTCTTCAGCTTCTCGCCGCCCTCGGCGTTGCCGCCGTTGGCGGAACGGGTGACGCCCTCGCTGTTCTGCAGCCAGTCGACGGTCGTCTGGGCGGCCCCGATCGGGGCGCCGCCGTTGAGGACCTCGACCCGGACCTCCGAGGGGTCCGCCTTGGGGCCCTCGGTCTTGGCCTTGTCCGCGGCTTCCTTCTTGGCCTTCTCCTTCTTCTTGACCTCGGTGAGGGAGACGTCCTCCCGCACCATCGCGAAGAGCTGGTCGGCCGGCCCCTCGTTGAGGACGACCGACGCCTTGTCCTCGGAGTCGAGAACGGGAACGGTCACGAAGGAGATGTTCTTGATGTTGATCTTCTTCAGGTTGTTGGCCAGCGTTATCAGCTTGTTGACGGAGCCGATGCCGGTGTCGACGGTGAGCGCCTTGGTGGCGGCGGTGGCCAGGTCCCACAGCTTCGCGGGATCGGTCAGGGTGTCACCGGACTTCATCTTGCGGATCATCGAACTCAGGAACTGCTGCTGGAGCTGGATCCGGTCCAGGTCGCTGCCGAACTTCAGTCCGTAGCGGGTGCGGACGAAGGCCAGGGCCTGGTCGCCCTCGACGACGTGCTTGCCCGCGCTCAGTTTGAGATGGGACTTCGGGTCGTCGATGGGCTTGGCGAGACAGACCTCGACGCCGCCGACCGCCGAGGACAGCGTCTTGACCGCGTTGAAGTCGGCCATCATGAAATGGTCGACCTTCAGGCCGGTTATCTCCTCGATGGTGCGCATCGTGCAGCCGGGGTCGCGCCCGTTCTGGCCGAGGCTGGTGTTGAAGCGGACGTTCTGCTGACCGGGGATGACCTCGGTCGAGCCGTCCGGCTGTTTGGTCGGGCAGTCCGGGATGTCCGTCAGCATGTCACGCGGGAAGCTGAGCGCGGTGGCGTTGGAGCGGTCCTCGGAGACGTGGAAGAGGATCGTGGTGTCGGCGTGGCCGACGCTGCCCTTGTCACCGTAGCCCTCGTTGCCCTTGCCGGTACGGATGTCCGTGCCCAGGACCAGGATGTTCATCGGGCCGTCGGTGATGGTGTCGCTGCCCGCGCCGCCGACGTCGACGGTGCTGATGTTGCCGTTGAAGTGTTCGAGCAGGGCATAGGCCGTCGCACCGCCCGCGAGGAGGACGAACGCCATCACGCCGCCGGTCCAGTACAGCGCCTTCTTCTTCCGGGCGGCCTGCTGCTTGCGCTTGCGGCGGCTGCTGCCGCCACCCGCCTTGGGCGCGGCCCGGCGGCCGCGCTGCGGCGGCATGCCGGGCTGGGCGTCCTCGCGGGCCGGGGCGGCTCGGCGGGAGGCGGAGCGCGGCGGGGCGGGGCGTCCCGGCGCGGACCGGGGCGCGGGCGCCTGGGGGGTCCCTCTGCGCGGGGCGGGGGAGGCCGGTCGCTCTGCGGGGGCCTGCAGTCGCAGTACGTAGTTACCGGTATTCGGGTCGAGCACCCACTGGTCTGCGGGGTCGATGTCGTCCGCCCGCCCACGGCCTTGCGCGTCCACGGTTCCCTGAATCCTCCGTCGGTGCCACGCGGCGCCCTCCCCCTCAGGCGCTCGTTCAGTCCTTGTGCCGGTGTCCATCCGCGCAGGTGGTGCGCGCCGGGTCGCTCACACTAGCCGCCCGATTCGCCGGGGGGCGACGCCGGTGACGAATTCAACGTCCTGATAACCGGGTAAAGCTCGCATTTCGCTTTACGTTGTTCGGGATCTCATGGATTCCTCATCCGCAGAGGGGGCCTTTTTCGGCCGGTGGGGTGGGGGAGGCCGGATCGGCCGGGGCGGAGGCGGCCGGGGTCGAGAGTCCGGCGAGCGGGGTGGCGCCGGAGCCGCCCGCGGGGGACCCGGTGGGTTCCGGGGCTCCCGGGCTCTCCGCGGCCCCGGACTCCTCGTCCCCTCCGCCGCCGGCCGTCACGGGCCGGTCGTTCTTCAGTTCCTCGAACAGCAGTGACGCATCGGGCTGTACGAGTTCATCGCGGTTGGCGTTCAACCGGTAGGGCTGCCGGGGCACGGTGAGGAAGCGCATTCCGTCCTCCGGCATGCCCCGCAGACTGTCCGCGAGGTCATAGAGGCTCTTCAGCGAGGCGAGCCCGGGATCCGTGGTCAGCGAGGAGGTCGCGGCGTCCAGCAGGGAGAACAGCTCGGACGGGTTCCGGAGCGTGCCGTCCTCCCGGATCTGCCGCAGCATCGTCGCGAGGAACTGCTGCTGCCGGACCATCCGCTCGGTGTCGGTCCCGTCGCCGAGGCTGTAGCGGGCGCGGACGTAGCCCAGCGCCTCCTCGCCGTTCAGCGTCTGCCGTCCGGCGGGCAGCTCCACATGTGCCTCGGAGTCGTCGACGGGCTCCGCCAGGCAGACCTCCACACCGCCGATCGCGTCCACCATCTCCGTGAAGCCGCTGAAGTCGACGATCGCGTGGTGGTCCATGCGGATCCCGGTCATCTGCTCCACCGTGCGGATGGTGCAGCCCGCGCCGGCGAACTGGAACGCCCAGTTGAACTGGGCGAACCGGGGAGCGATGGTGGTGCCGTCGGACGTGGTGCACTCCGGGATCTCCACCATCAGATCGCGCGGGATGCTGACGGCGGTGCCGCTCTTCCGGTCGGCGGCGAGATGCAGGAGGATCGTGGTGTCGGAGCGCTGGGTGCCGCTGTCCCGGCCGTACCTGCCGTTGCCGTCGCCCCGGTTGTCGGAGCCGATGACCAGGATGTTCACCGCCTCGCGGACCACGGAGGCGGGCCGGTCGGCGGCATGCTCCTCCAGTTCGCGGGAGGTGTCCGCGTCGGTGCGGATGTTGCCGTCGAGCCGCTGGTAGAGGGACCAGGCGGTACCGGCCGCGGCCAGCACGGCCGCGGCCGCTCCCAGCGCGGTCCAGCGGAGCCAGCGCCGGCGCTTGGGTATGTCCGCGCCCGGCTCCCCGTCCTCGGTTCTGTCCTGCTCGGAGTGGCCGCTGTCGGCGGGGCCGTCCTCCGGGCCCGCTGGGGTCGCGGCGGTGTCGGTCACTGTGGAGTCCATCCCTCACGGATTCCGGCGGTGTCTTACCGTGCGGGGGACCGCCGGTCACTGGGGTAGACGGGAATGCTGACCGCATGGTTGTACGAGTGGCGTGGCGGCTTTCGGCCACCGCCGGGGGCCCGAGTGCCGGACGGGACGTCCGTCAGCCGGCCGTCGCGGTGACGCGTTCGCTCTCCCGCCGCTGCTCCAGGGCCTCCGGCTCGAGCCGGTCGAGATGGCGGCAGAGGACGACGGAGCCGCCCGCGGCAAGCGGGGCGAGCAACCCCGCCGAGAGCCCGTCCCAGGAGTCGAACGGCAGACCGGACAGCACCCGGGAGACCGGGGTGTACTCCCGGGTGGCGGCATCGGCCCGGGCCCGTTCGACCACCTGTGCGGCCGTCAGCTCCCCCGCACCCGCGAACGCCAGCGCGGGCCCGTCCGGGTCCACCGGCGCGAACGGCGCGAAGCGGTCGCCCTGCCCCGGCACCTCGACGGCGTAGTCCGCGAAGCCGGACGGCGGTTCGGGGAAGCGCGCGCCGAGCGGACGCAGGCTCAGCGCCACCCGCTCGCCCCGGCAGGCCCGGGCCTCCTCCAGGGTGTCCGGGCCGGTGACGACCAGGTCGGCCGCCGCCGGGTCGCCGCCCAGGTCCGCGAGGACGCCCACCGAGGAGCAGGCCAGCAGCCAGACCGCCGTCTGCCAGTGCGCCGGCAGCAGCAGCGCGGCCCGGTCACCCGGCTGGACCGCCAGGTCGCCCTGGAGGAGGTTCGCGGTCTTGGCCACCCAATTGGCGAGGGTCGCGACGGACAACTCCACCCGTTCACCGGTGGCGTCGTCGTAGAAGGTGACGAGGGGGCGGGACGGATCCGCGGCGAGCGCGGATCGCAGCAGGTCGGCCGGGGTGCGATCGGTGGCGTTCACCCGGACAAGCGTACGCGGCCGTCACTGCGCCCGAGTGAACCGGGCAGCCGGGACGGTGGCCGCATTGCGCCGACTGGGCGTCATCTTACGAATAGACAGATTTACTGGCCTATGTCCAACATGCCGGTATGCGTGCATTCCTTGCTTCCACGATCGGTGTGGCCTGCGCGGCCGCTCTCTCCCTCCCCCTGGCCCTGCCCGCCGGCGCCGCCCCACCCTCCGCGTCCCGGCAGCCGGCGGGCACGGTGGCCGGGGCCGGACAACCCGCCGGCGGCACCCAGTCGCTGCCGCTGACCGCACCCGCCGGCGCGGACCGGTCGGCGGGCGCCGCCGCCCGTGTCCTGCCGCCCCGCACGGTGCGCCCCTACTCCATGCTCGGCATCGTCTGGGACGACGCCGGCGAGGAACTGCACGGCCGGGCCCAGGTCCGTACCCGTTCCACCGCCTCCGGGCAGTGGAGCGGCTGGCGGGACCTCTCGGCACACCACGACGACGCACCGGACCCCGTCCCCGGCGAACGCCGCCGCGGCGGCACCGCGCCGCTCTGGGTCGGCGCATCCGACGGCGTCCAGGTCCGGGTGGTGCCGGAGCGGACCGCGGACCGCGCCCCGGCCGCCTTCCCGGCCGGCCTCCGGATCGAACTCGTCGACCCCGGCGGCGATCCCGGCACCGGCAACGCCGGCAACGCCGCCGACACCGCCGACCCTGCCGACAACGAGGACGACGCCCCCGGCAGCGGACCCCGGGACCGGGCCGGCGGACTGACCGCCGCCGAACGCCAGAGCGCCGCCGCCAACGCGGAACTCGCCCCCATCGGCGCCACGGAGATCGCCCCGCTCGGCCGGACCGCCACCGAGGAGGCCGCGCAGCGCTCGGCGGAGCCCCGCGCGGCGAGCCGCTACATCGGCCCCCGGCCCGGCATCGTCATCCGCCGGGGCTGGGGCGCGAACGAGAGCTGGCGCGAACGGCGGTTCCCGTACACGAAGACCGTGCGGACCGCCTTCGTCCACCACAGCGGCACCGGTAACGGATACAGCTGCGCGCAGGCCCCCTCCGTCCTGCGCGGTATCTACCGCTACCACGTCCACAGCATGAAGTGGCGCGACATCGGCTACAACTTCGCCGTCGACAAGTGCGGAACCATCTACGAAGGCCGCGCCGGGGGAGTGGCCCGGGCCGTCCAGGGCGCCCACACCCTCGGTTTCAACCACAACAGCATGGGCATCGCCGTCCTCGGGACGTACGACGCGGCCCGGCCCTCGCGGCAGGCCGTGGAGGCCGTGGCCAAGCTCACGGCCTGGAAACTCGGCCTGTTCGGCCGGAACCCGGCGGGCTCCGGCACCCGCGTCTCGCTGGGGAACACCAAGTATCCGAAGGGAACCAGAGTCACCCTCAGAGTCATCTCGGGACACCGGGACGGGTTCTACACCGACTGCCCCGGAGCCCGCCTCTACGACAGGCTCGGCGGCATCCGCGGTCTGGCCGCCCGGCTCCAGGGCCGCTGACGCCGCATACCGGCGCCGGGCGGTCTGCATAGACTGACCGCCGACCCCACGGCCGGCCCTGGCAGGAAGCAGAGAAGACAAAGGTGACTGAAGCGATCCTCCTGGTCGGTGGCAAGGGCACCCGGCTGCGCCCGCTGACGGTGCACACGCCGAAGCCCATGATCCCGGCGGCCGGCGTCCCGTTCCTCAGCCACCAGCTCGCCAGGGCCCGCGCGGCCGGCGTCGAGCACGTCGTGCTCGCCACGTCCTATCTGGCCGAGGTGTTCGAGCCGTACTTCGGTGACGGCTCGGACTTCGGCCTCCACCTGGAGTACGTCACCGAGACCGAACCCCTGGGCACCGGAGGCGCGATACGCAATGTCGCCCCGCGCCTCCGTTCGGGGCCGGACGAGCCGGTGCTCATCTTCAACGGCGACATCCTCACCGGCCTCGACATCCGCGCCCTGGTGGAGACCCACACCACCTCGGGCGCGGATGTCTCGCTCCACCTCACCCGGGTCGAGGACCCGCGGGCCTTCGGCCTCGTCCCCACCGACGGCAGCGGACGGGTGACGGCGTTCCTGGAGAAGCCGCAGACGCCCGAGGAGATCGTCACCGACCAGATCAACGCGGGCGCCTATGTGTTCGACCGCTCCGTGATCGACTCGATACCCGAGGGCCGTCCCGTCTCCGTCGAACGCGAGACCTTCCCCGGCCTGCTCGAAGCCGGCGCCCATCTGCACGGCATGGTCGACTCCACCTACTGGCTCGACCTGGGCACCCCGCAGGCCTTCGTCCGCGGCTCCGCCGACCTCGTGCTCGGCCGCGCGCCCTCCCCGGCCGTGCCCGGCGGCTGCGGCGACCGGCTGGTGCTGGACGGGGCCGACGTGGCCCCGGACGCCAAGCTCACCGGCGGCACCGTCATCGGCGCGGGCGCCCGGGTCGGCGCCGGGGCGAGCGTCGACGGCAGCACCGTCCTGGACGGCGCGGTCATCGGCGACGGGGCCCGGATCACCGACTCCCTGATCGGCGCCGGGGCCGTCATCGGCGCCCGTACCGTGCTGCACGGGGCGGTCATCGGCGACGGCGCGACGGTGGGCGCCGACAACGAACTCCGCGAGGGCGTCCGCGTCTGGTGCGGCGCCCGCATCCCCGAGGCCGGGATCCGCTTCTCCTCCGATCAGTAGCCGTCGATCAGTAGCCGTCCTCGCCGGCCCGGTGGCCGTGCTCCCCGGCCGGGAGCCCGAACTCCCGGACAGCGCACCGGAGGAGAGGGCCGCCGGACCTCTTGGCGACCAGGGGGCGACGGCCAAGAGGGCGACGACCGGGGACGGGGCCCGGCCGCTCCCAGCCCGTGGCCGCTCCCGGCCCGCGGCCCCGCCCGGCCCGCTCCCCGGCGCACGGCCGCCCGGAGACCGGGGCCCGGGACCGGCGGCGAGGACGGTCCGGGGGTGCGCTTACCCTCATGGGGACCCACTTCCGCCCCGAGGACGACCGTCGTGAGCCCCAGCCCCTCCGCGGCGCCGGACAGCCCGGAACGCGGCGCAGCCCGCACCGCCGGCGCCCGCGGCCGGCGCTGGACACCGCCGTGGCCGCTCGACCTCGCCCGCACCGTGGGCGTGCTGCGCCGCGGCCCGGGCGACCCCGCCTTCCGCACCGAACCCGACGGGTCCGTGTGGCGGGCCAGCCGCACGCCCCTCGGTCCGGGCACCCTGCGGCTCGCGCGGCTCCGCACGGGCGAGGTCGAGGCGCACGCCTGGGGCCCCGGAGCCGCATGGCTGCTCGACGGCGTGCCGGCCCTCTGCGGCGCGGAGGACGAGCCGGAGCGGTTCACCCCCCGCCACCGCCCGGTGTACGAGGCGCACCGCCGCCACCCCGGCCTCCGGCTCGCCCGCACCGGGCTCGTCCTCGAATCCCTGATCCCGTCCGTTCTCGAACAGAAGGTCACCTCCGACGAGGCGTACCGCGCCTGGCGGATCCTGCTGCGGCGGCACGGCGAACCGGCCCCCGGCGCCGGGCACATGCGGGTCATGCCCGACCCCCGCGGCTGGGTGATGCTGCCCTCCTGGGAGTGGCACGCGGCGGGTGTCGACGGCAAGCGCTCGGCGGCGATCGTACGGGCCGCCCGCGTCGCCCGCCGGCTGGAGGAGGCGACCGCCATGGATCTCGCCGCGGCCTCCGCGCGGCTCCAGCTCATCCCCGGTATCGGCCCCTGGACGGCCGCCGAGGTCCTCCAGCGCAGCAACGGCGCGGCGGACGCGGTCACGGTCGGCGATCTGCACCTGCCGGGGATCGTGGGCTACGCGCTCACCGGCGCCCGCGGCACCGACGACGCCCGGATGCTGGAGCTCCTCGCCCCGTACGCCGGACAGCGCCACCGGGCCTGCCGGCTGATCCTGCTGTCGGGGCGCGTGCCGCCGCGGCGCGCCCCCCGTTTCCCGGTCGGCGACATCCGCCGGCTCTGAGCCGCGCCGGTACACGACTCACCGCGCCCACGACTCACCGCGCCCCACGCGGGCCGCGCCGTACGGCCGGACCCGTCATGCCACCGGCCCCCGCCACGGCACCGCGGCCCCGCACGCGGGCATCGGGCCCGGCGCCCCGTCAGCGCACCTCGACGAACGCCCCGGCGTCCCGCGCGGGCCGCTCGCGGGGCGGGGCCGCCGGGTGGCCGACCGCCACCGCGCCCATCGGATCCCAGTCCGCGGGCAGCCCGAGCACGTCCCGGACGACGTCCCGGCAGAACATCGTGGACGAGACCCAGGCCGAGCCGAGCCGTTCCCCGGCCAGCGCCACCAGGAAGTTCTGCACCCCGGCCCCGGCCGCGACGACGAACATCTCCCGCTCCGCCGTGTTCCGCCGTTCGTCCGGATAGGTGTGCGAGCCGTCCATCACCAGGCACGGCACCACCAGATACGGCGCCCGGCGCAGCACATCGCCCCGCCGGATCCGCCGGGCGATGCTCTCCTCCGGGAAGCCGTCTCCGCGCAGGTCGGCGATCCAGGCTTCGCGCATGGCGTCCAGCAGTTCGACGCGCGCGCTCTCCGACTCCAGCAGCACGAACCGCCACGGCGTCGTGTGGTGGGGTGCGGGCGCCGTCACGGCCGCCGCCACCGCCCGGCGCACCGCGGCCCCGTCCACCGGTTCGGCCGTGAAGTCGCGGACGGTGCGCCGCAGCGTCACCGCCTCCCGTACGGCCTCGGAGGTGCCCAGCCGGAACATGTCGTCGGCGGGATCGCGCACGAGTTCCCGCGCGCCCCGTTCCGGCTCCGCCGCCCCGCCCGCCCCGCCCGCGCCGTCCGTCAGCACATGCGGCAGCCCGCGGACGACGGCGACGGGCAGCCCGCCCGCCTTGCCCTTCACCAGGTCCCCGGCGGCGGCCAGTTCGTCGGCGGTCGCGGTGACGGTCGCGCTGAGCCGGTTGCCGTGCGCGTCCTCCCCGCCCCGCAGATCGTCGAGGACCCGGACCCCGGCGGCCCCGATGGCGACATCCGTGAGACCGGTCCGCCAGGGCCGGCCGAAGGTGTCGGTGACCAGCACGCCGACGTCCACACCGAGGGCCTCCCGCAGCCCGTCCCGGATCGCGCGTGCCGAGGCGTCCGGATCCACGGGCAGCAACAGCACGGTGCCGGAAGGGGTGTTCGAGGCGTCGACGCCGGCCGCGGCCATGACCAGACCGTGCCGGGTCTCGGTGATCCGCAGCGGCCCCCGGCGGGCCACCACCCGTACGGTCTCCGCGTCGATGGCGGCCTCGCGGTCCGCGGCCTCGCTGACCCGGCCCTCCGCCTTGCTGACGATCTTCGAGGTCACCAGCAGGACGTCACCGTGCGCGAGCCCCGGCATCCCGGGCGCGGTGGCGGCGTCGGCGATCAGCTTGACGAGATCGTCCCCGGTGCGCACCTCCGGTATCCCGGGCAGCGCCCAGACCCGGTAGGAGGGGCAGGAGGGGACGGCCGCGGCACCGCTCATCCCTGCACCTCCCCGGCCAGGGAGAGCGCCTCACGCGCCATGGCCGCGGTGCTCTCGCCGTCGGTCATCAGCAGCGGCACGGCGCGGCAGCGGATACCGGCCGCCTCCACGGCCTCGACGGCGTCCGCGTCGGCGGTGTCGACGAGCCAGCCGTCGAGCAGGCCGGAGCCGTAGTGCTGCGCCACGGCGGCCGCCGTGGACTCGACGCCCACCGCGGCGAGCACCTTGTCGGCCATGCCGCGCACCGGCGCACCGCCGATGACGGGGGAGAGGCCGACGACCGGCACGCCCGCGTCGGCGATGGCCTCGCGGATGCCCGGGACGGCGAGGATCGTGCCGATGCTGACCACCGGGTTGGACGGCGGGAAGAGCACGAGGTCGGCCGCGGCGATGGCGTCCAGGACGCCGGGCGCCGGCTTGGCCTGCTCGGCGCCGACGGGCACGACGGCGTGCGCGGGCATGGCCGCCCGGTGCCGCACCCAGTACTCCTGGAAGTGCACGGCCTTGCGCCCGCCCCGGGCGGCGGCCCCGTCCCCGGCCGTCCCGCCTGCTCCGGCGTCGGGGTCGTCGATCAGCACATGGGTCTCGACGCGGTCGTCGGTCATGGGCAGCAGCCGCACCCCGGGCTTCCAGCGGGCGCACAGCGCTTCGGTGACGGCGCTGAGCGGATAGCCCGCGGCGATCATCTGGGTGCGGACGATGTGCGTCGCGAAGTCCCGGTCGCCGAGCCCGAACCAGTCGGGCCCCACGCCGTACGCCGCGAGCTCCTCCTTGACGGAGAAGGTCTCGTCGGCCCGGCCCCACCCCTGCTCCTCGTGGATGCCGCCGCCGAGCGTGTACATCACGGTGTCGAGGTCCGGGCAGACCTTCAGCCCGAACAGATGGATGTCGTCACCGGTGTTACCGATGACGGTGATGTCGGAGTCGGGACTTGCCGCTTTGAGACCACGGAGAAAGCGGGCGCCACCGATACCCCCGGCCAGAACCACAATGCGCATGAGGACAGTCTGTCAGCCGAAGGCTTCCGTTGAGGGCGGTGGTGGGTGACGGGTGGGACAGTCTGTCAGCCGAAGGCTTCCGCTGAGGGTGGTGGTGGGTGACGGGTGGGACAGTCTGTCAGCCGGCCACCGTCGTGCCGAGGCAGGCCCGGGTCCCGGCGCGGACGGTGCCGGCGTCGTGCATCGGCATCTCGGTCAGTCCCGGGAAGTAGACGTGCAGGCTGACGGCCGGGACGAGGGCGTCGTTGACCACCTCGTGGACGTACCCGGGGGCGAAGACACGCTGTGCCCCGGACCCGAGCACGCGCGGCGCGCTGCCCGAGCGTTCGGTCAGCTCGCCCCGGAGCACGGTCAGCACACCGGAGGAGGGCCCGTGGCCGTGTGCGCCGCTGCCCTGTCCGGGGAGCCAGCTCAGCAGCCAGACCTCGTATCCGGGGCCGGTACGCAGCCGGTGGTACCAGCGGCTCGTGGGGTCGTACCGGACGAGCGGTGCCCAGGAGGCGTGGTCGTCGGCGACGGCGCGGGCGAGTCCGGCGAACTCGGCGACCGTGGCGGGGTGCGCGGGCGCGGGCGGCAGGAGGTGGGGGATGGCGAGCGGGTCGCCGGCGATCTGGACGTCGCTGTTCATGGGGTGTCGGGTTCCTCGGCGTAAGGAGAGCTGACGGGCTGGGGCAGGGGTGATCAGCGGTGAGGGCGGGTCACGGTGAGGATCGGCCCTGCCGGTCGGCGGCTTCCGCCGGTGGCCCGGGTGGCCGGTGGTCAGGACCGGCCGGGGGGAACGGCGGGAGCGAGCGGCGGGGTTGTTCCGCGGCGGTGACGCGCGGTGGGAATCAACAGCCGGAACGCGGTGGCGATCAACAGCCGGAACAGCGACAACAGCAGCGACGGGCGCCCGGGGCACAGCGGAGCGCGACACCGCACGAGAGGCGGGAGCGGGTCCGGGAGGGCGCGAGCGTCACTGGCATGGCACCCAGAAGACCCGGTGCGCTCCTTCCTTGTCAACCTGGGGCCCGCTGCGGAGGCGAGGGTTCACCCCTTCCGGCGACTCGGCGCGGTGAAAGGTTTGTGCACCCCGATTCGGGGACACACGGCGCAGCAGTCGCCGGGGTGCCGCCGCTGTGTTTCTGTGATCCGACTGTGATCAGCTCCGTCCCGCGGAGCCGGATGGGCAACGGGACGGCGGGTGCCGGCGTCTCTTCTGCGGAGGGGGTGATCACGTGCGGGCGCGGCGAACTGTCATGCTTTAGGACGATTTGAACACTTTCCGCAAAGCCTTGGTTCCCCAGAGTGAATAAGGGGCCCAATAGCAGATCTCGGCTTGACTGGCCCGGATCGGCACACTTGTAATTTCACTCGTGTCGTTCGGCCGTTATCGATAACGGCAGCATCACGGGGACGCAAAGACAGACAGGGGCGCACATGACCGAGCTGTTCCAGCAATTGCTGGTCGAGGAGGCGGATGAGGAGCTCGGATGGCAGGAGCGCGCACTGTGCGCCCAGACCGATCCCGAGTCTTTCTTCCCGGAAAAGGGCGGTTCCACCCGTGAGGCGAAGAAGGTCTGCCTGGCCTGCGAGGTGCGCTCCGAGTGCCTCGAATACGCCCTCGCCAATGACGAGCGCTTCGGCATCTGGGGCGGGCTCTCCGAGCGCGAGCGCCGCCGGCTGAAGAAGGCCGCCGTTTGACCGCCGGGCCCTACCGCGGATTTCCCCGGCGCCCGCGCGTACCGCACATACCCATACCGCACATACCGCGACGTCACATACGCGGACCGCGCATACGTGAACATTCCTCATCCCGCCTCCCCCGCAGCCGCGTGGGAGGCGGATCGCTGTGCGGACGGCCGGACCGGCGCCCCGCTCCGAGCCGTTAGTGTGGGGGGCCGTCCGAGACTCACCCGCCTCCTCGCGAGCGCGTGCGTCCACCGCAGTCCAGCGAACCGGGGCCCGTACCTCGATGTCCGTGCACAGCCACTCGGCGCACAGCCGGCCGGCAGCCCCCTCCGGAGCCGCCGCCCCCGAATACCCGCGGCATGTCGTCACCGCCGTACTGGTCTCCCACGACGGTGCCCGCTGGCTGCCACAGGCGCTCGCCGGACTGGTCGGCCAGGAACGCCCCGTCCAGAACGTCATCGCCGCCGACACCGGCAGCGCCGACGAGTCCGCGGCGCTGCTCACCGACTCCCTCGGGGCCGAGCGGGTGCTGCACCTCGCGCGCCGGTCCGGCTTCGGCACGGCCGTCGACGAGGCCGTCCGCACGGCCGGTGTGCTCACCCCCGACGACCTGCCGTATCTGAAGCGCCCCAGCGGCTGGGACCCGGAGACCCGCACCTGGCGCGACGACGCCTACGACATGCCCGAACTGCCGCACGGCGAGCCCGTCCAGTGGCTCTGGCTGCTGCACGACGACTGTGCTCCCGAGCCGGACGCCCTGGGCGAGCTGCTGCGGGTGGCCGACTCCTCCCCGTCCACCGCGATCGTCGGCCCCAAGCTGCGCGGCTGGTACGACCGCCGGCAGCTCCTGGAGGCGGGCGTCAGCATCGCCCGCAGCGGCCGCCGCTGGACCGGCCTCGACCGCCGCGAGCAGGACCAGGGCCAGCACGACCAGGTGCGGCCGGTGCTGTCGGTCTCCACCGCTGGCATGCTGATCCGGCGCGACGTCTGGGACGAACTCGGCGGCTTCGACCGGCGGCTCCCCCTGATGCGCGACGACGTCGACCTGTGCTGGCGCGCCCAGGCCGCGGGCCACCAGGTCCTCGTCGCCCCCGAGGCCGTCCTCCGGCACGCGGAGGCCGCCGCGCGCGAACGGCGGCCCATCGACTGCGCCGGCCGCTCGGCGGCCAACCCGCACCGTGTCGACAAGGCCGGCGCGGTCTACACGATGCTCGTCAACTCCCGCGGCGCCGCGCTGCCGTACGTCCTGCTGCGCCTGGTGCTCGGCACCGTGCTGCGCACCCTGGCCTATCTGGTCGGCAAGGTGCCCGGCCAGGCGCTGGACGAGATCGCGGGCCTCCTCGGCGTGCTGCTGCGGCCGGGGCGGATCCTCGCGGGGCGGCGCCGGCGCGGCCGCCCGGCGGTCGAACCGGCCGAGCTGCGGCCGCTGTTCCCGCCGCCCGGTGCGACGGTGCGGGCGACGGCCGAGGCGGTCGTCGGCAACTTCAGCGGCCGCTCGGAGCCCGAGCTCGCCTCCGGCGGCCGGCACGGCGCCGTCGAGTCCGGACCGGGCGGTGACGACGCCGACTTCCTGGAGATCGAACAGTTCGCCCGGCTGAAGCGCGTCGCGCGCAAGCCCGGGCCCGTCCTCTTCCTCCTGCTGCTGGTGGTCTCCCTCGTCGCCTGCCGCGGACTGCTCGGCTCCGGCACGCTCGCCGGAGGGGCCCTGCTGCCCGCCCCCGCGGACGCCTCCGGCCTCTGGGACCGCTATCTGTCCGCCTGGCAGCCCGTCGGCACCGGCGGCACCGAGGCGGCACCGCCCTACCTGGCCGTCATCGCCGCCCTGTCCACCCTGCTGCTCGGCAGCACCGGCGCGGCCCTGACCCTGCTCCTCGTCTGCTCGGTGCCGCTGGCCGGGCTGAGCGCCTACTTCGCCTCCCGTCCGCTGGTCGAGTCGCGCCTGCTGCGCGCCTGGGCGGCTGTGGCGTACGCCTTCCTGCCCGCCGCGACCGGCGCGCTGGCGGGCGGCCGGCTGGGCACCGCGGTGCTCGCGGTACTGCTGCCGCTGATGGCCCGTGCGGCCGTCGCCGCCGCCGGGGCGGCCCTGCCGTCGGGCCGCGACAGCGACGACGGCGAGCGTGACGGGGACGCGGCTCCGGGCGCCCGCCCGAGCTGGCGCGCCGTCTGGGCCTACACGCTGCTGCTCACCTTCACCACGGCCTTCACCCCTGTCGTCTGGCCGCTCACCCTGCTGCTGGGCATCGCGCTGCTGGTGACGCGCACCGTGCGCCACCAGGGCGGTACGGCCGCGTACGGGATCCGTCTCGCCCTGGTGCTCGTCACTCCGCTGGTGGTCCTCGCTCCCTGGTCGCTGTCGCTGCTGACCTCGCCGTCCGGCTTCCTCCGCGAGGTCGGACTGGAGTACGGCACCGGCTCCGCCACCGCGCTGGACCTGCTGATGGTCAGCCCCGGCGGGCCGAAGGCGGCGGGCGGGTTCCTCCTCGCCGGTGTGGTGCTCGCGGCCCTGGCCGCCCTGCTCCGCGGCGACCGGCAGCGCGCGGTCCGCACCGCCTGGGCCGTGGCGGTCGCCGCTCTGCTCCTGGCCGCGCTGTCCAACGGCTCCGCCTGGGCCGGGCCCGCCACCCTCGTCTACGGCATCGCACTGCTGTCCGCCGCCGCCGTCGGGGCGGAGAACGCGCGCGAACGCGTGGCCGCGCAGAGCTTCGGCTGGCGGCAGCCGGCCGCGGCGCTGATCGCCCTGGCGGCCGCCGCCGGCCCGCTGCTCTCCGCCGTCGCCTGGATGTACGGCGGGGCGGCCGGCCCGGTCGAACGGCGCGACCCCGTGCAGGTGCCGCCGTTCGTCGCCGAGGAGAGCCGCACCCAGGACCAGGCGCGCACCCTCGTGCTCGGCGGCGAGCCGGGCCGGGTCTCGTACACCCTGGTGCGCGGTTCGGGCGCCCGGCTGGGCGACGCCGACCTCGCCGCGGCGAGCGGCGGGGACATCCGGCTGGACGGCATCGTCGCCAACCTCGTCGCGGGCTCCGGCGCCGACCAGACCGACCAGCTCGGCGGCTACGCGGTGCGCTACATCCTCGTCCGCGACGGGGCCCCCCGCGAGATGGGCCGGGTGCTGGACACCACCCCCGGACTGACCCGGCTCAGCCAGGAGGACGGCAGTTCCCTCTGGCGGCTCGACCGGCGCGTCGCCCGCGTCACCGTCGTCGGGAACCCCGACGGGGGCGGGGGAGCGGCGGAGGACGCCGGGCCGGTCCCGGTCGCCGCCGGGCCCGTCGAGGCCCACACCTCACTCCCCGCCGGGCCGGAGGGCCGCGTGCTGCGCGTCGCCGACCGGGCCGCCCCCGGCTGGACCGCCACGCTCGACGGCAAGCCGCTGACCCCGACCACGGTGGACGAGTGGGCCCAGGGCTTCGAACTGCCCGCGAACGGCGGCCGCCTCGACCTGACGTACGAGTCGCCGCTGAGCCACACCCTGTGGCTCGGGGCACAAGGGCTGCTGGCCGTCGTCCTGGTGGTGCTCGCCCTGCCCGGCCGGCGCCGCGAGGTCGACGACGACCTGCCCGAGACCGCACCGGAGCCGGCCGTGCCCGCGCAGCCCGTGGACGGCGAGGGCCGCCGGGCCCGCAGGCTGCGGGCGGCCGCGGAGGCCGAGGCCGCGGCGCAGGGCACGGAGCCGGAGAGCGCGCCGGAGCAGCCCGTGCCGGCCGGGACCGCACCGGCCGCCGCGGCCGAGGACGACCCGTTCGAGGCGTTCGACGCCTTCCGCGCCTCCCAGGCGGCCGAGTCCGCGGACCGGGCGGCGCAGGGGGCGGATGCCTCCGGGGCACCGGCCGGGCCGTACGCGGAGGGCGTGCCGCAGCAGGTCCCGCAGCAGCCCTACGGCACCTGGGACCAGCAGAGCTACGCCCCCGGCGGCGGACAGCCGTACCCGGGGGAGCAGTACGGGGGCGAGCCGTACCAGGGCCAGGGGGAACAGCAGTACCAGGGCTATGGCGACGGGCAGTACCAGCAGTACGGCGCCGGCCAGTACACCGGTCCGTACCAGCCGGACCCCTACCAGGCCGCCCCGTACGGCGACGGCCGGCAGCAGTACGACCCGCAGCAGCAGTACGACGGGCAGCAGTACGACGGTCAGCAGCCGTACGACGGTCAGCAGCCCGGCCCGTACGGCTACCCGGCCCAGCCCTACGCCGGCGGCGATCCCGCCCGGAGTGAGACGGTCCACGGGGAGGACGGCGAGCCCGCCCCCCGCCGCGACGGGAGCGATCAGCAGTGAACCGCACCACCCTCTCCCTGCTCGCCGCCACCACGGCCCTCGCCGCGGTCACCGGGGTGGCGGCCCTGGCCGCACCCGGCGGGACACCGGATCGACCGGCGGCCGAGGCCGAACGGCTGCCCGTGGAGCGCTCCGAGCTGCTCTGCCCGGAGCCGTCCCTGTCGGAGCTGGCCGAGACCGGCTACACCTCCTTCACGCCCGAGGACGGGGCCGCCGGCTCCAAGGGCACGGCCGGACTCCTGCCCGCCGAGGAGGAGGCGGAGACCGGCGGCGGCAAGGACGGCAAGGACGGCGAGGACGGCGAGAAAGACCAGGACGAAGAGGCAGCCGAGGACGAGAACGGTGGCGAGAAGGCCGGCCCCGACCCCGTCGCCCCCCTGAAGAAGCCGGGCGCCCCCGCGGTCGCCTCCGTCTCCGGGGCCGGCGCGCCCGCCCTCATCGGTACCGCCGACGGCGCCCTCGCCCCCGGCTGGACCGCCCAGCAGACGACCGTGATCGGCTCCGGTGAGGGACGCGGCCTCCTCGGCGTCTCCTGCACCGCCCCCGACACCGACTTCTGGTTCCCGGGCACGAGCACCGCCAAGAGCCGCCAGGACTATGTCGAGCTGACCAATCCCGATGACGCCGCCGCCGTCGTCGATCTGGAGCTGTACGGCAGGAAGGGCCGGATCGAGACCGAGACGGGTGAGGGCATCACCGTCCCGCCCCGCTCCGCCACCTCCGTCCTGCTGTCCACGCTCACCTCCGAGAAGGCCGACGACGTCGCCGTGCACGTCGTCGCCCGTTCCGGCCGCGTCGGCGCCGCTGTCCGCGCCACGGACAGCGGGACGGGCAGCGACTGGCTGCCGCCCTCGACGGTGGCGGCCGGCAGCGCCGTGCTCCCCGGTATCCCGGAGGACGCGGTCTCCGTGCGGCTGGTGGCGGTGGCGACCGGCGACCGCGACGCCGATCTGAAGGTGGAACTCGCCGGACCGACCGGCTCGTTCACCCCCGCCGGGCACGAGACCCTGACCCTCAAGCGCGGCATGGTGACGTCCGTGGACCTGGACGACATCACCAAGGGCGAGCCCGGCTCCCTGGTGCTGTCCCCGGCGGACGGCGGCGACACCGCCCCGTACGCGGTCGCCCTGCGTGTCGTCCGCGGCAAGGGCGGAGACCGGGAGATGGCGTTCATTCCGGCCACCGCGCGGATCGAGGCGCGCGGTACCGCGGCCGACAACCGCGCCAAGGGGTCCGTCCTCTCCCTCGTCGCGCCCGGGAAGGCCGCCAGGGTCAAGGTCACCGCCTCGGCGGGCAGCGGGGGCGGCAAGCCGGTGAGCAAGGAGTACACGGTCAAGGCCGGTACGACGCTCAGCGTGCCGGAGCCCCCCGTCCCCTCGGGCGGCAAGGGCACCCACGCGCTGACCGTCGAGGCACTGTCCGGCGGGCCCGTGTACGCCTCCCGGACGCTCGAACGGCCCAAGGGCGGGGTGCCGATGTTCACCGTCCAGCCGGTTCCCGACGACCGGGGCACGGTCGTCGTTCCCGAGGCCGCCGAGGACCTGTCCCTGCTGATGCGCTGAGAGCAGGCGGGAGCAGATGGAAGCAGGTGGAGCAAGCGGGAGTTAGCTGAGGGCCCGGGCCGGGCGCGTCCGGCCCCGGCCCGGTCTCAGTCCTGCCCGTACCGCGGATCCACCGACTCCGGTGCCAGCCCCAGCAGTTCGGCCACCTGCTCGACCACGATCTCGTGCACCAGCAGGGCCCGCTCGTCGCGGTTCTTCGTGCGGATCTCCACCGGGCGCCGGTAGACGACGATCCTGGCCGGCCCGTCCCCCCGGGCGGAGGTCACCCGGCCCAGCGGCACCGTCCCCTCGTCCTCCCAGCCCTCGGCGCGGTCCTCGCCGCTCTCACCGAAGGACGGGACGTCCAGAACGGCGAACTCCACCTCGGAGAGCTGCGGCCAGTGCCGTTCGAGCCGCTCCACCGAGTCGTGCACCAGATCGGTGAAGGCCGCGGCGCGGCTCAGGGCGAGCGGCACCTGCGGCGGCGCGATCGGTCCGCGCATACCGCGTCCGTGGCGGTCCCGGCGCCGCGGACGGGGCTCGGAGGGGCGGGGTGGTACGGAGCTGCTCATCACCTCCGAGAGTAGCCGCCGCCCCGCCGCCCCGAGAGATGGACGAGCGGGGCCCGCACGGATCACGAACCGGCATGACCCGGATCATCCGGACAGCGGCTCCGCCCTCCGTGGTGAAACGATGTGGTGAAACGATTCCGGGCGAAGTGCCGTCAAGCGGGACGAGCCGCCGTGCCACCCCGCTCGCAAGGCCCCGCTCCGCCGGGTGCCGGCCGCAGGTCAGACCTCGCGCCCGCAGGTCAACACCCTTGTCCCCAGGGGCGCGACACGGTGGACGGGCTCGGGGAGAGTCGTCGCGGCCCGCTCAAGAGTGCGGTACCGTCCAACCTCGTGAGCCCTGTACGCCGATGTTCGCGCACCGCGTGCGGTCGTCCCGCCGTCGCGACGCTGACGTACGTCTACGCGGACTCGACCGCCGTTCTCGGGCCACTCGCCACCTACGCCGAGCCGCACTGCTACGACCTCTGCGCCGAGCACTCCGAGCGGCTCACCGCGCCGCGCGGCTGGGAGGTCGTCCGGCTCGCCGTCGACACCGGCCCGGCCCGGCCCAGCAGCGACGATCTCGAAGCCCTCGCCAACGCCGTCCGTGAAGCCGCCCGCCCGCAGGAGCGCGCCGCCGGGGCGCAGGGCGGCGCGGGCGGACCCGGCGGCCGCGAGGCCGACCCGAGAGAGGTCGCCCGCCGCGGGCACCTGCGGGTCCTGCGCTCGCCCGAGCCCTGAGCCGGACCCCGCCGCCCCCCCCCCCGGTGCGCCGCCCCGCCCCCGGGCCCGTTTCCGCACGTGTACCGTCCGGACCCCGGGCCGCCTGCCGCGTCCGGCGCCGATCCGGGTAGGTTTGTCGTTCCGATAGGACTCCCGGAAGGGGTGGGCAGTGCCCGACTTGTCGCAGATCGTGAAGGCGTACGACGTGCGCGGTGTGGTCCCGGACCAGTGGGACGAACCGCTCGCGGAGCTCTTCGGCGCGGCCTTCGCCCGGGTGACCGGGGCGGAGGCCATTGTCGTCGGACATGACATGCGGCCCTCGTCCCCCGGCCTCTCACGGGCGTTCGGCCGCGGAGCCGCCGCCCTCGGCGCGGACGTCACCGAGATCGGCCTGTGCTCGACCGACCAGCTGTACTTCGCCAGCGGCCGGCTCAACCTGCCCGGCGCGATGTTCACCGCCAGCCACAACCCGGCCCAGTACAACGGCATCAAGATGTGCCGGGCCGGTGCCACCCCCGTCGGCCAGGACACCGGCCTCGCGGAGATCCGCGCCCTCGTCGAGGAGTGGAGCGAGAGCGGCGCCCCCGCCCCCGCCGGGACCCCGGGCACCATCACGCAGCGGGACGTCCTCGCCGACTACGCCGCCTGCCTGCGCGGCCTGGTCGACCTCACGGGCATCCGCCCGCTGAAGGTCGTCGTGGACGCCGGCAACGGCATGGGCGGCCACACCGTGCCCACCGTCCTCGACGGCCTGCCCGTCGAACTGGTCCCGATGTACTTCGAACTGGACGGCACCTTCCCCAACCACGAGGCCAACCCCCTAGCGCCGGAGAACATCGTCGATCTCCAGGCGAGGGTCCGGGAGCTCGGCGCCGACATCGGCCTGGCCTTCGACGGCGACGCCGACCGCTGCTTCGTGGTCGACGAGCGCGGCGAACCCGTCTCGCCGTCCGCCGTCACGGCCCTCGTCGCCGCCCGCGAACTCGCCAAGCACGGCGGCGGAACCGTCATCCACAACTGCATCACCTCCTGGTCCGTCCCCGAGGTGGTCAAGGAGAACGGTGGCATCCCCGTGCGCACCCGCGTCGGGCACTCCTTCATCAAGGGGGAGATGGCCCGCACCGGCGCCATCTTCGGCGGCGAGCACTCCGCGCACTACTACTTCCGCGACTTCTGGAACGCGGACACCGGCATGCTCGCCGCGCTCCACGTCCTCGCCGCGCTCGGCGGCCAGCCCGGCACGCTGTCGGAGCTGGTGGCGCAGTACGACCGGTACGCCGCCTCCGGGGAGATCAACAGCCGCGTCGAGGACCAGGCCGGCCGCGCCGCCGCCGTCAGGGCCGCCTACGCCGGCCGCCCCGGCACCGAACTGGACGAACTCGACGGCCTGACGGTCACCACCGCCGACTGGTGGTTCAACCTGCGCGCCTCGAACACCGAGCCGCTGCTGCGCCTCAACGTCGAGGCACGCGACCGGGCCACCGCCGACAAGATCCGCGACGAGGTCCTGGCCATCGTCCGCGCCTGAGCGGCCCCTCGGCTGCCGGTCCTCTCCGGCCCGGCGGCCCGGCGGCCGCCCACGGACCGGGCCGGGCCGCACGCCTCGCGGTGTGCGGCCCGGCGGTACGCTGACGAGGCCGAACGCCCTCTCCCACCGCCCCGCCGGACGGGAGAGCCCACCGAAAGGGACGTCCCATGCCGCTCGAAGCCGGTCTTCTCGCCATCCTCGCCTGCCCGGCCTGCCACGCCCCGCTCCGCGAGGAGTCCGGCGGCGCGAGCACCGGCCCGTCCGGCGAGACGTCCGGCGAGACGTCCGGCGGCGAGGTAGGCACCACCGAACTGGTCTGCACCGGCTGCGGGCTGGCCTACCCGGTCCGGGACGGCATCCCCGTGCTCCTCGTCGACGAGGCCCGCCGCCCCGCCTAGGTTCCGTCCGGCGTGCGTGCCGGCATGACGCGGTGTCCGGTGCCGTGTGTCGCAGGCGGTGAAGTCAGCGGGGGCGCCCGCCCACGGGACGTGCGGGGCGTGCCCGGCCACGCGGCCGGACGCGGTGCCGGGGCCCCGCGGACCCGGCGGGAACGGCCGGACAGGCTCTAGGCTCGGACCCGCCGGTCCGGACGGACCGGCCGGACCGGGCCGGCGTACTCCCCCGAGCACGGCAGGCCCGCCGCACGGCGATCGGAGGCTCCACCAGATGCTCGACGAGTCGCTTCTCGACGCACCCGAGGCACTCGCCCGCGCCGACACCCGGGGCCTGCTGCGCGGCGCCGCCGGTTCCGGCGCCCGGGTCCGCACCGCCGCCCGGGGCGCCCTGGAGACCGGACTGGCCGACCTCAAGCCCGACGGGCGGCCGCGGAGCCTGCTGATCGCCGGCTTCGGACCGGCCACCGCCTGCGTCGCCGACCTGCTGGCCGCGCTCAGCGGCGGCAACACCCTCGTCCACCCGATCCACCCGGCCGGTGCCCTGGCCGCCCCCGGCGCGCTGCGCTGGACCCTCCCCGGCTGGGCCGGTCCGCTGGACCTGCTGATCGTCCTCACGACCGACGGCACCGAACCGGGCCTGTCCGCCCTGGTCGAACAGGCGTACCGGCGTGGGTGCTCCGTCGTCTCGGTCTGCCCGGCCGACGCCCCCCTCACCGGCGACGTCGGCGGACGGCACGGCCTGGCGGTGCCGCTCACCGCACCGGTGAACGAGACCCCGCTGCCCGGGGACGCGGACGACAGCAGCGCCTGGCCCGCCCGCCGGGCACCGGCCGGCGAGGTGTCCGGGGAGCGGCCCGGGACGGTGTGGGCGCTCCTGGTCCCGCTGCTCGTCCTGCTCGACCGGACCGGCTTCCACCCGGCGCCCCCCGCCACCGTCCAGCTCGTCGCCGACCGGCTCGACCGGACCGCCGAACGCTGCGGCCCCGCCGTCGCCACGTACAGCAACCCGGCCAAGACCCTCGCCGCCGAACTGGCCGAATCCCTGCCGCTGCTGTGGAGCGACGGACCCGTGGCCGGTGCCGCCGGCCGCCACTTCGCCCGCTCGCTCGCGGCCGTCGCGGGGCGTCCCGCGCTCGCCGCGGCCCTGCCCGAGGCCCTCACCGAGCACGCCGCGCTGCTCTCCGGCGCCTTCGCCGCGGGCGCCGACCCCGACGACTTCTTCCGGGACCGCGTGGAGGACCCCGCCGCGCTCCACGCGCGCGTGGTGCTCCTCCGCGAACAGGGACTGACGGCCGGCTCGCCGACCCCCGCCGCCCGCGAGTTCGCCCTGGCCCACGAGAGCCCCGTCAGCGAACTCGAACCCTCCGAGGGCAGCGCGCTGGAGGCGGCCGCGGAGCTCCTCGCCATCACGGATTTCGCCTCCGTTTACCTGGCGCTCGCATCCGGGGACCGATCATGAGAGGCCGGGAGCGCGCGGAAGACCCCGCACGCTCCCGGCGCCCCTGAGACCCGCCGCCGGAACCCGCCGGCCCGTACGCGGCCCGACGCCGCCACGGGCCGGCCGGCCCGTACGCGACCCCCGTACGCATCCCGCAGAAAGCACCGAGCCATGGACCGCCTCGTCAACACCGTGCGCCCCTACGCCTGGGGCTCCACCACCGCCATCCCGGAACTGCTCGGCACCGAACCGACCGGTGAGCCGCAGGCCGAACTCTGGATGGGCGCCCACCCCGGAGCCCCGTCCCGGCTGGACCGCGGTGCCGGCCCCGTACCGCTCTCCGAGGTGATCGACGCCGACCCGGCCGGCGAGCTGGGCGAACAGGTGGCCGAACGCTTCGGCCCGCGCCTGCCGTTCCTGCTCAAGCTGCTCGCGGCGGCCTCACCGCTCTCCCTCCAGGTGCATCCCGACCGCGCACAGGCGGCGGCGGGCTTCGCCGGGGAGGAGAGCCGCGGCGTCCCGGTGGACGCCCCGCACCGCAACTACAAGGACGCCAACCACAAGCCCGAACTGATCTGCGCCCTCTCGCCGTTCGAGGGCCTGTGCGGCTTCCGCCCGGCCGCCGCGACCGCCGCGCTGCTCGACGGCCTCGGCGTGGACTCCCTCAAGCCGTACGGGGACATCCTGCGCGCCGAGCCGGAGAGCGGCGCCCTCCGCGAGGTTCTCACCGCCGTCCTCACCGCGGACCGCGAGGAGATGGCCGAGACCGCCCGCCAGGCCGGGAGGGCCGCCGAACGGCTCGCCCAGAGCCCGGGCCCGCACCGCGAGACCTACGCTGCCCACGCCTCCATCGCCCGGCACCACCCCGGCGACCCCGGCGTCATCGCCGCCATGCTGCTCAACCACGTGCGGCTCCAGCCCGGTGAGGCGCTCTACCTCGGTGCCGGGGTGCCGCACGCCTACCTCCAGGGGTTCGGCGTGGAGGTGATGGCCAACTCCGACAACGTCCTGCGCTGCGGTCTCACCCCCAAACACATCGACGTGCCGGAACTCCTCCGCGTCACCCGCTTCGAGGCCACGGCCCCCGGCATCCTCCGCCCCGAGGCGGTGAACGGCGAGGAGACCTACGAGACCCCGGCCGAGGAGTTCCGGCTCTCCCGCTTCGCCCGCGCCGAGGGCGGGGCGCCCCGCCAACTCCCCTCCGGCGGGCCGCAGATCCTCCTCTGCACGGCCGGGTCGGTGCTGCTCACCGCTGATAACGGCCGCCGCCTGGAGCTCCGGCCCGGCGACTCCGCGTACGCGGCGGCGGGTGAGTCCGCCGAACTCTCCGGTGCCGGAACCGTCTTCCGGGCGACCGTGGCGCCCTGACGCCGCCGGGGCTCTCCGGGACTGCAACAATGTGCGGCCGTACCGCGGCGCCCGTGCCGCGCCACGAGGGAAGGACACACAGCACCCATGAGTGCGTCAGGCGGAACCAAGGCGATCGTGGCCGCGCTGGCCGCGAATCTGGCCATCGCGGTGGCCAAGTTCGTGGCCTTCATCTTCAGCGGTTCCTCGTCGATGCTCGCGGAGAGCGTGCACTCGCTGGCCGACTCCGGCAACCAGGGACTCCTGCTGGTCGGCGGGAAGAGGGCCCAGCGCGAGGCGACCCCGCAGCACCCCTTCGGCTACGGCCGCGAGCGGTACATCTACGCCTTCCTCGTCTCCATCGTGCTCTTCACGGTCGGCGGCATGTTCGCGCTCTACGAGGGCTACGAGAAGATCAAGCACCCGCACGAGCTGGACCACTGGTACTGGCCCGTCGGCGTCCTGGTCTTCGCGATCATCGCCGAGGTGTTCTCGTTCCGGACCGCCATCAAGGAGTCCAACGCGATCCGGGGTGAGCAGTCCTGGACCCAGTTCGTCCGCCACGCCAAGGCCCCGGAGCTGCCGGTCGTGCTGCTGGAGGACCTGGGTGCGCTCGTCGGCCTGATACTCGCCCTGGGCGGTGTCGGCATGGCCCTCGCCACCGGCGAGGGCGTCTGGGACGGCATCGGCACCCTCTGCATCGGCGTGCTGCTGATCCTGATCGCCATCGTGCTGGCGGTGGAGACCAAGTCCCTGCTGCTCGGCGAGGCCGCGGGCACGGACGCGGTCGAGAGGATCAGCAAGGCCCTGGTCGACGGCGAGACCGTCACCGGCGTCATTCACATGCGCACCCTGCACCTGGGCCCGGACGAGCTGCTGGTCGCCGCCAAGGTCGCGGTCGGGCGGGACGACACCGCCCAGGAGATCGCCGCGGCCATCGACGCCGCGGAGGCGCGCGTCCGCGAGGCCGTGCCCATCGCCCGCGTGATCTACCTGGAGCCGGACATCTACCGGGCCCCGGCCGTCAAGTAGCCCGGCGGGCACGCCGGTACGGCACCAGCACGGCGGTACGGCACCCCACGCCGGTACGGCACCAGCACGGCGACGGCCCCGCGGACCATCCGCGGGGCCGTCGCCGTCCCCCTGCGCTCTCCCCTCCGCCCCGGCACCCGGGCCGCCGGACGCGTGCGGAAGGGCTGCCGGTCAGCCGACCTCGGCCAGCACCCGCAGGATCTCCCCGGGGCCGGAGGCCTCCAGCAGCCGCTCCCGGAACCCCGGGTCCATCAGCTTGCGGGACAGCAGGGCGAGGATCCGCAGATGCTCGTCCCCGGCCGCCGCCTCCGGTACGGCGATCATGAAGATCAGCCGGGCCCCGGTGCCGTCCGGCGCCCCCCAGTCGACGCCGTCCGCCGACCGCGTGAAAGCCACCACCGGTGCGGTCACCGCGTCCGTTTTGGCGTGCGGCACGGCTATCCCCTCGCCGAGCCCGGTGCCGCCCTGCGCCTCGCGGGCCAGCACGGCCGCGGTCAGTGCCTCCTCGTCGGCCACCCGGCCGGACGCCGCCAGCAGCCCGGTCAGCTCCCGGATCGCCGCCTCCTTGCCGTCGGCGGTGATCCACTCGCGTACGGTCCGGGCGTCGAGATGGCCGGACAGCACCCGGCGGCCACCGGGGGAGGCGGCCCCCTCACCGGGTCCGGACGGCTCTCCGGGCTCCCCGGCGCCCGGCTCGGCGGACTCGTCCGGCTCCGCGCTCCCCGTCTGACGCGGGAGCGCGGCCACCCGGGGAGCCCCGCCGGTCCGGGCCGGCTCCCCGGCCCCCGCCCCGGAACGGGACGGTGCTCCGGCACTCACTCCCGTGTTCGTCCCCGTGTTCGTCCCGGCAGCGCCGCCCGCACCGGCCGCCGCCAGCGCCCGGCCCGGGACCGCCCCGCCACGGCCGCCCACCGACATCAGGCCGACGGTGACCGCCGCCGTCACCACGGTGCCGAGCAGGACCGCGAGGAAGAACATCCCCACACCGCCCACGGCGCCCAGCACCGCCACGATCGGGCCGCCGTGCGGCACGCTGTCCGTCACCGCCGCGAGCCCGGCGACGGCGCCGGCCACGGCGCCGCCGGCCATGTTCGCGGGGATCACCCGGGCCGGGCGGGCCGCCGCGAACGGGATCGCACCCTCGGTGATGCCGAAGAAGCCCATGAACAGGGCCGCGAGGCCGGTTTCCCGCTCCTGCTCGTCGTAGAACCGGCGCCGGATCAGAGTGGCCAGGCCCTGGCCCAGCGGCGGCACCGGAATGGCCGCCGCGCACATCCCCATGATCTCCGGGTTCTTCGACACCAGCCCGGCCCCGAACAGGAAGGCGGTCTTGTTGACCGGGCCGCCCATGTCGAAAGCGATCATCAGTCCGAGAAGGATGCCCAGCAGCGCGGCGCTGCTCCCGGTGAGACCGCTCAGCCAGTCGGTCAGATGCTCGAACACCCAGGAGATCGGCCGGCCGATCACATGGATGAAGAACAGCCCCAGCACCGTGGTGGCGACCACCGGGATGACGATGATCGGCATGATGGGCCGGGCGAACTTCGGCACCGGAAGCTTCTTGATCCACCGCACCAGGTACCCGGCGAGGAAACCGGTGACGATCGCCCCGATGAAACCGGCCCCCGACTCGGAGTCGTACAACGCGCCGGTGTTCGCGATCCAGCCGCCGATCATGCCCGGCACGAGCGCCGGCCGGTCGCCGATGGCATAGGCGATGTAGCCGGAGAGGATCGGGATCATCAGCGTGAACCCGATCACGCCGATGTCGTTGACCGGCTTCCAGAACGAGTCGTCCGGGATGACCAGACCGCCGTCGGCCTGCGGCGAGCCGCCGAGCGCCAGCGAGAGCGCGATCAGCAGACCGCCCACCACGACAAACGGGATCATGTACGAGACGCCGTTCATCAGCGCCTTGTAGGTGACCCCGCGATCCCTGCCGCCCGCGCCGCCCGCGCCGCCCGCGGCCGCTCCGGCGTCCTCCGGTCCGCCGCCGTCCCCGCCGGGCACCACCGGGGCGGTCCGTACCCGTTCGATCAGTTCCTCGGGATGGCGGATCCCCTCCGCGACACCGACGACCAGCACCCGCTTGCCCGCGAAGCGGCTCCGGTCGACCTCCTTGTCGGCGGCCACGATGACGCCGTCCGCCTCTTTCACGTCGTCGTCGGTGAGGACGTTCTCGGCTCCGATCGAGCCCTGGGTCTCCACCTTCATGCTGTGGCCGAGCGCCTCCGCGGCCCGGCTGAGCTTCTCGGCCGCCATATAGGTGTGGGCTATACCGGCGGGACAGGCGGTCACCGCGAGCAGCTTCAACCGCCGGTCCTCCGTTCGCTTCTCGGTGGGGGGAACAGCCGGACTGGACACTGGATCTCCTTACCGCCGTGCGGGCACGCGCCGTGCGGGGCGCGTCCTCCGGGCCTCCTGCCCGCGGAGGAGGGACACGAAATGCGCCGGGGCGGAGCCATACCGGCCCGGCCGCCGGGCAGGCGACTCCAGGGCGGGTCGAGGTTGCGCACTACGGTCGCTGCTCCAATCGGTGTAGATTCGTGACCGGACAGACGTCGCTGCTGATGGCGGTCGGTCGGGCCCTCCGGGAGCCGGCCGAGGGAGAGAGGGCCTCCGACGGACTGCGCCGCGGCCGTGGGACCCGTATGCCCTGTCGCGGATCAGCCCCATCCATCGCACTCGATTCACCGAGGAGCAGCTCGTAATGACGACAGCCGCCAACGGCCGGGACTTCAAGGTCGCCGACCTGTCCCTGGCCGCCTTCGGCCGCAAGGAGATCGCCCTCGCCGAGCACGAGATGCCCGGCCTGATGGCGATCCGTGAGGAGTACGCGGCTTCGCAGCCGCTGGCGGGAGCCCGGATCACCGGCTCCCTGCACATGACGGTGCAGACCGCCGTGCTCATCGAGACCCTGGTCGCGCTGGGCGCCGAGGTCCGCTGGGCCTCCTGCAACATCTTCTCCACCCAGGACCACGCCGCCGCCGCGGTCGCCGTCGGTCCCGAGGGCACCCCCGAGGAGCCGAAGGGCATCCCGGTCTTCGCCTGGAAGGGCGAGACGCTGGAGGAGTACTGGTGGTGCACGGAACAGGCGCTGACCTGGCCGGGCACGGTCACCGGCGGCCCGAACATGATCCTGGACGACGGTGGTGACGCCACCCTCCTCGTCCACCAGGGCGTCGAGTTCGAGAAGGCCGGCGAGGCCCCGGACCCGTCGACGGCCGACAGCGAGGAGTACGGCCACGTCCTCACGCTGCTCAACCGCACACTGGCGGAGAACCCGCAGAAGTGGACCCAGCTCGCCTCGGAGATCCGCGGCGTGACGGAGGAGACCACCACCGGCGTCCACCGCCTGTACGAGATGCAGCAGGCCGGAACGCTGCTCTTCCCGGCGATCAACGTCAACGACGCGGTGACCAAGTCGAAGTTCGACAACAAGTACGGCTGCCGCCACTCGCTGATCGACGGCATCAACCGCGCCACCGATGTGCTGATCGGCGGCAAGACCGCCGTGGTCTGCGGCTACGGCGACGTGGGCAAGGGCTGCGCGGAGTCGCTCCGCGGCCAGGGCGCCCGGGTGATCGTCACCGAGATCGACCCGATCTGCGCGCTCCAGGCCGCCATGGACGGCTACCAGGTGGCCACGCTGGACGATGTCGTCGAGACCGCCGACATCTTCATCACCACCACCGGCAACAAGGACATCATCATGGCCTCCGACATGGCCAGGATGAAGCACCAGGCCATCGTGGGGAACATCGGCCACTTCGACAACGAGATCGACATGGCCGGCCTCGCCGCGATCCCCGGCATCGTCAAGGACGAGGTCAAGCCCCAGGTCCACACCTGGGCCTTCCCGGACGGCAAGAAGATCATCGTGCTGTCCGAGGGCCGGCTGCTGAACCTGGGCAACGCCACCGGGCACCCCTCGTTCGTGATGTCCAACTCCTTCGCGAACCAGACGATCGCGCAGATCGAGCTGTACACCAAGCCCCAGTCCTACCCGATCGGCGTCTACGTGCTCCCCAAGCACCTCGACGAGAAGGTCGCCCGGCTCCACCTGGAGGCGCTCGGCGCCAAGCTGACCACGCTCCGCCCCGAACAGGCGGCGTACATCGGCGTACCGGTGGAAGGCCCCTACAAGCCCGACCACTACCGCTACTGACAGCACCGGCACCCATCCGGCGAGACGGGCCCCCGCGCACCGTGCGGGGGCCCGCCCCGTCAAGGAAGCTCCATGCCCCGCGGCCGCTACTCGCTCCACGACCCCCACGACCGGACCCCCCTCGGTGAGGAACATTTCCACTGCGCCCCCGGCCCCTCCGGCTGGCGCTACACGGCCCGGACCACCGGCCCCTCCGGCGAACCCTCCGGCTCGGTCGACCTGACCACCGACCACCTGGGCCGGCCGCTCCGGCTCGAACTCCACGCCGGGGACTGGCGTGTCCGCGGCGCCGCGCTCGACGGCGTCACCTGGGTCCGCACGGACCCCGAAGGCACCCGGGCGACCGAGGGCAACGTCCCCGCCCATGCCTTCACCGGCGCTTCCCCCGCCTTTCTCGTCGCCACGGCCCGGCTGCTGCGGCTCGCCCCCGGCGGGCCCGCCACCCGCGTCCGCCTGGTCGCCCTGACTGCCCCGGTCCTGGCCCCGCGCACCCTCGACCAGTCCTGGGCGCTGCTGAAGAGCGAAACACACCCCACCGACAACGGCCCGCTGACCGTGGACGCGTACCAGGTCACGGACCTGGACACGGGCGAAGGGCACCCCGTGCACATCGCCGGCGACGTCGTCCTCGCGGCCCCCGGCATCGAACTCGAAGACCTCGACACCCCGCCCTCGGCCTTCCCCTGACCCCGCCACGGCCCCGCGCCCCCGCAGGGCCGCACCGCACCGAGCCCTCCGGCGGGCAACGGCGCAACGACCCGCACCCAGCGCGTTCCTACCCCGGCGGCACGAACCCCGTACGAGGACCGGAACCGCCCCCGGAGCCCCCGCGACCAGCCGCGCCCTCATCGCCGGCCGCGCCACCACGGCCCGCGCTCCCACTCGCGACGCCGGCGACCCCCGGCGATCCGGCGGGAGCCGGCGCCACCACCCCGCCGGGGCCGGCCAATCCGCCCGGGCCCGGTGCCGCACCGGACGGAGCCGCCCAGCCGGACATCCCCCCGACCGAGGCCCCGCCGGGTCCCCCGGACCCGGGTTCCCCGTATCCCTGCGCCCCCGCGGCGACCGGCAGAACCCGCTGCGCGTCCCGCGTCTGCCGCTCGCTCACCACCCCCGCCAGATACATCGCGGGCGGTACGTCCGCCGGCACCGGCGCCCCCGTGGCTGCCGCGAGATCCGCCGCCAGCCGCTGCGCCAGCGGCCCGCCCACGTCCGGGTCGAGTTGGTCCATCCGGGTCAGGTACTGGCGTATCGCCAGCCACAGCGCGTCGGGCACCCGGGACAGGTCCAGCCCCGTGAAGCGCCCGTGCAGCCAGGGCGGTGCCTGCGGAACGGCCCCCGTCCGCTGAGCCGGCACCCGTTCCCGTACGACGAGCGTGCCCGCGAAGACGTCACCGAGCCGCCGCCCCCGTGCCGACACCAGTGAGGCGATCACCGCGATCACCCCGAACGTCATGATGATCTCCACGGCCCCCACCGCCCCCCGCACCAGCGCGTGCCGGAACCGGATCGGACCGCCGTCATCCCGTACCACCCGCAGACCGCACACCAGCTTTCCCAGCGACCGGCCGCGGGTCAGCGTCTCCACGGCGATCGGCACCCCCACCAGGATCAGCATGAAGGCCGCCACCGACACCGCCGCCTGCGCCGCCTCGTCCAGCGAGGACACCGCGGCGGTCAGTGCCATGGTGACGGCCACGTACAGGGCGAAGGCGACCAGCAGATCGATGACGACGGCCAGGGTGCGACTGGGCAGCTTCGCGGGACGCAACCCGAGCACCACCGCCTCACCGGTGACGAGCTCACTCACGCGGGTGTCCTCCCTCAGACCTGGAGCCGCCCGACGGCCCGGCTCTTCCCCACCAGTCTGCCGCCGCCCCTCGCCCGTCTGCCAAGCTGGGGAGCGGATACGGTCCCGAACATCCCCAGGAGCAGCGTCCATGGACCTCGATGTCTTCGTGACCGCCCACCGCGCGGAATGGGACCGGCTGGACGCCCTGCTGCGCCGGCGCGGCAAACTCACCGGCGCGGAGGCCGACGAACTGGTGGCCCTCTACCAGCGGACCGCCACGCACCTCTCCCAGCTCCAGTCCAGTGCACCGGACCCGCAGCTCACCGGTCGTCTCACCCAGCTCACCGCCCGAGCCCGCAGCACCGTCGCCGGCACCCGGCGGGCGAGCTGGCGCGATGCCGGCCGTTTCCTCGCGGCCGGCTTCCCCGCCGCGCTGTACCGCACCCGTCACTGGTGGCTGACCACGGCCCAGGTCTCCGTCCTGGTCGCGGCGGCGATCGGCTGGTGGATCGGCACCCACCCGGAGGTGCAGGCCGCCATCGGGGCACCCGAGGAACTCCGCGAGATGACGCGCCCCGGCGGCCAGTACGAGTCGTACTACTCCACCCACGCCGCCACCTCGTTCGCCGCCCAGGTCTGGACGAACAACGCGCAGGTCGCCGCCCTCTCCCTGGTGCTGGGTGTCTTCCTGGGGCTGCCCGTTCTGTGGGTGCTCCTCCAGAACATGCTCAATCTCGGCATCGGCATCGGCCTGATGTCCGGGGCCGGCCGCCTCGACGTCTTCCTCGGCCTGATCCTGCCGCACGGCCTGCTGGAGCTGACCGCGGTCTTCGTCGCCGCGGGCACCGGTCTCCGCCTCGGCTGGACCGTCATCGACCCGGGTGACCGGGACCGGCGCACAGCGCTGGCCGAAGAGGGCCGCGCGGCGCTGGGCATGGCGATCGGCCTCGCCGTGGTCCTCTTCCTCTCGGGCGTCATCGAAGGCTTCGTGACCCCGTCGGGCCTCCCGACCTGGGCCCGCATCGGCATCGGAGTGGCCGCCGAACTGCTCTTCCTGGCCTATGTGTACGTGCTCGGAGGCAAGCACGCCCGGGCGGGGGAGACCGGGGACGTGGCCGCCGCAGACCGCAGCCCCGGGCAACCCGCCGCCGCCTGATGTGCGTCGGGCCCGGCCGAAGTGCTAGCCTCCTCTTCGCCCAGGGCTCCCGTTTGACACGGGGAACGTGGGGAGGTAGCTTTACAGGGTTGCCATGACGGCTTGGACAAGCTGGTCGGCAGTCGATAAGATCACCTCCGCTCCCGGTCGAAAGCAGATCTCGACGGAGCGCCCCGATATTCATCAGCGGAAACGCAAGCCGATTAGCTTCGGCCGAAACGCGTCTGATAACGTCGGGTCAGCCGAAAGGCAAGGCCATTCCAACGGCCACTGGATACGGAATTCGGGCCGGGAAATCGGTTCGGAAAGTGTCTGGTAGGGTTGGAAACACCGAAGGGAAGCGCCCGGAGGGCCCGGAGACGGGGCCGAAGGAAGCGTCCGTTCCTTGAGAACTCAACAGCGTGCCAAAAGTCAACGCCAGATATGTTGATACCCCGTCCGGGCGGCAACTTCTGTTTGCTGCCGGGATGAGGTTCCTTTGAAACAAGTCCTTCCGTGCCACCGTTTCGGCGGTGGTGGTCGGGAGGCAATTGACAGCGAGGACGCTGTGCGCGGTCCGGATTATTCCTCCGGGCTGCGCCGCTCTTGCGTGAAGCATTCACGGAGAGTTTGATCCTGGCTCAGGACGAACGCTGGCGGCGTGCTTAACACATGCAAGTCGAACGATGAACCTCTTCGGAGGGGATTAGTGGCGAACGGGTGAGTAACACGTGGGCAATCTGCCCTGCACTCTGGGACAAGCCCTGGAAACGGGGTCTAATACCGGATACGACCATCTCGGGCATCCGATGGTGGTGGAAAGCTCCGGCGGTGCAGGATGAGCCCGCGGCCTATCAGCTTGTTGGTGGGGTGATGGCCTACCAAGGCGACGACGGGTAGCCGGCCTGAGAGGGCGACCGGCCACACTGGGACTGAGACACGGCCCAGACTCCTACGGGAGGCAGCAGTGGGGAATATTGCACAATGGGCGGAAGCCTGATGCAGCGACGCCGCGTGAGGGATGACGGCCTTCGGGTTGTAAACCTCTTTCAGCAGGGAAGAAGCGCAAGTGACGGTACCTGCAGAAGAAGCACCGGCTAACTACGTGCCAGCAGCCGCGGTAATACGTAGGGTGCGAGCGTTGTCCGGAATTATTGGGCGTAAAGAGCTCGTAGGCGGCTTGTCGCGTCGGATGTGAAAGCCCGGGGCTTAACCCCGGGTCTGCATTCGATACGGGCAGGCTAGAGTTCGGTAGGGGAGATCGGAATTCCTGGTGTAGCGGTGAAATGCGCAGATATCAGGAGGAACACCGGTGGCGAAGGCGGATCTCTGGGCCGATACTGACGCTGAGGAGCGAAAGCGTGGGGAGCGAACAGGATTAGATACCCTGGTAGTCCACGCCGTAAACGTTGGGAACTAGGTGTGGGCGACATTCCACGTCGTCCGTGCCGCAGCTAACGCATTAAGTTCCCCGCCTGGGGAGTACGGCCGCAAGGCTAAAACTCAAAGGAATTGACGGGGGCCCGCACAAGCGGCGGAGCATGTGGCTTAATTCGACGCAACGCGAAGAACCTTACCAAGGCTTGACATACACCGGAAAGCCGTAGAGATACGGCCCCCCTTGTGGTCGGTGTACAGGTGGTGCATGGCTGTCGTCAGCTCGTGTCGTGAGATGTTGGGTTAAGTCCCGCAACGAGCGCAACCCTTGTTCTGTGTTGCCAGCATGCCTTTCGGGGTGATGGGGACTCACAGGAGACTGCCGGGGTCAACTCGGAGGAAGGTGGGGACGACGTCAAGTCATCATGCCCCTTATGTCTTGGGCTGCACACGTGCTACAATGGCCGGTACAATGAGCTGCGATACCGCGAGGTGGAGCGAATCTCAAAAAGCCGGTCTCAGTTCGGATTGGGGTCTGCAACTCGACCCCATGAAGTCGGAGTCGCTAGTAATCGCAGATCAGCATTGCTGCGGTGAATACGTTCCCGGGCCTTGTACACACCGCCCGTCACGTCACGAAAGTCGGTAACACCCGAAGCCGGTGGCCCAACCCGTAAGGGAGGGAATCGTCGAAGGTGGGACTGGCGATTGGGACGAAGTCGTAACAAGGTAGCCGTACCGGAAGGTGCGGCTGGATCACCTCCTTTCTAAGGAGCACTTCTCACCCGGTTCTGCCGGGTCAGAGGCCAGAACACCGGCGAGTGTCCGGTGCTGGTTGCTCATGGGTGGAACGTTGACTATTCGGCGCATCACGGTTGCTGCTGCTAGTACTGCTCTTCGGGGCGTGGAACGCGGTGGGGGCCGGGGTGTGCCGGGCGCGCTGTTGGGTGTCTGAGGGTACGGGCTGTTTGCTTGTGTCTTCGGTTGCCGGTCCCGGTGAACCGCACGGTTGGTGTGGGTGGCGGGTGGCTGGTCGTTGTTTGAGAACTGCACAGTGGACGCGAGCATCTGTGGCCAAGTTTTTAAGGGCGCACGGTGGATGCCTTGGTACCAGGAACCGATGAAGGACGTGGGAGGCCGCGATAGGCCCCGGGGAGCTGTCAACCGAGCTTTGATCCGGGGGTGTCCGAATGGGGAAACCCGGCAGTCGTCATGGGCTGTCACCCATACCTGAACACATAGGGTATGTGGAGGGAACGCGGGGAAGTGAAACATCTCAGTACCCGCAGGAAGAGAAAACAACCGTGATTCCGGGAGTAGTGGCGAGCGAAACCGGATGAGGCCAAACCGTAGGCGTGTGATACCCGGCAGGGGTTGCGCTTACGGGGTTGTGGGATCGCACTTCGGTGGTCTGCCGGCCATCGGGCGAGTCAGAAATTGTTGGTGTAGGCGAAGGGCATGCGAAAGGCCCGGCGTAGAGGGTAAGACCCCCGTAGCCGAAATGTCAGCAACTTGCTTGTGCGACACCCAAGTAGCACGGGGCCCGAGAAATCCCGTGTGAATCTGGCGGGACCACCCGCTAAGCCTAAATATTCCCTGGTGACCGATAGCGGATAGTACCGTGAGGGAATGGTGAAAAGTACCGCGGGAGCGGAGTGAAATAGTACCTGAAACCGTGTGCCTACAAGCCGTGGGAGCGTCGCGCATCGGACTTGTCCGGTGCGTCGTGACTGCGTGCCTTTTGAAGAATGAGCCTGCGAGTTTGCGGTGTGTTGCGAGGTTAACCCGTGTGGGGAAGCCGTAGCGAAAGCGAGTCCGAATAGGGCGGTATAGTAGCGCGCTCAAGACCCGAAGCGGAGTGATCTAGCCATGGGCAGGTTGAAGCGCGGGTAAGACCGTGTGGAGGACCGAACCCACCAGGGTTGAAAACCTGGGGGATGACCTGTGGTTAGGGGTGAAAGGCCAATCAAACTCCGTGATAGCTGGTTCTCCCCGAAATGCATTTAGGTGCAGCGTCGTGTGTTTCTTGCCGGAGGTAGAGCACTGGATAGGCGATGGGCCCTACCGGGTTACTGACCTTAGCCAAACTCCGAATGCCGGTAAGTGAGAGCGCGGCAGTGAGACTGTGGGGGATAAGCTCCATGGTCGAGAGGGAAACAGCCCAGAGCATCGACTAAGGCCCCTAAGCGTACGCTAAGTGGGAAAGGATGTGGAGTCGCAGAGACAACCAGGAGGTTGGCTTAGAAGCAGCCATCCTTGAAAGAGTGCGTAATAGCTCACTGGTCAAGTGATTCCGCGCCGACAATGTAGCGGGGCTCAAGCGTACCGCCGAAGTCGTGTCATTGGCACATATACCCCTAACGGGGGTGCTGATGGGTAGGGGAGCGTCGTGTGCCGGGTGAAGCCGCGCCGGAAGGCAGTGGTGGACGGTTCACGAGTGAGAATGCAGGCATGAGTAGCGATACACACGTGGGAAACGTGTGCGCCGATTGACTAAGGGTTCCTGGGTCAAGCTGATCTGCCCAGGGTAAGTCGGGACCTAAGGCGAGGCCGACAGGCGTAGTCGATGGACAACCGGTTGATATTCCGGTACCCGCTTTGAAGCGCCAGCGCTGAACCTTCTGATGCTAAGTCCGTGAAGCCGCCGGCTGAGTCTTCGGACGAGGTCGGAGTGGTGGAGCCGACGGCCCGAGGGGGTAGTAGGTGAGTGATGGGGTGACGCAGGAAGGTAGTCCAGCCCGGGCGGTGGTTGTCCCGGGGTAAGGGTGTAGCCCGGAGGGTAGGTAAATCCGTCCTCCGTGTAAGGGTGAGACCTGATGCCGAGCCGATTGTGGTGAAGTGGATGATCCTATGCTGTCGAGAAAAGCCTCTAGCGAGTTTCATGGCGGCCCGTACCCTAAACCGACTCAGGTGGTCAGGTAGAGAATACCGAGGCGTTCGGGTGAACTATGGTTAAGGAACTCGGCAAAATGCCCCCGTAACTTCGGGAGAAGGGGGGCCATTGCTGGTGATCACCCTTGCGGTGTGAGCTGGTGGTGGCCGCAGAGACCAGCGAGAAGCGACTGTTTACTAAAAACACAGGTCCGTGCGAAGCCGTAAGGCGATGTATACGGACTGACGCCTGCCCGGTGCTGGAACGTTAAGGGGACCGGTTAGTCATGATCCGTCATGGCGAAGCTGAGAACTTAAGCGCCAGTAAACGGCGGTGGTAACTATAACCATCCTAAGGTAGCGAAATTCCTTGTCGGGTAAGTTCCGACCTGCACGAATGGCGTAACGACTTCTCGACTGTCTCAACCATAGGCCCGGTGAAATTGCACTACGAGTAAAGATGCTCGTTTCGCGCAGCAGGACGGAAAGACCCCGGGACCTTTACTACAGCTTGATATTGGTGTTCGGTTCGGCTTGTGTAGGATAGGTGGGAGACTGTGAAGCCCGGACGCTAGTTCGGGTGGAGTCGTCGTTGAAATACCACTCTGGTCGTGCTGGATGTCTAACCTGGGTCCGTGATCCGGATCAGGGACAGTGTCTGGTGGGTAGTTTAACTGGGGCGGTTGCCTCCTAAAGGGTAACGGAGGCGCCCAAAGGTTCCCTCAGCCTGGTTGGTAATCAGGTGTTGAGTGTAAGTGCACAAGGGAGCTTGACTGTGAGACCGACGGGTCGAGCAGGGACGAAAGTCGGGACTAGTGATCCGGCGGTGGCTTGTGGAAGCGCCGTCGCTCAACGGATAAAAGGTACCCCGGGGATAACAGGCTGATCTTCCCCAAGAGTCCATATCGACGGGATGGTTTGGCACCTCGATGTCGGCTCGTCGCATCCTGGGGCTGGAGTCGGTCCCAAGGGTTGGGCTGTTCGCCCATTAAAGCGGTACGCGAGCTGGGTTTAGAACGTCGTGAGACAGTTCGGTCCCTATCCGCTGTGCGCGTAGGAGTCTTGAGAAGGGCTGTCCCTAGTACGAGAGGACCGGGACGGACGAACCTCTGGTGTGCCAGTTGTCCTGCCAAGGGCATGGCTGGTTGGCTACGTTCGGGAGGGATAACCGCTGAAAGCATCTAAGCGGGAAGCCTGCTTCGAGATGAGGACTCCCACCCCCATGAGGGGTTAAGGCTCCCAGTAGACGACTGGGTTGATAGGCCAGATATGGAAGCACTGCAAGGTGTGGAGTTGACTGGTACTAATAGGCCGAGGGCTTGTCCTCAGGTGCTCGCGTCCACTGTGTTGGTTCTGAAACAACGAACTGTGTTGCCGTCCGGTTCGTATGGTTTCATAGTGTTTCGGTGGTTATAGCGTGAGGGAAACGCCCGGTTACATTCCGAACCCGGAAGCTAAGCCTTTCAGCGCCGATGGTACTGCAGGGGGGACCCTGTGGGAGAGTAGGACGCCGCCGAACAATTCTTGAGAATGAAGAAGCCCTGTGGGGGACTCCGGTCCCCCACAGGGCTTTTTGTGTGTGTGGAGTTGTTCTCCGGGTTCGCCAACCCTCGTGTGGGATGGCGGAAGACAGCATGGGGCGGCGGGCGGGCGTGGTTCTGTTCTCGTTCGCCGGTCCCTCAGAGGCGGCCGGCTGCCTTGAGGGCGAGATAGGCGTCCGCCAGGGCGGGAGCGAGCTCCTCGGGGGTGGCGTCGACCACGGTGACGCCGTGGCGGCGGAGCCGGTCTGCTGTACGAGTTCGCTCCGCCTGTGTGCGGGTGCCGGCGGCTGCTTGGTAGACGGCTTCGACGGTGCCACGGGTTTCGGTCATCTGCTGGATGCGGGGGTCGGCCACCGCGGCCAGCAGAACCGTATGACGGTGCGTGAGTTGGGGCAGTACCGGTAGCAGGCCTTCCTCCACGGGGGCGGCGTCCAGCGTCGTCAGCAGCACGATCAGCGAGTGGCGCGGGGCGGTCCGCAGGGCGGCGGCGGCCAGACCCCGGGCGTCCGTCTCGACGAGTTCGGGTTCCAGGGGGGCCAGAGCGCCGACCACGGCCGGCAGGAGGTCGCCGGCTGTGCGGCCCTGTACGGAGGCGCGGACGCGGCGGTCGTAGGCCAGAAGACTCACCTGATCCCCGGCCCGGCCCGCCAGGGCGGTCAGAAGCAGGGCGGCGTCCATGGCGGCGTCGAGCCGGGGGATGTCCCCCACGCGGCCTGCCGAGGTTCTTCCGGTGTCGAGAGCCAGGAGGATGTGGCGGTTGCGCTCCGGGCGCCAGGTGCGGACGGCCACGGACGACTGGCGGGCCGTGGCGCGCCAGTCGATGGAGCGGGTGTCGTCACCGGGGACGTATTCCCGGAGGCTGTCGAACTCGGTTCCCTCACCGCGGGTGAGGAGACTGGTGCGGCCGTCCAGTTCGCGGAGTCTGGCCAGCTTCGCGGGGAGGTGCTTGCGGCTGGGGAACGGAGGCAGGACGCGGAGGCGCCAGGGCACCCGGTGATGGCCCTGCCGGGCGGCGAGCCCGAGCGGGCCGTAGGACCGTACGGTGACCCGGTCGGGCCGGTGGTCGCCGCGGCGCGTGGGCCGGAGCGGGGTGGTAATGCGGCGCTGTTCGCCGCCCGGGACGGTCAGCCGGTGGCGGGTCAGGGCCGTGGTGTGCTGCGTGGGCAGCACACTGGGGGGCCACGCGTCGCGGACGAGGGCGCGCAGCGGGCGTCCCGCGGGGTTGGTGACGGTGAGATGGGCGGACGCCTGTTCGTCGAGCCGAACTGACGTCTCACCGGATCGGGTGAAGTGCAGCTTGCGCACTGGCGCGGCGAGTGCGAGGTCGCCGAGAATTGCCAGCAGCAGGGGGATGTTCACGAGGAGCAGCCCGGTGGTGCTGGGCATCAGCAGGCCGGTGACCAGGGCGCCGAGAGCGGCGATCAGAGCTGTTCGTCCGGTGAGAGCCATGGTTCCTCGCGCCGTTCAGCGGGGGACGGGGACGTTGGCGAGGATCGCCTGGATCACCGAGTCGGGTGTGATGCCCTCCATCTCCGCCTCCGGGCGGAGCTGGACCCGATGGCGGAGTGTGGGCAGGGCCAAGGCCTTCACATCGTCGGGGATGACGTAGTCGCGTCCGGTGAGCCAGGCCCAGGCCCGAGAGGTCGACAGCAGAGCGGTGGCGCCCCGCGGGGAGACACCGAGTGAGAGGGAGGGGGAGTTCCGGGTGGCACGGCAGATATCGACGACATAACCGGTGATCTCGGGGGACACGGACGTGCCGGCGACGGCGGCGCGGGCCGCTGCCAGATCGGCGGCGTTCGCCACCGGGCGGAGGCCGGCGGCCTGCAGATCACCCGGGTTGAATCCCTGTGCATGGCGCATGAGCACGTCCATCTCGTCCTCGCGGGACGGCAGGGGCACGGTCAGCTTCAGCAGGAAACGGTCGAGCTGGGCTTCGGGCAGCGGGTAGGTGCCCTCGTACTCGACGGGGTTCTGCGTGGCCGCCACGAGGAACGGCTCGGGCAGGGGTCGGGGGACTCCGTCGACGGTCACCTGGCGCTCCTCCATGGCTTCCAGGAGCGATGCCTGGGTCTTGGGCGGAGTGCGGTTGATCTCGTCGGCGAGCAGCAGGTGGGTGAAGACGGGACCGGGCTGGAAGGAGAACTCGGCTGTGCGCGCGTCATAGACCAGGGAGCCGGTGACATCGCTGGGCATGAGATCGGGGGTGAACTGGACGCGTTTCATGTCGAGTTCGAGCGAGGCCGCCAGGGCGCGGACGAGCAGGGTCTTGGCGACTCCGGGCACGCCTTCGAGCAGGACGTGGCCGCGGCACAGTAGCGCGACGACCAGGCCCGTGATGGCCGGATCCTGGCCGACCACGGCTTTGGCGATCTCGGTCCTCAGCGCCTCCAGGGAGGCACGGGCGCTGTCGGCGGTCGGGGCACTCACGAGGTGGTGTCCTTTTTCTTGGTGGGAGCTGCGTCAGGAGGTGCGGTGGGAGAAACGGGGGTGCCTGCGGTGACGGTCCGTTCGAGGCGGTCCAGTTCGTCGGCGAGGCGGATGAGGGACTGGTCGTCGGGTGGCACCGGCCCGAAGAGCAGCGTGGGGAGATCCGGGCCGGTGTCGGGGACATGGGAGGCCAGAGCCGGGCAGAGCACCTCGGGATGGTGGGCCCGGGCGGCGGCCACACCGACGACCGGGGCCAGCCGAGTTCTGGTGGCGGAGCGGAGGATCTCGGCGGCGCGGTCCCGGGCGCGAGCCTGGTGGTACAGGCGGGCCCGGCCCTCGGTGGTCTCCGAGGCCCTGATGGTGACCGGAAGCCGTTCCGGGGTGAGCGGTCCCAGGCGCCGGGCCCGCCAGAGCGCGGTGAAGACGGCCGCGATGCCCAGTTGCGCCACTGCCCAGTTCCAGCCGGAGGGCAGGAGTTGGAGGAAGCCGCGTTCTTCGCCGTCGGATGCGGCGTCGTCGAGCGAGGGGAGATACCAGACCACGTGGGCTCGGGAGCCCAGGAGTTGCAGGGCGAGGGAGGCGTTGCCGCGTTCGGCGAGCCGGTCGTTGAAGAGGATGTCGGGTGAGCCGAGCAGGACGGTGTCGCGGTTGTCGGTGTCCGGGAGCCGGACCAGGGTCGGCAGGCCGTCGCTGAGGTAGCAACTGTCGGCGTCGGGCGCCGTCGAGGAGGGGGCGTAGCGGATGCCGCCGAGTTCGGCGTCTCCGGCCCGGCGGGCGGCGGGGAGGTCGCAGTCCGGGGAGCGGGGGGAGACCTCGGCCGGTTCGGCCACCTGCACGGCCGGTGCCAGGGTGCGGGTGGCGGCGGGCCCGGGGGCGAGGAGCACGGTGCGCACCCCCGGTGCGGTGGCCGCGTTCCTCAGGGCCTTCCGCCGACGCTCGGTGAGGAGGTCGGGGTTGGTGATCAGCAGGGTGGTGTCCGGACCGGTCGCGGCGGCGGCCTCTGCGGTGGTGGTGACCACGGTGGTCCGTACACCTCGGTCGGCCAGCAGCTCGGCGACGGCGCGGCTGCCGTAGCGGTCCGCGGAGCGCGGGTCGAGCCGGCCGTGCTGTTCACCGGAGCGCACGGCGGCGAGGGCGATGCCCGCCAGTACGAGAACGGCGAGGGCGAGCAGCAGGCCGCGGGAGCGGGTCCAGAGCTGGTGGGCGGTGGGAGTGGCCGAGGTCCCGGCGGCGGCTGTCCGGCTCATGCGGCTCCCCCGGGTCCGGACCCGGCGCCGGCCGCGACGGGCTGCGGTTTGCTGCGCCGGAGGTCGGCGTCCAGGTCCCGCAGCCGGCCGTAGACCTCCGGAGTGCCGGGGCGCCCGCCGTAGGTGATGTCGTCGAAGTCCCGGGCCGCGGTGCGCAGCCGGGCCGCGTGGCCGGGCAGCGGACGTCCCGCCTCGGCGGCGGCCTCGTCGGCGGTGCGGCCGGGGCGCGGGTCGAGCACGGCACGCTCCTCCAGGGACCGGACGAGGGCTCTCATCCGTTCCCGCACGGCCAGGTCCCATTCCTGGGCGGCGGCATGCTGTTCGGCGGCCGCCCGGTGTTCGGCGGCGCTCCGCGGCCGGTCGTCGAAGAGTGGCGCCGCGCCGGCGGGGGCGCGGTGCAGCGGGCCGAGTCGCAGACGGAGCGCCACGACGAGGAGGAGGAGTACGGCGATGACGACGGCCAGGCCCACCGGGCCGCCGGGGGTCACCCCGGCGGCGGCGTTGAAGAGGGTGTCGAGCCACTCCCAGAAACGGTCGAGGGCGCGCCGGAGGAGGCTCGGCTGGTGCTCCTGGTACATCCGCTTGGAGAGTTCGTCCTCCGCCGCCTCGCGGGCGGGCAGACGCGGGATCCGCACGGGGACGTCGTCCTCCGCGCGGATCCCGTACCACGTCGCCGCGAGACCGCCCGCTGCCGCGATCACCGCATCAGCTCCCCGGGGTGGTTTCGTCGGCCCGGCCGTCTCCCGGGCCCGGTGTGCCGTAGCCCGGACCCCGTGTGCCGTAGCCGGGGAGGCCGGCCGCGCGGCCCAGTTCCAGGTCGAGGGCTTCCCGGCGGATCCGCTGGTCCATGTAGAGGAGAGCCGTGACACCGGCGCTGATGGGGAAGGTGATGGTCGAGCTGATCACCGCGCCGATGCCGAGGACGATGAGGAAGAGCCAGCCGGTCTCCGCGGTCTCGCCGGCCATCCAGTCGGTGGCGCTCTCGCCGCCGACGACCACGGCGATCAGACTCGTCGGGATCTCGATGACGGCCGCGACGAACAACAGCAGCACCAGGGTCAGCAACTGGATGCCGAAGACCCGCCACCACGCGCCCCGGACGAGCTTGGCGGAGCGGCGCAGGGAGGCGATGACGCCCTGCCGTTCCAGCATGAGGGCGGGTGCGGCCAGGCTGAAGCGGATCCAGAGCCAGACCGCGAGGACGAGGGCGGCCAGCCCGCCCGCCAGGGTGAGAGCGGCTGCGGCGTCGGTGGGGTCGGCGGCGGTCAGGATGAGCCCGGGTGCCACCGCCACGGCGCTGATCGCCAGGATGATCAGCGGGATGAGGAAGAGCAGCCCGAAGAGGCGCAGGAGCTGGGGGCGTGCGCTGTGCCAGGCGTCGCCGGTCGTGACCGGGCGCCCGAGGACGGCCCGGCTGACGACCATGGTCAGCATGGCGGTGGCGATGATGGTGCCGAGCATGCTGACGAATCCGGTGACGGCGCTGCCGGTGAGGGCTCCGCTGAGGGCGTCGAGGATCTCGTCGGGGGTCGGAGCGGGGTCGTTCTCCAGGGCGGCCAGCCCGGCCTGGTCGTTGAACCAGAGGCCGGTGGTGACCGTGGAGACGGCCTGGGTGATCACGGCGACGGCGAGGGAGATGCCCAGCACGGTGCGCCAGTGGGCGCGCATCGTCGAGACGGCGCCGTCCAGGATCTCGCCGATGCCCAGCGGGCGGAGCGGGATGATGCCGGGTTTGGCCACGACGGGCGGCGGGGCCCAGCCGGTGCCCCAGCCGCCCGGGGCGCCGGGGCCGCCGCCTTCCGGCGGCGGGGTCGGTCCGGATCCGGCGGGCGCGGCCCACCGGCCGCCGGGAGGCTGCTCCTTGGACCAGTTCACCGGAGGCTCGCTGCTGCTGCCGCTGCCGGTTTCGTCCCGGTCGGGGCCGGCGGGGTTCCCGCCGTCTCGGCCCGGGTCGCCGGAGGGGGCCGATCCGGGCGAGGCCCAGCCCGGAGAGTCGTTCATCATCGCTCCTTCGCGGTGCCGTCCGCGGGCCGCCCGGCGGTGCCGGCGAGTGCCGGCCCGGGCACGCGGTGACGGCCGGTTGGCTGCCATCGTGCCACGGGGCCCACCCGGCGCGGGGCGGGCCCTGCCTTCGGGAGCCGAGGGCACCTTCTGATCTCTCCATCGCACGGGCAGACTGGACGGATGGTTGATCAGAACGCGGTATTCGCGGCGGCCGGCGACCCCACCCCCCTTCCCTCGCTGCGCTGGGACGAGCCCCCGGAGGGCCCGGTGCTGGTGCTGCTCGACCAGACCCGGCTGCCGGGCGAGGAGACCGAGCTGGTGTGCACGGATGTGCCCGCCCTGGTGGAGGCCGTCCGCACTCTCGCCGTACGGGGTGCTCCGCTGCTGGGGCTCGCGGGGGCCTACGGTGTCGCGCTGGCCGCCGTACGCGGCTACGACGTGGAGGAGGCGGCCGGTCTGCTCGCCGGAGCCCGTCCCACCGCGGTCAACCTCGGCTACGGGGTGCGCCGGGCGCTGGCCGCGTACCGGAAGGTGGCCGGTGGCGGAGGCGGACCCGAGGAGGCCGGGGCCGCGGCCCTCGCCGAGGCGCGGGAGCTGCACCGGCAGGACGCGGAGGCGAGCGCGCGGATGGCGGAGCACGGGGCGGTGCTGCTGCGCGAGCTGCTGCCGGGCGGTGGCTACCGGTTGCTCACCCACTGCAATACGGGGAGGCTGGTGTCCGGAGGTGAGGGCACAGCTCTCGCGGTGGTGCGCAAGGTGCACAGCGCGGGGGAGCTGCGGCGGCTGTGGGTGGACGAGACCCGCCCGCTGCTGCAGGGCTCGCGGCTGACCGCCTGGGAGGCGGCGCGGAGCGGCATGGCGTACACGCTGCTGTCGGACAATGCCGCCGGCTCGCTCTTCTCGGCCGGTGAGGTGGACGCGGTGCTGGTCGGTGCGGACCGGATCGCGGCGGACGGGTCGGTGGCCAACAAGGTCGGCAGCTATCCGCTGGCGGTGCTGGCGCGCTACCACCATGTGCCGTTCATCGTGGTGGCGCCGAGCACCACGGTGGACCCGGAGACCCCCGACGGCGCCTCGATCGAGGTGGAGCAGCGTCCGGGGCACGAGGTGACGGAGTTCGTTCCGCCCCAAGTCCCCGGCGGCGCACGGGAAGCGGGTATGGGCATACCGTTGGCCCCGTTGGGGACTCAGGCGTACAATCCGGCCTTCGACGTCACTCCGCCGGAATTGGTGACGGCGATCGTCACCGAGCACGGTGTCGTATCGCCCGTCACGGGGGACGCAATCGGGGACCTGTGCTCCAGGTCACGCCAGGTCACGATCAGCTAATGGGATGATGTCGGTATGAAGGGACGCGTTCTCGTCGTCGATGACGACACCGCACTGGCAGAGATGCTCGGCATCGTGCTGCGCGGCGAGGGCTTCGAGCCGTCGTTCGTCGCGGACGGTGACAAGGCTCTGGCCGCTTTCCGCGAGACCAAGCCCGATCTGGTGCTGCTCGATCTCATGCTGCCCGGCCGGGACGGCATCGAGGTGTGCCGGCTGATCCGGGCCGAGTCCGGGGTGCCGATCGTCATGCTGACGGCGAAGAGCGACACCGTCGATGTGGTGGTGGGCCTGGAGTCCGGCGCCGACGATTACATCGTCAAGCCGTTCAAGCCCAAGGAGCTGGTGGCGCGGATCCGTGCGCGGCTGCGGCGCTCCGAGGAGCCCGCGCCGGAGCAGCTCGCGATCGGCGATCTGGTGATCGACGTGGCGGGTCACTCGGTGAAGCGGGACGGGCAGTCGATCGCGCTGACCCCGCTGGAGTTCGATCTGCTGGTCGCGCTGGCGCGCAAGCCCTGGCAGGTCTTCACCCGGGAAGTGCTGCTCGAACAGGTGTGGGGCTACCGTCACGCCGCGGACACGCGGCTCGTCAATGTGCATGTGCAGCGGCTGCGCTCGAAGGTCGAGAAGGACCCGGAGCGGCCGGAGATCGTGGTGACGGTCCGTGGTGTCGGATACAAGGCGGGACCAGGCTGACATGGCCGGGCACGGTGCTGCTCCGGAGCGCAACGAGGGGCGGCCCGTCGATCCGGTGGGCAGGATCTCGCTCTACGACCGCCTCCGGCAGGGCGGCGGGCTGCTGCAGGACGGGGCGCCGGGCGGCCCCGTCAACCCGCTGCTGCGGATGGTCCTGCGCTGGGTGCGGCGGCCGCTGCTGGCGGCGCTCAGGCTGTGGCGGCGCAACATCCAGCTGCGGGTGGTGGCGAGCACGCTGCTGATGTCGCTCGGTGTCGTCCTGCTGCTCGGCGTCGTGGTGATCGGCCAGGTGCGCAACGGGCTCCAGGATGCCAAGACCAGTGCCGCGCAGTCGCAGGCGGCCGGTGGTTTCCGGGTGGCCCAGAACAAGGCGGACGCCGATGCCCGCGGGGAGCCCGGCGCCACCGCGGGCAGCCGGGTCCAGCTGAACTCCGGCGTCTGGCTGACCGACCTGGTGCAGCAGCTCGCGAGCGGTGGCCAGGGCGTCTACTCCGTGGTGGCGCTCGGCTCGGACACCGAACAGCCTTTCGTGGACGACAGCTCCGGCACCCGTGCGCCTCGATCCTCCGGCGATGTCCAGCCCGAGGAGAGCGTGCCCCAGGCGCTGCGGGACTCCGTCGACGCCGAGCCCGGCACGTACATGCAGCACACCCGTATCGTCCGGAGTTCCGGGGCGGGGGAGCCGGCGCTCGCGATCGGCAAGCAGCTCAACGACGTCAACGGCAATCCGTACCAGCTCTACTACCTCTTCCCGTTCACACAGGAGGAGAAGTCGCTGAGCCTGGTCAAGACGACGCTGGCGACCGCGGGCGTGTTCGTCGTCGTGCTGCTCGGCGCCATCGCCTGGGTGGTGGTGCGGCAGGTCGTGACCCCGGTGCGGATGGCGGCGGGGATCTCGGAGCGGCTCGCGGCCGGCCTGCTCCAGGAGCGGATGAAGGTCACCGGCGAGGACGATATCGCGCGGCTCGGTGAGTCCTTCAACAAGATGGCGCAGAACCTCCAGCACAAGATCCAGCAGCTGGAGGAGCTCTCGCGGATGCAGCGGCGTTTCGTCTCCGACGTCTCGCACGAGCTGCGCACCCCGCTGACGACCGTCCGGATGGCCGCCGAGGTCATCCATGATGTGCGGGAGGACTTCGACCCGGTGACCGCGCGCTCCGCGGAACTCCTCCGCGGCCAGGTGGACCGCTTCGAGTCGCTGCTGTCGGATCTCCTGGAGATCAGCCGGTTCGACGCCGGAGCGGCGGCCCTGGAGGCCGAGCCGATCGATCTGCGGACCGTGGTCGACCAGGTGATCGAGGGGGCCGAGCCGCTCGCCGAGAACAAGGGCAGCCGCATCGTCGTGCGCGGGGCGGAGCAGCCGGTGATCGCCGAGGCCGATCCGCGGCGGATCGAGCGGGTGCTGCGCAATCTCGTCGTCAACGCCGTGGAGCACGGTGAGGGGCGCGATGTGGTGGTGCGGCTGGCAGCCGCGGGCGGCGCCGTCGCCGTGGCCGTACGGGACTACGGCGTCGGGCTCAAGCCGGGCGAGGCGACCCGGGTCTTCAACCGCTTCTGGCGGGCGGACCCGGCCCGTGCCCGGACGACCGGTGGAACGGGACTCGGCCTGTCGATCGCCGTCGAGGACGCGCGGCTGCACGGGGGCTGGCTGCAGGCCTGGGGCGAACCGGGCGGCGGCTCCCAGTTCCGGCTGACGCTGCCGCGCACGGCCGACGGTACGCTCCGCGGCTCGCCCATCCCGCTGGAGCCGGAGGACTCCCGGCGCAACCGGGAGCAGGCGCAGGACGGCGCCCCGGCGGAGCAGGGAGCCACCCGGGCCGCCGCCCCGGGGGCGACGCCCGCGCCGCGCCCCGCGCCGGCGGTGGCGGACCCCGCGGCGCTTCCGGGCAGCGGCACCCGGGTCGTGGCCCGGGGCGAGGGCGGGCGGCCGACGGCAGGGCGGGGGGCCGGTACCGGCGGCCGGCGGCAGGGCAGGGCTGACGACGATCGGGAGGACGGCTCGGGTGATGCCTGACCAGCGTCGGTGGGGACGGAGGAGGCCCGGCGGCCCGGTGCGCGCAGGTGCGCTGGTGCTCTGCGGGGGACTGCTGGCCGGGTGCGCCTCGATGCCCGACAGCGGCGGTGTGCGCCAGGTGGACGTGTCCCAGCGGGCCGACGCCGACGCCCAGGTACGGGTGTTCGGGTTGCCACCGCGGAAGGGTGAGCTGCCGGCCGACATCGTGCGGGGCTTCCTGGAGGCGACGACCAGCGACGAGGCCGACTTCCGCACGGCGCGGCAGTATCTGACCAAAGAGGCGTCACGGCGCTGGCGGCCCCTCTCGGTGACGACGGTGCTGGCCGACGGGCCCGTGCCCCGTATGGATCCCCGGGCCGGCGACCGGCAGGACGACTCCGCCGTGGCGGTCCTCAGCGGCGATCAGATCGCCTCGGTCGACCAGGACCAGGCGTACCGGCCGGCGGAGGCCGAGTACGAGACGCGGGTGCGGCTGGCGAAGGTGGGCGGCGAGTGGCGGATCGACCAGCCGCCGGAGGGGCTCGTGCTCGGCCGCTCCGACTTCGAACGGATCTACCGTCCTGTCAACAAGTACTACTTCGCGGTGCCCGGCTCCCAGGAGGACAGCGGGACCGGCGGGGACGTGCTGGTCGCCGACCCCGTCTATCTGCGGAAGCGCATAGGAAAGCGCGAGGATCTCGTCACCTCGACCGTCAAGGCGCTGCTCAAGGGACCGAGCAGCTGGCTCGACCCGGTGGTCGAGTCGAAGTTCCCCGCGGGGTCGCGGTTGGCCGACGAAACGCTCTCACTGGACGACTCCAACGGGCTGAGGGTCCGGCTCAACGACCGCGGTGCGCGGGTGGGCCCGGTGCAGTGCAACCAGATGGCCGCGCAGCTCCTCTTCGCCGTGCAGGATCTGGCATCGGCCCAGGTCAGCCAGGTGGATCTGGTTGATCCGAAGGGGGCGCGGCTGTGCGTGGTCAACCGCGGCCAGGCGGACGCGTACGCCCCGGCTGGGTTGCGGGAGCCGTCCGAACGCCAGTACTTCCTCGACGCCCGCGGGCGGCTGGCGAGCCTGCCGCCCGGCGGTGAGGTGCCTTCGCTGGTCGCCGGTCCCTTCGGGGACGGGCAGGTGGCGTTGCGGTCGGTGGCGGTCGCCCGCAGCGAACGGCTGGCGGCCGGTGTCTCGCAGGACGGGCGCTCGCTGTACATGGCGCCGATCGAGACCGGGGCCGAGCCCGGTGAGGTGCTGCTGCGCAGCCGGGCCGGCCGGGCGGAGGACGGGCTGTCCCGGCCCAGCTGGGACGGGAGCGGCAATCTGTGGGTCGCGGACCGTGACCCGGAGAGCCCGCGGCTGCTGTATCTGGCCCGGGGGGCGGAGGAACCGCGGGAGATCGTGGTCCCCTCCCTCGGGGACGGACGGATCGAAGCGCTCCGGGTCGCCTCGGACGGCGTGCGGATCGCGCTGGTCGTGCAGCGCGGTGAGCGCACCTCCCTGGAACTGGGCCGGATCGAACGGACGGGCGGCGGACCCGGGACGCCGCCGCTGTCGGTGAACGACCTGCGCCCGGTGACCCCGAGACTGGAGCACGTGGAGTCGGCGTCCTGGGCGGGCGTGAGCCGGCTGGTGGTCGTCGGCCGCGCCTCCGGCGTGCAGCAGTTGCAGTACGTGCGGACGGACGGCTCGGCGGTGAACACGCCGCCCCTTCCGGGCGCCAACGGTGTGACGGCGGTGGCGGCCTCCGAGGACGAGAACAAGCCGCTGCTCGCCGACTCCGAGGACGGCATCGTCAGGCTCCCCCCGACGGGTGCCAACTGGCAGCTGGTGACCGAGAAGGGATCGGAACCGGTCTATCCGGGATAACGGGAAGCCGCCGCCCGGGCGGGGGCGCCTCCGGGGTTTTCCACAGGGGTGGCGGGGCCGCCGGGACGCGGGGCAGAGTGATCGCCGTGCGGGAGTGGTGGCGGGAGATCACGGAGCTGGTGCTGCCGGCCGACTGCGCGGGGTGCGGCCGGGCGCGCACCGCGCTGTGCGGCCGGTGCCTCATGGCGCTGACCGGGCGGCCCGCGGCCCCGGTGCGGCCGGTGCCGTCGCCGGCGGGACTGCCGCAGGTGCGCGCCGCCGCGCCGTACGGGGGCGAGGTGCGGTCCGTGCTGCTCGCGCACAAGGAGCGGGGGGCGCTGTCACTCGCCCGGCCGCTGGGCGCCGCGCTCGCCGGAGCCGTCCCGCGGCGGGTTCCGGGGCGTGAGCCGTGGCTGCTGGTGCCGGTGCCGTCGGCGCGCCGTTCGGTGGCGCGCCGGGGCCACGACCCCACGCGCCGTATCGCCCTCGCGGCCGCCGCGGTGCTGCGGGGCGCGGGACGGCCGGTCCGGGTGGTGCCCGCACTCCGGCACCGGCGGAGGGTCGCGGACCAGTCCGGGCTGCCGGCGAGGGCCCGGGCCGCCAATCTGGCAGGCGCCCTGGAGGTGGCCGGGCCGGCGGGGGAGCTGCTCCGGTCGGCTCCGGTGGTTCTGGTGGACGACCTGATGACCACGGGCGCGTCGCTGGCGGAATCGGCACGTTCGGTCCGCTCGGCGGGCGGGAAGGTGGTCGGTGCGGCGGTGGTCGCGGCGCCGCCCAGCGCCTTCCGGAGCCGTGCCCGGGCCCGCGGTGCCGGACCGGAACCGACTCCGGGCGCGCGTCGTTACAGGTGAGAGAGGCGATCCGGGCGGGAGAGGAACGGCGCACCCGGAAGAGACGGAGGGCGCAAAGGGGTGCCATCCCCCGTTCGGGCGAGTTATGTTCGGTTCTGAGAGGTGGCGGGATTTATGCCACTTCTGGCGGGTTTTGGTGTGACCCGGCGAGGACAGGTGCGAGTCAGAGCATGACCGCCGACCCGGAGCCGACGGGGTGTTGATCTTGTCGGCTGGGGAGGAGGAGGTGAAAGCCGCAGCGCCCGGCTCCACGCCGTGGTGGTGCGGCAGACGCAGTGCCGGACGGGCCCCGTCCCAGGGGCGGCCGTCCGGACCGAGGGCAAGAGGGATGCGCTCCGCCCCGAGCGGGGCGACCCGGAACGGAGTTCTGCGTGGACATCGTCGTCAAGGGCCGCAAGACCGAGGTGCCCGAGCGCTTCCGCAAGCACGTGGCCGAGAAGCTGAAGCTGGACAAGATCCAGAGGCTCGACGGCAAGGTGATCAGCCTCGACGTCGAGGTGTCCAAGGAGCACAACCCGCGGCAGGCCAACCGCTCCGACCGGGTGGAGATCACTCTCCGCACCCGCGGACCGGTGATCCGGGCGGAGGCCGCCGCCGCCGATCCGTACGCCGCGCTGGACGCGGCCACGGCGCGGCTCGACGCCCAGCTGCGCAAGCGGGGTGACAAGCGCCGGGTCCACCGGGGGCCGGGCCGCACGCCGACCAGCGTCGCCGAGGCCACCGCACCGCTCGCCGAGCATCTGAACGGCGGCACCGCCGTGACGGCCCCGCCCGAGGAGACCGTCCCCACCAAGCGGATCGGGTCCCTCGAGGTCCAGGGCGACGGGCCGCTGGTGGTCCGCGAGAAGACCCACACCGCGGCCCCGATGAGCCTCGACCAGGCGCTCTACGAGATGGAGCTGGTCGGGCACGACTTCTACCTGTTCATCGACGCCGAGACCAAGCAGCCCAGTGTGGTCTACCGCCGCCACGCCTACGACTACGGCGTGATCCACCTGGAGTCGGACCCCATGGTCTCCGAACCGCCGAGCGGCGCGGGCGGCGCGCTGGGCGGCTGACCCGAGGCCCGCGTTGGCGCGGTGACCGATCATGCCCCCGGGAGCGTCCGTGCGCCCCCGGGGGCTCCAACGTGCGACCGCGGAGGCACCGTTCCACCGCCCGGGCATGGAATCATGGCGAGGCGGTCAACCCGCCGTTCGCCAGGATGGGTTGGCCCGGCACGCGATCGAGGGCCATGCCCTCGGGGGGAGGAACCATGGCGGACAGCTTCGGGCCCGTGACCGGAGGAGACGGCGAGGATGCCGTCGAAACCGGTGCGGACGCGAACGGGTCGCGCAGCGAGCCCATCCGGGTCCTCGTGGTGGACGACCACGCCCTCTTCCGGCGCGGGCTGGAGATCGTCCTCGCTCAGGAGGAGGACATCGAGGTCATCGGCGAGGCCGGGGACGGCGCCGAGGCGGTGGAGAAGGCGGCCGATCTGCTGCCCGACATCGTCCTCATGGATGTGCGGATGCCGAAGCGGGGCGGTATCGAGGCCTGTACGTCGCTGAAGGAGGTGGCTCCCAGCGCGAAGATCATCATGCTGACGATCAGCGACGAGGAGGCCGATCTCTACGAGGCGATCAAGGCCGGGGCCACCGGCTATCTCCTCAAGGAGATCTCCACGGACGAGGTGGCGACGGCCATTCGCGCGGTCGCGGACGGGCAGTCGCAGATCAGCCCCTCGATGGCCTCCAAGCTGCTCACCGAGTTCAAGTCGATGATCCAGCGCACCGACGAGCGCCGGCTGGTGCCCGCGCCCCGGCTCACCGACCGCGAGCTGGAGGTCCTCAAGCTCGTCGCCACCGGCATGAACAACCGGGACATCGCCAAGGAGCTGTTCATCAGCGAGAACACCGTGAAGAACCATGTGCGCAACATCCTGGAGAAGCTGCAGCTGCACTCCCGGATGGAGGCCGTGGTGTACGCGATGCGGGAGAAGATCCTGGAAATCCGCTGAGCGGCGGGCCGGCGCCGGCCCGTCTCCCGCTCTTCCCTCTCCCCGTCCCTCCCGGGGGTGCCTCCCTCCGCGGGCTCAGCCGGTGATCTCGGCGAGGGCCTCCGCCAGCGGAGCGGCCAGCTCCGGCGGATCGGTCCGTTCCACGCGCACCCGGGTGCACCCCACCCACGAGGCCGCCTCGGCCAGCGCCTCCGCCATCGGCCGCACCGCCCGCCCGCTCAGCAGGGAAAGCTGCCGGGCGACGAGGGTGGTGCCCTCACGCGCCGGGTCCACCCGGCCCAGCAGCCTTCCGCCGGACAGCAGCGGCATCGCGAAATAGCCGTGGATCCGCCGCGGCCGGGGAACGTATGCCTCCAGCCGGTGGGTGAAGCCGAAGATCCGCTCGGTGCGCGGCCGGTCCCAGATCAGCGAGTCGAACGGGGAGAGCAGGGTGGTGCGGTGCCGCCCCCTCGGCGGGGTGGTGAGCGCCGCCGGGTCCGCCCAGGCCGTGCCCGGCGGCCGGCCGGAGGAGGGCCGTGAGCCGCCGCGGGCGGCGGGGGGCCTGCCCCAGCCCTCGACGGTCACCGGGACCAGCCCGGAGTCGGCGAGGACCTCGTCGACCTGCTCGGCCCTGAGCCGGTGGTAGTCGGCGAGGTCGGCGCGCGTGGCCACGCCCATCGCCGCACCGGCCTGGGCGACCAGCCGGCGCACGCACGCGCGGTCGTCGAGGTCGTCGTGGAACAGGGTGTCCGGTATGACGCGCTCGGCGAGGTCGTACACCCGCTTCCAGCCGCGGCGCCGGGAGCAGACCACCTCGCCGGTGTCGAGCAGCCACTCCACCGCGATCTTGGTCTCCGACCAGTCGTACCACTCACCGCCGTTCTTGGCGCCGCCCAACTCCGAGGCGGTCAGCGGGCCGTCGTTCTTGAGGCGGTCCCGCACGGCGGCGCAGGAGCGCTCGGAGTCCTCCATGACATGCCAGCGGTGGCCGCGCGCCGCCCGGGCGCGGCGCCGGAAGGCGAGGTGCGGCCACTCCTCGACGGGCAGGATGCAGGCGGCGTGGGACCAGTACTCGAAGGCGTGCGAACCGTCCCAGTAGGCCGACTCGACGGTTTCCCGCCCGACCGCTCCCAGCCGTGCGTACGGCACCAGTTCGTGTGAGCGGGCCAGCACGGAGATGGTGTCCAGCTGGACGGCGCCCAGGCTCCGCAGCACGCCGCGGACTCCGGCGCGGCGGTCCGGGGCGCCGAGCAGCCCCTGGGCGCGCAGCGCGATGCGGCGGGCCTCGTCGGCGGAGAGTTCCAGAGCGGGTGCGGGCAGGCTCGTCATGCCGGGCACCCTAGAGGCATCCACTGACATCGCGGCGGGCGCGGAGTGCCCGCGGGTGTTCCCGCTTCCGGAAACGGCCCGTGCTCCCGGCACCTTCCGGGCGGTCCGGACGTTGGGTCATCGGAGCGAGTGCATGCCTTCGTGGCGACGGACCTCCCGATGCGGGTGTGTCCTGACTTACGATGGCCGTTGCGGCGAGGCCTCACCTCGTCGTGCCCTCGCACCCGACCGTGCCAGGCCCGACCGGCAAGGAGACCACCCCAAGTGTCCGTCTTCAACAAGCTCATGCGTGCAGGCGAAGGCAAGCTCCTGCGCAAGCTGCACCGTATCGCGGGCCAGGTCAACTCCATCGAAGAGGATTTCGTCCATCTCTCCGACGCCGAGCTGAGGGCGCTGACCGACGAGTACAAGGCGCGGTTCGCCGACGGCGAAAGCCTGGACGACCTGCTCCCGGAGGCCTTCGCGACGGTCCGTGAGGCGGCCAAGCGCGTCCTCGGCCAGCGGCACTACGACGTCCAGATGATGGGCGGGGCCGCGCTGCACTTCGGCCATGTCGCGGAGATGAAGACCGGTGAGGGCAAGACCCTCGTCGGCACCCTCCCCGCCTATCTCAACGCGCTCTCCGGCGACGGTGTCCACCTGATCACGGTCAACGACTACCTCGCCGAGCGCGACTCCGAGATGATGGGCCGGGTCCACAAGTTCCTGGGCCTGTCCGTGGGCTGCATCCTCGCCAACATGTCGCCCGCGCAGCGCCGCGAGCAGTACAACTGCGACATCACGTACGGCACCAACAACGAGTTCGGCTTCGACTACCTGCGCGACAACATGGCGTGGTCGAAGGACGAGTTGGTGCAGCGCGGGCACAACTTCGCGATCGTCGACGAGGTCGACTCGATCCTCGTGGACGAGGCCCGTACGCCGCTCATCATCTCCGGCCCCGCCGACCAGGCCACCAAGTGGTACGCGGACTTCGCCAAGCTGGCCACGCGGCTCACCAAGGGCGAGCCCGCCAACCCCCAGCGCGGCATCGAGGAGACCGGCGACTACGAGGTCGACGAGAAGAAGCGCACCGTCGGCATCCACGAGGCCGGTGTCAGCAAGGTCGAGGACTGGCTGGGCATCGACAACCTCTACGAGTCGGTCAACACCCCGCTCGTCGGTTACCTCAACAACGCCATCAAGGCGAAGGAACTCTTCAAGAAGGACAAGGACTACGTCGTCATCGACGGCGAGGTCATGATCGTCGACGAGCACACCGGCCGTATCCTCGCCGGCCGCCGCTACAACGAGGGCATGCACCAGGCGATCGAGGCCAAGGAGGGGGTGGACATCAAGGACGAGAACCAGACGCTCGCCACGATCACCCTCCAGAACTTCTTCCGCCTGTACAACAAGCTCTCCGGCATGACCGGTACCGCCATGACCGAGGCGGCCGAGTTCCACCAGATCTACAAGCTCGGCGTGGTGCCCATCCCGACGAACCGCCCGATGATCCGGCTCGACCAGTCGGACCTGATCTACCGCACCGAGGTCGCCAAGTTCGACGCGGTCGTCGAGGACCTCGTCGAGCGGCACGAGAAGGGCCAGCCGGTTCTCGTCGGCACCACCTCCGTGGAGAAGTCCGAGTACCTCTCCCAGCAGCTCAGCAAGCGCGGTGTGCCGCACGAGGTGCTCAACGCCAAGCAGCACGACCGGGAGGCGACGATCGTCGCCCAGGCCGGCCGCAAGGGCTCCGTCACCGTCGCCACGAACATGGCGGGCCGCGGTACGGACATCAAGCTTGGCGGCAACCCGGACGACCTCGCCGAGGCGGAGCTGCGCCAGCGCGGGCTGGACCCGGTGGAGCACCCCGAGGAGTGGGCCCAGGCGCTGCCCGCGGCCATGGAGAAGGCCGAGGCGGCCGTCAAGGCGGAGTTCGACGAGGTCGTGGGCCTCGGCGGGCTGTACGTGCTGGGCACCGAGCGGCACGAGTCCCGCCGTATCGACAACCAGCTGCGCGGCCGCTCCGGCCGTCAGGGCGACCCGGGCGAGTCCCGCTTCTACCTCTCGCTGGGTGACGACCTGATGCGGCTGTTCAAGGCGCAGATGGTCGAGCGCGTCATGGCGATGGCCAACGTCCCCGACGACGTGCCGATCGAGAACAAGATGGTCACCCGCGCCATCGCCTCCGCCCAGTCGCAGGTCGAGCAGCAGAACTTCGAGACCCGCAAGAACGTCCTGAAGTACGACGAGGTCCTCAACCGGCAGCGCGAGGTCATCTACGGCGAGCGCCGCCGGGTCCTGGAGGGCGAGGATCTGCAGGAGCAGATCAAGCACTTCATGGACGACACGATCGACGCCTACATCCACGCGGAGACGGTCGAGGGCTTCGCCGAGGACTGGGACCTGGAGCGGCTGTGGAGCGCCTTCAAGCAGCTCTACCCGGTCAAGGTCACCATCGAGGACCTGGAGGACGCGGCCGGCGACCGGCTCGGGATCACCGCGGAGTTCATCTCCGAGATGATCAAGGAGGACATCCACGAGCAGTACGCGGCCCGCGAGGAGCAGCTCGGCTCCGAGATCATGCGGGAGCTGGAACGGCGCGTGGTGCTGTCGGTCCTGGACCGCAAGTGGCGTGAGCACCTCTACGAGATGGACTACCTCCAGGAGGGCATCGGCCTGCGCGCGATGGCCCAGAAGGACCCGCTGGTCGAGTACCAGCGGGAGGGTTACGACATGTTCACCGCCATGATGGACGGCATCAAGGAGGAGTCCGTCGGCTACCTGTTCAACCTGGAGGTCCAGGTCGAGCAGCAGGTCGAGGAGGTTCCGGTGCAGGAGCGGCCCGAGGCGGAGGGCAGGCCCTCGCTCGCCAAGGAGCCGCAGCCCGTCCCCGCGGTGTCCGGAGCCGCCCCCCGCCCCGAGATCCGCGCCAAGGGCCTGGAGGCGCCGCAGCGTCCGGACCGGCTGCACTTCTCCGCCCCCACGGTGGACGGTGAGGGCGGTGTGGTCGAGGGCGACTTCACCAACGACGGGCCCGCCCGTTCCGAGTCGGACGGGATGACCCGCGCCGAGCGCCGCAAGGCCCAGAAGGGCCGCCGCCGCAAGAAGTGACGCCGCCGCCCCGCCGTGCGGGGCGGGCACACCGGGGCCGGGCACCGTGAGGTGTCCGGCCCCGGCCCGTGTCCGGCGGGCTCCCGGCCCTCTTACCGGCGTGCTCCCGCCGTCTCCCGGCCCGCGCCTCAGGTCCCCATTCCGCCGCGCGCGGCCGGGACGCCGGGTTCGGGGCCCAGTTCCACGGCGGAGCAGCGCCAGCGGCCGTCGCGGCCGTGCTCCAGCCGGAAGGCCAGCGCCTGCACCCGGTCGCCGGTGAGGACGCGCGCGTAGGCCTCGATGACGCCCGGACGCGGCCGGTACTCGTCGCAGCGGCCGACGACGGGGACCGGCCGGGTGCCCCGGACGGAGGTCCGGGGCGGGGCGAGCGGTGCCCGCGGTGCGAGCCGTACCAGCTGTTCGTAGGCCGGGCCCGCGGTGTGGCCGAGCATCCAGTGGACCGGGCGCTGTCCGCTGAGGGTCAGCAGCAGGCGGTCCGCGAACCAGTAGCGGGGCAGCAGTTCGCGTTCCCGCCGCCGGCGGGCCGTCACCCCCGGAACGGTGCCCGTGGGGGCGGGGCCGCGCGGATCGCGCCGGGCCGGCGGGCCGCTCCGTCCCCGGCCCGGGCCCGTCGGGCGGCGTCCCGTTCCGGCCGTACCGATCCTGTCCATACCGATGCCCCGTTCTGTCGGCGCCCGGCTTCTACCGGGCGGTAACTTCGCTCCGCCGAGACTTCTAACGGCCGCGGGGAGCGGTGCGCAACCGCGCGAACCGGCGGGACCGGAGCGCGCGGAGATTCACCTATCAGAGTGAGTGCACGCTGCTGAGCTGGGACTTTGCCGTCCCGTCGAAGCCGGAAAGGGGCTGGAGGGCGGTCTGCGGCGGGCCGCCCCGGCAATCCGAAAGAGGACGCCGCCCGTATGCTGGCCGCACCGTCAGCCAGTGCCCCAGGAGAAACGGCAGCCATGCGCGTCTATGTCCCCACCACCCTGCCCGGACTCGCCGAGGCCCGGCGGGCGGGCGAACTGGGCCCTGCCCCGCTGGACGCCTACGCCGTCACGCCCGCGCTGCGCGAGTGGTACGTCTCCGAGGACGTCGAGGAACTGGAGTACGCGGCGCTGAGCCGGGCCGCGCAGGCCTCGCTGAGGCTGCTCGCCATCGACCCCCGGGCGCCCCGCCGCAGGCTCGTGGTGGCCGTGGACGTCCCCGACGGCCTCGTCACCGCGGACCCGGACCGGGCCCTGGACTCCGCCGCCGTGGGCGAGGTGCGCGTCCGGGCGGCCGTACCGCTGACGAAGGCGGCGGCCGTCCACATCGACGCGGAGGACGCCGAGCCGGACGTGGCGGCGGCCGCCGCCGCCCTGGGCGCGGCCGACCGGGGGGACGAGGACGCGCGGTTCACGGTGGACGGCGCCGAGGACCACGAACTGCTCTGGTACGCCACCCAGGAGATCGAGCACCTGCTGGACTGACGGGTCCGGGTGCCGGGTCCGGGTTCCGGGGCCCAGGGGGACGGGGAGCGGAGCGGAGCCAGAGCCGGAAACGGCGGGCCGACGGCCGCGCCGGGCCGGCGCCGGCTCGCGGTGACGGGGCGGGGCGGCCGGGCGGCCGGTTGACCGGTTGGCCGGAAACCCCCTGGCCCGGGGCCGTTTCCGGTGCCCGGCCGCCGCGTTGTCGGTGCCCGCCGCTACCGTCGGGGCATGGGACAGCGGACGGCCCACATCGTGTGGGACTGGAACGGCACTCTCTTCCACGACATCGAGGCCGTGATCGAGGCGACGAACGCCTCGTTCGCGGAGTTCGGCCTGGAGCCGATCACCCTGGAGCGGTACCGGGAGCTGTACTGCGTGCCCGTGCCCCGCTTCTACGAGCGGCTGATGGGGCGGCTGCCCACCGACACCGAGTGGGAGAGGATGGACGCGGTCTTCCACCGGCACTACTGGGCCCGCGCGGGGAGCGCCGGGCTGACCCCCGGTGCCAAGGAGCTGCTGAACCGCCGCCGGGCCGACGGGCACACCCAGTCGCTGTGCTCCCTCGCCCCGCACGAGCACCTGGTGCCGATCGTGCGGAACCACGGCATCGAGGAGCACTTCACCCGCGTGGACGGCCGCCGGGGCCCCTCCCATGTGGGCAAGGCCGAGCAGATGGTGAGCCATCTCACGTCGCTGGGCGCGATACCGGCCGACCGTGTCGTGGTGATCGGTGACGCGCTGGACGACGCCGTGGCGGCCCGCCACATCGGGGCGCGGGCCGTGCTCTACACCGGTGGATCGCACAGCCGGGGCAGTCTGGAGCAGGCCGGGGTGCCGGTCGTGGACACGCTCGACGAGGCGGTGGAGGCGGCCGAGGCCCTGGTCGGCTGAGCGGGCCGGGAGCCGGCCGGCGCACCGGCCCGGCCTGCCGCCGGGGCGGGTGAACCCCCTGAACGGGCGTACGGATCGTACGGGTTGGGCCGGTACGGTCCCGTGCGCCCGCGTGCGCCGGGGCGGGGGTCCCGCCGGCCTCGGCGCTGCCCGCGGTATGCGCCGTCCAACCCACCGGCCGGGGTCGGGCGGCCGTCCCGAATGCCCCCGGTGACCCCCGCTGTCACTGTCCACAACGTCAAATTTCGCCCCGGTCTTCTGAATAATCGGCTGATGACCCAGCCCGTGTGCGGAGCGATAGCCTGGGGCCGTGATCTGCGCGATATCCCGCGGGGGCAGCGCCGCCCCCTCGTCCGGCCGTCGCCATCGGGGCCCGAACCCGTGGCGCGGGCCGGCGGCGGTACCGCGCCCCCCGGTGCGCCGCGGCGATGCCCGCGGCGCCGGATCGCGGCAGCGGCCCCAGCGGCCGACCATGGCCGGTAACGGACCGGTCCTCTCTTATCCCGGCATCAGGCCGGACGCGACGCGATCCTCCGTGTTCCCCGCGTCGCGGCACACCGTCACCCTCACCCACGTCACGCAACGGCGCGCGACAGGAGCCTGAACGACATGCAGAACAAGCTGGACGAAGCCAAGGCCGAGCTGCTCGCCCGAGCAGCCCGGGTCGCCGAGAAGAGCCCGGCCGGAGGCGGACAGCCGGCCGGTTTCCACCGCGACGGAATCCTCGACGAGGAGGCCCTCCGCGCCTACCTCCAGCGCTACTACCGGCACACCGCGGCGGAGGACCTGGTCGACCGCGACCCGGTCGACGTCCTCGGCGCGGCCCTCTCCCACCTCCGGCTCGCCGAGAACCGCCCGCAGGGCAAGGCGAACGTCCGGGTGTACACCCCCACCGTCGAGGAGAACGGCTGGACGTGCAGCCACTCCGTGGTGGAGGTGGTCACGGACGACATGCCCTTCCTGGTCGACTCCGTCACCAACGAGCTGTCCCGCCAGGGCCGCGGCATCCACGTCGTCGTCCACCCGCTGGTGCCCGTCCGCCGCGACGTCACCGGCACGCTGATCGAGGTCCTCGACCCGGGCCGGGCGCCCGGCGAGCGCACGCTCGACGCGCTCTCCGAGTCCTGGATCCACGTCGAGATCGACCGCGAGACCGACCGCGCCGACCTCAAGCAGATCACCGCCGATCTGCGCCGGGTCCTCTCCGACGTCCGGGAGACCGTCGAGGACTGGGAGAAGATGCACGGCGCCGCGCTGCGCCTCGCGGACGACCTCCACACCGAGCCGATCTCCGAGGACGTGCCCCCGCAGGACGTCGAGGAGGCCCGGGAACTGCTCCGCTGGCTGGCCGCCGACCACTTCACCTTCCTCGGCTACCGCGAGTACGAGCTGACGTCCGTGCCCGGCGAGAGCGGTGGCGAGGAGGACGCGCTGCGCGCGGTCCCGGGCACCGGGCTCGGCATCCTCCGCTCCGACCCGAACCACCGGCGCGACAGTGAGGGCAGGCCGGTCTCGTCCTCGTTCAGCCGGCTGCCGGCCGACGCCCGGGCCAAGGCCCGTGAGCACCGGCTGCTGGTGCTGACCAAGGCGAACAGCCGGGCCACCGTGCACCGCCCCTCCTACCTCGACTACATCGGGGTCAAGAAGTTCGACAGCCACGGCAACGTCATCGGTGAGCGCCGCTTCCTCGGCCTCTTCTCCTCCGCCGCGTACACCGAGTCGGTCACCCGCGTGCCGGTGGTCCGCCGCAAGGTGGCCGAGGTGCTCTCCGGCGCGGGCGTGGACGCCGACAGCCACGACGGCCGCGACCTGCTGCAGATCCTGGAGACCTACCCGCGGGACGAGCTGTTCCAGACCCCGGTCGGCCAGCTCCGCTCCATCGCCACCAGCGTGCTCTACCTCCAGGAGCGCCGCCGGCTCCGCCTCTACCTGCGCCAGGAGGAGTACGGCCGCTACTACTCGGCCCTGGTCTACCTGCCGCGGGACCGCTTCAACACCACCGTCCGGCTGCGGCTGATCGACATCCTCAAGGAGGAACTGGGCGGCACCAGCGTCGACTTCACCGCCTGGAACACAGAATCGATTCTGTCCCGGCTGCACTTCGTCATCCGGGTCCCGCAGGGCACGGAGCTCCCCGACCTGACGGAGGCCGACGCCGAGCGGATCGAGGCACGCCTGGCCGAGGCCGCCCGCTCCTGGACCGACGGCTTCTCCGAGGCGCTCCACGCCGAACTGGGCGAGGAGTACGCCGCCGAGCTCGCCCGGCGCTACGGCGACGCCTTCCCCGAGGGCTACAAGGCCGACCACTCGCCGCGCAGCGCCGTCTCCGACCTCCAGCACCTGGAGAAACTCACCCCGGGTGAGCGGGACTTCGCGCTCAGCCTGTACGAGCCGGTGGGCGCCGCCCCGGGCGAACGCCGTTTCAAGATCTACCGCACCGGTGAGCAGGTCTCGCTGTCCGCGGTGCTGCCCGTGCTCCAGCGGCTGGGCGTCGAGGTCGTCGACGAACGCCCGTACGAGCTGCGCTGCGCCGACCGCACCACCGCCTGGATCTACGACTTCGGGCTGCGGATGCCGAAGACCGACGGCGACTACCTCGGCGACGACGCCCGCGACCGCTTCCAGGAGGCGTTCGCCGCCGTCTGGAAGGACGAGGCCGAGAACGACGGCTTCAACGCGCTGGTGCTGAGCGCCGGACTGACCTGGCGGCAGGCCATGGTGCTGCGCGCCTACGCGAAGTACCTGCGGCAGGCGGGCTCGACGTTCAGCCAGGAGTACATGGAGGACACCCTCCGCCACAACGTCCACACCACCCGGCTGCTCGTCAGCCTGTTCGAGGCCCGGATGGCCCCGGAACGGCAGCGGGCCGGCCGCGAGCTCACCGACGGGCTGCTGGAGGAACTGGAGGGCGCCCTCGACCAGGTGGCGAGCCTGGACGAGGACCGCATCCTGCGCTCCTTCCTCACCGTCATCAACGCCACGTTGCGCACCAACCACTTCCAGCATGCGGATGGTGGAAGCGGCAAGGGGGGCCGGCAGGCGGATGGTGGAAGCGGCAAGGGGGGCCGGCAGGCGGAGGGTGGACGCGGCGAGCGGGATGCGGACACCGGCCGCCGCTGGCACGGCTACGTCTCCTTCAAGCTCGACCCGCAGGCCATCCCCGATCTGCCGGCACCCCGCCCCGCGTACGAGATCTGGGTCTACTCGCCCCGCGTCGAGGGCGTCCACCTCCGCTTCGGCAAGGTGGCCCGCGGCGGGCTGCGCTGGTCCGACCGGCGCGAGGACTTCCGCACCGAGATCCTCGGCCTGGTCAAGGCGCAGATGGTGAAGAACACCGTCATCGTGCCGGTCGGCGCCAAGGGCGGCTTCGTCGGCAAGCGGCTGCCGGACCCGGCCGTGGACCGCGACGCCTGGCTGGCCGAGGGCATCGCCTGCTACAAGACTTTCATCTCCGGTCTGCTCGACATCACCGACAACCTCGTCGGCGGCGAGGTGGTCCACCCCGAGGACGTCGTCCGGCACGACGGGGACGACACCTACCTCGTCGTCGCCGCCGACAAGGGCACCGCGTCGTTCTCCGACATCGCCAACGAGGTCGCCACCGCCTACGGCTTCTGGCTCGGCGACGCCTTCGCCTCCGGCGGCTCCGCGGGCTACGACCACAAGGGCATGGGCATCACCGCCCGCGGCGCGTGGGAGTCCGTCAAGCGGCACTTCCGCGAGCTGGGCCACGACACCCAGACGGAGGACTTCACGGTCGTCGGCGTCGGCGACATGTCCGGGGACGTCTTCGGCAACGGCATGCTGCTCAGCGAGCACATCCGCCTCGTCGCGGCCTTCGACCACCGGCACATCTTCCTCGACCCGGACCCGGATGCCGCCGTCTCCTACGCCGAGCGGCGCCGCCTCTTCGAACTGCCGCGCAGCTCCTGGGCGGACTACGACACCTCCCTGCTCTCGCCCGGCGGCGGGATCCATCCGCGCTCCGCGAAGTCCGTCCCCGTGAACGCGCACATCCGGGAGGCGCTCGGGATCGAGGCGGGGATCACCAAGATGACCCCGGCCGAGCTGATGAAGGCCATCCTCAGCGCACCCGTCGACCTGCTGTGGAACGGCGGCATCGGCACGTACGTCAAGGCGGCCTCGGAGAGCAACGCGGATGTCGGCGACAAGGCCAACGACGCCATCCGCGTCGACGGCCGGGACGTGCGGGCCAAGGTGATCGGCGAGGGGGGCAACCTCGGCGCGACCCAGCTCGGCCGGATCGAGTTCGCCATTCACGGCGGCCCGGACGGCACCGGCGGACACGTCAACACCGACGCGATCGACAACAGCGCCGGGGTGGACACCTCCGACCACGAGGTGAACATCAAGATCCTGCTCAACGCGGTCGTCGCCAACGGCGACATGACCGTCAAACAGCGCAACAAGCTGCTCGCCGAGATGACCGACGAGGTCGGCGCCCTGGTACTGCGCAACAACTACGCGCAGAACGTCGCGCTCGCCAACGCCGTGACCCAGGCGCCCAGCCTGCTCCACGCCCACCAGCGCGCCATCCGCCGGCTGGAACGCACCGGCGACCTGGACCGGGCGCTGGAGTTCCTGCCCGCCGACCGGCAGATCAAGGAACGGCTGGCGAACAGCCGCGGCCTCACCCAGCCGGAACTGGCCGTGCTGCTCGCCTATGACAAGATCACCGCGGCCGAGGAGCTGATCGGCACCGATCTCCCGGACGACCCGTACCTCCAGCGGCTGCTGCACGCCTACTTCCCGCAGGCGCTGCGGGAGCGGTTCCCGGAGCAGATCGACGGGCACGCGCTGCGCCGCGAGATCGTGACCACCGTGCTGGTCAACGACACGGTCAACAGCGCCGGCACCACTTTTCTGCACCGGATGCGGGAGGAGACCGGAGCCTCGACGGCGGAGGTCGTCCGGGCGCAGACCTCAGCCCGCGCGATCTTCGGCCTGGGTTCCGTCTGGGATGCGGTGGAGGCGCTGGACAACCGTGTCCCGGCGGTCGTCCAGACCCGGATCCGGCTGCACTCGCGGCGGCTGGTGGAGCGCGGCAGCCGCTGGCTGCTCAACAACCGCCCGCAGCCGCTGGAGATCGCCGAGACGATCGACTTCTTCGGCGAGCGGGTGGAGGCCGTCTGGTCCCAGCTCCCCAAGCTGCTCAGGGGCGCGGACCTGGAGTGGTACCAGGCCAACCTGGACGACCTGACCGCCGCGGGGGTACCGGGCGAGCTGGCCGCGCGGGTGGCGGGCTTCTCGTCGGCGTTCCCGACGCTGGACATCGTGGCGATCGCGGACCGCAACGACAAGACGCCGCTGGACGTCGCCGAGGTGTACTACGACCTCGCGGACCGGCTGCGGATCAGCCGGCTGATGGACCGGATCATCGAACTGCCGCGCTCCGACCGGTGGCAGTCGATGGCCCGCGCCGCCATCCGCGAGGATCTCTTCGCGGCGCACGCGGCGCTCACGGCCGATGTGCTCGCGGCCGGCAACGGCACCTCGACGCCCGAACAGCGTTTCGACGCCTGGCAGCGGAAGAACAGTGCGATCCTGGCCCGCGCGCGGGCCACGCTCGATGAGATCCACGGCTCGGACTCGTTCGATCTGGCCAATCTCTCCGTGGCGATGCGCACCATGCGGACGCTGCTGCGCGCACACCGCTGACGGGGGTGTCGCGGACGGGGCCCGGCTCCGCAGCGTGGGGGCGGTCCGGCTCGCGCCGGGCCGCCCCGCGCGGCGTTTCCGGGGCCGCGCCCGGTCCGTGCGGGGTCGTGCGGGCCGGTGCGGGGCGCCGTGCCCGTTCCGTTCCCCCGCGCGGATCTGCCCGGCTCTCCGTACGATGGGACGGCGGATGATCCCGTTCTGTCCGTGTCCGGCCCGTCCGGAAGGCAGGGATGAGCATGACGACCGGAGAGGGAAGGCGGACCCCGGACGTCTCGGTGATCGTGATCGTTTACAACGACGCCGACCGCCTCCCGGCCGCCGTGCGGTCCGTCCTCGCGCAGACGCTGCACGCCGTCGAGGTCGTGATCGTGGACGACCACAGCACCGACGGCTCCCACGAGACGGCCCGCCGCCTGGCCGCCGCCGACCCGGACCGGGTGCGCGTCTGCCGGCTCCCCGCGAACAGCGGTGGCTGCAGCGCCCCCCGCAACCGCGGTATCGAGGAGGCCCGGGCACCCTGGCTGATGTTCCTGGACAGCGACGACGAGCTGCCCCGGCACGCCTGCAAGTCCCTGCTGCTCACCGCCGAGCGGACCGGTGCGGACTTCGTCACCGGCGAGGTGACCCGGCTCTACGAGGAGTCCGGCACCACCGGTCTGTGGTACCCGGACCTCTTCGCGGACGAACGGGTCGTCGAGGGCATCCGGGAGGCCCCGGAGTTCTTCTTCGACCACCTCTCCACCAACAAGCTCTACGCGGCCGGCTTCATCGCCCGCCACCGGCTGCGCTTCCCCGAGGGCATCCACTACGAGGACCAGCTCTTCTCCGCCCGCGCCTTCACCCTGGCCCGCCGGTTCGCCGTGGTCCCGTGGCCCGTCTACACCTGGCGCCTGGCGGCCGACCCGGCCCGGCCGTCGATCTCCTCCAGCCGCCACCGCATCCGTAACGTCGTCGACCGGATCGCCGTGGCCCGGATGATCGACGCCTTTCTGGCGGAGAGTGGCAACGCCGATCTGCGCCCCGCGAAGGACCGGAAGTTCCTCCATCACGACTTCCGCCTCTATCTCGGAGACCTGGCTTTCCGCGGTCCCGGGTGGACCGCGCGCTTCGCCGCCGAGACCGTCCCCTACCTGGACGGCCTCGCCCCGGAGGCGGTCGCGTCGCTCCCGCGCGACGAGCGCGTCTGTCTGCGGCTGCTCCGCGAGGGCCGGTACGCGGAGGTGCGGCAGTGCGCCCGGGGGCTCGGACGGCCGGGCATCGCGCCGCGCCACGCGGTACGGGACGGCGCCGGGCGGACGTACTGGGGCGCGCGGCTCCCGGACGCGGGGACGGACGCGGCCGCCGACCTGGACATCACCGAGTGGCGGCTGACGGAACAGCCGTTCGGCGGCGGCCGGATACGCCACGAGGCCGAGGACCTGGCCCCCGACGGGCCGCTGCTCCGGCTGCGCCTGCGCACCCACGACCCGGCGGGGCTGCTCACGGACACCGCGGGAACGCCGGGCCGGGAGGACGGGCTGACGGCCGAGCTGTGGCTGAGCGCCGGCGGACCGCCGCTGAAGGTCCCCTTCCGCTACCGGCGGGCGGAGCCGGACGAGCCCGGAACGGCCGTCGCAGCCGCCCCTTCCGGCACCACCGGCACCACCGGCACCACTGGCGGCGAGTACACCGCCGAGATCGCCCTCGACCCGCGCCGTATCCCGCTGCGGGCCAAGGGCTTCGCCGGCCGCCGCCACCCGGTGGTCGTCCTCACCCGGCACGGCCTCAGCCGCCGGGACCCGCTGCTGGCCCCGCTCGATCTGCGTCCCCTGCGGACGGCGCTGCCCCGGGCCGGACCGCTCGGCGGCCACGAGCTCCGCGTCGTCTGCGAGGACCGCGGCGCCGGGCGGCTGGAGTTCCGCTGGCGGCGTGGAGGCGCGCTCCGCCTGGCGGCCGAGGTGGCGCCCCGGCTGGGCCCGGTCCACCGCGAGGCCCGGCGGCTGCTGCGGCGGCTGTCGGGTCCCCGGCTGAAGGCCATGGTGGAGCGTGAGCTGTGGCGGCTCCCGGTCGACCGGCACCTGGTGCTCTTCGAGGCGATGGAGGGCGCCGGTTACGCCGACAGCCCCCGTTACATCCACGAGGAGCTGGTGCGGCGCGGGCTGCCGTACCGGAGCGTGTGGTCGTACGCGGGGGACCGCTCGTCCTTCCCGCCCGGGGTGCCGCTCGTCCGGCGCGGCAGCTGGGCGTACGTCCGTACGCTCGCCCGGGCCGGGTTCTGGGTGGACTCGCACGGCATCCCCTCCGTCTACGCCAAGCGCCCGGAGACCCGCTATCTGCAGACCTGGCACGGCCAGGCGCTGAAGCACATGGGCTTCGACACCCCCGAACTGCGGCTGGGCGGCGAGGAGCGGCGGCGCATCCACCGGGACATGGTGGCCCGCTGGGACGTCCTGATCGCGCCCAGCGAGGAGTTCGAGCGCACGTTCGTCCGGGCCAACGGCTACACCGGTGAGCTGCTGCGCTGCGGACTGCCCCGCAACGACGTCCTGGTGCGCTGGAACGAACCCGCGCAGCGGGCCCGGGCGGCCGCGGCCCGCGACCGGCTGCAGATCCCGGACGGCCACCGGGTGCTGCTCTACGCGCCGACCTTCCGGGACGGCCTGCGGGGCAGCGGCGACTCGATCCGGGTGGACCTGGCGGAGCTGGCCGAGGGGCTGGGCGAGGAGTGGACCGTGGTGGTCCGCCCGCACGCCTACGACCGGTTCGCCGTGCCGCCGGAACTCGGGCACGCGGTCCGGGACGGACGGGGCTTCACCGACGTCAACGACCTGCTGCTGGCCTCCGACGCGCTGGTGACGGACTACTCCTCCCTGATGTTCGACTACGCGGCCCTGGGACGGCCGATCCTGCTCTTCACCGACGACTACGAGGAGTACAGCGGCGGCTCGCGCGGAACGTACTACGACCTGCCGGACATCGCTCCCGGGCCGATGCTCGGGACCACCGCGGAACTGGTGGCGGCGGTACGGGACCTGGACCGGGTGACCGGGGAGTGGGCCGCGGCGTACGCCCGCTTCCGGGCGAAGTTCGCCTCCCGGGAGACCGGACAGGAGAGCAAGGCCGTGGTCGACCGGTTCTTCGAGGGGGGCGCACCGTGAGCGGCGGCGCGGGTGCCGGCGCACACAGCGGCGCACATGGGGGCGCACGCGCCGGAGCCCGCGCGGCGGCCGGGGCGCGCACCGTCTTCCTCGTGGGCATCGACGTCGACTCGATGGGCGGCTCGCAACGCGTCCTGCACACCCTCGCACAAGGGTTCGGGGAGCGCGGGCACCGCACGGAGCTGATCGGCATCCGGCCGAGCCCGGAGCCGTACCGCTACCACACCGACCCCGCCTACCGGCACACCACGCTCTACCCCGCCCCCGCGGCGCCCCTCCGCCCGGCCCGCAGTCTCACCGAACGCCTCGGCCCCACCCGGCTGCTGGAGAGCCGGGCGCGCCGCGCGGAGCGCGACCGGGCCCGGGAACGGCTGGCCGCCCGGTTCGCCACCGCCGGCCGGGGCTACGTCATCATCGGCTCGCCCTGGGCCGTGGACTGGCTGTCCGCCGTCGACCGGCCGCACCTCAAGGGCATCGGCCAGTACCACGAGTCGTTCGCGCAGGCACGCGCCTCGGCGAACCTCCGGCTGATCCTGCGGCACTACCCGGAGCTGGAGAAGTCCCTCTTCCTCAGTGAGGGCGACGCCGCCGACTTCCGCCGGCAGCGGCTGCCGAACGCCGCCGTGATGCCCAACCCGCTGCCCTTCACGGCCCCCGCGCCCGCCCCGCTCGACACCCGGCGGATCGGCGCCGTCGGCAGGCTGGAGGAGATCAAGCGGCTGGACCGGCTGATCGACGCCTTCGCGGAAATCGCGCCCGGCCGGCCCGGCTGGGAGCTGCACCTCTTCGGCGACGGGCCGCTGGAACCGGAGTTGCGCGGGCGGGCCGCCCGGCTCGGCTGCGGGGAGCGGGTCGTCTTCCGGGGCAGCGTGCGCGATGTGGCCGCCGCCTACCGGGAGCTGTCCGTGCTGGCGCTCACCAGCGAGCGCGAGGGGCGCCCGATGGCCGTGGCGGAGGCGGCCGCCTGCGGGGTGCCCGCCGTGAGCTTCGACCTCTCGGCCGGGGTGCGGGAACTGGTCGCCGACGGCCGCACCGGCAGGCTGGTGCGCCCCGGCGACCAGGAGGCGTTCACCGCCGCGCTGCGCGAACTGGTGGCGGACGACGCGCTGCGGGAGCGTTTCGGGCGCGCGGCACGGGAGCACGTCGCCCCGATCGCGCTGCCGGCGGTGCTCGACCGCTGGGAAGCCCTGTTCGACGAGATCGACCGCTGAACGGACGGCGAAGGAGCCGTAGGCGAAGCCGGCACGGGGAGCGGGGCGGGACTCACCACCGCTCGGCCAGCCCCCGCCGCAGCGCCCGGCCGGCGATACGGAGCGCGCTGCGCGGCCCGCGCGCCACCCGCAGCGCGAGTGAGCCGCCCGCCGCCTCGAACGGGTGCACCAGCAGCAGACCGTTCAGGCCGGCCGCCACACCGCGGCGCGGCAGCGGACCGGCGGCCCGCACGCCGGTGTAGAGGGAACCGCCGTCCGCACAGTGGATCCTGACCCGGACGTCCCAGATCTCCGGCGTTCCGCCGCGCCCGCCGGCGGAGGCGGCCGGTCCGGCGGTGCCCGGGGCGTCCAGGCCGAGCAGGACCTCGGCCGTCCAGGACGGGGCCGCGGTGTCGTCCCGGGTGAGGAGGGCGTTCCGGGCCAGTCCCAGACGGCCGTCGTCGCGGTGGCGCAGCTCGACGTCCACGGTGACCGGGCCCCCGGCGGCCATCAGCCGTCCGTACAGCTCGTGGACGCGCAGGACGAGCCGCAGCCGGGTCCGGGTGAGGCCGAGGGCGCCGGTGCTCCCGTCCCCGCTCCGGACACCGCTTCCGCTTCCGTTTCCGTCGCCGCGGCCTCTGCTGCCGGTGCCGCGCTCGTGCGCGCGGAGCGTGCCGTCGACCGTCACCGGCAGCCGGTGCAGGGGTGTCCCGTCCACCCGGTCGAGCAGGACGGCCGGCAGATCGATCGCCCACACCGGCCGGCCGTTGACCCGCGCGTACGGGGGCAGCAGCCGGGCCGGGTGGACGGCGAGCCCGGCCAGCCGCTCCACGTCGCGGGGGTGATCGGCGGCCGCGATCACCCGGGCGCTCCACCGGGCGGGCGCGCGGGCGGCGAGCAGGTCCTCCTCGCCGAACGACTCCAGATGCTCCCGGGTGAGGTCCCACCAGGCGAGACGGTGGTCCTCGTCTCGCCGGCCCAGTTCCCGCAGGTATATCCGCAGGTCGTGGTCGAGGAACTTCACCCGGGCGGCGTGGGCCAGCCGCCGCTGCCCGGCCAGTTGCAGGGTGTCCACGGCCAGCCGGTGCGCCGTCAGCCGGGCCCGCCAGCCGTCCACCCGGTTCCGGTCCAGCGAGATCGAGGGCCGGGCGGCGGTGCGGCGGACGTGCCAGATGTAGACGGTGTCGGGGATGACGGCGATCCGGGGGCGGGCGGCCAGCACCCGGGCGGTGAAGACGAAGTCCTCGTAACGGAACGGGCCTTCGGGGAAGGTGATGCCGTGCGCGGCGAGGAACGCCCGGTCGTACAGCTTGTTGACGCAGAGAGTGTCGCGGACCAGGCGCGGCTGCAGCTCCGGCGCGTCGTGGACCGCCTCGCCCAGGTAGAGAGCGCGCTGCCAGCGGGTGTCGCGCCGCAGCGGCAGTTCGCGCCGGAGGCAGGCGCCCGCGACGACCGGCGCCGCGTGCCGGAGGGCGGCCCTGAGGAGAGCGTCTGCGGCGCCCGGCGGCAGCACGTCGTCGCTGTCGAGGAACATCACGTACGGGGCGGTGGCCTGCCGCAGCCCGTCGTTGCGGGGGCTGCCGCAGCCGCCGCTGTTGACGGTCCGGTGCCGCACCCGCAGCCGGGGCTCGTGAGCCGCCATCCGGTCGAGGAGGGCACCGGTGCCGTCGGTGGAGGCGTCGTCCACGGCGATCACCTCGCGGACGGCGGGCCCCTGCGCGAGGGCCGAGCCCACCGCCGTCCTGATGTGCGCCGCGTCGTTGTAGCCGATGACGATCACACTGATCTGCGCGGCGGGTACCGGCGGCGGCATATCGGCATCCATGGGGACAAAGTTATCCGCCGTGGTAGCGGATCCGGCTTGAGCGCGGCCGGTGGCGGCTCGTCGCCGGGCCTCAGGGGCGCGCGTTCGGGAGTGACGGCTGGGGACCGACCAGGAGTTCCCTCTCATGGGTCAGTGCGGACCGTGCAGAGAGGGGATGTGGCCGGATGGTACGGCGGGCGCCGCCGGCGAGCATGCTGCTTCCAGGGTGGCGGCGACGGCCTTGAAACGCGACCAGACGATCTTGCCGAACGGCTGGCGGCTCTCGACTCCCCAGGCATCGGCGAGCATCTCGACGAGCAGCAGCCCGCGGCCGGAGGCGTCCGCCGGGCCCGGGTGGTGGACGTGCGGCCGGTGACTGTCGCGGCGAAGGCTGCGGCTGTCGTGCACTTCGAGGTGTACGACATTGTCGTCGTTGCTCAGCATGACGAGGAAGCCGCGTCCGGGCTCCGTTCCATGGACGAGCGCGTTGGTGGCCAATTCGGAGACGCAGAGCCGGACATCGTCCGAGAGCCTGTCCAGTCCCCAGGACGACAAGGTGGCGGTGGTGAACTCGCGTGCCAGGCCGACGGACTGGGGCCTGGCGTCGAAGTACTTCTGTGTCCTCAGTTCGGACATGGCCGGATCTCACTTTCGGGTCGGGGTCCGCGCCGCGGTGGTGCATGCGGCCGGTGCCGTCGGCCAGACGTGGCACGGGAGTCAAGACTGATCCGCCCGGGTTGGCGCAGGTAGTGAGAGGTGCCCGCCCTCAATGGGCGGGTTCGACGCCCCCAGTGGGCGGTCGGTCCGCCCATGGCGGAGAGGTCTCATGGCGTGCCGTGGCAAGCCCGAACTCGTTGGCCATCACAGGCGGACCGACCTGACGCCGCCTTGTGCCCGAGGGGGAGTCGACCGGTGAGATCCCAAGTGAGACAGCAGCCCAGAGCGGTCCACGACGTGTCGTGCGGCAGATCACTGCGCGAGCGGACCCTGGGCCGGGCCGGGTCGCCCGATCCCGTGCCCCAGGCCCTGGCCGCGCAGGTGGCCGCCGAGATCGAGGACCACTGCGGCCACCGCCGTCTCAAATGCCGCTGCCTGGCCATGGGCTGGACGGTCGCCCAGGCTGTCGCCGCCGCCCACCAGTTGGTTGAGGATGAGTGCTTGGCCAAGGTGGGCCTCTCCGAACGCTCCTGGAAGGACTGGGAGGCCGGCCGACTGCCCAGCCCCGACTACCAGGATCTGCTGTGCCGCTTGTTCGCCACCGGCCCCGTCGAGTTGGGGTTCGCCCACGACTACTCATCCGCTCCTGCGACGGATGGATCCAGTCCGCTCTGGAGGGGGCACGGCCCGGATGGAACACTCTCCGAAAGGGAAGCAGCCCAAGCGGGTGCAGGCCCGCGGACCTTCACGGAGGTGGAGGCAACGAAGCGACGCGACGCGGTGAAACTCGCCGGACTGGCCATGGCCTCCCCGGCCGCCGCGGCAAGGATTCTTGATCAGGCCGCCGCCGAGGCCATGGAGTTCACCCGCCAGGCCGAGGCGACCTCACTCGGCTCGGGAACTCTGGATCACCTCGACCTTGCTGTCACCGAGTTCAACCGCGCGTACTCCCTGAAGCCGCCCAAGGCGGTCTTCGACGCGGTGATGGACTACCGGCGCAAGGTCGCCGCTCTCCTCGCGGGCCGACACACCCACCAACAGGAACGTGAACTGCTGACGTTCGCCGGCTGGTTGTCCGAGCTCTTGGCCTGGCTCGCGCACGACCTCGGAGACGCCCGCACCGGTCTGGCCTTCGCCACCGACGCGTTCGTCCACGGAGAGCAGGCCGGCCACGGCCGGCTGTGTGCATGGGCGATGGACGCCGCCGCCTCCATCAACCTGTATGAACAGAGGCCCGGAAAGGCGCGCAATGCTGCGCTTAAGGGTCTCAGCGGGGCAGCGGCACCCCATCCGCTGACCGTGCGGCTCCATGCCCAGGCCGCACGCGCTGCCGCCGCCGACGGTGACGCGGACGGCTTCACCACCGCTTTCCGAGCAGCCGAGGACGCCTATGGGATTCTGCCGCCGCGGTCACCCCGCCGCTTCGGCCTGGACGTACTGCCCCTGGCGGACTATGCGCTGACCTCCTACTCGGCGACCTCGTTCATCTGGCTCGGTCAGGCCGAACAGGCCCGGCAGTACGCTGAACAGGCTCTGGCAACCTACGAGTCGGCGCCTGAGGCCTCCCGGTCCCCGAGCCGCGAAGCCATCGCCCGCATCGACCTCGCCCTCGCCCATGCCCTCCTCGGTGACTCCGACGCCGCCGTCGCTCTCGGTCACCAAGCCCTCGACTCCACCCGCGTGGTCGACTCCGTCCGCCACCGGGCCGGTGACCTGACCGCGTTCCTGGCCCGCCGCCATCCCGGCCGGGAGGCCGTCGAGACTTTGCGTGAACGGCTGGTGGCAGTCGGCGCTGCCGCTCGCGCCGTCACAGCCCCAGCACAAGAACCCGAAGGAGGTGTCACGTGACCGGCATGTACCAGCCTGCCGAGTATTCCCTCGGCATTCGGAAGCCCTACTTCGACCTCATCGCGTCGGGCGCGAAGACCATCGAGGTGCGCGTCGGCTATCCCAAGATCCGCAGGATCACCGCCGGGGACATGCTGCGCATCACGTGCGCGGACCAGGCGCTGACCACCCGCGTCACCGCGGTGACGGAATACGACTCCTTCACCGCGATGCTGGACGCCGAGGACCCGGCCGTAATCGGCGGACCCGGCATGACCCGCGACCAGCTCCTCACCGCGATCCGGGACATCTACCCGCCCGATAAGGAAGCCCTCGGCGTCTTCGCCCTTCAGCTCACCCGCACCCGTGCGGGACACCCCGTCTCCGGCGACGGTGACCTGGGAGACACAGCGTGACGGACGACCAGCGGACGCTCACCGAGGACCAGCGGCGGCAGGCCGAGTTGCTCTGGGACTATCACCAGATGCACCACCAGGTCAGGCAGGTCGATGCCGCGATCGGGCTGGGCAGCCACGACCTTGGTGTACCCGCGTACTGCGCCCGCCTGTATCAGGCCGGGCTCTTCCCGACCCTGGTCTTCACCGGCGGCCCCAATCCCACCGTCCCGGAGCGGTTCCCCCGCGGTGAGGCCGTCCACTTCCGGGAGCACGCCATCGAACTCGGCGTTCCCGACGAGGCGATCCTGGTGGAGCCCAGGGCCCGCAACACCGGCCAGAACATCACGTTTTCCCGCGAGGTCCTGGCCGGTGCCGGGATCACGGTGAACAGCGTGATGCTGATCTCCATGCCCTACATGGAGCGGCGCTCCTTCGCCACGGCGCGCAAACTATGGCCGGAGGCTGAGGTGATCTGTGCTTCGGAGCCGCTGGTATTCGACGGCTACCTCAAGAGCATCGGCGACGAGAAGCTCGTCACCGACCAACTCGTCGGCGACCTCCAGCGGGTGATCGAGTATCCCCGGCTCGGGTTCGCCATCGAACAGGACGTCCCGGGGGACGTGCGTGCCGCTTTCGAGTCCCTCGTCCGCGACGGTTTCACCGGCCGCCTCATCCTCTGAGCTCCCGCCTGCGGACGGCCCCGCGGGCCCGCTTCCGCAGTGGGTACCGGAGCGGCCAGTACCCACTGCGGTGTACGGAGCGAGTGCCGCTACTTGACGGCGCCCGCCATCACTCCGTTGACGAACTGGCGCTGGAAGGCGAAGAAGACCGCCAGCGGGATCACCATCGAGACGAAGGCTCCCGATGCCAGGACGTCGATGTTGTTGCCGAACTGGCGTACCTGCTGCTGGAGCGCCACGGTGACCGGCGGTGAACCCGGGTCCGCGAAGATCAGCGCCACCAGCATGTCGTTCCAGACCCAGAGGAACTGGAAGATGCCCAGCGAGGCGATCGCGGGGCCGCCCAGCGGCAGCACGACCCGGGTGAAGAGCCGGATCTCGCCCGCTCCGTCCAGCCGTGCCGCCTCCAGCAGTTCGCGCGGGATCTCCGCGAAGAAGTTCCGCAGCAGGAAGACGGCGAACGGCAGGCCGAAGGCGACGTGGAAGAAGACCACACCCGCGAGCGTCTGGAAGAGCCCGAGGCTGTTGAAGAGCTTCGACACCGGGATCAGCGCCACCTGCACCGGCACCACCAGCAGGGCCACGACCGCCATGAACACCCAGTCCCGGCCCGGGAAGTCCAGCCAGGCGAAGGCGTAGCCGGCCAGCGCGCCGATGACGATGACGAGCACCGTGGACGGCACCGTGATCGCCACGGTCGTCCACAGCGAGGTGGTGATGTCCTCGTTCCCGAGCAGGTTGGCGTAGTTGTCCACGGTGAGCTGCGCGGGCTCGGTGAAGACCGTCCACCAGCCGCTGGTGGCGATGTCCGAGGTCTCGCGGAGCGAGGAGACCAGCAGGCCGATCGTCGGCGTCAGCCAGAACAGGGCGATCACCAGCAGCACGGCCTGCACCAGCCCGCCACTGGTACGGGCCGCCAGCCGCGCGACGAGCGAGGGCCTGGCCGGACCGGACGGCCCGGACGGCCCGCGCGGGCCCGGCGCGCTTCCCGTCTTCGCCACCGCCGGGCCGCTCCGCTCCGCCGAGCCCCCGGGGCCCGTATCCGTCGAGGCGCTCACGGGCGTCGCTCCCTTCGCATGCGGCGGATGTTGAAGGCCATCACCGGTACCACCAGCAACAGCAGGACCACGGCGATCGCACTGCCGACGCCCTGTTCGGCGTCGGTGCCGAAGGACAGCAGATACAGCTGGAGGGCGAGGACGTTGGCGTCGTTCTGCGTGGCCCCCGGCGCCAGGATGTAGACGAGGTCGAAGATCTTCAGCACGTTGATCATCAGGGTGACGGTCACCACCGCCAGCACCGGTGCCAGCAGCGGCACCGTCACCTTGCGGAAGACCTGCCACTCGTTGGCCCCGTCCACCCGGGCCGCCTCCATCAGCTCGCGTGGCACGCTCGCCAGCCCCGCCCCGATGAGGACCATCGCGAAACCGGCCCACATCCAGATGTAGCTGCCGATGATGGCGGGGGTGACGAGGTTGGGGCCGAGCCAGTTGATGCCGTTGTACGCCTCGGTGAAGTTCGAGCCGGGGAGCCGCAGCTGGGCCCCGGCCGCGCTCGCGGGCAGGCTGTACGTCCCGTCCTCGCCGGACTCGGCGCTCGCGACGACCTCGCCGTCCCGGACCGCCTCGACCTTCACCCCGGCCAGGGCCTTCTCGTCGCGGTCGATCACCCCTGCCTCGCCGCCCCCGCCGGGCGTGAAGTCGAGCCAGACGGTGCCGGTGACCTTGTCCCCGTCCGGCTCGGCGGCCACGGCCTCCGCCGCGTCCTTCGGTATCTCGGCCGGGGGGATGCCGACCAGCGGCAGCCCGGCCGGGTCCCCGGCCCGTACGGTCTCCTCGGTGGTGAAGGAGCCGCCGGCCGTCTTCTCGATGCCCGTGTTCGGCCGCGGCCGGGCGCCGGGATAGGCGGAGGACTCGGAGAAGGTGTCGTGGATGCCCGTCCACACCGCGTTGGCGACCCCGCGCTCCGGGTCCTGCTGGTAGACGAGCGTGAAGATGATGCCCGCCGCCAGCATGGAGATCGCCATCGGCATGAAGACGATCATCTTGAAGGCGGTGCCCCAGCGGACCCGCTCCGTCAGCACGGCGTAGATCAGGCCGAGTGCCGTGGAGACGGCCGGGGCGACGATCACCCAGACCAGGTTGTTCTTGAGCGCGGTGCGGGTGCCGGGGTCGGAGAACAGCTCGCCGTAGTTGTCCAGGCCGACGAAGGCGGTGCCCTCCGTGTCGAAGAAGCTCCGCACCACGGAGTACCCGATCGGGTAGACCACGAGCGCGGCCAGCAGCACGAGCGCGGGCAGCAGGAAGCACGCCGCGATCCAGGCCCGGGCGCCGGCCACGCCCTTCTTGGTGACGGGGGGCGGGGCGCCGGGTGTGGCGGCGCCCCCCGCGGTCGCTGTCGTCATCGGTCGCGGCCGCCCGTCAGTTCTTGTAGGCCTTGGCGGCTTCCGCTTCCAGCCGCTTCTGGGCACCGGCCACGTCGTCGGGGTTCTTGAGGAAGTCCTGGAGCGCCTTCCACTCGCCCTCGCCCTTGGTGCCGCCGAAGGAGGCAGGCGCCTGGTCGGACATGTCGAAGCGGAAGTCGTCGCCCGCGTCGACGAGGGCCTTGGCGATGTCCCGCTGGACGTCGTCCGGGTAGGCCTTGAGGTCCAGTTCCTTGTTGGGCGAGATGAAGCCGCCGGCCTTCGCCCAGATCTCGGCGGCGTCCGTGGAGGCGAGGAAGGTCAGCAGGGCCTGCGGGCCCTTGCCGTCCTTGAGCGCGACGGCCACGTCCCCGGCGCTGACCACCGGGGACTCCTCGCCCACGGCCGGGAACGGGAAGACCTTGGCGTCGGTGCCGATCTCCGCCTTGGTGTCCGAGGAGATGTTGACGGCCACGAAGTCGCCCTCGAAGACCATGGCGGCCTCCGGCGCGTCACCGCCGGCGAAGGTCTGGGTGACGGACTTCGGGAACTCGGTCTGCAGTGCGCCCTGCTGGCCGCCCGCGATCAGTGTCTTGTCGCCGAACAGCTCGCCGAGGGTCTCCAGCGCCTCCTTGACGGAGGGGTCGGTCCACTTGATCTTGTGCTCGGCGAGCTGGTCGTACTTCTCCGGGCCCGCCTGGGAGAGATAGACGTTCTCGAACCAGTCGGTGAGCGTCCAGCCGTCCGCGCCGCCGACGGAGACCGGCGCCACCCCCGAGTCGGAGATGGTGCGGGCGGTCCGGAGGAAGTCGTCCCAGGTGCCGGGCTCCTCCACGCCCGCGTTCTCGAAGGCCGCGGTGTTGTACCAGATGAGGGACTTGTTGGCGGCCTTGAAGTAGACGCCGTACTGCTTGCCCTCGTGGGCGCCGAGATCGCGCCAGCCCTGCGAGAAGTTCTTCTCCAGCTGCTCCTGCGCCTCCTCGCCGGCCGGCTTCAGCTCGCCCTGGGCCGCGAACTGCTTGAGCGCGCCGACCTGCGGGAGCAGCGCGATGTCCGGCGGCTGGCCTCCCTCGATCTTCGTGCCGAGGAAGGTGGAGATGGAGTCGCCGGTCGGGACGAACGAGACCTCGGCGCCGGTCCGCTTCTCGAACTCGTCCAGCACGGCCTTGAAGTTCTTCTGCTCCGCCCCCGTCCAGACGGCGGCCACCTGGAGCTTCTCCCCAGTGAGCTTCGGCAGGTCGACGGTGACGGCGCTCTTGCCCTCACCTCCGCTCTCGCCGTCCTTCCCGTCGTCTCCGCCTCCGCCGCAGCCCGCGGCGGTGAGCGCCAGCGCGCTCGCGGTGACGGCGGCCAGCACGGCCCGTGTGGTGCGTCGTGTGTGACTGCCTGCGGAGCGCGCTCCGCGTGCCGCTCCGTTCGCGGTGGTGAGAGTTGTGCGCATTGTGCCCGACCTCTCCTGGGTCCCGCGTGGGCCCCACCCGTGAACCCCCGTGAGGGGGCCGGCCCGTGTGCGGCGCCCGCAAGGCGGACGACCGCACGGGGCTCGTCCCGTACGTACTGTGCGACAGTCCTATGCCCCGGAGGAGAGCGGTCGCAATACCGGGACGGTGATCAACTGACCGATTGTGACCGGGCCGTGATGGGCAGTCAGACTTGTTGAACGCGCGTAGGGGATGGCACCCGGAAACCCGTTCGGGCAGGGCGGTCGCGGGGTACCCGGACCCTTTTCACGCGGTGAACGGTTCCCGGGGACGAGCGGGCGGACCGCGGCCCGGGCGGAGTGCGCCGGCAGCAGACACCCGGGGGCGGCCGGCGGGGCATGTACGGGGCCGGGCGCGCCCCGCGCCCGTGCCGGTCGCACCGGGCCCGGCCCGCCGCTTCCGCGCCGAGGGCCGGGCCGCGGAGGGCCGCGGCGGGCCGCGGCGGGCCGCTCGGCGACGGCGGGCCCGGGCCCCTGTCAGACCAGCGGCGGAGCCGGGGCCGCGTCGGCGGACTCGGCCGCCCGCTGCAGCGCGCTGGCCAGCAGCGCCAGGTCGGTCGGCCCGTTGCCCAGTTCGCGGAGCGGGCGGCGCGTCGGGGGGTCGCCCATGCGTTCCCAGTCGAGCGGCACCACTGTTGGACGCTGGGTGGCCGTCCGCGGGATGCGGCCGGTGACCCGGCCGGCCTGGAACCAGACGACCGAGCCGTCGGGGCCGGTCAGCCGGCCGCGCCCCGCCGTCGCCCCGGCCTTCTCCGGCCCGTCGGTCACGGCGGGCAGCACCTCCAGGGAGACCCGCAGCCCGGCGGTCTCCGCCGCCGCGGTGCCGGCGGTGCGCTCCGGATGGCCGGTCGCCGCGATCAGGTGGACCCCGAGCCGGGCACCCTCCCGGGCCACCGCCTCCAGCGCCCGCACCACGGAGCCGGCCGCCGGGCGGCCGGTGCTGCCGAGCGCGGGCGACAGCAGGGCGTCGAAGTCGTCGACGAGGACCACCAGCCGGGGCAGCGCCTCCGGACCGGCCGCCGCCCGGGCCTCCGGCTCCGCCCCGGCGGCCGCGCCGTTCCGCGCACTCCCGGCCGGGGCCGGCACCGCACCGGCGGGTGCCGCGGCGGTGCCTCCCGGCGCGCCACCGAGGGGACTTCCGTGCGTTCCGGCCGGGCCGGCCCCCGCGGCCGGGGCGCCGCCCTCCCCGGAACGGCCGCCGCGGACCCGGAGCTTCAGCGTGCCGCTGGACTCCGGCTCCAGATCACCGCTCCGCCGGTCTCCGCCCGGGCGCTCCGCCGCACGCCGCGCGGGCCGCTCCGCACGGCCCGCCCACCGGGTGTGCCACCCGGAGAAGTCCAGCCCGTCCAGGAGTTCGGCCCGCCGTTTCAGTTCCGAGCTGAGGGCCTGGGCGAAGGCCCGCATCCGCACCGGGTCGACACCGGTCACATACGTCGTCACATGCGGGAGGTCCGTACAGGCCCGGAGGCCCTCGCCGCGGGCCTCCGGCTGCGGGGATCGCAGCCCGCCGCCGTCCACCAGCGCCATCGCCAGCCGGTCGGGCCGGTCGGCCGCCGCCAGCGAGGCGGCCAGCGACCGCAGCAGCTCCGTCTTGCCGCTTCCCGCGCCGCCCTCGACCAGCAGATGCGGGCCCTCCGCCGCCACGTCCACGGTGAGCGGGCCGTGCGGTCCCGCGCCGAGCACCGCGCAGAGCTGCCCGCCCGGCGGAGTCCCGGGGTCGGCCGCGGCGGCCCAACGGGCCGTCAGGGAGGCGGGGGTGGCGCGGGCCAGCCCCAGCTCGTCCAGCAGCCGCGCGGCACGCGGCAGCGTCACCGCCACCCGCCGCGATCCGCCCGGACCATGTGCCCCGGCCCCGGTGTCCGGCAGCCGCAGCGGCGCGAGCGACCGGGCGAACCGCTCGGCCCAGGCGGTGGACACGGCGTCGGCGACCGCGGCCGTGCCGTTGTCCGGCACCCCGGGACGGCGACCGCCCGGGGTGCGCTCCACCGGCACCGCGCGGGACGCGATGCCGTGGGTGTCCGCCGGGTCGCCGGAGGGCGGACCGCCGGGCCCGGCGGGGCCCGCCGCCGTGCCGTACGGGGCGGCGAGGTCCGCCGCCGTGCCGTACGGGGCGGCGTGGCCGTGCGCCCCGTGGCCGCCGTACGCGGCCACGGCGGAGCCCGCGGCGGGTGCGGCCGGGCCTCCCGGTCCGTGCGCCCCGCGCCGGTCGGCGGGAAGGTGTATCAGCCGGAGCGCCGTGGCCACCTCACCGCTGAGCATCGCCACCGCACCGCACTCCCCGAAGGCCGGGGACACCGCGCGGGCCGTCTCGAAGTTGGCGAGCAGCGGAGCCGCGGGGGAGGCGGCCGGGGTCTCCACCGCGCAGAGGAGATGGACCCCGGCGGCCGGACCGGCGCACGCCAGCCGGGCCGTGGCCCCCCGCAGCTCCGGGGAGCCGGGATCGCCGTCCAGGACGACCACGGTGTACGGGCCGTCACCCCGGGCCGCCGGGCCGCCGGTGCCGTGTCCGGCCGCCCCGGGGGGCGGGGCCTCCTCCACCTGGCGGGCCAGCTCCGCGATCCGGGCGGCGGCCTGCTCGGCGTCGTAGGCGAGCAGCAGGCGGCAGTCCTGGCCGTGGGCCGGACGCAGCTGCGGCAGCCAGCCGAGCCAGGCCCAGTCGGCCATCCGGTCCCGCAGGTCCCGCGCCGGGTCGGCGCTGATCAGGACGATCTCCAGGGTGGCGGGGGAGTGCAGCGCGGCGAGCTGCGCGACGACGGAGCGGGCCAGCCCGGCCAGCCGCGCCCGCGGACCGGCCAGGCCCAGCGAACCGGCCTGCCGCAGCCCGACGGTGACGGGGAAGGAGGGCACCCCCGCGCGGTCGGCCGTGCCGAGCCGCACCACCAGGGCGTCGGGGTGTCCGGGTCCGCGCTCCCACAGCCGCGGACCGGGGCCCAGGGCGGTGAGCAGGATCTCGGAGGGGTCGGGCCAGCGCCGGTGCAGCGCGGCGGCAGCGGCGGCGGACGGACCGAAGGCACCGGCCGGACGGCCGGGCCCGGCGGGCCCGTCCTGGGCGCGGCCGCCGGCCAGGCGGCGGGCCCAGGCTCCTATGCCGCGGCCGCGGCGCGCGGCGCGGCGGTCCGGCTCGCCGCCCTCGCCGGGCCGCGCACCGGGACGGCCGGCGCCGTATCCGCCCGCGGGGGGCGCCCCGGCGGAGGCGCCGGGCCGGACCGGGCCGGGCGCGGGCGCACCGGGCGGCCACGGGGGCCTCTCGTCGCCGGAACCGGAACCGGAACCGGAACCGCGGAAGGCACCGCTGCCCTCGGCGGCGCGGGTCTCGCCCGCGGGGCGCCCGTACGGGTGGGGGACGTCGCCGTGGCCGGTCACCGTGTGGTCCCGGGGGCCGTCCGGGCGCTCGCCGGGCGAGTACGGGGCCGGCTCCCCGCCGGGGCCCCGCTGTCCGGGCAGCCGCGCCCGGCCGGGCGGCTGCTGCGGGCCGTACCCGGCGCCGCTGTACCCGGATTCGCCATATCCGGGCTCGCCGTGCCCGTGTTCCGCGTACCCCGGCTCCCCGGGGTTGCCGGGCTGTTCACGGGCTCCGTGCCCGCCGGATCCGTGTCCGTCCGGCCCGTTGCCGGCCGGTGCGTGCTCGCCGCCCCGGCCGTAGGGGCCGCCGTGCGCGGACCCGCCCGGACCCGCGGTGCCGGACGCCGCGGTCGCGTCCCGGGCGGCCTCCGGGGCCGGGGCCGCGGTGGGGGCCCGGCCGCCGGCGACGGCAGGGATGCCGCCGGGCAGCTCGACCCGGAGCCGGCCCTCGCCGTCCGGCGCCACCGGGAGCGAACCGGGCAGCACCGCCGGCCGTCGCACCGCCCCCGGTCCGGTGGGGGAGTCTGCCGGAGGGTCCTCACCGGCGTCCGCCGCGGACTCCAGCCGCAGCGCCGATTCCCCGACGCGGAGCAGGGCACCCGGCGGCAGCGGCCGGGGCCGGCCGTCCACGGGCGCGCCGTCGACCGCGGTGCCGTTGGTCGAGCCGAGGTCCGCGACGGTCACCAGGCCGTCCCCGGCGAGCGTCACCGCGCAGTGCAGCCGGGAGACGTCGGGGTCGTCGAGCGGGACGTCGGCGTCGGCGGAGCGGCCGATCCGGATCTGCCCGCCGTGCAGCAGATGGACCCCGCCCGCGTCCGGCCCGGCGACGACGTGGAGCCGGGCGGTGCCCCGCGCGGCCGTCTCCTGGGCGATGCCGGGGTGCAGTCCGGGCTCGACCGGGGCGTGCAGGGAGAGCACCGCGCCGTCGACGAGCGGCGGTTCGCCCAGCAGGCGGTGGCGGCTGTCGAGCCGTTCGGAGCCCGCGTACAGCACCACGGAGGCCGAGTTCTGCGCCGCGCCGCCCGCACGGGTGCCGGAAGCGCCGGGGACGGCGGGCTCCGCGCCGCGCCCGGGCTCCGCGACGGCGGCCACGGCGGCCGCGAGGCCGCCGGCCACCGCGGCGAGCGCCGTTCCGGCGGGGGCCGTGACGAGCACATCGCAGGAACGCGGGGCGTGGCCGCTGAGCGGCCCGAGGACGGTCAAGCGAATCTGCATCGCCGTCAGCGGTCCCTTCCGCCCGGACGCGGCAGGGGCCCGGTCCGTCCCCCGCCCGTGCACGGGCGCTCGGCACGTACAGGTCACCACAGAGCGCGGGGCCCCCGCCCCCCGCTCCTCCGTGCGTGGGTGCATCCTCGCACCTGCCGGTGACATCCTGCCCGGTGACCGCCGTTATTCGATCTTGAATCGTCCCTGTCCGGCCAAAAAGCGCCGCACAGGGCGTCGGCGACGGCATCCCCTGTCACCCGGAGGACCGATTGCGCCCCATTCCGGTCGACTTCCGTCGGGCCCGCCCGGAAGCACCGGCTCCGCCCCCGGGCCGGACGGCCCCGCGTCGCCCCGGGCCGGGCCGGACCGGGGGACACCGGGCAACCATCGGCGCGGCAGCCGCGTCCTCCCGGTACGGGTCGCGGCGTGTCCGTCCGTACCGGGAGGGAACCGGAGAACAGCCGCAGGACCCGCCGCCCGCCCGTAACACGGCACTAGAGTGGGGCGGAACGGCCCCGTGGAGTCCCTCCGCGGAACGAGGCCCGGTACCAGGACGTAGGGAGCGCATGACGTGCGGCCGGTAGGCAGTAAGTATCTGCTCGAAGAGCCGCTCGGCCGCGGGGCCACCGGCACCGTCTGGCGGGCCCGGCAGCGCGAGACGGCGGGCGCGGAGGCGGCGGTGGCCGGGCATCCCGGCGAGGCCGTGGCGATCAAGGTCCTCAAGGAGGAGCTGGCGCACGACCCCGATGTCGTGATGCGCTTCCTGCGCGAGCGGTCGGTCCTGCTCCGGCTCACCCACCCCAATATCGTCCGCACCCGCGACCTCGTCGTCGAGGGCGATCTGCTGGCCCTCGTCATGGACCTGATCGACGGCCCGGACCTCTTCCGCTATCTGCGCCAGAACGGCCCGTTCACACCGGTCGCCACCGCCCTGCTGACCGCGCAGATCGCCGACGCGCTCGCCGCCAGCCACACCGACGGCGTCGTCCACCGCGACCTCAAGCCCGCCAACGTCCTGCTGGCGACCGGCCCGGGCGGCGAGATGCACCCGATGCTCACCGACTTCGGCATCGCCCGGCTCGCGGACTCGCCCGGCCTCACCCGCACCCACGAGTTCGTCGGCACGCCCGCCTACGTCGCGCCGGAGTCCGCCGAGGGCCGCCCGCAGACCTCCGCCGTCGACATCTACGGCTGCGGCATCCTCCTCTACGAACTGGTCACCGGCCGTCCGCCGTTCGCGGGGGAGACGGCCCTGGAGGTGCTGCAGAAGCACCTCAGTGAGGAGCCGCGCCGCCCCACCACCGTCCCCGAACCGCTCTGGACGGTCATCGAGCACTGCCTGCGGAAGAACCCGGACGAGCGGCCCAGCGCCGTCAACCTCGCCCGCGGCCTCCGCACGGTCGCCGCGGGCGTCGGCGTGCACGCCAATCCCGCCCAGGCTGAGGCGGCCCTCGGCGTCGCCGCGCTGCTCGCGCCCGACCCGGCGCCCGCGCCCGTCCCCGGCACCACCGCCGGCCACGGCGCGGGAGCCGCCGGCGGCGGGGACGCCGACCCGACGCAGGTGCTGCCGTCCGGCGCGAGCGCCTGCGACCCCAACGCGCAGACGGCCTTCCTGCCCGCCGGCAGCGGGCCCGGCGGCCCGGACCACGCCGGCGCCACCCGCGCGATGCCCCCGGTGCCGCCGGGTCCGCCCGGCGCGGGGGACGGCCAGGACGGCGAACACCCCTGGCAGACGCAGATGCGCGCGGCCCGCGACCGCAACGAGCAGACCCAGGTCCAGTACCTCGATCCGGACGAGGACCCGCTCCGCCGCCGCCCGCAGCGCCGCCCGGCCCCGCAGCAACAGCAGCAGCCGGCCCCCTACGCGCCGCCCCCGCAACCGCAGCAGCAGCCCCGGCCCCAGCCGCGCCGGGAGCCCCGCCGCCGGCAGGAACCGCAGCCCCAGCGGTACGCGCCGCCGCCCCCGCCGGCCCCCGCGCCGCGCCGCGAGCCGCGCCCCCGCAGCGCCAATCCGATGCGGATCCCCGGGCTCGGCTGTCTCAAGGGCTGCCTCTTCACCATCGCGGTCTTCATCCTGGCGGGATGGCTCGTCTGGGAGTTCACCCCGGTCCAGAGCTGGGTCGCGGAGGGCAAGAGCTTCTGGCAGGCGACGACCGACGGCATCGGCCAGGTCGTCGACTGGATCTCGGAACTCGGCCAGGCGTCCGAGCAGCTCCCCGACACCTCCGACATCAAGGCCCCCGAACTCGACCCGGGCGCCGGCCAGTGACACCGGCCCGGCCGCAACATCTCCACGACTGTGGAGACTTGTCGACTTACGGGACCCGATTTACCGCGCAGAAGTGATGGTTGGCCCCATCCTGGGCAGCGGACACCCCGGTGGCCGCGTAGCTTGGTGTCCCACGCCTGCCCTCCGCGCGGAGGGCATGACACGTCGGAGCAGTCTTGGCACGCAAGATCGGTAGCCGGTACACCGTCCACCAGATCCTCGGGCGGGGGTCCGCCGGGACGGTGTGGCTGGGCGAGGGGCCCGAGGGCCCGGTCGCCGTCAAACTCCTGCGCGAGGACCTCGCCTCGGACGAGGACCTCGTCGAACGCTTCGTCCAGGAGCGCACCGCGCTCCTCGGCCTCGACCACCCCCGGATCGTCGGCGTCCGCGACCTCGTCGTCGACGGCAACGACCTGGCCCTCGTCATGGACCTGGTGCGCGGCACCGATCTGCGCACCCGCCTCGAACGGGAGCGCCGGCTGGCCCCGGAGGCCGCCGTCGCCATCGCCGCCGACGTGGCCGACGCCCTCGCCGCCGCGCACGCCGCGGGCATCGCGCACCGCGACGTCAAGCCGGAGAACATCCTGCTCGACATGGAGGGCCCGCTCGGCCCGGGCGGCGCCCACCCGGCGCTGCTGACCGACTTCGGCGTCGCCCGGCTCGTCGACTCCCCCGCCCGCACCCGCGCCCTGCGCTCCGGCGCCGGCGCCGCACCGGTCCCCCGCACCGCTCAGGGACCCCGCGCCGGGCAGGCCGGCGCGGCGCGGAACATCATCGGCACCCCCGACTACCTCGCCCCGGAGATCGTCGAGGGCCTGCCGCCCCGCGCCTCCGTCGACATCTACGCCCTGGCGACCGTCCTGTACGAACTGCTGGCCGGTTTCACCCCGTTCGGCGGCGGCCACCCCGGCGCCGTGCTGCGCCGCCATGTGACCGAGACGGTGGCCCCGCTGCCCGGCATCCCCGACGAGCTGTGGCAGCTGCTCGTCCAGTGCCTGGCCAAGTCGCCCGCCTCCCGGCTGCGCGCGGCCGAGCTGGCCGGCCGGCTCCGGGAGCTCCTGCCCGGCCTGGCCGGGCTCCCACCGCTCGACGTGGACGAGCCGGACGGCGAACGCGCCGGGGACGACCCCGGGGAGGAGCGGGCCGAACCCTTCCGCTCGGTCCCCGAGCAGCCCCGCCGCGGCGCCGTGCCGCTGGTCTACGGCTCCGCGCCCGATTCCGGACGGGACACCCACACCAGCATGCGCGTTCCCACCGAGGACGAGCTCGCGGGCGGGGCGCACGGCACCGCGCGGGTGCCCCGCAGGCCGGGCGAGCCCCGGCCCGGTTCGGCCCGCCGCCGGGCGGAGGCGCTGCGCCGCCGCCGGATCCGGCTCGGCGTGGTCGTGGCGGGCCTGGTGGCGGTGGCCGGGCTCGGCGGCTGGCTGGCGGCCTCGGCCGACGGCGCCGTCACCGGCGACGGCCCCCGGCCCGCCGGGGGCGGGGGTACGGAACACTCGGCGCCCCGGGCCCCCGCCCGGGGCGGGCCAGCCGTACCCGCCGGGGCGGCCCAGGCCACCGGAGCCCCCTGAGCCGCCGCGGGCACCCCGTACCCGCCTCTGCGTGGTCTCCGGCCGGAAGCCGTTAGGCTGGGGGCGTGGCAGTCGTCGATGTATCCGAAGAGCTGAAGTCCCTCTCCTCGACCATGGAGTCGATCGAGGCCGTCCTGGACCTCGACCGGATGAGGGCCGATATCGCCGAGCTGGAGGAGCAGGCGGCGGCCCAGGACCTCTGGGACGACGTCGAGAACGCGCAGAAGGTCACCAGCAAGCTGTCCTATCTGCAGGGCCAGCTCCGCCGGGCCGAGGAACTGCGCGGCCGGATCGACGACCTCTCCGTCCTGTTCGAGCTGGCCGAGTCGGAGGACGACGCGGACACCCGCGAGGAGGCCGAGAACGAGCTCCGCTCGGTCCGCAAGGCCGTCGAGGAGATGGAGGTCCGCACCCTCCTGTCCGGCGAGTACGACGCCCGTGAGGCGCTGGTCAACATCCGCGCCGAGGCCGGTGGCGTGGACGCCGCCGACTTCGCCGAGCAGCTGCAGCGGATGTATCTGCGCTGGGCCGAGCGGCACGGCTACAAGACCGAGGTCTACGAGACGTCCTACGCCGAAGAGGCTGGGATCAAGTCGACGACCTTCGCCGTCCAGACCCCGTACGCCTACGGCACCCTCTCGGTCGAGCAGGGCACGCACCGTCTGGTGCGCATCTCGCCGTTCGACAACCAGGGCCGCCGGCAGACCTCCTTCGCGGGGGTCGAGGTGCTCCCGGTGGTCGAGCAGACCGACCACATCGACATCGACGAGTCCGACCTGCGCGTCGACGTCTACCGCTCCTCCGGGCCCGGTGGCCAGGGCGTCAACACGACCGACTCCGCGGTCCGGCTGACCCACATCCCGACCGGGATCGTCGTCTCCTGCCAGAACGAGCGCTCGCAGATCCAGAACAAGGCCAGCGCCATGAACGTCCTCCAGGCGAAGCTGCTGGAACGCCGCCGGCAGGAGGAGCAGGCCAAGATGGACGCGCTCAAGGGCGAGGGCTCGGGCTCCTGGGGCAACCAGATGCGCTCCTATGTGCTGCACCCGTACCAGATGGTCAAGGACCTGCGCACGGAGTACGAGGTCGGCAACCCGCAGGCTGTCCTCGACGGCGACATCGACGGCTTCCTGGAGTCCGGTATCCGCTGGCGCAAGCAGCGCGAGAAGTAGCCCGCCGGACGGCCGCCGCGAGCGGTTCCGGGGGCTGTGCGGAGAAAGAATGTGAATGCTCAACTGCCGTCTCATGGGCGGCAGTTGCCGTTTTCGTCACAGTCCTGAGCGTGGCCCCGGCGCAAGTGGTCACGCAACGGACATAGCGCGCTCAACGCGCTTGACGCTGCTGTGAATCTTGGGAAGGGTGACGCTCGGCATGCCCATGTCTGGGCGCGGGCGCTAAGGGGCGGGCGGAACGAGAGTCCCGCGTCACTCCTACCCATGACGACCAACAGCCCATGCATGGCTGCTCCACTGACGAGATCAGCTACTGGGGGTAGCAGCTAGATGACGAAGAAGACGCGGTTGCGCGTTGCGCGCATAACCGCCGGCGCGGTGATCGCTGCCGGGGCCTCCCTGACCGCCGCGGGCGCCGCACAGGCCGTCGGCGTGGACGTTCAGATCGGCGGGCTCAGCACCAAGGCCTCCGTGGAGGAGGGGAACGTCGAGGTCAGCATCCAGGGTGACGAGCCCGACCCCTGCGACGTCCTCCCCTCGGAGTGCGAGGACGGCGGCGCCGGCAACGGCGGCACGGACGGTGGCGCTGACGGCGGTGCCGACGGCGGTGCCGACGGCGGTGCCGACGGCGGTGCGGACGGCGGTGCCGATGGTGGCGCCGATGGCGGTGCCGATGGTGGCGCTGACGGTGGTGCCGATGGCGGTGCGGACGGTGGCGCCGACGGCGGCGGCATCGGTGGCGGGATCGGTGGTGGCATCGGCGGCGGTGACGGCGGTGCGGACGGTGGCGCCGACGGCGGCGCGATCGGTGGCGGGATCGGCGGTGGCATCGGCGGCGGCGACGGCGGCGGTGACAACGGCGGCTCCGGCGACAACGGCGGCACCGGCAACGGCGGTGGCACCGGTGGCGGCGACGGCGGCGGTGACAACGGCGGCTCCGGCAACACCGGCGGCACCGGCGGCAACGGTGGCTCCGGCAGCACCGGCGGCAGCACCGGCGGGGGCAACAACCCCGGCCCCGACACCGGCGGCAACGTCGACACCGGTATCGACACCGGCACCGACACCAACAACATCGGCGCGCAGCCGGTCGAGCAGGGCGAGGCCAAGGAGGAGCTGGCCGAGACCGGCGCCTCCGAGACCGCGTTCCTGCTGATCGGTGCCGCGACGATGATCGCCGGTGGCATCGGCTTCCGCTTCCTGCCGCAGATCGTGGCCGGCCGCGGCGGCGCCGCTGCCTGACCGGGTGGTCCGCACGGTCACCGGGCACGGCACACGCCCGCCACAGGGCACCTGAGAACGGGCCGAGGGCCCCGGAACGCAGCCGGCGTTCCGGGGCCCTCGGCATGCGCGCGGGAGCCGTTCAGGGCGCGTACGGGCAGAGCCGCCGGGAGCGGGCCGGAACGCGGCCCCGGGCCGGAGCCCGGGTCGTCCGGGTGCCCGCCTGCCCGCCGTCTGTTTCGCCCGCCCGCCGTCTACGCGGTCTGGTGCGCCAGCAGGGCCACGGCCACGAGCGTGACCAGCAGGGCGATCAGTGCGGCCGGGGAGAGTCCGGCGAAGAGGCCGTTCTGGTGCTGGAGCCGCTCTCTGCTGGCACGGCAGACGGCGCAGCGCCCCTCGTTCACCGGGCCCGCGCAGTTGGCGCACACCAGTCGGTCGCATGTCATGCGATCTCCTCCTCACTGGGGCCAACGCCCGGGGGAGCGCTTCCGTTCCCCATACCACTGTGCCAGCTTCCCGGCGATCCGGCGCACCGGGAAGCGCACTTGGAAGGGCCGGGGGACCACCGGTGGCGAAGCCGTGCCGCTATTGCCGGGTTTATTCCCGATGGTGCCGTGAATCGGCGCTCATCGGAGGGCGACGACTGCACGACTCCGCCGGGTTCGCGTATGGTCACGCTCACCGGCGGGCGCCGCAGCTGGGCTGTACGGCGTTCCGCGTCCCCTCTTCTCTACAAGGCCGACCGTGGTGCACCCGTGATCCGATTCGACAACGTATCCAAGTCCTACCCCAAGCAGACGAGGCCCGCGCTGCGGGATGTCTCGCTGGAGGTCGAGAAGGGCGAGTTCGTCTTCCTCGTGGGCTCCTCAGGCTCGGGCAAGTCCACCTTCCTGCGGCTGCTGCTCCGCGAGGAGCGGGCGACCCATGGCTCGGTGCACGTCCTGGGCAAGGACCTGGCACGGCTCTCCAACTGGAAGGTGCCGCAGATGCGGCGCCAGCTGGGCACCGTCTTCCAGGACTTCCGGCTGCTCCCCAACAAGACGGTCGGGGAGAACGTCGCCTTCGCCCTCGAAGTGATCGGCAAGCCGCGGGCGCAGATCCGCAAGACGGTCCCCGAGGTCCTGGACCTGGTCGGGCTGGGCGGCAAGGACGACCGGATGCCGGGCGAACTCTCCGGCGGTGAGCAGCAGCGGGTGGCCATCGCCCGGGCGTTCGTCAACCGCCCGATGCTGCTGATCGCGGACGAGCCGACGGGCAACCTCGACCCGCAGACCTCGGTCGGCATCATGAAGCTGCTGGACCGGATCAACCGGACCGGTACGACCGTGGTGATGGCGACCCACGACCAGCAGATCGTCGACCAGATGCGCAAGCGCGTCATCGAGCTCGAGAAGGGCCGGCTGGTGCGCGACCAGTCGCGCGGTGTCTACGGCTACGCGCACTGAGTGACCACACCGTAGCCGCGGGCCACACCCTGAAAGGACATCATGCGCGCCCAGTTCGTCCTGTCGGAGATCAGCGTCGGTCTCCGTCGCAATCTCACGATGACCTTCGCCGTCATCGTCTCCGTCGCCCTCTCGCTCGGCCTGTTCGGCGCCTCCCTGCTCATGCGGGACCAGGTCGACACGATGAAGGGCTACTGGTACGACAAGGTCAACGTCTCGATCTTCCTCTGCAACAAGAACGACGCGGAGAGCGACCCGAACTGCGCCAAGGGCGCGGTCACGGCGGACCAGAAGAAGGAGATCGAGGCCGAGCTGCAGAGGATGCCGGTCGTCGACACCGTCCACCACGAGTCGAGCGACCAGGCGTACAAGCACTACAAGGAGCAGTTCGGCGACTCCCCGTTGGCCTCCTCGCTCACCCCGGACCAGATGCAGGAGTCGTACCGGGTCAAGCTGAAGGACCCGGAGAAGTACCAGGTCATCAAGAGCGCCTTCTCGGCCCGTCCCGGGGTGCAGGCGGTGGAGGACCAACGGGATGTGCTCGACAACCTCTTCAATCTGCTGAACGGCATGAACATCGCGGCACTCGTCGTGATGGCGCTGATGCTGATCGTGGCGCTGATGCTGATCGTCAACACGGTGCGGGTCTCGGCGTTCAGCCGGCGCCGGGAGACCGGCATCATGCGGCTGGTCGGGGCGTCGAGCTTCTACATCCAGATGCCGTTCATCATGGAGGCCGCCATCGCGGGCCTCATCGGCGCCGTCTTCGCCTGCGTGCTGCTGGTGTTCGGGAAGTTCTTCCTCGTCAACAACTGGCTGGCGGAGCGGATCGACCTCATCAACTTCATCGGCTGGGACGTGGTGCTCGCCAAGTTGCCGCTGGTGCTGGCGATCGGCCTTCTCATGCCCGCGATCGCCGCTTTCTTCGCTCTGCGCAAGTACCTCAAGGTGTGATGTTCGTCCAAGCCGCCGTACGGCCAACTCCCCGTACGGCGCTTCGGCGTCGCCTAGACTCACCGGCATGTCGGGCTCGTCGATGTTCGTCCCGCCCCGCCGCCTCCGCCGCGGGGCCGCCCTGACCTTGGTCCTCGGCAGTGTCCTCGTCACCGGCGGCGTCTCCGGCATCTGGCAGGACGACACCCGGGAGCACGTGTCCGTACGGGCCGATGCGGTCGCGGACACGGCCGGTGAGGGGCCCGACGAGGCCGCCGTCGCCGAGGCGGCAGCGGCGGCCATGGCCGCGGGCGAGTCCGGGACCGACGCCGCCGAGGAGGTCGTCAGCCGCAGCGGCGACCGCTGGTCCGCCGTCTACAGCGCCGGGGAGTACGAGGGCCTGCGGCAGAGCCTGGACGGCTGGTACGTCGGGGTCGGCATCTGGGTGCGGCACGACGCCGAGGGACGGATCGAGGTGGCGCGGGCCCTGCCCGGCAGCCCCGCCGACCGCGCCGGCATCAGACCCGGCGACGGGCTCCGCGCCATCGACGGCGAGAAGACCGGCGGGCAGCCCGTCACCGAGGTCGTCGCCCTGCTGCGCGGCGACGACCGGGGCGCCGGGGAGGGCTCCTCCGTCGAACTGGACCTGGAACGCGGTGACCGCCGCTGGCGGGAGACCCTGACCCGGACCAGGCTGGCCGCGGAGAGCGTCACCGTCCGGACCGCGGCGGACGGCACGACCCTGATCGAGGTCGGCTCCTTCACCAAGGGGTCCGGCGAGGAGGTCGTCCGCGCGGTGCGGAAGGCCCGCGACGGCGCGGGTGTGCTGCTCGACCTGCGGGGCAACCCCGGCGGACTGGTCGGCGAGGCGGTGACCGCGGCCTCCGCCTTCCTCGACGGCGGCCTCGTCGCCACCTACGACGTGCACGGCGAGCAACGGGCCCTGCACGCGGAGGAGGGCGGCGCCGGCAGCGGGGTGCCGCTGGTCGTCCTGGTGGACGGCGGCACCATGAGCTCGGCCGAGCTGCTGGCCGGCGCGCTGCAGGACCGGGGCCGGGCGGTCGTCGTCGGGACGGAGACCTTCGGCAAGGGCTCCGTGCAGATGCCCGAGGAGCTGCCGGACGGCTCGGTGGCCGAGCTGACCGTCGGCCACTACCGCACCCCCTCCGGGCGGTCCGTGGACGGCGAGGGGATCACCCCCGACCTGGTGGCCCGGGAGGGCGCCGAGGAGCGGGCCCGGACGGTATTGACTGGCCTCGCGGGTGGCTCGTAGTGCGAGAATGGCCGCGCTATGGCAAAAACCAACAAGGCTAAAGAGAAGGCCAGGGAGTCGGGCCGCAAACTGGTCGCGCAGAACAAGAAGGCGCGGCACGACTACACCATCCTGGACACCTACGAGTGCGGTCTGGTGCTGACCGGCACCGAGGTCAAGTCCCTGCGGCAGGGCCGGGCGTCCCTGGTGGACGGCTTCGTCCAGCTGGACGGCGGCGAGGCCTGGCTGCACAACGTGCACATCCCCGAGTACACGCAGGGCACCTGGACCAACCACGCGGCACGGCGGAAGCGGAAGCTGCTGCTGCACCGCGAGGAGATCGACAAGCTGGAGCGCAAGTCGCAGGAGAGCGGGCACACCATCGTCCCGCTGCAGCTGTACTTCAAGGAGGGCCGGGCCAAGGTCGAGATCGCGCTGGCCAAGGGCAAGAAGGAGTACGACAAGCGGCAGACGCTGCGCGAGAAGCAGGACCGGCGCGAGACGGACCGGGCGATCTCGGCGGTGCGGCGGCGCCAGCGGGCGTGAGATGCCGGCGGACGGTCCGGCGGGCGTCCGGCGGGCGTGACGGCCGGAGGTCCGAGGACGCCGGCGGGCCCGGGACGGGCCGCGGGTGGCGCGGATCACGCTCTCCCGGTGCCGGGCGGGAATGATCTGGCTCCCGCGTCGGTTGTTGACGTACGATGGACCACAGCGCCACCGGGTGTTCCGCACCGGGTGTGCTTGTCAAATCAACATGGGGATGATCGGTTTCGACAGCGGATGTCGAAGCAGGGGAAGCGAGCCGAGGAAGCGGCAATGATCTCGTAAACCATATGTCGCAAAAAATAATCGCCAACACCAAGCGCGATTCCTTCGCCCTCGCTGCCTGATTTAACAGACAGCGACTCTGCGGAGTGTCAGCCCGGGCTTGATCCCGTCCCGGAACCTGGCATCAGCTAGGGATCTAAACCACCGGCCCCGGCCACGGGGGCCGGTGGGAAATCAAACAGTGGCTGAGCCCGTCGGAGACTTGTTCGCGTGATCTCCGGGGCCGAGAAAATCGCAGCGAACTGCGCTCGGAGAAGCCCTGTTTCCGCACCGTTGGACGCGGGTTCGATTCCCGCCATCTCCACCATCCCATGCGCCGAAGGCCCCGCTGATCCAGCGGGGCCTTCGGCGTTGTACGGGTACGGGCCGGTGCCGTGCGCCGTGCGCGCGGTCTCAGCCGGGAGCGGAGGCCGTCTCCGTACGGGGGTCCAGCTCCCGGTGCGGCCGGGACTGCCACAGCGCCCACTCGGCACTGATGTCCCCAGCGGTGCGCAGCAGGAGCGGCAGATGCTCCCGCAGCAGCTTCTCGGCCGAGGTCTCGGCGGCATGCACGGTGACGTTCATGGCGGCCCGGACGGTTCCGGTGCCGTCCCGCACGGGGACGGCGACGGAGCGGACCCCCGGAGCCAGCTCCTCGTCCGCCAGCGCCCAGCCGCGGGCGCGCACCTCGGTGAGCTCCTCGTGCAGCCGCTCTTGAGTGCTCCGGTCGTTCTCTCCCGGCAGGCCGGAGCGGCTGGGCAGGGCCAGCGCGGCCGCCAGCTCGGCGGGGGAGAGGGCGGCGAGCAGCACCTTCCCCTGCGAGGTCCGGAGGGCGGGGAACCGGGTGCCGATCTCCACCCGCAAGGCGATGATCTTGGGTACGGAGACCCGGGCCACGTAGACGATGTCCGAACCGTCCAGCTGGGCCATGGACGAGGACTCGCCGGTGCGGGCGACCAGCGACTCCATGTGCGGCCGCGCGATGTCCCAGAGGCCGAGGGCCCCCACATAGGCCATGCCCAGGGTGAGCACCTTGGGGGTCAGCTGGAAGGCGCTGCCGGAGGACCGGACGAAGCCCAGCTCCTCCAGTGTCAGCAGCAGCCGGCGGGCTGTCGGCCGGGCGAGCCCGGCCGCGGTGGCCACCTCGGTGAGGGACATGCTGCGGTGGTCGGTGTCGAAGGCGGCCAGCACGTCCAGCCCGCGGGCCAGGGACTCGACGAAGTCCGGCCCCGCCCCTCGTCCAGCCATCTCCCTGCCTCCCGTGATCGTGTGGCCCGCGGTGCCCGCTCGGCGACCGCCCGTCCCGGGGGAGCCTACGGCCTCGGCGGGACGGTACGGGCACCCGGTGGCGGCCGCCGGGGCCGCTCAGCCACCGGAGTCCGGCTCACCGAACACGGTGCCCCGGGCGCCGCGCGTGGAGTCCGACTTGTACTCGGTGTACTGGTACGGGTTGTCCAGCACCTCGTCGTCCGGCAGGTCGGGGTCCATGCCGGCGGCCCACGCCTCCTCGCCCAGCGCCGACCGCAGATGCTCCACGGTCGCCTCGGCGGTGCGCCGCACGGCCGGCAGATCGGCGCCGACCAGCCGGTGCGCGTGCTTCACCACCCGGCCGTCGACCAGCACGGTATGCACATCGCCGCGCTGCGCCTGGAACACCACGTGCCCGTAGGGGTTGAGCAGCGGGAACGAGACCGGTGAGGCGTCGTTCCGGATCAGCACGACGTCGGCCTTCGCCCCCGGTTCCAGCCGGCCCAGGTCGTCCCGGCCCAGGGCGCGGGCGCCGCCGCGGGTCGCCCAGTCGACCACCTGCTCGGCCCGCAGATGGACATGGGTCACCGTGTCGCCGCGCGTATGGGCCTCCAGATGTTCCCGTGACCGGTCGGCGCCGAGCGTGGTGCGCATGGCGGTGAAGAGGTCGCCGCTCCACCAGACGCTGGTGTCCATCGACAGGGACACCGGAATGCCGTGCCGGCGGACCTGCCAGGTGGGCGGGTAGCCCTGGCCGGCGCTCTGCTCGGACTCGGTGGAGACGGACACGGAACCGCCGGTGGCGGCGATCCGGTGGTAGGCGTCGGCGGTGAGCGTCGCCGCGTGGACATAGACGGTCTCCGGGGTCATGAAGCCGTTCTCGTACATCAGGCGGATGCCCGTGTCGTCGGTGGCCCCCCAGACCCCCGCGTGGGTGGTGACCGGCAGTCCGAGCTCGCGGGCGGCCTCGAAGGCGGCCTTCTCCGGGAAGGCGGGATCGCCCGTGACGTCGAACGCGAGCTGGAAGCCGAGGAGGTCGCCCTTCCCGGTGCGGCTCCGATCGAGGAAGGACCGGACGGCGGGGTCGGCGGTCCACTCCCACGGCGCCGCGTGGATGTTGCCGTAGGCGAGGACGAACCGGCCGGGGACCGCCCGGAGGGCGTCGACGGCGGCCTCCGCGTGGTCCACGGTCCGCAGGCCGTGGGACCAGTCGACCGTGGTGGTGACCCCCGCCTCCAGCGCTTCCCAGGCGGAGAGCAGGTTGCCGGCGTACACGTCCTCCGGGCGGAAGGCCCTTCCGTGCTCCAGGTAGTACCAGACGAAGTACTGCGTCAGCGTCCAGTCGGCGCCGTAACCGCGCATGGCGGTCTGCCACATGTGCCGGTGGGTGTCGATCATGCCCGGCATGACGATGCCCCCGCGGGCGTCGATCTCCCAGCAGCCCCCGGGGACGTCGAGGCCCCGGCCGACCGCGGCGACGCGATCGTCCACCACCAGGACGTCCGCGCCGGTCAGAACGGTGCGGGCGTCGTCCATGGTCAGCACGGTGCCGCCGCGGAACACCACCGGCCGGCCGGCCGCCGGCACCTGGGCTTCGGGGTGGGACATCTCATCCTCCACAGGGTCGGCCGGTGTGGCGGACGGATGTCCGTATGCCGGTCGCGGACTTGGTGCGGCCACTCTGGAACGGCCGGTGGGGCCTGTCAAGAGTCCGGCACCGCGTGCTACCCGTTCGTGTGCCTCCCTTGACAGCCCTGCAGAGCCGCGCCGAGACTGGGCCGGAGTTGAGCGGACGAGTGTCCGTGCAGCGGACAAGCGGAATCGGACGCGTCATACGCCGAAGATCGGAGAACAGCCGTGCCCGGTACAGAGCCCCGCCGCGGCCCCCTCTCGGGGCTGCTGGTGGCCGACTTCTCGCGGATCCTCGCCGGCCCCTACGCGACGATGCTCCTGGCCGACCTCGGCGCGGAGGTGGTCAAGGTCGAGGCCCCCGGCGGCGACGACACCCGGTCCTGGCAGCCACCGGTCCGGAACGGCGTCTCGACGTACTACCTGGGAATCAACCGCAACAAGCGCTCCATCGCGCTCGACCTCAAGGACCCCGGTGACCTCGCGGCGGCCCGCGAACTCGCCCGGCGCGCCGATGTGTTCGTCGAAAACTTCAAGCCCGGCGGCCTGACCCGCTTCGGACTGGACTACGACACGGTCGCCGCCGGCAACCCGGCCGTCGTCTACGCCTCGATCAGCGGCTTCGGCAGCGGCCCGGAAGGCGCCGCCCTGCCGGGCTACGACCTGATCGTCCAGGCGATCTCCGGGCTGATGAGCCTCACCGGGGACCCGGACGGCCCGCCGTTCCGTGCGGGCATCTCCGTCTTCGACGTGATGGCGGGGCTGCACGCCACCATCGGCGTGCTGTCCGCCCTGCACGCCCGCCGCGACAGCGGCCGCGGCCAGCACGTCGAGGTCAATCTGCTGTCCTCGGCCCTGTCGGGGCTGGTCAACCAGACCAGCGCCCATGTCGCCGGGGGCGTCGTCCCGCACCGGATGGGCAACAGCCATCCCAGCCTCTTCCCCTACGAACCGCTGCCCTGCTCGGACGGCGACCTGATCGTCACGGCCGGGAACAACGGCCAGTTCCGCCGGCTGGCCGAGGTCCTCGGCGTCCCGGAGCTCGCCGACGACCCGCGGTTCAGCCGCAACGAGGACCGCACGGCCAACCGGGCGGAGCTCCGCCCCCTGCTGGTGGAACGGCTCCGCACCCGTACCCGGATGGAGTGGTTCCGCGACATCATCGCGGCCGGTGTCCCCTGCGGGCCGATCAACACCATCGCCGGCGGTGTGGAGTTCGCGCGCGAGGTCGGGCTCGACCCGGTCGTGACGGCCGGCGAGGGCCCGGACGCCGTCCCCTCCGTACGGAACCCGATCACCTTCTCCGAGACCCCGCCCGAGTACCGGCTGCCGCCGCCGTCCCTCGACGAGCACGGCGCCGAGATCCGCCAATGGCTGTCCGCACCGGCCGGCGCGGCCGCCACCGACGAGGAGTCCCCCGCATGACCGGCACCGACGGCGTCCCCGCCTTCCCCACCTCCCTCGGCACCTCCACGGCCGAGGAGATCCGCCTCCTGGGGGAGGACCTCTCCGCCGACCTCATGGGCAAGGTGGGCTTCGGCGAACTGGCCTTCTGGCTGGTCGCCCTGCGCCGCCCCACCCCCTCGGAGACGAGGGTCTTCGAAGCGGTGCTGGTCGCCCTCGCCGACCACGGGTTCACCCCCACGGCGATCGCGGCCCGGCTGACCTATCTCTCGGCCCCGGACTCGCTGCAGGGGGCGATCGCGGCCGGACTGCTGGGCGGCGGCTCGCGGTTCCTCGGTGTCACCGAGGACTGCGGCGGCTATCTGCGCGACGTCCTCGACCGGCATGAGGGCCCGCTCCCCGGGGACGACGCCGGCTGGGACGCCCTCGCCCTGGCCGCCGTCACCCGGACCCGTGAGGCCGGGCAGTACGTCCCCGGCCTCGGGCACCCCGTCCACAAGACGCGGGACCCGCGGACCCCGGTGCTGATCGGCATCGCGGAGGAGGAAGGGCTGCGCGGGCCCCACCTCCGGCTCTTCGAGGCCATCGGCCGGGTCCACGAGCAGGTGCTCGGCCGCAGGCTTCCGCTGAACGGTGCCGGGGTGTGCGGCGCGGCGCTGGCCGATCTGGGGCTGCCGGTGGAACTGCTGCGCGGATTCGCCCTGCTGGCCAGGGCCGCCGGCCTCCTCGGGCAGATAGCCGAGGAACGCCGCCGCCCCATCGGCATGGACGCCTACCTCACCGTCGACCGCAACGCGGTCTACACCGCCCCCTCCGCCGATCCCGGCCCCGACCCGTCGCGCTGAGCCGCCCCGACCCCGAGGAGTACACCCATGGCCACCGTCGCCGCGGTCATCGCCTCCACCCACCACCCCTTCTACTACCGGGCCAGTACGGCCACCGGCGACGACCGGCCGCCGTTCGCCGACGCCTGGGTCGCCAAGATCGAGGCGTTCCGGGAGACCCTGACCAGGGCACGGCCCGATGTCCTGGTGATGGTGGGCAGCGACCACTTCCACCAGTTGTGGCTGGACAACATGCCGCAGTTCCTGGTGGGCAAGGCGCCGTTCTTCGACGCCAACTTCCACAACGAGGAGCGGGAGTTCGGGCTGCCGCGGATGACGCTGCGCGGAGAGGAGCGGCTGGCCGCGCACATCCTCCGCAAGGGCCTGGACGCCGACTTCGACCTGGCGTTCAGCAACGAACTGCGCATCGATCACAGCATCACGTGCCCGATCATCACCCTGCGCCCGCAGGCGGATCTGCCCATCGTCCCGATCTACACCAACATCTTCGCGCCACCGCTGCCGCAGCCCAGACGCTTTGTGCAACTGGGCCGCACACTGCGCCGGCTGGTGGAGTCCTGGCCCGAGGACAAGCGGGTGGCGATCATCGGCACCGGCCACCTCTCCCTGGAACTGGGCGGTCCCCGCCAGTTCGGCGAGCACGGCCCGGACCCGGAGTTCGACCGGAAAGCGGTCGAGTGGATCGCCAACAGCGACATCGAGGGCTGCCTGTCGGAAGTGACCCTCGACAGTCTTCACCATCCGGGCAACGCCACCCACGGGTTCATGGACTTCATGCTGATGATGGGCGTGGCCGGCGAGGGCGCCAAGGCCGATCACGTCGACACCCTCGACCTCTTTCACACGATGGAGGCGTACTTCACCTGGTATCCGAACGGAGTCCCGGCATGAGCAAGTACCTGCTCGACAAGTTCCTCTACACCGTCGACCGCGACCCCGAACTGGTGGAGCGCTACCGCGAGGATCCCGCCGGGCTGGTGACCTGGTGGGAGGGGGAGATGGCGGGCAAGCTGCTCAACTGCGTCCCGGACGAGCGGACCACCTGGTTGGCGTTCACCGAGGAGGAGCGCCGGGCGCTGCGCGAGCACGACCATGTGGCCCTCTTCGAGATGGGCGCGCACCCCTTTCTGACCCTCACCCTCTTCATCGCGATGTTCGAGCGCGACCACGGACCGCTGGAGTATCAGAAGGCCTACGGCAGAGCCATGCGGCACATCTCCCTGCCCTACCCGGACATAGCCACCTGAGCCGGTGCGCGGGGCCCGCGCGGTACGGCGCTCACACCCGCCGCAGCCGGGGGAGTCCGGCCAGAGCGGCCGGCAGCGCCAGGGTCCCGGCCGCGACCGGGGCCCAGTAGGCGGCGGGGGCGCCCCACCGTTCGACGAACTGACCGCCCGCCGCCGCGCCCGCCGCGATGCCGGTCAGCAGGCCGGTGTAGGCGGTGGTCATGCCCTCGTTGAGCCGGCCGTCCGGGACGAGACGCTGGACCAGCGACATCCCGGTGACCATCGTCGGGGCCGTGGCCATGCCCGCCACGAACAGCAGCACGGCCAGCAGCGGCAGGCTCCCGGCGGCCGTCAGCGGCAGGGTGCAGACCGTCATCGCCGCCACCCCCGCGGCCAGCCGCACGGCGGGGGCTCCGGACAACCGGAGCGCGCCGAACGCCAGCCCCGCCACCCCGGAGCCGGCCGCCTGGAGCGCCAGGACGAGACCGGCGGCCGCCGAGCCACCACTGAGCGTCTGCACGGCCGCGACCGTGGCGACCTCCAGGGAGCCGAAGAGGGCGCCGGTCGCCGCGAACACGAGGAGGAGGGCGGGGAAGCCGGGCGCCCGCAGCGGGCCCCGGGACATGCCCGGCGTTCGCTTCCGCACGGGCGGCTCGGTGCCGCGCCGGCCGGCGAAGAGCAGCATGCCGCCGGTGAGGAGCACGGCGGCGGTCAGCAGCCCGGCCTCCGGGAACACCGCCGTGCACAGCACCATCGCGAGGGCGGGGCCGAGCATGAAGCACAGCTCGTCGACGACCTGCTCGAAGGAGTTGGCCGTGTGCCGGGCCTCGGCATCGTCCCCGTGCAGGGCCGCCCACCGGGCCCGGGTCATCGAACCCACGCTCGGAATACCGGCGTTGCCCGCGCAGCACAGGAACAGCGCCCAGGCCGGGGCGTCGTAGCGGACGCACAGCAGCATCGCGGCCGTGCCCAGCGCGAAGACGAGGGTGGCGGGCACGGCCACCCTGGTCTGCCCGAGCCGGTCCACCAGCCGCCCGAGCAGGGGGCCGGTGACGGCCGTGACGGTGACGTTGACCGCGGAGACGGCCCCGGCCAGGGCGTAGGAGTCCCGGACGAGGGCCAGCATGACGACCGTGGAGACCCCGAGCATGGAGGTGGCCAGCCGCCCGGGGAACGCCGCGAGTGTGAAGGCGAGCGCCCCGGAGGGGGCGAAGAGACGCCGGTACGGGGAGAGCGGCCCGGGCCGTCCTCCGCTCCTCGGCACCGGCGCGCCGGGATGGCCGGGGCCGGAGCCGCCGGTCCGACTGCCGGCACCGCCGCCCGCCCGGCCGGGGCCCGTCGCGGCCCCTCTCGACGTCACCCCACCGGTGCCCGCCCCACCGGTCCCCGCTCCACCCGTCCCGGCCCCGCCTGTCCCGCCCTCGCCGTCCCCGGCGGTTTCCGGGCCCCCGGCTTCGCCGGTCCGCACCGTGGCGCCGGCCGGAACGGTACGGGCCCGGGGCGTGGGAGGGATGCCCGGCCGGGACGCCGTCCGGCGGGGCACCACGGGGCGCGAGGCGAGGAAGAGGATCACCCCGCCACGGTGGCGCCCGGCATCCGCCGGGGTCCAACACTTTCTCGCTCGCATTCACGCACCTGCGTTGTCAGACTGTGCGGATGCCCCGGGACGCCGACCCCCGCCTGCTGCGCGCCTTCGCCGCCGTCGCCGACGAGTTGCACTTCACCCGCGCCGCGGCCCGGCTCTATGTCGCCCAGCAGGCGCTCAGCCGCGACATCCGGCGGCTGGAAAGGGTGCTCGGCACCGAACTCTTCGTCCGCACCACGCGCAGCGTCGAACTGACGGCCGCGGGGAAGCGCCTGCTGCCGTACGCGCGGCGCGTGCTGGAGGCCCACGACGACCTGATCGCCGCCTGTTCCGAGGCGGAGGCGGACCGGCCGCTGCTCGTCGACATCGGGGAGCGGGTGGCGACGGGCAACCTCGTCCTGGAGGAGGCCCGCCGGATCGCACCGGCCGCCGGCCCGGAGTTCTATGCCTCCTGCCACGCGGGGCTCACCGGCGCCGCGGCCGACCTCCTCGCGGGCCGGCTCGACGTGTCGTTCGGCCGGATCGCCGGCCTCGACCCGGCCGTCCGCGCCCGTCTGGCCCATCTGCCCGTGCGGTACGAGCCGATGGCCGTGGTGCTGCCCGCGGCCCACCGGCTCGCGGCACTGCCCGCGGTGCCGCTCGACGCGCTCGCCGGTGAGACCGTCTACGCGGCGGCGGGCAACGACGCGACCGCCGAGTGGACCGGTCTCGCCGAGCGGCTCTTCGCCGGCCGGGGCATCGCCGTCGCCCCGCCGCTGCCGCCGATCCGGGGCCGGGACGAGTTCACCCGCGTGATGGGCAAACTGGGCTGGCCCGTCCTCGCGACCTCCCAGTTCATCGAGATGCCCGGCACGGTGCTGCGGCCGCTCACGGACCCCGTGCCGCTGTCACCGGTCGCGATGGTGTGGCGCCGTGGAATCCGTCACCCGGGACTGGGTTTTCTGCGGACGGCGGCGGCAGCGCTCGCAGCCGGACACGCGTGGCTCGTCAAGCCCTCCGGATCATGGCTCCCGGACGCGGACGAAGCCGCCATGTCCCGCTGACCGGCCGTCCCCGGGCGGCGGCCCGCACTCACCGCCCGGGGGCGCGGCCGCCGGCGCTCACACGGAGCGTGACCGCCGGGTGAGAGCAAGGTTGCGTGACGGTCACCTGACGCCACGGCCGTGAAACGCGCCGTCCCTAGCGTCGGACGCACGGAGCCGGCTCGAACCGGCCCGGTTCCCGAAACCTGTGGAGGCGTGATGACTGCCGCGACGACCGCGCACAAGGGAGGCCGCTGGATCGAGCGGTGGGATCCCGAGAACGAGGAGTTCTGGGAGGCGGAGGGGAAGCACATCGCCAAACGGAACCTGATCTTCTCGGTGATGTCCGAGCACATCGGCTTCTCGGTGTGGAGCATGTTCTCCGTCCTCGCCCTGTTCATGGGGCCCGAGTACGGCGTCGACCCGGCCGGGAAGTTCTTCCTGGTGGCGGTCGCCAGCCTGGTCGGCGCGACGCTGCGGGTGCCCTACGGCTTCGCGGTCGCCCGGTTCGGCGGCCGCAACTGGACGATCTTCAGCGCGGCGATGCTGCTGGTGCCCACCACCGCGCTGCTGATCGTCATGGAGCCCGGCACCTCGTACTCGACCTTCATGCTGGTCGCGGTGCTCACCGGCGTCGGCGGCGCCAACTTCGCCTCCTCGATGACCAACATCAACAGCTTCTACCCGCTGCGTCTCAAGGGCTGGGCGCTGGGGATGAACGCGGGCGGCGGCAACATCGGCGTCGCCGTGGTCCAGCTCCTGGGCCTGCTGATCATCGCGATCGCCGGCGCGGCCAACCCGCGCGTCCTGCTCGGCGTCTACATTCCGCTGATCATCGCGGCCACCGTGTGCAGCGCGCTCTACATGAACAACCTCGGCCCGGTGAAGAACGACGGCGGAGCGGCCAGGGAAGCCGTCAAGGACCGTCACACCTGGATCATGTCCTTCCTCTACATCGGCACCTTCGGCTCCTTCATCGGCTACAGCTTCGCCTTCGGGCTCGTGCTCACCGCCCAGTTCGGCCGCACGCCCCTGCAGGCCGCCTCGCTGACCTTCATCGGCCCGCTCCTCGGCTCGCTGATCCGCCCGGTCGGCGGGAAGCTGGCGGACCGGCTCGGCGGCGCCCGGGTCACGCTGGTGAACTTCGTGCTGATGACGGCGGCGGTCGGCGTGGTCGTCACCGCCTCGTTCCAGGCGTCGCTGCCCCTGTTCATCGGCGGCTTCATCGTCCTGTTCGTCCTCACCGGCATCGGCAACGGCTCCACCTACAAGATGATCCCGGGCATCTACCGGGCCAAGGCCACGGCCAAGGGCCTCACCGGCGAGGCGGCGGACGTCTACGCCCGGCGGCTGTCCGGTGCCTCCATGTCGCTCATCGGCGCCATCGGGGCGTTCGGCGGCCTCGGCATCAACCTCGCCCTGCGCCAGTCCTTCCTCACCTCGCAGTCCGGCACCACGGCCTTCGTCTTCTTCCTCGGCTACTACGTGGTGTGTTCCGCCGTGACCTGGGCCGTATACCTCCGCAAGCCGGCGGCCGCCGCGGAGCCGGCCGGCCACGCGGAGCGGCCGCAGCGGCAGCCCGTCTACGCCGAGGTGTGAGCCCGGTGCGCGCGGTCCGGCGACAGCCCCGGGCCGCGCGCACCGCCGTCCCCGCGTAACACCGGGGAAATCCCGCCGAACCGACAAGGACACCGGGGCTTGGGAAGATGGGGGTACGGCCCGGCCGCCGCCGCACGCGGACGGACCGGGCGGCGGAGGCCCCGCCCAGGCCGACCGGACCGAGCAGGAACCCCCAGCTGAGCGAGGCAGACCCCATGCAGGACCCGACCCCGCAGCCCTCACCGCCGGCCCCCGGCCGCCCGGGCGGCCCGGAGCCGGACGCCCCCGGGCCCGCCCCCACGGCCGCCGGCGCCGCACCGCCCCGGGGACGGCCCGGCTCCCCGACCGCCCCCGGCTCCCCGACCGCCCCCGGCCCGCTGGCCGGTTTCACCGTCGGCATCACCGCCGCCCGGCGCGCCGAGGAACTGGGCGCGCTGCTGGAGCGCCGGGGCGCCACCGTGCTGCACGCCCCCGCCATCCGCATCGTGCCGCTGCCGGACGACACCGAACTGCTCGCCGCCACCAAGGACCTGATCGCCGACGCCCCGGACATCGTCGTCGCCACCACGGCCATCGGCTTCCGCGGCTGGATCGAGGCCGCCGACGGCTGGGGGCTCGGCGAGGAGCTGACCGCCCGGCTGCGCGGGGTGGAACTCCTCGCCCGCGGGCCCAAGGTGCGCGGCGCCATCCGCGCCGCCGGGCTGACCGAGACCTGGTCGCCGGCCTCGGAGTCGATGGCGGAGGTCCTGGACCGGCTGCTCGCCGAGGGCGTCGCGGACCGCCGGCTGGCCGTACAGCTGCACGGCGAGCCGCTGCCCGGCTTCGTGGAGGCGCTGCGCGAGGCGGGCGCCGAGGTCGTCGGCGTGCCCGTCTACCGCTGGCTCCCGCCGGAGGACATCGGCCCCGTCGACCGGCTGCTGGACGCCACGGTCGCCCGCTCCCTGGACGCCGTCACCTTCACCAGCGCGCCCGCCGCCGCCGGACTGCTCGAACGCGCCCGCGACCGGGGCCTGCTGGAGCCGCTGCTGGAGGCGCTCCGCCACGACGTGCTGGCCGCCTGCGTGGGACCGGTGACGGCGATGCCGCTGCTGGAGCACGGCATCCAGGCCGTGCGCCCGGAACGCTTCCGGCTCGGCCCGCTGGTGCAGCTGCTCTGCCGGGAACTCCCGGCCCGCGCCGGTGTGCTGCCGGTCGCGGGCCACCGGCTCGACATCCGGGGCCACGCCGCCCTGGTCGACGGCGAGCTGCGCGCCGTGCCGCCCGCGGGCATGGCGCTGCTGCGGGCGCTGGCCCGCCGCCCGGGCTGGGTGGTCTCCCGGGCCGAGCTGCTGCGCGCGCTGCCGGGGGCGGGGCGCGACGAGCACGCCGTGGAGACGGCGATGGCGCGGCTCCGTACGGCGCTGGGCACGCCCAAGCTGATCCAGACGGTGGTCAAGCGCGGCTACCGGCTGGCGCTGGACACCGCGTCCGACTCCAAGTACGGCGAGAACGAGGGCCCTTGACCTTCGGGACGGGGCCCTCGGCCTTCGGGACGGCCCGGTGGCGGCGGGCGGCCGCGTTCTAAGCTCGAGCCATGTCGCATCAGCAGCCACCCGCCGGTCCGGCGGACCACCACCAGGGGCAGGGATACGGCCGGGGCCACGTTCCGCCGGTCCCGCCCGCACCCGGGGCCGTGTCGCCGTATCCCGGCGGCCCGGCTCCGTATCCCGGCGGCCCCGCGCCGTATCCGGGGAGCCCGTCCGCCGGGTACGGCCCCGTCACCGGGCCGCCGCCGGGTTATCCGGGGCAGCCGGGTCATCCGGGTCCGGGGCAGCCCGGGTACCAGGGATACCCCGGCCATCCGGCTCAGCCGTACGCCGCCGTACCCGTGCCCGTGACCATGCCCGGCGTGCTCCGCGCCGCCCAGGTGATCCTCTTCGTCGCCATGGGCCTGGCGGTCGTCGGCGTCGTGGTCGTCTCGTCGCTCCGGGGCGCCGAGGCCTCGGGCCGGATGATCGGCTCGATCCTCCCGCTCATCGGCGCCTTCGTCTGTGCGCTCCGCTTCACCAACGGGGGCGGCGGAGTGCGGATCACCGCCATCGTCTTCACGTCGCTGATGATCCTCTTCGGTCTGGGACAGGCCGGGAACGGCGATCCGAGCGGTCTGGGCTGGGCGCTGTTCTTCGCCACGCCCGCGCTGGTGCTGCTCTGCCTGCGGCCCTCCAGCGCCTGGTTCGACCGCCCCCGGCAGTACGGCTGACGAGCGCACGGCGCCGGGGGCGCGGCCGGCCCCGGCGCACCGGTCGCCGGTACCCGCCCCCGCTCCCGTACGGGCCTCCGGAGCGGTCCCGGCCCGCCGCCCGTCCGATGGGTCCCGTCGCACGCCTGTGCTTGCGGGCCCCGGGCGGGCACTCTGGGGGGAGGACATCCCCCCACTGTGCGCACGCGGGCGCACGGCACGCTCCGAAGGAGTGACCGGACCATGGCGGCGGCGGCCTCCGGCGACCCGAGATTCGACACCGGCCGGCTCTGTCTCGATCTGGTGGCCACGGCCGCCGGGCCTCCGCGCGGACCGGGGGAGCGGGTGGAGCCGGCGGAGCGCCTCGACGGGCCCGAACGGCTGGGGGTCTGGCTGGTCCGGTCCGGGCTGGTCCCGCCGGGCACCGCGCTCGCCGCCGACCAGGACTGGCTCGACCGGTTCCGCGAACTCCGCGAGCTCCTCCGCCGCCTGGTCCGCGCCCAGTTGGACGGTGCTCCGGCGGACCCGGCCGAAACCCCCGGCCCCGGCTCCGGCCCCGGCTCCGGCTCCGGCCCCGCCCCCGCCTCTTCCCTCGGCCCGGACCTGGACCGGCTGAACGCCCTCGCCGCCCCCGCGCCCTCCGTCATCAGCGCCGTACCCGGCCGGGACGGCACCCTCGTCCGTGCCCTCGACGGCGGCCCCGGCTGCGCGGCGCTCCTCTCCGATATCGCGCGCGACGCCATACGGCTGCTCACGGACCCCGTGGCCCGGGGCCGGCTGCGGGAGTGCGAGGGCGACTCCTGCTCCCGGGTCTATCTCGACACCTCCCGGGGTCGGCGCCGGCGCTGGTGTTCCAGCGAGATCTGCGGAAACCGGGAGCGGGTCGCCCGCCACCGCCGCCGCTCGACGGCCCGGAGGTCCCGGCCGTCCGCCGCGACCCGGTCCTCCTCCGCACCGGGCGCCACCACCACCGCCGCCACCACCGCCACCGCCACGGCATCCGGACAGAGTTGACCAACTCCCCCCGAAATGCCCGCGCTTCGGCGGTCGTCCTGCCCGCGCCCGCCGCCGGCGAAAGTTTTCCGCCGGGGTTTGAGCAGCCCCGCCGCGGCCTCCGTAACTGTGGGGGAAGCGCAGGCCGGACGGGGGCGGCCGGAGAAAGCGGAAGGCCCGCTCAGCGCTTCGGCGGAGAACTCCCGGGGGGAGAGACGTCACATGCGCACCACAAGTCGCCAGGGGTTGCCGGGGAAAGCCGGGATCGCCGTGCTCGCGCCCAGGGCGACGGGGTGCGACGCGGAACGACAAGGACGGCTATGAAAGCGGCGACATTGGAAGCTCCTCGGACCACTGATCGGTCCCCCACGCAGGTGGTCCGAGGACTGGGCGGGGTCCCGTCGCAGACGAGGGCTGCGGGGCCCCGCCCGACCGACGGGCAGTTCGAGGCAGTTGGCGTAGGCATTTCCCCTGAACAAGCTCTCGACCGGGAGGTCCGGGTGCGCAAGGATGCGGCCGTGTCCCAAGATCGTCCTTCCAGGACCCGGCACCGCGCCGAGCGATCCCGCTCCGATGAGCCGGTGCCCGACGAAGAGCTGATGCGCGTCATCTACCGTGAGCACGCCGGCCCGTTGCTCGCGTATGTCCTCCGGCTGGTGGCGGGCGACCGCCACCGTGCCGAGGACGTCGTCCAGGAGACGCTGGTACGGGCCTGGAAGAATGTGCACCGCCTCAACCGGGCCACGGGTTCGGTGCGGCCCTGGCTGGTCACCGTGGCCAGGCGTATTGTCATCGACGGTCACCGGAGCCGGCAGGCCCGTCCGCAGGAGGTCGATCCGGCTCCTCTGGAAGTCATGCCCGCGGAGGACGAGATAGACAAGGCACTCTGGCTCATGACGCTCTCCGACGCTCTGGGCGACCTCAGCGACGCGCATCGCGAAGTACTTGTCGAGACCTACTTCAAGGGCCGTACCGTGAACGAGGCAGCCGAGACCCTCGGCATACCGAGCGGGACCGTGCGGTCCCGTGTCTTCTACGCGCTGCGCTCCATGAAGCTCGCACTCGAAGAACGAGGAGTTAGGGCATGACAGCGCCGCCCGAGCGCAATTCGGAGCACGAGGCCGTCGGCGCCTACGCCCTGGGCATTCTTGACCCGGGGGAAGCCGAGCGCTTCGAGCTGCACCTGGCGGGGTGCAACTACTGCGCCGCGCAGCTCGACGAGTTCATGGGGATCGAGCCGCTGCTCGCCAGGCTCGCCGAGACGCCGGCCGCCGTCCCCGACCCCGCCGTCCTGCACACCAAGCCGAGCCCCCAGGTCCTGCCGAAGCTGCTCGGCGAGGTCAACGCCCACCGGCGCAAGATCCGCCGGCGCGGCCGCTACATGCTCGCCGCCGCGGCGGCCCTCGTCCTCGGCGGTCCGCCGGTCGCGGTCTGGGCCACGGCGGGCGGTTCCGACGGCGGCTCCGGCAACCCGCCGGTGCAGGCCGTTTCGGCCCAGGCGGCCTGGCAGGCGATGGACACCAAGGTCTCCGGCACCGACCCGGGCAGCAAGGTCTCGGCCACGGTCGCGACCGCGCAGAAGCCGCACGGCACCAACGTCGTTCTGGAACTGAAGAACGTCAAGGGCCCGGAGAAGTGCAGCCTGTTCGTGATCTCCAAGAACGGCAACGAGGAGGTCGTCAGCTCCTGGTCGGTGCCGAAGTGGGGCTACGGCATCCCGGACAGCCCCGACCCCAAGGGGAAGGACCCGCTCTACGTCTACGGCGGTTCCGCCATGTCCGTGAACGAGATCGATCACTTCGAGGTCCGCACCTTCGACGGGGAACGGCTGGTCACGGTCAAGAACTGACCGGCCTCCCCGCGCCACCCCCCACACCCGCCCCCCACCCCGCCCCCACGGCGCCCCCGCCCCCACGGCACCCCCCGCCCCCCGTTTCCCACGGCCCCCCAGCCGTTCCCCTCCCGCTCCCGCTCCCGCCCCGCCCCCGGCGCCCCCCGCCGCCCTCCCCGTCCGCACCCGCGCGGACCACTCGGAGATCCAGGTGCGCGGAGCACCCCCTTCGCGTACGGTTGACGGCTGCCCAGCACGTCAGAAGGGGGCCCGGGTGGCCGCGCACGAAGCCACGGTCGATTCGGTACGGGACCGCGAGACCGGTGTCGAACAGGATCATCTCGACCAGGTGTACCGAAGGCTGGAAGAGAAGATCCACGAAGCCGAGTTCCTGATGGCCGACGCCGCCCGCCGCGGCCAGGTCGGCACCCCCGGCGCACTGGCCGAACGGGACGCCCAGGTCTTCCGCGCCGGCCTCCACCTCAACCGGCTCAACAGCGAGTTCGAGGACTTCCTCTTCGGCCGCATCGACCTGCTGGAGGGCAAGGACGGGGAACGCGGCCCGGACGGCGCCTTCACCTCCGTCGAACCCGCCGACGGCGCCGTGCGCACCGGCGAGGACGGCCGGACGTACGCCGAGATCGCCGAGACCCTCCACATCGGCCGGATCGGCGTCCTGGACGCCGACTACACCCCGCTCGTCATCGACTGGCGGGCCCCCGCGGCCGCCCCCTTCTACCGGGCCACGCCGGTGGACCCCGGCCGGGTGGTGCGCCGCCGGGTGATCCGGAGCAAGGGGCGCAAGGTGCTCGGCGTCGAGGACGACCTGCTCCGCCCGGAGATGACCGCGACCCTCGGCGGCGAGGAGCTGGCGGTGGTGGGCGACGGCGCGCTGATGGCCGCCCTCGGACGGGCCCGCAGCCACACCATGCGGGACATCGTCTCCTCGATCCAGGCCGAGCAGGACAAGGTCATCCGGGCGCCCGCCGCCTCCGTCACCGAGGTCGGCGGCGGCCCCGGCACCGGCAAGACGGCCGTCGCGCTGCACCGCGCCGCGTACCTGCTCTACCAGGACCGCAGACGCTACGCCGGCGGCATCCTCGTGGTCAGCCCCACCCCGCTGCTGGTCGCCTACACCGAGGGCGTGCTGCCGTCGCTGGGCGAGGAGGGCCAGGTGGCGATCCGCGCCCTGGGCTCCCTGGTGGACGGGGCCGAGGCCACGGTCTACGACGAACCGGCCGTCGCCCGCGTCAAGGGCTCGGCGCGGATGCAGGCCGTGCTCCGTCGCGCGGCCCGCGGCGCCCTGGAACCGGTCCGCCCGGATTCGCCTCCCGGCGGTCGCGGGGGCCGCCCGGGCGGCCAGCTGTCGTTCGAGGACCCGGAGGCCGGACCGGACGGCGCGGAACCCGCAAGCCCGCCGTCCGGCCGGCTGCGCGTCGTCGCCTTCGGGGCCCGCGTCGAACTGGGCCCGCAGGAGCTGCGGGAGATCCGGCGCACCGCACTCGGCGCCACCACCCCCGTGAACCTGCTCCGCCCGCGCGCCCGCCGGCTGCTGCTGGACGCGCTGTGGGCGAAGTCCGGCGCCGCCGGGCGGCACAGCGGCGACCCGGAGCTGGCGGCCGAGGCCCGCGAGGCGTTCGACGAGGACATCTCCGGCGAGCCCGGGTTCCACGGCTTCCTCGACGCCTGGTGGCCCGAGCTCACCCCGCGCGGCGTGCTGGCCGCGATGGCCGACGAGCGGCGGCTGGGCCGCTGGGCCCGGCGCGTCCTCCAGCCGGGCGAGGTCCGGCGGCTGGCCCGCTCGCTGAAGCGGCTGGGCCCGGACGGCCGGGGCCCCCTCTCCGTCCACGACGTGGCCCTCCTGGACGAGCTGCAGACGCTGCTGGGCAGCCCGTCCCGGCCGCGGAAGCGCGAGCTGGACCCGCTGGAGCAGCTCACCGGCCTGGAGGAGGTCACCACCTTCGCCGACCGCTCCGCCCGCCGCCGCTCCGACCGGGCCGTGGAGGAGCGCACCGAGTACGCGCACGTCATCGTCGACGAGGCGCAGGACCTCACGCCCATGCAGTGGCGCATGGTGGGCCGCCGCGGCCGGCACGCCACCTGGACGGTCGTCGGCGACCCGGCACAGTCCTCCTGGTCCGACCCGGAGGAGGCGGCCGGGGCGCGGGACGAGGCGCTGGGCAGCCGGCCGCGCCGGCGGTTCACGCTCACCGTCAACTACCGCAATCCGGCGGAGGTCGCCGAGGTGGCGGCGAAGGTGCTGGCGCTGGCGATGCCGGGCATGGAGCCGCCGGAGGCGGTCCGCTCCACCGGTCTCGTACCGCGCTTCGCCGTGGCGGGCGGCGACCTGGGCGCCACCGTCCGCGAGGAGGCGCGGCGGCTGCTGGCGGAGGTGGACGGCACGGTCGGCGTGGTCGTCGCCATGGACCGCCGCGAGGAGGCCCGGGCCTGGCTGGCCGGTCTGGGCGAGCGGGTGGTGGCGCTGGGCAGCCTGGAGGCGAAGGGACTGGAGTACGACGCCACGCTGGTGGTCTCGCCGGCCGGGATCGCCGACGAGTCCCCGGCCGGGCTGCGGGTGCTGTACGTGGCCCTGACCCGGGCCACCCAGCGGCTCACGGTGCTCTCGGCGGAGCGGGACGCTCCGGACACGGACGGAGTCCCCGACCTGCTGCGGGAGTGACCGGGAGTGGCGCGGCGGCCCCGGGGAGGGTGCGCGGGCGGGCGGTGCCGGAGTGCCGCCCGGCGGCCGGGGAGCGGTCCGGGAAAAGCCGTGGCCGGAGGGAATGGCCCGAGCCGGGGGGAGTGTTACCTTGGATGTGGCACCGGCTCGATCCAAGCCCCCGGGCCCAACCATAGTCGCTTCGAGCGACCACTTGCCGCGAGGCGAGCATGGCGGGCCGGTGTCGCACACTTCCGTTCGCAGGGCGTCTCTCCTCCCCGGAGAGGCGCCCTGCGGCGTCCCCGGCGGAAGGCCCGGGCACGGTTCTCCGGCCCGGCCGTCCGGCCGTCCGGACGGCGCGGTACCGGCCGCGGACCCCCGCGCCGACCACATCGTGGAATAATCATTCCAATCCCGTCCTCCAGTTACCGGCTACCGATCGGTAAATGGCACGATCGGGCAGCGCGCCCCCGGCCTTCCGCCCTTCTCCGGCGCGCCAGGCGAAACCGGAACAGCAGAGGAAGTCCGCCATGGCAACGGCGCCCAGCGTCTCCTACTCGATGACGGTCCGGCTGGAGGTTCCCGCGAGCGGGAGCGCCGTCGGCCGGCTCACCACCGCCGTGGAGTCCCACGGCGGATCGGTGATCGGCCTGGACGTCACGGCCTCCGGCCACGAGATGCTGCGCATCGACGTCACCATCGGCGCGACCTCCACCGACCACGCCCAGGAGATCGTCGAGCAGCTCCGGCAGATCGAGGGCGTCACCCTCGGCAAGGTCTCCGACCGTACGTTCCTGATGCACCTCGGCGGCAAGATCGAGATGTCGTCGAAGCACCCCATTCGCAACCGCGACGACCTGTCGATGATCTACACCCCGGGTGTGGCCCGGGTCTGCACGGCCATCGCCGAGAACCCCGAGGACGCCCGCCGCCTCACCAGCAAGCGCAACAGCATCGCCGTCGTCACCGACGGCTCCGCCGTCCTCGGCCTGGGCAACATCGGCCCGATGGCCGCCCTCCCCGTCATGGAGGGCAAGGCGGCCCTCTTCAAGCGCTTCGCGGGCATCGACGCCTGGCCGCTCTGCCTGGACACCCAGGACACCGACACCATCGTCGAGGTCGTCAAGGCCATCGCCCCCGGCTTCGCGGGCATCAACCTGGAGGACATCTCCGCCCCCCGCTGCTTCGAGATCGAGGCCCGGCTCCGCGAGGCCCTGGACATCCCCGTCTTCCACGACGACCAGCACGGCACCGCCATCGTCGTCCTCGCCGCCCTCACCAACGCCCTGCGCGTGGTGGGGAAGCGGATGGGCGACGTCCGGGTGGTGATGTCCGGTGCGGGCGCGGCCGGCACGGCCATCCTCAAGCTGCTCCTCGCCGCCGGGGTGAAGCACGCGGTGGTCGCCGACATCCACGGCGTCGTCCACGCGGGCCGCGAGGACCTGGTCGACGTCGACCCGGACTCCCCGCTCTGCTGGGTCGCGAACAACACCAACCCGGAGGGCGTCACCGGCACCCTGCGGGAGGCGGTCCGCGGCGCGGACGTCTTCATCGGCGTCTCCGCCCCCAACGTGCTGACGGGCGAGGACGTGGCCGCGATGGCCGACGGCGCGATCGTGTTCGCGCTCGCCAACCCCGACCCGGAGGTGGACCCGGCCGTCGCCCGCCGGACCGCGGCCGTGGTCGCCACCGGCCGCAGCGACTTCCCCAACCAGATCAACAACGTGCTGGTCTTCCCGGGTGTCTTCCGCGGTCTCCTGGACGCCCAGTCGCACCGGGTGGACACGGACATGCTGCTGGCCGCCGCCGGAGCCCTCGCCGACGTGGTCGCCGAGGACGAGCTCAACGCGAACTACATCATCCCCAGCGTCTTCAACGACCGGGTCGCCGGCGCCGTCGCGGGAGCCGTCAGCCACGCCGCCAGGACCGTGGGAGCGGCCGGGTCGACTGTGACAGGTGCCACGAAGGGCTAGGGGGCGGCGCGTCGCGGAGCCCCCGGCTCGTACGGCATGCATAGGGTGACGGGCAGCCAAAACTGCCGCAAACGCCCCGAAGCGGCCCTGCCGCGCGCCTCCGGGGCGGAACGCGGAGCACCACCACGGTGGAGCGCCGGCGCTCTCCGTGCGACTTCGCAGGGCGCCGGATTGGCTTTAACGCCGCAGGTACGGGCAGGATGCGTAACCGGGCGCGAGGGTCTGCCAGCAGACCCGGGTCCGGGGACTGTCCGAGGGCCCTGGCAGCATCGGCTTCGATCTCACGCCTCATTGGCACGTAGAACACGGGAGTACATATGAACCGCAGTGAGCTGGTGGCCGCTCTGTCCGAGCGCGCCGAGGTGACCCGCAAGGACGCGGACGCCGTCCTCGCCGCGCTCGCCGAGACCGTCGGCGAGGTCGTGGCCAAGGGCGACGAGAAGGTCACCATCCCCGGCTTCCTGACCTTCGAGCGCACCCACCGTGCCGCTCGCACCGCACGCAACCCGCAGACCGGCGACCCGATCGAGATTCCGGCCGGCTACAGCGTGAAGGTCTCCGCCGGTTCCAAGCTCAAGGAAGCCGCCAAGGGCAAGTAAGGACGGCAGCACGGAGGGCGGCCACCCCGGGAGGGGGAGGCCGCCCTTCGCCATGTCCGGAGCGTCGGGCCCCCGGGGAGGGCGGTGCCGGGGGTGTGCCGGGGTTCAGTGTTTGCGGGCGCCGTTGGGGAGCTCCACGTCCGCGCCCAGCGCCCTCAGCTTCTCCATGCTGTGCCGTCCGGGGGGCCGACCCCCGGGCCCCCAGGGAGGGCGGTGCCGGGGGTGTTCCGGGGTTCAGTGTTTGCGGGCGCCGTTGGGGAGCTCCACGTCCGCGCCCAGCGCCCTCAGCTTCTCCATGAAGTTCTCGTAGCCGCGGTTGATCAGGTCGATGCCGTGCACCCGGGAGGTGCCCTGCGCCGCCAGCGCCGCGATGAGGTACGAGAAGCCGCCCCGGAGGTCCGGGATCACCAGGTCGGAGCCCTGCAGTTTGGTCGGGCCGGAGACGACCGCCGAGTGCAGGAAGTTCCGCTGGCCGAACCGGCAGGCGGAGCCGCCCAGGCACTCCCGGTAGAGCTGGATGTGGGCGCCCATCTGGTTCAGCGCCGAGGTGAAGCCCAGCCGCGACTCGTAGACCGTCTCGTGGACGATGGAGAGCCCGGAGGCCTGCGTCAGCGCGACGACCAGCGGCTGCTGCCAGTCGGTCTGGAAGCCGGGGTGCACGTCCGTCTCCAGCGCGATGGCGTTGAGCGGTCCGCCCGGGTGCCAGAAGCGGATGCCCTCGTCGTCGATCTCGAAGGCGCCGCCGACCTTCCGGTAGGTGTTGAGGAAGGTCATCATCGAGCGCTGCTGGGCGCCGCGCACGTAGATGTTGCCGTCGGTGGCCAGGGCCGCGCTCGCCCAGGAGGCCGCCTCCAGGCGGTCCGGGAGCGCCGCGTGGTTGTAGCCGCCGAGCTTGTCGACACCGGTGATGCGGATCGTCCGGTCGGTGTCCATGGAGATGATGGCGCCCATCTTCTGCAGGACGCAGATGAGGTCCTCGATCTCCGGTTCCACCGCGGCGTTCGACAGTTCGGTGACGCCCTCGGCCAGCACGGCCGTCAGCAGCACCTGCTCCGTCGAGCCGACGGACGGGTAGGGCAGCCGGATCTTGGTGCCGCGCAGCCGCTGCGGGGCCTCCAGGTACTGGCCGTCCGCACGCTTCTCGATCGTCGCGCCGAACTGCCGCAGCACCTGGAAGTGGAAGTCCACCGGCCGGCCGCCGATGTCGCAGCCGCCCAGGCCGGGGATGAAGGCGTGGCCGAGCCGGTGCAGCAGCGGGCCGCAGAAGAGGATCGGGATGCGCGAGGAACCCGCGTGGGCGTCGATGTCGGCGACGTTGGCGCTCTCGACGTGGGACGGGTCGAGGATCAGCTCGCCGGCCTCGCCGGGGCGGACGGTGACACCGTGCAGCTGGAGCAGCCCCCGCACCACTCTGACGTCACGGATGTCCGGGACATTGCGGAGCCGGCTGGGTTCGCTGCCGAGCAGTGCGGCGACCATGGCCTTGGGCACGAGATTCTTCGCGCCGCGGACACGGATCTCGCCCTCCAGCGGGGTTCCGCCGTGGACAAGCAGGACATCGTCGGTGCCGGTCATGGATCTCGCGTTCCTGGAGTGGGACTGGGACCAAACCCACATGGTAAGCGCCATCAGGACCCCCGCCGTAGGGCCGGGAGGGGTAGTGCCAGGTCGTCCGCAGGTCATGGGTTTGTCACAACACGTACCGTGCGTCTACCACGTCTCAGCGTCACGAAACGGGCCGGAGACGGGCCCCCGGTCCCCGGGTGGGGGCGCGCCCCCGCTGCCGCCGTACGCCCCCGCGGAACCCCGTCCCCGTCGCATTGTGGACTCCCCGAGGGGCCCCTCCGTGCGGGATCATGTCGGCATGACGGAGGTGTCCTCGCTCACCGGGCGGCTGCTGGTCGCGACGCCGGCACTGGCCGACCCCAACTTCGACCGTGCGGTGGTGCTGCTCCTCGACCACGACGAGGAGGGCTCGCTCGGCGTGGTCCTCAACCGGCCGACCCCGGTCGACGTCGTCGACATCCTGGAGAACTGGGCGGATCTGGCCGGTGAACCCGGAGTCGTCTTCCAGGGCGGTCCGGTCTCGCTCGACTCCGCGCTCGGCGTCGCCGTGGTGCCCGGCGAGAGCGCGTCGGCGGTCGGCGGCGGGCCGCTGGGCTGGCGGCGGGTGCACGGCGCGATCGGCCTCGTCGACCTGGAGACCCCGCCCGAACTGCTGGCCGCGGCCGTGGGCAGCCTGCGGATCTTCGCCGGATACGCCGGCTGGGGACCGGGCCAGCTGGAGGACGAACTGGCCGAGGGCGCCTGGTACGTCGTGGAGTCCGAACCGGGTGACGTCTCCTCGCCCGCCCCCGAGCGGCTGTGGCGCTCGGTGCTGCGCCGGCAGCGCAGCGGCCTGGCGATGGTCGCCACCTATCCCGACGACCCGACCCTCAACTGAGGGCGCGGGCCGTGCCCGTGACCGCCGGGGCCGCGCGACGCCTCAGGGGGCGGGACGCGTACGGCGCGCGGCGGTCCTCGTACCGGTCCCGGCCGGGCCCCCGCGCCGTTGTCCCGGGGTCCGGCGGCCCGCCGTTTTTCCCGGCGTCGGGCATGGGGCTCTCCGTCCCGCCCCAGTACCCTGGGGACCCATGAGCACTCTTGAGCCCGAGCGCGGGACAGGGACCGGCACCCTTGTAGAGCCGACACCCCAGGTGTCGAACGGCGACGGCGACCACGAGCGCTTCGCCCATTACGTCCAGAAGGACAAGATCATGGCGAGCGCGCTCGACGGCACCCCCGTCGTGGCGCTCTGCGGCAAGGTCTGGGTCCCCGGCCGCGATCCGAAGAAGTACCCGGTCTGCCCCATGTGCAAGGAGATCTACGAATCCATGGGCGCGGGCGGCGACAAGGGCAAGGGCGGCAAGGGCGACGGCAAGTAGCCCGCCGGCCGCCACCACCGGTCCTGCCGCGGCCCGGCGGGCGTGTGCCTCGTGCGCGCCCGCCGGGCCGCACGCGCGTCCGCGGGCGGGCGGGACGGCACGGACAGCACGGAGTGCCGCCCCGGCGCGGCCCGCTCGCTTCCCCGCCGGAGTCCGCCGCCGGTCCCTCGGACGTCCGATCGACCGGCTTGCCCCGATCGTGTGAGCCGCGGGCGAGACGCGAACGTGAGCGGAACGCTCTGGAACGGTTGATCCGATCAAGGCGTTGGCACCGTAAGGTTCCGCGATAAGTGGTAAACCACTCGCGCGGGTGACAGCTCCTGCACGCGGGCCGACGCCTGCCGGAGGCGGGAACCGACCCTTCGCCGCCCCTCGCGCAGCGGGGCCGCGAAGATGTGCCAGAGTTGCCACGTCCGGGCTGTGAGCACGTACCGTACGGCGGAACAGGCGGGACACCGGGAAGGGGCAGCTGGGTTGACCACGCACGCACCGCAGGCGGCGCGAACGGTGATGCTGCCGTCCTCGCTCGACGAGGCCGTGGCGGCGCTCTCCGCCCTGCCGGCCGCCGTGCCCGTCGCGGGCGGCACGGACCTCATGGCCTCGGTCAACTCCGGCCTGCTGCGCCCCGCCGCACTCGTCGGCCTCGGCCGGATCAACGAGACCCGCGGCTGGCAGTACCAGGACGGCCACGCCCTGCTCGGCGCCGGACTCACCCACGCCCGCATGGGCCGCCCCGACTTCGCCGCCCTCATCCCCGCCCTCGCCGCCGCCGCACGCGCCGCCGGCCCGCCGCAGATCCGCAACGCCGGCACCCTCGGCGGCAACATCGTCACCGCCGCGCCCACCGGCGACTCCCTGCCCGTGCTGGCGGCCCTGGAGGCCACCCTGATCATCGCCGGGCCGGAGCACGCCCGCCGCGAGATCCCGGTCAGCCACCTCCTCGCGGGCATGGAGATGCTCCGCCCCGGCGAACTCGTCGGCTGGGTGCGGGTACCGCTGCTGCACGCCCCGCAGACCTTCCTCAAGGCCACCGGCCGCACCGGCCCCGGCCGGGCCACCGCCTCCGTCGCCCTCGTCCTCGACCCCGCCCGCCGCAGCGTCCGCTGCGCCGTCGGCGCCGTCGCGCCCATGCCGCTGCGGCCGCTGGAGGCCGAACGCTGGGTGGCCGGGCTCATCGACTGGGACGGCGAGCGCGGTCTCGCCCCCGAGGCCTGCGCGGCCTTCGGCGAGTACGTCGCGGGCGCCTGCATCCCGGACCCCGCACCGGGCGAGGACGGTTCCGAGGCGCCCGCCCTGCCGCCGGCCGTCCTGCATCTGCGGCGTACGGTGGCCGCACTGGCCCGCCGAGCTCTGGGGAGGGCGCTCGCATGACCAACGACCAGCCGCAGCACCCGCAGGGGCCGTACTCCGACGAGGAGGAGCGGCCGTCGGGAGGCTGGCGGCCGACCGCGCAGAGCGGCGAGTACGACTCCGAGGCCACGGCCTTCGTCCAGCTCCCCGAGGGACTGCTCGACCCGTCCGCCGGCCGCGAGCCACTGGCCGCGCCCGGCCAGGGCTACGCGCCGCCGCCCCTGGAGTCCGCGTACGGCGAGCCGCCGGAGGGCGGCCAGTGGACGATGCCGTACACCGATCCCGGCGGCGGGCAGCAGTACCCGTGGCATCAGCCCCACCAGCAGGCGCAGCAGCAGGGGTTCGGGCAGGAGCACGAGCAGGGCCACGAACAGGGTTATGAGCCGGGCCACGACCAGGGCGGCCACGGGCAGGGCCGGGAGACCGGCCGGCCCGGAGAGCAGGGCCGGGAGACCGGCCGGCCCGGGGAGGGCGCGGGTCACGGCGGCGAGCAGCACACGGGCGCCTGGAGGGTGCCGCCGGCGGCCGACGACGCCCCCGACGAGTCCGGGGAGTATCTGGTCGGCGGTGCCGCGGCGCCCGCGCCCGGACCGTGGAGCGCCACCGGCGCCGCCGCGGGTGACCGGTGGGACCGGGGCGGGGCCCCCGGCGGACAGGACGGGCCCGGCACCGGCGTCCAGCCGGTCCGGGACGACGGCCCGCCGCACCCGCAGCAGTGGGGCGGGGCGCCGGGCGTGCCGCAGGCGCCCGCTCACCGGCACGACCGGCCCGGCAACGCCCCGGCGCCGGGCGACACCTGGTCCGACGCCTGGGAACGGCCCGCGCCCGCGGGCGCCCCCGGCCCCGTCCGGGACACCGACGGCGCCTGGGGAACCCCCGGTGGCGGTACGGCCGGTGGCCCCGGGGAGGGCCCCGGCGCGGACGCCCCCGGAGCGGCCCGGCCCGAGCAGTGGTCCGTGCCCGGCGCGCAGGAGACCGGCCCGGCCGGCGGCCCCGGCCCGTACGGCGGTAACGGCGGTGACGGCCGTGATGGCGGCGACGACCGCGGCGTCCGCGCGGACGCCGGTACAGCTCCCGGCACCCCCGCCCCGTCCGGCGCGGGGGAGAACGCCCCGCCCGCACCTTCCGGCGACTGGCACCCCGGAGCCCCGGACGGCACCCCGGCCGACAGGAACGGCGCGGACCGCACCGGCACCGCCCCCGGACACGGCGAACGGCCCCGGGACGGGGAGCAGACGCCCGGAGAACGGCCCGCGGCCGGGCACCCCTCCGGCGGGGACGGCAGCGACGGCGGCACCGGCACCGCGCCGGACGGCCCCGGCGGCCCGGCCGGTTCCGAGGAGCGGGACGGGTCCGACGCGCCCCCCGAGATCATCCTCGACGCGCACAGCGAACACCCCTACGCCTCCTACGTCCTGCGGGTCAACGGCATAGACCGCCCCGTCACCGACGCCTGGATCGGCGAGTCCCTGCTCTACGTCCTGCGGGAGCGGCTGGGCCTGGCGGGCGCCAAGGACGGCTGCTCGCAGGGCGAGTGCGGCGCCTGCTCCGTCCAGGTCGACGGCCGGCTCGTCGCCTCCTGCCTGGTGCCGGCCGCGACCACCGCCGGCTCGGAGGTCCGTACCGTCGAGGGGCTGGCCGCGGAGGGCACCCCCTCCGACGTCCAGCGGGCCCTCGTCGCCAACGGCGCCGTGCAGTGCGGCTTCTGTGTGCCCGGCCTGGCGATGACCGTGCACGACCTGCTCGAGGGCAACCACGCCCCGTCCGAGCTGGAGACCCGCCAGGCGCTCTGCGGCAACCTCTGCCGCTGCTCCGGCTACCGGGGCGTGCTCAACGCGGTCCGCGAGGTCGTCACCTCCCGCGCGGAGTCGGCGGACGCCGCGGCGCAGTCGGCGGCCGACACCGAGGCCGCGGCGGCGGACGCGGAAGCACGGGCCGCCGGGGGGACCGCCCCGGAGCAGGCCGCCGGAGGATACCCCCAGGACGCCTACCCGGGGCCGTCGTACGCGGCGCAGCCCTACGCCGGGCAGCCCTACGACGAGCAGGCACCCGGCCCGGGCGGCCACGGCAACGGCCACGGCGAGTACGGCAACGGCCGCGGCGAGTACGGCAACGGCACCGGCCACGGTGATTACGGCGACGGCACCGGCCACGTCCCCGCGCAGGCCACGCACGACGGCCCCCGCATCCCCCATCAGCCGGGTCCGCCCGGCAACGGCACCCCCCCGCCCGGAGGCCTCGCGTGACCCCCCCGCGCGCCACCCCCCGTTCCCCCCTCCCCGCGCCCGCGCCCGCCCCCGGGCCCGTCCGCGTCCCCCACCTCCCCACTCTCCCCTGCGGCAGCGGAAAGGCAGCGTGAGATGACCGGTCCCGACGCGGCCACCGCGAACCCGGCGGGCCTGACCGCACCCGCCGGCGGCGGCGCGCTGCCCGCCGAGGAGCCGGCACCGCACGGTCTCGGCTCCTCCCTGCCGCCGCACGACGCCTTTCCGAAGACGGCCGGCACCTTCCCGTACGCGGCGGACCTGTGGGCCGAGGGCCTGCTGTGGGCCGCCGTGCTGCGCTCGCCGCACCCGCACGCCAAGATCCTCTCCATCGACACCTCCGGCGCCACCGAGATGCCCGGCGTGCAGGCCGTCATCACGCACGAGGACGTCCCCGGCGACGCCAACCAGGGCCGCAAGGTGGCCGACCGGCCCGTCTTCGCCAAGGACCTGGTCCGCCACCACGGCGAGCCGATCGCCGCCATCGCCGCCGACCACCCGGACACCGCCCGGCTGGCGGCCGCCGCGATCGCCGTCGAGTACGAGGTGCTCGAACCGGTCACCGACCCCGAGAAGGCGTTCGAGGCCGAACCGCTCCACCCCGACGGCAACCTCATCCGCCACATCCCGCTGCGGTACGGCGACCCGGAGATCGCCGGCGAGGTGATCGTCGAGGGCCTGTACCGGATCGGCCGCCAGGACCCGGCGCCCATCGGCGCGGAAGCCGGACTCGCCGTGCCCCGCCCCGACGGCGGCGTCGAGATCTACACCGCCTCCACCGACCCGCACGCCGACCGCGACCTGGCCGCCGCCTGCTTCGGCCTCCCCCCGGAGCAGGTCAAGGTCGTCGTCACCGGCGTGCCCGGCGCGATGGGCGACCGCGAGGACCCGGGGGTGCAACTGCCGCTCGGGCTGCTGGCGCTGCGCACCGGGCGCCCGGTGAAGATCGCCGTCAACCGCGAGGAGTCCTTCCTCGGCCACGCCCACCGCCACCCCACCCTGCTCCGCTACCGCCACCACGCCGACTCCGAAGGCCGGCTGGTCAAGGTGGAGGCGCAGATCCTGCTGGACGCGGGCGCGTACGCCGAGGCCTCCTCGGAGTCACTGGCCGCCGCGGTCGCCTTCGCCTGCGGCCCGTACGTCGTGCCGCACGCCTTCGTCGAGGGCTGGGCGGTGCGCACCAACAACCCGCCGTCCGGCCATGTCCGGGGCGAGGGCGCCCTGCAGGTGTGCGCCGCGTACGAGGGCCAGATGGACAAACTCGCCGCCAAGCTGGGCCTGGACCCGGCCGAGCTGCGGATGCGCAATGTGATGGCCACCGGCGACCTGCTGCCCACCGGCCAGACGGTGACCTGCCCGGCCCCGGTGGCCGAACTCCTCCAGGCCGTACGGGACGCGCCGCTGCCCGCACTCCCCAAGGACACCCCGGAGGAGGACTGGCTGCTGCCCGGCGGCCCGGAGGGAGCCGGCGAGCCGGGCGCGGTCCGCCGCGGCGTCGGCTACGCCCTGGGCATGGTGCACGTCCTGGGCGCGGAGGGGACGGACGAGGTCTCCACCGCCACGGTCAAGGTCAACGACGGGGTGGCCACGGTCATCTGCGCGGCGGTCGAGACCGGCCAGGGCTTCTCGACGCTGGCCCGCCAGATCGTGCAGGAGACGCTGGGCGTGGAGGACGTGCACGTCGCCTCCGTCGACACCGACCAGCCGCCGGCCGGCCCGGCCGCGCACGGACGCCACACCTGGGTCTCGGGCGGGGCGGTGGAGCGCGCGGCGAAGATGGTCCGCACCCAGCTGCTGCAGCCGCTCGCGCACAAGTTCGGGATGTCCACGGAGCTGCTGTCCATCGCGGACGGCAAGATCACCTCGTACGACGGGGTCCTGAGCACCACCGTCGCGGAGACCCTGGACGGCAAGGAACTGTGGGCGACCGCCCAGTGCCGCCCGCACCCGACCGAACCGCTGGACGAGACGGGCCAGGGCGACGCCTTCGTGGGGCTGGTCTTCTGCGCCGTCCGCGCGGTGGTCGACGTCGACATCGAGCTGGGCTCGGTACGGGTCGTGGAGATGGCCGTGGCGCAGGACGTCGGCCGCGTGCTCAACCCGCGCCAGCTGGCGGCCCGGATCGAGGCCGGGGTCACCCAGGGGGTCGGGGCGGCGCTGATGGAGAACCTGCGCACGTCGAAGGGCGTCGTCCGGCGCCCCAACTTCACCGGATACCCGCTGCCGACCGCGCTGGACGTCCCGGACATCCGCATCGTCAAGCTGGTCGAGGAGCGGGACGTGGTGGCGCCGTTCGGAGCCAAAGCGGCCAGCGCGGTGCCGGTGGTGACATCCCCGGCAGCGGTGGCCTCGGCGGTACGGGCGGCGACGGGCCGCCCCGTCAACCGCCTCCCGATCCGCCCGCAGGCGGCGGTCGCGGTGCCGGACCGGCACTGAGCCCAAAGGCGCAGGCGCGGACGGCCGCGTTCCGCTCCCTTCCCGGGCGGGCGCGGTGGACCGGCGTGCGTGCCGTGGGGCGGCTTCGCCGGGCGCCGGTCACGCGGTGCCGGGCGGGCTCCCGGTCAGGAAGTCCTCGACGAGGGCGCGGAGTTCGTCCGGTTCGTCGAGCCACGGGTAGTGGCCGGAGTCCTTGAGGACGTGGGACCGGGCCCGGGGGAAGGACTCGGCCACCAGTTCGCCGGACCGCAGGCCCGTCACCGCGTCCAGGGCGCCGGTGACCACCAGCACCGGGAAGCCGGTCTCTCCCAGGTGTTCCAGGATCGCCTTCCGGGCCGGTTCGCCCACGCCCTGCCAGAAGCCGGCGCGGGGCACCGGGTTGAGCTGCCCCGGCTCCGTGGCGGCGTGGGCGCGCTGCGGCTCGTCCCAGTGGGCGTACGCCATCGGTGCGGCCCGGAGCAGCAGGTCCCGTACCTCTTCGAAGTCCGCGACCCGCGCGAGCCGTTCGACGGCGGCCGCCGCGTCCGGCCACCACGGTTCGTCGCGCCGGGATTCGAAGATCTCCCGTGCGTCGTCCGGCAGTTCGCCCTGGAGCCGGGCGCCGGGGCAGAGCAGGACGAGCCGGCTCAGCCGGTCGGGGTGCGCGGCCGCGTAGGCCTGGGCGGTCGCCGTGCCCGCGTCGTGCGCGAGCAGCGCGAACCGTTCCAGGCCGAGATGTTCGCGCAGCGACTCCAGGTCCTGGGCGAGGGCCGGGAAGGCGTAGGCGGACGGGTCGGCCGCGGCGGGGGAGTCCCCGGTGCCGCGCGCGTCGGGGAGGACCAGCGGGCGGTGGGCGTCGAGACCGCCGAGGTTCCCCAGGTACGCGGCGTCGCGCGCGGGGCCGCCTGCGAGGCAGAGCAGGGGCGGGGTCGACGCGCCGTCGCGGCTGTCCAGGACGCGGTAGGCGAGCTCGGTGTCGTCGTACGAGCGGTAGCGGGGCATGTCCTGCGGGTGCCCCGCGACCGGTCGCACACCCCTCGGGGGGACGCGGGATCACCCGGGAGGACGACCGGGCACGGCCTGGAACCGACGCCCGGCGGGCTCGGGCATCGCATCGATCACCTCACGATGGTTCCGCCACCGGCCACCGGCCACCCCGTCTCGGCGTCCGGTCCGGGGCAACGGCTCGATCCGCGCCCACCGTGCGTCAGTCAACGGCACACCCGGACCGGCGACCGGCCGATCACAACGACAGGGCCTGGTACCCGGTCACGGTGGGGTAGTCCGTGTATCCCTCCACACCACCGGCGTAGTACGTGTCGCGGTCGCCGGCGGCAACAGGATGACCGTGGGTGAACCGATCGACGAGGTCCGGGTTGGCGATGAAGGGAGCACCGAAGGAAACCGCGTCAGCCAGCTCTCGTTCGAGGAGCTCGTTGCCGGTCGCCTGCGTGAAGCCGAGATTGGCGATGACGGCACCGCGGTAGTGGGTGCGGAAGCGGGTGAACGCGGTGAAGGTGTCGTCGGTGCCCGTGTGGGGTTCCGGCCCCACGAGGTGGAGATAGGCCAGGTCGGTGTCGCTGAGGCGGTTGAGGAGCAGGTCGTAGTCGGCCAGTATCTCGGCGTCCGCGGTGAAGGCCGGCTCGCTACGCCAGTAGGGGGACAGTCTGACGCCGATGCGGTCGCTGCCCCACACGCTGCTGACGGCGTCCACGACGTCGAACAGGAACCGGGCCCGCTTCTCACTGCTGCCGCCGTAGGCGTCGGTGCGCTGGTTCAGGCGGGGGTTGAGGAACTGGGCCACGAGGTGGGATGCCTGCGCGTGGATCTCCAGGCCGTCGAAGCCGGCGCGCAGAGCGTTGGCGGCGGCCTGCCGGTAGGTGCCGATCGTGGTGGCGATCTCCGCCGCGGTCAGGGCGCGGGGCGTGACCGTGTCCTTCGGGCCGTCGGGAGTGAAGGACATTTCCCGGGGGTTGATCGCCGAGGGACCGGCGGGGAGGCGGCCACCGAGGTGGTCGGGATGGGAGACGGCGCCGACGTGGCCGATCTGCGAGATGATCCTGCCTCCCGCGGCGTGCACGGATTCGGTGACCCCGGCCCAGCCGGCGGTCTGAGCGTCCGTGTAGATGCCGGGGACGTTGATGAAGCCGATCGCGTCCGGGCTGACCCAGGTTCCTTCGCTGATGATCAGGCCGGCGCCGGCACGCTGCGTGTAATAGGTGGCGTGCAGGGCGGTGGGGGCCAGTTCCGCGTTGGTGGCCCGGGAGCGTGTCATGGGAGCCATGACGACGCGGTTGGGCAGTTCGAGCGCGCCCAGTCGAACGGGCCGCAGGAGGGGCTGGGTGCCGGATGCCGGAGTCGGGTCGGACATGAGGGTCTCTTTCGTGAGGGAAGGCGCTCCTCGCGGACGCGGGGAGTACGAGCGGCTGGGTGGGATCAGTCCTGCTGGAGGGCGTGGAGGCCGGACAGGGGCCCGCCGAGCTGGATGAGGCGGCCTCCCTCGCGCAGCGTTCCGAGGTCGACGGGCGCGAAGCCGAACTGGGAGGCCAGGCCGCTTACGGTGTCCTTGGCGTCCGTGTCGTCGCCGGCCAGGAACAGCACCTGACGCCCGGCCGCGTGACGGGGATCGGGTGCGATGAACTGTGCGAAGAGGGCGTTGAAGGCCTTCACCACGCGTGCGCCGGGAAGCAGGGAGGCCACGTATTCGCTTCCGGTGAGATCGCCCAGGTCGGCGATCTTCGCGTTCGGGGGAGGGGAGTCGAACTGGTTGGTGGCGTCGATGACGACGGTCCCGTCCAGGGGAGGGAGTTGGGCGGCGAGGCCGGGGACTTGCGGCCAGCCGACCGCCAGCACGACGAGGTCTGCGACAGCAGCCTCGGCGGGGGGTGCGGCCGTCGCGCGTGCGCCGAGATCCTGCACCAGCGGAGCCAAGGAGGCGGGCCCCCGGCTGTTGCTGAGCACGACTTCGTGGCCGTGCCGGATCGCGTGCCGGGCGATGGCCTGGGCGATGGTCCCGGCTCCCAGCGTTCCGATCTTCATCGGGCCCGCCTGCCCGGGGTTGGCCGCCTGCGGTGTGGTGAGCAGGACGGTCCCGGTCCCGGCCGGGCGGCGGGCATGTCCGATGGCCGCCTCGAAGTCGGCGAGGTCGTAGCCGGCCGCGACTTCGAGCAGGTCCGGCGTGTTCCGTGCCAAGTCCGGGGCGAAGGCGACGTCCTGGGCCGGGTGTGCACCACGGTGCGCATGGCTCCTCCACTCATCTATTAATGATGGGCAACATTAAAATAATGATGAGGGGTAACCTTGAAAAGGTCAATCACAGTCGAGGCGGGAGGGCGGGCATGCCGCGGATCACCAGGGAAGAGAAGGCCAGGAATCGGCAGAACATCGTCGAGGCGGCCGGGCGCATGTTCCGCGCGCAGGGCATCGACACCGTCGGTATCGCGGACCTGATGAAGGAAGCGGGCCTGACCCACGGCGGCTTCTACAACCACTTCGCGTCCAAGGACGACCTGGCCGCCGAGGTGTGCAACGCCTCGTTCACGGCGTCTCTGGGCGTCCTGGAGCAGGCCGTCGAGGCAGGGGACGATCCCGCCGGCCCACCGCTGAGGCGAGTGGTGGACGACTATCTCTCGGTCGCCCATCGCGACGCTCCGGACGGCGGCTGCCCCTCCGCCTCCCTGGTCACCGACGCCGGGCGGCACAACGACACGATCCAGCGCTCGTACGCGGCCGGCGTGGAAGGGTATCTCGCGGGCTTCGCCGCAGAACTCGCCCGCGAGCAGGACGGGGAGATCGCCCCACGGCAGGCGCGGGACCGGGCGGTGCTGCTGCTCAGCAGGCTGGTCGGGGCGATGGTGCTCGCCCGGGCGGTCCGCCATGTCCGGCCCGGACTGTCCGACGAGATTCTGCGGACCTGCCGCGCCCACGCTCTCGACTGATCAGCTCGGGTGGCACCGCCGGCGGCGGCGTGCCGAAAGGACGCTTTCCCGACCACTGGGCGACTGGGCGCCGTCCTGCGACCTGATCCGTACGACAGGCCTAGGACGGACGGCCGAGTGCACGACCGACTTTTGACAGGAGCCAGTGTCGGTTGAGCCCCTTACGCTGACGCCATGACCGTTCCGGATCCCGGTGACGGCGTCGACACCGCCGGCGCCGTCGACGCCCCCCTCGAACCCGCCGCCCCCGCCACCCCCTCCGCCGCCCGGCACACCACCCCGTCCGCCCCCACGCGGGCGAGGACGGCCACGGCCGGCCGGGCCGGCACGACGGGAACCGGCGTGACCGGGCAGCCTCCCCCGTCCCCGCCCGCCGGCCGCGGCAGACGAGGCGCGGGCCCGGGCGAGGGCAAGGGGCCGGGGACGGCCGGGCCGGAGCGGGAGACGATCTGGCGGCGGCCCTTCCGGGGGCTCACCCTCGGCATCATCTCGGTGGTCTCCCTCATCGCCTTCGAGGCGAGCGCCGTGCACACCGCCATGCCCGCGGCGGCCCACGCGCTGGACGGCATCCCGCTCTACGCCTACGCCTTCTCCGGCTACTTCACCGCCAGCCTCTTCGCCATGGCCCTCTCCGGCGAGTGGTGCGACCGCAAGGGCCCGCTCGTGCCGCTGTTCACCGGGGTGGCCGCGTTCGGCGGCGGTCTGGTGATCTCCGGGGCGGCGCGGGACATGTGGACGTTCGTCGGCGGGCGGGCCGTGCAGGGCATCGGCGGCGGGCTGGTGATCGTCGCGCTGTACGTGGTCGTCGGCCGGGCGTACCCGGAGCGGCTGCGCCCGGCCGTGATGGCCTCGTTCTCCGCCGCCTGGGTGCTGCCCGTGATCGTCGGGCCGCTGGTGGCCGGCACGGTCACCGAGAGCCTGGGCTGGCGCTGGGTGTTCCTGGCGATCCCCGTGCTCGTCCTGCTGCCGCTCACGGTGATGCTGCCCGCTCTGCGGAGGCTGCCGGAGAACGGCGGCCGTACCGCGGCTGTGAACCGGCGCCGCGTGCTGCTCGCCCTCGCCGTCGCCGCCGGGGCGGGGCTGCTCCAGTACGCGGGCCAGGACCGGAGCGCCGCGGCCCTCCTCCCGGCCGCCGCAGGTCTGGCGCTGCTGGTCCCCTCGGTGCTGCGGCTGCTGCCGCGCGGGACGTTCCGCGCGGGCCGGGGGCTCCCGTCGGTGGTGCTGCTGCGCGGGCTCGCCGCCGGGTCCTTCCTCGGGGCGGAAACGTTCGTGCCGCTGATGCTGGTGACCGAACGGGGGCTGCCGGTGACCCTGGCCGGCTTCGCGCTCACCGGCGGCGGCCTGACCTGGGCCCTCGGCTCGTACACCCAGAGCCGGCCGCGGCTGGAGCCCCACCGGGAGCGGCTGATGCAGCTCGGTATGGCGCTGATGGCCGTCGCCATCGCCGGCCCGGCGCTGGCGCTGCTCGACGGACTGCCGGGCTGGGCGCCCTGGACGCTGGTCGCCGCCTCCTGGGCGGTCGGCGGCTTCGGTATGGGGCTGACCATCTCCAGCGCCAGCGTGCTCCTGCTCCGGCTCTCCAAACCGGAGGAGGCGGGCTCCAACTCGGCGTCCCTGCAGGTCTCCGACGCGCTGGGCAACATCGTGCTGGTCGGGCTGAGCGGCATGCTGTTCGTCGGCCTCGGCGGCGGTTCCGTCACGGCCGGGGCGCACACGGCCGGGGTGGCGCGGGGAACCGCGGCCGCGGGCTCCACCGGCCACGCCACGGCGTTCGCCGCCGTCTACCTGGCCATGGCGGCCGTCGCCCTGGCCGGCGCCTGGGTCGCCACCCGGCTGAGCCCCCGTACGGAGTCCGCGCCCCGGCGGGAAGGCTGTGAACGGGGCTCTGCGCGGAAGGTTGATGACCTCTGGTGACCCCAATATGACCCCACGCGCTGGTACCATTCCGGTATGGCTATGAATCTGCGACTCCGTGACGAGCAGGCCCATGCGCTGAGGCAGAGGGCCGAAGAAGAAGGCGTCAGCATGCACGCCATAGCGCTCAAGGCGATCGACGACTACCTCGCCCGGACCGCACAGCAGTCCATGGTGCGGAAGACCGCCCTGGAGCAGGCCGCCAAGTGGCGTGAGCTCATGGAGCGGCTCAAGTGACGCCCATCTATCTGACAGCGGAAGATGTCCTCGTCATCGCCGACTGCGCCTGCGATGACATGGAGGTGGTCGTCCGGGACGCAGGTCTGCTCGAATCTGCGGTACACCGTCCCTCGGCGGCCATGTACGGCGAGGAGGCCTATCCGGACATCTTCGACAAGGCTGCCGCTCTCCTGCAGTCTCTGGCGGTCAACCATCCTTTCTTCGACGGGAACAAGCGCACGGCCTGGCTGTCGTGCGCCACTTTTCTGGCGATCAACGGGATCCAACTCAGACCGGATATCGACGCTGCGGAACGGTTGGTGATCGCTGTTGCGACCGGCGAGGCGGACGACGTGAAGCACATCGCGCAAGGACTCGCCGACCTCGTTGACCGTAGTGCCGGCGGGCCAATGTGACCTGTCTCCCACCCGGAGGCGTGACCGGGTCGCAGTGCCGGAGAGCCCGCCGGGCCCCCGATAGGGTGGCCCGGTTGTCGTACGTACCCGAGGGCCCGAACCGGAGACCGTGACTACCACCGCCACCACCTCCCATCACCTCTCGCCCGCCTTCCCGGGCCGTGCCCCGTGGGGTACGGCCAACAAGCTGCGCGCCTGGCAGCACGGGGCGCTGGAGTCGTACATCCAGAAGCAGCCGCGGGACTTCCTCGCCGTCGCCACCCCCGGCGCCGGCAAGACGACCTTCGCGCTGACCCTCGCCTCCTGGCTGCTGCACCACCATGTCGTCCAGCAGGTGACGGTGGTCGCGCCGACCGAGCATCTGAAGAAGCAGTGGGCGGAGGCGGCGGCCCGGGTCGGCATCAGACTCGACCCCGAGTACTCGGCGGGCCCGCTGGGCCGGGGGTACCACGGCGTGGCCGTCACCTACGCGGGCGTCGGCGTCCGCCCGATGCTGCACCGCAACCGCGTCGAGCAGCGCAAGACCCTGGTGATCCTCGACGAGATCCACCACGCCGGCGACTCCAAGTCCTGGGGCGAGGCGTGCCAGGAGGCGTTCGAGCCGGCCACCCGGCGGCTGGCCCTCACCGGCACGCCCTTCCGCTCGGACACCAACCCGATCCCGTTCGTGGCCTACGAGGAGGGCCCCGACGGCATCCGCCGCTCCTCCGCCGACTACACCTACGGTTACGGCAACGCGCTCGCCGACGGCGTCGTCCGGCCCGTCATCTTCCTCTCCTACAGCGGCAGCATGCGCTGGCGCACCAAGGCGGGTGACGAGATCGAGGCGCGGCTCGGCGAGCCGATGACCAAGGACGCCGTCTCCCAGGCCTGGCGCACCGCGCTCGACCCGCGCGGCGACTGGATGCCCAATGTCCTGAAGGCCGCCGACCACCGCCTCAGTGAGGTCCGCAAGGCCATCCCGGACGCGGGCGGCCTGGTCATCGCCGCCGACCAGGACTCGGCGCGGGCCTACGCCAAGCTGATCCGCGAGATCACCGGGACGAGCCCGACCGTCGTCCTCTCCGACGACACCGGCGCCTCGCAGCGCATCGACGACTTCAGCCACTCCGAGGACCGCTGGATGGTCGCGGTCCGCATGGTCTCCGAGGGCGTGGACGTGCCGCGGCTGGCCGTCGGCGTCTACGCCACGACGATCTCCACCCCGCTGTTCTTCGCGCAGGCCGTCGGCCGGTTCGTCCGCTCCCGGCGGCGCGGCGAGACCGCCTCCGTCTTCCTGCCCACCATCCCGGACCTGCTCGGCTTCGCCAACGAGATGGAGGCCGAACGGGACCACGTCCTGGACCGGCCGAAGAAGGACGGCGAGGAGGACCCGTACGCCGAGGAGGAGAAGCTCCTCCGGGAGGCCGAGAAGGAGCAGGACGAGGACACCGGCGAGCAGGACACCCTGCCGTTCGAGGCCCTGGAGTCGGACGCGGTCTTCGACCGGGTGCTGTACGACGGCGCCGAGTTCGGCATGCAGGCCCACCCCGGCAGCGAGGAGGAGCAGGACTACCTCGGCATCCCCGGGCTGCTGGAGCCGGACCAGGTGCAGATGCTGCTGCAGAAGCGGCAGGCGCGGCAGATCGCGCACAGCCGGAAGAAGCCGGCCGAGGAGGCCGATCTGCTGGAACTCCCGGCGGAGCGGCGGCCGGTGGTCACGCACAAGGAGCTGATGGAGCTGCGGAAGCAGCTCAACGGCCTGGTCGGCGCCTACGTCCACCAGAGCGGCAAGCCGCACGGGGTGATCCACACCGAACTGCGCCGGGTGTGCGGGGGGCCGCCGAGCGCGGAGGCCACGGCGGGACAGCTCCGGGAGCGGATCAAGAAGGTCCAGGAGTGGGCCACGCGGATGCGCTGAACCGGCGGCGCGGCGGGCTCCGGAGCGCCCGGGCGGAGCCCGCTCCCGTCACGCCGGCCGCGGCTCACCGTGTGCCCGTTCCCGTTCCCGTTCCCGTCCGCGTCCGCGTCCGCATCCGCCGTCACCGTCCCCGTCCCCGGAGGCCGGTGATCCGTGTTCCCCGCCGGACGGCCGGCGCATGCCTTCCCACGGGCCGGCCGTGCTCCGGTCCGTGCTCCCATCCGTGCTCCCATCCGTGCTCCGGGCCGGCCCGGAAGCGGATAAATGGGTACGGGAGTGCCCGGATTCTGGACGGCCTCTTCCGCTGAGCGGGACAGGTCAGTAGCGTTCCGCTCACTCAGACGTACCGTGGCAACCCCGCCATGGTGCAAGCCGGTGCCAAGCGACCGGCGGCCTCTCCGCGCGCTGCCGCTGGGACCGGCATCGCACCTGCCGTGAGAAGCCGCCGCCACTCACCCGAGGAGGGGGCGTCGTGACCGCGGAGACGTCTCAAACGCTCGACCGAGGACTGAGAGTCCTCAAATTGCTCGCCGATACCGACCACGGACTCACCGTGACCGAGCTGTCCAACAAGCTCGGCGTCAACCGGACCGTGGTCTACCGGCTCCTCGCGACACTGGAGCAGCACGCGCTCGTCCGCCGGGACCTCGGCGGCCGTGCGCGGGTCGGGCTGGGCGTACTGCGCCTGGGCCGCCAGGTGCATCCACTCGTACGGGAGGCGGCGCTGCCCGCGCTGCGCTCCCTCGCCGAGGACATCGGGGCAACCGCCCATCTGACCCTGGTCGACGGCAATGACGCCCTGGCCGTGGCGGTGGTCGAACCGACCTGGACGGATTACCACGTGGCCTACCGGGCCGGGTTCCGTCATCCCCTGGAACAGGGCGCGGCGGGGAGGGCCATCCTCGCCGCCCGGCAGAACCCGGGCACCGACCCCGGTTTCTCGCTCACGCACGGAGAACTCCAGGCGGGCGCGAGCGGGGTCGCCGCCCCGCTGCTCGGGGTGACGGGGGTGGAGGGCAGCGTCGGCGTGGTGATGCTCGCCGACTCGGTGCCGGAGCGGGTCGGCCCGCGGGTCGCGGACGCGGCCCGGGAGGTCTCCGACGCCCTGCGCTGAGCACGGCGGGAGCGTGTGCGGCGGCGCGCGTGTGCGGTCGCGTCCGTGCGCGATGGCGTCCGTGCGCGACGGTGCGTACGGGCGGTGTGTGCGGGCGGTGTGTGCGGCGCGCACGGACGGTGTGACGTGGCGGGTCCGGGCCGGTGCCCGGACCCGTCGCACGTCTGTGCGCCTCCGTGCCGCGCGTCCGCGCACTGACGCGCCGCGCCCCCGGCCCGGTGCGGCCCTCGGCGGCCGGGCGGGCCCGGCCGCCCGCCGTCCACTAGATTCACCCCCATGCCCGTCGCTCTCGCCCGCCGCTCCCGCGTCCTCGCCGCCTGCGCGGTGCCCGTCGCCGCCCTGCTGGCGGTGGCGGTGTTCGCCCCGCTGCCGTTCAGCCTCGCGGAGCCGGGCCTGACCGCGGACGTGCTCGGCTCGAAGAAGGGCGAGCAGGTGATCACCATCTCCGGTGCCGAGCCCCGGAAGACCACCGGTGAGCTGCGGATGACGACGATCGCCGCGACGGGCCCGGACGCGGCGGTCGGCCTCGACGACGTCGTGGACGGCTGGTTCCGCGCGGACCGGGCGGTCATGCCGCGCGACTCCGTCTACCCGGTCGGCGAGAACACCGACGAGATCGAGGAGTACAACCGGGCCGAGATGCGGGAGTCCCAGGACACGGCCACGGCCGCCGCCCTGGACCACCTCGGCCGCTCCCCGAAGGACGTGAAGGTGACGCTGCGGCTGGCGGACGTCGGCGGCCCGAGCGCCGGCCTGATGTTCGCGCTGGGCATCGTCGACAAGCTCGACGGGGACGGCCGCGGCGGCGATCTGACCGGCGGCCGCACGATCGCCGGGACGGGCACGATCACCGCGGACGGCCGGGTCGGCCCGGTCGGCGGCGTACCGCTCAAGACCCGGGCCGCCGAGCGGGACGGGGCGACGGTCTTCCTGGTGCCGGCGGAGGAGTGCGGGGACGCCCGCGCGGAACTGCCCGAGGGCCTGCGGCTGATCCCGGTGACGAGCCTGGAGGGTGCCGTGAACGCGCTCACGGCCCTGGAACGCGGCGGCCGGGTCCCGCACTGCTGACCCGGCCGATCCAGCCGGTCCAGCCGGCCCGGCTGACCCGGCCCGGCCCGGCGGCCGCCCGGTCTCAGCCCCGGTCCGCGGCCGCCTGCCGTACCAGCGGGATGATCCGCAGCGGCACCGGGTTCTCCATGACGATCGCCGTGGAGGCCCGCACGATGCCCGCGTAGCCCACCACCAGGTCGATCACCCGCTGCAGGTCCGCGTTGGAGCGGGCCACCAGCCGGCAGAGCATGTCGCCCTCGCCGGTGGTCGTGTGCAGCTCCAGCACCTCCGGTACCCGTGCCAGATGCGCCCGCACCTCCGCTCCCTGGCCCTGCTTGATCTCCAGGGTCGCGAAGGCGGTCACGGGATAGCCGAGCGCCGCCGGGTCCACGTCCGGCCCGAAGCCGCGGATCACGCCGCCGGCCCGCAGCCGGTCGAGCCGCGCCTGCACCGTGCCCCGGGCGACGCCCAGCCGGCGCGAGGCCTCCAGGACGCCGATCCGCGGCTCCTCGGCGAGCAGTTCGAGCAGCCGTCCGTCCAGCGCGTCGATTCCCATGGCCCGCCCGCTCCGTTCTCGTCGCCGCCCGCTTCGATGGTCATCCTGTACAGATGGTCCGGCATTATCGCCATGATGCTGGTTGGGTTGTCCAGTGGAATCAGGAACTATTGCGCACCTTGTGGGTCGCGGAGACGCTGAGCGCATGACTGAGACGATGAACCAGACCCCTGACACGGCCCGGCAGGCCGACCCCTTCCCCGTGAAAGGGATGCACGCCGTCGTCTTCGCCGTCGGCAATGCCAAGCAGGCCGCCCACTACTACTCGACCGCCTTCGGCATGAAGCGCGTGGCCTACTCCGGACCGGAGAACGGCTGCCGCGAGACCGCGAGTTACGTCCTGGAATCCGGCGGCGCCCGCTTCGTCCTCACCAGCGTCATCAAGCCCGCCACCGAGCGCGGTCGCTTCCTGGCGGAGCACGTGGCCGCCCACGGGGACGGTGTGATCGACCTCGCCCTGGAGGTCCCGGACGTGCGCGCCGCCTACGCCTACGCCGTCGACCACGGCGCCACCGGCCTGGAGGAGCCGCACGAGGTCAGCGACGAGCACGGCACCGTCGTCCTCGCCGCCATCGCCACCTACGGCGAGACCCGGCACACCCTCGTGCAGCGCGTTGACTACACCGGCCCCTACCTCCCGGGGTTCGTGGCCGCCGGCCCGATCGTCGAACCCCCGGCCAAGCGCCTCTTCCAGGCCATCGACCACTGCGTCGGCAACGTCGAACTCGGGAAGATGAACGACTGGGTGGCGTTCTACAACACCGTCATGGGCTTCACGAACATGAAGGAGTTCGTGGGCGACGACATCGCCACCGAGTACTCCGCCCTGATGTCGAAGGTCGTCGCCGACGGCACCCTCAAGGTGAAGTTCCCGATCAACGAGCCGGCCGTCGCCAAGAAGAAGTCGCAGATCGACGAGTATCTGGAGTTCTACGGCGGCGCGGGCGTCCAGCACATCGCTCTGGCCACCAACGACATCGTCGCCACCGTGCGCGCCATGCGGGCCGCCGGGGTGGAGTTCCTCGACACCCCCGACTCGTACTACGACACCCTCGGCGAGTGGGCCGGCGAGACCCGTGTGCCCGTGGAGGTCCTGCGCGAGCTGAAGATCCTGGTGGACCGGGACGAGGACGGCTACCTGCTGCAGATCTTCACCAAGCCGGTCCAGGACCGCCCGACGGTCTTCTTCGAGATGATCGAGCGCCACGGCTCCATGGGCTTCGGCAAGGGCAACTTCAAGGCGCTCTTCGAGGCGATCGAGCGGGAGCAGGCCAAGCGCGGCAACCTCTGAGGCCGTCGGCGCGGCCGGGCCGGACCGGGGGCTGCGCCGTCTCCGGGCCGGGCGGCACCGCGCCGCCGCCCGGCCCCCGGTCCGGGCCCGCACCCGGCCGTCCGCGGATCTTCCCAGGCGGACGGCCGGGTGCCACCCTGAGCCCATGAGCCGCCTGATCGAACGCCTGCGCGGAGGACTGCCGGACGAGGCCCTCGTCACCGACCCGGACGTCACCGCCGGATACGCCCATGACCACGCGAGCTTCTGCCCCGCCGGCACCCCGGCCGTGGTCGTCCTGCCCCGGACCGTCGAACAGGTGCGGCACGTCATGCGCACCGCGACCGAACTGCGCGTCCCCGTCGTCCCCCAGGGCGGCCGCTCCGGGCTCTCCGGCGCCGCCAACGCCACGGACGGCTGCATCGTCCTCTCCCTCGTCAAGATGGACCGCATCCTGGAGATCGACCCCGTCGAGCGGACCGCCGTCGTCGAACCCGGCGTGATCAACGCCGTGCTCTCCCGCGCCGTCGCCGAACGGGGCCTGTACTACCCGCCGGACCCCTCCAGCTGGGAGATGTGCACCATCGGCGGCAACATCGGCACCGGCGCCGGGGGGCTGTGCTGCGTCAAGTACGGCGTCACCGCCGAGTACGTCCTCGGCCTGGACGTCGTCCTCGCCGACGGCCGCCTGCTCCGCACCGGGCGCTCCACCGCCAAGGGCGTCGCCGGCTACGACCTGACCCGGCTCTTCGTCGGCTCCGAGGGCAGCCTCGGCATCGTCGTCCGGGCCGTGCTCGCGCTCAAGCCGCACCCGCCGCGGCAGCTCGTCCTCGCCGCCGAGTTCCCCTCCGCGGCGGCCGCCGGTGACGCCGTCTGCCGGATCATGGCGGACGGGCACACCCCCGCGCTGCTGGAGCTCATGGACCGCACCACGCTCCGGGCCGTCAACAAACTGGCGAACATGGGCCTCCCGGAGTCCACCGAGGCCCTGCTGCTGGCCGGCTTCGACACCCCCGACCCGGCGGCCGACCTCGCCGCCGTGGCCCGGCTCTGCGCCGCGGCCGGGGCCACGGAGGTCGTCCCCGCCTCCGACGCGGCCGAGTCCGAACTGCTGCTCAAGGCCCGGCGCCTGGCCATCCACGCCCTGGAGTCCGTCCGCTCCGCGACGATGATCGACGACGTCTGCGTGCCCCGCGCCCGGCTCGCCGACATGCTGGAGGGCACCGCGGCCGTCGCCGCGAAGCACGATCTCGTCATCGGGGTGTGCGCGCACGCCGGGGACGGCAACACCCACCCCGTCGTCTGCTTCGACCCGCGGGACGCCGACGAGTCCCGCCGCGCCCTCGCCTCCTTCGACGAGATCATGGCCCTCGGACTGGAGCTGGGCGGCACGATCACCGGCGAACACGGGGTCGGCGTCCTCAAGAAGGAGTGGCTCGCCCGGGAGATCGGCCCCGTGGGGCTGGAACTCCAGCGCGGGATCAAGGAGTTGTTCGACCCGCTCGGTCTGCTCAACCCCGGCAAGCTGTTCTGACGGCGCCCGCACGGCTCCCGCGGAACCGGTCGCGCGGGAGCGCACGGGGGAGCGCGCAGAAGTGCGAGCCCGCGCGCCGGGGCGCGAGCGGGCGCGGACGGGACGGGTGGCCGCCGGGGCCGGTCACGCCGCCCCGTCGGAGCTCTCGTCGGACGGCGCCACCGCCAGCAGCTCGCTCAACGCCTCGTCGAACGCCACCTGTTCGAGCTCCTTCCCGGGCTCCACCAGCCGCAGGGTCCGCTCCAGCCAGGCGGACACCGGCGCCGCGGGGGCCTGCAGCAGCGCTTCCCCGTCGGGGGAGCGCAGGGCCAGGCGGATCACCGCGTGCCCGTCGGCCCTCCCCGGCCGGATCCGCACATCGCCCTCGCCGACCGGCCGGAAGACCCCCTCCACCAGCAGCTCCCGCGCGAACGTCCAGTGGACGGGCGCCTCGGAGCCGATGTGGAAGGTGATGTGGACCGCGTACGGATCGTCCGTGCGGTAGGCCAGCCGGGCGGGCACGGGGATGCTGCGCTCCGGTGTGAGCAGCAGGCCCAGTTCCAGTTCTCTCTCCACCACGGTGTGCATGAACTGCCGTCCTTTCCCTTCGGTGCGGCGGCCGGGCGCGGGCCGCACGGAGCGGAAGCCCGTTCTCACCGTTCAGTACGCGGCTTCCCGGAAAACTCTCGGAGATCCTCACCGGATGTGCCGGTCTCTCGCGCACACACATACGCGAAAGTGGTGCGTACCCCGGGACTCGCCCGGCAGGCCTCCCGTTCTGGTACATGTGGACACCGCACCGGGCCCGGGCCGTGAACGGGCGGTCCCGGGGCGACGTACACCACTCCGCGCCCGCCGCGGAGACGGAGAGCCACCGCACAGACGGCCGAGCAGATACGGGACCACGGACAATGAGCGCCCCAACCTCAGGATCCGCCGACGGCGGCCCCGCCCCGGGCTACTACCCCGACCCGTCCATCCCGGGCTACATCCGGTACTGGAACGGCGCCTCCTGGGTGCCCGGCACGAGCCGTCCGGCCCCGGGCGAGGGGGACGCGATGCCCGCCCCGCCGCCGGGAGCCGGCGCCCCCGGGCCGCCCGCGGCGGTCCCCGCGGCTCCCGCCGCGTCACCGTCCGCCTCCCCGCCGTCCTCCGCGTCCCCGTCCGGTGGCGGCTCCGTGCCCGCCCAGGACCGCACCGGCCCGATGTACTTCGACGAGATCGCCGGGGCCGCCGCCACGCGGAGCGCCGGAGAGGACGGACCGGGCGCTCCACCCCGCGAGGAGTCCGCCGCCGGTCCCGCGCCGGAGCCGGGGCCGGGAGACCGGCCCGCGCCCGGTGCCGGCCGGTGGCCCGGCGGACGGGAGGAGGCGGACGGGCCCCGGCGCGCCGGCGGCGATCCCCGCGCCGCCGCCCCGGACGCCGCCCCGGCCGCTTCCGCCCCCGGGGACCGGGCGCCGGCCGGCGGCCCCACCCTCGGCCTCGGCCCCGGCCGGGGGCCCGACGCACGCCGCCCCGGCACCGGAGGGCCCACCCTCGGTCTGGGGCCCGGCCGTTCCGGACCCGGCACGGCCCCCGCCGGGGGCGACGAGGAGGCCGGCGGCCCGCCCTCGGCCACCGCCGCCCGCGAGGGCACCATGACGCTCCGGGCGAGCGGCCCCGGCGGCCGCTCCCGCACCCCCGGCCCGGCGGACCCCCGCGCGGCGCACGGAGCCCCGGCCGCCGCCCCGGGCGAACGCGACGACCGCCCCGCGCCCGGCCGCGTCCCGGACCAGGGCGGCGGACAGGCCCCCGGCGCCCCGGCAGCGGGTGCCGATCCCCGGGCGGGCGCCGTGCCGCGCCCCGCCGGCGAGAGTGCCCCCGGTGAGAGCGTCCCCGGCACGCCCGGAGCCGCGGCCGCGCAGCCCTCCGCGCCCGCGCAGCCCCCCGCGGCCCGCCGGCCCCCGGCGGACGGCGGCGCCCCGCCGGTGCGCACACCCGGCGGCCCCGCGCCCGGCCCGGCCCCGCAGGGGCCGAAGCCCCACGGTCCGGACCCCCAGGGCCCGCAGCGCCGGACGCCCCGGCCCGAAGGCCCGGTACAGCGCCCCGCCCTCCCCGGGACCCGGCCCGGGCAGCCGTCCCCCAGCGCCTCGCCGCAGCCCGCGCCCGCCGCGGGTGCCGTGCCGCCGCAGTCCGCCGCCGGCGGGCCCGCCGGGCCGGCGGCCTCCTGGCCGCGGCAGGTGCAGCAGCTGGCACAGCCCGGCGGCCCCGCCGCAGCAGCGGACGGGGGCGCGGTCACCCCCTGGCGGCCCCCGGTCGAGGACCCCTTCCTGGCCGCCGTCCGCGCGCAGACGGCGGCCCGCCCGGCCGGGCTCGGGCGCCGCCTCCTCGCCCGGCTGATCGACACGGCCGTCCTCGGCGCGTTGCTGTCGGCCGCCGCGGTGCCGCTCGGCGTGCGCACGGCCGACCACATCGACGCCAAGATCGAGAACGCCGAGCTCACCGGTGAGACCGTCACCGTCTGGCTGCTCGACGGCACCACGGCCGGCTACCTCGGCATGTTCCTCGCGGCGCTGCTGCTCCTCGGCGCCGTCTACGAGGTGCTGCCCACCGCCCGCTGGGGCCGGACGCTCGGCAAACGGCTGTGCGGGGTGCGGGTGATGGGCATCGAGTCGCACGAGAACCCGTCGTTCGCGGAGTCGCTCCGCCGCTGGCTGGTCTACAGCCTGCTCGGGCTGCTGGTGGTCGGCGTCGTCAACGTGCTGTGGTGCTTCGTCGACCGGCCCTGGCGGCAGTGCTGGCACGACAAGGCGGCCCGCACCTTCGTGGCGTCCGGCGGCTGACCGGGCACCCGCTACCCCGGACAGCCCGCCCCGGGCTGCGCGCTCCACGCCGTCGCGGTCGACTGGCGGGTATGAACAGCGATCAGCCGGGGTCCCCGTCCGGTGAGCCGCCGGAGCACGACCCGTTCCGCAAGCGCCCGCCGGAGGGCGGAAACCCGCCGCCGGACCACGCCTCCGCGGGCGGCGGACCGGACAGCGCCGTACCGGGGGGCGGCCCGTACGGGTCTCCGCCGCCCGGCGGCCCGCCTCCCGGCCCGCCCCCGCCCGGCGGTTACGGCGCCCCGCCCCCCGGCGGCCCCGGCGCGCCCCCGCCCGGCGGACCGTACGGCGGCGCTCCCTACGGCAGCCCGTACGGCAGCCCGTACGGGGGGCAGGATCCGCTGGCCGGGATGCCCCCGCTGGCGAGCCTCGGCCGCCGTCTGCTGGCCCGCATCATCGACGGTCTGCTGATCGGCATCCCCGTGGGGCTGGTGGCGGGCGGGCTGATCGGCGGATTCGGCTACGGCTTCGGCGGCGACGACGACATGGGGGAGTCGACCGGCGTCCAACTGGCGATCCTGCTGGTCTACTTCGTCTACGAGGGGCTGATGCTGAGCCGGTCCGGCCAGACGGTCGGCAAGATGCTGATGAAGATCCGGGTGGCGATGGTCGCCAATGGGTCGGTGCCGGCCGGGAACCCGGGCTGGACGCGCGCGGCGGTCTACTCGCTGCCGCAGCTCGTGCCGTGCCTCGGCTTTGTCTTCTGGCTGGTCAACGTGCTCTTCTGCACCTGGGACAAGCCGTTCCGGCAGTGTCTCCACGACAAGGCGGCGAAGACGGTGGTGGTCTCCACGCGCTGAATCCGGCCGTCGCGGCCGGAATGCTCAGGAGCCCCCGGGCACGGTCCGGGGGCTCAGTGCTCTCCGGTCAGCGGTGGCCGGAGGACGGGGAGGCGCCGGCGCCGGCCCGGGGCCGCGCCGTGTGCTCGCGGGGTGCCGGGACGGAGACCGTCCGGCGGGGCGCGGGGGTCCGGTCGACGGCGCGCCGGGCGGCGGCGGGGACGGCGCGCGGCCCGGAGACCGTCACGGCGACGAAGAGGCCGAGTGCCAGCCCGGCGAGGGCGATCGAGGCGATGCCGGCCACGGACCGGGTCTGGGAGAGCACCAGCATGACCATCGTCGAGCAGACGACGGTGGCCGAACCGTAGGCGAGCTGTGCGGCAGTCGGACGCGGCATGGCGGATTCCGTCCTCGGAACAGGGTCTTGGGGGATGGTCGAGTCTTCGCGCACCCCGGGACGGCGGGACCGGCGGCGGGCCGGTATCGTCGTCAACTCCCCGGGAGAAACGCAGCGTTCGCGCCGTTTCATGACTCTACGGTGCTGTCTGCCCGAGCGGAACTTCCCGCAAGCGTGACCTGACCCTCACTCCAGGTGCACGGGGGGCGCACGGATTCATCGCCCGTTCCACGGGCTGAGATGGGTGCGCCTGTTCGGTTATCACCCATGGTCGGCGCCGGAAAAGTGTCCGATTATCGATCTTGAAAAGCCGGTGAACGTACACCTGTGGCGTGTTCAAGTCAAGATCTGTCTTTTCTGCGTCAAGTCGGATCCAATGCCCTGCGGAAGACGCAGCACTGGGTAACACCCGGGAGGACAGCGCCAAGTGAGAACCCATCGGAGAGTCGCCGGAGCCGCGGCTCTGGCCACCGTGGTCGCCGCCATGGGCGCGACCGCTCTGCCGGCCGTGGCGGCCGAGGCGGAGGACGGCCGGTCCGGCGCGATCGAGCGCCAGGACCCGGCGCCCGCCAAGACCCATGTCGAGCACGACCTGGAGGGCCCGTTCAGCGAGCGCCAGAAGGCGCAGCGGGAGAGCGCCCTCCAGCAGGTGCTGTCCGGCGAGGCCAGGACGACCAAGCGCGGCGCCTCGCGCGTCGTCAAGCTCGACCGCGGCAAGTACGTCGAGCTGGCCCGTGAGAAGACCGACAAGATCTTCACCATCCTGGTCGAGTTCGGCGACAAGGTCGACGAGACCACGATGTTCGACCCCGACGGCCCGGACGGGCCCGAGGAGCCGTTCCCCAAGTACGGCGGCACGCCCGGCCCGCTCCACAACGAGATAGCCGAGCCCGACCGCGCGGTGGACAACAGCACCGAGTGGCGCGAGGACTTCGACCGGGAGTACTTCCAGGACCTCTACTTCTCGGAGGAGAAGGGCGAGGAGTCCCTCAAGAAGTACTACGAGAAGCAGTCGTCCGGCCGCTACTCGGTCGACGGCACCGTCTCCGACTGGGTCAAGGTCGAGTGGAACGAGGCCCGTTACGGCTCGAACTACTGCGGCAGCAGCAACTGCGCCAACGTCTGGGACGCGGTGCGCGACGGTGTGACCGCCTGGGCCGCGGACCAGAAGGCGGCCGGCAAGACCACCGAGGAGATCAAGGCCCAGCTCGCCGAGTACGACACCTGGGACCGCTACGACTTCGACGCCGACGGCGACTTCAACGAGTCCGACGGCTACATCGACCACTTCCAGTTCGTGCACGCCGGTGAGGACGAGTCCGCGGGCGGCGGTGTCCAGGGCGGCGACGCGATCTGGGCGCACCGCTGGTACGCGTACGGCGTCAACGCGGGCAAGACCGGCCCGGAGAACAACAAGGCCGGCGGCACGGAGATCGGCGACACCGGCGTCTGGGTCGGCGACTACACCGTGCAGCCCGAGAACGGCGGCCTCGGCGTCTTCGCGCACGAGTACGCCCACGACCTCGGTCTGCCGGACCTGTACGACACCTCCGGCACCGGCGAGTCCTCGGTCGGCTACTGGTCCCTGATGTCCTCCGGCTCCTGGCTGGGCGACGGCGAGGAGTCCATCGGCAACCTGCCCGGCGACATGACCGCCTGGGACAAGCTGCAGCTCGGCTGGCTGGACTACGACACGGCCAAGGCGGGGAAGCGCTCGTACCACAAGCTGGGCGTGGCCGAGTACAACACCAAGGACGCGCAGGCCCTCGTGGTCGAGCTGCCGGACAAGTCGAAGACCACCACCGTGGTGAAGCCCGCCGAGGGCGCCACCCAGTGGTGGAGCGACATGGGTGACGACCTCAAGAACACCCTGTCCCGCCCGGTCGACCTGACCGGCAGGTCCGCGGCCTCCCTCCAGCTCAAGGGCTGGTGGGACATCGAGCAGGACTACGACTACCTCTACGCCGAGGTCTCCACGGACGGCGGCGCCAACTGGAAGCCGCTGGACGGCACCGCGAACGGCAAGGCCATCCCGCGCGACGGCGGCGACGAGCCGGCCCTGCACGGCGCTTCCGGCGAGTACCAGGACCTCGTCTACCCGCTGGACGCCTACGCCGGCCAGAAGATCGACCTCCGCTTCCGCTACCAGACGGACGGCGGCCTGGCGATGATGGGCTTCGCGGCCGACGCGATCTCCGTCACCGCCGACGGCGAGACGCTGTTCACGGACAACGCCGAGGACGGCGACAACGGCTGGACCGCCGACGGCTTCAAGCGCATCGGCGAGTCGTTCACCAACGAGTACCCGCAGTACTACATCGCCGAGAACCGGCAGTACGTCTCGTACGACAAGACCCTCGAGGTCGGCCCGTACAACTTCGGGTTCCCGGACCGGCCGAACTGGGTGGAGCACTTCCCCTACCAGAACGGCCTGATGGTCTGGCTGTGGGACACCTCGCAGCACGACAACAACGTGGGCGTCCACCCCGGTGAGGGCCTGATCCTCCCGGTCGACGCGCACGCCGTCCCGGAGAAGTGGAGCGACGGCACCCTGATGCGCAACCGCATCCAGGCGTACGACTCCCCGTTCAGCCTGTACCGGACGGACGGCTTCACCCTCCACAAGGACGGGGAGCCGGCCAAGGTGAAGGCCAAGAAGGGCGTCCGGGTCTTCGACGACCACAAGGGGACGTACTGGTACGAGTCCAACCCGACCGCCGGGGTGAAGGTTCCTGACACCAACACCCGCATCCAGATCCTCAAGGAGACCCGCAGCGGCTCCAAGATGATCCTGAAGGTCGGTCCCTCGACCAAGTAATCGGGTAAAATCGCAGGTCAAAGCGGCTTCGGCCGTCGCCCGTGACGGGCGGCGGCCGATTGCCGTCTAGGATGCGGGGACGAGCTTCTTATTGACACCCGCGCCACGCGGGGGAGGGAGGGACATGGCCGGCGGAGGATTCACCAGACTCCCGGGCGGCAGTGTCGTCGTCGCCCTCTCCCTGCCCCGGCCCGCGGCCCGCGGGACCGTGGAGACGTCCCGGGTGCGGGTCCTCGTCCACGCGGCGAACCGGCCCCGGGCCCTGACCCGGCTGAAGAACCACGGGCTGCGCGCCGTCCATCTGCGGGGCAACGCCGAGCCGCCCACTCCGGACGAGGTCACCGCCGTCCTGCACCATCCCGACGGCCTGCTGTGGCGCTCGGTGCCCGACGACGCCACGGAACTCTGGCACCCCATCGCGAGCCTCGTGCGCCCCGCGGCCTAGCCGCGGGCCCACCGGGCGCCCGGCCGGTCCCGGCACCTGCCGCGGGGGGAGCGGGCCGTCAGCCCACGACCGGCTTGCCCTGCAGCTCCACACCCGCCTCGCGCAGCTCCTCCAGGGCCCGCTCGGTGCTGTCCGGGGCGACGCCCGCCGTGAGGTCCAGCAGCACTCTGGTCCGGAAGCCCTCGCGCGCCGCGTCCAGGGCGGTGGCGCGGACGCAGTGGTCGGTGGCGATGCCCACCACGTCGACCTCCTCGATCTCCTTCTCGCGCAGCCAGTCGGCGAGCGGGACGCCGTTCTCGTCCCGGCCCTCGAAGCCGCTGTAGGCGGCCGCGTGTGCGCCCTTGTCGAAGACGGTGTCGATGGCGCCGGAGGCGATGGCGGGGGCGAAGTTGGGGTGGAAGCTGCTGCCCTCGGTGCCCGCGACGCAGTGGGCCGGCCAGGAGGTCTTGAAGTCCGGGTTGTCGGAGAAGTGGCCGCCCGGGTCGATGTGGTGGTCGCGGGTGGCGACGATGTGGCGGTAACCGGCCGTCGACTCCGCCACCAGATCGGTGATCTCGGCGGCGACGTCGGCGCCGCCGGCGACCGCGAGGCTTCCGCCCTCGCAGAAGTCGTTCTGTACATCGACGACTATCAGTGCACGGTGCATGGTGCGGGCCCTTCGGCTGGTCGAGCGGCGGGGACGGACCTCCGCGGGAGGCCGGACAACCGTCCCGTAACCCAGGGTAACGGACGGTGCCCGGACCCGTGGGGCAGGGGGCGGGGACCGCCCGGTGCCGCCCGGGCGGGTCAGGTCCCGGGGGTGCGCCCGCCGTGGGGGCGGGGTGGAGCGGGCGGCGTCGTTGCCGCCGGGGGTCGTACCGGGCGCGTGGGCGCCCCGCGGGCGCGGGGACGGTGGGATCCGCGGTGTGCCCGGAGCACTACCGCCGTACCCGCGCCGCACGGGCGCTACACGTCCCCGCCCGCTACACGTACTCGGTGGGGAGCACCGGCTCGCCGCTGCTCAGCTGCATCGCCGACAGCGGAAGGCGGGCGCGGACGGCGAGATGGCGGTCGCGCACGGTGTCCAGCGGCTCCCGGGCCAGCACCTCGCCGGCCCGTACCAGCTCCACCTGCAGCAGGCCGTCCTCGTGCTCCGGGGGCACCGGGCCGGTGCCGACGACCTCGGCCTCGGCGGTCCCCTCGGCGTCGTACCGGCGCGCCGCCCACTTCCGGCCGCCGACCGAGGTCTTGCCGCCCAGCGACTTCTTCGCCACCGGCACCAGGGGTGCCGCCGGGCCGGCCGACTCGGCGCGCGCCACGAGCTTGTAGACCATGGAGGCGGTCGGGTGGCCGGAGCCGGTCACCAGCCGGGTGCCCACCCCGTACGAGTCCACGGGGGCGGCGGCCAGCGAGGCGATGGCGTACTCGTCGAGGTCGCTGGTCACCACGATCTTCGTGTCCCGCGCGCCCAGGGCGTCGAGCTGCGCCCGCACCCGGTGGGCCACCAGGAGCAGATCGCCGGAGTCGATGCGGACCGCGCCCAGCTCCGGCCCGGCGATCTCGACGGCCAGCCGGACGGCCTCGGCCACGTCGTAGGTGTCGACCAGCAGGGTGGTGCCCCGGCCCAGGGAGTCGACCTGGGCGGTGAAGGCGTCCCGTTCGCTGTCGTGCAGCAGGGTGAACGCATGGGCGCTGGTGCCCACGGTCGGGATGCCGTACCGGAAGCCGGCCGCCAGTTCGGAGGTGGCGGAGAAGCCGCCGGCGTACGCGGCGCGGGACGCGGCCACGGCCGCCAGCTCGTGGGTGCGCCGGGCGCCCATCTCCAGCAGCGGACGGGAACCGGCCGCCACCGACATCCGGGACGCGGCGGCGGCCACCGCCGAGTCGTGGTTGAGGATCGACAGGATGACGGTCTCCAGCAGCACGGCCTCGGCGAAGCTGCCCTCGACGCGGAGGACGGGCGAGCCGGGGAAGTACACGTCGCCCTCGCGGTAGCCGCTGATGTCGCCGCGGAAGCGGTAGCCGGCCAGCCACTCCAGGGTCGGCTCGTCCACCACCCGCCGCTCCCGCAGGAAGCCGAGCATCTCGGGCTCGAAGCGGAAGTTCTCCACGGCGTCGAGCACCCGGCCGGTGCCGGCGACGACCCCGTAGCGGCGGCCCTCCGGGAGCCGGCGGGCGAAGACCTCGAAGACCGAGCGGCGGCCGGCGGTGCCCGCCCGCAGTGCGGCCTGCAGCATGGTCAGTTCGTAGTGGTCGGTGAAGAGCGCCGTCGACGGCACGGCCACCGGCAGCCCCAGGTCTGCTGAGTTCATGACAGCGATGCTAACCCCATCTCGTCACTTTGACGATTTCTGGGACCGGTCCGTTTGTGCGATGTACGCCACTGGATGGCAGCATGGACCCTGTGAGTGTCGCCCCCATCGAGATCGAGCAGACGGAGACCGGCGGAGCGCCCTCGGAGGTGCCCGAGCCCGATGTCCCCTGGGTGACGATCGTGCACAACGACCCGGTCAACCTCATGAGCTATGTGACCTACGTCTTCCAGGCGTACTTCGGCTACTCGAAGGACAAGGCGAGCAAACTGATGCTCGATGTACACCACAAGGGCCGCGCCATCGTCTCCAGCGGCAGCCGCGAGGAGATGGAGCGCGACGTGCAGGCCATGCACGGCTACGGCCTGTGGGCCACCCTGAGCCAGGACCGCTGATGCCGGGCATGTTCGAAGCCGTACCGGGCGGCGGGGCCGCCGTCGCGCTCGACCCGGTCGAGGTCTCCATCCTGCGCAGCCTCGCCGTGCAGCTGCTGGAGCTCGTCGGCCCGGGCGACGAGCCCGCCGACGGGGCCGACCCGCTGGACGCCCTCTTCGCCGACGGCCCCAGCGACCCCCCGTCCGACCCGGCCCTGGCCCGGCTCTTCCCCGACGCCTACGGGGACCCGGAGCGCGAGCCCGGCGGCGACGAGGAGAAGATCCGCGAGTACGCCGCCGAGTTCCGCCGCTACACCGAGAACGACCTGCGGGCCCGCAAACGCGAGGACGCCCTCGGTGTCGTCCGCGCCCTGGACCGGCTGCCCGCCGCAGAGGACGGCGAGGCCCTCCTCGAAATCGGCCCGGACGAGACCCGGCAGTGGCTCGGCACCCTCAACGACCTGCGGCTGGCCATCGGCGCCCGGCTGGAGGTCACCGAGGACGACCAGGAGCTGTACCGGCTGCCCGACAGCGACCCGCGCAAGCCGATGGTGATGGCCTACCTCTGGCTCGGCGGGCTCCAGGAATCCCTGATCGGGACGCTCACACCCTGACCGGCGCCGGCCGACCCCGGCCGCCCCCGTCCCCGCCCGTCCGCGCCCGGGCTCCGCCCCCGGTCCGGCACCGCCGGGTCCGCACCGTGAGCGGGATCACCCCGCCGGGCCCGCACACCCCCGCCCCCCGGCTCCTGCCCCTCCGTCCCGGGGCCCGCCCCGGACCCGTCCCACTCCGTGGTCCGGCACCGTCTCACCAGGAGGACACCTCCCTGCCGGTGCCCCCGGGTGCCGCCATACCCTAGGAGGCATGCTGACCATCACCCAGGATCTCCACGACCGGATCGTGGCCCACGCACGCGCCGACCACCCCGACGAAGCGTGCGGTGTGATCGCCGGCCCGGTCGGCTCCGGCCGCCCCGAGCGCTTCATCCCCATGCTGAACGCGGCCCGCTCTCCCACGTTCTACGAGTTCGACTCGACCGACCTGCTCAAGCTCTACCGGGAGATGGACGACCGCGACGAGGAGCCGGTGGTCATCTACCACTCCCACACCGCGACCGAGGCGTACCCCTCCCGCACGGACGTCAGCTACGCCAACGAGCCCGGCGCGCACTACGTCCTGGTCTCCACCGCCGAGTGCGGCAACGGCGAAGGCCCGGCGGAATTCCGGTCGTTCCGCATCACCGAGGGCGAGATCACCGAAGAGGACGTGAAGATCGTCCCCGCGTACTGAGCCCCGCCGGCGGCCCCGGCGTCCAGCGCACCGTCCACGCTGCGAGACGCGTATCCGGCACTCGGACGGGGAATCGATACGATGCCCTCATGGTTGTCCACGGCGTGAGCGACAAGACCCCGGGCCCGCTGCTCGTGGCGCGGCTGCACGTCGATCTGTGCCGCCTCGCCAGCGCGATCTGTCCCCGCTGAGCCTCCGGGGCCCCACCACCACGCCCCGGCACGGTCCCCGTCCGCGAACCGGCCCGGGACCCGCCCCGCCCTCGTCCCGCCGCGCGCACCCCGACCCCTCCCCGACAGGAGCACCCTGCCCATGTCCATCCAGGTCCGCATCCCGACCATCCTCCGCACCTACACCGACGGCCAGAAGTCGGTCGAGGGCAACGGCGCCACCATCGAGGAGCTCTTCACCGACCTCGAAGCACGGCACACCGGCATCCGCGAGCGCCTGGTCGACGACGGCAACCTGCGCCGGTTCGTCAATGTGTACCTGAACGACGAGGACGTCCGCTTCCTCGACGGCATCAACACCAAGCTCAGCGACGGCGACAGCGTCACCATCCTCCCCGCCGTCGCGGGCGGCTCGGCGCACGCCGGGCAGGACCGCGCCGGCCGGACGCACCGCCTGAAGCGGACCCGCTGATGCGGTACGACAGTCCGCTCGCCGCGGTCGGCCACACCCCCCTGGTGCGGCTGCCGCGGCTCTCGCCGTCCGACGACGTCCGCATCTGGGCCAAGCTGGAGGACCGCAACCCCACCGGCTCCATCAAGGACCGCCCCGCTCTGCACATGATCGAGCAGGCGGAGAAGGACGGCCTGCTCACCCCCGGCTGCACCATCCTGGAGCCGACCTCCGGCAACACCGGCATCTCGCTCGCCATGGCCGCCCGGCTCAAGGGCTACCGCATCGTCTGCGTGATGCCCGAGAACACCTCCGAGGAACGGCGCCAGCTGCTCGCCATGTGGGGCGCGGAGATCATCCCCTCCCCGGCCGCGGGCGGCTCCAACACCGCGGTCCGCATGGCCAAGGAGATCGCGGAGAAGAACCCGGACTGGGTCATGCTCTACCAGTACGGCAACCCCTCCAACACCGGTGCCCACTACGCCGGCACCGGCCCGGAGATCTACGAGGACCTGCCCTCCATCACGCACTTCGTCGCGGGCCTCGGCACCACCGGCACCCTCATGGGCGCCGGCCGCTACCTCCGCGAGCGGAAGCCCGACGTCAGGATCGTCGCCGCCGAACCGCGCTACGACGACCTGGTCTACGGGCTGCGCAACCTCGACGAGGGCTTCGTCCCCGAGCTCTACGACGAGTCGGTGCTCACCACCCGCTACTCGGTCGGCTCCGAGGACGCGGTCGTCCGCACCCGCCAACTCCTGCGCGAGGAAGGCATCTTCGCGGGCATCTCCACCGGCGCCGCGCTGCACGCCGCCATCGGCGTCGGCCGCAGGGCGGTCCGGGAGGGCGAGTCCGCCGACATCGTCTTCATCGTCGCCGACGGCGGCTGGAAGTACCTCTCGACCGGCATCTACACCGCCGCGACCACGGAAGAAGCCGTCGAGGCCCTCCAGGGCCAGCTCTGGGCCTGACCGGACCCGGCCGGCCTCCCGCGCACCGCGCGCGGGGGGCCGCCCCCGTCACCCCGCGAGATGCCGGACCCGGCTCCACACCGAACGGTCCACCTCGCCGACCCGGCGCCGGAACTCCGCCAGCGGCACGTCCCGCAGCTCGTCCGTCGTCAGATAGCTCCTCCGGCCCGCCCGGTCACCGACCGAGCCCGGCGGCAGCTCCACGACCCCCGGCCGCGCCCCCTGGTCCCGGCTGGTGATCTTCACGACCCGGGCCGAACCCCCGCGCACCGACAGCACCAGACAGGGCCGGTCCTTTGACCCCGGACCGTCCTCGTACGGCACGTCCGCCCACCAGATCTCCCGCGCCCGGGGCACCGGCGACGCCCCGGCGGGCCGCTTCCCCGGGCGGACGCCCGGACGGGTACGGGTACGGGGCCCGGGCCGCGGCCGCTCCCCGGGCCGCCCCGGCGGCCGGAGCCGCCCCCCGGGCCGGCGGCGGGCACGTCCCGGCGGCGCGCCCCGGCCCCAGCCGTCCACCACCGACGCCACCAGCGCCAGCACCACCACCACGGCCAGCGCCGCCCACACCCATGTGTCCATGACCACACCTTTCCCGAACCGGCCGCTTCCCGACCGTACGTCCCCACCGCGCCCGCACCGCGAACAGGACGTTCGGTCCGCGCCCCCGGAACCGAACCCTCCGCCGGTTTCACCCCCGTACCGGTGAAGCGCCGGGTGAGTTCCCCCACAACAGCCCGCCACAGAGGGGCGACCAGCCCTTTCGCGCCTTACGCTCGACAAACCGTACGGCCCCCGGATCCTCCCCCGCGCCGAGACCAGCCGGGGGACTGAAGCCCTCGGAGGTTCCCGCTTCATGAAGCTCACCGTCGTCGGCTGCTCCGGGTCGTTTCCCTCCGCGGACTCGGCCTGCTCGAGCTACCTCGTCGAAGCCGACGGCTTCCGGCTGCTCCTCGACATGGGCAACGGCGCCCTGGGCGAGCTGCAGCGCCACTGCGGTCTCTACGACCTCGACGCCGTGATACTGAGCCACCTCCACGCCGACCACTGCATCGACATGTGCGGCTATTTCGTGGCCCGCTACTACCGGTACGAGGGCGGCCGGCCCGCCGCCATCCCGGTCTACGGGCCCGAGGGCACGGAGCAGCGGCTCTCCGCCGCCTATGACGACGTGCCCTCCGAGAAGTCGATGAGTGAGGTCTTCGACTTCCGCACGCTCAAGCCCGGCACCTTCGAGATCGGCCCGTTCACCGTCCACACCGACGAGGTGAGCCACCCCGTGGAGGCCTACGGCTTCCGCATCGAGCACGGCGGCCGGGTGCTGACGTACTCCGGCGACACCGGCCCCTGCGAGGCGCTGACGGGCCTCTCCGAGGGCGCCGACCTCTTCCTCTGCGAGGCGTCCTTCACCCACGGCAAGGAGGATCTGCCGGAGCTGCACCTCAACGGCCGGGAGGCCGGGGAGCAGGCGCAGCGGTCCCGGGTGGGGCGGCTGGTGCTGACCCACATCCCGCCGTGGACGGACGCCTCCGTGAACCTCCGGGACGCACGCGAGGTCTTCGACGGCCCCGTCGAACTCGCCCGCCCGGGCGCCGTCTACGAGCTGTAGCCGGCGCGGGAACGCTCGGCGGGAGCGGTAACGGGATCCGGGTTCCATGGTCCCACCCGGGTCCCGTTTCCCCTCCTGCCGAGCCGTTCCCTCCGCCGCGGAAGCCGTTCCGCCCCGCCGCGGAAACGGCGGCGGCCGTGCCGGGGTGTCCGGCACGGCCGCGCTTCTCGTTCCCGTGAGGCCTTCCGTGAGGCCTTCCGTGAGGTCAGGCCTTGGTGAGGTCCTCGACCTCCTCCTCCGGTTCCCGGCCCGGGGTGGGCAGGTTGAACTTGGTGATGACGAAGCGGAAGACCACGTAGTAGACCACCGCGAACACCAGGCCGACCGGGATGATCAGCCACGGCTTCGTCGCCAGATGCCAGTTCAGCGTGTAGTCGATGAAGCCGGCGGAGAACGTGAACCCGTGGTGTACGCCGAGGGCCCAGGTGACCGCCATGGATATCGCCGTCAGCACCGCGTGCAGCGCGTAGAGCAGCGGCGCGATGAACATGAAGGAGAACTCGATCGGCTCGGTGATGCCGGTCACGAACGAGGTCAGGCCGACCGAGAGCATCATGCCCAGCACGGCCTTGCGGCGTTCGGGGCGGGCGCAGTGCGCGATGGCCAGCGCGGCGGCCGGCAGACCGAACATCATGATCGGGAAGAAGCCGGTCATGAAGAGCCCGGCGCTCGGGTCGCCGGCGAAGAACCGGTTGAGGTCACCGGTGACGGCGTCGGCCCCGTCCTTGAACGAGCCGATCTCGAACCAGGCCACCGTGTTCACGAACTGATGCATACCGACCGGGATCAGCGCCCGGTTGACCAGACCGAAGAGACCCGCGCCCAGCGCGCCCAGCCCGGTCAGCCACTCGCCGACCGCGTGGATGCCGTCCCCGATCGGACCCCACACCAGCCCGAACACCACACCCACCAGCGTGCCGACGAAGGCCATGATGATCGGCACCAGCCGGCGGCCGTTGAAGAAGCCGAGCCAGTCGACCAGCTTGGTGCGGTGGTAGCGCTGCCAGAACACCGCGGCCAGCAGACCCATCACGATGCCGCCCAGCACCCCCGGGTTGTGGTACTGCGCCGCGACGTCCGCGCCCTCCTTGACCTGCGCCTCCGCGACGGGGAACGCGGTCAGGACGTTCTTGTAGACGAGGAAGCCGACGAGCGCCGCGAGCGCGGTGGAGCCGTCCGCCTTCCTGGCGAAGCCGATGGCCACACCGATGCAGAACAGCAGCGGCAGATTGTCGAAGATGGCGCCACCGGCCGTGGCGAAGACGGCCGCGACCTTGCCCCACTCCAGGCCGTCCGCACCGAAGACGTCGGGCTGGCCGAGGCGGAGCAGGATGCCGGCGGCGGGCAGAACGGCGATGGGCAGCTGGAGGCTGCGCCCGACCTTCTGCAAGCCCTGCCACAAGCCGGAGCCCCGCTTTTTCGCGGGAGCCGCGTTGTCAGTCGTCGTACTCATCGGGTTCCTTCCGGAGCGGATGCGGACCCGGGACCCCGGCCCGTCGGGACACCACGCCGCGCGGTCTACACCAAGTGGTTTAGACCTCTTGTACCACGCTCCGAAACGCTGAGGAAGCCTCCGGCCAAAGCTTCGGCATCACAACTGTGCATACGTACGGAAGCCCCGGTTCCAGCGACGGGAACCGGGGCTCGGGCCTGCGGAAGGGCAAGTGGGGACGGCCGTCCGGGGGTTGGCGGCGCGGGGGGCCGCGGAGACGGGGCGCGGAACGGCCGGCGGGCGAGGCGGGGAACGCCCGTGGGCAAGGCGGGGAACGGCCCGTGGGCGAGGCGGGGAACGGCCCGTGGGTGAGGCGGGGAACGGCCGCCGGGCTACGGGGCCGTGGTCCCCTTGTCCATGGCCTCTCCCACCTCTTCCGGCTCCCGGCCCGGAGTGGCCAGGTCGAACTTGGTGATGGCGAAGCGGAAGACCACGTAGTAGACCACCGCGAAGCACAGCCCGATCGGGATGATCAGCCAGGGTTTGGTCGCCAGATGCCAGTTGACGATGTAGTCGATCAGGCCCGCGGAGAAGCTGAAGCCGGCGTGCACCCCCAGCGCCCAGGTGACCGCCATCGAGACCCCGGTCAGCAGTGCGTGGACGCCGTACAGCACCGGCGCGACGAAGAGGAAGGAGAACTCGATCGGCTCGGTCACCCCCGTGACGAAAGAGGTCAGACCGACCGAGAGCATCATGCCCGTGACCGCCTTGCGGTGCTCCGGGCGGGCGCAGTGCGCGATGGCCAGCGCGGCGGCCGGCAGACCGAACATCATGATCGGGAAGAAGCCGGACATGAACTGCCCCGCGTCCGGGTCCCCGGCGAAGTAGCGGGTCAGATCGCCCTGCACCGTCTCCCCCTCCGCGCCCTCGAACTCCCCGGCCTGGAACCAGAAGAAGGTGTTCAGGAACTGATGCATACCGATCGGGATCAGCAGCCGGTTGGCGACCCCGAAGATCCCCGCACCCCACTCGCCCATACCGATCAACTGCCGGGCCACCCACGTCAGCCCGTCGCCCACCGGCTCCCACAGCAGCCCGAACCCCACCCCCAGGATCGTGCAGAGGAACGCCATGATGATGGGCACCAGCCGGCGGCCGTTGAAGAAGCCCAGCCAGTCGACCAGTTTGGTGCGGTGGTAGCGCTGCCACATCACGGCGGTGAGCAGACCGATGAGGATGCCGCCGAGCACCCCCGGGTTCTGCGGCTCCCCCTCCGGCATCGCCTCGGTGACCGACCCCTCGACCGGGAAGGCCGCCAGGACGTTGTGGTAGACGAGGAAACCGACGACGGCGGCCAGCGCGGTCGAGCCGTCGGCCTTCCGCGCGAAGCCGATCGCCACCCCGATGCAGAACAGCAGCGGCAGCCCGAACGCCCCGTCCAGGATGGCGGTGCCGCCCCCCAGCAGCACCTGGGCGGTCTTCCCCCAGAAGTCGCCCCCGCCGTAGGCCTCGATCAGATTGCCGAGGCTGACCAGCAGGCCGGCCGCGGGCAGGACGGCGATGGGAAGTTGCAGACTCCGCCCGATCTTCTGCAGTCCCTGGAAGAGTACGGATGTCCAGGATTTCTGCGGCCGCCTGCCGGCGGTGGTGGCCTCCGAACTCATCCGGTCCTCCCGATCCACTCGCTTCGCACCGGTCCGCAACCCAGGGGTTGGCAAGCGCGGCATACTGGTGTAGACCAGTCGCCGGGTGCGTCTGACGCCACCGCACCCCCCGGGCGCGGCACCGGTGTCCGCCATCCTTCGCCAGATGGCGGACAGATGCCCGCGAAGGTGGGCCAAACGTGCGTTAGCGTGAGGAAACGGTCGGCGGGCCGCCGCAGTACCGAGAGAAGCGTGCTGAGACCAGCGTGCCGAGAACACCAGGAGTGGACATGGCCAGCAAGGCTGAGAAGATCGTCGCCGGGCTCGGCGGGCTCGACAACATTGAGGAGGTCGAGGGCTGCATCACCCGACTCCGCACCGAGGTGGCCGACCCCTCCCTCGTCGACGAGGCCGCGCTCAAGGCCGCCGGCGCCCACGGCGTCGTCAAGATGGGCAGCGCCGTCCAGGTCGTCATCGGCACCGACGCCGACCCCATCGCCGCCGAGATCGAAGACATGATGTAGCCGCTCCCGATCCCGGTCCCGGCCCAGGGCGCCACCCCGCTCCCCTGCGGCCCGGTCCGTCACCGGCCACCCGGCCCCGGACTCCCGAGGGTTCCGCTGCCCGCCGCCTCCCCGCGCCGGCCCGGAGCCCTCGGTGGCTCCCGGGGCCGGCCGGCCCGCCCCTGCCCGGAGGCCCGGACGGCCGGGCACCGGGGCCCGCCCCGGACCCGTCCCACGACCGCCCCGCCATCCCCGGGCCCACCGCGGACTCCCGCGGACTCCCGCGGACGAAACGAACCGGAACGGCGTCTCCCGCACAGCCGATAGGGTCGGGGCATGCTTCTCAACGATGGAGTCCGCATCGACGGCCGCGCCCCCGGCCAACTCCGCCCCGTCACGATCGAACGCGGCTGGAGCAAGCACGCCGAGGGCTCCGTCCTCATCGCCTTCGGCGACACCAAGGTGTTCTGCACCGCCAGCTTCACCGAAGGCGTGCCGCGCTGGCGCAAGGGCAGCGGCGAGGGCTGGGTCACCGCCGAGTACTCCATGCTGCCCCGCTCCACCAACACCCGCGGCGACCGCGAGGCCGTCCGCGGCCGGATCGGCGGCCGCACCCACGAGATCTCCCGCCTCATCGGCCGCTCGCTCCGCGCCGTCATCGACTACAAGGCACTCGGCGAGAACACCGTCGTCCTCGACTGCGACGTCCTCCAGGCCGACGGCGGCACCCGCACCGCCGCCATCACCGGCGCCTACGTCGCCCTCGCCGACGCCATCGGCTGGGCCCAGGGCAAGAAGCTGATCAAACCCGGCCGCAAGCCGCTCACCGGTTCCGTCGCGGCCGTCAGCGTCGGCATCGTCGGCGGCGTACCGCTCCTCGACCTCTGCTACGAGGAAGACGTCACCGCCGAGACGGACATGAACGTCGTCTGCACCGGCGACGGCCGCTTCGTCGAGGTCCAGGGCACCGCCGAGGGCCAGCCCTTCGCCCGCGAGGAACTCGACGGCCTCCTCGACCTCGCCGTCACCGGCTGCACCGAACTGGGCGCCGTCCAACGCGCAGCACTCGACTCCACGGCCTGACCCGCTGCGGCGGGGGCGCGCGGCGCGGGCGGGCGGCGCCGGGAGCGAGCGGTGCCGCGAGCGGGCGGTGCCGGGAGCGGGCGGTGCCGCGAGCGGGCGGTGCGTGCCGGGCACACGTCCGGCCCGGGCCCGACCGAAGCGTGCCCGCCGGGCTGAACCGCGCCCCGGGCTGAACCGTGCCGCGCCGTCCCGGCCCCGTGATGCGACGGGCCGGCCGCGCCCGTACCGAGGACGGCAGAGCCGGCCCGTACGCACCGGCCACGCCCACCGGCCGTTCCCCGGCCTTTCCCCGGCCTTTCCCCGGCCGGATCCGGGCGGGGAACGGCACCGGGGGCAACTCCGCCGCCCGGACATGCGTTAATACGGGTACGTACGGGCGTACGGGCCCCCGTCCGCCCACCCGCACCAGGGGAGGACCGCCGTCCATGGCACCGCGCCGCCGTACCACCACCGCCGTCACCGCTCTCGCCGCCGCGGCGCTCGCCGTACCGCTCCTGACCGGGTGCGGTGCCGTCGAGAAGGCCTTCGACTGCGCCCGGACCGCCGCCACGATCACCGAGGCCGTCTCCGACCTCCAGCGGGCCGCCACCGACGCCGCCGAGAACCCGGCCGAGTCCATCGACGCCCTCGACCGCATCGAGCGGAACGTCGACACCCTCGGCAAGGAGACCGACGACGCCGACCTCAGCAAGGCCGTTGACAAGCTCGACACGGCGGTCCAGGAAGCCCGCGACGCCATCAAGGACAACCGCACGCCGGACCTCACCCCCATCACGGACGCCGCGGGCGAGATCACCCAGGTCTGCTCCCCGGGCTGACGCGAAGCCGCACCGGCAGCCCGTCCTCCACCGACGGCGCCGACCCGGCCCGAACGGAAGCGGCGCGCCCCATCAGGCCCGGCGCGCCGCACCCGGCCCTGCCTCGCCCCGCCCCGGGCACGGCCCGGCCCCGGCCGCCCGCCGAGCCCGGCCGCCCGCCGGGGGCGGGACCCGCGGCGAAGCACCCCCGGCGGCGCCACGGCGGGCCGGTATCGCGCCCGGCCGGACCGGCGCGGGCGCGGGGCGGAATAATCGCTCCCCATGAAGCGCCTGATCCTCGCCACCCGCAACACCCACAAAGTGACCGAACTGCGCGCCATCCTGGCCGACGCGGGCCTCGGCGCCGAAGACGTCGAACTCGTCGGCGCCGACGCCTACCCCGAGATCCCGGACGTCAAGGAGACCGGCGTCACCTTCGCCGAGAACGCCCTCCTCAAGGCGCACGCCCTCGCCCGGGCCACCGGCCACCCCGCGGTCGCCGACGACTCCGGCCTCTGCGTCGACGTCCTCGGCGGAGCCCCGGGCATCTTCTCCGCCCGCTGGGCCGGCCGGCACGGCGACGACCAGGCCAACCTCGATCTCCTGCTGGCCCAACTCGCCGACATCACCGACGAACACCGCGGCGCCCACTTCGCCTGCGCGGCCGCGCTGGCCCTGCCCGACGGCACCGAACGCGTCGTCGAGGGCCGCCTCACGGGCACCCTCCGCCACACCCCGGCCGGCACCGGCGGCTTCGGCTACGACCCCGTCCTCCAGCCGGACGGGGAGACCCGTACCTGCGCCGAACTCACCCCGGAACAGAAGAACGCCATCAGCCACCGCGGCAAGGCCTTCCGCGCCCTGGCCCCGCTGGTACGCGAACTACTGGGCTGAGGCGGCTCCGAGCAGCGCGAATGCCGGGCACGGCCACTCGATGACTCGACGTGACCGGCCCGGCATCTCCGGTGCGGCCGGTGGGACTCGAACCCACACGGGATTTCTCCCACAGCGTCCTAAGCGCTGCGCTTCTACCTATTTAGCCACGGCCGCCGACTGTGACCATCGTAGCGGCCCGCAACCTGCTCGGTCATGGCGACAAGAACTGTCACAGCCGTACGACGTCAGCTCCGGCCCGGCCTCCACGGCACCATGTGCTCGTTACCGCATGACAGTTGGGGCAGAGCAGCCTCAGATTGCCCGGACGGTCATCGGTCCGGTCGCCGTTGATGTGGTCGATCTCCAGCGTCATCGGCTTCCCTTGCCACCGGGCCCCGGTTCCGCACTCCGCGCATCGCTCGGCCACGCCAATGGCCAGCAGGGCCCGCCTCAGCAGAGCCGTCCTGGTCCGGTGCCCTCCACTGCGCTTGACCAAAATCTCTTCCGGTTTCCTCTTCGGCACGGGACCGGGTCGGCCGCGCTGGTGGGCCTGTCCAAGGAAATGAGATGTGCTGATCCCGGCTTCCGCCGCCCACTGGTGAAGACGTCGGCGCGTCCGCTCGTGATCCGGGATGCCGAGCAACCGCAGCGCACCGGCGATGGAGACGGACTTCTCAATGGCCTGCCGCAGAACGTCCTTGCCGGGTGCCTGCTCGGCCGGCCCGGGACGGCGGCGCATATGGGATACATCGATCCCGAAGTGGGCGAAGCGGCGAAACAAGTGCCGTTCGAGGCCGTCATATGGCTTTGCGCCGACGAAAACCATCACTTCGCCGATGTCCGAGCAGGATTCCGCCGCAGCTGTCAGAAGGTCCTTCGTGTAGCGCCGGGAACCACTCACGACGCCGTCTCCGTGGAACGGTGCCGGTCGCGCGTGCCCCGAGGCCCCTTGTTACGGCCCCGGTAGGTATCCGTTGTCGCGTGACAGTTGGGACAGAGCAGCCGCAGATTCTGCAGCCGGTTGTTCCACCACCTGCCGTCGATGTGGTCCACTTCGAGCGGCAGACGCCGTCCTCGCCACATTGGCGCCATTCCGCAGAGGGCACAGAGGTGGGCAACACCGGCGTCGAGCATGCACTGTCTGAGCCGGTCACCGTGTACGCGCCGGGCACTTTCGGGATTCTGCTCGACCAGAACCTCCTCGGGCGTACGACGGCGGTGTTCCCGGTTGCCGGAGGTGCGTGCCGTGAAGTGGGACGTGTCGATGCCCAGTGCCCGGACCCGGTTGCTGATGTGGGTGTGGTGCCCGCCGACGATGCCCAGGCCGAGGCGGCGCAGGACTTCGTTCATGCTCGTAGAGGCCGCCACCGCCGGTTCGAGGATCTCTCTGGTCCAGCGTGCACCCTCACGCTCGAAGTGAGAGGTGTCGACTCCCAGGGCTCTCATCCGGGCGCTGAGGTAGCGCCGACTGCCGCTTTTCGGGTCCACACCGAGCTTCACAAGAGCCTGGCTGAGGGTGCGGGAGGACCTCACGGCTTCAAGCAGTCGGTCGCGTGTGTAGGGACTCGGCGGCATGGCAAACCCCCCCGGTTGAGAATCGAGTGCTCGCTGCGGTCTCGAACTCATCAACGAGAGGGGCGTGGCGGGGTTACGCCGTCCGGGGCCATCGATCGTGTCCGACGGCCCCGGACGTTGCCGAGACCGGTGCCGCCTACAGGGCGGGGAAGGATCAGACCCCCGGCTGGACGGACAGGTCCTTGAGGAGCTTGGCGACGTGGCCCGTGGCCTTGACGTTGTAGAGGGCGCGCTCCACCGTGCCGTTCTCGTCCACCACGACCGTGGAGCGGATGACGCCGGTCACCGTCTTCCCGTACAGCTTCTTCTCGCCGAAGGCGCCGTACGCCTCCAGGACCGACTTCTCCGGGTCGCCGACGAGGGTGACCCGCAGGTTCTCCTTGTCGCGGAACTTGGCGAGCTTCTCCGGCTTGTCCGGGGAGACGCCGATGACCTCGTAGCCGGCGCCGGCCAGCAGTTCCAGATTGTCGGTGAAGTCGCAGGCCTGCTTGGTGCAGCCGGGGGTGAGGGCCGCCGGGTAGAAGTAGACGATGACCTTGCGGCCGGCGTGGTCGGCGAGGGACACCGGCTTGCCGTCCGCGTCGGGCAGGGTGAAGGCGGGGGCGGTGTCGCCGGGCTGCAGTCGCTCGCTCATGGTTCTCCTCGGTGGTGACAGGCCGGACGGCCGGACGGCTCCGGGGCCCGGAGTGCCCCGGCGGCCGGAGGGCTCTCCCCGAGATTAACCGGGCGGTACGACGGATCGGCTGGGGTGCCGGGGGGCAACGCTGGGCAGGAGCTGACAGACTGTCCATCGCGGACGACCAGCACGGACGGAAACACCGATCAATTCAGGACGACGGAGGCAGCGCGGTGTCGGAAGCCAGGACCCCGGCGCAGATCGAGGCGGATATCGCCCGCAGGCGCCAGGAGCTCGCCGTGACGCTCGACGAGATCGCGGTGCGGGTGCACCCGAAGACGATCGTCGGGGACGCGAAGGTGAGGGCCGTGTCGGCCGTGGACCGTACGGCGGGGCGGGCCTATGTGGCGGTGAACCGTGCGCTCAACGACGTACGCGGCGCCTTCGTTTCGGAGAAGGGCGAGCCGCGGCTGGAGCGGATCGTTCCGGCGGCGGTGGCCGCGGTGGCGGTGGTGGGCCTGCTGGTGACGGTCTCGTCCCGGCGCGGTGGCGCCGGCGGGCGCTCCGGGGGACGGGGACGGGGGCGGGGACGGCGGAGCTGAGCCGGAGCTGAGCCGGGACGGGGCCCCGCCGTCCGGTCGTCCTCCCGGTGGCCCGGGCCGCCGCCCGCCGTGGCGGCCGTCTCTCGCTGCCGTGACGGACGGACCCGCCGCCGTGCCCCAGCCCCACCCCCCGCCGTGGACGGGACCGGGCAGGCCCGGGGCCGGTCGCCGTCGGAGCGCCCCGCCGGTCGCCGTCGGGCCGCCCGCCGGTCGCCGTCGGAGCGTGGCCGGCCCGCCTTCCCGGCCCGCCCTGCGCGGGTCCGGTGATGCCGGGCCCGTGGCGTTCCGGGGGCGCGGGGGCAGGTACCGTCATGGCGTGAGCCAGAACGTTACGCACGATGACAAGTTGCCCATCCGCATGCTGCACGACCGCGTGCTCGTCCGCACGGACATCGCGGAGGGCGAGCGGCGCTCCACGGGCGGCATCGTCATCCCCGCGACCGCCGCGGTCGGCCGCCGTCTGGCCTGGGCCGAGGTGGTGGCGGTGGGGCAGAACGTCCGGACGGTGGAGCCGGGTGACCGGGTGCTCTACGACCCGGAGGACCGGGCCGAGGTTGAGGTCCGCGGGGTGGCGTACGTCCTGATGCGGGAGCGGGATCTGCACGCGGTGGCGGCCGAGCGCCTGGAGGGCGCGGAGGATTCCACGGGGCTCTATCTCTGATCCGCGTCTCCGATCCGCGTCTCCGATCCGCCGGGCCCTCCCCGGGCCCGGGGACGGGGACGGCTCCCGGCCGTCCCCGGCCCGTCGTCGGACGGATCCCCGGCCCGGCGGCCCGTCAGGTGGTCGTGCTCGCCGTGTCCGCGCCCGCCGTGTCCGTGCCGCCCCCGCCGTCGGTGCCGCCGTCCGTTCCGCCGGTACTGTCCGTGCCGCCGGTGTCTCCGCCGGTTCCGCCGGTGTCACCGCCGGTGCTGCCTCCGCTGTCGGTGCCCCCGTCGGTACCTCCGTCCGTGCCGCCGGTGTCGCCGCCGCTGCCCTTGCCGTCGTCGGTGGGCGGGGGTTCGGAGGCGGTGGGCGGTGCGGAGGTCTCGGGGCCGTCCGTCCCGCCGGTCTCCCCGGTCTCCCCGGGGTTCTCGGCGGCGCCGGTCTCGTCGGTGTCCTCCCAGGGGCCCTCGGCCTCCCCGGCCTCTTCGAACGCGTCGCCCGGTGCGCCCGGGTCGGGGTCGTTCGCGCCCTCCATCGGCTTGAGGTCGAATTTCTTCGCCGGGCTGCCCTTGAGGGCGGCGGCGGTGTACTGGCCCCAGATCTGGGCGGGGTAGCCGCCGCCGTTGATCCGGGCCAGCCCGGTGGCTCCGTAGAGCTTTTTCTGCTCGCCGGTCTCGGAGTCCTGGCCCATCACCGCGACGACGGTGGCGAGGTCGGGGGTGTAGCCGGCGAACCAGGCCGCGCGGTCCTCCTCGGCGGTGCCGGTCTTGCCGGCGGCGGGGCGGCCGGCGGAGGAGGCGGCGGTGCCGGTTCCCTTCTCGACGACGCCCTTGAGGACGGAGGTGGTGGTGTCGGCGGCCTCGCGGCTGACGGCCCGCTCCGTCTCCTTCCGCGGCAGGTCGAGTTCCCGATCGCCCTTGGTGATCTTGGTGACGAGGACGGGTTCGCGGTGTTCGCCGTGGTTGGCGAGGGTGGCGTACGCCTCGGTCATGTCGAGGACGCTGGCGGTGGCGACGCCGAGGGCCACGGAGGGGTCGGGGGTGAGGTCCGGGGTGTCCTCGGGCAGCCCGAGGCCGACGGCGGTGCGGCGGACGGTCGCGGGGCCGACGTCCTGGGCCATCTGCGCGTAGACGGCGTTGACGGACTTGTCGGTGGCCTCGGCGACCGTCAGCCGCCCGTAGCTCCGCTCGTCCTCGTTCTCCGGCTTGTAGTCGGTCGCCCCGGACCGGGCCTGTACGGCGCGGCCGCTGGTGCCGTCGTAGCGGGCGTTCGGTGTGATGGGGCGGCCGTCGAGGGTTTTGGAGCCCTTGTCGACGGCGGCGGCGAGGACGAAGGGCTTGAAGGTGGAGCCGACCTGGTAGTCGCGCCGGGTGGCGTTGTTGACGTACTGCTCGGTGTAGTCGATGCCGCCGTACATCGCGACGACGTTGCCCGTCTTCGGGTCGATGGAGGCGCCGCCGGCCCGCACATAGCGGTCGACCTCGCGCTCCTTCTTGTCGAGCTTGGACATCAGCTGTTCGTCGACGGCTTCGACGAAGGCGTCCTGCCGCTTCCGGTCGATGGTGGTGGTGATGCGGTGGCCGCCCGCTTCGAGGGCGTCCTCGCCGATGATGCCGTGGGCGGAGAGGTACTGCTTGACGGCCTCGACGAGGTAGCCGCGCTGGCCGCTCATCCCGGAGGAGGGCCGCCCCTCGGCGGGGGTGGGGAACTCCATGCGGGAGCGCTCGGAGCGGCTGAGCCAGCCCTCGTCGACCATGCCGTCCAGGACGTAGTTCCAGCGGGCGAGGGCGCGGGCCTTGTTCTCCGGGTGGGTGGCGATGTCGTAGTAGCCGGGGGCGTTGAGCAGCGCGGCGAGGTAGGCGCCCTCGGCGGTGGTCAGGTCCTCGGCGTTCTTGCGGTAGTAGGCGTGCGCGGCGGCCTGGATGCCGTAGGCGCGGCGGCCGAAGTAGCTGGTGTTGAGGTAGCCCTCGAGGATCTCGTCCTTGCTCGTCTCGCGGTCGAGCTTGATGGCGATGATGAATTCCTTGGCCTTGCGGGTGAGGGTCTGGTCCTGGGCCAGGTAGTAGTTCTTCACGTACTGCTGGGTGATCGTCGAGCCGGACTGCTTGCCCTTGCCGGTGGCGGTGTTCCAGGCCCCGCGCAGCATGGCCTGCGGGTCGACGGCCGACTCGGTGTAGAAGTCGCGGTCCTCGGCGGAGAGGACGGCCTGCCGGACGTGTTCGGGCACCCGGTCCAGCTTGACGTTCTGGCGGTTGACGTCGCCGTCGGTGGCGAGCTGGGTGCCGTCGGAGTACAGGTAGACGTTGCCCTGCCGGACGGCGTGCTCGTTGGCGGCCGGGATGCCGACGAGCAGGTAGGCGGTGGCGAAGCCGCCGCTGAGGAGGAGGACGGTCAGCAGGACGCCGCCCAGCACCATCCGCCAGGTGGGCAGGTAGCGGCGGAAGCCGGTGCGCTGCGCGCGGCGGGCGGCGCCGGCTCCCGTACCGGCACCGGAGGCCCCGGCTCCGGCGGCAGCGGTACCGGCCTCGGCGGCAGCGGTACCGGCTCCCTGTCCCTCTCCGGTTCCGTGCGCGGCCCTGTCCGCGTCCTCGTGCCCGGCGTCCCCGGTGCTCCGCCCGTCGTCGCCGCCCGCTCCCGGTGCGGCCACCGGCTCGGTGGGCGCCGGTTCCGGTCGTGTCTCCGGCCCCGGCCCCGGCCCCGGCTCCGGCCCGTTCCCCGGTTCCCGCTCCGGCTCCGGTCCCGGGGAAGGCGGCTTCTGGTGCTGCGGCTCGTCGCTCATATGTCTGGGGACTCCTCGGCCGCCACCGAAGGTTGTACGGCGGCGATCACTGTCGGGCGGGCTGATCAGCGGGCCTGCGCCACGAGGCGGACTGTCGCGTCATCATTTCCGCGTGCTGGGGCCGGGGTGTCCGGCAGCACTGCCGGGACACACCGAAGGCCCTCCCGGGCCACCCTTACGGCTGACCGGATGGCGGAAAAACATGCACGCCCGTCGCACTCGCCGCGCTAGGCTCATCCATTTGGGGCGATTTCGGCGCCGTCCGGCGGCGGCCGACGGGGCCCGACGGGGCCCGGCTAGTGGTCGGTTGCGGCGGGGTGACGAGCGGGGGCGCGGTGCGCGGCGGCGGGGGAGTGCGGCGTGGCGGCGGGCACGGCGGCGGGCACGGCGGCGGGCCGCGGCTGTACGGGGCGGTGGCGGCGGGCGTCTTCCGGCGCCATACGACGTACCGGATGGCCACGGCGGCGGGTGTCTTCACCAACACGGTCTTCGGCTTCATCCTCACCTTCACCTACACGGCCCTGTGGGAGCAGCGGGACGGGCTCGGCGGCTACGGTCTGTCGCAGGCGCTGACCTATGTCTGGGTGGGCCAGGCGCTGCTGATGGCGATGGCCACGATGGGCGGCGGCTTCCAGGACGAGCTGATCGAGCGCATCCGCAGCGGCGACATCGCCGTCGATCTCTTCCGTCCCGCCGATCTCCAGCTGTGGTGGCTGGCGCACGATCTCGGCCGGGCGGCGTTCCATCTGCTGGGGAGGGGGGTGGCGCCGTTGCTGGTGGGCGGGGTGGTATTCGATCTGGCGTTCCCCGGCGGGCCGCTGCTGCGGGCGGCGTTCCTGCTGTCGGTGGTGCTGGGCGTGGTGGTGAGCTATGCGATCCGCTTCCTGGTGGTGCTGTCGGCGTTCTGGCTGCTCGACGGGCAGGGCGTCGTCCAGCTCTCGGCGCTGGTGGCGATGTTCTTCTCCGGGCAGCTGCTGCCGCTGACGGTCTTTCCCGGGGTGCTGGGGGAGGTGGCGCGGATGCTGCCGTGGGCGTCGATGCTCCAGGTCCCCGCGGATGTCTTCCTCGGGAAGTACGGGGGCTGGGAGCTGGCCGGGGCGTACGGGTTCCAGGCCGGGTGGGCGCTGGCGCTGCTCGCGGCTGGGCGGGTGCTGCAGTCGGTCGCGGTGCGGAGGGTGGTGGTCCAGGGTGGCTGACACGCGTCCGCGGACGGCCGGGCCGCCCGGCCCCGTGGCGGCCGGTCCGGCCGGTCCGGACCGGGGGGACCGGGGAGACCGGGGGGACCGGGAGAGCAGGAAGGCTCCGCGAGCGCGGAGGCGGACGCGGCGAGGGGCGGAGGCCGGTGTCCCGCACCGGGCGGCGGCGGGGCTGCGCGCCTATGTCCTGATCACCGCCATGTGGGTGCGCTCGACGATGGTGTACCGGACGTCGTTCCTGCTGACGGCGCTGGGCAACTTCGCCACGACCGCGCTCGACTTCGTCGCGATCCTGCTGATGTTCTCCCATGTGGAGGCCCTCGGGGGCTTCGGCTTCCGGGAGGTCGCCCTGCTGTACGGGACGTCGGCCACCGCCTTCGGCCTGGCGCATCTGCTGCTGGGCGGCATGGACGGACTCGGCGCCCGGGTCCGGCGCGGCAGTCTGGACGCGATGCTGGTGCGCCCGGTGCCGCTGCTGGCGCAGGTGGCGGCGGACGGCTTCAAGCTGCGCCGGATCGGCCGGCTCGCGCAGGGGCTGCTGGTGCTGGGCTGGTCGCTGGCCGTCCTGGAGGCGGAGTGGACGCCGCTGAAGGTGCTGATGGTGCCGGTGACGGTGGTGAGCGGCGCGGCGATCTTCGGCGCGCTGCTCGTCGCGGGCGGTTCCTTCCAGTTCTGGGCGCAGGACGCCGCGGAGGTGCAGAACTCCTTCACCTACGGCGGTACGACGCTGCTCAAGTACCCGCCGACGGTGTTCGCGCGGGAGCTGGTGGCCGGGACGGTTTTCGTGGTGCCGCTGGCCTTCGTGAACTGGCTGCCGGTGCTGTTCGTCCTGGGCCGCGACGATCCGCTGGGCCTGCCGGGCTGGGTCGATTTCCTGTCGCCGCTGGTGGCGGTGGTGTGCTGGGTGCCCGCCGGGCTGGTGTGGCGGGCGGGGCTGGGTTCGTACCGGAGTGCGGGGAGCTGAGAGGCGGAGGATGGACGGCGGGAGCGGCGGGAGCGGCGGGAGCGGGAGGCACGGCGGCAGCGGGAGGCACGGTGGCAGCGGCGGGGACGGCGTGAACGGCGGGGCCGGTCCGGGCGGCGCGGCCGGCGGCGGACCTCCGCTCATCGAACTGGACGGTGCGGAGAAGGTGTTCCGGGTCCGGCGCCGGGTGGGGCGGCTGCGCCGTGAGCGGCGCGAGGTGCGGGCGGTGGACGGCATCTCGTTCCGGGTGCGGCGGGGCGAGATGGTCGGCTACATCGGTCCCAACGGCGCGGGGAAGTCCACCACCGTCAAGATGCTCACCGGCATCCTGGTGCCCAGCGCCGGCCGGGTGCGGGTCGCGGGCGTCGATCCGTCGCGGGAGCGGATGCGGCTGGCGCACCGGATCGGGGTGGTGTTCGGGCAGCGCACCACGCTCTGGTGGGATCTGCCGCTGCGCGACTCGTACGCGCTGGCCCGCCGGCTGTACCGGATCCCGGACGGCCGCTTCCGGGAGAACCTCGACCGCTGTGTCGAACTGCTCGATCTGGGAGCGTTGTTGGACGTCCCGGTGCGGCAGCTCTCGCTGGGCCAGCGAATGCGCGGGGACATCGCGGCGGCCCTGCTGCACGATCCCGAGGTGCTGTATCTGGACGAGCCGACCATCGGCCTCGACGTCCTGAGCAAGGCGAAGGTCCGGCGGTTTCTCGCCGACGTCAACGCCGAGCGCGGCACCACCGTGCTCCTCACGACCCACGACCTCACCGATATCGAGCAGTTGTGCCGCCGGGTGGTGGTGATCGACCACGGCCGGGTGGTGTTCGACGGCGATCTGGACGGGCTGCACGCGGCGGGCGGCAGTGAGCGCGTCCTCGTCGTGGACCTGGAGCGGGAGCTGCCGCCGATCGACCTGTCCGGCGCGGGGCTGCCGGGGGTGCGGGTGGTGCGGACGGAGGGCCCGCGGCAGTGGCTGGCGTTCCCGGCGGGCGGGAGTGCCGCGCCGGTGGTGGCGGCGGTGGCCGCGGAGCATCCGCTGGTGGACCTGTCGGTGCGGGAGCCCGCGATCGAGGACGTCATCGCCCGGATGTACGCGGAGCGGGCGGCCTTCTGAGCCGCCGCCCGCGCGGGGAGGCCCGTCCCGCACGGTGCGCGGACGCGCTGCACGCATGGACGGTCTTCCGGGCCTTCCGGTGCGTTCCGGGCTTTCCCGGCCGGGAACGGTCCGTGCGGGGACGGGAATTGCCTAGGCTGAGGCCCATGATGAGTGAACCTCCTGAACTGCGGGCCTCCGACGCCGACCGTGAACGCGTCGCCGAGGTGCTCCGCGAGGCCGTCGCCGAAGGGCGCCTGACGATGGAGGAGTTCGACGAGCGGCTCGACGCGGCCTACCGGGCGCGCACCTACGCCGAGTTGGAGCCGCTGACCCGTGATCTCCCGGTGGGCGGTGCGGCGGGCCTGCCGGTGGTGCGCGCACCGGGGGAGCCGGCCGCCGCCGGAGCCGCCGGCGAGGTCTCCTGGCCGTCCCGGATCGGCGGCACGCCCAGCTCGAAGTGGGCGGTCGGCATCCTGGGCGGCTTCCAGCGCCGGGGCCGCTGGGTGGCGCCGCGCCGGTTCACGGCCGTGACGGTGATGGGCGGCGGGGAGATCGATCTGCGCGAGGCGCGGTTCGAGGACCGCGAGATCGTGATCCGCTGCTTCGCCGTCATGGGCGGGGTGAACGTGGTGGTGCCGCCCGGGATGGGCCTGGACGTCCGCGGCTTCGGTCTGATGGGCGGCTTCGACCAGAGCAAGGTGGACGAGGGCGATCCGGGTGCGCCGAAGGTCGTGGTCACCGGCTTCGCCTTCTGGGGCGGGGTCGGCACGGAGCGGAAGCTGCCCAGGGAGGAGCGCCGCCGGCTCAAGGCCGAGCGGAAGCAGCGCGAGCTGGAGGAGAAGCGGGAGAAGGGGAAGAAGGGGGACCGGGACCGGGACCGCCTGGAGAAGCGGGAACACCGGGAACTGGAGGACTGAGAGTCAAGACGGCCCGGCCGCCCCGGGGAGGACCACCGGAGCCCTGCGGCCAACCCCCGCCGACGGCCGTCGGGAGACGCGCGTCCGGACGGGGGCGCGGGTCAGGTCTTGTTCAGCGTGCGCGTCACGCCCGCGACGACGGCCGTCGTAAGGACCCACCCTGCCGCGATCAGGGCGTAGGCCAGCCACGCGGGGGCCCCTCCGGTCCAGTACCAGGCGTTGCGCTGGCCGAGACCGCCGATGGGGATGAGCAGGTCCAGGGTGTAGACGAGAGCACTGAACGGGGCGCCCTCGCCGGGCTGCGCCGCCACCGGGGTGTGGGCACCGAAGACGCCCGTGCCGAGGAGGGCCAGGGCCGCGAGCCACACTCCGGCGAGCCAGGGCCGGTAGCCGTAGCCGACGGTGCCGTCGAGCAGGTATCCCCAGGCGCGTCCGGCCGGGCGCAGGGTGCGGCGGCGATGGCGCTGCTTGGCCAGCAGGACCCGGCGGGTGTCGTCGTCGTGGCCGATCTGCCGGTACCAGCCGGCGAGTTGCTCATACGGCTGCGGGGCGTAGGCGGGTTCCCGCCGGATCCACGCCAGGCGGTGGCCGACGGCTTCCCGCCCGGCGTCGTCGTCGCCGTGCAGGTCGCCGTAGACGAAGCCCTGCAGGCGCACGGTGTCCGGCCAGGCGTCCCGGTGGTCGTGCAGCGCCGTGACGCGCGCGCCCCGGAGGTCCACCGCGCCCGACGGGGGGACGGCGGGGGTGAGGACGAGATCGTCCGCGTGCATCCGTGCGCAGTCCAGTGCGGTGTCCCCGCCGCCGAGGACGGCGCCGTCGAGGGTCAGCTGGCCGGATATGGTGGCGCCGCGCAGGCGCACCGCTCCCCGCGCGGTGAAGCCCTGTGAGCAGACCAGGGTCGCGATCGTCGCGTTGTCCGCGAGGAGGGCCGCGTCTCCGGGGTTGCGGCACTGCGCCTTCTCCATGAACAACCCGCCGGAAAGCTGCGCTCCCAGCAGCCGCAGACCGCCGTCGGCGGTGAATCCGCCGCGGCAGAACACGGCTCCGCCCATGACGAGGCCGCCGGCGAACAGCGCCCAGTCGCCGGGGGCGGACAGACGCGCGCCGCTGAGGATCAGCTCGCCGGTCACCTGCGCGTTCATGAGGGAGAGCCGGCCCCGGAGGGTTGATCCCCGCAGATCGAACCGGCCTTCGACGCGGGCCATCGCGGCGTCGATGCCGCGCAGTCGGCTGTGGGCGATCGTGATGGTCCGGGTGGAGGCTCCGTGGAAGCTGATGTCCTCCTCGAAGCGGCACTCCTCGAACCGGATCCTGTGCGCGATCTCCGCACCGCCGAGATCGAGACGGCCGCTGATCCGGGCGCCGGCCAGCCTCAGGGCCGGGACCGATCCCGGCTGCCCCGGGTGTCCGCCGAGCAGCAGGGCCGCCAGCACCGAGGCGCGGACCGTGCGCCCGGGTCCCCAGGGCTCATCTCCGTCTCCCGCTTCGGCCCCGTCCCCTTCGTCGGCTCTGGCCCCGGCGACGGCTCCGTCCGGGCCGTCGCCGTGCCGTCGCGGACGCAGGTCCACCGTACGGCCTTCGGGGAAGGCGTCCCACAAGTAGCGCTCGGGCGCGGTCAGTTCCTCGTAGGGCAGCACTCGGCCAGGGTATCGATCAACGCCCGGGGCGCCGGGCGCCCCCGGCAGCCCCCGGACCCGGGCGGCTCAGAGCCGGGCCGGGGCCGAGCCGCGCAGGTCGCTCAGCTTGATCGTGCGGGCCATCTCCCGGTAGCCGTCGTCGCTGGGGTGGAGGTGGTCGCCGGAGTCGTAGGCGGGCAGCAGCCGGTGCGGCTGGGACGGGTCGCGCAGGGCCAGGTCGAAGTCGGCGACGGCGTCGAACACCCCGCCCGCGCGGATCGCCTGGTTGACCTGCTGCCGTACGGCCTCGGTCCGCGGCCCGTACCCGCGGTGGCCGCCGAACGGCAGGAGCGTGCCGCCGACGACGGGCACCCCGCGCCCGTGGGCCTGCCGCACCATCTGCCGCAGCCCTTCGACGATCCGACGGGCGTCCAGCTGGCGCGGTGTCTTGAGGATGTCGTTGATGCCGAGTTGGACGACGGCCACCCGCACCCCGCTCCGGGCCATGACGTCGCGTTCGAAGCGGCTGAGCCCGCTGGGGCCGTTGTTGGGGGAGAAGCGGCTGCCGTCGATGAGGACGCGGTTGCCGCTGATGCCCTGGTTGAGCACGCCGTAGCGGGGCGCGCCCGATTCCTCGCGGAGCCGCTCGGCGAGGAAGTCGGGCCAGCGGTGGTTGGCGCCGGCGGTGGAGGTGATGCCGTCGGTGATGGAGTCGCCGAGGGCGACGAGGGTGCCCTGGGCCTCGGTGCTGTAGACGTCGACGCCGGTGAGGTAGCGCCAGTAGGGGCTCTGCTCGGTGTACGCGGTGCCGCGCGGGTCGCCCGTCCGGTCGCCCTCGGCGAGGTAGGAGGTCTGCCGCGCGTACGGGTGGTAGGTGACGGGGCCGGAGGGGGTCGGCGAGTAGGTGGAGACGAGCAGGTCGGCGGCGGCAGGAACGTTCAGCCGCACGGGGTCGCTGACCACGGCCTGCCCGGCCGGTATGGAGACCGACGGGCGGCCGGAGAACGTCAGCCGGCGCATGCTGCCGGAGGCCGCCGTCGGATTGCTGGGCGCCGCGGCCAGGGCGATGGTGGCCCCGGTGATGGAGAGCGGCCGGGTGCCGTAGAGGTTGGAGAGCTGGATGCGGGCGGCGCTGCCGCCGATGCTGGTGTGCACGACGTTGCGGATGGACTTGCCCGCGTGGCCGTGGAAGGAGTTGGGCTCGGCCGCGGCGGGTGCCGTGGCCCAGCTGCCGACCCAGCGGCCCGAGACGGCCGGGGCGGCCGAGTTGCGCTGCTGCCGGGTGGCGGCGCTCGGGTCGCCCACCGACCGGTCGCCGCCCACTCCGACGAATATGGTGACGGAGATGAGCACCACCACCGCCGCGAGGGCGGCGAGCAGGGCATAACCGTTCCGCTTGGTCACGCGCGGTTTGTCTCCTCGTACGAGGGAGCTGCCTGCTCCCGTTGGTGCGTTCCCCGGTCGGGGGCGGCGAGTTGGCGGCTCTCCGCCGGGTTGCTCCATGATCCCACGACGGGATCACGTTTCTGATAAGGGGCCGCTTCGATCAGCTCCGCCCGGGAAGACGCGGGGAACCCGTGGTGCGTTCCACTCGTGAGCGGTGCAGGGACAATGCGACGGAGGACAGGCGCGAACGGGTGGAGTGGATGGAACGGAAAGAGCCGGACGAATCCGGTGAAGCGGACGGCGCGGGCCGCACGGGCGGTACGGGCGGTACAGGCGGTGCGCGAGGTGCCCGAGGTGCGCGGGAAGGGCGCGGTACGGGACGCGGGGACGGCGCGGCCGGCCCGGCGGCCGGTGTGCCGGGTCCGCCCGGCGGCACCGGCGCGGCCGGGCGGACGGAACCCCCGGGGCCGTCCGGGTCCTCCGCGCTGCCCGGCCCGCCCGCGTCCTCCCGGGGCCGGGGAGGCGGCGGCCTCACCTACAGCGCCGCCGACGAGGAGAAGCGCCGCGGCGTCCGCCGGATGAAGACGACCGCGACCGGCCTGCTGGTGCTCGTCGCCGTGGTCTACGCCCTCGCCGAGTGGGCGCACTCCGCCGGGGCCGGGGCCTGGGCGGGCTATGTGGCGGCGGCCGCGGAGGCCGGCATGGTGGGCGCGCTCGCCGACTGGTTCGCGGTGACGGCCCTCTTCCGCCATCCGCTGGGCCTGCCCATCCCGCACACCGCGATCATCCCCACCAAGAAGGACGTCCTGGGCCGCAGCCTCGGCGACTTCGTGGGCGAGAACTTCCTCTCCTCCGAGGTCGTACGGACCCGGCTGCGCGCCGTCGGCATCAGCAGCCGCCTCGGCGGCTGGCTCACCGAGCCGGCCAACGCCGAACGCGTCACCGCCGAACTCGCCACCGCCCTGCGCGGCGCGCTGACCGTGCTCCGCGACTCCGACGTCCAGGCCGTGGTCGGCGAGGCGATCACCCGGCGCGCCGAGGCCCGGGAGATCGCGCCGAGCCTGGGCGTCATGCTGGACAAGGTCGTCGCGGACGGCGGCCACCACCGCGTCGTCGACCTGGTGTGCGTACGCGCCCACGACTGGTTGGTGCTGCACAACGAGTCGGTGATGACGGCCGTCGCGGGCGGCGCCCCCAACTGGACCCCGCGCTTCGTGGACCGCAGGGTCGGGGAGCGCGTCTACAAGGAACTGCTGCGCTTCTTCCGCGAGATGCGCGACATGCCCGACCACCCGGCGCGTGGCGCGGTGGACCGCTTCCTCACCGACTTCGCGGCCGACCTGCGCGACGAGCCGGACACCCGCGCCCGCGTCGAGCGGTTCAAGAACGAGTTCCTCAACCGTGACGAGGTGCAGGACCTGATCGCCTCCACCTGGAACGCCGTCCGCCGCATGGTCGTCGCGGCGGCCGAGGACGAGAGCAGCGAACTGCGGGTACGGGCCCGCACCGGGCTGCTGTCCCTCGGAACGCGGATCTCCACGGACGCGCGGATGCGGGAGAAGGTCGACGGCTGGCTGGAGGACGCGGCGGTGCACGTTGTCACGACGTACCGCGACGAGATCACCTCGCTGATCACGGAGACCATCGCGAGCTGGGACGCCAAACACACGACGAAGAAGATCGAGGCCCACATCGGGCGCGACCTCCAGTTCATCCGCATCAACGGCACGGTGGTCGGCGCCCTCGCCGGTCTGGTGATCTACACGGTGAGCCGGGGCTTCGGGGCGTAGCGGGGCCGGAAGCGGCCGGCTGCCGGGCACAGGGCGCGGGACGGGGGCGGGCCGGCGGGCCGGGCGGCCGCGGCCCGGCCGCCCGGGTCGCGGGCGCGGGCCCAGGACCGCAGGCCCAGGACCGCAGGCCGCGGGCGTGAGCCCGGGCGGTGCGGCGCACTGGCAGCCGCGCCCGTCCCGCGCCCGGTGGGGCGCAGGCGGCCCCCGGTCCGGGGCGTTGTCCCCGGGTCCGGCCGGGAGGCCGCGGAAAAACTTCCGCAGCTCACGGGCGTTCCGGGGGACACTGGGGAGCCCGGGCCACCCCCGGCAGCGTCCACCCTCCCGCAGGAGAACAACCACCGTGCCCCGCAAGCCCCGCAGCAAGCCCCGTAGCAAGCCCGGAGCCGTGAACCCGGGGGACTCCCCGAGCCCGGGGAACCCGGGAAACCTGCCGGGGATCGTCGGATCCGCCGATATCGCTGAGAACGCCGGGGCCGCTGAGAACGCCGGGGCCGCCGGGGCCGCCGAGTCCTCCGGGACCGCCAAGGCCGCCGGGACCCGGACGGCCGGGACCACCGGCAACGCCGGCAGCCCCGCGGACCAACCGGGCACGGCAGCACGGGGAGCCGCTCTCCCCGGACCGGACGACCCCGCCCTCCGCGCGGACTGCGCCAACTGCTTCGCCCTCTGCTGCGTGGCCCTCCCCTTCGCCGCCTCCGCCGACTTCGCCGCCGACAAACCGGCCGGCCGGCCCTGCGCCAACCTCCGCCGGGACGACTTCCGCTGCGGCATCCACACCACCCTGCGCGAGCGCGGCTGGTCCGGCTGCACCGTCTTCGACTGCCACGGCGCCGGACAGAAGGTGTCCCAGATCACCTTCGGCGGCCGCGACTGGCGCGGGCACCCGGGCGGCGCACGCCGGATGTTCGAGGTCTTCCCCGTGATGCGGCAGCTCCACGAACTGCTCCGGTATCTCGCCGAGGCGCTCGCCCTGCCGGTCACCCGCACCCTCCACGGCGACCTCCGCCGCGCCCTGAGCGAACTCGACGGCCTCACCCGCCGGGACGCCGAGACGCTCCTCGCCACCGACGTGGCGGCCGTACGGCACGAGGTCAATACCCTGCTGCTGCGCGCCGGCGACCTGGTGCGCTCCGAGGCCCCGGGCCGCGGCGGCCGTCCGCGCAACCACCGCGGAGCGGATCTCGCCGGCGCCCGGCTCCGCCACGCGGACCTGCGTGGGGCGAGCCTGCGCGGTGCCCTGCTCATCGCGGCCGACCTGCGCGGTGCCGATCTGCGCTCGGCGGACGTCATCGGCGCGGACTTCCGGGACGCCGACCTGCGCGGCGCCGACCTGACCGGCGCCGTCTTCCTCACCCAGCCGCAGCTCGACGCGGCCCGCGGAGACGCCGCCACCCGGATTCCCCCGGCCCTGCGGAGGCCGTCCCACTGGTGACGGCGGCAAGCGCGGAGCCCTGTGACCGGGCCCGTCCGTCCGTTGGCCGGTCACCGGCGGTGCGTCACGGCGCCGCCGTCACCGGCCTTTCCGCCACCGGCTCATCCGCGCAGCGCCTGGAGGGTCCGCAGCCGCTTCCCCGGCTGCTGTACGAGGCGGAGCCCCACCTCCACCAGCGTCCATCCGACGCGGTGGCGCAGCCGCAGCCGCAGTGGAGTCCGGCCCCGGTTCCGGTCCCCCGTACCGGAACCGGGGCCGGGTGGGGACTCGCGGAGCAGTAAGACGGTGCCGGCTTCGCGGCGCAGCTCGGCGGCCCGCAACTCGTGGAGCCGTAGGTGGACGTCGCAGTGCATGGGCGGGCCTCCGAAGGGCGGGAAAGTGAGAACGGTGGGCGAGGACGGGCTACCGGTACGGGCGCGGGCTAGCGGACGGGGTTACGGCCGGCCGCTGACCGCTGACGCGGACCACAGACCACGGACGGGAACAGGACATGACTCGGGGACGCCGACCGGGCGGAGGGCGGGCGGAGAAGGCCCGCCCCGGTGCATCAGCGTGCCGTCCCGGGCGCCCCGTTGGCTAAGGGTTTTTCCCGGCTTCCGGCTCTGCGGGCCCGTCCGGCTTCTCCTCCGCGCGCGGGAAGGCGTGCACATGGACGCGGACCGGAGCCGAGCCCTCCACCCCGGGCTCGACGGCCCGCTCGCGGTAGCCCTCAATGACCTGCTGGAGCTCCTGGTTCATCTCCTTGGCCAGCTCGGGCGTGAGCCGCAGGCTGTAGTCGCTCACCTCCCCGGCGTCGCGCCACTCGTCGGACCACTCGTGCAGGGTGCCGAGCCAGGTGCTCAGCTCCTGGGCGTGGATGGTCGCCACCTCGTGGAGGAGGAGGGCGAACGCGCCCCGCACGGCCGGGTCCGGGTGGCCGGCGAAGTCCCTGGTCCGTGACTGGATGCCCCGCTGCCCCGCCCGCCACCACCGCTCCCGCGCCGTGCCGAGCTCGGGTACGTCCACGACGAAGCCGTGTTCGGCGAGCTGCCGCAGGTGGTAGCTGGTGGCACCGCTGGACTCGCCCAGCCGGGCGCCGAGTTGGGAGGCGGTGGCGGGGCCGTACTCGCGCAGCGCGCCGAGCAGGCGGATGCGCAGCGGGTGCGCGAGCCCGCGCAGGGAGCGCGGATCGAGCGACCGGACGTGCTCCGGGATGCCGTCGCCCGGGTCCGGGTGGCCGGTCCCGGGGGCCCCGGGGGCCCCGGGAGCTTCGGCGTCCTCCCGGTGGCCGGTGTCCCCGGCACTCCCGAGATGGCCGGTGTCTCCGGTGCCGGCGGGGTCTTCCGGGTCCACGGCTTCGTTCTGGGTCATGGGTATCAGGCTAGGCTTGCAAAGAGTCCCTTGCAAGTGGTTCTTTGCAATCATTTCTTTGTATCGAGGAGGCAGGGCGCCGGCGTCGACGCCGAACCGGAACGGAGAGCCGGAACCGGACGGAACCGGACGGGACGGGACCGGACGGGACGCGGCGGGACGCCGGGACGGCGCTGCCACCGCTCAGCGCGCGTAAGCGGTCGGCGGCACGCCCACCGTCGCCGTGAACTCCCGTACGAGATGGGCCTGATCGCTGTAGCCGAGTTCGGCCGCGAGCCGGGCCCAGTCCACGGCCGTGTCCCTGGTCGCCCGCTCCAGGGCCTCGTGCACGCGGTAGCGCAGCAGCACCCACTTCGGGCTGACGCCCACGTACGCGGCGAACAGCCGCTGCAGCGAACGCACGGAAACCCCCTCCTCCGCGGCGAAGCCGGCGACCCGCCGGATGGTGCGGTCCGTACGGATGCGGTGGACGAGGCTCATCGCCAGATCCGCCTGCGGGTCCGGCTCCGGGCCGGCGGCGAGGAGGAAGGCGTCGAGGGCGGTGACGCGTTCGTCCTCGTCCGCCGGTCCGAGGACGGCGGCCGGGGCGTCCGCCGAGCCGGGGACGGCGAGCAGCCCGGAGCCCTCGGCGGCGCGGGCACCGCCGGCGGCGCGCGACGTGCCGGGGGTTCCGGGAGCCCCGGGACCGCCCCGGCCGCCGGGCGCGCCCCCGGACGCGTCGGGAAAGACCTCCGTGTGCGGCAGCCGCCGCCCGGTCCAGTGCGAGACCGGCCGGCCGGGCGCGAACGGCCGGAAGCCGCCCGGCCGGAACTGCACCCCGCACACCCGCCCCGTCCCCGCCAGCTTCCGGGTGGACAACTCCAGCCCGATGCCGGCGAGTTCACCGAACCCGGAGCCGGAGCCGGAGCCGAACCCGGAGCCGGAGCCGAACCCGGAGCCGGATCTGGAGCCGGGCTCCGCCCCGTACCGCTGGAAGACGAGATTGACGCTCGGATGCGGCACCACATGGGTGGCGTACGGCTCGGCCAGGTCCCAGTCGATCAGCCAGTAGTGCTCCACATACCGGCGCAGCGGCTCCGCGTACGGCTCGCGGCGCCGGAACCGTACGCGCGCGAAGAGTTCCGGGGCGTCCACGATGCCCCGGGTGTCACGCCGCGGACCTGCCATGACGACCTGCCATGCGCCGATCCTATGTCGCGTTTCTTCAAGCCGGCCCCGGCCGGGCGCCCGTAGCGTCGGACGCATGACGACGAAGATCAGCGAACTGCTCGAAGCGGCGGCCCGGCAGGCCGTCCCGGTCGTCCGGGGCATCCGCGACGACCAGCTCGGCGCGCCCACGCCGTGCCCGGACTACACCGTGCGCGACCTGCTCAACCACCTCCTCCATGTGGTCATCGGCTTCCAGGCGCTGGCCGCGCGGAAGGAGGCCGACTTCGCCACCACCCCCGACCACCTCGCCCGGACCGGCGACGGCTGGCGTGACGCCTTCGCCGAGGAGACGGCGCGTCTGGCCGCGGCCTGGGCGGTGCCGGGCGCGGAGGAGGGCCGCACCGGGGCCATGGACCTGCCGGCGCGCACCGTGGGCCACATGATCCTGCTCGACCTCACCGCGCACCCCTGGGACCTGGCCCGGGCCACCGGCCAGGACTTCGCCCCGGACCCGGACTGCGTCCGCGAACTCGCCGCGCCGGTGGCCGAGATGGCGCCGATGGGGCGGCGGTACGGGGCGTTCGGCGAGCCCGTACCGGTGCCGGACGGCGCCTCGGAGTTCGAGCGGCTGCTCGCCCTGACCGGCCGGGACCCCCGCTGGACCCCGCCCGGCCGGGGCTGAGCGGCGGCGTATACGTCCGGAAGTGCGGCGTGGCCCCGCTGGGTGCGGCCGGGCCGTACGCGGTCGCGGCGGGCCGGGGGCCGGATGAACGGCTCGGGGGCGGTCCGGGCCGGGCGGTGGGGGGCCGGGAGAAGCCGGGGGGAGCCAGAAAGAGCCGGGGAAGCCGGGGGGAGCCGGCCGGCCGCCCACTGCCGCTCACCACCGCCGAAATAGCCCGGAATGCTCCGTTCGGGTGTCCCGGTGCAACCGCATTCGTCGGCTATGTGTCTCTCTGCCCAGAGGGGTGAAAGAGGCGTTTTCCGGCGGTACGGCAGTTCCGTCCGGCCGCCGCGCCCGCTCCTCCGGACAGAAGGAGACACATGAGGTATCGACACCACCCGGACCGGCCGGAACGACCCGGGCCGTGCACGGCCGCCGAGGAGCCGGCCCGCAGCCGCCGCGGCGACCGCAGGCGCCTGGCCACCCTGCTCGCCGTGACGGCCCTGTGCGGCGCGGCGCTGCTGCCCGGGGCGAGCGGCGCCACGGCGACCGAGTCCAGGGGAGCGGTGGAGACGGGCGGGGCCACCGGGGCCGCCGACATCGGCCCCTACCGGCACTACGGGACGGAGCGGATCGCGTCGGCCGCGCTGGGCGACGACCGCCTGATCACGCTGACGGCGGTGCGTTCCCGCGTCGACCGCCTGGCCGCCACGGTCCGGCTGGCCATCCACACCAAGGTGCGCGGCCGCTGGATCGAGGAGGACCGGGCGGTCGTCGGGGAGCGGAACGGCTGGTTCTGGTACCCGCTGACGGGCAGGTCGTCGGTCTGCGAGTTCTCCACGTCCAACGCCCAGTTGGAGCCGATCGGGGTCAGCCTGCTGATCACCCCGTCCATCGGCTGCTCCGCGGTGCACCGCTTTCATGTGGAGGACGGCCAGCTGATCCCGGACTGAGCGCGTGGCGCACGGGGAGGGCGGGGAACGGCGAGGTGACCTCGGGGGATGGTGGCAAACGGTGAGGTGCCACGGCTGAACGACGGGGGGCGCGGCGGAGCCGGCCGGCTGACGGCGGCTCCGCCGCGACCTGTCTCCGCCGCCCCGTCCCGCCGGGACCGAGGCGGCCTCCCCGGGGTCCCGGGTCCCGGGTCCCGGGGTCCGCTGTCACCGCCGGCCGCCACCGCCAACCGGCCGCCCGTGGCGGAGGCGGTCAACGACGGCCGATGCGCCACGTATTGACGAACTCTCTGAAGCTTCTATCATCCTGACTGTCCGAAGTCACGACCAATGTTCGGTATGCCGAACATCAGGCTTCGGGGTCCGTGCTGCGCGTACCGCCCGGGCCGAGTACGACCGCACAGCATCATCCGTTCCCGGTAAGGCCCCCCACGCGCGCCACCGTGCCGGAGTCGCGAGGTCGCACCCGGTGTCCGTGTGCGGCGGGCCCTACCCGCCTCCTTGGAGTCCGGTATGCCCGTAACCGCCGTCCACGCAGGCCGCCGCCCCGCCGGCGCGCCCCGCGGCTCCACCGTCCGTCCGGCGCGCGGCGCCTGACGGACGCACCCCCGCGGCGCGGGCCCGACCACGCTCTCCCGGGCCCGCGCTCCCCCCTCCGCCATGTAAGGAGACGCACCCATGTCCTGGCTCCAGCATCCGTTGAGCCGAAGAGGGCTGCTCACCACCGCCACGGGTCTGGCGGTGGTGTCGGCCACCCCCGGCGCGCACGCCGCGTCCCCGGCCGCCGCCCCCACCGCGCAGGGGCCGGCGGGACCCCTCGCCGCCTTCACCAACCCCGTTCTCTGGCAGGACTTCGCGGACATCGACATCATCCGCGTCGGGGACACCTACTACTACTCGGCCTCCTCGATGCACTATTCGCCGGGCGCCCCGATCCTCCGCTCGTACGACCTGGCCAACTGGGAGTTCGCCGGGCACTCACTGCCCTCGCTGGACTTCGGGGCCAAGTACGACCTGAACGGCGGCCGGGGCTACGTCCGCGGGGTCTGGGCCTCCTCCCTGGCCTACCGCCGCAGCGACAGCACCTTCTACTGGCTCGGGCAGATCGACTTCGCGCGGACGTACCTCTACACCGCCCGCTCCGTGGAGGGCCCCTGGAGCCGGCACGCGGAACTCCCGCAGGTCTACTACGACGCGGGCCTGCTCGTCGACGACGACGACAGCCTGTACGTGGCCTACGGCAACACCACCATCAGCGTCGCGCAGTTGTCCGCCGACGGGCGCAGCCAGATACGCAACCAGCAGGTCTTCTCCACACCGTCGAGCATCGGGACACTGGAGGGCGCCCGCTTCTACAAGATCAACGGCCGGTACTACATCTTCCTGACCCGCCCGGCCAACGGCCAGTACATCCTGCAGTCGACGAGCGGGCCCTTCGGCCCCTACACCCTGCGCGAGGTCCTCCTCGACCTGCGCGGGCCGGTGTCCGGGGGCGGAGTGCCCCACCAGGGCGGGCTGGTGCAGACACAGAACGGCGCCTGGTTCTACATGGCCTTCGTGGACGCCTATCCGGGCGGCCGCATCCCCGTTCTGGCGCCGGTCTCCTGGACCGGGGACGGCTGGCCGCGGATCCAGCTGGCGGGCGGCGCCTGGGGCACCTCCTACGACAGCTCGCTGCCCGCCCGCCCGGTCGCCCCCATGACCGGTGCCGACACCTTCGACGGCGCCGGCCTCCAGCCGAAGTGGGAGTGGAACCACAACCCGGACAACAGCAGATGGTCCGCCGGCGGCGGCCTCACCCTGCGCACCGCCACGGTCACGAACGACCTGTACTGGGCCCGCAACACCCTCACCCACCGTATCCAGGGCCCCACCTCCACCGCGACGATCGAACTCGACTTCGCGGAGATGCGGGACGGCGACCGAGCCGGGCTCGCGCTGCTGCGCGACTCCTCGGCGTGGATCGGCGTCCGGCGGGACGGCGGCGCGGCGCGCGTGGTGATGGTGAACGGGCTGACCATGGACACCAACTGGAACACCACCGGTACCGGCAGCGAAGCGGCGAGCACCACGATCTCCGGCACCCGGGTCTGGCTGCGGGCCCAGGCCGACATCCGGCCCGGCGCGCCCCGCCCGGGCACCTTCTCCTACAGCACCGACGGCACCACCTTCACCCGTCTGGGACCCGCGTTCACCATGGGCAACGACTGGCGGTTCTTCATGGGATACCGCTACGCGATCTTCAACTACGCCACCCAGGCGCTCGGCGGCTCGGTGCGCGTGCCCCGGTTCGACCTCTCCACACCCTGACCGGCAGGCACGCCAACGACGCCCACGCCGGTGCCCGCACCGGGCACCGGCTCACCCCCACAGCGGCGAGCCGGCGGCGGGTTCCTCCCGTCCCGTCGTCCCGGCGGCGCCACACTCCCGAAGGAGCGACAGATGACGTTACGACTCGGCCGGCGCCGGTTCCCGGCCCTGGCCCTGCTGGCGGCCGCGGTCCTCACGCTGCCCCAGGCCGCGACCGCCGCTCCGGCGACGGCACAGGCCGACACACTCGGCGCGCAGGCGGCCCTGTCCGGGCGGTACTTCGGTACCGCCGTGGCCGCGGGCCGGCTGGGCGACTCCACGTACGCGGGGATCGTGGACCGTGAATTCTCCAGCGTCACCGCGGAGAACGAGATGAAGTGGGACACCGTTGAACCGTCCCGCGGTTCGTTCAACTTCGGCCCCGGCGACCAGATCGCGAACCGCGCCCAGGGCCGAGGGCAGCAGGTCCGCGGCCACACCCTGGTCTGGCACTCCCAGCTGCCCGGCTGGGTCGGCTCCATCCGCGACGCGAACACCCTGCGCAGCGTGATGAACAACCACATCACCACGGTGATGAACCACTACCGGGGCAAGATCCACTCCTGGGACGTGGTGAACGAGGCGTTCGCCGACGGAGGCAGCGGCCAGCTCCGCGGCTCCGTCTTCCGGGACGTGCTGGGCGACGGCTTCCTGGAAGAGGCGTTCCGCACCGCCCGGCAGGCCGACCCGAACGCCAAGCTCTGCTACAACGACTACAACATCGAGAACTGGAACGACGCCAAGACCCAGGGCGTCTACCGCATGGTGCGCGACTTCAAGGCACGGGGCGTGCCCATCGACTGCGTCGGCCTCCAGGCGCACTTCGGCGCGGGCGGCCCGCCGGCCAACTTCCAGACCACCATCTCCAGCTTCGCCGCGCTCGGCGTGGACGTGCAGATCACGGAGCTCGACATCGCGCAGGCCTCCCAGAGCGCGTACGCGAACGCCGTGCGCGCGTGCATGAACGTCGCCCGCTGCACCGGCATCACCGTCTGGGGTGTCCGGGACAGCGACTCCTGGCGCACCGGCCAGAACCCGCTGCTCTTCGACAACGCGGGCAACAAGAAGCCCGCTTACCACTCGGTGATGTCCGTACTGGGCGGGGCGTAGCCCCCGCGGCCGGGCCGTCACGCCCTTCCGGGGGCGGGGCGTGACGGCCCGGTGCCGGACCGTCCGCCACGGACCGGGCGGTCCCGCGCCGGTGGCGGGGAACCCGCGGTCCGCCGGGCGCCGGCCGAGCGGGTGATCACGGCCGCATGGTGGCTCCGGCCGCGGGCGCCGACGCCACCCGGGAGGCCCCGCTCACCGCTCCGCCGTCCCGTAACCGGACGGGTCGCCGTAGAAGATGCCGCGGCCGTAGCCGCTCAGGTACACCCGGCCGTAGCGGTCCGGATCCCCGGTGAGCGATTCGGGCGGGCCACCGAACCGGTGCAGGTCGTCGTTGATGCGCGTCCAGCTCCGGCCGGTGTCCTCGGAGCGGAAGACGCCCCGGACCCCGCCGGCCTTCACGGCCGCGTACAGCGTCGGGTAGTCCCGGCCGGGCGCCGCCTTGCCGAAGCCGATGTTGTCGGCCTGTTCCACGGTGGTCACGCGGGTGAAGGTGGTCCCGGCGTCCGTCGACCGCCACAGCCCGTGGGTCGTCCAGGTGGCGCTGCCGACGAGCCAGATGTCCCCCTGGTGGCCGGGCACCGCCTTGAAGCGCACGCCCCAGTCGGTCGCCGGCAGGCCGTCGGTGACGGTGGCGGTGAAGGTGGCGCCGCCGTCGGTGCTGACGTGGAACGTCCCCCCGGAGAACGCGTAGAACGTCATCGGATCGACCCGGTCGGAAGCGAGGATCGCGTTGGCCGGTACCCCGGTGGACGGGGACCAGGAGGTGCCGTGGCCGGCCGAGTGGACCACGGGTTGGCCCGAGTCACCCGGCGCCCAGACGAACCGGCTTCCGTCGCTCGCGGCCGCGACGGAGCCGCCGAGGTTCACGCCGCCCGGTTCGGTGCCCTGGAACCAGGTGGCCCCGCCGTCCGTGGAGAAGGCCACATGGCTGTCGCCGGGGCGGTCGGAGTCGTGGAAGTCGCCCGCGCGCACGATGACCTCGGGCTTGCGCTCGGCGTAGTCGATGCTCCGTGTCGTCGTGAAGACCGGCGAGGTGAAGATCGTCTCCGGTGGGGCGTCCAGGTTCTCGTGGCGGAAGCCGCCCACGTCGCCCAGGGCGCTGATCAGCGCGCCCCCCGGAGGTTTGATCAGGCCCAGCACCGCTGTCTCCTCCAGGCCCTCGACGACCGGTACGAGATCGACGGTGCCGCCGGTGTCCCAGGCGGTGAGGTTCCTCGTACCGGCGATCCCCGGGCCGCCGTTGAACAGCATGCGGTCGGAGTCGAACGGGTCGATCTCCATCGCCGAGATGGCCTGGCCGATCCTGGGGACCAGGACCGGTGGCTCGGACTCCATGCCCATGGTGACCCACGGGGTGGCGCTGATGTCGAAGTCGTAGCGCAGGGTGCGGTCGGGATAGCCGTCCCAGTCCCAGATGCGGGTCCAGGTGGCCCCCGAGTCGGTGCTGCGGAAGATGATCCCGTCCGGCCACCAGGAGACCTGGGTGCCGACCATGACGGTGCCGGGGCGCCGCCGGTCCACGGTCAGCCCGGAGTAGCCAAAGTTGTTGTCGTCGCTGGTCGAGGGGACGGGGCTGATCCGGGTCCAGGCGCCCGTGGCCGCGTGGTGCTTCCATACGTCGCCCTTGCCCCCGTCGAACGGGCCGTAGGTGTCACTGGTGGCGATGTACAGCAGGTGGTTGACGGGGTCCAGGACGCCCTTGTGCGGCAGATACCCGGTCGGCGCACCGGCCAACGGGGCCCAGGTCGTACCGCCGTCGGTGCTGCGGTACACCGGCCGGTCCCGGTCGGCCACGCCGGCGTAGAGCGACTGGGTGGCGCTCCCCGCGCGTCCGGTGCCCGGATCGAACACCACCCACACCACGCCGGGGTCCTCGGTGCTGCCGGGCGTCTGCGGGTCGTCGCCGGAGGTGGGGAAGCCGTCCACCCGGCTCCAGTTCGCACCGCCGTCGGCGCTCCGCCACAAGCCGTTCCCCGCGGGCGCACCCAGGAACAGGATGTCGTCGTTGTGCGGGTCGACGGCCAGCCGCTCGCCCATGCCCCGGCCGGACATGTTGCCGCCCAGGGTGAACGGAAGCTCGGTGACCTCCCAGGTGTCGCCCTGATCGTGCGAGCGCAGGACGGCACCGTTGTTCGGGTCGACGCCGTTGGTGTACATGCCGACGGCGGCCCACACCTTGTTCGCGTCGGACGGACTGGCGGTGACGCCCGCCACCCCCATGTATCCCCAGTGGTCCCAGTCCACCCAGTCCAGCAGCGGCTTCCATGTACCGGTCGCGGCGTTCCAGCGGTACATGCCACCGACGTCGGTACGGGCGTAGGCCAGATCCTTCCGGGCCTCGCTGAAGACGATGCCGGTGACGAACCCGCCGCCGCCTATCCGGACGTTCCGGAAGGCATACGGATCGGACGCCGCCGCGGTCACCGCCGCGGCCGACGGCGCCGGCAGCAGGCCGATCGCGGGGATGCTCAGCGCCGCCGCCATCACCTGTCTGCGTGTCATTCCGTCGCCTGTCATGGTCGTCCTCCCGGAAGCCGGCCCACGGATGTCGTGGGGGATGTCCTCTTCGGAATACCGGTGCGCCAAGCGGTGGCAGGGGCTGCGTGGGCCGCACGAAAGAGTCTTGTGGGAGCGCTCCCACTCCTGCTTCTCGGGACCGTACTGGTTCGAACAGGCAGGAACAAGGCGTGTGTCGGCGCCGCGTACGACCACCGTGCTGCCGGCGCCGGCGGACGGGACGGTCAACGGATCGACCCGGCCGGAAGCGAGGATCGCGTTGGCCGGTCACCCGACCGGGACGGCCTCCCCGGCCCCCCGGGGCGTGCGGAAGGATGGGAGCCATGACCTTCCGCCAACGCCCCACCAGGACACCGCTCTTACCGCCGTCCCTCACCGCTCTCACCGCTGCCGCCGTCCTCCTCACCGGCTGCGGGACGGAACGCCCGGCGGGCGAGGAGGGCGATTCCCCCACGGCGGCCGGCGCCCCCGCCACCGCCGGATCACCGGGCAGCCCCGTGCCGCCCAGAGCCGAACTGGAGAAGCGGGCACGGTGGATGGGCTCGGCGATCGAGCTGATCTACGTGGCCGAGGTCCCGGGCTTCGAACGCGCGCAGCAGTCCGTCGGCGTCTACGGCGGCGACGGCTTCTCGGCGATGTATGTCGACGCGTCGGGCGGCGGCATGGTCCAGCTGTCCGTGGACCGGGGGACGCTCGACGAGGAGAACTGCGAGCGGACTCCGCTCGCCTCCGGTGGCGGCGGCGGAGACGGCGGGAAGGTGACGTGCGAGCGGGACGGCGACGCCTGGTACCGCACCTCGGGCGACGCGCACGAGTACGCCCGCCCGGAGGGCGGTCACGTGGTGCGGCTCACCGCCGACCGGGAGAGCGCCGGCCGCGACATCCTGCGCCGAGCGGCCGAGGACGCGCACCCGGCGGACGACGTGGAACTGGACGCCCTCCTGCCGCAACTCCCGGAGACCGGCGATGCGGTCAGCGGCGCGGACGGCGGCGGGCAGCAGCCCGAACGAGGAGACCTCCCGCCGGAGGGCGACGGCGCCCCGAACAACGACGTGGACGCGGGCGGCTGACACCGCACGGGCACGGGCCCGCCTACGAGGCCGGAGACGTCCCCGGAGCAGGGGACGCACCGGAAGGCGGAGCGGCAGCCGGCGCCGCCGCCGGACCGGAGCCCGGGCCGTGGCCCCGCAACGGGGCCCGCCCGCCCGCCCGTTCCGGACACGGGAGCTTGGGGGCGGCGCGATTCGGCGAGCAGGCCACGACGGCCAGGGACAGAAAGGCGGGCGGCCCGAGGTAGTAGCCGAGGGACACGTCACCGCCCCGCAGCAGCGTCCCGGTCAGCCGGCCGGCCAGCCCGCGCAGAGGGGCGGTCCCCCCGTCGACCGGGGGTTCGCAGCGCGGCGCGTACTCCTCCAGCCGCGCCCCGAGCCAGGCCGCCGCGCTCTCCGCCCCGTCCCAGGACCCGGCCACCAGGTGGGCCGGCTTCAGCAGCCAGAGCGCCACTTCGATGGGCGGCAGAGGGGAACACAGGAACTCGTCCGTCAGCGTGCGGTGCAGGGCGGCCCGCTGAGCGCTCGCGTCGGGATCGGCGCCGGGCCACGGCTCGACGGGCAGCCGCCGCCGGGACTCCTTGTCGAACTCGGCTTTCTCGCCGACCCACAGATATCCGTGAAAGTGCACGGCAGTTCGCTTTCCGGAGGGGTCTCCCACCGACCTCGGCCGCGCCCGCCCCGCCGCACCGACGCCGCCGTATGAACGGAACCCGTGGGGGGCTCTCCAACGAACGACGGGCGGAACGAGCGTGACGGGCGCAGGCGGTGGAGAACGGCGAGGAGACCGTGCGGGACCTGCTACGCGGAGAGCCCGAAGCGCCCCGGCTCGATACCGGCCGCCAGAAGCTCGTCCGTGGTGAACCGCAGCGGCTCGGCCTCCGGCCGCTTGCTGTCACCGAGGGCCCACACGTTCTCACCGACCTTGGCGAGCGTCACACAGGACTCGCCGTCCGGATGGGTATTGCCGCCACACGCCTTCGAGAAGACGGCACCCCGCAAGGGGGAGGAGGCTTTCCACAAGGCATCCAGCGCTGTGCCCAGTTGTGCCTTGTTCACGATCGGTGTCTGGACCACCAGTCCGAGAAGGGTTCGGCATGGGCGAGGGCCGTGTCCCGGTACCGGAGGAATTCCGGCGCACGGTCTTCCGGGACGACCTCCGGACCGAGGAACGTACCCGTCTCGTCGTAGTGCATGACGGCGGCCGCGCGGGAGTCGAAGAACCAGAAATCCGGGACACCCTCCAGAGGATTCGCCCGTTCCGTGGTGTCGAGGATGAAGAACTCCTCGCCGGCCGTCATGTTCTTGGTGTAGCCCCAGGCCAGTTCGTAACGGAGGTAATCCGTCAGCGGGCGGCTGAGGATGTGGACGCGGTAGACACGCCTACCGGCGCCGGTGTGACGCCGTACCTCGGACAGCCATTCCTCGTTGTAGTCCGGCGGCTGTGCTTCACCGGCGAGGAACGCCCTGAGGTTCCTCTCGCTGCGAGGGATGTTGTACGTGGCCAGGGTTTCGAGGCGGAACGCCTCTTCCCGGAAGGTGTCGAAGAGCTCCCCGAAATCACTGGATGAGCTTGTCACGGACAGCCTTCCGGATGAGGTCCATGGAAATCTCCACCAGCGTCTCATGCGCTGGAATCCAAACCGTGGCCGATCGGGGTCTCCCCTTGGACGAGAAGCGTGTCGCGATCCGTGGCGTAGAGCGTTGGGCAGTCCTTCAATTCGCACGTACTGACGAGCTTGGTGACCCGCATGGCCACGAGCGATCCCCTCATCCCGGGACGACTCCGCGCCCCGGTTGATATTCCCGAGGCCGATGCTCCGCGGTTAAGCCGAAGAGCTTGCGGGAACGGGAAATCGCGCTCCGGCTTCGTGGGCCTCCAGTTCCGGCACAGCGAGAACAGACGGATAGGGGGCCGTCCGGCTGCGGGTGCCCGCCCGACTGTGCGAGAGCTCGACGGCTTGGAGGCGGCCGGGTGGTTCGGCTCCGGGCACGATCACGCGGACAGGCCCCGGTAATCGGCGAACGCCACCGCGTGCGCACGGGCGATGTCGCGATAGCGCCGGTACTCCGGAAGGCGGTGAGCGGGCAGCAACTCGGCGCCCACGAAGCGGCCTGCCGGGGTGTAGTGCATGCGATAGACCCGGGCGTCGTCGAACAGCCAGAAGTCGTGCTCCGGGAGTCCGTCCACCGTCCGCTGCGCCAGGTCGATGATTCCGATCTCCTCCCCGGCGGCGATGTTCCCGGGGTACGCCGAGAGCTCGTACCGCAGGTAGTCGGTGAGCGGTGAGCGCAGCACGTGCACACGGGACACGGACTTACCGACATCCGTCATGGAGCGGACCCACGGGTTGTCGCTCCACTCGGGCGGCATGGGCTCTCCTGCGAGAAACGCGGCGAACTCGTCGCGCTCCTCCTCGATGTCGTAGACACTCAGGGTCTCCAGCCGGAACGCGGTTCGCTGAAACTCCTGGAAGAGCCGGCCGAACTCGTCGCCGGTCAGCATGATGCGGGGTCCTTGCTGTTCTCGTGATCCGATCGGTTCACATCGTTCCGTGGCGCACCGCGGAGACGAAGGCGGCCCACTCTCCGCGGGGCACGGCGAGCACGGGCCCGGTCGTGTTCTTCGAGTCGCGCACCAGCATGGACGTACGCGCGGTGGCGACCTCCACGCACTCGCCCCCGGAACCGTTGCTGTAGCTGCTCTTGTGCCACTGGACGCCCGTCGGTACGGGGTGAGACATGCCGCTCATCGGGAGTGCTCCTCCACTATCGCCTTGATCAGCTGGACCGACCGCGGCGGGCTCGACGCGATCGCCCGCAGGTTGTCGTACGCCCTCGTGTACTGGCTCATCTGTCGTCCGGTGACTCCGCATAGACGGCTCCCGTCATCAGGAACCACCGGCTTCAGAAGGGCTCCAGTGCGCCCTCACGCAACTCCCGCGTGAACGCGCTCCACGCTGACTGTCCGAACCATAGCCCTGGCCGACCGGGCGACTTGGAGTCCCGCACCGCTGTGCCGCGCTCGAGCAGGGCGGCTTCAACGCATTCTGTGGGGCCTGCGCTGCTGTATGACGATTTGAACCAGGCGTCGTCAGGTATGGCGGGCTGGCGTCCTGAGCGCATCACATCTCCCTGCGGGCTTCTTCGATCAAGGCCGATGACGCGGCCATGTCCAATGCTTGTGCGCGCAGGTAGTCGAAGGCAAGCCGGTAGTGGTCCAGCTCTTCGTCCTTCTCCATGAAGAGGGACCCCACATGGGTCTCCACGTAGATGACATCCAGGGACGGTTCCGGTCCGCCCAGGATGACGAAGCTGCCTTTGGCGGCGGAGTGCGCACCCCCGGCAAACGGCAGGACTTGCAGTGTGACGCCCGGGGCTTCGTTGGCTTCGAGCAGCCTTGTGAGCTGCGCGCGCATGGTTTCCCGTGAGCCGACGACACGGCGCAGGACGGATTCGTCCAGCACGACCCACAGGTGCGGTGGATGCGGTCTGCTCAGGATGGCCTGCCGCTTGATACGGAGGTTGACAAGCTGCTCGATCTCTTCCGGAGGCCGCCGCATCTCTGAGGCGTGTTGTACGGCCTCGGCATAACTCCGGGTCTGGAGCAGCCCGGGGACGTAGACACTGGCGAAGTGGTCTTCGCGTACCGCCTCGTCTTCGAGTGTCAGGAGAAGACTGGCGCTCTCTGGAAGGTAGTCGGCGAAGGAGTGCCACCAGTTCTGCTGCTTTGCTTCCTTGGCCAGTGCGACGACCGCTTGCCGCTCCGCGTCACTGGCGCCGTACTCCCGGCAGAGCGCTTCCACCACAAGCCACTTGACCGGACCCTGCTGAGTCTCGTAGCGGCTGATGGTCGCCTTGGACACCCCGACCAGCCGGCCTGCCTCCTCCAGCGTCATGCCGTTGCGTGCCCGCAGCTTTCGCATCATGGCGCCGAGCTGACGGCGGCGTGTGGTGGCTTTGGCTGCCAACGGTTGTCTCCCGGGGAGCTTGGCTGCTTCATCGCTCGTGGACGCTGAGCAGGCTATGGGACCCGGCGACCGGCATCCACCGCGTTCACTCGTGCGGGTGGGAAGTTCGTGAGAAGTTACATGAAGAGAGTTCTCACTGTCATTCTCTCTGCGTCAGCACGGGGACGTGACCCAGGGCGATGTGTCTGTTGACAGCCGCAGCGCCCGGGAGGGAGAAGCATGCTGGAACTCGGGGCCGCGGAGACCCGCACTCGGTCTGTCATCGTGTTTGCGGCTGAGGCGACTCAGCTGCAAAAACTGCGATCGCTGGTCAGAGAACAGCTTGCGCAGTGGGATCTGCCGGCGCTGGCTGAGGAAATTCAGCTGACTGTCACCGAGCTGGTCACCAACGTCATCAAACACGTCGGAGCAGGATCGGCGGCGACGCTCATCCTTGAGCAGCTCCCCGACCGGGTACGCGTCGAAGTGCACGACGAGAGTCGCGAACTGCCAGTGCTGAGGGACGCGGACTGCGACAGCGAGTGCGGCCGCGGACTGCATCTGATCGCCGCGATGGCGTCCGACTGTGCCGCGGTGCTCACTTCTGCCGGCAAGGTGGTCTGGTGCGAATTCGTACTCGTGCCCGCGTACGACCGCAGCCGGGTTGACCGCGCCACGGCCGCGTTGCAGAGCTACTGCGACGCGGCCGGCGTCCGTGTCTCCTTCTCCTCCCCGCCGCGCAGTCTGCCGCTGATGGAGGAACTCGCCTTCGCCCTCATGTCAGACCTCCTGCACTGCTGTGCAGCACGAGGCGGCGATGGAATGAGCATTGTCGAACGTCTGGCGGCCTCCTGGACCGAAACGGACGAGGCCGACTGGCCGTCGGGGGAATGCGGGCACGCTGAAGTCCGAGACGAGCGTCGAGACGGGCCGGCGGCTCATGAAGCCGGTGTGGCGTATCTCGTCACCACACGAGAAACTGATACGTAATCAGCGCGCCTCGGTGCCCGGCGCGTGCCGATGTGTCCGCAGATCTGCAGCCGCAGATGGGCAGCGGCGTCCTCTTGCCCGGGCCGTCCTACGCTGCGGTGCACCGTTCCACTTGAGGTGAGAGACCCACAGCTCAGGGTGCAGTCCGGACGAGCCCGGATGCCGACTTGGCTATGGCGACTGTTCACCGCGCCTGTCCTCCAACAGGACCGTCAGCTGTCGAGGTTGGGAAACGATTCCTTGAGAATGTTGATCAAGTCTTGGGCTGATTTGGCATCCAGCTGAATGCTCTGGCTGGTCTTGCCCTGGATCTTCCGCTCGGGAGATCCATAGGTGTCCAACTGCAGGATGCGCTGCCCCTCTATGGTGAACACCCGGTAGCCGCAGCTCACAGGCCCGTGCACGCTCTGGGCGTCAGAGGGTCGTGACTCAAATTCGTTGATCAAAGCCATGGGCACATGCTTCCACGATGAGCGGGGCAAGGCACTGCCCTGGTGCATCCTGCTCAACTTGGACCCTGCCTCCGTAGTCATAGGTGCCCGGCCTCATGAGACGGCCACCGCGGAGTACGACCAGACGTCGGCGGGCAGTGGGTGGCGGAGTTTCCAGATGACGCCCATGGGCTTGCTTCCCCGGTGTTCCACGTACTCGGCGGGTCCCAGCAGCATCCAGGGCTGAGGCCCGTTGATGTCCGTCTTCTTGTAGCGGCGGACGAATAGCAGCACCTGAGAACCTTGCCGTTGGTGGTTCTGGTAGCGGAGGCCCGTAGGCGAGGTCTCGGAGGTCGTGTTCTGCGACTCCCAGTGGAACAAGAACTCGCTTCTGGCGTAGTCCTTGTATCGGGTCTGCGGAGAGAAGTCCTTCTCGTCCTTCTCCAGGGTGATCAGGAGGGCGTCGGTCCGGATGTTCTCGCACCACCGCACGCCCTCCCGGAAGTGTCCCGGCATGGTACCTCCGATGAAGGACTGACCCAGTGCGGGCAGAATCTCCTCCCGGCTGTACGAGGAGTGGACGCTCAGCGGCAGTCCTGCCTGCTCGCTCAGAAGCGGAATCGGCACATGGTCCGCCTGGTCGAGAGCGTGGGCCAGGACCTGCCGCACTTCGCTGCGGAAGGCGTGCTGGTTCCTCAGGATGTCGAAACCCGCCTGGTAGTCGTCGTGCCCACCGAGGGGCCAGATCGAGAAGTAGAGCATGCGGGCATACGCCTGGGTCTGCTCGTCCAACTGGTCATACGGGAGTGGGTCGTCCTCCAGCAGTGCCGAGTAGGCCCGGGAGCGAATCGGGTCATCGACGTGCAGGAAGGCTGGGACGCGCTTCAGCAGGGCGGCTTCGCCGTCGGGTGGTGTGTCGGTGAGCAGGTGTGCTCGGCGGAGGAGGCCGGTCCATGAGTTGCCGTTTCCCTTGTAGAGCTGCTGGATGTCCCGGCCGCTCTCTGCCAGGTAGTCACGGAGTTGTGGCCTGGCGTAGTCCGCGACCTCGCGTGCGAGTTGGGTGACGTTGATCCCCAATTGGCTGCTGATGTTCTTGATGATCTCTTCCTTGGCCTTGCGCTCAAGGATGATCTGGCAGCCGGAGGGGAGTTGGGGGAAATCGTGCTCGATGTGGTCGAGGAGCCGGTTCCGGGTGAGGTTCGTCAGCGCGTGGAACTGGTTCTCGAAGCGGAACTCCTTGCGGTGCTGGCCGATGAAGTCGAGAACCGTCAGCACGGCCTTGCCCTCACTGCGGCGCAGCCCTCGGCCCAGTTGCTGGAGGAAGACCGTGGCGCTGGACGTCGGGCGCAGCAGAAGCAGAGTGTCCACATCCGGGATGTCGAGCCCTTCGTTGAAGAGATCGACGGAGAAGATGACCTGGAGCTCCCCCGACCTGAGCGCGTCCAGAGCCGTCTTCCGCTCCTCTGCGGGCGTCTCCCCGGAGAGTGCGGCTGCCCGTAGGCCAGCCCCGCGGAAGGCTTCCGCCATGAAGTGGGCATGGGCCACGGAGACGCAAAAACCGAGGGCCCGCATGGTCCGAGGCTCGGCAATCTTGTCTCTGACCGCCTTGAGGACCAGCAGGGCGCGTGCGGTGTTGCCCGTGAGGACACGGTCCAGGGCTGCTGTGTCGTAGGAGCCGCGCTTCCACGCCACGGCACTCAGGTCCGTGCTGTCCGTGATCCCGAAGTAGTGGAAGGGACTGAGGAGATCGTTTTCCAGAGCCTCCCACAAACGCATCTCGGCGGCGATGCGGCCGTCGAAGAACTCGTCCTGGATATTACGGCCGTCCATGCGCTCGGGGGTCGCCGTGAGGCCGAGTAGTTCCATGGGATGGAAGTGGTCGAGGATCTTGCGGTAGGTCGGTGAGGTGCCGTGGTGGAATTCGTCGATGACCACTACATCGAAATGGCCGGGTGGCAGCCGGTCGAGGGAGCGGGCGTTGAGCGATTGTACGCTGGCGAAGACGTGGTCCCATTTCTGTGGAATCTCTCCACTGTGCAAGGACTCGCCGAAGTTGGCGTCGACGAGCACGTCCTGATAGGCGCGGAGCGATTGCTGCAGGATTTCCTTGCGATGCGCTACGAAGAGCAGTCGAAGGTCTCTGCCGTGCTGGTATCGCAGGTGCTTGTAGTCCAAAGCGGCCATCACCGTCTTACCGGTTCCAGTGGCTGCCACCAGGAGATTGCGGTGCCGGTCGTGGACCTCGCGCTCGACTTCCAAGCGCTCCAGCATGTCCCGTTGGTGCGGGTACGGGCGCACTTCGAGGCCGGAGAGCGTGATCCGGCCACGTGGAGTGGCGGTCGTGCTGCCGCCGGCCTGCTGCAGGGCGGCATCCAGCCGATCGCTGTCCTCCGCCGGGTCGTAGGACTCGAAGGAGCTCTCGTTCCAGTACGAGTCGAAGGTCGCCTCGAACTTGTGGAGCACGGCGGGGGTGGCGACGGACGAGAGTCGTACATTCCACTCCAGGCCGTCGAGGAGAGCGGCCCGGGACAAGTTGGAGCTGCCGACGTAGGCGGTGTCGTAGCCGCTGTTGCGGCGGAACAGCCAAGCCTTGGCGTGCAGGCGTGTGGAGCGCAGCTCGTAGTTGACCTTCACTTGCGCGCCGAAATCCTGCACCAGCCGGTCGAGGGCGCGGCGCTCGGTCGCGCCGAGATACGTCGTCGTGATCACGCGTATCGGGACGCCCCGGTGCCGTGCGGCCTGGAGCGACTCTTCAAGGACGCGGAGGCCGTGCCACTTCACGAAGGCGCACAGCAAGTCCACGCGGTCGGCGGTGGCCAGCTCGGCCCGCAGCTCGAAACCGACACTCGGGTCCTCTGGAGCGTTGGTGAGCAAAGCCGTTTCGGAGAGGGGCGTGGCCGGACGGAGCGAGTAGGCGTCGGGCGTCTCCTGCTCGGACAACGCCAGGAGTTGGCGAGGTCCGTCGGCTACGAGCTGCACCCATTCCTGTGCGCCTTCGATGGTGCTGAGGGATTCCAGGACGTGATTGGCTGCCGCCACCTGCTCGGCCGGGGTGAGCCCTTGCAGGATCCGCCTGACCGTCTCCCCGATGTGCCGGGAGAGGACGTGAGGGGTGGATGCCTCACCGACCGCGCCCGCCAATGGTTTCCAGCCCTGCGCGGCCAACTCACCGATGCGCCGTTCCAGCCGCGTGGTGATGAGCTTCTCGTAGAGCCCGGCAATGGGCGGAATGTCATGGGCCGCCTGGTGGATCACGTTTCTCCCCGCGTCGTGAAGTCCGGCCACCGTTCTAGCAGTACCCGCCGACAGCGTGCAGGGTGGTGATCAGCCTGAGCGCAGGAGGTGCCGGGGAAGCTGATCGTTCTCGTGAGTGAGCACAACGATCCGGGGGTTTGGCCTCCGCGGTTCCCCTGCCCGCGGTTGTGCCAGGGACACTGTGGCGCGGACCAAGGTAGAGAGCCGTTCAAGGCCGGTCGTGCATCCTTCCGGTTCGACTTCGAACCAGACGACCTTGTCCGCGGGCACGTGCTGCACCCGGGGCGGGGAAGGGCTCAGCATCGTGTTTGGAGCCGTCCGTGAACTGCGACCCACCGGAAGCCGGAGGTTCGGGAAATACAGGCTGATGCAGTGAAGTGACGCGGGACGGAGTGATCAAGTGCCCGGTGAACAGGACCACGCGAAGCAGCGGGTTCGGCGGCAGGTGTGGGACGACCTCACCTCGGCGGGCGCCGTGCACGATGCCTCCGTGCACGGCCGCATCCCGGACTTCAAGGGGGCGGAGCAGGCCGCCGTCCGGCTGGCCTCGCTGCCGCAGTGGCGTGCCGCCCGCGTCGTCAAAGCCGTACCGGACAAAGCCCAGTTGCCGGTACGGGCCAGGGCGCTCGCCGAGGGCAGAACGGTGTACATGGCCGTGCCGAAGCTGGCCACGCCCCGGCCCTTCTATCTGCTCGACCCGACTCGGCTGTCCGTCCCGCCGGTCGAGGCGGCGGCCAGTCGTACAGCCGCGGCCGTGGCGCCTACGGTCGAGGTGGACGAGATGCGGCCGGTCGATCTCGTAGTTCTCGGCAGCGTCGCGGTGAACCGGGAGGGTGTGCGGATCGGGAAGGGCGCGGGCTACTCCGATCTTGAGTTCGCCCTGCTGACCGAGGCCGGGCTCATCACCGGCGAGACGGTCGTCGTGACCACGGTGCATGCCCTCCAGGTCGTGGACGGGCCAATTCCTGCCGGTGATCACGACGCCGGTGTGGATCTCATCGTCACGCCCGATGACGTCATCTCCTGTTCCGCACCGCACCGGCCTGCTGGTCTGCTGTGGGACCGGCTTCCGCCGGAGAAGATCGCGGCCATCCCGGCACTGGCCGCGAGGCGGGCGACCCTGGGCGGTGCGCGGGAGATGCCGGGGCTGCCGGATTGAGCGACGTCCGGCCGTGAGTGGTGTGGGTGCGGTGTGCTCGCCCCTCGTCCCTCGCCCCTCGTCCCTCGCCCCTCGTCCCTCGCCCCTCGTCCCTCGCCCCTCGGCTCACGGCGGGGCCCGCGGCGGGGCCCTGGTGGCGGTGGGCGCCCGGCCGCGGGCCGGTCTCGGGAGAGGCGTCGTCAGGGCCGGGTCGCCCCGACCGTCTGTGGGCCTGGGCCCGTCCCGGTTCCCGTGGGTGGTGCGGTGGTTGGTCCGGCTGATCGCGGGGTTCCCTTCATGCGGCCCCCCGCGCTGCGTGACGGGTCCGCGATCAGCCGGACGGTGCTGCGGCGGTTGGCCGGGCCCGCCGCAGGGTTCAGCGGTTGGTCCAGAGGACCCACTGGAGGGTGCCGCTGGCGCACTGGAACTGGTCCCAGTGGCCGCGCTGGACGCCCTCGTTGCCCGCCAGCACGCAGTTGCCGTACTGCCAGTACTTGCCGCGAAGCACCCAGCCGGGCACCTGGGCCGTGTCCGCCTCCTGGGAGGCGCCGGCCCGCGACTCCGACGCCGGGGCCGCCGTGGCCTGGACGGCGCCGAGGGTCAGGGCCGCGATCGCGGTCGTGGTGGCGGCGATGCCGGCCAGGGCGGATCGTGTGCTGGTGAGGTTCATGTCCCGACTCCTGCTGTTTGTTGACGCTTGTGCTGTTTGGTCCTGCGTCAGGGATACGCGGGAGCTGGGTCATCCATACGACGGGCAGTTGTGTGATCTGAGTCACAGCGCGGGGTCGGGTGGTGGTGTTGCCCGTTGCCGAGCGGGTCACGCGGTTCGGCGGCGATGTCCTCTCGCGCACCGCCGGTACGCTGGCATTCTTTTCCGATGAGCAACGGACGGCCGCCGGTTGCTGACCCGGGCCGTGCGGGACCGGCTCACCGGGCCGGTCCCCGGCCCCGGCACAGAAGGGCACCCCATGCTCGCGTCCGTACCCATGGGATGGCTGTGGCTGCTGGCCGCGGCGTCCACCGTCCTGTCCAGTTGCCTCCTGGGTAGCTGGATCCCCCTGCGGCAGTTCCGCATCGCCTACCCGGTGACCATGGTCGTCGGCGGCGCGGGCCTGATCGTCGTCTGCCGGGCGCAGGGCATCGACCTGACCGGGGCACTCGTCATGTACTCGTGCGCCCATATCGGCCTGACGCTCGGCCTGCTCCCCCAACGGAAACTGTTCAAAGAGGTGTACGAGCGGTGGCGCAGGGGTGAGGCCACGGACCATCTCAAGGCCCCGCGCGCGCACCTCGCCTTCCTCGCGGTCAGCGTGGTCGGCGTCTTGCTCGCCGGGTTCGCGCTGACCCGCTGACCCGTTGATCGGCTGGCCCGCCGGCCCGCTGACCCGCTGGCCCGCTGACGGGCGCGGCCCTCACGCCGTACCGCCGTGGTTCCGGGTGGCCGAGGCGACAGTGGCGGTGTCGCGGCGGCGACGGTGCGACGGTGATGCAGGGCCTTGCCGTTGCGGTGCTTCCGTCCGGTTCCGGGTGGCGCCCGTCTGTTGGCACTCGCCATCCACCCGCTTCTTCGCGCCGGTTGCGGGTTAGCATCACAGTGCCGGGGCGGTCACCCCGGCGGTCGGCGGTCGGCAGTCGCCGATCGGGCAGCGGGAGGAGGAGCGGCGCTATGGGCCTCAGGGCTGCCACGCGCACGCACCTCAGCGTGCTGCTCGTCCTCCTCTCCGGGCTCTCCGGGCTGCTGCTCGCGCCCGGCGGCCTCGCCGAAGGCGCCCTCGCCGGTGCCGTCTCCTTCGCCGCGACCGCCACCGCCACCGCGGCGGCCGGTGCGGCCCTGCTCGTCTGCGCCGTCCTCGCCGCCCGCTGTGCCCGTCCCGTACCGCCCACCCGGGTACGGACCGCGCTCCGCGACCGCGAGCGCCGTACCGCCTTCCTGCCCCAGCGCGATCCCGACGCCTCCGGCCGCCCGCGGCCCAGGGCGCCCGGCCGTCTCCTCCCGACGGCCGGCTAGGCAGCCGCCGCCACACCCGCCACGCCCCCCAACAGGGCCATGCGGGGCGGTGGTCCGCTTGCACGGCTCGTCACGCCGACACCCATTCCCTCGGCACGACGAGACCCGGGAGGGCTCACCCATGTCCGTCTTCGCAGCACTCGTCTCGCAGCTCGCGAGCGTCCTCGAACCCCTCTTCGCTTCATCGGCCACCGCCGCCGCGATCATCCTCTTCACCCTGGGCGTACGGCTCGCCCTGCACCCGCTGACCCGCGCCGCCGTCCGCGGCGAGAAGGCGCGGGCCCGGCTCGCGCCGCACGTCGCCGAACTGCGCCGGAAGCACGGCCGCGACCCGGAGCGGCTGCAGCGGGCGACGGCCGAGCTCTACGCCCGCGAGGGCACCTCACCGCTGGCCGGCTGCCTGCCGATGCTGCTCCAGCTCCCCGTCTTCTTCGTGATGTACCGGCTCTTCTCCGCCTCCGAGATCGGCGGGCGCGCCAACGAACTGCTGGGCGACCGGCTGTTCGCCGCACCGCTCGGCGGCCACTGGGCCGACGCCCTCCGCGACGGCGGCCCCCTCGGCGCGCAAGGCATCGTCTACGCCGGGCTGTTCACGCTGATCGCCGCCGTGGCCACCTGGACGTACCTCCGCGCCCGCCGGGCCATGGCGGCGGGCGCGCCGGACGCCGCCGCGGCGGAGGCCGGAGCCGGCGCCGGGATGCCGGGCATGTCTGCGATGGCCGGGATGGCGAAGGTGCTGCCGCTGCTCTCCTTCGGCACGCTGATCACGGCGGCCGTGGTGCCCTTGGCCGCCGGGCTGTACCTCGTCACGACGACCACGTGGTCGGCCGCCGAACGCGCCTGGCTGCTCCGCTCACGGGACCGAGGGCGGGGCCGCGGGCGGGAGAGGGAGGGTGTGCCGGGAAGGTGACCCGACGGGCGGGCGGGCGCCGGGGGCGGGGCGCATTCCCGGAGGTGTTCGGCAAGCGGCTCCGTGCCCCGAGGGGCCTGAGCCGGGGCGGCCGGACCGGGGATCGCGACAAGACGCCGTGGTGCGCGGCGGAGTGCGGCGGGAGGGCGGAGCCGGGCGTTGGCGCGTGCCGATAGCCTCTGCCCTGCCGGCAGTTGCTGGTGGGGGCGGGGATTCGGAGGGGGGCCCTGATGATGGTGGGACCAGTGGCACGGCGCAGACGGATGGACGGCGTTCTGCTTGTCGTCGGCGTGGTGCTGATCGGGTGCGTGGGTCTGCTGGGTGCGGTGCTCGGCGGCACCGGGGAGCGGATCGGGCGCATGTGGGTCGGGGCGGTGATGGGCCCGGACGGATCGGCCCGGATCACGGAAGTCATCGACTACGACTTCGCGGACGAGGAGCGGCACGGCATCTATCGGACGGTGCCGCAGGACGAACCCGGCGACATGACCGACGTCGCCGTCACCATGGACGGCGAGACGGTGCCGTTCCGGGTCAAGGAGGGGCGCCGCGCGGACATCGTGATCGGCGACCCCGAGGCGATGCTCACCGGAACGCACCGCTTCCGGATCGAGTACACCCTGCCTCATCTCGGAACCGAAGAGACCCTCGCGTGGGACGCCGTCGGCGCCGAGTGGAACGTGCCGGTCGGGCGGGCCGAGGTCCATCTGGCCGCCCCGCGCACCGTGAACAGCACGGTCTGCGTGGCGGGGCGGTTCCGGTCGGACGACGACTGCGAGAGGCTGGAGCAGCCCGCCCCCGGCCGGCTGGACGCGGCGCACAGCGGCCTCGACGCGGGCCAGGGCCTGACCCTGTACGGGCAGCTGTTCACGGACACCGGCGCGTCCGGCAGCGGCGCACTTCCCCCGGCGCCCGCGGGTGCGGCACCCGCCGCGGAGCGCGGAGACGGCGTGGCGGCCGGGTGGCTGTGGGCCACCGGCGCCGCTCTCGCGGCGGCCCTCGCGGTCGCGGAGCTGCTGCGGCTGGCCGGCCGCGAGGGCGTTCGGGGGGCCGACGGCCGCGTGCGGCGGGTGGACATCGGCCGTCTGGCCCGGACCGTCCAGCCCTCTTCCGTGCCGCCGGACGGTCTCGGCCCCGCTCAGGGAGGCATCCTGCTGACGGACCGCGTGCGCAAGCGGCATCGTGTCGCCTGGCTGCTGGGCGCGGGGCTGGACGGGCAGCTGCGGATCACGGGACTCCAGCGTCCCGTCCTCCGCAGGGTGGAGCAACAGCCGCGCGGGGCAGACGAGTTGACGCGACAGGTGCTGGCCGCCCTGTTCGCCAGGAACCCGAACGTGAAGCTGGGCAAGTACAGCAAGCAGTTCTCCGAAGCCTGGACGATGCTGAGCCGCGGCCTGCGTGCCTGGCGCCGCTCGGGCGGAGACGGCCTGTGGGTGAAGGGCGGGGAGCAACTGCGCCTGGCCGCCCTGGTGGGCGGGGCCTCGGCCCTGGCCGCAGGAACGATCGTCCTCGCTGTCGCGTCGGGTGACGTCACGGCCGAGGGCGCCGCGTGGCGTAGGCCGGTGACGGTCGGCGCGGCACTCGCCGGCGCGGGGCTGGCGGCCGTGCTGCGCGCCTGGGAGCTGCGGGCGCGCACCGCACGCGGCAGCGAGCTGTGGTGCCGGACCGAGGCCTACCGCCGCCATCTGGCCGGGCTCGACCACTGGGACGGACGTGACGCGGACGTGCTCACCGCGTGGGCGGTCGCCCTCGGCGAGACCGAGTCCTGGCTCGCGGCGGCCGAGCGGGCGGCGGCCGGCGCCCATTCGGCCTCGTCCCGCCCGCCCTTCCCCGACGACCACCACCGCTGGCAGCTCGCGATGTACCTGCCGGCCGCGGTGGGCGCCGCCGGCTCTCCCGGCTCCACCGGCGGCTCCGGTGGCTCCGGTCCGTCCGACGGCTACAGCGGCGGTGGCGACTCCGGCGGCGTGGGCGGCGGCGACGGCGGCGGGGGCGGCGGGTCGTGGTGACGACGGACCTGCGGTCGCACCCGCTCGTTGCCCCCTTTTCCGGGGATCTCCGGCCGTGATGGGTTCCGGCGTCTGGGCGACGGGAGGCGGGCAGAGGTGACAGAGATGCCAGAGGTGCCAGAGGTGACAGAGGTGCCAGAGGTGACGTTCCTGGAGACCGAGCGGCTCGTGCTGCGGCGGTTCGGCGCGGGCGACGAGGGGCATCTCGTCGCCCTCGACGCCGATCCCGAGGTCATGCGCTTCCTCACCGGCGGTGTCCCCACGCCCCCGCACGTCATCCGGGACGAGACGCTGCCGCGCATGCTCCGCCTCGACGCGGAGTACGGCGGCCGGCTCGGCTACTGGGCCGCCGAGGAGAAGGCGGCCGGGCGGCGGTTCGTGGGCTGGTTCGAACTGCGGCCCGTGGACGGCGGCGGGCGCGAGTGCGAGCTCGGCTACCGGCTGCGCCAGGACGTCTGGGGGCGCGGGTACGCCACCGAGGGCGCCCGCGCCCTGGTGCGCAAGGCGTTCACCGAGCTCGGCGTCGAGCGGCTCTTCGCGGAGACCATGGCCGTCAACCAGGGCTCGCGGCGGGCGATGGAGAAAGCCGGGCTCGTGTACGTCCGCACCTTCCACCAGGAGTGGCCGGAGTACATCGAGGGCGCCGAGTACGGGGAGGTGCGGTACGAGCTCGGCCGTGCGGAGTGGGCGGCCCGGCAGGGGGAGCCGGGGTAGCCCGCCCGTTCTGTCCCACACAAGCCGTCGGCTGTGGGCCGTCGTTGGAGCGGGGGCGCCGTCACGGCGCGGCGTGCCGGTGCCGCGCGGTGAGGACGCCACCGCGCGGCACCGGCGCCCGTCGAGTCGGTGCGGGCGAGCGGGTCAACCGCCGCCCGTCATGGATCGGTTGTGCGTGCGTCGCGTCAGCCGCCCGACGGGTCCAGTGCCTCCAGCGCCTCCGCTGTCAGCTTGCCCGGGCGCTCCCGCTGCGGGAAGTGGCCGGTGGGGATGCGGGCCACCTCCTTGGCGGTGGCGTAGTCGACGACCGACACCTCGTTCTTGTTGGAGAGCGAGACGAAGCAGTGCTTGCCGTCCGGGCTGGTGGCCGTCCAGTACGGCAGGGCGTCGGTGTCGTAGTGGACATAGCCGTCGGTCTCCAGGCCGGGGCGGGAGACGATCGCCACGTAGTCGTCGATGGTGCCGGCCATGCAGAGCTTGCTCTCGGCCGCGTTCATGGCCATGCCGTGGTGGGCGGAGTTCTGCGGGTAGTCGTCGGCGCGCATCTTCGCGGCCTTGTCGCTGAAGGGCATCTCGACGGTGCGCTTGATCTCGCCCCGGTCGAGGTCGTACTCGACGAAGCCGTTGAGGTACGAGAGCTGGGCGTACATGGTCTTGTTGTCGGCGGTGAAGACGGCCGGGCGGATGCCGTACTCGAAGTCGTAGGTCCGCAGCGGCTTGAAGGTGTCGGCGTCCACGGCCACGACCTGGCGCTTGCCCTTGAGGCCGTTGAGGCCCTTGGGCATGGAGGTGATGCCGATGCTGGAGTTGTAGAGGATCGAGCCGTCCGGCGAGTAGTCGTTGGCGTGCGGGTACGTGCCGGTGGCGAACTCGGTGTGCAGCTTGCCGGTGGCGGTGTTGATGACCTCCGCCTTGTCGGCCGTGGTGGCCGAGACGATGAACTTGCTGCCGTCCTCCGAGAGGGCCGCGTGGTCGGCCTTGAAGCCCTCGGTCTCGTACCGCCAGAGCATGGTGCCGCTGGCGATGTCGAAGGCGACGGCGTCGCTGAGGACTCCCCGCGAGACGTAGAGCGTGCGGCCGTCGGGAGACATGGCCATGTCATCGACGAGCTTGCGGTAGCCCTGGATGCTGTTGACGGTCTCGTAGCCGATCCGCTCGATCGGGTCCATCTCGCGGATGCGCTGGTCGAGATCGGGGACGGTGTTGAACGACCCGAGGTTCTCGAACGTCCTGGGGTCGATGAAGCTGACCGTTCCGCCCTGGCCGTTGCCGACGAGCATGACGTCGCGCGGGGCGGCGGAGCGCGCCGACTGCCCTGTGGAATCGGCCTGTTCGGCCGCGCCCGCGGCCGTGGCGCCGCCGGTCAGGGCGAGGACGGTCATGGCGGCGGCGCTCAGGGACAGCAGGCGGCGGGAGCGCGGGCGGCGCCGGGGCGTGGCTGGGGGCATGGTCGTCCTCCGAAGGTCGGCCGGGGGTGCGGGGGGTGCGGGTGTGTGAGGGCAGGGGGTGCGAGGGCGGTGATCGCCGTGAGGGTTACCAGGGGTAAGTCGGTGTGTTACGCGACGGTAATGAACGGACCGCCGTACGGCAAGAGCCCTGCGGTGTTCCGGCCCGGCACCCGGCCCCCGGTCCGACTCGGCGCCCGGCCCGGCGCCTGTTCTGGCGCCCCGTCGGCGCCCGCCCCGGCGGTCCGCCGGCCGGGCGCCGCTGGTAGCGTCGCTCTCTTCTCCGGCGACCCCGGATGAAGTACCGCCCGGCAGGCACCCCATGACCGACCCGCAGGCACATCAGCGAAAACAGCGACTCGCGGCCGCCCTCGATGCGCTGGACGCCGCCTTCACACCGCTCACGTCGCAGCCGTTCACCGTGGAAGGCTGCACCTACTGCTATCCGCCCGCCTGGCTCGAAGCGCTCGGCCGGCCCGCGCATCTGGTGCCGGAGGAGATGATCTCGTCCGTCGCGTCCGAGGTTCCGTCCCACTGGAGTGACTTCGTCACCGTCTACCGCCGCATGACGCCCCGGATCGTGCGCCTGCTCGTCACCGGCCGACTGCACGTCGACCACGGGCTGATCGCCTCCCGGCTGCTCACAGCCGGCTGGCGCGACTGGACCGCGGCCGAGCGCGACGCGCTGGAAGAGGTCTGGCACGCCTGGTGGCGGTCGGCCCTGAGCACGTACCCCGGCGTCGAGCCGGTCACCGGACCGCTGGAAACGATCGCGGTCTGCACCGGTACGACGGCGCCGTGGCTGGACGTCTGGGCCCGGACGCGCACCGAGGCGGCCGACCGGCACCTCCACGACACCCTCGACGACTGGCTGTTCGAGTGGCAGCTCGCCGATCTGCGGCTCGGCTTCTACAACGAACTGCACGCCACACCCGAACTGCTGCCCTGGCTGCTCTCCCTGGAGGACGGCCGCATCGGCGCCGCACAGTTCGAGGAGGTGGAGCGCATCATCGCGTACGCCTAGGCAGCCGTGACCACGGCCGCCGCGAGATCGCGCACGACGGGCTGGACAGTCCGTGCGACGTTGTGAACGAAGACGCGTGAGGTGCCGTGACCGATGCCCGCGTGCCGGTGCCGGACAAGTGCCCGCGCCGGGGGATCCCTGCCGTGCCCTGGGCACGGGCCGTTGCGGGGCCCGGCCGTTACGGGGCCGGGGACGGCGGCGGGACGGCCGGGGGGCCGGCCGGCGGTGGCGGCGTGCCCTGCTGGGACGGGGCGGACGGTGCCGGCTCGGGCGGGGCCGCGGGCTCGGGCGGGGCCGTGGGCCGGGCCGGCGGCTCGGGCGGGGCCGTGGCCGGGGTCGCCGGTACGTCCGGGGCGAGGAAGCTCTCCAGCGCCTCGACCACCATCGCGTGGTCCTCCGCCTGCGCCAGCCCCGAGACGGTGACGGCGCCGATGACCCCCGCGCCCTCCACCCTGATCGGGAACGAGCCGCCGTGCGCCGCGTACAGGCACTGGTCGAGCGGGGACGACGCCTCGAACGTCGTCCCCTTGGCGCGGAAGCGGGTGCCCACCAGGTACGAGCTCTCCGAGAAGCGCTCGACCACCCGGCGCTTGCGGTCGATCCAGTCGTCGTTGTCCGGTGACGTGCCGGGCAGCGCGCAGTGGAACACCTGCTGGTGGCCGCGGCGTATGTCGATGGTCACCGGGGCCCGGCGCTGCCGGGCCGTGTCGGCCAGCAGGCAGCCCAGGCGCCAGGCGTCCTCGTGCGTGAAGCGGCGGAGCACCAGGCGGTCCTCCTGGGCGCGCAGCACGGAGACGAGGGCGGTGGGATCGAAGGCGGGGTCCGTCATCAGCTCTGCTCCCGGGGTTACGGGGTGATCGCCCGGCCCTCCTGGGCCGAACGCCGTGCGGCTTCCAGGACGTCGAGCGCCGCCGCGGCCTCCAGGGCGGTGACGGGCGGCGGGGTGCCCTCGCGGAGGGCCGCCGCCACGGCCGCGTAGTACGCCGGGTAGTCGCCGGGCAGGGTCGGGACCGCGCGGCCGCCGCCGGTCACCGGGGACTCACCGGCGCCGAGCCGGCCCCACAGGGACTCGGGTTCGGCTCCCCACGCGCCGGCGCCGGACGTGCCGGTGTCCGTGCCGGGGGTTCCGTCGGTGCCGGGCGGCCGGAGCCCGTCGCGCAGCGCCTGCTCCTGCGGGTCGAGTCCGTACTTCACATACCCGGCGGAGCTGCCCAGGACACGGAAACGCGGCCCGAGTTGGGCCGTGGTGGCGCTCATCCACAGATGGGAGTTGACGCCGTTCGCGTGCGTGAGGGCGATGAAGGTGTCGTCGTCCGCCTCGGCGCCGGGGCGGCGGACCACGGACTCGGCGTAGACGCGGACGGCCGGGCCGAAGAGCACCAGCGCCTGGTCGACGAGGTGGCTGCCCAGGTCGTAGAGAAGCCCGCCGATCTCCTGCGGGTCGCCGGACTCGCGCCAGCCGCCCTTGGGCTTGGGCCGCCACCGCTCGAAGCGGGATTCGAACCGCTGGACCTCGCCCAGCTCCCCGTCCGCGATGAGCTGCCGGACGGTGCGGAAGTCGTTGTCCCAGCGGCGGTTCTGGAAGACGGAGAGCAGCAGGCCGCGCTCCTCGGCCAGGGCGGCGAGAGCGCGGGCCTCGGCGGCGGTCGCGGACAGCGGCTTGTCGACGACGACGGGCAGACCGGCGCGGAGGGCGTCGGTGGCGATGGGCACATGCGTCCGGTTGGGGGAGGCGACGACGACCAGGTCGAGCGCGTCCCCGCCCTCCGTACGGGACAGCAGCTCGCGGTGGTCGCCGGCGAACCGCACCCCGGGGTGCTCGGCACGGGCCTGCTCGCGGCGCTCGGGGCTCGTCGTGACGATCGTGTCGAGGACGAGGCCGGCGGTGGCGGCGATCAGCGGGGCGTGGAAGACGGAGCCCGCCAGGCCGTAGCCGACCAGGCCGACACGGAGCGGGGGACGGGAGCCGGTACCGGCGGACATGCGCGTGGACATGCCCCTCACTCAACCACGCGCGCCCACGAGCACCCCGGCGGGGGCCGGTGGGGCCGGTACGGCCCGGAGGCGGGGCGGGGTACGGGCCCGGAGGCGGGCGGCCCGGGGTACGGGCCCGGGCCGGCGGCGGCCCGGCCTCGCTCCCCGGGCCCCGGCCCCGGCGGGCGGCGGTGAGCATGGACGCCGGTCGCCGCGCCGGCAACCGCTCCGGGCCGTTCGGACGCGAACCCCGGCCGCTTCGGACGAACCGGCCGGGCCGCGGGCCGCGCAGGCCCTCCCGGCGGGAAGGGACCAGGGGTACGGGCGGGCCCGGACGGCACCCACCGCGCGGACGGCAAGCCCGGCGCGGACGGCAAGCCCGGGGCGCCGGCCCCGGGCCCGCGGCGGACTCCACCGAAGGTGTGCCATGCGCCAGCGCAGATATCTCTCCGCCGGGGCCGCGGCCGGAGCGGCCGCGCTGGTGATGGTGGCCGCCCCGGTGCTGGCGTTCCTGCCGCAGGCCCAGGCGGCCCCGGCGGCGGTGGTGGCGCCGGACGCGGTCCCCCGGCCCCTGCCCCGCCCGCTGCCCCTGGCCGTGGAGCCGTACTGCGGCGACCGCGACAGCCCCGACTTCCCCCTGCGCGCCCGCATCCGCGGCGGCCCCCGGGAGTACGCGGCCGGGGGCGGCTGGCGGCGCTGGTCCATCGGCCTGCGCAACACGACGGACCGGGCCTGCCGGGGCGTGCACCCCGTCGCCGTGCTCGTCGACAGCACCCGGGAACTGGCCGCCGAGCGGATCCACTTCCAGTTCTACGACGCGTACAGCCGCTCCTGGCGTCCGGTGACGCTGGAGACCACCGACCGGCACGAGCACATCGCCGTCTTCGACGGCTTCCCGGGCTTCGCCGTCCCGGCGGGCGGCACCGTCACCGTCGGCGTGCGGCTGCGCTTCGCGGAGGGCACGCCCCGCAACGCGGTACGGCTCACCGTGGCGGCCGTGCAGCGGCGCGACGACGACGGCGACTGGGTCGGTTCCTCCAACGACTACGCGTTCACGATCCGGGGCGGGGGCAGGGGCGGGGCGGGTACCGGTACGGCCGAGGACACCCGGCCCCGCGGGGACGGGGAACGGGACCGGGACCGGGGACAGGAACCCGGCCGGGACCGCCCGGGCGGCGGCGCCGAGCCGCCGGGAACCGGTGGCGACGGGCGCCACCGGCCCGGCCGCCCGGAAGAGGCGGACGGGCCCGGCGGGCCGGGGGAGCGCGGCGGGACGCGGCAGGGGGAGCGCGACGGCCACGGCCGGCCCGGCCGGCCCGGCCGCCCCGGGATCTCCGGCGGCCCGGGCGGCCCCGTCCCGCCCGGCGAACTGGCCCGCACCGGCACCGGCGGCGACGCCCGGACCGGAACCCGGGGGGCCACGGCCGCCCGGCTCGGCGGGGCCGCCGGGGCGGCCATCGCGCTCGGCGCGGTCCTGGTCGCGGCCTCCCGGCGCGTGCGCTGCTGAGCGGCCGCGCGCATCCCGGCCGCCCGCGTGCGGGCGGTGGCCCGATCCGGTCCCCGTCCGGCTGTTCGCCGGGCCCGGACGCTGTGAGCCCTGCCGCCGGTCGCCCCGGCGACCGCGTCCGGCCGTCGCCCGTCCCCGTCCGCCGTCCCCCGTGTGGGTCACCGCACCCGGCCGCCTGCGTTGTCCCGAAGGCCGAGCCGCCACCGGCCGCCGGGAAGAGCCCTCGCCGGGGGCCACCGTCCGGCGGTCCGCCGCCGGACACCGGGGTGGTGAGGCGGGGGCTGGCTCTGGGTGATCGCCGCCCGCCGCCTGGTGGATGCCCGGCGCGCGCAGGCCCGTACCGCCGAGGTGCAGGAGGCGCACGCGCGGCGGGAGCACGGCGCCGCCCGCGCCGTCGCGCCGTCGGCGGAGGAACCCGGGCGGAATCGCAGGTACGGGAGCGGGGACAGAGGGGACGGAGAGGAATGGAAGGGCCGTGGGCGGAGAGACGGAAACCGTTCCGTACCGCGCGGAACCCGCCGGCGTGCGCGCCGATCGACGCCCTCCGGCCACCGGGGCGACCGGAACCGCTCACCGAAGGGACGGAAACCGGTCACCGGCGGGCAGGGGACGCCGGGTCCCGCGCCGTTAGGCTGGACCGAGCGGCGGGCCGGAGCCCGAGCGGCCGGCCGCCGCCCATCCGCACCGAGGACAGGAGCCGTTCCGTGGCAGAGCGCAAGCCGATCGAGTCGTGGCTCACCGACATGGACGGGGTGCTGATCCACGAGGGCACCCCCATCCCCGGCGCCGACTCCTTCATCAAGCGGTTGCGCGAGTTGGAGCGGCCCTTCCTCGTGCTCACCAACAACTCCATGTTCACGCCGCGCGACCTGCACGCCCGGCTGAACCGGATGGGCCTGGACGTCCCCGTCGAGAACATCTGGACGTCCGCGCTCGCCACCGCCCAGTTCCTGGAGGACCAGCGGCCCGGCGGCACGGCCTACGTCATCGGCGAGGCCGGGCTGACCACGGCCCTGCACGACGTCGGCTACATCCTCACCGACGCCGAGCCGGACTACGTCGTGCTCGGCGAGACCCGGACGTACAGCTTCGAGTCCCTCACCAAGGCCATCCGCCTGATCAACGACGGGGCCCGGTTCATCGCCACCAACCCCGACGCCACCGGCCCCTCCACGGAGGGCGCGCTGCCCGCCACGGGAGCCGTCTCCGCACTGATCACCAAGGCCACCGGCCGGGAGCCGTACTTCGTCGGCAAGCCCAACCCGCTCATGATGCGCGCCGGGCTCAACGCCATCGGGGCGCACTCCGAGAGCAGCGCCATGATCGGCGACCGCATGGACACCGACGTCCTGGCCGGACTGGAGGCCGGGATGGAGACGTTCCTCGTGCTGTCCGGGGTGACGCGGCCGGACGAGATCGGGCGCTTCCCGTACGGGCCGTCGCGGGTGGCCGAATCGATCGCCGACCTCGTCGACCTGGTCTGAGCCGGCCGGTTGGTCCGAGTCGGCCGGGGCCCGGAGACCCGGGGCCCCGGGCCGAACGGAGCAGTGCCCGGCCCGCCGGGCTGCGGTGAGCCGCCGTTCGCGCGAACCTTCTGGGGCGAGAGGAGGTCGCACGATGAACTCTGTCCGACTGGCCGGCACGATCGCGGCGTCCGGCCTGCTCTGCGCCACCGTGGTGCTCCCCGCCGCGAGTTCCGCCGCGGCGGCTTCCGCGCTCCCGGCTTCCGCGGACTCCGTTTCCGTGAGGGCTGCTTCCGCGTTCCCCGCTTCTGCCCCGGCTGCTCCCGGGGCGCCCGTCTCCGTCCCGGCCGTCTCCGCGCCGGCCGTCTCCGCGCCGGGGGTGTCCGCCCCGGCCGGTCCCGTGACGGCCCCCGCCGCCGAGGGACCGGCGGCCGCGGCCGTCCCCGGTGCGGTCCGCGGGGTCCGCGGGGTCCGTGGGGAATGGCTCCCGGAACCGGCCGCCGCCCCCGGCCCGGGTTCCGTAGCCGTGGCGGCGGAAGAGCGCCCGTCCGCCACGGACACGGGGGGCAGTCCCAACACCCGGCAGATCGTCGTCGGTGTGTGCCTGGCGGGCGGCGCGGTCCTGGGCATGGCGGGTCTCGCCGTGCACCGCCGCCGCGCCGCGAGACCGCCCGCGCCGCCGCGGGAATGGGAGGACCCGCTCCGGGTTCCCGAACCCTCCCGGAGCCGGGGCGGTCCCCCCGGCGTGGAGGGCTGACGGCGGGCCCGCGGCGGCAGTGCCCTCGCGGTGGTGTGACCCGCGGCAGCGTCCCCGCAGTGGTGTGACCCGCCCGTATCGGTGCGCCGCCGTCACCGGCGGGTGCCCGCGGCGCGGCTTCCGTCTCCCGGCCCTCGCCCGCCCCCGGTCCCGCCCCCGGTCCCGTCCCCCGCTACGTCAAACGCCGTAACGGGGCTTCCCCGCCCCCGGTCACTGCCGGGCCCCGCGCGGACCGCGTGCCAGGATGCGTCCGACCCGAATTGTCCCGAACGCGGTCCGGGCCCACCCCGGACGGAGGCCCCAGGGGGAGCGGATGTACGGCCACATGGGCCGGCTGGCGGCGAGCGTGGCGGCCGGAGCGGTACTGCTGATCGCGGGCTGTTTCCGCCCGCCCGGGCCCGCGCCCGGACCGTCGCCCGGGGACGACCGCGCACAGCCGCCGCGCCGGGCTCCCCAGTCGTCCGCGACCCCGTTCTGGGTGAATCCGCACGGCACCGCGGCCCGGCAGGCCGCCGCCCTGCGGGCCCGGGGCCGCGCGGACGAGGCCGGACTGATCGAGGAGAAGATCGCGGCCCAGCCGGTCGCCGAGTGGATCGGCACGAAGGCCCCCCGGGCGGAGACCGCCCGCCTCACCCGGGCCGCGGCGCGGGAGAACCGGGACGCCCTGCTGGTGCTCTACAACATCCCGCACCGCGACTGCGGCCAGTTCTCCAAGGGCGGCGCCCCGGACGGTGCCGCGTACCTGCGCTGGCTCGCCGAGGTCGTGGCGGGCATCGGCGACCGCCCGGCCACGGTGATCCTGGAGCCGGACGCGGTGCCGCACATCGTGGACGGCTGCACCCCGCCCGTGTACCACCAGGAGCGCTACCGGCTGCTGGCGGAGGCCGTGGAGAGGCTGAAGGCCCTCCCGCGCACCCGGGTCTACCTGGACGCGGGCAACCCCCGCTGGATCACCGACCCGGGCCGGCTCACCGGCCCGCTGCGGCGCGCGGGCATCGACCGGGCCGACGGCTTCGCCCTCAACACCGCCAACTACCGGACGACCGCCGAGAACCGCGGCTACGGCAGGGCCCTGTCCCGGCTCCTCGGCGGCGGCAAGACCTTCGTGATCGACACCAGCCGCAACGGCAACGGCCCGCTGCCCGCCTCCGGCGGCCAGGGCATGAACTGGTGCAACCCGCCGGGCCGCGCCCTCGGGGAGCCGCCCACCACCCGCACCGGGGACGAGCTGGTCGACGCCTATCTGTGGATCAAGCGCCCGGGGGAGTCCGACGGCACCTGCCGGGGCGGGCCCCCGGCCGGCCGGTGGTGGACGGAGTACGCCCTGGGCCTGGCCCGCAACGCGGACTGGTAGCCGCCGCCCGGCCGAGGCCCCCGGGACCCCCGGCATGCCGTACGGCCCTCGCGTCCCCTGCCTCCCGGACCCCGGACCCCGGACGCGACTCAGGGCCTTCCCGCCGTGGCGGAAAGGCCCTGAGTGTCATGTGCGCCGCCAGGGACTCGAACCCCGGACCCGCTGATTAAGAGTCAGCTGCTCTAACCAACTGAGCTAGCGGCGCCTGCTGACCTGGTCAATCGTACCGGACCGGATCGGGTGGTCCGTACGCCCCGGGGCCGCTGCGGGCCCTCCGGCGGGAAATGTGACCAGGGTCATGGTTTCCCGGCGCCCACCGGAAGCGGAGGGAGCGCGGGTCCCGGTCCTCCGGTGCGGTGGGCCGGAGCGCGCCCGGGCCCCCGAGCGGCCGCGCGGGGTGCGCGTGCCGCCGGAGCCGGACCGGGCCGGGGCAGGGCAGGGGGCGTGTCCGGCGGCACCCCGGGGTGCCGCCGCCCGAGGGGCGCGTCCCTGCCGGTCACCCGCCGACCGGGCCGCGGAGCCGTGCCGAGCCCCAAGCGGCGGCGCCCGCAAGTGCGTTGGGGCCGAATCGGCGCGCGGTGCGCGGGCCCGCACGGCAGACTCGGGACGGGCGCCCGGCCCGGCGGGGCCGAGCGCCTGCGTCCGCAGCCGAGCGGCGGCGCCGCCGTCGCAGCAGCTCTCCGAGGGAGTTTTCCGTCCGATGACCACGACCGCCCCCGCCGTGCTGGACCACAGGGCCCTCAACCGGGCCTATCTGGCGCGGCAGATGCTGCTGAGCCGGCACCGGATGTCCGCACGGGCCGCGATCGAGAGCCTGGTCGGGCTCCAGTCGCAGCAGCCCGTACCGCCCTACTACGGACTCTGGACCCGGCTGGCGGACTTCCGCCCGGAGGAACTCTCCCGGCTGATCAGCGAGCGCGCGGTCACCCGCATTGTCGTGATGCGCGGCACCGTCCATCTCGTCACCGCGGACGACGCCCTCGCGCTCCGGCCCTGGGTGCAGCCCTGCCTCGACCGGGGCATGAGGAGCGCCTGGGGCAAGGACCTGGCGGGGATCGAACTGTCCGCGCTGGCCGGGGCGGCCCGGGAACTCCTCGGCGCGCGGCACCTGTCCACCACCGAACTCGGCGGGCTCCTCGGGGAGCGGTGGCCGGACCACAGCCCCTCCACGCTCGTCAACGCGGCCCGGGTGCTGCTGCCGCTCGTGCAGGTGCCGCCGCGCGGCCTGTGGGGGCGGAGCGCCCGGACCACCTACGCCACCGCGGAGTCCTGGCTCGGCCGGCCGCTGGTCCCCGAGCCGCCCGCCGAGGAGCTGGTCGTCCGCTATCTGGCGGCCTTCGGACCGGCGACGGTGCAGGACATCCAGGCCTGGTCGGGGCTGACCCGGCTGCGGGAGACCGTGGCCCGGCTGCGGCCCCGGCTCGCCGTCTTCCGCGACACCGCGGGCCGGGAGCTGTTCGACCTCCCGGATGCCCCGCGGCCCGGGCCGGACACCGCCGCCCCGGTGCGGTACCTGGCCCCGTACGACAACGCGATCCTGTCCCACGCCGACCGCACCCGGATCATCGACGACGCGGGGCGCCGGGCCATAGCCACCAAGAACGCCGTGATCCCCGGGACCGTCCTCGTCGACGGCTTCGTCCGGGGAGCCTGGCGGATCGACGAGCGGCGCGGCACCGCGACCCTGACCGTCCAGCCCTTCACCCCGCTCACCGCGCGGCAGCGCGACGAACTGGCGGAGGAGGGGGAGCGGCTGCTGGCCTTCGGCGCGGAGACGGCCGGCGAGCGGCTGATCCGCTTCGCCGAGCCGCTCGGTGGCTAGCTCCTCCCGCCCGGATCGAGCGGGGCTCGCGGATTCGGGCCCCTCACGCGGACGACGGGCCCCGGATCGCCGGGCGGTCCGGGGGGAGGGGGATGAGGGCCGGGGGCGTCCCGCCGAACTCCCGAACCGGCGGGCGCGGCGTGTACCGGCTCTCCAGCGCGGCTGGAGCGCGGCGGAGCAGCCTGGCGGCATTCGTGCCGCCGGAGCCGGCGGCCCGCTCCAGGGAAGGGAGTTGCCGTGCCCCAGCCGGTCGCGACTACGGAGAAGCAGGTCACCGGGGACCTCTACGCGGAGGTGCGGACGTTCTACGCGCGGCAGATGCGGCGGGTGGACGCCCTCGACATCGAGGGGTTCGCGGACACCTTCACCGAGGACGGCGAGGTCGTCCACTCCGGTGGCGAACGCCAGCGCGGGCGTGCCGAGATGATCGCCGGGATGCGCGCCAGTCTGCCGCGCTACCGGGACATCTGCGTGCGCCACTGGTTCGAGCATCTGCTGATCGAGGCGGATCCGGAGAACACGGGGGACGAGGACACCGTGCGGACCTCCTACTACACGCTCGTCGCGCTGACCGACCGCGAGGGGAAGGTCTCGTTCCAGCCGACCTTCACCGTCGAGGACGAACTGGTCCGCCGGGACGGGCGGCTGCTGACCCGGTCCCGGGTCATCCACCGGGACCGGCCCGCCGGGCCGTGAGCCCCGCCCCCGCTGCCTGTCAGAGGCGGTGGGGCATGGGGAGGGCCCCCTCCGCGGAGGGGGCCCTCCCCATACCCCACCGTGCCCGGTTCCGGCTCCCGCGGGTGGGGAGCCGCAGTCAGTCGATGCCCCGGCAGATGTGCCAGTCGCAGTCCGCGGCCGACTCCCGCTCGGAGCCGTCGTAACCGTCGTACTCGTCGTATCCCGCGAGCCTCAGCACCGGGGGGCGGCCCTCGGTCCGTGGTGGGCGGGAGGCGTTCGGGGCCGGGGCGGACGGCGGAGTACCCGCCGTACGGTCCCGCTGCCGCCGCTGGTCCGGTGCGGTGTCCGGTGTCACTGTCGCTGTCGCCATTGTCAGCTTCTCCTTCCGGCCGCCTCCCTGTCCCGCCTCACGCGTGGCAGGGAGGCAGACCTCCGTGGAACCCGGCCATCTCCCGGAAGGAGGCGGCCACGTCGATGCGGGCCCCGGGCGGCAGCCCCTGCCGCTCGGCGAAGGCCCGGTGCAGATTGCCGACCAGCCGTTCGGCGTCCAGCAGCGCGGAGAACTCCCCGAGGTCCGCCCGCTCCGCCACCTCCAGGGGGGTCGAGCCGTCGCGTACACCCTGCTCGGCGAGTGCCCCGATCCACCGGAGATAGGCCCCGGTCCGGTCGAGCAGCTCCGGCCCGCCGACGGGACCGTGGCCCGGCACCACCGTGCGGGGCGCCAGGGCACGCAGCCGGTCCAGGGCGCGCAGCGAGCCCTCGATGGAGCCCATCAGCACATACGGGGTCACCCCGGACCAGACGACGTCCCCGGCGAAGAGCACGCGCCGGTCCGGGACCCAGGCCACCACGTCGTTCGCCGTGTGCGCGGGACCGACATGCAGCAGCTCGGTCCGCAGGCCGCCGGCGTGCAGGGTGAGCTCGTCGCGGAAGGTGAGGGTGGGGAGGACGAGCGGGGTCTCGCCCCACTCGACGTCCGGCCAGAGGCCGCGCAGGGCGAGCCCGGCCTCGGCGGTGTCGGCGCGGGTCCCCTCGTGGGCGACGATCGCCGCGCGGGGGGCGAACTGGCCGTTGCCGAAGACGTGGTCGCCGTGGAAGTGGGTGTTGACGACGTAGTCCGGGCCGCCGGGGACGATCCGGGCGACCTCCTCGCGCAGCCGCCGGGTCCGGGACTCCGTCGCGGCGGTGTCGACGAGCACGGCGCCGCCGCCGTCCGCGACCAGCCCGGCGTTGTTCAGGCACCAGCCGCCGGGGGGCTGGACGAAGGCGTACACCCCGTCGGCGATCCGGTCGAGCCGGCCCGGGGGCGCGGTGGTGCGCGGGGCGGCGGACTGCGGTGCCATGCCCTCTCCTACGGTTCCGGCGCGGGGCGCGTTCACGCGAGGGCCGTGTAGCGGCCGCGGTGGAAGACCAGCGGGCGGGTGCCCGGGGCACTGCCCGCGAGCGCCACCACCCGGCCGATCAGCAGGACGTGGTCACCCGCCTCGTGCTCGGCCTCCAGACGGCACTCGAAGGAGGCGGCGGCGGAGGGCAGCACGGCGTTGCCGGTGACGCCCTCGACGGCGTCGAGCAGGCGCATCGCGGCCAGGCCCGCCGGCCGGTCCGGGCGGGAGAAGTCCGTGGAGATCTCGCGCTGCCCCTCGGCCAGGACGTTCACCGCGAAGCTGCCGGCCTCGGCGATCCGCGGCCGCATCCGGCCCTCGCGCTTGACGGACACCAGGAGCAGCAGGGGGTCGAGTGACACGGAGGTCAGGCTGTTGAGGGTCATCACGGCCGTGTCGTCGCCGCTGCCCCGGGTCAGCAGGGTGACGCCGGTGGGGAAGGAGCCCATCGCCGTGCGGAAGGCCGCGATGCCGGGGGCCGCGACGCCGGGGGCCCCGGCCGTCTCCGGGGCGATGGCGGTGGTGGCAGTGGCGGTGGTGGCGGGTCCGGGGCCGGGTTCGGCGAGCAGGGTGGTGCCGGGATTCGTCATGGTGCCGCTCCGTCTCTGGTCGCGCTGCGCGCGGGGCGCGCCGTGCGGTGGGCGATACGTGGCGCCGGGCGCCGGGCCGGCGGCCGGGCCCGGGGGCCGCGGTCCGGGCCCGGCCGGGCCGGGCCGGGGCCGGGTCAGTAGTTGCCGAGGCCGCCGCAGACGTTGAGCGCCTGCGCGGTGATCGAGGCGGCGGTGTCCGAGGTCAGATAGCCGACGAGACCGGCGACCTCCTCGGCGGTGGAGTAGCGGCCCAGCGGGATCTTCGCCTCGAACCGCTCCAGCACGTCCGCCTCGGTGACGCCCCAGTGGTTCGCGTAGCCCTGCCGGACCCGCTGGGCCATGGGGGTCTCGACGTAGCCGGGGCAGACGGCGTTGACGGTGATGCCGGTCTTCGCCAGCTCCTTGCCGACGGCCTTGGTGAAGCCGATGACGCCGTGCTTGGAGGCGGAGTAGGGGGCGGCGAGCTCCACGCCCTGCTTGCCGCCGGTGGAGGCGATGTTGACGATCCGGCCCCAGCCGCCGTCCCGCATCCGTCCGGTGCTCAGCACCTCCCGGGTGACCCGGAAGGTCCCGTTGAGATTGGTGTCGATCACGTCGAGCCAGAGGGCGTCGGGCAGTTCGGCGGTGACACCGCCGCCGCCCCGTCCGGCGTTGTTGACGAGGACGGTGATGCGGCCGTACCGCGCGACCGCGGCCTCGACCGCCGCCCGCACCTGCTCGGCCGAGGTGACGTCGCAGGCCGCGCCGTCCACCTCCAGCCCCTCCGCGCGCAGCCGCTTGACCAGGGCGCGCACATCCTCCGCGCCGCGTGCGCAGCCGAAGACCGCGACGCCCTGCCGGGCCAGCAGCTCGGTCACGGCGAGGCCGATCCCGCTGGTGGCGCCGGTGACGAAGGCGACCCGGCGTTCTTCCGTGCCCGCCGCGGTCTCCGCGTCCGTCCCGGTCTCCGTCCCGGTGCCCGTGTCCGTCCCGGTGTCCGTCATGGGTGCTCTCCCCTTCTCGGCGGCCTGAGTGCGACGACCGTGACCCGCGGGCCTTGCGCGGTTCTCGACTCCGCCTCGATCCCGCCCGGAACGGCACCCGTTCGAGCCGTGCTCGACACCCGGTCGACCACGGGCCGCGACGGTGGGCCGGTCCGATGCGCGCACAGCGCCGTGCGCGGCCGCAGCAGCGAGGAGGGGCCCATGCCCGAGCAGACGATCCCGGACGTACGGAAGTCGGTGACCGTGGCGGCCACGCCCGGCCGCTGCTTCGAGGTCTTCACCGAGCGGCCGGCGGACTGGTGGCCGCCGAGCCACGTCCTGCTGAAGAAGGAGCGTGCCGGTCTGGCCTTCGAGCCGGGCGAGGGCGGCCGCTACTACGAGTGGGACGTGGAGGGCAACCAGATCGACTGGGGCCGGATCCTGGAGTGGGAGCCGGGCCGGCGGCTGGTGATGACCTGGCGCATCTCGCCGTCCTGGCAGTCCGTCCCGGACGACGAGTTCGCCAGCGAGATCGAGGTGGACTTCGTGCCCGAGGGCCCGGGCCGCACCCGGGTGGAGCTGGCCCACGTCAAGCTGCACCGGCACGGCGAGGGCGCCGAGAACATCTGGCGGGCCCTGGACGGGCCGTCGCCCGGCGAGACGCTGGAACGCTTCGCCGCCCTGTTCTGAGCCACGGCGCACCGGGCCCCACCGCGGGGCCGGTCCCCTGACCTGCCGGGCCGCTGAGGTACCGGGCCACCGGGCCCTCCGCCCCGGACCCCCCGCCCCTTCGAACCCCCGCCCCCACCCCGGAAGCCCCGGGCCCGCGGTCCGTGATCCGGGCCGCGGGCCCCGGCCGGGCCGGCGGGCCCCACCGCACAACCGTCAGCACAGCCCGTCAGCACAGTCCGTGAGCACAGGAGGTCGTGAGGATGTCTGCCGACGCACAACGGGATACCGCCCTGGTCCCGGCCGCCGAGAAGCTGGGTGTCCTGGCGGCCCAGTACGCGGCCGAGGCCGACCGCACCCGCGCGCTCGCCCCCGAGGTCACCGACGTGATCCGGGAGGCCGGCTTCGCCCGGCACTTCGTGGGCGCCCGGTGGGGCGGCACCGAGGGCTCCTTCGGGGAGCTGACCCGGGCCGTCATGACGGTGGGGGAGCACTGCGCCTCCACCGCTTGGTGCGCCTCCCTGTCCGCCTACTCCGCCCGGTTCGCCTCCCACCTCCCCGCGGAGGGGCACCAGGCCCTGTGGGGCGAGGGGCCGGACGTGTTCATCGCCACCGGCCTGATGCCCGCCGGGCGGGCCGCGCCCGCCGACGGGGGATGGCGGGTCAGCGGCGCGTGGGGATACGTGAGCGGCGTCGAGTCCGCCGACTGGGTGCTCGTCTGCGCCGCGGTGACGGAGGGCGCGGCACCGGGCGTCGCGGCGGCCGGCGGGGGGCGCCCGCCGGCCTTCCGCTTCTTCGCCCTGCCCCGGGGCTCCTACGGGGTGCGCCAGGACTGGGACAGCGTGGGGATGCGGGCCACGGCCAGCCACACCGTCCTCGTCGACGACGTGTTCGTCCCCGGGCACCTCTCCTTCGACCGCGCCGACATCATGACGGGGCGGAACGCCGCCTCCGAAGCGGCCTGCCACAACGTGCCGTTCGCCGCGGTGGGCAGCCTGACCTTCGTCGCGCCCATCGCCGGTGCGGCCACCGGAGCCCTGCGCGCCTGCGCCGGGACCGTCACGGGGCGGCGGCGTACGGCGCCGAACGAGCTGGTGCTGGTGCGGGCCTCCGGCCGGATCGACTCCGCGCGGCTGCTGGTCGAGCAGAACGCCGGCGTCATCGACGGGCGGCGGTTCGCGCCGGAGTTCCTGGCCCGCAACGAACGGAACGCCACCTACGCCACGGAGATCCTCACCGAGGCCGTCGGCCTGCTGGTCCGCGGGGCGGGCACGGGCGGCCTGAGCGAGGGCGCGCCGCTCCAGCGGTTCTGGCGGGACGTCACCTCGGCGGCGAGCCATGTCGCCCTCCAGTACGACACCGCGGCGAGGAAGAACTACGCGGCGGTGCTGCTCGGCCCGGCCACCGGGTGACACGGCCGCGTTCACGGGACGCACCGCGCGCACGGGAGGGGCGGGGAACCGGCAGCCGGTTCCCCGCCCCTCCCGTGCGTTCCGCGCCGGATGCCGGATGCCGGATGCCGGAAGTCCGGTGTCAGACGGGCTGGGCGCTGCGGGTGAACGCCTTGAGGTCGAAGCCGGGCCGCTCCGCGTCCGCCGGGGCGGGGCCGGGGGCGCCGGACTCCAGCAGCCGCCGGGTGGCCATGTGGTCGGCCGGGCGGTTCACCGACTCGGTGCCGACGAGCCGTTCACCGCGGAAGCAGAGCACGGAGAAGCGGCCCGCCGCCGGATCGCCGGCCACCGCCGTACGGTCGTGGCCCTGGGTGATCCCGGCGATCTGCAGCCGCAGCGCGTACTGCTCGCTCCAGAACCAGGGCACGGCCGCGGGGGGCGGGGCGTCGCCGCAGAGGACGGCGGCGACGCGGCGGGCGTGCTCGACGGCGTTCCGCACCGACTCCAGGCGCAGCCGCCCGGGCGCGTACGGGCTGGGGAACCGCGCGCAGTCCCCGACCGCGTACACGGCCCGGTCGCTGGTGCGCAGCCGGTCGTCCACCAGGACGCCGTCGCCGACCGCCAGTCCCGCCGCGGCGGCGAGGGAGCAGTTGGGCAGTACCCCGATCCCGGCCACGACCAGGTCCGCCGGGACGCGCTCCCCGCCGTCCAGCTCCGCGACGCGGCACCGGCCCGCCGCGTCACCGCGCAGGGCGGTCACCTCGCGTCCGAGCAGCACCCGCACGCCCTGCTCCCGGTGGTGGCCGGCGAGGAACGCGGACATCGGGCCGCTCACCGCCCGGGCCATCAGCCGCGGGCCGGCCTCGACGACGGTGACGCGGGCCCCGGACCGGCGCGCGGTCGCCGCGACCTCCAGCCCGATGAACCCGCCGCCGATGACGAGGACGTCGCGGGCGTCCGCCAGCCGGTCCCGGATCGCCGTGGCGTCCTCCAGGGACCGCAGGGCCAGCACGCCGGAGAGGCCGGCTCCCGGCACGGGCAGCGGCCGGGGCCGCGCGCCGGTGGCCAGCACCAGGGCGGCGTACGGCAGTTCGCGGCCGGAGGCCAGGGTGAGCCGCTGCCCGTCGCGGTCGATCTCGACGGCCGGGTCCCGGCCGGTGAGGGCGATGCCGTGGTCCCGGTAGTAGGAGGTCGGGCGCAGCGCGAGTCCGCCGGGGTCCACGCTTCCGGTGAGGTAGCCCTTGGAGAGCGGCGGCCGTCCGTAGGGCGGGCCGGGCTCGTCGCCGACGAGGGTGACGGGCCCGGTGAATCCGCGGTCGCGGAGGGCGGCGGCGGTCTCCGCGCCGGCCTGCCCCGCGCCGACGATCACGACCGGCCCGCCCGCGGCGGCGCCGGGTGAGCCGGGTGAGCCGGGGGTGTCGGGGGTTCCGGGCGTGCCCGCGGCTCCGGGATGCGTTGCGTCGGTGCCTTCCGTGTCCATCGCCGCCACCTCAGCCCAACGCCTCGGCGATGACGTCCAGTTGGCCCGGATCCGGTGACCAGCACAGGAAGACCATCTCGTCGGCGCCGGCCGCCCCGCAGGTGTCCAGCACGTGCCGGACGCGTTCCGGGGTGCTCAGCGTGTAGTCGGCCACCATGGCGCCGGTGAACGGGGCCTCGGAGTCGTCGAGGAAGGAGTAGTAGCGGGCGATCCGCTCCTTCGCCCCCTCGACCAGCTCCTCCGGGCCGACGGCGGTGTTGGCCTGGGCGACCAGCGCGGGGCGGCCCTCCCGGCCCGCGGCCTTCCAGGCGCTCTCCACCTCGCGGAACATGCCCTCGGAGAGCTCCGGCACCATCGCGCTCAGATACCCGTCGCCCCACCGCGCGACGCGCTGCACCGCCGCGTCGCTGAACCCGCCGAACAGCAGCGGGGGGCCGCCCGGCGCGGACGGGCGCGGCCCGACCCGCCCCGGTACCTCCTCGGCCAGGTCGGTGTGGGCCGCCCAGACGGCCCGCATCCGCTCGACGTTGGCGTCCAGCCGCCGGCCGCGCTCCGCCATCCGCGCCCCCGCGGCCTCGTAGTCGTCCTCCCGGTCGCCGAGCCCGATGCCCACCGAGAGCCGCCCGTCGGACAGCCGGTCCAGGGTGGCGATCTGCTTGGCCGCCAGCACCGGATCGCGCAGTCCCGCCAGCAGCACCTGGCTCCGCAGCTCCACGCGGGAGGTGGCGCCGGCCACCGCGGCGAGGGTGATCAGCGGCTCGGGGGTGTCGTAGGCGAGCCGGTCGCTGACGGTGACGGTGTCGAACGGGCCCTCGTCGATGCGCCGTGCCCAGTCGAGCGCGGCGTGGGGCGAGAGCACCGGCAGGCCGATGCCAATCTTCATTGCTTCTCCCGCTGGGATCGAGACGGACGGGGATGGGCCCCCAGGCTGCTGGGCCGCGGCCGAGCCGCTCTGGAAACCCGGTGGAGCGGACCGCTGTACCCGACCTCGAGCGTGGCTGGACCCCGCCGCCGCACGGTTCCGGTGGCCGGCCGGCGGCAGCGCAGCCGCGACAGCCGGCATGACAGCGACCACCGGACGACAGCGACCACCCGGATGACAGCGACGAAGGAGACGGCCCGATGGGGATCAGACGAGAACGGCGGGGCACCAGGGGAGCCGCGGTGGCGGGCGCGAGTGTGCTCGCCGTGTTCGGCACCGCGCTCACCCCCGTGCACGCCCAGCCGCAACAGACGGCACCGCAGCAGGCGGCACGGCAGCAGGCGGCAGCGCAGCAGTCCGCGCTCCGCTCGGTCCACCGGCAGCGCGTCCGCTGGGAGCGGTGCGACTTCGACGCCCGCATGGAGTGCGCCACCGTGCGGGTCCCGCTGGACTACCGCGAGCCGGGCGGCGAGCGGATCGGCCTGGCCGTGAGCCGGCTGCGCACCGCGAGCCCGCTGCGGCGCGGGGTGCTGCTGTCGTTCAACGGCGGCCCCGGCGGCGACGGCGGGCTGGGCGTCAAGAGCCCGCAGCGGCTGGCGGACACCCCGCTGCGCGCCGCGTACGACCTGGTCGGCTTCGACCCGCGCGGCACCGGCGGATCCGCGCCGGTGATGTGCGGGGTGACCGTGCCGACGGCCGAGTTCGACTCCCGGCCGGACGACAGCGCCTTCCCCGCTCTGGTGGCCGACACCCGGGCCAAGGAGGCGGCCTGCGCCCGGACCGGCGGCGCGGTGCGGCGCACCCTCAACTCGGCGACGGTGGCCCGCGACATGGACGTCATCCGGGCCGTGCTGCGGGAGCGGAAACTCAACTTCCTCGGCTACGGCGACGCCACCTACACCGGCGCGGTGTACGGCACGCTCTTCCCCCGGCGCATGGACCGCAGCGTGCTGGACTCCTCGCGCAACCCCGAGGTCGACTGGCGCGGCCAGTACAAGAGCCAGGCCTACGCGATCCGCGACAACGTGGACGCCTGGGCGGCCTGGACGGGCCGGCGCGACGGGCACTTCGGGCTCGGCACCTCCGGCCGCCGGGTCATCGCCTCCGTGGAACGGGCCGCGGACAGCCTCGCGGAGACCTCCGTCGGCTACATGGACCGCACGGGCTTCGACGCGGCCGTCGGCGCCCTCGCCGCCGACCGGACCCGGTGGGACGACCTCGGCGACCTGGTCTCGGCGCTGGTCCACCGGCCGTCCGACCCGGACACCGAGCGGCGGGCGAACGCCGCCCTCCAGCCCTGGGAGGAGCCGGAGGGCGAGCTGCGCCCCGGCGCGGTGGAGGCGGCCACCTGCGAGGACGACTGGCCCACCGACATGGCCGTCTACCGCGAGGACATGCGCCGCTTCAAGGAGAAGTACCCGTACGGCCTCGGGGTGCTCCGGGCGCAGCCCTGGGTCTGCGCCTTCCGCAGCTTCACCCCCTCCGAGCGCCCGCCGTACATCCGCAACAACGGCTATCCCAAGGGCCTGGTGGTGCACGCGGAGGGCAACCCGGTGCTCCGGCACGCGGGCGGCCGGGCGATGGCGGAGCGGCTCGGCCACCGGCTGGTGACGGTCGCCGACGACGGCAGCAACGACGTGTACGCGGTCCGGGGCAACCGCTGCGTCGACGCCCGGGTCACCGCGTATCTGCTGACCGGTGTGCTGCCGCGCCGCGCGGAGACCGTCTGCGCCGGCGCGCCCCGGCCGGACGTCCCCGCCGACCGGGGCAGGTGAACCGGCGCCCGCGCACGACGGCCGGGCCCGTCCCCCACCGCGGGGGACGGGCCCGGCCGTCGCCGTCGCCGGCGGACCGGCGGGGCCCGGTCAGACCCGGGGCCGCGCCTCGGCGGGCACCGGTGGAGCGGGCTCCCGCGCCGGTGCGGGACGCCCGGACGCCACCGGGACGCTCCGGCCGCTCTCCCGGCCCGGGACCGCGAGCGCGACGAGCAGGCCCACGGTGAGGAAGGCGGCCGAGAAGAGGAACGCCGGGGAGAACCCGGCCATCAGGGCCTCCGGGAACTCCTCGCCCCGGGCGGCGGCCTCGTTCGTCAGCCCGGTGGCGATGCTTACCAGCGTCACCAGCCCGACCGCGCCGCCCAGTTGCCGGGTGGTGTTGAGCAGGCCCGAGCCCAGCCCGGCCAGATGGCCGGGGAGCCCCGCGGTGGCGGCCGTCGTCGTGGCCGTGAGCACCATGCCCTCGCCGAGGCCGAGCAGCAGCAGCGGGCCGAACAGCCCCGAGGCGTACGCGGTGCCGGGGCCGGCCTGGGAGAGCCACGCCATGCCGAGAGCCGCCAGGGTCAGACCGGTCATCAGCACCGGGCGGGCGCCGAGGCGGAGCACGGCGCCGGCGACACCGCGGGCCGCCGTGAAGATGCCCAGGGCCAGCGGCAGATAGGCGGCGCCGGTCTCCAGCGGGCTGTACCCCAGCACCGCCTGGAACAGCATGGAGATGAAGTAGAACATGGTGCCCAGCGCGCCCCAGGCGCAGACCGCCACCAGGTTCGCGGCGGACACCGACCGGTTGCGGAAGACGGTCAGCGGCACCAGCGGCTGCCGGGCGATCCGCGCCTGGTCGTACAGGAACAGGGCCAGCAGGGCCGCGGCGGCCGTCAGTCCGGTGACCACCCGGGCGGAGGCCCAGCCGTGGTCCTCGATCTCGTTGATGCCGAACACCAGGGCCACGATGCCGCCGGTCAGGGAGAGCACACCCAGCAGGTCGAGCTGGCGCACGGCGTCCGTGTTGCGCTGCTCCGGCACGGCCCGCGCGACGAGGACGAGCAGGACGACGCCCAGCGCGGCGGTGCCGAGCATGGTGCCCCGCCACGAGAACCACTCGGTGATCATGCCGCCGAGCAGCACGCCGACGGCGGCACCGCCGCCCGCCACCCCGCTCCACAGGCCGAACGCCCGGGTCCGGCGCGGGCCGCCGGTGAAGGTCGTGCCCAGGACGGTCAGGGTGACCGGGACCAGGATGGCGGCGCCGAGCCCCTGGAGGCCGCGGGCGGCGACCATGGACGCCGGGCCCTGCGCCAGCCCGCCGGCGAGGGCGGCCACGGTGAAGATCACCCCGCCGGCGAGGAAGACCCGCCGCTGCCCGTAGAGGTCGGCCAGCCGCCCGCCGAGCATCATGAAGCCGCAGAGGGCGATGGCGTAGCTGTTGTAGAGCCAGTGCAGGCCCGCCATGTCGAACCCGAGCGCCTCGGCGATCACCGGTACGGCGACGTTCACCGAGGCGACGTCCAGGACGAACATGAACTGGCCGAGGCAGCAGACGGCGAGGATCAGGCCGGTTCTCACGGCGGCCGCGGACGGGCCGCCGGGGCTTGTGGAACTGGTCGGGCTGGTCGGGCTGGTCATCGGGAACCACCTTCGTCGATCCGGTCCGTGCCGCCGGTGAGCCGGAGGAGGACGTTGCCGTAGAACTTCCGGTCGAGCAGGTCGGACAGGGCCTGCGGAGCCCCGGCGACCCCGCCCTCGACCACCGTGCGCGGGTACACGAACCGGCCCTCGTCCAGCCACTGCGCGAACTGCCGGTTCCAGCCGTCGATCTGATCCGGGGTGTGGAAGCAGGCGAACGGCCGGAGGACGAGCTGCCGGCTGATCGCCGTCAGCAGGTCCAGCCGGGGCCGCCCGGCCGAGGTGTCGTCACCGTTCTGGCCGGCCAGCGCACCGCAGAGCGCGAACCGGGCGCCGGGACGGGCCAGTTGCACCGCGGCCTCGAACTGCTCGCCGCCGGTGTTGTCGAAGAACACGTCGATCCCGTCCGGGGCGAGCTCGCGGAGCAGGTCGAGCGCCGGGCCGTCGTGCCGGTCGAACGCGGCGTCGAAGCCCAGCTCCTCCACCAGATACTCGGCCTTCTCCTTGCTGCCCGCCGAGCCGATCACCCGCCGCGCCCCGCGGGCCTTGGCGATCTGGCCCGCGACGGAGCCCACCCCGCTCGTCGCGCCCGAGACGAAGACCACGTCACCCGGGCCGGCCTCGGCCATCTCGGCCATGCCGAGCCAAGCCGTCGGGCCGTTGGACAGGAAGTACTCGGGACCGGGCAGCAGGTCCCGGTCGCGGACGGCGAACGCGCCGCCGGGCCCGGCGGCGTACTCCCGCCAGCCCTGGAAGTGCTCCACCAGGGCACCGACGGGCACCGCCGGGTCCTGGGAGCGCACCACCGTGCCGACGGTGCGCCCGGTCGGCGCCTCGCCGACCGGGAACGGCGGGAGCGGCAGCCCCGGCCGCTCCTTCATCAACTCGCGGTAGGCGGACGCCATCAGCATCCACTCGTTGCGGACGAGCACCTCGCCCTCCGGCAACGGGGCCTCCACGACCTCCAGATCACCGGGGGCGGGCGCACCGGACGGCCGCCGGGCGAGCCGCACCTCCCGGTGCGTGGCGGGAACGGGCTCATAGGTCACTGGCTTCTCCTTCGCTGCGGCGGGCGACTCCGCTCGGACCGTGGTCCGCGCGGCCCGAGAACGGCTGGAGAGCCGGTCGAACGGAGGGACGGCCGCGGAGCGGCGCACCGGGCCGCCGGCGGGCCCCACCGGGCGCCACCGGATGATTCCGCGCGAGGGCGCCGGGCCGGTCCAGCGGTGCTCGACCGGCACTTCACCGGGGTGGGCGACGGTACGGAACCGGTATCGGCCAACGTCACCGTCGGGAAGAAGGAGCCGGTTCATGCAGACGACTGAGCGGACCACTGATGAGTCCGGCACGGGCCGGCGGCCCGTGCTGCGCTTCGGGCTGCAGATAGCGCGGTTCGACTATCCGGGAGTGGAGCCGCACCAGCTCTTCGACCGCGTCACCGGCATCGCGCGCACCGCGGAGGAGGCCGGGTTCGACTCGATCTGGGCGCAGGACCACTTCTACCAGGCGCCCGTGCCGGGCATCGGCTGGCAGGCCGACGAGCCGGTCCTGGAGCCCTACACAATGCTGGCCGCCCTCGCCGCCCGGACCAGCCGGGTGCGGCTGGGCACCACGGTCACCGGCGTCACCTACCGCAACCCGGCCCTGCTGGCGAAGACGGTCTCCACCCTCGACGTGATCTCCGGCGGCCGGGCGGTGCTCGGCATCGGCGCGGCCTGGCACGAGGAGGAACACACCGGCTACGGCTACGACTACCCGCCGGACGCCGAGCGCCTCAGCCGGCTGGAGGAGGCCCTGCGGATCTGCCGGCCGATGTTCCGGGACGAGCGGCCCGTCTTCACCGGCGAGTACTACCGGGTCGACGGCGCGGTCAACTCGCCGCCCCCGCTGGCCCCCGGCGGCCCGCCCATCCTCGTCGGCGGCAGCGGGGAGAAGCGCACCCTGCGCCTGGTGGCCCGCTACGCGGACGCCTGCAACCTCTTCGGCGACCTGGACACCGTGCGCCACAAACTGAAGGTGCTCGACGGCCACTGCGAGACGGAGAACCGCGACCCGGCCGAGATCACCCGGACGAAGATGTCGTGCCTGCTGATCAACGAGTCCGACGCGGAGGCGCGGCGCCGCTACGACGAGATGGGCGCGGCGATGGGCGACTGGGCGCCGATGCTCGGCGGCATGGCCATGGCGGGCAGCCCCGACCGGATCGCCGAGCAGGTGGCCGAGTACTTCGAGGCGGGGCTGGACGGGCTGGTCTTCTACCTGCCCGACACCCACGACCTGGACACCGTCCGGATGGCGGGGGAGACCCTCGTCAAGCACTTCGGCGGTCTGTGATGCGGACCGCGACCCGGACCGCGACCCGAACCCGGACCCGAACCCGGACCCGAACCCGGACCCGGACCCGGGCCTGGCTCGCCGCCGCCCTCACCGGCCTGCTCGGCCTGGGCGCGACGGGCTTCACCCCGGCCTCCGCCCCGGCCGGAGCGGCCCACCGGCCGCCGCAACCGGCCTGGGAGCGCTGCGACTTCGACGCGCGCCTGGAGTGCGCCACGGTGCGGGTGCCGCTCGACCACGCCCGGCCGCGCGGCCGCACCCTCGACCTGGCCGTGAGCCGGCTGGCGGCGGAGGGCAGACCGCGCGGCGTGCTGCTCGCCGTCAACGGCGGCCCGGGCGGCAACGAGGGCATGGGCCGCCGGGCGCCGCTGCGCTTCGCGGACTCGCCGCTCCGCGCCGCCTACGACCTCATCGGCGTCGATCTGCGCGGCACCGGCGCCTCGTCCCCCGTGCACTGCGAAGTGACCACCCCCACCGTGCCGTTCGACTCCCGCACCCCCGACTCCTCCTTCGCCGGCCTGTGGGCCGACGCCCGCGCCTCCGAGCAGGGCTGCGCGCGGGCGGGCGGAGCGGAGCGCCGCCACATCGGCACCGTCAGCGTGGCCCGCGACCTGGACCGGGTGCGCGCCGCCCTCGGCGAGCGGAAGCTCAACCTCATCGGCTACGCCTACGGCAGCTATGTGGCCGCCGTGTACGGCACCCTGTTCCCGCACCGCCTGGACCGCAGCGTCCTCGACTCGGTCCGGCACCCGGACTGGACCTGGCGGCAGCAGTTCATGGCGCAGGCCGTCGCCATCCGCGAGAACGTCGGCGACTGGGCCCGCTGGGCCGGCCGCCGCGACGGCACCCTCGGACTCGGCGGCTCGCAGCGCCGGGTGATGGCCACCGTGGAGCGGACCGCCGCCGCGCTGGCCGAGCGGCCCGTGAACGGCATGAACCGCACCGCCTTCGACGCCACCGTCGGCTCGCTCGCCAACGACCGCACCCGCTGGGACGATCTGGCGGCCCTGGTCGCCTCCCTGGCGGCGGGCGACGCCCCGCCGGCCCACACCGCGGCGGCCGCTGCGGAACCGGCGGCGGCCGGAGCGGAAACCGGCACCGGGGCCGAACTCCGCCCCGGCGTCCTGGAGGCCGCCACCTGCGAGTCCCCCTGGCCGCGCGAACCGGGCGTCTACGAACGCGACATGCGGCGGTTCCGCGAGCGGTACCCCTACGGCCTCGGCATGACCCGGGCCCAGCCGTGGGTCTGCGCCTTCCGCACCGACTCCCCGCAGCCGCCGCCCCGCATCCGCGGCGCCGGCCGGCCCGCCGGCCTCGTCGTCCAGGCCGAGAACGACCCGCAGACCCACCGGGCGGGCGGTGCCGCGATGGCCGCCCGGCTCGGCCACCCGCTGATCACGGTCGCGGACGACGGCAGCAACGAGATCTACGGCAAGCGCGGCTACCGCTGCGTCGACGACCGGGTGGACCGCTACCTGCTCACCGGCCGGCTGCCGGACCGGCGCCACACCGTCTGCGCCGGAGCACCGCGGCCCGCGATCGCCGAGGACTGATCCCATGACTCCCCCGACCAGAGAGGCGAAGACCATGTCCGAGACCGCAGCTTCCCCGGGTACCGCCCCCGCGCCGGACGGCGCCGCCGAGTTCGCCGGCCGGAACGTCGTCGTCACCGGCGGCGGCACCGGCATCGGACGGGCCGCGGCCCTGGAGTTCGCCCGGCGCGGAGCGGCCGCGGTGATCATCACCGGGCGCCGCAAGGAACGGCTGGCCGAGGTCGCCGCCGAGCACGCCGCGATCGTCGCCGTACCCGCCGACGTCACCACGGAGGACGGGGCGCAGGCCGTCATCGAGGAACTGCGGTCGCACGGCGAGCGGCTCGACGTCCTCGTGCACAACGCGGGCATCTACCGGCAGACCCCGGTGGCCGATCCCGACATGGCGTACGCGCGGGAGATGCTGGAGACCAACGTGCTGGGCCCGGTGCTCCTCACCGCCCGGCTGCTGCCGCTGATGACCTCGCCGGGCGGCAGCATCGTCTTCGTCTCCAGCGTCGCCGGCCACAACCCCGAGCCGTACGCCTCGATGTACGCCGTCACCAAGGCCGGCGCCCACAGCCTCACCCTGACCATGGCGAAGGAGCTGGCGAACCGCGGCATCCGGGTCAACGCGGTGGCGCCCTCGGCGGTGCGCACCGAGGTCTACGACGCCAACGGGCTCACCACCGAGCAGATCGACGGGCTGTTCCGGGGCTTCGCCGCGGCCAACCCGCTCGGCCGCACCGGCGTGGTCGAGGACGTGGCGCCCTGGATCGCCCGGTTCGCCTCGCCGGAGAGCTCCTGGATCACCGGCCAGATCCTCGTCATCGACGGCGGTGCCGACCTCACCGCCGCCGCCGACAGCCCCTACTCGCCGTACCGGGGCGACAGCCGGGGGTCCGACTGGGGCTCCTGAGAACCACCGTCCGGGCCGGCCTCCGGGCCGGCCCGCACACCCGCCCCCGGCCCGTGCCGGGCAGCGCAGGGGACGGCCGGCGCCCGGGGGAAACGGGGGAGCGCCGGTAGGGGCCCGGCCTCGGATGTCTCGAGCCGGACTCGACCGGCGGTCCAGCGCCGCTCCCTAGCCTGATGGCGCCGGGGAGCGGCCGAACCATGTCCGGGGGCCCGCAGACCAGCCCCGTGACCAAGCGGGCATGTGCGGCATGCCGCTCACCACATGAAGCAGAAAGGTTCACCATGGCCGTTGAAAACGGGATCGACGATCCCCGGCAGCTGCCGGAAGACGCGCCGCAGGACTCCGCCGCCCCGGAGTCTCCCCCCGACCCGCGCCGCTGGATCGCACTCACCGTGCTGCTCGTGGCGTCCTTCATGGATCTGCTGGACGTCACGATCGTGAACGTGGCGCTGCCCAGCATCCAGTCGACGCTGGGCGCCGGTTACGCGGCCATTCAGTGGGTCACCGCCGGCTACGCGCTGGCCTTCGCGCTGCTGCTGATCACCGGGGGGCGGCTGGGCGACATCTACGGCCGCAAACGGATCTTCATGATCGGCATCACCGGGTTCACCCTGGCCTCGCTGCTCTGCGGCATCGCCCAGGAACCCTGGCAGCTCGCCGTGTTCCGGCTGGTGCAGGGGGCCGCGGCGGCCGTCATGATCCCGCAGGTGCTGGCCATCATCCACGTCACCTTCCCCGCCGGCGAACGCGGCAAGGCGTTCGGGCTGGCGGGTGCCATCGGCGGTCTCGCCGCCATCATGGGCATGGTCATGGGCGGTGTGCTCACGCACTGGGACCTCTTCGGGCTCGCCTGGCGGCCCATCTTCCTGATCAACGTCCCCGTCGGCATTGCCGGCATCATCATCGGGGCCCGGGTGATCCGGGAGTCCCGGGACCCCCGCCGGGTCCGGCTCGACCTCACCGGTGTGCTGCTGGCCACCGGCGCGCTGTTACTGCTCTTCTTCCCGCTCATGCAGGGCCGGGAACTCGGCTGGCCCGCCTGGGGGTTCGTCTCCATGGCGGCGGCCGTGCCGGTCGCCGCGCTGTTCGTCGCCCACCAGCGGCGCAAGACCGGGCGGGGCGGCTACCCGCTGGTGCCGATGAGCCTCTTCGGGCAGCGGGGGTTCAGCGCGGGCGTCAGCGTCTACCTGCTGTTCAACATCGGCATGGGCATCTTCTTCCTGTCGTGGACGCTCTACATGCAGCTCGGCCTCGGCTGGTCCCCGCTGCGCGCGGGGCTGAGCGGGGTCCCGTTCTGCCTGGGGGCCGCGCCGGGCGCCGGCATCTCCGTGGCGGTGCTGATGCCCCGCTTCGGGCGCAAGGTGCTGCACGCCGGTGTGGGGCTGATGCTGGCGGGCATCGCCGCCTACGTCTGGGTGACCGCGCAGTTCGGTGCCGACGTGTCGTTCTGGCACCAGGTGCTGCCGCTGCTCGTCTTCGGTGTCGGCTTCGGCTTCGTCGCCGCCCCGCTGCCCGAGATCGCGCTGTCCGATGTGCGGTCCGAGGACGCCGGGTCCGCGTCCGGCCTGTTCAACGCCAACCAGCAGCTCGGTGCCGCCTTCGGCGTCGCCCTGGCCAGCGTCGTCTTCTTCGGGATGCTCGGCGGCCAGGCGGCTTCGAGCGTCGACGAGGTGGGGCCGCGGCTGCGGTCCGACCTGGTGGCCGCGGGCGTCACGGAGGCGCGGGCCGACGAGACGGTCGCCGCGTTCTCCCGCTGCGCCGAGGCGAGCGCCAAGTCCGACGGCCACGGCGACGCGCCCGCCGCCTGCACCCAGGAGCCGCTGCTGGCCTCGCAGCCCGCCGTGGAGCGGGCGCTGGTCGAGGCCGACCGGGAGGGCACCGCGCTCACCTTCGCGGGGGCCTTCCGGATCGCCTTGGCCTCCATCGCCGGGCTGCTGGTGCTCGCGGCGCTGGTCGTGCCGCTGCTGCCCCGGCGGAAGGAGCCGGAGGGCTCCGTGGAGGAGCCCGCCGCCGGACCCGCGCCGGCCGCGGGCCCGGCGCCCGCCGTCTGACGGCACCGCCGGCCCGCACCACCGCACCACGCCGGCCCGCACCACACCGGCGACGCACCAACGCGGCGGCCGCCCCGACCGGATCTCCTTCCGGCCGGGGCGGCCGTTTCCGTGCCGTCGGGGGCTCCGGTCAGGTGTCCGTGCCGGACGGGGCCTTGCGGCGCGGTACCGCGAGGGCGCCGAGCACGCCCAGTGCGAGAAAGCCGGCCGCGGTGGCGAAGGCCAGACCGTAGCCGGAGGCGAGCGCCTCGCGGGACACCTCGCCGGCACCGCCGCCCGCGCCCGGGCCTCCCGTGCCGGAGGAGTGGTCCGCCGCCCGGCCGTTGGCCACGGTCACCAGCAGCGCCAGGCCGACGGCCCCGCCGAGCTGGCGCGTGGTGTTGAGCAGGCCGGAGGCCAGCCCCGACTGGTGGTACGGCAGATCGGCGGTCGCGGCGATCGTCAGGGAGGTCATGACCATGCCCTGCCCCACGCCCAGCAGCAGCCCCGGCCCGAGCAGCCCGCCGGTGAACGTCGCGTCCGTACCGGCCAGGGAGAGCCAGCCCAGCCCCGCCGCGGACAGCAGATGGCCGGCGAGCAGGACCGGCCGGGGCCCCAGCCGCTGCACCACCGGCGCGATGCCCCGGGCCCCCGCGAACAGCCCCGCCGTCATGGGCAGATAGGCCAGGCCGGTCTGGAGCGGGCTGTAGCCGAGGACGTTCTGCAGCAGCAGCGTGAAGAAGTAGAAGGTGCTGAAGAGCGCCGCGCTGCACGCGAACGCCGTGATGTTGGCCGCGGTCACCTGCCGGATGCGGAAGATGCCGAGGGGGACCAGCGGATGCCGGGCGATCCTCGCCTGGTCCAGGACGAAGAACCCGAGGAGTCCCAGCCCGGCGGCGAGCAGCCCGGCGGTGCGCGGCGCGGTCCAGCCGTGCGTCTCGGTGCCCGCGACGGCGTACACCAGCAGCATCAGGCCGAGCGTCACGGAGACCGCGCCGGGCACGTCCACCCCGTCGCGGTCCCGCCCGGAGCGTTCCCGCGGGGGTACGGCGACGGCCGCCAGCGCGAACAGCAGGATGCCGACGGGCACGTTGACGAGCAGGGTCCAGCGCCAGGACAGCCACTCGGCGATCAGGCCGCCCGCCAGCACCCCGATCGCGCCGCCCGCGCCGGCGACCGCGCTCCACATTCCGAAGGCGCGGGCCCGGGCGCGGGGATCGGTGAAGACCGTGCCGAGGACGCTCAGCGTCGTCGGCGCCATGATCGCGGCGCCGAGGCCCTGCACCCCCCGGGCGACGACCAGCGTGGCCGGATCACCGGCCGTGCCGCCCGCGAGGGCGGCGAGGGAGAAGAGGGTGATCCCGGCCAGATACATCCGGCGCCGGCCGAACAGGTCGGCGAGCCGGCCGCCGAGCAGCAGCGCACCGGCGAAGACGATCGTGTAGGCGTTGACCACCCAGGGCAGGGTGTCCGCGCGCAGTCCCAGACTGTGGTCGATCAGCGGCAGGGCCACATTGACCACCGAACCGTCCAGCACCACCAGGAACTGGCCCGCGCAGCAGACGAAGAGGATCAGCCCGGGCCGGCGGGCGGACGCGGGCCCGTCCGTCCTCGCGGCTTTCGGGTCTCTGGTTTCGAGTGTCATGGCGGAACGCTGCGGTGGCGCGGTGGAGCCGGGCTGGGAGGCGGCTCGATCCCCGGCCCCCGTTCGAGGCGCTCTCCGTCCCCGCACCAGCCCGCGTTGGCACGGTCGGCCGACGCGCCCGCGACCGACTGTGCGAGGAGATTCCGCCATGCCCAAGATCACTTACCGGAGCGCCGACGGCCGGAGCCGGATCGTGGAGGTCCCCGAAGGCATCAGCGTGATGCGGGGCGCGGTCACTCAGGGGGTGGAGGGGATCGTGGCCGAATGCGGGGGCGCGGGCATGTGCGGCACCTGCCACGTCTACATCCCCCGGGAGGCGCAGACCGCGCTGCCCCCCGTGCACGAGCTGGAGGACGAGGTGCTGGACTGCACCGCCGTCCTGCGCACCGCGGCCAGCCGGCTGAGCTGCCAGCTCCCGGTGACCCCGGACACCGACGGCTTGCAGGTCGAGCTGCCGGAACGCCAGGTCTGAGCCGGGCCCGGCGTCCCGCCGCCGGCGGACGCCGCCGGCCGCGGCGCCGATGGGGCGCCGGCCGGACGAGGGCTTTTCCACCGGAGGTTGAGCAGCCCGTGACACCTTCCGGCCGTTGCCCGACACGAGAGGGGTTGTCCGAACCATGACTCACCCACACCGTCCCGTACGCGGCCGTTCCCCGCGGACCCTGGTCCTCGCCTGCGTCACGGCGCTCGCCGTGGCCACCACCGGCTTCGCGGTGGCCGAGACCCGCGACGGCGAACGCGCCGCGGCCGCCGACGGCCGGCAGGCGTTCGACTTCGCCGAGGGGAACTCGGCTCTGGAGGTCATCTATCCCAGAGTCGGCCCGGCGGTGCGCAAGCACATCAACCAGGTCGCCATGGACGGCACCCTCGTCCTGCGGATCTCCGCGCTGATGGAGAGCTCCTGGTTCGACGCCACCGCGCCCTACCACCCCACCGCCGTCGGCATCCACTCCGACCTCGGCCGCCGTCCCGCCTCGGAGGCCACGCAGAAGAACCTCAACACGGCGATGCTGTACTCCACCTACCGGGTCATGCAGAGCCTCATGCCGACCTACGACGCGCAGTGGCGCGAGATGCTCACCTCCGTGGGCCTCGACCCGGACGACGACTCCACCGACCGCACCACACCGGTCGGCCTCGGCAACGCCGCGGGGAACGCCGTGGTGGAGAAGCGCGAGAACGACGGCATGAACCAGCTCGGCAACGAGGGCGGGCAGAAGTACCACCAGCGCCCCTACTCCGACTACACCGGCTACAAGCCGGTGAACACCCCCTACAAGATCCGCAACCCCTCGCGCTGGCAGCCGGCGATCGTCTCCACGGGGAACGGCATCTTCTTCGCCCAGTCGTTCGTCACCGCCCAGCTCGGGCGCGCCGAGCCGTACTCGTTCGCGGACCCGAAGGACCTGCTGGTCCCCAAGCCCCGGTCGAGCAACCACCGCAACCGCGCGGCCTACAAGCGGCAGGCGGACGAGGTACTGCGGGCCTCCGCCAACCTCACCGACGAGCAGAAGCTGAAGGCCGAGTTCTTCAACGACAAACTCATCTTCGCCTCCGGCTTCATGGGCGAGGTCAGCGACGACCTGATGGAGTTCATCCACAGCGCCACGGCCTCGCACATCGCGGGCTTCGACGTGATGCTGGCCTCCTGGTACAACAAGCGGAAGTACGACGCGCCCCGGCCGTTCACCGCCATCCGGTACCTGTACGCGGGCGAGAAGCTGCGGGCCTGGGGCGGCCCCGGCAAGGGGACGGTCGACGACATGCCGGCCGAGGACTGGCAGAGCTACCTCCAGGTGTCCGACCACCCGGAGTACCCCTCGGGCTCCACCGCCTTCTGCGCGGCCCAGGCCGAGGTCGGCAAGCTCGTCGGCGGCGGTGACAAGACGGACATCCGCTACGACGTCGAGAAGGGCGGCTCCTACATCGAGCCCGGGGTGACACCCGCGAAGGACACCTCGATCCGCTGGACCGACTGGAACGAGATGGTCGACGACTGCGCGAAGAGCCGGGTCTGGGGCGGTGTGCACTTCAGGGCCGCCACGGAGGCGAGCAAGGGACTCGGCGCCAAGGTCGGAGAGAGCTCCTACCGGTATGTGCAGAGCCACATCGAGGGCAAGCAGGTCGGCTCCATGCGCTGAGCGCCCGGAGCCGCGCGCCGCGCCGCGCGCACCGGGCGGGACCCGCACCGCCCGCACCGCCCGTACCGCCCGTACCCCGCGTCCCCCCGGCGCGGGGTACGGGCGCGCCCGCCGTCCCGCGCCCGCGGATCTGTGCTCACGGACCCGCGCCGGCGGGCGCCAGCGGCACCCCACCGCCGGTCGAGCGCCCGCTGCGAAGGTGACGCCGACGTGCCACCCCAGGCCCCGAGGAAAGGAAGCCGCCGTGACCACTGCTCTGTCCGCGCCGCTGAAACTCGATGACGAGACCCAGGACCTGCTGTTCCGTGCGGCCAGGACCGCGAGCGAGTTCGCGGACGAACCCGTCGCGGAGGAGACCGTCCGCGCGGTGTACGACCTGGTGAAGTACGGTCCGACCGAGTTCAACTCCACCCCGTTGCGCATCGTCCTGATCCGCTCGGAGGAGGCCCGCGCCCGGCTGCTGCCGTGCATGGTCGACGCCAACCGCGACAAGACGGGCCGGGCCCCGCTGGTGGCCGTGCTCGCCGCGGACATCGACTTCCACGAGGAACTCCCGCGGCTCTTCCCCTTCTTCCCGCAGGCGAAGGACGTCTTCTACGGGGACGTGGCCGTCCGCGACCACTCCGCGAAGCTCAACGCGGGCCTGCAGATCGCCTACTTCATCATCGGCCTGCGCGCCGCCGGCCTGGACGTCGGCCCCATGTCGGGCTTCGACGCCGAGGCGATGGACCGGGAGTTCTTCCCCGGCGGCGCCCACAAGTCCCTGGTGGTCCTCAACATCGGCAAGCCGTCCGGCGAGGCCGGGCACCCCCGGCTGCCGCGGCTGGAGTACGACGAGGTCGTCACGTCGGTGTGACGCCCCGCGCGCCCGGACCCGGCGCGGCGGCCCCCGGACGGGGAGCCGCCGCGCCGTGCCGTGTGCCGCCGTGCGGTGGGCTTCGTGCCGTGGGCCCGCTCCGGTCAGAGCCGGCGGGCGGCGTGCTCGGCGGCGGTCATCACCGGAAGGTTGGTGTTGACCGAAGGGACCTCGGGGAACACCGAGGCGTCCACCACCCGCAGCCCCTCCAGCCCGTGCACCGCGCACCGCTCGTCGACCACGGCGCCCGCCGCCGGGTCCGGGCCCATCGCACAGGTGCCGACGGGATGGTGATAGGTGCCGGTGTTCGCCCGGATCCACCGGTCGAGCACCGCGTCGTCCGCGTCCGGGTGCGGCGTGCCCTCCGGGACCCGCGTCACCAGCCCGGCCAGCGGCCCGGTGCGGATCATGCGGAGCTGCTCGCGCACACCCCGGCGCAGCGCGGGCAGGTCGGCCGGGTCCGAGAGCAGGCCGAGGCCGATCAGCGGCGGGTCGGCGGGGCCGGCCGAGCGCAGCCGCAGCCGGCCCCGCGAACGCGGCCTGAGAAGACCGGTGTTGACGACGAACGGCTCCCGGTCCGGGCCGGGCTCCCCGCGTCCCGGCGCGGGCGGCGGCGCCCCGGCGAGGAAGTGCAGCTCGGGTACGCCGTCCCCCGCGGTGACCAGGGCCTGGAACATCGGTGACGTGATGCCCGCCGGCCCCTCCAGCCACAGGGTCACCAGCGGATGGTCCTGGAGTCCCGCGCCCACCCCGGGCAGCTCCAGCACCGGCTCCACCCCGATCCGGCGCAGCTCCGCCGGGTCCCCCACGCCGCTGCGCAGCAGGACGGCCGGGCTGCCGTACGCGCCGGCCGCCAGCACCGTCACCCCGGCCGTGAACTCCCGCCCGTCGGCCAGCCGCACGCCGCGCGCCCGGCCGCCGGAGACGAGGACCCGGTCCACGGCGGCATCGGTGCGGACGGTGAGGTTGGCCCGGCCGCGGGCGGCCGCCAGATGCGTCACCACCGTGCTCTGCCGCACCCCGCCGGCCTCGTTGAGCGGCACCGGCCCGGCCCCGAGGGCGTCCGGCGCGTTGTGGTCCTCCACCGGCTTGTGCCCCAGGGTCACCGCCGTGTCCAGGAACGCCCGGCTCAGTCCGGACAGTTCGCGCGACTCCGGGCGGCGTACGGGAACGGTCTCCGCCACCGCGCGGCGGGCGGGCGCCAGGTCGGCGTGGGACCAGCCGCGGACCCCCCACCGCTCCGCCCAGGCGTCGTGGTCGGCGGGCCGGCCGTGCAGGGCGATGGCGGCGTTGACCGCGGAGCAGCCGCCGAGGATCCGGCCGCGGGGCAGCGGCCGCCCGTCCTCGCCGGTGTATCCCCACAGATGGGCGGGCCCCCGGAAGACGGGGTCGTCCGGTCCGGCCTCCAGCAGCAGCACCCGGCGGTCCGGGTCCTCGCTCAGCCGGGCCGCCAGCACTCCGCCGGCCGACCCGCCGCCCACGATGATCACGTCGTACATGCGTGTCCCCCTTCCGAACACAGGTGCGCGCAGTGTCCGCCGGGGCCCTGCAGTACCGGTCGAGCCGGACGCGCGGGGGCGGCGGCGCCGGTGCACCGGTCCTCCACCGGAGCTGGAGGCGCGGCCGTCAGCATGCGGCCGTGGCCACCCGACCGAGGAGGACGGCATGACGACCGAGACCCGCTATCCGCTGTGGGAGCAGTTCGGCCCGCCGAGTTCTTTCGCCGACCCCGCCCGCACCGCGATCCGGGCCGAGGGCACCAGGGTCCTCTACGCCGACGGGCGGTGGCGGCTCTGCGGCACCAGCGGCCTCTGGAACGTCAACTTCGGCTACAACAACCCGCGGGTCGCCGACGCCATCGGCGAGGCCCTGCGCACCGCCTCCTACCTGCCCGCCTTCCGGAACAGCCACCGGCGCGCGGTGGACGCCTCCCGCGCCCTGGTCGAGCTCTGCGGCCCGGAGCACTTCGGCCGGGTCATCCACTCGACCTCCGGCAGCGCCGCCAACGACGTCACCATGAAACTCGCCCGCCAGTACGCGGCCCTGCGCGGCGAGCCCGGCCGCCGCCTCGTCGTCGGGCTCAAGGGCAGCTACCACGGCATGACCTACGGCGCCCACGGGCTGACCGGGGAGGATCTCGGGCAGGCCGCCTACTCCGTGGACCGCAGCCTGGTCCGGCACGTCCGCCACGACGACCCGGCCGAACTGGCCGCGCTGCTGGGCGCCGAGGGCGAGCGGGTGGCCGCGGTCGTCGTCGAACCCGTCCTCGGCTCGGGCGCCTTCCCGCTGCCGGAGACGATGCTCACGGCCCTGGCCGCCCTGCGGGAGACCTACGGCTTCCTGCTGGTGGCCGACGAGGTCGCCACCGGATTCGGGCGCACCGGGCGGAACTTCGCCTCCGAGGCCTGGCCGATGCGCCCGGATGTGCTGATCACCTCCAAGGGGCTCACCAACGGCACCTGCGGCGCCGCCGCCGTCCTCGTGAGCCACCGGGTGTGCGAGGAGTTCGAGCGGGCCGACGCGGTGCTGGTGCACGGCGAGACCCAGGCCGCCGCGCCCACCACCTGCGCGGCGATCACCGCGTCCATCGGGGAGCTGGAGCGGCTCGACGGCACCCGGCCGGCCCGCGGGACCGGCGAGCGGCTCACCGGCGTCCTGGCCGGGCTCTCCGGCCACCCGCTGGTCACCGGGCACGGCGGCGCCGGCTGCTTCCAGGCGCTGCGGCTCGGCACCGACGGAGGCCAACTCCCCTTCCCCGGTGTGCTCCTGACGGTCGCCGCGCTGCGCCGCGCCGGGCTGACCGTGCAGCCGGGCCCCGGCTGCGTCCAGCTCATCCCCACCCTCGTCTACGGCGACGAGGACTTCGAGGAGCTGGCGGCCTGCCTGCGCACCGGCCTGGACGAGGCCGCGGAGGCGCTGCTGACGGGACCGCTCGCCGCGGGGCCGGTGGGGGCGGCCCGGTGAACCCGTTCGAGGACACCGGCGGCCGGTACCTGGTCCTGGCCGACGCCGAGGGCCGGCACTCGCTGTGGCCGGAGCCGCTGCCCGTGCCGCCCGGCTGGCGCACGGTGCACGGCCCGGGACCGTACGACTCCTGCGTGGCCCATGCCGAGGAGCACTGGACCGACCAGCGCCCGGCGTCCCTGGCGGCCGGACGGGCCGGACCGGCCGGGTCCACGGGCCCGATGCCGGCCGAGCTGCTGGAGGAGGGGGCCGCCCGTGACCCCGGGGCGGCCGCGGTGGTCTACGAGGACGAGACCCTCACCCACCGCGAACTGCACGCCCGCGCCGACCGCCTCGCCCGCCGGCTGGCCGCCCGCGGCGTCGGCCCGGAGAGCGTGGTGGCGGTCCTGCTGCCCCGCTCGGCCGAGCTGGTCGTCGCCATGGTGGCGGTGCTGAAGGCGGGCGGCGCCTATCTGCCCGTGGAGACCGGCTACCCCCGGGAGCGCATCGCGTTCCTGCTCCGCGACGCCCGCCCCGCCCTCGTCCTCACCCCGGACCACCCGGTGCTGCGCGACGAGCCGGGGGAGCGGGGGGAGTCGGGAGAGCGGGGGGAGCCGGCCGGCGGCGGCCCCGGAGACGGACCCGGCCCCGACCGGAGCGGACTCCTGCCGGACCACCCGGCCTACGTCGTCTACACCTCCGGCTCCACCGGCACCCCCAAGGGCATCGTCATGCCCTGCCGCGGCCTGGCCAACCTGCTCGACTGGCACCGCACCGCCATGCCCGTGCGGCCGGGGAAGCGCACCGCGCAGTTCACCGCGATCGGCTTCGACTTCTCCGTCCAGGAGATCCTGGCCGCCCTCGTCGCCGGGCAGACGGTGGTGATCCCGCCCGACGAGGTGCGCACCGACATGGACGCCATGGCCGAGTGGTGCGACCGGCAGCGGGTGAACGAGCTGTTCGCGCCGACCTCGGTCCTCGACGCGCTCCTCGCCGCCGCCCGCGCCCGGGGCTCCGACCTGCCCGCCCTCACCGACGTCTACCAGGGCGGCGAGGCGCTGACCGTCGACGGCCGCATCCGCGCCTTCGCGGCCGGCCGCCCCGCCGGCCCGCTGCGCGTGCACAACATCTACGGGCCCGCCGAGACCCACGCCGCCACCGCGTACACCCTCGACGGCGACCCCACCGACTGGCCCGCCGCCGCCCCGCTGGGCCCGGCCCTGACCGGAGCCCGCTGCTATGTCCTCGACGAGCGGCTCCGCCCCGCGGACACCGGAGAGCTGTACATCGCGGGCGCCCAGCTCGCCCGCGGCTATCTGGGCCGGCCCGGCCTCACCGCGCGGCGGTTCGTCGCCGATCCGCACGGCGCGCCCGGCGAGCGGATGTACCGCAGCGGGGACCTGGTGCGCCGGGACGCCGCCGGCGAGCTGGTCTTCGCCGGCCGCACCGACGACCAGGTGAAGATCCGCGGCTTCCGGGTGGAGCCCGGGGAGACCGAGGCCGCGCTGCTGCGCCACCCCGGCGTCGGCCGGGCCGCGGTCGTGGCCCGGCGGGACGCCGGCGGTCACCGGCTGGTCGGCTACGTGACCCGCTCCGGCCCGGACCCCGTGGACCCGGCGGCCCTCCGCGCGCACGCGGAGGCGCTGCTCCCCGCCCACCAGGTCCCCGCGGTCCTGGTGGAGCTGGACGACCTGCCGCTGACGGCCAACGGCAAGCTCGACCGCTCCGCCCTGCCCGACCCCGGGGCACCGGGCGAGGGGGAGCCCGCGGCACCGGCCGGCCGCACCCCGACCGAGCGGGCCCTGTGCGCCCTCTTCGGCGAGGTGCTGGGCATCCCGGCGCCCGGCCCCGCCGAGGACTTCTTCCGGCTGGGCGGGCACTCCCTGCTCGCCGCCGAGCTGACCGAGCGGGTGCGCGGCCGGCTGGGCCGGCGCATCTCCGTCCGGGCCGTGTACCGCACCCCCACGCCGACCGGCCTCGCCGGACTGCTGGACACCGCCGCGCGGTGACCCGGCGGCCGGACCGGCCCGCCCACTGGAAGGAGAGCACTGTGCGTTGGCAGGAGATCTACATCGCCGGACTCGGCAGCCGCTTCCCGGACCGCGTCGAAACGGCCGAGGAGGCGATCGCCGCCGGCCGCTACACCGCACGCGACCGGGACACCAGCGGCTTCCGCGCGGTCCGGGTGGCGGACGACGGCGAACCGGGGCCGGTGCTGGCCGCCCGCGCCGGGCGGCTCGCCCTGGAGCGCTCCGGGCTGCGCGGGGAGGAGATCTCCCTGGTGCTGCACGCCTACGCGGCCCACCAGGGACGCGACATCTGGTCCCCGGCCAGCTACGTGGAGATGGCCGTCCTGTCCTCCGGGGCACCCGCCTACGAGATCCGGCAGGGCTGCAACGGCGGCCTCTCCGCCCTGGAACTCGCCGCCTCCCACCTCACCGCCCGCCCGGACGCCCGGGCGGCGCTGATCACCACCGGTGACGCCTTCCACCTCCCCTACCTGGACCGGTGGAACACCGACGACCAGATGGTCTACGGCGACGCGGGCGCGGCGCTGGTGCTCTCCACCCGCCCCGGCCCGCTGCGCCTGCTGGCCACCGCCTCGGTCGGCGACTCCTCGCTGGAGATCCTCGACCGCGGCCCGGGGCCGTGGACCCGGGCCCCGCTGGAGGGCGGCGCCCCGGTCGATCTCGCGGCCCGCAAGCGGGACTACTTCGACGCCGAGGAGAACGAGTTCGCCTTCGAGGAGGTCCTGGCCCGGCTGCGGAAGGGCTCCGAGCAGGCGGTCGGCCGCGCCCTGGCGGACGCCGGGACGGAGCTGTCCGCGATCCGCTGGTGCGTGCACACCACCTTCCCCGGGCCGGTCGCGCAGTCGGCCGTCTACGGGCCGCTCGGCTTCTCCCGGGAGGCGACCACCTACGACTGGGCCCTGGAACACGGCCAGCTCGGGGCCGGGGACCAGATCGCCGGCCTCGACCACCTGGTGCGGTCCGGAAGCCCCCGCCCGGGGGACCTCGTCCTGCTCTACGGGGTGGGCGCCGGGCACGTCTGGACGGTCGCCGTCCTCGAATTCACAGCAGAAGGGCAGACCCAGCCATGACCACCGACATCACCGAAGCCACCGGGACCACCGGCATGACGGAGGCCACCGGGACCACCGGCGCCACCGGCCCGGTGCCCGCGGGAGCCGCCGGCGCCCCCGGCCACGAGCCGCTGCTCGGCGATCCCTTCGGCGCGGTACTCCGGCGCTGCCTGGACGGCGGCGGCACCCGCGACCTGGCCTTCGAAGTCGTCGAACGCGACGACGGGTTCATCATCGCGCAGGACGCGGGCATCTACTTCGCGCCGCCCGGGGAGTGGCCGCCCACCGAGCAGTGGGCCGTGGAGCGGGCCCGGGGCCGGGTGCTGGACGTCGGCTGCGGCGCCGGCCGGCACGGTCTGGCGCTGCGGGAGGCCGGCCTCGACGTCCTGGGGGTGGACTCCTCGCCGGGCGCGGCCGAGGTCGCCCGGGAACGCGGACTGGACGTGCTGGAGGCCCGGTTCACCGAACTGCCCGCCCGGCTCCCGGACGGAGCCGGGCCGTTCGACACCTTCCTGCTGCTCGGCAACGGCACCGGCCTGCTCGGCACCCCGGCGCAGGCCCGGGAGACCCTCGGCGCGCTGGCCGAGGTGGCCGCCCCGGGCGCGGTGATCCTCGGCGACGGGCTGGACGTGCCCGTGCCGCCGGACCGCGCCGCCTACGAGCGGTGGAACGCCGAACGCGGCCGGCCCGAGGGCTTCGTCCGGATCCGGCTCCGCGACCGGCTGCTGGCCGGGGAGTGGTTCGACTACGCCATGATCTCCCCGGACGACCTGGGCCGCGTCCTGGCCGGGACCCGCTGGGAACTGGCGTCCGTCGAGCGGGCCGGCGTCCGCTACCTCGCCACCCTGCGGCTCCGGGACTGAGACCGGCCCGTCGGCGGCCCGGCCCCGGTCCCCCCCGGGGCCGGGCCGCCGCGCGCTCCGGCCGGACGGCCCCGCCGCACGGCCGGGCGCGCGCCAGGGGACCGGCCGCTCCGCCGCCCTCAGGCGCCGGCGGCCACGCCCGTCACCCGGACCTCGTGCCGGGGCGCGTCGGGCGCGGCGAGGGCGAGCAGGGCCGTGGCCTCGTCGTGCACCGCGGCGAGCACGGTGTCGCCGAGCCGCCGGAAGGGCTCGACCTCCACGGCCGTGGACTCTCGGCCGGGGTCGAGCCGCCAGCGCCCGGCGACCCGGCCGTCGACCAGCACGGTGGCGGCCACCATCCCGTTCTTCGTGTTGGTGATCCGCCGGTGCTCGTCGCTTATCACCCGGGTCCGGTCGGCGTACGCGACGAGGAGGTTGTCGTACTCGGGCAGCAGCCGCACCGGCGCGGGCGTGTCCGGGCCGGGGCGCGGGGCGTCCGGCAGGTCGAAGAGCTCGGCGCCGCTGCCGGCGGCGCGGAACACCCGTAACCGCGGCCGGAGTTCCCGGATGGGCGCGGCCAGCCGGGTCAGCCCGGACCACGCCTGGACGTCCTTGACGGAGGCCGGGCCGAACGCGGCGAGGTAGCGCAGGATCATCCGCGAGGGGTCCGTCTCCGCGGGCAGCGGCCGGCCGAACCAGGACTCGACGGTGGTGAGCGGCACGGAGCCGCCGCGGCCCCAGGTGCCGCCCGGCGGCACGTACACGGCGGGCAGCAGGTACTGCACGGAGTACAGGAGCTGCCGCGCGTCCCGGTCCGGCCAGCGCTCCGCCAGCAGGGCCTTCAGCTCGGTCCCGTTGCGCGGCTTCTCGTCCAGCTTCTCCGCCGCGAACGCGGTGAGTTCGGCCAGGTCGAGCCCCTCGGTGGCGCGCCGGAAGAAGCCGCGCTGCGCGCGTTCGAAGACCGGCTGGAGCACCGGCCGCAGGGCGAGGAAGTCCTCGGCCGTGACGACGTGCAGGGTGCCGCGCATCATCCCGCCGCGCACCGCCTCCCGGCGCTCCAGCAGCTCCGTCAGGTCGTCCAGGGAGAACCGGGTGAGCCGGGTCCACAGGCCCAGATAGGGCGGGTTGGGCACCTGCGCCTGGAGTCCCACCAGATGGGTCAGCGCCTCCGGGACCGTCAGGTCGTGGCGGCGCAGCAGGAGCTGGCGCTCCAGCGTGGCGCGGTTGAGCGCGCGGTCGTCGAGTTCGGGCGTGTCGGTCATGGGGCAATCTTTCCCGTCAGGACCGCTCGGCGAGGCGTCCCTCCCAGATCCGGGTGGGATCGGCCGTGTCGTGGCGGATGAAGCGGTACCGGGTGAGCAGTTCGCCGTCCCGCCGGACCAGGACGTCCCGCACCGTGCAGGAGGGTTCGAACGAGACCCGGCCCTCCTCGTCGACCAGGCTCACCATCGCGAGATACCCGCAGTGCACCTCGCCGTCCTCCGCGGCCGTGACGGTGATGCGGTCGTACCAGTGCCGCATCGCCTTCCCCGCGTACCGGGCCACGCCGGTCCGCGTGCCCTCGACGAGCTGCTCCCGGCCCGCCAGGCGCCAGCCCATGGCGTGCTCGAAGACCCCGTCCTCGGTGAAGGTCGCGGCGTACTCCTCGATCCGGCCCTCCTCCATCAGCGGCATCTGCCGGGCGTAGTACTGCACCACCTCGCAGTAGAGGTCGGCGTCGGTCGTGGTGCCGGCCATGGTGGCCCCCTCGGTGATCGGTGATCCGTGCGTGCTCGGTGCTCCGCAGGCTGCCCCACCGGGGTCCAGAGCGGCTGGAGGGCCGCTCAAGCTGCGGATGCGCAGTCTGGGACCGCCGACGACCCGACCGTGGAGGACACATGAGCCGGCCCGTGGAGCCCTACCGCATCGCGATACCCGAGGACGAGCTCACCGAGCTGCGGGACCGGCTCGCGCGCACCCGCTGGCCCGACCCCGGGACGGTGGACGACTGGTCGCAGGGCGTGCCCCTGGACTACGTCCGGGAGCTGGCCGCGTACTGGGCGGACGGCTACGACTGGCGCGCCGCCGAGGCCCGGATGAACGCGTATCCGCAGTTCCGCACCGAGATCGGCGGGCTGGGCGTGCACTTCCTGCACGCGCGCTCCCCGCACCCGGAAGCGCTGCCGCTGCTGCTCCTGCACGGCTGGCCGGGCACCTTCGCCGAGTTCCTCGACGTCGTCGGGCCGCTGACCGATCCGGCCGACCCCGCCGACGCCTTCCACGTGGTCTGCCCCTCGCTGCCCGGCTACGGGTTCGGCGACCGCCCCACCGCCCCCGGCTGGGGCGTCGAGCGGATCGCGGAGACCTTCGCGGAGCTGATGAGCCGGCTCGGCTACGAGCGGTTCGCCGCGCACGGCGGGGACTGGGGCTCGTTCGTCACCGCCCAGCTCGCGCACCACGTCCCCGGCCGGCTCGCGGGCGTGCACGTCACGATGGCGTTCGCCGGACCCCCGCAGGACGCGCCGCCGCTCACCGAGGCGGACCGTGCCGGGCTGGCGCGGCTGGAGGAGTTCCGGCGGACCGGCTCCGCCTACGCGGCCGTCCAGTCCACCCGCCCGCAGACCCTCGGCTACGGGCTCACCGACTCGCCGGCCGGCCAGCTCGCCTGGATCGCCGAGAAGTACGCGGAGTGGACCGACCACGACGGCGACCCGGAGAAGGCCGTGCCGCGCGACCGGCTGCTGGACACCGCGAGCGTGTACTGGTTCACCGCGACGGCCGCCTCCGCCGCCCGGCTCTACTGGGAGAGTTACGCCGACGGCCCCGCGCACCCGGTGCCCGTCCCCTCGGGCGTCACGGTCTTCCCCCGGGACGCCCGGATGCCGCGGGCGTGGGTCGAGAGCCGCTTCACCGATCTGCGCCACTGGTGCGACGCCGGCAGCGGCGGCCACTTCCCGGCGATCGAGCGCCCCGACTTCCTCGTCGACGAACTGCGCGGGTTCTTCCATCCGCTCCGCTGACCGTTCGAGAGCACGTCCAGCCGCACTCCAGGGCCACCGCCAACCGTGGTCCGCACACCGATGGAGCACCGACCGAGCACGCACTGAGCACGCACCCAGCACGCACCGAGCACCGCACAGAGAGGGAACGCGATGACCCAGGCCGCCACCGAACTCCCGGACTTCCCCTGGCACCGCGGCTGCCCCATGGCCGCCCCCAAGGAGTACGCGGAGATCCGATCCAGCGAACCGATCAAGAAGGTCCGGCTCGCGACCGGGCGTGTCGCCTGGGTGGTCACCCGCCACGAGCACGTCAAGGCGCTGCTGACCGACCCCCGCGCCAGCTCCGACCGGGCGCACGAGGGATTCCCGTACTACATCGACGTGCCGCAGCAGTTCCGCACCGAGGGCTCCTTCATCGGCTGGGACCCGCCCAAGCACACCCTGCACCGCCGGATGGCGGCGCTCTCCGGCGACTTCACCAAGCAGCGCGTGCGCCACATGCGCCCGCGGATGCAGGAGATCGTCGACGAGTGCATCGACCGGATGCTGGAGACCGGCCCCCCGGTCGACCTGGTGCACATGCTGGCCCTGCGGGTCCCCATGACCATCGTCTGCGAGATCCTCGGCATCCCCGCCGAGGACCAGGACTATCTGCACTCCTGCACCGACATCCTGTTCGGCGGGCGCAGCACCGCCGAGGAGCGCTCCGCCGCCATCGTCCGGGTCGGGAAGTATCTGGAGGAGCTGGTCGCCCGCAAGGAGGAGCACCCGGAGGAGGACCTGGTCAGCCGGATGATCGCCCGCTACCGGACGCAGGGCAACTACGACCGGCGCGAGATGTGCAACGTGACCCGGCTGCTGCTGAACGGCGGGCACGAGACCAGCGCCGCGATGATCGCGCTCAGCGTCATGTCGCTGCTGGAGAACCCCGAGCAGCTCGCGGCCTACCGGTCCGACCCGGAGCTGGCGCCCAAGGCGATCGAGGAACTGCTGCGCTATCTGTCCCCCGGCGACCTCGCCACCTCCCGGGTCGCGCTCGCCGACATCGAGATCGGCGATGTGGTCATCCGCGAGGGCGAGGGCATGATCCTGCTCGGCATGTCCGCCAACCGGGACCCGGACGTCTTCGACCGCCCCGACGAACTCGACCTGAGCCGGGGCGACCGCACCCACCTCGCCTTCGGGCACGGCGTCCACCACTGCATCGGCGCGGAGATCGCCCGGGTGGAACTGGACGTCGTCCTCAGCACCCTCTTCCGCCGGATACCGGAGCTGCGGCTGGCCAAGCCCTGGCAGGAGCTGTCCTACAAGGACGGCAACGTCATGTACGGCGTCTACGAGATGCCGGTGACCTGGTGACCGAGGCCCTGCCGGGGGCCGTGTCCGGGGCCGGCCCGCTCGCCGGGCTCCGCGTGGTGGAGCTCGCCGGGATCGGGCCGGCCCCGTACGCCTGTCTGCTGCTGGCCGAGATGGGCGCCGCGGTCGTCCGCGTCGACCGCCCCGGCGGCGGCCGCTCCTTCGCGGAGTGGCACCGGCTGCTGGACCGCGGCCGGCACCGCACCCTGGAGCTGGACCTGAAGACCCCGGAGGGCGCGGCCCGGCTGCTGCGGGAGGCGGCGGAGGCCGATGTGCTCGTCGAGGGGTTCCGGCCCGGCACCGCCGAACGCCTCGGTGTCGGCCCCGGCCCCTGCCAGGCGCGCAACCCGGGCCTGGTGTACGCCCGGATGACCGGCTGGGGCCAGGACGGCCCGCTGGCCGGCACGGCCGGACACGACATCAACTACCTGGCGCTGAGCGGCGCGCTGCACGCGGTCGGGGAGGAGGGCGGGCCCCCGGTACCGCCGCTCAACCTCCTCGGCGACTTCGCCGGCGGCAGCATGTTCCTGGTCGCCGGGGTGCTGGCCGCCCTGTACGAACGCCGGCGCACCGGCCGGGGGCGGATCGTCGACGCGGCCGTGGTGGACGGCGCCGGGTCGATGCTGGGCATGCTGGTCGCCATGGCCGGTGCCGGCCAGTGGCGGTACGAGCGGGGCGTCAACCTCCTTGACGGCGGCGCGCCCTTCTACCGCTGCTACGCCTGCGCCGACGGCCGCCACCTCGCCGTCGGCGCGCTGGAGGAGCCGTTCTACCGCGCCCTGCTCGACGGGCTCGGCCTGGACGGGCGGCACCTCCCCGACCGCTGGGACCGGGACAACTGGCCCGCTTTGCGGCAGCGGTTCGCCGCCGCCTTCGCACGCCGGGACCGCGACGCCTGGGCCGCCCGGTTCGCCGGCACCGACGCCTGCGTCACCCCGGTGCTGACCGCCGCCGAGGCCGCGGACCACCCGCACCACCGGGCCCGGCGCAGCGGCCCGGCCACCCCGGCGCCGCGCTTCCGGGACCCGGCCGCCGGACCGGCCGCTCCACCGGCCGGGCCCGTACCGCCGTTCGAGGCCGGATCGAGGACGGCTCCAGCCGGCCGCCCGACCGTGACCGGACGGTCGCGGACGCCGGCGACGACACCACCGAAGTGAGGGAGGGGCGATGACCGCGCAGCGCTTCCAGCTGTACGACACGACCCTGCGGGACGGAACGCAGCAGGAAGGCATGGTGCTGACGGTCGACGACAAGCTCGCCGTCGCCCGCCACCTGGACGCCTTCGGCGTCGGCTTCATCGAGGGCGGCTGGCCGGGCGCCGTACCGAAGGACACCGAGTTCTTCCGGCGCGCCCGCACCGAACTGCGCCTGGGCACCGCGGAGCTGGCGGCCTTCGGCGCGACCCGCAAGCCCGGCGTCCCGGCCGCCGCCGACCCGCAGGTGCGCGCACTGCTGGACGCGGAGACCCCCGTGGTGACCCTGGTGGCCAAGAGCCACCCGCGCCATGTGGAGCTCGCGCTGCGCACCACCCTCGCCGAGAACCTCGCCATGATCGGCGACACCGTCCGGCTGCTGGTCCGGGAGGGCCGGCGGGTGTTCGTGGACGCCGAGCACTACATCGACGGCTACCGGCTCGACCGCGGCCACGCGCTGGACGTGGTCCGCGCCGCCGCCGACGCCGGGGCCGAGGCCGTCGTCCTGTGCGACACCAACGGCGGCTCGCTGCCGGACGCCGTCCGCGCCGTCGTCACCGCCACCGCCGGGGCGACCGGGGTGCCGCTCGGCATCCACTGCCACGACGACTCCGGCTGCGCCGTGGCCAACACCATCGCGGCCGTGGACGCCGGGGTCCGCCACGTCCAGGGCACGGCGCACGGCTACGGCGAACGCTGCGGCAACGCCGACCTGTTCACCGTCGCGGCCAACCTCGTCCTCAAGCGCGGCCTGCCGGTCGTCCCGGCCGCCCGGCTGCGGGGGATGGCGCTCTCGGCGCGGGCCGTCGCGGAGCTCACCGGCGTACCGGGCCGGGCGGCCGCCCCGTACGTCGGCCCCGCCGCCTTCACCCACAAGGCGGGCCTGCACGCCTCCGCGCTCCGCGTCGACCCCGGCCTGTACCAGCACATCGACCCGGCCCTGGTCGGCAACGGGATGCGCACCCTCGTCTCGGACATGGGCGGCCGCTCCTCGGTGGAGCTCAAGGCCCGCGAGCTGGGCTACGAGGTCGACGCCGGCTCGGAGACGGTGGCGCGGGCCGCCGCCCGGATCAAGGACCTGGAGAACCGCGGTCACAGCTTCGAGTCCGCCGACGCCTCCTTCGAGCTGCTGCTCCGCGAGGAACTGGACGGCGCCGGCCGCCCCGCCCGCCCGTTCGAGGTGGTCTCCTGGGACGTCCGGGTGGACGCCGGCCCGGCCGGCCGGGCCCCGACCCGGGCGCGGGTGCGGCTGCGGATCGACGGGGTGCCGCTCGTCGCGGAGGGCGAGGGCAACGGCCCCGTCAACGCGCTCGACCGGGCCCTGCACGCGGCGCTCGACCCGTTCTTCCCGCAGCTCGCCGGGCTGGAACTGACGGACTACCAGGTACGGGTGCTGGGCCGCGGCAGCGAGGCCGCCGCCCGGGTCCTGATCACCTTCGGCGACGGGCGGCGCACCTGGGGCACCGTCGGCGTCGACGAGAACACGGTGGCCGCCTCCTGGCGCGCCCTGCTGGACGCGGTGCACTACGCGCTGCTCGACACGGCGGCACCGGCCGCCGCGGAGCCGTCCCGCTGCGCGGCGGCCGGCTGACCGGGATCACCGACAGGGGGAGTGGCTGTGCGCGTGGAGAACGTCTTCATACGGGGCACCGGGATCCGGCTGCCCGGATCCCTGCGGGTGGCCGACGCCGTGGCCGCCGGGGACTGCCCGGCCCGGCTGGCGTCGGCGACCGGCGTGCTGTCGGTGTCCCACTCGGCGGAGGAGTCGGCGGCCGAGATGGCGGTCGCCGCGGCCCGTTCGGCGCTGCGGCGGGCCGGCTCGTCCCCCGGGGACATCGACCTCATCCTGCACGCCGACACCTACCACCAGGGCCAGGACCTGTGGCCCGTCGCCTCCTACATCCAGCGCGAGACGACCGGCAACTCCTGCCCCGCGATCGAGATCCGGCAGATGTCCAACGGCGGCATGGCCGCCCTCGACCTCGCCACCGCGTATCTCACCGCGGCCCCGCACCGCTGCGACGCTCTGCTCACCACCGCCGACCGGTTCTGCGAACCCGGCATCGACCGCTGGCGCACCGACCCCGGCACCCCGTACGCCGACGGCGGCACCGCGCTGGTCCTCTCCCGGCGCGGCGGCTACGCCCGGCTGGTGTCCCTCGCCGTGCTCGCCGACTCCGAGCTGGAGCCGATGCACCGCGGTGACGACCCGTTCGGGAAGGCGCCGTTCAGCCATCGCATTCCGGTCGACTTCGAGGAGGCCAAACGCGCCTTCACGGCCCGCGCCGGCATGTCGTACGCCATCACCCGGGCCAACGCGGGCCAGCGGAGCGTCGTCAAACAGGCCCTGGCCGACGCCGGCATGGAACTGGCCGACGCCGACTGGGTGGTGCTGCCGCACTTCGGCCGCCGCCGCCTCAGCACCATCTACTACGGGCCGTACGGCATCGATCCGGCCCGCACCACCTGGGAGTGGAGCCGCACCGTGGGGCATCTGGGCGCGGGCGACCAGTTCGCGGGCCTGGACTACCTGGTGGGCTCCGGCTCGGCCGTGCCCGGGGACCGCTGCGTCCTCATCGGGGTCGGCGCGGGCTACAGCTGGGGCTGCGCGGTGGTGGACATCCTCGACCGGCCGGATTGGGCCTGACGGGACGCGCGCTCCACCGGGGCTCCAGCGCCCGCTGGCAGTCTGACAACCTCCGCCGTGCGAACGGCGTGACCGAAGGGAAGGTTCGCCGTGGCGCCGAACGCTACGACCGCTACGACAACGAGGACCACGCCCGCCGCCGGCGGCGGCGCGGCCCACCGCACGGAGCACACCGTCACGGTGGACGCGGCCCCGGCCGCTGTCTTCGCCCTGATCGCGGACGTCTCGGGATGGCCGCAGGTCTTCGGCCCCACCGTGCACGCCGAGGCGGAGGAGGAACCGGACGGCCGTCAGACGCTGCGGATCTGGGCCCTCGCGGGCGACCGGGTCCGGCACTGGACCTCCCGCCGGATCCTCGACGCGAGCGCGCGGACCGTGTCCTTCCGCCAGGTGGTGAGCGCCCACCCGGTGGCCGCCATGGGCGGCGAGTGGCGGGTCGAGCCGGTCGACGGCGGCGGCAGCCGCGTCGTCCTGCTGCACGACTACCGCGCCGTGGACGACGACCCGGCGGCCGTCGGGCTGATCGGGGAGGCCGTGGACCGCAACAGCCGCGCCGAACTGGCGGCCCTGCGGAACGCCGCCGAACTGGGCGCGGCGCGCGACGAACTGGCGCTCACCTTCGAGGACTCGGTGGACATCGCCGGCCGCGCCGAGGACGTGTACGCCTTCCTCGACCGCGCCGACCGCTGGCCCGAACGGCTGCCGCACGTGGCCCGCCTGGAGCTCACCGAGGACGAACCGGGTATCCAGCGCATGGACATGGACACCCGCAGCCCGGACGGCTCGGTGCACAACACCACCTCCGCGCGGGTCTGCTTCCCCGGCCGCCACGTGATCGTCTACAAGCAGCTCCGGGTGCCGGTGGCGATGAGCGTCCACACCGGGCGGTGGGAGATCGTGCCGCACGGCGAGGGGGTGCGGGCGACCTCCCGGCACAGCGTCGTCCTCGATCCGGAGGGCGTGCGGCACGCCCTCGGGCAGCAGGCCACGTACGCCGAGGCCCGCGCCCTCGTCCGCCGGGCCCTGGGGACCAACAGCACCACCACCCTGCGGCACGCCAAGGAGTTCGCGGAGGCCGTACGTGCCCGGACGTGACCTCAGCAGGCCCCTGGCCGTGATCAACCGTTTCACGGTCCGGGGGGATGTGGAGCGTTTCGAACGGGAGTTCAGGGAGCATTCGCAGTATCTGCGCCGCCAGCCGGGCTTCGAGTTCCTGGTGACCGTGCGGCTCGTGGAGCGGCCGGACGTCTATGTGCACCTCGGCCACTGGAACCGGCTCGACAGCTTCCTCGCGGTGGTGCACGACGACGTCTTCCTGTCCCATGTGCGGCGGCTCGGCGCCATGGTGGAGACCGAGGCCGACCAGGCGGTGAGCGTCGCCCGCCGGACCCTGGAGAACGCGGTGGTCGGCGCGGCCAACGTGGTGCTCGTCCATGCCACGGTCGTGGGCGAACACCGCCGGTTCGAGGCGGGCTTCGCGGAGCTGACCGCCTCCTGCGAGCGGCTCGGCGGCTTCGGCGGCAGCGATCTGCTCCGCTCCACCATCGACCCGCGCCGGTACACCGGCCTGCTGTGGTGGCGGGACACCGGCTCCTGCGACCGGGCGCTGAGCGACCCGGGCTTCGCCGACTGGCGCGCGCGGCAGGCCGGGACGGCCGTCCGGCTCGTGGTCGAACGCACCCGGCACGTCGCGTACGAACGGATCGCGACCGACTGATCCCCGGGGGCCCCGGGCCCCTGGGGGCCCCGGGCCCACGGACTCCCCGCGCCCCGCGGGCCTCTTCTCCGCACCCGCACACCGCACCTCCGCTCCCGGGCGAGCCGGGGACCACGCGTCCCCGGCTCGCCCGCGTTCCGCACACAAGTGCGGTTCGAGCGGCCGGGCGCACCCTGCACCCATGGCGAACGAGACGCGACTCACCGTCGTACGGGGTCGGCCGGACGAGGCCGAACTGGCCGCCGTCACCGCCGTGCTGCTGGCACGGCTGCGCGGTGCCCGCGGCCCGGACGCCGAACCGCCACCGCCGCGCGCCGGCTGGGGACCGGGCACGGACCGCTTCCGGCCGCCCGTGACCTGGTCCGCCCGCGCGTGACGGTGTTCGAGCCGCCGCCGGCCGGCGACGGTGTCCGCGACATGTGAGGGGGAGCGTTGTCCGGCTACCGGAACTTCACAGAACTCGTCCAGGCGAGGGCAGCACAGGCACCCGACCGGGAGGCCCTCGTGGTGCTGCCCGACACCGAGGAGCGGGGCCGGGCCGAGACCGTCTCGTACCGGGCGCTCGACGCGGGCGCCCGGCGGCTGGCCGGCTGGCTCCAGGACCGCGGGGCGGCCGGTGAACGGGTGCTGGTGCTGCACGCGGACCGCCGCCTGTTCGCCGTCTCCTTCCTGGCCTGCCTCTACGCCGGTGCCGTCGCCGTCCCGGCACCGCCCCCGGCGGGAGGCCCCGGCCGAGGGAGCCACCACGAGACGCGGATCGCCGGCATCGTCAAGGACGCCGCGCCCTGCGTCGTCCTCACCGACGCCGCCGCGGCCCCGGAGGTCTCCCAGCTGCTCGCCCGCTCCGGCCACGGCGGCGTGCCCTGCCTGGCCGCCGACGTGGTGCCGGGCTCCGCATCCTGGCGCCCGCCGGAACTCGGCCCGGAATCGGTGGCGTTCCTGCAGTACACCTCCGGGTCCACCGCCGAGCCGCGCGGCGTGGTGGTCACCCACGGCAACCTTCTCGCCAACCAGCGGGCGATCTGCCGGGCGCTGGGCACCGTCCCCGCCACCCGGATCGGCGGCTGGCTGCCGTTCCACCACGACATGGGCCTGGCCGGCCAGCTGCTGCACCCGCTGTGGCTCGGCGGCACCTCCGTGGTGCTCTCGCCGGAGGCGTTCGTGCGGCGGCCGGTCCGCTGGCTGGAGGCGATCGCCCGGTACGGCGTCACCGTCAGCGCCGCCCCGGACTTCGCGTACGACCTGTGCGTGCGCAGGATCACCGAGGAGCAGGCCGCGGGTCTCGACCTGTCCGGCTGGGAGACCGCCGTCAGCGGCGGCGAGCCGGTACGGGAGGAGACACGGCGGGCCTTCACCGAGAAGTTCGCCCCGGCCGGGCTGCGGCCCGGCGCCTTCACCCCCTGCTACGGGCTGGCGGAGGCCACCCTGCTGGTGACCGGCGCGGCGGCGGACCGGAGAGACGGGGCCGCGGCCGCCCTCACGGTGGACGCGGCCGCCCTCGAACGGCACGAGATCGCCGAGCCGGTCCCCGGCCGCCCCGCACGGACCCTGCTCTCCTGCGGCCCCGCCGCCGCCGGCACCGAGGTGCGCATCACCGACCCCGACAGCGGGCGGGTCCTCCCGGAGGGCGAGATCGGCGAGATCCTGGTGCGCGGCGCCGGCGTGGCCCGCGGCTACTGGAGACGGCCCGCCGAGAGCGCCCGGACCTTCGGCGCCCGCACACCGGAGGAGCAGCGCGCCGGCGAACCGCCCGCCGCTGCCGGGACGCAGGGTCCGCGGGGGCCGGAGGGGCCGCGGGGGCCGGAGGACACCGCCGGCCACCTCCGCACCGGCGACCTCGGGACGCTCCACCGCGGCGAGCTGTACGTCACCGGCCGCCTCCGCGACATGATCGTGGTGGCCGGGCGCAATCTGTACCCGCAGGACCTGGAACGCACCGTGCAGCGCGTCAGCGCCCTCTTCGGCGCCGGCACCGTCTTCGCGGTCCCCGGCGAACGCGAACGGGTCGTCGTCGTCCAGGAGTTGCGCGCCCGCAGCCGCTACGACGTCGATCTGCCCGGTCTGGCCGCGGCCGTCGAACGCTGCCTGGCCGAGGAGTTCGAGATCAGCGCGGGCGGGGTGCTGCTGGTCCGCTCCGGCACGGTGCGGAGGACGACCAGCGGCAAGGTCGAGCGCGCGGCGATGCGCGGGCTCTTCCTGCGGGGCGAGCTGAAACCGCTGCACCAGCGGCTCGACCCCGAGGTCACCCCGCTGCTGCCGGCGGGTGGACGGTGACGGGGGCGGGAACGGGAACGGGGCCGGGGCCGGAGCGGCCCGAGGAGCGGATCGACCGGCTGGAACGGGCCTTCGGCCCGCTGGAGGAGCCCGGCAACCCGCTGGGCCAGGACGCGCTGCTCGCCGCCGACGCGCGCGGCGAGGTCCCGCCCGGGGCCGAACGCGTGCTGGACGAGCAGGACTTCAACGCCGAGTTCGTCCCCGCGCCGCTCGGCGGCCGGCTCGACCGGCTGGACGTCCTGGGCCGGGTGCTCCGCCCCGTCTTCCGCCGCGACGCGTCCCTCGGCTTCGGCTACGGCCTCAACTGCTTCTTCTCCGCCGTCCCGGTCTGGACGGCGGGCCGTGCCGAGCAGCGGCACCGCGCCGCGCGGCTGCTGCTCGGCGGTGACCGGATCGCGGTCGCCCGGCACGAGGTGGCGCACGGCAACGACTTCGTGCGCGACGAGTTCGCCGCCGTACCCGACGGCGCCGGCGGCTTCCTGCTCAGCGGCCGCAAGTCCGTGATCGCCAACGCCGCCCGCGCCGCCGGGCTCGTCGTCTTCGCCCGGACCTCGGACGCCCCCGGCGGGCTCAGCCACTCCGTCCTCCTCCTCGACCGCCGGGAACTCCCCGCCGGCCGGCTGCGCCACCTCGGCCGGCACACCACCACCGGGATGCGCAGCGCCGAGTTCGGCGGCCTGGAGGCCGTGGACTGCCCCGTACCGGGCGAGGCCCTGATCGGTGGGGCCGGGGACGGCTACGAACTCTCCCTGCGCTCCTCCCTGGTGATCCGCGGCCTCATCCCCTCCATCGTGCTCTCCGGCGCGGACACGGCCCTGCGCACCGTGGCGGGCTTCGCCGCCCGCGGCCGCGCGGACGGGCGGTCCCCGCTCGACGGGCGGCACGTCCGCTCCGTGCTGACCGGCGCCTTCCTCGACCAGCTGCTCAGCGACTGCCTGGCCCTGGTCGCCACCCGCGCCCTGCACGTGCTGCCGCGCAGCATGAGCGCCTACGCGGCCGCGGCCGCCTATGTCGCGCCGAAACTCGTCGCCGAGTCGATGGACGCCCTGTCGGCGGTGCTCGGCGAGGGCACCTTCGCCGAGGACGGCCGGTACGGGATGTTCCGCAAGCATCTGCGCGACCTGCCGGTGACCTCCCTCGGACACGCGGGCAGCGCGGGCCGCCAGGTCAGCATCCTGCCGCAGCTCCCCTTCTTCGCCCGGCACGCCTGGTTCTCCGACCCGGAGCCGCCCCCCGCGCTCTTCCGGCTCCACGGTCCGCTGCCGCCGCTGGACCTGAGCAGCCCCGCCCTGCTCGGCGGCTCGGACCCGCTCGCCGCGACCCTCGTGGAGGGCGCGGCCGGGGAGCCCGCGGACAGCCCGCTGCACGCCCCGCTCACCGCCCTCACCGGCGAACTCCGCGAACTGCGGAAGGAGTTCGCCGCCATCGAGCCGGGCGACCGGGCCGCTCTGGTCAGCTCGTACAGCTTCGGTCTCGCGGACCGCTACGCCCTGCTGCTGACGGCCGCCGCCTGCCTCGGCGTCTGGCGCGCCCAGCTCCACGGCGACGACGGCGACGGGGGCCGTGACGGCGGCGGGCGTGACGGCGGGGGCGACGGGGGCGGCGGCGGGGCCCGCGCGGACGCCTTCCTCGCCGACCCGGCCTGGGTGACCGCCGCGCTGCACCGCCTCTGCCACCGGCTCGGCCTGCAGCTGCCCCCGCCGCCCGAGGAGGCCGGACGCCGGGTCGTCGCCGAGGTGCTCGCCCGGCTGCACGGCCGGCGCAGCTACGACCTGTACGGCACCGCCCTGGCCTGACCGCGGCCGGCCGGCGGAGCCCCCGGCCGGCGGCGGCGGACCACCCGCAACCGATGAGAAGGAGGAGGCCATGTCCCTGCGGCCCCCCAGCGACGCGCGCGAACCGGACTTCCCGGCCTGGCTGGCGGGGCGTCTCGCCGGCTACCTCTGCCGCGACATCCCCGAGGACGCGGACTTCGCCGAGTACGGCCTCGACTCCGTGGCCGCCCTCGGCCTCTACGGCGACATCGAGGAGGAGTTCGGCCCGCTGATCGAGCCGACCGACATCTGGGCGTACCCCACGATCCGGCAGCTCGCCCGCCGCCTGGAGCTGCGCCTGCCGCGTCCGGGCGGCGGCGACTCCGTCCGCGCCGCCTTCGTCTTCACCGGCCAGGGCTCGCAGCACCCCGGCATGACCGCCGGGCTCTACCTCGACTCCGCGGGCTACCGCGGCCGGCTGGACGAGGCGGCCGAGGCGGTGCTCCCGTACACGGGCCGGTCGATGGTGGACCTGATCCTCAGCGGCGACGAACGCGTCCACCAGACGGCGTTCGCGCAGCCGGCGCTGTTCGCCGTCGGGTACGCGCTCGCCCGCACGCTTCAGGAGGCGGGGGTCGAGCCGGTGGCCGTCCTCGGCCACGGCATCGGCGAGTTCGCGGCGGCCGCCGTCGCCGGGGCGCTGACCCTGGCCGACGCGGCGAAGCTCGTCGCCGTGCGCGGCGCCTTCATGCAGTACCTGCCCTCCGGCGGCGGCATGCTGGCCACCTGCGCCACCCCCGGCGAACTGGCGGAACTGACCGCCGCCGAGCCGGACGTGGGCATCGGCGCGGTCAACGCCGCCCGGGCCACCGTCCTCTCCGGCGACCTCGGCGCGCTGGAGCGGCTCCGCGACCGGCTGGAGGCGGACGGCATCGCCTGCCGCCCGCTGCGGGTGACGCACGCCTTCCACTCCCCGCTGATGGAGCCGGTGCTGCCCCGGTTCGAGGCGGTCGCCCGGCGGCTGCCCGGCGGCCCGCCGCGGCTGCCGTACTACTCCACCGTCCACGGCCGGTTCACCGCCGAGCCGCTCTACGCCCCGTACTGGACGGAACAGATCACCGCGCCGGTCCGCTTCGCCGACGCGGCGCGGGCACTGCTGGCGCAGCAGGTGCCCACGCACATCGTCGAGATCGGCCCCCGGGTGGTGCTCACCCCCTTCCTGCGCCGCCTGGGCGGCACGGACGGGCCGGTGTGCCTCCCCGCCTGCCCGGGCCCGCGGAGCGACGCGGTCGACCTGGCCGGGGTCTGCTCGGCCCTGGACGCCTGGCCGCTCGCCGGCTCGTCGGCGGGCGTCTGAGGTGGCGGCGGGATCCGCGGGACGGATACCCGCGCCGGTGGCGGTCCCCGGCCCGGACGGCCCCTGGCCCCGGGTGCGCGGGACGCTCGCCGCGGCCGGCACCGTCCTGCTGTACGGGTACCAAGGGGACTGGCTGGGCTCCGCCGGGGACCCCGGCCGGCTGCGCCCGCTGCTGGGCCGGGACTGGAGCCGCTACGCCTCCCTCACCCACCCGGTGACGCGGCGGCGGTTCGCCGCCTCGCGCCTGGTGCTGCGGCACGCCGTCGCGGCGGTCATCGACACCGCGCCGGATCTGGTGGACCTGGCCTACCAGCCGGGCGGGCGCCCCTTCGTCCGCGGGTGCGACCAGATCGACGTCAGCCTCAGCCACACCGAGGAGGTGATCGTGGTGGGCATCACCCGCCGCGGCCGGCTCGGCGTGGACGTGGAGCGCGCCGACCGGCGGCTGGCCGGGACGGGTTCCGAGCCGCGGACCTGCACCCCGCACGAGTATGCGGCGCTGCGCGCCACGGCGGGCCGGGAGCGCAACGACGCCCTGGTCCGGCTGTGGACGCTCAAGGAGGCGTACAGCAAGGCGGTCGGCCAGGGACTGCGGTTCCGGTTCACGGAGTTCGGCTTCGACCCGGCCGCGCCGGGGGCGGAGCGGGGCGCCCGCCTGGTGCGGCCGGACGGGACGCCCGTGGACGGCGACGAGTGGGCCTTCGCCACCTTCCGGGTGGGCCGCTATGTGCTCAGCGCCGCGGTCTGCGACGCCGGGTTCGGCGGGGGCACGGACCTGTCCGTGCGGACCGCGCTCGACGAGGGGCTGCTGGACACCCTGCTGCTGGGCGGCCCGGGCGGCCCGGGCGGCCAAGGAGCTCCGGGCGGCCATGGCGGTCCGGGCGGCCGGTCAGGGGATCCAGCCCGCCTCCTCGGCGATCCGGATGGCGTGCACCCGGTTGCGGGCGTTCAGCTTGGTGACGATCGCCGTGAGGTAGTTGCGGACCGTTCCCGTGGTCAGGTACAGGCAGCCGGCGATCTCCGCGGCGTCGGCGCCCCGCGCGGCGAGGCGGAGTACCTCGGTCTCCCGCGGGGAGAGCGGGTTCTCCGGGGAGTCCCAGGCGGAGAGGGCGAGTTGGGGGTCGATGACCCGCTGTCCGGCGGCGACGGTCCGTACCGCCTGGGCGAGCCGGTCGGGCGGCGCCTCCTTGAGGAGGAAGCCGGAGACCTGGGCGGTCATCGCCCGGCGGAGGACGCCGGGGCGGCCGAGGCTGGTGAGGATCAGGGTGCGGCAGTCGGGGAGCCGCGTCTGCAGTTCGGCGGCGGCCGTGAGGCCGTCGGTCCCGGGTAGGTCGACGTCGATGACGGCGACGTCGGGCCGCGCCGTCAGGGCGGCCGCCACGATGAGGTCACCGCGGTCGACGGAGGCGACCACCTCGAAGTCCGGCTCCAGTTCCAGCAGGGCGATCAGAGCTCCTCTGATCATGTGCACGTCTTCGGCCAGCAGGATCCTCACGGACAGCATTGGTTCCCCCAAACCAAGGTGTCGCCCTGTGCCGCTGCACGGAGCGGGTGCGCGTCATGCCGCGGTGACCGCCGCGGCCGGGGGGCCGGCGGCGCCGTCCCCGGGGATACCGGTGCCGAGCGGCCGGGCGGGAGCCTCGGCCAGTAATCGGAAACGGCCGTCCTCCTGGACGCCGGCCTCCACCCGGCCGCCGATCGCGGAGAGCCGGGTGTGCAGATTGCCGAGACCGCTGCCGCTGTGGGGGGAACGGTGCCGGGTTCCGGTCACTCCGTCGTTGAGCAGGGTGAGCCGCACGAGGTCGCCGTCCGCCTCGGCGGTGATGGTGCAGTTCTCCACCTTGCTGTGCCGGAGCACGTTGGTCATGCCCTCCCGCAGGGTGGTGGCGAGCACGGTCTCGACCACCGGGTGCAGCCGGCCGGTGGAGATGGAGACCTCCGCGGCGACGTCCGCCGTGGCCAGGATCCTGGCGGCCGAGTCGGCCTCGTCGGCCAGGGACATGTCCCGGTAGCCGCTGGCCACCAGCCGCACGTCGGCCAGGGCCTGCCGGGACACCTCCAGCACCGAGGCGATCTCCTCCCGCGCCCGGTCCGGGCGGCTGGTGATCAGCCGATGTATCAGCTCGCTCTTGAGGGTGATCGCGGAGAGGCTGTAGCCGAGCAGGTCGTGCAGGTCGCGCGCGAAGCGCAGCCGTTCCTGGCTCACCGCCATCCTGGCCAGCTCGCCGCGCGAGGCGTGGACCTCGGTCACCAGGTCGGAGAGCCGGGCGGTGCCGTAGAGGATGACTCCGGCCATCATCGTCGAGGTGGTCAGATACACGACCATGACGATTCCGGAGCCCTCCAGCAGCGACAGCGCCAGCATCCCGGCGGCGATCAGGGCGAAGAGCGGCCAGGCCGCCCGCGGAGGCAGCAGCAGCAACAGGGAGCCGGCCAGGGGACCGGCCATGCTGCCCCACTCCAGCCCGAACACGGCGAGGGGCAGATAGGTCAGGGCGGCCTGCGCGCCGAGGGTGAGACCACGGCGGCGCAGGGGCCACCGCCGGGCGCGGGGCGAGACGTGGAACAGCTGCAGCGCGAAGACCGCGGCCACGCAGACCAGGCAGACGGCGAGCCGGCCTGCGGTGGCCCCGCTCCACAGGACGTTCAGTACGGCGATCCCGCAGTAGTACACCAGCACGCCGACCGTGATCGTCCTGGCCAGCCTCGGCGCGGGAAGAGCCGGGTCCGGGACCGGCCGGTCCCCGGGTGAATCGGGGGGCCGGCCGGAGGGCACGCCGTTCTCGGCACCAACCACGCGGTCGATCACCAGATTTCTCCTCGCCGGAAACCTCGGGTATGGACCGCATATTATGGCCAACGGTTTTCCCGGGCCCATGGTTGAGGAATGGTCATCCGGGTTCAGACGAAGAGCGGAATGGGATTCACGGCACCGTAGGGCGTGCGCCGGCCGAGACGGCCGAGGGCCACCGGTACGTCGAAGAGACGTCCGGGAGCCAGCCGGGCCCAGAAGTGCCGCATCCCCGGCGCCAGTACCTTGACGACCGGTAATCCCACGTCAGGCCGGGTTTGGTCGAGGACCAGCAATTCCATGCCGTGGGCACGCACCAGGGCGTCGGCCGCCTCGATGTCCTGCCGCAGATCCGGGCGCGGCGTGTGGTCCCAACTGCCCTTGCCCCGGGGGGACTCGGCTGGATCCGGGACGAGATATGGCTGATTCCGTATGGTGGCCGAGGACCACCAGGAGACCAGCTCCCGGCCGGCCGGCGGATACTCCCCGTCGTCCCCGGCACCGGCGACCGGGACCAGCAGCTGGCTCATCTCGGTGACCGCCCGGCGCAGCGCGAGCCGGGGGTCGAAGTGCGCCCCGAAGCCGAAACTGATGTCCTCGGCCGCCTTGTCGGTCCGCCGGGAGACCGCCGCCATGACCGGAATGCCGAAGTCCGCGGTCAGGTCCAGCACCCACAGCGCGCGGTTCATCCGCGCGTGAGCGGTCCGTGTGGTCGCCAGCCAGGGCTCGTCGAAGGCGTCGAGGTCCACCGGGGCGTGCCGGGTGCGGTTGTACCACCACAGGGCCACCGCGTCCCGCTCCACCAGTTCCAGGAAACCCTGGACGATGGCGTCCTCCAGGCTGCTGCCGGCCGCGTTGCCGTTGGAGTCCGCGCGCGGCACGCCCTCCTGGTCCGCCCCGTGGCCGAAATACAGCATCGACGTCGGCAGCATCCGGCGCGTCCCCGAGGAGAGCGACCAGACCGGCGTCCAGTCCACCGGGCGGTCCGCGTCGAACGGCGCGCACACCTGCTGGAACAGCGGGTGCGTGGCGTTCCAGCGCTCGCGGTCGCGGAACTGCTCCTCGGCGAAGAGCTGGCAGGCGTTGGGGTGCACGGCCTCCTCCCCGAGGCCGCGCAGGGTGTCCCGCACGGTGGCCTCGTCGCCCTGCCGGGTTGCGGAGAAACGTTCCACCGCCTCGCAGAGCGCGCCGAGTTCGGCCTCCGCCGCCGTCACCCCCTTGCCCCCGCTCAGACTGCGCAGCCCGCCCCGGACCTCGGCCAGCGACCGCGGGCCCAGGGCCAGATTGCGGCCGGACGTACAGCAGTTGAGACCCTCGGGCAGCCGGGGGTCGTGGCGGAGCCCGGTGACGATCCCGGTGACCGGGCTCACCAGATGCCCGTACCGCTCGCGCACCTGCTCCGGGGCGAGGGCACGGTCGTTGGCACCGCCGTACGCCGCCTTCGGCCGCGACGCGACGGTGACCGGCCGGTTCCCCAGCGCCGTGACCAGCCCGGCGTCCCCGCACGCGGGGCACTGCGGCCGGCGCCGCACCCCGTGGTGGGTGGTGCGCAGGCTCAGCGTGTCCAGCGTGCACACCGCCCGCTGCGCCTCGTGCCGGGCCCCGGCCAGCCACTTCGCCGCCTCCAGCACGGCCGTGTGCAGGCCCAGCGACCGACCGGCGGCGAGCGAGGCCGCCGGGCGCCGCACCGGCTCCTCCGTCCCCAGGGCCCGCTGCACCGGGATCTCCGACTGCCGGTGGGCGCGCAGCCGGTGGGCGAGACAGGACCAGCAGGGCCCGTCGCCCGGCCGGAACACCGGCCCCACCCAGGGCTCCGCGCCGCACGGCTTGGCCAGCAGCCAGGGCCGGCCCGCGGCCCGGTGCCGGGCGTCGACCGCCGCCAGCCCCGGCGCCAGGTAGTCGTCACAGAGCACCAGGGAGAACACGGCCTCGCCCGTGCCCGTACCGTCCGGCTCCGGACCGGTGGGCGGACCCGCCACGGCCAGCCCGGACGCCCGGCAGGCCGCGAGGGCCTCCCCGGCGTCCACGCGGCCCACCGTGACCAGCCGTACGGTGGCCCGGGCCAGGGCCGCGGCGGCCCGGCCGGCGTCGAGCCCGGCCAGATCCCAGTAGGCGGCGGCGGAGTCCGGCACCGCGGACGCCGGCTCCGCGGGGTGGTAGCCGACGACACCGGCCCGGGCCAGCTCACCGACCACCCGCCCCGCCTCCGCGACCGGGACCGCGGAACCGGCGTCCCGCAGCAGCCCGGCGAGCGTGCGGGTGCCGTCCAGCAGCGGTGCCAGCGCCTCCACATGCGCGCCGTGCAGGGCCGAGACACCGCGGACGGACAGCAGGTACACCGCCTCGCCCGGCACCACCTCGACCCGGAAGTGGCGCTTGAAACCAACGAAGGGTCGTCCCCCGGCGGCCTCTTCGGATGTCCTCACACGCCCACCGCCCCCGGGCCGGCGGCCGGCAGCGGGGTGGGCTCGGGCCCGGGCACCACGGTGCAGCCGAGCGTGGGTGCGACCAGGGCGAGTCCGTCCGCCCGGTCGAGTTCCTCGACGACGACCGACTGCCCGGTGTAGAGCGGCTCGGCGGCCGACAGGCCGAACTCCTCCAGCAGGGCCGCGGGGTCGTCGGCGCAGCGCCGGGCCAGCTCCGGCTCCAGCCCGGTGCGGGCGGCCAGTTCGGCGAAGCGGAGATCGTCCTGCAGGGTGTACACGGCGTCGGCCGCGGTCTGGGGTGCGATGGTGGCCATGACCATTCCTCCGTTGGATCGACGAGCCTGGGTTCGACGGATCGTGGAGAAATTGTGTGGTGGGAAGCCCTTTCACCGGCAGTGCCGAACTCATCCCCTCGCCATGAGATTTTCATGATTGCGCTCATGAGCCGCTCACTGTCGGCTCAAGGGGCGGAGTGCGAGTCTCGACCGCATGCTCCGAGAAGACCCGCCGGCGGACGGCCGGTGCGGACGGCTCGAAAGGGGAGGAGCACTGTGGACATCAAGGTATTGGGCCCGCTGACGGCGCAGGAGCGCGGAATCTCGGTGGTGCCGACCGCCGCCAAGCCCCGCCAGATCCTCGCACTGCTGGCACTCCAGGCCGACCACGTCGTCACCGTACCCACACTGATGCAGGAGATCTGGGGAGAGGACGTCCCGCGCAGCGCCGCGACCACACTGCAGACGTACATCCTCCAGCTCCGCCGCAAGATCGCGACCGCGCTCGGCGGCGACCCGGCGCGGGACGCCAAGGACGTCCTGGTCACCCAGCACGGCGGCTATCTGCTCCAGGTGCAGCCCGGGCAGGTCGATGTCCAGGAGTTCGAGCAGCTCGCCGCCTCCGGCCGCGCCGCCCACGAGGCCGGCGACCACCGCGCGGCCTCCCGGCTGCTGCGCGCCGCGCTCGACCTCTGGCAGGGCCCGGCCCTGGTGGACGTGCGTGTCGGCAGCGTCCTCGAACTGGAGGTGCTGCGGATGGACGAGGACCGCATGGCCGCCCTGGAGCGCCGCATCGACGCCGATCTGCGGCTGGGACGGCACACCGAACTCGTCCCGGAATTACGGGTGCTGGCCGCCCGGCACCCCATGCACGAGAACTTCTGCGCCCAGCTCATGCTGGCCATGCACCGGGCCGGCGGCGCCTGGCGGGCCCTGGAGGCCTACCAGCGGCTGCGCGGCACCCTCGTCGACGAGCTCGGCATGGAACCCTCGCCGAAGCTCCAGCAGCTCCACCACGCCGTGCTCTCCGGGGACCCGCGCCTCGACCTGACGGTGCCCGCCGCGGGCTGAACCGCCCCGCGCCGGCCCGCCCCGCGCCGGCCCGCCCCGCGCGCAACCGATGCGCGGCGCGCCGCCGCCCGCCCGCCGACCGCCGCGCCTCCTCCAGCCGGACTCCAGGTGTGCTTCCTACGTTCGGCCGATGACGACCCTTGACGACCACCTCACACCGCCCCCGCCACCCCCCGCACCCCGCGCCCCCGGCCGTCCCGTGCCGCCCGCGGCACCCCCGGCACCCGCGCCTCCCGCGCCCGACCTGCGCCGGGCCGCCGCCGAACTGCGGCGCCTCAAGGAGGAAGTGGGCCGCGGCCCCGACCCCGCCGCCACCCGGCGGCAGCACGCCAGGGGCAAACTGACCGCCCACGAGCGGCTGGACGTCCTCTTCGACGAGGGCACCTTCACCGAGATCGAACCCCTGCGCCGGCACCGTGCGAGCGGCTTCGGCCTGGAGGACCGCAGACCGCACGGCGACGGCGTCGTGGCCGGCTGGGGCCTGGTGCACGGGCGCACCGTCTTCGCCTACGCCCACGACTTCCGGGTCTTCGCCGGCGCGCTCGGCGAGGCCCACGCCGAGAAGGTCCACAAGGTGATGGACCTGGCGCTGTCCGCCGGCGCCCCGCTGGTCGGCCTCAACGACGGCGCGGGCGCCCGGATCCAGGAGGGCGTCACCGCCCTCGCGGGCTACGGCGGGATCTTCCGCCGCAACGCCGCCGCCTCCGGTGTGATCCCGCAGATCAGCGTGATCCTCGGGCCGTGCGCGGGAGGCGCGGCCTACTCGCCGGCGCTGACCGACTTCGTGTTCATGGTGCGGGAGACCGCCCAGATGTTCCTCACCGGACCCGACGTGGTCCACGCGGTGACCGGTGAACGCGTCACCCACGACGAGCTGGGCGGCGCGGACGTGCACGCCCGCGTCTCCGGCGTCGCCGGGTTCGCCTACGACGACGAGACCGAGTGCCTGGAGGACGTGCGCTTCCTGCTGTCCATGCTGCCGTCGAACAACCGCGAACTGCCGCCCGCCGCCCACGGCGACGACACCCCGGACCGGCACACCGGCGCCCTCGCCGAGCTGGTGCCCGCCGACCCCGCGCGGGGGTACGACGTCCGTGCGGTCATCGGGGAGATCGCCGACGACGGCGAGTTCCTGGAGGTGCACGAGGGCTGGGCGCCCAACGTGGTCTGCGGGCTGGCCCGCCTCGACGGGCAGGTGGTCGGCATCGTCGCCAGCCAGCCCGCCGCGCTGGCCGGCGTCCTGGACATCCACGCCTCCGAGAAGGCCGCCCGCCACGTCTCCGTGTGCGACGCCTTCAACATCCCGCTGCTCACCCTCGTCGACGTCCCCGGCTTCCTGCCCGGTGTGGACCAGGAGCACGACGGCGTCATCCGGCACGGCGCCAAACTGCTGTACGCCTACTGCAACGCGACCGTGCCCCGCATCTCGCTGGTGCTGCGGAAGGCCTACGGTGGCGCGTACATCGTCATGGACTCCCGCTCCATCGGCGCCGACCTGTCCTTCGCCTGGCCGGTCAACGAGATCGCCGTGATGGGCGCGGAGGGCGCGGCCGGCGTCGTCTTCCGGCGCGAGATCGCCGCCTCCGACGACCCGGAGGCCACCCGCGCCCGGCTGGTGAAGGAGTACCGGGCCGAGCTGATGCACCCCTACTACGCGGCCGAGCGGGGGCTCGTCGACGACGTCATCGAACCCGGCGAGACGCGGCGGGTGCTGATCCGCTCGCTGGCGATGCTGCGCGGCAAGCACGCCGAACTCCCGGCCCGCAAGCACGGGAACGTGCCGTTGTGAACGGGGTCCCGCACCGGTGTTCCATTCCGGCGCGAGCCGCCGTCGAGGACCCGCCCGAACCATGACGGCACCGGTAGCGGCGGCACGTCACAAGCGGGCGGCCGCCCGGACCGGCGCCGGGGCGGAACCGGCAGGACCCCGGACCGCCCCGGCCGCCGAAGCCGCCTCCACAGGGGCGCACCGCTTCCCCAGGCCCCGGACCGCCTCCGGGAGCGCCGATGCGTCACCGACGAAGGGATCGACAGTGGCCCGCACAGTTCAGTCCGCCGGACGTCCGCACGGACATCCGGCCCGGCCGGAGACGAGGTAACGGCGATGCGCAGAGTCGTCATCACCGGGCTGGGCGCCGTGGCCCCCGGCGGGGTGGGCGTCAAGGAGTACTGGGAGCTGCTCACCGCGGGCCGCTCCGCCACCCGCACCATCTCCTTCTACGACGCCTCCCCGTTCCGCTCCCGGGTCGCCGCCGAGTGCGACTTCGACCCGGCCGCCGCCGGGCTCACCCCGCAGGAGATCCGCCGCCTCGACCGCGCCGCCCAGTTCGCCGTGGTCTCCACCCGCGAGGCGGTCGCCGACAGCGGCCTCGACCCCGGCGCGCTGGACCCCGGCCGGACCGGCACCTCGCTCGGCAGCGCCGTCGGCTGCACCACCAGTCTGGAGCGGGAGTACGTCGTCGTCAGCGACGGCGGCCGGCACTGGAACGTCGACCACACCTACGCGGTGCCCGAGCTCTACCGGCACTTCGTGCCCAGCTCCATGGCCGCCGAGGTGGGCCGCGCCGCCGGGGCCGAGGGCCCCGCCGCCGTGGTCTCCACCGGCTGCACCTCGGGCCTGGACTCCATCGGCCACGCCGTGGAACTGATCCGGGAGGGCACCGCCGACGTCATGATCACCGGCGCGACGGAGGCCCCCATCTCGCCGATCACCTCGGCCTGCTTCGACGCCATCCACGCCACCACCCCGCGCAACGACACCCCCGAGAGCGCCTGCCGCCCGTTCGACCGCACCCGCAGCGGGCTCGTCCTCGGCGAGGGCGCCGCCGTGCTCGTCCTGGAGGAGCTGGAGAGCGCCCGGCGGCGCGGCGCCCACATCTACGCGGAGATCGCCGGCTTCGCCGCCCGCTGCAACGCGTACCACATGACCGGCCTCAAGCCCGACGGCCGGGAGATGTCCGAGGCCATCGACGCCGCCCTGACCGAGGCGCGGATCGACGGCGGCGAGATCGGCTACATCAACGCCCACGGCTCCGGCACCAAGATGAACGACCGCCACGAGACCGGCGCCTTCAAGCGCAGCCTCGGCCACCACGCCTACGAGACGCCGATCAGCTCCATCAAGTCCATGATCGGGCACTCCCTCGGCGCCATCGGCTCCCTGGAGATCGCCGCCTGCGCCCTGGCCATGGAGCACGGCGTGCTGCCGCCCACGGCCAACCTGCACGAACCCGACCCCGAACTCGACCTCGACTACATCCCGCTGACCGCCCGCGAGCAGCGCGCCGACGTGGTCCTCAGCGTCGGCAGCGGCTTCGGCGGCTTCCAGAGCGCCATGGTGCTCGCCCGCCCGGAGAGGAGCGTCGCATGACCGCCACCACGGTGGTGACCGGACTCGGGATCGCCGCCCCCAACGGGCTCGGCACCGACGCCTTCTGGAAGGCCACACTCGCCGGCGAGAGCGGCCTGGCGGAGCTCACCCGCTTCGACGCCTCGCAGTACCCGTCGGGCGTCGCGGGCGAGGTCCCCGGCTACACGGCCGAGGAGCACATCCCCAGCCGGCTGCTGCCGCAGACCGACCACATGACCCGGCTCGCGCTCACCGCCGCCGAGTGGGCCGTCGAGGACGCGGGCGTCCGGCCGGACGAGCTGCCGGAGTACGGCATGGGCGTGGTCACCGCGGCCTCCGGCGGCGCCGTCGAGTTCGGCCAGCGCGAACTGCAGAACCTGTGGAGCCAGGGCAAGGAATACGTCAGCGCGTACCAGTCCTTCGCCTGGTTCTACGCCGTCAACACCGGCCAGATCTCCATCCGGCACAAGATGCGCGGCCCCAGCGGCGTCCTCCTCACCGAGCAGGCGGGCGGGATCGACGCCCTCGGCCAGGCCCGCCGCCACATCCGCAAGGGCGTGCCGCTCGTCGTCTCCGGCGGTGTCGACGCCGCCCTGTGCCCCTGGGGCTGGGTCCCGCAGATCGCCTCCGGGCTGATGAGCACCGAGCTCGACCCCGCCCGCGCCTATCTGCCCTTCGCAGCCGCGGCCCGCGGCTACGTCCCCGGCGAGGGCGGCGCCATCCTCGTCACCGAGGACGCGGAGTCCGCCCGCGAACGCGGCGCCCCGCGGATCTACGGCGAGATCGCCGGCTACGCGGCCACCCTGGACCCGGGCGAGGACCCCGGCTCCTGCCGGCTGGCCCGCGCGGCGCGCAACGCCCTCGCCGACGCCCGTGTCGCGCCCGGCGAGGTGGACGCGGTCTTCGCCGACGCCTCCGGGGTCCCGGCCCTCGACCGGGCCGAGGCACGGGCCCTGGAGGACGTCTTCGGCCCGTACGGCGTGCCCGTCACCGCGCCCAAGAGCATGACCGGACGGCTGCTCGCCGGCGGCGCGGCCCTCGACGCCGCCACCGCGCTGCTGTCCCTGCGCGACGGCGTCATCCCGCCCACCGCCAACGTCACCGAGGCGGACCCGGAGCACCGCCTCGACCTCGTCGCCGGGGACCCGCGGGAGGCGGACCTCCGCACGGTACTGGTCCTCGCCCGCGGCCACGGCGGCTTCAACGCGGCCCTCGTCCTGCGCCGGCCCGCCTGACGGGCGGCCGGGCCAACGCGCCGGACCACCCGCCGGCTCACCCGCCGGACCACCCGCCGGACCGGGCGGATCGCCGCTCTCCGGCTCACGGATCACTCACAGATCACCCGCAGATTCGCAGAGAGGACCCACCATGGCGCCGACCACGGCCACGACCACCACCACGACCGAGGTGACCCTCGCCGACCTCACCCGGATGCTCCGCGAGAGCGCCGGTGAGGAGGAGGGCGTCGACCTCGACGGCGACGTCCTGGACACCACCTTCATCGACCTCGGCTACGACTCGCTCGCGCTGCTCCAGGTCATCGGCCAGATCCAGCGCGAGTACGGACGGGAGATACCGGACGACGCGGTCGTCGACGCGGAGACCCCGCGCGCACTGCTCGAACTGGTCAACGCGGGCCGGGACAACGCCTCCTGACCCCGTATCCCCCCAGCGCCGGCGCGGGAACCCCCGCCCGCGCCGGCCCCCGGCCGCCCCGCCGTCACCCGGCGGGGCGGCCACCCCCCGGCACCCGCCGGACAGCGCGCCGAGAAGGAGGGCATCCGATGCCGCCGCTCACCACCCACACCGCCGTGGTCCGCAGGCTCGTGGTCAGTCCCGGAGCCGCGCCCGCCGCGCCCGCCGGAGACCCCGCCCCCGGCCCGCCCCTCGCGGCGACGGCCGCCGCCGTCTCCGCGGTGCTGCGCGCCTTCGGCAGGCCGCCGGAGTCCTTCCCGGCCCGCACCGTCGTCCACATCGGCGCCGACGCCGCCGCCGTCCCCGTGTCCGCCGCCGACCGCCCGGGGCCCGAGCACGAGGGTTTCCCGGTGCGCGCCTCGGCCTCACCGGGCCGCGCCCTGCGCCGCGCCCGGGACGAACTCCGTTCCGGGGAGACCGACTTCGCGCTTGTCGCGGGCTTCGGGGAGCCCGGGCCCGGCGCCATCACCGTCTACGCGCTGCGGCGCGCCGCCGAGGCCGTGGCCGACGGCGACCCCGTCCTCGGCGTCCTCGACCCCGCCGCCCCCGGCGACGACCCCGACGAGCCGCCCGTGCTGCGGCCCCTCAAGCACGGCGGCCCGCTCGCCGACCCGGACGCACCCCGGCTGCTGCTCTGGTCGGGCCGCGACGAGGCAGACGAGGCCGCCGTACGGGCCGTGCTGCGCCCGCTGCTCGACGGACTCCCGCCCGAGGCGTTCCCCGCCCTGCCGGCCGCCGTGCCCTGCGAACGGGCCCCCGGCCCGGTGCGCGCCTCGGCCGTCACCACCGCCGGGGGAGCCCCCGCCGCCGTCGACGGAGCGAAGGCCGTCACCGCGCACCATCCCCGCCCGGTGGCTCTCCTCTTCCCCGGCCAGGGCTCCCAGCACCTCGGGATGGCGGCCGGGCTCTACGGGCGCGAACCCGTGTTCACCGCCGCCGTCGACGCGGTCCTCGCCCTTTTCGGCGAGGACGGCCCGGCGGTCCGCGCCGACTGGCTGGCCGGTGCCGCCGGAAGGGCACCGGCCGTGGACATCGACGACGTGCGCCGCGCGCAGCCGCTGCTCTTCGCCGTCGACTACGCCCTCGGCCGCATGGTCATCGGCTGGGGCGTGCGCCCCGCCGCCCTCCTCGGCCACAGCGCGGGCGAACTGGTGGCCGCCGTCCTCGCCGGAGTCGTCTCGCTGCCCGACGCGGTCACCATGATGCGCGAGCGGGTGCGGCACGCCGTGCGCATCCCCCCGGGCGGCATGCTCGCGGTCGCGGCCTCCGAGGACACCCTCCGCCCCTACCTGCGCGGTGACGTGGCCGTCGCCGCCGTCAACGCCCGGGCGCAGACGATGCTCGCGGGCCCGGACGAGCCGCTGGCCGAAGTCGCCGCCGCCCTGCGCGCCGACGGCCACACCGTGGTGGCCGTCCCCGCCACCAGCCCGTTCCACTGCCCGGCGATGGCCCCCGCCTCCGACGCCGTCGAGGAGGCGTACCGCGGGATCCGTCTCAACGAGCCCCGGCTTCCCCTGTACTCCGGCTACACGGGCGAGCTGATGACCCCGGAGGAGGCCCGCAGCCCGCGCTTCTGGGCCCGGCAGCTCACCGACACCGTCTGGTTCCGGCCCGCCCTGGACCAGTTGCTCGCCGTGGACGACATGCTGCTCGTCGAGGCCGGGCCCCGGCAGACGCTGACCGCCTTCGCCCGCCGCCACCGCGCCGTACGGCTCGGGGCCTCGGCGGCCCTCCCGCTGCTCCCGGCCCGGCCGGGACCGCCCGCGGCCGACCGCTCCTCCGTTCTGGCCGCCGCCGCGCGGATCTGGCAGGAGGGCCACGCCCTCGACCCGGAGGCCCTGTCCCGCCTGTGGACCTGGCAGGCGGCCCCGTACGCCTCGGACGCGCTGGACTCCCCGGAGGGGCCGGACACCTCGGACATCGCGGACGCCCGGGACGCCAACGGCACCCCGGACGCCCGGCCCGGAGCCCGGCCGCAGCCCGCCCCGGCGGCGGGGATCTCCGTGCCCACCGCTTCCGCACCCGGAACATGAGAACCGGGCGGAGGAGGGCCGCGCGGAGGATCGGCCACGCCCTGCGCCGGGCGGCGTCCGCGGTGACCGACGCGGTGATCGGCGCCGGCTGCCTGTGGATGCCGCCGCTGCCGCCACCGGAGGCGGACCGGCGCCATCCGGCAACGGAGACGAGGCAGCCGGCCGCGGGACCGCTGCGGGCAGGCCCGCCGGCCGCCCACCCGGAACGCCTCCGCCCGGACCTCCCACTGACGGCCACCGAACGCGCCCTGGCCCGCCAACTGGCGCCCGGCACCGGCCCGTCGGGCGGCACCCCGTAGCCCGTACCGGCCGCATCCCGGCCGGTGGCCTTCCGGGTCCCGGCCGGAGCGGGCGGCCGGAGCTGAGCCGGGAGGCGGGGCGACGACCGCGAGCACGCGACGGAGCCACCCGGGCGCGGCAGCGGAGAACGTACGACGCCAGGGCCGCGAAAGAACCGGGAAGCGGAGCCCGAGACCGGGGGACACGGCGGAAGAAGGCTCCGAAACACGGGTTCGCCCGGCCCGTCGCCCCCAGCGGCGCCGGACCGGGCACCTCACCCTGCTGAGCGGGTGCCCCCGTTCATCCGATGTAGACCTACCGGATTCGGTGCTTCCCTCCCCGGGCCACTGGAACAGGGATTGCCCGAAGCCGCCGGTGCCGGCGGCCCTCCACGGGCACCTCAGCGGCCCTCGACCGTCCGGACGACTGCACCTCTCACAGGATGTTCCACGGGAGGCTGGTGTCCCCCGCGATCAGGCCCTCGATGCGACGTATGACCTCGGGACGGCTTGCGGGCGCGTGCGCGATCTTCCGGGCGTTCGTAGTGATCATGCGGAGTTCGCGCAGGTCGCGGAGTGTCGAATACCCGTCCCACCCTGTGACGTCGTAGCCGTACGCATTGGCGAAGTCGCGGTAGTGCCCAGCCCCGTAGCCGAAGCGCCTGCAGTGGATCTCGATGGTGACGAGGTCCCATTCCCGGTGCCCCCAGGCGACCGTGTCCCAGTCGCACAGGACGGCGCCGTTGCCATGGTGCAGGGCGTTGCGGTGCTGCGGGTCCCCTTGGATGGCGGCCTTGGGGTACAGGAACTGCACTCCGGAGAGCTCTTCCGCGAGCTTGTCCACTCGTGCGGACAGAGCGTCGATGAGCGGGGCGGGCAGGCTCGTGATCCGGGCGATCGAAGACTTGATGGCGGTGACGTTGTCCCGTTCGAGAAGCTCGACCGGCGGGGTGCCGAGGTTGTGCAGCGCGTGCAGCGGAGCCGCGAGCTGTTCCGCCCGGACGGGGTGCGGCGGCTGGGGCAGGTAGGTCCAGAAGGTGACAGCGTGGCCGTCCACGACCACGGGTTGCTCGGACGCGATCGGGTGAAGCGGGGCCGTCGGGAAGTCCTGTTGCATCAGCCATCGCACGAAGCGCACTGTCCGGAGGGCGTCGGTCCGTGGGCTGCCACGTCGGGCGATCTTCACCACGACCGGTTCTCCGGCGAGGAGAACCACCGCGTTGGTGTGTCCGCGCAGCACACGGGCGTGGACGGCGTCGAGGCCGGCGACGGCGCACGCGCGCCGCAGCACCTCGTCCATGTGCGGTGGTTGGAAGCCGCCGATGGTGTTGACCGATGTCATGGAGTCAGGCTGAAGGACGACCAACGGTTCTGTCACAGGTGGCTGCCGGGGAGTTGGAGCAGTTCGCCCAGTTCCCGCGCCGCCGCGATCCGCCGGCTGGTACCCGGGAGCCGGTCGATCACGTGCCGTGCGCGTGCGCCGAGAATGGCGGTGCGGTGCTCCTCCGGTACCTGGAGGTACGCCGCTGTGGCGAGCTGGCACGCCTCGGTGGCGCTCCGGTCGTGCGCGAGGCAGATCGCGGCTTCCAGGCGCAGCAGTGCCGGGTCGATGCCGGTGCGGGCCGGGTAGAGGGACAGCGCCTCTTCCTGGACTTTTCGGGCTTCCGCCACCTGCCCCAACGCGGTGAACGTGCCGCTGAGGTAGAGCAGGAACCGGCGCAGCGGAAAGGCGAAGGCGTCGTCGTCGCTCCGTGGAGCGAGATGGTCGAAGACGCCACGGGCGTCCTTGACTCGGGCGGCGGCCTCGCTGCGGTTCCCCTGCAGTGCGAGCGCGCGCGCCTCCGCAGCGACCGCGAAGGCGGCGGTGGGAGAGGGCTTGCCGCGCGACATGATGCGAGCCTCCCGGGTCAGAGTGACAGCCGAATGCACAGGGCCGTAGTAGTAGCCGAGCATGGCCGCCTGGGCACGCACCCGGGCCCGCAGCTCCGCGTTGCCGCTCTCATCGGAAGCGTGCCGGGCGGTGGCGTACCAGGCGCGTGCGTCATCGATGGCGCCGAGCTTCATCAGGGCGTCCGCGACCAGTGTGGACGCCACGGCGGTGATCTCCGTGAGCCGCACCGTCACCGAGGTCGGCTGCCGGTCCTCCAGGAGCTCCCTGACCTCCCCCAGGATCCGGAGCAGCTTGTTCACCATCCGGGCGGGCGGCGTGAAGACGTACTCGTACCGGACCAGCAGAAGCTGCTCATCCAGCAGATCCATCTGGCCGGGGGCGACGGTACCCGCTGCCAAGGCGCGGTCGACGGAACGCCGGGTGGCGTCGATGTCGTGGAAGAAGGGCTCGCGCTCCACCGCGGTCCCGGAGAAGGACGAACGTGTCCGCGCCATTCGCCGCTGGGGGTGTGCGTCGTCATCAGCCACGCCGTCGGCGTGCCCGAGCCCGAGCTCGTAGGGCGTCGCCTCGTAGTAGCGGCACAGCAACGCGACGGCCCCGGCACGGGGTGTGCGGGCGCCGGTTTCCCAGAGCCGTAACTGGTCTTCGTCCGCCTTCGGGCCGACCGGACTCATCCGGAGGGCGAGCTCCCGGAGTTCTGTGCCTGCTTGACTCAGCGTGAGGCCCCGGGCGAGACGGTTCGCACGAAGCCCGGACAGACCGCAGTGGTCACGGATGCCTTGGGCAATCTCGTGAACCGTCCATCCCTCCTCGGCCGCTCGCTCCCGCATGGCTCGTGCGCATCCGACACCATGCCGGCCCGTCGTCCGACCCACATCCGTCTCCCTCCGCAGCGGTGTTCACTCCAGTAAGCACCTCCGTTCCCGGGTATCCGACGCTTTCCGTCGGCCTTTCAGCCGGACGAGGCAACACCCGTCGCATAACCGTCGGTTCCGGTATCCGCGTCGGTTGAGTCACGACCCCCTGCCGCGGAAGCTACCGGCCACGTTGAGTCGCGGATCCAGCACGCGACCCCCGACGAACGGACACTTCGATGGCACAGCTGATCGACCGAACCGCAACCCGCACCGTGCCGCCGATGCGCAGCCGGTGCAGGGTGACGACGACTGGAGCAGTCGCGTGATGCGGACCTTCAAGGGCCTGGTCCCGTACATCACCGCCCGAGAAGACGAGGAGCCCGCACCTCTCATCGCGCTGCGCGCCCGGTTCGGGCCCGGGGGGCGGTCGTTGCTCGGCTACTGGGATGAAGTGCCCGAGGACCGTGACACTCGCGGCGTCCTCTGGAGCCGCTGTTCACAGTCGATCGGGCACGACCGGATGCCGGTGGGCCGTCCCCGGTGGCGGATGGTGCACCCGGCCCGGCAGCGCGAGACCATGCTCAGACTCCGCTGCCAGGTGTGCGCCGGGCCGGCCCGGACGCCCGACGGCCGCTATCTGTTTCTGGAGAGCGGAAGGCTGGAGGCGTCGACGCGTCTCGTCTGGACCGCGCAACCACCGGTGTGTGCCGATCACGCTCGCGCGGCGGCTGAGGTGTGCCCCCACTTGAGCCGCAGCGGGCATGTGGCCCTGTTGGTCCGGGCGGCGCCGCTCTTCGGGGTCATCGGCACGCCGTATCAGTGGACTTCCACGGGCATGCGCGCGCTTCCCGCCGACGACGTGCCGGTGCCGTACGGGCACCCGAACCTGGGATGGTTCCTCGCCTCCCAGCTCGTACGCGAGCTGCGGGACGTGGAAACCGTCGGCCTTGACCACCCGATGCTGACCTCCCGCACCAAGCTCGACACCGAGCCGGCCACCACTGTCGCCAAGCCGCCCACACCCCCACCGCCCGAGCACACTCGACCACGCGAGGGCGGAGCCAAGGGGACGCGGCCCCGTGTTACGGCAACGAGCGGGTGAGCCAGACCACTTCACCGTTGTCCTCCGTGGAGACGTGGTCCCGCTCGAATCCGAGCTTCTCCAGGACGCGGAGCGACGGGGTGTTCCACGTGCCGACGGTCGACCAGAGCCGTTTCCGCCCGGTCGCGGCAGCGGCGTCGAGCACCGCGCGCGCCGCCTCTGTGGCGTAGCCCCGTCCGTGCGCGCGCTGGAACAACTCGTAGGCGATCTCGGGCTCCTCCAGGGTGGAGCGGCCGGTGATCAGCCCGCAGTAGCCGATGAAGTCGCCCTCGTCGCGGCGCTGGACGGGGAGCAGCGCGATGCCCGTTGCCGCCGTTTCGGTGAGCAGCTTCGCGATGGCCGTCCGGATGTGCTCGACCGTGGGCGTCCCGTCGCCGCGCTCGGACAGGAGGGCGCAGAACTCTGCGGCGTCCGACTCGGCCCACGGCCGCAGTATCAGCCGCTCGGTCTCAAGATGGAACGGCATCGTCTCGTAGGCAGGCATGGGGACCACGGTGCCCCACGGGTCAGTACGAGGCACAGCCGGAGTGCCGGGGGAGCCCAGCGGGACGACGGGGCGGCCGGCCCGGGCCGGCCGGGCGGTCCCGCGCCCCGGCGGTCGCCGGACTGCCACAAGCGCCTCCTCCGCCTCGGCACGCAGGACGTAGCCTGCCGGTATGGACATCGCGGAGCTGGCGGACGAGGCGTGGGCCCTGGCCGACGGTGGGCGCGCGCGGACCGTGCTCGGGATCGCGGGGCCGCCGGGAGCCGGCAAGTCCACCCTCGCCACGGCGCTGGTCGACCGGATCGAACGGCGGCACGGTGCGGCGGTGGCCGGCTATCTGCCGCTGGACGGCTTCCACCTCTCCAACCGCCAGCTCGAACGCCTCGGACTCACCGCCCGCAAGGGCTCCGCGCCCAGCTTCGACGTCTGGGGTTACGAGGCCCTGCTCCGCCGCGTCCACGAGGACACCGGCCGGGACATCTACGTACCGGACTACGACCGCACCCTCCACGAGCCCGTCGCGGCCCGCCATCTGCTGCGTCCGGACACGCGGTTGGTGGTCACCGAGGGGAACTACCTCGCCTGCGTGGCGCCGGGGTGGTCGGAGGCGCGCCGGCTGATGGCGGAGGTCTGGTACGTCGAGACGCCCGACGCCGTACGGGACGCGCGTCTGGTCGAGCGGCAGCTCGCGGGCGGCCGGGACGCGGCCGGGGCCCGCGCCTGGGTGGACGGCAACGACCACCCCAACGGCGAGTGGGTCAAGGAATCCCGGGCCCAGTGCGACCGGATCATCCCGGAACTCGACCTGACCGGCACCGGCCGGGACTGACAGCAGCCGCCGCGGCCGGGAGAGCGGAAGTCCCCGGCCACCACGGCATCCTCCGGCGACCGGCGACCGGCGACCGGCGACCGGCGACCGGCGACCGGCGACCGGCGACCGGCGACCGGCGACCGGCGCGTGCGCGCCGCCTGTGCCCCCATTCCATCCCGCCTCACAGCGGTCTGCAACAACCCCTGATATTGGTCTAGACATCATCAACGGCCGCCACTACTCTCCCAGTTGGTCTAGACCGCCACCCCGGGGCTGCTCCCCACCCACTCCCCACCCCACCCCCCGCAGCCCCCGCTCCTCACCCGAGCCGAAAGAGCCGGGCCCGTGCCGACCCTGCGGGCCCGGGCCACCCCCACGTCTTCTGGAGCGACTCATGCGCAGAAAGATCTCCACCACCCTGCTCGGCCTCGGCATCGCCGGCGTCTCCCTCTTCGCCACCACCGGCAGTGCCCAGAGCCACGGCTACACCGACTCCCCGATCAGCCGGCAGGCGCTCTGCGCCAACGGCACCGTGCAGAACTGCGGCGGCATCCAGTGGGAGCCGCAGAGCGTCGAGGGCCCCAAGGGCTTCCCGGCCGCCGGCCCCGCCGACGGCGCCATCTGCTCCGGCGGCAACAGCCGGTTCGCGGCACTGGACGACCCGCGCGGCGGCCAGTGGCCGGCCACCGACGTCCGGTCCGGGGAGAGCCGCACCTTCACCTGGCGGCTCACCGCCCGGCACTCCACCACGGACTTCCGGTACTTCATCACCCGGAACGGCTGGAACCCCTCCCAGCCGATCACCCGGTCCGCGCTGGAGTCCCAGCCGTTCCTGACCGTCCCCTACAACGGCCGTCAGCCGGACGCCACGGTGACCCACCAGGGCACCATGCCGGGCGGTAAGTCCGGCCGGCACGTGATCGTCGCCGTCTGGGACGTCGCGGACACCGGCAACGCCTTCTACGCCTGCTCCGACGTGCGGTTCTAGACCTTCCGGACCGCACCTCCGGACCGACCGTCAACGCCACCGCCCGCGAGTGGGAGCATCAGTTGCCGGTTCGTCCGGAGCCTCGGGCAGTACCTCGCCCGCCCCGGGGGCACCAGGCCCTCGGGGCGGGCGACGCCCGTCAACTCGGTCTCCTCGTCGGGAGACACGTAGCGGTGCCCGTCCCGTCCACCACCGAACCGAGCAGGATCTCTTCCGGGACGCCGGTGAACAGCCGGTGCGGGACGGCAGGGTTCCGTTCGGTCCGGTGCTCGTCTTCCCGTCGGGCGGCTGGACTTCGTTCGTAACGGCGGTCAAGGACGGACGCCGACCGCCTGAACCGGGACCCCGGCCCTCGTGCCCCGGCCCCGGGTCAGGGGGAGGGGCAGCCGGAGTCGGCGATCACGAAGTGGCCCGGGGAGGTCTCCTCAAGGGTGTGGGTGACGAAGACGTTGTACAGGCCCATGTTCTGGCCGGAGCCGTTGGCGTAGACGGTCCCGAGGGCCTGGTGCGCCCGTCCGGCGGCCACCTGCTGGTAGTTGTTGTCGGTGAAGCACCGGTGGGCCGAGCCGGCCGTCGTGGCCCGGACGGCGGCCGTGGCCGGGCCGGCGCGGCCCTGGTCGTCGACCGCTGCGACGGTGTAGGCGTAGGTGGTGCCGGGGGACAGCCCCGTGTCGGTGAAGGACGGCGCGGAGGGTGAGCCCTTCTGGGCGCCGTCGCGGTATACGCGGTAGGCAGCGGCGCCGTCCACCGCCTCCCACGACAGCGACACCGTCGTCTCGGTGGTGGCCGTGACGGCCGGCCCGGCGGGCGCGGGCAGCTCGCTGCCGCCCTGAGAGCTGTCCAGCCCCCAGAAGCGGCCGATCCGGTAGGAGGCACAGATCCCCATGTCGGGGAAGTACTGCCCCGCGATGCCGCACTGGGTGGCTCCGCCGCCGGGGTCCGCCGGCTGGCCGTGCTGCATGCCGGTGATGGAGTACGACTCGACGGCGGCGTCTCCCGAGGCGTTCTCGTACACCTGGTGCGGGTAGCCGTCGACGGTGTCGCTGATGTCGGCGACCGTGTCGGTGCCGTGGACGTTCGTCCACTGCTCGACGAGTTCGGTCAGGTTCACCGGCTTGACGGTGCTGTCGTTCGTCCCGTGCCACAGCGACATCACCGGCCGGGGGCCGTCGTAGGAGGGATGCGCGGCACGGACCTTGTCGCCCCACTGCCGCGGGCCGAGGTCGCTGCCCGGGTTCATGCAGGACAGGCCGGCGACGACGGTGCGTGCGCAGTCGTACGGGAGGCCCGCGACGACCGCGGCGCCCGCGAAGACATCCGGGTAGGCCGCGGCCATGACCGAGGTCATCGCCCCGCCCGCGGACAGTCCCGTGACGTACACGCGCGCGGTGTCGGAGCCGAGATCGGCCGCCGTCCGGTCGGCCATCTGCTTGACGGAGAGGGCCTCGCCGGAGCCGCGTGCCATGTCGGAGGGCTCGAACCAGTTGAAGCACGAGTTCATGTTGTTGGCGGACTTCTGTTCCGGCAGGACCAGGGCGAATCCCCATGCGTCGGCCCATCTGGTCCAGCCGGTCTCGTCGTCGAAGCCGGACGCGGACTGGGTGCACCCGTGCAGCGCGACGACGACGGGGCGGCCCGTCGGCAGGCCGTCGGGTACGTACCGGAACATGCGCAGGTTGCCGGGGTTGGAGCCGAAGCCGGTGACTTCCTGCAGGCCCGCCGCTTGGGCCGGGGCGGCGGTGAGACCGCCCAGGACGAGGGCGGCCAGGGACAGGACGAGCGTGAGGGTACGGGCGGTGCGCGTCCGGGCTCCGCGAGCCCGGTGCCGCTCGGGCGGGAAGGGGTGCATCGTGCCTCCTGGCCGGAGCCGGTGAACGAAACGGGGGGAGCCGGAGGTTCGGCAGGCTCTGCGAACGGCCCTGTCCCGCCTCCGGGTTACCCGACGTTACGGGCGCCCGCGCAGGGGCGGTATGGCGATGCGGTCCACCCTGTGCGGGGCAGGACCGTGGCCCGCACCCGTTGCCGGCGAACGGCGCCCCCTGGCACAGCGAGCCGCCCCACAGGCCGGCCGGTGGGGCGGCGTTGTGGGGCGGCGTTGTGGTGCGGCGGGTGCGGCGGTGCGTGCGGCGGGCGGACGGGCGCGGTCAGTGCAGCGAGCACGTGTTGACGAGATCCCCCGTGGCGGGGCGCGGAACCGTCCCGCTCGCCGGCGGCGCTTCGCGGCGCTCGACCCAGTCGGTCAGGACCTCGAACGCGGCGCGGTAACAGGGCAGTACGGGGCGGAGCCGGTCGGGGTGGCTGTCGTACAGGCCGTCGATGTGCGTGCCGCCCTGGACGCTGTACGAGCGGTGCAGCCGGCCGCGGTGACGGTCGGCGATCATCTTCGTGTACACCTCGGAGTCGGTGGCGACGGGCAGCAGCGCGTCCAGGTCTCCTTGCACGGTGATCATCGGTTTGCCGATCTTCCCGGTGAGGGAGACCCGCTGGACCGCCCGCCTGACCGAATCCGGGCGGGAGGCGTAGTCGTAGGCGGCGTCCGAGGCGCACGGTGCGAGGATCTCCGTCACCGTCGTGCCCGCCGTCGGACCGGGGCAGGAGGGGTCGTAGGCCGGGTCGAACTCGGCGCGGTACACCTTCTGCGTGAGGCCGTAGTAGACCTGCTCGTGGTACGGCCACAGGAACTCGGTGCCGGCGGTGAACCCGGCGTCCAGCATGTCCTGGTCGGATGCGCGGCCCAGGGAGTGGGCGACACCGGTGGGCAGATAGGTGAAGAGGTTGGGGCCGTCGGGCGTCCAGAGCGCGCCTTCCCAGTCCAGCCCGGCGTCGTACAGCCCGGGGTGGTTTTCGAGCTGCCAGCGGGTCAGGTAGCCGCCGTTGGAGATGCCCGTCATGTAGGTGCGCCGCGGGGCGCGGCCGTATGCCTGTTTCACCACCGTGCGTGCGGCGCGGGTCAGTTCGGTGGTGCGGTCGTTCCACTCGGCCACCGCGTCGCCGGGGCGGACACCGTCGGTGTAGAAGTCGGGGCCGCTGTTGCCCTTGTCGGTGGACGCGAAGGCGTATCCCCGGTCGATGACCCAGTCCGAGATCAGGGGGTCCAGGGAGTACTGCTTGCGGAGCCCGGGGGCACCGGTGACGACGAGTCCGCCGTTCCAGCGCTCGGGGAGGCGGATGACGAACTGGGCGTCGTGGTCCCAGCCGTGCGTGGTGTTCAGACGGGACGTGTCGGGGAAGTAGCCGTCGATCTGGAGGCCGGCCACGCCGGACGGGTTCCTTGTCCCCTGGGCTGTCAGTGACGACCAGTCGGCGGAATCGGTGTAGCGGGTCCCGGCGAGAGCGGCCGTGGTCATGTCGGGCAGGCAGGCGTGCGTCTGGAACTCCGCACCGGGCACGGCGATCCTGTCACCGTGCCGGCACGGGTCCGGTGCGCCGTTCGGCACCTCGGCGGCAGCGCCGTCCACGGTGCCGAGCGCCAGCAGGGCCGCGGCGAACAGGGCGGCGGCCGTCCGCACTCTTCGCGGACTCCGCCTTCGCGCGCCTGCCGGGCTTCCGGGGCGCGGGACATCTGTGCCCGGCATGGTGATCCTCCTCGTTGACGAGTGGGCGGGGGATGGGATGGGGGCGGTGCCCGGCGGTTCAGCCGGCGCGGCGGACGCGCGGTCCCTGCTCACCGGACGTGCCGGCGTCCGTCCGCGGGATCGCGTCCAGGTCCTCGGCCTGGCCCGGGAAGCCCGCGACGTTGGGTCACCATCGCCATGCCGCACATCGTCAGCGGCCGTCGGCGGTACGGGAAATGGGGCGGATCCACACCGCTCCGGCCCCGCACATGGAGGACCCGCCCACAGTGGGCCGGCAGGAGCGGTCTCCGTGCGCCGGGCGGAGGCTGCCGCCACCCGGCGCACGCGGCTTGTGGAGGTTCACTCCACGGCCGCCTCTTCCCGCTCCACCGTGACCGGCGGCAACGTGATCTCCGCCGTTGTCCCGCCCGGAGCCGGTTCGGTGCTGGTAACCGTGACCCCACCTGAGGGCACCGGCAACGGACACAAGTTCCGGACCGCCCCGGGCCACCGGCGCCCGGCCGCGCGGCGCGCAGGCGCCCAAGAGACGCGAGGGCCCCTCCGCCGGAACGGAGGGGCCTCTCGTATCGCGCGTGCGCCGCCAGGGACTCGAACCCCGGACCCGCTGATTAAGAGTCAGCTGCTCTAACCAACTGAGCTAGCGGCGCGTGCTGACGCCCGGCCATCCTACCGGGTCCGCCGGGGTGCTCCCGGCCGGGTCCCGCCCGGTCATCCGCCCGGGTTCCAGGCCCGGTCTCCGGCCCCCGGGGCCCCGCCGCCGTCCTCAGAAGGTGAGGGACAGCGCCAGCGGCGCCGCCCTGCGGTTGAGCGTCTCGGCCGCCTGGCGCAGCCGGTGGGCGCGCTCGATCGGCAGCGAGAGCGCCAGACAGCCGACGGTCTTGCCGGCGGCGATGGGCACCGCGGCGCAGACCGTGCCCACGGCGTACTCCTGGAGGTCGAGCACGGGAACGGTGGACGGCTGGTGGTCCAGTCTGCTGAAGAGGACCTTCTCGTCGGTGATGGTCCGCGAGGTGAAGCGGGCCGTCTTGTGCCGGGCGAGGTGGTCCTGGCGGCCGTTGTGGTCGAGCTGGGTCAGCAGGCACTTGCCGACCGCGCTGGCGTGCGCCGCCGAGCGGAAGTCCACCCACTCGTTGACCTTGGGGGTGTCCGGCCCGTGGGCGCACTGGGTGATCCGCACCTCGCCGTCGACGTAGCGGCTCAGATAGACCGCGGCGCCCAGGGTGTCGCGCAGCTCCTCCAGATGACGCTGGAGTTTGTCGGCGAGGGCCTTCTCCCGGGCGGCGGAGCCGAGCAGCAGCAGCGTCCGGCCGACGGCGAACACGCCGTCCGCGGCCTCGTCCACATAGCCCTCGCGGCGCAGCATCCGCAGCATGGGCGTGAGCCGCTCCATCGGCAGGTCGGTCTCCCGCGACAGCTCTTCCCCGGTGACGCCGCCGTGGTGGCGGGCGACGCTCTCCAGAACGCGCAGGGCGTGCTGGACCGCGTGGAAGGGAGCGGTCGGCTCGGGCTGCTGCGCCACGGTGTCCCCCTACAGGTGTGACCGTTTGCATCGTCGCCGCGCTCCTGGTTACGGGGAAGTCCGCCCCGGCGGGGCCGTCCTCCGCCGCGGCCACGGGCCGGGCTGCCCCCACGATAGCGGCCAAGAGGCCGCCCGGGTGGCCGAGTTGTGCACACCGGTGGCGCATTTCCCCGTTGCCGGGGAAGTGCGCCACCGTGGCATATGCCGTGGTCACGGACCGGGTGCGGAAGGCTCGGACGGCCGTCCGCAGGGGCTCGGACAGCCGTCCGCAGGAACGGTACGGCGGTGCCGTCCGGCGCCGGGAAACGCCCGCCGCCCGCACCCGCGCCGCGGGGTCAGAGCACGGCGCTCAGGAACTCCCGGGTCCGCTCGTGCTCGGGCTCGGAGAAGATCTTCTCCGGCGGCCCGGACTCGATGACCCGCCCCGCGTCGAACATCAGCACGTCGTCGGAGATGTCCCGCGCGAAGTTCATCTCGTGGGTGACGACGAGCATGGTGATGTCCGTGGTGTGTGCGATGTCCCGCAGCACGTCGAGCACACCGGCCACCAGCTCCGGGTCGAGCGCCGAGGTCACCTCGTCGAGCAGCAGCACCTTCGGCCGCATGGCCAGCGCCCGCGCGATGGCCACCCGCTGCTGCTGGCCGCCGGACAGATGGTTCGGGTAGGCGTCGGCCTTGTCCGACAGCCCCACCAGGTCCAGCAGTTCGCGGCCCCGCTCGGTGGCCTCGTCCTTGCTCATCCCCAGCACGTGGACCGGGGCCTCGGTGATGTTGCGGAGCACCTTCATATTCGGGAAGAGGTTGAACTGCTGGAAGACCATGCCGATCTTCTTGCGCACCTCACGGGTGTGCCGCTCGCCCGCCGGGACGAGCTTGCCGTTCTTCTCCTCGTGGGTGAGGTATTCGCCGTCGACGGAGATGGTGCCCTCGTCCGGCTTCAGCAAGGTCATCAGCAGCCGCAGAATCGTCGTCTTGCCGGAGCCCGAGGGGCCGATCAGCGTGACGTGCTTCCCGGCATCCACGGTGAAGTCCAGGTGGTTCAGCACCGTATTGCTGCCGAACCGCTTGGTCACCCCGTCGAAACGGATCAGCTCACTGCCGGCCGCCGGGGCCGGGGTCGCGTTCGGGGAACTGCTTTCAGCGGACAAGACGACGCTCCAGGGCTCGCATGAGGAGGGAAGCCGGGTAGGCGATGAGAATGAAGGCGATGCCGACGACCGTGATCGGCTCGGTCATGACGAAGGTCTCGGACCCGAACTGGCGGGCCTCGCCGAGCATCTCCAGCACACCGATCGTGGCGATCATCGGGGAGTCCTTCAGCATCGCGATGACGTAGTTGCCGAGTGCGGGCACGACCCGCCGGATCGCCTGCGGCAGGATCACCGCGGACCAGGTGCGCGTCCGCGGCAGGCTCAGCGCGGTGGCCGCCTCCCACTGGCCGGTGGGCACACCCTCGATACCGGCGCGGTACACCTCGGCGGTGTACGTCGAGTAGTGCAGACCGAGGCCGATGACACCGGTGGTCAGCGCGGAGAAGGTGAGACCCCACTCGGGCAGCACGTAGTAGAGGAAGAAGAGCTGCACCAGCAGCGGCGTGTTCCGGATGAACTCCGTGAACACCTGCACCGGCCAGCGCACCGCCCGCAGCGTCGAGCGCTGCGCCAGGGCCCAGAAGAGGCCGAGCGCGAAGGCGATGAGCGAGCCCAGCACCAGTGCCTGGAGGGTGACGAGGAGACCCCGCCAGAAATCCGGCATGAAGTCGGCGACCGCCGACCAGTCCCACTGCATCAGATACCCCCAGCGCCGGCCGCGTCGGCCGAGATGTCGGTGCGCTCACGGAGATTGAGCTTGCTCAGCAACCCGCCGCCCTTCGCGGGCCGCTGCCCGATCCGGGTCTTCGCCTGCCGCTCGACCACCCGCATGCCGCGGGTCAGGACGAAGGCGAGCACGAAGTACATCACCAGGATGATCGTGTAGACGGGGGCGCTCTCCCCGGTCGCGTTGCGGATCAGCGAGGCGCCGAAGGCCATGTCGCCGACACCCATGATCGACACCAGGGCGGTGCCCTTGAGCAGCTCGATCAGCAGGTTGTTGAAGGGCGGCAGCATCTCCGGCCAGGCCTGCGGCAGGATGATCCGCCGCATCCGCTGCATCGGCGTGAAGCTGAGCGCGATGCCCGCCTCCCGCTGCGCCGGCGACACCGCCTGCACGGCGCCGCGCACGACCTCCGAGCCGTACGCCCCGTAGGACAGGCCCAGCGCCAGCGTGGCCGCCCACAGCGGCAGCAGCTGCCAGCCGAAGGCGACCGGCAGGACGAAGAACAGCCAGAACATCAGTACCAGGGCCGAGGTGCCCCGGAAGACCTCCATGTAGAGGCCGGAGAGGAAGCGGACGATCCACAGCCGGTGCGTCCGGGCGATGCCGACCGTGAAGGCGACGAGAGCGCCGAGGGCCGCGCTGTAGACCGTCAGCTGGACGGTGACCCAGAGGCCTTCGAGGAGGAGTTGCCACAAACCCCAGGTGATCTCACTCATGGTGTGCACTTCTCCTCTGCGGTCAGATCCGTCATCTGCTCCTCCGAGAAGCCGAAGGGCCGCATGATCCGCAGAAGTTCACCGCTGTCCTTCATCTTGTGGAGCTCACGGTTGAAGGCGTCCCGAAGATTCGTTTCGGCTTTGCGGAAGGCGAAGGCCCCCGCGTCGACGACGGGCTCGCCGTCCACGACGGGCTGGATCTCCTCGGTCGCCTCCACACGCTTCGACTTGGTCTCCTTGATGACGTTCCGCACGGTCACGGCCGTGCCCGCGAAGACATCGGCCCGTCCCTGCTCCACCGCCAGGAGTCCGGCCAGCTGGTCCGGCAGGGTCATGATGTTCTTGACCCCGGCGTCCTCGGCGTAGCCGATCTCGGCATAGCCGACACCCGTGGCGAGGGTCGCGCCGGCCTCGGCGACGTCCTTGTAGTCGTTGAGGTTCTTGGGATTGCCCTTGCGGACGATGAAGGCGTCGAGCATCTGGTACTCGGGGTCCGCGAAGAGCACCTGCTGGCAGCGTTCGGGATTGATGTACATCCCGGCGGCGACCACATCGAACTGCTGCGAGTTCAGACCGGAGATCAGTGAACCGAACTCCGTCGGGAACGGCTGGACCCTCGGCACCCCGAGCCGTTCGAAGATGCGGGCGGCCACCTCCGGCGCGTAGCCGGTCATCTCGCCGTCCTTGCCGATGTAGCTGTACGGCTGCTCGCCGGCCAGCCCCAGTTTCACGACACCCTGCGCCCGCAGGCGCTCCAGAAGATCTCCCCCGTCCTTGACGTCTGCGGTGGAGACCCGGCTGCAACCGACCGCCCCCAACGCGCTCAAAGCCGCCGCCCCTGCGAGCAGGGAGCGGCGGCCGATCCGGTACGTATCGTTCCCGCGTGGTCGAGCCATGGGCGGCTCGCTACCCGAAGAGCAAGATTTCATGCCGCTCTTTTCCAGCCTTAACCGAGCTGAGACCGCCGCCGGTTCTGTTGTCATTGATCCACTTGCGCCACCATAAGAGCCCCGCGTCCGCACCGGCCGGGACCCGTCCGGGACGACTGACAGGAGCATCCGAATGACCGACTCCGCACCGCGTGACCGCTCCGCCCGGCACATCGAGGTGTCCCTGGCCAAACGCGGTGTGACCTGCACCGCACGGCTCCTCGACGACCGTGCTCCGATCACCTGCGAAGCCGTCTGGAACGCGCTGCCGCTCGGCGGCGACGTCTACCACGCCAAGTACGCGCGCAACGAGATCTACACCCTGCTCCCGCCGTTCGCCCCCGCCGAACCCCCGCTGGAGAACCCGACGATCACCCCGATCCCCGGCGACCTCTGCTACTTCACGTTCACCGACACCCAGCTCGGCACCAAGTCCTACGGCTACGAGGAGAACGCCGGGCACCGGGGCCGGCGGCAGGTCATCGACCTCGCGCTGTTCTACGAGCGGAACAACCTGCTGATCAACGGGGACGCCGGCTGGGTCCCCGGCATCGTCTGGGGCGCGGTCGTCGACGGCCTCGACCGCATGGCCGAGGCCTGCCAGGACCTGTGGCGGGCCGGGGCGCTGGGCGAGAGCCTCACCTTCCGGCGCGCCTGACCGCCGGGCACCCCCGGCCCGGGCCCGGCGCCCTCCCGTGAGGACGCCCCGGGCCCGGGCCGCACCGCGAACGCCCCGGTCAGCCCGCGGCGGGCGGCGGCACCTCGTCCGCGACGCCCGCCTCGTACAGCGCGTGCGCCGCGCGCAGCACCAGACCGTCCGCGTGCCGGGGCCCCACCAACTGCACCCCGATCGGCAGCCCGTCGCCATCCAGCCCGCAGGGCACGGTCGCGGCGGGCTGCTGCGTGAGGTTGAACGGATAGCTGAACGGCGTCCAGCCCGTCCACCGCGTGTACCCGGAGCCCTTGGGCACCTCGGCGCCCGCCTCGAACGCGGTGCCCGGCATCGTCGGCGTCACCAGCAGGTCGTACGTCTCGTGGAAGCGGCCCATCTCCCGGCCCAGCGCCATCCGGACGTCCACCGCCGTCAGATAGTCCAGCGCGCTGTACGCCCCGCCCTGCTCCGCCACCTCGCGCAGCGCCGGCTCCAGCAGCTCCAGCCGTTCCGGGCCGAGCGGCTGCACCACCCGCGCCACCCCGCTGAACCACAGGGTGTGGAACGCCTCCACCGGGTCCTCCGCGAGCGGCGGTTCGGCCTCCTCCACCTGCGCCCCCAGCGAGGACAGCAGATCCACCGCCCGGCGTACCGCGGCCGCCACCCGCGGCTCGACGGCCACCCGCCCGCCGAACGAGGCGCTGTACGCCACCCGCAGCCCCGCCACAGCCTCCGTTCCGCGGTACAGACCCGCCGCGAAGTCGGCCGGCACCCGGTCGGACTGCGACCAGTCCCGCCAGTCGGGGCCCGTGATCACGTCCATCATCAGCGCCGCGTCCCGGGCGTCCCGGGTCATCGGGCCCACATGGGCCAGCGTCCCGAACGGGCTCGCCGGGTAGAGCGGCACCCGGCCGTACGTCGGCTTCAGCGCGAAGATCCCGCAGAAGGAGCCGGGGATGCGGACCGAGCCGCCGCCGTCCGTGCCCAGGCTCAGCGGTCCCGCGCCCACCGCGACCGCCGCCGCGCTCCCGCCGCTCGACCCGCCCGCCGTGCGGCGCGGATCGTACGGATTGACGGTCACCCCGTGCCGCGGACTGTCGGTGACCCCCTTCCAGCCGAACTCGGGGGTCGTCGTCTTGCCGGTGAACACCGCGCCGTGCTCCCGCAGCCGGGCCACCGCCGGGGCGTCCTCCTGCCAGGCGGCCGGATCGCCGGCGTCCACGGTGTGCGAACCCCGCAGGGTGGGCCCGCCGCGCAGCAGCAGCAGATCCTTCACGGACACCGGCACGCCGTCGACCAGCCCGGCCGGCTCACCGCGCAGCCAGCGCCGCTCGGACTCGGCGGCCTGCGCGAGGGCGCTCTCGGCGTCCACCCGCACATGGGCGCCCACCACCGGCTCGGTCCGCTCGATCCGCTCCAGCACGGCGCGGGCCACCTCGACGGGGGAGAAGGCGCGGGTGGCGTAGCCCGCGAGCAGGCGGGTGGCCGTGAGGTCGCAGAGCTCGGTCATCGGGGCCTCCAGGGGATGCGGCGGGGGAGCTGCGGGGGCGGGTGGGTGCGGGGGTGGCTGCGCGGGTGCGGGGCGGACGCCGGAGGGTGCCGGTGGTGCCGCGTCCGGCGCGGGGCGGGGGCGGGCCGGACCGGAACCCGCCGGGAGCGCCGGCCGTGTCCGCGCCGCCCGGGGCACCGGCGCTCAGGGCACCGGTACGTAACCGAGCCGTTTGTCGACCACGTTGACCAGGGGTTCTCCCGCCACCCAGCGGTCGAAGTTGTCCATGAACTGCTCGGCCAGGGCGTCGCGCCAGCCCACCGTGTCCCCGCTCATGTGGGGGGACACCAGCAGCCCCGGGGCGTCCCACAGCGGGCTGTCCGGCGGGAGCGGCTCCTCCTCGAAGACGTCCAGCGCGGCGCCCGCGAGCGAGCCCTTGACCAGCGCCTCCGTCAGATCCCGCTCCACCACCAGCTGTCCCCGCCCGACATTGATGAACCGGGCCGTCGGACGCATGAGCGAAAAAGCTTCCGCGTCGAACATTCCGTGGGTGTCCTCCGTCAGCGGAGCCGCGGCAATCACCCAGTCGGCGGAAGGCAGAAGATCTTTCAGTGCCGCGTTGTCGTACACGCGATGGAATTCCGCGTCATTTTCCCGCGCGGTGCGCCCGACGAGTTCCACGACGACACCCAGTGCCGCGAGCGTACGGCCGATCGCCCGGCCGATCGGGCCGGAGCCGGCCACCACCGCGCGGCTGCCCGCCAGCCGCATCGTTTCCCGGTGCCGCCATTGCCGCCGTTGCTGGAGTTCCCAACTGCCCGGAAAATCCTTGGCCAAGGCGATCACGAGCCCGGCGACGTACTCCGCGATGGGCTGCTCGAAGATCCCCCGGGCGTTGGTCACCACCGCGTCCGAGTCCGTCAGCTCCGGGAAGAGCAGCCGGTCGACCCCCGCGCTGGCCGTGTGCACCCAGCGCGGCCGGCGCCCCTCGCCGGGCCAGGCGCCGCGGAGTACATCGGTGGTGAAGTCCCACACCAGCAGGGCGTCGGCGGAGGGCAGCAGCGCCGCCAGCGACTCCGCGTCGCGGGCGTGCACGACTCGGGCCCGGCCGGAGAGCCGGTCGAGCCGGGGGGCGGGCTCGCCGCCGAGGACGAGCAGGGTGCTGTCGGTCATGGGTGGGAAACCATTTCGAAACGTCTCTCCGCTTCGCTGGAGAGGAGCCGGGAAAAACGGCGGGAGAACTGGGATTGACCACGCTAGGGACCGGAAACTACCTTCGTCAATACGGGTAATGCCGACCCGGCTTACGACGTGTCGGCTTCTGTCCCGGCGCCCCGGCGTGCACGGCTTTCGCTTCTGTGGTACCGCCCTCTTTCCTCGGCTTCGGCCTGCCCTCCGTTCGTATTGGGGCTTCGGAATGGACATCTCTTTTCTGGGTGGCCCGCGCCCGCAACGTGGCGTGGGTGTCGTGGCACCGTTCGATTTCGCGCTGGACCGGGAGCTGTGGCGCTGGGCTCCCGACCAGGTCTCGCTGCATCTGACCCGTACGCCGTTCGTGCCGGTCGAGGTCAGCCTCGACCTGGCCCGGCTGGTCAGTGAGCACGAGACCCTCCGGGAGGCCACGCACACGCTGCGCGCGGTCAGCCCCGAGGTCGTGGCCTACGCCTGCACCTCCGGCAGCTTCGTCGGCGGCCTGGCCGGTGAGCGCGCCATGTGCGCGGCGATGGCCCAGGCGGGTGAGATTCCGGCAGTGACCACCTCCGGTGCCCTGCTGGAGGCGCTGGCGGAGATCGGGGCCCGGCGCATCGCCCTGGTCACGCCGTACACCGCCTCCGTCACCCAGTCCCTGGAGGAGTATCTGGCGGAGGGCGGGGTCACCGTCACCGACCGCGAGTTCCTCGGCCTGACCTGCCACATCTGGAAGGTCTCCTACCGGTCGGTGGTGGAGATGGCCCGGCGGGCGGTCACCCACGGAGCGGACGCGCTCTTCATCAGCTGTACGAACCTGCCGACGTACGACGCCATCCCGCAGCTGGAGGCGGAGCTGCGGATGCCGGTGCTGTCGGCCAATCAGGTGACGATGTGGTCGGCGCTGCGGCGGATCGGGGAGCGGGCGGTGGGGCCGTACCAGGCGCTGCTCGACCCGGTGGCCAGACGCGGTCCGGCGTCGATGACGGCCTCGCCCCCCGCGTCCCCGGCGCCGCCCCCGCAGGGGGTGCCCCCGGCACCGTCCGCCGTGCTGCCGGAGAGCCCAGGGGCGGCGGAGGTGCTCGGCGGCCCGGGCGGGCTCGGCCCCATGGTGCCGTTCGGGGACGGGCGCGGGGAGCCGGAGGCGGCGTTCGCCGGGGCGGCGGGCGGCGCGGGGGCCGAGACCGAGGCGGCGGACGCCCTGGACGCGCCGCTGTACCCGGACGATCCGGCCGGCCCGGCACCGCTCTGAACCCGTACGGCGTGTACGGCGCGTACGGGTTGGCGGGCCGGGCGGGAAGGGAGGGGCGGCGGAGACGGGGGGCGACGACAGGAACGGCGAGACCAACAGGCAGGAGAGCGAGACGCATGGCAGAGCTGACGACCCCGGGCACCCCTTCCGGCACGACGACCGGCACGACGGGTGCCGCGATCGGCACCACGACCGGTACGACGGGCGCGGCGACCGGCACGACCGCCGGCCCGGTGGCGGGAGCGGCGCCGGAGACGGCCGCGGCAAGGGCGGCGGAGACCGGGACGGAGCCGGCGGGCGGCCCCGCCGCGGCAGCCGTCGGCTTCCTGTACCCCGGGTACTCCGCCGAGGACGACTACCCGCGGCTGGAGGCCATGCTGGCCGGGGCGGACCCGGGGGGCGGCGGCGACATGGAGCCGGGGAGCGCGGTGACCGGCGGAGCCGGCGCGGGGGACGGGGGCGGGGTCCTCGGGCTGGCCGGTGCCGTCACCGGCGCCACCCCCGCCGTCCGGCTGCCGCTCGTCCACACCGACATCGGCGAGGACGCCCACCGCGTCGACGCCCTGCTGGAGATGGGGTCGGCCGCCCGCCTGGCGGCCCGGGTCGACGAGCTCCGGGCGCGGGGCGCGCAGGCCGTCGTCTGGGCCTGCACCAGCGCCAGCTTCGTCTTCGGCCGCGAAGGCGCACAGGAACAGGTGCGCGAACTGGCGCAGGTGGCCGGGCTTCCGGCCTCCAGCACCTCCTTCGCCTTCGCCCACGCCATCGGAGACCTGGGCGTCGACCAGGTGGCCGTCGCCGCCACCTATCCGGAGGACGTCGCCGAACTGTTCACCGCCTTTCTGAAGTCCTTCGGCACGGAGGTCGTGGCGATGCGCGGCAGCGGCATCATCACGGCGGCCGAGGTCGGCACCTGGGGCTGGGAGGAGGTACGGGCCCTCGCCCGCGCGGGCGACCACCCCGAGGCGCAGGCCGTGCTGCTGCCGGACACCGCGCTGCACACCGCCGCGTACATCGCCCGGCTGGAGGCGGAGCTCGGCAAGCCCGTGCTCACCGCGAACCAGGTGACCGTCCGCGAAGGGCTGCGGCTGCTCGCGCACCCGGTGCCGCACCGGCCGCGGCTCGGAGCGCTCTTCTCCGCGGCCGCGGCCTGACGGGGACGAGAAGAAGGGGAGGACGACGGACACGGCCCTCCGGAGCGTCGCTCCGGAGGGCCGTGTCCGCGCGCGGCCGGGCGCGGTGCGGAGTCGTGGAGGAGGGCCCCGCGCACCGGCCCGCTACGTCCCCGTGCCGCCCCCGGCCCGGGTCGCGGGCCGGCTTCCCGGCGCGGGGAGGACGGGACGCGTTCCGCCGCCCCGCGGGCACACCCAGGAGGCGGTGCCGTCGACGACCTCGGCCACCGGAGGGTGGCCGTGCCCGCGGACGGGGCACGGGGGAACCGGCGCGCCGCCGGCCGCCTCCAGGACGGCCTCCTGCAACTGCCCGGCGAGGAGAGCCACCGCCTCGGCCTCGCTCAGCCCTTCGCCGAGGAGCACCTCCACGGCGGAGCCGTCGCGGAAGGCCAGCGTGACGGCCACGGGGGAGGCGCCGTGCTCTCCGCCACCCGGCCCGGCGTTCTCCTCGGCGCCGGCTCCGGTGCCGGGGGCGCGCCCGCCGCCCGGGTCCCCGTCGTTCGCCGGTTCCCCGTCGTCCGAACCGCCCCCGTCATCCGTCCGGCTCTCGTCCGGGCGCAGCCGCAGCCGGGAGGTGAAGGCCGCCGGGCCGGGCTCCGGTGCCCCGGGCTCGTCCGGCGCTCCGCCGGTGACCTCCAGGGTGTGACCGGCGGGGTCCCCGAGCTGGCGGAGGATCGCCTCCGCCCAGCTCCGTACGGCGGTGGTGCCGGGGCCCATCGCTACTTCTTCGCCTTGACGGCGGCGGCCCAGGTGAGGGTGCCCACCCCGGGCCGCCCGCCGATCCGCACCGGGAAGGTCATGTAGTCCTGGAACTGCACGACGTCATCATGCCGGACCGGCTTGAGCGTGCCGTGGAACAGGTAGTTCTTCCCCACCACGTGACCGGCGTTCCTCGGCATCGCCTTGCCGTTCCTCCACCACGAGACGCCCCTCTCCCGGACCGGGCCGGTGATCACGGACCGTACCCGCGCGGAGATCCGGAACCCCCAGTTGATCGTGGAGTGGCGGCAGTTGAAGCGGGCGTGGAGTGTGCCGTTGGCGTCGCTCCAGCTCGGGTTCTTGTCGCAGCGCAGGATGGCCGGTCCCCGGCGCTTCACGTCCGGTGCCGCCGCGGGGGTGCGGGCTCCGGCCGGTGGAGCGGAGAGGGCGGCGGCCGAGGGCGTGCCCAGGACGGACCGCAGCTGTTTCCGCTCGGCGCCGGTCAGCGCGGGCGCGGAGCCGTCCGGTGCCGCGTCGAGCGTGATGCGCAGGGTGGACTTCCCGCCGTCCCGGACGGCGGTCGAGGTGAAGGTCCGCTTTCCGGCCGGGGCGTCCGCCGCGGTGCCCGGGTGTGCCGCGGCCGCGGCCGGCTGTCCGGCGTTCCCGGGCACCGGCTTCGCGGGTACCGCGTGCACCGTCCCGGTGGCGGGAGCGGCCAGCGCCAGCGCCACCGCGCTGATCACCGTGGTGTTCCTCACTGTCTTGAGCATGTGAACTCCCCCGTGCCGCCGCGAAGTCGCCGAGGGCACCCTGCCCCCGGGGCGGCGGCGCGCGGGAATCAATCTAGGAGAGACGGGCGGCTGATTGGAGAGGTTCCGGAGCAATTGGCGATATTCCAACCACTCTGTCTCATTCACCCATTTATGTGATGAGCGGTGCGGGGAGGGCGGCGGGAAGCGCCGGGAATAACCGGAGTAGCTCTCCGGTTGTCCGGCCGGCACGCGGAAACGCGCACGCGGACCTCGGCAGGCGCGCCGCGTGAGCGCCCGGACAGAGACCCATCAGGGAGGCAGGCCGCATGGCCACCGAGCACGACACCATCCGCGGCACGGCGCGGGGCACCGCCCCGGTCCCGCTGTCCGTCCTGGACCTCGCCACCGTCGGCAGCGGATCCACCGCCGGGGACGCACTGCGCACCGGCACCGAACTGGCCCGTACCGCCGAACGCCGCGGCTACCACCGTTTCTGGGTGGCCGAGCACCACTCGATGCCCGGTATCGCCAGCTCCTCCCCGGCCGTGATCCTCGCCCACCTCGCCGCGCACACCGAGCGCATCCGGCTCGGCTCCGGCGGCGTGATGCTCCCCAACCACGCCCCGCTGGTCATCGCGGAGCAGTTCGGCACCCTGGAAGCCCTCGCGCCCGGCCGGATCGACCTCGGCCTCGGCCGCGCCCCGGGCACCGACGGCGCCACCGCCGCCGCCCTCCGCCGTACCGACCGCCTGAACGAGGGCGCGGACGACTTCCCGCAGCAACTCCTCGAATTGACCCGCTTCCTGGACGACACCTTCCCCGACGGCCATCCGTACAGCCGCATCCACGCCGTCCCCGGCCCCGTCCAGGCCACCTCGCCCGGCGGGGTGCAGTCCGCCGGGCGGCCGGAGGTCTGGCTGCTCGGCTCCAGCGGATTCAGCGCGCAGCTGGCGGGCTCCCTCGGACTGCCGTTCTCCTTCGCCCACCACTTCTCGGCGGCGAACACCCTTCCGGCGCTGGAGCTGTACCGGGAGTCCTTCCGCCCGTCGGCGGTCCTCGACGAGCCGTACGCCGCGATCGGCGTCGCGGTGCTCGCGGCGGAGGACGAGAAGGAGGCCCGCCGCCAGATCATGACCGGTGCCCTGTCGATGCTCCGCCTGCGCACCGGCCGGCCCGGCCTCGTCCCGACCCCGGAGGAGGCCGAGGCGTACCCGTGGAGCCCGCGGGAGCGCGGCTTCGTCGACAGCTGGGTCGGCAACATCGTCCACGGCACGCCGGACGTGGTCCGCGAGGGCCTGGACGCCCTCGCCAAGCGCACCGGTGCCGACGAGATGATCCTCACCTCGAACGTGCACGGCGCGGATGCCCGCCTCCGCTCGTACGAGCTGATCGCCGACGCCTACGGCATGCCGGACGGCCCCACCGCGGCCTGAGCCCCGGGGTCCGAGGCGGCCCGAGCCACCCGCGCCCCGCGAACACCCCGACGACCCACGGGTGTTCGCGGGGCGCCCCGCTCCCGTGCCCGCCGGGCTGGACGCCCTCCTGTCCGTGCGGCCCGGTACGGTACGGAACGTCACGGGGAGCGACGGGGAGTGCGGGGGGCTGCGATGGACCTGCCGGAGCGCATCGCCGCGGTGCGCGCGGGAAACGGCGAACCGGCCGCGATGGTCGGTGAGTTCCGGCGCACGGCGGTGCTGCCGCTGACCGGCGGCCGCTTCATGACCGGCCACGGGGGAGGCGTCCGCTGGATCTACGCCTTCACCGGCGAGCGGCAGCTCGCCCGGTTCGCGCGGGCGCGCGGGGCGGCGTCGGGCGAGGCGTGGGAGTACGCGGCCGTGCTCGGGGCGCGGGTGCTGGACGTCCTCGTCCCGGAGCTGCCCGGTCCCGCCGGGGTCGCCGTCGACGTGGCGGACGCGAACGGCTCGATGCTGCTGCCGCCGGTGCGCGGCATCGTCCCGGACGAGGCCGCCGAACGCGCCGAGGACACGGCGGAGACGGCGGCGACGGTGGTCGCAGGGGACGCCGGTGTCCCCGCGGGCGCGGACACCGCCGTACCGCGGCAGCGGCCGAGGGGACGGGCGGCCCGGTGAGCGGTGAGGAGGACCTGAGCTTCGGCCGGGAGTCCGTGCACCTGATCACCAAGGGCCTCAACGCGGCGATCGGTGAGCTGAAGGAGATCGGCAGCGCCACCGACGCCGTCATGGGCAGCGGCTTCCAGAACCTGACGCTCTCCGGCATGGAGGCCGGCGGCCCCGAACTGGCCGACGCCTTCGAAGGGTTCTGCGGCCGCTGGGAGTGGGGCGTCCGGGCCCTCGTCCAGGACGCCAACGAACTCGCGGCCCGTCTCGGCCTCGCCGCCGGCCTGCTCCACGAGGAGGACCGCTACTGGGCCGGCACCCTCAAGGTCACCGTCAACTCCGTGGTGGCGACCGGCAATCCGCACGCCACGGAGGAGGAGATCGCCCAGCAGAGCTACCGCGAGATCGTCACACCGGACGCCCCCGACTACAGCGCGGAGTCCTTCCGGCAGGCCGGCGAGGACATGCGGCAGACCTGGCTCGACACCGGCCGCAGTGTCGTCACCGAGGGACAGGGCGGCCAGGCCGCCGCGGGCTTCCGCGAGCTGATCGGCCTGGACGACGACGCCTACGACCGGGGCGTCGACGAGGTCTTCGGCCCCTCCCCGGAGGAGCGCGCGGCCCAGCAGGAGCCCGGCGGGGAACCGGACCGGGAACCGCCCCGGGGTGGGCGCTGATGGCGGGCATCGGGGATTTCATCCCGGACCCGGTCGAGGAGTGGGCCGAGGACCGCGCCGGGGACGTGGGCGAGTTCGTCGAGGGCCTGGGCGACGGTACCGCGGACGCCCTGGAGGGCGTCGGCTGGCAGGGCGGCGCCAACTGGGTCCGCGAGAAGTCCGGTTCGGTGGCCAACGCCATGGGCGCCGATGTGGCCGAGCTGGACCTCGGGCAGAGCGAGGACCCGAAGAAGCTGATCCACGGCAGCCCCGGCAAGCTGCGCTCCACGGCCGGCCATCTCGCCGACTTCCGCAAGGCGTTCGAGAACGTCGGCAACGGCCTCAAGAAGGTGGACGCCGGCGCGCTCAAGGGCGAGGCGGCCCGGGCGTTCGAGGAGAAGGCCGCCGGGGAGCCGAAGCGCTGGTTCGCGGCCGCCGACGCCTGCGAGAAGGCCGCCCAGGCGCTGAACGACTTCGCCGACACCGTGGAATGGGCGCAGGGCCGGGCCCGGCAGGCGATCGACCTGTACCAGCGGGGCAAGCGGGCCTCCGCGCAGGCCCGGGCCGACCACATCGAGCAGCTCGCGGCGTACGGGGCGGCGGTCGAGACGTACGACGCCCTCCCGGCGGAGAAGCGGGAAGCGGCGGACCGCCCCCGCAAGCCCGGCGAGCCGGGCGACGCCGGCACGGCGGAGATGGCGGCCGCGCGGGAACTGCTGGAGGAGGCGCGCCGCCAGCGGGACACGGCGCTGCGCACCGCCGCCGCGTCGGTGGGGGCGGCCCGCGACAAGGCCCCGGCGGCACCGTCCTACGCCGAGCAGGTCGAGGACGGCCTGCTGGGGATGCATCTCGACGGCTCCCACCGGGTCGGCGGGCTCCTGCGGGGCAGCGCGGGCATCCTCAACTTCGCCCATGCCGTCAACCCGCTGCACCCGTACAACCTCACCCACCCCGCCGAGTACGTCACCCAGCTCAACGCCACCACGGCCGGTCTGGTCCAGACGGTCAACGACCCCGGCGCGGCGGCCAAGACCCTGTACGACCAGTACCAGAAGGACCCGGCGGAGGGGCAGGGCCGCCTGCTCCCGGAACTCCTCGGCACCCGCGGCGCGGGAGCGGCGAAGAAGATCGCCGGGGCGGGCCGTCACACCGCGGCAGGCAAGAGCCCCGCCCGCGGGGACCTCGGCAAGGACGGTCCCGAGACCCACAAGACCAGGGACTGCGACCGGACGTGCAAGGGCACGGACCCCGTCGACCTGGCCACCGGCCGGATGTACCTCCCGCAGACCGACGTGGTCGTGCCCGGCGCGCTGCCCCTGGTCTTCACCCGCCGCGTGGAGTCCGGCTACCGCAGCGGCCGCTGGTTCGGCCCGTCCTGGTCGTCCACCGCCGACCAGCGGCTGGAGATCGACGCGGAGGGCGTCGTCCTCGTCACCGAGGACGGCCTGCTGCCGGCCTACCCGCACCCGGCGCCCGGACAGCCGACGCTCCCCGCGATGGGCCCGCGCCACCCCCTGGAGCGCACGCCCGACGGGGACTACACCCTCACGGACCCGGACACCGGCCTGGTCCGCCACTTCACCGGCCCTGAGGGCGCGGAGCCCGGCGGCGACGGCGTGGCCCGGCTGGCGGAGATCAGCGACCGCAACGGCCACCACCTCACCTTCGAGTACGACATCGACGGCACCCCCCTCGGCATCGTCCACGACGCCGGCCACCACCTGAGGTTCACCACCGAGGACGGCCGGATCACCGCCCTCCGCCTCGCGGGAGCCGCCGCCGACGGCACGGACCTGGAGCTGGTCCGCTACGGCTACACCGGCGGCAACCTCACCGAGGTCACCGGCTCCTCCGGCCTCCCGCTCCGCTTCACCTACGACGACGAATGCCGCGTCACCGCCTGGACCGACACCAACGACCGCCGCTACGACTACGCCTACGACGACCGGGACCGCTGCATCGCCGAAGGCGGCACGGACGGCCACCTCGCCCTCACCCTCGACTACGGCACCGCGGACCCGGAGACCGGCCACCGCACCACGACCGTCACCACCGCACAGGGCCACACCAGCCGCTACCTGATCGACCGCCGCTGCAACGTCATCGCGGAGACCGACCCCACCGGCGCCGTCACCCGCACCGCGTACGACAGCCGCGACCGGGTCGTCTCCCGCACCGACCCGCTCGGCCACACCACCGCCTTCCGCCACGACGAGGCCGGCCGCCTCACCGCCGCCGTCCACCCGGACGGCAGCGAATCGACCGCCGTCTACAACGACTTGGGGCTGCCGACAGCCGTCACCCACCCCGGCGGGGCGGTGTGGCGGCAGACCTATGACGAGGCGGGCAACCGCCTGACCCTCACCGACCCGACCGGTGCCACGACCCGCTACACGTACGACGACCGGGGCCACCCGGCCACCGTCACCGACGCCCTCGGCCACACCACCACCGTCCGCTGCGACGAGGCCGGCCGCCTGCTGTCCGTCACCGACCCGCTCGGCGGGGAGACGGCGTACGAGCGCGACGCCCTCGGCCGGATCACCGCCGTCACCGACCCGGCAGGCGGCCGGACCCGTCTGGTTTGGTCGGTGGAGGGCAAGCTGCTGCGCCGCACGGGCCCGGACGGCGCGGAGGAGTCCTGGACCTACGACGGCGAGGGCAACTGCACGACGTACACGGACGCCATCGGCGCCGTCACGCGCTACGAGTACACCCACTTCGACCTGCTCGCGTCCCAGACCGGCCCGGACGGCGTCCGCTACGAGTTCGAGCACGGCCCGGACCTACTGCTCCGCACCGTCACCAACCCCCAGGGACTGACCTGGAGTTACTCCTACGACGCGGCGGGCCGCCTGGTCTCCGAAACGGACTTCGACGGCCGCACCCTCGGCTACGCCTACGACCCGGCGGGCCGCCTGGCCTCCCGCACCAACGCCCTCGGCGAGACCATCCGCTTCGAGCACGACGCGCTCGGCCGCATCACGTCCAAGGACGCGGCGGGCACGGTCACCCACTACACATATGACCGGGCCGGCCGCCTCACGGAGGCGTCGAACCCGGAAGCGACGATCCTCCTGCACCGTGACCGCCTGGGCCGCGTCAAGTCCGAGACCGTCAACGGCCGTACGACGTCGTACCGTTACGACGCCCTGGGCCGCCGCGTCAGCCGTGCGACCCCCATGGGCGCGCAGGCCACCCGCACCTACGACGCGACGGGCCGCACCGCGTCCCTGACGACCTCGGGCCACGCCTTCGCCTACGCCCACGACCCGGCGGGCCGCGAACTGGCCCGCCACTTCGGCGAGCGGGTCACCCTCAACCAGACCTGGGACCCGGCCGGCCGCCTCACCACCCAGTCCCTCCTGGCCCGGCCGGCCGGACCGCGGGGCGCGCGGCCGGAGGCGGCGGCAGCCTGGGGGCCGGGGGCGGCCGTTCCGGGCGCTGTACCGAACGCGGGGGCCGCGGATGCAGCCGTGCCGGGCGCCTGGACGACCGGCTCCGGGGCGGCGGGAGGGGCCGGGACGGCGGACGCCGCCGAGACGCGCCAGCACCGGGCGTACACGTACCGCCCGGACGGCCACCTCACCGCCGTACACGACCAACTGGCGGGCGGCGCACGCCGCTTCGACCTCGATCCCGCCGGCCGGGTGACGGCGGTCCACGCCGCGAACTGGACGGAGCGCTACGCCTACGACCCGGCGGGCAACCAGACCGAAGCCGCCTGGCCCTCCGACCACGCCTCACCCGAGGCGACCGGCCCCAGAACCTACACCGGCACCCGGATCACCCGCGCCGGGGCCGTCCGCTACGAACACGACGCCCAGGGCCGCATCACCCTCCGCCAGAAGAAGCGTCCCTCGCGCAAGCCGGACACCTGGCGCTACGCGTGGGACGCGGAGGACCGCCTGACGGCGGTGGTGACCCCGGACGGCACGCGCTGGCGCTACCTCTACGACCCCCTGGGCCGCCGCACCGCCAAACAACGCCTGGCCGCCGACGGCACGGTCGCCGAGGAAGTGACCTTCACCTGGGACGGCACGACCCTCGCCGAACAGACCACGACCTCCCCGGACCTGCCGAACCCGGTCACGCTCACCTGGGACCACGACGGCCTGCGCCCGATCGCGCAGACCGAACGCATCACGGCGGCCGGCGCCCCGCAGCACGTCATCGACGCCCGCTTCTTCGCCATCGTCACCGACCTGGTCGGCACCCCCACCGAACTGGTCGACGAGTCCGGCACCATCACCTGGCACAACCGCACCACCCTCTGGGGCACCACCACCTGGGCCGCCGGCAGCACGGCGTACACCCCCCTCCGCTTCCCGGGCCAGTACTTCGACCCCGAAACGGGCCTCCACTACAACCACTTCCGCTACTACGACCCCGAAACGGCCCGCTACACCAGCCAGGACCCGCTGGGCTTGGCGCCGTCTCCGAACCCCTCAGCTTATGTCCGCAATCCGCATAAGTGGACCGATCCGCTCGGTCTCGCTCCATGTCCCCGGAGTTTTGCTGACGCCAAGGCACAAGCGCTACGGGACGCAGGCATACCCAAAGACGCCGAGCCGCTCGACGTGAATGACTACGTGCCCGCCACCGGACCTGAGTGGCAGGGATCGAAGCAGCTCATGGACGATAACCATCAGCCCATCTATTATCGGGAAGAGTATTACGAGACGCCAGCCGGAGAGCTCATCACTTTCCAAGATCACTGGTTCGGCCATCAGAAGCCCGGAGAGCCCGGATACCAGCCCCCGCATGTCCATGTGCGACCGTTCGATGATCCGAGGAATGGGCAACTTCCCGGGTGCGAGGAGCATTACTACTATGACTGAATCGTGGAGGGGGCTGCTGCGTAATGGCGACCTGCTCGCTCCCTATTACGCCGAGGTCCCCGATATTTGTCGCGTTACCATTCGTTCCGCATACCTGGATCGTAGAGGCCCGACGCTGGTGTTGCGATTGGACCTTCCTGGGTTTGCGGACATGCCCTCGGGTGAGTGGATTGAGAATGGCTGCGATCGGATCCAATGCCACGTGAAATTTCTCGCGCTGGGTGACGTTCATATTCGGGACCTTCGGTTTCCGGCCGATGCAAGGGTCAGTATCGCTCGCCGGGAGGAAAACAGGATCGGCGTCTTTGTGGCTTCGGAGGTTGGTGAGATGACATTCACCAGCAGCGATTCCCTTACGGTCGGGCATGTCAGCGCGTTCCGGTCGAGTGATGGTTCGGAGGGGCGACACTTCTTCGCGAGCAAACTGGACAGACGGCGGTTCGGGGACTTTCTTCCCGCTGCACATGAGAAGGGCTTTTATGGATAATAGCGGGTGGCTGAGCAGAGTCGGCGGCGATCCAGAGGATCTCGTGGAGCTGTTCGACACGTCTCCAGAGTTGACCGGAGAAGCTCTTTTTTCGGTGCACATTGATGAGAGGGACAGTCGGATCGTTCTGGGCTTCGAGAGTGCTGGCTTGCCGTCGCGCCCTCGCCGGGAGTGGGTGGAGCAAGGGCTCAACGCGTTCGAAATCCACTTGACCTTCTTCGGCGTCCGAGACCTGGTTCTCGAAGGCTGGACCGGATCTCCGGAGCACACGGTTCACTTCGGGTGGTTGGGGGAAAGGAGTACTCTCGCCCAGAATTCCGCGGTGCGGATGGAAATCAGTGGTACTGGAGAGTTGATCTGCTTCACGGCGCAGTCCGTCAAGCTGACAAACGTGAGGGCTTACCGGGCTTCGCAGGCTGTGTGACTTGGCCTCACTGTTTTGACGCTCAGGAAAAGTTGGACTCGGGTGAGGGGGTGGGTGGAGTGCTTGATGTCTACCAAGAAATCGATGCCGTGGTCACGGCAATCCCGGCAGCGGGGCACGCTTCCCCGCGGCTGATGGGTAACGCGGCGGACGAGCCGGCTAACGCGCCACGCGATAGCGGAGGTAGACGACTTTCGAGCTGAAGGTGCGGGTCTCGACGAGTTCCAGATCCACCCGGCGCTCGTGCTGCGGAAAGAAGGGGATGCCGCCGCCCACCAGCACCGGGTAGACCACGGTCCGGTACTCATCGATGAGCCCCAGCGCGGCCGCTTCGGCAGCGAGCGTCGCGCCGCCGATCGCGATGTCGCCCTCGCCCGGCTCGGCCCGCAGCCGCTCGATCTCCTCCGCCAGGCCGCCGGACGCCAGGCGGGCCTGGCCCCGCACCGCCGGCAGCGTGGTGGAGAACACCACCTTCGGCAGCGGCTTCCACAGCGCGGTCCACTCGCGCATGGCGTCGTCGAGCGAGGGGTCCTGGTCGGCGGTCTCCCAGTACAGCATCGTCTCGTACAGCCGCCGTCCCAGCAGGTGGACGCCGACCTCTCGGATCTCGTCGATCCAGAAGCGGAAGACCTCCTCGTCGGGCGCCCCCCAGTCGAAGTCGCCGTCCGGCCCGACGATGTAGCCGTCCAGTGAGACGCTCATCGAGTAGGTCACGCTGCGCATCGGAAGACCTCCTTGGTGACGGGTTCGACAGTACGACCGCCGGACGGCGCAGAACTCATCGCGGCGCGCGGGAAGCCTGGGCCGAGTCACCTCACGAGATCAGTTCATTGGGTCAGCCTCACTGGATCCGAGAAGGCCGTACAGATGTGTCATGCCTCCTCTGGCGCAGTGCTCGTGCGGCCCCGAGGGAGGAGTGCGCCGAGTGCGGCGGTGTGACGGCGGCTCCTTGCACCGCAGGTCGGCTGGGTGACATCGTTCGCACGAACGAACAAAAGTACGACCACCAGGAACCGCAGGCGGGTGATGGACGAGCAAGCGTTCGACGCCTTCTATGCCGGGAGCGTGGGGCGGCTCATCGGTCAGCTGTACGCCATGATCGGTGACCGCACCGAGGCGCAGGACGTCGTCCAGGAAGCCTTCGTCCGGGCCTGGGAGCACCGGGCCCAGCTGGACAAGGACGGTGCCCCCGAGGCATGGGTGCGCACCGTGGCCTGGCGGCTCGCGGTCAGCCGGTGGCGGCGCGTGCGAACCGCGCTCTCCTTCGCACGGCGCCAGGGCCCGCCCCCGAACGTACCGCCGCCGGACACCCATCACGTGCTGCTGGTGCAGGCGCTGCGGCAGATCCCCGCGGCGCAGCGACGGGCCATCGTCCTCCACCATCTGTGCGATCTGGAGGTGAAGCAGGTGGCCGCCGAGACCAACTGCCCCGTCGGTACGGTGAAGGCACAGCTGAGCCGGGGCCGGGCCGCGCTGGCGAGGATTCTGGCCGACACCGAGCTGGACCCGCGGGCGGGCCGAGTTCCGGAGGTGGAGCATGGGCATGGTTGACGAGACCGGCTTGGCCGAGCACCTCGCGGATCTTGCCGCCGAGGGCCGGCGGTCCGCCGTGCCGATGGCCGCGGAGGAGATTCGCCTGCGCGGTGACCGGCGCCGGCGCCGTAAGCGGGCAGCGCAAGTGTCGGGCGGTGTGCTGCTGGCCGCCGCCGTCGCCGTGGGAGGTGCGTCGCTGGTCCTGCCCGGTCCCGGACCGGCGCCGAGCGTCACGGATCCGACACCGTCGCGGAGCGCTCCCGCGTTTGTGCCCCCGACGCCGGCCCCGGGTGAGGAGTACGCCGGCGAGATCGGCTATGTGTACAACGCGACGGTGCTGGCGGACGGGGTCCGGGTCACCGTGCGGCAGCTTCGTACCGAGCGGGGAACGGCCGTGCCCACCGGAGTGGTGCACGAGGTGACCCTGTCGCCGCAGACCCCGGTCGAGGTGGAGCAGGCCGCCGGTGGGAAGCCGGGGGACATGCGGTTGGGGGAGCTGGTGGACCGGCTGCGTGGCGGGCCGCGGTGGGTGTTCGTCCTCGACTACGACGGCGAGGGCCGGGTCCAGTCGCTGCGGGAGGCGTACTGGCTGACCGCCGAGTGAACTTCGGCGGAGACCCCGAAGAAAAGCCGGCCGGGATGCAACCCGGTGGAGGGGGCTCGGCGTAGAGACCGTGCAAGCCCAACCACACCGGTTTCCAGGAGAACGTTGATCATGTCTGCCTCACGCCGCCCAGCCACCATGCGCCTGCTCACCGTTGCCGTCCTCGGCGCCCTTCTCGTGACCGGATGCGGCGAGAACGGCGAGGAGCCCGCGGGCCCCACCGCCTCGGCATCGCCGGCGGACACCGCACAGGCCGGCAATGACCGGACGGCTGCCCCGTCGGACGAGGGCGAGGGCTCGCAGGACACGCAGACGCCGGCCGGCAAGGCCCCGTGGGCGGGGACCAAGCAGTTCGTGACGATCGACAAGGCCTGGACCGAGGAGGGACTGACCCGTCTGTCGGTGCGGCCCGCCCAGAAGAAGGTCAACACCCAGTTCGACACCTGGGAGATCACCCCCGGCACGGGGGCCTTCACCACGGTGACCATGGCCGAGGACGCCCGGGTTCTGCTGACGGCCCCGGTACGGGACGCCGACGCGTCCGGTGGCAGCCGGGCCGAGCCTCTGCCGTTCTCCCAGACCGAGTTCGTCACCCTGCTGAAGCGACTGGACTCCGCGGCCGCCGCGGGCGTCGGGTACGACCTGAGCTTCGACGGAGAGGGGCAGGTGACCAAGCTGCAGTCCGTCTTCAGGCCGTGAGTCCATCGGGGGGACGGGGACGGGGACGGGGATGGGGACGGGGCGGGCGCGGGGACGGGAACGGGGGAGCGCAGGGCAGGTGATCCCGGGAGTCCGGATCAGGCATCAGCGCCGCGCGTGGCGGATCTTCAGCCGTCCGAAGCCCATGGTGCCGGCGATACGGATCTTCGGTCCGCCGGGGCGGGTGCGCTGCCGGGGCTTGTAGAGCCGGTCCTTCCATACGGTCTGGAGATCCTCGGTGTCGACGACCGCGTCGCGGGGCACCGTGATCTTGGCTCTGCCCGTGCCGAGTTGCAGCTCGATGTCCACCACCGGGTGCTCGATGACCGCGCGGGAGAGGTCCAGGTGCACCTTTCCGGAGGCGGACTCGACCTTGAGACGCCGAGGCACCCGCCAGGCGCCGCGCCGCCGGATCCTTCCGCCGAGAGCGGCGACGGTGGACGTGGTGTCCGCTGTGCCCTGGGGGAGGGACGCCAGCGCGGGCACGAGGTCCCCTTGTGTGGTGGCGGTGAGCACCCGATGGAGGCGTTCGGCCATTTCCTCGTGGGAGATGTGCCCCTCGACGTATGCGTCTTGCAGGCGCCGCACGGCGGTATCGCGGTCCTCTTCGCTGAGCGCTAACGGCGGGTCTTCCGGCTGGAGGGTCACCGTTTCACTCTACTGCCGGGGCGAGCAGGGCACGCGTCCTGCGCGGAGCGCGACTTTTCCGGCGCCCGCTGATGACATCGCTGGAGCCGGTGCCCGGCCCCGCATCATGGCCGGGTGAGAGGTGTCGAGGAGTTCTTCGGGAGCGACGGTCTCGGTCTGGCGGTTTTCGAACGAGTGCGCTCCCTGCTGGAAGAGCCGGTCGAGGTCCGGGTGTCGAAGAGCCAGGTCGCATTCCGGCGCCGACGCGGTTTCGCCTATCTCTGGGTGCCCGGCCGGTACCTGCGCGCCGCCGCAGCCGAGGTGGTGCTGTCGATCGCCCTCGGCAGGCACGACCCCTCGCCACGCTTCAAGGAGGTCTCCCACCCCACATCCCGGCACTGGATGCACCATCTGGAGGTGCACTCGCTCGACGAGATTGACGACGAGGTGGCCGGATGGCTCGTCGAGGCCGCCGACCGGGCTACCTGAGCGGGCGTCAACGGCCCGTTGTGCGGGCACCGGCGGGCAGGCGCCGGAGCCGGTTGTCAGACCGCGGTCGTGAAGCGGTCCGGGTCGGGGCAGCCCGGTGGGGCGAGTTCGCACCAGAGGAGCTTGCCGCCGGTGGTGCGGATCGGGTAGCCGCCCCAGTCGTCCGCGCAGAGGCGGATGAGAAGGAGCCCGCGCCCGTCCTCGGCGCAGGCGATGGCCGCACTCTGCGTCGCGGTGATCGCGGCCGCGTGGTCGTGCGCGGTCGGCGGCTTGTCGAAGGGGACAGGGACGACCGGGCTGGTGTCCCGGACGCTGATCCGCAGACGTCCCGACATCCGTTCGGACAGCCGGAGTTCGCACGGGCCGTCGGTGTGGCGGTAGGCGTTGGCCACCATCTCGCCCGCGAGCAGCTCGGCCGTGTCGGCGTGGTGGGTGAGGCCGTGCCGGACCAGTACGGACCGCAGCGTCGTCCTCGCGATCCCGGCGGCGCGGGCGTCATGCGGCAGCCGCAGGCCGTAGGACCACGGTGCGGTGGGGTGATGTTCTCCGGACGGCTCCGGGCACGGGGTCTGCATCGATACGGTGGCCATGGAAGTCTCCCGATGGAGGGCGAAGTTGGGTCCGCAGTGGATTTCTGGCGGCCGGTGTCGGTGCCGCACAGACGCGTGGGGCGGCCGGGCGGTGAGCTTCCGGACCGTGACCCGGGGAAGCGGGTCGCGCTACACACTAGGGTTTGTGTTGATAGGCCTACCAACGCATTCGCGGTATAGCGCTTAGAACCACTCGTGTGAGGGAACGCCCGGCTCGCAGCCCGGCCGAAGGAGAACCATGCCGCCCGCCAACACCCCGACGCTTCGTCAGCGCCGCCTGGGGGCCGAACTGCGCAAGCTGCGCGAACACGCCGGTCTGTCCTCCACCGCTGCCGCCGCCGTGCACGGAATGAATCAGGCCCGCGTCAGCAGTATCGAGGCCGGCCGGTACGCCGTGAGCGCGGAACGCGTGCGCACGTTGGCCCGCAACTACACCTGCGGAGACGAGCGGTTGGTCGAGGCGCTCGCCGGAATGACCGGCGGGCGTACCAAGGGCTGGTGGGACGAGTACCGGGACGTTCTCCCGGCGGGGCTCCATGATCTTGCCGAGCTGGAACACCACGCCACGGCGCTGCGAGTCGCCTCGGTCGTGCACATCCCCGGGCTCCTGCAGACACCTGAGCACGCCCGCGCGGTCTTCCGTGAGGTTGTACCCCCGCTGATTGCCTACGAGGTGGAGCACTGGGTCTCCCACCGGATCAAACGACAGGCCGTGCTCTATGGCGACAAGCCGACGCCGATGACCGCGATCCTGCACGAAGCCGCTCTCCGTATGGGATTCGGGGGCCCCGAGACGACGAAGGCACAGCTACTGCACCTCGTCGACATGAGTGAGCGGCCAAAACTCACCCTTGTGGTCTTGCCGTTCGGCGGAGGAGCCTTTCCGGGCTCGGGACAGCCCATCGTGTACGCCTCGGGATCCGTCCCCCAACTCGACACGGTCCAACTGGACACGGAGCACGGTGTGGAATTTCTCGATGCAGAAGCGCAATTGACGAGATACCGCTCAGTGCTGGACCGGATGGAGTCCTGCGCTCTGTCGCCGGCTGAGTCGCGGGAACTCATTCACGATCTCGTGCGTGAACTCTGAGAAGGAGTCAAGGTGTCCGAGCTTGCATGGCAGAAGTCTTCTTACAGCGGCCAAGGGGCGAACTGCCTGTATCTCGCGATCGCTTCCGATGAGACGGTACGGCTTCGAGAGAGCACTCGGCCCGACGTCGTCCTCGCCGTCAGCCGGGACGCGCTCCGGGCCCTGATACGCGGGGTCAAGGCGGGGGAGTGGGACAACCTGGTCTGATTCCCGTGACCTGGACGGTCTCCGTTACGGTACGCCGGGCCGTGCTTGCTTGATTACGGCCGCAGGTCGCGCAGGTCGCGCACGAAGCGGAGTCCCGGGCGGCCGTCCAGTTCCGTTGCGCCGGTGGTGGTGAAGCCCGTGCGGGCCAGTACGGCCCGGGACCCGGCGTTGTCCAGCGTGGTCGCGGCGTGCAGCGTCGTCAGGCCGTACTCCGTGGCGGCGAGGGCGCACACCTCGCGGACGGCTGCCGTGGCCAGGCCCCGTCCGGTGGCCTTCTCGGCGATGCGGTAGCCGAGCTCCGCCGAACCGTCCGCCGCCGTGTCGACCAGGTTGACGCGGCCCAGTACTTCGCCGCCGTCGTCCACCAGTACGTGGAAGAAGCAGACGCCCGCGGCCTGCTCCTCCAGGAGTGCGCGGTGGCGGGTGTCGAAGTGTGCGAAGTAGTCGTCGCCGCGGTCGGGGACGGAGGCGGCGAAGAAGGCCCGGTTCTCCCGTTCGAACGCGAGGACCGCGGGGGCGTGATCGGGACGGAGAAGCTGGAGCCGCGGCATCCCGTCAGGCTAGGCGACGGGGTGGGGGTGCCGTGGGCGGCGCCCGGCCCCGGTTCCCGTCCGCCGCCACACCCAGAGCAGCATGAGTACGGACGCCACCGCCGCGAACGCGCACCAGGTGGAGATGAACTCCGTCCGCCACAGCGTCCCGCAGACCACCGCGCCGGCCGCCATGACGGCACCGAGCAGCCGCAGCAGGCGGTCGGCGGACAGCAGCAGGGCACCCAGCGTGGCCAGGAAGTACCCGGCGAGGACCAGCGGCAGCAGCGGTACATCGACGGCATAGCCGATGGTGCGGCCGCGCACCTCGGCCGTGACGGTCGCCGTGGCCAGGGAGTACGCGAGGACGGCCGTGGTGGCGCAGCCGGCCGCGACCGGTACGACCCGGAGGACCGGAACAGCGGTGATCCCTCCGGTTGTCCGCCCGGGCCGGAGGCCCGTAACCGCCCTATCGGCGAGCAGCACGCCGAGCGGGAGCCACAGCGGCAGCAGGGGCAGCGCGATCACCGCCCAGGCGAGGGTGAGAGGGCCGGAGCCGCCGCCGTGGCGCCAGAGGAAGGACTCGACGATCTGGTGGGCGCCGAGGAGCAGCGGCAGAGCGGCGAGAGGGAGATCGCCGCGGTGGCGCACTCCCGCCAGCGTGGCCACGCCGACCGCGCAGATGCCCGCGCCCGCCACGAGATTGGCCGTCGCACTCCAGCACATGGCACCACCCGGGGAACGAAAGCCCGTGAACCGGAAGCCGGGACACCGCCGTCCCACGCTAAGTGATCACGGTGGAACCGGCCACCGGAGCCCTGCCGCAGGGATCCCTGCCACTGGGACCCCTGCCACCGGATCCGGGCAGCGGAGAGCCCCGCCGGGCGCGGGAGTGCCGGGCGGGGCTCCGCTTTTGCGGGTGCAGCGGGCGGACGACGCGGTGAACGCGCCGCGCTTCGCTGCTGGGGGGGTGGCCCCGCGCGGGGCCGGTGATGCGGGTGCGCGTCACCGGCCGGCCGCGCGGGCTCCGGGCTTCGTGCTTCGTGCTCCGTGACGTGGGATCAGAAGGTCACATCACTGCACAGGTAGTACGACTGGTCCATGTGCGACGCCTGCCAGATGGTGAAGACGACGTGGTTGCCGGTGCGGCCGGGAGCGCTCACGTCGAACGAGATGTTCTGCGCGGGGGCGTACCGGCCGGTCGTCTTCACCAGTTCCAGGCTGCCCCAGGTCAGCTGCTGCGTGGCCGGGTTGAAGCCCTGCTTGGTGACGTAGACCTGGAAGAAGTCCGCGCCGTGGCTGGCCTGGTCGTACAGGCTCATGGTGAAGTTGTTGCTGATCTTGGTGGTCTTCCACGGGCCCACGGCGTCCATGGAGCGGTAGCGGCCGCTCTCGGCGTGGCCGCCGCTGCAGAGCTGGCCGTCGGGGATCGCGGAGCGGAAGTTGCCGCCGACGCCGTTGCGGTACAGGCCGTTCCAGTTCCACATGGCGTTCGGGTTGTCCTGCCACGCCTGCCAGCACATCGGGTCTTCCTGCTGCATGGCGGGGTTCATGTGGTCGCCGCCCCAGCGCTCGTGGCAGCTGTAGGCGCGGGCACCCGGGTTGACGATCGAGCCGTGCGCCGCCGCCGTGTCGGCCCAGGGGACCAGGCAGAGCAGCGAGGCGAAGAGCAGCGCGAAAGCGCGCAGCGCCCATCTCGGGGATTCAAGGACTCCGTGTAGACGCATGGTGGGGGTCTCCGTTTTTCGGCTGTGGGGGTGTCCGGGTGGTCCGGGGGCGAAGCAGGGGAGTGGGAGCGCTCCCATGTTATGGGCAGCGTTACCCGGAGACACAGAGCAAAAAACGTTCGGCCCTCAACTGGCCTGATTTCAGCGGCATTTCGCTCGTGATTCAGGCCGGGCGCACCGGTTACCGGTGAGCGGGATCCGACGGGCCGTCAGCCCGGTACTCGGTGGCCGGGCCCGGGCCCGGGCCCCGGCGTCCCGCGTTCGCCGGCCGGGCCCCGGCCCGCGGTGCCGGACCCGCCGCCCCGCCTCAGCCGTCCAGCAGTGACGACACCCGCTCCGGGTGCAGCGGCCGGGCGTAGTACCAGCCCTGGCCCGTGTCGCAGCCGAGCCGGCGCAGGTGGTCCGCCTGGTCGGCGTTCTCGACGCACTCGGCGGTGACCGTCAGGCCCAGCCGGTGGGCCAGGCCGACCAGCGCCTCCACGATGGTCTCGTCGGCCGGGTTGGCGTGGGTCTTGTCGCGGAAGCCCCGGACGAACGCGCCGTCCAGCTTCAGGACGGAGGCGGGCAGCCGGCTCAGATAGGCGAGGTTGGAGTAGCCGGTGCCGAAGTCGTCGATGGCGATGCTGACGCCCATGTCGCTCAGCGCCCGCAGCGCCTGGAGGGGGCGCCCGGCGGAGCCCATGACCGCCGATTCGGTCAGCTCCAGCTGGAGCAGGTGCGGCGGCAGGCCCGTCTCGGCGAGGATCGCGGCCACGTCGGCGACCAGGTCGGAGTCCCACACCTGCCGGACGGCCACATTGACGCTGACGAAGATCGGGCTCTCCGGACGCTGGAGCTGCCAGAGCCGGGCCTGGCGGCAGGCGGTGCGGAGCACCCAGCGCCCGAGCTGGACGATGGCGCCCTCCTCCTCCGCCAGCCCGATGAACCGATTCGGCCCCAGGGTGCCGAACTGCGGGTGCCGCCACCGGACCAGCGCCTCGACCCCCTCCAGCGCACCGCCGTCCAGGCTCACCAGCGGCTGGTACTCGAGCGTGAACTCGCCGCGCTCGATGGCGGGCCGCAGGGTGCTGGCCAGCGCCTGCCGGTTGACGCGGTGGGCGTTGCGCTCGGGGTCGAAGAGGGTCCAGCGGGCCTTGCCGTCGGCCTTGGCCCAGTAGAGCGTGGTGTCGGCGGCCTGCATGAGGGCGGTCGTGGTCGTCCCGGCGGCGGCGCGCTCCACGACGCCGATGCTCGCCGACAGCGACAGCCGCTGTCCGGCCAGGTCGAACGGCTGCAGGAGTGTGTGGAGCACGGCGTCGGCCAGTTCGGAGAGCTGTTCGGTACCGGTGGACTCCTCGACGAGTACGGCGAACTCGTCCCCGCCGAGGCGGGCCACCAGGTGAGCGCCGCGCCGGCCGTATCCGGCCCGGTCGGCGCAGTGCGCCAGGCGCTGGCCGACGGCGTGCAGCAGCCGGTCGCCGATGCGGTGCCCGAGGGTGTCGTTGACCGCCTTGAAGCCGTCCAGGTCCAGATAGCAGATGCCGATGCGGCCGCTGCCGCCGCGGTCCTGTCCGGCGGCGTCGAGCGCCGCCGCGAGCCGTTCGAAGAACAGGGCGCGGTTGGGCAGCCGCGTCACGGGGTCGTGCAGGCGCAGATGGTGCAGCCGGGTCTGGAGGTCGCGCCGGTCGCTGATGTCCGCCACCGACAGCAGCGCGCGGGAGAGAGGGCTGCCGGGGCCGTCCTCGGGAAGCGGCGCGACGGTGACCTCCGCCCACAGGGGGCGGCCGTCGGGGTTCTTCAACCGGCGGGTGCAGCGCATCCGTTCGAGGTGGCCGCCCAGTACGTCGCGGTACGCGGCCCAGGTGCGGGCGTCGTGGCTCAGGTCGAGGAGTTCGGCGGCTGGTTCGGCGGTGAGCCGGGCGGGATCGGCTCCGAGCAGGGTGCCGAGGGCCCGGTTGGCGGTGACGACTCTGCCGTCGCCGTCGAGGACGGCCATGGCGAGCCGGGCGGCGTTGAAGGCGGCGCGGTGGTCGCGCGCCTCGGCCGGTGTCACGGAGCGGGCGGCGGGCGGGGCGGGGGGTACCGGGATGAGACCGGTGGGCGGTACGGGGACGGGGCCGGGCCCGGTGCGCCGTACGGCGCCCCGCCCCGGTCCGGGGGCGACGGAGGGCGCAATGCCCGATGCCGTACCGCGTGATGACGATGGCGATGGCGATGGTGGTGACGACGACGTCGACGCCGCCGGCCCGGGCCTCGCCGCGGTGGACGGGCCCGGCGGCCGCGAGGCCGGGCCGCGGCCGGACGGGGCGGGCGCGGGGGCCGGCGTGGGCGCCGGTTCCGGGGCCGCCGGTGCGGGGCCCGGGGCGGAGGAGGGCTCCGCGGCCGGCCGGCCCGAGGGTGCGCGGCGCCAGACGGTCGCGGAGCCCGCGAGCGAGAGGCCGGCGACCGGGTGGCCGGCGATCCGGTGGCCGGTGACTGGACGGCCGGTGGCAGACGGGTCCGTGCGGGACTGGTCCGTGCGGGACGGGCCCGCGGACGAAGGGCCACCGGGCGCCGGAGGCGGCGGCGAAGGCTCGGCCGGGGGCGGCGGGGAGGCCGTCCGGGAGGCCGGGGAGCGGCGGAAGATCTGGCTACTCTCCGTGAAGGTCGGCAGGGTGATTCCGGGTCCCGCACCTGGCCTGTTGGGTGATCCGCTCACCGTTCACTCCCGCTGAGGACTCGACTCGTACGGACCGCGGAGCCGGTCACTCCGGTGCCCCGAGGGCCTCCGGGGGAGGGGTCCGCGCTGGAAATGTGCCGATCATAGAGGTTCGTCTGGACTTGTTCCATCGAACGGCCCACGGGGGGGACGTACGGCAGAGCGACTGTCCGATCGTTTCTGCAGGACGGTGCCCGGACGTGCGATGACCAACGAGCGCGGGTGACGTTGAGTTACGGCCCGTCCTGCCGCCCCGCCTCACCCGACCGGGTCAAGGAAACAGGGTGAGTGTGTAAATATCCCCGCAAAGTGGACGCGTGTCCTGTCCCACGTCCGGGGAGGCCGACGTGTCGCACTCGCTGACGTCCGGGGGACCGGAGGCCCGGCCGGTCCGGTCGCGGCCGCGCCTCCGCCGGGCGGCCGCGGGTGCGATGTCGTTCACGGCGATGCTCGCCACCTCGCTGGTCGCCGGCCCGGCCACGGCCGCCGTGCTCGACGATGCCTGCGCCCTGACCCGCAGCGCGGTCCACCACTCCGAAGGGCTCGACAGCTGGAACGCGGCCTATCCGGAGCCCCGGGACGACATCCGCGCGGTGATGGCCTTCCTCTCCTTCCCGGACGCCGATCCGGTCGTCGCGCCGGACCAACTGGTGTCGGACTACTTTCCGGGGACCGCCGAGTTCTTCGAGCGGGCCTCGTACGGGAAGTTCCGGCTCCATGTCGATCCGGTGCGGAAGTGGCTGGAGATGCCCGCCGCCTCGACGACCTACGGCATAGGGCGGGACTGGGACACCGAGCTGCGGGCGGCCTATCTGGGCGACGCGATGGGCCTGGCCGACCGGGTGGTGGACTTCTCGGGCTACGACATCGTCTACCTGGTCGCCGACCCGGACGCCCCGGGGGTCGACTCGGACGCCACCAAGGTCGTCAACTTCGACGAACCGATGCGTGTCGACGGCACGGAGGTCCGCAGGATCGTCACCGTGTTCGAGCAGCGGCCGCCGGACCGCAATGTGCTCGCCCATGAGACCGGGCATGTGTTCGACCTGCCGGATCTCTACCACCGGCCGAAGCAGGGCAAGGGCGACTGGGACACTCATGTGGGCGACTGGGACCTCATGGGCAGCCAGTTCGGGCTGGCCCCGGACTTCTTCGGCTGGCACAAGTGGAAACTCGGCTGGCTGGACCGGGGAGACGTCACCTGCGTGCGGGGCGAGGGCGGGAGCGCGCACCTGCTCGTGCCCGTCGCGGCCCCGGCCGGGCGCGGAGCGGTCGCCGGGCCCCGGCTGCTGGTGGTCCGTACCGGTGCCTCGACGGTGCTCGCCGTCGAGGCCCGGGCCGCGGTGGGCAACGACCTGACCACCTGCACCGAGGGGGTGCTCGTCTACCGGGTGCACAGCGAGACGGGCTCCGCCGAGGGGCCCGTCAAGGTGCTGGACGGGCATCCGCGCTCGGGCGCCTGCTGGAACGGCTCCGTCCACCCGGCGCTGGCGGACGCCCCGCTGGGGGTGGGGGAGCGGCTGACGGACCCGGAGAGCGGGGTCTCGGTGGAGGTGCTCGGTACGGATACGCGCGGACGCTGGACGGTGCGCGTGGACCGGCCCGCGGAGCCGTCCGGGGTGTTCTGAGGGGGCGGGCGGAGGGGCGGCCGGAGCCCCGGTGGCCGCGGGCCCCGGGAACGGGGCCGGAGGGTGCGGGCCAGGGGGCGTTGTGGGTGCGGGGCGGGTGTGGAGGCCGGACCCAAGGGGTGAGGACCGGGCCCGTGCATGACGAAAGGCTTTCCCGCCGGAGCGGAAAAGCCTTGGTCAACGGTAGAACCGTAAGTGCGCCGCCAGGGACTCGAACCCCGGACCCGCTGATTAAGAGTCAGCTGCTCTAACCAACTGAGCTAGCGGCGCCCGACGGGAAAGACATTAGCATCCGTATCCGGGTCCGCGAAAATCGATAAGCCGGGACGGCCTCAGCAGGCGCCGGTGGGGGCGGCGAGAGCCGGGGCGGGAAGCGGCCGGCCGGCCGCCGCACCGCCCGGAACGGCCCCGGAGCAGGCCCACCGCAGCACCTCGCCGCCGGGCAGCCAGGGGTGCCGGACGTCGGGCGCCGCCAGCCAGCGGGAGAGCGCCGGACGGGCGGTACCGGCGCCGTTCCCCGGCCCGGGGACACCGGTTCCGGCCACGGGGCGGAGGCCGCCGGGGGCGGCCGCGACGGCCGGGGCCGGAGGTCTCGCCGTCGCCGCGAGGGCGGAGGCGGGCAGGCGCAGCGGCGGTACGGTCACCGTGTCGCCCGTCCCGTGGCAGAGCAGCGGCGGGAGGGCCGCGCCCCACTGCGTCCCGGCGAGCAGGGCGGGCAGCCGGCGGGCCGTGCCGGGCTCGGTGAAGAGCAGCAGGCGTCCGCGGTGCACGGCCACCGGTCCGGAGCCGGGGCCCTTCGACCACAGCCGGTCCAGCAGCCGCCGGCCGAACACGCCCGGAGCGCTGATCACGTCGAACGCCGTTCCGCAGGGCAGTACGGCCGGGGCCTCCGGGCGGGCGGCCCAGAGGGCCAGGACGCGCTGCGGGGCCGGGGCGGCCGATGCGAGCCAGGCCGCCCCGGCGGCGGTGACCCGGGCCGGGACGAGGGAGCCGTCGTCCGGCGCGGGAGCCCGGAAGAGGGCGAAGCGGGTGGATCCGTCGGGGTGCTGCCACGGTCGCGGCTGCCAGTCGCTCATGGCGTCCATGTTTATCGGTCGGGCCCCCGCATATCCGGTGCTTGCCGGAATTCGGCGGGGCGAGGCGGGGCGAGGCGGGACGGATGCGCTCCCGCTCGGCGAGGGCCGGGGAGGAAGTGACACGGGTGAGCGCGGGGGTGGACGGGTTCCGCCCCCGGTTGCCGGTTGCCGGTTGCCGGTTGCCGGTTGCCGGTTCCGGGCTCCGGCTTTCCGCGGCCCGGTTTTCCGGGGTCCGGAACGCACCCGCCGGGGAGGGGACGCCGTCCCCCCACCCCGGGAGTGCCCTCCGGGCGGTCACGGGCCTCGCGCCCGCGGGGACCGCCCGCCGGGCCGCCCGCGCGGACCGGGCCGTGCTCAGTCCGCGGTGGGGCCGCCGTCGCGGAGCAGTTCGCGGCCGAAGTCGATCATGCGCCGGGTGTAGTCCTCCGACCACTCCGCGCGCTCGGCGATGGCCGAAACCGGCAGCCGGTCGAACCGCTTCGGGTCGGCCAGCTGCGCCGCCGCGATGGCCTGGAACTCGGTCGCCCGGTCGGCGGCCGCGCGGAACGCCAGCGTCAGCTCCGTGGAACGGGACAGGAGCTGCCGCGGGTCCTCGATCGACTCCAGATCGAAGAAGTGCTCGGGGTCCGCGACCGCCTCGGGCGGCTCGAAGAGCAGCGCCGCCGGTTTGCGGTGGCGCCGCGCCCCGCCGCGGTCGCGGTGATCGGGAGCCGAATGCGGCTCGGTCATGTACGTGCCTCCCGGCTGTTCGGTTCGCTCGGGTCCGCGGACGGGCCTCCCCGCGTCCGCGCACCCCGTCCATTGTCCAGGGACGCGCAAGAGGGCCCGGGGGTCACGGCCTCCAGCGCACCCGGTGCTCCTCCAGTCGCGTCATCACGGCGTGGTTCGCCTCCCAGCCGTCCGGGAACTTCACGGTCACCCCGAGCTGTACCGGTTCCGTGGACGGGTGCCCGTCCAGCAGCTCCCTCACGCCCTCCCGGCACACCACGACGCACGCGTGGCGGTGGCGCGAGGCCAGGACGCACAGCCGGCCCGTCTCCAGATGGAAGGCCGTGGCGTCGGGGCGGCCGGAGAGCGGGTGCAGGACGACCGTCACATCGAATTCCCGGCCCTGCAGCCGGTTGGCCGTGTCCACGGTGACCTCGCCCGCGTCCAGTGCGGCGAGCGCCTCCCGTACGGCCGCGGCCTGGTCGCGGTGGGCCGTGCCGACCGCGATCCGGTCGGCCGTCAGCGGCACCGCGTCCCGGCGCTCGTCGGCCGTCACCCCGCGCCGGTCCAGCAGCCGCCGCACCACCCGCGCCACGGCGCCCACGGCCTCCGGGTCGGTGCGGGGGGTGTGCCGCGCGGGCAGCTCCAGCAGGCCCCAGCCGGACTCGGCGGCCTCGTCCAGCACCCGGTCCGCCGGTGAGCCGTCCGCCGCCGTGCCGAAGGACAGCCGCCGGTCGCCCGGCCCCGTGCCGCTGCGGAACGGGGTGTAGGGGTAGAAGGCGCCGGACACCAGCGGCGCCGCCGACGCCGGCAGCCGCCAGGACACCGGCAGCCGGTGCTGCGGCAGCGCCGGGTTGTGCGCGAGCAGTGTGGACACGGCGCTGGCCGACGGGTCGTACGACAGCCCCGCCCACTGCTCGGCGCCGACCACGCTGAACGGGTCGAGCTGCCCCGGGTCGCCGACGAACAGGGCGCGCTCGAAGAGCCCCGCGACGGCCAGCAGCGCGTCCGAACGCATCTGGTACGCCTCGTCGACGATGGCGTGCCGCCACGGCTCGGCGTTCTTGACGTGGGCCCACTTCGCGGCCGTCGAGATCACGACCTCCATCCCCGCGAGGTCGGCGGCCTTGGCGGAGGTGCGGACGGAAGGGTGCCCGTCCAGCGTCTTGTCGTACGGATCGGGGTCGCTGCTGTGCAGCCGGCCGACGGGGAGCTCCGGGTCGGCGGTCGCCAGCCGGTCGACGAGATCGTCCACCTGCGCGTTCGTCTGCGCGACCACCATCAGGCGGTGCCCGGCGGCGGCCAGCTCGCGCGCGGCCCGGACGACCAGGGTGGACTTGCCCGCGCCGGGCGGGGAGTCCACGACCACACCGCGGTACGGGCTGTGCAGGGTGTCGTGGAGGATCGCCTCGGTCGCGCGGGCGGCCTCCGCACCGGGGTCGAAGGCGGCGCGGCCGGGCGCCCCGGACTCCCGCGGGCCGGGCGCGGAGCCCGGTTCGGGTACGGAGCCGGGTCCGGGCCCGCCTCCGGCGCGGTCCGCCGCCGGGAAACGTGCGGGTGAGGGGAGGCCGGTGCCGGTCACGGGGAATCCTTCCGGGGCATGTGGTGGTGCGGCCCCGCCATGAGGCGGGCGGGCCGGCTCGGGGCCGGTGTGCCCCCGCGCTCCGCCGCCGGGGTCCGGCTGCCGTTCGGGCCGGGCGCGGTCGGTACGGGGACGCGGGTCACAGGAAGTCCTCCGCGGTCGCCGTATCCGGGCCGGTGTCGAGGACGACTGGCCGCCCGCCGGGGGCCGCGGGGACGGCAGGCACGGGCGCGGCCGGTCCGGCGGCACCGGACGGGGCCGGGACACCGCCGTCGCCGCCCGGGACGACCGGCGGACCGCCGTGGGTCCACGGGGTCCGCTCCGGGTCGGGCAGGTCGGGCCCGCCCCGGGGGGCATGCTCGAACAGCGTCCAGCACACGCGGTCGCCCGGCTCCGGCACCGAGCCCTCGTCCGGCACCTTGCCGCGGCCCATGCCGCCGGTCAGCCGGACGACGATGCCCTCCGGCCGCCGCTCCACGCACTCGCCGGGCTGGCTCCGGCCGTCGGCCAGGGCCCGGTACACCTTCGTCCGCTCCGTCAGATGCGGCTGGTCGTCCGTCCGGACCGTGACCAGGGGGCGAGGCATCGGCCGCCGCCCCTCCGAGTACGCCATCTCCACCGCCGCGACCTCGCCCGCGAAGGCTTCACCGGCCAGCCGCCGGGCCGCCATCACCAGCGGATCGTCCAGCGCCTCCTGCGCGTCGAGCTGGGCCTGCGCCGTCTCGCGCGTGGCGAGTTTCTGCGCGGCCGTGACCGCGTCGTCCCGCTTGGGCTGCGGCGGCTCGCCGGCCCGGACGCGGTCCCGGTGCGCGGTGTACGACCAGCGGTCCCGCTTCCAGCGGTCGGCGACGTGGCCGCCCGGCGGCAGGGCCCGCAACAGGTCGACCCCGCGCCACAGGGCGTCCCAGGTGGGCCGCACCTGGCTCTCGACCAGGGCGCGGATCTCCTCCTCGGAGGCCGCCACGTCCCGCCGCGCGCCGCGCAGCCGCCCCGGGGCTCCCGCCTCCGCCGCGGCCGCCGCCTCCGACCGGGACCGGTCGTAGCGGCCCATCGCCGGCGCCAGCCGCTTGTTGTCGAACGCCGGGTCGGTCGCGGGACCGGCGGGCGGGCACACCAGCAGCCCGTCCCCGTCGCGCTCCACCTCCGCGCGGAGCGCCGCCTCGGCGCCCGTCAGACCCTCCGGGGGGTCGATCCAGCCGAGGAGCGCCCCCAGATGCTGGTCCTCGGCGCCGCTCTGGCCCGTCGTCCAGTGCCGGGACAGCAGCCCCGTCATGGGCAGCAGCAGGGAGGAGCCCGGCACCCGGGACCGCTCGCCGTAGTGCGTCAGCCAGCGTCCGAGCAGCGGCACCCGGGGCGGCGCCGGATGCGGCGTCTCCGGATCCTGCTCGGCGGTGCGCCGGAAACGCATGGAGCGGCCCAGCAGCCGGACGAACGAGACACCGGCCGTGCTCGGGACCAGCAACTGCGGTGCGTCCGCGCAGAGTTCGACCTGCACCGGCACCTTCTTGCCGGACTCGGGGTCGGTCTCCTTGCGCTCCTCCAGTTCCACGCCGTCCGCGTAGGCGTCGATGTACGGCAGCAGCACCTCGGCGAGCTCCGCCAGGAAGGCGGACCGCAGATCGCGGTCGCGCGGCTGGGGCACCACCAGCAGCCGGGGCGCGGAGCGGTCGGTGCCGACCAGGGCCCCGAGCGGGGCTCCCGCCTCGCCGGCGGTCGTCAGCGGGACGAAGGCCATCGGCCGGTCCGAGAGGTGACGGTGGAGCACCGTGGCCCCGGGCGCGGCCCGGCCGGCGGCCACGGCCTCCATCCGCGCGAGGGTGGTGATCAGCGACATCCGGGCTCTCCCTTCCGGTGGGCGGCGGGGAGTCCGTCGCGTCCGGCGGCGTCACCCGCGGTGGCCAGGGCCTCCGCGCGCAGGGCCGCCGCCCGGCGGAGGGCGGACACGGCCGGGTCGGCCGGGTCGCCGTGCTCGCCGAAAGCCGCCTCCAGCACGCTCTCCACGGTGGTCAGCCCGCCCAACTCGCCCCGCACACCCCGCCCCAGCGCCTCCACGGCACCGGCCTCGCGGGACCGCGCCCGGCAGTGGAAGGCCAGCTCGCAGGCGGCCAGGCACTCCGGGGCGTAGGCGGCGGGAACCGCGTCGACGGCGGCCGCCAGTTCCTCCGGCGGCCGGGTCGGGGTCCTGTCGTCGTCGGCGAGGCGCAGATCGAAGGTGGTGCCCTCGGGGAGCGCCGCCGCGATGTCCTCGATGCGGGTCAGCCGGTCCAGCTGCCGCCGGGTGACGGCCAGTTGCTTGCGTACGTCGACCGGCTCGGCCGTGGGCAGGTTGGAGAAGTCCTTGGGGCAGACCAGCAGGATCGTGGACCGCACCCGGCCCGCCCCGTGCGGTCCGGCCTCCGGCGCCTCCCCGGCTCCGGGGGCCCCCGCGGACCCTGCGGGACGTTCCCGGGTCACCGCGTCCGCCGCCCGTGCCGGTGCCTGTACCTGCCCCTGCCCCTGTGCCTGTGCCTGTGCCGGGAGGGTGGCGTCCCCGCCGGATGCCGGCTGCCGGTCGATCTCCTCCGCCAGCCCGCGCAGCGCCAGGACGTACACCGCGGCCTGCCGGGCCGCCGCCCCGACCTTCGCGGCGTCCGCCGAACCGTCCACGACGGGGAAGGACTTGACCTCCACGACCGTGCAGCTCCCGTCCGGGTGCACCGCCACGGCGTCCGGTTCCAGAGCGGCCGGTGAACCGGCCACGTCGAGCCGGACCATGGGATGGAACAGCAGCGTCCAGCCCCCGCCGGCGAAGGCTTCCGCCAGCGCCAGCCGGGTGCGCGCCGTGCGGCCCTCCGGTCCGGGGGCGGAGAGGTCGGGCACGTTCACCTCCCCCGGCTCCGGCACGGGCCCGTCGGCACCGAACCGCTCGCGCAGCAGCCGGATCAGCTCGGCGCCGCCGTCGGCCTGCACCCGGGCCTCGAAGACATTGCCCCGGACGAAGGCGAACTCCGAGCGGCCGAAGCCCGCCGGGGACCCGAGGGCCCGGGCGAGGGCGGACTTGTCCACCCCGGCCCCGTCGAGCAGCGCCCGGCGCCGGCAGCCGGGGTTGGCGGCCAGCGCGGCCAGGGCACGGGCGTCCAGCGGGCGGGGCGCGGCGCCCGGTCCGCGCAGCTCGGCGAGGAGCCGCGGGAGCGCCGTCGCCGGCCGGTGCCCGGCCGTCGGCGACGCCGCCGGGCCGGCCGTCGCGTCGCGGCCGTGCTCGCGGTGGTGGAGGGAACCGTTCATCAGCCGCAGTCTCGCATCCCCCACCGACAGCCCCGGCGGACCCCTGCGCCCGGTGCGGCGGGTGGCGTCACGGAGAGGGCCGGGCCGGAGGCGGGTCCCGGCCGCCCCGCGGGCGGTACGAACCGGGTACGACGGTGCCCGGACGGTGCGCCTTGCGGCGGCGGGCGCACGCGGGACAGCGGGACGACGCCGGGTGCGGGACGGGACCCGGGTGCGGGACGAGCCCGTATACACCGGACGAGCCCGGACACGGGACCGGAGGAGCCCGGACACCGGAGATCCCGGACACAGGAGAGTCCCGGCACGTCCCACCAGGGCCCGGCACCCGGAGCGCCGCGCGTCCCGACTCCCGCGCCTCAACTCCCTTGCCGGGCCGACCGGTTGAGGATCACTGCTCCCCGTGCCCCGCGAACTCCCCACACCCGGGGTCGCTTCGGCTCCGGGCCCGCCCGCGCCACGGCACAGCGGGCACGGTGACAGGGCGGGCACGAGCGAGAGGCGGGCGCGGCCGGAGCGCACCGGACCGCTGAGTCCTCGCGCCCGCCGGACAGCCGCGTCCGGCGGGCCCTTCACGCCCGCCGCGCCGACCGCGGTTCCGGGCGTACGGGCTAACCGTGCAGCGCGAGGAAGTCGGCCACCGGCGCCGAACGCCGGTACGGCAGCAGCTCCCGCGCCGTCCGGTCGAGCATCGCCCGGATCCGGGTGGACCGCACCTGCTCCAGCAGGCCGATCACCTCCCGCCCGGCCGTCGCGGCCTCCTCGATCTCGCCGCCCCGTGCCAGGTCGCCCGCGAGCTGGGCCGTGAACAGCGCCCGGTTCCGCACGAAGTGGGGCTGCTGGAGCCGTACCGCGCGCCGCGCGTGCCGGGCGGCGCGCTGCCAGTCGCCCAGGGCCGACCAGCACTGCGACTCCAGCCCCTCCAGCTCCGCCTCGCCGAAGAACGACATCCACTCCGGGTCGGCGTCCGAGGGGCCGCGGGCGAAGAGGATCCGGGCGCGCAGCAGCGCCTGTTCGCAGGCGGCGCGGTCGCGGAGCCCGGCCCAGCCCCCGGCCTCGCGGAGGGCGAGCAGTGACAGCAGCCGGTGGGACGGGAGTTGACGGGCCGCCTGCTGCGCGGCCTGCGCGGCCCGGACGGCCTCGCGCGGCCGGCCCGCGTCCCGGGCGAGGAACGCGGTGTTGCAGAAGGCGTGCGCCTCCAGTCCGGGGTCGCCGGAGACCCGCGCGGTGGCGAGCGCCTCGGCGTAGTGGGAACGGGCGTCGTCGAGCCGCCCGGAGTCGTGGGCCAGCCAGCCCACGGAGATGGCGAGTTCTCCGGCGCCGACGTGCAGCCGGTCGCGGACCGACTGGCGCGGCGCCCCCGCGTCCAGCAGGGCGTAGGCGTCGCGCAGGGGCTGGGTGGCGCGACGGTAGAGGCCGTCTCCGCCGTGCCGGTCGTCCAGCAGGCGGATCTGGCGGACGGATTCCTCGACCGCCTCGGCGTCGGAGGCACCGGCGCGGCGGTGGGGGGAGGCGGCGGACGCCGGTCCCAGGGCGGCGGTCGCCACGGCGGCGGTGCCGCCGGTCATGAACGCGCGACGCAGCACGTCGCTCTCCTCGGGGGTGTCGGCTGATGGACGGGGGATTCCGGCCACGTCCGCGAGCAGTCCCGGCCGCAGGCCCGCGAGCGGTCCCGCGGGCCGGTCCGGGACGGGGCCCGCGGGCGGGACCCGTCCCGGATACGCGCCCGGCGGAGCGCCCGGAGGCCGGCCGGGAACGGCGCGGGCCCCGCGGCCGCGCACCGACTCCCGGGGCTGGAACCCCATGTCCTGGAGCGAGTGCCCCGGGAACATGTGCCGGAACACCCGTTCATACGCATAGTTGGGGCAGCGGATCTCACCGGATTCGACCCGGCCGATGTAGCGCGCGTCACACGACACCTGTTCACCGATCTCGCGCGCGGCGCGGCGCACCGCCGCGGCGAACTCGCCCGGGGAGCGGGCACCGCGCAGCTCCCGGAACGCGGTGTTCGGCCGCGGCGCGGGGCGGTTTCCGGAGGACGATGACGGTGACGCCATGGCTGGCCCTCTCCCTGGCGGTGCGCGGTGCCGGGCCCCGGTCGGGGCGGATTCTGCCGGCGGCGGCCGGGGCCCGGCACCGCCGCCGATGGCAGCAGACCGTACTCCTTGTAGCGGAGTTGTTACACACGGTTTGATGACAAAAGGGATATCCCGCCCGCGATCCGCCATGAACCGCCATCCTTTCCAGCGGTGTGCCGCCGTAGCCGTTGACATCCCCGGGTCGTTGTTCCCGGTGGACACGGAGCGTTCGGCTCCCTTCGGAGGAGGGTTTCCCTTGTTGAAGTCCGGCGTGGACACCAGCGGCTCACGGGCGGCGGCCGGGCACGGTCGCGGAACGGACCGGGGCGGCACCAAGGAGCGCGGCAAGCCCGGCCACGGAAACGCTTCCGCACACGGCTTCGGCCGCTGCGATCTCGTCACCGTGCCGGCCCGGCAGGGGCTGGAGGCGGTGGACATCCTGCGCCGCGGCGGCGGACGGCGGGCGGGGGGCACCGGCGCGGCGGACACCGGCGGCATCGGCCCCGTCCTGCACGACGGCGGCTGCGACACCATCGGCTTCCTGGTCCCGGCGGGCACCGCCGAGCGCTGGGACCTCCCGGGCAGCGCCTGCACCCGCACCGTCGCCCCGGACCCCCGGCCGGCCACGGGAGCCGACGCCCCGCCCGTGGCCGGTTCGGGCTGGCTGGTGCCGCCGGAGGCCGCCGCCGACGTCACCGACCCGGCCGCGCTGCGGGCGGCCCTGGGCGAGGCCGGCCGGCTGATCGAGGCCGTCGACCGCTGCCGCTGAGGCGGCGGCGCCGGCTCGGTGCGCTCCCCGGCCCGGCATCCCCCGCGGCGCCCGGCCGGCCCGCTCCGGCGCACTCCGGCGCACTCCGGCGCGGTGAGCGAACCGCCGCGGTGACCGTCCGGCGGGTGCGCCGGCACTGCGGCCCGGCCACCGTCCGCCCGGCCGGGACCCCGGCCGCGGTGGCGGCGCACCCGCCGACGGATACTGGGTCCCATGGCGAAAGGCAGGGCCAAGGGCCGTACGGACGGCGGTCGCGGGCGGTCGCGGCCGGCCGGACCCGCCGGCGAGCCGGTGGACGGCGGCCTCGCCGAGCTCGTCCCGGACCGCGAGCGGCCGAGGGCCTGGACGCTCACCGTCGACGGAGCGCCGCAGTCCCATGTGGACCTGGACGACCCGCGGTACCTCGACTTCGCCTACCAGCGCCGCCTCGGCCACATCATCGACCTGGCCGCGCCGCCCGGCCGTCCCCTGCGCGTCCTGCACCTCGGCGGCGGCGCCTTCACCCTCGCCCGCTACACGGCGGCGACCCGCCCCCGGTCCACCCAGCAGATCGTCGAACTCGACGCCGGGCTGATCACGTTCGTGCGGCGCGAACTGCCCCTGGACAGCGGATGGCGGATCCGGGTGCGCACCGGGGACGCCCGCGAGGGGCTGGCGAAGATCCCCGACGGCTGGGCCGATCTCGTCATCGCCGACGTGTTCGGCGGCGCCCGGACCCCCGCGCATCTCACCAGCACCGAGTTCACCGCCGAGGTGCGGCGTGCGCTGCGCCCCGGCGGCTGGTACGCCGTGAACGTCACCGACGGCCCGCCGCTCGCGCATCTGCGGGCGCGGATCGCCACCGTCCGCGCCGTCTTCCCCGAGCTGTGCCTCGCCGCCGACCCGGCGGTGCTGCGCGGCAGACGGTTCGGGAACGCCGTACTGCTGGCCGCCGACGGGCCGCTGCCCGTCGCGGAGTTCACCCGCCGGGTGGCCGGCGACCCGCACCCCGGCCGCGTCGAACACGGGCGCGCCCTGGACGACTTCACCGGGGGCGCGGTACCCGTCCCCGACGCGGCGGCCCGGCCCTCACCGGCCCCGCCGCCGGACACCTTCGGCTGACGGCTGCGGGCCGCCCGCTGACCGCCGATCGCCGACCGCTGACCTGAGGCCGGCCGGTGCCCTGAACGGCCGTTCGGCAGTGCCCCGTTCAGCCCTCGACGACCTGCACCGTCGGCGGGTGGCCGTTCCAGGTGCAGAACACGGAGGTCGTCCGCGCGCCCGAGGTGAAGTTCACCCGGATCCACTCGGTCTGCTCCCACACCTGCATCTCCCAGCCCGCGTCCGGGGTCGCGGACACCAGGCTCGCCGAACGCTCACCGAGGTCGAACACGACCCGGCCGCCCGCCACGGGGTAACTCTTCACCTCACCCCCGGCGGTGGGCGGGGAGGACGCGGCCTCCGAGGTCTTCCCCGGCTTCGCGGGCGCCCCGTCCCACGGCTTCGGCCCGCTGCCGGACGGCTCGGGCGACCGCTCGGCCGGCGCGGGGGAGGAGGACCCGGGCGAGGCCGAGGGCCCCGGACCGGAGGTCTCGGCGGCATCGCTCTCCGCGCCGCCCCGCGCCCCGGCCTCACCGCTCGCCGCCGCGCCGGCGTCGATGGGCAGGGCCCGCGGGCGGTCGTAGGCCGTGCCGGTGAGCGCGGTGTGGACGCCCCACCACGACAGGGTGGCGGCGGCTCCCGTGGCCAGGAGCCAGGCCGCGCTCTGCGCCAGTCCTCGTAGCATCGCGCCCATCCTCCCTCACACCGCCGGATGTTGACGACCGGACCACCGTGGGACCGTCCGCTCCGCATGGCGTACGGTGCCGCCCATGGCACGAGTGCTCGTGGTCGAGGACGACCAGTTCGTACGCTCCGCCCTCATCCGGCACCTGTCCGACGCCTCGCACAGCGTACGCAGCGTCGGTACGGCGCTGGAGGCGCTCCGCGAGGTGGCCCAGATCGGCTTCGACGTCGTCATCCTCGATCTGGGGCTGCCGGACCTCGACGGGGCCGAGGCGCTGAAGATGCTGCGCGGGATCACCGACGTGCCGGTCATCATCGCCACCGCGCGCGACGACGAGGCGGAGATCGTCCGGCTCCTCAACGACGGCGCCGACGACTATCTGACGAAACCGTTCTCCGTCGAGCACCTGTCCGCCCGGATGGCGGCCGTGCTGCGCCGCTCCCGGGCGACGGGAACGGCAGGCGAACCGCACGCGCACGTGCTGCGCGTCGGCGGACTGCTCGTCGACCCGCTGCGCCGCCAGGCCGAACTCGACGGCGCCTCCCTCGACCTGACCCGGCGCGAGTTCGATCTGCTGGCCTTCCTCGCCGGGCGGCCCGGGGTGGTGGTGTCCCGGCGGGAGCTGCTGGCCGAGGTGTGGCAGCAGTCCTACGGCGACGACCAGACCATCGACGTCCATCTCTCCTGGCTGCGCCGGAAACTGGGGGAGACGGCGGCCGCGCCCCGCTATCTGCACACGCTGCGCGGGGTGGGCGTCAAGCTGGAGCCGCCCCGGTGAGCGGCGTGCCGAGCGTTCCCCCGCGCATCCCCGTGCACGGCCCCGGGGAGCGCCCGGTGAGTGTTCCCGCCGGCGGCCCGGCGGGGGCGGCTGTGAGGCGGCCGGGATGAGATGGGCCCTGGTCAAGGTCTGCCTGGCGGTCACGGCCATGGTCGTGGTCGCCTTCGCCGTGCCGCTCGGGCTCGTGGTGGGGGAGATGGCGCGGGACCGGGCCTTCGCCAACGCCGAGCGGCAGGCCGCCGCCATCGGGCCGGCCCTGGCCATCACCACCGACCGCGGGGAGCTGGAACGGGCCGTCGCCAGCACGGAGTTCGGGGCGGACGGCCGGATCGCCGTCCATGTGCCGCCCGCCGGGGACAAGGCCGGTGACGCGGAAACGGCCGGGGACGCCGGGGCCGGGGAAGGCGCCGTGGAGATCGGCCGGCGCCGCGCCTCCGCCGGCGACCTGGCCGCCGCGGCCCGGCGCGGCCGGGGCTCCGTCACCGCCGTGCCGGGCGGTTTCGTACTGCTCCAGCCGACCGCCGTCGGCGCCGGGAAGACCGCCGTGGTCGAGGTGTTCGTCCCGGACGAGGAGGTCACGGCCGGGGTGCGCACCGCCTGGCTGGTGCTGGGCGGGGTGGGGCTCGCCCTGGTCCTCGGCTCGGTGGCCGTGGCGGACCGGCTCGGCACCCGGATGGTCCGCCCGGCCGAACAACTCGCCGGAGCCGCGCAGGACCTGGGCGCCGGGCGGCTCGCCACCCGCGTCCCGGTGGCGGGACCGGCCGAACTCCGTTCCGCCGCCGCCGCGTTCAACTCCATGGCCGACGAGGTCGTCCGGCTGCTCGCCAACGAGCGCGAGCTGGCCGCCGACCTCTCGCACCGGCTGCGCACCCCGCTCACGGTGCTCCGCCTCAACGCCGCCTCGCTCGGCGACGGCCCCGCCGCCGAACAGACCCGGGCGGCCGTCGCCCAGCTGGAGACCGAGGTCGACCAGATCATCCGCACCGCCCGCGAACAGCGGCCGCCGGGACGCGCCCCGGAGAGTGCCGAGACGGCGGACGGGGGCGCGGGCTGCGACGCCTCCGAGGTGATCCGGGACCGGATGGCCTTCTGGTCGGCGCTGGCCGAGGACGAGGGCCGCACCGCGGGGCTCGCCGGCGTCGAGCGGGCCGCCCGGGTGCCCGTGGCGCGCCCCGAACTGGCCGCTGCCGTCGACGCGCTCCTCGGCAACGTCTTCCGGCACACCCCCGAGGGCACGGACTTCGCGGTGGACGTCCACCACGCCGACGGGGCGGTGATCGTGCTGGTCTCGGACGCCGGCCCGGGCATCACCGACCCCGAGGCGGCGCTGCGCCGGGGGCACGGCGGCGGCGGGCGCGGCTCGACGGGGCTGGGGCTGGACATCGTGCGCCGGGTGGCCGAGTCCACGGGCGGCGATGTGCGGGTCGGCCGCTCCGTGCTCGGTGGCACGGAGGTGCGGATGTGGCTCGTGCTGGACGGCGGACGGCGGCGTTCCGGCGGGCGCCGCGTGGACCGGCTGATGCGGCGCGGACGGTGGGGACGGAGGCCGGGGAAGCCCGGAGGGCCCGGAGGGCCGGGGGAGACCGGGGGAGGCCGGGAGGGCGGGTACTCCGGTGTGAGCCCCGGCCTCCCGGGGCGGCGGGAGCGCGGTGGCCCGGCCGGAGGTTAAGCGCGGTCGATCCCAGCCTTAAGGCAGCAATAAGTACCGAACTGCCGTACGTAATAAGGGGTTTGCCGGATTCCGGTTGGCTACCGTATGCGATGTACCGGCCTCCGCTCGTCGGCGGAGGCAGGAACGGGACGTGCAGCGCGCGGTGGTGTGGGGCCGACGGCGGGACGAGCCGGAGCCCGGAACCCACCGCCCGTCAGCCGCCACCCCCCACCGGTGCGCCCCGGCCGGCGGCCCCCGCCCCGGCCGGGGCGCAACCGTGTCCGGCCGGGGGCGGCGCGGCCGGCCGGACACGGCCGCAGGGCTTATGCCGCCGGGACGGGCCCGCTGCCCGCGCCCGCGCTCGTACCCGCCGCCGCGTCGGCACCGGCCCCCGGCCCCGGGTCCGGATCCGGCAGCACGCCCGTCCGGGCCAGCCGGGAGTACCAGTGCGCGCTGGTCTTCGGGACGCGGGCCAGCGTCTCGTAGTCGACGCGGACCAGGCCGAAACGTTTGGCATAGCCGAAGGACCACTCGAAGTTGTCCATCAGCGACCAGAGGAAGTAGCCGCGCACATCGGCGCCGTCGGCCATCGCCCGGTGCACGGCGGCGAGGTGGCCGTGCAGATAGGCGATCCGCTCCGGGTCGTGTACCCGGCCGTCCGGGCCTGGCCGGTCCTCGTACGCGGCGCCGTTCTCGGTGACCAGCAGCGGCAGCCCGGGCGCTTCGCGGGTGAAGCGCATGATGAGCTCGTGGAGCCCGGTCGGGTCCACGGACCAGTCCATGGCGGTGAGTTCGCCGGGCGGCTGGTGGAAGGCGACGTCGTCGGCGCCGATCCAGGGGGAGTGGTCGCTCTTGCCGTGGCCGTCCCGGCGAGGACCGCCGTCATCGGTGGCGGCCGACACCACGGTGGGCGAGTAGTAGTTCAGGCCCAGCGCGTCGAGCCGCTGTTTGGCGGTGGCCAGGTCGCCGTCGCGGACGAAGGACCAGTCGGTGATCCCCGCGGTGTCCGCGAACAGGCTCTCCGGATAGGTGCCGTGCAGCATGGGATCGCTGAAGACGCGGGTGGCGAGGATGTCGATCCGCCGCCGGGCGTCGGCGTCGCCCGGGGAACCGGTCAGCGGCCGCACCACCCCCGCGTTGAGGCTGACGGTGACCTTCCCCCGGGCGGGCAGGACGGAGCGCAGCGCCGCGGTGCCCAGACCGTGGGCCAGGTTGAGGTGGTGGGCGGCGCGCAGGGCGGCGGCCGGGTCGGTGCGTCCCGGGGCGTGCACCCCGGAGCCGTAGCCGAGGAAGGCGCTGCACCAGGGTTCGTTGAGGGTGGCCCAGTGCTCGACGCGGTCGCCGAGGGCCTCGCCGACGAGCCGCGCGTACTCGGCGTAGCGGTGGGCGGTGTCGCGCTCGGGCCAGCCGCCCGCGTCCTCCAGCTCCTGCGGGAGGTCCCAGTGGTAGAGGGTCACCATGGGCGTGATGCCGGCCGCCAGCAGTTCGTCCACGAGGGCGCGGTAGAAGTCCAGACCGCGCTGGACGGCGGGGCCGCGGCCGGTGGGCTGGACCCGCGGCCAGGCGACGGAGAAGCGGTAGGCGCCGTAGCCCAGCTCCTTCATCAAGGCCACGTCCTCGCGCCACCGGTGATAGTGGCCGGTGGCGGTGTCCCCGGTGTCGCCGCCGGCGGTCCGGCCGGGGGTGTGGGAGAAGGTGTCCCAGATGGAGGGGGTGCGGCCGTCCTCCCGGACGGCGCCCTCGATCTGGTAGGCGGCGGTGGCGGTGCCCCAGAGGAAGCCGGGCGGGAAACGGAGCTCCCCGGAGGGGCCGGACGCCGGCTGCCCTAAGGCTTCGGGGCGGCCGGCGGGGGGCGTCCGGGGGGTCCCGGAGAGGCCGTTGAGATCGGGGACGTCGGGGACGTCGGTCATGAAATCGCTCCCATCAGAGCCGTTGCGGAGAACATGGGGGGACGGGACAGGTGGGCGTGGTGGGTGGCGGGCGGGCCCGGACCAGGCTCGGAACGGGCCCGGACCGGGCCGGGCCGGGGAGGGTTCAGCCCTTGACGGCCCCCTGCATGATGCCGCCGACGATCTGCTTGCCGAAGAGGGTGAACGCCAGCAGCAGGGGCAGGGTCCCCAGCAGCGCGCCCGCCATGATCACCGACTGGTCGGGGATATAGCCCTGGCCCAGCCCGGTCAGGGCGACCTGCACCGTGGGGTTGTCCTGGGTGAGCGCGATGATCGGCCAGAAGAAGTCGTTCCAGGCCTGGACGAAGGTCAGCATGGCGAGGACGGCCATCGCGGGCCGGGCCGCCGGGAACACCACATGCCAGACCACCCGCACGCTGTTCGCGCCGTCCACCCGCGCCGCCTCGATGATCTCGCTCGGCAGCGCCTCCACGAGGTACTGCCGCATGAAGAACACCCCGAAGGCGCTGACCAGCGTCGGCAGGATGACGGCCTGGAGCTGGTTGGTCCACTCCAGCTCGGCGATGGTCATGAACAGCGGCACCACGCTGAGCTGCGGCGGGATCATCATCGTGCCGATCACCAGCATCAGCAGCACCTCGCGGAAGCGGAACCGCAGCTTGGCGAAGGCGAAGCCCGCGATGGTGCAGAAGAGGACGGTGCCCACCGTGATGGTCCCGGCCACCACGGCCGTGTTGAGCAGCGCCAGCCCCATGTGGGCGTCGGTCCAGGCGGTCTGCAGATTGGGCAGCAGATCGGAGCCGAACCAGAAGGGCGGCGGGGTCTGCGAGAGCCGGGTGTTGTCGCGGGAGGCGGCGACGGCCGTCCACACCAGCGGGAAGAGCGAGCCCGCGGTGAAGAGGATCAGCACGGCGTAGCTGATCCGGCCGCCGTACGACTGGCCGCCGGCCCGGCCGGCCTTCCCCGCCGTGCCGCGGGCCTTCCCGGCGGCGCCGCCCCCGCCGGGTGTCCCGGGCGTGCCGGCCGCGCCGCTCTCCCCGGCCTTGCCGGCCCCGCCGGCCGGTACGAGGGTCTTCATCCGTTTCTCCTCAGCCGTCGGACGACCAGCCAGTTGACCAGGGCGATCAGCAGCAGGATCAGGAACATCGCCCAGGCGATCGCCGAGGCCCGGCCGAGATGGAAGTTGAACCAGCCCTGCTCGTACATGTAGAGCCCGAGGGTCTGGTAGGCGTGGTCCGGCCCGCCCTTCTGCCCGCCCGCGCCGCCGAAGAGCAGCGGCTCACCGAAGAGCTGGGTGGCCCCGATGGTGGAGACGACGATGGTGAAGAGGATCGTCGGCCGCAGCGAGGGGATGGTCACATGGCGGAACTGCTGCCAGCGGGTGGCCCCGTCCAGCGCCGCCGACTCGTACAGATCGCGCGGTACGGCCTGCATGGCCGCCAGATAGATCAGCGTGTTGTATCCGGTCCACCGCCAGATGACGATCGAGGCCACGGCCAGCTGCGAGGTCCAGTGCCCGGTCTGCCAGTTGATGTTCTCGATGCCGAGGAAGCCCAGCGCCCAGTTGATCATTCCGTAGTCGCGCCCGAAGAGCAGCACGAAGACGAGCGTGGCGGCCGCCACGGACGTCGCGTACGGGGCGAGCATCGCGACCCGGAAGAACATCGCGCCGCGCAGCCGGTAGTTGAGGATGTGCGCGAGACCGAGCGCCATCAGCAGCTGCGGCACGGTGGAGATCACACCGATGGTGAAGGTGTTCCGCAGGGCGTTCCAGAAGAACTCGTCCTCCATCAGCCGGGTGTAGTTGTGCAGCCCGGCCCACTCCATGGTGGTCGGTTCGTGCAGCGACACCCGGTGCAGCGAGGCCCAGCCGGTGTAGAGCAGCGGGAAGAGCCCGAAGGCGGTGAAGAAGAGGAAGAAGGGCGAGATGAAGACGTAGGGGCTCCAGCGGACGTCGCGGCGGTAGCGGCGGCTGCGCCGCTCGGCCCTCCGGTCCGCCTTCGGGTCCCTCTTCCGGCCGGCCGTCGCGGCGGTCTTCCGTCCCGCCTCGCCCGCCGTCCGGGGCATCGTACGGAGGGCCGCGTCCCCCGGTCCCCCGGAACCCGAGGCTCCGGGGGACGCGGCCGCAGAGGAGTCCGCAGTCATCCGTCTCACTGGTCCAGCAGGTTGTCGATGTTCTTCAGCGCGGCGTCCCACCCCGCCTCGGGCGACTTGCCCTGCTGCTCGACCTGGAGGATGCCGACGTCCGTGAACGCCGTCTGGATCTGCAGGTCCTTCTCGCCGAGGACGAGGGTGGGCATGTCCTCCGCGGCCCGGCTGAAGATCCCGCCGATGGGCGCGTCACCGAAGTACTCGTGCCGCGCGTCGGCGACCTCCGGCATCTCGTACGTCGTCGGCGAGCTGGGGAAGGAGGCCTGCTTCCGGAAGAGCTTGGCCTGCTGCTCGGGCGCCGTCAGCCAGGCGGCGAGCTTGACCGCCTCCTCCTTGTTCTTCGCGGCCTCCGGCACGGAGAGGAAGGAGCCGCCCCAGTTGGCGGGCTTGGGCGCCGGCGCGATGTCCCACTTGTCCGCCGCCTTGGGGCCGGCCTTCTCCTTGATGTAGCCGAGCATCCAGGCGGGGCAGGCGACGGTGGCGAACCGCCCGTTGGCGTACGCCTGGTCCCACGGCTTGTCGAACTGCTTGAGGCGGGCCGTCATCTTCCCCTCGACGGCGCGCATCGCCAGGTCCCACGAGTCCTTGACGGCCGGGCCGTCCTTGTAGATCAGCTCGCCGTCGCGGTCGTAGTACCGCTCCACGCGGCCGGAGACTGAGGCGTTGAAGAGGCCGATCGCCGTGTCCGTGTAGACGGTGCCGGACGGCGCCTTCTCCATATACTTCTCGCCGGTCTCGACGTACTTCTCCCAGTCGCCGGCCCAGAGCGCGCCGACCTTCTCGCGCTCGGTGGGCAGCCCGGCCTTCTCGAAGAGGTCCTTGCGGTAGCAGATGGCCATGGGTCCGATGTCGGTGCCGAGACCGATGGTCCGGCCGTCCTCGGCGGTGGCCTGGGCCCACTTCCAGTCCAGCCAGTTCTTCTGGTCGACGCCCTTCTCCCGGCCCAGGTCGACGAACTTGTCGGCGTGCCGGGTGACGGTCTCGGCGATGTTGCCGACCTCGATCGCCTGGATGTCCTGGAGCCCGCTGCCGGTCCCGAGGTGGGTGAGGAGCTGCGGGTAGTACTGGTCGGCCCGCTCGATGGACGTCTCCTTGATGACGACGCCGGGGTTCAACTTCTGATACTCGTCGTAGAGCCCGGCCTGTTTGTAGCCGAAGACCCCGAAGACGCCGATGGTGACGGTCTTCTTGCCGTCCGCGCTCTCCCCGGAGCCTCCCCGGTCACTGCCGCCACTGTCGTCCGCGCAACCAGCCAGCAGGCCGGTGAGAAGGGCGGCGGTGGTCGCTAAGGCCGCCGTACGCCGGGACATGTGGGCTGATCTGCGCATGACATCCTCCTGCTCCCTGCGTATCGTCCCCCTGCCGAACTGATTGAACGGAGAAGAAGCCGGTCGGGCATGGCTGAGAGACGTCGAGAGATGTATGGGTTGAGCGCTTGAGAGCGCTCTCATCCGTGACGCCTTGAAGGTTCACGGCTCGCCGGGAGAGTGTCAAGGGCGTAGGACGGAACGTGCCGTCGGGGGAGTGATGTTGAATGGTCCAACAGCCACGGACGCAGGCTGGGAGCGGGAGGCGGACCATGCCGATGACGAAGAGACACGGTGGCAGGCCCACCCTGGAGGAGGTCGCGGCGCGCGCGGGGGTGGGACGCGGCACCGTCTCCCGCGTGATCAACGGATCGCCCAGAGTGAGCGAACGGACCCGGACGGCGGTGGAACACGCCATCGCGGAGCTGGGATATGTGCCCAACCGGGCGGCGCGGGCGCTGGCCGCCAACCGCACCGACGCCGTCGCCCTGGTGATCCCCGAGACCGAGACCCGGCTCTTCGCCGAGCCGTACTTCTCCGACATCATCCGCGGCATCTCCACCGAACTCGCCGAGACCGAGATCCAGCTGTTGCTCACCCTGATCCGCACCCCCAAGGAACGCCACCGGCTCACCCAGTTCCTCGGGGCGCACCGGGTCGACGGCGTCCTGCTCGTCTCCGTCCACGCGGACGACCCGCTGCCCGACCTCCTGGAGGAGATCGAGATGCCCGCGGTCCTCAGCGGCCGCCGGGCCGCCGGGGAGTCCGTGCCGTACGTCGACTCCGACAACGTCGGCGGCGCCGGCGCGGCCGTCGAGCATCTGATCGGCCGCGGCCGCCGCCGCGTCGCGACGATCACCGGGCCGCTCGACATGTACGTCGCCCAGTGCCGCCTCGACGGCTACCACCAGGCCATCGCCGCCGCCGGGCACGAACCGGACGAGGCGCTGGTCGAGCCCGCCGACTTCACCGAGGAGGGCGGCCGCCGCGCCATGCGCCGGCTCCTGGAGCGCCGTCCGGACCTCGACGCGGTCTTCTGCGCCTCCGATGTGATGGCCTCCGGAGCCCGCCAGGTGCTGCGGGAGGCCGGCCGCCGCATCCCGGAGGACGTGGCGCTCGTCGGCTTCGACGACTCGCCGGTCGCCCGCCACATGGACCCGCCGCTGACCAGCGTCCGCCAGCCGATAGAGGAGATGGGCCGGACCATGGCCCGGGTGCTGCTCCAGGAGATCGGGGAGCCCGACTCCGGCAGCCGGCAGGTCGTGCTGCCGACCGAACTGGTGCGCCGCGGCTCGTCCTGAGCGGCGCACCGCTCCGGTCGGGCGGCGGACACGGACAGAGGGAGCCGGCGGGCCGCCGGCTCCCTCCCGGAGAGAACGCGTTGTCACGCTGTCCGCGCTGGTACGGGGGCGGGGCGCCCGGTCACCGGCCGCCCCGCCGGACCGCTACAGCGGCGGGTACGCGTTCGCCAGCAGCTCCTCGAACTGCGCCTGGAACCAGTGGCCGGAGACCGGCGCGTCCGGCAGGGCACCCGACGGGTTGTTCAGGTTGCGCGCGTTCCCCTCGTAGGTGGGGTCGCACATCCGGTCGAAGCCCTTGCCCTCGTCGTTGTCGATGGCCTTGCTGGAGCCGTCCGACTCGCCCGGGGGCTTGATCCACGCGTAGGCGTCGATGCCCGGAGCGGGCGAGGCGGCGGGCCGCTCGCCGAGACCGGCACCGGCCTGGTTGCACCAGTTGCCCTGGTGGATGCGTCGGTCGACGCGGCTGCCGTCCACGTACTCGTCGACGGTGGTCTTCTCCGCCGGTCCGGTGGGCCGGTCGGGGCCGCCCCAGCCGTTGCGGGAGGTGTCGATGATGACACCGACCTCCTCGTTGAAGCCGGCCGAGACCGCCTCCTCGCGGAACGCCTGCGAGAAGGTCTGGATGTCCACGTAGCGGTTCCAGTCCACCCACTTCGACTGGCGCACCATCTGGCCGTTCACGGACTCGTCGATGGAGAAGTGCGGCTCCTCGATGGCACCGTAGTTGGCGACGTTGGCGGCGAAGCCGGCCACGTCGTCGACGGTGGCACCCTCGGTGGTCGCCGCCTCGTGCAGCAGCTCGGCGGTGGCCGTGAAGTTGTCGTCCCAGCCGATCCAGCCGTGGTGGCCGATGTCGATGTAGTTGTAGACGTTCCCGATGTCGCCGAAGGTGGCCAGCGCGTAGCCGACGCCCTTGACGTAGTTGCCGTTCTCCTTCATCACATCGCAGTTCTCGGTGGCCGTGGCGCGGTCGCCGACATTGGTGATGAGGTTGGGCAGCGAGTCGATCTCGATGGTGTTGACGATCCGGATGCCGGCGTACTTCGGGTCCGACAGGATCTCGGCGATCGGGTCGATGAACTCGCTCTTGTAGCGGTCGATCTCCGTCGGGCCGAGTTCGCCCTGGGAGGCCAGCGCCGCGCAGTCCCGGCCGGGCAGGTTGTACGTGACCATCTGCAGCACGTCGGCGTCCTGCTCCAGGGCCGCGTCGAGGTGGTCGCGCAGGCCCATGGTGTTCTCACCCGCGGAGCCCGACTCGATCGCGGCGATGCGGTCCAGCCACACGGCCGTCGGCTGGTCGGCGATCGCCTCGCCGCCGCCCTGGGCGGCCTGGGCGGACCAGTCCGGGTTCACATAGACCTTGGCGCCCTCGTACGGGTTGTCCACGCGGTCGCCGGGCGGGTCACCCGGATCGCCGGGGTCGCCCGGGTCATCCGGGTCGCCGGGGTCGCTGCCGTCGGTCGTGCAGGTGACGCCGTTGAGCGTGATGGTGCCCGGGACGGCGTTCGTCCCGCTGAACGTGGCCTGGAAGCCGAAGGACGCCGTGCCACCGGAGCTCAGGGCGCCGCCCCACGAGGGGCTGGCGGCCGTCACGGCGGAACCGCTCTGGGTGATGTCGGCGTTCCAGCCCTGGGTCACCTTCTGGTTGCCGGCGAACGTCCATCCGACGTTCCACGAGCTCAGGGCGTCACCGGTGTTGGTGACGGTGACGTTGGCGGTGAAGCCCGTGTCCCACTGGTTCTGCACCGCGTAGTCGGCCGTGCACCCCGCGGCGGCCGGGGCCGCCGAGGCGGTGCCGGTCAGCGCGGTGCCGGTGCCGGCGGCGGCCAGCATGAGGGCACAGGCCGTGAGGGCGGTACGTCTCGGGCGCTTGCGGCGGCCCGTCGGTGAGATGGTGCGGCTCATCAGCGATCCTCCTGTAGATCGTGCGATGGTGCGCGATGGCGGGTGCCGGGGCGCCCGCTGTGCCGCCCGGACCACCGTCCGGACCGGGTGGAGTGGTCCGGGCGGGCGCCGTGCGGGCACGCCTCCTCGCCGCACCCGCCGTCTCGCGGGCGGGGTCGGTGAGGAGAGAAACGGAGCCGTCCGTGCGGGTGCGGGACGGCGGATGGCGCTCTTCAGAGGCGGAGCCGGGCAGGGCGCGGGCGGCGGCGGGGGGTGGTGCCCGCTCGCTCGCGGTGCGGCCGGCGGCCGGGGTGGGGGTGTCCGCTTCCGCCGCGGAGGTGGGGGGCATCCGTGGCGGGCGGGACGGGGGCGGGGGTGCCGGGGAGGGCTCCGTGGTCATCGGTCGCGTCGGGTGACGCCCTCCCAAGACTGTGGAAGCGCTCCCATTTACTGAGTCAGACCCTAGACCCGCCCTCCAGGGATCAACAAGAGAACGGACGGATCTTTCCTTTAACTGCCTGTTAAGCGGCGGGTAGTTGGAGGTTGTCCCGGTCCTTGGCGGCCGCTTTGCGTGTGGGAGCGCTCCCAGATTCGGGCCGTTCCGGCTCCGTGACGGCCGTCGGCGGAGGAGTCCGTCCGCGGGAGCGGCGGTCCGGGCGGCCGGAGTGTTTCCCGCCCGCCTCCCCGCGGGCGCGGGCATGACGAAGGCCCGGCCTGCTTCCGCAGACCGGGCCTTGATCATTCAGGGTGAGTAACGGGACTCGAACCCGCGACATCCTGGACCACAACCAGGTGCTCTACCAGCTGAGCTATACCCACCACGACCGGCTGTGCACCGGCCGAGAAAAAGTGTACACGTTCCGCAGGGGCCGTCGCGCCAGGCTTTCCGCGGGAGCCTCCGGCCCCGGTGGCTCCCGCGGACGGGCTCAGCCCGCGGGCAGCCGGTGCTTCGCCGCGATGGCCTTGGCGGTCGGCGAGTCCGGGCCCGGCGAGGGCACGAAGACCGCCTCCCGGTAGTAGCGGAGCTCGGCGATGCTCTCCCGGATGTCCGCCAGCGCCCGGTGGTTGCCGCTCTTCTCCGGGCTGTTGAAGTACGCCCGGGGGAACCAGCGCCGGGCCAGCTCCTTCACCGAGGACACATCCACGATCCGGTAGTGGAGATAGCTCTCCAGGTCCGGCATGTCCCGGGAGAGGAAGCCCCGGTCGGTGCCGACGGAGTTGCCGCACAGCGGGGCCCGGCCGCGCTCCGGTACGTGCTCGCGGACGTAGCGGAGCACCTGCCGCTGGGCCTCTTCCAGGGTCGTCCCGCCGTCGAGCTCGGCGAGCAGGCCGGAGGAGGTGTGCATCTCGCGCACCACCTCCGGCATGGTGGTCAGCGCCTCCGCCGGCGGACGGATCACGATGTCCACCCCCTCGCCCAGCACGTTCAGCTCGGAGTCGGTGACCAGCGCGGCCACCTCGATCAGAGCGTCGTCGGCCAGCGAGAGGCCGGTCATCTCGCAGTCGATCCATACCATGCGGTCGTTCATGCGCCTCACCCTACGGGGCGGTCGCGCTGACCGGGCACGGAGGACCGCCCCACCGCCCGGCCGCCGTGCTCCGCGAACCGCCCGGCGTACGTCTCCGCCTCCGGCAGGGACGGCTCCCCGGCCGGCGCCCCGTGACCGCCGTGCTGCGCGGCGTTCGCGCGGCGCAGGGCCGCCAGCGAGGCGGCGGCGGCCGCGGGGCCGTCCGCACGCGGATCGCCGCCGGCCGGCCGGTCGTGCCGGTCGGGGCGCTCCATCCGCTCCGGGCGGTCGGGTCGGTCCGGGCGCTCCGGGCGCTCGGTCCGGTCGGGGCGCTCCGCCCGCTCGGTGCCGCTCTGGGGCCGGCGGGCCCGGTAGGCCGCCCGGTACGCCGCGGGGGAGGAGCCGAGCTGGCGGCGGAAGTGCCCGCGCAGCGCGACCGGTGAGCGGAAGCCGCACCGGCCCGCCACCTCGTCCACGGAGTAGTCGGAGGTCTCCAGGAGCCGCTGCGCCTGGAGCACCCGCTGCGTGATCAGCCACTGCAGCGGGGCGCTCCCGGTGAGCGACCGGAACCGCCGGTCGAACGTCCGCCGGCTCATGTAGGCGCGCGCGGCGAGGGTCTCCACGTCGAACTGCTCGTGGAGATGCTCCAGCGCCCAGGCGACGACCTCCGCGAGCGGGTCGGCGCCGATCTCCTCGGGTAAAGACCTGTCGAGATAGCGCTCCTGCCCGCCGGTGCGCCGGGGCGGTACCACCAGGCGCCTCGCGAGCGCTCCGGCGGCCTCGGCCCCGTGGTCGGTCCGCACGATGTGCAGACAGAGGTCGATGCCCGCCGCCGTTCCGGCGGAGGTCAGGACGTCGCCGTCGTCGACGAACAGTTCCCGCGGGTCCACATGGACCGACGGATACCGCTTGGCGAGCGTCGGCGCGTACATCCAGTGCGTCGTCGCGGGCCGGCTGTCGAGCAGACCGGCCGCGGCCAGCACGAAGGCGCCCGTGCACAGCCCGACGATCCGGGCGCCCTCCTCATGGGCCCTGCGCAGCGCCTGCAGCGCCTCCTGCGGCGGCGGCGATGTGATGGACCGCCAGGCCGGCACGACGACGGTCCCGGCGCGCGCGAGCGCCTCCAGGCCGTACGGCGCGGTCAGTTCGAGTCCGCCGGTCGTCCGCAGCGGGGCCTCTTCACCGGCGCACACCAGAAGCCGGTAGCGGGGAACGCCGGCGTCCTGGCGGTCGATTCCGAATACGGAAAGCGGGATGGAGCTCTCGAATATGGGGCCGCCGCTGAAGAGCAGCACTGCGACGATCTCCCGGCGGCGGCGGCCGGAAAGCTTCCGGGCGGCCTCCGGTACGGTCGTGGAGTCCTGGCTCATGGAACTAAGCCCCCCTCGGTGGTCGCGGCTCCTCGATAGTGTCGAACCTGCACGTTTCCCCTCGGTCCTGCACGAGTCCCCCGCCGTGAATGGCCAAGATCGAATCTACTGTGTCCCATGTGGTCGGCGAGACAAGTTCACCACCCACCGCTAAGTCGACATGGCAACTTGGCGTAAAGCATTCGATCACGAAGCGTCGCACTCGATGGCTCCGGTGGGAAGTGGGCACTGTGGCCAAGAAGCCGCCCCCGTAGGGAGCGAGAGCCGTTCGCGGCTCTTTCTTCGCAGGTGGGAAGGGGGTTGGGGGCAGGGGTCGGCAAAGGATGTACTGCGGCGCCAAGTTGGCCGAAAAGAAGTGGGATCAACAGTTCGAGTCAGGCTGTTGTACGCAGCGCGCCACCCACGCGCGTGTGCGCCCGCCGTGCGCCCCCTCGCCGTGCGGCGCCGGCCCTCCGCCCGCCGCCCTCCCGGCGTCCCGGCCCCGCGCCGCCCGGAGTCCGCCGCGGAGCCGGCCACCCCGCCCACCGCGCCCGTCCGCCGGGCCGTCCCCGGACCCCGGCCGGCCCCGGGCCGGCAAGCCGGGGCACGCCGCCGACCAGCAGGCATTGCGTTGAGGGCCCCGCTCGGGCATGCTCCCGGAAAGCCGCACCAGCGGCTGCGCCGGTTGCCGGTCCCGGGCCGCCCGGTGGCGGAGCCTGGGCAGGCGGGGGAACTCGCCGTACCCTTGGGGCAAGGGCTTGGGAAGTAGATTCCCGGACTATCCGCCCCCGCGACCGCTCGGCCGCCAACCGCCGTTCCCTCCGCAGAGGACATTCTTCGCCGAGATACCGATGGCCGGTCACGAGATCCCCGAACCCGCCGACCGCAAGCAGGTCGCCGATCCCCTGGCGGACCTGGAAGCGGCGGACGAGACGCGCCAGTCCTGCGATCCCGCCTTCCGGCACGGTGTCGTCGTCGGTTTCGACGGCTCCACCTCCAGCGAGCGGGCCCTGGCCTACGCCATCGGCATGGCCCGGCGCACTGGCAGCGGCCTGATCATCGTCCATGTGGCCAACCGGCTGCCCACCACGGTCTGGGCGGGCTGCGAACCCCCGGTCTTCGTCGATGTGCCGGACCACCGCACCGAGGTGCTCGGACTGGAGCTGGCCTGCGCGGACCATCTCGCCGAGGTGCCGTGGATCCTGGTCGAACGGGGCGGGGACATCTGCCACGAACTGGAGGAGGTCGGCCGGGAGTACGCGGCCGACGCCATCGTCGTGGGCTCCACCCACGGGCTGGCCGGCCGGATCTTCGGCTCGGTCGCCGGACGGCTGACGCGCCGCGCCCGGCGCCCGGTCGTCGCCGTGCCCTGAGCCGCCCCCGAGCCGCCGGGCCGCCGTGCCCCGGGCGGGGGCGCGGACCGGCGCGGAGTACGCCGGTCCGGGGTGGCGCACCGACGGTGCCGGCCCGGACGCGCCGGGCGACGGAGGTGTCCGAAACCCCGCTGCGCCCCTCTGCCTCCCAGCGCCCCTTTCACGCCTCGAGTGCCGCCGTCGCCGCGGCCGGATCGCGTCACCGCCCCCCGGGGCCGCCCGGAGCGGGGGGCCGGCCCTGCGGAACCGCCGGCCCGCGCCGCCGCGCACCGCCCGGACGTGCGGAAACTACTCATGCGTACGGGTGAAACGCGCCCAGGTGGCGGGTACTTGACCTGAGGAGTGGTGCCGCCGTCCGGACGTGACGGTCACCGGCGGACGGCATCCGGGCCGGCGCGCAGGGCAGCGCGGGCCCCCGGGGGAGACCGCCTCCCGCGCGTATGGTGGCACGCGCGGGGGCCGGCCCCCGTCTCCCCGGCGTTCTCCGGGCCCGCGTGGGCCGGACCGCCGGGCGCCCGCCCCGGCCGGCGGGTGGGACGGCTCCGGAGTGGCAGCTCACCGAGCCGGTTCGCGCGCCTTCCGCGTGAATCGCAAGTAGTCCTCGTAACCCGCTTCGCGCAGCACTGCTTCTACCCTCCCCGCCGCCCTTCCGGCGCTGTCCCCGGCCGCGAGCAGTTCCCGCATCGCCTCGACGAACAGGGTGATGTCCTGCTGCCGCAGTGCCTGTTCGCAGTCGGCGCTGCCCTTCTGCGCCCTGAGGCCGAGGGTGTGCCAGGCGGTCTGCGCCTCGCGGTCGGGCGCGCGGAAGTAGGCGCCGTTCACCCAGCCGGCGATCCTGCCGTAGTCGGCGCAGATGGGCCGGAGGCGGGCCAGGTAGGGCAGCCGGACGTTCTCGGTGTCCACGGCCGTGCGCAGGACCGTGCGCAGGTAGTCGTCGTTGGCCTCGGCGTGTTCCAGCAGAAAGCGGCCGCCCAGCCGGTGCCAGGCATGGACCTGCCGTGCCCTGGTGCCGGCGGACACGGCGGGGGCCGCGGCCTGCGTCCATCGCCGGGCGACCTGCTGAGTCGTGGCCGCGTCGGGGACCATGGTGTGGAACGCCGCCAGGGAGACGGGCTCCACCACGGCGACCGCCACCGCCGCCGCCACGGCCGTGGCGGCTGCCAGGCGGCCTCCGAGGCGGCGGGCACCGGCCGCCCGGCCGCCGCGCGGTGCGGGCTCGTCGCCCGCTGCGTCCTCCGCCGGCCGCGTCACTCCCGGCCGCACGCGCCGGAGGAGTGATCCCGCCGCGGCCGCCAGGAGCGCGCTGATCGCGGCGAGCGCGAGGACGCCATTGACCAGCCGGGGCAGCGTCCACGCCATGGTGTCCCAGACCGGACGCCAGGAGCAGTCGCTCGCCAGGGTGTTCAACGGCCCGACGCAGCCGTCCGACGAGACGAGCAGAGCCATTCCCATGAGCCCGAGCAGGGCCGAGGACTCCGCCGCGACCAGGGCGGCGACCAGCCGGCGTCCCCGCCCCGACCGCGTCGCCGCGACGGAAGCGGCCACCGCTGCCGGCACCAACAGGGCGGCGAACAGCCATGCCAGATAGTGTGCTTCGTGCAGGCCGGCCCCGTCCCGCGGACCGGCCGGCCGTGCGGGCAGCAGGGCCTGCGCACCCGCGACGGCGAGCCAGGCCGCGGCCCCGCCGAGCAGCCCGGGTCCCAGGACCCGGCGCAGAGGCGGCAGCGGCTCCCCCGTCGCCACTGGCGGGCTGTCCCCGCCCGGCAGGGCGTTCGTCACCCAGCGGGGGGTGCCCGGGGTCCGGCCGAGCGACCAGGCCGTCAGCGGTACCACCCACAGGGCGGCCAACGCGGCGGGAATCAGCGGATAGGCGACGAAGCCGCCCAGAATCGGCCAGGCGGCCGCCAGGGTGGACACGACGGCCGAACCTGCCGTCTCCGCGCCCCCGGTGGCACCGGCACCGCCGGAACCGGGGAACACGTTCAACACGCCCTGCCGCAGGGCGCTGTCGCTGTACGACGCCCCGGCCGCCCAGGACGTTCCGTGCATGGTCCACCAGGCGAACCACGCGGACAGCACCAGTGCGGCGGCCCCCAGACCGGCCAGCAGCGGCGGCCGGAGGGAGCGACCGCGCCAGGTAGCGGCCCACAGCCGGGCGCACTGGGTGACCCACCCGGCGAACGCGACCCCGGCGCACACGACGAGAAGCAGGACCGCGGGCCGTGGCGGAATCCACTGGGCGTCGCTCACCCCGTATCCGGTGAACAGCCCGCCGGCACCGAGTCCGGCACCGAGCCACAGGCCCGCCCGCACTCCCGAGGGGGGCCGGTCGCCCGTGAGGACCGCGTAGGCCACCGACCGCCACAGCGCGGTCCCGATCACCCCGGCGACCAGGGCGGCCGGGGCCAGGGAGACCAACTGGACCCGCCACAGGCTGTACAGGTTGTAGGCCCACAGATACGTCAGCAGATGGGTGGTGAGCATCGCTGCCGCGGCCCCGGTCAGGAACATCGGCAGGGCGCGGGCCCCGAAGAGCGGCGCCGGATCCGCCAGTGCGCCCCGGCGTTCGTCCCAGCGCGGGTGCGTGCCCCGGAACTCCCGTAGCGGGCCGAGCGCGCTCCGGAGCCGGCCGCCCGCCGCGGTCGGCTCCGGGACGTCCCACTTGTGCGGGTCCGCGCCCCAGCGCACCGCCGCGAGATCCGCGTAGACCTCCCGGCCGCGCAGCACGTCCGACCGCGCGAGGAAGACGAGGGCGGCGGTGAGAGCGGGCAGCAGCAGGCCGCGGGTGAGCGACGGGAGGTCGCTGGGCTCGCCCCACCAGGTGAGGAAGCCGTGGACCCGCCTGCCCGACCAGAGGAGATAGGGCAGGAGGACCAGTGCGAGGAACACGCGCCAGACGGCGACCGTGCCGTAGGTGACGGTGATGTCCCGGTTCGCGATGTGGGCGAACTCGTGCAGCAGGACGGCCCGGAAGCGCTCCGGGTCACGGCGTCGGCAGGCGAGCAGACCACCGGACAGGCACACGGTCGGCCGGCGGTTGCGGCCGAAGACCACGGCCCCCGTGGCCACCGAGGCCCGGTCCACGATCACCCGGGGGACCCGGGCCAGACCGGCGGTCGCCGCCAAGCCGACCAGCAGCGCACGGATGTCACCGTCCGGATCCACCGATTCCAGCGGAACGGCACGCCGGCGCCGGGCCTTCCAAACGGGCAGCAGGACGAACAGCAGCGCGGCGGTGACCAGCAGCAGGACCGGCCAGCCGTAGAGGAGCCACGGCGCGGGCGGTGGCGCGTGCTCCTCCATACAGGCCCGGTGGGCCACGGCCTGGCTCAGGGCGTTGGCCACCGAGGCCATGTCCCCGTTACGGTCCGGATCGATCCCTGCCGCGAGGGTGCAGTCGATCGCATCCGTGTGGCGCAGGGAGTTGACGACGGGCAGCATCATCGCCCCGCCCGCGGCGAGCAGCAGGACCACCAGCAGGGCGAAGCGCACCGTGGTCCCGGCGCCCATCGCCCGTTCGTCGATCCGGGACCGAGCGGCCGTCACGCCCATGGCGTGCTAGCCCTCCGGCGTGGGACCGGCTGCGGCGGGCGAGCCCGGATCGCCCCCGTCCGGGGGAGGCGGGTCGGCGAGGACCAGCCCGGCCACGACCGCATTGGCGATCTCCGAGGCCTGCGGGGCGGTGAGACCGCGCTGCTCGGCGGTCTCCAGCACCTGCCGCTTCACCTCGGTGAGCTGTTCGCGGGTGAGCGGTGGTACCACGACCGCCGGAGGGTTTCTGCGGAACAGCCGGCGCAGCGCACCGGCCGACGCTCTCGACGCGCGCTCCAGGGCGATGTCGCCGATACGCCGGGCCGCCTGGTCCAGGGCCAGCCAGACAACCGGGGTGACCAGCACGGCGATCTCGCCGACGCCGAAGCCCAGCGGCTCCCGCCGCTGCCCGTGACCGCTCAGGCGGCGGACGGCGGCGGCATCGTCCAGTTCCAGGAGCCCTTCCAGTAACGGGAGTTCCTCCGGCGCGAGTTCGGTGATGACCTCGCGGACCAGATCGCGGACCGGGCGTCCTGCGGACGTGTGTGCCTCTGCAGCCATGTGTCCCCCCCAAGGACCCGGTGCTCTCCCTGGCGACCGGGTCGGCCGACGACCACTGTGGCACGTCCGCCGACCGCCTGCCGGTGATTCCCCGGTCTCCGCCGGGCGGCCCTCCGGCCCTGCGGCCCTCCGGCCCTGCGGACCGGCGACTGGCGGGTGGGGCGCCGGCGGCACCCGTCGCGCGAGTGCCGGGCCGCCCCTCTCACCCCCCGGCCCCACGACCGGGGAGGCCAAGCGTCACACGATCCGGCGGAAGGCCCCGGGCGCGGCCCCGGAGCAGGACAACCTCACTCCACCGTCACGGACTTGGCCAGGTTGCGCGGCTTGTCGATGTCCCGGCCCAGGGCCAGCGCCGAGTGGTAGGCTAGCAGCTGGAGTGGGATGCCCATCAGAACGGGGTCCAGCTCGTCCTCGTTCTTCGGCACCACGATCGTGTGGTCGGCCTTCTCCTGCTCCCGGTGCGCCACCGCCAGGATGCGGCCGCTGCGGGCCTTGATCTCCTCCAGCGTGGCGCGGTTCTTCTCCAGCAGGTCGTCGTCCGGGACGACGGCGACGGTCGGCACGGCCGGTTCGATCAGGGCCAGCGGGCCGTGCTTGAGCTCGGACGCCGGGTACGCCTCGGCGTGGACGTAGCTGACCTCCTTGAGCTTCAGGGAGGCCTCGCGGGCCACCGGGAAGCCCCGCACCCGGCCGACGAACATCATGCTCTTCGCGTTCGCGTACTCCGCGGCCAGTTCCGCGATCCGCTCCTCGTCGCGCAGGATCGCGGCGATCTGCTCCGGGAGGCGGCGCAGCCCCGCGATGATTCGCTTGCCGTCGGCGACGGAGAGGTCGCGGATGCGGCCGAGGTGGAGGGCGAGCAGGGCGAAGGCCACGGCGGTGTTGGTGAAGCACTTGGTGGAGACGACGCAGACCTCCGGGCCGGCGTGGACGTAGACGCCGCCGTCCGTCTCCCGGGCGATGGCGCTGCCGACGACGTTGACGACACCGAGCACCCTGGCGCCCTTGCGCTTCAGCTCCTGCACGGCGGCGAGGGTGTCGTAGGTCTCGCCGGACTGGCTGACGGCGATGTAGAGGGTGTCCGGGTCGACCACGGCGTTGCGGTAGCGGAACTCGCTGGCCGGCTCGGCGTCAGCCGGGACGCGGGCCAGCTCCTCGATCATCTGGGCGCCGATCTGCCCCGCGTGGTACGCCGAGCCGCAGCCGAGGATCTTGACCCGGCGGACGGCGCGGGCCTCGCGGGCGTCGAGGTTGAGCCCGCCCAGGTGGACGGTGGAGAAGCGGTCGTCGATCCGGCCGCGCAGCACTCGGTCGACGGCGTCGGCCTGCTCGCAGATCTCCTTGTGCATGTAGGTGTCGTGGCCGCCCATGTCGTACGACTCGGCCTCCCACTCCACGGTGGTCGGGGAGGCGGAGGTGCGGCTGCCCTCGGTGGTGTAGGTGCGGTAGTCGTCGGCCTTGAGGGTGGCCATCTCGCCGTCGTCGAGGGTGACGACCTGGCGGGTGTGGCTGACCAGCGCGGCCACGTCCGAGGAGACGAACATCTCCTTCTCGCCGATGCCGAGGACCACGGGCGAGCCGTTGCGGGCGACGACGATCCGGTCCGGGAAACCGGCGTGCAGCACGGCGATGCCGTAGGTGCCGTCGATCATCCGGAGGGCGCCGCGGACCTTCTCCTCCAGGGTCTCGGAGGCGTCGCGGCCGATGAGGTGGGCGAGGACCTCGGAGTCGGTCTCGGAACGGAACTCGACGCCGTCGGCGAGGAGTTTGGCGCGCAGGTCGGAGGCGTTGTCGATGATGCCGTTGTGGACGACGGCGACCTGGCCGCCGGCATCCAGGTGGGGGTGCGCGTTCTCGTCGTTCGGGGCGCCGTGGGTGGCCCAGCGGGTGTGGGCGATGCCGGTGGTGCCGGCGAAGCGCTTGGGGAGGCGGGCCTCCAGGTCCCGTACCCGGCCCTTGGCCTTGGCGGTCCTCAGCGCGCCGCCCTGCGTGCCCTTCGCGCCCTTCGTGCCCTTTCCGCTCCCGGCGCCGATGGCGATGCCGGCCGAGTCGTAGCCGCGGTACTCCAGCCGCTGCAGCCCTTCCAGCAGCAGCGGGGCGACGTCTCTTCTGCCGATGTACCCGACGATTCCACACATGGCTGTACCCCAGACCCTCGTTCGTTGTCGTGCTCGGTGCGTCTCTGCGTGCTGCTCTGCTCTGCCTCTGCTCGCGGGCTCCGCTGTGCTCCGCCTGCCCCGTCCGCCCCGCTCCGTCCGCCCCGTTCCGCCGGGTTCCGTCGCGCGCGTGCGCCCGGCGGCTCCCGCTCCGGTGGCGCCGTCAGCCGTAGATCATGCGGCGCAGCTGCCTCAGGGAGAGCTCGGGGGGCGCCACCGCGCGGTGCGGCAGTTCCGCCGCGATCCGGTCGTAGATCTCCGCGTTGGCCAGCCCGGCGGACCGCAGTTCGCGGTGGCGGCGGCGGACGAAGTCCTCGACCGTCTCGTCGAAGTACGCCAGTACGTCCAGCACCACCCGGACCGCTTCGCCGCGCTGGAGCGGCGTGGAGCGGACCAGGTGGTCGACCAGGTCGTCGTGGGACGCGGGGCGTTCGAGCATGCGTCTGATAGTGGCGCTGGACGCCCCGGTTGTGCAAGAAATCTGCCCGGAATCGGGCAGGAGTGGAGGGAAGTGGTGGGGAAGCGGTGGGGGTGGCGGCTAGAAGCGGCCGAGTACCGCCTTCTTGGCGGCGGTGAACTCCTCGTCGGTGAGGACTCCCGCCTGGTGCAGCTCGCCCAGCTCGCGCAGGCGCCGCAGCAGCGCGTCGTGGTCCTCGCCGCCCGGGTCCCGGGGGGCCGGGACGGAGCCCGGTGTCTTGGCCAGGGCCACGGAGGGCGGGGTGGAGCCTCCGGCTCCGCCGCCGGTCCCGCCCGGCCCGGCGGCGGGGGCGGCCGGATGGGGCAGCCGGGCGGCGACGGCCGCGGCGACCAGGGCCATCAGGGGGTCCTTGCGGAAGCCGTACAGATCGACGGCGTACGGGTCGTGCTTGGCCGGCATGCGGCTGCCGCCCGCCACGGCGCCCGAGCCCTTCGGCAGGAAGCGGAGGTAGCCGTTCTCGAGCCCGGCCGACGGTGACCACTCCACCGCCTCCACGTCGCGCAGTGCGATCGCCCGGGGCCCGCCGGACTTCTTCGACTCGTCCGTCTTCCAGTTCCACTCCAGCCGGACCTGTTCGCCGTCGAAGGAGGCCGTGCCGTCCCCGGCGCTCGCCGACAGCGGCACGGACGGGCCCGGCAGCAGATACCGGTCGGTGGGGCCGGAGGGCACCTGGTCCAGGAGGAGGGCGTTCCGCACCTCGTCGACGAAGTACCCGGCGAGGTCGGCGCGCCCGGACTCCACGGCCAGCCGGTAGGGGTCGTTGGCGCCGTCCAGCTTGCCGCCGGTGACCTGGAGCAGCGGATCGGCGCCGTGGCGGAGACGCAGTCGCAGCCGGCCGCCCTTGCGCCCCGGTTCGTGGGAGACCCCGGCCACGGCCGCGAGGGGGACGGCCAGTTCGCCGAGGGTCCGGCGCAGAAGGCTCACGCTCTTGTCGTGACCGGGCACGATGCGGACGGTCTCGCCGTCGAAGGTCCAGGTGCCGTCCTGCTGGGTGATTTCCGCCATGGGCGGATTCTGTCAAACGGCGGGCGGGAGGCGGTGGTTCCGCTCGGCGCCGCTCTCCCGGGCCGTTGTCCTCCCGCCCTTCGGGGAGTACGGAGCCCGCGGGGCCGGGACCGCGGCGGCGGGGCCGCGCCGGGGCGGGCCGGGGCCCGGGGGCGGTGAATTGGTCTACACCTAAATTGGTCTACACCCTTGACCCGGCTCAAGTGCGCCGGTCTCATGGGACCCGTCGGTCGCTCCACCCACACGGACAGACACCGTCGAAAGGGATCGTCGTGCGACGAACTGGCGCACCCAGCAAACAACCCCGAAGCATCGCGAGAGTCTTCTGCGCGTTACTGCTCGTCGTCACCGGCGGAGCCGCGGCCTCCGGAACCGCCTCGGCCGCCCCGGAACGCTCCACCGGGGCCGCCCCGGCCGCCGGCTTCGACCGGCTCGTGCCCGCCCCCGCCTCCGTGCGGGCCGGCGGCAAGCCGTACCGGATCGGCCCCAAGACCCTGATCCGCGTGGACCGTTCGCGCGAGGGCCGGCGGATCGGCGAGCAGCTCGCCTCGGTGCTGCGCCCCTCCACCGGCTACAAGCTGCCGGTCACCACCCGCCCCGGCCGCGGCGGTATCCAGCTGCGGCTCGGCTCCGCGGGCGGAGCCGGAAAGCAGGCCCGGGACGGCGCGGAGGAGAAGGGCGCGGCCGCCGAGAGCTACCGGCTGCGCTCCTCGCCCGGCGGCGTCACCATCACCGCCCCGCGCCACGCGGGCCTCTTCCGGGGCGTGCAGACGCTCCGTCAGCTGCTGCCCGAGCGGGTGGAGGCGGACAGCCGCCAGGCCGGCCCGTGGACCGTCCCCGGCGGCACCGTCACCGACGCGCCGCGCTTCGCGTACCGCGGGGCGATGCTGGACGTCTCCCGGCACTTCTTCACCGTCGAGCAGGTCAAGCGCTACATCGACCAGATGGCGCTCTACAAGATCAACAAGCTGCATCTGCACCTCTCCGACGACCAGGGCTGGCGGATCGCGATCGACTCCTGGCCCCGGCTCGCCACGTACGGCGGCACCACGGAGGTCGGCGGCGGCACCGGCGGCTACTACACCAAGGACGACTACCGGGAGATCCTCGCCTACGCGGCCGAGCGCTACCTGGAGGTCGTGCCGGAGATCGACATGCCGGGCCACACCAACGCCGCCCTGGCCTCCTACGCGGAGCTGAACTGCGACGGCGTCGCCCCGCCGCTCTACACCGGCATCGAGGTCGGCTTCAGCTCGCTCTGCGTGGACAAGGAGATCACCTACGACTTCGTCGACGACGTGGTCCGCGAGCTCGCCGAGCTGACGCCCGGCCGCTACCTCCACATCGGCGGCGACGAGGCCCACTCCACCCCGCACGAGGACTACGTGGCCTTCATGGACCGCGCGCAGGAGATCGTCGGCCGCTACGGCAAGACCGTCGTCGGCTGGCACCAGATCACCGGCGCGAAGCCCGTCGAGGGCGCCGTCGCCCAGTACTGGGGCACGACCGGCACCGAGCAGGAGGTCGCGGACGCCGCCAACAACGGCACCCGCATGATCCTCTCGCCCGCCAACCGCGCCTACCTCGACATGAAGTACGACGAGAACACCCCGCTCGGCCTGAGCTGGGCCGGCTACGTCGAGGCGCAGCAGTCCTACGACTGGGACCCGGGCAGCTACCTCCAGGGCGTGGCGGAGGACAAGATCCTGGGCGTCGAGGCGCCGATGTGGTCCGAGACGCTGGAGACCAACGACAACATCGAGTTCATGGCCTTCCCCCGCCTCCCGGGCATCGCGGAGCTGGGCTGGTCCCCGGCCGCCACCCACGACTGGGCGGACTACCGGCAGCGGATCGCCACCCACGGCCCCCGCTGGGACGCCCTGGGCATCGACTACTACCGCTCACCGCAGATCCCCTGGGCGGACTGAACACCTGAACCGTTCGGTGGGCGCCCCGGGTTGGCCCGGGGCGCCCACCGTCGTTCCACGGCCGCGACGGCGGAGGAGCGGCGTGTTCTCGGGGCGCCCGCCCGTCGGTCCGGCCCGCCGGCGCCGCGATGCCCCGGCCCGGCTGCGGAAGCTCGCGGGTCAAGCGGTGAAGCCGCCGTCGACGTGGATCGAGGCTCCGGTGATGTACGCACCGTCCGGACTTGCGAGGTGGGCGACGGTGGCCGCGATCTCGGCCGCTTCCGCGTAGCGGCCCAGAGCGGTGAAGCCGGCGATCGTCCCGGAGTTCGGCCCGTCGGCCGGGTTGGTGTCCGTGTCGGTGGGGCCGGGGTGCACCAGATTGACGGTGATTCCGCGCGGGCCGAGCTCTCGGGCCAGGCCTTTGGTCATCCCGACCAGCGCGGTCTTGCTCATCGAGTACAACGCCAATCCGGGGAAGACCGCGCGGTCGGCGATGTTGCTGCCGATGCTGATGATGCGGCCGCCCCGGTCCATGTGCCGCACCGCCGCCCGGGATGCCGCGAACGGGGCGCGGACGTTCACCGCCAGCGTGCGGTCGATCTCGGCCGCCACCAGTTCCTCCAGCGGGGCAACGAGGAAGACGGCGGCGTTGTTGACCAGGATGTCGAGTCTGCCGAACGTCGCGGCGGCCTCGTCCACCACGGCGGTGAGCGCCTCGGGGACCGCGCTGTCGGCTCGGACGGCGACGGCCCGGCGGCCCACGGCCTTGATCCGCTCCACCACCTCGGCGGCACGTTCCGCGCTGTTCTCGTAGGTCAGTAGGACATCGGCGCCTTCTTCGGCGAGCCGTAGCGCCACAGCGGCACCGATGCCCCGGCTTCCGCCCGTGATCACGGCCGCTTTTCCCTCAAGTCGGTTCATGCCGACGAGCTTTGCCGACCCGGGCGGGTGCCGCTGGCGGGAATGCGACCGGGCGTTCGACCGGCGGAAGGCCGCGGTGTCGGGTGACGGGATCCCACGGGATTGCCGGGGTTCGCCAGGCGCCGCACCTAGCGGCTGGGACGGTCGGAGTTGGGAGTTCTGCCCGGATTTTCACTCCATCGGGTGAGGAATCCTCAACTTCCTTGTTGGGCAACCCGCGTGCTGCTGAGAGTGGCCACACCGCGAGGGCCGTGGCCGTCGGCGGTCGGAAGGTTGCGCACGGGGGGCCGAAAGTGAATGCGTTCGAGCGGATTTATTCATTCCGTTATCCGCCGGTGGTTCCCACCGCGCTCGGCCGGGCCGTGCCGCCTCCCCCGGGGAGCCGCCCCGTCCGGGGCATGAGCGGCGAGGCCGTGCCCCGGGGCGGCGAGGGTGCGATCCGCGTCCCCGTAGCAGGCGCGCCCCGGCCGGGGCCGGCCCGTACGGACCGGCGGCCGCCGTCACCGGCGCACGGCGGGCCGGAGCGGGCGCGGAACGGAGCGCGGCCGGGAGCGCGGCCGGAGTTTTCCGCGCCGACTGTGTAAACGGCTACATCGCCGTGCGCGGTTCACGGCCACGTTGGTACGCGGCACCACAGCACAGGGGGATCGGGTGAACACTGCGGGAGCGGTCAACAGGCTCGTCGTCTTCGGCGACGCCTGCGGCTCGGGCAAGCTCGGGATGCACGCGAAGAGACGGATGCGCGACGGGATGTACGCCGCGTTCGCCGAGGCGTACGCCTCGGTGGACATCGAACCCGGGCGGCTCCACCAGGAGGACCGGGGCGACGGCATCCTCACCGCGCTCGACCCGGCGGTCCCGCCGTCGCTCATGGTCGGGCGCTGGGCGGACACCCTCTACCAGTGCCTGCGCGAGCACAACGCGGGCAGCGCGGAGCGGCTGCGGCTGCGGGTCGGGATGAACGCCGGACCGGTGATGAACGACGGAAGGGGGCTGGTGGGCCGGGCCGTGGACCTCGCCTGCCGGCTCTGCGACAGCCCGGTGGCCAAGGACATCATGGCCGGCACCCCCGGTGCGGATCTGCTGCTGGTCGTCTCCGACTGGCTGTACGAGAACGTGGTGGCCGAGGGCGGACGGTACGTGGAGCCCGAGCACTACCGCAGCGCCCGGGTGCGGTCCAAGGAGACCGACGAGACCGCCTGGTTCCACATCCCGCGGTCGCCCGCGCCCGGGATCCCGCGGCCGCCCGGGCCCCCGCCGCAACCGCCCACCGGGGACGGGCCGGCGCGGGGCGGCGACGAGGCCGGCGGTGGCGGTGGCGGCGACGGCGGCCCGCCGGAGCCCGAGGGCGGCATACCCGGCGGCAGGCGGATCACGGCCCACGGCGATCTCCAGTACTTCGAGAAGAACGTGATCAACGGGGGGTTCACCGGCATCCGCAGGGAAGCCGCCGGGGGCGCGGCCCAGGGCCACGGGACCGACGCCGCGCCGAACCATGGTGACGGCGCATGAGCGACCAGGACGCGGCCCCCGTCCGGGACGCCCCGGCCGGAGACGCCCCGGCCCGGGAGGGCCCCCGCGACGCCCCGCGGGGCACCTCCCGGCCGGAGTCCCCCGGGGAGGCGCCGGAGGAGAACCGGACCCCCGAGGACGGCCCGGAGCGGTCCGAGGACCGGCGCTTCGACCAGGCGGCGCGCGACCCGCTCGGCAGTCCGGGCGGCACCGGCGGCTCCGGTACGGCGCACGCGGCGCGCCGCACCTTCGCGGCCGGGCGGGCGGGCCGGAGCGTCAGCTTCGCCACCGACGGCCAGTACTTCGAGGGCAACTACTTCATCAGCCAGTCGTCCGGCGGCGGCCCGGCCGTACTCCAGGGGCCCGTCCACACCGAGGAGCTGGACCGCCTCGCCGGTGTCTACTGCGAGACCTCCGGCTACCAGCGGATGAAGCGCCGTCTGCGGGAGCGCGCCCTGCTGGTGCTGTGCGGGGAGTGCGGCAGCGGCCGTACGGCCACGGCACTCTCCCTGCTCGCCGAGGTGACCGGCAACCGCGTGATCCGGCTGGACCCCGGCGGCAGGGTCCGCGAGATCGAGGAGGTGACCGGGGGCCACGGCCATCTGCTGGAGATCATGCCGGAGGCCGAGGGCGCCGAGGGAGCCACCCCGGAGCGGGACGGGGCCCGCGGCCCGGGGGCCGGCGCCCGCTCCCGGCCCCCGGGCGCCGTCCTCACCGAACTCCATCTGGACCGCCTCCGGGGCAAGCTCGCCGAGGCGGGCGCCTACGGCATCGTGCTGGTGGAGAGCGGAGACCTGGCGGACCGCATGCTCCGGGGCCGCTACGGCGTGTACTGCCCGCCGCCGCCCGCGGAACAGGTCCTGCTGCGGCACCTGAGGGTCCTGCTGAAGAGCGAGCCCCCGGAGGCCCTCGGCAAGGCCCTGGAGCTGGCCGCCGGGCCGGACGTCAGAGAGGCCCTCGGCCTGGCCGAACTGCGGCCCGCGGAGGCGGCCCGCCTCGCCGACCACCTCGCCCGGTGCCTGCGCGGTGAGCTGACACACCGCCAACTGCTCGACGACTGCGCCACCTTCGTCCGGGCGCAGGCGCGTACCTGGTTCGCCGGGGCGGACAACCCCGGCACGCTGCCCGAGGCCCTGCCCTCCCTCAGCACCGCCGCGTTCCGCATCGCCGTCGCGGTGTTCAACGGTTCCGCCCACAGTCTGACCGCCGAGGCCGGTGAGCGGCTCGCCGCGGAGATGGCGGCCACCCTCGACCCGGAGGCGTCCGGGGGCCGACGGCTGTTCGGCACCCACGCCGAGGTCCGGCCGGCCGCCGCCCGGGCCGTCGTGGAGGACGCCGAACTGGACCTCGGCGACGCCCGGGTACCGGTGCGGGCCATCAGCTTCCAGGGCGACGCCCTGCCCACCGCCGTGCTGCGGGAGGTCTGGCACGGCTACCACAACGCCCGCGGCCCCCTCGTCCGCTGGCTGCGGTCGCTCTGCGGCGACCCCCGCCCCCAGCTGTGGGTGCGGGCCTCCGTCGCGGCGGGCGTGCTCTGCTCCTGGGACTGGGTCCACGGGGCCGGGGAGCTGATCGGCCCCCTGGCGCGCTCCGACGGCGCGGTGCAGCGGATGGCGGCGGCCACGGCGCTGGCCGAGGCGGCCCGGGAGCCCGCCGTGCGGCCCGCCGTCCACGCCCTCCTCAAGGAGTGGGCGGTCTGCGGGGAACCGGAACTGGTGAGCACCACCGCCCTGGCCCACGGCTACGGCATGGCCGCCGGCTCCGTCTCCGCCTCGCTCGACGCCCTGGCCGTCCTGGTGCGCGACGGCGACGACCCGGACCTGACGGCCCTGGCCTCCTTCAGCGTCACCCGGCTGCTGGCCGGGCCCGAGCCGGAGACGGTGGTGCGGCGCCTCGCCGACTGGCTGCTGAGCGGCCGGACGGAGACGGCCGACCTCGTCCTGCTGAGCGTGATCAAGGCGCTCGGGACCCGGGCCACCTTTCTGTGGGGACTCGCGGACACGGCCGAACCGGCGGCCGGGCACGACCGTAAGCCGCTGGTCCTCGCGGTGCCCGCGGCGCACCCGCGGCTGGCGGGCGCCCTCGCCGCCCTGGTGCGGCACACCCTGTCGACAGCCCGCTCCGGCCAGGCGGCACTCGACACCCTCGGCACGCTCCTGCGCCGGTCGGCCGGCGACGCGGAGCAGCGGGAGCTCGCCTGCGATCTGCTGCGCCGCATCGCGGTGGAGCGCAGGGACCGCGACCGGCTGCGCCATCTCCTGGCGCGCCTGGTCCGCGACCGCGACGAACCCCTGGACAAGGACGACGCCCGCCTGATGTGGGACGCGGTGGGAGAAGGAGGCGGGAGATGACGACGGCAGAGCCTGCCGCCGGTGCGGGCGGAGAACAGGGCGAGCGGCTGAAGGGCCGACCGGCGGGCCCGCTGGTGCGGGAGTGCGCGCCGCCCTACACCCGGCGGAGCGGCCAGATCGCCGCCGTGCTGCTGTACGGCAACGGCGGGCACAGCGTGGTGTGGCCGGACCGCCGGGAGGACCGGGACAAGCCCTGGTTCCGGGAGCCGTTCACCGTCTTCGAGGTGCTCCTCGGCCGGAACGTGACGGTGTTCGACCTCCGGCTCCCGGCCGCGGGCGACGCGCAGTTGTTTGAGGCCCGGGCCGAGGTGCACTGGGAGGTCGAGGACCCGTACACGGTCGTCAGCAAGCGCGTCTGGGACCTGCGCGAACTGCTGGAGGGCGAACTGCTGTACGGGCTGCGCCAGGTGTCGCGCCGGTTCCGGCTCACGGAGGCCCAGCGGGCCGACGAGGCGGTCCGGGCGGAACTGGCGGCGGGCCATCCGGACCTCGGCCGCGACCTCGGACTGCGCCTCACGACCCGGGTGTTCGTCGACCTCAGCGACCCCATCCGGCAGCGGCTCGGCGAGCGCGACGAGATCCACTTCGACATGACGACGGAAGAGGCGCAGGCGGAGGCGGAGCGCCGCAGGGAGGCGCACCAGCGCCGGCTCGCCCGGGACCGGGCGGCCGAGCTGGAATCCGTGCTGAAACGGGGCGAAGAGGCCGAAATCATCTACCACATGGCGAGGAACCCCGAGAAGGAGTGGGAGATCCGCCAGGCGATCCGGCAGGAGAAACGGCAGGGCCAGGCCGACTTCATCAATCTCTTCAACCGGCTGATCGACCGGGGAATCCTCGAACGCCACGACATCGACGACGGCATGTACGAGGTGCTCCAGCATCTGCGGGAGAGCACCGGCGGGGTGATCGGCGGGGTCACCGACCGGGTGCTGTCCACCGGCCCGGCACGGCGGGAACTGGAGGACGGCCCGCGCCCCGGGCGCCCGGGCCGGTACCGGGACGAGCGGCCGGACGGCTTCCGGGACGGAGACGGCTTCCGGGGCGGAGACGGCCTCCGGGACGAGGACGAGGGCAACCACGGGAGCGGGGGCCGGCACGGGGCCGGGGACGGCCCCCGGGACCCGGACCGCTACCCCGACGACCGGGACCGGCATCCCGCCCCGTACCGCGACGACCGCGGCCGCCCGCCCGAGCCGGAGCTGCCCCCCTGGGACGAGGAACCCCGGATCCACCGCCCCACGAGCGTCGAGTCCTCCGCCGAACGGGCCCGGGAGGAACGCCGCGCCCGCGACGAGCAGCGCGAACGCGAGGAGCAGCGGGGCGGCACCGGCCGCCGCACCCGGTTCGGCGCCGACTTCGACGACTGGGACGACACATGAGCACCCGGACGAGACCCGCGGCGCCCCCCGACGCGTACCGGCGGCCGCACGGACGCGGCCGCGCTCCGGCGCCCGCCGCGGCGCCGGCCCTTCCCCATGGCTGTGGTGAGAGACGGTTCAGATGAGAAACACGTCAAGGACGAGAACACTGGCCGGGGCCCTGCTGGGCCTGGCCGCCATGGCCGCCACGACGGCCGCCGGCCCGGCCGCCGTACCCGGGGCGTCCGCCCCGCTCGCGGCCTCCGTCCCCGCCGGGGCCCGCGCCGCCGCGGCCGAAGGCGCCGATCCGGTCGACTTCGCCGTGGTGGTCGACCAGTCGAAGAGCCTGTCCGCCGACGACCTGGCCCGGGAGGTCGAGGCCGCCGCGCTGATCGCCCAGGGAGAGATATCCGAACGCTCCCGGGCCACGGTCATCGGCTTCGGCAGCTCCGAGAAGCCCGGCCAGTCCGCGGTGCGCGAGGTCTGCCAGCTCACGGTGGCCGACGCCGTGGGACGGGACCACCTGAGTGACTGCGTCAAGAAACTGTCCCGCCGGGACGAACGGAAAATGGGTCCCGGCACCGACTTCCCCGCCGCCCTGCGGCAGGCACTGGACCGGCTGACGGAGGACGGCGAACCCGCCACCCCGAGGGTGGTCTTCCTGCTCACCGACGGCCGGCTCGACGTCCGCGACAGCCGGGCCTACGGCGACGACCCGAGGAGCCGCACCGAGGAGGCCGAGAAGCAGCTCGCCGAGCAACTCGCCCGGGCCCGCGAGGAGTCCGTGCAGATCTGGCCGCTCGGCTTCGGCGACGTCGACCGGAAGATGCTCACCGCCATGGCCGCCGGCGGCTACCGCAACGGCTGCGCCGACCTGCCCTCGGCCCGGCCCCGGCCGCGCGTGCTCGACGGCTCGGCCGAGATCGGCAAGGTGCTGCAGGAGACCTTCGCCGCCGCGCGCTGCGCCCGGGTCGCCCAGGGCACGGTGGGCAAACCGCCCGCCGATCTGACCGTCACCATCCCCGAGATCGCCACCGACGGCTCCATCACCGTCAGCAAGCACGATCCGAAGGTGACGGCGACCTACTACGACCCGCGCGGCCGCAAGGTCCCCACCCGGGGCACGTTCGACGGCTCCGTCTTCGAGGCCACCGGGCAGAACGGGCCGGTCGAGGCGCTGCGGGTGAAGAACCCCCGCCCCGGCACTTGGCGCGTGCACCTGGAGGCGCCCGAGGGACACCGCGGCCGCGAGGTGACGGTGCGGGCCATCTGGCAGGGCAAGCTGCGCTCCGCCGTCACCCTCGATCCGGCCTCGCCGCGCCCGGGGGAGAAGACCGTCGTCGAGGTCCGGATGCAGACCCGGCGCGGCGTGGTCGTCGACGATCCGCGGCTGCTGAAGGGCATCAAGGTCTCGGCGCAGCTCTCGGGCAGCGGCTTCGACTCCTTCTCCGTCCCCCTCGCCGACGACGGCAAGGGGCCCGACCGGCGCGCCGGGGACGTCCGCTTCACCGGGACGCTGACCGTGCCGGACGGCGCCGACGGCGATCTCGCCCTGCGGGCCGGGATGTCCGCGCCGGGTGTCACCGGCGACCGGCGGCCGCTCAACGCCCGCGTCACCCTGGGCACACCCCCGGTCAAGGCGGCCCTGACCGTGGAGCGGGGCAGCGTCCACCCCGGCGGCGAGGTGCGGGGCCGGCTGGAGGTCCGCAACAGCGACTCCACCGCGCACACCCTGCGGCTGGCCCTCGCCGACCGCCCGCCGGGCGGCGGGGTGCGGATCACCCCCGCGACCGTCGAGGTGCCCGCGGAGGGCCGCAAGAGCGTCCCGCTCACGCTCTCCCTGGACCCGGACGTGGCTCCGGGGGAGATCGGGGGCCGCATCACGGTCGCGGACGCGGACGACGACGGCCGGATTCTCGACAACGGCTTCATCGGCGTCGTCGTCGAACCGGTGCCCACCCTCTGGGACGAGTGGTGGGGCGCCTTCCTCGCCGCCGCCGTCCTGCTGCTCGGGCTGGCCGCCTTCGCGGCCGTGCGGCTGCGGGCGCGGAACCGGCGGCGCGATCTCACCGGCGTCCGGCTGGAGTTGCGGGGCGACGGCATCAGGCCGGACGAGCTGACCGTCCGCCCGGGGCAGAGCTCCGGCGGCGAGTTCCGCTTCACGGTGGACCGGGCCCGGGGCGCGGCCCCCGCCCTGCGGCGCGCCGGGCCGGGAGCGGCCGCCGTGCACCGGCTGCGGCGCTCCGCCTCCGGGCGGTTCCTGTTCCGGCCGGACGGCGGGCGGGACATCCCGCTGTCCCCCGGCGGCTCCGCCTCCCTCGGCGGCGGACTGGAGATCGTCTTCCACGACCGGCGGTCAGCGGCTTCCCGGCGGGACGGCGCCGACGGCCGCCGCGGTGCCCGCACCTCGGGCGGCTCCCGGACCTCCGGGGGCGACGGGAACCGGCGGTGGCGCCGGAACACCGGCCGCCCCGGCCGTGGCAGCCGTATCGGACGACCCGGTGACGAAGCCGGGCGCGTCCCGCCCCCGGCCGGTGCCGGAGACCGCGGCGCGGGCGCCCGGCGCCCGGGCGGCGGCGCGAGTGCCCCGTCCTCCGATGAGCGGACCGCCGGCGCGAGCCGCTTCGACCCGAATTTCTGAGTCACGACGGGCCGCCGTCCCCAGGCGGCCCCATGGGAGACCACATGAAGATCCACCAGCCCATGCTCTTCGTTGGCCTGGGCGGCACCGGGAACCGGATCGGCGCCGAGCTGGAGCGCGGTCTGCGCCGCGAGCTGTGCGGACCCGACGGCACCAAGCTGGCCGTCGAAGACCGCAGGGCGCCGTTCCAGCTGCCGGACTGCCTCCAGTTCGTCTACGCCGACTTCAGCGAGTCCGAACTCGACCGGCTGCCGCACCTCGGTGTCAGGGGCACCGGAGCCGCCGCGTACACCCGCACCTCGCGGGCCATCCATGATCTGCTGCCCACCGGCTACGACAGTTCTCCAGAGGTGACCCGCATGCTGCGGGTCGTCCTCCACGAGGAGACCCGCTCCTGGCTGCCGCCCGAGCAGCGGCAGCCGCGGGTGGCACCGCTGCACAACGGCGCGGGTCAGCTTCCCACGGTGGGCCGGGCCGCGCTCTTCGCGACCCTGCGCAGCGGTCTGGAGCCCGTTCTGCAGCAGCTTCGGAAAGCTGTCAGCGCCATCGGCAACTCGAAGTCCGACCTGCAGGCGGTGGGCGGCCGCCAAGCCCACGCCTGCGACGTGTTCGTGGCGTTCTCCGTGGCCGGCGGCACCGGGGCCGGCATCTTCTACGACTTCATCCATCTCATCGGGCACGCGTTCCGCTCGTACAAAGAGCTCGCGGTGAAGATCTATCCGCTGGTGGTGATGCCCTCCGCCTTCCCTCCGGAGGCGGGCGGCGGACGGGAGGCAGAACTCAACTCCGCCCGGGCCCTGGTGGACCTCTCCCGGCTGGTCGACGACCAGAATGCGCCCGACGCGCAGGCCGACTTCGGCGACGTCGAACCGCGCGCCGGAGCCGGGGTGCGCTACCCGGTGGAGGGCCTGGTGAAGCTGCGTCCCTCGACCGTGCAGACCGCCTTCCTGTTCGGCTGCCCCTCGGTGATCCGGCCGGAGGACCTGCGCCGATCCATCACCGCGATGGTGATGTCGCTCATCGGCACGGAGCAGGGCGAGGGGAACACCCAGGGGCGCGCCGAGGGCGACCACCAGTCGTTCGCCGCCAGTTTCATCAACGGGAGCGTGGAGCGCTCCACGCCCTCCCACTCCGGCATCGGACACCGGGGGCTGTCGACGGGGCTCGCGGCCTCCCTCACCGTCCCGGTCGACGAACTGGCGGAGATCGTGGCGGGCCGGCTGCTGGCCGAGGCCGTGCGAGGAATGGCCGAGGACGCCCGGCGGCCCCGCGACGACGGTACGGACCTGGTCCGGGACATGTTCCTGCGGTCGGGCATCGGCCGGCTGTGGACGAGGGAGACGCCCGGGGTCCCCGCGCCCGACCCACTGCCCAAGGGGAGCAAGCCCATCGCCCAGGCCCTGCGGGACCGGATCGGCGACATGGAGGACGGACTCGCCCGGCTCGACCGCGAACTGGACCGGGACATCTCCCGGCTCGTCGACGACTTCGCCCCGGGCACCGGAGCCCGCGAACTGCTCGGCCGACTGGGGCCGTTCCGGCTGGAACGCCTCCTGAACGGGCTCCCCGGCCACCCGCAGCGGACGGCCGAGGCCGGATTCGCCGGAATGCTGGAGAACCGCAAGAACGACCCGGAGCGGCCGGAGGGCGTCGGCCCGTCCGCCCCGCTGATCCCCCGGATCAAGGGCGGGGCCGGCGGCCTCGTCCCGGCCCGCTGGGGCGACCCCGATGTCCAGGACGCGATCGACGAGCAGGACGCCTGGTGCCGGTGGCGGGCCAACCGGCAGTGGCACCGGGCTTGGAAGGACCACGAGTCCCGCTGGCGGCCCCCGCTGGTGCGGGCCCTGAAGGAGACCGGCGAACTGGTCCGGGCCCTGCGCGCCCACGAGGAGGACGAGCGGAAACACTTCGCCGATCGCCGCAAGGAGCTCTACCGCGACCGCACGGGTGTGTCCTATCTGCTGCCTCCGCAGAACAACCTGCGGGCCTTCTACGAGGACGTCCTCGGCCGGCTGGTCCGGCACGGCGGCCTGCCGGAGAACACCGACGCGGTCACCCTGCTGGCCGAGCTGGTCCAGCCCGAGGACTGGCAGCGGGCCCTGGACGCCGTGCGCCGCTCTCCGCGCGCCGCCGTCAAGGAGATCAAGCAGGTCCTCGAACGCCGCGTCAAAACCCTCTTCGGGGAAACGAGTGCCCTGGACGACCGCCCGCTGCTGCCGTCGCTGGGGGTGCTGCTCCGGGCGGCCGCCGGGGACGAGAACGCGGAGGCGTCCGTCGACAGCCGCTGGCTGGAGCAGTTCCGCTCCCAGCTGGCCGGTCTGCTGCCGGTCGGCTTCACCCCCGACGGCAGCGGTCCGCTGGAGGCCCTCATCGTGCATCCACGCAGCGAGAAGGACGACCGGACCGGGGAATATCTCAAGCAGGAGCTCAACCTGCCCCGCGACATCGTGGGCGAGCCGCGATGCCAGCCAGTGGAGGCGGAGGCCATCACCGTCGTGCTGCACCGCAGCGGGATGAGCCTCACCGACGTCTCCGAGGTGCGGCGCTCGCTGCGGGTCTGGGCCGAAGCGCGCGACGCGGGCGGCGGCGACTTCCTGCACTGGCGGCAGCGGCTGGGATACCGCGACGACTGGCTGGCCAGCACGGAGGACGACCGGCGGCGCATCCTGCACCGCATCCTGTGCGCGGTGTGGAACGGGCAGGTGGACGCTCTGGGCGACCCCGCTTCCCCCGACCGGATCCGGGTCCGGCTTCAGGAGGGCGACTCGGCCACGATGACCCTGCGGCTGGAGTCCTTCGACGAGGGCCTGTCCAGCTGGGCCGGGCTTCTGCGCGCCTACGAGCAGTGGGCCCTGCTGGACGAGGAGGGCCCGATCGTCAAGGACGTCTGCGATCGGCTGATGCGCACCCGGCCCCACGGGCTGACCACCCGGAACGCCGCTCCGTCTCCGCTCTTCCGGAGACTGGTACACGAGGTGGCGCCGCGGCAGCGGGCCCTGCTGGACGAGCTGGCCGGTGAGTTCACTGCGGAGGACGGGGAGTGGCTCGTCCCCCTGCGGGACTTCTGGGAGAAGACCTTCACCGGCGCGCTCGACCTGCGCTTCCCCGGGACGGCGCGGGCCACCCGGCCGAATCTGCGGACACTCGACGAGCGGTACGAGCGGGAGGCGTCGGCCGCCTCCCGGCCGCCGGCGCCGCGCACCGCGCCGGCCGGCCCGCGCACCGCGCCGGCCGGCCCGCGCACCGCGCCGCCGGGGCCGCCCGGCCGGCCCTGGGACGGGGCCGCCGAGCCGCAGCCCGAGCCGGCGGTGCCGCACCGCCGCCACAACGGCTCGCGCCACGAACCGCCCGCACCACCCCGGCCCCCTCGGGAACCGGCGGAGCCGTACCGGACCGAGGAGCGGTACGGGGCGGAGGACCGGTACCGGACGGAGGAGCGGTACGGGACGGAGAGCCCGTACGAGAGCGGGGAACCGCACGGGGGCGGCGGCGAGCCGTACCCGGGGCGCCGGGGCGAACCGGGCGCCGGGCGGGCCGGGGAGCCGTACGGAAGCCGGGGCGAGCGGTACGCCGCAGAGGCGGACGAGCCGTACGCGGGCCGGCCGGACCCGGCAGCCGGAAGCCGGTGGGAGCCGGGCACCGGACGGGCGGAGCCCTCGGCGGCCCGGAGCGAGCCGTACACCGGCCGGCGGCGGGACGGTGCGCCGTACGACGACGGCCCGGACGAGGCGTACACGGACCGGGCCGGGCGGTACCCCGGCCCGTCCGAGCGGAGCACCGGCCGGACGGAGCCGCCCGCCCCGGGCGGGGGCGGGCCGCCCGCGGGGAGCGGCAGGCGCGGGCCGTACGCGGGCGCGGCGGAGCCGGACGGCTGGAGCGAGCCCTACCGGACGGACGATCCGCACCGCGATGAGGGTGCTCCGCGCCGTGCCCCGGAGCCGGCTCCGAAGGAGGAGCCCTGGGACAGCGGCGACTGGGACGATCCGCCCCGGCGGAACGACCCGGCCTCCGGAGACGACTGGGACACGGGAGACGACCGGGCCCGCGGAGGTGACCGGGCCCGCGGGGAAGACCGGGCCCGCGGGGATGACCGGGCCTCCGGAGACGACTGGGACGACGGAGGCGGCCTGCGTCACGGAGGCGGCCCGGCCCCCGATCCGCTCCGCGGGGACGGCCGGGACCGCCGGACCGGCGGGGACGAGGAGACGCGGCTGTGAGCACCGAACGCCGGTCCGCCGCGGAGCCGGTGGTCCGCGTCGACCTGGGCCACCGCGGCGGCCGGCCCCAGACCCCCGTGGCCCTGGCGGCCCGGGTGCGCGAGGCTCTGGCGCGGACGCCGGCCGCCGGGACCCGCTGCTTCCTCGTCCTCGACGACGCACCCGACCTGATGGACCACCAGGTCCACTACGAGCGGCTCTACTCCCACGGCCCCGCCGAAGTGCTCTGTCTGGCGTACGGCGGCGCGGACTCCCGGGAACTGCTCCTCCCGCACGTCCTGCGGACCGCGGGCGTGCTGTGGATCCCCGACGCGTTCGCCGGGGCGGACGGCACGGAGCCGGGTCCCGGGGAAGGCCGTGGCGGGGGCGGAGCCGGCGGGGGAGAGGGCCCCGGCAGCCGCAGCGGCAAACCGGGCCCGGAGGCGGTCGGCGAGGCCCTGCGCCCGATGGTCGAACTCCTCTCCGAACTTTCGGTGTTCCGCGCCGTGCTCGGGGGGATCGCCGAGGTCCCGCAGGGGGTGGCCGTCCCCGCGGCCCGCGTGCTGGAACACGATCTGACGGAGGAGGCCAAGGCCCGCGCCTGGCGCCAGGCGCTGGAGGAACTGACCGGCGCGGACGTGCCCCCTCCCGCCCTGGTCGTCGAGGGTGTGCCGGGCTCGGACGCCACCCCCGCCGACGCCGTCCCCGCCGCACTCGGCCACCTCATCGGCGCCGCGGTCCCCCGCGCGCTGGCCGGCCGCAACTGGCTCGTCCCCGGGGGACGGGCCGAGACGCGGCGGCTGGCCGGCGAGCGGGCGCTGCGGGACGCCGAGGACGGATACGAACAGGTGCGCGGCCCGGCCGGGCTGTTCGGCCGGCGCGGCCGGACCGTCGATCTCCCCGAACGGCTCGCTGACCTCGCCGACGCGCTCGGCGCCTACCGCGGGTGCGTCGCCGAGGCGCTGAGCGAGGGCGGCGGCGACCGCCTCAGCCTGGAGCAGCGCAGCGGCCTCCTGCAGCGCGGCATCGATCTGCCGGAGCTCCCCGAGGCGTCGCGGAGCGCGGTCGGCCCGGGGCTCCGCGCCTACACGGAGCGGCTGATCGCCGCCGGGCTGCCGCTGCGTTCGGTCGCCGCCCGGCTGGGCGCGCTGTCCGACCGTTCCGCCCCGGCGGGCAGCGCGGCCCGGCTGGCCCGGCTGGACGACATCTGTCCCGAGCGGATGCCGGAGGAGCTGGCGTCGCCTCTCCCCTTCGGACCGGACGGTCCGGCATTCGCCCACGCGGCTCCCGTGCTGCTCCTGGCGTTCGCGGCCGGACTGTGGCCGGGCCCCGGCTGGGTGTCCGGGCCGCTGACCGGGCTCGTCCTGGCGCTGCTCACCCTGCTGATGCTGCGGCGCCGGCCCAACCGTTCCCCTGCGGGTCCGCTGGACGGGGGCGGGAGCACGCGTTCGGGACTGCGGCTGGTCGCCGGCCTCGCGGGCGGCGCCGCGGGAGGGCTGGCCGGAACGCTGCTGGCCCTGCCGGCCTGGGCCGGGGCGGCGGCGCTCGGCCTGGCCGTCACCGGTTCGGTGGCCCTGGTCCTGCGGGACTGGACGGCGGCCGTCGACGACTGGTGGGACCGGACGGATGTGCGGTCCGCGGCCCGGAGCCTCCAGGACATCGACGGACTGCTGGCCGAGACAGCCGTGCAGGACTGGCTGTTCGCCGACGCCCGCTACCACTGCTCGGACGGCGCCCGCGCCGTCGCCCTGCTCGTTCGGGGGCTCGCCGACACGGCCGAGGAATGCCTTGCCGCCCAGGACGCAGGGGCGGCCGGCGCACGGCGTTCCGCGGGTGCCAACGGCACGGCCGCTTCCGCCCTCTCCTCCGGAGCCGCCGCCGGTACGGCCGACGACCCGTGGAACTGGGCCGGTTGGGGGGACGGCAACAGCCACGGCGACGGCAACAGCCACGGGGAGGGCTACGGCCACGGGGACGGCAACAGTCGCGGCGTCGGCGATGGCCACCTCGGCGGCCCGCCCCAAGGCGGGGGACCGCCCACCGGTCGCACGGCCCCGTGGGACGGCAGCGCCGCCGCGGAGGCCCCGTCCTCCGGGGCGCCGGCCGACCCGCCCTGGCTGGAGCGGGAACGCGGCGACGGCGGCCCCGCCCTCGTCCCCACGCTGCTCGGGGATCTGGCCGGCGGCGCCACCCGCATCCTCGCCACCCGCTGGGCCGCGGTCGAGCGGGATCCGGCCGAGGCGGGACGGGGCTCGGTGCGGCTGCCGATGACGGAGCTGCTGGAGGAGGAGCGGGCCGGGCTCCGGCGCGACGGTGCCACCTCGCCGCCCGCCTTCTCCGCCGACCCCGGAGAGCGTCCGGGAGCCGCCGAACTGCTGGGGGTCTCCTCCGACCGGGCCGGACAGCTGCTCGGTCCGGACAGCGGCGCGGACGAAGCCGTTCCGCTCTGCCGCGCCGAGCACCGCCGGATGCTCTCCAGGGAGCCGACGGCGGTACGGCGGGTGCGGTTCGCCCCGGAGGCGATGCGCCGGGGCGCGGAACCGGACCTGCCGCGGGACGGCTGGCACGCCGCGGGCGAGGACATCGTCTGGACGCCGGGCGGACGCCACGCGGGCGTGCTGTGTCTCGTACCGCTGCGCGCCGAGATCGTCCGCACCGTCAGGGCGGAGGAGGGGGAACCACGATGAGGACCAACGAGGGCGCGGCGGCCGGCGGCGCTTCCGGTGCCGGTGGTACCGCCGCCGGGGCCGGAGCCGATGGTGAGGGCGGGAGCGCGGAGCTGGAGTTCCTCACCCCCGGCGGCGAGGCGCACCGGACCATGGCCCGCCTCCACGCCGCGGTGCGGATCCCCGGGCGGGAGCCGCTGGCGGCCCGCACCGTGACGCTCGGCGACGGCAGGCGCGTCCTCCAGTACCGGCTGCCCTTCTCCGAGCAGGGCGACAACGCCGCGTACGGGGCGCTGGAGCGCCAGGTCGGCGCCGCGGTCGCGCTCGAACGGCGGTACGGCTCCGAGCGGTTCGGGGAGGTGTTCACCCGGCTGGTCGGCTTCGACCTCGAAGCGGCGGAGCCGTATGTGCTCTACCGCGCCCCGGAGGGGAAGCCCCTCGCGGGCCGGCAGGGCACGCTGACGGTCGCCGAGCAGCAGAGGCTGATCGCGCAACTCGTGCTCGCCGTCCGCCTGCTGGAGGAGGCGGGGCTGGTCCACCGGGAGATCACCCCCGACACCGTCCGCTGGGACGGCACCCACGTCCGCCTCGCCGAGCCCTACGGCGCGCAGCGGATCGGCGAGCCGCGGGAGCCCTTCGGCGCCGCGCCCTGGGCACCGCCCGAACAGCGCGAGGGCACGGGGACCGCCGACACCCGCGACGACCTGTGGGCCGTCGGCCGGCTCGTCTACTTCCTGCTGTCCGGCCGCCCCGGCCCCGCCGCGGAACCGCCCCACGACCTCGGGGAGTTCCGCCGGCTGGCCGCGCCGGCCGACAGCGGCCTGTTCGACCCGCGCGCGGTGAACCGGCCCCGCCCGTCCGACCTGATGCGCCTGCTCCAGGTGCCCGACCCGCTCTCCGCGCCCGCCCCGGCCGACCCGCTCAGTGCCGGACGCGCCGAGTTCGACGCCCAGCGCGCCAAGAAGCGGAAGGAGCTCGGCACCGGGGAGCCGCCGCAGGAGGAGTGCTACGAGTACCCCACACCGCGCCGCTCCTGGCGGTTCTGGCTGCCGCGCGGTTCCGGGTCCGGCGCCGTGCGGGAGCCCGAGGCCCCGCCTCCGCCCCCGCCTCCGGCCGCCCGGCCCACCCTCTGCCCGTACTGTCTGCTGCCGGTGGAGTACGACGAGACACGGCTGGTCACCCTGGACGGCAAGCGGGTCTTCCGGCCGTTGGACCTCAGCCGGGAGCGGCGCCCCATGCACCGGCAGGACGCGCTGCGGCAGGCGTACCAGTCCTGCCCGCACGCCCCGGCGGACGCGCCGCACCACCTGCCCGTCCCGTTCCTCACCAACGGCGAGCCGCTGACCGTCGCGCTGGTGGGCAGCTCCGCGGCCGGCAAGACGCACCTCCTCGCCGCGATGCTGGGCGAGATCGAGCAGGGCGGGCTGGAGCCGTACGGGCTGAAGTGCCTGCCCCTCAACCCGGACGCCCACCGGGAGTTCATCCGGGAGCGCGTCCAGCGCCTGCACCGGGGCAAGATGCTCGAAAGCACCGGCCAGATGTCGTTCGCCCACTTCGCCGACGGGCTGCTCGTCACCGGCGGCGGGGTGACGCGGCCCGTGCTCTTCTTCGACCTCGCCGGCGAGGACCTGGCGCAGAACGGCGAGGTGACCAGCTTCCTGATGGGCGTGGGCGCCTTCATCTTCGTCCTCGACCCGCTGCGGGCCCTGCGGCTCCCGGCCCTGGACCCCGTCCGCTCCCGGACCGGGCTCCACCAGCGGGAACTGGGCGACGAGGCGTTCACCACCGTCCTCAACCGGGTGCCGCGGATCGGCCCCTGCATCGACGCACCGGCGGCGGTCGCGCTGAACAAGAGCGATCTGATCCGGTTCGACCCCTCGGTGGACCGCTGGCTGAGCCGCGCGGCGGGGGACCTGGACGAGGAGGACCTGCTCGCCGAGAGCCGTGACGCCTACGCCTTCGTGGCCCACCACGGCAACGCGTCCTGGCTGAAGCCGTTCGACGACTGCGCCCGGTGCACGCTGCACTTCGTGGCGGCGACCGGAGCCCAGGCCCGCGGTGACGTCTATCCGCACGGCATCAGACCGCGGCGGGTCCTCACCCCGCTGCTGTCGGTCTTCGCCATGAGCGGGCTCCTCCCCGGAGCCCGATGGAAAGAGGTGGGGACCTGATGGTCCGTCATGAGCAATGGGTGGACCAGATCGTCTTCCGCTGGGACGCCGGGAACACCCTGGGGACGACCGGCTTCGGCCCGGTCGCCTGGTCGTGCGACCGGGAGACCGCCGAGGAGTTCTTCCGCCGGGCGGCCGCGCTTCTGCGCAGCACGGCGGCGGAGACGGTCCCGGCCCTGATCAGGCTGGAGCAGGGCGGGCAGGCCATGCTCGTCCACCGGTCCCCCTGGCCCGCCCCGGCAGGGCGGCGGTCGAGCACGGTCTGCCACGCGCTGCTCGGGCCGCCAGAGATCCTCGACGCCGATCTCTGCCTGGGGCTGGGCCGCTGGTCGTGGGCGGGCAGCGGACTCCCGCTCGGCGACGTCCGGGGCGGCCTGGAGGCGGTCCACCAGTCCGCGCTGAGGCCGTCCGCCGAGGACGGGCAGCGGACGCTGCGGGCGGGGCTCCCGGACGTCGCGGAGACCCTGGCGGCCGTGGCGGCCGAGTTCCTGCGGAACCCCGCGCAGGGGTTCACCGTGCTGGACCGGGCGGGCGGGGACAGCGCCCGCCGGGTGCTGTGGGGGCTGCACGGCCTTTTCAGCGGGGTCCGCCCCGGGGGATGGACGTTCGCCACCCACGACACCGCGGAGGACCCGGCGATCCGCTTCCTCTTCGTCCGGAGCTGGCCGGGCACGGTCTCCCAGGGCACCGACCGGATCCGGACGGACCCCCGGGAGCGGCACGGGGACCGGGCCGAGCGGGTGGCGGCCGAACTGGTGGACCACTACCTGCGCCGGGTCGAGGAGGGGGAGGGGTACGAGTACGAGGTGGCGGAGGCGCTGGCGGCCGCCGCCGGAGACCCCGGACCGCGAGGGCCGGCGGGCACCGGGAGCGGCCGCGTTCTGCTCGCCTCCGCGGAGCGGGCCCTGACCGAGCTGAGCCGGCCCCCGGGCGGCGGGCGGCGGCCGGCGGCCGGACCGCGCGACTCGTACGACGCGGGCGCCGGTTTCCTGGCGGGGGACGGGGTCTTCGGCATCGGCGGTCCGCACGGCGGAGACGGCTCGTCCGGCGCGGGCGGCGGGTGCGGCCCCCAGGGCGGGTACGGCGCCGGGGGTGCGCCCGTATCCGGCGGTGCGCACGGGCCGGGCGGTGCGCCGGAAGGCGCGCACGGTCCGGACGGCGCGTGCGGGAGCGAACCACCCGTGCCCGCACCCTCGGCCCGGCCCTCCGAGTCCCGGACGGCCGCCGCCGCGGGCGGTTTCGCCGGGCTGCCGCGCGTCCGCCCCGAGTGGCCGGCCGAGCCCACGCCCGGCCACCTGATCGACCGCCTGACCGACCGCCTCCGGAAACGGAAGCGGACGGTGGGCTACCCGGAACTCCTCACCGCCCTGCGGACGATGGAGGAGTCCCCCACCGGACGGCGGCAGGCCGTGGCCGCCGCCGCGGGCACCGCGGACCGGCACCTGATCACGGCACTGCGGCAGGAGCACATCCCGTACGCGGCCGTCGGCCTGCTGGTGGGGGAGATCGCCCGACGGTACGGCGAGTGGGGGCGCACGCCGCGGCGGGAACTGTGCGACACCGTGCTGGACATGGGGCTGTTCGTGACGAGCCGGCCGCGCCCGTCGGCCGGCCCCCCGCCCGCCGACGAGACCCGGGCCGCCAATGCCGCCGCGCTCTACCACTGGGCCGTCCGGCCGCTGGCGCGGGACGCACGGATCAGCAGCCGGCTGGCCGCGGTGCTGCCCCGGCTGGCCCTCGGCGCGGATCTCGCGGGCCGGGCGGCGGTCGACCGGATCCTGGAGCACCAGCACGGCCCGGGACTCGGGGACACGGTCTGGCTGGCCCTTCTCCGGACGGTCCAGCAGGACCCGGCAGCGGAAACCCCTGGCCCCGGCCCCGGCCCCGTGCCCGTGCCCGGCCCCGCTTGGCCGCCCGCCCCTCCGCCGCCCCACGAGCCCACCCCACGGGGCCGCGGACCCGCCCGGAAGCGCGACCCCGGGCCGCCCACCCCCACGACGCGCACCGTGCTCCCCGGCCCTGAGCTCCGGTACGGCGGGGACGGCTACGGGGCGGCCCAGGACAAGGACGCCCGTGTGGGGGTGGTCATCGCGTTCTCTGTCCTCGCCTCGCTGCTGCTGGTGCTGGTGTGGCTCCTCCTGAGCGGCTGACCGGCCCGGGTCGAAACCGGGAGGTCCCTGGAGTCCGGCCCCCATGGCTTTCGCTGGCGAGGTCTCTGCGACGGGCCGCGAGGTCGAGCCGTTGAACGGGGGCACCTGTTCCCCCGCGATGCGAACTTGCCCGGATGCGCGACGTGCCTGGTTCAGTAAAGTCGCCAATCCGGGCAAGTTTGCCTCAAACAGCTACTTGCCCGAGACGTGCAAGTAGCCGTTTGAGGCAAGTTGCCGAGGCGCCCTGCCCGGGATCGTTCCGGGCCGGGCGCGTTGTGCGGTGGCCGGTGGCCGGTGGCCGGTTCAGGAAGCGAAGCCGAGTTCGCGGGCGATCAGCATGCGCTGGACCTCGCTCGTGCCCTCGCCGATCTCCAGGATCTTGGAGTCGCGCCACATCCGGGCCACCGGGTACTCGTTCATGAAGCCGTAGCCGCCGTGGATCTGGGTGGCTTCCCGGGCGTTGGTGACGGCGATCTCCGAGGAGTACAGCTTGGCCAGGGCCGCCTCCTTCTTGAAGGGCTCGCCGGCCAGCAGCCGGGAGGCCGCGTCGCGCCAGGCCAGGCGGGCGGTGTGGGCGCGCATCTCCATGTCGGCCAGCTTGAACTGGATCGCCTGGTTGTCACCGATCGGCTTCCCGAAGGCCCGGCGCGTCCTGGCGTAGGACACGGACTCGTCCACGCAGCCCTGGGCGAGGCCGGTGGCCAGGGCCGAAATGGCGATGCGCCCCTCGTCGAGGATGCGGAGGAACTGGGCGTAGCCGCGGCCCTCCTCGCCGAGCAGGTTGGCGGCCGGGACCCGGACGTCGGAGAAGGACAGTTCGCGGGTGTCCGAGGCGTTCCAGCCGACCTTGGAGTACGGGGGCGCGACCGTGAAGCCGGGGGTGCCGGAGGGCACGATGATCGAGGAGATCTCGGGGCGGCCGTCCGGCTTGCGGCCGGTGACGGCGGTGACCGTGACGAGGCCGGTGATGTCGGTGCCGGAGTTGGTGATGAAGGACTTGGAGCCGTTGATCACCCACGCGTCGCCGTCGCGGACGGCCGTGGTGCGAGTGCCGCCGGCGTCCGAGCCGCAGTCCGGCTCGGTCAGGCCGAAGGCGCCGAGGATCTCGCCGGAGCACATCCGGGGCAGCCACTCCCGCTTCTGCTCCTCGGTGCCGAAGCGGTACACGGGCATGGCGCCGAGGGAAACCCCGGCTTCGAGGGTGATGGCGATCGAGGAGTCCACCCGGGCCAGCTCCTCCAGGACCAGGCCGAGGGCGAGGTAGTCGCCGCCCATGCCGCCGTACTCCTCGGGGAACGGCAGGCCGAAGAGGCCCATCCGGCCCATCTCGCGGACGATCTCGTAGGGGAACTCGTGGTTCTCGTAGAACTCGCCGATCTTCGGGGCGATGACGTCGTGGGCGAACTCCTCGACGGTGCGCCGGAGTTCCTCGTGCTCGGGGGAGAGGCGGTGGTCGATCGGCATGGCTTCAGTTCTCCTGGTGGGAGGGGGTGCCCGCGAGGGCGCGGACGGTGCGGGACGGGCTGGGTCGGCCCAGGTGGGCGGCCATCCACACGCTGGTGGCGGTGAGACGGCCGAGATCGACCCCGGTCTCGATGCCGAGGCCGTGCAGCATCCAGACCAGGTCCTCGGTGGCGAGGTTCCCGGTGGCGCTCTTGGCGTAGGGGCAGCCGCCGAGGCCGCCCGCGGAGGAATCGACGGTGGTGACGCCCTGCTGGAGGGCGGCGAGGGTGTTGGCGAGGGCCTGGCCGTAGGTGTCGTGGAAGTGGACGGCGAGCCGTCCGGCGGGCACCCCGGCCGCGCCGAGCGCGGTCAGCAGCGCCGCGACATGGCCGGGGGTGGCCACGCCGATGGTGTCGCCGAGGCTCAGTTCGTCGCAGCCCAGGTCGAGGAGCCGCCGGCTGACCCCGGCCACCTGGTCGACCGGAACGGCTCCTTCCCAGGGGTCGCCGAAGCACATGGAGAGATAGCCGCGGACGCGCAGGCCCGCCGCGGCGGCCCTGGCGACCACCGGCTCGAACATGGCGAGCGACTCGTCCACCGTCCGGTTGAGGTTGGCCTTGGCGAAGGACTCGGTGGCGCTGCCGAAGACGGCGACCTCCCGCACCCCGAGCGCCAGCGCCCGTTCCAGCCCCCGGTCGTTGGGGACGAGGACCGGCAGCCGTGTCCCGGCGGGCAGCTCCGGGCCGGCGAGCAGGGGCATCAGCTGCTCGGCGTCGGCCAGTTGGGGCACCCATCGGGGGTGGACGAAGCTGGTGGCCTCGATGGTGTCCAGCCCGGCCGCGGCCAGCCGCTTGATGAACTCGGCCTTGATCTCGACCGGTACGACGGCCTGTTCGTTCTGGAGGCCGTCCCGGGGGCCCACCTCGTGGATACGGACCCGGGCGGGCAGGCCGGGGGCGGGGACGGTCATGGGGAGTCCGTCAGGAAGGGACATCGCTCGCCTCCTCGGTGATCGCGGCGGCCGGGACGGCCGGTCCGCCATCGGCGGTCGCGGCGGTCGCGGCCGGCTCGTGCGGTGCGACGACCGCCAGGACCTGGTCCATGGCGACGGTGCTGCCGGCTGTCACGTCGAGTTCGGTGACGGTGCCGTCGTGCGGTGCGGCGATGACGTGCTCCATCTTCATCGCCTCCACGACCAGCAGACTCTGCCCGGCGGTGACGGCGTCACCGACGGCCGCCTTGACGACGGTGACGGTGCCGGGCATCGGGGCGGTGAGGGCCCCGGCCTGCCCGGCGCCCGCGCCGCCGCGCAGGGCGGCGGCCACGGGGTCGTGGGCGGTGGCGTGCCAGGCGTCGCCGTCCCGGCCCAGCCAGTGCCCTCCGGCACCGTCCGGCGCGTGGTGGAAGACGTGGGTGACGCCCGCGTACTCCAGCAGCAGCCGGGTGCCGGGCGCTGCCGGCCCGTCGCTGCCGGGGACGAGCCGGGCCCGGACCGCTCCGTCCGGCCCCGCTCCCTCCGGCCCCGCGGCGGGCGCGGTCCCGGCGGGTGCGGGCGTGGCCGCCGGGGTGGCGGCCGGTTCCACCATGCGGATCTCCGCGGCGTGCAGCGGGCCCCGGACGTGGACGGTCACCGGCTCGTGGCCGGGGATCCCGACGGGGTGCGGTGTCCAGGCCGGTGTGCCGCCCAGCCGCCAGCCGCTCGGTACGGAGAACGGGTCCGTCCATCCCGGACGGCCCCCGGAGCCCTCCGGGCCACCGGACGCCGCACCGGGCGCCCCCGCCGCGTCACCGGCCGCACCGCCCGGGGCACCGGGCCCGCCGGCTCCCCCGGGGGCGCGTCCCGCGTCCGCGCTCCCGCCCGTGCTCCCGCCCGCGCTCCCGCTCGGGGCCAGGGCCGCGTGGCGGAGCAGTGCCGCCGCCGCGTACACCTCCGCCGGTACGGACGGCCGCAGCAGCGAGGCGGCGTCGCGGTCGACGAGTCCGGTGTCCATCTCGCCCGACACCACCTCCGGGTGGGCCAGCAGCCGGCGCAGGAAGCCGGCGTTGGTGTCCACCCCGAGGACGTCCGTCCCGGCGAGCGCGGCGCGCAGCCGCCGCAGGGCGGTGGCGCGGTCCGGGCCGTGGGCGATCACCTTGGCGAGCATCGGGTCGTACGCCGTCCCGACCTCGGTGCCGGGGGAGAGGCCGGAGTCGACGCGCACGCCCTCGCCCGCCGGTTCGCGGAGCAGGCGGACCGTGCCGGCCGAGGGCAGGAAGTCCACCCGGCCGCCGTCCGCCGCGCGGGCGGTCTCCGCGCAGAGCCGGGCCTCGACCGCGTGCCCGGTGAGCCGTATGTCCTGCTGGCCGAAGCCGAGCGGCTCCCCGGCGGCGGCCCGCAGCTGCCACTCCACCAGGTCCAGGCCGGTGACGAGTTCGGTGACCGGATGCTCGACCTGGAGGCGGGTGTTCATCTCCATGAAGTAGTACGCGGAGGGGTCGTTGCCCGGGACGATGAACTCGACGGTGCCCGCTCCCCGGTAGCCGCAGGAGCGGGCGGCCTGCACGGCGGCCTCGCCCATGGCGGCCCGGGTGGCCTCGTCGAGCAGCGGGCTGGGGGCCTCCTCGACGATCTTCTGATGGCGGCGCTGGAGGGAGCACTCGCGCTCACCGAGGTGGACGACGTTGCCGTGGCCGTCGGCCAGCAGCTGGATCTCGATGTGCCGGGGCCGGTCGATCCACCGCTCCACGAGGAGGGTGTCGTCCCCGAAGGAGCCGCGAGCCTCGCGCCGTGCGGCGGCGATCTCCTCGGCGAGCACCTCCTCGGAGCGGACCAGCCGCATGCCCTTGCCGCCGCCGCCCGCCGAGGGCTTCAGCAGCACGGGCATACCGATCTCCCGGGCCGCCGCTGCCAGTTCGGCGTCGGTGAGCCCGCTGCCGGAGGAGCCGGGGACGACCGGGACCCCGGCGGCCCGGACCGTCTCCTTGGCGCGGATCTTGTCGCCCATCAGCTCGATCGCGCCCGGGGGCGGGCCGATGAAGACCAGGCCGGCCTCCTCGCAGGCGCGGGCGAAGGCGGCGTTCTCGGCGAGGAAGCCGTAGCCGGGGTGGACGGCCTGTGCGCCGCTGCGGGCGGCGGCGCCGAGCAGCCGCTCCACCGACAGATAGCTCTCGGCGGCGGCCGTGGGACCGATCCGGACGGCCGTGTCGGCCTCCCGCACATGGCGGGCCCCCGCGTCGGCGTCGCTGAACACGGCGACCGACCGCACCCCCAGCCGGCGCAGGGTGCGGATCACGCGGACCGCGATCTCGCCCCGGTTGGCGACCAGTACGGACTCGAACATCGTCGTCATCTCCGTTGTCATCTCGTCCGCCGCCCCGTCACATCCGGAAGACGCCGTAGCCGGGTGCGGCCGGGTCCCGCTGCGCCAGCGGCGCGTTGGCGCAGGCGGTGAGGGCGAGGCCCAGGACCTGGCGGGTCTCCAGCGGGTCGATCACGCCGTCGTCCCAGAGCCGGGCGGTGGCGTAGTAGGCGTTGCCCTGGGTGTCGTACTGCTCGCGGATGGGGGCGCGGAACGCCTCCTCGTCCTCCGCGGACCACTCCTCGCCGCGCGCCTCCAGCTGGTCGCGTTTGACGGTGGCCAGCACGGAGGCCGCCTGCTCGCCGCCCATCACGGAGATCTTGGCGTTGGGCCACATCCACAGGAACCGCGGTGAGTAGGCCCGGCCGCACATGGAGTAGTTGCCCGCGCCGTAGGAACCGCCTATCACGACCGTCAGCTTGGGCACCCGGGTGCAGGCGACGGCGGTGACCATCTTGGCGCCGTGCTTGGCGATGCCGCCGGCCTCGTAGTCCCGGCCGACCATGAAGCCGGAGATGTTCTGCAGGAAGAGCAGCGGGATGCCGCGCTGGTCGCACAGCTCGATGAAGTGGGCGCCCTTCTGGGCGGATTCGGAGAACAGGATGCCGTTGTTGGCGACGATGCCGACCGGGTGGCCGTGGATCCGGGCGAAGCCGGTGACGAGGGTCTGGCCGTACTCCGCCTTGAACTCGGCGAAGCGCGAGCCGTCCGTGATCCGGGCGATCACCTCGCGGACGTCGTAGGGGGTGCGGGAGTCGGCGGGGACGGCGCCGTAGAGCCCGGCCGGGTCCACCGCCGGCTCCTCGGCCGGCTCCACGGACCAGGGCAGCGGCCCGCGCTCCGGGAGGGTGGAGACGATGGTGCGGGTGATGCGGAGGGCGTGGGCGTCGTCCTCCGCGAGATGGTCGGTGACCCCGGAGATCCGGGAGTGGACCTCGCCGCCGCCCAGCTCCTCGGCCGTGACGACCTCACCGGTGGCGGCCTTCACCAGCGGCGGGCCGCCGAGGAAGATCGTGCCCTGGCCGCGGACGATGACGGCCTCGTCGCTCATGGCCGGGACGTAGGCCCCGCCGGCCGTGCAGGAGCCCAGCACCGCCGCGATCTGCGGGATGCCGGCACCGGACATCCGGGCCTGGTTGTAGAAGATCCGGCCGAAGTGCTCGCGGTCGGGGAAGACCTCGTCCTGGAGGGGGAGGAAGGCGCCGCCGGAGTCGACCAGATAGAGGCACGGCAGGCGGTTCTCCAGCGCCACCTCCTGGGCCCGGAGGTGCTTCTTCACCGTCATCGGGTAGTACGTGCCGCCCTTGACGGTGGCGTCGTTGGCGACGATCACCACTTCGCGGCCGGAGACCCGCCCGATGCCCGCGATCACCCCGGCCGCCGGGGCCGCGCCGCCGTACAGGCCCTCGGCGGCCAGCGGGGCCAGCTCCAGGAACGGCGAGCCCGGGTCGAGCAGCGCGTCCACCCGGTCCCGGGGGAGCAGCTTGCCGCGGGCGGTGTGGCGGGCGCGGGCCTTCTCGCCGCCGCCCAGCCGGGCCGCGGCCAGCCGCTCCCGCAGCTCCGCCGCCAGCTCGCGGTGCGCCGCCTCGTTGGCCCGCCAGGCCGCGGACGCCGGATCGGCGGCGCTCCTCAGCACGGGTGCCTGCTGCATGGTCGAGCTCCCTTGCTCGGTCAGTGCTCTGTGCTCGTTCGGTGCTCGTTCGGTGCTCGTGCGCGGTGGTGCTGTGGGCGGCCGCCGGTCCGCGTGCGCCCCTGGACGGTCCGCACGGCCCCGCCGGTGCCCGGGCGTGCCCAGGGGTGCGGTGCACGGCCCCGGCCCTCCGGGCAGAGGGGTTAATGAGCGTTAACGTCCGGCTTCAGGTTAACGACCGCTAACCCCCGTTGTCTAGAATGCCTTCATGACTCCCCCCGCTGCCGCCACGGGCGCGGCTCCCACCCGCCGCGAGCAGATCCTCAGGGAGGCCGCGCGCCTCTTCGCCGAGCGCGGCTTCCACGGCGTCGGTGTGGACGAGATAGGGGCGGCCGTCGGTATCAGCGGCCCCGGTCTGTACCGCCACTTCCCGGGCAAGGAGGCGATGCTCGCCGAACTGCTGGTCGGCATCAGCAGCCGGCTGCTGCACGGCGGCCGGCGCCGGGTCGCCGAGACGGCCGGGCCGCCCGGTGCCGTGCTGGACTCGCTCATCGACGGCCACATCGACTTCGCCCTCGACGACCGGGCGCTGATCGTCCTCCACGACCGGGAGCTGGACCGGCTGCGGGAGAGCGACCGCAAGCTGGTCCGCCAGTTCCAGCGGCAGTACGTCGAGCTGTGGGTCGGTGTCGTCCGCGACGCCTATCCGGACATCACCGAGGACGAGGCCCGCGCCTCCGTGCACGCCGTCTTCGGCCTGCTCAACTCCACCCCGCACCTCGGCAGCCCGGGCGCCCTCTCGGGGCGCGAGCCGATGGCGGCCCTGCTGCACCGGCTGGCGCGCGGGGCCTTCGACGCGGCCGTGCCGGCCCTGTGAGCGGCGGGAACCGCCTCCGTTCCCCTGCTGCTCCCGCCTCCGTCCCCCGCCGCTCCCGTCCCCGTTCCCCCTCGGCCGCCGCCTCCGTCCGCGCCCGCTTCTTTCCGCGGACCGTGACGGACGTCTCTGGACAGTGTGGGTAACTGCCGGGTAGCTTTCCCTGAGCAAGCGCTTAGACATGGATGCGGGTGAGCCTTGCCCGGACCGGCACCGGTCCGCCCACCACCGGGGTTCCAGCAGAGGGAGGCGTGCGGAGATGCGTCGCACGGTGTTCAACGAGGACCAGGAAGCGTTCCGGGAGACCATTCGCGATTTCATCGCCGCCGAGGTCGTCCCCGTCTACGACCAGTGGCTGGAGGCCGGCCAGGCTCCGCGCGAGTTCTACTACAAACTCGGTGAGCTGGGCATCTTCGGCATCGAGGTGCCCGAGGAGTTCGGCGGCGCCGGCGAGCACAGCTTCAAGTTCCAGGCGATCATCGCCGAGGAGAGCGCCCGCGCCGGCGTCAGCTTCGGCGGCAGCAGCGTGCACGTCGGGCTCTGCCTGCCGTACCTGCAGGCGTACGCCACCGACGAGCAGAAGAAGCGCTGGCTGCCGAAGTTCGTCACCGGCGAGATGATGTTCGCCATCGCCATGACCGAGCCGGGCACCGGCTCCGACCTGGCCGGCATGAAGACCACCGCCAAGCTCTCCGAGGACGGCAGCCACTACGTCCTCAACGGCGCCAAGACCTTCATCACCGGCGGTGTCCACGCCGACCGCGTGATCGTCTGCGCCCGCACCTCCCCGCTGAACCCGGAGGACCGCCGCGCCGGCATCTCCCTCTTCGTCGTCGACACCAAGTCCGAGGGCTACGCGGTCGGCCGCAAGCTGGAGAAGCTGGGCCTGAAGACCTCCGACACCGCCGAGCTGTCCTTCACGGACGTCAAGGTGCCCGCCGAGGACCTGCTCGGCGAGGAGGGCAAGGGCTTCTCCTACCTCGGCCAGAACCTGCCGCAGGAGCGCCTCGCCATCGCCATGGGCGCCTACGCGCAGGCCGCCGCGGCTGTCAACTTCGCCAAGGAGTACGTCCGGGACCGCACGGTCTTCGGCAAGCCCGTGGCCGCGTTCCAGAACACCAAGTTCGTGCTGGCCGACTGCAAGGCCGACGTGGACGCCATGGAGGCCGTGGTCGACCGCGCCCTCGACGCCCACGACGCCGGTGAGCTGACCGCCGCCGACGCCGCCTCCGCCAAGCTGTTCTGCACCGAGAAGGCCGCCGAGGTCATCGACAAGTGCCTCCAGCTGCACGGCGGTTACGGCTACATGATGGAGTACCCCATCGCCCGCCTCTACGCGGACAACCGCGTCAACCGCATCTACGGCGGCACCAGCGAGGTCATGCGCACCATCGTCGCCAAGTCGATCGGGCTGTGAGGGCGGGGCCCGCCTCCCTCACCCGCAGCTGAGCGCACAGACGACATGAGCGAAGCACTCCGGAGTCTCCTCGATCTGCTCGATCTGGAACGGATCGAGGAGAACATCTTCCGCGGCGCCAGCCGGCCCGCGGTGATCCCCCGCGTCTTCGGCGGCCAGGTGGCCGCCCAGGCGCTGGTCGCCGCGGGCCGCACGGTGGAGCCGGACCGCCCCGCGCACTCGCTGCACGCGTACTTCCTGCGGCCGGGCGACCCCGGGGCGCCGATCGTCTACACCGTCGACCGCATCCGCGACGGCCGCTCCTTCACCACCCGCCGGGTGGTGGCGGTGCAGCACGGCAAGCCGATCTTCCACCTCTCGGCCTCCTTCCAGCTCCACGAGGAGGGGCTGGAGCACCAGGAGCCGATGCCCGCCGCGCCCGACCCGGAGACCCTGCCGACGGCGGCCGAGCTGCTGCCCAAGCACGCGCATCTCTTCAGCGACCCGGGCGTCGTGGACCGGATGCTGGAGGCCCGCTCGGCCGTCGATCTGCGCTACGTCGACGAGCCGCCCTACGCCACCGCCGCGCAGGGTCCGCGCGAGCCCCGCTCCCAGGTATGGTTCCGGACGAACGGCAAGCTGGGCGGGGAGATCGACGCACCGCTGCTCCACGTCTGCCTCGCCACCTATGTCTCCGACATGACGCTGCTCGACTCGGTGCTCCTCGCCCACGGGCGCGGCGGCTGGGCGGTCGGCGACGTGGTCGGCGCGAGCCTGGACCACGCCATGTGGTTCCACCGCCCCTTCCGTGCGGACGAGTGGCTGCTGTATGACCAGAGCAGCCCCTCGTCCTCCGGCGGGCGGGGGCTGGGACAGGCCCGTATCTACACCGCCGACGGCCGCCTCGCGGTGACCGTCATCCAAGAAGGGCTGGTCCGGGTGCCTCGGGTGTGAGGTGTCCCGTGACCGGGTCCGGCGGGGCCGCCGTGGAGACGGACGGCGGCCCCGTCCGGGCCGTACAGGTGCGGGAGGGCCGGTTCCCTGGACCATGGGGCACCGGCCCTCCCGTTCCGTTTCCCGCCCCTCCGGCGCTCTCCCCGGCTAGGGGCCGGACAGGCCCCGGAGGCCGGCCGCGTCCAGCAGATACGCGGTCATCGGGTCGTAGAAGCGCGGGTCGAGGACGTGGTCGTCCAGCGGGACCGTGACGGCGAGGGTGCCCTCCGCCTCGCCCAGGAACAGCGCCGGGTCGTTGCAGTCGGCGAACCCCACCGCCTCGACGCCGCGCTGGCCCGCGCAGCCCGCCCAGCCGTGGTCCGCCACCACCAGATCCGGCAGGGGCCGGCCCGCGCGCTCCAGGGCGTCGAGGATCGCGGCCATCGGCGCGGGGGAGTGGGTGTGCCAGAGGGTGGCACCGCGCTCCAGCACCGCCACGTCGGCGAACTGGACGACGAATCCCTCATCGGCCCGCAGGCCGCCCGGGATCTCCATGACCTCGCAGCCCGCCGCCCGCATCCCGGCCGCGACGGTGCGGTGCACGTCAAGCAGCCCGCCCGGGTGCCCGGTCGCGAAGAGCACCCGGTGGCCCTCCCCGGCGGACTTGCGCAGCACGGCCGCCATCCGGTCCAGCGCGTCCACCGTCAGCCCCGGGTCGATCGTGTCCTGGCCGGCGCGGTGGCCCGGGTCGTCCACGACGCCGCAGCGCTCCGCCATCACCGCCAGCACATCCTGCTCGTCGGTCCACCGGTCGCCGAGCTCCAGCCCGAGCCAGTAGTGGCGGTCGCCGTTGGCGAGCTTGCGGTAGTGGGACAGGTTGTTGTCCCGGGGCGTGGCCACATTGCCCGCGATCCGCGTACGGACGAGGTGGTCGATCAGCTCGGCGCGGCCGGGGGCGGGGCTGGGTATCGGCATAGGGCCATTGTGACCCGTACGGACAGGGGATGGCCGTCCTGTCCAAATAGCGCGCGGGGCCACTCGCAAACGTACATGTGCGGAATCCGGCGTTCTGCTTAGGCTCGGGGGGACCGCAGCCGCACCCGACCGCCGAGAGCAGAGGCCCCGCGCATGACCTCAGCCGACCGCAGCCACCAGGACGAGGCCCAGGGCCGGGACGAGGCCCAGGCCCGGGACGAGGTCCGCGGCCCGGACGGGGCCGGGCGCCCGGACGGCCGGGAGGCCGGAGCCGGCAGCGCCGCCGCCGGTGGGCGCGGCGGACCGCCCCGGGGCCCCGTCGACTCCTCGCGCGTCCCGCGCTACGCCGGGCCCGCCACCTTCGCGCGGCTGCCCCGGATCGACGAGGTCGGCGGCACCGCGGACGTCGCGGTGGTCGGCGTGCCCTTCGACAGCGGCGTCTCCTACCGGCCCGGCGCCCGCTTCGGCGGCAACGCCGTCCGCGAGGCGTCCCGGCTGCTGCGCCCGTACAACCCGGCGCAGGACGCCTCCCCCTTCGCGCTGGCGCAGGTGGCCGACGCCGGCGACATCGCCGCCAACCCGTTCAACATCAACGAGGCCGTCGAGACGATCGAGGCCGCGGCCGACGGCATCCTCTCCACCGGCGCCCGGATGATGACCCTCGGCGGCGACCACACCATCGCCCTGCCGCTGCTGCGCGCGGCCGCCCGCCGGCACGGCCCGGTCGCCCTGCTGCACTTCGACGCCCACCTGGACACCTGGGACACCTACTTCGGCGCCGAGTACACCCACGGCACCCCGTTCCGCCGGGCCGTCGAGGAGGGCATCCTCGACACCTCGGCCCTCTCCCACGTCGGCATCCGCGGCCCGCTGTACGGCCGGAAGGACCTGGACGAGGACGAGAAGATGGGCTTCGGCATCGTCACCTCGGCCGATGTGATGCGGCGCGGCGTGGACGAGATCGCCCAGCAGCTCCGCGAACGCATCGGCGACCGCCCGCTCTACATCTCCATCGACATCGACGTCCTGGACCCGGCCCACGCCCCCGGCACCGGCACCCCGGAGGCCGGCGGCCTGACCTCCCGCGAACTGCTGGAGATCCTGCGCGGCCTGGCCGGCTGCCATCTGGTCTCGGCGGACCTGGTGGAGGTCGCCCCGGCGTACGACCACGCGGAGATCACCTCGGTCGCGGCCTCCCACACGGCGTACGAACTGACCACGATCATGGCCCGCCAGATCGCGGCGGCCCGCGGCTGACCCGGAGACCGGCGGACGGCCCGCCGCGGGCTCCCGGGCCGGTGACCGCCCTGTCACCGCCCGCCCCGGTCGACGAGCTGGAACCACACGCTCTTCCCGGTGGGCGGCCGTCCGCCATGCCACATGGTTCCCCAGTCGTCGGCGCACGCCTGGACGAGCAGCAGCCCGCGCCCGTGCTCCGCCGTCTCGGGCGCGAACTCCGGCGCCATGCCGTCCCCTTGCGCCGCCTGCGGCCGGGGCATGCCGCACGGGTCGTCGTCCCGCACGGAGACCCTCAACCGGTCGGCCTGAACGGTCGCTTCGAGCGTCAGCCGGCTCACCTTCGTGTGCAGATGAACGTTGGAGACCACCTCCGAGACGAGCAGCCGCGCCAGCTCGACGAGCGGCGTGTGCCCGGTGACCGTGAGCAGCCCGGTGAGCATGTCCCGGGCGACCTTGGCGGTCTCGGGGATGTTCGGTGCCTGCATGGAATACGAGCGGACGGGGGCGTCGGCATGGGGGCTGACGAGAACGGGCGTGCTCAACGGGTCCTCCGGTAAAGGGTCTTGGCGAGATGCGGCCACCGGGCGCCCGCCACCGTGGCTCTGCCGGTCCGCAACGCGCGGACCGGCCGCGCTGCGGATTTACCGGCGTGCGTAGCGGTACGAGCACAGACCGTAGGTGCATGTATGTACCGGTACAAGGATTCACTGGACTTTTCACTCGTGTGAGTGGGGGCGTGGTATAGCTACGCGGCACAGGTTCAGCGGACCGGCGAAGCGAGAAAGGGCTCTCCGACGCATGCCACCCAGGGTCACTCCCACAGTCCGGCAGGCCCGGCTCGGGGCCGAGTTGAGGATCCTGCGGGAGCGGGCGGGGCGGACAGCGAGGGAAGCAGGCGCACTGCTCGGAGTGGACCAGGCGCGGATGAGCAACATCGAGGCCGGTCGTATCGGCATCGGCGAGGAGCGCATCCGGCGGCTGGCCGCCTTCTACGCCTGCGGTGACCGGGCGCTGATCGACGCGCTCTGCGCCATCGCCAACGAGCGCCGGGGACAGCACTGGTGGGAGGAGTACCGAGGAGTCCTTCCGCCAGGCTTCCTCGATGTCGCGGAATTGGAACACCACGCCACCTATCTGCGGTCCCTGCAGATCGTTTCCATTCCGGGCATCCTCCAGACCGAGGAGTACGCGCGAACGATCTTCGGCGGTGACGTCCCGGCGCTTCCGGACACCGAACTGGAGGCCCGGGTGGAGCACCGCATGAGACGGCGCCTGATTTTCGAGCGCCCGGATCCGCCCGAACTCACCGCACTCATCCACGAGGCGGCCTTGCGCATGAGGTTCGGCGGCCGACGGGTCGCCGGCGCACAACTTGCCTACGTGCTCGAAGTCTCCGAGGCGCCCTCCGTGACCGTCCGCGTCATCCCTTTCCGCAACGAGGAGTTCTTCGAAGCCACGCAACCTCTGCTGTACGCGGGAGGAGCCGTGCCACAACTCGACACGGTTCAGATGGACACCATCTTCGGCGGGCACTACCTGTACGCCGAGGCTCAGCTCAACAAGTACCGGGCGTTGCTCGACATCGCGGAAGTCGCCTCCCTCGGCATCGAGGACTCCCGGGACCTCATCCAGCGCATCATCCGAGAAAGGTGAGCGGAGATCCTATGAGTACACAGCTGTGTTGGCAGAAGTCCTCTTTCTCCGGAGCCAGTGGCGAAAACTGCCTGGAGATCGCGGGTGTGCCCGGTGGTCTTCTCATACGGGAGAGTGAGTCGCCCCGGGCCGTCTTCATGGCCAGTCGACTGGCGCTTGCCGGGCTTGTGGCGGGCGTCAAGGCGGGCGAGTTCGACACTGTGGCGCAGGAGACGCGCCCGGCGTGATGAGAGACCTCCAGCGGAGGGATGGGTATGCAGATGCCAGTGCACTGGCAGAAGTCCTCGTTCTCCGGGGCGGAGGGGCCGAACTGCCTGGAGATCGCCGGTGTGCCCGGTGCTCTCCTGGTGCGGGAGAGCGACACCCCCGGAAACGTCCTCACGGCCAGTCGCGCGGCGCTCGCCGGGCTCGTCGCGGGCGTCAAGGCGGGCGAGTTCGACCGGCAGGGCGGCTCCGGCAGGCGGTGAGCCGCAGCCTCGGCGGGGACTCCCGGCAGGGTTCTCAGGGCCGGCTCCCGGCCCGGGTTCTCCGGGCCGGAGAACCCGGGCACGGTCAGTTCTCCAGCGCCTCGGCCGTGATCGCCCGGCTCCGCAGCGGGCTGGAGTAGACGACGGTGGTGGTCGTGGAGCCGAGTCCGGCGATCCGGCCGGTGATCCGTTCCAGATGGCGCATCGAGCGGGCGACGACCTTCACGACGAAGCAGTCCTCTCCGGTGACGTGGTGTGCCTCGGTGATCTCCGGCGTCGCGGCGATGAGGTCGTGGAAGGGCTTGTAGTTGTTGGTCGGGTAGCGGAGCCGGACGAAGGCCAGGATGTCCAGGCCGAGTCGTTCGGGGTCGACCACCGCCGCGTAGCCGCTGATCACGCCGCTCTCCTCCAGCCGCCGGACTCGTTCCGCCACGGCGCTGGGGGACATGGAGACGGTGCGGGCCAGTTCGGCGTAGGAGGCGCGTCCGTCGCGCTGGAGGGCTTCCAGGAGACGCAGATCGGTCTCGTCCGTGGAATGAGCGGTCATGACCGGTGAATACCGGGGAACGGGCGGCGGATCAAGGGAATTGCCACTGCTCCATGGTTCCGGGCTCGCGGCCGGAAATCTAGCGTTACGGGCATGACGACCACCGCACCCACCACCACGCACACCAGCCCGGCCCTGCGGGTGCCGCCCGCCGGGCCGTCCGAGGCCGCGGCCTTCTTCGCGGCCCGGCTGGCCTTCCAGGCGGACGTCTCCGATGTCCACGCCTCCCTGGCCTCGGGAGCCCCGGGCTTCGTCCTGGTCGACTCGCGCGGAAGCGCGGGATGGGAGCAGGGGCACATCCCGGGCGCGGTGCACCTGCCGACCGCCGTCATCCCCGCCCGCGCCCCTGAACTGCTGGACCCGGCAGTCCCGGTGATCACCTACTGCTGGGGCCCGGGCTGCGACGGGGCCACCCGGGCGGCACTCGCACTCGCCCGGCTCGGCTACCGCGTCAAGGAGATGATCGGCGGCATCGAGTACTGGATCCGCGAGGGATTCGCAACGGAGACGGCGGCCGGCACCGAGGCCCGTCCGGCCGACCCGCTGACGTGCCCCGCCGGGCCGGACGAGGACGCTGCCTGCGGTTGCTGAGAAGCACTGGCTGGGTGTCGGCTGCCCCAGCATCGGCCCTCGATCCGGTCCAGAAGGCGGTCGGGGAGGCGCTGTCCCCGATCGGGTGAAGAGCAAGGCGAACGGAAATCTGTGGTGTGGGGTGGATATAGCGTCGATGCCATGAAATGGGGAGCGGTCGAATGGGACCGGATGTCGCTTCATGGCCGGCCACGCTCGACGACAAACGCTGGGCCCAAGCCGTGATGCGTCTCGACCTGCTGGAGCAGCGTGATGTCCGAGAACTGCGCGCCGGCCTTGCCGAAGCCCGTCGGGCGCGGATCATCACCCCGGAGATCGAGGAGGAGTACGCCGCCGCCCGGCTGCGGTTCGAGCTCGGGGAGACGGTGCGCGCGCGGAGGACCGACCTGGGCCTGACCCAGGCCGAGCTGGGAGAGCGAGCGGGCATGACACAGTCCGCGGTGGCCAGGTTCGAGGGCGGGGGCACGGTGCCCACCCTGGCTGTTCTGGAACGGCTCGCGCAGGCGCTGGGTCTCGATCTCCGGGTGGAGTTGCGGCCGGCCGAGTCGGCGTGATCCCTTGCGCGCGGTACTTGCGGCCTGGGGCGGTGCCCCGGGGTGGGCGAACCCGCGGTGAAGCGGGCCGCGCGGGCGGGCCCGGACGCCGCCGGGCGGCCCGCGTCCGGGAGGCCCGTGTCCGGGAGGCCCCTGTCAGTAGTCCTGTTGACAGCGTCACCTTGCGGCCGCGTGTGATTCGCCGGTTCCCGGGGCGTCCGGCTCCCCGGACTCCAGCAAGAGGGTGTGGCCCGCCGGCTGCCCGTCCGTGAGGAGTGCGTGGGTGACCGCCGGCGTTCGCGCGGTGGCTCGGGGCGGGCTGTCGTAGGGGTGGCCGAGGGCGGTCCGCAGGGCGCGGAAGTCGTGGGGTCTGCCGGCCGCCGCGGCTCCCACCGGGCGTCCGTTCGCCGTCGCCACGGCGGCGAAGTCGAAACCGGCGAGGTCCCCCTGCACCGTCAGGGTGTCGGCGCCGGCGAAATGACCGGCGATCTGCAGCATCACGCCGTACTGGTCGGTCCATGTCCAGGGCACCGCGGCGAAGGGTGTTCCGGCGCCGAGCATGTTCCTCGCGACGGCGGCGGCCTGCTGCTGGGCGTGGTTCCACTGCTCGACGCGCACCCGCCGGCCGAGGACCGGGTCGGGAAACAGCGCGACGTCCCCTGCCGCGAAGACACGCGGATCGCTGGTCGTCCCGAGGGCGTCGACGCGTATGCCGTCACCCACGTCCAGGCCCGCCCGGGCGGCCAGTTCGACGTCGGGCCGCATGCCGGCGGCGACCAGCACCGTGCGCGCGGGCCAGCTCCTTCCGTCCCGGGCGGTCGCCACGAGCATGCCGTCCCGCCGGGCGAGCCGGGTGAGCGCCACCCCGGTGTGCACCCGGGTCCCGTGGGCGCGGTGGAGCTCCAAGACGGCGCGGCGCAGAGGGCCGGGCAGCACCCGGCGCAGGGGCTCCGCGCCGGCTTCCAGGACGGTGACGTCGAGCCCCGACAGCCGGGCGCTCGCGGCGACTTCCAGGCCGACCAGCCCCGCACCGATGACCAGCAGCGGTCCGCCGGACTCCAGATCGGCGCGGAGAGCGGGTACGTCGCCGAGGCCGCGCAGCGTGTGCACACGGTCGTGGCCGGCGGTGAACGGCAGGGTGCGGGCGCGTCCTCCGGTCGCCAGCAGCAGTCTGTCGTACGGCAGCCGGCTTCCGTCGGAGCATTCCAGGGCGCCGCCGGCGAGGCCCGTGACCTTCGTGCCGGTGCGCAGTTCGATGCCGAGTTCCTGCCAGGCCGCCGGCGGCTTCAGGCGGAGCCGCTCGGGCGTCAGGGCCCGCTTGACGAGGTCCTTGGACAGCGGCGGACGCCGGTACGGCGGGTGGGGTTCCTCACCGACCAGGACGACGCGGCCGTCGAAGCCCTCCTCGCGCAGGGTGAGCGCGGCGGTCGCGCCCGCGATCCCGGTGCCGACCACGGCGATGGTGCGGGGCGCGGCCTCAGGCACGGGACGCCTCGGCCATCTGGAAGTCGGCCTTGGCGGCACCGCAGTCGGGGCAGGACCAGTCGTCCGGGATGTCCTCCCAGCGGGTGCCGGGGGCGATGCCCTCCTCGGGCCAGCCCTGCGCCTCGTCGTAGACGAAACCGCACACCAGGCATTCCCAGACCTTCATGCCAGCTCCTCGAAGTCGATCTTCTCGCGGACCCCGCAGTCCGGGCAGGGCCAGTCGTCGGGCACCTGCGCCCAGGCCGTGCCGGCGGGGAATCCCTCGCGCGGTGCGCCGGCGAGCTCGTCGTACACGTAGCCGCAGACGGGGCACAGGTAGCGGCTCATCAGCGGCTCCCGTGGCGGGCGAGGACCTTGTCCCTGGTGCGGGGGTGGATGTTGGCCCGGGTGACGTCACCCTCGTAGTGGGCGAGGAGCCGGGGATTCATCACCCGCCGCCACAGCGGTGGCACGACGGCGAGCAGGATCATCCCGGCGTAGCCGGTGGGCAGTTGCGGGGACTCCTCGAAGTGGCGCAGGGCCTGGTAGCGGCGGGTCGGGTTGGCGTGGTGGTCGCTGTGCCGCTGCAGGTGGTAGAGGAAGATGTTGGAGGCGATGTCGTCGCTGTTCCAGCTGTGCTGCGGGGTGCAGCGCTCGTAGCGGCCCGAGGGGGTCTTCTGCCGCAGCAGCCCGTAGTGCTCGAGGTAGTTGACGACCTCCAGCAGGCAGAAGCCGATGACCGCCTGGACCGCCAGGTACGGCAGCACGCCCGGCCCGAACGCGGCGGTGAGCACGGCGAAGAGGGCCGCCGACATCGCCCAGGCGCTGAGCACGTCGTTGTGCGGGCTCCACGGGCTCTTGCCGAGCCGGCCGAGCCGCTGCTTCTCCAGGTGCCAGCCCGAGCGGGCGCTGCCGTACACCGAGCGCGGCAGGAAGGCCCAGAAGGACTGGCCCAGGCGGGAGCTCGCGGGGTCCTCGGGGGTGGCGACCCGTACGTGGTGGCCGCGGTTGTGCTCGATGTAGAAGTGCCCGTAGCAGGTCTGGGCGAGGGCGATCCGTGCCAGCACGCGTTCCAGCGCGTCCTTCTTGTGGCCGAGTTCGTGCGCGGTGTTGATGCCGAACCCGGCGACGATGCCGATGGTGACGGTCAGCCCCGCCTTGTCCACGGCCGACAGGCCGCCGCGGGACCACAGCCAGCAGGCCAGCACCAGCCCGGCGTACTGGAGGGGCAGGAACAGGTAGGTGCACCAGCGGTAGTACCGGTCGGATTCCAGCCAGGCGAGGACGCTGTCGGGCGGATTGTCGGAGTCCTTGCCGACGAGCAGGTCCACCAGCGGGATCACGCCGAAGACGACCGGCAGCAGCAGCCACCAGAAGACGCCGTGTCCCGTGGCCGCCGCCAGCCCCCACGCCGCGAACGGGAAGGCGGGCAGCACCAGTCCGAGCAACCACAGGTAGCGCTTGCCGTCTCGCCACGTCACCTGTGACGCCGGCGCTCCGGGCGGATACGAGATCCCCACCATGACCCACCTTCATTGGACGCGCTTCATTGGACACGCTTCATTGGACACTTCGGCCGTGAACTGTCCAGAAACTAGACAGTTCCGCATTGAGCGTCAAGGTGTTGGACAGTGCTCGTTAAGATGGGGGCGAGATGACGCGCTATCGAGAGTCGGTCCGTTCCCTGCTCAAGGAACGGATCCTGGACGCCGCCTACGAGCGGGTCACGGCCGAGGGCTGGGACCGGCTGAAGATGACCCGTATCGCCACCACCGCCGGAGTGAGCCGGCAAACCGTCTACACCGAGTACGGCTCCAAGGCGGCCATCGGCCAGGCACTGGTGATGCGCGAGGTGGAACGCTTTCTCACCGGCATCCAGGACCAGCTCCTCGCCCACCCCGGCGACATGAGGGCCGCCATCACCGCCGCCATCGGGTACACCCTGCGCACGGCGGCCGACAATCCGCTGCTCAAGGCCATCCTGACCAGCAGCCGGGGCGGTGACGAGGATCTGCTCACCCACCTGACGACCCGCTCCGAGCCCCTACTGGACACCGCCATCGGCATGCTCACCGCCTACACGGCGGAGGTCTGGGCCGAGATCGACGCCCACTCGCGGGACCTGGCCGTCGAGGCGGTGGTGCGCCTGACGGTCAGCCACCTCGTCCAGCCGGTCCTGCCGCCCGACCTCTCCGCGGAGCGCATCGCCGAGATCACCATGCGGATCGCACACGCCTGAACGGCGCCGTCCGGGGAGGGCGCTGCGCGCCGTCCGCCGGCGGCACACAACAGGCTCCGGGAGCTGCCTTGACGACCGACGGAAGGACCGGCGAAGGCGGTCCGGCGCCCGTGGAGGTGCCGGAGGCGCTGGCCGCCGCGCAGGTCCGGTACGAGGGCGAGGCCGGGCGGGCGTGGGTGGCCGCGCTGCCCGGGCTCGCCGAGTCGTATCTCGGCCGGTGGCGGCTGCGGCGGGACGGGCCCGTGGCGCACGGCGTCGCCGCGCTCGTCGTCCCCGTGGCCGGCGAGGACGGCACGCCGGCGGTGCTCAAGCTCCAGCCGGTCACCGACGAGACCGCGAGCGAACCCGACGCCCTCCGGGCCTGGAACGGCGACGGCGCCGTGCGGCTGCTCCGGAGCGACCCGGAGACCGGGACGATGCTGCTGGAGCGGCTCGATCCGGCCCGCACCCTCGCCGGGATCAGGGACGACACGGCCGCCCTGTGCATCCTCGCCCAGCTGCTGGCCCGGCTCACCGCGCACCCCGCGCCGCCCGGGATGCGGCGGCTGGGCGATGCCGCCGCCGGGATGCTCCGCCGGCTGCCCGCCGTGCTGCCCGTCCTGGCCGACCCGGCCGAGCGGCGGCTGCTCGACGCCTGCGGCGGCGCCGTACGGGAACTGGCCGGCGAGCCCGGTGACCGGCTGCTCCACTGGGACCTGCACTACGAGAACGTCCTCGCCCCGCTTCCCGGCTCCGGCCGCGGACCCTGGCTGGCCATCGACCCCAAACCCCTCGCGGGCGACCCGGGCTTCGACCTGCTGCCCGCCCTGCGCAACCGCTGGGACGACGTCACGGCCACCGGTGACGTCCCCCGCGCTGTCCGCCGCCGCTTCGACCTGATGACGGACATCCTCGGCCTGGACCGGGCCCGCGCCCGGGGGTGGACGCTGGGCCGGATTCTGCAGACCTCTCTGTGGGAGACCGAGAGCGGCGCGACGGTCCTCGACCCGGCGCAGCGGGCGATCGCGGAGGCGCTGTCCCCGGCCGGGTGAGACCCGCCCGCGCGGAGCCGCGCCGGCCGGGTGGGACCCGCGCCGCGCGGAGCCGCGCGGGCGGGTCCGGGCCCGGCCGGGAGGGGCAGCCTGTGTCAGCCTGTGTCCGGGACTCACCCGTGTCAGCCCGGGTACTCGCCCGTCAGCATCGCCGAGGCCAGTTCGACCCGGGAGCGGTAGCCGGTGCGTTTGAACAGCCTGCCCAGCCGGCTCTCCACGCTCTTCTCGCTGCCGCCCAGCACGACGGCCAGTTCGCGGTTGGTCAGACCCTCGGCGACCAGGGTGGCGAGCAGCCGCTCGTTCTCGGCGGTGGTGCGGCTCTGCCGTTCCATGGTGAGCTTGTGCTCGCGCATCAGGGGCCGCATCTGGGCCCTGCGCAGCAGCGCGTCGAGGTCGCCGTACAGCGCGTACGCCTCGTGCAGCAGCGACGGGTCGGCCAGTCCGTGGCGGACCACCATGGACATCGTGTCGGCCTGCTCCAGCGGCTGTGCGCGCCGGCGGACGAGCCGTACCGCCTCGTCGGCGGCCGCGTGGTCGCGGTGCACCACAGCCTTGGCGAGCAGGTGGCACATCCGGGCCCGGCCGGTGCCGAGGAGTCCGGCGACCCTGCTCACCTCGTCCACGCACCGCTGTGCCGCGGCCTGATCCCCCGCGGCCAGTTCCGACACGGCCTGCATCAGCCACAGTTCCTCCGTGCCGACGATCAGGCCGCGCTCCACGGCCAGGGCGAGCGCGTCCGCGATGACCCGCTCGGACCGCTCGGTCGCGCCCAGGGCCTGGTCCAGGCACCACTCCGGTACGGCCAGAAAGTGGAGCATCACGGGCTGTACGGTCCGGGCTCTCTCGATCACCTCGCGCGCCCGTGCCAGTTGACCGCGCGCACCGAGGATGACGCTCGTCTCCCGGCACAGCTGGGTGTGGGTGGGCAGGTCGCCGACCGAGAGGCCGGTGGCGAGGCCCAGCCGTGCCAGGTCGAGTGCCGGGTCCCAGCGCCCGCTCTGGCTGTCCGCCACCACCCGGTCCGGGACGGGCCGGTAGCCGGAGGGCAGCTCGTGGGCCGCCAGCATCCGTTCGGCCCGGTCCAGCTCGCCGAACGCCATCAGCGCCCGGGCCAGCTGCGACAGGTGCTCGAAGCGGTGGCGCGACGCCTGCGTCCACAGCGGCCACCGGTACGGAGTGGCGACGGCCCGGTAGAACGACTCGGTCCGGCCGAGGAAGGCCGCGATGCAGTCGCTGAAGAGCAGGCCCAGCGCGGCGACGGTGTCGTTGTCCCGGCTCCAGACGTCCCGCTGGGCCGTCAGGTGCTCGTACGCCTCCCGCCAGCGGTCCAGATGGCACAGGGCGACGGCCCGGGTGAGGACGCGATGCCCTTCGCCGCCGGGCAGCGAGCGCCAGCCGCCGTCGCAGATCTCGGTGAGCGCGGCTCTGTCGAAGGTCCCGCCGAGTGAGACGACGTAGATCATCTCCATTTCGAGCAGGGCCTCCGGGGTGACCAGGCCGGCGTGGTCGGACAGCACCGTCCAGGCGCTGTCCAGCGCGTCGGCGTGGCGCAGATGGATGGCGCAGGCGGCGGCGTGCGCGAGCAGGGCCCGGGCGCGCCGGTCCGGCTCGGTGATCAGGTCGATGGCGGCGCGCAGCCAGCGCTCCGCGAAGTACCCGTCCTCCAGCATGGCGGCGGTGCCGGCGGCGAGCAGTTCCGCGGACGCCCGCCGGGAGTCCACGAACGGTCCCGCGGTGACCAGTTGCTCGGCGAGGTACCGGCCGTCCGCGGTGGCGTCGCCCGCCCAGATCGCGGTGACCGCCAGCTGGGCGAGCCTGCGCCGCTCGTACGGCCCGAGGCGGGTGGTCAGCCCGGACGCGAGCAGCGGCACCCGGAACCTCCAGCGGCCCGGTTCGGGCCCCTGCCGCAGGACCCCCTCGGCGCACAGTTCCGCCAGAGCCCCGCGGACCGTGTCCTCGTCCGTCTCCACCGCCTCGGCGATCAGCCCGGTCGCGGCGGGACCCAGCGGATGCAGCACGGCCACCGCCTTGGCCACCCGCCAGACCAGCCCGCCCAGGTGCCGCAGATCCTCGACCGGCGGCAGGCCGGCGGGCAGCGAGGGCGGCCGGTCCGGGGAGGTGAGGTAGGCGTGCCGGTCGAAGACGCACAGCGCGCCGCTCCGCCGGTACCCCGCCACGGCGGCGAGCACGGCGGCGGGCCTGCCCCGGCACTCCCGCCGCAGCGTCGAGAGCAGCGACGAGGACGGCTTGGCCTGTAACCGCCGGGCGACCAGCGCACGGACCTCCGACTCGCGCAGCGGACGCAGCGTCACCACCTCGGCGACTCCGGCGGCCCGCAGCCGGTCCAGCGCCACCCGGTCGGCCTCCGGCGCGGCCTCCGGGGAGGCCGGTGAGGGGCGGAGCGCGCAGACGAACGTGACCCGGCCGCCCGCCGGTGTGCGGAGCACCGGCAGCAGGACCGCGCGCGAACCCGGGTCGGCCCACTGCGCGTCGTCGATGAGGACGACGAGCTTGTCGCACGCCGTGACGGCCGCTCGCAGCTCGGCGGCCAGCTGGCGGCCGGCGTCCGGGCGCGGCACCGGGACGGTGGCCTTCGCCGTGCGCCCGGGGGCGCCGTTCCGGTTCAGGACGGCGAGCTCGGCGGACAGCCGGGCGGCCACGGAGTAGGGGCGGTGGCGCTCGTTGCGCGCCACCCGCAGGGTCAGGGTGGTGAGGCCGCGCGCGGCCAACTCGTCCCGGACGGCGGTCAGTACGGCGCTGCGCCCGATCCCGGCCGGGCCCGTGACCAGGATCAGCGAGGCGGCGTCCGGGGAGGTCGCGGTGTCGACGACCTGCGCGACGGAGGCGTCACGACCGAACAGCGGCGGCACCGGCCCGTCGGGATCGGCCGCACCGTGCCAGGGGGTGATCACCTCACCAGTATGCCCGGACTCGGCCCGGTAGAGCATGTGAGCGATTCGAAGGCGTTAAGGGTTTACCGGGTGGGGAGTTGACTCCGGGACGGGCCGGCCCCGGATCCGTCCGAGGCAGCGGCACGGGACAGGGCGGCAGCCCCGCGGGTCCTCGCCGCCCGGGGTGTCATGAGAGGAGACCGGCAGTGGCCCGAGCGCGTACGGCGGTCCGTGGCAGGGATCAGGAACTGGCGGTGGTGCGCGAAGCGCTGGCAGCCGGCGGCGGACGCCTGATCGTCCTCAGGGGGCAGGCCGGTATCGGCAGAACCGCGCTGCTGGACGAGGCGGAGCGGATGCTGCGCGCGGCCGGGTTACGCGTCCTGCCGGTGCGCCCGGGCACCGGTCCGGACCGCCTCGGTGACGACGCGTTCGCCCTCGCACCGCTGGTGCGCACCGTGCGCGACCGGTTCGAGGAGTTCCAGGAGGCCGGGCCGGCCGACGCGCTCGCCGCGGTGGCCCGGCTGAGTGACGCGGCGGGACGGGACACCGGCGGATGGAGGCCGTCCATCGTCACCGCGCTGGGCGACCTGTTCGACGGGATCGGCCGCCAGGGGCGCACCGCGGTCCTGGCCGACGACGTGCACGCGGTCGCCGAACCCGCCCCCGTGCTCACCGCGGCACGCCGCTCCGGATGCCTGGTGCTCGCCACCTGCGAAACCGGTACGGAGCACACCCCGGGCCTCGCCGAACTGCTGGCCGCCGCCGACCGGGTGGTGACCCTCGGGCCGCTGGCCGACGACGTCGCGGAGTCCCTGGTGCGCCGCGCGCAGGGTGCGCGCCTCGACGAGGCGGTGCCGGGCCTCCTGCGCACCGCTCTGGGACCGTTGTTCGGCAACCCCGGCACCGTGCTGGCCACCCTCGCCGATCTGCGCGCACGGGGCCGGCTGACCGTCTTCCGCGGCCGGCTGTGCCTGCGCGCGCCGTCGGAGCCGATCGAACTGCCCGCCGGCCACCACCTCCTGCGCCGGGCCGCCGCTCTCGGCGACCCCGCGGCGCGGCTGCTGGCGTCGGTCGCCGTGTGGGACGGCGTCAACGTCACCGATCTGCCGCTGCTCGCCGAGGTGATGGGAACCGGCCTCACCGACTGCGGCCGCGTGCTCGACCAGTTGATCGAAGCCGAGGTGCTGGTCGCCGACCCGGCGGGCCGGGTGAGCTGCCGGTGCCCCGCCCTGGCGGCCTCCGCCGCCGGCGGGCCGGGCGTCCGCGGCGGCGCCGCGCTGCACGCGGCGGTCGCCGAACGGCTGCTGGCCCGGCACCGGCGGAGCGGCGGCGTCGACCCCGTGGTGCTCGCCGACCACATCGCGCGCGGCGGGGCGGCGGTCGCGCTCGAAGCGCCCATGGTCACCCGGCTGCTGGAACTGGCGGAGGACGCCGAGCGGGAGCAGCCGGAACGCGCGGCCCTGTGGTGCGCGGCCGCGCTGCGCCGCCTGACCCCGGGCGGGCCGGAACACGCCCGTACGCTCACCCGGCTGCTGGACCTCGTCCTCCGGACGGGCCGGTACGAGCTGCTGCGCGACGTGCTCACCCAGTACGCGGAACAGGGCCCCGGGGAGGCGGAACAGGGCGGGGCCCGGAGCTCGTCGGCGGAGATCCGCCTCGCCGCCGTGCTGGTCGCCCTGCACTCCGGTGAGCCGCCCGCCGAGGAGGCCGTGCGGTCGCTGCTGGACGAGGGCGTCACGGGCCGCGAGCCGATCGGGTTCGCGGAGTGGTGGTTCGGCCGCCCGGCGGGGCCCGGCAGGGTGCCCGGGGCGGGCGGGGCGACCGGCTCGGCAGGACCTGCCGAATCTGCCTGTTCTGACGGACCTGCCGGACCTGCCGGACTGGCAGAACGGGCAGACCCGGCAGAACAGGCAGGCCCGCCGGACCCGGCCGGCAGCCGGGAGCTGTTCCCGGACGACCGGATGCACCTGCTGACGACCGCGCTGTCCGGCGACCCGGCCGCCTGTGAGCGGGCCTGGCGCCGCTCGGGCCGGGCACCGTCCGCCCGGGACGTGGGCCGGCTGCACTGCGCGGCCGCCGTGGGCGACATCGCCTCCGTGGCGGAGCTCGTGCTCGGTGCGGCCCACCGGGTTCCCGCGACCGGTGTGCTCGGCGTGTACCGCCGGGTGGTGCGCGACTATGCCGCTGCCGACTGGTCGCAGGCCATGTCCGCGGTCCGGGAACTGGAACTGTCGTACGCCGGGGACACGCTGGCGCACCAGGCGGCTCGTCTGATCGCCGCCGACATCTGCGCCGCCCGCGGCGAGCCCGGGCAGGCGGCCCAGTGGCTGGACGACGCGGTGCCGGTCCCCGGGCTCGCCGTGATGCGCGCCTGGGTGCGGATCGGCCTGCTGAACCGCACGGGCGGTGACCGGCGGGCCGCGCCGCTGGCCCGGCGGGTCAGCCGCCGGCAGCGCGCGGCCGGACAGCGGGCGGGCCTGCACCTCCTGCTGATGCGGGCGGTGCGGACCGCCGCGTTCGCCGACGACCACGACGGCGCGGCCGGCCTGCTGGAGGAGGTCGAACTCCTGCGCGACGAGACCGGGACGGAAGCGGCGGAGAGCCTCTTCCTGGCGCGCGCCCTGGTGCACCGCGATGTCCACGAGGCCCGGCTGGCCACCGAGCTGACCCGGGAACGGGGAGACCTGCCGTCGCTGATGGACTCGTGCCTCGTCGTCGCGCGGTTCGCCGAGGACCCGCGCCCGTGGCTGCGCGAGGCCCACGGCCTGGCCACCCGGTGCGGTGCGTCGTCGCTGCTGGAACGCGTCCGCGCGGTGACCCGTGAACGCGGGGTTCCCGCGCCGCGGGCCCGCGGCCGGCGGGAGGCCCTGGCCGCCACCGAGCGGCGCATCATCGAACTGATCGGCGAGGGTCTGACCAACCGGCAGATCGCGCTGCGCCTCCAGGTCAGCGAGAAGACCGTGGAGAATCACCTGACCCGCTTGTTCGCCCGCACCGGCTGCCGTTCGCGCGTCGAACTGGCGGCGGCCAGCCTGGGAGGCCGGCTGACGCAGGCGGTCACCTGAGCGCGGCGCCGTCCGTCCGCCGCCGCGGGCCCGGCCGCGGCCCCGGCTGCGGCCCCGGTCGAGGTCCGGGCCGCGGTCCCGGTTGAGGTTCCGGCCCCGGCCGCGGACCGAAGATGCCATTCCCCGGTCCCACTCGGGCCGAGGCGGGCCGGCACCGACGACAGCCCGGTACGGCCTCCCTAACGTCGTCCACATGACCGACGTCGATGTTCCTCAGGTCGCTGATCCGGAAGTGGCAGCCATCGTGCGGGCCGAGGTCGAGACCCGGTGGCCGCACAACGTTTCGGGCCTCGACGAGTTGGTGCGGTACGGGCTGGTGCCGTTCGGGAAGATGATGGGCCCCTGGCTGGTGGTCCGGTCCAGTCTCGCGGTGGGAGGTGACATAGCGACCGTTCTGCCCGCGGCGGTGGGACTGGAATGCGTGCAGGTCGGCGCCATGATGCACGACGACATCATCGACAGCGACGGGGAGCGGCGCAGCAAACCGGCCGCGCACACGGTGTTCGGGGAGCCGGCGGCGATCGTCGGCGGGGACGGGCTGTTCTTCCACGGCTTCGCCGCCCTGGCCGAATGCCGGGAGGCCGGGGCCCCCGCGGCGCGGGTGGCGGAGGCGCTGACGGTCCTGTCCCGGGCCGGACTGCGGATCGGGGACGCGGCCCTCCGGGAGATCCGGATGAGCCGCGGCATCTGCCCCGTCGACGCCTACCTCGACATGATCGCGGACAAGAGCGGCGCCCTGCTGTGGATGGCCTGCGGTGTCGGCGCCACCCTGGGCGGGGCGGACGACACGTCCCTGAAGGCGCTCAGCGAGTACAGCGACCAGCTGGGCATCGCGTACCAGATACGCGACGACCTGATGGCCTACGACGGGACGCGGGCGGGCAAGCCGAACGTCTCCGACGTCCGCAACGGCCGGCCCACCCTGCCGGTGCTGCTCGCCCACGAACGCGCTTCCGGAGAGCGGCAGCGGCGGATCGAGCGCCTGCTCGCGGACACCTCCGTCCCGGTCGGCGCGCGCTACGAGGCCATGGCGGAGCTGGTCCACGCGTACGACGGGATCGCGGCGGCGCGCGAGGTGTCGCACCGTCATGTGCGGATGGCCACGACGGCTCTGGAGGCCCTGCCGCCCGGCGTCCACCGGGACGCGCTGATGGATCTCACCGTGCCCGGTCGCCTGGTGTAGCGCGTGCGGCGCGTACAGCGCGGACTCACCCCGAGGAGCTGGCCCGATGCCCCACCCGACCTATGCCTCGTACCTGCGTCTCGACGAACTGCTCTCGTCGCAGCAGCCGCTCACCCCGCCGGAACAGCGGGACCTGAGCGACAGCGAGCGGCTGTTCATCGTCGTGCACCAGGCGTCCGAGATTCTGCTCAGCCAGGTCCTCGTCGACCTGGGACACCTCGACGCCGGCCGGTGCGGCCGGTCCTGCTTCACCCACCGGGTGGACCGGGCGGTACGGCTGGTGGACGCCCTGACCGGGCAGCTGACGCTGCTGCGCAGCACCCTGCGCCGGGAGGACTTCCTGCGGTTCCGGGACCGGTTCGGCACGGCGAGCGGGCTGGAGTCGGAGCAGTTCAAGGAGCTGTTCCTCCGGGTCAGGCGGCTGACGCGGCACGGTGGCGGAGGCCGCCCGCCGGAGGAGGCCCGGCGCCTCGGGGAGCTGGACGACGCCGTGCGGCGGTGGCGGAGCACGCACCTGGAACTGGTCGGCCACATGCTCGGTGACCTGCCGGGCACGGGCGAGACCTCCGGCGGCCGCTTCCTGGCCGCCCGGCTGGACGACGGGCCCGCCGGCGAGCGGCCGGCCGCGCCGCCGCCGCGATCGGACCGGGACCCCGGCCGGGGCGGCGCCCCCGCCTCCCGGGCGCTGCCCGCACCGGCCGCACCGGCCGCGTCGCCCGCGCCGTCGGTGTCATCCGCGGGTCCCCGGCTGCGGCACGTGGTCGTCGTGGGCGGCAGCGTGGCCGGGCTGCTCACCGCGCACGTCCTCGCGGACCACGCGGAGCGGGTGACCGTACTCGAGCGCGACCACTACGAGGACGCTCCCGGGCCCCGGGCGGGGGTGCCGCAGTCCCGTCACACCCATGTCCTGCTGACCAGCGGGATGAACGCCCTGGACGAGCTGCTGCCCGGGCTGCTGACGGAGCTGACGGAGGCGGGCGCCCCGCGCCTGGCGGTGCCGGGGGACCTCGGCGTGTGGCAGGCGGGGCAGTGGATCTCGCGCCGTAATCCGTCCGCGCCGATCATGACCCCGTCGCGCCCCCTCCTGGAGCACCGCGTCCGCCGGCGGGTCCTGGCCGGCCCCCGTATCGACGTCCGGACGGGGACCGAGGTGACGGGCCTGCTCGGCCGGCCCGGGCACATCACCGGTGTCGTGGTCCGGGACCGCGGCACCGGTCACCACACCCGGCAGGACCTCACGGCCGACCTCGTCGTGGACGCCACCGGGCGGGCCGGCCGCACGCCCCAGTGGCTGGCCGGACTGGGCGGCCGGCCCCCCGCCGAAGAGGTGGTGGACACCGGACGGGCCTACGCCACCTGCGTCTTCCACGCCGACGACCCGGCCGGGGACCTCAGGGGCTTCTACATCGTGCCCGACGCCGGGCAGCCGTTCGGCGCCATCGTCCTGCCCGCCGAGGGCGACCGCTGGCTGGTCACCCTCTCCGGCCCGCGGGACCAGGCCCCGCCCACCGACCCGGAGGGCTTCACCGACTTCGCCGACCGGCTGCCGCACCCCGCCGTCCACAAATGGCTGAGCACGGCACGCCCGGTCACCCGGCCCGTCGGCTACCGGCACACCGCCAACCGGCGCCGCCGCTACGACCGCCTGGGGCGGGACCACACCGGACTGCTCGTCGTCGGGGACGCGCTGTGCGCGCTCAACCCCGTCTACGGCCAGGGCCTGTCCGTGGCGGCGCTGAGCGCCGTCGCCCTCAAGCGGGAACTGGCGGGCGGACGCGTCCCCCCGGCGCACGCCCTCCAGCGCGCGGTGCTGCGCTCCTCCCGCCCGGCGTGGGACGTGGCGACGGGTGCGGACAGCCCCATGCCGGGGGCCACCGGCAACGCGGTGCGCAGCGGCCCCGTCGCCCGGCTGCTGGACCGGTACCTCGCCCGGGTGCGCGACCGCGTGCCGGGCGACCCGGTGGTGTGCACCGCCAACCGCGACGTCCTCTTCCTGCTGACCCCGCCCCGCACCCTGCTCACCTCCCCCCGGGTCCTGCGGCGGGCCCTGCTGACCACCGCCGTGCCGACCCCCCGTGACCTGCCCACGCCGTGACCCTCACGAGCCGACAGCGAAGGTGCACCATGCGACACGCCAGTGCGTTCCCGGACCGTCCGCGCGCGGACCGGTCCCGGACGGCCTCCCGTCTCCCGGTTCCCCGCGCGGACGGCCGGTGGAGCTCATGACGACGACACCGGTCCGGGACCTCTCCCCGGTACTCGACACCGGCCGGACGATGCTCGGCCCCGCCCTGCGCGACGCCGTCCGCTCCCACCTGGGCCCGGAGATGAGCCGGATCGCCCACTACCACTTCGGGTGGTCGGACGCCTCGGGCCGGCCGACCGGCACCTGGGGCGGGAAGATGGTCCGGCCCACCCTCGCGCTGCTGTCCGCGCGGGCCGCGGGCGCGGCGGACGCGGACGGCGTTCCCGCCGCGCTGGCCGTCGAACTGGTGCACAACTTCTCGCTGGTGCACGACGACATCATGGACGGCGACGAGACCCGGCGGGGCCGCCCCACCGCGTGGACGGTCTTCGGCGTCCCGGACGCCATCCTGGCCGGCGACGCGATGGTCACCGCGGCCACGTCCGTGCTGCTGGAGGCGCCCGGCGCGGGGGCCCGCTCCGCCGCCGTGTCGCTGATGACCGCCACCCAGCGGATGATCGACGGCCAGACCGCCGACGTCGCGTTCGAGCGGCGCGACGACGTGACCCTGCCCGAGTGCCTGCGCATGGCCGGCGACAAGACGGGTGCCCTGCTGGGATGCGCCTGCTCGCTCGGCGCCGAACTGGTGGGCGGTGAGCGGGCCGTGGCCGAGCGGCTCCGCGCCTTCGGCGAGCACATCGGGCTCGCCTTCCAGCTCGTCGACGACCTGCTGGGCATCTGGGGCGACCCGGACCGGGCCGGCAAGCAGGTGGGAGCCGACCTGCGCGCCCGCAAGAAGTCCCTGCCCGTGGTGGCGGCGCTGAACGCGCCCGGCTCGGACGAGCTCCGCGCCCTGTACCTGCGTCCCGAACCCCTGACCGAGGGCGCCGTCCAGCGCGTCACCGACCTCGTGGAACGGGCCGGGGGACGCGACTGGGCCCGGGACGAGGCGGCCCGGCAGGTCGCCGCGGCCGGGGAATGCCTCGACGCCGCCCGCATCCCGGACGACGTGCGCGGCGCGTTCCTGGAGGTCGCCGGATTCATCCTGGGCCGGCAGCTCTGATGCGGCGCGTCACCCGGCGGGCTCCCCGGCGGCGTCCCGCGGCCGCGCGGACGCCCCTTTCCCGCCGCCCCCCGACGAACAGAAAGGCGATCTCATGACCGAGTCCGCAGCCATCCCCATCGGGGGACGGGCCGCCGGCTGCCCGTTCACCCCCGCCCCGGAACTGTACGAGGCGCAGCAGGACCCGGAGCTGCGCCGGGCCACGGTGCCCAGCCCGCTGCTGGGGGCCTTCGACGCCGTGGTCGTCACCCGGTACGAGGACGTCAAGAGCGTGCTCGCGGACGACCGGCTGCGCATGGGCGGCTCCATGCCGTACCAGGCGGGCAATCTGCTGAGCTACGACGGACCCGAACACACCCGCCTGCGGCGTATGCTGACCGGGTCGTTCACGACCAAGCGGGCGCGCGAGCTGCGGCCCCGGATCGAGGACGTCGTCGCGTCCGCGCTGGACGCGCTGGAGGAGGCCGGCCCGGGCGCGGACCTCGTCCAGACCTTCTGCGCCCCCATTCCCACGGCGGTCATCTGCGAACTGCTGGGCGTGCCCTACGCGGACCGCGAGGAGTTCCAGCGCCGCACCGCGATCGCGCTGGACTTCACCACCAGCCGCGAGGTGCAGATGGAGAAGGCGGCCGAGATGGAGGCCTACATGGCCGGTCTCGTGGCGCGCCACCGGGAGGACCCGGGCGACAACGTCCTGGGCCGTGTGGTGCGCGACTTCGGCGACCAGCTGACCGACAGCGAACTGGCGGGCATCGGCAACATGCTGCTCATCGCCGGGCACGAGACCATCGCCAGCACCCTCTCCGCCGGCATCGCCCTGCTGCTCCGCCACCCCGACCAGCTCGCGGTGGTGCGCGACGACCCCGAGGCCGTCGACGGTGCCGTCGAGGAGCTGCTGCGGTACTGCGCGCCGGCCGCCATCCTGCCGCGCCAGGCGGCCGGGGACATCCGCGTCCGCGACCAGGAGATCAAGGAGGGCGAACGGGTCGTGGCGTCCGCACTGGCCGCCAACCGGGACCTCGGCGCGGCCCGCGAGGACCTGGACCGCCTGGACGTGCGCCGCCCCCCGCAGCGCCACCTGGCCTTCGGCTTCGGCCCGCACCAGTGCCTCGGCCAGCAACTGGCGCGCATGGAGCTGCGGGTCGCGCTCCCGGCCCTGTTCACCAGGTTCCCCGCCCTGCGTCCGGCCGTCCCGCACGACGAGGTCGACTACCGGACCAACGCCCTGGTCTTCGGCGTGAACAAGCTCCCGGTCACCTGGTGACCCGTCAGGAGGCGGAGACGGCCATGGAGACGGAGACGGCCATGACGGTGGAGACCGACACCGGCCGGTGCATCGCGGTCGGCAACTGTGCCGCGATAGCCCCGGCGGTCTTCGACCAGAGCGACGAGGACGGCACGGTGCTCCTGCTCGACGCGGCTCCGCCGGAGCGCGAGCACGCACCGGTCCGGGAAGCGGCCCTGCGGTGCCCGGCCGCGGTCATCACCCTGCACGAGAACACGCCGGCTTCCGATGAGTGACCCGCTCCGCCGGAAGCCCGCCCGACCCCGGGGGACAACCCATGCTTGACGCAGACGTGCCGGTTCTCGTCGTCGGTGGCGGCGGCTGCGGACTCGCCGCGTCGGTCTTCCTGTCCGACGCGGGCGTGCCCCACCTGCTGGTGGAGCGCCGCGAGTCGACCTCGGTCCTGCCCCGTGCGCACTACCTGAACCAGCGCACCATGGAGATCTTCCGCCAGCACGGCATCGCCGACGACGTCTACCGGATCAGCGCCCCGCTCGCCAACATGAGCGAGATCGCCTGGTATACGTCGCTGGGCGGCGACGGCCCCCTGGACGCCCGGGAACTGCACCGGATGGACGCTTTCGGCGGCGGCGCCACGGCCGGGCCGTACGCGGCCGACAGCCCCGGCCCCTCGACCAACCTCCCGCAGCACCGGCTCGAACCGCTGCTGCGCCGCCACGCGGAGCGGCGGGCTCCGGCCCGCCTGCTCTTCCACCACGAGATGACGGAGTTCACCCAGGACGCGGACGGGGTGACCGCGCGGATCACCGACCGGTCCACCGGCGAGACGGGCACCGTCCGCGCCCGCTACCTGCTCGGCGCCGACGGCGGCAGGAGCATCGGCAGGTCGCTGGACGTACCGATGGACGGGGCCGGCGGCGGCTTCACCATCATCTCGGTGCACTTCAGCGCGGACCTGTCGCGCTGGTGGCCCGGTGACGGGGTGCTGATGACCCACATCATCAGCCCCGACGGCGAGGTGTCCGTGGTCGTCGCCACCGGACCCGGGTGGGGCCTGGCCTCCGACGAATGGGCGCTGCACTTCCGGGTGGCTCCGGGCGCCGAGGTCGACCTCGGCACGGAGGCGATCGCCGCGCGGGTACGGGAGCTGCTGAAGCTGCCGCCGGAGCTGGGCGTGCGGGTCCGCCACGTCAGCGAGTACCGGCCGGAGGCCGTCGTGGCCCGGGCCTTCCGCGCCGGGCGGGTCTTCCTCGCCGGGGACGCGGCGCACCGGCAGCCGCCCGCCGCCGGGGGCGGCCTGAACACGGCGGTGCAGGACGCGCACAACCTCGCGTGGAAGCTCGGCGCCGTGCTCGGCGGCCGGGCCGGCGACGCCCTGCTGGACTCGTACGAGTCGGAGCGGCTGCCCGTCGCCGAGCGCAACGTGACCTGGGCCATGACCTGCCTGCGCAACTACGGGGTCCTCTTCGCGGGCCTCGGCCTGGTGCCCGGGCAGCCGGAGGCCACCCGGGCCGGGTTCCGCGAGCTGCTCTTCGGCACCCCGATCGGGGAGACCCGGCGGACGGTGGTGCGCGAGGTGTTCGCCACCCAGCGGATCGAGTACCAGGCGCACGACATCGAACTCGGCCACTCCTACCCGGCCGGGGCGGTGCTCCCGGACGGCACCCCGCCGCCGCCCCGGGACCCGCTGGGCGCCACCCACCACCCCGTCACCAGGCCGGGCCACCGGCTGCCGCACGCGTGGCTGCGGCGCGGTGACACCCGGGTGTCGACGCTCGACCTCGTCGGCCGCCACGCCGGCTTCGTGCTGATCACCGGGCCGCTGAGCGAGGGCTGGGCGGTCGCGGCCAAGAAGGCCGCGGACACCCACCGGGTGCCGCTCACCGTGGTGTCCATCGGGAGCCGGCCCGACGCGGCGGACCACTGGGACGCCGACGGCGCCTGGGCCGCGGTGCGGGGGATCGAGGACGACGGCGCGCTGCTCGTACGGCCGGACCAGCACGTCGCCTGGCGCGCCGCCCACGCGGGCCCGCACCCCGACCAGGACCTCGGCGCGGCGTTCCACCGCGTCCTCGGCCACTCCGGCGCCACGGCCCCCGGGAGGTGAGCCCGTGCCCACCACCGACGCCGAGCGCGTCGTCCACGCCTTCCTGACCCGGATGGGGCCGGCCCCGGCCGACGTCAGGAGGACCGTGGACGGCTTCCTGACCGACGACTGCGTGTGGGAGAACCCCGGAGCCCCGGTCTGCCGGGGCAAGGAGGAGATCTTCGCGCTCCTGCCCGCCGACTTCGCGCGCCTGGAGGTCCGGTTCCGGCACATGGCCACGGCCGGGGACACCGTCCTGGCCGAGCGGATCGAGAGCATGTTCCGCGCCGACGGCACGCCGATCGCCCTGAACCTGAAGGTGATGGCCGCGTTCGACCTGCGGGACGGGCGGATCGCCGCCTGGCGCGACTACTACGACCACACCCATCTCATCTCCGAGCGCCCGGACTGGTGATCATGACGAACGCACGAACGGACCTGCTGGAACTCCGAGCCGAACTGGTGAGCACCGTGCACAAGTTCGGGCCGGTCCTCGCGGAGGGCGTGGCCGAGGGGGAGCGCGAACGGAAGCTGCCCGACGCCACCGTGCGGGCGATCGACGACGCGCGGCTGAGCAGCCTCTGGACCGCGAGCGCCTACGGCGGACTGGAGACCGACGTCCGCACCATGGGCGAGGTCGCCAAGGCCCTCTCCCACTACTGCCCGTCGACCTCCTGGGTGGTCAACAACATCAACGGGTCGAACCTGCTCGCCGCGAAGTTCCCGCAGGCCGCCCGGGACGAGGTGTTCGGTGCCGACCCCGGCGCCAAGCTGGCCTCCGTCTTCGCGGCCACGGGCACCGCGGTACGCACCGAGGGCGGCTATCTGCTCACCGGGTCCTGGCCGTACGCCTCCGGGATCCTGCACGACGACTGGACGATCCTGGTCGCGCGGGAGACCGACCGGGACGGGGAGCCCGTGGGCGGGCTCTCGCTGCTGGTGCCCACCGCGGACGTGACGATCGAGGACACCTGGCACACCGTCGGCATGCGCGCCACCGGCAGCCACACCGTCGTGCTCCGGGAGGCGTTCGTCCCCGGACACCGGGTGATCTCCGGCGAGCGGCAGCGAGGGCGGGAGAACACCACCGACGTCACGCTGCCACCGCTGCTGCGGACCGCGGCGATCGCCGCCATGGCCGTCGTCTGCGCCTCCGTGGTGGTCGGCATCGGCCAGGCCGCCCGCGCCTTCGTCGTCGACAAGGCGCCGGGACGGGGCGTCGCGCCCAGCCGGTACACGAGCCAGCCCGACTCGCAGACCTTCGTGTCCGCGCTCGGCCGGACGGCCCTGACGATCGACGCGGCCGAACTGCACGTGAACCGGGCCGCCGACGTCCTGGACGAGGCCGCACGCGCGGCCACCGGAATCCCGGAGAGCGAACTCCGCCGTATCCGCGGTGACGTCGGCCAGGCGGTCAACCTGGTCACTCTCGCGCTCGACGAGCTGATGTGGGCGCACGGGGCGGCCGCCTTCGCCGAGTCGAACCCCCTGCAGCAGTACTGGCGGGACGGCAACACGGCGGCCCGCCACGCCCTGCTCAACCCCCGTATCGGCCAGGAGCTGTACGGCGGTTCGTTCTTCGGCCTGGACCTCGTCGTGCCCAGCCTCTGACCCGGCCGGCCGCCGTCCCGCCCGTCCCTCCCGAAGGTCCTCTCCCGCTCGCCCCGTCACCCTCGCCCCGTCCCCGAAGGATTCCCATGGAATGGCTGCCCCCCTTCCTCATCCCGATGTCGCAGCCGGCACCGGTCACGGAGGGGGCGGCCGATGTACCGGACGGGCTCTTCTGGGCCCTCGCCGGGCCGACCGCGGTCGGCTGGCTCCTCACCTATGTGCTGGCCATCCGGCAGGCCGTCCTGGACGGCCGGGTGGGCATCCCCGCCTACATGGTGGCGGTGAACTTCGCGTGGGAGTTCAGCCTGACCTTCGTGCTGGAGCAGACGCCCACGCAGCGGCAGATCAACTTCTTCTGGCTGCTGTTCAACTCCGTCCTGCTGTACCAGGCGCTGCGGCTCGGGCCGCGCGACTACCCCGCTCACTCGCCGCGTGTCCTCCGGTGGACGCTGGCCGGGGTGCTGGTCTGGGCGTCGCTGGTCGTCGTCGCCGGGGCGAACGAGTTCCACGACCGCGACGGGATGTACACCGGCATGATCATCCAGGTGCCGCTGAGCGCCTCGTTCCTGCTGATGCTCAAGCGGCGCGGGTCCAGTGCCGGGCAGTCCCTGCACATCGCCGTCGCCAAGCTGGTGGGGTCCGTCTTCGCCGGACTCACCGCGTTCGTCCTCTACCCGTCCCACCACCTGCTCCAGGTGCTGGTGCCGACCTATGTCGCCCTGGACATCGCCTATGTGGTGCTGCTGCGCCGGACGATGCGCCGGGAGGGACGGCCGCCGTGGGCCCTGCGATGGGCGGCGGCCGTCCCCGGGACTCCGGCGGAGTCCGTCGCGGCGGGAGCCGGGACCGGGCCGGCGCGGGGTGCCGGCGCCCGGTCAGATGACGCCGCTGCGTAGCGCGTACGCCACCGCGTGGGGCCGGTTGCGCAGGTTCAGTCGCCGGGTGACCCCGAAGATGACGCGCTTGACCGCCCGTTCCGACAGGCACATCTTGTCGGCGATCTCGGCGGTGTCCAGGCCCTCCGCCATCAGCCGCAGCACCCCGATCTCCCGGGGCGTCAGCCCGGAGTTGTGCAGGCCGTGCGGCGACAGCACCTCGCGCTGCATCCGCTCGATCTGCCGGAGCAGCTCGCCGAGGAGCTTGGAGGGGAGCACGCCGCCGCCGGCCGCGGCGGTCAGCACCGCCTCCTCGATGCGCTTGCTGGTGGCGGCGGCCCGCGGCAGCACCGCGACCACGTTGCACTCGACCGCCATGAAGAGGTCGGCCCGCTCGATCTCGGAGGGGATCAGCACCACCGGCACCCGGAGGGTGGCCTTGATCTTGCGCAGTAATGACGTCACTTCCACGGTCATCCGCTCCGCGACGACCACGGCGACGTCGGCCGGGTCCGGGCGTTCCTCCGAGACGATCTCGATGTTCGGTGCGGAACCGAGATGACCGCTGACGGCAGATTGCGTCAGCGGATCCGGAGCCCGCACCAGTGCCTTTATCGAACGTGTCACGGTGTTGGCGGTCATGGCGAAACCTCCAGATGGGGCAGCGTGTTCGTCGAGGCATTCCGTCGCAATGCCAGGCGCCGATCGCGGTGATTCCCGAGCTTGTTCACGGCTTGACGAGTAATCGTCCGCTCAGCGCGTCCGGAAAGGGCGAGGCGGCCGGGCGGGCCGGTCGCGGGACGGGCCCGGACGGGGGATCGTGCTGCGCCTTTCTGGGAAAGGGGGCGAGGTTCCGGCGCCGAAACGCCGTCAGCCGTCGCGTCGTTGATGTCTTGTGCATGTCCGGCGGTGGGCCGCACTGTGCCAGCAACGTGAAAACTCCCCGAGAGTGGCCGAATATGGCAGTGACCGTCGGAAAACGATGCAATGAACCATACGGGGGCCGACTTTCGGGGAGCCGGGTGATCGAGTTGTTCTGGTTCCCCCAAGGGGAATCCCTCGCTAGTCGGCGACGACCGTCACGGAGCTTCCTCCGCCGGCCGGTTCCATCGTCTCCGCGAGGACCATGGCCTCCTCGATGAGGGTCTCCACGATGCGGTGCTCGGGAACGGTCTTGACGACCTCTCCCTTGACGAAGATCTGGCCCTTGCCGTTGCCGGACGCCACACCGAGGTCGGCCTCGCGCGCCTCCCCGGGGCCGTTGACCACGCACCCCATCACGGCGACCCGCAACGGCACCTCCATGCCCTCCAGACCCGCGGTGACCTCGTCGGCGAGCTTGTAGACGTCCACCTGGGCCCGGCCGCAGGAGGGGCACGAGACGATCTCCAGCTTGCGGGGGCGCAGGTTCAGCGACCGCAGGATCTCCGTGCCGACCTTGGCCTCCTCCACCGGCGGGGCCGAGAGGGACACCCGGATGGTGTCGCCGATGCCCTGGCGCAGCAGCGCCCCGAACGCGACGGCGGACTTGACGGTGCCCTGGAACGCCGGCCCCGCCTCGGTGACGCCCAGGTGCAAGGGGTAGTCGCACTGCTCGGCGAGGATCTCGTAGGCGCGGATCATCACCACGGGGTCGTTGTGCTTGACGGAGATCTTCAGGTCGTGGAAGCCGTGCTCGGCGAAGAGCGAGGCCTCCCACAGCGCCGACTCGGCCAGTGCCTCCGGGGTGGCCTTGCCGTACTTGCGCATCAGGCGCTGGTCCAGCGAGCCGGCGTTCACCCCGATCCGGATGGGGGTGCCGTGGTCCCGGGCCGCGCGGGCGATGTCGCCCACCTTGTCGTCGAACTTCTTGATGTTGCCCGGGTTGACGCGCACCGCGGCGCACCCGGCCTCGATGGCCGCGAAGACGTACTTCGGCTGGAAGTGGATGTCGGCGATGACCGGGATCTTGGACTTCGCGGCGATCGCGGGCAGCGCCTCGGCGTCGTCGGCGCTCGGGCAGGCGACGCGGACGATGTCGCAGCCGGCGGCGGTGAGTTCGGCGATCTGCTGCAGGGTGGCGTCGACGTCGGCCGTGACGGTCGTGGTCATCGACTGCACCGAGACCGGGTGGTCACTGCCCACCCCGACCGGTCCCACCCGCAACTGGCGGGTGCGCCGGCGTTCGGCGAGGGGGGCGGCCGGCAGTGCGGGCATTCCGAGTGCGACCTGGGTCACCGCGGTGTCCTTTCCCGGATGAGGGGTGCTGCGGGGGTGTGCGCCGCCGGCGCGGCGTCGTGCAGGGCGAGTACGGACTCGGCGATGGACTGCGCGGTGAGGCCGTGCTCGGCGAGGATGGCCGGCCGTTCACCGTGGCTCAGGAACTCCCGGGGCAGGCCCAGGGTGTGCACCGGGGTGCGGACCCGGGCGTCGGAGCAGAGCTGTGCCAGCGCCGAGCCCACGCCCCCGGCGCGCACCCCGTCCTCGACGGAGAGCGCGAGCCGGTGGCGGGACGCCAGATGGGCGAGGGTGGGGTTGACGGGCAGCACCCAGCGCGGGTCGACGACGGTTACCCCGATGCCCGCCTCGGCCAGCAGCTCCGCCGCGTGCAGGGCGGGGGCCGCGAGGACCCCGGTGGAGACCAGCAGGACGTCCAGCGGCCGGGACCGGGTGCGGTGAAGGATGTCCAGCCCCTCCATGCGGGTCAGGGCGGGGATCTCCGGACCGGCGCCGCCCTTGGGGAAGCGCAGCGCGGTGGGACCGTCGGGGGTGTCGAGCGCCTCGCCCAGCAGTTCGGCGAGCCGGACGGTGTCGCGCGGCGACGCGACCCGCATCCGCGGCACCGCGCCCAGCAGCGCGAGATCCCACATGCCGTGGTGGCTGGGCCCGTCGGGACCGGTGATGCCCGCACGGTCCAGGACGAACGTCACCGGCAGACCGTGCAGGGCCACGTCCATCATGATCTGGTCGACGGCGCGGTTGAGGAAGGTGGCGTAGAGGCAGACGACCGGGTGCAGGCCGCCCATGGCCAGCCCCGCGGCGCTGGTGACCGCGTGCTGCTCGGCGATGCCCACGTCGAGGACCCGGTCCGGGAACCGCTGGGAGAACCCGTGCAGGCCGACCGGCTGCCGCATCGCGGCGGTCAGGGCGACGACATCGGGCCGCCCGGCGGCGATCCGCTCCAGTTCCTCGCCGAACGCGCCGGTCCAGCCGCGCGAGGAGCCGGCCCGCGGGCGGCCCGTCCCGGGGTCGATGACGCCGATCCCGTGCATGCGGTCGGCCTTGTCGTTCTCCGCCGGGGCGTAACCGCGGCCCTTCTCGGTGACGCAGTGGACGACGACCGGCTGGTCGAGCCCCGCCGCGAGGCGGCAGGCCAGCTCCACGGCGGCGACGTCGTGCCCGTCCACCGGGCCGAGATAGGCGAAACCGAGGGTCTCGAAGAGGTTCGGGCCCCGGAGCCTGCCGCCGCGCAGCGCGGCCAGATGCCCGGCCACCGCGCCGACCGTGGGGTCGTACGAGCGGCCGTTGTCGTTGAGGACCACCACCACCGGCTGTCCGGCGCGGCCGAGGTTGTTCATGGCCTCCCAGGCCATGCCGCCGGTCAGCGCGCCGTCCCCGATGACCGCGACCACGCGGCGGTGCTCCTCGCCGAGGAGCCGCCCCGCCGTGGCCAGGCCGTCCGCGTAGGACAGTGCCGTGGAGGCGTGCGAGTTCTCCACGAGGTCGTGCGGGGACTCCTCGCGCTGCGGGTAGCCGGCGAGTCCTCCCGCCGTGCGGAGCGCGGAGAAGGCGGACTGCCGGCCGGTGAGGATCTTGTGGACGTAGGACTGGTGTCCGGTGTCGAACACGATGCGGTCCGCCGGCGAGTCGAAGACGCGGTGCAGCGCGATGGTCAGTTCGACCACGCCGAGGTTCGGGCCGAGGTGCCCGCCGGCGGCGCACACCTTGTCGATCAGGAACTCCCTGATCTCGCCCGCCAGCGCGGGCAGTTCCTCCGGACGCAGTTCCTTGAGCTCCTGGGGACCGGTGACCCGGCCGAGCAGCGTTGGTGACACGGTTCTCCTCGCTCAGCTGGAACGGCCGTCCGCCGTCCGCCGCGCGGCACCGCGCAGGGGCGAGGGAAGGTCGAAACTCACGGTCTCGCGGGCGATCTCGCGCTCCTCGACGTGGACCGGACCGAACGCCCCCAGCCTGGTCACGACCTCCGTGACCAGGGCGGGCGGTGCCGAGGCTCCGGCCGTCAGCCCGACGGTGCGCACCCCCGCGAGCCATTCCGGGCGGATGTCGGCGGCCTGGTCGATCAGCTCGGCGCGGGTGCCCTCGCGCTGTGCGAGCTCCACCAGGCGGACCGAGTTGGAGGAGTTCTCCGAGCCGACGACCAGCACGAGGTCGGACTCCCCGACGATCGCCTTCAGCGCGGCCTGCCGGTTGGTGGTGGCGTAGCAGATGTCGTCGGACGGCGGCTCCTGCAGCAGCGGGAACCTCTCCCGCAGCGTGCCGACGACCTCCGCGGTCTCGTCGACCGCGAGCGTGGTCTGGGTGAGGTAGGAGACCTGCCGCCCGAGATCGGGCGGCAGCTCGCGGGCCTCGTCGGGCGTCGAGACCAGCACCATCGACTCCGGCGCCTCCCCGAGCGTGCCCTCGACCTCCTCGTGCCCGGCGTGGCCGACGAGCACCACCGTGTCGCCGCGGGCGGCGAAGCGGCGTGCCTCGGCATGGACCTTGGCGACCAGGGGGCAGGTTCCGTCGATGACCTCCAGGCCGCGCCGGTCCGCCTCCTTCCGCACGGCGGGGGAGACCCCGTGCGCGGAGAACACCACCGTCGCGCCGTCGGGCACCTCGTCCAGCTCCTCGACGAAGACCGCGCCCCGCCCCGCCAGATCGTCCACGACCGTGACGTTGTGCACGATCTGCTTGCGGACGTAGACCGGGGCGCCGCGCTGTTCCAGAGCCCGCTCCACGATCTCGATGGCCCTCTCGACGCCTGCGCAGAAGGAACGGGGGCCGGCCAGCAGGACCCGGCGGGCGACGCCGTCCGCCGCGTTCTGGTACGAGCTCACATCAGCCATGGCCAGGACGGTACGGAGAGCAAGGCCGGCCGAGCTACGGCCGTTTCCACTTTCCGGAACGGTCGTTGCTCCGGTGCCGGACGCGCGGTGCCGGATGTGCGGTGCCGGATGTGCGGTGCCGGACCCGCGCAGGCCCCGGGGCCGGTTCCGTGCCGTCAAAAGGGCCCAACCCCGAGCACCCTCGGGACAGCAACCCCGGACGATCTTGAGTCCGCCGTCCCGGCGCAGGTAGGCATGGAGCCGTTGGTGTGTGCCTCGGTGACGGGAGCATCACGGTGGACGGTGAACGACACCCCCGGGCGCCGCGCCCGGGGGCAGCCGCCGGGACGGCGGTGAGGACGGCCGAGCCCGGAATGCCGGGGGGCCCGCTGCGCAAGGCGCTCGCCGTACTCGAGGCCCTGGCGGAGGCGTCGCGGCCGCTGACCCTGTCGGAGCTGTCGCGTCTGGTGAACCTGCCGAAGTCGACGCTGCACCGTCTGATGCTGTCGCTCACCGACATCGGCCTGGCCGTCCGGCGGGAGTCGAAATCCTATGAACTCGGCACCTATCTGTCCCGGCTGGGGGCCACGAGCGGTCCCGCCGGGGTGCAGCGGCTCAGCTACCCGGTCACCCCGTTCCTGCTCGAACTGTTCCAGCTCACCAACAGGATCGTCAGCCTCGGCACCCTGTCGGGGACGAACGTCCAGCATGTCGGGACCCTGTACGGGCAGGAGCACGCCCGGCTCGCGATGGCGCTGCGGCAGCCGGTCCCGGCGCACGGCTCGGCGGCGGGCAAGCTCCTGCTCGCGCTGTCCCGGCGCGATCCGGCGGACCTCCCCGGCACGGCGGGGGCCGGAGAGGGCGCGACCCGCGGCCGGAGGGACGCGCTGCGGCGCGAGTTCGAGCGCATCCGGCGGACCGGCCTGTCCTACGCCCGCAGCGAGTGCATCCCCGACCTGGTCGAACTGGCCGCCCCGGTCCGGCTCGGAAGGGCCGGCCCGGTGGCCGCGGTCGTGGTGGGGGACACGGTGAACACCAGGGATCTGCGCGGCGTCGCGCGGGCCCTGCTCGACACCGTCGGCGCCATCGAGCAGCAACTGGCCGACGCCTGCTGACGCGTCCGGGACGGGGCCGAGTCCCCGGAGTCCCCGGAGTCCCCGGAGTCCCCGGATTCACCGGAGCCGCCGGAGCCGCCGGAGTCAGGGGCCCGGTGGGCGGAGCCGGCGCAGGTGTTCGCGGTCGCCGAGGAGTTCCAGGCGCCGCCAGAGGACGCTGCCGGGCACGGCCTGGCTGCGGTGGCAGGCGACGGCCTTGAGCTGCGGGGCGCGGTCCACGGTGACGGTGAGGTCGACGGCCTCGGGCGGATGGCCGTCGAAGGCGGCGCCGCACTCCCGGCGGAGCCGGTCCGCCACCGCTTCCGGGACGGTCCAGCCCAGGACGGGCAGGCCGAGGCCGCCGGCCGCGCGGAGGGCGGCGGCCGTGGCGGCGGCGTGGTCGGGGTGCCCGGTGACGCCGGTGGGGTCGAAGACCAGCAGCCCTTCCGCGTCCGTCTCCCGGGCGGCGTCCGTGACCCGGCCGGCGAGTTCACCGGGGTCGGCGGCGGAGAGGTGCCCGTCGGGATAGGACAGCAGCCGGACGTCGCCGATGCCGAGGACACCGGCCGCGGTCGTGAGTTCGTCCGCGCGCAACCGCTCCAGGTCCCCGGCGACGCCGTGCAGCGTGGACGCCTCGCCGTGGGTCAGGCAGAGGACGGAGACCCGGGCGCCGTCCCCGGCGAAGGCGGCGAGGAGGGCGCCGAGGGCGAAGGACTCGTCGTCGGGGTGGGCGACCACGGCCAGGACCGAACGCCAGCGGGGGAGACGGCCGCCCGGGGGCGGTGAGGGGTCCGGGGCTCCGGCATCGCCCGGGAGGTGCGCGCGGTCCGTGGGGTGCGCGCGGTCCGGTCCGGGCTGCGCCGGCAGCCGGGCGGGGACGGTGTCCGCGGGGAGGGCGCGGTCGCGGGTGGCGCCTTCGCGGGCGTCGTCGGCGGGCCGTGGGGTCGGGTCGGGCACGGCGTCTCCTTCGGTGCGTACCCGTCCGGGCTCGCGCCCGGCCGGTGGCCACGGCGGGCCGCCGCCTTCCGCGCCGGTGCCGGAACCAGCGGTACCGCCCTTGTGACCAGGGGAACCCCTGCGCCCATCCCGGCATTCCCGCAGCTCCTGACGGGAGCGCACGCCCCATGCCCCCGGGGCACCGGTGCCCGCGCCGTTTCCCCTCCGGCGGCGAGCGCCGGCCGGTGCTCCGGGACGGTACGGACGCGCTCGGCATCACCGACGGCGAACCGCGCTCCCGCACAGGGGGCAGCACGGGCACGGGCCGCCCCGGCCGGCGTTCAGGGGGCCGGGGTCCTGGGCAGCAGGCCGATCAGCATGTCGATGAGTTCCTCGGCGCCGGCGTTCCATTTCCCGGTGGTGAAATGGCCGCTGAGGTCCAGGTCGCCGAGCCCGTGGGCGGCGGCGAGCAGGAGCCCCCCGTACCGCCGGCCGCCGGCGGGGTCCGCGACGACGCGGGAGACGACCGTCAGGAAGTGGTCCTGTGCGCGCTCCGCCGCCCGGACCGTCTCCGTCGGATCGGCCACCGGGGTGGCGAACATGAGGCGGTACAGATGCGGGCGCGAGCGGGCGAGACCCATCAGGGTGAGCAGAGCCCGGCGCAGGGACTGCTCGGGCGGCGTACCGGTGCCGGAGTCCGCGGCCAGTTTCTCCAGGGTGTCGCCGACTTCCTGCCAGGCATCCTCCGCCAGCCGCATCAACAGGTGTTCCTTGTCGGGAAAATGGCGGTACGGGGCCGACCGCGAGACGCCGGCCCGGGCGCCGACCTCCCGCAGCGTCACCGCGCCGGGACCCCCGCTGTCGAGCAGCGCGCCCGCCGCGTCGAGCAGCGCGCGGCGGGTTTCGGCGGCGGTTTCCGCACGGGTGGCCATAGCCGGTGATCCTAGCGTCGACGCGGCCGCCCGAGGTCCGCGGACCGTGGGGCGCCGGGCGCGCTACGCGGGCCGCGCGCCCGGGCCCGCGAGGCCCAGCTGCCTGGCGATGAGGCCGTCCACCATGCGGTCGCTGAGCAGACCGGTCAGCCTCGCCAGCAGCTTCGCGTCGCGGCCGACGAGATAGCGCGTGCGGGGCCTGCGGGCGGTCGCGGCTGCGACGATGACCCGTGCCGCCCGGTGGGGCCGGACGCCCTGCCCGGCCTGCTGTTCCGACTGCTTCCGGAGGGCGGCGACCAGGTCGTCGTACCGCGCGTGCTGGTCGGCCGTCATGTCGGCGGCGATGGCCTCCATGGTCGCGATGCCCTTGCCCCAGATCGGCGTCGCGACCGTGCCCGGTTCGACGAGGACGACCTTGACGCCGCAGCGGGCCACTTCGCGGCGCAGGGCGTCGCTGTAGCCCTCCAGCCCGAACTTGGCCGCCGCGTAGGCGCCGTAGGTGGGGAAGGCGACGCGCCCGCCGATCGAGGAGACGTTGATCAGCCGGGCGTCCCCGGCGGCGACGAGAGCGGGCAGCAGGGCACGCGTCACCGCGACATGGCCGAACAGGTTGACGTCGAAGTGCCGGCGCCACTCGGCGAGGGGGATGGTCTCGGCCGGAGCGTTGAGGGCCACGCCCGCGTTGTTGACGAGGACGCCGAGAGGGCGTCCGTGCGGGTCGCGGGCGACACGGCCGGCCAGCGCCGCCACCTGCTCCTCCTCGGTGATGTCCACGATCACCGGCTCCACGCCCGGCCCGGCCGCCCGGTCGGCGTCCTCCTGCCGGCGGACGCCGGCCAGGACATGGAATCCGCGCCGCGCCAGTTCCTCCGCGGTCGCCCGGCCGATGCCGGTGGAAGCCCCTGTCACCACGGCCAGTTTGTCGGCAGTCATCGCGCGCCTCTTTCGGTTGACGTTGTCATCTGAAAGTACCGGGTTGGGTTGACGGCGTCAACTGGATCCCGTTGCCCGAATCCGCCGGCGACGGGCCGGGCCGGGCACCGGGTGGGGTGACCGGCGGCGGAGGAGTGCTCCGCCCGGAGGCCCAGGACCTGCGACCGGCCGGATCCCCGGCCAAAGTGGGTACGCGCGAGCGAAACAAAAACGGCCGCCCGAGGTGTTCTCGATCGTGGTGCTGTGGGATGGCCACGGCACCGCACGAGCGGGGACGACGGAGGTCATCGGTGGGCGGCACGGCGACGGAGGCGGCTGACCGGCGCGGGACGGGACCGGAGGCGGGGACCAGGGACGGCGGGCGCGGGACGGCCGGGGAGCCGGGCGGCCCGGGAGAACCCGGCTCCCCGGGGAACTCCGGGGACTCGGGCGGCTCCGGCGGCGAAGGCGGCCCCGGTGGCCCCGGCGGCCCCGGCGGCGAAGGAGCCGGCGGCCGGTCCGGGAAGCCGGACGCCCGGGAGGAGGAGCGGCGGCAGCAGGGCTGGGCCCGGCGGCTGACCGGCTACGCCTGGCGCTACCGGCGGAACGTGCTCCTCGCCCTCGGCTCCTCCCTCGGCGGCATGGCCGTGATGGCGCTGGTGCCGCTCGTCACCAAACTGATCATCGACGACGTGGTGGTCGAGCACAGCCGCCCCATGGCCCCCTGGGCCGCGGCCCTGATCGGCGCCGCCCTCGCCGTCTACGCCTTCACCTACGTCCGCCGCTACTACGGCGGACGGCTCGCCCTCGACGTCCAGCACGACCTGCGGACCGACATGTACCGCTCCCTCGTCCGGCTCGACGGGCGGCGGCAGGGCGAACTCTCCACCGGCCAGGTGGTCGGCCGCGCCACCAGCGACCTCCAGCTGATCCAGGGCCTGCTGTTCATGCTGCCGATGATGATCGGCAACGTCCTGCTGTTCGTCCTCTCGCTCGGCGTGATGCTCTGGCTGTCGCCGCTGCTCACCCTGGTCGCCCTCGCCATGGCGCCCGCGCTCTGGTTCCTGGCCGACCGCAGCCGCAAACGGCTCTTCCCCGCCACCTGGTACGCCCAGGGGCAGGCGGCGGCCGTCGCCGGGATCGTGGACGGCGCCGTCACCGGCGTCCGCGTCGTCAAGGGCTTCGGCCAGGAGGAGCAGGAGACCGGGAAGCTGCGCGAGGTGAGCCGGAAGCTGTTCGCCGGACGGATGCGCACCGTCCGCCTCAACTCCCGCTACACCCCCGCCCTGCAGGCCGTGCCGTCCCTCGCCCAGGTCGCGATGCTCGCGCTCGGCGGCTGGATGGCGACCCGCGGGCAGATCACCCTCGGCACCTTCGTGGCCTTCTCCACCTACCTCGCCCAGCTGGTCGGGCCGGTCCGGATGCTGACCATGGTGCTGACCGTCGGCCAGCAGGCCCGCGCCGGCGTGGAGCGGGTGATGGAGCTGATCGACACCGAGCCGGCCATCGGCGAACGCCCGGACGCGCGGGAGCTGCCCGCCGACGCCCCGGCGACCGTCGAGTTCGACGCGGTGACCTTCGGCTACGACCCCGAGCGCCCGGTTCTGAAGGACTTCTCGCTCTCCCTCGCGCAGGGCGAGACCGTCGCCCTCGTCGGCGCCTCCGGCAGCGGCAAGTCCACCGTCTCCCTGCTGCTGCCCCGCTTCTACGACGTGTCCCGGGGCGCCGTCCGCGTCGGCGGCCACGATGTCCGCGAGCTGACGTTCGAGTCCCTGCGGGCCGCCATCGGCCTCGTACCGGAGGACAGCTTCCTCTTCTCCGACACCGTCCGCGCCAACATCGCCTACGGCCGGCCCGGCGCCACCGACGCGGAGATACGGGCCGCCGCCCGCGCCGCCCAGGCCGCGGGGTTCATCGAACAACTGCCCGACGGTTACGACACCGCGGTCGGCGAGCAGGGCCTCACCCTCTCCGGCGGCCAGCGCCAGCGCATCGCCCTGGCCCGCGCCATCCTCACCGACCCCCGGCTGCTCCTCCTCGACGACGCCACCTCCGCCGTCGACGCCCGTGTGGAGCACGAGATCCACGAGGCGCTGCGCGGGGTGATGGCCGGCCGGACGACCCTGCTGATCGCCCACCGGCGCTCCACCCTCGCCCTCGCCGACCGCATCGCCGTCCTCGACCGCGGCCGGCTGTCGGACGTCGGCACCCACGAGGAGCTGGAGCGGCGCTCCGCGCTCTACCGCCGCCTGCTGACCGACCCGGACGAGCTGGGCGGCGTCGAACGCGACCCCGTGGCCCGGCTCGCGGAGCGGGAGCGCGAGGCGGAGCGCGAACGGACCCGGGAGCGGGACGGGGGCCGGCGGCCGGGACACGGGCGGCGGGACACCGGGCAGCCGGACGGTGACTCCTCCTTCGAGGACTTCGAGGCGGAACTCGACGCCGAGGCCGAGATGGGGGCCGAGCCCGTCAGCTCCCGCCGCCGGGTCGCCGAGCGCGTCACCCCCGAACTGTGGCGCCGGGCCGAGGAGCAGCAGGGCGCGACGGGCTCCGCGGCGGCCTCGTCCGCCTCTTCCGCCGGCCCGGCCGCGGCCGGCGCGGCGGCCGGTCCCGGCATCGCCGGCGCGCTGGCCGGGATGCCCGCCACCCCGGACCTGCTGGCCAAGGTGGCCGCGCTGCCGCCCGCCACCGACGTGCCCGGCATCGACGAGGAGCACGCCGTCCGGCCCGAACAGGACTACGGGCTGCGGCGGTTGCTGCGCGGCTTCGGCCGGCCCCTGCTGCTGGCCATCCTGCTGGTGGCCGTCGACGCGGGAGCCGGGCTGCTGCTCCCCGTCCTCATCCGGCACGGCATCGACGAGGGCGTGCAGCAACTGGCGCTCGGTGCGGTGTGGGCGGCCTCCGGGCTGGCGCTGGTGGTGGTGCTCGCCCAGTGGGCCGCGCAGATCGGCGAGACCCGGATGACCGGCCGCACCGGCGAACGCGTCCTCTACAGCCTGCGCGTGAAGATCTTCGCGCAGCTCCAGCGGCTCGGGCTCGACTACTACGAGCGCGAGCTGACCGGCCGGATCATGACGCGGATGACCACGGACGTGGACGCGCTCTCGACGTTCCTGCAGACCGGGCTCGTCACCGCGCTGGTCTCGCTGCTCACCTTCTCCGGCATCCTGGTCGTCCTGGTCGTCATCGACGTCGAACTGGCACTCGTGGTCTTCAGCACCCTGCCGGTCCTGATCGCGGGCACCTTCTTCTTCCGGCGCCAGAGCGTCAAGGCGTACGAACTGGCGCGCGAGCGGGTCAGTGTCGTCAACGGCGACCTCCAGGAGAGCGTCGCCGGGCTCCGTATCGTCCAGGCGTTCCGCCGCGAGCGGGACGGCATCACCCGCTTCACCGGGCGCAGCGACGGCTACCGGCGGGCGCGGGTGCGCGGACAGTGGCTGATCTCCGTCTACTTCCCGTTCGTGCAGCTTCTCGCGTCGGCCGCCGCGGCGGCCGTGCTGATCGTCGGCGCGGGCCGGGTCTCCGAGGGCACCCTCACGGCCGGGGCGCTCGTCGCCTATCTGCTCTACATCGACCTGTTCTTCGCGCCGGTGCAGCAGCTCTCCCAGGTGTTCGACGGCTACCAGCAGGCGACGGTGTCGCTCCGCCGCATCCAGGAACTGCTGCGCGAGCCGACCACCACGGCGATCGCCGAACACCCGCGCGAGGTGCGGGAACTGCGCGGCGAGATCGCCTTCGACGGCGTCCGGTTCCGCTACCGGCCGGCCGAGGGGGACGGCGCGCCGGAGGAGGCGCTGTCCGGGGTGGACCTGCGGATCCCGGCCGGGCAGACGGTCGCGTTCGTCGGCGAGACCGGCGCGGGCAAGTCCACCCTCGTCAAGCTCGTCGCCCGCTTCTACGACCCGACCGAAGGCGCCGTGCTCGTCGACGGCACCGATCTGCGGGAGCTGGATCTGGCCGGATATCGTCACCGGCTGGGTGTCGTGCCGCAGGAGTCCTACCTCTTCCCCGGCACCGTGCGGGACGCCATCGCCTACGGGCGCCCGGACGCCACCGACGCCGAAGTGGAGGCCGCGGCGCGGGCCGTCGGGGCCCACGAGATGGTCGCCTCGCTCAGTGGCGGCTATCTGCACGAGGTCTCCGAGCGGGGCCGCAATCTCTCCGCCGGGCAGCGGCAGTTGATCGCACTGGCCCGCGCCGAGCTCGTCGACCCGGACATCCTGCTGCTCGACGAGGCGACGGCCGCGCTCGACCTGGCGACGGAATCCCTCGTCAACCAGGCCACGGACCGGCTGGCGGGCCGGCGCACCACCCTGGTCGTCGCCCACCGGCTGACCACGGCCGCCCGCGCCGACCGGGTCGTCGTCATGGACGACGGCCGGGTCGTCGAGGACGGCACCCACGCCGAGCTGCTCGCCGCGGACGGTCACTACGCGCGGCTGTGGCGCACCTTCGCCGGAGAACCGGAAACCGCCGGGGTGTGACACTTCGCGGTTCCTGTTCGATACCGAAGCGATACGCACCGTGGCGTAGACCCGGGATGCTCCGCGATGGAGACTCATAAGTCGCGCCGTGTCCGGTTTTGATCGGTGCGGCGGGTTCGCATCGTGAGCAAAAGGCGGTAGTGCAGTGCAGCGGCGTTTCTTCGGTCCGATAGCGGCGGGTCTCTCGGCCGGTCTGGTCCTGACCCTCTCGGCGTGCGGCGAGAGTGCCACCGCGGAAGGCGGTGACGTCCAGCTCAAGCTGATCGTGACCGAATACGGCGACAGATCCGGCACCAGTTCCAAGAGATACTGGGACCAGCTGATCGGCGAGTTCCAGTTCGAACATCCGGACATAGCGGTCGATGTCGACGTCTATCCCCGCGGAGAGGTCGACCGCAAGGTCGCCGATCTCGTGAAGGCCGGCAAGGCGCCGGACATGGCCCAGATCGCCACCTACGCCGACTACGCGGCCAAGGACAAGCTCTACAGCGCCGACGAGCTCCTCTCCATCCCGGCCCAGGCCGACTTCATCCGGGCCGTCTCCGAAGCGGGCACCGCCAACCGCAAGCAGTACGGCCTGCCCTTCACCGCCAGCACCCGGGTGTTCTTCTACAACAAGAAGCTGCTGAAGCAGGCGGGCATCGACAGCCCGCCGAAGACGTGGGACGAGCTCCGGGCCGATGCGGTCGCGCTCAAGCAGTCCGGTGTCCAGACCCCGTACGGGCTTCCGCTGGGCCCGGAGGAGGCGCAGGCCGAGGCCCTCAACTGGATGCTGAGCGCCGGTGGCGGCTACACCGACAACATCGGCAGCTACACCTTCGACGCCCCCGAGAACATCCGGGCCTTCGAATGGCTGCGCGACGAGATGGTCGCCAAGGGGCTCACCAACGCCTCCCCGGGGAAGACCGACCGCCAGGACGCCTACGACGCCTTCGTCCGCGGCGAGGTGGCCATGCTCAACGGCCACCCCACCCTCATGCAGCGCGCCCAGGAGGGCGGCATCGACTTCGGCATGGCACCGCTGCCCGGCCGGGAGAAGCAGTCCACGGCCACCACCGGCGTCGCCGACTGGATGACGGCGTTCAAGGAGAACGGGAACCGCAAGCAGATCAGCGCCTTCCTCAACTTCGTCTACGACAAGAAGAACGTCCTCAAGTTCGCCGAGCAGTACGATCTGCTGCCGGTGACCAACTCCGCCTTCGACGCGATGCGGGCCGACGAGTCGCACAAGAACGTCTGGGAGTTCCTGGACCAGCTGCGCACCGCCCAGCTCTACCCGGTCGACAAGGTGTCCTGGGCTCCCATGGTCCGCACGCTGCGCGAGCAGATCGGCGGCACGGTGGAGCGGGGCGGCAACCCGGGGAGCGTGCTGCAGGCGATCCAGCGGGAGGCCGAGGCCACGGAGAACGCCACCTGACGGGTGCCGGTGGCGGTGCCGGTGGCGCTGCCGCTGACACCGCCGTTCCGGGCCGGGGTGCCGCCGTTCGCCCCGGTCCGTATGCCCGTTCGGGCAGTCCCGCGCAGGGCGGTCTGGCGGACGGGCAGCCTCCCGGCTAGGTTCGCAGATTCACGCGAACCCAGGGAGGGCGGATGCGCAAGGCGTTGACGTGGCTGCCGGCGCTGGCGGTGTTCTTGGGCACCCTGAGCGCCGGAACGGCGCCGGCCGCCGCGAACACGGCCGCGGAGCCCACCGGCACGGGCACCACGAGCACCGCGGGCCCCGGGAGCGGATCCGGCGGTGCCGGCGGCAGGGAGAGCACCGACAGCAGTGAGGGCACCGGCAGCACCGACATCAAGGACCGGATCCTCGCGATCCCGGGCATGAGCCTGGTCGAGGAGCAGCCGGTCGACGGCTACCGGTTCTTCGTCCTGCAGTACACCCAGCCGGTCGACCACCGCCGCCCGTACCTCGGCACCTTCCGGCAGCGGCTCACCCTGCTGCACAAGGCCACCGACCGGCCGGTGGTCTTCCACACCTCCGGCTACCACGTCTCCACCCGGCCCGGCCGCAGCGAGCCCACCCGGATCGTGGACGGCAACCAGGTCTCCCTGGAGTACCGCTACTTCACGCCCTCCCGGCCCGACCCGGCCGACTGGACCAGGCTGGACATCCGGCAGGGCGCCGACGACCAGCACCGCCTCTTCCGGGCCCTCAAGCGGATCTACCGCGCCAACTGGCTCTCCACCGGCGGCAGCAAGGGCGGCATGACCGCCACCTACTACCGCCGCTTCCACCCGGGCGACATGGACGGCACCATCGCCTACGTCGCGCCCAACGACGTCCGCAACCGCGAGGACTCCGCCTACGACCGGTTCTTCGAACAGGTCTCCACACCGGAGTGCCGGGCCGCGCTCAACGCCGTCCAGCGCGAGGCCCTCGTCCGCCGCGACGAGATCGTCGCCCGCTACGAGACCTGGGCCCGGGAGAACGGGGCCACCTTCACCACCGTGGGCAGCGCCGACAAGGCGTACGAGAACGTCGTCCTCGACCTGGTGTGGGCCTTCTGGCAGTACCAGTCGGAGGCCGACTGCGACGAGGTGCCCGGGCCCACGGCCTCCACCGACACCCTCTACGCGTTCGTCGACGAGGTCTCCGGCTTCTCCTTCTACACCGACCAGGTCCTCGGCGGGTACGCGCCGTACTTCTACCAGGCCGGGACCGAGCTGGGCTGGCCCTCCTTCCGCACCCCGCACCTCGACGGCCTGCTCCGCCACCCGGGCATCTACCAGCCGCGCAGCTACGTCCCCCGCGACATCCCGATGCGCTGGCGCGGCCGGGTGATGGACGACATCGACCGCTGGGTGCGCCACCGCGGCGAGCGGATGCTCTTCGTCTACGGCGAGAACGACCCGTGGGGCGCGGAGCGGTTCCGCCCCGGCAGGGGCTCGCGCGACGCGTACGTCTTCACCGCGCCCGGCGCCAACCACGGGGCGAACATCGCCGGGCTGACGGAGGCGGAGCGGGACAAGGCCACCGCGGAGGTCCTGGAATGGGCGGGGGTGGCCCCCGCCGCCGTCCGCCGCGACGCCTCGAAGGCCGAACCCCTGGCCGAGCGGGACGCGAAGCTCGACCGGAAGCCCGTCGAGCCGCGGAACGCCCTGCGCCCGTAGGCGCGGCGGGCGGAGGGCGCGGAACGGTACGGCACACAGCGGTCGGAGGGCGGGCGCCGTCGCACGGCGGGGCGCCCGCCCGGCCCGGGCACCCGGGCACCCACCCGGGCCTCAGAGGCGGCGGGCGCAGCCGGTCGGTTTGTCGCCGCCCAGCCGGACGTAGAGGTCCGTCGACGCGGGGCAGTCCGAGCGCTTGGCGACCGCCTTGGTCACCTTGAACTCCGGCGCCGGCTCGGCGGACGGGGCGCAGCCGGTCTCCCGGACCTCGTTCTCCCGCGTCAGCCGGACGCAGTCGCCGGCGATCGTGCGCGGGCCGCCACCGCCGCCCGGGTCGCCCGGGTGCGGCGGCTTCAGGTTGCGCATGCAGGCGTAGCCGCGCCGCGCCGTGGAGCCGGTGCCGCCGACGCCGTCCGGGCGCTCGGTGATGTGCAGCAGGAAGTCCGTGCGGGCCGGGCAGACGGGGCCGTCCTCGGTGCCGCCGTGGAAGCGGAGCAGCACCCTGGCCACGGCCCGCCCGTCGGTGCACGGCACCTCGTCGAAGGAACTGCGGCCGCGGGTGCTGCACTCGTCCTCGGCCAGGAAGACCACATTCGGCGCGGACGGGCTCGCGGCGGCCTGGTCCTCGGGGCCGGCGGTGCGGCCGGTGCCGGACGGGCCGGACTGCCCGCAGGCGGCGGTCAGGATGAGCGGAAGGGCGAGCAGGGCGCTCAGCGCGGCAGGTCGCGCCCCTCGCGCGGCCCGTGCCGTCGCCGGTCTCCCGCTCTGTCGTCGTGCGCGCATGGGCTCATCATCCCCCGTCCGCCGGGCGCGGCCCGCGGGGGCGGACGCACGCCCGGCGGCGGCGGGGCTTTTGCGGCGTACCGTCCGGGGATGCGCCCCGGACGTCGTAGGGATCAGTACGACAGGCCGTGGCCGATCGGGTACAGCACCTGCGCCGGGTCGTCCGCGTCGGGGACCGGGACGGGCAGTCGTCCGGTGGGGCCGGCCCGGCCCGCGATCACCCGGGCGGCGGCGCGCATCTCCCCGTCCGTCCAGGAGTAGCTCGCCAGCGAGGCCGCCACCCCGTCGAGCCGGGCGATGTCGTACGGGTTGCGGATCGCCAGATGGACGACGGGCACGCCGGTCGCGACGAGTTCGGAGACCAGGGTGCGCTGCGGGGACGTGGCGCTCACGTTGTAGGTGGCCACCACCACCGCGTCCCGGCCGGTCGCCGCGGTCACGGCCCGGTCGATCAGCTCGCGGGTCGGGGTGATGCCGGTGGACAGCGCGGTGGCGGTGAAGCCCAGCTCGGTGAGGGTCCGGGCGAGGACGGCGGTGGGCGGGCCGCCGGTGGCGGAGGGGGCGGCCGGGTCGGCGCCCACCACCAGCAGGTCGCTCCGCCCGCGGTGGTCGAGGGGGAGCGTACGGCGGCGGCCGCCGGTCCGCCGGTTGAGGAGGAGGGTCGTGGTGCGGTCGGCGATCCGCTGGGCCGCCCGCAGATGGGGCGGGACGCCGACAGTGCGGTCGACGCCCGCGTGCGTCACGTACGGCTCGTCGAAGAGGCCCCGGCGCTGCTTGAGCTCCAGGATGCGCAGCAGTGAGACGTCGATGCGCTCCTCGCTGATCTCGCCGCTCTCCACGGCCGCCAGCACGGCGTTGTAGGCGAGCCGGAAGTCCGGCGGGTTGAGGAGCTGGTCGACGCCGGCCTTGAGGGCGAGCACGGGCACCCGGTCGTCGCCGTACTTCTGCCGGACGCCCGCCATGTCGAGGGCGTCGGTCACCACGACGCCGTCGTAGCCGAGGCGTTCCCGCAGGATGCCGGTGAGGATCGGCCGGGAGAGGGTCGCCGGGTCCTCCGCCGGGTCGAGGGCGGGGACGACCAGATGGGCCGTCATGATCGAGTCGACGCCGGCGGCGATGGCGGCGCGGAACGGCGGCGCGTCGAGCCGCTGCCACTCCTCCTCGCTGTGGGTGATGACGGGGAGGCCGGTGTGACTGTCCGTCTGGGTGTCTCCGTGGCCCGGGAAGTGCTTGGCGGTGGCCGCGACGCGGGCGCTCTGATAGCCCCTCACCTGGGCGGCCACCAGCCGGGCGACGGACTGCGGGTCGGCGCCGAAGGACCGGACGCCGATGACGGGGTTGGCCGGGTTCACGTTGACGTCGGCGACCGGCGCGTAGTCCTGCCGGATGCCCATGGCCGCCAGTTCGGAACCGGAGAGGAACGCGGCCTTCCGGGCGTCCTCCCGCGAACCGTCCGCGCCGAGCGCCATCGCGCCGGGCAGCAGGGTCGCGGGCGCGCCCACGCGGGCCACGAGACCGTGCTCCTGGTCGGTGGAGACGAGCAGCGGGACGGGCGTGGGCTGGGCGAGGCCCGCGCGCTGGATGCCGTTGGAGAGATCGGCGATCTGGTGCGGGTCGCGGACGTTGTGCGCCCAGGCGAAGTAGATGATGCCGCCGACGTGGTACTCGGAGATCAGTTCGGCCGCGGTGGAGACCCCGATCTCCTTGCGGTTGGCGGCGGCGTCGGCGGGGTCCGGGTCGGTCGCGGAGTGCCCGTACACCCGCATGACGAACAACTGGCCGACCTTCTCGCGCAGGCTCATCCCGGAGATGAGCCGGCGGAGTCTCTTCCGGTCGACCGGGTGGTGACCGGGGGAGTGGCCCGGCGGGTGGGCCGGCCCGGCGGCGAAGACCTCGCCGGCGCCGGTGGCGGCGAGCGCCGCCGCTGCGGCGGTGGCGGTGAGCAGGGTGCGGCGGGACGGGGAACGGTGCACGGTGCGCTCCTTCCGTACGGAGGTGGCGGGCGCCGGAACGGCCCGCGGCCGATGGTGCGCCCGCGGACGGCCGGCGTGGGGGCCCGGGCGGGGGAGGGCCGGACCGGAGGGCGGGGCGGCGTGGGGCCGGTGTCCGGAGCGGGATGGCGGGCGGGGACGCGGACGTCCGGCGGTGCGGCGGTCTGACGGTCCGGCAGTCCGGTGGTCTGACGGTCCGGCGGATGAAGGAAACTTCCAGCCGTCAACGGATATCCGGAAAGTTTCCGCCAGTCAATGGCCCGTGCGGGCCGTGGACCCGTACGGGTCGCGGGGCGGCCCGCGGGGCGGTCGGCGGGGCGACCGTCGCGGTACGTGCCGTCAGGCGGCCCGTCCTCGCGTGTGCCGGCGTTCCCGAGCGGTAGCGGTAGCGGCAGCGGTATCGGTGGCCTGGCGTGGGTGGCCGGCGCCGGGGCGGGCGGAAACCGGGTGGGCGGCGCCCGGCCGGCCGGAGCGGCGGGTTCCTCAGGCGGACTGGGTCAGCAGCCCCAGCAGATGATCGCGCGCCGGTGCCAGCAGCCCCGGCAGCTCCGGAGACCGCGGGTACCAGCGCTTCTCGTACTCCCAGCACAGCCAGCCCGCGCCCGCGTCCGGGCGGGTCTCCGTCGCGTCCTGCCGGGTGAGCAGGTCCACGCACTCGGCGAGGGGCAGCGCGCCCGCGCCGAGCGGCAGCGGGTTGGTGTCCTCCACCGACGCGATGTCCTTGACCTGGACGTATCCGAGGTGCGGGGCGAGCACGGCGTAGGTGGTCTCCGGGTCCTCACCGGCCAGCCAGGGGTGCATCACGTCCCAGATCGCGCCGACGGACGCGTGTCCGACCAGGCCGAGCACGCGCGCCGTGTCGGCGCCGCGGCGGTGCGAGTCGTGGGTCTCCAGGAGGAGGGCGACGCCCAGGTCGGCGGCGCGCGGGGCGGCGGCGCCCAGACGGCGGGCGGCGGCCGCGTCGGCCTCCTGTTCGGTCGGCTGGTCCACCCCGCCGGGGAACACCCGTACGTACGGGGCACCCAGGTCGTGGGCGAGGGCGAGCAGCCCGTGCAGTTCGTCGACGACGGTCTCGTCGTCGCCGGGTGCCGCGACACGGGTGTAGCCGGCGGCGCTCAGGATCCGCACCCCGGCGTCCTGGAAGCGGCGCACGGTCTCCTTGCGGACCTCGGCGCCCACCCCGGGGTGCACGGGCTCGTCCGGGTGGACGCGGAGTTCCACGCCGTGGAAGCCGTTGTCCGCGGCGAGCCGCGCCACCTCGGAGATCTCCATCCCGGGGACACCGAGGGTCGAGAAGGCGAGTTGCACGGCGGCTCCTGGGGCGTGTCGGTCGGGCGGGGCGGCAGGGTGGCGGGGACGGGGCGGGCACCGCACGGTGTGCGTCCGTACTGCCACCCGTACTGCCATCCGTACCGCGTTCGTGCGGACATATGACGAGTGCCCGGGGTCGGCGCGGACATGCCGGGCAGGTCCGCACGCCGGTCCGGCGCGGCGGTCCCCGCCGGCGGTTCCGGACGGTGGCCGGGGCGATGAACGCGGTGCGTGCGTGCCGGCCGCGGACGGGCGGGTACGCCACCCTGGGCGCACGCCCCCAGAGGCGCGCCCCACGCGCCCCACGCGCCCCACGCGCCCCACCGGGCGCCCGGTCAGCGCGGCGGGGCGGTCGAGGCGCGGACCATGAGCTCGGCCCGGATGGTGGCCACACCGCCGGGCGGTGCCGTCTCCCGGTCCATCGCCAGCCGCCCCGCGCGGGCCCCGGCGTCCTGGAGCGGCAGCCGCACCGTCGTCAGCGCGGGGACGGCGTCCGCGCTGAAGGGCAGATCGTCGAAGCCGGCCACGGAAACGTCCTCCGGGATGCGCAGCCCCCGGTCGCGGAGGGCGGCGAAGGCGCCGAGGGCGATGGTGTCGTTCGCGGCGACCACCGCCGTCAGCCCGGGCTCCCTGCGCAGCAGTTCGAGGGTGGCGTCGTAGCCGGAGGCCCGGTCGAAGGAGCCGTGCACGGTCAGCCGCTCCGAGCCCTCGGTGAGCCCGGCGGCGGCGAGGGCCGCGCGGTGGCCCTCCAGCCGGTGCCGGGTGGTGGTCCGGTCCGGCGGCCCGGTGACGTAGCCGATGCGGCGGTGGCCCAGGGCGAGCAGGTGTTCGGTCAGCCGCTGGGCGCCGCCCCGGTTGTCGAAGGCCAGGGTGGTGACGGCGGGTTCCCCGTCCCCGCTGTGCGGCAGCGGCGGCCGTCCGCAGAGGACGACGCGGGTGCCCGCGGCCGTCAGCCGGCCGAGCTTGGCCGCCACGGCGGCCGCGTGACCGGCGCCCTCGGCGGCGCCCCCGGTGACGACCACGGCGGCGGCCCGCTGGCGCTGGAGCAGCGTGAGGTAGGTGAGTTCCCGCTCCGGGGAGCCGCCGGTGTTGCAGACCACGGCGAGCTTCCCGCCCCCTCCGGGGAGGCCGGCGATCTCCGACTGCACGGCCCCCGCGATGATCCCGAAGAACGGGTCGGCGATGTCGTTGACGAGAATGCCGACCAGGTCGGAGGTGGCCGCGGCCAGGGCGCTGGCCGGCCCGTTCACCACGTAGTCCAGCTCGTTCACCGCCCGCAGCACCCGCGCCCGGGTGGCCTCGGAGACCGGATAGTTGCCGCTGAGCACTCTGGAGACCGTGGCCGAGGAGACCTTGGCGTGCGCCGCCACATCCGCCAGAGTCACTGCCATCTGTTCCTCCGTGTCGCCGCCGGACGGTGCCCGGGACCACCTGCGGTCCCCCGGGGGCATGCTCTCACCCCCGCGGGGCGCTGAGCACCGGGCCGGTCGATTGCGGGCCGGGTCTTGTCCGGGCCCGCGCGCTCTGCCTAGGGTCCGGGGAAAGCGCTTTCCGCGCTGTCTTCCCCCCTTGCCGTCCCCGTCCTGCCCGCCGCCCCCGGGCATCACCTCCCCGGAGAACGATGAGCGCGCCTCTCACCGTCACCCATGTCCACGGCGACCGGATCTCCGTCGCCTGCGGTGACGTCGAACTGATGGCCTATGTCTACCGCCCCGACCCGGAGCCCTACGAGTCGCGCAAGCCGTACGCCCACCCGCTGCGCACCCTGGCCGGGCACACCGTCACCGGCTACCGCCCCAACGACCACCGCTGGCACAAGGGCCTCCAGCTGACGGCCAGCCACCTCTCCCACCAGAACTTCTGGGGCGGCAACTCCTACATCCACGGCCGGGGGTACCAGCGCGTCCCCGAACGGGTCGGCTCCATGCGGCACGACGGGTTCGACCGGGTCGGGGCCGACGGCGGCCGGACGTCCTTCACCGAGCGGCTGACCTGGGTCGCGCACGGGGGAGAGGAGTGGGTGCGGGAGGCGCGGACCGTCTCGGCGCACTCCGCCGACCCTCAGGCGGGCTGCTGGGCCCTGGACTGGTCGACCCGGCTCACCAACATCCGTGCGGAGCCGCTGGAGTTCGGCTCCCCGACCACGGCCGGCCGCGAGATGGCCGGCTACACCGGCCTGCACTGGCGCGGCCCGCGCGACCTCACCGGCGGTGACGTGCTCGGCCCCGGCGGGCGCGGCGGCCCGGGGGAGGCCGGGGCCGCCGACATGATGGGCACCCGCGCGCCCTGGCTGGCCTTCACCGGGGAGCACGACGCCGTCGACGCGCGGAGCACGGTCGTCTTCGCACACGCGCCCGAGAACGACCGCGCGATCCACGCGTCGCACTGGTTCGTCCGCTCCGAGCCGGCCCCCAGCATCGCCTTCTCCTGGGCGTTCTTCGAGGAGTTCACGCTGGAGCCGGGCGAGAGCTTCGGCTACCGCTACCGGCTGCTGATCGCCGACGGGGCGTGGGACCGGGACCGCATCGAGGGGCGTCTGGCGTCGCTGGACTGGTGACCGCCGGCGGGCCGTTCGGGCGCCGCCGGGGAGGCCCGCCGGTGCGAACGGGCGTCCGGTTGAGGCCGTGCGCTCCGTCGGCCGACTTGTGGGGACCGCGCGGGCCGGTTAGCGTCATGCGTAGAAAGCGCTTGCTGCCGGACCGCGCCCACTGGTGCCGCACGGGGACGGGCCGCGCGGGGCGGTGGTGCAGGGGTGGGAGAGGGGACGGTCGAGTGACACGCACGACGGTACGCATCGCCATGAACGGGGTGACCGGCCGGATGGGCTACCGGCAGCACCTCCTGCGTTCGGTGCTCGCCCTCCGCGAGCAGGGTGGCCTGGAACTGGACGACGGGACGGTCATCTGGCCGGAGCCCGTGCTCGTCGGCCGCCGCGAGCACGCCCTGCGGGCCATCGCCGAGCGGCACGGCCTGGAGCACTGGACCACCGACCTCGACGGCGTCCTCGCCGACCCGGCCACCGACGTCTACTTCGACGCCCAGCTCACCTCGGCCCGCGAGGCGGCCGTGCGGAAGGCGATCGCCGCCGGCAAGCACGTCTACTGCGAGAAGCCGGCCGCCGGGGATCTCAGCGGGGCCCTGGAGCTGGCGCGGCTGGCCCGGGACGCCGGGGTCAAGCACGGCGTCGTCCAGGACAAGATCTTCCTCCCGGGTCTGCGCAAGCTGAAGCGGCTCGTCGACGGCGGCTTCTTCGGCGAGATCCTGTCCGTCCGCGGCGAGTTCGGCTACTGGGTGTTCGAGGGCGACTGGCAGCCCGCGCAGCGCCCCTCCTGGAACTACCGCGCGCAGGACGGCGGCGGAATCGTCATGGACATGTTCCCGCACTGGGAGTACGTGCTGCACGAGCTGTTCGGCCCCGTGCGGAGCGTGCAGGCCGAGGTGGCCACGCACGTCCCGCGCCGCTGGGACGAGCGCGGCAAGCCGTACGAGGCCACGGCCGACGACGCCGCCTACGGCATCTTCCGCCTCGACGGCGGTGCCGTCGCCCAGATCAACTCCTCCTGGGCGGTGCGCGTCCACCGCGACGAGCTGGTCGAGTTCCAGGTCGACGGCACGGAGGGCTCGGCCGTCGCCGGGCTGCGCGGCTGCCGCGCGCAGCACCGCTCGGCCACCCCGAAGCCCGTGTGGAACCCGGACCTGCCGGCGACCGAGTCCTTCCGCGAGCAGTGGCAGGAGGTGCCGGACAACGAGGAGTTCGACAACGGCTTCAAGGCCCAGTGGGAGCTGTTCCTGCGCCATGTGGTGCTGGACGAGCCCTGGAGCTGGGACCTCCTCGCCGGGGCCCGCGGTGTGCAGCTCGCCGAACTCGGCCTGCGGTCGGCCGCCGAGGGCCGCCGCCTCGACGTGCCGGAGCTGTCGCTGTGAGCCTCCGTCTGCCCGCCGCCGGGGGCGCGTTCCGGGCGTACGAGCCGCGCCGCGAGCCCGCGCCGGCCGTGCGCGCGCGGGGCGCGGGGCGCCGGTCGGACGCGCCGCGTTCCCGTACCGTCTACGCCGCCGCCCATGTCGTCGCCGACCCCTTCGCGGACACCGCCCCGGACGGCCCGGCCGCCGTCGACTGGGAGGCCACCCTGGCCTTCCGGCACCACCTCTGGTCGCACGGCCTCGGGGTCGCCGAGGCCATGGACACCGCGCAGCGCGGCATGGGCCTGGACTGGCCGCGCGCCGCCGAGCTGATCCGCCGCTCCGCCGCCGAGGCGCGTGCCGCGGGGGGCCGGATCGTCTGCGGTGCGGGCACCGACCAGCTCACCGGCCCGGACGCCGGCCCGTCCGCCGTCCGGGCCGCGTACGAGGAACAGCTCGCGCTGGTCGAGGAGTCGGGCGCGCGGGCCGTCCTGATGGCCTCCCGCGCCCTGGCCGCCGCCGCGCGCGGCCCCGAGGACTACCTGGAGCTCTACGGGCATCTGCTGCGGCAGGCGCGGGAGCCGGTGATCCTGCACTGGCTCGGCCCCATGTTCGACCCGGCGCTGGAGGGCTACTGGGGCAGCGCGGACCTGGACGCCGCCACGGACACCTTCCTCGACGTGATCGGGGCCCACCCGGGCAAGGTGGACGGGGTGAAGGTGTCCCTGCTCGACGCCGGACGCGAGACCGCCCTGCGCCGGCGGCTGCCGGAGGGCGTCCGCTGCTACACCGGCGACGACTTCCACTACCCCGGACTCATCGCGGGCGACCAACACGGCTTCAGCCACGCGCTGCTGGGCGTCTTCGACCCGATCGGCCCGCTCGCCGCCGAGGCGGTGCGCGCCCTGGACGCCGGTGACACCGCCGGCTTCCACGCCCTGCTCGACCCGACCGTCCCCCTCTCCCGGCACCTCTTCGCCGCCCCGACCCGCTACTACAAGACCGGCGTGGTCCTGCTGGCCTGGCTCGCGGGCCACCAGGACCACTTCACGATGGTCGGCGGCCTCCAGTCGGCGCGCTCGCTGCCCCACCTGGCCCGGGCCTACGAACTGGCCGACGGCCTCGGCCTGTTCCCGGACCCGGAGCTGGCCGAGCACCGGATGCGCACCCTCCTCGCCCTCCACGGAGCCGCCCGGTGAACGGCCTCGAACGGTTCAGCCTCAACCAGGAGACCATCCGCCAGTGGTCGCTCCCCGACCTGGCCGAGGGGTGCGCCTCGGCAGGCGTACGGCGCGTGGGACTGTGGCGCGCGCCGGTGCAGGCGTACGGAGTGGAGCGCGCGGCACGGCTGATGCGCGAGACCGGACTGACGGTCAGCAGCCTCTGCCGGGGCGGTTTCCTCACCGCCACCGACCCGGCGGACCGGGCCGCCGCGCTCGCCGACAACCGCGCCGCCGTGGACGAGGCCGCCGCCCTGGGCGCCGGCACCCTCGTGCTGGTGTGCGGCGGGCTGCCGGAAGGGAGCCGCGACCTGTGCGCGGCACGGGAACGGATCGCCGACGCGCTGGCCGAACTGGTGCCCTACGCGGCCGAACGCGGGGTGCGGCCGGCCATCGAACCCCTGCACCCCATGTTCGCCTCGGACCGGTGCGTGGTCTCCACCCTCGCCCAGGCGCTCGACCTGGCCGAGCGCTTCCCCGCCGACCGGATGGGCGTGGTGGTGGACACCTACCACCTGTGGTGGGACGACACCGTGCCCCAACTGATCGAGCGAGCGGGCGCGTCGGGCCGCATCGCCGCCTTCCAGCTCGCCGACTGGATCACCCCGCTGCCCGAGGGCGTACTGCTGGGCCGGGGCCAGCTCGGCGACGGCTGCGTCGATCTGCGCGGGTTCCGCGAACGGGTGGACGCGGCGGGCTACACCGGGCCGGTGGAGGTGGAGATCTTCAACCCGGCGCTGTGGGCGCGCGACGGCGCGGAGGTGCTGGCGGAGACCACGGAACGCTACCGCCGGCTGGTCGCGTAGCGGCGGGGGCACCGCACCGTACGGGGACGGTGCCGCGCGGCGGGCCGGTCGCGGGTGACGGGCCGTCAACCCGCGCGTGCGGCACCACCGCCGGCCGGAGGGATCTTCCGGGCTTCCGATGGGTACAGCAGGTAGCGGACCGATCGCACAGAGCGACGGTGTTCGGAAAGGTGCCACCTTCATGACGGAGACAAGCGACCGGACCGGCGGCGTAGAGACCCGCTTCCCGCGCCACCCCCGCAGCGTGGGACGCGCCCGCGCGGTCCTGCGGACCCACCTGTCGGCCTGGGGTGTGGAAGGGGACACGGCGGACAGCGCGGAACTGCTGATCTCCGAACTCATGACCAACGCCGTGCGCCACGCGCGGGTTCCGCACGGGCGGGAGATCGAGGCACGCTTCACGCTGACCGGGCGTCTGCTGCGGCTGGAGGTCTCGGACGCGAGCGACCGGCTGCCCGTGCCCGCGCAGGCCGGGACCGAGGCGGAGGGCGGCCGGGGACTGGCCCTGGTGGCGGCGCTGGCCCGCGACTGGGGGGTCCGGCACCGCGAGGGCGTCGGCAAATGCGTCTGGGCGCTGCTCGAACTGACGGGCGCACCCGGGCCGGTGTCCGTCCGGGCGGCCGCTCCGCCTCCCGCCCCGTCGGCGCCTCCCGCTCCCGCCGTGGAGGCCCGTACCGCGAGGCGGTGGTGCTGAGGGTTGTCCGGCGGTTCTCAGTGCCGCTTGCCCCGCCGCTTGGCGAGGGCGGCGGCCGCGATGGGCAGCCCGGTATTGATCGCGCGGTTGACCTTGGAGAGGGGAATGCCGGTCTTCTTGGAGACGGCCCGGGCCAGGGGATCGGTGATCTTCCGGAGAAACATCATGTCCCCAACGGTACGTCCGGGGTTCGGGAAGGGCATATGGGCAGCTCACGGCGGATGCGAGCGGTGCCGGGAAAGAAAAGAAGAATACTTATGAGTAGCCGTGCAACCCTTTCCGGGCCTCGGCTGTCGTACTGGGCGTCGGGCTTCCCGGGGGGAAATCTGGGGGGATTCTCAGGGGGGACCGTCGTGGGGGGACCCGAGGGTGGGGGGGGGGGGGGGGGGGGGGCGGCCCCCCCCCACCCGGCCCCGCCGGGGCGGGGCCCCCCCCCCCCCCCCCCCCCCCCCCCCCCCCCCCCCCCCCCCCCCCCCCCCCCCCCCCCCCCCCCCCCCGCCCCCCCCCCCCCCGCCCCCCCCCCCGCCCCCCCCCCCCGGGGGCCCCGCCGGGGGGGCCCCCGAGGGTGCCCGGTCTGGCGACCGGGCACCCTCGATACCGTTCACCGGCGTTTCCGGCGCCCGCCCCGCGCCCGCCCCCGCGTCCGGATCCGTTCGGGTCCGTTCGGGTCCGGCGGGCGCGTGCCGGACCTCTCCGGACCGTCAGCTCTCCCCCGGAGGCAGGACATCGGGCAGTACGGCCGGGTCCCCGGCCCGGGGGAAGGAGCTCTGCGCCCCGGCGCGGGCGCAGGCGGCCGAGCCGACCCGCACCGCGTACCGCACGGCCGTCTCCAGGCCGTCGCCCGCGCTGAGCCGCCAGGCCAGGGCGCCCGTGAAGGCGTCGCCCGCCCCCGTCGTGTCCACCACCGCCACCCGCGGCGCGGGCACCGTCACCACGCCGTTCCGGTCGGCGGCCAGCGCGCCGGCCGCGCCCAGGGTGATCACCACCGAACGCGGGCCGCGGGAGAGCAGCGCGGAGGCCCAGGCGGCCGGCTCGTCCGCCTCGGCGGCCGGATGGCCGGCGAGCAGGGCCAGCGCCTCGTGCTCATTGACGACGAGCGGGTCGCAGGCCGCGAGGACCTGCGGCGGCAGCTGCGCGGGAGGCGACGCGTTGAGCACCAGCCGGGCGCCGGGCGCGCGCGACCGCACGGCCTCCGCCACCGCCGCCATCGGGATCTCCAGTTGCGCCGAGACGACCCGGGCGGAGGCCAGCAGACTGCCGGCGGCGCGGATGTCCCCGGGCTCCAGCCGGGCGTTGGCGCCGGGGGAGACGACGATGCTGTTGTCACCCGCCGCGTCCACCGTGATGACCGCGACCCCCGTCGGCTCCTCGCCGACGAGCACGCCCACCGTGTCGACCCCCGCCGCGCGCTGCGCGTCGAGCAGCAGCCGCCCGTAGGCGTCGCCGCCGACCCGGGCCAGCAGGGCGGTGCGCGCTCCGAGGCGCGCCGCGGCGACGGCCTGGTTGGCGCCCTTGCCGCCGGGGTGGACGGCCAGGTCGGAGCCGAGCACCGTCTCCCCCGCCCCCGGGCGCCGGTCGACTCCGATCACGAGATCGGCGTTGGCCGAGCCCACGACCAGCAGGTCGTAGCCAAGCATGTGATGTCTCCCCCTCTGCCGGAGGCCGCCCGGGCGGGTGGGACGGCGGTGGTCCGTCGGTCTGTCGGTACGGCCAGCTTGACCCATTCCGGGGGCTGTTGGGGGCAAGTCTCCGTGAACGGGCCCGTCCCGCCCCGTCCCGCCCCGTCCGGGCGTGTCGGCGGGGCGTGCCGGGTTGTCCACAGGCCGCCCGTGGTGTCGGCGGCCGGCGGTACCGTCGCGGCATGGCACAGCTGTCGGTGGTCGAGGGGGTCCTGGAGCGGATCACCTACGCGAACGAGGAGAACGGCTACACGGTCGCCCGGGTCGACACCGGCCGCGGCGCGGGCGATCTGCTGACCGTCGTCGGTTCGCTGCTCGGCGCGCAGCCGGGCGAGTCGCTGCGGATGGAGGGCCGCTGGGGCTCCCACCCGCAGTACGGCAAGCAGTTCACCGTCGAGAACTACACCACCGTGCTCCCCGCCACCGTCCAGGGCATCCGCCGCTATCTCGGCTCCGGGCTGATCAAGGGGATCGGGCCGCGGATCGCCGAGCGGATCGTCGACCACTTCGGGATCGACACCCTCGACGTGATCGAGAAGGGACCGGGGCGTCTGATCGAGGTGCCCGGGCTCGGCCCCAAGCGCACCAAGCTGATCGGGGCGGCCTGGGAGGAGCAGAAGGCGATCAAGGAGGTGATGGTCTTCCTCCAGGGGGTCGGCGTCTCCACCTCCATCGCCGTGCGGATCTACAAGAAGTACGGCGACGCCTCGATCTCCGTGGTGCGCGGCCGGCCCTACCGACTCGCGGCCGATGTCTGGGGCATCGGTTTCCTCACCGCCGACCGCATCGCCCAGGCCGTGGGGATACCGCACGACAGCCCCGACCGGGTCAAGGCCGGGCTCCAGTACGCCCTGTCGCAGTCCTCCGACCAGGGCCACTGCTACCTCCCCGAGGAGCAGCTCATCTCGGACGCGGTGAAGCTCCTCCAGGTCGACACCGGGCTGGTCATCGACTGCCTGGGAGAGCTGGCGGGCGAGGAGGAGGGCGTCGTACGGCAGACCGTGCCGGGCCCGGAGGACGGGCAGCCGGTGTCGGCGGTCTATCTGGTGCCGTTCCACCGGGCCGAGATCTCCCTGGCCGGCCAGGTGCTGCGGCTGCTGCGCACCGGGGAGGACCGGATGCCGGCCTTCCGCGGCGTCGACTGGGAGAATGCGCTGGCCTGGCTGGGGCAGCGGACGGGGGCGCAGCTCGCCCCCGAGCAGGAGCAGGCGGTGCGGCTGGCGCTGACGGAGAAGGTCGCGGTGCTGACCGGCGGCCCCGGCTGCGGCAAGTCCTTCACCGTGCGGTCCGTGGTGGAGCTGGCGCGGGCGAAGCGGGCCAAGGTGGTGCTGGCGGCACCGACGGGCCGGGCGGCGAAGCGGCTCTCGGAGCTGACGGGCGCCGAGGCGTCCACGGTGCACCGGCTGCTGGAGCTGAAACCGGGCGGGGACGCGGCCTACGACCGGGACCGGCCGCTGGACGCCGATCTGGTCGTCGTCGACGAGGCGTCGATGCTGGATCTGCTGCTGGCCAACAAGCTGGTGAAGGCGGTGCCGCCGGGCGCGCACCTGCTGATGGTGGGTGATGTGGACCAGCTGCCCTCGGTGGGGGCGGGGGAGGTGCTGCGGGATCTGCTCGCCCCGGACAGCCCGGTGCCGGCGGTGCGGCTGACGAGGATCTTCCGGCAGGCGCAGCAGTCGGGGGTGGTGACCAACGCCCACCGCATCAACTCCGGTGTCCCGCCGATCACCCAGGGCCTGCCGGACTTCTTCCTCTTCCCCGAGGACGACACGGAGGAGGCGGGCCGGCTCACGGTCGACGTGGTCGCCCGCCGCATCCCCGCGAAGTTCGGCCTGGACCCGCGCCGGGACGTCCAGGTGCTCACCCCCATGCACAGAGGCCCGGCCGGGGCGGGCGCGCTCAACGGCCTGCTCCAGCAAGCCGTCACCCCGGCCCGCCCCGATCTGCCGGAGCGGCGCTTCGGCGGCCGGATCTTCCGGGTCGGCGACAAGGTCACCCAGATCCGCAACAACTACGAGAAGGGGGAGAACGGGGTCTTCAACGGCACGGTGGGCGTGGTCACCTCGCTCAGCCAGGACGACCAGCGGCTCACCGTCCGCACCGACGAGGAGGAGGAAGTCCCCTACGACTTCGACGAGCTGGACGAGCTGGCGCACGCCTACGCCGTGACGATCCACCGCTCCCAGGGCAGCGAGTACCCGGCCGTGGTGATCCCCGTGACGACCAGCGCCTGGATGATGCTCCAGCGCAATCTCCTCTATACGGCGGTCACCCGGGCCAAGAGGCTGGTGGTCCTGGTCGGCTCCCGGCGGGCGCTCGGCCAGGCGGTCCGCACCGTGTCGGCCGGCCGGCGCTGCACGGCACTGGACCACCGGCTCCGTGGCGCGATCTGAATCGTGGACACCGCCTTCCGCGCGCGTGCCGCGAGGAGCAGGATGGGCCCGCACGCGGCACGCCGTGCCATCAATAGGCCTGACGGCCGACCCCGAGTGCACGGCTTCTGGCCATATGGGGGAAGGTAGAGGCAGTCAGGGCACCTCGAAGAAGAGGCACAACGTCGGTGAGGGATGACGTGAGCGACAACTCAGTAGTACTGCGGTACGGGGACGGCGAATACCAGTTCCCCATTGCCGACAGCACTGTCGGCAACAAGGGCTTCGACATCGCGAAGCTCCGCAACCAAACCGGTCTGGTGACCCTGGACAGCGGTTACGGCAACACCGCGGCTTATCAGTCGGCGATCACCTATCTCGACGGTGAGCAGGGCATCCTGCGGTACCGCGGTTACCCGATCGAGCAGCTCGCCGAGCACAGTACCTTCCTCGAAACCGCGTATCTGCTGATCAACGGTGAGCTCCCGACGGGCGACCAGCTCGCCGGTTTCCAGAACGAGGTCACCCAGCACACGCTGCTGCACGAGGACGTCAAACGCTTCTACGACGGCTTCCCGCGCGACGCGCACCCGATGGCGATGCTGTCCTCCGTGGTGAGCGCGCTGTCCACGTTCTACCAGGACAGCCACAACCCCTTCCATCCGGAGCAGCGCCATCTCTCGACGATCCGGCTGCTGGCCAAGCTGCCCACGATCGCCGCGTACGCGTACAAGAAGTCGATCGGCCACCCGGTGGTCTACCCGAGCAACGATCTCGGCTATGTCGAGAACTTCCTGCGGATGACCTTCTCCGTGCCGGCCGCCGAGTACGAGCAGAACCCGGTCATGGTCAGCGCGCTGGAGAAGCTGCTGATCCTGCACGCCGACCACGAGCAGAACTGCTCGACCTCGACGGTGCGTCTCGTCGGCTCCTCGCAGGCCAACATGTTCGCCTCGATCTCGGCCGGCATCTGCGCCCTCTGGGGCCCGCTGCACGGGGGCGCCAACCAGTCGGTGCTGGAGATGCTGGAGGGGATCAAGAACTCCGGCGGCGACGTCGACACCTTCATCCGCAAGGTGAAGAACAAGGAAGACGGTGTGAAGCTCATGGGCTTCGGACACCGTGTCTACAAGAACTTCGACCCCCGGGCGAAGATCATCAAGGCCGCGGCGCACGACGTGCTCGCGTCCCTCGGCAAGTCCGACGAGCTGCTGGACATCGCGCTCAAGCTGGAGGAGCACGCGCTGGCCGACGACTACTTCGTCGAGCGCAAGCTCTACCCCAACGTGGACTTCTACACCGGCCTGATCTACCGGGCCATGGGCTTCCCGACCGAGATGTTCACCGTGCTCTTCGCGCTCGGCCGGCTGCCGGGCTGGATCGCCCAGTGGCACGAGATGATCAAGGAGCCGGGTTCCCGGATCGGCCGCCCGCGCCAGATCTACACGGGTGTCGTCGAGCGGGACTTCGTTCCGCTGGAGAAGCGCTGACCACGCCGCTGACCACCGGCCGCTGACCATCGGCCGCAGGCCCGGGCCCGGGGAATCCCCGGTCGCACCGGTCGCAGGTCCGGGGGGCCGCCCGCCGCCGTCGCGGGGCGGCCCCCCGTCCGTGCGTACGGGCCGTGCCCGGGTGCCCGGCCCGTACGCACGGACGGGCCCCGGAAAAAGGTGGAGAGCGCCCCGCGGTCGATCCCCCCACGGGTCGACCGGCGAAGCGCTCTCCAATCCCGGATCGGATTCCCCCCACGGGATCCGGCCGGGGGTCTGTCCGCCGCGGAATTCCGCGGCCGGAAGCTTCGGCTCGTGCTTGTTCTGTTGTCTTCTGTTGTCCGGCCGGGGCCGGTGCTGTCTGCCGGGACGAGCACGTACGGGAGGGCCGCTCAAAGCTCCCCGGGCACGCGCCCCGGCCACACACGACGGGATCCGTCCCCCAAGACGGGTCCGTCAGGCGGATGCCGCACCCCGCCGGAGGTGTTGCATCGCACGGTTAGACTCACGACCCGCCTCAATGGTTACCCCCGAAGAATGTGATCTGGGTCTCATGCCATAAGGGGCCAATGAGGGCAAGAGCTCCGATAAGGAGATCCTGAGCCCCGGGTGAGGGTCTCATGCAGCTTCTGGTGATGATGTGAAGGAACGCAATCTCAGGCTGTTGGTGACGACGAAGACGGACGAGAAGGCCATCGCGGCCCCCGCGATCATCGGGCTGAGGAGTCCGGCCGCCGCCAGCGGCAGCGCCGCCACGTTGTAGCCGAAGGCCCAGAAGAGATTGCCCTTGATGGTGCGGAGGGTCCGGCGGGCGAGCCGGATCGCGTCCGCCGCCACCCGCGGGTCCCCGCGGACCAGGGTCAGATCGGCGGCCTCGATGGCCGCGTCCGTGCCCGTGCCCATCGCCAGCCCGAGGTCCGCCGCGGCCAGCGCCGCCGCGTCGTTGACCCCGTCGCCGACCATGGCGACCGTGCGGCCCTCCTCCTGGAGCCGCCGGACGACCGCCACCTTGTCCTGCGGCAGCACCCCGGCGATCACCTCGTCGATGCCGACGGCGCGCGCCACGGCCTCGGCCACCGCCCGGTGGTCGCCGGTCAGCAGGACGGGCGTGAGCCCCAGGGCGCGCAGTTCGGTGATGGCCCGCGCGCTGCTGTCCTTGACCGTGTCCGCGACCGTGAGCACCCCCGCCGGCCGGCCGTCCACGGCGACCGTGACGGCCGTGCGGCCCGCCGCCCCGGCGGCGTCCATCGCGGTGGCGAGGGAGGCCGGCAGCGCGCCGTCCCCGTCGCCGTCCCCGCCGTCGCCGGGCAGCGGTTCCCGGCCGACGAGCACGGTGCGGCCGCCGACCCGTCCGCGCACCCCGAGGCCGGGGACGTTCTCGAAGTCCTCCACGGCGGGCAGCGGACCGGTCCGCTCGGTGGCTCCGGAGGCCACGGCCCGCGCGATCGGATGCTCCGAGGCGTTCTCCACCGCGCCCGCCAGGCGCAGCAGTTCCTCCTCGGTCACGCCGTCGGCCGGCACGGCCTCGTGCAGCGTCATCCGCCCGGTGGTGACCGTGCCGGTCTTGTCGAGGACGACGGTGTCCACCCGGCGGGTGGACTCCAGCACCTCGGGTCCCTTGATCAGGATGCCGAGCTGGGCACCGCGTCCCGTACCGACCATGAGGGCCGTCGGGGTGGCCAGGCCCAGGGCGCAGGGGCAGGCGATGATCAGTACGGCGACGGCGGCCGTGAAGGCGGCGGTGGCGCCGCCGCCCGCGAGCAGCCAGCCGCCCAGGGTCCCGAGCGCGATCAGGATGACGATCGGGACGAAGACCCCGGAGACCCGGTCGGCGAGCCGCTGCACCTCGGCCTTGCCGCTCTGCGCCTCCTCGACCAGCGTGGCCATCCGGGCGAGCTGGGTGTCGGCGCCGACGCGGGTGGCCTCGACGACCAGCCGGCCGCCCGCGTTGACGGTCGCGCCGGTCACGGTGTCGCCGGCCGTCACGTCCACCGGGACCGACTCACCGGTCAGCATGGAGGCGTCCACGGCCGAACTGCCCTCCACGACCCGACCGTCGGTGGCGATCTTCTCGCCGGGACGGACCACGAAGCGGGTGCCGACCGTGAGGCGGTCCGCCGGCATCCGCTCCTCGCGGCCGTCCGGGTGGAGCACGGCCACGTCCTTGGCGCCGAGCTCCAGCAGGGCCCGCAGGGCCGCGCCCGCGGTGCGCTTGGAGCGTGCCTCCAGATAGCGGCCGAGCAGGATGAAGGTCGTCACCCCGGCGGCCACTTCGAGATAGATGGCGGAGGAGGCGTCCGCGCGGGAGACGGCGAGGCTGAACTCGTGCCGCATCCCGTGCATCCCGGCGTCGCCCAGGAACAGTGCCCAGAGCGACCAGCCGAAGGCGGCCAGGGTGCCGACCGACACCAGGGTGTCCATGGTGGCGGCACCGTGCCGCAGGTTCGTCCAGGCGGCGCGGTGGAAGGGGAGCGCGCCCCAGACGATGACGGGGGCGGCGAGCGTGAGCGACAGCCACTGCCAGTTGTCGAACTGGAGGGCGGGCACCATCGCCATCAGCACCACCGGCACCGACAGGACCAGGGAGACGAGCAGGCGCTGGCGCAGGGCTTCGAGTTCGGCGCGGTGCCGGTCCGCCGCGCTGCCCGCGGGGGCCGGCCGGCCGCCGGGGGACGGAGCCGCCGGGTGCGCGCCCGCGGCCGGCTGCTGCTCCGGCAGCGGCTGTGCCCGCTGTTCCGGCGCGGGCGGTGGTTCGGGCTTGCGCTCGGCGGTGTAGCCGGTCTTCTCGACGGTGGCGATGAGGTCGTCGACGGCGATGCCGCCGGCGAAGTCGATCCGCGCCTTCTCGGTGGCGAAGTTCACCGAGGCGGAGACGCCGTCCATCCGGTTGAGCTTCTTCTCGACCCGGGCCGCGCAGGACGCGCAGGTCATCCCGCCGATGGAGAGTTCGACCCGCTGTGCGGGCTCCTCGGGGGCTTCCGCCGGGGTCTGGGGTGCCGTACTGGTCATGAGGGTCTCCGGAGGGGAGGGCCGGGCCGTGTGCGGTCCGCGGTGGCGGAGCGCCACGGCCCGGCGCGGGAAGGGCGGCCGGGCCCGGTCAGGCCCTGCCGGCCAGTTCGTAGCCGGCCTCGTCGACGGCGGCGCGGACCGCGGCGTCGTCCAGCGGGGCCTCGGAGACGACGGTGACCAGGCCGGTGGAGGCGACGGCCTTGACGGAGCTGACGCCGTCGAGCGCGGACAGCTCCTCGGTCACCGCACCCTCGCAGTGACCGCAGGTCATTCCGGTCACCCGGTACGTGGTGGTGGCGCTCATGGTCTTCTCCTCGGTAGGGATCTGCGGGGCGGAGACCGGCCCGGGCCATCGCTGCCGAAGCCCGCCGGGCGCTCCACCGGACTCCACTATACCCCTAGGGGGTAAGTGCTCGACGGGGTGGGGCGGGAGGCGTGCGCGGGGCGCGTGCGCGGGGCGCGGACGGCGGTGCCGCCGACGGACGGCCTCTGCCCGCCCCGGCTACGGCACCACCGCGGACCACTTCCCCCGCCGGAGGCGCATCGTGCCGTCCGGCTCGATACGGACTCCGGCCCCGTAGACCGGCAGGGCGCCCTCGGTGTTGAGGCGGGTTCTGATTCGCTCCAGTTCGTCCCACAGCCGCTGGGGTCCGCTCTGGTGTACCTCCGGGGGGTCGGTCCAGGTGGCCGTGGCCCGGGCCCAGGAGCCGTCGGGGTGTGCCATCCAGGCGGTGCGCCGCCGGTCGGGCCCCTCCTGGAAGCGGTGCTCGATGCCGGGTGCGGTCAGCTCCAGCATTGACCACACGTCCCACGCCTCCCGGACGTTGAGGACGGGATAGCGGCCGGTGCCGACGTGCTCGCCCTCTTGGTCGCGGGCCGCGGCGGACTGCTCGCCGAACCCGAGCCTGAGCCCAGGCCCGCGTCCGGGCGGGTGCGGATAGTCGGCGCCGTGGCGGGCGCGCATGAACCCCGCCCGGTCCCATTGCACTTCGCCGTCCGCGCCTCCGTCCTCGTTCTTGTCGGCGGTGACGATGACGGGCATGTTCTCCAGGGTGGTGACGAGCCGCCCGCTCGGGCGCAGCGCCGCCAGCCACGAGGCCGGGACGGGCCGGACGGCGACCATGGAGACGATGCGGTCGTAGCTGCCCGGCAGCGGCCCGGTGGCGTCCAGCTCCCGCACGGCCGGGGCCAGGCCGGTCGACGCCATACGTTCGGTTGCGGCCTTTGCCAGGTAGCCGTCCACGTCGACGCTGGTCACCCGGTCTGCGCCGAGGCGTGCGCAGGCCAGGGCCGTGGAGTAGCCGGATCCGGTGCCCACGATGAGCAGGTCCGCGCCGTCGCTGATCATGCCGTGCCGGAGCATGCGCACCACCAGGGACGGGTGGGTGGAGGAGGAGGTCGGCAGGCCGGTCGGCCGGTCGCCGGGGTGGGCGTGGTCGGCGTGCAGAGGTCCGACCCGGGTCACCAGCGATCCCGCATCGCTGTAGGCGGCCGACGCCCACCGGGCTTCGTCGGCCGGGCCGTCGCGCAGCTCCCAGCCGTCGCCGTCGGGCTGCCACCAGCGGGGGACGAAGAGGTGGCGGGGCGTGGACGCCACGGCGGGCCGCCATCGTGACACCGGGTGCGTCACCGCGGCGGCAAGGCGTTCGGCGTGCCTGCTCCAGTCCATGGCCGGCTCTTTCATTCGTAGGCCGGATCGCAGGCCGGCGTCTCCGCCGGGGAGCAGTCGGAGCCGTCGCTGTTCGGGTTGCATTCGGTTGCCGTCCGGGACTTGGGGATCCGGGCGACCAGATCGGCCATGTCGGCGCCCCCCAGAATGGTCCCGAGTGGTGTGGCCCGGACGTTACCGGCCGGGGGCAGGAAGCGGGAGAGCACGCACGGCCAGACGTCCCCGTGCGGGCCGATGGCGGCACGCCCGATCCCGCACTTGCCGCAGAGTTCGCCGACGGCGGGCGCAGTGGTGGTGGCGGCCCGGCCGATGCCGCGCTGCCGGTCGGTGTGGATGCGCTGGACCCCGAGGGCTTCCAACTCCCCGTGGGCCTGTTCGACGCGCTGCCCGTTGAAGGTGTCGATGATGCCGACCCTGAGTGGGATGCCGAGCCGCACGGCCCTGCGGATGTTGTCGCGGATACGGCGGTGCGAGGCTCGGCGGCCGGTGACCTGGCCGTGCTGGTCGGCGGTGTCGCTGTAGTAGGACGTGGCCAGGGACACCGCCGGGTGCCGGAGGCGCTCCCACAGCGACTGCCGGACGGCCACGAGGTTGGAGAACACCTCGACGCGGAGGCCCTGAGCGAGTGCGTAGTCCAGTAGCTCGGGGAAGTCGGGGTGAAGGGTCGGCTCGCCTCCGATGAACTGGACGTGGGGAACTCCCATGCCGACGGCCTGCCGGAGCACTGATCGCCAATCGTCGGCCGTCATGGTGCCGTGCCCGCCGGAAGGGCCGGAGTCGGCGTAGCAGTGGGCGCATGCGAGCTGGCATTTTCCGGTGATCTCCAGCTCCAGGGTTTTCGTCATGAGTGGGGTCGCCATTGTCATGGTCGGTCTTCCTCTCGGTGTCGGTCCCGGTCTCGGTCAGGTCGGCAGAGCTGTTGCGGTGGTGGTTGCGGTCGGGCGCCGTATCGGCTTGTCGGTCTCGGCTCCGTCCGGTCCTGGTGCGGGGTCCTGGCAGGCCGGGGTGTCCCCATGTGCCCGGATGCTCCTGGCAAGTTGCTGCATCTCGTGGCCGATGACGGCGGGGTCGGCGTCGGTGTCGGCCACCACGACCAGCCGGCTGTCCTTCCCGGCCGAGGAGATGAGGACCAGCCGGGTGTCCAGCTCCGCGGCGATCTGCCGCACCTGGTCGTCGCCGTTCAGAAGCCTCCCGGCCCCGCCGGCCAGGGAGTACATGCCGCAGGCCACGGCCGCGAGATGGGCGGCGGTGTCCCGGTCCGTGCCGGAGAACGTCTTCACCAGCCCGTCCGGGGAGAGAAGCACCGCCGTCAAGGCGCCGGGTACGTGTGCTGCCAAGCCCTCCAGAAGCCACGTCAGGTGGCTGCCGGAAACGTCTGCGTGCAGGGTCATGCGGGGTGTTTCTCCTGTCTGTGGCGGGCGGGTGTGTTCGGCACCCGGCGGGGCGGGCCGCCCGACCGCCCAGGGGAGAAGCGGTCGAGCGGCCCGGGAGCGTCGCAGCGGCCCGGACGGGGGCCGCGGCCCCTGCGAGGCGGCTTTGGGGGGCTGGCGCGATCAGGCCGGACGGCGGGTTGAATCCGCCCTGGGGCGGAGTTGCAAGGGCCCGGGTTGGGGCGGAGGAACGCGGGGTCAGCCGGCGGCTTCACACTCCGGCTCGGCGGCGGGGGTGGCGGCGGCGGTGAGGGTGCACCACACGCGGCTGCCGTCTTCGCTGATGTCCCAGTCGTCGGCGAAAGCCTGGACGAGGAGGAGCCCGCGGCCGTTCTCGTCGTCCTCGACGGGCGAGGGCAGGTTCCCCGGACCCCACACGCGCGGCTGGTCCCCGGCAGCGCCGGTCTCCACGTCGAGACGGACCCCGCCGCTGCGGTAGGTCAGCCGGAGAGTCACTGTGTCGCCGTGGCCGTGGCACACCGCGTTGCTGATCAGCTCGGACACTACAAGTCGCGCGTCATCCACCAGGCCACCCAACTTCCACAACTCCAGTTGCCGAGCCGCCACTTCACGCGCCCGGCCCGGCCACCGGCGGACGTCGCCGTCCACGGCTTGCCGGAAGACCAGGTCCAGGCCATCGCCGCGAAGGGTGAGTGCCCCGTTTGCGGCGGTTTCCGGCGGCGTGTGCCGGGTGGCTCCGGTGAGCGACACGGGGGTCACCCGGTGGCGTCGCGGCCAGCGTCGCCCGGAGGTTCCTGTATGGCGGCTGCGGGGTCGCCGGCTGCATCCAGCGGGAGTGGTTCTGCGTTGCTAAGCCCCCGAGGGGGGTTGCCGGGCAAGGTGTGGGGGAGTCCTTCGGCGGCGGCGTCAGCCAGGGCGCCTCGGCGTGTGCGCGGCTGAGCCGGGGGGTTCGTCGTCATGGTTCAGCTCCATGTCGGAACGGTCAGTGACGACATGGTGACCGGGCGGTTGGACCCCAACTATCACGAGTTGGTGATAGTTGGGGCTATGGCTTCGCTGGGTGTCACTTGGGTGCGGGTCCGAGCCAGGATCCGTACGACAGGAAGGTGTCCGGTAGCCGCCGATGGGCCGCCTCCAGTCCGGCGTAGGTGTCGCGGACCGTCGGGTGGTACTTCGCCTGTTGGGGAGCCGCTTTGCGGGCCATGAGCAGGCTGGCGAACGCGTCGTCGAGCCTGCCGGTCCACAACTGAGCGCGTGCGACTTCGGCGTGGTGGTGGCTGGTGCGCGAGTTCGGCCAGTCCGCAGGGATGTGTGTCCTGTTGGCCTCCTTCACAGCTCGCCCGTACTGGTCGAGTTCCGCGAGGACGGAGACGCGATGCACTTTAACGTTCGTCGGCCCGAATGCGAGCCAGTGCACCGTGACCGATTCCCCGGTCTCGGCGGCGATCCGTTCGGCTTCGTCCAGGTGCTCCGTGGCTCGTGCGGCGTTCTTGGCCCGGCCGGCCATCACCGCCGCACCGAGGTGCAGTTGACCGGTTACGATCCCGCGCTCGCGCGTCTCCTCAGCCTGGGCAAGCGTCGACAGGCCCATGTCCACGAGACGCTGACCGGTGCGGAACTTGCCTTCCCGCAGGTAGGTGAGCGCCCGCAGGTAGTGGAACATGCCTCCGAGGACGGCGCTGGAGGCCCGCTGCGCGGCCCAGTCCAGACGGGCTAGCGAGAGCTGGGCGAGGTCCGCGTAGCCCAGCTTGGCCGCCACGTCGTACGACGTGCGGTAGAGGCTGGCGAGCGTCAGCCATCCTTCTCTGGTCCGGGCGGAGTGCGCCGCGGTGGTCGCTTCCTCGATGAGCCCGGCCACCGCGCCCGCCGCTTTCTTGATCTTGCCTGCGCGGACCGCGGCGCACAGCCCCTCGGCCTCGGCGTGAAGTTCTTCCTGCCGCCGGGGCCGGATCTCGGGGTCGGGCCCCAAGTCGTACACGTCGAGGGCCTCGCGGATCGGCCGGATCAGCACGTCCAGTTCGTCGGCGCGCAGACTGTCCTGGTAGGGCTGCCCGTTGATCGTGGAGACATCGACTCTCAGCGCCTGTGCGACCTTGCCCACGAGGTACGGGCTGGCGGGGATCACACCCTGCTCGGTCTTCGTCAGGGTGCTGTAGGAGATGTCGGCGAGCTCGCAGAGCTGTTTCTGTGTCAGGTGACGCTCGCGACGAAGCCGGGCGATCCGCGAGCCGGTGTGGTCTTGAGACAGAGAGTGCATACAGGCTCCTGTTCTGCATCCACTGGAACAGTACCTGCGGCCGGCCCCGGTTGAGGCTGGAGGACGATTCCTGCGGGCCGGAGGTGCACGGTGGGGCGTGGCCCTTTTGCAACGCGCCTGCGGCTCTGCCCCGGAGCGTGGGACCGAGCAGTTCAGCGCGCTCGCGCCGACCCGCAGGCTGGGCACCAAGAGTCCGCTCGCGATCGGCCAGTGCCCTCGCTTCCTTTCTTGCTCAGGGCGACGCCGTGCTTGGCAGATCGCCAGGTGACTACCGGCATCTCGTCGACGCGCAGCTGCGCCCAGGCATCGGCGCCCGTTTGCAACAATGGCGGACACACCAGCGGCACTTGCAAGAATGTGCCTGTTTGACGTGGCCCCTCGGCGTGGCCACCTGCGGCGCCTTCGGGTGGTTGGGGAAGGGACTGATGGCGAGCGAAGCGGATGGTGAGTGTGAGCCAGGAGCGGCGTTGGGCTGGCTGCTCAGCGACCGTGCACCCGACCTTCTCCCGATTCCGTGGCTCACTGATCGCCGATTCGAGGATTTTGTCGAGCGACTGCTGAAGGCCCAGCCGCTCCTCGGCATGCAAGTGCGGCACGTTGCAAAGGTGGCTCGCTGGGGCGTCCCCGGTGACAAGCAGGACGGCATCGACCTCTACGGCCGGTTCAACGATGGTGTGCCGGTCGCCTGGCAGTGCAAGCACCTCAAGGACCTGACGGCCGCGAAAGTGCGGAAGGCCGTCGATGAGCTGACGTTCGACGGCGCCGAGGAGATCTACCTTGTCTACGCCGATGTAGCGAAGGTTGCTGCTCGCAACGAAATCCAGCAGCATCCTGGTTGGTGGCTGTGGGACCGCCGGGATCTGACCGCGATGCTTCGCAACCTGCCGGCACAGGCCCAACGCGACATACTTGACGAGTTCTGGGACCCCGATATCCGACGACTTTTCGTGGAAGCGCCAGACGATGCGTTTATGTCGTTCGAGTCGTTCACGAGGGTGCGGCTGAATCCGGAGGCCGTGATGAACGACCTCGGTCCCCTCGCTGGTCGTACCGACGAGCTCGCCGCGATGCGATCTTCCACCGACCGTGAGTCGGATGGCTACCGGCCAATCGTGGTTGTTGTCGGTCCAGGCGGACGTGGAAAGTCGCGGCTACTCATTGACTCGCTCCGCGAGCTGCGGGAGCGACAGTCACACGTTCCGATCTTTTGCTTGGCGCCCGGGCGGGTCTTCAGCGACCGAGCTCTTGCTGAACTCCGCATCGGTGCATCCGTGGTTGTGATTGATGACGCCCATGTCGAGCCCGAGGCGCTCGCATCTCTGCTGGCCTTCGCGCGCAGCCGCGACGACGTTCAAGTCATTCTGGCGACGCGACCGAGCGGACTTCGCGCAATCCGTGAGCAGGCCGTTCAGGCGGGCTTCAGGCCCGCGGAGCAGGAGACCGTTTCGGTCGACGAGCTACGAAGAACCGACGCAGAGCGCTTAGTCCAGGGGCTCACCGACGGGGTGGGTCTCCGCTTCGAGCTGCGTGCGTACCTCGCCGGCCAGGCTGAACACAGCCCGCACGTCGCGGTCATTACCATCAACCTCATCAAGCGTGGCGAACTCACGGCATCGCTGGCCGTCGACGCTGGCCTGCGACAGACTGTCCTCAACCGATACCGCGCTGTCCTCGCACCTGACGTGGATGGGTTCAACGGCGCTACCAGTCGAAAGGTCCTGGCGACCTACGCCGCGATAAGCCCCGTTAACAGTGACGATCAGGAACTTCTGCAGCAGATCGCCAACTTCTGTGACCTGACAGTCATCGAGCTTGCCCGGATCATGACCTCTCTGCGGGACCACGGTGTGCTCGTTGCACAGGCCGGACTGATGCGGGTGGTACCCGATGTTGTCGCGGATAGCGTCCTAGAGGAACAGGCCGCCTATGGCGATTTCGACACCAGATTCGCTGTCGCCCTGTGGGAGACATTTGGCGCTGGCGAGCACAAGCACCGACTGGCCACGTCGCTCGGCGAGCTCGACTGGCGGCTCTTGAAACGCGGTGGCCCATCGGTCATGGACCCGATCTGGACGGGAATCCACGAGCGGGTGCTCGCCCTCCCCTGCAGCCAACTGCATGAGGAACTAGACTGTTTCATTCCGCTGGCGACGACACAACCGCGTGCGGTCGTGCACATGCTGGGGAAGCTCCAGGATCGGCTCGATAATGAGGAACGCGGCGGCACGCCGCTGCCTGAAGATGGTGACCAATCGTCTTGGCGAGAGTATCTCGGGCTCCGGCCGATCGGCCCCGATGACGTGCGTCGCAAGCTGCCGGAGCTTTACGCGCGCGCAGCTGTCAGCGAGCCCAGCCTGCTCGAAACCGCCCTGGATGCCCTATGGGGCCTGCGCAAGCGCGACCCTCGCCCGCCGCACGCCACCACGGATCATGCCCAGCGGATGCTCGATGACCACCTCGGCAACCTGGTCAAGCTCCCGGACCCGTCGTTTCCCGCGCGCATCGTCGCTAGGGTCGCTGCCTGGCTCACGGAACCCAGCCAGGGTGAGGATGTCGCTACTCCGCTGTTCGCGCTCAAGCCGCTACTGGTGAAGGAGCGGGTGGAAGCTACGCAATCTGCTCCGATGACGCTTTCGATGCAAGCGCGAAGCATCAGCCCCATGGCAATGCGCACGGTGCGCGACCAGAGTCGCCGTATTCTCTGCGACCAAGCTGCCTCCAACGACCTGCGGCGTGCCGGTGCAGCCGTCGCTTTGCTGGGGCACGCCTTGAAGCAGCCATCGGGATACTTCGGTCAGCCGATCGGTAGCGATGTCATTCTCGCCTGGGAGGACGATGACCTCGCCACCGTCGCCACACTGGCCGTGGTTGGCCGACGTACTGGCATTCCTGCCGTGCGGCGCCTTGTCCGCAACGCATTGGCCTGGTCCGCCGAACACGCAACATCGCCTCGCGTAATGCACGCCGCCCTGACGGTAGTGGCGTCTCTCGACCGCGTCGCCGGGCTTGAGGACGACATCGCGGATGACATCCTCGGCGACCGCTTCGCTCTCGGCAAGGTTGACCCGACCGATGTGCCATCGCTGGAGGAACTGGCTGCTACGCAGTCAACCGAAGGAGGTCGACTGGCAGAGCTGACGAAGGAGAATCGGCAGGCCGAACGCGACGAGCACATACGCAAACGCGTGCAAATTCGGCGCACAAAGCAGGACGTCCAAGACGATGAGTTCGCCGAGCGTCTCCTCGAACTTGGTACGGCCACGGAGATTCTCGATCTCCTGGACAGTACTGCTCGTGACGTGCTCGGCCTCCGACCCCAGCAACACTTCAGCCTGTGGCCGATCTGGCGTCGCATCGCTGAACGCACACCAAACTTTCTTCCGGAACTTGTCTGCGAGATGGCCGACGCTGACCCAGGCCCCCTCGATAGGGAGCTTCCGTATCTGATCGCTTCCTGGCTTCGGCATACGCCGCAGGTCGCGTCATCCTGGCTTTGCGGTGCCGTTCTGAACGGGCGGACCGCGGTCAAGATCGCTATCGCCCGCGCGTTCGACCGAGGCGGTTGGGGCCACGCGAGTCGCCTCGCCGACGTTTGGGCCACCGGCAGCGAAGATCCTGATCCTCAGGTGGCAAATGCCTTCCTCGGCGCCGCCGGCCCTTATCTCCGGGCCACACCGACCGAGGCGGTACCGGTGTTACTTGCGAGAGGCATTAGTGAGCATGCCGCTGCGACCGCCATCGAAGGAGCCAGCGACTACGACGGCGCCGCTTACGGTTCCGGTCTCGGCCGTGAAGATGCCGAGGCAGTCCTTCGACTCGTCGCCCGTGCCAATTACCAGTCCTATCCGGTACAGACAACGGTGGCCGCAATTGTGTCGAACCACCCTGGTCTGGTCCTCGACCACCTTGCCGAGCGGGACGCCGCCGACGTGCGACTGCCCGATGACAATGACGATCTGGGAACCGCCTTCGACCGACGAGCCGACGACCTTGCCGACTGGGTTCTTCAGAGACTTACGTGCGAGGAGGACGAACAACTTCGCCTGGGTCGAGTTCTGGAAGCCGCCGTAAGCGAGTACCTGACCGAGGCCGCAGGGGATGCGTTCGCCGCCCGCATCCCCAATCTGGATAGCGCTGAAATCCGTGGCCTTTGCCGCGTCCTTAGCTGCCTCAACGCCTGGGCCCTGAGCCATCCCGGTCTTGCGACCGCCGTGGTTGAACGTGCCCGTGAGACCGGCTGTTACTCCACGGTTCGTGAGTTGGTACGAGAACGGATGCATCCCAACCGCTGGGGTGGCTGGAACGGTGAGTCCCCCGAGCTCGACGCCGCGCTGATACGAGCCCGGCAGGCAGCAGCGGAGGTGCCCGATGAAGTTCTGAGAGCCGACTATGAGTGGGCTGCGGACTGGGTCCAGGGAACCATCGATGCCGACCGACGACGACACGAAAACGACACAGAAAGCGGTTGGAAGTAGAGGAGCCTTTGGGCCCCACCAAAGGCTTTCACGACTGCAAGTCTGTTAGTTGGCGAACCCTGCAAGGTTCGCCGGGGCATCCAGTCACACCGGCAGCCGTGTGCCGTCGACGCTACGAGCCAGTACCCAATGCAACCGTGGCGCGGCCGCTGACGTGGCCACTGGGCGGTGAACTATGGCGAGTAGAGCCTGCAACGGTGTGGTGCCCAGACTGATGGACTTGGCGTACACACTCCCGTTCGAAGGGAGTTGGCCCGTCAAATCGGTGCACAACCGGTCGATGGCCTGCTGATGGCCCAGCTCGGAGAACGTCGTCCGGCCAGTGTGGTTCGGCACTCGGCGTGATCGCCATGAGGTTATCCCGCGTACGCGGGGAGCGGAGTTCGCGACCTGCGGGTTCGCTGGTGGGGGACGCCGGTTTGCCCATTCTCACCGAAAGTAGCGAAACGGGCATATTGCGCTCTGTTTCTTCATTGGCTCTTCGCCCCTGCAGGCATCTTCCACTCGTTCGCCCAGCGCCAGCCACGGTCTGACGCCGTTCCCGACGTCTGGCCTTCCATCCCTGCCACCCACGAGCCGTGGGGTTCACGCCCTCCGATGTCCGCGCGGGGCCGTTTTGCTGACGGCCAGGACGGACGGTTTCTGCTCGTCGGCAGAGCTTCAGCACGGTACGGGTGACTCCATCCTCGGAGAGGGCTCGATCTTCGTGGCGGCGCGGTCAGGGGACCAGCCGTGCACGCTGAGGCCGCCGCGCCGATTCGTCGGTCCTGCCGCGCCTCGGTGTTCGACCGGGCAGGCGCAGCAACTCATGCAGTGGGAGGCCGTGTTCGGCCCAGCGGTGCAGCCGGTCGCGGTCGATCCAGTGGATGCGGTGCCGGTCGCCCCAGGCCTTGGCGTCGCGAGTGAGGGAACCGTTGGTCACGACGACGGCGTGGTCCGCGCGGTGTACGGGACCGGCCGTTCCCTTGACCTGGTACATCACCTGCACACCCACCTTGCCGCCGACTCTGGTGTGCTTGGCCTGCAGGACGATCCGGCCGCGCTGCCGCTCCTGGCCGATGACGTCGGCGGCCTGGTCGCCCTGCCGGCCGACCTGCCGCGCCTGCCAGCCGTCCCGGATGAGCAGGTCCCGCAGGGCGTGCTCGAATTGCTGGTCGTCCAAGGCGTCGATCTGCGCGAGCGTGAGCCGCAGGGCCGCGAGCCGCGCCGCCCGCTCCCGCCGTGCCCGCAGGGAGCGCGACAGGTGCCGGGTCCCGTAGGCGCAGGCGCCTGCGGCGAGGGCGGCTACGACGGGCCAATGGTCAAGCATCGTGTTCCACACGGCGATTGCCACGTCGGTGAGGACGGCTGCCGCGGCCAGGGCGACCAACCCGGCCGCAGCGTGCTCCCCGGCACCCCGCGGCTTCCGCAGCCCTGGCCACCTCAACAACCGCTGCCGCGGCCCGTGACGTGGCCGGAGGCGGGGGCGGCGCCCGGGCATCAGGGGGCCGCCGGCGCGGAGACCGAGGGCTTCGGCGCGGTCGGCTGGGGAGTCTCGGCCTCACCGAAGCCGAAGACCTGCCCCCACAGGACGATCAGGCCGAATATCCCAGCGATGGTCCAGCCGCTCATCCCCTTGGCCCGAGGCCGCGGGTTGCGCCGTACGTAACTGCGGACACGGTGGTGGCCCGGAGGCACCTTCTCCATCTGCTTCCCCTCTCCTCGCCGGGCCGCCCCACGCGACCCGGCCCCTGGAAAAAGGGGTAGCAACGGGCACTGACAAGATCTGATGGTGCATCGGCAAGATCCGCGCCCGGGCGGGGAGAACCGGCCACGGCAGCCGCCGGCGAACGCCGTGCATGCCGAGCCGCAGCCCCGGACCGGTGACCTCTGGATACGACCCTGGAGTGCGGTAGGCCGAGGCTTGCGGGGGCACCGAGACCCCCGTGGCCCGATGTGCGAATCGGCCTCCACCTGCGACAACACGGCCGGCCGTACCGCCGGACCGGTGACCGCAGTTGACGGGAAATGGCGGCGCGGGGATCCGGCCCCGGTGCGCCGGAGGCGCCCCTCGGGAGGCCGCGAGGCTCAGCGCGTGGCGGGCGCCTCCGTACCGACGACCGGGGCGAGGTAGCGGTGGAGCGCCGCCTTGAGTTCGGCGACGTACGCCTCGCGCTCCGCGCCCTCGTGGCTCATGGCCAGCTCCATCCCCGAGGTGAAGAAGGTGTAGGCCAGCATGGCCACGCGTGCGCACTGCTCCGGGGCCAGGCCGGGGGCGCGCAGGGCGATCAGCTCGGCCGTGCGGGCCCGGAAGACGCTGTCGAGCGCCGCGTGCTCGTCGGCGAGGGCCGCGGGCGCCCCGGGGGCGTGCATGAGGGCGAGCGAGGCGGGGTTGTGGCAGATGAAGCCGGTCAGTGGGTCGACGATCCGGTCCAGGGCCTCCGCCAGCGGCAGCATGGCGTTCTCCGGGGTGAAGACCTGGCCGTGGGTCTCGCGCATCCGGTCCAGCAGGCGCCCGCCGAGCTCGACGGCGATGGCCTCCTTGTTGGGGAAGAACTGGTAGAGGGTGCCCGGGGAGACGCCCGCCTCCCGGGCGATGGCGTTGGTGCTGGCCCCGTCGTAGCCCGAGTCGCCGAAGACCCGGGCGGCCGCTTCCAGGAGCTGCTCGATGCGGCGCTCCCCGCGGGCCTGGCGGCGACGCCGCGGTCGGGCGGCGGCCGGCGGCCCTTCCGCGCCGGGCCCTGACGGGCCGCCGCCGCGCCGCTGCTTCCCGGAGGGTTCCTCGCCGGTGGTCGTCTCTCCGCCGGCCGCCCCCGGCCGCTTCCCCGGTGCCGTCGGCTGCTTCTCGGACACGCGCCTCTTCCCCGGACTCTCCGCCCGCCTGGCGGCGGTTGACAAATGCGAGCGGCTACTCGCATTCTAGGGAACGCGAGCGGTCGCTCGTGTTTGCCAAGTCTATTGGCAATCGGGGGAAGGGGACACCTGCGCCATGTCTGCTGTCAACCGCCGCGCCCGCGGCTGGACCCGGATCGTCACGGCCCGGCCGAGACTGTCCCTGCTGCTCGCTCTCGTCGTCACGGCCCTGGCCGTGTTCGCGGGAAGCGGCGTCGCGGACCGGATGGGCAGCGGCGGCTTCGAGGCGCCGGACGCCGAGTCCACCTTCGCCACCGAGGAGCTCGACCGCCGCTTCCCCGCCTCCGGGCCCAATCTGCTCCTTCTCGTCGACGGCGGCGGTGCCTCCGTGGACGACCCGGCCGTCGTCGCGGAGGGCCGGGAGCTCGCCGAGCGGCTGGAAGGGGAGCGGTCCGTCACCGGCGTCACCTCCTACTGGGCCACCCGGTCACCCGCGCTGCGTGCCGAGGACGGCCGGCAGGCCCTGATCACCGCCCGGATCGAGGGCGACGAGAAGGCCGTGAACCGCACCCTGGAGCGCATCGCCCCCGCACTCCGGGGGGAGCACGGCCCCGTCGAGGTGTCGATCGGCGGCCGGGCCGCCGTCCAGCACGAGCTGCAGACCACCGTCCAGGAGGATCTGCTCCGGGCCGAGCTGATCGCCCTGCCCATCACCCTTGTGCTGCTGATCATCGTCTTCGGCAGCGCCGTCGCCGCCCTGCTGCCGCTGCTCATCGGCGTCGTCGCCATCCTGGGCACCAACGCGGTGCTGCGCGGGCTCACCGAGTTCACCGATGTCTCCGTCTTCGCGCAGAACCTCACCACGGCGCTGGGCCTCGGACTCGCCATCGACTACGCCCTCTTCATCGTCCGGCGGTTCCGCGAGGAGCTGGCCGGCGGCGCCGCGCCGCTGCCCGCCATGGGCACGACCCTGCGCACCGCCGGGCGGACGGTCCTCTTCTCGGCGCTCACCGTCGCCGTCTCGCTGGCCGCGATGCTGGTCTTCCCGCAGTACTTCCTGCGCTCCTTCGCCTACGCCGGCATCGCCGTGGTGCTGCTGGCCGCGCTGGCGGCGCTGTCCGTACTGCCCGCCGCGCTGGTGCTGCTCGGCCCCCGGGTGAACGCCCTGGACCTGCGCAGGCTGCTGCGCCGGGACCGCCCCGCCGGACCGGACACCGGCGAGGGCTGGGCCCGTACCGGCCGGCTGGTGATGCGCCGGGCACCCTTCTTCGCGATCGGCACCACCGCCGTCCTGCTGCTGCTCGGAGCCCCCTTCGCCGGGGCGACGTTCGGCACCGTCGACGACCGGCAGCTGCCCGTCACCGCCGAGTCCCGCGTCGTCCAGGACCAGCTGCGGGAGGGCTTCCCGGGCTCGCCCGGCGGTGCGGTGGAGGTGCTGGCCGAGGGCGGACCGTCGGCCCGGGAGCTGGACGGGTACAGCGCGCGGATATCCCGACTGCCCGATGTGCTGCGGGTGGACGGGCCCACCGGGCAGTACGTCTCAGGGGAGCGGGTCCGCGAGCCCGGCCCGGCCGAGGCCGCCCGCACCGCCGGGGGTGCGGCCCAGATCAGCGTGCTGCCGCGCGGCGAAGCCGTGGACGCCGCCAGCCAGGAGCTGGTGCGCGAGGTCCGCGCCGAGAACGCGGAAGCCCCGTTCGACGCCTCCGTCACCGGAACCGCCGCCGTCCTCGTCGACACCAAGGACGCCATAGCCGACCGGCTGCCCTGGGCGCTGGCGGTCATCGTGCTCACCACGCTGCTGCTGGTCTTCCTCCTCACCGGCAGCGTGCTGATACCGCTGCAGGCCGTGGTCCTCAACGCCCTCAGCCTCACGGCGATGTTCGGTGCCCTGGTGTGGGTCTTCCAGGACGGGCATCTCTCCGGGCTGCTGGACTTCACCGCGACGGGTGACATGGAGACCACGCTCCCCGTGCTGATGTTCTGTGTCGCCTTCGGCCTCTCCATGGACTACGGCGTCTTCCTGCTCTCCCGGATCAAGGAGGAGTACGACCGCAGCGGCGACCATCAGGGCGCGGTGGTCTTCGGCCTCAGCCGCACCGGTGGGCTCATCACGGCGGCGGCGCTGATCCTCGCCGTGGTGATGATCGCCATCGGAGCCTCCCGGGTGACCAACACCAAGATGCTCGGTCTCGGGCTCGCCCTGGCCGTGCTGATGGACGCCATGGTGGTGCGCACGCTGCTGGTCCCGGCGGTCATGCGGCTCACCGGCAAGGCCACCTGGTGGGCTCCGCGCCCGCTGCGCCGGATCCATGCCCGCTTCGGGCTGAGCGAGGGGGAGGGCACGGCCCTCCCGGAGCAGCGGAACGGGGGTGCGGGGGAGGACAGCGCCGGTGGGGCCGAGCCGGAGCGGGCGGACTCGGGGGCTCAGCGGTAGAGGGCCGGCGGCCCGGTGAGGGTGACGGGCACCCGTCCCCCTCCGGACTGGGCCCGCACCCCGGCCTCGCAGACGGCGGCGACCGCGTAGCCGTCCCACACGCTCGGTCCGGTGACCTCGCCCCGGCGGGTCGCGTCCACCCACTGCTGCACCTCGCGGTCGTAGGCGTCCTCGAACCGCACCACGTAGTCCTGGGCGATCTCCCCGCCCCAGCGGCCCGCCGCCTGGGTCACCATGGCGTGCCCGTCGCCGATCCGGGCGCTGCCGGCCTCGCACACGGCCTCGCACTGCACCTGGTAGCCGAAGCCGCAGTTGACGAAGATCTCCACATCGACCACCACCCCGCCGTCCGTCTCGAACAGCACCAGCTGCGGCTCGCGCACCCCGCCGGAGCCGGGACGCAGCACCGTCACCGCCGTGATCTCCTGGCCCAGCAGCCAGCGGGTCGCGTCGATCTCGTGCGCCACCGAGTCGCTGATCATCATCTGCTCGGTGAAGCCGGGCGGGCTGGCGACATTGCGGTGCCGGCAGTGCAGCATCCGCGGCCGGCCGAGTTCGCCCGCGTCGAGCAGGGCCTTGAGCCGGGCGTACTCGGTGTCGTAACGGCGCATGAAGCCGACCTGCACCCGCCGCCGGCCGAGGGCGCTCTCGGCCCGCAGGACCCGGAGCGCGGAGGAGGCGTCCGGGGTGAGCGGCTTCTCGCAGAGCACCGGCAGACCGTGCTCCAGCGCCAGCAGCAGCTGCTCCTCGTGAACCGGCCCCGGGGAGGCGATCAGCACCGCGTCGACGCCCTCGGAGGCCAGTGCCGCGGCCGGATCTGTGTGGGCGGTGCAGCCGTCGATCCCGTCGGCGAGCCGTTTGGCGCGCTCGGCGTCGACATCGGCGACGGCGGCGACCCGGGCGCCGCTGATGGTCCGGTCCAGCCGCCGGATGTGGTCGGCCCCCATGCGTCCCGCGCCGATGACGGCGACGCCGAGTGTTCCCTGGTCGGTCATGGATCTCCTCCGCAGGTCGGGCCGGGTCGGCGCGGTCCGGCCGGTGCGGTCCGGCCGGCGCGGGCTGGGCGTTCGGGTTCTCCGCTGCGGTACCGCGGCCACCGGGCTACGGCGCCCCGCAGCTCCGCAGGAATCTGCGGGTGCGTTCCGCGATCGGGAACGGCCGGTCCGGATCGCAGGGGTACATGTCCTGCTCGACGATGGCGAAGAGGTCGATGCCGAGCCCTTGCGCGGCGTCGAGCACCGGTTCGAGGGCCGGCACGCCGCGGGGCGGCTCGCACATCACGCCCTGCGCCACCGCGGGCCCGAACGGCACGCCCTCCGCGACCACATGGGCGAGGATCTCCGGGTCCACCTGCTTGAGGTGGAGGTAGCCGATCCGCTCCCCGTAGGTCTTGATGAGCTTGACGCTGTCGCCGCCGCAGTAGGCGTAGTGCCCGGTGTCCAGGCAGAGCCGGACCAGACCGGGGTCGGTGGCGTCGAGGAAGCGGGCGACGTTCTCCTCCCCGTCGATGTGGGTGTCGGCGTGCGGATGGACGACGATCTCCAGGCCGTAGCGGTCGCGGACCTCGCGTCCCAGGCGTTCCATGCCGGTGGTGAGGTCCCGCCACTGAGCGGCGTTCAGCTCCCGGTCCTCGATGATCTCGGCGGTCTTGTCGTCCCGCCAGAAGGACGGGATGACCACCAGGTACCCGGCGCCCATGGCCCGGGTCAGTTCGGCGACCCGGGAGACATGCGCCCAGGTGGCGTCCCAGACGGCCGGGCCGCGGTGCAGCGAGGTGAAGACGGTGCCGGCGGAGACCCGCAGGCCGCGGCGCCCGGTCTCGTCCCGCAACCGGGCGGGGTCGGTGGGCAGATAGCCGTAGGGGCCGAGTTCGATCCAGGAGTAGCCGGCGTCCGCCACCTCGTCGAGGAAGCGGTGCCACGGCACCTGCCGGTCGTCCTCGGGGAACCACACGCCCCAGGAGTCGGGGGCGGAGCCGATCCGGAGCCGGTCCAGGGACGCGGGAGAGGAGGGGGAGGGTGCGGGGGATGCGGGAGGTCCTGCGGTCATCTGGCGGGCTCTCCTCTCATCGGTCACCGGTGACCGGAGAAGGCGGTGTCTCCCGTGTCGGCGGGACAGGGGAAGGGCAGGGATGCCCGGTAGCTTCCTGCCCGGCACGGGGGGTGTCAATGCGAGGTCCGGACATACGGACGTATGGTCAATTCCTCGCCGGGCAGGCCAGTATGTCAGGACAAAGAAGGGGCGGTTCGCGGCCGGGACCGAACCCGGGGCGCGGCCGCGACAGACCCGCGCCGAGCGGAGGGGATCACCATGCCGGAACGCACCGAGCCGGAGGCCACCGGCACACCGCCCGGCCCGGGCGGTGCCCCGTATGAGCTGATCACCATGGGGCGCACCGGGGTGGACCTCTATCCCCTGCAGACCGGGGTGGGGCTGGCGGAGGTGGAGACCTTCGGGAAGTTCCTCGGCGGCTCGCCCACCAACGTCGCCGTCGCGGCCGCCCGGCTGGGCCGGCGGACCGCCGTCATCAGCCGTACGGGTGCCGACCCGTTCGGGGAGTACATCCACCGCGCACTGCGGGGATTCGGGGTGGACGACCGGTGGGTGACGGCCGTGCCCCGGCTGCCGACCCCGGTGACCTTCTGTGAGATCTTCCCGCCGGACCACTTCCCGCTCTACTTCTACCGGCAGCCGAAGGCCCCGGATCTGGAGATCACGGCCGCCGAACTGGACCTCGACGCGATCCGGGCCGCACGGGTGTTCTGGGTGACCGGCACGGGGCTGTGCGAGGAGCCGAGCCGCTCGGCGACGCTGACGGCCCTGGCGGCCCGGTCCGGGGCGGTACCTCGCCCGGATCCGGCCGGACACTCCGCCGCCCCGGCCTCGCGCTCCGTGACCCAAGCCGCGCGCCCGGCGGGCCCGGAAGCGGCGCCGGAGGCGGACCGGGACCCGGACGCGGACGCGCGTCCGGAGGCCCCCGGACCGGCCGCCGGCGCGGTCACCGTCTTCGACCTCGACTGGCGCCCGATGTTCTGGCCCGCACCCGGCGCGGACCCCGGTGCGGAGAGCCCGGCCGCGCGGGCGGCCCGCGCGGCCGCCGCGCGCCCCCACTACGCGCGGGCGCTGGAGCACGCCACCGTCGCCGTCGGCAACCTCGACGAGTGCGAGATCGCCACCGGGCTGCGGGAGCCGAAGGACTGCGCCCGCGCGCTGCTCGACGCGGGGGCGGAACTCGCCGTCGTCAAACAGGGGCCGCGCGGTGTGCTCGCGATGCACCGCGACGGCACCACGGCCGAGGTGCCCCCGGTGCCCGTGGAGGTGGTCAACGGCCTCGGCGCGGGCGACGCGTTCGGCGGCTCGCTCTGCCACGGACTGCTCGCCGGCTGGGACCTGGAGCGCACCATCCGCCACGCCAACGCGGCCGGTGCCATCGTCGCCTCCCGGCTGGCCTGCTCCCCGGCGATGCCGACGGCCGCCGAGGTCGAAGCGGCCCTCACCGGCCCATGACGGACCCCGCGCACGGGCCCGCGGGCCACCCCGCGCACCGGCCCGCGACCGGGGCGGCCCTGCCCGCCCGGATGAGCAAGGTGCCCCGGACGTCCCAGGCACCAGGGGCCTCCCCGTGGACGGCCCGCCTCCCGCTGCGGCCGGTGCGCCCTGCGGTCAGGGCGCGGGGCGTGCCGGGCGGTTCCGGGCCGGGGGAACCGGCCCCGGTGCTCCTGGTGCCCCCGGCCGCGCCCGGCGCCTCCGGCCCGTGCGGCGGTGGACCGTCCGTCCGCCAGCCGCCTCCGAACCGACCGTTCCCGTGGGGAGACTCGCATCCATGACGTTCGATCACCCCGATCACCCCGATCACCCCGACCGTCCCGTACCCCCCGACCGCCCCGGGCGGCCGGGCCCGTCCGGCGGCTCCCGCCTCCACCTCCCGGCCGGGACCACGGCCACCGGCCCGTACGCGACCGCCGTCGGACCGGAGCGGGCCGGCTGGCGCTTCGCCGGCCTGCGCGTGCTCGATCTGCCGCCCGGCGGCTCCCACGGTTTTGACGCGGGCGGCAGCGAGTGGATCGTGCTGCCGCTCAGCGGTGGCTGCACCGTCGAGATCCTCACCGTCACCCCTGACGGCGAGAGTTTCGACGAGACGTTCGAACTGCACGGCCGGGACAGCGTGTTCGGCGGTGTCACCGACTTCGCCTATGTGCCCCGTGAGTCCTGGGCGCGCGTCACCACGTCCACCGGCGGCCGCTTCGCGCTGCCCGGCGCCCGCTGCGGACGCCGCCTGCCCGCCCGCTACGGACCGGCCTCCGGCGTCGGCGTCGAACTGCGGGGCAGCGGAAACTGCTCGCGCCAGGTCAACAACTTCGCCGCCGCCGGCGCCTTCGAGGCCGACAGGCTGATCGCCGTGGAGGTGCTCACCCCCGGCGGCAACTGGTCCTCGTATCCGCCGCACAAGCACGACGAACACCTGCCCGGCCGGGAGTCGGAGCTGGAGGAGATCTACTACTACGAGATCGCCGCCGCGCCCGGCGGCACTCCCGGCCTCGGCTACCAGCGGATCAGCCCGTCCGGGCCCGGACGCGACAGCGACCTCCTCGCGGAGGTCCGCGGCGGCGACACCGTGCTCATCCCGGACGGCTGGCACGGTCCGTCCGTCGCCGCCCCGGGCCACGCCATGTACTACCTCAACGTGATGGCCGGGCCGGGCGCCGAACGGGCCTGGCTGATCAGCGACCACCCGGACCACGCCTGGATCCGCACCACCTGGCCGGAACAGCCCGTGGACCCCCGGCTGCCGCTCTACCGGGCGCCCGCGGGCCCGGCCGTGAGCGCCACCGGCACCGGCCTCACGGGCGCCCCCGCCGCCCCGTCACCCGCCCCGTCACCCGCAGAGCCTCCCGAAGGAGACCGCCCATGAGCACCGGCAGCGGCAGCGGCCCGGCCCGCCGCCTCACCGTCGCCCAGGCCCTGATCGCCTTCCTCGCACGCCAGTTCACCGAACGCGACGGCGAGCGGCACCGCCTCGTCCGCGCCTGCTGGGGCATCTTCGGCCACGGCAACGTCGCCGGCCTCGGCCAGGCCCTGCTGGAGACCGGCGCCGATCACATGCCGTACCTCCAGGGCCGCAACGAGCAGGCCATGGTGCACGCCGCCGTGGCCCACGCCCGCCAGACCGCCCGGCTCTCCGCACAGGCCGTCACCACCTCCATCGGCCCCGGCGCCACCAACCTCGTCACCGGCGCCGCCCTCGCCACCGTCAACCGGCTGCCCGTCCTGCTGCTCCCCGGCGACACGTTCGCCACCCGCCCCGCCGATCCGGTGCTCCAGCAGCTCGAAGTGGCGTCCGCCGGCGATGTGTCCGTCAACGACTGCCTGCGGCCGGTGTCCCGGTACTTCGACCGGGTGACGCGGCCCGAGGCGCTGATCCCCGCCGCGCTCCAGGCCATGCGCGTGCTGGCCGACCCGGCCGAGACCGGTGCCGTCACCCTCGCCCTCCCGCAGGACGTGCAGGCCGAGGCGTACGACTGGCCGGAGGAGTTCTTCGCCGAGCGGGTGTGGCGGGTCCGCCGCCCTGCGCCCGACGCCGACGCCCTGGCCGAGGCCGCCGCCGTCCTGCGCGCCGCCCGCCGTCCGCTGATCGTCGCGGGCGGCGGTGTCCACCACAGTGAGGCCGAGCAGGCGCTCGCGGCCCTCGCGGGCGCCACCGGCATCCCGGTCGCCTCCACCCAGGCCGGCAAGGGCTCGCTCCGACACGACCACCCGGCCGATGTCGGCGGCATCGGGCACACCGGCACCGCCACCGCTGACGACCTCGGCCGGACGGCGGACGCGGTGCTGGGCGTCGGCACCCGCTGGAGCGACTTCACCACCGCCTCCGGCACCCTCTTCGCCGCCCCCGGCGTCCGCTTCGTCAACCTCAACATCACCGCGTTCGACGGCCACAAGATGAGCGGCCTGCCCCTGGTGGCCGACGCCCGCGCGGGTCTCGACGCGCTGACGGCCGCCCTCACCGGCCACCGCGTCGAGCACGCGTACGAGGAGGAGTACGGCCGCGCCAAGGCGCGCTGGGAGGAGCGCGTCGACCGCGCCTTTGCGGGGGACGGCGATCCCGCCGCCCGCCCCACGCAGGCCCGGGTCCTCGGTGCGCTCGACGCCCTCGCCGGGGACGAGGACATCCTCATCAACGCGGCCGGCTCCCTCCCCGGCGATCTGCACAAGCTGTGGCGGGCCCGCTCCCCGCGCCAGTACCACGTCGAGTACGGCTACTCCTGCATGGGCTACGAGATCCCGGCCGCCATCGGCGTCGCCCTGGCCGCGCCCGGCCGGCCCGTCTGGGCGCTGGTCGGCGACGGCACGTACCTGATGATGCCGACGGAGATCGTCACCGCCGTCCAGGAGGGCGTCCCGGTCAAGCTGGTGCTGCTCCAGAACCACGGCTACGCCTCCATCGGCGGGCTCTCCGAGGCCACGGGAGCCGAACGCTTCGGCACGGCCTACCGCTTCCGGGCCGCCGACGGCGGCTACACCGGCGACCCGCTGCCCGTCGATCTCGCCGCCAACGCCGCCAGCCTCGGCATGGAGGTGCTGCGCGCCGGGACGGTGGGTGAGCTGAGGGAGGCCCTGGCGGCGGCGCGGGCGTGCGACCGGCCGGTCTGCGTCCATGTGGAGCTCGCGGCGGAGGCGGAGGCGGAGGCGGAGGCGGATACGGGAACGGATACAGGGACGGGAGCGGAGGCGGATGCCGCAGTGCCGGGCGCTCAGGCCTGGTGGGACGTACCGGTGGCCGGAACCGCCACCCGCCCGGCCGCCGTCAGGGCCCGCCAGGAGTACGAGCGCCACGCGGCGGAGCGCCGGCGGTACCTGTGACGCGGACCGCCGCCGCCCCGCGCGGCAGCGGGCGGCGCGCAACCGTACGGATGCCGCGCGGAGCGGTCCGGAGCTGCACGGATGCCACACGGACCCCGTACGGCTGCCGTACGGATGGCGGGCCCGCGCCGGGGTGAATCCCCGGCCCGTGCCGGAAGGTTCGCGCGTCCGTGATCGTCCCAGCTCAGAGGCGGTACGGCGGCTCGGCGCCCGGGGGCGCCGAGCCGGGTGGGCCGTGTGTCGTAACCAGCCGACGCGCCGTTTAGCCTCGGCTAAAGGTGGCATGCTGGCGGCAGAGACCTCGCCGTCCCAAGGACCATGCCGATCTGGGGGGTTGACACCATGCCATTCATGGCGCGTGGCGAGAGCGAGACCGAGGCGGCCGCCGCGAGGCTGGCACGGCAGGCGGCCACCGCTCTGGCCGGCGAGCTGGCGGCCCGTGGGCTCTCCCGTGCGGATCTGGCGAGGCTCATGGGCGTCAGCCCGGGCAGGGTCAGCCAGATCCTCTCCGGTGACGCCAACCTCACCGTCCGGTCCCTGGCGGGGGCCGCCGCCGCGCTGGGGGCCTGTGTCGAGATCCGGTTCACCGAGCCGCCGCGTCCCCGGGACGCCCCGCGCTCGAGCGAGACCGGGGGCGACGGCACGTCAAGCCTGCGCGGTGGCGTCGTCCGGTCGCGGCTCTGACGCCCCCGGCGCCGTGCGCCTGCCCCGGCCGTCCCGGACCCGGGCGAACCACCGCCGGTGGGGGCGCCGCTGGGACGGCAGCGGAGCGTCCCGGCGGCTGCCGGCCGGCGCCGCCCCGTCCAGGAGTTCCAGCAGCCGCCGCCGGTCGGAGCGCCGGCCGAGCAGATAGGCCACCCGCAGCAGCAGCTTGCAGCTGTGCAGCGCTTCACCCCAGGCCCGCAGGCTCTCCACCCGCTCCGCCTCGCCGCGGTCGCGGCGCGGTTCGGGAAGGCCGTCGCGGCCGGGTGCCCGGCAGGCCCCGCCGGTCCGGGCGTCGGTCTCGATGGCCTGCTGGAGTGCCGCTTCCGCCTCGGCGAACCGCTCGTCCGTGAGCTTGCGGCCCGCCTTGTCCTGATGGCGGGCCAGCAGGTGCAGCCGCACCGCGTGGACGAAGATCTGCATCTGGTACGGGTCCCTGATGCCGCTCACCATGTCGTCGCACCAGTCGGCGCAGTCCGTCTCCATCCGGGCCTCCAGCCGCTCCAGGAGGTGCGCGGTCCCCAGGGTGAGGAAGCTCAGGAACGGCTTGGTGGTGTCCGGCTGTACGGCCCGTCCGCGGCGCAGCACCCCGGCGCCGGTGGCCACCCCGACGGCGGCGGCCGGCACCTCGGAGAGCAGCGGGAGCAGGGCGATCACCAGCAGGGCGATGGCGGCCATGGCCCCGACCACGGCGGCCGACAGCAGAACGGACCGCCAGGTTCCCAGCAGCCGCCCCTTGCCGTGGTATTGCCGCACCAGGCAGATCCAGGCCACCAGTCCGCTCAGCCCGGCGGGCAGGGCCCACTGCGGGAGGAACGGTGACGGAAACCAGCTCATGTGCGGCCCCACGGCTCTGCGGAGGACAACGGAACCCGGTACCCCGGGGCCGCTCGGCCGGGGGAACCCCTCGGCCTGCCACCGGGCCGTCTTCCGGCCGGGCCTTCCGGAAGGACGTCCCGGGCCGCTGGGCTGCCGCGGTGTGCCCGGGGGCGGTCTCATCAGCGCACCGGATGACAGTACCGGTTCGTTAAATTCCTCCTATCATGCACCTTTAGATCGCCTTTGGCCGCCCGCGGCCCGCGCGACGCGGCCGCGAGAGGAGCGGGACGACCCTTCCGCCCGAACGGACGTTCCCGTGCGGGTGCCGCGTGTACCGCGTCCGCTGTACGCCGCCGCCGGGATGTACGCCGCTGAGAGGGGATGGGAGGAGACGCGGGTCCTCCCCGGGGCAGGTGTGAAGCCGACGGCGCTGCGTAGGCTCAAGGGCATGGATTCTCGACAGTCCCGGACTCCCGGGCCGCTCAGGCTGCCCCGGCCGCTCCGGCTGCTCCGGTCGCCCCGAGGCCGGGGACGGCTGGCCGCCGGAGCGGTGGCGGTGGCCCTCGTCGCGGGCGCGGGCACCTGGGCCGCCGTCGCCGGCGAACCGGCCGCCGTGCACCGTGCGGACCGGTATCTGACGATGCCCGCCCCCGGCAGCGACGCGGACGGAGACGGCGAGGGCGCCGCGGCCCGCCGCAAGGTGCGGATCGACACCTCCTTCTACACCTCCGGCCCCGCCTCCCAGCGGCGTCCCGCGGTGCTGCTCGGGCACGGCTTCGGCGGCAGCAAGAAGGACCTGCACGAGCAGGCCGAGGGCCTGGCCCGGGACGGTTACGCCGTCCTCACCTGGTCGGCGCGCGGCTTCGGGAAGTCCACCGGCCGGATCGGGCTCAACGACAAGGAGAACGAGGTCGCCGACGTGCGGCGGCTCGTGGACTGGCTGGCGACCCGCCCCGAGGTCCGGCTCGACGCCGACGGCGACCCGCGCGTCGGCATCGCCGGAGCCTCGTACGGCGGCGCGATCTCGCTGCTCGCGGCGGGGTACGACCAGCGCATCGACGCCATCGCCGCCCAGAACACCTACTGGGACCTCTCCGAGGCGCTCTTCCCCGACGGTGTCTTCAAGAAGCTCTGGTCCGGCATCTTCTTCACCACCGGCTCGACCCCCGTCCCCACCGACATGGGCCCGTCCCCCGAGGACGCGCCGGACGGCGGCGGGGCCGGCCAGGGCGCGGGCGGCGCCGGTGACACGGGCGCCACCGGCGGCGGGGGCGGTGGCCGGGCCCCCGAGGCGCCGTTCCAGCCGGAACCCGTCACCGGCGACCGCTCCTGCGGGCGCTTCGAGACGGCGCTGTGCGAGATGTACGAACGGGTCGCCGTCGCCGGGAAGCCGGACGCGGCGGCCGAGAAGCTGCTGCGGGAGCGCAGCCCGGTGACCGTCGGCGACCGCATCAAGGCCCCCACCCTCGTCCTCGGCGGGCAGGCCGACTCCCTCTTCCCGCTGAGCCACGCCGACGCCATGGCCCGGCAGATCAAGGAAAACGGCGCACCCGTCTCCGTCGACTGGATCGCGGGCGGACACGACGGCGGCGACCAGGAGACCGAACGGGTCCGGCAGCGCGTCGGCGCCTGGTTCGACCGGCACCTCAAGGGCGACGAGGAGGCGGACACCGGGGCCGCCTTCCGCGTCAGCCGCACCGGAGGCTTCGACTCCACCAACGGCCGGGTCCAGCTGAGCGGCGCCACCGGCGACCACTACCCCGGCCTCGACGGCGACAGGACCCGCACGGTCCGGCTCACCGGACGCGAACAGACCGCGGCCAACCCGGCCGGCGGTACCCCCGCCGCCGTCTCCTCCGTCCCCGGCCTCTCCGGCGCGGCGGCCCAGCTGACGGCCTTCGGCGCCGGCGTGGCCCTGGACTTCCCCGGCCAGGCCGCGGCGTTCGACTCGGAACCGCTCACCTCCGCCGTCCGCGTCACCGGCGCCCCGGCGGCCCGGGTGCGCGTCGCGTCGGACACGGACGACGCGGTGCTCTTCGCCAAGGTCTACGACGTGGGGCCCGGCGGCAGCCAGCTGCTGCCCTCCCAGCTCGTCGCCCCCGTACGGGTCGAGGGAGCGGGGGAGGACGGCGGCCGCACCGTAGAGCTGCGCCTCCCCGTCATCGACCACAAGTTCGAGGCCGGGCACCGTATGCGGCTCGTCCTCTCCGCCACCGACATGGGCTACGCCTCCCCCCTGGAGCCCGCCGAGTACCGCGTCTCCCTGGCGGACGCCGACCTCACCGTGCCCACCGCCCCGGGCCTGGCCGGCGAGAACAGCGCCCTGCCCGCATGGGTCTGGGGCCTGCCGCTCGTGGGCGCCGCCCTCGGCGCCGTCCTGCTGGTCACGGGCCGCCGCCGCGTCACCACCCCCGCGCCCGACCCGGCGCTCGCCGGCGTACCGCTGGAGATCACCGGACTCGGCAAGCGCTACGCCAAGTCGGCCGACCGGTATGCCGTCCAGGACCTCTCCTTCCGGGTCGAACGCGGCCAGGTGCTCGGCCTCCTCGGCCCCAACGGCGCCGGCAAGACCACCACCCTCCGGATGCTCATGGGGCTCATCACCCCCGACGCGGGCGAGATCCGCGTCTTTGGGCACGCGATCCGGCCCGGCGCGCCCGTGCTCTCCCGGGTGGGCGCGTTCGTCGAGGGCCCCGGCTTCCTGCCGCACCTCTCCGGCCGCGCCAATCTGGAGCTGTACTGGCAGGCCACCGGCCGCCCCGCCGACGAGGCGCACCTGGACGAGGCCCTGGAGATCGCCGGACTGGGCGACGCACTGGAGCGCGCCGTCCGGACGTACTCGCAGGGCATGCGGCAGCGGCTGGCCATCGCCCAGGCCATGCTCGGCCTGCCGGACCTGCTGATCCTCGACGAACCGACCAACGGACTCGACCCGCCACAGATCCGGGAGATGCGGAACGTCATGGTCCGCTACGCGCAGGGCGGCCGCACCGTGATCGTCTCCAGCCACCTCCTGGCCGAGGTCGAGCAGACCTGCACGCATCTGGTCGTCATGGACCGGGGCCGGCTCGTCAGCGCCGGACCGGTCGCGGAGATCACCGGCTCCGGCGACACCCTGCTGGTGGGCGTCGCGGGCGGACCGGTGTCCGACGAGAGCGTGGACGCGGTGGCGGCCCTGAAGGGCGTGGACTCCGTGGTCCGCGCCGAGGAAGGGCTGCTGGTCCGGCTCGACGGCATGACCGCCTCCCAGCTCCTGCCCGAACTCGTACGGCTCGGCATCCCCGTCGACCGGGTCGGCCCGCACCGCCGCCTGGAGGACGCCTTCCTGACCCTGATCGGAGGTGCCGCATGACCGGCCCGACGGAACGACCCGCAGGCGGCGCACCGGACCCGGGAGCCGCGGCCGCGAACGGTGACGGCGGCAAGCCGCACGCCGGAACGGCGAACGGCGCGACGCGCGCCGGGGCCCCGGGCGCCGGGACGGCGAAAGCCGGTGCGACCAACGGCGCGACGGCGAACGGAACCACGGTCACGGCCGCCGGGGCCTCCGCCACCGCCACGGCGGAACGGCAGCCCGCCGCAACCGGCTCCACCGGGACCGGCGCCGCCTCCGAGACGGCCCCCGGCTACCGCCCCCGCCACACCCTGCCCCTCCGCGTGGAGGCGGTACGGCAGCTGCGCCGCCGCCGGACGCTCGTCGTCTACGGCATCCTCGCCGCCCTGCCGTTCATCCTCATCGCGGCTTTCGCCATCGGCGGCGACCCGGACGAGCGCGGGAACAACGGCCGCATCTCCCTCATCGACACGGCCACCGCCTCCGGCCTCAACTTCGCCATGGCGTGCGTCTTCGTCTCGGCGGGCTTCCTGCTGGTGGTGCCGGTGGCGCTGTTCTGCGGGGACACGGTCGCGTCCGAGGCGAGCTGGTCGTCCCTGCGCTATCTGCTGGCGTCACCGGTGCCGCGCTCCCGGCTGCTGCTCAGCAAGCTCACCGTGGCGCTGGCGTTCAGCGCGGCCGCGATGATCCTGCTGCCGCTGGTCGGCCTGCTGGCGGGCACGGCGGTGTACGGCTGGGGCGGCCTGGAGCTGCCGACCGGGGGCTCGCTCGACCCGGGCACGGCGCTGGTGCGCCTGTCGATCGTCGTCGCGTTCGTCTTCGTCAGCCAACTGGTCACCGCGGGCCTGGCGTTCTGGCTCTCCACCGTCACGGACGCCCCGCTGGGCGCGGTCGGCGGCGCGGTCGGCCTGACCATCGTCGGCAACGTCCTCGACGCGGTGACGGCCCTCGGCGACTGGCGCCAGTTCCTGCCCGCGCACTGGCAGTTCGCCTGGGCCGACGCGCTCCAGCCGCAACTGGAGTGGGGCGGCATGGCCCGCGGCGCCGCCGTCTCCACGGCCTACGCCCTGGTCCTCTTCGCCCTGGCCTTCCGCCACTTCCGCGCCAAGGACGTGGTGTCCTGACGGGAGGAGCGGGCCGGGCGGCCCGCTCTCTCCTCCCTCCGTCTCACCCGTGGGCGGATGCCGCGGCAGCCAGCGCGAGGTGCCACGGATAGTTCTCCGGGCGCCCCTCGCCGGGCTGGTCGGGAATGAACCCGTCCTCGCCGTAGAGCACCCGTACGCCCATGGCGCGCAGCGTCGCGACGCTGCAGTCGAACTGCCGGTGCCGGATGAGCGCCGCGTTCGCCCTGGGCGGCAAGGGCCCCGAAGCGTGCCTGCGGCCGGTCCGGGTCAGGCCGACGGTGGTCAGTAGTAGCCCTTGGAGCCGTCCAGGAGTTCGCGGATGATGTCCATGTGGCCTGCGTGGCGGGCGGTTTCCTCGGTCATGTGGAGGAGCATCCAGCGCAGGCTGGCCCGGGCCGAGGTGAAGTCGGGGTGGCGGCCGGTCTCGTCGAGGGCGTGGGCGGCGATGATCTCGTCCGAGATCCGGCACTGCCGGTCGTAGTCGGCGAGGAGCTGTGCCAGGGGTATGCCCTCGGCCATCATGTCGGCGTCCTCCGGGTCCTCGGAGAACTGCGGCCCGTCGGCCGGGCGGCCGAGGAAGAGCACCTCGAACCAGGTCTGCTCGGTCCAGCGCAGATGGGAGACGATGCCGGCCATCGTCATCAGTGGTGAGGCCGGCAGAAGCGAGCGGTGGGCGTCGGCGTCCGACAGCCCCTCGCACTTCATGTGGATGATCGCGCGCTGCATGTCGAACCAGCCGAGAAGCTGGGTCCGTTCGTCCGCCGAGAAGGGAGGGCGCTCACGAGGAGGAGTCATGGGCGTTGACGGTAGCCAGTCAAGCGCTGCGGCGCACTGGCGTTTCGGCAGCGCCGGGACGGGAGCTGCCCGGACCGCGGCGCGGGCAGCGCTGTGGGGGATGTGCCGGGCCCCTCGGCCTGTCCGCCGGTGGAGCCGCCCGGCAGGGAGTGCGTCCGGCCTCCGGGTTCAGAGTTTCTGCGCCGGCCAGTCCAGGAGGCGGGCGCCTATCACCGCCGTCTGGAGGGTGTAGCGGTGCATCGGGTCGGACGGGTCGGAGCCGGTGAGTTCGTGGATGCGGGCCAGGCGGTAGGTGAGGGCGCGGACGCTGAGGGAGAGGCGGCGGGCCGTCTCCGCCGCCACGCAGCCCGCGTCGAAGTACGCGGAGAGGGTGCGCAGCATCGGTTCGGCGCCGCCGCGGGCCTGCTCCAGCGGGCCGAGGGTGGTGCGGACCAGGTCGGCCATGGCCTGCCGGTCGCGGGTCAGCACCGGGTAGACGAGCAGGTCGGCGGCGCGCAGCAGGGGGCCCGGGAGGCCCATGCGGTCGGCCAGTTCGAGAGCGGTGAGCGCCTCCTCGTAGCTGTGGACGACGCCGCCCGGCCCGGGGTGGGAGCGGCCGACGGCCACCCGCTCCGTTCCGCCGCCGCCCATGGCGACGTGGGCCTGCTTGGCGAAGTGGCGGACGACTTCCTCGTGGTTGCCGGGTGCCACCAGGACGATCCGGCCGTCCTTCGTCGTCAGCAGGATGCGCCGGTCCCCGAAGCGGGCGAGCAGCGCCGCCTCCACGCGGCGCGTCACCGAGTGGGTCTCGTCGTAGAGGTCCGGGCCGTCGGCGACGGCGACGGTGTGCTCGTGCGCCAGGCGCAGGCCGAGCCGTTCCGCGCGTTCCGCGAGGCGGCCGAGGTCGCTGCGGCCGTAGAGGAGGTCGTCGATGAACTCCCGGCGCGCCGCCTCCTCCTGGCGGACGGCGAGGCGCTGGGCGCGTTCGTAGCCCTCGGCCACGGCGTCGATGGTCTGGTGGGTGGCGGCCAGGACGCAGTCCACGACGGTGCGCAGCTCCCGGATGCCGTTCGCGGCGGCGGCGCCGGGCAGGGCGGACCAGCCGGTGCGGGTCGCGTCGAGGTGCTCCGCGACCAGCCGGCGCAGGCCGTAGCCCCGTTCGGCGGCGCGTTCGCCGGCCCGCCGCCGGGAGCCGAGTTCGTCGCGCGTGAGGCGGCGGCCGGTGGCGGAGACCTCGGCGAGTATCTCGGCGTACCCGGCCAGGAACTCGTCCCGGCCCGGCTCTTCTTCCTGTGGTGTCACGGGTCCCCCTCAGCTGTGCTCCTGCCGCACCGGGGTTCGCGGAGCGGCGCCTCCCGGCATGGGATCAACCGTAAAGGTTGCCGGATTCCGGCAATGTGCCGGGTCGGGTTCGGCTGCCAGTATGGGTGCCACGGGGAAACGGGGGCTGCCCCGGTGCCGGACTCCGGAAGGGATCCGGCACCGGGGCTGTGCTTCCCCGTTACGGTGCGCGGAGCGAGAGGACGGAACCCGGTGGCTGAATTCCTGGCGGCGGCAGTGGCCTTCCCGACCGTGCTGTTCAGCTCCGCGGTCCTCGTGATCGCCGCCTTCTGGCTGCTGGTGGGGATCGGCACGGCCGAGCACGACATCTTCGACGGGGACGTGGACTCCGGGGCGCTGGGCCTCGGCGGGGTCCCGGTCGCCGTGGCCTTCTCGCTGCTGGTGCCGGTCGCCTGGCTCACCAGCCTCACCGGCACCGTCCTCCTGGACCGCACGGGCCTCGCCGGCCTCGGCCGCGGAGCCGCCTCGGTGGGTCTGCTGGCCGGAGCGCTGCTGCTCTCCTGGTGTGTGACCGCGCTGCTGGCGCGGCCGCTGCGCCGGGTCTTCGCGGCCGGGCCGGAGCCCTCCCGGCAGGACTTCGTCGGGCTCACCTGCACCATCCGCACCGGTTCGGTCGGCCCCGGCTTCGGCCAGGCGGAGGTGGCCGCGCGGGACGGCTCCACCGCCCTCGTACAGGTCCGGCAGAACGGCCGGGACCCCGGGCTCACCGCCGGGTCCACCGCGCTGCTCTACGCCTATGACGAGGAACGGGAGTTCTTCTGGGCCGCGCCGTACGATCCGGCGCTCGATCCCCGGAGTACCGCCGCCTGACGGCCGTACCGCGGCCGCCGGTCCGCCGGTCCCGGGACTCACTCCGGCCCTGAAGCTCCGGTGCGCGGAGCCCGCTCCGCCCTGCCCTCCTCCGCCCGGCCCGGGAGCGCCGTGCCGCCGTGCCGGCCTCCGCCGCACCGGCCGCCCGCCGACCCGCTGTTCTTTCCGCTCAACTCATCTCTGCCGCAAGGGACTTCCGATGGATGCCATCAGTCTGGGCATCGGCGTGTTCATCGCCGTCGTGCTCCTCGTCGTCATCGCGCTCGTCTTCGTCATCAGCCGGCTGTTCCGCAAGGTGGAGCAGGGCAAGGCGCTGATCGTCTCGAAGATGCGCAAGGTCGACGTCACCTTCACCGGGCAGGTCGTGCTGCCCGTGCTGCACCGGGCCGAGATCATGGACATCTCGGTGAAGACCATCGAGATCGGCCGCACCGGCCGCGAGGGGCTGATCTGCCGGGACAACATCCGGGCCGACATCCGGATCTCGTTCTTCGTCCGGGTCAACAAGACCGTGGAGGACGTCATCAAGGTCGCCCAGGCGATCGGAACCGAACGCGCCAGCGACCGCGCGACGCTCCAGGAACTCTTCAACGCCAAGTTCTCCGAGGCGCTCAAGACCGTCGGCAAGCAGCTCGACTTCGCCGACCTCTACACCAAGCGCGACGAGTTCCGGGACCGGATCATCCAGGTCATCGGCACCGACCTCAACGGCTACAGCCTGGAGGACGCGGCCATCGACTACCTGGAGCAGACCCCGCTCCAGCAGCTCGACCCCGCCAACATCCTCGACGCCCAGGGCATTCGCAAGATCACCGAGCTGACCGCCATCGAGCACGTCCGCACCAACGAGTTCCAGCGGCAGGAGGAGAAGGAGATCACCCGCCAGAACGTGGACGCCCGGGAGGCCGTCCTCGAACTGGAGCGCCGGCAGGCGGACGCCGAGATCAAGCAGCGCCGGGAGATCGAGACCGTACGGGCTCGCGAGGAGGCCGAGACCGCGCGCGTCATGGAGGAGGAGCGGCTGCGCTCCCAGGCCGCGTTCCTGCGCACCGAGGAGCAGCTCGGCATCCAGCGGGAGAACCAGCAGCGCGAGGTGGAGGTCGCGGGCAAGAACCGCGAGCGGGTCATCGCCATCGAGTCCGAGCGGATCGAGAAGGACCGGCTGCTGGAGGTCATCGCCCGGGAGCGGGAGACCCAGCTCACCCGGATCGCCGCCGAGAAGGAGGTCGAGGCCGAGAAGCGGGACATCGCCGAGGTGATCCGGGAGCGCGTCGCCGTCGACCGCACCGTCGCCGAGCAGGAGGAGAGCATCAAGCGGCTGCGCGCCGTCGAGGAGGCCGAGCGGGAGCGGCAGGCCCTCGTCATCGCCGCCGAGGCCCAGGCTCAGGAGAGGCTCGTCAAGGACATCAAGGCCGCCGAGGCCGCGGAGCAGGCCGCCGCGCACCGGGCCGCGGAGGAGCTGACGCTCGCCGAGGCCCGCCAGAAGACGGCGGAGATGGACGCCCGCGCCAAGGCGCGCCTCGCCGAGGGCATCCAGGCCGAGGAGGCCGCCGCCGGACTCGCCCGGGTGCAGGTGCGGGAGAAGGAGGCCGAGGCCATCGAGAAGACCGGGCTGGCCGAGGCGCAGGCCACCGAGGCGCGGCTGCGGGCCGAGGCGGAGGGGGCCAGGGCGCGGGCGCTGGCCGAGGCCGAGGCCGTCGGCAGCAAGCTGAAGGCGGAGGCCGAGGGGCTCACCGAGAAGGCTGCGGCCATGGCGGCGCTGGACGCCGCGTCCCGGGAGCACGAGGAGTACCGGCTGCGGCTGGAGGCGGAGAAGGACATCCGGCTGGCCGGCCTGGAGACGCAGCGGCAGGTGGCCGAGGCGCAGGCGACGGTGCTGGCCACCGGCCTGGAAAGCGCGGACATCTCCATCGTCGGCGGCGAGAGCGCCTTCTTCGACCGGATCGCGGGCGCGGTCACGCTCGGCAAGAGCGTCGACGGGTTCGTGGCCAACTCCGGGACGGCGCGGGCGCTGGCCGGGCCGTGGCTGAACGGGGAGGCGTCCTTCACCGAGGACCTCACCCGTGTCCTGGGTTCGGTGGGCGCGGCCGACGTACGGGACCTGACGGTGTCGGCGCTGCTGATGAAGCTCATGAAGGCCGGTGGCGGCGAGGGCGCCCGGGCGGGTGGCCTCCGCGAACTCCTGGACACGGCCGAGCGGCTGGGCCTGGCGGACCTGCCGGTGGCCGGCCCCGCTCTGAACGGGGCGGGGGCGAAGGCCGCCGCGTAGCGCGGCACGGCGCGCGCCCCGGACGGGGGTCGGGGCGCGCGCCCTGCCGCGGGGGACGGGACCGGGCGGCGTCCCGCGGCCGCCGGCACGGGGACGGCGAGCCGCCGTTACGGGGGAGCCGCCCGGTGGCCGGTGCCGGGAGCGGCGCGGCCGGTCAGGACTCCGGCGGCTCTGGTGCCGCCGGGAGGGGGAGGGCACGGCGGAGGACGACGGGGGTGTTGTCCGCCGTGCCGCTCGCCCAACAGGACCGAGGAGACGTGCTGTTGGCCCGCTTCCGGACGGCGGCTGGGCCGGCGGCCGGTGGCCGGTGGCCGGTGGCCGTTCCGGAACGGTGGTGGGCGGGGCGCGACGGGGGTGTGCCCCGCCCACCGCCGGGGCGGCGATCGGCACCAGCCCGGGCCCAGTCCCGGCCGGTGCCCGCACGGGGCCGGTGACGGCGCATCAGCCGGTCGTGGCGCCGGCCCGGTCCATGGGTCGGAGCCCGCCGCCGGTGGCGGGACCACACAGCGGAGCCTCGCACGGATGTGCGGAAAACGGCGGGTGCGGCCCCGCCGTGACGGAAGCAGGACCGGCCGGGACGGACCGGCGGGCGGAACGGGCTGAGAGGTCGATGTGGGCACGGAGCGGGAGCGGCGGCAGACCGGCGCGGGTGGCGCGGGTGGCGCGGGTGGCGCCGGCGGCGCGACGGAAGCGGTGGACGCCGGCACGGAAACGGCCGGCGCCCGTACGGAGGCGGTCGACGCCGGCACCCACGAGGTGCTGCGCGCCCGGCTCGCGGCGCAGGCCCGCGAGCTGGCGCGGCGTGCCGAGGCGCTCAACGAGCGGCGCGCGGCCGTCTTCGGCACCGGCGGGCTGCGGCTCCTCGGCACCGGGACGGTGCGCACCGCGCGGCCCGGGGTGGTCCGGGACGTCGTCGCGGTCGGCGGCCGGCTGCTGGTGGGCGCCAACACCGCCGCCGACGGGGCTGTCCTCACGGCGTACGGGCTCGAAGGGGACGGCGTCCGCGGTGACGGTAGCCACAGCGGCGGCAGCGCTGACGCCGGCGGCGACGGCAGCGGTGACAGCAGCGGTGATGGCCACAGCGGCCCCGGCGGCCACGGCCCCGGCTTCGCCCTCGCCGAGCGGGACGCGGATCCGGTCCTGGACGACTCCGGCTTCGTACGGGAGTTCGCCGAGCTGCGCCGCTACTACCGCGACGCCGAACTGCTGCGGCTGCGCCGGACCGGGGAGAGACTCCTCGCCGTGTTCCGCACCGGCCCCACCGACACCCGGGTGCTGCGCTGGCGGCTGGCGGGCGACGGCACGGCGGAGTTCCTCGACGGGCGCGGCGACCGCGACGACACCGCCGAGCCCGCGCACGACGTCACCTGGACCGAGGCCACCCGCGAGGACCACGTCCTCGGCCGCCACCCGCACGTCCGCACCGTCGGCGGGCTGTACGTGTCGTGCGTCGGCGGCGCCCTGGTGCTCAAGACCGCGGACGACACGGAGACCGCCGAGGGCATCCTGAGCGAGCCCGTCGACGAGCCGCTGCAGTCGCTCGCCGACGCGGACGTCGCGCACGCCCGGGTCGGCCCGCTGGTGCTGCTGCGCGTCCGCCCGTACAAGGAGGAGACCGACCGGTACTACGTCTTCAACAGCACCACGGAGCACGCGGTGCGCCTCGACGGCATCGGCGACGCCTGCCGCCGCCTCCCCGGCGACGAGGGCATCGTCTTCCCCGGCGGCTACTGCCTGGCCACCGGCACGGTTAGGACGTTCGACGCCGCGGACACCTCCGGTCTGGCCTTCGAGCGCACCGTGCGGTCCCCGAACGGGGAGGACGTGCTGTACGCGTTCCGGGACCGGGCGCGGGGCCGCGCGCTGCTGCTGTCGTACAACGTCATCCGCAAGGAGGTCGCCCCTCCGCTCGGCTGCCGGGGCCACGCCCTCTTCGACGACGGCACCCTCGTCGTGCTGCGCGAGCGGGAGGACGAGGAGCCCGCCCGGGTGCACCCGGTGCAGCTCTGGCACACCCCGTACACCTCCGACACCCACGCGGCGGCGCACCCGCCGGCCGCGGGCGGTCCGCTGGCCCGGATCGGCAACGCCGACCTGGTGGGCGGCATCTCCGCCTGCCTGGGCGTGGTGCGCGCCGTGGAGGACACCCCTCCGGCCGCGGCCGTGTACCGCTCCCTGGCCGAGTCCTGCGAGCGGGTCGCCGACCGGTACCACTGGCTGGCCGCCGGGGACTGCGGCGGCCTGCACGAGCCGCTGGCCGCGCTGCGGGACACCGCCCGCCGGGCGCTGGACGAGTTCGAGGCCGTCACCGCGCTCCGGCGGCGGGCCGCCGAGGCGCTGGAGGAGGCGGCGGAGCACACCGCCTCCGTGGTGCGCCGGGTGCGCGGCGAGTCCCCGGCCGGTGCCGGCGAGTGGATCGCCCGGCTGACGGAACTCCGCCACTGCCGCGGCCGGCTCGAAAGCGTGCGCGAACTGCGGTACGCGGACGGGGAGAGGATCACGGAGCTCGCCGCCGGGCTGGAGCACGAACTGGAGTCCGCCGGGCAGCGGGCCGTCGCCTTCCTCGGCCGCGAGGACGCCTTCACCGGGCAGCGTGACGAGACCGGCGAGCTGGCGGACGCCGCCGGCCGGGCCCGGACGGTCGCCGAGGCCGAGCCGCTCGGCGGGCGGCTGGACGCGCTCGCGGCGGACCTGCGCACCGTCACCGAGGTCGTCGGCGGCCTGGACATCGCCGACGCCACCGTGCGCACCGCCATCCTGGAACGGATCGCCGAGACACTCGGCGGGGTCAACCGCGCCCGCGCCGTGCTCGCCGCCCGCCGCCGCGAACTGCTCGACCACGAGGGCCGGGCCGCGTATACCGCCGAGTTCGCGCTTCTCGGCCAGGCCGCCACCGCCGCGCTGGCCGCCGCCTCCACCCCGGAGAGCTGTGAGGAGCAGCTCGCCGGACTGCTGCTGCGGATCGAGCATGCGCAGGCGCGGTTCGCCGCGTTCGAGGACTTCACCGCCGAACTGGACGCCAAGCGGGCCGAGGTGGAGGAGGCGTTCGCCGGCCGCGCCCAGAGCCTGCGGGACGCCCGCGCCCGGCACGCCGGACGGCTGGCGGACTCCGCGGGCCGGATCCTGGACACGGTCCGCCGCCGCGCCGCCGCCCTGGACGGCCCCGACGCCGTGCACACCTTCTTCGCCACCGACCCCATGGCCGCCAAGGTGCGCGCCACCGCGGAGGAGCTGGACGGGCTCGGCGACACCGTACGGGCGGAGGAGCTCCGGGGCCGTCTCAAGGCCGCCCGGGAGGAGGCCGCCCGCGCCCAGCGCGACCGCGCCGACCTGTACGGCGACGGCGGCGGCACCATCCGGCTCGGCCGGCACCGCTTCGCCGTCACCACCCGGCCCGCCGGGCTCGCCCTGCTGCCGTCCGGTGAGGGGATGTCCCTCGTCCTCACCGGCACGGACTACCGGGAGCCGGTCACCGACCCGGAGTTCGCGGCCACCCGGCCGTACTGGGGCCAGTCGCTGCCGTCCGAGACCCCGGAGGTCTACCGCGCGGAGCACCTCGCCGCCACCGTCCTGCACACGGAGGACGAGGACCGGCTGCGGAAGGCGGCCGGGGAGGAGGGCGGGCTGCTCGCACTGGTGCGCGAGGCGGCCCACGCCGCGTACGACGAGGGCCACGAGCGCGGGGTCCACGACCACGACGCGGCCCTGCTGCTGGCCGCCCTGCTGCGGCTGCGCGGTGACGCCGGGCTGCTCCGTTACGGCGGAGAGGTGCGTGCGGCGGCCCAGCTGTTCTGGGCGCACGGCACGACGCCGCGGGCCCGCACGGCCTGGGCGCGGCGGGCCGCGTCCCTGGCGCGTGCCCGGGCGGTGTTCGGAAGCGCGCCGGAGATCGGCGAACTGGTGGCCGAACTGGCCGCCGCCATGGCCGCGTTCGCGGCGGAGAGCGGTGGCGGGGCGGGCGCGGTCGTGAGCGCGGGCGCGGGCGCGGGCGCGGGCGCGAAGACGGGTACGGAGACGGACGATGGCGCGGAGACGGACGCGGCACCGCCCGGCGGCCGGGAGGCCGGCCACCACCGGAGCGCCGCCGCGTACCTGTTCGAGGAACTGGCCGCACAGCCGGACGGGTTCGTCACCGGACCGGGCGCCCGGCGGCTGACCGCCGCGTTCCGGGACTCGGAGGCCGGCCGGGGTTGCGCCGAGGACCTTGCGGCGCTCGACGGCGATCTGCCGGCCCGCCGCCAGCTCGCCGCGGCCTGGCTGGGCTCGTTCGCCCGCGCCTCCGGCGGCGCGGCGGACGGCGACCTCGCCGAGGCCGTCGCCGCGGAGCTCTGCCCGGACCTGCCCCGCTACCCCCGCGACGCCGCCGTGGAGGTCACCGTCGAGGGGCTGCTGGGGGACCACCCGCGGGTCACCGGAGGCTCGCTGCGGCTGCGGCTGGACGAGTTCCTGGAGCGGACGCGGAGGTTCCGCGAGGAGCGGGTGCCGGGCTTCCGCGCCTACCAGCGGCGGCGGACCGCCCTGGTGGCATGCGAGCGGGCCCGGCTGCGGCTGGACGAGTTCCGGCCGCGGCCGCTGACCGGCTTCGTCCGCAGCCGGCTGATCGACGAGGTGTACCTCCCGCTCGTCGGCGACAACCTGGCCGGGCAGATCGGCGCGGCCGGGGACGCCAAGCGCACCGACAGCAGCGGCCTGCTGCTCCTGCTCTCTCCTCCCGGCTACGGCAAGACGACGCTGATGGAATACGTCGCCGACCGGCTCGGGCTGATGTTCGTGAAGATCGACGGCCCCGCGCTCGGCCGCTCCGTCACCTCGCTCGACCCGGAGCGGGCCCCCGACGCGACCGCGCGGCAGGAGGTCGAGAAGATCAACTTCGCGCTGGCGGCGGGCAACAACGTCCTGCTGTACCTGGACGACATCCAGCACACCTCGCCCGAACTGCTGCAGAAGTTCATCCCGCTGTGCGACGCCCAGCGCCGGATCGACGGGGTGCACGGAGGCCGTCCGCGCCGCTACGACCTGCGCGGCAAGCGCTTCGCCGTCTGCATGGCCGGCAACCCGTACACCGAGTCCGGACAGCGCTTCCGGGTGCCGGACATGCTGGCGAACCGCGCCGACGTCTGGAACCTCGGCGACGTGCTCTCCGGCCGGGAGGACGTCTTCGCGCTCAGCTTCGTGGAGAACGCGCTGACCGCCAACCCGGTGCTGGCCCCGCTCGCCGGCCGGGACCGCGCGGACCTCGAACTGCTCGTACGGATGGCCGGCGGGGACGGGAGCGCACGCCCCGACCGGCTCGCACACCCGTACCCGCCCGCCGAGCTGGAGCGGATCACGGCCGTGCTGCGGCTGCTGCTCGCGGCGCGCCGCACCGTCCTGGCCGTCAACGCCGCGTACATCGCCTCGGCGGCACGGTCCGACGCCTCCCGCACCGAACCCCCGTTCCGGCTCCAGGGCTCCTACCGCGACATGAACAAGCTGGCGGAGCGCATCGTCCCCGTGATGAACGACGCGGAGCTGGAGGCGCTGCTCGACGACCACTACGCGGCCGAGGCGCAGACCCTGCACGGCGAGGCCGAGTTCAACCTGCTGAAGCTGGCGGAACTGCGCGGCCGGCTCACCCCGGAACAGGAGGCACGCCACCGGGAGATCGCGGACGGCCACCTCCGGGACCGGGCGCTGGGCGGCGCCGGGCGGGACCCGCTGGCGCGGGCGGTGGGCGCCCTGGGGCTGCTCGCGGACCGGGTGGCGGCCGTCGAGGCGGCCATCACCCGGAGTGCCCGGGCGGGAAGGGCCCCGGCGGGAAGGGCCCCGGCGGCGGGGCACTCCGCACCGCGGGTGTCCTCCGCACCCGCGCCGCCCTCAGCGGCGGTCGCGGGAGTGGCCGAAGAGGATGCGGTAGGCGATCAGCAGGACCAGCGAGCCGGCGACGGCCGCCACCCACAGGGCCGGGTCGTAGAAGTCCTTGTCGATCGGCCGGTCCAGGTACTCGGAGGACAGCCAGCCGCCGATGAAGGCGCCCGCGATGCCGATCAGGGTGGTGCCGAGGAGGCCGCCCGGGTCGCGTCCGGGCAGCAGAACCTTGGCCACCACTCCCGCGATCAGGCCGAGGACGATCCAACTGACGATGCTCATGGGCGAGTTCTCCCCGTGTGATGACGATATACGCGGCTGATCATCTCCGCGATGGCACGCTTGCGGACACTACAACGACGCTTCCGGTCGGCTTACCGGTGCATCCGGTCAAGAGCAGTGGGCAGCGAAGCAATTACGGTTACACGTGGTGTTGGTTGATGACTGCGAGTAGTGTCTGACGGCACTGAAAGTCAGGAGCCCGGTGCCGAACGCCGCGGACGCGGGGCGGCCGTGCCCGTCCCGGCCGCGGAGGCCGGGGGCGTCACCGCCCCGGTCCGGCGTCCGCACCCTTCCCGGACCCGCCGGCCGGCGCGGGAAAGCGGTGGCCGGGGTCGTTGGAGGTCGAGGTGGCGAGACCATGAGCGTGCAGACGGACGGACCACCACGCGAACCCAGCACCCCGGGAAAACCGCTGCTGGAGCTGGCCTTCGGCGTGGAGGACATCCCCGGGCTCCGGCTCCGCGTCGGCGAATGCGCCGCGGAGGCGGGCCTGGCGGAGCCGCGGCGCGGCGACTTCGTCCTCGCCGTCCACGAGGTCGCCTGCAACGCCGTCGAACACGGCGGCGGGACGGGGCAGCTCGTCCTGGAACACGCCGACGGCGCGCTCCACTGCCGGGTGGCCGACGACGGCCCCGGCTTCACCGCGGACCTCGTCCCGGCGGAAGCCCCCGGCGAACTCACCGGCGAGAGCGGCCGGGGCCTGTGGCTCTCCCGGCAGCTGACGGATCGCATGGACATCGCGCGGGGCACGGTCGGCGCGGTCGTCACCCTGGTCATGGGCCTGAGCGGCGGAGCGCCGGACTGACACCGGGAGCGCGCCCCGGGCGCCCCCGCACGGACTCCCGGTGCCGGGGCGCGCGGTTCCGGCGTGCGGCAGGGGCGGGCCGGGAGGAAACCCGGCCCGCCCCTGCGGCGGACTGGCGCGGGTGGGCCCGTGCGCGGGCCGGCCGCGCGGCGGTGCGCCCGTGCTCAGACGTTGACGCCGAAGTCCTGGGCGATGCCGCGCAGACCGGAGGCGTAGCCCTGGCCGACGGCGCGGAACTTCCAGTCCGAGCCGTGCCGGTACAGCTCGCCGAAGACCATGGCGGTCTCCGTCGAGGCGTCCTCGCTGAGGTCGTAGCGGGCCAGCTCGTTGTTGTCGGCCTGGTTCACCACGCGGATGAAGGCGTTCCGCACCTGGCCGAAGCTCTGCTGGCGGGTCTCGGCCTCGTGGATGGAGACCGGGAAGACGATCTTGTCGACCTGGGCCGGGACCGTGGTCAGCGAGACCTTGATCTGCTCGTCGTCGCCCTCGCCCTCGCCCGTGAGGTTGTCGCCGGTGTGCTCGACGGCGCCCTCGGGGCTCTTGAGGTTGTTGAAGAAGACGAAGTGCTGGTCCGAGAGGACCTTGCCGGCGCTGTCGACGAGCAGCGCGCTCGCGTCCAGGTCGAAGTCGGTCCCCGTGGTCGTACGGACGTCCCAGCCCAGCCCGACGGTGACCGCGGTCAGACCCGGTGCCTCCTTGCTCAGTGAGACATTGCCGCCCTTGGAGAGGCTGACACCCATGGAATCCCCTGCTCAATCCGGCGCGGGCCGCGCCCCTTGACGATTTCTTTGCCCGTCTGTGCAACGGGTGCGGGACGGAGACGGTTCCCGCCGCCCGGGTGAATTCCGGGGCGGACGGGGCCGGCGGGACGGCCCGGCGGGCGGCCGGGCCGGCTGACCGTCCCGCCGCCGGCCGGCCCGTCCCGCCGGGCTCCGCTCAGCGGCGGGAGTACGCCCCCGAGGGGCCGAAGAACTCGATCTCGGCGATCGCCACCTGCTTGTCGGCCCCGGCCCCGAACGAGGACACCACCGTGAACCGCACGGAGACCACGTCCCGGGCCCGGAGCGGGCGCTGCTGCCGGGCGTCCTGGTCCAGGGTGAGCGTCCGGGTCTCCTTCTTGCCGTCCGCGGTGGTGATCAGCGCCTCCACACGGCTCGGCCGGGCGCTCTTGGCCAGTTCGTTCGAACGCGCCGAGACCCCGGGGGTGATCAGCACGTCCAGCGTGTCGACGGGCTGGCCGAAGCGCGCCTCGATCCACTCGCCCGCGCCGTCGCCGGTGATGCCCGGGCCCCAGAAGGTGTTGGAAAACTTGTCGAACGCCAGCTCCGGGCCGTTGTCGGCGTAGGAGCGGGAGGCGGCGTAGGTGTCCGGGGAGACGGGCGCCCGCTTGGCGAAGTGGTCCTTCACCGCCTGGATCGCGGCCGGGGCCATGAAGACCGCCGTGATCACGAGCGCCGCCACCAGGCCCCAGCCGATCAGGGGCAGCAGCCAGGCCTGCCCCCGGCGCAGGCGCGGCCGCTCACCGGCCCACCGCACCTCGTTCCGTCCTGCGAACAGCCGCCGCCACCAGGGGCGGCGGCCGCCCGGGCCGTCGGGCTCGTCCGCCAGCGACATGGCACAGCGGCGGCAGAAGTGGCGGTCGGGCCGATTGCCGGTGGAGCACCAGGGGCAGACGGCGCCGGACTCCTCCACTTCGCCGGCCGGCCTGCGCACCTGCGGGCGGGCGGTATTGGGGCGACCCGGAAGGACGGGCGCGACGGGATCCGGCGCGGCGGGGGCCCGCGGCCCCGGCTCCGCCACGGGGACGACCAGGGCGCGGGCCCGGGCCGCGGCGTCGTCGTCCCGCGGCGGGCGTTCCGTGGTGCCGCGCGGGGCGGGCACGGTCGGGCCGCGGCGGGTGGGCGGCTCCGGTGCGCGGTGGCCGTCCCGGGGCGGGGAGGCGGGGGCGTGCCCGGCGGGGCCGGGGGCGCGCTCGGCGGGTGGTGCGCTCCGGGGCCCGCCGGGCTGCCCGCCCCGGTGCGGACCCGGGGCACCCGCGCCACCGCCGTGCGGTACGGCGCCGGGGGCGCCGGCGGGGTGCGCGGGGGCGGGGCGCGGGGCGGCGGGGCCTCCCGCCGTATGCGGGGCGCCGGCCGGGGCGGTGTGCGCGGTGTGCTCGGTGTGCGCGGTGGGCGGCTGGGCCGGGTACGCGGGGGGCTGCGGGGCGTCCGCCCGGACGACGTCGTTGCGGACCGTGGGCTCGTCCTCGGAGGGGCCCTGCGCGGCACCGGCACCGTCTCCGGCACCGGGGTACCCGGCTCCGCCCCCGGTGCCGCCGGACGCGGCTCCGGCGGCGGCCGTGTGCGGTGCGCGGACACCCGTGCCGGCCCCGCCCGGGCTCTCCGGGGACTCCGGGTACTCCGAGGGCTCCGGCGCGTGGCTCGTTCCCCCGGCGGCGGTGACCGCTTCCCGCGCGGCGGGGGTTGGTGGAGGTGCTGCGGGGCGGTGGCCCGGTGCGGCCGGACGGCCCCCGGCGGGGGCGGCACCGCCCCCGGGGCTCCCACCGGGCGGGCCTCCGGAACCCGCGCCCGGGCTCCCGCCCGGACTCCTGCCAGGACTTCCTCCCGGCGGGCCGCTCACGGCTCCGCCGTCCCGGGTCCCGCCGCCCGCGGCCCCGCTCCGCGCCGTACCGCTGCCGGCCGTGCCGCTCGCCGCGGAACCGCTGCCGGCCGTTCCGGCCCGGCCCGTACCGCCCCGGCCCGTACCGCCCGTGCCGCCGCCCGGGCTCCAGTCCAGGACCGCTCCGCATCCCTCGCAGAAGGGCTGTCCCGGTTCCGCCTGCGTACCGCACTCGGCGCAGGCGTCGGGCCGTCCGGTGCCGCGGTCCTCCGTTCGGCTGTCCCTGTTCACGTTCGGGTTGTCCTCTCTGCGACGGTCACCGTGACCGTGTAGGGCATATGGGCGGGGCGGGCCGCCGCGACCAGTTCGTCGAGGCGGGGCTCGGCCCCGGGGTCCGGCTCGGGGAGCCGGATCGACACGTGCAGACGCGGGCGGCGCTCGCCGGGGACGGCGCCCAGGGGGCGCTCCGCCCAGCTCGCCGCGCCGCTCTCGGTGATCTCGGGCTCCACGCCGAACACCAGCCGGACCGCCGTGGCCAGTCCGCGCCGGGTGCCGCGCAGGCGGTGCAGGGTGGCGGCGACGGCCACGGCCTCGCGCAGCCGCGCCTCCGCCGGGCCGTCGAGCGGGGGCTCCGCGGGCACGTCCGCACCGGTGCCCGCACCGGCACCGCGCGCCGGTGCGGGCACCGGTGGCGGCCCGCCGGAGGGGGCGCCGGCGGCGGTGTCCTGCTCCGTCTCCGCGCCCACCCAGCCGCCCAGCCAGGTGGTGAAGTCCAGGGGGGCCAGCGACGGGTCGAAGTACGCCTCCAGGCAGTCCAGGACGTTGAGGAAGGGGGCCAGCACCTCGTCCAGGCCGGCTGTGAAGCGCTGCGCCAGCTCGTCGTCGGCGAAGAGCGCCGGCAGCATCAGGCCCAGCGGCTGTGCGCTGCCCAGTCCGTCGATCGATCCGCGCACCGCGATCAGCCCCCGATCACGCGGACGCGGTGGTCGAACGAGAAGACCAGCGCGGGCCGTTCGAGGTCGATGCGGTCGGTGGCGTCACCGCGCTTGCCGGTCAGCGGGTCGGCCGGGTAGAGCCGCACCTCGTCCACGAGTTCGACCCCGGGGACGCGCTGGAGGACCGCGAAGACCTCTCCGGCCTGTACCGGGTGGCCGAACCGCCAGCCCTTGCCGTGCGCGCCGCCGACCAGCGGGTCCAGATGCCGGTACAGGGCGTCCAGCGCCTGCTGCCGCACCTTGTCGTGGTCGACGCCCCGGAAGGCGTGCAGCGTGGAGACGACCGTGACGCCCTGGTAGTAGGGCGGGCCCACGGCGAGCCGGGTGCCGATGAGGCGCCGCTCGTCCAGATAGCGGGTGATCCGCTCCAGCAGGTCGTCGGCGGGCACCAGTTGCTCAAAACGGAGCCGCCCGCCCCGGTCGGGTACGGCGTCGGGGACGACCAGCACCCGCACCGCGTACGCCCCGTGCTCCTCCGGGTCCGCCTCCAGGCAGGTGATGCGCGCGGTCTCCGGAGCGGCGCGGCGGGCCAGCTGCTCGTAATCCCGCAGGGTGACGGCCCGGTCCTGGGCGCGCAGCGTGACGGGCGCGCGGACCTTGGCCTCCTCGACCGTCTCGCCGTCCACGCCGCCGCTCGCCGCCTCGCGGTTCTCCACCCGCGTGACGTACGGCACCGAGCTGCGCAGCACCTGGATGGTGCCGCGGGCGACGTTGCCGGACCGGCCCCCGCCGGTGCGGTAGCGGCGGGCGCGGATGACGGCGCCCTTGCGCGGCACGGCACCGTACTGGCGCAGGGTGCCGTCGGGTTCGCGGACGGAGGGGCCGAAGGCGATCTCCCCGGTGGCCGGGTCGAGCGTCACATGCCGCTCGTCCGGGCCGGAGGCGGCCAGGTGCGACACGACCTCCCAGTCGGACCAGCCGTCGTCCTCGGCGACCTGGAGACGCAGCGGCGGGTCGTCGGCGACCACCGGCGGGCGGGCCAGCCGCAGCCGCTGCCCGGGCAGGCCGGTGGCCTCGCCGAGCGCCTCGTCCGTGATCACTTCGGCGTGCACGGCGCGGGTGGTGCCGCCGATGGTGAAGGCGTCGGCGGACCGCAGGGTCGGGGAGGTGGTGTAGAAGGGCTGGCCGTCGGCGGGTTCGGTGACCCGGCAGCGCAGCCAGCCCGCCTCGTGCCGGCCGGTGCGGGAGAGGATGTGCCCGCCGGGGATGTGCAGGATCACCTCGCCCGGGCGGTTGAGGCCGCCGGTGGTGTCCTCCTCCGGCTCGCAGGGCGCCCAGCCGTCGGCCGTCCACGCCTCCCAGGCCAGCGGCGGCTGCCGCGGGTCGACGCCGACACCGTCGACACGGCTGCCGAGTTCGAGCACGACCGCGCAGTGCGGCACGGCGGCGCTGAGCCCGAACAGCATGGCGTCGCCGGCGCGCGGCGCGTCCGCGAAGCAGGTGATGTCCTTGCCCTCGGCCACGTCGTGGGTCCGGTCGGTGGCCGTCTCCCCGCCGGGCTGCACCACGACGTGCCGCAGCGAGCAGGGCAGCACGTTGAGGTCGTCCTCGGTGGCGAAGACGACGGCCTCCTCGGTCTCGGTGCGCTCGGTGGCCACCTCCGTGCCGGCGGGCAGCAGAACCGGCTGGGGCTGGGGCGCGGAGAGCCAGAAGGTGATGTCCGCGCGGGCGGCGGAGGGCGGGAAGAGCGTGATGCCGAGGAGGTCGAGGAACGCCAGATAGTTCTTCTCCGGCACCCGGTTGAGCCGGTACACGATCTGGTCGGCCATGTGCGCGACCGTCTCCACCAGCGTCACGCCCGGGTCGGACACGTTGTGGTCGGTCCACTCCGGGGCGCGCTGCTGGATGTAGCGCTTGGCGTCGTCGACGAACTGCTGGAAGCGGCGGTCGTCGAGGTTGGGGGAGGGCAGGGCCATCAGCGGTCGCTTTCGGTGGCCGGTCCGCCGTCCTCGGCGGAGGCGGAGGTCGGCTCGTCGTGGGAGGGGATCACATAGAACGGGAAGACGAGGCTGCGCGGGTTGTTGGTGCCGCGGACGCGGTAGCGGACGTCGATGTAGAGCACGGCCGGCTCGCCCGCCGTCACCTCCACCTCGTCCACCTCGATGCGCGGCTCCCAGCGGTCGAGGCTGGAGCGCACCTCGCTCTGGATGCGGCCCGCCGTCGACTCGTTGACGGGTGCGAAGACGAGGTCGTGGATGGCGCAGCCGTACTCCGGCCGCATGGGCCGCTCACCGGGCGCGGTGGCCAGCACCAGCCGGATGGCCTCCTCGATCTCGCGTTCCCCGCTGACCAGGGCGATGCCCCCGGACGGGCCGATGCGCATCGGGAACGCCCAGCCGGAACCGACGAACTGCTCAGCCATGGCGGGCCGCCCTTCCGGGGCCGGTGCGGTGCTGCGGTGCGGTCGGTGCGGTCGGATGCATGAGCGGGGCTCCAGCGGTCATGGGACGGACGGGGTCGGGGCGGGCGCGGACGGGACGGACGGGTACGGGCAGGGAACGGAGGCGGGCGGAGGCCGGGGACACGGGCGGTCAGAAGGGGAGGGGCTTGTTGTTGACCATGACGACGCCGGTCAGCGGGATCGTGGCGCCCCGGATCGACACCGCGGCGGTGGCCTGGAGGCTGAGCGCCGCGGCCGACACCACGTTCACCGCGCCGGAGACCACGTTCACCAGCGAGGACTTCACATCCAGGGCGGCGCCGCCGATGCTCACCGCCGTCGAGCCGGTGAGGCCGACGGAGGGGGCGGTGGTCTGGACGCGGGTCGCGGCCGTCATGGTGATGGCCGCGCCGCTCCGCATCGAGATCGGCCCGCCCGCCTGGATGCTGAGGGCCCGGCCGGCCTTGATGGTGACGTCGGTGCCCCCGGTGATGGAGACCGCGCCCTTGCTGTCCACGGTGATCTCGGTCTTCGTCCGGTCGAGGTGCACCGTCAGCTTCTCGTCGCCGGTGCTCAGCCGGACGCCGCGCTTGCGGCGCATCGTCGGCTGGTCCAGCAGGTCCAGGCGGTTGTTGGAGCGGTCGGCCAGGGTGCGGCGGACGACCCGGCCCAGCTTGTCGTAGTACTGGACATCGCCGCGGCTGGGCTTGTCCCGGCCGTTGTAGAGGCTGCCGATGACGTACGGATGGTCGAGCGCGCCGCGGTCGAACGCCACCAGCACCTCGTCGTTGACGCTCGGGGTGATCAGCCCGCCGCCCTGGGTGCCGCCGTACTGCACGGTGCGGGTCCAGTCGCTGATGTACTTGTCGTCCAGCCAGGGGAACTTCAGTTTGACCCGGCCCTGGCGCAGCGGGTCCTGCACATCGGTGACCAGAGCGTTGGCGACGCTCGGCAGCCGTCCCCCGTAGCCGTCGCCGCCGCCGGAGGCCAGGCCGTAGAACGAGCGCCACTGGCGGCCGGTGACAGTCACCCAGGTCTCGTAGCCGGAGCCGGCGGCGTAGAGGTGGCGGGCGCCGGTGACGGTGTACTTGCCCTCGAAGGGCTTGCCGACATCGGTGAGCGTGACGGCGACGCCCGGACGCAGCTTGGGCTCGCCGTGCACGCAGACCTCGACCTCGGCGAAGGCACCGGTGACATCGTCCGCGAGCGCCTTCGCGGCCTGGGTCACCTGGCGCTGGTTGTCGAACGGGGTGTCGGTGCGGGCCAGTTCGAACTTCTGGACCGGCTTGAAGCCCGCGAGGGCCCTGCCCGGCGTGGTGCCGATCAGGGCGCCCTTGTTGGCGGCCCCGGCGGGCGACTTGGCGGTGAGGGCGTTCTTGGCCGAGACGTCCCAGCCGCGCACCTCCACCCGCGCCACCTGGTCGGAGGCGGTGACCGTGGAGCGGCACCGCTTCACCTCCTGGCCGCCGCGGAGCTCCAGCGGGTTGTCGGTCGGGGAGAGCGGGGAACTGGCGGCGGGCGCGCCGGAGGCCCGCTTGGCCGGCGCGAACTGGAACTTCCCCTCGGCGTCCACCGACATGACCACGTTGTTCTCGTCCGCGAGCCGGCAGAGGAAGTCCCAGTCGGAGACGCCGGCCTGGGTGATGTACGGGTAGGTGCCCGGCGTCGGGCCGATCTTCCCGGCCGCCACCCCGGCCTCCTGGAGCAACTGCCGCGCGATGAGGGCCGCGCTCATGCCCCGGTAGCCGGCCACCCGCTTCTTCCGCAGCAGCCGGTGGCCCGCGTCGTAGCCGCGCACGATGCTGAAGCTGCCCTGGCCGTCGTAGTCGGTCTCCAGACCGGTGACCTCCCCGGTGAGCAGCTTGGTGCGCTGCGGGCCGGAGACGGCGGTCAGCACCACGGGGGCACCGATCTCGGCGTTGACGAGCTGCAGCGCCTCGCGGTCCTCGTCGCGGAAGGTCAGCTGGAAGGCGCCCGGCACCCCGGCGGCGAAGTCCACCCAGCCCTCGATGAGCAGCAGGGCGTCGTCGCCGCGCAGCACGGCGCCGTTGATGCTGACTTCCAGCACATGGGAGCGGGTTGCCTCTGGCACGTCGGTGACCTTTGTTTCCTTCTCGTCCTGCGGTGTTCTCGCCCTGCGGTGTGCGGTGGTGCGGTGTGCGGTGTTCTCGTACTGCCGTGCTAGGGAGTGCGGGTGTGGGCCCGGGTGCGGATGCCGGTCCGGGCGCGGGCCGCGGGCCGTCCCGTCCCGTTACGGATCCGGCCGCATGGTGCCCGCCCGCTGCCCGGGGCCCCGGTGCGGGGCGCCGCGGTGCCGGTCACGCACCCACCTCCTCGGGCGCCGGGAGCAGCAACTCCCGGCCGGGCGGCAGCCGTGACGGGTCGTCGATGCCGTTGGCCTCCGCGATGAGGCGCCAGACGGTGGCGTCCCCGTACTCGCGGAAGGCCAGCGAGGGAAGCGAGTCGCCGGCCACCACGCGGTGCACGCGCCGGGTGGTCAGCGCGCCGGAGGTCGGATTCTGGCCCGGCTTGCCGCTGGGGATCTCCTCCAGGTGGAGCCGGCAGGTGGCGCGCATCGGCAGCCCGGTGGCGCTGAAGAGCGTGTACTCGACGTCGGCCGAGCTGACGTAGGCGTTGAAGCTGACCGTGGAGAAGCTGCCCCACTGGAACTTCACCCAGGGCGTGGACGGCCGCTTGGCGGCGATGCTGGCCTCCGTCACCTCGCAGCAGGAGAGCAGCAGTTCACAGGCTTTCTGCACATCGTTCGAGCCCGGGTCGTCGGAGCGGTCGAGGAACACCTCCACGTCCAGCGAGCGCGGCTCCGGACCGATGAACTCCGGTGGCGGCGCGTCGCGGACCGCTGCCGCCGCGGTGCTCTTCCAGGTGGAGCGGCGGCTCAGCGACAGCTCGGAGGGGTTGAACTGGAACTCCAGTTCCTTGATCAGCGCACCGGGGGAGTTGCTCTTCCCGGTCGGCGGCTGATGGACGCGCAGGGTGGCCCGGACGAGGCTCTGGCCCGCCCCGCTCATGCCGCCGCCCTTCCCCCCGCTCTTGCCGAGGGCCGGGCCGTTCTTCCGGCCGGCCATCACGCCGCTCCGGCGTCGGTGAAGCCGTGGTGGGCGATCTCCAGGACCTCGGTGGCCACGCTCGGGTTCTCGGGGTCCAGCGTCGGGCCGGTCCAGCTGACCGGCAGCACGTCGACCAGGCCCCAGCGGGCGACGAGCGAGCCGTCCGCACGGAGGGCGGAGATCTGCGCGGTGGGGCGGGTGACACCGGTGGCGACCTCGGAGATCCAGGCGGCGACGCGCGTCGTGTCGGGGGTGAGGGGACGGGTCAGCCGGATGTTCGAGAACACGACCCGGGTGGGGAGCTGCCAGACGAAGTCGTTGTTCCCGCCCTCGTGGCGCTGTTCGACCTCCACGGTGGAGGCGAGCCCTTCGCACCCGTTGAACGAGCCCAGGCTCTGGCCGTCGATGGACAGCGTGAAGTAGAGGCTGGAGCCGGGATCCTCGGTGCTCATGGGTCGACCTTCCGGTTTCTGTCGTCGGGGGCCCGGGGGCCGGGCGGTGGGGTCGCGGTGCGGCGCTGGGCTTCGGTGCGGGCGGTGCTGTGCGGTGCTGGACGGTGGCTGTGCTGGACGGTGGCTGTGCGGGATGGTGCGTGCGGGGCGGTCGGTGCCGTGCGGATTTGCGGCGGGTCCGGCGGTGGGGCGTTCCGTGGCGGCCGGGGCCGTCCGGGGCCGTGGTGCGGGGTCAGCGGCGCACGTCGCGGAGCCTGCCGATCCGCTCGCGCTCCTGGCGGAGTTCGGCACGGAGCAGCCGGGAGAGCGGGCCGAGCAGCACCCGGGCGAGCTCGTCCAGCCGGCTGTTCTCCCTCAGCAGCCGCATGGTCGGGTGGAAGAGCAGACGGGCCAGCGTGTCCTTCTTCTCCTTGTCCTTGCGGAGCCGCCGCAGCAGTGGTGCCAGCAACAGTCCCGCGAGCTGGTCGAGTTGGTCCTTCGTCAATGACTCCGGGGTGAACCCCTGGCCGGGGCCCCGGCCGCCCTGCGGTCCCGCCTTGGCGGGTGACGGCGGTCGTGGTGTCCGGGACGCCGCCGTCGCGGCGGGCGCGCGCTGCACGGTGGTGACGCCCGGCGGCTGCCGCTGCCCCGTCTCCGGACCGGCCGGTGACGGGTCCGGAGCACCGGCGGTGGCGGCGCGCTGGATCGGCAGCGGGACGAGAGGAGCGGCCGCGGCCGCGGTGAGCGGCACACCGGGACGCGGCCCGCCGGCGCCGGGCCCGTCACCGTGCCGTCCGGTTGCGTGCCGTACCGGGCCGGGCGCGAGGGGCGGGCCGCCGGGCACCGTGCGGACCGGCGCGGCGAGCCCCGCGCGCTGCACCACGGGGACACCGGCCCCAGGAGCCGGTCCCGGAACGGTCCGCGCCCCGCCCGGGCCGCGCCGTGCGGAACCGGGGGCCGGAGCCGTGCCGGTACGGGAGGCGGAGCGGGGAAGCGGCCCGCCGAGGCCGGCCACGGGCGTCGCGGCGCCGGCCGTGTCCGGCCGGGAAACGGGGGCGACGAGCCGCTGCACGGGGGCGGCAGTGTCGGGCATCGCGGGGGCGGAGGCGGACGGGGCGGGCCCCGGAGTGCCCGGTGCGTCCGGAGCGGCGGACAGACGCTGGACAGGTGTTCCCGCGGCCGTCGGCGTGGCACCGCTCCGGGTGCCCCGCCCGCCGGGTGTGCCCGGGGACCGGGTTGCCTGCGGCGCAGGCGCGGGCGCGGGGGCCGCGAGGGGCGCGGGCGGCCCGGGCGACGGTGCGCCGCCCGGGCCGCCCGGGGAAGCTCCGGCCGCGTCCGGGGCGGAGATCAGCCGCTGGACGGGGAGCGCCTCCGGTCCCGGCGCGCTCGCGGGGACGGCCGGAGCGGTGAGCGGGGCGTGTGCCCCGCCGGGTGACGGCGAACCGCCAGCGGATGCGGATGCAGGTGCGGATGCGGATGCCGCGTCCGTGCCCGGGGCGGGCACAGGTGTTCCCCCCTGGGCGAACGGACGAGGGGTGGGTCCGGCGACAGCCGTGCGCTGCACCGGCGTCTGCGTCTGTCCGGCAGCCGGAGCGGCGGAGTCACCCGTCCGCCGCCCGGCAGCGGGCGACGGGGCGGCGGCGCGCGGCGCGGCCTCTCCCGCGCCCGGCGCATCCGCACCGGCCGGCCGTGCCGGGCGGACGGACGCCCGGCGCCGCCCACTGCCGTCCCGCTGTCCTGCCGAAAGAGCGTTCGGCGAAGCGGAGTTCGAGGGAGTCGCGCCCTGTGAGGCGTCTCCCCGGGACACCCGCCCTGCGACCGGACGGACGGGGCCATCGCCCGCCTTCGCGCCGGGAGCACCGGGGGAACCGGGCCGCTGCCCGCTCCCCGGAGCGCCGGACCGTCCGGAGCCGGACGCGGTGGCGGACCGCTGGACGGTCGCGGACCCCGCCTCCGCGTGTACCGTGCCCGCCGTCTCCGCCGCCCCCGTCGGCGCGGGCGTCCGCGCGGTGACCGGGCCGCCGCCGGGCTGTGCGGGCCGGGCGGCCCGGTCGCCCGCACGGGAGTGTCCCGTCGTCCCGAGAGGCGTCCCGGGGCCGGGCCGCGGCGCCGGACCCGTCCGCTGCTCCGAGGAGGGGGCGGTCGCGCCCCGCGCGCCAGGGGGCGGCGGCGGGACGCGACCGGGGCCGGGGTCGCCGGCCCGCTCCGAGGGCGCCCGGTGGCCGGGTACGGCGGCCGGGGCGGCGGAAGCGGACCGCCGGGCCCGTTCCGTCGCACCGCGGTCCGCACCGCCCGGCCGCTCCGTGGCGGTCGCGGACGGCGGAGACGTGTGGGCGCGGGGACGGCGCTGCACGGCCGTGGCCGTTCCCGGTGCGGCGCCGGAGGTGCGGGACGGAGCCGCTGCCGGGGAATCCGCCCCACCCGCCGCCGCGCCGCCGCGCCGGCCGAGGGCCTCGCGGAGCCGTGCGCCGACGCCTCGGCTTCCCCGGCGGCCGGGGGAGTCCGGTGCCGGGGTGGCGCCGTCGCCGGTGTCCCCGGCCCGGGATCCGGCTTCCCGCGCCGCCGGAGCGGGACCGGAGGTTCCGGGCGCCGTGGACTGCGCGGACGAGCGCTGGACGGGCAGGCCCGGCCCGACGCCCCCGTGCGGGGCGCCGGTTGTCGTGGTCGCGGCCGGCCCGGCGGGGCCGGGGGTCCGGCCGTCCGGGGACGCGTCCCGTGAGGTCCGGTACGCGGGCGCGGGGTCGAGGCGGCGCATCCGGACGGCCGGTGCCGTGGCGGAACGCTGGACGGCGGGCAGCCCGGCCGGGCCGCCCCCGGCGAGCCGGAGCGGCCGGGCCGTGGCCAGCGGCCGGACCGGAGGCGGCGCCGGGCGGACGGCAGGCGCGGGGCGGGCCGCGGAGGGCGAGGCGGGACCGGAACCCGCCGCGGCGGCGGGGTCGGGCCCGGCCGGTGCGCTACCTGACCCCGGCCTCGATCCCGACCCCGATCCCGACCCCGATCCCGAGCCCGAACTCGGCCCCGGGTTCGCACCGGACCCGTCACCCGTCGCGGGGGAGGAGCCGGCGGCAGGCGCTGTGGTGGCCGCCGGGCCCGTACCGCCGGCCGCGCCGGAGCGCTGTCCGGCCGTGTCCGTGGCGGCCGGGCCGCTGCCGCCCCGGACCGGTCCCGTCGTGGAACCGGGCCGCGTGGCGGGGGAGTCCGGAGCGGCGGCACGCTGCACCGGGGTGCCGTCACCGGTCGCGGGACCGGTCAGCGGCACGGCGCCGGGAGGCGGGCCCGGCACCGGGGCGCCGAGCAGCGGCCGTCCGCGCGCGGCCTCGCCGGAACGGCGGGCGGGCGGCGGCCCGGAGGAGGGCCGGGGCGCGGAAGGCGTGGGAGGGGCGGAAGGGCCGGGAGGAGCGCCGGGGCCGCCCCGCATCCCCTCGCCCGCGGAGCGGTGAACGGTCACCGGGGCGGCGGACGGGAAGGACGAAGCAGCGGAAGGCGCCGAAGCCGGAGAGGCCGCGGTGGAAGGAGAAGTCCCGCCCCTCGCTCGGCTGTTCGGCCCCTGCCGCCCGGATTCCCCCGCGGATTCCCCCGCAGACGCAGAGGCGGACGCAGAGGCGGACGCGGACGCGGAGCCGGACCGGGCAGCCACCGGCAGCGCGCGCAGACCGGTGGCCGGGGCGGCGGCACCGCGTGCGGCGGTCGTCAGCGCGGCCCGGGGCCGGTCCGTGCCGGAGGACGTACGGACCGGGGCCACGGCGGGCCCGGTCGGCCGTGCCGCCGCCACGGCACGCTGAACGGCCCGCCCGGGAGCGGGCGCCACCGTGCCGTCCGTACGCGGTGCTGCGGCCTTCCCGGGCGGGCCCGGAGCGGCCGCGGCGGCAGGCCCGGTGGAGGCGGCCGGTGCGGCCGGTGCGGCCGGGGCGGAGCCGTCCGGCCCGCGGCTGCTGAGCAGGCCGTGGATGATCCCCGTCGGCGCGTCGTCGAGGACGGCGTGCGAGAGGCCCGGCCCGGAGAAGGAGGGGTTCTGCCAGGTCCGCAGGGCGCGGCCGAAGTCCGTGGACGCCACCGGCCCGCCGTGGGCGGTCGTCCGCTGGATCGGTGGCAGCGCGGACCGGTCACCCGGGTGGTGCGCTCCACCGCCCGGATGACCGGCCGGGGCCGCGGCCCCGTGTCCCGGGGTGCCGGAAGCCGTGTCGGGTCCCCCTCCCGGCACCCCGGAAGCCGAAGCCGCCGCCGGACCGGCGGAAGCCGGCAGCGAGGACGGCCCGGCGGGGGAAGACGGCGCGGCGGGAGAAGCGGCGGACGACGCCGGGGCGGACGACGGCGCCCCCGCGCCGGACCCGGCGCCCGCGTCGGCTCCGGCGCCCGCGCGGTCACCGGGACCGCCGGCACCGCGCCCCCGCAGCCGGTCCAGGATTCCCACCGTTCCCCCTCACCCCTCCGCGCCGGCGCGCGTGACGAGTTCCGCGATCCGCCGGGCGTAGGCCCGCCGGTCGCCGTGCTCCAGATCCAGAATGTCGTCCAGCGTCCAGTGGAAGTGGTAGGCGATGTACGCGACCTCCTCATGGATACGGTCGGTCGCGTACGTCACGATTCCCCCAGGCGGCTCCCGCCGAGCTCGACCTCGAACGGCTGCTCGCAGTGCGGGCAGGTCACCCCGGCGCGGGTGTGCCCCTCGGCGTTGACCTGGCGGTAGAAGTCCTGCAGAAAGGCCAGGTCGGAGGCGAACAGCTGCTCCACGATCCCGTCGTGCACCGCCGGCAGCGTGCCCAGCCGGGTGATGACCCGGCTGAGCAGCACCACCGACAGATAGGCCGGGTTCTCCTGGACCCGTACGTCCCGCAGCGGGACCAGCTCGTCGCGGGCGGTCGCCAGCCGCATCACGCCGTGCCGGTGCACCGCGCCCGCGTCGTCCACGTAGCCGCGCGGCAGTTCGAACTCGAACTCGGTCTGCAGCTGACGCCGCTGCTGCCGCGCGGGTGGCGGGGCCGGGCCGGTGCCGATGGCCGCCCGCTCCTCGCTGCTCAGCGCGTCGGGAACCGAGGGCGCGGCCAACCCGCTGACGGAACGGCGCATCAGTCCATGACCAGTTCTTCGTAGGTGATGGTCACGGTCTCGGTGAGCGCGGAGGCCTCGCCGGCCTTGACCGTGCTGGTGTCCACCTTGCGGGCCCACGCCTGGCGCAGGTTGTACCGCTTGACCGGGTTGTTCTCGTAGTCCATCACCACGATCGTGGCGTTCTTGCGGGCCGAGTTCATCGTGCCCGCCATGGAGGTGTCGATCCACTCGCTGAAGACGGACGACTGGGTCGCGCCGCGCACGACCGTGACCTCGCCCGCCTTGGCGACGCCCGGCATCTTCTTTGTGACCGGCTTGCCCTGGTCGGACACCTGCATGTACTCGATGACGTCCTGCTCCCGGGTCAGACCGCTGACCTCCTGGAGGAACTCGACCATGACGCCGTCGATCTGGATGCCGAAATTGTGTGAGGTGAGGGCGTCACCTGGCTGCAGACTCATGGAGCTGTGGTCCTTCTACTCGTTCCGCCGGTACGCGACGCGGCGGACTGCCCGTGAACCCCCCGCTGGCCGGGGAGGCATGACGGCTGATGACTGTTGACTGACGGAGAGCGGGCCGGCGGCCGGCGGGCGACGGCTGACAGACGGTGAGGCCTGTCGGCGCGTGCCGCCCCGGCGCTGGGCGCGGGTCACTCGTCCAGCTGGCCGCCGCCGTCGGAGAACTGCGCCAGCCGGAAGATCACGAACTCGGCCGGCTTCACCGGTGAGACGCCGATCTCGCAGATGACCCGCCCGAGGTCCACCGACTCCGAGGGGTTGGTCTCCTCGTCGCACTTGACGTAGTACGCGTCCTCCGGCCGGGCGCCGAACAGGGCGCCGCTGCGCCACTCGTTGACGAGGAACGCCGAGACGTTCCGCCGGATCCGGGCCCACAGCGCGTGGTCGTTGGGCTCGAACACCACCCACTGGGTGCCGATCAGGATCGACTCCTCCAGGTAGTTGAAGTACCGGCGGACGTTGAGGTAGCGCCAGGCCGGGTCGGAGGAGAGGGTGCGGGCGCCCCAGACGCGGATGCCGCGGCCGGGGAAGGCCCGGATGCAGTTGACGCCGACGGGGTTCAGCAGGTCCTGCTCGCCGCGGGTGATCTGCAGCTCCAGGTCGACGGCGCCGCGCACCACCTCGTTGGCGGGCGCCTTGTGCACGCCGCGCTCGGAGTCGTTGCGGGCCCAGATGCCCGCCACATGGCCGCTCGGCGGAACGAGCCGCGGCTGGCCGGAGGACGGGTCGAAGACCTTGATCCAGGGGTAGTAGAGCGCCGCGTACTTGGAGTCGTAGCCCGCGGTCTCCTGGCGCCAGACCCGGACCTCGCGGGCGTTGAGCCCCGGCGGCGGGTCGATGACGGCGACGCGGTCGCCCATCAGTTCGCAGTGTGCGATGAGCCCGAGCTGGACGGCCTTGACCGCCTCCAGGTCGATGGCGCCGCGCTGGTAGGCCGCCATCAGGTCGGGGACGGCGACCATGGAGATCTCGTCCACGGCCTCCAGACCGCCGAAGCCGGTGCGGTCGGCGGAGTCACCGAGGTACTCGCCCGGTCCGGCCTGGCCGTTGCCCGCCGGAGCCACACCGCCGCGGTCGGCTCCCCGGGGCGCCACGGCGCCGGCCGGGGCGGGCAGCGCCACCGTCTGGTTCTCGGGACGCGCCAGCTGCGCGGCGGGCGCGGCCTCCTCCACGGTGATCAGCCGGGACCGTTCCCGCACCTGGCTGACGACGTAGGTGCGGCCGCTCTTCTTGTTCGCCGTGACGTCGAAGGTCTCGACGGCCCGGTCGCCGTCCTTGACGATCAGCCGGAAGCGCTCGGCGGGCCCCTCGCCCTCCGGGTCGGCGACCTCGACGCTCAGCCCGGCGCCGCTCTCACCGGGGGCGATCGCGGCCACCCTGAACTTGCCGAGCTGGCGCGGCTCACCGGCGGGCAGGGCCGCCGGACCGTCGCCGGCCGCGTCCCTCCCGCTCCCGTTACGGGTGCCGCCCGTGCCGGCCGTACCGGACTCCCCGCCGGGCACTCCGCCGACGCGGACGACATAGGCGGCGCTGCCGCCGTTGTTGAAGAAGCCGTAGACGGAGTGGGCGAGGAAGTACCCGTCGGTGAAGTCACCGAAGGCCGCCACGTACTGCGTCCAGTTGGTCACCAGCGTCGGTTCGTTGAGCGGCCCCTCCGGAGCGAGGCCGACGAAGGCCGCCACGGAGGTGCCCACCCCCTCGATGGGACGAGAGCCACTGGCCACCTCCTCCACGTAGACGCCCGGTGACAGATACGACGGCATGCTGGGCTCTCCTCGGAGTACGCGATGTGACGCCGCCAGCCTCACCGAGCCCGCCCCCGGCGGAAACGGTCACGGGTACCCGGCCGGGGGCACGGCGGCTGCCCGTACGGGCAGGGGGCGCACGCCAACCGGGGGGCCCGCCGCAGCGGGTCCCCGCCGGGGCCGCCGCCCGGCCGGCGGTGCCGCGCCGGTGCCGCCCCCGCCGCGGGTACGGGACAGGCCGCCGTGCGGAGGGCGGGACGCGGGAACCGGCGGACGGACCGGTGCACGCCCGCGGGTCGTCCGTTACACCCCGGCCCGGACAGTCAAGTCATGCCCCCTCCGGGCGGAGGAGAGGCTGTCCGGCAGGCCCTGTCCGAGGGCAGTGTCCCCGGCCCTTCCGTACAGCCCTCCGCCCGCCCGCCGCCCGCCGGTGGCGCCGGCCGGGCCGTCCCCCTCCCGGCCGCGGGCCCGCGCCGTGCCGAAGAGGCAGCCGCGCGGCGCCCGTTGGGGCATCGGTCCTGCCTCGTCTCCTGGTGACCGGCTCCGGCGGGGATGGCTAGCGTCGGGCGCGTGAGTATGTGGACTTCTCTTGAGCCGGCTTCGACGACCGTTGACCCCGGCGGCACCACGACGGTGCGGCTGCGGATCCGGAACACCGGCGACGTGGTGGACGAGTACCGCGTCGTCCCGGTGGGCGACCCGGCCCTGTGGGTGCGCGCCGACCCGGCCGCCCTGAAGGTGTATCCGGGGCAGACGGGGACGGTCGAGCTGCGGTTCTCGCCGCCGCGGTCGCCCGACGCGACCGCCGGACCCAATCCGTACGGTGTGCAGATCGTGCCGACGGAGCATCCGGAGGCGGCCACGGTGGTGGAGGGCAACCTCACCATCACGCCGTTCACGGAGGTGCGGGCCGAACTGGTGCCGCCCGTCACCAAGGGACGCTTCCGCGGACGCCCCGTCCTCGCGGTGGACAACCTGGGCAACACCCGGCTGACCGCGTCGGTCACCGGCGGCGACCCCAGCGACCAGCTCGGCTTCGACATCCACCCGAGCAGTCTGCAGATCGAACCCGGCCGCGCCGCCTGGGTGAAGTCGAGTGTGCGGCCGAAGGAGGTCACCTGGTTCGGGCGGAAGGAGATCCGTCCCTACGCCCTGGCCCTCCAGCGTTCGGGCACCGAGCCGCTGAACGTCGAGGGCACCTACGTCCAGCGCAGCGTCTTCCCGCACTGGGTGATGGCCACCTTCGGTCTGCTGCTCGCGCTGGGCATCGCCTTCGCGATCATCTGGTTCGCCCGCGGCCCGCAGGTCACGACCCTCGCCACCGAGAAGGCCGCGGCCGCCGGGGAGAAGCCCCAGGAACTCGCACCGCCGTCCCCGAGCCCGTCGGCGCCGGCCGGCCCCTCGGTGTCGGCGCCACCGGAGCAGGAGGAGCCGAAGCAGCCCGAGAAGCCCCAGGAGGACGAGGACGGCGGAGACGGCGGCGGTGGTGGTGGCGGTGATGCCGAGTCCGAGGAGAAGGCGCCTGCGAAGAAGAAGGAACCGTCCGCCACCGGCACCTTCGTCAGCGACGACTCCGGCAAGTGCCTGAGCAGCACCGACGGCCTGGACGGCACCCAGCTCGTCATCGAGACCTGCCGGGAGGGCTCCGCGGGGCAGACCTGGAAGGCGGAGAGCGACGGCACGTTCCGCTCCCAGGGGATGTGCATGGACGTGGCCTGGGGCAAGCACGAGGACTTCACCGACATCCAGATCGCCAACTGCAACGGGCAGCCCGCCCAGCGGTTCGAGATGAACGAGCAGCGGGCCCTGCGCGCCGTGGACTCCGGCAAGTGCGTCGACATCTTCGACCACCAGAAGGCCGACGGCAGCGTCGCGGTGCTGTGGCCCTGCAACGGCGCGACCAACCAGCTCTGGAAGTTCAACGGCCGGCTGCCGGCCTGAACCACCGGGACCGGGCGGCCGGCCTCCCTCCGGGCCGGCCGTCCTCCCGGACAGGCGTTCCCCGGACAGCCGTTCACCTTGGGCCGGCCCGTGGCGGCCCGCGCCACGGCGGGACGCGGCCCCGGCCCGGAGGGGTCACCCGCCGTGGCTGCGTGCCCGGCCGGTCACCAGCCCCTGCCGGCCGACGGCACCAGCCGTCCCGCCTTGCGGTACTCGCGCCGCGCCCCGGCCAGCAGGTCCTCCGGGCCCACCGCCCCGCCCCGGGCCGCCGCCGCGTACGCCGCCGTGACCACGGCGCTGCGGATCGCGCCACCCGACAGCTCGAACTCCTCCGCGCAGGGCCTCGCGTCGAGACCCTCCTCGCAGGGCACGGCCGCCAGACTGTTGTGCCACAGCGCGAGGCGCTGCTCCGCGTCCGGGAACGGAAAGTCGATCACCAGGTCGAGCCGGCGGGTGAACGCCTCGTCGATGTTGGCCCGGAGATTGGTGGTCAGCAGCGCGATGCCGTCGAAGGACTCCAGCCGCTGGAGGAGATAGGCGCTCTCCATGTTGGCGTAGCGGTCGTGCGAGTCCTTCACCTCGGAGCGCTTGCCGAACACGGCGTCGGCCTCGTCGAAGAGCAGCACCGCGTCCGTGCGGTCGGCCTCGGTGAAGATGCGTTCGAGGTTCTTCTCGGTCTCGCCGACGTACTTGTCGACAACGGAGGAGAGCTGGACGACATAGAGGTCGAGACCCAGTTCGGCGGCCACGACCTCGGCCGACAGGGTCTTGCCGGTGCCGGACTCGCCCGCGAACAGGCCCAGCACTCCGCGGCCCCGGCCGCCGCCCGCGCTCAGCCGCCACTCGCCCAGCACCCGGTCCCGGAACCGGGACCGCAGGGCCAGTTCGCGCAGTTGTTCCAGCGGGGTCTCGGGGAGGACGAGATCGTCCCAGTCCACGGCGGGCCGGATGCGGCGGGCGTGCCGCTCCAGACCGGAGGCGGACTGCTGGCGCGCGGCCAGCCGGAGGTGGGCGGCGGTGAGCGGGGTGCCGTCGAACGCGGCCAGGCCGTGCGCGGCCCCGGCGGCGCGCCGGATCTGCTCGTCGCCGAGCCGGTAGGCGGCGGTGACCCGGGCCAGATCGAGCCCGCCGTCACTGCCGTCACCGCCGTCGCCCGCGCTCTCGTCCAGGCCCAGCGCCTCGGCCCAGACGGCGGCGGCACCGGCCGTCCGCCGGGGGGCGTCGAGGGCGAGCGGCGCGGAGTGCTCCCCGGACCACTGCGGGTCGTACGGCTGTGCCCCCGTGAGCAGCACCGGTACGTCGCCCACGGAGAGCCCCCGGACCAGCGGGGCCGCCGCCTCGCCGTCCGGCAGCGGAGCCACGACGATCGCGCAGTCGCGCAGCCGGGCCTCGCGCAGCAGTGCGGTGAGCGGCGGCGGATCGGCGGAGTGCGCGGGCGGGTGCGCCGCCGTGTGCTCCGCGGGGTGGTGGCCGTCCGTGTACGCCGTCCCGCCGGCCGGGGGCGGGGTGACCAGCAGCGCTTCCCGGCCCGCCGCCCGCAGCGCGGCGAGAGCGCAGGAGAGCCCGTCGCCGGGACGGTTCTCGCGCAGATGCGCCAGCAGGGGGCCCGCGGCCAGCCGGGCGGCGAGCCGGTCCGTGAAGGTATCGGGTCCCCCGGCCCCTCCGCCCCGTGCGCCGGTACCGGCCGTGTCCGCCGCCGGCAGCAGCCGGGCGTGTCCGGCGAGGGCCGCGTCCGGGGTGTCGTCGCCGAGCAGATGGGCGGTGACGCGGTCGGGGACGCGCAACGAGCGGGAGAGGAACGGGCGTTCGTCCTCCTCGACGAGGAGCAGCCCGCTCGCGCGCAGCGGCGCGGACGGATGGAGCCGGGCCCGGGCGGCGGCCGAGCCCGCGGGCAGGCCGCACAGGTCGAGCACCAGTCCGGTGGTGGCGCGGCGCCGGCCGACGTCGTCGTTGAGATAGCCGTAGAGGGGTTCGAAGGTCCGGTCGACATCGGGGGCGAGCGCGGCCAGCAGGATGCGTACGTCCAGCAGGGCCAGGCCGAAGCGGGCCGCCAGCCGCGGCAGCCGGTCGCCCGGGTGCGCGGGGGCGCCGGGCGGCTGTTCACCACCGCCGACGTCACCGCCGACGTCACCGCCGAGACCACCGCCGACGTCACCGCCCACGTCACCGCCGAGACCACCGCCGACGTCATCGCGCGCGTCGGCACCGGTGCCGCCGTCCTCACCGGCCAGGGGTGTGCCGCCGGCCGTGCGGAGTGCGTGCCGTATCGCGTCGGGGGAGAGGTACAGGCCGCGCAGCGGGTCGTCCGCGGTCGGGTCCCCGGCGCTGCGCAGCTCCACCAGGGCCGCGGCGTGTTCGCGCAGGCGTGTGAGCCGGGCGGTCAGGGCCGCGGCGGAGCCGGTCGCCCGGCCGCCCCGGAGGCCGGTGCGGTCCGTGCCGTCCGCCCGCCCCGCACGGGCTGCGCGGCCGGTACGGTCCGCTGGGTCCGCTGGGTCCGCTGGGTCCGGAAGGTCTGCGGGCTCTGCGGGGTTCATGGGATCCGTGAGGTCGGGGAAGGCTGTCACCGGGGCCGTGCTCCGCCCTTGCGGCGGTCCTCCGCCCCGGCGGCCCCGCGGTCACCGGACGGTGATCCGGGCCCTCCTCCGGACCCGGGTCCGGAGACACCGGCACCGGTACCGGCGCCCCCGGCCAACTGCCGCAGGTGGCGAGTCCGGTGGTGCCGTTCGGGCGAGCCGTCCAGGGTGCCGTCCAGCCCGCGTACCCGGACCCCCGCGCCCTCGGTGACCGGCGGTCCGGCCGCGTACTCCGGCACGGCCGGGAAGGGAGCGGTGACCACCACGTCCAGCGACGGCTTCAGCTCACCGCCCAGCGCCGACCAGATGTCGGCGAGGGAGCGCGACTCGGCCGGCGGCACCCCGATGGTGATCGGCACGGAGAGCCCGAGCTCCGCCAGGGCACCCGTCAGCTCCGAGGGCGTCAGCACCTCGTGCGGGAGCAGTGTGGCCATGACGGCGGAGAGCAGCCGGTGTTCGTCCTCCGGCCGCTTGGTCCAGGCGGTGACCAGATATGACAGCCGGAACCAGCGGGGTGGCTGACGGCGCTTCAGTACGATGCCCTGGGCATCCTTCACGGAGACCGCGCCGCGCTGCCGCCGCTCGGTGTCCTCGCGGATGTCGTACAGATAGGCGTCGATCGTCGGGGTGTTGCGGCGCGCGGCCCAGTCGCGGCTCGGAGCCTCGAAGGAGACCTCCACATCCGTACCGGAGAACACACCACCGCGCAGGAGGCCCTTCAGAACGTGGTCGACCTCATGAATCACCGTGCTGTCCGGCCCTTCCCGTTCCGCTGTCCCGCGCTGCCGCACGGTTCCCCGCGCCATCCTGCCGCCGCCGGGGCCCCTCCGTCCCGTGCCGGGGGGACGGCGCGGGGGCAGTCCCGGCTGCCCGTACGGACCGTGCCGCCGCCCGGGCGGCCGGCGGGCGCGGGACCGCCGGCCCCGTGTCCCGGCCGCCCGGCCGGGAGAGCACACGGCGGCTCCTGCAGGGCGTGGACGGCGTACCAGGCGTATGAGGCGTACCAGGCGTACGAGGGATCAGATGTACCCCTCGCGCAGCGCGTAGGCGACGGCGTGCGCCCGGTTGCGGAGCTGGAGCCGGGTGGTCAGTCCGTGCAGCACGTTCTTCACGGTGCGCTCGGAATAGGACAACTTTCCGGCGATCTCCCGGGTGTCCATGCCCTCGGAGACCAGCCGGAGGATGTCGATCTCGCGCGGCGCGAGTCCGGCGGGGCTGCCGCCGGGCTGCTGCGCGGCGTTCCGCTGGAGCCGTCCGACCTGGTTGATCAGCCGGCCCAGCAGATCGGAGGGCAGATCGCCCTCGCCGCGGGCCGCGGCCACCACGGCCTGCAGCAGCCGCTGGTCGGTGGCCTCGTGGCGCCAGAGGATGGCGCCGACGCCGCACTCGATGACCTGGAGCAGTTCGGCCTCCCGGATGACACCCGTGACCAGGACGGCGTTCAGGCCGTCGGTCCGCACGAGTCTCCGCAGCCGCAGCATCGTGGTCTCGTCCAGCCGGTCCGCGAGCACCACGGCGACGGTGCGGACACCGCTCCGCGCCTCCGCGGGGCGCGCCTCCCCGGCGCGGGCGCCGTTGGTGCGGCTCTCCAAGCCCCGTGTCTCGCCCACGAGTTCGACCTCGGGGCGCTGCCGGAGCTGGCTGACCGCGCCGGCTCTGGTGATCGGGTCGGAGGCGTGGATGACCACGGGTATCCGTTCGACCGTCGTCGTGCTCTTGAACGTCGTACGCACGTCTTCCCCCACTTCCGGAACTCCGGGTCACCGGTTCCGTCTGCTGCTGCTGCTCGGCGGCCGGACGGCGGCGACGGCGCCGGCACCACTGTCCGAGGGACCGCTTGCCGCACGTCTCATACCGTCATTGACGGGATATTGGCGACAAAAGTTCATTCTGTGACGGGATTTGTGTCCGACGCCACCGAGCACAGGTTTCCCCGCAGAGACGTCCCCCTGCAATCGTGGTCAACCACGAGAAGACCACGGACTCAACCATGGGAGCGCTCCCGGCATCTCTTCATCCGACGCGGAGAACGCGATTCCGCCGACCGGCCCCGCCGCGGAGCCACGTTCCGCCGGGGTGTGACGCAGACACCGGAGAGGTCCCCATGAACGGGAGCACGATGACGGGCGCGACCGCGGAGCTATGCGACCTCGCCGGCCTGCGCGAACGCCGCGACGTGCTGGACCGGGTGTCCGCCGACGCCGCCCGCGCCCGGGCCGGCACCGGCCGTGTCGTCCTGGTGTGCGGCCCCACCGGCACCGGCCGGAGCGCACTGCTGGAGGCGGTCGCCGCCCGGGAGCCGCGGCGGGGCATGCGCGTCCTGCGGGCCCGCTGCTCCCCGGAGGACTCACGCGCCGAATTCGCCGCCGTGGCCGAACTCCTGGACGCGGACCTGCGGCCCCCCGCCCCTGACCGGCAGGCCTGGGACGAGCCGGGAACCGGGGAGGACCACTCCCTGCACGGGACCGGACGGGCCGCCCGGCTCTGGCGGCTGCTGCGCTCCCACGCGGCCGCGGGACCACTGCTGCTCCTGGTGGACGACGTGCACCTGGCCGACCCGTCCTCGCGCGGCTGGTTCGTCCGGGCCGCCCGGCTGCTCGACCGCTTACCCGTCCTGCTGGTCCTCACCGAGCGCTCCCAGTACGACCTGGACCCGCCACCGCCGTGCCTGCTGCGTACCCTGCCGTCCACACTGTTCAGCTTCCACACGCTCGCCCCGCTGAGCTTCCGCGCCGCCGCCGAACTGGTCCGCGAGCGGCTGGGCGCGGGGCTCCCGCCCGGCTGGATCGACGGCTGCCTGCGCGCGACCGGCGGCGTGCCGCTGTTCCTCCACGCCCTGCTGACCGACCTGGGGCGGCTGACGGCGGTCACCGGCGGCGCGGGAGCCTTCCCGGACACCGGGGCGCGGCTGTACTCCAGCCACTACACCACCATGATCGCCTGGGCGCTGGAGAGCGCCGGCCCGGCCACCGCCGAACTGGCCCGCACCCTCGCCGAACTGGACACCACCGGCGACACCGCGCTGCTGGCGGACGTCGCCGGGACCGATCCCGGCCGGACCGGGCGCTGGATCGACGCCATGGCGAGCTCCGGACTCGTCGTCCGCGCCGGGCCCGGCGCCCCGCCCCGCGTCGCGCACCCGCTGCTGCGCGACGCGGTCCTCGACGGCTGGCCGCACCGGCGCCGGCAGGAGGTCCACCGCGCGGCGGCCGAACTCCTGTATCAGCGCGGTGAATCCGCCGGTGCGGTGGCCCGCCGGCTGCTGTCCGTGCCGGCCGTCGGCGCCGAGTGGGCGGTCAGCGCGCTGCTGGAGGCGGCGGCCACCGCGGTGCGCGAGGGCCGGACCCGGCCCGCCGGCGACTTCCTGCGCCGCGCCCTCGACGAGCCCCTGTCGCGAGAGCGCCGCGGGCAGGTGCTGACCGAACTCGGCTGCCTGGAGGCCGACGCCGGGCGCCCCGTCGGCGTACGGCACCTCGCCGAGGCCGTGCCGCTGCGGCAGCCCACGGGCTCCGGACGGCTCCGCACCACCGTCGCCCTCGGCACCGCCCTGGCCCGCGGCGGCGATGTACAGGCGGCTCTGGAGATCCTGCGCAACCTCTGCGAGGAACTGCCCGACCGCTCCGCCCAGGCCCGGGCCGCACAGGCCGCCGGCGCGCTGCTCTCCGCGTACGACCGGGCGAGCTGGCTGCGGGTGATGGCCGGGCTGCGCCATGTCGCCGCACACTCGCCGGACCGGCTCGACCAGGCCGAACGGGCCCTCCTGGTCCGCTACGAGGCGACCGCCGGGCTGATCTCCGCCAAGAACGCGGTGGAGCGTCTCTGCGTACTGTCGAGAATCCCCGCCGACCCCGCCCTGGCGCCGTACGTCCTGGCCACCGTCGCGGCCGTCCTCCAGTGGGCCGAACGGTACGAGGAGGTCGACCGCATCATCGGGGAAGGGCTCTCCGCGTACCGGCCGGTGGCGCTCAACCCGGCCCTGCACGCCCTGGCGGACACCCGCGCGGACGCCGCCGCGGCCCGCGGCCGGTACGGCGACCTGCTGTCCGACCCCGCCGTCCGGGCGGTCCTGGAGAACCCCCGGCCCGGCGGCCCGGCCGACGCCTCCGCCCTCCAGGGTTCCGTCAACATCCTCTCCCAGGCCGTACTGGCGCTGCTGGAGACCGGACGCCGGGACGAGGCGTGGCGGCTGGCCGACCGCATCGCCCCGCACGGCCCGCGCGACTCCTGGGAGTGGAACCGCTTCCTCCACGCCCGGGGCGAGCTGCGGGCCGCGGACGGCGACTACTCCTCCGCGCTCGCGGACTTCCGGGAGTGCGGCCGGCGGCAGACGGACCGCGAAGTGCTGAGCCCGGTCGTCACCCCCTGGCGGTCCGGCGCGGCCGAGTGCCTGCGGCGGCTGGGCCGGACGGCCGAGGCGCTGGAACTCGCCGAGGAGGAGTACCGGCTGGCCCTCGTCTGGGGCACCCCCCGGACCGTGGGACGGGCGCTGCGGGTACTGGGCACCGTCACCGGCGGCCGCCGCGGCACGGAGCTGAGCCAGCGGGCCGTGACCGTGCTGCGCACCGCCCCCGAGGGCGTGGAACGCGAACTGGTGCTCGCGCTCATCGCGCTGGGCGACCGGCTGACCGCCGCCGGGGAACGCGGCCGGGCCCGGACGGTGCTGCGCGAGGCGGCGGGCCTGGCCGGGGAGCTGGGCGCCCGGCGGATGGTGGCGGCGGCCGAACGGTCGCTGGTGGACAGCGGGGCGCGGGTGACGCGGGTCCACAGCGGGGTGGCCGCACTGACGGAGAGCGAGCGGCGGATCGCCGGGCTCGCCGCCGAGGGGCGGACGAACGCGGAGATCTGCGAGCTGCTGCACCTGGCCCGGCGGACCGTGGAAACCCACCTGACCAGCGCCTACCGCAAGTTGGGCATCCGGCGGCGCTCGGAGCTGCCGGCGGCGCTCGGCCCCCTCTCCGACGGCGGGGCCTGAGCGCCGGGGCGGGGACGGGCCCGGGGCGGGGCGGACGCGGCCCCGTCGGCCCGTCCTGCGCGAGGGGCGGCGCCGCCCCGCCCCCGCCCCGCCTCCATCCCTCCGCGCTCCGTGCCCGTACCGAAAGCTTTCAGCGTGCATCCGGTAACGGTCGGATGCACGGCCCTTGTCCCGTAAGGCGCCTGTGGCGTGCGGTTCTGAGGGCGCGTCATGACCAGGCTGTCCGATCCATTGTTGTTCCGGAACATCTCCGATAACTTTCGCGGCACCACCTCCTCCACCACCGTTGCGGAGATCGCGCTCATGAGATCCTTCGGAACTTCCCCGGAACCCGCACAGCCGAGCCGTCCGAGCCGGCGCACCCTGCTGGCCGCCGCCGTGGCGACCGCCGCCACCGCCGCCGCGGCCCCCGTCGTCGCCCCCGCCGCGGCGGCGGCCGAACGGGGCTCCGCCTTCGGCCGGGTGACGCCGGGGAAGACCGGCCGGGGCCGCTTCATCGCCTTCGACGCACGCCGGGACGCCTTCCCGCTCGCCGCCCGCGGCAAGGCCGCCCCGATCGCGGTCAGTCCGGACGACCACCCCGGTGTGGTCCGCGTCGTGGACGACCTCCGGGCCGACATCGAGCGCGTCACCGGCGTGAAACCCGCCGTCACCGACGGCGCCCCGTCCGCGAAGGCTGCGAAGTCTCCGCACCGCGACCTCGTCATCGTCGGCACCATCGGCCGCAGCCCGCTGATCGACGGCCTGATCGAGGCGGGCAAGCTGGACGTGCGCGGCATCGAGGGCAGGTGGGAGACCTCCCTCCAGCAAGTGGTGCGCCACCCGATGCCGGGCGTCGACCGGGCCTTCGTCATCGCGGGCAGCGACCAGCGCGGCACCATCTACGGCGCGTACGAGACCTCCCGCCAGATCGGCGTCTCCCCCTGGCACTGGTGGGACGACGTGCCGCCGCGCCGCCGGGACGCGCTGTACGTGCTGCCCGGCCGCCACAGCCAGGGCACCCCCGCCGTGAAGTACCGCGGTTTCTTCATCAACGACGAGAACCCGGCCCTCGGCACCTGGGCGCCGGAGTTCTTCGGCCCCGGCAAGGCCCCGGGCTTCCCCAACGGCTTCAACAGCGCCTTCTTCGCCAAGGTGTTCGAGGTCATGCTGCGGCTGAAGGCCAACTACCTCTGGCCCGCCGTCTGGGGCCGCGCCTTCGCCGAGGACGACCCGGAGAACCACGCCACCGCCAAGCGCTACGGCGTCGTCATGGGCACCTCCCACGAGGCGCCGATGATGCGCGGCATCGAGGAGTGGAACCGCCACGCCACCCCCGCCCGGCGCGACGAGAACGGGAACATCACCGAGCCGGGCGAGGACCCGTACGGCGGCACCGGCGAGTGGAGCTTCCGCCGCAACGGCGACGCCCTCAAGAAGTACTGGGCCGACGGCATCCGCCGCATGGTCGACCAGGACTTCGAGGGCGTCGTCACCCTCGGCATGCGCGGCAACGGCGACGTCAGCCTGCCCGACGGCGACGGCATCGACCTGATGGAGTCGATCATCGCCAGCCAGCGGGAGATCCTCACCGGCTTCTTCGGCGAGGAGAAGCTCACCGAGGTCCCGCAGGTGCAGACCCTCTACAAGGAGGTCCAGCGCTACTGGGACAAGGGCCTGCGCCCGCCCGAGGACGTCACCGTCGTCTTCTGCGACGACAACTGGGGCAACATGCGCAAGCTGCCCGACCAGTCGCTGCCCGCCCGCAAGGGCGGCTACGGCATCTACTACCACTTCGACTACGTGGGCGACGGCCGCAACTACAAGTGGGTCGACACCATCAACCTGGCGAACACCTGGGAGCAGCTCCACCTCTCCCACTCCTACGGCGTGGACCGGCTCTGGGTGGTCAACGTCGGCGACATGAAGGCCGAGGAACTGCCCCTGCAGTTCTTCCTCGACTACGCCTGGGACCCCGAGCGCTGGCCGCTCGACCGCCTGGAGGAATGGGAACGCGCGTACGCCGAGGAGAACTTCGGCCACGGGCAGGCCGAGGCCATCGCGGAAGTGCTGAACACCTACGGCCGCCTCCAGGCCCGCCGCAAGCCCGAACTCCTCAACCGCCGCATCACCCTCGACCCGGCGAAGGACCCGGCCACCGACTCCGACGCCGTCGTCTACGACGACCAGGCCAGTCCTTTCCGGCTCAACCACTACCGGGAGCTGGAGCGCGTCACCGAGGAGTGGCGGGAACTGGCCGAGGAGGCCGGGCGCATCCGCCGCAGGATCCCCCGGGCCTGGCAGGACGCCTACCACCAGCTCGTGTACTACCAGGTGAAGGCCACCGCCAACCTCTACGCGCTCCGCCTGGCCGAGTTCACCAACATCCACTACGCCGGCCAGGGCCGCGCCCTCACCAACGACCTCGCCGACACCACCGACGCCCGGTTCGCCGAGGACCAGGCCATGTCGGACTACTACAACAACCGCCTGGCGGGCGGGAAGTGGAAGGGCTTCCAGACCCAGCCCAAGATCGGCTACGGGGACAAGGAACGCTACGGCCCCGACGCCGGCTGGCAGCAGCCGCAGACCCCGAACCACGTCGCCCTGCCCGACGAGGTGTTCCCGGCGGTCCAGCGGATCGAGCTGCCGGACCGGGCCGAGATGGGCGTCGGCATCGACGGCTCCGACGCCTGGTGGCCGCACGCGGACGAACCGGCGGTCCTCCCCGCCTTCAGCCCGTACCAGACCCGCCCCGACCAGTACATCGAGGTCTTCAACCGCGGCTCACGGCCCTTCGGCTACCTCATCGAGCCGTCCGTGCCGTGGGTCCGGGTCGAGAAGGGCCGGGGCCGGGTCGAGAAGCAGGTGCGGGCGACGGTGCGCGTGGACTGGTCGCGCGCCCCCAAGGGCACCACCGAGGTCCCGATCACCGTCACCGGACCCGGCGGGACCTCCGTGGAGGTCCGCGCGATCGTCGAGAACCCCCGGCTGCCGCGCCGCGCCCGCCGGGGCTTCATCGAGGCGAGCGGCTATGTCTCCCTGGAGGCCGCGCACTTCACCCGGGCCGTCGGCGCCTACGGCGTCCGCTGGGAGGTCGTGCCCGGCATCGGCCGCACGGGCTCCGGCGTCACCCCGTTCCCCGTCACCGCGCCCAGCCGCAAGCCCGGCGGCCGGGGCCCGCACCTGCAGTACGAGCTGACGCTCGTCACGGCGGGCGAGGTGGAAGTGCTGGCGTATCTGTCGCCGCGGAACAACGTCCTGCCGACCGAGGGCCTGCGCTACGCGGTCTCGTTCGACGACGACACCCCGCAGACGGTGGACATCATCGCCGCCACCGGCTCCGACGACACCCGCATGAACCGCCAGTGGGCCCGCAACACCTCGGACAACACCAACCTCACCGTCACCCGCCACACCATCGCCAGGCCGGGCCGGCACCTCCTCAAGCTGTGGATGGTGGACCCGACCGTGGTCGTGCAGAAACTGGTGGTCGACACCGGCGGCCTGGAGCCCAGCTACCTGGGCCCGCCGGAAAGCCTCCGCGAAGGCCGCTGACCGGAAGCCTCCGCGAAGGCCGCTGACCCAACCGGAGAAGGCCGTCCGGGGCAGAGGGACCGCGCCCCGGCCGGCCGCCGGAACCGGGCGCGGGAAGGACCTGAGGGGGGTCCTTCCCCGCCCCACCGCGCTCGCCCGGCACCCGCCCGCCGGGCGAGCGCGGACCCTTTATGCGCCGCCTGCCCGCGCCGTGATCGTGCCGCCACGCCGACGGATCTCCCCCATCCGTAGCGCCAGTCGGACGCCTGTGAATCTCCCCGGCCGCAGCCTCACCAGAGGGGCGCCGCCCGGTGACCCCGCGTCCCGTGAAACTCACAGCCGGGTGTCGTTCGGTTCCACGTCTCACCCTTCTGTCGCCACCCGGCCGGGCGGTCAACCGCAAGGTATGTGGGCCCGGTGACCGCAAGGTATGTGGGCCCGGTGACATCGGCAGTTCCCGCACCGACCCGCGGAACACGACCGTGATCAGGTCAGCAAGCCCGATCTTCCACGGCCGGCGTCAGGAGATGGTGCTGCCACCGGCACCGCCGGATACTGGGGCCTCAGGGGGATCCTCAGCAGATGGCCGAGTCCAGCGAGACTCAGTAGCTCTTCCGGGCCGTCTCTGCGTACGTTCGGCCGCATGGCTGACGACTGCTTCGGGCATCCACGACTCGCCGCGATCTATGATCCGCTCGGCCCCGACCGCAGCGATCTCGATGCCTACCTGCGGATGGCGGGCGAGTTCGGGGCGCGCCAAGTTCTGGACATCGGGTGCGGCACCGGGGTGTTCGCACTTCTCCTGGCCGACCGCGGGGTCGACGTCGTCGGCATCGATCCCGCCCAGGCATCCGTCGACGTGGCCCGGGCCAAGCCGGGCAGTGAGCGAGTGCGCTGGATCTGCGGTGATGCGACAGACCTCCCGCCACTGCAGGCCGACCTCGCGACGATGACGGCAAATGTCGCCCAGGCCATCGTTGATCTGGGCACCTGGCAGAAGACGCTGCGGGGAGCCCATGAAGCGCTGCGGCCCGGCGGGCATCTCGTCTTCGAGACCCGTGATCCGGCCAAGCGCGCCTGGGAAGAGTGGACCCGGAAGAACTCCTACCGCATGACGGAGATCCCGGGTGTCGGTTCCGTCGAGAGCTGGGTCCAACTGATCGAGGTCAGCCTGCCCCTGGTGACTTTCCGCGGGACCTACGTCTTCGCAGCGGACGGACAGGTGCTGACGTCGGACTCGACCCTGCGCTTCCGGGAGCGCGAAGAGGTCGCAACAGACCTGCTCACGGAGGGCTACGTGGTGGAAGACGTTCGTGATGCGCTCGACCGGCCGGGCAAAGAGTTCGTCTTCCTCGCACGACGCGCCTGACCCCTGGTGACCCACGCCACTCAAGCCTCTATCGCACATGCTCAAAAGCCAAAGGCTTGTCCCGAAAAGATCAGGTGCAGCCCCGGTTGCGCTCCGGGCCATCATGTCGGCGGCAGCCTCTTGCTGCGATGACAGAGGTCAGCGGCATGATGAGCGTCGTGACGAACAGCGCAGGCATGCACCCGGACCAGATCCCCGGCTACGACGGCGGCCCTCTGGCCCATCTCCCCGAGCTTCTCGACGAGCCCCTGTTCTGGCTTGGGCACCTCCACTCCTGCGTGCAGAGTGAGGAGGCCGAGGAGCTCCTGTTCGGTGCCGATTACGACGCTGCGGAGGCCTTCCACCGTCGGCTGACCGGACGCGCGGACTGGCCCGCCTTCTCCATCCCGGTGACTGCCGGCCGCCTGTACATCGTCTGCCGCAACCTTGAGGGAGACGCGGGCACCGACTACCTCCTGCACCATCCCGATTGGGACCGTGCGGAACTGCTCGCCAGGGACGACGGCCACTTCATGGGCCCCGGCCTGGCCTGGCCCGAGCTGGCAGCAGCTGCGGACAACGGCTTGGCCGGCGGTTCCACGACCGACCCGGACAGTCGCCTGCTGCTCCTGCTGCCCGCATTCGGAGACACAGCCGTACCCACCGAAGCCGCCGAACGCTTGGTGGCAGCGCTAAGCGCCCGAACCGCCGTCGAAGACCCCGAACAACTTGCGGCGGCTCTGCTGGAAGATCAAGGCCCTTGTGGCCCTGCGCACTGGACCACACAAGGGGACGGCCGGCGGATCAACGACGGCCGCTACTCGTTCCGCAATCCCACCAATGGCTTCGCCCTGTCGGTGGACCGCCTCGCCCGAGTGACAACAGCAATGGCTCCCTGATCCAGGCCGTCCTTGCGACGATCGAGCCGTGGTGGCGTGATCACCACTTCGCAGCCGTTCAAGCTCCGGCAGAGATCCGGCCGGACGTCACGATCGCGGGCAAGTCGAAGAGCCACCGGTACTCCACGAACCGCCAGGAGAGGGGGACAGCCCCGGGACAAGCGCGCCCGTTTACCCCGGGCATGCGGCCGAGCCCTCACCCCAGCCGGAATCCCGCGCTGGACCGGGCGGGATACTCGCATCGATGGAAGTATCATGGATGCGAGTATCCCGCGGCGGGAAGGAGCCAGTCGGCAGTGGACGGATTCATCGGACGGCGCAGCGAGCTGGCCCACCTCGACGGCCTCATGGACAAGGTGCGGTCCGGGAGCCGCACAGGGCGCCCCGGCCGGGCGCTCCTCGTGCGCGGCCGCCGCCGCGTCGGCAAGTCCCGGCTGGTGGAGGAATTCATCGAGCGCTCCCGGCTGCCCCACCTCTTCTTCACGGCCATCGGAGGCTCGAAAGAAGAGGACCTGGCCGGCTTCGGAGCCGAACTCGCGGCGTCCAGCCTTCCGGACGCCACGCGCTTCAGCAGCTTTGGCACCCCTCAGTCCTGGGACGCCGCCTTGAGCATGCTGGCGACCGCACTGCCCTCGGACTCACCCAGCGTCGTCGTCCTCGACGAGATGCCGTACCTGGTCGGCGAGGACCCCAGCTTCGAAGGCGCCCTCCAGAAGGCCTTCGACCGGACCCTCTCCAGGCTCCCCGTCCTGCTGATCCTCGTGGGGTCCGACCTCGCGATGATGGAGAAGCTCAACACCTACGGCCGCCCCTTCTACCAGCGCGGCACGGAGATGGTCGTCCCGCCGCTCAGCCCCGCCGACGTCGCAGCCATGCTCGACCTTCCGGCGGCCGACGCCTTCGACGCCTACCTGATCAGCGGCGGACTGCCGCTCATCCTGGAGGAGTGGCCGCGTGGCGCGGACTTGTGGGAGTACCTGGACACCGCCCTCCGCCACCCCACCTCGGCCCTCCTGGTCAGCGGCGAACGCACCCTGGCCGCGGAGTTCCCCACCGAGGCCCAGGCCCGCACCGTGCTCGGCGCCATCGGCCACGGAGAACGCACGTTCACTCTCATCGGCCGCGCCGCCGGTGACCTCCACCCCAGCTCCCTGACCCGCTCCCTCCAGCTCCTCACGGGCCGCCGCATGGTGGCCGCCGACCTCCCCCTGTCCACCCGTCCCAGCCGCGAGACCCGCTACCGCATCGAGGACCCCTACCTCCGCTTCTGGCTCTCCTTCATCGGCCCCGGGATCGCCACCGTGGAACGCGGCCGCGGTGACCGCGTCCTCGACACCATCCGCGCCCACTGGACGACGTGGCGCGGACGCGCCGTCGAACCCGTGGTCCGCGAAGCCCTCTGGCGCCTCATCGACGAGCACTTCCCCGCGGGCACCCAGACCATCGGCGGCTACTGGACCCGCACCAACGACCCCGAGATCGACATCATCGGCGCGGACCGCTCGCCGATCGCCAAGAGGATCACGGCGGTCGGCTCCATCAAGTGGCTCGAGAACAAGCCCTTCGACCAGCGCGACCTCGCCCGCCTGCACACCCACCGCTCGCAGCTCCCCGGCGCGGACGCCACCACCCCGCTCCTCGCCGTGACCCGCAGCGGCTCCACCGCCTCCGGTGTCACCGCCCTCTCCCCGGACGACCTCATCGAGGCCTGGCGCTGATCCACTCTGTTCGTCCGGTCCGTGCAACGACCGTGCGCACCGCACGCCGCCCCGGCCATTCCGCCAACCTGCCCGGCTCCAGGGGGCCTTCCTCCGGCCGGGCCCCGGTCAGTGGTCCGCGCAGCACGGCGTCGGGTCGGGGTCCTCGAACGGCACCAGGGTGCCGCCCGCGGCGGGCATGGCGGCCAGGACGAGCCGGCCGTTCTGCCACTGCGGGCGGACGTGTTCCCGGGTCACCAGCCGCGTGGACGGGAGCGGTTCGTCCGGTGTGCCCACGACTCTCACCTGCTCGATCGCGGAGCGCGTGAGCACTTCCGCGAGTGTCAGCGTGCCGGTGAGGGCGCCCGCGCCCGGGTAGAGGACGGCGCGGCCGGCCTCGTCCGGGGCGCCGTCGCGGACCTCGTACCCCTGGGCGGCGAGCCGGTCCCGGGCGGTGCGCAGGACCGGCTCCCCTCCGGCGGCGCCGGCCGCGAGAGACAGGGCGACGCGCGGGCGCCCGTCGCGCACCAGGTGCGTGCAGCCGAAGACGCCCTCGGGGAGGGAGAGTCCGGCGGCCAGCGCCTGGAGGAGGTGATCGGCCTCGCGCAGCGTCGCCGCGCCGGTGTCGATGCCGATGGTGTACGGCGCGGAGGGCGGCGTCACGACGGCAGGATCCACACCGGGTTGGAGTAGAACCACAGGTCGCGCCACGGGTCGGCGTCGCCGACGACGTCGATGGCGGGGCCGGCCGGGTCGGTTGTCGCGCCCATCGCGCCGACGGCGGACCGGTTGCCGTCGGTGCCGCGCGTGCGGAGGTAGACGGGGCGGTCGACGCGGCCGAGGTCGTAGGTGAGGCGGACGGTGCCGGTGTCCTTGTTCACCTCGTAGGACTTGACCACCCGGGCCGTCGGCGCGGTGAAGGTGTCCTTGTCGGCGACCGGGCCGGTCACCTCACCCCGGATGACGTCCACGCGGGCCAGCTTCGGGGTGAACCCGGCCCAGTTGGGGCCGCCGGCCAGGGCCACGTCCACCGACAGGGTGACCCGCGTGCCCTTGCGGACGTGCAGGGCGCCGCCGAGCGTGGCCCAGCGGCCGCCGCCGGAGACGCGGACGTCGAGGCCGCTGATGAGCCCGCCGTGGTCGACCCAGATGCGGCCGGCGCGGATGCCGTCCATGACGGCGGCGTAGGTGAAGCCGTCGGAACCGACGTGGGTGCGGCTGTACTGGCCGGGCCAGAAGTCGCCCTGCGTGACGTCGATCCGCCCGGCGTAGACGGGATCGTCGTAGCGGCCGTTGGCGCCGAAGTCGCCGCCTCCGCGGGCTGCGGTGTCGGCGTACACCTGGTGGGAGTCGGAGTTGGCGGTGATCCACCACGGGCGGCCCTCGGCGAGGAGGCTGTCCCACAGGCCACCGACGGTGGCGGTCATCCAGTCGAAGCCGCCCCAGGTGCGGTAGCTCTCCAGCGGGTAGCCGGGGAAGGAGTTGGCGCCCGGGCTGCCGTCGTAGATGCCGCGGGCGCGGCCCATGCCGAGCGGCTTCGGCAGGCCGGCCGCCTGGTGGCCGGGGGCGCCCTCGAAGCCGACGGCGATCCGGTGGCGGCCGGGGGTGGCGTCGCGCCAGGCACGGATCTCGTGCGGGGAGTCGATGCCCTTGCGCGCCGGGTGGTTGGCGAGCATCAGGGCGTCTTTGACCTTCCGCCGCTTCACCTGGTCGGCGAGGAAGGACAGGCCCGCGACGGCGAGGGCCTCGTTGGCGGGCGTGGGGGCGCCGGCGCCCTTGACGCTGCCGTCGTAGTCGGTCTCGAACTGCTTGAGGACCGACACCTCGTTGCGGCCGGGGTGGACGAAGACCGTGCCGTGCTCGGCGGCCGGGATGTTCCACTCCAGGCCCTGGAAGACGAGGGTGTCCTCGTGGGCGGCGCGGGCCTCGCGGATGTCCGGGTTGACCTTCTCCACGCCGATCTTGGCGTGGGCCACGCTGCCGTGGTCGGTGATGACCATCCAGTCCATGCCGTGCCGGGCGCCCTGGCGGACCTGGTCGACGACCCGGTACTTGCCGTCGCTGCTGTACTGGGTGTGGATGTGGTGGTCGCCGGCGAGCCAGAGGAAGCCCTTCCCGCGGCGGCCCCTGCCCGCGGCCCCCGCGGGGGCCGCGGTCGCGGTGGCGGCCGGGGCGAGGACGGTGCCCGCGGCGAGTCCGGCGCCGAGCAGGCCCGCGCGGCGCAGCAGGCCGCGGCGCGACTGCTGTTCAGGGCTCAGGGCCTCGTCGGGGACGCTCGTGTCGAAGGCGGCGGGCAGGGCCTGCGAGGCCTCGTGGTCGTGGTCGTGCGTGTGTGCGTGTCCGTGGTGGTGATGGCCGTGCGCGTGACCGTGTCCGTGCCCCATGAAGATCCTCCTGGATACCGCCGCCCGTGCGCGGCTCCGAGGAGGATCGAGCCAGAAGATGAACGTTTAACGACTCAGGGGTGAGCCCCGCCCGCCGCCCTGCCTGCCCCGGCGTGAAACCTCTGAGCGGAGGACGTCCGCGGGTTCTCCAGGAGCGCCAGGGAGTCCGCCGGGCTGAGGGCCTGGCCGCGCAGGGTGCCGTAGCGCCGCTGCAGCGCGCGGACCTCGGCGGGGCGCGTCACCGTACGGTGACCCGTCCGCGCCACCACGGGCCGGTCCGTGGCGGGCTCCAGTAGAACGAGCGGTCCGTCGGGAGCCGCGTGCTCCGCCGCGTCCAGCGGCATCACCTGGATCTGCACCCGCGGCAGCCGCGCCACCTCCGCCAGGTACGCGATCTGCCCGCGCAGCGCCTCGGGGCCTCCGTACGCGCGGTGCAGGACGGCCTCCTCCAGCACGCAGGTGACCAGCAGGTCCGAATCCCGGTGGAGCACCTCGCGGTGGGCTGCGGACGCGCTGACCTCGGCGTCGAGTTCCGTTGCGCTCGCCGTCGGCCGGAGGGCGCGCAGCACCGCCCGGGCGTAGTCGTCCGTGCGCAGGAGTTCGGGCACGACCGAGGGCGCGTAGGCGTGCCAGGCAGCGATCACCGACGGCGCGGGACAGCTGGCCGAGCCCGCAGCCCGGACGTGCTCGACCAACTCGGCGGCGGCCGTCAGCACACCCCCGGCTTCCAGCGCCTTGTCGGCCCCGTCGAGGAACACGGGGCTCGGCGGCCGGCGCCCCTGCTCGGCCGCCGCGACGGCGTGGCTGCTGTAGCCGATCGTCTCGCCCAGCTCGGCCTGCGTCAGCTGCGCCCGGCCGCGGAGCACCCCGATCTGCCGCCCGACGCAGCGCAGCACTTCCCACCCGTCCACCTGCCCGTACGCCGTCACTGGGTGGCCTCCGGGGAGACGCGGGCGAGTGCGGGGTCGGCCTGAGGGCGGTGAGCCGTGCACCGGGCACAGCCGGGTGGTCCCGATGCCCTGCCCTGGCCGTCAGCGGGGCGGACCGTAGTGCGCGGTGGGGGGATGAGACATCGCCGGGGCCGCCCCGCGGCGTGTGCGTCTGGCGCGGCGTTCACCGTGGGCGTGGCCGGTACCCGGCTCGTGCTCCTGCTCATGGTGCTGTCCTTTCACTGCGTTCCTGTTGCCCGTCCGGCCGGGAGTGGCTGGAGCCCTGCCTCCGCGCAGCGTCTTGCGGCCGCGCAGAGGCTCCCGGCACGTGGCGGCTCGGTGAGAGCGGATGTTCGGGTGGCGCGCTGCCCTCTCTTGTCCTGCACTTGGGGCAGGTGCACGGGGGAAACGCGCAGGGGTTCTCGGCGGGGCCCGGGGCCGGCAGTTCGGTGTAGACCCGCCTGTTCCTGGAAGCCGGTCCGGACAGGCGGCGTTCGGCGGGATCCCTGGCTGTCGCCATGGTCACGCCCGTTCGGCGATCCACTCGGCGATGCGGCTGATCAGGCCCGCCGGCGCCCTGCCGAGGTCCACCATTGCCGCACCGCGAACTGGCTCGTCCGCGTTGATGGCGGGGAGGGTGAAACCGGCGTGTCCGAGCGCCTCGCGCAGCTTGTCAGCCGCCTCGGCTCCGGCGTTCGAGCAGCCCGGGTCTCTGATCACATCCGGCACGGGGACCTCCGTCGGTTCGCTTTCGGTAATCAGTCAACTTCGGGAGATCAAGATCGGTTCACACTGAACTTGCACAACTACCCTTGGCCAACGCTTAGTTGATAGGGTCCTCGGCTCGAACGTGGAACACTGAGTGCATGGAGAGCACACCCGCCCCGGGCGAGAACATCGCCGTGCTGCGGAAGGCGCGGGGTCTCGGGCAACGCAAGCTGGCCGCTACTGCGGGCATCACCGTGTCCTACCTCAGCAAGATCGAGACAGGGCTCCGGCCTGCCACCCCCGCAGTGGTCGCCACGATCGCCAAGGCGCTGCGCGTCCCCACTGCCCGCATTTACGGGCAGCCCTTTCTCGGCCCGTCCGAGCAGGCGGATCTCCTGAACGACCTGCGCAGCGCGGTGCGTCGGCACACCCTGCCCAGGGAAGACGTGCCCGAGCCCGGCGTCCTGGCGGCGAGCCTGTCGAGGGCGGCCGAACTCCGAGCGGAGACGAAGTACCTGGAGTTGCTGAGGGTTCTGCCCGAACTCCTCGGCCGGGCAACCGCCACCGCGCTCGCCTCGGGCGGGGATGCCACTGCCTGGGGCAACCTCGCCGATGTCTACAGTTGCGCGTACTCGGTGGCACACCGGCTCGCACAGCCGGACCTCGCCGACATGATCGTCTCCCGGCAGTCCTGGGCCGCACAGCAGACGTGGAACCCGGAAGCCGAGTCGGGCGCGGCGTGGAACGAAGCCGGCTGCTACCAGAGCGCGGGCCAGTACGACGACGGTCTGGCGATCGTGGAGCGTGCCATCGCCCGCTACGAGGCGGTCAGGGGGCAGGGCGTCGACCACATCGTCCACTTGGGTTCGCTCCACTTGCGGGGCGTTGTTCTCGCCTCCCGGTACAAGGACAAGAACGCCACGTCCGAACATCTGCGAAGGGCGAAGGACCTGGCGGAGCAACTCCCTCAGGACGTCGTGCGGCACACGCTGACCTTCGGCGCGGGCAACACAGCGCTCTACGAGATGGCCGCCCGGATCGAACTCGACCAGCCGGACCAGGCCGTGCGGATGGCGGAGTCGCTGCTGGACAACCCGCCTGCGGGGCTGAAGCCGAACCGCGTCGGCCGGCTGTGCATCGACACGGCCAGGGCACACCTGGCTCTGCGCAACTGGGGGCGAGCAGAGGAAGCGCTGAGGAAGTCGTTCCAGATCGCGCCGCAGATGACGGAGATCCACCCGATGAGCCGCGAGGTGCTCCGAGTTCTGTTCGTCATGCATCAGCGGTCCAAGCCGGAACTGATGACGATGGCCAAGCGGTGCGGACTGACCTGAAGCGCGCGATACCCCGCAGCGCTAGATTCACCTGGTGACCGAGCCCTCATACCTCGCTGCGGTACGGGAGTCGTACGACACCGTCGCCGCCGCTTACGCCGCGTCCGTCAAAGCTCCCTCGGAGCTGGACCCCTTGTCGCGCGCGATGCTGACAGCCTTCGCCGAACTGGTGCAGGCGTCCGGCCGGGGACCGGTCGCGGATCTCGGGTGCGGTCCCGGCAAGGTGACGGCGCACCTGGCGCAACTCGGGGTCCCGGCGTTCGGTATCGACGTCTCGCCGAAGATGGTCGAACTGGCCCGGAGCGCGTATCCACACCTGCGGTTCGCCGTGGGCTCCATGACCGCGCTGGAACTCGCAGACGGTGAACTCGGCGGCATTCTGGCCTACTACTCCACCCACCACACCCCTCCGGAGCTGTTGCCGGTGGTGTTCGGCGAGTTCCACCGCACCCTGGCGCCCGATGGACATCTCATGCTCGTCGGCCACGCGGGAACCGGTGAGCACGTGAGCCCGACACACGCCTATGGCGACCACGCCGTGTCCTACGCGTCCCACTTTCTGCCCCCGGAACGGATCGCCGGACTCCTGGAGGAAGCCGGGCTCCTCGTCACCGCACGTCTGGTGCAGGAACGCGAACCAGGGGCGAAGCGGTGGATTGCCGGCTTCATGGTCCGCAAGCCGATGGACGAAACGGCAGCGTGACGTCTTCCGGCGGCCGAGGACCTCGACCACAGGGGCCTCGCCCACCTGGCCGGTGAAGCCGCTGCAATGCGTGCGTCGCCGGTCCCGTCCGGAACAGCGGGACCGGCGACGCGGGACGATGCCGCGCTCTACGCGGTACCCGGCCCGTCGAGGAGTCCGAGCAGGACGGCGGCCTCCGCGCGGAGCCGGGCGGCACGGTCGGCGTGCGCGGGTGCCGTCAACTGTGCTGCGGCGTCGAGCCGTTCTGCTGCCTCGGCGCGCACGACGTCGATCACATCGCGCTCGCTCAGCTCCTGCCGCGCCGCTTCGGTGGTACCGGCTCCGGCCGGTGACTCCTCCAGGGCCATGCCGCGGAGTCCGGCTTCGCCCACGGGCACCGCCTCGGCGTTGTCCAGCGCGGCCAGTGTCGCGCGCAGGGCGCTCACCGCCGCCTTGTCGCGGGCGCGCATCGCTTCCGGCAGGGCTTGACGCATACGGAGACGCAGAGACATACCGGTGACCCTAGGGACGGACCCCCGGCCCCACAACGCGTTATGCGCGCGGCCCCCGGCCAGACGCCTGCCGGGAGGCCGGGGGCCGCGCGCCCCCGGTCAGGCCGAGGACAGCTGTTCCGCTATCTCCTTGATCCAAGCGGCCGTCTTCGCCGGGTCATTGAGGGAGTCCGCCCACGCGTCGGGGGCCAGCCGGTGGTTGGCGGGGCCGGCCTTGAGGGCGATGAGGAGGGCTCTGGCCGAGTCCCGCATCTCGGCCGCTGTGGCGCCGCTCCCGCGGATGTCGGGACCCGCCGCCAGTCCGTAGATCTTGCGCGCCATGGCCTGGCGTTCGCCGTTCTCCACCTTCTTCCAGAACTTCAGGGCCTCCTTCAGCGCGTCCTCGCGGGAGGCGGGCTCCGCCGGGGTCTCCTCCTCCGCCGCCCAGCGTTCGGGGTGGCGGGCCCCGTCGTAGCGCTTCATGCCCGCGCGGCCCGCCCGGTAGGCGGTGACGCCGAGGATGAGGCCGGCCGCACCCGCGGCGAGGCCCCAGCCGACCGGGTTGCTGGCCAGCCCGGCTCCTCCCGCTGTGGCGGCGACCGCCGTCACGATGCCGCCCGCGGCCTTGGTGGACTCGCCCACGGCGGTGGCCGCCTGCTTGCCCATCTTGTGGCGCTGCTTGCCGAGCGCGTATGTGTGCACCGTGTTCAGCGTGTTCACGTCCTCGGCGCGCCGGAGGTCCCCGGCGGCGTCGCGGGCGTCGCCCATCGCCGCCCACGCCGCGTCGATGGCCTCGGAGACGCGCTCCAGCCGGTCCTCGCCCCCGTGGTCCCACTGCACGTCCAGTGCGACGTAGGCTTCGGCCGCGGCCCATTCGGCCTGCTCCCGCGCCCGGCTGAGCCGGGCCAGTGCCCCCTCCTCGGTGCGGCCGGGCTTGTCCAGCCCTTTCAGGGCACGGTACTTGCGGGCCGTCATCCCGACGCGGCTCGCGGCGCGGGCGCCCTTCACCGCGCCGACGGCACCGGAGGTGATACCGCTCGCCTCGGCCGTGGCCATGGCGTTCGCCGCCTTCTGGGCCTTGGTCAGTTCCTTGGCGATGGCGAGCGCGTAGCTTCCCGAGCCGGCGGCACCGACGACCGCGTCGGTCGTCTTCGAAGTGGATTTCTTGTCCGCTTCGTGGAACGCGGAGCCCTTCTCGTGCTTCTTGGCGCTCTTCCTGGCTTTGGCCGCCTCCATGCCGCTGAGCACGGCGCCGGCGGACTCCGTGGCCAGGTTCTCCGACGCGGCGGCGGTCCCCGAGGAGGCGGCGGAGTGTTTGAGCCCGTCGTTGACCGTGGCGGAGGCCTGCTGGGAGAAGCCCGCGTTGGCGGGGACGTGGACGCCCTTGACGAAGGTGTCGATGAATTCGAGATTCTTCTTGAGCCGGTCGAGGACCGCGGCGATCCGGTCGCGGTAACTCTTTGGTGCGGCGGACGCGTTGCCGTTCTCCGGCGCCTTCCCTTTCGCCGTGCTCGCCGTATGCGCCGCGCCCCTGGCGCGCTGCACCGCCGCGGTCGCGGCGCGGTTGCCGGCGCCGGCCTGGATCTCGCGGAGGGCGCGCTCCGCCGGGTTTCCCGACGGAGGCACTGTCCGGCTGCGGTCCCCGCGCTGCCGGTTCGGTGCCGGGGCGGCCATGGGCTGCCGAGGTGAGGTGCGGTGGACCGGGGTGCTCATTGGTGGCTCCTTGCGTGGATACCCCCGGCTTCAGCCGGGGGAGGAAACGCATCCCGTGCCCGGAGCCGCGCAGCGGTGGAGCGCGTTCCACTGACCCACCAACGCATGTCGCTGACACGGTAGCTGGTAGAATGTGAGGCATGCCGCAGCAGGTCAAGCGGGCCTTCAAATACCGCTTCTACCCCACGGACGAGCAGGCAGCGGAGCTGTCCCGCACGTTCGGCTGTGTCCGTCTCGTGTACAACAGGGCGCTGGAGGAGCGCACTCGGGCTTGGTACGGGGAGCAGCGCCGCGTCTCCTACGTCCAGTCCTCGGCCGCGCTGACGGAGTGGAAGCGCACCGAGGAACTCGCCTTCCTCGCTGAGGTGTCCAGCGTCCCGCTCCAGCAGGCACTGCGCCATCTTCAGACGGCGTTCGGGAACTTCTTCGCCAAGCGCGCCAAGTACCCGCGCTTCAAGAGCCGGAAGAAGTCCCGGCAGTCGGCGGAGTACACCCGCTCCGGGTTCACGTGGCGTGACGGCCGTCTGACGCTGGCGAAGATGGCCGCGCCGCTGGACATCCGTTGGTCGCGTCCGCTGCCGGAAGGCGCCGCACCGACCACGGTGACGGTGTCCCGCGACGCGGCCGGGCGCTGGTTCGTGTCGCTGCTGTGCGACGACGTGATCACCCCGGCCCCGGCCACCACGGCGGCGGTCGGTATCGACGCCGGACTCACCTCGCTCGTGACGCTCTCGACCGGGGAGAAGATCGCCAACCCGAAGCATGAGCGGAAGGACCGCGCCAAACTGGCTCGCGCTCAGCGAGAGCTGTCCCGCAAGGCCAAGGGCTCGAACAACCGGGAGAAGGCCCGCCGCAAGGTCGCCCGCATCCACGCGCGGATCACCGACCGGCGCCGCGACTTCCTCCACAAACTCACTACTCGGCTCGTCCGTGAGAACCAAACGGTCGTGATCGAGGACCTCACCGTCCGCAACCTGGCCAAGAACCACAGCCTGGCGCGCGCCATCTCGGACGCGTCGTGGACCGAGTTGCGGTCGATGCTGGAGTACAAGTGCGCCTGGTACGGGCGCGAACTTGTCGTAGTCGACCGCTGGTTCCCGTCGAGCAAGCTGTGCGGGGCCTGCGGTACCGTCGCGGCGAGCATGCCGCTGAACGTCCGCCAGTGGACGTGCGACTGCGGCACCCTCCATGACCGCGACATCAACGCGGCACGCAACCTCAAGGCGGCCGGGCTGGCCGTCTCGGCCTGTGGAGGCGGTGTAAGACCTCAACGAGAGTCCTCTCGGACGGGGCAACTGCCTTCGAAGCAGGAAGCCCTCACTGCGAAGTGAGGAATCCCCCGCCTTCAGGCGGGTGGAGGAAGTCAAGGACGTGCCTCTCCTGGGCCGGACCGGGCGAGGGGACGGTAGCCGGGCCCGGCCAACAGAAGGGGAGCAGCGGGGAAACGCTTCGTGAGGTCGTCCGGGTGCCGGCGCGGACCCGGGACGGTCCGGTGTGGGGGCAGCCGGCGGGGCGGGTGCCTGCTTCCACGGGCGGGTGGTCGCGCGAGTGCCGGTGAACGGACGGACGGCCCGGCGGATCACCGCCCGCACCGGCGGCTCATCGGGGCGGACGGGGCGGTCAGATCACGAGCGGTGCCGCCGACCAGCGGCGGACCCGGTACGGGGCCCACCACAGATGGTCGCCGAAACGCAGAACGAGCTTCTCACTCATGAGGTCGTCCAGGACCGCCCGCGGGATGGCGTCTGCGCGGGCGCCGTCGGTGAGGGCCTCGATCGCCTCGTGGTACTCCGGTTCGTCGATGGTGAAGCGGCGCAGCTCGCCGTAGCGCCGGTCGCGCACCTGGACGAACCCGGGGCCGTACCGGAAGACGCATTTGCAGATGTAGTAGGTGCTGCGCCACGCGAGTGCCGTCGCGGCCGGGTCGGCGGTGCCGAGGACGGCGGTAGGCGGGTGGAGATGGCCGTAGTCGCGCCAGGCGTCGGGGTCCGGGCCGGTGTGGAGCTGCCAGTCGACCGAGATGGCCATGCTGGACAGAGCACCCACGAAGCCGAGTGCCCGGACCGACCAGGCCGCGTCGGCGGGGTCCGTCACGTCGACCGGGCGGGGGAGGGTGACGTGCCGGGCCCCGGTGGCGAAGAGCCTCCGGGCGGCCTCGCCGCCGGGGCCGTCGATCTCGTAGCGGCCCAGGGACATGCCGGGCAGTGTGCCCACCTCGGGGTCGTAGTCCCGTGCGGCGGTCACGGTGAAGGGTGCGGTGCCGGTGAGTGCTGGAGTCATCGTCGTCCCTCCGTGGGGCGGTCGTCAGGAGCTCGTCGCGGCGAGCTCGGTGTCGCGGGCGGAGGACTGCCGCATGAAGTCGATCCGCAGGTACTCCTCGTTGACCGCGGGCGGCGCGATCTGCACGAAGTGCCCGCTGTCCTCGAAGACCACACCGAGCGCCCGCCACCGCGTCAGCACCTGCCGCAGGGCGTCCTCGTCCACGTGGTGGTCCCGGCGCAGTTTGCGGGCGGCCGCCTTCACCGTGTGCGGCTGGTCGAGCAGCCGGAACAGGGCCAGCTCCAACGGGTCGGTCAGTTCCAGATGCGTCCAGTCGAAGGCACGGCGTCTGCTGACCAGGACGATCCGGTCCTCCAGATCGCAGTGGGTGAGACGGCTGCCGGAGTAGTTCCGTTTCCATTGCGAGATGCCTTCGTCGAGGCGGTCGACGACCTCCTCCCCGATCCCGCGCGGCGGCACGTCGAAGACATACGCCAGGTCGAACATCTCGGCGTCGGGGAGGTCGTAGGTGAGCCGGTACGGTTCGGCGGCGCGCAGTTCGGAGAAGCCGAGTCCGGGGTTGTCGAAGTACGGGCTGAACCGCTCGATCGCGATCCGGGAGGACGGACCCACCGGCGGGTTGAGGTGCTCCAGCGCGGGCAGTTGGGCCACCACGTCGTCGTAGTCCTCGACGTCCTCGCCGGGGAAGCCGTGCAGGTAGTTCCAGGCGACGGAGAGACCGACGGTGGCGGCGTCGCGGAGCATCCGTACGTTCTGGCCGCCGGTCACGCCCTTGTCCATCAGGGTCAGCACCCGGCTGTTGAGGCTCTCGATGCCCGGCTGGACGAAGATCAGGCCCGCGTCGGCGAGGGTTTGGAGCTGCCCCCGCCGCATGTTGGACTTGATCTCGATGTGCATGCGCAGGTCGAACCCGCTTTCGATGATGCGCGGCAGCACCGTGTTCACGTACCCCATGTCCAGGATGTTGTCGACGACGTACATGTCCAGAACCCGGTGCTTGCGGGCCAGTTCGATGATCTCGTCGTAGAACACGTCCGGGCTCTTGCTGCGGAACTGCATGAACGAGCCGTTCAGCCCGCAGAAGGTGCAGTGGTGCTTCTCGCCCCACCAGCAGCCCCGGGCGCCCTCGACCACCAGCTTGGGCTCGACCCAGTGCCGCGCGTGGGAGGAGGCGAGCCGCTCGAAGTACCCGGAGTAGTCGGGCGGCAGGATCGAGGCGGGCGGCAGCGGTGTGGTGCTCATGGCGTTGACCACGGAGGCGCCGTCCGCGTCGCGCCGGCACAGCCCGGGTACCTCGGACAGCGGCTCGCCGGCGTCCAGCGCCCTGAGCAGTGCGGGGAACGAGAGCTCACCCTCGCCGCGCACGACGTGGTCGACGAAGGGGAAGTTGCGGTGGGTGGATTCGCCCTGTTTGCCGTCGCAGTTGGCGCCGCCCATGGCCGTCACGATGTGCGGGGCGAGGCGCTTGACGTACTTGGCGGCCGCCAGGGCGGCGGTGTTCTGCTGGAACGTCGAGGTGAAACCGACCACGTCCGGGGCGAGTTCGACGATGCGCTCGGCGATGTACCGGACGAAATCCGGCGCGGTCGCGTGCAGCGCCTTCGTCATCTCCATCCGGTCCCCGCGTACCCGGTCGCTCATGGCCTCGGTGAACTCGGGAACCCGCCACTGGGGGTCGTCGTAAAGGGCGGAGGAGAACACCCAGTCGCCGCAGCCCAGGAAATAGGAGCCGAGCGCGTAGTAGGAGTAGTCCTCCAGGGAGAATTCGGTGTTCTTGGTGATCCAGTCCACGTATTCGATATTGGCGTGGAGAACGTCCGCCGTTCCGTTCGGGACGCGCTCGTCGACACTGCGCTTGAGAATTCCGAGAGCCAGCGACGGGAGATCGATCGGGGCCCAGGGCATGTTCACCAGGAGTACGCGCATGGCTGGCCTCTTCTCGTGTGATCAGTGCACGGAGTCGGTCATCTGTCCGGCCGGGCCGGGGGAGTCGCAGGCGCCGGACCGGGTGCCGGACCGGGCACCGGGCCGGGAATCCGCCCGGGGACCGGTCCGGTCCGGCCGGGGCCGGTCGCGCACAGGGTGCGGGGCCGGCCCCCTGGTGCTACTTCTCCTCGTCCTCCATCTCTTCCGCGGAGCGGAGGTAGATGACGACGCCGACGCCCGGCTTGCGGCTCTCCGCGTCGCCCTCGAGCGGGTCGCCGTGGATGATGTCCTTCTGCATGATGTTCACCTCCTCTCCGGGTTCGGGGACGGCCCGACCTGCACGGGCGCCGAAGGCAGCCCGCGGCCGAGAAAACTGAGGGACCGCTGGATGACGGCGAGGTGGTCGGCGCCGTCGTAGCCGTCGTGGCCGGAGTCCAGCCACATCAGCTCGTGGGCCACACCGCCCGCGCGCAGCACGGCCAGGTACGCCTCGACCTGTTCCGGCGGGCACTTGGCGTCCCGCCGCGCGGCCACGATCAGCAGCGGGGAACGGATGGCGGCCGCGTACGAGGACGGGGAGGCGTGGGCGTAGGCGTCGGGCACCTGGTCCGGAGTGCCGCCGAACAGCGCGGTGTCCAGCGCCTGGAGGGCGGGCGTGGAGTGCCGGAAGGCCGTGGCGCAGTCGGCGAGCGGTTTGACGGCCACCCCGGCGTTCCACAGGTCCGGACGGGTTCCCATGGCCAGCAGCGTCAGATAGCCGCCCCACGATGTGCCGCACAGGCCCACGGCGCCCTCGCTGCCGATGCCCCGGTCCAGCAGCTCGGCCCGGGCCCGCACCAGGTCGGCGACCTGGGTGTGGCCGACGCCCTCGGAGTGGGCGGAGCGCCAGCGCGGCCCGTAGCCGGTCGATCCCCGGTAGTTGACGCGGGCCACGGCGAAACCCGAGCAGACGAGGGCCTGCACCATGGGGTCGTAGGCGTCCCGGTCGTGGTCGGCCGGGCCGCCGTGGACGAGCAGGACGAGCGGGTACGGCGCGGGCCGGTCGGCGGGTGTGGTGACGAAGGTGTGCACCGGGCCGTCGGGCCCGGGTGTCCACAGGTCCTGGCGGTGGCCGAACCGGGGGAGGCGCCATTGGCTCTGCCCGGGCAGCGGCGCACCCGACAGGGACAGCGCGCGCGGCACGTTCACCGCGTCCGTCCAGATGAAGTGCACGTCACCGTCGGCGGCCGGGGCCGCGTCCAGGATGCTGCCCTCCGGGGTGGGCACCGGGGTCAGCACGCGGCGGTCCAGGTCGGCGGTGAACAGCCGGCTCCGGCCGTGCCGGTCCTGCCGGAGCAGCACTCGCGCGCTGCCCGGGCCGGGGTACCAGCGGGCGGTGGTCTCGGTGTCGAAGGAGCACCAGGGCAGCAGCTCCAGTCCGCGGCCGGGGGCCCAGGTGCCGAGGTGGTAGCGGCCGGCCCGCTCACGCATGACCAGCAGCAGGGTGCGGCCGGGCCCGGGGACCGGCGTGGGACCGGGTGACGGCGCGGGCACGGGCGCGAAACCGAGCGCCCAGGTGCGTCCCCCGGTGCCGGAGAGCACCGCGACGGTGGTCCCGTCCGGGGTCAGCAGCGTCACGGCGCGGGCGGAATGCGCGGGTCCGGACACCGCCAGCAGCCCGCCGTCCGGGGCCAGGTCGCACAGGGTGCCGGAATCCGCCCCGCGCAGGACGGCCGTGCCACGGCCGCCGCGCCGCCCCATGTGGACGCTGAGTCCCCCGGGGCTCCGGATACCGATGGCCACCGTGCCTCCGGCCGTCAGCGCCAGTCCGGCGGGCTGCCCGTGCTCCACCCCGGCCAGCGCCGGACGGTCCGGGCCGCCGTCGAAGTCCTGGGTGCGCCAGCCGCCGCTGCCGTCACGGTCCTCGTCGAACCACCACACGGCCTCGTCGTCGTCGATGGCGCACAGCAGCGTGCCGTGCGGACGGTCCGTCAACTGCCGTTCGGCGCCGGTGGAGCGGTCCCACGCGAAGATCTCGCACCGGCCGTCGGCGTCCCCGGTGTACACCATCCGGTCCGGGTTCCGGGGGCTGGTCACCGGCAGCACCGGCCGGTAGACGCCGTAGGCGCGCGTGGCCGCCTTCGGCCGGGGCCGCGTCACGGCGCCTCCCGGACCACGAGCCCGGCCCTGGCGGTCGCGTACAGCGCCAGCCCGGCGAACGCGCCCGCGCAGCCCAGCGCCACCGCACGGCCCCCGTACGCCGTCACCAGGACCCCCGCCGCCACGGGCGCGAGCACCGCGACGCCCTGGCCGGCGGTGCCCAGCACCGTCCCCATCCGGGCCAGCAGCCGGTCGGGGGTGACCAGCACCGCCCGGGTCTGCAGCACGACCACCACGGACGGCACGATCAACGACACCCCGCTCAACAGCAGTCCGTACGCCCAGGTCCGGGACGCGAACGCAAGCCCGGCCGCCGTCGGCACCATGGCCCATGACGCGCCCGTCACGATCCGGGCGGCCGGAACCCGCCGCACCAGCCACGGCGCGGCAAGCGCGCCCAGCAGCCCGCCGACGCCCGCCAGGGTGAGGATGAGCCCGATCGAGGAGGGGCTGGTGCCCCGGGCGTGGGAGGCGAACACGGCGTGGAAGTACAGCGCGCCGAGCAGCGCGTTGATCCCGGCGGTCCACACCACCACAAAGCGCAGGAAAGGCTCGGCGCACACGAAGCGCAGCCCCTCGGCGAGGTCACGGGTGAACGATGCGGCCGGGCCCTCCCGTCCGGGCGTCAGGTCCGTGCGGATCGCCTTGCTCAACACCGCCACCAGCAGGAACGATGCCGCGTCCGCGAGCAGTGGGACCCACCGCGCCAGTTGGTACAGCACGCCGCCCAGCGTCGGCCCGACGATCTGCACCGCCTGGTCCCGCGCCTGCAGGTACCCGATCGCCCGGGTGTACCCCTCGGGCGGCACCAGCCGCCGGATCGTCCCGGAGGCCGCCGCCCCGTAGGTGGCGCTGGCCGCCTGCTCGACCACGGCCGCGACGAGTATGTGGACGAGGACGACGTGGCCGAGGGCCACGGTCACGAACACCGATCCCATGGCGCCCGCCGCCGTCAGGGCAGCCGCGTACATCATCGGCTTGCGCGGCCACCGGTCGGCGAAAACGCCCGCGACCGGCGAGACCACCAGTCCGCTGACCAGTGCCACCGACGCGACGAGTCCGGCGAGCCCGGCCGGATATCCGGCGCCCAGCAGGATCAGCGGAAGAAAGAGGGAGGACGCACAGGTGCCGAGACCGTCGATGGCGCCCGCCGTCCAGAAAAGCCAGAAATCCCGTCTACGGAACGGCGGCGAGGACGGGGCTTTGGATAAGAGAGGACCGGAGGGTCTTAATCCTTCCTCGGCCTCTTCCATCAAGAATCCTGAGCGGAGGGGATTGCTGAGATAAACGCACCCACAATACCCCCTGCGATAAGCGGACTTATGGCCGTTGCGGTGCACGATCGTAGCGAACGGTGACGCTCGTCACAACACCTCCGTTCGAATGGAATTCTTGATCAAGGAACGCGGTTTCGAGGGTGCCGGGCAATTGATCTACGCGCGTGCGCCTGAGGGGCGCGGGCGGGCCGCGCGGACACGCGGCCCGCCGGCCGGTCCCCGTGATCCGGGACCGGCCGGCGGGCCGTTGCTGTCGCCGCGAGCCTCAGTCGTGCGGGACGACCGCGACCGGGACGGAGCAGTGGTGCAGCACCGCGTGGGCGACGGCGCCGAGGTGGGTGCCGATCGGCGAGCGGCGGATGCGGCGGCCGATGACCACCAGGGAGGCGTCGCAGCCCGACTCCAGCAGGTGGTCGGCCGGCTTGCCGATGACCGCCTGCGCCTCGACCTCGACCCCGGGGAACTTCTGCCGCCAGGTGCGCAGGATGTCGGCGAGCTGTGCGGACCGCCGCTCGCCGAGCTCCGCCTCCAGGTCGGCGGACTGGGGCAGGTCGCCGTGGGGCGCCACGCTCCAGCCGTGCACCACGCGCAGCCGGGTGTCGCGCCGTGCGGCGGCGTCGAAGGCGAACTCCAGCAGTTCGTCGCTGGGCGAGGACAGGTCCAGTCCGAGGACCACGTCCTTGTACGGGGTGGCGGCGGAGGCGCGGCCCGCCGGGTCCGGCCGGTGCTCGTCGCCCGCCTGCTCCCCGGCCCGGACCAGGACGACCGGCCGGCGTGCGTGGGCGGCGGTGGAGAGCCCGACCGAGCCCACCAGGAAGCCGGTCAGCCCCTTGAGACCGCGGGAGCCGAGGACCAGCAGCTCGGACTCGTCCGCGACCAACGGCAGCACCTCCACCGGGTGGCCGCGGAGCTGGTCCCTGGTGATCTCCAGGTCCGGGTGGCGGGCGGCGAGTTCTTCGGTGGCCTCGCGCGGGATGCGCTCGGCCCAGTGGCGCTGGACCTCGGGGCCGCTGCTCGGCGGGAGCGGGTACGGCAGCGGCTCCCAGGCGTGGACGACGCGCAGCGGCAGTCCGCGGAGCTCAGCCTCGCGGGCCGCCCAGTCGGCGGCTGCGATGCTCTCGCGGGAGCCGTCGAGACCGAGGGTGACGGGACGGGACATGGTGGCTACCTCCAGGATTCGAACGCCGCGGTGACGTCCTTGCTTCGCTTACATACTCACAGGTAGGAAACGGCTGTTGGAGGGCCGCAGGTCCCGTATGCGGACCGGCGGTCCCGGAACGCGCCGGGCCCTTCCGCGCCGGGCTGGGGCGGGGAAGGGCGGGTGGGGCGGGCGTGGCCGGTGATCCGTTGATCCGGTGGTGCCGTACGGCCGGGCGGGGCCGGCGGCGCTCGCCGGGTCGGCCCGCACGGGTGCGCCCCGGTGCGGCGCGGCCGGTCAGAGCCGGGCGGCCACGTACTCCGTGAGGTCCAGCAGCCGGTTGCTGTAGCCCCACTCGTTGTCGTACCAGCCGAAGACCTTGACCAGTTCGCCGTGCGCCTGGGTGAGCGGGGCGTCCACGACACAGGAGGCCGGGTCGCCGACGATGTCGCGGGAGACGATCGGCGCGGTGCTCACCCGCAGCACGCCCTTCAGCGCGCCCTCGGCCGCCTCGGCGAAGGCCTCGTTGATCTCCTCGGTGGTGGTCTCGCGGCGCAGCACCAGCGCGAGGTCGGTGAGCGAGCCGTCCTCGACGGGGACGCGGACGGCGATGCCGTCCAGGGCGCCGGCCAGCTCGGGCAGGACCAGGCCGACGGCGCGGGCGGCGCCGGTGGACGTCGGGATGATGCTCACGGCGGCCGTGCGGGCGCGGCGCAGGTCCTTGTGCGGACTGTCCAGCACGGACTGGTCGTTGGTGTAGCCGTGGATGGTCGTCATCAGCCCCTTGACGATGCCGAACCGCTCGTGGAGCACCTTCACCATCGGCACCACGCAGTTGGTGGTGCAGGAGGCGTTGGAGACGATCTCGTGCCGCTCCGGGTCGTAGTCCGTCTCGTTGACGCCCATGACGATCGTGGCGTCCACGTCCTTGCCGGGCGCGGAGAGCAGCACCTTGCGGGCGCCGGCCTTGAGGTGGCGGGCGATCTCCTCGCGGGTGCGGAAGCGGCCGGTGGCCTCGATCACGATGTCCACGCCGTGCTCCGCCCAGGCCAGTTCGGCCGGGTCGCGCTCGGCGGTGACGGCGATCCTGTGGCCGTCCACGGTGATCGAGTCGGCGTCGTGCGAGACGGCGCGGCCGAGCCGCCCGTAGGTGGAGTCGTACTCCAGGAGGTGCGCGAGGGTCGCCGTGGGCGCGATGTCGTTGATCGCCACCACCTCGACCGGTGTGGTGTCGTCCGTGCGCCCCAGGGCGCTGCGCAGATAGTTGCGCCCGATGCGGCCGAATCCGTTGATGCCTACCCGTACGGTCATGTCCGTTCCTCCGGAACGTGTGCTGGCGGATGCGTGGTGACGGCGGTGCGGGCGCCGCGTGCGGGGCCCGGGGCGGGGCGCGGGACCGGGCGCGGGACCGGGCCCGGACATCCGGCCGGGCCGGCGGTGCTGGGCGCCGGCCCGGTCGGGGTTTCCCTGTCGCGGCTCATGGGGTTCAGAGGAGCCAGCGGTTCTTGCGGACGATGGGCAGTTCCGCCCACTTGCGGCCCAGGCCCCAGGTGTTGCCGGCGTAGGCGGCGGCGAGGGCGATCAGGACCAGCGCGTAGATCAGGTGGTAGTCGGCCACGGGGTTGGTCGACATGCTCGGCTCGCCGTTCGACAGGTGTTGTGCCAGTGGCCATTCGGCCGCCCACATCAGCATCATCATCAGGGACCCGGCGGCCGCGGTCAGCCGCAGTGCCACACCGCTGAGGAGCGCCACGCCGATGCCCAGCAGGCCGAGCATGAACAGCCAGTTCGCCCAGCCGGCGCCGGCGATGTCGTGGAAGGTGGACTCCAGCGGTCCGACGGCCACGTGGCTCAGGAAGCCCTCGGTGGGCGATCCGCCGTCGATCCAGCCCTTGCCCGCGGGGGTGGCGTAGCCCCACCCGAAGGTCTTGTCGAGGAAGGCCCAGAGGAAGACGAAGCCGGTCACGATCCGGACGATCGCGAAGGCCTTCGCGCCGGCCGGGGTCATCACCGCGCCGTGCTCCGGGGCGGTCTGGGCCGCACGCTGGGACGGGACCTGCATGCTGCGGTTCAGACGGGGTTCCTGCATGACGGCCATGACGGGCTCCTTCACTCGGGGTGGACCCTTTCGGGTGTCTCCCGTCCGGTGGCTCCCGGTCGGGGTGACGCTTTAACCATGGCGCTTCGGACCGGTGTGCGACCGGTGCCGAAAGACCGCCTCGTACGGGCCCAACGGCCCCCGTTTCCCGGGCCCCTTGGACGCCGGGCGGGCCGGGCCGGGAAAGGTCCCGGGTGAGGCCCGCGCGGGGGCGCCGTACGGCCCGGGCCCCGGTGGGCCGAACGGCCCCGTCACCGGCCCGGGCAGCCCCTGTGAAGTGCGGGGGCCCGGGCGGATCGTGGAATCGCGACCCGTGGCCGCGCCGCCCGTACCGGTACACCGCCGGCAGCGGGCGGGCGGGACGAGCCGGACGAAGGAACCCACGCACCGGACCGGCCCGCACAGGACCGGGGGATGAGGAGATGGCCATGAAGCAGCGGAAGGTCGGCAGCGTGATGACGGACGACGTCGTCCGGGTCGTCCGCACCACCCCGTTCAAGGACATCGCGGCCCTGCTCGACGAGCACCGCATCAGCGGGGTGCCCGTCGTGGACGACGACGAGAAGGTCATCGGCGTGATCTCCGAGACGGACCTCATGGCCCGGCAGACCGAGCAGACGGACCCGGGGGAGCGGCGCCACCGCTTCCGGATCACCCCTGCCGCGTACCGGACCGCCGCCAAGGCCCGCGCGCGGACGGCCGGCGAACTGATGTCCTCCCCGGCGGTCACCGTGCGCGCGGAGAGTTCCATCGCGGAGGCGGCCCGCATCCTGGCCAAGTACCGCGTCGAACGGCTGCCGGTGATCGACGAGGAGGACCGGCTGGTCGGCATCGTCACCCGCCGCGACCTGCTCCAGGTCTTCCTCCGGCCGGACGAGGAGATCCGCGCCGAGGTGATCGACGAGGTGCTGGTCCGCACCCTGTGGCTGGTGCCGCAGGCCGTCAAGGTCACCGTCACCGACGGCGTCGTCACGCTGGAGGGCGAGCTGGAGCGCAGCAGCGAGGTGCCCGTCGCCGTCCGGATGACCGGGCAGATCGACGGCGTCGTCTCCGTGGTGGACCGGCTGACCTCCCGCTACGACGACTCCCGGCTGCGGCCGGCCGAGGCGTCGACCGCGCAGGGCACCGTCGACGACTGGCTGCGCAGCCTCTGATGGCCAGGGCCCTCGGGCTCCCGGAATCCCGGGCTTCCCGCATCCGTAGCCGTCGCACACCCGAGCGCCACACCGACCGAGGAGAAGCCGTGCAGAGCGGAGAGCACATCGTCAATGACGTGATGACGCACACGGTCATCGGCGTCGGCCGGGACGCTCCCTTCAAGGAGATCGTCCGGACCATGCTGGAGTGGGAGATCAGCGCCCTGCCCGTGCTGGCCGAGGACGGCCGGGTCATCGGCGTGGTCTCCGAGGCCGATCTGCTGCCGAAGGAGGAGTTCCGCAGGCTCTGTCCGCCCGGTCTGGACGATCCCGAGCGCCGGCGCGACGTGGTGAAGGCCGAGGCGTACACCGCCGGGGAGCTGATGACGTCCCCCGCCGTCACCGTGCGGGCGGGCGCCACCCTCGCCGAGGCCGCGCGGATCATGGCGCTGCGCAAGGTCAAACGGCTGCCGGTGACCGACCCCGGGGGCATGCTCGCCGGAGTCGTCAGCCGGGGAGACCTGCTGAAGGTCTTCCTCCGCTCCGACGAGGACATCGAGGAGGAGGTGCGCCGCGAGGTGACCGGCCCGCTCTTCGGCGCCTCGGCGGCCGTGGAGGTGCGGGTGCGGGAGGGCATGGTGGTCCTCGCCGGACGCATCCCCGACTGCGCCCTGGTCCCGGTCGCCGCCCGGCTGACCCGCGCGGTGGCCGGTGTGGTGGACGTGGAGTGCGCCTTCGCCGGGCCCGAGCCGTGCCCGCCGGTCCCCCGGCCGGCCATCCCGCCGCTCGCCGTCGGGGGTGTGCCGGAGGCCTGACCCCGGGGCCGCCGGCGCACCGCGCCCGCCGAAGCACCGCGCCCGCCGGCGCCGCGCCCGCCCGGGGCACGTGCGCGGACCGGTCCCCGGCCGGATCCGGGTCAGGAGGATCCGTCCGGGGACCGGCGTGTCCCGGCGGGCCGGCGGGCCGGCGCGGGCCCCGGCGGGGCGCCATCGGGCCGTCCCCCGGGGGTCCCGCCGAGCCGGTGACCAACGGACGGCACCACAGGGACCGTTCGGCCCTAACCGGCAGGTCCCCGGCGGCGTGACGATCGGTGGAGCGACGGTTCACCACTCCCCGAGGGACACCATGGCCGAGGAACGCGAGGCAGCACCGGAGAAGCCCATCAGGGTCTTCCTGCTCGACGACCACGAGGTCGTCCGGCGCGGAGTCCAGGACCTGCTGGAGTCGGAGCCGGACATCAACGTCGTCGGCGAGGCGGTGACCGCCGAGCAGGCGCTCGTCCGCGGCCCCGCGCTCCGGCCCGACGTCGCCGTGCTCGACGTACGCCTGCCCGACGGGAACGGCATCGCCGTCTGCCGCGAGCTGCGCGACCGGATGCCGGACCTGGCCTGCCTGATGCTCACCTCCTTCGACGACGACGAGGCGCTGCTCGACGCCATCATGGCCGGCGCCTCCGGATACGTCCTCAAGCAGATCACCGGCCTCGACCTGGTCTCCGCCGTCCGCACCGTGGCCTCCGGTCAGTCCATGCTCGACCCCGCCACCACCGCCCGGCTGATGACCAGCCTGCGCGGCGAGGACGACGAGGCGGCGGCCCGGGACGAGGTGCTGGCCGACCTGTCCCCGCGGGAACGCGAGATCCTCGGCCTCATCGGCGAGGGACTGACCAACCGCGAGATCGGCCGGCGGCTCTACCTCTCCGAGAAGACCGTCAAGAACCACATCTCCCGGCTGCTCGCCAAGCTCGGCGTGGAACGCCGGATCCAGGCCGCCGTCCTGGCCACCCAGGCGGCCCCGCAGCCGTCCCTGCAACACGGCACCTGCTGAAAACCGGGCCCGGACGGGACCCGGACGGCGCGTTTTCCACGGCGCGGGCATCCCACGCCGGGCACCGGGAGGACTGACGACATGACGACCACCGCCCCGCCGGACACGGCCACCCTGGAGAAGCTGATCTCCGCCTCCGTGGCCGCACCCTCGATGTACAACACCCAGCCCTGGCGCTACCGGCTGGACACCGCCACCGACACCGTGGAGATCCGCGCCGCGGCGGAGCGGGCGCTGCGCCACGCCGACCCGGTCGGCCGCGCGCTGCACGTGTCCGTCGGCGCGGCCCTGTTCAACCTGCGCGTCGCCGCCGCCCACCTCGGCTGGGAACCGGTGGTCCGTCTGCTGCCGCGCCCCGGCGAGCCCGACCTGCTGGCCGCCGTGCGCCTGGCCGGCCAGCCCCTCCGGGGCAGCCACCGCCCGGACCTCTACGAAGCCCTGTGGCACCGGCACAGCAGCCGCTTCCCGTACTCCGCGCACCCCCTGCCGACCCGGCTCCCGGCCGAACTCACCGAGGCCGCGCACGCCGAGGGCGTGCTGCTCTCCTTCCCCGGCCCGAGCGAGACCACCCGGCTGCTGCGCGTCACCGCGGAGGGCGAGCGCCGCAACACCCACGACCAGGTCCGGCGCGCGGAGAGCCGCCGCTGGATACGGGAGGGGGCGGTGGACGGGATGCCCGGTTCCGTCCTGGGCCCGCAGGACGCCACGGGTCAGCTGCCGATGAGGGACTTCGCCGGCCTGCGTCCCGCCAGCGGCCGTCCGACCGCCGTGTTCGAACGGCGCCCGGTCATCGCCGTCCTCTCCACCACCCACGACCGCCGGGCCGACTGGCTGCGCGCCGGGCAGGCCCTCGAACACGTGCTGCTGGTCGCCACCGCCGAGGGCGTCCGGGCGTCCATGCTCCACCAGGGCCTGGAGTACCCGGACCTGCGCTGGGCCCTCGGAGACGGCCGCGGCCGGCCCCGCCACGTCCAGATGCTGATCCGCCTCGGCTACGGCCCCACCGGCCCGGCCACCCCGCGCCGCCCGGTCCGCATGGTCCGCGACCGCTGACGGACGGCCCTGCCGGGCCCTGGACAAGCCGGCCCTCCCACGGCCCCGGATCGCGCCGACAGGCCCGGTCCTCCCCCGAACGGCGGCGGCCCCGGCCGCACCGGGCCGCCGCCCCGCCCGTGCTCCTCCGGCACGGGACCCCGCGCCCCGGACGCCTCCGCCAGTCCGGGGCGCGGGCCGTGGTTCGGGGTGCGGGATCCGGGCGCGTCGGGCCGAACGAGGGCCGGGCTGGCGAAGCCGGACCACGGGGCCGCGCGGGTGCGGGGCGTCACCAGATCCTGCGTGCGCCCGCGTCCGCGATCAGGGAGCGGATCGGGATGAGTTCCTTCGACGCGACGGTGCTCAGCATCTGCTGGGACAGGTGGAAGCCGAAGTCCTCGGCGACAAGCTTCTTCCACGGCCGCGCGAGGATGTTGTGGGTCGCCCAGCGCGCGAAGCGGGGACGCTGCATGATGAACTCGGCCAGCTCCCATGCGCGGTCCAGGAGCTGTTCGCGGGGGAGTACGTCGCTGACGATGCCGAACTCGAGGGCGGTCCTCGCCGGGATCGGCTTGCCTCCGTAGATGTGGTAGGCGGCCCGTTTGGTACCCATGAGCGCCTGCAGGACGAGGGCCTGCCCGTCGCCGGGGGCGCTGCCGGCCAGGAAGTGCGGGTCCATGAAGTCCGCCTCCTCCACGGCGAGTGTGATGTCGCAGAGCAGGGCGAACTCGGTGTGGATACCGGGTCCGTTCACCGCCGCGATGGTGGGGATGTCGAGGTTGCCCGTACAACCTCGCGGCTTTCGCGTTCCTGTGCGTCATTCTGGCCGCCAGCCGGAATGGGACGGCCCTCGGGTTCGGAGACCGGTCGGCCCCCGAGGAACACAGGCCCTCCGCGCGGTTGTCCACCTCCGAGCCGGAGTTGGCACCGGAGCCGCCGGGCGTTGGCCCGGACGCGCCGTACCGGGCCGGCGGCGGCTCCGGGATGCTGGGGTAGAGGTCGCTGGTCGGAGGGTCTGATCTGCGGGCAGGACGATGACGGCGCGGTGGGGTCGGGGCGGTGGGTTCCGGCGTGTCGAGGAAGGGGCATTCGTGTTGAGCGCGGTCGCCGAGTTGGAGGCGGTTCTGCCGGGCCTGCGTCGGCTGCGGCCCGCCCGGCGCAGGGATGTTGACTGGCGGGAGGTCGTCCGCGAGTTGGGTATGGATCTGCCGAGCGACTACAAAGCGCTGAGCGAGGCGTACCCGAGCTTCTCCGTCGGCGACTTCCTGCTCGTGACGGCGGCCGATCCGGGGCAGGAGGCGCAATTCGCGGAGAGCCAGCTGCGGGCCCTGGACGTGTTGGAGGACTTGGCCGAGGCGGGTATGTCGAACGGGTACGTCCCCTTATCCGCAGCCGGGAGGGCTTCTGCACTGTGCGGAGTCGAGTTCGGGCGACATTTTCTACTGGCGCACGGGGGATCCGGACCCGGATGCCTGGCCCGTGGTGGTGAGCACCAGGAATGACGACTGGTGGGAGTACAAGAAGGGCCTCGTCTCCCTGCTGGCCGGGCTGATCTCGGGTGAAGTGCCCCCATGGGGGCTGCCGGACCCGTTCCTCGGCAGTGAGGCCGACGTAAGGCTGGTGTGACGGTGCGGCAGAGCCACCGGTTTGGTTCGTTGCGTGGCGATGTCCGGTGACGGCCTGACAACGGCGACCGCTCCCCCGGCCCCCGCCCACCCATGCCCGTACCCGGCCCCGACATACCGGGTCCGGGCGCGGGGGAGGGCGGCCGACTGCGGGTGGGGCGGTGGGCCGGGCCCGGCTGCCCCGGGGTTCGGGGTTCGGGGTCCGGGCCCGGCCGCCGCTCGTCACTTCGTCGTGTCGGTCCCGTCGTCCGGGATCGCGGCGCGGCCGGCCTCCAGGCGGGCCACCGGGACGCGGAAGGGGGAGCAGGACACGTAGTCCAGTCCGGCGCCGTGGAAGAAGTGGACCGAGTCCGGGTCGCCGCCGTGCTCGCCGCAGACGCCGATCTTCAGGTCCGGGCGGGCGGCGCGGCCCTCGGCGACCGCGATCTCCACCAGCCGGCCCACGCCCTCCCGGTCGAGGGTCTCGAACGGGGAGACCGGGAAGATGCCCTTCTCCAGGTAGGCGGAGAAGAACTCGGCCTCGACGTCGTCCCGGGAGAAGCCCCAGGTGGTCTGGGTCAGGTCGTTCGTCCCGAAGGAGAAGAACTCCGCGGCCTCGGCGATCCGGCCCGCGGTGAGCGCGGCCCGGGGCAGTTCGATCATCGTGCCGATCGGGAGGTCCACGGTCACGCCTGAGGTCTTGGAGACCTCGGCGAGAACGTGCTCGGCCTCCTCGCGGACCAGGCTCAGTTCCTTGACGGTGTCCACGAGCGGCACCATGATCTCCGCGCGCGGGTCGCCGCCGGCCCGCTTCCGTTCCACCACCGCCTCGGCGATGGCCCGCACCTGCATGGCGAAGAGTCCGGGGACGACGAGGCCCAGGCGCACTCCGCGCAGGCCCAGCATCGGGTTCTCCTCGTGCATCCGGTTGACGGCGGCCAGCAGTTCGACGTCGTGCGGCTCCGGGGTCTCCCCGCGCGCCACGGTCGAGGCGACGCGCACCGAGAGCTCCGTGCGGTCGGGCAGGAACTCGTGGAGCGGCGGGTCGAGCAGCCGGATGGTGACCGGCAGGCCGTCCATCGCGGCGAGGATTCCGGTGAAGTCCTCCCGCTGGAGCGGCAGCAGGGCCGCCAGCGCCGCGTCGCGCTCCTCGTCCGTGGTGGCGAGGATCATCGACTCCACCAGCTTGCGGCGGTCGCCGAGGAACATGTGCTCGGTGCGGCAGAGGCCGATGCCCTGGGCGCCGAACCGGCGGGCCCGCTCGGCGTCCTCGGGGGTGTCGGCGTTGGCCCGAACCTGGAGGCGGCGTACGGAGTCCGCGCGCCGGATGATGCGGTCCACGGCCGCGACGACGGGCGCGGAGTCCTCTCCGGCAGCGGTGGCGGCGGCAGCGGTGGCGTCCTCGGCGATCCGTCCGCCGTCCTCGAAGTACCGCATGACGACCGAGTCGATGAGCGGGGCCGCTCCGAGGAGCACCGTGCCGGCCGAGCCGTCCACGGAGATCTCGGTGCCCTCGGTCACCGTGGTGCCGTTGGTGGTGAACCGCCGGGCCTCGACGTCGACCGTCAGCTCCTCGGCGCCGCAGACGCAGACCTTGCCCATGCCGCGGGCGACGACCGCCGCGTGGCTGGTCTTGCCGCCGCGGCTGGTGAGAATGGCCTGCGCGGCGATCATGCCGGGCAGGTCGTCCGGGGTGGTCTCCTGCCGGACGAGGACGACCTTCTCGCCGGCCGCCGCGCGCCGCACCGCCTCGGCGGAGTCGAACACCGCGACGCCGACGGCGGCACCGGGCGAGGCCGGGATGCCGTGCGCGAGCGTGGCGCCGACCGCCTCGGTGTCGAAGCGGGGGAACATCAGCCGGGCGAGCCGGTCGCCGGAGACCCGCGCCAGCGCCTCGTCCTCGCTGACCATCCCCTCGTCGGCCAGCTCGGAGGCGATGGCGAAGGCGGCCTCGGCGGTGCGCTTGCCGACCCGGGTCTGCAGCATCCAGAGCGTGCCGCGCTCGATGGTGAACTCGATGTCGCACAGGTCGCGGTAGTGGTCCTCCAGCGTCTGGAGGTACTCGCGCAGCTGTGCGTACGAGGTGGGGTCGGTCCGCCCCAGGTCCTCCAGGGGGACGGTGTTGCGGATGCCGGCGACGACGTCCTCGCCCTGCGCGTTGGCCAGGTAGTCGCCGTAGATGCCGGGGCGCCCGGTGGCCGGGTCGCGGGTGAAGGCGACACCGCTGCCGGAGTCGGGGCCGAGGTTGCCGAAGACCATCCGCTGTACGTTGACGGCGGTGCCCAGGTCGTCGGAGATGTGCTCGCGCCGGCGGTAGATGCGGGCGCGCTCGCCGTTCCAGGAGTCGAAGACGGCGCGGATCGCCCGCTGCAGCTGCTCCTCCGGCTCCTGCGGGAACTCCTCGCCCGTCTCGCGGCGGATGATCTCCTTGTACGTCCCGGTGAGTCCGGTCAGGTCGGCGGCGTCCAGGTGCAGGTCGTCCGAGGCGCCCCGCCGCTCCTTGAGCTCGGCCAGGGCGGCTTCGAACAGAGCGCTGTCGACGCCCATCACGGTGCTGCCGAACATCTGGATGAGGCGGCGGTAGGAGTCCCAGGCGAAGCGCTCCTGCCCGGAGACCTCCGCGAGCCCCAGCACGGAGCGGTCGTTGAGGCCGATGTCGAGGATGGTCTCCATCATGCCGGGCATGGAGAAGCGGGCCCCGGAGCGCACGGAGAGCAGCAGCGGGTCGTCCGCCTGCCCCAGCCGCCGTCCGGCCGACCGTTCGAGGGCCGCCAGGCTCTCCGCCACCTCGATCCCCAGGCCCTCCGGCTCGGAGCCGGTGGCGAGGAAGGCCCGGCAGGCCTCGGTGGTGACGGTGAAGCCGGGCGGCACGGGCAGGCCCATCCGGGTCATCTCCGCCAGGTTGGCGCCCTTGCCGCCGAGCAGGCCGGCCATGTCGCGGCCGCCCTCGGTGAAGTCGTACACGTAACGGACCATGGTGGGGCCTCTTCCTTGGTGAGGACGTGCCTCCACGGTCGCCCGGAACACCGGCGCCCGACAGGTCCCTGTCGTCCCGCGCGGGGGACCGATCGGCCCAAGGGTCCCGCCGCCCCGGCGGTCCCGGCCGGGACCCGGCCCGGGGTCCCGGTCGTACCCCGGTTTTGGAGCCCCATCGGCCTGCCGCGGCGGGACCTTCGGGACCTGTGGACGGCCCCGTCACTGCGGAAGTCTGATGGACGAGGGGCGGCAACCAGCCCCCGGGACACGGCCCCACCGGACCGAGCCCCGCGATCCGCAACGGTCACGCGACCCCACGACGGAGGCTCACCGCAATGACCCGACACGACGCCGGCACCCGGCCCGCCGCGAAGCCCGCCAAGCCCGCGAAGTCCGCCAAGCCCGCGCAGTCCGACCTTCCCGCCCAGCCGGCCCCCGCCGGCGGCGCGGTCACCGGCCCGGCCTCCCGCGGCGCGGCGGACAGCGGCGCGGCGGCCGGCGGCGCGGCCACCGGCAGCAACGCCTCCGGCGAACGGAACGCCGCCGTCGACCAGTTGGTGACCAACGGCCTCAAGGCCCTCGCCGCGTACGAGCACCTGACCCAGGAACAGATCGACCACATCGTCGCCAAGGCCTCGGTGGCCGCCCTCGACAAGCACACCCAGCTCGCGCGGATGGCCGTCGACGAGACCGGCCGCGGAGTCTTCGAGGACAAGGCCGCGAAGAACATGTTCGCCTGCGAGCACGTCACCCACAGCATGGCCAAGACCAAGACCGTGGGCGTCATCAGCCGCGACGACATCGAGGACATCGTCGAGATCGCCGAGCCCGTGGGCGTGGTCGCCGCCGTCACTCCCGTCACCAACCCGACCTCCACCACCATCTTCAAGGCGCTGCTCGCGCTCAAGACCCGCAACCCGGTGGTCTTCGCCTTCCACCCCAGCGCCCAGCGGTGCAGCGCCGAGGCTGCGCGCGTCGTGCGGGACGCGGCGGTGGCGGCGGGCGCCCCGGAGCACTGCGTGCAGTGGATCGAGAAGCCGTCCATCGAGGGCACCGCCGCGCTGATGCACCACGACGGCGTCGCGATGATCCTGGCCACCGGCGGCAACAGCATGGTCAAGGCGGCCTACTCGGCCGGCAAGCCCGCGCTGGGCGTCGGCGCCGGCAACGTCCCCGCGTATGTGCACCGCAGTGCCGTGCTGCGCCGGGCCGTCAACGACGTCGTCCTCTCCAAGGCGTTCGACAACGGCATGATCTGCGCCTCCGAGCAGGCCGTCATTCTGGACGAGGAGATCTACGAGGCCGCGCTCGCGGAGTTCGCGAAGCTGCACGCCCACCGCGCCACCGCGGACGAGAAGCGGAAGCTGGAGGCGTTCCTCTTCCCCACCGGCGCCGACGGCGGCGAGGGCTGCGAGGCCAAGGTCAACCCGGCCGTCGTGGGCCAGAGCCCGGCGTGGATCGCCGAGCGGGCCGGCTTCACCGTGCCGGCGGAGACCTCCGTCATCCTCGTCGAGGCCGACCACGTCGGTCCGGACGAGCCGCTGACCCGCGAGAAGCTCTGCCCCGTGCTGGCGGTGCTGCGCGCCGGCTCCACCGAACAGGGCTTCGACCTGGCGGCGGCGATGGTCGCCTTCCACGGCCAGGGCCACAGCGCCGTCATCCACGCCGCCGACGAGGAGCTGGCCGAGGCCTACGGCCGCCGGATGAAGACCGTCCGCGTCATCGTCAACGCGCCCTCCTCGCACGGCGCCATCGGCGGCATCTACAACAGCCTGCTGCCGTCGCTGACCCTCGGCTGCGGCTCCTGGGGCTCGACCTCCGTCTCGAACAACGTCTCGGCCGCCAACCTCCTCAACATCAAGCGCATGAGCACCCGTCACAACAACCTGCAGTGGTTCAAGGTGCCGCCGAAGATCTACTTCGAGCCGCAGGCCATCCGCTACCTGGCCTCCATGCCGGACGTCCACCGGATCACCGTCGTCACCGACGCCACCATGACCCGCCTCGGCTACGTCGACCGGATCAACCGCGTGCTGCAGCGCCGCCCGCAGCCGGTCACCGTCCAGGTCATCGACGACGTGGAGCCCGAGCCCAGCATCGACTCCGTGCACCGCGGCGCCGCCCTGATGCGGGACTTCAAGCCGGACACCATCATCGCCCTGGGCGGCGGCTCCCCGATGGACGCGGCCAAGGTGATGTGGCTGCTCTACGAACAGCCGGACATCGACTTCGCCGACATGCGGCAGAAGTTCTCCGACATCCGCAAGCGGGCCTTCCGCTTCCCGGTCCTCGGCGAGCGCGCCCGCCTGGTGTGCGTGCCGACCACCTCCGGGACCGGCGCGGAGGTCACCCCGTTCGCCGTCATCTCCGACCCGGCGACCGGCCGCAAGTACCCGCTGGCCGACTACGCGCTGACCCCCAGCGTCGCCATCGTCGACCCGCTGCTCACCGCCGACCTGCCGCCGGCGCTGGCCGCCGACAGCGGCTTCGACGCCCTCACCCACGCCACCGAGGCCTATGTCTCCGTCTACGCCAACGACTTCACCGACGGCCCCGCCCTGCACGCCATCAAGCTCATCTTCGAGAACCTCGAACAGGCCGTGAACAACCGGGCCGCCAGCCCGGAGGCCCGGGAGCGGGTGCACAACGCGGGCACCATCGCCGGCATGGCGTTCGGCAACGCCTTCCTCGGCATCGTCCACGCCATGGCGCACACCCTGGGCGCCACCTTCCACGTCGCGCACGGCCGCACCAACGCGATCCTGCTGCCGCACGTCATCCGCTACAACGGCACCGTGCCGACCAAGCTCACCAGCTGGCCCAAGTACGAGAGCTACCGGGCACCGGAGCGCTTCCAGGAGATCGCCCGCGCCCTGGGCCTGCCCGCCGCCACCCCCGCCGAGGGTGTCGAGTCCTACGCCACCGCGGTCGAACGGCTGCGCGACGCGGCCGGCATCGAACCGTCCTTCAAGGCCGCCGGCGTCGACGAGACCGCCTTCCTGGAGGCCCTGCCGCAGCAGGCGCTCAACGCCTACGAGGACCAGTGCGCACCGGCCAACCCGCGTATGCCGATGCTCGACGACATGCAGGCCATCATGCGCGCCGCCTACTACGGCGACCGGGTCCCGGCCGCCGGATAGCCCGGGCGGCCCGGCCGGGGACGGCGCCGTCCGCCCCCGGCCGGGACCGGCCCGACCACCACCGCTGCACGGCAGCACCGTATTGATCACTCGGGAGGAATGTCATGACTGCCACCGGCAAGAACGAGGACACCCGCGGCCGTGTCGTGGTCGGCTTCGACGGTTCGGAGCCGTCGTTCCGCGCCCTCGACCGCGCCGCCGAGGAGGCCGTCCGGCGCGGCACCGCGCTGGAGGTCCTGTGCGGCTGGCCGTGGAACCCGCCGCCGCTGCCCGGCGAGACCCCGCACGAGCCGCCGACCCTCGCCGAGGAGACCCAGGCCATGGTGGGCCAGGCGGTGGAGAAGGTCCGCGCGGCCCACCCCGGACTGGAGGTCATACCCGTGACCACCAGCGAGGCGGTCGTGCCGGCCCTGGTGCGGCACAGCGAGACCGCCGCCCTGACGGTGCTCGGCACCCGCGGCCACGGCGGCTTCACCGGGCTGCTGCTCGGCTCGGTCAGCCTCCGCGTCGCCGCGCACTCCGCGAGCCCGCTGATGGTCGTCCGGGGCGAGGCCGCGGACGGTGCCGCCCACGGCAGGGTGCTGGTCGGCGTGGAGTCCGACCAGGACGGCGACGCGGTGCGCTTCGCTTTCGAGGAGGCGTCCCGGCGCGGAGCCCGGCTGCGGGCCCTGCACGCCTGGCTGTACCCCGCGCTGCCGACCGGCGCGTACATGGGCGCCTTCGACGTGCCGCCGAAGGAGGGCGACGAGCGCCGCAAGGAGGCCGAGGCACTGCCCCGCTACGAGGTGGCGCCGTTCCGGAAGGACTTCCCGGACGTGGAGGTCATCCCGGACAACGAGTGCAACGCGGCGGCCCCCGCGCTGGTCGAGGCCAGCCGCACGGCCGACCTGATCGTGCTCGCCACCCACCGCACCCACCGTCACCTCGGTCTGCAGCTCGGCCCGGTCACCCAGGCGGTGCTGCACCACGCGCACTGCCCGGTCGTCCTGGTCCCGACGGACTGAGGCCACACCGGCCGCGACGGCTGGGGCACCGGCGGAACCGCGACCGGAGAAGGGAGCGCATGACGGAAGGGAAGGACGGGCATCCGAACCGCGAGGCGGGCAGCGGTGGTCCTCGTCACCGCGCCCGACCGCGTCCCACGGCCGCCGTGCCCCGCGCACGGCGGCCGCAGCCGTGCCGGTGGCTCAGTTCAGTGCCCGGCCGGCTCCGGCTGTCCGGACTGTTCCGCGCGGTCGAACCAGCCGTCCTCCGCCCCGGCCTCCGGGGTGCCGTCCCCGGCTTCCCGGGCTCCGGCCTCCCGGGCTCCGGAGGCTCCCTCCTCCCGGGCGCCGTCCCCGGGCTGCTCCGCCCGCCCGTGCTCCACGGCGTGGCGGTCCAGGCGCAGATCGCTCCAGTCGAGCGCCGCGCTCGCGGCGCGCCGTGTCTCCCGGGCGGCGTCCCGGGTCGCGGCGAGCACATCACCGTGCTCCTCGACGAGGAGCTGGTAGATCGGGGGGTTCGCGGTTGCCGTGGCCACGGTGGTGTTCCTTCGCTGTCGACGAGGTGCGAGGCGGCCGTGAGGCGCGGACCGTCGGTGGTCCGGCCGCGGTGGGCCGAGAGCGCGCGTACCCGTCACCCGCACGGACATGCCACACCCGGCTCCCCGTACCCCCGCACACCACCGGCCACGCCTCCAACTCGCCCGTGCCGCCGACCGATAGGGCCCCGGGTGAGTCGTGTCACAGGACGGCCGGCCGGACGGGCGGACGGGCGGACGGCCGCGCGTCGCCGCACGGAACGGGGGAGAAGCGGGCGCGCTGCGTGACACCCCGGACACGGCCCCGTCCGAAACCGTTCGCCGGCCCCCCCCGCGGCCCCGCCCCGATCCGGTGGACATGCCGTGTTTGGCCGGGAACCCCACGGTTACGTCGTGAGTAGTAGGCACTTCAGACGAAAGGGAAGGAGGGGTTCCAGGTGACTGCACAGACATCGTCGAGCATCGCCCAGCACCCCGACATCATGGCCCTGCAGGCCCGGTCCGAGCAGGCGGTGGCCTCACCGGTCGCTCAGGCGGTCGAGGCCCTGAGCCTGCTGACCGGTCTCTTCATCGCCGCCTCGCCCTGGATCGTGGGATTCAGCGGCCTGACGGCCCTGACGGTGACCAACCTCATCGCGGGTCTGGCCTTCGTTCTCCTGGCGCGCGGCATGGGCGGTGACGCCTATGACCGCACGCACGGCATGAGCTGGGCCATGGCCGGTATCGGTCTGTGGACCGTTGTCGCACCCTGGGTCATCGCCGGAGACGTGTCGACCTTCAGGACGATCACGACGAACATCATCGCTGGTGGCGTCGCGGCACTCCTGGGCTTCGCCACCGCGGCCATGGCGGGACGCGGCCGGCGGCGCGCGTAACCAACCGGCGGCCTGATCGGCCCCGGGTTCCCGTCCCGGGCCCCTTCCCGATCGACCGGATCGAACATCTCTCGGGGCGTGGCGCTCACGGCGTCACGCCCCTTCACGTGTGCCCGCACCGCGCCGGGCGGGGGCCGATGTCCCCGGGCCGCGACTCGTCCAACTGGTGGCGACCGGCTGGCCGAGGCGCCCGGCGGGCGCGACATTGGAACCCGAGCGCGCGTCGTGGTGCGGCCCGGGACCCGGGAGCCCGGTGGGCACGGACGCCGGAAGGGCGAGAGGGCGGCACGGGCGAATGAACAACGGCAGCGACGAGGACCCCTGGGAGCGCCTCCGCGCCACCGGACGGTTCGGCTGCGCCCCGTGGGCGGTGCCCTACGGACTGATCCTGGCCGGGGTCGCCATCAATCTGCTCGTGCCGCAGGGGACGACGGTATCCGCCACCTACGCCGCCGCACCGCTGGCGGCCGCGGCCTTGTGGACTGTGCGCGGCACGCTGGCCGTGTCGGCCGTCGCGGTGGCGGTGATGTCGCTGAACGCCTTCTGGTGGGACAGGCTGAGCACGAACGAGGCGCTGGTCCGGCTGGCCACGGTCGTCTTCGTGAGTCTGCTGTCCCTGGGGGTGAACAGTGCCCTGCGGCACAGCGTCATACGCCTCTCCTCGGCCCGGCAGATCGCCGAGGCGGCGCAGATCGCCGTGCTGCCGACACCGCCCGGCCGGATCGGCCACCTGTCCGTCGCGGTGCGCTACGAGGCGGCGTACACGGGCGCCCGCATCGGCGGTGACCTGTACGCGGTGCAGCGCACGCCCTACGGGATCCGGATGCTCGTGGGCGACGTCCGCGGCAAGGGGCTGTCGGCCGTGGACGCCGTGACGGTCGTGCTCGGCGCCTTCCGGGAGGCGGCGGAGCGGGAGGCGGACCTGGCGGAGGTCGCGGCCTGGATCGAGAACGCGCTGCACCGGGAGGCGGAGCAGCGGGCCCGGACGGACGAGGAGACCGAGGAGTTCGTCACGGCCGTCCTGGCCGAGGTCCCGGCAGGTGAGCCGGGCCGGCTGCGGATCGTCAACCGCGGTCACCCCCCGCCCCTGCTGTTTCCGGCGGACGGGGCCGTACGGCTGCTGGAGCCGGAAACGTACGCGCTGCCGCTGGGCCTGACGTCCCTGGAGGGGGAGCGGCGGGCCGGCGAGACCGTGGTGGCGTTCCCGCCCGCCGCCACGCTGGTGCTCTACACGGACGGCGTGACGGAGGCCCGCGACTCGGCGGGGGTCTTCTACGACCCCGTGGCGCGGCTGCGGGGCCGTGTTTTCACGGAGCCGGCCGCCCTGCTGGACACACTGCTCGAAGACGTCGAGGCGCACACGGACGGGCGGACGGTCGACGACATGGCCCTCCTGGCCGTCACCCGCGACCGGGACCGACCCCGCGCCGGCTCTCCCGCCCTCCCGGGCTGACGGGGGCTGCGGTCCCCGCCCGCCTCCGAAGCCGTATCCGATCCGGCTCCGGGAGCGGTGACCCGGAATACGGGACCGGTCCCGCCGTCGGGTTCCGGTGCCCTGTCCCGTGCCCCCATGCGGCGGCCCGCCCCGGGCTGCCCGCCGCCCGGCAGGGCGCGGGCCGCCGGTTCCGGTGGCCATGGCATGTGGTGCAGTACGCATGACCGACCGGGCCGGCGGCCCGGACTCGCGACGGCGTTACGGCGTCAGCGTCCGGCCGATCGCGGCGCCGGAGGGGAGCCCCAGCGTGCCGCGGCCGTAGTAGACGCCGCTGGAGGCGGAGACCCCCGAGCTGCCGCTGTCCAGCTGGAGGATCGTCCCGTTGCCGCTGTCCTCGCCCTGGACGCCAATGGCGAGGTCGGCGCGGCCCCAGCCCGACAGGTCCTGGAGGACCACGGAGGAGCCGACCTTGTCGCCGGACTCACTGGCGCCCCTGATCCCCGAGGTGCCCTGGGAGAGGGCGCGGGCCCCGGAGCCGGTCAGGCCGGCGGAGGTGCCGCGCAGCAGCAGTGTCGCGCCCGCGTTCGACCGCCGGGTGCCGCTGCGGGTCAGGTCCTCGTTGGGCAGGCCGGCCAGGACGTCGGCGTAGCCGTCCAGGTCGACGTCGCCCGCCGAGACGGACCAGCCCATGGCGTCGCCGGCCTCGGCGGCGCCCGGGACGCCGGAGGTGTCCTGGTGGACGGTCCGCATACCGGTGGTCGTGAAGCCGGTGGAGGTGCCCGGCACCACGGTCACCTGCCCGCCGGCCTTCGCGCCGGACTCCGCCGTGTACGCCTGCCCGATGACGAGATCGTCGTAGCCGTTGCCGTTGACGTCCCCCGCGGCGACCGAACGGCCGCCCCGCACGGAGAGCGTGCTGACCTTCGCCAGGCCCGAGGAGGAGCCCTTGAACCAGGTGACCCGGCCGGTGCCGCCCGCGTCACGGTAGTTGAGCGCCACGTCCGCGTAGCCGTCGCGGTTGAAGTCGCCGGTGGCGGCGTCCATGAAGGCCACGGCGCCGGTCGCACTGGTGAGCGTGCCGTACCGCGTGCCGCCGTCGGTGTGCCGTGCGTTCCAGTTGCCGCCCTTGCCGGTGCCGGCGGAGAAGACGTCCGCCTTGCCGTCGGCGTTGAAGTCGCCGACCGCGACGGCCGAGCCCAGCCTGGCACCGGACGCCGTGACGCCCGTGGTGGTGTACATGGACCCGGAGTCCAGCTCCGGTCCGTAGAGCACGGTGACCGCGCCCTGGTCCGTCGCGGACAGGTTCTCGCCGGGCGAGCCGACCGCCAGGTCCGCGTGCCCGTCCCCGTTGACGTCGCCCCAGGCGGTGGCGGAACCGAAGGCGTCACCGGACTCGGAGCCACCGGGTACACCGGCGCTGTTCTGCGTCAGTGTGCGCTTGGCCTCGGCCACCGGGCCGTCCGTGCCGCCGGGCACGACGGTCAGTGAGCCGGAGCCGCTGGATGTCTTCGGCGTACCGGCCACCAGATCGTTGATCCCGTCACGGTTGACGTCGGAGCCGGGCACGGCCGAGTTCGCGCCCGGGGAGGCGGCGAAGCGGCGGATCTCGCCGAGTGCGGCATGGAGGGTGGTGCCGGGGCAGGCGGTCGCGAAGGCGTCGCGGTGGCCGGAGATCCGGTTGATCGTGGCCTCCTCGTCCGTCTGCCAGACGCCCGTGTCGGCCTTGGCGGCCAGGGTGACCGTGCCGCTCGGATCGCCGTCGTACTGGCCGAGCTTCCAGGCCGCCACGCGCGCTACGGACTCCAGCGTCGCCCGGGTCGGTTCGCCCGGCGGGATGTCCTGTGCCGGGTCGCCGTGGAAGTCGCCCAGCACGGCGATGCCCGCGGAGTAGCTGTTGAAGCCGTAGGTGTGGGCGCCCGTCACCGGCAGGTCGATCCCGCCGGCACGGCCCTCGAAGATCCGGCCGCACTTGTCGACCAGGAAGTTGTAGCCGAGATCGTTCCAGCCCTCGGACTCGACGTGGTACGCCATGATGCCGCGCACCAGGGCGGGCGACTCGGCGCAGCTGTAGCTGTTCGTGCCGACGGTGTGGTGCACGAACACCGCCTCGACCTTCTCGATGTACGTCGGCGGCTCTTCGACCATCGATTCGTCGGCGCCCCAGGCGGCCCGGCTGATGACGGGCGGCTGTGTGACGGTGGACGGCGGGGCCGTCGGCACGGTCGCGGTGGGCGAGGGGGAGGCGGACGCCGAATCGGTGGGGGAGGCGGTGCCGGTGGGGGAGACGGTGTCGCTCGGCGCGGCGGTGCCCGTGGGCGCCGCGGTGTCGGTGGGCGCCGCGGTGTCGGTCGGGGCGGGTGCCGGGGAGTCACCGGGTGCGGCGGAATCGCTGGGCTCCACGCTCGGCGAGGGGCTCCCCGACGGCGTCCCCTCAGCCGCGTAGGCGACCGGGGCCAGTCCGGACCTGCTGTTCTTCGCCTCGGCCGCGGTGACACCCGGGTCGACCAGGCTGACCTTCATCCCCTTGGGCAGCCCTGCGGCCGAGGCGCCGTCCTCGGCCACGACCCGCACCTCGACCCCGTCCGAGGGACCGACCCACAGCGGTTCGGAACCACCCCGCACCCCGGGCCCGGTCTTCTCCGCCGGGTGCGAGGCGTCGGCGTCCAGGTCCTGCCAGGGCCCCCACTCGCCGCTGTCACTGCTGCGGGCCCGCACCTGCGCGCTGCCGTCGAGCTTCTTCGCGGCGCCGGTCCAGGTGACCCCGAGCAGGGAGAAGGGTTCGGTGTCCGTGCGCGGGAGGCCGCGCTTGCCCTTCCCGGTGTCCTTGAGCACGACGTCGCGCACCGTGACCGGGCGCTTCGCCTTCCCGGCCTCCGCCCGGTCCTCGTTCGGTCCGGCGACGGCGTAGGTGACGACGCCTCCACCCCCGATGACGAGAGCCCCCAGCGTCAGCCAGGCTCTTCGTCTCAGACTCAGCGGTCGATACGCGTGCGTTGTACGCGGGCTCACTGCCCCACCCCTCGCAAAGTTCGTTTCGCGGCCCGCCCGTCACGTGGGGGCCTGCTGTAACCAGCGCCATTACCTGCTGAAACGTCACTTCATCGAGGTGGTTCGACCGGGCCGCGGGTCGCCGGTGCCGTCCCCCCGCGCCCGTCCGCGGGGCTCCCGGTCTCCTTCCCGGCGTCCTGGCCGCGGTACCGCGGCAGCGGCTCCGGGGCAGCCGGTTCGGGCAGGGTGCGGAACAGCAGCCAGCTCAGGGCGGGCATCACGATCAGGGGCGTCAGGGCCGTGCGCAGCGAGGCGGCGTCGGCGATGCGGCCGATGACAGGGCTGGTCAGGCCGCCGACGCCGACCATGAGGCCGAGGGTGATCCCGCCGGCCGTTCCGACGCGCGTGGGCAGATAGTCCTGGGCGAGTGTGACCTGCAGTGAGAACGGGACGTACAGGCCGATCGAGGCCAGCGCCACGAACAGATGGACCGCCGGGCCCGGAACGAACACCACCCCGGCGACGGCCACGACCGTGACCAGGTACGACATGCTCACCACCGTGACCCGGTCCCAGCGGTGGGCCAGACCGCTGCCGACGACCGTGCCGACGGCGCCGCCGAGATAGAGCACGACCAGCGCGGCCGCCCCGGCCGCCGTGCCACTGTCCGTCTGCCCCCGCACATGGAGGGCGACGAACGTGCTCAGCCCGACGAACACGACCGACCGGCACCCCACCGCCAGCGACAGCCGGACGAACGACGCCCAGTCGTCCCGCCCTTCCGCGGCCCCCCTGCCGCAGCCGGCAGACGGCGCCTCGGCCGGCCTCCGCAGGACCGGCAGCGTCAGCACGCCGCCGACCAGCGCGGGAAGGATCAGCAGCGGGGAGAGCCGCAGCCCTCCCGTGGCGATCACGGCAGTGACCAGAAGGGGAGCCACCGCGAAACCGATGTTGCCGCCCAGGGAGAACCACCCCATGGAGCGGTGACTGCCCTTGCTCGCGACCCGGGCGACCCGGGCGGATTCCGGATGGTACGCGGCGACTCCGAGACCGGAGAGCGCCACGAACAGCAGCGTGAGCGCGTACGAGTCGCCGACCCCGCTCAGGGCCACCCCGAGGCCGCCGAGGACCGTGCTCACCGGGAGGAGCCAGGGGACGGGGCGCCGGTCGGTGAGTACGCCGAAGAAGGGCTGTGCGAGGGAGGACATCAGGCCGGCCGCGAGGACGATGCCCGAGGCGGCGGCGTAGGTGTAGGCGCGCTCGGCGACGAAGAACGGGACCAGGGCCGCCACGGCGCCCTGATAGACGTCCACACAGGCGTGTCCGGCCGACAGCAGAACGATCGGCTTGTTCCTTGGCATGGCGTCATGGTGGTGCGTGGGCGCCCTGTCGAACTTCCGATAATCTGCCAAGCAATGACGGAGATCCGCCACGAGCCGGTGGCGCCGACCAACGCCCGCCGCATGGCCCCGGGCACAGGGATCGACGCCCACCGGCACGACGGCCACCAACTCGTCTACGCGGGCCGGGGCGCGCTCGCCGTCACCACGAGCGCCGGCTCGTGGACGGCCCCGGCGACCCGGGCGATCTGGGTGCCGGCCGGCACGGTGCACTCCCACCGGGCACACGGAGATCTCGAACTGCATCTGATCGGTCTCCCCGCGGACACCAACCCCCTTGCCCTCGACCGGCCCACCGTGCTGAGCGTCGGCCCACTGCTGCGGGAACTGATCCTCGCCTGCACTCGGGACCCGGCGGACGACAGCCCGGAACACCGGCGCCTGCGCGCCGTCCTGTGCGACCAACTGCGCGTCTGCCCCCAGCAGCCGCCCCACGTGCCGGCGCCGACCGCACCGCAACTCAAGGCGCTGTGCGAGATCCTGCACGCCGACCCGGCCGACAACCGCACCCTGGCGGCCCTGGGCAGAGAGGTCGGCGCCGGCGACCGCACGCTGTCACGGCTGTTCAGGGCCGATCTCGGCATGACGTTCCCGCAGTGGCGCACGCAACTGCGGCTCTCCCACGCCCTGGTGCTGCTGGCGGAGGACACGCCGGTGACGGTGGTGGCGCACCGCTGCGGCTGGTCCTCGGCGAGCGCGTTCATCGACGTCTTCCGCCGCGCCTTCGGCCACACACCGGGCCGCGCCGCGGACGCGGGACGGAGGGCGGGATGGAAGGGGTAGCGGCCGCCCTTGGCCCCGCCGGCCGGCGGGGCCTCTCCCGTGGAAACCCTCTCCCCGTGGAAACCCGTTCCCGGCCGGTGCCGGCGGAACTCCCGCTCCGGTGGCGCACTGCACTCCGGAAGGCTGGTACATGCGGACTGAGCTGCGGGAATGTGACCCAGTCGACGCTGGGCCGATGGCGCCCCCGGCAGGAGCCGCAAAACATGGGAAGCAGGATCGGCGCTGATGGGGAGCGAGACGCTGATGGTCACGGCGGCCGTCACACTCTGAACCCGACGTACAAGCCGACTCGTCCACCTTCATGGCCCTGACCCCGAGAGGGCTGCGGGTCAGGGCCATTCCTTATTCGCGGCGGTGCCTGAAGATCGGTGAGCAGGAGGGAAGATCCCCGCGGGTGCGGGGCCGACCCACCAGCCCCGCCACGACGGGGGCTTCCGCAGGGACATCCCCGCGGGTGCGGGGCCGACAGCAGGTGGACGTACCGGTCGACGGTGGCGGGCGGAACATCCCCGCGGGTGCGGGGCCGACGTGCCGGAGCATCTGGCGTTCCCCCAGACCATCCCCGCGGGTGCGGTGCCGACACCGTCACCGACGACGGCGCGAGCGGCACCGCCGGAACATCCCCGCGGGTGCGGGGCCGACCCCTCCATCATCGGCGGCCTGGTCACCCACGGCGGAACATCCCCACGGGTGCGGGGGCCGACGTCGGGCCGGGCGTCGAACACGTCGTCGGGCACGGAACATCCCCGCGGGTGCGGGGCCGACGAGCAGAGCGGCCCGCAGAGCGGCCCCGAGCGCGGAACATCCCCGCGGGTGCGGGGCCGACGCCCCCGACCCTTCCCGGGAGTCTGTCGTGGCAGGAACATCCCCGCGGGTGCGGGGCCGACGGTCGTCCTCTCCCCTGATCCACCCGGACCCGGGGAACATCCCCGCGGGTGCGGGGCCGACGCGAGCACGGTCATGGACCTGGTGACCGGCCTGGGAACATCCCCGCGGGTGCGGGGCCGACATCTGGACTCGGGACGACGACGAGCGGGACGCCGGAACATCCCCGCGGGTGCGGGGCCGACCCGAGCACCCGGGAAAACGCGCTCCCGAATGAAGGAACATCCCCGCGGGTGCGGGGCCGACGGCGGGTGCTCGACCGGTGCGGCCGGGCCGGGCGGAACATCCCCGCGGGTGCGGGGCCGACCGTTCCACCCATGTCCTGCACCTGCGCCGCCAGGGAACATCCCCGCGGGTGCGGGGCCGACTGCAGCGACCGGATGGCGCGCACGATCGCGAGCGGAACATCCCCGCGGGTGCGGGGCCGACATAGCGGGCCCGCAGCAGCCGCTGAAGGCCGTCGGAACATCCCCGCGGGCGCGGGCCGACGCCTTGGCCGCATCCGCGACCACGCGGTGCCGGGGAACATCCCCGCGGGTGCGGGCCGACACGTTGATGCCCGCGCGGCGCGCCGCCTCGGCGTGGAACATCCCCGCGGGTGCGGGCCGACGCTTATTGACCTGGGGTTATGTCTCCGCAGAGGCGTGTTTTCCTTTAGTTGGGTTCAAGGGCGGGTGGCGTCGGCCGGTGCTAACCGGACTGGTGCGTGGGATCATCGCCGGTTACGTGCGGAGAGGATGAGGCCGTCGTAGTCGACGGGGCGCCAGCGGTCGCGGCCTGCGGTGCGGACCGCCCAGCCCTGTTCGTTGGCTGACGGTTCGACGAGGACGGCTTGGCCGTCGCCGATGCGGCTGGCCAGGAGTTCCCATAGGCGGTCGCGGACACGGCGGCTGGGGTTGCCGACGAATACGCCGGCATTGACTTCGACCATCCACCGGGTGAGATGGCCGCGTAGTCCTTCGGGGGCTGCAACGAGAACGATGACGGTCATCTGAGTTTATCCGCGGATGGGGACTGATCGAGTTCGGGGCCGATGACCGCGATGTGCTGTTCACCCATGTCAGCCGGTAGGGGAGAGGCATGGCCAGGTTCGCCGTTTGCTTCCATGGGTGTCCGGGACCTTGCGGAGCGGTCGGCCCAGTTGACGCCGGCGGCTACCGTGCCGAGGTGTTCGTCCCAGAGTTCGCTGGTCTCCGGAGTGTCGAATTCGGTGCCCTCGGGGGACATGAGCGCTTTGACATCGCGCACGATGCGGCCCAGGAGCTTCGTCTCGGCGATTTCGTCTCGGAGGCCGATGCGTGCGTCGCGTTCTTCGGTGAGGCCTTGGGCAGCGAGATCGAAGGCCATCGGAATGGTGTACTCCGCCTTGTAGAGGTCGGCGATGTCCAGGACGAAGGAGATGGCGGCGCCGGTGTGGACGAAGCCGAGTCCCGGGCTGGCGCCGAGCCCGACGATGACGGCGTGGCAGATGCCGTAGAGAGCGGAGTTGGCGGCGGAGAGCAGTCGGTTGAGGTCGTCACCGGCGGCGAAGGGATCTCCGGCCTTGTAGACGCGGCCGTCCCAGGGAATGCCAGTGCGGGCGGCGTGGTGCCGATAGAGCTTGCGGAAGCGGGTCCCTTCGCGGCCGCGGAGCTGCTGCATGGTGGCGCTGGAGACGTCTTCGCCTGGGAAGCGCATGCCGTACATGGCGCGTGCGACGTTGAGGCGCTCCTTGGGGCGGGTGACCAGCCAAGCCTGGCGGTGGAGGAGTCCGGCACTGCGGTTGGGCCCCAGTCCTGCGGCGTACATGCGGACGCCCTGTTCGCCGACCCAGCACACGGCAGTGCCGGAGTCGGCGAGGAGGCGGACGGCGCCGTGCGTCACGCGGGTGCCGGGTCCCAGCAGCATGACGGCGATCATGGCGGCCGGGACGCGGACGGTTTCGCGTTTGTTGATGATGACGACGGCGTTCTCGTCGCGGTCCAGGTGGCTTCGCTCCACATAGACGCTTGAGACACGGTCGGTGATGCGGTGCAGGTCGTGCGGGTCGGCTTTCCACCAGATGTCGGCCACGGCTCAGCCTTTCCGCTCCGGGAGAGGAGCGAGGGTGAGCAGGCCGCAGCCGTAGGCCTTGGAGGGGCCGATGCCGCCCAGGAGGCTGTTGGTGAAGGCAGCGGGGTTGGTCACCCGCAGACAGCCTTCGAAAGAGGCGGTGTGGAAGGTGATACGAGGGCCTTTGCCGCCCTTGGTGAAGGAGCGGCGGCGGCGTTCGGTGATGCGGAGATCACGGGCGGGGTTGGGCTCCCAGGGGGGCGCCTTGTCCGGGACGGGATGAGGTGTGGAGGGCACGAGGCCGGGGGCGGGCTGGTCGGTGCGGGAGTCGGGGATGGTGAAGCCCCACTTCTCGGTGCGGGTGAGGAACCAGTGGAGTTGCGCGGCGGCGGTGCGGTGGCCCATCCGCAGGCCACGCGGCCGCTTGTCCGGGGTTTCGGTGGCCAGACGGGCGGTCTGAGCGGGGGTGGGCTTGTTCGGTGCGTGAGTGTTCTGGGTGGGGCTGGCGGTGAGGCGGAAAGCGAACTCACGTCCCGTGGCGATCTGTTGGAGCAAGGGGGTGTAGTCGCGAACAGCGGCGTGATGACCGTCCGCGTCCGGCCATCCGGCACCTTCGACCAGGTGGGTCCAGTCGGGCTTGGACCGGGTGAGGACGTACAGATGGGGGCGGTGGGGGTTATCGGCGTCCAGGCGCCACAGGATGCGCTCGTCCTCGGGCGTGCCGGTGATACCGCCGGTGATGGCGCCGTGCATGGCACGGGGGTTGGCCAGCAGAGTGCGGCTCTGTGCACGCAGAGGGTTGATGCGGATGCGAGACAGGTAGGTCATGGCGGTCACCAGCCCAGGAGGGCGAAGGGGTCGTGTGCTGTGGCGTCGGGCGGAGGGCTGTTTGTGGTGTCGGTTCGGCGGAAGCCGGTGGGGATGCTCAGCCAGTGGTGGCGGACCCGGCGGCTGGTGAAACCGCGCCCGTGCGGGTCGAAGGAGAGGGGGACGTCGTGCACGATGTCGTCACCCTGCGCGTCTTCCACGGTGGCCGAGCGGTCGATGCGGGCCGGATACGCCGGCTTGCCGAGGCCGCGTTCACGGCCCAGGCGACGGGCGTAGCGTTCACGGGTTCGGTCGCGGGCCTGCCACGGTTCGTTGCTCAGTACTTCCTTCAGGTCACCGGTGCGCAGCCCCAGGCTGAGGGGCTGGGTGGGCGGACACGACCGGCGGCCCAGGGCCAGAGGGAAGGCGGGTGCCCTGATGGCCTGGTCCAAGGTGGTCAGCAGGTCGGTTGGTCCGGCGATAGCGGCGACGAAGACCGCGTCCTGGAGGTAGTAGCGAGTGGTGACGTGGGTGTTCTTGGCCGGTGAGGTAGGTCTTTGGACGCCCTTGGCGGACACCCCGGCCTGGGGCAGTGGGCGGCCGCGGTAGTCGCTGACGGTGTGGTAATCCCGCAGTAGGGTGCCGGGCTGGTCGACGCGGACCCCCAGGCGCAGTGGCAGCAGGTCGCCGAGGGAATCCTCGCGGGCGTAGCCGGCTGCGGCGGCCAGGAGGCCCAAGACTCCGGACTTGGTGGGTTCTGGCCGGGTTTCGCGGCGGTTGAAGGTGCTGCGGTCGCCCCAGGACTGCAGCGGACCGGCCAGGCGGAGCAGGAGCGCCGCTTGGCCATCCCGGTTGCCGTCCGGTGGGGCGGGAGTGGCGGTCATCGGGTGGCCTGCTTGACGGCATCGGCCAGGTGGGCCCGCAGGTCGGTCAGAAGTTCGCGGAAGGTGACCGTCTGTCCGAAGGCTTCCTGGAGAAGGCCGGCGGTGTTGCCCGTTTCGGGGGAGAGAGTGTGGCACACGGCGCTGAAGGCGGGGGTGTCTCCCCAGGCGTGGGTGGCGGTGGCGTGTTCGCGGGCCAGGCGGTGGGCGGAGGCGGTAGTGATACCGGAGGAGGCCGTGACCGGCTCTTCGAAGGCGGACACGAGGTTGACGGGTTGGTCGGCGCGGGCCACGACGGCGACGAGGCTGGGCAGGGTGCGGTGGGCGAAGGAGTTGCCGTAGCCCGTGGGGGCCGAGCGGGCGAAGGAGGTGACGAACTCGGTGACGGCGTTGACGGTGGCGTCCTCGTCACCGAGGTTGTCCATCAACTGGTGCAGGCCGACGGTGGCGTAGCGGTAGAGGGTGGCGGAGTTGAAGCCGATGGTGCCGATCATGCCGGCGCCGGTCTCGTTGTCCTTCTTGGTCTCGTCATCGACGGCGGTGAAGTAGTCGAACTCCAGCTCCACCGCGTGGGTGGACAGGGCGTGGGCGACCTGGACGGCGGCGTCGACGTTGAGGGCGGGGATGTCGGCGACCATCCGGCCGAACAGAGCCACGTCCAGAGGATGGCCGACGCTGAACTTCTCCTGCACGGGCAACTGACCGACTTCCTTGGCCAACTCGGCATCGTCCAGGGCGGCAAGCTCGGCCGCGCGGTCGGTGACCAGATCGGCGACCGCCTCGAGCTGGCGGCGACCGTAGAAGAACAGGTAGGCGGTGTCGCCTTCCCTCTTTCCGGCGCTGATCTTCAGGGGGGCAAGCAGTGCACCGGCCAGCCGGGTCGCGGCTTCGTGCTCCAGGCCGGTGTTTGCGGCGATGCGGTCGGTGAGCTTGCCTGCGATCCGGCGGGTACGGGTGGCCAGGTCCTGCTCGGGGACCCGCTCGGCGAAGTGCAGGCGGGTGGCGCGCTTCCACGCCTGGGAGGAGACCCGGGAGCGGCGGGCCCCACCGAAGAAGGCTTCCTTGGGGTTGCCCTGGTCGTCGCGGTTGAGGTTGGCCGGGGGCACGGTCTGCAGAACGTGAACGTCGATGTACAGGCGAGAAGGCATGGTGGTCTCCGGAAAGTGGCGTGGGTAAGTGCGTGGTGGTGGGCAGGCCGACTGGAAGCGGACGCTTCTGCGCAGCGGTGCAGGGAGCGAGGAGCGGCCGGGGTAGTGGTGCACGTCGCGTGCAGGTGCTCACAGCCGCATCTGTCCTCCAAGGAGGAAGCCGAGCCGGATGCCGCGCCTTGCACCGGTGTTCAGCGAGGGAATGTGGTCTGCTGTCCCCGGGGGTTCAGGAGTTCCTCTCCGGTCCCTTTCCTGCTGCTGAGTCCCGGGAGTGATAGGCCAGGCCCCAGGCACGGCGGACTTGCTGGCGGGCCTCGGGGTGGTGCCAGTCTTTGATGTTCCGCAGCAGGAGGGTGTAGTCCAGCGGTTGTCCCACGGTGCGCAGTTGGGTGACCAAAGAACGCAGCCGGTACAGCAGAGCGGGGACAGAGGTGGCGTTTGCCGTGGCGGCTACCCGGCGGTCCACTGCCTCTTCGCTGAAGCGGCCGCTGGTGCGCAGGGCAAGCAATGCTGCCCCAGCCTTGATGCCGGGCCGGTGCATGGGCTGGCGCTGGCCTTGCTGATGGAGGCCGAACAGCGACAGCGCGGCGTGCTCGGCTTCCAGGTCGATGGAGGCTTCTCCGTCGGACCATGTGACGTAGAAGGGCCACAGGGCCGGCACTGTGCCGGCGCCGCGGCCCAGGCCGGAGCGCAGGGCGGCCAGGTCCTGGCCCGGAGGCTCCATGAGCAGCCCGGTTCTCGGATCGGTACGCCAAGCACCCTGTGCGGTTACGCGCTCGGCCCAGTAGTAGCGGGCCGGTGCGGTCGGCACGGTGCCGGGGGCTTGTCCGGTGGTGGGGGTGCTTATGCGACCGGAGACTGGAGTGGCGGGCATGAGGTCACCCTTCAAAGGTGAGGTCGTCGGCCTCACCGTCGGTCGGATCTGGGGAAACGGCGGCGCGGACGGCCTTGCGTTCGGCGGCCCGGCGGGTGAGGACCTCATCGAGGCGGCGCCGGAAGCCGCGCTCGGCGGTGCTGAGCCGGTAGGTGTGCTCCTTGCCGTTGTGCGTGGTGGTTCGCCCGGTGAAGGTGCTGGGTGCCGCGGTGGACAGCACCTGTTCGGCCACCGTCCAGGTTTCGGCAGCGGCTTTGTGTTCCCAGGCCAGCAGACCGCGCTCGGCTGCGTCGAAATCTTCGCCGGCTTTGCGCAGTCCGGTCAGCAGACGGCGCATGAGCGGGTCGAGGGAGTGCAGCAGGGTTTCACCCGGCCGCTGTCCTTTGTCCCACGGGATGGGGTCACTGCCGGCGGCCCGCCGTACGTCCGCGGAGAGGTGGTTGACCGTGGTGGCGAGCTTCTCCGCCTGGTCGGCGGCCTCCAGCACGCAGCCGTAGAGGATGCCGTCGGCATCCAGTGCGGTCAACGGCAGTGGAATCGTGTCGAAGAAGAGATCCTCCACCACAGCGGACTGGTTGCCGTACGTGATGCCGGTCAGCTCCACCTGCAGTGGATAGGTGGCCGGCAGCCGCTCACGGGTCACGCTGAGTTGGCTGAGGAGGACGCTGGTGTGGAATCCGGCGCGGGTCGCAGTCGCGTTGCTTTGCTCCCGGTCCGCAGCCAGCAGCGCTTCCAGACCGCGCCAGGCGGCTTTGCCGGGCTGGTGGCGGCGCGGCCGGGCTACCGCAGCAGTGGCCCGGCCACCACCGGTCTTCTTCGCTCGTGCTCCGGCGGAGTCGATGATCCATGCCGTGTGCGGTTCATGGTCGGGGATGGCGGTCAACCGGTCACCAGCAGCGACGATCACACGGGTCACCCGGGGCCCGTCCGGTGTCTGCTCGGGGACGAGCCGGATCCGGCGGGACTGCCAGGTCCACACATCCAGCAGGCCACGGCTGGCACGGGTCTGCCAGGCCGGCGTCCCACACGACAGCGTGTCTGCGAGCGTGCCGTCTGCGGCCCGGCGACGCCACTGCGGGAGGTCGTCGGACAGCAGCGGCGGGCCGTAGGGGATGTTCAGCAGCAGCGTCTCGAAGACAGTGCGCCCCATGGGCATGGTCACACCCAACTGACCCAGCGGACCGGTCGGATTGCCGGTGGTCTTCCCCTTCTTCATTTGTGGGTCGCCCACCGCGCCGGTTTTGATCGCGGCGGTGTCCCAGCAATGGGTGTGCAGCAGCCACCGCGCCGCCTCGGCCGGGGTGAGCGGGGGTGGGTCGCCTTCCGTACGGGAAGAGAACAGCGGCACGTTGTTGCCGGTGGCCGCTGTGGCGACCAGCAGCGCCGAGCTCTTGGTCTCACCCTTCGCGGTCCGCAATCCGGCCACTTGCGCGAACGGGTCGTCCGGGTCGAACAGGCTGAACCGTGCGTGGTGCTCGTCGAGGTAGGCGGTGAGCTTCTCGCGCTGTCCGGCAGAGAACTTCCCGGCCCGGAACATGGCCGTCCACTCGCCGGCGTCGGCCGGCCGGCCCAGTGCGTCGACGACGACCGGCAGGAGCACCTGCCGGAAGATGGCAGGTTTCTGCGTGGGCAGGCCGATCACCAGATCCAGAAACCGGTGCGAATCCAGGATCAGTTCCCGCACTCCCACCTCAGTGGCTGCCTGACCGTCTCGCGACCCGTCGGCGCCTGTCTCTCCCGCTGGGCTGGCGGCCAGCCACGGATCATCGAGAAGGTGAAATAACACAGCAATCCCTCAAATTTCTGTCCCTAAGGGGTAGTTGCAGTGTGGCAGGTCACTGAGGTGCGGGGAGGAAAAATGCGGGAATCTGTTCCATCCTCTGATCCCGTGGTACAAGACCTCCCGCGCTCGCAGGGCTTCCACCCGCAGGGCGGCGCAGACCACCAGCTATAACGCGCCTCGCCCCCGGCAGAGCCTCTCGGTCCCACCGAGCGGAACAGCCCCCGCGGCGGCCCGCACCCTCACGGAAGATCAAGTCACCGTGTCCTCTTCGACAAGCCCCAGCTCGCCGTCGTAGGACAGGCGCCTATCGGCCAGCACACAGCTCCTCTGCTCGTCCAGGACCAGGGCCGGGCTGAAGCGCAGTCGCGAGTGTCCCAGCCAACCGGGCAGCGGACGCAACTGTTCAGCAACCTGCGCTGTGTAGCGCGGAGGGAGCCGCACCGTCCCACCGAGGACCTCATCGAGCAGAGCCTCGGGAACATCTCCGTTGACTCCCAGAACACGGCCCGACAGCGTCCGGTGCACCTCGCCCTTCCGCACCACGAGGATCACCTCCGTGCTGGGCTCCCCGTCCCGGACCACAGCGTCCAAGTCGGTGTCGCCGCCGGATCCAGGCAGGCTCACATAGTGCAGCCCGGCCAACGTCGCCCCTTCCCGGTCACCGCGCCGTGCCAGTAGGTACCCGGCTGCCCGCTCGGCCCGCTCCTGCTGCTCGGCCTCCCACGCGCGGCAAGCCTCCTCCTCGTCCTCGCGCCACGCTGGTGGTACCACCTCACTCGAGGCGCCGTAGCCGTCGGCGACCAGGGCCGGCACCTGGCCGGGCACCCGCCACCCGCCTTCGAAGGCTGCGCGCCGCACCAGCGCTGCGGCGCGTATCAGCGGCCAGCGCCCGTAGATGAACTCCGACGCCCCCAGAAAACGCGGCCGCGGCCCGTCGAGGGCTGCGGCATCGGTGATACCGCCGGAACCACCTGTGTGTCCGGCCCCGTGGTCCGTGCCGAAGCCGGTGACTACCACCCGCGGTGAGGCGAGTCGCTCGGAGCGGTCCACACCGTTGTGCCGGTGCAGGCGACCGACCCGTTGTAGCAGCAGGTCGATCGGGGCCAGGTCTGTGACCAGCAGGTCGGCATCGACGTCGAACGACTGCTCAGCCAACTGCGTGGCCACCAGCACCAGCCGTGGCGGACGCCCCCCGCCGTTTCCTGCCCGGGCGCCCAGCAGACGCAGGCACTCCTCCGTACGGTCTGCCCGGGGCCCCACAGCAAGACGTCCGTGCAACAGCCGCACCTGGTCACCGAACCGCTCACGCAGTTGCTGGAAAAGACTTTGAGCCCGGCCCACGCTGTTGCGGATGACCAGCGCGCACCCGCCATCGCCCAACTCGCTTTCCAGCAACGCGGCGACATCCCGGTCGGCGGCTTCCTGCGCCGCCCTGCGCTGCTCACGGCTGGCGGACCGACCCGGCACCGACTCGGGCAACAGCTCCACCGCCACCTCAAGATTCGCACGCCAGCCGGCGCACTCGGCGACCGAGAACCGCATGTCACCGGCCTCCGGCGCTACCCAAGCGGCCGTGACCGACGGATATCCCCGCGGCACGGGCAGCTCGTGCGCGGTGTACTCCTCGCGAGACGCGGCCCCCGCCAGATAGGCGGACACCAGGTCACGGCGCTGGTCGGGCGGCAGCGTCGCCGACAGCAACACCACCGGGACCCCGGCTTGACCCAGCCACCGAAGACCTTCCATCAAGAACTGCGACATGTACACGTCTGCGGCGTGCACCTCGTCGAGAATCACGACTTTGCCCGCCAGACCGGCCACCCGCAGCATCACGTGCTTAGTGCGGGTGGCCGCGAACAACAGCTGGTCGATCGTCCCGACCACAAACGGGCACAACAGCCCCCGCTTGGCACCAAGGAACCACTGCGCAGGCCCCAGCGCCGCCGCCCGGCCACCGCTCGCCCCCTGAAGACCGTACGGGTCGTCATCCCAGCAGTCCCCGTATTCATCGACCCCGCCGAACCGGGCCTCGACGTCGTCTGCCGATCCCTCCACCAGCCGACGCCACTCCCTGTTAAACATCCGCTTGCCGTGCAACAGCGCCACCTGCGACGCAAGCCCCTCCTCGACTCTTTCCGCCCACTGCCGCACTTGAGAAAACATCGGATCACTGGTGGCCTGCGTCGGCATTCCCACGAACACCCCATCGGCACCGAACCGCGCGGCCAGTACCTCAGCCGCCAGCAGCGCGGCCTTCGTCTTTCCTTCCCCCATCGGCGCCTCGACCACCAGCAGTCCAGGAGCTGCCATGCTCTGGGCCGTCTCGATCACCATCGTCTGTGACGGACGAGGCACCTGCCCGAAGCGCTCCTCAAACGCGCCAGGTCCGGGCCCGGCCAGCTTTCCCCAGCCGCCACGCAGCCCCAATGCCGCCCAGGCCTGCTCCGACCGCTCACGGGCGCTCTCCAGCTTCACTCGGGCCAACTCGTCCACCCCGGGGAAGTGCCGCTCGTCGCTGGCGATCCAGTCCGCCATCACCACCAGACCACTGAGATGGAGCTGGGCCGCACGCGATGGCGCTTTCGCCGGCGCTACCCCCATCAGGTCAGCAAAACCCAACTCGCGAGTGAAGTACTCCACCACGGCACGCTGCGCTTCCGGCCACCGCCCAACCCCGGACAGCTGTCCCCGAGCCTTCACCGGCGGACGCAACCGGTCCTCGCGCGGAAACAGCCCATGATGCCCGGCTACCAGCGGCCACACCCACGCCACATGTTCATCCGGCCACCCGGCCTCCGTTAAGAGGGACCGCAACAGGTACCCGCCAGCGCAGTCGTGCCGCCACCGATACTTCGATGCCGTCGCCTCATGCCACCCCAGCCCGGCGGTACGAACCACGTCCGCACCTTCGGGCCACAGTCTCTGAAACGCCGGCGTGGCTTTTCCACAATCGTGAATCCCGCACAGCCAGGAGAAGATTTTCCTCCCTCCGCCGTGTCCGCCGGCCACCTCGTCCAGCAGTTCCCGGGTCGATGGCGCCAGGTAGCTATCCCAGAGGCGTTCGGCCACCGCTGCGGTGTCCAGCAGGTGCGACAACAGGAGGTTCTTCTTCCCGCCTGCCTTTTCCGCTGACTTCCCCCACAACACACTCAGCATCCGGACCAGTTCCGGATCCTCCTCCAACTCCCCTTGCCCCACCGCGAACCCCCAGTACTCAATGGACTGGCGAGCTACCCTAAGCGCCATCACTGACAGCGGCCTCGCACCGCCGTGACGCACCCACTGCTGCTCTCAGGAGCTTTGAAATCGAACTGGAATAAGATCGGGCCCCCTCCTGGGTAAACTCCCAGGTCAGCAAGTGTCGGCCCCGCACCCGCGGGGATGGTCCGTGGGGCCCGCGGTTGCGGGAGACCCGCGACGCGTCGGCCCCGCACCCGCGGGGATGGTCCCGGCGGGTTCACCCCCGGCGCGGCCGCGCTGGAGTCGGCCCCGCACCCGCGGGGATGGTCCCGGCCCTTCTCCCACCCGCTCACGGCTCCGCGGGTCGGCCCCGCACCCGCGGGGATGGTCCCCGGTCGAGCCGGGCCGCGAGCGCGGGTGCGTCGTCGGCCCCGCACCCGCGGGGATGGTCCCGTCTCCTCCACGTCCGGGTTCGGCATCGTGGTGTCGGCCCCGCACCCGCGGGGATGGTCCGCGCGTACGGCACTGGGAGTGCCGCCGCTTCCTGTCGGCCCCGCACCCGCGGGGATGGTCCGGAGGCCGCCGCATGAGCCTGCCCGAGAACGGCGTCGGCCCCGCACCCGCGGGGATGGTCCTCGACGTGCAGCGCTGTGCGCACGGGCCCGGAGGTCGGCCCCGCACCCGCGGGGATGGTCCGCGCATCAGTCTGGAGGCGAAGAAGCTCACCGCGTTGGCCCCGCATTGACGGGTGCGGGCCATGAAGGGGTTGGGGAATGGGCAGGGACGGCATGGCACTCGCAAGATGCCCCCGGTGTCGGGCTCGCTGCAAGTACGAGTGCCGTGGGGAGCTTCTGGGTGACTGGGCGGAAGACATGGCTCATGATTGGAAACCAGAAACCCTGGATTCTCTTCCGCTGAATCTGCGTTCCTCGTATCCTGGGATGATTCTGGTGGGTGAGCTCCGCCTCCGGCACTTGGAAGTGCGGCGTCATGGGTTTGTAAGTCCATGAAAAACTTTCCGAGAGTGGTATTCCGCTCTTCATCGATCCACGGTTTGGTGGTCGCGTCGTAGTCGCGATCAGCGAAAGGTTCTACCGTGGTTAATGGCGTTTTTGTGGCCTCGCTCTCGCTACTCTTCCTGAGCGCTATCGGCCCCCTTGTGCTCCTTGGCGCGCGCGCATGTATGGAGCCTGGGCCCGGGCGGCATCGCGCTGTCGGGCGCCGTCGTCCAGTGTGGGGAGGGTGGCGATGACACAGGGCCGTGTTGTGCTTCCGCTTCCGTTTGTGGTGTGGCGCTGGACGGACCAGACCCACAATGCTGCAGTTCAGGCACGTACTGCTCTGGGATGCGCCCTCGATCAGCTCGGCTGTGTTGGTGAGGCAGCTAGTGATGTCGTGTGGGCTGTATCTGAGCTGGTCGCCAATGCGGTCGAGCACGCTGTCGGGCCGTACGAGATGCGTCTTCGTCCCTGTGAGGAGCAGGGAATCGTCTGCGAAGTGGAGGATGGAGATCCTCGAATTCCTCCACTGCCGAATTACTCGAAGGGGAATCCTATTTCACCCTTGGAGGAGAACCGCGGTGGTGGTTCCGATGCCTTGTGGGCAGTGCTGTCTGAACATGGGCGAGGTTTGCGCATCGTGCATTACCTCACCCATGGTCACTGGGGGTTCCAGGGGTGGGAAAGCGGGAAGGTTGCCTGGGTGAGGCTCCCGGATCCCGATCAGCGCTGACCACGGAACGGGAGAGTCCTTGCCCTCTCCCGGGTCGCAGATCTGCCTGACCATTGTGGAGACGTTCCTGCGGCAAAGGACTCTTCGGTCAAATGGCTGAAGAGCCCTTTGTGCGCGGGCTATCCACGCCGTGCGTCTGATCTTCATGCAAGTAAGCGACCCTGGGGTTGCCCCTCTTGAGGGTGATTGACCAGCGTACTGCGCGAATATTCGTGGCCTTCTCCCCTATCTTGGGGCAGCGCCTGTGCTGCACTGGTGATGGGAGACGGGGATGCGGATGGCACGCCATCGGGCCGGAGCGATCCTGGCGTTGGGGAGTGTGGCGTTCTCCGGGGCGCTGCTGGCAGGTTGCTCGAAAGCCTCGTCGGATCCGGAGCCCCCGTCGGAGAGGTTCGGCGAGACGCCGGGCGCCCTCGATGCACGCGCTGTCGAGCACCGGGAAGCCCTTGCGGCCTACCGGGCGATGTGGGATGACGCTCTCGCCGCTGCGGCTACGTCCGACGCGAAGCATCCGAGGCTGCATGCCCACGCGTCTGCCGGGGCGTTGGAGTTGCTTCGCTACATGATGAGAGAGAACCGCAAGAAGGGGCTCGTCGCGAAGGGGCGGCTTCATCTCGATCCCGTGGTGGAGAGGAGCCAGGCGGCGAAGGTGGTGATCCGGGACTGTGCCGATGCGACCGACTGGCTGCGGTACACGGAGGGCGGAGAGCTCGAGAACGATGTGCCCGGCGGGCATCATCGCGTCGATGCGACCGTGCGGCAGCGAAGCGGGATGTGGCGAGTGGAGGATCTGTACCTCCACGAGGCGGGGACATGCTGAGGTCTCGTCCCGTCCTCCCGGTGGCGGCAGCGGCGGTGTGCAGTGCGGCACTGCTTGTTCCCCACGACGCGGTGGCCGATGACGGGCTCAGTACAGGGGCTGGCGTGACGTGTGTCCCCGGGGCATGCACCGCCGAAGCGAGGAGTACCCGGAGGAAGCCCGCTGGCGTGGCGGGGAAGAGCGGCAAGGCGCCTCACCGGAAGACGTCCAAGACCGGTGGCGGTGGAGTGCCGGAGGGGCCGCCGAAGATCGTCGCGGATGGCTGGGAGTTCGATCTGGGCGGCGGCATGGGGATCATGCCTCGCTTTGACGGCGCGGAGCGGAAGAAGCCGGCGCGGGGCGCACAGCGGCAGGTGCCGGTGGAAGTGGTCGTCCAGCGTGCGGTGGAGCGGCTGGAGTTGCCGCAGCCGGTGATCCGTACGAGTCCGGACGAGGACTTGGTGCAGGTGGTCCACGTGCCGACGTGGATGTGGGTGGACCGTTCCGCCTGGGGACCGGTGTCGGTGTCGGCCGCGGTGGACGGCGTCGAGGTGACGGCCACAGCCAAGCCGTGGAAGACCGTGTGGTCCATGGGGGATGGCCGGACGGTGATCTGCCTGGGGCCGGGGACGCCCTACTCGGCGGCACACAGTCCCAAGGCGTCTTCGCCTGACTGTGGTTATACCTACCGGCGGGCTTCGCTGTCCGCCCCGGGTGGGTCGTACACCGTCTCCGTGCAAGTGACCTGGGATGTCGAGTGGCACGGGGCCGGGCAGACCGGGGTCGTGCCCGGGCTGGTGATAACCGCCGAACGTCCGCTGGTGGTGGATGAGGTGCAGGCCGTCGTCACGGGCTGACGACCTCCCGCACCAGCCCGGCCACGGAAGGGCGGGCGAACTCGGTCGACGTCGGAATTCTTCTGTCAGCGAGGTGAGTGGTGGGTACCCCCATGTCTTCTTCGACCCTGAAGGGCGGCGGGTTCAGGGTGCCGGGGACACGCGAACCCGGCCCGGATCAGCAGCCAACCGTGACCGGCAGCCGGCGCCGCAAACTTGGCTGGGTGTGGGCCGGGCTGGGGGCCGTGGTCGTCTCGGCGGTCGGATTCGCGCTCGTCGCGCAGGCGGTGGGGGAGCGGGACCAGGTGCTGGTGCTGGCCCGGGACGTGCCGGTCGGCCACGTGCTGAAGGCGAGCGACGTGCGTGCGGTGCAGGTGGCGGCGGACGCGGGAGTGGTACTGGCCGCGGAGCGGGGTGCGGTGCTGGGGCGGCGGGCCCGGGTACCGCTCGTGGCCGGCTCGCTGTTGGCACCTGGGCAGCTGGGGCCGAAGGCAGCTTTTCCGCCGAAGGGCTTCTCGCAGGTGGCGCTGGCCGTGGAGCCGGGAGGCGCACCGCCGAGCCTGGCTGCCGGGGAACGTGTTGCGGTCCTCCCCGGACCTGCCAGCACTGGCGCCCTGCCGGAGAACGAGGAGAAGAAGGCCGCCGTGGTGGCGGGGACGGTGACCGGGGTGCGGGAGGCCGAGTCGGCGGGCGGGTCGCGGGTGGTGACGGTGCTGGTGGAGACTGCGGCCGCACGGCGGGCGGCACAGCTGGAGCATCCGCGCGTCGTGGTGCTGCCGGCCCAGGGGCGGGAGGCTCCGTGAGACGGCTGGTCGTGCTCGGATCGGTTTCCGGTGCGCCAGGAGTGACGACCACCGCCCTGGCACTGACCGCCGCATGGCCGGTCGAAGTGGACGGCGGGGTGCGGCCGGTCATGGTCGAGGCGGACGGTTCCGGCGGTGACCTGATGATCCGCTTCGGCCTCCCGACGGCACCCTCACTGCTGGACGTGGCGGCCACGGCCCGGCAGCCGTATCCGGGCTCCCTACTGGGAGCGGCGAGCGAGTTGCCCTGTGGCGTGCGGACGGTGGTCGCGGTGCCAGGCCGAGGGCCGTGCGGCCAGGCGGTACGGCTGCTGGCCGGCGAGGCCGGGCTGCGGGTGCTGCGCGGCGAGACCGATGAACGCGGCACGGTACTGCTCGACCTGGGGCGCCTCGGCGAGGACATCCAGCCGCTCATGGACGCCGCGGACCGGGTGGTCCTGGTGACACGGGGCGGGGCGGAACCTCTGACCCATGTGTCCGCCTACGGGCTGGACGCCGACCGCTATGCCGGGCGGCTGATGCTGGCCGTGGTCGGTCCGAGCCCTTACCCGGCGGAGGAAATCGCCACTTCCCTCGGTATCCGGCACGTGGCCTTCCTGCCCTGGGATGCCAGGACCGTGGCGACCCTGAACAGCCTGAATCCGGGCGCGCTGCGCGGTGCCGGGTTCCGCAGACCGCCGCTGATCGCTGCCGCGCGAGCGCTGGCCTGCCGGCTGGCGGAACCGCAAGGCAGCGATACGCAAGCGGGAGCCGTCGAGGTGGATCCCCTGGCCGGGAGCCCTGGGGCCCAGTTGGCCGGGCAGGGCCACAGCGGGCTGGTCCATGCCCCCGGATATGGAGGAAGCGGATCGTGAGCGAGCAACTCATGGCGCCCGGAGCGGCACCCGCGGGCGGTGAGCGGGAGCTGGCCGGGCTGGTGCGGCAGAGGGTGGCCGCCCGGCTGGCCGCGTACGCCGGTGAGCGCGAGCTCGCCGGGCTGCCCGCGGAGGACGAGGCGGCCCGGCGGACCACCGTGGGGCGGCTGCTGGCCGAGGAACTGGGAGCGCAGCGGCGGCTGTTCCTGGCCCAGGGCGGACAGATCCTCGACCCGGCGGTCGAGCAGCGGATCGCCCAGGCCGTTCAGGACGCTCTCTTCGGCACCGGAAGCCTGGAGAGGCTGCTGGCCGACAGCTCGATCGAGAACATCTGCGTCAACGGCTGCGACGTGGTGTGGGTCAAGGACGCGCAGGGCGCCTGGCGCCGCGAGAGTCCGGTGGCCGGCTCGGACGCGGAACTGGTGGAGACGATCCGCGGCTTGGCGGCGCAGGCGGAGGGGGAGGAGCGGCGCTTCGACCGGGCGGTGCCCCGTCTGAATCTGCAGCTTCCGGACGGCTCACGGCTGTTCGCCGTCATGGCGGTGACCGGCCGGGTCTCGCTGACGATCCGCCGGCACCGCTTCCCGGCGGCCTCCATGGCCGAGCTGGTGCGGCTGGGCGTGTGCGATGAGCAGCTCGCGATGTTCCTCAGGGCGCTGGTGCGGGCGCGTAAGAACGTCGTCATCGGCGGGGGCACCAACGTCGGCAAGACCACTGTGCTGCGCGCCTTCGCCCACGAGATCTCGCCGCACGAGCGGCTCGTCACCATCGAGGACACCTTCGAACTCGGTCTGGACGCCGATCCCGTGGCGCACCCGAACGTGGTGGCCATGCAGGCCCGCGAGCCGAACATCGAGGGGGAGGGCGGCATCGACCAGGCCGAACTGGTGCGCTGGGGACTGCGCATGTCCCCGGACCGGGTCATCGTCGGCGAGATCCGCGGGGCCGAGGTCATCCCCATGTGCAATGCCATGAGTCAGGGCAACGACGGCTCGTTGTCCACCATCCACGCCTCCACCTCACGCGGGGTCTTCACCAAGCTCGCCTCCTATGCCGCGCAGTCTCCGGAGCGGCTCTCGCTGGAGGCGACGAACCTGATGGTGGCCTCCGCTGTCCACTTCGTCGTCCACCTGGGCTGGGATGCCGCGGGTCGCAGGGTCATCGACTCGGTGCGCGAGGTCGTCGACGCGGACGGGGCCCAGATCGTCTCCAACGAGGTCTACCGGCCCGGCGCCGATGGACGGGCCGTACCCGCGACGCCCGTGCGTGCGGAGACTCTCAACGACCTGGTCGCAGCGGGGCTGGATGTCCGGGCCACGGTCCACCAGGGCTGGGGGCGGCCATGACGAGCAACGTGTTGAGCCCCGGAAGCCTGACCGGACCTGCGGTGGCGTGCGGGGCGGCGTTCGGCCTCGGGCTGGTGGCCATCGGCTACGGCGCCGTACGGCGCGAGAGGCGGGAGAGCCGCACCGGCCTGTGGCCCGTGGTGGTGGCGCGGCTGCCGGGGGAGTGGACTACGCGCCGCGTGCTCATCGCGGTCGTGGTCGGGGTGGTCGTCGGGGCGCTGACGGCGTGGCCGGTGGCGGCGGTGTTGACCACGGTCGCCGTACTCACCCTCCCCGGACTGCTCGGCCCGGACCGGGCCGCCGCACGGCGCACGGAGCGGATGGAAGCACTGGCCACTTGGACGGAGATGCTGCGCGACACCCTGTCTGCTGCCGCCGGCCTGGAACAGGCGGTGCTGGCAACCGCCGACATCGCTCCCGCCGCGCTGCAGCCCGAGATGCGGAAGCTGACGGCCGCCATTCGCTCCGGCCGGCCGCTGCCCGTCGCTCTGGAAGCGTTCGCCGAGGACGCGGACGATCCCCTGGCCGATCTCGTCGTCGCCGCCCTGACGACGGCGGCCCGTCAGCAGGCCGGCCAACTCGGACATTTGCTGGGGGAACTCGCGGAATCGGTACGCGAGCAGGTGGCCATGCGGCAGCGCATCGACGCTGGGCGCGCGAGCGTGCGCACCGGGGTGCGCGTCACCGTGATCACCACCCTCGGCATGGCGACCGGCCTGGTGATCTTCAACCGCCCCTACCTCGACCCCTTCAACTCACTGACCGGCCAGGCGGTGCTCGCGGCCGTGGGAGTTCTGTTCGCTGCGAGCTTCGCCTACCTGACCGCGGCCGGACGGATCGAGGAACCCGCCCGGCTCATCGGCCCAGCGGGCCCAAAGGCGGCGGGCATCGAAGCGGGAGGTGCCCGGTGATCGTCATGCTGCTGGGTGCCCTCTTCGGAGCCGGAGCGACGGCTCTCGTCTACGGGCTGCGTCCTGCCCGTCCTGCTCTGGCCGATGTCCTCACCGCCCTCAACGCACCCGTACCGGCGACTGCTGCACGACAGGAGACGGAGGAGCCGGAATGGGCCACACGGTTGGGCCGGCGCGCCGTACCGCTGGTGCGCGGTCTCGGCTTCCCCACCCCCTCCCTCCGCGCGGACCTGGCCGTCTGCGGACGAGACGAGGAGCAGCACCTGGCGGGCAAAGCGGTCTGCGCCGCGGCCGGGCTGCTGGCCCCCTGGGCCACCGCGCTGCTGCTGCGCCTGGGAGCGGGCATGGCCCCGGGATGGTGGATGCCGATGGCCGGCTCACTCGCCCTGGCCGCGGTGCTGTTCTTCGCCCCGGACCTCAACATCCGCCACGAGGCCACGCGGCGGCGGAGGGAGATGCGCCACACCCTCAGCCTCGTCCTGGACCTGACCGTGATCGCCCTCGCGGGCGGCGCCGGAGTCCAGCAGGCCCTCGCCCAAGCCGTCGCCGCACCTCAGGGCTGGGCTGCCGCACGCCTGCGGCACACCCTGCACGTCGCGCAGGTCACCCGGAGCAGCCCTTGGCCCCACCTGGGCGACCTCGGGCGCCGGCTGGACGTCCCCGAACTCACCGAACTCGCCTCCACCCTGATCCTGGCCGGAAGCGAAGGCGCCAAGATCCGCAGCTCACTCGCCGCTAAGGCACGGGCGATGCGACGGCGCAGGATCTCCGAAGCCGACGGGGCCGCCCAAGCGGCGACCGAGCGGATGTCGCTGCCCGTGGTGGGACTGTTCGCCGCCTTCCTGCTGCTCATCGGCTATCCGGCCCTCGGCCACGTCATGTCCGTGAGCTGACACCCACCGCACCACACCAGACCAGACCAAGGAAAGAGCATTCGCCATGTTCCCACTGGACACGCTGACCCTCCGGGTGCGCGCACACCTTGCGGACCTCCGCCGGCACCTCCGCGAAGACGACGGCTACACCACCGAGACCGTCGTGGTCACCGCGCTGCTGGCGATCCTGGCCCTGACCGTGGTGGGCATCATCATCGCCAAGGTCACCGCCAAGGCCAACGGCATCGACCTGGGGTAGACCGTGACGGCTTTCCGGCCCAGCCCCGGCGGTGACCGCGGAGCGGCGAGCACGCAGCTGGTGCTCGTCGTCCCGGCGCTGCTGCTGCTCGCCCTGCTGGCGGTGCAGTTCGCCCTGGCCTGGCACGCGCGGCACATCGCCCAGTACGCGGCCCAACGAGCCCTGGCCGCCGCCCGCGTCGAGGACGGCAGCGCGGCGGACGGCCGGACGCAGGCGCGGCGCAGCCTGACCGCGCTGGGCAGCCGCGTGCTGACCGCGCCGTCCGTGACCGTCGACCGCACGACCGCCCGCACCACCGTCCGGGTGGACGGGGCGGTCCTGGCCGTGGTCCCCGGCCTGGACCTGCGGGCATCCGGCACAGCCTCCGGACCCACCGAGAGAATCACCGCCCCGACCGGAGACCGATCGTGACCCGGCAAGCCCGCCAACGGCGCGGGAACGGCGAGCAGGGCTCGGCTGCGGTGGAACTGGTCCTCGTCACACCCCTGTTGGTGCTGCTCCTGCTCGTCGTAGTCGGGCTGGGACGGCTCACCGACGCCCGCCTGATCGTCGCGAACGCCGCCCACCAAGCCGCCCGTGCCGCCTCGCTGGCCCGCACCGAGAACGACGCCCGCGCCCAGGCCCAGCAGGCGGCGAGCGCGGAACTACGCGAGGCGGGATCCTCCTGCACCCGCCCCAGCGTCCGCCTCACCACCGGCGGACTCGCCCCCGGCGCCACCGTCATGACCACGGTTTCCTGCACGGCCGACCTCAGCGATCTCACCGGATCACGGATGCCCGGCCACGTCTCCCTGACCGGTACCGCCTCCTCCGTCGTCGATTCCTTCCGGAGCGCGTCATGAAGCGCCGCATCCCAACGCGTCCGCCGCGCACCTGGAGCCGGTTGCCGGCCGGCGAGGACCGGGGGCAGGTGGCGGTCTTCGTCGTCGGGGTGTTCGCCACACTGTGGCTGTTCGCCGGAATCGTCGTCGACGGCGGGCTGGCCCTGGCCGGCAAGGCCCGCGCCCTGGACGTAGCCCAGGAGGCCGCCCGCACCGGCGCTCAGCAACTCGACCTCGGCCACCTACGGCGTGCCGGAGACATCCGCCTCGTCCGCGACCGCGCCGCCGGGGCAGCCCGCGCCCACGTCGCCGCCACCGGAGACAGCGGGCGGGCACAGGTGAAAGGCAACGCCGTCACGGTGCACGTCACCCATCGCCAGCCCACCCAGATCCTGCAGCTCATCGGTCTGCGCACCCTGACGGTGACCGCGACCGGCACCGCGCACGCCCAACGCACCACCCCGTGACCGGCCGCCCCGCCCACCACATCCCGGCCGAGAAAGCGAAGGCAGTGATGAACCACCCAGTTGCGCTGCGCCAGCGCCTCAGCGCAGCCGCCACGGCAGGCGGCACCCTGGCCATCACGCTCGCCCTGCTGGCCGGCATGCCCTGGGTGCTGTGGCGGGCCACCGGCGTCCCGTGGCCCGAGCGGGTCTACACCTGGCAGGAGTTCACGGACCGAATGGCGCAGCCGGTCAGCGACCCTTTGGCAGTCGACTTGCTCGCGATGGTGGGCTGGATCTGCTGGGCCGTCTTCGCCTGGACAGCGCTCCGCGAGATCTGCTGGTACGCCGCTCACCTGCCGCAGTTGCTCCGGGACCACCGGGTGCACGACGAGCACATCGCCGAGCTCTCCTTCAGAAACTCACTGGCAGCCCTGTGCATCGGCACGCTGATCGTCGCCCTGCTCAGTCTGTGGCGTCCGCCCCCGGCTGGAGCACAACAGACCATCTCCGGCGGAGAAACACGAGCGCAGTTCACCGCGATGGCCCCTCTCATCCCTGCCCTCGACCGGTGGACTGCTTCTCCACGCTCCACGCCCGGGGCCGCTGGCATGCAGACCGCCACAACAGATCAGGAGAAGGAGCGCGGCACACCCCGTGGAAAGACGGGCGCCGTGCGGCACGTCGAGTACATGGTGGCCGAAGGCGACACCTTGTGGGACATCGCGCACTCGCACCTGGGAGACGCCTGCAAATGGCCCCGGATCTACGCCCTGAACAAGGACCGGCTCCAGGGCGACGGAACCCGGCTCAGTGACCCCGACCGCATCCTGCCCGGCTGGCGGCTGACTATCCCCGTCACCCAGACCGCCACCCCACCGACGCCGCCGCGCTCGAATCCTGATGCCGAAGCAAGCGCTCCTGCAGCATCGCAAGCAGAAGAGCCGACTCTGAACGACACTGACACTGCCCCTGGCGGGGACAGAGGGCCCGGCCAGGAGAGGCGGGAACCGAGTACGTCGGTGGCCCCTGCCCAGCAAGATGACGCCGAAGCGCGGGAAGCGGACACCCAACAGGGGCCCGCGGCCATCAGCCTCGGCGAGGCGAGCCTGCTCGGCATCACCGCGGCGGCCGGCCTCCTGGCCGCACGCCGCTACTGGTACTGGCACCGAAGCCGCCTCCGTAAGCCCGGCACGGAGTCGGATCCGCAACCGGAGACGCCCACCCTCAGCCCGCTGGTGGAGAAGGCGGCTCAAGCGGCACACGCCGCCACGCTGCACCGCCAACCGCAGGACCCCGACGCTCTGATCTCCCGTCGTACCCCACCGCAGGAACCTCGTGACACCGACACCGTCACCATCGGCGTCCAGGACAACACCGAGGTGACCCTCGACGAACTGGCCCGCCCCGGAGGATGCACCTGGTCCGGCCCCGGCGCCGAGAACGCCGCCCGAGCCCTGCTCATCGGCATCCTCACCGCCGCGGAACGCCGCCGTCCCCAACCTCCGCGGGTGCAAGCCGTCGTCCCCGAAGACGTGGCCGAGCAACTGCTCCCCGGACTGCCGCCGCAATTCACCGCGCTCACCCAGACCATTGACACCGCACAGGCCATCCAGGACGCCGAACGGCACCTGATCACCCACGCCCGCGCCCAGGACGAACGCGAAGCCTCCGCCGAAGCCACCGGGGCGACGGCAACCGACCCCGGAACCGCTCAGGAGACCGAGCCAGGCACTCTTCTCCTGCTCACCGCTCCCGACGCGGCCCATCTCGGCGAACTGCAGACGCTGGCCGCCCGCAGCAACCCCGACACCCTGGTCGTCCTCACCCTCGCCACCGCACTGCCCGGCGCCGAGTCCTGGCACATCACCGACGACGGAACCACACACCACCCCGGCACGGAGCGGGCACGGGAGTCCGCGGAGCAACTGCGGCTGTACCACCTCACTCCCGAAGCCGGGCGGGACGTCACTGAGGTCCTCCTCACCGCCCACGGCGAACGCCCCCGACTCCGGGTCCTCCCCGCTCCGAGCACACGACCCCGCGAGAAACACTCAGAAGCCACGACCGACCCCGCACCGGAGGACGCCCCGGCCACACCACCCCCGCCCGCCGTCGTGCCACGGCCGGCCCAGGCCAAGCCGGTCAGCCTCCACGTCCTCGGGCCGATCACCCTCTACGCCCGCGGTCATCGCGACCCCATCGGCAGCAACCTCCGGCCCGAGGTCCACGAATTCCTGGCCCTGCTCGCCGCCCACCCCGCGGGCCTCCTCGCCACCGACATCGCCGACAAACTCCAGCTCGAACCGGACAGCATCCAGAACGCACTGAAGAACCTGCGCCGCGCGGTCCGCCGCGCCCTGCGTGCCGCGACGGGTGTCACCGGCCAGGAATTCGTCCTGCTGCAGGGAGAACTTCACAAGCTGCACCCGGAACTCGTGGAAACGGATATCGATCAGTTCAGCAGAAAGATGAAGCATGCTTTGTCAGTGCAGGTGAAGGAAACAGATAGCGAAGCAGTTTCCGCTGTAGGCGAGGCCCTGGCCCATTACCGTGGACCATTCGCCCAGGGGCGCGACTATCTCTGGGCCGACGCGATCCGCGAGCACTTCGCCACCCAGGCCACCGATGCCGTTCTCCGTCTGGCTCGCAAGGCCGAACAGCCCGGCGCTGCCCCCGGTGAGCAGGAGGCGGTCCTGACGATGCTGGAGCAGTTGAGCACCATCCACCTGGACCACGAGCGGCTTGCCCAGCACGCCATCCGCCTCTACCAGGCAGCAGGACGACACGACGCCGCCCGGCACACCTACACCCGCCTCAAGCGGCAACTCGACGACCTCGGAGTCGAACCAGAGCCGGCGACCCGGGCCCTCATCGCGCCCAGGAGCCACACCCGCCAGACCCGGTAGCCACACACGTCCAAGACCCTGCGCTCCATGCCGATCTGAGGCGAGGAACGCAGTGGCATTCCACCCGTCGTATCGGGCGTCGTATCCGGCGTCGCCTGCGTGTACGCGCTTGGACACGACACCCCGACCGCGGGCATAAGCACAGGTCGGAGCCCCTGCGAGCCATCGGCGGGCGAGGCCGACTGTATATCGGTGCAGCAATGCATCCCGATCTACGGATGGTCCGGCCGGCACCGCGGACTCCAACCCAACTGTCTGTCTTCGGACACCGGCCCGCGTCCGTGCTCCCGGTTCCCAGCTCACATTTCCTTCCTCTGGCAAACCCTCATACCCACCTACGCCGGCGTGGCACGACCCCATGCATCTGAGGTGCGGTTGCGGCGGCACCCAGGCGTAGCCGAAGGTGCCGCCGCGCCGGGGACCGCGCCGGGGACCGCGCCGGGGACCGCGCCGGGGACCGCGCCGGGGACCGCGCCGGGGACCGCGCCGGGGACCGCGCCGGGGACCGCGCCGGGGACCGCGCCGGGGCCCGCGCCGGGGACCGCGCCGGGGACCGCGCCGGGGACCGCGCCGGGGACCGCGCCGGGGACCGCGCCGGGGACCGCGCCGGGGACCGCGCCGGGGACCGCGCCGGGGACCGCGCCGGGGACCGCGCCGGGGACCGCGCCACACCGGGCACGCGCGGCGCGCGACACGGCGTCGGCGTGCACCGGTGACCTGGACATCGGTCGTGCACGCCGCCGACCACGACACAAGACGTCGTGTGACCGCGAATTACCCTGAATTCCCGTCGTGAATTCACGAGAATTCCAGCATTTCCGAGCTGGAATCCGACTTCAAGAGGGGTGCGGGGCGAGCTATATTTCAATTGTTCCCGGAAAGGCCGGGAACGAGAAATCCCGCTAAAGGTGTCCGGTTCTAAACGGATGACGGGTGGAGTGCGCCCAAAAAAGGGGATGCGCTTTCAATCCGCATCGCGGATTCCTTTGGCGGCCGGAGAAAAGGAAACGCTCGATGACTGCTGCCGCCGCCCCCTCCTCCGCACCCACCCCGACCACCGCGCAGGCGCCCACCCCGACTCCGGCCACCCCGGTCCCCGGGACCGCCGCCCCGACCTCACCGCCGAGCCCCGGAGGAAAGGCGCGCCCGGGCGAACTGCGCGCGAGGATCGCGCAGGTTCTGGTGGCGAACACGACCGCACAGTTCACCGTGACCGCGCTGGCCCGAATGCTGGGGCATTCCGGCGGGGCCGTCGGTAACGCCTGCGAAACCCTGGTGAACCGGGGCGAGGCGGAACGGGTCGGCTCACAGCCGCGCATGTACCGGGCGACCTCGGCCACGGCCGCCGCCGCGCGCCGCGCGACACGGACGACGCCCAACTCCCACGGCGCGCCAACCCCCAATGCCCAGGCGGCCCCACCGGCGCCCGTCACCCCGCCACCGGGCGGGCGGCCCGAACCCGTTATCCGCCCGAACGGGCAGCCCTACCACCCCCGCGCGCTGGCGGAACTGCCGGACGTAGAGGCCCTGCGCAAGCTACGGGCCGGGCAGGTGCCCGTGTTGCTGTACGGGCCGCCGGGCACGGGCAAGACCTCCCTGATCGAGGCCGCCTTCCCCGACCTCATCACGGTCGCAGGCGACGGCGACACCACGGTCGGCGACCTGATCGGCGAATACACCCAAACGGCCAGCGGCGGTTACGAGTTCATCTACGGGCCCCTGGTCACCGCCATGCAGGAAGGCCGGGCCCTCCTCCTGGACGACGCCACCCTGATCTCCCCGAAGGTGCTGGCAGCCCTGTACCCGGCCATGGACGGACGCAGGCAGATCCAGGTCAAGGCCCACAAAGGCGAGACAGTCACCGCCGCCGACGGGTTCTACGTGATCGCCGGTCACAACCCGGGCGTCCACGGCGCGGTCCTCACCGAGGCCCTGGCCAGCCGGTTCTCGGTGCAGATCCAGGTGGGCTCCGACTACGACCTGGCCGCCTCCTTGAAGATCAACCGGACAGCGGTGCGCATCGCCCGGCACCTCGCCGCCAGCCAGCAGGCAGGCGAGACCGGCTGGGCACCGCAACTGCGCGAACTGATCGCCTTCCAGAAGATCGCCGACGTCCTGGGCACCGAGGCAGCCTTCGCCAACCTGGTCGGCATCGCCCCCCTGGAAGACCGCGACACGGTCGCCGAGGTCGTCACCAAGGCCACCGGCCGCCCCATCACCGCCCTGGCCCTGGGCCGCCAGCTCTGACAACAGGCCCACCCCCTCACCCCACCCCACCGCCTTCCAGGAAGGACCGCCCCGCCATGCCCGCCCACACCCAGGCCCACATCCAGACCGCCCCGCCCGCCATGACCGAGGCCGAACTCGACCTGGCCCGCTGGGAGGACGACGGAGGCCCCGCCTTCGAACCGCCCTGCCACCCGCACGCGGGGGAGTGGCTGCGCATCGCCGCCGCCCTGAGCGAGCGCCTGCCGGAGCTCGCCGGACGCGAGGACGTCCTCGTCACCTGCGAAATCGGCACCCGCTCCGGCGCCCCGGCCGCCTTCTACCCCACCGCAGCCCAACTGGAGATCGACGCCGCCCTCTTCGCCCCGCTGAGCCCGCCCACCATCGACCCCCTGCGCCCCGGGGACGAGGACCGCTACCCGGCCGCCTGGGGCGCCTTCACCCACGAGGCCGCGCACGCCGCGCACAGCCGGTGGATCACCCCGCCCCCGCTGCGCGGCACGGCCCTGGACGCGGCCGGGGCCGTACTGGAGGAATCCCGCGCCGAACGCGCCCACCTCGGCCGCCGCCCCGGCGACCGCCGCTACCTGCGAGCCGCCGTCACCACCCTGGTCCTGAAGGACTTCACCAGCCAGCCCCTCGCCGACCGGTGGCAGGCCGCCATGGCGGCCGGGCTCCTCCTCGCCCGACGGGACGCCGGAATCCTCGACCCGGACGAGACCGCATCCCTGGAGAGCACGGTCACCGGCATCCTCGGCGCCGACCTGCTGGAAACCCTCGCAGCCATCTGGACCGCCTCCCACACCACCGGGGACGAGGACGGACAGACGATGCTGGAGCACGCCCGAGCCTGGTGCACGGCACTCGGCACCGACCCGGCAGGACCGGAACCAGCCCCCGACCCCGACGGCGAGGCATCCACGGAACTGGCCGAGGCGATCGGCAAGACCGTCTCCACGGTGGCCGCGAACGAGGCTATGCAGGCCGCAGCCCAGGCACGTATCGACGCGGCCCGCACCGCCCGGAAGCAGGCGAAGGCCGCCCAGGCCGCCCAAGCGCGGCAGGCGGCACAGACAGCCGAGAAGGTCTTCGGCTCCGGCGGACGCCCCCACACCCCCGGCAAACCCGGCCGAGGCCAGCGCGGCCGCTCCCCGGTGATCGACACCCGCCCGCCCACCGGCGCCGAGAAGGCCGCCGCCGGGCAGCTGGCCAGAGCCCTGCGAGCCGCCGCCTACCGCGAACGCACCACCACCCACGCCGCCTCGACGGTCCCGCCCGGACGCCTCAACATGCGCCAAGCCCTCGCCCGGGACGCACAACGGGCCGCAGGCGCCGTCCCCACCGCGACCCCGTGGACGCGCACCGTCCACCGGTCCGGCCCAACCCCGCCGCTACGGGTGGGCATCGCGGTGGACGTCTCCGGATCCATGGACATCGCCGCAGCACCGATCGCCTCGGCCGCCTGGATCGTCGCCAAGGCCGTCTCCCTCACCGACCCCGACTCGCGCAGCGCGACCGTCGCCTACGACCGGTCGGTCACCGCGATCACCGCACCGGGCCGCACACCCCGAGCCGTCACCCGGTTCGCAGCCGAGGGAATGGGCCACAGCCTCGCCGAAGCCACCGACGCCCTGACAGCCGGAGTCGACCTCACCCAGCCCGGCGCGGGCCGCCTCCTCGTCATCGCCTCGGACGGCTACTACACCACCGGCGAAGCCGCCCGAGCCGCCGAACGCCTCACCGCCCTCCGCGCGGCCGGATGCGCCGTCCTCTGGCTGGCCTTCGACCCCGACCCCCGCCCGCTGCCCGGCGCCACCGTGCTCGAACTCACCCACCCCGCCCAGGCCGCCACCGCGATCGGCAAGGCCGCCACCGCCGCCCTCGCCGCCGCCCAGCCCTGATGACCCGTGCCGCCCCGGGGCCAGCCCGGGGCGGCACCCACCCCCAACCCACCCCCCACCGAAGGGAGCCCTCATGACCTCGATCGCCGAACGGGCGCACGCCGCAGCCGTGTTCCTCCGCTACTCCACCGAGCTCAGCCTGTACGGCCGCCACCGGGGCGAGCAGTACGCCCGGATCACCGTACGGCTGGCCGCCGCCCTCGCACTCCACCCCGACCAGATCACCGTCACCCCGGACTGGCTCCGCCGCCGCACCACCCCCGGCGAGCCCGTCCTGGCAACCGCCACCTGCCCCGACACCGGCGAGCAGTACGCCTTCCTCGCCCGCTCCCCGCTCTACGACGACGAAGCCTTCGAACTCCTCGGCCCCTGCCCCGAATGCTCCGCCCCCGTACCGGTCGCCGAAATCCGGCACCTGGCCGACCTCGGCACCCACCTGGCCCGCCCGCCGCTTCCGCGCGGAGACGCCCTGTGCCTGGCCACGCTGCCGGACACCTTCCCGCGCGACGAAGGCCACGCCACCGCCTGCCCCTACGGCGAAACCTCCTGACCCCTCACACCCCACACAACCTGGAAGGAAACCCACAGCCATGACCGACCCCATCCGCATCCCCCGCCCGGCCACCCCGGCCGACGACAAGGTCGACGCCCACACGGAAACCCCAGCCGTCCCGCCCCACCCGGGCCCGGCCGACCGCCCCGCACCGGGCACCTACGCCCTGCGCGTAGCCCTCGGCGAACACGGCTACCAAGCCCTGAGCCGCCACCGCCAGGCCTACGGCACCGCGCTGGGCGAACTGGCCGACCTGCTCTGGCGCACCGCCCGCGAAGCCGACCGCCTCCACCGCAAACTGCTCCGCCACGCCGCCCACGTGCGCGACCGCCTCGACCACGCCCTCGCCCCCAGCCAGGAGCCGCTCTTCGCACCGGCCACCGGCCTGCTCCAGAACGCGGGCCACACCACCGACCTGCACGCCGCCCGCCTCGCCCAACAGGTGCGCCAGGTCATCGTGGTCCTGGAGAGCTACCAAGCAGTCGTCCGGCGCACCAAGCCCTGACCGCACGCAGCTGACCCAGCGGGGGCCCGGCCACCCGGGCCCCCGCCCCCTTCGAACAGGAGCCGCACCCATGCCTGGCACCAACGCACCACAGCAACGCGCCGAGCACCGGAGCCTCACCGCCGCCCATGCCCAACGGCCTCGGCACTGTCGTGGCGGCCGAAGCACAGCTCGTAACCGAGGCTGGTGAGTTTTTGGTGGGGTCCTGGTCTTCACGCAGGGCGGCTACCTGTCGTGGTTGGAACTCTGGTCATGGAGTGACGACACCGAGGTAACACTGGCTGCCGCGTTTCACAGGCTGCAGCCACGCCCTTGATTCCGAACGGCCACTGCCCAGCAGCTCCCGATCTGCACGACCTTACGGGCCGGCCGACATCACGACCTTATTTCCAGTGGCCGGGCTGCTCGATGTGCATCCCCGCGGCTCCGAGGACGCCCGCGCCCGGATCAAGGCATACGGCGGACAGAACTGGGACGTCGGGTGGACGCAACCTCCGACTTTGCCGACGTACGGAAGGTCGATATCACCGACGCTGCAGGCGCCATATCCAGGCCCGACTGCCTCGGCCAAGAGAGTTATGGATCTTGAGCGAGGCAGCGAAAGTGCATTCTGAACTGGGACACCCAGGCTTCTCCAAGGCTTCTGTCGTTCAGCAGGAAGGCACCTTCTGCGTTGACATGCGGCTCGCGTCCCAGGCCCGTCGCCCGGCCGGCGACCACGGAGTTTCAGCCATGCAGGATCGCGTCTGCCGACCCGTGAATCAGCTCACCAGACCCAGGTTGATCATGCGAAAGCCCATCGCCGAAGTGCTGACGGCGAAGATGTCGGCCAGCCTGGCGGCACAGAGATCAGGATCCTGTCGAACAGTTGCGGGCAGCCGTTGAAGCTCCGATCGCATGAGCTCGGCGGGCATCAGTAAACTTGCCGCGAAGGCGTTCGCTTCGATCTCCTCGCGGTCTGTTGCCATGCTGGAGGTCTTGTCCCGGAGATTGACCCGTACAGGCCGGTCCAGTACGACTTCGCGCCCCGGGTGCAGCAGTAGATGTCCCAGTTCATGAGCAATGGTGAACCGCTGGCGATGAGCTGAGTGGGCGTCGTTGACGCCTACGATCGGAGTGCGGCCGTCCTGACGGAGGAGCATCCCGGACACGTCCCCGTCCTTGAAGGTGCTGCGAGAGATCACTACCCCAAGGTGAACGGCCAGACGCTCCACCTTTACAGGTGGTGAGACCTCGCCTGCCTCCGCAAGGAGGCGACTGGCCGCCTGTTCTGCTCGCCTAGCCACGATCTGTCTCCCTCTGCGCGTTGGCCAGCACACTCTGAGCCCAGCCGCGTGCGTCTTCCGGCAACTCGTCCAAGACGTCCGAGCGGCCGTCTGGCGCAGGCAGCAGGGCCTCGGGCTCCACGCGCAGCGCGGCCGCGAACTCGAAGAGCATGTGCAACGCGATCCTCTGGCGCCCCTTCTCAATGTTGCTGATGGACGTGCGGTTGAGGCCCACGGCGCTCCCCAGCTCCTGCTGGTTCAGCCCTTGGGCGGTGCGCGCCCTGCGCAGACGCTCTCCGAACGCCTCATAGAACTCGTCCATTTGTTCGCATCCTCTCGCACTCGCCAACCTTCTTCCAGTCTCACAAACACTGTTGCTTAAATTGGAATCCATATGGTTTGCTGTATTGGAATCTGGGGGGACTCCAGTGCAGAGAGGTACCCGATGAGTCGAAAGCAGTCCCTTGCTTCGCTTCTCGGCGAAGCCCGCCGCGAGATCCAAGTGACCGACGAGGAACTCAAGGAAGCGAGGCGCCGTCGGCGGCTCCTGGCGACGGCCGTCCGTCGGGTCTTTCCTGGGTCCATCGCCTACTTCAACGGCAGCGTCGCTCACGGCGACGCCAACACTCCCCTGACCGACGTCGACCTGGGTGTCATCCTGACCAAGGGCGACGCGAAACCCTACGGGCCGGGCAGGAGGAGCGCAGTGCCGCTCATGGAGCAGGCGCGCGACTCCATCCACGATGACCTCGACGACGAGTTCCCCAAGCTGACGATCGAGGTGGTCGGTCGCCGCCGCGCTGTTCTGGTGCGCTTCGGCGACCCCGTCACGAAGGGCCAGCGCGACTTCACCGCGGACGTCATGACCGCGATCCCGCACCCGTCAGGCCGCGGTCTATACATCCCGAACACGCAGATCGCAGACCAGTGGGACCGCGCCGACCCGATCACCCACACCCAGATGGTTCTCCAGGCCATCAAGGACACGGAGAAGGCGTTCGCCCGGGCAGTCAGGCTGCTGAAGCACTGGAACAAGACCCACAGCAAACCCATGTGCTCGTGGAACATCAAGGCGCTCGCCCTCGACTGCCTCGACCGCCCCATGCCTCTGATCAACGCACTGCAGGTCTTCTTCACCTACGCCGCGGACGAACTTGATAGGGGACCGACACCGGACCCCGCCCGCGTGGCCGGGCCCATCCCTCTGAACATGCCGCATCGCGAGGTGCACAAGCGGCTGTGCACCGCCCGGGACTACATCGACCTCGCAATCGAGCACGAGGAGGCTGGACGCCCGCTCAGTGCCCAGCACTGTCTTCACCAGGTTCTCCCGGAGATTGTGCCGGACGTGGATGCCACCCACGAGGAGGCCGGTCGCCTGGCCGCGACTGTCCGCTCAGGCGGTACGGCCGCGTCGGGTCTCGGGCTTGCAGTCGGGCTCGTCACGCCGACTCGGGCTTGGGCAATCTGACGCCATGCCGACCTGGTACGGGGCCCAGCCTGCCTGGTGGGCCCCGCTCGAACGAGACGCCCGGCGACGCTTCGGCTCCGCGCTCCGACACTCCTACCACCGCAGCTCACTGACGTACGTACTCTCCGGGCTCGACGTCATAGGCGAGCCTGAGCCGATTGATGTCAGCATCCGCTTCTACGGCAACCCGCCCTACCCGACCTATGGTCAGAAGCCTCAGGATTTCCCGCGCGTGCATGCCAAGCCCGGGATCCCCTCGAAGCACCGCTACTCGGAGGACGGCGCTCTCTGCCTCTGGCACCCGTTTGACCCGGAAGAGCGACGCTGGACGAGTCTTAAGGGCCTTCTGGACCTCATCGAGATAATCCGCACACACTTGTTCCTCGAACACTACTGGCGGCTCACCGGCGGTGAGCAGGGCGGCCAGTGGCTGGTGGAGGATGCGCCTCACGGCATGCTGAGGAGTGATGCGTGGAGGTCGTCGCGGCAGCACAGGCGACGGACGGGGGGTGGACCTGGGCCCAGACGGCCGCGCTGATTGTCCCCTGCATAGCCTTGGCTGGCGCTGTCCTGACGTACGTCCTCAACCAGCGCGCCGCGAGAAGGGAACGACGGGCCAAGACGTTCGCGGAGGCCCTGACTGCGGTCGAGGAATACCTGGAGATGCCGTACCGCGTACGGCGCCGACCTGAATCGTCGGCTGCCGTACGGCAGCAACTCACAGACGAGGTGAGCGGCCTCCTGGCACGCATGGCCTTCCATCAGGCGTGGCTCCAGATCGAAGCGTCATCAGTTGCAGGGCCCTACGCAACTCTCGTTGCGACAGCGCGAGCGGAGGCCGGCGCGCAGATGAGCCTCGCCTGGCAGCAGCCGCCCATCACGACCGACAGTGGCATGAACCTCGGATCTGCCCACCCGAGAGACCGGTCGAACCGGGCCCGGGCCGCCTGCATCGAAGTGATGCGGCGGAAGCTGTGACGGGGCACCCATCTGATGGTGGCAACCGATCTCGCCGAGCGCGGCATGGCCTCCGCTGAAGGGCATGTGTGGCCCGTGAATAGCGCGTCTGTCGTGGTCCGACCTCGGGACGGTGGCCAGGGATAGGGTCCCAGTCCACATGGCAGGTCAGGAGATCAGGGTCCCGTTGAGGTACTCCTGTACCGGTTCGAACAGCCCGTACGGCACGTACTGCGGGATTTCGCCATGGGCGACCCAGGCCAGCTCGGCGAGTTCCTCGGTGTCCGCGACGTGAGCGGTACCGCCCACCACCTTGCAAGCGGTGTACGACATCAGCCGTCCCGTCTTCGGGTGGATGCGCTCGCCGAGCAGCTTCACCGCCGCCACGGTCAGCCCTGTCTCCTCCTGGGTCTCCCGCACGGCGGCGTCCTCGCGGGCCTCGCCGGGCTCGATCTCTCCAGCTGGGAACTGCCAGGAAAGCTGCCCTTCGCTGACCCGGCGGCGCACCATCAGTACACGCCCCTCGTTCACGACGATGGCAGCCGCGATGCCCGGCCGTTCGTCCGTGTTCTGCTGCGTCACGTCTGTTCCTCCAGGACGGCCAGGATGGATGGGAAGATCGTATCGACGGGGATGAAGCGGGTCACCGCGTTTCTGGGGACCCACATGACGTCGATGTTCTCTGCTGTGTCGCTGTTCGTGGCCTCGCCGGCGAGGTATTCGCACAGGAAGTACTCGCACAACACGCCCGTGACGGGATGGAGCCGGTTCCCAAGGTGTTGCCGGACCGCGCAGTGCACACCCGTCTCGTCCAAGGTCTCCCGCACAGTGGTGGTCTCCGCCCTGCCTCCCGGCTTGATGACCCCAGCCGGAAACTGCCATGTGATTCCGGCAGCGGCGTCGTCTCGCCGACACACCAGGAGGACATCGCTGTCGCGGACGACCACCGCGATGGCCACCCGCAGCGCCTGCGCGCCAGGCGGCTTCGGCTCTGCTGAGGGCTGTTCCTTCGCCAGCAGGAGAGCGAAGCGCTGTCGTGCAGTTGGAGGTGCTTGCTCATAGGCGGTGTCGAGAAGCTGTTGCATCTCCCTGCGAGGCACGACGGAGGCGTCAGAGTGCCAGGCGGCCACCGTCCTCACAGCGATGCCCAGGCGGGCGGCGAACTGCTCGTTGCCGAGCCGCAGGGCGGCCTGAAGCAGACAGGCGTACCTGCCGTTCCAACGCTCGACCACGTCCACAAGACCGCCCCCTTGTCGCCGTCTCGGTGCAGGAATCTGCGCGCCGAAAGTGCACTCCCACTGCACTGGCACTTCATGGTCGCGCGAGAAGGACCCCGGAAGAATCAGAGCAATCAGGGGCCACGAAATCACCCGGAGGGCTCAGTCCCTGGGAGGCGAAGGAGAGGCGCGACTGCGCCGGACGACCACGAGAGGATTCTAGGTGTGCACCCCCAGCGGGTCGCGCAAACAGCGAAGTTGACCAGATCGGGCCTCTCTGTCGGCTGATCGGCAGCACCATGGTCGGCGTTCACCCATCCGGGGCATTCCACGTACACCCGAACCACCCTGTCAGCGCCGGTAACCTCAGCGGATGACGGCTGATCGTCCGTCATGTTCGTTGCTCACAAGGCGAAAGGGAGTCAATGGCCGAGGTTCAGGCACACACTGTCGAGCGCACGCTCGTCCTGCTCAAGCCCGATGCGCTGGCGCGTGGCCTGGCGGGAAGGATCATCGCTCGGTTTGAAGACGCCGCGCTGAAGATCGTTGGTACGAAGATGAAGTGGATGGACGAGGAGTTCACCCGCCGGCACTACTTCGACCTGGAGGAACGGCTGGGTTCGGAGGTGTACAAGGTCACGGCGACGTTCATGCAGCAGGGGCCGGTCATCGCCCTGGTACTGGAGGGCTTCGACGCCATCGCCACCGTACGCAAGATCGTAGGCAGCACCTATCCGAACCAGGCTCCGGCCGGCACGGTACGGGGTGACTTCTCGCACTACAGTGCGGCGGCTAGCACCGCTTCGGGGAAGGCGGTCGCGAACCTCGTACACGCCTCCGGCAACGCGGAGGAGGCCAAGCAGGAGGTTGAGCTGTGGTTCGACAAGGACGAGCTGCAGGACTACAAGACGCTGGCCGAGATCTACACGTACTGACAGCGGATCACGACGTCACCGCGGGGGCCCCGGGGCGTTGATCACCACTGGAGCACGATTGTCGATCCGAGAGGGCACCATGACCAACCAGACCCGCCTGGCCTCCACAGACGAGCTGGAGTCGATCTTCCAGCGTGAGCTGGTGGCCGACCGGTGGGCGGCAACTGAGACTGCGTACGCCTTAGCAGTGCGCCACCGCGACCTGGGCGACTGGCCCGCGTCGCGCGAGTGGGCTGAGCAGTGCCTGCGTCTGCTGGAAAGTTTCCCCAGCGAGACGGAGGCACAGGTCGCCACCGGCCGCACGTCGGTGGGGGGCGTCCAGCTGCCGACCTACCTGCACTCGGGCGTCGTCCAGGAGCGCTTCGGCACCCCCGGCTGACACCCACAGATCCACCGGGGTGATGCGGCCGGTACCCCGTATCGGCCGCATCACCCCGCGTTCCACCACCAACCACATAGCGATCGCCCGACCGGACAGGCCCTTCACGGCAGGGTCCGGCTGGCTTCGCCATGCCTGAAACAAGGAGGCGTCAGCCCCATGCCCGTCGAGATCGAGATGCGCGCCCGCTTCACCAAAGAGGTCCACGACCAGCTCGTCGCCCGCCTGAAGACGAGCGGGGAGGACCTGGGCCCCGACGACAAGCACATCTACTTCTACGTTCTCCCCGACCAGCTCCTGAAGGTCACCGACAACACCACCGTCGGCACTGCCAAGATCACGCTCAAGGGAAGCAAGATCGGCCAGGGGGCGGCCTTCGCGGAGACCGAGTTCGCCATCGCCCCTGCTGACGTTCCCGCCGCGGTGAAGGTGTTCAACGCTCTCGGCTTCGAAGCGGCGATGCACGAGGCGTTCAACTTCCGCCACAACTTCCGCTTCGACGATGTCGAGATCGCGGTCAAGTGGAGCGAGGCCTGGGGCTACCACGCCGAATTCGAAGTGCTGCTGGACGACGGCTCCTCGGATGCGGCCCGCGCCGAGGCAGAGGCCAAGATCACGAGCGTCGCCACGGCGCTCGGCGTCACCCTCATGACGGAGCAGGAACTGGCCGACTTCACCGCGGCCTTCGAGGCCGCCGAGAAGGAGCGCAAGGAGCGCGAGCAGCAGGCCACACCCATCCGGTAGGGAACATCACCGCAGAGACCATCAAGGGGGGCGCAAGTGAGCACGACCCCGTTAACAAGTCTGATCGACCTGGCTGCCCAAGGGCAGCTCCCGCTCCACCAGCACATGGATCACGCGACCATCGCGTGGATCAACGACCACAGGCCCGACCTCCCGCCGGCGCGGCAGCCGGCCTTGCGTCCGCAGTCGAGGGAACTGCTAGCGCACGGCGGTCTGCCCACCCCGTGGTGGGCCGACCCACGCCTGTACACCTCCCTCCACGGCGTCCGGCACGCCATGCGAACAGCGGCTCTCGCCGCCGTCCTTGCCGAGGAGAATGGCCTCGACGAGGCGGATATCGCCACGGCAGTCCTCGCAGCCGCCATCCACGACTGCCAGCGGCGCCACGACAAGGACGATCGCGGGCATGGCGCCCGGGCAGCCATCTGGCTCGCTGCGAACGCTGACACCGTCTGGGGCCACTTCAACCTCACTGCCACACCCCGGCGGATCGTGCAGGCAGCCACCGCCATCCGCCTGCATGACATCCCGTATGAGGCGTTCACCGCAGACGACAAGACCGACCACGCCCGGGCCGAGCACATCACAGATCTGGTCAAGGCCGCCGACGCCCTGGACCGCTACCGCCTGCCGAAGCTGAAGTGGTGGCCGGATGCCCGGTACGTCCGCGAGCCCGCGTTCGATCAGCTGCGGGGTCTTGCCTTCGACCTGGTCCTCATCTCGGAGCGGGCCTACCTCGCCGGAGCCAGCGGCACCGTTGCCGTGCGCTACGCGCTCGCGGAGAAAGGCCTGCTCTGACCGTGGACTTCCTTGACGCCTACCACCTGTGGGCGGACGCCCACGCCTTCTTCGACTCAACCCTCATCCCTAGCTCCCCCGACCACCCCGACCCGCTTGCCAGTCAGGCCGTGAGCTGGGACCGGCGTCTCGCCGAGGAAACTCCGAACGGTCACCTGCTCCGGCAGAACGCCCTTTTCGAGGCCCTCAGCGGAAACGGCAAGCTGCACCTGCTGCACGTCACCCATGCTCTGGAGGAGATCAGCCGACAGGGAGTGCTCTACCCGTCAGGTGGCTGCCTCGTCGGGAGCGTCTACTGCGCGCCGCTCACCGCGACCGTCCAGGGGTTCCGCATGCACAACCTGGGTGCCTACGTCCTGGAAAAGGAAGCGCCTGCCTTTCTGACCAAGCTCGGCGTCACCGACCGCGTGCCCACTCCGCTGATCTTCGAAATCGACACCCCGCCACAGGCGTACCAAGGGCTCGCCGGGGTGGATTACCTGCGGCTGGGCCTCATCCACCTGCGGATCTACAGCCACCTCGAATACCTGCTGAGCAAGAACGAACGCCACCAGCTGCGCGAGACCGTGGCCGGCCGCATCAAGAACTCGGCCGCCCTCCTCGCCACCGCTGCCGCCGTCGCCTACCGGGCCACCCAGGTCGACGCCGATCCGTTCCTCAAGCTGCTCGACGAGACCATCCCTCGCCTGCCGATCCTCGGCTATCTGTACTTCGAAGCGGTCGCCGAGTACCTGATGCTCCACTCGACTTCCCACCACACCCGGCGCCTGGCCGAACTCGGCGAGCTGAACAACTGGCTGTACAAGGAGATGCTGTTCGCCTCCTTCCCCGCCATGGCCGGCAAGTTCGACCTGGCGAAATTCCGTCCCCGCCCGAAGCAACTGGCGGCGCTCATCCACCGAGTCGACCCGACCATCGACCCCGTCCACGCGAGCGCGTACCTGGTCGAACGGGTCAGCTATCTCGTCGCCGCCCGCCTCTTCGCACCCGGCGAAGCCCCCGAGGCCTGGCACCACACGCGCTGGGAGTTCGACTCCCTGGCCACCCAACTCGGACCGCTCCTTGGCCACCTCATCCACCGGGAACTGCGCAGCTTCGGCCGCTACCCCGACTTCTATTTCTATTTCGACCAGTACAAGGCGCTGCAAGCCTGGAACTACTGGAATCACATGGACATCGTCGTCCCGTTCAACGGCACGATGCCCAAGGGGGAGATCGGCATCAACCCGGCGTACCCCAATCTCGACTACCGAGTCTGGCGCGCCGAGCGGGACGGCACCGGTCACCTTCATCCGGCCGAAGAGCTTTCACTGACCATCGCCCCGCGGTTGGTGGACATCAAGTACACCCTCATGCGCAACAACCAGTGGACCACCGCCGCGCCCAACGTCGTCTGACCCACCGCCGCCTCTCGCGGCCCACCAAACAGCAACCTCACACGCAGGAGATCCGCGATGAGTCCCTCTGGCACGCCCTCCATCGACCTCCTCGGCGAGCAGATCAACGCCGTCCTCGCCGACCCCGCTACCACCCACGGTCTTGCCCGCTCCCTGCGAGCCGCCGCCAAGGAGATTGAACTCCACGGCCACCACCACGCCAGTCGCCGCGCCTGGCCCAACGGCCGCATCGACGACAAGCCCGCCAAGGTGCAGATCGGTGGTGGAACTCATCGCGTCGATGGCTTCTTCAACATCGACCTTGTGCCGCCGGCCGACCTCCTCTGGGACGTCCGCGAGGGCATCCCCCTTCAGGACGACAGCACCAACGAGATCTTCTCCGAGCACTTCCTGGAGCACATCGACTACCCGCGCTCGGTCAAGCACTACGTCCGTGAGGCCCACCGCGTCCTTGTGCCGGGTGGCCGGATCATCACTGGCGTTCCCGACGCCGCCTTCGCTCTGAACCGGTATCCGAGCCCCTTGGACGCCACCGATGAGATGATCGAGCGCTGGTACGCCAAGCGCGACTGCCGCGGCGACATCAACACGCGGCTGGACCTCGTCAACCTCGTCTTCCGCGACCAGGACGACGACCCCACGTACACCCCGCACCTGTGGGCGTACGACTACGAGAAGCTCGTCCAGCTCTTCACCGAGGCCGGCTTCACCACCGTCGAGCCCTGGACGTTCGATCCCGCCCTGGCCAAACCGAAGCGCAGCTGGGGCAGCGTCTATGTCGTTGCCGCGAAGTAGCCACTCGTACAGCTCGCCAGTACGGGCCGCCTTGTCCATAGCCACCCTGTACTCGCGGGCCTACTCCTACGCCGCGACGCCACGCCGTTCGAAGAGCAGCGGCCACGCGCCGGGAGAAGGAAGGCAGGAGTCTGACAAAACGCCAAACTGACGGGTTCGCGGCGCTAGACTCCCGCGCGAGGGTGGCGAGCAACGGACAATACGGAGGACGTAGATGAGCGCCAGCAGGACCCGCACTTGCTCTTGGTGCGGTGAGGGTGGGCACGACAAGCGGTCGTGCAACGTCCCTCCCAACGCTGGGAAGTGCAGCGTGTGTCACTTCCACGGGCACGACAAGCGCAATTGCCCGAGCAAGTGATCTTCGAGCAGTCGAGCCCCTGCCACATCGTTTGTGGCAGGGGCTCTCCCGTGCGTCATCGGTAGACGCCCACGTGCTGCTACCCGTGGATGTCGACCTACTAGGGCCTGTCTGACAAATGATTACCCCGTGGACTCGCGGAGCCAGAGGATCAAGGAAGCCAGGACAACTCCGGCACGGTAGCGGTCGCCGAGCTTGTCGAACCGGGTCGCGATCGCGCGGAACTGCTTGAGGCGGGCGAAGCATCGTTCGACGACGTTGCGGTCGCGGTAGGTGACCTTGTCGAAGGCCGGCGGCCGGCCGCCGAGGGCTCCGCGTCGGTGGCGGTTCGCCGCCTGGTCGCGGCGCTCGGGGATCGTGGCAGCGATGCCCCGGCGCCTCAGCAGATGGCGGATGGCCCTGCTGGAATACGCCTTGTCACCCAGCACACGGTCCGGTGTCGTGCGCGGGCGGCCCGTGCCGAGGCGCGGGGTGCGGATGCCGTCGAGGATCTGGCCGAACGCCGTCGCGTCGTTGACGTTGCCGGGCGTGAGCACAATCGACAGGGGCAGGCCCCGGCCATCGACGGCGAGATGGACTTTGGTGGTCAGTCCGCCTCGGGAGCGGCCGAGGGCCTGGCGCGCCTGCGAGCGGCCCGGATCTTCCAGTTCGTCCCCGTTCGCATCCCCTTTTTGCGGGCGCCGACTGCGTGCTGGTGGGCTCGGTTGATGGTGGAGTCGACGGAGACGGTCCATTCCATCCGGCCCACCGCGTCATCGCGGACCTGAACGTGCTCCAGCAACCGTGCCCAGGTGCCGTCCGCCTCCCAGCGGGCGAACCGCTCGTAGACGGTCTGCCACGGCCCGAACCGGTCGGGAAGATCCCGCCACGGAGCCCCGGTCCGCAGCCGCCACAGCACCCCGTTGACCACCTGCCGGTGATCGCGCCACGGACGGCCCCGTCCGTCCACCTGAGGCAAAAGGGGCTCTATCCGCCTCCATGCCGCATCCGTCAACTCACCTCGACCTGCCACAAGATCAATTATCAGACCGGCTATAGAGTCCTGCCCGTGGCGAATCATCAGGACGAGACCAGGACGGCCTACGACGGTGTCGTCGAGCTGTACGCATCGCTGTTCGCAAACCGGCTGGAAACACAGCCTTTCTCCCGGGCCATGATCGGCACCTTCGCCGAACTGGTGCGCGCGACGGGCAACCTGCGGACAGCGGACGTCGGGTGCGGGCCCGGACATCTGACAGCCATGCTGCACGAACTCGGCCTGGACGCCTTCGGACTAAGTTCTGTCCGGCGGATCACTGCCGAAGCCAGAGCCGGATCGCTGCGGCGGTGACGGTGCCGTGGAAGACGTAGGCCCGTTTGTCGTAACGAGTAGCGACGGCGCGGGAGTTCTTCAGCCGGTTGATGGTCCGCTCGACTTCGTTGCGGCGCCGGTAGCGGTCGCGGTCGAAGCCGGCGGGCCTGCCGCCTTCTCTGCCTTTGCGTCGCCGGTTGGCCCGTTGGTCCCTCGGTTCCGGGATCGTGTGCCGGATGTGGCGTCTTCGAAGGTAGCGGCGGTTTCGGCGGGAGCTGTATGCCTTGTCGCCGCTGACGTGGTCGGGCCGGGTCCGGGGCCGTCCGCCCAGCGGCCTGGGGACCCGGATCCGATCCAGGACCTCGACCATCTGCGGGGCGTCGCCCCACTGGCCGGGCGTGACCAGAAGGGCCATGGGGCGGCAGCCGCCTTCGCCCGCGAGGTGGATCTTGCAGGTCAGGCCGCCCCGGGACCGTCCGAGTCCCTCGTCGGGGCGGTGGTGCCGGGGCGTCGTCCTTTTTTCGGGACCCGCGGCTTGGCTGTGCGGGCGCCGGCCGCGTGCTGATGGGCCCGGCAGGACGTCGAGTCGACGCCGACCATCGACCAGTCGATCCGGCCCGCGAGGTCGGCGTCGGCCTGGACCGCCTGCAGGATCCGGTCCCAGGCACCGTCCGCCGACCAGCGACGATGCCGCTCATAGACGGTCTTCCACGGCCCGTAGCGTTCCGGCAGGTCACGCCACGGGACACCGGTTCGGATCCGGAACAGGATCCCGTTGATCACGGTGCGGTGGTCGCTCCACCGGCCTCCCCGGCCGCCCGGCGGAGGCAGATGCGGCTCCAGCCGCGACCACTCGTGGTTCGTCAGATCCCCCCGGCCCATGACCCAACCAACGAGCGACCGGTCGGAACGTCACATGATCCGCCGGACAGAACCTAGACCTTGCCCCCGGCATGGTCGACCACGCCCGGCAGGCCCATCCGGCGCTGCGCTTCCAAGAGGCGCGGATGGAATCCCTGCCGATCGAGGACGCCGCGCTCGGCGGCGTACTGGCCCACTACTCAATGATTCACACCCCTCCGGGGGAACTACCGGAGCTGCTCGCCGAACAGGTACGCGTCCTGGCACCGGACGGTCTGCTCCTGGTCTCCTTCTTCGGGACCGACGGACAAGAACCGGTCCGGTTCGACCACAAGGTGGCGCCCGCCTACAGCTGGCCGGTGGATCGCCTCGCCGAACTGCTGGGCGATGCTGGGCTCGATCCCTTCGCCCGGCTGCTCCACGATCCATCCTCTGATCGGGGCTTCCTCGACGCCCATCTACTGGCCCGCCGTTCGTAGCCACTGCCCAGTCCCCCCAGCCGATCGGCGCACCTCCGGATTGCCAGCTCAGCCGAATCTCGCTGATCAGACCGGAATTGTCAGACACCCCCTAGTTGTGAGTCGTCACGACGTGGTCGGCTCAGGGTTCTGCAGGCTGGCCCGGCGCCTCGATGCGCGCCATCCCGGGGCAGGGGAGACGGAGCCGTACACGTTTTCCGGAACAAACGTTGCGGCTCCCGGCGGCGATGGTTGGAGCTCCGGGAGAGTTGTGCTTCCGGTGGCGGACGCCGGGCTGGTGAGGACGGTGCGGAGGGCTGCCGCGTCTGTGCGGACTGCCGTGCCCTGGCTGTGGCCGGGCACGACCCAGGTGGGTGGGCGTCGGTGGGGCCCGCAGTCGGTGGTGTTCTCCGTGATGGCCACGACCGCGGGCAGACTGCGCAGGGCGTCCGCTGTCGCGCTGGGGGCGAGGAGGATCTGTACGAGGTCGTGGTCGTGGCAGATCAGCACCGGGCCGACGTGATGGTTGCGGTCCCGCACGGCGTTGACCGTCGCTGCTCCTTCCTGCATCCGCAGGTGGAGGGAAATGTAGGGACCGGTCGGAGTGAACTCGTGCTGGCCGAGTAGGACGACGTCGGCTGGCCGCAGAAGGCCGTCGACCACTGTGCAATCCGCTGCCCGGAGCGCGTCGTTCAGGCCTTCGTGGACGGGGATGATCTTGGTGAGATTGGTGATGCGGAGGAGTTTGCTGACGCGGCAGCTCGGCACGATGCGCAGCGTCCGGCCCGGCTGTGGTCGCAGCTTCTTCACCGCGCTGACGAGCGCTCCGAGGCAGGTGGAGTCGAGGAAGTCGACGTTCCGCATGTCCAGGACCAAATCTCCAGTCGTCTGCTCGGCCAGAGCCCACAGCGTCTTGCGCAAGGCCGGGGCCGCATAGACGTCCAGGGAGCCGTCGATGGTCACGGTGGTGTGCGGGCCGTCGGGGCGCCAGGTCGTCTCGGCGTGGTCGCCGAGCTCAGCGCGGTTGCCGGTGTCTGTGGGCCGGGCGGGCTCAGGAATGGGCATCGAGATTCCTTCTGCTACTACAGCGGTCGGAGGTGAGGTCAGCGGTATGCGGCGTAACCGCGGGGTGGTCAGGCGGCATCACGTAGCCGGGCGGGTGAGGTGGACGGGGAGCGCGGAGAGGCCGTGGGCGATGAACGAGGGCAGGGGAGTCAGTTCTGCGCGGGGGACCGCCAGCCGCGCGGCGGGGAAGCGGTCGAACAAGGCCGGTAAGGCGACGGCTGCTTCCATGCGGCCGAGGGCCGCGCCGAGGCAGTAGTGGGGGCCGTGGCCGAAGGTCATGTGAGCTTTGGTGGTGCGGGTGATGTCGAAGGCGTCCGGGTTGTGGTGGAGGTCGGGGTCGCGGCCGACCGCGCCGAATCCGGGCAGGATCGGCTCGCCCGCGCGGATCGTCACGTCCGGTTCGCCGTCCTTCTGGCGCGGCAGGTGGATGTCGGTGGTGGCGAACCGCAGGGGCATATGCATGATCGGTGGGTGGAGTCGGAGGACCTCCTCCACAACCGCGTCCCAGGGCACGTCACCGGAGGCGGCCAGGCGGAGTTGGTCGGGGTGGGCCAGGAGTTCGGCGATGCCGTAGGCGATGAGGTTGACGGCGGTCTCGGCTCCGGCGCCGATCATCAGGGCGAGGGTGTCGAGCATCTCCCGCCGGGTCAGCGGCCGGCCGTCGTTGCCGCTGGCGGTGAGGAGGTCGGTAGCCATGTCGTCGCCCGGTTCGGCTTCCTTCTCCCGCAGGAGGGCCTCCATCACCGCGTCCAGGTTCTGGATGGTGTCAGCGGCTTGCTGCGGGGTGGCGGCCGTGGCCAGCACACCGTCCACGGCCCGGAGGGCATCCGGACGTAACCTGCGCGGCACGCCGAACAGGTCGCAAATCAACCGGGTGGGCAGGGGGTGGGCGAGGCGCTCGTACAGGTCAATGGGCTGGTCCGGCAGCGTATCGGCGGCGGCCTCCAGGGCGTCCAAGAGGTCGGTGGTGATGGCCGTGACCCGGGCGCGGAGGGCCTCGATGCGGCGGGGAGCGAACGCCGGGGCGCTGATGGCGCGCAGGCGGCGGTGGTTCTCGCCGTCCTGGGTGAGCATGCTGGTTACGCGGACGAGGGCGGCCAGTGGCCAGCCGTCGGGTACCTGTCCGTCGCGCCAGGCGGGCCAGTGCCGGGGGTCCTTCGATACGCGGGTGTCGTCGGTCAGCAGGGCCCGTATGACCTCGGGGCGGGTGATGGACCAGGCCGGGAAGCCTCCGGGGAGCAGGATGCGGGCGGCCGGGCCCCGGTCCCGCAGGAGGCGGGCTTCGGTGTGCGGGTCGGCCCCGGTGGGGTCCAGGACGATGGGCTCGGTCCGGGCCTGGGTCATCGGTGATCTCCAAACCGTGCGGAGGGCTGGACGGGGTCGAACCTCACGGGCAGCGAGGCGGGGGTGCGGTGGAACGGGCCGGGCCGGTAGGGGACGTCCTCGTCGCGCACGGTCAGCCGCATCCCCGGCACGCGGTCCAAGACGGTTTCGATCGCGGTCTTGGCGATGGCCGTGGCGGGGTCCTGCGCGGGGCAGGCGTGCGGGCCTGCGGACCAGGCGAGGTGGGCCCGGTTGTGCGCGATGGCGTCACCGTGCAGGTGGTGGGTCTGGAGGTTTGCGGAGGCGTGGCTGATCACCAGCGGCACACCGGCTGGGACCGGGGTTCCGGCGACCGTGGTGGGTTCGATGGCGTAGTGGATGGAGAAGTTCGCCATCGGGGCGTTGCGCCACAGCACCTCGTCCAGCGCCACCTGTACGGGAACGGTGCCGCGCTTGAGGCTGCCGGCGAACCGGGGGTCGCCGAGCAGCAGCTTCAGCCCGGAGGCGATCCAGCTGGCGGTCGGCACGGTTCCGGCGCCGACGAGGAGGACGAGCTGGTCGACCATCTCCGGATCGCTCAAAGCGGCGGGGTGCTGAAGCATCCAGGAGGTCAGGTCGTCGCCGGGCCGGTCGCGTTTGAGGGCGACCAACTCCGACAGGCAGGCCGACAAGTCCTGGGAGGCGGCCTGGGCTTCGGCGCCGGTGGCGTCGATCAGCCCGCCGACGCCGCGCACCATGCGGGCGCCGACGTCGTCGGGGCAGCCGAAGAGACGGGCCAGGACCCGGCCGGGCACCTGGAGGGCGAAGTCGGTGACGAGGTCTGCGCGGCCGCGGGGTCCGAACTCCTCGACCGTGGGTTCGCAGCAGGCGATGACGGTGTCGTGCAGTTCGTGGGGGTCGAGCTGGTTCAGGCTGTCGGTGATGGCGGTGTAGAGCCGGGCGTGCTCGGGACCGTCCGTGAACAGGGCGCTGGGCCGCCACGCCATCAGTGCCAGGGCCGGGCTGTCGTGTGGCACGTGGCCGTGGTTCAGCGCCTGCCAGCGGCGGGAGTCCTTGGAGAACCGGCCGGTGTCGCGCAGGACTTCCAGACAGGCGGAGTAGTCGACCACCAGCAGGGCCGGGGTGGCGGGGGCCAGCTCCACCCACGCGACGGGGCCGAGGGCCCGCAGGGCCTGATAGGTGGCCTCCGGACGGGCGGCGAAGTCGGGTCCGTACAGGCGCGCGGCCACGGACTGGCCGGTCCGGGGCGGCGGCGGGGTGTGGGCAGGGCATCCGGGTGGTGGCGGGGAGATCACGCGGGCTCCAGAGACAGCAGGTACTCGGTGAGGGTGATGAGGGCCCGGGTGGACGAGGCTCGGTCGCGGGCGTCGCACAAGGTCAACGGGGTTCGCTCGTCCAGGTCCATGGCGGCGCGCAGCGCGTCTGCCTCGTGGCGGGGAGCGTGGTCGAACTCGTTGACGGCGACGGCGTAGGGGATGCCGTACCGCTCCAGCAGGTCCATGAAGGAGTAGGACTCCTCCAGGCGCCGGGTGTCGGCCAGGACGAGGGCACCGAGCGCGCCGGTCAGCAAGTCTTTCCACACCTGCTCGAAGCGTCCCTGTCCGGGGGCGCCGAACAGGTACAGCACGGTCTGCTCGTCCAGGGTCAGCCGGCCGAAGTCCAGCGCGACGGTGGTGGTGGTCTTCCCCGGGGCGGCAGCCAGGTCGTCGACGCCGACACTGGCGCGGGTCATGACTTCCTCGGTGCGCAGCGGGGGTATCTCGGACAGGGTGCCGACGAAGGTGGTCTTGCCGACCGCGAACGGACCCAGGACCGCGATCTTCAACGCCGTGAACACCCCGCGGGCCAGGTGCGTGCCGGGGTTTCTAAAGCGAGTTGTGGAGTCCACGCAGGAGCCTCTCCAGCAGTGCCCGGTCGGTGTGGGCGGCTTTCGGGATCGGGGCACGGGCGGTGACGTGCCCGCTGTCGGTCAGATCGGCGACGATCATCTTGACCAGGGCTGTCGCCAGGCCTAGGTGAGCGGCGACCTCGGCCAGGGCCAGCGCGCCGGGCCGGCACAGCTCCACCACCCGCTGCTCCTCGGGGGTGAGGCCGGTGGTGTTCCGGTCGCCGGGGCCGGGCATGACCAGCGTCACCAGGTCCAGCGTGTTGCGCGACGGCTTGGTCCGGCCTCCGGTGAGGACGTAACCGCGCACCAGCCCCGGCGGCTGGTCGGGTCCGGTCATGGCCGCCGACCGGCGTCCGGGCGCCGGTCGCTGGACATCGCCGTCCCGAGCTGGCCGGCGGTGTGGTGCATCCGTGCGGTGACCACGTGCATCTCCACGCTCTTGTCGGTGGCCACGGCGAGGAAGCCGTTGGTGCCGGCGGCGATCAGGAAGACGAAGCCGCCGCCGAACTCGGTGACGCCCTGCTGCCAGGAACCCTGGGGCTCGTCGCAGAACTCGGCCATGGTGCGAGCGGCGGCCTGGTAGCTGGAGATGGCCGCGGCCATCCGGTCGGCCGTATCGCGGTGCAGGCTGTCGGAGTGGGTGCGGACCAGGCCGTCGGAGGTGAGCACCAGGGCGTGGCGGACGCCGGGCAGCTTCAGCAGATCGTCCAGGGTCCAGCGGATGTCCTCGGCGGCGTGGTCAGACGGCGGGTTCACGGGTGGTGTCCTTCCTCGGGGGCGGGCGTGCGGCCTTCGCTGGTGCCGCTCCACCACTGGGCGATCCGGCTCGCGGCCGTCTGCGGATCCAGCGGGGGCGAGGCGATGTGGGGGATCTCGTTCAAGCTGGTGATCTGCCGGAGCCGGCGCCGCTGCGGCAGGCCGCCTGCGTCTGCCGCGCCCGGCGCGGGAGCGGCCTCCGGGAGGTGGGCGGAGGGGGACGCCGGTGCGGGAGTCTCCCGGTCGGGCGGTAGTGGGGCGGGCTCCGGGCTGGGCCGGCCGGGCTGTGCGGGAGGCGCCAGGTGGTTGGTCGGGATGCCGAGGACCGCGCGGACGCCTTGGTAGGGGCTGCGGTCCAGGGTTGCCTGGAAGCCGTAGCGGGCGCAGATCACACCGACCAGGGGGAGACCGAAGCGGGGCGGGTTGCCCATGGTGGACAGGTCCACCGGTGTCCGGCCGGAGAGGATCGCGTTGTACTCCCCGCGCAGGTGCGGGTTGAGGCCGATCCCCGCGTCGTCGATCGTGATGACGATGCCGTTGTGGACGTTCTCGAAGTTCACCCGCACCTGCGTGCCCGGGTGGGACAGAGCCACGGCGTTGGCCAGGAGCTCGGCCAGCGCGGCCACGAGCGGTTCGACGTACTGGCCTCGCAGCACTCGCCGGCCCTGGTCGAACTGGACCTGGACCCGCTCGTGGCCCTCGATCCGCGACATCGCACCGCGCACGACGTCGTAGAGCGGGGTGTCCTCGTTGAGCTGCCCGGGCCAGGTGCCGCCGAGCATGGCCAGGCTCTGACAGCGGCGCAACAGCTGGGCGTTGGCATGCTGCACCCGCAGGACCTGCTCCAGGACATCGATGTCGTCACCGAAGCGCTGGGCGAGTGCGTGGGTCTGCTCGTACTGCTGGTTGGCCAGACCCTGCATCAGGCTCGCGGCGGCACTCACGGTGGCCTTGGCCGAGGCGGACACCCGGGCGTGGGTGAGACGGACGGCCTCTCCGAGCAGGCCCACGACCGCCTCATGGTGGGCGGCGACCCCGGTTCCTTCCAACTCAGAGTGGAGAAGGCCGTGCTGACGGCCCATCGTCCGGCTCCGGGCCAGAAGGTCCACCGCCGCCGGCAGCCTGACCTCGGCCAGATGCCGGGTCTCCTCCTCCAGCCGGCGAGCGTGAGCCGCTGCGTTCTCCGCCCACCGGGTGGCTCGTACGGCATCCCGCCGGGCTGTGGCCAGGCCGCGGCGCGCAGCCTGCCGGGAGCGGTACAGGAAGAGCATCACGCCGAGCAACAGCAGGAGGCTGGCACCCAGGATGAGGGCGGCTAAGGACTGCCGTACGTCGAGCATCGGACCTCGTAACAAAGGAACGGTCAGAGGAAGGGGGGAAGGAGGCCGCCGGGCCGGTGCACCGCTACCGCAGCCCACGGGGGAAGGCATACGGGCCCCTTGTGGCACGCCCGACCCGGCGGCCGGTCTGGCGCCGCCCCGGGTGCGGTCGGCGTTCTCCGCAGCCAGAGACGGCCGTTTTCAGGAGGAGGCAGGGGTCAGGGCTTGACCGCAATACCGGACCAGGCGGCGGACACCTCCGGCGGGTGGGTGAAGGCGAGGGCGCCGCGGAGCTGTTCGCTGATCGCGGTGACGCCGGGATCCAGCACTTCCAGCCCGTTGAAGAAGCCGATGACCTCCTGCCGGGACCGCGGCCGCAGCGGCAGGCCGGCCTCCGCGTACAGCGCGGCGACGTGGCAGACGTCCTCGGGACGGACGTCGCCGGTGAGGTGGGAGATCGACAAGCAGCTGCCCACAGGCAGCCAGGCGACCAACACGTCGAGCATGGCGCGCACCGCGTCGTCGTCGGGGCACAGGTCCAGCACGCCGTGCAAGCTCACCGCCACCGGCCGGCCGAGGTCGAACACCTTGGCAGCACAGGACAGAACGCGGTCGATATCCAGCACATCGGCCGGGAGATGCGCGGCCACCACCGGATCGCCCGGGTTCATCAACGCCCTGGCATGCGCGATCACGTGCAGGTCGTGATCGACGTACAGAACACGCACCCTGTCCCGGTAGGTCAGGGCAACCTCGTGCAGGTCAAGACCGAAGGGCCGGGGCAGACCGCACCCCAGGTCGAGGAACTGGCCCACGCCCCGGTCAGCGGCGACGGCCGTCGCGTAACCGGCGAACCGGCAGTTGAGATCCTCGGCCCGCTCCAGCCATGGCGCGACCTGCAAGAGCCTGGCGGCGAGCTGCCGGTCGCTTTCGTAGTGGTCTTTCCCGCCCAGGAGGTAGTTGGACAGGCGGGCGGAGCTGGGCCGGCAGGACGGCTGCACCAGCCCGTACGCGCGGGCAACGGTGGAGGGGGATACGGATGTGCTCATGCCGTGTTCCGGCCGGGGATCTCGGAGACCACGTGGACGGCCTGCTGGGGCCGGTGCGGGTGGATGACCTGACCGCTGGCGAGCAGGAGGCCGGTGTCCTCGAACAACACGGCGCCGTCACTTCGCAGCGCCCAGCCCTGTTCGGGGTGGTGCGCCACAAGGCGGGCGTCCTCCTGGCTGGAGTCCTCAGGCGGGCAGGGATGCTGGTGCTGACACACGGAACTGACCTTTCAAAACTGCGCGGGAAGGCCTACAGGCAGGTGGGGAAGGGACGCGGTCGCCGGACGGCGGGATCAGAAGGTGAGGAGCAGCCGCACCTGGCGGGCCTGCCAGGTGATCTCGGCTCCGTCCCGGTAGACCGTCAGCGAGCAGGGGCGCTGTCGGCATAGACGGGCGAAGTCCTCCAGGGAGCCATAGCCGTGCACCCAGCGGTCGAACACGTGTCGCCGCTGGAGTCGGCCGAGGGTCGGCGTCACCGTTTGCACCGACCTCCGCATCCAGCGGATGGCCGCACGTGGTGACGGGGCCGTGTACGCGTCCCACCGCCGCTCTCCACGCCACCCCGAGCCGGTGTCGTCCTTGATGGCGACGAGCGCCTCGCACCACACCGCTGCGTGCACAAGTGGAGAAGACTCACTGCTTGCCACCTTCCGCAGTGCGTCTGACGTTGTTTCAGGGAGGCCGATGAGGACGGCACCGTCTTCCGCACCACAGACGACGCCCTGCCGAGCGCGCTGTTCGGTGGGTGGAGGGTTAAGGAGGTCAGCGACGGCCAGTGCGAGGCGGGGTGCTGTCGGGCTCACCGGATACCTCCTTCCTGCGTCGGGCTTGGCCGGAAGTGGATACGTTGAGCGATCCGTGCATCACGCGGTGTGGGTATGCCGTCAAGGGCGGTGGTGCCGCTAAACCTGCTAGAGGTCGCTTCGCGAATAGAGGGAGACGGAAGGGTGCCGAGGTCATGGCGGGCTCCTTCTCCGAGCCCAGTCCCAGGCGCTGGTGCAAGCTCTCGCTCACTTTCGCTCCTCCGCGGTTCACACTGAACACCTCCGCCACGGAGAGTGTTCATTCTGTTCGTCTCCGTGGTGGAGCAGCATTGTGGCGAGAGCGGTGACACAGCCAGTGCCGCAACTGCGACATCTGATGACCTTCGGTGTCGCGGAGGTGTCATATCTCCGGGGAGCGGTGATTTCAGGGCTGAGAGCGTCGCCTTGCCGGTGTGATGCTGTCTAGCTTGTTGGGCGTCAGGACACGAGCGCAGGAGCGGCGATGGAACACCCAACGGTCTTTCAGATGCTCATCAAGGAGCGGCGCCTGCAGGACTACCACCGTTTCCGGCAGGCGTACGAGGCCGCGGCCAGGGAGTTGGCGGAGACCCAAGGGCCGGCCTCACTGAGGTCGTGCACGATCGGCAGGCGGCAGTTCGTCCGGTGGGCGCACGGGGACATGCGCGGCGTTCCCAGGTCGGACGCGCGGCGCGTCCTGGAGCGCATGTTCCTGCTGACGGCAGAGCAGTTGTTCAGCCGGGCCGGGACCGGCCCAGCGGACACCGGGGCAGAGCTTCTGTCGGCGGATGCCGCACACTGTGAGACGACCGGACGGTCCGACCTGGTACCCGAGGATGTGGTGATGGCGGCTGCACACGAGTCCGCGCGTTTCGCTGCCGAGGCGGAGCGCAGCAACATCGGTCCGCACACCATGGAACAGCTCGACGCGGACATCCGCCGGATTGTCGGGACCTACCCCAACCGCCCCGTCGGGCCGCTGTTCATGGAGGTCAGGGAGCTGCGCAACCGCGCTTTCGAGCTGCTGGAGGGGCAGCAGCCGCCCCAGTACACAAAGGACCTCTACCTCGCCGCAGGCATCCTGTGCGGCGTCCTGGCCAACGCCAGTTTCGACATGGGGCGTTATGCCGCTGCGGAGACCCAGGCCCGCGCAGGGTTTCTCTGCGCCGAGCTCGCAGGACACAACGGGCTCCGAGCCTGGATCCGTGGGCTCCAGGCCCTGGTCGCGTACTGGGACGGGCGTCCCCGGGACGCCGTACGCCTGGCCGCATCCGGACGCGACTTTCGACCCGAGAGCGGCACTGCCCACATCCGCCTGGCCAGCATCGAGGCCCGCGCCTACGGGCAGCTGAACAGCCCGGGTGACGCCCTCGCAGCGTTGCGTACCGCCGAAACGCTGCGCGAGCAGGCGGTCGGGGAGGACATCCCCGGCGGCATGATGGCGTTCCCGCGTGCCAAGCAGCTCTTCTACGCCAGCAGCACCCACCTGTGGCTGGGAGGGAGCCAGCAGGTGAACGAGGCGGAAGCCCGGGCCGAGGAGGCGGTGGAGTTGTACGAGAGCGATCCACTTGAACGCCGGCGCCTCGGAGAGCTCTCCCTCGCCCGCATGGATCTCGCCCTGGCACGGCTCGGCCGGGGTGACCTCGACGGCACCGCGGGTACGGTGCACACCGTGCTTGGCATGGCGGCTCGGCGTCCCACGGAGAGTGTCACCAAGCGTCTGGAGCAGTTCGGACGCCAGCTCGCCGTACATCCCGTCGCGTCGTCGCCGACGGCTGCGAACTTGCAGGAAGCGATCGCCTCCCACACGGGACGGGAACGCGCTGCCCTACCTCCGGGAAGTGTCCGATGACCACCATGACTCTGCTGCACCCTGGAGCGATGGGTGCCGCCGTCGGCGAGCAGGCCGTACAGGGCGGGGCCAGGGTGTTGTGGCTGCCGGACGGCCGCAGCCAGGCCACCCGGGCTCGGGCGGGGAAGGCGGGTCTGGAGGAGTGCGGTTCGCTGCAGGATGCCTTGGCGGCGAGCGATGTGGTGGTGTCGCTCTGTCCGCCTCAGGCGGCCGAGAACGTGGCCCGGCAGGTCGCCTCTTTGTCCTATGGGGGCGTCTTCGTGGACGCCAACGCCATCAGCCCGCACCGCATGGAGCGGGTCACCGATCTGTTCTCCGAACACGGCACCGCCGTTGTGGACGGGGCCGTCTTCGGGCCCCCGCCGACCGGCGGACGACGGGCAAGCCTGAGCCTGTCCGGCGACCGGCGCGGAACGCAGGCGCTGGTGGATGCTTTCGACGGCACCGCTCTCGGGGTGCGAGTACTGGAGCGCCCGATCGGCGCGGCATCAGCGTTGAAGATGGCCTTCGCCGGCTTCCAGAAGGCGGCCCGTACGCTCGCCGCGGTCTCGCACGCCTTGGCCGAGGCGCACGGAGTGGCCGGCGAACTGGCCGAGCACGCCCGGGCGATGCCCGCCGACATCCTCGCCGATTCCGACTACTTGCCCAGCGTCGCAGCCAGAGCCTGGCGATGGGCCCCAGAAATGCACGAGATCGCAGAGACACTGCGCCAGGCCGGGCTCCCGGACCAGATCGCAGAGGCGACGGCGTCGGTGATGCTCCGCTGGGAGGGAGACAAGGACCGCTTCGACATGCCGCTGCCGGAGGTCTTCGCCCACCTCCGCAAGGAAGACGACTGGAGTTTGAGGGAGGAGGCATCTGGCAACCACGGCACGCGCTGCGGCCGTCATCAGGCGCTGTGAGGATGCCGTTCGCCTGGGGGAAGGCGTGGGCTGGTGCTTCGTCCGTGACGCATCGCCTGCGCGAGCTGGTGACGAGGCTGGGCGTTCCCGGATGTCGACCAGTGTGCCAGCAGCCGCAGTTCCGGGACCGGTGCCTTCTGCCTGGACTCCTCGGCCGGTCGCTTTCTCATCGGTCCCGGCCGCACCTCGATTGGATCCCAGACCATGACTTTCCCTGAAACCATGGCCGACCACTGGTGGTGGCGGCCCGGCTGGAAGCCCGGGCGCCGCTTCTACACCTGGCACTTCACCTTCCAGACAGCTTCGGACGTTCACCGTCTGGCCGAGGCCTACCGACGGGGCTTGGCCAGCGTGCCGGGCCTTGACCTCGTCCCCGACCGGTGGCTGCATCTCACTATGCAGGGCTTGGGCTTCGTGGACGAGGTGGCCGAGGAAGACGCGCTGGCCATCGCCGATGCCGCCGCCCGGCGCCTGACAGCCATCACCCCGTTCGAACTACGACTGCACCGACCGGAGATCACCCCAGAAGCGATCCGCTGGGAGGCGGAACCGAGCGAGCCGCCGACCGCCGTACGATGCGCTATCCGCGCAGCGATCAACGACGTGTGGGGCCAGGTCCCGGCAGCGGAGGGAGGGTTTGCGCCGCATGTGACGATCGCCTACAGCAACAGTGAGGGCCCGGCGGCGCCGGTGGCCCAGGCGCTGGGTGCAGTCGACGCGGAACCTGCGACCGCGCAGATCGACCAGGTCGACCTGATCATTCTGGGCCGGGATCGCCAGATGTACGAATGGGAAGAGTTCGCGGCGCTCCGACTCGGCTGACCGCAGCCTGCGCCACGTGCCTTGGAGGCAGGCTTTCCGCTCCGCTCCGCTGCGTTGCCGCTTTCGGGGCCCTGCTGTGCAGACCCCGAGCCGAGTCCTTGACAGTCGGCGCGCGCTCTCGGAAGTTGACTCATTCATCTGCCAGAGTGATTCGGTCCCCAGAGGCGTATCTCTCCAGCCCGAAGTGAGAGTTGGAGAGGTATGTGGAGAAACAAGGTTCTGGTACCGGTATTGGCCGTACTCCTCGTTGTCTCGACGGCCGAGTCAGCAGCAGCGGACAGTAGTGCGTGCACGCACCATTTCTCCGGGCCGCAGATCTGTATCCGTCTGGAAGGGCGTAACTCTTGGAACACGGTGATCGGGTTCTGGGTCAATCCACCTAAGAAGATGAAGTCCCGTCCCGTCAGTCTCTACTGGAACGGAAAGCATTTCAATACCAGCAGGGCGACCCGTGTGGGTAAGACTCTGAGTCACAAGTGGTCGTCTCTGCAGACAGGAACGAACACCAAGCTATGTGTGAAGTTCAAGGGTAGTCAGCGAATGGCCTGTCAGCACACGCGCTATGTGGGCAACCGTGTGAGTTCCTGATCTTCGTATGGCGCTGCCTGTCGACGTGTGACGGGGGCGGGTGTCGATCCCGGTCTTCTGGCTGTACGAAAGGCTAGGAGGCGCGCCGTAGGAGTTGGTGGATCCGTCGCCCCTCGTTCGATCGAACGAGACTCGTTCGGCGGTCTCATTGCAGAGCGAGGGAGCGTCGCACGGGTGATCGGAAGATGCGGCCCGATACCGGAGTTGCGATTGGGCGGGCCCTCCCGAGAAGGGCCCGCCCAATGGTTGCAGGACTACTTGTCACCCGATGTTGCCAGGCGGTAGGTGCGCGGCTTTTCGCTCACCTGTTCCGCTACGCCCTGTGCGGCGAGCGTGACGAGCGCGTTGGCGATGGCGCCCGAGGACTTCTCGATCTGGCGGCTGATCTTGGTGGCGGTGAATGCCTCGCCGGGATGTGCTGTCAGGTGGTCGATGACCATCTGACGCAGGCCGCCCGGCGCGAGACGCTTCTTTCCATTCGCCGCGTACGGTGTCGCCATTCCCGGCGGTGTCGGCCTCTCCCCGGTGGTTTCGTGCGGAGGCTGCGATTCCTTCTGCTTGGGGCTGTCGCCGTCTTCGTCGCGCGGATTCTCGACGTGGTTGTCCTCGCCATCACTGGCCTCGGCGTCGGGCTGAGGCGCGCCCTGCTGAGAGCTGACCGGGAACACCGTGGAGGCGTTCGAAGCGCTGCTTTCCGGTGCGGAGGGGGTGTTTGCGGCGCTTGCTGCGTCGGGGCCGTTGCTCTCTTCGGGCAGCGCGCCCGGCTGTGGGGCCGGGGCGGACGACGGCTCGGGCTGAGCTTCGACAGGGGCGTCGTTGGTGTCTTCGCCGGGGGCGGCCTCACGCTCGGGCGCGGGGTGCCAGCGGTCGGGGGTGCGGCGAGCGCCCTCATGGCCGCCGGGGGTACGTACGGCCAAGCCGTGCTTCTCCAGGAGGGTGAGCGCCTTTCCGGTGGTGGAGCGGCCTACATCGGCGGAGAGGGCGAGTTCCGTGACCGTGGCACCTTGGGGGTGGCCGACCAGCGCGGTGTAGACGGCTGCGGGCGCACCCGTGAGCCCTGCGAGGGAAGCGGGCTTCGGGGCGGGGTGCTGCGTCTGCTTGGTGCCGTCGGGGGTGGTGTCAGACATGGGGAACCTCGTTTCGTGCAGTGTGATGGGTGAGGTCCCCGGCCGGGGGTGGCCCTCGGTGTGTGGGCCACGGGGCCGCCGGGCGCGTGCGCATCGCGTTTCTCCCGGACGGCATGGCGATGGGGTGTGAGCGGCTTCATGGGTCTTCGCCGATCCGCTCGGTCCGTCGGCCGCGACCATGGACGCTCGCCTCCGGCAGGAAGTCAAGCAAGTGGGTCGGTCAGCAGATCCGTGCTGGTGAGAGAGCGTTACTTCCGCTGGCCATCTGACTTTTGGGGAGCGGTGGACCGATCGGTGAGCGGCGGTCCGGAGCCGGGGGCGTGCGGGCGCCGATCGGGTTCCGGCGCGCGGAGGTGTTCGGCTCCGGCCGGTCAGTCGGCCGGGTCCGGTGGGTGGTGGGCCAGTAGCTGTTCGCGGATCTGTCGGGCGCGTTGTGGTCCGATGCGCAGGTCGGTGCGAAGTCGCCAGATGCTTACGGGTTTTCCGGTGGTGGCGCGGGCTGTGTTGTCCAGTGCTACCGCGAGTGGCCACACGTCGGCTTCTCCGGCCCTGTCATCGGCGGGCTGGGCGTGGGGGGCCAGGTACGGGTTGTCGGCGGCGTGGTCGCCCGTGTGGGGCGGGAGGTTCTTTGTGTCGCTGGTGACCGGGTGGTCGGCTTGGGGCGCGGGGCAGTCGGATCTGCCCGCTCTGTGATCCGTACCCGCCCGATCTGGGTCGGTGGTGTCCGGATCGGTGGGGGCATGGGTCGATCGGTCTGCGGTGGCTGTGGGCGAGGTGGGCGGAGGGGAGGGAGCGGCCGGATCGGGAGAGCCGATCCGGCCGAGGAGGTCGGTGACGGTCCGTCGGTAGGCGGCGATCGTCTCGGTCAGGGCGATCAGGAGCAGAGCTGGGGTCAGATGGAGCAGCACGGCTGCCGGGTCGGCTTGTCGGGGCCAGCCGATCTGGCCGTCCGGCCACAGGCTTTCCCAGGAGTTCATGAGGGCGGCGGTGCATCCGGCGCCCCAGCGCAGTGCGGTCGACCAGGCGGGCGGGCGGATGCCCCAGGAGGCGAGGCGTGCGTCCACGTAGAGGACGCCGGCCAGGGCGGTGCCGATCATGGGGTCGAGGAGGATGGCGATGAGCAGGGGGACGCCGCGGCTGGTGGCGAAGCGGGTGACGTTGACGGTGGTGAAGACCAGGGCCAGGATCGCCACCGCGGACAGCACCCAGGTCATGGACCGCAGCAGGCCGATGGCTTCGCGGGTTGCGAGTTGCTTCATCGGGCATCACCGCCTGCTGCCGCGGGCCTGGTCGCTCCTTGGAAGGTCGGGCTGCTGGTGCGTGCGGGGCCTTCGCGGATGACCGTGCCGGGGCGCGGGGCGTCGATGGCCCGGCCGCTGCCGATGTAGATGGAGACGTGGGTGATGTTGCTCGGGCTGGGGCCGAAGAACAGCAGGTCGCCCGGTGCCGGCCGAGCGCCCTTGGGCAGGCGGGGGCCGTGGTCGTACTGGGCTTGGGCGACGCGGGGGATGGTGATGGCGGCGGCGCGGTAGGCGGCCTGGGTCAGCCCGGAGCAGTCGAAGCCTCCCTCGGCCGGTCCGTCGCCGCCCCATACGTAGGGGGTGCCGAGTTGGGCGCGGGCGAAGGCGATCACCTTGGCGGCGGCGCGGCCCGGGGCGGCGGGTTCAGCTGCCGCGTACCCGTCCGCGATCTTGAGGACTTGCCGTACGTAGGCGTCGCTGTGGTTGTAGTGCCAGATCGCCCGGGGGAGGTTTTTGCCGTGGCGGGCGCCATGGGCGCACAGCAGCCTGGCCGCCGCGTACACGGCGTCGACCGGGTCCCAGGGCGTGGGCGGCTTCTTTCCGCCGGGCGGGACCGGGTGCGCGTACGCGGCGAAGGTGGACGGCAGGAACTGCATCGGGCCGACGGCGCCCGCGGAGGACACCATGGTGGGGTGCCGTCCGTGGTCGGATTCGACCTTTCCGATCGCGGCCAGGACGGTCCAGGACAGGCCCGGGCACTCGGGCTCCGCGCGCCGGTAGAGGGCGAGCATGGCCGAGGGGATATCGGCGAGGGCGCGCTGGCTTGGAGGCGGACCGCCGAGCACTGCGGCAACGGCCACGACGACGAGCAGCGGCAGGGCCACGACCGCGCAGCCGATGCCGCCTGCTGTCTTGGCGAACGCCGAGCTCACGGCCCGATCTCTGGGGTGGACGGCAGTGGGGGCACGGGGAGTGTCAGGGGTGTGTCGGCGTCGCTCGGTTCCAGGCCGCCGGCCGGGGTGAGGCCGGGCCAGTGGGCGGCGAGGCCGGTGAGGGTGGTGCGTTGGCCGCCGGGCTGGAGCGGTGTCCACCAGGGGCCCCAGGGGCTGGTGGTGGTGAAGTCCGCGGAGGAGGTGGCCACGTGCAGGCCCAGTTCGGCGGCGGGGCGTGCCAGGCGGTGGCGCAGGGCTTGGTCGCGGGAGGCCGTGCGGGTGTGGATGAGCAGGGCGGGGCGGCCGCCGGTCGCGGTGGTGAAGGCGGCGTAGCCGGTGAGCTTGGCCTCGACGCGGGGCAGGGCCTGGCTGCCGGTGTCGTATTCGAGGCAGAACGGCAGCAGCAGGCCGTCGTCCTGCCAGTGGGCGTAGGCGTCCGGGCGGATGATGTCGCTCCAGCGGCGGGCGCAGGAGCTTTCCGACAGCCACAGGGGCAGGTCGGCTCCGGGGGTGGTGCGGGCCCGGGCGGCGAGGTGGGAGAGGAGTTCGTTGACGCCCAGGTCGTGGCCGAGGGAGGGCGAGTAGGCGATGCGGCCGGTGTGGGAGGGGCGCCATCCCAGGGCGGTGGTGTCGACTCCGGCGTGGGCGGCGAGGAGGGCTGCTCCGGTGGGGCCGAGGGTGTAGTGCTCGGGGGCCGAGCCGTACTGGGTGAGGGGGCGGAAGGAGTCGAGGACGGCGTGCTGGTGCAGGGTGCGCAGGCGGCGCTGGGCCGAGCGGAGTGAGGTGTAGGCGAGGCGGGCGATCTGGTGGGTGGTGAACACCCGGTGCTCGTGGAGCATCCGGGCGAGCCACAGGTCGCGGTCGGTGAGGCGGCGGGCGAGTGCGGCGACGTCCTCAGGGCGGACGGGGCGGCGGCGGGTGGTGGCGGCGCGGGCGGTGTAGCGGGAGCCGGGGCCGTGGGCGGGGCGGGGCAGTGCGGGCATGGCGGATCACCACCGGGGTGTGAGGGGCAGGTGGCCGAACGGAACTGGATGCCGGAGGGCGTTCAAGGGCTGGTGGCCGGGCGGGGGCCGTTGCGGGCAGCGGCGGCTTCGCGCAGGTCCTGGGCGCGGCCGGGTACGCCGGGCGGCAGGGGGCGGGTGGTGAGGGTGAAGGCGGCTGATTCCGCGCCGCTGGTCAGCAGGTGGGCGGCGGCCTGGAAGGGGCCGAGGTGGGCGAGGTCGTGCGCGGCCAGGGTGGGGAGCGTGTGGCGTTCCAGGGCGTTGGCGTCCTCGGGGGAGGCGTTGAAGAAGATCTTGTTGCGGGCGTTGGCGGAGATGCCTTCGCGCAGGTCGCGGGGGAGTTGGGCGAGGTGTTGGTGGGCCAGGAGCATGGACAGGCGGTAGCCGCGGGCCTCGGCGAGCATGTCCTCCAGGGGGTAGGGGAGGGTGAGGAAGTTGTGGGCCTCGTCGATGCTGAGGGTGGCGTCGATCCGGGAGTGTTCGGGGGTGCGGGCGCGGGCGGAGGCGGCCTGCCAGGTCCCGGCGACGATGAAGGATCCCAGGAGCCGGGCGGTCTCCTCGCCGAGGGCGCCCTTGGGCAGGCGGGCGAGCAGGATGCCGCCGTCGAGGACGTGGGCGAGGTCGAAGGTGGAGGGGCCGGCGGCGATGGCGCGGCGGGCGAAGTCGCGCAGCAGGAAGGCGCGGAGCTTGTTCATCACCGGGCCGACCACGGCCGCGCGGGAGGGTTCGGAGAGGGTCTCGTACCAGGCCCAGAAGCCGCGCAGCACCGGGTCCTTCAGCGCGGGGACGATGCGGAGCCGGTAGGCGCTCTCGCCCAGCAGGCGGGGGACGTCGGCGAGGGTGACCAGCTGGTGGGTGCGGTCGCGGTGCTTGAGGAGGGTCAGGCAGGCAGCGCGCATCACGTCGTCGGTGCGTGGTCCCCAGAAGGCGGTGAAGATGCGGCGGAAGATGCCGGTGATGTTGTCGACGACGACGTCGATGTCCGTCCCGTCCAGCACGTTCAGGCAGGGCGGGACGTGGGGGTCGTCGGGGTCGATGAGGACGAGCCGGTCGGCGCAGGTGTCGGGCAGCCGGTCCAGCAGGTCGGTGACCAGGTCGCCTTTGGGGTCGATGACGATGACGCCGCGGTGGTTGCGCACGTCGTCCAGGGCGAGGTTGGCGATGAGGGTGGACTTGCCGGAGCCGGTGGCGCCCATGACGTGGAGGTGGTGGCGGGCATCGGGCACCGCCAGGCCCACGCCGCGGCGGGCTCCCGCGTCGGAGCGGCCCAGGGGTTTGACGCCGTTGCCCGGGGCGGGTTCGGGGATCGGCGGGGGCGGCAGGACGGAGCGGGCGCCGGCCCGCCGCAGACCGGGGGCGTCCGCGTCGAGGGGGAGATGGGCCAGGGCTGCGAGTTCCGGTACGGACAGCAGCGCGGCGCGTGAGAGCGGGAAGCGCCGGCCGTTCAGGGTCCGTCCGGGGTGGCGGAGGCGGGTGCGGGCGAGGTAGGTGCGGTCGGCGTACAGGCCGAAGGCCGAGGCGATGGCGTGGGCCCGGCCACGCGCCACGTCCTGCGCACGCTCGGTTTTCGGCGCGCAGGTGGCGGCGTAGGCGAGCGCGCACTGCCACTGCGGGCCGGAGAGCTTGACCGCCACCTGCCGTACAGCGGCGCTGTGTTCGGGATCCTGCTTACCCGTCGCGGCGGGCTGGGCCCGGTGCAGGAGGAGCGCGGCCAGCGCGGGCAGCCGGGAGGGTGAGCGACCGCTCTTCAGCCGCCGGGCCTGGCGGCGGGCGCGGCGAAGCGCGGCGCCGATGGCCGGGCGGGCCAGGATCTGTACGCACGCGGACTCGTCCTCGGCCATGCCGGTCGCGGCCTGCAGCAGGGCGCGCAGCGGGTCGCAGGCATGGTCGGTGCGCAGCGGCAGGACGGTACGGCGGGCCGGGCGCAGCCGCCCGGCGGTGACGATGCGCCCGCCGGGGAGCAAGGGCGCGGGTTCGGTGACGCGAGTGTGGGCGCCGGGCCAGGCGGCTTCGACGGCGCGGCGCACCAGGCCCAGCGGCACCGCGCCGGGCGTCCACAGACGGATCCGCAGACCGGTGTGGGACCAGGCGTATTCGAAGGCGAGGTGCGGCTGGCCCGTGGTGGCCCGGCGCCACCACGGGCGGAGGATCCCGGAGAGCTGAGCCCACAGCACTTCGCCGCCCCGGGCGGCGACAGCGGGCGGGGCGAGGATCTCCACACAGCGCGCGCCCTCGGCGAGACGCCGCTCGCGTAGTACGTGCAGCCGGTACCGCAGCGCGTAACCGCCGGTCACGGCCACGGCGGCGCTGGAGGCGAGCAGAGGCGCCTGCGCCCCGAGCCGGCCGAGGCCGTCGCCGATGACGGCCGTCCAGAAGCCGCCGGGATCGGTGAGGAAGTCCACCAGCGGCCCACCCGGTGGTGAGGCGGCGATCTGCGCGAGGGCGGTCATGAATCGACCCCTCCCTCATCGACGTTGAACGGTGGCTCGCACCAGAGGCCGTCGGCCTCGGGCTCCGCATCGTCAGGCTCGTCCGGCTGCTGGGCGGCGAGCTCGCCCGGGTCCGTGGTGATCACCTCGTGCTCTCCTGGTGCCGCAATGCTCATCAGCGCGACCTTGTGACGGCGGTCCCCGGTCAGCAGCAGCGCCTCGCCCCGGGCTGCGATCAGCAGGAACTCCCGCTCGCCGCGGCACAGGTGGAAGTTCTCGCTGATCGTGTCGATGGCCTGCGGGGCCTGGCGGAGCAGGACCTGGGTGGCCGCGTTGGAGACGATGGCCCGCCCGAGCGGAGAGGCCAGCACGTCGTCAGCGTCCTGGGTGACGACGGCCAGGCCGGTCCAGTACTTGCGCGCGGCCTTGGCCATACGGAACAGGAAGCCGGCCCCGGCCCTGTCGCGCATCAGCAGCCACGCCTCGTCGACCACGACCAGATGCCGGCCGGTGCGCGGGCGGTGGGTGACTTGCCGCCAGATCGCATCGAGGGCCAGCAGCATCGCCGGAGCTCTGACCTCTTCCGCCAGGCGGCGGAGTGCGAAGACCACCAAGTGCCCGGATGCGCAGGCGGTGCTCTGCCCGTTGAACAGGTCGGCGTGCGAGCCGGTGGTGTAGGGGGCGAGCTGGTCGGCCAGGGCCGCTGCCGCCTCGCTCTCCTCCTCGGCCAGCACGGCGGTCAGATCGGAGAGCGTGGGCGGGGTGCGCTGCCAGGTGCGGGCGTCCGCGGTGATGCCCGCACGCTCGTAGGCGGCGAGCACGGCCCGGTCCAGTACGGCCTTCTGGGCAGCGGTCAGCTCCGTGCCCAGCAGGACGGCGAGGAAGGTGTGCAGGAACAGCACCCGCCGGGTCAGCACGTCCTCCCCGCCGTCGGCTACAGGGAGATCGAAGGGATTGAGGCGTACGCCGTCGGCGCCGAGCTCGAGCACCTGTCCGCCGACGGTTTCGGCCAGGCGGACGTACTCGTCCTCGGGGTCGATCACCGAGGCCGTCACCCCGGTGAACAGCAGGCGCAGCAGCTCCAGTTTGGCCAGGTAGGACTTGCCGGCACCGGAGCGGGCCAGGGTGATGGAGTTGTAGTTGTCCTGCGCGAACCGATCCCAGAGCACGGGCGCGCCGGAGACCGTGTTCAGCCCGTACAGCACGCCCTGCGGCGCCCCGTCATCGTTGGTGTTGATCGGCAGGTCGGGGCTGGTGAAGGGGAAGCAGGCGGCGAGCGCGGCGGTGTCGAAGGTGCGACGCATCTGGAGCGTGTCGATGCCGAGAGGGAGTGTGGCGAGCCAGCCCGGCAGGGCACGGTAGGTGGTTGGGGCGACCGTCATCAGCAACGACTCAGCCACGGCGCGCACCGCGGCTGCCTGCTCCGCGAGGGTCTCCTCGTCCGGGGCGTGCACGGTGAGATAGAGGGCGACGTGGAAGAGCTTTCCCTCGCCGCGGGCGATGCGGTAGGCGAGCTCGGCGGCATCGGCGGCTGCGGCCTCCACTTCCGGGTCGTCCAGATGCCCTTTGCCGAAACCGGCGCGGCGCCCGGACTCCAGACGGGCGCGCTGCTTCCTCAGCCCGGCCGCGGCCACGGGGGTGGGGATGGGATCGATGTGCAGGGCGATGTCGAGATGACCGGGAAAGCTCAGCAGCGGGGCGAGCCAGCCGGGCGTGACCTCGGCCGGGTAGCCGGTGACCACCAGCGTGGTGGCCAGCTGCGCGCCGACGGCCAGAGCGCGGGCATGGACCTCGATAGCCTCGGGGCTTGCCGCCTCCAGCAACTGGCCGGCATCACACACCTGTGTCTGCGGCGGGGTGCGGCGGCGGTTGAGGAAGAACCGGGTCATGCGGGGCCGCCTTCCGATCCGAGGCCGGGCAGGGTGGGGGAGTCGGGGTTGCAGGCCGCGCTGACCAGGTCAGCGGTCTGCTCGGCGCCCAGGGGAGTGAAGGTGATCTCGGCGGCTGCGAGCGTGCGGGTGGCCTCGTCGAGGCGCTGGAGCACCCGTTCCTCGTTCATCCCGTGCCGCAGACCGTGCGCCGGGCTCTCCTCCCGGGCGACTAGGACGACCTGCCGCCCCAGCAGATTGCCGCCCGCGGCGAGGTCGGCGAGGAAGTCGGCGTGCTCCCGTGCGGCCCGCTCCAGAGCGGGATGGGGCAGTGCGGCGGCCTCCTGCTGGAGGTTGTCGGCGAGCGGGGCGAGATCGATCCGGTGGCAGCGCACCAGCACCTGGGTGGGGCCGGTCAGGGAGTTGAGCCACCGGGCGAACGCGGCCGTCAGGCCCTGCTGCTCGGCTCCCGAGCGCAGCTCGAAGTTGACGGTCGAGCAGGTCGCCAGCCCGGCCACTCCTTCACCGCGCAGGTCGAGCACTCCGGCTGCGGTGATGCCGTCGTACGGCATGCGCAGCGCCGCCGGAGGCGGCCCTGCGGCCTCAGCCCAGTGGCCGGGGACGACGGCGGGCAGCGGCGGCACCCCTTCCGGCGCGTGCACCCGGCGCTTGGGCGCACGGGCGTGAGCGAGGGCGGCGAGGAGGAAGCGGTCCAGGCCGATGCCCTCCCGCCGGCCGAGCGCGAGGGCGGCCACTGCCCCGGCCACGGGGATGACCAGAGCGGCGTAGGCGACTGGTGCCATGAACGGCCGCGCGGCCCAGTACCCGGCATAGAGCACCACCGCTGCGGCGGCGATGACGGCGGTCTGCTGCGCGGTGAAGGGACCGAGAATGCGGTCGGGGCGGGAGATATCGGCGGGGACACGCGTGGCCTGCACCGTGTCCGCCGGGTCGTCGGCTTGGTTCATGCCGGATCACCTCCGGGGTTCGAGAGGCAGCCGCAGCTGCATGGGCCGCGGCGGACGCACCCGCACGCGAGGCGCGGAAATGGGAAGGACGAGCTGACGGCCACGCGATGCCGAGGCAGCGGAGGGCAGAGGCGGGGGAGCGGGCAGACGACGCTCGGAACGGGAGCGCGCGGGAAGGCGTTCGGCACGGATGGGCAGCCACATCTGCGTGGGCCGGGGCGGCCGGGACGGGACACGCTGAGCCGCCACCGGGAGCGCCAGTTGCCGCACACGACGGGCACGGGCGGGATGCATCACGGCGCGGGGACCTCTCGGTGTACGAGCAGGGGGAGGAGGAGCAGGGGCCAGGCCACGAGCCCGGGAACGCCGGCCGGGCAGCGACCGGGCTGCGGCATGAGGAGCACTGGACGCGGCAGGCTCCGGCCTCGTACTGCTGCCGGTCGCTCGGCTGGGGTTCGGACCCGACGGCGTTCCGGCGGCTGGCCGCCCCATGGAGCGCAGGCGGGCAGCGGGGCCTGCTACGGCGTCGCGACCACGGGACAACCACGCACGACCCGCACTGCGCGCCCTCCTCACAGACCCGGCGCCGCGCCCAGGCGGGGCGGGTGTGAAGGGCCGTCCACCGCCACCTCGACCACCACCTCCACCCCGGCCCGGGCTACCTCCACCACCGCCGAGCCCACCGCGCCCCGGGCCCAAGCCGCCGGCACCCCGCCCACCTCCCGGGCGACGCCGCAGCAGCTGCATCCCGGGCAGGTAGTGATCCATGAGCCGGTACATCGCCAGGTGCTTGAGCATCCGCACCCCCGTGGGCGCATGCGGACTGTGCGCCGGCGTCCCGCGCAGCACGACCTGCAGGGTCCAGCCCGGGATCTTGAACAACACCCAGAACAGGGCGGCTCCGGCGAGCATGGTGCCGAGCTGATCGGACTTCGGAATGCCCAAAGCTGTCGCGCCGGGTGCGAAGAACAGCTTCAGAGCCAGGATGAACGTTATCGACTGCGCGACCTGAATGACCAGACAACCGGCCAGCGCCCGCCACCACAGCCGCGCCACCGGATCGGTCAGCGGGTGAGCGTGGCAGGCGAGGGCCAGGGGAGCGGCCACGGCGAGCAGTGCCATGACGGCGACGCGCACGAGGAAGCCGACCAGCACCGCGAGCACCAGGGCGATCATCATCGTTGCCAGGAGCAGCAGGTACAGCTTCAGCCCGGCGGCCCCGAACAGGGCGAAGGGCAGGACCTGTTCCACCATGCCCTGCCCGGCGTCCGACATATCGCTGGCCATCACCGCGTGGGCCAGGGCGTTGGACAGGCCGATCGCCTTGCCCATCACGGTCAGCGAGGTGGCTGCGGCGACCATCCCGAAGAGGAGACGGGGGAGGATCTGCTGGAGGGCGTAGCGGGTCTGGACGGTCTCGTACCCCATGACCGTGACACCGCCCGCGGTCACGAACAGTACATAGATCCCGGCCGTGATCCCCAGCATGGTGGCCCACAGCTTCTTGATGTCGGCGTGCTGGGTGACATCGGGGGTGGCCAGCAAAGTGTCAGCGAGCAGCTCGCGGACCGGCTTCATGATCTGCTCGATCAGCATGCCGAGGAACGAGGTGATCGCGTTCACGACCATGCCGGATACGTCGAAGAGGTCCCCGAGGCCGCCCTCCTGCGGCTCGCAGGAGAAGTCGTCCACCTCGCACGCCGGCGGGGTCGGCCCCGGAGACGGTTCCCGCGGAAGGGACGGTTCGGGTTCGGCGGCGGGAGGATCCGGCGCGGGGGTCGGACCTGGCCCGGGGGCGGGCCTCGGCTCCGGACCCGGCTCCGGGGCGGGAGCGGCAGGACCGGGGGTCGGCTGCGGCTCCGGGGCCGCTGGTGCCAGAGGCGCACGGCCCGCCGCCAGCGCGGAGCCGGACGGAGCGGCCAGGACGACCAGCACCAAGAGCCCCACGGCAGGCAGCAGCAGAAGAAGAGCCCGGCCGGAGCACGGGGCGCGGGTCACTGCCCGCCCCCGCCACCGGCTCCGACGATGCCCTGCAGCACGGTCACGATCACCGGCGCGAGGATGGCCAGCCCGTAGCCGATGGCCGCCGCCCTCAGGGCCCGCTTGGCGGCCTCGACTTCGCCCGGGTCCACGCCGGCCATCAGATACCGCAGCCCGCCGAAGGTCAGGAACAAGGTGGCGAGCCCGGCGAGGATGCCGACGATCCAGTTCCGCAGGTTCGTGATCACGGTGGGGATGTCCGCGACCGCCCACACGAGCGAGGTATCCGCCACCAGCACGACGCCGGCCACAACCGTCGTGAAGCCCACCCGGGCTGCTCGGCGGCCTGCCCGGAGAACAGACAACCGACCCGTCGGACAGAGCCCTCCGAGCATGACGAACCACCTCCAAGAGGCACATCAGGGACGACAGGAGAGAGGAACAGACCAGCGGGAGCCGCAACGGGCCGCGAACAGCGGGCCGTGCGGGGGACGGTGCGAAGGTGAGGTGAGCGCGGAGTTCCCCTGCCCGGGGCCGGCCTCCTCACGGACGACGGCGAAGCAGGGAGCTCGGGTGTCAGCACGAGACGGCCGCGCTCACCTCACCCGACGACAGGCCCGCGGTGGCACAAACCCGGGCCCTCACCGGCGGCTGCCGTCGGGTGCATGGCACGCATCCAACGGCAGCCGCTCACCGGTAATAGAGATCCACAAGCCGCACACTGACACCGACGGCGCGAATCTCCCCGGCCTGGAGCCGCCTTACTGCTCGCGCAACTGCTCCCGGAGATGCGTGCTGAGGTGCTGCTCGGCAGCGGCACGGTGGCGGTAGAGCTGACGCGCACTCACACCCCGCTCTTCCGCCAGCCGCTGCATCGGCTCACGATCCAGCCGGGTCCGCGCGATCAGCCGCGCTTCGGCGACGCCCACGATCCCGGCCCGGACGGCACGAGCCAGCACCGTGTACTCGTCCTCCTGCCGGCCGGCGCCGGCGACCCCGGCTGCATCAGCAGCCTCCTGGCATCCCGGCCGACCTTCGAAGCGGGCCAGCCGCCCCAGACGCACTGCCGCCGACCCGGTCTCACGGGCAGCCTGACGGCGAGCGGCATACGCCAGACGGTGCACGGCCCGGTCAGCCGCCGCGAACAACTCCCGACCCACGTCGGCAGCGTCCACGTCCACCGAGCGCACAGCAACGGCAACCGCAGCCAGCGCCTCCTGCTCGACCTCGGCGCGCTCCAAATGAGCCGGCCGCGCCAGCCGGGCCAGCACCCGGCGCAGCACCGGAACGGCCATCGCAACGGCGACGGTGCCCCAGGGCTCACCGAGCTGCTGAGCCCGGCGAACCACTTCACGCCAGCTCCGCTCACGCTGGGCCGACGACGTGGCGGGGTGGGCGAGACGCGCCCGGAACTGGTCCACGGGCAGCGCCAGCTGCTCCGGCTCGTCGCAGACCAGATGAGCGGGCAACGTGAGCGGGGAGGCTGCCGTCGCCAGCGCGAGAAAGGCCTCCTCCAGAGCCCCCAGGGGCGAACGGCCCGAGGACCGGACACAGGCAACGCGACGGTGGACGGTACGTGCGGTGGGGTGCATGGCACTGCTCCTTGCAGGAGTGGCGGACAACGTCTGCCGCCACTCCTGTCACCGCCCAGCGCCACGGACGGACCGACCGCGAGCCGTCACCGTGCCGCAGGCGATCCAGTGGCACGGTGTGTGCGATAGTCCGCTGGTTGCTCGCCCCGGATAGCCTGCACTGTTACACCCGGTTCAGCCGGGGAATCGAACATGACAAACCTTCGAACCGATCGGCAGCCCTCTCGGAACTTGTTCCGGTCGCTTGCCATGGTTTTCTCGTCGCAGCAGGTGCGTGCCAAGCTGCCGAACAGGCCGTCAAGGCATCAAGGAGATGATCGAGAAGCAGAAGAGGGTGAGAAGGCCCTGGGGAGCGAGTGGAATCCGATGCGCCGCCTGGCCGAGACGCTCATCAGCCTGGCGAAGCCCAAGCCCGAGTAAAGCCTGCAGTCTCCTCGCCGGTCGATCCTCAACCTAGGCCACAATGCGTGTGGCCTGCCTCAGTGGCTGGGCCGGATCCTCCCCACCGTCGACGTCAAGGGCAAGCGCCTACACCAGTAGCTGGCGAAGCGTCCCACGGACCCCGACAAGGACCGCAGACTGGGCAGCGTCTGAGCGCACCGCATCTCGATACTCCGCGCGCACCGTTCCTGTAGCGGAGACGGTCCCCGCACGGCCCGTGACCGCCACGGGGATGGCCAGCGCACGGCACGGCAGCGAACTAACCCTCGCCAGCCGTCCTTTGGTCCTGTGAAACACGACACCGGACAGAGCGGCGTGGGTCTGCCGCCAGCGTCTGCACGAGGCCCGCTTCACCCGCGTACGTCGCCATGTACTGGCGCACCAGCTTATGCCGGTCACCGGCCAGGGCCTGGCCGGTGACCGGGTCAGCGTCCTTGCTGCCGCACCACAGACCCGCTGCCAGGAGACGGATGAGGTGATCGGGGTGAATGGCCAGCAGTGCCGGCCGCAGATCTACATCCGCTGCGGGCAGCTGGAACAGCGCGCGGACGAGCGTGGTCCGACTGGCGTCTGGATCGGAGGTCTGCAGGATTAGGAGAGCATGTGCGGTCACGTCGGCTGCTTGCTCTCCTGTGTCTGCGAGGCATGCTGCAGCCAAAAGACCGTCAGGACGCAGCGACGCCGGGCCCAAGTCAAAGCTGATGCGGTCGAAGGACGTGTGGGGGAGGTCGTCGTCTGCGCTGCCGTCATGGTGGCCTTGAGCGAAATCCATGGCTGTCGTGAAGTGCCTTGCGCGCGTGTCGTGGTCAAGGTGTGGCGCCAAGGCGGCCAAGGCGTGCAGTGCGTCGCGGCGCTGGAAGGCGGCGTCATTGCGGTTGAGGGCGTGAGCGATGAGGCTGTCGGACAAGGCCTGCCGATCAGGCATGTCTACGGCGGCAGCCAGCAAAGCGAGTGTGCTGGGGCTTTTGCGCGGCTGCTCCGCGGCTTCTTCTCCCGGTAGTGGAAGTGGCAGCTGCCTTCGGGCCGTGGGCGTGGCGTCAGCGGTGTGTGTGTTGGTGAGAATGAGTGCCAAGGCCGCGTGGATGTTGCCGTTCTGGGCTGGTGACGTGCACTGCTCGGCGACGATGTCCGGGCACAGGGCCAGGGCATCGACACCGTGATTGAGGATCGACGCCGCGAGGTGATCGGCACGGAGTAGCGCCTGACACATCGAGCGGACCGCCCGCTCGCGCAAGGTCGGATGTGTTTGCGCGATAGTGATCAGGGCCTGCATGTGTTCACGGTCGGTCCTGCGATGGGTGCCAGGGGGACGGTCCAGGCGCGGGCCGCTCAGGGAGAGGAACTGCTCGGCCTGCTCGGTCGTGGAGGCCCGCAGGAGCGCGGCCGCCACGGCGAAGGCCGCGTGCACGGCACTTGCCGTGCGTGGCGGGGCGGGGCGGTCCAGGTCGAGTTCGGCCAGGGCTGCGTCCAGCCATTTCCTGGCCTGGTCGTCGGGCACGAGGTCGGCTGTTGCCGCCGCCGCGCGCAGGGCACTGACCCGGTACCAGTTGGGCATGGTGACTAGATCGGGGTCAGGCTCAAAGGACAGCGGCTCCTCCGGCAGGAGCTCCGCAACACCGGTGAGCTCTTCCACGTCGCCGGCGGCCAGGTGGTGGCGCAGAGCCTGTTCGGGCTGCTGTGCCTTCTGGTGCAGCAGCCCGAGAAGGTGCTCAGCTTCCTGTTCCCCGGACCAGTCGGCAGTAACGGCGGAGCGCGACCGGTACGCGATGAGAGCTTGGGAGGCATCGGCGAGCCGCTTCTTGTGCATGCGGGACAGCGCCCGCTCCCTGAAGCGCACGCCGGTGGGCAGGACGCTGCCGCCGTCACTGGCAGCACGCAGGGTAAGGATGCGGCGATAGCCCTCGTTCATGCTCAAGGGCTGGGTCAGGCCGAAACGAACACGGATGAGACTCTGGGTCTGCAGCCAGTTGACCGCGTCGTCAGTAGCCCCCTCCTCGGTGGCAAGGGCGATCGCGTCGTCGTAGCGGGCAAGAGCAGCAGTGGCCTTCTGGCGCAAGATCAGATTTCGTCCGTGCCGGGCCATGAGCAGGGCGGCGAGTCGGGGCTTCCAGGTGGCGCGGATGGCGTACTGCAAGTCTTCCCAGCCTTCTCTGACACCCGCGTCGGCCAGGCAGGCGCGCAGGCGGGCGTGTTCCTGAGATCCGGGAAGGGCCGACCGACAGGCGGCTTCGAACCGGTCAGCGCGATGGGTGATCAGTTCGAGCCGATTCTCGGCGACCGCGCATTCTGCGAACATCATGAAAGCCGAAGCGAACCCCGAATCCCCGTCCTCGAGAGCGTCGACCGCATCGGCGACATCATCCAGCGTGACGTCGTGATTGTGCTGGTATGCCGCGAGCGCGCCCAGAGCCTGCAGCCCACGAACGAACGTCTCAGGAGCGTCCGTCTTCTCGATCTCCAGGCGATGGGCCATAGAAAGGGCCAGGCCGGGTTCTCCGCTCTCCAACTCTCCAGCCATGATCATTAGGTCCACGGCTACGGCCGCAGAGGTGTCCTGGGCCTCGTGCAGGGCTTCGGACTGGGAACGGCGAACCTGCAGGGCGTGGGCCACGAAGCCAGCTTCTTCCAGAGCCTCGGCCACCCGCTGAAACTCTGCTGCCGCTCGCGCGGGCTGTTCACGGTGCTGCTCGCGCGCTGCTTCCAGAGCGTTGTGCAAGTCGAGGTGCTGGACCGGTCCCCGGACCATCGCGTCGGAGGCGACGGCAGCCGTCTTAGCCACCGGGCTGGGCCGCTGGAGTTCTGGGCACACCAGGCGCGCGGTCTCCTCGCCGAAGAAGCGGGTGACGACGCGTGGGTGCTCCTGGAGCATGTCGGACAGCTCCTGCTTGCCCCACAAGCGGATCGTGAGGTCCGGGTTGGCCGTTCGTAGTGCGTGGAGCTTGTCCTTGATCTTTGTGTCGCTGACGTCGGCCGTCGTCATTACGACGAGATACGTAGAGCCAAAGGGCCTCTTGCCGTCCACGAACGTCTTGACTGCCTTCACCAATTTGGCTACCGAGTAGGTCTTGTAGTGCTTGGCCTGGTAGACCCGGGGCTTCTCACTGTCGAAGAAGCCGGCGACGTCGATTCCGTGCTGTTTCTGCCCACGCCGTCCGTAGACGTGGGCCTCGTAGGCGCCCTCGACCTCTCGTGCGACCGCGGCCACGAGATGCTCGAATGACTCCCATGTCAGGTACTCCGTCGGCAGCGTGAGAGACGCTGTCGCCGGGAGGGTTCTGGCAACCTCGGGCGGCAGGCCGGAGAGCTCGTGACTGGCGTCAAGCAGTTCCCAGCCGGGCTCACCGACACGTACTTCGCGCCCGATCTCGGCCACCTTGGATCTCCTACGGCTCGTCGCTGCTCCGGCCCGGGACCCCATTGTGCAGCCAGTCACTCTGCACGACGGCGCGCTTGGGTGATCGCACCTGGAAGAGGCAGTCGCCGCGCCGGGTAGCGCGGTGATGAGGCGGCATCCCAGTCGCGGCATGCTGCGCAGGTCAACAAGGCTTTGTGGAGTCACAAGTCGGCGCCTGTCGGTGGCGGGCTCTCCGCAGCGCGCCGGTCAGCTGCCGTACGGCGGGTGTCTGGGCTGTGCCGCCTCCTGGCCCAGGCTGCGATCGAGCTCGGGCCTCGCCCAGCCGAGACCTAGAGCTGGCGCACGACGCAGCCGTTCGCGCGGCCATTTTCCGCCATGCACCCTCGCCTCTCGGCCATTCCAGGAGACATGAAAACGGGGGACCGAACGTGTTGTTTGGTGGGTGGGGCCAGGGGTATGAATCGCGTCTGCTCAGGACGGACGGGGTCTTGCTGTCACCTGGAGCAATGGGGGGATAACGGGGTGTCTGATCTGTACAGCGCAGGGTCCGCAGGCGCAGGGCAGCCGCCGCTGACCGTGCTGGCTCATTCGCTGCGCATGGCGCCGATGCCCTCACCCAAGCAGATGGTGTCCTTCTACGATCCCGACCAGTTCGAGGAGTTCGTCAAGGAGTGGGTTCCAGCGCTGGACGTCAAGTACGTCCTGGTCGAACGCCACGGCGGCTCGGGCGACCATGGGGTGGACGTGGCGGGCTACCTGTCCCACCAGAGGCTGGAGGGGCAGTGGCACAACTACCAGTGCAAGCGGTACGCCGCTGCCCTGTCCTGGGGCACGGCGGCCGGAGAGATGCGCAAGATGTTCGTGGCCGCCGCAGCTGGTGAGTTCACCATCCCCACCCGGTACGTCTTCGTCGCCCCGATAATCTCGCGCAGCCTGCCCCGGCAGTTCGCAAAGCCCACCGAGTGCCGGACCAAGTTCCTGCAGGAACTGTCCACAACCCGGGACAAGCTCGTGACCGCACTCACCGATGAGCAGCGGCGGGCCGTCGAGGAGCTGGCGGCGGACACCGACTTCGCCATGTTCGAGTGCGTGGACCTGGACGAGATGCTCGAGCTGCACAAGACGACCACGCACTTTGTGGATCGTTTCCCCTACGCCCCCTTCGAACAGGGGCCTCGGCAGATCATTCCGCCGCCGCAGCACCATGAGGACGAAGCCCGTTACGTCCAGCGTCTCGTGGATGTCTACCGCGAGCGTTTTCCCAGCGCCATCAGCGGTCTGGAGGACGTGCCCACCGTCGAGGAGGCCGACGAGCACCTCAAGCGGCAGCGCGAGGCCTTCTATGCCGCCGAGGCGGTGCGCGTGTTCGCTCGCGATGCCACTCAGCCAGCGTACTTCGAACGGGTGAAGAAGGACGTGTACGACATTGTCGTGGAAGTCGCAGCCCGTTCCTACCCGGACGGCTGGGAGCGGCACGGCGCGGTCATGGCCGTGGCTGGCACCGTCCAGCTGACCCCGACAGTCCTCACCCCCTTCGTGGAGACGAATGCCCGCAAAGGGGTATGTCATCACCTGGCGAACGAGGATCGTCTGACCTGGTGCCGGGAAGGAGAGAAGTGAATCCGCTCAACAGCCCGCTCGAAGTCGGTGTACGCGCGCTCGTCCTTCTGGCCGAGAGCCATCCCGAGCCCATGGACATTGCGCAGCTGGTCGCTCTGGATCATGTAGTGCTTCACAGCGGCGAATTCGACGGTCCGCCCAGCCTTCATCCCAACCTGCCGGCGCGCGGGGGTGAGCTCGGGATGAAACGAGCCGTCCTGGAGGAGGCGTTGCTCGTGCTGATCCGTGCTGGCCTGGTCGGTATCGTCGATGCCAGCGAGGGGCTCATGTACCGGGCCACCGACCGGGGGCCAGTCTTCGTTGATGTGCTGGAGGCGTCCTACGTCGAGTCTCTGCGTGAGCGGGCCGAGTGGGTGGTGCACCACTTCGCGGCGCGGTCGGATGCCCGCGCCGCGACGCAGGAGATCATCGAACGGGCGTCTGCGGAACTCGCCTGGAGCGGAGCTGGCCATGAGTGAGCTGCGTCTGGTCCACCTCACCTACGCGGGCTTGAATAAGCCCACCGCGAGCGTGGACTTCGGCCCGGCCCTCACCGTGATCTACGGGGCGTCCGACACCGGCAAGTCGTTCATCGTCGAATCTATCGAGTACATGCTTGGTGGGAGCCAGGCACCCGAGGTGCCGGAAGCCGACGGATACAGCCAGATCCTATTGGGACTGCGGCTGCCGGACGGTACGCCGCTGACCCTGCTGAGGGCCCCCCACAGCAGCACTATCCACCTCTACCGCAGCGATCACCGCTCCGTGGTGACCACCCCCGCCGACACCCAGGTCACTGCCGCCCACACAGCACGCAGCAAGAACAGCCTGTCGCTGTTCCTCATGAACGAGCTTGCGCTGGCCGATTTGCGGATTCGCAAGAACGAAGCCGGCGCCAGCCGCAGTCTGGCCCTGCGCGATCTCGTCCACCTCTCCGTCATCCCCGAGACGCGGATGGTTGCCCCGCTGTCCCCGGTCCTGCCTTCGGCCGCGGCCAGCGGCAAGACCGCAGCAGCCTCGGTCATGCGGCTGCTGCTGACCGGTGAAAGCGATCCGGAAGTGGACACCGGCCTCAACGCAGGGCAGCGCCGGGTCAACAAAGGCAAGATCACTTTGCTCGATCAGATCATCCTCGATCTGCAGAGCAAACTGACCACGAACGAGAACGTCAGGGATCTTCGGGATCGCCAGGTGCGTCTGCAGGCGTCCATCGACGAGCATTCCACAACCTTACGAGTGATCACTGACCGGCACCTGACTGCGGTCACCACCCGAATGAAGGCAGCCGAAGAACTAGCCACGGTGGAGGCCCGCCTCGGGGAGACCGGCGACCTGGTCTCCCGGTTCCGCCTGCTAGAGGACCAGTACCGCTCCGACCTCGCCCGCCTCGAAATGGTCACCGAAGCCGGTAGCCTGCTGGGCTACTTCCGGGTGGGCACCTGCGTGTTCTGCGGCGCCGAGCCCGAGCACCAACACCCCGGACACAGCGAGCACGAGACGACGCAACTCCACCTCGCCGTCCAGAACGAGACCGCCAAGACCACCAGCCTGCTCGCCGACCTGCTGCCTACGATCGAGGACCTAGTGGGACAGTTCGAAGCGCTGACCCAGCGCCGGGCATCCCTGCTGCACGACACCGTCCTCCTGGACCAGGACATCGCCGCCACTCAGGACCAGCTCGCCCCCCTGCGCGCCCGTATGGAAGAGCATCTCCACGCCCGCTCGGAGATCGAACGGAACCTCGAACTCCACGAGCGGATTGACGAACTGGAACAGCGGCGCTCGCGGCTGGACGGGGAAACGATGGGACGGGCCCAGAGGCCGGCCGACTACGTCCCCAACCGGATCCTGACTTCGTTCGACGAGGCGCTGCGCCGTACGCTGGAAGCATGGAAGGTCCCCTCGGTGGAGTTCGCCGAGTACGACCAGTACGCCATGGACATCCGCGCAGGTGGCCGTGCTCGTCCGAGCCGAGGCAAAGGGGTGCGCTCCGTCCTGCACTCCGCATTTACCACCGCGCTAGCCCAGTTCTGTCTGGAAAACGGCCGACCGCACCCGGGCTTTATCGTTCTCGACTCACCGGTGGTCACCTATCGTGACCCCATCATGGACGACGAACCAGTCGGCGAGGACGTCGACATGACTTCGCACGTGGTCGACCACTTCTACGGAGACATGCTCGACTTCCCCGGTCAGGCCGTCATCATCGAGAACGGCGACCCGCCCCTCAATGTCCTGTCTGAAGCACGCATCTACCGCTTCACCGGAACGGGGCCGGGCAGACACGGCTTCTTCCCCGCAGACCCCCAGGAGGCCGAGGCGGACACGCCGTCCTGGAAGACCGCGCAGTCAAGCTGATCGTGACCAAACGGCGACGGGGAGCCAAGCGCTGGTTCGAGACTCTGACCTGGGAGATCGGCCCGAAAGAACGCCAACTGCGTACGACCGGCGGCCTCTACCTCCTCCTCTTGAGCTGACAGCCCGTAGCCGCGGCTTCGTCGGTTCGTCTGCGGCCGTGTGCCACTGGCGCAACGGTCCCTGTGGCACCAAGGGCAAGGACGAGCACTTCACTCCTTTTAAAGTCGACCTCGGTCACCGCAGCGCGATCGAGATGTCCGCCTGGGCGGCCAGCCGCACGAAGCCGTGCTCGCGGATCTGCAGCCTGTCCCGAAGGCCAGCGTTACGTGATCGGAGAAGTGGATGAGCAGCAGATGGCACCTGTTCCTGGAGGACCTGCAGATATTCGAGGGGAGGTGGGATGCGCCAGCCAGGCTCATGACTGTCTTCCAAGAGGAAGACAAGTACATGCACCGAAACTGGGCAATGATGGTCGACAGGGATAACGCTGGTCTGCCCGACATTGACATCGATGACCCTGAGACATACCGCAACTACCCTGATATCGACCCCGAAGACTACAAGTATGAATCCGTTGACACGTCAGAGCGTTTCGGCTATAAAACAACTGTTGAGACAGCTGTCACGCGGCTCAATCTGATGGGCTTCACCGCAGAGCGATGCCGCCGAGAGATGGCGGCCTGCTTCCGGGACCTGAGAGAATGGGACGGACCGGACGATGCCCACGAGCAGATCGCACCCGGATCGAACCCGGCACGTAACGTCACCGACGACGACATTGCTGAGATTGGCCTTCAGGCATACCTGAAGCGCGGCCCCGCGTGGATGGAGACAAAGCTATCCGAGCTGGAAAAACTCTGCCTGGACAAGCTCGAATTCTTCTTCGAGGGCGACCTCGACCGCCGCTTGCTCATCGTAGGGCTTCTGGAGCACCAGGACCCGCAGGCAACCCTTCGCCTCGATCTTAGCGACCTGCTGTCAGGTGGTGCGTTCAAGAGAACTGATCAGATCTCGACGCAAGCCCTTCAGGACCTACGGGAGGAGACGGCCAGCACGGGCCCAATCATCGTGCTCACGGAAGGCAAGTTTGATTCCCGTGTTCTTCCCCGGGCGCTGAAATTGGTCAGGCCGGATATCGCTGGGTACTTCGAATTTTTGGACTTTGACACCACAAGGCCGCAGGGGGGAACCGACAAAGTCGTTGCAAACCTTAAGAGCTTCGCCGCAGCCGGAGTGATGAACCGGGTGATCGGACTCTTTGACAACGACACCGCCGGCCGGGAGGCGATCAAGCAGATTGCGGGCATCGCGCTCCCGAATCACTATAGCGCCTGCCTACTTCCCGATCTCGAATACGCACGGTCCTATCCCACTTTCGGGCCGTCAGGGGAGGCCGACGACAACATCAACGGCCGGGCATGCTCCCTCGAGTTCTACTTCGGCCTGAACAGTTTGCAAGGTCCGAAGGATGTCCCCGTTCCAGTTCAATGGAAGGCGTATAAAGAGTCGGTCCAGGATTACCAAGGCGAACTCACTAACAAGCAATACGTCCAAGCCAGGATCGACGCTCTCCTGACTGCGGCCGAGGCCGGCGATCCGCTCGACGAGTCGTGGGAACCGATACGACTGATTGCTCAGACCCTGATCGACAGGGCTCAGACGCGCTGAGAAGGACTGAGTAACGATCAGCCACCGCCGCTGCCCTCGGCTGACCCCGCAGCCGAGGGCAGCGGCAGTTCCATATTTACGGCTCGGGCATCGAGCGGGTAGCCGGACGACCTCACAGGCTTTGTCCCGTTGGGCGCCCGCCGTGCCACCTCGGCCCCAGTCCCCGTGAGACCCCTGTCTCCAAGGGGCGCACATCGGTTTGTCCCCAGGGCCCTGCCGACCGGTCGGTGGATGCTGTTTCGGCACGCCCCGAAGGATCAAGATGGCAACACGCTGGAACTTGACATGGAACGGGGCGACAGCATCTACGCCGTCCAGTGGCGCGCGGCGTAACAGCTGTTTCGCTGCCTGTCGGGGGCTCACTTCCGGTGCTCAGGACGAAGGCCGGGCCGAGGACAGGCGGGGTTGCCCGGTAGCTCGCCGGTGGTTCATCGGTGGCTCACCAGTGGCCCGGCAACCGTCTGACCTCGTATGACGTAGATCCCGCGAGGTCTTCGGGACTCGCTGAATGAGTGAACCCCGCACCATGGCAGTGCGGACGCCGCGGGCAGCGACGGCAAGAACCGCATGCTCCGTCCCTATTACTGGGCGTCAGCACCAGACGGATCGCGTTCTCCGGTCCGGGCGCCGCCCGATGATGTTCCACTCCGCACGCCGTACCCCACGCGGCTCCCAGAAGCAGGACTCTGCCGCTCTGCCAACCACCATCTGGCTCCCACGTCCCGAACAGTCACGCGTCGCTCCCGCCCCCGGCGCCGTGTTGCCGGACTGGGCGGTCGAGATGATCCGCACTGAGTTCGGCGAACGCCCAGGCGGCCGGCCCGCATCGCTTCTCAAGGTCTCCATCCAGCAGGACCTCCTGCCAGGGTCGGACGCCTGCATGCCCTGTACCAGCTATGCCGACACCGGAGACGAGACGGCCCCCGGCAGCGCAACGGTGCTGCTCGCCGAACTGCACCCGGACGCCCTGCCGGAGTCCAGCGACGCACTGGGGGTTTCGGAGAGAGGTATGCCAGCGGCCATGGAGAACGGCTGGCCCGGCTTCTTCCACCGCGCCCACCGCCTCCTGCCCGCCGACGGACTGCTCCTGCTCGCCACCCGCCAGCGCCGGGACGCCGGAGTACTCACCGACCCGCTCGGCTCCCTCGTCGCCGCGGCGCGCACGGCGGGTTTCCGCTACCTGCAGCACATCGTCATCCTCTACGCCCGTGCCGCCGACGACGCCCTCGCACCCACCCCGCCCGGCGACGCCGCCCCCGGCGTCATCCATGGCGACCTGCTCGTCCTCTCCGCGATCCACCACGCCTGACCGCCATAGGAGTTGACCGTGCCCGCTCCCTTCTCGGTGTGGAACACCGCACCCACCTCGGCACCCGCTCAGCGCAAGGGCCGCTACGTCCCCGGCTCCACCGCCCACCCCGCCAAGATGCTCCCCGCCATCGCCGCCCACGCCATCCGCACCTACACCAACCCCGGCGACCTCGTCCTGGACCCCATGTGCGGCATCGGCACCACCCTCGTCGAAGCCCTCCACCTCGGCCGCCGTGCCATCGGCGTCGAATACGAACCGCAGTGGGCCGACCTCGCCAGCCACAACACCGCATCCGCCGCACACGAAGGAGGCATGGCCACCGGCACCGTGTACTGCGGCGACGCACGCCGACTCACCCAGTTCCTGCCCGCCACGCTCCGGGGCACAGTGGATCTCGTGATCACCTCACCGCCGTACGGGCCCAGCGTCCACGGACAGGTCCGCTCCACCCGGGACACCGGCGAGCGCGGCGTAGCCAAGAAGAACTACCGCTACAGCCACGACCCGGCCAACCTCGCCCACGTCTCCACCGACCAGCTCCTGGAGGCCTTCACCGAGATCCTCGCCCAGTGCCGCCTCCTGCTCCGCCCCGGCGGCACCGTCGTCGTCACCACCCGACCCTGGCGCACCCGCGGCGAACTGGTCGACCTGCCTTCCGCCGTTCTCGCCGCCGGGCGCGCGGCCGGCCTCGTCCCCGCCGAGCGCTGCGTGGCTCTCCTTGCAGGCATCCGCGACGGCGGGCTCGTTGCCCGCCCTTCGTTCTTCCAGATGAAGAACGTCCGCGACGCCCGCCGCCAAGGAATTCCTCTCGCGTTGGTCCAGCACGAAGACGCGCTCGTCTTCAACCGATCAGCTGACGCAATGGCGCTGATGGACGATGCGTCAGGTAGCGCATAAGCCGTGCTCATTGATTCCTGACGCCTTCTAAAGGCGCGGCCATGCGCCAAGAGCACACCGTCCGGGCTGACGAGGCGCGGCACGCTGCATCGGGCGGCCGCACGGTACCAGCAAAGCCCTGCGAAAGCCTTCTAGCACGTCACTGGAGAAACGCTCGGGCATGCCGTCGAGATGGTCCGTCCAGAGAACGGACCGTCCGCACCGATGCCCCACTCGATTGGGCATTCGGTCCCGCTGACCCGACGATTGCGACTCAAAGAGCAGACAGCGAACTGCTTTGGGACTCGCACCGGCTCATCATCCGTCACGCCACGGCGGGACGGATGCGCCGTGCGTTCAGGTGAACGGTCTCAACCCATGCAGGGCACTACGGACTTTCCCGGTCGCGGCCTGCCCGTGCGTACCGCGGTGCCTGAGACCGACCACCTCTTGCCTGGCCTGGTAGGAAAAAAAGAGAGGCTATCCCGTGGCAACGTCAGACTCATTTCCGTGGGGCCGCGAGGCGAAAGATCGCCCGCTTGACGACGGCCCTGAAATCGAGCGTCCATGGACGCCGGACACCCGTATCCAGTGCCCTCTGCCCGATCAACCGGGCACGGAGACTGAGCTGAAGGTGTCCGTTCAGTACGTCGCTGTCCATGGACCGGACGGGGAGGCGCTTCAGCACCGTCAGGCCGCCGCTATTCGCCGAGTACTCGCCCGTCTGCGCGCCGAGCGCACCGGCGAATTGCCCGGCATAGAAGCGGAGGCATGACGGACCGGCCGGTCCACAAGCCGCAACGGGAGCCGAAATGACGTTGGACACTACAGAGCCAGACTCGCCCTGGGCGACACCGGTCCCAGGGCTTCCCTGGTCGCCGGCATCGCCGCCAGCCGCCGCCGCACCCCCTGTCACCGTGCCGGTGGCGTGGCTGGGCCGCACCTCCGACGAGGACGCCCAGGATCCGACTCTCTCCTTGCCCCGCCAATTGCGCAACGCCCGTGCCGCGCTCCCACCCGGCTGGGTCATCGTCGCCCACTTCTACGACATCGAATCCGGTCGCAAGGAACTCGACCAGCGCGGACGCGGCACTGCCCACGAACGCTTCGCCGTCCCGGTTCCCCGCGACGGTGGTATCGCCGACCTTCTCCAGGAAGCCGGGGAACCGGGCCGCCGCTTCGCCGCGGTCATCTGCGAGTCCATCGAACGCGTGGCCCGGCGCACCTACTTCGGGACAAAGATCGAGTACGAGCTGGAGAAGTGCGGCGTCGCCCTCTGCGCCGCCGACGAGCCGATCCTTACCGATCCCCGGGCCAAGCGCGCAACCCCGACCCTGACCCGTCGCGTCAAGCAGGCCGTCTCCGAGTGGTACGTGCTGCAGATGCTGGAGCTGTCCTGGGACGGCTTCATCGAGCACACCAAGCAGGGCTGGAATGTGGGCAAGCCCCCGTACGGCTATAACGCAAACAAGGTCCCCCACCCGGTCCCGGCGCGCCGTGCCGAGGGGCGTACCAAGCACCGCCTTGTCCCCGACCCTGTCACCGGCCCTGTCGTCACAGAGATCTTCCGGCTCCGCGCGATGGACCAGCTCAGCTACCGGGCGATCGCCGACCGCCTCAACGCCGAGCCACTCCTTTATCCGCCGCCCAAACCCAACCGGGCGGACACCGCCTCCGCGATGTGGAGTGTCGCCGGAGTGCGCAGCATCCTGGAGAACCCCAAGTACACCGGCTACCAGGTGTGGAATCGCAAGGCACGAAAGAAAGGCAACCGGCGCAATCCGCTCGGCGAGTGGGTCTGGTCCCCGCAGCCCACACACGAGCCGCTGGTCACTCGCGAGGTGTTCGCCGCTGCCGCCCCCATCGGCAGGAACCGGCAGGGCTCCCGGCCTGAGCCCGGCCGCAACGCGCATCCTCAGACCAAACGCACCTACGCGTTGCGCTCGTACGTCATCTGTTCGCTGTGCAATCGCCGGATGTACGGCAAGAGCCGCAAAGGGCTGTCCTTCTACGCCTGCGAGATCGATCCGGCCCACCACCGCAATGCACCCTGGTTCCCCGCACACCCCAAGAGCGTGTGGATCGGGGAGAAGGCCCTCCTCGGCGCCGTTCACGACTTCTTCGCTGACCGAATCTTCGGTCATCGCCGCGAACTGCTTGCCACCCAGCTCGCGGAGGCGGGGGAGACGGCTCAGCATGCCGACGCCGACCGCATCGACGCCCTCCGCACCAAGATCATCCAGCTGAAGACCAAGCAGAGCCGCCTGGTGGAGGAACTCGCCAACATCGGCGAGGAGGATCCCGAGACGGCAGTCGCGTACCGCCCGAGAACCATCAGGGAGCGGTTCAACCAAATGGAGCGTGAACGCGTCAAACTTCAAAGCGAGCTCGATGCCCACGACGTGGTCCGGCAGACGGCTGGCAGGGACGCTGAGCTTCTGGGTCTGCTCCCGGAGATCGGGCGCGGACTTGGATCTCTCCCGGCCGAGGCCCAGCGTGACCTCTACGATGCCTTTCAGCTGGAGATCCGCTACGACCGGCCCCGACGCCGTGCCGTACTCAAAGTCACCCTCAGCGGTGCCACCGTCGATGAACTCTCGCGTCGTGTGCAACCGCTTACGGCTTCCACGGCTGCGGGGGCGCAGAAACCGGCCGATCGTACGGCTACGGGCCGTCGGGAGCCCGGTGGCGGGCAGGGAACCACCGGGCCGCGTGCGTCCCGTGCTTCCCATGTTCTGGGCGCCCCCGGCAGGACTCGAACCTGCGGCCAAGTGCTTAGAAGGCACCTGCTCTATCCACTGAGCTACGGGGGCCGGATGGCGGCCTCGGTGGCCTGGAGCCCCGGTGCCAGCGGGTCCGACCGCGCCGCGGGCGGTGGTGCCGGTGCCCGGAGATCGGTGGACCGTGGCCTTGCCGGGACAAGGATAGGGCTCCGTGCACCTCGTCCCGCTTGCTTCACCTCCGTGACACCTTGTGGAGGTTCGGTGAAGCGCATCCGATAATCGCAGGCAGGTGCGAATCCCGCATCGCTTTTCACGCCTCAACCGTCGGGTGTTGTGTACTCGTTATGCCTGGCCCCCGGGGGTCACAGCCGTATCACGATCTTCCGGCGCGCAGGACCGCCATACGCTTCAAAAACCCACTGAAAACGGGCATTCTTCGCATGTGGCGACTTTGGATGCACAGCCCCGACTGCTCGACGCACTGTCCGCCTTGCGCGACCGTGTCGCCGCCCTGCGCTTCCCGCTGGCCCTCCCCGGAGCCGTGCGGGCCCGGCAGAACCGGGCGGAGCTGCTGGCGCAGCTGGACGACTACCTCTTCCCCCGGCTCAGAGCCCCCGAGGCGCCCCTCCTCGCCGTCGTCGGCGGATCGACGGGCGCCGGCAAGTCCACTCTCGTCAACTCCCTGGTGCGACGGCCCGTCAGCCCCGCCGGAGTGCTGCGGCCCACCACCCGCGTCCCCGTGCTCGTCTGCCATCCCGAGGACCACCACTGGTTCGCGGGCCGGCGGGTGCTCCCCGATCTGGTGCGGGCCCGCGCGGTGCGGCAGGAAGCCGTGGAACGGAGCGGGCTTCTGCCCTACGCCCACGACCTGTTCGCCGACGAGCTGGAGGAGATCGACGACGGGGAGTGCGGCGCGGAGACCGCTCTCCGCGTCGAGACCGCGAGCAGCATCCCGCCCGGCCTGGCCCTGCTCGACGCCCCCGACATCGACTCCCTCGTCGTCCGCAACCGCGAACTCGCGGCCCAGCTGATCTGCGCGGCCGACATCTGGGTGCTCGTCACCACCGCCACCCGCTACGCCGACGCGGTGCCCTGGCATCTGCTGCGCTCGGCCAAGGAGTACGACGCGACGCTCGTCACCGTGCTCGACCGGGTGCCGCATCAGGTCGTCGCGGAAGTCTCCCGGCAGTACGGCTCGCTGCTCGACAAGGCCGGGCTCTGCGACGTCCCCCGCTTCACCGTCCCGGAACTCCCCGAGTCGGCCGGTGACGGCGGCGGGCTGCTGCCCGCCAGCGCCGTGGCCGGGCTCCGCGACTGGCTCGCCCAGCGCGCGCAGGACCCCGCCGCCCGGACGGTCGCCGCCACCCGGACGGTGAACGGCGTGCTCGCCTCGCTGGATGTGCGGGTGCCCGCCCTGGCCGCGGCCGCCGCCGCGCAGCACTCCGCCGCCGTCCGGCTGTCCCAGTGCGTCGAACAGGCTTATGACGAGGCCGCGGCGCGGGCGCGGGGTGAGCTGGCCGCCGGCGCGGTTCTCGCCGGTGACGCCCTCGCCCGCTGGCGCGGCTATCCCTGGCACAGCGGCCCCGGGGAACTCCTGGAAGCCTGCTCCGACAGCCTCGCCGCACACCTGTGCTGTGCCGTCATCCAGGCCGACGAACGCATGCGCGAGAACTGGCGGCGCGACCGGTCCGCCGGAGCCGGTCCGCTCCCCGAGATGACCGCCCGCGCGGCCGGTTCCGCCGACCGGATCGGCGTGGCCGTACGGCGCTGGTCCCGCTGCGTCGAGGAACTGGCCGAGGAGGAGGCCGCCCTGGTGGAGCGTCCGGGCACCGCCGACCCCGAGCATGTGGCCGCGCTGCTGGCCGTGGCGCTCCTGGGCGGCGGCCGGTCCCGCACGGCATCGGACCGGCTCGCCCGGATGCTGGGCGACGACGCGGCCCTCCGGCTGCGTGGCCGGGGGGAGCAGCTCCTCACCGAGTGCGGGGAACGCACCCTGCACGGCGAACGCGACCGGCGGCTGGCACCGCTCGACGAACTCCACCTGGCACCCGATCACCAGGCGGGTCTGATCGCCGCGTTGTCCGTACTGCAGAAGGAGAGGTGACCGGCATGGCCTTCGCCGCCGACCGCCCCGAGGACGCCGACCATCCGCTGTCCGGCACGGACACCGCCGAACCCCGCCCCGCGGAGCACGCGCCCCCGCTGCTGCCGACCGCGCGGGCGGAGGAGGCCCGGCGGCCGGGCCCGGCCGCCGGTGAGGACGCCGGCCCGGGCCCGGGACCTCGTCCGGATCCTTGCGCGGCGGCCGGCCGTGAGGAGGGCAGCGAGCCGGACTCGGACACCGGCACGGGTGCGCGTGCGGGTGAAGGCGAGGGTGCGGGTGCGGGTGCGGGTGCGGGTGCGGACGAGGATGCGGATGCGGATGGACATGCGGAGCACCGCAGCGCCGGGCGCGGCGCGGATAACTCGAACACCCGCACGGACGGCGCCGAGAGGGACACGGCCACGGCCCATGGGGACGGAGCCCGCGTGGGAGGCGCCCCGTCCGGTCCGGAGGACGACGCGGCCGGGGCCGCCCCCACGGCGCCGGAACCCGCACCGTCCGCGCCGCCGGGTGAGGAGCACCGGTACGGGACGGAGCCCGGCCCCGCCCGGGAGCGCACCCCGGAACCGCGGGCACTCGAAGACCTGGCCTGGAACGACGGGTTGATCGCCCGCCGCGCACCCTGGGCGCGCGTCACCCGGACCGCCCGTCCGTTCGACATCGAGCGGATCCGCCCGGACGACCGCCCGGAGGACACCGCCGGGGGCAGCGAGGACGCCGCCGGGACCCGGGGCGAGACCGATCCGGCGGCCGGACCCGGGAACCCGGCCCGGGCCGGGAGCGCCGGCCGGAGCGACAGCGCCTCCGCGGCGCAGGGCCCCCCGGCCGCTCCGGTACCGCCGCCTCCGCACGCCGGATTCAGCCGCACCCTGCGCACCCGGCTGGAGGCCCTGCGGGAGCTCGTCGGGCTCTCCGCCGCCCGGCTCGACGCGCACACCCTCGCGGAGGCCGGACATGTGCTCGACGAAGCCGTGGCCCGGCACCGGCTCTCGCTCGACCACACCGTCGTGGCGCTCGCGGGAGCGGGCGGAAGCGGCAAGTCGACCTTGTTCAACGCCCTGGCCGGCGCCCCGGTCTCCGAGGCGGGCATCCGCCGTCCGACGACCACCGCGCCGCTGGCCTGCACCTGGTCGGACGGCGCCGACGGCCTTCTCGACCGGCTCGGCGTACCGTCCGCGCTGCGCCGCCGCGCGCCGCGCCACACCCACGAGCAGTGGCCCGGGCTCGTACCGGGCCCGCAGCCGGGTGACGCGGGCGGCCCCGCCCCCGGCCTGGACGGGCTGGTCCTGCTGGATCTGCCCGACCACGACTCGGCCCTCCCCGGGCACCGCCGCCAGGTGGACCGGCTGCTCGGCCTGGTCGACGCCGTGGTGTGGGTCGTCGACCCGGAGAAATACGCGGACGCGGTGCTGCACGAGCGCTATCTGCGCCCGCTGGCGGGCTACGACGAGGTCACCTTCGTGGTCCTCAACCAGACCGACCGGCTGCCCGGCGACGCGGCACACCGCGTCCTCCACGATCTGCGGCGGCTGCTGGACGAGGACGGCCTGGCCGTCGGCGAGCACGGCGAGCCGGGGGCGGTGGTGCTGGCGCTCTCGGCGCTGACCGGGGAGGGCGTCGGCGAACTGCGGGAACAGCTCGCGCGTTTCGTGGCGGCCCGCACGGCGGCCGAACGCAGACTGGCCGCCGATGTGGACGGTGCCGCGGACCGGCTCGCTCCGGTCTGCCTCGCCGAAGGCTGGACCGGGCTCTCCGCGCCGGGGCGCGAGGAGTTCGAGGACCGGCTGGCCGCCTCGGTCGGCGCCGCGGCCGCCGGACAGGCCGCCGAACGCGCCTGGCTGAGCCGGGCGGAACAGGCGTGCGGAACCCCGTGGACCAGGCTTCGCCACCGGCGCGCGGCCGGGCGGTCACCCGTTCCCCCGGCGGCGGCGATGCCCGCGGCGGACGGCCCGGCAGCCGGTCCCGCGCCCGGAGCGGACGCCGTGTGTCCCGGGCCGGACGCCCCGGTCACCGTCCCGGCGGCCGCCGCGGAAGCCGGCACCGCACCGGACACCGGTACGGGAACGGACACGGGTACGGGAACGGACACGGGTACGGGCAGCGGGGAGCCGGGGGCGCGGGCCGCCCGCGCCGTGGTGGAACAGGCCGTGCGGACCCTGGCCGGTGACGCGACCGCCGGTCTGCCGGAGGCCTGGGCCCGCGCGGTGCTGGACACCGCCGTGAGCGGGACCGAGGGGCTGGCGGAAGCCCTCGACCGGGCGGCCGTCCGGCCGCTGCCCGGTGTCAGGCCGGCCCGGCCGCGCTGGTGGGCGGCGGCCTCGGCCGGCCAGTGGATGCTGCTGGTGCTGCAAGCGGCCGCCGCCGTATGGCTGGTGGCAGTGCTGACGGCCGGTCCGGCCGGCGACTGGCCGCGGCCGGCGCTGCTGCTGGCCGCCGCCTCGCTCTGCGGTCCGCTGCTCGCCCGCGTCTGCCGGCTCGCGGCCCGGGGCCCGGCCCGCCTCCACGGCCGGGACACGGAGCGGTGGCTGCGCGACGCGTCCGCCGCCTGCGGCCGGTCCCGGGTCCTGGAACCGGTGGCCGCGGAACTGCTGCGCTACCGCGAGGCGCGGGCCCAGCACGCCGTCACCGCGGGCAGCCCCGGGCGTTTGTAACGTCCGGTCATCTTCCGCAAGACCCCTCCCGGGTGAGCCCGTTGTCCACAACCGGTGAGTACTCCACAGGTCCGAGCGGACTCCGGCGGAGGCGGCCACGATGACTGCCCTACGGACCGGCTGCCCCACGGAGACCGGTGCCGCAGCGACCGTACGAGTGGGACGGACCGCCAGGAGAGCGGGCCGCGGAGACCAGGGGAGGGCGGATTCGATGAACGAGACCGTGCTGACGGTGACGGGCAACGCGGCGACGCGGGTGGACTGCTGGGAGGCGGCGGACGGGCTGATGGTCGCCCGCTTCCGCCTGGCCGCCACGGCGCGCCGCTGGGACCGGCAGCGTGAGGCCTGGACGGACGGGCACACCAGTTTCTTCACGGTGTGGACGCGCCGGACGCTGGCCGCGAACGTCGCCGCCTCGGTGACCGTGGGCGAACCGCTCATCGTGCGCGGCCGGCTGCGGGTCCGTGAACAGGAACACGAGGGCAGGCAGCGGCTGTCGGCGGACATCGACGCGACGGCGGTGGGCCACGACCTCTCACGGGGCACCTCGGCGTTCCACCGGGTGTCGCGCTCCGTCCCGGAGCTGACGGCCCGTCGCGCCGCCGTGGCGCAGGGGCCGCCGGGCGCTCCACCGGGGCCGGCGGCGGGAGCACCGGCGGGAGTACCGGGAGCGGAGCCGGCGGGCGGTGGCCGGCCGCGGGGGAACTCCTCGGCCCCGCGCTCGGGCACCGCTCCCTGAGTGCCCGGATTGGGGGACTGTCCCAGTCCTTCCGGTGATCTGTTCCGGTCGTGGGGGGTGTGCTCCGAATGCGCCGTGAATGCCCGTGCGAGAGCAAGCAGATTTGTCGATAATCCCAGGTCAGAAACGCGTTCCCGTATAACGATTCCGCTTCGGAACGCTTATCGGATGAACTGGCCGGTCATCCGGTCACACTTCCTTCCTAAGATCCCCTGCGTAGCCACGGGGGCTTACAGGTTTGACCGCGAGGCGCTCCCAAGGCTGCCTCGCTCGGAGGGGAAATTTCATGATCTCTGTACGCAGGCGGGGCTCTGCCCGCCTTGCCGCCGCGGTTCTGGCCTCCGGCCTCGTCGCGGCGGGTGCGATAGCCACCGCCGCACCGGCTGTCGCGGACGACACCGTCCCGTTCGAGGGTGGTGTGACCGCCACCCTCAACGGCCTCGAGGTGTTCGATGACGCCGTCATCACCCACAAGGACGGCAAGAAGCAGAAGGTGGGCGCCGGTCTCTTCGGGATGACCGTCAACGGCGGCGGCAGCCTGCAGACCTACTGCATCGACATCGCCAACCCCACGCAGAAGAAGGCCCAGTACGAGGAGAAGTCCTGGGACCAGACCTCGCTGCACAACAACGCCGACGCGGGCAAGATCCGCTGGATCCTGCAGAACTCCTACCCGCAGGTGAACGACCTCGCCGCGCTGGCCAAGGCCGCCGGTGCCGGCAGCCTCACGGAGAAGACCGCCGCGGCCGGCACCCAGGTCGCCATCTGGCGCTACTCCGACCAGGCGAACGTCGAGGCCAAGAACCCCGAGGCCGAGAAGCTCGCGGACTACCTGGAGAAGTCGGCGCAGAACCTGGAGGAGCCGAAGGCGTCGCTCATCCTGGACCCGCCGGCCGTCTCCGGCAAGCCCGGTGACCGCCTCGGTCCGATCAAGGTGCAGACGAACGCCGAATCGGCCACCGTCGAGCCCGGTGCCGCCGCGGCCGACGTCAAGGTCGTCGACAAGAACGGTCAGCCGGTCACCAGCATCGCCAACGGCGGTGAGCTGTTCTTCGACGTGCCGACCGACACCCCGGCCGGCTCCACCTCGCTGAACGTCAAGGCCACCACCAAGGTCGAGGTCGGCCGCGCCTTCGCCAGCCCGACCAAGAGCCAGACCCAGATCCTGGCCGGCTCCAGCGAGTCCACCGTGACCGCCACCGCCACGGCGGAGTGGGCCAAGACCGGTGCCGTCCCGGCCGTCTCGGCCACGGAGAACTGCACCAAGGGCGGCGTGGACGTGACCGCGTCCAACGAGGGTGACGAGCCGTTCACCTTCGAGCTCGGCGGTCAGAAGCACACCATCGAGGCGGGCAAGTCCGAGACCGTCACCCTTCCGGTGAAGGAGGACCAGGCCTACAAGTTCACCATCACCGGTCCGAACGGCTTCGAGAAGACCTTCGAGGGCGTGCTCGACTGCGAGACCGTTGGCACCGACGACGGTCCCGTGCCGTCCTCGGAGCCGAGCCCGGCCACGGCCGGCGGTTCCGGTGACGAGGCCGGCGACGCCGACTCCGACGCCCCGGCCGGTGAGGGCGACCTCGCCGAGACCGGCAGCAGCAGCGCCACCCCGGTGATCGCGGGCGTCGCGTTCGCCCTGGTGCTGGCCGGTGGAGCCACCGTCTTCCTCCTCCGCAGGAAGAAGGCCGCCACCGCGGGTGAGTGACCCCGGACGCGCCGGCCGCAGGCCGGGCCGGCGCGGTGCGCACCCTCTGCGGTGACCTGTGAAAAACCCGAGTGAAGGGCCGGAATCCCCAGGGATTCCGGCCCTTCGCCATGCCCGGGCCGCTCCGGACCGGGCTCCCGTCCCGCAGCCGTCCGGCCCTCCGGGGCGCGGGAGGTGCCCCGCGGGGCCCGGTCCCGCCACCGCCCCGCCGCCCGGCGCGTCCGCGACGCGGACAACGGGTTTCCGGTCGGGAGCGGCGGTACGGCAAGATGGGTGTACCCACCCACCCATCGATTGCCGGACGGTTTCTCTTGGCTGAGTTCATCTACACCATGCGCAAGACGCGCAAAGCGCACGGCGACAAGGTGATCCTCGACGACGTCACGCTGAGCTTCCTGCCCGGCGCGAAGATCGGCGTCGTCGGCCCGAACGGCGCCGGCAAGTCGACGGTTCTCAAGATCATGGCCGGGCTGGAGCAGCCGTCCAACGGCGACGCCTTCCTCACCCCCGGCTACAGCGTCGGCATGCTCCTCCAGGAGCCCCCGCTGGACGAGACCAAGACCGTGCTGGAGAACGTCCAGGACGGCGTCCGCGAGACCATCGACCAGCTCCAGCGGTTCAACGAGATCGCCGAGCAGATGGCCACCGACTACTCCGACGCGCTGCTCGAGGAGATGGGCAAGCTCCAGGAGAAGCTCGACCACGCGAACGCCTGGGAGCTGGACAGCCAGCTGGAGCAGGCCATGGACGCCCTCGGCTGCCCGCCCGGCGACTGGTCCGTGACCACCCTCTCCGGCGGTGAGCGCCGCCGCGTCGCCCTCTGCAAACTGCTGCTGGAGGCCCCCGACCTGCTGCTGCTCGACGAGCCCACCAACCACCTGGACGCCGAGTCCGTCCAGTGGCTGGAGCAGCACCTCGCCAAGTACAAGGGCACCGTCGTGGCCGTCACCCACGACCGGTACTTCCTGGACAACGTCGCCGAGTGGATCCTGGAGCTCGACCGCGGCCGCGCCATCGCCTACGAGGGCAACTACTCCACCTACCTCGACAAGAAGGCCGCCCGCCTCAAGGTCGAGGGCCAGAAGGACGTCAAGCGCGCCAAGCGCCTCAAGGAGGAGCTGGACTGGGTCCGCTCCAACGCCAAGGGCCGGCAGGCCAAGTCCAAGGCCCGTCTCACCCGTTACGAGGAGATGGCCGCCGAGGCCGAGAAGACCCGGAAGCTGGACTTCGAGGAGATCCAGATCCCGCCGGGCCCGCGGCTGGGCAATGTCGTCGTCGAGGTCGAGAAGCTCAACAAGGCCTTCGGCGACAAGGTCCTCATCGAGGATCTCTCCTTCACCCTGCCGCGCAACGGCATCGTCGGCGTGATCGGCCCCAACGGAGCAGGCAAGACGACCCTGTTCAAGATGATCCAGGGCATCGAGACGCCGGACTCGGGCTCGATCAAGGTCGGCGAGACGGTCAAGATCAGTTACGTCGACCAGAACCGCGCCAACATCGACCCGAAGAAGACCCTCTGGGCCGTCGTTTCCGACGAGCTGGACTACATCAACGTCGGCCAGGTCGAGATGCCCTCCCGGGCCTATGTCTCCGCCTTCGGCTTCAAGGGCCCGGACCAGCAGAAGCCGGCCGGCGTCCTCTCCGGCGGCGAGCGCAACCGCCTCAACCTGGCGCTGACCCTCAAGCAGGGCGGCAACCTGCTGCTCCTCGACGAGCCGACCAACGACCTCGACGTCGAGACCCTCTCCTCGCTGGAGAACGCGCTGCTGGAGTTCCCCGGCTGCGCCGTGGTCGTCTCCCACGACCGCTGGTTCCTCGACCGCGTGGCGACGCACATCCTCGCCTACGAGGGCGACTCCAAGTGGTTCTGGTTCGAGGGCAACTTCGAGTCGTACGAGAAGAACAAGATCGACCGGCTCGGCCCGGAGGCGGCCCGTCCGCACCGTGCCACGCACAAGAAGCTGACCCGGGGCTGAGTGTGCGACACGTCTACTCCTGCCCCCTGCGCTGGTCGGACATGGACGCCTTCGGCCATGTGAACAACGTGGTCTTCCTCCGCTACCTGGAGGAGGCACGGATCGACTTCATGTTCCGGCTGGCGCCGGGGGAGGGCAGCACGTCCTTCACCGGCGGCTCGGTCGTCGCCCGGCACGAGATCGACTATCTGCGGCCCCTGGTCCACCGCCACGAGCCGGTCACCGTCGAGACCTGGGTGACCAAGATCGGGGCGGCCTCGCTGACCGTCGCCTACGAGATCAAGGACCGGGACCAGGTGTACGTCCGGGCCTCGACCATGATCGTTCCGTACAACCTCGCCGAGGGCCGGCCGCGCCGGATCACCGCCGAGGAACGCGCCTTCCTGGAGACGTACACGGACGACGCCGCCGGCGGCCCCGACACCGGGAGCCCGGAGGCCGGCGGGCCCGGCGGGGAGGCCGTCCCGGCATGACGGCTCTGCGCCTCGCGGACACCGGGGAGGCGGCGGACCTCGCCGCCTTCCTGGCCCGGCTGATCCACTACGACCGGGCCGCCGCGGTGCGCCTGCAGACCGGGGGCGGCGTGCTCGCCGTCTTCGGCCGGCCGGCGCCCTTCGAGGTCCTGGCCATCCGGACCGCCCGCCTCGCGGACGGACCCGCGGGCCCGTCCCGGGAGGGCGCCCCGGCGCCCGGCCCGGGCGGGCTCGATCTGACGGTGTCCGCAGGCCGGCTGGCCGACGCCCTGGACGCGGCGTCCGGTGACGCGGCCGGCGGGGCGGACGTCGGCGTGCCCGGCAGTGTCACCGGCCCGCCCTGGGCCGGGGTGCTGCCACCGCGCGGCGGCTGGCGGCAACTGCCGGGACTGCCCGGCCCGGAGGAGATCCGCGCGGCGCTGGCCGCCGCCGTGGCCGAGTTCCGCCGCCGCGACGAGGCGCTCCCGGAACCGCACCGCACCCGCGCCGAGCGCGACCGCATCGGACGCGAGATCTGGTCCCGCACCCTGGACGGCACCGGGCTTCCGCTGCGCGCCGCGCACGCCGCGCAGGCGCTCGGCTTCCTCCGCCCGGCCCCGGGACGGAACGGGCCCGTCCCGGCCGGCCGCGGCGGTCCGGGCCCAGCGGCGGGCGCGACGGCCACGGCCACCGCCGTCGCCCCGCGCACCGTCCCGGAACAGCCCCTGGCGCTGCTCGCCGCCGGTGACTGGCTTCGCCTCCGCACCCCGTACGGCTCGATCGCCGTCCGCGGCACCGCCCGGCCGGGGCTGCCCCTCACACCGGTCTGACCGCCACGGCACCGCCCGTCCGGGCCGGGGGTGGGTCCAGACCCACCCCGGCCGGGGGCCTGCGGGGAGTGCTCACCTCCTCCCGCCGCGCCCAGAATCAGGGCATGGTGAGGAACATGGAACGGGGACGACGGCAGGCCGCCGGGTGGCTGGCCGAGCGATGGCACGCGATGGGGCAGGGGGTGGCCGCGGCGCACCGGGCGGCGGACGCGACGCTGGCCGCCGCCGTGGCGGCCGTCGCCCTGGTGCTCACTTTCGGGCTGGGGCTGATCGTCGCCTGGCCACCCGCCGTCGAGCGTCTGCGCAGGGCGGCCGGCGCCGAAAGGCTCAGGCTCGGCCGGCGGACGGGCTCACCCATCCCGAGCCCGTACGCCCCGCTGCCCGCGGAGGGCGAGGCGGGGGACAGCGGCTGCGGATGGCCCGCGGCCTGGCGCGGCCCGCGGTACCGCAAGGGGGAGCGCACCTTCCGGCGCCACCTCACCGACCCCGCGATCCGGCGCGATCTCGAGGGCAGCGGCTGCGGATGGCCCGCGGCCTGGCACGGCCCGCGGTACCGCAAGCTGGAGCGCACCTTCCAGCGTTACCTCACCGACCCCGCGACCTGGCGCGATCTGCACTGGGCGGTGCTCAGCCCGGCACTCGCGCTGCTGGCCCTGCTGCCCGCGGCGGCCGTGGCCTACGGAGCCCTCGGTCTGCTGCTGCCGGGCGTGCTGGGCGATCCGCACGGTGCCTCGGAGTGGCTCGGCTCGTTCCTCGGCGCCCGGGCTTCCGGCATCGGGTTCGGGCTGCTCTCCGTCGGCCTGGGGCTCTGGGCGGCACCGCCGCTGCTGCGGCTCCACGACCGGGTCTCCGAGGCCCTGCTCCGTCCCACCGGGAAGGCCGTGCTCGCCCTGCGGGTGCGGGAGCTGTCCGAGACCCGCACCGAGGCGGTCGACGCCCAGGCCGCCGAACTGCGGCGCATCGAGCGGGACCTGCACGACGGAGTGCAGGCGCGGCTGATCGCCGTCGGGCTCAACCTCGGGGCCATCGAGCAGCTCACGGAGAGCGACCCGGCCGCCGCCCGGATGATGGCCGCCCAGGCCCGGGAGTCCTCCGAGCGGGCCCTGGCCGAGCTGCGCGGCCTGGTGCGCGGCATCCACCCGCCGGTCCTGGCCGAACGCGGACTGGTCGACGCCGTACGGGCGGTGGCCGTCGACAGCCCGCTCGACGCCGAGGTCACGGCCGACCTGGCGGGCGAGGTGCCGGCCGCGCTGCAGTCCGCCGTCTATTTCGCCGTGTGCGAGCTGCTCGCCAACGCCGCCCGCCATGCCGGTGCCGAACGGGCGTGGATCGACCTCCACACGGCGGAGACGGGAACCCCCCGGGAGGCGCTGCGCGTCTCGGTGACCGACGACGGACACGGCGGCGCCGAACTCACCGACGGGGGCGGGCTGCGCGGCGTCGAACGCCGGCTCGCCGCCTTCGACGGCGTCCTCGCCCTGAGCAGTCCGCACGGCGGACCCACGATGCTGACCCTGGAGATACCGTGCGCGTTGTCCTCGCCGAGGACCTCTACCTCCTCCGAGAAGGCCTGATCCGGCTGCTGGAGGCCCACGGCTTCGAGATCGCGGCGGCCGTGGGCAGCGGCCCCGAGCTGGCCCGGGCGCTGCGCGAGGAACGGCCGGACGTGGCGGTGGTGGACGTCCGGCTGCCGCCGACGCAGACCGACGAAGGGCTGCAGGTCTCCCTGGCGGCCCGCCTCGAACAGCCCGGCCTGCCGGTGCTCGTCCTCTCCCAGCACATCGTGCAGTTGTACGCCCGGGAGCTGCTGGCCGACGGCCGGGGCGGGGTGGGCTATCTGCTGAAGGACCGGGTGTTCAACTCGGCGCAGTTCGTGGACGGGGTGCGCCGGGTGGCGGAGGGCGGTACGGCCATGGACCCGGAGGTGATCGCCAAGCTCCTCGCCAGCAACGCCCGCGACGAACCGCTGGCCCGGCTCACCCCCCGCGAGCAGCAGGTGCTGGAACTGATGGCGGAGGGCCGGTCGAACGCCGCCATCGCCCGGGAACTGGTCCTGAGCGACGGGGCGGTCAGCAAGTACACCACCAGTATCTTCGCCAAGCTCGACCTGGCGCCGTCGGAGGACGACAACCGGCGGGTGCGGGCGGTCCTCGCCTATCTGAGCGGCAAACGGCGGCTCTGAGCCGTCTGAGCCGGGGCCGGGCCCACCCGGCCCGGAGCCCGGCGGGCCCCGGCCCGGAACCCCGGCCCAGCGCCTTCGGGCGGCGGACCGGGGCCCCGGGGGACGGGCTGCGAGAGCCCTGCCCTCATGCCTCGTCGTCGGTGTTGATCAGTGTGGCGGCGGCGTACGTCAGGTAGTTCCAGAACTGCTCCTCGTGCTCCGGGGAGAGTTCCAGGTCCTCCAGCGCCGTGCGCATATGGCGCAGCCAGGCGTCGTGGGCCGCCCGGTTCACGGTGAAGGGTGCGTGCCGCATCCGCAGCCGGGGATGGCCGCGGTTGTCGCTGTACGTGGTGGGGCCGCCCCAGTACTGCATGAGGAAGAGGGCGAGCCGGTCCTCGGCCGGTCCCAGATCCTCCTCCGGGTACATCGGCCGCAGCAGGGGGTCCTCGGCGACCCCTTCGTAGAAGCGGTGCACCAGCCGCCGGAAGGTCGGCTCCCCGCCGATCTGCTCGTAGAAGGTCTGCTCCTGAAGCGTGCCGCGCGGAATCCTTTTCACCCCTCCATGCTCTCAGACGCACCGGACGAAGTCCGGGGACGTAGGTCCGCCCTCCGGGCAGCCCCGGCCGGTCTGCTCGTGGCCCGGCCGGGGCCCGGGGGCGGGCGAGGCGTCAGCCGCGGCGGACCGTGATGGTGGTCCAGGCGCCGACATGGACCCGGTCGCCCTCGCGCAGCGGGACGGGCACATACGGCTGGATCGGCTCCTCGCCGCCGTTGATGGTGGTGCCGTTGGTGGAGTCCTGGTCCACGACCGCCCAGTCGCCCTCGGGCTGCCGCACCAGCATCGCGTGCTGATGGGAGACGCCCGGGTCCTCCGGGGACTGGGAGAGATCGATGTCCGGGGCCTCGCCCGTGCTGTGCCGGCGCCGTCCGATGGTGATCTGGGGGCCGTCCAGCGGAAGGCGCTGCTCGGGCGAGTACGCGGGCAGGTTCAGCTGGGCCGCCTCGGGGCCGCTGCGGGACAGCATCGCCGTGAAGTACTCCCGGTCCGGGGCGATGACGGCGACCCACGCCTCCCCGGCCGCGGGCGGACGGGGCGGCTGGGGCCCGTCCTGCCGCCGGTCCTCGGGCCCGGGCGGCGGGGCGCCGTAGCCGGGGCCGCCTCCGTAGCCGGCGTGGTCACCGAAGGCGGGGTCGTCCCCGAAGGCGGGGGCGGGCTGCTGCGGCGGGTGCTGTCGCTGCGCTGCCGGTCCCGGTGGCGGCAGGGTCCAGTCGTTCTCGGGGAAGCCCTGGCCGGGCGGCGCGGGGGCCGGCGGGGGCGGCGGGAACCCGCCGGGCGGGCCGGCCTCCCGGGGCGGCGCGGGCGGCGCCTGCTGCGGGGCGGACTGCCGGGGGCCCGCGCCGGGGGCCGCGGGTTCGCCGGGCCGGCCGGGCTGTTGGGGCGGCGGGCCGGGGTAACCGGAGTCCTGCGGCGGCCGGCCCGGCTGCGGCGGCTGGTGCTGTTGCTGATGATGCTGGTGTTGGGCCGGCGGCTGCTGGAAGGCCGGCGGGAGCAGGCTCTGGCCCGGCTGCTGCGGAGGCGGCGGGAAGCCGCCCTGCGGCGGGGCGTCGAAGGCGTGGCCGCACTCGGTGCAGAACGACGCCCGCGCCTCGCGGGGCCGGCGGCAGCGCGGGCACTGCTCCGGCTGGGAGCCGGGCGCGCCGGGCGGCATGCCGTACGGGCCGGGGCCCTGGGGCGGCGGCCCGGGCGGCGGTTGCTGGGGAGCGGGGTAGCCGTAGCCGCCGGGGGAGCCCTGCGGCCCCGGGGCGCCGTGCGGTCCGGGACCGCCCTGCCGGTCTCCGGGAGGACCGGGCGGCGGACCGCCCGGTGCGGGAGGCGGCGGGGGCGCGTGCTGTGCGGATCCCGCGGGCGCGCCGGCGCCCGGCATGAGAAGTCCGCAGACCTCGCACCAGTTGTCGGACCCCGACTGGTGACCGTTCGGACAGGTCGGCATGTCGGTGCTTCCCCCTTTCCCCGTGGCCCTTCAGAGCCCTCCGGGTGTGTCACTGCCTGACGCGCGCCGTTCGGGAGGAGCGCGTCTCGGAGCGTCAGCTCGTCGGTTTCCGCGGTGCTTGTCTTCAGTCGCACAGTACCGGTCGTCGCGGACGGCGCGCCCACCACCACGGGGCGGTGTGACGGTCCTCTAGTTCCAGGAGGCGTGCGGTGACCGAACGGTTCGCTCCGCTTCCGGGGAGCCGGCGGCGGGCACGAAACCCGCCCACCGGTGCGCGGGCCGCCGGGAGGCCCGCGCACCGGGTGACCTCCGCGCCCGCACCGTCCGCCCGGGCCGGGGAAGCGGCGCGGAGGCGCGCTGCCCGGCGGCGACCGGGGTCAGGCCGTCGCCTCGCCGGCCGTGTCCGCCCCGCCGGCCGGTTCCGCGGCGCCGGAGGGGGCGCCGGTGAACGGGAGGACGGCCACGGTCACGTTGTCGTGGCCGCCGCCGTCGAGGGCGTAGCCCACCAGAGCTCGCGCCGCGGGCAGCGGACGGGTGCGGGCGTCGGCCGGTACCGCCAGGGCCATCTCCCCGGCGCTCTCGGCGTAGTTCCACAGACCGTCGGTGCACACGATCACGACTCCGGGCCGGTCGGGGAGGAACGTGGCGATGTGCGGGGCGAGTTCGTAGGCGTCGGCGCCCAGCCAGCCGGTGATCGCGTGGGCGCGGGGGTCGGCGTACGCCTCGCGCTCCGTCAGCAGCCCGCCCGCGACCATCTGCGCCGCCCAGGAGTCGTCCTCGGTCAGCCGGGCGGGAGCGGTGCGGTCGTCCGGCACCCAGTACACCCGGCTGTCGCCGATCCAGCCGACGGTGAGCTCGTCGCCGCTGAGGAGAGCGGAGACGATCGTGCAGGCCGGGGCGTTCTGGTGGGGGCGGGGCTCGCCGTAGCGGTAGTCCCTGCCGTCCACGCCGGACAGAGTGGTGACGGCCGTCCCGGCGGCGACCAGCGCGTCGCGCAGTGCCTGCCGGACCGGTGCACCGGAGCGCAGCGCGGCGGGCAGGGACTCCCGGGCCGCCGCCGCGGCGACGGCCGAGGCCTCGTCCGGGCGGGTGGCCGAGGAGACACCGTCGCAGACCACGGCCGCGACGGCCGGTGTGCCGTCCGGCAGCGCGGTCTCGCAGAGCGTGAACGCGTCCTCGTTGCGGTGGTGACGCAGGCCGCGGTCGGTCACCGCGGCGACGGCCCCGGCGAGTTCACTCTCCACGTGGTCGCGTTCCCGGGGCTGCGCGTGGCCGCAGTGTTCGCAGTGACCGTCCCGGCCGACCGTGCCCTTGCGGCAGGCGACGCACGGCGCGCCGGTGGTGCCGCTGCCGCCGGGGGCACCGGCAGCCGGGCCGGCGGTCGCTCCGGTGTCCGCCGCGGCGCCGGCCGTGCCGTCGGCGGCGCCGGCCGTGGCGCCCGTCGTACCGGCGGCCGTGTTCTCCGGGGCCGTGTTCTCCGGGACCGGGGTCTCCGGGGCCGCCGGGGCCGGCGTCTCCTTGGGCCGTGTCGCGGCGGCGTCCGCCGGGTGGTCCGGCTGCTCCGCTCCGTGCGAGCCGTTCGAGCCCTGCGGCCCGGGTGCACCGGTCCCGTGGTCGTCGGCGCCGTGGTGGGCGTCGGGGGTCCAGAGGGCGCGCGGGTCGGCCGCCGGGGCCGAACGCGGTGCCGCGAGCGGGTAGTCGTCCGGTTCCATGGGGCTCCGTACCGAGAGTGCGGGAGGGGGGTCGGCTCCCGGCGGCACCGGCGCGCCGGGAGCGTTGGTGGTGCCGGCCGCGGCGCCCGCCGCTCCGGTGCCGGGGAGACCGTGACCGGCCGCGCGGCCGGGGTGGCGGCGGTCGCTCATTCCTCCGGCCTCCGCCGGCGCGGGATGAGGGCCTCCGCGGCCGCCTCCTGGTAGCGCAGCACCGCGCGTTCGGCCGCCCGCAGGTCGCACGGGGCGCTCCACAGCATGCGGCGGGCGGTGTCGTACCGCTCGGCCAGCAGCGGGTCACCGGCCAGGCCCTGCCGGGTGAGCCGCGCCTTGCAGGCGTCGAGGCGTCCGCGCAGCTCGGCCCGTACGGCCAGCGGGGCCGTCACCGCCGTCAGCGACTCGCGGGCCCGCAACAGCTCGTCCTCGGCGCGCTGTTCGAGGCTGTCGAGCAGCGGGGACAGCCGGTGCCACTGGCCGTGCCGGCGGTACGAGGCGGCGGTGGACAGCTGTTCGTGCAGGGCGGTCGGCGGGCCGCTCACCGCGGGCACCTCCGATGCGGCGATCTTGGCGAGGACCTCGCCGCGGGCCTGCCGGGCCTCGGTGAGCGTGCGGTCCGCGCGGGAGAGCACGTCCCGGAGCCGGTGCAGCCGCTGCTCGGCGTCCTGCCGTACGTCGAGCACGGCCTCGATCTCGCGCCGGACGTCCTCCAGGGCGCGGGCCTCGCGGTCGTAGCGGGCGGTGTCGGGGCGGCCTCCGCCGGGAGCCGAACTGCCGCGTGCGGGCTTCCAGTAGGCGAGCGGGTCGGAGACCACCTCGGCCCGGAGCGCCGTCAGCTCGTCGGTGATGCGCTCCAGGCGGTCGCCCGCGGGGTGCTCGCCGGGGCGGACGCCGACGGAGTGCGCCAGGGAGCGGGTGCGCCGGAGTTCGGCGGAGAGCATGTCGATCCGCGCGGGGAGCGCCGACCAGACGGCCTCGGCGGCCACCACCACCTCCAAGGCCTGCGCGTAGCCGCTGTTCATCCGGCCGATGGCGGTCCGTAGCGTCATCCGCTCGCCGGGCTCCGGTGCGTCACCGGCGAGAGCCGGGTCCCCGGAGGGCGGCAGGACGACGCCGGCCTCCCGCACCAGGGCCGTGAGTTCGGCCAGTTCGCCGTCGGTCGGCCAGCGCCGCCGGGAGCGCAGCTCGCGCGCCCGGTCCAGGGTGGCGGTGCAGGCGTCGAAACAGGTCCAGAGGAAGCCGATGACCTCCTCGGTGGCCGCCCAGCGGCTCTTGGTGACACCGGTCAGCTCGGCGCCCTCCAGCAGGCGGCGGCCCGCGTGGTCCTGGAGGGCGAGCAGCGAGGTCTCGATCGCCTCGTGCTCCGCGCAGAGCCGTGCCAGGGCGCGGTCGGCCTCGTCCACGTCCATGACCGGACCCTGAGGCTCCCCCGTGGCGCCGGGGTTGGATCCCGGGACCCCCATCGATCACCTCTCCTGTGTGCGTGGCGGCCGCCGTGGCGTCGCCGTCCCCGATCACCTTCCGCGGCGCGCTGTCATACTCCCCGGTCTCGTCCGCCTTACGCGCCCCGCCGTGCCGATCCTGCCAGGTGCGCGCCGATTCGCGGTGGTGCGCGCCGTGTTGCGGCCTGTCACCGGACATCGGCGGGGTGGCGGAAGGGGGTTCACCCGGGGGTGGCGCGGTGTCCGTAGTGCTCGCGCAGGCGGGCGCGGGCGCCCGCGGGTGCTCCCGTGCGGTCCAGGCCGAGCAGGGCGGCGCCGAGCACCGGGGGAGCGGTGACCACGCGGGGGACGGCCTTCGGCGCCCGCTCGGCCAGCAGCCGGGTGATCGCGTCGTGCAGGAGGGGGTGGCGGGCGGCGAGCACACCGCCGCCGAGGAGGACGGGGGTCTCCTCGCCGAGCAGGCCGAGCCGCTCCAGCGCCACGCGCGCCAGGGTGACGATCTCCCCGGCCTGGCGGTGGACGACCGACCGCGCCACGGAGTCGCCGGCGGCGGCCACCGCGAAGAGCACGGGTACCAGGTCGTGCAGGCGTCCCGCCCCGATCCGGCCCAGGTGGACGGCCTCGATCAGCTCCGCCATGGTGGTCAGCCCGAAGTGCGCGGGGAGGGCGCGGGCCAGTGCCGTCGGCTCGCCCCGCCCGTCCTCGGCGCGGGCGGCGAACCAGACCGCCTCGTCGGCGAGCCATCTGCCGCCGCCGAGGTCTCCGGAGAGCGGGCCGAGGGCCGCGAAGCGGGCGGTCCGCCCGTCCGGGGTCATCCCGGCGCAGTTGATGCCGGCCCCGCACACCACCGCGACACCCCGGGGTTCGTCCGCCCCGGCGCGCAGCACGGCGAAGGTGTCGTTGGCGACCTCGGTGGCGCGTCCCCACCCGCGTGCCGCCACGGCGTCCCGCAGGGCCCGTTCCTCCACGGGAAGGTCGGCGTTGGCCAGACAGGCCGACACCCGCTCGGCGACCGGCCCGCGGCCGAACGGCAGCCCCGCCGCCTCCGCCGCCCCGGCGGCCGCGCGGGCGAGGACGTCCACGGCCGCGTCGATGCCGGTGGCGGGCGGCCGGAAGCCCCCGGCCCGGCCGGTGCCGAGGACACGGCCGTCGGCGGCGACGAGGGCGGCGTCGGTCTTGCTGTTGCCCGCGTCGAAGGCGAGGACCGCTGCCGGGAGTGGCCCGGCGGGAGAGACGGAGTCCGGCGGGGGCCCGTCGCCGTCCGGGGCCGGTGGCGCGGTGCCGGGGTTCACGCCCATGCCAGGTGGTGCCGGTTGTGTGCGAGCAGGGAGTCGGTCAGCTGTTCGGCACGGTCGATCTGGCCGACGAGGGGGTGGCAGAGCAGCGCTTCGAACACCCGGTCGCGGCCGCCCCTGAGGGCCGCTTCCAGGGCGAGTTGCTCGTACGCCGTCACCTGGGCGACCAGGCCCGCGTACAGCGGCTCCAGGGGGCGCACCGGCAGCGGGCGGGCGCCGTGCGGGCCGACCGCGGCCGGGACCTCGATGACGGCGTCGTCGGGCAGGAACGGCAGGGTGCCGTGGTTGAGGACGTTCACCACCTGCACATCCTCCCCGCCGCCCGGGCCGCCGCCGACCGAAGTGCCGCCGCCCGTGCCCGTACCCTGCCGTCCCAGCAGTGAGGCGGTGAGCGTCACCGCCGCCTCCGAGTAGTAGGCGCCGCCCCGCCGGGACAGCAGCTCCGGCTTCCGGTCGAGCGCCGGGTCGGCGTACATCTCCAGCAACCGCCGTTCGATCCCGGCCACTTCGGCGGCGCGCGAGGTGCCCTCCCGCTGTTCCCGTACGGCCTCGTCGTGCCGGTAGTAGTAGCGCAGGTAGTACGAGGGGACGACGCCGAGCCGTTCGAGGAGCGTGCGCGGCAGGCGCAGGGTGTCCGCCAGGGTGTCGCCGTGCTCGGCGATCAGCTTCGGCAGCACGTCCGTGCCGCCCAGGCGCACCCCGCGCTCCCAGGTCAGGTGGTTCAGGCCGACATGGTCCGGGGAGACGTCGGCGGGGTCGGCGTCCAGCAGCGCGGCGAACCGCCGCTGGAAGCCGATGGCCACGTTGCACAGGCCGACGGCCCGGTGGCCGGCGGTGAGCAGCGCGCGGGTGACGATGCCGACCGGATTCGTGAAGTCGACGATCCAGGCGTGCGGGCTGCGCCGCCGCACCCGCTCGGCGATGTCCAGGACGACGGGGACGGTGCGCAGCGCCTTGGCCAGACCGCCCGCGCCGGTGGTCTCCTGGCCGACGCAGCCGCACTCCAGCGGCCAGGTCTCGTCCTCCCGGCGCGCGTCCTGACCGCCGACGCGGAGCTGGAGCAGGACCGCGTCGGCGCCCTCCACCCCGGCGTCCAGGTCGCCGGTGAGGACGATCCGGCCGGGGTGGCCCTGCCGGGCGAGGATGCGCCGCGCCAGGCCGCCGACGAGCTCCAGCCGGTCCGCCGCGGGATCGACGAGCACCAGTTCGTCCACCGGCAGGACGTCGCGCAGCCGGGCGAAACCGTCGATGAGTTCGGGGGTGTAGGTGGAGCCTCCGCCGACGACCGCGAGCCGCATGGCCTTCCCTTCCCTTCCTCCGGCGGGGCCGGTGACCGGCCCCGGACCGGGCCGCTGTGCGGGCCGTTACTTGGACAGGTGGGGACCGGACGCCGGGGAGGGCGAGGCGGTCTGCGGGCTCTGCGGCAGCGGCGAGGCGTTGACGGACTGCGGTGAGGTGGAGCTGGCCAGCGCCGACGGTGGCGCCACACCCGCCAGCGGGTCCGGCCGCGGGGCCCCGTCCGCCGGCTCGGGCTCGGCGCCGACGATCCGGATGCCCGCCCCGTCGAAAGCCTGTTTGATGCGCCAGCGCAGTTCCCGCTCCACCCCGAGCCGCTTGCCCGGCATGGTCCTGGCCGAGGTGCGGATCACCACGGACTCCAGGGTCATCGACTCCAGGCCCAGCACCTCGACGGGGCCCCACAGCCGCTCGTTCCACGGCTCCTCCGCGGCCATCCGCTCACCGGCCTCCGCGATCGTCCGGCGGGCCTTCTCCAGGTCCTCCTCGGGCCGCAGATGGACGTCCACGGAGGCGGTGGCCCAGCCCTGGCTCTTGTTGCCGATCCGCTTGATCTCGCCGTTGCGGACGTACCAGATCTCGCCCTCGTCGCCGCGCAGCTTGGTCACGCGCAGGCCGACCTCGATCACCTCGCCGCTGGCGACGCCCGCGTCGACCACGTCGCCCACGCCGTACTGGTCCTCCAGGATCATGAAGACGCCGGAGAGGAAGTCGGTGACGAGGTTGCGCGCGCCGAAGCCCAGGGCGATGCCGGCCACGCCGGCGCTGGCGAGGAGCGGCGCCAGATTGATGTTCAGCACGGACAGCACCGTCAGGGCCGCCGTGCCGAGGATGACGAAGGAGGTGACGCTGCGCAGCACCGAGCCGATCGCCTCGGAGCGCTGGCGGCGCCGCTCGGCGTTCACCAGCAGACCGCGCAGCGGAAGGCCTTCGGTGGCCTGGGAGCCGCGGTTCATCCGGGCGATGAACTTGGTGATGGTGCGCCGGACGACGGAGCGCAGGACGAAGGCGACCACCATGATCAGCAGGATGCGCAGCCCCGCGCCCAGCCAGACGGACCAGTTCTCCTCCACCCATCCGGCCGCTTGGCCGGCGTTCTCCTGGGCCTCGCGGAGCGTCGGCGCGGTGGGAGTGGTGGCATCGGCGAGAAACCTGGACAACACAGCGAAACCCTCCGTGAACGACCCGGCCGCCCGGTGGCACCGGACGGTCCGGCCGGCAGACCAACCAGACTAACGGGACGGGGCGGTCCACCTGTTCGTTCCGTTCGAGGGAGAGAGCTCTTCCTGCGGGGGAAGAACCCCGTGTGGTCGAAAACACTCCTGATGCGTTACGCGGACCTGGTGGCGCCATCACCTGGGCTGAGGGGAAACTGTCTGCAGATCGTCCCGGCGCGAGCCACGCGTCGCCGGCGTACAAGGAGGCACCGTGCCGCATGTCCTGGTCCTCAACGCGTCGTACGAGCCGCTCGGCGTCGTACCGCTCCGCCGCGCCCTCGTGCTCGTCCTCAACGGCAAGGCGGTCAGCCTCGAGGACTCCGGCGCCCTGATGCACAGCGCCACCCAGACGGTCCCCGCGCCCAGCGTCGTCCGTCTGAAGCGCTTCGTACGGGTGCCCTACCGCGGGCCCGTCCCGCTCACCCGGCGGGCCCTGTTCGCCCGGGACGGCGGGCGCTGCGCCTACTGCGGCGCCACCGCGACGAGCGTGGACCACGTCATCCCGCGCAGCCGCGGCGGCCAGCACTCCTGGGAGAACGTGGTCGCCGCCTGCCGGCGCTGCAACCACGTCAAGGCGGACCGGCATGTCTCCGAGCTGGGCTGGCGGCTCCGGCACCAGCCCGCGCCACCCTCCGGGCTGGCCTGGCGCATCATCGGCACCGGGCATCGGGACCCACGCTGGCTGCCCTATCTGCAGCCCTACGGCGCCGAGGACGCGATGGCCCGGATCGACGGCATATCCGCCTAGATCCGGGCCCTCTTGCGCCTGCCGGGCCGCCGCGTCCCGCCCCGGGCCGCCGGGGAGGAGCGGGGCGGCCACCGCTCGTGCGCGGGGCGCCGGGGCGGCTGCCGGACGGCGCGGGCGCCGCCGGGGCTCAGCCTCCGACCGCGTACGCCTCCACGGAGAACAGCGAGTAGCCGTACCGGGTGGCGCGCTGCTCGCCCTGGACGCGGATGAACCGGGTGCCGGGCGCGTCCATCCGCACCGACTCCCGGCCGCCCCGGCCGTCCCGCACGGCCGCCGCGTCCCGCCAGACGCGCCCGTCGGCCGAGACCTGGACGCGGTAGCGGGCCGCGTGCGCGTCCTGCCAGTGCAGCACCACCTGGCCGACCCGGGCCGGACGGTCCAGCTCGATCTGGAACCAGGCGTTGTCCTCGGCCGGGGAGGACCAGCGGGTCGCCGGGTCGCCGTCGACGGCCGCCGGGGCCGGGAAGTCGGCGGTCTCGTCGCCCGAGGAGGTGGCCGTGGCGCCGCGCGCCAGATCCGGCCCGCCGGTCTCGGGGAACGCCCGTACGGTCAGAGTCCGCTTCTCGCCCGCGAAATCGAACGGCACCTCGTACGAACCGGCGGGGGTGTCCTCCGGGACGGAGACCGTCACCGGCACCTCGGTCTTCGTGCCCCGCCGCACGGTGACGCCCTGCGGGACCTTCACCTCGATGCCCTCGGGGGACGTGGCGACCAGCCGGCCGCGCACGTCCGCCGGGCGTTCCGCCGTCAGTTCGACCGGGATCTTCTCCTCGCCGCCGATCGTGACGTCCGTCTCCCCGCGCGCCAGGTCCAGCCGGGCGTCCGGCAGGTCGGCGAACCACGGCACCACGCCCCGCACCTCCGGGGACCGGTCGCCGCGCGGCCAGGTCAGCCGTACGGTGTCGGCGCGGACGTCCTCCGCGCCGAGCTGCGTCCAGCCCTCCCCGGACAGCCGGCCCAGGCTCCGCCAGCCCTCGCCGGGCACACGGGCCTCCACGACCGCTTCGGTGTCCCGGTCCGGGGCGGACAGCACGGTCACCGCGGCCAGCGGGCGGGTGCCGCCCAGGTCGACGCGGAGTTCCCCGGGGCGTTCCGTGACCGCTTCACGGGGACGCGCCCGGTCGGCGCCCGTCCAGGCGTCCGCGCGCCCGACGGCCTTCTTCAGGAACGGATCGAGCACGCCCTCGCCGACGGTCGCCGGGGAGTCCGCGATCTCCTTGCGGAGCCGCTGCAGTTCGAGCTGTGCCCGCCAGGCCGCCCCGCCGTTTCCGCGCGCCTGTGCGAGCAGCATCTCCACGGCGCGCTCGCCCGCACGGCCGTACCGCGCGAGCTGCGCCAGCCACGGACCGGCCTCGCGGTCCGCCGCCAGTTCCTCGCCGGCCGGCCCGGAAAGCTGCTCCGGCGCCCGGCGCATGACACGGAAGGCCTCGCTCAGCCGTTCGGCCGCGGTCTCCAGCTCCTCGCGGTCGCCGCGGCTGTGGGCCGTCCACAGCGCGTCGATCAGGGGCCGCAGATACGCCGACTCCTTGCCGCCCAGCCCGGAGGAGGCGCCGTGGGCCGCCAGGACGCCCAGCGCCCGGCGGGACCGGGCGTCCGGGCCCGCGAGGGCGTCGACGGCCGCCTGCCAGGACTCCTGCGGCCGGTAGCCGCGCGGGTTCCAGGAGAAGTCGGCCGCCGTGAAGAGCGGGAGGCGGGAGGCGGTCGGCTGTGCCATGGCGTTGGCCAGCAGGGCGGAGGAGCCGACGGCGACGCCCGGCTCCCGGCCCCGGTACGGGCCGAGGAAGAGCCGGTCCTGCGCGAAGTCGTTGACCGGGTAGTTGTCCACGGTGACGAGGGGGTGGCCGAAGGCCTCGCGGGCGTCCGCCAGCTGACCGCCGGTGATCTTCTTCGGCACGACGCCGACGCCCGTCCAGGCGACCTCCACCTCCCGGCGGAGCGCTCCCGCGAGAGCGCTGCGGTAGGCGGTGGTGCCGTCCTGGTAGTACTCGGTGGGCATCACCGACAGCGGGGCGGCGCCGGGGTGGCGGTCGGCGAGATGCTCCGCGACGGCGTTGGCGACGCGGGCCTGCGCCCCGGCGGCGGCCTCCGGGCCGGAGCCGAACCGCTCGGCGTCCGCGTCGCAGTGCCACTCGCTGTAGCTCACGTCCTGGAACTGGAGCTGGAACGCGCGGACGCCCAGCGCCCACATGGCGTCGATCTTGCGGGTGAGCGCCCTGAGGTCGTCGTCGGAGGAGAAGCAGAGGGCCTGGCCGGGGGAGACCGCCCAGCCGAGCGTCACATGGTTGGCGCGGGCCCGTTCGGCGAGCGCGCGGAACTCGCCGCGCTGCCCGGCCGGGTACGGGTCGCGCCAGCGGCTCTGCCGGTACGGGTCGTCGCCGGCCGCGTAGAGGTAGTGGTTCTGCTTGGTGCGGCCCAGGAAGTCGAGGTGGTCCAGCCGCTGTTCCCGGGTCCAGGGGGTGCCGTAGAAGCTCTCGGTGACGCCGCGCACGGCGGTGCCCGGCCAGTCGCGGACGACGGCACCGGCGAAGGAGCGGCCGGCCCGGTCCGCCGTACCGCTGTCGCTGCCGCCGCGGCTGTCATCGTCACGGTCGCCGGACTCAACGACGAGCTGACGCAGTGTCTGCACGGCGTGGAAGAGACCGTCGCCGCCCCGGCCGGTGAGGGCGACGGTGTCCCGCCCGCCGGTCCGGCCGACGGCCAGCCGGTAGCCGCCGGACGGCAGATCACCGGCCGACGGTGCGCGCAGGGCGCGCAGTGCCTCCGCCGCGCCCGGCGCGTCCGCCCGCACCACCAGGGCGCCGTGCGGCAGTTCGCCGCCGGGGCGGACGTCGAGCACCCTGCGGGCGCCGGCCGAGCGCAGCAGGGCGCGCAGCGCGTCGAGCGCGTACGGGTCCGCGTCGCCGTCGGACACCAGTGCGACCTGCTCGGTCACGTGGACGGGCTTCCCCTGGGCGCGCAGATCCTGCGGACGGGGCCAGACGGACGGTACGGAGGTGTCGCCCTTGCGCTCCTCGGCCGTGGAGGCCGAGTCGCCCGCGGGGGAGGGCGCCGCCGCCGCGGAGGGCGCCGTTCCGACGAGCCCGCCGATCATCGCGGCGGCCAGCGCGGTGGCCCCGGCGACGCGGGGGCGCAGCCCGGCGCTCCGCCGGCCCGGTCCGGCGGGCCCGTCCGCCGGCCGTGAATCGCCCCGTCCGTCGTCTGTGCCGCCCCCGAGCGGGCCGGTGAGCCGGAACTGCACGGTTGTCTCCTCGCCCTGTCCAGACCTGCCGGCCGCCCGCCCCTGCCGGGGCGGAACCCCGGGCAACCGGAACCGAGCCCACCACCGCCCCGGGAGAAGTGTCAACGTTCGGGCCCCGCATGTCCCGATTGGCGAGGTATGGCAGGGGTGTTGGCGGGGGGCGAACGGGTATACGAGGGCTTCCGCCGGGTGGTGTCCGGGAGCCGCCGCCGTGCCGGTCCCGGAGTGCGTGCCGGTCCTAGAGTGGGCGGATGGCGGATCCCCATGAGTTGACGATGCTCGAACAGGCCGCTGCCGTGCGGGACGGAGAGCTGTCCCCGGTCGAACTCGCCGAGCACTACCTGCGCCGCGTCGAACGTCTGGACGCTTCCGTCGGCGCCTACCTCACCGTCACCGCCGACCGAGCCCTGGACGGCGCGCGGCGGGCCGAGCGCCTCCTCGCGCGGCACGCGGCGGGCGGCGGCACCGCGGGCGGCACGCACGGCGGCGGTCCGCGCGGCGATGCCGGGCTGCCGCCGCTGCTGGGGGTGCCGCTGCCGGTCAAGGACCTCGACGCCGTGCCGGGCGTCCGCTGCACCTACGGCTCCGCCGTCTTCGCCGGGCACACCGCCCCGGAAGGCGAGGAACCGCGGCTCGTCGCGCTGCTCCGGGAAGCCGGCACCGTTCTGCTCGGCAAGACCAACACCCCCGAGTTCGGGCTGCCCGCCTACACCGAGGGCCGGGTCGGCCCGCCCGCCCGCTCGCCGCACGACCCGTCGCGGGGCGCGGGGGGCTCCAGCGGGGGCGCCGCGGCCGCCGTGGCCGCCGGGCTGGCGCCCGCCGCGCAGGGCAGCGACGGCGGCGGCTCCATCCGCATCCCCGCGAGCTGCTGCGGCATCGTCGGCGTCAAGCCGAGCCGGGGCCGGGTCAGCCCCGCCCCCGGCGGCGACATCAGCGGACTGGCGACCGCCGGGCCCCTCGCCCGCACCGTCCGGGACGCCGCCGCGCTGCTCGACGTGATGGCGGCCCCGGCGCCCGGGGACCCGGTGCCGCTCGCCGCGCCCGGGACGCCCTTCCTCCGCTGGTGCGACCGGACGCCCGGCCGGCTGCGGATCGGCCGCTGGGCCCGTCCGGACGTGCCCGGCGTCACCGTCGCGCCGGAGGTGCTCGCCGCCTACGAGAGGACCTCCGCGCTCCTGGCCGGACTGGGGCACGAGGTCGTGGACGTGGAGCAGCCGCTGCGGCCGGGCGACCGGGACACCTTCACGCCCGTCTGGGCGGTGATGTCCGCGCTCGCGCCCGTCCCCCCGGAGCGGGAGGAGGAGCTGCTGCCGCTCACGCGCTGGCTGCGGGAGCGCGGCCGGGCCGCCACCGGCCTGGACTACGCGCGGGCCCTGGAGTCCATGCAGCGGGTCGGGCGGCGGCTGGCCGGGGCCGTCGCCCGGTGCGACGCCGTGCTCACCCCCACGCTCGCGCAGCTGCCGGCGCCCGTGGGGGCGCTGCGGAACGACGACGACCCGGCGGCCGATTTCGCCGCCCAGGTGGCGTTCACCCCGTTCACCGGGCCCTGGAACATCGCCGGGCTGCCCGCGGTCTCCCTGCCCGTGGAATGGACGGAGGACGGGCTGCCCGTCGGGATGATGCTCGGCGCCGCGCACGGGGCCGAGGGGCCGCTGCTGGCGCTGGCCGCGCAGGTCGAGGCGGCCGTGGCGCCCCGTCCGGGGCCGTGGGGCTGGGGTCCGCGGCCCCGCGTCTGGTGAGCCCCCCCGGGGGATTCGTCCCGTCGTGTCCCGGTTTTTTCGTTGACTCCGCCACTGCCCCCCTTGTTTCTCTCGCAATAAATCCGCCGCCTTGACTACCCTTTCGGCTTCAAGCCCTGCGCCGGAAGCGCTGTCCGGCCGCGAAATCAACCCACCGGGGAGCGATTGTGACGAGAGCCACGTTCGCCCCGCGTTTGGGTCTGGCCCGGCTCCAGCGGGGTAGGGCTGCTGTGTCGTACCGACCACGATCTACGGAGGCCCAGGTGGCCACATCCGCTCTTCTCCTCTCGACCCTCTCCAAACCCGGCGACCCGGTCGAACCGTTCAATCCGCTGGACCTCGACGGACTGACGGACATCGACTCGGGTCTCGACGGCGCCAGCTCCGGCGAATACTCCGAGCCCCCGCTCACCAGCGAACCACCGCTGCCCGACAGCACCCCCCTCACCAGCGAGCCCGCGCTCGCCACCGAACTTCCGCTGACCAGTGAACCCACGGCCACCGGCATGGGCGCCGGTCTGGAGTGCACGGAGGTCTGAATGGGCCGTGCGCGGCTCGCAGCGCTGCACGGGGTCGCGACGTCGTACGAGCCCTCCCCGGGCCGTACGCTCCGGGTCCCCGAGGACACCGTTGTCGCCGTGCTGGCGGCACTGGGAGTCGACGCCTCGACCCCGCAGTCCGTGCGCGCCGCCCTGGACCGGCGGGAACGGGCCGAGCGTGAACGGCTGCTGCCGCCGTCCGTCGTCGTGACGACGGGCCGGCCGCCGCGGCCCGGAACGCTGCCCGGCCTGCCGGAGGACGCGGCCCTGCGCGTCCGCACCGAGACCGGTCAGACCCTGGACTGGGACCCCGGCCCGGCCGTGACCCTGCCGACCGGCTGCCACACGCTTCACGCGGAGGCACCCGGCGGCCGGTCCGGCCGGGCCGTCCTGATCGTCGCGCCCGAACGGATGCCCGAACCGCCCGGCCGCACCCACGGCTTTCTCGTACAGCTCTACTCCCTGCTCTCGTCCCGCTCCTGGGGCATGGGCGACCTCGGCGACCTGGCCGAACTCGCGGCCTGGTCCGGCCGGGAACTCGGCACCGGGTTCCTCCAGCTCAACCCGCTCCACGCCGCCGTACCCGGCGACCCCACCGACCCTTCGCCGTACCGGCCCTCCTCCCGCCGCTTCCCCGACCCGGTGCATCTACGCGTCGAGGACATCCCCGAGTACGTCCGGCTGCCCGCCCCGGAGCGCGAGCGCGCCGCCGCCGTCGCCGCCCGCGCCGAGGCGCTGCGGGAGGGGGTCCTGCGCCGGGGAGCGCTCATCGACCGCGACGCCGTCTGGCGGCTCAAGCGGGAAGCGCTCGAACTCGTGCGCACGGTGCCGCTCGGTCCCGGCCGCCGCGCCGCCTACTGCGCCTTCCTCGCCGAACAGGGACAGGCCCTCGACGACCACGCCACCTGGTGCGCCCTCGCCGAGATCCACGGCCCCGACTGGCGGCAGTGGCCCGGCGGGCTGAGCGACCCCCGCTCCCCGCAGGCCGCCCGAGCCCGCGGCGAGATCCTGGACCGCGTCGACTTCCACTGCTGGCTCGCCTGGCTCACCGACAGCCAGCTCGGCACCGCGCAGCGCTCCGCCGTCGACGCCGGCATGCCCATCGGACTGGTGCACGACCTCGCGGTCGGCGTCCACCCCTCCGGCGCCGACGTCTGGGCGCGGCAGGACGTCTACGCCACCGGGATGTCCGTCGGCGCGCCCCCCGACGCCTTCAACCCGCACGGGCAGGACTGGGGCCTGCCGCCCTGGCGCCCCGACGCCCTCGCCGCCACCGGCTACGCCCCGTACCGGGGGCTGCTGCGGGGGCTGCTGCGGCACGCGGGCGCGCTCCGCATCGACCACGTCATGGGCCTCTCCCGGCTCTGGTGGGTCCCCGAGGGCCGCCGGCCGACCGAGGGCGCCTATGTCCGCTACGACACCGAGGCCATGCTCGGCGTGCTCGCCCTGGAGGCGCACCGGGCCGGGGCTGCCGTCGTCGGGGAGGACCTGGGCACGGTGGAGCCGGGGATGCGGGACGCCCTCGCGGAGCGCGGGGTGCTCGGCACATCGGTGCTCTGGTTCGAACGCGATTACGAGGAGCGGGACGCCCAGGCGCCCGCCGCCGGTACCGGGGCCTCCCCGGCCCCCGCCGGCACCGCGGCCCCCGACGCCGCCGTCCGGCAGCGGCCGCGACCGCTGCCGCCCGAACGCTGGCGGGCGGGCTGCCTGGCCACCGCCACCACCCACGACCTGCCGAGCACCGCCGCCCGGCTGACCGGCGAGCACGTCGAACTGCGGCACCGGCTGGGCCTGCTGACCCGCCCGCTCGCCGAGGAACAGGCCGAGGACGCGGTGGAGACCGCCGAGTGGCTGGCGGTGCTCAGCGAACTGGGCCTGCTGGCCGGGGGGCGGGGCGACGAGGAGGAGGCGGTCCGCGCCGTCTACCGCTTCCTCTGCCGGACCCCGGCGCGCATGGTCGGCGTCTGGCTGCCGGACTGCGTCGGCGACCGGCGCCCGCAGAACCTGCCCGGGACCTGGGACGCGTACCCCAACTGGCGGCTGCCCGTCGCCGACGCCGCCGGCCGCCCGGTCACCCTGGAACACCTCGCGGCTTCACCGCGCCTGCACGCCCTGATGACCGATCTCGCCGGGCAGCTGGCCGCGTCCCCGGCGGACGGGGCGGGGGCCGCCGGACGGCCGTGAGGGGCACCCCGGCCGCGCGGGTCCGCCGGGCGTTCGCTACGTTGGCACCGTGGACAACAAGAACGTGCTGCGCACCGGTGCCGTCATGGCCGGTTCGACGCTGATGATGCTGCTGATGTCGTCCCCCGCGTTCGCACTGATTCGCGACGCCGGTGACGACCCGGGGCCGGGCCTGAGCGTTGGCGAGACCCTGGGTCTCTACGTCGCCCTCCCGGTCCTCTCCTTCCTCGTCATCGCCGGACTGGTGATGGTGCTGGACAAGTCGCGCAAGCAGGAGAAGCGGCAGGTCTGAGCCGCCGCACTCCGCGCGCCCCGGCGCGCGCCGCCCCCGGAACCGACCCTGGTCCGGGGGCCGCCTTGCGTCCGCAGCCGCAGCCGCAGCCGCAGCCGCGAACGCGGAACGGCGGGCCCGGGCGTACGTCCGTGACGTACGCCCGGGCCCGCCGCTCTTCGTGCCGCGGGAGTGCCCGCCGGGTGCCGGCGGAAGCGCCCTCGGGTGCCGGACGCCGGTTGACCGGCCGGCTCAGACAGCGGCGGCCGCGTCCGCCGCCTGTGCCTTGAGCGCCCGCTCGACCCCGGCCCGGGACTCGGTGACCAGCCGGCGCAGGGCCGGCGAGGGCTCCGCCGACTCCAGCCAGGCGTCCGTGGCGTCCAGCGTCTCCCGGGAGACCTGGAGCGCCGGGTAGAGACCGACCGCGATCTGCTGCGCCATCTCGTGGCTGCGCGACTCCCAGACGTCCTTCACCGCGGCGAAGTACTTGGCCGCGTACGGGGCGAGCAGCTCCTGCTGGTCCGTCTGGACGAAGCCGCCGATGACGGCCTCCTGCTGCGCGTTCGGCAGCTTGTCCGACTCGACCACCGAGGCCCACGCCTCCGCCTTGGCCTCCTCCGCCGGCCGGGCCGCCCGCGCGGCCGCCGCGTGCAGCTCGCCCGCCGAGGTGCGGTCGCGCTCCAGCTCGGCCGCGATCTCCGGCTCGTCCGCCCGGCCGGTGGCCACCAGCCGCCCCAGCAGCGTCCAGCGCAGCTCGGTGTCGACGGCGAGGCCCCCGATCGTCTCCGTTCCGTCGAGCAGCCCCTGCACCAGGTCGAGCTGGGGCTCCGTACGGGCGGTGGCGGCGAAGGCGCGGGCCCAGGCGAGCTGGTGGTCGCTGCCCGGCTCGGCCGCCCGCAGGTGCTCCAGGGCCGCCTCGCTCCAGCGCGCCAGGCCCAGCTCGCGCCAGGACGGCGCCGCGTACAGCGCCAGGGCCAGCTTCACCTGCCGGTGCAGCGACTGGACGACGCCGATGTCCGACTCCTTGCCGATCCCGGAGAGGACCAGTTCCAGGTAGTCGCGGGTGGCCAGCTCGCCGTCCCGGGTCATGTCCCAGGCCGAGGCCCAGCACAGGGCCCGCGGCAGCGACTCGGTGAAGTCGCCGAGGTGCTGGGTGACCGCGGCCAGCGACTCGGGGTCGAGCCGCACCTTGGCGTACGACAGGTCGTCGTCGTTGAGGAGGATCACGGCGGGGCGCTTCTTCCCCGCCAGCTGCGGCACCTCGGTCAGCTCGCCGTCGATGTCCAGTTCGATCCGCTCGGTGCGGACCAGCTTGCCGTCCCGCAGCTCGTAGCAGCCGATGGCGATCCGGTGCGGCCGCAGCGTGCCCAGCGGCGGGCCCGCCTCGCCGGAGACGGAGGCCTTGGCGCCCAGCGGCAGCGCCGGGGCCTCCTGCCGTACGGCGAAGGAGGTGATCGTGGAGCCGTCGCCCGCGATCTCCGGCCGCAGGACGTTGATGCCCGCCGTCTGCAGCCACGCCTGCGACCAGGCCCCCAGATCGCGGCCGGAGGTCTCCTCCAGCGCGCCCAGCAGGTCGGAGAGGCGGGTGTTGCCCCACTCGTGCCGCTTGAAGTACGTCTGCACGCCGCGGAAGAACGCGTCCATGCCGACATAGGCGACGAGCTGCTTGAGCACCGATGCGCCCTTGGCGTACGTGATGCCGTCGAAGTTGACCAGGACGTCGTCGAGGTCCCGGATCTCCGCCATGATCGGGTGGGTGGACGGCAGCTGGTCCTGCCGGTAGGCCCAGGTCTTCATGGAGTTGGCGAAGGTGGTCCAGGAGTGCGGCCACTTCGAGCCGGGGGCGTGCGCCTGGCAGGCGATGGAGGTGTAGGTGGCGAACGACTCGTTCAGCCAGAGGTCGTTCCACCACTCCATGGTGACCAGGTCGCCGAACCACATGTGGGCCAGCTCGTGGAGGATGGTCTCGGCGCGCGTCTCGTACGCCGCGTCGGTCACCTTGGACCGGAAGACGTACTGGTCGCGGATGGTGACGGCGCCGGCGTTCTCCATCGCGCCCGCGTTGAACTCCGGGACGAACAGCTGGTCGTACTTCTCGAACGGGTACGGGTAGTCGAACTTCTCCTGGAACCAGTCGAAGCCCTGCCGGGTGACCGCGAAGATCGCGTCCGCGTCCAGGTGCTCGGCCAGGGAGGGACGGCAGTAGACGCCCAGCGGCACCGAGCGGCCCTCGCCCTCCCAGGTGCTGTGCACGCTGTGGTACGGGCCCGCGATCAGCGCGGTCACGTAGGTGGAGAGCGGCGGGGTCGGGGCGAACCGCCAGACGCCGTCCGCCGGCTTCTCCGCGCCGTCCGCGAGCGGGGCGCCCGAGATGACCGTCCACCCCTCGGGCGCCGTCACGGTGAACGTGAAAGTGCCCTTGAGGTCCGGCTGTTCGAAACAGGCGAAGACCCGCCGGGCGTCCGGCACCTCGAACTGGGTGTAGAGATACGCCTGCTGGTCCACCGGGTCGACGAAGCGGTGCAGGCCCTCACCCGTGTTGGTGTACGCGCAGTCGGCGACCACCCGCAGCTCGTTCGGCCCGGCCGCCAGGGACGGCAGCGCGATCCGCGAGTCGGCGAAGACCTCCGCCGGGTCGAGCGCCGTGCCGTTCAGCACCACCTCGCGCACCGCCGGCGCCACCAGGTCGATGAAGGTGGAGGCCCCCTCCTCGGCCGCGTCGAAGCGGACCGTGGTGACCGACCGGAAGGTGCCCCCCTCCGGCTCCTGCGCGTTGCTCAGGTCCAGCTCGATCTCGTAACCGTGGGTGGTCAGAAGGCGCGCCCGCTGCTGCGCCTCCTCCCGTGTGAGGTTCGTGCCAGGCACGGTAGGCATCTCCCATTCGTCGGACGGAACGGCCATCCTCGCACGGGGGGACCCCATGATCGCAGCAGGTTTTGCGGAGCCGCCGGGCCCGGTTCCGGCGGGTTCCCGGGGCCGGCGCGGAAGGACGGTCCCGGTGCCCGGAACGGACCGGACCGGCACGGAAGAGACCGGTCCCGGCCCATAACGGACCGGGACCGGCTGTCCGGGATCAGCCCGCCGGGATCAGCCCGCCTGGGCGACCACCAGTTCGGCGATCTGGACGGCGTTGAGGGCCGCGCCCTTGCGCAGGTTGTCGCTGGAGCAGAAGAGCGCCAGCCCGTGCTCCACCGTCTCGTCCGCGCGGATGCGGCCGACGAAGGTCGGGTCCTGGCCGGCGGCCTGCAGCGGGGTGGGGATGTCCGACAGGGTCACACCGGGGGCGCCCGCGAGGAGCTCCTTGGCGCGCTCCGGGCTGATCGGGCGTTCGAAGCGGGCGTTGATCTGGAGCGAGTGGCCGGTGAAGACGGGCACCCGGACGCAGGTGCCGGAGACCTTCAGCCCGGGGATCTCCAGGATCTTCCGGCTCTCGTTGCGGAGCTTCTGCTCCTCGTCGGTCTCGGCGGACCCGTCGTCCACGACCGACCCGGCCATCGGCAGCACGTTGAAGGCGATCGGCCGCACGTACTTCTGCGGCTCGGGGAACTTCACGGCCGCACCGTCGTGGGTCAGCGCGGTCGCCGACCCCGCCGCCTCGCGGATCTGCTCGTCCAGCTCCTGGACCCCGCCCAGGCCGCTGCCGGACACCGCCTGGTACGTCGAGACGACGAGGGAGGACAGCCCGGCCTCGGCGTGCAGCGGGCGCAGCACGGGCATGGCCGCCATGGTGGTGCAGTTCGGGTTGGCGATGATCCCCTTGGGGCGCCGCATGGCGGCGTGCGGGTTGACCTCGGCGACGACCAGCGGGACATCGGGGTCCAGCCGCCAGGCGGAGGAGTTGTCGATCACCACGGGGCCGGCGGAGGCGACCTTCTCCGCCAGGGCGCGCGAGGTGGCGCCGCCCGCGGAGAAGAGCACCACGTCCAGACCGGAGTAGTCGGCCGTGGTCGCGTCCTCGACGGTGATCTGCTCGCCCTGCCAGTCCAGGGTCTTCCCGGCCGAGCGGGCCGATGCGAAGAGCCGCAGCCGTTCCACCGGGAACGAGCGTTCGGCCAGCATCTTCCGCATCACGCCGCCGACCTGTCCGGTGGCTCCGACGATTCCGATCCTCATGGGACGCCTTCCTGTGCTGCTGCCTTGGTGCCGTACTGCCGGCGGGGCGGGTGCTCCGAGAGCGCCCGCCCCGCCGTCCAGTGTCTCAGGCCGCTACGGAAGGACCTTTTCGATCTTGACGCTGCCCTTGCCGGTGACCGTGCCGTGGGCGTTCAGCAGGCTGACCTCGCCGAAGAACTCACGGCCCTCCGGAGCCGCGCCGTTCACCACGACCTCGGCTCCCACCTGCGCGGATGCGCCGTTGCCGAGCTTCACGACCGTCGATTCGTCCACGGTCACCTCGCCGAGCGAGGAGGCGTAGAACACATCGAGGTAGTCGTACTCGGTGGTGCCCGCGGGCACCGAGTAGCCGTCCACCACCACGGTGTAGGTGCCGGCCGCGGGCTCGGTCAGCGTCACCGACTCCTCGGAGTCGCCGTCCGCGTCGTAGTCCACGAGCGCGCCGTCCTTGTAGACCGAGAGGTCCAGGTCGGCACCGGTGTCGGAGGGTGAGCCGATGGTCACGTCCAGCCGGGAGACGCCCTCGGGGACCTCGACGGTGGTCTCTTGCGAGGCGCCGTCGCCGATGGACGGGCGCGCGCTCTTGGCCGAGCCCAGCTCGCCGCCCCGCAGCTTGCCGTCGATGGCGCCGAAGCCGTTGGTGACCTTCCAGTCCACCGAGGCCGGGGTGCCGGTCTCGGCCTCCTCGATGGTCCGCACGGCCGGGTCGAAGACGGTGCCGAGCGCCGTCGCCGTCACCGTGTACGGGTTGTACAGCAGCGGCGAGGTGCGCCGCGACTCGACCTCGATCTCCCACACGCCCGGCATCGGGTCGGCGTAGCCGCGCCGCGACGGGTCACAGGTGTTGTTGGGGCTGCTGTAGTCCGGGTAGCAGTAGATCGTGCTGGTCGGGTCGACCGGCACACCGTACGGGTTGATGGCGATCCACCGGGTCTGGCTGCCGTCCTTCAGCCCGTCCATCCGGACCTCGAGGCTCTTGGCGCCCTCCGGCACGGTGACGAAGTACGAGGTGTTCCGGTTCCGCTCGGCCTTGCCGGACTTCTTCACCGCGTACGACGGGGCGGCCAGCTCGTCGGCGACCACGACGCTCGTCATGATCTGCTGGTCGGTGCCCCTGGTGCGCCGGTCGTCGAGCTCCAGGACGGCGCTGTGGAAGCCGGCGCTGCGGGCCTTGGCCCGGACCTTGACGGTGACCGGCTTGTCCAGCGGCAGGTTGACGGTGTCGTAGCCCACGAGGGAGAAGGTGCCGTCGTTGTTCGCCCAGTTCAGCTCGTGCCGGACGGGCCGGTCCGGACCGCTGGTGCGGGTGACGGTCACGTCGTACGTCCGGGACTTGCCGGTCTTGAGGCCGCCCTCGCGGTCGTAGACGCCGGTGCCGCGGTGCGGGGTCTTCAGGTAGCCGGAGAGCACGGTGTCCACCGGGGCGGAGACCGTGTACGTGTGGGCGCTCACGCCGTTGCGGATCGCGGACCAGGCGTCCACCACGTCCATGAGCCCGGCGCCCTGCTCGTACGCCTGGAAGCCCCTGATGCGGTGGGCCGTGCTGGTCAGCGCGGTGCGCAGCTTCGCCGGGGTGAGGTCGATCTTCTTCTGCTTCGCGGCGGAGAGCAGCAGCGCGGAGGCGCCGGCGGCCTGCGGGGAGGCCATCGACGTGCCCTGCAGCATCCCGTAGCCGGGCGGCAGCTCGTAGCCGGCCTCGGCGACCGGCTGGCCGGGCTGCCAGCTCGGGACGGTGTTGATGGAGGCCCCGGGCGCGGCGAGGGTCGGGGTGAAGCCGCCGTCCTCGCGCGGGCCGCGGGAGGAGAACGGCATCATCGAGTAGCGGGTCCGCATGACGGAGCCGTAGTTGGCCGCCCAGGTCTCCCGGGAGGCGGAGGCGCCGACGCTGATCACCTTGTCGGCGAGCGAGGGGTCGCCGATGGTGTTGGCGCCGGGACCGCTGTTGCCGGCGGAGATGACGAGCTGGACGCCGTAGGTGTCGATGAGCCGGGTGTAGAGCTCGGAACGGGCGTTGTTGCCGTCGTTCAGCGGGGGCAGTCCGCCGATGGACATGTTGACGATGTCGACGCCGCGGTTGACGACGAGATCGATCATGCCCTCGGTGAGCGCGACGTTGGTGCAGCCGCCGGACCAGGTGCAGGCGCGCGAGGAGACGAGCTTCGCGCCGGGGGCCGCGCCGTCCATCTTCCCGCCGAAGAGGCCGTTGGCGGCGGTGATGCCCGCGACGTGCGTGCCGTGGGAGCCCTCGACGACGCCGATGTTGACGAAGTCGGCCGTCTTGCCGGTCCAGTCGCCGCCGTACGGGTCCATCGGCACGTCCTTGCGGATCTCCACCACGAAGGGGATCCGCTCGGCGATCGCCGTGTCCGGGTCGTCGGTGCCGAAGTAGCCGACGTGGAAGCCGTCCTTGTACGGCTTCATCGCCTCCTGGTCGCCGAAGTCGCCGTCGTCGTCGAGGTCGACGCGGACGGTGCCGGCGGCCGGGTCGTACAGCAGGCCCCAGGTGTCGGTGGTGTCGCCGTCCCGGTTGAGGTCGCCCGCCATGTCGCCGCCGGTGGTGGCGGACTCGGCGAAGCGGCTGACGCGGTACGAGCCCTCGGGCGCGGTCCAGGTGCGGCCGGCGTAGGTGAAGATCGGCCCGGAGACGTCCTGGACCATGGGGCGCCAGGTGCCGTCGCCGTCCACGATCGGGTCGGTCGCCGTCACCCAGTCGGTGATCTTGCGCTCGCCGGTGGTGGTCTTCTGCAGGGCGGAGTGCCCGAGGTCCACCCCGGAGTCGAGGATGCCGATGGTGATGCCCCGGCCGTCCGCCTTCGGGTTCTTCTTCACGAAGTCGACGGCGCCGGTCTCGTGGGACGGCTGGTACGGGTTCTTCGCCGGGGTGTTCTCGTCCGGGCCGTCGTACGAGCCCGTGGGGCCGGTCCTGGCGCCCTTCGCGCGGTCGCCCTTCGGCGTCGGGTCCGGCAGCTGTATCTCCTGGCGGAGGTCGATGCCGTGCACGGAGGAGAGCTTCGCGGCCTTGGCGATGGCGGCGTCGGCGCGGCCGGTGGGCACGGTGGCCCGCACATAGCCGAGCTTGTCGTAGGTGCTGCCGACGGAGGCGCCCTTGACGGACTCCAGTTCGTCCACGGCCTGCTCGGTCGCGCCGGGGGCGGTGGCGAGCATCATCGTGACGTTCTTGTCGCCGTCGGACTTGGCCTCGGCGAGCAGTTCGGCGTCGGCGGAGCCGAGCTTGTCCCCGGCGGACTTCGCCGGGGCGGGGGAGGAGCCGGGGCCGCCGTCCGCGGCGAAGGCCGGGACGGGGCCGGCCGCGGCGAGCGCGGCCACCAGGCCCGCGGTGATCGCCGCGCGGGCCGCGCGTCTCGGGCCGGACGGCGGCTCGGGTATGGGAGAAGAAGGCATGGCCACCCTTGTTCGGAAATCGGATCCGGATGACCGCACTTATATGTAAGTACGAAGAGTTTGGGGAGGGTTGAGCGCCCGCTGAGCGGACGGTGGCGTATTTCCGCCACTGTTCATTCGGGGGCGAAGCGGGTCCGAAGCCCCAATTCGCCGGTGGCGGAAGTTTGTTGAAAGCCGGGTGAACGCCCTTCGGCGACCGCCCCGGAGGCCGCCGTTCCACGCCGGCCGTCCTTCCGCCGTCCGCCGTACGCCCCCGAGTGCCGCTGCCGGACGCTGCCGCCGGGCGCCGCCGCGGCTTCCCCCGCCGCCCCGCCGTCGTGCTGCCGTCCGCTCCCCGGCACGGGCCGGCCGCCCGGGTGAACGCCGGGTGAGCGGCGGGGAACCCGCGGGCCGGGCCCGGATGACCGCTTCCCGTACCGGTGATCGATGTGCGGCGATGGGCGCCGGACGTTCCGGCCTCGTTCAAACACAGGCCACCCCCGATGCCAAGCATCCGAGGGAGCGGGGGCGCGCCCCCGCTTCCGCCGTGTCCGCGCGCAGCACTCGGGGAGCCCCCATGTCCCGCATCGGAACGACCGACTCCGCAGCCCTCCACCGCCGTGCCCTGCTCGCCACCGTCGGCGCCGTCGGCGTCTCCGCCGGCCTCGGCGCGGCTCTCGGATCCGGGAGCGGACCGGCGGAGGCCGCCACCGCGCCGCCCCGCACCCGCTCCGCCGGGCCCGCCACCGGGCCGTCCACCGCACCGCCGGACCGCGCCCGCACCACCTCCTCCCGGCAGGGCACCACGCTCGACACGGTGGCCACCCCGCGCGGCGCCACGGGCTACCGGCGGCTCGGGGAGGGCCCCGGCTGGCCCCGCCTCATCCGCTCCGAACTGGCGTCCGCCCGGAAGGGCAGAGCGGACCGGCGCACCGCGCTCGCCTGCTTCGTCCAGTTCACGGACCTGCACATCGTCGACGTCCAGCACCCGCTGCGCTACGAGTACCTGCGCGCCTCGACCGCCAGCGCCTGGCGCCCGCAGGAGGCGCTCTCCGTCGCCGGCACCGTCTCGCTGATCGAACGCGTCAACGCGCTGCCCGGCGGCCCCGCCACCGGCAGCCCGCTCGCCTTCGCCATGACCACCGGTGACAACACCGACAACAACTCCCGCGCCGAACTGCAGTGGTTCCTCACCGCCATGAGCGGCGGCCGGATCATCCCCAACACCGGCGACGACCGCCGCTACGAGGGCGTGCAGAACAGCGGCCTGCCGCTCTACTGGCAGCCGGAGGACGCCCTGCGCGACGGCGACAAGCAGCTCGGCTTCCCCCGGATCGACGGCTTCCTCGACGCGGCGATCCGCGAGGTCCGCAGCCCCGGGCTGCGCATGCCCTGGTACTCCACGGTCGGCAACCACGACACCCTGCCCGGCGGCGCCTACGCCCGCGGCGGCTTCTTCGCCGAGTTCGCCGTCGGCGGCCGCAAGCTGGAGAGGCTGTCACCGGCGGAGGGCGCCGCCCTCTGGGCCAACGTCAGGAAGGCCGGCGACCCGGAGGGCCGCCGCTTCGAGGAGCTGCTGCGCTCCCGCACCCGCGCCATGCGCCGGGTCACCCCCGACGAGCGCCGCGCCCCCTTCACGCCGCTCGAATACGTGACCGCGCACCTCGACCCCTGGCACACCGGGCCCGGCCCGCGCGGCCACGGCTACACCAGCGCCAACCTCGCCGAGGAACGCCTGTACTACTCCTTCCGCATCGCCGACGGCGTCCTCGGCATCAGCCTCGACAGCACCGACAACGGCGGCCACTACGAGGGCTCACTCGGCACCGCGCAACTCCGCTGGCTGGAACGGACCCTCACCGAGCACCGCGACGAGCACGTCCTGGTCTTCAGCCACCACACCGGCTCCACCATGCGCAATCTGCGACCCGACCCGGCCCGGCCGGACGAGAAGCGGCACGGCGGCGAGGAACTGCTCGCCCTGCTCGGCCGCCACCGCAACGTCCTGGCCTGGATCAACGGCCACAGCCACAAGAACAACATCACCCCGCGCGAGGGCTTCTGGGAGATCTCCACGGCCTCGCACGTCGACTTCCCCCAACTCGCCCGGGTGATCGAACTGACGGACAACCACGACGGCACGCTCTCCCTCTTCACCACGCTGGTGGAATCGGCCGCTCCGTACCGTGCGGACCACTCCGACCTCTCGCAGACCGGGCTGGCCTCCCTCTACCGCGAGCTGTCCCTCAACACCCCCGGCGCGCGCACCACGCTCTCGGGCGAGCCGGGCGACCGCAACACCGAACTGCTCCTCGCCCGGGGCTGAGGTGCCCCGGGCTCCCGGAGGCCGAGCCCGAAGCCGCACTGGCCGGAACGCGCCGCGGAGCGGCCGGAACCGGCCCCTCCGGCGCCCAGTGCCGCGACGGGATCAACTCCCGGGCCGGCGAAGAAGTCCTTCCCGGCGCGGCACGGCACGGTTCACCGAAGCAGGCAACGGAGGGAACGGGACACTCATGGTGACAGGTTCAGACGGAAGACGGCGCGGCACACTCGTCGCGGCCCTGACGGCAGCCGCCCTGGCGGCCGGCGCGCTGAGCGCCCCGGTCGCGGCCGCGACCGGCCCGGCGGCCGGAGCGGCGGCGAAGGCGGACGCGGGCCGCGGACACGGGCACGGCCACGAGGCGACGCAGAAGGCCCTGGACGCCCAAGTCGAGCTGGGCCTCCCCGGCGTGCTGTTCCAGGCCGCCGACCGCCACGGGGTCTGGAACGGCTCCTCCGGCGTCGCCGACCTGGAGACCGAGCGGCCCCGGCTGCCGAAGGACCGCTTCCGCGTCGGCAGCATCACCAAGACCTTCGTGGCCACCGTCCTCCTCCAACTGGAGTCGGAACGGCGGATCGACCTCGACGACACCGTCGAGGAGTGGCTCCCCGGCGTGGTGCGCGGCAACGGCAACGACGGCCGGAAGATCACCGTCCGGCAGCTGCTCAACCACACCAGCGGCCTCTTCGACTACACCTCCGACGCCGCGTTCGCCGAGAATCTCTTCGGCCCCGGTTTCCTGGAGCACCGCTACGACACCTGGACGCCGGAGCAGCTCGTGAGGGTCGGAACGGCCCACGAGCCGGACTTCGCCCCCGGCACCGACTGGAACTACTCGAACACCAACTACATCCTGGCCGGCATGGTCATCGAGCGGGTGACCGGCGCGGAGTACGCCGAGGAGATCGAGCGCCGCATCCTCCGCCCGCTCCGGCTGCGGGCCACCACGGTGCCCGGTACCGACCCGGACATGCCCCGCCCGCACGGCCGTGCCTACTCCCCGCTCGGCGGCGACCCGGTAGAGAAGATCCACGATGTCACCGAGCTCAACCCCTCCGTCGCCGGAGCGGCCGGGGAGATGATCTCCACCACGGGGGATCTGAACCGCTTCTACCGGGCGCTGGTGCGCGGCAAGCTGCTGCCGGACCGCCAGTTGAAGGCCATGCTGACCACCGTGGAGACCGGCGAAGAGGGCATCGAGCACTACGGTCTGGGCATCTACCCGCAGACCCTCTCCTGCGACGTCACCATCTGGGGACACAGCGGCGGCATCCGCGGCTCGGGGTCCGGGGCCGGTGTCACCCGGACCGGGGACCACGCGGCGGCCTTCAACGTCAACGGCGACTGGACCGGTGACGGACGGGCCGTCGTCGAGGCGGAGTTCTGCGGGAGGTCCTGACCCGGACGCCCGCCACCGCACACGGGCGGGCCGCCCGTCCCCGCACCCGGGGGAGCGGGCGGCCCGCCGTCCTGCCCGGACGTCCTCAGTCCGCGTAGTCCGCCGCCCGGTCGCAGTCCTGGGCCCGCAGGGCGCGCGCCAGATCGGCGTGCGCCTCCAGCACCAGCCGCCGCAGCGCGGGCGGCGCCTGCCGGTGCTCGTCGAGCCACGTCTGCGCGGCGTCCAGCGTCTCCTGGTTGCCCTGCAGCATCGGGAAGAGGCCCCGCACCACCGACATGGCGATCTCGATGGAACGCTTCTCCCACACCTGTTCGATCACGGCGAAGTACCGCGGGACGTACGGCGCCAGCAGTTCCCGCTGACCGGGCTGGTCGAAGCCGGCGATGGTGGCCTCGACCAGGGCGTTCGACAGCGTGTCCGACTCCACCACGTCCGCCCAGGCCCGCTCCTTCACCTCACCGGAGGGCCGGGCGGCGAGGCAGCGCGTCTGGTGGCGCTTGCCGGAGGCGGTGTCGTCGCGCGCCAGTTCGGCGTTGATCTCGGCCGCCCCGGCGGCCCCGTGCGCGGCGAGCGGTTCCAGGAAGGCCCAGCGCAGCTCCTGGTCCACCTCCAGACCGTCGATCTTGGCGGTGCCCGCCAGCAGGCCCTGCAGCAGCTGCAGATCGGCCGCGCTGCCGGCGGTCAGTGCGAAGAACCGCGCCCAGGCCAGCTGGTGGCCGCTGCCCGGCTCGGCCAGCCGCAGCTCGCCGAGCGCCCCCTCGGCCAGCGCCCGGCCGCTCTGCTCGCGCCGGTCGGGGGCGGTGTAGTGGACCAGCGCGGAGTGCGCCCAGGCGTGCAGCATCTGCAGCACGCCGATGTCGCTCTCGCGGCCGGCGAAGCGCAGCACCAGGTCGAGGAAGTCGCGGGCGGGCATCAGCCCGTCCCGGGTGAGACCCCACAGCGCCGACCAGCACAGCGCGCGGGCCAGCGGGTCGGTGATGTCGCCGAGGTGCGCGCGGAGGGTGCCGAGGGAGTGCGCGTCGAAGCGGGTCTTGCAGTAGGTGAGGTCGTCGTCGTTGACGAGGATCAGATCGGGGCGCGCGGCCCCGGCCAGCTCGGTGACGACCGTACGGGGACCGGCGACATCGGTCTCAACGCGGTGGAAGCGGACGATCGCGTCGCCCTCGCGCCGGTAGAGGCCGATGGCCACCCGGTGCGGGCGCAGTTCCGGATGCGAGGGGGCCGCCTCCTGGAGGACGGCGAACTCGGTGATCCGGCCGTCCGCGTCCTGGACGACGTCCGGGGTCAGGGTGTTGACGCCCGCGGTCTGCAGCCAGGCGCGGGACCACTCGGCCATGTCCCGGCCTGAGGTCTCCTCCAGCACCGACAGCAGGTGTTCGAGGCGGGTGTTGCCGTACGCGTGCCGCTGGAAGTAGCGGCGGGCGCCCTCCAGGAAGGCGTCCCGGCCGGCGTAGGCGACGAGCTGCTTGAGCACCGAGGCGCCCTTGGCGTAGGTGATGCCGTCGAAGTTGAGCTTGGCGTCCTGGAGGTCGCGGATGTCGGCGGTGACGGGGTGTGTGGAGGGCAGCTGGTCCGCGCGGTACGCCCACGCCTTGCGGCGGTTGGCGAAGGTGATCCAGCCGTTCTCGAAGCGGGTCGCCTCCACGAGCGAGAAGGCGCCCATGAAGTCGGCGAAGGACTCCTTGAGCCACAGGTCGTCCCACCACTCCATGGTGACGAGGTCGCCGAACCACATGTGCGCCATCTCGTGCAGGATGACGTTGGCCCGGCTCTCGTACGAGGCCTGGGTGACCTTGCCGCGGAAGACGTACTCCTCGCGGAAGGTGACCAGGCCCGGGTTCTCCATGGCGCCGAGGTTGTACTCCGGGACGAAGGCCTGGTCGTACTTGCCGAACGGGTACGGGTAGCCGAAGTGCTCGTGGAAGAAGTCCAGGCCCTGCTTGGTGACGGTGAAGATGTCGTCCGCGTCGAAGTGGCGGGCGAGCCCCTTGCGGCAGAGGGCGCCGAGCGGGATCACCAGTTCGCTGCCGTCGTCCAGCGTGCGCCGGTAGGTGTCGCGGACCATGTGGTACGGCCCGGCGACCACCGCGGTGATGTACGTCGAGATGCTCCGCGTCGGCAGGAAGCGCCAGACGGCGCCGCCGCCCTCCGCTGGGACGGGCTCCCCGTCGGCCGCGCCGTTGTTCAGCACCGTCCAGCCCTCGGGCGCGGTGACGGTGAAGATGAACGGTGCCTTCAGATCGGGCTGTTCGAAGGTGGTGAGGACCCGGCGCGCGTCGGCGGGCTCGTACTGCGTGTAGAGGTAGACCTCGCCGTCCTCAGGGTCGGCGAAGCGGTGCATGCCCTCCCCGGTGCGGCTGTAGGCGCACTGCGCGTCGACGGTGAGGACGTTCTCCTCGCGGAGGTCCTCCAGCGCGATCCGCGTGCCGTCGAACACGGCGGCCGGGTCCAGCGTGCGGCCGTTGAGGACGACCGAGGTGACGGACGGGGCCAGCAGGTCGGCGAAGCTCGACGCGCCGGGCCGGGCGCAGCCGAAGCGGATCGTGGTCACGGAGCGGAAGGTGCGCGGCTCGGGGGCGTCGGGGGCCGTCGCCGACCGCAGGTCCAGCGCCACCTCGTACCCGTGGGCGGTCAGCAGCCCGGCCCGTTCTCGGGCTTCGTCACGGGTCAGGTTCTCACCGGGCACGACGGCTCCTTTGCCTCGTCTGTCACTCACACGAGTTACACACTGCGGGTCTCACAGTGCGAACAGCCGCCATAGTGTCACGCGCTCACCGGCGGGTGGGAATGCGTCACACAGGGCCAGTGGTTGACCGTGGGAACACCCCGAGCACATCACGACGGACCGAGCCCTTCGATGAGGAGAACCCCTGTGACCGCACCCGAGAAGACGCCCGTCGACTTCTGGTTCGACCCGGTCTGCCCGTGGGCCTGGCTGACCTCGCGCTGGATGCTGGAGGTCGAGAAGGTGCGCCCGGTGGAGGTGCGCTGGCATGTGATGAGCCTGGCGGTGCTCAACGAACCGCGGCTGGACGAGCTTCCGGAGGAGTACCGCGAGATGCTGGCGAAGACGGCCTGGGGCCCGGTGCGGGTCGCCGTCGCGGCCGAGCGGGAGCACGGCAGCGATGTCCTGGGGCCGCTCTACACGGCGTTCGGCACCCGCTTCCACAATGGCGGCGAGGGCGTCTCGCGCGAGTCCATGGCCGCGGCGCTCCGGGACGCCGGACTGCCGGCGGAGCTGGTCGACGCAGCGGACACCGACGCCTACGACACGGAGCTGCGCGCCTCGCACAAGCAGGGCATCGAACTGGTCGGCGAGGAGGTGGGCACCCCCGTGATCGCCGTGCCGGGCGCCGACGGCGAGCCCTGTGCCTTCTTCGGACCGGTCGTCACCCCCGCCCCCAAGGGCGAGGCCGCGGCGAAGCTGTGGGACGGCACGCTGATGGTCGCCTCCACCCCGGGCTTCTACGAGATCAAGCGGACCCGCACCCGGGGGCCGGTCTTCGACTGACCCGCCGGCCCGGGCCGTACGACGAGGGCTCCGCGCGCCGGCTGCGCGCGTGGGCCCTCGTCGTGTCCGCCGAGCCGGGGTGCTCAGCGCGGCGCGGGAACGCCGCGTCGGCCCGTCCGCCGCTGCCGCAGGTAGCCCGTACCGGCCAGCAGCAGCGTCAGTCCGCCGGTGAAGAACAGCTGCGTCCGCGTCCCGCCGTCCCGCAGCATCAGCAGCAGGACGGCCGCGATACCCGCCAGCGCGACCCAGGTGAGGTACGGGAACCACCACATGCGCACGGTCAGCCGTTCCGGTGCCTCCCGCTCCAGCCGCCGCCGGCCCCGCAGCTGGGCCGCCGCGATGAAGCCCCACACCACGAGCACCGCGGCGCCCACCATGTTGAGCAGCCAGACGAAGACCGTCTCCGGCCACCAGAAGCTGAACAGCACCGCGAGGAAGCCGAAGGCGGAGGAGGCCAGCACCGCGCGGCGCGGCACCCCGCCGGACACCCGGCCCAGGGCCGCCGGGCCGTTGCCCCGGGCGATCAGCGAGTACGCCATGCGGGAGGCGCCGTAGATGTTGGCGTTCATCGCGGACAGCAGTGCCGCGAGGATCACGGCGTTCATGATCTGGGCGGCGGCCGGCACGTCCAGGAAGTCCAGCACGGCCACATACGGGCCGGGCTTGACGACCGAGGCGTCGTTCCAGGGAACGAGAGTGACGATCACGGCCATGGAGCCGACGTAGAACAGGGCGATCCGCCACATCGCCGTGCGCACGGCGCGGGCGACACCGTGCCGGGGGCGCTCCGACTCCGCGGCCGCGATGGTCACCGTCTCCAGGCCGCCGTATGCGAACACCGAGGCGAGCAGGCCGACCAGGAATCCCTCCGTGCCGTTCGGCAGCCAGCCGCCGTCACCGGTGAGGTGCGCGGTGCCCGGCGCCTCCGTGCCCGGGAGCGCGCCCAGGATCGCCAGCACGCCGAGGACCAGGAAGGCGGCGATGGCGAACACCTTCAGCGCGGCGAACCAGAACTCGAGTTCGCCGAAGTTGCCGACCGCCGCCAGGTTGGTGCCGCAGAACAGTGCCATGAAGACGGCGACCCACATCCAGGACTCGGTCCCGGGCAGCCAACTGGTCATGATCGCCGCCGCGCCGATGGCCTCGGCGGCGACCGCCACGCACAGCAGTGTCCAGAACATCCAGCCCGCGGTGAAGCCCGCCCAGGGGCCGATGGCGCGCTCCGCGTGCACGGAGAAGGAGCCGGAGGCCGGGTGCGCCGCGGACATCTCGCCCAGCATCCGCATCACCAGCAGCACCAGCGCGCCGGAGAGCGCGTAGGCGAGCACGATCGACGGGCCGGCGGCGGCGATACCGGCGCCCGAGCCGACGAACAGGCCCGCGCCGATCACCCCGCCCAGGGCGATCATCGAGAGATGGCGCTGCTTGAGGCCGCCGGGGAGCGGCGTGCCGCGCTCCGTGGCCCCGAGCGCCCCGGCGCGGGCGGGCGCGGAAGCCTGGGCCGTCGGGGATGCCGGGGGCGGCGGGGATGCCGGGGACGTCGGGGACGTCGGATTCATGAGCCGTGGTGTCCAGTACGTGAGGGGGGACGGGCGGCCTCAGTGTCCCGGCGCGTACCGCTCAGAACAACTTTGCCCTTGCCGTGTACCGATATCCGGACGGCCGATTGACCCTCCGTGCTGCCGCCGCGCCGCCCCGGAACCGTCCGGCCTGGCCGCCCCCACCCGGGCGGCAGAGGTCTTTTGGTGGGTCCCCACAGTGCCGGCCCATCTTCCGCCCGACAGCCGCCCCTTGGCGGCCCGCTCCGCGAACCGCTCTCTCCGGCAGGTCCGCGTGACGAGCGTCACGGGTGCGCCCCGCCGCGCCCGCTCACCGGGAGCCCAGCTGCCACCGGGCCGTTATGGGAAACCTACCAAGCCTCCCGCCCCGCCTTTGTCGACGGCTCATGGTGAACGATCGTTGACTCGTCGGCTAGCGTCACCGTGTCCCCCGCCGTCCTCGTTCCGCGGAGCCCACATGAGCACTGCCGCCGTCACCCGCACCCACCGCCCCGGCGCGGTCCTCGCCGACCTGCTGCCCGCGGCCACCGCCACCCGCGCCCGGCTGCGGGACGCGGCCCTCGTCGTGGGCGGCGCCGCGCTCACCGGTGCCGCGGCCCAGCTCGTCGTCCCGGTGCCCGGCTCCCCGGTCCCGGTCACCGGCCAGACCTTCGCCGCGCTGCTCGTCGGCGCCTCGCTCGGCGCCGGCCGCGGCTTCCTCTCGCTCGCCCTCTACACGCTCGTCGGCATGGCCGGTATGCCGTGGTTCGCCGGCGGCGCGGGCTCGGCCACCTTCGGCTACGTCCTGGGCATGCTGCTCGCGGCCACCGTCGTCGGCGCACTGGCCCGGCGCGGCGGCGACCGCCGCCTGCTGCGCACCGCGGGCACCATGGCCCTCGGCTCGCTCATCATCTACGCGGTCGGCGTGCCCTACCTCGCCCTGGCCGCAGACCTCTCCTTCGGCAAGGCCCTCGCCGTCGGCATGGTGCCCTTCCTCATCGGGGACGCCCTGAAGGCCGCCCTCGCCATGGGCGCCCTGCCGGCCGCCTGGAAGCTCGCCGGCCGCCGCGGCTGACCGCGGCCCCTCACGGACACGGGCCGGGCCCGCACCGCCTCGGCGCGGTCGCGGGCCCGGCCCGTCTCCGTGCTGCGCCCGTACTGCCGTGCGCCAGCCGTGTGCTTCCCCCGTGCGGCCCGTCTCCGTACGGCCCTTGTCCGCGTCACCCGTGTCCGTCCCGCGGTTCTCCCGCCGTGGTTCCCGGGCCGCCCGCCGCCCCGTACCCGCGGGAGCCGCCACCCCCTCGGCCCACCCCTCGGCGACGCCCCGGGAGGGCCGTGCCACACTGCTTCCCATGCGCGTGTACCTCGGCTCCGATCATGCCGGTTTCGAACTCAAGAACCACCTCGTGGAGTGGCTCACGGCCAACGGCCACGACCCCGTCGACTGCGGCCCGCACATCTACGACGCCCAGGACGACTACCCGCCGTTCTGCCTCCGCGCCGCCGAGCGGACCGCCGCCGACAGCGAGAGCCTCGGCATCGTCATCGGCGGCTCCGGCAACGGCGAGCAGATGGCCGCCAACAAGGTCAAGGGCGTCCGCGCCGCGCTCGTCTGGAGCGAGCAGATGGCCGAGCTGGCCCGGGAGCACAACAACGCCAACGTCATCAGCGTCGGCGGCCGGATGCACAGCCGCGACGAGGCGGTGAAGTTCGTCGAGACCTTCCTGAGCACCCCGTACTCGGGCGAGGAGCGGCACACCCGCCGCATCGACATGCTCACCGCCTACGAGAACACCGGGAAGCTCCCCGAGATCCCGGCCCACCACCCGCGGCAGGACTGAGCGGGCGGAGGGCCGAGCAGCACATGCCCGAGGGGCACACCATCCACCGGCTGGCCGCCGACCACCTCTCCCGGTTCGGCGGCCGTGCCGTGCGCGCCACCAGCCCGCAGGGCAAGTTCGCCGACGGCGCCGCCCTGGTCGACGGCCAGGTGATGGAGACCGCCGAGGCCCACGGAAAGCATCTCTTCCTGGGCTTCCCCGGCTCCACCTGGATCCACATCCACCTCGGCCTCTTCGGCAAACTCGGCTTCGGCACCGCCCCGGCGCCACTACCCGCCGAGACCGTACGGCTGCGGCTGGCGGACACCGAGGCGTACGCGGACCTGCGCGGCCCCACCACCTGCGCCCTGCTCACCGACGGGGACAAGCGGGCGATACACGCCCGGCTCGGACCGGACCCGCTGCGGGGCGACGACGGGGAGCGCGCCTGGCGGCGCGTCAGCCGCAGCCGCAGCAGTGTCGCCGCCCTGCTGATGGACCAGAAGGTCGTCGCGGGCGTCGGCAACGTCTACCGCGCCGAAGTCCTCTTCCGGCACGGCATTGACCCCTACCGCGCGGGCCGCGATCTCACCCGTGCCGAATGGGACGCGATCTGGGCGGATCTGGTCACGCTGATGCGCGAGGGCGTGCGGAACAACCGGATCGACACCGTCCGCCCCGAGCACACCCCCGAGGCGATGGGCCGCCCGCCCCGCGTCGACGACCACGGCGGCGAGGTGTACGTCTACCGCCGCACCGGGATGCCCTGCCACATCTGCGGCGGCGAGGTCCGCACGGCCGAGCTGGCCGCGCGCAACCTCTTCTGGTGCCCCGGCTGCCAGCCCGGCTGAGCCCGCCCCGGACCGGTCCGGTGGGCCGGAGCCTGCGCCGCCCCGGCCCCGGCACCGCCCGGAGCCGTGCGTACCGGGGCACCCGCCGTGCCCCGGGGTCAGAAGCCGTGCGGCAGCCAGGGCGCGACCTCGCCGAGGAACGCGCGCGCCGTCTGGCCGAGGGTCTCGCGGCGCAGCTCGCGCACCCGCCCGGTGCCCGCCAGCGCGGCCAGCGAGAAGCCGCCCAGATAGGCCGACCCCAGTTCCCGGACGGAGAGCGACAGGTCGGCCGGGTCCGAGGTGCGGGTGCAGGAGGCGCCCTTGGCGTCGCCGCTCAGCCGCCAGCGCCCCTCGTTCCAGGGGCAGAAGGCGTCGGTGATCTCCAGTACGACGTCCACCGGGCAGGCGTAGGTCCGGGCCTCCAGGGCCGCGCCCACGTCCACCACGCGCAGATGCAGCCCGTCGCGGAGCCGCGGCGAGCAGCGCCGGACGTCGGACACCAGATGCAGCAGCGGATCGTCGACCGGCCGGCTCCGCACCCGCAGCCGCGAGGTCAGGTCGATGCCGAAGAGGAAGCGCCAGAGCGCCGCGGACGCCTCCGGGTCCAGGGCCTCCAGATCGCGCAGGACGACCGTGCCGTCCGCCCCCTGCGGGCCCCACTCGGGCTTGAGGGCATAGCGCGCGTAGCCGGCCGTCGCGCCGTCCCGCTCGGCCAGCACGCACTGCAGCGGTGACGCACCCGCCCGGCCGGCCTCGGGGTCGAGCAGCGGCAGCCGCTCCCACCCCGGGGACCGGGCGAGCATCCCGGGCCGGGCGGGCACCCGCCGGGCGTAGACCGCCTCGCACCGGTCCTGGACGTCGCCGGGCGCGGCCAGCCGCAGCGTTACGCCATCCGTGTGGTCCGGTCCCGTCAGTCCGGCCCGTTCCGTGTCGATCTCCAGGGCGAGCTCCTGGGACGCGATGCCGTAGCCGAACCGGCCGTAGATGCCCGGCTCGGACGCGGTGAGTACGGCGAGCGGCTCACCGAGTGCGCGCACGTCGTCCAGCACGCGCCGCATCATGCCCGTGAGAATCCCCCGCCGGCGGTGCGTGGACAGGACGCTCACCATGGTCACCCCGGCCGCCGGCACCGGCGCCCCGCCCGGCACCGTCATCCGGAAACTGAAGGCGCCGGCCGTGCCGACGCAATGGCCGCCCTCCCAGACCCCGATCGAACGGTCGTACTCGGTGAGGCCGTGCCAGAGTTCGCGCTCCTCCGGGGGTTCGGGGACACCGCCGAACGCAAGATCGAGTCGGTCGTACCATTCGTCCCATTCCGCGGGCCGCAGCACCCGCGTCTCTGTGGTCATGAGCCCATGACTACCAGCAGGGTTCCGAACAGGCGACCGGGTTTCGGGTGCGTCGGGAGCGCACGGAGGCGGGCCGGGCGCAAGTATCCGCGGAATCCGACGCGCCGTGAATCGACGCGCCGCCGAACGGGTGGATAAGGTCCCGGTGAAATGGCACACGAGGTGAGAGTGGAGACGTTCACGGCCCGCATGCGCAGAAGGACGCACCGGGTCCGGATCGGGCTGCGCAAGGCCGCCGTGGACTATTTCCGCGGCGACGGCTCCGACTGGATCGCCCTCGTCGCCCTGCTGCTCGCCGTCCCCGCCATCGCGGCCGGGACCATGGCGGCGCCCCTGTGGTGCCCGCCCTCCGCCCTCGTGCTCCCGATCGTCGCCGCCGGACTGCTGCTGCGGCCCTCCAGCGTGCTGCTGATGTACGCGGCGGCGGCCGCGGCCCTCATCGTCGAGGCGTCGGTGATCGAGGAGTACGCGAACGTCCCCGTGGTCACCCCCGGCGACATCCTCGTCGTCGGCGCGGTCGGCTTCTCCGGCCTGATCATCGCCCAGTTCCGCAGCCGGGTCGGAGTCCCCTGGCGACGCGGCGGAACCATGCTCTTCGACCTGCGCGAACGCATCCGCGTCCAGAGCAAGCTGCCCGGCCTGCCGCGCGGCTGGCACCGGGAGATGGCGCTCCGCCCGGCCGGCGGCCAGTCCTTCTCCGGCGACTTCGTCGTCGCGGCCCGCACCAACGGCGGCCGCACCCTGGAGGTCGTCCTCACCGACGTGTCCGGCAAGGGCATGGACGCCGCCTCCCGTGCCCTGCTGCTGTCCGGCGCCTTCGGCGGCCTGCTCGGCTCGCTCCCGCCGCACCAGTTCCTCCCGGCCGCCAACGGCTATCTGCTGCGCCAGGACTGGACCGAGGGCTTCGCCACCTCCATCCACCTCGTCCTCGACCTCGACACCGGCGACTACGAACTCATCTCGGCCGGCCACCCGCCGGGCCTGCAGTTCTCCGCCGGCACGGGACGCTGGGAGCAGAAGGGCGCCGAGGGCCCGCTGCTCGGCGTGTACGACGGGGCGGAGTTCGAGCCGGTGAAGGGCACCCTGTGCGCGGGCGACGTCCTGATGCTCTTCACGGACGGCCTGGTGGAGTCGGCGGAGCGCGAACTCAGCGAGGGCCTCGACCGTCTGACCGGCGAGGCCGACCGCTACGTCGCCTCCGGCTTCCACGGTGCCGCGTGGCACCTCATCGAGGCGGTGGCGAAGGACGTCAACGACGACCGCGCCCTGCTGATGATCTGCCGCGACTGACCGCCCGGTACGCGGCCGTACCCGCCCGGCCGGGGCAGGAGTGACCGTCAGCACAGCGCATCCGGGAACCAGTTGTGCCCGTACGGGCGTGGTAGTACATGTAGACGTAGTCGTGTCGAGTGCCGATCCACGGGGGTGAGCTGGTGAAGTTCGATATGGGCAGTACGGCGCTGTCGTCTCTGGTGTCGAATACTCAGGGGTCTTCGGATGATCTGGGTGGTTTGATCCGGATGTTGATCGCTGCTGCGGAGCCGTTGGAGGGGAAGTTCAACGGTGCGGGGAAGGCGGCGTTCGATCAGTTCAAGGCGAGTTCGGATGAGGTGACGGCGGCGTTGAATTCGTCGTTGCGGGCGATTCTGGGTGGTCAGTCGGGGATGGATCAGTCGTTCGGTACGGGTGATCAGGAGTCGGCGGACAATGCGCGGCAGCAGATGGCGGCGGCGAATTTCGATGCTGCTCGTTTCGGCGGGCGTTGAGCTGAGCGGGGGAGTTGACGGTGGCGAATCAGGATCGTCGGTCGTATGACACGGGTGCGTCGTCGGAGGTGCAGGGCTCGCTGTCCTCGATCGTGGGGCAGCTGGAGCGTGTGCTGGGCGAGCGTGATCGTGCGGTGAAGTCGGCGATGGCGGACTTCCAGGCCGATGGCGTGTCGGATCTGTATCACGACAAGGAAGCGCGGTGGAACGCGGCCGCGAACGAGGTGCGGTCGATCATTCAGCTGGTGCGGTCGACGCTGGAGCAGAACGACGGGACGGCGCAGGCCACGCTGGCGAAGGCGAAGGCCGCCGTCGACAACATCGGCTGACCGGTATCGGTTGATCAACGGCAGGGCCGGCCGGTCCGGGTGCGCCCGGACCGGCCGGAAGCAGGTATTCGCACACATATGACGTGACAACGGGGGTCGTTGTGTCGGGCTGGGATATCGACGTGAGCGGTGTCCAGGGAGTCCTCTCCAAGACGGGTGAGGTGGCGGGGAAGCTGGAGACGCAGGCTTCTTCGTATTCGGATCACATGGAGAGTGCGGCGTCGTCGGCGGGGACGATCGCGGGCGGTGGTGAGGCTCCGGAGATGGGTCTGGTCGGGGCGGCGCTGGCGGAGTTCGCGATGAAGACGCAGGACGATCTGATGTTCGTCGGGGCGCGTGCGGGCAAGTCGATGACGGGCGCGGTGGACGCCGTGAAGGCGTACAACCAGGGTGACCTGGACATGGCCGCGGCCGCGCAGAAGGAGGCGTTGAAGGCTCCGGATCTGGCGGCACTCAAGGCCCAGGCACAGGCCAACGCCGCCGGCGGTGACGGTAGCCACGGCCGGCAGGTGCCGATGTGATCAAGCCTGAGGCGATACCCCAGTTCACCGGTGACCTGGGGCAGTTGGAGAAGGACGCCACCGGCCTGGGCAACGACGCGGACGACATCCGGGAGACGGGCAAGGGCGTCCACACCCAGTTCCAGGGTCTGTCGGCGTTCTATACGGCTCCGGAGGCGGAGGCGTTGTTCGCGTCGACGAAGCCGGTGCAGGACCGGGCGGATGAGTTCGCCGACGATCTGGAGAAGGTCAAGTCGGCGCTGGACGAGTACGCCGCCGAGGTGCGCCCCCTGGTGGCGAAGCTGAAGCAGCTCAAGGCCGATGCCGCCGCGTTCGTCGCCAGTGTGGAGGACGATGACGAGTGGAAGTACGACGGCGACAAGATCGATGAGCACAACGCCCTCCAGTCGGACGTCACCGCGACGGTGGCGGCGTTCTGGGAGGCGGAGCGCACTGCGGCCAACAAGATCACCGCGCTGGTGGGCGGCACCCAGTACCGGGCGAATGACGGTTCCGACGGCAAGAACATGTACGGCTTCTCCGCCGACGACATGAAGGACGCCGAAGTCCCCTGGGGCACGGCGGAGAACGAGAAGTACCACTGGTATGAGGTCCACCAGCACATCAAGAGCTTTGTGTGGGACGGCCTGATCGTCGACGGGGTGTGGGGCACCATCAAGGGCCTGGGCACCCTGGTCGGGTTCGATGGCTGGGATGCGATGAAGGATGCCTGGAAGGGTCTGGGCATGCTGGTGGTCGGTACGGCTCTGTACACCTCCCCGCTCGCCTACGCGATCCCGGATTCGGCGTTGCCGCAGTGGATGAAGGACTCCAAGGAGGTCGCGAAGCAGACGGGGAAGGCGCTGCTGGCGTGGGACACCTGGGGTGAGAACCCGGCCCGCGCGGCGGGTGCGGTGACGTTCAATGTGCTGACGTCGATCACGGGTGCGGGGAACATCGCCAAGGGCGGCACGGTGGCGAAGGTGGCTTCCGTGGCGGGTAAGGCGGGGAAGTTCCTGGACCCGATGACGCACATCTCCTCGGTGGTGGGCAAGGCCGGGCAGGCGATGAAGATCGGCGATGTGCTGGCGGGGCTGAAGAACCTCAGCCTCGGCAAGATCGAGATTCCGGCGATCCCGGACGGTGCGACGCTGCTGCCCGACGGGCGCCTGGAACTGCCCGACGGCACGGTCAAGGTCCCCGACACCCCGCTGCAGCTCGCGGACGGCACCGTCCACGTGCCCGAGGGCACCGCCCCCAGGGTCCCGTCGGAACTGCCCAGTGGCGCGGTCCTCATGCCGGACGGCTCGGTCCTGCACCCCGACGGAAAACTCCAGCTTCCCGACGGCAGCACGAGCACCGCGGACGTTCCCGTGGAGCCGCACAAGGCGGAACTGGCCACCCCGGAGCAGGCGGCCGTGCGCGTACCCGAGCAGGAACTGGTCGGGGCCGGCGCCCGCAGCAACCCGCCCGGCGCCGTCGCCCAGGTCGGGGACGTGGGCAACCCGTCCGCCGTCACCGACAACACCGCCGTCGGCGGTGGCATGGCGAACACGGGCGGCCAGGGTGGACTCGGCGACTCCGTGCCAGGCGCTACCGGACGTGCGGCCGACAACGTCGCCGGGGACGTGCCCGGTGTTTCGCCCGGCCCTGCAATGTCGCTGGGTGACACGCCCGGTGGTGTCGGCACGCTGCCTCCCGTGGGGCGTGAGCTGCCCGAAGGAACGCCCACCGGCTCTCCGTTGCACGACGGGACGAACGGCCTCGGAGACTCAGCTACGCGCCAGAGTGAGACGACCCCGCCGGGCTCCGGTACACCGGACAGCGGCGGGAGTGACCGACCGGGGCCGGACCGTGGCCCGGAATCCTCGGAACTGGATTCGACGGGGCCTGAGGTGGGGGCGGACGAGGCGGCGGAACGGGCTGCAGGGGACGGCGAGAGCACTCCGGAGGAGACACGGGCAACGGATGACCCGCCTTCTCAGCAGCCGCAGCCGGACCTCTCCCGGCCGGCTCTGCCGCCCGGCGACGCCGAGCTGACACTGCGCGAGGTCCGCAATATGCGGGGGGAAGCGCGGTGGCAGGCGGGTGAGGAGTTCCACCGGCAGATGTACGGCGGTGGGCCGGAGCGACACTACCCGGTGCCCACGAGCCAGCATCCTGAGTACCCGGTCACCACCACAGGCGGCAGGAAGGTCGATGTACCCGTTGACCTGCCGGACGGTCGTACGCTGGCCGTCGAGGTGAAGACGTACCAGGAGTACCGGACCATCAAGATGGAAGATGGGCCGAACATGACGGTCCGGAACGAGGTTCCACTCAGCAAGCACATAAGGGAGCAGATACACAAGGACATCGCGTTGCGTGATCTTGACCCCAATTTCGATCCCCGTTGGGCGTTCACGGACGCGCCGCCTTCCGCCGAACTGCGTGCCTACCTGACCAAGGCGAGGATCATCTTCATCGAATACGGTCCTCCGCCGCCCAAGAACTCCGGACCGGGATGAGGAGAACGAACCATATGCACGAGGGCAATCCTGAGGTCTCCGGAGCCGGTCTCACCAGGTGGAGCGAGGAGGCTCACCGCAACGCGGTGGAACTTGCGAAGATGGTCGGGGTGAAGGAGGAGGACTTTGCCCGGGATCCACTGGCGGCTCTCGCGGGTCTCCAGAACTACGTCTCCCGTCTTCCTCTCGACCAGTTCGAGCAGTCCGACTGGTACACCTTGCACGCGGACCTCACGTCCTATCTCGCCGAAGTCCTGATTCGCCGCCGTGGTGCCGAGTGGCGGCACGCCATTGACGAGAGGTCGCCGGCGGGTCGCCGTTACTTCATCGAAGCGACAGGGCTGGACGGAGAGAGGCACCGGATCGAGCCGTACGACGTGGTCATGGAGGAATTCCGGAATCTCCCCGTCGAGATCAGCCGCATGATCGCCAACGCTGAGGTGGCGCTGGGTGTCACACGGCTGAGGCCGGAGGACTGACGCGGGAGGTCCGGGGACATGTGAAGCGGGGCCGGCGGTTGGTATCACCAGCCCAGGTCTTCCAGGAACGGCACTGCCGTGCCCGGGGGCGGGGCGGTCAGAGGGAGGCGGGTCACCTCACCGTCCTCCGTGGGGACAATGAGATCCGGGATGTGGTCCTCCAGGAAGCGGAGTTGGCCGATCGGTCCCGGGGCGCCGGTGTGGGCGGCCAGGCGCTTGAGCAGGAGATGCAGATCCTGGAACTGGTCGGGGTGGATTTCCTGGCGAGCGGTCAGTGACCAGCCCGGCGGGTGCTCGGCGAGTTCGCCGACCAGTACTCCGCTGATGCGGGCGGCCGGCCCCCGGGCGGCGAGCAATGGCCCGTCGTCCGCGGCCCCGTCCGGCCAAGGCTCCAGACCCAGGTGCCGGCGGAGCCGGGTGAGGGTGTTGGCGGGGGTGCTCGCGGTGAGGTCCAGGTGGAGCTGCAGCTCGTACACGTCGCTCATGGGCGGAAGTGTAGGTATGCGGAGAGCCGCCGGTGGCTTCCGGCTTTCCTTTGCGGTGCTGCCGGCACCGTGCCGTGCAACCGGCTTGGGGACGTGCTCCGCCAGTGTGGGGAGATGGTGCGGAATGCGGGGCCGGTGGGAACCGCGGGGCGAGTGGGCCGCGTCTCCATGGCCGTTGGTCGCGGTCCGTTGGTATACGTAGACGCGTTCTGAACTGGCGTTTGTGTGTGATGTGTGATGACGGGTGTGCTGGTGAAGTTCGATATGGGGAGTGCGGCGTTGTTGTCGGCGAAGGCCGCTTTCGACAACATCGGCTGAGCACGGGAGCGTTCGGCCGATTGAGGCCGTCATCGGATCCGTAGGCGGCTCGCGCGGGTCCCGCAGGGCACCCCGGCGGCCTGGGGCGAGCGGGTCCCGGCCTTCGGCTGCGGTGAGCGCGAACTCCTGCTCGCCCGCGGCTCGGTATTCAAGGTGACCAGGGTTTTCTGGGACAATGGCCACTGGCAGGTCTACGGCGGGATCCTGCCGAGGCCGTAGCCGATGAGCAGGCGGGACACCGCACCGGAAACGCGGCCGAAGCGGGAGAAGGGGGCACACATGGGAACGGATCCGCGCGCGGTGCCGCGGTTCACGGAGGACCTGCGGCTGAAGCAGACCGGCGGCCCCGCGGTCTACCACCACACCACCGGCGAGCCGGTCCGCTATCTGACGGTCGCCAACGACCGCAGCGGCGTGATCGGTTACCTCTGGGCCAACGACGAGGACGGCGCCGCCGGCTGGGAACCCCGCCCCGCCGCGGGCGGTGACGCCTTCAACGGCGCCCGGCCGTGGCTGGCGAGACTCCGGGACGCCAGGTCCCGCGAACTGCCGCCCACCGCGGCCCTGCGCGAGATCGCCGGGGAGCCCCCCGCCGAGGACGCGCCCAGCGCCGTCGTCCCCGGGCCGCTCGGCGAGGCGCCGAGCCCGGCCGCCCTGCGCGACCTCGCCGCGAGCGGCTGAGGGCGCGGCGGTCATGGCCACCAAGGACTACGACAGCCAGCTCCTGGAGTCCGTCTCCGTACGCCGCCGCCGGATGCGGGACGCCCTTCTCTACGGCCCGCAGCGCGCGCGGCGCACGGCCGACGAACGGCTCGGCAAGCTCTTCGCCGGCATCGCCATCGCGGCGGTCATGTGCGCGGGCTGCGTCGGCTGGTCGTTCATCCAGGACAAGCTGGCGGAGCAGAAGGCCGACAAGCCCGGGCAGACCTCCTCGCCCGCGGTCGTCAGCCCGGAACCGAAGCGGTGAACCGGTGATATCCCGATGGTAGGTTCGATCAAGTGGTGAGCATGGGGGCGCGGAGCACGGAACTCAGCAGGGTCACCCTGGTCGGTGAGCGGAGGCGGGTCGACCTCCTCCTGCCGTCCGACGAGCCGGTCGGCCGGCTGCTGCCGGACGTGATCCAGCTGCTGGACGACCGGGTGGCCGCCCGGCCCGAACTGCGCCGGCTGGTCACGGCCTCCGGCGCCGTACTGCCGCTGGATTCCACCCTCGCGTCCTCCGAGGTGCGCGACGGAGCCGTCCTCCGGCTGGTCCGCGCGCAGGACGCGCCGGCCGCGCCCGTGGTGCACGACGTCACCGACGAGGTCGCCGAGGACCTGGATCTGCGTGCCTGGCGCTGGCGGCCCGTGGCCCGCCGCGCCACCGCGGGCACGGCGACCGTCGGCTTCGCCGTCACCGCGGCGCTGCTCGCCCGGGACGCCTTCGACAAGTCCGCCGTCGCCGGGGCGCTGTTCGCGCTGACGGTGCTGCTCGCGGCCGCCGGGGCGCTCGCCGCCCGGCTCGGCGGCGGCAACCGCGGACTGGCCACCACGCTCCATCTCGCCGCCGGCGCGCTCGGCCTGCTGGCCGCCTGGACGGCCGCCGACGCGCAGTCCTGGACGGCGGAGGCGCGACTCGCCGGCGTCACCGCGGCGGTCGTCCTCACTCTGCTGCTGCTCGGGCTGTTCACCCCGGTCGGACGGGGCGGACTCATCGGCGCGGCCGCCGCGTTCGCCACCACCGGCATCTGGCTGCTGACCGGCGCCCTGCAGGACGAGCCGGCCCGGGTCGGCGCCGTGCTGGGCGTGGTCTCCGTCGTCGTCCTCGGCCTGCTGCCGCGGCTCGCGCTGATGGCCGCCGGGCTCACCGCGCTGGACGACCGCCGCTCCGCGGGGGCCTCCGTCAGCCGTCACCAGGTCGACACCGCGCTGGCCGCCGCGCACCGCGGGCTGGCGCTGGCGACGATCGTCACCGCCGTGTCCGTCACCGCCGCCGGGCTGCTCGCCTCCACCGTGTCGAACCCGTGGGCGATCTCGCTGACCGCGGTGCTCGCGCTCGTGCTGGCCTCGCGCTCGCGGGCCTTCCCGCTCGTGGCCGAGGTCGTGGTGCTGCTGGGCGCCGCCTCCGTGCTGCTGGTGCGGCTGGTGACGCTGTGGACCGACTCGCTGGACGGCGCTCCGGCCGGGCCGCTGGGCCTGCTGGCGCTGGCCGCGCTGGTGCCGGTGGGCGTGCTCGCCGTCCAGCCGCCGGAACACGTACGGGTGCGGCTGCGGCGCTTCGTCGACTTCATCGAGTCGGTCGGTGTCATCGCGCTCTTCCCGCTCGCCGTCGGTGTGTTCGGGGTGTACGGACGACTGCTCAACGCGTTCTGAGCCACGGGACGCGGGACAACGCCTCTGAGGGGGGATACGGATGGCCGGGAACGATTGGCAGGGGGACGTCCTCCACCAGCTCAGCGGCGCCGGCGCCGGGCAGGCGCAGCCCGCGGCCGCCGCCGCGGCACCGCCGCAGCAGGGGCCGCAGGCCGGGCCGCCGGAGACCGCCGGACCCGGCGAGCAGCTGCAACCGCGGCCGGAAATGAGCCAGTTCGCGCAGCCCGGCACCGCTCGGGAGCAGACGGCCGCGCCCCGGCCCGCGCCCGTCTCCGTCCCCGTGCTCAACCCCGATCTCGCCCGCGCGCAGGGCAAGCCGCGCCACGGCGAACCGGCCGCTGCCCGGGCCGGCCGCGGCCTGCGCAAGCTCGCCGGCTCCTCGGCCGCCGCCGAGGTGGCGGCCGTGACCCGCGTCGCCCAGGACCTCCAGCAGCCGATCACCACCGGCCGGCAGATCGTCGTCACCAGCATCCGCGGCGGCGCCGGCAAGACCACCGTGGCCGCCCTCCTCGGCCGGACGTTCGAGCACTACCGGCACGACCCGGTGCTGCTGGTCGAGGCCGACCCCTCCCTCGGCACCCTGCCGATCCGGACCGGCGCCGAGACCGTCCGCTGGACCTGTGGCGATCTCGCACAGATCATCGACCCGTCCATGCAGCTGACCGACATCACCGGCTATCTGGTGCAGCTCCCCGAGGGCGGCTGGCTGCTTCCCGGCAGCCAGGGCACCGTCGGTGCCCGCCTCGAACTCGCCCAGTACCGCGAGGTGATGGTGGCGCTCCGCCGCTACTTCGGCATCACCGTCGTCGACTGCGAGACCCTGCCCAGCGAGCTGTCCCGCACCGCGCTGGTCGCCGCGCAGGCCCGCGTGCTCGTCGCCCCCGCCACCCTGGAGGGTGTCACGAGCACCCGTGCGATCCTCGACTGGATGGCGGGCGTCCCGAGGCCCAAGCTGCTGCCCGGCACGGTCGTCGTCCTCACCTCCTCCGCCCCGCACATGACGATGGACGAGGAGGCCGCCGCCGCCCATCTGCGGCTGGACGGCGTCGAGGTGGTGCACCTGCCGTACGACCGGCATCTCGCGGCCGGCGGCGTCATCCGCACCGGGATGCTCGGTGAGAAGACCCGCGCCGCCGCCACCCGGCTCGCCGCCGAACTGCTCAACCGCGCCGTGGGCGGCCGCCGATGACGACCCGGCTGATCCACCGCCCCGCCCGCACCGAACGGCCCGCCGCCGCGCCCCCCGCCCGCACCATCGAGGCACCGCCCAACCTGCCCGAGGGCAAGACCGGCAGCGGCGCGATGGCGCTGCTGCCGATGGCCGGCGTGATGAGCTCCGTCGTGATGATGACGGTCGTACGGAACAGCCAGTTCGCCGCCATCGGCGCCGTCGTCCTGGTCGTCGCCGTCATCGGCGGTGTCGGCATGCTGCTGTCGCAGCGCGGCAAGGCCCAGCGCACCCGCCGCCAGCAGCGCGAGCGCTATCTGGAGTACCTGGAGGAGTTGCGCGAGGAACTGGCCGCCGAGGAACGCGAACTGCGCGAGACGGCCCGGGTCCTGAACCCGCCGCCCGCCGCGCTCTACGACATCGTGCGCGACCCGTCCCGGCTGTGGGAGCGGCGGCGGCTCGACGCCGACTTCCTCAAGGTGCGCGTCGGCAGCGGCGAGATGCCGCTGCGCCCGCTGACCGTCGGGCAGCAGAGCGGCAGCGTGCTCACCCCGCCCGACCGGTTCATGCTCAACGAGGCCGGGGCGCTCATCAGCCGCTTCGGCACCACCGGCGATCTGCCGCTGACCGTGCCGCTCGACCGCGCGGGCAACGCCAGCGTCATCGGCGACCGCGAGGGCGTGCTGCGGGTCGCCCGCGCGCTGCTCGTGCAGACCGCCGCCACCCACGCCCCCGACGACGTGCACATCGCCCTCGGCTGCCCCGGGGACCGGATGGCCGACTGGGAATGGCTCAAGTGGCTCCCGCACCTGCTCGACGGCGACGAGCGCGACGGCCCGGTCAGCGCCCGCCGTATCGCCCCGGACGTCCACCAGCTCGCCCGGCTCCTCGGCCGGGACCTGCGGCAGCGCGCCAGCTACGCCGCCGAGCTGCGGCGCGGTCTGTCCAACCGGGAAGCCCTCGCCATGGCCGGCCGGCTGCTGGTCGTCAGCGACGAGTACGGCGACACCGCGCAGGACCTGCCGCGGCCCGACGAGGCCGTCTCGCTGCGCGACATGGGCGTCACGGTGCTCCATCTGCTCTCCGAGCGGGTGCGGGAGCCCGGACAGGTGTCCCTGCGCATCACCGTCGACGGCGACCGGGTCACCGTCGAGGACCTGCGCGGCGAGCAGCCGCTGGTGGCGCACGGCACCGTCGACGACGTCACCACCGCCGGCGCCGAGGGCCTCGCCCGGATGCTGGCCCCGCTGCGCCTGTCGGCCGAATCGCTGGTCGACGCGCCGCTGTCCGGGCCGGTCGACTTCGCCGACATGCTCGGCATGGACGACCCGGCCGCCGTCGACATCGGCGCCCTGTGGGCGCCCCGCGGCGAACGCGCGTTCCTGCGCGTGCCGATCGGCATCAACGACTCCCGCGAACCGGTCCTGCTCGACCTCAAGGAATCCGCGGAACTCGGCATGGGCCCGCACGGCCTGTGCGTCGGCGCCACCGGCTCCGGCAAGAGCGAACTGCTGCGCACCCTCGTCCTCGCCCTCGTCGCCACCCACCCGCCGGAGGACCTGGCGATGGTGCTCGTCGACTACAAGGGCGGCGCCACCTTCGCGCCCTTCGCGGACCTGCCGCACGTCGCCGGTGTCATCACCAACCTGGAGAACCAGGCCGGCCTGGTCGAACGCGTGCACGCCAGCCTCGCCGGCGAGGTGCAGCGCCGCCAGCGGGTCCTCAAGGACGCCGGGAACGTCGCCGACATCGCGCACTACGCCGCCCTCCGCGAGACCCGGCCCGACCTCGACCCGCTGCCGCACCTGTTCGTCGTCATCGACGAGTTCGGCGAACTCCTGACCGCCAAGCCCGACTTCATCGACCTCTTCCTCTCCATCGGCCGCATCGGCCGCTCCATCGGCGTGCATCTGCTGCTCTCCAGCCAGCGCATCGAGGGCGGCAAGCTCAAGGGCCTGGACACCTACCTCTCCTACCGCCTCGGCCTGCGCACCTTCTCCGCCGACGAGAGCCGCACCGTCCTCGACACCACCGACGCCTTCCACCTCCCGCCGCTTCCCGGCTTCGGCTACCTCAAGGTGGACACCTCGGCGTACGAGCGGTTCAAGGCCAGCTACGTCTCCGGCCCCTACACCGGACCGGTGCGCCGGGAGAGCGAGGAGGACACCGGCCCTGCCGTACTGCCCTACCCCGCCTACAACACCCTCGACCAGCAGCGGCCGAAGGAGAGCGGCTCCGCCTCCGAGCCGTACTCCCGGCACCGCAACCCCGGCCCGACCGTCATGTCCGTCATCGTCGACCAGTTCACGGCGGCCGCCGCCCCCGTGCGCCGGATCTGGCTGCCGCCGCTGCCCGCCGCGCTGCCGCTCGACGCCGCGGCCGGACCCGTCGAGGCCGGCGGGCAGGGCATGCGGCTCGCGGTGCGGCCAGGGCCGATGAAGGTGCCGCTGGGGCTGCTGGACGACCCGGCCAAGCAGTGGCAGGGCCAGTGGGTGCTCGATCTGACCCTGGCCGGCGGCCATGTGGCCGTCATCGGCGGCCCGCAGTCCGGCAAGACCACCCTGCTGCGCACCCTCGCCCTCTCGCTGGCCATGACCCACACCCCGAAGGACGTGGGCATCTATGGGCTCGACCTGGTCGGCGGCGGCCTCCAGGCGCTCGCCGGGCTGCCGCACGTCGGCGGCATAGCGGGCCGCGCGGACCGCGAGCGCGCCATGCGCACCGTCGAAGAGGTACGCGGCATGCTCGCCCTGCGCGAAGACCTGTTCCGCGAACAGAACATCGACTCCGTCGACCGGCTGCGCGAACTGCGCGCCGAGGGCAGGCTGCCGCAACTCCCCTCCACCGACGTCGTCCTGCTCGTCGACGGCTTCGGCGCCCTCCGCGACGACTTCGAGGAACTGGACGACGCCGTGGTCGACCTCCTCAAGCGGGGCGGCGGCTACGGCATCCACGTGGTGGCGGGCATGCTCCGCTGGAACGACGTCCGTATCGCCACCCAGTCCACCTTCGGCACCCGCGTGGAGCTGCGGCTCAACGACCCCAGCGACAGCAGCATCGACCGCAAGCTCGCCGAGACCCTGGCACCGGACGAGCCCGGCCGCGTCCTCACCGACGGCAAGCTCTTCGCCCAGGTGGCGCTGCCCCGGATCGACTCGCTCTCCTCCACCACCGAACTCGGCCCGGCGGTGGAGCAGGCGGCCCGGTCCGTCCGTGCCGCCTGGCCCGGCGACCTGGCCCAGCAGGTGCGGGTGCTGCCGCCGCGCGTCCAGCTCTCCTCGCTGCCGTCGGTCACCGCGCAGCCGCAGCGGGTCCCGATCGGCCTCGACCAGACCGCGCTGGCACCCGTCCTGCTCGACCTCTTCGAACGCGACCAGCATCTGCTGGTACTCGGCGACAGCGAGTGCGGCAAGAGCAATCTGCTGCGGCTCGTGGCGGACGGGCTCATGGCGCGTCACGGCGAGGACGACCTCGTCTTCGCCGTCATGGACCCGCGGCGCGGCCTGCGCACCCTCGTGCCCGAGGAGTACCGGGGCGGCTACGCCCACAACTCCAAGATCTGCGGGGCGCTCTCGGCGGGCATCGCCAAGGAGCTGGAGAAGCGGATGCCGGACGACCTCGCGGACCAGGACGCGCTGGCCGACGGCGCCTGGTACACCGGCCCGCGGATCGTGATCCTCGTGGACGACTACGACATCCTGACCACCGCCGGCCAGCAGCCGCTCCAGCCGTTCCTGCCGTTCATCCCGTCATCGGCGGACATCGGGCTGCACTTCGTCGTCACCCGCCGCGTCGCCGGCGCCTCCCGCGCCATGTACGACCCGTTCCTCACCACCCTCCGCGAGAGCGGCACCTCGGCCCTCGTCATGGCCGGCGACCGCTCCGAGGGGCAGCTCTTCCCGGGCGTCTACGCGGGCGCCCAGCCGCCCGGCCGCGGTCTGCTCGTCCGCCGGGGCGAGCCGAACCGGCTGATCCAGACCGCGCTCGCGGACGGCACCGCGGCATGACCGCGCCCGCCCCGCCCCCGCCGCCCGGCCGGGGGCCCCTCCGCAGACCCGAGGATCCCGTATGACGAAGGACATCATCGCGCTCACCGGGAAGATGCCCGACGCCTGGAGCGTCGTCGCCGGACTGCTCGCGGGCGGGCCCGAGTTGCGGCTCCGCACGGCCGGCGAGGGGGCGGTGCTCCAGCTCTGCGACGAGGGCGGCCGCCCGCTGGTGTCGGTCGAGTCGCCCGTGCTGGTGCAGGTGCCGGGCGAGACGGTTCGGCTCCTGGGCCCGGAGGCCGTGACGGACGGGGACGGTCCCGTCTGGTGGGTCGAGGCCCGGGCCTCCACGGCCGTGCCCGAGGCGGAGCGCCTGGCGGGCGCCTTCGCCGGACGGCTCGCCGGGATGCTCGGCGGCACGGTTTGGCCGCCGGGCGCGGGCGAGGCGGCGGGCGACGGCGAACCGGTGCCCCCGGGCATCACCGCCGCCCCCGCGCCGGTGGCCGCGCAGCCGGCCGTCGACGTCCTGACCGACAAGGCCGCCGTCGTCCTCCAGGACCGGCCCGTGATCGCCATGACCGCATGGCTGTCCGACGCCCGCCGCGCCACGGTCGCCTCCGACCGCGGACTGCAGATCGTCACCCCGCACACCAGCCGGCTGTCGTTCGCGACGCGCTCCGTGCTGTTCGGCCCGCCGTCGCGCTGGGTTGTCCAGGACGGTGAGGGCGGCTACTACGACGGGCTCTCCGGAGCGGTGCTCCGCTGGCGGGACGGCGCCTTCGGCCCGGCGCCGGGCGAGTCCGGCGAGACTCCGGTCGCCGAGATCTTCAAGGACACCGCGCCCACCCGGGAGCGCCAGCTCGCCGTCTCCGTGCGCACGGCACACCCGGCCGACGACCACCTGGTGCTCGGGGGCGCGCTGGAGGCCGTCTGGCGGACGGCCACGGGCGGCCCGCCGGCCGGCTGGGGCACCGCGGAGCCGGTGAACCTGCCGTGGTCGCGGCAGCGCCTCACCGAACTCGCGTACGAGCGGGCCCCCGAGTCCACCTGGACGGTCGCCGTCGGCACCCCGGAGCGCCCGGCCGTGGCGACGCTGCGCGTCATCCGGACCAAGGAGGGCGTCGAGGAGGACATCACGTTCACCGCCGGCTACGGCGAGGACGAGCAGCCGCCGCTCGACGCCCTCGCGGAGCTCGCGGGCGAACTGGTGTCCCGGCACAACCTGGTCAGCATGCTCGTCCAGCTGCGCGCCGCCGGCCGGGACCTGAGCGTGCCCGCCCGGCTCCAGGCGCCGCCCGTCCCGGTGGGCTTCGCCCTCGGTGCGGAGGAGATCCGGGAGATCGGTGCGGACCACGCGGGCCGGCCGCCGCTGACCGTGCGCCCGGAGCGGCTCGGAGCCGCCGCCCGGCCGGGGTTCTACTACCCGCTCGGGGACGGCTCCTCGGCGGACGGCTGGACGCATCTGGACATCCTGATGCGGCACCTGCGGCGCACAGCGGCTCCCGCCGCGGAGGGGCCCGGGGCATAGCGGGACGGCACGGGACAGCGCCGCGGCCCCGGGCGGTGAACCCGGGGCCGCGGCGCTGTTCCGTGCGGGCCGTCCGTACGGACGGGGAAGCGGTGGGAGGCGGTGGGGCGCCTCAGCCGCGGGCGGCGGTCCCGCCGTCCCCGGCGGTCGGCGCGGGCGCCTTCTTCTCCGCCCGGCCGCGGGCCAGTTCGGCCGCGTCCCGCCGGAACGCCCACTCCATCTTGGGCTCCATGACGAAACGGAACACCCGCTGCACCGGCGTGGTGCACAGCACGGTCACCACCGCCGCGGCGAGGACGGTCAGCACGGCGGCACCCCAGGCGGTGTTCACCCAGGCCGCGTCGTACCAGTCCCAGAAGCGCGAGCCCTTGGCCAGGAAGCCGTGCAGCAGATAGCCGTAGAGCGTGCCGGCGCCGAGAGCGGTGAACCACATCTCGCGCCGCGGCACCCAGGCGTAGAAGCAGGCGACCAGCACCATGGAGCAGCCGAAGAGCGCGGGCGTCATCACCGGGCCGGTCCACCAGGGAGCGGTGAGCTCCTGCACGCTGTCGCGGTGGTAGAACCAGCTCGACGCCATCCGGGGCGCCGCCCAGTAGGCGAAGAGCAGCGCGGCGGCGAACACGGGTACGGAGAGGATCCGCACCTCGCGGCGGCGCACCAGCTGGAAGTGCTCCGGCTTGAGCACCAGGCCGACCACGAAGAACGGCAGGAACTGCAGAACCCGCTGGAGGTCCAGGTCGTCGCCGATGTCGGGGGAGACCGAGGCCAGGACGGCGACGGCGAGCGCGAGCGGCACGGGCCAGCGCACGACCTTCCAGAGCGGGGTCGTCAGCCGCCAGACGAAGAGCGCGATCAGGAACCAGGTGAGGTACCAGGGGTCGAGCAGACTGATCGGATAACCCGGATCGTCGTTCGCGTAGCGCTTGAAGTAGCTGTAGGCCGTCTCGAAGACGATGTACGGCACGGCCACGCCGGTGACGAGCCGCTGCAGCCGGTCGGTCCGCATGTCGAAACTGCGGGAGAAGTAGCCGGAGATGACGATGAAGGCCGGCATGTGGAAGGCGTACACGAACATGTACAGCGCTTCGGCGACGCGGCTGTGGGCCGTCAGCGGCTGCCAGGCGTGGCCGATGGCCACGAGGACGATCGCCAGGTACTTGGCGTTGTCGAAGAACGGATCGCGCTTCTTGACGGCGCCGTTTCCGCCCGGGGGAGTGGGGGAACCCCCGGGATGCGGCGTCGTGGAGTCGTGGGACGGGGCGAGAGGGGACGCACGGGTCTCCGGGGGGAGCGGCGTCCGCTGGTGGCCGTGGGGGCGCAGCACGTTCGTCACTGGCCCTCCCGCAGAGCCTGGGGGAGGGCGGACCGGGACGTCACCGCGCACGAGGGGGACGGGGCAGCGTGCAACATCTGAGGCACCATAGCGTCGGGGGGCGTTGTCCGTAAAACCTTCCCCCTGCTCTCCTTCGTTGTCGGCTGCTACCCCGTCCGGCGCAGCTCAAGGGGGCTGATCCGCCCGTTTGATGGGCATCGGTCCTATCCGTGAACATGACATGGATCACGGGCCGGGGCCGCCGCGGACCCGCTCGTTTGCCCGAGGGGGAGTCGCGGGCATAGGGCTGGCGTGAACAGATGACCGACGAAATGCCAACAGAGGACAACCCCGTCCCGCGTTGGTGGCACGATGGTCCCGGCGTGGGGTGCGGGGCCGCACTTCCGGGGCCGGTGACGTCGTTCCGACCAAGGGTGGGATCAGTTGTGGTCATTTCGCTGTCTGCTGTTGTCGTCCTGCTGATCATCATGATCGTGCTGATGAAGTCCGGGTCGCTCAAGGCCGGACCGGCCCTGGTGGCCGTGCTGTTCGGCTTCTTCCTGGCCTCGTCGGGCATGGCCCCGACCATCCAGAGACTGCTGGACTCGCTGGCGGACACGCTCAACCAGCTCAGCTTCTGACCGGCGCACCGCAGCGGGGGGATCGCGGGCCGCCCGCACGGGGCGCCCCGCGGCGCGTACCGGCCCCCGCCCGCTTCCCGCCCCCGCCCGCTTCGGCGCCCGCGCGTCCTCAGTGCCCGCGCGTGATGGTGTCCCGGACGGTGGCCTCGTCACGGGCGACCGCGGCGCTGCCGTCGTCGGCGGTGATGATCGGGCGCTGGATCAGCCGCGGATGCGCGGCCAGGGCCCCGATCCAGCGCTCCCGCTCGGCCGGTTCCTTCGGCCAGGCGCCGATCCCCAGCTCCTCGGCCTGCGGCTCCTGGGTGCGGGTGATGTCCCAGGGCTCCAGGCCGAGCCGGTCCAGTACGGCACGCAGCTCGTCGGTGTCCGGCGGGTCCTCCAGATAGCGGCGGACCGTGTAATCGGCGCCCGCCTCGTCGAGAAGCCGTACGGCGGAGCGGCACTTGGAGCACGCGGGGTTGACCCAGATTTCCATGCCGCCACCCTAAAACGGGCGCCGGCACCCCGATAACGCCACCGGGGCCGGGCCGGAGGAAGATCCTCCGGCCCGGCCCCGGTGTCCGTGAGCGGGCGACGGGAATCGAACCCGCGTAGCCAGTTTGGAAGACTGGGGCTCTACCATTGAGCTACGCCCGCGTGCGCCGCGGAAGCGAGGCCGCCGCGGCACGATGTGCATCGTAGCGGGTCCCGGCGGCCGCTCGCACACCCGTAACCGGCCGCCCCGTTACGCGCCCCCGCCGCAGCTGCGGGCATGTACCCTACGTCTCGCACCAGCGGGGTGTGGCGCAGCTTGGTAGCGCGTCCGCTTTGGGAGCGGAAGGCCGTCGGTTCGAATCCGGCCACCCCGACCATCACCACCGCCGTCCCCCGCCCGGGTGCGAGGCCCGCGGCTCCGGCACGGCCGCCTCACCCGGAGCCGCCGTCAACGTGGGCGGCCGGGGGAGGTCCGCTCCCGTTAGGGGCCGGATACCGCTTGCGGTTACTATGCAAGCTGCGTGCCCGTGTCCGTCTGTGTCGATCATCCGACGTCGATCCACCCAGTCGATCCACCGCATGGGGCGCCATCGGCAGAGAGCCGAGATCCCTCTGCAGAATCCCAGAAGTCAGCCCCAAGGAGACCGAACCGTGAAGAGCGCCGTGGAGACCCTGAACCCGACCCGGGTTCGGCTCACTGTCGAGGTGCCCTTCGAGGAGCTCAAGCCCAGCCTCGACGCGGCGTACAAGAAGATCAACCAGCAGGTCACGGTGCCGGGCTTCCGCAAGGGGAAGATCCCCGCCCGGGTGATCGACCAGCGGTTCGGCCGCGGCGCGGTGCTGGAGGAAGCCGTCAACGACGCGCTGCCGAAGTTCTACACCGACGCGGTGAACGAGGGCGACCTCAACCCGCTCGGCCAGCCCGAGGTCGACATCACCGAGCTCAAGGACGGCGAGGTCCTGGCCTTCACCGCCGAGGTGGACATCCGCCCGGCGCTGGAGATCCCGGACTACTCCGGTATCGAGGTCACCGTCGACGCCGTCGAGGTCACCGACGAGGAGGTGGACAAGGCGGTCGAGCAGCTCCGTGACCGCTTCGCCTCCACCACCCCGGTCGAGCGCGCCGCCGCCGAGGGCGATGTCGTGACGATCGACCTGGAGGCCAAGGTCGGCGGCGAGATCCTGGAGGACGGCGTCGCCCAGGGCGTCAGCTACACCATCGGGTCCGGCGAGCTGCTCGACGGCATCGACGAGGCCGTCACCGGCCTGGAGGCCGGCTCCAGCGCCACTTTCACCTCCGAGCTCAAGGGCGGCTCCGCCCAGGGCAAGGAGGCCGAGGTCAAGGTCGACGTCACCGCCGTCGCCGCCCGCGAACTGCCCGAGCTGGACGACGACTTCGCCCAGCTGGCCAGTGAGTTCGACACCCTTGAGGAGCTGCGCGCGGACAGCCGCAAGCGTCTGGAGCAGTCGAAGGTGTACGAGCAGGCCACCCAGGCGCAGGAGAAGGTGCTCGACGCCCTCCTGGAGCTGGTCGAGGTCCCGATCCCCGAGAAGCTCCTCGAGGACGAGGTCAACACCCGCAAGCACAACCTGGAGCACCACCAGCTCGGCCAGATGGGCATGGACCTGGACGGCTACCTCAAGGTCCAGGGCAAGACCGCCGAGGAGTTCGACGCCGAGCTGCGCGAGCAGGCGGAGAAGGGCATCCGCACCCAGTTCGTCCTCGACGAGCTGGTCAACAAGGAGAAGCTCTCCGTCGGCCAGGAGGAGCTCACCGAGCACCTCATGCGCCGTGCCCAGTCCTCCGGCATGAGCCCCGACCAGTTCGCCCAGGCCGTCGTCGAGGGAGGCCAGGTGCCGATGCTCGTCGGCGAGGTGGCCCGCGGCAAGGCGCTCGCCGTGGTCGTCGAGGCCGCCACGGTCAAGGACACCAACGGCGAGGTCGTCGACCTGGAGGACGAGGAGGAGGACGGCACCGCCGAGACGGTCGGGGCAGCCTCCGAGGAGCCGGCCACCGAGTCCGGTGACACCGCCGCCGAGGGCCAGGAAGCGGCCGAGAAGGCCGCGAAGACCGGCGAGACCGGCGCCTGAGCCTCTCCGCGCCCCGGCGCGGAACCAGCGGGACCGCTTGCGGCAGGCCCGGACGCGCACCGCGTCCGGGCCTGCCGCGTCCCGCCGTGCCCCGTCCGGCCGCCCCGCGCCGCCGGGCCTGCGCTCACAGCGAACAGTTGACAATGCGGGATGGCGCCCGCCGACCAGCGCGTTAGGGTCCGTAGATACGGGGGCAGGGGAGTCTCCGGAAGGCGCCGGGAGCGCCCCGGCCACCACCCGGATCCCCGGCCCGAATGACACGCTGAGACGGCCCGTCGCCGTCCGACTAGAGCAGGTGGACACGTGACGATCCCGATGCCCTCCGCCGCCGCTGAGCCCAATTTCGGCGGTCTCGGCGACCAGGTCTACAACCGGCTGCTCAATGAGCGGATCATCTTCCTCGGCCAGCCCGTGGACGATGACATCGCCAACAAGATCACGGCGCAGCTGCTGCTCCTGGCCGCCGACCCGGACAAGGACATCTACCTCTACATCAACAGTCCCGGCGGCTCGGTGACGGCCGGCATGGCGATCTACGACACCATGCAGTACATCAAGAACGACATCGTGACCATCGGCATGGGCCTGGCCGCCTCCATGGGCCAGTTCCTGCTGAGCGCGGGGACCCGCGGCAAGCGCTTCGCGCTGCCGAACTGCGAGATCCTGATCCACCAGCCGTCCGCGGGCCTGGGTGGCTCCGCCTCGGACATCAAGATCCACGCGGAGCGGCTGCTGCGCAACAAGCGCACGCTGGCGGAGCTCACGGCCTTCCACACCGGCCAGACCGTCGAGCAGATCACCCACGACTCCGACCGCGACCGCTGGTTCACGGCCCATGAGGCCAAGGACTACGGCCTGATCGATGACGTCATGCCCTCCGCCACCGGCGTTCCGGGCGGGGGCGGCACCGGGGCCTGAGCCCTGTCGGCGGCCCCGAGTCCAGACCCCTCAGCCCACAGATCGCCACCAGGACGGTGAACAGTCATATGAACAATCTCTCCGGCAGCGGCCTCCCCGAGGGTCTGCGCGCTCAGTACACCGGCTCCCAGCCCGAGTCCCGTTACATCGTGCCGCGCTTCGTCGAGCGCACCTCCCAGGGCGTGCGCGAGTACGACCCCTACGCGAAGCTCTTCGAGGAGCGCGTGATCTTCCTTGGGGTGCAGATCGACGACGCCTCGGCGAACGACGTCATGGCTCAGCTGCTCTGCCTGGAGTCCATGGACCCGGACCGGGACATCTCGATCTACATCAACAGCCCCGGTGGCTCGTTCACCGCGCTGACCGCGATCTACGACACGATGCAGTTCGTGAAGCCGGACATCCAGACGGTGTGCATGGGCCAGGCGGCCTCCGCCGCGGCCGTGCTGCTCGCCGCCGGCACCCCGGGCAAGCGCATGGCCCTCCCCAACGCCCGGGTCCTCATCCACCAGCCGTACAGTGAGATCGGGCGCGGTCAGGTCTCCGACCTGGAGATCGCGGCGAACGAGGTCATCCGGACCCGCTCGATGCTGGAGGAGCTGCTCGCCAAGCACTCCACCACGCCGATCGAGCAGATCAAGGACGACATCGAGCGCGACAAGATCCTCAACGCGGACGAGTCGCTGGCGTACGGTCTGATCGACCAGATCGTTTCGACCCGGAAGAGTTCCGTTTCCGCGTAAGTGCGGTATCCCCCTTGGGCCGAGTCGGTCCAAGGGGGGCCCGGACCGGGGGCCCGGCAAGGTACCGTCGGGAGGGGGCGGCGGACCGTGACGACCGACCGCGTCGCGGACTCCGGACAACCCAGACAGGCACCAGGGTCCGATGATCAGGGCGGATCCCAGGCGAAGGGGAAGCACCTCGTGGCACGTATCGGTGACGGCGGCGATCTGCTCAAGTGCTCATTCTGCGGAAAGAGCCAGAAGCAGGTGAAGAAGCTCATCGCAGGCCCGGGTGTCTACATCTGCGACGAGTGCATCGACCTCTGCAACGAGATCATCGAGGAGGAACTCGCGGAGACCTCCGAGGTCCGCTGGGAGGAACTGCCCAAACCCCGCGAGATCTACGAGTTCCTGGAAGGGTACGTCGTCGGGCAGGAGGCCGCGAAGAAGGCCCTGTCCGTCGCCGTCTACAACCACTACAAGCGGGTCCAGGCCGGCGAGAACAGCAGCCGCGACAGCCGGGACGACGGTATCGAACTGGCCAAGTCCAACATCCTGTTGCTCGGCCCGACCGGTTCCGGCAAGACCCTGCTCGCGCAGACCCTGGCGCGGATGCTCAACGTCCCGTTCGCCATCGCGGACGCCACCGCGCTGACGGAGGCCGGCTATGTCGGCGAGGACGTCGAGAACATCCTGCTGAAGCTGATCCAGGCGGCCGACTACGACGTCAAGAAGGCCGAGACCGGGATCATCTACATCGACGAGATCGACAAGGTCGCGCGGAAGAGCGAGAACCCGTCGATCACCCGCGACGTCTCCGGCGAGGGCGTGCAGCAGGCCCTGCTGAAAATCCTGGAGGGCACCACCGCGTCGGTGCCGCCGCAGGGCGGACGGAAGCACCCGCACCAGGAGTTCATCCAGATCGACACCACGAACGTGCTGTTCATCGTGGGCGGCGCCTTCGCGGGTCTGGAGAAGATCATCGAGTCCCGGGCCGGCGCCAAGGGCATCGGCTTCGGCGCGACCATCCGCTCCAAGCGGGAGATCGAGGCGAGCGACCAGTTCCAGGAGGTCATGCCCGAGGACCTGGTGAAGTTCGGCATGATCCCCGAGTTCATCGGGCGGCTTCCGGTCATCACCTCCGTGCACAACCTCGACCGCGAGGCGCTGCTGCAGATCCTGGTGGAGCCGCGCAACGCACTCGTCAAGCAGTACCAGCGGCTCTTCGAACTGGACAACGTCGAGCTGGACTTCGACCGCCCGGCCCTGGAGGCCATCGCCGACCAGGCGATCCTGCGCGGCACCGGGGCCCGGGGCCTGCGCGCCATCATGGAGGAGGTGCTGATGTCGGTCATGTACGAGGTGCCGTCCCGCAAGGACGTCGCCCGCGTCGTCATCACCGCCGACGTCGTGCACTCCAATGTGAACCCGACGCTCGTGCCGCGCACCCGCGGCGGCGAGCCGGGGGAGCGGCACGAGAAGAGCGCCTGAGCACCACGGCGTCAGCACGACGGCCGGCACCAGGCCGGCACAACGCCGAAGGGGCGGACCGGAGTTCACCGGTCCGCCCCTTTGCCGTCCGCGAGCCCCGCCCGCCCCTTACTTCGGCTGGACGGTCTCCTGCTTGACCTGCCCGACCGTCTCGGAGAACTCCTTGAGGTCCACGGAGTCCTCGGAGGTGTAGTCGGCGGAGACGACGGCGACCACGGCCATGGTCGAGTTGTCCGCCCAGGCGCAGGCGGGCATATACATGTTCGCCAGGCCCTGGCCGGCCTTCACCAGCTGGCAGCTGAGGGTGTCACCGTTGATCTCGTAGTCCGTCTGCTCCTGGACGACCTGGGAGCCCGGCTGGCCCTGCACCATGCCGTCCAGCGCGTCCTTGCGCATGTCCTCCGGGTCGGAGTCGATGTCGCCCCAGGCGCCGGAGAGGATCAGCGCGCCCTTGTCGATGCTGCCGCCCTTCAGATACTGGGCGACCACCGCGGTGCCGTCGGACGGCAGTTCGTCCTGGAGGATCTTGCGCTGCTGCTCCAGCTGCGCGCTGTCCTCGGCGCGTTCATAGTCGCCGCCGAGCAGGGACTGCGGTGTGGTGAGCTTCTCGGTGCCCTCCGGACCGCCGAGGAGCGCCGCGACCCCGAGCCCCACCACGGTCAGCACCGCCAGCGAACCGGCGACGATCCCGATGACGGCGCCCTTGCCGAGCCCGCGCGACGGGGGCGGCGGCGGGGTCTGCGGCCAGGGCTGCCCCGCGGGGCCGCCCTGCGGCGGGTAGCCGTAGCCCGGCTGGCCCTGCGGCGGCACATGCGGCTGTCCCTGCGGCGGGTAGCCGTAACCCGGCTGCTGCGGGGCGCCGTACGGGTTGGGAGGCTGTCCGCCGCCGTACGGACCGGGCGACGGCGGAGGCTGGTTGTGGCTCATGAGGTCCCCCCTCGGGACGCGCTCTGCTGGTGGTTCCGGCTTCCGGCGCTCTGCTGTACCGGAAGCCGTGGGTGTTCGGGGTGTCCGTCGCGCGGTGCGCGCCGGCCGGGGCTACTTCTCGACCCGGGCTTCCTCCCGGACCGTGCTCGTCATCTCCGCGACCTCGTCGGTGGACTTGAGCTCGCTGGAGTCGTCCATCGACGTGATCTGGAACTGGACCACGCCCAGGGCGCTGGTGTCGCCCCAGGCGCAGAAGGTCGCCCCGGAGGTGACCTCGGCGGCGCCCGAACCGGCCGTCGCCTTCTGGGTCTTGCACTTCATGACGGTTCCGTCGAAGCCGTCCGGGGAGTACTCCCGGACCGGGGTGACCTCCTCGATCCGCACGGTCCGGGACACCGCCTTCTGGTTCCTCTCCATCTGTGCGAAGAGGCTGTCGACGGCCGCCCCGGGGTCGTCGATCTCGCCGTACAGGCCGGCGACGACGACGTTGTCCGAGGCGGCGTTGGCGTAACTGCCGGAGACGGAGGTGCCGTTCCTGACGCCCAGCTTCCCGGCCTCCTTCTGGCCGGCCAGCCCGCCGCCCCGGGTGTCGCTGCCCGCGGCCTTGGTGTACTCGCCGTCGATCAGCTTCTCCGGCAGCTTCAAGGTGTACGGGGCCGTGTCACCGCCGCCGTCCGGGCCGCCGCCGGTGAAGAGGACGACACCGCCGACGATCGCGGCCACCGCCACCGCCACCGCGGCGCCGATGACGAGGCCGGTCCGCTTGCCCCGTCCGCCGCCCGGCGGGGGCGGCGGCACCCGGCCATAGGGCTGCGGCTGCCCGCCGTGGGGTCCCGGCCGGCCGTGGGGCCCGGGCGCCTGCGGACCGCCCGGCTGCCCGTGGGGCCGGCCGCCGTACGGGCCGGCCTGCTGCGGCGGCACCGCGCCGGGCGGCGGGTAGCCGGGGCCCGGCTGCCCCGCGGGCGGCTGCCGCGGGTGACCGTATCCCGGTCCGCCCTGCGGTGGCTGCTGCGGCGGGCCGCCGTACGGACCCGGCTGATGGTGGCTCATGCGCGGACTGTCCTCTCCCCGGGGCGGATCACTGGTCGAGCTTGACCCGGGCGTCTGTGCGCACCTTGGCCGCGGTCTCCGCGACGGCGCCGAGATCCGCCTTGCCCGCGAGCACGGCCAGCGGATCGATGACCATGACGCCGCCGACCGTGCTGGAGTCGGCCCAGATGCACACGGGGAGCTCGGCCTCCTTCACGGGAGCGTTCGGATCGTCGTTGGTCGTCTTGAACTTCTGGCACTTCATGACGGCGCTGCCCAGGCCGTCGGGCTCGGCCTCCTCGGGGCTGCCGAGAACCTCGACGGTCCCCTCGTCCTCGGCCATCGTCCGCAGGACGGTGAACATGGCGTCGATGACCTGTTCGGGGTTGTCGATCGTGCCCCAGACACCGGTGAACAGCATCTGCTTCTTGGAGGCCGTCGTGTACTCGGCCTGGACCGGACGCGGGTCCTTGACGCCGGGAAGCTGGTCGAGCGATTTCCGGTCCTTGCCGGAGACGCCGGAGTCGTTCCTGCCCTCACCCTTGCGCTCGTACTCCCCGGCGACCGTCTGCGGGGTCGTCAGCTTGTGCGGACCGCTGTCGTCGGCACCGCCGGTGAAGAAGACGACACCGGCGACGATCGCGGCGACCGCCACCGCGGCGCCGATGACGAGGCCGGTCCGCTTGCCCCGTCCGCCGCCCGGCGGGGGCGGCGGCACCTGGCCGTACGGCTGCGGCTGTCCGTAGGGCGGCTGCGGGCCGCCGGGCTGCTGACCGTACGGGCCCGGCGCGCCGCCGTACGGGCCCGGCTGCGGCGGCTGACCGTACGGTCCGGGCTGCGGGCCGCCCTGGTGCGGATACCCGTAGCCCTGCGGGGGCACCTGGCCCGGGGCCTGCGGCGGGTGGCCGGGACCCGGGGCTCCGGCCGCACCGCCCGGGCCGTACGGGCCGGGCGTGCCGCCCCCGTACCGGCCCGGCTGCGGTGGCGGCTGGTGGTGGCTCATGGATCCCCCTCGGTGCACAGAACAGTTGGGCTCATCCTCCCCGACGACTTATGCGGGCTTTACCCCGGGGCGGCAACGGGTTCGTAACAGCACTGGCCCCGCCCTTAGACTGACGGTCGTGACCGACAACTCCCAGCGCCCCGGGACCGGGGCCCACAGCAGCGCCCCCGCCAACCTGCCGACCCAGTACGCACCGGCCGACGCGGAGGGGCCGCTCTACGAGCGCTGGGTAGAACGGGGTTACTTCGAGGCGGACGCGAAGAGCGGCAAAGAGCCCTACACCATCGTCATCCCCCCGCCCAACGTCACCGGCTCCCTCCACCTCGGCCACGCGTTCGAGCACACGCTGATCGACGCCCTCACCCGCCGCAAGCGGATGCAGGGCTACGAGACGCTGTGGCAGCCCGGCATGGACCACGCCGGCATCGCCACGCAGAACGTCGTCGAGCGCGAGCTGGCCAAGGAGGGCAAGTCCCGGCACGACCTGGGCCGCGAGGCGTTCACCGAGCGGGTCTGGAAGTGGAAGGCCGAGTCCGGCGGGCAGATCTCCGGCCAGATGAAGCGCCTGGGTGACGGCGTCGCCTGGTCCCGCGAGCGCTTCACCATGGACGAGGGCCTCTCCCGCGCCGTCCAGACCATCTTCAAGCGGCTCTACGACGACGAGCTGATCTACCGCGCCGAACGCATCATCAACTGGTGCCCGCGCTGCCTCACCGCCATCTCGGACATCGAGGTCGAATACCAGGACGACGAGGGCGAGCTGGTCTCCATCCGCTACGGCGAGGGCGAGAACTCCATCGTCGTCGCCACCACCCGCGCGGAGACGATGCTCGGCGACACCGCCGTCGCCGTCCACCCGGACGACGACCGCTACCGCCACCTCGTCGGCACCGAGATCGAACTGCCGCTCACCGGCCGCCGCATCCCGGTCGTCGCCGACGAGCACGTCGACCCGGAGTTCGGCACCGGTGCCGTCAAGGTGACGCCCGCCCACGACCCGAACGACTTCGAGATCGGCCGGCGGCACGACCTGCCCAACCTCACGGTCATGGACGAGCACGCGGTCATCACCGCGCACGGCCCGTTCCAGGGGCTGGACCGGCTGGAAGCGCGCAGCGCCATCGTCGCCGCGCTGCGCGCCGAGGGCCGGATCACCGCGGAGAAGCGCCCGTACACGCACTCCGTCGGCCACTGCTCGCGCTGCAAGACGACCATCGAGCCGCGGCTGTCGATGCAGTGGTGGGTCAGGGTCGGCCCGCTGGCGAAGGCCGCGGGCGACGCCGTCCGCGACGGCCGGGTCGCCATCCACCCCAAGGAGATGGAGTCCCGCTACTTCGGCTGGGTCGACAACCTCCACGACTGGTGCATCTCGCGGCAGCTGTGGTGGGGCCACCGCATCCCGGTCTGGTACGGCCCGAACGGCGAGACGGTCTGCGTCGGCCCGGACGAGCAGCCGCCCTCCGGCGAGGGCTGGCAGCAGGACAGCGACGTCCTGGACACCTGGTTCTCCTCCGGCCTCTGGCCGTTCTCCACCCTCGGCTGGCCCGAACGGACCGAGAGCCTCGAGAAGTTCTATCCCAACTCGGTTCTGGTCACCGGCTACGACATCCTCTTCTTCTGGGTCGCCCGGATGATGATGTTCGGCCTGTACGCGATGGACGGCACCCCGCCGTTCCACACCATCGCCCTGCACGGCATGGTGCGCGACCAGTTCGGCAAGAAGATGTCGAAGTCCTTCGGCAACGCGGTCAACCCGCTGGACTGGATGGACAAGTACGGCTCCGACGCCGTCCGCTTCACCCTGGCCCGCGGCGCCAACCCCGGGGTCGACGTCCCCATCGGCGAGGACTGGGTCCAGGCGTCCCGCAACTTCGCCAACAAGATCTGGAACGCCACCCGCTTCGCGCTGATGAACGGTGCCACGGTCGAGGGCGGACTCCCCGCGGTGGAGCGCCGGTCGGCGGCCGACCGCTGGATCCTCTCCCGGCTGAACGCGGTCGTCGCCGAGGTCGACGCCTACTACGACGACTACCAGTTCGCCAAGCTCAGCGACACCCTCTTCCACTTCGCCTGGGACGAGGTCTTCGACTGGTATGTCGAGCTGACCAAGACGGTCTTCCAGGCCGGCGGCCCCGCCGCCGAGGTCTCCCGCCGGGTCCTGGGCGAGGTCCTCGACGTCACGCTGCGTCTGCTGCACCCGGTGATCCCGTTCGTCACCGAGACGCTGTGGACCACCCTGACCGGCCGCGAGTCGGTCGTCATCGCCGAGTGGCCCACGGACAGCGGCTTCCGCGACGCCGCCGCCGAGCGGGAGATCGGGACGGTCCAGCAGGTGGTCACCGAGGTCCGCCGGTTCCGCGCCGACCAGGGGCTCCAGCCCGGCCAGAAGGTCCCCGCCCGGCTGGACCTGGCGGGCACGGACCTCGCCGGGCACGAGCCCGCCATCCGGCAGCTGCTCCGCCTCCAGCCGGAGGGGGAGGGCTTCACGTCCACCGCCACCCTGCCGGTCGCGGGCGCCACGGTCGCGCTGGACCTCTCCGGCACGATCGACGTGGCGGCCGAGCGGAAGCGGCTCACCAAGGACCTGGCCGCCGCCGAGAAGGAGAAGGCCCAGGCCACGGCGAAGCTCGGCAACGGCGCGTTCCTGGCCAACGCCCCGGACCACGTGGTGGACAAGATCCGCACCCGGCTGAGCACCGCCGAGGCGGACATCGAGCGCATCACCGCCCAGCTCGCGGGCCTTCCGCAGGGCTGACCGGCGGCCGGACCGCACCGTCCCCCGCACCCGGCCGTCCGCCGGGTGCGGGGGACGCGGCGTTCCGTACGCCCGTCCCCCGCGTCAGCTGGTGGTGGCGGGCCGCCGGGCGCGCCGCGGCGGGGGTGACCGGGAGCACTGCCCGGTCGGACCCGGGCACCTCCGCGGCTCCGTAGACTGACCCCCGTGAGTGAGCGCGCCCCGCACGGGAATCCCGAGCCCGACGAACCCGACGACCCCTTCGAGAAGATCGTCGAGGCGGAGACCGGCCGCGATCCGGACCTGGCGGTGATCGAGGCCGGGAGCCGCACCCTGCGCACCCAGGCCGGTCCGCCCGTGGCCGACGAGGCCCCCGCCCGCCCGGAGGACCCGGAGACCGACCGTCTGCTCCGCGAGGTCGAGACCGAGCTGGCGGGCCGCTGGCCGGAGACGAAGCTGGAGCCGTCCCTCACCCGCATCAGCGCACTGATGGACGTCCTCGGTGAGCCGCAGCGCTCCTATCCGTCGATCCACATCACCGGCACCAACGGCAAGACCAGCACCGCCCGCATGATCGAGGCCCTGCTGACCGCCTTCGACCTGCGCACCGGGCGCTACACCAGCCCGCACGTCCAGTCGGTGACCGAGCGCATCAGCATCGACGGCGGCCCCGTCGCCGCGGAGAAGTTCATCGAGACCTACCGTGATCTCCTGCCGTTCGTGGAGATGGTCGACACCGCGCAGGAGCACCGGCTCTCCTTCTTCGAGGTGCTCACCGGCATGGCCTTCGCTGCCTTCGCCGACGCCCCCGTGGACGTCGCGGTCGTCGAGGTCGGCATGGGCGGCAGCTGGGACGCCACCAACGTCATCGACGCCGGCGTCGCCGTCGTCACGCCCATCGACCTCGACCACACCGACCGGCTCGGCGGCTCGCCCGGCGAGATCGCCGTGGAGAAGGCCGGGATCATCAAGCAGGGAGCCACGGTCGTCCTCGCCCAGCAGCCGGTGGACGCCGCGCAGGCGATGCTCAAGAAGGCCGTGGAGGTGGACGCCACCGTGGCCCGCGAGGGCATGGAGTTCGGCGTGACCGGCCGCGAGATCGCGGTCGGCGGGCAGCTGGTGTCGCTGCGCGGCCTCGGCGGCGAGTACCCGGAGATCTTCCTGCCGCTGCACGGCGCGCACCAGGCGCACAACGCGGCGGTCGCGCTGGCGGCCGTCGAGGCGTTCTTCGGCATCGGCTCCGAGCACGCCCGCACGCTGGACGCCGAGACGATCCGCACGGCCTTCGCCTCGGTGGTCTCGCCGGGCCGGATGGAGATCGTGCGGAAGAGCCCGACGGTCGTGCTGGACGCGGCGCACAACCCGGCGGGGGCCCGCGCGGCGGCGGGGACGGTCACCGAGGCGTTCGGCTTCAGCCGGCTGATCGGCGTGGTCGGCCCGAGCGCGGAGAAGGACGTCAAGGGCCTGCTGGAGGCCTTCGAACCGGTGTTCCACGAGGTCGTGGTGACCCGCAACTCCACCCACCGGGCCATGGACGTGGACGAACTGGCGGCGCTCGCCGTCGAGGTGTTCGGTGAGGACCGGGTGCAGGTCGAACCCCGGCTGGACGACGCGCTGGAGGCCGCGATCACCCTGGCGGAGGAGGGCGGCGAGTTCGCCGCCGCGGGTGTGCTGGTGACGGGTTCCGTGATCACGGTGGGCGAGGCCCGGCTGCTGCTGGGGAAGGGCAGGGGCTGAGCGATGCGGACGCTGTGTGCGAGCACGCTGATCGGTGAGTTCTTCGTGATCGGCTTCGCGGGGCTGGTCGCGATGCGGACCTCGGACCTCTCCGCCGGCCTCGTCTGGACGGTGAGCGGCACCGCGATGGTGCTCTGCCTGGCCCTGGCCGGTGTGCTGTCCCGGCCGGGCGCGGTGGGAACCGGCTGGGCGCTGCAGGCGGCGCTGATCGCCAGTGGCGTGGTGGTGCCGATGATGTTCTTCCTCGGCGCGGTCTTCGCGGGCCTGTGGTGGGCCTCGGTGCACTACGGCCACAAGATCGACGAGGCGAAGGCCCGGCACGCCGCGAGCGCCGCGGTCTGACCGGCCCCGTCCGGCGGCTCCCGCGGCGGGGGTTCCGTGGTGGCGGGGACTCCGGGGCGGGCCGGAACCGACGCGGCGTGACCGCGGCGGCGGCCGCCCCTGTAGCCTCGTGCCACCCCGCACCCGCAGATTCGAAGGAGCCCGTACCGTGAGCCAGCGCACGCTCGTCATCCTCAAGCCGGACGCGGTCAGGAGGAACCTGATCGGCGAGATCATCGGCCGTATCGAGCGGAAGGCGGGCTGGCGGATCAGCGCGCTGGAGCTGCGCGAGCTGAGCCGCGAGGTGCTGGAGCAGCACTACGGCGAGCACGTCGGCAAGCCGTTCTACGAGCCGCTGGTGGAGTTCATGTCCTCCGGCCCGGTCGTGGTGCTGGCCGTCGAGGGGGAACGGGTCGTCGAGGGCGTCCGCGCGCTGGCCGGACCGACCGACCCGATCGCCGCCGGGCCGGGCAGCATCCGCGGCGATTTCGGCACCATCGTGCGGGAGAACCTCATCCACGCCTCGGACTCCGAGGAGTCCGCGGAGCGCGAGTTCAAGCTGTTCTTCCCCGGGGCGGCGTGAGCCTCCCGCGGCGTTTTCGAACCTGACGTGCTGTCAGTGGTAACCCCCGCGTGACCTGGGGCGGCCGAGGAAACCGGCCGCCCCTCGGCATATGCGCGGTCCCGGAGGGGAACCCATCACTCCGACACGACGTCAGCATTACAGAGGCAGGCATTCCTTCCCCCGACAATGGGAGGGCCGTCGCGCGGAGCTGCCGCGGTCGTGACTACGATGGAAGCTTCACACCCACCGTGCTCACCCCGCCTGACCTCAAAAGTCATCATTTCCAGCTGGGAAGGCCAGACATATCCTCATGGGGAACAACATGTCGTTCATCGGCCGTGACATGGCTGTCGACCTCGGCACCGCGAACACCCTGGTGTATGTCCGAGGCCGCGGCATCGTCCTCAATGAGCCCTCGGTCGTCGCCATCAACACGAATACCGGCGGAATTCTGGCGGTCGGCGCCGAGGCGAAGAAGATGATCGGCCGCACCCCCGGGAACATCGTCGCCGTCCGCCCGCTCAAGGACGGCGTCATCGCCGACTTCGAGATCACCGAGCGGATGCTCCGCTACTTCATCCTCAAGATCCACAAGCGGCGCTATCTGGCCCGCCCGCGGGTGGTGGTCTGCGTGCCGTCCGGGATCACCGGGGTCGAGCGCCGCGCCGTGATCGAGGCGTCCACGCAGGCCGGTGCCCGGCAGGTGCACATCATCGAGGAGCCGATGGCCGCCGCGATCGGCTCCGGCCTCCCGGTCCACGAGGCCACCGGCAACATGGTCGTGGACATCGGCGGCGGCACCACCGAGGTCGCCGTGATCTCCCTCGGCGGCATCGTCACCGCCCAGTCGATCCGGGTCGCGGGGGACGAGCTCGACAACGCGATCATCCAGCACATCAAGAAGGAGTACAGCCTCCTCCTCGGTGAGCGCTCGGCCGAGAACATCAAGATCACCATCGGCTCCGCCTTCGACTCCGGCGAGGACGAGCACACCGAGATCCGGGGCCGGGACCTCGTCAGCGGTCTGCCGAAGACCGTGGTCATCTCCTCCGGCGAGGTCCGCAAGGCCATGGAGGAGCCCGTCCACTCCATCGTCGACGCCGTCAAGACCACCCTCGACAAGTGCCCGCCGGAGCTGTCCGGCGACATCATGGACCGCGGCATCGTCCTCACCGGCGGCGGCGCCCTGCTCCGCGGGCTCGACGAACGGCTGCGCCAGGAGACGGGCATGCCGATCCACATCGCCGAGAACCCCCTCGACTCCGTCGCGCTCGGCTCGGGCAAGTGCGTGGAGGAGTTCGAGGCGCTCCAGCAGGTGCTGGACTCCCAGCCCCGCCGCTAGACCCCGGGTGACGCGCCGCGCCGGTTCCCGGCCGGCGTGTCACCCACCGCCGGTCCCCGGGGGCCGCGCACACCGCGGACCCCCATCCCGTTCCACCGTCCGGAACCCGCTTCCGGACCCCGGCCAGCCCGGGCCCACAGCTCCCGATGATGACCGGATACCCGGCCCGCCGCCGACCGGTCCGATGAGGAAGGCACGCCGCCGCACGTGAGGGACACACGAGAGAGCCGGCTGCTCCTGGTGCTGCTGATCGCCATCGCGTTCGCACTGATCACGGTGGACATCCGCGGCGGCGAGGAGTCACCGCTGGGCGGCGCCCGGCAGGCCGCCGCATCGGCCTTCGGGCCGGTGGAGAACGGGGTCGCGTCCGCCGTCGACCCGATCGGCAACGCCATCGGCGCCGTCCGCGACTCGGGCGAGCGGCACAGCCGTATCGCGGCCCTGGAACGGGAGAACGCCGCGCTGAAGCTCAGACTCGGCAGCGACGCCCGCACCCGCGGCCGGGCCGCCGAACTGGACAAGATCCTCAGGACCGCCGGCGCAGGCCAGTACAGCGTCAAGGGCGCCCAGGTCATCGCCATAGGAGCGGCCCAGGGCTTCTCCTGGACGGTCACCATCGACGTCGGCAGTGACGACGGCATCGCCCGCGACATGACCGTGCTCAACGGCGACGGCCTCGTCGGACGCGTCACCACCGTCGGTCCCTCGACCGCCACCGTGCTGCTCGCCAACGACCCCGACTTCACCGTCGGCACCCGGCTGGAGGGCAGCGGCGAACTCGGCTTCGCCACCGGCCAGGGCGGCCGCGACCTCCGCGTCCAGCTGCTCAACGGAAAGACCGTGGTCAAGAAGGGCGACCGGATGGTCACCTTCGGCTCACAGGGCGGCAAGCCCTTCGTCGCCGGCGTACCCGTGGGCGAGGTCACCCGCGTCGACCCCTCCCGGGGCGAGCTGACCCGTACGGTGCAGGTCCGGCCCTTCGTCGGCTTCACCCGGCTCGACCTCGTCGGCGTCGTCGTCAAGCCGCCGCGCAAGGACCCGCGCGACGCCGTGCTGCCGCCCAAGCCGAAGGGGCCGAAGCCCACCCCCACGGTGACGGTCACCGCCACGCCCTCCATCCCCGCTCCCGACGGGAACTGACCGATGCGCCTCAACCGGATCCTGCTCTCCGCGGCCCTCGTCGTCGTCGCCCTCGTCCTCCAGGTGAGCGTGCTCGCCCGGCTGCAGCTGCCCGGAGCCGTCCCCGACCTGACCCTCCTGGTGGTCCTCGGGCTGGCCCTGGTCTACGGCCATGTGAGCGGCGCCCTCATCGGCTTCGGCGCCGGGCTCCTCGCCGACCTCGCGCCCCCGGCCGACCACGCAGTCGGCCGCTACGCCCTGGTCCTCTGCGTGATCGGCTACCTCGCCGGCCTGGCCAAGCCCGAGAGCGGACGGCTCCGCTCGGCCACCGCCCCGCTGCTCGCCGTCGTCCTCGCGGCCGTCGGCACCACCCTGCTCTACGCGGGCGTCGGCGCCCTCGTCGGCGACACCTCCGCCCGCCAGGTCGGCCTCGCCGGCCTCCTCGCCACCGCGGCCCTCTACGACCTGCTGCTGGCACCGTTCGTCGTCCCCGGGGTGATGGCGCTGGCCCGCCGCACCGAGAGCGATCCGCTGGCGGAGTCCGCCGGCGGCACGGGCAGCGGCAAGGGCGCGTACGGCAACTGGCTGAGCGCCGGCACCGGGCAGCGGCTGGGCACCGGACGCGGCGGCCGGTTCGGGGGCCGCATCGGCGGCCAGCGGGGCGGGCTGCTGGGCGGCACCCAGCGCGGCGGACTGCTCGGCGGCGGCCGGCCGGCCAAGGTGCGGGCGACCCGCGTCAAGGGGGTCAAGCGACTGTGAGGACGCGCCCGGGCACACCCGTACGACCCGACGACCGGCCCGGCCGAGCCGCGCGGACGGCCCCGCCGGAAGCAGCACCCCAGGGGGCAGCGCAATGAGCAACATCCCGGAGACCGGGCGGACCTCCCGTGTCACCATCCGGCTCATCGCCATCCAGATACTGGTCTTCTCCCTCCTCGCCACCCTCGCCGGGCGGCTCTGGTTCATCCAGATCCGCAACGGCGACGAGTACACGGCCGAGGCCGCGGGCAACCACGTCCAGCAGGTCGTCAAGCCGGCCGTCCGCGGCTCCATCCTCGACGCCCGCGGCGTGCCGCTCGCCGACAACGAGACCCGTCTCGTCGTCTCCGCCAGCCGCACCGAGCTGCTGAAGATGAGGGACGACGGCGAGGCCGTGCTGACCCGCCTCGCCGGGGTGCTCGGCATGGAGCCCCGGGAGGTCCTGGAGAAGGTCCGCCTGTGCGATGCCGAGACCAAGCAGCCCTGCTGGAACGGCTCCCCCTACCAGCCCATCCCGATCACCGACGAGGCCACGGCCCAGCAGGCGCTGACGATCCGCGAGCGCGCCGAGGACTTCCCCGGCATCACCGCCGAACCCACCGCCGTACGCCGCTACGCCGCGCCCGCCGGCGCCGACACCGCGCAGGTCCTCGGCTATCTGTCGCCGGTCACCGACGAGGAGATCAAGGAGGCCGAGGACACCGACTCGCCCTTCCTCCGCTCCGACCAGGTCGGCCGCTCCGGCCTGGAGCGGTCCTACGACAAGTGGCTGCGCGGCAAGGCCGGTGTCACCCGCTACGAGGTGGACAAGCTCGGCCGGGTGATGGGCATGACCGAGAGCGACCCGGCCGTGGCCGGGCACAACGTGATCACGAGCATCGACGCCCGGGTGCAGGCGCTCGCCGAGAAGGAACTGCACCAGGCCATGAAGGAAGCCCGCAAGCAGCACGACCGCAACACCAACCGCAACTACGAGGCGGACGCGGGCGCCGTCGTCGTGATGGAGGCCAAGACCGGCCGGGTGGTCGCCATGGCCTCCAACCCGGACTACGACCCCAACGCCTGGGTCGGCGGCATCTCCGGCAGGGACTACGCCAAGATGACCAACAAGAAGTCCAACTACCCGCTGCTCAACCGGGCGATCCAGGGCCAGGCCGCCCCCGGCTCGATCTTCAAGGTCATCCCGACCGCCGCCGCGGTCAAGGCCGGCTACGACTTCAACGGCAACTACGCCTGCACCAGCTCGTACAGCATCGGCAACCAGGTCTTCAAGAACTTCGAGTCGCAGGACCACGGCATGATCGACCTCGGCCGGGCGCTGGAGGTCTCCTGCGACACCGTCTTCTACCGCCTCTCCCACCAGGAGTGGCGCAAGGACGGCGGCCTCAAGCCGAAGAAGAACGCCAAGGACTGGTTCTACGAGACCGCCCACGAGTTCGGGCTCGGCGAGAAGACCGGCATCGACCTCCCCAACGAGGTCAGCGGCCGCGTTCCCGACCGGCAGTGGAAGAAGGACTTCTGGAAGGCCAACAAGGAGAACTGGTGCGAGCGCGCCAAGCAGTGGCCCAAGAAGAAGGACTACGTCACCGTGCTCTCCCGGGAGAACTGCCTGGGGGGCATGAAGCTGCACGCCTATGACTCGGTGAACTACTCCATCGGCCAGGGCGACACTCTCGTCACCCCCGTCCAGATGGCGTCCATCTACGCGGCCATCAGCAACGGCGGGACCCTCCACACCCCGACCGTCGGCAAGGCGATCGTGAGCCCCGACGGCAAGGAGATCGAGGAGATCGAGCCCGAGGCGCGCGGCAAGCTGCCGGCGAGCAAGAAGACGATGCGGCAGATCGACAAGGCGCTCGAGGGCGTCGCCACCCGGGGCACCGCCGCCTGGCGGTTCGGCGGCTGGCCGCAGGACAAGATCCCGATGCACGCCAAGACCGGTACCGCGGAGGTCTACGGCAAGCAGACCACCTCCTGGTTCGCCACGTACACCGAGGACTACGCGATCGTCATGACGATCTCCCAGGGCGGCACCGGCTCCGGCGCCTCCGGCCCCGCGGTGCGCAACATCTACAACGCCCTCTACGGCATCGACGAGAAGGGCGGCATCAACAAGAAGAAGGCGCTGCTGCCCAAGCCCCAGAAGAACCTGCCCGAGATCCGCGAGGACGGTTCGATCAAGTCGGCCGCGCTGCCCAAGGCGGGACGGAGGGGCGGCGAGTGACCGCACACGGCTTCGGCTTCTCCGTCAGCCGCTACACCCCCCAGCAGGGCGCCTGGGGCCGGCTCACCGCGCGCGACTCGATACTCCGCCGCCTCGACTGGCCGATGCTGCTGGCCGCGCTGATGCTCTCCGGCCTCGGCTCGCTGCTGGTGTGGTCGGCCACCCGCAACCGCACCGAGCTCAACAACGGCGACCCGTACGACTTCCTGGTGCGCCACACCGTGAACGTCGGTATCGGCTTCGCCCTCATGGTGGGCACCGTCTGGCTCGGCCACCGCACCCTGCGCGGCGCGGTGCCGATCCTCTACGGACTCTCCGTGCTGCTGGTCGCCCTCGTGCTGACACCGCTGGGGACGACCATCAACGGCGCGCACGCCTGGCTCGACATCGGGGGCTTCTCCCTCCAGCCGTCCGAGTTCACCAAGGTCACCATCATCCTGGGCATGGCCATGCTGCTGGCCGCCCGGGTGGACGCGGGTGACCGGGTCCACCCCGATCACCGGACCGTCGTCCAGGCGCTCGCGCTCGCGGCCCTGCCGATGGCCGTCATCATGCTGATGCCGGACCTCGGCTCCGTGATGGTCATGGCGGTGATAGTGCTCGGCGTGCTGCTCGCCTCCGGCGCCTCCAACCGCTGGGTCTTCGGGCTGATGGGCACCGGCGCCCTCGGGGCCGTCCTCGTCTGGCAGCTCGGCGTGCTCGACGAGTACCAGATCAACCGGTTCGCCGCCTTCGCCAACCCCGAGCTCGACCCGGCCGGTGTCGGCTACAACACCAACCAGGCCCGGATCGCCATCGGCTCCGGCGGCCTCCGCGGCACCGGGCTGTTCAACGGCACCCAGACCACCGGCCAGTTCGTGCCGGAGCAGCAGACCGACTTCATCTTCACCGTGGCCGGCGAGGAACTCGGCTTCCTCGGGGCCGGGCTCATCATCCTGCTGATCGGCGTCATCCTCTGGCGCGCCTGCCGCATCGCCCGGGACACCACCGAGCTGTACGGCACGATCGTCGCCGCCGGCATCATCGCCTGGTTCGCCTTCCAGTCCTTCGAGAACATCGGGATGACCCTGGGCATCATGCCGGTCGCCGGCCTGCCGCTGCCCTTCGTCTCCTACGGCGGCACCTCGATGTTCGCGGTCTGGATCGCGGTCGGCCTGCTCCAGTCCATCAAGGTGCAGCGCCCTCTCTCGGCCTGATGCCCGTCCGCGCCGCCCCCTTTCCGGTCCGTCCGGCCGGCGCGTCCGGCCCGTACGGAACGGGCGGTACGCTGGATGGTCCCCCTATCCGCTCATGAGAGACATCGCGATGCCTGTCGAGTCGGTCTTCCCACGCCTGGAAGCGCTTCTCCCGCATGTTCAGAAGCCCATCCAGTACGTCGGCGGAGAGCTCAACTCCACCGTCAAGGACTGGGATGCCTGTGACGTCCGCTGGGCGCTCATGTACCCGGACGCCTATGAGATCGGACTGCCCAACCAGGGCGTCATGATCCTCTACGAGGTGCTCAACGAGCGCGAGGGCGTCCTCGCCGAACGCACCTACAGCGTCTGGCCCGACCTCGAGAAGCTGATGCGGGAGAACGGGGTCCCGCAGTTCACCGTGGACGCGCACCGCCCGGTGAAGGCGTTCGACGTCTTCGGCCTGAGCTTCTCCACGGAGCTCGGCTACACCAACATGCTGGCCGCCCTGGACCTGGCCGGCATCCCGCTGTCGGCCGCCGACCGGACCGAGGACGACCCGGTCGTCCTGGCGGGCGGCCACGCCGCCTTCAACCCCGAGCCGATCGCGGAGTTCATCGACTGCGCGGTCATCGGCGACGGTGAGCAGGCCGTGCTCACCATCACCGAGACCATCCGGGTCTGGAAGGCGGAGGGCCGGCCCGGCGGCCGCGAGGAACTGCTCCTCCGGCTGGCCAGGACCGGCGGGGTGTACGTCCCCCGCTTCTACGACGTCGAGTACCTGCCGGACGGCCGGATCGCCCGCGTCGTGCCCAACGCCTCCGGAGTGCCGTGGCGGGTGTCCAAGCACACCGTCATGGACCTCGACGAGTGGCCGTACCCCAAGCAGCCGCTGGTCCCGCTGGCCGAGACCGTGCACGAGCGGATGTCCGTGGAGATCTTCCGCGGCTGCACCCGGGGCTGCCGCTTCTGCCAGGCGGGCATGATCACCCGCCCGGTGCGGGAGCGGAGCATCACCGGCATCGGCGACATGGTGGAGAAGGGCCTGAAGAACACCGGCTTCGAGGAGGTCGGCCTGCTCTCCCTGTCCTCGGCCGACCACAGCGAGATCGGGGACATCGCCAAGGGCCTCGCCGACCGGTACGAAGAGGACAAGGTCGGCCTCTCCCTGCCCTCCACCCGGGTCGACGCCTTCAACATCGACCTGGCCAACGAGCTCACCCGCAACGGCCGCCGCTCCGGCCTCACCTTCGCCCCCGAGGGCGGCTCCGAGCGCATCCGCAAGGTCATCAACAAGATGGTCTCGGAGGAGGACCTGATCCGCACGGTCGCCACCGCCTACGGCAACGGCTGGCGGCAGGTGAAGCTGTACTTCATGTGCGGCCTGCCCACCGAGACCGACGAGGACGTCCTCCAGATCGGCGACATGGCGGTCAACGTCATCGCGAAGGGCCGGGAGGTCTCCGGCAGCAACGACATCCGCTGCACCGTCTCCATCGGCGGCTTCGTCCCCAAGCCGCACACCCCCTTCCAGTGGGCCCCGCAGCTCTCCGCGGAGGAGACCGACGCGCGGCTGGCCAAGCTCCGCGACAAGATCCGCGGCAACAAGAAGTACGGCCGCTCCATCGGCTTCCGCTACCACGACGGCAAGCCCGGCATCGTCGAGGGCCTCCTCTCCCGCGGCGACCGGCGGATCGGCGCCGTCATCCGCGCCGTCTACGAGGACGGCGGCCGTTTCGACGGCTGGCGTGAGTACTTCTCCTACGACCGCTGGATGGAGTGCGCCGGCAAGACGCTCCCGCCGCAGGGTGTGGACGTCGACTGGTACACCACCCGCGAGCGGTCCTACGAGGAGGTCCTGCCCTGGGACCACCTGGACTCCGGCCTGGACAAGGACTGGCTCTGGGAGGACTGGCAGGACGCGCTCGACGAGACCGAGGTCGAGGACTGCCGCTGGACGCCGTGCTTCGACTGCGGTGTCTGCCCCCAGATGGACACCGCCATCCAGATCGGCCCGACCGGGAAGAAGCTGCTGCCGCTCACGGTCGTCAAGTAGCCGGACACGCCGGCCGCCGCCCCGGCGGGGCTCCGGCCGCCGCGCGCACCAGGCCCTCCGGACCCGGACACCGGGAACGGAGGGCCTTCGCGCGGGCCCGTCCTCCCGCCGCCGCACCCGCCGGTGTGCCCCTGCGGGAACCTTCGGTGCCCGTCACACGTACCCTGGGAAGCAGGACGACCGTGACTCACGAAGGACTGAGCGACCCTGGGCAAGCGACAGCCCGAAGGCCCCCCGCCCGCACCGGTGGCGCAGCGCATCCGTCTGCGCTACACCAAGCGGGGCCGCCTCCGGTTCACCAGCCACCGCGACTTCCAGCGCGCTTTCGAACGAGCACTGCGGCGCGCCGGGGTACCGATGGCGTACTCGGCGGGCTTCACCCCGCACCCCAAGGTGTCCTACGCCAATGCCGCACCCACCGGCACGGGCAGTGAGGCCGAGTTCCTGGAGATCGCCCTCACCGAGCACCGCGATCCGGAGAGGCTCGGGGCGCTGCTCGACGCGTCGCTGCCCGCCGGTCTGGACGTCATCGACGCGGTCGAGGCCCGGACCTCCGGTCTGGCCGACCGGCTGCAGGCCTCCGAGTGGGAGTTGCGGCTTCCCGGGGTGGGCCCCGAGGAGGCCCGCCGGGCCGTCGCCGCCTTCCTCGCCGCCGAGTCGGTGGAGGTCGAGCGGCGTACCAAGAACGGCATGCGGACCTTCGACGCACGCGCCGCCGTCGTACGGCTGGAGGCCGGGGAATCACCGGCTGATGGGCCGGGCGACTCGGCCTGTGCGATACTGCGCCTGGTAGTACGGCATTCGACACCCGCCGTACGACCCGACGACGTCCTGTCCGGCCTCCGAGCTGCGGCCGACCTGGCGCCGCCGGTCCCCGCAGCGGTGACCAGGCTGGCGCAGGGGCCGCTCGATGAGGAGACCGGCACGGTGACCGACCCGCTCGTGCCCGACCGCGAGGCTGTCACGGCCGCCCCACCCACGGCCGCCGTACCGACCGCCACGACGGAGGCACCGCCGTTCGGCGGAGCAGCGCAGGTGGGTACCGCGTAAGGACGGCCGTCGAAGCGCCGCCGACGCACCAGGGAGCCACCCGGGTCCGGCGACGCGTTGACACAGAAGCTTTCGCCGGTCCGTCCCCACGGACCGGCGAGTGAGACGACAGCTCCCGTGCGGCGCCCAGGCCCCGGACCGCGGAACCGCGCACATCACGCGGGCCGCGACCGGACACCGGCCCGGCGCCCGGGAGCGTGACGGGAGAAACGCCCGCATGCCCCAGTCCATGGAGCCCCGTGAGGCGGCGCGCGACAGCGCCGCCGGGGACACCCCGGAGAACAACAGCCCCAGCGACACCCTGCCTCCGCGGCGGCGGCGCCGTGCGGCCTCCCGGCCGGCGGGTCCGCCCTCCGCACCGGGCGCCGAAGCACCGGCCGCGGAGCCGGCCGAGGCCACGACGGTGGTCGCGGACTCCGCGCCCGCCGCCCCGGCTGCACTGTCCGCCCTCTCGGAGCAGGAGGCCGCCCCGGAGGCGGCTCCCGAGCCCCCCGCCCCGCCGCGCAGGCGGCGGGCGGCCCGCAAGGCCACGGCCCCGGCCGGGGCGCCGAGGGCGGCGGAGGAGCCGGAAGCCGTGACACCGGAAGCCGTGACACCGGAGGCCGCCGAGGAGGCGGAGGAGGCCGGGGAGACGGCCGAAGAGATCGCCGCCGCCCAGGAGGAAGCCGCCGCGGAAGCGGTCGCCGCGGAGGACGACGAACTCTCCGGCGGCACCCCGGCGGCGGAGCCCGCCGAAGCCGCCGCACCCGAGGCCGGGCCCGCCGCCGAGACGGAGGCCGCTCCCCGTACCCGGACCCGCCGCCGTGCCGTCCGCAAGGCGGCCGCCCCGGCCGGTGCCCCCACGGTCACCGGTGACGGCGACCTGGCCGAGCCCACGGTCGTGGGCGACCAGACCCCGGCCGTGGCCCCCGCCGACGAGACCGCCTCCGCCGCGCCCGGTGAGGAGGCGCCGCGCCGCACCCGCCGCCGTGCCGTCCGCAAGGCCACGGCCCCCGCCGGTGCTCCGGCCGAGGTGGCCGCCGCGGCCGAGGGGACCGAGGCCGCCCAGGGCGGTGCTCCCGAGGCGGCCGCACCGGCGGAGGCCCCGCCGCAGCCGCTGACCGAGGGCTCGGTGACCGTGGCCGACGCCGTGGAGGCGCCGAGAGGCCGCACCCGCCGCCGTTCCGCGCGCCGGAGCGAGACCGGTCTGGCCGCTCCGGAGCTTGCTCCGGTGGCCGACGACGCCGCCGTACCGTCCCGTGGTGAGACTGCGGCGGCCCCCGCGGAGGCGGAGCAGGCGGAGGGTTCCGCCGGCGAGGGGCGGCCCGCCCGTTCGCGCCGCCGGGCCGAGCGCCGGCAGCCCGCCGCGGAAGCCGGGACGGAGACGGGAGCCGGTGCCGAGGGGCGCGCGGCGTTCACGGCGCCCGCAGCGGAGCCCGAGCCCGAGCCGTCCGGCCGTACCCGCCGCCGGGCCGTCCGGCCCCCGACGGCCGTGTTCCAGGCGCCGGTCTTCACCGAGCCGATGTTCCAGACCCCGGAGCGCGCCGCGGCCGCGGCCGCCGCCGAGGCCGAGGAGCCCGGGGCCGCGGAAGCGGAGGAGCAGCAGCCCGCCGCGGCCACCGGCGGCCCCCGCCGTCGCCGCCGCCGGGCCGGTGCCGCGGAGGACACCGGCCCCGAGGCCGGGACCGGGGCCGTCGCCGAGGAGGAGCCGCAGCCGGAGGCCGCCGCCGAGCCGCAGGCCGGTGAGGAGGAGTCCGGCGAGCGCCCGTCCCGCCGTCGCCGCCGGGGTGGCCGTCGCCGCCGCCGGGGCGAGGGCGAGGGGAACGGCGAGGCCGGGGAGACCGGCGAGGAGGGCCCCGAGGGCGCCGGTGCCGAGACCGCTGCCGAGGACGCCGGGGCACCCGCCGCCGAGCGGGACCGGGAGCGCGCCGCGGCCGGCAGCGAGGAGCAGGACGAGCGCGGGGAGCGCGACGAGCAGGAGGAGGACCACGGCGGCGCGGGCGGCACCAGCAGCAGCCGTCGCCGTCGCCGCCGCCGCCGGCGCAGCGGGGACGCGGGCGACCACCCGGTCGACGCCTCCCAGGACGACCCGGAGCGCACGGTCGTCAAGATCCGTGAGCCGCGCAAGAAGGACGAGCCCGGCACGGGCTTCGACGAGGTGCAGTCCATCAAGGGCTCGACCCGGATGGAGGCCAAGAAGCAGCGCCGCCGCGAGGGCCGCGAGCAGGGCCGCCGCCGGGTGCCGATCATCACCGAGGCCGAGTTCCTGGCCCGGCGCGAGGCCGTCGAGCGGGTGATGGTCGTCCGCCAGAGCGGTGAGCGCACCCAGATCGGCGTGCTGGAGGACGGCGTCCTCGTCGAGCACTTCGTCAACAAGGAGCAGGCCACCAGCTACGTCGGCAACGTCTACCTGGGCAAGGTCCAGAACGTGCTGCCGTCCATGGAGGCCGCCTTCGTCGACATCGGCAAGGGCCGCAACGCCGTGCTGTACGCCGGTGAGGTCAACTTCGACGCGCTCGGCATGTCCGGCGGCCCGCGCCGCATCGAGACCGCGCTCAAGTCCGGCCAGTCCGTGCTGGTGCAGGTCACCAAGGACCCGATCGGCCACAAGGGCGCCCGGCTCACCAGCCAGGTCTCGCTGCCCGGCCGCTACCTGGTCTATGTGCCCGAGGGCTCGATGACCGGTATCAGCCGCAAGCTGCCGGACACCGAGCGGTCCCGGCTGAAGCAGATCCTGAAGAAGATCGTCCCCGAGGACGCGGGCGTCATCGTGCGCACCGCCGCCGAGGGCGCGTCCGAGCAGGAGCTGGCGCGGGACGTCGAGCGGCTGCAGCAGCAGTGGGCCGAGATCCAGAAGAAGGCCAAGGGCGGCGGCGCCCCCACCCTTCTCTACGGCGAGCCGGACATGACCGTCCGCGTCGTCCGCGACATCTTCAACGAGGACTTCTCCAAGGTCATCGTCAGCGGTGACGGCGCCTGGGAGACCATCCAGGGCTATGTCTCGCACGTCGCCCCGGACCTCACCGACCGGCTGCAGAAGTGGACGTCGGACGTCGACGTCTTCGCCACGTACCGGATCGACGAGCAGCTGATGAAGGCGCTGGACCGCAAGGTCTGGCTGCCCAGCGGCGGCTCGCTGGTGATCGACCGGACCGAGGCGATGGTCGTCGTCGACGTCAACACCGGCAAGTTCACCGGCCAGGGCGGCAACCTGGAGGAGACGGTCACCAGGAACAACCTGGAGGCCGCCGAGGAGATCGTGCGCCAGCTGCGGCTGCGCGACCTCGGCGGCATCATCGTGATCGACTTCATCGACATGGTGCTGGAGTCCAACCGGGACCTGGTGCTGCGCCGGCTGCTGGAGTGCCTGGGCCGCGACCGGACGAAGCACCAGGTGGCCGAGGTCACCTCGCTGGGCCTGGTGCAGATGACCCGCAAGCGGGTCGGCCAGGGGCTGCTGGAGTCGTTCTCCGAGACCTGCGTCCACTGCAACGGGCGCGGCGTCATCGTGCACATGGAGCAGCCGTCGGCGCCCGGCGGCGGTGGCAAGCGGAAGAAGAAGGGCAAGGGCGGCGCGGCCGCGGCGGAGCCGCACATCCACGTGCCCGAGCCCTCGGACATCGGTGCCGGAGGTGAGGCCGCGGTCGCCGCGGTGGCCTCCCCCGAGTCCCCGGCCGAGGTGGCCGCTGAGACCGCCGAGCCGGTGGCGCTGCCGGAGCCCGCGTTCAGCCCGGACGAGGATCTGTACAGCAGCGCGGCCGAGGCGGAGGCCGCGGCCTCCCGGGTCGGCCGCGGCCGGCGCCGGGCGGTCCGCAAGGCGTCCGCGCCGGCGGGTCCGCCGAAGGCGGCCGCCGAGGAGGCGGTCGTGGTGGTCGCCCCGGCCGAGCCCGGGGAACGGCCCGAAGAGGTGGCGGAGCCGGCGGCCGAGGCCGCTCCGGAGCCCGCGCCGACCGCCGAGGCGGCGGCGCCCCCGGCCCGTACCCGCCGCCGGGCGGTCCGCAAGGCCTCGGCTCCCGCGGGTCCGCCGAAGGGCACCGAGGAGCCGGAGGAGACGGCCGTGGTGGTCGTGTCCGCCGGTGAGCCGGCCGTGGCCGGGGAGACGGAGCCCGGGGCGCCCGTGCCGGAGGCCGCTGAGCCCGCCGAGGGCGGGGAGCCCGAGCCCGCCCCGGCGAAGAAGGCGGCGAAGCGCGCCGCGGCCAAGAAGGTGACGGCGAAGAAGGCCGCGGCCAAGAAGACCCCCGCCAAGAAGACGGCTGCCAAGAAGGAGCCGGGCACGGCGAAGAAGGCGGCGGCCAAGAAGGCCACGGCGAAGAAGGCCGCCACCCGGAAGACGGCGCAGAAGGCCGCGGCGGCGGAGCAGTCCTCCGCCCCGGCCGCGGCCTCGGCCGACGAGTCGTAGCCGGGACGGGGCCCACGGGCCTCTGCGTGCGCCGGGCCGGTGCGCCCCCTCTCCGGAGGCGGAGCACCGGCCCGGAGCCGTGTGGGGCCGTGCGGGGCAGCCGTCCTGTGCCGCCGTCCCGTGCCGCCGTCCGGGCGGCCGGGGCGTCCCCGGGAGGCCCCGGGCCGTACGGCCCCGGTACGGTGAGGGCCGGTTTGACCGGCGTGTCAAGGCCCCGTAATCTTGACCGTCGGCGTGTGTACGCCAACCCCTTGAGCACATCCCTCCCGGTCCGCCGGGGGAGGCCGCTCGTCCTTCCGGAAACCGCGGGTACGGATCCTTCGGGGATCCGGCTTCCGCGTGAGCGGCTGGCATCAGGGGTCCCGTTCGAGCAGAGAGTGAGATCCGCGTGTACGCCATCGTGCGCAGCGGTGGTCGCCAGCACAAGGTTGCTGTCGGCGACATCGTTGAGGTTGACAAGATTTCCACCGGCAAGGTCGGCGACACGGTCGAGCTCTCGACCCTGCTCGTGGTCGACGGCGACGCCGTCACCAGCGACCCGTGGGTCCTCGCGGGCATCAAGGTCCAGGGCGAGATCGTGGACCACCACAAGGGCGCCAAGATCGACATCCTGCGGTACAAGAACAAGACCGGTTACCGCCGGCGCCAGGGCCACCGCCAGCAGTACACGGCGCTGAAGATCACCGACATCCCCGCGGCTGCGAAGTAAGGGACTGAGAACACATGGCACACAAGAAGGGCGCATCGTCCACCCGGAACGGGCGCGACTCCAATGCCCAGCGGCTCGGCGTGAAGCGCTTCGGCGGTCAGGTCGTCAACGCCGGTGAGATCCTGGTCCGCCAGCGCGGCACCCACTTCCACCCGGGCAACGGCGTCGGCCGCGGCGGCGACGACACGCTGTTCGCCCTCGCCGCCGGTGCGGTGCAGTTCGGCACCAGCCGCGGCCGCAAGGTCGTGAACATCGTTCCGGTCGCCGAGTAATCAGCCCGGACGCGAAGACACAGCACCGAGGGCGGGCCGCCCTTCCCGTTGCGCAGCGCACGCTCGCGGCGGGAAGCCGGTCCGCCCTCGGCGCGTTGAACAGGCCGCACCCCCTCGGCCGGGCGGAAGGTCCCGTCCGCCGCGGGGGCGCGGCAGCAGGACCGGCAGTACCGCAGGACAACCCCGTCACCAGGCCGGAAGGCCGGTACGCACAGCAGGAGGCACCCGTATGACCACCTTCGTGGACCGCGTCGAACTGCATGTCGCCGCGGGTAACGGAGGCCACGGCTGCGCCTCCGTCCACCGTGAGAAGTTCAAGCCGCTCGGCGGCCCCGACGGGGGCAACGGCGGCCGGGGCGGCGATGTGACCCTGGTCGTCGACCAGTCCGTCACCACGCTTCTCGACTACCACCACAGCCCGCACCGCAAGGCCGGCAACGGCAAGCCGGGCGAGGGCGGCAACCGTTCCGGCAAGGACGGCCAGGATCTGGTGCTGCCGGTCCCGGACGGCACCGTCGTCCTCGACAAGCAGGGCCGGGTGCTCGCCGACCTCGTCGGCCAGGGCACCTCCTACGTCGCCGCGCAGGGCGGCCGCGGCGGTCTCGGCAACGCCGCGCTGGCCTCGGCCCGCCGCAAGGCGCCCGGCTTCGCGCTGCTCGGCGAGCCGGGGCACACCGGGGACATCGTCCTGGAGCTCAAGACCGTCGCCGATGTGGCGCTGGTCGGCTACCCGAGCGCCGGCAAGTCCTCGCTGATCTCGGTGCTCTCCGCCGCCAAGCCGAAGATCGCCGACTACCCCTTCACCACCCTGGTGCCCAACCTGGGCGTGGTGACGGCCGGTTCGACCGTCTACACCGTCGCGGACGTCCCCGGGCTGATCCCGGGCGCCAGCCAGGGCCGCGGGCTGGGCCTGGAGTTCCTGCGCCATGTCGAGCGCTGCTCGGTGCTGGTGCACGTCCTGGACACCGCCACCCTGGAGTCCGAACGGGACCCGCTCTCCGACCTCGACACCATCGAGGAGGAGCTGCGGAGCTACGGCGGCCTGGACGACCGGCCGCGGATCGTCGTCCTCAACAAGATCGACGTGCCGGACGGCAAGGATCTCGCCGAGATGGTCCGGCCCGATCTGGAGTCCCGCGGCTACCGGGTCTTCGAGGTGTCGGCCGTGGCCCACACCGGTCTGAAGGAGCTCTCCTTCGCGCTGGCCGAGATCGTGGCGAAGGCGCGTGCCGCCAAGCCCCGGCAGGAGGCGACCCGGATCGTCATCCGCCCGAAGGCCGTGGACGACGCGGGCTTCACCGTCACCCGGGAGGACGACGACCTGTACCGGGTGCGGGGCGAGAAGCCCGAACGCTGGGTGCGGCAGACGGACTTCAGCAACGACGAGGCCGTCGGCTATCTCGCGGACCGGCTCAACCGCCTCGGCGTGGAGGACGCGCTGGTCAAGGCGGGTGCCCGGGCGGGCGACGGCGTCGCGATCGGCCCGGAGGACGACGCGGTCGTCTTCGACTGGGAGCCGAGCATGGCCGCGGGCGCCGAGATGCTCGGCCGCCGCGGGGAGGACCACCGCCTGGAGGCGCCGCGCCCGGCCGCCGTACGCCGCCGGGACCGGGACGCGGAGCGGGACGAGGCCGACGCGGAGTACCGGGGGTTCGACCCCTTCTCCTGACCGGGCCGCCGGTTCTCCTGACCGGGCCGCCGGCCGGCGCCCGCCCGGGCGTCTCCGGCCCCTGCCGTCACACGGGCCCCGTCCGCCCCGCACACCGGGGGCGTGCGGGGCCCTCGCGCACCGGGAGGCATCCTGCCGCCGCCCGGCACGGCATAGGGTGGCGCCATGACGTGGTTGATCACAGGCGGTGCCGGATACATCGGCTCCCATGTAGTACAGGCACTGGCCGGCAGCGGTGAACGCGCCGTGGTGCTCGACGATCTGAGCACCGGGGAGGCCGCGCGGCTGCCCGCCGGGGTCCCCCTGGAGCGGGGCTCCGTCCTCGACCGCGGGCTGCTGGACCGTGTCCTGCGCGTGCACGGCGTGACGGGCGTCGTCCACATCGCCGCCAAGAAGCAGGTGGGCGAGTCGGTGGAGAAGCCGCTGCTCTACTACCGGGAGAACGTCGAAGGGCTGCGAACCGTCCTCCAGGCGGCCGCCGAGGCCGGGGTGAGCCGTTTCCTCTTCTCGTCCTCGGCCGCCGTCTACGGCATGCCGGAGACCGATCTCGTCACCGAGGCCACACCCTGCCTGCCGATGAGCCCGTACGGCGAGACCAAGCTCGCCGGCGAGTGGCTGGTGGCCGCGGCCGGGCGGGCGCACGGCATGGCGACGGTCTCCCTGCGCTACTTCAACGTGGCCGGCGCGGCCTCGCCCGAGCTGAGCGACGCGGGCGTCTTCAACCTCGTCCCCATGGTCTTCGAGCGGCTGTCCGAGGGCCGGCCGCCGCTCGTCTTCGGCGACGACTACCCCACGCCCGACGGCACCTGCGTCCGGGACTACATCCATGTCGGGGACGTGGCCGACGCGCATGTGGCGGCGGTGCGGCGGCTGGCCGCCGACCCGGAGACCTCCCTGGTGCTCAACATCGGCCGCGGTGAAGGGGTTTCGGTGACCGAGATGATCGAGATCATCGGCTCGGTCACCGGCCTGGACGCACGGCCCGAGGTACGGGAGCGGCGGCCCGGCGACCCTGCGCGGGTGGTCGCCTCGGCGGAGCTGATCGGCAAGGAGCTCGGCTGGTCGGCCCGGTACGGGGTGCGGGAGATGGTGGAGTCGGCCTGGGCCGGCTGGTGTGCCCGGCACCCGGAGACCGGCACGGGCTGAGCGCACCGGCGGCGGGCGCGGAAAGGGGCGGGGCCCGGAGGCTTTCCTCCGGGCCCCGCCCCTGTGCGGTGGTACGGCGCACGGGCTGCCGGTGCCGGTGCCGGTGCCGGTGCCGGTCAGACGTTGACCGAGTCGCTGCCCTCCGGAGCGTCGGCCGGGTCGGCCGTGCCCGCCGGCTCCCGGGTCCCGGTCGGCTCCAGCTCGATCTCCTCGGACGCCAGCTCGGCCGCCGTCTCCTCCGCGCCCTCGCGCTGCGTGGGCACGTCGGAGGACGCGCGGGCGGCCATCCGGGCGCGCCGTTCGTCGGCCTTCGCGCACAGGGCGACCACGGCCTCGTTGAAGCGGACCAGGGACGGCGGGTCCGACGGGCCGAGCAGATACGTCTTCAGCTCGGCACGGGCCGCCGCGAGGGTGTCCTTCTCCGGATTCCGCACGGCCTCCAGCAGCTCCGGGAGGCCGTCGGCGTCCGGACTGAGGATCGCCGCCGCCCGTACGGTCGGGTAGCCGGCCCGGAACTCCTTCTCGCTCAGCCCGCTGGTGTTGGCCACGGCGTAGGGCTTCTCGCTGGTCAGGTAGTCGGAGACCACGCTCGACACATCGCTGATCAGCAGATCGGCCTGGTTGAAGCAGGTGTAGATGGCGGGCCGGGGGCCGGTGATGATCTGGTGCTCCCACTCCGGGAAGGACGCCCAGTACGCGCGCTCCCAGGCGGCCGTCGCCGCCGTCACGGCCGCGGCGCGGTCGGTGTCGGGCGTCGACTGGATCATCATCCGCTCGGCCTCGTCGGCGTCGGGACGGAAGTGCGTGCTGGTCAGCCGGTCCAGTTCGACGGTACGGCGGCGCAGCTCGGCGGCGGCCTCCGGGCCCGGCCGCGGGCCGCCGCGGCGGGAGTTCGCGTCGGTGATCATCGCCTGGATGCGCTCGTTGGCACGGGCGGCGCGCGGGTCGACGGACCCGGTCATCGGATGGGGCTTGTAGAGGAGCCGCACGCCGGGGTCGGCCAGCAGCCGGCGGACGATGTTCTCACCGGCGAGGATCACCGAGGTGTTGCCCGGGTCGTTGGTCCAGCCCTCCCAGGTGGGGGCGTAGAGGACGGTGGTGAGGCCGTCGTCGGCCGGGGGCCCGCCGTACGGGCGGATCGGCGACAGCTGCGGGCGCCCGACCTCCACCACGTCCCGGTCGTCGACGCCGATGTCGGCGAGCTGGTAGCGCTCGCGGGCGGCCGGGCCGGCCACCCACACCTCGTCATACGCCTTGGCGTAGGGGTTGCAGCTGGAGAGCTTGTCGCTCTCGCCGTGGTTGATGAACGCGTGCTTGATCGAGGGGATGCGCAGGACCTGCGAGGTCTTACCGGAGTTGGCCGGGTGCAGCATCATCTTGAGCGTCGAGTGCTCCAGATGCATCAGATGCGCGACCTTGGGGATGCAGACGACCGGCACGTCCGTGGCGTCGATCTTCTGCACCATGAAGCGCTCGCGGAGCACGATGACCGGCTTCCCGTCGAGCTGCGGCAGCGTGGAGAGCCACATGTTGGCCTGGTAGGCCGAGGTGGTGCCGCCGGAGAAGTACATGCCGACCGTGGGCCGGTAGTCGGCGAGCCAGTGGTTCAGCCACTTCAGGACCTGCGCCTCGGTCGCCGAGCGCTTGGCCGGCAGCAGCCAGCCCGCGAGGTACAGGGTGCCGGCGATGGCGACGGCCAGCGCCAGGGAGAGCCCGATGCCGCCCCAGAGGGCGTCCCGGGTGACCACGGTGGCCAGCAGGCCGGCGGTGACCGGCACCGAGAAGGCCAGCAGCCGGTGGCCCGGGCGGCGGGAGAGGATGCGCGGCGGCGCGGGGGAGAGCCGCAGGGCCGAGGTGTCGATGTTCCGGGTGACGATCGGCAGCGTCCGGCTGCGGCGCACCAGCACCGCGGTGGCCTGGCACGCGAAGTGCGTCATGTAGAAGGCCAGCAGCCCGATGGTGAGCGGGGAGTGCTCCGCGATCGGGTTGATGTCCTCCATCCGGAGGAGCCCCAGCACGATCAGCATGTCCCGCAGCAGCTGCCGGACGGTGACGTCGAAGCGGACCTTGCTCAGCAGTGACAGCAGCCCCGGCTGCCGCAGCTGGAGATACAGGTCGAGGGCGAGCCCCCCTGCCGAGGCGATGATGAAGATCGGCACATGGGGCAGCAGGGCACCCGCGAGCTGGCCCGTATAGGCCGCGAACATCGCGAAGAGTGCTGAGAGCTGCACAGCACGGCGGGTGGCTGGTCCGGCAGAGGACACGAGCTGAGCTCCTGGCGGGGGGAGTGGACGGAGGGTGGCCGCACGGGTCCGTGCACACGCCGCGGGCTGAACGCGGGCTGCCACGGAGAACAACCACTGACCGTATGACGTGCGCCGCCCCTATGACAATTTCACGTGACGGGTGTCACCGGGGTGGCCGACGGCCTGATCCCCCATGACCGTTTCATAACGTTCCGGAGCCGACGGGCAGCCGGCCACGGAGCAGGAGCGGGTGCTGCGGGGTGCGTCCGGCGGCGGGACCGTCCCCACGCGGGCCGGCCGGCCGTCCCGCGAGGCGGACGGCCCGGCGGACGCCCGGTGACCTGGCGTAGATTCTCGGGGAGACAGCGGTTCGATCATCCGGCCGACCGGTCCGGCCCGGCCGGCCGCGGTGGGCCGGGCCGGTGAGAGAGAAGGAAGCAGCGCGGTGTCAGGGGCAGCGGGATCGGCAGCGGACCGGGACGACGTCACCTCGGCGCGGAGGATCGTGGTGAAGGTCGGCTCCTCCTCGCTGACGACCTCCGCGGGCGGACTCGACGCCGACCGCGTGGACGCCCTCGTCGACACCCTGGTCACCTCGCGCGGCAACGGCGCGAAGGAGATCGTGCTCGTCTCGTCCGGAGCCATCGCCGCCGGTCTCTCCCCGCTCGGCCTGCGCCGCCGGCCCCGCGACCTGGCCCGCCAGCAGGCGGCGGCCAGTGTCGGCCAGGGCCTGCTGATGGCCCGTTACACCGCCTCCTTCGCCCGCTACGGCATCCGCGTCGGCCAGGTGCTGCTCACCTCCGACGACACCAGCCGCCGGGCCCACTACCGCAACGCCTACCGCACCCTCGACCAGCTGCTGGCCATGGGTGCCCTCCCGGTCGTCAACGAGAACGACACGGTGGCCACGGACGAGATCCGCTTCGGCGACAACGACCGGCTCGCCGCCCTCGTCGCCCATCTCGTCCGCGCCGATCTGCTGCTGCTGCTCTCGGACGTCGACGCCCTCTACGACGGTGACCCCAGCACCCCGGGCACCAGCAGGATCGCCGAGGTCCGGGGGGCGAAGGACCTGGACGGGGTCTCCATCGGCAGCGCCGGCAAGGCCGGGGTCGGCACCGGCGGCATGGTCACCAAGGTCGAGGCGGCCCGGATCGCCGCCGCCGCGGGCATCCCCGTGGTGCTCACCTCCGCCAGCCGGGCGGCCGACGCGCTCGCCGCCCGCCCCGTCGGCACGTACTTCCACCGCACCGGGCGGCGCTCGGCCGGCCGGCTGCTGTGGCTCGCCCACGCCTCGACCCCGCTGGGCGCCCTGACTCTGGACGACGGAGCGGTACGGGCCGTGGTCGAACGGCACAGCTCCCTGCTGCCGGCCGGAATCGCCGCCGTGGAGGGCGACTTCAGCGCCGGGGACCCGGTCGAGCTCCGCGACACCGCCGGGACCCCCGTCGCCCGCGGGCTGGTCAGCTTTGACGCCAAGGAGATCCCGCGGCTCATCGGCCGCTCCACGCGCGACCTCGCGCGGGAGCTGGGGCCGGCGTACGAGCGGGAGGTCGTCCACCGCGACGACCTCGTCCTGCTCCGCTAGCGGGCGTCCCTCCGCCGCGGACCCTCCGCGGCGGAACGGCCGGACTCCGCTCTTTTCACCCGGGCCTTTTCCGGAAAACCCGCACGGCCGCCCGCGGACTGGTCAACTCTTGGTACGGACGCCGGGGCGGCGTCCCGGATGCCGCGCTCCGCGGAAGGGAGGCGGCCCGGCAGCAGCACACGGCCCGCCCGCGGGGACGCGGAGCGCCGCATCGGAACAGGAGGCCGCCGGTGAGACGAGGGCGCCTGGAGGCGCTGCGCCGGGTCACGGCGGAGCGGAGGGCTCCGGCCGGCACCGGCGGAGGCCGCGACCGCACCGCACGCCCGCCCGTCTCCGTCGTCCCGGCCGCGCCCGGTGCCGGGGCCGGACCGCGGGAGGACGGCCCGGGTGAGGGCGAGCGCGAGCCGTCCCGGCTGTGGCACATCACCCTCAGCGTCTCCGGTGCGCGGACCCCGCCGGCGGAGGTCCGCAGGGGACTGGAGCAGCTCGCCCACGACCACCCCTTCCTGCTGACCGGCCGCTACGCCGCCGACCACGCCGAGATCCGGTACTGGGAGGAGGCGCGGGACCTGCACGACGCGGCGGCGGTCGCCCTGCGGCTCTGGGGCGAGCACCGCTCGACGGCCGGGCTGCCGCCGTGGGAGATCGTCGGCCTGGAGGTGGTGGACCGGGAGACCTACCACCAGCGCGTCACCGAGGGCTACGGCCCGCCACCCGTCTCCCCGGTCGGCGTCCATCCGTTCTGACGCCGGGTCCGTCCGTTTCTGACGCCGGCGCCGCTCCGGTGGCGCGGACCAGCGGTCCGGGCGGGGCACGGCGCTCGGGGAGACGCGGCGGTCCGCCACCGGCCCCGTGTGCGGATGGTCCCCGGACCGGGGGACCCGGCCGTCTCGCGCTGCGGAATGCGCGGGGGAACGCGGGCCCGGCTCAGTACCCTGGGCCCCATGAGCGTCTTCCCTTCGCCCCTCGCCGATCCGATGCCGCAGTCCCCGGTCCTCCGGGCCGCCTACCGCGCCCGTGCCGCGGCCACCGAGATCGCCCCGCTGCCCCGGTCGGTCAAGGACGACGTGCTGCGGGCGATCGCCGACGCCCTGGAAGTGCGCACCAAGGAGATCGTCGAGGCCAACGCGGAGGACGTGGAGCGCGCCCGTGCCGCCGGCACCAGCGAGGCGATCGTCGACCGGCTCAGCCTGACCCCCGAGCGGATCCGCGCGATCGCCTCCGACGTCCGGGCCATGACGGCCCTTCCCGACCCGGTCGGCGAGGTCGTCCGCGGCTCGACGCTCCCCAACGGCCTCGACCTGCGCCAGGTGCGGGTCCCCCTCGGCGTGGTCGGCATCATCTACGAGGCCCGGCCGAACGTCACCGTGGACGCCGCCGCGCTCTGCCTGAAGTCGGGCAACGCGGTGCTGCTCCGCGGCTCCTCCTCCGCGTCCGCCTCGAACAAGGCCCTGGTCACCGTGGTGCGGGACGCCGTCGGCGGCGCCGGTCTGCCCGCCGACGCCGTGCAGCTCGTCCCCGGCGACAGCCGTGAGTCGGTGCGCGAGCTGATGCGCGCCCGGGGCATGGTCGACGTGCTGATCCCGCGCGGGGGCGCCTCGCTCATCCGGACGGTCGTCGAGGAGTCCACGGTGCCCGTCATCGAGACCGGCACGGGCAACTGCCACGTCTACATCGACGCCGAGACCGATCTCGACATGGCCGTGGAGATCCTCGTCAACTCCAAGGCGCAGCGGCCCAGCGTCTGCAACGCCGCCGAGACCGTCCTCGTCCACCAGGACATCGCCGAGGAGTTCCTGCCGCGGGCCCTGGCGGCGCTGGCGGAGGCCGGGGTCACCGTGCACGCCGACGAGCGGGTGCGGGAGATCGCCGGGCGTGCGGACACCGGGGCGACCGTGGTCGAGGCCACCACCGAGGACTGGGAGACCGAGTACCTCTCCTACGACATCGCCGCAGGGGTCGTGGACTCGCTGGACGCGGCCGTCGCCCACATCCGGCTCTGGTCCTCCGGCCACACCGAGGCGATCGTCACCACCTCGCAGGCCGCCGCCCGCCGGTTCACCCGGTTGGTGGACTCCACCACGGTCGCCGTCAACGCCTCCACCCGCTTCACCGACGGCGGCCAGTTCGGCTTCGGCGCGGAGATCGGCATCTCCACCCAGAAGCTGCACGCCCGCGGCCCCATGGGCCTGCCGGAGCTGACCTCCACCAAGTACATCGTCACCGGTGACGGCCATGTCCGGGGCGGCGGACGCCCGTCCTGCTGATCCCCGCGCGGGCCCGGCGCACCACCGGTGCGCCGGGCTGATTTTCAGCTCTCCCTGCCCAAACCGGCCGGGCCGGGGCTAACCTGGACGGGTGCCGGACGATGTGGGGGGCAGGCCGTTCCCGGACGGTGACGAGCCCGACAGCCACCACCACGGGGCAGCGGACGAGGAGTTCGCCACCGTGGTGTTCGACGAGGACTTCATCCGGTCGGCCCCGGTCCACGAACCCACCGCCGTCGAGCGGATGCTGGCCGCCGCCCAGGCGCGGGCGGAGGCCGAGGCGGCCCGCCGCTCCCGGCCCGGGGTCCCCACCACCGACGAGGAGCTGTACGAGCTCTACGGTGTCGGCCGCACGGAACGCGATGCGGGGGACCCCTGGTACGAGGCCGACGGCGGGGAGCACGACCCGCACGACCCCTATGGTCCCTACGGCGGCGCCCTGCGCCCCTACCGGGGACGGATCCGCTGGCACCGGCCGGTGGCCTGGGTGCTCGCCGTGGTGATGGGCGTCGGCATGGTGGCGCTCGCCTTCGCGGCGGTCTACCGCGGGGAGTCCGGCGCCCGGCAGGACCCCGCGCCGCCGCCCGCGACCACCGGGGTGGACGGCGACCGGATCGGCGGACTCGGCGGCCCGCCGGGCGGGCTGCCGCCCGTCTCCGCGGACACTCCGGAGCCCACCGCCCCGGCGGCCCGGCGCTGAGGGCGGGCCTCACCCGGGCGGCCCATCAGGCCGTCCGGAATTCGCTCCGGACCTCCGCGTTTACCAGGGGCCCTTCCGACCTACTCTGTTGGTATGGCCGGTCCTGGAGACCCACCTGAGGGGACACCCGAGGGCGTCCCGGGCGGTGGCGACGACGACTACCGATCCGTCGTCTTCGACGAATCGTTCGTCCGCGCTGCCCGGCTTCAGGAGTTCTCCGCGCGGGAACGGCTCGCCGACCGCGCTCCGGCGGTCCGCGACCGCAGCCCATGGGACCGCCGCCGGGGGCACCGGCAGGTGATCCTGCTGGTCGTCCTGATCACCCTGGCCTTCTCCACGGCCGTCTATCTCGGGGTGCGCAGCCCCTATCCGGCGGCGACGGAGCACGATCCCGATCCCCTGCGCAGCGCGGTCCTCCCGCTGGCCCCGCGCGGCAGTGTGCCCGGGGCGGCACCGGACACGCTGTTCGAGAACAGCCCGGCGGCGGGCTTCAAGGTGGGCGCCGACGGCGTTTCGCTGCCCGTGGCCCGGCGCACCGGGAGCTTCACCGACAGTCAGGTGCTCGCCGCGCTGGACGCGGCCAAGGAGTACATCGTCCGGTCCTCCCTCGATCCGGAGGTGCTCACCGGTGGCACGGTACGCCCGGTGCGGCTGCTGGTGGACCCCCTGCAGCAGGAGCAGTTCGACCGCAGCATGGACGATCCGGCCGACGACGGGCGGCACACCGCATCCGGATGGCTGGTCCGCTTCGACCCCGCGGAGGTGGCGCTGGCCGACCCGGGGGTACGGGTACGGGGCAGCCTCGCCGTCACCGAGGCCGGCCCGGACCAGCTGCAGGTCACCGGCGACCACACCTTCGTCTACGCGCTCCGCCCGGCGGACACCGGGCGGGCGGGGGAGAGCGGCGGGGACGAGCGCGCCTCCCTCTTCACCGTGCGCCGCGAGACGCGCTTCCGTTTCGACCGCGGTGATCTGCGCGACCACCGGATCGAGGTGGTGCAGAGCCAGGTGCACGCGGGCCCGATGAGCTGCTCCGCGGACACGGCCCGCTATCTGCGGCCGCTGCTCGCCGGGGAGCGCGCGGACAAGGGCGGCCCGGCCGAGACCGACCCGTTCGCCCCGGGCCGGTCCACCTCCGCGGTCTGCGGCGTCCTCGCGGACGAGGCCCAGCCGGACCTCCCCCGCGGATCCCGCTAGCTGCTTCCGGAGGGCGTGGAACCGCTGCCGCCGGCACCGCCCGCACCGCTGCCGCCGCCCGTGCCGCCGCCGTTCGCCGCGCCGGTGAACTTCTCCCGCAGCCTGCCGCCCAGGTCGCCCGCGCCCCCCGCGATGTCCCGCACCAGGCCCATGAGCGGGTCCTTGCTGGTGCGCACCGTGTCGGCGTAGTGGCTCGCGGACTCCTTGATGGAGTCGGTCACCGAGGTGTCCTTGTCCTCGTCCCGGCGCGGGTAGTGGCCGTCCATGAGCCGCTGGTAGTCACGGCTCGCCGCCCACTTCTTCAGCTCTGCGGCGCGGACCGTGGTGAAGGGGTGGCTGCGCGGCAGCACGTTCATGATCTTCAGCACGGAGTCCCGCAGATCACCGCCGGCCTCGTACTCCTCGGCCTGGGCGAGGAAGGCCTCCACGTTCATCTCGTGCAGATGGTTGCCGCCGGCTATCTTCATCAGGCCGCGCATCGACGCCTCCAGGTCCTGCCCGACGAGCAGCCCGGCCCGGTCCGCCGACAGCTCCGACTTGCGGAACCACTCGCGCAGCGCCGTCACGATCGCCATGATCGCCACATTGCCCAGCGGGATCCAGGCGACCTTGAGGGCGAGCCCGGTGAGGAAGAGCAGGATGGTCCGGTAGACGGAGTGCCCGGACAGCGCGTGGCCCACCTCGTGGCCGACGACCGCCCGCATCTCCTCCTCGTCCAGCAGTTCGACGAGGCCCGTGCTCACCACGATGATCGGCTCGTCGAGGCCGATACACATGGCGTTGGGCTGCGGGTTCTGCTGCACGTACATCGCCGGGACCTTCTCCAGATCCAGGATGTCGCAGGCGTCCAGCAGCATGGTGTGCAGATGCGCGAACTGCTGGTCGCTCACCCGCACCGAATCGGACAGGAAGAGCAGGCGCAGCGACCGCTCCGGCAGCAGCCCGCTGAGCGCCTTGAAGACGGTGTCGAAACCGCTCAGCTTGCGGAGCGCGACCAGCGCGGACCGGTCGGCGGGATGCTCGTAGGCACGCGAGGAGATTCCCGGGAACCGCCTGCGGTTGCGGTCCGGCACGCGCTCATGGCTTGCTTCGGTCATCATGACCCCCCTTGTCGGCCCGGATGGGCCTCGTCCCGCTTGCGGCCCCACCCTAGTTCGCGGCGGTGACAGCGGGACGAGGCCGGTCGGACTCCTAGGACGCAAGGAGTCGGCGTGAGGTTGCGCCGGGGCCCCGCTTACGATGAGGGCGCTACCCAAGCGTCCCTGCCCGACGAACACCTGGATAGGTCTGCGAGATGAGTCTTCCCAGCTCCGCCCACTCCCTGATCGTGCTCGCCGCCGAGGGCGGTGAACACGGCGGGAACCACGAGAGCCTCAACCCGTATCTCACCGGTGGGGGCGCGCTGTTCGCGCTGCTCCTGCTGCTCTGGATCACCACGCGGCTCAACCGCGACCGCTGAGGGCCGGGACGCTGCCCCGGACCGGGAAGTAGGCTCTGCACGCATGGGAGAGCAGGACATGCCTGTGACCGGTCCGGTGAAGCGCCGGCTGGGTGTGATGGGCGGGACGTTCGATCCGGTCCACCACGGCCACCTCGTCGCCGCCAGCGAGGTCGCCGCCAAGTACCACCTGGACGAGGTGGTGTTCGTACCGACCGGGCAGCCGTGGCAGAAGAGCCACCGGAACGTCTCCCCGGCCGAGGACCGCTATCTGATGACGGTCATCGCCACGGCGTCCAACCCGCAGTTCTCGGTCAGCCGGATCGACATCGACCGCGGCGGCCGGACCTACACCATCGACACCCTGCGGGACCTGCGCGACCGGAATCCCGAGGCGGACCTGTTCTTCATCACCGGAGCGGACGCCCTCTCCCAGATCCTGGGCTGGCGCGACGCCCCCGAGCTGTTCTCCCTGGCGCACTTCATCGGCGTCACCCGGCCGGGACACGTGCTCTCCGACCCCGGGCTGCCGGACGGCGGCGTCTCGCTCATCGAGGTGCCGGCGCTCGCCATCTCGTCGACGGACTGCCGGGCGAGGGTGGCGGCGGGTGAACCCGTCTGGTATCTGGTGCCGGACGGGGTGGTGCGCTACATCGACAAGCGCGGGCTGTACCGGGACGCCGGTTGAGCGATCCGGTCCGGCAAGGGAAGGGGCACTGGTGAACGACGCACACTCCGGGCGGTACGGGAGGCCCGAGGACGGCCGGGACCCCTATGTCTACGACCCGTACACCCAGCAGTACTACGACCCCTCCCAGGGCGGCGGCGACCCGGCGCAGGCCGGACAGGCGCGCCGCCCGGACCAGCCGGACCAGCCGGACCAGCCGTACCCGTACGGCGCCCCCTACGGCGAGCAGGGCCCCTACGACCCGTACGGCTACCAGCAGCCCCAGCCCCCGCAGCCGCAGCAGTACGACGCCTACGGCCGCCCCCACCAGCCGTACACGGACCCGCAGCAGCAGGGCTACGGCTACGACCCCGCCGCCTACGGCGCGACGGCGCCCGGCACCACCGGGCAGCAGCAACAGCCCGGGCAGCAGACACAGCCGGGGACGTACGAGAACCGGCGCCCGTACGCGGCGCAGCAGGCCGGGGAGGACTGGGTCCCCCGGCAGCAGACCCGTACCGCGGAGTCCGCGGACGGGCCGGCGCCCCGGCCCGCGCCCGGCGGCGGGCGGGGGGACGGCGCGGGCGAGGGGGGAGACCCCGCCGGCTACCGCACCGAGCAGTTCTCCTTCATCGAGGAGCCCGACGAGGACGCCGAGGACGTCATCGACTGGCTGAAATTCGCGGAGACCCGCACCGAGCGGCGTGACGAGCGCAAGCGCAAGGGCCGCAACCGCTTGGTCGCCCTGGTCGTGGTCCTCGTCCTCGCCCTGGCCGGCGGCGCGGGCTACCTCTGGTACGCGGGCAAGCTGCCCGGACTGTCCGGTTCCGGGGAGGGAACGCAGGCGGCCGGCGGTCCCCAGAAGCGCGACGTGATCATCGTGCATCTGCGGCACACCAAGGACGGCGGCAGCTCCACCGCGCTCCTCGTCGACAACGAGACCACCGGCAAGGGCACCACCCTGCTGCTGCCGAACGCCCTCGCGGTCTCCTCCGAGGGCGGTGGTTCCACGACCCTCGGCAGCTCCGTCGAGGAGGACGGCAACGGCCCCACCCGCGACGCCCTGAACACACTGCTCGGCTCCGAGATCCAGCACAGCTGGCGGCTCGACACCCCGTACCTGGAGAATCTCGTCGAACTGGTGGGCGGGATCACCGTCGACACCGACGCCGACGTCCCGGGCGCGAAGAAGGGTGACGAGCCGCTCGCGCGGAAGGGGAAGGACGTGAGCCTCGGCGGCCAGGCGGCCGTCGGCTACGCCACCCTGCTGCGCAAGGGCGAGGCCCAGACCGACCAGCTCCAGCGTTTCGGCCAGGTCATGCGGGCCGTGCTGCGGAAGATGCCCGGCGAGGCGGAGATGGCCACCGAGACCGTCCGCTCCCTCAACCAGATCGCCGACCCCTCGCTCACCGAGGCACAGCTCGGCGCCTCCCTGGCCGAGCTGGGGGAGCAGGCGAAGGGCGGCGAGTACGCCACCGAACTGCTGCCCGTGCGCCCCGACGGCACGCTCGCCCCGGAGACCGCCGAGACCGTGGTCAAGGACGTGCTCGGCGGCAAGGTCACCAACGCCGACCCGGACGCCGCACCGAGGATCAGCGTCCGCAACGCCACCGGAGACGACAGCGCCGCCGAGAAGGCGCGGGTCGCCCTGGTCAACGGCGGCTACACCGTCGTGAACGGCGGCAGTGCCGACGCGGCGCAGCAGCTCTCCCAGGTGACGTACACCGACGCCGGCCAGGCGGCGAAGGCCGAGGAGATCGCCGTCACCCTGGGCCTGCCGGAGAGCGCGGTGAAGAAGGGCAAGGGGGCGGCGAACGCCGATGTGACGGTCGTCCTGGGGCAGGACTACGAGGCCGGGCAGGACTCCCCGTAGCGGCAGGCCCCGGAGCGGGCACCGCCCGGGCCGAGCCCGGGCCGCGGTCCCGGCGGGCGGAGCCGTACGGCACTGTCCGCCGGGCGTGCGATCCTGGATACCGGTCGTGGCGCCCCCCGGGGCACCGCGGCCGGTCCTCCGTTCCTCGACCGAAAGCCTGCCTGTGACCGCCACGGACCGCTCCATCGAGCTGATCAACGCCGCCGCCCAGGCGGCCGCCGACAAGCTCGCGCACGACATCATCGCGTACGACGTCAGCGACGTGCTGTCGATCACCGACGCCTTCCTGCTCGCCTCGGCTCCCAACGACCGCCAGGTCAAGGCGGTCGTCGACGAGATCGAGGAGCGGCTGAACAAGGAACTGGGCGTCAAGCCCGTGCGCCGCGAGGGCGACCGGGAGGCCCGCTGGGTGCTGCTCGACTACGTCGACATCGTCGTGCACGTCCAGCACAGCGAGGAGCGCGTGTTCTACGCGCTGGAGCGGCTCTGGAAGGACTGCCCGGAGCTGGACCTGCCCGCCGACGCCGCCGCCACCCGGGGCCGGTCCGAGGAGTACGCGAAGAGCGCGGCCGACGGGGCCGGGCAGGACGGTGAGCTGAACTGAACGGCAGCAGCAACGGCCGCAACCGCCGCATCGTGCTCTGGCGGCACGGCCAGACGGCCTGGAACGTGGAGCGCCGCTTCCAGGGGACGACCGACATCGAGCTGACCGGCACCGGCGTCGCCCAGGCCCGCCGCGCCGCCCGGCTGCTGACGGCCCTGGAACCGCAGGCGATCGTGGCCTCCGACCTCCGGCGCGCCGCCGACACGGCCGCCGAGCTGGCCGTCCTGTGCGGCCTGGCGGTCACCCACGACGCGGGCCTGCGGGAGACCTTCGCCGGCAGCTGGCAGGGACTGACCCACGAGGAGATCGTCGGGCGCTACGGCGAGCAGTACGCCCGCTGGAAGCGCGGCGAGGCGGTGCGCCGCGGCGGGGGCGAGCTGGAGACCGAGGTGGCCGACCGGGCGGCGCCCGTGGTCATGAGCCACGCCGACAAGCTCTCCGACGGCGGCACGCTCGTCGTCGTCAGCCACGGCGGCACGATCCGGACGACCATCGGCCGGCTGCTCGGCCTGGACGCCCACCACTGGGAGGCGCTCGGCGGCCTCTCCAACTGCTGCTGGTCCGTGCTGAGCGAAGGGGTGCGCGGCTGGCGGCTCACCGAGCACAACGCCGGAACGCTGCCCGAGCCGGTGCTCGGCGACGACACCTGACGGACCGGCCGGCGGGGCCCGGAGCGGCGCCGCGGGCCCGGCCTCGGCCGCACACCGGGCACCCCGGGGGCGGATTTCTCATTCCGGCTGGTCACCGGTTAAGCTTCTGCTCGTTCACAGCGCGGCGGTGGAAACCCGGCCGGTGCGCGGCGAGCACGGGGCTATAGCTCAGTTGGTAGAGCGCCTGCATGGCATGCAGGAGGTCAGGAGTTCAATTCTCCTTAGCTCCACCCCCTGCGATCCCGTCTCCCCTCCGGGGAGGCGGGATCGTCGCGTTGCGGGAGGAACCGGAACGACAGCGACCGCGGGCGGACGACTCCGGTGACGTGGACGCTGACCGGGCCGGTGCTCCCATGGCAGAATCGGACGTCGGAAGGGGAGGGAGTCAGATGCCGACGAGCACGATCGAGGCGCCGGCCCGTCCTCTCGGCAGCACCGTGCCCCTTCTCCACTGCCCCTCCTGCGGATCGGCCCTGGTCGCCCAGGTGCTCGGGGACAACGGCGGAGTCTCCTACGTCTGCACGGCCTGTGGCCACAGCTGGAGTGACTGAATGGGTGCCCACAGCCGGAAGTGCGACTGGTGCGGCAGCGGTACGCCCGTCGTCCGCGACATGGAACCGCTCGACTCCGACTACCAGTACTGGTGCGAGGAGTGCGCGCGGGCCCTGATCATCGTCGGCGATCCGATCGAGACCTACCGCGAGCTCGACGGCGAGCCGATCTACGGCCGTCTGCTCGACGAGTACTGCACGCTGAAACGCTTCTACTCCTTCGCCACGGCCTGACGCCTCCCGGCCCCGGCGCCCGCCCCCGTCACCGCGCCGGCCCCCGCCCCGGCCGCCGGTTCCGCCCCGGCCCTCGCCCCGGCCACCGTCGCGGCCCGGCTCCGCAGCGCCCGTACGGCGACGACCGCGGTGAGGCCGAGGAACGCCGCGCCGCACAGCGGATACCCGGCCGAGAGCAGCATCTGCGCGCCGTTCTGGCGCAGTTCCGCCCGCGCGCCCGGCGTGTGCGGCACCCACCACAGGGCGTACGAGCAGAAGAGCAGCGCGGAGGCGGCGGTGGCCGCGCGCCACACGCGCCGCCCGGAACGGTGCAGCGTCTCCGAACCCAGCAGCACCAGCAGGGGTATGCACCACACCCAGTGGTGCGACCAGGAGACCGGGCTCACCAGCAGAGCGGTCATGGCGCAGGCCACGGCGGCCCAGGCGTCCAGCCCCGCCAGCAGCGCGGCCGCCCCGGCGGCCAGCCCGGCGACGGCCACCACCGCGGCCGCCCCGGCCCACCACAGCCCGGGATCGGGGGTGTGCAGCAGCCGGGCGAGCACCCCGCGCAGCGACTGGTTGGAGGTCTGCTCGACGAGGCCGGGACGGTCCGTGTTGAACATCACCTCGGTCCAGAAGCGGCGCGAGTCGCGCGGCAGCGCCACCGCGGCCAGCAGGACGGTCCCGAGGAACGCGGCGCACGCCGTCAGCGCCTGCCGCAGCAGCGGGTTCCAGAAGCCGGTCCGGCCTGTACCGCCCGTTCCGCCTGGCCGGCCTGCGAGGCCGGCGCGACCCGTCCGGTCCGGCCGGCCCGTTCGCCGTCCGCGCAGCCGCTGCCATCCCCGGACGGTGCCCGCCACGGCCAGCAGGACCGCGAAGAGCGCCGGCGTCAGCTTGAGCCCCGCGGCTATCCCGATGCCGAGACCGGCCCAGCGGTAGCCGGCGTCCCCGGGGCGCCGGGAGAGGTCCCACACCACCAGCACCGCCAGCAGCAGGTTTATCTGGCCGTAGCGCAGCGTCGTCCAGACCGGTTCGGACCAGACCGCCGCGGAGGCCAGAGCGAGTGCCACCGCCGGGCGGGGCCACCACAGGGGGCGGCCCACCAGCCGCAGCGTGAGATGGACGAGCACCACCAGCAGCGCCAGGTTCCCCGCGGTCGCCAGCGCCCGCATCTCCTCCACCCCGAGCAGGGTGAGCGGCATGAACAGCAGCGCCGCGAACGGCGGGTACGTGTTCGGCAGCCGCGACTCGGTGGCGCGCATCGCGTACAGATCCGCCCCGGCGCGCGCGGCCCAGCCCTCGGCCCGGTAGACCATGAGGTCGATCATCGTGACGTTCGCCAGGCGCTGGGCGCACCAGAAGAGCGCGAAGGAGAGAAGGCAGCACGCCAGGGTGGTGAGCAGCGGCCGCCCCCGGATCAGTTCACGCGTCGCCGGGGGAAGGGAGGGGGCGAGGGCCTTGTCGGCCGACTCCGTAGCGGTCACGCTGCGGGGCTCCAGTCGGGTTCGGGGGACGGACCCGGCCGTGCTCCGGGTGCGGGGACCGATGCTAAGGGGTGTCCCGTAATCCCCGGTGGGCGCGCGACGCCGGCTACGGCACCTCGCCGCGTTGTCGGAACGTCCGCATACATCCAGTATGCGGACGCCCCTCCGCCTTGCGATGCACCGCATCCGACGCCGCGCGCTGCTCCACCGCGGATTACGGGACACCCCTTGGCCAGACGGTTACCCCGGCAGGGCCCGCGGATGATCCGCCCGCGGGAGAATGATTTGGCGCCGAGCGGTGGAGTCCGTGTAATGTTGGCGCAGCCGCCACGGGGAACCGGGGCGGGAGCGCGGGGCTATAGCTCAGTTGGTAGAGCGCCTGCATGGCATGCAGGAGGTCAGGAGTTCAATTCTCCTTAGCTCCACAGTGAACAGAGCGGGCCGTCCGATCGGACGGCCCGCTCTGTCGTTTCCGAAAGCGTCGTTCCCGCGGTGTCGTTCCCGCTGTCCGTGGGCTTGCCGGCGCCGGGTGCACGGGCGCCCGGCGCGCGGCGCCCCGCCCGCGTCACCGGGACGCGGGCGGGGCACCGGCGGTGGCCGTGACGGCCCGGCTCAGCCGCCGCCGCGCGGAAGCGCCTTGCGGCCGCCCGAGGGCGGTATGGCGTTGCGCGGGGCCGGGGCCTCCTCCAGCCGCAGTGCCAGCTCGGGACAGCGGCGGACGGCCCGCTGCGCCTCGCCCTGCAGATGCAGCGGCACGGGTGTGTCGGCCAGCACCGGGTAGCCGTCCGGGCCCTGCCGGACCAGTTCGGGCAGCACCCCCACGCAGATCAACTGGCCCTTGCAGAGGGTCCAGTCCACCATCAGCTTCTGCCCGCTGGGGATGCCCTCCTCCTGGTAGCCGGGCGACGGGAGGGGCAGCACGCCGTGGGTGGGCCGGCCGCAGCCGCCCTGGAGCGCGTGCGCCGCGAGGTCGTCGGTGAAGGCGCTCAGCGAGGAGGTGAGGAAGCGCACGGAGCCGTCCGGGTGGGCACAGGCGCCGCGGCCCTTCACCGACTGGGTGACCTGCCGGAGCGCCTCCAGCGCCGTACGGCCGCCGCCTCCCAGCACCTCCGCGAGCCCGGCCGCCGCCGCGGGCAGGCCGAGCTTGCAGGGGCCGCACTGCCCTGCCGTCTCCGCGGCCAGCCAGTTGGCGACCCGCAGGCACTCGCCCAGCGGGCAGGTGTCCGGGCTGAGGGGCAGCAGCGCGCCGGCGCCGAGAGCGCCGCCCGCCGCGTCCATCGAGGCCCGGGAGATGGTGGCGCCGTGCGCCGACATCCCGTCCATCCACTTCCCGTGGTAGCCGCCGGAGAGCACGCCCTGCGGCATCGGCGGGGCCCCGGCCAGCTCCAGGACGTACCGCAGCGGCACCCCGCTGGGCACCTCCATGACCAGCGGCCGCGGCACGGAACCGGAGACCGTGAGCATGACGGTGCCGGGCTCGGTGCTCAGGCCGATGCTGCCGTAGCGGTCGGCGCCGAGCCGTGCGGCCACGGCGAGTTGGGAGAACGTCTCGCAGTTGGACAGCAGCGTGGGCGCGTTGGCCACCCCCGAGTCGGAGGCGCGGACCTTGCGGCCGGGCGGCAGCGACGGCCCCCCGTTCGCCGCCCGGATCACCGCCGAGGACTCGCCGGAGACCATCCGCTCGGGCGTGCGCACGACCCGCGCGCGCAGCGGCTGCCCCCGGCGGTCCGAGAGCCCCCGCTCGGCCAGGGCCTGCCGCATGGACGCCTCGGTGGAGTCCCGGGTGACGGCGACGACGAGGGTGCGGGCGCCCAGCGCCTCGGCCGCCAGCAGGGCCCCGTCCAGCGGCAGATGGGGGGCCCGGTTCATGATCAGGGTGTCCTTGCGGCAGTTGGGCTCCCCCTCACTGCCGTTGATGACGACGACGGGGCGGACCCCGCGGCGTATCGCGGACTTGGCCACCGCCCGCAGCTTCTTGCCGAAGGGGAAGCCGGCACCGCCCTTGCCCTTCAGCGAGATGAGCTCGGCCAGTTCGGCCAGGCGCTCCCCGGGCATGGGCTGGAGTGGCCCGTGCACCTTCAGGTGCATGTCGAGATCCAGGCGGTGGGCGAGGTCCAGGCCGGCGGTCAGCTGGGGGGCTCCCACGACCCGGAGATCGAGTACGTCGGGCAGCTCGGCGTTTATGGTCGGCCTCCTGCGGTCTCTTGCCAGGGTTCACCGGGCGGGGGCGGATACGAGAATCCGGTCGAGGTGTCGGTCAGCGGGTCCGGCTGGGGCGCGGGCCTGATGTTCTCGGCCGGTGCGGGCGGCGGCGGGGACGGCGTCGGCCAGCGCTCGGATGATGCCAGATGGGTCACGCCGGAGAACGGCTCGGTCAGCGGATCGCGCAGCGGGTCCGGGCCGCGTCCGGCCGACGGGTCGCCCATCTGCCGCGGGAAGGGCTCCGTCAGCGGGTCGCCCTGGCCCGTCACCGAGCCGGTCAGCGGCTGGCCCACCTGGCCGGCCCCACCCCAGCCGCCGTAGCCGTCCGTCCCGCCGTAGCCGTCCGATCCGCCGTAGCCGCCCGTCCCGCCGTAGCCGCCGGTCCCGCCGTAGCCGCCCGTCCCGCCGCCGGAGTCCGTGAAGGCCGGCACCTGCCGGGTGGGCGCCTCGGCGAAGCCCTGGCCGGCCGGCGCCGACAGCGGGCTCCCCGGCCCGCCGGACGTCTGGTCGGACATCGCGCGGTAGCCCGCCGAGAGACCGGATCCCAGACCGCTGCCGATCGGCACCGCGCGGGTCGAGTCGAGCGGTGGCCGCATGTCGTCGCGGCCGCCGGCGGAGGCGGGCGCGGACGCTGCCGCGCTGCGCGGCCTGGTCCCCGCGCCCGGCAGCGGGGAGACCGAGGTGTCGCGGCGGGCGCCCTCCTCGGCCGCCGCCGCGCGGCCGCGTCCGGTGCCGGCGGCGTCCGGCTGCATCACCGACAGCACCAGCTGTGCGATCCTCCGCCGCTGCGGCGGGGGCAGCAGCCGCGCCGCCACCGCCAGCCCGACGGCCAGCAGGGACAGCCCGTACATGACGGTCACCCAGCCCGCGGCGGGACGACCCGCGTAGAGGCCGTGCATCACGGCGAAGCACCACGACGGGTAGGCCACGGCGTGGATGGCGCGCCAGCGGCCCGCGACCTCCCGGTTGGGCACGAAGGTGCTGCGCAGCGCGCCGGTGGAACCCGCGATCACCATGAGGTAGGCCGCCATCGAGCCCATCCCGATCAGCCCGCCCGTACCGGTGATCCCCAGGCTGAAGGGGATCAGCGCGGCGATCAGCGGAGCGTGGTCCAGCGAGACCTTGACCGCGACGTGCACCACCATGAATCCGAGTGAGGCGACGGCGACGGCGCGGTGGACCCCCTGCGCCAGCAGCCGGTCCCGCGGGTTCAGCAGCAGCCGGTGGGCCGCGATCAGGCCCCACACCACCGACGCGGTGAGAGTGAGGAGCGACAGAACGCCGGCACCGAAGTCCAGGAAGGCGCGGAAACGCTCACCCGTGGCCAGGGCCAGGATGAGCGGGATCACGATCAGGAGTGCGACCGACGCGGCGAAGACCTTCGTCTGCGACGCGGCTGGCTTGGGTAGGGAGGACATGTTCCGTGGAACCTTGCGGTGAGGTTTCATGCGAGGCGACTCCTGTGGTGCGAAGAAGGGGTCCCGGCTCCGCATGCTAAGTGGCCTGTCCGGCAACGTCCGGGCGAGTTGGATATTTGCTCGAACGACCAATACGGAGCGGGAGCGCCCGGCGTTCAATCGGCGGCTCGGTGCGTCGGCCGGGACCGCTGCGGTACCCTGACACGCATGCGTGCCGTACGCCTTCTGCTTAGCGAGCCGCGCTGATCAGTCCCGGCCGGTGGACGAACCACCAGGCCGGAATCGGCGCGGCGTCCCCTCCTGTGTGAGGGGTTTTTCCGTTTCCGGAACATGCCTCGCAGACGGCAGAGACGATCGATGGAGCTTTGAGACGATGAGCGACACCCATTCCGCCCCCGGGCCGGCCGCGGCGCCCTTCCGGTACGAGGCGGCCCTGGCAGCCGACATCGAGGCACGCTGGCAGGACTTCTGGGACGCCGAGGGCGTCTACGAGGCCCCCAACCCCACCGGTGACCTGGCCGCGGACGGCGGCGCTGGCGCGGCGGACCGGCCGAAGAAGTACGTCATGGACATGTTCCCGTACCCCTCCGGCGCGGGACTGCACGTGGGCCACCCGCTGGGCTATATCGCCACCGACGTCTACGCCCGCTTCAGCCGGATGACCGGCCACAACGTCCTGCACACCCTGGGCTTCGACGCCTTCGGCCTGCCCGCCGAGCAGTACGCCGTGCAGACCGGCACGCACCCGCGGGCCAGCACCGAGGCGAACATCGAGAACATGAAGGCCCAGCTGCGCCGGCTGGGCCTGGGCCACGACAAGCGCCGGTCGTTCGCCACGATCGACCCGGACTACTACAAGTGGACCCAGTGGATCTTCCTGCAGATCTTCAACTCCTGGTACGACGAGGCGGCGGACAAGGCCCGCCCCATCGCCACCCTGGTCGAGCAGTTCGAGAGCGGGGAGCGCGACACCCCCGCCGGATGGCGCCCCTGGAGCGAGCTGGACGCGGCCGGGCGGGCCGGTCTGCTGGGCGAGTACCGTCTGGCCTACGCCTCCGACGCGCCGGTCAACTGGTGCCCCGGCCTGGGCACCGTGCTGGCCAACGAGGAGGTCACCGCCGAGGGCCGGTCCGAGCGCGGCAACTTCCCGGTCTTCAAGGCCAAGCTGCGCCAGTGGAACATGCGCATCACGGCCTACGCCGACCGGCTGCTGAACGACCTGGACGCGCTGGACTGGCCGGAGGCCATCAAGCTGCAGCAGCGCAACTGGATCGGCCGCAGCGAAGGCGCCCGTGTCGACTTCCCGGTGCGCACGGCCGCCGGCGGTGAGCGCGCGATCACCGTCTTCACGACCCGGCAGGACACTCTGTTCGGTGCCACCTACATGGTGCTGGCCCCGGAGCACGAACTGGTCTCCGGCGACGACTCGATCGTCCCGGCCGCCTGGCCCGAGGACACCCACGCCGTCTGGACGGGCGGGCACGCGACCCCGGCCGAGGCCGTCGCCGAGTACCGCAAGCAGGCCGCGTCGAAGTCCGATGTCGAGCGGCAGGCCGAGGCCAAGGAGAAGACCGGCGTCTTCACCGGCGCGTACGCCGTCAACCCGGTCAGCGGCGAGCGCGTGCCCGTCTTCATCGCCGACTACGTCCTGATGGGGTACGGCACCGGCGCCATCATGGCCGTACCGGCGCACGACAGCCGTGACTTCGCCTTCGCGCGCGCTTTCGAGCTGCCGATGCGCTGCGTCGTCGAGCCGTCCGACGGCCGCGGCACCGACCCGGCCGGCTGGGACGACGCCTTCGCCTCGTACGACGCGCGGATCGTCAACTCGGCGGGCGAGGACGTGTCGCTGGACGGACTGACCGTCACCGAGGCCAAGGCCCGGATCACCGACTGGCTGACCGAGCGCGGCATCGGCGAGGGCACCGTCAACTTCCGCCTGCGCGACTGGCTGTTCAGCCGCCAGCGCTACTGGGGCGAGCCCTTCCCCATCGTCTACGACGAGGACGGCGTCGCCCACGCGCTGCCCGAGTCGATGCTGCCGCTGGAGCTGCCCGAGGTCGACGACTACTCCCCGCGCACCTTCGACTCGGACGACGCCGACACCTCCCCGGAGACCCCGCTGTCCCGGAACGAGGAGTGGGTGAACGTGCGTCTGGACCTGGGCGACGGGCGCGGCCCCCGGATGTACCGCCGCGAGACCAACACCATGCCCAACTGGGCCGGTTCCTGCTGGTACGAACTGCGCTACCTGGACCCGCACAACAGCGAGAAGCTGGTCGATCCCGAGATCGAGCGCTACTGGATGGGCCCGCGCGAGGGGCAGCCGCACGGCGGTGTCGACCTGTACGTGGGCGGCGCGGAGCACGCCGTGCTGCATCTGCTGTACGCCCGCTTCTGGTCCAAGGTGCTGTACGACCTGGGGCACGTCTCCTCCGCCGAGCCCTTCCACAAGCTGTACAACCAGGGCATGATCCAGGCCTACGTCTACCGCGACAGCCGCGGCATCGCGGTCCCGGCGGCCGAGGTCGAGGAGCGTGACGGCGCCTTCTGGTACCGGGGCGAAAAGGTCACGCGGCTGCTGGGCAAGATGGGCAAGTCCCTGAAGAACGCCGTCACGCCCGACGAGATCTGCGCCGAGTACGGCGCGGACACCCTGCGCCTGTACGAGATGGCGATGGGCCCGCTGGATGTCTCCCGGCCCTGGGACACCCGCGCGGTCGTCGGCCAGTACCGGCTGCTGCAGCGCCTGTGGCGCAACGTCGTCGACGAGAACACCGGCGAGGTGACCGTCACCGACGCCGAACCCGGCGAGGCCGCCCTGCGCGCCCTGCACAAGGCGATCGACGGGGTCACCCAGGACATGTCCGCGCTGCGCTTCAACACGGCGATCGCCAAGGTCACCGAGTTGAACAACCATCTGACCAAGGCGGGCCGCCCGGTGCCCCGGACCGTCGCCGAGCGGCTGGTGCTGCTGGTCGCGCCGCTGGCTCCGCACATCGCGGAGGAGCTGTGGCACCGGCTGGGCCACACCACCTCGGTGGTCCACGAGCCCTTCCCGGTCGCCGACCCGGCCTACGTCCAGGACGAGACCGTCACCTGCGTCGTCCAGGTCAAGGGGAAGGTCAAGGCCCGGCTGGAGGTGGCGCCGTCCATCGCCGAGGACGAACTGGAGGCGCTGGCCCTGGCACAGGACGCGGTACGGGCCGCGCTGGGCGGCGCGGACATCCGCAAGGTGATCGTGCGGGCCCCGAAGCTGGTCAACATCGTCCCGGCGTGACCGGCGGCCCGTAGGGGTTTCTCAGGGTTTTTCCCGGGCGGGCCCGGGGGTCGTACGGAACCCCCGGCCCGCCCCGGGCGTTTACCGTGGAGGGATGGGGCGCGCGGTGCCCCACTGTGCGGGCGACGGTTCCGGATGCCGCACCGGTGCTCGGAAGGCTACGAGGGAGTTTTCATGGAAGCCGCGATTCTGGTGGTGGTCCTCTTCTTCGTGCTCTTCGTCGCGGGCGGGGTCTATGCGACGGCCAAGGCCGTGGGAGCCGCCAAACGCGGTGTCGACCGCACGGTCGCGCAGGCCCGCCGCACCGTCGAGGACACCACGCTCAAGGCCCGGCAGCTGACCCTGCCCGGGGCGGCCGGCGAGGTGGCCCAACTCCGGCTCTCGCTCCGCACCTCCATGCGGGCCACCCAGGAAACGCTGCGGGCGGCCGCGCCGGAGGACACCTCGCTCGGAGAGGCGCTCGGCCTCTTCGACCGGCTCAGCGCGCACGGCAGGGAACTGGACGCCGAGCTGAAGCGCCTGGAGAGCGAGCCCGACAAGGGCCGGGTCGCCGCACACCTCCCCGAACTGCGGGAACGCGCCGAGCGGATCGTGCACGCGGCCGACTCCCTGCGCTGGGCCGCACAGGACCGCGCCCGCCAGTTCGCCGACGACGACCTCGGCGACCTCACCGGGCAGATCCAGATGGAGGCGGGCGCCCTGCGGCACTGGACACCGGCCGAAACCCCGGGCCGGATGCCGGCCGGCGCTGACGCGGGGCCGGCGGACGCCGCAGGCCCCGCAGGGCCGGGACCGGTTCGCTCGCACTCCGCCGGACGGGACTCCACCGGACGGGACTTGGCCGGGCCGGACTCCACCCGGCCGGAGGCCCGCCCCGGGCAGTCCGGAGCGCCGGAGGCCCCCCGGACACCGCCCGCCATCACGGCCCGCGACTCCCGGCTGCGCACCGGTTTCCCCTGGGAGAAGACCCGGCGCCCCGAGAGCACCACATGAGCCTCCCGCCCCGCGTGAGCCGTCCGCGCGGTGGCGCGTCCGCCGCAGCCGCTGCCGCAGGGCCGGCGACGGCCGTCGGTCCCACCGGACCGGAGGCCGTACCGGCGGCGTCCGGCCGGAGAGTGCCGGTCCTCCGCACCCCGGCTCGGGGCCTGCCGACCCGGTTCCTGCCGGCGCCGCGCTCCGGGTCCGGTGGCCGGCAGGCCGCCCCCGTGCTGTCCGCGCATGTCATCCCCGGATAACCTCCCCTTCATGTCCCGCCATGTCGCGATCGTCACCGATTCCACGGCCTATCTGCCGCCGCAGGCGATGGAACGGCACGCCATCAGGGCCGTACCACTGACCGTGGTCCTCGGTGACCGGGCCCTGGAGGAGGGCACCGAGGTCTCGGCACGGTCGGTCGCCCAGGCGCTGCGGAGCCGGACCCCGGTGACCACCTCCCGGCCGAGCCCGGAGATGTTCGCCGCCACCTACCGTGAGGCGGCCGCGGCCGGGGCGACCGGGATCGTCTCCCTCCATCTGTCGGCGGAGATGTCCGGTACCTATGACGCGGCGGTGCTCGCCGCACGCGAGGCGCCGGTGCCGGTGCGGGTCGTGGACACCGGCATGGTCGCGATGGCCCTCGGTTTCTGCGCCCTGACCGCCGCCGAGACCGCGGAGGCGGGCGGCACGCTGGACGAGGCGGTGGCCGCGGCCGAGAAGCGGGCGGAGGGCACCACGGCCTACTTCTATGTGGACACCCTCGACTACCTGCGGCGCGGCGGCCGGATCGGCGCCGCGCAGGCTCTGCTCGGTTCGGCTCTGGCGGTGAAGCCGCTGCTGAGGCTGGGCGGCGGGCGGATCGAGCCGCTGGAGAAGGTGCGCACGGCGTCGAAGGCCATCGCGCGGCTGGAGGAGATCGTCGTGGAACGGGCCGCTGCGGGCCCGGTGGACATCGCGGTGCACCATCTCGCGGCGGCGGAACGGGCGGAGGCCCTGGCGGACCGGCTGCGGCGGCGGGTGCCCGGGCTGGCCGAACTTCTGGTCAGCGAGGTGGGCGCGGTGATCGGCGCCCACACCGGACCCGGGCTGCTGGGCGTGGTGCTGTCGCCGCGGATCTGACCGCGCGCGGCCCGCGGTCCGCGCCGGACTCTCCGTACCGCGGGAAAGCGGGGCCGCGGGAACCCTGCCCGGCGCCGCCGGCGGACGCGGCGGCCCGGTGAGGACGGCGAGCGGAGCGACGGGCCACCCGGTGCGGCGGATCCGGAAGCAGCGCGCCAGGAGGGCGCGGAGACGGGGCAGCGGCAAGGCGGGAAGACGGAAACGGCTCATGCCTCGCAGTGAAGCGGCAGATGGGTCGAATTGGCGGCCTGAGAGCGGACATTCATCCGAAACGGGCACGGAGTTTTCCACAACCCGCGAGTTATCCACCGAAATACGGTCTGTTCCGCCGAGGGCGGCCGCCCGGCCTACCGTCACCGCATGGACATCCGATCACACTCCGTGACGACCGGGTCGGGTCCGGGCCGTGGCGCCACGCGCGGCCCCGGAAGGCCCGGGGCGGATCACCGCGCCCGGCGCCGGCACCGGTCTCGTCGTACGACGCCTCAGTACCGCCGGGACGCACCGGAGGGAACGAGGGCGCGCGCGACGGCCCTTTTCGGTGGCCTTCCGGCCCGGGAGCCGGTCGTCCCCGAACCGGAGCCGCCGGCCGAACCCGGGCCCGCACCGGGGAGCGCCCCGGACACGCCGGGGCGGAGCGGGGCGCGGGAGCGTCCGCTGCCGTGGCCCGCCCGATGGCGGCTCGCCCTCGGTGAACGGCTTCCGTTGTGGGTGAGCCTGCGCTGCGGAGCCGACCCGAGGACGCTCGCCGCGCTCGCCGTCCTGCTCGTGGCCGCGGTCGGCTTCGCGGGCCACCACTTCTGGACCGGACGCCCCGAGACAGTACGGGTTCCCTCGGCAGAGCCGGCCGGCGCGGCCGGTCCGGCAGCACTTCCGAGCACGACCGGGGAGCCGGATCCGGTGCCTCCTGTCCCCGGGGCGGCGCAGTCGGCCGGTGACCGCGCCGTCGTGGTGGACGTGGCCGGCAAGGTCCGCGATCCGGGGATCCACCGGCTCCCCGCGGGGTCGCGGGTCGAGGACGCTCTGAAAGCGGCGGGCGGTGTCCGTCCCGGGACGGACACCGCCGGGCTCAACCGGGCCCGGCTTCTCCTGGACGGTGAGCAGATCGTGGTGGGCGGTCCCGCACCGGCGGCCGCCGCCGGAGGGGGAGCGGCGGGCACGCCCGGTCCGGCACCGGGGGGCGCGGCCGCCGGCCCGGTCAGTCTCAGTACCGCCACCCTCGAACAGCTCGACGGCCTTCCCGGTGTCGGACCGGTCCTGGCCCGGCGCATCCTCGAACACCGCGACCGCCAAGGGGGTTTCACCTCCGTCGACCAGCTCCGCGAGGTGAACGGGATCGGCGACCGCCGGTTCGCGGACCTCCAGCCCCTGGTGCGGCCATGACCGGGGCGGTCGTTCCCGCCGTCTCCCCCGGGCGGAGCGCGGCCTCTCCGCGCCCGCGTCCGGAGGGTCCGGACCTGCGGCTGCTGCCGTGCGCTCTGGCCGCCTGGGCTGCTGCCGCCGTGGCGGTCGGCGTCCGGCCCTCCGTCGCGGCGGTCGGCGCGGTCTGCTGTGCGGCGGTGGGCCTGGCGCTGCTGCTCGCAGCCCTCGCCCACGGCCCCGGAGCGCGCGGCCGGAGCCGGGCTCCCGGCCGGCCGGCGGGCGAGCCGCGCGGAACGGGTCCGGAGGCGGGGACGGCCGTGCCCCGGCGCCGGGGCAGCGCCCGGGTCGCGCTCGCGATGGCTCTCTTCTGCGCCGCGGCCGCGGCGGGCTCGGGGGCTCTGCACGCCGCCGATCTGTACCGGGGGCCGCTGCCCGGCCTGGCACGGCAGTCGGCCGAGATCACGGCCGAGGTGACGGTCACGGGCGATCCGCGGCTCACCCGTCCGCGGGTGAACGGTCCGCGCAGCAGTCCGCCGGCCGTGGTGCTGGCGGCGGAGGCCCGGCGGGTCACGGCTGCGGACGGTGCGGCCACCGAGGTCCGCACCCCGGTGCTCCTCATCGTTCCGCTCCGGGCCGACACGGGAGGCCGGGGCGGAGAGCGCGCGGGGGAGCGGGCGGCGTGGCTGAGGTTGCTGCCGAGCACGCGGCTGCGGCTGGAGGCGCGGGCCGTGCCGTCGCAGGGCGGAGGAGACCGGATGGCCGCCGTGCTGCGGGTCAGCGGTAAGGGCCCGCCGGTGGTGGTGCGGGGACCAACCGCCGTGCAGCGGGCGGCCGGTGAGCTGCGGGCGGGGCTGCGGGAGGCGTCCGACGGGCTGCCGGCCGACGCCCGGGCGCTGCTCCCCGGACTGGTGGTGGGCGACACCTCCCGGGTGCCGGCCGATCTGGACCGGGCTTTCCACGCCACCGACCTGGTGCATCTGCTCTCCGTGAGCGGAGCCAACCTCACGATCGTGCTGGCCCTGCTGATCGGGCCACCACATCTGGCACTCCGGGCCGAACGGCGTGGTCTGGCGCCCCGGTTCGGGATCCCACTGCGCGGTACGGCCCTGCTCGGCGGGCTGCTCACCCTGGGCTTCGTCATCGTGTGCCGACCGGAGCCGAGTGTCCTGCGGGCCGCGGCCTGCGGTGGGATCGCCCTGCTGGCCATCGCCACCGGCCGGCGGAGATCACTGCTGCCCGCGCTGGCCGCCGCGGTGCTGCTGCTCGTCCTGTACGACCCGTGGCTGGCCCGTTCCTACGGCTTCCTGCTCTCGGTTCTGGCGACCGGTGCCCTGCTGACCATCGCTCCGCGCTGGAGCGCGGCCCTCCAGCGGCGGCGGGTGCCGGGCCGGCTCGCCGAGGTGCTGGCGGCCGCCGCGGCGGCGCAGGCCGTGTGCGCGCCGGTGGTCGCGGTGCTGGCGGCGCGGGTGAGCCTGGTCGCGGTCCCGTGCAATCTGTTCGCCGAACTCGCCGTGGCCCCGGCCACGGTGCTCGGCTTCGCCGCGCTCGCGACCGCTCCGTTCGCCATGCCGGCCGCCGAGGCGCTGGCCCGGCTCGCCGCCTGGCCGGTGGAGTGGATCGCGGCCGTGGCCCGTACCGGTGCGGCGCTGCCGGGCGCGGAGCTGGACTGGCCCGGCGGCTGGACCGGCGGGTTGCTGCTCGCCGCCCTCACGGCGCTGCTGGTGCCGGTGGCGCCGCGGCTGGCCCGCCACCCGTGGCTCTGCGCCGCCTGTGCCCTGGTCCTGCTGGCGGTCGTGCTGCGCCCGGGCCCGCTGCCGCGGTTCGTCACCGGCTGGCCTCCGCCGGGGTGGCGGCTCGCCGTCTGCGATGTGGGCCAGGGAGAGGCCCTGGTGCTCGCGGCGGGCGGGGACCGTGCCCTGGTCGTCGACGCCGGGCCGGAGCCGGAGGCGGTGGACCGTTGTCTGCGGAGCCTCGGCGTCCGGCACGTCCCGCTTCTGGTCCTGACCCATTTCCACGCGGACCATGTGGCGGGTCTGCCCGGTGTGCTGCGGGGCCGGGCGGTCGGCGCCATCGAGACGACGACACTCGAAGAGCCGCCGGGGCAGGCCGCGTTCGTGCGCCGGACAGCGGCAGCGGCGGGAGTGCGGGTGCTGCGGACCACGCCGGGGGAGCGCCGGCTGGGCCCGGTCGCCTGGCGGGTCCTCTGGCCGCTGCCGGGCCGGACCGCGGTCACCGGTGCCAACGACGCCAGTGTCACCATGCTGGTCCGCACCGCGGGACTGACCCTGCTCCTGCTCGGCGATCTGGAACCGCCCGCGCAGCAACGCCTGGCGTCCACCGTCCCGTTGCCGCCCGTCGACGTCCTCAAGGTTGCCCACCACGGCTCCGCCCGCCAGGACCACGGGCTGCTGGCCCGGCTGCGGCCGCGGATCGCCGTCATCTCCTGCGGAGCCGGCAACGACTACGGGCATCCGGCTCCGCGCACGGTCGCCGCCCTCCGCGCCGGGGGCGCCGTCGTGCTGCGGACGGACACGGACGGGGCCATCGCGGTGACCGGCCCGCCCGCTCGGCCGGGCGCCGCCGTCACGGCCGGCGGAGCGAGTCCGGCGGGGAGCCGCGGCCGGCGCAGGGCACGTGGCCGTGGGAACGCACCGGGTTCTCGGCGGTGTCGCTGTGAGACGGGCCGGGAACTCGGCGGTGAGACCGCCGTCCCGGAGAGTGCCGTGGGTGTGGACGTACCCGACCGTCCGGTACGGGTGGCGGCCCTGCTCCACCGGTTCGCTGTCGGGCTGGTCCATCGGGGGCTGTCCGGGACCGGCCCTTCCTCGGCACAGGCTCCATCCCCGCCCCGGCCGGCCCTCGCGCTCCCGGCGTCACTCCGACTCCAGCCAGCCGTCGTACTCGGCGGCGAGCGCGTCCAGGGCCGCCGGGTCCAGATCGGGGGCCGGCTCCTCGATCACCACCAGCCACTGGGCGTCCTCGGCGTCGTCCTCACCGGCGAGCGCCTCCCGTACCAGTTCCGGTTCCCTGTCGAGGCGGAAACGCTCCACGGCCTCGGCGGCCGCTTCCTCGGCCGCGTCCCGGTCGGGCAGCACCAGCAGATGGTGCACGGCTTCCGCCCCGGCCGGGGCGGGCTCGTCGGGGCGGCGGTGTGCTCGGTTCATCCGCACATTGTGCGATAGCCGCGGCTGCGGCCCGGGCCGCGGGGGCGGGCATGGGCGGTCCGCCCGGCGAGCGCTGTCGGCGCCCCGTGGGATGCTGGACCGCGATGGCCAGAAAGACGACGACCGACGACCCGCTCGCCCCCGTCACGCTCGCCGTGGGCCAGGAGGAACTGCTCCTGGAACGCGCCGTGCGGGAGGTGATCGCCGCGGCGCGCGCCGCCGACGCCGACACCGACGTGCGCGACCTCACGCCCGACGTCCTGCAGCCCGGCACCCTGGCCGAGCTGACCAGTCCGTCGCTCTTCGCCGAGCGCAAGGTCGTGGTGGTACGGAACGCCCAGGACCTCTCGGCCGACACGGTCAAGGACGTCAAGGCCTATCTGGGCTCGCCCGCCGAGGAGATCACCCTCGTGCTCGTGCACGCCGGTGGCGCCAAGGGCAAAGGGCTGCTGGACGCGGCGCGCAAGGCGGGGGCCAGGGAGGTCTCCTGTCCCAGGATGACGAAGCCCGCCGACCGGCTGTCCTTCGTCCGGGGCGAGTTCCGTGCCGCGGGGCGGTCGGCGACCCCGGAGGCGTGCCAGGCCCTGGTGGACGCCCTGGGCAGCGATCTGCGGGAGCTGGCGAGCGCCTGCTCGCAGCTCGCCGCCGATGTCGACGGCCCGATCGACGACGCCGTCGTGGCGCGCTACTACACGGGCCGCGCGGAGGCGTCCAGCTTCACGGTCGCCGACCGGGCGGTCGAGGGCCGGGCCGCCGAGGCCCTGGAGGCACTCCGCTGGTCGCTGTCCACCGGTGTCGCCCCGGTGCTGATCACCAGCGCGCTGGCCCAGGGTGTCCGGGCCATCGGCAAGCTGGCGTCCGCCCCGCGCGGGGCCCGGCCCGGCGATCTCGCCCGGGATCTGGGCATGCCGCCCTGGAAGATCGACCGGGTACGGCAGCAGATGCGCGGCTGGTCGGCCGACGGGGTGTCCGACGCGCTGCGGGCCGTCGCCGAGGCGGACGGTGCCGTCAAGGGCGGTGGCGCCGACCCCGGTTACGCCCTGGAGAAAGCCGTGGTGGCGGTGGCCCGCGCGGCCCGTCCGGCGACCCGGCGTCCCTGACCCGGCTCGGCCGCGCACTCCCTCGGCCGCCACCGGTATCTCCGGCCGCTCCACGCCGTTCCTGCCGTTCTGCCGTTCCTGCCGTTCACGGGCCCGGCAACGCCGAAGGCCCCGCGCCAACCCCGGGGAAGGGTGGCGCGGGGCCTTGCGGTCCGAGCTGGGTGCGCCGCACCCGCGTGGCGAACGCAGGCCGCGTGCGGCGCGGTTCCGCGGCGGGGCCGCGGAGGAGTGGTGCCGGTTCGGAGCGGTTGAGAGGGCCCGCTGGGTCCGGACCGGCGGTTACCGGGAGCGAGATCCCGGGTCGGGCGAGTGCCGTACGGCCTTCCGCGGCGTGCCGCCGGCGGGTCGGTTCCGTACCGCGAATGGAGCGGAGGGGCGGAGGTCAGCCCTTGAGGGAGGCGACCCGCTGGGCCAGCGCCGACTTCTTGTTGGCGGCGGCGTTCTTGTGGATCACGCCCTTGCTGGCGGCCTTGTCCAGCTTCTTGGCGGCCTCGCGGACGGCGACGGTGGCCTTCTCCAGGTCACCGGCCTCGACGGCCTCGCGGGTCTTGCGGATCGCGGTCTTCAGCGAGGACTTGACGGCCTTGTTGCGCTGGCGCGCCTTCTCGTTGGTCTTGTTCCGCTTGATCTGGGACTTGATGTTCGCCACGTAAAGAGCCTTTGCAGCTTCGTCGGATTCTCGGGTGCGCCGTGCGAAGAGGGCACGAGACGCGATGGACCAGGCTACCAGCAGGCCCGAGGCCTCCCAAACCGGACCGGGCGCCGCGGGCGTGGGACGATGGGGGCACTGTCACAGAACCGACCAAGCTGCGTCTCATCACCGAATGGACCCTGCGTGCCCGCGACCCCTACCCCCGTGCCGGAGCCGAGCCGTACCGATCCGGCGCTGATCCGCAACTTCTGCATCATCGCGCACATCGACCACGGGAAGTCGACGCTCGCCGACCGGATGCTCCAGCTGACCGGTGTGGTCGAGCAGCGTCAGATGCGCGCCCAGTACCTCGACCGCATGGACATCGAGCGCGAGCGCGGCATCACGATCAAGTCCCAGGCGGTGCGGCTGCCCTGGGCGCCCGGAGAGGGCGAGAGCCGGGGCACCACCCATGTGCTCAACATGATCGACACCCCCGGCCACGTCGACTTCACCTACGAGGTCTCCCGTTCCCTGGCCGCCTGCGAGGGCTGCATCCTGCTGGTGGACGCGGCCCAGGGCATCGAGGCCCAGACTCTCGCCAACCTGTATCTGGCGATGGAGAACGACCTCACGATCATCCCGGTGCTGAACAAGATCGACCTGCCGGCCGCCCAGCCCGAGAAGTTCGCCGCCGAACTGGCGCATCTCATCGGGTGCGACCCGTCCGACGTGCTGAAGGTCTCGGCGAAGACCGGCGAGGGCGTCGAGGCGCTGCTCGACAAGGTCGTCGCCGAGGTCCCGGCGCCGGTCGGCGACGCCGCCGCCCCCGCCCGCGCCATGATCTTCGACTCCGTGTACGACGCCTACCGCGGCGTGGTGACCTATGTGAAGGTCGTCGACGGCCACCTCGCCAAGCGCGAGCGGATCCGGATGATGTCCACCGGCGCCACCCACGAACTGCTGGAGATCGGCGTCTCCTCGCCCGAGATGACACCTTCCGACGGCCTGGGCGTCGGCGAGGTCGGCTATCTCATCACCGGGGTGAAGGACGTCCGCCAGTCCAAGGTCGGTGACACCGTCACGCTGCTCAACAAGGGCGCCGCCGAGCCGCTGGGCGGCTACAAGGACCCCAAGCCGATGGTGTTCTCCGGCCTTTATCCGCTGGACGGCTCGGACTACCCGGAACTCCGTGACGCCCTCGACAAGCTCCAGCTCAACGATGCCGCCCTGGTGTATGAGCCGGAGACCTCCGCGGCGCTCGGTTTCGGCTTCCGCGTCGGCTTCCTGGGCCTGCTCCACCTGGACGTGATCCGCGAGCGGCTGGAGCGCGAGTTCGGCCTCGATCTGATCGCCACCGCACCCAACGTGATCTACCGCGTGATCATGGAGGACGGCACCGAGCACACCGTCACCAACCCCAGTGAGTTCCCCACCGGCAAGATCGCCGAGGTCCACGAGCCGGTCGTCCGGGCCACTCTCCTCGCGCCCAGCGAGTTCATCGGGGCGATCATGGAGCTCTGCCAGACCCGCCGCGGCACCCTCCTGGGCATGGACTACCTCTCCGAGGACCGTGTCGAGCTCCGCTACACCCTGCCGCTGGCCGAGATCGTCTTCGACTTCTTCGACGCCCTGAAGTCCAAGACCCGCGGTTACGCCTCGCTCGACTACGAGCCCACCGGCGAGCAGACCGCCGATCTGGTCAAGGTGGACATCCTGCTCCACGGCGACAAGGTGGACGCCTTCTCGGCGATCACCCACAAGGAGAAGGCGTACGCGTACGGGGTGCGGCTCGTGGCCAAGCTGCGCGAGCTCATCCCGCGGCAGAACTTCGAGGTGCCGATCCAGGCCGCCATCGGCAGCCGGGTCATCGCCCGCGAGACCGTCCGCGCCATCCGCAAGGACGTCCTCGCCAAGTGCTACGGCGGTGACATCTCCCGGAAGCGGAAGCTGCTGGAGAAGCAGAAGGAGGGCAAGAAGCGGATGAAGATGGTCGGCAGCGTGGAGGTGCCGCAGGAGGCGTTCATCGCGGTGCTGTCCTCGGACTCCGCCGCCGGCGAGAGCAAGGGCAAGAAGTAGCCCGCGGCTCCCGGGCCCTCCGAGGCCACGCCGCCCAAGGCGCCCGTCCCCGCCGGACGGGCGCCTTTGTGCTGGCCACAACCCTCGGGAGGGGTAAGTTCCGCTTCGTCAACGAGTGGCTCTCAGACCCTTACAAACGGGCCGGTCGCCCTCTACTCTGGGCCTGCCTGAAGGTTACTCGCCGGTTAAACAAGTTCCGTTTCAGCACCACAGCGGGGCACGGAGGATTGTCGTGAGCGACACGCAGACGTTGATTGAGAACAGGCCGCCCTCCGTGGCGACTCTTTTCCTCGACCGGGTCGAGTCGACCCCGGACCGGGAGGCGTACCGCTATCCGGTCCCGCCTGCCTCGGGCAAGGGCCCCGACGAGTGGCGCTCCTACACCTGGGGAGAGGCGGCCGAGCGGGTCTTCGCCGCGGCCGCCGGCCTGATCGAGCTCGGTGTGGAGGCCGAGCAGCGGGTCGCCATCGCCTCCAACACCCGGGTCGAGTGGATCCTCGCGGACCTGGGCATCCTCTGCGCGGGCGCCGCGACCACCACGGTCTACCCCAGCACGAACGCCGAGGAGACGGCCTACATCCTCGCCGACTCCGGCAGCCGGGTGCTGATCGCCGAGGACGCCACACAGCTCGCCAAGGTCCGTGAGCGGCGTGGAGAGCTCCCCGAGCTGGCGCATGTCGTGGTGCTCGACGAGACGGCCGCCGCACCCGCCGAGGGCGACCCGGAGGGCTGGGTCCTCTCCCTCGCGGAGCTGGAGCGGCGCGGCGCGGCCCGGCTGGAGAAGGAGCCGGACCTCATCCGCAAGCGGGTCGCCGCGATCACCGCCGACCAGCTCGCCACCCTCATCTACACCTCGGGTACCACGGGCAAGCCCAAGGGTGTGCGGCTCCAGCACGACTGCTGGTCGTACATGGCCCGGGCGATCGAGGCCAGCGGGCTGGTCACCGGTGAGGACGTGCAGTACCTCTGGCTGCCGCTCGCCCACGTGTTCGGCAAGGTGCTCACGGCCGGCCAGATCGGCGTCGGGCACGTCACCGCGGTCGACGGCCGCATCGACAAGATCATCGAGAATCTGCCGGTCGTGAAGCCGACCTACATGGCCGCCGTGCCGCGGATCTTCGAGAAGGTCTACAACGGGGTGGCGGCCAAGGCCCGGGCCGGCGGCGGCGCCAAGTACAAGATCTTCCAGTGGGCGGCGGGGATCGCCCGCGAGTACGCCCGCGTGTCCCAGGACAACTACCGCCGCACCGGCAAGGCGGACGCCCCGGCCGGCCTGACGATCAAGCACGCCATCGCCGACAAGCTCGTCTACGCCAAGCTGCGCGAAGCCTTCGGCGGCAATCTGCGGGCGGCCATCTCCGGCTCCGCGGCCCTCGCCCCCGACATCGGCTTCTTCTTCTCCGGCGCCGGCATCCACATCCTGGAGGGCTACGGCCTCACCGAGTCCAGCGCCGCCAGCTTCGTCAACCCCGGCGAGGCCTACCGCACCGGCACGGTCGGCAAGCCCATGCCCGGCACCGAGGTGCGCATCGCCGACGACGGCGAGATCCTGCTCCGCGGCCCCGGCATCATGCAGGGCTACCACGGGCTGCCGGAGAAGACCGCCGAGGTCCTGGAGGACGACGGCTGGTTCCACACCGGGGACATCGGCGAGCTCTCCGCCGACGGCTACCTGCGGATCACCGACCGCAAGAAGGACCTGATCAAGACCTCGGGCGGCAAGTACATCGCCCCGGCCGAGGTCGAGGGCCAGTTCAAGGCCGTCTGCCCGTTCGTCTCCAACATCCTGGTGCACGGCGCCGACCGGAACTTCTGCACCGCCCTGATCGCCCTCGACGAGCCGACGGTGACGGGCTGGGCCGAGGAGAACGGCATGGCCGGCAAGCCGTACGCCGAGGTCGTCGCCTCCCCGGAGATGCACCAGCTCATCGAGGGCTATGTGCAGCGCCTCAACGAGGGTCTGCAGCGCTGGCAGACGATCAAGAAGTTCCGCATCCTGCCCCGGGACCTCGACGTCGAGCACGGCGAGCTCACCCCGAGCCTCAAGCTCAAGCGTCCGGTCGTGGAGCGCGAGTACAAGCACCTCATCGACGAGATGTACGCGGGGTCGCGCGAGGCGTGACGTGCGGGGCGGTGGCTGCCCGGGGGTACGGGGGGTGGCTCCCCGGGTGGTTGCCGCCGAGCACCTCATCGACGAGATGTACGCGGGGTCGCGCGAGGCGTAGCTCCTGGAACGGCTCGAATGGCTCGGGGCCCGGTACGGACGTGATCCGTACCGGGCCCCGAGCCGCGGCCGCCCGGCCGCACCGGGCGGCCCGTCCGCCTGACTGCCCGCCTCTCCGTCCGCCAGGCGGGGGACCCGCGGGGATGACGGACAATGGCCGGTATGCCCTCCGTACTGCCCGACGGCGAACCCGTGCCCGACGACGGGGCGCTGCCCGCCCACGCCCTCCACGGCGCCGCGGAGCGGCCCCTCGGCTTCTATCTCCACGTGCCCTACTGCGCCACGCGCTGCGGTTACTGCGATTTCAACACCTACACCGCCGCTGAGCTGCGCGGCTCCGGCGGCGCCCTCGCCTCGCGCGAGAACTACGCCGAGACGCTGGCCGAGGAGGTGCGGCTGGCGCGCAAGGTGCTCGGCGACGACCCGCGTCCGGTGGAGACCGTCTTCGTCGGCGGCGGTACGCCGACCCTGCTGCCCGCCGCCGGTCTGTCGCGGATGCTGGGCGCGATCCGGGACGAGTTCGGGCTGGCGGAGGGGGCGGAGATCACCACCGAGGCCAATCCCGAGTCGGTGGACCCCCGGTACCTCGACGGGCTGCTGGACGGGGGGTTCAACCGGATCTCCTTCGGGATGCAGAGCGCGCGGCAGCACGTCCTGCGGGTGCTGGACCGCACGCACACCCCCGGCCGCCCCGAGCGCTGCGTCGCCGAGGCGCGCGCGGCCGGCTTCGAGCACGTCAACCTCGACCTCATCTACGGCACGCCGGGTGAGAGCGACGACGACTGGCGCGCCTCGCTGGACGCGGCGATCGGCGCGGGCCCGGACCATGTCTCCGCCTATGCGCTGATCGTCGAGGAGGGCACACAGCTCGCCCGGCGCATCCGGCGCGGCGAGGTGCCGATGACCGATGACGACGTGCACGCGGACCGCTATCTGATCGCCGAGGAACGGCTGTCGGCGGCCGGTTTCCACTGGTACGAGGTGTCGAACTGGGCGACCACCGAGGCCGCCCGCTGCCGCCACAACGAGCTGTACTGGCGCGGCGCCGACTGGTGGGGCGCGGGCCCCGGCGCGCACAGCCACGTCGGCGGGGTGCGCTGGTGGAATGTGAAGCACCCCGGGGCGTACGCCCAGGCGCTCGCCGAGGGCCGCGCGCCCGGTGCCGGGCGCGAGGTGCTGACGGCCGAGGACCGGCGCGTCGAGCGGATCCTCCTCGAACTGCGGCTCTTCGACGGCTGCCCGCTGGAGCTGCTGGCCCCGGCCGGCCTGCGCGCGGCGGCCCGCGCCGTGGCGGACGGCCTGCTCCGGCCCGGGCCGTACGAGCACGGCCGGGCGGCTCTGACGCTGCGCGGGCGGCTGCTCGCCGACGCGGTGGTCCGCGACCTGGTGGACTGACCCAAGGGCCGGGGCCGGGAGCGGGACCCGGGCTCCGGGACCCGAGGGCCGGTGACCGGCGGCTACGGCGCCGTCACATGATCGATGAGCTCCTCCACCCGCCCGAGCAGCTCCGGCTCCAGGTCCCGGAAGCTGTGCACGGAGGAGAGGATGCGCTGCCAGGCCGCACCGGTGTTCTCCGGCCAGCCCAGCGCCCGGCAGACGCCCGTCTTCCAGTCCTGGCCCCGGGGCACCGAGGGCCAGGCGGGGATGCCGGCGGAGGCCGGTTTCACGGCCTCCCAGATGTCGATGTACGGGTGGCCGACGACGAGGACGTGCTCGCCCAGGGTCCCGTCCGCCATGACCTCCGCCGCGATCCGCGACTCCTTGGAGCCGGGCACCAGGTGGTCGACGAGCACCCCGAGCCGCGCGTCCGCCGACGGCCCGAACTCCCGTACTACCGCCGGGAGATCGTCGATGCCCTCCAGATACTCGACCACCACGCCCTCGATGCGCAGATCGTCGCCCCAGACCCGCTCGACGAGTTCGGCGTCGTGCCGTCCCTCCACGTAGATCCGCCCGGCGCGCGCGACCCGTGCCCGCGCCTCCGGGACGGCGACCGACCCCGAGGCGGTGCGGGCCGGGCGGTGCGGGGCGGCGGGCGCGGCGGCCGCGGGGCGCACCAGCGTGACCGTGCGCCCCTCCAGCAGGAAGCCGCGCGACTCCATCGGGAACACCCGGTGCTTGCCGAAGCGGTCCTCCAGGGTCACCACGGGCCCCTGTGCCGTCTTCTCGCAGCGGATCACCGCGCCGCAGAACCCGGTGGCGGCCTCCTCCACGACGAGACCGGGCTCGGCCGCCACCTCGGGCGCCGGCCGGGTCTTCTTCCACGGCGGGGTCAGATCGGGCCCGTACTGTCTGCTGCGCATGGGCACAGACGATACGAATGGCGGACCGGCGCCGGTCACGACACGCCGAACCGCCCCGCCAGCGCGTCGCGTTGGGCCCGTACGAAGCGGGCGTCCACCACCGCTCCGTGACCGGGCACGTACAGCGCGTCCTCGCCGCCGAGTTCCACCAGCCGGTCCAGCGCGGCCGGCCAGCGCCCGGGCACGGCGTCCGGGCCGGCCTGGGGCTCCCCCGACTGCTCCACCAGATCGCCGCAGAAGACGACACAGGGGTCGCCCGGCACCAGCACCGCCAGATCGTGCGGGGTGTGCCCGGGCCCGACGTTGACGAGCACGGCCTCCCGGCCCCCGCCGAGGGCCAGCGTCATCTCGCCGGAGACCGGGTGCCCCGGGCGGACCAGCAGATCGGCGGCCTCGGCAGCGTCCCCGGCGTCCAGTCCGTGGCGGACGGCGTCGGCGGCCACCGCCTCCCGCCCGGCGCCGAGCAGCCGGTCCAGGCCCACTGCCGCGTACGTCCGGGCGCCGGCGAAGGCCGCCGCGCCCAGCACATGGTCGAAATGCCCGTGCGTGAATGCGAGATGGGTCACGTCGCGCCCCGCCAGGCGCCGGGCCCACCGGCGGATGTCCGCCCCCTCGGCGAGGCTCGCCCCCGCGTCCACGACCAGGGCCGCGTCCGGCCCGTACACCAGTCCCGTGGTGGCGTCCCAGCCCGGCAGGCGGCGGCGTGCGACGCCGCGCGCCAGTTGCTCCCAGTCCGCCTCTTCCCAACCGCGCTCCATACGATGACGCTAGTCGCAGGCGGGTCGCCGTGTCCGCCCGAGGTGCCGTCCACCGGCCGCGTATCCGCCCCGTAACCGGTCCGGCCTTGCCCTTGCCGTACCACACCGCCGTACACTTGGCCGGGGAAACTGGCACTCGCGCGGATCGAGTGCCAGAGACCGGACCAGAGGGACCGACTGGGAGGTGAGCGCGATGCTGAGCGAACGCAGACTCGAAGTGCTGCGCGCCATCGTCCAGGACTACGTCGGCACCGAGGAGCCGGTCGGCTCCAAGGCGCTCACGGAGCGCCACCGCCTCGGCGTGTCGCCCGCCACCGTGCGCAACGACATGGCCGCGCTGGAGGACGAGGGCTTCATCGCCCAGCCGCACACCAGTGCCGGTCGCATCCCCACGGACAAGGGCTACCGGCTGTTCGTCGACAAGCTCGCCGGTGTGAAACCGCTCTCCACGGCGGAGCGCCGGGCCATCCAGAACTTCCTGGACGGCGCCGTCGACCTGGACGACGTGGTGGGGCGTACGGTGCGGCTGCTCGCGCAGCTGACCCGGCAGGTGGCGGTGGTGCAGTATCCGTCGCTCACCCGCTCGACCGTGCGCCATGTCGAACTGCTGTCCATGGCGCCCGCGCGGCTCATGCTCGTCCTGATCACCGACACCGGCCGGGTCGAACAGCGCATGGTGGACTGCCCCGCGCCGTTCGGGGAGACCTCGCTGGCCGATCTGCGGGCCCGCCTCAACAGCGCGGTTTCCGGCCACCGTTTCGCGGATGTGCCGCGCTTGGTGCAGGATCTTCCGGAGTCCTTCGAGACGGAGGACCGCGGGACGGTCTCCACGGTGCTCGCCACCCTCATGGAGACCCTCGTCGAGGAGACCGAGGAGCGGCTGATGATCGGCGGTACCGCCAATCTCACCCGTTTCCGCCACGACTTCCCGCTGACCATCCGGCCCGTGCTGGAGGCTCTGGAGGAGCAGGTCGTGCTGCTGAAGCTGCTCGGCGCCTCCGAGGAGCCCGGGATGACGGTGCGCATCGGGCACGAGAACGCCCATGAGGGCCTGACATCCACCTCCGTCGTCGCCGTCGGCTACGGTTCGGGCGACGAGGCGGTGGCGAAACTCGGCGTGGTCGGACCGACCCGCATGGATTACCCCGGAACGATGGGAGCGGTACGCGCAGTGGCACGTTACGTCGGACAGATCCTGGCGGAGTCGTAAGTGGCCACCGACTACTACGCCGTACTGGGCGTGAGCCGGGACGCTGGACAGGACGAGATCAAGAAGGCGTTCCGCCGTCTCGCACGCGAGCTGCACCCGGACGTCAATCCGGACCCCAAGACGCAGGAGCGGTTCAAGGAGATCAACGCCGCCTACGAGGTGCTGTCGGACCCGCAGAAGAAGCAGGTCTACGACCTCGGCGGGGACCCGATGTCGGGCGCCGGCGGCGGCGCGGGCCCCGGCTTCGGCGGGGCCGGCTTCGGCAACTTCTCCGACATCATGGACGCGTTCTTCGGCACCGCCTCGCAGCGCGGCCCGAGATCCCGCACCCGGCGCGGCCAGGACGCGATGATCCGGCTCGAAGTCGAGCTGGACGAGGCCGCGTTCGGCACCACCAAGGACATCCAGGTCGACACGGCCGTCGTCTGCAACACCTGCAGCGGCGAGGGCGCCGCCCCCGGCACCTCCGCCCAGACCTGCGACATGTGCCGCGGCCGCGGTGAGGTCTCCCAGGTGACGCGGTCCTTCCTGGGCCAGGTCATGACCTCCCGCCCCTGCCCGCAGTGCCAGGGCTTCGGCACCGTCGTGCCGACCCCGTGCCCGGAGTGCGCCGGTGACGGCCGCATCCGCTCGCGGCGCACCCTGACCGTCAAGATCCCGGCGGGTGTGGACAACGGCACCCGGATCCAGCTCGCGGGCGAGGGCGAGGTCGGCCCCGGCGGCGGCCCGCCCGGTGATCTCTACGTCGAGATCCACGAGGTGCCGCACCCGGTCTTCCAGCGGCGCGGCGACGATCTGCACTGCACGGTCACCATCCCGATGACGGCGGCGGCCCTCGGCACCCAGTGCCCGCTGGAGACGCTGGACGGCATGGAGGAGGTCGACATCCGGCCCGGCACCCAGTCCGGCCAGTCGATCCCGCTCCACCAGCGCGGCATCACACATTTGCGCGGCGGCGGGCGCGGCGACCTGATCGTCCACGTCGAGGTGCAGACGCCGACCAAGCTCGACCCCCAGCAGGAGGACCTGCTGCGGCAGCTCGCCAAGCTCCGCGGAGAGGAGCGCCCGGCCGGCCACTTCCAGCCCGGTCAGCAGGGTCTCTTCTCCCGGCTGAAGGACGCCTTCAACGGCCGCTGAGCCGGCGGGCCCCGACGCCTGCCCACGTGCACGGACCGGCCCCGGCGGATTCCCGCCGGGGCCGCGCCGTGCCGCCGTCCGCCCGCCGGAAAGAACAGCGGGAAGGGTCCGCCCGCACAGTGCTCCGTGACACCATGTGCCACATGGCTGCAGCAACGGGGAGCGTCCCCGCGGTGACGGACCTCTTCCGGTATCCCATCGTCCAGGCGCCCATGGCGGGCGGGGCCTCCCGTCCGGAGCTGGCCGCCGCCGTGTGCCGGGCCGGCGGGCTCGGCTTCCTCGCGGCCGGCCTCAAGACACCCGAGGCCATGTACCAGGAGATCCGGGTGGCGCGCGGGCTGACCGACCGCCCCTTCGGGGTCAACCTCTTCCTGCCGCAGCGGCCCGTCGCCGACGCCGCCGCGGTCGCCGTCTACCGCGAGCAGCTCGCCGGGGAATCCTCCTGGTACGCCGCCCCGCTCGGCGACACGGACACCGGCGGCGGAGACGACGGCGACGACGGCTACGAGGGCAAGCTCGCCGTCCTCACCGAAACCCCCGTGGCCGTGGTCTCCTTCACCTTCGGCTGCCCCGACGCCGGTGTGCTCGGGGCCCTCGCCCGCGCGGGGACCGTCACCGTCGTCACCGTCACCTCCGTGGCCGAGGCGCGGACGGCCGAAGCGGCCGGTGCCGCGGCGGTGTGCGTGCAGGGCGTCGAGGCCGGGGGGCACCGGGGGACGCACCGGGACGATCCGTACGCCGACCGGGGCTCACCCGGACTCGGGCTGCTGACGCTGCTCGCCCAGGTCCGCGAGGCCGTGGACCTTCCGCTGATCGCCGCCGGCGGGCTGATGCGGGGCGCGCAGATCGCCGCCGTGCTGGCGGCCGGAGCGGTCGCCGCCCAGCTCGGCACGGCCTTCCTCGTCTGCCCGGAGTCGGGCGCCGACCCCCTCCACAAGCGGGCGCTGACCGACCCGCTCTTCCCGCACACCGAACTGACCCGGGCCTTCACGGGACGCCCGGCGCGCGGGCTCGTCAACCGCTTCCTGCGGGAGCACGGCCCGTACGCCCCGGCCGCGTATCCGCAGGTGCACCGGATGACCGCCGGGCTGCGCCGGGCGGCGGCCCGCGCGGGCGATCCGCAGGGCATGGCGCTCTGGGCCGGCCAGGGGCACCGGATGGCGCGGACGCTCTCCGCGGAGCGGCTGGTACGGACCCTGGCCGCCGAACTGGACGAGGCCCGCGCGGCCCTTCTGGCCGGCCCGGGCGGCACCGCTGCCGCGGCGCCCGGAACGGCGAACGCGGCGGGCCCGCCGGCCGCACCACCGCAGAAAGGGGAGCCCGCATGACGGCCCCGGTGTTCCTGACCGACCCCGAGCGCCCGCCGGCCCCCGGCCGGTTCGTCCTCGACGGGCCCGAGGGGCGGCACGCCGTCTCCGTACGGCGGCTGCGCGCGGGCGAGGAGATCGTGCTGACGGACGGCCGGGGGACCGGCGGATACGGCACCGTGGCGGCCGTCGAGGGCAAGGACCGCCTGGAGGCCGAGATCACCGAGGTCCGCCACGAGCCGGAACCCAGCCCCCGGATCACCGTCGTGCAGGCGCTCCCCAAGGGCGACCGCGGCGAACTCGCCGTCGAGACCATGACGGAGACCGGCGTGGACGCCGTCGTGCCCTGGCCCGCGTCCCGCTGCATCACGCAGTGGAAGGGCGAGCGGGGCGTCAAGGCGCTCGGCAAGTGGCGGGCCACCGCCCGGGAGGCCGGCAAGCAGGCCCGCCGCCTCCGGCTCCCCGAGGTGCCCGGCCCGATGAGCACCCGCGAGGTCGCCGGACTGCTCGCGGACGCCGCCTTCGCCGCCGTGCTCCACGAGGAGGCCGCCGAACCGCTCGCCACCGCCGTGCTGCCCGAGAGCGGCGGCATCGTGCTGGTGGTCGGCCCGGAGGGCGGCGTCTCGCCGGACGAACTGGCGGCGTTCACCGCCGCGGGCGCGAAGCCGTACCGGCTGGGCCCGACCGTCCTGCGCACCTCCACGGCCGGAACGGCCGCCGCCGCGCTGCTGCTGGGGCGCACGGGCCGCTGGTCCTGACGCGCCGGGCCGCACGGCTGTGCGAGGACGGTGGCTACGGCCGCCAGGAGCCGAGCAGTTGGAGCACCTCGTTCAGCGGCCTCCGCAGTGAGGTGCTGTCCGCCACCACCGTGCGCCCCTGGGCTTCGAACTCGTACACGAAGGCGTCGGTGGTGGGCCGGTTGAAGGTCCGCCCGGGCAGCCGCGCGTAGCGCTCGCTCGCCAGAAGGTCGCGCAGCGCGGACACCTGTTCGTCGCGCATCCGCCCGGACCTCGACGTACCGCTGCGCCGGACCGTCTCGACGGTGCCGTCCGCCTCCACCGTCACCCGGCTGGTGTGCCCGGCCACACCGCCGCTGACGGTGAGCGCCAGCAGCTGCCCCTCGGCGACCGCGGACGGACGGGAGGAACCCGGTGCCGGCGCCGCGCGGTCCGGGGCGCCGGACTGCGCACAGGCCGTGAGGGACAGGAGCACCGCCGCGGCGGCTCCGGCGGTCGCCGCCCGGCGCGGCGTCCGGCGGCGGGGGACGCGGCGCGTGGGGGTGTCCGTGGCCCGGGCGGGACTCATGACTGCCTCCTCCTGGCGGTGATGGCCGCCAGTATGGTCCGGTACCGCGAGGTTGGGGAGCCCCTCCGGCGAGGCCGGACGGCCCCGGCGCCCGCCCCCGGAGCCCCGTGCCCGCCGGACGGCCGGACGACCCGTCAGAGCGGCGGGAGTTCCGGCGGGGTCTTCGCCGGGTTCTCCGCCAGGGCCGCCAGCGCGATCCGCACCGCCTCGTCGAGCTGCGGGTCGCGGCCGGCCGCGGAGTCCTGCGGGGTGTGCACCACCTCGACGTCCGGATCGACGCCGTGGTTCTCCACGCCCCAGCCGTACCCCTCCATCCAGGTGGCGTACTTGGGCTGGGTGACGCCCGTGCCGTCCACCAGGTCGTAACGGCTGTCGATGCCGATGACGCCGCCCCAGGTGCGGGTGCCGACGACCGGGCCGATGCCCAGCGCCTTGATCGCGGCGTTCACGATGTCGCCGTCGGAGCCGGAGAACTCGTTCGCGACCGCGACGACGGGCCCGCGCGGCGCGTCCTGCGGATAGCTGAACGGCCGCATGCCGCGCGGCAGATCCCAGCCGACGATGCGGCGGGCCAGCTTCTCCACGACGAGCTGTGAGGTGTGCCCGCCGCGGTTCTCCCGGACGTCCACGATCAGGCCGTCCCGTGTTACCTCCACCCGCAGGTCGCGGTGGAGCTGCGCCCAGCCGGAGCCCACCATGTCCGGCACGTGGAGATAGCCGAGCCGGCCGCCGGACGTCTCGTGCACATGGGCGCGCCGCCCGGCGACCCAGTCGTGGTAGCGCAGCGGCTCCTCGTCGGCGATGGGGACGACGACGGGGTGCCGGGGGGAGCCGCCGCCGGCCGGGCCGACCGTCAGTTCGACGGGCTTGCCGGCCGCGCCGACGAGCAGCGGGCCGGGACCCAGCAGCGGATCGACGGGGCGGCCGTCCACGGCGAGGATCGCGTCCCCGGCGCGCACCGCGACACCGGGCGCGGCGAGCGGGGAGCGGGCCTGGGGGTCGGAGGACTCGGAGGGCAGCACGCGCGTCACACGCCACGCGCCTTCCTCGTCCCGGGCCAGATCGGCCCCGAGCAGGCCCTGCCGGTGCGTGGAGTCGGTCCAGCCGCCGGAGGGACTGACATAGGCGTGCGAGGTGCCCAGCTCGCCCTGGACCTCCCAGAGCAGGTCGATCAGGTCGCTGTGCGTGGCCACCCGGTCCAGCACCGGGCGGTAGCGCTCCAGGACCCCGTCCCAGTCGACGCCGCCGAGGTCGGCCCGCCAGAAGTTGTCCCGCATCAGCCGGCCGGCCTCCGCGTACATCTGCCGCCACTCGGCGGCCGGGTCGACCGTGAGGCGGACCCGGGAGAGGTCGACGGTGATGTTGTCGTCGCTGTCGTCGTCGCCCGGCTTGCTGTCGGCCGGCACCACGCGGAGCTTCGTGCCGGTGGAGAGCAGAACCCGCTTGCCGTCGCCGGTGACCGCGTAGTCGTCGGCGTCGTCGGCCAGATGTTCGAGCCGCTGCTGGACGAGGTCGTAGCGGTCCAGGGCGGTGGACGGCCCGGAGGCGTCCGGGGCCAGGGCGGAGCCGAGCACACCGCGCAGCGGGTGGCGCAGCCACAGGACGCCGCCCTCCGCGGCCCGCAGGGTGGAATAGCGGGCGGCCTCGACGGGGAACGGCACGATGCGGTCGGCGAGTCCGTCCAGATCGACCCGGGTGACGGGTACCGAGGACGAGCCGGACGAGGAGGCCGCGCGGCCCTCGCCCTCCTCGCCGTCGTTGCGCTCGGGTGTGGGCGGGCGGCCGTGGCGCTGCGGGCCGAAGGGCGAGGGCGTGGAGGCGGCGAGCGTGATCAGATGCGGCCGGCAGGCGCCCACGAACGCCAGGTCGAAGACATGGACGTCATATATCGGGTCGAAGGCGCGTTCGGAGAGGAAGGCCAGATGCCGGCCGTCGGTGGTGAAGGCGGGCGAGAAGTCGCGGAAGCGCAGCGGGGTGGCCTCGGACACGGAGAGATCGGCCGTGTTGGCGATCTTGAGCTGGCGGAGCGCCCCCGGTCCGGGGTGCGACCAGGCCAGCCAGCCGGAGTCCGGGGAGAAGACCAGGCCGTCGGCGTCACCGTCCTCGCTCCGGTCCACCTCGCGGATCTCACCGGACTCGCGCTCCACGAGCAGCACCCGCCCGTCGTGCGAGGCGACGGCGATCCGGCCGCCGTCCGGGGCGACGGCGAGGTCCAGCACCCGGCCGAGCCGCCCGGCGCCGATACGGCGCGGTCCGCTGCCGGGCTCGGCGCCGGAGGCCGGGGCGATGGCCAGGGCGTCCTCGCCCTCCGCGTCGGTGACCCAGACGACGTGCTCGGCGCCGTCCACGCGGAACGCGCGCGGCAGCCGCGCCCGCTGCCCGGGTTCGGCGGCGAGCGCCCGGGCGGGGCCCTCCCGGTGGGTGACCCAGTGGACCGTGCCGCGCACCTCCACGGCGCTGCCGCGGCCGGTGTGGTCGGGGCCCACCTCGCCGAGGTGGTGCGCGGCGCGCACCGGGTGCGGCTGGAGGTCGGCGCGGGAGCCGCCGAGGCGGACGTCGAGGCGGCGCGGCTCGGCGCCGTCGAGGCCGTCCAGAAGCCAGAGTTCGCCGGCCGAGGCGTAGGCGACGCGGGTGCCGTCGCCGGTGGCCTGCCGGGCGTAGAAGCCGTCGAGGGGGGAGTGCCGGCGCAGATCGCCGCCGTCGGGCAGCGAGGAGTACAGGGCGCCGGTGCCCTCGTGGTCGGAGAGGAACGCGATCCGGCCGCCCGCCCACAGGGGCTGCTCGATGTTGCCGTCGAGACCGGCGTGGATCCGTTCGAACTCCCCGTCGCCGGACGCGTCCAGCCAGAGTTTGCCGGCCGTGCCGCCCCGGTAGCGCTTCCAGGAGGAGGCGTCGCGCCCCATGGTCGCGGAGAGCAGCAGCACGGCGCCCTCGGGCCCGTACGCCACATCGCCGACCGGCCCGTACGGCAGGGTGCGCGCGGGGCCGCCGTCCAGCGGCACGGCCCGCGCCCAGGTGCGGCGCAGGGAGGCCTGGCCCGCGGCGGTGACCGCCAGCACCTCCCCCTCGGGGGTCCAGCCGCGCACGGCGGTCCGGGCGTTGCCCCAGTACGTCAGCCGCCGGGACGGACCGCCGTCGACGGGGGCCACATGGACCTCCGGCGACCCGTCGCGCGTGGAGGTCCAGGCGATGTGCCGGCCGTCCGGGGATATCCGCGGATGCGAGACCGGCATGTTGTCGGCGCTCACACGCCAGGCACGGCCGCCGTCGAGCGGTGCCGCCCAGACGTCGTCCTCGGCGGTGAAGGCGATCAACTCACCGTGCGGATGCGGGTAGCGGAGGTACGAAGGCTGCGTCACAACTGCAACCCTATTCACCCATTACCGGCCCGAACAGGGGGCACCGGCGGTTCCACGCCAGGACGGGGCCTTCCGGCCCCAACGCACCGGTGCCGCGGGACCGTTGCGGCGGGGCCGCCCGCCCGGCGGGCCGTGCCCGTACGGCAGCGGCGCCGCCGCCCGGTCGTGGCCCGGGGCTCAGGCCCGGAGGTCACCGTCCTTGACGGCGGCGACGAACGCGGACCAGCGATCCGCCGTGAAGACCAGCGCGGGTCCGTGGGGCTCCTTGCTGTCACGGACGGGGATGCGTCCGGGATGGCCGTCGGAGACCTCGATACATCCGCCTCCTCCGTTGTCGCTGTAGCTCGACTTGCGCCAAGAGTCCAGAGCGGAGGCATCAGGAATCACAGTCATCCTCGTACTCTTTCAGGTAATCGGAGATCAAGTCGATGGAGGCGTCCTCCGCCAGGGCCAGGGATCGGGCCAAGTCGAAACGGTCGGTGAGATCGACCACCCTGCGCGTCGAATCCACTGCTTCTCCGGAGTCGAAACTCTCGACGAGGGCAATGGTCCTGCCCTCTTTCAAGGTCATGAGAGTCAAGCCTCCCCCCAGCATGGGGTGTGCCCCCTCGGCGAACGGAAGGATTTGTACCGTGATGCGAGGCCGGGACGCCACGTTCAGCAGGTGGCGGAGTTGTGCGGCCATGCGCCCTGTGTCGCCCACCGGGCGTCTCAGTGCTGCTTCGTCCATGATTGACCAGTAATACGGAGGATTCTCTTGGCGGAGAATTCGCTGCCGACGCAATCGAACGGTGACGCGCGCATTCCGATCCTCCTCGGATTCGCCGGGAAGCGACCTGCGGAATAGTTCGCGCGCGTATTCCTCGGTCTGGAGAAGTCCTGGAACGAGACTGCTCGTGAATACCTGGATTCTCTCCGCCTCGGGTTCCTTGCTCACGACAGTGCGGCTGTAGTCGGCGATGACCGATGCGTGGGCGATCTCCAGCAGCTCGCACAGCACACCGTCGGTGTCGAAGAAGCTGTCCAGCGAGTTCACCAGGGCCTCGGAGGGGAGCTGTTCCCCCAGCTCCACCCGGCCGAGATAACTGTGCGAATATCCGCCCACCTGTTCGGACAGTTGCCGCAGCGACAGTTCCTTCCGCTCCCGCATCCGGCGCAGCCGGCGCCCCAGCCTGACCCGTGGCGTGAGCTGGTCGGATTCATTGTTCAGTTCCACTTCGACCGAACCTTCTTTCGCGCAACTGGCCGTCCACACAGCTCTTTTGGTGACGGCTCCGATATGTACCTCAGTGTGCCCGGAGCGTGATGGTGGTGTGGTCACTCCCGCCATTCCGGTTGCACGAATACGCATTTCTGTTCGCGGCCGGGGCGTGGTCACCGCATCAAGGAGCGTCAGCAATGCCCGGCTTTGCCAGCCGTCCCGACCCCGCGTCCCCGGACCGCTCGTGTCCGCCGTCCGAAAGCCGGCCGGCGGAACACGCCGGCCGCCCCGTCGTGCTGCGCTGGAGCCGTCATCCCAGTTGTGTCGGCCTGGCGCGACTGGAGTTGCGCAAGGCGCTGGCCGGCTGGGGGCTGGCCGCGCTGGAGGAATCGGCCACGCTGGTCCTCTCGGAGCTCCTCACCAACGCCGGGCGGCACGCCCGGGTCTCGCCGGGGCGGCAGATCGAGACCCGCTACGTCCCGGAGTTGCCGAGCGGCCTGCGGATCGAGGTCCACGACGCCTCGCCCGTCCGGCCCGAACCGTGCGTGCCGGACGCGGACGCGTGCGGAGGCCGGGGCCTGCTCCTCGTGGCCGCCCTCGCCGACGCCTGGGGAATCGGCGACCGGGACGGCCCCGGAAAGGTGGTGTGGGCGCACCTGTCGCTTCCGCCGGGGGATGCGGGTGACGCACCATCGTGACGGCGTACCTCGCCCGGCGGCGCGGGCGCGGTGGCCGAAGATCCGGCCGGTAGCATGCGGCCAGACCGGCCGGGGTGCCGACCGGCCGCCACCGGTCGACCACCGGTCAGCCACCGAACGAACGTGCCGAGGAGGTCCGCTGATGGCGGGAGAGCCGCAGGCCGACTGTCTGTTCTGCAAGATCGTGGCGGGGGAGGTGCCGGCCACGCTGGTCCGCGAGAGCGAGACCACGGTCGCCTTCCGCGACATAAACCCCCAGGCCCCGACGCACGTCCTCGTCATCCCCCGGGCGCACCACCCCGACGCGGCCTCCGTCGCGGCGGCCGATCCGCAGCTCGCCGCGGACATCCTCCGCGAGGCGGGCGCCGTCGCCGCCGACGAACACATCGACGACTCCGGCTACCGCATCGTCCTCAACACCGGCGCCGGCGCGGGGCAGACCGTCTTCCACGTCCACGCGCACGTCCTCGGCGGACGCGGCCTCAACTGGCCCCCCGGGTAGTCCCCTTGACCCGCGAGCTCATCGTCCTCGGCACGGCCAGCCAGGTCCCCACCCGGCAGCGCAACCACCACGGCTGCATACTGCGCTGGGACGGCGAGGGCATTCTGTTCGATCCCGGCGAGGGCACCCAGCGCCAGATGCTCTACGCGGGCGCGGCCGTCCACGACATCACCCGCATCTGCGTCACGCACTTCCACGGCGACCACTCGCTGGGCCTCGCCGGCGTCATCCAGCGCATCAACCTCGACCGGGTGCCCCACCCCGTCACCGCGCACTACCCGGCCAGTGGCGCCCACTATTTCGAACGGCTCCGCTACGCCACCGCCTACTACGAGGCCGTGGAGCTGGTCGAACACCCGGTGCACGGGGACGGGGTCATCGCCGAGACCGAACCGTTCACCCTGGAGACCCGGCGGCTCTCCCACCCCGTCGAGGCCTTCGGCTACAAGCTGACCGAACCGGACGGGCGCCACATGCTCCCCGAGCGGCTGGCCGCGTACGGCATCTCCGGCCCGGACGTCGGCCGGCTGATCCGTGAGGGCAGCCTGGAGACGGAGGAGCACGGCACCGTCCACGTCGAGCAGGTGAGCGAGGTGCGGTGCGGACAGCGCTTCGCGTTCGTGATGGACACCCGGCTCTGCGAGGGTGCGGAGGCGCTCGCCGAGGGCTGCGACATGCTCGTCACCGAGTCCACCTTCCTGGACGAGGACGAGCGGCTGGCGGCCGAGGCCGGCCACCTCACCGCCGGGCAGGCCGCCCGGCTGGCCACCGCCGCCGGCGTGCGGCACCTGGTGCTCACCCACTTCTCCCAGCGGTACACCGACGCGGAGGAGTTCGGGCGGCAGGCCCGCGCCGCGGGCTTCGGCGGTGAGCTGACGGTGGCGCGGGACCTCATGCGGGTCCCGGTGCCGAAACGCCACTGACCCCCGTCGTCCCCGCGCCGGCCGCGACAGGCCGCGACAGGCCGCGACAGGCCGCGACAGGCCGCGACAGGCCGCGACAGGCCCCGACAGGCCCCGACAGGCCAGGGAAAACCACTCGGGCCCTGTCGGCCCCCCGTCGTACCCTGGACCACGAGAGAAACCGCACGGCACAGTTGCGGTGTACCGAACAGAGAAGGCGGGATCAGCAGGCCCCAGAGCCGGCCCATGACGCAGACACCTTCAGCACAGAACCCCGACGAGGGGCAGGCGCGCGCCCGCTTCACCGTCCCGGCCAACCACCCGATGGTGACGGTCCTGGGCTCCGGAGACTCCCTGCTGCGCGTGATCGAGAAGTCCTTTCCCCGCACGGACATCCACGTCCGGGGCAACGAGGTCAGCGCGGTCGGTGACCCGGCGGAAGTCGCCCTGGTCCAACGCCTGTTCGACGAGATGATGCTGGTGCTGCGCACCGGCCAGCCGATGACGGAGGACGCCGTGGAGCGCTCGATCGCCATGCTCCGCGCCCCCGGGAACGGCGAGGCGGAGGCCGAGACCCCGGCCCAGGTGCTCACGCAGAACATCCTCTCCAACCGCGGCCGCACCATCCGCCCGAAGACGCTCAACCAGAAGCGCTACGTCGACGCCATCGACCGGCACACCATCGTCTTCGGCATCGGCCCGGCCGGCACCGGCAAGACGTATCTGGCCATGGCCAAGGCGGTTCAGGCCCTGCAGTCCAAGCAGGTCAACCGGATCATCCTGACCCGGCCCGCGGTCGAGGCGGGGGAGCGGCTCGGCTTCCTGCCCGGCACGCTCTACGAGAAGATCGACCCGTATCTCCGCCCGCTCTACGACGCGCTGCACGACATGCTCGACCCCGATTCCATCCCCCGCCTGATGGCGGCCGGGACGATCGAGGTGGCCCCGCTGGCGTACATGCGCGGACGGACGCTCAACGACGCCTTCATCATCCTCGACGAGGCGCAGAACACCAGCGCCGAGCAGATGAAGATGTTCCTCACCCGGCTCGGCTTCGACTCCAAGATCGTGATCACCGGTGACGTCACCCAGGTGGACCTCCCCGGCGGCACCAAGAGCGGTCTGCGCCAGGTGCAGGAGATCCTCCACAATGTGGAGGACGTCCACTTCGCCCGGCTGACCAGCACCGACGTCGTCCGCCACAAGCTGGTGGGCCGGATCGTCGACGCCTACGACCGCTACGACAGCCGGGAAGACGGCCACGACGGCGCCCGCGGGCACGGCCGGGGCCACGGCCACCCCGGGAAGTAGACTCACCGCACCATGTCGATCGACGTCAACAACGAGTCCGGTACCGCAGTGGACGAGCAGGCGCTGCTGGATGTCGCCCGCTACGCCCTCGCCCGGATGCGCATTCATCCGCTCGCCGAGCTCTCCGTGATCGTCGTCGACAGCGACGCCATGGAGCAGCTCCACCGCCAGTGGATGGACCTCCCGGGCCCCACGGACGTCATGTCCTTCCCGATGGACGAGCTCCGCCCGCCGGCCAAGGACGACGAGGACCCCCCGCAGGGGCTGCTCGGCGACATCGTGCTCTGCCCCGAGGTCGCCCGGCGGCAGGGGGAGGAGGCGCCGACGGCGCACTCGATGGACGAGGAGCTGCAGCTCCTCACCGTCCACGGCGTCCTCCACCTGCTCGGCTACGACCACGAGGAGCCGGAGGACAAGGTCGAGATGTTCGGCCTGCAGAAGGCGATCGTCGACGGCTGGCGCGCCGAGCGCGGCGTCGAGGGCCCCTCGCCGGCGCCCACCACCCGGTGACCGGCCAACTGATCGCCGCGGCCGTCCTGCTGGTCGTGGTGGCCTGGCTCGCCGCCTGCGCCGAGACCGGACTGGCCCGGACGACCCGGTTCCGCGCCGAGGAGGCCGTGCGCTCCGGCCGCCGCGGCAGCGCCAAGCTCATGGTGGTCGCCGAGGACCCCAGCCGCTATCTCAACCTGGCCCTGCTGGTCCGGGTGGCCTGCGAGATGGCGGCGGGGGTGCTCGTCACCTTCGCCGCCGTACGGGAGTTCGAGGAGACCTGGGAGGCCCTGGTCCTCGCCACCGGCGTGATGGTCCTCGTCTCCTACGTCGCCGTCGGCGTCTCCCCGCGCACCATCGGCCGCCAGCACCCGCTGAACACCGCCACCGCCGCCGCGTACGTCCTGCTGCCGCTGGCCCGGATCATGGGCCCGGTCCCGCAGCTGCTGATCCTCCTCGGCAACGCCCTCACCCCGGGCAAGGGTTTCCGCAAGGGCCCGTTCGCTTCCGAGGCGGAACTGCGGGCCATGGTGGACCTGGCCGAGCAGGAACAGCTGATCGAGGCCGACGAACGGAAGATGGTGCACTCCGTCTTCGAACTGGGCGACACCCTCGTCCGCGAGGTGATGGTGCCCCGCACCGACCTCGTGGTCATCGAACGCGGCAAGACCGTCCGGCAGGCCCTCACCCTCGCGCTGCGCTCCGGCTTCTCCCGGATCCCGGTGGTCGGGGAGAGCGAGGACGACGTGGTCGGCATCGTCTACCTCAAGGACCTCGCGCGGAAGACGCACATCAACCGGGAGTCGGAGAACGACCTGGTCTCCACGGCCATGCGCCCGGCCGCCTTCGTCCCCGACACCAAGAACGCCGGGGACCTGCTGCGCGAGATGCAGCAGCGGCGCAACCACGTCGCGGTCGTCGTCGACGAGTACGGCGGCACCGCCGGCATCGTCACCATCGAGGACATCCTGGAGGAGATCGTCGGCGAGATCACCGACGAGTACGACCGGGAGCTGCCGCCGGTCGAGGAGCTGGGCGGGGGCCGCTACCGCGTCACCGCCCGCCTCGACATCGGCGACCTGGGAGACCTGTACGAGCTCGACCTGGACGACGAGGACGTGGAGACGGTCGGCGGGCTGCTCGCCAAGCTGCTGGGCCGGGTGCCGATCGCGGGGGCGACCGCCGTGGTGGACCTCGCCGACTACGTCACCGACCCGGAGCCGCCGGCCCTGCGGCTCACCGCCGAGTCCCCGGCCGGCCGCCGCAACCGCATCGTCACGGTGCTGGTCGAGCCGGTCCCCGTGGAGCGGAACGCATCGACCGGGGACGGCCACGGTGGACGGCGGGCCGAGCGAGCGTAGGCCCGTCCCGCCGTCCCGTCGGGCCCCCGGCCCGGCCCACCCGGTGGCCGCCGCGCGCCCGGGCGGTCCTTATCCTCGTAGCCATGACGGACACCACGGACAGCGCTCCCGCCCTCGACGCCGAAGACGCCAAGCTCGTCACCCTGGCCCGCTCCACCCGGGCCCGCAACGGTGTGCCGGAGGGCGCCGCCGTGCGCGACGAGACGGGCAGGACCTATGTCGCCGGGACCGTCGCCCTGGCGTCGCTGGAGCTCAGCGCCGTGCGCACGGCCGTCGCCATGGCTGTGGCCAGCGGCGCCCGGTCGCTGGAGGCGGCCGTCGTGGTGTCGTCCGCCGGGTCCGTGGCGGAGGAGGACCGCGCGGCCGTGCGCGACCTCGGCGGCCCGGACACCCCCGTCCTGCTCGCCGGCCCGGACGGCATCCTCCGGACGACCGTCAGCGCCGGCTGAGCGGCACGGAACGGCACGGCACGCGGGCCGGGCCGGCCGGACCGGGGCCCGGCCGCGGCCGTGCGGCGCCCGCCCCGAGACCGCCCGGTCCGGTGGTCGGGGGCGGTGCGCCGATCGGGGAGAATGGCCGCCATGAGCGATCGTTCCCCGTCCCAGCCCCGGCCGCAGGCCGCCCCGCACCGCTCGGGCTTCGCCTGCTTCGTCGGCCGCCCCAACGCGGGCAAGTCGACCCTGACCAACGCGCTGGTGGGGACGAAGGTGGCGATCACCTCCAGCCGGCCGCAGACCACCCGCCACACCGTGCGCGGCATCGTGCACCGGCCCGACGCCCAGCTCGTGCTGGTCGACACCCCGGGGCTGCACAAGCCGCGCACCCTGCTCGGCGAGCGGCTCAACGACGTCGTGCGGACCACCTGGGCCGAGGTCGACGTCATCGGCTTCTGTCTGCCCGCCGACCAGAAGCTGGGCCCGGGGGACCGCTTCATCGCCGGGGAGCTGGCCAAGGCCGGGAAGACGCCGAAGGTCGCCGTCGTCACCAAGACCGATCTGGTGGACTCCAAGCAGCTCGCCGAGCAGCTGATCGCGGTGGACCGGCTCGGGCAGGAGCTGGGACTGGACTGGGCGGAGATCGTCCCGGTGTCGGCCGTCGCCGGCCAGCAGGTGTCCCTGCTGGCCGATCTGCTGGTGCCGCTGCTGCCGGAGGGCCCGCCGCTCTACCCGGAGGGCGATCTCACCGACGAGCCGGAGCAGGTCATGGTCGCGGAGCTGATCCGCGAGGCCGCGCTGGAGGGCGTACGGGACGAGCTGCCGCACTCGATCGCCGTCGTGGTGGAGGAGATGATCCCCCGCGAGGGACGCCCCGAGGGCAAGCCGCTGCTGGACATCCACGCCAACCTCTACATCGAGCGGCCCAGCCAGAAGGGCATCGTCATCGGGCCCAAGGGCGCCCGGCTGAAGGATGTCGGCATGAAGTCCCGCCGGCACATCGAGGCGCTCCTCGGCACCCCGGTCTTCCTGGACCTCCATGTGAAGGTCGCCAAGGACTGGCAGCGGGACCCCCGGCAGCTGCGCAAGCTGGGCTTCTGACCGCCCTCCCGCCGGTACGGGGCGGACGGCGGGGAAGGCGTCCCGGGAGCCCCGCCCCGGGACGCCCGCCCCGGCGTCCGGAAGGCCGGAAGCGCCCGGAATGAGGGGTGCGTCACGATCTCTCCCGCCGCTCCCGCCCGTCCCGCATACTGGACTCACCCCCCACGTCACGGCTCTGCTCGGCTAAGCTGCTGTGCACCATGCGTTTCGGGCTGCTTCTCCTTAGCCGCCGCGGCGAGGGCCTGTAGTCGAGGCCGACCCCCTCCCCGCGGAGTTCGGTGATGCCACCGTCGGCCGTCGAGAACTCTTCGGCAGGAGCCCCGCGCAGATGTCTTCCTCCCAGCACGTCACCGGTCACCGCCCCGTCGGCCGTACCACCCCCGTCACCGCCGCCACGGTCTCCCAGCGGCCCTCCGGGATGCCGGTCCACAAGTACGGCCCCTACGAGGCCGTGGCGATCCCCGACCGCACCTGGCCCGAGAACCGGATCACCCGGGCCCCCCGCTGGCTGTCCACGGATCTGCGGGACGGCAACCAGGCGCTGATCGACCCGATGTCCCCGGCCCGCAAGCGGGCGATGTTCGACCTGCTGGTCTCCATGGGCTACAAGGAGATCGAGGTCGGCTTCCCCTCCTCCGGCCAGACCGATTTCGACTTCGTACGGTCGATCATCGAAGAGGGCGCGATCCCCGAGGACGTGACGATCTCCGTCCTGACCCAGGCCCGCGAGGAGCTGATCGAGCGCACGGTCGAGGCGCTGCGCGGCGCCCCCCGCGCGACCGTCCATCTGTACAACGCCACCGCCCCGGTCTTCCGGCGCGTCGTCTTCCGCGGCAGCCGCGAGCAGGTCAGGCAGATCGCCGTCGACGGCACCCGGCTGGTCATGGAGTACGCCGAGAAGCTGCTGGACGCGGAGACCCTGTTCGGCTACCAGTACAGCCCGGAGATCTTCACCGACACCGAGCTGGACTTCGCCCTGGAGGTCTGCGAGAGCGTCATGGACGTCTGGCAGCCCGAGGACGGCCGCGAGATCATCCTCAATCTGCCCGCCACCGTGGAGCGTTCGACGCCCAGCACCCACGCCGACCGCTTCGAGTGGATGTCGCGGAACCTCTCCCGCCGCGAGTTCGTCTGCCTGTCCGCGCACCCGCACAACGACCGCGGCACCGCTGTCGCCGCCGCCGAGCTGGCCGTCATGGCCGGTGCCGACCGGGTCGAGGGCTGCCTGTTCGGGCAGGGCGAGCGCACCGGCAACGTCGACCTGGTCACCCTGGGGATGAACCTGTTCTCCCAGGGCATCGACCCGATGATCGACTTCTCCCGGATCGACGAGATCCGCCGCACCGCCGAGTACTGCAACCAGATGGAGGTCCACCCGCGCCACCCCTACGCGGGCGACCTGGTCTACACGTCCTTCTCCGGCTCCCACCAGGACGCCATCAAGAAGGGCTTCGAGGACATGGACGCCCGGGCCGCCGCGGCCGGGAAGACGGTGGACGACATCGAGTGGGCCGTGCCGTACCTGCCCATCGACCCCAAGGACGTCGGCCGCTCCTACGAGGCCGTCATCCGGGTCAACTCGCAGTCCGGCAAGGGCGGTGTGGCCTACGTCCTCAAGAACGACCACAAGCTGGACCTGCCGCGCCGGATGCAGATCGAGTTCTCGAAGATCATCCAGATGAAGACCGACAGCGAGGGCGGCGAGGTCACCCCGGCCCAGATCTGGTCCGTCTTCCAGGACGAGTACCTGCCCACCACCGACGCCCCCTGGGGCCGGATCGCGCTGCGCTCCACCCAGACCTCGACCACCGGCGAGGGCGGCGACGCGCTCACCGTCGAGGCGGTCGTCGACGGGCAGGACACCGTGCTGACCGGCAGCGGGAACGGCCCCATCGCCGCCTTCATCAACGCCCTGGGCTCGATCGGGGTGGACGTACGGGTGCTGGACTACGCCGAGCACGCCCTGAGCGAGGGCGCCGGCGCCCGGGCCGCCGCCTACGTCGAGTGCGCCGTGGACGGCAAGGTCCTGTGGGGCGTCGGCATGGACCCGAACACGGTCCGCGCCTCCCTGAAGGCCGTGGTCTCCGCGGTCAACCGCTCGGCCCGCGCCACCTGACCTCTCACCTCCCCCCTCTCCCGCGCCGCGCGAGGCGCGCCCGCGCCGCCGCTCCGGATCCGGGGCGGCGGCACGGCTGTTCCACCGCCTCCCGCCTCTCCTCCCTGGTGGGTTTTTCTGCCGGAACCGGACGTCCCGGTCCGGCCGGGAGCGGGCACGCCGCGAGCGCCGCGCCGCAGGTCGGAGCACGTGTACGGGGCCCGAACGGCCGTTCCCGGCCACCGTCGGCCGCCGCCGGACCCCCGCCTCCCCCGTCCGGGGTGCTGACGCCACCGGTCCGCTGTGGTTAACATCACGTCCATACGGCACCGTTGCCGCACGATGACAATCCGGCGGCGCGCGGTGCCCCGATGTTTCGGGATGAGCCGCCGGAGGTGCGCGAGATGCGCGTGTGGGGAGTGTGCGCCAGCTGGCACACGGTCGGCGACGGCGAGTTCTTCTGCCCCGACTGCGGCGGCGACCGCAACTACCGGCGCCGCACCGGGCGCCGCCGGTTCACCTTCCTCGGCATCCCGGTCCTGCCCCGTGGCACGGCGGGCCCGGTCGTCGAGTGCTCCTCCTGCCGGGGCCACTTCGGCACGGAGACCCTGGACCACCCCACCACCGTCCGCTTCTCGGCGATGCTCCGCGACGCCGTGCACACCGTCGCGCTCGCCGTCCTCGCCGCGGGCGGCACCGAGGCCCGGCCGACCCGGGAGGCGGCCGTCTCCGTGGTGCGCGCCGCGGGGTTCACCGACTGCACCGAGGGGCAGCTCCTCACCCTCGTCGAGGCGCTGGCCGCCGACGCCGGCCGGCTTCCCGGCTGGGCCGAGGACTTCGGCGACCGCAGCGGCACGGCGCTGACCATAGAACTCCACGAGGCCCTGGGCCCGCTGGCCCCGCATCTCGCCCCGGCCGGGCGGGAGAGCATCCTGCTCCAGGGCGCCCGGATCGCCCTCGCGGACGGGCAGTACCGCCCCGCCGAGCGGGAGGCGCTCTCCGCCGTCGGCGCGGCCCTCACCATCCGCCGCGAGGAGACCGAGCGGCTTCTCGCCGCCGCGGCCCGCACGCCCTCCTGAGCCGCGTCCCGGAGGTGCGCGGGCCGTCCGACGCCCCCGCGCCCGGCGGCGCTCTCCGTGCGGGACAATGGCCCGCATGACTCTGTTCCGCGACGACGGCATCGTGCTGCGCACCCAGAAGCTGGGTGAGGCGGACCGGATCATCACCCTGCTCACCCGGGGCCACGGCCGGGTGCGGGCGGTGGCGCGCGGGGTGCGGCGCACCAAGTCGAAGTTCGGGGCCCGGCTGGAGCCCTTCTCCCATGTGGACGTGCAGTTCTTCTCGCGGGGCGGCGAGCTCGTCGGCCGCGGCCTGCCGCTGTGCACCCAGAGCGAGACCATCGCTCCGTACGGCGGTGCCATCGCCACCGACTACGACCGCTACACCGCGGGCACGGCCATGCTGGAGACCGCCGAGCGGTTCACCGACCACGAGGGGGAGCCGGCCGTCCAGCAGTATCTGCTGCTGGTCGGGGCGCTGCGGACGCTCGCGGGCGGTGAGCACGAGCCGCGGCTGGTGCTCGACGCCTTCCTGCTCCGCTCGCTGGCCGTCAACGGCTACGCGCCCAGCTTCGCCGCCTGCGCCCGGTGCGGGCTGCCGGGCCCGAACCGTTTCTTCTCGGTGTCGGCGGGCGGCGTGGTGTGCGGGGACTGCCGGGTGCCGGGGAGCGTCGTGCCCTCGGGGGAGGCGCTGGCCCTGCTCGGAGCGCTGCTGACGGGCGACTGGGAGACGGCGGACGCGTGCGAGGCGCGGTACGTCAGGGAGGGCAGCGGGCTCGTGGCAGCCTATCTGCACTGGCACCTGGAGCGCGGACTGCGTTCCCTCAGGTATGTGGAGAAATAGGAGACGTGGACCGCATGGCACGACGCGGGATTCTGGGCCGTACCCGCCGCGAGTACCAGCAGCCGGAGCCGCACCCCAGCGGTGCGCGCCCGCCCGAGATCCCCGGCGAGCTGATCCCGAAGCACGTGGCGGTCGTCATGGACGGCAACGGGCGCTGGGCGAAGGAGCGCGGGCTGCCGCGCACCGAGGGGCACAAGGTCGGTGAGGGCGTCGTCCTGGACGTGCTCAAGGGCTGCCTGGAGATGGGCGTCAAGAACCTCTCCCTGTACGCGTTCTCCACGGAGAACTGGAAGCGCTCGCCCGAGGAGGTGCGCTTCCTGATGAACTTCAACCGGGACGTGATCCGCCGCCGCCGGGACGAGATGGACGCCCTGGGCATCCGCATCCGCTGGGTGGGGCGGATGCCGAAGCTGTGGAAGTCCGTGGTGCAGGAGCTGCAGATAGCGCAGGAGCAGACCAGGGACAACGACGCCATGACGCTCTACTTCTGCGTCAACTACGGCGGCCGCGCCGAGATCGCCGACGCCGCGGCGGCCATCGCGGCCGATGTGCGGGCCGGGAAGCTCGATCCGTCCAAGGTCACCGAGAAGACGGTCCAGCAGTACCTGTACTACCCGGACATGCCGGACGTGGATCTCTTCGTCCGGCCGTCGGGGGAGCAGCGCACCTCCAACTACCTGATATGGCAGAGCGCCTACGCCGAGATGGTCTTCCAGGACGTGCTGTGGCCGGACTTCGACCGCCGCGACCTGTGGCGGGCCTGCCTGGAGTTCGCCCGGCGCGACCGCCGCTTCGGCGGTGCGGAGCCGAACCCGGCGCAGCCGGGCGAGGGGGCGGCCGGGGCGTCCGCCTGACGCTCTCCCCGGGCACGGAGCGGCCCCGGCCGGGTGTTCCCCGGCCGGGGCCGCTTTCTCCGTCCGTCCGCCCGCGGGCGGGTCCCGTCAGCGCTTGCCGCCGCCCGCCGCGGCCTTCGCCGCGCAGTCGCCGCAGGTGCCGAAGATCTCGATGGTGTGGGCGACGTCGACGAAGCCGTGCTCGGCCGCGATCTGGTCGGCCCAGGTCTCCACCGCCGGGCCCTCCACCTCGACCGCCTTGCCGCAGCCCCGGCAGACCAGGTGGTGGTGATGGTCGTCGGTGCTGCACCGGCGGTAGACGGCCTCGCCCTCGTCGGTGCGCAGGACGTCCACCTCGCCCGCGTCGGCCAGCGACTGCAGGGTGCGGTAGACGGTCGTCAGGCCGACGGAGTCGCCCCGGTGCTTGAGGACGTCGTGCAGCTCCTGGGCGCTGCGGAACTCGTCCACCTCGTCCAGGGCCGCGGCCACGGCCGCGCGCTGCCGCGTCGACCGGCCGCGCACCGGCGCCGTGCTCGTTCCGCCGCTCCCCGCTGTGGCCACGTTGCCTCCTCCTCGCCGGCCCGCACATCCGACTGGCCATTGTGCCAGTCCGTACGGGCGCCCTCGCCGGTCCCGTCCGGGGCCTCAGACCTTCACGTCGTCGGCCGCCGTGCGCTCCCCGGCCGTCTCCCGTGCGCAGGTCCCGCCCTCGCCCGCCGCGGCCCGGCGGGCCCGCCTGCGGGCCAGTGGCGCGGTCACGGCCGCGAAGGCCAGGAAGACGGCGATGGCCAGCAGGACGATCGCGGCGCCCGAGGGCGCGTCCACGTAGTACGTGGTCACCGTACCGGTCAGCGAGACGGTGACGCCGATCCCCATCGCGATGGCCAGGGTCGCCGCGAAGCCGCGGGTGACCCGCTGGGCGGCGGCGACCGGGATCACCATCATCGCGCTGACCAGCAGCAGCCCGACGATGCGCATGGCGACGGTGACGGTCAGCGCGGCCGTGACCGCGAGCAGCAGGTTCAGCAGCCGCACCGGCAGCCCGGTGACCCGCGCGAACTCCTCGTCCTGGCAGACGGCGAAGAGCTGCCGGCGCAGTCCGAGGGTGATCGCGATCACGAAGGCGGCGAGCAGGCAGATCGCCACCACGTCCTCGGGGGCGACCGTGGTGATCGAGCCGAAGAGATAGGTGGAGAGATTGGCGGTGGAGCCCCCCGGCGCCAGGTTGATGATCATGACACCGCCGGCCATGCCGCCGTAGAAGAGCAGGGCGAGCGCGACGTCTCCGCTGGTGCGGCCGCGGGAGCGGATCAGCTCCATGCCGACCGAGCCGGCCACCGCGACCAGGGTCGCCATCCACACCGGGCTGGTGTTCAGCAGAAAGCCGAGGGCGACACCGGTCATGGCGACGTGGCCGATGCCGTCCCCCATGATCGCCTGGCGGCGCTGGACGAGGTAGATGCCGATGGCCGGCGCGGTGACGCCGACGAGCACGGCGGCGAGCAGGGCCCGCTGCATGAAGGCGTAGTTCAGGATCTCCATCAGGTCAGCAGCCCCGTCCGGATCGGTTCCGCCGCCGGGCCGGCGTGCGGATGGACATGGTCGTGGCCGGGCAGCGCGTGCTGGCCCACGGCCTCGGGCGGCGGCCCGTCGTAGACCACGCAGCCGTCGCGGAGGACGGCCGCGCGGTCGATCAGCGGCTCCAGCGGGCCCAGTTCGTGCAGGACGAGGAGGACGGTGGCGCCGGCGGCGACCTGGGCGCGCAGGATGTCCGCGAGGACCTCCTGTCCGGCGAGGTCGACGCCCGCCATCGGCTCGTCCATGATCAGCAGTTCGGGTTCGGAGGCCAGCGCACGGGCGATCAGCACCCGCTGGTGCTGGCCGCCGGAGAGCGCGTTGACGGAATCCCCGGCGCGGTGGTCCATGCCGACCAGCTCCAGCGCCCGGCCGACGGCGGCCCGGTCGGCCCTCCGCCGCGGGCGCAGCCCCGTCCGGGCCAGCCGGCCGGAGGCGACGACCTCGCGCACCGTCGCGGGCACGCCGCTCGCGGCGGTGGTCCGCTGCGGTACGTAGCCGATGCGGGCCCAGTCCCGGAAGCGGCGCAGCGGGGTGCCGAACAGCTCCAGGGAGCCCTCCTCCAGCTCCACCTGGCCGACGACGGCCCGTACGGCGGTGGACTTGCCCGAGCCGTTGGCGCCGAGCAGGGCGACGACCTCGCCCCGGCCGACGGTCAGGTCGATGCCGCGCAGGACGGTGCGCGCGCCGAGCCGGGCGGTGGCCCCGCGCAGGGAGACAACGGGGGGTACGGCCATGGTCCGGGCCTTTCGGTGACGGTCGTGAGGTGGAGGGGGTGGAGGGGGCGGATGGGGCGGCGGGGCGTGCGGGGTGCGGGCGGGGGAGGTGCCGGGCGGTGGGGTCACCCGGAGCCGAGGGCCTTGCGCAGCGCGTCCAGGTTGGCGCGCATGACCTCGAAGTAGTCATCGCCCGCGGACCGGTCGGTGATTCCCTCGAGGGGGTCGAGCACGTCCGTCCGCAGGCCGGTGTCCGCCGCCAGGGTCTTCGCGGTGGCGTCGCTGACCAGCGTCTCGAAGAAGACGGTGGTCACCTTCTCACGCTCCGCGATGGTGTGCAGTTCCCGCATCCGGGCGGGGCTCGGCTCGGCCTCGGGGTCCAGGCCGCCGATCGCCTCCTGCTCCAGGCCGTACCGGGAGGCGAGGTGGCCGAAGGCGGCGTGGGTGGTGATGAAGGTGTCGGTGGTGCGGTTGCGCAGGCCGTCCGCGAAGTCCTCGTCGAGCGCCTCGAGCTTCTTCACCAGGGCGCCGGCGTTCTTCTCGTACGCGGCGGCGTGGTCGGGGTCGGCCTCGGCGAGGGTCTTGGCGAAGCCCTCGGCGACCTCGGCGTACTGGGTGGGGTCGAGCCAGAGGTGCGGGTCGGACGCGCCGCCGGAGTGGTCGTGGCCGTCTCCGTCGCCGCCGGATTCGGGCTCCCCGGCGTGCTCGCCGGTGTGCTCCTCGCCGTGCTCTCCGGTGCCGAGTTCCGCGGCGTCCACGGCCTTCTTCACGCCGGACTGGGCCACGGCGGCGTCCACGGCGGGCTGGAGCCCCTTGAGGTAGAAGGCCACGTCGGCCTCGCTCAGCTCGGCCGTCTGGCGGGGCTTGATCTCCAGGTCGTGCGGCTCCACCCCGGGCTTCGTCAGCGAGGTGACGGAGACGTGCTCCCCGCCGACCTCCTCGGCGACGAACTCCAGCGGGTAGAAGGAGGCGACGACGTCCACCGTGCCGTCCCCGCCGCCCGCGCCCGCCGTGCCGGTGCCGCAGGCGGTGAGGGTGACGAGGCCGAGGGCGGTGGCCCCGGCGGCGGCCGCGGCGGTTATTCGGGAGGCGTGGCGGTTCCGGCGTACGTTCATGACATCCATTTTCAACAAAGGTGGAAACGATTGTCAATAAAACCGATGAGAGGGCCGCGTCACGGACCCTCCCGGGCGCCGGACGGCCAAAGCCCGGACACCAATTGGTCCCAGGGGACCGCCCGCCGGTAGCCTGAGGCATTCCGCTGTTCGTCGTCATCATGAAGAGAGCACCGTGGCCGCCGACAAGATCGACACCATCGTCAGCCTCAGCAAGCGCCGTGGCTTCGTCTACCCGTGCAGTGAGATCTACGGCGGTCAGCGAGCCGCCTGGGACTACGGGCCGCTGGGTGTGGAGCTCAAGGAGAACATCAAGCGCCAGTGGTGGCGCTCCATGGTCACCGCGCGTGAGGACGTGGTCGGTCTCGACTCGTCGGTGATCCTCGCCCCCGAGGTCTGGGAGGCCTCCGGCCACGTCGCCACCTTCAGCGACCCGCTCACCGAGTGCACCTCCTGCCACAAGCGGTTCCGCGCCGACCACCTGGAAGAGGCGTACGAGGCCAAGCACGGCCGCCTGCCGGCGAACGGCCTCGCCGACCTCAACTGCCCGCACTGCGGCAACAAGGGCGGCTTCACCGAGCCCAAGCAGTTCTCCGGGCTGCTCTCCACCCACCTCGGCCCGGCCCAGGACTCCGCCTCCGTCGCCTACCTCCGGCCCGAGACGGCCCAGGGCATCTTCACCAACTTCGCCGCGGTGCAGCAGACCTCGCGGAAGAAGCCGCCGTTCGGCATCGCCCAGATGGGCAAGTCCTTCCGGAACGAGATCACGCCCGGCAACTTCATCTTCCGGACCCGCGAGTTCGAGCAGATGGAGATGGAGTTCTTCGTCAAGCCCGGCGAGGACGAGAAGTGGCACATCTACTGGATGGAGGAGCGCTGGAACTGGTACCGCGACCTCGGTATCCAGGAGGAGAACATCCGCTGGTACGAGCACCCGGCGGAGAAGCTCTCCCACTACTCCAAGCGCACCGCCGACATCGAGTACCGCTTCAACTTCGGCGGCAGCGAGTTCTCCGAGCTGGAGGGCGTGGCCAACCGCACCGACTTCGACCTCGGCGCCCACTCCAAGGCCTCCGGCCACGACCTGTCGTACTTCGACCAGGAGGCCGGTGAGCGCTGGACCCCGTACGTCATCGAGCCGGCGGCCGGCGTCAACCGCGCCATGCTCGCCTTCATGCTCGACGCCTACGTCGAGGACGAGGCGCCCAACGCCAAGGGCAAGATGGAGCGGCGCGCCGTGCTCCGCCTCGACCCGCGCCTCGCGCCGGTGAAGGCCGCCGTCCTGCCGCTCTCCCGGAACCCGGAGCTGTCGCCGAAGGCCAAGGGCCTCGCCGCCGATCTGCGGAAGAACTGGAATATCGAGTTCGACGACGCGGGCGCCATCGGCCGCCGCTACCGCCGCCAGGACGAGATCGGCACCCCGTTCTGCGTCACCGTCGACTTCGACACCCTCGACGACAACGCGGTGACCGTCCGCGAGCGCGACACCATGAAGCAGGAGCGCGTCTCCCTGGACCAGATCCAGGGCTACCTGGCCTCCCGCCTCCTGGGCTGCTGACCGCGGGGCGGCCCGGCTCCCCGGGCCGGCCGCCCGCCCGGTGAACGCACCGGCGCCCCGGTGCCCGCTACGGCGGGTGCCGGGGCGCAGTGCTGCCCGCCCGCCGTTCCCGTCCGCGGCACGACCGGTCCGGCGGTGCGGGACAATGGGAGGCCGCCCCTTCCGTCACCGCCCCCGTACGGGGCGGCCGGAACCGTACGAACCGAGGAAAGCCGCTCGATGACGCAGTTGCAGATCGGCCCGCACCCCGTGCAGCCGCCGGTGGTGCTCGCGCCCATGGCCGGAATCACCAACGCGCCGTTCCGCACGCTCTGCCGGGAGTTCTCCGGGGGCAAGGGCCTCTTCGTCAGCGAGATGATCACCACCCGGGCGCTGGTTGAGCGAGACGCCAAGACCATGCGGCTGATCCACTTCGACGGCACCGAGAAGCCCCGCTCCGTCCAGCTCTACGGCGTGGACCCGGCGACCGTCGGCAAGGCCGTCCGCATGATCGCCGACGAGGGCCTGGCCGACCACATCGATCTCAACTTCGGCTGCCCCGTGCCCAAGGTGACCCGCAAGGGCGGCGGGTCGGCGCTGCCGTACAAGCGCCCGCTGCTGCGCGCGATCCTGCGCGAGGCCGTCGCCGGCGCGGGCGGGCTGCCGGTCACCATGAAGATGCGCAAGGGCATCGACGACGACCACCTCACCTACCTCGACGCCGGGCGGATCGCCGTCGAGGAGGGGGTCACCGCGATCGCCCTGCACGGCCGGACGGCGGCCCAGCACTACGGCGGCACCGCCGACTGGGAGGCCATCGCCCGCCTCAAGGAGGCCGTCCCGGAGATCCCGGTGCTCGGCAACGGCGACATCTGGTCCGCCGCCGACGCGGTGCGCATGGTGCGCGAGACCGGCTGCGACGGTGTGGTCGTCGGCCGCGGCTGCCTGGGGCGGCCCTGGCTGTTCCGCGATCTGGTGGCGGCCTTCGAGGGCGGCGGCGAGACCGCGGCGCCGTCCTTCGGGGAGGTCGCCGCGGTGATGCGGCGCCACGCCCAGCTGCTGGGGGAGTGGCTGGAGGACGAGGCGCGCGGCGTCATCGACTTCCGCAAGCACATCGCCTGGTACACCAAGGGCTTCTCGGTCGGCTCCGAGCTGCGCCGGCGGCTGGCGACCGCCTCGTCCCTGGCCGAACTGGACGAGCTGCTGGGCCGCCTGGACCCGGACCAGCCCTGGCCGGCCCACGCGGACGGACCGCGCGGGCGCACCTCGGGGCGGAACCGGGTGGTGCTGCCGGACGGCTGGCTGGCCGATCCGTACGACAGCGCGTGCGCCGGAGCCGACGCGGAGCTGGACACCTCGGGCGGCTGACGCCGCCGGGTCTCCGTACGCCGGGTCTCCGTACGCCGTGCGCCGTGCCGGGCGCCGTGCCCCGCGCTATGCCTCGTGCCGCGGTGCCGCTCTCCGCACCAGGCTGACCCGGACCGGCACCGGCTCGCGCTCCCCGGGGGCGGGCTCCGGCCCGCCGCCCTCCGGACCCAGCACCGCGGCCTCGGCCGCGGCGACCACCGGGGACCGCACCGCGCGCGGTGCCGTGACCGGCTCCCCGTCCCCGGCGCGGTCGGCCGCCGTCAGCAGGTCGAGGGTGAGCGCGGCCGTCCAGCCGAAGTCCCGGCTGCCGCGTGCCAGTCCGCTGTGCGGGTCGACGTACTCGGCGAAGCCCGAGGCGTCGGCCGCGGCCAGCGTCGCGGCGCGCAGTTCGTCGGCCCGCTCCACGGCGCCGTACTGCCGCAGCCCGCGCTCCAGCAGCCAGTTGATGTTGAACCAGGCCGGGCCGCGCCAGTAGCGGGACGGATCGAAGACCGCTCCGCGCAGGTCGTAGCTGGGCACCAGCCGCACCGTGCGGCCGAGGCCGAAGTGCGGGCCGGTGGCGGTGGCCAGCAGCCCGGCGACGACCTCGTCGGGCAGCCCGGGCACGGCGAGCGGCAGCAGCCCGGCGGCGCTCAGCCCGTAGAGCGGCTCGCCGCCCACCACGTCGTGGCCCCGGAAGATTCCCGCATCCCGGTCCCACAGGTGTTCGACCAGGGAGCGGGTGAGGCGTTCGGCGCGGGCCCGGTGCTCCGCGGGATCGGCGCCGATGTCCGCCGCGATCCGGGCGAGGGCGTGCTCGGCGGTGATGAGGAGCGCGTTGAGGCCCACGTCCTCCACCGCGAAGGAGTGCGGCGCGTCGTCGCGGTAGCCGTGGTCGCGGTAGTCGGCGGCGAGCCGGACGTAGCGGCCGTAGTCGAGGTCGGTGGGCCGGTCGGCGAGATCGCAGTGGTCGAGGTCCGCGCGCCGGAAGGTGCCGCGGCAGGCGGGTTCGACGCGCTCCAGCGGCGCGTCCCAGCACGGGCTGTTGTCCATTCCCGACTCCCAGGGATGGACGATGGAGACGAGCCCGTGGCCCCGGAGGTCGCGGCGCTCCACCAGATAGCGGTGCCAGGCGGCCAGCCGCGGGTAGAGCCGGGCCAGGAACCCCTCGCGGGCGGAGGACTCCGGGTCGGCCTCGTGGACCAGCCAGGCGGCCAGCGCGTGAACCGGCGGCTGGACGAGGCCGGAGGTCTCGGTGCGGGCGGGAGCCCCGGCGCCCGAACCGGCCCGTGAGGAGCGCCAGAACTCGGGTCCGGGGAAGTAGGCCCCGGCCGGCACCTCCGGGTTGAAGACGATGTGCGGGACGCGGCCGTCCTCCCACTGCGCGTCGAGCAGCGTGGACAGTTCGCGCCGGGCGCGGCCGGGGGAGAGGTGGCGCAGGCCGATGGCGATGAACGCCGAGTCCCAGCTCCACTGGTGCGGATAGAGACCGCGGGAGGGGACGGTCGAGGTGCCGGTCCAGTTGTCCGCCAGGACGCGCTCGGCACCGCGGCGCAGTGCGCCGGGGCCGGGCCGGGGCATCGAGGGTCGCGGGAGGCGCGGCTTGCCTGAGGGGGCGACGCTTTCCACGAGAGGCTCCGGGGCTCCGAATGGGGTGGGTTCCGACGCGAACGAACGTACAGGAGGGTTTTGTCCAGTCACAGGGCAAAAGTCTCACTGTGATGTGCGCCTCAGTCGGGCCCGATACCCTCCTCGCTCATACGAGCGAACGGCCGCCCTCCTGTGTCCATGTCGTGAGATGGGGTACTCGCGGGGTGCGTGATTCTCGCCACTGTGATCGGAGGTTCGCTCAGATGAGCGTTTTGCGGCGGCCTGCACCTCTCAAAGGGTGGCACTGGGTGCCACCCGGCTTGGCTTCAAGAGGTCGCGGAGTGGGTCACGCACCGTGTATCCCCCGTGGCCTCCCGGTGCCTCACCGCCGGTTCCCGGGGTGTGTGAGTTCATTTCCTGAACGCATAACGATTCCGCCAGGAGGCGTAGCTCACTTTCGATCCCGTGGCAGATGCGGGGTTACGACCGGATGACCACCGAGTGGACGTACTCATCAACCTTCGATCTGGGTACGCTCCCCGCCGTCAGGGCAGCCCCTCCCCCGAACCGCTCCGAGGGGGAAACCCACCACGAGGAGTGCGAGATCCCGTGTCGGAAACCACGAACCCCCATGTAGCCGCAGCCGAGCAGCGGAAGTTCGTTTACGACTTCACCGAGGGCAACAAGGATCTCAAGGATCTGCTGGGCGGCAAGGGCGCCAACCTGGCCGAGATGACGAACCTCGGTCTCCCCGTGCCACCGGGGTTCACCATCACCACCGAGGCGTGCAAGGTCTACCTGGAGACCGGTGCCGAGCCCCCCGCCCTGCGCGACGAGGTGAGTGCGCACCTCTCCGCCCTTGAGGCGACGATGGGCAAGAAGCTCGGCCAGGCCGACGACCCGCTGCTGGTCTCCGTCCGCTCCGGCGCCAAGTTCTCCATGCCCGGGATGATGGACACCGTCCTCAACATCGGCCTCTCCGACGCCTCCGTCGCGGGCCTCGCGCAGCAGTCCGGTGACGAGCGCTTCGCCTGGGACTCGTACCGCCGGCTCATCCAGATGTTCGGCAAGACCGTGCTCGGCGTCGACGGCGACCTCTTCGAGGAGGCCATCGAGGAGGCCAAGCGGGCCAAGGGCGTCACCGTCGACATCGACCTCGACGCCGGCGACCTGCGGCGGATCGTCGAGCGCTTCAAGGGCATCGTGGGGGAGGAGACCGGCCGCTCCTTCCCGCAGGACCCGCGCGAGCAGATGGACCTGGCCGTGTGCGCGGTCTTCGACTCGTGGAACACCGACCGGGCCAAGCTGTACCGCCGCCAGGAGCGCATCCCCGGCGACCTCGGCACCGCCGTCAACGTCTGCTCCATGGTCTTCGGCAACCTCGGGCCCGACTCCGGCACCGGCGTCGCCTTCACCCGCGACCCCGCCAGCGGCCAGCAGGGCGTCTACGGCGACTACCTGCAGAACGCGCAGGGCGAGGACGTCGTCGCCGGTATCCGCAACACCGTGCCGCTCGCCGATCTCGAACAGCTGGACAAGAAGTCCTACGACCAGCTGATGGAGATCATGGAGACCCTCGAAACGCACTACAAGGACCTGTGCGACATCGAGTTCACCATCGAGCGCGGCCAGCTGTGGATGCTGCAGACCCGGGTCGGCAAGCGCACGGCCGGTGCCGCCTTCCGGATCGCCACCCAACTCGTCGACCAGGGGCTGATCGACGAGGCGGAGGCGCTGCAGCGCGTCAACGGCGCCCAGCTCGCACAGCTGATGTTCCCGCGCTTCGACGAGTCCGCCGCCTCCGAGCAGCTCGGCCGCGGCATCGCCGCCTCGCCGGGCGCCGCCGTCGGCAAGGCCGTCTTCGACTCGTACACAGCCGTGAAGTGGTCCCGTTCGGGCGAGAAGGTCATCCTCATCCGCCGTGAGACCAACCCGGACGACCTCAACGGCATGATCGCCGCCGAGGGCATCCTGACCTCCCGCGGCGGCAAGACCTCGCACGCCGCCGTCGTCGCCCGCGGCATGGGCAAGACCTGCGTGTGCGGAGCCGAGGAGCTGGAGGTCGACACCAAGAAGCGCTGCCTGACCGCCAAGTCGCCGGACGGCAAGGGCCGGGTCGTCGTCGAGGAGGGCGACGTCATCTCCATCGACGGCTCCAACGGCAAGGTGTACCTCGGTGAGGTCCCGGTCGTGCCGTCCCCGGTCGTGGAGTACTTCGAGGGCCGGATGCACGCCGGCGCGGAGGACGCCGACGACCTGGTCAAGGCGGTGCACCGGATCATGGCCTACGCCGACCGCGTCCGCCGGCTGCGGGTCCGCGCCAACGCCGACAACGCGGAGGACGCCTCCCGCGCCCGCCGCTTCGGCGCCCAGGGCATCGGCCTGTGCCGCACCGAGCACATGTTCCTCGGCGAGCGGCGCGAGCTGGTCGAGCGGCTGATCCTCGCCGACACCGACGAGGAGCGCGAGGAGTCGCTGAACGCGCTGCTGCCGCTCCAGAAGGCCGACTTCGTCGAACTGTTCGAGGCCATGGACGGGCTGCCCGTCACCGTACGGCTGCTCGACCCGCCGCTGCACGAGTTCCTGCCCGACATCACCGAGCTGTCGGTGCGCGTCGCCCTCGCGGAGGCCCGCAAGGACTCCAACGAGAACGACCTCCGGCTGCTCCAGGCCGTCCACAAGCTGCACGAGCAGAACCCGATGCTGGGTCTGCGCGGTGTACGCCTCGGACTCGTCATCCCCGGCCTGTTCGCCATGCAGGTCCGGGCGATCGCCGAGGCCGCGGCGGAGCGCCGGACGGCCAACGGCGACCCGCGCGCCGAGATCATGATCCCGCTGGTGGGCACCGTCCAGGAGCTGGAGTTCGTCCGCGAGGAGGCCGAGCGGGTCATCGCCGAGGTCGAGGCCGCCGCCGGCGCCGACCTCAAGCTGACCATCGGCACCATGATCGAGCTGCCCCGGGCCGCGCTGACCGCCGGACAGATCGCCGAGGCCGCGGAGTTCTTCTCCTTCGGCACCAACGACCTGACCCAGACGGTGTGGGGCTTCTCCCGGGACGACGTGGAGGCCAGCTTCTTCACCGCCTACCTGGAGAAGGGCATCTTCGGCGTCAGCCCGTTCGAGACCATCGACCGCGACGGTGTCGGCTCGCTGGTGCGGAACGCGGTCGAGGCCGGGCGGGCCACCCGTCCCGACATCAAGCTCGGCGTCTGCGGTGAGCACGGCGGCGACCCGGAGTCCGTCCACTTCTTCCACGAGGTGGGCCTGGACTACGTCTCCTGCTCGCCGTTCCGCATCCCCGTCGCCCGCCTGGAGGCGGGCCGCGCGGCGGCGGAGAGCCTGGGCAGCGACAGCCGCTGATCCGGAGCACGGCCGAACCGGAGCCGGCCGCCGCGGCCACGACCCTCACCGGCGGCGGCCGGGCCCGGGATCCCCGGGCGAAGGGGGCGGTGCCTGTGCGGGGCGCCGCCCCCTTCCGCATGCCGGCGCACCCCCGCCCGGAGGCCCGTACCGCCCGCGGCGGCGGGGCGGTACGGGCCGGGAGCGGTTCCGGGGGGTGGTTCCGGAGGCCGTGCTGCCGTGGCGGCGCGCGGGGGACGGGGGCCGGGGCGCAGGCCGTGCCGCGGAGCCGGCGGCTGAGCGGGCGACCGCGGGAGCGGGGTCGGAGGCGGCCGGGGGCGGGCCGGGCGCCCGGCCCGGAGCGATTGCCACCGCTAATTTCTCGCCCCTTTCCGGGGCCGGTTCCATGGCGTGTCCCGGGACGGCGGGAGAAATGTTCTGGAATTCAACCTGACCGGAAAGCGCATTCCGCACCGGTAGCGACGGGCCCGGACGGTGGGCCGAACATAACTGGACTCCCGCGGTCCGGCGAGCTCGAGAATCACCGGACCGCGGTCCTCCACCCCATCGGGCCCATGGGCGGTACCCAGCCGCCCGGAAACGGTTTCCGCACTGCCCCCACGACAGCCTCACAACCGTTTCCCGGTGCCCGACGGGTTCCACCCTTCCGCGGGGCGGCCGTCCCCCGCGACCCGTTTCAACTGTGGCCAAAAGCACGTGGTGACCCAATGTATGCAGGTGCATACTCGTCGGGAAGCCGGACGGGGGGATACTTGTGGGGGTTTGGTGCTACGCATCCATTTCACCGGACGCGACCTCGGGCGCATACGCATAGCCGCGCGCCCGGACGCCTTGTGGGAAACGGTCCTGAGTTTCCACCGGCTGCGCGACAAACGTTCCGCGGCGGTCTTCGGAGAATGGCGGAGGGAGACCCGGGCCCGCTTGAACGGTGAAGGACGGCTGCTCGCCTCCCTGGTGCCCGTGCGCGGCTATTTTCCCGACTTTCTGACACCGCCCGAGGGTATTTGCGGGATGGAGCCCGCCATGGAGGCGCTCCGCGAGACCCCCGAGGAGCGCCTCCGCCGGGACCTCGGGCTGCTCGCCGCCGGCGGCCACGGCCCGCACGGGCCCTCGCCGCGCCACGAGGGACTGGCCGCCGGGCGGCCCCGGGCCCTGGGCGATCTCATCGCGGCGCTGCGCGGCTACCACCGGGCCGCCATCGCCCCGTACTGGCCGCACATCCGCGCGCAGATCGAGGCCGACCGGGCCGCCCGCGGCCGGGCGCTGCTCGACGGCGGCGCCGACCGGCTGCTGGCCTCGCTGCCCCCGGCGATGCGCTGGCGCCCGCCGGTGCTGGAGGCCGACTATCCGGTGGACCGGGACCTCCGCCTGGACGGCCGGGGCCTGCTTCTCCTGCCGTCGTTCTTCTGCCGGGTCACCCCGGTCGCCTTCCACGACCCGGAGCTGGCCCCGGTACTCGTCTATCCGGTGCAGCACTCCGGGGAGAGCGCCGCCCCGGCACCGCTGCGGCCGTACGCGGCCGGAGTCGGCTCGCTGGGCAAGCTGGTCGGCCAGACCCGGTCCGCCGTGCTGCGCACCATCGAAGGCGGGTGCACCACCGGCGAGCTGGCCCGCCGGGTCGGCGTCTCCCCGGCCTCCGCCAGCCAGCACGCCAGCGTGCTGCGCGACGCCGGGCTGGTGGTGACCCTGCGGCACGGCAGCGCCGTACTGCACACCCTGACGCCGCTCGGCGCCGCCCTCCTCCACGGCGGCGCCGATGTGCCCCCGCCCGCGGCGGCCGCGGGCCTCCGGGCCGCCGCTACGAGCGGAACGGGCCGGTGACCTCGTAGGTGATGCCGCCGGAGGAACGGCCGCTGGTGCCGCGCTGGCTGGAGAAGTAGAGCCGGCTGCCGTCGGGGGAGAAGGCCGGTCCGGTGATCTCGGACGAGGGCTGGCCGTCGACGCGCAGGAAGGGCGCCACCACGTTGTCCGGGGTGATGACGCAGATCTCCATATTGCCGCCGTCTTCGGCGACGTAGAGGTCGCCGGAGGCGGTGCGGGTGACGTTGTCGACGCCGGTGAGCGGTGTGCCGCCGCTCACCAGCGAGTCGTCGTAGGCCAGTTCGATGGTCTCGGCGGCCGCGTCGTACTGCCAGACGCGGTTGTCGCCCTTGGTGGTGAACCAGCAGGTGCCGTCGGCGTAGTGGCAGCCCTCGCCGCCGTTGAAGCGCTTGGCGCCGGAGACCTGGTTGCGGGTGGCGGCCGATGCGCCGCTCGGGTCGGGCACGGTGGCCCAGGTGACGGGGCCGGAGGTGCCCGGCCCCATCCTCAGCACCTCCAGCGTGCCGGAGGAGAGGTCGCCCCACGTGGTGGGCCGGAAGCGGTAGAAGCAGCTGTCGGAGACGTCCTCGGTGAGGTAGACGACCTTGCGCACCGGGTCGGCCGCCGCGGCCTCGTGCTTGAAGCGGCCCATGGCGTCCCGGCGGACGGCCTGCTCCACCCCCCACGGGTCGGTCTCGTAGACGTAGCCCCGGTCGACCTCCTCGCAGGAGAGCCAGGTGTTCCAGGGGGTCTTGCCGCCCGCGCAGTTCTGCCGGGTGCCGGAGAGGATGCGGTACGCGCCGGTGATCGAGCCGGACGAGGAGAAACGCACCGCGCCCGCGCCGCCCGAGGGGGTGATCTCGGAGTTGGAGACGTAGATCCACCCGCTGCCGTCGGCGTAACAGGCGCCGCCGTCGGGGGCGTTGTGCCAGGTGTACGAGGTGCCGGAGACCTTGCGGCCGGACCGGGCGATCACTCTGCTGCTGAAACCGGCCGGCAGCCGGATGCCGTTGGCGTCCGCCGCCCGCAGGGCCCCGTAGGGACCGCTGCCGGGCTGGGCGGGTGCCGCGTACGCGGCGCCGCGCCAGAGACTGCCGCCGAAGGCCGCGGCCGAACCGCCGATGACGGTGGTGCGCAGGAAGGTACGACGTTCCACGGATCCTCCCACCAGGATCGTGTCTGCCCCGCGCCGGACCGGACGCGGAGTCGGTGTCCGGGAGTCTGTGCGGCGGTGGTTGACTGAGCATCAACAAGCGGTGACGGGTGGGCGGCGGAGCGGGGACGACCGCGGCGCAACCGGGCACGGCTTCCCCCGCGGCCCGGACGGCACGCGGGCGCGGTGGCTCCCCGGCCGCCCCGGGCGCCGGGCCCGCCTCCCGGGCCGCTCCCGTCCCGTGGCGGGACGGGACGCGCAAGAGGCGGGAAGGAGCGGGAAGGAGCGAAACAGGAGGGCGCGCTGCCGCCGCCTACACCGCCGGAGGCACGTCCAGGGCCGCGTAGCGGACGCCGGTGAGCTCCTCCGAGCGCTGCCACAGGCGTTCGGACGCCGCGTCGTCCAGCGTCCGCGCCGCGCGCCGCGCGGGCGCCGGTCCGCCCCGGGGCGGCACCGTGCGGCCGGGCCCGTAGAAACCGTCCGGACGGACGTCCGGTGCGGTGGCCGCGTACAGCGACGGCAGCGCGCCGGCCGCCGCGGGCTGGGCCAGCAGCCGGCCGCCGAGCCCCATCAGGCGCTCGGTCCCGCGGCGTCCCTCCATCCGCGGGCCCGCGGTCTGCAGATTGGTGGCGGCGTAGCCGGGGTGGGCCGCGGCGGCCACCACGTCCGAGCCCGCCCGCCGCAGCCGGCGGGACAGCTCATGGGTGAAGAGCAGATTGGCGCTCTTGGAACGGGCGTAGGCCATCCACCGGCGGTACGGCTCCTCGCCGGACGGATCGCCGGGATCGCCCGCGCCGGGCAGCAGGTGCATCGCGCTGGAGACGGTGACCACCCGCGCGCCCGGTGTCGCGAGCAGGGCCGGCAGCAGCAGGCCGGTGAGGGCGAAGTGGCCGAGGTGGTTGACCCCGAACTGGGTTTCGAAGCCATCGGCCGTGCGCCGGTACGGCAGCGCCATGACACCGGCGTTGTTGATCAGCAGGTCCAGCCGGGCGGTGCCGCCGGGCCCCGATCCGCCGGACTCCGATCCGCCGGAACCGGACCCGCCGGACCCCGGCGCTTCGGAAGCGGACCCGCCCGGCCCGGACCCGCCGCTCCGGCCGCCCCCGAGGAAGGCGCCGGCGAACTCCCGCACGGAGGCCAGGTCCGCCAGGTCCAGCGCGGCGAGCCGGACCCGCGCGCCCGGAACCTCCTCCGCGATCCGGGCCTCGGCGGCGCGGCCGCGCGTCTCGTCCCGGCAGGCGAGCACCACCTCGGCGCCGTGCCGGGCGAGTTCACGGGCCGTGACGAGGCCGAGGCCGCTGTTGGCGCCGGTCACCACGGCCGTGCGGCCGCTCTGGTCGGGGATGTCGCTCACGGTCCAGCGCCGCACGCCCTGCTCCTCGGATCGGCTGGTGGCGGGCCGCTCACACGGCCCGCCGTCAGCCTAGAGGGACCGCACCGGGGGCGCGACGGCCACGGTGCCGTTCTCCTCGCGCGCCGGTTCCGGGGCCGCCGCGGCCGTGCCCTGCCCGGGCACGCCCAGCCGGTGCACCATGGCCGCGCAGACCATCCGCCGGCAGTGGCCGACGGTGCGCTCCGCACCGTTCAGCCGGACCCGGGCCGCGTGCCGGATGTCGGCGCTGGACGCGGCGAGCCGCAGCTCCAGGTCGCCGGGCTCCACGATGCGGCGGCCGTCGCGCGTGGTGTACGCGGCGAGGTCGGTGTGGAAGCCGAACCGCACCTCCGCGGCCTCGCCCGGACCGAGCGGCACCCGCGCGTAGCCGATGAGGCGGTTCACCGGCCGGGTGGTCCGGGCCACCGGGTCGTGCAGATAGAGCTGGACGGTCTCGGTGCCGGGCCGGTCGCCGGTGTTGCGCACGGTGAGCCGGACGGTGGCCTCGCCGTCGGTGTCCAGCAGGACGGTCCCGTCGCCGTCGGCCGCCTGCGCCGCGGAGCCGTCCGCCGCCTCCACGGCACCGCCGGTCCACGCGAACGAGGTGTACGACAGGCCGTGCCCGAACGGGTAGAGCGGCGTCGGGTCGAGCGAGCTGGCCTCATTGTGCAGCCCGAGCTGCGGGGCCAGGTACGTCCAGGGCTGGCCGCCGGACCCGTACGGCACGCTGACCGGCAGCCGTCCGGAGGGGTTGACCCGCCCGGACAGCACACCGGCGACGGCCGGCCCGCCCTCCTCGCCGGGGAAGAACGCCTGCACGACGGCGGCGGCCGGGGGCGTGCCGCCGGAGCGGCCCGGGCCGGCGTACCGGCCGAGGGCGTAGGGGCGTCCGGTCAGCAGGACCAGTACGACCGGGGTGCCGGTGGACAGCAGGGCGTCCAGCAGCGCACCCTGCGCGCCCGGCAGTTCGAGGTCCGCGGCGTCGCAGCCCTCGCCGGAGGTGCCGCGGCCGAAGAGACCGGAGCGGTCGCCGAGCACGGCCACGCAGACGTCGGCCCCAGCGGTCAGCGCGACCGCCTCGGTGAGCATGTCGGCCTCGGCGTCGAGCAGCTCCGCGGCCGTCGGCAGCCCGGCCGCTCCGCCGGAAGCCGTCTCCGGCTTGGTGAGGACGCCGCCGAGGGACGGGGAATCCGCGCCGGCGACGCCCGCGGCCACCGCGCCGGACTTCTCCGGCTCCGGCGGTACGCAGCCGGGGGCGTGCGAGATCTCCGCTCCGGGCAGGGCCTCCCGGACGGACTCCAGCAGGGTGGGGACCTCCACGCCCAGCGGCAGCTCGGGGTGCTCGACGCCGACGTGGCGGGGGAAGGTGTAGCAGCCGAGCATGGCGGCCGGGTCGTCGGCCATCGGGCCGACCACGGCGATCCGGGAGCCCGGGCCGTCGGTGAGCGGCAGCAGTCCCGCGTCGTTGGCGAGCAGCACGACGGACTCCTCCGCCAGCTGCCGGGCCACCGCCCGCATCTCGGCCGGGTCGAAGTCGACACCCGCGGCGCCCGGAACGGTGCCGGGCCGCAGGGCCGCCTCGCGGGCGGCGGTCAGCGGGGCCACGGCGCCCGCGGTGTCCGCCGTGTCCGGGGCCGCGGTGCTGTCCTCCGCGGCCCCGGCGGGGCCGGTGACCGCGGCGGGCGGGCCGGCGAGGGCGGGCGGGGCCGGGTCCCAGTCCGGGTCGAGGAGGCCGAGTTCGCACTTCTGCCGCAGGACGCGGGTGACCGCGCGGTCCACCAGGGACTCGGGGACGTCCCCGGCGCGTACGGCGTCCAGCAGGGGGGTGCCGTAGCAGCGGACGGCGGGCAGTTCCACGTCCACGCCGGCGGCCAGGGCCATCCCGGCCGCCTCCCGGGGCGAGCCGGCGACGTGGTGGGCCGACTCCAGGAAGGAGATGCCGAAGTAGTCGGCGACGACCGTGCCGGTGAACCCCCACTCGTCGCGCAGCAGTTCGGTCAGCAGCCAGGAGTCGGCGGCGGCCGGCACCCCGTCGATCTCGTTGTACGCCTGCATGACGGAGCGCGCGCCGCCGTCCCGTACCGCCAGTTCGAACGGCGGCAGCAGGACGTCGGCCAGCTCGCGCCGCCCGGCCGAGACCGGGGCGTGGTTGCGGCCGGCGCGGGAGGCCGAGTAGCCGGCGAAGTGCTTGAGGGTGGCGATGACGCCGCTGGACTCCAGCCCGCGCACATAGGCGGTGCCGATGGTCGCCACCAGGTACGGGTCCTCGCTGATCGACTCCTCGGTACGGCCCCAGCGGGGGTCGCGCACCACGTCGAGGACGGGGGAGAGACCCTGGTGGATACCGGCGGAGCGCATGGTGGAGCCGATCAGCTCCGCCGCCCGGCCCACGAGCGCCGGGTTGAAGGAGGCGCCCCAGGCCAGCGGGGTCGGGAAGACGGTGGCGCCCCAGGTGGTGAAGCCGGTGAGGCACTCCTCGTGGGCGATGGCCGGGATGCCGAAACGGTTCGCCGCGGCGATCCGGGCCTGGGTGCGGGCCAGGGCCGCGGCGCCCGCCGCCGGTTCGAGGGGCGCGGTGCCGAAGGCCCGGGTGAGCTGGCCCAGTCCGTGCCGGATCAGGGCGTCGAGGTCCGCGGGCTCGTCGGACGCCGTCATCTCGTGCTGGAGAGGGGCGACGTCCTCGCCCTCGGAGTCGGAGCCGGGCCAGATGCTGAACAGCTGTGCGAGCTTCTCCTCCAGGGTCATCCGGGCGAGCAGGTCGCTGACGCGGTCCCCGGTGGACAGCGAGGTGTCCTGCCAGGGGCCTTTCGTCTCGGGGTGCATGGGACTCCTGTCCGGCGCATGAAGGTGGGGGGCGGTGCCGTCTACTTGCCGCCGACGCCCATCAGGCCGCTGACCAGCTGACGGCGGGCGAAGAGATAGACGACGAAGATGGGCACGATCGACAGCACGACGGCCGCGAGCAGCGCCGGGATGTCCACCCGGAACTGGCCGACGAAGTCGTAGAGGCCGAGGGTCAGCACCCGGGTCTCCGGGGACTGGGTGAGGATCAGGGGGAACAGGAAGTTGTTCCACGCCTGGAGCGAGGCGTAGACGATCACCGTCGAGATGCCGGACCGGCTGAGCGGTACGACGAGCTGCCGCAGGATGCGCAGCGAATTGGCCCCGTCCAGGGCCATGGACTCGTACATCTCCTCGTCGATGTCGCGCATGGTGCCCGCCAGGATCACGACGCTGACCGGCAGCGTGAAGGCCGCGGTCGGGAGGATGATCGCGAGCAGCGAGTCGTAGAGATGCATCTTGGTGATGATCAGATAGACCGGAATGATCACCGCCTGCGCGGGAATGGCCAGACCCAGCAGGAAGACCTGGAAGATCCGGTTGGACATCCGGCTGCGGGTGCGGACGACGGTGTATCCGATCGTCACGGCGAGCACCACCACGATGGCCGCGGTCGCCACGGTGACGATGGCCGTGTTGGTGAGGTAGGTCAGGAAGTCGCTCTCGAAGACCTTGCGGTAGTTGTCCAGGGTCGGATCGGCCGGCACCGACAGCGCTCCGCTGTCGAGATAGTCGTCCCGGGTCCGCAGGGTCGACGTCAGCAGGGCGTAGAGCGGCACGCCGACGATGAGCAGCCAGATCAGGGAGGCGAAACCGGCCGGGTAGTTCCAGCGCGGCAGCCGGAAGGACCGCCGTCCGGACGCGGGCCGGGAGCCGCCGTGCTCCGGTGAGCCGGTGGCGGGGCGCTTGGACAGCACGTCGGTCACATTCCCTCCCGGGTACTGCGCATGGCGCTGAAGCCGGTGAGTCGTACGAGGAGCAGGGAGATGCCGGTGGCGATGGCGACCAGGATGGTGGCGATGGCGCTGGCGTAGCCCATGTCGAACGCGTCGAATCCGGTGGTGTACATGAGGAACGGCACGATGGTGGTGTCCGTGCCGGGACCGCCCTCGGTGAGGATGAGCACGGTGTCGAAGAAGGTCAGCGCGCCCACCACCATCAGCACCGACGAGGTGATGACGGTGTTCTTGAGCTGCGGCAGGGTGACGCTGAAGAACTGCCGGACGGTGCCGGCCCCGTCCACGTAGGCCGCGTCGTAGAGCGACTTGGGGATCTGCCGCGCGCCGCCCTGGTAGAGCAGCGTGTGGAACGGGATGAACTGCCAGGAGGCGACGAACAGCACGGCCGCGAAGGCGCCCTTGGGGTCACCGAGCAGATTGCCGTCGGGGAAACCGATGTACGGGCCGATGTCGGCGATCAGGCCGAAGTTCGGGTCGAGCAGTGACTTCCAGAGCAGCGCCAGGGCCACCGAGGAGGCCAGCAGCGGCAGGAAGAAAATCGCGGAGAGGACGGCGCGGTTGCGCTGCGTCCCCGCGGCCCAGACACCGAGCAGCAGTGCCACCGGGGTCTGGAAGAGCCAGGACAGGCCGGTGAGCAGCACGCTCAGCCAGATGGCCTGCCGCATCTCCGGGTCCTCCCAGAGCCGGGACCAGTTGGCGCCGCCGGTCCACTCGGGGAGGCCGAGGCCCTGCCACGAGGTGAAGGACAGAGCCACGACCAGCAGCATCGGGATGATCGCGAAGAGGGTGAAGAAGAGCAGCCCGGGGACGGCCCAGCCGAGGCCCGGCCGCCCCGCGCCTGATGAGGCGCGGGACGGCCGGGCCCTGACCGCTCCCGTGGGGGGCTCTTTCACCGTGGTACCAGGGGTGGCGGACGCCGGCATGTGACTTACAGACCCTTCATCGCTTCGACGAAGTCCTTCGGCGAGAGCTGGCCGTTGAAGAGCTTCTGGATGTTGGTGAGCATGGGCTCCGCCTGCTGGGAGGGGAGCGCCTGGTCCCAGGAGAGGGTGAAGTTCGGGGCGGCCTTGACCATCTCGTACTGGAACTCGGCGTACTGCGGGGCGTCGTGGGCCTTCAGCCGCTCTTTGGCGTCGGAGGTGGTGGGCACGTCACCGTTGGCGACCAGGTCCTTGACGTACTCGTCCTTGGCCGCGGTCTTCACGAACTCCAGAGCCGCTTCCTGCTCCTTGGCCTTGGCGTTGATCGACCAGTAGTTCGTCGGGTTGCCGACGACGTTCTTGGGGTCGCCCTTGCCGTCGGGGAGGGCCGGGAAGGAGGTCCAGCCGATGCCGTCCTCGGCGAACTTGGGCTGGTTCGCCTTCTGGTTGGCGTACTCCCAGCTGCCCATCAGGTGCATGGCGGCGCGGTCCTTGGCGAAGAGGGTGGAGGCACCGTCCTCGGTGTAGTTGACCGACGCGAAGTTCTTGCCGAACGCGCCCCGGTCCACCAGCTCCTTGATCTGCTCCGCCGTCTTGAGCACGGCCGGGTCGCCCCAGGCCTCGGAGTCGCCGTCCTGGATGCGCTGGAAGACCTCGGCGCCGCCGTTGCGGTCGAGCAGGTACTCGACCCACATCAGCTCGGGCCAGGCGTCGGCGCCGGCGAGGGCGAACGGGGTGACGCCCTCCTCCTTGAAGGTGTCGACGAGGGCGAGCATGTCCTCCCAGGACTGCGGGGGCTCGGCGTCGGCCTTCTCGAAGACGTTCTTGTTGTAGAACAGGATCACCGGCTGCATACCGCGCATGGGGACGCCGTAGTACTTGTCGTTGACCTTGCCGGCGTCGACAATCGAGTCGATGAACGCGCCCTTGAGGTCCGGGTCCTTCTCGAACTCCGGGGTGAGGTCGACGAGCATGTCCTTCTCGACGAAGTTGGCGATGCTTCCGCCGCCCCAGTTGAAGAAGACGTCCGGGGCGTTGGGGGTGCCCATCGCGGTACGGAGCTTGTCCTGGTAGCTGTCGCCGGGGACCTTGGTGAGCTTGGCCTTGACGTCGGAGTTCTTGTTGAACCGCTTGACGGCCTCGTCCTGCACCTTGGTCGAGGCGTCTCCGTAGACCCAGACGTTGAGGGTCCCTTCCTCACCGCCTCCGGAGCCTTCGGGGCCGCTGCTGCCACAGGCGGCCAGGACGGATGAAGCGACGATCGTGGCCGTGACGGCGGCGATGGTACGGCCGCCTCTACGTGACAGGTTGTTCCGCATGGCACACCTTCCGGAAGCTTTCCGAAAATTATCGGTCGATGTTTCTGGAAGTTACGGATCCATCATGAGCTGTGTCAACGGCTGTAACGAAAATGGGATCGGAGGGTTCGTGCCGGAGGGGTCCGGGCGGCCCCCCGGGTCGCCGTACGGGCACCCGGACACCGTGGTGCGGAGGGCCGGTTGACGGGGTGTCGGATGGCCGGGCCGCCGGCGCGGTCCCCGGAACGGGTGTAGGGGCCACGGGGGTTGACGGTTGCCTGAGGCTACCGGTTGGGTGCCCGGGTCCGCGTTCGCCGGGACTTCCCGGTGCGGGTGGCCGAGGGGGTGTGCGGGCCCGGAGTGTCCATCGGGGCCGCTTGAGGCTGCCGGGGCTCGGGGCCGCCGAGGGAGACGGGGTGCGCGGGGCCGCCCCGGTGCCGGTGGTGCTGCCGGCGCGGGAGGTTCATGCTCTCCCGCCCTCACGAGTGCCGGGGGCGCTGGGGGCACCAGGGGTGCCCGGGCGGGCTCGGGAGGGCGCCTGAGGGGCCTGGGGGCGCCGGCTGCGGCCCGGGGGCCCGGCGCCCGGAGCCGCGGCCCCGGAGGGCACCGGCGGCGGGACCGCCGGACGGGCCGGACCGGCGGCGGGGCGGCTGGACCGGCGGCGGGGTCGGCGGCGGGGTCGGCTGGGGTGCGGGCGGGGGTGCCGGCGCCGCTCAGGACTCCCGGGCGGGCGCCCCCGAGCTGTGCCGGACGATCAGCTCGGTCGCCAGCTCGACCCGCGGGGAGTCCAGTTCCTCGCCCCGGGCCTGGCGCAGCACCGTACGCGCCGCGACCTTCCCCATCTCGGCCAGCGGCTGCCGCACGGTCGTCAGCGGCGGCGAGGACCACCGCATCTCGGGCAGGTCGTCGAAGCCGACGACGCTCACGTCGTCCGGCACCCGCAGCCCCCGGCGGCGCAGCGCCTCGATCGCGCCCAGGGCCATCTGGTCACTGGAGGCGAAGATCGCGGTGGGCGGCTCGGGCAGGTCCAGCAGCTTCTGTGCCCCGGTGAAACCGGACTCGTGGTAGAAGTCGCCGCCCACCATGAGTTCGTCCACCGCGGGGATGCCCGCCGCCTCCAGCGCGGTGCGGTAGCCGTCCATCCGGGCCCGGCTGCACAGCAGCCGCATGGGGCCGCCGATGAAGCCGATCCGGCGGTGCCCGAGCTCCAGCAGGTGTTCGGTGGCGGCCATGCCGCCCGCCCAGTTGGTGGCGCCGACGGTCGGGGCGTCCAGGGCGGGGGAGCCGGCCGGGTCCACCACCACGATGGGGACGTCCAGCCGCCGCAGTTCCTTCTGGAGCAGCGGTTCCAGGGCGGAGGTCACCAGGATGACGCCGTCGGAGGCGCGGTCCCGGAGATTCTCCAGCCACTGCCGGGTGGCACCGGCCCGGCCGTGGGTGGCGGAGACGACCGTGCCCATCCCGGCCGCGTGCGCCACCTCCTCCACCCCCCGGATGATTTCCACGGCCCACGGGCTGTCGAGATCGCTGAAGACCAGGTCGATCAGGCCCGCCCCCTCGCGGCCGGCGGTGCCCCGCCGCTGGTAGCCGTGGCGGCGCAGCAGGTCCTCCACCTTGGCGCGGGTCTCCGGCGCCACGTCGGACCGGCCGTTGACCACGCGCGAGACCGTCGGGACGGAAACCCCCGCTTCCTGTGCGATCGCCGTGATCGTGACCTTGGGTCGCGACTGCCCGGCTTCGTCGACCGCCATGGAACCTCCTTGCACCACACCCGTTGACGGGTGTCCCAACCAGCTCTAGCGTTCCCGGCGCAGCCTCCGAAAACTTGCAGCATTCTTCCGGAAAACTGGAAGCGCGTGAAGCTGAGAGGGAACCTCATGAATCTACTGCGCGTCCGGAGGGCCGCGGTGGCGGCTCTCGCCGCGACCGCCCTGCTCGGTGGTCTCGGCGCTGTCTCGGCCTCGCCCGCGACCGCCGCGGAGACCTCCGGAGGAGCCCACGGCGAGGCCCACCGCACGGCCCACGGCAGGACGCTGAGCGATGCCGCCGCGTCGACGGGCCGCTTCGCCGGCACGGCCGTCGCGGCCGGCCGGCTGGACGATCCCACCTACGCGCGTATCGCCGCCACGCAGTTCAGCAGTATCACTCCCGAGAACGCGATGAAATGGGAGTCGGTCGAGCCGGAGCGCGGCGAGTTCAACTGGACCGACGCCGATCGTATCGCAGACTTCGCGGATGCGAACGAGCAGGATCTGTATGGACATGTCCTGGTGTGGCACAGCCAGCTCCCCGCCTGGCTGAACGAGGGCGACTTCAGCCCGTCCGATATCCGTACCATCATGACAGACCACATCGCTACCGTGGCAGGCCGCTACAAGGGCCGGGTGGACCGGTGGGACGTGGTCAACGAGGCGTTCAACGAGGACGGCACCTTCCGGGAGACCATCTTCCACAACGCCATGGGCGAGGACTACATCGCCGAGGCCTTCCGCGCCGCCCACCGGGCGGACCCGGACGCGAAGCTGTTCATCAACGACTACAACACCGACGGTCTCGGCCCCAAGAGCGACGCGACGTACCGGCTGGTCAAGAAGCTGCTGGCCGAGGGCGTGCCGATCCACGGCGTGGGAGTCCAGGGCCATCTGGTGCTCGGACAGCAGCCGGAGGACATGAAGGCCAACCTCCAGCGCTTCGCCGACCTCGGCCTGGACGTCGTCGTCACCGAGCTCGACATCCGCATGGAACTGCCGGTCACCCGGAAGAAGCTGCTCCGGCAGGCCGTCGAGTACAAGGCCGTCACCGACGCCTGCACGGCCGTCGCCCGCTGCGAGGGCATCACCGTCTGGGGTTTCTCGGACGCCGACTCCTGGGTGCCGGGCTGGTTCGAGGGAGAGGGCGCGGCCTGCCCGTACGACGAGGAGTACGAGCCGAAGCCCGCCTACTACGCCATGAAGCTCGCCTACACCGTGGCCGGATGGAAGCACCACCTGCACGGACGGCGCTGAGCCGCGGCCGGCCGCCCGCCCCGCCGCATGGCTCCGGCGCGCCCCGGCCCGTGAGGGACCGGTGGCGCGCCGGACGCGTGTGCGGACGACGGCGGCCGCGGCGGTACCGGTGCCGACCGCCGTCAGCCCCTGCGCGCGGTGTACGCGGGCACGGCCACCGAGGCGTCGTCCAGGCACTGGCCGGTGGCCAGGTCGAAGCGCTGCTTGAGGAGCGGCGAGGCGACGAACGGCCGGCCGTCCCGCCCCGTGCGGCCGATCAGCCCGCGGGAGAGGACGTAGGCGCCGGTGAACGGGTCCTGGTTGCCGATCGCGTACACCGCGCCCGCCCGGTCCAGGAAGACGGCCGCCTGCCGCCCGTCCGGCAGCAGCACCGCCACCCCGCGGCCGGGCGTGAGGCCGGCGGTGTCGCAGACCGCGTGCCAGCGGTTGCCGACCAGCAGTTCGACACGGGTCGCGGTGGCGGTGGCCGTACCGGCGGCGGAGGCCGGGGCGGCCGGGGTGAGCCGGTCCAGGGTGGTCTCGGGTGCGAGCGTCATCGGGCGGAGCTCCCTTCGAGGGTGCGGACGGGGAGAACGGGGCCGGCCAGGATGCCGAGGTCCGGCTTGACCTGGTCGCGTTCGGGCACGAAGCGGACGGACGGGTCGGGGGTGCCCGGGGCGTTGACGAAGGAGACGAAGCGGCGCAGCCGCTCCGGGTCCTCCAGCGTCGCGCCCCACTCGTCGCGGTAGCCGGCGACGTGGTCGGCCATCAGCCGCTCCAGTTCGCCGCAGATGCCGAGCGAGTCGTGCACCACCACGTCCCGGACGTGGTCCAGGCCCCCTTCGATCCGCTCCAGCCAGACGGAGGTGCGCTCCAGCCGGTCGGCGGTGCGGATGTAGAACATCAGGAACCGGTCGATGAGGCGGACCAGTTCGGCGTCGGACAGATCCTGGGCGAGCAGGTCGGCGTGGCGCGGGTCGGCGCCGCCGTTGCCGCCGACGTACAGGTTCCAGCCGTTCGAGGTGGCGATGACCCCGAAGTCCTTGCCGCGCGCCTCCGCGCACTCCCGGGCGCAGCCGGAGACGGCGGACTTCAGCTTGTGCGGCGAGCGCAGGCCCCGGTAGCGCAGCTCCAGCTCGATGGCCATCCGGACCGAGTCCTGCACGCCGTAGCGGCACCAGGTCTGCCCGACGCAGGACTTCACGGTGCGCAGCGCCTTGCCGTACGCGTGCCCGGACTCGAAGCCCGCGTCCACCAGCCGGGCCCAGATCTGCGGGAGCTGGTCCACGCTGGCGCCGAACAGGTCGATCCGCTGCCCGCCGGTGATCTTCGTGTAGAGCCCGAAGTCGCGGGCCACCTCGCCGATCACGATCAGCTTCTCCGGGGTGATCTCACCGCCGGGGATGCGCGGGACGACCGAGTAGGAGCCGTTGCGCTGGATGTTGGCGAGGAAGTGGTCGTTGGTGTCCTGAAGGGCGGCCTGCTCGCCGTCCAGGACGTAGCCGTCGGCACCGATGGAGGGGGCGAGGGAGGCGATGACCGAGGCCACGGTCGGCTTGCAGATCTCGCAGCCGTCGCCGCCGCGCGCCTCCTCGCGGCCGTGCTCGTCGAGCACCTGTGCGTACGAGGTCAGCTGCCGCACCCGGACGATCTCGTACAGCTCGGCGCGGGTGAGCGCGAAGCAGCCGCAGAGGCCCTTGTCGACGCTGACGCCCTGGGCCTCCAGCTCGTCGTTGACGAGCGTGGTGAGCACCTTGACGCAGCTGCCGCAGCCGGTGCCGGCCTTGGTGCACTTCTTGACCTCGGGCACCGTGCCGCAGCTGTGCTCGGTGACGGCTCCGCGGATGCTGCCCTTGGTGACGTTGTGGCAGCTGCAGATGACGGCCTCGTCGGGCAGCGAGGACGGTCCCAGCGCGACCGGCGCCCCGGCCCCCGCGGGCAGCACGAGCTGCTCGGGCGGCACCGGCGGCACGGACCCGGTGAGCGGGCGCAGCATGCCGTAGGCGTCGGCGTCGCCGACCAGGACGCCGCCGAGCAGCGCACCGTCGGAGCCGACGACCAGCTTCTTGTAGACGCCGGAGCGGGAGTCGGAGTAGACGACGTCGAGGCAGCCCTCGGCGGTGCCGTGCGCGTCGCCGAAGCTCGCCACGTCCACGCCGAGCAGCTTGAGCTTGGTGGAGGTGTCGGCGCCGGTGAAGGCTGCCTCCGCGCCGGCGATGGCCGCGGCGGCGGTCTCGGCCATCTCGTAGCCGGGGGCGACCAGGCCGTAGACCCTGCCGTCGGCGGCCAGGGCGCACTCGCCGATGGCGTAGACGGCGGGGTCGGAGGTGCGGCAGCTCTCGTCGACGGTGATGCCGCCCCGCTCGCCGACCGCCAGGCCGCAGTCCCGGGCGAGCTGGTCGCGGGGGCGGATGCCGGCGGAGAACACGACGAGGTCGGCGGCGAGCGCGGAGCCGTCGGAGAGCGCCATGCCGGTGACGGAGCCGCCGTCGCCGGTGGTGATCTCCTGGGTGCCGACGCCGGTGTGCACCTCGACGCCCATGTCCTCGATGGTGCGGCGGAGCGCGGCGCCACCGCCCTCGTCCACCTGGACGGGCATCAGCCGGGGCGCGAACTCCACGACGTGCGTCTCCAGGCCGAGGCCCTTGAGCGCCCCGGCGGCCTCCAGACCGAGCAGGCCGCCGCCGACGACCGCGCCGGTGCGGGAGTTCTTCGCGTACTCCTCGATGGCGAGCAGGTCCTCGATGGTGCGGTAGACGAAGCAGCCCTCGGCGTCCTTGCCGGGGACCGGCGGGACGAAGGGGTACGAGCCGGTGGCGAGGACGAGGGTGTCGTACCGGAGCGTGCGCCCGGCGCGCGAGGTGACGGTGCGCGCTTCGCGGTCGACGGCCACGGCCGGGTCGCCGAGGTGGAACTCGATGCCGTGCCGCTCCATGAACTCCGGCTCGCCGAGCGCCAGGTCCTCCGGGGCGCGGCCGGAGAAGTACGAGGTGAGCTGGACCCGGTCGTAGGCGGCGCGGGGCTCCTCGCAGAACACGGCGATGTGCGCGCGCTCCGTCAGCCCGCGGTCGGCGAGGGCCTCCAGGAAGCGCTGGCCGACCATGCCGTGGCCGACGAGGACGATGGTGGGACGGCCGGTGGCGCCGGTGCCGTCGGCGGCGGCGGTGGTGGTGGCCGTGGCGATGCCCGGGGTGATGCCCGTGGTCGCGGCGGACGTCCCGGTCACGCCGGTCACGCCGTTGAGGCGGGTCGTCTGGTCGGGTGCCATCTCAGCAACCTCCGTCATGGGTCAGCAGATGGAGCAGGGGAGCGGAGGGCAGCGGCTCGTCGCCCTCCCAGGTGCGGGCGAGCGCGCCGACAGTGCCGAGATCGCCGAGAAGGATTCCGCCGACAAGCCGGTCGCCGCGGACGACGACCTTGCGGTACGCGCCGCGCGTGGCGTCGGAGAGATGGATGACGTCGTCCCCGGGGGCGGGGGTGGTCTCGCCGAAGGCGGCGAGGTCGAGCGGGCCGGCGGCGTCGCCGGCTCCGGAGCCGTCCGCTCCGGGGGTGGCGGTGGTGTCCGTTCCCGGCGCGGCGGCGGGGGCGGCGAGCACGGTGGCCGCGGCGTCCCCGGCGGCAGCGGTGGTGGCCCCGGCGGTGACGGGCCGCGGCTCCGGGCGCCGCGGATCCGGGCGAAGGGCGGACAGGTCACCGTCATCCGCCGGGACCGGGACCGGGGCCGTCCGGCCGGTGGCGGCGGCGCCATTGCCGCCACCACCGGCCGGCCGCGGGCCGGACCAGGCCGGCAGGCTGAGCCGGGTCAGGGCGCGGGTGCCGCGGTAGCGCGGGGCAGGACCGCCCGCGGCTCCGGCCAGCACCCCGGCCAGGACATCGGCCTGCTCCTGCGCGGCCCCGGCCAGTCCGTAGACGGTGCCGTCGTGCTCGGCGCAGTCGCCGATGGCGTGGACGCGGGGGTCGTCGGTGCGCAGTTCGTCGTCGACGACGATGCCGCGCGCGACCTTCAGCCCGGCCGCCAGGGCGAGGCCCGTGCGGGGCCGCACCCCGCAGGCGAGGACGACGATCTCGGCGTCGAGCCGGAAACCGTCGGCGAGCTCCACGGCGGTCACCTCGCGGGCGGACGAGCCGCCGTCCCGGGTGACGCTCCGGGTGCGCAGCCCGCGGACCCGGCACTCGGTGTGCACCTCCACGCCCAGCGCCTCCAGGTGGCCGCGGAGCATGCCCGAGGCGTCGGCGTCGAGCTGGCGTTCCATGAGGTGCTCGCCCTGCTGCGCCAGCACCACCTGCGCGCCGCACCGGGCGAGGGCCCGGGCGGCGGACACGCCGAGCAGTCCGCCGCCGATCACCACGGCGCGCACGCCGGGGCGCACGGCCTCGGCGAGCGCCCGGCAGTCGTCGAGGGTGCGGAAGGGGTGCACCCCGGACGGCAGGTCGCGGCCGTCGGGCTCGAACAGGCCGCGCAGGGGCGGCAGTACGGGGTTGGAGCCGGTGGCGAGCACCAGCGCGTCGTACGGCACGCTCTGCCCGTCGTCGCACAGCACCAGCCGGGCGTCGCGGTCGATCCGCACGGCGCACACGCCGGTCAGATGCCGCACGGAGGCGCCGGGGGCGGGCAGGGCGATCACCTCGGGCCCGTACCGTCCCGCGAGGACGTCCGCCAGCAGGACCCGGTTGTACGGACCGTGCGGTTCCTCGCCGATGACGGTGACGTCGGTGCCGTCGGCGAGGGCACCGCCGCCGAGGGCGGTCAGCTGCTGCACCAGCCGGGCACCGGCCATGCCACCGCCGATCACCACAACGCGACGGCGGCCCGGGTCCCGGTCCGGCTCCTTGTTCGAGGTCATACGGAGAGCGTGCGGGGTGGCTGTTTCCCGACCGCATCCCCGCTGTTTCCCCCCGGCAACGCTGCCCTCAGCGGGCCCCGCCCCTCACTGTGAGCCGGACCCGCTCCCGTGGGACCGCGCGGTCAGACCGCCGCCCTGAACTGCCGGCGCAGGTAGGCGTCGAAGAAACCGGCACCGAACAGCCGGCGGATCTGCACCAGCAGCCGGGCGGCGGGCGTGATGACATAACGGGTCCGCGGGCGGGCTCCGGTGGCGGCGCGCTCGATGACCTCGGCGACCGCCTCGGGCGGGGCGGACAGCGTCCGCGACTGGAAGGACCGGGCCATCTGCTGGTCCATCGCGTCGTTCAGCCGGGTGTACGGGCCGGCCGCAGCGGCCGAGCCGGCCAGAGTACGGGCCGCGGTGCCGCCGAACGCGGTACGGATCAGGCCGGGCTCGACCAGGCTCACCTTGATCCCGAACGGCGCGGCCTCGAAGCGCAGCGCGTCGGTGAGGGCTTCGACCGCGTACTTGCTGGCGTGGTAGTAGCCCGCGACAGGGAAGACGAGCCGGCCGCCCATGGAACCGACGTTGACGATGCGGCCGTGCCCGGCGGCGCGCATGCCGGGCAGCGCCAGCTGGGTCAGCCGTGCCAGACCGAAGACGTTGGTCTCGAACTGGCGGCGCACCTCGGCCAGATCGGTCTCCTCGACGGTCCCGTACGCGCCGTATCCGGCGTTGTTGACCAGTACGCCGACCGAGCCGTGCTCGGCCTCGACGGTCTTGACGGCGGCGGCCATGGACTCCTCGTCGGTGACGTCCAGGGCCAGGGTGCGGGCCCCGGCCCCGGCGAGAGGGGCGAGCGTCTCGGGCCGGCGCGCGGTGGCGTAGACGGTCAGGTCCGGCCGGGCGGCCAGGCGCAGGGCCGTGGCCCGGCCGATGCCCGAGGAGGTCCCGGTGATCAGTACCGCGGTCGTGGTCATGCTGTCTCCTCGGAGTAGTGGTCCATGCCGGCGACGAACAGCGCGACGCCGTGGCGCAGGCGCCGGACGGGGGCCTGCGGGTCGGTCAGGTCGGCCTCCAGGCCGCGGGTGAAGGCCAGGAGCAGCTGGGCCACCTCGTCCGCTCCGGTCTTCGGCAGATGCGGGCGGGCGGCGGTGATGGCCGAGGTGAGCAGCTCGCACATGGCCGTCTCGTAGGCCTCCAGCAGATCCGCCGACTGACGGGAGTCGACCCCGAGCAGCTCGGCGGCGTGCGCCGGGCTGTCCCGCCACACCCCGGTGATCAGCCGCAGCTTCACCTCCAGCACGCCGGTGAGCCGCTCGGCCAGGTCTCCCCGGGCCGTCGCCGCGGAACGGGCGTCGCTCAGCGAGGAGTCCAGCAGCCGGGTGGTCAGGCGGCGGAACGCGTCCTGCTTATTGCGGACGTACTGGTAGACACCGGGCCGGGACAGACGCGCCTCCCGGGCGATGTCGTCCATCGTGGTGCGCCGCACGCCGTGCCGGGTGAAACACGCATATGCGGCATCAAGGATCTGGTCGAGCCGCTCATCCTCCAACATGCTGACAATATTTGCATGAAATGTCAGTCTGTTCAATCCTGTGGCGGGGACCTGCCCCGCCGGGCCAGGGGTTCCGGCGGTGGCCGTTCCGGGCTTTCGTCCGGACGCGCGTACGATTCCCCAGGCTGTTGCGGTCGCCGGCGAAGTGCTTCCGCCGTGAACGGGAACTGCGGGGATGGACGACATATCACTGGCGACCGTGGCCCTGCTGTGCCTGGCGGCCCTCTCCGCGGGGTGGATCGACGCCGTGATCGGTGGTGGCGGCCTGCTCCAGCTCCCGGCGCTGCTCGTGGGTTTCCCGCACCTTCCGCCCGCGTATCTCCTCGGCACCAACAAGGCCGTGTCCATCGTTGGCACCACCGCCGCGGCCGTGACGTACACGCGCAAGGCGCCGGTCGACGTCCGGACGGCTGTGCGGATCGGACTGGCGGCGCTCGGCGGCTCCCTGCTCGGGGCGTTCTTCGCCGCCGGCGTCGAGAGCGCGGTGCTCCGCCCGCTGATCATCGTCATCCTGCTGGGCGTGCTGGCCTTCGTCCTGCTCCGCCCGTCCTTCGGCACCACGGTCCCGGTGATGACCGGTCCGGTGACCCGGCGGCGCGTCCTGACGGCGATCCTGGTCGCGGGCCTGGGCATCGGCTTCTACGACGGCCTGGTCGGCCCGGGCACCGGGACCTTCCTGGTCATCGCCCTGGTGGCGATCCTCCACATGGATCTGGTGACGGCCTCCGCCACCACCAAGATCGTCAACGTGTGCACCAACTTCGGCGCCCTGGTGGTGTTCACCGCGCAGGGCACGGTGCTGTGGAAACTGGCCGCCCTGATGGCCCTCTTCAACCTCGCGGGCGGCACCCTCGGCGCCCGTACGGCCCTCAAGCGGGGCAGCGGCTTCGTCCGCGTGGTGCTGGTGGTCGTGGTCCTCGCCCTGGTCGCCAAGCTGGCGTACGACCAGTGGACCGGCTGAGAGGCTTCAGCCGGCGGGCCCGCCGCCGCGTTCCTCCGGAACCAGACCGATGCACCGCACGGCCGCCGGTGCGGCGGGACCGTCGGGACCGGTGGGGAGATCGAGCTCGCACCAGACGGTCTTGCCGACCGTCCGGTGCGTAACGCCCCACCGGGCGGCCGGCGTCCGGACGATGAGCAGACCCCGGACGGCCTGGTACTCCGCGTCGGGGCACCGAGCTGGGGCGCGTTCACCAGCGGTGTCGTGTCCGCCGGCCTTCGCTCCGGCGGTGAGGGCCGCGGTTGCGCGGGCCCGGCGCCGCGTGGCGCCGGGCCTTACACAGGGGGTGGAGATCAGGTGTCGCCGTTGAGCATGGCGGCGGTCAGGACGTTGCCGGCGACGCCCCAGCCGCCGTCGGCCACTTCGTCGACGAGGACGACGGTGGTGGGGCGGGCCCGCTCACCGTAGATCTCCGCGTACAGGTCGGTGGTGCGCTCGACGATCTTCTGCTTGTCCTCGGCGGTGATGGTGCCCGCGGGGACCTTGAAGTGGGCGAAAGGCATGAGTGTTCCTCTTGGGTGGTGGGTTTCTTCCGTGGTCCGGACGTATGGGTCCGAGGGTGTGCGGCCATGGGGCCGCTTCCCGGCCGCGGCCGGAGTGGCCGGAGGCCGGCGTGGTCAGAGGCTTGCGTGGGGGGTGAGCAGTTCGCCGATCCCGATGCGGCGGAAGAACTCCGCGCGGATCCGGTCGTACACGGCCGACACCACCTCGCTGCCGTCGCGGCTGGGATCGATGTGGGTGCGGAACGGGCGCTCGCCGTGCGGCAGGCCGATGACCCGGACGATCTCGGCGGCCACCTCTCCGGCTTCGCGTCCGGACGGGAAGATGTCGCTCAGGGCCTCGGTCATGGTGTCCCTGAGCCGGCCGTAGGGCTCGTCGTACTGCGCGCCTCGCGTGGTGTCGGCGGGTGTGCCGGCGTGGGCGAAGTGGTTGGTGCCGCTCGGGTAGGCGCCGGGGACGACGAGGGTGGTCTCGATGCCGAACTTGACCAACTCGGCGGCGTAGCTCTCGGCGAGGGCGTCCATGGCGGCCTTGGCGGCGAAGTAGGGCGCCAGGAAAGGCGGGTGACCGCCGCGGGTCGAGGAGGAGCCGACCCACACGAGCAGACCCCGTTGCCGGCGGCGCATGACCGGCAGCACCGTGCGGTTCACCCGCTGCGTGGACAGCACATTGACGTCGTAGACGCCGGCGAGCTGATCGACGGTGAACGCCTCGGCCGGCCCGAGAACCATGTGGCCGGCGTTGTGGACCACCACGTCGACGCGTTCCTGCTCCGTCATCACACGGTCGATGGCGGCGTCGACCGACTCCTGTTCCAGGACGTCCATCTCCACGGCTGCGATCTCGGCGCCGCGGTCCCTCTTGAACTCGGCCAGCGCGGCGGCAGCGGGTGCGTTGCGGTCCGCGGTGGCGCGCATACCGGCGTAGACGATGTGGCCCGCCTCGGCCAGGGCCCGTGCGGTGAGGTTCCCGAAGCCGCTGGAGGCGCCGGTGACCACCACGACCTGCGGCTGCGCCGTCATACCATGCCCCCGTTGGCCCGCAGGATCTGGCCGTTCACCCAGCGCCCTGCCGGGCCGGTGAGAAAGGCGACCACCTCGGCGATGTCCTCCGGGGTGCCCAGCCGTTCCAGGGGCGGGGCCTTGGCGAGCCGGTCGATCTGTTCGGGCGTCTTGTCTTCGAGGAACAGGTCGGTGGCCGTGGGGCCGGGGGCGACGGTGTTCACCGTGATGTCCCGTCCGCGCAGTTCGCGGGCGAGGATCAGCGTGAGCGCCTCGACGGCTCCCTTGCTCGCCGCATACGCGCCGTAAGCGGGGAACTGTGTGCCGACCACGGAGGTCGAGAACCCCACGAACGAGCTGCCCGCCCGCAGGCGCCGCGCGGACTGCTGGGCGACGACGAAGGTGCCGCGGATGTTGGTGCGGTGCACGGCGTCGAGGACGGCCAGGTCGAGGTCGGCGACGGGCGAGAGGGCGAGCCGGCCGGCGCAGTTGACGACGACGTCCACGCCGCCGAACTCCTGCTCCGCCCGGTCGAACAGCGCGGCGACCGCGTGCTCGTCCGCCACGTCGGCCCGCACGCCGATCGCCCGTCCGCCGGCAGCGGTGATCGCAGCCACCGTCTCCTCGGCGGCATCCGCGTCGCGGGCGTAGTTCACCACGACGGCCAGGCCGTCCCGGGCGAGCCGGTGGGCCACCGCCCGGCCGATGCCGCGCGATCCGCCGGTGACGACAGCGGCCCGTACGGCCGCCGGAGTGGGATGGTTCGTAGTCATGTCCTCCACGATGTGCGGGACCGGCGGGCGGAACCAGGGGATGGCATCCCCTGTGTCCGCGGCCCGGCGGCGCGCAGAATGGGAGGCATGGGGTCTGCGAAATACACCGAGCTGGGGGTCTTCCTGCGGTCGCGGCGCGGACGCATCCGCCCGGCCGACGTGGGACTGCCCCACGGGCCCCGGCGCCGCGTGCCCGGGCTGCGCCGCGACGAGGTCGCCCAGCTCGCCGGGGCATCGGTGGAGTACTACACCGAACTCGAACGCGGAGCCGGATCCCAGCCCTCCGAGCAGATGATCGCCGCGCTGGCGAGGGCGCTGCGCCTGACCGCCGACGAGCGCGACTACCTGTACCACCTGGCCGACCGCCCGGTGCCCGGGCCCGGCTCGGCCGCCTCGCACGTCCACCCCGGCATGCTCGACCTGCTCACGCGTCTGACGTCGACACCCGCACAGGTCATCACCGACCTGCACGTCACCCTCGTACAGAACCCGCTCGCGGTGGCGCTGCTCGGGGACCACTCCGGCTTCCGGGGCCCCCGGGCCAGCTTCGTCCACCGGTGGTTCACCGACCCCGGCGCCCGGGGGCTGTACCCCGAGGCCGACCACGAGGGCCAGTCCCGCGCCTTCGTCGCCGACCTGCGGGCAGCCGCCGCCCGGCGCGACGCGAAGGACACCGAAGCCGGATCGATGATCAGCTCGCTGCTCGGTACCTCCGCCGAGTTCGCCGCCCTGTGGGCCGAGCACGACGTGGCGTTCCGGCGCGACGACCGCAAGCGCCTCATCCACCCGGCACTCGGCCTGATCGAGGTCAACTGCCTCAACCTGTTCAGCGAGGACGGCCGGCAGCGGCTGCTCTGGTTCACCCCGGCGGTCGGCACCGACAGCGCCGATCTCCTCGACCTGCTCGCCGTCGTCGGCACCCAGGACATCACCGAACCGGCGGGCTGAAGCGGCGCGGAACGGGTCCCGCGTCAGGACTCCGCGGTGACGACGAGGGCGTACGAGCCGACGCCGGTCAGTGCGGCACCAGGGTGCTGGTCGTTGGCGCTGTGCACGGTGAGCACCGCTCCGGTGCCGGTGTCGATGTCGAGGTCCTGGAGAGTGCCGGCCTCTTCGCCCCGGGTGGTGAGGACACGGCGGCCGACCAGGTCCTTGCAGACGGCGGCGGGGGCGGCGAGATCACCGTCGGCGTCCTGCAGTGCATCGGTGCGGGCCATGACCGCGTCGTGGCCGACGGCCTGAACGTTCTCCCAGGTGATGTAGGAGCCGGAGCGGCCGGTCTTCTTCAGCCGCAGGGCGAGGACCCGCGGCGGCTGGGCGGCGAGGACGAGCCCGTCGACCTTGCCGATCCGGTGAGCCTCGGCGGTGTCCATGACCGGCAGGCCGGTGATCTGGGAGAGCAGCATCAGGTCTCCTGCAGGTGGGCGCGGAACGCCTGGACCATGCCGGCGAAACCGGGCAGGTCGTCGGCGACGAAGTCGGTCGCGGCGGCGGGGATCACCAGCGCCTCGCCGGAGACCGCGACGGTCTCCGCCAGCGGGACGTACACCGTGCGCTCCTGGCGGCCGAGCGCCTCAGTGGAGGCGACCTGGTAGCCGGCGACGGCGGCGGTGGTCGCGGTCACCTCGATGACCACGTCCGTGACCTTTCCGACGTCCGTGCCGGCGTCGGTCAGCACGCGCGAGCCCAGCACGTCCCCGCCGCCCGCCTCACCGCGGTCGACGACCTCGCTGCGGGCCTCGAACGCCGCCTCGTCGCGGACCATCACCGCGTGGGGGCCCAGGGCGGTCACCGCCGTCCAGGGCAGGGCGTGGCGCTTGGGGCCGGAGAACATGCCCCGCCCGCTGAGCGTGAAGCCCGCCACCCGGCCCGCGCCGCTCTCGAAGACGATGTCCTTCACCTGCGCGACCGCTTCGCCGGACAGGGTGACCACGGGACGTTTGCCGATCTCCGAGGCCAGCATCAGCGTGCTCATGATCTCCCCTTCCCGCCCGCCCGGCCGCGGCGCACCGCGATCACACCGCCGGACCGGCGCCGGGCCTGGATGCCCAGCATCGCCCCGATCACCACCACGGCCACTGCCCCGGCGATGACGAGCCACAGCCACCAGTCCATCGCACACCTCCCGGTACGACGCCGGAAAGGCCGGCATCCGTACTACCGGCATCCTGCCCGCATCTCCGGAGTCCAGGCATGGCCCATGTGCCAACCCGGGCCGCTGCTTGTTTCGGAGGCCGGCCGTGTCCGTGATCGGTGGCCACACCGATCGTGGACGCCCGCGGTTCCGCCCGGAAATCTCTCGCGCGGGAACCGGACGAACGTGAGGATCGATACAAGCGGTGTCCGTGTCGGGCGTGCGGTGAAAGGGAGACCACCATGATGGGTCGGGTGGCATTGCGGCGGATGGACGAGGCGAGCCTCGAAGGGCTGCTCGCCGTGGCCGTCGACGACGCGGCACCGGAGGAGGTCATGCCTCCCGTGGCCGGGCCACCGGGATGGACGCCTGAACGGCAGGAGGCCTTCCGGGCTTGGCATCGCGCTCGGCGCGCCGGGCTCGCCGGCCCGCTCCGGGAGTCCACCTACGCGATCATCCACGACGGGGAGACCGTGGGCGCGGCCCGCCTGGCCGCCCGCGGCAGCGGGGAAGCCCTCGAAACGGGTATGTGGCTGGCCCGTTCCCAACGGGGCCGCGGAATCGGTACCGCCGTACTGCGCGCGCTTCTCGACGAAGCCGCCAGGGCCGGTGCACGAGTCGTCGTCGCGGACACCACAGCGCAGAACGCGGCGGCGCTCGCAGCGCTGCGCCGCAATGGCGCGACCCTCACCTCGAGCGAGGACACCGCTGATGTTCACGCCGAGTTGACGCCGAGGGCGATGCCGTCGACTCCGCCTCCCACGGCGAGCCCGTGAGGATCCGGTCGGTCGACAGACCCGGGCGGGGCGCGCGAACGCCGCGATGGTGCGATTGGGCGAGGTAGGCGGCAGTGGCCGGAGCCATAGGCTCTGTGCCGCAGACCGAGCGGAGTGGGAGAGTGCCGTGAGCAGTCAGCCGACCGAGAACGATGGCCCCATCATTCCCATGCCGTCGCTCACGCCGGATGCCCTGCGGGAGGCCGTGGCGCACATCGTTCCGAGCCGTCTTCCGGAGCTCAACCGGCATCCTGCCCGGGCCGCGACGAACGCGCAGCGCACCAGCAGCCTCGGGCCTCTGCGTGCATTCACTCTGCATTGGGGCGCCATCGTCAACATCGAACGATGGCCGCGGCGCGCGGCGCGCTTCCACGCCTGCCGGGAGCGAGCCGCAGATCCGCTCGCCGACCCCGAGGAAGCGCGTTCCGCGGCCGCTGAGGTGGGCCACATCCTTCGTGTGGCGAGTGAGGAAGCGGGCTCCCGGCGCACGTCGTCACAGAAGTCGAACGCCTCGCACGGGAGCTGGCCGTTCTCGGCCGCGACGCCGGCGAGGTCGGCGAGGGCGGTGCTCTGCGGACACTCGACTTCCTCGGTGCGGGCCTGCTCTGGTTTCTGCCGGTGCCGAGTCGGCAGATGATCGTCGTGGTCCGGGGCACCTGGGCCGACTGAGCTGCACTGACCGGTGCGTTCGTTCCCGGGCCCGTGGGCCGGTGGTCGCTGTCAGTCGACCAGGCCGAGGCGGGCCGCCCTGACGCCGGCCGCGAAGCGGCTCTCCACGCCCAGTTTCTCGACCAGTTGGGTCATCAGGCGGCGCAGGGTGCGTTCGGAGATCCCCAGGCGGCGGGCGATGCTCTCGTCCTTGGCGCCGGTGGCGAGGAGGGCGAGCACCTCGCGTTCCCGGGAGGTGTAGTCCCGGGCGGTCTGCGCCCGGTCGGCGGACGGGCCGGGGATGTGCGGGGAGGCGGCGGCCCAGCTGTGCTCGAAGACCTGGACGAAGCACGCGGCGATCAGGGAGCCGTGCAGGGCGACGTCACCGCGGTCGCGGTCGGAGCCCAGACCGGCCCACATGACGGTGAGTTCCCGGTCGATGATCAGGAGGTAGAGCGGCACGGAGGTGGCGACGCGGACCTCGGCGCCGGCCTCGGCCACGCTCTCCACATAGCGGGCCGCGCCCGGCCGGCGCAGGGCGCTCGCCGAGACGAGCAGCCGGCAGGCGGCGCCCCGGGCGAGCAGCCGGAGATCGGTGACCAGGCTCTCCTCCAGCACCTCCGGCTCGGGGAAGGTGGTGCGCATGGACAGCAGTTCGTGGCGCGTCAGCGGATGGAATGCGTCGATGCGCCTGCGCAGTTGCTCCCGGTCGGTGAAGAACTCGACGGGCACGGTGTCGTGTCCGTGCAGCCGGGGAGGCGGCAGCAGCCGCGCGACGTCCTCCACGGCCCTGAGGTCGCGCTGCAGGGTCGTGCAGGCGCTGAGCAGCCGTTCCCTGTGCTCGGACAGCAGTTCGGTGATGGCGCGCTCGGGTGAGCTGACGCCCGCGCGGGAAGAATGGAGGAGACGGCGCTCGGTGAGCCAGCGGGCCACGTCCTCGGGCAGGGCGTCGGCTGTGGCGCCGTCGGGGCCGGGGAGTGGCGCCCCGTCAGTTTCCGCCCCGTCAGCGCCTTTTCCGCCCTGGTCCGTCCCGCCCTGGTCCGTCCCGCCCGGGCCCGCGCCGTACGGCGTGCGGCTGGCCGGTGCCGTCCCCGGTGCCTCCGGTACGGCGTCCGCCCGCTGCCGTACCGTCAACTGCCGCAGCAGCGCGGCGTAGGCCGCCCGTGCCCTGGCCTCGGTGCCGCCGTCGGCAGGGGCGGCCGCGGCGCCGGGCGGGGGCAGGCCCCGTCCGGTGCGTGCGGCGTGCGGCCGGCCGGTGGGCCGGTCCTCTCCGGCAGACATGTGCATGACGATAGGGCGCCCTGCCGTCTTTGCCAAAAAGTCGGACACCCCGCACCGGTGAGCGGTGACTGGCCGGGACCGGTCATGCCTGATCCGGCCGGGGTCGGCTCACGGTAACCGGCGTTAACGTGAGCCGCACAGCGTCGGGTTACCGACGGTCCGGCGGTGTTCCCCAACCCTCCGGACCGCCGGCCGGCGTGCCGCGCCGCGCACGTTTCCCGGGGACGTGCGCGCCGCGGCGGCTCTTCCGTCCGTACGCGTGCTCGAGACCGTACGGGCGGGCCCTCCGCCGTGCCATCCCAGCACGGACGCCTGCCCGGACTCCCACGGTCCGTGCGGTGCCGGAGGCCTCCCCACAGCAGCGGCGGCCACCCCTGCCGCCGCGAGACGAAAGGGTCTCTTCTGCCATGAAGCGTTCCCACATCGGCGCACTGCTGCTCGCCGTGCCGCTGGCCCTCACCCCCACCGCCGGCGCGGTCGCCGCCTCCGACGAGTCCCCCGCCCCGCTGGTCGCCGTCCAGCAGGCACCCCAGGAACAGGAAGTGACGGGCAGTTACATCGTCACCCTCAAGGCCGGCACCAAGGCCAAGGACGTCGCCAGGGCCGAGGGCATCAGAACCCGGCACGTCTACTCCAAGGCCCTGAACGGCTTCGCCGCCAAGCTCACCCCGGCGCAGCTCACCGAGTTGCGCGGCAACGGATCCGTGGCCGCCATCGAGGAGGACCAGCGGATCACGGCCGACGCGACCCAGTACAACGCCCCCTGGGGTCTGGACCGCATCGACCAGCGGAACCGCCCGCTGAGCGGCAGCTACACCTACAACCGCAACGGCTCCGGCGTCACGGCCTACATCATCGACACCGGCATCCAGACCTCCCACCCGGACTTCGGCGGCCGGGCCCGGAACGTGTTCGACGCGTTCGGGGGCAACGGGCAGGACTGCCAGGGCCACGGCACCCATGTGGCCGGTACGGTTGGCGGCAGCACGTACGGCGTCGCCAAGGGCGTGCAGCTCCGCGGCGTCCGGGTGCTCAACTGCTCCGGTTCCGGCACCACCGCCGGGGTCGTCGCCGGATTCGACTGGGTCCGGCAGAACGCGGTGAAGCCCGCCGTGGCCAACGCCTCGCTCGGCGGCGGCTACTCCTCGGCCATCAACAACGCGGCGACCAACCTCGCCAACTCCGGCGTGCACCTCTCCGTGGCGGCGGGCAACGAGAACCAGAACGCCTGCAACGTCTCCCCGGCCAGCGCGCCCGGCACGATCACCGTCGCCGCCTCCGACAGCTCGGACCGCAAGGCGTCGTTCAGCAACTACGGCTCCTGCACCGACGTCTACGCCCCCGGCGTGTCGATCACCTCGACGCGGCTGGGCGGCGGCAGCACCTCGCTCAGCGGCACCTCGATGGCGTCCCCGCACGTCGCCGGCGTCGCCGCGCTCTACAAGTCGGCCTACGGCGACGCCTCGTCGTCCACGGTCAACAGCTGGATCACCTCCAACGCCACGACGTACGTCATCAGCGGCAACTACAGCGGCACCCCCAACCGGCTGCTGTACAAGTCGGGCCTCTGATCCACGGCCCCGTGATCGCGGCCGGTGATCGCGGCCCGTGATCCGTGACCGTGATCCGTGGTCCCGGCCCGCGCCGCCGCCGCTGACGGAACCGGCGGCGGCGCCGGCCGCGCGGCCCGCGGCGGACCGCCCGCCCTCCGCTCCGCACCCGTGGCCGCCACGGGCGCGCGGACCGGAGGGCGGGCGCCGTTGTTGCGGCCGGTCCGGCCCCGCCGGTTACCGTTCAGCGGACGAGGCGACCGCACCGGCAGCACGAGGAGGACCCCGCCGTGGCCGAGTTCCTGACCGTCATGACGACCACCGACAGCGCGGAGAAGGCCGCGGCCCTGGCGCGCGGAGCCGTGGAGGCGCGGGTGGCGGCGTGCGCGCAGATCAGCGCGCCGGTCACCTCCGTCTACCACTGGGACGGCGCGGTCGAGACGGCCCGCGAGTGGCAGGTGCTCTTCAAGACCGCGAGCGTTCGCTTCGGCGAACTGGAGACCTACATCCGGGGCGCCCACGACTACGACGTCCCCGAGATCATCGCCACCCCCGTCACCCAGGGCGGCGCCGACTACCTCTCCTGGATCGCGGCGGAGACGGCGTCCCGGTGAGCCCGGGCGAGCCCCGGCCCGGCGAACCGGGGGACCGGAGCGCACGGCTGCCCGTCTTCGTCTACGGCACCCTGCGCCCCGGCGGACGCCACCACACCCGCCTGCTGCGCGGCCGGACCGACCACGAGGAGCCCGCCCGGCTCCCGGGCGCCGCGCTCTACGAGGGGCCCGGTTTCCCGTACGCCGTCGAGGAGCCGGGCCGTGAGGTCCACGGCCACCTCATCACGCCGCGCGCCGCCCACTACGGCGAACTGCTCGCCGGGCTGGACGCGTTGGAGGGCTACACGCCCGGGGAGCCCGCCACCTTCTACGAGCGGTGCGCGCGGGATGTGCTGCGCGCCGACGGGCGGGCCGTGCGCGCCTGGGTGTACTTCGCGGCCGAGCCCGTGGCGCGCGGGCTGCGGGCCGGCGGCACCCGGGTCCCCGGCGGCCGCTGGCCGCCCGAGCCTGCGGAGCGCGGCGGCTCGGCGCGCGGCTGAGGCCGGCGGCCGGGTCCGGGCGCGTCCCGGGGCGGCGGGGGGAGCCGCCCGCGCCGCTCGGCTATGGCCCGTCCGCCGCCTCCACCCGGACCGCGCAGACCTTGAACTCCGGCATCCGTGAGGTCGGGTCGAGCGCCGGATTCGTCAGGGTGTTCGCCCGGCCCTCGCCCGGCCAGTGGAACGGCATGAACACCGTGTCCTGCCGGATGTCCCGCGTCACCCGGGCCGGAGCGACCGCCCTGCCGCGCCGCGAGGTGACCGCCACCGCCTCGCCCTCCGCGACGCCGATCCGCTCGGCCAGCCGCGGATGCAGCTCCACGAACGGCCCCGGCGCGGCGGCGTTCAGCTCGGCGACCCGCCGCGTCTGCGCCCCCGACTGGTACTGGGCGACCACCCGCCCCGTCGTCAGGAACACCGGATACTCCTCGTCCGGCTCCTCGGCGGCGGGCCGGTGCGTCACGGGGACGAACCGGGCCCGGCCGTCCTCCGTCGCGAACCGCTCCAGGAACAGCCGGCGCGTCCCCGGGTGCCCCTCGTCCGGGCAGGGCCAGAAGACGCCGTCCTCCTCGGTGATCCGCCGGTAGCTGATGCCGGAGTAGTCGGCGGGGCCGCCCGCCGACGCGCGCCGCAGCTCCTCGAACACCTCTTCGGGATCGACGGGGAAGCCCTTCTCCCGGCCCATCCGCCGCGCCAGCCCGTGCAGCACGTGCAGGTCCGACCGCACGCCCGCCGGCGGATCGACCGCCTTGCGGCGCAGGATGACCCGGCCCTCCAGGTTGGTCGTCGTCCCCGTCTCCTCGGCCCACTGCGTCACCGGCAGCACCACGTCCGCCATCGCGGCCGTCTCCGACAGCACCACGTCGGCCACCACCAGGAAGTCCAGCGCGGCGAACCGCTCGGCGACATGCGCGGCGCGCGGCGCGGACACCACGGGGTTCGACCCCATCAGCAGCAGCGACCGCACCTCACCGCCCAGCGCGTCCAGCAGTTCGTACGCGCTGCGGCCCGGGCCCGGCAGGGACTCCGGATCGACACCCCAGACCCCCGCCACATGGGCGCGTGCCGCCGGATCCACCAGCTTGCGGTAACCGGGCAACTGGTCGGCCTTCTGACCGTGTTCCCGCCCGCCCTGGCCGTTGCCCTGGCCGGTCAGGCAGCCGTAGCCGGACAGCGGACGCCCGGCGCGGCCCGTGGCCAGGCAGAAGTTGATCCAGGCGCCCACCGTGTCGGTGCCCTTCGACTGCTGCTCCGGGCCGCGCGCCGTCAACACCATGCCGCTCTCCGCGCCGCAGAACAGGTCCACGGCCTCCCGGACCGCCGGCAGCGGCACGCCGGTGATCCGCTCCACCAGCTCCGGCCAGTGCGCCATCGCCGCCGAGCGCGCCTCCGGCCAGCCCGCCGTCCGCTCCGTCACGAACTCCTCGTCGACCCGGCCCTCGGCCACCACCAGGTGCAGCATCCCCAGCGCCAGCGCCAGGTCCGTGCCCGGGCGCGGCGCCAGATGGAGATCGGCCTGCTCGGCGGTCCGGGTGCGGCGCGGGTCGATGACGATCAGCTTGCCGCCGTTCTCCCGCAGCTCCCGCAGATAGCGCAGCGCGGGCGGCATCGTCTCGGCGAGGTTCGAGCCGACGAGGATGACGCAGCCGGTGCGGGCCACGTCCTCCAGCGGGAACGGCAGCCCCCGGTCCAGCCCGAAGGCGCGCTGGTGGGCGGCCGCCGCCGAGGACATGCAGAAGCGGCCGTTGTAGTCGATCTGCGAGGTGGAGAGCGCCACCCGGGCGAACTTGCCCAGCGCGTACGCCTTCTCGTTGGTCAGCCCGCCGCCGCCGAACACTCCGACGGCGTCCGGGCCGTGGGCCGCGCGGGTGCGGAGCAGCCCTTCGGCGGCCCGGTCCAGGGCCTCGTCCCAGCCGGCCGGCACCAGCTCGCCGTCCCGGCGCACCAGCGGCCCGGTGAGCCGCAGCCGCGGGTCGAGCACGGCGGCGGCGGTACGGCCCTTGCCGCAGAGGGCACCCCGGTTGACGGGGAACGCCTCCCGCTCGACCACCTCGGGCACCGCCCCGGGCCCGCCCGGCCGCAGCCCCATCCCGCACTGCAGGGCGCAGTACGGGCAGTGGGTGTCGACGGCGGTGCGCTGGGGCGGGGCGGCGGCTGCCGGAAGCGTGGCACTCATGCATGCCAGCCTGCGCCGCCCGTGTTACACCCCGCTCCCCGCCGGGTTACGCGCCTCGGACGGAGACCTCAGCGCGGCCGGCGGGCCGCCGTGAGGTGCTGGGGCGCGACGCGCCTGGGGCCTCGCCGGTGCTTCGGCCGCCGTGCCCGCACGCGAGCGTGCGTGTGCCGGGCCGGCGCCCGCCCTACGGCGCCGGCGAGCCCGCGGGCTCCGCCGAGGCCAGGGCCTCCCGCACGCCCGGCTCCCGCGGGCCCAGGAAGTGCGGGTCCGGGCGGACCGCCGCGTCCAGCGCGGCCTTCGCCGCCGCGAGGACCTCCCGGGCCCCGCCCGCGTACCAGGTCACGTCGCGCCGCTCGGCCACCCCGACGCCGTACGCGTCGAGGCCCGCCGCCGCGCACAGCGCCAGCGCCCTGCGGATGTGGAAGCCCTGGGTGACGAGCACCGCGCGCTCCACACCGAAGATCTTCCTCGCCCGTACGCAGGAGTCCCAGGTGTCGAACCCGGCGTAGTCGCTGACGATCCGGCCGTCCGGTACGCCGCGCGCCGTGAGGTAGGCGCGCATCGCGTCGGGCTCGTCGTAGTCGCGGGTGCTGTTGTCGCCCGTCACCAGCACCACCCGGACCGTGCCCGCCCCGTACAGTTCGGCCGCCGCGTCGAGACGGTGGGCCAAGTAGGGCGATGGGGTGCCGTCCCGCAGGCCGGCGCCGAAGACGACGGCCACGGGGGCGGGCGGGACGTCCGCGACGGTCCGCACCCGGCCGGAGCCGGCCGCCGTCATCCACGTCATCGGCAGCAGGCCCAGCACGCAGCCCAGGACGGCCGCTCGGACGAACCGTCGTCTGTCCCGGACCGAACGCACCGCACCCCGCTCTCTCGCCGCCACCGGCCACCCCCGCCCCGTACGCATGTACGATCACCACAACGCCCGGCGGGCGGGCACCGGTTCCCTCCGGACGGACACCGGCCGCTCCCGCACCCCGGGGTGACGGAAGCCCGTGCCCCGCTCGCACGCCCCCGCCCGCCGCCGCGCTCGCGCTCCTCACAGATCCCGCCCGCGCCGGTGAAGCAGCGGAAACCAGGCGTCATCACGGCGCAACGGCACGGCAACGAGCGCCCGGCAGACTCGTCGCATGACGGCGTCGACCCCGCACCCAGGCCCCCACGGCCGCCGCCCCGGCCCTCTCGACCTCGACAGCACGGCGCAGCTCATGCACCGGATCGGCAGCCGGCTCGGCACCGCCCTCCACTCCATCGGCGCCCGCGGCGGGCACCCGTACCCCACAACCCGCCGCTCCGGGACCCGGTCACCCGTTCTGGTCGCCGTGGCGCACGGCAGCCGCGACCCCGAGGCCCTGCGCACGGTCACCGAGCTCCTCGACCGGGTCCGCGCGCTCCGGCCCGGGCTCTCGGTGCGCCTCGGGCACATCGAGCTGAACGAACCCCTGCTGCCGGAAACGCTGGCGGAAACCGAAGCGGCCCTCCGGACGGGCCACCCGGCCGCTCCCGGCGCGGGCCCCGGTCCCGGCCCCGGGACCGGCGACCGCGGCGCCGCCGCCCACGGCGCCGTCCTCGTGCCCCTGCTGCTCAGCCGCGGCTACCACGTCAAGCACGACATCCCGCGGATCCTCGCCGACTCGGCCCCCGCCCTGCGGGCCGTCGTCGCCGCGCCGCTCGGCCCGCACCCCCTGCTCGCCGAGGCGCTGCACGCCCGGCTGACCGAGGCGGCCGGCGATCCCCGCGGCCCCGAGGGCGGTCTTGACGGCTACGACGGGGTGGTGCTGGCGGCGGCCGGATCGCGCGATCCGGACGGGGCCCGCGACACCGGCCGCACCGCCCGGCTCCTTGGCGCCCGCCTCGGCGGTGTCCCCGTGCTCCCGGCCTACGCCTCGGCCGCGGATCCCACCGTGCCGGAAGCGGTCCGCGAACTGCGCGCCCGGGGCTGCCGCCGCGTGGCCGTGGCCTCGTACTTCACCGCGCCCGGGCGGTTCGCCACCCTCTGCGCGCAGGCCGCGCCGGACGGTCTCGCGGCGGCCCCCCTGGGAGCGCACACCGCGATGGCCCGCCTGGTCCTGCACCGCTACGACGAGGCGCTCGCCGCCGCGACACCACCGGCGGTCCGGACCTCCCCGCTCCGCACCGCCGGCCCCGGCCCGGGCTCCGCCTCGGCCGCATAGCCCCGGAGACGCGTCCGGCCCCGCCCCGCCACGGGCCCTCCGCGCTCTCGTCCGGGCGGAAGGGACCGACCGGGCCGGGCCGGACTCGGGAGGCCGGGGAGAACCACCTCTCCGGGCGGGCCCGCACCGGAACCCGCGCCCCTGCGCCGTCCCGGCCGGAGCGGCCGGCCACCGGCACCGCTCTCGGCACCGGCACCGCTCTCGGCACCGGCACCGCTCTCGGCACCGGCACCGCTCTCGGCACCGGCACCGCTCCCGCCACCGGCACCGCACCGGCGCGCCCGCTCGCCGGTCCTGCGGGCCGGACCAGCGCCGGGGCGCGCGCGCCCGTGGCCCCGCCGCACCGCGCGCCCGGCCCCCCGCCCGCCCGGCCCCCCGCCCGCCCGGCGCGTGAATGCCGTCGCCCGCTGCGGATACGGTCACCGTATGAACGGCGACGGCACACCAGCGCCCCTGCCCTCCGGGGCCCCCGGCGACCGCCCGGTCCCCGGCGGACCGGGGTTCCTCCGCCCTCCCGGAACCCCCGTGCCGGGATACGACCGGGCGGACGTCGAGCGCTGGTCCGCCGAGCCGGACAAGCGTCCCGGCCGGACCGACTTCCAGCGCGACCGCGCCCGCGTCCTGCACTCCGCGGCCCTGCGCCGTCTCGCCGGGAAGACCCAGGTGGTGACACCCGGCATCGCCCAGGAGTCCGCCACCGCGGCCGCGGGCGGCGCCGGAACCGGGCCCGTCCGGACCTCCGCCTGGGACGCCAGCCCCCGCACCCGCCTCACCCACTCCCTGGAGTGCGCCCAGGTCGGCCGGGAGCTCGGGGCGGCGCTCGGCTGCGACCCCGATCTCGTCGAGGTGGCCTGCCTGGCGCACGACCTCGGCCACCCGCCCTTCGGGCACAACGGCGAACAGGTGCTCAACGACTTCGCCAAGGGCTGCGGCGGCTTCGAGGGCAACGCCCAGTCCCTGCGGCTGCTGACCCGCATCGAGCCGAAACGGTTCGTCCGCACGGACGACGGCGACCTGGTGAGCGTCGGCCTCAACCTCACCCGCGCCGCCCTCGACGCGGCCACCAAGTACCCGTGGCCGCGCGGCGCCCACCCCGCCGGCCCGGCCTCCCCGAAGTTCGGCGTCTACGAGGACGACCGGCCCGTCTTCGACTGGCTCCGGCAGGGCGCGCCCCCGCGGCGGCAGTGCTTCGAGGCCCAGGTCATGGACTGGTCCGACGATGTGGCGTACTCCGTCCACGACGTCGAGGACGGCCTCCACGCCGGCCACATCGACCCCAACCTGCTCCTCGCGGAGCCCGAACGGCAGGACATCTTCCGGGTGGCGCTGGCCCGTTACGCGCCCCCCGGCGCCGAACCGGACGAACTGGCCGAGGCCCTCGACCGGTTGACCGACCAGGAGTGGTGGCCGCACGGCTACGACGGCTCCGCCGTGGCGCAGGCCCGGCTCAAGGACGCCACCAGCCAGCTCATCGGCCGTTTCTGCCTCGCTGCCGAGGGCGCGACGCGGGCGGCGTACGGCTCGGGGCGGCTGACCCGCTACGCCGCCGAGCTGGTGGTTCCCCGGGCCACACGCCTGGAGTGCGCCGTGCTCAAGGCGGTCGCCGACCGCTACGTCATGCAGCACCCGGAGCAGGAGCGCCTCCGCGCCGACCAGCGCGTCGTCCTCGGGGAGCTGGCCGAGGCGCTGAGCGCGCGGGCGCCCGACGGCATGGACCCGCAGTTCCGGGCGGAGTACGCGGCGGCCGGCGACGACCGGGCCCGGCAGCGGGTGGTCGTCGACCAGATCGCCTCGCTCACCGACAGCTCGGCCCGCGGCCTGCACGCCCGGCTCACGGCCCGGCCGGGCCCGCACGACGGCTGAGCGGCGGCCGGCCGGCGACGGCGGGCCGGACGGAGATCCCCCGCCCGCTCCCCGCCCGGCCCGGCGGCACCCGCCCGGCCCGGCCCGCGACCGCCCTCATGGGTACGACCCGTGAAGGTCTGCCCCGCTCACGCCACTTCCCCTTCACCCGGCACGCCCGTTGCGGGACGCTCGCTTGGGGCGGGACGCCCGGGGGACTATGAACACAGGCCCATACGCCGGTAGCGAGGAGGCATCACGTGGTCGACGCACATCAGACCTTCGTCATCGTCGGGGGAGGACTGGCGGGGGCGAAGGCGGCCGAGACCCTGCGGTCCGAGGGGTTCACCGGCCGGGTCATCCTCATCTGCGACGAGCGCGACCAGCCCTACGAGCGACCGCCCCTCTCCAAGGGCTTCCTCATCGGCAAGGAGGAACGGGACAGCGTCTTCGTCCACGAACCCGCCTGGTACGCGCGGGCCGAGATCGAACTGCACCTCGGCCAGTCCGCCGTCCACCTCGACCCGGCCGCCAAGACCGTCGGCCTGGGCGACGGCACCCGCTGCCACTACGACAAGCTGCTGCTCGCCACCGGCGCGGAGCCCCGCCGCCTCGACATCCCCGGCACCGGCCTCGCCGGCGTCCACCATCTGCGCCGGCTGGCGCACGCCGAACGGCTGCGCGGCGTCCTCGCCTCCCTGGGCCGGGACAACGGCCACCTCCTCATCGCCGGTGCCGGCTGGATCGGCCTCGAAGTGGCCGCGGCCGCCCGCGGCTACGGCGCCGAGGTGACGGTGGTCGAACGCTCCGCCACCCCGCTGTACGGCATCCTCGGCCCCGAGCTGGGCGGCATCTTCACCGATCTCCACGCCGAGCACGGCGTCCGCTTCCACTTCGGCGCCGGCCTCACGGAGATCACCGGCCAGGACGGCATGGTGCTCGCGGCCCGCACGGACGACGGCGAGGAGCACCCGGCGCACGCCGTCCTCGCCGCCATCGGCGCGGCCCCGCGCACCGCCCTCGCCGAATCGGCCGGGCTGGAACTGGCCGACCCGGCCTCCGGAGGCGGCATCGCCGTCGACGCCTCCCTGCGCACCAGCGACCCGGACATCTACGCCGCCGGTGACGTCGCCGCCGCGGCACATCCGCTGCTCGGCGGCCGGCTGCGCGTCGAACACTGGGCGAACGCCCTCAACGGCGGCCCGGCGGCGGCCCGTTCGATGCTCGGCCGCGAAGTGGTCTACGACCGGGTCCCGTACTTCTTCTCCGACCAGTACGACGTGGGCCTGGAGTACTCCGGCTACGCCCCGCCCGGCAGCTACGACCAGGTGGTGATCCGCGGCGACGCCGGCCGCCGGGAGTTCATCGCCTTCTGGCTGTCCGCCGACGGCCGGGTGCTCGCCGGTATGAACGTCAACGTCTGGGACGTCACCGACAAGATCCAGCGGCTGGTCCGCGCCGGGCGGCCCGTGGACCCGTCGGCGCTCGCCGACCCCTCCGTACCCCTGGGATCGCTGACGGAGCAGGCGGGCGGGTAGCGGCGGCCGGAGGCGGCCGGAGCGACGGACGGCCGGCGACGTGGCCGGTGGAGCCGGCGGAGGGAGCGCTGGAGTAGCGTCGCCCCCATGGCGATCCCCACGGCCGTCACTCCGGTGGCGGAGATCTTCGAGCTGCGGTGGAAGGTGCTCCGCCCCGGCCTCCCCGAGGAGTCCGCGGTCTTCCCGGAGGACTCGGCTCCCGGCACCTTCCACATCGCCGCGTACGACGGGACCCGGGCGGTACGGGCCTGCGTCACCTTCTTCCCGGAACCCCTCCCCGGCTCCGGCGGCCGGACGCCCGCCCACCGCTTCCGCGGGATGGCGAGCGATCCGTCGGTCCGGGGACGGGGCTTCGGCCGGGCCGTGCTGGCGGCGGGGATCGCCGAGGCCCGCTCGCGCGGGGCCGGTGCCGTCTGGTGCCACGGCCGCACCGGCGCCCGGGGCTTCTACGAGCGCGAGGGCTTCACGGTGGCCGGTGAGGAGTTCGAGATCGAGGGCGTCGGCCCGCACGTGGTCCTGACGAGGGCGCTCGGAGACGGCGCGGACTGACCGCCGCCGGACGATCCGGACCGCGGGATCCGGCCGGAGAACCGGCCGGTCCGGGGTGTCACAGCGCCACCGTAGACTTCACCGCGTGGCAGGCAGGATCAACGACGACGATGTGAAGGCGGTCCGGGACGCGGTCCCGATCGACGCCGTCGTGTCCGAGTACCTCCAGCTCCGGAGCGCCGGCGGCGGCAACCTCAAGGGACTGTGCCCCTTCCACGACGAGAAGAGCCCGTCCTTCCAGGTCAGCCCCAGCAAGGGGCTCTACTACTGCTTCGGCTGCCAGGAGGGCGGGGACACCCTCGACTTCGTGATGAAGCTCGACCACCTCTCCTTCTCGGAGGCCGTCGAGCGGCTGGCCGCCCAGGCCGGCATCACCCTGCGCTACGAGGAGGGCGGCTACAACCCGGGCCGCCAGCAGGGCGAGAAGATCCGCCTGGTCGAGGCGCACCGGGCCGCCGCCCGCTACTACACCGAGCAGCTCGGCGGCCCCGAGGCGGAGATCGGCCGGAAGTTCCTCGCCGAGCGCGGCTTCGACCAGGCCGCCGCCGAGCACTTCGGCGTCGGCTACTCCCCGGCCGGCTGGGACCACCTCGTCCGCTTCCTGCGCGGCAAGGGCTTCACCGACAAGGAGCTGATCCTCTCCGGCCTGGCGCAGGACGGCCGCCGCGGCCCCATCGACCGGTTCCGCGGCCGGCTGATGTGGCCCATCCGCGACATCACCGGCGAGGTGATCGGCTTCGGGGCCCGCAAGCTCCGCGAGGACGACAACGGCCCCAAGTACCTCAACACCCCCGAGACCCCGCTCTACCGCAAGTCGCAGGTCCTCTACGGCATCGACCTCGCCAAGAAGGACATCGCCAAGGGCAGCCGGGCCGTCGTCGTCGAGGGGTACACCGACGTCATGGCCTGCCATCTCGCCGGGGTCACCACCGCCATCGCCACCTGCGGCACCTCCTTCGGCGGCGAGCACATCAAGATCCTCCGCCGGCTGCTGATGGACAACTCCGGCGCCGAGGTCGTCTTCACGTTCGACGGTGACGCGGCCGGCCGGAAGGCCGCGCTCCGCGCCTTCGAGGACGACCAGAAGTTCGCCGCCGAGACCTCCATCGCCATCACCCCGGGCGGTATGGACCCCTGCGAACTGCGCCTCGCCGAGGGCGACGAGGCCGTGCGCGGCCTGATCGACTCCCGCACCCCGCTGTTCGCCTTCGCGCTCCGCTCGATCGTCTCCGGGTACCACCTCGCCGCCGAGGAGGGCCAGGTCGCCGCGCTCAACGCGGGCGTGCCCGTGGTGGCGCGGATCAAGGACCGCAGCCTCCGTGACCGGTACGCCACCCGGCTCGGCGGCATGGTCGGCCTCACCTCCCCGGCCGAGGAGGAGGCCGTGCGCCGCCGGGTGCACGCCCTGGCGCGCAGCTACGAGCGCGGCGCGCCGGAACCGGCCCTGTCGGGCGCGGCGCCCGGTCCGGGACGCGGTCCGCAGGGCGGCCGGGGCCGGCAGCCGGAGGCGCAGCGTCCCGCGGCGCCCCGGGGCCCGCGGCTGGATCTGCGCAGCCCGGCCCATCGCGTCGAGCGCGAACTGCTCAAACTGGCGCTCCAGCGGCCCGACTTGGTCGCCCCCGTGTTCGACGCCTATGGAGCGGACGAGTTCACGGCCGCCCCGTACGCCACGGTGCGCGAGGCCATCGCCGAGGCGGGCGGCACGACCGGCGCGGACGACGGCTTCCTCACCCGCGCCCGCGAGGCGGCGCCGGACGACACGGTGCGTTCACTGATCACGGAGCTGGCCGTCGAGCCGCTGCTGACCCGCAAGGAGCCGGACGACTTCTACGCCGGCACCCAGCTCGCCGCCGTGCGGCTGGCCGCCGTGGACCGGCGGATCGGCCAGATCCAGGGCTCGATGCGCCGCTGCGAGGCCGGCGGCGACATGTCCGCGTACGCCTCCCTGCAGGAGGAGCTGTGGGTGCTGGAGCAGTACCGGCAGGATCTCCGGAACCGGGGCGCCGCCGCGCTCTGAGCCGCGGCGCGCCCTACTCGTTCTTCCCGGCGCCCTGTCCGCCCTTGCGCGCGGCCTCGTCGGTCATGTCGGCCGTGTCGGCGGCGGGCGGCGGTTCGACGTCCACGTCCGTGCCGAAGCCGCCGAGCTCGAGCGTCGTGGCGACGGTGACCCGCTCGGGACTCGCGCTCCGCCCCTCGCCCGGTGCGGAGGCGTCGATGTCGAGTTCCATTTTCTGCTGGCGGAGCCGCCCCTCGTCGTCCAGCCAGATGTGCAGCGGCAGGGTGTCGCCGACCGTGTCCCGCAGCGCCTCGCCCATCAGTTCGTTGTTCCGCACCAGCGACCGCACGTCCACGTCCACCTCGTAGTGCGTGGTCGCCGTGGAGCCGAGGGTCTCCTCGCCGATCCTCTCGACGTCCTTCTCGGTGATGCCCTTGGCGTAGGCGAGGGCGGCGGCCGGGTCGGCGATCTGGGCGCCGGTGCCCGCCTGCGCGCCCAGCTTGCGGAGGTCGTAGCTCATCCAGGTCTTGCCGTCGGGGAGTTGCTGACGCTGCCCGGCGGGCGGCTTCTGGTAGACGACGCCGTCCACGGTGCGCTGCTCGATCCGGGCGCCCGGGGCCTTCAGGACCATCTCGCTGGTGCCGCTCTTGAGGTCGATGACGCCGGAGCCGCGCATGACGGCTTCCTCCTCCCCGGTCCCGACCTCGGTGACCAGGGTGATCTCGGCCGTCCGGGCCTCCGCCGTCCTCTGGTAGGCGGCGGCGACCGTGCCCCCGTCCCCGCCCGCAGCGCCGTCCCCCTCACCGCCGCCTTTCCTGTCGCCGTCCTCGTCCGTCCTGGCCGGTCCGGGCGAGGCGTCGGGGCTCGCCGCCCCGTCCTCGGGGCCGCAGCCCGCCAGCAGCCCGGTGACCAGCAGTCCGCCGGCCGCGACCGCCGTGATCCGAACGCGCTTGTCCGTACGCATCGCAGAGCCTCCCTGTGGATGTGCGGAAGACGCCCTCGCGGATCCGGCCGCGGCGCGTGCGCCGGTGGCGCGGCAGAGGGCGGTCTGATGCCCTTTCGGCAGCGCGGCTACCCGGAGGACCACCCCTCCATGCGGGACGGAGGAGGGCGTCCGGACGTTCGGTTGCGGGGAGGGAGCGGAGGGTGACGGCCCCGTCCAGAAAGTGGGCGCAGGACCCTCGTACGGGGCATGTGCCGTGCCTCACACTGGTGTGCGGTGCCTGATTCCTCGGAGCGCGGCGGGTCCGGTCGACCGGTTCCCGGCCCCCGCGGATCCGCTCCTGGCGTACGGGACGGCCGGCGGCTGGGCCGCGGCCGTTCCGCCGTCGCACGCCGCCCCGACCCGGCAGCGATCCTCCTGGAGGCCGCCCCGTGCAGACCCATACCCTCGGCGGCACGGCGGCGGCCGTGTCCCCGCTGACCGTCCCGCCGCACCATCCCGGGGCGGCGGACGGCACGCCGCCCGGCGACTCCGCCGGTCCCGCCGACCCGGCCGAGGACACCGAACCGCCGCCGGGCGGCGCTCCGCCGGACGGGGCCCCGCCCGAGGACGCGTTCCCCGGCGGCCCTCCGCCTCCCGGGCCCGGGGAGCCCGCCGGCCCCGGCGGCAGCCCGGCCGGCGACCCCGCCGTCGCGGACGCCGAGCCGGATGCGGCCTCTGATCCCGTTCCGGATCCCGTTCCGGATCCCGTTCCCGAACCCGTCCCGGAGGCCGGGCCCGACGCCGAACCCCCGCCCGCTCCCGCCCGCGCGGGGGACGGCACCGCCCGTCCCGATCCCTCCGGCCCCTCCTCCGACCTCTTCCGCCAGTACCTGCGCGAGATCGGCCGCATCCCGCTCCTCTCGGCCGCCGAGGAGGTCGAGCTCGCGACCCGCGTGGAGGCCGGGCTCTTCGCCGAGGACAAGCTGAGCCGCTTCCCCGACCTCGACTCGCGGATGGCCGACGAGCTGGACCAGCTGGTGGTGCTCGGCCGGATGGCCAAACGCCGGCTGATCGAGGCCAATCTGCGCCTCGTCGTCTCCGTCGCCAAGCGCTATGTCGGCCGCGGGCTGACCATGCTCGACCTCGTCCAGGAGGGCAACCTGGGCCTCATCCGCGCCGTCGAGAAGTTCGACTACGCCCGCGGGTACAAGTTCTCCACCTACGCCACCTGGTGGATACGGCAGGCCATGTCCCGCGCCCTCGCCGACCAGGCGCGCACCATCCGGGTCCCCGTCCACGTCGTCGAACTGATCAACCGCGTCATCCGGGTACAGCGCCGCATCCTGCAGGAGCGCGGTCACGAGCCGGCGGCCGAGGAGGTCGCCGCCCATCTCGGCCTCACCCCGGAGCGGGTGGACGAGGTGCTGCGCCTCGCCCAGGAGCCGGTCTCCCTGCACGCGCCGGTCGGCGAGGAGGACGACGTGGCCTTCGGCGACCTCATCGAGGACGGCGACGCCGCGTCCCCCGTCGAGTCCGCCGCCTTCCTGCTGCTCCGCGAACATCTCGACCACGTGCTCTCCACCCTCGGCGAACGGGAGCGCAGGGTCGTCCAGTTGCGCTACGGACTGGTCGACGGCCGGCCGCGCACGCTGGAGGAGATCGGGCAGATCTTCGGGGTGACCCGGGAGCGCATCCGGCAGATCGAGTCCAAGACCCTCGGCAGACTCCGCGAACACAGCTACGCCGACCAGCTCCGCGGCTACCTCGACTGAGCCCCGGCAGGCCGCCCGCCGCAGGCATGCCGCCCCGCAGCACCGCCTCCCGTCCCGCGGACCCCGGACCGGCACCGGCGGTTCAGCGACTCGGCGACAACCCGCCCCCGCCCTTGGCCCGCGGGCAGCGGTGGTGTGGGGTGAGGACATGAGACGCCGAAGCATCCCCGCCCGCGCCCTGGTGGCCTGCGCCGTCCTGGCCCTGCTCACGGCCTGCGGCGGCGGGACCGCCGAGCGGGCGCGCCCGTCGGGGAGTTCCTCCGGCGGTACGGAGGAGAACGGAGACCCGGTGGCCACGCCGACGGCCTCCCGCCCGCCCGCCGAGGGCAAGGGCTCGGAAGATCCGGACGACATCAACGGCGACGGCCACCGCGACCTGCTCATCCCGGTGGGCGGCGGCTCCGGGACCAGCGAGCGGACACCACGCCGGGTGGCCGTCGTCTTCGGCTCTGCCGGGGGCCCGGACCCCGCCACGCGGACCGTCCACGACCGCGCGAGCCTGGTGCCGCGCCCGCGGGAGCCGGACCGGGCGCCCCGGAACGGGATCGGTCCGGCCCAGATCACCACCGCCGATCTGGACGGCGACGGCTACCCCGACTTCGTCACCCAGTACAGCGAACCCCTGACGCGGGCGGAGGCGCAGCGGGACACCGGCGGTCACGCCCAGCGCTCCGCTCTCGCGGTGAGCTGGGGCGGACCGGCCGGCCCGGCCGGACCGCGCGACGGCACCCCGCCGACCACCGTCCGCCCGGCGGGGAACACGGGCGCCGGGGGCCTCGACGCGGCGGTGCGCGGTGACTTCGACGGCGACGGCCACCACGACCTCGCGGCGCTGCGGCAGGACGGCACGGCGGTGCTCATCCTCCACGGCCCGTTCTCCCGCTCCGGCGTCCCCGCGCGCACCGACACCCGTCCGGGCACGCGGGACGCGCGCCGGCTGATCGCGGACGACATCGACCCCACGGGCGAGCCCCGCGCCACCGGCCTGCTGGTGCACCGGGGCGGCGACGGCGAACAGGTCGGCGGCCTCTTCTACACGGCGCGCCGGGGCAGCGGCCTGGCCGCCTCCGGCGAGGAAGTGCGCAAGGGCAACGCCGTGGCCTTCGGCGATTTCGACGGGGACGGCCTCCGCGATCTGGCCGTCGGTGACGACGGCGGCCGCAACGACGAGCCCGGCTACCGGACCGAGGCACCCGAGGTGCACGCCTCCCTGGCGGTCCATCCCGGCACGGGCGGTTCCCCGCGCACGGTGAAGCTCCCGGAGACCCGGAAACCGTACGGGCCGGGCGGCTACAGCGCGGCCGACCCGGACGGCGACGGACGCGACGCGCTGCTGGTGGCCACCGACGACGGGGCCCTGCTGATCGACCTGCTCGACGGCGAGGGCGACCGGCGCACGGAGGTGCTGCGCCGCGGCCCCGCCCGCGTGCCGGGCGAGCCGGACGGGAAGAGCGGCAAGAGCGGCAAGCCCGGGAAAAGCCGCGCGGTGCCCGCCGGGGAGCGGACGGCCCGCCCGTACGGCGCCGCCGACTTCGACGGCGACGGCCGGGACGAACTCGTCCTGAACTGGGCGGCCCACAGCCTGTTCGACTTCTACGGCGAGGACCCCACGCACTGGTGGATCACCCGGGGGACCGGACCTGGGAACATGACGGCCTTCACGACCACACCGTTCCTGGACGGCGACACTGCCGGTGCCGGCGACGGCGGTTGAGGAAACCGGTCCGGTGCCGGGACGGGACGGGGCGGGCCGGGCCGGGCCTCGTACGGCGCCCGCACGGGCCCGGAACCCCGGCCCGGAACCCCGGCCCGGACCCCGGCCCGGCCCCGCCCGGCCCCCGGTCCCGTCCCACCGTCAGTCCACCTCCGCGACCGCCTCCGCGAACTGCGCCGCGTACAGCCCCGCGTAGGCGCCGCCCGCCGCCAGCAGGCTCTCGTGCGTGCCCTGTTCGACGATCGCGCCGGACTCCATGACGAGGATGACGTCGGCGTCGCGGATCGTGGACAGCCGGTGCGCGATGACGAAGCTCGTGCGCCCCGCGCTGAGCCCGGCCATGGCGTGCTGGATCAGCACCTCCGTGCGGGTGTCGACGGAGCTCGTCGCCTCGTCCAGCACCAGGATCACCGGATCGGAGAGGAACGCCCGTGCGATGGTGAGGAGTTGCTTCTCGCCCGCGCTGACGCCGGTGCCGTCGTCGTCGATCACGGTGTCGTAGCCCTCGGGCAGGGTGCGGACGAAGCGGTCCGCGTGCGCGGCCCGCGCCGCCTCCTCGACCCGCTCCCGGCTCACCGCCCCCGGGTCCGCCGCCCCGTACGCGATGTTCTCCGCGATGGTGCCGCCGAACAGCCAGGTGTCCTGGAGGACCATGCCGATCCGGGAGCGCAGCTCCTCGCGCGGCAGCGCGGCGATGTCCGTGCCGTCCAGGGTGATCCGCCCGCCCGTCACCTCGTAGAACCGCATCAGCAGATTGACGAGGGTGGTCTTGCCGGCGCCGGTCGGACCGACGATCGCGACGGTCTGCCCGGGCTCGACGGTCACCGACAGGTCCTCGATGAGCGGCTTCTCCGGCCGGTAGCGGAACGCGACGTGCTCCAGGGCGACCCGGCCGCCGCGCGCCGCGGACCGCCCGGGCCCCGCCGGGGACGGGAGCGGCGCCGGCGACGGCCCGTCCGGCTCCTGCTCCTCCTCGTCCAGCAGCCCGAAGACGCGTTCGGCCGAGGCGACCCCCGACTGCAGCAGGTTGGCCATGCTCGCCACCTGCGTCAGCGGCTGGCTGAACTGCCGCGAGTACTGGATGAACGCCTGCACGTCCCCGATGGACAGCGCGCCCGAGGCCACCCGCAGCCCGCCGGCCACCGCCACCAGCACATAGCTGAGATTGCCGATGAACATCATCGCCGGCTGCATGATCCCGCTGATGAACTGGGCCCGGAAGCCGGAGCGGTACAGCGCCTCGTTCTGCTCGCGGAACGCCTCCGCCGACTCCCGCTGCCGCCCGAAGACCTTCACCAGGGCGTGCCCGGTGTACATCTCCTCGATGTGCGCGTTGAGCTGCCCGGTGGTCTTCCACTGCGCCACGAACTGCGGCTGCGCCCGCTTGCCCACGGCCGCCGCGACCGCCACCGACACCGGCACGGTGACCAGCGCGACCAGGGCCAGCAGCGGCGACACCCAGAACATCATCGCCAGCACCCCGACCACCGTCAGCAGCGCGTTGAGCAGCTGGCTCATGGTCTGCTGGAGGGTCTGCGCGATGTTGTCGATGTCGTTGGTGGCCCGGCTGAGCACCTCGCCGCGCGGCTGCCGGTCGAAGTACGCCAGCGGCAGCCGGGACAGCTTGGCCTGCACGTCCTCCCGCATCCGGAAGACGGTGCGGTTGATGGCGAGCGCGGCCAGCCTGCCCTGGACGAGCATGAAGAGGCCGGCGGCGGCGTAGACGGCGAGCGCGGTCAGCAGGACGGCGCCCACCGCGTCGAAGTCGATGCCCTGCCCGGGGGTGAAGTCCATCGCGGAGAGCATGTCGGCGATGTTGCCGTCGCCCGCGCGGCGCGCGTTCTCCACCACCTCGTCCTGGGTGGCGCCCTCCGGCGTCCGCCGGCCGATCACCCCGGCGAACACCAGGTCGGTGGCGCGGCCCAGAATGAGCGGCCCGATCACGGAGAGCGCGATACCGGCCGCGCTCATCGCCAGCATGGCGTAGAGCACCGCCCGTTCGGGGCGCAGCCGGCGCAGCAGCCGCCGTCCCGAGCCCTTGAAGTCCATGGACCGTTCGACGGGGCCGCCCATCATCCGCCCGGCCGGGCCGGGCAGGGGCGCCGGGGGACGGCGGGCCGCCGGGGTCTGCTGCGCGGTCACGCCGCGGCCTCCTCTTCGGTGAGCTGGGAGAGCACGATCTCCCGGTAGGTGGCGTTGCCCGCCATCAGTTCGCGGTGGGTGCCGGTGCCGACGACGCGGCCCTCGTCGAGGACGACGATGCGGTCGGCCTCGCGGATGGTGCTCACCCGCTGCGCGACGATCAGCACCGTCGCCTCGGCCGTCTCGCGCGCCAGAGCGGCCCGCAGCGCCGCGTCGGTGGCGTAGTCGAGGGCGGAGAAGGAGTCGTCGAAGAGGTAGATCTCCGGGCGCCGCACCAGGGCGCGGGCGATGGCCAGCCGCTGCCGCTGCCCGCCGGAGACGTTGGAGCCGCCCTGCGCGATGGGCGCCTCCAGACCCGAGCCGGTTCCCCCCTCGGCCGCCTCGGTGCCCAGCCGTTCGACGAACTCCCGGGCCTGGGCGACCTCCAGGGCGTGCCACAGCTCCTCGTCGGTCGCCTCGGGATTGCCGTAACGGAGATTGGAGGCCACCGTGCCGGAGAAGAGGTACGGCTTCTGCGGCACCAGCCCGACCGTCTCGGCCAGCAGCACGGGGTCCAGCCGCCTCACGTCCACGCCGTCGACCAGAACCTCTCCCTCGGTGGCGTCGATCAGCCGGGGTATGAGGTGCAGCAGCGTGCTCTTGCCGCTGCCGGTGGAGCCGATCACGGCCGTGGTCTCCCCGGGCCGGGCGGTCAGGGTGACGTCCCGCAGCACCGCGTCCTCGGCGCCCGGGTAGCTGAAGCCCGCGCCGCGCAGCTCCAGCGTCCCGTGGCGGCGCAGGACGCGCACCGGGTCGGCGGGCGGGACGACGCCCGGCTCGGTGGTCAGCACCTCCTGGATTCGCTCGGCGCAGACCTCGGCGCGCGGCACCATCATGAACATGAAGGTGGCCATCATCACCGACATCAGGATCTGCATCAGATAGGAGAGGAAGGCGGTCAGCGCGCCGATCTGCATGCCGCCGCTGTCGATCCGGTGGGCGCCGAACCAGAGCACGGCCACCCCGGCGACGTTCACCACCGTCATCACCAGCGGGAACATGAACGCGAGCAGCCGGCCCGTGCTCAGCGAGACGTCGGTCAGCTCGGCGTTGGCCCGTTCGAAGCGCAGCCGCTCGTAGTCGTCCTTGACGAAGGCGCGGATGACGCGGATGCCGGTGATCTGCTCCCGCAGCACCCGGTTGACGGTGTCCAGCCGCTCCTGCACCAGGCGGAACAGCGGGCGCAGCAACCGCACGACCACGGCCACCGCGATCCCCAGCACCGGCACCACGGCCACCAGCAGGCCGGACAGCGGCACGTCCTGGCCGAGGGCCATCACGATGCCCCCGACGCCCATGATGGGCGCGGCGACCATCAGCGTGAACGACATCAGCACCAGCATCTGCACCTGCTGGACGTCGTTGGTGGTCCGGGTGATCAGCGAGGGCGCCCCGAAGTGGCCGACCTCCCGCGAGGAGAAGCTCTGCACCCGGTCGAACACGGCGGCCCGGACGTCCCGGCCGACGGCCATGGCGGTCCGGGCGGCGAAGTACACCGCGCCGATGGTGCACACGGCCTGGACCAGGGTGACCGCGACCATGACACCGCCGGTGCGCAGGATGTGCCCGGTGTCGCCCTTCACCACGCCGTTGTCGATGATGTCCGCGTTGAGCGCGGGCAGGTAGAGGGCCGCGAGCGTCTGCGTGAACTGGAGCAGGACGATCAGCAGCACGGGTCGCCGGTACGGGGCGAGGCGGGAGCGCATCAGTCGGAACAGCACGGGGATCTCTCATCGGCGCGGGCGGCGGGCGGCGGGCGGAGGGGGAGGCGGTGGGGCGGTAGCGCGGCGCGGGGGACCGGACGGGCGGACGGGAACGCCTGGGGCGGGGACGGAGACCGGGCCCCGGGCGGGCCCGGCCGGGGGCGGCCGGGGGCCGCCGGTCGAAAGCGCGTCGCAATCCTCCGTCATCCGGCCGTCGAACGCGCTCGAATTCCGGCAAAGCCGGGCCGCTTACGCGCATGGCGTACAGAGGCAACCATCCGGCGGCCCGGAACCGTCTTCCCCAGTGAGCCCCGGCAGAGCACGCCCGCGCAGAGCGGGGTGCCACGGGACGGCGAGCGCGAGCACGGCGTGCCTCGGGCCGTCACTGGCCCGAATAGATGAACCCGGCCCAGTAGTAGGGCGCCCGGACCGTCCCGTCCTCCCTGGTCATCAGCGCCTCCTGCGCGGTGCGCAGCGCGGCGGCGGGGGAGAGGCCCCCGGTCAGCGCGGTGTAGAAGTGCCCCATCAGCCTGCCGGTCCACTCCTCGTCCACGCTCCACAGCGTGGAGATCACGCCCCGCCAGCCCAGCTGCAGGAAGGCGGCGGGGAAGCCCGTGCATTCGTCGGGCAGCCCGGTACCCGGCAGCGCCGTCTCGCACGCCGACAGCACCGCCAGCTCGCCGCGGGCCGCGCCCGGTTCGTCGAGGAGCTCCCCCACGGTCAGATCCTCGTCGGCCAGCACGAGGGCGCTCTCCCGGGGCTCGAACATGTTGACGTATCCGTGGCTGGAGACATGGGCGACCCGGGCCGTGCGCAGGGCCGAGCGCACCGCCGCATGCCGCGCCTGGGCCCCCGCGAGCGTGCGGCACCGGGGGAAGGCGCCGAGCACGGCCGCGCGTTCGGACTCCCCGGCCCGGAGGGCGTCCGGCGTTCCGGCGGAGGGGTCGTCGACGAACACGACGCCCGAGCCGTCGCCTTCCGTACCGTCGTCCAGCGGCCGGAACAGGGTCGCGGCGGTCGGCACGTACCGGAGGAGCAGCCTCCGCGCGGCGGGCGTACGGCCACCGGACGGTGCGGGCACCACCGCCGCGTGCAGGGGGACCAGGGACCACAGACCGCCGGGCACCACGATCACCTCCGCCGCGTCGCCCACCAGCTCGGCCAGCGGCCCGACGAGCGCTCTTCCGGCCCAGCCACACAGCGCGTTGAGCTGCCGGCGCCACCGGCGGTGCGACTCCTCGGCGGGCTCGTCGCGGCGGTCCCGGTAGGCCGCGACATAGGGCTCCAGTACGGCCAGCAGCTCGGCGGAACGGAGCTCCGGCAGGGCGCGGGCGGTGTACCGCCCCGCGCGGAGGGCGATCAGCGCGGTGCCGAAATCGGTGGTCTGCACATGGACGAGTGCGCTGCCCTCGGGGAGCGGGGGGAGCGGCGCGGTCTCCCCGCTCCCGATCCCCGGCTCCGGTGGCGGCATGCCGGCGGCCGTACCGATCTGGCGCAGCAGCCCGGCCAGCCGGGCCCGGTCCCGGCGGTGTTCCTCCGCGCCGCGCAGCCCGGCGAACGGGTCGTCTCGGGTCTCCGCGAGGCCGGCGAGCCGCGCCCGCACCTCCCGCAACTCGTCCGCGGCCCCGCCCGCACCGGCCGCGCGGGCCCGCCGGTCGACGCTCTCGTGCGTCAGCAGCGCGGAGCGCAGCCGCAGGGCCCGCCCGCGCTCCAGTACGGCGGCCGCCTCGGCGGGCCGGTCGAGACGGGCCAGCGCGTACCCGGCCAGCCCGTACGCGGCCGTGACCCGGCGGAGCCGGCTCTCCCGGTCGGCGTCGGTCCGCTGCTCCGCCAGCAGCCGGCCGGCGCTCTCCACCGCCTGCCGCGCGGACGCCGCGGCGGTTTCCCAGTGCCCGCGCTCCGCCGACCGGACGGCCAGATCCAGCGCCGCACGGAAGGCGGTGCTCGGGGTGACGGAGTGCCCCAGCCGGATGGCGTCGCGGTAGTACGCGTGACCGCGCCGGCGGGCCCGCACCCGGGCCCGCCGCGTCCCCGCGCCGTCCGAGACGGTGAGCCAGGACGCCGCCATATGTGCCATCAGCGACGGAAGGCTCATCACCCCGAGCCCGGCGCGCAGCAGTTCGCGGCCGTGCCCGATCAGCTCGCGGGCCGCCGCCCCGTCGCCCTCCCCGACCCGGGAGCCCAGCGCCTCCACCAGCGTGATCCGGGCCGAGCGGCGGATCTCCTCGCGCGGGGAGGACTCCGCCAGGGCCCGCGTGATCTCCTCCACCCTGGACAAGTAACCGTCGTCGCCGTCCCCGCCCGCGTCGCCGTCCCCGCCCGCGCCCAGGTGGTGCAGGCTGAGGAGGATGTCGGCGCGGTCCGAGAGCATCCGCTCCCGTTCGTCCTCGTCGGTGTTGGGGAACTCCAGCGCCCCGGTGTTCAGGGACAGCGCCTCTTCCAGGTCGGCCGGGTCGTCGGTGGCCCGGTGCCGTGCCCGCAGCAGGTTGGCCAGGGAGGCCATCGCCAGGGCGCGCTCGGCGTGCCGCTCTGGCAGCAGACCGAGCTGCCTGCGGGCCGCCGCCTCGGCCGCGCGCAGCTCGGCCCGGTCGCCCCCGCGCTGGTACTCGGACAGATGGCTGCCCGACACGGCCCCGAGGAGCGAGGCCCGCTCCGGCGAGCTCTCCGGGAGCGTCTCCGCGGCGGTGAACAGCACCCGCCGTCCCTCCCGCAGGTCCTCCAAGGCCCCGGTGAGGTACGAGCGCTCGCGCAGGCTCTCCGCGTACTGGTAGCGGAAGGCCCACTCGTCGCTGGTGCCGGCCCCGGCCCGTACCGCGTCACCGGCCGCCGCCACGGCCTCGTGCATCAGCTCGGGCCGCTGTGTCTGCCGCCACTGGCGCAGCAGCAGAGCGGACAGGTCGTGGGCGTGGGAGGCACGGCGCGGACAGTGGCGCGGCAGCCGGCCGAGCTCGGCCCGCAGCACGGTGACGGCCCGTGTGCAGTCCTCCTCGGTCATCGCGGCCTGCACCGCCTCGACGGCGGCGTCCGCCGGACTTCCGGTGTCCGCCGGACTTCCGGCGTCCCCCGCTCCGTCCGGCGACCCGGTGGAATCCGCAGTCCCGTCCGCCGGCTCCGCCTCCGCGCGGGCCCGGAGCTCCTCGGCGCGGGCTCGCGCCGTCTCGTCCCCCGTGAACCGGTACAGGTCGTGCAGGAGCACGAGATGGTTGCCCAGAATGCGGTGCCGCAGGTCCGGGTCGCCCGCCGCCGCGGGCCACGCCGTCTCGTAGTCCTCCGCCGCCGCGCGCAGATCACCGGGATCGCCCTGCCACGGATAGCGGTCGCCGAGCGCGTTGCCCCGCGCCAGCAGGGTGACCGCGCGGTCCTCCCCGTCGGGCGCGGTGGCGAGGGCGTCGGTGAGCGTGCCGATGGCGCGGTCGAGCGCGCCGTGGTCCCGGCGCGACCGGAAGAGCCGGATCTCGGTACGGGCCAGAGCGCGCAGCAGCTCCCCGGCCGCGTGCGGGGCGGCCGGAGCGGCGTCGCGGACGGCGGTGAGGACCCGCCGCGCCCGGTCGAGGTCGGCACCGGCACCGAGCGCGTCGAAACGCTGGACGAGCCATACGCCGAGGTCCGAGGCGTACACCACCCGGTCACCCGCCGACGCGGCTTCCTTCAGACGGCGTGTGAGATCGGCGATGGCGAAGTGCCCCACCGGATTGAAGGCATCGGTCTCGCGGGCCGCCTCACCGGCACCGACGGCGAGGACCCGGCCGAGGACGTGGTGGTGCTCGAAGTGCCGCTGCCGCTCGGCCAGTCCGGGGTCGGCCAGCCACCGGTCCAGCAGCGCGACGGCCGTCTCCAGCACGGGAATGCCGTCCGAGACGGCCAGGCGGCAGGTGGCGGGCCAGTCCGGTGCCGCGTACACCCGGTCGAGGAAGGCCCCGGCCTCGCCGGGCGTCACCTCCGCCCCCGTCACGGTCCCGCCTCCGCGGTCGCGGCGGGCGGCTCGCCGGGCCGGGGCGGAGCGGCGGGGCGCGGCGGGATGGTGGGGCGCGGCGGGATGGTGGGCGGTGCCGGTACGACCGGCGGTGCGGCGGACGGCGGGGGCGGCGCGGCGGGAGGCGGTGGCGCGGCGGGAGGCGGCGGTAACGCCCGCGGGGGAGGCCCGGGCGGCCTGGCGTTCGGCGGCCGGACCGGCGGAGAACCAGCCGCCGACGGGGAGGGGACGGCCGCCGCCGAAGGGGACACGGCCACCGGCCGGTAGGCGACCTGCAGATACGCCGACTGATCGAGCCGTACGACCACCCGGTCCCAGTCGTCCAGCGGAATCACCGCGCCCCCCTTGGGCTTCACCGTCAGTTTGGGCTTCCACAGCACCAGCACGGCGTCCGCCGGATCGGCCGAGGCGGCCGGCCAGTGCCGGACGTAGCCCGACACCCGGGTGCCGTCCTGCAGCCGGACGGACACATAGGGAACCCGGTCGTCCGGCAGGTCCTTGTCGAACACCAGCCGCCAGGGATGCACCGGGTGGTAGCGCGAGCGGGACGGCCGGTGCCCCAGCCGCCCCGCCGCCCAGGCCAGCACGCACGCCAGCGCCACATGGAGGAGCACCGTCCGGGCGATGACGGGGAGGTGCCGGGCGGGGTAGCCGTCCGGTCCGGCCGGACGGGCCAGCCACGCGCCCGCGTCCGGCAGCAGTCCCTGCCGGGCAGTGCCCAGCAGGGCGAGCAGGCACAGCGAGACCGTGGTGAAGAAAGCGCCGGCCACCAGGATTCTGGAGGCCTCGCGGAACGCGGTCTCCGGGTAGGACCGGCCGACCCGCTCCCGGGCGAACTCGTGGACCATCCCGGGAATCACCAGCAGGACGAAGACCACGACCGCCACCGAGGCGGTGAAGACCGTCACGGGGATCCGTCGCTACTCGCCGCTGCCGGGGACGTCCGGGGTGCCGGTGTCATCGATCTCACCCGAGGTGTCCGCCGGGCCCTTCTCGCGGATGCCGCTGTCGCGCTCGTCCCCGTCGTCGTAGAAGTCGTCCTCGCTGTCGCCGGGCCGATCCCCGGCCGGAGTCCCGGATGCCACGCTCGTCCTCCCGCCCGCCCCACCACGCACCAGCCGCGCGCGGTTCACCAGAGGCCCCGGAACATACCGACCCCGCCCAACCCCGGACAACCCGATCACCACGGCCGGGCCCCTGCGGCGAACGGTGAGCGACAGGCGGTCGGCGGCACCGGGCGGCGGAGGACGCCTCGTCAGTACGCGGGGCGGGCGCCCCCGGCGAGCGGCCGGCCGCCCCGTCCGCCGGAGCAGCCCTCCGCCCGGCCCGCCGCTCCCGGACGGGCCTCAGTACGCGGGCCCGGACGGGCCGAACGCTCCCGGATAGGTCTGCTCCCGCACCGCCGCGTACTGCTGCCGCACGGCCTGGCCGACCGCCAGGTCGTCGCCCGGGTCGAGCACCTCCGCCGCGGCACCCTGCCACTGCGGCGGCTCCTGCGGCGACAGCGTGCCCTGTGCCACCCCGAGCGCCCAGGCCGCCTGCCGGGCCGCGCCCAGCGCCGCGTAGTCCGCAGGCTGCGGTATGACGATCCGGGCGCCCAGCAGCGCCGGGGCCATGGCCTGGACGGCGGGCAGCGCCGCGGCGGAGCCGAGCAGGAAGACCCGCCGTACCTGGACGCCCCGCCCGCGCAGCACGTCCAGCGCGTCGGAGATCCCGCAGAGCATCCCCTCGAACGCGGCGCGCGCCAGGTGCTCCGGCTTCATGCTCTCCCGGCGCAGCCCGGACAGCGTGCCGGCGGTGTGCGGAAGATACGGCGTGCGCTCGCCCTCCAGATACGGCAGCAGCACCAGTCCGTGCGAGCCGGGCGTCGACTTCAGCGCCAGCAGGGAGAGCCCCTCGGGGTCGGTGCCCAGCAGCTCGGCGGTGCCGCGCAGGACGCGGGCCGCGTTCGAGACGTGCACCACCGGGAGATGCATCCCCGTCGCGTCGGCGAAGGAGGTGATCGTCCCCGTCGGGTCCACCAGCGCCTCGTGGTGGACGGCGAAGATCGACCCGGAGGCCCCCAGGGACACCACCGCGTCCCCGAGCCCGACGCCCAGCCCGAACGACGCCGCCATCGTCTCGCCCGTCCCGGGGGAGATCAGCAGCCCTTCGGGGGTGTAGCCGGCGGCCTCGGCCGGGCCCAGGACGTCCGGCAGTTCGACCTGCCGTCTGAGCGCCAGTTCGACCAGGTCCGGCCGGTAGGCGCCGGTGGCGGCCGACCAGTAGCCGGTGCCGGAGGCGCCGCCCCGGTCGGTCGTCTTGCGCGGCGGCCGCCCCATCAGCTGCCAGACCAGCCAGTCGTGCGGCTGGAGAATGGTGGCCGTCCGGGCCGCGGACTCCGGTTCGTTCCGCGCCAGCCAGCGCAGTTTCGCCACGGGCTGCGCCGCCTCCGGTACGGAGCCGACGGCCTCCGCCCACGCGGCGCGGCCGCCGAGGGCGTCCACCAGATCGGCGGCCGCGGCCTGGGCGCGCTTGTCGTTGCCGAGCAGGGCCGGCCGGACGAGCTCTCCGGCGGCGTCCAGCGTCAGCAGGGTGTGCTGCTGGGCGGAGACCCCGATGGCCTGGACACCTTCGAGCACACCGCCCGCCGCCGCCTCGCCCAGCGACACCAGCCAGGACTGGGGATCGATCTCGGTCCGCTTCCCGCCCGCCCCGGCGTAGCCGTCACCGGGATGCGGCGCGTACCCCTGTCTGATGACGGCACCGGTGCCGCTGTCGCAGACGACGATCCGTGTGTAGTCGGACGAACTGTCCAATCCGGCAACGATCCCCATGGCTCCAGATGATGCCCTACCGCTGTGACCACCACCTGTCGGCGCCACCCGGCCCGCCACCCCCGGCCCGGAGCGCACCCCGCGCGGCGCCGGCCGGGGCGGGCCGGCAAGAGGAGCGGGCCCAGAAGAAAGGCCGCCACCGCGCGAGGCGGAGGAGTCCGCCCCGCGCGGCAGCGGCCGCCCCGGTGAGGGGTCAGGTGCCCCAGCCGTCCTCCACCGCCGAAGCGGCCGTCCCGCCCCGCTGCTCCCGGAGCGAGCGCACCCGCTCCGAGACCGGGCCCGGCAGGCGGTCGCCGAACTTGCTGTCGACCGTCACGGCCGCCTTGGAGGCGGCTTGGCGGCCGCTCTGGGCGGCGGACTCGGCCGCGTTGCGGACTGCCGGGTTCTGCGCCGCCTGCCGCGCCATCCTGCGCAGCTGTTCGTAGCGCTCCCTACCGGCCCGGGAGCCGAGGACGTAACCGACGGCCAGTCCGGTCATGAACGTGAGCCGGTACCGCATGGCTTCCACCTTCCTTCGATGCGTACTGGGCGCCTGCCCCGGCCGCCGGGCGCTGATGCGAATACGGATTTCGGAGCACGCCCTGCCATGCGCTAATGTATTGCTCGCAGCGAGGGAACGCCCCCGGGAGAACCGTCCGGGCGGGACCGAGCAGAGCAGTCCCCTGTAGCTCAATTGGCAGAGCAGCCGGCTGTTAACCGGCAGGTTACTGGTTCGAGTCCAGTCGGGGGAGCACCGCACGAGCACAGCAGGAGGGCCCCGGTTCGGGGCCCTTTTTCTTGCGCCGTCCGCGGGTGGAACCGCGGCGCGACGTAGATCGTCCTCACAGGCAGCCCAGCGCAGCCCGTACGGGCGGCAGATCGTATGAGCGGCTATGCTGCGGCAGACGGCGCGCACACATGTGCGCGACGCGCCGTGAGGGGCGGTAGCTCAGCCGGTTAGAGCAGCGGACTCATAATCCGTCGGTCGTGGGTTCGAGTCCCACCCGCCCCACTCGGCGAACCGGGGAGCCCCGCTCCCGCCCGGTCCCCGGCCTCGGGAGGGATCCCCTCGGAGTCCCCTCGGAGTCCCCTCCGGCCGGGGTGGAGCCGGCAGGGAGCGGAGAGCTACGAAGAGTCCTTCGGCCTCTCGGGCAGCCGCGCCACGAACGTCCCGATCCCGGCCGACGGCGCCGCGTCCGCCCCTGCCGGCGGTGACTCACAGATCGTCGGGCAGGAGCCGGAACGCCGGATGGCCGGTCAAGGGGCGGACCATGCGGAAGTGGCGGTCGGTGGTGAAGACGGCGTCGGTGCGATAGGCGGCGGCGAGGGCGACGTTCATCGCGTCCGTCAGGCCGATGCCTTTGCCGTTGTCGGCGTCCGCGTATCCCTCGGCGACTGCGATCGCCGTGTTCAGGTGTTCGCCGGCAGAGGGCACCTCGAAACGGCGCGTCGCCACGTTGCGTTCGATGAACCGGGCTGCGGTCAGGGCTTTGCGGCCCCCTGCGCGCGCCGTGATCAGGTAGTCCAGTTCGGCCAGAACCATGGGGGAGACGATGAGGTGGCTGATAGCCGTCAGGGCCTTCTTGTGCTCCTGGTGTCCGGCGAGCCCGGGGTCGAGCAGGCGGTACAGGCCGTTGGTGTCGGCGATGGCGACCAGGGTCACGCGCCCATCCCCTTGAGCGTGTCCTCGATCTCCTCGTCGGTGAGCTCGGGAAGGCCGAGGTCGGGCAGGTCGATCTCTCCCATGGGATCGGTGGGGTACGGGGGGATGTCGAGGTCGCTTATGGGGACGACCCGCGCGACGGGGGTGCCGTTCTTCGTGACGGTGACGGTCTCACCGCGGGCCGCGGCGGCGAGGATTTGCGAGGACTTCTGGTTGAACTCGCGAGCAGTGGTCTCCATGTAGTACATGTTACTACGTCTGGGCGGTCCGGGTGCGGTGAGCTGGAGACCGCCGCGTCTCTGCGGCGAGCGCGCGGCGGAGGACGTGCGGTGCTCAACCGGGGGGCGGCATACCCGAGTTGGGGGTGGAGATCGTCGCCTCGTAGGATCCGGCGATGATCAGAAGAAGATGGCCGGCGGCCGTGGTGTGCGGGGTGCTCGCCGCCCTGGCTGCCGGGTTCGCCCCGGCCGGTGCGGCGGCGGACGAACCGGCGGAGAAAGAAGCCCCCAAGGTCGAGCTGGTACTCGATGTCAGCGGCTCCATGCGCGAACGCGACATCGACGGCCGGTCCCGTATGGCGGCGGCGAAACAGGCGTTCGGCGAGGTGCTGGACGCGGTCCCGGACGAGGTGCGGCTCGGCATCCGCACCCTCGGCGCCAACTACCCCGGCGACGACCGGCGCACCGGCTGCAAGGACACCGAGCTGCTCTACCCCGTCGGCCCGCTCGACCGCACCGAGGCGAAGACCGCCGTGGCCACACTGGCGCCCACCGGCTGGACGCCGATCGGCCCCGCGCTGCTGAAGGCCGCCGACGATCTGGAGGGCGGTGACGCCACCCGCCGGATCGTGCTCATCACCGACGGCGAGGACACCTGCGCCCCGCTCGACCCCTGCGAGGTCGCGCGCGAGCTGGCGGCGAAGGGGATCGGTCTCACCATCGACACCCTCGGCCTGGTCCCCGACGCCAAGACCCGGCGGCAGCTCGTCTGCATCGCCGAGGCCACCGGCGGCACCTACACCTCCGTCCAGCACGCCGAGGAGCTGTCCGGCCGGGTGAAACAGCTGGTGGACCGCGCGGCCGCCCCCGTCGTCACCCCCGTGCCCACCGAGGGCGCGGACGAGTGCGCCGAGGCCCCCGCGCTCGAACCGGGCCTCTACACCGACCGGGAGGAGTTCGGCGAGCACCGCTGGTACCGGGTGGAGGTCCCGGCCGGCCGCGAGCTGCGCGCCTCGGTGAGCATCGGCGCCGACCGGGCGGTCGACAACGACTACGGCGTGCTGCTGCGGGCCGTGACCGTGCACGGCAGGGAGATCGTCCGGGGCTCGGAGGCGGGCGACGGGCGCACGGACGTCATCTCGGCCGGGCTGCGCTATCCCACGACCATCCCGGAGGACACGGAAGCGGACGGGGACGCAGACGGGGACGGCAAGCCCGCGAGTGAGACCGTCTGCCTGCGGGTCAGCAACTCCTTCTCGGCGCCCGCCTCGGTGAAGACCACACCGGGCCTGCCCCTCGAACTGACCGTCGATCTCGTGGACGGTTCCGACGAGGCGGCCGACCCCGCCGCCTTCGGTCTCGGCCGGGGGCTGTGGCTGCTGGGCGTTCTCGCGCTCACCGGCCTGGCGGCCGGGCTGCTGTGGGGCCTGGTCGCACGCCGCCGTACCGACCTCGGGAGGAGCAGCTGATGCGGAGGACGAGAGCGCTGCGCGCCCTGGCCGGTGCCGTACTGGCCGGGGCCGCCCTCCTCACCACGGCGGGGACGGCCATGGCCGACGACCCGTCCGCGAGTCCGGGGACCGGCGGGGAGGACGGGGCGCCGACGGCGGCGGGCACCACCTTCCGGCTGGCCACGGCGATCCGGCAGGGCGAGCGGGCCGCGGCCGAGGGATCGGCGGGTGACTACTTCTACTGGGTCTTCCCCGCCGACGCCGGGCAGCGGGTCACCGTGACGGCCACCGTGAAGCTGCCCGAGTCCGCCGGCCGCCAGGGGGCGTCCCGCTGGCGGATCGACGTCCACGACGGGCTGCGCCGCCGCCAGGCGTGCGTCCACGGCAGCCAGACCAGGTCGGTCCCGGCGGACGCCGCCTCGGTGCAGCTGGCCTGCACCCTGCGGACCGTGCGGGCGTGGGCGGAGCCGTGGAGCGACGCCCCCCTGCCGGGCAGTTACTACATCCGGCTGACGGTTGTCGATCTGCCGCAGCGGGACCTCGGACTGCCGGTGCGGGCGGAGATCGAGGCCACCTCGGAGGACGCGGGCGGCGCCCATGCCGTGGACGGGAAGCTCTCCACGCCGCTCGTCCCGCTGACCGTCACCGGGCCGGACCGGGAGGACCGGGAGGACCGGGACTCCGCACAGGAGGAGCAGGAGGAGCAGGAGGAGACGGCGCAGGCCGCCGGGGCGCCCGAGGACGGCTGGTCCTCCGGATGGTGGACGGACCGCTGGATCTGGACCGCCGCCGGGGGCCTGCTCGCGGCGTTCACCACCGCGGCCGGATACTCCCTGGCCCGTGGTCCCGGCCGTCGGCCGGGCGCCCCGCCCCGGGCCTGACGCTCCGGTGCGGCCCGTACGGCGGGGCGGCGGCGATGCCGCCGGCCGGTGCCGTACGGGCCCGGAGGGCCGGGCCCCCGGCCCTCCGGGAACGCGGGCATCCGCCGTGCGGCGCCTGTGGGTACCGGGGCAGCCGGCCTCCCGGGTCGCGGGGAGGGCTTCGTCACCGCCTCCGTCACCGCCTCCGCCGGGCCGCCCCTGGAACCGCCTGCGTCGCCCGTACCCCGGCCGCATCCGCCACCGCGCCGTGAGCACCCGGCGGAGGACGGACGGCCGGGGCGTGGCCCGCGCGGTCGTGGGCACTCGTGCGGGCAAGCGCGGCAACCGAGGCAGGCGAGGCAAGGCGGCCTCCCGGCCGCGCTCTGACCAGCGGAGTGGACGGTGATGCCGGCATGAGCGGTGCCAACGGGAAGACGGGACAGGGCGGCAAGGCCGGGCGCGGACGGGAGAAAGCGCTGGTCCGGGCCCTGGTTCAGGAGGAGGGGCGGACATACGCGGAGGAGGCCGGGGTCCGGCTGAAGGACGCGCCCCAGCCGCTCTACCAGCTGATGGTGCTGTCCCATCTGCTGTCCGCGCGGATCCGCGCCGACGTCGCGGTGGCCGCCGCCCGCGCGCTCTTCGAGGACGGGATGCGCACCCCGCGCCGGATGGCGGACGCGAGCTGGCAGGAGCGGGTGGACGCGCTGGGCAAGGGCCACTACCGGCGCTATGACGAGCGGACGGCCACCCAGCTCGGCGACGGCGCCGGACTGGTGCTGGAGAAGTACCGCGGCGACCTGCGGCGGATGCGCGAGGAGGCGCGGCGGCGGGCGGACGGCGACGGGGCCGACGAGACGGCCGCCGAGAGGGAACTGCTGCAGGAGGCCCCCGGCATCGGCCCGGCCGGGGCGGACATCTTCCTCCGGGAGGTGCAGGGCGTCTGGCCCGAGGTCCGGCCCCATATCGACGGCAAGGCGCTGGACGGCGCCGCGCGGCTCGGTCTGCCGGACTCGCCCGGCGCCCTCGCGCGCCTCGTCGGCGAGGAGGACCTGCCGAGGCTCGCGGCGGGCCTGGTACGCGTCGCGCTCGACAAGGGCGCGGCCGAGCGGGTGCGGGAGGCGGCCGGCGTGTGACCCCCGTTACGGGCCCGGGGGCGCGGGTGAGCCGGGGCGGTCACTTTCGGCGGTTACTTCGCTTGTGACGTTCTGTGACGGAGACCGGAGCGACGGCGGGCGGCAGCGCTGCGCCGCGGGGCCGCGGGGCCGCGTGAAGCGGAGTCCCCGCCGTCCGTCCTCCGGTGGTCATCGTCCCGGCCGCCGACGAGCACGCGCCCACGCCCACGCCCCGCGAATCCCGGCGCCCCTGCGAACAGCACGGCCGAACCCGGCCCGTCCGGGACCCGGCGGGGACCCGGCGGGGACCGGCCCCGGAGACGAAACCGGCCCCGGGCCGCCGCGGATGGGCGGGCCGGGGCCGGCTCGGGGAGAGGACGGCCGGTGGGCGGACGGGGCGGGCTCAGGCACCCAGCCGGCCGCCGGTCAGCCGGGCCAGCGGGCCGCGCCTGCGGGCCGCGCGACGGCGCGCGACGAGCACCCCGGCACCGGCCACCGCGGCGGCACCGGCCCCGGCCGCCCCGGCGGCGATCGCCTTGCGGGCCTTGACGGCGAGCCAGGCCGTACCGGCCACCGCCGCGGCCTTCTTGGGCATGCCGGCCATGGCCTGCCCGGTGGCGGTCGCCTTCTCGGAGGTCGCCTGCGCGGTCTTGGTGGCGAGACCGCCGACCGCGGTTTTCGCCGCGGCCGCCTTCGCGGCAGCGGCCTTGGCGGCGGGGCTGTCGGCCATCTTCACCATGCCGTTGGCACCGGAGCGGGCCTGCTCACCCGTCTTGTCGGTGGCCTGCCCGGCGTTGTCCCGGGCGGCCTTGCCCGCTTTCTCGGTGCTGGTCGCGGCGGCCCGCGTACCGTTCGCGGCGTTCGTGGCCTGCGTTCCCGCCTTCTCGGTCGTGGTCGCCGCGGCGGACTTGGCGCCTCCCGCCCGTCCGCCCGCGTTCGTCTTCTTGCCGTTCTGGTTGGATACGTCCTTGTTCTCAGCCATGGCCTCCGCCTTACCGCTACGCAGAGCGACAAACGCATGGCTGTTCCGGCACCTCCGGTGCCCGGTCTCCCGGGGCCTGTCATGAGATCCGGAAAGAAGGGCAGGAGTGCGGGTGTGTAGGACGAATGGGCCGGGGTAGACGCCCCTTCACCCCCGGATGGACGAGCAAGACGAGCATGGAGGCCACTATGGACACCACGGCAAGCACGGTTTCGATGGCGGTCTCGGAGATCGAGTCGGAAGCCGGCGCCGCGGCGACCGTGGGGGAACTGCCCTGGATCGAGGACCCGACCAAGGTCGCGCCCCAGGATGCCCGGGAGCTGTCCAAGCTGTTCTTCGACCGGCTCGCCGAGCTGGAAGAGGGGACGCACGAGTACCAGTACGCGCGCAACTCCCTGATCGAGCTGAACCTCTCCCTGGTCCGGTTCGCGGCCCGCCGCTTCCGCAACCGCTCGGACGAGATGGAGGACATCGTCCAGGTCGGCACCATTGGGCTGATCAAGGCGATCGACCGGTTCGACCTGAGCCGCGAGGTCGAGTTCACCACCTTCGCCGTGCCCTACATCGTCGGCGAGATCAAGCGGTTCTTCCGCGACACCAGCTGGTCCGTGCACGTTCCGCGCCGGCTGCAGGAGCTGCGGATCGAGCTGGCGAAGGCCAATGACGAGCTGTCGCAGCGGCTGGACCGCTCCCCGACCCCCGAGGAGCTGGCCAAGCACCTGAACCGGACGGTCGACGAGGTGCTCGAGGGCATCGTCGCGAGCAACGGCTACGCCGCCGGCTCGTTGGACATGCCGGTCGAGGACGGCGGGGAGAACTCCCGCGGCAACACCCTGGCCGACCTGCTCGGCGACGTGGACCCCGCGCTGGAGACCATCGAGAACCTGCACGCCCTGAAGCCGCTGCTGGAGAACCTGGGCGAGCGCGACCGCACCATCCTGGAGCTGCGCTTCGGCCAGGAGATGACGCAGTCGGAGATCGGCGCCGAGCTGGGCATCTCGCAGATGCACGTCTCACGGCTGCTCTCCCGCACGCTCCGCGAGCTGCGCGCCGGGCTCGTCCCGAACCAGGCGTGAACCCGGCGGTTCCCGCCGCCACTTGGTAAAGCCTCCCGGGCTTTCCGCACTCTTCCCGGCTGTGCCGACCGGACCGATCCGGTCGGCACAGCCGTTTTGGGCGCCACATCCCCGTTTTTGTGCGCACCGCCGCTCAGCCCTTTGTCTTTGTTGTCTTTGCGCCCGCCTTTCCCGGGGGGAACGGATCGGTCGTTCCGGGAAGGAGTCCGGAGAATACGGCGCAGGCGGTGAAGGCGGTGAAGGCGGTGAAAGCGGCGGGGACGGCGGGGACGGCGGGGATGGCGGGGACGACAGAGGGGCCGACCGGAATATCCGGTCGGCCCCTGAGCCATCCCCTGATTCTTCTCAGTCGAGGTGAACCCCGGTTCTACCAGCGGTACCAGCGGCCTCGCCGGCCGCCCGCACCCGCGGGCCGGACGAAGAAGCCCACGAGCCAGAGAACCAGCACGATCACCGCGATCCACCACAGTGCTTCGAGTGCGAATCCCGCCCCGAAAAGGAGCAGGGCCAGAAGGAGAACGAGTAGAAGCGGAACCATGTTTATCAACCTCCATGGAAGCTTGTGCCCCTGAGGTTCCCGTACACACGGCCGCATTCCGGTTAGTTTTCCGGGTTCGGGGGAATCCTGCCGCCCTTTTTCTCCCCTCGCCACCCGGTCGGCGGAATTTCCGGAACGGGGATCCGGCGGAGCTCAGCCCTCGCGGTCGTCGGAGGGCGCCCGCACGATCACGACCGTGCACGGAGCGTGGTGGGTGACGTGCTGGCTCACCGAACCGAGCAGGGCGCCCTTGAAGCCGCCCAGCCCGCGGCTGCCGACCACCAGCAGTGACGCGCCGCGGGCCGCCTCCAGGAGCACCTGCACCGGCCCGCCCGCCTGGGTGAGTGCGCGGACCCGCACCGGCGGCTCCTTCCCGACCGCCTCCTCGACGGCGGTCAGCAGGGTCTGCTGCGCGCTCTCCTCCAGGGTCGCGTCGGTGGGGGCGGTCGGCGGCATCATCCCGCCCCAGGTGACATAGCCCGGCCACTCCCAGGACATGATCGCGTCCACCTCGGCGCCCGTGAGCTCCGCCTGCCGGACGGCCCAGCGCAGGGCCTCCCGGGAGGGCTCCGAGCCGTCCACTCCCACCACGATCCGGTTTTCCGTCCGGTCCGCCACTGGCTGCCTCCTGGGCTCTGGGTAAGGCGTCTGTCTGTCTTGTTCCGTATGACCGCTTCAGCGGCCGTCCATACCGCCCGCCGCCCCGTCCGGCCCCGTCAGCTTCCGGCGAAGAAGCCGGCGATGGCCGAGACGAATCCGGGGTCGCGGACGGCCGTCAGATGGTCTCCGGGGACGGTGTGCAGCCGGGCGCCCGGTATGGCGTCCGCCAGCACCGCCGGCCGTACGGCCAGCGGGTCCTCGTCCCCGGCGATCACCAGCGTAGAGGCCGTGACCTCGGTGAGCGGCATCGGTGCCCGGTGAACGGCGGCGGCGTGGGCGGCGAGGGCGGCGCGGTCCGCGCCGACCGCGTCGGCCAGGGCGCGGAAGCCGGCGGCCTCCGCCGCCACGGTGGAGGGGTCCTCCGCGGTGAGCGCGGCGATCACCGAACCCGTCGGCAGGGCGCGGGTGTCCAGGCCGCCGACCTCCACGACCCCGGCGCCCACGCCGCCCACCACCAGGCGTGTCACGCGCTCGTCCCCGGCGGCCGCGAGCAGGGAGACGACGGCGCCCATCGAGTAGCCGGCGAGGTGCACCCGCTCGGCGCCCAGGAGGTCGAGAAGCCTGCGGAGGTCGCGGGCCATCACGGCCTCGCCGTAGGCGGCCGGGTCGTGCGGCTTGCCGGACCGCCCGTGGCCGCGGGCGTCGATGCCCACGACGCGGTGGCCACGGGCGGTGAGCTCGCCGACGATGCCCGGCGCCACCCAGTTGACGAAGGTGTCCGCGACGAAGCCGTGGTGCAGCACCACGGGCGGGGTGCCCGGGACGGCGGTGTCCGCGCCGTAAACGTGGTAGGTGAGGGGCGTGCCGTCGGCGGCGGTGAACCGGTGGGCGGTTCCGCGCGGATATCCCTCCGGGCCGGCCGGGTCTCCGCTGCCGGCCGATGCCTGCTGTGTCATGCCGTCGTCCCGTCGTGTCGGTGTCGGTGTCGGTGTGGATGTCGGTGCGGGTGCGGGTGCGGGTGCGGGTGCGGATGCGGATGCGGGTGCGGTGTGGGCGGCGGTGTCCGGGGACCGTGGTTCCGGGCCCGGCTCCGCCGCCGGGATCCACGGTCCGGGGCGCCAAGCGAGGTCCGGGGCACCGGCCGGGCCGACCGTAACCGCGGGCGGCGCGGCGGGGCGAGCCTCTTGTGCCCTGGGCACAGCGGGGCGCCGGCCGGTCTGGACGGCCGCCCAGACGGCGCCGGCCCGCCGGACGCTCCCGAAGCGGCTCCGGGCGCCGGTCGGGACACCGGTACGGCCGGTGGCGGGTGCCCGGCGCGCGGCGGGCCCGGCACGCCCCCGCTGTGGGCTCGCACAACGGGGCGCATACCGCTTCTGGGAGCCCGCCCCGATCTCGTCCCCGGCCATGGACCGCGGTTCCGCGCCCGTGGTGTCGTGACGGCCCGATCCGGCCATACGAGGAGGGCCCTTGCGTGCCTGGCAGGTCCACGAACCGGGGGAACCCGTCGCCGCACTGCGCCTGGAGGACGTCGAGGATCCGGTGCCGGGCCCCGGCCGGATCCTCGTCCGGGTGCTCGCGGCGGCGGTGAACTTCCCCGACGCCCTGCTGTGCCGCGGGCAGTACCAGCTCAAGCCGCCGCTGCCGTTCACCCCTGGCCTGGAGGTCTGCGGAGAGGTGATCGGGACCGGCGAGGGCGTGACCACCCCGGCCGTCGGCGAACGGGTCGTCGGACTCTCCGCGCTCCCGCACGGCGCCTTCGCCGAACGGACGCTCATGGAGGCCGACTCCGCACTCCCGGCCCCCGCCGCCCTCGACGACACGGCGGCCGCCGCGTTCTACATCAGCTACCAGACGGGCTGGTTCGGGCTGCACCGGCGGGCCGCGCTGCAGCCCGGGGAGACGCTGCTGGTGCACGCCGCGGCGGGCGGTGTCGGCAGCGCCGCCGTCCAGCTCGGCAAGGCGGCCGGGGCCACCGTCATCGGCGTGGTGGGCGGCCCCGAGAAGGCCGGACTCGCACGCCGGCTCGGCGCGGACGTGGTCGTGGACCGGCACCGCGAGGACTTCGCCGACGTCGCCCTGGAGGTCACCGCCGGGCGCGGCGCGGACGTCGTCTACGACCCGGTGGGCGGCAGCGCGTACAGCGGTTCGGCGCGCTGCATGGCCTTCGAGGGACGCATCGTGGTCGTCGGCTTCGCCAGCGGTGTCGTGCCCCGGCCGAACCTCAGCCGGGCGCTGCTCGGCAACTACACCATCCTCGGCCTGCACTGGGGCCTGTACGCCCGGCGGAGCCGCCCCGAAGTGCTGCGCGCACACCGGGAACTGACGGCGCTCGCCGACCGGGGCGTGGTGACCCCGCTCCTCGGGGAGCGGCTGCGGCTGCCGGACGTCGCCGACGGCTTGCAGCGGCTCGCGGACGGGACGACCGCCGGACGGGCGGTGATGCTGCCGGACTGACCGGACTGACCAGACTGACCGTGCTGAGCGGACCGGCCGGGCCGTGGGAACGCCCGGACCGGCGGAGGAGCAGAGACGCAGAGACGCAGAGACGCAGAGACGCAGAGGCGCAGAGAAGCAGGGGGAGCCGAGGAACGGAGCCGGCGCGGGGGCGGAGGAACGGGGCCGGCAGGGGAACGGATGAACGGTCGGCCGGTTCCAGGGGGCGCACACCGGGGGGATCCGCACCGGGGGATTCACACGAGGAGTTCCTGATGAGATCGGTGAACCAAGAGCACGGCGGCAGGGCACCGGGACGACCGCCGCGGCGCCTGCACGGACGGCGGGCCGAACTCCGGGCCCTGGGCGCGCTGCTGGAGGCGGCACAGCGAGGGACCGGTGGAGCGCTGCTGCTCGTGGCCGAGCCGGGGCTCGGCCGCAGCGCCCTGCTCGACCGGGTGGCGGCGCACGCCTCGGGGACGTCGGGGCGGTCCGCTCCGGGACGCGCGCCGGAGCACGCGCCGGGGCTCACCGGCGGGTGCGTGGCCACCGTGCTCCGTATCCGGGCGGTGGCCGCGGAACAGCACATCCCCTACAGCGGTCTGCACGCCCTGCTGACCCCGGCGGCGTCCCTCCTCCCCGCGGTCACACCGCGCACCGCGCCCCTCGCCGAGGCGCTGCGCCTGGCCCGCCCGGTCCCGCAGGACACGGCGGCCGCCCGGGGCGCCGCGGCGGCTCCGGACACGACGGCTGCCCCCGCCACGACGGCTGCCCCCGACACGGCGGTGTCGGCCCCGCGGGAGACCGTTCGGGGCGCAACGGCCGGGCGAGGTGCGGCGGTTGCCGCTGGCGCGGCGGTGGCTCCGGGCGGCGGCCCCGGGCCGGAACACGAAGGTGGTGCAGGTCCGGGCCGGGGCGTCGCGGCGGCCCGGGGCACGGAGTCCGTCCGAGGCGGGGACCGGGTCCCGGCGAGCGGATTCCCGGGCGGCGTGTGGCGGGACACGGCCGAGAACCCTTCCGCCGTGCCGCCGCAGGCCGCGGACGGGCCGGCCGGTGCACGCGCGCCCGCGCTCCGCCCCGGCCGGCCCGCCGGTGCCGCAGCCGGTGCCGCCGCGAGCGCCTGCTCGGGCACCGGCCCCGGCACCGGTGCGGTCGCGGACGCCCTCCTCGCCCGGCTCGGGGAGCTGACACGCCGCGGGCCGCTCCTCGTCTGCGTCGACGACGCCCATCTGCTCGACCCCGACTCGCGCGCCGTCCTGGGGTTCACCGCGCGCCGCCTCGACGGCGGCCCGCCCGTCGCTCTGCTGCTGAGCGTGGAGCAGGGGCGGGCGGGCGAACCGGAGTTCGCCGGTGTTCCGGCCCTCTCACCGGCACCCCTGGCCGAGCCCGACGCCCTGGCCCTGCTCGACGACCTGCTGCCCGGTGACGCCGCGCCCGCCGTACGGGAGGCGCTGCTCCACGAAGGCTGCGGCAATCCCAGCCTGCTCACCGACCTGGTGGCCGGCCTGACCCCGGCCCAGCTGGCCGGGGCCGCCCCGCTGCCGGAGCCGCTGCCCGCCGACGGGCCGCTGCTGCGCGACGGCGCCGCGCGGCTCCGGGCGCTGCCGCCCGATACCCGGCTGCTGCTCCTGCTGGCCGCCGCCGCGCACGAATGCGCGGGCCAGGGGGCCGGCATCGGCGCCGATCTGCTGCTGTGCGCGGCGCGCCGGGCCGGGCTCGCCGGGGCCGCCCTGGAGCCCGCCGAGACGGCCGGTGTCGTACGGACCGAGGGTGACCGGGTCCGCTTCGCCCACCCGACGCTGCGCCGCGTGGCCTACGGCGGCGAACCGCTGGCCCGCCGCCGTGCCGCGCACGCGCTGCTCGCCGGAGTGCTGGCCGCGCGCGGCGAGGCGTACCGGCTGCGGGCCCTGCGGCACCGGGCGGCCGCCACCGAACAGCCGGACCCGGAGCTGGCCGACCGGCTCGCCGCCGCCGCGGCAGCCGCCCCGGGCGCGGCCCACGCCCACGGCGAACGGGCCGCCGCCCTGGCCCGGGCCGCCGAGCTCACCGTCTCCACCGACGCCCGGGTCACCCGGCTCGCCGCCGCGGCCGAGCACGCCTGGCTCTCGGGCCGTCCCCACCGGGCGCGCTCCCTGCTCGCGGCGGGCCGCGAACTGCCCGCCCGGGAAGCCGTACGGGGCCGGGCCGAACTGGTGCGCGGCATCCTCGAACTGCGGGACGGCGTGGTCACCGACGCCCGCGAGGTCCTGCTGCACGCGGCCCGGCTGCTGGAACCGCACGACCGGCCGGGGGCCCGCCGTGCCCTGCTGCACGCGGCGGAGGCGGCCTGGGCCGACGGCGACGTGACCGGCTATCTCTCCGACATCGGCCGCGCCACGGCCCTGACCTCCCCGGGCGGCACGGCCGGGGATGACCGTGAGGCCGCGGCCTGTGCCGCCGGTGACGCTGACGGCGGTGACGGCGGTGACGGCGGTGAGCACGACCCCGGTGAGGGCGGCGGAGGCGCCGGCCACCGCCGCGTACGGACGCCCGCCGCCCCACCCGCCCGTACGGGCGCGCCCGCCGCCCGGTCCGGGCGCGGGCCGGAGCCGCACGGTCCGGCCGGGAGCGCCCTCCTCGACGCCTACTGCGACGGGATGCGCGCGGTGATGAGCGGCCGGTTCACCGACGGAAAGGAGCCGCTGCGCCGGGTGATCCGGCTGGGCCGGGGCGCCGAGGAGCACGAGAGCCTCATCCGCGCCGGAGTGGCGGCCCTGGTGCTCGGCGAGGTCGGCGCGGCCTGCGAGATCAACACCCGTGCCCTGGCCCTCGCCCGCGTCCGCGGACTCGACACCCTCGTCCCGCAGACCTTGGAACACCTGGTCTACGCGGAGCTGCGCGCGGGCCGTCACACCCGGGCCCACGCCCACGCCCTGGAAGGGCTGAAGGCCGCGGGCCGCGCGGGTCAGCGGAACTGCGCCGCGCACCACCACGCGGCCCTGGCCATGACCGCCGCCCTCCGCGGTGACGCGGCGGCCTGCGAGGAGCATGCGCGGGCGGCCGGCGAGAACGCGGGCCCGCACGGCCTCGGGGTGGCCGCCACGCTGGCCGTGTGGTCGCTCGCCCTCGCGGACCTGGGCCGGGGCCTGCCCCGCGAGGCCCTGGTCCGGCTGCGCCCGCTCGTGGGCACCGGCGCCGGGCGCGGGCATTTCGCGCTGCGCATGATCGCCGTACCGGACCTGGTGGAGGCCGCGGTGCTGGCGGGGGAGCCGGGCGTGGCGCGAGCCGTGCTGCCGGAGTTCGAGATCTGGACGGCGCACACGGCCGATCCGCAGACCCCGGCGCAGCTCGCCCGCTGCCGCGCGCTGCTGGCGGTGGAGCCGGCGGCGGGCGAGCCCGGCCGCACCGGGCGGCGCGCCGTCCCGGCAGGCGCGCCGGCGGCCGGTGTGACCGGTACGGGGGGCGCGGCCGGTGGGGCCGAGGCGGCCGGGTACGGGGTGCCGGCGGCTCGGGTGGCCGTCTCCGCCCTCCCCGGCGCCGTATCCGCACCGCGGCCCTGCCGGACGGCCGGGGCGGGGGAGCCGGCCGGTCCGGCGGTGACCGGCGGCTGCCCGGAGGACGGGACGGGAGGCGGGAGGGGAGCCGGGACGGCGGCCGGAACCGGAGCCGTGACGGCGGCCGGGACGGACGCCGGGACCGACGCCCTCTTCGCCCGGGCCCTGGAACTGCACGACCTGGCCGGCGGTGATTTCCAGCGGGCCCGCACCCAGCTGCTGCGCGGCAAGATGCTCCGCCGCAAGCGCCGCCCGGGAGCGGCCCGGGACCATCTGCGCGACGCGCTCGTCTCCTTCGAGCGGTGCGGCGCCGCGGCCTGGGCCGAGCAGGCGCGGGCCGAGCTGCGGGCCACCGGCGAGGCCGGACGGGCCGCCGAGGCCCCCGCCGTCGCCGGGCTCCTCACCCCGCAGCAGCTGCGGATCGCGCGCTGCGTGGCGGAGGGGGCGACCAACCGCGAGGTGGCGCTCCGGCTGTCCGTCAGCCCGCGCACCGTCGACCACCATCTGCGCAATGTGTTCGCCGCGCTCGGCATCAGATCCCGGGTGGAACTGCCCCGGCTGCTCGCCGCGGCCGGGCCGGCAGCCGGGCCCGGAGCCGGGACCGCGAACGGCCCGGTGCGGGCACGGGCGGCCCGGCCGGGGCCGTGACCGGAAACATGCCCGGGGACCGGTCCGTCCCCCGGGTGGCGAGGCCGGCCGCTCCCGGCCCGGAGACCGGCTCCGCCGCAGCTCACCGGGGTGGAGCCCGGGCGGGGACGGGCCGGCCGGGGCGGCTGTCGCGGACCGAGGCGGCGCTGCGGCCGGGCCGCAATTCGGACACGGTTGCGGGCATGGGTATGGACGAATGACCGACCGGACGGTATGTCCTTGGAGGAAGAGGACGCACCACCCCGGAAACACCGGGGGCGGGCCGGTTGCCACGGCCCGCCCCCCGCCCAGGCCCCCGCACCCGTGGAGGACCGAGATGCACCCAGTCGTACGGGCCCGAGTGCGGGCCCTGCCGGGACTGCCCGCGGCGGACGAGCCGGTCCGGTCGCGGGCGAGCGCCGAGGCGGTCACCGTGCTGCACCGCGCCGCCCGCGTGCTCATCGACCAACTGCCCCTGCTGACCGACCGCGTCGTCACCCTGCTCCGCGAGCAGGAGCCCGCCTACCGTGCCCCCACCACGGACCCGGACGACCTGTGGCAGGAGGTCCACGGCTCCCTCCGCCACAACGTCGGCTCCCTGCTGCGCCCCAAGGAATCCCGCGAGTCGGCCCGCCAGTGCTCCTGGCGGATCGGGGCCGAGCGCGCCGAGCAGGGCATGCCGCTCGACGCCGTGCTGCACGCCTTCCGGCTGGGCGGCTCGGTCGTCTGGCAGGGCCTGGTCGAGGCGGCGAGCGAACGGAACCCGGAGGACGCGCACCTCCTCGTCCACGTCGCCGCCGACGTGTGGAACTTCGTCGACGAGCACTGCGGACTGGTGTCCGACGCCTACCGCCAGGTCGAACGCGAGCTGACCTGGCGCCGCGAGAACCGGCGCCGGCTGATGACCGAGGCCCTGCTCGACGGCACCACCCGCATCTCCGACCTGCCCGAGGTGGCCGCCGCCCTCGGCCTGCCCGAGGACGGCCGGTACGCCGTCGTCGTGGTCACCGGCGGTCGGCGGGCCGCGTACGGGGGAGGGGAGCCGCTGTCCGTCCCGGACGGGATGAGCGTCGTCTGGCACACCGGGGCCGACGCCGACCACGGCATCGTCCTCGTCGGTGACGGCAGCCCGGCCGCACTCGCCGCCCGCATCAAACCGCCACCGGGCGGCCGGGCCGGGATCAGCTCCGTGGTCGGCGGCCTGGCCGCCGTCGGGGACGCGCGCAGGCTGGCCGCCAACGCCCTGCGCTGCGCCGCAGGGGACGGCGATGTGGCGGTGCTGGAGGAGCATCTGCCCGCCGCGATGGTCATCTCCTCCCCGGAGCTCGGGGCCGCGCTGACCGAGCGCGTCCTGGGGCCCGTCCTCGAACTGGAGCCCTCCGACCGGGACATCATGCTGGACACGCTCACCGTGTGGCTGGCCGCGCAGGGGTCGGCCGTGCGCGCCGCGACCCGGCTGTTCTGCCACCGCAACACGGTGCTCAACCGGCTGCGCCGCTACGAGCAGCTCACCGGGAGCTCCCTCGGCAGCCCGCAGGACGTGGTCGAACTGTCGCTGGCCCTGACGGCGCGCCGGCTGCTCCGGGTCTGAGGCCGCCCGCCCGGCGGCGGAGCCCGGAGCTCCGCCGCCGCCCGTCCGCGAGCCGGGCGTCCCGGTGCCGGCCCGCGCCTCCCGTCCGGACGAGCTCGTTCGGGCTCCTCGGGTACGGCCGGATCGCTGCCCGCTGCCCGCTGCCCGCCGCCCCGGGTGACGGTCGTCCGTGCCGCCCCCGGGGCGTGTGCGCGGCGCGCGGGGCACGCGCGGCACCGTCCGGCCGGCGTCCCGGCGCCCCCGTTCCCGCGTGCTCGGACACCGGCCCCCCCGGGCCCCCCGGGCCTGCCCGCGCTCCGGTGCTCCGCCCGTTCCGCCGGCCTTCCGGCGGCCGGTGACCCGGCCCGGCCCGTGGAGGAGGCCCGCCGAGCCGGCCCGTACGCGGGCCCGCCCGGCGGCCCGGACAGCGGTTCCGTAACCGGACGATGGCGCACGGTGTGACAGCGCACAGTCCGTGCGCGGCCCTCTTGGGCCCGGTCACCGAGGTGCGGTCCCCGCCTGTACGGCCGCCGGGCCCGCTGCTGTCGTGACGCGGGTGACTTCCGCTTCCGCCTTCCTCGACGCCGGAACGCTGGCCTATGTGATCTTCTCGGCCTGCGTCGCCATCTCGTTCCTCCTCTGCGTGCTCGCGGCCACCGACACCGACGAACCCGCCCAGTTCTACACGGGCAGCGGCGGGATGAGCCCCGCCCAGAACGGGCTCGCCATCGCCGGTGACTACATCTCCGCCGCCACTGTGCTCACCACCACCGGGGCGATCGCCCTCACCGGCGCCGACGGCCTGCTCAGCGCCGCCGCCACGGTGCTCTCCCTCTACCTGCTGAAGCTGCGGCTGGCCGGGCCGCTGGCCGAGGGGCCGCGCCACTACACGCTCGGCGACATCCTGGCCCGCCGGCTGCGGGAGCGGCCCGCGCGGATCGCCATCGCGCTGGTCACGCTGATCGTCACCTTCCCGATCCTGCTGGTGCAGCTCGCCGCCGCCGGAATCATGATGACCACCCTGCTCGACCTGCCGGGCGAGGCCGCCACCACGATCAGCACGGTCTTCGTCGGCCTGCTGATGGTCGGCTACGTCGCCTTCGGCGGCATGCGCGGCACCGGGCTCGTCCAGATCATGAAGATCGTGGTGGTGACGCTGGTGACCACCGTGCTCGCCGCGATGGTCCTGCACCGCTTCGGCTGGAACCCGATCCGGCTGATGACCACCGCCGCCCGGAACAGCGGGGCCGGCGACGGCTACTGGACCACCGGCGTCCAGTTCGGCCGCTCCGCGCTGAACCGCGTGGAACTCCTCAGCCTGGACCTCACCCTCGTCCTCGGCGTGGCCTGTATGCCGCACGTGATGATGCGGCTCTACACCCACCGCGGGGCCGAGGCCGCCCGCAAGTCCATGCGGTGGGCCGTGGGCACCGTCGCCGGCTTCATGGTGACCATCGTGGTGCTCGGTATGGGCGCCGCCGCCCTGGTCGGCGGAAAGGAGCTGTACCGGCAGGACCACGCCGGCGGCACCGCCCTGCTCGCGCTGACCCGGGTCCTGGACAGCGGGGCGCGCGCCGCCGACCAGAGCCTGCTCTTCGCGGTCGTGGCCTGCGCCGTCTTCGTGACCGTCCTCGCCGCCGTCGTCGGCATCACTCTCGCCGCGGCCACCACCGTCGCCCACGACCTCCTCGCCCGGACCGTCTTCCGGGGCCGGCTGTCCCGCGGCCGGGAGGTCCGGTACGCCCGCTGGGCCGTCCTCGGTGTCGGCACCACGGCGGTGCTGCTGGCGATCCCCGCCCAGGGCTGGAACGCCCAGGTGCTGATCGTCTACACCTTCGGCGTCGCCGCCTCCGCGCTGCTGCCGACCCTCGTCTACACCTTCTTCTGGCGCGGCTTCACCACGGTCGGCATGTACGGCAGCCTCTACGGCACGACGGTGCTGCTGACCGTGCTGACGGTCTTCTGCCCCGGGGTCTCCGGGCTGCCGGTGTCGATCTTCCCGGACCGCGACTTCGCGTGGTTCCCGCTCCAGACCCCCGGCATCGTCACCATCCCGGCCGGCTTCCTCCTCGGCTGGCTCGGCTCCGTCCTCTCCCGCCCCGAACAGCGGCGCGACGGCGGCCCCGGTGAGGGCGGCACCGGTGAGGGCGGCGACGGCTACGACGGCGGCGGCCACGGCGCGGCGGACCCGCGGGAGGACGGCACGGCCACCGTCCCGGCCGGCCGCTCCGACGAGTGGTTTCCCTCCTGGCCGGCCGCGGAACGCCGTGGTCCGCGGCACTCCCCCTCTGGGCGGACGCACAACGGGCACGGGCGGCCCTTGGGAGTGGGACCCGACCTGGCCGACTGACCTGTACCCGCCTCCGGCGCCGTGTTGTCGTATCCGTCACTTCCCCCGAACCGCCCCCGCGCGGACCCCGAGGAGAATCCATGCCCGATGTCTCTCCCGAGGCCCTGCACATCCAGGACCTCGACGTGTCCTACGGACAGTCCGTCCGCGCTCTGCGGGGTGTGACCCTCACCGTCCCCGCCGGCAGCGTGGTCGCCCTGCTCGGCGCCAATGGTGCCGGGAAGAGCACCCTGCTGCGCACGGTCTCCGGCACCCTGCGGATGCACCGCGGCGCGATCACCGCGGGAAGCGTGGAATACGCCGGCCGGAAGCTCAACGGCGCCGACCCGGTGACCGCCGTCCGCGCCGGAGTCGTCCAGGTACCGGAGGGACGCCGCGTCTTCGGCGCGCTGACCGTCGACGAGAACCTCCGCGCCGGCGGCCTCGGACTGCACCGCTCCCGCCGCGACAACGCCGCCCGCGACCGGGTCTTCGGCCTCTTCCCACGCCTCGCCGAACGCACGAACCAGCGCGCCGGGCTCCTCTCCGGCGGCGAGCAGCAGATGCTCGCCATCGGCCGTGCCCTGATGGCCGCCCCCAAGCTGCTGCTCCTGGACGAGCCGTCGCTCGGCCTGGCCCCGCAGATGGTGGCGCGGATCGGCGAGGTCGTCACGGAGATCAACCGGCAGGGCACCTCGGTGCTCCTCGTCGAACAGAACGCGGCCATGGCGCTCGAACTCGCCGGACACGCGTACGTCCTGGAGGTCGGCGAGGTCCGGCTCTCCGGACCCGCCGCCGAGCTGGCCCGCACCGACGAGGTGCGCCGGCTCTACCTCGGCGAGGAGACACCCCGGCAGGAGCCCGTCGCGGCGGGCGCGGAGAAGGGGCGGTGAACGGGGTGAAGCAGCCCAGCACGAGTCCGGCGGCCGCCGGGAAGACGACCGGGGCCGAAGGCACCACCGAAGCCACCGGCACCGCAACCACCGGCACCGTCACACCCCCGCTGCGCGTCGAGGACGTCACGGTGCGGTTCGCCGGACTGACCGCTCTCGACGGCGTCGGCTTCACCGTCGAGCCCGGCAGCATCCACGCCCTCATCGGGCCCAACGGCGCCGGCAAGTCCACCTGCTTCAACGTCCTCTCCGGGGTCTGCCGCCCGGCGAGCGGCAGCGTCCACTTCGGCGACCACGAGCTGACCCGGCTCCGCCCGCACCGGATCGCCGCCCTCGGTATCGCCCGCACGTTCCAGAACATCGTCATGACCGCGGGCACCGTCGCCGACAACCTGATGCTGGGACGGCACGTCCTCACCCGGGCCGGCTTCGCCGCGACCGCCCTGCGGCTGCCCTCGGCCGTACGCGAGCAGCGGGTCCACCGGGAGCGCGCCCGGGAGATCGCCGAACTCGTCGGTCTCGGGCGGCTGTTCGACACCCCGGTGGCCCTGCTCTCGTACGGCGACCGGAAGCGGGTCGAGATGGCCCGCGCCCTCTGCCTGGAGCCGCGGCTGCTGCTCCTCGACGAGCCGGTGGCCGGGATGAACAGCGCGGAGCGGCAGCGCACCGCCGAGACCGTCCGGGCCGTACGGGAGGAACTCGGCCTCTCCGTGCTCATCGTCGAACACGACATGGGCCTGGTCATGCGGCTCGCCGACGCCGTGACGGTGCTCGACTTCGGCCGCCGCATCGCCGGCGGCGCGCCCGGCGAGGTCCGCCACGACCCCGCCGTGCTCCGGGCCTATCTCGGCACCGGAAAGGAAGAGGTCCCCGACCCCGATCCGGACCCGGAGCCGGGCTCCGGCCCGGACCCGGGCCCGGACTCACAGGAACGACAGGAAGAGGAGCACTCCGCATGAGCACGGCTGCGGAAATCGTGCTGAACGGGCTCGCCCTCGGCTCGGTGTACGCCCTGGTCTCCCTGGGCTTCGTCATCATCTTCAAGGCATCCGCCGTCTTCAACTTCGGCCACGGATCGCTGCTGCTGCTCGGCGGCTACCTCACCGCCGTCCTGCACGAACACCTCGGCTTCGCCGCCGCGCTGGCCGTCGCCGTCGTCGCGACGGCCGCCGTGGCCGCCGCCATCGAACGGCTGCTGCTGCGCAACACGGACCCGCACGCCGCGCACACCCTGACGATCATCACCATCGGTGTGGACATCGTCCTGATGACCGACCTGGCCCGCCGGATCGGCGGCGACCTGCTGAGCCTCGGCGACCCCTGGGGCAACGGCATCGTCGAGTTCGCCGGGGTCACCGTCGCGCAGAGCCGGATCGCCTCGATCGTCGCCGCCGTCCTCGTCATCGGCGCCGTCTTCGCGGTCTTCCGCTTCACCTCGTGGGGCCTGTCCCTGCGCGCCGCCGCCGAGGACCGGGAGGCCGCCGCCCTCATGGGCATCCGGCTGGAACGCATCCGGATGCTCGCCTGGTGCCTCGCCGGGGCCCTGGCCGCCATCGCCGCGGTCTTCCTGACCGCCTTCCCGTCCGCCGGACTGGAGCGCACCACCGGGCACATCGCGCTGGCCGCCTTCCCGGCCGCCGTGCTCGGCGGCATGACCTCACCGACGGGCGCCCTGCTCGGCTCCCTGCTCATCGGCGTCACCGAGGCCCTCTGCGCCGGCTACCAGACGGAACTCTCCGCGCTGGGCTCCGGCTTCAGCGACGTCGCACCGTACGCGGTGATGGTGCTGGTCCTCATGTTCCGCCCGACCGGGCTGCTCGGTACGAAGGAGACCGTCCGTGTCTGACCGCACCACCGACAAGCACGACGCCACAGCCGGCACCGCCGGCGGCGAGCGCGCCCAGCCCGCCCCGGCGGCGGCCGGCACCGCGACCGGGACGGAGGCCGCGACCGCGACCGGGCCGGCGACCGCGCCCGCCCCCGGCGGCCCCGGCGACGGCGCCGGCGGGGCCCCCGGGCCGGACACCGCTCCGGCCCCGGCCGGCCGGCGGATCACCCCCGCCCGCGTCCTCCCCTTCGCCGCCGCCCTCCTCCTCTGCGTCTTCCCCTTCTACCTCGACGCCGCCTGGCTCCAGATCGGCCTGTTCGCCATGGCCGCCGCCATCGGCGCCATCGGCCTCAACCTGCTGACCGGCAGCACCGGCCAGCTCTCCCTGGGCCACGCCTTCTTCCTCGCCGTCGGCGCCTACGGCTACGCCTGGTTCGGCGGCGACCCCGGCCCCGGGCTGCCGCCGCTGCTCGCGCTCGTCCTCGCCGTCGCCCTGACCGGCGTCGCGGGCGGCCTGTTCAGCCCCATCGCCGGCCGGCTGCGCGGCATGTACCTGGGCGTCGCCACCCTCGCCCTGGTGTTCCTCGGCCACCATGTGATGCTGAACGCCGAGCCGGTCACCGGCGGCTACAACGGCCGCTCCGTACCGGCCATGGAGATCTTCGGCTTCTCCTTCACCGGCAGCGACCCGTACCTGGCCGTGCTGGGCGTGCCCTTCGGCGCCACCGAACGCCTCTGGTACCTCGCCCTGGCGCTGCTCGCCTTCGCCTGGTGGACCGCGCACAACCTGCTGCGCGGCCGCTCCGGCCGGGCGCTCACCGCCGTACGCGACAGCGAGGTGGCCGCCGCCGTGCTGGGCGTGCCCGTCGCCCGCTACCGCTCCGGCGCCTTCATCGTCTCCTCGATGTACGCCGGTCTCGCCGGCGCGCTGATCGCCCTGATCTCCCAGACCGTGGTGCCCGACTACTTCAGCCTGGCGCTCTCCATCGACTACCTCGCCATGATCGTGATCGGCGGCCTCGGCTCGGTCGGAGGCGCCGCCGTCGGCGCGCTCTTCGTCAGCGCCCTGCCGCTCGTCATCGCCCGCTACGCCGACCAGCTACCGCTGATCGAGCCGCCCGGGGCCCCCGGAAACGCCGTCGGCCCCGCAGACGCCGCCCGCTACCTCTACGGCGCGGCCATCGTCCTCATCCTCCTCCGCGCCCCCGGCGGGCTGAGCGGCCTGCTGCACAGCGGCAAGCTCCGCCGCTTCCGTACCGGCGTCCGTCCCCGTACCACCAACGAAACCCAGGAGCCCACCTCATGAAGCACAGCAGGAGAGCCGCCGTCGCGGCGGCGGTCGTCGCCCTGGCCCTCGCCGGGACCGGCTGCAGCACCAAGGCCCAGGAGTCCGACGGCGGCAAGGCCGGCGCGGACGGGGTCAAGACCGGTCCGGGTGTCACCGAGAAGACCATCAAGCTCGCCGCGCTGACCGACCTCAGCGGTCCGTATGCCACCCTCGGCAAGAGCATCGTCCAGGCCCAGAAGATGTGGGCCGAGGACGTGAACAAGGACGGCGGCATCTGCGACCGCAAGATCGAGATCGTGGTGAAGGACCACGGCTACGACGTGCAGAAGGCCCGCTCCGCCTACACCGAGGTCTCGCCCGACGTGCTGGCCATGCCGCAGGTGATCGGCTCGCCCGTGGTCGCCGCCCTGAAGGACAGCGTGGCGAAGGACAAGATCCTCACCTATCCGATGGCGTGGGCCGCGTCCCTGCTCGGTGAGGACGCCATCCAGGTCCTGGGCACCACCTACGACATCGACATGATCAACGCCGTCGACTTCCTCAACCGCGAGGCCGGGGTGAAGAAGGGCGACAAGATCGGCCACGTCTACTTCGAGGGCGACTACGGGCAGAGCGCCCTGGAGGGCGCCAAGGCCGCCGCCAAGGAGCGGGGCATGACCGTCGTCGAGCAGAAGATCAAGCCGACCGACACCGATCTGTCGGCCCAGGTCTCGGCCCTGCGCGCGGCCAAGGTCAAGGCGGTCCTCATCAGCGCCGGACCCACCCAGACGGCTTCGCTCGTCGGCGTCTCCGCCGCCAAGGGCTTCACCGTCCCCGTCCTCACCAGCGCCCCGGGCTACGCCCCGCAGCTGCTGAAGACACCGGCCGGCCCGGCCCTGGAGAAGATGCTGCACATCGTCAGCGCCACCCCGCCGGTCAGCCACGACCTGCCGGACCTGGAGAAGATGGTCGCCGACTACCAGAAGAAGTACCCCAAGGAGCTGGTCGACTCCGGCACCCTCTCCGGCTACAGCGCCGTCACGGCGCTCGACGCGGACCTCCGCGCGGCCTGCGAGGCCAAGGACCTCACCCGTGAGGGCCTGGTCAAGGCGCACCGCGCGCAGAGCGAGCACAAGGGCTTCGGCGTGACGCAGGACTTCAGCGACGCCTCGCAGCCCGCGACGTACGCCTCGTACATCTCCAAGCCCGACCCGAAGAAGGTCGGCGGCTCGGTGCTGGTCGAGGACGCGCACGAACTGCCGGAGGCGCGGGAGTACTTCAAGAACCGCTCCTGACCCCCGCTGCCCGGGACCCGCGATCCGGGATCCGGGAGCCCGGGAAGCACTGACACGGACGGCGGTCCGCACGGCCCCTCAGCCCGGGGGAGCCGAGCGGACCGCCGTTGGCCGTGCGCCGCGGCCCGTTCCGCCGGCCGCTCCGGGGCCGTGCGGAGCGTCCCCCGCCGCGACAAGGCCGGGGAAACCGCCCGGAAGCGTTGCCTCCGCCGTGCCGCTCCGGGGAGACTGCATTCCGTGACTACCGGGTCGGCCATGGGCCACGCACGAGTGAGGCACCCGGCCACGAGGTGAGGACGGGGCGGGCCAGAGGCCCGCCTGCCCGCTCCGCCCCGGCGGCCGCCGCGCACCCGCGCACCGCGATCATGCGCCCCTGCGCCCGCACGCGCACTCCGCGCCGCCGTTGCCCGGCGTTCCTCCGCACCGCCCGAACGGTGCGCCTCCCCGCCCGTCTTCCGGCGCGGCCGCACAACCGCGCGACCGCCGGGGCCGGCCGGGACGCCCGCCACCGGCCCTCCGGCCGGACGGCAACCCTCACCCCACGCACTCACCGGCGGCGACCGCCCGCCTCCCGGCGCCTGACGCCCCCGCGCACACGGACGCGTCCGGCCGCCGGCGGCCCGCGGCGGCGCCCGCCGGAGAACCGGAGACACACCGCAGCATGCCGAACGACTTCAACCAGCAGATCATCGAGGAGTTCCGCGCCAACGGCGGCCGCGTCGGCGGCCCCTTCGAGGGCGCCCGGCTCCTCCTTCTGACCACCACCGGCGCACGGTCCGGCCGGCAGCACACCACTCCGCTGGGCTGCCTGCCCGACGGGGAGCGGGTGCTGGTCATCGCCTCGGCCGGCGGCTCACCGCACCACCCGGACTGGTACCGCAACGTCCTGGCGCACCCCCGCGTCACCGTCGAGGACGGCGCCTTCACCTACGAGGCGGGGGCGGCCGTCCTGGAGGGCGCCGAACGGGACCACCTCTTCGCCCGCGCGGCCGAGGCCGACCCGGGCTGGGCCGACTACCAGGCCGGGGCGGGACGGACCCTGCCGGTCGTCGCCCTGACCCCCCTCCCGGGCCCGCCGCGCCCGAACGCGGCGTCCTGGGGCGCGGCCCTCCAGCTCGTCCACGACGCCTTCCGCCGCGAACTCACCTTGATCCGCGGGGAACTCGCGGACTCGGGACCGGGCGCGCTCGGCGCCCAGCTCCGCGTCAACTGCCTGACGTTCTGCCGGAACCTGCACGGCCACCACACCAACGAGGACGCCGGGATGCTCCCGGCCGTGGCCGGACGGAACCCGGAGCTGGCCCCGGTGACGGAGCGCCTGTACCGGGAGCACGAGCGGATCGCGGCCCTGCTGGACACCCTCCGCGACCTCGTCTCCGCCGGGGACGCGGAGCCGGCCGCCGTCCTCCCCGAGTTCGACCGCCTCACCACCGAACTCGAAAGCCATCTGGCCTACGAGGAGGAGCACTTGATCCCCCTCCTCGACGCCGCGACCACCTGACCCCACGGGCGCCCGGCCCACCGGGGGAGACGCCGTGACGCCCGCGCGCCCGGCCCGGGCGTCACGGCGCACGCCGCCGGCCGTCCGGCCGTCCCGGGGCCTCAGCCGGCCGGGGAACCCTCCGGGGCGGCGGGCGGCAGGGCGGTGAGCGCCAGGACGGCCAGGTCGTCGCGGAGCCGCTCGCCCCACCAGGCGTGGGCGTCCTCCATCAGCACCGCCGTGATGTGGTCGGCCGGGCGCGCGGTGCCGGGCGGGGGCGGCTGCTTGGCGACGACGGCGGCGAGGTCCTCGGACTCCCGCTGGTGGTACGAGCCCGCGCCCTCGGTGAAGCCGTCGGTGTAGAGGACGAGGGTGTCGCCGGGCAGCAACTCGGTCTCCGTCACCGGGTGGTGCACCTGCCCCAGGGCGCCCAGCAGCGGCCCGTGCACATCGAGGACGGTCGTGCCGCCGTTCGCCCGGCGCAGCAGCGGGGCGGGGTGGCCCGCCGAGGCGAGGTGGAGGCGGGTGGGCGTCACGGTGGTGTCGACGACGACGTAGGCCAGGGTGCAGAAGGGGGTCCGCTGGCGGCGCAGGGCCCGGTCGACGAGGTCGAGGACATGCGCCGGGTCGGGGGTGTGCTGGGCCGCGGCCCACAGGGTGTGGCGCACCAGGCCGGTGATGGCGGCCGCGGCCGGGCCCTTGCCGCAGACGTCGCCCAGGACGAGGACGTGCCGGCCGTCGGCCGCGGCGAAGGCGTCGTAGAAGTCGCCGCCGATGTGCAGCCCGCTGCCGTGGGGGTGGTAGCGGGCGGCGAGGTCGAAGCCGGGCAGGGCGGGGAGGTGGGGCGGCAGCAGGGGGTGTTCGAGTGCCTGGGTGGTGGCGCGCAGCCGGTGCAGCAGGCGGTCCTGCTGGATGCCCACGGCCATCTGGTCGGCGATGCCCTCCAGGGTGCCGGAGGCGGCGGAGGACAGCGGGGCGGTGCTGCCGAGGGCGAGCACCCCCAGCAACTCCCCGCCGGAGACGAGGGGATAACCCACGCAGACGGTGGAGTCCTCGCCCGGGACCTCGTCGAGGGCGGGGCGGCGCTCGGCGGCGACGCGTTCCATCAGCGCCTGGCGGACCCGGACGTGCGCCGGGGTCGGACCGTCGGCCGGGCCGTCGGCGCACACCGTGTGGTCCAGCCGGTCACCGGCCGGCGTCCGTACCGCCCAGACGCACGCGAAGACGGCCGACAGCCGGTTCACCGCCGCCTTGACGCACCGCTCCAGCCGCTCCGGCAGCGGCCCCGGAGCGGTCATGGCCGCGGCGACCTCCGCGCTGAGCAGCGCGTGGCTCGTCCGCTCGGCGAGCTGACGCTGGGCGCGCAGCCGTTCGGTGATGTCCTCGACGAGCAGCAGCCGGCGCTCCCGCCCCTCGGGGTCGAGGACCTGCTGCGGGGCCAGCCGCAGCGCCTGCGCCGTGCCGTCCGGGCGGAGACGTTCGAAGACCGCGCCGGGGTCGGCGCCGGGCTCTCCGCCGGACGAGGCGAGATGCCCCTCCAGCCGGGCGTGCAGGGTCTCGGGGAACAGGGCGGTCAGCGGCCGGCCGAGCGACTCGGGCTCGCCGAGGTCCAGGATGTCGGCGGCCTTGTTGTTCCAGGCGGCCATGGCCCCGGAGGCGTCCAGCATCAGCGCGCCGACCGGCGCCTGGGTGAGGAACTCGCCGAAGAGGTGGTCCCCCATTTGCCGGCTGATCGCCGTGCCGGCGCCGAGCCGGTACTGGGCCGCGGCCCGCACCGTCGTATAGGTGCGCTGCCGGCCGAGCGCCGTCATCATCTCCCGGGCCACCCCGGGCAGCCGGTCCGCCTGCGAGGCGGGGAGGTGGCGCGCCCGGTCGCCGGAGAACAGCAGGGGCAGGGCGGCGAGATCACCCTCGGTCTCCGCGGTGGAGACGGCGATCACCACCAGGTCGGCGGGGTGCGGACGCACCGCGTGGACGAGGCCGAAGGGGGACGGCAGCTCCTGGCCGAGCACCACCAGCGTGGGACGGCGCTCGCCGCGCACCCCCTGGGTGTGGTCCACGAGCTGCTCGGGCGGGACGAAGAGCACGTCGGCTCCCGGGCCGAGCACCGCCTGCAGCGCCGACACCGCGCCCGGGAGTACGCCGACAAGGAGGACGCGGGGTCTGTCCGGAGGCACCGTCATCCCTCCAGCAGCGGTTCGTCGAGCAGGGCCCGGCCCGTCCAGATGCGCAGCACGTCGGTGGTCGGGGCCATCACATGGGCCGCGCGGGCGTCGCGCAGCATCCGGTGCAGGGGGGAGTCCTGGCCGTAGCCGATGCCGCCGACCAGGGTCAGGGCGTCGTTGATGACGCGCTCCGCCGCCTCGGCGACCTCGGCCTTCGCGGACGCCAGCCCCATCAGCGCCTCCGCGCCGCCGGCCTCCGCCTCCACGGCCGCGTGGAAGATCAGCCGCCGGGTGCGCTCCACCCGGGCCCACATCGACCCCAGCCGGTGCTGGACGACCGGCTGCGAGGCCAGGGCCCGGTCGGAGTGGGCGTGCCGGCGCCGCAGCAGATGGGCGCGGGCCTCCTCCAGAGCGGCGGCGGCGACGCCCAGGTAGGTGCCGGCCATGGCCATCAGGAAATACGGGGCGACGACGTTGAAGACGTACCAGATCTGGTCGCCCTCCTCGCCCAGCAGACGGGACTGCGGGATGTCCACCCCGCGCAGCTCCAGGGAGCGCGAGGAGTTGCCGCGCATGCCGAACCCGGTCCACGGCTCGCCCCACACCTGCCCCGCCGTTCCGGCGTCGAGCACGGCGCAGGAGAACAGGCCCGGCGGGATACCGGGGTCGGCCGCGACCGCGGAGAGCACATAGGAGTCCGCGTGGGCGGCGTTGGTGACGAAGCTCTTGGTACCGGTCAGCCGCAGCCGGCCGGGACGGCTGTGCTCCATGCGCGTCTGCGGCAGCCAGAACTCGCCGCCGGTGGCCGGCTCGGACAGGGCGAGCGTCGTCAGATGCTCCCCGGCGGCGATCGGCCGCAGATACCGCTCCTGCTGCTCCGGGGTGGCCTTGGCGGCGATCACGGCGGAACCGGCCAGATGCATGCCGAAACAGATGGACGTCGACGCGCAGGCCCGGCCCGTCACCTCGCCGACCTGCGCCACGGCCAGCAGACCGTGCCCCAGGCCGCCGAACCGCTCGGGCACCACCAGCCCGCCCAGCCGCCGCCGCAGCGCGGCCATGCCCTGCTCCGGCCACCGCTGCCCGGCGTCGGTCTCCGCCGCACGGGGGGCCAGGACCTCGTCCGCGGCCTCGCGTGCCAGGGCCACCACCTTGCCCAGCTCGATCCGCGCCACCGCTGCACCGTCCTTCTGTGTACGGGACCCGGTCGAAGGACTTCGGCGGGCGTCTCCGGCTGTCAACCCACCGACTTTCCGCCGACTCGCGCCGCGGAGTCAAATCGCACGGGAAGGCGAGCTTCCGCGGAAACCGGCCCGGCGCGGCCTCCGGCGCGGCGGCACCGGCCGCCCCGGAGGTCCGGGCCCCGGCTCAGTGCTCCGGCAGGCGCTGGAGCAGGCCCCAGGTGAACTCGGCGATCACCCGGCGCCGTTCACCGGTCGCCGCGTCCGGTGCCGTGAACGCCAGCCGCCAGCGGGTCGGGGCCGAGCCCTCCATCGGCGTGGCCGGGGCGAAGGCGCGGGCCACCTCGTCCACCGTGCAGCTCCAGGGACGCAGATCACCGAGCGTCCGCAGGACGGGGCCGGGGGCGCCCGGGGCGCGGACCAGCCACTCGTTCCACACCTGGCCGCCCGGCGCCGCCAGCACCTCGAACCGCAGCTCCGGCCAGAGCGGCACACGCCAGCGCAGGGCCTCGCACTCCAGGTCGCCGATGCGGCGCGGGGCACGGGACTCCGGCGGGCCGAGCACCGAGCGGTAGCGCGCCAGGGCGCCGCGGGCCCGGGGCGAGCGCACCATCGCCTGCCAGCGGCGGTTGGCCTCGCGCATCACCGCCCGGCTCTCGCCCAGCTCCCGCAGGGCGTCCTCGACGAGGCCGGGCTGGTGGTCGGCCATCCGCCGGAGCAGCACGAGCTGGAACAGGAGAGGACCGGGCAGGGGCGGGGGAGGGGCGTCACGCGGGAAGGCGGGCCCGGCGGGCCCGGCGGCCCCGGCGGCCCCGGCGCCGGCGGCGGATCGGGTGCCGGCGGCGGGGCGGCTGCTGTCGTCGGGACCCGGGGCGCCGGCGGGCGGTTCGGAACGGCTCATGGCTCCATCGTCCCGCGGCGCGGGGGCGCGGAGCGGCCGGCGGGGGAGCGGCGGGATCCGGCGGCACGGTGAGGGGCCCGGCGCGGCCGGAAGACCCCGGAGCCCGAGAGCCCCGGAGCCGCGGAGCCGGAAAGCCCGGAGACGGTGACGACCAGGCTTATTGCCGCCCGAACGGCCCGCGGTTAGGCTGGCGTTCGTCATACCGATCAACGGCCGGGGTTTCGAACGCTCCGTTCCGGGCGCCGCCGCTGACGGAAGCGACTGCCGGAAGTAGGTGAGTGAGCGGTTATGGGACGCCTGGTACCCGCCGTGACCCGAGCCCTGGACATCCTGGAGCTCTTCCTCGAAGGAGACGGTACGCTCTCCGCCCCCGAGATCACGCGCAAGCTGCAACTGCCGCGCACCACCGTGCACGAGCTGGTCACCACGCTCGCCGCCCGCAACTACCTCGTGGCCGTCCCCGACCAGCCCGGCCGCTACCGGCTCGGCGTCCGCCCGTACCAGCTCGGCAGCCGCTACGCCGAGCAGCTCGACCTCGCCGCCGAGGGCCGGCAGGTGGCCAGGGGCGTCGCCGAGACCTGCGACGAGACCGTGCACGTCGCGATCCTGGAGGGCACCGACGTCATCTACATCGCGAAGGTGGACAGCACCCACGCCGTCCGCATGGTCTCCGCGGCCGGCCGCCGGCTCCCCGCGCACTGCACCTCCGTCGGCAAGATGCTGCTCGCCTCGCTCCCCGAGACCGAACTGAAGCAGCTCTTCCCCGACGGCCGGACGCTGACCGCGATGACGGACAACAGCATCACCTCGCCCACCGCGCTGCGCCGCCAGCTCGCCGCGATCCGCGAGAGCGGGATCGCCGTCGAGCACCGGGAGTCCAACCCGGACGTCAGCTGCGTGGCCGCGCCGGTGCGGGACTCCGCGGGCACGGTCGTCGCGGCGCTCTCCATCTCCGTACCGATGATCCGCTGGAGCGAGGAGCGGCACGCGGAGCTGTCGGAGCTGGTCGCCAAGGGCGCGGCCGAGCTGTCGGACCGTCTCGGCTACCGTGGCCGCCCATGAGCACAGTGACTCCCGGCCGCACGGCCCGGCACCCCCGCCCGGAGGTGGCCGTCCGCGAGACCGCCGAACTCGGCGAGGGGCCGACCTGGGACCCGGCGACGGGCCGGCTGATCTGGATCGACATCCTCTCCTCCCGCGTCCACGGCTACGACCCGGCCACCGGCCGCCGCACGGTCTTCACGACCGGACAGCACGTCGGCGCCGTGAAGCCGCGCGCGGGCGGCGGCCTCGTGCTCAACCTCCGCGACGGCGTGGCCCTGCTCTCCCCGGAGGGCGCCTTCTCCTGGCTGCACCACGACCCGGTGCCGAACCGCCGGGGCAACGACGCGGCCGTGGCGCCGGACGGCTCGCTCTGGGCGGGCACCATGACGTACGACGAGACCCCCGGCGGCGGCAGCCTCACCCGGATCGCGCCGGACGGCACGGCGGCCGAGGTGCTGCCGGACTCCACCGTCAGCAACGGCACCGGCTGGAGCCCCGACGGACGGCTGATGTACTACGCCGACTCCCCGACCCGCCGCGTCGACGTCTTCGACGTCGCCGGTCCGGACATCCGGGGCCGCCGCACCCTGGCGGAGATCGAGGACGGCGCGGGCTACCCGGACGGGCTGTGCGTGGACGCCGACGGCTGCGTCTGGGTGGCGCTGTGGGACGGCGGCGCGATCCGCCGCTACACCCCGGACGGCCGTCTGGACCGCACCCTCCCCCTCCCCGTCCGCCGCCCCACGGCCTGCGCCTTCGGCGGCCCGGACCTCACGGACCTGTACATCACCACGGCCCGCGTCGGCCACCGCCCCCACCCCCTGGCCGGCTCCCTCCTCGTCCTCCCGAACGCGGGCCAGGGCCTCCCGCAGCCCCCGTTCGCCGGATGACCGGTCTTCCCGGACGGAGAGCGACGGGTGCAGCGGGAGTGCGAGGCGGACCACGGTCCGGCCGGCCCTCACTCGCCTGACGGGATGCGGTACTGCGATCCGTCGGGTGAATGCCGGGCTCTGACCGGTCTGATCCGCTGGGAGTCCTCGCTCGACGGTCTGATCGGTGCCGCCAACCACTGCGATGCGGACGACCGGCCTTCTGTCCGGCTGGATCGTGATGCGGTGAGGGGCATTTTGCGGCGATGTGTCTCCGGGCAGCTGGACGCTCTCGAACTGCCGCGCTGGGCTGAAGCGGTGCACATGCTGAACCGTGTCGAGATCGACGAAGCAGACCGTGATGTGCTGACCCAATTCCTCTTCGAGGTGTCGACTCCTGAACTGTTCGAGCCGATCACCGTTGACGTATGCCGGCGATGGATCCGTCGTATGGAACAGGCGTAGCGCTCCGCTCACGCAGAGACTCCGGAGGCCCGGACTCGGAACGGCCGGACAGCCGCAGGGCCCCCAACGCGCCCGACACTTGGCAGAGCAGGCCGGCCATCGGCGGGTTTGAGCCGGGCCGTCCCGGCCAGGCGTCCTCCCGGTGGGCCGGGGCAGGTCGAAGCTCTGGGAGGCAGCGGCGCGACGGGTGCTGCCGCCCCCAGACTGGCCAGGTGACCGCAGTGTTCGACTATGAGGACATGCACCACTTGGTGGACCGGCTCACGCCGCACCAGGTACGTCGCCTGCGCCTGCTCGTCACCCGGGACGAGGAACTCGCCCAGGCCGCCGAAGCACTCCCATCGCGTCCCACTGAGGAACAGGCTGTCCCTGCAGGATCGCTGGCGCTGATCGGGGCGGTCAACGGGCCGGAGGACCTGGCCGAGCGGCACGACGACTACATCCGCGAGCGGATGCGCGAGCGGTTCGGCGACCAGGCGTGAACGCGATCGTCCTCGACACCGGCCCTCTCCCCGCTGCCCTGAACGCCGGCGACCGCCGCCACGCGGAGTGTGCGTCTCTGCTGGTCTCGACGACCGGCCGCCGCCTGCTCCCAGCCCTGTGCTGACCGAGGTGTGCTGGCTGCTGGAACGCTGGCCCAAGCTGGAAGCCGCCTTCCTCTCCGAGGTCGCCAAGGGCACCTTCGAACTGGTCCACCTCACCCCTGCCGACCTGGAGCGGATGGGTGAGCTCGTCCTGCAGTACGCGGATTTCCCTCTCGGCGGCGTCGACGCCTCGGTGATCGCCGTAGCCGAACGCTTCGGGGTGGAACGGATCGCGACCCTCGACCACAGACACTTCAGCGTCGTCCGCCCCCAGCACACCCCGGCTGGGACCTATGGATTGCCGCTGAACTGCAAAAACGCAGTGAGAAGAGGCCGCCCGCCACACGTACCACGTGCTGGCCGGGGACGCTCCGTCACTCCACGCTCGCGCCGACCCGTCAGGCCTCCACGCCCAGCATCCGCCGCAGGAGGTCGCGGAGGAGGGTGCGCTGCTCCGCCGACAGGGCGGCCAGCGGCTCGCGGGCGAAGTCGAGGGAGTCGCGGAGGCGGCGGGCGGTGGCGCGGCCCTCGGCGGTGGTGGCGGCCAGTTTGACGCGGCGGTCGTCCGGGTCGGGGCGGCGTTCGACGAGGCCGCGGGCCTCCAGCCGGTCGACGATGCCGGTGACGTTGGACGGCTCGCACTTCAGCCGCTGCGCGATCCGCCGCATCGGGAGCGGTTCCAGGGAGAGCAGGCCGAGCAGCCGGGCCTGGGCGCCGGTGAGGTGGTGCTCGGCCGCGGCGTCCTCGTACTCCTCGTGGTAGCGGGCCACGACGGCGGCGATGAGCTCGACGACCTCGAGGGTCAGGGGGTCCGTGCTGCGTGAGGCCATGCATCCAGAGTAACGATTTACTTGACAATCTGAAATATTGGGCAGCATGGTTGTTTCAGGTAGTGAAGTATCTGGCCGTCGCTGGCTTGCAGCGCGGCCCTGAGGAGGAGTGACCCATGCCGGAACAGCCCGCCCCGTCCGGACTGCCGCGAGCCGGCCGCGCCTGGCATCTGGTGGCCCGGCCGCACGGCGCGCCGGTCCCGGAGGACTTCGCGCTGCGGGAGATCCCCGTCACGGAGCCCGGCCCCGGCCGGATCCTGGTCCGGAATCTGCATCTGTCGGTCGACCCCTACATGCGCGGCCGGATGAACGACGTCAAGTCGTACGTCCCGCCCTTCCAGCTGGACGCGCCCATGGACGGCGGCGCCGTCGGCGAGGTCGTCGCCTCGGAGGCCGAGGGCTTCGCGGTGGGCGACCATGTGCTGCACGGGCTGGGCTGGCGCGAGTACGCCGTCGTGAAGGCCGAGCACGCCACCAAGGTGGACCCGGCCGTCGCCCCGCTCACCGCCTATCTCGGCGTGCTCGGCATGCCCGGCCTCACCGCCTACGCCGGGCTGCTGGAGGTCGCCTCCTTCCAGGAGGGCGACGCGGTCTTCGTCTCCGGCGCGGCCGGTGCCGTCGGCAGCCTGGTCGGCCAGATCGCCCGGCTCAAGGGAGCCTCCCGCGTCATCGGCAGCGCCGGCTCGGACGAGAAGGTGCGGGCCCTCACCGAGGAGTACGGCTTCGACGCCGCGTTCAACTACAAGAACGGCCCGGTGGGGGAGCAGCTGAAGGAGGCGGCGCCGGACGGCATCGACGTCTACTTCGACAACGTCGGCGGCGAGCACCTGGAGGCGGCGATCAGCTCCCTCACGGTGCACGGCCGTATCGCAGTCTGCGGAATGATCTCCCAGTACAACGCCACCGAGCCGTCGCCGGCTCCGCGCAATCTCGCCCAGGTCATCGGCAAGCGGCTCCGCATCCAGGGGATGCTCGTCAGCGACCACCAGGCGCTGCAGCCGCGGTTCGTCGAGGAGGTCGGCGGCTGGATCCGGTCCGGCGACCTCCACCACCCCGAGACCGTCGTGCACGGCATCGACCATGCCGTCGACGCCTTCCTGGGCATGCTGCGCGGCGAGAACACCGGAAAGATGATCGTCAGCCTCGACGGCTGATGCCCTTCCCTCTGCCCCGCGCCACCCCCACGCACCACCCCCGCGTACCGCCGTCTGCTCGGCGCCGGCCGGGTTCGCAGCGCCCGGCGGAGATGCCCGGTGCGCGGAAGCACAGTCCTGACGCAAGTTCAAGAGCGCACACGTCGTGCGCACCACAGGAGGATTCACATGTCCGTCCAGACCGTCGACGTTCTGTACACCGCGATAGCCACCGCCGAGGGAGGGCGTGACGGCCGGGTCGCCACCGACGACGGCAAGCTCGACGTGGTCGTCAACCCGCCCAAGGAGCTGGGCGGGAGCGGTGCGGGCACCAACCCCGAGCAGCTCTTCGCCGCCGGGTTCAGCGCCTGCTTCCAGAGCGCGCTGGGTGTGGTCGCCCGGCAGCGGAAGGCCGACATCACCGGCTCGCGCGTGACGGCGAAGGTCGGCATCGGAAAGGCCGGGGCCGGTTTCGGCCTGGAGGTCGAACTGGTCGTCTCCATTCCGGGCGCGGACGAGGCGACGGTCCGCGAACTGACCGAGGCCGCACACCAGATCTGCCCGTACTCCAACGCCACCCGCGGCAACATCAAGGTCGGCCTGACGGTCGCCTGACCTCCGCCGCACCGTTGCCCCGCACCGGCCCCGCCCCGAATCCACGGGCGGGGCTTGTGCCGTCCGGGGCCCCGATAGGCTGCCGTCATGCGTGATCTCGGGGTGGGTTTCGGTTACTTGGCCAAGGGCCAGCGGTGGGTGAGCCGGCGCGGCAGCCGGATGAAGACGGGGCTGCTGCTGCCGCCGCTCATCACCCTGGCGCTGTATGTGGCGGCGCTGGTCGTCCTCGGCTTCTGGGCCGACGACATCACCGCCTGGGCCACGCCGTTCGCCGACGACTGGGACTCGCCCTGGCAGGGCCTCCTCCGCACCACCCTCACCGCGCTGCTCTTCGTCGGCGGGCTGTTCTTCGCGGTGGTGACGTTCGCCGCGGTGACCCTCCTCGTCGGGCAGCCGTTCTACGAAGCCCTGGCCGAGCAGGTGGACGAGTCCGAGGGCGGCGCCCCCGCCGGACCCGAACTGCCGCTCTGGCGCGAGCTGGTGATCTCGGCGCGGGACAGTCTGCGGGTGCTCTTCTGGGTCGCCCTCTTCGGGCTGTCCCTGTTCGTGCTGGGGTTCGTGCCCGTCATCGGGCAGACCGTCGTGCCCGTGGCCGGTGTCTGCGTCTCGGGGTTCTTCCTCACCGTCGAGCTGGCCGGAGTGGCGCTCGCGCGCCGCGGCCTCCCGATCAAGGAGCGGTTCCGGCTCCTGCGCGGCCGGATGATGCTCACCCTCGGCTTCGGTGTGCCGCTGGCGCTGGCCTTCCTCGTCCCGGTCGTCGCCGTCTTCCTGATGCCGGGCGCGGTGGCGGGGGCGACCCTCCTCGCCCGCGACCTGCTGCCGCCCGAGGAGGAGCCGCCGGGCCCCGGGACCGGCGAGCCGGCCACGCCGGACCCGGCCCGGCCCGTACCCCCGGCCTGGCCCCCGGCGCCGTCGGCGGGCTGACCTTCTTGCGGAGCAAGTCCGCCTCCGTGACGGCACGGAACCGGCTACGGAACTGACGGCGCGCAACGGCCGTCGGCACGCGTGAACACCGCGGGCCGCACCCCATCTCCCGGGCGTGCGGCCCGCGTTGGCGTGTCGGCGGCTTTGCCGTTTCTCTGCGCGAAGCGTTGACGGGGCATTCTTTCGAATCTATCTTGCCGTTCGAAGTTACGGGCGCCATTCGAAATGTCGAACGGTGTCAGCCCTCCCGCACGCCATGAGCATCCCGAAGACGTAGGGATACCCGCCGTCATGCAGCAGAGTTCACGAACTTCACGGAGCCGCAGAAGCGTGCTCACCGGTCTCGGCGCCCTCGCCGCCGCCGGCACCCTGGGAACCGTCTCCTCCGGCTGTGCGGCTCCCTCGGCCGCCGGCGCGGACCGCACCCGCCTGCGTTTCTGGCATCTGTTCGGCGGCGGTGACGGCGTCAACATGCAGACGCTGCTCGACGCCTTCCGCGCCGAGCACCCCGATATCGGCCTGGAGGCCGCCACCCTCCAGTGGGGCGCGCCGTACTACACCAAACTCGGTATGGCCGGTGCCGGCGGACGCGCCCCGGAGGTGGCCGCCCTCCACCTCACCCGCCTCCCCGGCTTCGCCCCCGGCCGGCTCCTCGACCCCTTCGACCTCGGCCTCCTCGCCGAACACGGCGTCCGCCCGCAGGACTTCCCCGAGGACATCTGGCGCCGGGGTTCCGTGGACGGCGAGCAGTACGCCGTCCCGCTCGACACCCACCCCCTGGTCCTCTTCTACAACACCGAGATCTGCAAGAAGACCGGTCTCCTCGGTGACGACGGGAAGCTCGAACCCATCAAGGGCGCCGGGGAGTTCACCGAGGCCCTGCGCACCGTCAAGAAGACCACCGGCCGTCCCGCCCTCGCCATGGAGACCATGGGTGCCGACACTGTCGGCCCCTGGCGGCTCTTCGCCGCCTTCTACTCCCAGACCGGCGGCACCGTCCTCGACGACACCGGCACCCGCATCACCATCGACGACGCCAAGGCCCTGCGGGTCCTGGAATGGATGCGCTCCCTCGTCGACGAGGGGCTGGCCATCCACCGGGTCGACTACCAGGGCGGCGTCGGCGCCTTCAACACCCAGCGGACCGCCTTCCTCATCAACGGGGAGTGGGAGGTCAGCACCTTCCTCACCACGAAGATCCCCTTCTCCATGACCAGGATCCCCGACCTCTTCGGCCGGGCCTCCACCTTCGCCGACTGCCACACCTTCGTCCTTCCGCACCAGGCCGGCCGCGGCGGCGCGAGCAACGAGGCCGCCCACGCCTTCGTCGCCTGGCTGCTCAAGCACACCGTGGAATGGGCCAAGGGCGGCCACGTCCCCGCCTATCTGCCCACCCTGAAGAAACCCGAGTACCTGGAGCTCACCCCGCAGTCCGAGTACCGCTCCGTCCTGGACGACGTGGCGCTCGACCCGCCCGCCTGGTTCGCCGGCTCCGCCTCCTCCATGCAGATCGAACTCGGCGCCGTCTTCTCCGGTGTGCTCACCGGCTCCCGCAGCCCCCGCAACGGCCTCGCCGAGGCGAAGAGACGGCTGCGGAAACTCCTCGACACCCCGAACCCCTTCGGAGGCGCGGCATGACCACCACCTCCGCCGTACCGCCCGCCGCGCCCGCCGCCGAGGCCCGGGCCGGGACCACGGGCCCCGTGCGGTCCGTCCGCCACAGGTGGACCGAGCACGGACTGCTCTTCACTGCCCCGTTCCTCCTCGTCTACGCCCTCTTCCTGGTGTGGCCGCTGCTCTACGGCGTCAAGATGAGCCTCGGCGACGACAACATCGCCGGCACCGAGTCGGAGTTCATCGGGCTGGACAACTACGCCGAGGCGCTGACGGACCCGAACGTCTGGTCCTCCCTCTGGAACACCCTCTGGTTCACCGTCCTCAGCACCGTCCCGCTGGTCGTACTGGGCCTGGTTCTCGCGCTGCTGGCCCACCATCTGCGGGTGGTGCAGTGGCTGTGGCGGCTCTCCTGGTTCGCGCCGTTCCTGCTGCCCTCGGGCGTCGTCTGCCTGCTGTGGCTGTGGATGATCTACCCGTCCGACTTCGGCCTGGCCGACCTGCTGCTGGGCGCCGCCGGGCTCGACCCGGACATCGGCTGGCTCGGCGACACCCGCTACGCGATGCTCTCCATCGTCCTCACCACCGTGTGGTGGACCGTCGGCTTCAACTTCCTGCTCTACCTCGCCGGACTGCAGTCCATCCCGCAGCACCTCTACGAGGCCGCCGAGATCGACGGCGCCGGGCCCTGGCACCGGCTGTGGCACATCACCCTGCCGAGCCTGCGCCGCACCACCTTCGTCGTGCTGGTGCTCCAGCTGCTGGCCTCGCTCAAGATCTTCGACCAGGTCTACATCATGACCGGCGGCGGCCCCGACGAGTCCACCCGGCCGATCCTCCAGTACGTCTACCAGGCTGGCTTCACCGGCTACCGGATCGGCTACGCCTCCGCCGTCTCCTACGTGTTCTTCGCCCTGATCGTCGTCGTCTCGCTGGTCCAGCTGCGGCTGTCCCGGCGCGCCAGTGAGGAGAATGACCGGTGAGCGCAACCGCCGTGGACGGCACCACCGTGGCCGGTGCTCCGGTTCCGGGCGCCGCCGCCGGGCCCGGGACCGGCGGGGGCCGCACGCCCCGCTGGACGCGGGGCCGGATCGCCCTGCTCGCCCTGGCCCTGCTGCTGGCCGTCGCCTGGCTGCTGCCGCTCGCCTGGGCCGTGGCCACCTCCCTCAAACCGGCGAGCGAGACGACGAAGACCACACTGGAGTGGGTGGGCTCCACCATCACCTTCGACGCCTACGGCGAGGTGTGGGCGTCCGGCGACCTGGCCCGCTGGATGTTCAACTCCGCCTACATCGCGGTGATGACGACGCTCCTGACGGTCACCACCTGCGCGATGGCCGCCTACGGCTTCGCCCGCACCGAGTTCCGCGGCCGCCGCGTCCTCTACGGGATCGTGCTCGCCGGGATCATGGTGCCGCCGCAGGTGCTGATCGCCCCGCTCTTCGCCGAGATGGTGCGGCTGCGGCTCGTCGACACCTACTGGGGCGTGATCCTGCCGCAGGTCGCCGTGCCCGCCATGGTCTTCATCCTGGTGAAGTTCTTCCAGGGCGTGCCGCGCGAGCTGGAGGAGGCCGCCTTCTGCGACGGCGCCGGGCGCTGGCGGGTGTTCTGGCAGATCGTGCTGCCGCTCTCCCGGCCCGTGCTCGCCGCCGTCGCGATCTTCACCTTCATCTCCACCTGGAACAACTTCCTCTGGCCGTTCCTGGTGACCACCGACCCGGCCGGGATGACGCTGCCCGTCGGGCTCGTCAACGTCCAGTCCACCTACGGCGTGCGCTACGCCCAGGTGATGGCCTCCCTCGTCATCGCCGGGCTGCCGCTGCTCGTCGTCTTCGCGATCTTCCAGCGCCAGATCGTCCGCGGTGTCGCCCATACGGGTCTCGCCGGCCAGTAGCCCAGGTCCGGCCCGGGGCACCGGCACCCGCCCGGAGCCCCGGCCGGACCGCCCACGCGCAACGCAACGCACCCCGTACGCGCCGCGCACCGCGCACCGCGCGCCGCGCAGCCGCGTACGACCCGCCCTCCCGTACCCCCACGCCCCGCAACGGAAGGACACCCCCATGCGTCGCCGACGCGCTCTGCTCACCGCCCTGCCCGCGGCCCTGCTGCTCGCCCTGCTGCCGTCCGGCGCCACCGCCTACCCCAACCCGGGGCTGGTCACCGGCGATGTCGTCGTCCACGACCCGACGATGGTCAAGACCACCGACGGCCGCTACGTCCTCTACTCCACCCACGGCGGCCTGGAGGCCCGCACCTCCACCGACCGCACGCACTTCACCCGCGCCGGATCGGCCTTCACCAGCCCGCCGTCCTGGTGGTCGGAGTACTCCCCGGAGCGGGACCCCTGGGCGCCCGACATCTCGTACCACGACGGCGCCTACTGGATGTACTACGCCGTCTCCTCCTTCGGCTCCAACCACTCGGCCATCGGGCTGGCCAAGAGCTCCACCGGCCTGCCCGGCAGCTGGAGCGACCGCGGCATCGTGTACCGCACGAGCACGAGCGACAACCACAACGCCATCGACCCGAACCTCTTCGTGGACGACGACGGCACCTGGTGGCTGAGCTTCGGCTCCTACTGGACCGGGATCAAGATGATCCGCCTCGACCCCGCCACCGGTAACCGGCACAGCGACCGCACCGTGCACAGCCTCGCCACCCGGCCCGACGCGCCGCACGCCGTGGAGGCCCCGCAGATCGTCAAACGGGACGGGTCCTACTACCTCTTCGCCTCGTACGACCGGTGCTGCGCCGGCACCGACTCCAGCTACAAGATCAAGGCGGGCCGGGCGAGCAGCCCGACCGGCCCCTACACCGACCGGAACGGTGTACGGATGATGGACGGGGGCGGCACCCCGGTACTGGAGACCCACGGGCGGTACATCGGGCCCGGCGGGCAGTCCGTCCTGAAGGACAGCGACGGGCATGTGCTCGTCTACCACTACTACGACCGCGACGACAACGGCACACCCAAGCTCGGCATCAACCTGCTGGGCTGGAGCGGCGGCTGGCCCACCGCGTACTGACCCCCGGCCGGGCCCGGCGCCCCGGGCCCGGCCTCTCCGTACCGCCCCACCGCCCCACCGCACCGCCGTATCCCCGTCCCCGTCCCCTCGTCCCCGTACCGAAAGGCCTCCATGACCGCCCGCACCGCCCGCATCACCCTGGACCCCGCCTTCGCCGTCGGCGACGTCAACCCCCGCCTCTTCGGCTCCTTCGTCGAGCACTTGGGCCGCTGCGTCTACACGGGCGTGTACGAACCCGGCCACCCGGCCGCCGACGAGGCGGGGCTCCGCACCGACGTCCTCGAACTGGTCCGCGAACTCGGCGTCACCGCCATCCGCTACCCCGGCGGCAACTTCGTCTCCGGCTACAAGTGGGAGGACGGCACCGGCCCCGTGGAGGACCGGCCGCGCCGTCTCGACCTCGCCTGGCGGTCCACCGAGACCAACCGCTTCGGCCTCGCCGAGTACATGGACTTCGTCGCGAAGGCCGGCGGCGAGCCGATGATGGCCGTCAACCTCGGCACCCGCGGCGTCGCCGAGGCGCTCGAACTCCAGGAGTACGCCAACCACCCCGGCGGCACCGAGCTCTCCGAGCGCCGCATCGCGCACGGGGCGAAGGACCCGTACGGCATCCGCCTCTGGTGCCTGGGCAACGAGATGGACGGGCCCTGGCAGACCGGCCACAAGACGGCCGAGGAGTACGGCCGGCTGGCCGCCGAGACCGCCCGCGCCATGCGGCAGATCGACCCGGACGTGGAACTGGTCGCCTGCGGCAGCTCCGGCCAGTACATGCCGACGTTCGCCGCCTGGGAGGCCACCGTCCTGGCGGAGTGCTACGACCTCGTCGACCACATCTCCCTGCACGCCTACTACGAGGAGAAGGACGGCGACCGTGACTCCTTCCTCGCCTCCGCCGTCGACATGGAGTCCTTCATCGAGAACGTGATCGCCACCTGCGACCACGTCGGTGCCCGGCTCAAGTCGAAGAAGCGGATCAACCTCTCGTTCGACGAGTGGAACGTCTGGTACCTCTCCCGCTTCCAGGAGGAGGCCGAGCGCAACCCCGGCCAGTGGGAGGAGGCGCCGCGGCTGCTGGAGGACAACTACAGCGTCACCGACGCCGTCGTCTTCGGCTCGCTGCTGATCGCGCTGCTCCGGCACGCCGACCGGGTGACCGTCGCCTGCCTCGCCCAGCTCGTCAACGTCATCGCCCCGATCCTCACCGAACCCGGCGGCCCCGCCTGGCGGCAGACCACCTTCTTCCCCTTCGCGCAGGCGTCGCGGTACGGACGCGGCCGGGTCCTGACGGTCAACCCGGCCGGACCCGTGCAGAAGACCGCGCGCTACGGAGAGGTGCCGCTGCTGCACGCCACGGCGGTACAGGACGAGGAGACCGGCGCGGTCACCCTCTTCGCCGTCAACCGCAGCCAGACCGAACCGCTGCCCCTGGAGGCCGCGCTGCACGGCCTGTCCGTCGGACGGGTCGCCGAGCACAGCGTGCTGGCCGACCCCGACCCGGAGGCCCGCAACACCCTCGCCGAACCGGAACGCGTCACCCCGCACGCGGCGGCGGAGGGCACCGAACTGGCGGACGGCGTGCTGCGCACGGTGCTGGAACCCCTGTCCTGGAACGTCATCCGCCTCGTCTGACGGGACGGAGCGCCCGGCCCGGACAGGCCCGGCCCGCCCGCTCCGGCTCCGCCCCCACACGTGCCCAACGGCTGTACGCCGAACAGCCGTTGGGCACTCCCTCCGGTACGGGCCCGCACCCACCGGGCCGCACGACCCCCACCCCGTACCGCTCCGCTCCACCGGCCCACCGGCACACCGCACCACCGGACGGACCCGCCCCACCCCGGCCGCGTACACCCTCGTCAACCGCAACAGCGGCAAGTGCCTGGACGTGGAGGACGGTTCCACGGCCGACGGCGCGAACGTCCGCCAGTGGACGTGCAACGGCGCGGACGCCCAGCGCTGGCGGATCGAGGACCTCGGCGACGACACCAGCCGCCTGGTCGGCGTGGCCGGCGGCAAGGTCCTGGACACCGCCGACTGCTCCGCGGAAGACGGCGCCGCTCTGCGCCAGTGGTCCTGGCTGGACAACGCCTGCCAGCGCTTCCGCCTCGCCGTCACGGACAGCGGCGGCTGGGTCCGCCTGATGAACGCGGCGAGCGGCAAGGTCGCGGACGTGGCGGACTGCTCCACGGCCGACGGGGCCGACGTCCGCCAGTGGACGTGGCTGGACAACGCCTGCCAGCAGTGGCAGCTGAAACCGGTGTCCTGACGGCCGGCCGGCCACCGGCGTGGCGCCCGCGCACCGCCGCGGGTGCCACGCCTCCTACATTCCGTGACGCGATTCACACGACCAGTAGCCGCACAGCGGTTGCGCTGTTCACCGCGCAGGGGAGACAAGAAGCATGGAGCCCCACACCTACGCCCTGTGCTGTCCCCCGCAGATCACCGTCCCGAAGATCGCCCGCGACTTCGTGACGAGCGTCCTGCGCTCCCTGGACCTGCGGCACATCACCGACAGCGCGGCTCTGTGCACCTCCGAACTGGTCACCAACTCCTATGTGCACACCAACAGGGGCGGGGACTCCGGCTCCGGCATCGGCTCCCTGCTGTGGCTGGTGATCGAGCCGACCCTCGTACGGATCAGCGTCTACGACGCCAACCCGTCCGCCCCCGCCCCGCGCAGCGCCCGGGACGACGACGAGGGGGGCCGAGGCCTCGCCCTGGTCGCCGCCCTCGCCGACGCCTGGGGCCACGTACGGGGAGGCCCGCCCGGCCTCACCGCACGCCAGGGCAAGGGCGTCTGGTGCGAACTGGGCACCCTCCGGGCGTAGCCGGCGAACCCGGTGCGGCGGCGCGCGGGCGGGCGCGTCGGCCGGTCGTGCACCGGATCAGCTCCTCATGCCCTCAGGGCCGGGCCGTCGAACTCCCCGTTCTTCACACCGCTGAGCAGCGAGCCCAATGCGGTGGGGGAGACGGTCAGGACGGTGCCGGGGGCCTCGCTCTCGCGGAGGGCGACGGCGGCGGGGCCGGCGGCGGCGAGTTCGACGCACTCGCCCTCCTCCTGGGAGTAGGACGACTTCTGCCAGATGGTCTTCTCGGCCAACGGATGACCCTTCACAGCTCTCGGACGACCGACTGGAGGAAGGAACGCGACTCGGTCTCCCCGAGCGCCGCCGCCTGCATGGCATCGAAGAGCGTCCGGTACTTCCGCAGTTGCGGCTCGGTGTGGAGCAGCCCCATGCCGTGCGCGGCGTCGACCTGCACGCTGTCGAGCTGCGGTACGGGCCCGCAGGCGTAGAGCATCGCGTGCCCGGACCCGATGTGCGCCTCGGAGGCGAAGGGGATCACGCGGAGGCTGATGTACGGCTGCTCGCTCAGGCTCTGCAGGGCCTTCAGCTGTTCGCGCACCACCGCGCGGCCGCCGAAACGCATGCGCAGCGCGGCCTCGTGGATGACCACCTCGTAGGGGGACGTGCGGTGCCGGCTCAGGACGGACTGCCGCTCCATGCGGTGCGAGACGCGGGCCTCCAGCTCCGTCTTGGGCAGCGGGGGCAGGGCGGCGCCGAAGATGGTGCGGGCGTACGCCTCGGTCTGTAACAGGCCGGGGATGTGGGTGATCTGGATGGTGCGGAGCCGGGTCGCGTGGTGCTCCAGCTCGGAGAGATCCAGCAGCGGGGCGGGCAGCACGCCCCGGTACGCCTCCCACCAGCCCTGGCCGCGCTGTTCGTAGGTGATGGCCACGAGGGCGTCGATCAGCGCGCTGTCGCCGCAGGAGTAGAACGTCGCGAGCCGCCGCAGGCGCTCCTCGCTGACCCCGAGCCGTCCCGCCTCGATATGGCTGACCTTGGCGGGGTCCACCCCCAGGAGTTTCGCGGTGTCGCGGGCGGTGACCCCCGCGGCCTCGCGCATCCTCCGCAACTCGGCACCCAGTCGCTCCTGACGAGCTGTCGGCGCGCTTCTCAGCGACATGGCGTCCCCTCGTGGCTCGTGTGTCGCATGTGACGCAACACCTTTTCATGAACCGGGGGAGGCGAGGGACGTGGAGGGACCAGGTTGCAGGGGTGCCATGTTGCCCCGGCGGCGGTGCCGGGGAGGCAGCCGCTCTGCCATGGTGCTCCGGGGGTGCTGCTGCCCAGCGTGGCGGAGGGCGTGGTCGGTGGTGACCGGCAGCAGCGGTTCCCGGCTTCACGGGAACACCGCCCCCGGCGGGGGTTACCGCCCCGGCTTCCCCCGGGGCCATGCCACACGGTGAGCATCCTCAACCGCAACCCTTACAGGGGGGAGCCACCCAAGCCCTTGGGGAGCCGGAGGCCGAAATCGTCAGGGAACGTCGTGGATATTGTGTTCGGCCATGTCAGAAGCGTGCCGCGTGATGACGCGGTAGTCGGCGTCGTCATGCAGCACCACCAGCCCGTGATGAGCCGCAGTCGCCGCGATCATGAGATCTACAGCCGAGGCACTGCGGTGCTCACCGGCTTGGGCCATGCGGTGCTGCACCGCGCCGATCCAGCGTCCCGCGTTCTTCGGTACCGACACGTCCGGGTAGAGATCCGCGAACATCTCGGCGATCTCGCCGTACTCGCGACCGTTCCGGGCGCTGTACAGAAACTCGGTGCGCTGTGGAAAGCAGGAGGCCATGGCTCCGGCGTCGACCGCGTCGTACCACGCGGACTGCAGTTTCGGCTCCCGGAGCAACCGGACGAGTGCCGACGTGTCGAGCAGGTACATCACCGGGTGCGCTTCTCCGCCTCGTGCAGAGCCTCGGCGTCCTCCACAGCTCCCCACTCCCGCGCCCGCTCGAAGTGGCGACTGATACGGGCCGCCCGCTCCTGCTGCTCGGCGTAGAAGTGGAGCGCGACGTTCACTGCTTCCTTCTTCGTCCTTGCCTTCGAGAGGGCCATGGCCCGTCGCAGAGCGTCGTCATCAATATCGATTTGCGTAACGGACACACCGCACCTCCGTCCAATGTTGGTGATGTACATAGAAGTGTACATGAGCAACATTCCGACCGCGAGCAGAGCGACTGCGTGCCACGCCTGCCTCTGCACACAGCAAGCCTGCTCTCGCCGACGCGGGGTGTTCACGGCTGGTGCTGTCCGAAGGGGATGGGGCGCTCCGTCAGCCAGAAGGGACGAGTAGGTCACCGTGATCCTCGCCTGACGGCACGAGCTGGCCCTACGGCCGCAGGAAACCGATTGCTGGCTTCCAGGTAAGCCAACGGCCAGGCCTTTGACGAATACCACGATGGCCTGCGCCGGGTGATGGCGAGGACCAATCGCTACCGTCCTGCCGCAGGCCAGGCGTACCGTTTCGGGTGTCGAGTTCAGAACGGAGTCAGTATGCGGCACCCCGCTGACGACCACACCGGCGCTCGCATCGCCGACTACCGCAAATTGCGTCACCTCACCCAAGAGGCGTTGGCTCAGAGGGCGTACCTCTCCCGCAGTTGCATCGCCAAGGTTGAACGGGGACTTGCGCCGGCCACTCCTGCTGTCGTGGCGGCCGTGGCCCGCGTGCTCCAGGTTGACGTCGCTGTCCTCAACGGCCAGCCGTACACCTCCGAAATGCAGCAGGATCACTTGGACTTGATGATCGCGCCGCTGTCCGACGCGTTGGATCTCTACGACCTCGGGCCCGACCCGGACATCACACCTCGCTCTGTCGCCGACATCGAGCTGGACGTCCGCGTCTTGTGTGAGAAAGCCTGTGCCACCGAGTACAGCGGTGTGGGGCAGCAACTCCCCGGCCTGCTTGGCGAGCTCACCACAGCCATCAGCCTTCTGCCCGAAGGCGAGGAACGGCGGCGCACCGCCGCAGCGTTGTCCTGGTGCTACTGGGTGGCCTACGAATTCGCCTACCGGCTCGGCTACCACCTGCTGGCGTCCATCGCGCTGGAGCGGATGGGGTGGACCGCTGAGCAGGCCCAGGACCCACTGCTCCTCGCGGTCCGTCTCAGCCGCCGCAGTGCCATGCTGCTGCGCCGTGGTGACAGCCGCATGTCGCTGCGCACGCTGGACCGCGCGCACCGACTCGTGGGCCAGCACGACGCCCCTGGCTCCGTGCCGGTCCTCGCGGTCTCCGGGAGTCTGCACTTGGCAGCGGCCATCGCCGCGGCTCAGGCCAAGGACCCGGACACTGTGGCAGGGCACATGGAGTTGGCGCGGCAGGTGGCGAAGGAGATTGGCCGCGACGTGCCCCAGGTGTACTGGGCCGCGTTCGGCGAGACCAACGTCCAGCATTTCGATGTGGCCACGCGGGTGGAACTCGGGCAACTCGGCGACGCGGTAAAGACCGCGCGGTCGCTGCGTTTCCCTGCCGAGCATCCGCGGATGCGGGTGGGCCGGTACTACATCGAGATGGCCCGGGCTTACACCGAGATGGGGCGGGTGGAGGCGGCGCAGCGGGCGCTGCGCCAGGCCCGAACAGTGGCACCGCAGCAGGCCCGCTACCACCCGCTGGTGCGGGAGACGATCGGCGCGCTGGTGCGTCGGCAGCGGCGGGCTGCGGAAGGGCTGACATCACTCGCAGCGTGGGTCGGTATGTGACGGTACGACGGTAGTCAAGAGGCGTTTGTTCCCGTCTCGTGTACAGCGGGATCACTCCAGCTCGGCACTGTTGTGACGTACCGTACGCGTCGCGTCGCATGGAGTTCATCGTGCTGGACAAGCATCCCACCGTTGCGCTGGAGTGGATCCGCCGTGCGGGCGGTAGTCCCGGGCAGGCGGCCGTCGCGTGGCCGGCGGACGAGCTCGTCACGGTCCCGGTGGGTGTCGCCTGGGACGTCGTACGGCTGCCGGCCGCCGAGGGATGGCGGACCGTTCACATCCTGCAGAACCTCGGGGAGGTCGGCCCCGTCCTGCTCGGCCCGAAGGGCGTCGAGGTGATGGTGCCGGTAGGCGCGGTCGATGGCTGGGACCTGCCCGGCGCGCGCGTGCTGGCCCGGGCCGAGCAGGTCGATGTGCCGCACCCGCGCGTGGTCGCGCCGCACACCCGGCACCGGCGCACGTGGATCGTTCCACCAACTGCCGAGCCCGCCGTGCTGACGGACGCCGACGCCCTGTACGGGGCCTACGCGGCGGCACTTGCCACGGGAGGGTCCGCCCGGTGAGGCAGTGCGCACGGTGCGGTGACCTCGGTCGACTGGTGCGGGTCGACGCGCGGGACGGTGCTGTCACCGGGGCCGTTGTGTACGCCTGTCCCGGCCACGTCGCGGAGTTACCGCCGCTCCCCGGAGCGGACCCGATCGGGCTGATCGAGTCGGTGGCGCGGGCCCGCCGGGAACGGGACGCGGCCGGGCGGTGAGGCGGCGGTGAGGCTGCGAATGGTGCGCGTGGCACGAGCTGCTCGCCCCGGACGCCGTGCCCGTCCGGGTCGTCGAGGCGGGGCTCGGTGCGGGCTCCCGGTGGTACGCCTGCCGCCGCTGTGTCACCGATCTGGGCCTGGTCCCGGACCTCCGCCTCGCCCCCACGAGGCGGAGGCCCGGGCCGGGTGGTCAGCGGGCCGAGAAGGAGTGCACCGTCTCCGAGCGGTAGGTGTCGCCCGGGCGGAGGACCGTGGACGGGAACGAGGGCTGGTTCGGGGAGTCCGGGAAGTGCTGGGTCTCCAGGCAGAAGCCGTCGCCCTGGCGGTAGACCCGGCCGGAGGTGCCGGCGTAGGTGGCGTCCAGGAAGTTGCCGGTGTAGAGCTGTACGCCCGGCTCGGTGGTGGCGATCCGCATCGTGCGGCCGGAGCGCGGGTCGGTGACCGTCATCGCGTGGCGCGGGCGGGTGGTGATGCCTTTGTCCAGGACGTAGTTGTGGTCGATGCCCCGCCCGTACAGCACCTGCTCGTGCGCCTCGCGGATGTCGCGGCCGATCGGCTTCGCGCGCCGGAAGTCGAAGGGCGTGCCGGCCACGGGGAGGAGCTTGCCCGTGGGGATGAGCGTGGCGTCCACCGGGGTGATGCGGGACGCGTCGAGCCACAGCTCGTGGTCCATGATCGTGCCGGTGCCCTCGCCGCCGAGGTTGAAGTAGGTGTGGTTGGTGAGGTTGACGACCGTGGGGGCGTCCGTGGTCGCCTCGTAGACGATGCGGAAGTCCCCGCGCGCGGTGAGGATGTAGTCCACCCGCACCGTCAGCTCGCCCGGGTAGCCCATCTCGCCGTCCGGGCTGACCCGGGTGAGCGTCAGGCCGGCGTCGCCGCCCCGGGTGAAGGGCTCGACGTCCCAGACCCGCTTGTCGAAGCCCCGGTCGCCGCCGTGCAGGCTGTTCTCCCCGTCGTTGAGCGGGAGTTGGTAGGTCTTGCCGTCGAGGGTGAAGCGGCCCCGGGCGATGCGGTTGCCGAAGCGGCCGATCAGCGCGCCGAAGAACGGGCTGTTCTCGGTGTACGAGGCGAGGTCCGCGAAGCCGAGGGAGACATTGGCCGTGCGGCCGTGCCGGTCGGGGATCTCCAGGGACTGGACGATGCCGCCGTACGACAGCACCCGCAGCCGCGTGCCGCCGCGGGCGAGGGTCCAGCGGTCGACCCGGGTGCCGTCCGGGAGGCTGCCGAAGCCCTCCCGGGTGGGGCGGCCCCGCCCCGCGGGCCCGGCTTCCCCCGAGTCCGGGGCCGCGGCCCCGCTTCCGACTCCGGCCCGGTCCCGGGCCTGCGCCGCGCCTGGTGTCGTCATGCCTGCCGCCAATCCTGCGGCCGCAGCCGCTATCACCGTGCGTCTCGATGTCATGCCGTGCCGATCCTCTCAAAGGGGACAAGGGGACAAACGGGCAGAGGGTGCCCGGCCCGGGGGCCGGCCGGGGCCGGCTAGGAACCGACCCGGCGCTTGTTCCAGACGTCGAAGCCGACCGCCGCGAGCAGCACCAGGCCCTTGATGACCTGCTGGTAGTCCGAGCCGATGCCGACCAGGGACATACCGTTGTTGAGCACGCCGAGCACCAGGCCGCCGATGATGGCGCCGAGGACGGTGCCGACGCCGCCGGTGGCCGAGGCACCGCCGATGAAGGCGGCGGCGATGGCCTCGAGTTCGAAGTTGATACCGGCGTTGGGGGTGGCGGCGGTCAGCCGGGCCGCGTAGACGACCCCCGCCAGGGCCGCGAGGACCCCCATGTTCACGAAGACCAGGAAGGTGACGCGCTTGTCCTTGACGCCGGACAGCTTCGCCGCCGCCCGGTTGCCGCCGAGGGCGTAGACATGCCGGCCGATGATCGCGTTGCGCATCACGAAGCCGAGGGCCATCAGCAGGCCCACGAGGATCAGCAGCACGATTGGTGTGCCGTGATAGCTGGCCAGGGTCAGCGTGAAGGCCACGACCGCCGCCACGAGGGCGGTGCACTTGGCGATGAACAGCCCCCTAGGGATGACGTCCAGCTCGTACCGCTCCTGCTGGCGGCGGTCGCTCCACTCCCGCCACAGCACGAAGACGACCACGCCGAGGCCGATCAGCAGCGTCGCGTTGTGGTAGTTGGTGTCCGGGCCCAGCTCCGGTATGAAGCCGTTGCCGAGGGACTGGAAGCCGTCCGGGAAGGGCCGCAGGGTCTGGCCCTCCAGCATGATCTGGGTGGCGCCGCGGAAGAGCAGCATCCCGGCGAGGGTGACGATGAAGGACGGGATGCCGATATAGGCGATCCAGAAGCCCTGCCAGGCCCCGGCCGCGGCGCCGATCAGCAGGCAGAGCGCCAGCGCGAGCACCCACGGCATATCGTTCTTGATCATCATCACGCCCGCGGCGGAGCCCACGAAGGCGGCCAGCGAGCCCACGGAGAGATCGATGTGGCCCGCGATGATCACGATCATCATCCCGATGGCCAGGATCAGGATGTAACTGTTCTGCTGGACCAGGTTGGTGACGTTCTGCGGCTTCAGCAGGATGCCGTCCGTCCACACCTGGAACAGCACGACGATCAGTGCCAGCGCGAGCAGCATCCCGTACTGCCGCATATTGGCGCGCATCCCGCGCAGCAGCGCCGCGGCGAGGCCGCCCCCGGCGCCGCCCCCGGCGCCCGGGCCGGAGCCCGGACCCGGCGCCGGTCCCTCGTCCTTGGTGGTGGTCGTGGTGCTCATCGGGTCCGTCCTCTGTCCATGGTCATGTGGCGCATCAGCACTTCCTGGGTGGCCTCCGCCCGGGGGATCTCCCCGGTCAGCCGGCCGGCGGCCATCGTGTAGATCCGGTCGCACATCCCGAGCAGCTCCGGCAGCTCGGAGGAGATGAAGACCACGGCCTTGCCCTGTGCGGCGAGATCGTTGATGACCGTGTAGATCTCGTACTTCGCCCCCACGTCGATGCCGCGGGTCGGTTCGTCGAGGATCAGCACCTCGGGGCCCGCGAAGATCCACTTGCTGAGGACGACCTTCTGCTGGTTGCCGCCGCTCAGCCGGTTCACGGTCTCGAACACCGTGGGGGTCTTGATGTTCATCGACGTCCGGAACCGTTCGGCGACCCGGGCCTCCTCGTGCTCGCTGACGACACCGCGCCGGGCGACCTTCGGCAGGGAGGCGATGGAGATGTTGCGGGTCACGTCGTCGCCGAGGTTGAGCCCGTAGGTCTTGCGGTCCTCGGTGACGTAGGCGATGCCGTGGGCGACGGCCTCCGGCACGGTCCGCGTGGAGACCTCCTTCCCGTGGAGCAGGACCCGGCCCGCCGCGTGCCGCCCGTAGCTGCGCCCGAAGACGCTCATCGCCAGCTCGGTGCGGCCCGCGCCCATCAGCCCGGCGATGCCGACGATCTCGCCGCGCCGCACCTCCAGGGACACCCCGTCGACGACCTTCCGCTGCTGGTCGATGGGGTGGTGCACGGTCCAGTCCGCGATCCGCATCGCCGTCTCCCCGGCGCCCGGGCCCGCGTAGTGGGTGCGCTCCGGGAAGCGGTGGTCCAGATCGCGGCCGACCATGCCGCGGATGATCCGCTCCTCGGAGACGGCCGGCTCCGCGTCGGGCGTCTCCCGGACGGCGAGGGTCTCGATGGTCCGGCCGTCCCGCAGGATGGTGACGGAGTCGGCGACCCGCCGGATCTCGTTGAGCTTGTGCGAGATGAGGATGCAGGAGATGCCCTGCGCCTTGAACTCCAGCAGCAGATCGAGGAGTTTGGCGCTGTCCGCGTCGTTGAGGGCGGCGGTGGGCTCGTCGAGGATGAGGAGCTTCACCTCCTTGGCCAGCGCCTTGGCGATCTCCACCAGCTGCTGCTTTCCGACGCCGATGTCGGCGATCCGGGTGTGCGGCGAGTCGGTGAGCCCGACGCGCCGCAGCAGCCTGCGGGCGTGCCCCAGGGTGTCGTTCCAGTTGATCACCCCGCGGGTGGCGTGCTCGTTGCCGAGGAAGATGTTCTCCGCGATGGAGAGATAGGGGACGAGGGCGAGTTCCTGGTGGATGATGACGATGCCGCGCCGTTCGCTGGCCCGGATGTCCTTGAAGGCGCAGGGCTCGCCGCGGAAGACGATCTCGCCCTCGTAACTGCCGTGCGGGTGGACCCCGCTGAGGACCTTCATCAGGGTGGACTTGCCCGCGCCGTTCTCCCCGCAGATCGCGTGGATCTCGCCCTCGCGCACGGTGAACTCGACGCCGGACAGGGCCTTGACGCCGGGGAAGGTCTTGGTGATGGAGTGCATGTCGAGCACGGAGTGCCCGGGCGGCGCCGCCCCCGGGCCGCCCGTCGTGCCGGTGGCCGCTTTCATGGTGACCGCCGCCCCTTACTTCAGCTCGGAGGCTTTGTAGTAGCCCTCGTCGATGAGCAGCTGGGTGTTGGACTTGTCGATGCTCACCGGTTGGAGGAGATAGGCCGGCACGACCTTCTTGCCGTTGTCGTAGGTCTTGGTGTCGTTGACCTCCGGCTCGCCGCCGGTCAGCATCGCGTGGCCCATCTGGACGGTGGCCTTGGCCAGCTTCCGGGTGTCCTTGTAGATGGTCTGGGTCTGCTCACCCGCCATGATCGACTTCACGGAGGCCTTCTCGGCGTCCTGGCCGGTGATCACCGGGTACGGCTTGTCCTTGCTGCCGTAGCCCACGCTCTTGAGCGCGGAGAGGATGCCGATGGAGATCCCGTCGTACGGGGAGAGCACGGCGTCCAGCTCGGCCGAGGTGTAGGACTTGCTCAGCAGGTCGTCCATCCGGCGCTGCGCCGTGCCGCCGTCCCAGCGGAGGGTGGTGATCTGGTTGAGCTTGGTCTGCTTGGAGCGGACGACCAGCTTCTTGTCGTCGATGTACGGCTTGAGGACGCTCATCGCGCCGTTGAAGAAGAAGCGGGTGTTGTTGTCGTCGGGGGAGCCGGCGAACAGCTCGATGTTGAACGGGCCCTTCTCGCCGCCCTCCTCCTTCAGCCCGAGCTTGTCGGCGATGTACGTGCCCTGCTGCACGCCGACCTTGAAGTTGTCGAACGTGGCGTAGTAGTCGACGTGTTCGGTGCCCATCAGCAGCCGGTCGTAGGCGATGACGGGGATGTTCGCCTCGGCCGCCCGGTCCAGCACATTGGTGAGCGCCGCGCTGTCGATCGCCGCGATGACGAGCAGCTCGTGGCCCTTGGCGATCATGTTCTCGATCTGGGCGACCTGCTCGTCGACGTCGTCGTTGCCGTACTGGAGGTCGGTCTTGTAGCCCTTGGCCCGGAACTGCTCGGCCATGTTCCGGCCGTCGGCTATCCAGCGCTCGGACGACTTGGTGGGCATGGCCAGGCCGATGGTGCCGCCCTTGGCGTCCTTCTTGCCGTCGTCGTCGACGCCGGTGGAGTCCTGGCCGCAGGCGCCGAGCGCCGAGGTGAGGAGAAGCGCCGCCGTCGCGGCGCCGAGACCTCTGGTGATGCGCATGGTGGTTCCTTCCGTGGTGGGGCGGGTCGGTGCGGGTCGGTGCGGGTCGGTCAGGAGACCGGGTCGGCGGGGAAGCGCCGCAGGTCTCCGGGGAGGCGGGAGCCGAGGGGGGACATGCCGCCGTCCGCCCCGTGCCGCGCCAGCAGGTCCAGGACGAGCCGGCCGCGGCGCACCCGTTCCCGCGCGGTGTCGAGGGTGACGTCGCGCAGGTGGGCCCCGTAGGGGTAGATACCGGGCGCCTTGCTCAGCCCGAACTTGAGGTAGACGGGGGCGCCGCGGCGGATCAGCTCCCCGGTGTCGTACATCCGGACGTAGCCGCCGAGGTCGTCCGGGGCCTCGATGTAGAGGTCCATCGGCGCCCGGCCGGCCCGGCGTATCTCGGTGAGCTGGTCGAAGGAGAGATCCGAGGGGATGTTGATGGAGTCGGCGCCGAGCCGCTCCCACACCGCGTACGAGGCCGGGTTGACCGGGCCGACGAGCGCGGAGACCTTGAACGTGGTGCCGGCCGGCAGCACACCCCGTTCCCGCAGCCGGTGCAGCGTCCACAGCACGCCCTCGTCGGCGACGAGCAGGCAGCGCACGCCGAGTTCGGTGGCGCGGACGGCGTCCTCCACGCACCCCGCGAGCCCGTCGTGGCCGCGGGCCCGCAGGCCGCCGCCGCGCGAGTCGGTGCGGGTGGCGGCGCCGATGTCCCAGGTGCCGCGCGGGCCGGTGAACAGGCAGAGCTCGATGTCCCGTTCGGCGCAGGCACCGGTCATCTCGGTGATCTCGTCGTCGGTGAGCATCCAGACGCCGCTGCCCTGGCTGATCCGGTGGATCGGCACGTCCAGCCGGGACGATTCCTTGAGGACGGTCGCCAGCGCCTCGGGGCCCTCCACCGACGGCACCTCGGTGCGCCAGGTGCCGCCGTCGGGGAAGGTGTGCGGGGAGGCGTCGGCCGGGTCGTCGGCGGGGACGGGCTCGCCGAGCTGGGCGAGGGCGGCCGAGCCCGGGCGGCGCGGCGCGGGACGGGTGCTGTCGGACACGGGACTCCTCTGTTCTGCATGACGAATGGTGTTCGGTCGGCCGGCCGTCCGGACGGCCCGGGCCGGGACACCACCGGTGGGGAGCCGGGGTGCCGGGGACCGGCCGGAGGGTGTCCGGGGCAGTCGCCGGGAGGCGTACGGCGGGTCGGGGGCGGGAGCGGGCGGGGGTGACGGGAACCGGCCGGGCCGCGGGATCAGGGGCGCAGCAGCACCTTCCCGGCGCCGGGATCACCGCCGCCGACGAGCGCGACGGCCTCGGCGTACTCCTCCCATGCCAGCTCGTGGGTGATCAGCGGTGCGGGGTTCAGCAGCCCGGTCCCGAAGGCCCGCACGGCGTACGCCCAGGCCGCCGGCGGGGCACCGAAGACGGTGTGCACGGTGATCTGGCGCATCGCCAGGCCGAGCGGGTCGATCCCCTCGGCGCCCGCGCCGGGCAGCCCGGTGAGCACCACCCGGCCGCCGCCCCGCGCCAGGGAGACCGCGCAGCACGCGCTGCGCGGCGCGCCCGCGGTCTCGACCACCAGGTCGTACCGGCCGGTGAGCGCGGTGAGCCCGTCCGGCGGGCGGACCTCGGTGGCGCCGAAGGGCACCGCCTGCCCGGCCCGGCTCGCCCGGGGCTCCACGACCAGCAGTTCGGCGGGGGAGGTGGCGGCCAGGAACTGGACGGCCAGCAGGCCGAGGGTGCCCGCGCCGACGACGGCGATCCGCTCGGCGGGCCGGGCCGCCGCCGTCAGCGCCGCGGCGGCGGCCACGGCGGCCGGCTCCAGCAGCGCCGCGGCCCGCAGGTCGGCGTCGGGGGCGAGGAGGTGCAGCAGCCGGGCGGGCAGGGTGAGGGTGTCGGCGAAGGCACCGGGCCGGGTGAAGCCCGTCTCGTCGTAGCCGCCGGTGCACAGGGAGGTCTCGCCGGCTCGGCAGCGTTCGCAGGTCTGGCAGTTGCGGAAGCCCTCGCCGACGGTCTTCCGGCCCACCAGCCCCGGGTCGACGCCCTCGCCGACCGCCTCCACCGTCCCCGACCACTCGTGGCCGGGGGTGACGGGGTAGCGGACGTAGCCGGGTGCGCGGGTGCCCTCGTACAGCTCGCGGTCGCTGCCGCACACCCCCGCCGCGTACACCCGGACCAGGGCCTCGCCGGGGCCGGGCGGCACGGGCTCCGCCGGGACGATCCGGTGGGTGCCGGGCCGTTCCAGGAGGACGGCGCGGCCGCCCGTCATGACCGGCCCCCGGTGGGGTCGCGCTTCTCCCAGCCCTCGGCCCACAGGTCGAAGTGGGCGCGCTGCTGCGGGAACCCGGCCGCCGCGTCGGGGTCGAACTCGACACCGAGGCCGGGTGCCTCCGGCAGGGTGAAGTAGCCGTCCACGACCTCGGGGGCGCCCTTCACCACCTTCTTGATCTCGGCGTCCGCGAAGTCGTTGAAGTGCTCCAGGATCTTGAAGTTGGGGGTGCAGCCCGCGAGCTGGAGGGAGGCGGCGGTGAGCACCGAGCCGCCCACGTTGTGCGGGGCGATGAGGACGTAGTGCGTCTCGGCGGTGGCGGCTAGCTTCCGGGTCTCCAGGATGCCGCCGAGGTGCCCGACGTCCGGCTGGATGATGTCGGCGGCCTGTGACTCGAAGAGCTCGCGGAACTCGATGCGGTCGTGGATGCGTTCACCGGTCGCGATGGGCAACGTTGTCTTCGCCGCCATCTTGGCGAGCGCCTTGAGGTTCTCCGGCGGCACCGGCTCCTCCAGCCAGGAGGGGTGGAACCGCTCCAGCTCCTTCGCCAGCCGGGAGGCCGTCGCCGGGCTGAACCGCCCGTGCATCTCGACCAGCAGCTCGGCCTCCGGGCCGATCGCGTCGCGTACGGCCTCGACGAGGGCGAGGGAGTGCAGGGTCTCGGTGTGGTCGAGCTCGAAGTGGCCGGTTCCGAACGGGTCCAGCTTCAGCGCCCGGTAGCCGCGGTCGACGACCCGGCGGGCGGCGGCGTGGAAGGCCTCGGGGGTGCGCTCGACGGTGTACCAGCCGTTGGCGTACGCCTTCACCCGGTCGGTGACGCGGCCGCCGAGGAGCTGCCAGACCGGCACGCCCAGCGCCTTGCCCTTGATGTCCCAGCAGGCCATCTCCACACAGGCGATGCCGGACATGACGATCTCCCCGGCCCGCCCGTAGTCGCCGTACTTCATCCGGCGGACGAGGTCCTCGATCGCGAACGGGTCGGCGCCGGCCAGGTGGTTGACCTCGGCCTCGCGGAGGTAGCCGACCAGCGCGTCGGTCCGGCCGAGCATCCGGGTCTCGCCGACGCCGGTGATGCCCTCGTCGGTGTGGACGAGGACATAGGTCAGATTGCGCCACGGAGTTCCGACGACATGGGTGGTGATGCCGGTGATGCGCAAGGCCACTGCCCTTCCGGTGTTCGATATTTCGTCACACGTTCGAAATCCTGGCGTGACGGTAATGACGTGCCGGGAGCAGTGTCAATGGTCGTGCACCCGCGTCCTTCCCCGAACCGGGTGACGGCACCCCGGGCCGGGGGAGAAGGGCCGGTTTCCGTGGCCGGAGGGGCAAAGCCCGAGGCCCGGCGGGCGGTGGCGGCGACCGGATCCGGCCAGGGAACGCCGGGGCCGGGGCGGGCCGGAGGGAAGGGCCGGGCCGCGCGGTCCGGCGTCTCCTCCCGCCCCTCATGTCCCTTGCCGCGCACGGCTGTTCGCCGACGCCGCCGGTGGGGCGCGGATACACCCCCTCGGGCGTCCGCGGCCGGGGAACGCGGGACCGCCCCCGAGAGTGAAGCTTCCGTGATATCCGGCCCGGACCGACGGTACGTCACCCCGGGGTCCCCGGCGCACGGTAGCTTTTCCCCGGGGCCGCAGGCGCCGTGCCCCCGTGGCGGGTTCCCGGTCCCCCGATCGGGTCAGGGCGTCACCCGGCATCCGTACGTTCACGGCACGTCACATAGTGTCCCTTTTGCAGAGGATCGCTCCCGATGATGTTTACTGTTGGTAATCTCGGGGCCTGGTGCGGAAGTGATCTCTGGGGCAGACTGTCAAGTGCTGTTCCGGACGAGACCGGTACGGGCGCGAGTCCGCTGGGGAAGGCCCACCTCGTCCCACACTGGAGGTCCCGGTGACGACACGTGGAGTTCTCTACGTCCACTCCGCCCCCCGCGCGCTCTGCCCGCACGTCGAGTGGGCGGTCGCGGGCGTCCTCGGCGTGCGCGTCAGCCTGGACTGGATCAGACAGCCCGCCGAACCGGGCACCTGGCGTGCGGAGTTCTCCTGGCAGGGCGAGCACGGCACCGCTTCCAAACTCGCCTCCGCGCTGCGCGGCTGGCATCTGCTGCGCTTCGAGGTGACCGCGGAGCCCTGCCCCGGCGCCGAGGGCGAGCGCTACAGCTCCACCCCCGGGCTCGGCATCTTCCACGCCGTCACCGGCATCCACGGCGACATCCTGATCCCCGAGGACCGGCTGCGCGCGGCCCTGGCCCGCTCCGCCCGCGGCGAGACCGTCCTGGAGGCGGAGATCGCCAAGCTCCTCGGCAAGCCCTGGGACGACGAACTCGAACCCTTCCGCTACGCCGGCGAGGGCGCCCCGGTCCGCTGGCTGCACCAGGTGGTCTGAGCCCCCGGCGGAAAACGGCGGAACGCCCGGACGCCCGCGGACGCACGCGGAAGCGGCCCGCCCGGATCACTCCGGGCGGGCCGCTCCGTGCCGCGGTGGCGCGTCAGACGGTCCGGAAGGCCAGTACGACGTTGTGGCCGCCGAAGCCGAACGAGTTGTTCAGCGCCGCGATCGTCCCCTCGGGCAGCGTGCGGGGCTCGTCGCGCACGACGTCGGCGTCCACTCCGGGGTCGAGATCCTTGATGTTGATGGTCGGCGGGGCCGTCCGGTGGTACAGCGCCAGCACGGTGGCCACGGTCTCCACACCGCCCGCGCCGCCCAGCAGATGGCCGGTCATCGACTTGGTGGCGGAGACCGCCATGTGGTCGACGTCGTCCGCGAAGACCTTCCGCAGCGCCTTGATCTCCGCGACGTCGCCCTGCGGGGTGGACGTCGCGTGCGCGTTGATGTGGGCGACCTCGGAGGGCTTGAGGTCGGTGGAGTCCAGCAGGTTCCGCAGGGCGTCGGCGATGCCGCGGCCCTCCGGCTCGGGCTGGGTGATGTGGTGACCGTCGGCCGAGATGCCCTGGCCGAGCACCTCGCAGTAGACCTTGGCCTTCCGCGCGGCGGCGTGCTCCGCGGACTCCAGGACGACGACGCCGGCACCCTCGCCGAGCACGAAGCCGTTGCGGCTCGCGTCATACGGGCGGGAGGCGCCCTCGGGGTCGTCGTTGTCCTTCGACATCGCCATCATGTTGCCGAAGGCCGCGATCGGCAGCGGGTGGATGGCGGCCTCGGTGCCGCCCGCGACGACCACGTCGGCGCGGCCGGTGCGGATCATCTCCACCGCGTAGCCGATCGCCTCGGCGCCGGAGGCGCAGGCGCTGACCGGGGTGTGCACGCCGGCGCGGGCGCCCACCTCCAGGCCCACATTGGCCGACGGGCTGTTCGGCATGAGCATGGGCACGGTGTGCGGGGAGACGCGGCGTACGCCCTTCTCCTTGAGCACGTCGTACTGGTCGAGCAGGGTGGTCACGCCGCCGATGCCGGAGGCGATGACGGCGCCCAGCCGCTCCGGGCGGACGGCGCCGGCGTTCTCCTCCGAGCCGGCCGCGCCGGTGAAGCCGGCGTCGGCCCAGGCCTCACGGGCGGCGATCAGCGCGAACTGGGCCGAGCGGTCCAGCTTGCGCGCCACCGGCCGGGGCAGCACCTCGGAGGGGTCCACGGCCGCCGAGGCGGCGATGCGGACGGGGAGGTCGGCGAAGCGCTCGCCCTCCAGGGCCGCCACACCGGAGCGTCCGGCGATCAGGCCTTCCCAGGTCGAAGCGCTGTCGCCACCCAGCGGTGTGGTTGCTCCGATACCGGTGACGACCACGGTGCGATTGGTCGAGTTCACAGGAATGTTCTCCACGAGTAGAGGGGTGCGGTACCGCCACCGCCGGGGTGGCGACGAACGCTCGGCTCAGGCCTGGTGCTTGAGGATGTAGTCCGCGGCGTCGCCGACGGTCTTCAGGTTCTTGACGTCGTCGTCCGGAATCTTGACGTCGAAGCGCTCCTCGGCGGCGACGACGACCTCGACCATGGACAGCGAGTCGACGTCCAGGTCGTCGGTGAAGGACTTGTCCAGCTGGACGTCCTCGGTGGGGATACCGGCGATCTCGTTGACGATCTCCGCGAGACCGGCGACGATCTCTTCCTGCGTGGCGGCCATGATGGCGCTCTCCATTCGATGTGTTTCGGTGGTGCTTTCCGGATGAAAACAGGACGCGTGGTGACCGGATGCCCGTAACCGCGCGTTTCGTGCCTAGGGGAGAGTAACGACCGTGGCGGCGTAGACGAGACCCGCCCCGAAGCCGATGACGAGCGCGGTGTCACCGCTCTTCGCCTGCCCCGTCGCCAGCAGCCGCTCCATCGCGAGCGGAATCGACGCTGCCGAGGTGTTGCCGGTGGTCTCGACGTCACGGGCGACCGTGACGTGCTCCGGCAGCTTGAGGGTCTTCACCATCGAGTCGATGATCCGCATATTGGCCTGGTGCGGAATGAAGACGTCCAGGTCGGCCGGGGTGATCCCGGCCGCTTCCAGGGCCTGCTGGGCCACCTTCGCCATCTCGAACACCGCCCACCGGAAGACCGCCTGGCCCTCCTGGGTGATGGCGGGGTAACGGATGTCGGAGACGTCCGTCCGGCCGCGGTAGGCGTCCCAGGGCACGGTCTGCTTGATGGTCTCGGACTTGTCGCCCTCGGAACCCCAGATGCTCGGGCCGATCCCCGGCTCCTCGGACGGGCCGACGACCACGGCGCCCGCGCCGTCGCCGAACAGGAAGGCCGTGGCGCGGTCCTCCAGGTCGGTGAGGTCCGACAGCCGCTCCACGCCGATGACGAGGACGTACTCCGCGCTGCCCTCGGTGACCATCCCCTTGGCGAGGGTCAGTCCGTAACCGAAGCCCGCGCAGCCCGCGTTGACGTCGAACGCGGCGGGCCGCCCCGCGCCGATCCGGTGGGCGATCTCGGTGGCGACGGCCGGGGTCTGCTTGAAGTGCGAGACGGTGGCGACGATGACGCCGCCGATCTGCTCCGGGCCGATCCCGGCGTCGGCGATGGCCTTGCCCGCCGCCTCGGCCGACATCACCGCGACGGTCTCCTCGGGCCCCGCCCAGTGCCGGGTGCTGATGCCCGAACGGGAGCGGATCCACTCGTCGGAGGAGTCGATGTGCTGCAGGATCTCCTCGTTCGGCACCACCCGCGTCGGGCGGTAGCCGCCGACGCCGAGGATGCGCGCGTACGGGGCACCCCGGCTCGGCTTGATCTTCGCGGTCATGGTTCTTCGGCTCCTATTCCGCGGCAGAGCGGGCGGGCGCCGCGTGCTCGGCGATGAGCTCGCGGGCTGCGTCGAGGTCGGCCGGGCTCTTCAGCGCCAGGGTCTTCACCCCGGGCAGCGCCCGCTTCGCCAGCCCGGTGAGGGTGCCGGCGGGAGAGACCTCGAGCAGCGCGGTGACGCCCAGCTCCTGGAACGTCTCCATGCACAGATCCCAGCGGACCGGGTTGGAGACCTGGTTGACCAGGCGCTCCACGGCGTCCGGGCCGGACGCGACGGCCCGGCCGTCCTTGTTCGAGAGGTAGGGAACGCGCGGGTCGGAGACGGTCAGGTCCTTGACCGCGGCCTCCAGCTTCGCGACCGCCGGCGCCATGTGGCGGGTGTGGAACGCGCCGGCCACCTTGAGCGGCATGACGCGGGCCTTCTCCGGCTTCTCCGCGGAGAGCGCGGCGAGTTGCTCCGCGGTGCCCGCGGCGACGATCTGCCCGGCGCCGTTGATGTTGGCCGGGGTCAGTCCGAGCTTCTCCAGATGCGCCAGCACCTGCTCCGGGTCGCCGCCGAGCACGGCGGACATCCCGGTCTCGGTGACGGCGGCGGCCTCGGCCATGGCCAGGCCGCGCTTCCGCACCAGGGCGACGGCGTCCTCGTCGCTCAGCACCCCGGAGAGCGCGGCGGCGGTCAGCTCGCCGACACTGTGCCCGGCGACGGCGCCGACCCGGGCCGGGATCTCCGCCCGGGGGTCGTCGAAGAGCGCGTACGCGGAGACCAGCCCGGCGGCCACCAGCAGCGGCTGGGCCACCGCGGTGTCACGGATGGTCTCGGCGTCGGCCTCGGTCCCGTAGTGCACCAGGTCCAGGCCGGAGACGGCCGACCACTCCGCCAGGCGTCCGGAGACACCGGGGAGGTCGAGCCAGGGGGTCAGGAAGCCGGGCGTCTGAGCGCCTTGGCCGGGAGCGACGAGTACGAGCACTCTCACACTCTCTCGTGACGGTGGTCCCGGCCGCCCGTGGGGACAGGGACCAAGAACGGACAGGGGAATTGTTGGTATCCAACAAAGGGCTAGTGCGGTGATCCCGCGTCGGCGAGACGGCCCAGGATGAGCGCGATGCGCAGGGTGAACGCGGAGCGCACATCGGACGGTGACCAGCCGGTGACATCCGTCACACGTCGGAGCCGGTAGCGCACGGTGTTGGGGTGGACGAAGAGCATCCGCGCGGCGCCCTCCAGACTGCTGGCCTGCTCCAGATAGACGCTCAGCGTTTCCAGCAGCGCCGACCCGGCTTCCTCCAGCGGTCTGTAGATCTCCTCCACCAACTGCCGCCGGGCGGCGGCGTCCCCGGCCATCGCGCGCTCCGGCAGCACATCGTCCGCGAGGACGGGCCGCGGCGCGTCCGGCCAGGCCGCGCACGCCCGCAGACCGGCCGCCGCGGCCGCCGCCGAGCGCGTCGCGGAGAGCAGATCGCCGACGACGGGACCGGCGACCACCGGGCCCGCCGCGAACGGCCCGATCAGATCCCGCGCGGTGCGCAGCGGATCCGCGCTGCCGCCGGCGACGACCACCAGCCGGCTGCCCAGCACCCCGGTCAGCACCTGGAGCTTCGCGTGCCGCGCGGCCCGCCGGATCGCCTCCACGGTCAGCTCGCTGTCGCCGTCGGGCGCCGTGCCCAGCACGACGCAGACATGCTCCGGGGAGTTCCAGCCCAGCGCGGCGGCCCGGGACAGCGCGCCCTCGTCCGCCTCACCGGAGAGCACCGCGTTGACGACCAGCGACTCCAGCCGGGCGTCCCACGCACCGCGCGCCTCCGCGGCCTGGGCGTACACCTGGGCGGTGGCGAAGGCGATCTCGCGGGCGTAGACGAGCAGGGCCTCGCGCAGGGCGTTCTCGTCGCCCGGGGCGGCGACCTCGTCGATCGCCGACTCCATGACCTCGATCGTGGTGCGCACCATCTCCACGGTCTGCCGCAGCGTGATGGCCCGGGTCAGCTCGCGCGGCGCGGTGCCGAACACGTCCGTGCTGATGGCCTGGGGTGCCTCGGGGTGCCGGAACCACTCGGTGAAGGCCGCGATGCCGGCCTGCGCGACCAGACCGATCCAGGACCGGTTCTCCGGCGGCATCGCGCGGTACCACGGCAGCGTCTCGTCCATGCGGGCGATCGCGTCCGCGGCGAGGGAGCCGGAGGACTTCTCCAGCCGGACGAGTGTCGCGGCGTGCGGATGGCGGACGGGGGCGTCGGAAGATCCGGTCTCAGGTTCAGGCACGGAACCAGCCTGCCTCATCGTGCGGCCATCCGGGGCCGGGGGTCCGGAGAGCGGGACCGGGGGACGGGTCCGGGTACCGGTCCGGGACAGGGGTGCCCCGCCGTCCCCCGGGGCGCCGGGCGGGCGTTCGGCCGTGTCCGGCCGTGTCCGGAGCGCCCCGGGTTGTACCGCCGGATCCGCCCCGCTTCCGTCGCCGTCGGCGTCGGGCCCGCTCCGGCCGTTGACGGGCCGGCGCAACCGCCACAACCACCGCACCCGTCACGCCCGCCTCCGGCCGCCCCCGCCGCGCCCGGGCACACCGCGTCCTCTACGGTGTGATCATGAACGAGGTCTGGCGGGCGGGCGCACGGTTCCGGGGCGGGGACGCGGGCGCCGGCATCGAAACCCTGCACGCGTTCTCCTTCGGCCGGTTCTACGACCCGGACAATCTGTCCTTCGGCGCGCTGATCGCCTGCAACGAGGAACGGCTGGAGCCCGGCGCGGGCTTCGCCTCCCACCCGCACCGCGACACCGAGATCGTCACCTGGGTCGTCGAGGGCGAGCTGACGCACCGTGACTCGGCCGGGAACACCACGGTGGTGCGCCCCGGCGACGTCCAGCGGCTCGGCGCGGGCAGCGGGGTGCGGCACGAGGATCGCAACGAGGGCGAACGGCCACTGGTCTTCGTCCAGATGTGGCTGACCCCGCGCGAGCCCGGCGGCGAACCGGAGTACGAGATCGTGCGCGGCATCGCCGACCGCACACCGCTCGCCGTGGACCGGGCGGAGGCGGACCTGCACATCCGCCGCCCCGACGCCGGGACGCGAGTCGTCCTGCCGGACGCGCCGCTGCTCTACGCCCATGTGGTGCGCGGAGCGGTCCGGCTCGCCTCGGCGGGCACCCCCGGCACCGGCGGCCCGGAGACGCTCACCGGCGCGGACGGCGAGCTGCTGGGCCCCGGGGACGCGGCCCGGATCACGGACTGCCGGGGCCGCTTCCTGGTCGCCGAGGAACCCTCCGAACTGCTGCTCTGGGAACTGCCCTAGCCGAGGGACGCCCGGAGCCCCGGAGCCCCGGTGGCCTCCGGGGAAGGCCCGTCGGCAACGGCCTTCCCCGGAGAGGCCGCGTCAGGGCAGGGTGACGAACGGAGCGAGGAAGTCGCGTGCCGCCGGGGTGTCGAGGCGGTAGGCGACGTTGGTCGCGTAGCACACGGCGTCACCGGTGATGGTCGTCCCCACCAGGGTCCGCTTCCCGTCGATCTCCGCGAAGTTCGGGCCGCCGGAGTCGCCGTAGCAGGCGCCGCCGTTGCCCTGCGGCTCCGTCATCGCCAGCCGGATCCAGGACCGGTCGAGGGCGTTGAACGAGAGCGGGGCCTTCATCCGGACCCCGCCGCCGGGGTGGGTGTGGCCGCCGGGTGCCCGGAGGGCCTCCTGGGTGCCGTAGCCGGCCACCGTGAAGCCGGTGTCGTTCAGCCCGCGCGGGCCGAGTTCGCCGAGCCGGCCGGCGGCGGGAAGCGCGGCCGGGGTGAAGTCCCAGCGCTCCCGCGTCTCCTCCGCCGGGAGCTCGATCACGGAGATGTCGTGGGTGTCGGACTGCGGGCCCGGGTACTCCGGGTGGTTGTGCGCCTCGCCCCGCACGGCGACGTCCGCGGCGACGGCGGCGGGGTCGCCCGGATGCCGGGCCCCGGCCTCGTCCAGCGCGGACTGGACGTCCTGGTCGAGCGAGACGTGGAAGCGGACGTTGTCCGGCCAGTCGGTGGTGCAGTGCGCGGCGGTGAGGAAGGTGTCCTCGTCGACCATCGTGCCGGAGCAGACCCAGTCCACCCGGTCGGGGGTCGCCGGGTCGCCGTCGTTGTCCCAGGTGGCCACGAGGGCGCCGACCTCGGTGCGCTCGGGTGCGGGGGTGGAGTTGTACGAGCTGATGGCCGCGGCCGGCAGGGTCGCCGCCAGTGCCAGGCCGGCGGTGGCCGAGGCCACGGCTATCGACTTCGCCAGAGTGGAGCGGGTGGAGCGCGGATGGGTGGTGGCCCGCAAGATAAGCCCCTTTGTCGGTGTGCCCGTTCGTTCGTGCCGTGCGCCTGGCCGGCGACACGGAACGAACGAACGGACGTTCGGCTGTTCTGCTGCTCTCAGCGTCGGCCGGGCGCAGAACATCACCGGGGCGTGGCGAGCGGGCGGGGCCCCGGCCCGGTTCAGCCCGTCCGTTCGCCCAGTTCGGTGAGAACCGTGTCGGTGAACGGGGGCCAGGCGTCGATCGCCCAGGACCCGAAGTCCCGGTCCGTGAGGACGACGCAGGCGGCGCCGTCGGCACCGGCGTCCGGGTCGGACCAGAGGAAGGTGCCGGTCTGGCCGAAGTGGCCGAAAGTGCGGGGTGAGGAGGAACTCCCCGTCCAGTGCGGGGACTTGCCGCCCCGGATCTCGAAGCCCAGCCCCCAGTCGTTGGGGCGCTGGTGGCCGTAGCCGGGCACCACGCCGTTCAGCCCGGGGAAGACCACCTGGGTCGCGGCGGCCACGGTCTGCGGGTGCAGCAGCCGCGGGGCCTGCACCTCGGCGGCGAACCGGGCCAGGTCGGCGGCGGTGGAGACGCCGTCCTTCGCCGGGGAGCCCGGCAGATGGGTGGCCGTCATGCCGAGCGGTTCCAGCACCGCCTGCCGCAGATAGTCGGGGAAGGCGATCCCGGTGGCCTTGGCGACGTGGTCGCCCAGCGCCTCGAACCCCGCGTTGGAGTAGATCCGGCGCTCGCCGGGGGCCGCCATCACCCTCGGCTCGTCGAAGGCCAGACCGGAGGCGTGCGCCAGCAGATGGCGGACCGTGGAGCCCTCGGGCCCCGCGGGCTCGTCGAGTTCGACGGCGCCCTCCTCGTACGCGACGAGCACGGCGTAGGCGGCCAGCGGCTTGGTGACCGAGGCCAGCCGGAACCGGTGGTCCTGCGGACCGTGCGACCCGGCGAGGCTGCCGTCGGCCCGGACGACAGCGGCCGCCGCGGTGGGAACCGGCCAGTTCTCGATCATCCGCAGACTTTCCATGGCCGGGAGCCTAACCGGCCGCCGGGCGCCTCATGCGTCCGGCCGGGTCCGCCGGGGGAGCGGAACACGGGCAAGGGGGTGACCGGGGCGCGGCCCGAGTGGGCGGGGCCCGTGCGGGTACGCGGACCGGGCCCGCCCGGAATGGCTGGGAAGGAATCCCGCGGCCGCTTGCTTCGAGTGCACTCCAAGCCCATAGCGTGAGCGGCGTCCGGTGAGCTCCGAAGGGAAGGCGGTCGGCGATGAGCGTGGTGGAGAGTGCGCCCGTACGGCGGGATCTGTGTGCGTCGGCGCTCCCGGAGCATCCGCGCCCGGCTGGCCAGGACGCGTACACCATCAGCGAGGTCTCGGCCTGGACCGGCCTGACCGCGCACACCCTGCGCTGGTACGAGCGCATCGGCCTGATGCCGGACGTGGACCGCTCGCACACCGGCCAGCGCCGCTACACCAACCGTGACCTCGACTGGCTCAACTTCGTCGGCAAACTGCGGCTGACGGGGATGCCGGTCGCGGACATGGTCCGCTACGCCGGGATGGTCCGCGCGGGCGACCACACCTACGCCGAGCGCCGGGAGCTGCTGACGGCCCACCGCGAGGACGTCCGCCGGAGGATCACCGAACTCCAGGACACTCTGGACGTACTCGACTACAAGATCGACCTCTACACGGGAGGACCCGGCACCGCATGAACCAGCACACGAGCAGCGACGGCGAACGCATCGCCCGCACCCACCTCGGCACCGGCGGCCCCGAGGTGGGCGTGCAGGGCCTCGGCTGCATGGGCATGAGCTTCGCCTACGGCCCCACCGACGAGGCCGAGGCCCGCGCCACCCTCGAACGCGCCCTGGAACTGGGCGTCACCCTCTACGACACCGCCGACATGTACGGCATGGGGGAGAACGAGCGGTTCCTCGCCCCGTTCGTGGCGGCCCACCGGGACGAGATCACCCTCGCCACCAAGTTCGGCATCGTGCTCGACCCGGCCGACCCGTCCAAGCGCGGCATCCGCAACGACCGCGCGTACATCCGGCAGTGCGCCGAGGCCAGCCTGCGCCGGCTCGGCGTGGACGTCATCGACCTGTACTACATGCACCGCCGGGACGTGAACGTGCCCATCGAGGAGACCGTCGGCGCCATGGCCGAACTGGTCGAGGAGGGCAAGGTCCGGCAGCTCGGCCTGAGCGAGGTCACGGGCGCTGAACTGCGCGCCGCGCACGCCGAGCACCCCATCGCCGCCGTGCAGTCGGAGTGGTCCCTGTTCAGCCGGGACGTGGAGCGCACGGCGGTGCCGGCGGCCGCGGAGCTCGGGGTGGCCTTCGTCCCGTACTCGCCGCTCGGCCGGGGCTTCCTGACCGGGGCGTTCACCGACGCCGGGAAGGAGCTGACCGAGGACGACTTCCGCCGGACGATGCCCCGCTTCACCGGCGAGAACGCCGAGGCCAACGCGGCGCTGCTGGAGCCGGTCCGGAAGGTCGCCGGGGCGCACGGCATCACCCTCGGCCAGACCGCGCTGGCCTGGGTGCACCAGCAGGCTGAGCGGTACCCCGGGCTGAGCGTCGTCCCGATCCCGGGCACCCGCAAGCGCTCCCGCGTGGAGGAGAACACCGCCGCCACCCGCATCCGGCTGACGGACGAGGACCTGACCCTGCTCGCCCCCATCGCCGACCGCGTCGCGGGCACCCGCTACCCCAGCATGGCGCTCACTTCGGCGGGCCGCGAGTAGCCCTCCGGCCGGACACGATGCCCCGGCGGCCCGGGGTGACCACACCCCGGGCCGCCCGGCTCCGGCTCACAGCTCCGCCAGCAGCTCCGCCTTCTTCGAGCTGAACTCGTCGTCCGTGAGCAGCCCCGCGTCGTGCAGGGCCCCGAGGTGGCGGATGCGGTCGGCGACGTCGGCCGGGTCGCGGCGGGTCCGGCCCGGTGGCTCGGCGATGAGGGCGGGGGCGGGGGAGCGGCGCCCCGGGCCGCCGGGGCAGTCGGCGGTGGCGGGCTCGGCGGCCTTGAGCGCCTCCAGCACCGAGGCCGCGAACGGCAGCGACTCGTGGACGAGGCCGTAGCCGAGCCCGAAGACCACGGCCGCCGGGTCCTGGTCGGCGTCGCCCGGCGCCGGGTCGTCCGCGCCCCGGCGCAGCAGCCGCAGATGCCCGTCGAAGACCTCGGGGGAGCGCCACTCGACGCCGGCCAGCTCGCTCACCGGGAAGGTCTGGTCCCCGGCCTTCCACTTGGCGGAGGAGGCGCCGGTCCAGAACCAGCGGAAGGTGACGTTCCGGCCGTCGAAGGCGGCCTTGCCGTCGTACGCCTTGAAGCTGAGCGGCGGCGGAGGGGCGGCGACGAGATGGCAGGCGGCGGGGTCGGCGGCGTCCGGGCCGAGCGCGGAGCGCATCTCGTCCGCGTAGTACTCGGCGAGCAGCTCGCGCTCGGCGGGCAGCACCAGCCGGTAGGGGTCCGAGCCCTCCTTGAGCTGTCCGCCCGCCGCGTCCATCAGCGGGTCGGCGCCCGGCCGGGGCACGGCCCGCAGCACCACCGTTCCCTTTCTGCCGGGAGCGAGCTCCACGGCCGACAGCGCCTCGTACGGGACGCGTCGCTCGCCGAGCACGTGGAAGAGTCTCGGCGTGCGGATCCCCCGTTCGAAGCGGATGAGCACGGAGTCCGTGTCGAACTCCCAGACGGTGTGAAAACCGGCCAGCACATCACCCATACGGCTCATCGTATGCGGCGGGGGACCACCCGTCCTCCCTCCGTGCCCTCCGGCGCGCCCGGCGCGCGTCACAGCGTCCGGTGCCCGGGGGCCGCGGGCTGCCCGCAGCCCGTTCCCCGGCCGGGCGGGCAGCTCACGGCGGCGAGGTCGCCCACGCCGACCCGGGCGAAGTTCGCCAGGCTGGCGGTGCCCGGCACGAAGTAGCCGGTGTGGCCGGTGGCGCCCGCGGCGGAGAGCAGCCGGGCGCCGAAGGCCGGGGAGACCGGGTCCACGCCGTGGCCGAGCGCGCCGAACTCCAGATTCGGCACGTCCTCGATCCAGTCGTCGGCGTCCCGGGTGGCCCAGATCCGGGCCCGCCCGCCGAGGTCCGCGACCCGCTCGGCCCGCATCCCGGGGCTGCCCGCGACCGCTATGTCGGTGACCCGGGACGGCAGCGAGCGGGCGGCGACGCCGCAGACCACGGAGCCGTAGCTGTGGCAGAACAGGGCGACGCTCGACGATCCGGGCAGCGCCCGGACCAGCGCCCGCAGGGTGACGGCGCCCGCCGCGGCGAGCCGGCCCGCGGCGGCGTCCATGCCGACGCCCGCCGGGCTGGTGTAGTCGGCCCAGGCGATGACGGCGGTACGGACTCGGGGGGCGGCCGCGCGCTCGGCGCGGTGCAGCGCCCGCGCCATGCCGACCGGTGCCGTGAACGTCCGCCGGGTGCGTTCGAAGGTGAGCAGATGGGTGTCGACGCCGGGCACCACCACGGAGACCCGCTGGGCCGTGTTGAGGTCGCCGAAGACCTCCGCGACCCGGCCGGGGCCGGTCGGGTCGAAGGCGAGGATCTGCCGGTTCCCACGCAGCAGCGAGCCGTAGCGCTGCATCCGGCGGGCCACCTGCTCCCGGCCGAGCTCGGTGAGCCGGGGGTCGTCGAGCCGGGCCCGTTCGGCGGCGATCGCCTGCCGCAGCGCGGTGCGGTTGGCCCGGTAGCGCAGGGCCGTCGGGGCGCCGTTGAGGTTGCCCACGACCAGTGCGTGGCGCTCGGCGAGCCGCCGGCGCTGCCTCTCGCCGAGCGAGCGGAAGAAGTCCCGGACGGCCGCCGGGGAGGACTCGGGCCGGGGGAGTCTCCGTCCGTCGGCCGAAGCACGGTTCCAGGCCGCCTGGGCGGCGGCGCGGGCCCCCGGCTGCGGGCGGTGGGTGCGGATCGCGGTCCAGCCGGTGGTGGCCAGCAGTATCAGCACCAGGCCCAGGACGAGCGCCGCCCGCGAGGCGGGGGAGCCGCTGAACCAGGAGGCGGGAGCGGAGGAGCCGAGCTCAGACAAGGAAGACACTGCGGCACACCCTAGGAGACGGGCGCTGCCGAATCGTTATCCGGCGGGTGAGCGTGAGTCATTTCACGTTTGAGGCCGGGCATAGCGGTCGCAAGGGACGACCGTCTCCGGGCGGACAGCGGGGCGGATACCGGGGCGGATGCCGGGACGGATGAGGGAGGAAGGCCCAGGTGGACGGCGGGGCGGGGCGTGGGCGTGCCCGCGGCCGGAGGCGGCGGAGCCGGAACCATGGGCCGGCCGGAGCCGGCGGGTCAGTCCTCCGGCGTCGGCCCGTCCAGGGCCAGGGCGGGGCCGATCGCGTCGAGATGGCGCTCGGTGAGCCGGCGCAGCGCCTCGGCGCTCGCGTCCGGTCCCGCGCCCCAGATCCGGCCGGTCATCCGCATCACGCCGGTGAAGGCGGCGACGAGCACCCGTGGCCGGAGGTCGGCGACCGGGTCCGTCCCGGCCCGGCGGGCGATGTCGCGGACGAGGCGGTCCTCCAGCTCCGCCGAGCGGCACATCGCGGTGGCGAGCAGGGCGGGTGTCGACTCGATGACCTGGTACATCCGCATGTGCAGCCCGGGCTCGACGGTTTCCCCGACGGCTTCGCCGAAGGTGTCCCAGGTGACGGAGACGGCCCGGCGCAGCGCGGTCAGCGGCGGCTCGCCGTCCGGCCGGGCCTCGAAGGCGTCGAGGAAGTGATCCTCGACGAGGTCGTGGACGGAGAAGGCGACCGCCTCCTTGCCGGCGAAGTAGCGGAAGAAGGTCCGCTGGGAGACCCCGGCGGCCTCGGCGATGTCGTCGACCGTCGTCTCCTCGTAGCCCCGGCTGGTGAAGAGTTCCAGGGCCGAGCGGATCAGCGCGTCGCGGGTGCGTTTCTTCTTGCGCTCGCGCAGCCCGCCCGGTGCCCCTTCGGGGTCGGCAGTCGTCACCTTCGGGCCGCCTCTCGCTCGGTTCCTCAGCTGTTCTCCCTGCTCAGGGATGGTGTGAGTAGACGTGACAGTTACCGTTCCCGGAAACGGTTTGTCAACTGTCAGTCGCTGCCATAATCTCCGGCCATGACGTCTCAGACCACCGTCGCCGACGCGGCGCCGGACCTTCCCGAGCCCGGACCCCGCAAGGGCCTGCGGGGGCACCCCTGGCTCACTCTTCTCTCCGTCGCGATCGGCGTGATGATGGTCGCCCTCGACGGCACGATCGTCGCCATCGCCAATCCGGCGATCCAGCAGGACCTCGGGGCCTCGCTCGCCGACGTCCAGTGGATAACCAACGGCTATCTGCTCGCCCTCGCCGTCTCCCTCATCACGGCGGGCAAGCTCGGCGACCGCTTCGGGCACCGCCAGACCTTCCTGATCGGCATAGCCGGCTTCGCCCTCGCCTCGGGGGCCATCGGCCTCTCCGCCAGTGTGCCGCTGGTGGTCGGCTTCCGGGTCCTCCAGGGCCTCTTCGGCGCGCTGCTGATGCCCGCCGCGCTGGGCCTGCTGCGGGCCACCTTCCCGGCCGAGAAGCTCAACATGGCGATCGGCATCTGGGGCATGGTCATCGGCGCCTCCACCGCGGGCGGGCCGATCGTCGGCGGTCTGCTGGTGGAGCACGTCAGCTGGCAGTCGGTCTTCTTCATCAACGTGCCGGTGGGCATCGCCGCCCTCCTGATGGGCCTGGTGATCCTCCGTGACCACCGCGCGGAGAACGCCCCGCGCTCCTTCGACATCCCCGGCATCCTGCTGCTGTCGGCCGCGATGTTCTTCCTCATCTGGGCGCTCATCAAGGCCCCCGCCTGGGGCTGGGGCGACGGGCTCACCCTGGGCTTCCTGACCGCCGCGGTGCTCACCTTCGCGGCGTTCGCGTTCTGGGAGACGAAGGTCCGCGAACCGCTCATCCCGCTGGGGATGTTCCGCTCCGTGCCGCTGTCCGCCGGTACGGTCCTGATGGTGCTGATGGCCTTCGCCTTCATGGGCGGGATCTTCTTCGTCACCTTCTACCTGCAGAACGTGCACGGCATGAGCCCGGTCGACAGCGGGCTCCATCTGCTGCCGCTCACCGGCATGATGATCGTGTCCTCGCCGATCGCCGGCGCCCTCATCACCAAGGTCGGCCCGCGGGTCCCGCTGGTCGGCGGCATGGTGTTCACGGCCACCGCCATGTTCGGCATGTCCACCCTGGAGACGGACTCCGGCAGCGGCGTCATGTCCCTCTGGTTCGTCCTGCTCGGCCTCGGCCTGGCGCCGGTCATGGTCGGCGCGACCGAGGTGATCGTCGGCAACGCGCCGCTGGAGCTGTCCGGTGTGGCCGGCGGTCTCCAGCAGGCGGCGATGCAGGTCGGCGGCAGCCTCGGCACGGCCGTGCTCGGCGCGACCATGGCCGCCCGGGTCGACGACCAGCTGCCCGGCAACTGGGCCGAGGCCCAGCTCCCGCCGGTCACCCCGGAGCAGCTGGCGAAGATGTCCGAGGCCGTGGAGGTCGGCATCCCGCCGCTCACCAAGGAGACGCCGCCGCAGGTCGCCGAGATCATCACCGGCGTCACCCATGAGACGTTCGTGTCCGGCATGGGTTTCTCGTTCACCGTCGCGGGCGGGGTCGCGGTCCTCGCCGTCGTGGTCGCCCTCTTCACCAACCGGGGCGTCAACGCCGGGGCCGGTGCCGGCGGCGCCCACATCTGAGGCGGCCGGGGCCCTGCGCCGGGCCGTGCCCGCGCCGGGGGCCGGTTCGGGCCGGGTCCGGGCCGGGCGGCGGCTTGCCCGGCCGCGGGCCGGAGGGGTCAATTCCGTTTACTGGCAGCCCCGTTGGGTCATCCCCGGCGGGGCTGTCCCCTATCCGGGTGGCATCGCCCGGAGGCCCTTGGCGGCGGAGGCACCGGCCGGAGAGGCTCGTCGCGGAAACGCCGCCGGGCATCCGTCCGGCGGCCGGCTGTGTGCCCGCGCCCCGGCGCGGCACCTCACGGGGGAGTGATCCCGATGAAGCGCCCTGTCCTGATGACGCGTTCTTTCCCGACGACCCGCCCTGTCCTGACGACCGCGGCCGTGACCGTCACCGCGCTGGCCGCCGCCCTGGTCCCGGCCGCCCCGCTGGCCGCCGCGGCCCCTCCGGCGCCACCTGCCTCCGCCGCACCCGCGCTCCCGGCCGCGGGGCCGCCCGGCCCCTCCTCCGGCTCCTGCCCGTCCGGGGCGTTCTGCCTCTGGGACCGCCACGGCTACGGCGGCACCCGTACCGCCCACGAACTCTCCGGCACCGACATCGAAAGCTGTATCCCGCTGCCCGCCGGAGCCTCGGCGGGCTCGCTGGCCAACCGCACCGGCCGGCCCGTCACCACCTACCAGAGCGCCGAGTGCGGGGAGACGGGCGAGTTCGACACCTATCCGGGCGGCGGCACCTGGGTGCCCGACTCCCCGTACCGGGTGCGGGCGTTCAAGATCTGGGAGAACTGACACCCGGCCCGCCGCCGTTCCGCCCGGCCGGCTCCGGGACGGCGGCGCGGCCCTCCCCGGCCGCCGCGAGCTCCGCGCGCAGCGCCCGGACCTCGGCGGTGAGGTCATCGATGGCCGCCGTCTGCCGCTGCTCCTCGGCGTTCTCCCGGTCGAACTGGGAGATGAACCAGGCGGCGATGTTCGCGGTGACCACACCGAGCAGGGCGATCCCGGAGAGCATCAGCCCGACGGCCAGCACCCTGCCCAGCCCGGTGGTCGGGGCCAGATCGCCGTAGCCGACCGTGGTCATGGTGGTGAACGACCACCACACCGCGTCGCCGAACGTCCTGATGTTCCCCTCGGGGGATCTGCGCTCGACCTCCAGGACGGCCAGTGAGCCGAACAGCAGCAGCCCGGCACAGGACCCGGCCACATAGGTGGTGAGGCGGATCTGGGCGGTGGCCGCGGCCAGCCGGGCCCGGTGCCCCGCCAGCAGCAGCCCGGAGACCAGCCGCAGCAGCCGCAGCGGCTGGAGCAGCGGAAGGGCCACGGCGAGCACCGCCAGCGGATTCTCGCGGAGGAACCGCAGCTTCCGCGGCGACAGGTGCAGCCTGATGGCGAGGTCCACGGCGAAGGCCGCCCAGACCCCCCACTCCACGGCCCGGCCGGCCTCGCGCACCCAGGGATCACTGTCCGGCAGGACGATCGGCACGGTGTAGGCGGCCGCGAACAGCAGGGACAGCGCCAGCAGCGGCCCCTGGGTGCGGCGCTCCCAGCGCTCCCTCTGGTGCAGGCCGGACGGTGTCTCGCTCATGCCGTGAATCGTATGGGAGTACGAGGGAAGACGGAGAGCAGCCCGAATTCGACAACCCTTGGAGGGACGAGATGGCGGGCATGGGACACAGCAGTACGCGCAGGCACCCCCGTGAGAGCGGCCGGATGTGGTCGCGGAGCGGGCCGGATCGCGCGTCACTGGGCATCATCGGCCTCGTCTGCGCGATCGCCGGGTTCTTCGTCCTGGGCATCGTCCTCGGACCCGCGGCGATCGTGGCCGGCTGGATGTCGATGGGCCGCCGCTGGGACTTCCGCGGCGCCTCGGTACCGGCGCTCGTCGCGGTGGTCCTCGGTGCCATCGACACGGTGATGGCCGTCCTCCTGCTGGCCGGGGCCGGTGGCGGCCTCGGCGGCGGCGTCGTCTGACCGGGCGGCCCCCGCGGCGCCCGGCGCGCACGACGTGACACCACAGAGGGGCCGGGCCCGGAACGCATCTCAGCGTTCCGGGCCCGGCCCCTCTGTTCCACCGCGTGTGCGTCAGGCGTCGCCGCCCGCCGTACCGGGGTTGGCCGCCTTCGGGTCCAGCAGCTGGTAGCGGTCGATGGCCTGCTTCAGCACGGAGCGGTCCACCTTCCCGTCCCGCGCCAGCTCGGTGAGGACCGCCACCACGATCGACTGGGCGTCGATGTGGAAGAAGCGCCGGGCCGCGCCGCGGGTGTCCGCGAAGCCGAAGCCGTCCGCGCCCAGCGACTGGTACGTCCCCGGCACCCAGCGCGCGATCTGGTCCGGAACCGCCCGCATCCAGTCGGACACGGCCACCTTCGGGCCCTCGGCGTCCCGCAGCTTGGTGGTGACGTACGGGACGCGCTGCTCCTCCTCGGGGTGGAGCAGGTTGTGCTCCTCCACCGCGACGGCTTCCTTCCGCAGCTCGTTCCAGGAGGTGGCCGACCAGACGTCCGCCCGGACGTCCCACTCCTCGGCGAGGATGCGCTGCGCCTCCAGGGCCCACGGCACCGCGACACCGGACGCCATGATCTGCGCCGGGATCATGCCCCGCTCGCCCTGCTTGAGGCGGTGGAGGCCCTTGAGGATGCCCTCGACGTCCACGTTCTCCGGCTCGGCCGGGTGCTGGATCGGCTCGTTGTAGACGGTGAGGTAGTAGAAGACGTTCTCGCTGTCCTCGCCGTACATCCGGCGCAGACCGTCCTTGACGATGTGCGCGATCTCGTACCCGTACGCCGGGTCGTAGGACACGGCGGCCGGGTTGGTGGAGGCCAGCAGCTGGGAGTGGCCGTCCGCGTGCTGGAGGCCCTCACCGGTCAGCGTGGTGCGGCCGGCGGTGGCGCCGAGCACGAAGCCGCGGGAGAGCTGGTCGGCCATCTGCCAGAACTGGTCGCCGGTCCGCTGGAAGCCGAACATCGAGTAGAAGACGTAGACCGGGATCAGCGGCTCGCCGTGCGTGGCGTAGGCCGAGCCGGCCGCGATCAGCGAGGCCGTGCAGCCCGCCTCGGTGATGCCGTCGTGCAGCAGCTGGCCCGTCGGCGACTCCTTGTACGCGAGGAGCAGCTCGCGGTCCACGGACTCGTACTGCTGGCCCAGCGGGTTGTAGATCTTGGCGCTCGGGAAGAACGAGTCCATGCCGAAGGTGCGGTACTCGTCGGGCGCGATCAGCACGAAGCGCTTGCCGATCTCCTTGTCCCGCATGAGGTCCTTGAGCAGCCGCACGAAGGCCATGGTGGTGGCGATCTGCTGCTGCCCGGTGCCCTTCTTCACCGTCGCGTAGGTCTTGTCCCCGGGCAGCACCAGCGGCTTCGACCGCACCACGCGGGTCGGCACGTAGCCGCCCAGCGCCTTGCGGCGGTCGTGCATGTACTGGATCTCCTCGGAGTCGCGCCCCGGGTGGAAGTACGGCGGCGCGCCGGACTCCAGCTCCTTGTCCGGGATCGGCAGGTGCAGCCGGTCGCGGAACATCTTCAGGTCGTCGACCGTCAGCTTCTTCATCTGGTGGGTCGCGTTGCGGCCCTCGAAGTTGGGGCCGAGCGTCCAGCCCTTGACGGTCTGGGCCAGGATCACGGTGGGCTGGCCCTTGTGCTCCTTGGCCGCCTTGTACGCCGCGTAGATCTTCTTGTGGTCGTGACCGCCGCGGCCCAGGTGCAGGATCTGGTCGTCGGTCATGTTCTCGACCATCTTGCGCAGCCGCTGGTCGCCGCCGAAGAAGTGCTCGCGGATGTACGAGCCGCTCTCGGTGGCGTACGTCTGGAACTGGCCGTCGGGGGTGGTGTTCAGCTTGTTGACCAGCAGGCCGTCCCGGTCCTGGGCCAGCAGCGGGTCCCAGGTGCGGTCCCAGACCAGCTTGATGACGTTCCAGCCGGCGCCGCGGAACTGGGACTCCAGCTCCTGGATGATCTTGCCATTGCCGCGCACCGGGCCGTCGAGCCGCTGGAGGTTGCAGTTCACCACGAAGGTGAGGTTGTCCAGGCCCTCGCGGGCGGCGATGGAGAGCTGGCCGATCGACTCGGGCTCGTCCATCTCGCCGTCGCCGAGGTAGGCCCAGACGTGGGAGTCGGAGGTGTCGGCGATGCCGCGCGCCTCCATGTAGCGGTTCATCCGCGCCTGGTAGATCGCGCCGAGCGGGCCGAGGCCCATGGAGACCGTCGGGAACTCCCAGAAGTCCGGCATCGACCGCGGGTGCGGGTAGCTGGAGAGGCCGTCGGGGGCCTTGGACTTCTCCTGGCGGAAGCCGTCGAGCTGGGCCTCGGAGAGGCGGTCCAGCAGGAAGGCGCGGGCGTAGACGCCGGGCGAGGCGTGGCCCTGGAAGAAGATCTGGTCGCCGCCGTCGCCGGCGTCCTTGCCGCGGAAGAAGTGGTTGAAGCCCACGTCGTAGAGCGAGGCGGAGGAGGCGAAGGTGGCGATGTGGCCGCCGACGCCGATGCCCGGGCGCTGGGCACGGGAGACCATGACGGCCGCGTTCCAGCGGGTCGCGTTGAGGATCTTGCGCTCGATCTCCTCGTTGCCGGGGAAGAACGGCTCGTCCCTGGTCGCGATGGTGTTGACGTAGTCCGTGCTGCGCATCTCGGGGACGGCGACGCGTTTGGCGCGTGCCCGCTCGATGAGGCGGAGCATCAGGTAACGGGCGCGTTCCCGGCCTCGCTCATCGACGGCTGCGTCGAGCGAGTCGAGCCACTCCTGGGTCTCCTCGGGATCGAAGTCCGGGACCTGGCTGGGAAGACCGCCAATGATGATCGGGTTGCGATCGGATGCGGAAGCCACGCTGTTCCTTCGCTGTTTCGGTCGTGCTGTGCACGTCATGGATTCGTGCTCTGCTGGTGTCGCGCCGCCTCCATCGTGGACCGCAGAGGCGAATACGTCATCTCTACTGATCGGTAATAACCACGGTACTGCGCGGTAACCGCCACTCTGTGAGACAACGGGGGGTTCCGGCCGACTTGGGTGGCTCGGCCGACCGCAACCCTACGCCTCGCCGGGGCGCCGCCCCGATGCCGGTCCGCGGTGCGGACGGCCCGTTCGGCGCAACCTCCGCGTGTACCCCCGAAATGCGCCGGAAATCCCCGACCGGCACCATGGCCGGGGAGTACGTCTTGCGGCGACAAGTCAACGTTTGGGCGGGATAAGGGGTCAGGTACTTGCGCGATCCGCCCGGCCCGTGTGGACTACGCCCAAGCCTCGCGTGCGCGTGGGGTGAGAAGAACACTCGAAACACGACAGGAGGCAATCCGTGAGCGCGACCGCGGACCACGCGGAGGAGCGGACCAACCCTGCCGCCAGGCTGGGTTTCCAGCCCGGACAGGTGGTCCAGGAGCTCGGTTACGACGACGACACCGAGCAGGATCTGCGTGCGGCCATCGAGGAACTGACCGGCACGGAGCTCGTCGACGAGGACTACGACGACGTGGCCGACGCCGTGGTGCTGTGGTTCCGAGAGGACGACGGCGACCTGACGGACGCGCTGGTGGACGCCACCACCATGATCGACGCGGGTGCCCCGATCTGGCTGCTGACGCCGAAGACCGGCCGCGACGGCTACGTCGAGGCCAGTGAGATCGGCGAAGCCGCCTCCACCGCCGGACTGGCGCAGACCAGCAGCGTCAGCGCCGGGAAGGACTGGGCGGGCAGCCGCCTCGTCACTCCCAAGGCGGCCCGCTCCGGGAAGCGGTAGCCCGCCCCCGGCCCCGAGCCGTACCGGACCGTACCGGACCGTCCCTGTGCCCCCGTGGTGATCCACCGCGGGGGCACACGGCGTTCCCGGGCCCCGGCGCGGTCCGCGGGCGGCCCCCGGCACGGGGCGGAACGGCGCAGTGGAAGACTGGGGCACGACCGGTAACCACGACGAGAGGGACGCGCACCCCATGGCGATCGATGTCGGCACCCAGGCCCCTGACTTCCAGCTCAAGAACCAGCACGGTGAGCTCGTGAGGCTCTCGGACTTCCGCGGTGAGAAGAACGTCGTCCTCCTCTTCTACCCCTTCGCCTTCACCGGCGTCTGCACGGGCGAGCTCTGCGCCCTCCGCGACGAGCTGCCCCAGTTCGTCAACGACGACGTGCAGCTGCTCGCGGTCTCCAACGACTCCCCGTTCTCGCTGCGGGTCTTCTCCGAGCAGGAGAACCTGGAGTACCCGCTGCTCTCCGACTTCTGGCCGCACGGCGAGGCCTCGCGCGCCTACGGCGTCTTCGACGAGGAGAAGGGCTGCGCCGTGCGCGGCACCTTCATCATCGACAAGGAGGGTGTGGTCCGCTGGACCGTCGTCAACGGCCTCCCGGACGCCCGGGACCTGAACGACTACGCCAAGGCCCTCGGCACGCTCTGAACCGCCCGCACGGGCGGTGATCCCGGGGGAACGGGCCGGTGGAGAAGCCTGTCCCCCGGGGTGGCCGCTCACTAGGATCGGTCCCGTTGATCCGATGTCATCGCACGACGGGGGCGGGGCCGTCTTCCCCCGCCCCTCGCATCCAGGGGAGGACTTGTGGGAGTCAGTCTCAGCAAGGGCGGGAACGTCTCTCTGAGCAAGGAGGCGCCGGGCCTGACCGCCGTCACCGTCGGTCTCGGCTGGGACGTCCGCACCACCACCGGCACCGACTTCGACCTCGACGCCAGCGCGCTGCTGACGAACGCGGAGGGCAAGGTCGTCTCCGACCAGCACTTCGTCTTCTTCAACAACCTCAAGAGCCCCGACGGCTCCGTCGAGCACACCGGCGACAACCTCACCGGTGAGGGCGAGGGCGACGACGAGGCCATCAAGGTCAACCTCGCCGCGGTGCCCGCGGACGTCGCCAAGATCGTGTTCCCGGTCTCGATCTACGAGGCCGAGAGCCGCCAGCAGAGCTTCGGCCAGGTGCGGAACGCCTTCATCCGCGTGGTGAACCAGGCCGACAACAACGAGCTGGCCCGCTACGACCTGACGGAGGACGCCTCGACGGAGACCGCCATGGTCTTCGGCGAGCTGTACCGGCACGGCTCGGAGTGGAAGTTCCGGGCCATCGGCCAGGGCTACGCCTCCGGTCTGCGCGGCATCGCGCAGGACTTCGGCGTCAACGTCTGACATCCTCGATCGCCCGGCGCCGCACCTCCCCCAGCGCGGAGGTGCGGCGCCGGGCGCGGCGGGGACGACGCCGCGGTGCCGGCGGCGCCCGGCGGGATCAGCAAGGCATCACAGAGGGGGAGGAACAGATCATGGGTGTCACGCTCGCAAAGGGAGGCAACGTCTCCCTGTCCAAGGCCGCGCCGAATCTCACCCAGGTCCTGGTGGGCCTCGGCTGGGACGCGCGGTCCACCACGGGAGCGCCGTTCGACCTCGACGCCAGCGCGCTGCTGTGCCGCGACGGCCGGGTGCTGGGCGACGAGTACTTCGTCTTCTACAACAACCTCACGAGCCCGGAGGGCTCCGTCGAGCACACCGGCGACAACCTCACCGGCGAGGGCGACGGCGACGACGAGTCCCTGCTGCTCGACCTGACCAAGGTGCCGGCGCAGGTCGACAAGATCGTCTTCCCGGTCTCGATCCATGACGCCGATGTCCGGGGGCAGACCTTCGGGCAGGTCAGCAATGCCTTCATCCGGGTGGTCAACCAGGCGGACGGGGCGGAGCTCGCCCGCTACGACCTCAGTGAGGACGCGTCCGGCGAAACCGCGATGATCTTCGGCGAGGTGTACCGGTACGGCGGCGAATGGAAGTTCCGGGCGGTCGGACAGGGGTATGCGTCGGGTCTGCGGGGGATCGCTCTAGACTTCGGGGTCAACGTTTCGTAAAGCCGCGCACTGCGCGCGGGGGACCCGTACTCACGATTGGGTAGCCAGTGCTCCTGAAAACCTTCGGCTGGTCCTTCGGCGTCACCGCCGCGGGACTGGCCGCCGCAGCCTATTTCTGGGGCTGGCAGGGGTTCGCCGTGGTGGCGATCCTGTCGGTCCTGGAGATCTCGCTGTCGTTCGACAACGCGGTGGTCAACGCCGGTGTGCTGAAGAAGATGAACGCCTTCTGGCAGAAGATCTTCCTCACCATCGGCATTCTGATCGCCGTGTTCGGTATGCGACTGGTCTTCCCGGTCGTGATCGTCGCCATCACGGCCAAGGTCGGACCGATCGAGGCCGTCGAACTGGCCATGCGCGACCCCGACCAGTACGAGATGCTGGTCACCGACGCCCACCCGGCCATCGCCGCCTTCGGTGGCATGTTCCTGTTGATGATCTTTCTCAACTTCCTCTTCGACGAGAAAGAGCACCACTGGCTGCCCTGGTTCGAGAAGCCGCTCAGCCGGCTGGGCAAGGTGGACGGCCTCGCCGTGGGCATCGCGCTGGTCGTCCTGCTGGTCACCGCCGCCACCATCGCCACCGAGGCCGCGCAGCACGGCGGTACGTATGAGGACAAGTCGGCGACCGTTCTCCTCTCCGGCGTGGCCGGCCTGATCACGTATCTCTTCGTGGGCGGGCTCTCCGGCTACTTCGAGGACAAGCTGGAGGAGGACGAGGAGCACGACGAGGAGGTCAAGGAGCAGGCCCGGCGCGAGGGCAAGGACCCGTCCCTGGTCGGCCTCGCCGGCAAGGCCGCGTTCTTCATGTTCCTCTACCTCGAAGTGCTGGACGCCTCCTTCTCCTTCGACGGCGTCATCGGCGCCTTCGCCATCACCAACCACATCTTCTGGATGGCGCTGGGCCTCGGCATCGGCGCGATGTACGTCCGTTCGCTCACGGTCTACCTGGTCCGCGAGGGCACCCTCGACGACTACGTCTACCTGGAGCACGGCGCGCACTACGCCATCGGCGCCCTGGCCGCGCTGCTGCTCATCACGATCAAGTTCCACATCTCCGAGGTCATCACCGGCCTCATCGGCGTGGGCCTGATCGCGGCCTCCTTCTGGTCGTCCGTCCGCCGCAACCGCGGACTGGCCGCCGAGGGCCACGAGGAGGAGACCAAGGTGTCACCGGGAGTGTGACCCGGTCCGGGGTGTGACCACGCTCCGAATGAGGAACGCTCTGTGCGGGGCGGCCACCAGGCAGCGGAACCCGGAACCGGCCGGGCCGCCGGCCGTCGTGGCCGCCCCGCGGTGCTGCCCGGTCCGCGCTCCCGCGGGCCGGTCGAGGGGACGAGAGCAGTGGGGGTGTCCAGCGTGGCGTTCTGGAACAGGGAATGGTCCTGGCCTTCCTGGCTGCGGCCCGCCGACGGCCGGTCGGTCTTCGAGAGCGGCAACCCCGCGACCAACGCGATAGAGCTCACCAAACGACGGCAGACCGTCTCGCTCACCAAGCAGGGCGCGGCCAGCGGCAACCTCCGCGTCAACCTCTCCTGGCGGATGCGGACCTCGGACATCGGCGGCTACACCAAACGCGGCGGGCTGCTGCGCAACCCGGGCAGTCTCTTCAAGCCGGAGATCGTGCAGGCGCAGGGCCCGGCCGTGGTCAAGATCGACCTCGACCTGGCCTGCATGTACGAGCTGAAGGACGGCTCCAAGGGCGTGGTGCAGCCGCTCGGGAACTTCCTCGGCGACATCAACAGCCCGCCCTATGTGAAGCTCAGCGGCGACGACCGGTTCGGCGGCACCTCCGGCGAGACGATCTACATCAACCTCGACCACCGGGACGAGTTCAAGCGGCTGCTGGTCTTCGTCTACATCTACGACGGCACCCCCGCCTTCGACCGCACCCACGCCGTCGTCACGCTCTACCCCAGCAACGGCCCGCGGCTGGAGATCGGGCTCGACGAGCGGGCCCCGCAGGCCCGCTCCTGCGCCGTACTGCTGATCGAGAACGTCAAGGGCGAGCTGGTGGTGCGCCGCGAGGTGCGGTACGTCTACGGCTTCCAGGCGGAGCTGGACCGGCTGTACGGCTGGGGGCTCCAGTGGGGGCCGGGGACGAAGGAGAAGGTCTGACGGGCGCGGCGGCCCGGGGCGGCGGCCGTGCCCCCGGGCCCGCCCGGCCGCCGTCCGGTCAGCGGCTCCGCTGGAACTGCGGCCCCTGCGGCGGCAGCGCGAATGCCGGGTCCGGCGCCGCCGGCGCGGGGTGCTGCGGATAGCCGTAGGCCGCCGCCGGGTGGTGCGGGTAGCCGTACCCCGGCGCGTGCGCCGGAGGCGCCTGCGGGACCGGGGCCGGGGCGGCCGGCGGGGGCGGGAACGGCGGCTGCGCGGGCGGGGCGGCCGGCGGGGGCGGCGGATAGCCGTAGCCGGGCCGGTGCGCGCGGGTGGCCTCCTCCAGCGCGGCGGCGGGCGCGGCGGCGGGCGCGGCGGCGGGCACGGCGGCCGGTTCCCGGTGCGGTGCGGGCACCGGCTCGGTGAGCGCCTCCGGGGCGGGTGACGGGGCGGGTGACGGCGCGGGTGCGCCGCCGCCGGACGGGGCGGTGCCGGAGGGCTCGTCCCCGGCGTCCTCCACCGAGATGCCGTACTCGGTGGCCAGACCGATCAGCCCGGTGTCGTACCCCTGGCCCAGGGCGCGGAACTTCCAGGTGTCGCCGCGCCGGTAGAGCTCGCCGCAGATGAGGGCGGACTCGTCGCCGGTCTCGGGCACCACGTCGAAGACCGCGAGCGGCTCGCCGCCGTTCCCCGAGACCTCCGGTGAGGCGTCGAACAGCAGCAGCCGCAGATCCGGCACCCCGCCGAAGGCGCCGCCGTCGGACGACGCGGCCAGCACCACCCGGTCCACCACCGGCTCCAGTGCGGCGATCTCGGCCTCGACGGTGTCCGTCAGCGCGTCCGCCAGCCGCTTCTTGGGCAGGTGCCGCACCAGGCCGGAGGGGTGGCGCGGCTGGTTGTAGAAGACGAAGTCCTCGTCCGAGCGCACACGGCCGTCCGCGTTCAGCAGCAGCGCGGACGCGTCGACATCGGGCACCCCGGGCCCCGGAGTCCAGCGGAGCACCGCCCGTACGGCGGATGCGTCCAGCGGGATGTTCGACCCCTTCAACATCGCGTGCGTCATAGCGGTCATCCTGCCTTCCCGGGGCAGGCGGGTACAACGCGGGGACCGCATCCCGTGCCCGCCGGACCGGCAGCGGACGGGGAACGGACACGGGCGGGATACGTGATTTTCATGTTCGCAAGGGCTTTCGAGCCTGAACGCAACGTACGATTACCGGCCAGATCGCGTCACGGCGCGACAGATCACAGGGGGAGTTCCCATGCGCCACTTCGGGTACGTGCCGCCCGATGTCCGGACGGCCCTGTTCCACCGGGAGCCGGGCCGGTTCGACGTCGACTCCCCAGCTCAGCGGCTCGCCGTCGCGCTCGGAGCCACCCTCTACAGCCCCGCGACCCGGCCCGCGCTGGCCGAGGACGTGATCAAACAGCTGGGCCGCGGAGTCGTCTCGATGGTGCTGTGCCTGGAGGACTCCATCGACGACGCCGACGTGGCCGGCGCCGAGGAGAACCTGGTCCGGCAGCTCCACGCCCTGCTGGAACACGGCTCCGAGCTGCCGCTGCTCTTCATCCGGGTGCGGTGGCCGGAACAGATCACGGACCTCGTGCGCCGCCTCGGGCCCGCGGCGCGGCTGCTGTCCGGATTCGTCCTGCCCAAGTTCACCGAGGAGCGGGGCGTTCCGTTCCTGGAGGCGCTGACGGAGGCCGAGAACGCCTGCGGGCGGCGGCTGTTCGCCATGCCCGTCCTGGAGTCGCCGGAGCTGCTGCACCTGGAGAGCCGCGCGGAGACCCTCGCCGGCATCCGGCGCAGCGTCGACAAGTACCGGGACCGGGTGCTGGCGCTGCGCCTGGGCGTCACCGACTTCTGCTCGGCGTACGGACTGCGCAGATCCCCGGACATGACGGCGTACGACGTACAGCTCATCGCCTCCGTGATCGCCGATGTGGTCAACACGCTCGGGCGGGCGGACGGCACCGGGCTCACCGTGACCGGGCCGGTGTGGGAGTACTTCCGCCTCCAGGAGCGGATGTTCAAACCGCAACTGCGGCGCAGCCCCTTCACCGGCCGCGCCGAGAAGCTGCGGACCGCGCTCATCGAGCACGACATGGACGGCCTGCTCCGGGAGATCGAACTCGACCGCGCCAACGGCCTGCTGGGGAAGACCTGCATCCACCCCTCCCACGTCGCCCCGGTGCACGCGCTGTCCGTCGTGAGCCACGAGGAGTACAGCGACGCGGTCGACATCCTGCGGCCCGAGCGGGGCGGCGGCGGTGTGATGCGCTCCGCCTACACCAACAAGATGAACGAGGTGAAGCCGCACCGCGCCTGGGCCGAGCGGACGCTGCTGCGCGCGGAGGTCTTCGGGGTGGCGCGGGAGGACGTGACCTTCGTGGAACTGCTGGCGGCCGGCATCACGTGACCGAGAACGGCGGCAGCGGCCGCGGCACACCCAGGGTACGGACGACAGCGGAGAGGCGAGGCGTTCACAGGATGCGGCAGGAGCGGGAGTGGTCCGGGGCGTGGGTCGCGGAGCGGCTCGGTGTCGAGCTGCGCGAGGCGGACCGGCCGGAGGACGGCGACGGGCCGGGCCCCGGGGCCGGGGAACCCGCGGCCGGTGACGCCGCGGCCGGACCGGGCGGCATGGCCGGACCGGGCGGCGCCGCCGGTGCCGGGGATCCGGGCGGCGCGGGCATGACCGGCACGGCCGGCACGGCCGGCACGGCCGGTGCGGAGACGCTGCGCGGGCTGCTCGGCCTGGCCCTGCGGCGCAACCCGAAACGGGCGCATCTGCTGGTCTCCCAGGTGCTCGGCAAGCATGTGCCGCAGCGCCCCGATGTGGTCCACGAGGCCGGGCTCGGCCTGGGCCGCCGGGTGCGGCGGCTGCTCGGCGAGGAGGCGGCCGCCCGCGCCGTCGTCCTCGGCTACGCGGAGACGGCGACCGGGCTCGGGCACAGTGTCGCCGACGGGCTGGGGCCGGCGGCGTACCTCCACTCGACCAGGCGGCCCGTCCGGGGGATCGCGCCGGTCGGCGGCTTCGAGGAGGAACACAGCCACGCCAGCTCCCACCTGCTGCTGCCCGAGGACCCGGACCTGCTCGGCGGGGACGGGCCGCTCGTGCTCGTCGACGACGAGTTCTCCACCGGCCGCACGGTGCTCAACACCGTCCGGGCGCTGCACGAGCGGTTCCCGCGCGACCGGTACGTGATCGTCGCCCTCGTCGACCTGCGGACCGGCGAACACCGGGACGCCCTGCGGAAGGCCGCGGCCGATCTGGGGGCCCGGGTGGATCTCGTGGCGCTGGCCTCGGGAACGGTCCGGCTGCCGGAGGACGTCCTGGAGCGGGGACAGGCGCTGGTGGCACGGTACGAGGCGGTGGCGGGTGCGGAGGCCGGTGCCGGGGCCGTCGCCGGGGCCGGTGCCCCGTCCGGAGCCGGCAGCCCTCCGGCGGCGGTGCGGCGGGTGGAGCTCGGCTGGCCGCACGGACTGCCGGACGGCGGACGGCACGGCTTCCTGCCCGGGCACCGGGCACGGCTGGAGGCGGCCCTGCCGGAGATGGCCGGCCGCATCGCGGAGGCGCTCACGACGGACGGCGCCGCGGTCGCGCCGGTACCGGAGCCCGGCGCGGCCGAGCCGGGGCCGGCTTCCGTTCCCGGGCCCGCGGCTTCCGTACCGGGGCCCGCGGCCTCCGTTCCCGGGCCGGCCTCCGTTCCGGAGCACGCCGCCGACCGGCCGGGTCGCGCGGAGCCGGGCGCCCCCGGGCGCGTACTCGTCCTCGGCTGCGAGGAGTTGATGTACGCGCCACTGCGGCTCGCCCAGGCTCTGCAGCGGGCGCTCGGCGAACGGGCCGAGGTGCGGTACTCGACGACCACCCGCTCACCGGTCCTCGCCGTCGACGACCCCGGCTACGCCATCCGCACCCGGATCGCCTTCCCCGCGCACGACGCGCCGGCCGACGGCCCCGGGGAGCGGTACGCCTACAACGTCGCGCCCGGCGCCGACCCGGCCCGCCGCTTCGACGCCGTCGTGACGGTCGTGGACTCGGCCGCCGACACGGTCGAGCTGCACGCCCCGGGCGGACTGCTGTCCGAACTGGCCCGCCACACGGACCGGGTGCTGCTGGCGGTCGTCCCGTCCCACGTGCCCAGCCCCCGGGCGGGACGGACGGGACCGACGGGCCGGACGGGCCGGAAGGAAGGCGCGGCCGGGCCGGGCCCGGCGGCGGCCCCGGACACGGGCCCCGCCGCGCAGGCGGCCCCGGTGTCCGCGGAGGCCGGCCCGGGAGCCGTGCCCCCGCCCCGCGGACCGGCGCCCGCGGCGCTGCCCGGCCCGCTGCGCGGGCCCGCCTTCTCCTCGTACCGGCCGGACGAGGTCGGCTGGCTGCTCCAGGACCTCTCCGCCGTCCCCCTCGAAGCCCCCGTCGAGGAGCGGGAGGAGGCCGTGCAGCGCGGTGGCGCGCACTACGCCGAGTCGCTGCCGGTCGAGTACCAGCCCAGCGAGGACTACCAGCGGCTGTTCCGCACCGCCCTCGACACCTCCGCCGCGCGGATCGCCCGCGCCGTCGGCACCGTCACCGAGACGCTGCTCGCCGAGCGTGCCGGCCGGGGCACCGGCCGTCCCGTCCTGGTCTCGCTCGCCCGCGCCGGCACCCCCGTCGGCATCCTGATGCGCCGCTGGGCGCTCCACGCGCACGGGCTGGACCTGCCGCACTACGCCGTCTCCATCGTTCGCGGCCGGGGCATCGACACCACCGCACTGCGCTGGCTGGCCGAGCACCACGACCCGGCGGACGCCGTCTTCGTCGACGGCTGGACGGGCAAGGGCGCCATCACCCGCGAACTCGCTGCCGCGATCGAGGACTTCACCCGCACCACCGGCATCACGGGCTTCGACCCGGAGATCGCCGTCCTGGCCGACCCGGGCGGCTGCGTGCGGACGTACGGCACGCGCGAGGACTTCCTGATCCCCTCCGCCTGCCTCAACTCCACGGTCTCCGGGCTGGTCTCCCGGACGGTGCTCCGCGCGGACCTGGTCGGGCCGGACGACTTCCACGGTGCCAAGTTCTACCGGGAGCTGGCCGGTTCCGATGTCTCCGGGCACTTCCTGGACGCCGTCTCGGCGCGCTTCGGCGAGGTGGCGGAGCGGGCCGCGGCGGACGCGGCCGAACTGCTCTCGGACACCGGCCGCGCGCCGACCTGGGAGGGCTGGGCGGCCGTCGAACGGATCAGCGAGCAGTACGGCATCCACGACGTGAACCTCGTCAAGCCCGGGGTCGGCGAGACGACACGGGTCCTGCTGCGCCGGGTCCCCTGGCGGGTCCTCGCACGGCGGGGCGCGGGCGCGGACCTGGACCACATCCGGCTGCTGGCCGAGCAGCGCGGGGTGCCGGTGGAGGAGGTCGGCGAACTGCCGTACAGCTGCGTCGGACTGATCCACCCGCGCTACACGCGCGGCGCGACGGGCGCGGACGGCAAGGCGGTGATCTCCGCGTGAGCACGCACGAGACGGCGGGCCGGGACGGAACCGGGAGGCAGGACGAGCCCGTGAGGCACGACAAGACCGCGGGGCACGACAAGACCGCGGGGAACGACGAGACCGCGGGGAACGAGACCGCAGGGCGGGACGAGACCTTGAGCACCGGCGCCACCCCGGCCACCGGCGGAAGCGCGGGCACCGGCGCGGCGGCGCCCGCGCCCGCCGCGCCCGCCACGTCCCCGTCACCGCACCCGCCCGGCAGCGGCCCGGGCCCGATCGTCGTCGCCAGCGATCTCGACCGCACCCTGATCTACTCCGCTGCCGCCCTCGCCCTCGACATGGCCGACGCCCTCGCCCCGCGCCTCCTCTGCGTCGAGGTGTACGAGCACAAACCCCTCTCCTACCTCACCGAGACCGCCGCCGGGCTCCTCGAACACCTGGCGCGGGAGGCCGTGTTCGTCCCGTCGACCACCCGGACCCGGGCGCAGTACGGCCGCATCCGCCTCCCCGGGCCCCCGGCCCCGTACGCCGTCTGCGCCAACGGCGGGCATCTGCTCGTCGACGGGGAGTCCGACCCCGGCTGGCAGCGCCGGGTGCGCCGCACGCTCGACGAGGGCTGCGCCCCGCTCGCCTCCGTGCGCGAGCACCTGCTGCGCTCGGCCGACCCGGAGTGGCTGCTCAAGGAGCGGGTCGCCGAGGACCTCTTCGCCTACCTGGTGGTCGACCGCGCGCTGCTGCCCGACGCCTGGGTCAAGGACCTCGCGGACTGGGCCGACGGGCAGGGCTGGACGGTCTCGCTCCAGGGCCGCAAGATCTACGCCGTGCCGAAGCCGCTCACCAAGAGCGCGGCCGTCGCCGAGGTGGCGCGGCGCACCGGCGCCTCCCGGGTGCTCACCGCGGGCGACTCGCTCCTCGACGCCGACCTCCTGCGCGCCGGCGACCAGGGCTGGCGCCCCGGCCACGGCGAACTGGCCGACACCGGCTGGACCGCGCCGCACGTCACGGCGCTCGCCGAACGGGGCGTGGCGGCGGGCGAGGCGATTCTGCGGTCCCTGGTGCGGGCGGTGGCGGCGTGAACGAGGATGGCGCCATGGCTGATACGAACACCACCACGGGGGCGGCGCGCGAGGCGGGCCGGCGCAGCCCGCTCGACCCGGACCAGGTCACCCCGCTCACCCCCGAGCTCTACGACTACGTCCTGCGCCACAACCCGCCACTGGACCGGGTGCGGCGGGAACTCGTCGACACCACCTACGAGAAGCTCGGCGGCCGGGCCCGGATGCAGGTCTCCGAGGAGCAGGGGCCGCTGCTGGCCTTTCTGGCGAAGCTCGTCGGAGCCCGGCTGATCGTCGAGGTCGGCACGTTCACGGGGATGTCGGCGCTGTGGATGGCGGAGGCCCTGCCGGACGGCGGCAAGGTGATCACCTGCGACGTCTCGGAGGAGTGGACGGCGTACGGGCGCGAGGCCTGGGCGAAGGCGGGCGTCGCCGACCGCATCGACCTGCGCATCGGCCCGGCCCTGGACACCCTGCGCGCCCTGCCCGCCGAGCCGGGGATCGACCTGGCCTTCATCGACGCGGACAAGGAGAACAACGGCCGCTACTGGGAGGAACTGGTGCCACGGCTGCGCCCGGGCGGGCTCATCGCCGTGGACAACGTCTTCTTCCACGGCGAGGTGACGGACCCCGGGGCCACGGGCGGGGGCGGGGCCACCCGGGACTTCAACGAGCAGGTGCTGGCCGACGACCGGGTGGACTCGGTGATGCTGACGGTCGCCGACGGCCTGACCCTGGCCCGCAAGCGCTGAGCCCGGCCGGGCGGGCGCCGGCCGGGCGGGCGTCGGCCGGGCGTCGGCCGGTCCGGGCCGGTCCGGGACGTGGCGGTCTCCCGCCGGCCGTCCCGTCCCGGCCCGGACCGGCCCGTCCCTCCCGGTTCAGCCGCAGCAGCCGCCACCGCAGCAGCCGCCACCGCCACCACCGGCGGAGGGGGCCGGTGCGGCCGGTGCGGAACCGGAGGCCGTGCCTCCGACGGCCACGGTGGAGAGCAGCTTCACGGTGTCCTCATGGCCTTCCGGGCAGACGGCGGGGGCGGAGGACTCGGCCATGGGACGGCTCAGCTCGAAGGTGTCGCCGCAGGACCGGCAGCGGTACTCGTATCGGGGCATGCGGCCAGATTAGCCGCCCGCGGGAGGTGATGGGGCGGGCGCCCGGCGCACCGCCGGGCACCGTCTCAGTGCCCCGCGCCCAGCTCCTCGCGGATCTCGCCGACGACGCGCGCCACCGTCCGCCGCACCGCCTCCGTCTCCAGCAGGAAGTGCCACCAGTCGGGGTGCCGCCCCTCCAGCCCGGCCACCGCGCGGTCCAGGCGCACCACCGCGTCGTCCAGCGGGCGCGCGTGCCGGGGGTCCGGGGTGTCGCGGCCGGCCATCGCCAGGCGCTGCGCGTCGCGGATGGCGAAACGGGTGCGCTCGGTCTCCTGTGAAGGGCGGGCGGAGACCTCGTCCAGCCGGCGCAGCCGGTCACCGGCCGCCGAGACGGCCTCGTCGGCACCGTTGAGCAGGGCCCGCACCGTGCTGAGCCGGGCCGTGGCGTCCGGCCAGCGCTGTTCGCGCCGGGCCTCCCGGGCCTCGCGGAGCTTCTCCTGCGCCTGCTCGACGGCCCGGGTTGCCTCCTCCGGCACCGGCTGGAGGTCCTGCCAGCAGGCCGCGCTGTAGCGGCGGCGGAGCTCGCTGAGGATCGGGCCGACGCCCTCCGTGCGGGTGGTGATCGCCTCGGCGCGGGTGCGCAGCGTGACCAGGCGCCGGTCGATCTCGGCCGCGCGGGCGGGCAGTTGCTCGGCCTCGCTGCGTATCGCCTCGGCCTTGCGAAGCACGTCGTCCGCACGCCGCAGGGTGTCCTGGACGCCGTGCTGCCCGGCGCCCTGGTTGAGCTTGGTCAGCTCGGGGGAGAGGGCGGCGAGGCGGGCGGCGAGATCGTCGGCCCCGAGACCGGCGGCCCGTGCGGAGTCGAGCGCCCCGGTGGCGGCGAGCAGGGCCTGCCGGGCGCGTTCGACGGCGGGGGCGAGGCGGGCGAGCTGGGTCTCGGCCTTGTCGAGGAGCGGGGTCAGACCGCTCGCGAAGCGGTCGAGCTCCGCCTTCGTCCGCCGGAGGTCGTCCCGGGCCCGGTCGAGATCGGCGCGGGCGCGAGAGGCGGTGGCGGAGTCGAGGTCGTCGCGGTCGAGGTCGTGGGCGTCGACGGCGTTGATGTAGCGGTGGCTGACCTCGTCGATGCGCTGCCCGAGAGCCCGGAAGCCGTCGGCGGCGCGGCGGGCGGGCGGCGAGCTGTCCACGGCGACGATGGTCTCGATGGAGATGCGCAGATCGCGCTGGGCGGAGTCGAGCTCGTAGAAGGCGGCAGCGGCGGCGTCCTTGGCGGCCTGGGCCTGCGCACGCTGGTCGTCGCGCCCGCCGCCGAACCAGCGCCGGGTGCCGCCGCCGGAGAAGGCGAGCGGCGCGGCGGCCGCGAGGAGGGGCAGGAGCGGCAGCGGCAGCAGGACGAGCCCGAGCAACGGCCGGAACGGGCCGCTGCCACGGGGGGCGTGGGGGCCGCGGGAATTGCGCGAGGGGGTGCCGTGACGACCGGGGAAGCCGGCGGAACGCGAGGGGCCCGGGGAACCCGAGGGGCCGGGAGCACCGGAAGGACCGGAGAGTCGACCGCGCAGCCGGAGAAACCCCGGCGGGGCGGCGGCCGGACCTCTCCGGCCGGCCGGGCCGGTCGGTGACGGACCGCCGCTGGGCGGAAGGCGGTGGTGTACCGGCCGTCCGTACGGCTGCGCAGGTCTCGCCGTCACATCCCTCTCCCGTGCCGCGTCCGCCCCGTCCGGCAGATCACTGCCGGGTAGGAACATTGTCCCACCAGGGGTGAACGAATACACGGCCCGATTCGTTCGCGATCTTGCGCAGCCGGCCGCCTACTCGGCCGTGCGGACGGTGATGCTCCCGTTGTCGCTGCGGACGGTGATCCGGTGCTTGCTCGCGGTGTCGCGCGGGACCGTGATGTCGGTGTCCCCGTTGCGGGCCTCGGCTTCGACCCGGTAGGAGGCGCGCGGCAGGCCGAGGGAGACGGATCCGTTGTCGCTGGTGACGTCCACCTGGTCCGGCACCCGCGTGAACCCCAGCTCCACCGCCCCGTTGTCGGCTTCGGCGGACACCCGGCGCGCGGCGACACCGGTCGCCTTGACCTTGCCGTTGTCGCTCTTGAGCTCCAGTGCTCCCCGGGCGTTCTCGACCCGCACCGATCCGTTGTCGGAGCGGAGCTTGAGCGCGGTGGCGAAGCCGGTGGCGGTGACCTTCCCGTTGTCCCCGTCGACGGTCACGGCGACATCGCGCGGCACCTCCACCCGGTGCCGGGAGCCGCAGTTGTCGATCAGACCTTCGCAGCGGACGCCGATCCGGAGGGTGTCCCCCTCCATCTCCCAGAACTCCTCGACGTCACCGCCGAGGGCCGTCCAGCCGCTGAACCACCGGGTGACCCGGACGTCCTCGACCTCGGCGGGCACCAGCTCGACCGAGGTGTTCTCCGCGTCTATCTTCAGGATCTCCCCGCCGAGGGAGAACGCCCGCCGCTCAGGGGCCTCGTCGTCGCCGGCGTCACCACCGCACCCGGCGACACCCGTGACCAGAACGACCGAACCCATGACGGCGAGCAGGCCCCGCCACCGACGGCGCGAACGGGAGCGGGACGGGAGCGGAAGACGGCGGTGAGGCATCACGATGAACTCCGAACGGGCCGGTGGAACTCCGGTTGACAGGGTCACTCCGACCGTAGGGATCCGGCCCGCCCCGAACGATCCGGCCGCCCACCCGATCCGGGGTGGGGCCACCCCCCGTACCCGCCCTCCCGCTAGGGCACCGGGCACCGGCACGCGCCGGACCCGGGCGAGCCCGCCGTCGCCGCCGTCGCCGCCGTCCCCGCCCCCTGTCAAGGGCTCGGGCCCGCTACCGTCACGTTTATGGGCAGAAGCCATCGGCCATGTAGTCTGTCCCATCGTTCCCGAGGGCGCATAGCTCAGTGGTAGAGCGCTGCTCTTACAAAGCAGATGTCGGCGGTTCGAACCCGTCTGCGCCCACCAGCCCCCGCGCACCACGAAGGCCCAGGCCGTCCGGCAGAGAACCGGAACCCTGGGCCTTGTCCGTGCCCCCTCCGGCCGGAGGCGGGAGAGGCGGCGTGCCGCCTACGTGCCGGATGGGCCGCCTTGATCGTGCATGTCCCTGATCTCCGCATCTGTCCCTCCATCGCCCCTGCCCGGCGAGATCGCGGTCTATGGCTGGGACACCTACGATCGGCATCGTGGTCGGTCTCGGCGCCTTCGGCTGGAGGAGATGCGCGATGACACACGATGGCGGGCTCAGGCTGCGCCTGCAGCGTGTCCTCCACGCACCGCGCTCGGTCGTATTCCGGGCGTTGACCGAGCCGAAGGAACTGGCCAAGTGGTGGGGCCCCGACGGGTTCACCATCCCCAGTGTGGAAAGCGACCTTCGGCCCGGCGGTAGCTATCGGATCGCGATGCGGCCTCCGGAGGGCGATCCGTTCTTCCTGGTGGGGGAATTCGTTGAGGTCGTCCCTCAGGAACGCCTGTCCTACACCTTCCGGTGGGAGAATCCCGATCCCGAGGATCGGGAGACGGTGGTGACGCTGTCGCTTCGCGATATCGGCGGTACACGGACCGAGCTGGTTCTCAGCCAGGGCGACTTCGCCACTGAGGGGCGCCAGGCTCTGCACGAGCAGGGCTGGGCTGAGAGTCTCCACAAGTTGGAGGAGCTGATGTCGTCGGCCGCGTCGGCCTGAGATCTTTGCCGTGGGCAGGCGCCCTGACGGTGGCTGTACCTGTCTTCGCACCTCCCCTGAACAACGACATCACGACCCACGGCTTGAGTGGCAGGCCGTTCCGGCCGGTGCCTGCACGGACGGATGGGCTCGCAGTTCTTCGACGAGGAAGGCCGCGGAGGCGACCGTTCCCCGCCCGTGGCAGTTCCCTCCCGAAGCCGCTGCGCCGGCCTGCTGAAGCCGCACAAGGGCTCGCTTCAACGGCAAAGCCGTTCAGGGGATCTTCTCGGGTCGTCCGTCCGGATGCGAGTGTCCGACGGCTGGGTGACAGTGGTGGGAGTTCCCTATCCCGGAGACCAGGGAGACCCACGATGATCCAGAAGCTGCACGAGAAGGGCCTGCGCAGCGAACACGCGTACACCGCAGGCTTCCTGTCCATCGGCCTCTCCATTGCCGCCTGGGCCGCGTCACTCAAGGCAGAACAGGGACTCGGACTCGACCGCGCCGACCGGTGGGGCATCTTCGTCGGCGAATGGGCCCCCACCTTCTTCGGCGTCGGGCTGGCGCTCTCCCACTACGAGCAGCAGGAGGGCACCCTCACCGCCGACGTGCACGACTTCCGTCGGGAAAGGGAACGCCAGGCCATGTAACGCGACCGCCCGTCCCATAGGTCATGCGTGAGGTCATGCGTGACGGGTGCGGCGATACGGCGGTCGGGGCGGCCGGCGGATGCCGGATCCGTGCCGGATCGAGCGGCGGGCCACGGCCGATCGGGCCGCGCGTTCGGGTGCGAGCGTCCTCGGGCCGGCCCAATGCCCCGAAACCGCTGATGGCAGGCGCGGACCGCTCTGCGACGGGTGCCAAGCCCGGGCGGCGTGACGCGGCGCTTCGAACCCGTCCGCACCCACCAGCCAGAAGACCCCCGGCCGATCACGGCCGGGGGTCTTCGACATCCCTTTCCGGCATCAGCGGGTGCTGCCGGCCCGTGGTCCGGGCCGTCGTGCCGAAGGCCGTGATGCTCTGCGGCGCACCTTCGAATCCCGCCCTGCGGATCACGTGTCGCGCCGTATGCGCGGGCGGCGGGACCGGAGCCGTATCCGCCCCCGGCGAGCCCGCCCCGCCCTCACCGTGCACATGCACAATCCGGCGCCCCGATCCGGCTTCCCCGCTCCATCGACCGCGCCGCGGCGGCTCCCGCAGACTGCCCGGAACATTCCGCCGAAACCTTCTGAGCAGGAGCCCGGGCCATGACGTCGTACACCAAGCATTTCATCGGCGGGGAGTGGACCCCGTCCGGGAGCACCGAGACGATCGATGTGGTCAATCCCGCCGACGAGCAGGTGATCGGCTCGGTACCGGCCGGCACCGCCGAGGACGTGGACCGCGCCGTGCGGGCCGCCGCCCAGGCGTTCGAGACCTGGTCCCAGACCTCCCCGTCGGTGCGCGCCGCGCACCTGGTCCGGATCCAGCAGGTACTGGAGGCGCGGGGCGAGGAGATCGCGCGGCTCGTGGCCAGTGAGGTCGGCACCCCCGTACAGGAGAGCAGGGTGCTCCAGGCCGGGCTGCCCGCGTTCACCTTCGGCCAGGCGGCCGACCTGGCGTCCGGTTTCGACTACGGACCGGAGGAGGTCGGCAACTCGCAGGTCGTGCGGGAGCCCGTGGGCGTGGTCGGATGCATCACCCCGTGGAACTTCCCGCTCCACCAGGTCTCCCTCAAGGTGGCGCTCGCCCTGGCCGCCGGCTGCACCGTCGTCCTCAAGCCCTCCGAGGTCGCGCCGCTCTCCGCGCTGCTGCTGGCCGAGATCGCCGAGGAGGTCGGGCTGCCCGCCGGCGTGCTCAACGTGGTGACCGGGTACGGGCCGGTCGTCGGCGAGGCCCTGGTGGCCCACCCCGAGGTGTCGATGGTGTCGTTCACCGGGTCGACCCGCGCCGGCCGCCGGGTCGCGGCGCTCGCGGCCGACACGGTGAAGAAGGTGGCGCTGGAACTCGGCGGCAAGTCGCCCAACATCATCCTCGACGACGCCGATCTGCGGGCCGCGGTCACCGACGGCGTCGCCAAGTGCTACCTCAACTCCGGGCAGACCTGCATCGCCCTCACCCGCATGCTCGTCCCGCGCGCCAAGCTCGACGAGGCCGGACGGATCGCCGCCGAGGTCGCGAGCGGCTACCACGTGGGCGACCCGCAGGCGGAGGAGACGCAGATCGGCCCGATGGCCAATGACGCCCAGCTCAAGCGGGTACGGGACTACATCGCCGCCGGTATCGCCGAGGGCGCCACGCTGCTCACCGGCGGGCCCGACGCCCCGCAGGACGGCCCCGGCTACTTCGTCGCGCCCACGGTGTTCAGCGATGTCAGCAATGACATGACCATCGCCCGGGAAGAGATATTCGGTCCCGTGTTGTCGCTCATCCCCTACGACACCGAGGAGGAGGCCGTCGCCATCGCCAACGACACGCCCTACGGCCTGGCCGGAGGCGTGTGGTCGGGCGACCCCGAGCGGGCGAAGTCGGTCGCCCGCCGGATCCGGGCCGGCATGGTCGACGTCAACGGCGGAGCCTTCAACCCCTTGGCGCCTTTCGGCGGTTACAAGCAGTCGGGTGTGGGCCGTGAGGCCGGGCGGATGGGCTTCGAGGAGTTCCTGGAGACCAAGGCCATCCAGCTCTGACACCCGGGGAGCGCTCCGGCGCCCACCGGGAGCGCGATGTCCCCACGCACGCCGGGGCACACCCCGGATGTACGGCGGCCACACGGTCCGGACCGCAACCGGAGCCCTGGGACGCACGCCGGCGCCATGGCCGGCGGACCATCCGACCGGGGGCCCACCGAGGGCCCCGGTCGCATCGAGCAGGCATCTACCGGGCCGCCGGGGGACGGCGGTGGCCCGGTAGGTGCCGGTGGGCGGCCGTCACGCGGCAGCCGCAGAGAGAGGACGCACAATGTACGACTTCATCATCGTGGGTGCGGGATCGGCCGGCTGTGTGCTCGCCGCGCGGCTCAGCGAGGACCCGGACGCGCGCGTGCTGCTGCTGGAGGCCGGCGGGCCGGACGATGCCCAGGAGATCCACATCCCGGCGGCTTTCGGGAAGCTGTTCCGCACCAAGTACGACTGGGACTACCTGACCGAGCCCGAGCCGGGGCTGGAGAACCGCCGCCGCTATCTGCCGCGCGGCCGGATGCTCGGCGGCTCGTCCTCCATGAACGCGATGATCTACGTCCGCGGCAACCGGCGGGACTACGACGCCTGGGCGGCCGCCGGGGCCGACGGCTGGGGATGGGAGGACGTCCTGCCGTACTTCCTGCGCGCCGAGGACCACCACGCCGGCCCGTCGCAGTGGCACGGCGCGGGCGGGCCCCTGCCGGTCAACCCGGGCCGCTCACGGCACCCGCTGATCGACGCGTTCGTCACCGCGGCGCAGGAGGCCGGGCACCCGTTCAACCCCGACTTCAACGGCCCCGAGCAGGACGGCGTCGGCTACTACGAACTGACCCAGCGGGGCGGCCTGCGGTGCAGCACCGCCGCCGCCTATCTGCGCCCCGCCCTGGACCGGCCCAACCTGGAGGTGCTCACCGGTGTCCAGTGCAACCGGGTCCTCTTCGACGGGGACCGGGCCGCCGGTGTCGAGATCGACCGCGGCGGCGCCACCGAGGAACTGCGGTGCGCGCGGGAGGTCGTCCTCTGCGCCGGCGCCTACAACTCGCCGCAGCTCCTCATGCTCTCCGGCATCGGCCCCGCCGGCGAGCTCACCGCCCACGGGATCACCTCCCGGGCCGACCTGCCGGTGGGCGAGAACCTCCAGGACCACGCGCACCTGGCCGTCGTCCACCTCACCGACACCGACTCCCTGCTGAGCGCCGAGACGCCGGACAACGTGCGGCTGCTGGAGACCGAGGGACGCGGCCCGCTGACCTCGAACGTCGGCGAGGGCGGCGGCTTCTTCCGCACCACCGGCGGACTCGACGCCCCGGATGTGCAGATCCACGCCGTCCCCGCGATGTTCCACCAGGAGGGCCTGGGGGCGATCACCGACCACGGCTTCCACATCGGCGCCGTGCTGCTCGCCCCCACCAGCCGCGGCAAGGTCACGCTGCGTTCGGCCCTTCCCAGCGCGAAGGTGCGCATCCTGCACAACTACCTGGCCACGGAGGAGGACCGGGCGACGGCGGTCCGCGCGCTGAGGCTCGTCATGGACATCGCCGGGCGGCCCGCGATGCGGGCGCACCACCGGGCGGACTTCCTGGCCCCCGACCCCGGCTGCGGCGACGACGACCTCCTCGCCTACGCCCGGCGCGAGCTGCAGACGCTGTACCACCCCGCCGGCACCTGCGCGATCGGGCCGGTCGTGGACCCGGAGCTGCGCGTGCACGGGGTGACGGGACTGCGGGTCGCCGACGCCTCCGTCATGCCGACGGTCGTCCGGGGCAACACCAACGCCCCCACCATCATGATCGCGGAGCGGGCGGCGGATCTGATCCGCGGGACCGCGGGCCCGGCCGGTGCGGCCGCGTCCGCCGACGCGGACGACGCGGCGGTGCGCGTGGTCCGTACGGTGCCCCAGGCGCAGCCCGCCGGTTCCCCCGGTCCTGTCCGTTCCGTGCGTCTGGTCGACCCGGCGTGACGCCGCCTCCCTCCCCGGCTCGCGGGGCCGCCCACGCGGCCCGGCGGGGACCGGTGATCGCACGGCCTCTCGCCACCACCGGCACCCGTGGTTACCCTGCAAGTGGCCCGGCCTCCGGAACCGGGCCACGGCCCGACGCCGGGGGAGCCCCCATGACCGTGATCTCCCACGACTCAGGAGTGCACCGGCTGGCCGACGTCCTGCTGCCGGGGGTCGACCGGTTCGCCGACCTGCTCGCCGACCGCATCGCGGTCGAGGAGGAGGCCTACCACGAAGGCGTACCCGTCCCGTACGGCGAGCTCCGTACGGCCTGCGCCGAGAACCTGCACTCCATGATCACCCAACTCGGCCGGGACACCCTGGACCTGCGGGTCCCCCGGGACACCGGCCGCTTCAAGGCCGAGCGCGGCGTGCCGCTGTCGGCGGTCACCCACGCCTACCGGCTCGCCGGCCGCTTCCTGTGGGAATGCGTGCTCAACGAGGCGGGCGACTCCGTCCCGCGGGAGGTGCCGTACGCGGCCTCGGCGGTGTGGACGGTCAGCGATGCCTTCACCGACGCTGTGACCGGCGCGTACCGCGAGACCATGGCGGAGCGGGCCCACTGCGACCGCCAGGTGCGGAGCCTGCTCCTGGCGGCGCTCCTCGACGGCCGGCTGGACGAGGGCGCGCACCTGTGGGAGTGCGCCGAGGCGCTGCGCCTGCCGCCCCGTGGCGTCTTCGCCGTGGTGAGCTGCGAGAAGGTGCCGCCGGCGGCCACCGGGCCCGGCCTCCGCCGCCTGCCCGGCGGCCGGCCGCCGCACGGCGCGGAGGGACCGGGCGGAGCCGGCGGAGCGGAGGGTACTCTGCGCGCCCTCGGCGTCGCCTCGGTCTGGCGGACGGAGGGCGAAGCCCTGGTGGGGCTGCTCTCCCTGGGCTCGCCGCGGGCCCTGCCCGAGGTCACCGGGCTCTTCCGGCGGCACGGCACCGGACGGGTCGGGGTGAGCGCCCTCTTCCACGGACTGGAACACGCGCCCGCCGCGCTCCGCCAGGCACGCCTGGCCTGCGCCTGCGTCCCGCCCGGCACCCGGGAGGTGGCCTCGTACGGCGACTCCCCGGTCGGGCTGATGGTCGTCAGCGCCCCCGACTCGGCCGAGCACGCCGTACGGGAGGTGCTGAGCCCGGTTCTGGAACTGCCCGCGCACGAGCGGGACGTGCTGCTGGAGACCCTGGCCCAGTGGTTCGCCGTCGGCGGCTCCTCCACCGAGACGGCCGCCCGGATGTTCTGCCACCGCAACACCGTCACCCACCGGCTGCGCCGCGTACAGGAACTCACCGGCCGGTCCCCGACCGACCCGGTGGGCGCCAGCGAGATCCATCTCGCCCTGGAGGCGCGGCGGTTGCTGGCCGGACTGCCGGGCGGGCCGGCGGCGCGGACGGGTCCTGGCGGTTCCGCGGTTTCCGTCGGTCCGGCCGGTCCGGCCGGTCCGGCCGGACCGGTCGAACCTGCGGGACCGGTGGGTCCGGTGGGTCCGGGGGGTTCGGTCAGTCCGATCCGTCCGGTCGGCCCGGCCCGTTCCGGCCGGCCTGCGGGTCCGGCGGGGCGCTGACGCGCAGCCCTCGGGACGGGCCGGAGGCCGTCGGAGCCGATGGCATCCGGCGGTGCGGGTGGTCGCCGTCCGGGCGGACGGCCCGTAACGGGAGCGGTCCCTACCGCGGCGCCGGGTGGGTCTCCGGCGGCCGGTGCCGTGCGGCCCCGCCGCCCGTGGAGCCGGCGGGGATGCGCCCCGGCCGGTGAGGGCGTTTCCCCGCTCGGCGGGCACCGCGGCACGGAGACGCCGTGGCGGCCGTGGACACGGCTCCCGTCCCCGTCCCCGTTCACCGTTCTCCCGCCGGGCCCGCTCCCCGTGCCGGCCCCGACCGACGCGCGCACTCTCCGCCCCGGCCGCGGGGCCCGCTCTCCCGCCCCCTGTCCCGGCCCGTACCCCGCCCGGGCCGTCCGGCATCCGCGTGTGCCGCGCCGCGACCCCTGTGTCAGCCCCCCGTGTCAGCCCCTGTTCGTCCACCTCCCACACCACCGTGCACATCCCGAGCGAAAGAAGGCCCTGTCATGCCCACCCTCTCCGTCAACGGCACCACGCTCGCCTACGACGACGTCGGCCCGCGCGACGCCACCGCCCTCGTCCTCAGCCATTCCCTCTTCTTCGACCGGACGATGTTCCGCCACCAGGTGGAGCGCTTCTCCCGGGAGTACCGCGTCATCACCTACGACCACCGCGGACAGGGCGGGAGCGCGCCGTCCGCCGCCGAGTCCCTCGGCATGGAGACCCTGTCCGAGGACGCGGCAGCGCTCATCGAGGCGCTCGGCGCCGGCCCCTGCCACTTCGTCGGGAACTCCCTCGGCGGCTTCATCGCCCTCCGGCTGGCGGCCCGCCGCCCCGACCTCGTACGCTCCGCGGCCGCGCTGGGATCCTCGGCGGAGGAGGAGCACAAGGTCGCCGAATTCGACCCGCTCGTCCAGGAGCTGCGGGCCAACGGCACGCGGAAGGTCGTGGACGCGGTCATGTACGTCATGCTCGGTGACGCGACGCTGGCCGACCCGGAGAAGAAGGAGCTGCGCGAGCACTGGCGCACGTACATCGAGCGGCTCCCCCCGTCCATCGGGGACGCCGCGCACGCGGTGGTGTACCGCGAGAGCGTGCTGGACGAGCTGAGCCGGGCGCGGGTGCCGGTCCTCGCCGTCGCGGGCGAGGAGGACCACGCCTACCCGCCGCCGCTCTCCGAGCGGATCGCGGAGACGGCGCCGGACGGCCGCTGCGTCGTGGTGCCGCGGGCCGGCCACTCGGTGGCCCTGGAGCAGCCGGAGCTCGCCAACGAGCATCTCGCCGCGCACTTCGCCGCGGTGGACGGCGCGTCCCGGCCGGCGTGACCCGGTGAGCAACGCGCCGGCCCCGGTCCCCCCTCAGGGACCGGGGCCGGCGCACGGGGCCCGTGTGGGCCGTCCGCCCGGCGCTACGCGCCGCCGTCGACCGGGCCCGCCCCGGCGCCCGTCAGGATGCGGACCTCCGCCTCGGTGAAGTCCGCGCCGCCCCGTTCGCGGGCGTCGAGGACCGACCCGAGCCAGCCCAGCAGGAAGCCGAGCGGTATCGAGATCACCCCGGGGTTGCTGATGGGGAAGACCGCGAAGTCCGCGTCCGGCAGCAGCGAGGCCGGGGCACCCGACAGGGCAGGGGAGAACACCACCAGCAGCACGGAGGAGGCCAGGCCGCCGTAGATGCTGCACAGCGCGCCCTTCGTGGTGAAGCCCTTCCAGTACAGGCCGTACAGCAGGGCGGGCAGGATCGCGGACGCGGCGATGGCGAAGGCGAGGCCCACCAGGAAGGTGATGTTCAGACCCTGCGCGAACAACGACAGGCCGGTGGCGGCGAGGCCGATCAGCACCACCGCCGTTCTGGCCACCAGCAGTTCGCTCTTCTCCGACGCCTTTCCGCCGCGCATGCCCACCTGATAGAGGTCGTGCGCCACCGCGGTCGCGGCGGCCAGCACCACGCCGGCGACCACGGCCAGGATGGTGGTGAAGGCGACGCAGGTGATCAGGGTGAGCAGGAAGGGACCGCCGAGGAACTCGGCCAGCAGCAGCGTGGCCGAATTGCCCGAGGCGCTGTCGGCCGTGACGGCGTTCCGCCCCAGCAGCGCCACCGCGCCGAACCCGATGAGCCCCGCCATCAGGCAGAAGGCGCAGGTCAGCAGAGTCGCCCACTGGACCGAGCCGCGGGCCGCGCGTGCCGTCGGCACGGCTCCGAGCCGCATCAGCAGGTGCGGCAGCCCCGCGGCCCCCAGCACGACCGCCAACTGCAGGCTCAGCGCGTCGAGTTTGCTCACGCCGTTGTCCCCGTACCGCACGCCGGGGGCCAGGAAGTCCGCCCCCAGGCCGCTGTGCTGGGCGGCCCGGCGCAGCAGGCCGTTGGGATTCCAGCCGACCTCCGCCATGACGAGCAGGGCCAGCAGCCCGCCGCCGCCCAGCAGCAGTACGGCCTTCACGAGTTGTACGACGGTGGTCGCCCGCATCCCGCCGATCACCACGTACGTGACCATGAGCAGGCCGAGCACGGCGACCACGATCTGCCGCGCCCCGGGCCCGGACAGGCCCAGGATCGGCGCGGCCAGCGCCCCGGCGCCGACGAGCTGGGCGACCAGGTAGACCAGGCAGACGGTGACGGTGGCGGCACCCGCCGCCCGGTGCACCCGGCGTGGCCGCAGCCGCCGGGCCAGGCTGTCGCCGATCGTGAACCGCCCCGTGCTGTGGAACGGTTCGGCGATCAGCAGGGCGATCAGGATCCAGGCGACGATCGGCCCCAGCAGGTACGGAAGGCCGTCGTACCCGGTCAGGGCGACCAGGCCGGGCGTGCCGAGCAGGGTCGCCGCCGACATGTAGTCGCCGAAGAGGGCGATGCCGTTCCTGGCCGGGGTGAGCCGGCCGTCGCTGACGTAGAAGTCGCCCGGGGTGACCCGGTCCGTCGTCACCCAGATCGCCAGGAACAGCGCGCAGGACACGAAGGTCGCGAAGACGGTCAGGACGGGAAAGGAGCCGGAGTCCGCCAGGTTCAGTGGATCGGTCACCGGGTGTTCCCCTGTCCCTGGTGGACGACGCGCAGCCGGTCGGCGTCCGGGTCGAGCTCGGTCCGGGCGTACCGGGCGTACCAGAGGGCGGCCCAGACGGTGGTGGCGCACTGGGCCAGACCGAGGAGGAGGCCCACGTTGAGCGGTCCGGCGACCTGCGCGCCCATCAGATCGCGCGCGTGGTTCGCCAGCAGCGCGGTGAGCAGGTAGAGGCCCGTGACGGTACCGGTCACCCGGAACAGCGGGCGCCGGCGGGCGGCCCGCAGCCGGGCCATCCGGGGATCGGCCCGGAGCTGCTCGTACACCGACGGGCGGCCCTGGCGGCCCGCCCCGCCCCCGGGGGCGAACGCGTCGGCCGGGCCGAAGCCGCCGGGGCCGTACTCGGCGCCCGGGCCGTAACCGCCGCCGCGGGGTCCGCCGCCCGGTCCGGACGCGCCGCCGTAGGTCCCGCCACCCGGTCCGGACGCGCCGCCGCGCCAGTCCTCCGCGCCGCTCCCGCTCCCGCTGCCGGACCCGCCGCCGTGGGGCGGCGGAAAGGCGGCCGTCACGCCTCTCTGCCCTGGGACGCGGCGGTACCGGCGGCGGCCGGGCGCGGCTCCTTGTGCGAGCCGACGAGGTCCGCCTTCAGCACACCGTCCGCGTACCGCCTGCGCAGCTCCTTCTTGTCGAACTTGCCCACCGAGGTCTTCGGCACCTCCTCGAGCACGACCCAGCGCTCCGGGAGCTGCCACGCCGCGACCTTCCCGGCGAGGAAGGCGCGCAGCTCCTCGTACCCGGCGGTGCCGCCCTCCCGGAGCACCACCGTGGCCAGCGGGCGCTCGCCCCACTTGTCGTCGGGGACGCCGACCACGGCGGCCTCGGCCACGTCGGGGTGCGCCATGAGGTGGTTCTCCAGCTCGACGGAGGAGATCCACTCCCCGCCGGACTTGATCACGTCCTTGACCCGGTCGGTGAGGGTGAGGAAGCCGTCCGGGGTGATCGTTCCCACATCGCCGGTGCGCAGCCAGCCGTCGTGGAACTTCTCCGGGTCGTCGTCGAGGTAGTACGAACCCGTGACCCACGGGCCGCGGACCTCCAGCTCACCGACGCTCTTCCCGTCCCAGGGCAGCTCGGATCCGCCCAGGCCGATGAGCCGCGCCTCCACCGGAGCCGGGAAGCGGCCCTGGCTGAGCCGGTGGCGCCAGGCGTCCTCGCCCTCGGCCCCCGCCGGCTCACGGGCCAGCGCGCCCAGCGGCGACACCTCGGTCATGCCCCAGGCGTGCAGCAGCCGGATGCCCAGCTCCTCCTCGTAGGTGCGCATCAGCGAGGGCGGGCAGGAGGAACCGCCCACGACGGCCTCCTCCATGCTGGAGATGTCGGCCTCGGGGTGCTGCTGGACGTGCGTGGCCAGGCCCTGCCACACCGTGGGCACACCGGCTCCCTTGTTCGGCCGGGAGGCGGCGATGAACTCCGCGAGGGGTGCGGGGGCCAGGAACCGGTCCGGCATGGCGAGCGAGGCACCGGTCAGGAACGCCGCGTACGGCAGGCCCCAGGCCTGGGCGTGGAACTGCGGGACGATGACCAGGAGGCGGTCCCGGCCGGAGATGTCCATGGTGTCGGGCAGGCTGATGCCCAGGGAGTGCAGGTACAGCGACCGGTGGCTGTAGACGACGCCCTTGGGGTGACCCGTGGTGCCGGACGTGTAGCACATGCCCGCCGCCCGGCTCTCGTCCAGGTCCGGCCAGTCATAGGTCTCGGGCAGGCCCTCCAGCAGCCGCGTGTAGTGGTGCACGGTCACTCCGGCGCCGGACAGGGCCGAGGTGTCCCCCTCGCCGTTGACGACGACATGCCGCACGGTGCGCATCTCCGGCAGCAGCGGGGCGAAGACCGGCAGCAGCGAGGCGTCGACGATGACGACGGTGTCCTCGGCGTGGTTGGCGATATACGTGAGCTGCTCGGGGAAGAGGCGGATGTTCAGGGGGTGGATCACGGCGCCCATGGCGGGCACGGCGAGATACGCCTCCAGGTGCTCCTGGTTGTTCCACATGAAGGTGGCGACCCGGTCGCCCTCCTGCACGCCGAGACCGGACAGGGCGTGGGCGAGCCGGGCCGAGTCCCGGCCCACCTGCGCGTACGTGGCGCTCCTGGTGCCGGTACCGGTGGCAGTGGCGGTGGCAGTGATCACCTCGCTGCTGCCGTGCAGGTTCATGCCGTTCTCCAGCAGCCTGCGGATCAGCAGCGGGACGTCCTGCATGGTGCTGGTGACGAGGGGAGGGGACATGTCCGTGGGAATCCTTGGGTCGGTGGTGTCGAAGAGGTGCCGACGGCGTCGCGTCCGCCGTGGTGAGTGGCGTGATCCTGCGTTCCGGGCCCGCGACCGCGTAGCTCCAGGGAGAGGTCTGACTTCGGAGGTCTCCATCCGGAGATGTCTCCCGGCGGGTCTCCGGGTGACGATGTCGTGAACGGAGGAGAGGGCGGCGCTCGCTCCTGGTCCGTTCCACGGGGAGCGACTTAGCATGAAAAATGTGGCAGTCAGCAAGCGGAATCCGCCGTCATCGGATCTTCTGTTCGAGCTCACCGAGGGCTACGGCCAGGTCCTCGCGCTGCTCGACCAGTCGCTCGCGATGCGCCGGATCGCCGACGACGTGCCCGAGTTCAGCGGCGTCGACGTGGCCTGGGTGGGCGAGCCCGAGGGCGACGACCGGATCGTGCTGGGCCACTGCGTGAACACGCGGACACCCGCCGTGAACGGCCTGGTCGTCCCGGCGGGCTGCGGCCTCGGCGGACAGGTCATGATCCGGCGCCGCCCGCTGTGGGTCAGCGACTACCGCCACTCCGACACCATCACCCACCACTTCAACGCCCAGGCCGAGACGGAGGGCCTGGGCGCCATGATCGCCGTGCCGGTGTCCCACGAGGGCCGCCTGCTGGGCGTCCTCTACGGGGCCAACCGGGAGACCGCCCCGTTCGGCGACCGGACGGCGGAGGCCCTCCAGCAGGCCGCCAGCCGGGCCGCGGCCGCCGCCGTGGTCGCGGAGCGGGCCCGCCACGCGGCGGAGGTGGCGGTCCACGAGGAACGGCGCCGGCTCGCCCTGGAGCTCCACGACACCGTGGGGGCCATGCTGTTCTCCATCGGCGCCGGCATCCGCACCCTCGTCGACGAGCTCCCGGCGGAGGACGCCCGGCACGCCCGCCTCAGCGACCTGGAGGAACAAGCCCTCCAGGCCACCGCCGCGCTGCGCGGCTCCCTCGACATGCTGAGCGCGCCGCCGGAGCAGGTCGCCCTCGGCGTCACGCTGCGCGGTGACTGCCGTGCCTTCCAGGAGCGCACCGGGATCATCGCCCGGCTCATCACCGTGACCGAGGTGCCCGGCCTGTCCTCCGCGCAGATCAAGGCGCTGGCCGACGCCACCCGGGAGGCGCTGCTCAACGTCGAGAAGCACGCGCGGGCCCGCTCCGTCGTGGTCAGCGTCTTCACGCTGTCCGGGGGCGTGTGCGTGACCATCGCCGACGACGGCACCGGGTTGCCGCGGGACGGACGGAGCTCCGGCGGCCTCGGGCTCTCCACGATGTCGGAACGCCTGGAGCGGCTCGGCGGCCGGGCCCGCTTCGGCCGCAACGAGGACGGCGGCGTCACCGTCCAGGCGTGGGTGCCGGCGTGAGCGGACCCACTGTCCGGGTGCTCGTCGTGGACGACCACCCGATCGTCCGCGACGGGGTCGCCCTCGTCCTGGGCAGCACCTCCTGGATCACCGTCTCCGGCTACGCCGGCTCCGGACGCGAGGCGGTCGTCGAGGTCGGGCGGCTGAAGCCGGACGTCGTCCTGCTCGACCTGCGCCTGCCCGACATGCTCGCCCCCGAGGTGATCCGCGAACTGCGCTCCCGTGTCCCCGGCGTCAAAGTGGTGATCTTCACCGCCTATCCGGAGCACGCCGCGCTGGAGGACGCGCTGGAGGCCGGGGCGCACGCCGTCGTCGTCAAGGACGCCGAACGGTCCGACCTCGTGGACATCATCCGCCGGGTCAACGCCGGTGAACGGGTCGTGCGGACCAGCCCCGACCGCCTCATGGAGGTCCTGCTGGCCGGCCGTCTCAAGAAGAGCGGACTGACCCGCCGCGAGTACGAGATCCTGCGCAGGGTGGCGATGGGCGAGACCAACCCGGAGATCGCCGACGCCCTCGGGCTGACCCGCAACACGGTCAAGACCTATCTCCAGCGGACCCTGGAGAAGCTGGGCGCGCGCAACCGGATCGAGGCGCTGGCCCGGGCCGGCGAGCGGGGGATCCTCTAGCAGCCGGGGCCTCCTCTTCCGGCGGCGGCTGTCCGCGACCTATGCGGTCGTGCGCCTGCCGGCCAGGTCCTTGAGCTCCTCCGGCAGTGCGTCGGCGGCCGGCAACAGTGGCAGCAGTTCCGGTTCGCGTGTCACCGCGCGGAAGACGAGCGCGACGCTCACCTGGTGGCCGGGACGGTGCACGATCTCCATCGGATCGCCGGCGCGGATGTCCCCCGGCTTGATGACACGGAGATACGCACCCGGCAGCGCGGCCTCGGTGAACCGCCGGATCCAGCCGTCGCGCTCCAGCCATCCCTGGAATGTCGCGCACGGGATCCGGGGGCACGACACCTCCAGGACGACGTCCCGCCCGATGCGCCAACGCTCGCCGATCAGCGCGCCGTTGACGTCCAGGCCGGCGGTCGTGAGGTTCTCCCCGAAGACACCGTTCGCGAGCGGCCTGCCGAACTCGGCCTCCCAGCCGTCGAGATCCTCGCGGGCATAGGCGTAGACGGCCTGGTCGGGGCCGCCGTGGTGCTTCACGTCGTAGACCCGGTCGCCGGCCAGGCCGACCGCGCCGGTGCCCTTGGGGCCGGGGGCGGCGACGGCGACCGGGCCCTCGGCGGGCCGCTTGTCGATTCCGGTCGCGCTGAGCCTCTTCCAGGGGTTGGGGCCGGGCTTGCCGACATTGACGGAGAGCAGCTTCATCCGGGCGACGGTACGGTTCGTCTGCCCCCGGGCGCGACACATTTCCCGGGCACCGCCCCTGTACCCCGGGCCATCGCCCCTGCCCCTGCCACACCGCGGAGTCTCAGCGGAAGACTTTGGCGAGGCGCAGCAGCCCCTCGCCGATCTCCTCCGGGGTGTGGGTCGTGAACGACATGCGCAGCGTCGCCGGGTCCGGCGGGCCCGCGTGGAACGGGGCGCCGGGGACGTAGGCCACGTCGTGGGTCACGGCTTCGCGGAGCAGGGCCGTGGCGTCGTGGCCGTCGGGGAGCCGGACCCAGAGGAACATGCCGCCGTCGGGACGGTTCCAGCGGCTGCCGTCCGGAAGGGCGGCGGGCAGCCCGTCGAGCAGAGCGTCGCGGCGGGTGCGGTAGGCGGCGCGGACACGCGCCAGATGGGCGTCCAGGTCGGCGTCGGCCAGGTAACGCGCCGCGGCCGCCTGGTCGATGGTGGAGGAGTGCAGATCGAGGGCCTGCTTGGCGATCACGCAGGCGCGGCGCAGTGCCGCGGGGGCACGGAGCCAGCCGAGCCGGAGGCCCGGGGCCATGATCTTGGAGAAGCTGCCGAGCAGGACGGTGCGGTCGGCGGCCGCGCCGAGGGACGCGATCCACGGCACGGGGCTGCCCTCGAACCGCAGTTCGCCGTACGGGTCGTCCTCCACGATCCACAGGCCGTGGCGCCGCGCGGTGCCGGCGACGGCCTGCCGGCGCTCGGCGGGCAGCGTGCGGCCGGTGGGGTTCTGGAAGGTGGGGACGAGGTAGAGCAGCTTCGGCCGCTCGCGGGCCACCAGCTCCTCCAACGCGTCCGGGTCGGCGCCGTCCTCGTCGGAGGGCACGGGCACCACCCGCGCGCCCGCGAGGGCGAAGCACTGCAGCGCCGCCAGGTAGGTGGGGTCCTCGACGAGCACGGTGTCCCCGGGCTCCAGCAGTGTCGTCGCGAGGAGCGTCAGCGCCTGCTGGGAACCCGCCGTGATCAGCAGGTCGTCCGGACCGGTCGGCAGGCCGCGGACTCCGAGCCGGGCCGCGACCGCCGCGCGCAGCGCCGGGTCGCCCTCGGTCGTCGAGTACTGCAGGACGCGCCGCGGCGCCTCGGCCAGGACGCGGTCGTACGCGGCCCGCAGCCCTTCGGCGTCGAAGAGCTCCGGCGCGGGCAGTCCGCCCGCGAACGAGATCACTTCGGGCCGGGCGGTGAGCGCGAGGATGTCGCGCACGGGCGACGAGCCGACCGCGGCGGCACGGCGGGCGAGGGCGGGGAGCTGGGCTGCTGGGCTCGTCATGGCCGAAGCCTAGGGAAGATCGGTGGTGTGCCCATCTACTTTCCGGTATGTGGGCACCATCCGGGTGCCGGGTGCCGGGTGGGCCGGGCGGCTCCGGTCCCCGCCGGGCGGGTGGGACTCCCTGCCGGGGAATGGGTCCGGAAGACCCATGTGCCGGGCCGGGGCGCGGGCTACGGTCGCGCAGGTGGGGGAGTGGTGAGGACGAGTAGCGAGGAGAGACGGTCCCGGTGAACCGCCGACGCGATCTGCCACTGGTGTACTCCTGTTCCGGATGCTCCAGCGCCGCCCAGATGACGAACTGGCTCGCCGTTCAGCTCGACCGGCGCGGGATCGCCGAGATGTCCTGCATCGCGGGTGTCGGCGGTGACGTGCCGAGTCTGGTGCGGAAGGCCACGAGCGGGCGCCCCGTCATCGCCATCGACGGCTGTGTGCTGCAATGCGCCCGTAACTGCCTGGCCCGGCACGGGGTGACGCCCACCGTGCACCACCTCCTCAGCGACGACGGGGTGCGCAAGCGGCTCGGCGAGGACTTCGACCCGGAGCAGGCCGAGCGGGTGCTGACCGGCCTGGTGGACCGTCTCGCCACGGCACCCGTGGACGGGAGGGAACGCGATGCGCACGATGGGTAGGCCGGCCGGTGGCGTCCGGACCGGACGGACGGGGAGCCCGGCGGGGACGGCCCCGGCGAGGTCCGCCCCGGTGGGCGCGGCCCGGGACGGGGCCTCCACGACGGTGCCGAAGACGGCAGAGCCGGACGGGGCGAGGCCGGGCAGGCCGACGCCGCACAGCTCTGGGCTGTCCCCGGCCGGGACGTCCGCGCCGGCGTCCGCCCCGGCGCGTGGCCGGCCCCGGAGCAAGAAGCGCGGGCAGTGGGTGCCGCCGCAGCACGGCGCGTGGGCGATGCTGCTCCTGCCGTACCTGGCCGGGCTGCTGTCCGCCGGGTTCGCCTGGCCGGACCTGCCGCTGCTCGTCGCGTGGATCGGCGGCTACCTGCTGTCGTACTTCGCCCTGCTCGCCGTGAAGACGCGCCGGCCCGCCCGCTACCGCGACCAGCTCCTCGCCTACGGGCTGACGACCCTGGCCGCCGGGGCCGTCGTCCTCGCCGCGCGCCCCCAACTCCTCCTCTACGCGCCCGTGTTCGCCCTGGCGCTCGCGGTCAACGGCTTCTTCGCCTCCCGCCGTGACGACCGCGCCCTGGTGAACGGGCTGGTCTCCGCGGCGGCCGCGACGCTGATCCTCCCCGTCGTGGCGAGTGTCGCGGGCGGGTCCCCGTGGGACGTCGGCGGGACGTTCACCGTCGTCCTGCTCTACCTCGCCGGGACCGTCCTGTTCGTCAAGAGCTGCATCCGCGAGCGGGAGAACACGGCGATGTTCGCCGCCTCCACCGCCTTCCACGCGGCCGCGCCGGCGGTGGCGGTCTGGATCGCCCCGGTGTACGCCGTGGCGTTCGGCTGGTACCTGGTCCGTGCCGCGGGGCTGCCGCGCCGCCGGATGACTCCGCTGCAGCTCGGCCTGGTGGAGATCGTCAGCTCGCTCCTGCTCCTGGTCTCCGTGGCCCTCGCGGCCTGACGAGCCGGCCGGTACGAGGGCCCAGGGCCCGAAAGCCGCCGCCGTTCGCTCCGGTCCGCTCAGGAGTCCGCGGCCGTCAGGAGCACGGCGGCGTCCAGGGGCAGCGGTTCCGGGGTGAAGCGGATGCCCAGGGCGGCGATGACGTCGGCGATGGGGTTGGCGATCCAGTAGGCGCCGTCGGTGCGGCCGGCGAAGAGCAGGCCCACCGCGCGGTTGCGGTCGTCGACCGTCAGGCTCCCCGAGTCGCCGCCCGCGACGACCGGGGCGCCGTCCTCGGACGCCACGGTGAACTGCCCGCGGAACAGCCGGCCGCCGACCGTCACATCGAGACCGACCGCGTCGATGATCCCGCCGGTGACGCCCGTGGTGCGCCCCGACTTCCGGGCCCGCATCCCCAGCCCCGCCGCGCCGACGCCGCTGACCAGCCCGATGCCCGCGATGGCGTCGGACAGGAAGCGGTTGCCGTCGAGGACGGCCACGGCGGCGTCCACCCGGTCGGTGTCGGCGTACCGGAGCAGGCGGGCGACGGTGTCCCGGGGCGCCGTGCCGCCGTCGAACGGGCCCGGCTGGACGATCTCCTCGCCGGCGGCGCAGTCCGGCACCCCGCACAGCACATGCCAATTGCTGAGCAGGAGCTGCGAGCCCCCGCCGGTCGCGTCGTACACCGCCGCGCCCAGCGTGCCGGCCGTGACGCGCAGACCCGCGACGCTCGTCCCGGGGACGGCGAAGGGGAAGTGGCGGGCCCTCCTGCGCTCCGGGGGCAGCGGCGGGGCGCCGTTGCGGAGGAGGGTGAACTCGCCCTCCACGACATCGACGGTGACGCCCTCCAGTTCGCGGGGCAGGACATCCGAGGCGCGGAGTTCGGCCTCGGGCACCTTGCGGCGCACGAAGACGCGGACGCACGGCTCGGACAGGCGCCGGCCGGCCCGCATCCGCAGGCCGACGCCCACTCCCGTGACGTTGGGGTAGGTCATGAGGCGGGTGGCGAACCGCTCCTTGACCACGTCGATGCGGTGGTCGTGGGCGATGGGGCCGTCCGGCGGCCCCTCGCTCCGGGCGCCGCCCTCCTCGCGCTCTCCGGGGATCACGGGGGCGCCTGCACGGTGACGCGGGTGATGTAGGCGCTGTCGTCGCCGTGCAGGAGTTTGACGCGCAGGCCCCGGGCCAGGGCCAGGGACAGCTCGGTGGTGAAGAGGGCGACGGGGCCCTCGGACCGGTCACCGAACCAGATGATCAGCAGTTCGTTGGCCGGAGTGCCCTCCTCCCGCCGGATGTTCACGAACCCGAAGCCGTCGGAGAGCTTGAGCTCCTCCACCCGGCCCACTGTGTCCACGACGGCCATCTCCGCCTCACTCCCCGCAGACCATGGAGACGCCCGTGCCGCCGGATGCCTTCCGCAGCAGACGGGCGGCCAGGTCGGCGTCGCCCAGCACGCGCAGCCGGCCCCCGGTGAAGGCGTCGAGCGGCGACAGACGGCCGTCGGCGATCTCCCACCAGACGGCCTCGCGGGTGACGAGTTCGACATCGGGCGGGCCGGGCACCGCGCCGCCCTCCACCACCCGGTACTTGCGCTTGGCCGGGACCAGCGTCCACTGCCGGTCCACTCCGCTCCCGGACGCGGCGCGGTCCGCGCCGCCCGGGCCGGTCCCGCCGGTTCCGGCGGGGGCGAGGAGGGTGAAGCGGACGATGGCCTGTTCGCCGCTCTCGCTCAGCAGGTCGGCCAGCCGGTGGAAGGTCTGCCCCACGTCGGCCTGCCGTACTGCGGTGAGCGGGCGGAGCTTGGCGTATGCGGTCACGGGGGCCCCTCGGAGTCGTCGTACTGGCCGGGCACTCCGTCCCACACTGCGGGGGTGCGCGCGGGGCCACCAGCCCTCGCACGGGGAATTCACCCGGCCGAGTGGCCGGCGGACGCCGCGGGGTGACGTGTGGCCCGTGGCACGGAGACACGGGGCACCGGACTCGCGGCGTGGCGCCGTCGCGTGCGTGCGGGTGGGCGGGCTCGGGTGAGGCGCCCGGGGGACGAACCGGGGGACGGGCGGGGGCGTGGGCCGGCGGTCAGGGCTGGGGAGCGGCCGCGCGGTCCAGGTCCAGGTGGGGGAGGTGGTGCCCGAAGCGTTCGCGCTTGGTGACCAGGTACGCCAGGTTCTCCTCGCGCGGCGGGATCAGCAGCGGGACCTGCTCGGCGATCCTGATGCCGTGGCGGAGCAGGGCGTCGCGCTTGAGGGGGTTGTTGGACATCAGGCGGACGGAGCGCACCCCCAGATCGTGCAGCATCTCCGCCGCCACCCGGTAGTCGCGGGCGTCGGCCGGGAGACCGAGGGCGAGGTTCGCCTCCACGGTGTCGAGGCCCTCCGCCTGCAGGGCCATCGCCTTGAGCTTGGCCAGCAGGCCGATGCCGCGGCCCTCGTGGCCCTGGAGGTAGATCAGGACGCCCCTGCCCTCGGCCACGATGGCGCGGAGCGCGGCGGAGAGCTGGTCCCCGCACTCGCAGTGCTTCGAACCGAAGGCGTCTCCGGTCAGGCACTCCGAATGCAGGCGGGTGAGGGCGCCCTCACCCTCGATATCGCCGTATACCAGCGCTATTTGTTCGTCGCCGCGAATGCGGTCCAGGTAGCCGACGGCGAGGAATTCGCCGTGCTCGGTGGAAAGCCGGACGTGTGCCACGCGTTCGACACCTGGAGCGAGAGCACTGTCGCGGAGTGCGACATCACTGTCTGTCATGGCTCGATCCTATCGGTAAGACCCTGGCGGTGGAATCGGAAACGGTGAGAAAGTATCAACTGGTTTTGTTGTTCGTCACGTTCGGTCGTTGAGATCGTGATTTCCGCGTAGGCTGCTCGCGTTGACGGCGCGCGGTGCGTGTTCCGTGTGCTCCGGGTCCGTCCCGGACCGGGTTCCGCCGCGGCCGTGTGGTGTCGGAGAAATACTGAAAGGGCCGGGAAACATGAGTGGTTCGGGGACGGGGCTGCCGGCTTCGGGGCTGTTGCCGCTGGACACGACGGAGGACGTGGGGAGCCGCGGAGCCGCCGTCGCCGTGCTCCCCATCGGGAGTTTCGAGCAGCACGGCCGCTTTCTTCCGCTGGTCACGGACACGGTGGTGGCCTGTGCCGTCGCGGGGGAGATCGCGGCCGCGCACCCGGTACGGCTGCTGCCGCCGGTGACGGTCTCCTGCTCGCACGAGCACGCCGACTGGCCCGGGACGGTGAGCATTTCCGCCGCCACGCTCTACGCCGTCGTGAAGGACATCGCGGAATCCCTCCGCCGTTCCGGGGTCACAAATCTCGTCCTTGTCAATGGGCACGGCGGAAACTATGTGCTGCGCAACGTCGTTCAGGAGTCCGCCGGCAGCGGTACCCGTATGGCACTTTTCCCCGGCTCGGGCGACTGGGACGCCGCACGCGAGCGGGCGGGTGTGGTGACCTCCTCGCGCAGCGATATGCACGCGGGCGAAGTGGAGACCTCCATCCTGCTGCACGCTCATCCGGAGCTCGTGCGCCCCGGATATGAGACTTCTGATTGGCTCTCCGACGACCGTCAGCATTTGCTCACTCTCGGTATGCGGCCTTACACCGGTTCCGGTGTGATCGGCCGGCCCTCAATGGCTTCGGCGGAGAAAGGGAAGCAATTGCTGGCCGGGCTGGTGGATTCCTTCGGGGAATACCTTTCCGTGCTGGGTACGGCGGAACGGGTTCCGGAGCCCCCGCGGCCGGAGCCGGACCGGTCCGGACCCCGGTCCGGTGACGGCGCCGGGCGGGGGGCGCTGTGAACGCGGGGGGCGCGGGCCGCGGCGCGGAGCGCGGCGGAGAGCAGGGTGCGGGTGTGCTCGGCGCATCAGAGGCCTGGGAGCGGTTGTGCGGGGTCCGGAGCGAGGCGGACGCCGAAGCCGCCGGACTCGTCGCGGACGCGGACGGCCGGCGCCGCTGGCCGCACGCCTCGCCCGGGGCGGCCCTTCTCGCCGAGCGCTATCTGTCCCTCTGCCTCGCCGGTCCCCGCTTCACCTTCGCGCAACTGGGGCAGAGCCTGGACGGGTTCATCGCCAGCCGCACCGGCGACGCCGACTACGTCACCGGCGAGGAGGACCGGGAGCATCTGCACCGCCTGCGCGCGCTCGCCGACGCGGTGGTCGTCGGCGCCGGCACCGCCGCCGCGGACGATCCCCGGCTGACGGTCCGCGCCTGCGCGGGCACCAACCCGGTACGCGTCGTCCTCGATCCGCACCGCCGCGTGCCGCCGGGGCTCCGGGTGTTCCGCGACGGCGAGGCGCCGACCCTGTGGGTGGTGGGCGCCGGCGACGGCGAGCACGGGCGGCGCGGCGAGCCCGGCGGCGCGGACGGTGACGGCCGGACGGACGTGCTCGTCCTCCCGGACAGCGCCGCGTTCGCCCCCCGCCGCCTGGTGCACGAGCTCGCGCGGCGCGGGCTCGGCCGCGTCCTCGTCGAGGGCGGCGGCGTCACCGTGTCGCGCTTCCTCCACGAGGGGGCGCTGCACCGGCTCTACGTGACCGTGGCGCCGGTCCTCCTCGGGGACGGCGTCCCGGGGCTCCGCTTCACCGGCCCGGAGCTGATGCGCGACGCGCTCCGCCCGCCGGTCCGGCGAGCCGTCCTCGGCGAGGACACCCTCTTCGAACTCGACCTGCGGGCGCCGCAGTCCGGCGCACCACTGGGCCAGCAGCACACCGACACCGGGCAGGCTCGCGGCGAAGGACAGCAGTCCGTAGACGACGGCGACGGTCAGCCCCTGGGCGGCGCCCAGGCCCGCGGCACCGAACGCCCACGCGGTGACACCCTCACGGGGACCCCAGCCGGCGACGTTCAGCGGTAGCGCCATCGCGAGCAGCGCCAGCACCATCAGGGGCAGCAGCTCGGCCGCCGGGGCCGTCGCTCCGGCGGCCCGGGCCGCCAGCAGGAACATGCCCAGATAGCCGGCCAGGACGACGGCCGACGAGACCACCACGCCCGGCCAGCTGCGGCGGGCCAGCAGTCCGAGGCGTGCCTCGGTCAGCATGGTGCGCAGGGCGCGGGCCCAGCGGGAGCCGCCGCCCGGCCTCGCGGCGGAAGCCCCGTCCGGGTTCCCCTCCGGGGCGCGGCCCGGCCGCAGACGCCGCCGGAGGACGAGCAGCAGGACCGCCGCACCGGCCGCGGAGAGCGCCGGCAGGACGCCCGGCGCCGTGACCACGCGCCAGGCGGACCGCCCCGCCTCCGCCAGGGCCGCGGACGGTTGCGCGATCAGCAGCGCCACGCCCACCGCCACCAGCACACCCTGCCCGGCGCACCGTTCGAGGACGACCGCGCGGACGCCCCGGCCGACGTCGCCGGAGCTGCGCCCGTGCCGCACCGCGCGGTGCACATCGCCCAGGACACCGCCGGGCAGCGCCGCGTTGAGGAACAGCGAGCGGTAGTAGTCGGCGACCGCGCGGCCCAGCTTCAGCCGGATGCCCAGGCCCCGGGCCACCAGACACCAGCGCCAGGCACTGAACACGGTGGTCAGCAGGCCCAGGCCGAGCGCGGCCAGCAGCGTGGTGCCGTCGAGCCGCCGCACGCCGTCCAGGAAGGCGCCGGTGCCCAGCTGCCACAGCAGGACGGCGAGGATGGCCAGACCGCCGATCATGCCGAGGCGGTTCCGGAGCGCGTGCGGGATCACGGCGTACCGCCCGCCGGGGGAGCGGGAAGGGCCAGCAGGTCGCTGTGGTGGACGACCGCCCGCAGCTCGCCGGCCGCGCACGACTCCAGCCGGCGCCGCAGATACGTCTCCGCGGGCTCCGTCAGCTCCGGGCACTGTGCGACGGCGGCACCCACCCAGCCGCGCAGCCACTCCGCGGCCAGCCCCGGCCCACCACCGGCGGGGCCGGCGGGGCCTGCGGGGCCGCCGGGGCCCAGCCGCCACGGGCTGGCCTCGGTCCGCACGGTCAGACCGTGGCGCGTGAACGCTTCGGCGGCCTCCGTGACGGCGTCGGGGCCGAGGAGCCGGCGGCCGTCCACGGCCCGGCGCTGGTGGGCGTTGAAGGCGTCGGCGATCTCGCCGTCCAGCGGGTCGGCCGGGGAGAGTTCGACCCGTCCGGCGACCGACAGCACCAGCAGTGCCGGGCAGCCGGCGGCGGCGCAGGACGCGGCGAGCGCGTCCACCTCCTCGCGGGTCAGCAGGTCGAGCAGGGCGGAAGCGGTGACGAGCGAGGTGCCGGCGAGGACGTCGGCGGTCAGGAGCGTCGCGTCCCCCTGTTCGGTCTCCACCGTGACGGGGCTGCCGTCGGCGGCCGTGCGGGGCATCCGCTCGGCGGCCAGCTCCAGCAGCTCCGGGTCGTGGTCGTGGAGGATCCAGTGCTGCGGTCCGGACAGCCGGGGTGCGAGCCAGCGGCTCATGGAGCCGGTGCCGCAGCCGAGGTCGCGGATCACCAGCGGGCCCTGCCGCCCCGGACGTCCGGGGCGCTGCGGCCGCTCCTCCTCCCTGTCCCGCCCGTCCGCCCAGTGCCGGACCAGCGGGCCGAGCAGCCGCGGCGCGCGGGCGGCGGCGTCGGCGCCCTCCCGCAGGGCCAGCCACTCGGGGGCGTAGCGGGGCGCCCCGTCCCCGGCCGCGGCGTCGGGCCCGGCGCCGTCGAGGCTCCCGGTACCGGCCGGGCTCGTCACGGCCGGGTGCCCGGACGGGCCTCCGCCCGCGGCCGGGCCGTCCGCCGCGGTGTCGCGCAGGGTCGCGGGCTCGGTCTCAGCAGGCATGGGTCCTCCGGAGTTCCGTACGGAGCCGGAGCTCCTCCAGCACCGCGGCCAGGTTCCGCGCGGTCGTCTCCCAGCCGGCCAGGGCATCGCGCCGGCGCCGCGCGGCCGTCCGCCACCGGTCGCGCACGTCCGGCTCGGAGAGCCAGCGCCGCAGGGCGGCGGTGAGCACCGCGGGTTCGTCCGGCGGTACGAGGGCACCGGGCCGGCAGCCGTCGGGCGTGTGGCCGACGGCCTCCGGGACGCCGCCGACGGCCGTCGCCAGGACGGGGACGCCGCGCCCGAGCGCCTCGGTCACCGCCATGCCGTACGTCTCGGCGTACGAGGTCAGCACGAACAGGTCGGCGGCGGCGTAACTGGCGTCCAGGGCGGCGCCGGTGCGGGGGCCGGTGAGCCGGACCCGGTCGCCGAGGCCGAGTTCGGCGATCAGCTTCCGCAGCCGGGTCACATAGGCGGGGTCGTGGTCCAGGCCGCCGACGAGATGGCAGCTCCACGGCAGGTCGGTGACGCCGGCCAGGGCCTCGACGAGCCGGTGCTGGCCCTTGCGCGGGGTCACCGAGGCGACGCACAGCAGGCGCGGGGCGCCCGTGTCCGCGCCGCTCCCGGCACCGTCCGCTCCCCCGGCGCCGTGTCCGCGCGGGCCGTCGTCCGTGCCCGGCGCCAGCGGGGCGATGTCCGCCCCGGGCGCGGCGGCGTGGACCCGGGCGGGCGCGAGCCCGTGCTGCTCCACCAGCCGGCCGGCGGCCCACTGGCTGGTGGCGACGACGGCCGGCACGGCCCGGAGGGTCTCCCGCTCGGCGGCGTCCAGTTCGGCGGCCGTCGCCGGGTCGAGCCCGGTCTCGTCGCCCAGCGGCAGGTGCAGCAGCACGGCGAGGCGCAGCCGTTCGGCCTCCGGGACGACGATCTCGGGCACGGCGCAGGCGACCAGCCCGTCGAGCAGGACGAGGCTGCCGTCCGCCGGCTCCCGCAGGACGCGGGCCAGTTCGGCGCGCGCGCCGGGGCCCGGCCGCGGCCAGCCGCCGTCGACGGCGTGCGGGTGGACCTGCCAGCCGAGGCGGGGCAGATCGCGGCAGACACGGAGGTCGTACACGTTGCCGCCGCTGGGCGCGGACGGGTCGGCCACGTCTCCGGGCATCACCACGTGCACCGAGCGCGGGGGCAGGGTGGTGGTGGCGGCCCCGTTCACAGCGTCCGCTCGTAACTCGCCCAGGCGATGTGGGATTCGTGCAGGGTGACGGAGATGCCGCTCAGGCCGCGGGCGCCCTCGCCCAGGGCCCCGGCGTGCACCTTGCCGGCCAGCCGGTCGGCGATGACCTTGGCCAGGTACTCCGTCGAGGTGTTGACGCCGGCGAACTCGGGCACCTCGTCGAGATTGCGGTAGTTGAACTCCCCGACCACGGCGCCCAGTTCACTGGTGGCCAGGCCTATGTCGACGACGATGTTGTCGGCGTCCAGGTCCGTACGGCGGAAGGTGGCGTCCACGAGGAACGTCGCGCCGTGCAGACGCTGCGCGGGTCCGAAGACCTCGCCGCGGAAGCTGTGAGCGATCATCAGGTGCTCACGGACGGTGACGCTGAACAACGACCGACCTCCAGGTCTCGGGCTGTGCGGCCCGCTGCCGGGCCGTGCCATGCAGTACGGCCGGAGCGTAACTCCTGTTCAAAGCCCGGGCCGCGGAGAATTCCGGCGCGCTGCCCGGCGGCGGTGGTGCCGCGTGCGGCCGGTGACGCGGGGAACGGCTCACGCGGGGCGGCTCACGCGGGCGGGTCGTACCGGACGCGGTGGCACAGCCCGGGGAGGTCGCCGGAGGCGATCCGGGCGAGCGTGGCCGGCAGTTCCTCGAAGGCGCATTCGCCGGAGACGAGGGCGTCGAGGGCGGGGTCGGCGAGGAGGCCGAGGGAGAGCGCGAGCCGGTCGGCGTAGCCGCGGCGGGAGGCGCGGGCGGGGGAGACCGTGCCCACCTGGCTGGCGCGCACGGTCAGCCGGCGGGAGTGGAAGGCCTCGCCGAGCGGCAGGGCGACCCGCCGGTCGCCGTACCAGCTCAGCTCCAGGACCGTGCCCTCCGGGGCGAGCAGTTCCAGCGCCCGCGCGAGCCCGGCCTCGCTCGCGCTGGCGTGGACGACGAGGTCGCAGTCGCCCAGCGCGTCCTCCGGGAGGGCGAACCCGGCGCCCAGCGCCTCGGCGACGGCGGCGCGGGACGGATCGGCGTCGACGAGCTGGACGCGGACGCCCGGGAAGCGGGCGAGCAGGGCGGCGACGGAGCAGCCGACCATGCCGGCCCCGATGACGGCGATCCGGTCGCCGACCAGCGGCGCCGCGTCCCACAGGGCGTTCACCGCTGTCTCCACCGTGCCGGCCAGCACGGCGCGGGCGGCGGGGACCGTGTCCGGCACCGGGGTCACGGCGCTCGCCGGGACGACGTACCGGCTCTGGTGCGGGTAGAGGCAGAAGACCGTACGGCCGAGCAGGTGCTCCGGCCCCTCCTCGACGAGGCCGACGCTGAGATAGCCGTACTTGACGGGAGCGGGGAACGCGCCCTCCTGGAAGGGCGCCCGCATCGCGGTGTGCTGGCTCTCCGGCACACCGCCGCGGAAGACGAGGCTCTCCGTGCCGCGGCTGACGCCCGAGTACAGCGCGCGCACGACGACGTCGCCGTCGGCCGGCTCGGGCAGGGTGACGTCCCGTATCTCCCCGTGGCCGGGCGAGTTGAGCCAGAAGGCGCGGGCGGTGCGCGGCATCGGCGTCCTCCTGGTGAACGCTGGGCTGCTGGCTCACGTTATTGAACGCGAGGCCGCACACGGTACGCGGCGGTCCGACTCTGTCACAGCGTCACCTCCCGGCCGGACCCGGCCGGGACCGGTCCGCACCTCCGCACCGGCACAGCGCCGGGAGCGGCACGCGGACCGGCGGCGGACACGGAACACAGCACACGCACAGCACACGCACAAGCACACAGCCGACAAGACACACAGCGGGAGGATGCGCGGTGGCCCTGAGCGACCTATGCGAAACGAGGCTCCTGCGCCAGGAGACGACCGCGGGGGCGGGCGCGCAGATCTTTCTGCTGGTCCTTCTCGACACGGTCGTCGGACTGGGGCTCGCGGGGTGGCTGACGGGCCTGGCGTTCACGGTCGGCACCTGGGCCCTGCTCACCCGCGCCCTGCACCGGTCCTGGCCGCCCAGGCCGTTCGGGCCGGCCAACGCCGTCACCCTGGCCCGTACGACGCTCGTCGGAGGGGTGACCGCGCTCGTCGCTGACTCCTTCACCGGGCCGGTGCCGGTGGGGACGCTGGTCGCGCTCACCGCGGTGGCGCTGAGCCTGGACGCGGTGGACGGGCAGGTGGCCCGGCGCACCGGAACGGCCTCCCCCCTCGGGGCCCGCTTCGACATGGAGGCCGACGCCTTCCTGATCCTGGTGCTCAGCCTCTATGACGCCATGGCCCTGGGTGGCTGGGTGCTGCTGATCGGCGCCATGCGCTACGGCTTCGTCGCGGCGGCCCGGGTGATGCCGTGGCTGAACGGTCCGCTGCCGCCGAGCATGGCGCGGAAGACGGTGGCCGCGCTGCAGGGCGTGGCGCTGCTCGCGGCGGGCTCCGGACTCCTCCCGCACCCGGTCGCCTTCGGGACGGTGCTGGGGGCGCTGGCGCTGCTGGTGTGGTCGTTCGGCCGGGACATCGGGACGCTGTGGCGGTTCCGGGTCCGGGACGTCCGGGACGCCCACGACGCCCGGGCCGTGGTGATCCGGGGAACGGCGGCGGAGAGCGTCTGAGCCGGCCGCGGAGCGCCGGAGGGGCGGCTGCCCCGGTCCCTTCGACGGGCCGGGGCAGCCGCCCCCGTGCGTGCGCTGCTCCGGTCAGGCCTTCTTGTCGACGACCTTCAGGTTGTACGGGTAGCCGGAGGAGCCGCAGTTGAGCGTCGCAGCCTTCTCCACACCCCGCGTGCGGTAGCCGGGGGTGCCCTTGTAGGGGCCCCTGGCGCCGCCCGGGCCGCCGCAGTACGCCTGGACGTTCCAGGTGCCGTTGCCCGAGCTGCACCAGCCCACGGCCACGTGGTCGTTGGTGTGCGACACGTAGGCGCTGCAGCCGGACGGCCCGGCGGCGGCCTGCGCGGACGGCGCGAGGCCGAAGGTCACGCCGGCGGCCAGCAGTCCCATCGCCGACGCGGTGGTCCCGAACTTCTTCAGAGTGCTGGTCATGCACCCTCCCCGTTCGAACGGATATTCCAAAGAGGACGGTAGTCGGGTGGGGGACCGTGCGCGTCCTACCCCAAGATGATCAAAACGGGACCCCGGGGTGGATTGACATATCCCAACCAGCTGTATAGGCAGCCCAGTTGAGACCCCGCGTCCTGGCTCGACGGCGTTCGTGCGCGTGATGTCCGGACGGCAGGGATGAGCCCCGGGCCGTCGGGTCCGGGGCTCACCCTCTGCCGGTGCGGGCCGGTGTTCACCGGCCGGCGGTCACCGCTTCGCCGCCTTGTCCGGGTCCGCGTTCTTGCCCGCGTCCGATTCCGCGTCGGCGTTCGATTCCGGCTCCGACGCGGACGGGGCCTCGGCCTCCGGGCCGTACGCCGTCAGGAAGCGGTCGCGGAAGGTGTCCATCCGCCAGACCGGGGCGTCCGGGCCGGGCTTCAGGCCCTCGTCCCACTCCCAGTCGGAGATCCGGTCCAGCACGGCCTCGTCGTGGGCGACGATCGAGACCGGTACGTCCCGGCTGGCCCCGTCACCGGCGACGGTCGGGACGGGCTGGTGGTCGCCGAGGACGACGAGCACGGTGTCCTCGTCGCCGTACTCCTCCAGGTACGAGACCAGGCTGTCCATTGAGTACTCGACGGCGCGCCGGTACTCGGTGCGCACCTGCTCGGGGTCCTTCCAGACCTCCTCCGGGTCCTTCCCCTCCTCCTTCATGGCGTGGTAAACGGAGCCGTTGCCGACCTCGTCCCAGCCGATCATCCGCGGGATGGGGGCCCAGGGGTTGTGGCTGGTGGCGAGGATGATCCCCGCCATCAGCGGATCACGGTCCCGCTTGGCGCGCTCCAGCCGCTCGAAGGCGGACAGGGTGTACTGGTCGGGTACCGGCGACCAGCTGAACTTCGGCCCCCGGTAGCCGAGTTCCTTCGAGTCGTAGACGGCGTCGAAGTCGTAGAACTTGCCCTCCGGCCAGGCCCGGGTGACGCCCGGCATCATGCCGACCGTCCGCCAGGCGCCGGAGCGCTGGAAGGCGCCGGTGAGGGTGAGGCGGTCGCTCGCCGTCACGGTGCGGTACCGCCGCTGGTTGTCGACCCAGAGGCCCGACCAGAGGGTGGAGTGGGCCAGCCAGCTGCCGGCGCCGGTCGTGGGGGAGCGGAGGAAGCCGCTCCGGGAGGAGAACCCGGCCTTGTCCAGCCGGTCGGTGTCCTCCGCGAGGGCCGCGCTCATGAGCCGCGACATCTCCGGGTTCTCGTCGATCGCCACCCGGCCGTAGCTCTCGATGAAGGCGAAGAGGACGTCCTTGCCGCGCAGGGCGGTCAGCAGCTCGTCGGGCGGGGTGTCGCCGAAGTCGTCGACGGCGGCCACCCGGGCGAACTTGCGTTCGTCCTTGATGCCCGCCTCCACCCGGTTCACCCGGTCCTTGACGAGCTTCGCCGCGGCGCTGGAGGCCACCGGCGTGCTGCCGATCCGGAGGCCGATCGCGGAGCAGGTGATCCAGACGATGGCGACGACGAAGGTGGTGCGGGTGGCCGTCGTGCGGTGCCGGGCCAGGATCTCGCTCAGCCGGATCACCGCCAGCGTCATCAGCACGGGCACGGCGGCGGCCAGGGTCACCGCGCCGATCACGGCCGCGGTGGCGCCGGTCCCGCCGATCGTGGCTTCGAGGAAGGAGTGGCCGTCCTCGAAGAGGATCCAGTCGAGCACCAGGTCGAACGGCCGGCTCAGCACCGCGTAGAAGCCGATGTCGACGAACTTCAGGACGAGCAGCAGCCCGAGGCCCGCCCCGGAGAGCGCCGCGACCCACCGCCGGGGCCTCGGCGGCAGGAAGAGCAGGACGGCGGCGGCGACGACCGCCTCACCGGGGACGCGTGTGAAGGCGAAGGGGGTGAAGCGGCTGAGTCCGTTCGGCATGACGAGCGCGGCGAAGACGAACAGGACGGCCAGGGCCGTCGCCCCGTACGTCAGGACCCTTGCCGCGGCGGGGTGTTCGGCCCGCCACCGGCCGCGCGGGTCGCGGCGCCCGCGGCGCCCGGGGGTTCCGGCGGGGCGGCTGCCCCCGGGGGCGCCGACTGCGGTGCCGTCGTCGCCGCCGGCCGCGGGGCCGTCCGGGGTGCGGGCCGGGGCGGGCTCGTCCGCGGGATCGACGGTTCCGGTCCCGGCGGCGGGGTTTTCGGTCCCGGCGGGCCGCCCGGCCGGAGCGGACTCCTCTTCGGCGGACGGCTGTTCCGGTCCGTGGTCCGCTCCGTCGCCTGCGCGGGAGCGCTCGCCCGCGGGGGCGGTGTCGTCTCCGGGAGGCTTCTCCCCGGCGCCGGTGCCGTCCGCCGCCGTACCGGCGGCTGCCGGGGCGTCATCCGGGCCGGCGCCGGTATCGGCCCGCTCGTCCGTACCGCCGGCCGAGGTGTCCCCGTGGCCCGTGGCGGTGTCCCGGTCCGTGGCAGTGCTCCGGTCCGTGGTCGTGGTGTCGTCCGGTGTGCGCTCCCGGGAGTCGTCCGGCGCCGGGCCGTCCTCCTTGGTGGCGTTGTCCGTTGTCGGAAGCTGACGAGAGAGCGGCAACCCGAAGGTCCTTCCATGCGAAGCCCGGTAGTGGCACGGCGGGCCGGCCCGGAAGCGGGGCCCGCCGTTATGGGTACGGCCCATGGGCGGCAACCACTCAATCAACCGGGCGTGCCGGGCGGGGGAAACTGCCGGTCGTGACGGAACGGTGGCCGTCCGCATCTCCGGGGCCGGGCGCCCCGCGGTCCCGGCCGCCGGGGCCGCGGCGGGCGCCGGGGCCGGGGAGACCCTCCGCGCTTCCCGCGCCGGGTCCCACGCCCGGTTGCCGTCGGCGCGGCGCCGGGTGAGCCTGGACGGAAGGGCGCGGAGGCGCGCCGGCGCCCGGCCGTGCGCGGGACGTCGCGGAGAGGCGGTGGCGTGGACCGGACGGAGGCCGGCGGACGGCCGCGCGGCAGCGGCCACCGGACCGTGCCGCACACCGCCGATCTGCGGCTGGAGGCATGGGCGGAGACGGCCGAGCGGTGCATCGCCGAGGCGGTACGCGCAGCCGTCGAGAGCTTCGCGGACATCTCCGGGGCCGTGGCGGTGGCCGAGCGCACGTTCGAGGTCACGGCGGCGACCGACGAGGACCTGCTGGTCGCCGTCCTCGATGAGGCCGTCTACCGCTTGGACGCCTACGGCGAGATCCCCCTGGAGACCGTGGTCGGCCCGGTCCGGGGCGTGGAAGGCGGCCGGGCCGCCACCGTCCGCTGCCGGATGGCCGACGCCTCCCGCACTCCGCTGATCGGTGCCGTACCCAAGGCCGTCTCGCTGCATGACCTCCGGCTGCGCGGTGACTCCGGGGGATGGGCCTGCGCGGTGACCCTCGACGTCTGAGGCCCGCCCGGAGCCGCGTCCGGCCCCGTCCGGATACGGGACGGCCGCAGGGGCGGGGGAACGGGGGCCGTCATACGGCCGCCCCCGCGGACCGGAGGTGAGGATGTGGAGATCGTACTGACGGAGGAGACCCCGTACCGCTTCCGGATCGAGGAGCGGGAGGCGATGCGCGTGCCGGGAGTGGTCTTCGCCTCGCGCGAGCTGCTGCCGCAGGCGGCCGGTGACAAGGCCCTGGAGCAGGTCGCGAACGTGGCGACCCTGCCCGGCGTCGTCCGCGCCTCGTACGCGATGCCCGATGTGCACTGGGGGTACGGCTTCCCGATCGGCGGGGTCGCCGCCACCGACATCGACGAGGGCGGTGTCGTCTCGCCAGGTGGCGTCGGCTTCGACATCTCCTGCGGGGTGCGGCTGCTGGCCGCCGGGACGACCCGCGCGGAGCTGGACCCCGGCGGTTTCGAGCGGCTGATGGACATCCTCGGCCGCACCGTCCCGCGCGGCATGGGACGCGGCGGTCTGTGGGAGCTGCCCGGCCCGGACGCGATGGACGACCTGCTGGTGGGCGGCGCCCGGTACGCCGTCGAGCACGGCCACGGGGTGCCCCGGGACCTGGAACGCTGCGAGGACTCCGGGGCGCTGGAGGGCGCCGCGCCCGGCGAGGTCAGCCGGCGGGCCGTGGAGCGGGGGCTGGGGCAGGTGGGCAGTCTGGGGTCCGGCAACCACTTCCTGGAGGTCCAGGCGGTCGACCACCTCTACGATCCGGAGGCGGCGGCGGTCTTCGGGCTGCGGCCGGACCAGGTCTGCGTCATGATCCACTGCGGTTCGCGCGGACTGGGCCACCAGGTGTGCACCGATCATGTCAAGGTGATGGACCAGGCGCTGCACCGCTACGGCATCGAGCTGCCCGACCGTCAGCTCGCCTGCGCCCCGGTCGACTCGGCCCCGGGCCGCAACTATCTGGGCGCCATGGCGGCCGCCGCCAACTACGGGCGCGCCAACCGGCAGTTGCTCTCCGAGGCGGCCCGCCGGGCCTTCACCACCGCCCTCGGGACCGGTCTCGACCTGGTGTATGACATCTCGCACAACATGGCCAAGGTCGAGACGCACGAGGTGGACGGCCGGCCACGCCGGCTCTGCGTCCACCGCAAGGGCGCGACCCGGGCCCTGCCGCCGGGCGACCCGGACCTGCCGGAGGACCTCGCGGGGGCGGGGCAGCCCGTGCTCGTCCCCGGCACCATGGGCACCGCCTCGTATGTCATGACCGGCCTGCCCGGCAATGACGCCTTCCACTCCGCCTGCCACGGCGCGGGCCGGGTGATGAGCCGCCATCAGGCGCTGCGCGCCGTCCGCGGCGAGCGGTTGCGCGCCGACCTGGAGTCGAAGGGTGTGGCCGTCCGGCCGTCCTCCTGGCGGGGGCTGGCCGAGGAGACCCCGGAGGCGTACAAGGACGTGGACGTGGTCGCGGACGTCACGGAGGGCGCCGGCCTCGCCCGGCTCGTCGCCCGTCTGGTGCCGCTGGGCGTGGTCAAGGGCTGACGGAGGGCCGGCCGGCACGCGAAGACCCCCTGCCAACGGGAGTGGCAGGGGGTCTCCGGCGCGGTCCGACGACGGTGGAGGTGATCAGCCGGGGGCTTTCAGGGCCGCCGGCCGGAGGACGTCGGACCGGTGCGGGTGGAGCGGGACGGGTGCCGGGCGCGGAGTCGGGGCCGGATCCGGCGTCCGTCCGTGGTCACCGGCGGCCGTGGCCCCAGTGGCCGTGTCCGCGGTTGTGGCCGCGGCCGTGGCCCCAGTGGCCGCGGTGGTGCCCGCGGCCGCGGTCCCAGTGGCCGTGGCCGTGCCCGCGGCCGTGGCCCCAGCGGCCGTGTCCGCGGCCGTGGCCGTGACCCCGGCCCCGGCCGCGGTGCTCGGTGTAGCTCTCCTGGTCGTAGCTCTGCTCGTAGCGGATCTGGCCGCGGTCGGACTGCATGTCCGACTGGGCCGTGGCGGTGCCGGTCCCGAAGATCCCGACCGTCCCCAGCATGGCCATGACGATGGCGGCCTTCTGCAGTTTGCGCATGGTCTCCTCTTCCTCCAGTGATGTCATCCGGCGAACCGGATGGGGTGGATAGAGGCTAACCATCCTTTTCCTGGCTTAGGGGGCACATGGTCCGGATAGAGCCCGGATAGGGGTTTTTCGGTATGTATGTTCGTCCCGGTGGCCCTCCGGCGTGGCGGGACGGCCCGGGAGTGGGCCCGGAGACAGCGCCGGGGGCGGCGGCCGGGTCCGGTCCCCGGCCGCCACCCCCGGCTTTCCCCGCCCCGGCCACCCGTTCGAGGGCGGGGAAGGCGTGGTCAGTTCGGCCAGACCTGGGCCTTGAGATAGCTCTTCTCGACCGTCACCGGCTCCTCGCCGTAGTGCGCGATCTGGAGTTTTATCTTGCGGTCCTTGCGCGCCTTGCCCGAGAAGGGGAAGGCGAGGAAGGTGCTGCCGGCGGTGCCGGCCGTCTCACCGATGGGGTGGGTCTGCACGGTGTCGCCGGAGGTGTTGTCCTCGACGATGCGGGCCTGGAGTTCCCGGCCCGGGGTGAGGCCGCGGACCCGTATCGAGGCCACGCCGTTGTACTGGCAGTTGGTCGCGAAGGTGCGGCCGCCCGCGGCGTGGTGCTTGAGCGGGTCCGACCACTCCTGGTCCCAGGCCACCGAGTACCAGGTTCCGGGAACCATGGTGAATTCCTTGTGCATACCGAGACTGAGGTAGAGCGGCACGTCGTCCTCCGGGGCGGTGTTGTCCTGGCCGGGCGGGCGTGAGAGCAGGGCTTTCACGCGGGACCGGAAAGTGCTCATGGTGAAGCCGCGCGGATCGACCTTCCCCGGCTGCCACTCCAGGTGCCCGATGACGGAGCGTTCGTTCCAGCCGTGCGCGCGGCAGATGGCGGCGGCCCAGCGGGCCGCGGCGTCGAGCTGGGGTTCGGGCCAGGGGTCGCGGCCGTTGCCGAGGTTGATCAGCTCGATGCCGTAGAAGTGGCGGTTGCCGTCGGTGTTGGCCTCGTTGTCGGCCGGCAGGGCCCGCTCGTCGATGACGGCGCGCAGGACGTCGTCGTCGCCCGAACCGGCGTGGTTCGCGCGGCCGTTGCCCACCATGTAGAGCGTGCCGTTCTTGGCGCCCACGGTGTGGCAGAGCGGTCCGGGCAGCGAACTGTGCCCGTTGTAGCAGAGAGCCACGGACGAGTCGGTGCCGGAGGTGACGGTGTGGTGGATCATCACGCCGTACACCGGCCCCCAGGGACCCTTGTGGTTGCGGTTGTGGGTGCGCCAGCTCTTGTACTCGACGACCTTGCAGCCTTCGGCCTTGATCGCTGCGAGGAGCCGGCTCGCGGAGAGGGGTGTGGCCATGGGGCATCCCTTGGACTGCTGGATGGAAGAGGGCACGCCGTGGGGGCGGCACGTGCCGGGAACAGAGAAGGTAGCCAACTATCGGTAATATCAACGGACTTCGAGAGTCTCGGCGTGTTGGCTCAGTGGTGATGCCCGTGATGCGGTGGTGCGGAAACGCCCTCCGGGCAAAACGCCGGTAATTGGCCGGTAACGGGCCTTGACGGGGGCCGCGGTGACCGGCCGTCACTCCGGCAGGCGCAGCCGGCTGACCGTTGTCAGGGGATGGCGGGTCGAGCTCTGCCGCACCTCCACCGTCAGCACCGGCGGCACGGGCAGATACGGCGTTCCGTCCGTGGTCACGGCCCCGGCCGCCGCCGGCTCCCCGCCCGGCGGCAGACCCGCGAGGGCCCCGGCGAGTTGCGCGCGGGCCGCCGGGGCCAGCGGGGAGGTGAGGACGGGGGTGTCGTCGCCGGGCAGGACCACCGCCAGGGCGCGCGGATGCGTGCGGGAACCCGTCACCCCGGCGACCACCGCGTCCCGGGTGTCGGAGTGCCGCAGCTTGCGCCAGTCGCGCCGGCCGCCGCGGTAGGGCCCGTCGAGCCGTTTGACGACCAGGCCCTCGATCCCGTTCGCGGTCAGCGTCTCGTACCAGAGCGAGGCCACCTCCTCGTCGGTCGTCATCGGCACGGCCTGGACGGGCGGGCCGACCGGGGCCAGCAGCCCGGTCAGCGCGGCGCGCCGCCGCCGGTACGGCAGCGGCCGGAGGTCCGTGGTGCCGGTGGCCAGCAGGTCGAAGGCCGCGTACGAGGCGGGGAGCCGCCGGGCGAGCTCGGCGGCCCGGCCGCGGCGGGCCATGGCGCGCTTCTGCACGGCGGCGAAGTCGGTGCGCCCCTCCGTCCAGACGACGACCTCGCCGTCCAGCACCGTCCCGGCGGGCAGCGCCTCGGCCGCCGTCACCAGATCGGGGAAGGCGTCGGTGACGATCCGGCCGGAGCGCGCCTGGAGGAGGACGCGGTCCGGGTCGCGGAGCAGGACGACCCGGTGGCCGTCGAACTTGGGTTCGTACGCGAGACCGGTGCCGCGGGGCAGCCGCTCCACCGGCCGGGCCAGTGCCACCTCCACCGGCGGGCGCAGCACGGCCCGGGCGGGCCGGCCGCCGGGGCCGGGGTCCGGCCGGCCGCCGCCGGCGCTCTCCGCGTCGGCGTCCCCGGGCGCCGGGCCGGGCCCGCGCCCGTCCCCGGCGCCCGGGCCCCGCGCCGGTTCCGCTCCGGGGTCGCTCATGGCGCCCGCAGGTCCGGCAGCGGGTGGCCGCGTTCCGGGTCGAGGAGCCCGGCCAGCAGGTCCCCGTGCCCCTCCAGCCGCCCCGGCAGGTCACCGGCGCGGAAGGTGAGCTGCTCCGGCTCCGAGCAGGCCCGGACCTCCGCCCACTCCACCGGCGCCGAGACGGTCGGGGTGTCGCGGGCCCGCAGCGTGTACGGCGCGGCGGTGGTCTTGGCGGCCGCGTTCTGGCTGAAGTCGACGAAGACCTTCCCCGGCCGCAGCGAGCGGGACATCCGATGGGTGACCAGCCCCGGCATCGCCCGCGTGGCCTCCACCGCGAGGGCCTTGGCGTAGGAGGTGACCTCGCGCGAGGGCGCGGGAGGGTGCAGCGGGACGAGCAGGTGCAGCCCCTTGGAACCGCTCGTCTTGGCGTGGGCGCCCAGGCCGTCCCCGGCCAGCCGCTCGCGCAGCCAGTCCGCGACGACGCAGCACTCGACGACCGTCGCCGGGCTGCCGGGGTCGAGATCGAGGACGAGCCGGTCGGCGAGGGCGGGCTCCGCGGCCTTCCACTGCGGGGTGTGCAGCTCGGTGACGAGGTTCGCCACCCAGACCAGCGTCGGCAGGTCCTGCACCAGGATCTGCCGCGCCCACTTGTCCTCCGAGCGCGGGACCTCGGCCGTCTTCACCCAGGCGGGGGCACCGGGCGGAACGTTCTTGGCGAAGAAGTGCTCGCCCCCCGCGCCGTCCGGATAGCGCAGCAGGGACAGCGGGCGGTCGTGCAGGTGGGGCAGGAGCGCCGGCGCGACGGCGGCGTAGTAGTGCAGGACCTCACCCTTGGTGAAACCGCTCGGATAGAGGACCTTCTCCAGATTGCTGAGCGCCAGCCGCCGCCCCTCCACCTCCGCGATGATCGACATAGCATGGATCATCACATGAAGGCACGAAAGGTGTGAATCGTGCGATCCATCTGGAAGGGTTCCATTTCCTTCGGCCTGGTCAGCATCCCGGTCAAGGTCTTCGGGGCGACGGAGAACCACTCGGTCTCATTCCGCCAGGTCCACGCGGCCGACGGCGGGCGCATCCGCTACCGCAAGGTCTGCGAGCTGGACGAGGAGGAAGTCCCCACGGAGGAGATCACCAAGGCCTTCGAGGCCGCCGACGGGACGACCGTGCCGCTCAGCGACGAGGACCTCTCCGCGCTGCCGCTGCCCACCGCCCGCACCATCGAAATCCTCGCCTTCGTGCCGGCCGACACCGTGGACCCCCTCCAGCTCGACCGCTCGTACTACCTCGGCGCCGACGGCGGCGGCGCGGTGAAGCCGTACGTCCTGCTCCGTGAGGCGCTGAACCGCAGCGAGAAGGTGGCCATCGCCAAACTGGCCCTCCGCGGCCGCGAGACCCTGGCGATGCTGCGGGTCGTCGACGACGCCCTCGCCCTGCACACCATGCTCTGGCCGGACGAGATCCGGCCCGCGACCGGGGTCGCGCCCGACACCGAGGTCGGCATCCGCGACGCGGAACTCGACCTCGCCGACACTCTGATGGAGACCCTCGGCGACCTGGATCCCGAGGAACTGCACGACGAGTACCGGGAAGCCGTCGAGGCGCTGGTCGCCGCCAAGCTGGAGGGCGTCGAACCGGAGGAGGCGCGGGAGCGGGTGGAGGCCGGGGGCAAGGTCATCGACCTGATGGCCGCGCTGGAGAACAGCGTCCGCGCGGCACGGGAGGGGCGCGGCGAGCAGGGCGCGGCGGCCGGCGGGGAGGGCGGAGGCGGCGGGGGGAAGGGCGGCGGCGCGGCCGGCGCGAAGGAGGGCGGAGGGGCGGAGGGCGGCGTCCGGGAGCTGCGGTCCGGCAAGGGCGCCGGCAAGGGCGCGGGGAAGGCGGCGGCCGGGAAGACCGCGGCGCGGAAGAGCACCGCCAAGCGCGGGGGAGCGGAGGAGGAAGGGGCGGGCAAGGCGGGCAAGAAGAGCGGCGGGAGCCGGAAGAGCACGGCGGCGAAGAAGAGCGGATCGGCGGCGAAGGAGTCCGGCGGGCGGCGGAGCACGTCCGGGGCGGCGAAGAAGACGGCGTCCGCCGGGAAGCGGGATCGCGCCACCGGCTGACGGCCCCCGGCACCGCCCCGGGCCCGGCCCGTGCGGGCGGGGCGCCGGGCGTGTCCGGCCGGCGGCCCACGGCCCGTACGGATCGGCCGGTACGGAGGCGGGCGGCCCCGTACGGGGTTCAGCGGCCCGGGGCCGTACGGGCGCGGCGGCGCAGATACAGGCCGAGCGCCGCGGCCGCCAGCAGGGCGCCGCCCGCCGCCGTCACCGTCCCGCGGAAGCCGCCCGCTCCGGCCTCCACCGCCTCCCGCGAGACGGTGACGCGGGTGGCGGCCGAGCGGCCCTCGGGGCCGCCGCACCGGACGCTCACCTGGTGCTCGCCGGTCCCGGCGTGGAGATGGACCGTGGCGCTCCCGAACAGATGACCGGCCTTCAGATCGCCCGGTTCCAGCCTGATGCGCCCGAAGGCCGGGGACGAGGCCGTGCCGGTACGGCTGTCGCACCCGGTGGCCCGCAGGCGCAGCGTGCCGCCCGGCGCGATGGTGGACGGCTCCGTCTCGACGGCGGGGCCCGGCGGGGCGTCGTCCGAGGCGGCGGCCGCGGCGGGGGTGAACGGCTCCGCCACCGTGAGCGGAGCCGCGCTCAGGACGGCGGCGGCCAGGGCGGCCGGCGCGGCGAGGCGTGTGCTGCGCATGGGCGGGTCCTCCTCCACGTCCACGGCGGGCTCCGGGCCCGCCGTGTGCGGCCGGAGGCCCGCGCTCTCCTCGGGGAAGGCTAGAAGCCCCGCCGGGACCCGGCGATCCGGGCGCGGCGAACGAGTGGCCGTACGAACGACTGGCCGTACGGAGGAGCGGCCGGACGGGTGAGGGCCGGGCCCCACCGGGCGGTGGAGCGGCCGTGCGCACCGGGCCGTGGGGGCGGCGTGCGAACCGGGGCGTGGGAGAGCCCCTCCCGGGCTACGCCACCGCGTCCGGCCGCGGCCCGCCCCGGCGGGCAGGGCGCCGGAGGGCGTACGCGGCCGCCGAGCCCGCCGCGAGGAGGGCCAGCACCGAGACGGCGGCGCCGAACCAGGAAGCGCCCAGCCACTGCCCGCCGACATAGCCGAGGCTCACGCCGTAGCCCGCCCACATCAAGCCCGCCAGCGCGGACCACGGCAGGAACTCGCGGACCGCGCGGTGCGCGGCGCCCGCGCCCAGGCTCACCACCGACCGGCCCGCGGGCGCGAAGCGGGCGAGCAGCACCAGCGGGCCGCCGCCCCGGACCAGCGCGGTGCCCAGCCGGTCCTGCGCGGTGGAGAGCCGGCGGGACCGGGCGATGGCACGGTCGAACCGCTCACCGCCGCGCCGGGCCAGCCGGTACGCGGCCAGGTCGCCGAGGACGGAGGCGGTCGCGGCGCAGAGGGCGAGCACCAGGAGGTCGGGCACACCGCCCGCGGCGGGGCCGGCCGCACCGGTGGCGGCGTCGACGGCGTCGGCCGCACCCGCGCCCGCCGCCGCGGTGGCCGCCGCGATCACCAGGACCCCGCTCGGCAGCACGGGCAGGAAGACGTCGAGCAGCACCGACACCACGACGATGACGTAGATGCACGGGGCCGCCGTCAGCGACCCCAGATCCTCCAGCACGGCTTCTCCCATCCGAACCCCCGACCGCGCGTCGCGGGGGTGCGGCAGAAGCGGTCATGTACCGCCGTACAGCGTACGCCCGGGGCGGGCGGGCCGGTCTCCGGGGCTCGCGCGCCGGATCCGGGCGCGGAACATCCGTACGGCGGGCACGGAGCGCCGGTGCGGCCGGGAAGGGATGGTCGCCCGGAGACCCCGGAGACCCCGGAGACCCCGGAGACCCCGGAGACCCCGGAACCGCAGAACGGCGTGTGGACGAGGAGTGCGATGAACGCGGTGACATCGGTGAAGAGCAGGCGTACGGCGGCCCGTTGGAGCGGGTGGCGCACCCGGGCGGCGGCCGGCGGCAGTGCCGCCCCGGCCGTCCTGCTCGTCCTGGTGCTGGCCCTGACCGGCGGCCTGCCGTTCGTGGGGCCGGCCGGCGCGGCGGAGCCGGACCCGGAGCGGAGTGACGGAAGCCATACCGCCGGCGACGACGGGCCGCTGGGCCACTGGCTCCGCGACGTGCTCGGCCCCCGCCCGCCGGAGGACGGCTCCGCCGCCGCCCGGAACGGCCACCCCTCCGGGGCGCGCGGGGAGCGGACACCCCCGGACGCCCCCTGGTCCTCCCGGGTCAGCGCGGCTTCGTCGTTCGCGCCGGTGCCCCCGCACGGCCTGCTGAACGCGGTCACCTACGACACGGAAGCCGTGCCGCCCGGGGCCCGGATCGGCGTGCGCCAGTGGACGGACCCGGAGGGGACGACGGTGCGGCTCCGGGTGAGCGGGCTCGAGCCCGGACGCGCGTACGGAGCACATGTGCACACCCGGCCCTGCGGCGCCGAACCGGACTCCTCCGGGCCGCACTACCAGCACCGCCGGGACCCCGAACAGCCGTCCACCGACCCCCGGTACGCCAACCCGGACAACGAGGTGTGGCTGGACTTCACCGCCGGCGGCTCCGGCGACGGCACGGCGGAGGCCCGGCAGGACTGGAACTTCCGGCCCGGCGAGGCCCGTTCCGTGGTGCTGCACGAGCACACCACGGCGACGGAGGACGGCGCGGCCGGTACCGCCGGTGCCCGGCTGGCCTGCTTCACGGTGCCGTTCGCCGCGCAGCGCTGAGGAGGCGCGGGGGGCCGTGGCCCGGCCGGCCGGCGGTGAGCCGGTCCGGCCGGGGCGGCTCACCACCGGCCGGCACCGCCGCCGTCCGGGCCGGTCATCCGGCGGTCCAGGACCGTGGCCAGCCGGGCGCCCCCGGCGCCGTCGGGCTCGGCGCGGTGGAGCGTCAGAGCGGCCTCGCGGCCGCGCAGCGTCAGGGTCATCAGCTGGTTGCCGAACCACGGTCCGCCGGCCTTCCGCCAGCTCACCGGCGACCGCCGGACCCGCCCGTGCCGGGCCAGGACGCGCCCCAGCAGGCGGCCCGCGCGGCTCCAGCCGAAGCGGAAGCCGAGCTTGATCGCCGCTGGGACGCTGTTGTGCAGCGGGGAGCAGGTCAGCTGGAACACCCGGGCCGAGGGCCGGACCGCTCCGTCCGGCCCGGCTCCGCCCGCACCGCCCGGCTCCGGCCACCGCGGTTCGGCGATGTACGCGTGGTGGACGTCGCCCGAGAGGACGCAGACCGTGGCCGGCGCCTCCGGGCCGCTGCCCGCGCCGGCGACCAGCTCGGTCAGCGCGTCGAAGGAGGCCGGGAACGCGGCCCAGTGCTCCAGGTCCGCGCCCTGCCGCACCTTCTCGCCCCAGCGGGCCCATCGGGAGCCGCGCTCCCCGCCGCACAGGGCCGCGTTCCACTGCTCGGTGTCGTGGATGGCGGGCGGCAGCAGCCAGGGCAGCGAGGTGCCGATCAGCAGATGGTCGCGCGAGCCGGGGTCGGCCAGCGCCTGTTCGCGCAGCCAGTCGGACTCGCTCTTGCCGAGCATCGCGCGCCGCTGCTCGGGCAGGACGCGGGCGGCGCGGGTGTCGACCATCAGGAGCCGGGTCCGGCCGAAGTCGCGGCGGTAGCTCCAGCGGACGTGGGTGGGGTCGGCGTAGGCGGCGGCCGCGAACTCCCGTACGAGCGCGGTGCCGTCGGGTGCCTCCCGTACGGCGGTGAAGAGCGGGTCGGCCGCCAGTTCGGCGGGGGAGAGGTTCCCCAGGTGCTGGTAGACCCAGTAGGACATCAGTCCGGACAGCACCCGCTCGCGCCACCAGCCGGTGGTCTCCATCTCCGCCAGCCAGGCCTCGCTGGTGTTCCAGTCGTCTATGACGTCGTGGTCGTCGAAGATCATGCAGCTGGGGACGGTGGCCAGCAGCCTGCGCAGCTCGGGGTCGGACCAGGATTCGTCGTAGAGGCGGGTGTACTCCTCGTAGTCCGCGACCTGGTCGCCCGGCGGCTCCTCCAGGCCGCGCCGTTCCGCGATCCACCGCCGGGTCGCCTCGGAGGTCTCGTCCGCGTACACCTGGTCGCCCAGGAGCAGCAGGACGTCCGGGCGTTCGGCGTGCGGATCGGCGGTCAGCCGGAGGGAGAGGGTGTCCAGCGCGTCCGGGCCCAGACCGGCGCCGGCGGTGGTGGACGGCGGGGCGGCCCAGCGGCAGGAGCCGAAGGAGACGCGCAGGGGGGCGCCGTCCGCGCCGTCGGTGCCGGGACGCGGAAGGGTGCGGATGACCGGGGCGGGCTCGCCGCCGCCGGGCGGGGGCCAGACCTGGCGGCCGTCGAGCAGCACCCGGTACGGGGTGGTGCTCTCCGGGGCCAGGCCGGTGACGGTCACCAGCGCGTAGTGGTGGCCGCCGACCCGCCAGCTCCGGGCCGTGCCGCCGGGGGCCGCCGGGGGTGCCGTGCCACCGGGTGCGGCCGCTCCCGCGAGGGGTGCGCCGCCCGTGCCGGGCGGGCCGCCCGCACCACGCGCGTCCTCCGCCCCGCCGGCGCAGCGGACCTCCGCCTCGCACGGGCCGTCCGTCTCGACCCAGACCGTGGCGCTGTGTTCGTCCACGTACCGCAGAAGCGGGCCCAGCCGCAGTCCGGTCATGGTGATCGCCTCCCTCCGTCGTCCCGCAACGGTACGGAACGACGGAGGGAAGCGGGGAGTGCCGGGGGCGGCGGGTGGTCCGGCCCGGCGGCCGGCTCGGGTCCGGCGGGGTCCCCGGCCGGCCCCGTCCCCGTCCAACCCCCGCCCGCCTGCGGGCTCTTGGGTGCCGGGCGGGTCAGCAGCCGTTCAGGACGCCGCTGAGCGCCGACTTCTCGGCGGAGTCGACCGAGAGGGCGTAGTAGTGCTTCACCTGGACCCACATGCGGGCGTACATGCAGTGGTAGCCGCTGCTCGGCGGCATCCACTCCGCCGGGTCCTTGTCCCCCTTGGACTGGTTCACATTGTCCGTGACGGCTATGAGCTGGGCGCGGGTGAGGTCGTTGGCGAAGCCCTGGCGCTTGCTGGTGGTCCAGGAGGAGGCGCCGGAGCGCCAGGCCTCGGCGAGCGGTACGACGTGGTCGATGTCGACGTCGGAGGCGGCCGTCCACACGCCGCCGTCGTACGGGGAGCGCCAGGTGCCGCTGACCGCCGCGCAGGAGCTGTTCTGCTCGACGTTGGTGCCGTCGCGCTCGAGCACGACCTCGCGGGTGTTGCAGCTGCCGCTCTGGGTGCTCCAGTGCGGGAACAGGTCGCGGCTGTAGCCGCTGCTGGAACCTTCCGCCCTGACCGTCAGCTGGGAGAGGTAGCTGCGGGCGGTGGAGGCGCTCGGCGGGGTGGGGGGCGCCGCCTGCGCGGACGGACCGCTGAGCAGCATCGTGCCGAGCAGGGCGGTGAGCCCGGCGGCCAGCCCGGCGCGACGCGCGTAGACCGTGGAGCGCGGGGCGGGGGCGGAGTGGGTACGGGGCATGGGAACTCCCTGGGGATGGGGGGATGTTGGCCGGTGGGGATCGGCCACAGGCTGCCGCCGCCAGATGTCCTGGGGTGGGGCGCCGGGTTACAGATTGACGACATGAGCACGTCAGATCAAGGGTTTGACGTGTCCATACCCGGCGGTCGGGTGGACGAACAGGGGCACACCCGTGCGAGCGGGGCGCGGGCCCGTCCTAGGGTGGCCGCGTGCTCACCGCCGCCGACGCCCTGCTCCCCGTCAACCCCGTGCTGGGGATCGTCCTCGCCGCCCTGCTCCTCGCGGCCGCCGCCGTCGCGGCCCTCGCCCGGCTCGCCGGCCCGGACGGCCGCGGCTACGCCCGTGCCGTCGTCACCGCGGGGCTGCGGGCCGCGGTGCAGCTCGCCGCCGTCTCGTACCTCATCGGCTGGGTGGTCCGCGCGGTGCCCCTGCTGCTCGGCTTCGTCGCGCTGATGTTCGGGGTGGCGGTCTGGACGGCGGGCCGCCGGGTGACCCGCAACCGCACCTGGTGGCGGGCCGCCCTGCCGATCGGTGCCGGGGTGGTGCCGGTGGTCGCCGTGCTGCTCGTCACCGGGCTCGTCCCGCTCAAGGGCATCGCCCTGATCCCCGTCAGCGGCATCCTCATCGGCGGCGCGCTGACCGCCACGGTGCTCGCGGGCCGGCGGGCCCTCGACGAACTGCACACCCGCCACGGGGAGGTGGAGGCCGGGATGGCGCTGGGGCTGCTCGTGCGCGAGGCCCGGCTGGAGATCGCCCGGCCCGCCGCCTCCGACGCCCTGCTGCCGGGGCTGGACCAGACGCGGACGGTGGGCCTGGTCACGCTGCCGGGCGCGTTCGTCGGCATGCTGCTCGGCGGGGCGTCACCCGTCATGGCCGGGGCCGTACAGCTGTTCGTCCTGGTCGCGCTGGTGGCGGTGCAGGTGGTGGCGGTGGCCCTGGTGCTGGAGCTGGTCGCCCGCGGACTCCTGCACCGGGACGGGGAGCCGGCGGAGCGTCGCGTAGGCTGAACGCGTCTGAAGGGGAGTAGCTCTTCGCCGGACCGTCGACATACTGCTCGGCCGCCTCTCGCGGCCGGGCCGGCGCCCGGAGGCAGGCGGTGCGCGGTGGCGCGCGGCCCGCCCAGCGAGACCTTCGGCCGCAGTGTCCAGACGCTGCCGGGCCGAAGCGACCCCTGAAACACAGCCAGGTCATCGGTCGGGCAGCCCAGGCAACCGATCGACAGAGGGAAACACCGCTGTGCTCAGCATCGGCACCATCGCACTCGTCTTCGGCGTCGTGTTCCTCGCCGAACTGCCCGACAAGACCGCGCTCGCCGGTCTCCTGCTCGGCACCCGCTACCGCGCCTCGTACGTCTTCGCGGGCGTCGCCGCCGCCTTCCTCGTCCATGTGGTGCTCGCCGTCGCCGCCGGCAGTGTGCTCACGCTGCTGCCGCAGCGGATCGTGCAGGCCGTGGTGGGCGTGCTCTTCCTCGTGGGGGCCGCGGTCCTGCTCTTCAAGAAGGGCGGTGACGAGGACGAGGAGAAGAGCGCCGAGCCGGGCGGCCAGAGCTTCTGGAAGGTCTCCGGCGCCGGCTTCACGCTGATCCTGGCCGCCGAGTTCGGCGACCTCACCCAGATCATGACCGCCAACCTGGCCGCCCGCTACGACGACCCGCTGTCGGTCGGCATCGGCGCGGTACTGGCGCTGTGGACGGTGGCGGGCATCGGCATCCTCGGCGGCCGCACCCTGATGAAGTACGTGCCGCTGCGGCTGATCACCAAGGTCGCGGCGACGGTCATGCTCGCGCTCGCGGCGTTCAGCCTGTACGAGGCCGCGACGGGCTGACGGCCCGTGGCCGCCGGCGGCCGGGCGGGTGATCCGTGCCGCCGGCGGGACGGCCGGGGGTCAGCCGCCGAAGGCCAGGACCAGCCCGGTGGCGTCCCGGGTGATCCGGACCGGCTCCAGGTCCGGCACATGGACGGTGGGCCCGCAGGCGGCCGCGCGGGCGCCGACGCCGACCACCCGCATCCCGGCCGCGCGGGCCGCGGCGATGCCCACCTCGGAGTCCTCGAAGGCCACACAGTCCTCGGCGTCGAAGCCCAGTTCGGCGGCGGCCTTGAGGAAGCCCTCCGGGTCCGGCTTGCTCGCGCCCACGCACTCGGCGGTGACGCGCACCGGCGGCGACAGCAGCCCGGCGGCCGCCATCCGGGCGGTGGCCAGCCCGCTGTCGGCGGAGGTGACCAGAGCGTGCGGCAGTCCGCGGAGCGCCGCCATCAGGGCGGCGGCGCCGGGCACCGGGACGACCCCGTCCATGTCGGTGGTCTCCCGGTCGAGCATCCGGCGGTTGTCCGCGTGGTTGAGGGCCGCCGGACGGTCCGGAAGGAGCAGCGCCATCGTGGCGTGGCCCTGCCGGCCGTGCGCATGCCGCATGACGTGGTCGCCGTCGAGACCCTGCTCCGCCGCCCACTGCCGCCAGCACCGCTCGACCACCGCGTCGGAGTTGACGAGGGTGCCGTCCATGTCGAGGAGGACGGCGCGGGCGGAGAGGGGCGCGGCGGGGATGGCCGTCATGGGCTGCTCCTGGACGCGGGGCGTGCGATGGGGGAACCGGAGACCGGAGAACCGGGAAAAGGGGAACCGGGAACCGGAGGACAAGGCGGCTCCGCCCGCCGGTCAGGGAACACGGGCGGAACCACTTTGTTCCACAACCATACAAAACATGGGGCCAAGACGCCAGACCCACCGGGAAACGGATGTGAATCCGCTGGTGGCGGCCGGTGCTCGGCAGGCAGGGGCGGGCGCTCCGGCTGGGTGATGGGCCGCGACCGGGGGCCGGTGGCCGGTGCCGTACCGTGCCGCGTTTCGCGGCGGACGGGGACGGGGCGGCGCGGAGCGGGACGGGCCGGGACGGGGGTGGGGCGGCCGTCTCCGGCCGGTGCTGTGGCGGAGGTGGAGGTGGAGTGCGTGAGGTGCCGGCGGCTCCCCGGCCGGCCGGCGCGGGCCGGGAGTGGGCGTCCGCCGTACGTCGAGCGGGCCGTCCGTCGAGCGGGCCGTCCGGCGAGCGGGCCGTCGGGCGAGCGGGAGCGGTCGGCGGGCGCGAGCGAGCGGGAGCGGGCGGCCCGTCCCGCCGCACCCCTACCCCTGGGTGCGGCTCTCCAGGGAGCTGCGGGTCGCCGGGCCGTAGACGCCCTGCGGGTCGCCCTCGACGCCGAACATGTTCTGGTAGCGGCTGATGGCCCGGACCTCGTTCCCGTTGTACTGGCCGTCCTCCTCCACCTTCAGCGAGCGGCCGAGCTGGTTCAGCCGCTTCTGCATCTCCAGGACCTCCGCTCCGGACATCCCCTTGCTGAGGACCGGTGCCGGTTGGGGCCCGGGCGTCTCGTCCAGAGTCTCGGCGCCCTCGTCCGCCGTCCGGTCGGCTTCCGGCTTCCCGGACGAGGACTTCGCGGCGGACGGGGACCGGGTCGGTGTGGCGGACGCGGGGCCGGTGGCCGAGGCCGAGGGCCGGCCGCTGCCCGTCCAGGCGTCGCCGGTGGGCAGGACGGCGGTGGGAGCCCGGGGCGTCTCGTCCGGCAGTGCGCGGTCGCTCTCCTCGCTGCTGCCGGACAGGCCGACGGCCAGGACACCGGCGCAGACGGCGGCCACCGCCGCGGCGGTGGCCGTGACGGCCGCGGTGCGACGGCGGCGCTGCCGGCGGTCCGCCCGCCGGTCGGCCCGTGGATACCCCGGTCCGTGGGGGTCCCGGCGTCCGTGCCCGGCCGGCGCCTCCGGTGCGGCGGGGGTGGTGCCGAAGAGGCCCAGATCCTCCTCGCGGGGGCCGGAGGCCGGGGACTCCGGCAGGGCCACCAGTGAGGCCGCCGGGTGGAGGGGGCGGAGGGGCACCGTGGCGCCGTCACTCCCTCCCCCGTCCCGGTCCCGGTCGTGGTCCCGGTCCGGGTGGTCCTGGGGAAGCCCCGGGGCCGGGTGGGCGTCGGTGTTCATGCGCGCCGGGCTGTCCGCGGATGCCGGGTCCGGCTCCGCGGCCGGAGCGGCCGGGCCGTACGGCGGGAATCCGCTGCCACCCTCCTCCGGACCGCGCCGGCCCTGTCCGTCTCCGTCCCGGGGTTCCCCGGAGACCGCGGTTCCGGACGGGAACCCGCCGGCCGGACGGGGCGACGGACCGGTCGACGGCTCATGGGGCGGCGGGGCGGTGCCCCCGGCCGCGGAGGCCGCCCGCCCCGCGCAGTCGCAGCCGAGGCCGTCGGCCTGTGTCCGCTCCAGCCCGCAGACCGGGCAGAGATGTGCCGTCACCTGATGGATCCCCTCATCGCAGTGGGAGCGATTATGCAGACAGCGGTGTGAAGGGGAACGGACAGGTCCCCATCGGGGCGCTTCCCCCGGGGGGCATAGGCCGCGAAACGGGCCGGACGGGACTTCTTCGGGCCCGTGCGGGGTCCTTCCTACGGCTCCTCGGTGCGCCCCTCCAGGGAGCGGCGGGTGGCCGGTCCGTAGACGCCGCTCGGGTCGCCCTCGACGCCGTTCCAGTTCTGGTAGTTGGCGATCGCCCGCTCGTCCTGGTCGTCGTAGCTGCCGTCCTCGTCCACCGTGCTGAACAGGCCCACCTGGTTGAGGCGCTGCTGCATCTCCAGGACCTCCGGTCCCGACATCCCCTTCTGCAGGACCGGCGGAGCGTCCTGTCCGGAGCCCGAGCCGGATCCGGACCCGTCGCCCGGCTCGTCCGGGGCGTCCGAGACGGAACCCGACGCCCGGGTGGGTTCCGGGGTGCCGTCCGGCGCCGCCGAACCCGCTGTCCCCGAAGGGCTCGCGGACGGGGACGAGCCCGTGGCCGAGGCCGACGGGGAGCCGCCGTTGGCCGAGGCGGAGGCCGAGGGCGAGGCCGAGGTGCTCGCCGACGGGCCGTTTCCGTCGGTGGGGAGCACGGCCGTGGGCGTGAGGCTGTTCTCGTTCGGTGCCGCGCGGTCCTCCTTGTCGCCGCCCAGCAGCCCGGTGCCGAGGACCCCGGCGCAGACGGCGACCACCGCCGCGGCCGCCCCGGCGATCACGGCCGTACGGCGGCGGCGCCCGGTCCGGCCCGGTCCGGGGCGGCCGGGGTCCTCCGGGTCGCGGTCCGCGAAGGCCTCGTCGTGGAAGAGCCCCAGGTCCTCGGCGCGGGGGTGGGAGTCCCCGCCCTGGGCCGCGCCGGCCGCGCCGGCCGCAGGGGTGAGCGGGGAGAGGGCGCGGGTGGCGTCCGGGGCGCCGTCCTCCCCGGCCGGGCCGCCGGTCTCCGGTGCGGCACCCGGGCCGGCTCCGGAGTGATCCGGCCGGTCCGGGCCCGCCGGGTGGCCGGTGGCGTCGAGCCGGGGGAGCGCGGTGGTCGGGGCCGCCGGGTCGGCGGGCTGTTCCGCGCCCGTACCGGCGGAGGCGGCGGAGCCCGGCGCGGACCGGCCGGTCCCGGGGGCGTCACCGGGCGGGCCCGCTCCGGCCGGGCCACCGGTGCCGTCGGGCCCGCCGGTGTTCCCCGGTGCCGGACCGGCGGGCGGGGAGTGGAACAGCGTGTCCCAGCCGGTCCCGGACCCGGGAACCGCGGCCGGACCGGGCCCGGATTCCGGAGAGGAGGCGGACGGCGCGGCGGAGGCGGCGGCGGGGTCCGGTCCGGAGATCCCGCCGGCGGACCGGTCCGCGGTCCGGCCGGACCCCGGGTCCGGGGCGCCGTCCGGTTCCCGGGCCGCCGCGGAGTTCTCCGCCGGTGAGCCGGGCGCCGGGGTGTCCGGCGCGGCGGCGGGACCCGCGGCCGGGGGTTCCCCGGAGGCCGGCGCCGGTTCGCGCAGTTCCACGTACGGCCGGATGCGCAGCGGGTCAAAATCCTCGGCGGCGGCGGCCGCCCGGGCCGCGCACGCGCAGCCGGGCCGGCCGTCCCGCTGCCGTGCCGCCCCGCACTCCGGGCAGACATATGCCGTCACGGTGGGTCCCCTCCCTCGCGTGGGAGCGATTATGCAGACAGTTGTGCGAAGAACACAGCCAGGCCCCCGCCGACGGGCCCTTCCGGCGGGCCATACCCCGGCAAAACCGCCAGGATGGGACGCGGAGCCGCGGGAACGCGCGGACACACACGGCAGCCGCCGGGCCGCGCGGGCGGCCGGCGGGGGAGCAGGCCCGAACCGAGGAGGCGTCCATGGCCGAGGACGCGGCCCCACCCCCGGGAGGGACGGCACGGAACGGCGGACCCGACGAGCACCGGGCCCTCCGCGCCTCCGGCGCCCCGGGCGGAACCGCGGCGCCGGGGGCCCCCGCGGCCGTCCGGGCGGCGGACTCGGATTCCACCGCCCCGGCGCCCGCCGGCGCTCCCCGGCCCGGGGAGGACCTGCCCCGGCGCACCGTGCGCCTGGCGATCGGCGCACTGCTGTTCGGCATGCTGCTCGCCGCCCTCGACCAGACGATCGTCGCCACCGCCCTGCCCGTCATCGTCAGCGAACTCGGCGGCCTGGACCACCTCTCCTGGGTCGTCACCGCCTATCTGCTCGCGGCCACGGCCGCCACCCCGCTCTGGGGCAAGCTCGGTGACCAGTACGGCCGGAAGCGGCTCTTCCTGCTCGCCATCGGCATCTTCCTGATGGGCTCCGCGCTCTGCGGGATCGCCCGGGACATGCCGCAGCTGATCGTCTTCCGCGCACTCCAGGGGCTCGGCGGCGGCGGACTGATGGTCCTCTCCATGGCCATCACCGGCGACATCGTCCCGCCCCGTGAACGCGGCCGCTACCAGGGCCTGTTCGGGGCGGTGTTCGGCGCGGCCAGCGTGCTGGGGCCCCTGCTCGGCGGCCTCTTCACGGAACAGCTCAGCTGGCGCTGGGTGTTCTACGTCAACCTCCCGATCGGGCTGGTCGCGCTGTTCGTCATCGCCGCCGTCCTGCACATCCCGGCGCGCCCCGTCCGGCACACCATCGACTATGCCGGGATCCTCCTGATCGCCGCCGTCGCGGCCGTGCTGGTCCTGCTCTCCTCACTCGGCGGCACCGTCTGGCCCTGGGTCTCCTGGCGGGTCGCCGGGCTCGCCCTGTTCGGCGCCGTCCTCCTGGCCGCCTTCACGGCCGTGGAACGGCGGGCCGTGGAACCCGTGCTGCCGCTGGGCCTGTTCCGGATCCGCACCTTCACCCTCGGATCGGTCATCGGCTTCGTCGTCGGCTTCGCGATGTTCGGGACGATGATCTATCTCCCGACCTTCCTCCAGGTCGTACGGGGGCTCAGCCCCACCGCCTCCGGGGTCCGGATGCTCTGGATGGTCGCCGGGCTGCTGATCGCCTCGACCGTCTCCGGCCAGCTCGCGAGCCGCACCGGGCACTGGAAGGTCTTCCCCGTCGCGGGCTGCGCGGTCACCACCCTCGGGCTGCTGCTCCTGCACCGGATCGACCGGTTCAGCCCCGGCTGGGAGATCAATGTCTCCTTCACCGTCTTCGGGCTCGGCCTCGGCCTCGTCCTGCAGATCGTGGTGCTCGCCGTGCAGAACGCCGTCGGCTACGAGGACCTGGGCGCCGCCACCTCCGGCGCGACCTTCTTCCGCTCCATCGGCGCCTCCTTCGGGGTCGCCGTCTTCGGCACGGTCTTCTCCGGCCGGCTGGGCGACCGGCTCACCGCCCTGCTCGCGGACGAGCGTCTGCCCGCCGGAGCCGGGCCCGCCGACCTGGCGTCCGACCCGCGCACCATCGACCTGCTCCCGGCGCGGCTGCGCCCGGAGGTCCTGGACGCCTACTCCGCGTCGATCACCGACGTGTTCCTCTTCGCGGCCCCCGTCACCTTCGGGGCGCTCGTGCTGGCCGTCCTGCTCAAGGAGGAACCGCTGCGCGGCTCCGTCACCACACCCGACATGAGCGAGACCTACGCGAGCAACCCGGTGGAGCGCTCCTCCCACGACGAGGTGGCCCGCGCCCTCTCGGCCCTCGGCGCCCGCGAGGGATGCCACGGCCTCTACGAGGACATCACCGCCCGGGCCGGCTACAGCCTCGACCCCGCCGCGAGCTGGCTGCTGCTCCGCGTGCGGCGCGAGGGCGGGGCCGACCCGGCGGTCCTCGCCGGGCGCGGCACCCTGCCGCTGAGCGTGCTCACCTCGGCCGTACGGCAGATCGAGGGCCGCGGCCTGGCGGTCCGGGACGGGCTGCCGCTGCGGCTGACCGCCCGGGGGCGGAAGGTCGCCGGCCGGCTCGCCGCGGCCCGCGAGGAGCATCTGGCGGCGCTGCTCGGCGACTGGTGGGGGCCGGACCGGCCGCGGGACCTGGAGGAGGTGGTCCGCGAGCTGAGTGCGGAACTGTGCGGCTCGGACGAGGAGTGGCCGTACGACGACGGCGGGCCGCGGCACGGCGGACACCGGCGCGGCGGACACCGGCACGGGCACGGCGGGGGACACGGTGTCCGGCACCGCGCGGACGCCGGGGCAGGGGCGGGGGCGTACCCGGGCTGAGCACGGGGGAGGCGGCCGTACGCCCCCGCGCGGCTCAGCCGAGGTGCTTGGCGAACCAGTGCTCGGCGTACGGGTCGTCGTTGTAGGCGGGCACTTCCGCGTAGCCGTGCCGGGCGTAGAGTGCCCGCGCCTCGACGAGGTCGTGCCGGGTGTCGAGGACGACGCGCTCCGCGCCCAGTCCCCGGGCCGCCGCCTCCACCGCCCCGAGCAGGGCGCTTCCGCCGCCGCTGCCCCGCGCCTCCGGGCGGACGTAGAGGCGCTTGAGTTCAGCCGTGCCCGGCCGCAGGAGGCGCAGCCCGCCGCAGCCGGCCGGCTCGCCGCCGAGGCGGGCGACGAGGAAGACGCCCGCGGGCGCGGCGAGGTCGTCGCTGTGGTGCTCGACGAGCCCTTCGTCGATCTCGGCGTCCGTCACGGCGCGCCCGTGGTACCGGCCGGCGACCTCGGCGTAGTAGGCGCGCAACAGCCGCCCGGCGACGGGTGATCCGACGGGTTCGGGGGAGACGGTCCAGAGGGCGGTGGGGCGGTTTCCGATCCCGGTCATGGCCGCATTCTGTGACGGTCCCGGGGCCGGGGGCAGCTCAATTTCCCGGTCCCCCGGCCGCTTTGACGGCGTTTGCGGCCCGTGTCCGGGGCAACACGCCGTGATGAAAGCCTCGCACGAGGGGAGCTCAGCGAAAGGCACGACATGTCCACAGGCGTGATCATCATCTTGGCCGTGGCGGCTCTCGTCATCGTCGCGCTCGTGCTCGCCCCGCGCGTCATGCAGAGTGGCGGTGGCGGCCTGAAGCGCCGGTTCGGTCCCGAGTACGAGCGCACGGTGGCCCGCCACGACGGCGACCGGAAGGCCGCGGAACGGGAACTCTCCGAGCGGCTGCGGCGCCACGGCGATCTGCGGACACGCCCGCTGAGCGCCGAGGCCCGCGAGCAGTACGTGGCCCGCTGGGCCGGCGTGCAGGAGCAGTTCGTCGACTCGCCCGCGCAGGCCGTCGACGCCGCGGAGCGGCTGCTGGGCGAACTGATCCGCGAACGCGGCTTCCCGGCCGACGAGTTCGACGAGCAGGTCGCGGCCCTGTCGGTGCACCACGGCGAGCACGTCGAGGGCTACCGGCACGTGCACGCCGTCGCCGCACGGGCCCGCGAGGGCCGGGCGGAGACCGAGGAGCTGCGCGAAGCCGTGGTCCACGCCCGCGCGCTCTTCGAGGAACTGGTCAGCACACACCCGCAGGACAACGCGCGGCACCGGGCCCACGACCGCGGCGCCGAGCGGCACGGCACACGCACCCCGGCCGCCGGGACCGGCAAGCAGCGGCTCGCCGACCGGCTGCACGGCCCCTGGGCCGCCCGGCACCACACCGGAACGACGAAGGGCGGTGCGTGATGGCGCATCTCGGCAGGAACAAGCACGAGCACGAACAGGGTGACGGCTACGAGCGGGGACCCGGCTCCCACCCGGACCCGGCCGTGACGAGCGCCCCCGGGCGGACCCCGGCCGGACGGCCCGCGGACGACGGCAGCGCCGCCGGCTTCCCGGCCGGCGCCGCGGCCCCGGAGGCCCCGGGACACCCGGGCGGCCCGGCGGACCTCGTCCCCCCGTCCGACCCCTCCGGTGCGGCGACCACGGCGGCCCCCGCCACTTCGGCGGCCCCGTACGCCCCGCCGGCCCCGGGCGGCGAAGCCGCCCCGGTGGACCCGGCGACCGGCCTTCCGGCCCGCTCGTACCCCGGCCCGGGGGAGCCCGCGGTGGACCCCGCCGGCGACCCCGCGCCCCACGGCGGTGCGACGGCCGGCGAGAACTCCGTCCCCGGCGGCGGCGCGTCGTACAACGACGGCGCGGCGCACGGCGAGGGCGCGGCCCCCGGCGACGGCGCGGCGCACCGCGGTGACACGGCTCTCCCGGCCGCGGCCGCGCCCCTGCTGCCGCAGCGCGAGTGCGACCGGCTCTCGGAGCGGCTGCAGCACACGGTGACGGGCTTCGTCGACAGCCCCCGGGAAGCGGTCCGTGAGGCCGACGCCCTGTTCGAGGAGGCCGCGGAGAACGTCGCGAAGGCCCTCAGCGAGCAGCGCCGCAAGCTGCGCAGCGCCTGGGAGCACAACGGCGGCAGTGGCAGCGGCAGCGGCAAGGGCCGGGACGCTCACCTCGACACCGAGGAACTGCGCACCGCCCTGCGCGACTACCGCGACCTGACGGAGCGTCTGCTCCGCGTCTGAACCACCCACCGCACCGCCGCGACGGGCACACGACCCCGTGGAGACGTCCGTCGGGGAGTAGGAGCCGGTACGACCCTGAGAGGACCCCGGAAGCCACGGCTTCCGGGGTCCTTTCGTGTGCGCGGGGCCCGGCCCGTACCGCCGGCGGCAGGGGGACCGGGAATGGCCGCCGGCCGTGGCGGAGGTGCGCGCCGGTGGTGCGCGGTGCACCCCGCGGTGGTGCGAAAGAGCGCGTACGATAAGCGTTTTGCTGCTGATTGGTGCGTATTGAGGCCATTGCCCCGGTTATCCCGTCCGGGGTGGGGGATCACCAGGAGGTCCGCAGCGGGCGTGCCGCTTCCCCGGCCCGGCCCGGCCCGCCGGCCGCTTCACGGTGCGGCCCCCGGAGACCGGGAGGCGCGGGGACCCGCGCGGGTCCACGGCGCCGGGGCCGCACCGCACACGCTCCGGGCGGGCCCACACTCCGTACCCACACGGGAGATCCACATGGATGCGCACACGCAGCAGTCGCAGCAGTCGCAGCAGCGCGCGGGGCGTCTGCCCCGGCAGACGGGCGGACCGCCGCCGGTGACGCGGATCGGCGTCCTGGCGACGTCCACGATCCCGGTCGGCGCCGGACCGGCCGCCGTGGCGGTCACCCCGGGCGGGAAGGCCTACGTCGTCAACAGCGACTCCGACGGCGTCACCGTGATCGACACGGCCACCGGCACCGTTCTGGACACCATCGCGCTCCCGGCCGGCAGCGGGCCGACGGCGGCCGCCGTGGCCGGCGGCAAGGTCTATGTGACCAACCTCAACACGGACACCGTCTCGGTGATCAGCACCGCCACCGACACGGTCACGGGTACGGTCACGCTCGCGGCGGGCACCGGGCCGATCGGTGTCGCGGTGTCCAACGGCAAGGCGTATGTGAGCAATTTCCTGGCGGGCTCCGTCACGGTCATCGACACGGCGACGGACACGATCGTGCCCGTCGTCTCGCCCGTCCCGGCCGGCGTCCTGCCGTCCGGAGTGGGCTCCTCGAACGGCCTGGTGTTCGTGGCCGACACCGGATCCCACACCGTGACGGTGATCGACAGCAGCACGGACACCACCCAGACCGTCGCGCTCCCGGCCGGCTCCGGACCCTCCTCGGTGGCCGTGTCCGGCGGCTTCGCCTACGTCGTGAACTCCGGCTCCGCCACGGTGTCGGTGATCGACACGGCCACGCTTCTGGTCACCGACACGATCCTGCTCCCGCCCGGGACCGAGCCGGTCGCGGCCGCGATCGCGGACGACGGCAGGGCCTATGTCACCGACTACGCCGGCGACGTGGCACTGGTGATCGACACCGCCACCCACGCCATCCTCTACACCGTCGCGGCCGGCACCACGCCGTACGGGATCGCGGTGGCCCCGGGTGGCGACATCTACGTGACCGACTACACGGTGGGAGAGGTCACCGTCCTCACCGTGCCGGTGGTCACGGGCGTCACCCCGACGACGGGGCCCTCCACGGGCGGGACGACGGTCACGATCACCGGCAGCGGTTTCACCGGGGCGACCGATGTCACCATCGCCGGGGTGCCGGCCGCCTCCGTCACCGTGAACAGCGATACCGGCATCACCGCGGTCACCGCGCCCGGCACGGGCAGCGGCCCGGTGATCGTCACCACGGCCGAGGGCACCGGCACCAGCGTCGGCACCTTCACCTACGTCTTCTCGCTCACCTCCACCACGACGACCCTGGAGGTGATCCCGGGCCCGGCGGTCTGCGGCGAGGACGTCACCCTGCGGGCCACGGTGGTCACCGCCAACGAGGACCCGGTGACCACCGGTTCGGTGACCTTCATCCTCAGCGACGGCGGCCCGGTCCGGACGGTGGCCCTGGACCCCTCCGGGCAGGCCAGTACGGTCTACTCCGGTCTCGGCGTGGGCGTGCGGCAGGCCGCCGCCTTCTTCGTCCCGGCCGGCCTGGGCACCGCCCCGTCGAACTCCCCGCTGACGCCCGTCACCGTCGAACCGGTCACCACGGCCACCACGGTCACGGCCGTCCCCGCCGTCACCACCCAGGGGCAGCCCGTCACCCTCACCGCCACCGTCACCCCCTCGTCCTCCGGCCCGGAGACGATCGACGGCACCGTCACCTTCACCGGCCCGGGCGGCTTCAGCCAGACCGTCCCGGTGAACCCCGGCGGGGTGGCGACCGTGACCACCAGCGCCCTGCCCGCCGGCACCAACACGGTCACCGCGGCCTACAACGGCAACGGCTGCTTCGCCGGTTCCTCCGGCACGGTCACCGTGACCGTCAACCCGCCCGCCACCACCGCGACCCGGCTCGACGCGGAACCGGCCGCCATCCGGATGCGGACCAACGGCACCTTCGTCATCCCGGCCCTGCGGGCCACCCTCACCAACGCCGCCACCGGGGCGCCGCTGCCCGGACAGACCGTCACCTTCACCGCCGACCCCACCACCGGGCAGGTGACCCTGGGCACGGCCGTGACCAACGCCTCCGGTGTCGCCACCCTCAGCCAGGTGACCGTCCAGTCGACCCTGGTCACCACGGAGTCCTACCGGGCCTCCTTCGCCGGGACCGCCGTCTACGGACCGTCCACCGACACGGCGCCGCTGGACTTCCGGCCGCTGCCGCTCCTCCCCTGAGCACCGGAACCGGGGGCCGCGCCGGGTGGGTACCGGCACCCCGGCACGGCCCCCTCCACGCCGCGCCCGCCCCGGGGCGCGGCGTCTCCCGTCCGCACGGGACGCGGACGCGCGGGACTCCGTCCCTCCGCAGGCACCCTTCCGGCCCGGGCGGCGGGATCCGGCCACCGTCCACCACCACCCATCCCGGCACGCCCGGAAACACCCGGACAAACCACCCGGCTCCCCGGGAAGATCGGGGCTAATCTGCGGGCAATGGGCGGCGACGGTCAGGTGGCCGCCGGGTGTCCCGCGTCTTGCACGGCGCGGTGCGATGGACACCCAGGGGGCGGACGGAGACGGGGGAGCGGTCGGACGGTGGCGAATCCGGAGAGCAACGGACTGCGGGCGATCGCGGAACCGGCGGCATCACGGACGGTGCTGGCCGTCGGCGCGCTCTGGCTGGTGGTCGCCCTGCTGGCGGCCCGTCAGGCGGCGGCCGTGCTGCGACTGCCCCCGCGGCGGCGGCTGGCCGATCTGGAGACCTGGATCGGGGAGAACGGCGTCCTGCGGGCCGGGCAGCCGCTGTACGGGGACGGCTCCTTCACCGGCACCCCGTTCGCCGGGCTCGTCCTGAAACCCTTCACCCGGGCCGCCGAACAGGCGCTCGGGGTCGGCTGGACCTTCGGCACCCTGCTCCTCGTCGTCGCCACCGGCCTGGTGACGGCGCGTCTGCTGCCGGGGCCGCTCTCCCGGCGGGCCGCGCTGTTCGCGGCGCCCGTCGCGCTCGTCCTGCTGGTCGTCTCGGTGCCGGTGCGCAACACCTTCACCCTCGGCCAGACCAGCGTCCTCCCCGTCCTGCTGGTCCTCACCGCCTTCCTGCCGCGCTGCTCCGCCCGCGTCTCCGGGGCGCTCACCGGCATCGCGGCCGCGCTCCAGCCCGCCGTGCTGCTCTTCGCCGTGCTGCTGTGGGCGGCCGGCCGGCGGCGGGCCGCGGCGACCGCCGCGGGGACCTTCGCCGCCTGCTCGGCGCTGGCCTGGGCCGCGTCACCGGACGACTCCTGGACGTACTGGCTGCGCCACGCGGCGGGCGCGGGCCTCGGCGGGCCCCCCGACAGCCCGGCCAACCAGTCCCTGCACGGGCTGCTGCTCCGGCTCGGCGCGCAGGGACCGCTGGAGATCGCGCTCTTCCTCGTCCTCGCGGCCGCCGTCGCGGTGGCCGGGCTGCGCCGGGCGGCGCGCTACGCGGCCGACGGCCAGTGGCTGCTCGCCGTGGCGCTGGCCGGCTGCGTCGCGGTGGCCGTCTCGCCCACCGCGTGGCAGCACCAGCAGCTGTGGATCCTGCTCGCCGCCGTCGGGCGGGTCGGGCGGCGCCGGGCCGACCGGCTCGTCTGGCCCGCGGTCGTCGTCCTGGTGATGACCCTGCACCGGGACGCCCTCGTGCCGAAGATCGAGTGGATAGGGCTCATCGGGGAGAACGCCCCGCTGCTGGCGGCGCTGGCCGCCGCCTGCGCGGTGCCGTTCCTGACCAGGGCAGAACCGGAATGGCTGCGGCCGCGCCCCGCGCCGCACGCCTCGCCGGCGGCGGCCGGGGCGGGACGGCTGCCGCTGCTGCGGTCCTGGCCGCAGCCGCTGACCCGGCCCAATCTGCTGCTGGAGCTGCTGCTCATCCGGGTCGGCTACTGGGCGTACTCCTGGGTCCGCGGCCAGGCGCCGGACGGGCGGTGGCTCGCGGAGCACCACGGGTGGCAGATCCTGGAGATCGAGGCGGCGCTCCGCATCGACGTCGAGCTGTGGTTCAACCTGCTGGTGGCGCGGACCGGCTGGCTGGAGAGCGCCATGAACTTCGCCTACTCGGCCTTCCACTTCCTGGTGCCGCTCTCGCTGCTGGGCTTCATGTATCTGCGCCGCCCCGTGCTCTACCGCTGGGGGCGCACCTCGCTCGCGTTCGCCACCCTGCTGGCGCTGATCGGCTTCTGGATGTACCCGCTGGCGCCGCCGCGGCTGATGCCGGGGCTCGGCTTCGTCGACACGGCCCACGGCCCGCAGGACCTGGACCACCCCGACTTCGGCGCGCTGACAGGGATCTCCAATCAGTACGCGGCCATGCCCTCGCTGCACGTCGGCTGGTCGCTGTGGTGCGCCGTGGTGGTGTGGCGGCTGACGCCCGCGCTGTGGCCGAGGGTGCTGGGCGTGCTCTATCCGGTGCTGACGACGGTGGTGATCGTCGGGACCGCCAACCACTATCTGCTGGACGCGGCGGGCGGAGTCGTCGTGGTGGCGGCCGGCTTCGGGGTGCGGCATCTGCTCATCGGCCGTACGGCGGAGCAGGCCGGCGCGGCCGGGATCCCGGAGCTCCCGGACCCGGCGGGCGCGGCGGACGGTGCGGGCGGTGCGGACGCCGCGACCGGGACGGATGCGGACGCGGAGCGGGCGGCGCGGGAGCGGAGGCCGGGGGCGGTCCCGGGCCGGGGCGCGGAGCCGGAACTCGCGGGGAGGACGGCGAGCGGGGAGAAGGCCGGAGCGCCCGGGGAGAGCTGAGCGGCGGGAGCCCGGGCCGGAGCCGGGGCCCCGGTCGCGCGGCGGCCCGGCACCGGCCGCCGCGCGGAGACGAGGGCCCGTACGGACCGGGCGCGCGGCCGGTCCGTACGGGCCCGGCCCGCGGTCGGGGCGGAGGGGACCGGCCGGACCGCGGGAGCCGTGCGGATCAGCCGGTGACGGTGATCTGCGAGGCCGGGTCGGTCACATCGGTGACGTCATAGGTGGCGTTGAAGACCGAGGTCTCCGCGCTGGTCGGGCAGCCGAAGCCGCCGGTGGCCGACACCGGGACCTGGGCGTCGGTGAAGTCCAGCTGCGAGGGGGTGCCGTTGGTCCAGGAGCCGGCCACGGGCGCGGCACCGTCGGGGGCGGCGGTCACCGTGCAGGAGGCGAGGCCGCTGGTCTTCAGCACGAAGCCGCCCTGGGGGATGGTCAGGGTGGCGCTGCTGGGGTCGCCGTGCTGCATCGAGACACCCCAGACGCCGGTGGTGGTGATGGTGACACTCACCCCGGGGAGGCTGGAGCGGCAGGAGCTGTAGGTCGGGGCGTTGATGACGCTCTCGACCGGGCCCTCGGCGTTGGTGTTGCCGGGGGCGTCCGGGACCTGGTTGGCGTCGGAGGTGCCGTCCGCGGCGGGCGCGGAGCTGGAGACGGTGCAGGTGACGGTCACCGCGCCGGCCTTGAAGGTCGCCGATCCGTTGAGGGTGGCGGCGAACTGGTGTCCGGCGGGGGAGACGGTGGTCGGCCCGGCCGCGGTGGAGTCGGCCGGGGCGGCGGTGGCGGAGGCGGCGCCGGTGAGCGCCAGGGCGGCGGCCGTGGCGGCTCCGGTGCCGCAGGCGACGAGGGCGCGCAGGGCTAAGGCTCGCGTCATGGTGGGGGTTCTCCTTGTGAGGGTTGGGGTGTTTCCGGGGTGAAGGAGGTCGTGCGGGGACGGGCCCGGGGAGGGCTCGGCTCCCGGAGCCGGCGGGCGGTTCGGGCCCGTTACCGGCGCCGGCGCCCGGGTGGCGGCCGTTCTCCGGTCGCGTCCCCCTTCGCCCGCCGCGGCACGGGCCGCCAGGCGAAGATCATGGAGCCGCCGACGATGCCCAGCACGGTGCCGATGAAGAAACCACCGAGGTTGGACATCACCAGTGCGGCGGCGGCGAGCAGGACGGTGACGACGCCCGCGAGGCCGCGGTAGTGGGGGGCGAACCAGGCGCTCAGCCCCATCACCATCATGATGAGGGCGAGCAGGACGGAGGGCAGGCCCGCGATCCCCTGATGCAGCATCATCTCGACGGGGGCGAGCGGGATGAGGCTGATCTCCAGACCGGCGAGGACGGTCAGCAGGCCGCCCCAGAAGGGACGGCTCCGCCGCCACCGCCGCCAGCGGGCCCGTACACCGGGCCGGGTGCCCGGGGAGCCGCCGGTCACCCCCGTACCGGCGGCCGCGGGGGTGCCGGGGGAGGCTGCGGGGCGGGCCGGTTCGGAGGGGGCACGGCCGGGCACGTCAGAAGCACTCCGTCCGGCCCTTGTGGATCTTCATGTGCAGCCCGGCGAGTTTGAAGGTGCCGGCGGTGGTGGCCCAGGCGGTCTGCTTCAGGTTCGTCATGCGGATGTCGTCGGCCTGCTGCGAGAAGAGGTCCTGCATGCCCTGGGCGCCGTCCGGCCCCTTGTCGAGGGTGGAGGCGTCCCGGCCGATCTCGATGTTGGTGAAGGAGGCGTTGCCGGCGAGCTGGGTGGCGTCCAGCATCAGGTCGGTGGCCTCGACCTTTTTCTTCCCGGTGCCCGCCGAGAGCTTGAGCGAGATGTCGCCGACGACCGGCAGGCTGGTGACCACGGACTGGCAGAGATTCGTCATCTCCGCCTTCCGCAGGCCGGTCACGGCCACGGGCAGCAGCTCGTCCCGGACGTTGGTGTCGAAACTGCCGTACTGGACGAAGCCGTCCCCGGTGAGTTCGTCGGCGGAGACCTTGAACTCCTGGCCGGAGACGGCGAACGAGGCGGCGAGCGCCCCGTTGGCCAGCGCGACGGCGAGCGCCGCGGTGGCCGCGAATCCCGGGACCGCGAGTAACGCGAATCTCCGCAGTCCGACCCGGCCGGTCTCGTAGCCGTCGGCTTCATCCCTGTTCTGAACGTTCTCCATGGTCTGTCCCCTTGGTAATGATCAGTGATGATCGGTGAAGAACGGGGTCAGCGCCTCGGACTGCGCGTCAGTGGTGCGTGGGGGGAGGGTGGTGCGGCTCTGTGCGCGGTACGAAGGGGCGCAGTGGTGCAGTGTTGAGTGCATGCCAAGCCGTGGGTTACCGAGGGTATGACTCGCCAGTAACCTTGGCAAGACCGCGGCGGAACCGGATTTCCGGGGCCCGGCCCGGAGGTGTGGAGCGCACCCGTCCGCCGCGGGCCGCGAGGAGCGGCGGCCGGCACGGGCTGGCTCAGGGCCGCTCGAACGCCACCGGGGCCTCGAAGGCCGCCCGCCGGGTGGCGCGGCGCAGAGCCGCCAGGACGGTGGAGCCGAGGGTGAGGGTCAGCACCACGGTCAGCGCGGCCCGGGGAAGGTCCCAGCCGAGCGAGGTCGCCAGGCAGTACGCGGCGAAGCGGACGAGGTTCTCGTGCACCGGGTCGCCCGGGACGAAGGAGATGCCGGTCCCCAGCCCGCCGATGTACGGCCAGCCCTGGAGGTTCATCACCGTGCCGTAGAGGACGGCCGCGGCCCCGCCGTACGCGGCCAGCAGCCACCGCTCCGCCCGGCCGCGCAGCCGTTCGGCCCCCGGCAGCAGCCCGGCGCCCATCGACACCCAGCCCATCGACAGCATCTGGAACGGCATCCAGGGCCCCACCCCGCCGGTCAGCAGGGCCGAGGCGAACATCGTCACCGCGCCCAGCACGAAGCCGAAGCCCGGGCCGAGCACCCGGCCGCTCAGCACCATCAGGAAGAACATCGGCTCCAGCCCGGCGGTGCCCGCGCCCAGCGGCCGCAGCGCCGCGCCGGCCGCCGCGAGCACACCCAGCATCGCGATGGCCTTGGCGTCCAGCCCGGTGTCGGCGACGGTCGCCACCACGACGGCCACCAGCAGCGGCAGCAGCGCCGCGAAAAGCCACGGCGCGTCACCCGAGTGCGCCAGCCCGGACGCGGAGTCGGCGAGCAGCGGCCAGCCGAAGGCCATCACCCCGATCGCGCTGACGAGTACGAGCGCCGCGACCGAGCGCGGGCCGAGACGGACCGCCCGCACCCGGCCGGCCGCCGGGCGCTCCGGGGTCATCGGGCGTCCTCCGTCCGGGGGCTGTCCGGATCATCGGGGCTGCCGGGACTGCCGGGGCTGCCGGGGCTGTCCGGGGCGGCCAGGGCGTTCCGCACCTGGGAGACGGTCAGCCAGGGCTGCGGGGCCAGGATCTTGGACACCTGCGGGGAGAAGGCCGGGGAGGCGGTGACGACCTCGGCGGTCGGGCCGTCCGCGACCACCTCGCCGTCCGCCAGGATCACCACCCGGTGCGCCAGTTCGGCGACGAGCTCCACGTCGTGGGTCGCCAGCAGGACGGCGTGTCCCTCCGCCGCCAGTCCGCGCAGGATCTCCACCAGCCGGGACTTGGCGGCGTAGTCGAGGCCGCGGGTCGGCTCATCGAGCAGCAGCAGCGGCGGGCGTGCCGTCAGCACGACGGCCAGGGCGAGCGCCAGCCGCTGCCCCTCGGAGAGGTCGCGCGGATGGGTGGTGTCGGAGACGTCCGGCAGCAGGGCGGTGACCAGGGCCCGGCAGCTGCCCGGCTCCGCGTCCGCGTCCCCGTCCGCCGCCGCGCACTCCGCCGCGACCGTGTCGGCGTAGAGGAGGTCCCGCGGCTCCTGGGGTACGAGCCCGACCCGGCGGATCAGCTCGCGCGGGGGCGTGCGGTGCGGGACGACGCCGCCGGCGAGGGCCGTGCCGCCCGCCGGACGGTGCAGCCCGGCGAGGGTGTTGAGCAGGGTCGACTTGCCCGCGCCGTTGCGGCCCATGAGGGCCACCGTCTCGCCGGGCCGCACGGTCAGCCCGATCCGGCGCAGCACCTCGGTGCGGCCGCGCCGCACCGACAGCCGGGACAGCTCGGCGGCGGGGACGGCATCCGGGGCGGCGGCCTCCGCGGCGGCCCCGGTGGCGGCCGGGCGCGCGGCGGGAACCGGGTCCGGGTGCGGGGTGAGCCCCGCCAGCCGTTCCCGCAGCGGGCCGGCGGTCCGCCGCGCGTCCCGTACCGACAGCGGCAGCGGAGACCAGCCGGCGAGCCGCCCCAGGGCGACGACCGGCGGCGTCACCGGGGACACGGCCATGATCTCCGCCGGACCGCCCGTCACCGGGGCCGCGCCGGGCGCGGGCAGCAGGATGACCTGGTCCGCGTAGTGCACGACCCGCTCCAGCCGGTGCTCGGCCAGCAGCACCGTCGTGCCCAGGTCGTGCACCAGCCGCTGGAGGACCGCGAGCACCTCCTCGGCGGCGGCCGGGTCGAGCGCGGAGGTCGGCTCGTCCAGCACCAGCACCCGCGGATGCGGGGTCAGGACGGATCCGATCGCGACCCGTTGCTGCTGGCCGCCGGACAGGGTGGCGAGGGGACGGTCGCGGAGCGCGGCGAGGCCGAGCAGGTCGAGCGTCTCCTCGACGCGGCGGCGCATCACGGCCGGGGCGAGGCCCAGGGACTCCATGCCGTACGCCAGTTCGTCCTCGACCGTGTCGGTGACGAAGTGGGCGAGCGGGTCCTGGCCGACGGTGCCGACGACGTCCGCCAGCTCGCGCGGCCTGTGGGTGCGGGTGTCGCGGCCCGCGACCGTGACCCGGCCGCGCAGAGTGCCGCCGGTGAAGTGCGGAACGAGACCGCTGACCGTGCCCAGCAGTGTCGACTTGCCGACACCGGAGGGGCCGACGAGCAGGCACAACTCGCCCTCGGGGACCGTCAGATCCACACCGGTGAGCGCCGGTCCGGCGGCGGCTGTGCCTTCGTAACGGACCGACACGTCGTCGAACCGGATCACGCTGTCTCCTCCGGTGGGATGGCGGACGCGGTGCGGCGGCGCTCCGCGCGGTGCGGCGGGCTCGTCCGGCCCGGGCGGACCGGGGCGGCACCGGGAGCCCCGTCCGGGGTGCCGGAATCCGGCGGCGCGGCTCCGTCCGCCGGGCCGTGCTCCGGGCCGTGCTCCGGGCCGTGTTCCGGGCCCGTCCGGCCCGGGCGGAGGCGCCAGGCGGCGACGGCCCCGTCCGGAACGGCGTCCGGGTCCGGGGCCCCGGACCCGCGGGCCCGCTCGGACGGTTTGCCCGCCTCCGCGCCCCCCGACGCGGAGACGGCGTCGAACGGCCCGGATCCGCCCGGCCCGCCGCGGCGGGTCCGGGACGCGGGCGCGGGCGCCGGGGCGGCCACGGCCGGGAGCAGCCCCAGCAGGACACCGGCCGCGGGCCACAGGGGGAGGGCCGGTGCCGTCAGCGGGACGACCGACGGGTGCAGGTCCGCCCGGCCGGCGGAGGCGGACCAGATCATCACCGCGGCCACCGCCGCCCCGGACCCGGCGACCAGCCAGGAGCGGACACCCCAGCGGTCGGGCCGGTAGCGGCTGCGCACCGAGCGGCGGCCGCCGAGCCACAGCCCGGCCAGCGCGGCCGACAGCCCCAGCAGCAGGACGGGCAGGCCGAACCCCGCGCCCTCCGCGGCCAGCAGACCGTAGGTGCCGGCGCAGACGCCGAGGAGCCCGCCGAGGGTCAGCACCGTCGTGGTGTGCCGTACGACGGCCGGGACGCGGGCCGTGCGGCCGTAGCCGCGCGCGTCCATCGCGGCGGCCAGCGCGACGGACCGCTCCAGTGCGCCCTCCAGCACCGGCAGCGCGATCTGGAGGATCGCCGTGACGCCCCGGTCGGCGCGCCCGCGCAGCCGGCGTGCGGCGCGCAGCCGCACCACGTCGGCGACCAGGTTGGGGGCGAAGGTCATGGCGACGACGACGGCGACGCCCGCCTCGTACAGCGCGCCCGGCAGCGACTTCAGCAGCCGCGCCGGGTTCGCCAGCGCGTTCGCCGCGCCCACGCAGGCCAGGAGCACGGCCAGCTTGAGGCCGTCGTAGAAGGCGAAGACAAGCCCCTCGGCGGTGACCCGGCCGCCGATCCGCACCCCGCGCGCCCATTCCGGCAGCGGCACCTCGGGCAGCGTGAAGAGCACCTGGCTGCCCGGGATCGGCGAGCCGAGGAAGATGGAGAAGACCAGCCGGATGGCGATCACCACCAGGCCGAGCTTGAGGAACGCGCTGTAGCTGCGCGCCCAGGGGGCGTCGGTGCGCCGCGCGGCGACGACGTAGCCGGCGACGGTGGCGAGCAGGGCCAGCAGCAGCGGATGGGTGGTCCGGGACGCGGCGGTGGCCAGACCCAGGGCCCACAGCCACCAGGCCCCGGCGTGCAGGGCGTTGCCGCGCGAGGCCTCGGGCGCCCGGGACGCGAGACGCCCGCGGAGCCGCGCCGCCGCGGACGGACCCGCGCCCGTCCCCTCCGCGCCCGGCCGCCGGACCGCGCCGTCCGCGCCCCGCTCCGGCCGCCGGGACCGGGGCACGGCGGCCGTCGCGGGGCGCGGCGGAGCGGCACCGCGGCCCGCCGCGGGCCGGGCGCTGTCGAGAGGGCCGGGACGGGGTGTCCCGGGGGCGCCGGGGCTCATCCGCGGCGTCGGCGGGCCTGCCAGGCGGCGCCCGCGGCGAGGACGGCGACGGCGGCGGCACCCGCGTAGAGACCGGTGGACGAGCCGCCGCCCTCCCCGCCGGCCGGTTCACCGGCACGGTCGTCACCGGAGCGGCCGTCACCCGAGCCGTCGGAACCGCTTCCGCCGGACGGGTCCGCGCCGCCGTCCCCGGCACCCGCGTCCCCGGACACCTGTTCGCCGCAGCCGCGCTCCGGGTAGCCCGCGATCGCGCACAGCAGCGCCGAGGTGTTGTAGCGGAGCGGCTTCGCGACGGCGGCCAGGGCCTCGCCGCTGGTCGCGTCCTCCGGCACGGACGCGCACTCCGTGCGGGGCTCCGGGGGCCGTTCGCCGTCCGGCGCGTCCTCGGTGGTACCGAAGTCCAGCACGAGCGCGACCCGCTTGCGGCCGTCCTCGGCGGGGGTGTCCGCGCAGATGGCCGCGAAGCCGGCGGTGTCGCGCGGCTTCGCGGCGTCCTGGGTGTTGACGCTCACCGAGAAGCGGAAGCCCTCGACGTCGCCGTCGGCGGGCCGGGCCGTCGCCGGCCCCTCGGTGGCGTAGCTCCAACTGCCGCCGTCCCGCTGCCAGAAGGACCAGTAGCGGTACCCCTCGGCCTGCGCCGGTCCCGCGCCGAGCGCGGTGACGGCGGCCACGAGCAGCAGCACGGCCGGCCCGCGCACCCCGGGGCGCGCCGGCGGGCGCCGGTGGACACCGGCCCGGTGCCCCGCGTCCGCCGCCGTGCCGGCGCGGCCCCGGGCTCCGCCGGGACCCGCGGCCGTGCGGGCGGCCCGGGGACGGCCGGTGCCGCGCGGCGCCGTGCCGTGCCGGCCGCCGCTCCGCCGCATGCCACCCGGGCCGCTGCTGTGCGGCTGCTCCGCTCTGTCCGTCTCCGCGCCGAGCGGCCCCGTCAGGCGCGGCCGGGTGCCGCGCCGGTCCGTGCCGTCCGGTGCCCGGAGACCGGTGATCCGCCATGGCCGCCTGCTCACGACCGCTTCCTCCGGCCGGCGGTGAGCATCAGGACGGCGCCGGCGACGAGCCCCGCGAGTACGCCCGCGCCCAGGATCCACCAGAGGACGGAGACGTCGCCGGACCCGGACTTCTCGCCCTCCTCGCCGGCGTCCGCGCCGGCCGCCGGCACCGACTCCGGCTCCGGCCCGGTGGCGTTGAGCTCCTTCACCAGGTCCGTGCCGCCGAAGGAGCGCGGGTCGCCGCCCGCGGCGTGCGCGGCGAGGACCAGGGTGCCCAGACCGGCGGGGTTGTCCGCGGCCCACTCGGCGGAGTTCTTCTCCAGCCAGGCCAGTGGCGCCTCGGCCGCCTCCGGCCGCCCGGCCGCCACCAGGGCGATCACGGCCTCGGCGGTGTTGGAGTGGTCCGGCACCGGCTCGTCGGCGCCGGGCGCGAGCGAGGTGAGGTGCCCGTCCTTCTCCAGCAGCCCGGTGAGGTACGCGGCGGCGCCGGACGCGGCCTCCTCCGGCGTGCGGCCGGCGTCCGCGCCGGAGCCGCACTCCAGCGGCTCGGGCGCGCCGCCGCCCTCGCCGCCGTCCCCGGCGGCCGGGGTGACGGCCAGGCCCTTGCCGTGACCGGCGAGGACACCGGCCACCGTGGCGTCGGCGTTGGCCAGGAGACGGCCCTTCTTGTCGGGCTGGAAGGCGTAGGCGCCGCGGTCACCGGCGTCGGCGTCGCAGCCGAGCTGCAGCTCCGCGAGCGCGTCGTACGGGGACTTGCCGTCCGCCCGGGTGGCTTCCGGCTTCTCGCCCGCCGCGGCCAGCGCGCCGACGACCACGGAGGTGGAGTTGGTGTCGCTGGGGGTCCCCGGGAGGTAGCCCCAGCCGCCGTCCTCGTTCTGCACGGACTTCAGCCAGCCGACGGCCTTGCGGACCTCGCCGGTGTGCCCGCCGAGGGCCGCCAGCGCCTGGACGGCGACGGCGGTGGCGTTGCTGTCCACCGGCGTCTTGGCGTCGCACTCGGCGCCGGCGTCCGCGCGGTAGGCGGCGAACGCGCCGGAGGCGCACTGCTGCCCGGTGAGCCAGTCCACGGCTTCGGCGGCCGGGGTGACGCCCGCGGTGTCCTGGGCGAGCAGGGCTATGGACTGCCGCCACACCCCGTCGTAGGCCGGGTCCTTGGTGCCGTGCAGCCCGGACGGCGGCTTCGGGGCGGGGGAGGAGGACGGCGCGGCGGTGTCGGCCGAGGCGGCGGGTGCGGCGAGCGCACCCAGCACGGCGGACGCGGCCAGGGCCGCGGCGGTGCGGCGTACGTTCATGGTTTTGGTGCCTTCCGTTGGCGGTTCTCGTGGCGGGGGGCAGCCGGGCACGGCCGACCCCGGCCGCGCGGACCGCACGCGGAGGGCACACCGGGCTCGTCTTCCGTAGACCTCGACGGTGCCGTCCGCGGCCGGGCGCCCAGGAGGGCGCCGCACCGGCGGACGGGAGCCTGTTCGCGCCCGGACAGGTGCTCCGGCTCGTACGGCCGCGCGGGGCGCGGGGTGTACTCACGGTTGCGGGTCAGCGCCGGATTCGCACCGGTCTTCCCCTGTCAGGGCACGGATGAAGTTGTCGGGAGACACCCTAACCGGCCGGTAGAAGATCATCGAACGGGTGTCCGCCCAGCCTGCCGGAAGGGAGCGCGGAGCGCCCCGGAAGGGGGTGCCGGACGGGGGCGGCGGCCGGGCGGATGCGGGCCTCCCGCCCTCCCGGTGCCCGCCCGTGCCCGGGCCGCGGCCGTCCGGGGCGGGTGCCACCCCGGGCGCCCGACCGGTAGGACCCCAGGTCAGGGGCTGTTCGGAGGGGCGAGAGGGCGCCGTTCGACGGGATTCGAACTGCCGTAACTTACTCATGCGTTCCGCACATCAGGGTCGTGACAGCTGTGACTGTTCCGCCGGCGCCCCCCGGTGACAAGCTCAAAGCACACCGAGAGGCCCGCACCACCGGACGGGACGAAGGAGCGTCATGGACCTGGGGTACGCCGTGTACTGCGACGCGGACCGCACGTTCTACGACGCCCCGCACCGGCTCTCCGCCGGCACCGAGGACACCCCCGGAGCGCCCGGCGCCCTCTACGAGCACGCCCGCCGCGAGGCCCCCGAGGGGTGGCAGCGGCACAGCAACGGCGACTGGCTCGCCTTCCGCCCGCTCGACACCTCGCTGCCCGCCCAGGGCTGGAAGATCCACGTCTCGGCCACGCTCGACAACGCCGAGAAGATCCTCACCCAGGTCTGGGACTACTGCGTGCCGCGGTCGGTGGCCTTCAAGTTCATACCGGGCCGGCACCTCCTCCGCACCCGCAACGCCAAGTACGCGGACCGGGGCGGCAGCGGCAAGTTCATCACCGTCTACCCGGAGAACGACGAGCAGTTCGGGACCATCGCCCGCGAGCTCGGCGAACTCCTCGACGGGGAACCCGGCCCGTACATCCTCAGCGATCTGCGCTGGGGCGCCGGCCCGGTCCATGTGCGCTACGGCAGCTTCACCGAACGGCACTGCTACGACGAACAGGGCGTCCTGCGCCCCGCCGTGGAGAACGCCGAGGGGAAGCTCGTACCCGACCGCCGGGACCCGGCCTTCCACATACCCGGCTGGGTGGAGCCCCCCGCCTGCCTCACCCCGCACATCGAGGCCCGCACGGCCACCCGCACCACCGGTATCCCGTACCGCATCGAGAAGGCCCTGCACTTCTCCAACGGCGGCGGTGTCTACGCCGGGACGGACACCCGCACCGGTGAGAAGGTCGTCCTCAAGGAGGCCCGGCCCCACGCGGGTCTCGCGGCCGACGGAGCCGACGCCGTGAGCCGGCTGGAGCGCGAACGCGCCGCCCTCGAACGCCTGTCGGGGCTGCCGTACACCCCGGAGGTGCGCGACTCCTTCGTCCTCGGCGACCACCACTTCATGGTGATGGAGTTCCTGGAGGGCAAGCCGCTCAACACGTTCTTCGCCCGCCGGCACCCGCTCATCGAGGCCGACCCCGCACCGGAGGCGCTCGCCGGGTACACGGACTGGGCGATACGGATGCACGGCATGGTGACCGAGGCCGTGGAGGCGGTCCACGCCCGCGGCGTCGTCTTCAACGACCTGCATCTGTTCAACATCATGGTCTCCGAGGACGAGTCCTCCGTCGCCCTCCTCGACTTCGAGGCCGCCGCGCACATCGACGAGGGCCGCCGCCAGGTGGTCGCCAACCCGGGCTTCGTCGCCCCGGCCGGGCACCGCGGCTTCGACGTCGACCGCTATGCGCTCGCCTGTCTGCGCATCGCCCTCTTCCTTCCGCTCACGAGCCTCTTCGCCATCGACCGCGGCAAGGCCGCGCATCTCGCGGAGATCGCCGCCCGGGAGTTCCCGGTGGCCCGCGGCTTCCTCGACGAGGCGGTCGCCGAGATCCTCCGCGACCCCGCCGCCGGACCGACGGCGGCCGGAGCGGACGACGCGGCCGGCAGCGCCCCGGCGGCCCGGGCTCCGTATCTGCCCGTCGACCCCGCGGACTGGCCGCACAGCCGGGACTCCATGGTCCGCGCCATCCTCGCCTCGGCCACCCCGGACCGCCACGACCGCTACTTCCCGGGCGACATCGCCCAGTTCCGGGCCGGCGGCGGCCTCTGCTACGGCTACGGCGCGGCCGGCGTCCTGCACGCCCTCGCCGAGACCGGCGGCGGACGGCACCCGGAGGCGGAGGAGTGGCTGCTGCGCCGCACCGAACGCCCCGCTCCCGGCACCCCCCTCGGCTTCTACGACGGACTCGCCGGCATCGCCTGGACCCTGGACCGCCTCGGCCACCGGGAACGCGCCCTGGAACTGGCCGGGCTCACCCTCGCCGAGGACTGGTCCGGCATGGCGCCCGACCTGCACAGCGGACTCGCCGGCATCGCCCTCGCCCTGGACTCCCTGGGCGCGAGCACGGGCGAGATCGCCCTGGAGGACGCGGCCGCGCGCTGCACCCGGATCGTCGCGGACCGGTTCGCCCGCTCCGACGGCACCGAGGGCGGCACCGGCGGCGGCACCGGGCGGACCGGCGGCGGAGTGCCGCGCGCCGGGCTCCTCCACGGCGCCGCCGGCCAGGCCCTGCTCTTCCTCCGCCGGTACGAGCGCACCGGGGACCCCGCGCTGCTGGACCTCGCGGCCGAGGCCCTGCGCCGCGACCTCGCCCGCTGCGTCAAGGGCCCCGACGGCGCGCTCCAGGTCGACGAGGGCAAGCGCACCATGCCCTACCTCGGCGCCGGCAGCGTCGGCATCGGCATGGTCCTCGACGACTACCTGGCCCACCGCCACGACGAGGACTTCGACCGGGCGCGCCGCGACATCGTGCGGGCCGCCCAGGGCAAGTTCTACGCCCAGCCCGGGCTGTTCCGGGGCGCGGCCGGGATGGTCCTGCACCTGGCCCGCACCACCACCGGCGGCCCGGGCACGGACGAGACCGCCCTGCGCCGCCAGATCACCGCCCTCACCTGGGGCGCCGTCCCGTTCCACGGGGAACTCGCCTTCCCCGGGGAGCAGATGATGCGCCTCTCCATGGACCTCAGCACAGGCACCGCCGGGTGCCTGCTCGCCCTGGGCAGCGCGCTGCACGGCTCTCCCGTGCACCTGCCCTTCCTCCCGCCGCCCGCCGGGCGGCCCCACGAGCCGGTCTCCGCCGGAGGCCGTACCCAAAAAAATCCCGTCCCCACGGACATCAAGGAAAGGACAGTGTCATGACCCTTCTCGACCTGCAGACCATGGAGACCCCCGCCGAGGAGATCACCGGCGAGCTGGCGACGGGCGGCGGCTCCCGCGCCTCCCTGCTGCTCTGCGGCGACAGCTCCCTGAGCGTCACCACCTGCAACTGATCTGAGCCGCTAGTCGGCAGGTCAGCTCAGCGCGGTCCCGGGCGGCGGCATTCCGCCCGGGACCGCACGCTCACCGTACGCGCCGCCTTCGTCCGCGCGTCACCGGAGGAGGGGAGACACCGCAGCCCATGGCCACCGAGCCGGCCGGCACCGGCCCCTCCGCCGAAGCCCGGGACGCCGGGGACCGCTCCCCCGGCGCACGGGCCGTCACCCCGGGCGGGGACTCCCGCCGTGCGGAAGCCCGCGGTGCGGAAGCCCGCGAGAAGGCCCGTAATGGCAAGACCCGTAACGGCAGGGCCCGGACCGCCGGCGCCCGCCGCCACGACGAGGCCCGTACCTCTCCGGCCGCCGCCGGCGCCTCTCCCGCGGACCCGGCCCCCGGCGCCCGCCGGCTGCTGGCCGGCGCCGCGCGCCGCAGCACCGGCCGGGCCGTCCTGATCCTCTGCGCCACCACGGCCTCCGCCGCCGCGACCATCGCGCTGCCCGCCGTGCTCGGCCACACCCTCGACCTGCTGCTCGGCAGACGGGACGGAGCCCAGCCATGGGTGGCGCTCTGCGGCGTGCTGCTCGCGGCCGAGGTCCTGCTCGACGCGCTCACGGCCCACGCCACCGGCGTCACCAACGCCCGCTCCACGGCCTGGCTGCGCAACCGCGGCACCGCCCACCTCCTCTCCGTCGGCCCGCGCCGCGCCGCCCGGTTCACCCCGGGCGACGTCGTGACCCGGCTGACCGGCAACGCCGCCGAGGCGGGCACGGTCCCCGCCACCGCGGCCGCCTCCGCCGCCTCGCTGCTCACCCCGGTCGGCGGCATCGTCGCCCTCGTCCTCGTCGACGTCTGGACCGCCGCGGTGTTCCTCGCCGGGGTGCCCGTCCTCCTGCTGCTCCTGCGGGTCTTCGTCCGCAGCTCCTCCGACAGCGTGACGCGCTACCAGCGCATCCAGGGAGACATCGCGGCCCGGCTGATGGAGGCACTCGGCGGCGCGCGGACCGTCGCGGCCGCCGGTACGGCGCGCCGTGAGCGGGACCGGGTGCTCGCGCCCCTCCCCGAACTCGACGCCCAGGGGCGCCGGATGTGGCAGGTCTACGGCCGTGCCGTCACCCAGGGCGGCATCCTGGTGCCGCTGCTGACCACCGCCGTCCTGGCCGTCGGCGGTGTGCGGCTGGCCGCCGGGCAGCTCAGTGTCGGCGAACTCCTGGCCGCCTCCCGCTACGCGGGCCTCGCCGCCGGGATCGGCGCCGTCGTCGGCCAGCTGAGCGCCCTGGTGCGCGGCCGGGCCGCCGCCCGCCGCACCGCCGAACTGCTGTCCGCGCCGCGCGTGCGCCACGGCAGCCGCCGTCTGCCGCCCGGCGGGCCCGGCCGGCTCGAACTGCGCGGCGTCACCGTGGTCCGGGGCGGCGCCCGGGTGCTGGACGGCGTCGACCTCACCGTCCCCGGCGGCGTCACGGCCGCCGTCGTCGGGCGCTCCGGCGCCGGCAAGTCGGTCCTGGCCGCCGTGGCCGGCCGGCTGGAGGACCCGGACGGCGGCACCGTCCTGCTGGACGGCGTGCCGCTGCCCGAACTCGACCGGGCGGAGCTGCGCCGGGAGGTCGGCTACGCCTTCGAACGCCCGGCGCTGTTCGGCGGCACCGTGGGCGGGGCCATCGCCTTCGGCGCCGGCGAGCCCCCGGAGGAGACCGTACGGTCCGCCGCCCGCACCGCGCGCGCGGACTCCTTCATCCGCCTGCTGCCCGCCGGCTACGCCACCCGGCTCGCCGATGCGCCGCTCTCCGGCGGTGAGCTCCAGCGCCTCGGACTGGCACGGGCGTTCGCTCACGCCGGCCGGCTGCTGGTGCTGGACGACGCCACCTCCAGCCTGGACAGCGTCACCGAGCTGGAGGTGGGCCGCGCGTTGACCCGGGATGTACGGGCCGGCACCCGCCTGCTCATCGCCCACCGGGTCTCCTCGGCGGCGCGCGCCGACCTGGTGGTCTGGCTGGAGAACGGCCGCGTCCGCGCCGTGGGGCCGCACGAGGTCCTGTGGGAACGCCCGGCGTACCGCGCGGTCTTCGCCGGCACCGGCACCGGCACCGACGCCGATACCGGCACTGGCACCGACGCCGAAGCGATCGACCCGCCCGGTCCGGCGGTCACCGGTGCCCCGGGTGCCGTTCCCGGCGGCCGGGGCCGGACGGGGGGCGCCCCGTGACCCGGCCGGGACGCACGGAGGACACCACGCCGGAGCGGCGCGCCGCACCCGGGCCCGGAGCGGCAGCACGGCGGGAGGACCCCGCCGCGGGGCGGGGCGCCGCGACGGGGCGCGACCGTGCCGGACCGGACCCGGCGGCCCCGGACCGGCCGCAACCGGACCGGACCGCAGGGAGCCGGCCCGGAGAAGACCCGGCACCCCGGCCCCGCTCCGGGAGGGACCGGGCCGGGCGGGGGGCGCTGCGGCGGATCCTGCCGCAGGCGCGCCGGTTCCTCGGGGCGCGGCTCCGCGTCCTGGCCGCGCTCGGCGGCTGGTCGCTGCTGGAGTCGGCGCACACCTTCCTCGGCGGCTACAGCGTGGCGCAGGCCCTCGACCGCGGCTTCCTCGCCGGGGACACCCGCACCGGACTCCTCTGGCTGGCCGTGGCCGCCGCGGCCGTCGTCGTCGGAGGCTTCGCCAACCAGGGCGTGTTCCGCGGGCTGGCCGGCCTCGTCGAACCCCTGCGCGACGGGCTGCTGCGCCGGGTGGTGTCGGCCTCCCTGCGCGAGGCGGTCGCCGATCCGGCGCGGGCCGACAGCGCCGTCGTCTCCCGGATCACCCACCAGACGGAGACCGCCCGGGACAGTTTCGCGGGACTGGTGCTGGTGGCCCGCTCCTTCCTGTTCACCGCCGCCGGCGCCCTGCTCGGGCTGGCGTCCCTCGCCCCCCTGCTGCTGCTCGTCGTCGGGCCGCCGCTGCTGCTCGGCCTGGCCCTGTTCCTCGCCACGCTGATCCCGATGGCCGCCCGGCAGCGCGACTACCTCCGCGCCGACGAGGCGCTCGCCGAGGAGTACGGGGCGGTCGCCGGGGGCGTCCGGGACATCGTGGCCTGCGGTGCCGAGGACCGTACGGCGGCACGGGCCGCGCAACTCGCCGACGCCGAGCTGGGCGCCGCGCGGTCGCTCGCCCGGTGGGCCGCGGCGCGCACCCTGTCGCTCGGGGTGGCCGGGCAACTGCCCGTCCTGCTGCTGGTCTTCGCGACGCCCTGGCTGCTGGACAGGGGGGTCACGGCCGGTGAACTGCTGGGCGCGCTGACCTACTTGACGCAGTCGCTGCTGCCCGCGCTGCACACCCTGATGACGGCGCTGGGCGCCGCGGGCACCCGGCTGCTGGTGATCCTGGACCGGCTCACCGGAGGCCACGACGGCCCACCGGGCGCGGAGACGCCGGGCCCCGGGGCCCCCGGCTCCGTCCAGGGCGGCGCCGCGGTGCCGCGTCCGGACCCGGCCTCCTCGGCGGTGCCCCCCGCACGGAGCGCGGCCCCGGACGCGGTCACGGGCGGCGGGCCGGAGCCGGGCGCGCCGGCCGTCGAACTCCGCTCGGTCACCTTCGCCTACGGCGCCGGGGCGCACCCGGTGCTGCGCGATCTGGACCTCACCGTCGGGGCGGGGGAGTGCCTGGCGGTGGTCGGGCCGAGCGGCATCGGCAAGTCCACCCTGACCGGTCTGGTCGCCGGGCTGCTGACCCCGGGCCGGGGGGAGGTCCGGGTGCTCGGCCGCCCCGCCCGCTCGTGGCCGGCCGGGGAACCCGCGCGGCTGCGGGTCCTCATCCCCCAGCAGGCGTACGTCTTCACCGGCACCCTGCGGGAGAACCTGCTCTACCTCTGCCCGGACGGCGCCCCGCCGGAGGCGGTGAGCGCATCGGCGGAGGCGGTGGGCCTGTCCGGGCTGGCGGACCGGCTCGGCGGTCTCGACGCCGTCGTCGACCCCGCCGTGCTGTCGCAGGGGGAGCGGCAGTTGATCGCCCTGGCCCGGGCGCATCTGTCCCCCGCTCCGGTGGTGCTGCTGGACGAGGCGACCTGCCATCTGGACCCGGTGGCCGAGGAGCGGGCCGAGCGCGCGTTCGCGGAGCGGCCGGGCACGGTCATCACGGTCGCGCACCGGATCAGCTCGGCCCGCCGGGCCGACCGGGTGCTGGTGATGGACGGGGTGCACGCGCTCTGCGGCAGCCACGACGAACTGCTGGACCGCTCCGGTCTCTACCGTGATCTCGTGGGCCACTGGCAGACCGTGCGCGTCTGACACCCGGTGCGCCCGGGGGACTGGAATGGCCGCCGCCCGCCGGCCCGGCCCGTCGAAGCGGGGCCGGGCGCCGGCGGGCGGCGGCCGGGGCGGGACTCAGACCCAGCCGGCGCTCTGCGATATGCGAACGGCGTCGATGCGGTTTCTCGCACCGGTCTTGCGGATCACCGAGGCCATGTAGTTGCGCACGGTCCCGTTGCACAGATGCAGGCTCTTGGCGATCTCGGCGATCGGCGCGCCCTCGGCGGCCAGGGAGAGCACGCTCAGCTCGCGTGCCGTCAGCGGCATCTCGGCCGCCTGCATGAAGCCGAAAGCGAGCGATTCGTCCACGAATCGCTCGCCCTTGGACACCTTGCGGATGGCGTCCAGTAATCGCTGCGGGGTCGCGTTCTTGCTGACGTATCCCAGGGCGCTGGCGTCGAAGGCGCGGCGGAGCGCGCCCGGCCGTCCCGCGGTCACCAGGGCGAGCAGCGCGCTGCGGCGGCCGGTCCGGAGCCCCTGGGCCCCACGGCCCTCCGGCTCGGCGGCTTCCAGGACCGCGGTGAGCGAGTCCGAGGCCGGGTTGTCGGCGTCGACCACGCAGACGTCCGGACGGGTGGCTTGCGCCCGCGCCGGGAACTTGTCCCAGGTCGCCGCCGTGACTTCCAAATCGTGCTCCCTCCCCAGCAGTGCGGCCAGCGCCGACCGCAGAAGCCCGATGTCGTGCACCAGAAGTACCCGGATCACTTGCCCGTCCCCTCCAGACTCGTGTGCACCGGTGGTCTCCCATGTGTCCGTCTGTGTCCGTCGGAACATCTGATTAGTTGAGTCGTCCAAGAGCGCGTTCCCACAACGCGGGCGAGGGAACGGACGACACGGGACTTGGCCTACGGACTTGCCCTACGTCCCGTGCTGTAGTCGGTTCAGCGGGCGTGTTCCGGAGCTTTTCCGGGGTTTCGCGCGCCCCCCGCGTGCGCCACCTCCGCGCCCCCCTGGCGCGTCTCGTCCGCGCTGTCCGGTGTCCCCGCCTCCCGCGGGGCCGTGAGGTCGATGAGCCGGCAGGCGGTCTCGATGTCGGTGCGCACCCTCTCCGTGGAGGAACGGCCAGCCAGCCAGGCCACGAGCGTCGCGTGCCAGGTGTGCTCGATGACGCGGACCGCCGAGAGCAGTTCGGGGCCCGGGGTGCCGGTCCGCCCCATGGCGTCCAGGATGATCGTGGTGGTCAGCCGGGACACGGCGGCCACCTCCTCGCTCACCGACCGGTCGGCGAAGGTCAGCGCCCGCACCATCGCGTCCGCCAGCAGCGGCTCGCGCCGCAGCGCGCGGAAGGCGCGCAGCACCGTTTCGGCCACCCGGGCCGAGGGCGCCGCCGCGGTGACGGGTCTTCTCGCCGGCGTCTCGTACAGCCGCTGCAACTGGTCCCGCAGCGTGGCGACCAGCAGATGGATCTTGGACGGGAAGTAGCGGTAGAGGGTGCCCAGGGCGACCCCGGAGCTCTCCGCCACCTCGCGCATCTGTACGGCGTCGAAGCCGCCCCGGCTCGCGAGTTCGGCACTCGCACGCAGGATCGACCGACGGCGGGCCTCCTGACGCTCCGTCAGACGTGAGGGGGAGAGCTGTGACGCTGGTTCCGTGGTCATATGTCCCGATCCGTGACATCTCCGGTGTGCGCCGCCATCCGCAGGGGCACCTCACCGTGCCCGAGTGCTCACGGCGGGCGCAAGCTCAGGGCATGGCTCCGGAGGTGCGGAAAGGCCCGGCGGCGCGCCGACCGTGGTGCGAATCACCCGGCCCGGACCGGCGGTAAGTGCTACCTGCCGGTAGATTCGAAGCTCCTCCCACGGCGGACGACCACGGCGGGCGACTCCGCGGACGGCCGGGCGGGCAGCCGGGCGGGGTGACGGACGGGCGGCCGGGCGGCCGGCCAAGCTGAAACTTGTTCTAGATTGGCGCGAGCCGCTACGCTCCGGCAGAACTGAAGTGAGAAGGGGCCCGAAGAGTGACCGCTGAGGCCGCACCGGCAGCCGCATCGAGCCCCTCCGCCGGAACCCCCGGCCCCCTCGCGGCCGACGGCGGACGCCCGCTGCGCATCGCCCTCCTCACGTACAAGGGCAACCCGTTCTGCGGCGGCCAGGGCGTCTACGTCCGGCACCTCTCCCGCGAACTCGCCGCGCTCGGCCACTCCGTGGAGGTCATCGGCTCCCAGCCCTACCCGGTCCTCGACGGGACCCCCGGCCCCGGCGGAGTGAGCCTCACCGAACTGCCCAGCCTCGACCTCTACCGGCAGCCCGACCCGTTCCGCACCCCGGGGCCCGGCGAGTACCGCGACTGGATCGACGCCCTGGAAGTGGCCACCATGTGGACCGGCGGCTTCCCCGAACCGCTCACCTTCAGCCTCCGCGCCCGCCGCCATCTCGCGGCCCGCCGGGGCGCGTTCGACGTCATCCACGACAACCAGACCCTCGGCTACGGCCTGCTCGGCGGCCCCGCCCGGCTCGGCGCCCCGCTCGTCACCACCGTCCACCACCCCATCACCGTGGACCGGCGGCTCGATCTCGACGCCGCCACCGGGCCCTGGCGCCGCGCCTCCGTCCGCCGCTGGTACGGCTTCACCCGCATGCAGAAGCGCGTCGCCCGCCGGCTGCCGTCCGTGCTGACCGTCTCCGGCACCTCCCGCGACGAGATCGTGGAACACCTCGGCGTGCCCGGGGACCGCATCCACGTCGTCCACATCGGCGCCGACACCGAACTGTTCTCCCCGGACCCCTCCGTCCCCGAGATCCCCGGCCGGATCGTCACCACCTCCAGCGCCGACGTCCCCCTCAAGGGCCTGGTGCACCTCGTCGAGGCGCTCGCCAAGCTCCGCACCGAGCACCCCGGCGCCCATCTGGTCGTCGTCGGCAAGCGTGCCGAGGACGGGCCCGTCGCCGCCGCCATCGAGCGCTACGGCCTCGCCGACGCCGTCGAGTTCGTCAAGGGCATCAGCGACACCGAACTGGCCGACCTCGTGCGCGGCGCCCAGATCGCCTGCGTGCCCTCCCTCTACGAGGGCTTCTCGCTGCCCGCCGCCGAGGCCATGGCCACCGGCACCCCGCTGGTCGCCACCACCGGCGGGGCCATCCCCGAGGTCGCGGGCGAGGACGGCGAGACCTGCCTGGCCGTACCGCCGGGCGACGCCGGAGCCCTCGCCGCCGCGCTCGGCCGGCTCCTCGACCCCCACGACGGCCCCGCGCTGCGCCGCCGCCTCGGCCACGCCGGCCGGGAACGCGTGCTCTCCCGCTTCACCTGGGCCCGCGCCGCCCGCGGCACCGTCGAGCACTACCGGCGGGCCGTGGAGCGGCAGGGCGCCGCCCTCCCGGCCGGAGCCGCCGCCCCCACCGCCCCCTCCACCGGCCGTCCGCCCGGCCGGCCGGACCGGACGCACCCCCGACCGAAAGAGGCAGACCCCGAGTGCTGACCGTCGACTTTTCCCGGTTCCCGCTGGCCGCGGGCGACCGCGTGCTCGATCTCGGCTGCGGCGCGGGCCGGCACGCCTTCGAGTGCTACCGCCGGGGCGCGCACGTCGTGGCGCTCGACCGCAACACCGAGGAGATCCGCGAGGTCGCCACCTGGTTCGCCGCCATGAAGGAGGCGGGCGAGGCCCCGGCCGGCGCCACCGCCACCGCCATGGAGGGCGACGCGCTGGCACTGCCCTTCCCCGACGACAGCTTCGACGTCGTCATCATCTCCGAGGTGATGGAACACATCCCCGACGACAAGGGTGTGCTCGCCGAGATGGTCCGCGTCCTCCGGCCCGGCGGCCGGATCGCCGTGACCGTCCCCCGCTACGGGCCGGAGAAGGTCTGCTGGGCGCTCTCCGACGCGTACCACGAGGTCGAGGGCGGCCACATCCGCATCTACCGCGCCGGGGAACTGGTCCGCAGGATCCGCGAGGCCGGGCTGCGCCCCTACGGCAGCCACCACGCGCACGGGCTGCACTCGCCCTACTGGTGGCTGAAATGCGCCTTCGGCGTCGACAACGACAAGGCACTGCCCGTCCGCGCTTACCACAAGCTGCTGGTCTGGGACATCATGAAGAAGCCGCTGCTCACCCGGGTCGCCGAACGCGCCCTCGACCCGCTGATCGGCAAGAGCTTCGTCGTCTACGCCACCAAGCCGCGGCTCCCGGACCCCGGCCCCGTCGACGCGGCCACCGACGCAACCGCCGAGGGCCGGGCGTGACCAGCCCCGGCCGCACCGAACGCCTGGTCCTGCCCGGGGTCCTCACCGCCGAGCAGGCCGCCGCCACCGTGGCCGGCATCCTCGCCCACCAGCGCGAGGACGGCGCCATCCCGTGGTTCCGCGGCCACCACCTCGACCCCTGGGACCACGTCGAGGCCGCCATGGCCCTCGACGCCGCGGGCGAACACGAGCGCGCCGAGGCCGCCTACCGCTGGCTGGCCGACCACCAGCTGCCGGACGGCTCCTGGTACGCGGCCTACGCCGACGGCGACGCGGCGGCACCCACCGACCGCGGCCGGGAGACCAACTTCGTCGCCTATGTCGCCGTGGGCGTCTGGCACCACTACCTCTCCACCGGCGACGAGATCTTCCTCGACCGGATGTGGCCCACCGTCTACGCCGCCGTCGAGTTCGTCCTCGCCCTCCAGCAGCCCGGCGGGCAGATCGGCTGGAAGCGCGAGGCCCCGGAGCGCGACGGCGACGCCGGAGCGGCCGTCACCGACGCGCTGCTCACCGGCTGCTCCTCCATCCACCAGGCGTTGCGCTGCGCCCTGGCCATCGCCGAGCAGCGCGAGGACCCGCAGCCCGACTGGGAGCTGGCGACCGGACTGCTCGCCCACGCCATCCGGCACCACCCGGAGCGGTTCCTGGACAAGTCCCGCTACTCCATGGACTGGTACTACCCGATCCTCGGCGGGGCGCTGACCGGCACCGCGGCCAAGGAGCGCATCGAGGAGGGCTGGGACGCGTTCGTGGTCCCCGGCCTCGGCGTCCGCTGTGTGCTGCCGAACCCGTGGGTCACCGGCGGCGAGAGCGCCGAACTGGCGCTCGCCCTCTGGGCCATGGGGGAGTCGGACCGCGCCGTGGACATCCTCCGCTGGATCGGCCGTCTCCGGGACGGCGAGGGCATGTACTGGACGGGCTACGTCTACGAGGACGCCGCCTTCTGGCCGGAGGAGCAGACGACCTGGACGGCCGGCTCGGTGCTCCTGGCCGTGGCCGCCCTCGGAGGCGACGAGGCGACGACGGCCGTCTTCGGCGGCGAACGGCTGCCCGCCGGGCTGGACCCGGACTGCTGCTGAGGCGGGACCGGCTGTGGCGGCGGAGGAGCCGCCGGGAGCCGCCGGTCCGGCATCCGGCCGGGAACCCCGGTCGCGGCGGGGTCCCCGGCCGGACGGCTGCGGGACCGCCGGGCTCGCGCCGGGCGGGGCCGTGTGCCCTGCCCTGCCGTGCGAGCCCGGCCGGGGGTCAGGCCCCGCGCGGCATACGGGCCGCCAGGGCGTGCCCGATGGCGAGGTACACCACCGCCGGCAGCCCGTAGTTCAGCACCACGCGCAGCCAGTCGAGATCCATCGTGAAGAGGTCGCGGGACCATCCGGCCAGCCAGTGGGCCGCGTTCTGGACGAAGTTCACCAGGTCGTTCGCCCGGTTCGCGTCGAGCAGATACATGATGATCCACAGGACCAGGATTCCCGCGGCCACATTCGCCACCAGCCGGATCGCCGCGGCCGCGGTACTGCCGCCTGAACGTCGGTAAGGGCTCATGCAGCGCGTATTGCCCCGTTCATGCCACGGAAACCCCTCCGGGGCGCGAGCGGTACGGAACAGCCGGAACCGTCAAGTCCGGTACCGGACGGGTGGGCCCGCCGGGGCTGCCGGGTGCACTGGGGCCGCCGGACCCGCGCGAGCCCGGTACGAGGCGCGGAACACCCCGTGGACGACCGCGGCCCCCGCCCTCCCGGACGCCCCGGTGACGGGACGGACGGAACAGGGGAGCGGGGGCCGGGGAAACCACCGTGCCCGGCACCGTGCGGCACGAGACGGTGCCGTGAAGGGCCGGGCGGCGCCGGGATCAGCCGCGCTGGATGCCGGAGGTGTCCTGCAGGACGCCGCGCCGGCCGTCCTGGGTCTGCGCGACGAGCGCCTGACCGCGCTGCTCGACCGCCAGGTACCAGGTGCCGGGCGCCAGTTCGGCGATCGGCGTCGGGGAGCCGTCCTCCGCGTACAGCGGGCGGGCCACGGGCACCGCGAACCAGAACGGGGAGAAGTCGCCCCCACCCTGCGCCGGCGGGCCGGCCTGCGGGCCGGGCGCCGGGGCCCCCGCCTGCGGCTGGCCGCCGTACGACGGCTGCTGCCCGCCGGGGCCGGGCTGTCCCGCCGGGCCCGGGTAGCCGTAGCCCTGCGGCTGCTGCTGCTGGCCGCCCGGGTAGCCGTAGCCGCCCGGGGCCGGGGCGCCCGGTCCGGCCCCGTACGGGGTGGGGGCCTGCGGCTTCGGGGCGCCCAGCAGGGACGCCTGGAGGGCGGGCACCCGGCTCGGCAGCAGGGCGCCGGCGGCCAGCGCGAGCCCGCCGAGCAGCGCGAGGATCGCGCCGAGGCCGACGGACGGGCCGTCCGGCGTCACGAGGCCCCAGGCGGAGTTCCAGGCGGTCGCCAGCGCCAGCCCGGTGCCCCACTCGCCGAGGGAGAGCCCGAGGACCTTGCGGCCCTGCGGCTGGAAACGGCCCGCGATCAGCAGGCCGGTCGCGATCAGGCCGAGCAGGAAGATGGCGGGCAGGGCCAGCGGGAGCTGGTCCATGTCCCAGGCGCTGGGGAGATTCTTCTCGGCCTGGTCGCAGAACTCGCCTTCGCAGTCCACGGAGTAGTAATTCAGGAACGAGGCGATGAACAGCAACACCGCTGCTCCGATCACCACGCCGTCGCCTCGAGTGAGGGAGCGGATGTTCACGTAAGGTCCTTCGTCGTCTCGTGAGTGTGGTTGCTGCCGCCGGTGCGCGGGTGGCCTGGCGCGGGGGTGGCCCCCCATCGTACGGACGGACAAATCGCCCTGTGGTGCCGGGTGTGACAGCGGGTCACCATGACGTGCGCTTTCCCCGCTTTCCCCGTTTCCTCCCCCGTTTCCCCGTTCGGCCCGGCTCTCCCCCTTCTCCAGGGCGGCCGGGGAGGGCCATGGGCGGTGCCGTTCACGTCGTCAGGAAGGACTCCACGCCGTCCGCGATCCCCCGGGCCGCGCGCCCGCGCCACCGCGCGCTGGTGAACTGCCCGGCGTCGCGCGCGTTCCGCATGTTGCCGCACTCGACGAACACCTTGGGGACCGTGGAGAGGTTGAGCCCGCCGAGGTCGGAGCGTACATCCAAGCCGGTGCCGCCGCCGAGGTAATCCGCGGGCCGGAAACCGGTCTCCCGGGCGTACGCGCCGGCGACGTGCTCGCCCAGTTCGCGGGAGGGCTTGGTGATCGCGGCGGTGTCCGCCCGGCCCTCCCGGACCCGGCCCGGGAGGATCACATGGAAGCCCCGGGCGCCGGCCGGGGCACCGTCGGCGTGGACGGAGACGACGGCGTCGGCGCCCGCCTCGTTGCCGATCTCGGCGCGCTCGTCGATACAGGGCCCGTACGGGCGGTCACCGTCCTGGGTCAGCACGACCTCGGCGCCGCGCTGTTCGAGCAGCGTGCGGATTCTGCGGGCGACGTCCAGGGTGAACTCGGCCTCGGCGTAACCGGAGCCGGTGGCCGTCCCGGTGGTGTCGCACTCCTTGCGCCGGGTGCCGATGTCGACGGTCCGGGCGATCTCGCGCGGGTGGTCGCGGTTGCCGGGGTTGTGCCCGGGATCGATGACGACGACCTTGCCGGCCAGCGGCCCGTCCCGGTCACCGGACCCGGCGCCGTTCCCGCCGCTCGCCGAGGGCGCCGGTGCCCCCGGGCCCGGTTCCGCGGACGGCGCCGGGGTGACCCCGCCGTGCGGCCGTCCCGCCGTCGCGCCGCCCCCGCGGGCGCCCTCGACCGGGCCGCCGGCCGCCGACTGCCAGACCAGCCATCCGGCCACACCGGCGGGCACCAGCACGGACAGCCCGATCAGCGCGCGGCGGCGGGCCCGGCGGGGCCGTGCGAAAGAGTTGCCGTTCGACACGTCGGCGATGCTATCGGCGGGGGTCAGCTCTCCGCGCCCGTACGGCGCAGCACATGCAGGGAGCCGGTGGAGGACACCTCGGTGAAGTCCCCGGACTCCAGGGCGCGGCGGTAGATCCGGTACGGGGCCTGGCCGCCGTCGGCCGGATCGGCGAAGACGTCGTGGATGAGCAGCAGCCCGCCGGGCGGCAGATGCGGGGTCCAGCCCTCGTAGTCGGCGGTCGCGTGCTCGTCGGTGTGGCCGCCGTCGACGAAGACCAGCCCCAGCGGCCGCCCCCAGACCCGCGCCACCTGCGGCGAGCGGCCGACGACCGCGACGACGTGGTCCTCCAGCCCGGCCGCGTACAGGGTGCGGCGGAAGACGGGAAGGGTGTCCATCCGGCCCACCTCCGGGTCCACCAGGCCGGCGTCGTGGTACTCCCAGCCGGGCTGCTGCTCCTCCGAGCCGCGGTGGTGGTCCACGGTCACGGCGACGGTGCCGGCGTCCCGGGCGGCGGCGGCCAGCAGGATGGTGGACCGGCCGCAGTAGGTGCCGACCTCCAGCAGCGGCAGCCCGAGCCCGGCCGCCTCCACGGCGGCGGCGTACAGGGCGAGCCCCTCGTCGACGGGCATGAAGCCCTTGGCCGCCTCGAACGCGGCCAGCACCTCCGGGGCGGGCCGGGCGGTCGTCGCCTGCTGGGGCTGGGGGGCCATGGCTGTCCTTCTTGTCGCTGGTCGGCGGGGCGGTCCGTGCGGCCGGCCGGGGGCGGCGGGACGGACCGCGCGGCCCCGGCCGCCGTTCCGGGGCAGGGTCTCTCCTCCGGTACCGGGCGCCCGGCCGCCCGGGAACGGCGGGCGGAGCCGGCGGAGACCCCCATGCTGCCCGACGGCCCGCGCCGGGAGACGGGCGGGGGCGGCGTACAGGGGAGCGGGCGGGGCCGCTGCCCCGGGGCCCGCGCACCCGCCGCGTCCGGACCGGGCACGGGCCGCGTTGCCCGGAGCCCCGTTCGGCCGGGGTGACCGGGACGGGGCCGGCCGGGACGCTCATAGGGTGGGGCCCGCCCCGGGCGGTCCGGTGCGGGGCGGTGCGGGGCGCGGAAGCGGAGCCGGCAGCCGCCCCGTCACGGAACGCCGGCAGAGTGAGGAAGTGGTTACGCCATGACCGCCGCCAACCACCCGTCCGCGAACCCCGGTCCCGGAGAGAACCCCGGTCCCGGAGAGAAGCCCGGTCCCGGAGGGAAGCCCGGCACGGGCCCGGGAACGAACGGCGCCGCCGGTGCGGAGCCCGCCTCCGCGACCGGGCCCGCCGCCCTGCCCGCCGTACCGCCGTTCCCGGCCCGGGGGCGCCGGGTGCTGGTGACCGGTGCCTCGCGCGGACTCGGCCGGGCGCTCGCCCGGGTGTTCGCCGCGAACGGCGACCGGGTCGCGGTCCACTACGGGTCCCGGCGCGCGGAGGCGGAGCGGACCCTCGCCGCTCTCGACGGGGACGGCCACGCGCTGCTGGGCGCCGATCTGGCCGACCCCGGCGCGGCGGCCGGGCTGGCCGACGCGGCCCGTGAGGCGCTGGGCGGCCTCGACGTCCTCGTCAACAACGCGGCCGTCAACACCCCGCACCCGCCGGCCTCCACCGGCTTCACCGCATGGGCCGAGGCGTGGCGCCGCCATGTGGACGTCAACCTGCTCGCCACCGCCCATGTCTCCCACAGCGCCGCGCGGTGGATGATCGAGCAGGGCACGGGCGGACGGATCGTCAACATCGGATCCCGGGGAGCCTTCCGCGGTGAGCCCGACCACCCGGCGTACGGGGCGACGAAGGCCGCGGTGCACGCGCTCGGCCAGTCCCTGGCGGTCGCGCTCGCCCCGTACGGCATCGCGGTCGCCTCGGTGGCGCCCGGGTTCATCGGCACGGAACGGGTCGCGCACCGGCTGACCGGCCCGGAGGGCGCGGCCATCCTCGCCCAGAGCCCCTACGGCCGGGTCGCGGACCCGGACGAGATCGCGGCGGCGGTCCGCTGGCTCGCCTCACCCGAGGCGGAATGGTCCTCGGGCACGGTGCTGGACCTCAACGGGGCCTCCTACCTGCGCACCTGAGGAGCCGGCGGGTCTGCGGACCCCAACGGCAGCCGGTGTGGTGAACCGCGGGCCACGGACGACGCCGGCCGTCGCCGCGGCGGGGCCGGTGTGTCCGCGGCCCGCAGGCCCGTGCGGGGTCGGCTCGACGAGCTCGCGCTGCGAGCCGGAGAATTGGGCCCGGTGAGAACCGGGCACCGCCGGGCCGGCGTCCTCTCTCGTGACCAGCCCCCCACGCACGGGAGAACGATCGTGACCGGCAAGGATGTTGAACGGACCGACGAGCGGGTCCGCCCCGTGGAGCCCTGGTGGGCGGGGACGGGCACGTGGGGGGCTGCCGCACTGATCGTCGTGGGGAGCGTCGCCGTGGCGTGGGTCTTCCTCGGCCTGCCCGGAACTCCGGACGAGGTGGCGCAGGGCTATCACCAGGCCGCCAGGGTCATCGCCATCGGCTCGGTGATCGCGGGATGCGCCCTGCTGGGCCGCCGCCGCGCCCGGGCGGTAGCGGGGGCGGGGGCGGGGGAAGCGAACGAGCGGGAAAGCCCCTGACGCCACTGGGCGCCGTTCCCGGAACCCGTCCGGCGGGCGGGTGCGGGCGGTGGTGACGCGCGGGGGCGCGGACGGCAGCAACGACGTCCCCTGCTCCCCGGCACCCGGCTCCGTGCCGGTGGCCGCCGGGACTCCGTCCCCGGACGCGGCTGTGGCCGCCGGGGTCGCCGGCGGCCACAGCCGTTCGGTTTCTGCCGGAAGGACCGGTCAGGCGTCGCGTTCCGGCGCCGGGCGGCGGTGCCTGCCGCGTGCGGGGGCCGTGGCGTCCTCGGACGCGGCCGGTCCCCGGTGCTTCCCCGGGCCGGATGAGGTCTGGACGGTTCCCGTGCGCGGGCGGGCCGCGATGGTCTCGGTCTGTGTTTCGGACATGTCGGTGGTTCACCCCGTTGACTGACTGTGTGCTGTGTCCGGGGCCCGCGACCGCGACCACGGCATGAGACGCCTGCCGGTCATGCCAAGTCCCCTGTGGCGCACCGGTCGTGGACGGGCGCCGACCCCCACCGGAGTTTATCCCGGACCCCTGTCATGGACTCGCCCGGAGGTGCCGGGACACGCCGTCGGCATCTCCCGCAGGGGGACCGGGCGCGGGACGGACGGGGTTCCGCCGGGCGCGGACCCGGCACGCTCCCATGACAAGCCTGTTGACGGGTCGCCGGCGCCCGGTGCGCCGCCCCCTCCGCCGGTCGGCGGTGCCGGCTCTCCCGGCGGCGGGCCGGCTGCTCCGGCCGGTGGCGCCCCCGGTGACGTGCCCGCTCCGGGCAGCGTGTCCGAAGCCCTCGCCGCAGCCGCCCGGAGGTCCCTCCGGGAGATCATCCGGAAGGCCATCCGGGGCACCCGGGCCGGGCGGAGGAGCGGTGCGGTGGCGGGCAGGGGCACCCGGGCCAGGCCGCAGGGCACGTCCGCCGTGGCGTACGGCAGCCGGAGTTCCCCCTCCGCCGTCCACAGCCCGGTGCCCGCCAGCCAGCCCCGCGGCGCCGTGAGCAGGCGCAGCCGGCCCTCGGAGGGCCGCCACACCCCCACCCGGGGGCCGTCCGGGCCGTCGATCCGCAGGGCCACCCCGCAGTGCTCGGGCAGCAGCGTCTGGCCGGGCTGCACCGCGAAGGGGACCGGCGCGGTGCCGGCCGCCGCGGCCGCTCCGCCGCCGCTTCCCGCTCGGCCCGCCCCGCCGTCCGCGCGAGTGCCGTCCGCGCGAGTGCCGTCCGCGGAGGCCCCCTCCGCGGAGGTGCCGCCGGGCGGCCGGGCCGGGCCACCGGCCCCGTACAGCAGCGCGCCGGGGAAGCGCGCCGGGCGGGCGCTGCCGAGCACGCCCCAGCCCAGCCGGTCGTGCCCCGGCGCGTTCGACCGCAGCAGCAGCAGACCGCTGTCCGGGTCGGCGAGCAGCAGCCGGTCGTCGCTGTCCTCCGTGATCCGGAGCAGCGGGCTCGTCTCGCCGCGGTGCCGCAGATGGACGGTGATCGTCTTGGTGCGGCCGTCCACCGTCCGGTCCAGGGCCAGCAGGTGGCCGTCGCGGTCGAGCCAGGCGCCGCCCGAGCAGCGGCCGGGGATCTCGGTGACGCGCTCCGGCCCGGCGGGTCCGCCGTGCACGCGCCACAGTTCCGTGGACCGCTCGCCGGGCGCCAGCGCGTAGGCGGTGACGCCGTCGGGCGCGGGCGGGAGCAGCCGCAGCCGCTCGCGGCCGACCGAGCCGGCGGGCTGCTCGCCCGTGACGGGGCCGGCCGGGTAGAGCAGCGCGAGGGCGTGCCGCCCCTCCAGGCGGCGCCGGATCAGCACCCGCCCGTCCGCCAGTGGCAGTACCTCGCTGCCCGGCTCCTCCGGGCGGACGCCGGGCAGCCGTACGGCGTAGGGCTCCGGGCCGCCCAGGGTCCACCGCTCCGCGAACAGGCCGCCGTCGGGGTCCGGCAGCAGCCGGGCGGCGTACGAACCGTCCGCGGCGATGGTGAGCGCCGGGGCCTCCGCCGGGGCGGGGGCCGGGGGTCTTGCCGGTGCCGTGTCATCGTCCACGGCGGTCTCCAGGACACAAGCCGTCATGCTCGGTCACCTCCGGTTACCGATACTGGGTTTCGTCCGCCGGAACGGCCCCATGGAGCCGGGGTGCTTCATGCGTACGGGTGGCGTTCCCCCGAACCGGCTGAGCGGAGGGGCACAGATGTGCTGCCGTCGCTCGCCGGTTGTGCGGATACCGGCCGGGCCCGGGGCGGCGGGGCACCGGCGGGTCCGCCCGGGGAGGGCCCGGGCAGGGGCCCGGGGCGGGTCTGCCGGGTCCGGGTGCGGGTAGCCTTTGCCCGTGCCCGCACTGTCTGAAGTCATCGCCGCGCTCGACGCCCTCTGGCCCCCCGAGCGGGCCGAGGAGTGGGACGCCGTCGGGACCGTCTGCGGAGACCCCGACGCCCCCGTCCGGCGCGTGCTGTTCGCCGTCGACCCGGTGCAGGAGGTCGCCGACGAGGCCGTACGGCTCGGCGCCGATCTGCTCGTCACCCACCACCCGCTCTATCTGCGCGGGACGACGACGGTCGCGGCCACCACCTTCAAGGGCCGCGTCGTGCACACCCTGATCCGCAACTCCGTGGCGCTGCACGTGGCCCACACCAACGCGGACCGCGCCGACCCCGGTGTCTCCGACGCCCTCGCCGGCGCGCTGGACCTGCGGATCACCGGCCCGCTCGTGCCCGATCCGTCCGACCCCGAGGGCCGCCGCGGCCTCGGCCGGATCTGCGAGCTCGACGAGCCGGAGACCCTCGCCGAGCTCGCCGGCCGCGCCGCCGCCCGGCTGCCCGCCACCGCGCAGGGCATCCGGGCCGCCGGTGAGCCGGGCCGCGTGATCCGCACCGTCGCGGTCTGCGGCGGCTCCGGCGACAGCCTGTTCGCCGACGTGCGGCGCGCGGGCGCCGACGCCTACCTCACCGCCGACCTGCGGCACCACCCGGCGTCCGAGGCGCGCGAACACGCCCTGCACTCCGGGCGCGGACCGGCGCTGCTGGACGCCGCGCACTGGGCCACCGAGTGGCCCTGGACCGAGCAGGCCGCCGCCCAGCTCGACGAGATCTCCGACCGCCACGGGTGGGACCTGCGCACCCACGTCTCCCGTACGGTCACCGACCCCTGGACCGCCCACGCGGCGTCCGCCGACCCTTCCACCGACATCCCGGGAGCCCCGAACTGAACGCCGAGCCCGCCGACCAGATCCGCCTTCTCGACGTCCAGGCCCTCGACGTCCGGCTCTCGCAGCTCGCGCACAAGCGCAGGACGCTGCCGGAGCACGCCGAGATCCAGACCCTCGAAGCCGACCTCGCGCAGCTGCGCGACCTGCTGGTCGCCGCCCAGACCGAGGAGAGCGACACCGCCCGCGAGCAGACCAAGGCGGAGCAGGACGTCGACCAGGTGCGCCAGCGCGCCGCCCGGGACCAGCAGCGGCTCGACTCCGGCGCCGTCACCTCGCCCAGGGACCTGGAGAACCTCCAGCACGAGATCGTCTCGCTCGCCAAGCGCCAGGGCGACCTGGAGGACGTCGTCCTGGAGATCATGGAGCGCCGGGAGTCCGCGCAGGAGCGGGCCCGGGAACTGGCCGGGCGCGTCGAGTCCGTGGAGGCCAAGCTCACCGACGCCGCCACCCGCCGGGACAACGCCGTGGCGGAGCTCGACCAGGAGGTCGCGAGCCTCACCAAGGAACGCGAGGTGGTCTCCGCCTCCGTACCGGCCGATCTGATGAAGCTCTACGAGAAGCTCCGCGTCCAGCAGGGCGGGGTCGGCGCGGCCCGGCTCCACCAGCGGCGCTGCGAGGGCTGCCGGCTGGAGCTCAACATCACCGAGGTCAACGACGTCCGCGCTGCGGCGCCCGACCAGGTGCTGCGCTGCGAGAACTGCGGCCGCATCCTGGTCCGTACGCCCGACTCGGGGCTGTAGAGGCGATGAGCGGACGCAAGCGGCGCTTCATCGTCGAGGCCGACGGCGGCTCCCGGGGCAATCCGGGCCCCGCCGGCTACGGCGCGGTGGTCCTGGACGCGGCCACCGGCGAACCCCTCGCCGAGGCGGCCGAGTTCATCGGCACGGCGACCAACAACGTGGCCGAGTACCGGGGTCTCATCGCCGGACTGCGGGCCGCGCGCACCCTGGACCCGGACGCCGAGATCCAGGTGCGGATGGATTCCAAGCTCGTCGTCGAGCAGATGTCCGGCCGCTGGAAGATCAAGCATCCGGACATGCGGCCCCTGGCGGCCGAGGCCAAGACGATATTCCCCACCCCCGGGCAGGTCAGCTACACCTGGATCCCCCGGGAGAAGAACAAGCACGCCGACCGGCTCGCCAACGAGGCCATGGACGCGGGCAAGCGCGGCGAGCGCTGGAAGCCCTCGCTCTCCACGGCGGCCCTCGACGCCGGACCCCGGCCGGAGGCCGTCGCCGACTCCGCCGAACCCGAGGAACTGGAAGAGCTGTCCGATCGGGCCGGGGCGCCCGCCCCGGCCGGGCGGGCCGCCGCACCCGCCGTCCCGCCGGCCGGCTGGGCGGCCCCCGCCGACCTCGGTGCCCCCGCCACCTTCGTCCTGCTGCGGCACGGCGAGACCGCCCTCACCCCGGAGAAGCGCTTCTCCGGCAGCGGCGGCTCCGACCCCGGGCTGTCACCGGCCGGCCGCCGGCAGGCCGAGGCCACGGCGGCGGTCCTCGCCGCGCGCGGCACTGTCCAGGCGATCGTCAGTTCCCCGCTGCGGCGCTGCCGCGAGACGGCGGAGACCGTGGCCGCCCGGACGGGGCTCGACATCCGGGTCGACGAGGGCCTGCGCGAGACGGACTTCGGCGCCTGGGAGGGCCTGTCCTTCGCCGAGGTGCGCGACCGCTACCCGGAGGACCTCGACGCCTGGCTCGCCTCACCCCGGGCCGAGCCCACGGGCGGCGGGGAGAGCTTCGAGACGGTCGCCCGCCGGGTGGCCCGCTCCCGCGACAAGCTCATCGCGCGCCACGCGGGCCGCACCGTTCTGCTCGTCACGCATGTCACGCCGGTCAAGACCCTGGTCCGGCTGGCGCTGGGGGCGCCCCCGGAATCGCTCTTCCGCATGGAGCTGTCCCCGGCCTCCCTGTCCGTGGTGGCGTACTACGCCGACGGCAACGCCTCCCTGCGCCTGCTGAACGACACCGGCCACCTCCGCTGACCCGCACCGGGGCGGGCCCGCCCGGCTTCCCCCCGGGGGTCCGCCTCGCTGCCGGCGGCCGGACAGCGCTGGGCGCGGGGCCGGGCGGGGCCGGGTGGCGCTGCCCGTGCCGGGCGTGCCGCTCAGTGCACGTCGGTGACGATCACGTCCAGGGCCCAGGGCCTGCCGGTTCTGCCCGCCTTCGGTGCCGGCTGCACTTCGACGGTGTGGCCCAGCTCGCGCAGCGCATCGGCCAGTTCGGCCGGGTGCGCGGGCTCCACGCCCGCGACCAGCAGATCCCGGACGATCCTGCCCTTGGTGGCCTTGTTGAAGTGACTCACCACGGAGCGCTTCTCCACCTCCTTCACGGTCTTCGAGTGCAGCACCCGGACCGTGGCGGTCCGCTCCGCCACCGCGCCCTTCGGCTTCCAGGCCGTGGCATACGCCGCCGAGCGGAGGTCGAGGACCAGGCCCTCACCGGCGGCCTCCGGCAGCACCTCCGCCATCGGGCCGCGCCAGTACGCCCCCAGCGCCCCCAGGCCGGGCAGCTTCACCCCCATCGAACACCGGTAGGACGGGATCTGGTCGCCGGTCCGCAGCGCGCCCCAGAGCCCCGAGAACACCAGCAGGGTCCGCTCCGCCCGGGCCCGGGCGGCGGCGTCCAGGGAGGCGAGACCCAGGGCGTCGTAGAGGACGCCGGTGTAGATCTCGCCCGCCGGCCGGGTCCCGGCGGTCAGCAGAGCGGCGTTCTTCGCGACCTCGCCCCGCAGCCCTTCGCCTATCCCCAGGACGGTGCGGGCCTTCTCCTCGTCCGCCCCGCACAGCTCCACCAGCTCGCGCAGCACCTCGCCGCGGGCCGCCGAGAGCCCCGGCAGCGACAGCGAGTCCAGGTCCAGCGGGCCGCCGGACCCGCCCGCGGCCTTACCTTCGGACGGCGGCAACAGCACGAGCACGGCGGAACTCCTCGCAGGGACTCACGGCAGCGGGGCGGATACGGCTACGGATGGTCACGGAACCGGCCGGGTATCCCCGCAACGGAACGACCGGCTCCGATCCGAGCTTAGAACCCGTCCCGAACGCCCCCGCCGGGACCCCGGAGCCGGGCGGCGGCCAAGCACCGGTGTCGCCACGGGGCCGGGCCGGCCACGGGGCGCGCGGGATGTCCGGAGCGGTGCGGCCCGCTGGAGAGGCCGGACCACACGCCCGGGTCAGCCCCCGGATGTCCGGCCGAGCCGGAAGGGCCCGGCCGCCCCGGGCCCGAACATCACCGGCAGTTGGTTGCCCGCCGGTACCAGCACGATCGGCTCCTCCCGGTACTCCCGGAGGAAACACTCCAGGGGCTCCCAGATCAGCGTCCGGTAGCCGGCCTCCGTCTGCTGCGGGGCGAACGAGAGGGACAAGGACTCGCCTTCGGACTCCCCGTCGGTCACGCTGACGGCCTCCACCGGGAGCCATTCCCCGCCGACCCACGCTTCGAGGCGTATGTAGTCCATGGCGCAAGCCTGCCCTGGCTCACCCTCTGTTCGCACCTCGGCCGGGGATCGGTTCGGCCTCGGTCGGGTCCCGGGCGGGACTCATTGCCGTGACCACCCCGGCCTCCTGGGCTGTTTCCCCTTCAGCCGGAGCCGGAGCCGGAGCCGGAGCCGGAGCCGGAGCCGGAGTCCGGAGCCGGAGACCCGGCGGGCGCCGGGACCGGCGGTCGCTCCGGGGCCGCCGCGCCCCGGGCGGGGGTCACGGCCGCGCGTTCACCCTCCGTGGCGCCCCTTGGCCGGAGCGCGGCCACCGCCGCCCGTGGATCGTCCGCGTGGAACCGTATGAGCCGGGCCCGGACCGGCTTTCCGAAAGGCCGCACGGCCGTCACCGGCGCGGTCAGCTCCACTGTGACGGAGGTCTGGCTGTCCACGATCAGGTCCAGGTCACCGGCATCGCCGACCCGCAGCAGCCGGCCGTCCGTGTACCGCCTCTCGTAGCGGACCGAGGCGATCAGTCCCGCCGGTATCCGCAGATCGAAGAGCGCGCCGTAGCGGACACGGAGTGAGCCGTCCGCACCGACCACATGGGGACGGGTGACAGTAGGCGTGCAGCCCCACCATCATCAGCACCCCGTACAGCCCCAGCACCAGCAGAACCGTGTGGACAACGGGCCAGGGGACGACCAGCGCCAGCACCACCGTCTCGATGACGGAGGCGAGCGTCAGCAGGAACATCATCGGAGCCTGGCACCGGGCGTAACCGACGGCCCGGGCGCCCGGGCCCACTCCGTGGCTCCGCCGGGCCGCCCAGAGCACCAGGCTCACCATCGCCCGCGCCTCGTGCGCCACCAGCCGCCGCGCGAGCGGAGGCACCACCTGCCGTACGGCCCGGCGCAGGGCGGGGCCGCGCTCCTCCCCGGCGCGACGGGCCCGACGGTAGCGGCGGGCCGTCACGACCACCCCCGCGGTGAGCGCTGTGAGAACCAGCGCTTCGACGGCGAGCACCACCGGCCACGGAAACCGCACCCCGGCGACGAGGCACACCAGGACCGTCACCTCGCCCACCACGACGGTGCCCGCACCCCACCGCCGCCACCGCACGGTCCGGCCGCCGTCCGCTCTCTCCGAGGCCGGAGCCGCCGCTCCACCCGTGCCGTCCCCGTTCATGTCTGTTCCTTCCGCTCGGTGAGAAGAGTCATCGCCCGCCGCAGCGCCGCCGCCCGGGCGGGGCCGAGACTTTCGAAGAGGGCGTCCATGAAGCCTTCGGGCGGTCCGCCGGGGGCTCCGCCCGCGCCCTCGCCCGGCGGCCCGCCCGCCGCCGTCAGCTCGGATATCGCCTCGCGCGGCAGACAGCCGGCCAGCGCCTGCGCGGCGAGCTCCACGCGGGGGTCCGATGGATCGGCATCCGCCAGCTCGTCCAGCAGCGCGTACATCTCGTAGGCGCGCTCGGCCGCCTGTGGAGCCGCCACCATCTCGCGGACGAACCGCGACAGCCGGCGCCGTTCCTCCGGGCCGGAGCCGGGGGTTTCCAGGAGCGCCAGAACCTCCCGGTCCATGGCGGCCGTGCGCGACTCCGGGCCCGGCAGGGCCGCGGACACCCGGGCCATCTCCTCGAACAGGGCGCCCAGCTCCGGGGAGACCGGCCCCTCCGGCGGCAGGCCGCCACTCTCCCGGGCCTGCCGCAGCAGCACCCCCAAACGCTCGCGCCGGGCGCGGATCGCCGCCTCCTGCCGCGCGAGATCGGCGTCCAGCTCCTCCAGCACCTCGCGCAGCTCCCGTCCCGCGTCGTCCGCGAGGACGTCCCGCACCTCGTCCAGGCCGAGCCCCAGCTCCGTCAGCCGTCGTATCCGCGCGAGCCGCACCGCGTCCCGCAGCGCGTAGACGCGGTAGCCGTTGGCGCGCCGCCCGGGCTCCGGCAGCAGGCCGAGATGGTGGTAGTGGCGCACGGTCCGGGTGGACACCCCGGCCAGCGCGGCAAGCTCTCCGATCCGCATGCCACCCATCCAAAACGTTGACGCTGCGACAAGGTCAAGCGCGGCTGTGCCCGGCCGGTCCGGCGCGGTGCTGATCGTGGCAACCCGGCGTTCGCGTGTGCCACGATCGGGGGAAGTAACCCCTTCGTGCAGGGATGCGGCCCCCTCCGCTCCCTACCGTGGCGGCGAGACAGGGAAGGTGCGTGACATGAGCGCCATGGCGCATGAACACGAGCCGCTCACGCAGGAAGAAGTCCTGCTGGAGGGCTTCTTGGCCCTGGACACGCCGGAAGGCTTCCGGGCCGAGCTGATCGAGGGGGAGATCGTTGTGACGCCGCCGCCGGAGGGGGCCCATGAAGCGAACATCAGCCGGATCATCAGGCAGGTGGCGCGCCGCTCCGCGGTGGACATGGACGTGTCCGGCAACAAGGGCCTCATGCTCCCCCGCGCCGGACAGTGCGTGAAGAACCATGTCATCCCCGACCTGACCTTCGCCGAGGCACGGGTGGGGCTGTTCGACGACGCGGAAGCGTGGATGCCCTGTGGCGAGGTGGCCATGGTCGTCGAGGTGACCTCGACCCGCGCCGACCGCGACCGCACGACCAAGCGCCACTGCTATGCGCGGGGTGGTATCCCGCTCTACCTGCTGGTCGACCGTGAGAAGTGTTCCGTGACGCTCTTCAGCGAGCCGGGGGAGGGCGACTACCGGCAGGTGTGCACCGTGCCCTACGGGAAGCCCATCACCCTCCCCGCGCCCTTCTCCTTCGACCTGGAGACGGGCGACTTCGTCTGAGCCGTGCTCCGGCCGGTGCGGGACCGGGGACCGGGGGGGGCGGATCCCGATGAGTTCCGCATGGTCCGGCCGTCTGTCCTCCTGTGAAGCCCGCGACAGGAGGATGCCGATGCCCCGTTCCGATCCGTCACCGGCCGCGTCCTCCGGGCACGGCCGGCCGCCCGGAAGACCGCGCCCCGCGCCCGGCGGGCCACCGGGCACGGTCGTGCTGACGCTTCCCGGCACGGTCGCCCGCGGAGAGGTACCCGCGCTCTGTACGCGGTTGCAGAGCCTCCTGGGACGGAGTGAGGGGACCGGTGGAGTCCCCGGCCACGAGGGGCCGCTCACGGTCGTCCTCTGCGACGCCGGTGCCGTCACCCGGCCCGATCTGGCGACCGTGGAAGCCCTGGCCCGGCTGCGGCTCACCGCCCGGCGGCTCGGGTGCCGGTTACGGCTGCGGAACGCCGGGCCGGAACTGCTGGCCCTCCTCCACCTCCTCGGTCTGGATGCCGTTCTCGGGGCCCGGGGTGCTGCCGTCGGGGCCGAGCCGCGGGGGCAGGCCGAAGAGGGGGAAGAGGTGCGGGGTGTCGAGGAAGGCGTTGAGCCCGGTGATCCGGCCGTCTGAGATCTCGATGACCTGGAGCGCCCAGGGCTCGTAGCCGTGGCCGTCGGCGGCGGGGCGGTACTGGCCGAAGGCGGGGCAGCCGTTGGCGGTGACCGGGAGCAGCCGGGAGCCGCGGCAGCCGATTCCGGTGCCCAGCATCCAGGCGCGGATCTCGGCGTGACCGCGCAGCCACAGCGGGTACGGCGGCATGGAGAGGCGTGCGTCCTCGTGGAGCAGGGCGGTGAGCGCGTCGAGGTCGTAGCGCTGGAAGGCGTCGACATAGCGCTCCAGCAGGGCCCGCTGTTCCTCGTCGAGGGGGCGGACCGTCTCGGTGGCGTCCGCCCCGGTGGCCTCGATGGTCGAGCGGGCCCGCTGCAGGGCGCTGTTGACCGAGGCGACCGTGGTGTCCAGCAACTCCGCGATCTCGCTCGCCTTCCAGGCCAGCACCTCCCGGAGGATCAGCACGGCCCGCTGCCGGGGCGGCAGATGCTGGAGCGCGGCCACGAAGGCCAGCCGGACCGTGTCCCGCGCCACCGCCACATCGGCCGGGTCACCGCCGGACTCCAGGACCCGGCCGTCGGGGGCCGGCTCGACCCAGGCGGTCTCCGGCAGGGCCTCGGGAAGCGGTGTGCTCGCGGGCTGGGGGGAGGAGAGGTCCATGGGGCGGGCGCGGCGGTTGTTCCCCTTCAGAAGATCCAGGCAGACGTTGGTGGCGATGCGGTAGAGCCAGGTGCGGAGCGACGCGCGGCCCTCGAAGCGGCCGAGGCCCTTCCAGGCGCGGACCATGACCTCCTGGACGGCGTCCTCGGCGTCGAACGCCGAGCCCAGCATCCGGTAGCAGTAGCCGGTCAGCTCCACCCGGTGCCGCTCCAGCCGCTCCTCGGCCGCGGGCCCGCCGGGCCCCGCGGCCTCACTGGCCGTCGCCGTACCGGCCTTTCCGTACGTTGCCACGAGATCACTCACCGAGACTCACCTCACACCGCACCCGGACACCGCTTCCGACCGGCTTCTCCGGTCACGGGGGACACAGTAGGAGGGGGGTCTGACAACGGGCCCGAGCCGCAGACGCCGGCGGAGAGGTCCGGCCGTGGAACCCGCGGCACGTTCGGGCGCCGGGCAGCGGACGGCGGCGGTGGAGGGCCGGCCGCCTGCCGGGCACGGCAACGTGCCTGGTCGGCTACCATGGCGACACGGCAGGCGAGCCGGGCGGACGGCCGCGTGGAGCCCACTGGGCTCCCCGAGGAACGTCCGGACTCCACAGGGCAGGGTGGTGGCTAACGGCCACCCGGGGTGACCCGCGGGAAAGTGCCACAGAAAACAGACCGCCGGGGATCTCGGTCCTCGGTAAGGGTGAAACGGTGGTGTAAGAGACCACCAGTGCCCAGGGTGACCTGGGCAGCTTGGTAAACCCCACCCGGAGCAAGGTCAAGAGGGGACACCCCGGTGTCCCTGCGCGGACGTTCGAGGGCTGCCCGCCCGAGTCCGCGGGTGGACCGCACGAGGCCGGTGGCAACACCGGTCCCAGATGGATGGCCGTCTCCCCGGCCGCCGCGAGGCGACCGGGCGACAGAATCCGGCGTACAGCCCGACTCGTCTGCCTTCATGGCCCTGATGCGGGCGTTGACCCGGAGCGGTTCAGGATGAACCGGGGCAGTTCATCCTTCGTGGGTGCGGGAGGCGGCTCCGGCCTCCCGCACCGACTCCCGTATTCGGAGGCCTGCAATGGGTCTGGCAGTTCAGACAGGCGACCCCGGATTGTTCCCATTTTTCTTCGCCGGAATCTGTGGCATCGGCCTGCTTGTCATGGGGTATGTGTTCGTCGCGAATCCTGGAGGCCGTGGCGATCGAATAACTCGGATGTGGATCAACGCATCGCCTTTTCGTTGTTCCTCACGGTGTACGTGCTGCGTGTGCACGGTGGAGACCGGCTGTGCTGTGGCGGCAGGCGCGGCGTCGGCGTACGGAATTGTTCGTTGGATCACCGGGGCCTGCTACGAGGCCGCGCTGCTGCGGGCGATGGCCGCGTTTCTCGTCACCGCGATCGCGGTGTGCTCGCTCGTTGATGCGGTGGCCGGGCACCGTGAGCCCCGGTCGGACCGGAGAGCTCCCGCCCGTCGCGGTCGGATATCCGGGGAGATTCCTGCATCGCGTCCTTCAAGTGGTCGTTAACCGCGTCGACTTGGCGCGTTCCCGTCGGGGGGAGGCCATGCGTGGGGACCAAGGGGCTTCGGAGGAACCGCAGCCCGGACTGGACAGACCGAGTGCCGATGGGTAGACAAGCACGCGAATCTTCTGGCCGGGCGGGTTGATCCGGGTCGACGAGCCGACTGCGAGGAGCTTCGTCTGCTGCTGCCGCCGGGTCCACCACCCATCTCCGCACCGGATGGGAAGGGGCTCAATGACCGGAAGGTTGATTCTTCGTGCCCGTTCCGCCGCCTGCGTATCCACATCAGCCGCTGCCGCCGCCCGGGCCCGGACAGCAGTGGTATCCGATGCCCCCTCCCGCGCCGCCGGCACTGAATCCCTTGGCGGTTACCGCGCTGGTGACGTCACTGCTGTGTCTTGCTCCGCTTGGTCTGATATTCGGCATCGTCGCGCTGGTGCAGATTTCCCGAAAGAAGCAGCGGGGCAAGGGCCTTGCGATTGCCGGGATCTCCATTTCCGGGGCGGTGCTTGCGCTGGTCGGTATCGCCGTCGCGGTGGCCGACTTCAGGGTCTGGACCCTGCCCGCCCGGGACGACACCGGCGAGGTCGCGAAGCGGGGCTGGACCACGGTCCACTCGGTCGAGGTCGGTGACTGCTTCAATCCGGGCGACTGGCTGCCGGGACGGGACACACCGCGGCTGGCCGACGCGAACGTGGAACTGGTCCCGTGCGACGCTTCGCACCGGGGCGAGGTGTATGCCACCTTCGAGCTCGCCGGGGAGAGGGAATTCCCGGGGCGCGACGAGATCGCGGCGGTCGCGTGGTCGCGCTGCGCGAGGCTCTACCTCGACTACTCGATGGATCCGGTGGCCTTCGGCCGTCTGCAGAGCTACTACTTCTATCCGGAGCAGCGGGACTGGGACGCCGGCCGGCGCACCGTGCTGTGCTGGGTGGCGCGTCCGGGCGAGGCCGAACTCGACACGTCGGTACGGCGGGACGCGTCCCATCTCGAACCCGCGCAGCTGGCCTATCTCTCGGCGCTCAAGCCGCTGAACGCCGAGGCCGTGCTCCGTCCGGTGAAGAGCCCGCGGCAGGACCTTGCCGGTGCCAGGAAGTGGGCCGGTCGCATGGCCGAGGCGCAGGCCGAGACCATCCGGCTGCTCAAGGACGCCGATCTGCCCGGCGCGGAGCGGCCGGCGGGGAAGCTCGTGGCGGAACTCGAAGCGGGGTTGCCGTTCTGGCGGCAGGCGTCCCGGGCGTCCGACACGGACGGCTTTCTCGAGCGTCTGCGCTCCGTGGAGAAGCACGACGGGGAAGCGTACCGCCGCGAGATTCGTGGCCGGCTGGACCTTCCCCTGGCCCCGGCCGAGTCGGCCGAGCGGGCCTAGCGGAGCCGGAGCCGCTGTCCCGCCGGCCGTCCCGGAGCGGGCGGTCGCGGTCGGCCGGCGGCCCGGGCTGCCGGGTACCGCGCGGCGCGCGGCTGCCGGGGCCCTGCGGGATGAGTTCCCGGTCGTGCGCGCCGGGGTTCGGGCGCCGGGGTCCGGAAGGCGTGAGGGTGAGACCGGGATTGAACGGGGCGTACAGGGTGACTCGTGGGATACCGGTCATCCGGAGGTCGCGGGGTCTCCGGGCTGCCCGGGGCCTATAACTCTTCAGGAAAGGTGATGATCGGAATGACGCTTCCCGTCCGCCACCGCACGGCCGCACCGAGCTGGGGGCCGTTCCGCGAGTTCGAGGAGCTGTACGACCGGATGGGCCGGCTGCTCGGCGGCGGCTTCCCCCCGGCCGGTGAGCTCGCCGAGAGCGGCATGTGGTCGCCCCTGGCCGACATCGAGGAGAGCGACGACGGCTACACGGTGGACCTGGAGCTCCCCGGGGTCGGCAAGGACCAGATCATGATCGAGGCCATGGAGTCCCAGCTGATCGTCCGCGGTGAGGTCGAGGAGAAGGAGCGCAAGGGAGTGCTCCGCCAGCAGAGCCGCCGCTACGGACGGTTCGCCTACCGCTGGAGCCTGCCGGCGGACGCCGATACGGACAACATCACCGCCGAGCTGGCCGACGGCGTGCTCGGCGTGCGCATTCCGAAGACCGAGAACGCCAAGCGGCGCCGCCGGGTGAAGATCAAGGGCTGACCGCCGGAACGGCAGTCCGTCCGGCCGGGCCCGTCCGCCGCCTCCTCCCGGCGCGGTGGACGGGCCCCGGCGTGCCCGGTCGCCCGGACCCGGTTCTCTCACGTTCCGCTCGCCGCATGCTGCGCGAGGTGAACGCCGAGTCCGTGATGTGGACCGGTGGTGGCCCTCTTTGCCCCGTTTCCTTTAGATGGACGCACCATTTCCGGTGCGGGAGGGATCCATCCGCCATGAGCCAGCATGTGCACGTCCGCCTCACGAAGGACCTCGGCGTTTCCGAGCGGGGTGAACTCATCGAGGAGTCCTACTGCCGGTGCGGAGCGCAGTGGGCGCGGCTGCTCACCGTGGAGCAGGGCGAATCCGAGCAGTGACCGGAGGTCCCGGCTCCGTACGGCCTGCCTGGGGCGGGTAGGCCCGGCGGGCGCTTCCGCCCGTCGGCGCGCTGTGCCATATTGGGGCGTCCGCCGCCGTGCCGCGGGACCGGGAGGACGGGGCGGATGCCCCCGGCGAGGAAGAGGCGATGAGGGACGGTCTGCGCGTCGGTGAGATCTTCACCCACAGCTATGTCGTGCCGCCGGACAAGACAGTGCGGCATCTCTATCCCGAGTCCCCGGAATTCGCCGAATTCCCCGAGGTGTTCGCCACCGGATTCATGGTCGGGCTCATGGAGTGGACCTGCGTCCGGGCGCTGACACCCCATCTCGAACCCGGCGAGGGAAGCCTGGGCACGGAGATCCGCGTCACGCACACGGCCGCGACTCCGCCGGGGCTGACCGTCACCGTCACCGCCGAACTGCTCAGCGTGGAGAAACGGCGGATCCGCTGGCGGGTCACCGCGCACGACGGCGTCGACGCCATCGGTTCCGGAACCCATGAACGCGCCGTGGTGACGCTCGACCGGTTCACGGCGGGAATGCGGGAGAAGCTGGCCCGGGGCACAGCCGCCGGACCGGCCGTTTCCCCGTAACACCGGCTCCCGGGGCCGGTTTCCGCCGGGGCGTTCCGGCCCGTCCCGCGCCGCCGTGACGTCCCGCACACGGGGTGTGAACAACACGCACGCATCTTTCCGTGCGCACACCCTGTCTTCCGGCCGCGATGCGCGGTTCACTCTGACCACGGGTCGCCGCCCCCCGCCCAGCGGCCCGCCCCGCTCCGCCCCCGGTCGCACCTCCTCCCTCCGCGCGACGGGGGCGGGGCCATGCCCGCGCCCGTACCGCGCCTCGCCCGTCCGCCCTCCGCTCCGCCCGTACGCCCGGCGCCCGGGCCCGCCGAGCCCAGCGGGCGCGCTCCTGGCAGCCGGCGCGTGCAGCCCTCCCGCACGGCCCGGCCGTCCGCACGCCCGGCCTCCCCGCACGCCCGGCCGCTCGCCCCGCCTCGCAGCGCCCTCGGCGGACGTAATGCGGCCGATCGCCCCAGTCGGGGGCGAAGCTCATCCGACGGCCATGTGGGCGTTGTGCACACGACAACGGTCCGCCGTTCCCCGCCGCCACTGTCTTCCCGACACCAACCCACGTCAGGGGAGGGCCACATGACGTCCACGTTCCACGAGCGGGAACTCCGGGCCGCCGCCGCACACCTCGGCCGCCGCCGCTTTCTCACCGTGACCGGAGCCGCCGCCGCACTCGCCTTCGCCACCAACCTGCCGGGCAGCTCCCAGGCCGCGGAGCTGGACGCCCGCCGGGCGCTCGCGGCCGATCCGTTCACCCTCGGAGTCGCGTCCGGCGATCCCCGGCCCGGTTCCGCCCTGCTGTGGACGCGGCTCGCCCCCGAGCCGTACACACCCGACGGCGGAATGCCGGAGGCCAGAGTCGAGGTCTCCTGGGAGGTGGCGCGCGACGAGCGGTTCACCCGGATCGTCCGGCGCGGCACGGCCACGGCCCACCCCGAGTACAACCACGCCCTGCACATCGAGGCGGACGGCCTCGAACCGGACCGGGTGTACTGGTACCGCTTCCGCGCCGGGGACCACGTCAGCCCGGCCGGCCGCACCCGCACCGCGCCCGCCGCGGGCGCCCGGATCACGGACCTCAGGCTCGCCGCCGTCTCCTGCCAGGCCTACCACCAGGGCTACTTCACCGCCCTCGGGCACCTCGCGGACGAGGAGCTGGACGTCGTCTTCCACCTCGGCGACTACCTCTACGAGTACGCCGTGAACGCCGTGGGCGGCGCCCGCGCCTACACCGACCGCACCCTGCCCGCGCACTTCAACCGGGAGACCGTCAGCCTCGACGACTACCGGATGCGCTACGGCCTCTACAAGTCCGACCCGGACCTGATCGCCGCCCACGCCGCCCACCCCTTCGTCGTCACCTGGGACGACCACGAGACCGAGAACAACTATGCCGACGACGTCCCCGAGAACGGCGTGCCGCCGGAGGAGTTCCTGATCCGCCGCGCCGCCGCCTACCGCGCGTACTGGGAGAACCTCCCGCTGCGCGCCCCCCAGCGCCCCAACGGCGCCGACATGCGGCTCTACCGGCGGCTGACGTTCGGCAAGCTGGCCCAGTTCGACATCCTCGACACCCGCCAGTACCGCTCCGACCAGGCCTACGGAGACGGCTGGAAGGCCCCCGGCCCCGAGTCCGAGGACCCCTCGCGCACCCTCACCGGCTCCGCCCAGGAGCGCTGGCTGCTGAGCGGCTGGCGCGCCTCGCGGGCCCGCTGGAACGTCGTGCCGCAGCAGGTCACCTTCTCCCGGCGGCGCAGCAACTCCACCGACGACTACACGGTCAGCATGGACGCCTGGGACGGCTACCCCGCCTCCCGCGAACGGGTGCTGGCCGGGGCGGAGTCGGCCGGGGTGGAGAACCTCGTCGTCCTCACCGGTGACGTGCACGTCGGCTACGCGTTCGACATCAAACGGGACTTCGACCGCCCCGAGTCCCGCACGGTCGGCACCGAGTTCGTCGCCACCTCCCTCAGCAGCGGCGGCGACGGCGCGGACCAGCCGGCCAACTACCGGCGCTACATGGACGCCAACCCGCACATGCGCTTCTACAACGGGCGGCGCGGCTACGTCACCGTCACGCTGGACGAGGAGAAGGCCCGCGCGGACTTCCGCACTCTCCCCGCGGTGACGACCCCGGGGGCGCCGATCGCCACGGCGGCGTCCTTCGTCACCGAGTCCGGCGCGCCGGGCCTCCGGGAGGTCTGACGGTCCCGGCCGCGGCCCCGTCCCGCCGGCTCCCGGGCGGGACGGGGCCGCCGCGGGTCCCGGCGGCGGGGGCCCGGCGGCCGGGACCCGTCAACCCCCTGCCGACCCGGCCCCGTTCACTCCTCGCCGGGGTAGCGGACGCCGATCCGCCCGCGCACCGCGTCCAGCGTGCGCATCACGGCCAGGGTCCCGTCCAGCGGCACCAGCGGCGACTCCTTCTCGCCCGCCCGCAGACAGCGCATGACCTCGGCCGCCTCGTGCTGCATCCCGCTGTGTTCGCTCCGCACGGTGATCTCCTCCGGCTCGCGGCCGGGCCGGTGCAGCACGCACAGTCGCGGGTCGAAGAAGCCGCGCGGGAACTCGATCCGGCCGGCCGTTCCCGTCACGGCGGCCGTCATCGGGGTGTCCGCGGTGATCGAGCAGCTCAGCATCCCCACCGCGCCCGAGTCCCAGCCCAGCAGGATGCCGGTGTTGGCGTCCACGCCCTCCGGGGTGAGCTGGGCCCGCGCCTGGACGTCGTCAGGTTCGCCCAGCAGGAGCTGCGCGAACGCCACCGGGTAGACGCCGAGGTCGAGGAGCGCGCCGCCGCCCTGCGCCGGGTCGCGCATCCGGTGGCCGGCGTCGAACGGGCCGGTGATGCCGAAGTCGGCGTGGACCGCCCGCACCTCCCCGATGGCGCCGTCCCGCACCAGCCGCAGCATCTCCAGCACCACGGGATTGCAGTAGGTCCACATGGCCTCCATCAGGAAGCGGCCGCGGGAGCGGGCCAGGTCCACCAGCTCCGCGGCCTCGGCCGCGTTCAGCGTGAACGGCTTCTCGCAGAGCACCGCGCGCCCCGCCTCCAGGCAGAGCCCGGCCGCCGCCCGGTGCGCGGCGTGCGGCGTGCGGCGTCGCCACGTACACCACGTCCACCCCGGCGTCCCCGGCGAGCTCGGCCCAGCTCCCGTACGCCCGCGGGATGCCGAAGCGCTCGGCGAAGGCCTCGGCCGGGCCCGCGCTGCGGGAGGCCACGGCGGCGATCTCCGCGTCCGGCAGTCTCCGTACCTGCTCGGTGAAGGTGGAAGCGATCCCGCCCGTTGCCAGAATGCCCCACTTGATCTGATCCATGACCATCCCCGCCTGATGTCGGCCGCACTGATGCTGAGAGGATATGGGAGCGATTTCAACAGCGATGGAGAGGCTTATGCGGAAGAGCGGCCCGGCCGGTGACCGGCGGATCCCCCGGCAGCGGTCCCGTCCCGCCCGCGGCGCCGGGAGCGCCCGCGGCGCGGCGGCGGCCGGACAGCGGCGGACGAGCCTGCTGGTCACCCTGATCCTCGGCGGAATGACCGCCGTGCCGCCGCTCTCCATGGACATGTACCTCCCGGCGCTGCCGGAGGTCGGCCGCTCCCTCGGCAGCTCCGCGGCGACGGTCCAGCTGACCCTCACCGCCTGCCTCGCCGGCCTGGCGCTCGGTCAGCTCGTCATCGGGCCGATGAGCGACCGCTGGGGGCGCCGCCGCCCGCTGCTCGCCGGCATGGTGGTCTATGTGATCGCCACCGCGCTCTGTGCGCTGGCCCCCGGCTCCGGGGTGCTCATCGCCCTGCGGCTGGTGCAGGGGCTGGCCGGCTCGGCGGGCATCGTGATCGCCCGCGCCGTGGTCCGCGACCTGTACGACGGCAACGCGATGGCCCGCTTCTTCTCCACCCTGATGCTGATCTCCGGGGTCGCCCCGATCATCGCCCCCGTGGTCGGCGGGCAGGTGCTGCGGATCACCGACTGGCGCGGGGTGTTCGTCGTCCTCACCCTGATCGGGGCCGCGATCACCTTCGCGTCCTGGCGGTGGCTGGGCGAGACCCTGCCGCCGGAGCAGCGGCACGGCGGCGCGGCCCTCGGCGGCACCCTCCGCACGATGCGCGGGCTCCTCGCCGACCGGGTCTTCACCGGCTACATGCTCACCAGCAGCTTCGCCTTCGCCGCCCTCTTCGCCTACGTCGCCGCCTCCGCCTTCGTGGTCCAGGAGATCTACGGCGCCTCCCCGCAGATGTTCAGCCTGCTGTTCGGGATCAATTCCGTCGGCCTGATCGGCGTCAGCCAGATCAACGGCAAGATCCTCGTCGGACGCGTCAGCCTGGACAAGGTGCTCGCCTTCGGCCTCGCCGTGATCACGGCGGCCGCGACCGCCCTGCTGCTCATGACGAGCGGGGTGTTCGGGGCGGTGGGGCTGGTGCCGGTGGCGTCCGCCCTCTTCGTGCTGATGTCCGCCATGGGTCTGGCGATGCCCAACACCAACGCCCAGGCGCTGATGCGCACCCGGCACGCCGCCGGTTCCGCCTCCGCGCTGCTGGGCACCAGCACCTTCCTCGCCGGGGCCGTGGCCTCGCCGCTGGTCGGCATCGCCGGCGAGGACACGGCCGTGCCGATGGCGGTGGTGCAGCTGGTCTGCGCGCTGGCGGCCGTCCTGTCCTTCCTGCTGCTGTGCCGCCCGTGGCGGCGCCGGGAGACTCCGCCGCCGACGGAGGCCGTGGCCGAGCCGGAGCGCCGGGAGGACACGGAGCGCCGGGACGGTACCGAGCGCCGGGAGGACACGGAGCGCCGCGAGGGAGCGGAGAGCTGAGCCACCTCGGACCGCGGCCCGGCAGGCCCGGCAGCCCGGACCGGGCGGGGGCGGCCCCGCGGAGGTTGCGCCGCCTCGCCGAGGGAGTCCGGGAGAGCCCGGCCGCCGTGGTCCCGGTGGTCCGTCCGACCGCCTAAAATCGGCCGGATGTACGCCTCCCCCTCCCACCCGGCCGAGGCCGCCTCCGTCGGCGACGGTCTGCGGGCCGGGCTCGCGCACCTGCTCGACGGGCTGCCGCCCCGGCAGGCCGCGCGGGCCGTCGAACGGCTGATCGCCACCTACCGCGGACGCACCCCCACCGACGCCCCGGTGCTCCGCGACCGGTCGGACGTCACCGCGTACGCCGCGTACCGGATGCCCGCGACCTTCGAGGCCGTGAACTCCGCGCTCGCCGCCTTCCGCGCGAGCGTCCCCGGCTGGGAACCGGAGAGCCACACCGACATCGGCGGCGGCACCGGTGCCGCGGTCTGGGCGGCCGAGGCCAACTGGCCCGGCGGGAACCGCCGCACCACCGTGCTCGACTGGGCGGAGCCCGCCCTGGCCCTCGGCCGCGAACTGGCCGGGTCCGCCGGCCCCGCCGGGCTGCGCGCGGTGGAGTGGCGGCGTGCGGTCATCGGTGACGGGCTGCGGCTGCCGGAGACCGGCCTGGTCACGGTCTCGTACGTACTGGGGGAGCTGACCGGCGCGGACCGCGCCGCGGTGGTCGGCGAGGCGGCCCGCGCGGCGCGGACCGTGGTCCTCGTCGAACCGGGCACCCCGGAGGGCTATCTCCGGCTGCGCGAGGCCCGGGAGCGGCTCATCGCGGCCGGGCTGCGGATCGCCGCGCCCTGCCCGCACAGCGCGGCCTGCCCGATGGAGCCGGGCCGGGACTGGTGCCACTTCGCGGCCCGGGTCGGCCGGTCCGCGCTGCACCGCCGCGTCAAGGGCGGCTCCCTGCCGTACGAGGACGAGAAGTTCGCCTATGTGGCGGCCACCCGCCTCCCGGCCCCGGCGCCGAACGCGGAGACGGGCGCGGAGACGGATGGGCAGGCGCCCGCCGGTCCGGCCGTCCCGCGCGTCGTGCGCCACCCGCAGATCCGCAAGGGGCAGGTGCTGCTGGACCTGTGCACACCGGAGGGGACCCTCCGCCGGGAGACGGTCACCAAGCGGCACGGCGCCGGCTACCGCCGGGCGCGCGACACCGCCTGGGGTGACACCTGGCCCCCGCCGCCCGCCGCTCCCGGGGCGGACTGACGGGGCCGGCCGCCCGAGGCGGTTCGGGGTGAAATATGCCGCCTCGCCCGACTGCTAGATTCTCGCCATGGCCGAACCTCGCAGCCCGCAGACCTCCCGCCGCAGCGAACGCTCCCGCCGCGCCATTCTCGACGCCGCTCTCGAACTGGTCGCCGAGACCGGATTCGGCAAACTCACCATCGAGGCCATCGCGGCCCGTGCGGGCGTCGGCAAGCAGACGATCTACCGCTGGTGGCCGTCCAAGGCGGCGGTACTGTTCGACTCCTTCCTCGCCCTCGGTGAGGACGCGGGCGGGATCGCCCTCCCCGACACGGGTGATCTGGAGGCCGACCTCAAGCAGGTCATGCGGGCCACGGTCGACGAGCTCAACGACCCCCGCTACGACCTGCCGAGCCGGGCGCTCGCCGCCGAGAGCCAGAACGACCCGGTGCTGGCGGCCGAGTTGACGGCCAAGGTGCTCGAACCGCAGCTCGCCGCCTACGAGGAGCGGCTGCGCAGCGCCCAGCGGGCCGGCGACATCGCGGAGGGCACGGATCTGCGGGTGGCGCTGGAACTGCTCGTCGGGCCGCTGCACCACCGCTGGATGCTGCGGACCCGTCCGCTGACCCACGCCTTCGCGGACACCGTCGTCGCGATGGTGCTGCGCTCGCTCGCTCCCCCCGCGCGCTGACGGAACGGCCGCCCCGCGCCATCGCCGGGGGGCGGATGGGGCAGCCGTGGCGGGGGGAGACGGGGCGGGGGCGGGGCGGACCCGGCCGCCGGCCTGTGAGCATGGAGACAGCGGCGGAACGGAATATCCGGACATCAGTGCTCATGGCAGGCCACAAGGCGGGGAACGGCGGGTACCCCGGATGTGAACACCGGCCACCTCGCGCCCCGGAAGGTGGCAGCATTGACCGGGCAACGGTCGAAGTGAGGGGATCGATGGAACGCGAAAAAGGGTTCTCCCAATGGCTGCGCCGCCGCCCGCGAGGTGGGGCGCGGGGCCGTACGGCCGCCGAGGCGGCGGCCGCGGACCGTGAGAACCTGCTGCTGGCGGCCGTGGCCGCGGGCTTTCCCCTGGCGGAGGCCGCCCACCCGGAGGGGTACGGCTGCTCCTGCGACCGGATCGGCTGCCCCACACCCGGCCGGCACCCCGTCTCCTTCGCCTGGCAGACCCAGGCGACCACCGATGCCGAGAAGATCCGCAAGCTGCTGCACGACCGTCCGCAGGCCAACTTCATCACGGCCACCGGCATCGACCACGACGTGCTGGACGTCCCCGCCGAGGCCGGGCTCCAGGCCCTGGAGCGGCTGGAGGCCGAGGGGGTGGAGGTCGGACCGGTCGCGGAGAGCGGCGACGGCGGCCCGCTCGGCCGGGTGCTCTTCTTCACGGCCACCCGCGGCAAGCCCGAGGACGAGGACGAGTGGTGGCCCTGCGAGCTGGACTGCCACCCCGAGACCATGGACGAGCATCCCGGACTGCGCTGGCACTGCCGGGGCAGCTATGTGCTCGTACCGCCCGCCGCGCTGCCCGCCGGGGGTTCGGTGCGCTGGCTGCGGGGGCCGGAGCGGCCGCTGCCCGATCCGCTGACGCTGCTGGAGGCGCTGACGGACGCCTGCGCCCAGTACGCGGACGGGGCGGGCGCGGGCCAGGAGGCCCCGGCCTGGCCGATGGGCCGCTGACCGGCACAGCCGCGGGCACCGGCACCGGCCCGTGGGGCGGGTGCCGGCGCGCGGAGGTCAGCCGCCGCGCGCCGCGGTCAGGCCCTCCAGCCGGTTGAGGAAGACGACCTTGCCGCCGTCCTCCTTCGGCGGAATGCTCACCGCCGACTGCGATATCCGCACCAGGGTGAGGCTCTTCTCGGCCTTCCCGGTCAGCAGGGCGTTGGCCTTCTGATCGTTGATCTTGTTGATGGTGAAGCCCTCGGCCATCGTCTGCTTCTGCGTGTGGTGCGCGGCGAAGAAGGCGAGCGCACCGCCGTCCTCCGTGCGGAGGGCCACGGTGCGGTACTGCGGCGGCCGGGCCGGCTGGTCGGCGAACTGGGTCCAGTACTTGGGGGTCTTGCTCTCCCGCTTGCGGTACGCCAGCTGGGCGGAGGTGGCGTAGCCGTCGCCGAAGAGCTCCCCCTTGCCCGAGCCGAGATAGTCGGTGTACGTCTTGCTGATCTTCGCCGGGTCCGTGACCAGGGCGGAGCCGCGGCCGCCGGTCACCGGCTCGGCGTAGCCGTCCTCGTCGACCGCGAACTCCGGCACCTCGTCCCGGCTGAGGATCGACAGATACGCGGCCTTCCACGGGTCGTCGAGAGCGCTCCGGGTGAAGACGAGGAGCCAGCGGTTGTCGTCGCGGTTGCTGTCGGTGTCGGCGACGAAGAACTTCGGCCAGCCGGCCTGCCGGGGGATGGCGAAGCGCGCGTCCGTCAGCTTGAGCGGCGGGTAGTCGGGCAGGCCGTCCGGGTTCTTCACCCGGCGGGCCTTGAGGTCGGCCTCTCCCATGGTCTGGAGGGCGCCGGTCTCCACCCGGGCGCCGAGGGCCGGGTCGAGCTCGCGGTTGGCCCGGTTGTAGCCGTCGGTGAACCGCTGGAGCGCCTTGGCGGCCTCGGCCTTCGTCACGGCCGGTACCACCGCGCGTTCGCCGTGCACCGTCACGCAACCCGTCAGCGTCAGCAGTGCTGTGGCCGACAGGACCGCCGTCACCTGCGGCAACCTGCGTCTCATGGGGCTCGATGCTCCTTCGGACTGCTCGATTCGGCGCAACCCTACCGGGCGGGGGGCCGGCGCCGGGCGGGGATCACGTTCCACCGCCCCCGCGGGTCGCGGTCCGCGGGTGCACCGGTAACTGGTGGAACGCACCACGGCGGTGGGAGGTTCAACCTCCGCCGGACGTCCCGCGAGAGCGCGGCGGAGCCCGGGCACCCGCGGCGGGGGCGCGGCGGGGCGGCGCCCGTCCGCGGGCGGCGGACGGTTGTCCGCGGCGCGTGCCATCATGCACGGTGCGTGGGTGACCGCCCACCGGGGTGTGCTCTCGTCTGGGGGGATGATGGCCGGGACTGCGGAGTCGGGGTACGCGGCGGCGCTGCGTGAGCTGCGCGGGGCGCAGAAGACGGCGAAGGGGGTGTCGCTCTACTCCCGTTACGTCAACCGACCCGCCGGGCGGATCCTCGCCGCGGCGGCGTACCGGGCCGGGCTGACCCCGAATCAGGTCACGTTGATCAGCGCGGCGTTCAGCTTCGCGGGGGTGGCGGCGCTCGCGCTCGTCCGGCCCTCCTGGGGGCTGGCCGCGGCCGTCTGGGCGGCTCTGGTGGTGGGGTTCGCGCTCGACTCGGCGGACGGCCAGCTGGCCCGGCTGCGCAAGGAGAGCAGTCCGGCGGGGGAGTGGCTCGACCATGTGGTGGACGCGGCGAAGATCGCCGCGCTGCACGCCGCCGTGCTGATCTCCTTCCACCGGTTCTTCGACCTGCCCGGGCCGGGCTGGCTGCTGGTGCCGCTGGGCTTCCAGTCCGCCGCCCTGCTGATCTTCACGGGCGGGCTGCTGGCCGACAAGCTCAAGCCGCGGGGCGCGGCGCCGGCCGGTGCTCCGGCTCCGGCCCCCTCACGGCTGCGGGCGGTGGCGCTGCTGCCGGTGGACTACGGCGTCTTCTGCGCGGTGTTCCTGTTGCTCGGCAGCGAGCCGGTCTTCCTGGCCGCCTATACGGCCCTGTTCGTCGTGCACGCGCTCTTCCTGGTGGCCTTCATGGCGAAGTGGTTCCGGGAGCTGAGCGCGATACGCCCGGTGTGACGGGCTGCGCCAGGGTGTCGAGGGCGCGCCGCAGCTGGGTGCTGGAGGTGTGGACGGTGTACGGGAAGTAGACGACCTCCACGCCCACGGTCGCGAAGTCCCGTTCCAGCTGGTCGCCCTTGGGCGTGCCGCGCCAGTCGTCGCCCTTGAAGATCTTGTCGAAGCGGACCTGCTGCCAGGTCTCCAGCTTGTCCGGCACGGTCTCGACGAACGCCGCGTCGACGAAGCGGATGGAGCGGATGATCTCCAGCCGCTCCACCAGCGGGACCACGGGCGTCCGGCCTTTGGCCAGTTCCGCCATCTCGTCCGAGACCACTCCTGCGATGAGATAGTCACATCGGGCCCGTGCGTGTCTCAGGATGTTGAGGTGACCCACGTGGAACAGATCGTAGACACCCGGTGCATAACCGACGGTGTGCGTCATGCGGTGGTACCCCCCTTCACGGCGCGCTCCCCAGCGCGCCGCTGTCGACGATAGCCGGATGCGGGGGTCGTGCACGGTCGGATTGCGAAAGGCCAACTAACAGAGAAGAAAGCCACGTTGCAGTAATGAACAGCTAGGGTTGCTGCCATTCGACTCCGGGGGGAGGAGCGCGCCATGCCGGAGACCGGTACGGCCGCGGCGGGGCGGGTTCTGCTCGTCTCCACCAACTACGCGCCAGAGCAGGCCGGAATAGGGCCGTACGCCACGCAGATCGCCGAACACTGGGCCGCCGGCGGGCGGATCGAGACCCATGTCCTCGCGGGCATCCCGCACTACCCCGCCTGGCGGGCCGATCCGGCGTACCGCGGCGTCTGGCGCCGCGAGGAGACCCGCGCCGGCGTGCGGGTCCACCGCCGCCGGCACACCGTGCCGCCCCGGCAGACCGCCGTGCGCCGGGCCCTGTACGAGGCGTCCATACTCGCCGGGGGACTGCTCGCACCGCCCCGGATGGGCCGGCCCGACGCCGTGGTCGCCCAGCTGCCGAGCCTCGCCGGCGGTGTCCTCGGCGCCCGGATCGCCGGCCGGCACGGCGTCCCGTACGTCCCCGTCGTCCAGGACCTGATGGGCGCCGCCGCGGCGCAGAGCGGCATCCGCGGCGGTGACCGCGCCGCCGCCGCGGCCGCCGCGGTCGAGCGCCGGGTGCTGCGCCGGGCGACCCTGGTCGGCGTCATCCACGAGACGTTCACCGACAAGGTGGCCGCCATGGGCGTGGACCCGGGGCGCATCCGGCTGGTGCCCAACTGGTCGCACGTCGCCCGCCCTTCGCGGCCCCGGGCCGAGACCCGCGCCCGGCTCGGCTGGGACGCGGACCGCCCCGTCGTGCTGCACTCCGGCAACATGGGCCTCAAGCAGGGGCTGGAAGTGCTCGTCGGCGCCGCCCGCGCCGAACCGGGCGTCGACATCGTCCTCATGGGGGACGGCAACCAGCGCGAACGGCTCCAGGACCTCGGCCGGGGGCTGCCGAACCTGCGCTTCCTCCCGCCCGCCGGGGAGGCCGAGTTCCCCGACGTCCTCGCCGCGGCCGATGTCCTGGCCGTCACCCAGCGCGCCTCCGTCCTGGACATGAGCATCCCGTCCAAACTCACCTCCTACTTCGCCGCCGGCCGGCCCGTGGTCGCCTCCGTCGCGGAGGAGGGGGGCACCGCCGGGGAGGTGCGGCGCTCCGGGGCGGGCGTGCTCGTCCTCCCGGAGGACCCGGACGCGCTGCTGGACGCGGTCCGGAAACTGGCCGCCGACCCCGCCGCGGCCGACGCGCTCGGCGCCCGCGGCCCCGCCTACGTCGACGCCCACCTCAGCCGCGAGGCCGGGCTGGCCCGGATCACCGGGCTCCTCGACGAGGCACTGGAGACACACCCGAGCCCGAGGGGACCCCGCTGATGACGGTGGTACAGCACGGCGCCCAGCAGGGGCCCGACGAACCGGACCTGCTGCGCGACCAGTTCCGCCAGCTGCTGCGCTACCGCGTGCTGATCGTGGCCGGCGTCGTCCTCGGCCTGCTCGGCGGGGCCTGGACCGCCCTCGCCGGCGGCGCCGCCTACACGGCCACCAGCGAGGTGACCGTGCGCTCGGCCACCTTCGACCCGTTCTCGCCCGGCGGCGGCAACCCCGAGAAGGAGGTCAGCATGGGCTCCGAGCGGCAGACGGCGCTCAGCAACGCCGTCGCCGCCCGTGCCGCGAAGGAGCTGGGCGACCCGGACCGCGTCGAACGGCTGCAGGACGGCCTCCAGGTCACCAATCCGCCCAACACCCTGGTCCTGCGCTTCTCCTACACCGACGGCTCCCCGCGGACCGCCGCGACGGCCGCCAACGCGCTCACCCAGGCCTATCTCGACAACCGGCGCGACCAGACCCAGTCCGTGATCGACAACATGATCCAGGGCTACGAGGAGCAGCTCGAACCGCTGAAGAAGCAGCGCGACAAGCTCGCCGAGCAGATCGACGGACTCGGCGAGGGCCGGGCCCTGGACACGACGCTCTCCGTGCAGTCCGGCGTCATCGGCCGGATCTCCGAGCTCAACAGCAGCATCACCAAGCTCAAGGCGGTGGACACCACCCCCGGATTCGTGGTCCGCACCGCCACCCCGCCGGCCGCGGCCTCCGGCCCCGGGCTGCCGCTGCTGCTCGGCCTCGGCGGCGCCGTCGGCATCGGCATCGGCCTGGTCGCCGCCTGGGTGCGGCTGGTCTTCGACCCCACCGCCCGCTCCCAGAGCGACGTGGTCCGCGCCCTGCGCGCACCCGTGCTCGGCACGCTCCCCCGCCCGCGGCGGAAGCAGCCGCGGCGGCTGCTGGCCCAGGGCCGGGTCGCCGAGGAGTACCGTTCGATCGCCTTCCGCCTCGCCTACGACCAGGGCTTCGCCGAACGGCGGCGGCTGCTCGTCGTCGCCCCGCGCGGTCCCATCGACACCGCCGCCGAGGCCTCCGTCAACCTCACCGCCTGCTTCGTGGAGATGGGCCGGGACGTCCTCCTCGTCGAGGCCGACCTGCGCACCCCGGGCCTCGCCCACAAGCTGCGCTCCGCCGAGGGCGTACGGCCCGGCTGGGCCCGCACCCCCGCCCGCGGCGACAACGGCTGGCCGACCGGCCTGCAGATACCCATCGACGCGGGGGAGTCCGGCGCCTTCGACCTGGTGCCCGGCAGCAAGGTGCGCAACGTCGCCCGCGCGCTCACCTCCGGGCCCGCCACCCGGCTGTTCGCCGAGGCGGAATCCCCCGGGACCGTGGTCGTCGTCCTCGCGCCCGCCGTGCTCTCGTACGCCGACGCGATAGCGCTCGCCGACCGCGTCGACGGAGTGCTCGTGGTCTGCGACCCGCGCGAGGTGCGGCGCGACGACCTCGCCCGGGTCCGCGAACTCGTCAGCGGCGCGGGCGGCACGGTCCTCGGAGCGCTGCTGCACTCCGAGGACTCCGCCCGCCGCCGCCGCGTCCCCGAACTCCGCCTCCGCCGCCGCGGACGCGGCGCGGAGCCTCCCCGCCCGGCCGCGGGGGCCGGCGGCACAGGCACCGGCCGCGACACCGCGACGGAGCCCGCGCCGGGATCCGGTGCCGAGCACGGGACCGCGACGGGGGGCGGCGCGGACCAGCAGCGGGTCTCCTGGCCCACCGCCGGGGAAGGGGCCGCCCGCCCGGGTGAGGAGGGCGACCGCAGCGGGGACCCGGCCCGCCCGGCCCGCCGGTGACGCACGGCCCTACCGGCGGCGCTCCGGGCCCGGACCCCGGGGCCCGGTCCGCCGGACCCGCCGAGTCCACGGAGCCCGCCGGACCCGGCGGCACGGGAGCCGGGGAGCGCGGGGCCGGAGCCTCCGGGGCCGGAGGAAGCGGGTCCGGAGGTGCCGCAGCCGAGGAACCCGGAGCCGGGGAGCCCGGAGCCGGGGAGCCCGGAGCCGAGGAACCCGGAGCCGAGGAACCCGGAGCCGAGGAACCCGGAGCCGGGGAGCCCGGAGCCGGGGAGCCCGGAGCCGGAGGGCTGCGGACGCGGGCCGCCGTGCTCTGCTCCGTCGCCGACCAGGGCGTCTCCGCGCTCACCAACATCGCGGTGCTGATCGTCGCCGCCCGGCTCTCCACCGCCGCCGGCTTCTCCGTCTTCTCCATCGTCTACACCGTCTTCACCGTCCTGCTCGGCCTCTGCGTCTCCTACGTCGGACAGGCCCTGGTGCTGGAGCGCGGGGAGCCGTCCGCCGTCCGCTCCGCCTGCCGCTCCGCGCTCGTCTTCACCGCCGGCGTCTCCGCCGCGACCGGTGCCGTCATGGCCGCCGTGCTCGTCCTCGTGCCCGGGGAGACGGCGCGCGGGCTCGCCGTCCTCGGCCTCGTCCTGCCGGTCGTCCTCACCCAGGACGCCGTCCGCTACTGCTGCTCCACCCTCCGGCTGCCCCATCTTGCCCTCGCCGCCGACCTGTTGCGGCTCGCGGCCGTCGTCCCCGCCCTCGCCCTCCAGCCGCAGGGCAGCGGGCCGAGCCGGCTCATCGCCGTCTGGGGCCTGTCCGCCCTCCCCGCCCTCCTGCTCGGCACGGCGCTGCTGTGGCCCCGGCTGCGCGGTGTCCCGGGCGATCCGCGCCGCTTCCTGCGCCGCGGCCATCTGGGGCGGCGCTTCGTGCTGGAGTTCGCCGTCGGCAACGCGTCGAGCCAGCTCGCGATCGTCGGGCTGGGCCTCTTCGCCAACCAGCTCGCCGTCGGCGCGCTCCGCGGCGCCGTGGCCCTCTTCGGCCCGATGAACGTCCTCTTCAACGCGGCGACCTCCTTCGGCCCGCCGCTTCTGAACCGGGTCTCCGGCACCGGGCGCCGCATCCGCGCCACGGCCGTTCTCGCCCTCGTCCTCGCCGGCACGGCGGCGCTGTGGGCCGGCGTCCTCACCCTGCTGCCCGGCCGGGCGGGGCGCGAACTCCTCGGCGCCACCTGGGACTCCGCCTCCGCGCTGCTCCCCGCCACCGGGGCCCAGTACACGGCCATCGCCCTGGGCACCTGCGCGCTGCTGACCCTGCGCGTGCTCAGCCCCCGGGCCACCCTGCCGATCCAGGTGGTCTTCTCCCTGCTCTCGGTGGCCCTCCTCATCGGCGGCTACGTCCTCGGCGGTGTCCTCGGCGCGGCCTGGGGCCTCTGCCTCGGCTCCGCCCTCAAGGCCGCCGCGGCCTGGACCCGCGCGGTCCTCCTCGGACGCGGCGCGGCACGGGACACCGGCGCGGCCGCCGCCCCCGGGGACCGGGCCGGGGCGGGGGCGGGGGCGTCCGGGGGCGGTGGACGCTAGGTGCTCCGGCGGCGGGTGCGCGCCCGGGTGCGGCGCGGCCCGGCCCGGCCCTACCGCAGAAGCTTCCGGACGTCCGAGCGGAACGTCGTCACCAGGGCCAGGCAGAACAGCGCGATCCCGATGCGCCCGGCGGCCTGCAGCAGCGGCCCCCGGAGCAGGATGAAGGAGTAGCCGGCGATCAGCGGGATCACGGCCGCGGTGATGTTGCCCGGCCGTTCGTCGTCCACCGTGCGCAGGGCGTACCGCCGGTCGCCGCGGGCGCAGAGATAGCCCAGCCCCAGGAAGCCGGCCACCATGCCACCGGAGCCGAAGTCGAGCCACAGCTCCGCCCAGAGCGGCGAGGAGAGGTTGGTGTTGGTCATCCCCATCCACTGACCGACCCGCACCCCCGAATCCAGGGGCTTGCCGTCCCAGAGCGAGCGGGGCACGAAGAAGAACGTCGTTCCGGCCAGTTGCCGCCCGTAGGAGTGGCCGGCACCGGACTCGACGAAGGTGATCGTGTTGGCGAACATGCCGATCTGGTCGTAGTCCTTGAGTGTCAGGGGCTCCACGAAGGAGGAGGACTCCACGGCCTTGCGGCCCTCCTCGTCGTACCGGAAGCGGTCCATGAAGGGGAAGAGCAGCAGCGCAGCGATCACCCCGAGTGCCAGCGAGGTCCGGTACATCACCGGGCTCTTCGGGAAGGCCGTGAAGAGGATCGCGAAGGCGACGGTGAGAAACCAGTACCGCGGGTTGGAGACGGGGTTGTTGACGACGGCGTTGACGACCACCAGCCCGGCCAGGAGCAGCAGGATCACCGGGCTGCGCCGCGGCACCTTGGAGGTGACCAGCCAGCGCAGCAGGAAGAGCAGCGCCAGCAGCGCCGGTACGGTGCCGAAGCCGCGCAGGAAGGCCGAGCCCACATTGCCGTCACCGCCGCCCGCCCCGCTGGCCCCGATGGACTCGCTGATCTCCTGGCGGCTCTCGAAGAAGACGGCGGGGCCGCCGAGCTGGACGATGAACAGCCCGCTGCCCGCGTAGGCGAGCAGGATCAGCAGGTAGAGCCGCCGCCGGCCCACCGAGGCCGCGGGCGGCGACCAGCGGATGCGCAGCGCCGGGCGGTGCCGGGCCAGCAGCACGCCCACGTCGAACGCGACGCAGCCCAGCAGCACCAGCGCGATGGCGAGCACCGTGTCCGAGCGGGGACCGACCACCGGAGTGGGCGTACGGCCGAGCACGGCCTGCGCGAGCGGGGCCACACCCATGGCGATGTAGCAGAACAGCCAGAAGGCGCCCTGGATCAGCCGGCGCCGGGCCGTCAGCACCATCGCGGAGAGCCGGGCACCGGCGTAGCAGGTGAGCGCCAGCTGCAGCCAGTACGCCTCGTCCCGCACCCCGTCGCCGTACTGGGCGGACACCACGGCGGGCAGCCCGAAGACCAGTCCGAGGATCAGCGGGACGGACAGCGCCCGGGAGAGCACGGCGCGCGGCGCGGAGCCGGCGGCGGTGGCGGTGGCGGACGGCGGTGCGGGCGCGGGCGGTCCGGGCACGGACGGGCCGGGCGCGGGCGGCCCCCCGGGCGCACCCGGGCCGCCGCCGGACGCACCCGGGCCGCCGGGCGCGGGCGGGACGTTTCCCGGTCCCTTGCCCGGCCCGTCGCCCGGGCCGTCCCCCGGTCCGGCTTCCCCCGGTCCGGCCCGTTCCGCCGCTCCGGCCGGTCCCGCCGGCAGGTCGACTGCCATGTCCCCCCAGACGTACGCGAGTTCGGCCCCGGGACGGCACGGCGGCCGCCCCCCGGCCTGCAGTCTAGAAGCGTCCCCGTACACCGTCCGCCACTTCGTTCGATAAGCCTGCGGGCGGCCGTGCGCCGCCGATACGCTGACGGCACGATGCCGGGGGGCATCGGGGGGAGGAACACTTCGTGAAGGTCCTGCACGCGGTCACGCTGCACACACCGACCAATGACTTCGGCGGTCCCACCCGCGTCGCGCTGAACCTCTCACGGGGGCTGCGGCGGCGTGGCGTGGACGCCCGGATCACCGCGCTCGGCGACCGCTTCGACGGCCCGCTGCCCGACACCGTCGAGGGGGTGCCCGCCTGGCTGTACCAGGCCCGGCACGTGCTGCCGGCCTTCGAGGTCAGCGGCATCACCTCACCGGCCCTGCTCGCCCGCGCGCACCGCATGGTGAAGGGCGCCGACGTCGTCCACGTCCATCTGATGCGGGATCTCATCACGCTGCCCATCGCGCTGATCGCGCTGCGCTGCGGCACCCCGCTGGTCCTGCAGACGCACGGCATGATCGACCCGACCGAGAAGCGCGTCGCCCAACTCGTCGACGTCCTGGGCCTGCGCAAGGTGCTGCGCGAGGCCGACGCCGTCCTGCATCTGACGGAGATGGAGCGGGAGGACGTGGCGGCGGTCATCGCGCCCGACCCGCTGCGCCACACCCACCGGCTGGTCAACGGCGTCCAGCCGCAGGAGCGCCGCCCCGCCACCACCGGGGACCGGCCGCCGACCGTGCTCTATCTGGCCCGCGTCCAGGCCCGCAAGCGGCCGGAGGACTTCATCTCCGCCATGCCCGTGGTCCTCGCCAAGTACCCCGAGGCGCGCTTCGTGCTCGCCGGGCCGGACACCGGCCCGCTCGCCGACGAGATGCTGGCCCTGGCGGCCCGGCTGGGGGTGGCGGACTCGGTGGAGTACGTGGGCCCGCTCGGCCACACCGAGGTGCTGGAGCAGCTGCGCCGCTCCGACGTCTACGTCCTGCCGTCCGTGGTGGAGCCCTTCGCCGTCTCCATCCTGGAGGCCATGTCGGTGGGGCTCCCCGTGGTCGTCACCGAGACCGGCGGGCTGTCGCCGGACGTGGCGGCGGCGGGCGCCGGACGGGTCGTGGACAGCCGCCCCGACGCCGACAACGGGCCGCTGGTCGGCCAGGCGATCCTGGAACTGCTGGACCCGGCCGCCAACGCCGAGGCCTCCGGGGCCGCCCACCGCCTGATCCACGACAAGTTCTCCATCGACGCGGTCGTCGAGGACCTGCACGGGGTGTACGAGGAGGTCATCGCCCGGCACGGACGATGACCCCTCCCCGGCCCCCCCCCGCGTTCCCCTCCGGCCGTCCGGAGGGGAACGCGGGGGAGCGCCGGACGCTCAGCCGGTCCGGCCCGTGCGCCGGCCCTCCCGCGTCTTGAGCCCGATCTGCCACCGGTAGAAGCTCATCGCCAGGGCGTAGTCCAGACCGGCCCGCCCGTCGAGGAAGCCGAGCTTGTAGAAGTAGGCGTAGCCGAACGACACCAGCGGTTTGAACGGCGCCTTGTGGAAGAGCTGCCCCTGCCGGGTCTTGGCCAGCCGGATCTCCTCCCGCACCTCCGGGTGGAGTTCCAGCCACGCCTCCCAGTCGGAGTACCGGTTGTGCCGGTCGAACCAGGTGCGGACCGGGTCCAGGTCCTCGTGCTCGATGGGGGAGCGCAGCCGCCGCACCGACTCCGCGATCGGCTGGTAGTGGCCCTCCTGCTCGCCCATGCCCGGCGCGTCGAGATCGCCGAGCACGGGGAAGTAGCAGCGGTTGCGGTCCATCAGGGCCCGCTTGACGATGGTGTAGCCGTGCCGCAGCCGCTGCCCGGCGAACCAGTAGCCCAGCGGGATGTCGAAGGCCGCCTCCGCCACCGGCTCGGAGAAGACCTGCCGCAGCTCCGCCAGCAGCGCCGGGCTCGGCGTCTCGTCCCCGTCCAGGAAGAGCATCCAGGGGATCTCCGGGCGGACGTGGTCGAGGCACCACTGCTTCTTCTTGGGGTACTTGCCGTCCCACTCGTACGGCACGATCTCCGCGCCGAGTCCGGAGGCGATCTTGCGGGTGTCGTCGGTACTGTCCGAGTCGACCACGACCACCGCCTCGAAGTGGCCCATGACGGAACCGACGGCGGCGGCGATGTTCTCCGCCTCGTTCTTGGTCGGAATCGCCACGACGATGGGGAGTTTGGCGCTCACCCTGTGCCTCCTGGGTTCAGCCAGCTGTGGCAGCCCGCGGAACTGAAGCCGCGGGCCGCCGCCGGGATGGTGATCTCGATGTCCCCGCCCTGGGACCGGCCGGAGCCGGAGTCCAGCTTCTTGCCGCCGGCCCCGGTGATCCGCCAGACGCACTCCTCGCCGCCGCCGCCGTCACCGCCGGCGTCCGCGCCGGACGGGCCCGGGCCGGGGGACCGGTAGCGGCCGGGGACGATGGTGCTCCCCGCCTTCCGCCGCTCGCCGACCGTGAACTCGCCGTCGGGGAAGCCCCGGTCGGCGGCCTCCACCAGCGGCATCCGCCGCGGGCAGAGGTGGGTGACGGCGTCGCGGGCGCCCCGGATCTCGCCGAGGATCAGCGCGCTGACCGCCATGTCCTCGTTCCGCCGCTCCAGGAACGCCAGACGGTCGCAGGCCTCCTGCCCGCCCTCCAGGACGGCCGCCGGGTCCTGCCCCCTGGGCACCCGACCGGCCAGGTACTTCTTCTCCTTCTTGCTGAACGACCCCGTGACGGGGGTGAGTTCCGACACCGGCTCCTTGGGGCCGGACGGTACGCCGCCCGCGTCCGGGCCCTTGGAGTCCTCCGCCGGCGCCGACGGGCCGGCGGCCGCGCCGGAGCGCTCCTCCTTGCCGGCCCTGCCGTCCTTGCCGTTCCGGCCGTCCCCGGCGCCGCTGCCACCGTCCCCTCCGCCGCAGCCCGCCAGCAGCACGGCGGCGGCCGTCACCAGCGTGACGGCCGCGCCGCGGCGGGCACCGTGGCGCTTCACGGTGCCCCGAAGGTCAGCAGCAGGGTGGGGTCACCGGCGGTCCCCGGGGCCTCCCGGGAGGAGAGCCACAGGCTGTCGGTGCCGTCACCCGTCAGGGCGATGTCCAGGTCCTGGCCGAGCCGGGAGGCCAGTTCGGCCGTGTCCAGCAGGGTGGAGTAGGTGCCCTGCGGGGTGCTGGCCCCGGTCAGTGTGCCCAGGACGGTCGAGGACAGCCCGGGCCGGCCGGTGTAGGTCGTGCCGGTCTCGGTCCACGCGCCGGTGACGGGGACGATCCGGGCCGGGTCCCCGGAACCGGCGAACGAGTCCGAGGTCAGCTGCACCCGCAGCGCGGCCGCCTTGAGCACCTGGCCCGCCGGCGCCTCCGGCAGCGGGAAGCGCAGATACGCCTCGTACGCCGTGGAGCCGCGCACCGCGAGCTGCCCGGTGCCGCCGTAATTGGTGCTCGCCGCCTGCTGGTTGACGTAGGTGTCGGCCACCGGCTGCACCGCGGTCACGGTGTCCGAGGGCGCCGTGCCCAGCTCGTGGTGCTCCTCGACCTGCGCGGAGCTGAGCACGCCCGGGTACACGGCGGACTCGTCCAGCTGCCCGGCGAAGTAGTCGCTGCTCGGGCGGCTCGGGAAGCCGCGCAGATTGTCGCCGCCGAAGCGCCAGTAGCCCTCGAAGTCCCGGCTGCTGACGACCAGCAGGTTGCTGGCCCGCAGCTGTCCGTCCACGTAGAGGCGCATCCCGTTGCTGCCCTGGGTGGCGACGACGTGGTGCCACTCGCCGTCGTTGTACGAGCCCGGGGTGGTGATGGTGCGCGTCCAGCCGCTGGTGACGCCGAAGATCAGCCGGCCGGAGTCGGTCATGTAGACGTGCTTGTCGTGCCGGGAGCTGTTCTGCAGGATCCGGTCACCGAAACCGGCGAGCATGCCGCCGGCCGTGGTGTCCGTCTTGAACCAGGTCTCGATGGAGTAGGCGTCCGGCCGGGGCCGCCGCTTGTCGCTGTAGGTGTACGAGTCGACGCCGTCGTGGCCGACGGCCGTGCCGGTGCCGGGGACGGCGCCCGGGGTGACGGCGCGGGCCGGGCCGCCGCGGTGGATACCGGCGCTCTGCGTGCCGGAGGCGTCGGCGGCGAAGGTGCCGGACGGCTCGTCGTAGCGCCAGTACAGCTCGGCGCCGTCGGCGCGCACCTTCTCCGCGTACGCCTCGGGGGCGAGGGCCGGGGTGACCGACCGCGGGGGCGAGAGGGAGCTGGTGTTGGTGCCGTCGCTCGCACTGACCCGGTAGGTGTAGGTGGCACCCGGGGTGACGTCGGTGTCGGTGAACGTCAGCTGCGGCTGCGACCACGGCTTGGAGGAGGCGCTGACGGTGTGCACCGGTGTGGAGGAGCCGTTGCGGTACACGCGGTAGGTCAGCTCGCTGTCGTCGAGGTCGACGCTCGGCTGCCAGCGGACCGTGACCGAACCCGGCGCAGTGCTCGACGCCTCGGTCTGCGGCACCGGCGGCGCGCCCGTGTCGGGGCTGTCGGCGAAGCGCGTCAGGCCCTGCTGGCCGTCGCCGTTGACGGTGGTGAACTCGCCGCCGACCCAGAGGAAGTCCCGGCCGCCGGCCGAGGAGACGGCCATGGTGCGCGGCCCGATCATCTCGCCGAGGCCGTCGTTGGTGTCCGGGAACCAGCCGAGCAGTTCCGGATCGTTCACCGACTGGGCCAGCAGGTGGTAGCGCTCCTGGTTGGGGAAGGCGCCCATGCTGCTGCAGTCGTGCGCGTGCGAGCCGCTGTAGAGGACGTCCTGGTGGGTCTGGACGGACTGGGTGGCGCCCAGGCAGGTGTCCCGCCAGCGCTGGTCCAGGGTGCCGAGATCGTAGGCGACGCGCCCGTCGAAGACGCCGCCGCCGCTGCCCTCGCTGGCCGAGTAGACGCCCGAGGCGTCCGCGAAGATGTCCTTCACCACGGATGTCTGCGGGAAGAAGCCGAGCGGGTAGCTCTTCTCGACCGCGCCGGTGGAGGCGTCCACGGCCGCCAGCGCGTGCGAATTCTCATCGTTGACGGTGAAGAAGTCGCCGCCGAGCACAACCGTTTCGCCGTCGGGGGTCACCTCGACGGCCCGGCCGGGCTCGTCCGCGTCGGCCCGCCAGGGCAGGACGTCACCGCCGGTGGAGACGGCGGCGAAGCGGCTCCGCGACTGGCCGCCCACGGTCTGGAAGTCGCCGCCCAGATAGACGGCGCCGTCCGTGGCGGCCAGGGCCCGGACGGTGGCGTTGACCGAGGGCTTGAAGTCGGTCCGCGGAGTGCAGGTGTCGATGTCGATCGCGGCCAGGCTGCTGACCGGGACGCCGTTGACCGCGCCGAAGAAGCCACCCGCGTAGAGCGTTTCCTCGTCCGGTGACACCGCCAGCGCCCGGACGGTCGCGCTGCCGGAGCCGACCGTGAAGGACAGCTCGCAGTCCGTCGGCGCGCCGGTCGCGGCGTCGAGGGCGGTGAAGTTCACCGCCTGCTGCTCCTGGCTGCTGCCGGCGGACGTGCCCGGCGGTCTGACGGCCGAGAACGTACCGCCGGCGAAGACCACCCCGCCGGCCTCCGCCATCGCCCAGACGATGCCGTTCGTCTGCCAGGTCGGCAGATCGTCGGCGGTGATGCCGACGGGCGGGGTGAGGGCGGCGGCCGGCGCCGCCGTCACCGTCCCCAGTCCCGTCAGCGATGCGGCCGCCAAGGACAAGGCAGCCGTATAGGCCCCCACTGTGCGCATGTGCCCCCCCGGGCTGTGCTTTTACCCGAACGCGGCCCAGCGGCCGCCTCTAGCTGGCGAGAGTAGGCCGTAGCCGTTCCGCCGGTCACCACTTCGGCCGAACTCATTGCCGTTTGTTGGCCGTTGTATTTACCCGCCCTGCCCGGCACATCATCCGCCGATTCACCGGTCGATTCTCACGGCGGCGCCGGAGAGCTCCGATTCCAGCTGGGCCCGGTCGGCGTCCACCATGATCCGGGCGAGTTCCGGCCACCTCACGCGGGCCTTCCACCCGAGGAGCGATTCGGCCTTGGAGGCGTCCCCGATGAGCGCGTCGACCTCGCTCGGGCGTTCGTACTTGGGGTCGAAGCGGACGTGCTCGGACCAGTCCAGACCGGCGGCGGAGAACGCCGTCTCCGTGAACTCCCGTACGCTGCCGGCCTGCCCGGTGGCCACCACGTAGTCGTCCGGCTCGTCGCGCTGGAGCATCCGCCACATCGCCTCGACGTACTCCGGGGCATAGCCCCAGTCCCGCACCGCGTCGAGATTGCCGAGGTAGAGCCGGTCCTGCAGGCCCGCCTTGATCCGGGCCACCGCGCGGGTGATCTTGCGGGTCACGAAGGTCTCGCCGCGGCGCGGGGACTCGTGGTTGAAGAGGATGCCGTTGACCGCGTAGAGGCCGTACGCCTCCCGGTAGTTGACGGTGGCCCAGTAGCCGAAGACCTTGGCGCAGCCGTAGGGGCTGCGCGGGTGGAACGGTGTCCGCTCGTTCTGCGGCGGCGGGGCGGAGCCGAACATCTCCGAGGACGAGGCCTGGTAGATGCGGGTGTCGATCCCGCTGGCGCGGATCGCCTCCAGCAGCCGCAGGGAGCCCATGCCCGTCACGTCGCCGGTGTAGAGCGGGGCGTCGAAGGAGACCCGGACGTGGGACTGCGCGCCCAGGTTGTAGACCTCGTCCGGCCGCAGATCGCGGAGGAGGTTGACGAGCGCCACCCCGTCCGAGAGGTCCGCGTGGTGCAGGACGAGGGTGCGGCCCGGCTCCTGCGGGCCCTGGTAGATGTGGTCCAGGCGTTCGGTGTTGAACGACGAGGACCGGCGGATCAGGCCGTGGACGGTATAGCCCTTCGACAGCAGCAGTTCGGCCAGATAGGAGCCGTCCTGCCCGGTGACGCCGGTGATCAGCGCGGTTCTGCCCCCGGGCTGCGTGGTGTCGTTCGTGTTCATCGGTCGTTCCCCCCTCGGGACGGGGCCGTACGGCGGTACGGCCCCCGTGGTCGGCGCGGGGCCGGACGGGCCTTCCGCCGTTCCCCTGCCTGCGGTGCTGCGGTGCTGCGGTCCTGCGATACGTGGTGCGTGGCGTGCGGTCCGTGGCTCCGTGGTTCTCGGTGTTTCCCGGTTTGGTGTGCTACGCGCGGAATGCCCTGGCAGAATCCGGGACATGACCCAGACGACGCATCAACTGCTGCCGGAAACGGCCCGGATATTCGTGGCCGGCCACCGCGGCCTGGTCGGATCGGCGGTCACCCGCCGCCTCACGGCCGACGGCCACGAAGTCGTCACCCGCGGCCGGGACGAACTCGATCTGCGCGACGCCGCGCGCACCGAGAGCTTCCTGCGCGACGTCCGGCCGGACGCCGTGGTGCTGGCCGCCGCCAAGGTGGGCGGCATCATGGCCAACAGCACCTATCCGGTGCAGTTCCTGGAGGACAACCTCCGCATCCAGCTCAGCGTCATCGCCGGCGCCCACGCGGCCGGGACCGGCCGGCTGCTCTTCCTCGGCTCCTCCTGCATCTATCCGAAACTCGCCCCGCAGCCGATCCGGGAGGACGCCCTGCTCACCGGTCCGCTGGAGCCGACCAACGAGCCGTACGCCCTCGCCAAGATCGCCGGCATCACCCAGGTCCGGGCCTACCGGCGGCAGTACGGGGCCTCCTACATCTCCGCCATGCCGACCAACCTCTACGGCCCCGGCGACAACTTCGACCTGGAGACCTCGCACGTCCTGCCCGCCCTCATCCGCCGCTTCCACGAGGCGAAGGAGAGCGGCGCCCCCGAGGTCACCCTCTGGGGCACGGGCACCCCGCGCAGGGAGTTCCTGCACGTGGACGACCTCGCCGCCGCCTGCGCGGTGCTGCTGCGCTCCTACGACGGCGACGACCCCGTGAACGTCGGCTGCGGCGAGGACCTGACGATCCGCGAACTCGCCGAGACCGTACGGGAGGTGACCGGTTACCCGGGCCGGATCGCCTTCGACGCCGGCAGGCCCGACGGCACCCCGCGCAAGCTGCTCGACATCTCCCGCATCTCCGCCCTCGGCTGGAAGCCGCGCGTCCCGCTCCGCGACGGCATCGCGGCCGTCTACGCCGGCTGGCGCGCCGGCGCCGCGGCCTGATCCCCGGTCTCCCCGGCGGCCACGGCCCGGCGGGCCGCTCACTGCTCGCACCTCGGCACCACTCCGCTCAGTACGCTCCGCGTCCGTCGACGACGGCGCGGAACGTACGGGCCAGCAGGTCCAGGTCCCCGCGGAGGCACCAGTTGTCGGCGTAGCGCAGATCCAGCGCCACGCTCTCGTCCCAGGAGAGGTCGGACCGGCCGCTGATCTGCCAGAGCCCGGTGAGCCCCGGCTTGACCGCCAGCCGCCGCATCGCCACCTCGTCGTACTGCGCCACCTCGTCGGGCAGCGGCGGACGCGGTCCGACCAGCGACATCTCGCCGCGCAGGACGTTGGCCAGCTGTGGCAGCTCGTCCAGCGAACTGCGCCGCAGCCACCGGCCCACCCGGGTCACCCGGGGGTCGCGGCGCATCTTGAACAGCGGGCCGTCCTGCTCGTTGGCGGCGGCCAGCTCCGCCCGCCGCTGCTCGGCGTCGACCACCATGGTGCGGAACTTCCACATGGTGAACGGCTTGCCGTCCAGGCCGGTCCGGGTCTGCCGGTGCAGCACCGGGCCCGGGGAGTCCAGCCGTATCACCAGCGCCAGCAGCCCGTACACCGGTGCGAGCAGCAGCAGGCCGAGCGCCGCGCCCGTCCGGTCCAGCGCCGCCTTGAGCGCCGTCTGCGGGCCCTGGCGGTGCGGCGGGGCGACGTGCAGCAGGGGCAGCCCGGCGACCGTGCTGGTCCGCAGGCGCCGCGGCGCCACGTCCGTCAGCCCCGGCGCCAGGGCCAGCGGCAGCCCCGAGTCGTGCAGCGCCCAGGACAGCCGGCGCAGCCGCTCACCGCTGATCCGCGGGCCGGGCACGACCAGCACCAGATCCGCGGCCAGCTGCTCGGCCGCGCCCAGCACCGGGACCCAGTCCTGCTCGCCCCGCGCGGGCGGCGCGGAGCCGATGCGGGCCGGGGCGGGCACCCCGGACGTCAGCTGGGCGCTGCCGACCGGAACCACCCCGGTCACCACATAGGCGTGGTCGGTACGGGAGGCGAGCCGCTCCACCACCTCGTCCGCGGCGGCGGGTTCGCCGATCACCAGCACCCGGTGCACCGACTGCGCGGAGCGGCGCTGCCGCGTCAGATGCCGGTGGGTGACCTTGCCGCAGAGAGCCGACAGCAGCGGGGCGAAGGAGAGGGCCGACAGGGCCGTCACGGGATCGGACGTCTCGCCGGCCGCGATCCGGACCACCGCCAGCAGGCCCAGCAGCGTCAGCCAGTCGTGGAGTGCCGGGATGACGCCGCGCGATTCGCCGAGGGCGTCGGAGCCGTAGCGGTGGCGGGCGGCGCGGACCACGGTCCACAGAGCCGCCCCGACGAGAGCCGCCGGTACGGGATGCGGTTGCCCCGTACCGGCGAAGACGAAGGCCACGGGAAGCGCGACCCCCAGGATGTCGGTGGCCAGCGCCGCGGGTAAATACCACCGCGCCTTGCCACTGCGCCGGCGGTGTGGTGACCCCCCTCCGCGGACGCCGGAGGCCGTCACCGATCTGGCCTTGGACATACCGATATGCCGCATGAACCCCCCTGGCACAGCGCGACCGTGACGGCGCGCGTACCCTTCCCCAAAGGCCACGCGCCTACGTACGTCTGACCGTATGGCAAACGTCTGTACGTCCGCTGCTGTTTGAAGAACTTTGCTCGGGGATATCCCCGAAATTCACTTCTTGGCGCGAAGACCCACCCTGCGCTGCCGTCACGGCGCCGGAGATGGTATAGGAACGCGGATTTCGGAAGCGCGTGCCCGCCGGCGGCGCGGCGGGCGGCGCCGGGGCGGGTGGCGTGCCGGTACGGTCCCCGGCGCGGGGCCGAGGCGGGGGCTCACGCGCTGAGCGGGTCCTCCACGCGCCGCGCGAAGTGGTCGCCGAGCTCCCGGAAGAGCGCCGTGTTCAGGGCGAAGGCGCGCCGGCACTCGTCCACGACGCGCTCCTTCTCGGCGTCGTCCACCGGCAGGGCGTCGAGCAGTTCGCGGTACTCCCGCTTGAAGGCGGCAGGGTTGCCGATCCCCTCGAAGACGTAGAACCGCACGCCGTCGCCCTTGCGTGCGAAGCCCCAGGTCTTCTCCGCGGTGGAGCGGATGATCTGGCCGCCGCTGAGGTCGCCGAGGTAGCGGGTGTAGTGGTGGGCCACATAGCCCGCGGGCCACTCCCGCGCGACCTCGGTGATCCGCGCGGCGTAGGCCGCGGTGGCGGGCAGTGGTTCCGCGGCGGCGCGGCGGCCGGGGCCCCTGAGGTGGTCGAGATCACGTTCGAGCTCGGGGACCCGCCGCAGCTCCGTGCGGAGAAACGGTCCTGCAACCGGGTCGCCGGCGAGGGCGTCCGCCTGCTCCTCCAGCGCGCGGTAGACGAACCACAACTGCTCCGTGTAGAGCGCGTACGCCTCCACGCCCAGCCGGCCGGCGAGCATGTCACCGATGAAGGCGGAGTTCTCGGCCTCGGTGTGCTGCGCGTGCGACGCGGTGCGGATCAGGGTCGAGAACGGCGTGCTGCTGGGGGCGTCCATGGCGGGCCTCCGGGGGACCGGTGCGGGCGGGTCGGTGCGCCGCCACGCTCTCCGCAAGGTTGCGGCGGAGGCGCGGGCGCCGGCTGGCGTCTGCTCGGGTCTGCTCCGGGCCCGCTCACCGCCGGCCCGCGGCCCGAGTCTACAGCTTCCCGACAGGCTGTCGGGAAGTCCGCCCGCCGGCCCGCGGCCACTTCCGGCCGACCTGCCGCCCGCCCGGCACGCTCCGGGCGGTCGGCGGTCGGCGGTCGGCGGTCGGCAGTCGTCGGTCGGCGGTTCAGGGCAGCGTCAGGATCTCCGCGCCGGACTCGGTCACCACGAGGGTGTGCTCGAACTGGGCCGTCCGCTTCCGGTCCTTGGTGACCACGGTCCAGCCGTCCTCCCACATGTCGTACTCGTGGGTGCCCAGCGTCAGCATCGGCTCGATGGTGAAGGTCATCCCCGGCTTGATCACCGTGGTCGCGTGCGGGCTGTCGTAGTGCGGGACGATCAGGCCGGAGTGGAAGGAGCTGTTGATGCCGTGCCCGGTGAAGTCCCGGACCACGCCGTAGCCGAAGCGCTTGGCGTACGACTCGATGACCCGCCCGACGACGTTGATCTGCCGGCCGGGCCGGACCGCCTTGACCGCCCGGTTCAGCGCCTCCCGGGTCCGCTCCACCAGCAGCCGGGACTCCTCGTCCACGTCCCCGCAGAGGTAGGTGGCGTTGTTGTCGCCGTGCACCCCGCCGATGTAGGCGGTGACGTCGAGATTGACGATGTCCCCGTCGCGGAGCACGGTCGAGTCGGGGATGCCGTGGCAGATGACCTCGTTGACGGACGCGCAGAGCGACTTGGGGTAGCCCCGGTAGCCGAGGGTCGAGGGGTAGGCGCCGTGGTCGCACATGTACTCGTGCGCCACGCGGTCCAGTTCGTCGGTGGTGACACCGGGCGCGATGAGCTGCGCGGCCTCTTCCATCGCGCGGGCGGCGATGCGCCCGGCGATCCGCATGCGCTCGATCGTTTCGGCGTCCTGCACCTCGGACCCCGTGTACGGGGTGGGGGCGTCCCTGCCCACGTACTCGGGGCGCGGGATGGAGGCGGGTACGGAACGGCGGGGGGACAGCGTCCCGGGGACAAGCAGCGACTGGCCAGACATGCGGCGAGTGTATCCGCGGCCGCTCGGGCAACATGAGCGGCAGAGCGGCCGGAAGGCCGCCCCGGCGGCCGGGAGCGGCCGCGAGGAGAGGAGCCCTTCGATGGCGCTGTTCAGCAGGAACCGTCCGGCCGGCAAGGCGGGCGAGTGGTACTACTGCCTCAAGCACGGGAAGGTCGAGGAGGGGCCCGAGTGCCCGGCCAAGGACCGCATGGGCCCGTACGCGAGCCGGCCCGAGGCCGAGCACGCGATGGAGACGGCCGCGGAGCGCAACACCGAATGGGAGACCGACCCCCGCTGGCACGACCGGGACGGGACGGAGAACGGTCCGGGCGGCGGCCGGGGCTGAGCCGGGGCCGCCCGGTGCCGGCGGGCCGGCAGAAGAAGCCGGCGCATCGGGCCGGGCCCTCGGCGCCCGTGCTACCAGCCGGCCGGCGGCGGGGTCATCAGCCCCTCCGCCAGCCGGGAGAGCCGGTCCCGGAAGCGGCGCCGGCCGCGCGGCCCGGGCAGCCCGGTCTCCCCGGCCGCCGCGCTCACCAGATGCTGCACGGTGTCCAGGCCGAGCACCCCGGCCGGCGCCGGCCCCGCCCCCGGCGTGGTCAGCGTCTCGTGCGCCAGCGACCGCAGATCCCGGTCGCCGCCGTCGAGGGCCAGGACGGTCGCCCCGGCGCGGCGGGCGCCGCGCACCCGTTCCAGCAGGTGTTCGCCCGGCTCGTCCGGGGTGACGACCAGCAGGGTCTCGCCCCGCCGCACCGCCTCCAGCCGGGCCGGCCCGACCGCCAGATGCGCGGGCGCCCCCGGCCGCACCCGGTGCCGCACCAGCGTGGGGGAGAGCTGCGGGAGTCCGGCCCGTGCCGCCTCGTCGTCCAGGTGGGCGGCCAGATGCCAGGGCTCGTACTCCGCGCTCCCCACCAGCAGCAGTCCGCCGCCGCGCGGATCGACGGAGCGGCGCAGCGCCCCGGCGAACCACCGGGTGGCGTCCAGCCAGGCCGTCCCGGCGAGCACGTCGCGCAGCAGGGCCACTCGTACGGCGTCCATGCGCGCATCCTGTACCAGCCGCGGAGTCCGGCGCCCGCCGGTCGGGCGAAGTTCCCCCGGACGGGAGCGGAGCGGTGCGGACCGCGGGACCCGCCCGGCCGGACGGCTCCCGGCGCCGGGCGGCGGTCTTCCCGGAGGCGGTCTCCCGGGGCACTCTGTCCGGGTGCGGGAGAGGCGCCGGAGGTGTCGAAGCGCCGGGCCGGGTGTGACAGTATCGCTGTCATGAACTCCACCGACGCAGCGCAGAAGGCCCCGGCCAAGGACCCCTGGGAGCTCCCCGACGTATCCGGCCTGGTGGTCGGCGTCCTTGGCGGCACCGGGGACCAGGGCCGCGGACTCGCCTACCGGCTGGCCCGGGCGGGGCAGAAGGTGATCATCGGCTCGCGGGCCGCCGAGCGTGCGGAGACCGCGGCCCGTGAGCTCGGCCACGGCGTCGAGGGGGCGGCCAACGCCGAGTGCGCCCGCCGCAGTGACATCGTGATCGTCGCGGTGCCGTGGGACGGTCACGCCGCGACCCTCACGGCCCTCCGCGACGACCTCGCGGGCAAGCTCGTCGTGGACTGCGTCAACCCGCTCGGCTTCGACAAAAAGGGCGCCTACGCCCTCAAGCCCGAGGAGGGCAGCGCGGCCGAGCAGGCCGCCGCGCTGCTCCCGGAGTCCCGGGTCACCGCGGCCTTCCACCACCTCTCCGCCGTCCTCCTCCAGGACCCGGCGGTCGAGAAGATCGACACCGATGTGATGGTGCTGGGCGAGGTGCGCGCCGACTGCGAGACCGTCCAGGCCCTGGCCGCCCGCATCCCGGGGATGCGCGGCGTCTTCGCCGGCCGGCTGCGCAACGCCCACCAGGTGGAGTCGCTCGTGGCCAACCTGATCTCCGTGAACCGCCGGTACAAGGCCCACGCCGGGCTGCGGATCACAGACGTCTGAGTCCGGCCGCCGCCACGGCCCGTTCGGGGCTCCGGCCGTGGTCCGCCGGCCGTGGTCCACGCCGGCCGGGTTCCGGCCGCCAGGGGGTGGGGAGGACGGCGGCGGAGGGACGTGGGGGACAATGGCCGGGTTCGTCGCACCCGCTCTCCGAGGAGCCGACCGCCATGCCCCGCCTCGCCCTCTTCTCGCTCGCCGTCTGCCTGCTCGCCACCGCCGCGGCGGTGGTCTCCTTCGTCGAGGGGAGCTGGCTGGGCGTCCTCTGGGTCATGATGGCGGGCGTCTCCTCCAACATGGCCTGGTTCCACTTCCGCAAGAACCGGGCCCAGCGCGCGGCGGCGCAGCACACCACGGGCTGACCTCCCCGCCCCGCCGGCGGGGGAACCACGCGGGTCCGGCGCCGTCTCGAACGGCGCCGGCCGGGTAGACGGCGGCCGGGAGGGGTGCGGAGCGCGCCTCTCCGCCCCGTATCGCGTCAGAGAGACGATTACCGTGACTAGACTGGCGGCCGTGCCCCAACTTCGCCTCGCACTGAATCAGATCGACTCGACCGTCGGCGACCTCGCCGGGAACGCCGAGTCGGTCCTCAACTGGACCCGGCACTCCGTCGAGCAGGGCGCCCATCTCGTGGCGTTCCCGGAGATGGCGCTGACCGGCTACCCCGTCGAGGACCTGGCGCTGCGCCGCTCGTTCGTCGAGGCCAGCCGCGCCGCCCTCGTCTCGCTCGCGGCCCGGCTGGAGGCCGAGGGGCTGGGCGAGGTGCCCGTCGTCGTCGGTTATCTGGACCGTTCCGAGCACCCGCAGCCGCGCTACGGGCAGCCCGCCGGCGCCCCGCGCAACGCCGCCGCCGTGCTGCACCGCGGCGGGATCGCGCTGACCTACGCCAAGCACCACCTTCCCAACTACGGCGTCTTCGACGAGTTCCGCTACTTCGTGCCCGGCGAGACCCTGCCGGTCGTCCGCGTGCACGGCATCGACGTGGCCCTCGCCATCTGCGAGGACCTCTGGCAGGACGGCGGCCGGGTCCCCGCCGCCCGCGCGGCCGGCGCCGGCCTGCTGCTCTCCATCAACGCCTCCCCGTACGAGCGGGAGAAGGACGACACCCGGCTGGAGCTGGTCCGCAAGCGCGCCCAGGAGGCCGGCTGCACCACCGCCTATCTGGCGATGATCGGCGGCCAGGACGACCTGGTGTTCGACGGCGACTCGATCGTGGTGGACGCCCGCGGCGAAGTGATCGTCCGCGCCCCGCAGTTCTCCGAGGGCTGCGTGCTGGTCGACCTCGACCTGCCCGCCGCGGGCGAGATCCCCTCCGGCACCGCCGGGGACGGGCTCCGGGTGGAGCACGTGGTCATCAGCGAGGAGCCGCTGCCGCCCTACGAGGCCGAACTGACCTCCGGCTACGCCGACCGCCTCGACGACGACGAGGAGGTCTACTCGGCCCTCGTCGTCGGCCTGCGCGCCTACGTCGCCAAGAACGGCTTCAGCAGCGTCATCCTCGGCCTCTCCGGCGGTATCGACTCCGCGCTCGTCGCCGCCATCGCCTGCGACGCCCTCGGCGCCGCCAACGTCCACGGCGTCTCGATGCCCTCCCGCTACTCCTCCGAGCACTCCAAGGGCGACGCGGCCGATCTGGCGGAGCGCACGGGGCTCAACTTCCGCACCGTCCCGATCGGCCCCATGTTCGACGCCTATATGGAGTCGCTGGGCCTCACCGGCCTCGCCGAGGAGAACCTCCAGGCCCGGCTGCGTGGCACCCTGCTGATGGCGCTCTCCAACCAGGAGGGCCACATCGTGCTGGCGCCCGGCAACAAGTCCGAGCTGGCCTGCGGCTACTCCACCCTCTACGGCGACTCGGTCGGCGCCTACGGCCCGATCAAGGACGTCTACAAGACCTCGGTGTTCCGCCTCGCGCGCTGGCGCAACCGGGCCGCCGAGGAGCGCGGCCAGACCCCGCCGATCCCGGAGAACTCGATCACCAAGCCGCCCAGCGCCGAGCTGCGCCCCGGCCAGGTGGACACCGACTCCCTCCCGGACTACGACCTCCTCGACCGGATCCTGGAGCTCTACGTGGACCGGGACCAGGGCCGGGAGGAGATCGTCGCGGCGGGCTTCGAGGCCGGGCTGGTCGCCCGGGTGCTGCGGATGGTGGACGCGGCGGAGTACAAGCGGCGCCAGTACCCGCCGGGCACGAAGATCTCCGCCAAGGGCTTCGGCAAGGACCGGCGGCTGCCGATCACCAACCGCTGGCGGGAGGAGACGGGCTGAGCCCGGGGCGGACCGCCGCCCGGGGCGGGGGCCGCGGCGGACCACCCGCCGGGAGCGCCACCGCGGCCCCCGCCCCCGCCGCCCGGGTGCGGGGGCCGCCGCCGTACGCGCTCCGCGGCGGCGGCGTCAGAAGTCCACGGACGCGGCGACCGGCAGATGGTCGCTGGCCGTCCTCGGCAGCGACCAGGACGAGACCGGCTCCACCCCGCGCACTATGATTTGGTCGATCCGCGCCATCGGGAACGACGCGGGCCAGCTGAACCCGAAGCCGTCGCCCGCCGCACCCTGCGTGGACCGCATCTGCGAGGTGACCGGCGACAGCGCGCGGTCGTTCATCGTGCCGTTCAGATCGCCCAGCAGGACCACCCGCTCCAGCGGCTCGTCCCGGATGGCGATGCCCAGGGCCTCCGCGCTGTTGTCCCGCTGCCCGGCGGTGAACCCGGCGTTCAGCTTCACCCGCACCGACGGCAGGTGCGCCACGTAGACGGCGACCGGCCCGTCCGGGGTGCCGACGGTGGAGCGCAGCGCCCGGGTCCAGCCCATCTCGATGTCGACACCGCGGACGTCCGACAGCGGGTACTTGCTCCAGAGCCCGACCGTGCCCTCCACCTTGTGGTGCGGGTACTCCGCGGCCAGCCCCTTCTCGTACGCCGGCACGGTCCCCTGCTTCAGCTCCTGCAGCGCGACCACGTCGGCACCCGATCCGGCGATGTCCCGCGCGGTGCCCGCCGGATCGGGGTTGTCGGCGTTGACGTTGTGCGTGACCACGGTCAGCCCGCCGCCGGAGCCCGCCTTGCCGGTGACGAGTTCGCCGAAGAGGTTGAGCCAGACGGCCAGCGGCAGCACCAGCGCGACCAGCGCCGTCGCCGAGCGCCGCAGCAGACCCAGGACGAGCAGCACCGGCAGCGCCAGCCCGAGCCAGGGCAGGAAGGTCTCCAGCAGACTGCCCAGGTTGCCGACGCGGTTGGGCACCCGGGAGTGGAAGACCATCAGCAGCGCGATCACCACGGAGCAGACCGCCAGCAGGACGCCGCGCCGCCAGGTGCCCGGGCCGAACCGCGCGGCGGCCAGACGCCGGGCCCGGGAACCGGTCCGACCGGTGTCCGGGCCGCCGGGTCCCGAATCCGTCATATACGCCTGCGCCATGTGCTGCCCTTCGTGCCTCGCCGCGCTGGTCCCCGCGTACGCACCCTAGGGGATCGCCTTTCCCTGCCCGCCGTGCGCGGCGGCCTTCCGCTACGGGGACGCCCGGGGCCTCGCGCGGGGTTCCGGACCGTACCGGTGCCCCCGCCGCTGTGACGGAAACAGGACATCCGGCGCCGGTCCGCGCCCTGCCCGCCGCCGGCGTCCGGGCGGGGGAGCCCCGGGCCTCGGGCCCGGCGGCGCGGGGGTGTGGGGCACACCACTTTCCGGATCGCCCGGCCGGTGCCACCATGGGGGGTGATCCGGGGACGCCGTCAGGGCGCCTCGAGACGACAAGGAGCCGAAGCCATGACGCACGTTCCGCCTGCGCCTGCCCCGAAGCAGCCCGCGGCCGACAGCGGGAAGACGCTGTACGGAGGCACGGGAAACCGGCGCATCACCGTCCGCGACATCGCCGCCGCCAAGCAGCGCGGCGAGAAGTGGCCCATGCTCACGGCCTACGACGCCATGACGGCCTCCGTGTTCGACGAGTCCGGCATCCCCGTCATGCTCGTCGGCGACTCGATGGGCAACTGCCACCTCGGCTACGAGTCCACCGTGCCGGTGACCATGGACGAGATCACCCTGCTCTCCGCCGCCGTCGTCCGCGGCACCAAGCGGGCGCTGATCGTCGGCGACCTGCCGTTCGGCTCCTACCAGGAGGGCGCCGTCCAGGCGCTGCGCAGCGCGACCCGGCTGGTCAAGGAGGCCGGCGTGGGTGCGGTGAAGCTGGAGGGAGGCGAGCGCTCGGCCGACCAGATCGAGCTGCTGGTCCAGTCCGGCATCCCCGTCATGGCGCACATCGGCCTCACCCCGCAGTCCGTCAACGCCTACGGCGGCTACCCGGTCCAGGGCCGCGGCGAGGAGGCGGCGCAGCAGCTCCTGCGCGACGCCAAGGCGGTGCAGAACGCGGGCGCCTTCGCGGTCGTCCTCGAACTGGTGCCGGCCGAACTCGCCGCCGAGGTCACCCGCTCCCTGCACATCCCCACCGTCGGCATCGGGGCCGGCGCCGAGTGCGACGCGCAGGTCCTGGTGTGGACGGACATGGCCGGTATGACGTCCGGCCGGGTCCCGCGGTTCGTCAAGCAGTACGCGCAGCTGCGCGAGGCGCTGGGCGGCGCGGCCAGGGCGTTCGCCGAGGACGTCGTCGGCGGCGCGTACCCGGCGGCGGAGCACAGCTTCCACTGATCCCTGTCCCCCGGGAGCTCTCGGGCTTCCGGGTACTCGCGGGAGCGCCCGCCGGGACGCCGTCCCGGTACGCCCCGTACCGCCTCATCCCCGAGCCACCATGAGGCCGGCAGCCCGCCGACATCCCCCATCGGCGGGCTGCCGGTGTGCCGGGGGCCGGGGCCGTACCCGCAGCACGGGCCCCGGGCCGGGGGAGCCGCCGGACGCTCTCCGCAGTCCGCTCTCCGCAGGCCGCTTCCCGCCGGACGCGGGGCCCGGCCTCACCGGGCTGCTCGGGGGTGCGGTGAGACCGCGAAACCCCCTGGTAATCCCCGGTTGCGATACTGGTGTTCGAGCCGTCGCGCAGGAGACGCGCAGGAGACTCGTGAAACGGTATCCGACCTGCGAGGATGGCTCGTGTGACGCCTCCATCCGGCAACGGGACGGCCCTTCCGCCCCGCTCCGCGGAGCCGTACGGCGGCCGGGCCCCGACCGCTGCCCGAGGGCGGGGCCGCGGCGTACTACGCTGCTCGTGGCTCCCAGGGCGGAGGACGCGTTCCCTCCCGGCCTCCCACGGCCGGGAATCCCCACGCAAGGAGAGAGATGGACAAGCAGCAGGAGTTCGTGCTCCGTACGCTGGAGGAGCGCGACATCCGGTTCGTGCGGTTGTGGTTCACCGACGTGCTCGGATTTCTGAAGTCCGTCGCCGTCGCGCCCGCCGAGCTTGAGCAGGCGTTCGACGAGGGCATCGGCTTCGACGGCTCGGCCATCGAGGGCTTCGCCCGGGTGTACGAGTCCGACATGATCGCCAAGCCCGATCCGTCGACCTTCCAGATCCTGCCCTGGCGTGCCGAGGCCCCCGGCACCGCCCGCATGTTCTGCGACATCCTGATGCCGGACGGCTCCCCCTCCTTCGCCGACCCGCGCTACGTCCTCAAGCGCATCCTCGCCAAGACCTCGGACCTGGGCTTCACCTTCTACACCCACCCCGAGATCGAGTTCTACCTGCTGAAGAACAAGCCGGTGGACGGCACCCGCCCCGTCCCCGCCGACAGCTCCGGCTACTTCGACCACACCCCGCAGAACGTCGGCATGGACTTCCGCCGCCAGGCCATCACCATGCTCGAATCCATGGGCATCTCGGTGGAGTTCTCCCACCACGAGGGCGCCCCCGGCCAGCAGGAGATCGACCTCCGCTACGCCGACGCGCTCTCCACCGCCGACAACATCATGACCTTCCGGCTGATCATGAAGCAGGTGGCGCTGGAACAGGGCGTCCAGGCCACCTTCATGCCCAAGCCGTTCTCGGAGTACCCGGGCTCCGGCATGCACACCCACCTCTCCCTCTTCGAGGGTGACCGCAACGCCTTCCACGAGTCCGGCGCCGAGTACCAGCTCTCCAAGGTCGGCCGGTCCTTCATCGCGGGCCTGCTCAAGCACTCCGCGGAGATCTCCGCCGTCACCAACCAGTGGGTCAACTCCTACAAGCGCATCTGGGGCGGCTCGCAGCGCACGGCCGGCGCGGGCGGCGAGGCCCCCTCGTACATCTGCTGGGGCCACAACAACCGCTCGGCGCTCATCCGGGTCCCGATGTACAAGCCGGGCAAGACCGGCTCCACCCGCGTCGAGGTCCGCTCCATCGACTCCGGCGCCAACCCGTACCTCACCTACGCCGTGCTGCTGGCGGCGGGCCTCAAGGGCATCGAGGAGGGCCACGAACTCCCGGCCGGCGCCGAGGACGACGTCTGGGCGCTCTCCGACTCCGAGCGCCGCGCCATGGGCATCGAACCGCTGCCGCAGAACCTGGGCGAGGCCATCGACCTGATGGAGCGGAGCGAACTCGTGGCGGAGACCCTCGGCGAGCACGTCTTCGACTTCTTCTTGCGCAACAAGAAGCAGGAGTGGGAGGAGTACCGCAGCGAGGTCACGGCCTTCGAGCTTCGGAAGATGCTGCCGGTGCTGTAAGCAACGGCCGTGTGACGCGGCCCCGCCGCGTGCGGTGGTCCGGGCCGGCGGTGTCGAACCGTCGGCCCGGAGCCGTTCCCCGTTCCCCGTTCTTTCGTTGTCCGGAGGCCCCGGTGCCGTGGCGACGGGCCCGGGCCGGCAGTTACCCCCGTGAGCTGCCGGCCCAGCGCTGCCGCGTGGCGCCCGGTCAGGCGAACCGTGCCGCTTCCGGTGGCGGCTGTGCCGGGAAGCGGACGACGGGTTCGCCGGGCCGGCCCGCCAGGGCACGGGCCCCTTGGCGGGTGCCCCACAGGTGCCCGCACACCAGGAGGGCGGCGAGCGCCCCGTACACCATGAAGACGGTGGTCCGGATCACTGCCGGTCCGGGCGGCACGGCAGCCGCGACGGCTGCCACGACGAGGGCGACCAGACCGAGCCCCGGACCGGTCCGGAGCGCCCCCCTGGCGCCCCGGCCCGGTCCGGCAACGCCGGTCCGGTCGTCCCCGCCACCGGCGCCGTTCCCGCCGGCGTCCTTCTCCGTACCGCCCGCCTGCGCGGACTCCTCGTCGTCGAGCTGCTGTTCGACGCGGTCGAGCAGTGCGTCCCAGGCACGGGGCGTCATCTCCCCGTACAGCTCCAGCAGCCGATCCTGACTCCTCTCCACCTGTCCGTGGAGAAGACCGCGGATGTCTGACATGTCGATACCTCTACCTCCTCGATCTGTGAGCGGGTTCCGGGCCCGGACCGCTCCGGACGTCCTCCCGCGTGCTCCGTACGGCCGCTAGGACCCAACCTGGGATCACGGGCCGCCGTTGCCGGCAGGCCCGTCCGGCCCGTGATCCCGAGAAGAGTGCTAGTCACTGAATCCGAGCTCGTCGTGGATGGTCTGCCGGTGGGGGGCGAGGTGGGCGCGGATCCTGTCCGTGCGGCGCTTCACCGTCTTGCGGTCGATGCGGAGGGCCCGGCCGATCTCGGTCTGGCCGAGGCCGACGACGATCCACAGGTGGGCGACCTCGCGCAGACCGCTCTTCTCCGGGAGGGCCTTCTCCAGCACCGATTCCACGGCCCGGATACGGAGGTACTCGTCGGTCTCCGGGTCGGTGTGCGCGCTCTCGGGGAGGGTGTCCGAGGGGAAGGAGCGGTCCCGGTCGTACGCCCGGCAGGCGTCGGCGATGACGCCGAGCGTCACGGTCGTCGCGAAGGCCCGGCCGCCGTCGTCGCGGTCGATCGCGAACTCGGGGTCCGACCAGCGGCGGACGAGCCGCAGCACGGCCTCCTGGAGCAGGTCCTCCCGGACCCGGCCCATCCCCTTGCCGAGGATCAGCCGCTCCATGTGCGGCCGCAGCCGCTGGATTTCGGCGACCTTCTCCCCGGTGAGCCTCCGGCGCGGAGCGGGGACGCCATCCCGCCGGTCGTCCGGCTGCGGCACCTTCGAGCGGGGGGACGGGGACGACGGCTCGCCGCCGTCGTCCCTCCCGCACGTCATTGGTGCGTTGCTCATGGGTGTTCCCTTCCTGCTGTCGTGGAGGTGCTCCCGCGGCGCCTCTCGGTGGTTATGCCGACGGGGAAGCCCGGGACGGGGCGGCCGGGCCCCGTAACTTTCCGTCGCTGCGGGGAGGTTGCCGCCGGGGGAGACGGTTCCGGGGCCGGCGCGGTGTCCGCACGCCGGCCCCTGAGGCAGCGGACCGGGCTGGTCAGCGCAGGGCCTGGAGGAGAAAGGCGCCGGCGCCGATACCGACCAGCAACGCCACCCCGAACGTCGGTTCGAGCCAGGCCAGGTATGTCACCAGGGCAGCGATGAGCAGGATCAGCAGAACGAAGGAGACCTTCGCGAGCGACGGATCGGAGTTCATCTACGTCTCCTCTTCGGTGGGGCGGGCGGCGCTCACGGGGACCGGGGCGACGCCGGTTCGCTCTCCTGTGCCGACCGGGCGGTGCCGGTCCGCGGCACGGGAGGCCTGGAAGTGACGCGCGTCACCGCCCGGTGTGCGCGGTGAGGTGGCGTGCTCCGGGCGGCCGCCGCCGGACGGCGCAGCCGTTTCCCGGCGGTGCGGCGCCCGGCCGTCAGCCGTCACCCGGTGATCGCTCGCACGCAACGGGCGGCGGCCGGCCCGCCCCTCCTGTGCCACGGATCCGGGCGGCCGCCCGGCTGTCGGCGTACCGGGTGTGGGCGGGGGCGGATAGGCTCGGGACGATCAACCAGGCGGGCCGGTCAGGGGTCCGGGCCTGGTCGCCGGGCCGGCCACGGCGGGTGGGCCGTGGGTGAAGGACGGGTGGCGCAGCGTGCAGCAGGGGCGGCGGGACAGCACATTCGGACGGCTGGTGCGGAACGGGTTCACCGACCCGGCCGTGGCCGAGCGGCTGCTGAACGCGCCCGAACTCGCCGGTGTGCGGCACGACCCGCTTCTGCTCGACGCCCTCGGCGCCACCGCCGACCCCGATCTCGCCCTGCGCGCCCTGGTCCGCCTGGCCGAGTCGCTGGCCGCGCGCGACGCACGGGACGCGCTGGAGGCCCCTGCCGGACCACCGGCCCCGGCCGGACCACCGGCCGCGTCCGGCACGCCCGTCCCGCCCGGTACGGGCGCTCCGGGGGCCGGGCCCGCCCCCGCCCCCGGCGCGGCCCCGGAGGAGGGTTCCGCCACGGTCCCGGACAAGAGCCCCGGCACGGCCCCGGACGCAGGCTCCGCAACGCTCCCGGCGGGCACCCCCGGTACGCAACCGGGCGGGCATCCGGCTCCGGAACCGTCCCCGGCTGCGGCTCCGGAACCGTCCCCGGCCGCCGACCCGCCCCCGGCGGCCCGCGCCCCCGCGCCCGGCCCGCGGACCCGGGCGCTGCTCGACACCCTGGTCACCGCCAAGCCGTTCCGCGACCGCCTGCTGCGCGTCCTCGGCGCCTCCGAGGCGCTCGGCGACCACCTGGTGCGGCACCCGCTCGACTGGCAGACCCTCGTCACGTACGAACCCGGCGATCTCCACCCCGGGCTGGCCGAGTTCGAGCACGATCTGGCCGGCGCCGAGGACGCCGACAGCCTCCGCGCCGCCTACCGCCGCTCCCTCCTCACCATCGCGGCCCGCGACGTCTGCGGCACCATCGACGTCGCCGAGGCCGCCGCCGAGCTCGCGGACCTCGCCACCGCCACCCTGCGCGCCGCCCTCCGCATCGCCGAGGCCGCCGCCCCCGACGACGCGGCCGTCTGCCGGCTGTCCGTCATCGCCATGGGCAAGTGCGGCGGCCAGGAGCTCAACTACGTCTCCGACGTGGACGTGATCTTCGTGGGCGGGGCCGCCGACGACCGGGCGTCCGCCGAGGAGGAGACGGAGGCCCTGCGCGCCGCCACCCGGCTCGCCTCGCATCTGATGCGGCTCTGCTCCGACACCACCGCCGAGGGCACCATCTGGCCCGTCGACGCCAACCTCCGCCCCGAGGGCCGCAACGGGCCCCTGGTCCGTACTCTCTCCAGCCACCTCGCCTACTACCAGCGCTGGGCCAAGACCTGGGAGTTCCAGGCCCTGCTCAAGGCACGCCCGGTCGCCGGGGACGCCGCTCTCGGCCGGGAGTACTGCGACGCCGTCGCCCCCATGGTCTGGCAGGCCGCCGAGCGGGAGAACTTCGTCGCCGACGTGCAGCAGATGCGCCGCCGCGTGGTCGAGAACATCCCCGCCGCGCAGATCGACCGCGAGCTCAAACTCGGCCCCGGCGGCCTGCGCGACGTCGAGTTCGCCGTCCAGCTGCTGCAACTCGTCCACGGCCGCGCCGACACCGGCCTGCGCAGCGGCTCCACCCTGGAGGCGCTGGCCGCGCTCGCCGAGGGCGGCTACGTGGGCCGGGCGGACGCCGCCGCCCTCGACGAGGCGTACCGCTTCCTCCGGGCGATGGAGCACCGCATCCAGCTCCACCGGCTGCGCCGCACCCACCTCGTCCCCGAGGACGAGGCCGATCTCCGCCGCCTCGGCCGCTCCCTGGCCGCCGCCTTCCGGTGGGACCGCGGTACGGAGCCGGTGGTGACGCTCCGCCGGGAGTGGAAGCGGCACAGCCGCGAGGTGCGCCGGCTGCACGAGAAGCTGTTCTACCGGCCGCTGCTGGACGCCGTCGCGCAGCTGGAGCCCGGCGCGGTGCGGCTCAGTACGACGGCGGCCCGGGAACGCCTGGTGGCTCTCGGCTATGCCGACCCCGCCGCCGCCCTGCGCCATCTGGAGGCGCTGGCCTCCGGTGTCAGCCGCAAGGCCGCCATCCAGCGCACCCTGCTGCCGGTGCTGCTCGGCTGGTTCGCCGACTCGGCCGACCCCGACGCCGGGCTCCTCAACTTCCGCAAGGTCTCCGACGCCCTCGGCGGCACCCCCTGGTACCTGCGGCTGCTGCGCGACGAGGGCGCCGCCGCCGAGAACCTCGCCCGGGTCCTCTCCGGCGGCCGGCTCGCCCCCGATCTGCTGATGCGCGCCCCGGAGGCCGTCGCCCTGCTCGGCGCCCCCGACGGGCTGCGCCCGCGCGGCCGCGCCGCCCTGGAGCAGGAGGTGCTGGCCGCGGTCAACCGCGCCGACGGCCCCGAACAGGCGGTCACCGCCGCCCGCGGGGTGCGCCGCCGCGAGATGTTCCGCACCGCCGCGGCCGACCTCATCGGCGCGTACGGCACCGAGGAGAGCCCCGCCCAGCACGACCCCGGCGGCGCCGTCGGCCGGGTCGGCACCGCCCTCACCGACCTCAACGCCGCCACTGTCGCCGGTGCGCTGCGCGCCGCCGTCCGCGCCCAGTGGGGCGACACCCTGCCGACCCGCTTCGCCGTCATCGGCATGGGCCGCTTCGGCGGCCAGGAGCTCAACTACGGCTCCGACGCCGACGTCCTCTTCGTCCACGAGCCGCGCGAGGGCGTGGCCGAGGAGGAGGCCGCCCGCGCCGCCTTCGCCGTCGCCAACGAGATGCGCCGGCTGCTCCAGCTCCCCTCCGCCGACCCGCCGCTGCTCATCGACGCCGATCTGCGCCCGGAGGGCAAGACCGGCCCGCTGGTGCGCAGCCTCTCCTCGTACGCCGCCTACTACCGGCGCTGGGGGCAGCCGTGGGAGAGCCAGGCGCTGCTCCGCGCGGCACCGGTCGCGGGCGACGCCGGGCTGGGGGAGCGGTTCACCGAACTGATCGACCCGCTCCGCTACCCGGTGGAGGGCCCGGACGAGCACGCCGTCCGCGAGATCCGGCGGCTCAAGGCCCGGATGGAGAAGGAGCGGATGCCGCGCGGCGCCGACCGCACCACCCACGCCAAGCTCGGCCGGGGCGGGCTCTCCGACGTCGAGTGGACCGTCCAGCTGATCCAGCTCCGGCACGCCTGGGCGGAGCCGGGCCTGCGCACCACCCGCACCCGCGAGGCCCTGGCCGCCGCGCACGCGGCCGGGCTCATCGGGACGGAGGACGCGGAGATCCTGGACGAGGCGTGGCTGCTGGCGACCCGGCTGCGCAACGCCGTCATGCTGGTCCGCGGCCGCCCCGGTGACACGTTCCCCGCCGAGGTGCGGGAGCGGGCCGCCGTGGGCCGCTACCTCGGCTACGAGATCGGCAGCAGCGGCGAACTCCTCGACGACTACCGCCGCGTGACCCGCCGCGCCCGCGGCGTGATGGAACGCCTCTTCTACGACGACCAGGGCTGACCCGGGCCCGGCGGAACGGGCTCCGCGGGTCTGCCGTGCCGTCAGCCCCGGTCCGCCGGTGCCGGGGACCCGCCCGGCCGGTGGCCCGCCGCGCCGCGCGGAGCCGCGCCGCGCGGGCCCGGCAGCATCGCGGGCCCGGTGCGCGGTCCGTCACCGCACGCTGCCCCGAACAGGCGCTCCAGGACCACCGCCACGCCGTCCGCGTCGTTCCCGGGGGCCGTCTCGTCGGCGGCCGCGAGCAGCTCCGGATGGCCGCCCGCCATGGCCACCCCGTAGCCGGCCCAGTCCAGCATCGGCAGGTCGTTGGGCATGTCGCCGAAGGCGATGGTGTCCGCGGCGGTGAATCCCAGCAGTTCCGCGGCGGCCGCCAGCCCGGCCGCCTTCGTCGTGCCGGCGGGCAGCAGCTCGACCATGCCCGCCTGCGAGTGGACCACCGTCATCGCGTCGCCCGCCAGCCGCCCGGCGGCCTCGGCCACGGCGCGGTCGGGCAGCTCCCGGTGGCGCATCAGGACCTTCTCGATCGGCTCCGCCCACAGCAGGGCCCGGTCGGTGACCGTCTCGCTGCCCGGCGGGGGCGGCGTGAAGAACCCGGCCGTGCTGACGCAGCGGTTCTCCGGCGCCGCCGTGACCACGCCCAGCTCCAGCGGTCCCAGTTCCCGCTCCACCGCGGCGACCAGATCACGGGCCGGACCGCGGCCGAGGGAGGCCGTCATCAGCAGCCGGTCGGTCGTGGCGTCGTAGAGCTGGGCGCCCTGCCCGCAGACGGCCAGGCCGTCGTAGCCGAGGTCCAGCAGGAACGGGCGGCAGGAGGAGGCGGGCCGGCCGGTGACGACGAGGTGGAGCGCCCCGGCGCCGGTGGCCAGCTTGAGCGCCTGCCGGGTGCGGAGGGAGAAGGTCAGGTCGGTGCGGAGCAGGGTCCCGTCGAGATCGGTGGCGACCACCCGGTACGGCAGCGCGTCCGCCCCGGCCCACCGGTCCGCGGGGCCGTCCCCGCAGACCCGCCCCTCCCCGGACACCGGCTCGTCCCGCTCCTCCCCGGACACCGGCTCGTCCCGCTCGTCCCCGAACACCGGCCCGTCCCCGCCCGCCGCGCCGGGGACGCCCGCCGGCTCAGGCCGCATGGAGCGGCGTCACATGCCGGGGGAGACGGTAGGCGACCGAGCGGTACCAGAGGTACGAGAACCCGTAGCCGGCGGCCAGGCAGAGCACACCGCCGACGGCGTCCAGCCAGAAGTGGTTGGCCGTCGCCACGATCACGAGCAGGGTCAGCGGCGGGTAGAGCCAGCCCAGCACCTTGGCCCAGAGCGCGGGCGCCAGCATCACGATGGTGATCCCGCACCACACCGACCAGCCGATGTGCATGGACGGCATCGCCGCGTACTGGTTGGACATGCTCGCGAGGTTGCCGGAGGCCATCGAGCCCCAGGTGTCGTGCACGACGACCGTGTCGACGAAACCGCCGTCCGGCACCAGCCGGGGCGGTGCCAGCGGATAGAGGTAGTAGCCGAGCAGCGCGATCCCCGTGGTCAGGAAGAGCACCAGCCGGGTCGCGGCGTAGCGGCCCGGATGCCAGCGGTAGAGCCACACCAGGACGCCGACGGTCACGATGAAGTGCAGGGTGGCGTAGTAGTAGTTCATCCCCACGATGAGCCAGGTCACCGAGTTCACGGCGTGGTTCACGGTGTGCTCGACGGCGATGCCCACCGCCTGCTCCGCCCGCCATATCCAGTCGGCGTTGCGCAGGGCCGCGGCCTTCTGCTCCGGGACGGCGTTGCGGATCACCGAGTAGATCCAGTAACTCACCGCGATGAGCAGGATCTCGAACCGCAGCCGTGGGCGTCGCGGCAGCCTCAGCCGTCCGATCGAAAGGCGTTCCCCCCCGGGCTGGGCCTCTGGCCGTGTGTCGGCCGGTGATTTCTCCAGAGTCCTCACAGTCGCGTCACCCACGCGCCACAGTCTGCCAGACCCCGGCGTGTTCCCGATCACCCTCCGGCCGGGACGTCGGCCGGTGCCCTCCGGGCCGGTGAGGACTGTCCCTGCGGACCCGCGGCGGTCGACCCGCGGACCACCAGTTCGGGCAGGAAGATGAACTCGCTGTGCGGGGCCGGGGTCCCGCCGATCTCCTCCAGCAGCGCGCGCACCGCCGCCTGGCCCATGGCCTGGACCGGCTGACGGATCGTGGTCAGCGGCGGGTCGGTGAAGGCGATCAGCGGGGAGTCGTCGAAGCCGACCACCGAGACGTCCCGGGGGACGGCGAGGCCCTGCTGTCGGGCGGCGCGGATGGCGCCGAGCGCCATCATGTCGCTGGCGCAGATCACGGCGGTGCAGCCGCGCCGGATCAGCGCGTCGGCCGCGGCCTGGCCGCCCTCCAGGGTGTAGAGGGAGTGCTCGATCAGCTCGTCGGACTCCTCCTGGGTCAGCCCCAGCTGCTCGCGCATCCCCTGCCGGAAGCCCTCGGTCTTCCGCAGCACGGGGACGAACCGCTTGGGGCCCAGCGCCAGCCCGATCCGGGTGTGGCCGAGGGCCGCGAGATGCGTCACGGCCAGCCGCATCGCCGCGCGGTCGTCGGGCGAGACGAACGGGGCGCGGACCTTCGGGGAGAAGCCGTTGACGAGGACGAACGGCACGCCCTGCCCGCGGAGCTGGTCGTACCGCTGCATGTCGGCGGAGGTGTCGGCGTGCAGCCCGGAGACGAAGATGATGCCGGAGACCCCGCGCTCCACCAGCATCTCGGTGAGCTCGTCCTCGGTGGAGCCGCCCGGGGTCTGGGTGGCGAGGACCGGGGTGTAGCCCTGGCGGGTCAGGTTCTGCCCGATGACCTGCGCGAGCGCGGGGAAGATCGGGTTGTCCAGCTCGGGGGTGATCAGTCCGACCAGCCCGGCGCTGCGCCGCCGCAGCCGCACCGGGCGCTCGTAGCCCAGGACGTCGAGCGCGGCGAGGACGGATTCGCGGGTGGTCGCGGCCACCCCCGGCTTGCCGTTGAGCACGCGGCTGACTGTCGCTTCGCTGACCCCCGCCTGGGCTGCGATGTCGGCGAGCCGTGCGGTCATAGGGCTGGACTGTACCGGTCGCATGTCAGATTGCCCACCACGCGCAGGATTCGGCCGGAATACGGACGGTTCCGCCGTCCTCGCGCGGGGCGGGGGCGGCCATCGGGGCGCTGCTCAGCAGGGGCCGGCCGGGCCGGGGCAGGGTGACGGGCCGGTCGAGGGTGTTGAGCACGCAGACCACCGGGCCCCGCGCGCCGCCCTCTCCCTCTCCGGCGGACGGCGCCGGGGCGGTGCCCGGGGTGCGGCGGAAGGCGAGGACGCCCTCGGGCGCGTCCAGCCACTCGACCGCGTCGCCCGGGCCGAGCGCCGGGAGCTCGCGGCGCAGGGCGATGGCCGCGCGGTAGAGCTCCAGGGTGGAGGCCGGGTCGCCGGTCTGCGCCTCGACGCTGTATCCGGCCCAGTCGCCGGGCTGCGGCAGCCAGCTGGGGCCGCCGGGCTCGGGGCCGAAGCCGTACGGGGCCTCGGTGCCGGACCAGGGGATCGGCACCCGGCAGCCGTCGCGGAAGCCGTCCTGGCCGTCGGCGCGGAGGAAGGAGGGGTCCTGGCGGACCTCGTCGGGCAGGTCGGTGACCTCCGGAAGCCCGAGCTCCTCGCCCTGGTAGACGTAGACGGAGCCGGGCAGCGCGAGCGTCAGGAGGGCGGCGGCGCGGGCCCGGCGCAGGCCGCGCTCCGGGTCGCCGTCGGCGTAGCGGGTGGTGTGCCGGACGACGTCGTGGTTGGAGAGCACCCAGGTGGTGGGCGCGCCGACGGACGCGGTGGCGGCGAGGGAGGTGTCGATCACCGTGCGCATCTCCGCGGTGTCCCAGCCGCTTCGCAGGAACTGGAAGTTGAACGCCTGGTGCATTTCGTCGGGGCGGACGTAGAGGGCGAGCCGCTCGGAGTCCGGGGCCCAGGCCTCGGCGACACCGATCCGCTCGCCGTCGTAGGAGTCCAGCAGCCGGCGCCAGTGGCGGTGGATCTCGTGGACGCCGTCCTGGTCGAAGAAGGGCAGCTTCTGGGTGCCGATGAGGCTGGCCTGCTGCCCGTGGCCGATGTCGGGCAGGCCCTCGGCCTTGACGAGGCCGTGGGCGACGTCGACGCGGAAGCCGTCCACGCCCAGGTCCAGCCAGAAGCGGAGGATGGCGTCGAACTCGCGGCGGACCTCCGGGTGCTCCCAGTTGAGGTCGGGCTGCTCGGGGGCGAAGAGGTGGAGGTACCAGTCGCCGGGGCGGCCGTCGGGGTTCGTGGTGCGGGTCCAGGCGGGGCCGCCGAAGACGGACTCCCAGTCGTTGGGCGGCAGCTCGCCGTCCGTGCCGCGGCCGGGGCGGAACCAGTAGCGGTCGCGGGCGGGGGAGCCGGGGCCCTCGCTCAGGGCCTGCCGGAACCAGACGTGCCGGTCGGAGGTGTGGTTGGGGACGATGTCCATGATCACGCGGATCCCCAGCCCGTGAGCGGCGCTGATCAGCTCCCGGGCGTCGTCGAGGTCGCCGAAGAGCGGGTCGACGGTGCGGTAGTCGGTCACGTCGTAGCCGCCGTCGGCCTGCGGGGAGAGGTAGAAGGGGGTGAGCCAGACCGCGTCCACGCCCAGCCGGGCCAGATGCGGCAGCCGCTCCCGTGCGCCGCGCAGATCGCCGATGCCGTCGCCGTTGCCGTCGGCGAAGGAGCGGACGTAGATCTGGTAGATGACGGCGTCCCGCCACCAGTGTGCGGCGGTGCCGGAGCCGCCGCGCGGGGCGTCCCCCGGGCCGGCGCCGGGGGCGGGCGCGGGCCGGTCGTGGAGGGCGGGCGTGAGCTCCTGAGTCATCGTCGTTTCCCCTTCGGTAGCCGGTGTGACGCTCGGCACGGACGCCAGAGAGGACAACGCGCCGCGGCCCCCCGTGGTTGACGTGGGGAACGTAACAGCTTTGCAAGCTCTTGCGGAAGTATCGGCAGATTCTTGCGGCAGGGCCGAAAGCCCCCCGGCCAGGGCCGTCAAGGGGTGGGGTGACAACTGTGCAGACACGCCGCTGTAACGATCCGGCAGCCTTGCAGAAAGTTGCCGCAAAGACTTTCGGCCACATTGCATCCCTGTTACGTTCGCGGTACACCCGGCGCCGCGACGGCGCGGTCAGGGCAGGTGGTCCCCCGGGACCCCGGCCATCACGGGCTCTCATGAAGGAGTAACACCATGCGGCGTGGCATAGCGGCCACCGCGCTGGTCGCGACGCTCTCCCTGGCGGCGACCGCGTGCGGCGGGGACAGCGACAGCGGCGAGAGCGGCGAGAAGAAGGGCTCCGGCGAGCTCTCCGGCACCGTCACCTTCTGGGACACCTCGAACGAGGCCGAGAAGGCGTTCTTCAAGAAGACCGCCGAGGGCTTCGAGAAGGAGCACCCGAAGGTCGACGTCAAGTACGTCAGCGTCCCCTTCGGCGAGGCCAGCAACAAGTTCAAGAACGCCGCGGGCGGCGGCTCCGGCGCCCCCGACGTGATGCGCACCGAGGTCGCCTGGGTCGCCGACTTCGCCAACCTCGGCTACCTGGCCCCGCTGGACGGCACCGCGGCCGTCGACAACAAGGACGACTACCTCGACCAGGCCTGGGGCAGCACCCAGTTCGAGGGCAAGACCTACGGCGTGCCGCAGGTGATCGACACCCTCGCCCTCTTCTACAACAAGGATTTGCTGAAGAAGGCCGGCGTCGAGGTCCCCGAGTCCGTCGAGGACATCAAGAACTCCACCAAGAAGTTCAAGGGCGAGGACGTCACCCCCTTCTACATGCGCGGTGACGACGCCTACTGGTTCCTGCCCTTCCTCTACGGCGAGGGCGGCGACATGGTCGACGCCGAGGCCAAGAAGATCACGGTCGACGACGGCGCCGGCGCCAAGGCGTTCGAGACGATCCAGGACCTGGTGGACTCCAAGGCCGCGACGACGGACACCACCGACGGCTGGGAGAACATGCAGAAGTCCTTCAAGGACGGCAAGGTGGCCATGATGCTCAACGGCCCCTGGGCGATCGAGGACACCCTGGCCGGCAAGGAGTTCAAGGGCAACGAGGACAACCTCGGCGTCGCCCCGGTCCCGGCCGGCAGCGAGGCCCAGGGCGCCCCGCAGGGCGGCCACAACCTCTCCGTCTACGCGGGCTCGAAGAACCTGGACGCCTCCTACGAGTTCGCCAAGTACATGAGCTCCGCCGAGGTCCAGAAGGCCACCACCGAGGAGCTGAGCCTGCTCCCGACCCGCACCTCGGTGTACGACGAGCAGACCGTCAAGGACAACACGATGGTCCAGTTCTTCAAGCCCGCCGTGGACAAGGCCGTCGAGCGCCCGTGGATCGCCGAGGGCAACTCCCTCTTCGAGCCCATCCGCGTCCAGCTCGCCGACGTGCTGACCGGCAAGACCGAGCCCGAGGCCGCCGCCGACAAGATCGGTGAGGAGTACGCCAAGCTCCTCAAGGACGGCGACTGGAAGTAGGACCGAGGAACCCAGGGAGAGGCTGACCGACGACCATGGCTGTCGAGACAGGCCGGTCGGTGGCACCGGCCGCGGGCGGAGACGCCCGCGGCCGCGGCCGCGGAACCGGCGGAGCACCCGGCAAGACCCCCGGCCCGCTGCGCCGGGCCCTGGCCACCCACTGGTACGCCTGGGCCATGGTGGCCCCCGTGGTGACCGTCATCGGGGTGATCATCGGCTATCCGCTGGTCCGCGGCATCTATCTGTCGCTGACCGACGCGGACGAGGCCAACGTCGCCCGCACCATCGGCGTCAACGAGATCGAGGCGACCTACGAATTCGTCGGCCTCGACAACTACCAGGCCATCCTCACGGACAGTGTCTTCTGGGACCGGCTCGGCTGGACCGTGCTGTGGACGGTGGGATGCGTCTCCATCACCTTCCTCCTCGGCCTGGTGCTGGCCACCATGCTCAACCGCAAGCTGCGCGGCCGCACCGTCTACCGGATGGCGCTGATCCTGCCCTGGGGCATCCCGGCCTTCGTGTCGGTCTTCGCCTGGCGGATGCTCTACAACGAGAAGAACGGCATCCTCAACCAGCTGCTGGCCGGCGGCGGCATCGACGGCATCCCCTGGCTGGGCGACCCGACCTGGGCCAAGATCTCCGTCATCGCGGTGAACGTCTGGCTCGGCGTGCCGTTCATGCTCGTCGCCATGCTGGGCGCCATGCAGGGCATCCCCGGCGAGCTGCTGGAGGCCGCCGAGATGGACGGGGCCAACGCCTGGCAGCGGTTCCGCAACGTCGTGCTGCCCGGCATCCGCTCGGTCAGCAGCACGGTGATCCTGCTGAGCACCATCTGGACCTTCAACATGTTCCCGGTGATCTTCCTGCTCACCCGGGGCGGCCCCGGCGACTCCACCGAGATCCTGGTGACCTACGCCTACCGGCTGTCCTTCATCGTCAGCCCGCGCGACTTCGCCTCCTCCGCGGCCTGGGGCGTGCTCATCCTGCTGCTCCTGTCGGCCTTCGCGGTGGTCTACCGCCGTTCGCTCCGCAAGCAGGGAGAGGTGTGGTGACGACCATGAAGAGCACCGGAACCCCCGGCCCCACCGGGACCACCACGGGCACCACGACGCCCGACCCCGCCACCACCGCCCCGGTACCGGCCGCCGCCGTCCGCGGGGGGAACGGCCGCACCGGCCGCGTCCGCAGGCGCGGCGAGCGCGGGCCGCTGGCCTCCGCCGGGCTGCACGCCGGCCTGCTGCTGGCCGCCGTGACCGCCGTGTTCCCGCCGCTGTGGCTGCTGGTGACGTCCTTCAAGCCCAAGAGCGACGCCTTCACCACCTCACTGGTGGAGAACTTCACCTTCGCCAACTACGACCACGTTCTGAACGACACCCGCTTCCTGACCTGGTTCGGGAACTCGGTGGTGATCGTGCTGATGACCACGCTCCTGGGCGTCTTCATCTCGGCCACCACCGGCTACGCCGTCAGCCGCTTCCGCTTCCCGGGCATGCGCCCGCTGATGTGGACCCTGCTGATCACGCAGATGTTCCCGATGGCGATCCTGATCGTGCCGCTCTACAACCTCATGGCACAGCTCGGGCTCCTCAACCAGCCCGTCGGCCTGATCATCACGTACCTCACCATCGCCGTGCCGTTCTGCGCCTGGATGATGAAGGGCTTCTTCGACACCATCCCCGTCGCCATCGACGAGTCGGGGCGGGTCGACGGACTCAACCCCTTCGGCACCTTCTGGCGGCTGATCCTGCCGCTGGCCAAGCCCGGCATCGCCGTCACCGGCTTCTACAGCTTCGTGACCGCCTGGGCCGAGGTCGCCTACGCCTCGGCGTTCATGACCGGCGAGGAGAACCTCACCCTGGCCGGCGGCCTGCAGACCTTCGTCAACCAGTACACGAACGACTGGGGATCGATGACGGCCGCCGCCGTGATCATCGCCGTGCCCGCCATGATCGTCTTCGGTTTCGCCCAGCGCCACCTCGTCGCCGGGCTGACCGCGGGCGCCACCAAGTCGTGACCGGGACCGGCCGCTTACCCACCCCCGCCTGCCACCCGGCGGCCACGGCCACACCGGCGCCGCGGCCGCCGAGTTCCCCGAGATCCAGGGATGACATGACCCACGACCCCACCGGCACCCCCCAGGCCGGCTCCGCCGCCCCCACCGCGGAACAGCGCACCGGCTGGTGGCGGGACGCGGTGATCTACCAGGTGTACCCGCGCAGCTTCGCCGACGGCAACGGCGACGGCATGGGCGATCTGGACGGGGTGCGCACCCGCCTGCCGTACCTCGCCGGGCTGGGTGTGGACGCCGTCTGGCTCAGCCCCTTCTACGCCTCCCCGCAGGCCGACGCCGGCTACGACGTGGCCGACTACCGCGCCATCGACCCGATGTTCGGCACCCTGGACGACGCCGCCGCGGTCATCCGCGAGGCCCACGCCCTGGGCCTGCGGATCATCGTCGACCTCGTCCCCAACCACTGCTCCGACCAGCACGTCTGGTTCCGGCAGGCACTCCGCGAGGGCCCCGGCTCACCACTCCGCGAGCGGTTCCACTTCCGTCCCGGCAAGGGCGCGGACGGCGAGCTGCCGCCCAACGACTGGGAGTCCGTCTTCGGCGGCCCCGCCTGGACCCGCACCACGAACCCCGACGGGACCCCGGGGGAGTGGTATCTGCACCTCTTCGCCCCCGAGCAGCCCGACTTCAACTGGGAGCATCCAGCCGTCCAGGACGAGTTCCGCTCCATCCTCCGCTTCTGGCTGGACCTGGGCACCGACGGCTTCCGCATCGACGTCGCCCACGGCCTCGTCAAGGCCGACGGACTCCCCGACATGGGCCGCGGTGAGCAGCTGAAGCTCCTCGGCAGCCAGAAGCTGCCGTTCTTCGACCAGGACGGCGTCCACGAGATCTACCGCTCCTGGCGGAAGGTCCTCGACGAGTACGCGGGCGAGCGGATCGGCGTCGCCGAGGCCTGGACCCCCAGCGCCGACCGCACCGCCCTCTACCTCCGCCCCGACGAGCTCCACCAGGCGTTCAACTTCCACTACCTGGGCGCCGGCTGGAACGCCGCCGAGCTGCGCGAGGCCGTCGACGCATCGCTCGATGCCATGCGGCCCGTCGGCGCGCCCACCACCTGGGTGCTCTCCAACCACGACGTCGTGCGGCACACCACCCGCTACGCGGACGGCGACCCGGAGCGCGGCCTGCGCCGGGCCCGTGCCGCCGTGCTGCTGATGCTGGCGCTGCCCGGCTCCGCGTACGTCTACCAGGGCGAGGAGCTCGGGCTTCCGGAGGTCACCGACCTGCCCGACGAGGTCCGCCAGGACCCCTCCTTCTTCAAGGAGAACGGCCAGGAGGGCCTGCGCGACGGCTGCCGGGTGCCGATCCCCTGGTCCGGCACCGAGGCCCCGTACGGCTTCGGCCCCGAACCCGGCGGCCCCAGCTGGCTGCCGCAGCCCGACGTCTGGGCCAAGTACAGCGTCGAGGCGCAGACCGGCGACCCGACCTCCACCCTGGAGCTCTACCGCGCCGCGATCGCGCTGCGCCGCGAACACCCGGCGCTCGGCGCGGGCGAGAGCGTGGAGTGGCTGGACGCGCCCGAGGGCGTCCTCGCCTTCCGCCGCACCCCGGCGGACGGAGCCGGGGGCGCGGGCGGCCGGGCTTCGGACGGTGTCTTCGTCTGCACCGTCAACACCACCGGTGAGCCGGTCCGCGTCCCGGCGCCGGGCCGGATGCTGCTGGCCAGTGACGGCACGGTCGCCAGGGGCGCGGGCGCGGGGGGCGCGGTCGTGGAGGGCGGCGACGTCGTGCTGCCCGCCGACTCCGCCGTCTGGTGGACGACGTGACCATGGCCGTGCCGCGGGGCGGCGGCGAACCCGCCGCCCCGCGGCTCGCGGACATCGCCGCCCAAGCGGCCGTCAGCGAGGCGACCGTCAGCCGGGTGCTCAACGGCAAGGCGGGCGTGGCCGGTTCCACCCGGCAGCGGGTGCTCGCGGCGCTCGACGTCCTCGGCTACGAACGCCCCGTCCGGCTGCGGCAGCGCAGCGCCGGACTCGTCGGACTGGTGATCCCCGAGCTGACCAACCCCATCTTCCCGGCCTTCGCCCAGGTCATCGAGCAGTCCCTGGCCGGGTACGGCTACACGCCGGTGCTCTGCACCCAGATGCCCGGCGGCGCCACCGAGGACGAACTGGTGGAGCAGCTGGAGGAGCGCGGCGTCACCGGCATCATCTTCCTGTCCGGGCTGCACGCCGACACCACCGCCGACCCCGCCCGCTACACCCGGCTGACGGCGCGCGGCGTGCCGTTCGTCCTGATCAACGGCTACAACGACAACATCGCCGCGCCGTTCGTCTCACCCGACGACCGCTCGGCGGCCCGGATGGCCGTACGGCACCTCGTCGAGCTGGGCCACGAGCGGATCGGCCTGGCCGTCGGCCCGCAGCGCTTCGTCCCGTCCCGGCGCAAGACCGAGGGGTTCGTCGCGGAGCTGCGCGAATCGCTGGGCCAGTCCCGCGAGGAGGCCGAACGGCGCGTCCACCACACGCTGTTCGGGCTGGAGGGCGGCCAGGCGGCGGCGGGCGCGCTGCTCGACGAGGGCTGCACGGGCGTGGTGTGCGGCAGCGACCTCATGGCGCTCGGCGTGATCCGGGCCGCCTGGCAGCGCGGCCTGGACGTACCCGGCGACATCTCCGTCGTCGGCTTCGACGACACCCCGCTGATCGCCTTCACCGACCCGCCGCTGACGACCGTGCGGCAGCCGGTGCAGTCGATGGCGACGGCCGCGGTCGGCGCCCTGCTGGAGGAGATCGAGGGCAACCCGGTGCAGCGCACGGAGTTCGTCTTCCAGCCGGACCTCGTCGTCCGCGGCTCGACGGGGCCGGCCCGGAGGACGCCGGGCGACTGAGCCGGGGCGAGCGGCGGTCGCCCCGCGTGGCGCCGGACCGGCCGTCCGTTCGCGTTTCCGTATCCCCGCCCCGCCCCGCCCTGGCCCGCCCCCGCCCGGCCCGCTGCCGGGCCGGGGCGCTGTGCTGTGCTGTCGGCCCCGGCTGCCCCGGGCTGCCCCGGTTCGGGCCGGTTCACGCCCGAGCCGGTCCGGGACCCGTTCCGGAACCGCTCCGGAGGCCGCCGGGACGGCCGTGGAAAGCGATTGCGGATCTTCCTCCGCGAACTGTGTTGCTCCGCCCGCCGTTCGGCTACTGTGGCGCGCGCTCCCACACGCGCCCCCCACCAGCCCGTCTCCGGGCTGCTCCGCGCTGTGCGCTCGCCGGAAGGGTTCGAGAGAGGAACCACCGTTGGCAGACGGCCGCCAAGCACGCCATGACGGCACGGAGCCGGAGCGGGGAACACCCGAGCCGGGCACCCCGGGACCGGACCGGGAGGTACGGATACCGCCGTACCTCGGAGAAGAGGAGGACGGGGAGGAGGACGGGGAGGAGCCGCCCGCCACGGGGGACGCGACCGGGGACGGCGCGGATGACGGCGCGGATGACGGCGCCCCGTCCGGCGGCGCGCCCGCGACCGCCCCCGCGCCGGAACCACGGCCCGGTGTCCCGGCCGGCCCGCCCGCCGTTCCGGCCGGTCCGCCCGCCGGTTCCGCGGAGGCCGCCGGCCCGCACCACCCCGCTCCCGCCGCGCCCGCCGGCCGGAGCCCGGATCCCGCGGCGTCCGACGGCCGCGTCCCGGATGCCTCCGCGTCCCCGGGCGGGAGCCCGGGTGCCCCCGCGTCCACCGGCCGGCCCGCCGGATCCGCCACGCCCGCCGACCGGCCGCTGGTGGCACCCCCGCCGTGGCGGCGGGACCGGCCCTCCGGGCCGCCGGCCGCCGGGGACGATCCGGTGTTCCGCTCGGCCGTCGTCCCGCGGGGCCCGGGCCGGCCGGTGCGGCCGGTGCGGCCGGCGGTCCCGGTGGTGGCCGTGTCCGGTCTCGTGATCGGTTCGGTCCTGGCGCTGGCCCTGTGGTTCGGCGGCGGCGGTCCCGCGGACGCGGGGGCGGAGTCCGGCGCCACACCGTCCTGGCACGCCGCCCCCCGCCCCACCCCGTCCCTGCCGGGTGCCGGCCGGGAGGAACCCTCGAACTCCCCTTCGGGTACGGAGAAGACCCCGTCCCCCTCGCCCAGCGCGTCGCGCACCTCCGCGGCACGCCCGGCGCCCGCCCCGTCCCGTACCGCCGGCCCGTCGTCCGGCTCCCGCACCGGCGGGGACCGTGAGGGCGGCGCGAAGGAGGAGCGCGGCAGGATCAGCGAGGGCGGAGCCTCCCGCACCGGATCGGAACGATCGCTGCGGTCGGTCAACTACCCGGACCGGTACGTGCGTCACCGGGACGGCCGGGTCCTCCTCGACCCGATCGGTTCCCCCGGCGCGGCCCGGGACGCCACCCTCGCCCTGGTGCCGGGGCTCGCCGACGGGCGCTGCCACTCCTTCCGGACGCTCGACGGCCGCTACCTCCGGCACCGCGACTTCCGCGCCGTCGTGGCGGGCAACGACGGTTCCCGGCTGTTCCGCGAGGACGCGACCTTCTGTATGCGCCAGGGCGCGGCCGGACAGGGATCGGTCTCCTTCGAGGCGTTGAACCACCCCGGCCGCTTTCTGCGCCACCGGAACTTCGAGCTCCGGCTGGACCCGTGGGAACGCTCGGGCCTCTACCGGGCCGATATCTCCTTCCAGCTGACCTCGCCCCTCGGCTGAGCGCTCCCGGTCCGGGGCCGGGTGGCCGCCGGGCCGCCGCCCCGGCCGTCACCGCTGCTTACTGCGGTTATAGGAGGCGAAGTGTGTTGCGGCGAAGGTCGTTTGGGCTACTGTGACGCGGGTTCGCCCGCGCCTCCGGGGGCTCCGCCACCGGTTCGGAGGCTGCCGCCCCAAGGGCTGTGCGTTGGTCAGAGAAGGTCTTGGGAGGACCCGAGATGACAGCCGACACGCCACGCGACGACGGCCCGGGGCCGGACCCCGGCGTATGGTCGCCCCCCTATTGGGAGGACGGCGCGGAGTGGCCCACCGGTGGCTACACCGGCGCGTTCCCGGCCGGCGGGGAGCCGGCCGCCGCGCCCGGCGCCGACGACCTGGTGGGAGCCGCCCCCGCCGGGTCGTTCTACGGCTCCGGGCCCCTGATGCCTCCGCCGCCCCCGCCTCCCGCGCCGCGCGGCAGACGCCGCCGGAAAGACGGCGGCAGGGCCGGCGGACCGCCGCCGAACCTGTCGGAGTACGGCCTCTCGCTGCCGGGGGACGACGGCACCGGCGCCCGGCCCGCCCGCCGGGCGCGCCGTATCGGCTGGCGCCTCCGGGACTGGCCGCTGAACCCGATCCTCCTGCTGGCCGGGCTGCTGGCCGCCTCCCTGGCGGGCACGGTCTGGTTCTTCGGAATGGACATGCTGGGCGCGGACGGCGACGACGGCCCGGCGGGCGGCGGCGCGGCGCCGGGGGCGTCGGCGCCGCCCGGGAGCAGACCCCGGCCCACCCCGTCCCTGCCCAACGCCCCCGCGCCGGGCGTGTCCGGCAAGGGCGGGCTGCCGTCCGAGGGGGCCACGGCGAACCGCTCGTTCCAGTCCGTCAACTACCCCAAACGCTATCTGCGCCAGCGCAACGGCGGGATCTTCCTCGACCCCGTCAGCTCCGGCCCGGCCGCGGCGGCCGACGTCAAGGACGCCACCTTCACCGTGATGCCGGGCCTGGCCGACGACAAGTGTTACTCGTTCAAGACGGCCAACGGGACGTACCTGCGCCAGCAGAAGTTCCGCGTGCGGGTCTCCGCCCCGCAGGACACGGGCCTCTTCCGCCAGGACGCCACCTTCTGTGCCACCGAGGGGATGGTCGCCGGCGCCACCAGCTTCGAGTCGTACAACTTCCCCGGCCGCTTCCTGCGCCACCGCGACTTCCGGCTGGTGCTCGACCGTCCCGACGGCTCGGACCTCTTCAAACAGGACGCCTCGTTCCGCGTCATCGCCGCCCTGAGCTGAGCCCGCCCGGGGCCGGCCCCCGTCACGTCCCGCCCGCGCGTACATCATGAGAGCACTCGGGGCGGCGCACCGGAGTGCGGGCCCGGCCGGTCGCCCGGGATCCCGTGAACCTTTCCGCCCCGCACGCCGACTGTTCCGGTGAGACGCGGAAGCGGAGAGGGAGGTGCGGTGAGCGGCGACGAGCGGCGTGACGGGCTGTTGGTGGTGCGCTGCCAGCTCGGGGAACGGGAAGCCTTCCCCGAACTGGTGCGTGCCTGGCATGCCCCGCTGTGGCGCTACGTGCGGGCCATGGTCGGCTCGCCGCACCTCACGGAGGATCTCACCCAGGAGGTGTGGATCGCCGTGGTGCGCGGACTGCCGCGGCTGCGGCAGCCGGAGCGGTTCGCCCCCTGGCTGTTCACCATCGCCCGGCGCGCGGTGACCGACCACCTGAGGCAGGCGTACCGGGCGTCGGAAACCACCATGGACGAAGCGGGCGCCGTCGTCGACGACTCCCTCGGCAGTCTGCTCACGACGATGCAGGTGGAGGCCGGCCTGGGCGGGTTGCCGCCCCCGGAGCGCGAAGTGCTGATCCTGTTCCACCTGCAGGATCTGCCGCTGGCCGCCTGTGCGGAGGTGATCGGCGTACCGGTCGGCACGGTCAAGAGCAGGCTGCACCGCGCGCGCCGCATGTTGCGCGGCGTCCTTGCCGAGAGGGGATACGGACATGAGTGAACCGAACCCCGCTCCCCGGCGCGGCGTGCCCGGGGAACTGGAGCGCGCGCTCGCCGCGGAGGTCTCGCTGGGCTCACGGATCCGCCACCTTGCCGTGGGACTGGCGGGAGGATGCGGGGCGGCACTGATCGCGGTGCTGTGGGCCACCGAGCCGCATCCGCTTCCCCCGCGCACTCGGGCCGCCTTCGCCGGGCTGATCGCCATCGGGCTGGCCTGGGCGGTCTTCGCCGGCTGGGTGCTGAGCAGACGGCGGCCCCTCTTCGCCCGGGACCGGGTGCTGGCAGCCCGGCTCGCGCTCGTGGCCGCCGCGGTGACCGGCGTGGCCGGGACGGCGCTTGCCGCTGTACGCGCCACCACGGCCGGGGTCCTGGTCACGGCCCTGGCCGGTGTCCTCCTCGTCGCCGCGGCAGGACTCGCCCTGGTCCGGGCGCGGTCCCGCCGCCGCGAACTGCTCGGGCTGCGGGCCGCCCTGCAACGGGACAGGTCTTGAGCCCCCGGCCTGCGTTCCTTCCGATTCACCGAGATCACCGAGATCACCGAGGAGACCGCCGTGAATAACAAGATCACCCCCCTGGGGCCACTGGCCCTCGCTCTGCGCCTCCGCGGGGCCGGCAGGCGCACCGTCTTCCTGGTCGCCGCGGCGGTGTGCGCGGCACTGCTGCTCGGGACCGGCCTTCTGCTGCTGACCTGAGGCCCCGGCCGGGCCCGCGGCAGCGGGGACGGTCACCGGCTTCCGCGACGGCGGACGTGCGCGCCGGGCGTGGCCCGGGCCGACCGGGGATTATCGTGAGCGCAGACCGGAACAATCCGCCGGAATCACGGCATAGCGGAAACAGGGCGGCCCCATGGGGGACTGGTGGTATCGCAACATCGTGGAGCCGGGCAAGCTGCCCCTGCTGCTCAGCCTGGCCGGGTTCGTGACCGTGTTCCTGGTCACCCGCGGCATCACCCGGATGATCCGGGCCGGCCGCGGCCCGTTCCGCAACGTCGGCACCGGACGGGTGCACATCCACCACATGGTGCCCGGCATCGTGCTGGCCGCCATCGGGGGCTTCGGGATGGCGGCCATCGCGGACGAGAGCGGCGGGGCGGCGGCGATGGCGCTGGTCTTCGGCGCCGGAATGGGCCTCGTCATGGACGAGTTCGCGCTGATGCTCTACCTCAGCGACGTGTACTGGTCCCAGCAGGGCCGCGCCTCCGTCGAGGCGGTCATGCTCACCGCGGCCGCCGTCGGCATGGTGCTGCTCGGCGCGCTGCCGGTGGGCGTGGACGATGTCAGTGAGTCGGAGCAGGACAACCGGGCGGTTCTGGCCCTGACCGTCGCCCTGCACTTCCTCATCGTCGTGACGTCCTTCGTCAAGGGGAAGATGCGGCTGGGCGTGATCGGGATCTTCCTGCCGCCCGTGGCGCTGACCGCCGCCGTGCGCCTCGCCCGCCCCGACTCGCCCTGGGCCCACCGCTTCTACTCGGAGGGCTCGCGCCGCCGGCGCCGGGCCACGGAGCGGGCCCGGCGGCACGACGCCCGCTGGGGCGGTGTCAGCGCGAAGGCGGGCAACCTCCTGGCGGGCAAGCCGGACCGGCACTGAGGACGGGGCCGGTCCGGGCTCCGCTCACCCGCCGCTCCTCGCCGCTCACTCGCCGACCGCTCCGTCGATCCGCTCGCGCAGGAAATCGGCGTGGCCGTTGTGGCGGGCGTACTCCTCGACCATATGGGCGAGGATGTAGCGCAGGGAGAAGTCCTCGCCGCGGCGGCGGCCCGTGACGTCGAGGGACTCGGCGGCCTCGACGACGGCGCGGGACCGCGCGCACGCCTCCCGCCAGACTCGGAACGCCTCCTCCGGGTCGGCGGTGTCCACGTCGAAGGCACCGTCCGTACCGTCCTCGCGGGGCCAGTACCGCGGCACGCTCTCGCCGTTCACCACGTTCCGGAACCAGCCGCGTTCGACATCCGCCATGTGCCGCACGAGCCCGAGCAGGGAGATCGGGGACGGCGGCACGGCCCGCTCGCGGAGCTGCTCCGGGGAGAGCCCCGCGCACTTCATGGCGAGGGTGTCCCGCTGGTACTGCACATATCCGTTGAGCGTGGCCCGCTCGTCGTCGACCGGCGGCGGATCAATCCTCTGGTGATCGGTCATCGGGACATCATGCCGTCCGGGGGCACCGGCCGCGTGCCGAAGTACCGCCAGGCAGACGCTTCTTGGACGCGACGGACGGCCGGCGAACGCGCCCCGGCGCCCGGATCGGGAGGAAGCCGGCGCGGAGGAAGCGGCCCGGTGCTCGTCTCACCCGGCGGACGGCAGGGTGGCCGGCCGCCGGGCGGCGGCGCCGGGTACGGGCCGGTCGCACGCCGCCCGCCGTGACGCGGACTGCTGTTCCCCCTGGAACCGGCCCGGCCGGACGGGCGCGTGGGGTCCGTGGACGGGGTGGTCCGGAAGCGGCCACGCCCTGCGGATCCCCCGGCCGGCCGGGCCGGAGTCAGGGCTGAACGTAACACTGCTGCAATAGTTTGCGAAAGAGCTTGCAGGCGTCCAACCCGTGGTGAGGCGGCGGGATTTCGCCTCCGTAACGCGGTTGTGTCCAGGGTCTTGACCTCGGGCGGCGGGCGTCCTACCGTCCGGTATCCAACGTCTTGTTGTTTCTTGCAGCAAGAACCTTCATCGGCCTTAGGGGCATGGCGCGTTGCCGCACGAGGCTGGCTCCCCCACCCCCATTCCTCACCCAGGAGGAAGCAATGGCCCGTAGCGTCAGCAGACGCCGACCCCTGGCCGCGGCCCTCGCCCTCGTGGCGGGCGCGGCCGCCGGACTCGCCTCACCCGCCGCCACCGCCCCGGCCCAGGCGGCACCCCCCGGTACCAAGCAGGTGACCGCCGTGCTCTTCGAGTGGCGGTTCGACTCCGTCGCCAAGGAGTGCACCGAGACCCTCGGCCCGGCCGGTTACGGCTACGTCCAGGTCTCGCCCCCGCAGGAGCACATCCAGGGCGGGCAGTGGTGGACCTCCTACCAGCCCGTCAGTTACAAGATCGCGGGCCGGCTCGGCGACCGGGCCGCCTTCAAGAACATGATCGACACCTGTCACGCGGCGGGCGTCAAGGTCGTCGCCGACAGCGTCATCAACCACATGTCCGCCGGCTCCGGCACCGGTACCGGCGGGTCCTCGTACACCAAGTACGACTACCCCGGCATCTACTCGGGCGCCGACATGGACGACTGCCGGTCCGAGATCAACAACTACGGGGACCGGTACAACGTCCAGCACTGCGAGCTGGTCGGCCTCGCCGACCTCGACACCGGCGAGGACTACGTCCGCGGCCGCATCGCCGCCTACCTGAACGACCTGCTCTCCCTCGGCGTGGACGGCTTCCGCGTCGACGCCGCCAAGCACATGCCGGCCGCCGACCTGGCCAACATCAAGTCCCGGCTGAGCAACCCGAACGCCTACTGGAAACAGGAGGCGATCCACGGGGCCGGTGAGGCCGTCTCCCCGGGCGAATACCTCGGCACCGGCGACGTCCAGGAGTTCCGCTACGCCCGCGACCTCAAGCGGATGTTCAACAACGAGAGCCTCGCCCACCTCGAGAACTTCGGCGAGAGCTGGGGCTACATGGAGTCCGGCAAGTCCGCCGTCTTCGTCGACAACCACGACACCGAGCGCGTCGGCGACACCCTCAGCTACAAGGACGGCGCCAACTACACCCTGGCGAACGTCTTCATGCTCGCCTGGCCCTACGGCGCCCCCGACGTCCACTCCGGCTACGAGTGGACGAACAAGGACGCCGGCCCGCCCAACGGCGGAACGGTGAACGCCTGCTACAGCGACGGCTGGAAGTGCCAGCACGACTGGCCCGAGATCCGGAACATGGTGGCCTTCCGCAACACCGCCGGCAACGCGGCCGTCACCAACTGGTGGGACAACGGCAACGACGCCATCGCCTTCGGGCGCGGCAGCAGCGCCTACGTCGCCATCAACCACGAGAGCGGGCCGCTCAGCCGCCTTTTCCAGACCTCGCTCCCGTCCGGCGACTACTGCGACGTCCAGAGCGGCACCACGGTGACCGTCAACGGCTCCGGCCAGTTCACCGCCACCCTCGGCGCCAACACCGCCCTCGCCCTGCACACCGGGGCCCGCACCTGCTCCGGCAGCACCGGCGGCGGTGGCGGCGGTGGCGGTGGCGGTGGCGAGGATCCGGCCGCGGGCGCGTCGTTCAACGTCAACGCCACCACGGTGCTCGGGCAGAACATCTACGTCACGGGCAACCGCGCAGAGCTCGGCAACTGGAACCCGGCCTCCGCGCTCAAGCTCGACCCGGCCGATTACCCGGTGTGGTCACTGAGCGTCCCGCTGCCCGCGGGCACCTCCTTCGAGTACAAGTACCTCCGCAAGGACGCGGGCGGGAACGCCACCTGGGAAAGCGGCGCCAACCGCACCGCCACCGTCGGCAGCGACGGCAGCGTGCGGCTCACCGACACCTGGCGCGACTGACCTCTTCCGCCGCCCCTCGCGGGCGCCGGCCGTCCGGCCCGTACTCCCCGACGGGCCGGGCGGTCGTCCCGCCGTTCTCCACCCCCTGCCGCGCCCCCGCCGTCCCCCCGGCCAACCCCTCCGCCACCGGGTGTGCTCCGCGCGGCCCCGCACGGGCCGCGCACCCCACCGCACCCACCGCACCATCCGCCATCCCTTGAGGAGATGTCACCCGTGACCGGAAACCCGCGTCGCAGAACGGCCGCAGCGGCCGTCACCGCGGCGCTCTTCGCGGCCGTCCTGCCCGCGGCGCAGCCCGCGTCCGCGGCACCGCCGCCGCCGAAACCGCCGTCGGACCGGTCGCTGGCGGCGCAGCCCGCGCGCCACGACCAGTCGCGCGAGCAGTTCTACTTCGTTCTGCCGGACCGGTTCGCCAACGGCAGCCGCGCCAACGACAGGGGCGGGCTGTCCGGCGGCCGCCTCGACACCGGGTTCGACCCGTCCGACAAGGGCTTCTACCAGGGCGGCGACCTCAAGGGCCTGACCCGCAAGCTGGACTACATCAAGGGCCTCGGCACCACCGCCATCTGGCTGGCGCCGATCTTCAAGAACAGGCCGGTGCAGGGCGAGGGCGAGAACGCGTCGGCCGGCTACCACGGGTACTGGATCACCGACTTCACCCGGGTCGACCCGCACTTCGGCACCAACGCCGAGCTCACGAAGCTGATCGACAAGGCCCACGCCAAGGGCATGAAGGTCTACTTCGACGTCATCACCAACCACACCGCCGACACCGTCGACTACGCGGAGAAGGAGTACGGCTACAAGCCCAAGGGCGCCTTCCCGTACCTCGACAAGGACGGCCGCCCGTTCGACGACCGCGACGGCATGCCGCGCACGGGCGTGGACCTGGACGCCTTCCCCTACACGCCGGTGGCCAAGGGGGAGAAGAAGGTCCCGGCCTGGCTCAACGACCCGGCGATGTACCACAACCGGGGCGACTCCACCTTCGCGGGCGAGTCCGGTGAGTACGGCGACTTCTTCGGCCTGGACGACCTGTGGACCGAGCGCCCCGAGGTCGTGCGGGGGATGGAGAAGATCTACCAGCGCTGGGTGAAGGACTTCGGCATCGACGGCTTCCGGGTGGACACCGTCAAACACGTCGACCTGGACTTCTGGACGCAGTGGGCCACCGCCCTCGACGCCTACGCCGCGAAGCGCGGCCGGGACGACTTCTTCATGTTCGGCGAGGTCTACTCCGGCGACCCGGCCGTCACCGCCCCGTACGTCACCCGCGGCCGCCTCGACTCCACCCTCGACTTCCCCTTCCAGGAGGCGGCGCGTTCCTACGCCTCCCAGGGCGCCGAGGCGTCCACGCTGTCGGACGTCCTCGCGCAGGACTACCGCTACACCACCGACGGCGCCAACGCGTACTCCCAGGTCACCTTTCTCGGCAACCACGACATGGGCCGCATCGGGAGCTTCCTGAAGAAGGACAACCCGGAGGCGGACGGCGGGGAACTGCTCCGGCGGGCGAAGCTCGCCAACGAACTGATGTTCCTGACCCGCGGCAACCCGGTCGTCTACTACGGCGACGAGCAGGGCTTCACCGGCGCGGGCGGCGACAAGGACGCCCGGCAGACCCTCTTCGCCTCCAAGACCGCCGACTACCTGGACGACGACCAGCTCGGCACCCGCCGCACCCACGCGGACGACGCCTACGACCCCCGGCACCCGCTCTACCGGCAGATCGCCGGCTTGTCGAAGCTCACCGGGAAGCACCCGGCGCTGCGCGACGGCATCCAGACGGAGCGCCTTGCCGGCACGTCGCTCTACGCCTTCTCGCGGACGGACGTGCGCGAGAAGACCGAGTACGTCGTCGTCTTCAACAACTCCACCAAGGCGAAGACCGCCGAGATTCCCACCGGCTCCGCCCGCATGACATTCCGTACGCTCCACGGCGGCTCCGGCGGCTCCGGCGGCTACGACGACGCGGACCGCGTGGTCAGCGGCGCCGACAAGAAGATCGAGATCACCGTCCCCGCCCTCTCGGCGACCGTCCTCAAGGCCGCGAAGCCGCTCCCCGCGCCCGCCGCCAAGCCCTCGGTGACCCTCACCGCCCCGGAGAAGGGCGCCACCGGCACCGTCGAACTCACCGCCGACGTGGACGGCGGACAGCTTAACCGGGTCGTGTTCGCCGCCCAGACCGGCCGCGGGACGTGGCGGGTGCTCGGCAGCGCCGACCATGCCCCGTACAAGGTCACCCACCACATCGACGACACCGTCCCCGCCGGAACCGCCCTGCGCTACAAGGCCGTCGTGGTGGACAGCAAGGGCCGCACCGCGAGCGCCCTCGCCTCCTCCGCCACCGGGCAGCCCCCGGCGCCCGACAGGCCCACCGCCGTCGAACGGGACTACGCCGTCGTCCACTACCGCCGCCCCGACGGCGACTACGACGGCTGGCAGCTCCGGGCCGGCGAGCGCACCGGAGCCTTCACCGGCCGCGACGCGTACGGCGCCTTCGCCTGGATCACCCTGGGCGAGGACGAGAGTGCCGCCGAACTGAAGTTCACCGTCGAGAAGGACGGCACCGCCGACGGCCCCGAACGCACCATCGACCTGGCGAAGACCGGCGAGGTGTGGATCGAGCAGGGCGACGACGGCCTCACCGGCGAGCGCCCCGACGGCGTCTACCCGCCGCAGGACACGACCAAGGCCGTCATCCACTACCAGCGCCCCGGCGGCGACTACGACGGCTGGGGCCTGCACACCTGGACCGGCGCGGCCGAGCCGACCGAGTGGTCGAAACCGCTGGAGCCGGTCCGGAAGGACGCCTTCGGCGCCACCTTCGAGGTGCCCCTCGCCGAGGGCGCGACCTCCCTGTCGTACATCCTCCACAAGGGCGACGAGAAGGACCTCCCGAGCGACCAGTCCCTCGACCTCGCCGCTCACGGCCACGAGGTCTGGCGGCTCGCCGGCAAGTCCGGTCATCTGCTCCCCGCCACCGGCGGCGCCCCCGACCTCGACCTCAGCAAGGCCGAGGCGCAGTGGATCGACCGCGACACCGTCGTCTGGAAGGTGAAGGCCACCGCCGCCACCAGCCAGCAGCTCGTGTACGCCCCCCGGGGCGGCATCACCGCCGAGGACGGCGCCCTCTCCCACGAGGGGCGGTGGCTGCGGCTCGCCCCCGCCGCGCTGACCGACGCGCAGAAGAAGAAATACCCGCACCTCGCCGGCCACCCGGCCTTCCGCCTGGACGAGCGCGACCGGGACCGGGTCCGCGAGGCCCTGCGCGGCCAGCTGATCGCCACCCAGCGCTCGGCATCCGGCGCGCTGCTCGCCGCCACCGGCGTCCAGATCCCGGGCGTGCTCGACGACCTGTACGGAGCGGAGGCGACCAAGGCGGACCTCGGTCCGGTCTTCTCGGCGGACGGCACCCCGTCCCTCTCCGTCTGGGCCCCCACCGCCCGCGCGGTCTCCCTCGAACTCGACGGCAAGAGGATCGCCATGCGCCGTGACGACGCCAGCGGCGTCTGGAGCGCGGCCGGGAAGAAGAACTGGCGCGGCAAGCCCTACCGCTACGCCGTGACCGTCTGGGCGCCGAGCGTCCGGAAACTCGTCACCAACAAGGTCACCGACCCCTACTCCACCGCCCTCACCGCCGACTCGAAGGAAAGCCTCGTCACCGATCTGGCCGACCCGGCACTGGCCCCCGAGGGCTGGGCCTCGCTGAAGAAGCCGGAGGCGGTGCCGCTGCGCGACGCGCAGATCCAGGAACTGCACGTCCGCGACTTCTCCGCGGCCGACCCGACCAACGAACACCCGGGCGAATACCTGGCCTTCACCGACCGGGGCTCGGACGGCATGAAGCACCTGGAGAAGCTCGCGGACGCCGGCACCTCGTACGTCCACCTGCTGCCGGTCTTCGACATCGGGACCATCCCCGAGAGGAAGTCCGACCGGACCGAGCCGGACTGCGACCTGGCCGCCCTGCCCGCCGACTCCGAGCAGCAGCAGGAGTGCGTCGGGAAGGCCGCCGCCCGGGACGGCTTCAACTGGGGCTACGACCCGCTGCACTACACCGTCCCCGAGGGCGGCTACGCCAGTGACCCGGACGGCCCCCGCCGGACCGTGGAGTTCCGGAAGATGGTGCAGAGCCTCAACGGCAGCGGGCTGCGCACCGTCATGGACGTCGTCTACAACCACACCGTGGCGAGCGGCCAGGACGGCAAGTCCGTCCTCGACCGGATCGTCCCCGGCTACTACCAGCGGCTGCTGGCGGACGGCTCCGTGGCCACCTCCACCTGCTGCGCCAACACCGCTCCCGAGCACGACATGATGGGGAAGCTCGTCGTGGACTCCGTCGTCACCTGGGCGAAGGAGTACAAGGTCGACGGCTTCCGCTTCGACCTCATGGGCCACCACCCCAAGGCCAACATGCTCGCCGTCCGCAAGGCGCTCGACGCCCTGACGGTGGAGAAGGACGGCGTGGACGGCAAGGCAATCATCCTCTACGGGGAGGGCTGGAACTTCGGCGAGATCGCCGACGACGCCCGCTTCGTCCAGGCCACGCAGAAGAACATGGCGGGCACCGGCATCGCCACCTTCAGCGACCGGGCCCGCGACGCGGTGCGCGGCGGCGGCCCGTTCGACGCCGACCCGGGTGTCCAGGGCTTCGGCTCCGGCCTCTTCACCGAGCCCAACGGCTCCGACGCCAACGGCAGCGAGGCGGAGCAGAAGGCACGGCTGCTGCACTACCAGGACCTCATCAAGGTCGGGCTGAGCGGCAACCTCGCCGGCTACTCCTTCACCGGCTCCTCCGGGAAGAAGGTCAAGGGTTCCGAGGTGGACTACAACGGCTCACCGGCCGGCTACGCCGCCGCCCCCGGCGAGGCCCTGGCCTACGCCGACGCCCACGACAACGAAACCCTGTACGACGCCCTGGCGTTCAAACTGCCCGCGGACACCCCGGCGGCCGACCGGGCGAGGATGCAGGTGCTCTCCATGGCCACCGCGGCGCTCTCCCAGGGCCCGGCGCTCTCCCAGGCGGGCAGCGACCTGCTCCGCTCCAAGTCGCTGGACCGCAACTCCTACGACAGCGGCGACTGGTTCAACGTCCTGAACTGGGACTGCGAGAAGGGCAACGGCTTCGGCCGCGGCCTGCCCCCGGCCGCCGACAACAAGGACAAGTGGCCCTTCGCCAAGCCCCTGCTGAGCAAGGAGCGGCTCCGGCCCGGCTGCACGGAGATCGAGGGCGCCTCGGCCGCGTACCGGGACCTCCTCCGCATCCGCACCACCGAGCCGGTGTTCGGCCTGGACACGGCGGAGGCGGTGCAGAAGCGGCTGTCCTTCCCGCTCTCCGGCACGGAGGAAACGCCGGGCGTCATCACCATGGCCCTCGGTGACCTGGTGGTGGTCTTCAACGCCACCCCGCGGGAGCAGAAGCAGAAGGCCGGCTCCGGGCGGGACTACGCCCTCCATCCGGTCCAGGCCGGGGGCTCGGACGGCGTGGTGAAGAAGGCGTCCTACGCGCGCGACTCGGGCACCTTCACGGTCCCGGGCCGCACGGTGGCGGTCTTCCAGCGGCACTGATCCGGCGGCCGGTTCCGCGGGCCGGACCACGCGGTGAACGGACCACCCGGTGAACGGACCATCCGGGCGCGCCCTCTGGGGCGAGCGCCGGGTGGTCCGTTCGCGTGTGTAGGGGAAAGGGGGGAGGGCTGTACGAGGCGTGCGGCCCACGGCGGCGTTTCGGGCGGTGGTTCAGGCGGCGGGCCCGGGGCTGAACTCCGCGAGCCGGGCGACGAAGGCGGCGAAGGCGCCGTCGGCCGTCTGTTCGGAGATGATGGCGCGCACCACGGCGGCGGTCTCCTCGTCGTACGCGGCGGTGACGGCCGCCAGCGCCAGGAAGTCGTGCGCGAGCTGCAACTCCATCTCCTCGCGCGGCACATCGCAGCCGTCGAGCCAGGTCAGCGCCGTGGTCTCGGCGAGCCCGATCCAGGAGCGGACGACGAGGCCGAGACGCGGGCCGGGCTCGTCGGTCCCCAGGTGGAGGAGGATCTGCCGGTACGCGGCCTCGCGGACGTCGTCGATCAGCGCGTTGGCGCGCTCGGGGCCCACGGCGCTGCCGCCGCGCAGCAGGGCGGCGAAGCCGGGGCCGTGGTCGTCGACGAAGTCGAAGTAGCGGTTCACGACCCGCAACATCCGTGCCCCGAGCGGGCCTTCACGGGGCTCGGTGAAACGGTTCGCCAGTTCTTCCGCGGCCCGGCTGACCGCCGCCTCGTACAGGCTGTGCTTGCCCGGGAAGTAGTGGTAGACGAGCGGCCGCGAGATCCCGGCGGCCGTCGCGATGTCGTCGATGGACACCTCGTCGGGGGAGCGGCGGCTGAACTGCTCCAGCGCCACGGCGATCAGTTGTTCCCGCCGCTCTTCGACACCCATCCGGCGGCGTACCACGGTCGTCATGATGGCTACCTTAACGACCGGTTATCTGGGTGTTGTGTCCCCGGCGCCAGGTGTGACGGGCGGCACGGGGGCGTGCCGGGGCGGGGGTGAGGGCCGGTTCCGGTGTTACCCGCGGGACGGGTGTGGCTGGAGGGGCGTGAGTTGGGGTGTTTCCCCGCCGAGGCGGGCGGGGCGGGGGCGGGAGGGGTTAATACCCTAGGGGGTATACCATGGCGGCATGAGGGGACATCCGCGCGGCACCGCAGGACCGGGGCGAGGGCTCCGGTGGCTCCCGGCCGGATCGCCGACCGCCCCGGCCGCCCCGGCCATTCCGCACGGCCCCCCGGCCGGGGGCGGCCACTGCCGGGACACCCGGCCCGTGATGCCGCCGGGACCGGCCGCGGAGGACCGGGCGCGGGAGGACGTCCGCGCCCGGCTCGCCCGGCGCTTCCCGGACACCCCCTCCGAGGTGCTGGACGCGGTCCTGGCGGAGGAGTCCGCCGCCTTCGCCTCGGCGCCGCTCCGGCACTACGTGCCGGTCCTGGTGTTCAAACGCGTGTGCCGCCGGCTGGCCGGGGACGGCCCGGCCGGGGCGGAAGCCGGAGGGGAGCCGTCATGAAGCCCGTACCGAAGTGCGTGCTCGACCGGTCGCGGCCGTGCAACTCCTGCATCGCCGCCGATCCCCGCAGCTGCCCGTACCCCTATCTGCTCGGGGAGAGCGACCTCGGGGAGACGGAGACGGAGACCGAGGGCGAGACGGCGGCTCCGGAGCACGGCGCCGCGGCGCCCGCCCGGTAGCCGGAAGACGTGCGAAGGGGTTCCCCGCCCTTCCCGTGCCGGGCGGGGAACCCCTTCGCGCGGCCGGCCGCCGTGGCCGCCGGGCCGCTCCGGTCAGCTCACCTGCCAGCCGCTGAACTCCACCAGGCCGCGCCGGCCGTCACCTCCGTTGGCCGCGCTCATGAACATCCCCGCGTCCTGCGGCCCCGCGGCCGCGCCCGGCACCCGGACGGCCGCCACGGTGCGCCAGGTCGCGCCGTCGTCCGCCGAGCACTCCCCGGTGTACGCGTCCTCGCCGGTGCGGGTCAGGCGCAGCACGACCGGGGCGGTGAGACCCGTGACGCGGCGGTAGCTGTCGAGGGTGCCGTCGCCCGTGGCGTCGTAGGAGAGGACGACGCCGTTGGCCGGGGTGACGGAGAGATTGAGGAAGCCGGGGGAACCCGCCGCCTCCAGGGAGTTGCGGACGACGAGGCCCGCGCGGGCCCACGGTCCGGTGACGGCCTGGCTGTCGGCGCGGACGGTCACCGCGGTGCCCGCGGCCAGGACGCCCGGGCGGTAGAGCGCGCCGAACTCGGCCGTGGCCTTCCACAGATCGGCACCGCCGCCCTCGATGGCCCAGCGGTCGCCGAGCTGCCCGAAGAGCGCCGCGTTCCCGTTCGCCGTGCGCCAGCCGGGCCCGGGCGGGCTCGCGACGTACAGGACGCCGGGGTGGGCGGTGCGCACCGGGGCCTCGCCGCGCGGCCCGTAGCGCACCGCGATCTCGTACGGCAGCGGGTCCAGGGGGCGCGCCGGCGGGCCCGCGGGGGCGGCCACCCGCCAGCGCGCCCGGCCCTCGCCGCCGGCCGGGACCGGCGGCAGGGTGACGGTCTCCCCGGGTTCGCCGGGTTCGCCGGTGAGGCCGGTGAGGGTGAACTCGACGGAGCCGGTGGGGGCCAGGCCGTTGGTGTTGCGGAACGCCGCGGTGAGGTCGGTGCCGCCGCCGGGCGGGATCGCCGCCGGGTCCGCCGAGACCGTGACGATCCCCTGGTACGGGGCCCGGGCCAGCTCGTCGTGGACGCGCCGCGCGGTGCGGAAGGCGTCGGTGACGGGCCGTTCCGGGTACCTCTGCCGCTCGCGGGTCCAGGGCTCCTCGACGGCGTACCAGTCGAAGGCGCGGGGCTCGCGGTCCTCGGCGAGGGCGTTCTCCAGCTCCTCCAGGTAGCTCCGCCACTGGGGGAGGTGGAAGTCGCCGATGAGGCCGTTCCAGTCGCGGTTGGCGTAGTTGGCGAGGCGCCCGCCGTCGGCGGTGGGGCGGTCGGCCCAGGTGGTGATGAGCGTGCGGGCCGTCTGTTCCAGCCGGTCGGACTCGGCCTCGTCCGACCCCGTGCGGCGGGCGTCGGCGAGCCAGGGGCCCAGCAGGAAGCGGTGGTGGGCGCCCGTCATGGCGTCGCTGAGCCGCATCAGCCGCAGCCACAGCGCGGACAGGGCCCGGAAGGTCTCCGGGTCCCCCCGCTCGTAGGCGGTGCGGAGCTGCGGCAGGAGCTGCCAGGAACGGTTCGCCAGGGCCTGCCGGCCGAGGTCCGTGAGATCGTGCCGGTAGGCGTCGGAGCCGCGCAGCGCGGCCCGGACGCCGAGCAGGGCGGCGAAGGCCGTGTCGAAGGCGGCCGGATCGAAGGCCGGCATGTGGGTGGCGTAGTGGGTGCCGGAGCGTGCGGTGAGGCTGGGGCGGGCGGCGAAGATGCTGTCGTGCGGGCGCCCGTCGCGGCTGCCGATCTCGTAGGCGGTCTCCCGCAGCGCGGCGAGGGCGGCCCGGGCCTCGCGGTCGCGGCCTCCGTAGCGGATGTCGGCGTACTCGGCGAACCAGGCGGCGCGGTCCACCCGCTCCTCGCGCCAGGCGAGTTCGCTGAAGAGTTCGAAGGCGGCCGGGTCGCGCTCGGCGGCCTCCGCCATATAGGCCGTGCCGGTGAGCTTGCTGCCCGGCTTGTCGCGCCAGACCGTGAACCGCTCGGTCCACCGGTGGGTCTTGGCCCCGAGGGTGGTGCGGCCGCCGAAGTTGGGGATGGTGCCGAAGGCGTACGGGGTGCCGCCCCAGTCGGCCTCGCGGTCGGTCACCCGTTCCAGGTCGGAGAGCCCGTCGACGACGAGCATCCGGTCCTTGTCGAGGGCGTCCAGCAGTTCCCGGCGCGGGTTCTCCTGCCAGCCGAGGATGACCCAGACGGAGCCGGGGCGGGCGGTGCGCAGCGCGGTCTCGACGGCGCGCGCCGCTTCGGGGACGGGCACGTCCCCCGGGTCGCCGCCCTCGTGCAGCAGGTCCATCTTGAAGTGGTCCGCCGCGCCGAAGAGTTCCTCCTGATGGCGGTAGAAGGACGCGGCCACGGCGCGGAAGGCGGCGGTGCGCGGGTCGAGCCAGTCGGGGCGCTCCAGGCCGGCCCAGGTGCCCTGCGGGATGGTGCGCGCCCCGTCGTTGCGCCCGGCGAAGCCGCCGGGGACGGTGCCGAAGTAGCCGGGGAGCACCGGGGACATGCCCAGTTCGCGCATCCGGTCGCAGACGCGGCGGCCCAGGGCGGTGCGGCGCGCGAGCAGTTCCGGGCTGACGGGACCGCCGTAGCCGCTCATGTTCTGCAGCAGCCACCACGGCTGGTGGGAGGGGGCCGGGATCCAGGCGCGGGCCTCCTCGTCGGTGTAGCCGAAGTCCAGGAGCAGCCGGTGGTAGACGGCTTCCTGGCCGGGGGTGACGAGCACCTGGTTGCAGCCGTGCAGCGCCAGGATGTCGATCAGGCGTTCCCAGCGCGGCCAGTCGGCGTACGGGGCGGTGTAGCCGTCGTGCGTGTCGTTGAGGGCGAACCGGTTCGGCACGGTCGCGGACCGGACCAGCGGACGGTCCGGGGCGGGCAGCCGGCGGGGCAGTTCCGTCTGGCTTCCGGACCAGCTGAGATGGGCGCGGCAGACGTACTTCAGATACCAGTTGACCCCCGTGAGCAGCACCGCCGGGCTGGTGCCCGCCACCTCGACGCGCCCCGCGGCCCCGGTGACGCGGAAGCGCTCCCGGCCGCCGGACAGCGGCCGGAGCCGGAACTGGCCGGCGTGGCCGGGCAGCAGGCGCTCCAGCGCCGCACGGGCGGGGGCGGGGTCGAAGGGCGGGCCGGCCGCGGGGGCCTCGGCGCGGGCGGCCGGTGCGTGGTCGCCGAGGGCCGTGATGCCCAGGGCACCGGCGGCTCCCAGCAGAACCCGTCTGGTCAGTTCGGACACGTGCGCTCCCCACTCTGCGTAGCACAGCGGTAACAGGTGTGCGTGAGGTGTGCACGCTAACGAGCCGGCCGGGGCCCGGCAATGAGACGCGCGACGCGGTGAGCCGTACCCCGGGACACACCGAGAAGTCACGATGCGGCCCCCGCGGGGCCGCGCCCATCCGGAGGACCGATGTCATCGAAGCGTTCGGCGGTGCGCACCGCCGCCGTCACCCCTGTGCTGGCCTGCGCCCTGCTGCTGACCGCCGGCTGCGGCGGCGGGGACGGCGGGGCGGACGACGGGGCCGGAGTTCCCGAGACGGCCACCGGCACCGTGGAGCAGCTCGCCGGGAAGGCGGGCTGCGGGAAACCGAATCTGCAGATCGACGCCGAGGAGCTGCGGCAGGGACGGTGCGGCACAGGCGACGGCCGCTATGTGCTGGCCACCTTCGCGACCCACCAGGGGCAGCAGGACTGGCTCTCCGAGGCCGAGGGCTACGGGGGCACCTATCTGGTCGGCCCGAAGTGGGTCGCCGTGGGCTCCCCGAAGGTGGTGGAGAGCCTCCGCGGCAAGCTCGGCGGCGACATCGAGACGGGCGCCTCGCACGGCCCCGCGCACGGCGGCGGCTCGGGCGGCGCGTCCGAGGAGTCCCCGGAGGGGTCCCACGGGGACGCGCACCAGGGGGGCCACCGGGACTCGCACGGCTGACCGTACGGCCGGCCCGTCCGTACGAGCCCGGGGCCCGGCGGCACGGCCGCGCGCGGAAACAACGGCGGGGGTGCCGGTGAGGATCACCGGCACCCCCGCCCCGTGACGGCCACAGGGGAGGCCGCCAGGGGAGTGGATGACGAAGGACCGGGTCATCGGGGGGACCGAATCAGCGGTCCGGCAGCGCCGGGAGAGGCACCGTCAGGTGCACTCCTGGCCGCTGTTGATGCACTCCACCGCCTCCGCCATCAGGTTCTCGGAGAACACGTTGATGAAGTCACCGTGGTCCGTGACGGGCTTGTGCAGCTGCTCCGGGAAGGAGTCCACGGCGAAGTTGGTGCCCTCCGGCACGTCGTAGACGATCCGCTGCACGAGCTTCGGGATGGCCACGAAGCCCTCGTCGCAGGAGCCGTCCTCATTGGCGAAGTCGACGTGCGTGCGGTGGTTGGCACTGTCGGCGTTCTGGCCGTCCCAGCAGCTCTGGAACTCGAACGTGCGCACCACCTGGCTGCCCTCGGGGCACAGCGGGTACTTGTCCGCGATCTGCCGGTCCTCGAAGCCGGTGCAGCTCCAGGAGGAGTTGGCGTTGTCCGTGCCGTTGGTGAAGGCCTTGGCGTCACCGGTGATGATGCGCAGGAAGCGCGGCATCTCCACGACCTCGCCGACCGGGCTGCCCTGGAACTCCATCGTCACCTCGGCCGGGGTGATGATCTTGCCGACGTTGCCGTCGAGGCCGCCGCCCGGGGTGTTGACGTCCGCCTCGTCACCGCCGGTCAGGTCGCGCAGGACCGGCCAGTAGTACGTGGACTGGTCCTCCTGGTTGGCGCAGGTGGTCTCGCCCTGGGCCAGGTCCTCGTCGACGGCGAAGGCGTCGTTGGCCTGGTTGCCGACGTAGTCGTGCATGTGGTGCGCGGCGTTGACCACACCGGGCGCCACGATGATGTTGTCCGAGTTGAACTTGCCGTTCTCGTTGACGCCGCAGTCGCTCTTGAACACGCCGGTGGACGCGTTCTCCTGGGCCTCGGGCTCCTGGACGTTCGGCTGGACGTCGTTGATGTCCACGAAGTCCTCGGGGGAGGGACCGATCTGCGGCGGCGGGGCCTCGCCCTCGCCCTGGCCGCCGTCGCCCTGGCCGCCGTTCTGGCCGTCCTGCTGCCCGCCGTCCTGGCCGCCGTCCTGTTCGCCGCCGCCTTGCTGGCCGCCGTCCTGCTGGCCGTCGCCGGGACGGACCGTGCCGCCGTCCTTCATGCCGCAGCGGGCGAGCTTCTCCAGGCCGGCCTGGGTCACACCGGCCCGCTCCAGGGCGATTCTGATGCGGTCGAGACTGGCACGGCGCTTGCTGGCCAGCGGGTCGAGCACGGAGTTCTTGGTCCACGACGCGTCGAGAGCGGCCGCGCGCCGGTTCTCCACGAGGCGCTTGTAGGCCGCGCCGATCTGGGCGTCGAGCCGCCCCAGTTCACGGCTGACTTCCTTCCGCGACTGCCTGGGGACCTTTTCCAGACGGTCCACCACATCCGGACAGGCGATGGTGGACGCCTGTTGTGCTACCGCTCCTTTCCGGCTGTCGCCATCGTTCGAGGTGCCGGCGGAGGCGTAGAAGTTCACTGCAGCGAGCCCGCCGCCTCCCAACAGGAGAGCTGCCGCCGCACCAGCCGTCCTGTTCAGCAAAGGGGAACGCTTGTGTGTCTTGGGCTTCATGGCCAGCGGTACGGAGCCCGTCGCCCGGGTGTTCAAACCCGCGCCGGACGATTACTCCCGCGCGCCCCGGTCCAGATAGGCCAGAACCGCGAGAACCCGCCGGTTGTCGTCGTCCGACGGGGCCAGACCGAGCTTCGTGAAAATATTCGATGTGTGCTTCGCCACGGCCCGCTCGGTGACGAAGAGTTCCCCCGCGATGGCCGTGTTCGAACGGCCCTGGGCCATCAGCTCCATCACCTCGCGCTCGCGCGGGGTGAGCTTCTCCATCGGCCGGTCCCGGGACCGGCGGCTGAGGAGCTGGGAGATGACCTGCGGGTCCATCGCGGTGCCGCCCGCGGCCACCCGCCGCACCGCATCCGTGAACTGGTCGGCGTCGAACACCCGGTCCTTCAGCAGATAGCCGACCCCGCCCATGCCGTCCGCCAGCAACTCCCGTGCGTAGAGCTGCTCCACATGCTGAGAGAGCACCAGCACGGGCAGCCCGGGCGTCTCCCGGCGCGCGGCGAGCGCGCACTGCAGGCCCTCGTCCGTGAACGACGGCGGCAGCCGGACGTCGACCACCGCCACGTCCGGCTTCAGCTCCGCGAGCGCCCGGCTCAGCTCCGGGCCGCTCTCCACGGCCGCCGCGATCTCGAAGCCGAACGCCTCCAGCATCCGGACCAGGCCGTCCCTCAGGAGGAAGAGGTCTTCTGCGAGGACAACACGCACGGCAGCTCCATCGTCACCAGGGTCGGACCGCCGGCCGGGCTGCTGACGGCGAGTATGCCGTCGAATGTACCGAGCCGGCGTTCGATCCCGGCCAGGCCCGAACCGGCCGACGGGTCCGCCCCGCCGCGGCCGTTGTCCGTGACGGTCATCCGGAGTGTCCCCGAGGCCGCGTCATGGTGCACATCCAGCCACACCCGCTCGGCCCCGGAGTGCTTCACCGCGTTCGTCAGCACCTCGCTCACCGCGAAGTACGCCGCCGACTCCACCGGCGCCGCGAACCGCCCCGGCAGGTCCACCTCCACCTCCACCGGCAGCGGCATCCGCAGGGCCAGGGCCCGCACGGCGTCCCCGAGACCGCGCTCCGCCAGCACCGGCGGATGGATGCCCCGCACCAGGTCGCGCAGCTCCGTCAGCGCCTCGGCCGAGTCCTGCCGGGCCGCGGCGAGCAGCTTCCTCGCCTGCTCCGGGTCCTTCTCGAGCAGGGCCTCCACGGTGCCGAGGCTCATGCCCATCGCCACCAGCCGGGCCTGCGCACCGTCGTGCAGGTCCCGTTCGATGCGGCGGAGTTCGGCGGCCGAGGTGTCCACCGCGTCGTGCCGCGTCTCGGACAGCCGCTCCACCCGCCGCGCCAGGGCCTCCTTGGACGGTGCGAGGACCGCCCCCGTCAGCCGGAAGTGGGCCTGCAGCAGTGCCGGGTTGACGCGGAGGGCACCCGCCAGGACCAGCAGCCCGAGCGCGCCCGCCGCGAGAGCGCTCACCTGGCCCCGAACCGGGATGAACGCGAACCAGTAGCCGTCCCCGAGCACCCGCCACAGCCCGGCCGCGATCGCGACCCCCTCGGCGGCGAAGGCGAGCAGCACGGCCGGCAGCGCCGCCGTGAAGAAGCCCGCCGTCATGTCGACCGGCAGCCACAGCAGATCCCGCCACGTCGCCGGGTCCCGCAGCAGACGCGCGCACCGCTCCGCCTGGCCGGCCAGGCCCGGCCGCAGGTCCGCCGGGAGCGGACGGTACGCGGACGGAGTCCGCACGCCGGCCCAGTCGTACCCCAGCCTCCGCCGCCACTCCGCGAACGACCGTACGGCCCCCAGCACCACCGGTGTCGTCAGCACGCCCACGCCGAGGCTGATGAAGCCGATCGACAGCACCGACAGCACGAGCAGCGCGATCGAACCGGCCAGCGACACCACGGCGACGTACAGCCCCCGCCCGGCCGCCCTCAGCGCATCCCTGAACTTCCCCATCTTCGGCCCCCGGCCCCTTGCTCCGCGCCCGGCTCTCGGGCACGGCCCCAGTCTCGCCGGATCGGGAGCCGGCGGTCACGGGGCCGCGCCCCCCGGGCGGGGTGCACCTGGCACCACTCCCGCGCGGTGTGCCCGGGCCTCCGGCCCCCGGCCCGGTCCGGTGCTCGGCCACGGCGTGGGACGGCCCGGCCCGGTGGGGCCGCGCCTGCGGGCGGCTACCGCCGGGGCGGCGTCCGGGGCCGGCCCGCGGCGCGGGGCCGCCGAGCGCGGCTGTCCGCCGCTCCCGTCCCCGTACTGCGGGGGAGCGGGTGACGCCCGGCCTACTCACCAGCGCGCCGGGCACGGGGCCGGGGGAGCGGTCCGGCCACCGGCCCCGGCTGCCGCCCGGTCCTCCGTACGGGAATCCGCTGGCCGGGTGAGTCGATCGGCGGTCCTGTCCGTATCCAGCAGCGGAACGACAAGGACTCCGGGGCAGGTACGGGTGAACTCAGCGGGCGCACAAGGGCGTTGGCCGATCGTCGCCGCTGCCGCCGCCCGGTGCGGCGTGGGAGCATGCACCCCACCATGACGGCAGACGGATCGCTGACGCGCCTCTTGCGGGCCGCGCTCTTCGCGGCCGTCTCCGTCGTGCTCGCGGCCACCGGGCACGCGGTGATGTCCGGTCACGACATCCCGCTCCCGGCCCTGCTGGCCGCCTTCGGCATCACCGGCACCGTTGCCTGGCTGGCCGGAGGGCGGCGCCGCGGCGTCCTCTCCATCGCCGGCACGCTCCTCGCGGTCCAGACCGCCCTGCACCTGCTCTTCACCGACGGCCCCGGCACCGCCGCGGCCCGTCCCCGGGCGCCCGGCGGGCCCCTGCCCGAGGCGGGGCCGGCCGGTGCCGGTACCGGCCCGGGGCACGGCGTCGGCGCCGCGCCGGATCCCGCCGGTCTCGCCGTCCCGGGCGAGCACTCCGCGCACGCCACACTCGCCATGCTCGCCGTCCACCTCCTCGCCGCGCTCTGCTGCGCCGTCTGGCTCTGGCGGGGCGAGGCCGCCTTCTTCCGGCTGCTGCGCTGCCTGGGTTCCCTGGCGCTGACGCCGCTGCGGACGCTGCTCCGGGCCGCCCGGTACGGGACCCCGGCCGCGCCGCGCCCCGTGCGGCCGCCGCTGCCGTACGGGGAGGCGGCCCTCCGGCTTCGGGGCTCCCTGCTGGCCCACGTCCTCTCCCGGCGGGGGCCGCCGCCGTGGGCCCGGCCCCACCCCACCCCGTACGCCCTCGGGCCCGCGCCCGGTACGACGCCGGCCTGACGGGCGCCCGCCGCGCGGTGCCGCACGGGCGGCCCCACGGGCCGCCGCTCCCGCCGTGACCCGACGGCCTGGGCGGTCGCGCCAGCTGTGCGGCCGCGACGCGTTGCCGTCGCGCGGTGGTGAGCGTGTGGGGCCGGGGTGTGAACCGTACGCGGAGCCGCCGTCCGGGCGGCCCGCGGCCATTCCGGGCGGTCCCGGACGGCCGGGCGGTGGAAGCCCCCCGGCCGGGCGACGGGCCGGCCGCGCCCACCGGCATCCCCACGCCGGGCCGCGGCCGGGACTCCACCGCGCCCCTCCGGGCCCGGCTCCACCCGCCCCCGCCCCCGTGCCGCGCCCGCGCCTCCGCGCGCCCCGCGGCCGACCACGAAGTGAGGCCAACCCCCATGTCCATCGACGATCCCGCCAAGCCGGACACCGACCGTCCCACTCCACCGGGCACCGCTTCCGGCTCCGGCACCACGGCCGTGGCGTCCGCGTCCACCGGCACCGCGTCCACCGGCAGCGCGTCCACCGGCACCGCGTCCACCGGCACCGCGTCCCATGACGGTGCCTCCCCGGCCGCGGATCCGGCGACCGCTGACACGGCGGCGGCGGACCCGGCGGCCGCCGGCGAGGCGGTCACCGTCTCACCGGTCACCACCGCGAAGGCCGCCACCCCCGCCCCCGTCCCCGGTCCGGCCCCCGCCGGCGCACCCGGAGGACTCCGCGGGGGCGGCACGGAGGACGAGCCGCCCGCACCGGCCCCGCAGGCCGGCACCGCCACCCCGCCCCGCGTCCCCGCGCCGTCCAAGGGCAGCCTGCGCCCGCTCGTGCTGCGGATGCACTTCTACGCGGGCATCCTCGTCGCCCCGTTCCTCCTGATCGCCGCCGTCACCGGGATGCTGTACGCGGCCTCGTACCCGCTGGAGAAGGTGATCTACGCCGACGAGCTGACGGTCCCCGTGCCCGAGGGCAAAGCCGCTCTGCCGCTGTCCCAGCAGGTCGGGGCAGCCGTCGAGGCGCACCCCGGCGGCACGCTCTCGAAGGTGTGGCCGTCCCCCGAAGCGGGGGCCACAACCCGGGTCCTGTTCGAGGATCCGGGTCTCGGGGAGAGCAAGTCGACGGCCGTGTTCGTCGACCCGTACACCGCCGAGGTGCGCGGAGAGCTCCTCAGCTACGGCAGTTCCGGCGCGCTCCCCGTGCGCGCCTGGATATCGGAGCTCCACCGCCATCTGCACCTGGGCGAACCGGGGCGCCTCTACAGCGAACTGGCCGCCAGCTGGCTGTGGGTCGTCGCGCTCGGCGGGCTGCTGCTGTGGCTGCGGCGCCGCCGTGCCACCCGCGGTGCCCGCGGTCTGCTGCTGCCGGAGCGGGGCCTGACGGGCCGCCGGCGCACGATGTCCCGGCACGGCGCGATCGGTGTCTGGTCACTGCTGGGCCTGCTGTTCCTCTCGGCGACCGGGCTGACCTGGTCGACGTACGCGGGCGAGAACGTCGCCCTGCTGCGCGAGCAGCTGCGCGGCACCACCCCGGCGGTCACCGCCACCGTGGACCCGGCGGCCGGCACCGGGGCGGGCGGCCACGAGGGCCACGGCTCCGCCCACGGCGACGGCGGCCACCAGCCGGGCGAGGGAGGCGACATCGGCCTGGACCGGCTCATGGACACCGCCCGCGAGCAGGGCGTCTCGGAGTCCGTGGTGATCACCCTGCCGGCCGGCGAGAAGGCCGCCTATGTCGTCGCGGAGAACGACAAGCAGTGGCCGGTGCACTTCGACTCGGTGTCCGTGCACCCGATGACCGGCGAAGTCGTGGACACCCTGGCCTTCGCCGACTACCCGGTGCTCGCCCAGCTCACCCGGGTCGGCATCGACGCCCACATGGGGCTCTTCCTCGGGCTGCCCAACCAGCTGCTGCTGATCGCCCTGATGGCCGGACTGATCGTGCTGATCGTGTACGGCTACCGGATGTGGTGGCAGCGCCGCCCCACGCGCGGGACCCGCTTCGGCGTCGGGCGGCCGATGCCGCGCGGCGCCTGGCGCAAGGCACCGCCGGGAGCGCCGGCGGGGCTGCTGGCGGCGGCGGTGCTGCTCGGCTGGTTCGTACCGCTGTTCGGGCTGGGGCTGGTCCTGTTCCTGACCGTGGACCTGCTCCGCGGAGCGGTGGCCCGGCGCCGGGCGGACGTCTCCTGACGCGCACGGCCCGCTGACGGGCTGACGCGCAAGGCCCCGCTCCGTACCGTCTCCTCCGCCCGGTGGCCCGTACGGAACGGGGCCGCGCGGCGGGCGCCGGTACGGGCGGTCCGCCGCCCCGGACAGCGCGACGGGCGCCCGCCGGTGCCGCGGGCGCCCGTCGCCTCACCGCGGGGAGGCGCGGAGGGATCAGACCTGGCCGGCCTTCTCCAGGGCGGTGCAGCAGGTGTCGACCATCAGCCGCGTCACCACGTACGGGTCGACGTTGGCGTTCGGACGGCGGTCCTCGATGTAGCCCTTGCGGTCCACCTCGACCTGCCAGGGGATGCGGACCGACGCGCCGCGGTCGGAGACGCCGTAGCTGTACTCGTTCCAGGGCGCCGTCTCGTGGAGACCGGTGAGCCGGGCCTCGATGCCGACGCCGTAGTGCTTGACGTGCACGGCCGGCTTGTCGCCGTCGCCCAGCGCCTCGCAGGCCGTGATGATCGGCTCGTAGCCCTCGCGCATCGCCTTGGTCGAGAAGTTGGTGTGCGCGCCCGCGCCGTTCCAGTCGCCCTTCGCCGGCTTGGCGTCCAGCGTGGCGGAGATCCCGAACTCCTCGGCCGTGCGGTAGAGCAGCCAGCGGGCCACCCACATGTGGTCGGAGACCTCCAGCGGCGACAGCGGGCCCACCTGGAACTCCCACTGGCCGGGCATGACCTCGGCGTTGATGCCGGAGATGCCGAGGCCCGCCGTCAGGCAGTTGTCCAGGTGCTTCTCGACGATCTCACGGCCGAAGATCTCGTCGGCGCCGACGCCGCAGTAGTAGCCGCCCTGCGGGGCCGGGTAGCCGTTCTCGGGGAAGCCCAGGGGCCGGCTGCCCTGGAAGAAGGTGTACTCCTGCTCGATCCCGAAGACCGGCTGCTGGGCGGCGAACTTCTCCGCCACCGGACGCAGCAGCGCGCGGGTGTTCGAAGCGTGCGGGGTCAGGTCCGTGTGCAGCACCTCGCACAGGACGAGGATGTCACCGCCGCCGCGGATCGGGTCCGGGCAGGAGAAGACGGGCTGCAGGACGAGGTCCGAGGAGTGGCCCTCGGCCTGGTTGGTGCTGGACCCGTCGAAGCCCCAGACGGGCGGCTCGGCGCCGTCGGCCAGGATCTTCGTCTTCGAACGGAGCTTTGCGGTGGGCTCGGTCCCGTCGATCCAGATGTACTCGGCCTTGAAGGTCACGTGGTCCCCCTCGTGCGGGTGCGGACGGCAGCGGGTGCGGGTCCCGGAAGCGCCTCTTCCGCGCGGCTCTGCACGGTGGTGCCCAACCCCCCGGTCCCCTCGGCGGCAGCATGGCAACGGGCCGTTTCCCGGCAGTTGCTCCGGTGTAAACCGGCTGTGTCCGCGGGGCCCCGTATGTGTCGTACGGGCTACGGGGCGCTGCCCGCGCGGCGGGGGCGGCGGGGAGCCGGCGGGGCCGTGGCGGCGACGGGCACCACGGACACCGCCACGGGCAGCACGGGCAGCACGGGCACCCACGGTCTCGACGGGCGTCGCGGCCACCACGGCGCTACGGCATCGGACGGACGGCCGGTGATCCGCCCGGAAAGTCTCCCGGCCCCGGGTGACGATGAGGCCGTACCGCCGCTGTCCCCACCGGCCCCGCACGGCCGTCTCCGCGGGGGACATCCGGGAGTCCGCGCCATGTGGGCATCCGTGGACTCCCGGACCGGGGAATACAGGGCAGCCGAGGGGGACGCCCGAGGGAAGCCGAGGAGAGCCGACCGCCATGAACGACCTGACCTTCACCGCCCCCCTGTGGGTGTGGGCCGTGCTGACCGCCGCCATCGGTGTGATGCTCGCCGTCGACCTGCTCGCCCACCGTGACAGCCACGTCATCGGCTTCCGCGAGGCCTCCCTCTGGAGCGCCGGATGGATCGCCGCGGGTCTCGCCTTCGGCCTGATCGTGTGGGCCTGGCAGGGCGGGGAGGCGGCGAGCACCTACTACGCCGGCTATCTGATCGAGAAGGCCCTGTCGATCGACAACATCTTCGTCTTCGCGCTGGTGTTCTCGTTCTTCGGGGTCCCGGACGCCTACCAGCACAAGGTCCTGTTCTGGGGAGTGATCGGCGCGCTCGGCGCCCGCCTGGTGTTCATCTTCATCGGCGCCGAACTGCTGGAGATCTTCTTCTGGACCGCCTATCTGTTCGGCGCGTTCCTGATCTGGACCGGCTACAAGATGGCCGTCTCGCACAACACAGAAGTGCACCCGGACCGCAATCCGGTCGTGCGGCTCGTCCGGCGGATCGTGCCGACCGATCCCACGTTCCACGGCGACCGGTTCATCGTCCGCGTGAACGGCCACCGCACGGCGACCCTGCTGTTCGTCGCCCTCGTCGCGATCGAGGCCACCGACCTGGTCTTCGCCATCGACTCGGTGGCCGCCGTCCTGGCGATCACCACCAACACCTTCCTGGTGTGGACCGCCAACGCCTTCGCCATCCTCGGCCTCCGCAGCCTGTACTTCCTCCTCGCCGGCCTGCTGCGCCGCTTCCGCTATCTGCACTACGGGCTGGCCGTGCTGCTCGCCTTCGCCGGCGTCAAGCTGATCCTGTCCGAGACCCCGGTCGGCAAGCTGCCCATCCCCGTCACCCTCGGGTTCATCGTCGCGACGATCGCCGTCTCCATCATCTGGTCCCTGGCGGCCACCAGGAGCGAGCAGAAGCGGGACGGGGACAGCGGGAAGGGAGCGGCGGGCGGCACCGGGTGAGCGGGCGAACGGCCCCCTCCGCCGGCCCCCTCCGCCGGCGCCCGCCCGCCCGTCCTCAGATCCGCTCGGTGCGGACCAGGGCGTCGATGGCGGTGCGCGGCCCCTCGTCCGTCTCCACCGGCCGGCCGACCGGCTCGGCGCGCAGGATGCGGGCGTGGGGCCGCCACACATCGGCCACCCGGGCGGCGGTGTAGAGGACGTCGGGGGACTGCGGGCCGCCGTAACCGTGTTCGAGGTTGTCGGAGTCGTGACCCACCAGCAGCAGGGTCCCGCCGGGCCGTACGGCGGTGGCGGCCAGCCGCAGCGCCTCGGCCATCCGGGGCCACGGAAGCTGCAGATAGACGACGAGCGCGAGGTCGTACGCCGCCGCTTCGACCGCCCCCGCCGGCTCGGTCAGATCCGCCTGGACGGTCCGGATCGTCACCCCGCGCTCCGAGGCCAGCCGCTCCGCCTTGGCGAGGGCGACGGGGGAGAAGTCCACGGCGTCCACATCCCAGCCCCGTTCCGCCAGCCAGACGGCGTTGCGGCCCTCACCGGCGGCGAGATCCACTGCCCGCCCGGCGGGCAGCCCGGCCAGCTCCTCCGCGACGAACCGGTTGGGCCCGGCCGACCACACCAGCTCCGTGCCGCGATACCGCTCGTCCCACGCCTCGGCGTCCACACCGGCTCCTCACTGCTCGCTGCTCGCTGCTCGCATGTCCTGCGACGACGGGCTTCATGATTCCAGGGCGGCCGCCCGGCCGCCGCGCAGCCGGTGCCGAGTCCCCCGGGTGCGGCGAAGCGCCTCCGACTGTGGCAGGAGCAGGGACCGCAACGATCCTCGTTCGTGCCGGTCGGAGGCGCTTCTCGGGTGCCCGGCCATCCGCCGGACAGCCCGCTTTCGCGAAGGGGCGGGCTAGCTCCGCGCTGCGGCGGGCTGCCGCTCGAGCGCCGGGGCGGGCGTGCCGTCGGCGCCGATGCTGCCCGGCACGGACAGGAGTGCCTCGTACCAGGCGGTGGCCATCTTGCTGTAACCGGTGGCGTTGGGGTGCACTCCGTCGGCCAGGTCGGCCGTCGTCAGCTTGCTGTACATCTCGACCAGGTGGACCCGCTTGCCGGCGTCGGCCCTGCTCTGCACGATCCCGGGGATCGCCGCATTGAACGTCCGCACGGTCGCGTCACCCCAGGCCAGCGGCACGATCGTCGCCACGAAGAGGTGTGCGTCCGGAGCCTGGGCGGTGATGCGGTCGATCAGCGTGGCGAGCCGTGCGGGGGCGCCGCCCGGGTCGCCGCCGTACATGTCGTTGGTGCCGATGTGCAGCAGGATCGTGTCGGGGGTGTAGGTCCTCAGCCAGCTCTCGATGTTGCTGTCGATCTGGGCGATGGTCCAGCCGGAGTGGCCTTCGTGGTCGCGGTCGCCGAGATTGCCCGGTCCGTTGGCCTGCGAACCGACGAAGTCGATCTCGTGGCCGCCCGCGACCAGCTTCTGCCAGAGGTCGACGCGATATCCGCCGGGCACGTTGAAGCCGTCGGTGATCGAGTCGCCGAGCGGCATGACGCGGACGGGCGCGGCATCGGAGTCGGCGGGGGCGGCGGAGGCGGCTGAGGCGGCGGAGGCGGTGGAGGCCATGCCGAGGAGCAGCGCCACGAGGGCGACCAGGCCGGAGAGCAGGTGCCGTGTTCTGGTCATGGGGGGTGTCCCTTCGTTCCTTCAGGTCCCTCACGGCACACCGCGGCACGCGGAGTTGAGCTCCGCCGCAGAGGGCTGCCGGCGGAGCGGTGGACCGGTGCGGGCGGGCCGGTCGGCGACTCGGGGGTGGGGTGTGGGAGCGCTCCCAATGTACGGGCGGGCCGAGAGGCGCGGCAATACGGCCGGAAGGGCGCAGAACATTCCGCCTGAGGAGGCATCCCGCCGGGCAGTGGACCCGAGCTGTTTCCCGACGGTTGTCCGCCGTCGTCTTGCGCGGACGCGGGGCCGCGACCGGACCCCTGTGCCGGTCGCGGCCCCGCCGGCCGGAGGCGGTGCGGTCAGCAGCCGCCGCCCGTCGTGGCGCCCGCCGTGGCGCCGGCCGGCGCCGGGGCGCAGCAGCCGCCGCCGCTGTCGCCCTGTGCGGTGGCGGCCGCGTCGTCGAACAGGCCGGCGCCTCCGCACACGCCCGTCTCGGGGAGCGTGAGTTCGACCCGGTCGGCGGACTCGGTGTCGCCCGCGAGCGCGGCGGTGACGGAGCGGACCTGCTCATAGCCGGTCATCGCCAGGAAGGTGGGGGCGCGGCCGTAGGACTTCATGCCGACCAGGTAGACGCCCTGCTCGGGGTGGGACAGTTCCCGGTGGCCGTGCGGGTAGACGGTGCCGCAGGAGTGCTGGTTGGGGTCGATCAGCGGGGCGAGGGCGACCGGGGCCTGGAGGCGTTCGTCCAGGCCGAGGCGGAGCTCGGACAGGAAGGAGAGGTCGGGGCGGAGGCCGGTGAGGACGACGACCTCGTCGACCGGGTCGAGGCGCCGGCCGTCTTCGCCGGTGAGCACCAGCCGTCCGCCGGCGTCCCGTTCGACGGCCGCGGTGCGGAATCCGGTGACCGCGTCGGCGTGGCCGTTGTCGACGGCGGCCTTGGCCGCGAGGCCCAGGGCGCCGCGGGCGGGGAGCTCGTCGGCCTCGCCGCCGCCGAACGTGGAGCCGCTGATGCCGCGCCGCAGCACCCATACCGCGTGCGTGCCCGGCTCGTCCCGGGCGACTTCGGCGAGGCCGGCGAGCGCGGTGAAGGCGGAGGCGCCGGAGCCGATGACGGCGGTGCGCTTGCCGGCGTAACGGGCTCGGACGGCCGGGTCGTTGAGGTCGGGTACGCGGTAGGTGACGCGGTCGGCGGCCGCCTTCTCGCCGAGGGCGGGCAGGCCGGCGGCCCCGGCCGGGCCGGGCGTGGTCCAGGTGCCGGAGGCGTCGATGACGGCCCGGGCGGTGACGCGCTCCTCGCGGCCTCCGTCGGTGGTGAGGTGCAGGACGAAGGGCTGGGCCTCGCGGTCGGCGTCGACGATGCGGTCGCGGCCGGCGCGGGAGACGCCCGTAACGCGCGCTCCGTAGCGGACGCGGTCGCCCAGGGCGTCGGCCAGCGGCTGGAGGTAGAGCTCGGCCCAGTCGCCGCCGGTGGGGTAGGCCGCGGGGTCCGGCGCGGTCCAGCCGGTGGGGGCGAGCAGCTTCTCGGCGGCCGGGTCGACGACCTCGCCCCAGGTGGAGAACAGGCGCACATGGCTCCACTCCCGCACGGCGGAGGCGGCGGCCGGCCCGGCCTCCAGGACCAGGGGTTCGATGCCGCGCCCGACGAGGTGGGCCGCCGCGGCCAGGCCCACGGGGCCTGCTCCGATGACGGCGACGGGAAGCTGCTGCTCGCTCATGGTGATGGGTCTCCTCGCGTGGTGGGGCGCGTCGGTGGGCCGTGCGGCGGGCCGGTCCGGACGGTGTGGTGCGGGTTCCCCCGGCGAAGGGCCGGTGAAGGGCTGTTGTGCGGACGGGCGGGGTCGCCACGGGTCTCTGATTCGACGCTTGTCGATGTCTGGTGCATCCGGAGCTTGCCACGTCGCATCGATGAGTGTCAACATAGACGCATGTCGAAGTTCGAGAGGGCCGAGCTGCCCGTCCTGGACGCCGGGGACGTGGTGCCGTGCTGCCCGCCGATCACCGCCGGGGAGTTGTCGCAGGCCGACGCGGAGAAGACGGCCGCGATGTTCAAGGCGCTGTCCGACCCGGTGCGGCTGCGGCTGTTCTCCAGGATCGCCTCACACGCGGGCGGCGAGGCGTGCGTCTGCGACATCTCCGACGTGGGCGTCTCCCAGCCGACCGTCTCCCACCACCTGAGGAAGCTGCGCGAAGCCGGCCTGCTCACCTCGGAACGGCGCGGGACCTGGGTCTACTACCGGGTCGCCCCCTCCGTGGTCGCCGCGATGGCCGCCATGCTCGCCCCGCGCACCTGAACCGTCGCGCGCCGCGTCACCGCCTGCGGGTGCGCCTCGGCGTGACCACGGCTCACGGGGAGGACGGGGTGGTGTTCCGTCCGTCCGGGCCACCGGGGCGGGGCCCGGCGGGCCCGGTGGGAGAGCGGGGCGGGGGAGCCGCGTAGCAGCGCACGGTGACCGTCGTGTCCGGGGACCACCGCTGCCGGACCGCGGCCAGGAAGTGCCATCCCAGCCGCTCGTACAGGGCGACAGCCCGGGTGTCCGAGGCCAGCACGTCGAGGACCGGGTGCAGGCCGCGCTCCCCGGCCTCCTCCACGGCCCGGCCGAGCAGCAGGGCGCCCACCCCGTGACCGCGTGCCGCCGGAGCGGCGAAGAGACGGCCGACGACCGCCGTCGCCGCGGCGTTCCCTCCCGTTCGTTCGCTCCACACCGCCGGTGCCGCATCGTCCGTCCCGCTGCGGGAGAGGCCGATGTGCCCGGCGACGTGCCCGTTCAGTTCCGCCACCCAGGCCGTGAGAAGCGCGGGCGGCGCCAGCCAGCCGGCGGGGTCGTCGGGCCAGTTGGCGGGATAGCCGTCGTGCGCGTGCACGTCGGCCAGAAGCCGGGCGCACGGGCCGAGGTCGGCGCCGGCCCGTGCGCGGATACGGGGGACGAGGGGTGCGCCGGGCGCTGGGCAGGTGCCGGGGCGCATCGGAGGCATCAGAGGCATCGGAGCATCGAACCACGGCCGCGCCCGGCCGCACCGGAACTCCCGGCCGCCCCCTCCGGCGTGCGCGTGTACCGGGACGCCGTGGGGCACTGGTACGCCTCGTTCGCCGTCGCCTGCGGAAGCGCGGCTTGCGGAGGGAGCCCGAGCCAGGACTCCCTCCGCTCGAAGAGGGGAGGGAGTCACACCCCCGTGACGCCGTCGACGCGTTCGCGGATCAGGTCGGCGTGGCCGTTGTGGCGGGCGTACTCCTCGATCATGTGGACGTAGATCCAGCGCAGGTTCACCGGGCCCTCCACGCCCGGGTTGGGCGGAAGCAGACCGGTGTCCTCCAGGCCGTGGGCCGCGCAGATCTTCCGGCTGCTGTCGATCTCCGCGCGCCAGCGGGCGAAGACCTCGTCCCGGCCGAGCCCGTCGCCCAGGTCGAAGCCGCCGTCCGTATCGCTGAGGTCGGCGGCGCGGCCGAAGACGGGCGGGGCGTCCTCGCCGAGCAGGATGCGCCGGAACCAGTTCCGCTCCACCTCGGCCAGGTGCCGCACCAGGCCGAGCAGCGTCATGTTCGACGGAGGGACGGCCGCCTCGCGCAACTGCTCCTCCGTCAGGTCGCGGCACTTGACGGCGAGCGTCTCGCGCTGGAACTCCAGCCAGGCCTCCAGCCCGGTGCGTTCGTCGGCGGTCAGCGGCGGTATGGGACGGTCGAAGGTCGTCATACCGAGCATCCTGCCAACGCGCACCGGGCCGGAGAAGGCCCCTCCGGGAGGCGCGAGGGAGGCGAGGGGCCGGTTTCTGTGCCCCGGCGGTCACGCCGGGGCGGTGCGGCTGCCGCTTATCGGGCGGCGGCTCCGGTGCCGTCCAGGCCGAAGAAGGTGATCGCCCGCGCGGCCATGCCGCTCTGCAGCACGTTGTGGCTGCCGCCCGAGATGCTGATGGCCTCGACCGGCGCCTGGTCGCCGGTGCCCCCGTAGCGGGTGCGGGTCCAGCTCCACTGCGGCTGGTCGGTCGACGACGGGTTCTCGCTCACGCCGTGGACGTTGGTCCACTGCTCGACCTGCTCCCCGAAGTTCGGGTAGCGCAGGGTGTCGTCGTTGGTGCCGTGCCAGATCTGCACCCGCGGCCGGGGGCCGTCGTAGCCGGGGTACGCGCCGCGCACCAGGTCGCCCCACTGTTGGCCGCTCCGGTTGATCTGCCCGTTGGCGCAGGCGCTGTTCCAGCCGGAGCCGTCGGTGGTGGCGAAGCAGCTGTGCGGTACGCCCGCGAAGGACGCGCCCGCCCTGAAGACGTCCGGGTAGTTGCCGAGCAGGACATTGGTCATCATCGCGCCGGAGGAGGCGCCGACGACGAAGACGCGCTCCGGGTCGGCGTTGTTGCGCTGCTGCACGTAGTCGATCATGGATTTGATGCCCACCGGGTCGCTGCCGCCGTCACGGCGCAGCGCCTGCTGCGAGGAGACGTCGAAGCACTGGCCGCTGCGGGTCGCCGACGGGTAGACGATGACGAAGCCGTACCGGTCGGCCAGGGACTTGAACTCCGTGCCGTTGTGGAACGCCGGTCCGGAGCCGGTGCAGTAGTGCACGGCGACCAGCAGCGCCGGCTGCGGCGCGACGTTGTCCGGTACGTACAGGTGCATCCGGAGACCGCTCGGGTTGTTGCCGAAGTTGTTCACCTCGACGAGCTGCGCGGTGGGGGCGGCGGGCGCGGTGCCGGCCGCCGCCGCGGCGGGGGCGGCGGCGATCCACAGGGCCGCCAGCAGCGGCAGGACGCCGCCGAGCAGGGCGGCGACGAGCGTGCGCGGGGATCTTCCGGGCAGCGGTCCACCGCGTAACGCTCCTCCGCGGGATCCGCGGGACGGGATCGCGGGCGACGTGGGGGTGTCGGGCATGCCGTTCTCCTTTCTAGACTGCGGCTGTGAAGGGCTTGTTGCTGCGCTTGTCGGCACTGGACGCGGACGCGGCCACCGCGGTGCGGGTGATCGCCCACTTCGAGGCGCTGATGAGCGCCGGTTCCGACGCCGTGTCGCTGGTGCGGTCCACCGCCGGCCTCGCGCAGTGCGCGGCCGGACTGGAGCGGACCGGCGGGCGCAGGGTGCGGTTCGGGCCCGGGGGAGCCGCGCTCCCGGGCGAGCCCGAACGGGTGTCCGGCAGCGCCTTCTTCGGCGACACCGACTCCGGACCCGGCGGGCGAGTGTGGCTCGAGCGCCCGGGCGCGCCGGGCCCGTTCGACGAGCTGGTGCTCGAATGGATGGCCATCGCCGCCCGGATGCTGGACGGACGGCGCCGCGCGGCCGAGCCACCCCATGCGGCCGACCCCGCGCTGGTCGAACTGGTGCTCTCCGAACGCGAGGCCGTCGAGGACCGGGCGCGGGCCCTGCGGCTGCTGGGCCTGGTGCCCGAACTGCCGCTGCGGGTCGTCGCGGTGGCCCTGGCGGGGACCGGGGCGGCGGGCGCACCGGCTTCCCCCGGCTCACCGGGGGCGGCCGGTTCCGCCGGCGGGACAAGAGGCGCGGACGCGCTCACGCCCGCGGCGGACCGCGGGAACGGCGCCGGCGGGGCGGAGGCCGCGTCGGCTGGCAGCGGACACGGAGCCGGCCCCGCACCCGACATCGGAGTGGAGACGGTCGCCCTGCTCGGGCGGAGCGGTCTGCCCGGCTCCGTACGGATCGCGCGGGTGGGCCCGCTGGGCGCGGTGCTCGTCCAGCGGCCCGACGGCGACCCCGCCTCACCGGCCGAGGAGCTGCGGGCGGCGGCCGGTGCGCGCCCGGCCGGCCCGGACGCGCCGGGACAGCCCGCGGGGCGGGCGGTACGGAGCGTACGGGCCGGCGTCGGCGGCCTCGCCGATGCCCTGGACGCCGGCGTCTCCTGGCAGCAGGCGCGGGTGGCGCTGCGGTTCGCGGTGGCGGGCCCGCCCGAGGAGGCCGTGACGGACCACGACGACCTCGGCCCGGTCGCGCTGCTGGCCGAGGTCCCGGCGGAGCGGCTGCGCGCCCGGCCGGAGGTACGGGCCCTGGCGGAGCTGGCGGCGGGGGAGGGCGGCGGGACGGGGATCGCGGCGCTGGCCGCGTTCTGCCGTACCGGCTCGTTGCGGCAGGCCGCGGCGGAGCTCCATCTGCACCACAGCTCGGTGGCGGCGCGGCTGGCGCATGTCGAGGAGACGCTGGGCTGGCGGCTGAGAGACCCGCGGGACCGTTTCCGTGCCCATCTGGCGCTGTACGCCTGGCGGTTGTCCGGCACGGAGTGAGCGGGGGCCGCGGCGGCGCCCGTCGTCCCCCGGGTGCCCGGGGGCCCCGTCCGGATGCGGCCTCCCGTCCGGATGCGGCCCGGCCGGACGCCCGCCGTCCGGCGGTGCCCCGCCGTCCGGGCGCTCATCGGCCGAGGGCCCGGGCGAGCACGGCCGTGATCTCGGCGGTGATCCGCCGGACGACGGCGGCGTGCTCCACCGCCCCCGCTCCGTGGAAGGTCCCCGGGAGGACGTGCAGCTCGGTGGGGACCCCGGCGGCCAGCAGCGCGCGGGCGTAGTCGATGCCCTCGTCCCGCAGCGGGTCGAACTGCATCACCGTGAGGTGCGCGGGCGGCAGCCCCTTCAGCAGGGCGGTCCCGGCCCGTGCTGGCGCCGCGTACGGGGAGACGTCCTGGGAGCCGGGCGTGCCGGGGCCCAGGTAGGCCTCCCAGCTCAGCCGGGCGTTGTACCGGTTCCACACGGGGGTGTCGGTGTGGAGCCGGGCGCTGGCGGTCCGCAGCCGGTCGTCGAGCGCGGGGGCGACCAGGCACTGGAAGCGGATCGCCGGACCGCCGCGGTCGTGGGCGAGCAGGGTGAGCGCGGCGGCCAGGCAGGCTCCGGCGCTGTCGCCCCACAGCGCCGTCCGGTCGGGCAGTATGCCCAGTTCGGCGGTGTTCTTGGCGAGCCACGAGAGCCCCGCGTAGCAGTCCTCCAGCGCGGCGGGGTACGGGTGTTCGGGCGCCAGCCGGTAGTCCGGCGAGACGACCAGCGCGCCGAGTTCGCGGCAGAACCGCAGGTTGCCCTCGTGGTCGGCGTCGGGCGTGCCGACGACGAAGCCGCCGCCGTGGATCGCGTAGACCACGGGCAGCGGGCCCCGCGCGTCCCGGGGCCGGTAGAGCCGCAGCGGCACGTCCGGGGCGTCCTCGGGGCCGGGAACGGAGATGTCCTCGACCTCGACTCCGGTGGTGTCGGCCGCGGCGACGACGGCGGACAGCTGCTCCGCCTGCGCGGCCCGGGCCGCGGCCACATCGCTGATGTCGACCTCCGGCATCATCGCGACCGCCGCGGCCAGCTCCGGGTCGAAGGCATAACGCATCCGTGGTCCCTCCGTTCCGCGCGGGTGTGGGGGGTGGCGTCGCACGGAACCTCCTGAACGGTGTCACGGAGGGTCCCGCGCGGTCATCAGACAGGCGTCGGAAGAACCGCCTCCGCCGTCCGACACCCGCGCGCGACGCCCGACGGCCCCGAAAATTTTTCGCCAGCCTACGACCTGCGCCTTCCGCAGGAAGGTCCATTCCGGCCGGGCGCTCTCCGCTCACACCCCCTTGACGTGGGGGAAAGCCCGTTCCTAAGGTCTGCCCCGCCCGACAGAAACTTCCGGAAAATTTCGGCCGGAGCGGCTGGCGGGGATGCAGCGGGAGCAGGGGCCGACGGCGGTACGCTCCCGGGCCCGCCGCCCGTGCCGCGGGCGGCGCGGACCGGGCCGGGCACCACCACGCGCCCACGGAGCGTCAGAAAGGGGCCAGGGATGGCCAGATCCGCGACCCGGAACGGAGCCGGCGAACCCGGCCGGAACGAGACCCGGGAGCACGGCGCGCCGCGGCCCGGGCCCGGCGGCGCCCGGCAGGGGAGGGACGCGGCCCCGCCGGCACCGGCCGGCAGGACGGGACGTCCGGGCGCACGGCGCCGGCCGGGCGGTTCCCCGCTGCTCGCCACCGGCCTCTGCCTGGCCGCCGTGGCGGTCACCGCGGCCACCGCACCGGCCGCGCAGGCCCACCGGCCCGGCCCCGCGCAGGGCGGCAAGGCCACCCCGGCGATCGTGGACTCCACCCGGCACGGCGGCAACACCGTCGCCCTCACGTTCGACGACGGACCCAACCCGGCCGACACCCCGCGCCTGCTCCGGGTGTTGCGCGAGCAGCGCGTCAAGGCCGTGTTCTGCCTCTGGGGCGACCACGTCGAGGCCCACCCCGAGCTCGTACGGAAGATCGTCGCGGGCGGCCACACGCTCTGCAACCACAGCATGCACCACGACGACATGGGCGCCTGGTCCGAGGAGGAGATCCGGGCCGACCTGCGGCGCACCTCCGCCGCCATCCGCAAGGCCGCCCCGGGAGCCCGCATCCCGTACTTCCGTGCACCGTACGGCAGTTGGGGCAAGAGCCCGGAGGTCGCGGCCGGGCTGGGGATGCAGCCGCTGGGCTGGCGGCTGGTGGTCGGCGACTGGGACCCGCCGGGGACCGACGAACTGGTCAGCCGTCTGGAGGAAGGCCTCACCCCCGGAGCCGTCGTTCTCCTCCACGACGGCGGCGGCGACCGCAGCCAGACCGTGGCCGCCGTCGAACGGATCATCCCGAAGCTCCGCTCCCAGGGCTGGCGCTTCGACCGGCCCGCCCGCCGCGGCTGACCCGCCGCCCGCCGCCCCGCGGGCCGCTCCGCCCTCCTCGCACCGGATCCCCAGGAGAGAAGCATGAACGACGACAGCACCCGGACACCCGGGCCCCGGGGCGGCCACCGCCCCGGCCCCTGGAGCCGGGTACGGGCCGGTGCCGTGGCCCTGCTCACCGGCACCCTGCTGATGGCCTCGGCGCCCGCCGCCCCGGCCGCCCCCGGACCGCACGGCGGCGGCCCGGCCCGCACCGCGTCCTCCTGGACCGGCACCTGGGGCGCCGCCCCCACGACCGTCCCGGCCTCCGACGGCACCGTCTTCGAGGACCAGACCCTCCGCCAGGTCGTGCGGGTGAGCACCGCCGGCCAGACCCTGCGCGTCCGCTTCTCCAACGAGTTCGGCACCGAGCGGCTGCTCATCGGCGAGGCGCACATCGCCCGGCGGGCCGGCGGCGGACCGGGCTCCTCCATCGCCCCGGCCACCGACCGGACACTCACCTTCGGCGGCAAGCGCTCCGTCACCGTCCCGCCGGGCGCCCCGATGCTCAGCGACCCGGTGAAGCTGCGCGTACCGGCCGGCACCGACCTCGTCGTCAGCATCCACCTCCCGCGCCGCACCCCGGGCGCCACGGTGGCCGCCTTCGCCCACCAGACGAACTACGTCGCCGACGGCAACGTCACCGGCCGCACCCACATCGACCCCGCCGCCACCAACGACCGCTGGTACTTCCTCACCGGCGTCAGCGTGGCCGCCCACCGGCCCGCGGCTGCCGTGGCCCTCGGCGACTCCATCACCGCGGGCACCGGCCTCGACGCCAACAACCGCTGGTCCGACGTCCTCGCCCGGCGCCTCCAGCAGAAGCCCGCGCTGCGCGGCACCGGCGTCGTCAACAAGGGCATCAGCGGCAACCGCCTCCTCCACGATCCCAACCCGCCGGAGGGCCACCAGGCCGAGGCGTACGCGGCCTACTTCGGCGAGAGCGGCCTGGCCCGCTTCGACCGCGACGTGCTCGCCCAGCCCGGCGCGCGCTACGCCCTGGTGCTGCTCGGCGTCAACGATCTCGGGCACCCCGGGACCGTCGCCCCCGAGTCCGAACGGGTCTCGGCGGAGGACCTGATCAACGGCCACCGCCAGCTCATCGCCCGTGCCCACGAGCGCGGACTGAAGATCTACGGCGGCACCGTCACCCCGTTCAAGAACGACACCCTCGGCTTCTACAGCGAGGAGAACGAGGCCGCGCGGCAGCGGCTCAACCACTGGATCCGCACCAGCGGCGAGTACGACGCCGTCATCGACTTCGACCGGGCCGTCCGCGACCCGCAGGACCCGGAGCGCCTGCTCCCGGCCTACGACAGCGGCGACCACCTCCACCCGAACGACGCGGGACTGACCGCCATGGGACGCGCCGTCCCGCTGAGGCTCTTCCGCTGACGGGCCGCCCCGCCGCGACGGGCCGGCGCGCAGCCGCGCCGGCACCCGTCCGCGGGGGACGCCCGCACCGATGTCCTCACGCGCCGGCGCACGCGGGTGCCGACGAACCCGCGGGCCGAAGCGCTGAGGCACAGGCCGAGACCCCCACCGTCTCCGGGGGTCTCAGGGGCCGCCACCCCCGCCCCCGGGTGGCGGCCCCGTGGCCTTTCCCCCGGCTTCTCCGGGGCGGGCACGGGCCGCCTACGAGGCGCCGCAGTGCTCCAGCCGGAGGGCGAGGTCGCGGTCCGGCCAGGGCAGGGAATCCTCGTACAGGTGCGTCCTGGCGACGAGTCGCTGGACCGCGGCGGTCAGGGACCGGGAGAGCCGGGCCTGCCCGGAGACCCCGGGCCCGGAGACCCCGGGTGTCCCCGGTGAGACAGGTCCGGGGGCGCCGCCGGGGCCGGGGCCGGCAGCGCCCTGGTCGAGCTGGGCCAGGCCCATCCTGGTGCGCAGCAGCATGAGGGCGGCGGGGACCTCCGTGCCCTCGTCCGGCCGCGTGTCCCCGTCGGCGGACCGCGGGGGGTTCTCCAGGACGGACGCCTGCCGCGCCCAGTGCCGGGCGTCACGGAGCTCGCCCCGCTGGAGGTGGAGCAGATGCAGGCACAGGGCGGACACGGCCTTGCCGGCGCCCGCGGAGAACTGCCAGAGGAACTCCGCCACTTCCTCGCGGTCGGAGAGGTGGAGGAGGCAGGCGAAGACCAGGGCGCCCTCCGGCTCCAACTGGTGGGAGGTGGCCAGCCGGCCGATGTGCCGGGCGGCGGGGGTGCTGTGGAGAACGTAGGCCGCGAGGTGGCGCAGGTCCCCGGCGGCGCGGCCGTTGCGGGAGGACGCCCACGGGGGCGCCGCCCGCTGTGCGTGGCGCAGGGCGGCGCGTCCGCTGTGGGCGGCCGGAGCCGGGAGCCGGCCGCCGCCGGCGGCGCGGCGCTGGAGTTCGGCGACATCGCGTTCGATGCGGCGGCGGGAGGCGGCGATCTCCTCCTCCTCGTAGTCGTGCCGGAGGACTTCGGCGTCGGCCAGGAGCTCGCCGAGCGTACGGGGCGGTCGCATGGGGGTTCCTGTCTCCTTCATCGGTGCTCCCGGCCCGCCTGCGGGAGCCCGAGGTCCCGTTCGAGCTTCCGGCGGGCGGCCCCCAGATGGCAGCGGACCGTCGCCTCGGTGATGCCCATGATGTGGGCGGTCCGGTCGGAGGGATAGCCCAGGACGTGCCGGAGGACGATGACGTCGAACAGCCGGTCGGGCAGCCGGGAGATCGCCGGGTACAGGCCGATCCTGCTCTCCATGGCGGCGAACTGCTCGCGCACCGACTCCAGTGCCACCCGGGCGACGCTGCTGAAGACCGCCGTCTCCGCCATGGCCGGCTCGCGGTCCCCCAGTTCGCCGGCGATGTACTGCTTGAGGTGGGCCCAGGCGCAGGTGGCCGGGTTGGGCTCCTCCATCAGCTGGTCCCAGTGGGTGGCCAGGTCCATGAAAACCTGGTGCACCAGCCGGGTGGCCGCACCGGGGTCGCCCAGCTGGAGCTCGGCGTAGCGCTGGTAGGGCCGGTAGTACTGGCGGTGCAGTGCCCAGAAGGCGCGCGGCAGTTGCACGGAGCGGGCTCGCAGAGCGCGGCCGGACTGCGACGGGGGCGTGTCCTCACTCACGCGTGCTCTCCCTTCTCCGGAACCTGGAAGGGGCGGGCGGCCCCGGCGGGGGCGGGGGACGGACGGCAGGGGAGCGGGGTCCGGTGATCGAGCAGCGATGCGGTTCCGACGCGTACGCCGGCGGCGAGGGCCCGGCGTACGAGACGTGCGGCGTCAGGGGTGAACACGCGCATGGCGGTGGCCAGCACCAGACCATGCAGGAGCACTTCGTTCACGGCTTGCTTCTCTTTCGCAGAGGCGGCCGGCACTGCGGTCCCGGGTCCGTGGTCCGTGGTCCGTGGTCCGTTCCGGATCCGTGCCGGAGAGGTGTTCGCTCTCAGTGACCAGCTAAGCGAGCCGGGGGGCCGAACGTTGAGACCGGTCTCGAAAAAATCCCCGACCCGACATGACCGACCGGTAGTTCCGTAACAGCAACCGGAATTCCCCGGCGGGTGCCCTCCCGCTCGGCCCCACCAGCTCCACCAGCCCATTTCAGAGCCCGGCCCGGCCTCACCCTCCGTAACCGGCAGACCCCCGCTGGTGTCCCGGGCGGCCCGGCCCCGCGTTCACTGTGAGGCACTTCACTCCCGGTTCAGGTTTTGCCCGTCACCACGGCAGTGCCCACGGGTACCGCGGCACCGGTCCCACACGAAGACCGCCGCCCGCGCGGAGTGCGCGGACGGCGGCCCGGAGCCGGAAGCCCGTGAAGGCCGGTCGCTCTAGATGTCGAAGTACATCTCGAACTCGTGCGGGTGCGGCCGGAGGGCCATGGGGGCGATCTCCTGGGTCCGCTTGTAGTCGATCCAGGTCTCGATCAGGTCGCCGGTGAAGACGCCGCCCGCCTGGAGGTACTCGTTGTCCGCCTCCAGGGCGTCGAGGACCGCGGGGAGGGAGGTCGGGACCTGGGCCACGTTGGCGTGCTCGTCGGGCGCGAGCTCGTAGAGGTCCTTGTCGATCGGCTCGGCCGGCTCGATCTTGTTCTTGACGCCGTCGAGGCCCGCCAGGAGGAGGGCGGAGAAGGCGAGGTACGGGTTCGAGGACGGGTCCGGGGCGCGGAACTCGACGCGCTTGGCCTTCGGGTTGGAGCCCGTGATCGGGATGCGCATCGCCGCGGAGCGGTTGCGCTGCGAGTAGACCAGGTTGACCGGGGCCTCGAAGCCCGGGACCAGGCGGTGGTACGAGTTCACCGTCGGGTTGGTGAAGGCCAGCAGCGACGGGGCGTGCTTGAGGATGCCGCCGATGTAGTAGCGGGCGGTGTCCGAGAGGCCCGCGTAGCCCTGCTCGTCGTAGAAGAGCGGGTCGCCACCGGCCCACAGGGACTGGTGGACGTGCATGCCGGAGCCGTTGTCACCGAAGATCGGCTTGGGCATGAAGGTCGCGGTCTTGCCGTTCCGCCAGGCGACGTTCTTCACGATGTACTTGAAGAGCATCAGGTCGTCGGCCGCGGCGAGCAGCGTGTTGAACTTGTAGTTGATCTCGGCCTGGCCGGCGGTGCCGACCTCGTGGTGCTGGCGCTCGACCTGCAGGCCCGCCTTGTCCAGCTCCAGGGAGATCTCGGCGCGCAGGTCGGCGAAGTGGTCGACCGGCGGGGCCGGGAAGTAGCCGCCCTTGTACCGGACCTTGTAGCCGCGGTTGTCCTCCAGGGCGCCGGTGTTCCAGGCGCCGGCCTCGGAGTCGATGTGGTAGAAGGACTCGTTCGCGGCGGTGCTGAAGCGCACGCTGTCGAAGACGTAGAACTCGGCCTCGGGGCCGAAGTACGCCGTGTCGGCGATGCCGGTGGAGGCGAGGTACGCCTCGGCCTTCTTGGCGATGTTCCGCGGGTCACGGCTGTACTGCTCGCCCGTGATCGGGTCGTGGATGAAGAAGTTGATGTTGACCGTCTTGTCCCGGCGGAACGGGTCGACACGAGCCGTGGTGAGGTCGGCGCGGAGCGCCATGTCGGACTCGTGGATCGCCTGGAAGCCGCGGATCGACGAGCCGTCGAACGCGAGCTCCTCGGCCGGGTCGAAAGCGGCGGCCGGGATCGTGAAGTGCTGCATCACGCCGGGCAGATCGCAGAATCGGACGTCGATGAACTTGACGTCCTCGTCCGCGATGAACTTCTTCGCATCGTCGGCGTTCTGGAACATGCAACTCCTCCTAGCCCGCCGTCCGGGGGGTGGCGGGATTGCCTGGAACGCGGCCAGTGCGGTGGCACGCTGGCATCGACCTTAGGTTTGGGGGATTTCCCGAGCGTGACCCATTTGTTTCGCCGAGGTTAACCGGCCCGTGGTCGCTTCTGCCTGTTGAAACACGGAGCCGCGCTCGTCGCCGGGGTGGTCGTCCGGGTCGCCGGGCCCGTTCCGCGCGGCGGGGAACGTATGCGGTCCCGGGCCCGCCGGGGCGCCGCAGTACCGTGGACGGGTGGACAACAGGCACGCAATCGGATCGTGGATCTCCGGCCCCCGCGCGGCGGCCGAGGACATGGGTGTGGACTTCGGCTACCGCGGCGAGCGCCTCGGCCTGCCCAAGGAGGGGCCGGGCTCGGTCGCGTGCGTGGGGCGCCGCACCGGCGCCCTCTTCATCGACTGGGCGCTCTGCGTCCTGATCGCCTACGGGCTGCTCTCCGGCGGCGAGCTCAGGGCCGCCAACAACTGGGCGCTCGCCCTCTTCGCGCTGCTCAGCGTCACCACCGTCACCACGGTCGGGAGCACGCCCGGCAAGCGGCTGATGGGCCTGCGGGTCATCGCCGAGAACGGTGACCGGCTGGGCGCCGTACGGGTCGTGGCGCGGACACTGCTGCTCCTGCTGGTCGTCCCCGCGCTGATCTGGGACCGCGACGGCCGCGGCCTCCACGACCGGCTCGCCCGGGCGGTCCAGGTACGCATCTGAGCGGCGCCCCCGCCCTCCGCCGGCGGGCGTCCCGGCCGAGCCGCCCCCGCGCCGGCATCCGGCCCGGACGGGGCGGAGCCGGGGCCGGGCCGGAAGCGGCACCGCCCGCGCCGCACGCGAAGGGCCCGGATCCTCCAGGGGCTTCCTGGGGGGATCCGGGCCCTTCGGCTGTCCGTGCCGGGCCGTATACGGCCGGGCCGACCGCCCGGCGCCGGCGCCCCGCGCCGCCGCCGGGGACGGCTCAGCGCATCCGGCCGCCCTTGGGCATCCGCATGCCCTTCGGCAGCGGGCCCTTCGGCATCGGCATATTGCTCATCAGGTCGCCCATCGCGCGCAGCCGGTCGTTGACCGTGGTGACCTGCGGGCCGGTCAGCACCCGGGGAAGCTTCAGCAGATGGGTGCGGACCTTCTTCAGCGGCACCTGGCCCTCGCCGTTGCCCACCGTGACGTCGTGCACCGGGACGTCCGTGACGATGCGGGCCATCTTCCGCTTCTCCGAGGCCAGCAGGCCCTTGAGCCGGTTCGGGTTGCCCTCGGCCACCAGCACGATGCCCGCCTTGCCGACGGCCCGGTGGACGACGTCCTGCTGGCGGTTCATCGCCACCGCGGGCGTCACCGTCCAGCCGCGCTTGATGTTCTCCAGGACCGCCGCGGCCGCGCCCGGCTGGCCTTCCATCTGCCCGAAGGCCGCCGCCTCGGCGCGCCGTCCGAAGACGATCGCCATGGCGAGGAAGGCCAGCAGGGCGCCCAGGATGCCCAGGTACACCGGGTGGTCGATCAAGAAGCCGATCGCGAGGAGGACACCGAAGGTGACAAGTCCCACAGCCGCGACGACGAGCCCGACCTTGGAGTCGGACCGCTTGGTCATCTTGTAGGTCAGGGCGATCTGCTTGAGCCGCCCGGGGTTCTCGGATGTTTCCTTCCTCGCCATGCCCCCGAGTTTACGTGGCCTGTGGGGCGCGGGTCGCCGCGGCCTCCAGTACGTGCTCGGCCTCGTACCGCGCCTTGGCGCGGCGGCGGTCCTCCAGGACGGCGGTCCAGGCGTTGCGGCGGGCGGTGAGCTGGCCCCGGCGCAGAAGAACGGACTCCACGGCCCGCAGTGCGCCGGTGACGGACGGGATCGCGGTGGCGTGGACGGGAGAGCCCTGCATGGTCTCGTTTCCCCTCGGAGCGTCGTGGACGGGAGGAAGTGGCGCGGGCGGTGCGGCGGCGCCGGGTTCACGCGGGCGGGCGCGGCGGGCGGCGGTCCGGCGGGCGGGTAAGGCGGCCGTGCCGGACCGGCGCGTGTGCGTTCGCGGTGCGTAAATCCAGCGTCATGAATAGGTGTTACCAGTGGGTGACCGATCGGTCAAACGCAGCGAAACAATGGTCCGAAACGGACGAACACTGGCCCCGGCGCGGGGCCGTGCGGCCCCTCCGGGGGAGCCGCACGGCCTCTTGACTTCGCGATCGGGAACGCTCGTGTGCACGGGTGAACGCCGGCGGGGGGTGACGGGGCCGGCCGTGCCGCTCAGGCGGACTGCCGGTCCGCGGCAGCGGCGGCGCCACCGCGCGCCGGGGCCTCGCCGCGCCGCTCCATCGCCTGCGCGTAGAGCCGTCCGGCGCGGTAGGAGGAGCGGACGAGCGGGCCGGACATGACACCGGCGTAGCCGATCTCCTCGGCCTCCTGCTGCAGTTCCACGAACTCCTGCGGCTTCACCCAGCGCACCACCGGGTGGTGGCGGGGCGTGGGCCGCAGGTACTGGGTGATCGTGATGAGCTCGCAGCCGGCCTCGTGCAGGTCGCGCAGCGCCTCGGTGATCTCCGCGCGCTCCTCGCCCATGCCCAGGATCAGATTCGACTTGGTGACGAGCCCGTCGGCGCGGGCCTGCCGGAGGACGTCGAGGGAGCGGTCGTAGCGGAAGCCGGGACGGATGCGCTTGAAGATCCGGGGAACCGTCTCGACGTTGTGCGCGAGCACCTCGGGGCGGCTGGAGAAGACCTCGGCGAGCTGTTCGGGGACCGCGTTGAAGTCGGGGATCAGCAGTTCGACGCCGGTGTCCGGCATCAGGCCGTGGATCTGCCGCACGGTCTCGGCGTAGAGCCAGGCGCCGCCGTCCTCCAGGTCGTCGCGGGCCACTCCGGTGATCGTGGCGTACTTCAGCTCCATGGACCGTACGGATTCGGCCACGCGCCGGGGCTCGTCGCGGTCCAGCGCCTGCGGCCTGCCGGTGTCGATCTGGCAGAAGTCGCAGCGCCGGGTGCACTGGTCGCCGCCGATGAGGAAGGTCGCCTCGCGGTCCTCCCAGCACTCGTAGATGTTGGGGCAGCCGGCCTCCTGGCACACCGTGTGCAGGCCCTCGCGCTTCACCAGGCCCTGGAGTTCGGTGTACTCGGGGCCCATTTTGGCCCGGGTCTTGATCCACTCCGGCTTCCGCTCGATGGGGGTCTGGCTGTTCCGGACCTCCAGACGGAGCATCTTCCGACCGTCGGGTGCGACTGCGGACACGTCCGGCACTCCCCTTTTCTCAGCGTTGCCTTGCGTGGCTATTCGAATCTTCGGCGAACACCAGGGTACGCCCGTATTTTCCACGGCCGCCGTGCCGGGGGCCCGCCCCCGTCCGCACCGCCGTGCCCCGCCGCCGCCGGTGCGCCGGGGAAGCGGGCCCGCCCTCCGCCAACCCCGGGCGAGGGGGCGGGCATTCCCGCCTCCCGGGCCGCCCGGCGGGGCACGTCAGACGGCCCGGGGGAGCGGCTCGGCCGTCTCCAGGACCTCGCGCAGCCGCTTCTCCACCACCGGGAGCACCTCGGAGACCGGCACCGTGCGCCCCAGCTCGGCGGAGAGCGAGGTCACGCCCGCGTCGCGGATGCCGCACGGCACGATCCGGTCGAACGAGGTGTTGTCCGGCTCGCAGTTGAGGGCGAAGCCGTGCATGGTGACGCCCTTGGCCACGCGGATGCCGATCGCGGCGAGCTTGCGGTCCTCCCCGCGCTGCCCGGCGTTCGAGGGCGCGTACTCCGGCCCGGCCAGCCGGGGGTCGAACAGCTCGTCGTTGATCCGCGGGTCGAAGTCCAGGGAGAGGCCGCCGAGGGAGGCCGCCGGGGCGTCCGCCGGGTCGCCGAGCACCCAGACCCCGCTGCGGCCCTCGATCCGGGAGGTCTCCAGGCCGAAGTCGGCGCAGACCCGGATCAGGGCCTCCTCCAGGCGGCGCACATGGGCCACGACGTCCACCGGGCGGGGCAGCTTCAGGATCGGGTAGCCGACGAGCTGGCCGGGGCCGTGCCAGGTGATCTTGCCGCCGCGGTCGACGTCGACGACCGGGGTGCCGTCCAGCGGGCGCTCGCTGTCCTCGGTCCGGCGGCCCGCCGTGTAGACGGCCTGGTGTTCCAGGAGCAGACAGGTGTCGGGGACCTCGTCCGCGAACCTCGCCGCGTGCACCCGGCGCTGCTCCTGCCACGCGGCCTGGTACTCGACGGCGTCCGCCCCGAAGCCGAGGTGGACAAAGCGCAGCTCACTCACGGTGGCTCCTCTTCGAACAGCGATACGGCACGGATGGCGCCCTCAGCCACTGTACGACCGGGGCGGGCCCGCGCCGCGCCCGGCCGCCGGAGCCCGCATCCCGGGAGGCCGGAAGCGCCCGGGCCGGGGATCCGGACGCGGCCCGGTCCGGCACGAGGGGACGGACGGGACGGACCGGCCTTAGCGGGCCACCGGGTGGTTTCGCACCGGAATACCGGTCCCGCTCACACGATCGGATGAACAAGGCGACGAGACGGCCGAAATCGCCGCGTCTCTCGCTAAATTCGCGCCGGTCCAAGGAGGGCGATCGGGCGAGCGCGGGCTGCCGGCCACAGCACCGGGGCCTGTCGCGCCCCGCTCCCCCCACGGGTCCGGAAGGCAGGAGACCGCACAACCGATGACGGATCGACCCTCCCCCGGGCTGCGTGACGGGACCATCCCCCAGCGCATCCCCAACCGCCGCCTGGCGGCTCTCATCGCCGAGGCCGGCTTCTCCAACGCGGGGCTGGCCCGCCGGGTCGACCAGCTCGGCCTGGAGCACGGCCTCGACCTGCGCTACGACAAGACGTCGGTGACCCGCTGGCTCCGAGGCCAGCAGCCGCGCGGCACGACCCCCGCACTGATCGCGGAGGTCTTCACCCGCCGGCTGGGACGCCGGCTCACCGCGCAGGACCTCGGGCTGGACGCCTGCGCGCCGGTCTACGCCGGCCTGGAGTTCGCGGAGACGCCCGCGGAGGCGGTGGACATCGTCAGCGGGCTGTGGCGGAAGGACTCCGGCAGCCACGCCGAGCTGCGGAAGATCGCGTTCACCCCGGCCGGCCTGGTGGTCCCGAGCCGCGACTGGCTGATCGGCCGGACGGACGAGAGGGTCGCCCGCCCCGGCCGGCAGCCCGGACCGGCGGAATCCCAGGGCCCCGGGGAGGGCGAGGGCCCCGCCGCCGTGCCCGGCCCCCGTACCGGCCCGTCCGCCGCCCCGGCGCCCGGTCCGGCGCGGCTCCGTCCCGGCACCGTCCCGGGGCCCCGCGCAGCCCTCCGCTCCGGCACCGGCACCGCGGCACCCGGCGTCTCCGGCAGCCCCGGGAGCGACGGCAGCACCGTCACCGCGCCCGGCCGGACGCCGCCGCCCCGCGGGCGGGAACGGCCCGACCGCGGCCCGGGCACCAAGGTGACCGCCGGCGACATCGCGGCCCTGCGTTCGGTGGGCGAGCTGTTCCGCTCGCTCGACCACGCCTACGGCGGCGGCCACGCCCGGCAGGCCCTGGTCCGCTACCTCGAACACGAGGCCGAGCCGATGCTGCGCGGCTCCTACGGCGAGAGCACCGGCCGGCAGCTCTTCGGCGCCGTGGCCGATCTCACCCGGCTCGCGGGCTGGACCTCGTACGACATCGCGGCGCACGGCCTCGCCCAGCGGTACTTCGTCCAGGCCCTGCGGCTTTCGCAGGCCGCCGACGACCGCGTCTACGGCAGCTATGTCCTGGTCACCATGAGCCGGCAGGCCGTCTACCTGGGCCACGGCCGGGAAGCCGCCCAGCTCGCCCGGGTCGCGCAGCAGGGAGCGGGCTGCGGCGCGCCCCCCGTGGTGCAGTCGCTGCTGCACGCGGCCGAGGCCCGGGCGCACGGGCTGCTGGGCGACACCCGGGCCTGCACGGGGGCGCTGACGCGGGCGGAGCGCGCCCTGGAGTCGGCGCGCCCGGGCGACGAGGTGCCGTACTGGGCGCGCTTCTTCGACGAGGCGCAGCTCGCCGACGAGTTCGGGCACTGCCACCGCGACCTCGGCCAGTACCGGGCCGCCGCGCAGCACGCCGAGCGGTCGCTGCAACTGCGCGACTCCGGCTATGCCCGGAGCCGGCTGTTCTGCCGGGTGGTGCTCGCCTCGGCCCGGCTGGGCCTGGGCGATCTGGACCAGGCGTGCGCGCTGGGGGCGGAGTCCGCGCGGCAGGCGGCCGAGATGCGGTCGGTGCGCGCCACGGAGTACGTCCGCGAGTTCGAGCGCCGGCTGGAGCCCTTCAAGGACGCCGCGGCGGTGCGCGGCTACCGGGAGCGCGTCGCGGCACTCTGACCGGCCCCGGGCGGCGGGGGTGCGCGGCTCCCGTGCGGGCCGTGCGCCCGCACGGAGGGCGTCCGTGCGGGAGGCGCCCGCACGGAACGCGTCGGTGCGGGCGGCGCTGACCGCGCCTTCCGCCCGGCCGGGCCGCCCGCGGTGCTACGCCGCGGAGGCCACCGGTTCGGCGGCGGAGCCCGGGCGGAGGCCGAAGTCGCGCAGCACCGCCGCGGCGGCCCGGCACCCCGAGCCGTACGCGCCCTGGGCGGTGCTCGTGTCGCGGTGGTCGCCGCACACGTACAGCCCGTGCAGCAGCCGCACCGGCCGCTGGTGGTCGTGCGGCGCGGGCATCGCGGGCACGGCTTCCGGGTCGTGCCGGACGGCGACCAGCTCCCAGTCCTCCGCCGGGGTGCCGTAGAGCTCCCCGAGCTGGGCGCGGGCGCTCTTGTCGAGGAGCGCGGGCGGCTCCCCGGCGGCCGGGCCCAGGACCGTGGACGTGATGAGCGCGCGGCCGCAGGGGCTGCGCCGGGGGTCCGCCGCGCTGACCACGAGGGTGTGCGCCACGGGCCCGGTCCGGTCGGCGTCGAGGAGGGGCACCGGCTCCTGCGACGGCGGCTCGGGCGCGGCGTGGTGCAACACGGTCACCGGGTGGAACCCGGGCAGCCGCAGACCGGGCAGCAGCCCGGCGGCGGCGCGGGCGCCGGTGGCCACGACGACGGCACGGCAGCCGATCTCGCCCTGCGTGTCGGTGATGACGGAGCTGGTGGCGGCGGACACGGCCCGGACCCCGGTCCGTACGGTGCCCGGCGGGAGGGTGGCGGCGAGGAGGCCGGTCAGCGCGGCCGTACCGCCCTCGACGACGCTGAGCCGGCCCCGGGCGTAGCCGCGCAGCGCGAGATCGGCGCAGCGGCCGGAGGTGGTCAGCTCCGGGTCGTTGAGGAGCGCGGTGAGCAGGGGCCGCAGATAGCCGTCGATGGTGCGGGGCGGCAGTCCCCGGCTGCCGGGGAACGCGGCGGCGGGCAGCTCCGGCCGGGCCAGCAGCCGCTCGGCCGGGGTTCCGGCCAGCCGGCTGAGGTAGCCGGCGAGCCGGGCCTGGTCAAGGGCGTTCGCGCGGGCGGCCCGTGGCGCGCGGGGCGCACGGAGGGTGCGCGGGGCGCGTGCGGCACCGGCCAGGGCACGGGCCGCGGCCCGGGTGCCCCGCGCGCTCCGGGGTTCGGCGTACCGGTGGACGCGGCCCCCGCTGTGCACCAGCAGGCCGGGGGAGAGGGGGCGCAGGACGAGGTCCGCCAGCTCGGGCGCGGACGCCAGCGCCGGCAGCGACGGGTCGAGGAGCCGCCCCGGGCGGTCGAGCCGGAAGCCGTCGGCCTCCTCGGTGGCCATCCGGCCGCCGATCCGGGGTGCCGCCTCCAGGACCGTCACCTCCAGGCCCGCGCGGCTGAGCCGGGCCGCCGCCGTGAGTCCCGCCAGCCCGGCGCCGACCACGACGACGTCCGTCCGGTCCGCGGAGCCCCGTCCGCTGCCGTTCCGTGTGCTGCTCTGCTGTGCGGTGCTCTCCTGTGCGGTGCTGAGCACGTGCCCTCCCCGAGGTCGGCTGTGTCCCCTCACCGGGCCACCTGCGGTCGCTGGAGACCTCATGCCCTCAACCGGCGACCGCAATACCCGGCATCCCCTTCCCCCCGAGCCTAGGAACGATTACCGGCCCGCACAGTCGCGCATCAACCGGGCACGGGCGCACGGGGGTTGAGGGGAGAGCGCCGGTGGGCGGACGGGCCCGCGCACAGCCGCGTCCCGGTCTTTCCGGTTGCGCTCCCATCGGTGCCGGTGCCGGTGCCGGTGCCGGTGCCGGTGCCGGCGTGGGCGTGGGCGTGGGTGGGCCCGTCGGCCGTGCGCCGCCACGCGGACCGTACGGGCGTGCGCGCCCGCCCGGTCAGCGCAGCGCGGCCCGGATCGCGCTCTCGACGGTCGGGTGGGCGAAGGTGAAGCCGGAGCCGAGCAGCCGGCGCGGCACCACCCGCTGGCTGCTCAGCACGTCCTCGGCGAACCCGCCGAGCGCCAGCCGCAGCGCGGGTGCGGGTGCGGTGGCGAGGGTCGGCCGCCGCAGCACCCGGCCCATCGCGGCCGTCACCTCCCGGTTGGTGACCGGCACGGGTGCGGTGAGGTTGACCGGGCCGGAGAGCGAGGCGGTGGCGATGAGGTGCCGCAGGGCGGAGATGTGGTCGTCCAGGGCGATGAAGCTCCAGTACTGCCGGCCGTTGCCGAGCCGCCCGCCGAGCCCGGCCTTGAAGAGCGGGAACAGCCGCCCCCAGGCGCCGCCCTCACGCGCCACCACCAGGCCGGTCCGGGCGAAGACCGTCCGGACGCCGGCTTCCTCGGCGGGCGCCGCCGCGGCCTCCCACTCCTGGCAGACCCCGGCCAGGAAGCCCTCCCCGGGCGGCGCGCTCTCGTCGGTCTCGCGGTCGCCCGTGTCGCCGTAGTAGCCGATGGCGCTGCCGCAGACGAGGACGGGCGGCGGGGTGTCCAGCGAGGCCAGGGCCCGGGCGATCGTGGTGGTGCCGAGCACCCGGCTGTCCCGGATCGTTCTCTTGTAGCTCTCCGTCCACCGGTGGTCGGCGACTCCCGCGCCCGCGAGGTGCACGACGGCGTCGCAGCCGCGGAGCGCGCCGGCGTCCGCGGAGCCGCCCTCCGGGTCCCACTGCGCCTCGTCCGGCGCCCGGGGCGGCCGGCGTACCAGCCGTACGGTCTCGTGCCCTCCCGCGGCGCGCAGGGAGCGGAGCAGTGCCGAACCGATGAGACCGGACGAGCCGGTGATCGCGATACGCATGAGGCCATCCTGCCCCCGGTGTACGGGAGGTGACGGGTATTGGGGGGCGGTGGCACAGTGGCGTCCATGCCCGAACCGCTCATACGTCCGGTTCAGCCGGTGACCGTCCGCCCTGCCGTGCCCGTCGACGGGGCAGCGCTCGGCGACCTCGACCGCCGCGTCTGGTCGCGGCTGCACTCCGTGCAGCCGGAACCTCCCGCTCCGGGTGCGCCCTTCTTCGACGCGGCCCATCCGCCGGAGGACCTGCTCGTCGCCGAGATCCAGGCGCGGATCGCCGGCTACATCCGGCTGGTGCCGCCGACCAGGCTGCCGTCCAACAACCATGTCCGGCAGATCCAGGGACTGGCGGTCGACACCTGGGCCCGCGGCCGGGGCGTGGCCCGCGCCCTCCTCGACGCCGCCTGCGACGAGGCGCGGCGGCAGGGCGCGGTCCGGATCACCCTGCGGGTGCTGGGCCACAACACACCGGCCCGGCGGCTGTACGAGTCGGCGGGCTTCGCCGTGGAGGGCGTCCTGCCGGGCGAGTTCCTGCTGGACGGGATGTTCGCCGACGACGTCCTGATGGGACGCTCCCTGGGGCCGGAGAACGGCTGAGGGACCGGCGGCGTCTCCGCCCGGCGGGCCCCGGGGCCGCGCCCGCGCCTCACCGCGGGGGCGGGAACCGCTCGGTGAGGGCGGGGAAGCGCTCCGCCAGCGCCGCGCGGTCGCCGAAGTCGAGGGGTGTGCCCTCGGGTTCGGCCGGCTGTTCGGGCAGCCCGAGGTCCGGCAGTTCGACCGCGGTGAGCTGCTCGTACGCCTCGTAGGGCGCGTAGCCGAGGTCCTCCGCCTCACCGTCCAGTTCCTCGTCGAAGTCCTCCAGCAGCTCCGCCAGATCGTCGGGCTCGTGCAGCGCGCCCTCGAACACCTGCCGCCCCTGGCCGATCAGCCAGCAGCGGAAACCCTCGAACGCCTCCTCGCCGGCGTCGCCCGTCAGCAGCCAGGCGGCGGCCCACAGATCCCAGCGGTGGGCCCGCGTCAGCCGGGACTCGAAGTGCCGTGCGAAATCCACCACCGATTCGGGGTCCAGCAGCACCAGCCGTTCCACGAGTGCGTCCGCCTGCTCCACCGGATCCCCGCCGGCGGCCTCGCGGGAGCTGTCGACGATCGCCCAGAACTCCGTCTCGTCCATCACGGGACCAGCATCGGCCCTGCCCACCCGCCGCGCACGCGCAGCATGCCGGATGCGGCCGTGTCGTTACCGGCCGGGGTGATGACCCGCAAATCGGGGGATGCCGTCCCGCGCCGGAGCGCCCGGACCGTCCGGACCGGAACTCGCCCGAGGCGCGCGGGAAAAGACGACAGAAGATGTCCGCATTGCCTGCCAGGGTCGTTCCGTCCGCACGGAGGAGGAACCGTGCGGGCGGTACGGACAGAGAGAGGAATCCGCACACGTGAACGAACAGGGCAGGCCGGCGGACCGGGTGGCGCTCGTCGCGGGAGCCACCCGCGGCGCGGGACGCGCCATCGCCGTACAACTGGGGGCCGAGGGCGCGACCGTCTATGTGACCGGCCGCACCACACGGGCGCGGCGCAGCGAGGTGGACCGCCCGGAGACCATCGAGGAGACCGCCGAACTCGTGACCGCCGCGGGCGGCACGGGCATCGCGGTGCCCACCGACCATCTGGAACGGGAACAGGTCCGCGCGCTGACCGAGCGCGTCGACCGTGAGCAGGGGCGGCTGGACGTCCTCGTCAACGACCTCTGGGGCGGCGAGCACCTCGTCGACTTCGGGAAGAAGATGTGGGAGATCGGCCTGGAGCGCGGCCTGCGCATGCTGCGGCTGGGCGTCGAGAGCCACATCGTCACCAGCCACTACGCGCTGCCGCTGCTGATCCGCCGGCCCGGCGGGCTGCTGGTGGAGATCACCGACGGCACCACCGAGACGAACCAGGACTACCGCGAGAGCTTCTACTACGACCTCACCAAGTACGCGCCCCTGCGGATGGCCCACGGCCTCGCAACGGAGCTGGAGGAGTACGGCTGCACGGCGGTCTCCGTCACCCCCGGCTTCCTCCGTTCCGAGCAGATGCTCGACCACTTCGGCGTGACGGAGGAGAACTGGCGGGACGGGGTGGCGAAGGAACCGGGTTTCGCGATCTCGGAGTCCCCGGTCTTCGTCGGCCGGGCCGTCGCCGCACTGGCCGCGGACCCGGAGGTGGCGCGCTGGAACGGGCAGTCGCTCTCCAGCGGGCAGCTCTCCCGGGTCTACGGCTTCACGGACACCGACGGCACCCGGCCGGACGCCTGGCGGTACCTCAGGGAGGTGACGGCCGGCGGCCGGGAGGCGGACGACGCGGAGTACCGCTGAGCGAGGTGCGGCCGTCTCGTCCGTCCCCCGCGGCGCGGCGGCCGTGCTGCCGGGCTACCGCCCGTCCTGCCCGTCCTGCCCGTCCGGCTCGTCGTGCCGGTCCCGTCCGTCGTGCCCGTCCCGCGCGTACAGCGCGGCCGCGCGGGCCGCCGCCTCCGCGAAGCGGGCGCGCAGCTCCGGCGGCTCCAGCAGTTCGGCCTCCGGGCCGAGGGCGAGCAGCTGCTCCTGGGCGACGTCGAGCGACTCCACGGGCAGGGTGACGGTGACCCACCCCTCCCCGTCGGCCTCCCCGGCCGCGGCGAGGGCCTCCCGCGCCGCCACCCGGTCGGTGACCCGGGGCAGCTTCCGGGCCCCGGCCGCGGAGAGCCGTACGACGACCGTGTCGCGCAGGATCGAACGGGCGAACTCCGCGGCCCGCTCCCGCCAGAAGCCCGGCAGATCGAACCCCTCGTCCCGGGCGAACCGCTGCTCCGAGACGGTGACGGAGCCGAAGCGCTCCACGCGGTAGACCCGGTGGGACCGGGGGCCGGGTCCGGCGCCGGGCGTCCGGCCGGACCCGCAGGACCCGCAGGACCCGCCGGAGCCCCGGGGCGCCGGGACCGCCGCCCGCGACGGGGAGAGCCCCTCCTCGGCAGGCCGGGCCACCAGGTACCAGACGCCGGCCTTGAGGACGAGCCCGTACGGTTCCAGGGTGCGCCGCACCTCCGTGCCGCCCGTCTCCGCCCGCCGCCGGTAGCGGGCCGTCAGCAGCCGGTCGCCCCACACCGCCTCCGCGATCAGCGGCAGCGGCTCCGGGGTCACCGGCTCCTGCCACCAGCCCGGCGCGTCCAGATGGAAGCGCTGTGCGGCGCTCGCGGGGGTGTCGCTCAGTTCGGGCAGCAGCGCGGCGGCCACCTTCAGCCGGGCCGCGGAGGCGGTGTCCGCCAGGCCCATGGCGCGGAGCGCCGAGGGCACCCCGGAGAGGAACAGCGTCTCCGCCTCGCCGCGGGCGAGGCCGGTCAGGCGGGTGCGGTAGCCGCCGATGAGCCGGTAGCCGCCCGTCCGGCCGCGCGCCGCGTAGACGGGCACCCCCGCCTCCGAGAGCGCCAGGACGTCACGGGCGACGGTCCGTTCGGACACCTCCAGCTCCCGCGCCAGTTCGGCCCCGGTCATCGACGGCCGGGACTGGAGGAGCAGCACCATGCGGATCAGCCGGGCGGCACGCATGGGCGCCATCATGCCGGGGCGGCCCGCGGCCGGTCACTTCGGCCGTGCCGGAACGACGGGGGCCGCGCCCCGGGAACGACGGTGCCCCCGCCCGGACGGACCGGGACGGGGGCGCCGTCGTGGAATCCCGAGGGGACCCGGGCCCTTACAGGCCGAGATCGCTCTCGAACGCGCCCTCTTCCAGGCGGGTCTTGAGGGTCCCCAGGAAGCGGGCCGCGTCGGCGCCGTCCACCAGGCGGTGGTCGTACGTCAGCGCGAGGTAGACCATGTCGCGGATGGCGATGGACTCGCCCTCCGGGGTGTCCACCACGACCGGACGCCGGACGGTGGCCCCGATGGCCAGCATCGCGACCTGCGGCTGGTTGAGGATCGGGGTGTCGAACAGCGCGCCGCGCGAACCGGTGTTGGTCACCGTGAAGGTGCCGCCCGACAGCTCGTCCGGCTTGAGGCCGCCGTTGCGGGTGCGGTTGGCCAGGTCGGCGGTCTTCTTGGCGATGCCGGCCAGGTTCAGGTCGCCCGCGTTGTCGATGACCGGGACGAAGAGGCCCTTCTCCGTGTCCACCGCGATGCCGATGTTCTCGGTGTCGTGGTAGGTGATGGTCTCGTCGTCGTTGATCTTGGCGTTGACGGCCGGGTGGACCTTCAGCGCCTCGGTGACGGCCTTCACGAAGAACGGCATCGGGGAGAGCTTGACGCCCTCGCGCGCCAGGAACTGCTCCTTGGCGCGCGCCCGGAGCCGCATGACGCGGGTGACGTCCGCCTCGATCACGGTGGTCAGCTGCGCCGAGACCTTGAGGGACTCGGTCATGTGCTTGGCCGTGGCCTTGCGGATCCGGCTCATCTTCACCGTCTGGCCGCGCAGCGGCGACGGCTGCACCGGGGCGGCGGCCTTCGGGGCCGGCGCGGCGGCGGCCGGAGCCGCGGCCTTGGCGGCCTCGGCGGCGGCGACGACATCCTGCTTGCGGATGCGGCCACCGACACCGGTGCCCTTGACCGAGGACAGGTCCACGCCGTGCTCGGCGGCGAGCTTGCGCACCAGCGGGGTGACGTACGCGCCCTCACCGCCGGGCTCGGCGGCGGCCCGCGGAGCCGGCGCGGGGGCCGGGGCGGGCGCGGGGGCGGCCGGCTGCGGTTCCGGAGCCGGGGCCTCGGCGCGCTGCGGTGCCGGGGCCTGCGGGGCCTGCGGAGCCGGAGCCGGGGCGGGCTCGGGAGCCGGAGCGGGCGCCTCCTGCTTCGGGGCCTCCTGCTTCGGGGCCTCCTGCGCCGGCGCGGGGGCCGGAGCGGGAGCGGCGGCCGGGGCCTGTCCGGCCGCGCCGATGACGGCCAGCTTGGCGCCGACCTCCGCGGTCTCGTCCTCGCCGACCAGGATCTCCAGCAGGGTGCCGGCGGCGGGCGACGGGATCTCGGTGTCGACCTTGTCCGTGGAGACCTCCAGCAGCGGCTCGTCGGTCTCGACCGACTCACCGACCTCCTTCAGCCACCGGGTGACGGTGCCCTCGGTCACGGACTCGCCCAGCGCGGGCAGCGTGACCGGGGTGCCCTCGGCGCCTCCGCCGGACGGCGCCGGAGCGACCTCCTGCTTCGGGGCCTCGGCCTGCGGGGCCGGGGCGGGCTCGGGCTCGGGCTGCGCCTCGGCCGCCGGGGCGGCCTCGGCGGCCGGAGCCGCGGTCTCGGCCGGGGCGCCGGAACCGTCGTCGATGACGGCCAGTTCGGCGCCGACCTCGACGGTCTCGTCCTCGGCCACCTTGATGGAGGAGAGAACACCGGCCGCCGGGGCCGGGATCTCGGTGTCGACCTTGTCGGTCGAGACCTCGAGCAGCGGCTCGTCGGCCTCGACGCGTTCACCCTCGGCCTTCAGCCATCGGGTGACGGTGCCCTCGGTCACGCTCTCGCCGAGCGCCGGGAGGGTTACGGAAACCGCCATGGTTTCGGTTGCTCCTATCGAATGGTGCGGATGTGGGCGCGCCCGGATCAGTCGTGGGAGTGCAGCGGCTTGCCGGCCAGCGCCAGGTGGGCCTCGCCGAGCGCCTCGTTCTGCGTGGGGTGGGCGTGGACCAGCTGTGCGACCTCGGCCGGCAGCGCCTCCCAGTTGTAGATCAGCTGCGCTTCCCCGATCTGTTCGCCCATCCGGTCACCGACCATGTGGACGCCGACCACGGCGCCGTCACGCACCTGGACGAGCTTGATCTCGCCCGCGGTCTTCAGGATCTTGCTCTTGCCGTTGCCGCCGAGGTTGTACTTGAGGGCGACGACCTTGTCGGCACCGTACATCTCCTTGGCCTTCGCCTCGGTGACGCCGACGGAGGCGACCTCCGGGTGGGAGTAGGTGACGCGCGGCACGCCGTCGTAGTCGATCGGCACGGTCTTCAGCCCGCCCAGCCGCTCCGCGACGAGGATGCCCTCGGCGAAGCCGACGTGCGCCAGCTGGAGGGTCGGCACGAGGTCGCCGACGGCGGAGATCGTGGGGACGTTGGTCCGCATGTACTCGTCGACGAGGACGTAGCCGCGGTCCATGTTGACCCCGGCCTCCTCGTAGCCGAGGCCCTGCGAGACGGGGCCGCGGCCGACGGCGACGAGCAGCAGCTCGGCCTCGAACGTCTTGCCGTTCTCCAGGGAGACCTTCACGCCGTCGTTCGTGTACTCGACGCCCGAGAAGCGGGAGCCGAGCGAGAAGTTGATGCCGCGCTTGCGGAATGCGCGCTCCAGCAGCTTGGAGCTGTTCTCGTCCTCGAGGGGGACGAGGTGGGGGAGCGCCTCGACGATGGTCACGTCCGTACCGAAGGACTTCCACGCGGAGGCGAACTCGCAGCCGATGACGCCGCCGCCGAGGACGACCACCGACTTCGGCACCCGGTCCAGGCCCAGCGCGTGGTCCGAGGAGATGACACGGTTGCCGTCGATCTCCAGGCCCGGCAGGGACTTCGGCACCGAGCCGGTCGCCAGCAGCACGTGCCGGCCCTCGTAGCGCTGCCCGTCCACGTCCACCGAGGTGGGCGACGACAGCCGGCCCTCGCCGGTGACATACGTCACCTTGCGGGAGGCGACCAGGCCCTGCAGGCCCTTGTACAGGCCGGAGACCACACCGTCCTTGTACTTGTTCACGCCCGCCATGTCGATGCCGTCGAACGAGGTCCGGACACCGAACGAGGCGCCGTCGCGGGCCTGGTCGGCGATCTCACCGGCGTGCAGCAGAGCCTTCGTGGGGATGCAGCCGCGGTGCAGACAGGTGCCGCCGAGCTTGTCCTTCTCGATGAGTGCGACGTCCAGGCCCAGCTGCGCCCCGCGCAGGGCGGCGGCGTAGCCACCGCTGCCGCCGCCGAGGATCACTAGGTCGAAAACGGTGCTGGCGTCGTTCGCCACGTCACGTCCTCCATGCATGGGTGCGCCGGAGCCGGTCTTCCGAGACCGGGCGGCGGCTGTTGTTCGGCCGCTGAGTTCTTCAAGCCCGTCCGTGTGGCTCGCTCGGTACGTGAGCCGGGGCCCTGTCCTGCCGAGACAACATCTTCGCATTTGTTGACGGCCGACGGGACGCGGGGCCGGTCCTCGGGACGCCCGTCCGGCCGAGGCGGGGGGTTACTCGCGCGTAGGGCCGGTGGGGGCGGGCCGCGGGGCCCGGTGGACACTGGTCGGTTGCCCGGGCGCCTGCCCCGGAGGGGCGGAGGGATGCCCGCGCGGATTTCGTTCAGGGCGAACGCACGGACGAACGCGGGGGAGGCCGGGGGCCGGAGGCCCGGCGCGGTGACGGCCGGGGCTGGGCACGCGGCCTCCCGGCGCGGGGCCCGCCGCGGAACGGCACCGGCCGCCGCCGGACCGGTGTTCCCGGTCCGGCGGCGGCCGGTGGTGGAGCGGCGCGCGGAGGGCGACGCGCGCCCGTCGCCGTCGCCCGGCGCCGCCCGGTGCGTTCAGCCCAGGTCGCCCGCCGCGGTGCGCTCGGCCAGCCGCACCAGCGTCCGGACCGCCGAGCCCGTTCCGCCCTTGGGGGTGTAGCCGTACGGGGCGCCCTCGTGGAAGGCGGGACCCGCGATGTCCAGGTGAGCCCAGGTGATGCCCTCGCCCAGGAACTCCTTGAGGAAGAGACCGGCGACGAGACCGCCGCCCATCCGCTCGCCCATGTTGGCGATGTCGGCCACCGGGGAGTCCATCCCCTTGCGGAGCTCCGCCGGCAGCGGCATCGGCCAGGACTGCTCGCCCGCCTCCTGGGAGACCTCGTGCAGCGAGGCGCGGAAGGCGTCGTCGTTCGACATGATCCCGAACGTCCGGTTGCCCAGCGCCAGCACCATGGCGCCGGTCAGCGTCGCCACGTCCACGATCGCGTCCGGCTTCTCCTCCGAGGCGCGGGCGAGCGCGTCCGCCAGCACCAGCCGGCCCTCGGCGTCGGTGTTCAGCACCTCGACGGTCTTGCCGCTGTACATCCGCAGCACGTCACCGGGGCGGGTCGCGGAGCCGGACGGCATGTTCTCGGCCAGCGCCAGCCAGCCGGTGACGTTCACCGCGACGCCCAGCCGCGCCGCCGCGACGACGGCGGCGAACACGGCGGCCGCACCGCTCATGTCGCACTTCATCGTCTCGTTGTGGCCGGCCGGCTTGAGGGAGATGCCGCCCGAGTCGTAGGTGATGCCCTTGCCCACCAGGGCGAGGGTCTTCTTGGCCTTGGCATGCGTGTACGAGACCCGGACCAGCCGCGGCGGGTTCTCCGAGCCCTTGCCGACGCCGAGGATGCCTCCGTAGCCGCCCTTGGCGAGCGCCTTCTCGTCCAGCACCTCGACCTTCAGGCCGTGCTCCTTGGCGGCCTCCTGCACGGAGGCCGCGAAGGACTTCGGGTGCAGGTCGTTGGGCGGCATGTTGACCAGGTCGCGCGCCCGGTTGACCTCGGCGGCCAGCGCCGTGGCGCGCTCCGCCGCCGCCTTGAACGCCTTGTCGCGCGGCTTGCCGCCCAGCAGGGTCACCTCGGCCAGCGGCGTGCTCTTGTCGTCCTTCTTCCGGCCGCCCGCCGGGGCGGAGCGGTAGGCGGTGAAGGTGTACGCGCCGAGCAGCGCGCCCTCCGCCACGGCCGCCGCGTCGTCCGCGTCCTCGACCGGCAGGGCGAACCCGCCCTTCTTGGCACCGGCCAGCGCACGGGCCGCCGTGCCCGCGGCCCGGCGGAGCACCTCGCCGTCGAACCGGTCGCCCTCGGCCGGGGCTTCGCCGAGGCCGACCGCCAGCACGACCGGGGACTTGAAGCCGGACGGCGCGGGCAGCTTCGTCACCTCGCCCTCGCCGCCGGTGGCGCCGAGCGTCTCCAGTACGGCGGCCAGCTTGCCGTCGAAGGCCTTCACCACGGCCTCGGCTCCGGCCGCGGCCACGGGCCCCTTGGCGCCCTTGGCCACGCCGACGACGATGGCGTCCGCGCGGAGCGCGGCCGGGGACGAAGTGCTGAGAGTCAGTGCAGTCACGGTGGTGGGGTCTCTCTCTTCCGTTGAGTTCCTCGGCCGATGGATGGGCCGGCCGCGCCCGGGGCATCGTATGCGCCGGGTGAATCCCGGCTGCCGATGGACGGGCGTGGGGGGTCCTTCTCCGGGAACCCTAGCCCTCACCGGCGGGCCCGTTCAGCGCCCGGCCGCGGCCGCCGGCGCCCCGCCGGCCCTCCCGGCGCCGGTCGCCGGGCGCGCGGGGCGGGGACGGAGCGGGGCGCGGTCGCCGTACGGCAGTTGACGCCCCGGCGGGACGTGACGCGGCCGGCTCGCCGTCCGGCGGGGCGGCGGTGCGGCGGCGGGGGCGGGCGGCCGCCGAACGGCCCGCGGCCGGCGGCCCGTTGGCCGTGCGCCCCGGGGCGGGCGGCCCGGCGGAGCTGCGGATGCCGCTTCCGGGGCGGCGGGACGGCTGTCCGGTCCGCCGCGGACGCCCCGTCCCGCACGGCCGCACGGCCGCTCAGCCGAGGGCGAGCACGATCAGGGCCGCCGTCGCGGCCGTCTCGGCGAGGGCGCCGAAGACGTCGCCCGTCACCCCGCCGAACCGCGACCGGCAGTGGCGGAGCAGGAGTTCGGCCGCGCCGAGAGCGGCCAGGACGGCGAGCGCGGCCTGCAGGGCCGCCCACGGGCCGAGGAGGGCCCCGGCCGCCGCGCACACCACCGCGGTGACCGCCGCCACCGTGAGCGCCGTCCGTACGGGGACCACGCCCGCGACCGCCGCGCCCAGCCCGTCCGGGCGGGCCGCGGGCACCCCGGCGCGGGAAGCCAGGGTGAGGGCGCAGCGCGCCGCCGCGGCGGTCACGACCAGGGCGACCGCGCCGGCCGCCCAGCCGTCCGCGTACAGCTCGGCCAGGGCCGCGGTCTGCGCGAACAGCACCAGGACGAGGGTGACGACCCCGAACGGGCCGATGTCCGGCTGCTTCATGATCCGCAGGGCTTCCCCGGCGGGCCTGCCGCTGCCGAGACCGTCGGCGGTGTCGGCGAGACCGTCCAGATGCAGCCCGCGGGTGAGCGCCGCCGGTACGGCGACGCCGGCGACCGCGGCCAGCAGCGGGCCCGCGCCCAGGAGGAGCAGCACACCGCCGAGCGCCCCCGCGCAGAGACCCAGGACGGCGCCGGCGACCGGGGCGCACACCATGCCGCCCCGCGCGGCGGTCCGGTCCCAGCGGGTGACGCGCACCGGCAGCGCGGTGAGGGTGCCGAACGCGAACCGCAGGGCGTCGTCCGGGGTGGCCGGCCCTTCGGCGGGGGAGTCCGGCTTCCCGGACGGGGGCGGAGGGGTGCCGGGCGGGGAGGCCGGATTCCCGTCCGGGGGGACCGGGTTCCCGCCGGTGGGCGGGGTGCGCTCGTCGTGCGGTCCCCCGGCCTCCCCGGCCCGGGAGGCCGGCCCCTCGTCCGGGGAAGCGGAAGCGGGGCCGTTGCCCGGAGACGCGGGGCGGCGCGGGTCGTCGGCAGTCGGCTCGGTCACGCGGCGCAGGCTATCCGGCGCCCCGCGGCTCGCCAACGGCCGGTGCCGCACGGATTCCGGCCGGGCCCGGGGAGACGGGGCACGGCGGTCCTCGGCTCGCCCCGCAGCCGATGCCGGGGCGGAAGGCCGGGCCGGTCACTGCCCCGGTATCCGTTCCCCGGCGCGCGGCCGCCCCGCCGCCCTGGCGCCGTCGCGTCCTGCCTGCCGTCCGTCAGGCCGTTCCGTCGCCGGACGGTTCCGGGGCGGCGGGTGCCGCGGCCGGTTCCGAGTCCCGCACCGAGTCCGGCACCGAGCCCGGCTGGGAGTCCGGCTGGGAGTCCGATCCCGAGCCGGTGCCGTGTTCCGGTGCCGGTGCCGGTGCCGGGTCCGGCCGCTCCTCGCGCCGTTCTTCCGGGAGTTCCGCCAGCAGGGCAGCCGCCGCCTGCACCATCGGCAGGGCGAGCAGGGCGCCGGTGCCCTCGCCCGCCGTCACCCCGTGGTCCAGCAGCGGGTCCATGGCCATCCGGTCCAGCGCCTTCTCCTGCGCGGGCTCGCCGCTCGCCTGGCCCGCCAGCCACCAGTCCGGGGCGCGGAAGGCCACCCGCTGCCCGACCAGCGCGCAGGCGGCCGACACCACCCCGTCCAGGATCACCGGCGTACGGCGTACGGCGCACTGGAGCAGAAAGCCGGTCATGGCGGTGAGGTCCGCGCCGCCGGTGGCCGCGAGCAGTTCGAGCTGGTCGCCGAGGACCGGCCGGGCGCGGCGCAGCGCGTCGCGGATCGCCGCGCACTTGCGCATCCACGCCAGGTCGTCGATGCCCGCGCCGCCGCGGCCGGTCACCACGGAGGCGTCGGTGCCGCAGAGGGCGGCGACGAGGGTGCTCGCCGCGGTGGTGCCGCCGACGCTGAGGTCGCCGAGGACCACGAGGTCGGTGCCGGAGTCGGCCTCCTCGTCGGCGACGGCCATCCCGGCGCGGAACGCCTGTTCGGCCTCCTCGGAGGTGAGCGCGTTCTCGACGTCGATCCGGCCCGAGCCGCGCCGCACCCGGTGGCGTACGACCTCCTCGGGGAAGTCGCCGGGGTCGCAGTCCAGGGACATGTCCACGACGCGTATCCCGGCTCCGAACCGCCGGGCCAGCACCGCCGCCGGGCTCTCCCCGTCGAGGACGGCGCGCACGAGCCGGTGCGCGCTCCCGGCGGGACGGCCGGAGACGCCCAGCGCGGCCACCCCGTGGTCACCGGCGAAGAGCACGAGGCGGGGCCGTTCGACCGGCCTGACGGCGGCGGAGTGCTGCGCGGCGGCGAGCCACTCGCCGAGATCGTCCAGCCGTCCGAGGGCCCCGGGCCGTACGGCCAGCCGCTCCCTGCGCTCTTCGGCGTCACGCCGTACGCCGGAGTCGGGGCGCTCGATCAGATTGCCGAAGTCATCGAGATTCAGACCGCTCATCCGCCGCACCCTACCCTCGCCGGGCAGCCGCCCGGACGCCACGGGGCGGGCTCCCGCCACGGGCGTGGTACGGGAGCGCGGGTGGCCGGGACCCCGGCTCCTCCGCTCAGCCGCGCAGCGGCAGGGCCTGCCCCGCGACCACCAGCAGGACGTGTTCGCACTCCGCCGCCACGGCCGCGTTCAGCCGGCCCAGTTCGTCCCGGAAGCGCCGTCCCGACGCGGTGGCGGGGACGACCCCCGAGCCCACCTCGTTCGAGACGGCCACGACGGTGCGGCGGGTGGAGCGGACGGCGGACACCAGCGCCTCCGTCCGTGCCCGCAGGGCGCGTTGGCCGCCTCCGGCCGCCCACACCTCGTCGTCCCAGGCGCCCACCGCGTCCATCGCGTGCGTCAGCCACAGCGCGAGGCAGTCGATCAGCAGCGGGGGGCCGTCCCCGGCCAGCAGCGGCACCAGGTCGCAGGTCTCCGTCGTCCGCCAGCTCCCCGGCCGGCGCTCGCGGTGCAGCGACACCCGCGCCGCCCACTCCCGGTCCCCCTCGCGGGTGCCGCCCGTCGCCACGTAGAGCACCTCCGGGAACGACTCCAGTCTCCGCTCCGCCTCCGCCGACTTGCCGGACCGGGCGCCGCCCAGGACGAGCGTGCGCCGCGGCGGGGCGGGGGGCACCGGACGCCCCCGGGCGCCGAGTGCCGTGCCGTCCGGTACGGCCCGGGCACCCGCCGCCGACAGCCGCCGGTGCAGCTCGGTGCCCGGCGGTGTCCCGTGGCCGAGGTGGACGCCGATCACATCGGTGGCGGCCGTGACCGCCCCGGCCGCCCGCAGCCGGGCCAGCGCCTCGGGCCGGCCCAGGACGTCGAGCAGCACCACGCCGTACGGGGCCGGGCGCGGCGGCATGCCTGCCGGTGCCGCGCCCGGCGGCAGGTACAGCAGGTCGTCGCCGTCCGGCCCGGTGACCGAATAGCCGGTGCCCGGGGCGTCCACCGCGACCGCCCGCACCCGGTGCCCGCTGATCAGCGCCAGCTCGCGGCCGTCCGGCACCCGTCCGGGAGCGGGCAGCCCGGCGGGCACGTCGACGGCCGGTCCGGTGTGCGGATGCGAGAGCAGCACCTGCCGTACGCCCCGCAGGGAGCGCCCCGCGCGGGCGGCGGCCTGCACGGCGTCCGGGGGCAGGTCGAGCAGGAGGGCGCCGTCGACGAAGACCGAGGTGGCGGTCCGGGCGTCCGCGCCCACGGCGGTCGCGCAAGAGGCGCAGGGGCAGCCCGGGAGCGGCAGCCCGCCCGGGGCCCCGGTGCCGAGGAGAGTGAGTTCCACGCCCTGATCGTCTCGCGTCCCGGGCCGGTGGCGCGCACGGCCTGCCGGGCGCGCCCCCGGGTGCGCCCCCGCCGTCCCGCGATGGGGTGAGGCACCGGGCCGGCGGCCCCGGGGGCACAGGAGGGCGCCGGCCCGCCCGCCGCATAGGGTGGACGCAGCACCTCATCACAGGAGCCGGCAGCCGGGAGGCGTACATGGCGTGGACGTGGCGGTTCGAGAAGTCCGACGGGACGGAGACGGCACCCGCGGTCGAGCCGGGCGAGTTCAGCACCCAGGGCGACGCGGAGTCCTGGATCGGCGAAGTGTGGAAGGAACTCCTGGAGGGCGGCACCGAGCAGGTCACCCTCTTCGAGGACGGCACGGAGGTCTACGGCCCGATGAGCCTCAGCGCCGCCGAGGGCTGAACCGGCGCGGCGGAGCGGGCGGGCGGGGCGCCGACGGCGTACCGGCCCGCCCGCCCGCCATCCGGGAGCCCGCACCGGACGGAAGCAAAAGCCTGTAACAAGCCGGGAGCTCCCCCGGAACGGCTCCGGGAGAACGAGGTACAGCCGCACTGGCGCCCCCGCCGCCCCGCGCGGACTACGCGTCCGCCACCGCTTCCCCCGGCGCTCCCCGTACCCCGCACACGTGCAGCAGCGCCGCCACCGACCGGTAGGGGTCGGTGCGCCCCGCCCGGTCCTCGGCGGCCAGCATCAGTTCCAGCTCGCGCACGCTGCCCGGATGCGCGTTGTCGGCCACCTGGTCGGTGAGCACCCGCACCCCGTACCAGGCGTGCAGCGGGGCCCCGATCCCGGAGAGCGTGGCGGAGACCGCGTCGAGCCGGTCGGCGCGGGCGGTGCGGCCGGCCCGGGTGGCGTAGGTGGTGGAGTCGAAGGAGGAGAGCGCGGTCTCCCAGTCCCCCGCCAGCCCCGGGCGCATGGCCAGCGCGTCGGCGTTCCGTACGAGCAGCGACAGCAGGCCGCCGGGTGCCAGCACCCGGGCGAGGCCGGCGAGTAAGGGATCGGGCTGCTCCGTGTACATCAGCACCCCGTGGCAGAGCACCACGTCGAAGCTGCCGGGCAGGAAGTGCACGCCCGTCTCGCGGCTGTCGCCCTCGATCAGCTTGAACCGCTCGCGTATGCCCTCGGGTTCGGCGGCCAGCGCGGTGCGCACGGCCTTGATCAGCGGCGCGTGGGACTCCAGACCGGTGATCCGGTGGCCCGCCCGGGCCAGCCGCAGCGCCTGCGTGCCGTGGCCGAGGCCCACGTCGAGCACCCTGAGCCGCTGCCCGACCGGGAAGCGCGCGGTGATCTGCTCCTCCAGCTGCCGGGCCACGAGCTCCCGGCGGACGGTGTTGCGGATCCCCTCCGGACCGCCGAGCCAGTTCGCCGCCCCGTCGGGCTGCCAGTCGGTCTCGGCCGTCGCCCGGCCCGCCCCCGCGGCACTGTCCGTGCTCAGGGCCGCTCTCCGCGCTTGACCTGCGGCTTGGGCAGCCGGAGCCGCCGCATCTGCAGGGTGCGCATCAGGGCGTAGGCCACGGCTCCGCGGCGGGGCTCGTCCGGGAAGCGGGCGGCCAGCTGCTTCCGCAGCCGGACTCCGATGCCGATCGAGTCGATCACGATCATCACGATCACGCCCATCCACAGCAGCAGCGAGGCGTTCTTGACCTGCATCGACGGGAGCATGCTCAGAATGAGGATGATCACCGCCAGCGGCAGGAAGAACTCCGCGACGCAGAACCGGGAGTCGACGAAGTCGCGGGCGAAGCGCCGGACCGGGCCCTTGTCCCGGGCCGGCAGATAGCGCTCGTCACCGCTGGCGAGGGCTTCGCGCTGCCGGGCGAGGTCCGCGCGGCGGGCCTCCCGGGCGCGCTTGGAGGCCTCCTTGCGGTTGGCCGGCGTCGCGGCCACGGTGCGGCGCTGCGACTGGGCGACCGCGCGCTTGGGCGTGGGCCGGCCCTTGGGGGCCTGCGGGTCGCGGGGCTGCTTGGAGCTCGCGGCCACCCGGGGGGTGGCGGCCTGCTCATCCTTGGAACGGCTACGGAACACGAAACCCAAGGGTACGGGGTCCCACGGGCCGGCCCACAGCCCGTACTGGGCACGATCCCGCAACGGTCGGTCCCCGGCCGGTTCCGCGCGGTCGCCGGAGCCGGTTCCGGACCGCGGGAGAGCGGGGATACCGGACCGGTCCCATGGGACGGGGCGGGCCGGGGTACCAGACCCTTGGGGCCCCGGCCTACTCCCTGCGCCGGAGAAGGCCGTCGCGTGATCGTCCTGCAGGAGGAGCGCATCCGCGGCCGATCAGTGCGGTAATGGAAGCAGGGCCCTTACTGTGGGTCCGAGGACTGCCCGAGGACGAGCCCGGAGAAGGGGGCGCGCGAGACCCATGAGCGGTGTCATGAAGCGGATGGGGATGTTGTTCCGCGCGAAGGCCAACAAGGCCCTGGACCGGGCGGAGGACCCGCGCGAGACCCTCGACTACTCGTACCAGAAGCAGCTGGAGCTGCTGCAGAAGGTCCGCCGCGGCGTCGCGGACGTCGCCACCTCCCGCAAGCGGCTGGAACTCCAGCTGGGCCAGCTGCAGAGCCAGTCGAGCAAGCTGGAGGACCAGGGCCGCAAGGCGCTCGCCCTCGGCCGGGAGGACCTCGCCCGCGAGGCGCTGTCCCGCCGGGCCGCGCTCCAGCAGCAGGTGACGGACCTGGAGACCCAGCACCAGACCCTGCAGAGCGAGGAGGAGAAGCTCACCCTCGCCGCCCAGCGGCTGCAGGCCAAGGTCGACGCCTTCCGTACGAAGAAGGAGACCATCAAGGCCACCTACACCGCCGCCCAGGCGCAGACCCGGATCGGGGAGGCCTTCTCCGGCATCTCCGAGGAGATGGGCGACGTCGGCCTGGCGATCCAGCGCGCCGAGGACAAGACCGCGCAGCTCCAGGCGCGGGCCGGCGCGATCGACGAGCTGATGGCCTCCGGGGCGCTCGACGACCCGACGGGCATGGCGAAGGACGACATCGCGGCCGAGCTGGACCGGCTCTCCGGCGGCACGGACGTCGAGCTGGAGCTCCAGCGGATGAAGGCGGAGCTGGCCGGCGGCAGCACCCAGCAGCAGGCCATCGAGGGCGGCGGCGCGCAGCAGCAGCCGCAGGGACAGCAGCCCCAGCAGGCGCCGCAGGCCCAGCAGCCGCAGAATCAGCAGCAGACCCCGCCGGACTTCGGCAAGCACTGACAGCAGGGCGTCGGGGCGCCGGGGCGGCGGAACGGCAGCGCGCCGGGCGGCTCGGCACCCGGCGCCAACGGAGACCGCCGTACGGCAGCAGGCAGCACGGCACCGGGCATCCGGAGACCGGGACCGGCCCCGGCGGGCCGGCAGTGGCAGCGGCAGAGGAGGTCGTCGTGATCGTACGGATCATGGGGGAGGGGCAGGTGAGGCTGGCCGACAGCCACTTCGCCGAGCTCGACAAGCTGGACGACGAGCTGCTCGCGGAGATGGAGGGCGGTGACGAACCGGGCTTCCGCCGCACCCTTCACGCGCTGCTCGACGCCGTGCGGGAGTTCGGCGAGCCCCTGCCGGACGACGCCCTGGAACCCTCCGAGCTGATCCTTCCGTCGCCCGACGCCACCCTGGACGAGGTCCGGGAGATGCTGGGCGACGAAGGGCTCATTCCGAGCTGAGGGCGGGTCCCCGGAGGCCGCCCCGGCCGGTCCGCCCCGGTACGGGTACCGGAGCCGGTCCGGTCACGGGCAGCCGCCGGACCCCGTACCGTTCCTGTCGTGACAACCCTCGCCGCCGGTCCGGGCATGGCCCGCTCGCAGCGCTGGCTGCGCTCGCACCCCCTCGCGGTCGACGCCGTGCTCGCCGGTGTCCTGCTCGTGCTGGTCCTCGTCGCCCTGGCGGTGGGCCACAAGCCGTACGGGCAGCCCCGGTTCTCGGAGCGCACCCCCGAGCCCTCCAGTGTCGTCATCGCGGTGCTCGCCTGCTCGGCGCTGATCCTGCGCCGCCGGATGCCGGCCCGGGTCCTCGTCTGCACCGGCGCCCTCACGCTTCTCGAACTGGTCACCGGACCCGGTGAGGAGGGCACACCGGTCGCGCTGACCGCGGCCGTCGCCCTCTACACCGTCGGCTCCCGCACCGACCGTTCGACGACCTGGCGGGCCGGGGCCGTGGCCGTCGTCGCGCTCACCACGGCGGCCGCGCTGTTCGGCCCGCGCCCCTGGTACGGGCAGCAGAATCTGGCCCTCTCCGCCTGGATGGGCATGGCCGCGGCCGCCGGTGACGCCGTCCGCAGCCGCCGCGCGTTCGTCGACGCCATCCGGGAGCGCGCCGAACGGGCCGAGCGGACCCGCGAGGAGGAGGCCCGCCGCCGGGTGGCCGAGGAGCGCATGCGGATCGCCCGTGAGCTGCACGACGTGGTCGCCCACCACATCGCCCTGGTCAATGTGCAGGCGGGGGTCGCCGCGCACGTCATGGACAACCGCCCCGACCAGGCCAAGGAGGCGCTGGCCCATGTGCGGGAGGCGAGCCGCTCGGCGCTGAACGAGCTGCGCACCACCGTCGGCCTGCTCCGGCAGTACGGCGACCCGGAGGCCCCGACGGAGCCCGCCCCCGGCCTGGGCGTGCTGGACCAGCTCGTCGGCGGCTTCGCCCGGACGGGGCTGCCGGTGGAGGTGGAGGTGTCCTCCACCGAGCCGCGCGGCCCCTGGTTCAGCCGCCGCGCGGAGCAGGCCGCGGCCGTGACCGGGGAGCTGCCCGCGGCGGTGGACCTCACGGCGTACCGGGTGGTGCAGGAGGCGCTGACCAATACGCACAAGCACGCGGGGGAGGGCGCCGCCGCCCTGGTCCGGATAGCGCGGGGCGCGGGGGTCCTGGAGGTCAGCGTCCTCGACGACGGGGCGGGCGCCGCCGCTGCCGCGGCCCCCGGCGGGACGGATCCGGGCGGCCGGCCGGGCCCGCAGCGCGGACCGGACCGCGGGACTCCGCACGGGGACCCGCCCGGCCCGGACGGCGGGGAGTCCGCCGCCTCCGGTCCCCCCGGCGGTCACGGCCTGCTCGGGATGCGGGAGCGGGTGGCGGCGCTCGGCGGGGTGTGCGAGACGGGCCCGCGCCGCGGGGGCGGCTTCCGGGTCCACGTACGCCTGCCGCTCACCGCCGACGGGATAGCCGCCGCGGACGCCGCGGCGAAGGCGTCCGCCGACGCCGCCTGCCGGGGCGCGCGGCGGAGAGAGGGAGCGTTGTGACCATCCGCGTGCTGCTCGCCGACGACCAGGCCCTGCTGCGCAGCGCCTTCCGGATCCTCGTCGACTCCGAGCCCGGCATGGAGGTCGTGGGCGAGGCGTCCGACGGCGCGGAGGCCGTCCGGCTGGCCGGGGAGCGCCGGGCCGACATCGTGCTCATGGACATCCGGATGCCCGGCACCGACGGGCTCGCCGCCACCCGTCTGATCAGCGCCGATCCGGAGCTGTCCGGGGTGCGGGTGGTGATGCTGACGACGTTCGAGGTGGACGAGTACGTGGTGGAGTCGCTCCGGGCGGGCGCCTCCGGGTTCCTCGGCAAGGGCGCGGAACCGGGGGAGCTGCTGGCCGCGATCCGTACCGTCGCGGCGGGGGAGTCGCTGCTGTCGCCGGCGGCGACCACCGCGCTCATCGCCTCCTTCCTCTCCCAGGGCGTGCCCCCCGGCGAACCGTCCGCGGGCGGCGGCGGTGACGGCGGCGCCGGGCGGGGCGACGGCGCCGGCCGGCTGGACGTCCTCACCGGCCGGGAGCGGGAGGTGCTGGGCCTCGTCGCGGCGGGGCTGTCGAACGGCGAGATCGCCGAGCGCCTCACCGTCTCCCCGCTGACCGTGAAGACCCACGTCAACCGGGCGATGGCCAAGCTCGGCGCCCGCGACCGGGCCCAACTGGTCGTGATCGCCTACGAGTCGGGCCTGGTACGGCCGAGGGTGTAGCCCGGGGTGCGCGGCGCGTACTGCGTCCGTGGTACGCGCCGCCGGCGGAACCGCCCCGGGGGCTGAGGAAGCCGCCGCCGGCATGGGGGATCGTAGGGGCGGGCCCCAGGCCCTTCCGCCGGCCGGCCGTGCCCGCCCGGCGCCGTCCGGCGTGCCCTCCCGGGACGTGTCCCCGGGAGCCGGATCCGACGAACCTCCGGAAAGCGAGACCCGCACCCATGTCCTGGCTGTCCCGTATCAGCCTCGTCCAACGGGGGCTGGTCGCCCTCATGGCGATCGTCGCGGTGGTCTTCGGGGCCATCGCGATACCCCAGCTCAAGCAGCAGTTGCTGCCCTCGATCGAACTGCCGATGGTGTCGGTGATCGCCCCGTATCCGGGCGCGGCCCCCGATGTGGTGGAGAAGCAGGTCGTCGTCCCGCTGGAGGACGGCGTCCAGGCGGTGGACGGCATCACCGGCGTCACCTCCACGGCGGGCGAGGGCTCCGCGGTGATCATGGCGCAGTTCGACTACGGGGACGGCACCGACCGGATCGTCGCCGATGTCCAGCAGGCCGTGAACCGGGCCCGCTCCCAGCTGCCGGACGGCGTCGACCCGCAGGTCGTCGCGGGCTCCACGGACGACATCCCGGCCGTCGTGCTCGCCGCCACCTCCGGCGAGGAGGACCAGCAGGCGCTGGCCGGCCGCCTGGAGCGTTCGGTGCTGCCCGTGCTGTCGGACATCGAGGGCGTCGGCCAGGTCACCCTGGAGGGCGTGCGCGACCGGATCGTCGCCGTCACCCCGGACGAGAAGAAGCTCGCCCGGGCCGGGCTGAGCACCGCGGCGCTGACCCGGGCACTGCAGGCGAACGGCGCCACGATGCCCGCCGGGTCGTTCGACGAGGACGGCCGGAACCGCACGGTGCGCGTCGGCGGCGGCTACACGAGCCTGAAGGAGATCGAGGACCTGCGCCTCACCCCGGCGGCGGGCGAGCCGAGCGGCCCGGCCGCGGCGGGGGCCGCGGGCGCCGCCGGAGCGGAACGGGCCGCGGCCCCCGTCCGCCTCGGTGACGTCGCGGAGGTCGAGGAGCGGCCGGACGAGGCCACCTCGCTCACCCGCACCAACGGTGAGCCCAGCCTCGGCGTCGTCCTCACCATGGGCCAGGACGGCAGCGCCGTCGCCATCTCCGAGGCCGTCGCCGAGACCCTGCCCGAGCTGGAGCGGAGCCTCGGTTCCGGCGCCGGGCTGACCGTCGTCAGCGACCAGGGGCCCGCGGTCTCCAAGTCGATCGAGAGCCTGACCACCGAGGGGCTCCTCGGCCTCGTCATGGCCGTGATCGTCATCCTCGTCTTCCTGGTGTCGCTGCGCTCGACGCTGGTGACGGCGGTGTCCATCCCGCTCTCCGTGGTGGTCACCCTGGTGGTGCTCTGGTCCGGCGACCTGTCGCTCAACATGCTCACGCTGGGCGCGCTGACCATCGCCGTCGGCCGGGTCGTCGACGACTCGATCGTCGTCCTGGAGAACATCAAGCGGCACCTGGGCTACGGAGAGGAGCGGCAGCGGGCCATCCTCGGCGCCGTCCGCGAGGTGTCGGGGGCCATCACCTCCTCGACCCTCACCACCGTGGCCGTCTTCCTCCCGGTCGGGCTGGTCGGCGGCATGGTCGGCGCACTGTTCGGCGAGTTCTCCCTGACGGTGACGGTCGCCCTGCTCGCCTCGCTGATCGTCTCGCTGACGATCGTGCCGGTGCTCTCGTACTGGTTCCTCCGCGCCCCCGGGGCCGCGGACGGCGGTACGGGGACCGACCCGGAGACGCTGCGCCGCGAGGCCGAGGAGAAGGAGGCGGGCAGCCTGCTGCAGCGCGCCTATGTGCCAGTGCTGCGCTTCGCCACCCGCCGCCGGGTCACCAGCCTGCTCATCGCCGCGGCGGTGCTCGCCGGCACCTTCGGCATCACGCCGCTGCTCAAGACCAACTTCTTCGACCCCGGGGCCACCGACACCGTCTCCATCAAGCAGGAACTGCCCCCCGGCACCGGCCTCTCCGCCTCGGACGAGGCCGCCGCGAAGATCGAGCGGATGCTCGACGGCATCGACGAGGTCGCCGACCACCAGGTCACCGTCGGCTCCTCCGGCATCATGGCGGCCTTCGGCGGCGGCCGGGACGCCAACCAGGCGACGTACCAGGTCCGGCTGAAGGACTCGGACGGATCCGCCGTCGTCGTCGACAGGATCCGGGAGGGCCTGGCCGGTCTCGGCGAGGACATCGGGGAGACCACCGTCTCCGCCGGCGACGGCTTCGGCAACCAGAACCTGAGCGTCGTCGTCAAGGCGGCCGACGCGGAGGTGCTGCGCGAGGCCGCCGACCGGGTCCGCGACGCGGTGGCGGAGCTCGACGGCGTCACGGACGTCCAGAGCGACCTGTCGCGGTCCGTGCCCCGGATCTCCGTCTCGGCCAAGCCGGAGGCCGCCCGGTACGGCTTCACGGAGAGCGCCCTCGGCCAGGCCGTGACCCAGGCCGTCCGCGGCACCACCGCGGGCACGGCGGTGCTGGGCAACGCCGAGCGCGAGGTCGTGGTGAAGTCCGCGCGGCCCGTCACCACCGAGGCCGGGCTGCGCGGGCTGGAGCTGCCCACCCCCGCGGGCCCGGTACGGCTCACGGAGGTCGCGGAGATCGAGTCGGTGCCCGGCCCCGTGAGCACCACCCGGATCGACGGCGCCCGCGCCGCGACCGTCACCGCCAAGCCGGCCGGTGACAACACCGGGGCGGTGAGCGCCGAACTCCGGACGACGCTCGATGCCCTGGACCTGCCCGAGGGCGCCGAGGCCGAGATCGGCGGCGTCTCGCAGGACCAGGACGAGGCGTTCTCCGCGCTGGGGCTGGCCATGCTGGCGGCCATCGCCATCGTCTTCATGCTGCTGGTGGCGACCTTCAAGTCGCTGGTCCAGCCGCTGATCCTGCTGGTGTCCGTCCCGTTCGCGGCCACCGGCGCGCTGGGCCTGCTGGTGCTGACCGGCACCCCGATGGGCGTCCCTGCGCTGATCGGCATGCTGATGCTGATCGGCATCGTGGTCACCAACGCCATCGTGCTGATCGACCTCGTCAACCAGTACCGGGCCCAGGGGTACGGGATCGTCGAGGCGGTGATCGAGGGCGGCCGGCACCGGCTGCGGCCCATCCTGATGACGGCCCTCGCCACGATCTTCGCCCTGCTGCCGATGGCGCTCGCCGTCACCGGCGACGGCGGGTTCATCTCGCAGCCGCTGGCCGTGGTGGTGATCGGCGGCCTGGTCACCTCGACGCTGCTCACGCTGCTGCTGGTGCCGACGCTCTACGCGATGGTCGAGCTCCGCAAGGAGCGCCGCGCGGCGAAGCGGGCCGCCCGGCGGGAGCGGTCCGGTGAGGGCCCGGCGGGGGAGTCCGGCTCGCCGGACGGCGCCAGGGAGGCCGAGCCGGCCGGCGTCTGACGCGCAGGCCGGGAGGCCGGACGGCGGGAGCCCGAACGGCGGAAGGCCGACGGCGAGAGGCCCGCCCCGCACCAGGACGGTGCGGGGCGGGCCTCTCGCTCGCCGTCGGGCCGCGGCTACGGCAGGGCGAGCATCCGCTCCAGCGCGACCTTCGCGTACTTCTCCGTCTCCCGGTCCACCTGGATGCGGTTGACGACCCTGCCGTCCGCCAGCGACTCCAGGGCCCAGACCAGGTGCGGCAGATCGATCCGGTTCATCGTCGAGCAGAAGCAGACCGTCTTGTCGAGGAAGGAGATCTGCTTGTCCTCGGCGGCGAAACGGTTCGCCAGCCGGCGGACGAGGTTGAGCTCCGTGCCGATCGCCCACTTCGACCCGGCGGGCGCGGCCTCCAGGGTCTTGATGATGTACTCCGTCGACCCGACGTAGTCGGCCGCGGCGACGACCTCGTGGCGGCACTCCGGGTGCACCAGGACATTGACGCCCGGCACCCGCTCGCGCACCTCGTTGACCGAGTCCAGCGAGAAGCGGCCGTGCACCGAGCAGTGCCCGCGCCACAGGATCATCTTCGCGGAGCGCAGCTCCTCGGTGGTCAGCCCGCCGTTCGGCTTGTGCGGGTTGTAGACCACGCAGTCGTCGAGGGACAGGCCCAGGTCCCGTACGGCGGTGTTGCGGCCGAGATGCTGGTCGGGGAGGAAGAGCACCCGCTCGCCCTGCTCGAACGCCCAGTCGAGCGCCCGCCGGGCGTTGGAGGAGGTGCAGATCGTGCCGCCGTTGCGCCCGGTGAAGGCCTTGATGTCGGCGGAGGAGTTCATGTACGAGACGGGCACGGTCGACCCGGCTATGCCCGCGTCGGTCAGCACGTCCCAGCACTCGGCGACCTGCTCGGCGCTGGCCATGTCGGCCATCGAGCAGCCCGCGGCGAGGTCGGGGAGGACGACCTGCTGGGCGTCGCCGGTGAGGATGTCCGCGGACTCGGCCATGAAGTGCACACCGCAGAAGACGATGTACTCGGCCTGCGGCCGTGCGGCGGCCTCCCGGGCGAGCTTGAAGGAGTCACCGGTCACATCGGCGAACTGGATGACCTCGTCCCGCTGGTAGTGGTGGCCGAGGACGAAGACCTTGTCCCCGAGCTTCGCCTTGGCCGCCGCGGCGCGGGCCACGAGGTCCGGGTCGGACGGCGCGGGCAGATCGCCGGGGCATTCCACACCGCGTTCGCTCCCGGGGTCGGCCTCGCGGCCGAGCAGGAGGAGAGCGAGCGGTGTCGGAGACACGTCGAGAGGCTGGGCGGTGGTCACTGCACGCACCTTTTCCTGTTCTGCAGACACCCTTTTCGTCTGAATGACGCTATCTATCATAACCGCTTCACGTCACGTTGACGATGCCGCTTGTGTCGATGTGGCGCATCCGTCCGGCGGGCGGGCCCGGCCGGAACTGTCTCCTTCCGGGCGGGTGTGCGAGCATGAACAGCGGAAGTGATGGCGATACCGCCGCCCGGAATGAATCCGGGGCGCCGTGGGTTGAGCCGACGGCAAGCGATCCGTACAACCCGGGAGAGAAGCAGATGTCCGTTCAGGACGAGAAGACCACCGCGAGTGACGGCATCCTCCTGTCCGACGCGGCCGCGAGCAAGGTCAAGGCGCTGCTGGAGCAGGAGGGCCGCGACGACCTCGCGCTGCGGGTCGCGGTGCAGCCCGGGGGCTGTTCCGGTCTCCGCTACCAGCTCTTCTTCGACGAGCGTTCCCTCGACGGCGACGTCGTGAAGGACTTCGACGGGGTCAAGGTCGTCACCGACCGGATGAGCGCTCCCTACCTGGGCGGTGCCTCCATCGACTTCGTCGACACCATCGAGAAGCAGGGCTTCACCATCGACAACCCCAACGCCACCGGTTCCTGCGCCTGCGGCGACTCGTTCAGCTGACCCGGCCGGCCGGACGCGGGACATACCGGAGGCGGCGGACCGTGCGGTCCGCCGCCTCCGGCGTGCCCGGCCGTCCCCGCCGCGGGAGGCCGGGGGCGCTCACTTCTTCCGCGGGACGCGCTCGCCGTCCGCGGCGTCCACGACCTGCCGGTCGCCCAGCGGCTCCTTGAGCTCCACCGTCTCCTTCATCATCTTCGCCATCTTGACGCAGGCGCGGCCCGGTTCCTTCTCGGTGCCGGTGATCCGGACGGTGACCCGCTGCTCGGTGCTCTCGGCCGACAGTTCGTAGTCGGTGCAGACCCCGCCCCAGAAGCGGACCGTCAGCTTCCGGCCGTCCGCGCTGTAGGTCTCCACCCGGGTCAGGTCCTCGTCGCCACCCGGCTCGCCCGGCTCGGCGGGCCCGGAGGTCGGCCGGTCCCCGGGGGCGGACGAGCCGCCGTTCCCCGCGATGTGCTCCGGCTTCACCGCCGGATAGGTCACCGTGAAGGTGTCACCCTCGCCCGCGCCCGGCGCCTCCACGGTGAACAGCCAGGCGGGCACCAGGGCCTGCTTCCCGGCCACGAAATGCGCCGCGTAGCCGAAGACGGCCTTCCGTACCGTGGCCGGCCCGGGCTTCGCCGGGGTACTCCGGCCCGGCTCGCTCCGCTCGGTGTTCTCTCCGCCGGAACCCTCCTCGGCGGCGGGGCCGTCCTGTGCGGGATCGTCCTGTGCGGGGCCGTCCTGCGCCGGATCGTCCTGGCCGGACCGGACCGGCGCGGGCAGGGTGCTCGGCGCGGCGGGGGGCTCCCCGCAGGTCGGGCTCCCCGGTCCGGAGCCGTCCACGTGCGGTACCGCAGAGGCGCAGCCGCCGAAGCCGATCCGTCCGCCGCCCGCGGACCTGTTGAGCCGCTCCAGCGCCTCCTCCGCGCCCAGCAGCGGATACTCGGGGCCCTTCTCGAGCTCCGCCAGATGCCCGCTGCCGCCGACCACATCACCCCCCGGCCCGATCCGCAGGCCGGTGTGCCGGCCGTAGGTGGGCCGACCGTCCACCACCGGGTCGGCGTTCACCACCCGTACGGCGCCCATGGCCGTACCGGCGTCCACAGCAGCGTCCGCCAGGCCGGCGGCCTTCAGCACGGGCCGGGCGGCGCTCTTCGCCTCCGCCTCGGAGACGGGCTCGCCCTCGGCGGGGCCGTCCGGCGGTACGGGGCACTTCGTGGACGAGGAGGAGCTGTCCGAGCCGGACCCCTTCCCGGGCCCGTCCTGCTCCTTCTCCTTCTTCTCCGGCCCGGCCGGCGGCTCCGCGCAGTCGTCGCTGCCGCCCGGGCCGTAGCGCTGGTACGTCCAGGTGCCGGGAGCGTTCCTGGCGACGTCCAGCTTCGGGCCCGTCGCGTCCCGGAGCGGGCCGAACTTCCAGGTGTCACCGGCCAGTCGCGCCGGGCCCGGCACGTCCAGGGCCCGCGCCAGCCGCTCGGCGGCGGCGCGGCCGACCTCGCCCCGGGGATGGTGCACGGGGGCGGAGTCCGGGCCGTCCGGAAGCTCGCCCTCCGCGATGTAGGTGCGTCCGGCGGGGTCCGGTTCGCCGGGGGCGACCCCCGGGCCCTCCGCCGCTCCGCCGTATCCGTCCAGCCGCAGGGGAGGGGGGTCGCCCGCCGCGGGCGCCGAACCGCCGTCGCCCGCGGTGGAGGCCCAGTACGCCCCGCCACCGCCGGCGAGCAGCACCGCCACCGCGACCGACGCGGCGATGATCGTGGAACGCCGCTGCCGCGGCCTGTCCGGGGCGTGCTGCTCCGGTGCGTCCTCCGGAGGTCGCTGGGTGCTCACCGCATCGCTCCTATCGCTCCGCTCGACGCGGGACGGCGGTGCGCGCCGGTCCGCGTATCGGTCCCTCTCGCGCCCCTTGACCGGGACACGCCGATGGGACGGAGCGGAGGAGCGTACGGTTCCCCCTTTCGGGTGCGGGGATTCCGCTATCCGGACGGACTCAGTCGCCGTACTCCGACATTCCGTCCAGAAGCCGCGCGGAGGAGGCCGGGACCCGGACGCCGTGGATCCGCGACGGCGGTACGGGCTCGGCGTGCGCCGCGGCGCCCGCCCGCCAGTGCGGGGCCATCCGCGAGCAGTCGCCGCGGAGTTCGGCCAGTCCGCCGTCCAGCTCCAGCGGCGTGGGGTCGGTGGTGACCGGCAGCGCGGGGGATCCGGGGTGGTGCGGTGTGATCGGCATGACGACTCCTGGGCCGGGCTGGGAACCGCACAGGCGGAACGCCTGTCTCCTCGCACCGTATGCATCCCGGCCCGGGCGAAGAAAGCCCTACTATCGGGTAGTTTTCACCGGTCGGAGGCGCCGCCCGGACCGGGTAGCGTGAACCGTCCCCTTCCGCCGCCCGCAGGAGAAGCCCGCCGTGCGTATCGCTGTCACCGGCTCCATCGCCACCGACCATCTGATGACCTTCCCCGGCCGCTTCGCCGACCAGCTCGTCGCCGACCAGCTCCACACGGTCTCGCTCTCCTTCCTGGTCGACGCCCTGGACGTGCGGCGCGGCGGCGTCGGCGCCAACATCTCCTTCGGCATGGGGCAGCTCGGCGTCCGCCCCGTCCTGGTCGGCGCCGCCGGACCGGACTTCGACGAGTACCGCGCCTGGCTGGAGCGGCACGGCGTGGACACCGGCTCGGTGCGGATCTCCGAGATGCTGCACACCGCCCGCTTCGTCTGCACCACGGACACCGACCACAACCAGATCGGCTCCTTCTACACGGGCGCGATGAGCGAGGCCCGCCTGATCGAGCTGAAGTCGGTCGCCGACCGGGTCGGGGGGCTGGACCTCGTCCTCATCGGCGCGAACGACCCGGAGGCGATGCTCCGCCACACCGAGGAGTGCCGGACCCGGAACATCCCCTTCGCCGCCGACTTCTCCCAGCAGATCGCCCGGATGACCGGCGAGGACATCCGGATACTCCTCGACGGCGCCACCTATCTCTTCGCCAACGAGTACGAGAAGGGACTCATCGAGTCCAAGACCGGCTGGACCTCCGAGGAGATCCTGGGCCGGGTCGGCACCCGTGTCACCACCCTCGGGGCCAACGGCGTGCGGATCGAGCGGAGCGGGGAGGAGCCGATCGAGGTCGGCACCGCCGAGGAGGAGGCCAAGGCCGACCCGACCGGCGTCGGCGACGCCTTCCGCGCCGGCTTCCTGGCGGGCGTCGCCTGGGGCGTCGGCCTGGAGCGCGCCGCCCAGATCGGCTGCATGCTGGCGACCCTCGTCATCGAGACCGTCGGCACCCAGGAGTACGAACTGCGCCGCGCCCATTTCATGGACCGCTTCACCAAGGCGTACGGCCACGAGGCCGCGGCCGAGGTCCGGGCCCATCTGACCTGAGCCGGCGGGCTCCCCGGGGACTGCCCGGTCCTAAGCCCGGCGGCGCACCAGGTACACCGCACCGCGCTCCGCCGGGCGTTCGCCCGCGTACTCCTGGTCCCGCATGGCGCACCAGGCCGGGATGTCCAGGCGCGCGGCCTCGTCGTCGGCCAGGACGGCGACGAGCGCGCCGTCCGGCACCTCCCCGATGACCTTGGCGAGCTCGATCACCGGGACCGGGCACCGCCGTCCCAGCGCGTCCACGGTCAGCGCGGGCTCTTCGGCGCCGGGCCCCTCCGCCCCGGCCGCTTCCGGAGCGGCGCCTTCCGCGGGCTCGGCCCGCTCCGCCGGGGCCCGCTCCGCCCCGGCCCCCGCGGCCTCCTCCTCCGGCAGGGGCGCCCCCAGTCGGCCCCGCACCTCGCCCACTGTCTCCGGCAGGACGGCGAGGAACCGCTCGACGTCCTCCGCGGCGGTCCCGGCCGGCAGGGACACCCGGACGTTGCCCTCGGACAGCACTCCCATGGCGCGCAGCACATGACTGGGCACCAGCGTGCTCGCCGTGCAGGAGGAGCCCGAGGAGACCGAGAAGCCCCGCCGGTCCAGTCCGTGCAGCAGGGCCTCCCCGTCGACATAGAGACAGGAGAAGGTGACGAGATGCGGCAGCCGCCGCACCGGATCGCCCACCACCTCGACATCCGGCACCAGTTCCGGCACCCGCGCCCGGATCCGGTCCACCAGGGCCCGCAGCCGCGCCGCCTCCCCCTCCGCCTCCTGCCGCACGGCACGGAGCGAAGCGGCCGCGGCCAGCACCGCCGGGATGTTCGGGAAGCCCGCGGCGCGGCCCGACTCCCGCTCGTCCGCCGGCCCGCGCGGCGCGAACCGCACGCCCTTCCGTACGGCCAGCAGCCCGACCCCGGGCGGCCCGCCCCATTTGTGGGCGCTCGCCGTCAGCAGCGACCAGCCGCCGTCCACCGGCCCCCACGCCAGCGACTGCGCGGCGTCCACGAGCAGTGGCACCCCGGCGTCCCGGCACGCCTCGGCGACCTCGGCCACCGGCTGCTCGGTGCCCACCTCGTGGTTGGCGGACTGGAGGCAGGCGAGCGCGGTGTCCGCGCGCAGCGCCCCGGCGTAGCGCCCGGCGTCCACCCGGCCGGTCCGGTCCACGCCGACCTCCTCCACGGTGCCGCCGTCCGCGGCGTGGGCGGCGGCCGACTGCAGGACGCAGGAGTGTTCGACGGCCGAGACGAGCAGATGCCGCCCGACGCGCCGGCGGCCCGCGAGGGCGCCGGCCATCCCGTCGTACACCGCCCGGGTGCCGGAGGAGGTGAAGACCAGTTCGTCGGGCCGGCAGCCGGCCGCCTCGGCGGCGGTCTCCCGGGCCGCGTCGAGCAGCATCCGGGCGCGCCGGCCCTCGCGGTGGAGCCGTGCCGGGTCGGCCCAGCCCTCGTCGAGCGCGGCGAGCAGGGCCTGCCGGGCGACGGGGTGGAGCGGCACGGAGGAGGCGGAGTCGAAGTAGGCCACGCCCCGACGCTAACCCCTGCCCGGCGGGTCCGACACGCCCGTCCCGTACGGGCGCCCGGGCAGGGCCGTTCTGGGCCCCGCGACCTCCCGAAAGGCCCCCGCTCACGGGGTGCGGAGGGCCGCGTTCCCCACCTTCGGGGAGTCGCGCGGCGCGTTGGGCACCCTCCCCGCGCGACGTGAAATGGCGTCCAGTAGGGTTTGGTCCGCATAAACATCCAAACCCCTGCCCGCGACAAGGGCCGGCGACCGAACGCAGAGACGGCCGCAGGTCGGCGGGCGAGACTCTCGGGAAGGCGCTACGTGAGTCCCAACGGCTCCGACCGCTCGTCGCGGCGCCCGATGCGGCGGAAGCTGCCGCAGGCGCTTGCCGCGGGCCTGGTCCTGGTGACCGCCACCGGTTGCACATACGAGGACTTCCCCCGCCTCGGAATGCCCACCCCCATCACAGAAGAGGCGCCGCGGATCCTCTCCCTGTGGCAGGGATCCTGGGCCGCCGCGCTCGCCGTGGGCGTGCTCGTCTGGGGCCTGATCCTGTGGAGTGTCATCTTCCACCGGCGTTCCAGGACCAAGGTCGAGGTTCCCCGGCAGACCCGGTACAACATGCCGATCGAGGCCCTCTACACGGTGGTCCCGCTGATCATCGTCTCCGTGCTCTTCTACTTCACCGCGCGTGACGAGAGCGAGCTGCTGAAGACCTCCAAGGAGCCCGACCACGTCATCAACGTGGTGGGCTACCAGTGGAGCTGGGGCTTCAACTACATGGAGGACGTGGACGGCGACCCGGCGACGCCCGGGACGCTGCCCAAGGAGGTCTCCTCCATCGCGGAGAAGAAGCTGGAAGGCGTCCCCGAGGGCGCCGAGGGCGTCTACGACGCCGGCACGCCCGGCGACCGCAACCCGCAGAACGGCAACCCGGGCCCGACCCTGTGGCTGCCCAAGGGCGAGTCGGTCAAGTTCATCCTGACCTCGCGGGACGTCATCCACTCCTTCTGGGTGGTGCCGTTCCTGATGAAGCAGGACGTCATCCCGGGCCACACCAACCAGTTCCAGGTGACTCCGGAGAAGGAGGGCACCTACATGGGCAAGTGCGCCGAGCTGTGCGGCGTCGACCACGCCCGGATGCTCTTCAATGTGAAGATCGTTTCTCCGGAGCGCTACCAGCAGCACCTGAAGGACCTGGCGGAGAAGGGCCAGACCGGCTACATCCCTGCGGGTATCACCCAGTCTGATGCCGCCAAGAACGCGGAGACCAACAACCCATGAGCATCCTCAACGAACCCCAGGGTGCCGCTGCCGCAGCGACGGCTGCCGCAGCACCGCCCGTGCGCGTCAGGAAACCCGGGAGCGTGGTGGTCGACTGGCTGACGACCACCGACCACAAGAAGATCGGCACGCTCTACCTGGTCACCTCGTTCTTCTTCTTCTGTGTCGGCGGTGTCCTGGCGCTCATCATGCGCGCGGAACTCGCCCGGCCCGGTACGCAGCTGGTCTCGAACGAGCAGTTCAACCAGGCGTTCACGATGCACGGCACGATCATGCTGCTGATGTTCGCGACGCCGCTCTTCGCCGGTTTCGCCAACTGGATCATGCCGCTGCAGATCGGCTCGCCCGACGTGGCGTTCCCGCGGCTGAACATGTTCGCGTACTGGCTGTACCTCTTCGGCTCGCTGATCGCGCTGGGCGGCTTCCTCACCCCGCAGGGCGCCGCGGACTTCGGCTGGTTCGCCTACACCCCGCTGTCCGACGCCATCCGCTCGCCGGGTGTCGGCGGTGACATGTGGATCATGGGCCTCGGACTCGGTGGCTTCGGCACGATCCTCGGTTCGGTCAACTTCATCACCACGATCATCTGCATGCGCGCTCCCGGCATGACGATGTTCCGGATGCCGATCTTCACCTGGAACGTGCTGCTGACCGCGGTGCTGGCGATCATCGTCTTCCCGGTGCTTGCCGCCGCGTTCTTCGCGCTGGAGGCGGACCGCCAGTTCGGCTCGCACATCTTCGACGCGGCCAATGGCGGGGCGCTGCTGTGGCAGCACCTCTTCTGGTTCTTCGGCCACCCCGAGGTGTACATCATCGCGCTGCCGTTCTTCGGCATCGTGTCGGAGATCATCCCGGTCTTCAGCCGGAAGCCGATGTTCGGTTACATCGGCCTGATCGCCGCGACGATGGCGATCGCGGGCCTCTCGGTGACCGTCTGGGCGCACCACATGTACGTCACGGGCGCCGTCCTGCTCCCGTTCTTCTCCTTCATGACGCTGCTGATCGCGGTGCCGACCGGTGTGAAGTTCTTCAACTGGATCGGCACCATGTGGAAGGGCAGCCTGAGCTTCGAGACCCCGATGCTCTGGACGGTCGGCTTCCTGATCACCTTCGTGTTCGGTGGCCTCACCGGCGTCATCCTGGCCTCGCCGCCGCTGGACTTCCACGTGTCGGACTCGTACTTCGTGGTGGCGCACTTCCACTACGTGGTCTTCGGCACGGTCGTCTTCGCGATGTTCGCCGGCTTCCACTTCTGGTGGCCGAAGTTCACCGGCAAGATGCTGGACGAGCGGCTCGGCAAGATCACCTTCTGGACGCTGTTCGTGGGCTTCCACGGCACGTTCCTGGTGCAGCACTGGCTGGGCGTGGAGGGCATGCCGCGGCGTTACGCGGACTACCTCGCCGCGGACGGCTTCACCGCGCTGAACACGGTCTCGACGATCGCCTCGTTCCTGCTCGGCCTGTCGCTCCTGCCGTTCTTCTACAACGTCTGGAAGACCGCCAAGTACGCGCCGAAGGTCGAGGTCGACGACCCCTGGGGCTACGGCCGTTCGCTCGAATGGGCGACGTCCTGCCCGCCCCCGCGGCACAACTTCCTCAGCCTGCCGCGGATCCGCTCCGAATCCCCGGCCTTCGACCTGCACCACCCGGAGATCGCCGAGATCGACACACTCGAAGCCCGGGAAGCGGTGGCCGGCAAGGCCCTCGCCGGTGACAAGGAGGCCGCGAAGTGAAGATCCAGGGACACGTCTTCCTCTGGCTGTCGCTCTTCTTCCTCACCGTCACCATCGTCTACGGCCTCTGGTCGAGGGAGCCCGTCGGTACCACGGCGCTCTTCCTCTCCTTCGGCCTGACCGTCATGGTCGGCTTCTACCTGGCCTTCACGGCCCGCCGCGTGGACACCGGCGCCCAGGACAACCTGGACGCCGATGTCGCGGACGACGCCGGGGAACTGGGCTTCTTCAGCCCGCACAGCTGGCAGCCGCTCTCGCTGGGCATCGGTTCCGCGCTCGCCTTCCTGGGCGTCATCTTCGGCTGGTGGCTGCTGTACTTCTCGGCACCGATCCTCCTCATCGGACTCTTCGGCTGGGTGTTCGAGTACTACCGCGGCGAGAACGCCACCCAGTAGCGCACCACCGCACGCACACGCGCCGGGCCCGGAAGCAGCCGCTTCCGGGCCCGACCCGTTTGGCCCATCCGCCGCGCCGGACCGCCCGGCATTTCATAGCTTGTGGCTTATGAACCACAACCCGCGCATACGCACCGTTCTGGGCAGCGGCCTGCTGATAGGCGGGCTGGTCACGGCCACCGCCGCCTGCGGCGGCTCCGGACCCTCCCTGACCGACAAGCCCTACGACGCCACCGGCCAGATAGCCTTCAGCGGCGACGGGAGCGAGGGGCGCGCCCTCGACCCGGACAAGCCGCTGGAGATCACCGCCAGGAGCGGCGGCGGACGGATCACCGACGTGACCGCCACCGACACCGCGGGCCACCGAATACGCGGCGAGCTCAACGACGACGGAACCCGCTGGCGCAGCACCTCCCAGCTGACCGCCGGTGTCCGCTACACCCTCCGGGTGAGCACCGAGAACCGCGGCGGCGCCCCGGGGCTGCGCGTCATCCACTTCGAGACCGCGCCCGCCGACCGCCGGCTGCGCGTCACCTTCGGCCCGGACGCCGGGACCTACGGCGTCGGCCAGCCCATCACCGCCGAACTCAGCCGTCCCGTCCGGGGCCGCGCGGCGCGCGGCCGCGTCGAGAGCTCCCTGCAGGTCGTCTCACGGCCCCGCGTGGCCGGCGCCTGGCACTGGGTGGACGAGAAGACGCTGCACTACCGGCCACGCGACTTCTGGCCCGCTCGCGCCACCATCGAGGTGCGCAGCGCCCTGGGCGGCGTCGAGGCCGCGAAGGGGCTGCGGGGCGGCTCCTCGAAGCCGCTGCGGATCCGCACCGGCCCACGCGTCGAGGCGGTCACCAACGCCCGCACCCACACCCTGACCTTCAAGCGCGACGGCAAGGTCGTCCGCACCATTCCGGTCACCACGGGCAAGCCCGGCTTCGAGACCCGCAACGGAACCAAGATCGTCCTGGCCAAGGAGGCCTTCGTCAGGATGCGCGGCACCAGTGTGGGCATCGCGGCGGGCAGCGCCGAATCCTACGACCTGCCGGTGCACTGGGCCGTCCGGGTGACCTGGAGCGGCGAGTACGTACACGCGGCGCCGTGGTCCGTCGGCTCGCAGGGCTCGGCCAACGTCAGCCACGGCTGCACGGGCATGAGCATGGCCAACGCCAAGTGGTTCTTCGACCATGTGCGGCTCGGCGACATCGTCAAGGTCGTCGGCAGCGAGGGCGAGACGATGACGCCGTTCGACAACGGGTTCGGCGACTGGAACCTGGACTGGGCGAAGTGGTCGGCGGGCAGCGCCCTGCACGGCCCCGCCGAGCAGGAGGATGCCGGACCGGCCGAACCGGCCCGGCTGCGCCCCCAGTTCTGAGCCCCGGGGCTCAGGCGTCCACGGCGGGCCGGGCGCGCAGCAGGCCCGCCAGGGCGCCGGCGAACTCCACCGGGTCGACCGGGTGGGTCACCGCGGCCTCGGCCCGGCTCCAGGTGGCCAGCCAGGCGTCCTGCGGGCGGCCGATCAGCAGCAGGACGGGCGGGCAGCCGAAGATCTCGTCCTTGATCTGCCGGCAGACGCCCATGCCGCCCGCGGGCGCCGTCTCGCCGTCCAGCACGCACACGTCGATCCCGCCGGCGTCCAGGGCGCTCAGCACGGCCGGCAGCGTGGCGCACTCCAGGAACTCCACCGGGGGCACGTCGGCGGCCGGGCGCTTGCCCGCCGCCAGTCGCACCTGCTCGCGCGTCCTCGCGTTGTCGCTGTAGACCAGGACCGTGGCGGTCGGCTGCATCGTTCCTCCAGGCTTGCGGCGTACGGACGGCACGGTGGTGTGTGGAGCCGTTGCGGCGGATGCTACTCCGCCGGAGCGGCGGGGGAGGAGGGGCGGGCGGATCCACGATCCCGCCCGGGCCGGACGGTCCGGTTCCGCACGGGGCGGCCGGGGCGGCGACGACCGCGGCACCGGGCCGCCCGGAGCCCGTGGAAGCCGCCGTTCCGCCGCCCCGCGGAGCCCGCGGAATGGGCCGAAAGAGCAGCGTGTACGGCCTTGACACACCGAACGGCACCCCCGGGGTGAGCGCTGGATAAGCGACCGACATAATGTCGGTCGTGGCGACAGCAACGACAGTAGACACCGGGCACGCGCACCCGTCGGTCAATCGACCGAACCTCACCAGCGTCGGAACCATCATCTGGCTGAGTTCCGAGCTGATGTTCTTCGCGGCCCTCTTCGCGATGTACTTCACCCTGCGATCGGTGACCGGAGCCGAGTTCTGGTCGGAAAAGGCGGACGCACTCAACTTCCCGTTCGCGGCGGCCAACACCACGATCCTGGTGCTCTCCTCCCTCACCTGCCAGCTCGGCGTCTTCGCCGCCGAGCGCGGTGATGTGAAGAAGCTCCGCTCGTGGTTCGTGGTCACCTTCATCATGGGCGCCGTCTTCATCGGCGGCCAGATCTTCGAGTACACCGAGCTGGTGAAGCACGAGGGCCTCTCGCTCTCGTCGGACCCGTACGGCTCGGCGTTCTACCTGACCACCGGCTTCCACGGACTGCACGTGACGGGCGGACTCATCGCCTTCCTGCTGGTCCTGGCCCGGACCTACGCGGCCAAGAGGTTCACCCACGAGCAGGCCACGTCGGCCATCGTCGTGTCGTACTACTGGCACTTCGTCGACGTCGTCTGGATCGGCCTCTTCGCCACGATCTACATGATCAAGTAATCGGTCCGACGGACCCGCACCACACCAAGCCAGAAGCATCGACGCAGAAGATCCTGACACCGGGGTAATCCGTGAAAAAGCTCTCCGCACGACGGCGCCATCCGCTGGCGGCGCTTGTCGTCCTACTCTTCGCGCTGGCGGTCACCGGGGGGCTGTACGCGGCGTTCGCACCCGCGGACAAGGCCCAGGCCGACACCACCGCTCAGTCCCTTGCCATCAAGGAGGGCAAGCAGCTCTACACCACAGGCTGCGCGAGCTGCCATGGCACGGGCGGTCAGGGGACCTCCGACGGCCCGAGCCTGGTCGGAGTCGGCGCCGCCGCGGTCGACTTCCAGGTCGGCACCGGCCGGATGCCCATGCAGCAGCCGGGCGCCCAGGCCCCGAAGAAGCCGGTGGTCTACTCGCAGGCCGAGATCGACCAGATGGCCGCGTACATCGCCTCGCTCGGCCCCGGCCCGGCCGTGCCGGCGAAGGAGGCCTACGACCCCGAGGGCGCGGACATCGCCAAGGGCGGGGAGCTCTTCCGCACCAACTGCGCGCAGTGCCACAACTTCACGGGCCGGGGCGGCGCCCTGACCGAGGGCAAGTACGCCCCGAACCTCGAGGGCGTCTCGAACAAGCACATCTACGAGGCCATGCTGACCGGCCCGCAGGCCATGCCCGTGTTCCCCGACTCGACCACGCCCGAGCAGGACAAGCGGGACATCATCGCCTACATCAACACGGTGAACGGTGAGGATTCGGCCAACCCGGGCGGCCTGGAACTGGGCGGCTTCGGTCCGGTCACCGAGGGCCTGTTCGCCTGGACCTTCGGCCTCGGCGCGATGATCGCTGTCGCCATCTGGGTCGCCGCCCGGACCGCAAAGGCCAGGAAGTCATGAGCGAGACTGGATCGAACAAAGACGTGTCCCAAGAATCCCTGCCGAGTGAGCAGGCAACGGCTCACGACGGCGCGGTGACCCCCGCGGGCAACCCGTTCGCGGACCCGGGCCTGCCGCCCCACCAGCCCCGCATCCAGGACATCGACGAGCGGGCCGCCAAGCGCTCCGAGCGCACCGTCGCCCTGCTCTTCGTCGTGTCCATGCTGGCCACGATCGGCTTCATCGCCAGCTACGTGGTGTTCCCGATCGACAAGATCGTGTACATCTTCCCGTTCGGTCACGTCAGCGCGCTGAACTTCGCCCTGGGCCTCACCCTCGGCATCGCGCTGTTCTGCATCGGCGCCGGCGCGGTCCACTGGGCCCGCACGCTGATGTCCGACGTGGAGATCGCGGACGAGCGGCACCCCATCGGCGCCGAGTCCGAGGCCAAGGCCACGGTGATGGCCGACTTCCGGCAGGGCGCCGCCGAGTCCGGCTTCGGCCGGCGGAAGCTGCTCCGCAACACCCTCTTCGGCGCGGTGGCCCTGGTGCCGCTCTCCGGCGTGGTGCTGCTGCGCGACCTCGGCCCGCTGCCCGGCGACAAGCTCCGGCACACGCTGTGGGCCAAGGGCAAGCTGCTGGTCAACCAGAACACCAACGAGCCGCTGCGGCCGGAGGACATCCCGGTCGGATCGCTGACCTTCGTCAAGCCCGAGGGCCTGGAGGAGGACGACCACGAGTTCAACGTGGAGATCGCCAAGGCCGCCGTGATGGTCGTCCGGATTCAGCCGGAGGACATCAAGGACAAGAAGGAGCTCGACTGGTCGCACGAGGGCATCGTGGCGTACTCGCGGATCTGTACCCACGTCGGCTGCCCGGTGACCCTGTACGAGCAGTCCACCCACCACGTGCTCTGCCCGTGCCATCAGTCGACCTTCGACATGGCCGACGGCGCGCGGGTGATCTTCGGCCCGGCGGGCCACGCCCTGCCGCAGCTGCGGATCGGTGTCAACCAGGACGGCTACCTCGAAGCCCTCGGTGACTTCGCGGAGCCCGTCGGCCCGAGTTTCTGGGAGCGCGGATGAGTACGGCGACCGACAACCGGCGCAAGGCGCCCGCGGGAGAGCGGGTCGCCGACTGGGCGGACGGACGGCTGGGGATCTACACCCTGGCCAAGACCAACATGCGCAAGATCTTCCCGGACCACTGGTCCTTCATGCTGGGCGAGGTCGCGCTCTACAGCTTCATCATCATCATCCTCACGGGTGTGTATCTGACGCTGTTCTTCGTGCCCAGCATGGCCGAGGTGGAGTACCACGGCGCCTACGTGCCGATGCACGGCGTCCGGATGACGGAGGCCTACGCCTCCACCCTCGACATCAACTTCGACGTGCGCGGCGGTCTGCTCATCCGGCAGATCCACCACTGGGCGGCCCTGATCTTCCTGGCCTCCATGTTCGTGCACATGATGCGGGTGTTCTTCACCGGTGCCTTCCGCAAGCCGCGCGAGGTCAACTGGGTGTTCGGCTTCCTGCTGTTCGTGCTCGGCATGTTCACCGGCTTCACCGGCTACTCGCTCCCGGACGACCTGCTCTCCGGTACCGGTGTCCGGTTCATGGAGGGCGCGATCCTGGCGACGCCGGTCGTCGGCACGTACCTGTCGATGTTCCTGTTCGGCGGGGAGTTCCCGGGTACCGACGTGATCCCGCGGTTCTTCGCGGCCCACGTCCTGCTGCTGCCGGGCATCATGCTCGGCCTGCTGGTGGCGCACCTGATCCTGGTCTTCTACCACAAGCACACCCAGTTCCCCGGCCCCGGCAAGACCAACACCAACGTGGTCGGCATGCCGCTGCTGCCGGTCTACATGGCCAAGGCCGGAGGCTTCTTCTTCCTGGTCTTCGGTGTGATCGCGGTCCTCTCCGCGCTCTTCACCATCAACCCGATCTGGGCACTCGGCCCGTACCGGCCCGACCAGGTGTCCACCGGCGCCCAGCCCGACTGGTACATGGGCTTCTCCGAGGGACTCATCCGGGCCATGCCCGCCTGGGAGTTCGTGCTGCCGGGCGGCTACACGCTCAACCTCGGTGTGGCCATCCCGCTGGTGATCGTCTTCCCGCTGGTGCTGACGGTGATCGCGGTCTACCCGTTCATCGAGTCCTGGGTCACCGGCGACAAGCGGGAGCACCACATCCTGGACCGGCCGCGGAACGCCCCGACGCGTACCGCCATCGGCGCGGCCTGGATCAGCTGGTACCTGGTGATGCTGCTGGGCGGCGGCAACGACATCTTCGCCATCCACTTCGACATGTCGATCAACGCGGTCACCTGGTTCGTGCGGATCGCCTTCTTCGTGGTGCCGGTGATCGTCTTCATCGTCACCAAGCGGATCTGCCTCGGCCTCCAGCGCCGGGACCGGGACAAGGTGCTGCACGGCCGCGAGGCCGGCATCATCAAGCGCCTGCCGCACGGTGAGTTCGTCGAGGTGCACGAGCCGCTCTCGCAGGAGCAGCTCCACACCCTCACCCAGCACGAGCAGCCCAAGCCGCTGGAGGTCGGCCCCGAGGTCGACGAGAACGGCGTACGGCGCAAGGTGCCGCGGAGCCAGAAGCTCCGGGCCCGCCTCTCGCGCGGCTGGTACGGCGAGGGCTCCCAGATCCCCAAGGCGACCCCGGAGGAGTTCAAGGAGATCCAGAGCGGCCACGGCCACCACTGAGGCCGCACCCGCGGTCGCCACACAGCCCCGGGCCCCGGCCCGTCCCCTCGTGGGGCGGACCGGGGCCCTCGGTCCGTCCGGGGGCCGCGGGGTCCATACGGGCGGTCCGCGGGGGCGGTCCGTGCCGCGACCGTCCCGCAGTACGGGCACCGGCCCGTGCCGGGCGCCCCGCCCCGTTAGGCTGTGCCGGGGCCCGCCGCGGCCGGCCCCCAGGCCACCCCTTCCCCATGGACTCCAGGAGCGGACCATGAACGTCGTGACCCCGGCAGGCGGCGGCAGCGTGGCGGCCCGCACCTGGCCCGACGTGCTGACCTCACTGCTCGACGGCAGGAACCTTGGCGCCGACGACACCGCCTGGGCCATGGACCAGATCATGAGGGGCCAGGCCACCGACGCCCAGATCGCCGGCTTCGCGGTCGCGCTGCGGGCCAAGGGCGAGACGGTCGCCGAGCTGTCCGGGCTGGTCCGCACCATGTACGAGCACGCCCGGCTGATCGAGGTCCCCGGGGACACCGTCGACATCGTCGGCACCGGCGGCGACCGCGCCCGTACGGTCAACATCTCCACCATGTCCGCGATCGTGGTCGCGGGCACCGGCGCCAAGGTCGTCAAGCACGGCAACCGCGCCGCCTCCTCGGCGAGCGGCGCCTCCGACGTGCTGGAGAAGCTCGGCGTCAACCTCGAGCTCACGCCGCGGCGGGTGGCCGAGGTGGCCGGGGAGGCGGGGATCACCTTCTGCTTCGCGGTGAAGTTCCACCCGTCGCTCCGTCATGTGGCGGCGGCCCGGCGGGAACTGGGAATCCCCACCACCTTCAACTTCCTCGGCCCGCTGACCAACCCGGCGCGCGTCACCGCGCAGGCGACCGGTGTGGCCAGCGCCCGGATGGCGCCGATCATGGCGGGCGTCCTCGCCGAACGGGGCTCCTCCGCGCTGGTGTTCCGGGGCGACGACGGGCTGGACGAGCTGACGGTCACCGCCACCTCGCAGGTGTGGATCGTGCGGGAGGGCACGGTGCGCCAGGAGTCCTTCGACCCACGGGACGTGGGCGTCGATCTGGTGCCCGTCGAGGCGCTGCGCGGGGCGGACGCCTCGTACAACGCGGATGTCGCGCGCCGGCTGCTGGCGGGCGAGAAGGGCCCGGTGCGGGACGCGGTGCTGCTCAACTCGGCCGCCGCCCTCGCCGCCCTCCACCCGGCGGACACACCGCTCACCGAGCAGATCGCCGAGGGCATGGCCCGGGCCGCCGAGTCGATCGACTCCGGCGCCGCCCTCCGGACGCTGGAGCGCTGGGTCGCCGCGAGCCAGGTGTGACCCCGGGGTTCCGCCGGCTCCCTGGGGGCCGGCGGAACCCCGGCGGGCCGCCGGCCGGGGGTCCGCCTCAGCCGGTCAGGAGTCCAGGCCGATGGCGAACGCGGCCTCCAGGTCGTGCTGCGAGTAGGTGCGGAACGCCACATGGGTGTCGGTGGCCCGGACGCCGTCGACCTTGTTGATCCGGCCGGGGATCACATCGGCGAGATCGTCGTGCCGGTTCACCCGGACCATCGCCACCAGGTCGTAGGTGCCGGTGACGGAGTAGACCTCGCTGACGTTCTCCAGGGCGGCGATCGATTCGGCGATCTCCGGGATCCGGTCCACGCTGGTCTTGATGAGCACGATCGCGGTGATCACGGCTGGCTGTCTCCCTCGGTCGCCCGGTCTGCGCTGCTCACTCTAGCCGCACCCCCGTAGCGGACCCACGCCCAGAGGAAGCCGGCCAGGAAGCCGGTCAGATGCGCCAGGTACGCCACTCCGGAGCCCTCCGGCGCGCTCTGCGACGCCAGCCACTGGAGCGCGAACCAGAAGGGCAGCACCACCCACGCCGGGAAGCGCAGCGGCAGGAAGAAGAGGAACGGGAAGAGGCTGGTGACCCGGGCCCTGGGGAAGAGCAGCAGAAAGGCGCCCAGCACCCCCGAGACGGCCCCGGAGGCGCCGACCAGGGGCTGGTCGGAGGCCGGGTCCGCCGCGGCGAAGGCGGTCAGCGCGAGGTAGCCCGTACCGGCGTGCAGCAGGACGTAGCGCGCCGGGCCCAGCCGGGTCTCCACCATGCGGCCGAAGACGTGCAGGAAGAGCAGGTTGCCGAGCAGATGCAGCCAGCCGCCGTGGACGAAGAACGCGGTCAGCGGGGTGAGGAGGGCCTCCGGCGAGCCGCCGAACAGTTCGGCCGGCACCAGGCCCCAGCGCCGGAAGTGGTCGTTCTGCGCCGCGATCAGCCGGTCGCCGCCGCCCTGGGCGGGGTTGAGTCCGGAGACCGGCCCGAGTACGAAGAACAGGCAGCACAGGCCGGTGAGGGTGTGGGTCACCACGGCGGGCCCGCGGTCCGTGCTTCCCGGGGCCGGTTCCGCGGGGGGCCGGCCGCCGCCGGGGAGCCCGCGCGCCTTTCTCCGCATGCGCAGATCATGGCGTAACGGGCTCCGGCGGACGGAACGCCTCGCCGGGCGTCCACCCCGTGACCGGGCCCGGCGAGCGGGCCCGGGCAGGCCGTAGGGTTGCGGGAGAGCATCCCGCAGTCCGACGGCGCACCGCGGACCAGAACGTGCAGAAGACGCAGACGCAAGTGACGCAGAGAACGAGGAGACGATGGGCGTTCCCCAGCCGACGGCCGAGACCCGGTGGCGCTGCACCCTGTGCGGCAACCTGACCCGTTTCGACGTGACCCGCTCCAGCAGAGCGGTCGAGTACGTGCATCTCGACCTGGCGGGGGAACCCAGGATCGAGGAGCGGGACGTGCTCAGTGAGACGATCGAGTCGGTCCGCTGCCGCTGGTGCAACGCGGTGGACCAGATCGAACTGGTGGACCGCCCCGGTGTGAGCGGCTGAGATCGGAGCGCGACAGGTGGTGGAGCACACGGGCGACGGCGCCGGGGACGCGGAGCGGTCGGCCGACGCCGGGGAGGTGCTCGACCGGCCGTTGCCGGAGGGCGTGCGGCGCCGGGTCGTCGCCCTCGTCGCGGACGCCTTCGGCAGTCTGACGATGGCGGAACTGCCGCCCCAGCTGCGGCAGTACGCCCGTTTCACCCCCAGCCGCCGTGCCAAGTTCGCGGGCAACGCCATGGCCGCCGCCCTGGAGAGCCATCCGCTCTTCCGGCAGCGGGTCGGCGAGCGGCTGCGCGAGAGCCGGCCGGAGCTCTCCGGGGCCCTGGAAGCCGGGGCGCCGCCGGCCGCCGCGGATCCGGCCGAGGTGGCCGCGCTGGCGTACATACTGCGGCCCGTGGGCTGGGCCAAGCTGGTCGCCGCGGCCGGCGAGGAGGTCCAGCGGGCCCGGGCGGAGCGGGCCGAGGAGGAGGCCGGCCGCGAGGTGCGGCGGCTCCGCGAGGAACTGGCCGAGGCTCGCGCGGCCGCACGCGCGGAGGCGGACCGGGCGCGCACCGAGCTGGAGAGCGCCCGCAAGGAGGCGGACGTCCTCCACCGGAAGCTGCGCAGCGCGGTGAGCGACGTGCGCCGCGGCGAGGCCGCGCTCCGCAAGGCCGCGGCCGAGCTGGAGTCCGTACGGGCCGCGGCGGCGGCCGAGAAGACGGCGGCGGACAGCGAGGCGCGGCGGCTGCGGGCCCGGCTGACGGAGGCCGAGTCGGCCCTGGAGGCCGGGCGCCGCGCGGTGCGCGAGGGCCGCAGCGTCGAGGACATGCGGCTGCGGCTGCTGCTGGACACCGTGCTGGACGCGGCCCAGGGGCTCCGCCGGGAGCTGGCCCTGCCACCCGCCGCGCAGCACCCCGCGGACACCGTGGACGCGGTGGAGCCGGGGCGGATGACACCGAAGGACATCGCCACCCGCGCGCTCTCGGAGACCGACCCGGCGCTGCTCGACCAGCTTCTCGCGCTGCCGCAGGCGCATCTGGTGGTCGACGGCTACAACGTCACCAAGACCGGCTATCCGACGATGCCGCTGGACAAGCAGCGGCTGCGGCTGCTGGGCGGGCTGGCGGTGCTCGCCGCGCAGACCGGTGCCGAGATGACGTGTGTGTTCGACGGCGCGGAGCTGGCCGCGCCCGTGCTGCTGGCGCCGCCGCGCGGGGTGCGCGTGCTGTTCAGCAAGCCGGGGCAGACCGCCGACGAGCTGATCCGGCGCCTGGTGCGCGCGGAGCCGCCGGGGCGCCCGGTGGTCGTGGTCTCCGCGGACCGGGAGGTGGCGGACGGAGTGGCGCGCGCCGGCGCGCGCCCCGTCGCCTCGACGCTGCTGCTGAAGCGGCTCGCGCGCACCTGACCCGGAGCGGCCCGGGGCCCGGCGGGGGCCTTCTGTGGCACGCAGTGTCAGGCCGCTGTCACCGGCTGTGCGAGCGCGGGTAAAGAAAACCTTCCGGCGGGAATTTTTTTCGCCTCACCCTTTGAACCGATCACGACAAGGTCACTAGGGTCGGCTCCGAACCCTCCGCGCGGTGATCATCCATCGGGGATGTCCGCGGGGGAACCGCCGAATCCGGTATGTCCGGGCAGCTCCCGGGCCGGACACCGGAGCCGGGCCGCGTTCCGTCCTCCCGGCAGGCGGCTGGAGGAAGAAGGAGGTCGCCTCCGTGGCGTCCCACCGTCGACCCAGGCAGCCGGGCCGGGCACGCGTCAGCGTGCTCACGGCCACCGCCGCCGCAGCCGTCGCCATCACCTCGCAGGCCGCCCAGGCCGCGCCGCAGCCTTCCAAGAACGACGTGAAGGCCAAGGTCGACAAGCTGTACGAAGAAGCCGAGATGGCCACCGAGAAGTACAACGGTGCCAAGGAGAAGCAGGAGAAGCTCGAAGAGGAGGTCTCCAATCTCCAGGACAAGGTGGCCCGCGGCCAGGAGGACCTGAACGACCTGCGCAACGGCCTCGGTTCGATGGCCACGGCCCAGTACCGCTCCGGCGGCATCGACCCGTCCGTGCAGCTGCTGCTCTCCTCCGACCCGGACACATATCTGGAGCGGGCCTCCACGCTCAACCAGCTCAGCGGCAAGCAGGCCGAGGCCCTCGGCAGGATCACCGGGAAGCAGCGCACGCTCCAGCAGCAGCGCGCCGAGGCCGCCGGCAAGCTGGAGGAGCTCGACACCACCCGCGAGGCGCTGGGTGAGAAGAAGCGCGAGATCCAGGGCAAGCTGGCCAGGGCCCGCGCCCTGCTCAACACCCTGACGGCCGCGGAGCGCGCCGAACTCGCCGCCGAGGAGGACCGGGCCAACCGCTCCGCCGGCGAGCGGGTCGACCTCGGCAGCGCCGTCCCGGAGTCGCAGCGCGCCGCCGCCGCCCTCTCCGCCGCGCAGTCCAAGATCGGCGCACCCTACGTCTGGGGCGCCACCGGCCCCAGCTCCTTCGACTGCTCCGGGCTGACCTCCTGGGCCTACTCCCAGGCCGGCGTCGGCATCTCCCGCACCTCGCAGGCCCAGGCCAACGACGGCACGCGGATCGGCCGGAGCGCTCTCAAACCGGGCGACCTGGTCTTCTTCTACGGCGATCTGCACCATGTCGGCCTCTACGCCGGCAACGGCCAGATCCTGCACGCCCCGAAGCCCGGGGCCAATGTGCGCTACGAGTCGATCAACAACATGCCGTTCCAGTTCGGCGTCCGGATCGGCTAGTCCGACACACCGCCCGTTCGAGCGAATCGGGCGGCGTCCGGCTCCTTCCGTCCCACCGGTGACCTGCGTCTCCGGTGGGACGAGGCGTTTCCGGGCCCCGTTCGGTCCTTTCACCCCGAGCATCCATCTGGTTACTCTCTGCCCGCAGTTCTCCGGTCCCGGTCTCCTCCGGGACCTCCAGCGGAAGGGAGCACGGCCAGCAGTGGCATCCCATCGCCGGGCCGGCAAGACCGGCCTCACGCAGTCCAACCGCATCACGATGCTGCCCGCCGCGGCGGCGACGGCCGCCGTGGCGCTCTCCATCGCCCCGGCGGGCGCCGAGCCTCGGGACACCCCCGCCGAGGTGCGGTCCGCGGTCGGCCGGCTCCACGTCGAGGCCGAGCGGGCCACGGAGAAGTACCACGCGGCGGGGGAGCGGTACCGGCGGCTGAGCGCCGAGGCCGGACGGCTCTCCGACCGCGTCGCGCGCGGCCAGGAGCGGGTCAACCGGCTCCGCGGCGTCCTCGGCTCCCTCGCCGGCGCCCAGTACCGTGCCGGCGGTGTGGACCCGGCCGTGCGGCTGCTGCTCTCCTCCGACCCGGACACCTACCTCGACCGGGCCGTCACCCTCAACCGCATCAGCGAACGCCAGGCCGGCGAACTGCGCTCCCTGCGGCGGGCGCAGACCGAGCTGCGCGAGGAACGCGCCCGCGCCGCGCGCCGGATCGCGGCGGCGGAGCGCAGCCGGAAGGCCGTCAGCCGCCACAAGCGGGCCGTCGAGGGCCGGCTGGCCCGCGCACAGCGCCTGCTGGACTCCCTCGGCCCGGAGCAGCGCGCGGAGCACCGGCGGGCCGCCCGCGACGGCGGCCGTACGGAGTTCCCCGGCGGCGGCACCGCGGCGTCCGGCCGCGCGGCGGCGGCCGTGGCCGCGGCCCGGGCGGCGGTGGGACGGCCCTACGTCTGGGGCGCCACCGGTCCCGGCTCCTTCGACTGCTCGGGGCTCACCTACTGGTCGTACCAGCAGGCGGGGGTGACGCTCCCGCGCACCTCCCAGGCCCAGCGGTTCGCCGGCCGCCGGATCCCGCTGAGCGAGGCCCGCCCCGGCGACCTGGTGACCTACCGGACGGACGCCAGCCATGTCGGCATGTACGTCGGGAACGGACAGATCGTGCACGCCCCGCACCCCGGCGCCGCCGTGCGCTACGACCCCGTGGGCCTGATGCCGAACGCCACCGTTACCCGGGTCTGAGGCCCCGCGCCGCCCGCGGCCCGGGCTCGTGTGCCGTCCGGATCCCGGCGCCCGCACGCCCGGATCGGGGCGGGCCCGCGCCCCGGCCGCGGCCGTACGATCGGGAGCGTGGCGTTTCCGGGGCGGTACGGGAGGGTGCGCGCCGCCGCACCGGCGGTCGCGGCGCTGCTCGTGCTGTTCACGCTGCTGCCCGCCTGCGGCCGGGCCGACCCGGGCGACCGGTCGGTGCAGCGGCTGCTGGACCGGCGGTCGGCCGCCCTCCTCGACCGCGACGAACGCGCGTTCCTCGCGGAGACCCACCCCTCGGCCGGCCGGCTCCGCGCCCGCCAGCGGGAGGTGCTGCGGAACCTCGCCGAAGTCCCCCTCGCCTCCTGGGAGTACGACCTCACCGGCACCGGCGGCTTCGAGCCCGCGCCGGGCGAGGGCCGCCGCATCGCCGTCCGGGTCCGGCTGAGCTACCGGCTCAGCGGCCACGACACCGGGCCGGCGACCGCCGACCAGCGGCTCACGCTCGCCGAACGCGGCGGACGCTGGTACATCGCCGCGGAGCACCCCACCGGCGACGGTCCCGAACCGCTGTGGGAGCAGGGCCGGGTCGAGGCCGTCCGGGGGAGCCGCAGCCTGGTGCTCGGCGTCGGCCACGACCGCGGCCGGCTGCGCGGCATCGCCCGCACGGCCGACCGGGCCGTCCCCGCCGTGGACGCGGCCTGGGGCGGCGGCTGGGCCCGCCGGGTCGTCGTCCTCGTACCGCGTTCCCCGGCGGACATGGCGGAGCTGCTGGGTGACCCGCCGGGGAGCTACCGCGGCATAGCGGCCGTGACCACCGGGCGGACCGGGGGCGCACCCGGCGGCCCCGCCGACCGCGTCATCGTCAACCCGGCCGCCTACGGCATCCTCGGCGAGACCGGGCAGGACGTGGTCCTCACCCACGAGACGGCCCATGTCGCCACCCGCGCCCACACCTCGCCCGCCACCCCGCTCTGGCTCTCCGAGGGGTTCGCCGACTGGGCCGGCTACCGGGACACCGATCGCCCCGCCTCCCGGATCGCCCCCGAGCTGGCCCGCGAGGTCACCGCCGGCCGCGCGCCCGGGGCGCTCCCCGGCGACGAGGACTTCTCCTTCACCGGGGACGCCCGCCGGCTGGCCCGCGCGTACGAGGCGGGATGGCTCGCCTGCCGCATGATCGCGGAGGAGTGGGGGGAGGAGACGCTGGTCTCCTTCTACCGGGCGGTGGGCGAGGCCGGCCCCGACCGGTCCCGGGCCCTGGAGGCCGCCCTCCGCGAGCAGCTGGGCCTCGGCCCCGCCGCCTTCACGGCGCGCTGGCGCGCGTACGCGGAGAGCCGGCTCGGCTGAGGCGCCGCTGCGGGTTCCGCGGGGTTCCGCGGGGGTTCGTGACGTTCTGCGCGGTTTCGCAGGTGTGTGCGGGGTTCTCGCCCGGGGTGCGGGTCCGGCGAGGCCGGGGTCGGGTCTTCCCGCCGTCGGCCCGTACTCCCCGGTTTCCGCGCTGCGCGCGGGTGCTGCCCTCCCACCCGCCCGTTTGCCGTACAGCGGTGCCTCGGGGGCAGGCTCCCCAGCCCGGCGCCCGAGCCCCGCACCGTCTCCGCCCCCGGTCCGTCCCTCCCGGGTCCGTCCCCTGGGACCGTCCCCCGGGCCCCCCGCGCGTACGCGGAGAGCCGGCTTGGCTGAGGCGCCGCTGCGGGTTCCGCGGGGTTCCGCGGGGGTTCGTGACGTTCTGCGCGGTTTCGCAGGTGTGTGCGGGGTTCTCGCCCGGGGGCGGGTCCGGCGAGGCCGGGGTCGGGTCTTCCCGCCGTCGGCCCGTACTCCCCGGTTTCCGCGCTGCGCGCGGGTGCTGCCCTCCCACCCGCCCGTTTGCCGTCCAACCAGTGCCTCGGGGGCGGGCTCCCCGGTACGGCGCCCGCGCCCGGCGCCCCGGGCCCCGCACCGTCTCCGCCCCCGGTCCGTCCCTCCCGGGGGCCGTCCCCCGGGCCGCGCTCCCTCCCGTCCCCGGGAGACGGCGCCGCAGGCGCCCCTGGGCCCGCCCCGGGGGGACCCCGGAGCACCCCGGAGCACGCGGCGGGCCACCCGGTACTGTCGGCCGGGATGGACAAGACCCTGATCGTCACGAACGACTTCCCGCCCCGTCCCGGCGGCATCCAGTCCTTCCTGCACAGCATGGCGCTGCGCCTGGACCCGGCCCGCCTCGTCGTCTACGCCTCCACCTGGAAGGACGGCAGCGAGGTGGCCCGGTTCGACGCGGAGCAGCCGTTCCCCGTCGTCCGGGACCGCACGAGCATGCTGCTGCCCACCCCGCGCGTGGCCCGCCGCGCCGCGGAGCTGCTGCGGGAGCACGACTGCACCTCGGTGTGGTTCGGCGCCGCCGCCCCGCTCGGGCTGATGGCGCCGGCGCTGCGCGGGGCCGGCGCCCGCCGCCTGGTCGCTACCACGCACGGGCACGAGGCCGGCTGGGCCCAGCTGCCCGCCGCAAGGCGGCTGCTGCGCAGGATCGGCGAGGGTACCGACACGATGACGTATCTGGGGGAGTACACCCGCTCCCGGATCGCCGCCGCGCTCACCCCGGAGGCGGCGGCCCGCATGGTGCAACTGCCGCCGGGGGTCGACGAGAAGACCTTCCACCCGGGCTCGGGGGGCGACGAGATCCGGGCGCGGCTGGGGCTCACCGGCCGTCCCGTGGTGGTGTGCGTGTCGCGGCTCGTCCCGCGCAAGGGGCAGGACACGCTGATCCGGGCGATGCCGGCGATCCTGGCGGCCGTACCGGACACGATGCTGCTGATCGTGGGCGGCGGCCCGTACCGCAAGGACCTGGAGAAGCTCGCGGACGGCTGCGGGGTGGCGGACTCGGTGCTCTTCACCGGCTCGGTGCCGTGGGAGGAACTGCCGGCCCACTACGGCGCGGGGGACGTCTTCGCGATGCCCTGCCGCACCCGGCGGGGCGGGCTGGACGTCGAAGGGCTCGGCATCGTCTACCTGGAGGCCTCGGCGACGGGGCTCCCGGTGGTGGCGGGGGACTCGGGCGGGGCGCCGGACGCGGTCCTGGACGGGGAGACGGGCTGGGTGGTGCGCGGGGAGTCCGTGCCGGACGCGGCGGAGCGAATCGTGACGCTGCTGCGGGATCCGGCACTGCGGCGGCGGATGGGGGAGCGGGGGCGCGCCTGGATCGAGGAGCGCTGGCGCCGCGACCTGCTGGCGGACCGTCTGGCCTCGCTGCTCTGACGCCCGCCCGGCCCGGGGCACGGCGCGGAACGTACGTCGGGGGCGGGGCCCTTCCCGGGGGGTGCCGGCCGGCCGCGAAGGCGCGGGGCCGGGGCCGGGGCCGGAGCGGAGGACCGTGAGGTCCGCGCCGTCCCGTCCGGGCCGGAGGTGCCCCGGCGGGCGCCCCGGCCGGAATCCGGCACCGCCCGCTCCGCTCGTCGCGTCGTCGGACGGCCTGGGGCGGGCCGGGGCCGGACCCCGGACCGCCCGGCCCGGCGGAACCGGGCCGGAGGCTACTTCGTGTAGAGGGCCTCGATCTCGTGCGCGAAATCCTTCGCCACGACGGCCCGCTTCAGCTTCATGGACGGCGTGACGTGCCCGGATTCCTCGCTGAACTGGGCCGGGAGGATGCGGAACTTGCGGACCGACTCGGCCTTCGACACGGCCGCGTTGCCGTCGTCCACGGCCTTCTGGACGTCGGCCAGCAGCTCCGGGTCGTCCCGCAGCGTGGCGGCCGTCGTGCCGGCGGGCCTGCCGTGGTCCTCCAGCCAGCGCGGCAGGAAGTCCTCGTCCAGGGTGATGAGCGCGCCGACGAAGGGGCGGCCGTCACCGACGACCATGCACTCGCCGACCAGCGCGTGGGCCCGGATGCGGTCCTCGATGACTGCGGGGGCGACGTTCTTGCCGCCGGCCGTCACGATGATCTCCTTCTTGCGGCCCGTGATCGCGAGATAGCCGTCCTCGTCGAGGGTGCCGATGTCGCCGGTGTGGAACCAGCCGTCGGAGAGCGCCTCGCGGGTCGCGGCCTCGTTGTTCCAGTAGCCGGTGAAGATGTGCTCGCCGTGGAGCAGCACCTCGCCGTCGTCGGCGATCCGGACGACCGAGCCGGGCAGCGGCTGGCCGACCGTGCCGATCTTCTGCCGGTCCCAGGGGTTGAACGCCGTCGCGGCGCAGGACTCGGTGAGGCCGTAGCCCTCCAGGACCGTGAAGCCGATACCGCGGTAGAAGTGGCCGAGCCGCTCGCCGAGCGGGGCGCCGCCGGAGATGGCGTGCCGCGCGCGGCCGCCGAGCACCGAACGGAGCTTGCCGTAGACGAGCTTGTCGAAGGCCTTGTGCTTGATCCGCACGCCCAGCGAGGGCCCGGAGGGCGTGTCCAGGGCGCGGCTGTAGGCGATGGCGGCGTCCGCGGCCTTGTCGAAGATCCCGCCCTTGCCGTCGGCCTGGGCCTTGGCGCGGGCGGAGTTGTAGACCTTCTCGAAGACGCGCGGCACGCCGAGCACCATCGTCGGCCGGAAGGAGGCGAGTTCGTCGGTGAGGTTCTTGATGTCGGCACAGTGGCCGAGGCGGATCGGCGCGAGGACGGCGGCGATCTCGACCAGCCGGCCGAAGACATGGGCGACCGGGAGGAAGAGCAGGACGGAGCACTCACCGGTGCGGAACAGCGGGCGCAGCCGCTCCACGACGTTGCCCGCCTCGGCGAAGAAGTTGCGGTGCGTCAGCACACAGCCCTTGGGGCGGCCGGTGGTGCCGGAGGTGTAGACGATGGTGGCGGGCGAGTCGGCGTCCGCCAGCGCGGACCGCTCGTCGGCCTCCGCGTCGGTGATCCCGGCGCCCTGGCCGCGCAGTTGTCCCACGGCGTCGCGCTCGATCTGCCAGACGTGCAGCAGCTCGGGCAGCCGGTCCCGTACGGAGTTGACGGCGCCGGCGTGCGCGTCGGTCTCGACGAGGCAGGCCACGGCGCCGGAGTCGCTGAGGATCCAGGCGATCTGCTCGGGCGAGCTGGTCTCGTAGACGGGGACGCTGACGGCGCCCGCGCTCCAGATCGCGAAGTCCAGCAGGGTCCACTCGTAGCGGGTGCGGGACATCAGGGCGACGCGGTCGCCGGGGCGTACCCCGGCGGCGATGAGGCCCTTGGCGGTCTCGCGAACCTCGGCCAGGAAGTCCTTCGCGGTGACGTCCTCCCAGCGGCCGTCCCGCTTCCGCGCGAGGACGGCGACCTCGGGATGGAGCGCGGCGTTGCGGCGGATGAGATCCGTCAGGTTTCCGTCCGCGGGGACCTCGTACAGGGCCGGAAGGCTGAACTCGCGCAAGACTGCTGCTCCTCATAGGGCGCCGGTGCTGCCACGTCGTAACCGGCGTGCTGCCGCGGCCGCGGTCCTTGATGTGGGGGAATGGGGGAAGGGGACGACGACCCCGGACGTTACCCACCGGTATCGGCTCCCCGGTAGGGGGGGCCGCCCAGATGTTTTACGTGTCACACATACCGGGCCGCGGTGCGGGGTTGGTGCTCGAAGCCTAGTCGAGTCCCCCCGCCGCCCGTGGGGAGCCGCAGGTCGCGGCCGTCTCCCCGGTGGGGTACGGACGGCGTAGGGTCCACCGCATGCGAGTCCATGTGGTCAGTGACGTGCACGGGAACAGCGCGGACCTCGCCAGGGCGGGCGACGGCGCGGACGCCCTGGTCTGCCTCGGCGACCTCGTGCTGTTCCTGGACTACGCGGATCGTTCCAGAGGGATATTTCCGCGGCTTTTCGGCACGGAGAACGCCGAGCGGATCGTGGAACTCCGCACCGACCGGCGCTTCCGGGAGGCCCGCGAGCTCGGCGCCCGGCTGTGGGCCGGGCTCGCCGGCGGGGAGGAGGAGCGCCGCCGCGTCATCGAGTCCGCGGTGCGCGAGCAGTACGCCGAGCTGTTCCCCGCCTTTCCGCGGCCCACGTACGCCACCTATGGCAATGTCGACATCCCGGCCCTCTGGCCGGAGTACGCGGGCGCGCACGGGGTCAGCGTGCTCGACGGCGAGCGGACCGAGATCGGCGGCCTGGTCTTCGGCTTCGTCGGCGGCGGGCTGCCCAGCCCGATGCGCACCCCGTACGAGATCGACGAGGAGACCTACGCCGCGAAGGTCGCCGCCCTCGGCGAGGTGGACGTGCTCTGCTCGCACATCCCGCCGGAGGTCCCCGCACTCTGCTACGACACCGTGGCCCGCCGCTTCGAACGGGGCAGCCCGGCCCTGCTGGAGGCGATCCGCGCGACGCGGCCGCGCTACGCGCTGTTCGGGCACGTGCACCAGCCGCTGGTGCGCCGGATGCGCGTCGGCGCCACGGAATGCGTCAACGTCGGCCATTTCGCCGCGACCGGGACGCCGTGGGCGCTGGAGTGGTGACCGGCGGCGAACGGCGGCCCGCCGGGCGTCCCCGGGCGTCCCCGGGCGTCCCCGGGCGTCCCCGGGCGGGCGGAGAGCGGCCGCCGACCGGAGGGAGGGGCCCGCCGGACCCGTTCCGGCGCGCGGTAGCCTTCACCGGCAGGGGCGCAGGCCGGAGCCGACCGCAGTGAAGGAGCCACCGCGATGGCGGAACACACCAGCTCGAACATCATGATCGAGGCGGCACCGGGCGAGGTCATGTCGGTGATCTCCGACTTCGACCGCTACCCGGAGTGGACCGGGGAGGTCAAGGAGGCCGAGGTGCTGGCCAAGGACGACCGCGGCCGTGCCGAGCAGGTCCGGCTGGTGCTCGACGCCGGGGCGATCAAGGACGACCACACCCTCGCCTACACCTGGACCGGCGAGAACGAGGTGAGCTGGACACTGGTGAAGTCGCAGATGCTGCGCTCCCTCGACGGCACCTACCGGCTGACGCCGGCCGACGGGGGCGCCCGCACCGAGGTGACGTACCAGCTGACCGTCGACGTCAAGATCCCCATGCTCGGAATGATCAAGCGCAAGGCGGAGAAGGTCATCATCGACCGGGCTCTCGCCGGTCTGAAGAAGCGCGTCGAGAGCGGCGCGCAGGCCTGAGGTGGCGAGCACCCTCGTCCGCACGGTCCTGGTGACCGGCCCCGGAGGGGCGGGACGCACCACCGCCGCCGCGGCCTCCGCCCTCGCGTCGGCCCGGCGCGGGCAGCGCGTTCTGCTGCTGACCACCGGCCGGCCCGGCCCTCTGGACACGGTGCTCGGCCGCACGCTGCCGCCGCCCGCCGCGGCCACCCGCGCCCCGGAGCGCGGACCGGCGCCGCACGCCCCGGCGGCCGCCCCCTGGACCGCGCCCGTCCCCGCCGCGCCCGGCCTCTGGGCGGCCCGGGTCGAGGGCGACGAACACCTCCGCGAACACGTCCTCGCCCTCCAGGAGCGCGGCGGGCCCGTGCTCGACCTGCTGGGCGCCGCACCCCTCCACCCGGACGAACTCGCCGTCCTGCCGGGCGCCGGGCGGCTCGCCGTCCTCCGCGCGCTCCGCGCGGTCCGCGACCTCCCGGCCGCGGCCCCCGGGTCCGCGTCCGCCCCCGCCTCCGCGGGGGAACACCCGGCGGAACACCCGGCGGCGGAGGACGGGCTCCCGGACGCCTGGGACCTCGTGGTCGTCGATCTGCCGCCCGCCCAGGAGACCTTGGCCGTCCTGGCGCTCCCCGAACAGCTGAGCTGGTACCTGGACCGCCTGCTGCCCCCGAGCCGGCAGGCTGCCCGCGCACTGCGGCCGGTGCTGGCCCAGCTCGCCGGGGTGCCCATGCCCGCCCCCTGGCTCTACGGGGCCGCCGACCGGGCCCGGGCCGAACTCGCCGCCGCGCGCGAGGTGCTGGGCGCCCCGACGACCACGCTGCGGCTGGTGGCCGAGCCGGGCCCGGCGGCCGTGGACGCGCTCCGCCGCCTCCGCCCGGGACTCGCCCTGCACGGCCACCGCGTCGACGCGGTCATCGCCGGCAAGGTGCTGCCCACCGGCTCGGCCGACCCCTGGCTCGCGGCCCTCTCCGGCGAGCAGCAGACCGCCCTGAAAGCCCTCGACGAGGAGTGGGCGGACCCGGACACCGGCACGGCCCTGTACGAACTGCCGCACCTCGGCCGCGAACCGCGCGGTCCGGAGGACCTGGCCGTCCTGGCCGACGCCCTCGCACACCGGCCGGGCCCCCCGGAGCACCTTCCCGGCGCACCGGCGGCCCCCGGATGCGGGACCCCGGGCCCCGGGGCCCCGAACGGCGCCGTACCGGGCCCGGGCGCCCCGGCCTGGACCGTGGAGGACCGGCGGGCGGAGGAGGGCGTGCTGGTCTGGCGCATCCCGCTGGCCGGAGCCGAGCGCGGCGACCTCGAACTGGTGCGGCGCGGGGACGAACTGATGGTCGCCGCGGGCCCGTTCCGCCGTATCGTCCCGCTGCCGTCGGCGCTGCGCCGCTGCACCGTGTCCGGGGCCGGACTGTCCGACGGCGAGCTGCGGGTCCGCTTCGTGCCCGAGCCCGGTCTGTGGCCCCGCACTCCCTGAGCCGGCGTCCGCCGGCCCGCCGCCGCGGCCCTGACGCCGGGGCCGTCACCGGGCCCCGGGCCGGGCCGGGGAGACGGCCACCGGCGGCGGTTCCGGTACCGTCGGAGGCGGGGGCGTCCGCCGAGGCGCCTGACCGCCGATCCCGCAGCAGGAGCCCGCAATGAGCGATCCCACCGAGCACCCGGCCACCGAGCCCGCCGGGACCCCGGCCACCGGGGCGGCCCCCGACGCCGACGCCTGGTCCACGGCCTGTGCCGAGGACCTCGCCGCCGAGAAGGCGCGCCGCCGCGCCCAGGAGGGCCGGCCGCCCGGCAGCGCCGCCGAGGAACTGCTCAAACTGGCCGACGCCGTCGCGGACAAGCTCTCCTCGCTCCAGCTCCCGGTCGCCGGCCTGGCCGCGCAGAGCGCCGTCCAGCAGCTGGTGAACCGGGCGAAGGCCGCCGTGGAGCCGGTCGTGGAGCGCAACCCGGACGTCTTCGACCACCTCGCCGCCGCCGGCTCCGAGCTGCTCGCCGCCTACCGCTCCGCCGTCGAGCGCCAGGAGAGCGACTGGACCCGGGGCACCGCGGACCCGAGGAGCCGTGGGACGGACGCGGACAGCGCGGACGGAGACAGCGGCGGGGGACCGGAGGACCCGGGGGGTCCGTCCGGAAGCGGGCGCATCGACCTCGACTGACCACAGCTCCGGTACGGTTGGTCACGCAGCGGGGATCGACCGGACAACTGAGGGATACATGGGACTCACCATCGGCGTCGACATCGGCGGCACGAAGATCGCAGCTGGCGTGGTCGACGAAGAGGGCTCGATTCTCGAGACGTGCAAGGTCGCGACCCCACCGACCTCCGAGGGCGTCATCGACGCCATCGCGGAAGCGGTCCGCACGGTCAGCACCGGCCACGAGATCACGGCCGTCGGCATCGGCGCGGCCGGCTACGTCGACGACAAGCGGGCCACCGTACTCTTCGCCCCCAACATCAACTGGCGCCACGAGGCGCTCAAGGACAAGGTCGAGCAGCGGGTGGGGCTCCCGGTCGTCGTCGAGAACGACGCCAACGCCGCCGCCTGGGGCGAGTACAAGTTCGGCGCCGGCGCGGGCCACGACGACGTCATCTGCATCACGCTCGGCACCGGCCTCGGCGGCGGCGTCATCATCGGGAACAAGCTGCGCCGGGGCCGCTTCGGCGTCGCCGGCGAGTTCGGCCACGTCCGGGTCGTCCCGGACGGCCTGCTGTGCGGCTGCGGCAGCCAGGGCTGCTGGGAGCAGTACGCCTCCGGGCGGGCCCTCGTCCGCTACGCCCGCCAGCGCTCCGTGGCCACCCCCGAGAACGCCGGGATCCTGCTGTCGCTCGGCGACGGAACGCCCGAGGGCATCGAAGGCCGGCACGTCAGCCAGGCGGCGCGGCGGGGCGACCCGGTCGCCGTCGACTCGTTCCGCGAGCTCGCCCGCTGGGCGGGCGCGGGGCTGGCCGATCTGGCCTCGCTCTTCGACCCCTCCGCCTTCATCATCGGCGGCGGCGTCTCGGACGAGGGCGATCTGGTCCTGGACCCGATCCGCAAGTCGTTCCGGCGCTGGCTGGTCGGCAGCCAGTGGCGGCCGCACGCCCAGGTGCTCGCCGCGCAGCTCGGCGGCAAGGCCGGTCTGGTGGGCGCCGCCGACCTGGCGCGCCAGGGCTGACCGGCTGAGAGGACCGAGCGGGTGAGCGCGGCGGAGACGGACGGGACGGACGGGGCGGAGCACGGCCCCCGCACCGGTGGCACGGACTCGGACGGCCCGGCCGCTCTCCCCGCCTCCCGCACCGAGGGGGACGGCTCCGCCGTGATCCGCGTGCTCAGCTACAACGTCCGCTCGCTGCGCGACGACCGGGAGGCGCTGGCCCGGGTCATCCGGGCCTGCGCCCCCGATCTCGTCCTGATCCAGGAGGCGCCGCGGTTCTTCCGCTGGCGCAAGTCGGTGGCGCGGCTCGCCCGCGCCGCGGAGCTGGTGTACGTCACAGGCGGGGCCACCGCCACCGGCCCGCTGATCCTCTCCTCGCTCCGCGCCCGGGTGGAGCGCACCGAGGACATCCTGCTGCCGCTCACCCCGGGACTGCACCGGCGCGGCTTCGCCACCGCGGTCCTGCGGTTCGGGGACGCACGGCTGGTGGCGGCGAGCTGCCACCTCAGCCTGGCGGCGGCCGAGCGCGAGGCGCAGGCCGGGATGCTGCTGGACGTCCTGGACCGGCAGACGCGGGAGGCGGGTGTGGCGAACGCGGTCGTCGGCGGCGACCTCAACGACCGTCCGGGCGGGCGCGCGTTCCGCAGGCTCACCGGCGGGCTGCGGGACGCCTGGGCCGAGGCCCCGTGGGGCGGCGAGTACACCTCGACCCCCGCCGATCCGCACCAGCGCATCGACGCGGTGCTGGCCACGGAGGGCGTGGAGATCCTGGGCTGCGGGGTGCCCCTGGAGCTCGACGGCGTCAGCCACGCCGATCTCCGGGCCGCCACGGACCATCTCCCCGTTCTGGCCGCCCTCCGGATCCCCGCCGGACCCGGCGCCCGGCACCGCGGGGCACCGGCGCGCGGCTGAACACGCCCCGCCGGTGCGGCGGTTGGCGCGGAGGGGCCCCGGAACTGGCGAAGACCCCCGTGCGACGGAGGTACCCACCTCGATCGCACGGAGGCCTTCGGAGAACACCGTAGGCCCGGAGGGCCGTTTTCGGAAGGCGCCCGTCCGCCGCGATTACGGATTCTCCGGCGGGCCGGCCCGGGAGTCAGACGACGGCGCCCCGGCCGGGGTCGTCGTCCTCCTCGTCGTCCTCCCGCATCCGGGCGACGAGGGTCGCGAAGCCGCCCAGGAAACCGCCGACCCCGAGGGTCGCGATCCACCAGGTGACCGGCTGCTGGGCCAGCACGGTGACGATCAGCAGCAGCGGTCCGCCGAGCACCGCGAGCCAGGCGAACTTGGTGGGGGTGTCGGCTTCCGGGAGCGGCGGCGGCTCGGGCGGTACGAAGTGGTCCTCGTCCCCGCCCTCTCCGCCTTCCGCGCCCCCGTCCCCGGCGGGCTCACGCGGGCTCCAGTCCCGGGGGCCCGTGCCGGCCGGGAAGATGACGCTCGACCCCAGCGGCCGGTCCGCCCCGGCCGCCGGCCCGGAACCGGGGGAGGCCGGGGCCCCGGGCCGGCCGGTGGCACCGGAGCGGTCCGCGGAGCCGGAGCCCGCGCCCTCCGCCCCGGACGTCCCCGCCTCCCCGGCGGTATCCGACGGCTCCGTCCCCGCGGGCCCGGACTCCCGCCGTACGGGTCCCCGGTCCGCGCCGCCGCGCGCCGGCGTCCCCGGCTCGGGCTCCGCCCCGGCCGGGAACGGCTTGAGCGGCTTCTCCGTCTCCAGGAAGCCGGGCAGCGCCCCGGGCCCGGGCGCCGGCTCCCGCGCGGGCGGGTCGTCCCCCGGGAACTCCGGTTCGTCGCCGTACCCGGCGACGATCGCCGCCCAGGCGGCCTCCTCGTCGAACGGTTCGGGGCCGTCCTCGTGCCCGGTGCCGGTACCGCGTTCAGCCACCGGTCGCCGTCCCTTCCCGCTCGGTGCCGTCCGCCACGAGCCGGCCGATGAAGTCGTGGGAGTCCTGGAAGATCCGCTCGGCGTCGTAGTCGAGCGTGGCCACGTGGTAGCTGCGCTCCAGCAGGGTCTCGGTGACGTCCGTGGACGAGACCCGGCTGAGGATGCGGGCGGAGTCGGCCGGGGAGACCACATGGTCCCGCGCGCTGTGCAGCAGGAGCAACGGCTGGGTGACCTGCGGCAGTTCGCCGTCGAGCAGCCGCAGGAAGCGGCGCAGGGAGTGCGCGGCGTGCAGCGGCACCCGGTCGTAGGCGGCCTCCTGGACGCCGCCCTTGGCGATGTCGCTCGCCAGGCCCTTGGTGGTGCGCACCAGATGGCGGGCGACGGGCAGCGCGTACGCCGACAGCCCGTGCACCCGGTTCACGGGGTTGACCACGACGATCCCGCTGATCTCGTCGCCGTGCTTGGCGGCCAGCCGCAGCGCGAGAGCGCCGCCCATGGAGAGGCCGCAGACGAAGACCTGCCGGCACCGGGCGGTGAGGCCGCGCAGGCCCCGGTCGACCTCGGCGTACCAGTCCTGCCAGCCGGTCAGCTGCATGTCCTGCCAGCGGGTGCCGTGGCCGGGCAGCAGCGGCAGGGACACGGTGTATCCGCGCCCGGCGAGGAAGTCGGCCCAGGGGCGCATGGACTGCGGGGAACCGGTGAAGCCGTGGCAGAGCAGGACACCGATGTCCCCGCCCTCGTGGTGGAACGGTTCGGCTCCGGGGAGGACCTGCACCGGAGGTCTCCTGTTCGTCGTCGTTTCGCGAGGTCCGGCAGGGGCTGCCGGGTGATGCCGGGCCGGTGGGCACGGCCGGTTTTCACCGTACGCGACGGCGCCGGTACCGGGTAGGTCCGCCGACCGCCTCCGGGCCGGAACGCCCGCGGCGGCAGGCTAGAGTCGTGCCGCACACACAGGAGGTCCTCGGTTGCTTTACGGCGCAATGAAGCTGTCCATCGGCGGGACGCTGAAACTCGCCTTCCGTCCCTGGGCGGAAGGGCTGGAGAACATCCCGGCGGAGGGCCCGGCGATCCTCGCCAGCAACCATCTCTCCTTCTCGGACTCCTTCTTCTTCCCCGCCATGGTGGACCGGAAGGTCACCTTCATCGCCAAGGCGGAGTACTTCACCTCGCCCGGGGTCAAGGGCAGGCTGACCGCCGCCTTCTTCAAGGGCGTCGGCCAGCTGCCGGTGGACCGCTCGGGCGGGCGCGCCGCGGGGGAGGCGGCGGTGCGCAGCGGCGCCGGGGTGATCGAGAGCGGCGAGCTGTTCGGGATCTACCCGGAGGGCACCCGCTCACCGGACGGACGGCTCTACCGCGGCAAGCCCGGTGTCGCGCGGATCGCCCTCGCCACCGGGGCCCCGGTGATCCCCGTCGCCATGATCGACACGGAGAAGATCCAGCCGCCGGGGAAGGTCATACCGAAGCTGATGCGCCCCGGGATACGGATCGGCAGGCCGCTGGACTTCAGCCGCTACCACGGCATGGAGAGCGACCGGTTCATCCTCCGTTCGGTGACCGACGAGATCATGTACGAGATCATGAAGCTGTCCGGCCAGGAGTACGTCGACGTCTACGCCAACGTCGCCAAGCGGCAGCTCGCCGAGGCGGCGAAGCGGCGGAAGGACGAGGAGAAGGCGGCGCCCGGCGCGGAGAGCGCCCGGCGGGCCGAGGGGGAGCGCGGGGCCGGGGGCGCCGAAGAGACCGGCGCACCGGGGGATTCCGGGGCGTGATCCGTCCCGGGTGAGGGGGGTTGGGGAGATGGCACCGAGTCTGCGGTCACGCGTTCGGCCCGGCGGCGGGACGGCGGCCCGGGAGGGCGCGGCCGGGGAGGGCGGACCCTCCGGCGGGCGGAGCCGGCCCCGGATGTCCGTGGAGCAGCCGCTCTGGCGGGCGCTGACCGGCTACCGCGTGCTGACCATGGCCTACGCCATCGCCCTCTTCGGCTACGACCACGACGAGTACGCCCGCCCGCTCGGCGCCGCCGCCTATCTCGCCGTGCTGGCGGTGTGGACGCTGGCGACCGCCGGCCGGGTCTCCTCCGCCGAGCGCTGCACCCTGCGGTTCCTGGTCGCCGACCTGACCGTGGCGGTCGCCGGCATCCTGCTGACGCCCGTCGTCGACACCGCGGAGCGCATCGCCGCCGGTGGCCCCACCCTGCCGTCCATCTGGACGGCCGGCGCGGTGCTGGGCTTCGCCCTCAAGGGCGGCTGGCGCTGGGCGGCGGTCGTCTCCGCGGTCGTCGGCGTCGCCAATCTGATCGAGCGCGGCACGCCCGCCCAGGACACCATGCACAACGTTCTGCTGGTCTGGATCGCCAGCGTCGCCATCGGCTACGTGGTGGAGGTGGCCCGGGCCAGTGAGCGCACCCTCGCCCGGGCCCTGGAGGTCGACGCCGCCACCCGCGAACGGGAGCGGCTGGCCCGCGACATCCACGACAGCGTGCTCCAGGTGCTCGCGATGGTGCAGCGGCGCGGGGCGGAGATCGGCGGCGAGGCGGCCGAGCTGGGGCGGATGGCGGGCGAACAGGAGGTGGCGCTGCGCACCCTGGTGGCCGGCGGCCTCGTCCCCGCGGCCCGGCGCTCCCCCGAGCAGGCCTCCCGGGGCGGCGGGGAGCCGCGCCCCGGCCCGGCCGGCTCCCCGGCCGCGGAGGGCGGTGACGGCGCACCGGAGCCCGCCGGTCCGTCCTCGGGGGGTGCGTCCACGGGTGCGGCGGACGGGAGCCGTGATCTGCGGACCCTGCTCGCCGCCTGTGCGAACTCCCGTGTCTCCTTCGCCGAGCCGGGCGCGCCCGTCCTGCTGGAGACGCGCGCGGCGGAGGAACTGGCCGCCGCCGTGGGTGCCGCCCTGGACAATGTGGACCGCCACGCGGGCGCGGACGCGCGGGCGTGGATCCTGCTGGAGGACGAGCCGGGCGAGGTGATCGTCACCGTCCGGGACGACGGCCCGGGCATCCCGGAGGGACGCCTCGCGGACGCGGAGCGGGAGGGGCGGCTCGGCGTCGCCCTCTCCATCCGCGGCCGGCTGCGCGAACTGGGCGGCAGCGCCGAGCTGCTGTCCGTACCCGGGCAGGGCACGGAAGTCGAGCTGCGGATACCGCGGACAGCACGGGGGAGTGAGAGCCGATGACGACGGAACCGGCGCCGGTGAGGGTGATGGTGGTCGACGACCACCCGATGTGGCGGGACGCGGTCGCGCGCGACCTGGCGGCGGCCGGGCACACCGTGGTCGCCACCGCCGGGGACGGCCCGCAGGCGGTGCGGCGGGCCCGTGCCGCGAGGCCGGACGTCCTGGTCCTCGACCTCAACCTGCCCGGGCTGCCGGGGGTCGAGGTCTGCCGGCAGCTCGTCGGCTCGCAGCCGGGGCTGCGGGTGCTGGTGCTCTCGGCCAGCGGTGAGCACGCGGACGTGCTGGAGGCGGTGAAGTCGGGCGCCACCGGCTATCTGCTCAAGTCCGCGGGGGCCGGGGAGCTGCTGGACGCGGTGGCCCGGACCGCGGCCGGCGACCCGGTGTTCACCCCGGGCCTGGCCGGGCTGGTGCTCGGCGAGTACCGGCGGCTGGCGTCCGAGCCGGAGCCGCCCTCCGCCGGCGCCCCGGACGCCCCCCGGCTGACGGACCGGGAGACCGAGGTCCTGCGGCTCGTCGCCAAGGGCCTTTCGTACAAGCAGATCGCCGAACGGCTGGTCATCTCGCACCGCACGGTGCAGAACCACGTCCAGAACACCCTGGGCAAACTCCAGCTCCACAACCGGGTGGAGCTCGTGCGCTACGCCATCGAGCGCGGCCTCGACGAGGCCTGACGCCCCGTCGGTTCCGGCCGGCGGCCCCTCCGGCTCCCCGCCCGCCATCCCCGTCCGTCACTCCATCCGGGTGAAGCCGGGGACCGGTCTCCCCGGGAAAGTGCGAAATCGACCGATTGCTCCCATCCCCTGTGATCTGGATCACTACTACCGTGAGCGCGTAATGGCGCGACTACGGAGAATGATCACGAAGGGAAGATCCCATGCGGGTCGGAGTACTGACCGGTGGCGGTGACTGCCCCGGACTGAACGCCGTGATCCGGGGCGTCGTCCGCAAAGGCGTCCAGGAGTACGGGTACGAATTCGTCGGGTTCCGCGACGGCTGGCGGGGTCCTCTGGAGGCCGACACGGTTCCGCTCGACATCCCGGCGGTGCGCGGCATCCTGCCGCGCGGCGGGACCATTCTCGGCTCCTCGCGGACCAATCCGCTCAAGGCCGAGCACGGCATCCGCCGGATCAAGGAGAATCTGGCGAAGCTGGAGGTCGACGCGCTCATCGCCATCGGCGGGGAGGACACCCTCGGGGTCGCGGCCCGACTCGCCGACGACTACGGCGTCAACTGCGTCGGCGTGCCGAAGACCATCGACAACGATCTCTCCGCCACCGACTACACCTTCGGCTTCGACACGGCCGTCAACATCGCCACCGAGGCGATCGACCGGCTGCACACCACCGCGGAGTCCCACATGCGGGTGCTGGTCGTCGAGGTGATGGGCCGTCACGCCGGCTGGATCGCGCTGCACTCCGGTCTCGCCGGCGGTGCCAACGTCATCCTCATCCCGGAGCAGCGCTTCGACCTGGAGAAGGTGTGCGCCTGGGTGGAGTCCCGGTTCAAGATCCGCTACGCCCCGATCGTGGTGGTCTCCGAGGGGGCCATGCCCCTCGACGGCGACATGGTCCTCAAGGACGGCTCGCAGGACGCCTTCGGCCACGTCCGGCTGTCGGGCGTCGGCGAGTGGCTGGCCAAGGAGATCGAGGCCCGCACCGGCCAGGAGGCGCGCACCACCGTCCTCGGCCACGTCCAGCGCGGCGGCACCCCCAGCGCGTACGACCGCTGGCTCGCCACCCGCTTCGGGCTGCACGCCATCGAGACCGTCCGGGACGGGGACTTCGGCAAGATGGTCGCCCTGCGCGGTACCGACATCGTGCGGGTGCCCATCCACGACGCGACGGCCAGGCTCAAGACCGTGAGCCCGGAACTGTACGCCGAGGCGGGCGTCTTCTTCGGCTGACGGTCCGGAGGCGCCGCCCGCCCCCACCACCCCGGGGCGGGCGGGCGGCGCCCGGCCGGAGCGACGGGCCGTCACCGCGGCCCGTCCCGGCGCCTCCCGCCCCGGATCCCTCCCGGCGGGCCACGGCCTCTTCCCGGACGGCTAGTAGCATCGAAGGCGTTGTCGTCAGCAGCTGTGTGCTCGTACCGGGAGAATCGTGGACATCCTCGCCTTCGGCGTCCAGAACGATGAGAAGCCGATGATCGAGCGGGCCTTCACCGGCCGGCACACCGTCCGCTGTGTGGACGTCTTCCTCAACCGGGACACCGCCCCCATCGCCGCCGACCACGAGATCATCAGCGTCAGCGTCAACGCCCAGCTCGACGCCTCGGTGCTGCGCACCCTCGCCGCGGGCGGCACCCGGATGATCGCCCAGCGGGCCACCGGCTTCAACAACATCGACCTGGAGGTCGCCGCCGAGCTCGGCATGACGGTCGCCCGGGTCTCCCACTACTCCCCGTACTCCGTCGCCGAGTTCGCCTGGACCCTGGCCATGGCCGTCAACCGGCGCGTGGTCCGGGCCGCCACCCGCACCCGCGACTTCGACTTCCGCCTCGACGGGCTGATGGGCCGCGACCTGCACGGCCGCACCGCCGGGGTGATCGGCACCGGCAAGATCGGCGAATGCTTCGCGCGCATCGCCCACGGCTTCGGGATGAAGCTGCTCGGCTGGGACATCGCGGAGAACCCGGCCTGCACCGAGCTGGGCATGGAGTACCGCGAGGACCTGCCCGAGCTGCTCGCCGAGGCCGACCTCGTCAGCCTCCACGTGCCGCTGCTGCCGGCGACCGAGCATCTGCTGGACCGGCACGGCCTGTCCGTCATGAAGGACGACGCGATCCTCGTCAACACCAGCCGCGGCGGGCTCGTCGACACCGGCGCTCTCATCGAGCAGCTGAAGGCGGGCCGCTTCACGGGCGTCGGGCTGGACGTCTACGAGGCCGAGGCCGGGCTCTTCTACCTGGACAAGTCGCTCGACGTGGTCACCGACGACACCCTGGCCCGGCTGATGACCTTCAGCAACGTCCTGGTCACCTCCCACCAGGCGTACTACACCCGCGACGCCACCGCCCAGATCGTCGAGACCACCGTCGGCAACATCGACGACTACCTGGCCGGCCGCACCAGCGAGAACGTCCTGGTCCCGGCGGCCGGCCGCGCGGCCGGCTGAGGGACCCTTCCGGCGGGCCTCCCCGCGCCGCTCCCCGGCCCGGGTGTCGCGGCACCTTTCCCGGCCCGGGTGCCCCGTCCGGTTCCGTGGTCTTCCCCCGCCCGTGGGATGGCGCTGCTCCGACCGGTTGACGCCGGTCCGGGCCGCCCGGCCCGTCCGGTGAAAACGGCGATGTATGCCCGTGCCAGCCATCCCACCGGAACACCTCGGGACCTCGCATGCGCCATCCCGGACGGCCCCTGGCCCCGGCCGCCACCCCGTCCGCCGGGCGGGTGATCCCGCCGGGCGGCCCCGGCCCCGTCGCCCCGGGGCATCCGCCGGGGTATCACGTCCTCGGGGCGGTGAACGGCACCGCCGTCCCCGGGACCGCGGCCGCCCGGGCGCTCCGGCGGCCCGGCTGACGAGGACCGCCGTACGGAACGGGCACCCCCGAGGAGAGGACCGGCATCGTGGACCGACGGGAACTGGTCCGGGTACTGCGCGAGGAGCGGGTGCCGGACGCCTTCTACGACATCCCCGGTGTGCGCGACATCCCGTCCCCCTCGGACGTGTACTTCTTCCTGCGGCCCGCTCCGGACGGCTGGGCCGTGGGACTCCGGCAGCGCTCCGGGGACCAGGACGTGCGCGCCTTCTCCTCGGAGGACGAGGCCTGCCGCGAGCTGCTCGGCCGGCTCACCACGCTGCCGCCCCCGCCCCCGGAGGAGGGAACGGAGGCCGGGCAGCCCGCCCCGGAGCCGGATGCCGTCCGGCCGGACGTCCCGGGTACCCCGCCGGACGCCCCGGGCACCCGGGGTACCCCGGATGATCCGGACGGATCCGGCGGGCCCTGACCGCGCACGGCGGGGCGCACGGCACCTCGCCGAGCGCGCCCCGCCGCCGTGTCATCTCCGCAGCGGAAGCGTCATCACCAGCCGGGCGTCGCCGGGTCCGAAGTAGTTCTCGTGGTGGTCGAGCCGGGCGAAACCCAGCGACTCGTACAGTTCCACCGCGGCGGTGTTGGCGGGCTCGACGGTCAGCCGGACCTCGCCGACCCCCTCCGCGCGCAGCCGGCGCAGGGCCTCCGCCATCAGCTGCCGCCCGAAGCCGCGGCCCCGTGACCCGCTGTCGATCCCGAGGCCGAGGATCCAGCTGCGGCTCTTGTCGGACTGGGTGCCGACGAGGACGTAGCCGACGAGGGAGTCCCCGTCGTCCAGCACCAGGAGCTGGTCCCCGTGCAGGTCGTAGAGCTGGCGCAGCACGAAATAGGGGTAGGCGTGCTCGGCGAAGACCTCTCCGTCGAGCCGGGAGAGGGGCGGCAGGTCCTCCTCGGTGATCGTTCTCACCCATGGCGGCCGGCTCTCCGGGGCCAGGGACACGGCCGAGACGGCGGACAGCGGTAATCGATCTCCGGAAAGAGCAGTCATGCGCCACTTCCTGGTGAAAGGGTCTGGGACCACGCGTCATCACCCGTACAGGTGGAACGCGGTGGGACGGCGTGCGCCTTCCGGCGGGGTGGCCGACGGCCGGCGGTCAGACCAGGATTCCCGGACCGAACAGGACGTTCAAGGTTGGAACGGGCCAGACGCCGCATTGCGCCGACGCGCCCCCCGTGCTCCGGCAGGGCCTGTTCCATGCTTCCGCGAACCCCCTATGGCTTGTTCAAAGCTGAGACCGGGCGGGGGTTTCTCGCTACGCTTGGACGATGGTTCTGAGAACGTTTGATCCCGGGCCCGGGAAATCGCAAGAGCTCAATGGTGAGACCGACTGGAACGCGTTCGATTCCGACGCGTACGTCGAGCACAACTACCGCCATCTGCGCTCCGACGACGAGCAGATCATCCGCATCGTCCGGGATCACTTCCGGGACCATTTCCGGCTCCACCCGGCGGCCGCTCCCGTGCCGGGGATCGACGTCGGGTCGGGCGCCAATCTGTACCCGGCGCTCACTCTGCTCCCCTGGTGCTCGGAGGTCACGCTCTTCGAGCGGGCCCTGACCAACGTGCAGTGGCTGGAGCGCCAGGTGCCCGGCTACGAGGCCAACTGGGACGCCTTCTGGGGCGTCCTGCGCGAGGTGGAGCCGTACGCCGGGATCGAGGACCCCCGGGCGGGGCTGCGGCTGGCCGCCCGCCCCAAGCAGGGCAATCTGTTCGATCTCCCCGAGCGGCGCTGGGGGATCGGCACGATGTTCTTCGTGGCCGAGTCGATGACGACCTCCCACGAGGAGTTCCGGGTGGGCGTGCGGCGCTTCGCGGAGTGCCTGCGCCCCGGAGCGCCCTTCGCGGCCGCCTTCATGGAGGGCTCCACGGGCTACTCGGTCGGCGGGGAATCCTTCCCGGCCTGCAGTGTGGAGGAGGAGCAGGTACGGGAGGGCCTGGCTCCCTATTCCGAAAGCGACATGCACATCACGCGCATCGGCATTCCTGGCGAACGTCCTCTCCGCCAGGGATATGAGGGCATGATCGTGGCCTGCGGCCGACGCCGTTCCGTTTCATCGTGATAAACGCACACCATTGAAGGGCGGCCCGCTTTCCGGTCGGCGGTCCGGGGGCGGGCCCGGGGTGAGGGGTATGGGGGATGCAGATCAAACCGCGCCAGCAATTGCTGGACATCTGGCGGGCCATTGCCCGCTATTCATTCGCGGACGGGGAATGGGACTGGGGGGACGCGGGCGGGCTCAGCAGTGTCGCGGACGCCGAACGCCTGCTCTGCCTCATGTACCCGGCCACCGAGTTCCCCGCGTTCCGCCTGGACGATCCGGACACCACGGACCGTGACGTCCGGGAGGTTCTCAGCGGCGCGGGCAGCCGGCTGGAGCTCCCGGCCAAGCTTCTTTCGGTTGTCGCCGAATTCATGAACACCCACACCACGGACGACAAGAGACCGAGTTTCGCCGGGGGCCACTACTTCAACGCCCGGGATTCCGAAGCCGAACTCACCCCGGAACAGCGGCAGTTGGGTGTCGTCGACTCCTTCTCCCTGTCGATCACGCTCTCCCTGGCCACCCTCGGCTTTCTCAAGGTGTATCTGAGCAAGCCCCGCCGCGCCGAAGTCCAGGCGATGGCCGACGAACTCAGGACCGCCACCGAGGCCCGCCTCACCGCCGCCATGGTGAGCCTGCTCCGCTCCTTCACCGTCAACGTCTTCGACGCCGAGGCCCCCCAGGGCCGCACCCTCTGCAGGCTCCTCGGCCAGGGCCGGGTCTCCGAGCGGATCGCCGCCCAGCAGTTCCAGCGCCGCTTCAGGTCCCTGCGCGCCACCATCCGGGACAGCATCTCCCTCGGTGTCGACGTCGCCGACGGCCTCGGCGACGACAACCAGCTCTTCGAGTGCGGCTGGGCCTGGAGCCTGGTGAAGGACGCCCCGCCGGTGAAGACCGAGAGCGAGATCGGCCCGCAGCCCGACGGCGTCGCCAAGCCCACCCCGTACCTCTACTTCACCGTCGTCGCCCTCGACGGCATCCAGGACCTCTTCTCCGAGCGCACCCTCACCCTCGGCCTGCTCAACGTCGAACAGCAGCGCCTCGCCGAGGCCCTGCGGCTCCGGTGGGAGATCACCCAGCAGTACTGGTCGCGCATCGCCCGGTTCGGGGAGGCCGGCTGGCCGCTGGAGGACATCCCCTGGCGCACCACCGGCCAGCGGCAGGAGTCGGAGTACTTCTCGCTCTCCGTCGCCGCCATCCTCGTCCACGACCTGGTGCGCCGCCGTGCCACCGACGACGACCTCACCCGCACCGTCGACGTCATGGAACGGCTCGCCGAACGCGGCCGCGTCACCAGCCGCATGAAGGTCGGTGACCCGGCCATCGAGCTGCACGCCCCCGGTGTGGCCATGCCCCTCCAGGGCGGTGAGGCGCTCGGACCGCCCATGCAGTGGTCGATGCCGGACTTCTCCGCCCAGCTGCTCAAGCGGACCATCCAGCTGTGCTCCCTGTCCCGCAGCATCTCCTCCCACGACCGGCTGCTGCGGCTGGCCGAGCGGATCTTCGATCACCTCTGGCAGCGCCGCAACCGGAGCGGGGAGAGCGCGGGGCTCTGGGACAACATCCACGCCGTCTACCCGGACGCGCCGGCCCGCGGCTGGTCGCTGTCCTGGAGCATCACCGAGCGCGTCACCGAGTGCATGGTCGCGGCGCGCCAGCTCTACACCCAGCCGCCGATCCGCAGCGGCACGCTCATCGGCATCGCCCGCGACCTCCTCAGCGAGGCCACCCACCTCCTCGGCAACGAGCAGCTCGAACCCACCTCCACGGCCGACGGCTCGCGCGGGATGGCGCTCAAGGGCATCGAGATCAAGCTCGCCCGGGCCCGCGAGCTCCTGGAGGAACAGCCGGGCACCTCCTGCGCGCTCAGCACGGAGGTTCTCGGCGAACTCGACACCCTGGCCCTGGCCCGGCAGACGGCCTCCCGGGGAGTGTGACGGTGATCGTCTTCGCGGCCTCCGACAAGGGAGGCACCGGCCGCTCCGTCACCAGCGCGAACCTGGCCTACCGCCGCGCGCTCGCCGGGGACGACGTCTGCTATCTCGACTTCGACTTCGGCTCCCCCACGGCCGCCGCCGTCTTCGACATGCCCGGCGCGCTGCGCGGCGTCCAGGGGGGAGGGCTCCACTCCTACCTCCAGGGCCGCGCCACCGAGCCGGCACGGACCGACGTCTGGGCCGAGACCGAGCACGAGGTGCTGCGCCACCGCCCGGCCGGCTCCGGGAATCTCGTCCTGCTGCCCGGCGACCGCAGCGGCGGCGAGTTCACCGTCGGCCCGGACACGCTGCGCCGCTGCGTCGATCTCCTCCTCCGGCTGAACGGCGAGTTCGACCTCGTCGTGGTCGACCTGAGCGCCGGCCGCAGCTACGCCGTGGACCTCGCCCTGGAGGCCACCTCGCGGCGCGAGATGCGCTCGGTTCCCGCCCGCTGGCTCGTCTACCACCGCTGGACCCGCCAGCATGTGATCGCCGCCGCCGGGCTGGTCTTCGGTGAGCGGGGCATCGTCGCCGGCGGCGTCACCCGCGGGCACGACAAGGCGCTGCTCACCGGCGCCATCCGCTTCGTCCGGGCCGCGGTGCCCGATCCCGAGTCGCCGCTGTGGTCCCAGGTGCCGCCCGCCCAGTCCGCCTGGATGCGTAAGTGCGACCAGGATCTCGACGTGCTCGCCGCGGACCTCGACATCGGCTACACCCGGCTGCTCGGCTCCGTACCGCTGGAACCCGTCCTGCAGTGGCGTGAGCAGCTCATCACCGACGAGGACGTCCTCGCCAGCCGGATCGCCAACATGGAGACCCTGCAGGCCCTCGAAGAGCTCTCCAGGAAGCTCACCGACGACGAGTCGTGGGGGCAGCCGTGACGGACGCGGTCTTCCGGGAGACGACGGCCGACCCCCGCACCCAGTCCATACCGCTCTCCCACATCTCGCTGGAGATCGGCCACTTGTACATGGAGGACTTCGAGGCGGGCCCCGAACGGCTGCGCGAACACTTCGCCCGGGTGCGGCCCTGGGTGGACGCGGTCCTCGCCTCGGCCGTGAACGGGAAGGGGGCGCGGCCCCGGGTCAGCACCTGCTTCCTCGTCGACGACTACTTCAGCCGGTTCTCCTCGCCCGCCGAGGTCGTCCCCCTCCTGCTGACCGAGGCCGAGCGCTGCGGGCTGACCATCGACTACCTGGCCCGGGAATCCGCCTGCGACGTGGCGGACGGCGTGCGGCTCGCGGAAGCCGTCGAGCACCGGCTCGTCGAGTCGCCGCCGCCCGGCAGCGACGGCTCCCGCCCGCCGGTGAAGGAGATCGGCTGGCTCGCCAACGGCGAGCGCACCCCCGGCGTGGAGCGGCTGGAGGCCATGGCCAACGACCTTCCGCCGTCCTGGCGGCCACCGGCCGAGACCGCCGCCCACCGCCACTCCGTCTTCCTGGACGTCGAACTCTGGGACGACCGCGACGGCCGCCGCACCTGGTCCTGCCCGTTCCTCGCGGCCGTCTGGCAGCTGGCCCGGCTCGGGCTCCTCCGCCACCGCGGCGAGCCGGTGCTCCGGCCCCGGCCCCGGCCCGAGGGCGGCTTTCCCCGGGACTGGGCCGACCTGGCACCCCTGACCCGGCTCAACCCCGCGGCCCAGCCGTTCGCCGCCTACCGCACCTGTTCCGTGCTGCCCTCCCGTTTCCTGCCGGTCGAGCACGCCGTCCGTGTCATCCTCGGCCAGGTGGAGGTGGACCCCGGGGCGCTCGGCCAGGTCGCCGAGCGCTCCGCCGGTGAGCGGATCGCGCTTCCGGACGCCGTCGCCGACCGCGTCACCCACGTCTTCTGCGCGGAGGCGTGAGATGCGGGCGCCCGGTGACACCGCGGAGACCGTGCTGGCCTGTGGCGAGGTCCGCACCTGCCTGCTCCAGACCTCCGCGTCGCTGCCCGCGGCGGCGGCGGGCGAACTGCTCCGGATCCGCGCGGACGAGCGGGTGCGGATCTCCGAGCGCCCCAATCTGCACGCCGTCTCCCCGGACGTCCTCACCGGTGTGGACTGCCGGCTGCCCGCGGCCACCGGTGCCAAGGTGCGCGCCGTCGGGACGGTCGCCGCCCGCGCGGTGCTCGTCGAGGGCCGGGTGCTCCAGACGACCGCGCAGTTCCGCTCCCCGGGCCGCGGCCCCGACCTGCGCCGTCCCTGGGGCCACTACCTCGTCCGGCCCGGGGTGCTGGAGCCCCTGGGCCGGCTGCCCGGACGGGCCGTCGCCGACGGCGTCCTGGCCGACCGCCGGCAGCCCGGCGAGCTCGATCTGGGGGCGATCGCCGAACGGCTCCTCGGCGAACTGCTGCGGCACCCGCTGCTCGACCAGCGGCCCCCCTTCAAGTCCCGGCGCACCCGGCTGCGCTGGGCGGCGTTACGGGCCGCGGACGGCGCCGGCCCGTCGATCGAACGCTTCACCCTCGCCGAGGACGGGCTGCGCACCGTGGAGCTGCGGCTGCCGGAGCACACCGAACCGGCCGCCTGCGCGGGGCTCTGCGAGGACCTCGCCCTGCACGACTGGCTGCTCACGACCCTCGTACGGATGGTCGAGCGCAGCCGGCTGGGATCGGCGGACGGGCACGACGCCGTGATGGCGCTCCGCCCGGCCGTGGACCATCTGTTGCACCTGTGGATGCCGAGAGCACGAGTGGACACGACCCTGGGCCCGCTGTGGGAGGTGCTTGAGCGGAAGCCCGGATTCACCCGGCAGTGGCAGACGCTGGTCCAGCGCATCAGGGACCAGCTCGCCCTGCAGGCCATTCCGTTGCTGCGCGAAGCCCTGACGGCACGCTGACGGGGGTGCGGGCACGCACGGACCCGACCGGGGGAGTAGGACGACAGATGCACGCATCGACGAGAACACCGGGGGCACCGGCCGCCCTGGGCCCGCCGCAGCAGGCCGGCATTCCGCCGTTCCTGCTGAAAACCGTGATCACCGCCTTGATCGGCGGTTTCACCTACGCACTCACCAACGCCGTCGACCAGCCCGAGGTCTGGAAGCTGACGGTCTCCGTCTTCGTCGCCGGCGCGGCCATGATCGTGCAGTACATGGTCGACTTCGAGCGCCGGCTCGGTGCCGTGGAGCACAGTCTCACCCGTCACAACACCGAGATGAAGGAGCTGGTCGCCGAGGGATTCGCCAAGATCAACCACGCCACCGAGCTGTTCGGCCTGGTCGAGGGGTCGGCCCTGCGGGCCGACGGGGTGACCCGGCTGGTGCGCAACGCCACGATGGTCGGCTCCGAGGGGCCCGAGATCATGAAGGCGTTCGCCCAGGCCGAGGTCACCCGCCTCGGCACCCTGATGGCCAACCTCCACCAGAAGCACGCCGACTACGACGGGGAGGACCACGACTGGATCGTGACCCTCACCCAGTGCGCCTCCCGCACCATCGACGCCACCAGCACCTCCGTGGACCACGACTTCTGGCCCACCGAGCTGGGTCAGCGCTATCTGCGGGCCCAGCGCGATGCCATCCACGAGCACGGGGTGAGCATCCGCCGGCTGTTCATCGTCAACACACCGCAGGAGATCGACGAGGAACTGCTGCAGCTGGTGGAGCACCAGAAGGGCCTGGGCATCGAGGTGCGCGTCCTCGCGCTGTCCGAGCTGCCGCCGACCGCCGGAATCGACACCACGAACGACTTCATCGTCTTCGACCACTCCCTGTCCTACGAGGTCGAGCCCGACCTGCGCGGGATGAACGCCAAGACCACCCTGGACCTGCGCGACGACCGGGTGGCCCGGCGGGTCAAGCGCTTCGAGGAGCTGTGGAAGGCCGGGGAGGAGGAACCGGAGCCGGACGAGTAGCCGGCGGGGTGCGGGCACCCCGGGGTCCGAGGAGGCCCCGGGGTCGCTCCGCCACCGCCGCCCCGGCGCCGTCTACACGCGCACGGCCGCCAGAAGGCCGGCGACGAGGGACGTCCCGTCGAGCGTCAGCACCGACTCCGGGTGGAACTGCACCCCCGCGAAGCCGGGACCGCGCAGCGCGTGGACGTCGCCGGTGGCCGGATCGCGGCTCAGCTCCACGCCGTGCAGGGCCAGCTCCCGTTCCGCCGCCTCCTCGCAGCGCGCGGTGAAGGTGTTGTAGAAGCCGACGGTCTCCCGGCGGCCGAAGAAGTCGATCCGTTCCTGCGCGCCCTGGTACGGCACGTCCTTCCGGGCGATCTCCAGCCCCAGTTCGGCGGCGAGCAGTTCGTGGCCGAGGCAGACGCCCAGCAGCCCGTGCCGGTGGTCCCGCACCAGATCGGCGGCCAGGGCGCGCAGCAAGCGCATCTTGGGATCGGCGGTGTCGGCCGGGTTCCCCGGACCCGGGCCGAGGACGACGGGGCCGCGGTGGGAGAGCGCCGCCTCGCGCAGCCCCGGCTCGTCGTAGCGCCGTACGGTCACCGCGAGACCGGTGGAGCGCAGCAGATGCGCCAGCATGGCGGTGAAGGTGTCCTCGCCGTCGACGACCAGGGCGTGGAGACCGGCGAGGGCCGGGCCGTGCGGGGCGTCGGCGCCGGTCCCTTCCTCCGCGGTCCGCATCCGCAGCCAGAACGGCGCCAGCCCGGCGCGGCGGGCGTCGAGCGCCGCCCGCACCCGCGGATCGTCCGCGAGCCGCGGTGGCGCGGCCGCGCCCGGGCGGTCCGGCGCGGCGAGCACGCCCAGCGCGGCGAGGACGCCGGCCGCCTTGGCGTGCGTCTCGGCAACCTCGCTCCGCGGGTCGGAGTGGCGGACGAGGGTGGCGCCGACCGGCACCCGCAGCCGGCCGTCGGGCGCGATGTCGGCGGTCCGGATGAGGATGGGGGAGTCCAGGGTCTGCGCGCCGCCCGCGTCCCGTCCGATGAGCGCGAGCGCGCCCGCGTAGTAGCCGCGGCCGCGGCCGTCCGTGTCGTGCGGGCTCACGGGTTCGTACCGCTCGATGACGCGGCAGGCGTTCTGCACCGGCGAGCCGGTGACCGTCGCCGCGAACATGGTCTCCCGCAGCACGTCCCGCACGTCCAGCGAGCTGCGGCCGCGCAACTCGTACTCGGTGTGCGCGAGATGCGCCATCTCCTTGAGCCGCGGGCCGATGACGGCGCCGCCCCGGTCGCCGACGGTGCACATCATCTTCAGCTCCTCGTCCACGACCATGGACAGCTCCTCCACCTCCTTGCGGTCGTGCAGGAAGCGCAGCAGGCCCTCGGCGTCCGGCCCGCCGGGCGGGTAGCGGTAGGTGCCGCTGATCGGGTTCATCACGACCGTTCCGCCGGACATCCGCACATGCGCCTCCGGGCTCGCCCCGACGAGGGTGCGCTCGCCGGTGTGCACGGCGTAGGTCCAGTAGGCGCCGCGCTCCCCGGCGAGCAGCCGACGGAAGAGGGCGAGCGCGTCGGCGGGGCCGTAGCCGGGGATCTCGCCGCGGAAGGTGCGGCGGATGACGAAGTTGGCGCCCTCGCCGCGGCCGATCTCGTCCCGGACGACGCGCTCCACGATCTCCGCGTAGGCGTCGTCGGTCACGTCGAAGGACCCGTTCCCGACCCGTACGGGATGGCGGGGCAGGGCGTCCAGGAGTGCGGGGAGCGGCAGTTCGAGGGTGCGCTCGGGGCGGAGGACGGCCAGCGGTGTCCCGTCGTCCCGCACGTCGAAGCCGCGCTCGCGGATCTGCCGGAACGGGATGAGGGCGAGCGCGTCGGTGACGGGCCGTCCGTCCGCGGCCGGCCCCTCGCCGAGCGGGATGTCGGCCAGCCGTTCGACATGCTCGACGGGGCCGGTGAGGACCTCGACCACGTCCTCGTCCCGTCCCGGCGCGTTGCGGCGCAGCAGCGCGAACGGCGGGCAGCCCGGGCTCAGCAGCCGGGCCACGATGGCGGCGGGGGACTCCAGGAAGTCGGCTGACCCCGGAGCGGTGGGGGAGGGACGGGAGGCGGGACCGGGGGAGGCGGGGACGCGGGCGGTGCCGGGTGATCGTTCCATGACGGGCGGTTCCTTCCGGATCTGCGGAGGGACGGCCGTCCGTCGAACGCCGAAGGCCGCCCCGGGAGGCGGCCTTCGCGTAAGAGGTTCAGTGGGTGCGCGCGAGGAGGTGGGCCGCCGTATCAGCGGGCCACCACCAGTTCTGGTGCAGAGGCGCGAACATGGCCGCCACCCTACCCGAACGGCCCCCGGCCGCACCGCTCCGTTCCCGCCACGGGAGCGCGGGCCCGGCGGGTGTGCGGGCCCGAACCCCCGGCCGTGCCATGCGCTGCGTCGCAGTGGCCGCGGCGGTCATGCCGGTCGCGGAGCAGCACGGCGGCGCCGGGGCCGGGATCACCCGCCTGACATCGGGTGATCCCGGACGCTCGACGCAGGCCCGGTGCCGTGGGGGCGCCGGGCGGCCGTGCTACTCGAAGGGGATGGTCAGGACCGATCCGGTGCCGACCTGGAGCGTGGCCGGGGCCTTGCCGATGGCGCCCCAGACCTCGGCGCGGACGGTCCCTCCCCGGAGGTCGCCCAGGGTGCCGGAGGAGGAGAGCAGTCCGGTGCGGGCGGGGGTGTAGTCCTCGTAGCCGGGGAGGGGGTCGGTGGCGAAGTAGCGGTACGTCTCCACGCGGTCGAAGGAACCGTCGCCGGTCAGGTCGTAGGAGATCCGGACCTGCTGGCCGAGGCCGACGTGGATGCCGGCGTCCACCTTGAGGCGGAAATCGGTGGAGGCGCCGCCCTTCACGGTGCCGTTGACGTTCCGCACCTCGTACACCAGGGGCCGGTGCGGGACGCCGTCGTAGTTGCCCCCCTCGGCGGAGGGGATGGTGTCGGTCGCCGGGGACGTGGCCGCGGTGGTGGAGAGGGTTCCGCCCGGTCGCAGATGGAAGGTGTCACCGGTCACCGGCGAGGGGGACGGGTCGGTCGGGGTCGGCTCCGGGTCGGTGGGGGTGGGCTCGGGATCGGTGGGGGTGGGGTCCGGGTCGCCGGGCAGCGGGGTGTCGGATCCGTTGCCGGAGGCGGAGGAGTGGGCGGGGACGTTGAGCACGGCGCCGTCGGAGAAGGTGACCGTCCGGGCGGTGCCGGTGTCGTTGCGGGCGGCGTAGGTGCGGCTGCCGCCCTTGGCGAACACGGCGGCGGTGGGGCTGTCGGCGGTGACCGAGGTGTCGGGTGCCCCGATCGCGTCGAGGGTGCTGATCCAGTGGTAGGTGTGGGCCTTGGTCTCGCCGTCCTCCGGGGTGTAGGCGCCACCGGTGGCGTCCCAGGCGGCCTTGGCCTTCGCCGGGTCGGCCAGGGCCTGGAACTCCCACAGCACGTCGCGCCACTCCGCGGCCGGGCCGCCGTTCTCCCGCTCCATCTCGGCGATGCTGCGCCGGATGGCGTCCTTCTCCCGGGCCAGGTGGAGCGAACCGCCCGTCACGGGGAGGACGTTGATGCCGTGGATCTCCTCGGGGTTGGCGGTCCACCAGGTGGCGTAGGCGGCGCCGCTGCTCCACACCATGCCGACGGCGTCGTGGGTGTAGTCGCCGGGGTAGACCTCCTCGTCGGCGTCGAACCAGTACTGGGCGATGGCCTCGGACTCGGTGGTGAGGAGATGGACGCCGAGGTCGCGCAGCGAGGTGTTGCCGGTCGCCGAACCCCACAGGACGAGTCCGGCGCTGAGGTTGACCGACTCGGAGGACGACTCCTGGTTGTTGCCGGCCGCGAAGGACGCGTGCCCGGCGGCCCAGCTGTGCCCGGCGTAGACGTCGAAGCCGCGCAGGAAGGGGAACATGGCGTCGGTCCGGCTGGGGTTGGCGGTGTCCCGCACCAGCAGGTCGACCATGCCGCCCCAGGCGGAGTCCGCGGCCCACCCGGGGTCGTGCTGGGCGACGACGGCGGCCGCCAGCACGTAGTAGCCGTAGTGGAAGTGGTGGTCGTTGAGTTCCTTGTCGCTGCCGTAGGAGGCGGGGTAGCCGGTGAGGGTGCGCCACTGGGCGTCGTAGGAGAACTCGGCCTCCCCGCCGGCGGTGAACCACGCCTCCAGCCGGCCCTTGATCAGCTCCAGCAGCTTGTCCCGGGCGGCCGTCTCCCCCAGTTGCTCCGCGATGGGGACGAGCTGGGCGAGTTTGCCCAGGGCCTTGCCGGTCCAGTACGTGTCACGGGCGCCGCTGAACGGATCGCCCGCGTTCACCGCCTCGTTCAGGTACGCCCTGAGCCGGGCCGTGTCGGGCCCGGAGGTCTTCGGCAGACCGGGCAGGACGCCGGTCACCTTCTGCTCGGTGGTGAAGCTCCTGCCCTCGCGCACCTTCATCGTGCCGCGCGGCGAGACGTAGGTGTACGGGGTGAGCGGGTCGGTGGCGTGCAGCCACTGGTGGCGGTAGAGGGCCTGGAGGGTCCCGGTCTCCGTGCCCTCCTTGGCGGTGGTGGTGAGGGTGTAGCCGGCGCGCACCGTGCCGGCCTTCTCGTCGTAGTCCCAGGTCGCCTTGGAGCCGGTGACGAAGCTGAAGGCGTAGGCGCGGTAGTCCGCCAGGGCGCCGGTGCGGGGCAGGACGGCCAGCGAGAAGTAGTCCTTGGAGCCCAGGCCGGCCCGGATGTCGTTCCCCGAGACCGTCCAGTCGCTGCCGGTGGGCGCGAAGAGGGCGTAGTGGTGGCCGGCGACGGTCACGCCGAGCACGTTGCCGTCGTCGGCGAAGACCTCGGGCGCGCTCGCGGTGGTGATCCGCGCGGCGCCGCCGCTGCCCTGGGCGTAGACGAAGGGCATGCCGTGGCCGATGGTGGCGCGGAACGTCCGGGAGCCGTCGGACCACTGGGGGGTGACGGTCCAGTCGCTCCAGTCATGGGCCTTGGCGTCGGGGGAGTTGAGTCCTTCGAGGCCGACGGTGAGGTCCCGCTGGTGCGGGAACTCGTACTGGCGGCCGTCGCCGACGATCGCCGAGGCGGTGGGGTAACCGACCTCCAGCCCGCCGGAGACCGCCTTGTATGTGAGGGGGTGGCCGTACATGTTCTCGGAGTACGGGTTGTCCGCGAAGCGCTGGAAGGCCAGGGAGGACCACCAGTCGTTGGTCGGCACGGGACGGTCCGCGGCGGCGGCCGTGACCTTGGGGGCGACGGGGGCACCGCTGTTGTTCTGCGGTCCCTCCGCGCCGGCGGGCCGGGTGTCGCTGTAACTGCCCCGGCCGACGGGGACGGTGGCGGCGGAGGCGCTGCCCGCCCCGGCCGCGACGAGGCCCGTCGCGGTTAAGGCGGCGGCCGTGGTGACGGCCATGATTCTGCGAAGACGCATGGACTCTCCTTTTTGAGAGCGCTCTCAAAGAATGCCGTCAACGTAGAGAGCTGTCGGTACACCGTCAATACTTGAAGCAGTCCGGGATGCGGGGGTGTGGAGGCCGGCCGCCCGGGCCGTGCGGTGACCGCCTCCTCGCGGTGCGGAGTCACCGCAGGCCGGTGCGGGTACGGGCCGTCGCGGTCACGGCCGGCGGGCCCGCGGAAGGGGCGGCCGGGAACGGACGGCGTCCTTCGGCTTCTGGAGTCCCGGCGGGCGGCGGCCGGGCCTCCGCTCTCACAAAGCGGCGCGAACGCCCGCGACGGGAGGAGAGGGATTCCGTCTCAGATTCCGGGCGCGGGGCCGGCGGCGGGGCCGGGCGTCGTAGGGTTGACGCCGTGACCGTGAACGCTGAATCCACCGCCGGTGTCAACACCTGGCGAGACCTGCCCGCGGCGCAGCAGCCCGAGTGGCCCGACTCCGAGGCTCTGCGCGATGTGATCGCGGACCTCGAGTCCTATCCTCCGCTCGTCTTCGCCGGCGAGTGCGACCAGCTGCGGGCCCAGCTGGGTGCCGTCGCCAGGGGTGAGGCGTTCCTGCTCCAGGGCGGTGACTGCGCCGAGGCGTTCGACGCCGTGGGTGCGGACCAGATCCGCAACAAGCTGAAGACGCTCCTCCAGATGGGGGCCGTGCTCACCTACGCCGGCTCCGTGCCGGTCGTCAAGGTGGGCCGGATCGCCGGCCAGTACAGCAAGCCGCGGTCCAAGTCGACCGAGACCCGGGACGGCGTGACCCTGCCCACGTACCGGGGCGACTCCGTCAACGGCTTCGAGTTCACCGAGAAGGCCCGGGTCCCGGACCCGGAGCGGCTGAAGCGGATGTACCACGCCTCCGCCTCGACGCTGAACCTCGTGCGCGCCTTCACCACCGGCGGCTACGCCGACCTGCGCCAGGTGCACGCCTGGAACCAGGACTTCGTGAAGAACTCCCCGTCCGGGCAGCGCTACGAGGCGCTGGCCCGGGAGATCGACCGGGCGCTGAACTTCATGAACGCCTGCGGCGCGGACCCGGAGGAGTTCAAGACCGTCGAGTTCTACTCCTCGCACGAGGCGCTGATCCTCGACTACGAGTCGGCGCTGACCCGCACCGACTCCCGGACCGGGGAGCTCTACGACGTCTCCGGCCACATGATCTGGATCGGCGAGCGGACCCGGCAGCTCGACGGGGCGCACATCGAGTTCGCCTCCCGGGTGCGCAACCCCGTCGGCGTCAAGCTCGGTCCGTCCACGACGCCCGAGGACGCGCTGGCGCTGATCGACCGGCTCGACCCGGAGCGCGAGCCGGGCCGGCTGACCTTCATCACCCGCATGGGCGCGGACAAGATCCGCGACAAGCTGCCGAACCTGGTGGAGAAGGTCACCGCCTCCGGCGCTCAGGTGGTCTGGGCCTCCGACCCGATGCACGGCAACACCTTCGAGGCGGCGTCCGGGCACAAGACCCGCCGCTTCGACGACGTGCTGGACGAGGTCAAGGGTTTCTTCGAGGTCCACAAGGGCCTCGGCACCCACCCGGGCGGCATCCACATAGAGCTCACCGGCGACGACGTCACCGAGTGCGTCGGCGGCGGCCACGAGATCTTCGTGGACGATCTGCACCAGCGGTACGAGACGGCCTGCGACCCGCGGCTCAATCGCAGCCAGTCGCTGGACCTGGCCTTCCTCGTCGCGGAGATGTACCGGGAGCAGTGAGGCCGGAGCCCGGGAGCGGCGCGGGGGCGCGCATCCGGGCGGAGGGCATACGCGAGGGGCGCGGATCACAGAGATCCGCGCCCCTCGCGTTGTGCGCCCCGGCCCCTGCTGGGTAAGGTAAGGTTTACCTGACTTTCCGCGACCGGCCGGCCCGGCCGCCTGTTGGAGGTGAACCGCGTGTACGTCTGCTCCTGTTTCGGCATCACCGAGCGGGAAGTGCGCGAGCACGCGGACGCCGGGGCCTGCACACCGCGCCGGATCGCCTCCGCCTGCAAGGCGGGCACCGACTGCGGCGGCTGTGTGCGGCGCATCCAGGCGCTGCTGGGGCGGGGCGCCGCACCCGGGGCCCGGGAGGCGGCAGCCATCGCGTCGTCCACCGCGCCGTCCACCGCGGCGGTCCCGTCCGTCGCCCCGGTGGTCCTCGCCGCCGCACAGGCGGTGCGGTCCGCCCGCTCCGCGCGGGCCGCCGAGGCCGCCTGAGCGGATCCCCGCCCGGCGGTACGGCCGCCCGGGCCCGTACCGCTCCTGCCCCTCAGCCCGTGCTCGCCTGGCCCGACTCCTCGGCCGGGTCGATGAGCTGGGCGAGATAGAGCGGCTCCGTCAGCTTCTCGATCAGATCGAGCTGGGTGTCCAGGTAGTCGATGTGGTTCTCCTCGTCGGCGAGGATCGTCTCGAAGAGGTTGGCCGAGGTGATGTCGCCCTTGGACCGCATGATCTCGATGCCGCGCCGCAGCCGGTCGATGGCCTCGACCTCCACCTCCCGGTCGGCCCGGAACATCTCGCTCACCGTCTCGCCGATCCGTACGTGGAAGAGCCGCTGGTAGTTCGGCAGGCCCTCCAGGAAGAGGATGCGGTCGGTGAGCGCCTCGGCGTGCTTCATCTCGTCGAAGGACTCGGCGCGGGTGTACGCGGCGAGCTTCACCCAGCCGTTGTGCTCCTGCTTCTTGGAGTGCAGGAAGTACTGGTTGGTCGCGGTCAGCTCGGCGGTCAGCTGTTCGTTGAGGATCTCGATGATCTCGGGGTCGCCCTGCATCGCGGTGGCTCCTTCACCATCCGGGTGAAACGGACTGAACGGAATGAACTGGGGTGAGCGGTGTGAACGGAGCGAACGGGCTGAGTGCGCTGTTCGTCGGCCCGGCGCATCCTCGCACCGCCGCGAGGATTGATCCAGTAAGTCACCACTAACCCGAATTCATCCGCTTCATCCCGGCCCCGGTCACGATCCGCTGCCGGGGTCTGTCACCATGGACCCCATGGGTCAGCCGGAAAGCCGCGAAGGGGAACAGTCGGTCCTTCCTCCCGGCCAGCGGCTGCAACGCGGCTGGCCGGTCACCCACTACGGGCCGGTGCCCAAGTTCAGACCCGAGCGCTGGGAATTCCGGATCTTCGGCGCCCTGGCCGACCCGGCCGGCCGGGACCGCTGGAACCACGAGGAATTCTCGGCGCTGCCCTACACGACGGTCACCGCCGACCTCCACTGCGTCACCAAGTTCTCCATGACGGACGCGGAATGGGGCGGTGTCGCCGCCCGGACGCTGCTGGACCTCGCGCCGCCCGCGCCCGCCGTCACCCATGTCATGGCCTGGGCGGAGTACGGCTACAGCGCCAATATGCGGCTCTCCGACTTCGCCTCCGAACGGACCATCCTGGCCACCCACAAGGACGGCGAGCTCCTCACCGCCGAGCACGGCTTCCCGGTACGGCTGATCGTGCCGCACCTGTACGGCTGGAAGGGGCCCAAGTGGCTCCGGGGCATCGAGTACATGACCACCGACCGCCGCGGCTTCTGGGAGGAGCGGGGCTACCACAACCTGGGTGACCCCTGGCGCGAACAGCGCTACTCCTACCAGGAGGAACCGGGCGAGGGCCCGGAGCTGTAGCGCCGCCGGCCGTTCGCCCGCCGCGGGCCGGGGCCGTCCGCGCGGGACCGCACGCCGCGCCCCCGCTACGAGCCGGAGCCGCCGCCGTCCCGGAGTTCCTTGAGCAGGGCCACGTCCGCCGCGTGCCCCTCCTGGCCGCCGGGGGTCTCGATGACCAGCGGTACGCTCTCGGCCGCCGGGTGCGTGAACAGCTCGCGGAACGGCTCCGCACCGATGCGGCCCCTGCCGATGTTCTCGTGCCGGTCCTTGTGCGCGCCGGTGACGTCCTTGGAGTCATTGGCGTGGATCAGCTTCAGCCGGCCCGGGCCGACCGTGTCCACCAGCTCGTCCAGCAGCGCCTTGGTGCCGCCCGGTGCCGCCAGGTCGTGCCCGGCGGCGAAGGCGTGGCAGGTGTCCAGGCAGACACCGAGCCGCGGATGGCGGTCGAGCGCGTCGAAGTACGGGCCCAGGTCCTCGGCGAGCGCGCAGAGCGAGGCGCCCTGGCCGGCGGTCGGCTCCAGCAGCAGCCACGGGTCGTCGTCGTGCGTCAGCTCGTCCAGCAGCGGCAGCACCCGCTCCCGTACCTGGGCGAGCGCCGTGGCGCGGTCCCGGCCCCCGGTGGCCGAGCCGGTGTGGACGACGACGCCCAGCGCGCCGATCGCCCGGCCGCGCCGGAGCGAATGCCGCAGGGACCGGACGGAGCGCTCGGTGGTCGCCTCGGTGTGCGAGCCGAAGTTGATGAGATAGGGAGCGTGCACGTACGCGGGCAGCGCCTCGGCGGCACAGGCGGCGCGGAACGCCTCGTCCTGCGCCGGGGAGCCCGCCGGGGTCGCCCAGCCGCGCGGATTGGCGACGAACACCTGCAGGGACTCGGCGCCGATCTCCCGGGCATGGGCCAGCCCCCGCGCGGCGAGCCCGCCGGCCACACGGACATGGCTGCCCACGGGATTCCGGGCGCGGGCGGGGGAGGGGGCCGGGGCGGGGACGTACGGGGCGCTCACCCCTCCAGGGTGCCAGGCGGCCGGAGCGGACCGGCGGCCGGGCCGACCGGCCTGCGGGTTCGCCGTCCCCGGCCGGGCTCCTCCCCGCCGGACCGGGGACGCCGGTTCAGGCGCGCCCGGCGGCGAACGGGCCTCCCTGGGTGAAGGCGAGAGCGGCGAAGCGTTCGCCGATGCGGCGGTGCGTGGCGGCGTCCGGGTGGAGCCGGTCGGGCAGCGGCAGCTCGGCGGCGTCCGCCTCGCCGTAGAGCGCGCGGCCGTCGAGATACCGCAGGTTCGGGTCCTCGGCGGCCCGCTGCTCCACGAGGCGGCTCAGCTCCTCCCGGATGACGCGCAGCGTCAGCTTTCCGGCGGCGCGCTCGGCGGGGTCGCCCAGGGCCCGGAACCCGAGTTCTCCCTCGGCGAGCCGGCTGAGGTCCGGCGCGCTGGGGCCGGGGGTGTCCTCGTGGATGGGGCACAGCACGGGGGAGACGACCAGCAGCGGCACGGTGGGGTGGCCCTCGCGGACGGTGTCGAGGAAGCCGTGCACCGCGGGGCCGAAGGCCCGCAGCCGCATCAGGTCCGTATTGACGAGATTGATGCCGATCTTGACGCTGATCAGATCCGCGGGGGTGTCGCGCAGGGCGCGGGCGGTGAACGGGTCGAGCAGGGCGCCGCCGCCCAGCCCCAGATTGATCAGTTCCACGCCGCCGAGCGAGGCGGCCAGCGCCGGCCAGGTGGTGGTGGGGCTCGCGGCGTCGGAGCCGTGGCTGATCGAACTCCCGTGGTGCAGCCACACCCTGCGGTTCCCGGCCGGCAAGGGCTCGACGGGGGCGTCGGTGCGCAGGGCGACGAGTTCGGTGGTCTCGTTGTGCGGCAGCCAGATCTCGACGTCCTTGACGCCGCCGGGCAGGCCGGTGAAGCGGGCGGTGCCGGCCGGGCCGGGCCGTTTCTCGGCGCTCCCGGTGGCCATGTCGATGAACAGCGTGTTGCCGCCCGTGACGCTTGCCCGCCCGGCCGGGCGGCCGTCGACGAGCAGGTCGTACAGGCCGTCCGGGCGGGGCGGGGCGCCGTTGTGGACGCGTTTGGTGGGCAGGGTGTCCAGCTCGACGGCGGTGGCCCGGGTGCGGAAGGCCAGCCGGACGCCCGAGGGCTGGGACTCGGCCAGGGCCAGCTGCCCGTCGGCGCACTGGGCACGGGCCCGGGCCGGCAGCCGGTGCGGGAGCAGGCCGTGCTCGGTGCGCTCCAGGTCGAGGGCGCCGCGCAGCAGGTCCGCCGTGACGGGGGTGGTGATCCAGGGGTGCTCGGTGGGCATGGCAGACCTCGCTGAGGGGGATACGGGGGCGTCGTCGCCGAGCGGAGGGCGTCCGCACCGGCGGCGGTCCATCCCGGCGGCGGTCCGTCCCCCGGGCGGTGCGGGCTCCGGCCGGGGTCAGGGCGCGGGCGGAGGTGCGGGCCGAGGTGCGGGGGAGGGGGCCGGGGGTGCGGGCCAGTTCCGCAGCAGGGCGTCGAGGGCGTCCAGGATCCTCGGCCAGGTGTCCTGCGGTCCGGGCGCGCTGTGGCTGAACGCTCCGCCCGTCTCCAGGGTGACGAAGCCGTGGAAGACGCTGCCCAGCAGCCGGACGGCGTGCGTCTGGTCCGGCTCCGTCAGGTCGTAGCCGCGCAGGACCGCCCGCGTCATCCCGGAGTGCCGGGGGCCGGCGCTCGCGGCGGCCGTCCCGGGGTCGAGCCGCAGCTGGGCCGCGGCGTAACGGCCGGGATGTTCCCGGGCGTAGTCGCGGTAGACGTCTCCCAGGGCGGCCAGGGCGTCCTTCCCGGCCCGTCCGGCCAGGGCCGCGGCGCCCCGGTCGGCGAGTTCCTCCAGGGCGAGGAGGGCGATCCTCGTCCGGAGGTCCCGGGAGTTCTTCACGTGCGAGTACAGACTCGCCACCTTGACGTCGAACCGCCGGGCGAGCGCCGAGAGGGTCACCGCGTCGAACCCGGCCTCGTCGGCCAGTTCCGCTCCCGCCCGGGTCAGGCGCTCGGCGCTCAGTCCTGCGCGTGCCATGTCCCTCCTCCTCTGTTCCGTCAGCCATTATGCATTTGCCTAATAGCCTTAGCCAAATTAGCGTGTCTTATATGAAACCGCTGACCGAGCGAGAGATCCGTGCCGCGTTCGTGAACTGCACCAAGGGCGAGGCGAAGCGCCTGTCCGTCCCCCGTGACCTGGGCGACCGCCCCTGGGAAGACCTGGACTACCTCGGCTGGCGGGACCCGCTGGCTCCCGACCGCGCCTACCTCGTCGCCGAGCTGGACGGCCGTCCGCGGGCCCTCGCGCTGCGCGGCTCCCGCGCCTCCTCCCGGACGGCGCGGCGCAGCATGTGCTCGGTGTGCGTGACCACCCACACCGGGGGCGTCTCCCTGATGGTCGCGCCGAAGGCGGGGAAGGCCGGCCGGCAGGGCGACTCGGTGGGCATATACCTGTGCGGCGACCTCGCCTGCTCGCTCTATGTACGGGGCCGGAAGGACCCCGGCCCCGGCGCGCGGCTCCACGAGACGCTCACCACGGAGGAGAAGATCCTGCGGACCGTGGCGAACCTCTCGGCGTTCGTCGCCAGGGTCACCGCCTGACCCCGGGACCGGCGGCCCGCCGCCGGGGGACACCGCGAACCGCGGACTTCCCCGGGGTGAACGCCCCTACCGGACGCGGAGCGTGATCGTGCTGCCCTTCGGCGCCTCGTCGCCCGCGTCGACCGACTGGTCGAAGACCGTGTCACCGAAGAAGAACCGGCGGATCTTCACATCGAAGCCCAGTTCCTCCAGCTCGCTGCGGGCCTCCTCGGCGTCGGCGCCCTCGACGTCCGGCACCACGATCATCTCGGGCCCCCGGGACAGGGTGAGCGTGACCGTGTCGCCCTGCGCGAGGGTGGCGCCCTCGGCCGGTGACTGCTCGGCCACCGCGCCCTTCTCCTCCTCGGAGAAGACCCGCTCCGGGGCGATCCGCACCTTCAGGCCCGCGTCCTCCAGCGTCTGCCGGGCGTCGCCCGCCGGTTCGCCGGTCACGCCGGGCGTCTCCACGGGCTCGCCCCGGGAGACGGTGAGGGCGACGGCCGTGTCGGGCTTCCTCTCGGTGCCCGCCTTCGGGCGGGTGGAGACCACCGCGCCCCGGGCGACCGTGTCGTGGAACGTCTCCGTGACCACGCCGGGCACCAGGCCCAGCTCCTTGAGCCGGTCCTCGGCCTTCCCCAGCGGCACGCCCCGCAGATCCGGGATCTCCACCACGTCCGGGCCCTTGGAGACGAGGAGCGTGACCGTGCGGCTGTCGCGGATGCGGGCGCCGCGCTCCGGGTCGGTGCTGATCACGCGGCCGCGCTCCACGACGTCGCTGAACCCCTCCTTCACCTCGACGTCCAGCCCGGCGGAGCGCAGGGTCTTCTCGGCCGCGGCCCGCGGCTCGCCCAGCACCCCCGGGACCCGGGTGAACTGGCCCGAGTTGATGTACCAGACCCCCAGGACGCTGCCCAGGAGCAGCAGCCCGGCGGTGATCAGCGGCAGCAGCCGCCGGCGCCGCAGCGCGCGGCCGGCGGGCGCGGTGGGGACGGCGGAGGACCCGGGCCCCGGCGCGCCCGGCGGCGGCACCTCCAGCCGGCTGGTGCGCTCCAGGCCGTCCTCGCGGTGCAGGGCGGCGGTGCTCTCGTACGGCTCCCGGCGGGGCCCGCCCCGGTCCGGGGAGCCCGCCGCGGCCGCCGCGGCGCGGGTGCGGGGCAGCACGCTCGTACGGTCCTCGCTGCCCGCGGCCGCGGGCGTCAGGGCCTGCGGCGGCAGGGCGTCCAGCTCGGCGCCGGTGAGCCCGGCGCGCACCTCCCGGACCGCCGCGAGCATCGCGGCCGCGTCCGCCGGGCGCGCCGCGGGGGTGCGGGCGGTGGCGTCGCACACCAGGCGGTCCAGCCCGGGGGCCAGGCCGGGCACGGCGGCCGACGGCGGCGGTACGTCCTCGTGGAGGTGCTGGTAGAGCACCTGGGCGGGGGTGCCGCCGGCGTGCGGCTTGGCTCCCGTCAGCATCTCGTACAGCACGATGCCGCAGGCGTAGACGTCGACGCGGGGGTCGGCGGTGCCGTGCTCGATCTGCTCGGGGGCGAGATACGAGACCGTGCCGAGCAGGGTGCCCGGGGAGGCGGTGGTGTCCGTGTCCACGGCCCGCACCAGGCCGAAGTCGGCGACCTTGACCCGGCCGTCGTCGCCGATCAGCACGTTCTCCGGCTTCATGTCGCGGTGGACGAGCCCGCCGAGGTGCGCGGCGCCGAGCGCGGCGAGCACGGGCTCCAGGATGTCCAGGGCGGCCCGGGGGCGGAGCGCCCCGCGCTCGCGCAGCACGTCGCGCAGGGTGCACCCGGCGACGTACTCCATGGCGAGGAAGACATGGGTGCCGTCGTCGCCCTGGTCGTACACCCCGACGACATTGGGGTGGTCGAGCCGTGCCACGGCCTTCGCCTCGCGGATGAACCGCTCGACGAAGGCGGCGTCGGCCGCGAGCCCCGGGTGCATCACCTTGAGCGCGAGCACACGGTCGAGCCGGGTGTCGAGACCCCGGTAGACGGTGGCCATACCGCCGGTGGCGATCCGCGCGTCGATCCGGTAGCGGCCGTCGAGCACCTGCCCGACCAGCGGGTCCTCCCGGCGCGGGCCGGGGGAGGGGTCCTGCAGGGTCGTATCCACGCTGGTGAGTCTACGAGCCGTGGCGCGCGGTGCGGGCCCTCCCCGGGGCGCCCGTGGCCGCACTGCTACCGGAATGTGACAGCGGGTGGGAAACCGGCGGGCGGCGGGGCGCGGGGCCGCACCGGCCGCCCCGGGAGCGGCCGTTGGGGCGTACGGGGGCGGGGCGGCGGCGGGTGGCGAGGGGCCGGGCGGGCGCGGAGGCGGACGTGAGTCCCGTCACGGCTCCGGGGCCGTGCCGTCGCGGTGGCGGGACCGGGAACCGCGCGGGCCGGGGCCCGGTGCCGCCCCCGGCCCGGCGCGTCCCGCTGCCGTCCGTCCCTCCCGTTCCCCGGCCGGGCCCGCCGCGCCCTCCGCCAGCCGGTCAGCCCGTCAGCCGAAGGCCGGCCGCTCCGGGTCCAGCGCCGCGCGGCCCTCGGCGGGCGAGGACGCCTCGGCGAAGTGCCGGCGCGGGATGCGGCCCGCGCGGTGCGCCAGCCGGCCCGCCTCCACGGCGTGCCGCATGGCGTGCGCCATCAGCTCCGGTTCCTGCGCGCGGGTCACCGCCGAGGCCAGCATCACGGCGGCGCAGCCCAGCTCCATGGCCAGGGCCGCGTCGGAGGCGGTGCCCGCGCCCGCGTCGAGGATGACGGGCACCCCGGCCCGCTCGGTGATCAGCTGGAAGTTGTGCGGGTTGCGGATGCCGAGCCCGGAGCCGATGGGGGAGCCCAGCGGCATGATCGCGGCGCAGCCCGCCTCCTCCAGCCGCCGCGCCAGCACGGGATCGTCGTTGGTGTAGGGCAGGACGGTGAAGCCGTCGTCGACGAGGGTCTCGGCGGCGTCCAGCAGGCCGACCGGGTCGGGCAGCAGGGTGCGCTCGTCGGCGACCACCTCCAGCTTTACCCAGTCCGTGCCGAGCGCCTCACGGGCGAGGCGGGCGGTGAGGACGGCTTCCCCGGCGGTGAAGCAGCCCGCGGTGTTGGGCAGCGCGCGGATGCCGAGCCGGTCCAGGACGGACAGGACGGAGCCCTGCACGGTCGGGTCCAGCCGGCGCATCGCGACGGTCGTCAGCTCGGTGCCGGAGGCGGTGAGGGCGCGCTCCAGGACGTCCAGGCTGGAGGCGCCGCCGGTGCCCATGATGAGCCGGGACGCGAACGGGACCCCCGCGATGACCAGCGGGTCGGCGGCGGGTTCGTGAGCGGGCGAGGGCGCGGTCGCGGACGGGGGCGGCGCGTCCGGGGACGGGCCGGGCGCGGCGGGCGCGGTGCCCGCGTGCGCGGTGCCGTCGTACACGGTGGTGTCGGCCATGGGTCAGCCTCCCTGGACGGCGGTGAGGATCTCGACGCGGTCGCCCGCGCCGAGCCGGGTGGCGGGCCAGGCGCCGCGCGGGACGACGGTCTCGTTGACGGCGGCGGCGACCCCGGTGCGGGCCCGGGTGAAGCCGGCGACCAGCGCGTCCAGCGTGGTGCCGGCGGGCAGGTCGCGGGAGGCCCCGTTGACGGAAACGGTCACGGTCGTGTTGACGTCGACGGTCATACGGGCTGCTCCTGTCGTGCGGAAGCGGATGCGGCGCCGGCCGCGCCGGTGGCTTCGGTGGCTGCGGCGCCGCCCGCGAACCGCAGCGGCGAGAAGGCGCGGGCCTCCTCCGGCAGCGCGCCGGTGGCCAGCGCCTCGGCCATCGCGTCCCCGGTGACCGGCGTGAGGAGAACACCGTTGCGGTGGTGGCCCGTCGCCAGATGCAGGCCGGGCAGTGCGGACGGGCCGAGCAGCGGGGCGTTGTCGGGCGAGCAGGGGCGCAGGCCCGCGCGGGTCTCGGTGAGCGGCAGTTCGGTCAGACCGGGCACCAGCTCATGGGCGTCGCGCAGGAGTTCGTACACCCCGCCCGCGGTGACGGTGGTGTCCCAGCCGAGTTCCTCACTGGTCGCACCGATCACCAGTTCGCCGTTCTCGCGCGGCACCAGGTAGACCTGTCCGCCGCGCACCACGGCCCGTACGGTGCGGGAGAGGAAGGGCGCGTACCGCTCGGGCACCCGCAGCCGCAGCACCTGCCCCTTGACCGGCCGCACCGGTGGCAGCACCTCCTCCGGAATCCCCTGGAGCCGTCCGCTCATGCTCCCGGCGGCCAGCACGGTCAGCCCCGCCGCGACCCCGGTGCCGTCGTCCAGGACGGCGCCGGTCGCGCGGTCCGCCGAGACGGACAGCCGCCCGGCGCGCTGCCGGTGGAAGACGACCCCCGCGCGTTCACAGGCGCGCACCAGGGCGGTCGCCAGCCGCCGCGGATCGCACTGGTGATCGCCGTCCACCCGCAGACCGCCGCGCACCCCCGGCGCCAGCATGGGTTCCAGACGCCGGCACTCACGGCCCGTCAGCCACTGCGCGTCCAGTCCGGACGCCAGTTGCAGGGCGTGCAGTTCGCGCAGGTGGGCGCGGTCGTCGGCGTCCAGGGCGACCGCGAGGGTGCCGCAGGCCCGGTAACCGATGTCCTGGCCGCTCGCCTCCTCCAGCTCGGCCGCGAACGCCGGATAGCGCGCGGCGGAGGCCAGGTTGAGACCCAGCAGCGTCTGCTCGCCGTAGTGGAGTTCGGAGACGGCGGCCAGCATCCCGGCGGCCACCTGCGCGGCACCGCCGCCCGGAGCGGGGTCGGCGACGGCGGTGTCCAGGCCGCGCTGGGCCGCGCGCCAGGCGGTGACCAGGCCGATGATGCCGCCCCCGACGACCAGTACGTCATGGGTGTGCCGGGCGGCTCCGCGCCCGCCTCCGCCCGCGTGCCCCTCGGCGCAGCTGTGCGCGTTCCCCGGTGATGTGTGCATGGGCGTCCAGCTCCTCCCTTCGCCGGCATGACCCGGATCAGGTTCGTACGGTCGGAGGCGGTCCGGCCTCCCTCTCAGCCCGGTCCTCCGGGCTCCCGCGAGTGCTTGTGCCCGCCACCCTAACGCCCCCGCGCCGACCGCTGTAAGGCCCGGCCGGGTCGCGGGCCCGCCGTCCGCCCGGGCGCGGGACCCGTGCGCGGCCCGGCCGCCGGGGACCGCCCGCGGTGTCCGCCGGGGCGGTCCTAGAGTGAACGCGTGAGCGAGGACAGGCGGACAGCAGAGCGAGTCGTGATCGTCGGCGCGGGCATGGCGGGGGCGCGGACCGCGGTCGCGCTCCGCGAGGAGGGCTGGCCGGGCGCCATCACCCTGCTCGGCGCCGAGAGCCACCCGCCGTACGACCGGCCGCCGTTGTCGAAGGCGGTACTCCAGGGCGGGCACGGCGGGCACGGCGGGAACGCGGCCGCCGGTGCCGAGGGGGGCGCGTCGGCCGGCGCGGCCACCGGTCCGGCCGGAGCCACATCGCTCGGCATCGACTTCGCCGCCCTGGACGTCGAATTGCTGCTCGGCCACCCGGCGAACGCGCTCCGCGCCGCCGACCGGCTGGTCGTCGCCGGGGACACCGTCCTCCCGTACGACCACCTCGTCATCGCCACCGGCGCCGATCCCATCGGCCTCCCCGGCAGCGAGACCTCGCCCGGCGTGCACGTGCTGCGCACCCTCGACGACGCCGAACGGCTGCGCCCGGTGCTCGCCGCCGGCCGCCGGATCGTCATCGTCGGCGCGGGCTGGATCGGCGCCGAGCTCACCACCGCCGCACGCGAGGCGGGCTGCCCCGTCACCGTCGTCGAGGCCACCGGCCGCCCGCTGGCCGACGCCCTCCCGGCCGAGGTCACCGCGCCCATGGCGGGCTGGTACGAGGAGGCGGGCGCCCGCCTCCTCACCGGCACCCGCGTCGCCGCCGTCGAGTCCGGCGGCGTCCTCCTCGGGGACGGCAGCCGGCTCCGCGCGGACGCCGTTGTCGTCGGCATCGGCGCCCGGCCCGCCACCGGCTGGCTGGCGGGTTCCGGCGTCGAGCTCGGCGCGGACGGCTCCGTACGGGCCGACGAGCGGCTGGGCACCTCCCTGCCGGACGTCTACGCGGTCGGCGACTGCGCCTCCTTCCCCTCCGCCCGCTACGGCGAGCGGCTGCTGATCCACCACTGGGACAACGCCTTCCGGGGACCGGTCACCGTGGCCGCGCGCATCGCGCGCCGCGCCGAGGAGACCCCCGTGTACGACCCGGTGCCGTACTTCTGGTCGGAGCAGTTCGGCCGCTTCCTCCAGTACGCGGGCCACCACTCCGGCGGCGAGCGCCTGCTGTGGCGCGGTGACCCGGCGGGCACCTCCTGGTCGGTGTGCTGGCTGCGGGACGGGGTGCTGACGGCCCTGCTCGCCGTGGGCCGGCCGCGCGACCTCGCGCAGGGCCGCCGGCTGATCGAGCGGGCGGCGCGGCTCGACCCGGAGCGGGCCGCCGACCCCTCCGTGCCGCTGAAGTCGGCCGCCGTCTGAGCGGGTGTGCGCCCGCCCGGCGGTGCCGCGCTTCCGGGTGTCGGTCCCGGATGGCACGCTTGACCTGTGACCGAGATTGACACGAAGACCGAAGCGCTCGTCTCCGACTGGCTCACCCTCCCCGACGTCGCCGAACGCCTGGGCGTGGAGGTGACCCGCGTCCGGCAGCTGGTCAGGGAGGGCCAGCTGATCGCGGTGCGCCGTGGCGAGAACCGCGTGCTCCAGGTGCCGGCCGCCTTCATCGGGAACGGCAAGGTGATCAAGGGCCTCGTCGGAACGCTGACGCTCCTGCGGGACGACGGCTTCACCGACGAGGAAATGCTGGAATGGCTCTTCACCCCGGATCCGAGCCTGCCCGGCACGCCGGCCCAGGCCCTGGGGGAGAACCGCGGCACGGAGGTGAAGCGCCGCGCCCAGGCGCTCGCCGTCTGACCGGAGCCGGACACGAAGCCGGACCCGGAGCCGCACACGAAGCCGGACACGGCGCCGGCCCGGTCCGGAAACGGTCCGGGCCGGCCCGCCGGCCGGCGGCCGAGTGCCGCACCGGGCGGCCGGGCCCGGCCGCCGGGACGGCGGCGCCCCGTGCGCCGGGAGCCCCGCAGCCCCGGGCCTGCGACCGGTCCGCGTCCGGCGGCCCGCCGGAGCCACGCCGTCCGGACCCACGCCGTCCGGGGCCCGGGCGCACACCGGCACGCCCACAGCACGTCACGCCTGAACAACCGCAACGGTGTACGGGCCCGGAGCACCCGGGCCCGTACACCGACGAAACGGGGGACCGCCATGGCCCGCGCCCACACCCACGCCGAAGCCGCCGCCCAGCTCGCCGGTGCCCGGCTCTATCTGTGCACCGACGCCCGCACCCGCCAGGGCGACCTGCCCGCGTTCCTCGACGAGGTGCTCTCCTCCGGCGTGGACATCGTGCAGCTGCGCGACAAGGGCATCGAGGCCCGCGAGGAGCTGGAGCACCTGGAGGTCATGGCCGACGCCTGCCGCCGCCACGGCAAGCTGCTCGCCGTCAACGACCGCGCCGACATCGCCCACGCCGCGGGCGCCGACATCCTCCACCTCGGCCAGGAAGACCTGCCCGTCCCGGCCGCCCGTGCCGTCCTCGGCGACGGCCCGCTGATCGGCCGGTCCACCCACTCCGGGGCCCAGGCCGCCGCGGCGGCCTCTGAGCCGGGCGCCGACTACTTCTGCACCGGCCCCTGCTGGCCCACCCCCACCAAGCCCGGACGGCCCGCCCCCGGCCTGGACCTGGTCCGTTCCACCGCGGCCCTCGGCACCGGCCGCCCGTGGTTCGCCATCGGCGGGATCGACGCGGGCAATCTGGAGCAGGTGCTCGACGCCGGAGCCCGGCGTGTGGTGGTGGTCCGTGCCCTCACGGAGGCCGCCGACCCGGCCGCGGCCACCGCCGACCTCGCCCGGAGGCTCCGCGAACGCCCGCTCTGACCCGCGGCCGGTACCGGCGCGAGGGGCGGCGGCAGGCCGGGCGGCCCCGTGCCGCACGGCGATCCGCTGTCCGCCTGCTGGACAGTGCTGGGGACGGGGTGCGCCGGTGGTTAACCTGCCGGTATGGCCCTTGGTATCCCCTCCACCCGGACGGACCACGCCCGCACCGTGCGCGACCTCCTCGCGTCCGGCGCGCAGTCGTATTCGTTCGAGTTCGCCGCCCCCAAGACGGAGAAGGGCGAGCGGACGCTGTGGAACGCCATCCGGCGGATCGAGGCCGTCGCCCCCACCTTCGTCTCCGTGACCTACGGCGCGGGCGGCTCCTCCCGGGACGGCACCGTGCGCGCCACGGAGCGGATCGCCACCGAGACCACGCTCACCCCCGTCGCCCACCTCACCGCGGTGAACCACTCCGTCGCCGAACTGCGCAACGTCATCGGCAGCTACGCCGGAGCGGGTATCCGGAACATGCTCGCGCTTCGCGGCGACCCGCCCGGTGACCCGATGGGCGAGTGGGTCCCGCACCCCCAGGGCGTCCGGTACGCCGCCGACCTCGTACGGCTGATCAAGGAGTCCGGCGACTTCTGCGTGGGCGTCGCGGCCTTCCCCGAGATGCACCCGCGCTCCCCGGACTGGGAGAGCGACATACGGCACTTCGTCGACAAGTGCCGGGCCGGCGCCGACTTCGCCATCACCCAGATGTTCTTCTACCCGGAGGACTACCTGCGCCTGCGGGACCGGGTGGCGGCGGCGGGCTGCGAGACCCCGATCATCCCCGAGATCATGCCGGTCACCAACGTCCGGCAGATCGAGAGATTCGCCCAGCTCAGCAACGCGGCCTTCCCCCCGGAGCTGGCCGAGCGGATCCTCGCGGTCAAAGACGACCCGGCCGCTGTACGCTCCATGGGGATCGAATACGCCACGGAGCTGTGCGCGCGGTTGATGGGAGAGGGCATCCCGGGGTTGCACTTCATCACCCTGAACCACTCGACGGCGACGCTGGAGATCTACGAGAATCTGGGGCTGCACCAGCGGCCCCGATGACGGCCGAAAGCGGCGGAAGCGGGGCGGCACATGGGCTGGACAGTCCTCTACATCGCATTCGGGGTCGTCGCCCTCTGGCTGCTCGGTGAAGTGCTGCTGCAGTACAAGGCGCGGCTGCGCTGGCGGCTCCTCGCCTTCGCGGGCTTCTCCTGCGTGGTCGTCGGTGTCCTCCTGATCCCCTCCGTGGTGCTGATCGGCATCGGCGCGATGGCCTTCGCCGTCGGACAGACCTTCGTCACCCTCTCCTTCCGGCGCGGCTTCTCCACCGGGTGGGCCATCGGCGGCAAACCGGGCGCGAGCAAGCGCCGCAAGGGCGACCCCGGGAACCGGGCGGAGCCCACCCTGGAGGTCTCTGACCTCGAAGCCCTGCCCGACGGCGCGGAGTTCCCCGACGACGGGGCGTTCCCCGACGACGGCGGGCGGCCCGAACGGGAGCCGGAACCCGCCGTCTACCGGCCGGAGCCGCTGCCCGACGACACCGGTGAGTACGGCGTCTACGGCGACACCCGGTACGGCGATCCCGGCCGCGACACCGGCCGCGGCGGCTACGGCGAGTACGCCGGCTACGACGACGGCTACGGCACCTACGTGGGGACCGGCGCCGCCACGGGGCAGGCCGGCGGCCAGACCGGCTACGGCCAGGGCCAGGGCACGTACGACTACCAGACGGCGCAGTACGGCGGCTACGCCGACCCGTACTCCGGCGCCGGTGACCAGGGCTACGGCCAGGGCTACGCCCCGGACGGCGGAGCGTACGGGGCGGCCGACCCGTACGCGGGCGCGCCGTACCAGGCGGCGGACCCGTACGCCCCGGACCCGTACGCGCAGCCGTACTCCGAGACCCCGCCCGGCGGTGTCTGGGTGCCGCAGCAGCGCGACGGTGCGGGGCCCCTGCCGCCCGAGGAGGCCCCGGCGGACCAGCCGCCCTACCCGTACCAGGCGCCCCCGGGCTACAACAGCGGCTTCGACGAGCAGCAGTACCGCTACTGATCCGCCGGAGCCACCGAGCCCGGAGCCGCCGGCCCGAGCCCTGAGCGGGTGCGCTTTCCGCGCACCCCGCGAGGGTGCCGGCCCCCTCCCGGCACGTCCGGCCGGCGGACCGGCGCCGGCCGTCCGCCGTTCCGCGGCCGGGGCCCGCGGCGGGGCCCACAGGGCGGGCCGGGCCCCGCCGTTACTGCGAGCCGCGCCAGTCGTCGCCGTTCACGATCAGGCCCGCGACCAGCGCGCCCGACATCCCGGTATGGGCGAGCCCGCCACCGGGATGAGCCGAACCGCCCACCAGATACAGCCCGCCCACACCGGCGCGGTTGCCCGCGCGGAGGAAGGCACCGCCCGCGCCCGCCAGCGAGGGGCCCGGCACCGAGCCCCCGGGCACCCCCGTCTCGCGTTCCGTGTCGGCCGGTGTCCGGGCCTCCCGCCACAGCAGCCGGCTCTCCAGATCGAGCCCGGCCTTGCCGGCGGCGGCCAGTACCGCGTCGGCGAACCGTTCGGCGTGCCCTCCGGCGGTCCAGTCGAGGGAGCCCTCCGCCCCGGTCCCCCCGGGGGCGTGCGGCGGGACGGTCACCGAGAGCACCGCGGTCTCATGGCCGGGGTCCGGGAGCAGTGCGGGATCGCCGGGGCGGAGCACCGTCACGGTGGGGCGGTCGCAGAGGCTGCCGAAGTCCGCGTCCAGACCGGCCCGTTCGGTGGCCGGATCGGCGGCGTGCAGCACCGTGCGGTGTGCCGTTCCCTCCGGACGCGGGCCGCGCAGCGCCAGCAGCAGGCTGAACCGGCCGTGGCCGGGCGGGGCCGCGGTGGGGGACGGAGCGGGCGGAGCGCCCGCTTCCGGCGGCAGCAGGCGGTCGTACAGCAGCCGGGCGTCGACGCCGGAGACCACGGCCTCGGCCGCGACCCGTCCGCCGTCCCGCAGCTCCAGTCCGGCGGCCCGCCCGTTCTCGACGAGGACGCCCGTCACCTCGGCGCTGAAGGTGAACTCCACGCCCCGCGCGCGGCAGCGCTCGTACAGCGCCTCCGCCAGGGCCCGCAGGCCGCCCCGCACGTACCAGCTGCCGAAGGTGTGCTCCAGATACGGCAGTACGGCCGCGCTCGCGGGCACGGTCCTCGGGTCGAAGCCGTAGGCCAGGGCGTGGCTCTCCAGGAGGGCGGCCAGCCGGGGATCGCGCAGCTCGCGCCGGGCGAGTTCGGCGAGGGTGCCGGGCGGTCGCGTCCTGCGCAGGCCCAGCAGCCTCCGCCCGGGCGGGGCCGGGTGGGGATCGCGCTCCAGGCCGGCCCGGTCGCGCGGCAGCGGCTCCTCCAGCAACGGCCGCCGGGTGGCCTCCCAGGTCTCCCGGGCGCGGTCCAGCAGCCCGCCCCAGCGCTCCCCGGCACCCGCGCCGAGCGCCGCGTCGAGGGCCCGGGTCACGCCGGCCCGGGAGGCGCCCGGCAGGGAGAGGTCCGTGCCGTCCGCGAACAGATGCCGGCTCGCCGGGTCGACCTGCTCCAGCGCGAGGCACGACTCCAGGGGCTCCTTGCCGGTCTTGAGGAACAAGTCCCGGAAGACGGCCGGCAGATGGAGCAGCCCCGGTCCCGTGTCGAAGCCGAACCCGTCGCGTTCGAAGCGGCGGACGGCGCCGCCGTACGTCTCCGCGCGCTCGTACACCGCCACCCGGTGGCCTGCCACGGCCAGCCGGGCGGCGGCCGCCATCGCGCCCGTGCCGGCGCCGATCACCGCAATCCGTGCCATGCGCGAGACCTTAGCCGGGGGTGCCGACAGCCGTGCCGGTGGCCCGTTCCACCCGTCCGGCCGGGGGTTTCGCCGGTGCCGGGGGAGTGCCGCCGTGCCCGCCCGTGAGTATGCGGCGCAGGGTCTGAGTACCCGTACCCAGGCGGCGGATGAGTAGCCGCGCGGATGGGCCGGGCCGCCCGCGGACGGAAGAGTGAGGGGCACGGAAGGGGAGCCCGCAGGCACCGCCGGCACGGGGCGGCGGAACGGCGCGGCACCCCGGGACGGCCCGGAGGAGCACCACGGGGGAGCTCGTCCGGGCGGCACGGGGGAAAACCCGGGCCACGGGGAAACCCGGGCACGGGGGTACGGGGGAACGCTGTCCTGGCGGGGTACGACGGGGGATCGCACCACGCCAGGACAGCGCCCTTTTCGCGCGCTCACACCATGCCCGCGCGCTCACACCATGCCCGCGCGCTCACACCATGCCCGCGCGCTCACACCGTGCCCGCGCGGTCCTCCCGGCCGCTCCGCTCCCCGCCGACCCGCCCCTGCAGGAGCCGGGAGAGCGCGGCGTGCACGTCGTCGAGGGTCCGCTCCGGCTGGAACGCCTTCCAGTCCAGCGCCGCCACCAGGACCATGCCGACCAGGGCCGCCGCCGTCAGCTGGACGTCGATCTCCCCGCTCACCTCGCCGTGCTCCACGGCCTCCCGGATCACCGTCTCCACGACCGCGACCGCCTGCTGCCGCAGCACCAGCAGGGTGTCCTGCCAGGCCCGGTTGGTGCGCCAGAGTTCGGCCACGTAGAGCTGGGTGAAGGCCGGGTAGCGGTCGATGAAGGCCAGTCCGGCGCGGACCATGGCGTCCAGCGCGTCCACCCGGCTGCCGCCGCGCTCCGCGGTCTCGTCCGCCGCCCGCTGGAGCGAGGCGGTGAGCATCCCCACCCCGTGGCGGAGCAACTCCTCGAACAGTTCGGTCTTGCTGGCGAAGTTGTAGTAGACGGTGCCCTTGGCCACCCCGGCGCGCTCGGCGATCTCCTCCACCGTGGTGGCCGAGAAGCCCTGCTCCGCGATGAGCGTGACGGCCGCCTCGTAGAGCTTGGTGCGGGTGGCCCGCCGACGGGTGCTCGTGCTCTCCATGCCGCTGATTCTCCCGGTTACCGGGCGGTCTACCGGCGGGTCGGGCCTCACAGGCTCAGCTCCGGGTGCAGCCGGTCCACCGTCCACACCTGGCGGCGCCGGGCCGACCAGGCGGTGAGCGCCAGCGCGCCCAGGGTGTACGCGGCCAGCACCGCGGTGCCCTGCCACACCGGTTCCAGGCCGCCTCCCGTGATCAGCCGGCGCAGCCCCTCGACGACGTGGGTCATCGGCAGGAAGGGGTGGACGGCGTTGAAGAAGCCGGGGCTGGTCTCGACGGGGTAGGTGCCGCCCGCGGAGGTCAGCTGGAGCATCAGCAGCGCCAGGACGAGGATGCGGCCGGCCGGGCCGAAGCGCGCGTTCAGCCACTGCACGACGGCCGCGAAACAGGCGGTGACCAGCAGCAGGAAGCCCATGGTGCCCGCGGCCCGCGCCATCTCCAGTCCGAGTCCCCAGTGGAGTACGGACATCAGGGCCGCCGTCTGCAGCACTCCCAGGGCCGCGACGGGCAGCCAGCCGGCCACCGCGATGCGCCAGGAGGCGGCACCGGTGGCCAGCGCTCGCCGGTTGAGCGGCTGGATCAGCATGTACGCGACCATGGCGCCCACCCAGAGGGAGAGCGGGATGAAGTACGGGGCGAAGCCGGTGCCGTAGTCCGGCGCCGTGTGCAGTGAGCGGTTGGCGAGCCGGACCGGGTCGGCCATGACCTCCGTCCGGGCGTCGCGCTCCTCGCGGTCGTAGTCCGGGATCTTCCGCGCGCCGTCGTGCAGGCCGCCCGCCAGCTTCTCCGATCCGTCCGCCAGCCGGAACAGGCCGCCGCCCAGATCGCCGGCGCCCTCGGAGAGCCTGCCGATCCCCCGGTCGAGGCGCTCCGAGCCCTTCTTGGCGGTGGCCAGGCCGGTGTGCAGGGAGTGCGCGCCGCGGGCGACCTTCTCCGCGCCCGCGTCCAGTTTCCCGATGTCGGTGACGGCGGTGTCGACGTCCTTCCAGAGGGCCGGGGCCTTCCGCTCCACGGTCCGGGCGTGCCGCTGCACGGAGGCCAGGTCGCGGTCCAGCCGGTCCAGTTCGCCGTTCTCGCTCCGCGCCAGGGACTCGACGGTCTCCGCGGCCTCCGCGGACTTCCCGGCGGCCTCGGCGGCCTTCTTCAGCCCCGGGCAGGCGGTGTCGGGGGCCGGGGCGCGCTCACAGCGCTCCTTGTGGTCGGCGGCGAGGAAGTCCGCCGCCTCGCGGGCCTCCCCGGCCAGTTCGGCCGCGGTGGTGGGCGAGGGGAGATCGCCGAGGTGGCCGCGGACGGTCCCGGCGGTGTCGGCGACCAGGCCGGCGGTGCGCCCGATCTCGTCCCCGTGCTCCTTGAGGAAGGGGACGACACGGCCCATCCGTTCGGCCTCCTCGGCGAGCTTCCCGGTGCCCTCCGCCACCCGGGCGGCGCCGGAGTCGAGGCGTCCGGCGCCCTTGTGGAGCTTCCGCAGCCCGGTCCGGAGATCGCCGCTGCCCTTCTCCGCCTTGGCCAGGCCGTCGGCGAGGTCCGTGGCGCCCCGGTGCGCCTTGTCCACGCCCTCGTCCAGCTTGTCGGCGCCCTCGGCGGCCTTCTCGGTGGCCCCGTGGATGTCGGAGAAGGAGAGGAAGATCTTGTCCAGATAGGAGCGGGCGGTGTCCGCCGAGGCCGCGGAGCGCACCTCGGCGAAGACGGTCCTGGAGATCTGCCCGACGACGTAGTTGTTGGCGTCGTTGGTGCGCACCCGGAGCGCGCCGTTCTCGGGGAGCTCCCCGCCGGAGCCCGAGGTGAGGCGCTCGCTGAAGTCGCCCGGCACGGAGAGCGAGAGGTAGTACCGGCCGCTCTCCACCCCCGCACGGGCCTCGGCGGCGCTGACCTCGTGCCACTCGAACGTGTGGCTGTCGCGGAGCCCGTCGGCGATCTCGTCGCCCGCCGTGATCCGTTCACCGCCGGCGGTGGCGCCGCGGTCGGCGTTGACGAGGGCGGCCGGGACCTTGTCCAGCCGGCCGTACGGGTCCCAGAACGACCACAGGTAGAGCGCCCCGTAGAGCAGCGGCAGCAGGAGCAGGGCGACGAGCGCCGCCCGCGGCATCCGGCCCCGGCCGAAGCGCCGCAGCTCAAGCGCGGCGAGTCGTGGCGAACGCATCCGGTGCCCCCTTCCCGTCCGTCGTTTCGTCCAGGGAATCCGTGCGGGCGCCGGAGGGCCCGGCGGACGGCCCGTCGCCCCCGGGGGTCTCCGCGGCGGCCGTGCGGACGGTGACGGAGCCGGGCGGGGCCTGGCTGCACACGGCGAGCACGGTGGTCCCCGCCGCGGCCACCCCGGTCAGCAACTCCCAGACGGCGGCCCGCTCCCGGCCGTGCAGCTTGAGATCGGCGTCATCGACGGCCAGCAGCCGTGGCCGGCCGGTCAGCGCGAGCGCGACGGAGAGCCGCAGCGACTCCAGCCGCTCCAGATCCCGCACGGTCGTCCGGGAGCCCTGGGGAAGGGTCTCGGGCGCCAGCCCGGCGCCCTCCAGCGCCGCCTCGATCCGCTCCCGCAGGTCCGCGGCCCGTGCGGCGCGCGGACGCAGCAGCTCCCGGGGCGGGGTGCCGAACCGGCGTTCCATCAGGGCGCGTTCGCGCAGGTGCTCGGCGACGGTCAGGGACGGTTCGAGCTCGGAGACCCCCGGGACCGGGCCGAGGGCGCTGATCCGCCGTACGGCGGCCATGTGCCCGCGCCGGGCTCCCCGGCCGGTCGGCAGCCGGAGGCCGCCGACCTCCGCGTGCCCGGTGTGGGCCCGCATCCGCCCGGTGAGGGCGAGCAGCAGGCAGGTCCGGCCCGTACCGGACGGCCCTTCGACGGCGATGAGCGCACCGGGTTCCGCCGTGACGGCGATGTCGCGGAAGGCCCAGCCGCGGGGGCCCCGCAGGCCGAACCCCTCGGCCGAGACCGCCGCTCCCCGCGGGGTGGTGTCCTTCACCCTCGCGTCCCCTCTCCTCGTTCCGCGCCGGCTGTGCCGGCGGCTTTTTGAACTGACTGGTCAGTACAGAAACATAGCGGCCGAGGCGTGGCGGCCCACCGCCGGGGGCCCGGCTCGCGGGGGCGTGGCTCGCGGGGGCGTGGGGGAGGGGGGAGGCGGCACGGAACCCTCCCGAGCCGCGGCGGGAAAACCCGGGAAGCGGCTGGTACGGGAGGAAACCGCAGGTCAGGCCGGATTGTCAGTGGTGTGCCCGACGATGTGCACATACGGCCCCGACAGCCGTTCCGCGACGACAGGAGGTTCGTCATGGCGACCACGTCCGCCGCAGCGCGCCGACGCCGCAGCAACCGGACCACCCCCGCACTCGCCGGTTCCCCGGCCGACGTCCACCCCGTGGTGCGCCGGGCCGGCGCACCGCCCGAGGCGCTGGGCCTGCTCGCCCAGGCCCGTGCCGGGCTGGACGAAGCCGCCGGACTCCCGGAGCCGAACGAGCGTTACGCCACCGCCCACCTCGCCGCCCTGCGGACCGCCGCGGCCGTGCTCGCGGTCCGCGGCCGGCCCGAGAGCAGCCCGCGCCGCCGGCAGCGCATCCGCAGCGCCTGGGAGGTGCTGCCGGAGGTGGCTCCCGAACTGACCGAGTGGAGCATGCTGTTCGCCTCCGGTGCCGCCCGCCGGGCCCGCGCCGAGGCGGGCATACGCGACGCGGCCGGCAGCCGCGACGCCGACGATCTGCTGCGCGACGCCGGGATGTTCCTGCGGCTCGTGGAGCGGATGCTGGTGCTCCAGCCGGTGCTGCCGCAGGCCCGCACCGCCGAGCCGCGGCAGGAGGCGGAGCCCGACGCGAGCTGAGCGGGAGAGGCAATAGGGTGGAGGGCGCCTGCACCGACTGCGACCGCCGTCCCCGCGGCGGTCCCGCGCCGAGGAGTCCCCCGCTGTGTCCGACCCGATGCGCCCCCGAGCCTCTCTCCGCACCGCCGTGGTCTGGGACGTGCTCCGGGAGGCACTGGACCGCCGGATGAAGAGCGCGGGCCCCGGCGGGCACGGTTCCCGCGCCGTGCTCGACGTGCTCGACACCGGGGGCGGCACCGGCAACTTCGCCGTGCCCGTGGCCCGTCAGGGCCACCGCGTCACCGTGGTCGACCCCAGCCCCAACGCCCTCTTCGCGCTGGAGCGGCGGGCCGCCGAGGCCGGCGTCGCCGACCGCGTGCGCGGAGTCCAGGGCGATGCGCACGGCCTCTTCGACGTGGTCGAGCGGGGCGGCTTCGACGCCGTCCTCTGCCACGGCGTCCTGGAATACATGGAGGACCCGGCGGAGGGCGTGCGCAACGCCGTCGCCGCGCTCCGCCCGTCCGGCACGCTCAGCCTGCTCGCCGCCGGCCTGGGCGGTGCCGTCCTCGCCCGCGCGCTCGCCGGGCACTTCTCCGAGGCACGGCAGGTTCTGGCCGATCCGCACGGACGCTGGGGGGAGGGCGACCCGGTGCCCCGCCGCTTCACCCCGGAGGAGCTGACCGCGCTCGTCACCGGTGCCGGGCTCGCCGTCGAGGCGGTGCACGGCGTCCGCGTCTTCGCCGACCTGGTGCCCGGCGCGCTGGTGGACGGCGAGCCCGGTGCCGTGGAGGCCCTGCTCAAGCTGGAGGCGGCCGCGGCGGAGGTCCCCGCCCTCCAGTCCGTCGCCACCCAGCTGCACGTCCTGGCTGAACGGGAATCCGGCTGACGCCGTACGACGTACCGTCCGGAGTCGCCCGACTCCGGCCGGCGCATTGCTCTGGGCCACAGCCTCACCCAATCGGACGCATTGCCCCGTATGATCGAGGGAACACGGTCGGCATCGTCGGACGGGCCGGCAGGGGAGAGTGACCCGGAACCTGACCCGATGTGCCCTGCGTCATGGGAAATGACGCAGGGGAGCGGGTTTCACGGGGGCGAATCCCTGCCTATCCTTGAAAGCGTCGCACCCGGTCGCTCCCGCGACCGACGAGTAGGAGGACTCCGTGCCGCTCTCGGAGCACGAGCAGCGCATGCTCGAGCAGATGGAGCGAGCGCTGTACGCCGAAGATCCCAAGTTCGCGACAGCGCTTGAGGGAAGCGGGCTGCGCACGTACACCCGTCGCCGGGTGTACCAGGCGGTCGCGGGTTTTCTGGTGGGTATCGCGCTTCTCATGGCGGGCATGGTCGCCCAGCAGATCTGGATCAGCGTGGTGGGGTTCCTCGTCATGCTCGGGTGCGCCGCGCTCGCCGTCACCAGTTGGCGCAAGGCACCCCAGCCGGGTGAACAGCAGCCCGCCGATACCGGCGCCCAGGGAAGCCGCAGACAGGGCAGGCAGCGCCGCTCCATGATGAACCGCATCGAGGAGCGCTGGCAGCGCCGCCGCGACGAGCCGGGACACTAGCCGCCGGCACCGGCGGACGGCCGAGCCGGACCGCGGAGCCGGCACACGGACACACCGTGAGGGGTGGCCTCGTGAGAGGTCACCCCTCACGTCTGTTCGCGTACACGGGCGTTTCCCCGTTCCCGTCCCCCGCCCCGCGTATCCCGTTCGCGGCCCATGCCCGGTCCGGCCGGACCGCCCGGACCGGCCCCGTCGCGATCCCCGGACGCGGGGCCTCCGGGCACGGCCCGCTCCGGGAGCCGGGCCGTCCCGGCGAAGGCCGTTCCCCGGTCCGTCTCCGGGCTCAGCCCCGCTGCCGGGAGGGGACGCGCCGGGAGACCCGCAGCACAGCCGTGGTCCAAGCGGCGCTCCACCGCTCGGTCAGCGCCCACCACCGGCGCGAGCAGGCCCACACCACCCGTACCGCCGAGCGCGGCGCGAACAGGGCCCGCAGCCGCGTTCCCCGCCCGGCCGCGGCATGCAGCGCCGCCCGCACGCGCCGTACGTCGTCGGCGAGCCCCGGCGCCGGACGCGGCACCGGCGCGTAGAGCACCTGCTCCACGGCCCCGGCCACCCGGCGCACCGATTCCGCCGCGGGCTCCTCCAGCCCGCCGGCCGCCACGATCCGCTCGGCGGCCCGGCGCGGAGTCTGCGAGTCGTCGGGCGGGAAGCCGTGGTCCCAGGCCGAGTCGATCAGCTCCCGCCAGGCGGCGAGGACCTCCCCGGCCGGGTCACGCGGCTCCTTCCCCGCTCCGCCGAGCCGGCGTCCGCGCACCCGGGTCCGCCACACCAGCGGCAGCAGGGGCAGTCCCAGCAGCAGGACGGCCGCCGCGGTGGACAGCAGGATCGTGCGCAGCGGCAGTCCGCCACCGGTGGCACCGCTCCCGGCGTCGGCCGGGGGCACCTGGCACTCACCGAGGAACCGCTGGTCCGCCGGGCAGTCCTCCCGGTCGGAGGGGGCGGCCGACGGCTCCGAGGACTCGACGGGCTCCGGCTCGTCCGGGACCGTGGTGCCGCTCTCCGGGGCGTCCGGCACGGTGTAGTCGGGGACCGTTCCCCGGGAGGGCGTCGGCTCGAAGCGGACCCAGCCGATGTTCTCGAAGTACAGCTCGGGCCAGGCGTGCGCGTCGCGGAGGCCGACGGACATGGTGCCGTTCGCGCTCGCCGTTCCCGGGGTGAAACCGACCGCCACCCGCGCCGGGATGTCCAGGGTCCGCGCCATGGCGGCCATGGAGAACGAGAAGTGGACGCAGAAGCCCTCCTTCTGCTCCAGGAAGTTGGCGATGGCCTCGCTGCCGCTCCCGGCCTCCACCTGGGTGTCGTAGACGAAGCCGCCCTCGGACGCGAACCAGTCCTGCAGCCGCACCGCCTTCTCGTACGCGCTGCCCGCGCCCTCGGTCACGTCCCGCGCCGTGCGGGCCACCACCGGGGGCAGCGAGTCCGGGACCTCGGTGTACTCGCGCAGCAGATCGGCGGGCGGCGGGCCGGCCGCGGCGAGCTGCGCCGCCGTCGGCTGCACCAGCAGGCTCGACACCCGGTACTCCGCCCCCCGGGTCGTCTGCCGGCGGTTGCCGACCAGGGTGCGGCCCTCCGGCTCGAAGCTCCAGCGCCCGCCGATCTCCACCCGGGTGGCCGGGTACGGCATCGGAAGCCAGCTCTGCCGGTAGGAGTCGGAGGCCGAGATGGAGGTGTCGATCCTGGCCGTCGCCACCTCGGGGCTCAGCCCGCGGGGCGGCGGCAGCTCGTCGGGTACCGGGCGTATCGGCCGCTCCGAGGACTTCCAGGAAGAGCCGTCGAACTGGTCCAGGGCGACGATCCGCAGATAGAGGTCCCGGGTGTTCTCCGCGTTCGTCCGGTAGGAGAGGACCTCCCGGTTCTCCGGCTGGTTGAGGCTGTTCTGCAGGGACACCAGCGGATTCACGGTCGTGATGGTGCCCGCCCCGGGCCCGGAGCCCGCGGTGCCCCGCTGCCCGTCGAGGAGCCCGTCGCCCAGTGAGGGCATGACCGCGGGCAGCAGCATGGCGATGCCCAGCGTCACCGCGCCGATCCGGCGGCCGGTGCGGAGCGGGGCGGCCGCCCGGCCGCCGCCGGACGGCTCCAGCCCGGCCCCCAGCCTGCTGGGCGCGGGCGGCGCGCCGCTGAAGACCCGCCCCCACTGCGAGAGCCGGTCCCGGCCCTCGGCCAGCAGGAGCAGCAGATAGCCGACCGCCGCCAGCAGGAACCACAGCCAGCGCGAGCCGCCCTGGTCCAGCCCGGCCGCCACGGAGTACAGCGCCAGCAGCGGCAGGCCGGCGGGGGCCGCCGCCCGGTACGTCACGGCGAGCACGTCCACCAGCAGGCCGATCGCCAGTACACCCCCGACCAGCATCAGCCGGATGCCGGGCGTCACGGGCGCCGGTATGGAGTACTCGCCGATGTCCTGCGCGCCCTCCGACAGCAGCAGGGCGAACTCGCGGAAGGCGTCCGGGCCGGGCAGCAGCCCGGCCACGGCCTGCCCCCGCGCGAAGAACCAGGTCAGCAGCAGGAACGCCACCAGCAGCTGGGCGAGGGCCGTCAGCGGGCGGGGCAGCGGCGCCCGCCGCGCCAGCGCGCCCGCCCCGGACACGGCCGCCAGCAGGAACGCAGCCTGCGGCAGCCAGCCCGCCTCCTTCACCAGCGGCAGCAGGGAGCAGGCCGCCAGCAGGGTGGCCAGCGCCGCGCTCACCGCCAGCCGTCCGCGTCCGCTCATCGCCGCTCCTCCGTCCGCCGCGTCATGTCATGCCCCCGTCTGCCCGCCCGCCGGTGCCCCCGCTCGCGGCCGCTCCGCCATCCGCCACAGGTCGGGCAGGGCCGCGCCGGGGCGGACCGGGACCGTCGACCAGCCCGCCTCGCGCAGCAGCCGCAGCCGGCCCGCGAAGCCGTCGGGGTCCGCGTCCGGCTCGCGCGCCCAGGCGCCGGTGTCCAGGACGAACGCGACGGCCCGCCCGGTCCGGTGCCGCAGCCGCGCCACCACCGCCGTCTGCTCCTCGTCCAGCGCTCCGAGCAGCGCCACCAGCAGTCCTTCCCGGCCGCCGCGGAGATGGTCGTAGGCCCCGGACAGCCCCGGCCCGTCGGAGTGGTCCACCACCGCGAGGGTGTCCAGGATCAGCCCGGCCGTGTCCGCGAAGTCCCCCGGCGTCCCCGCGCCGCCGTCCGTACCGGGCACCGCGTCCCCGGTGTCCGTCAGCAACCGCACCGAGAAGCCCCGTTCCAGCATGTGCGCCGAGATGGAGGCCGCCGCGGACACGGCCCACTCGAACCCGGAGTCCGGCCCCGCGCCCCGGTGCGCGACACGCCGGGTGTCGAGCAGCACCGTGCAGCGCGGCTGCTGCGGCTGCTCCTCCCGGCGCACCATCAGCTCGCCGTAGCGTGCGGTGGAACGCCAGTGCACCCGGCGCAGATCGTCCCCGTGCCGGTAGCCGCGGGGGATGACGTCGTCCTCGCCGGCCAGCGCGAGCGAACGGTGCCGCCCCTCGCCGTAACCGGGAGTGTCCCCGGAGAGCCGGACCGGCGGCAGGGGCTCGGTGCGCGGCACCACGGTCAGGGTGTCCCGCCTGCTGAACGCCCGGGTCAGCTCGCACATCCCGAACGGGTCGGTCAGCCGCAGCTGGAGCGGCCCGAGGGGATAGCGGCCGCGCAGATCCGAACGGACCCGGTACGACACCTCGCGCCGCCCGCCCGGCTCCACCCGGTCCAGGACGAACCGGGGGCGCGGCCCGAGGACGTACGGCACCCCGTCCTGCAGCATCAGCAGCCCCGTGGGCAGCCGGGAGACGTTGTCGACCCGCAGATGGACCCGCGCCTCCGAGCCGGCCGGGACCCGCGCGGGAGCCAGCCGCCGGCTGCCCGCCACCTGGTGGCGCGTGCGGTACAGCACCGCGACGCACACCAGGGGGAGGACGGAGAGCAGCAGCCCGACCCGCAGCAGGTCGTCCTGCCCCAGGACGTAACTGCACGCGGCCGCGGCGAAACCGGCGGCCAGGAAGGACCGCCCCCGGGTGGTGAGCCCGGCCAGCGCACCCCGCAGGGTGCCCCGCTGCTCCCGGCCCTCCGCGGGCGCCGCGGCCTCTCCCGGCGCGCCGGACATCACAGCCCCCGCAGGCCCGGCGGCCGGCCCGGCGTTCCGCGCCACTGCTGCGCGGAGGGATCGGGCACCGGGGTCTGCCGGAGGATGTCGGCGACGACCTGCTCGGACGTACGCCGCCCCAGCTGCGCCTGGGCGGTGGGCAGCAGCCGGTGCGCGAGCACCGGGACGGCCAGCGCCTGCACATCGTCCGGGAGGGCGTAGTCCCGGCCGTGCAGGGCCGCCGAGGCCTTCGCGGCCCGCAGCAGATGGAGCGTCGCCCGCGGCGAGGCGCCCAGCCGCAGCTCGGGGTGGTTGCGGGTGGCCGCCACCAGATCGACGGTGTAGCGCCGGACGGAGTCCGCGACGTGCACGGAGTGGACCGCGTCGATCAGCTTGACGATGTCGTGGGCGTGCGCCACCGGCTGCATGTCGTCGAGCGGCGAGACGCCGCCGTGCACGTCCAGCATCTCCAGCTCGGCCTCGGCGCTGGGGTAGCCGATCGACACCCGGGCCATGAAGCGGTCCCGCTGCGCCTCCGGCAGCGGGTAGGTGCCCTCCATCTCGACCGGGTTCTGGGTGGCCACCACCATGAAGGGGCTGGGCAGGTGGTACGTCTGCCCGTCGGCGGTGACCTGCCGCTCCTCCATCGACTCCAGCAGCGCCGACTGGGTCTTCGGCGAGGCGCGGTTGATCTCGTCACCGATCACGATCTGGGCGAAGATCGCGCCGGGCTTGAACTCGAAGTCCCGCCGCTGCTGGTCGAAGACGCTCACCCCGGTGATGTCCGAGGGCAGGAGGTCGGGGGTGAACTGGATGCGCCGCACCGAGCAGTCGATCGACCGCGCCAGCGCCTTCGCCAGCATGGTCTTGCCGACCCCCGGTACGTCCTCGATGAGCAGATGCCCCTCGGCGAGCAGCACCGTCAGCGAGAGCCTCACGACCTCCGGCTTGCCCTCGATCACGTTCTCCACCGACCGGCGCACGCGCTCCGCGGTGGTGGTCAGATCAGTGAGGCTCGCTCGATCGTCATAGGTCGTCACCCAGCCCTCCTCGGCCCGTTCTCCGGGCCGGCGCACCCTTCGGCGGGCCGGCCACACATCACACGCGCGTCATACGCGCTCACCGCGTCCGGCGTTCGCCGGCGACGGTGCCGTATCTCCGCATTCTTGCCGTCCTCACGGCTTCACGTCACACGCCTGTGGACAACCCGGGTCTCTTTGCCCCCGTGTGTACCGGCTTGTCTGCCCGAAGAGCCGGAGGGTCACGGGGGACCCCCCGTGGCCCCCCGGGGCTCAGGACTCCGGCCCCGCGGGGTCGATCTCCCGCAGCAGCCCTGTGGTCACGTCGAAGACGAACCCGCGGACGTCGCGGGTGTCCAGCAGGAACGGCGAGGTGCGGACCCGCTGCATCGACTGGCGCACGTCCTGATCGACGTCCCGGAACGCCTCCACCGCCCAGTTCGGCCGCTGGCCGACCTCCATCTCCAGGTCGTGCCGGAACTCCTCGGTGAGGCTCTCCAGACCGCAGTTCGTGTGGTGGACCAGAGCGATGCTGCGGGTGCCCAGGGCGCGCTGGCTGATGGTCAGCGAACGGATGGTGTCATCGGTGACCACACCGCCGGCGTTGCGGATGGTGTGGGCGTCACCCAGGTCCAGGCCGAGGGCGGCGTGCAGGTCCAGCCGCGCGTCCATGCAGGCCACGACGGCGACCTTCTGGACGGGCCGGGCGTCCATGCCCGGGTCGGTGAACCCGGCGGCGTACGCGCGGTTGGCGCTCACGAGCCGGTCGATGACGCTGTCGGTGGCGGGGCGGGGTGCGGGCGCAGATGTCGACATACTCCGACGTTATCCGGCGCGCCGGGCCGGGGCCCGCTGTGAGATGGGGGCAAAGCCGTCCAACGGCCCGGGATGTGAGCCGATCCACACCCCGCGGACGGCCCCGCAGGCGGCCCCCCGGACGGCCCCGCGGAGGGCCGGGAGCACGGTCCGCGCGGCGCGCAGGCCCGTTGATTGACCGCGCCGGGGAGTGGACTAAAGTGACGCGAAGTGGGAGGCGCGGAGCTCCCCCGGACCGAAAATCCCGCGTGCGCGGCCTGTACATACGGCTCGGCCTCCTCCCGCTCCCCGGTCGGCTGACGCTCCTTCCCCGGTGCCAGCGGCTCGCGAGAGCGGGCGGGGACCCGGCGGTGCGTACGGCGGCGCCGATCTGAGAGGGCGCATGAGCGAGACCCGACATGTCCCGGTGATGCTCCAGCGGTGCCTGGACCTGTTGGCCCCTGCCCTGGCCGAGCCGGGCGCCGTCGCCGTCGACTGCACCCTCGGCCTCGGCGGGCACAGCGAGGCCCTGCTGAACGCCTTCCCCGGCGTCCGCCTCATCGCCCTCGACCGCGACCCCGTGGCGCTGCGGCTCGCCGGCGAGCGGCTCGCTCCCCACGCGGACCGGGCCACCCTGGTGCACGCCGTCTACGACGAGCTCCCCGAGGTGCTGGACCGGCTCGGCATCCCGCGCGTCCAGGGCGTCCTGTTCGACCTGGGGGTCTCCTCCATGCAGCTGGACGAGGCCGGACGCGGCTTCGCCTACGCCCAGGACGCACCGCTCGACATGCGGATGGACCAGACGACGGGCATGAGCGCGGCCGAGGTCCTCAACACCTACCCGCCCGGCGACCTGGTCCGCATCCTGCGCGCCTACGGCGAGGAGAAGTTCGCCCGGAAGATCGTGGACGCCGTCGTCAGGGCCCGGGCCGAGGAGCCCTTCACGAACAGCGCCCGTCTCGTGGAACTGATCCGGAACGCCCTGCCCCAGGCGGCGAAGCGCACCGGCGGCAACCCGGCCAAACGCACCTTCCAGGCGCTGCGCATCGAGGTCAACGGCGAACTGTCCGTCCTCGAACGGGCGATCCCCGCCGCGGTCTCCCGGCTCGCCGTCGGCGGCCGCATCGCCGTGCTGTCGTACCACTCGCTGGAGGACCGGCTCGTCAAACAGGTGTTCGCGGCCGGAGCGGGCAACACGGCGCCCCCCGGTCTGCCCGTCGTCCCCGAGCAGTACCAGCCGCGGCTGAAGCTCCTGACCCGCGGCGCGGAGCTGCCCGGCGGCGCGGAGGTGGCGGAGAACAAGCGCGCCGCGCCCGCCCGGCTGCGCGGCGCCCAGCGGATCAGGGAGGACCACCGGTGAAGCGGACGCTCCGCGGCAGGGCCGCCCGGCTGGCCCGGCTGATGCCGGCCGGGCCGAGCACGGCGGCCCGCACTCCGTTCGTCCTGCTGGTGGTGCTGCTGCTCGCCGGCGGGCTGATCAGCCTGCTCCTCCTCAACGCCTCGCTCAACCAGGGCTCCTTCCGGCTCAGCGAGCTGCGGAGGGAGACCACCGACCTGACGGGCCGGCAGCAGGCCCTGCAGCAGGAGGTCGACGCCTTCACGGCGCCCGACGCGCTCGCGGAGCGCGCCCGCGAGCTCGGCATGGTCCCCGGCGGCAGCCCGGTCTTCCTGTACCCGGACGGCACCGTGCGCGGCGTCCCGTCCGAGGCGGCCGCCCCGCCGTCCCCGGCGCCGGGCCCGTCCGGCGCCTCCGCCGCTCCCTCCGGGCTTCCGGGCCTCTCCGGGCTCTCGGGGCCGGCGGAGGGGCCGCTCCCGGAGCCGCCCGCGCACCGCCCCGGCGGCTGACCGCCCGCACCCCCGCACCGGAAAGGCCAGCGCATGAGTGACCCCCAGCAGCCGCGCCGGCGGGTGCCCGGCCCCGCCGCCCCCCGCGGCCGCCGGCCGGGGCCGGCGGGGAGGGTCCCGCGGTCCGGCGGTGCCAAGGGCCGCGGACCGGGCGCCCCCGGCGGCCGCGGTCCGCGCCCCGGCCGCCCGGCGCAGCGGCCGATCCGCCTCGGCAGCCCCCGTCCCCGCCTCCGGCTGATCAGCCTCGCGCTGACCCTCGTCATGCTCGCGTTCGTGGTCCGCCTGCTCCAGGTGCAGGCCGTGGAGGCCGACACCTACGCGGCCAAGAGCCGGGTCAACCGGTACATCACCCATACGATCGCCGCCGAGCGGGGCTCCATCACCGACCGCTCCGGCGGGGAGCTGGCCACCACCGTCGACGCCTACGACATCATCGGCGACCCGTATCTCTTCGCCCCGGAGCAGAGCGGGAGCCGGGACGCGCCCGAACAGGCGGCCGAACTGCTCGCGCCCATCCTGGAGCAGGACGAGGACGGGCTGGCGGAGAAGCTCTCCGCGGGCAACTCCCGCTACGCGGTCCTGGCCCGCCGCCAGTCCCCGCAGGTCTGGCAGCAGATCAAGGACCTCAGGGACGGCTTCGCCGAGAAGGCCGGCTCCGGCGGCGAGCCGAACCCGCTGGCGGGGATCTACCAGGAGCCGCACAGCAAGCGGATCTACCCGAACCGGGAGCTGGCCGCCGGGATACTGGGCTTCGTCAACGCCGAGGGCAGGGGCGGCGGCGGCCTGGAGGCCAAGCTCGACAAGGAACTGGCCGGTGAGCCCGGCAAGATCACCTACGCCCACTCCGGCGGCCGCCGGGTGCCCACCGAGAGCGCCCGGGAGCAGCCCGCCGTGCCGGGCTCCGACGTCCGGCTGACCGTCGACCGCGACCTGCAGTGGGCCGCCCAGCGGGCCATCACCGAAAAGGTCCGCGAGACCGGTGCCCAGCGCGGTTACGTCGTCGTGCAGGACACCCGAAGCGGCGAGATCCTGGCGCTGGCCAACGCCCCCGGGTTCGACCCGAACGACATCTCCGCCGCCGGCACGGGCCTCGGCAACCCGGCGCTCCAGGACGCGTACGAGCCCGGCAGCACCAGCAAGGTGATGTCGATGGCCGCCGTCCTGGAGGAGGGCGCCGCCACCCCGGGGACCCATGTGACGGTGCCCAACCGGCTGCACCGGGCCGACCGGCTCTTCGCCGACGACGTCGACCACCCGACCTGGTATCTGACGCTCAACGGCGTGCTCGCCAAGTCCAGCAACCTCGGCACGATCCTCGCCGTCGAACAGCTCGGCACGACGCAGAAGGAGGCCAACAAGGTCCTCCACTCCTATCTGCGGAAGTTCGGCATCGGCCGGCCCACCGGCCTCGGCTACCCCGGCGAGACCCCGGGCATCCTGGCGAAGCCGGAGGACTGGAGCGCTTCGCAGCAGTACACGATCCCGTTCGGCCAGGGGCTCTCGATCAACGCCGTCCAGGCCGCCTCCGTCTACTCGACGATCGCCAACGGCGGGGTGCGCGTGGAGCCCACGCTCGTCCGCGGCACCACCGGCCCCGACGGCCGCTTCACCCCGGCACCGGAGCCCCGGACCACCCGGGTCGTCAGCGAGAAGACCGCCAAGACGCTCGCGAGGATGCTGGAGTCCGTCGTCGGCAGCGAGGAGGGAACGGGCACCAGGGCCCGGATCCCCGGCTACCGCGTCGCGGGCAAGACCGGTACCTCCAACCGGGTGGACCCGGACACCGGCCGTTACAACGGCTACACCGCCTCGTTCGCCGGATTCGCACCCGCGGACCGGCCGAGGGTCACCGTCTACTGCGCCGTCCAGGACCCGGACCCCGACAAGGGGAGCTACTTCGGCGGCCAGGTCTGCGGCCCCGTCTACAAGCAGGTCACGGAGTTCGCGCTGAAGAGTCTCAAAGTGGCCCCGACCGGCGCCGACCCGGCGAAACTGCCGGTGACGTTCGAGCCGCGCGGCTGAACGCGCGCCGGAACCGGGCGGAATCACGCGGATCGACGCACCACAGGGCGGGACAACGGGGAACAAGAGCCGAAACCGGAAGAACCGGGAAGAGGCCCGGAGAACCGGGAGATACCGGAGAGCCCGGACGCCCCAGTAACCGAGAAAGAGATTGAGGCCGGATCCCGTGACGTCGATCACCCCGGACGGCGAGGAACGGAATGCCTTCCACCCCTTGTTTCGCGACCCGCCCGGTGGGCCGGGTACGCTCACCGCCGTGCCACATGCTGATCAGTCCCACACCCCGTCCCCCGACGCGCCGCCGACGGGGGACGCCCCGAGGCGAGTCCCCGCGAACCCCCCGGGGGCGCCACGCCCCGAACGGGTCCACCCGACGCCGGTGGCGAAGCTGGCGGATCAGCTGGGCGCCGAGCTCCCCCCGGGCGCAGCCGACGCGGCGGTCACCGGCATCACCCACGACTCCCGCGCGGTGCGCCCCGGCGACATCTACGCCGCGCTCCCCGGAGCCCGCCTGCACGGCGCCGACTTCGCCGGACAGGCCGCCGGCCTCGGCGCCGCGGCCGTCCTCACCGACCCGTCCGGTGCCGAGCGGGCCACCGCCACCGGCCTCCCGGTCCTCGTCGTGGACGATCCCCGCGGCCGGATGGGCGAACTGGCCGTCACGGTCTACGGCGACCCGGGCCGCGACCTCCTCCAGATCGGCATCACCGGCACCTCCGGCAAGACCACCACCGCGTACATGATCGACGGCGGTCTCCGGGCCGCGGCCGCCGCCCGCCGCCGGCACCCGGTCACCGGCGCGGACGACGGCGGGGACGGGGAGGACGGCGGCGCCCCCGAACCCACCGGTCTCATCGGCACCGTCGAGTCCCGGATCGGCGACGAGCGCATCAAGAGCGAGCGCACCACCCCGGAGGCCACCGACCTCCAGGCGCTCTTCGCCGTGATGCGCGAGCGCGGTGTCCGCTCGGTCACCATGGAGGTCTCCAGCCACGCCCTGGTCCTCGGGCGGGTCGACGGCTGCGTGTTCGACGTCGCCGTCTTCAACAACCTCAGCCCCGAACACCTGGACTTCCACCCGGACATGGAGGACTACTTCCGGGCGAAGGCCCAGCTGTTCACCGCCCGCCGCAGCCGCGCCGGCGTCGTCAACCTCGATGACGAGTACGGCCGCCGCCTGGTCCACGAGTCCGAGGTCCCGGTCACCACCTTCTCCGCGGAGGGCCACCCGGACGCCGACTGGCGCGCCGAGGAGATCGAGGTCGGCCCGCTCGGCTCCACCTTCACCGCCGTCGGCCCCAAGGGCGAGTCCGTGCGGGCCGCCGCGCCGCTGCCGGGCCCGTTCAACGTCGCCAACGCCCTGGCCGCGGTCACCGCTCTCGTCGTCGCGGGAGTCGACCCGCAGACGGCCGCCGACGGCGTCGCGGGAATCCCCGGGGTCCCCGGCCGGCTGGAACGGGTCGACGAGGGCCAGCCGTATCTCGCCTTCGTCGACTACGCGCACAAGCCCGACGCCGTGGAGTCCGTCCTCCGCGCGGTCCGCCGGGTCACCGACGGCAGGATCCACGCGGTGCTCGGCTGCGGCGGCGACCGCGACCCGCACAAGCGCCGCCCGATGGGCGCGGCGCTGGCCCGGCTCTCCGACACCGCCGTGCTCACCTCCGACAACCCGCGCTCCGAGGACCCCCTGGCGATCCTCGCCGTGATGCTCACCGGTGCCTCCGAGGTCCCGGTCCACGAGCGCGGCGACGTCCTGCTGCACGCCGACCGCGCCGAGGCCATCGCCGCGGCCGTCGCCCGGGCCGAGCCCGGTGACGCGGTGCTGGTCCTCGGCAAGGGGCACGAACAGGGCCAGCACATCGCGGGCGTGGTCCGCGCCTTCGACGACCGCGAGGTGCTGGGCGGGGCCATCCGCGCCCGTGCCGCCGCGGAGCGCTCCACCCCGGCGGAAGCCGGCGGCGCGCTCCCTCCGCACTCCACCGACCAGGGATGACAGACCGCCATGCGCGCACACGCCTTCACCCGGCAGCCGTCCGGCCCCCACGGGGGTGACCGGTGATCGACCTCTCGCTCGCCGAGATCACCGCCGCCGTCTCCGGCCGTCCGCACGACATACCGGACCTCGGCGCCCGGGTCACCGGCTCCGTCGAGATCGACTCGCGGAAGGCGGGCCCCGGCGGCCTGTTCGCCGCGTTCGCCGGTGAGAACGTGGACGGCCACGACTACGCACGGCAGGCCGTCGAGCGGGGGGCGGTCGCCGTTCTCGCCGCCCGGCCCGTCGGAGTCCCGGCGATCGTCGTCGACGACGTCACGGCCGCGCTCGGCGCGCTGGCCCGCGAGGTCGTCCGGCGCCTGGGCACCACCGTCGTCGCGCTGACCGGCTCGGCCGGCAAGACCAGCACCAAGGACCTGCTCGCCCAGCTCCTGCAGCGGATCGGCCCGACGGTCTGGCCGCCCGGCTCCCTCAACAACGAGATCGGGCTGCCGCTGACCGCCCTGCGCGCCGAGGCGACGACCCGTCACCTCGTCCTGGAGATGGGCGCCCGCGGCAAGGGGCACATCCGGTACCTCGCGGAGCTCACCCCGCCGCGGATCGGCGTCGTGCTCAACGTCGGAACCGCGCACGTCGGCGAGTTCGGCGGCAAGGAGCAGATCGCCGAGGCGAAGGGCGAGCTGCCCGAGGCGCTGCCGCCGGCCGCGGAGGGCGGCCTGGCCGTCCTCAACGCCGACGACCCGCTGGTACGGGCCATGGCGGGCCGTACCCGGGCCCGTACCGTCCTGTTCGGCGAGTCCGCGGACGCCGGCGTCCGCGCCGAGGACGTCCGCCTCACGGACACCGGGCAGCCGGCCTTCACACTTCGCACCCCCACCGGGTGCAGCGCCGTGACCCTGCGGCTGTACGGTGAGCACCACGTGTCGAACGCGCTCGCCGCGGCCGCCGTCGCCCATGAGTTGGGCATGCCTGCCGACGAGATCGCCACCGCGCTCTCCGAGGCCGGCCAGCTCTCCCGCTGGCGCATGGAGGTCACCGAGCGCCCGGACGGCGTGACGGTCGTCAACGACGCCTACAACGCGAACCCCGACTCCGTGCGGGCGGCGCTCCGTGCGCTCGTCGCCATGGGCAAGGGGCGTCGTACGTGGGCCGTGCTCGGCGAGATGGCCGAGCTCGGCGAGGAGTCACTCGCCGAGCACGACGCGGTCGGGCGGCTGGCCGTCCGACTCAACGTCAGCAAGCTTGTGGCGGTCGGGGGCCGGGAGGCCGCCTGGCTCGACATGGGTGCCAAGAACGAGGGTTCGTGGGGTGAGGAGTCGGTGCACGTGTCCGACGCACGGGCGGCGGTCGACCTTATGCGCAGAGAACTGCGCCCGGGCGACGTCGTGCTGGTGAAGGCGTCCCGTTCGGTGGGGCTGGAGCGGGTGGCGCAGGAGCTGCTCGCCGACGGCGGCGCGGCCGCGGGCGAGGGTGAGGTCGCCGGCCGATGAGGCAGATCCTCTTCTCCGGAGTCATCGGGCTCTTCCTGACCCTGGTCGGCACTCCGCTGCTGATCAAACTGCTGGCCCGCAAGGGCTACGGGCAGTACATCCGGGACGACGGCCCGCGCGGGCACCACGGCAAGCGCGGCACCCCCACCATGGGTGGTATCGCCTTCATCCTGGCCACGCTCATCGCGTACGCCCTCACCAAGGTGATCACCGCCACGAACCCCACCTTCTCGGGTCTCCTGGTGCTCTTCCTGATGGCGGGCATGGGCCTGGTCGGCTTCCTGGACGACTACATCAAGATCGTCAAGCAGCGGAGCCTCGGTCTGCGCGCCAAGGCGAAGATGGCCGGCCAGCTGATCGTCGGCATCGCCTTCGCGGTCCTGTCGCTCAACTTCGCGGACGGCCGGGGCCAGACACCGGCCTCCGACAAGCTCTCCTTCACGCAGGACTTCGGCTGGTCGCTCGGCCCGGTCATCTTCGTGATCTGGGCGCTGTTCATGATCCTCGCGATGTCGAACGGCGTGAACCTGACCGACGGCCTCGACGGCCTGGCCACCGGCGCCTCCGTGATGGTCTTCGGCGCCTACACCTTCATCGGTGTCTGGCAGCACCAGGAGTCCTGCGCCTACGCCGAGCGGCTGACCAACCCCGCCGCCTGCTTCGAGGTCCGCGACCCGCTGGACCTGGCCGTGGTGGCCTCCGCCCTGATGGGCGCCTGCTTCGGCTTCCTGTGGTGGAACACCTCGCCCGCCAAGATCTTCATGGGCGACACCGGTTCGCTGGCCCTCGGCGGCGCGCTCGCCGGCCTGGCGATCGTCTCCCGCACGGAGCTCCTGCTCGCCCTGCTCGGCGGCCTCTTCGTCCTGATCACGATGTCCGTCGTGATCCAGGTCGGCTCCTTCCGCCTCACCGGGAAGCGGGTCTTCCGGATGGCGCCGCTCCAGCACCACTTCGAGCTCAAGGGCTGGAGCGAAGTGCTGGTCGTGGTCAGATTCTGGATCATCCAGGGCATGTGCGTGATCGTCGGTCTCGGTCTCTTCTACGCGGGCTGGGCGGCGGGCAAGTGAACTGGACCGGCACCCGTGTCACCGTCGCCGGACTCGGTGTCTCCGGGGTCCCCGCAGCGCGCGTGCTGCGGGGCCTCGGCGCCCGGGTCACCGTGGTCAACGACGGCGACGACGAACGGTCGCGGCAGCAGGCCGCCGAACTGGAGGCGCTGGGCGTCACGGTCCGCCTGGGCGACGGCGCCACCCTCCCGGAGTCCACCGAACTCGTCGTCACCGCCCCCGGGTGGCAGCCGGACAAGCCGCTCTTCCGGGCCGCGGCCGAGGCCGGCGTCCCGGTCTGGGGCGATGTGGAGCTGGCCTGGCGCCTGCGCGGCCCGGACGCCGCGCCCTGGCTCGCCGTCACCGGCACCAACGGCAAGACCACCACGGTCCGGATGCTCGCCGCCATCCTGGAGGCCGCCGGGCTGCGCACCGCCGCCGTCGGCAACATCGGTGTCTCCGTCCTGGACGCCGTCCTCGCCGAGCAGCGGGAGGACGCCGAGCCGTACGACGTGCTGGCCGTCGAACTCTCCAGCTACCAGCTGCACTGGGCGCCCAGCCTGCGCGCGCACTCCGCCACCGTCCTCAACCTGGCGCCCGACCATCTCGACTGGCACGGCTCGATGGAGGCGTACGCCGCCGACAAGGGCCGGGTCTACCGGGGCAACACGGTCGCCTGCGTCTACAACGCGGCCGACAAGGCCACCGAGGAACTGGTCCGCGCCGCCGACGTGGAGGAGGGCTGCCGCGCCATCGGCTTCACCCTCGGCCCCCCGGCGCCCTCCCAGCTCGGCGTCGTCGACGGCATCCTCGTCGACCGCGCGTTCGTGGCGGACCGTCAGAAGCAGGCCCAGGAGCTGGCCGAGGTCTCCGACGTCAACCCGCCGGTCCCGCACAACATCGCCAACGCCCTCGCCGCCGCGGCCCTGGCCCGCGCCTACGGCGTCGAGCCGCGCGCCGTACGGGACGGCCTGCGGGCGTTCCGGCCCGAGCCGCACCGCATCGCGCGGGTTGCGGAGATCGGCGGCGTCACGTACATCGACGACTCCAAGGCGACCAACACCCATGCCGCCGAGGCCTCCCTGACCGCCTACGACCCCGTCGTCTGGATCGCCGGCGGCCTCGCCAAGGGCGCCACGTTCGACGAGCTGGTGGCGGCGGCCTCCGGACGGCTGCGCGGGGCCGTCCTGATGGGCGCCGACCGGGCCCTCATCCGCGAAGCCCTGACGCGACACGCCCCGGATGTCCCGGTCGCCGAGCTCGACCGGACCGACACTGGGGCGATGGCGGCGGCGGTCCGGGAAGCGGCGGCGCTCGCCCGGCCGGGAGACACCGTTCTGCTGGCCCCCGCCTGCGCCTCGATGGACATGTTCGTCAACTACGGCAAGCGCGGCGAGGCCTTCGCCGAGGCCGTACGCGAGCTCGGGGCCGGGCATGGGGGACAGGGACGCTGACCGGGCCGCCCCCCGTGCCCGACCGGCCGCCCGGCACCCGGCAGCCCGACTGGAGGGGACATGACGGCCGAGCGGCCCCGCATCCCGACACGTGAGCGCGCCCCGGCACGTCCCCGCCCGGCGCGGTCCGGCGGGGCGGGCCGGAGCCGCACCGCCCCGGCCCGCCCCGGACGCCGCCCGTCCGGCCGCTCCGGCCCGGCGCACCGGCTGCGGCACCTCAGGAACCGTCTGCGGCGCGCCTGGGACCGCCCGCTGACGGCCTATTACCTGATCCTGGGCAGCGGGATGCTGCTGACCGTGCTGGGCCTGGTGATGGTCTTCTCCGCCTCCCAGATCCAGGCGCTCCGCTCCGACCTGCCCTCCACCTACTTCTTCGGCAAGCAGTTGCTGGCCGCGGGGATCGGCGCGGGCCTGCTCCTGCTGGCCTCCCGGATGCCGGTCCGCCTCCACCGCGCCCTGGCGTACCCGCTGCTCGCCGTCTGCCTGGTGCTGCTGGTGCTGGTCCAGATCCCCGGTGTCGGGCACGCGGTGAAGGGCAATCAGAACTGGATCCAGCTCGGCGGCCCGTTCCAGCTCCAGCCCAGCGAGTTCGGGAAGCTCGCGCTCGTCCTCTGGGGCGCCGACCTGCTGGCACGCAAGCGGGAGAAGAAGCTGCTGGCCCAGTGGAAGCACCTGCTGGTGCCGCTGGTTCCGGTCGCCTTCCTGGTGCTCGGACTGATCATGCTCGGCGGCGACATGGGCACGGCCATCATCCTGACCGCGATCCTCTTCGGCCTGCTCTGGCTGGCCGGTGCCCCCACCCGGCTGTTCGCCGGGGTGCTCGCCGTCGCCGGGCTCATCGGCGCGCTGTTCATCGGGACCAGCCCCAACCGGATGGCCCGCCTGGAGTGCATCGGTGCCACCGACCCCGGCCCGCAGGACCAGTGCTGGCAGGCCGTCCACGGGATATACGCTCTGGCCAACGGCAACTGGTTCGGTGCCGGCCTCGGCGCAAGCGTGGAGAAATGGGGCGAACTGCCAGAACCACACACCGACTTCATCTTCGCCGTGACAGGGGAGGAACTCGGCCTGGCGGGGACGCTGTCGGTGCTCGCCCTCTACGCGGCTCTAGGCTATGCGGGTATCCGCGTGGCCGGACGCACGGAGGACCCCTTCGTCAGGTACGCCGCGGGAGGTGTGACCACCTGGATCACGGCCCAGGCCGTGGTCAACATCGGTGCGGTGCTCGGCCTGCTGCCGATCGCCGGAGTCCCGCTCCCGCTGGTCTCCTACGGGGGGTCGGCCCTGCTGCCGACCCTGTTCGCCGTCGGGCTGATGATCGCGTTCGCGCGCAGTGAGCCCGCCGCCCGGGCGGCCCTGGCCATGCGGCAGCCTCGTCTGAGGCAGTTTTACCCGGGAAAGCGGCTGGCCCGGGCGGGAAGGAACACGATGAGACGGCGCGCGGAGCGGCCGCCGTCCGGAGAGCGGTGAATTTCGGTGCATGTCGTACTCGCCGGTGGGGGGACCGCCGGCCACATCGAGCCCGCGCTCGCCCTCGCGGATGCCCTGCGGAGGCACGACCCGGCCGTGGGGATCACGGCCCTGGGAACGGAGCGCGGACTCGAGACCCGGCTCGTACCCGAGCGGGGCTACGAACTGGGGCTGATCCCGGCCGTACCACTGCCGCGCAAGCCCACACCGGAACTGATCACCGTTCCCGGCCGGCTGCGCGGCACCATCAAGGCCGCGGAGCAGATCCTGGAGCGCACCAAGGCCGACTGTGTGGTCGGGTTCGGCGGCTATGTGGCGTTGCCCGGCTATCTCGCGGCCAAGCGGCTGGGGGTGCCGATCATCGTCCACGAGGCCAACGCGCGCCCCGGCCTCGCCAACAAGATCGGCTCGCGGTACGCCGCGGCCGTCGCGGTGAGCACCCCGGACAGCAAGCTGCGCGGCGCCCGTTACGTGGGCATTCCGCTGCGCCGCTCCATCGCCACCCTGGACCGGGCGGCGGCCCGTCCGGAGGCCCGGGCCGCGTTCGGCCTGGACCAGAATCTGCCCACCCTGCTGGTGTCCGGCGGATCGCAGGGCGCGCGGCGGCTGAACGAGGTCGTGCAGACGGTGGCTCCGGCGCTCCAGCGCGCGGGCGTCCAGATCCTGCACGCGGTCGGCCCCAAGAACGAACTGCCGCGGGTCGACAACATGCCGGGCATGCCGCCGTACATCCCCGTCTCGTACGTGGACCGGATGGACCTGGCCTACGCGGCGGCCGACATGATGCTCTGCCGCGCGGGCGCGATGACGGTCGCCGAGCTGTCGGCGGTCGGACTGCCCGCCGCCTATGTGCCGCTGCCCATCGGCAACGGTGAACAGCGGCTCAACGCCCAGCCGGTGGTCAAGGCGGGCGGCGGACTCCTGGTGGACGACGCCGAACTGACGCCCGAGTGGGTACAGCAGCAGGTGGTGCCGGTGCTCACCGACGCCTACCGGCTGCACGAGATGTCGCGCGCGGCCGCCGACTTCGGCCGCCGGGACGCCGACGAACTGCTGGTCGGCATGGTCTACGAGGCGATCGCGGCACGCCGGGCCGGCTGACGGCCCCGGAGGACGGCGCGCGGAACGCGGGAAGGCAGGGGAGTGTGGCCGGACAGACGACCGCCCGGCGCGGCGGGAACGGGCTGTCGCCGTCCGGCCCGTCCCCGGAACCGGCCGGGCGGGAGCGTCCGCGCCGGTGGCGCCCGCGGGGAGACCGGCTCGTCTTCTGGGCCCTGGGCCTGGCCCTGTCCGCGGCCGGCGTCTTCTGGTTCCTGTACGGCTCGCCGTGGGTGAGGGTGGAGCGGGTGACGGTGGACGGGACCGGGGTACTGACTCCGGAGCAGGTCCGCCGGGCGGCCGCCGTTCCGCGCGGCGCCCCTCTGGTTTCCGTCGACACCGACGCGGTCGCCGCCCGGCTGCGGAAAAAACTCCCGCGCATCGACTCCGTCGAGGTCGTACGCTCATGGCCGCACGAGGTCGGTCTGAAGGTGACGGAGCGAAAGCCCGCGGTGCTTATCGAAAAGGGCGGAAAGTTCATCGAAGTGGACGGTGAGGGTGTGCTTTTCGCCACGGTGAGCCAACCGCCCAAGGGCGTACCGCTGCTGGAAATGGACGCCGCCCGGTCACCGAGTCTGCGCCGTTTCGGAGCGGAACGGCTGCGGAGGGAGGCAGCCGGTGTCGCGGCCGGGCTGCCTGCCCCGATTCACCGGGAGACCCGTGCCCTGGTGGTCCGTTCCTACGACTCCGTCACCCTGGAACTGACGGGCGGCCGGACCGTGGTCTGGGGTTCGCCCGAGCGCTCGGAACAGAAGGCCGGGACGCTTCTCGCTTTGCTGAAAAGCGCGCGGGGAGCCGACCACTTCGATGTGAGCTCTCCCAGCGCCCCGGCGGTCTCCGGGAGTTGACCCCGGCTCATCCGGCCCGCACCCTGGTGCCCCACCACGACGCGCGATCACATAGGGTGAAAAGAAAAGCGGCAGGTTCGGCGTGTTCGTTGAACGCGCGGCACTTGTCGACTTAGTGTCTCGTTCGAAGGCTCCAAGGGGCAGACACACTGGTAACCCTAAACTTCACGGTTAGGGTTCGGGTCGGCACTTCGAACCGGCCCTCAGGCATACGTAACTCGAGGCGAGAGGCCTTCGACGTGGCAGCACCGCAGAACTACCTCGCAGTCATCAAGGTCGTCGGCATCGGCGGCGGTGGCGTCAACGCCATCAACCGGATGATCGAGGTCGGTCTCAAGGGCGTCGAGTTCATCGCGATCAACACGGACGCACAGGCCCTGCTGATGAGCGACGCGGACGTCAAACTCGACGTCGGCCGTGAGCTCACCCGGGGCCTCGGCGCCGGCGCCAACCCCGATGTCGGCCGCAAGGCGGCCGAGGACCACCGCGAGGAGATCGAGGAGGTCCTCAAGGGGGCCGACATGGTCTTCGTCACCGCGGGCGAGGGCGGCGGCACGGGCACCGGCGGCGCCCCCGTGGTCGCCGGCATCGCCCGCTCCCTGGGCGCGCTGACCATCGGCGTGGTCACCCGTCCCTTCACTTTCGAGGGCCGGCGCCGCGCGAACCAGGCCGAGGACGGCATCGCCGGCCTGCGCGACGAGGTCGACACCCTCATCGTGATCCCCAACGACCGGCTGCTGTCGATCTCCGACCGCCAGGTCAGCGTGCTCGACGCCTTCAAGTCGGCGGACCAGGTCCTGCTGTCGGGTGTCCAGGGCATCACCGACCTCATCACCACCCCGGGGCTCATCAACCTCGACTTCGCGGATGTGAAGTCCGTGATGTCCGAGGCGGGATCGGCGCTCATGGGCATCGGCTCGGCGCGCGGCGACGACCGCGCCGTGGCCGCCGCCGAGATGGCGATCTCCTCACCGCTGCTGGAGGCGTCCATCGACGGCGCCCGCGGGGTGCTGCTCTCCATCTCGGGCGGCTCCGACCTCGGTCTGTTCGAGATCAACGAGGCCGCGCAGCTGGTCAGCGAAGCCGCCCACCCGGAGGCCAACATCATCTTCGGCGCGGTCATCGACGACGCCCTCGGCGACGAGGTCCGGGTCACCGTGATCGCGGCCGGTTTCGACGGCGGCCAGCCGCCCTCGAAGAGCCAGAGCCGGGACAAGGTACTCGGCTCCTACGGCGGCCGCGAGGAGACGCCCGCGCCCGCCCCGGTGGAGAGCCGCCCGTCCTTCGGCGGACTCGGCAGCGTCACCCCCTCCCGTGAGGAGGAGCCCGAGCCGGCCGAGACGGCCCCGGTCGCCGACGTCCCCGCACCGCCGGCCGCGCCCCCGCAGGTGCCCCCGGCCCGTCCGTACTCGGACAGCCAGGCCGAGGAGCTCGACGTGCCGGACTTCCTCAAGTAGCCGTGGCCCGCACGTGATAGGGGAACAGTACGAGACGGGCGGCGCCCGCTTCGCCTTCACCGACCGGTGGGGCGGGGTGAGCGCCGCTCCGTATGCCGAGCTCAATCTCGGCGGCGCGGTCGGTGACGACCCCGCGGCCGTCCGCAAGAACCGCGGGCTCGCCGCGGAGTCGCTGGGCCTCGCCCCGGAGCGGGTGGTCTGGATGAACCAGGTGCACGGCCGGGACGTGGCCGTGGTCGACGGTCCCTGGGAGGGAACCGCGGGTGACGCCGTCGACGCGGTGGTGACGGCCCGCCGGGGGCTCGCCCTCGCGGTGCTCACCGCGGACTGCGTTCCGGTCCTGCTGGCCGATCCGGTCGCCGGAGTCGCGGGCGCCGCCCACGCGGGCCGTCCCGGACTCGCCGCCGGAGTGGTCCCGGCGCTGGTCGGAGCCATGGTGCGGCTCGGTGCCGAACCCTCCCGGCTCGTCGCGCGCACCGGCCCGGCCATCTGCGGCCGTTGCTACGAGGTCCCGGCGGGGATGCGCGACGAGGTCGCCGCCGTGGTGCCGGGGTCCCGGGCCGTCACGGCCTGGGGCACGCCCGCCCTCGACGTGCCGGCGGGTGTCCGGGAGCAGCTGTCCGGGCTCGGGGTGGAGGGGGCGGTCTCGTCGACCGTCTGCACCCGCGAATCGGCGGACCATTTCTCGTACCGCGGCGAGCGCACCACCGGGCGCCTGGCCTCCTATGTCTGGTTGGACGGATGAGCGTGACCGATCGCAGGGCCGAACTGGCCGCCAACCTGGGGCGGGTGGAGGAGCGCATCGCCTCCGCCTGCGCCGCGGCGGGCCGGAAGCGGGAGGAGGTGACCCTGATCGTGGTCACCAAGACCTACCCGGCCTCGGACGTGCGGCTCCTCGCCGAACTGGGCGTCCGGCACGTCGCGGAGAACCGGGACCAGGATGCCGCGCCGAAGGCGGCGGAATGCGCGGACCTGCCTCTGACGTGGCACTTCGTCGGCCAGTTGCAGAGCAACAAAGTCCGTTCGGTGGTCGGTTATGCCGATGTGGTGCATTCCGTGGACCGCCCCAAACTCGTCAACGCGCTGTCCGCGGCGGCGGTCCGGGCCGGCCGCGAACCGGTCTGCCTGATCCAGGTCGCCCTGGACGCCGGGTCCGGCGAGGCGGCGGGCCGGGGCGGCGCCGCGCCCGGCGCGGTACCGGAGTTGGGGGACGCGATCGCGGCCGCCGACGGTCTGCGGCTCGGCGGCGTGATGACCGTGGCGCCGCTCACCGGCCCTTACGCCGGACGTCAACGGGCCGCCTTCGAGCGGCTGTTGGAAATCTCATCCGGCCTGCGGGCGCGTCATCCTGCTGCGAACATGGTCTCAGCGGGTATGAGTACGGATCTCGAGGACGCCATCGGGGCCGGAGCGACACATGTACGCGTCGGTACTGCGGTACTCGGAGTCAGGCCCGGCCTCCGGTAACGTCGCCAAGAAGTCGGACCACAGCAGAAAATATGGTCGGTTCCGCCCCCGGGCGGGCGGACCGAGTGGATCCAGGGCGGCCGGTGACGGAGCCGATCCACCACAGAGCGGAGGACGCAGAACATGGCCGGCGCGATGCGCAAGATGGCGGTCTACCTCGGCCTCGTGGAGGACGATGGGTACGACGGCCGGGGGTTCGACCCCGATGACGAGTTCGAACCCGAGCCGGAGCCCGAGCGGGCGCACCGGCAGCACCAGCCGCACCAGGCGGACCGAATGGAACGGGGCGAACCGGACGAACCGGTAAGAGTCGCCCAACCCCCCGCGCAGCGTGAACCGGTGGCCGTCACGGCCGAAAGCGGGCGTCCCGCCCGTATCGCCCCCGTGGCGTCCATCACACCCGAACGCCAGAGCCTGGAGAAGAACGCACCGGTGATCATGCCCAAGGTCGTCTCCGATCGCGAGCCCTACCGCATCACGACGCTCCACCCCCGGACCTACAACGAGGCCCGTACCATCGGGGAACACTTCCGTGAGGGCACTCCGGTGATCATGAATCTGACGGAGATGGACGACACCGACGCGAAGCGACTTGTCGACTTTGCGGCGGGCCTGGTCTTCGGTCTGCATGGCAGCATTGAGCGAGTGACGCAGAAGGTGTTCCTGCTGTCGCCTGCTAACGTCGATGTCACGGCGGAGGACAAAGCCCGTATCGCTGAGGGCGGGTTCTTCAACCAGAGCTGAGACGCAACAACCGGCCGTACGGCCCGAGACGAAGTGCAAGGGGAGAGGGAAGCGCGGGATGGACATCGCACTGCAGGTGATCTACATCGCGCTGATGTGCTTCCTGATTGTGCTGATTTTCCGGTTGGTCATGGATTATGTCTTCCAGTTCGCCCGGTCGTGGCAACCCGGCAAGGCGATGGTGGTGCTCCTGGAAGCGACCTACACTGTGACCGATCCGCCACTCAAGCTTCTGCGGCGGTTCATTCCGCCGCTGCGTCTCGGGGGCGTGGCGCTCGACCTGTCCTTCTTCGTACTGATGATCATCGTCTACATCCTGATCTCCGTCGTGAGGCAGCTGTGAACGATACGGTCTTGCCGATATGCCGACGACTACGTTGAGGTGAAGAGATGCCGTTGACCCCTGAGGACGTTCGGAACAAGCAGTTCACGACCGTCCGCCTCCGAGAGGGCTATGACGAGGACGAGGTCGATGCCTTCCTCGACGAGGTCGAAGCAGAGCTGACCCGGCTGCTGCGCGAGAACGAGGACCTGCGGGCCAAGCTCGCGGCCGCGACGCGCGCCGCCGCGCAGAACCAGCAACAACAGGGCATGCGCAAACCGCCGGAGCAGCAGGAGAGGCCCGGCGGGCCGGTGCCCGCCGCCATATCGGGCCCGCAGCCGGTGCCGCCGCAGCAGCAGATGGGCCCGCCCCAGCTGCCCGGTGGAGCACCTCAGCTGCCCGCAGGTCCCGGTGGCCACGGCCCGCAGGGCGGCCCCGGCATGCACGGCCCCGGCCCGATGCAGGGTGGTCCCGGTCACATGGGCGGTCCGATGGGCGGCCCCGGCGGCCCCGGCCAGCACATGCAGCAGCACCAGGGCCCCGGCGGTCACATGGGCCACGGTCCCGGCCCCGGCGGTCCGGGCGGTGACGGCGGCGCCGCGCGCGTGCTGTCGCTCGCGCAGCAGACCGCGGACCAGGCGATCGCGGAGGCCCGTTCCGAGGCCAACAAGATCGTCGGTGAGGCCCGCAGCCGTGCCGAGGGCCTGGAGCGGGACGCCCGCGCCAAGGCCGACGCCCTGGAGCGGGACGCCCAGGAGAAGCACCGTGTCGCGATGGGCTCCCTGGAGTCCGCGCGCGCCACGCTGGAGCGCAAGGTCGAGGACCTGCGCGGCTTCGAGCGGGAGTACCGCACCCGTCTGAAGTCGTACCTGGAGAGCCAGCTGCGTCAGCTGGAGAACCAGGCCGACGACTCGCTGGCCCCGCCGCGCAGCGGCCCGCCGGCTCCGTCGCTTCCGCCGTCCCCCTCCATGGCCGGTGCCGGCTCGATGGGCGGGCACATGGGCAACCAGTCCATGGGCGGTCCCTCGGGTGGCAACGGCGGTCCGTCCTACGGAGGCCAGCAGCAGATGTCGCCGGCCATGACGCAGCCGATGGCACCGGTGCGGCCGCAGGGCCCGTCGCCGATGCAGCAGGCACCGTCGCCGATGCGCGGCTTCCTCATCGACGAGGACGACAACTGATCGCGGCGCCTTAGGGCGCGCGCCGTCGGCATATCACGGGTCCGGGCCCGGAGGGAATCCCTCCGGGCCCGGACCCGTGCGCGTCCGCGGGTGGCGCCCCCTGGGGCCCGGCGGGGCCCGGCCGGCTTCCGCGCGGCCGGGCCCCGTCCCTGATCCCGGCTCAGGCCTCCGTCTTGCGGAGACGGAAGGTGAGGGCCAGGCCCTCGTCGGTGAAGGACTCGCCGTACGCCTCGTCCGGTCCGGGAGCCGCCCCGGCGAAGTCGGTCGCCAGGACTTCGTCCGCGATCAGTGCCGCGTGCTCGGTGAGCGCCGCCCGGGTCTCCGGCTCCGTGGACTCCCAGCGGAGGGCGATGCGGTCCGCCACGTCGAGGCCGCTGTTCTTGCGTGCCTCCTGGATCAGCCGGATCGCGTCCCGGGCCAGGCCCGCGCGGCGCAGCTCCGGGGTGATCTCCAGATCCAGGGCCACGGTGGCGCCCGCGTCGGAGGCGACCGACCAGCCCTCGCGCGGGGTCTCCGTGACGACGACCTCCTCCGGGGCGAGCGTGACCGTCTCGCCGTCCACCTCGACCGACGCGGTGCCCTCGCGCAGGGCGCGGGAGAGCGCCGCGGCGTCCGCCCGGGCGATCGCCTTGGCCACCGCCTGGACGCCCTTGCCGAACCGCTTGCCCAGGGCCCGGAAGTTGGCCTTCGCCGTGGTGTCGACGAGGGAGCCGCCGACGGCCGAGAGGGAGTCCAGGGAGCTGACGTTCAGCTCCTCGGTGATCTGGGCCCGCAGCTCCGGCGAGAGGGCGTCGAAGCCCGCGGCGGCGACCAGTGCGCGCGACAGCGGCTGCCGGGTCTTGACCCCCGACTCGGCGCGGGTCGCCCGGCCCAGCTCGACCAGCCGCCGGACCAGCAGCATCTGCTCCGAGAGCCCCCGGTCGACGAGCGCGGCCTCCGGCTCCGGCCAGGTGGACAGGTGCACCGAGTCCGGGGCGTCCGGGGTGACCGGGACGACCAGGTCCTGCCAAACCCGCTCGGTGATGAACGGGACCAGCGGGGCCATCAGCCGGGTCACGGTCTCGACGACCTCGTGGAGGGTGCGCAGCGCCGCGGCGTCGCCCTGCCAGAAGCGGCGGCGGGAGCGGCGGACGTACCAGTTCGAGAGGTCGTCGACGAAGGCCGAGACCAGCTTTCCGGCGCGCTGGGTGTCGTAGCCCTCCAGTGCCTCGGTGACCTCGGTGACCAGGGTGTTGAGCTCGCTCAGCAGCCAGCGGTCGAGGACCGGGCGGTCCGCCGGGGCCGGGTCCGCGGCGCTCGGCGCCCAGCCCGAGGTACGGGCGTAGAGGGCCTGGAAGGCGACCGTGTTCCAGTAGGTGAGGAGCGTCTTGCGGACGACCTCCTGGATGGTGCCGTGGCCCACGCGGCGCGCGGCCCAGGGCGAGCCGCCGGCGGCCATGAACCAGCGCACGGCGTCGGCGCCGTGCCGGTCCATGAGCGGGATCGGCTGGAGGATGTTGCCCAGGTGCTTGGACATCTTCCGGCCGTCCTCGGCGAGGATGTGGCCGAGGCAGACCACGTTCTCGTAGGAGGACTTGTCGAAGACCAGGGTGCCGACGGCCATGAGCGTGTAGAACCAGCCGCGGGTCTGGTCGATGGCCTCCGAGATGAACTGCGCCGGGTAGCGCTTCTCGAAGATCTCCTTGTTCTTGTACGGGTAGCCCCACTGCGCGAAGGGCATCGAGCCGGAGTCGTACCAGGCGTCGATGACCTCCGGGACGCGGGTGGCCTCCAGGGAGCAGCCCTCGGCGGTGCAGGGGAAGACGACCTCGTCGATGTACGGGCGGTGCGGGTCGAGCCCGGACTGGTCGGTGCCGGTGAGCTCGGTGAGTTCGGCCAGCGAGCCGACGCAGGTGAGGTGGTTCTCCGCGCAGCGCCAGATCGGCAGCGGGGTGCCCCAGTAGCGGTTGCGGGAGAGCGCCCAGTCGATGTTGTTGTTCAGCCAGTCGCCGAAGCGGCCGTACTTGACCGAATCCGGGTACCAGTTGGTGCGGTCGTTCTCGCGGAGCAGGGCGTCCTTGACCTGGGTGGTGCGGATGTACCAGGACGGCTGCGCGTAGTAGAGCAGCGCGGTGTGGCAGCGCCAGCAGTGCGGGTAGCTGTGCTCGTAGGGCAGGTGGCGGAAGAGGAGACCGCGGCTGTCGAGGTCGGCGACCAGGTCCTCGTCCGCCTTCTTGAAGAACTGGCCGCCGACGAGCGGCAGTTCCTCCTCGAAGGTGCCGTCGGGGCGCACGGGGTTGACGACCGGCAGCCCGTAGGAGCGGCAGACCTTGAGGTCGTCCTCACCGAACGCGGGGGACTGGTGGACCAGGCCTGTGCCGTCTTCCGTCGTGACGTACTCGGCGTTGACGACGAAGTGCGGCGCGGGCTCACCCGCGTCCGGCGCGGGGAACTCCAGCAGGGCGAACGGGCGCTCGTACGCCCAGCGCTCCATCTCGGCGCCGGTGAAGGACTGCCCGGTGGTCTCCCAGCCCTCGCCGAGCGCCTTCTCCAGCAGCGGTTCGGCGACGACGAGCTTCTCACTGCCGTCCGTGGCGACGACGTAGCGCACGCCCGGGTGGGCGGCGACGGCCGTGTTGGACACCAGGGTCCACGGAGTCGTCGTCCAGACCAGCAGGGCCGCCTCACCGGCGAGCGGGCCGGAGGTCAGCGGGAAGCGGACGTAGACCGAGGGGTCGACGACGGTCTCGTACCCCTGGGCGAGTTCGTGGTCGGAGAGGCCGGTGCCGCAGCGCGGGCACCAGGGGGCGACCCGGTGGTCCTGCACCAGCAGGCCCTTGGCGAAGATCTCCTTCAGCGACCACCACACGCTCTGGATGTACTCCGGGTCCATGGTGCGGTAGGCCTCGTCGAGATCGACCCAGTAGCCCATGCGCGTGGTGAGTTCGGCGAAGGCGTCGGTGTGACGGGTCACCGACTCGCGGCACTTCGTGTTGAACTCCGCGATGCCGTACGCCTCGATGTCCTTCTTGCCGTTGAACCCGAGTTCCTTCTCGACCGCCAGCTCGACCGGCAGCCCGTGGCAGTCCCAGCCGGCCTTGCGGGCGACGTGGTAGCCGCGCATGGTGCGGAAGCGGGGGAAGACGTCCTTGAAGACCCGGGCCTCGATGTGGTGGGCGCCGGGCATGCCGTTCGCGGTCGGCGGGCCCTCGTAGAAGACCCACTCGGGACGCCCCCGGGACTGCTCCAGGGAGCGGGCGAAGACCTTGTTCTCGCGCCAGAAGTCGAGCACGGCGTGCTCCAGCGCGGGCAGGTCGACCTGCGCGGGGACCTGGCGGTACTGCGGCTGTGGACTCATCGGGGTCTGCCTCCGGCGGACACATGCGGGTGGTGATCGTGCTGTCCGTCGGAGGGACGAGAGCCTGTCGCTCCCGCGGTACCACCCTCCTTGACCGGGGAGCCGCCGGCCGGCGCTCCTCGGCCCCCTCATTGGGGTGCGCTGCCGGTTCTACTCGCCCCCGCGGTACGCGGGGGTTTTCCTCCGGCGGCTCCGGGGTGATCTTCGCACCGCGCACACCCCCGGGCTCGCACCGTCCCCGGGTCGCTCATGGCTGCGTACGGAACTACTCGTCCCCATCCACGCCTCACGCTGGGCCCAGTGTACGGGCCCGGGCGGGCGGCGGCCGACCGGATTTCCGGGGGCGGGCCCGGCCCCGCCGGCCCACCCGAATGGCCATACGCGGGCTCCCGGGTTCGCGGCCCCCGGTTGGAGGCGCTCCCGGGTCGCCGCCGCGGCGGATTACCCGCCGGGGAGCGGGGCACAACGGATGCAGGCCCGCTCCCGGCCGGTACCGGCGGAGGCGGGCCGGGGTGGTGGGAGATCCGGATGGTCGGCGTGCCCCGTTGCCGCGACCCCCGAGTCGACTTATCGTCCGAGCACGATTAACGACAAGATCACAATATGGTGAGGGGGCCGCTGCGATGGTGGCGAAGAAGCCCGTCGTCGAGACGGCGGAGCCGGCCGGTACGGCGGCCCCGGACAACAGCGCCGGTACGGCCGGCGCGGCGGCCGTGGTGAGCGGGACGGCCGCCGCGGAGACGGCCGTACGGCGGCCGGCCGCGCACACGGCGGCCGCGCCGGAGCGGACCGCGAAGGCGGCACCGGCCGCCGGGAAGCCCGCAGAGAAGACGGGAGCCAAGACGGTGGTTGCGAAGAAGACCCCGGCCGGCACGGCCGCGGCCGTGCCCGGGGAACTGGCGGTACGGCCCGGTGAGGACCCCTGGACCCCCGAAGAGGTCGACGAGGCGCGGAACGGGCTGCGGAGCGAGGCCGAACGGCTGCGCACCGAGATCGTCTCCTCCCAGGAGGCGATCGCCGGACTGATGCGGGACTCCGGCGACGGCGCGGGCGACGACCAGGCGGACACCGGCACCAAGAACATCACCCGCGAGCACGAGCTGGCGCTGAACGCCAACGCCCGGGAGATGCTCGACCAGACCGAACGGGCGCTGGAACGGCTCGACGCCGGCACGTACGGGCGCTGCGAGTCCTGCGGCAACCCCATCGGCAAGGCCCGGATGCAGGCCTTCCCGCGGGCCACGCTCTGCGTGGAGTGCAAGCAGCGGCAGGAGCGGCGGTAGCGGGGCCCGGAACAGGCGTTCCCCGGCACGGTCCGGCGCCGCCGGGCCGTGCCGTACCCTCGTCCTCAGCCGGGTGGGGCCCGGTGGCGGACCAGAGGCTGAGGGACTCACGTGGCAGAGGCGGAGCGGATCATCGACACCCCGGATTCCGAGGGGGAGCGGCCGGAGGCCGGGCCCGACGGCGAGCAGGGGGCGGACGCCGGCGACGGCGCGGCCCCCCGGGGCCGGGGCAAACGGCGGATCGCCGTACTGCTCGCCGTCGCCGCGATCGCCTACCTCTTCGACCTGGGCACCAAGATGCTCGTGGTGGCCAAGCTGGAGCACCACCAGGCGATTCCGGTGATCGGGGAGTGGCTGCGGTTCGAGGCCGTGCGCAACCCGGGCGCCGCCTTCGGTATCGGCGAGGCGCTGACCGTGGTCTTCACGGTCATCGCGGCGGCCGTGATCGTCGTCATCGCCCGGATCGCGCGGAAGCTGTACAGCCTGCCCTGGGCGGTCGCGCTGGGGCTGCTGCTCGGCGGCGCCCTCGGCAACCTCACCGACCGGCTCTTCCGCAGCCCCGGCTTCTTCCGGGGCGAGGTCGTGGACTTCATCGCGCCCAAGGGGTTCGCGGTGTTCAACCTCGCCGACACGGCCATCGTGTGCGGTGGCGTCCTCATCGTGCTGCTGTCCTTCCGCGGGCTCGACCCCGACGGCACCGTCCACAAGGACTGACGACCGGGCGCCGTGCCGCGTCGCGCCGGGGCACCGGCCGGGACGGGCGGGGTTCCGCGTCCGGCATACTCGACGGGTGAGCACCCTTCCCGAAATCCGCACGCTGCCCGTACCCGACGGCCTCGAGGGCGAACGCGTCGACGCCGCGATAGCCCGTATGTTCGGCTTCTCCCGCACCAAGGCGGCCGAGCTGGCCGCCGCCGGGAAGGTACTGGTCGACGGCAGCCTCGCCGGGAAGTCCGACCGGGTCACCGGTGGTGCCTGGCTGGAGGTCGAACTGCCGCGGGCCGCGCCGCCGGTGGAGATCGTCGCCGAGCCCGTCGAAGGCATGGAGATCGTCCACGACGACGACGACATCGTGGTGATCGACAAGCCGGTCGGGGTCGCCGCTCATCCCAGCCCCGGCTGGACGGGCACCACCGTGATCGGCGGGCTGGCCGCCGCGGGCTTCCGGATCTCGACCTCCGGCGCCGCCGAGCGCCAGGGCATCGTGCACCGTCTGGACGTCGGCACCTCCGGGCTGATGGTGGTGGCCAAGTCCGAGCGCGCGTACAGCCTGCTGAAGCAGCAGTTCCGGGAGCGCACGGTCGACAAGCGCTACCACACGCTCGTCCAGGGCCACCCCGACCCGCTGAGCGGCACCATCGACGCCCCCATCGGCCGGCACCCGGTCCACGACTACAAGTGGGCCGTGACCGCCGAGGGCAAGCCCAGCGTCACGCACTACGACCTCATCGAGGCCTTCCGCGCCGCCAGCCTGCTCGACGTCAAGCTGGAGACCGGCCGCACCCACCAGATCCGGGTGCACATGGCGGCGCACCGCCACCCCTGCGTCGGCGACCTCACCTACGGTGCCGACCCGACGCTCGCCAAGCGGCTGAAGCTCGGCCGCCAGTGGCTGCACGCGATGCGGCTGGGCTTCGAGCACCCGGCGGACGGCCGGTGGGTGGAGTTCGCGAGCGCCTACCCCGAGGATCTGCAGCGGGCGCTGGACATCGTGCGCTCCGAGAGCGCCTAGGAGCGGGCCGGCCGCGCTCCTCCGGCCGCGCTTCCACGGGCCCGTCCGCACGGGCCCTTCCGCGCGGGCCCGCTCAGGCCGGGCTCAGCGGCGGTGGAGCCGGGGGCCGCGGCCGGAGTGGTTCTTGCCCGCCCGGCCGGCCCTGCCGGACTTCTCCGTCCCCTTCCCCTGCTCCGCCGCCTCCTCCGGCCGGCCGTTCCGCGCGGCGGCGCGGTCGGCCGCGGAGGCGGGCGCCTCCGCCCGGTCCTCCGGTGACTCCGTCCGCTGGGCGGCCACGGTCCCGTCGACGCCCGTCGGCAGCCCGTCACGTTCCCGCTTCCGCGGCGGCGGGAAGACCGCCGGGGCCGTGTTGATGCGCGGCAGGGCGTACGGATGCTCCTCGCGCAGCCAGGTCAGCAGCTTCTCCCGGACCTCGACCCGGGCCGTCCAGAGGGTGTCGCCGTCCTTCGCCGTCACCAGGGCCCGCACCTCCATGGTGCTCGGGGTCGAGTCGGTGACGGTGAGGTTCCAGTTCCGGCCGTCCCAGGCGTCGACCGTCTGCACGATCTCGCCCAGTTTCTCCCGCATCAGCTGGACCGGCGCGGAGTGGTCGAGATGGAAGAAGACGGTGCCGGTCATCTGCGGACTGTTGCGCGACCAGTTCTCGAACGGCTGGCTGGTGAAGTACGAGACGGGCATGGTGAACCGGCGTTCGTCCCAGGTCTTCACGGTCAGGAAGGTGAGGGTGATCTCCTCGACGGTGCCCCACTCGCCGTTCACCACGACCGTGTCACCGATCCGCACCATGTCGCCGAAGGCGATCTGCAGGCCGGCGAAGAGGTTCCCCAGCGTGGACTGGGCGGCGATGCCGGCCACGATGCCCAGCAGACCGGCCGAGGCCAGCAGCGAGGTGCCGACGGTGCGCATCGCGGGGAACGTCAGCAGCATCGCCGCGCCGGCCACCACCGCGACGACCGCGGTCACCACTCGCTGGATGAGCGTGATCTGGGTGCGGACCCGGCGGACCCGGGCCCGTTCGTTGGTGGTCGCGGAGTAGCGGGCGAACGAGGCCTCGACGACGGCCGTGACGACCCGCAGCACCAGCCAGGCGGTGGCGCCGATCAGCACCAGCGTCAGCAGCCGCCCGATGGCCACCGTGTGATTCCGGGCGAGATGCGCCTGGTCGTAGGAGCCGCGCAGCAGCGCCGCGCCCAGCACCAGCTGCAGCGGCACCAGCGCCCGGCTCAGCATGTCCCACAGCGGCGTCTCCGGGTGCCGGGCGTCGCTTCTGCGGAGCGCCACGCGGACGAGCCAGCCGACGGCGAGCGAGATGACCAGCGCACCGCCGAACACGATCAGCGGGCGCAGTACAGCCTCCATCGGCACGGTGTCTCCTCCTCGGGGCGGGATTCCGGCGGCGTCCGGGCCGCGGACATCCGGTCGACCGTAACTGGCACGATGAGAAGACTGCTAACCGTTCTCAGGGAAGTGACACGGGTGCCGGGCTCTCCGACAGTTGTTCTTTTTCACAGTTCTTACGGTCTGCGACCGGCCGTGCACGCCGCGGCGGACCGCATGCGGGCCGCCGGGCACGAGGTCCACGTGCCGGATCTGTACGACGGCCGCACCGCGGGCAGCGTGGAGGAGGGCATGGACCTCAAGGACGAGATCGGCGGCGACGAGCTGCTGAGGCGCGCGGTCGCGGCCGCCGCGCCGCTGTCCGACCGCGGACTGGTCTACGCGGGCTTCTCGCTGGGTGGTTCGCTGGCCCAGAACCTGGCGCTGGCGGACGTGAAGGCTCGCGGGCTGCTGATGCTCCACGGCACCTCGGACCTCGCCGAGGACGCGTCCGCGGACGGGCTGCCCGTCCAGCTCCACGTCGCCGACCCGGACCCGTTCGAGCCGCACGACTGGCTGAACGCCTGGTATCTGCGGATGCGCCGGGCCGGAGCGGAGGTGGAGATCTTCCGCTACCCGGGAGCCGGCCACCTCTACACCGATCCGGACCTCCCGGACCACGATCCGGAGGCGGCGGAGGAGACCTGGTCGGTGGCCCTGTCGTTCCTGGCGGAGCTGTAGCCCGCGGTACGGAGCCCGTTCACGGGCGCGGTGGTGCGGACGCCGCGCGCGGCGGCGTCCGCGTACGCCGTTCGTTTCGCGTCATCCGATGGCTTTTCTGCCCGCCGGTGGTGTCCGCCGTCGTCAGCGCGCCTGCCGCGGGAGCACCGTCCCCGCGGCAGGCGCGCCGCCGGGTCCCGGCCCCGGGCGCCTGCCAGGTCAGGCACTCCCCGCACGGTTACGGGTACCGGTGGGAAAGGCTGAAAATACCTGCACCGAGCGTGCTTTTGTCGATCATTTCCCCTGAAGCCGATCGTGTCCGGTGTTGCGGAAGTTGACCCTTTTACCGCCTGCCGGTCCCCTGGTGTGGCGTGATATTTGCAGACGGTCTGGCGGAGTACGGGCGTGCCTGCTGCACTGGGCAGGTCTACCCGGGGGAGTGGCCGTGCTGCGCATGCTGACGTCCGTGCGACTTGCGGCTTCAGTCGCTTCCGTGGTCATGATCGGATGCTGGGTCAACTTCTATACGGAACAGATTTCGCAGGGTGATTACCTGCATTCATTGCTAGGATTGGGCTGGGATAATTCACTGCTGGTCCTGGGTGTATTTTCCCTGGTTGCCGGTGAAAGTGCTACCCGAAGGTGGGCCATGGTGGAACATGACGAGTTCAGGCAGCGGTACTTAATGCTGCAACAGCGTCAACGCCGCCTGTTGGAAAGTACGTTGGGGCTGGTCTGCGAGCTGATTTCCAAAACTTTTCAGATACCGTGCAACGCGCGCTATTTCGTGGCCGAGCGGGACGGGGAGGGCCGCCATTACATCAGGCAGGACCGCGACCTCGCCGTGCTCAACATCAGCATGCCACGCGAATTCGGTTTCACGCGGATCCATGTGGACACCCCGCACATCGTCAGCGGGCGGGCCTTCCGGGAGCGGGTGCCGCTGTTCCAGGAACTCCCGGTCGCCCACAGCGATCTGTACGATCCCGAGGTCGGCCGCATGATCGAGCCCGCGCAGCGCTGGGTGCTCGCCTGCCCGGTCCTGCGCCTGGACGCCGTCACCAACAGCCATGCCCCGGAGGCGCCACCGCACGGCGTCATCGTCTTCTACGGCACCGAGGTGCCCGAAGGGCCGGACCGCGATGACCGCGTCCGGACGAGCCTGGACTACGCCCAGCGCTTCGCCGAGCAGATGTCGCACATGCTCAACATGCTGGAACTCTCCACGGAATCGGAGCCGGCCGGTGCCCCGGTGGCATGAGGGGTTACCGGCGTCCGTCTGCGTCCGGCTGACCCGGCGGTGCAATGCCGCGTGCTCGTTCTGCCAGGCCCCGCCGACGAGCCGGGCGGAGATCCGGGCCGCGGACCTCGGCCGGATGGCACGGTCCTTCGCACGCCACGGGGTCCGTTCGATGAAACTGTCCGGTGGGGAGCCGACGGTGCGCGAGGACTTGCCCGAGATCGTCGCTCTGATCGCCGCCGCGGGGCTCAAGCCGGTCGTCATCACCAACGGCATCACCCTGTCCGGGGCATTACTCGACGCCTGTGCCGCCGGCGGCGGGGAGTTCAAGTTCAGCGTGCACCGGCCCTCTTCCGACAATGATCTCATCCTGCGGCGGCGCCCCTTCGGCCACGTGCGGAAGAACATGGCCCGCGTCGCCGACCGTGGCGCGGGGCTGTCGGTGAACTCCGTGGTCACCCCGGGAACACTGTCCCTGATGCCGGAACTGGTGGAGTTCAGCCGGGAAGCCGGTGCCGGGAAGGTCAGTTTCATTCCCGTCGTAGCCCGGGGCCGTGCCCGCCGCAAGAACGAGTTCTGTTTCTCCTCCGCCGAACTGGACTCGGTGATCGGACGGGCGGGAGAACTCGCGGCGCTGTACCGGGGGCGCATCGTGGTCCGCTGCATAGATTTCCGCAGCCATGACTACTGGATTGTGGAGAACGACGGTTCCCTGTGGGCCGAGACGGCGAGCGAGGAAGCCGACCGGAAAATCTGCGGACGGGAAGAACTGCTGATGCTGGACGACGTTGCTGTGGAAAGGGGCCTCTGATGGGCGCAGCCGGTCATGACCGCTTCGAAGCGGTCATGCAGAAATGCGTGAGCCTGGGCAGGGAAGCGGCCGCTTCCGGGAATTACGGGCTGGGCGCCATGGTGGTCCGGGAGGGGGCCGTCCTGGGGGAGTCCGCCAGCGGGCTCGTCAAGGGCACGGATCCGACCGCGCATCCGGAGATCGTGGCGATCAGGACGGCCGCGGAACGCGTCGGCTCCCGCTACCTCCCGGGCGCCTACCTGATCACGACGCTGGAGCCCTGTCCCATGTGCACCGCCGCCGCCATCTGGGCGAAGATGGGCGGGATCGTCTACGGGGCCGCTCAGCCGGACGCGCTGCACTGGGCCGCGGAACACCCCGACACGACCTTCACCTGGCGTCAGATCGAGATGCGCGCGCGAGACGTCGTACGGGCCGGTCACCCGCTGATCGAGTTGTACGAAGGGGTGTGCCGCGACGACTGCCTGGCTCTTTTCCCCCTCACGGCTTCCCGTGCCCGGGAGCCGCGGCCGCACGGGCGACGTGCCCCGGCGGGCGGCGGTCGGCCCGCGCCGGTGGCGGGAGCACGGTAGGCCCGGCGGGGCCGGGCCGTGGCCGCGGCGACCGGGGGCCGGGGGCCGGGCGGCTGTTCACGGCCGGGTGCAGCGTCCCCGGGAGCCGCCGTCCGGGGTGGGGAGGCACAGCAGTTCGCGGTCGTCCTCGTCATGGCTGAGGTAGCGGCCCACGCACTCGTTCTCGGTGGTCCGGCCGTGTTCCGCGCAGAAGGCGAGGGCCGCCTCACCGTCGTCGAACGGGCCGGGGGCGTAGACCACCCAGTAGCCGGGCCGCAGCGAGGCGAAGTCGCTGCTGTGCAGCAGGAGAGCCCCCGGGACCTTCTCGCGCAGCTCCGCCAGCTGCCGTCTGGGGGCGGGTTTTCCGGGGACCACCGCCTCGGAGAAGAGCTGGGCGATCCAGGTGCCGGGGCGCGGGCCCGTCGCGGACGGGGAGCTCTCCGGCGGCGTCCGCGGCGGTGTCTCCGGGGACGCGGACGGCCCGGTGCCGCCGCTCGTCGGTGCGGTGGACGGTGACGCGGAGGACGAGGGCGCCGCGGACCCGGTGGCGGAGGCGGTGCCCGTGGACGCGCTCGTGGTGCGCGTGGGGGGAGGGGGGTTGCCGCCGTCGCCGGTCAGGGCCAGATAGACCCCGGTCGCCGCTAGCCCGGCGCCGACGACCGCGGCGGCGGCCATCCCCGCCACCGTGCGGCGGCCCCGCCGGTCCCGGTCCGCCGGAGCGGGTGGCCCGGAGCCGGCCGTGGTCACGGTGGGCGCCGTGTGGAGCGGGCCGGACGGGGGCGGGACGCCGGGCAGGGTGGGGGCCGGCGGCGGGGGCGGCGGAGCCGTGTGCCCCTCCGCCGCGGCGGCCAGCAGCCGGTCGAGCCGCGCCGCGTCCGGCCGGGCGGCGGGGTCCCGTACGAGCAGCTCCGCGAGGACGGGCGCGAGCGGGCCCGCGCGCCGCGGGGGCGGCACGGGCTCGTCGAGCACGGCGGCGAGCGTGGCGACGGCCGTGGCGCGCCGCACCGGGTTGACGCCCTCCACGGCGACGTACAGCAGCATGCCGAGCGACCAGAGGTCCGAGGCCGGGAGGTCGTCGCGGCCCCGGAGGCGCTCGGGGGCGATGTACTCGGGAGAGCCGATCACGTCGCCGACGGCGGTGAGGGTCATGGAGCCCTGCAGGGCGGCGATGCCGAAGTCGGTGAGGACCGCGCCGCCGTCGGGCCGCAGCAGGACGTTGGCCGGTTTGACGTCGCGGTGGTGGATGCCCGCGGCGTGCGCGGCGGACAGGGCGGAGAGCAGTTCGCGGCCGATGCGGGCGGCTTCCCGGGGCGTCAGCGGGCCGCGGGTGTCGAGCCGGTCCTGGAGGGTGCCGCCGGACAGCAGCTCCATGACGAGCCAGGGGTACGGCCCCTCGTCGTCCACGATGTGATGGATCGTCACCACATGGGGGTGGCTGAGCCGGGCCAGCGCCCGGGCCTCCCGCCACACCCGCTCCTGGAGCACGCGGCCGGCGCCCGGTCCCGCGCCGGCCGCCGCCGGATCCGGGGGCCGTACCTCCTTGAGGGCGACCTCCCGCCGCAGAGCCCGGTCGCGCGCCCGCCACACCGCGCCCATACCGCCGCTGCCGAGCCGTTCCAGCAGCTCGAAGCGGCCGTCGATGATGTCCCCGGACTCGCTCAACTCGCCGTCCCCCAGCCGCCGTACCGCTGCCGTCCATGCCAGGTGCAGCAGCAGGGTATACAGCCCGCCGCGTCCCGGGGGCCCGCCACGGGAGGGAGAGCGGGCCGGGGAGGCGTGGACCGGGGCCCGCACCGCGCCGGCCGTCCGGGTCACCGGGCCCGCCGCGGCGGCCGGGGCCGCGGCGGGCCCGGCGGGCTGCGGGCGGTGGTTCAGCGGACCGGCCGGTCCACCCGCTCCAGCTTCTGCGCACCGGAACGGGTCCGGTAGGAGCGCAGCCACTCCGTGGAGGCGGAGCGGTCGGTCTTCTCGGATATGGCGTAGTAGTCCATCTGCGCCCGCTCGGCGGTGACGTCCAGGACGCCGTAGCCGTGCGAGTCCATGTCCACCCACTTCACATGGCGGTTGGCGGCGCGGACGGCGGCCGTCGCGACCAGGGAGGCGGTCTGCGGCGGCACGTTCAGGATGTCGTCGATGTTGTCCGAGGTCACCGAGGTCACCACGAACTCCGTGGCGGCGGTGGCCGAGAGGGGGTACGTGGCGGCCCTCACGGGGACGTCGTTGGCCCAGGCGGTGTGGATGTCACCGGTGAGGAAGACGGTGTTCTCGATGCCCGACTCCCGCAGATGGGTGAGGAGTTCGCGGCGGTCGTCGGTGTACCCGTCCCACTGGTCGACGTTGACGGCCAGGCCCTCGGCGGGCAGGCCGAGCAGCTTGCCGAGCGGGCCGAGCAGATACGCGGGGACGGAGCCGAAGGCCACCGGGGAGATCATCACCGAGGTGCCGACCAGCTTCCAGGCGGCGTCGGAGGACGCCAGCCCGCTCTTCAGCCAGTCGAGCTGCTTGCGGCCGGTGATGGTGCGGTCCGGGTCGTCCACCTCGCCGTTGCCGATGGAGCTCTGCTGCGAGCGGAACGAGCGCAGGTCCAGCAGGTGCAGATCGGCGAGCCGGCCGAAGCGCAGCCGGCGGTAGGTGGTGCCCGCGACGGAGGGGCGCACCGGCATCCACTCGAAGTACGCCTGCTTGGCGGCGGCCACGCGCCGCGCCCAGTCGCCCTCGGTGGCGGGGTCGTGGTTCTCGGCGCCACCGGACCAGGCGTCGTTGGCCACCTCGTGGTCGTCCCAGATGGCGATGACCGGGTGGGTGGCGTGCAGGTTCCGCAGGTCCTCGTCGGTCTTGTAGTTGCCGTGCCGGGCGCGGTAGTCGGCGAGGGTGAGGATCTCGTGGGTGGGGACGTGCGAGCGGATCACGCCGTCCGCTCCGGGGAAGCCGCCGCTGCCGTACTCGTAGATGTAGTCGCCGAGGTGGAGCACCGCGTCGAGGTCGGTGCGGGCGGCGAGGTGGCGGTACGCGGAGAACCAGCCGGCCTCCCAGTCGGCGCAGGAGACGACGCCGAAGCGGACGGCGGGGGCGGTGGCGTCGTGCGCGGCGGTGGTGCGGGTGCGGCCGGTGGGGGAGACCGTGCCGCCGGCGGTGAAGCGGTAGAAGTACTGCGTGGCCGGGCGCAGTCCGCGGACGTCGGCCTTGACGGTGTGGTCGGCCGCGGCGGTGGCCGTCGCGGTGCCGCGGGCGACGACCGAGGCGAACGAGCGGTCCTCGGCCACCTCCCAGCCGACCGGGGTGTCCGGCCCCCGGCCGGAGCCGGGTACGGCGTCGGCGGTGGGCGTGATGCGGGTCCACAGCAGGACACCGTCGGGGAGCGGGTCGCCGGAGGCGACGCCGTGCAGGAACGCGGGGGCGTTCCCGGCCGCCGCGGCGCGGTGGGCGCCGGTGAGCGGGATCATCGCGGCGCCCGCGCCGGCGGCCGCGGCCTTGACGACCGTGCGGCGGGAGTGGCCTGCGGGGCGGGGGGCGGTCTCGGTCTCTATAAGGTCCGTCACGGGCCGACAGATTACTGCCGGGTACGGCGAACGGGCAGACGTACGACGGAAATTCGCCTGCCCGTTGCCGTTCCGGCGGTGATTATTCCGCTGTGAGGGCCTTGTCGATGGCGGCCTTGAACTGGTCCGGGGCCATCGGGGTGTTCTCGGTGCCCTCGACGACGAGCTTCTCGCCGTTCATCTTGAGGGTCGGGGTGCCCTGGACATCGCTCTTGTCGAACTTCTTGTCCATCTCCAGGGCCCACTTGTCGAAGGTGCCGTCCTTGACGTCCTTCTCGAAGTCCGCGTTGCCCTTGAGCTCCTTGATCTCGCCGGCGACCTCCAGGAGGTAGGCGTCGTCGGCGAACTTGTCCTCGGACTCCTCCGGGTGGTTCTTCTGGGAGTACAGCGCGTGCTTGTAGTCCATGAAGGCCTGCGGGCTGACGTCCAGGGCGGCGCCCAGGGCGCTCAGGGCGTTCTTCGAGCCGGAGCCCTGGGCCATGTCGTCGATGAAGGTGGCCATGACGAACTCGGCCTTGTACTTGCCCTCCTCGACGTCCTGGATCAGGATCTCGCCGCTGCCCTGCTCGAAGGCGGCGCAGGCGGGGCAGCGCATGTCCTCGTAGACCTGGAGGGTCTTCTCCGCGCCCTTCTCACCGATGATCACATCGGTGCCCTTGGCGCCGGAGGTGTTGGCGGGCTTCACGAGCTTCTTGTCCTCGGCGGCGTCGTTCCACTCTTTCGAGCTCACCGTGCCGCTGCCGCCGCCGTCACCCAGCTGGGTGACGGCGAAGCCGATGCCGGCCGCGATGGCCAGGACGCCCACGATCGAGCCGCCGACGACGAGCTGGCGGCGGAGCTTGTCCTTCTTCGCCTGCCGCTCGCGCTCCTCGCGCAGCCGCTCGCGGGCGTTTCGCTTGGCTTCCTGGCTGTTGCGCTTGCTCATGGTGATTCCCTGCTCCGTGGTGTAAGGGGGTCGCGGTCGCTGTGCCGGGACGGGGCCCGGCGGCTGTCAGCGGACAGCCGCGACGGCGGGCGGTCCGCGCCGTACGACGGAGTACACCAGCATGGGGAGCCGGCCCGGTGCCACGGGGCGCCGCGGCCCGTGCGGCCCGCGGCGCGGCGCGGGACCGGCCGGGACGAGCGCGGCGACCGCGAGGAGCAGCGGCCGGAAGGCGAAGGCGGCCAGGGCCCGCAGCAGCCGGCCGAGCGCCGCCTCGCCGCGCCACAGCCAGACGGCGGCGGTCAGGCCCACCGCGGCGTGCGCGGCGAGCAGCAGCCAGGGGGTGGCCGGACCGCCGGGTACCGGCAGCGCGGCGGCGTCGCCCGGGGCCGTCATCCGCGCCAGGGGGGTGCCGAGGGTGCCGCCGCCGCAGAGCAGGTCGACGCCGAGCGAGCGGAGCGGGCCGGCCACGGGGCCGCCGCTCTCGCCGTAACAGGTGTGCTGGCCGGTGGTGAAGACCGTGTCCGCGGCCAGCTCCAGGGGGACGAGCAGCGCCGCGATGGACCAGAGGCCGCGCTCGCGGCCGGCCAGCGCGTACGCGATCAGGAAGACGCCGGCGGCGACCGCCGCCACCGGGCCGACGGGCAGCGGCGCCGCGGACAGGGCCACGTGCGCGGCCGTGGACAGCGTGAGGCAGAGCGCCGTGAACAGCGCCGCCCGCAGCGTCCTCAGCTGTGCTCCCGATACGTCCATCGCCGGAAAGTGTGCCACGGCCCCGGCTAAGCGGGACCTAAACCCGGGCTTCCGGCAGCCGGTCCGGAACCCGGCGGTCCGGGGGCGGACCGCACCCGTCCGGAGCGGGCCGCCGCCACCCGGTTCCGGCCGGCCGGGGACACGCCCGCGCCGCCGTTTCCCGTACCGTTCCGGAGGCTTCCGCTGCCCGCCCGGCCGGTCCCGGCGGGCAGCGGGAAACCCGTCCGGGGGAAGCCGGAAGAGGGCTCCCGGGTGCCCTCCGGCGTCACTCCCCGGGCATAGACTTCGGTGCTGTCGCCGCACGCGTTCCCCACGCGTCCCAGCCGTCACCGACCCTTGCCCGGAGGTCTTCCACCGTGACCAAGCCGCCCTTCACGCACCTGCACGTTCACACCCAGTACTCGCTGCTGGACGGTGCCGCGCGGCTCAAGGACATGTTCGCGGCCTGCCAGGACATGGGCATGTCGCACATCGCGATGACGGACCACGGCAACCTCCACGGGGCCTACGACTTCTACGACCAGGCCACCAAGGCCGGCATCACGCCGATCATCGGCATCGAGGCCTACGTGGCCCCCGAGTCGCGGCGGAACAAGCGGCGCATCACCTGGGGCCAGCCGCACCAGAAGCGGGACGACGTCTCCGGTTCCGGCGGTTACACCCACAAGACGATCTGGGCGAGCAACAAGACCGGTCTGCACAACCTCTTCCGGCTCTCCTCCGACGCCTACGCCGAGGGCTGGCTCACCAAGTGGCCCCGGATGGACAAGGAGGTCATCGCCGAGCACTCCGAGGGCCTGATCGCCTCCACCGGCTGCCCCTCCGGCGAGGTGCAGACCCGGATCCGGCTCGGCCACTTCGACGAGGCGCTCAAGGCCGCCGCCGACTACCAGGAGATCTTCGGCAAGGACCGCTACTTCCTGGAGCTGATGGACCACGGCCTGGAGCTGGAGAAGCGGGTCCGGGACGACCTCCTGCGGATCGGGAAGAAGCTCGGCATCCCGCCCCTCGTCACCAACGACTCGCACTACACGCACGCCGGCGAGGCCGACGCCCACGACGCCCTGCTCTGCATCCAGACCGGCAAGAACCTCTCCGACCCCGACCGCTTCCGGTTCGGCGGCTCCGGCTACTACCTCAAGTCCACCGACGAGATGTACGCCATCGACTCCTCGGACGCCTGGCAGGAGGGGTGCGCCAACACCCTGCTCGTCGCCGAGCAGATCGACACCACCGGCTGGTTCGAGAAGCGCGACCTGATGCCCCGGTTCGAGGTCCCCGAGGGCTACACCGAGGTGACCTGGTTCCGCGAGGAGGTCAAGCGGGGCATGGCCCGCCGCTACCCGGGCGGCGTCCCGGAGGACCGGCAGCGGCAGGCCGAGTACGAGATGGACGTCATCATCCAGATGGGGTTCCCCGGCTACTTCCTCGTCGTCGCCGACTTCATCATGTGGGCCAAGAACAACGGCATCGCCGTCGGCCCCGGCCGCGGCTCGGCGGCCGGCTCGATCGTCGCCTACGCCATGGGGATCACCGACCTCGACCCCATCGAACACGGCCTGATCTTCGAGCGGTTCCTCAACCCCGAGCGCGTCTCCATGCCCGATGTCGACATCGACTTCGACGAGCGCCGGCGCGGTGAGGTCATCCGGTACGTCACGGAGAAGTACGGCGCCGACAAGGTCTGCATGATCGGCACCTACGGCACCATCAAGGCCAAGAACGCCATCAAGGACTCCGCCCGGGTGCTCGGTTACCCGTACGCCATGGGCGACCGGCTCACCAAGGCCATGCCCGCCGACGTCCTCGGCAAGGGCATCCCGCTCTCCGGCATCACCGACCCCTCGCACCCCCGGTACAGCGAGGCCGGCGAGATCCGCGCGATGTACGAGAACGAGCCCGACGTCAAGAAGGTCATCGACACCGCGCGCGGCGTCGAGGGCCTGGTGCGGCAGATGGGCGTGCACGCGGCCGGCGTCATCATGTCCAGCGAGAAGATCACCGACCATGTCCCGGTCTGGGTCCGGCACACCGACGGCGTCACCATCACGCAGTGGGACTACCCCACCTGTGAGTCGTTGGGCCTGCTCAAGATGGACTTCCTGGGCCTGCGCAACCTCACGATCATGGACGACGCCGTCAAGCTGGTGAAGGCCAACAAGGGCATCGACATCACCCTGCTCGACCTCTCGCTCGACGACCCCAAGACCTTCGAGCTCCTCCAGCGCGGCGACACCCTCGGCGTCTTCCAGTTCGACGGCGGACCCATGCGCTCCCTGCTGCGCATGATGAAGCCGGACAACTTCGAGGACATCTCCGCCGTCTCGGCCCTCTACCGGCCCGGCCCGATGGGCATGAACAGCCACATCAACTACGCGCTGCGGAAGAACGGCCAGCAGGAGATCACGCCGATCCACCCGGAGCTGGAGGAGCCTCTCAAGGAGGTCCTCGACATCACCCACGGCCTCATCGTGTACCAGGAGCAGGTGCAGAAGGCCGCCCAGGTGCTCGCCGGCTACTCCCTCGGACAGGCCGACCTGCTCCGCCGCGCGATGGGCAAGAAGAAGAAGGAGGTCCTCGACGCGGAGTTCGTCAACTTCCAGAAGGGCGCCCGCGAGAAGGGCTTCTCCGACGAGGCCATCCAGGCCGTGTGGGACGTGCTGGTGCCCTTCGCCGGCTACGCCTTCAACAAGGCGCACTCCTCCGCGTACGGACTGGTCTCCTACTGGACCGCCTACCTCAAGGCCAACTACCCGGCCGAGTACATGGCGGCGCTGCTCACCTCGGTCCGCGACGACAAGGACAAGTCGGCGATCTACCTCAACGAGTGCCGCAGGATGGGCATCAAGGTCCTCCCGCCGGACGTCAATGAGTCGGACGCCAACTTCACCCCGCGCGGTGACAGCACGATCGTCTTCGGCCTGACCGCCGTCCGCAACGTCGGGCAGAACGTCGTGGACTCGATCGTGCGCTGCCGCAAGTCCAAGGGGAAGTACGCCTCCTTCCCGGACTTCCTGGACAAGGTGGAGGCGGTGGTCTGCAACAAGCGGACCGTCGAATCCCTGATCAAGGCCGGTGCCTTCGACGAGCTGGGCCACACCCGCAAGGGCCTGACGGCGCACTACGAGTCGATGATCGACAACGTGGTGCAGGTCAAGCGGAAGGAGGCCGAGGGGCAGTTCGACCTCTTCGGCGGCATGGGGGAGGACGACGGGGACGACACCCCGGGCTTCGGGCTCGACGTCGAGTTCTCCGACATCGAGTGGGACAAGGCGTACCTCCTCGCGCAGGAGCGGGAGATGCTCGGCCTCTACGTCTCCGACCACCCGCTCTTCGGCATCGAGCACGTCCTCAGCGAGAAGGCGGACGCGTCGATCTCCCAGCTGACCGGCGGGGACTACTCCGACGGCACCATCGTCACCATCGGCGGCATCATCTCGGGCCTCCAGCGGAAGATGACCAAGCAGGGCAACGCCTGGGCCATCGCCACCGTCGAGGACCTGGCCGGCTCCCTCGACTGCATGTTCTTCCCGGCCACCTACCAGCTGGTGTCCACCCAGCTCGTGGAGGACGCCGTGGTGTTCGTCAAGGGCCGGCTCGACAAGCGGGAGGACGTGCCCCGGCTGGTCGCCATGGAGATGATGGTCCCCGATCTCTCGGAGGCCTCCGCCAACGGGCCCGTGACGATCACCATTCCGACGGTGCGGGTCACTCCGCCGCTGGTCGAGAAGCTCGGTGAGGTGCTCACCCAGCACCGCGGGTCCACCGAGGTGCGGATCAAGCTCCAGGGCGCCCGGAAGACCACCGTCCTCCGGCTCGACCGGCACCGGGTCACCGCCGACCCCGCCCTCTTCGGGGATCTCAAGGTGCTGCTCGGGCCGTCCTGCCTGGCCGGCTGAGGCACCGCCCGGGGCTTCCCGCTCCCGCCCCGCCGCCGGGACCGTACGCCGAAGGGGGCGCGCCCGTGGGACCGGGGCGCGCCCCCTGTGCGCCGGAGGGCGCCGTCAGTTGTGCCCGAAGCGCCGCTGGTGCTTCTTCGAGACGTTCCGCGAGGATTCCGGGGACTCGGCTCGCATCCGCTCCTGCGCTTCCATGGAACCGCCCTTGTCCTGTTCCCCGCCGCTCCCGGCGGCGGAGCGGACCTGCTGCTTGCGGTCCCGGTTCTTGTTCTTCGCCATGGTGGTGCCTCCTCCCGGCGCTCCGGCCGGCGGCCCGGCGGGGGACGGGAGCGCCGTCGCCCTCACTGTGACATGCCCCGGCAAAGGCCGCATGTCGGACAATTACCGGCGGTGAGCGGCGAGATCGGGGCCCGGCGGCACCGACGCGCCACGCCGGTGATCCAGTTCGGCAGATAACCCCCGGGCGGTCGGGCAGACTCGGGGGATACCCGAAAGAAAACCGTTCCGGGGGGCGGCGGATCAGGAAAGAGGGTGGACCGTGGAGCGCTGCGTCGTCCTGGTGGACGCCGGTTACCTGCTGGGGGCCGCCGCGAGTCTGCTCGCCGGAGAGCCCGCCCGGTCCCGTATCAGCGTGGACCACGCCGCCCTCATCCAGGCCCTGCGGGAGCGCGCCGAGGCCGACACGGAACGCCAGTTGCTCCGCATCTACTGGTTCGACGGCGCCCCCGACCGCGTACCCCAGCCCGAGCACCGGCGGCTGCGCGTCATGCCGCGGGTCACCGTCCGGCTCGGCGCGCTGACCCGGAGTGACGGCCGCTGGGCGCAGAAGGGCGTCGACGCGGCGATGCACGCCGAGCTCACCGAACTCGCCCGCAACCGCGCCTGCTCCGACATCGTCCTCGTCACCGGCGACGGCGATCTGCTGCCGGGGCTGATGTCCGCCAAGGAGCACGGCGTCGCCGTCCACCTCTGGGCCGTGCAGGCCGCCGACGGCGACTACAACCAGTCCGAGGACCTGGTCGCGGAGGCCGACGAACGCCGGGTCCTGGACCGCACCTGGATCACCCGGGCCGTCCGCGCCAGGGACGCCGGCACCGCCTGCCCGCCGCAGCCCGAGTCCCGGCCGGAGATCGCGGCGATCCTCTCCGCGCCGCTGCCCGAGTCCGACGGTGACGGGCCGCGCGGGAGCCGGGTCGGAGCACCGCGCAACGGCGCTCCGGCCGCCCTGGGCACCCCCGCCCCCGCACCCGGCGAACCCGCCGCCGCCCCGGACGGCACGGAGGACGGCGCCCCCGCGGAGCGCAACGGGCGGCCCGCCGGGAGCGACGGCCCCGCCGACGGCGCGGCCAGAGGCGTGCCGACCCCCAAGGACCTCGCCGGCCTCGGCCGCGGCCCCGCCGCCCCCGCCGGGCCGCCCGCACCGGTCCCCGCCGCCACCCTGCGCTGGTCCTCCGACCGCGGCTGGATCGACCGCGGCGGCGGCCCCGCCGACCCCCCGGAGAGCGCGGCCCTGCCCACTCTCGCCCAGCTCACCAGCCCGGAACAGCGCTGGGCCGACCGGGAGGAGGACATCACGGCCGTCAGCGGCGACCCCTTCGAGGTCGGCCAGGTCTTCGCCCGCCGCTGGAAGGACCGGCTGCCCTCCCCGGCCCCCCTGAAGCAGCTGACCGCCGACTACCCGCGCATCCCGCACCGCATCGACGGCGAACTGCTGCGGTACGCCGCCCGCTTCGGGCTGCTGGCCCACAAGGACGACCAGATCGACGAGCGCGACCGCTACGCGATCCGCGCCGGCTTCTGGCGCGAGGCCGGCGCCCCGGCCGCCGCCGAGCCCTCCCCGGCCGCGGACTGAGCGGCACGGGCGCGTACTCTCGTTGACCGTGAGCACGGGCACAGCACAGGCGGCACACGGCGCCGGCGGCGCGGCGGCGGCCGCCGCGCCGGTCTGCTCGGTGCGCGGCCTGGTCAAGACCTATCCGGCCGCCCGCGCCCGCCGCGGCGCCCCGGCCCACCCGGCCGTCCGGGCCAGCGACGGCATCGACCTGACGGTGCGGCGCGGCGAGATCTTCGGCCTGCTGGGACCCAACGGCGCCGGCAAGTCCACCCTCGTCCGCCAGCTCACCGGGCTCATGCGCCCCGACGCGGGCGAGGTCCGGGTGCTCGGCCACGACCTCGTACGCCATCCCGAGCGCGCCGCCCGGCTCATCGGCTACCTCGGGCAGGAGTCCACGGCGCTCGACGAGCTGACGGTCGCCCTGGCCGCCGAGACCACCGGGCGGCTGCGCGGCCTGGACCGGCGCACGGCCCGTGCCGAGCGGGACGCCGTCCTCGACGAACTCGGCCTCGCCGCCCTCGCCGGCAAGCCGCTGAGCCGGCTCTCCGGCGGCCAGCGGCGGCTCGCCTGCTTCGCCGCCGCGCTCGTCGGCGACCGTCCGCTGCTCGTCCTCGACGAGCCCACCACCGGCATGGACCCGGTGGCGCGCCGCGCCGTCTGGGCGGCGGTGGACCGGCGCCGCGCCGAGCGGGGGGCGACCGTCCTGCTGGTGACGCACAACGTCCTGGAGGCCGAGACGGTGCTCCACCGGGTGGCGGTGCTGGAGCGCGGCCGGGTCATCGCCTGCGACACCCCGGCCGGGCTCAAGGCGCTGGTGGACGGCGAGGTGCGGCTGGAGCTGGTGTGGCGGGACCGGCCGCCGCTGAACGTTCCCGAGGTCGCCGCCGTACGGAAGGCCGCGACGGAAACCGGGCGGCACTGGACGCTGCGGCTGACGCAGGAACGGGCCCGGGCGCTGGTCGCCGCCGTCACCGGCGGTCCGGCGTTCGCGGCGCTCGACGATTTCACGCTGGCCACCCCGAGCCTGGAGGATGTCTATCTCGCGCTCGGCGGAAACGGCACGGAAGGGCTGGTGAAGGGGTGACCGGCGGTACACGCAGGGCCACAGCGGACGGGAGCGGCAGGACGTGAGCGCCGTGTCCGCGCGGGCGGTGCCCGGCGCGGCCCCCGCAGCGGCCGGACCGGCCGGACCGGCCGGATCGGCCGCCCCCGGAGCGGAGCCCGCGCCGCTCGCGCCCCGCGCGCGGCTGCTGCCCGCGCTGGCCGCCGTCTACCGGGCGCAGCTCTCGCGCGCCCGGGTGGCCCGGATCCCCCTGCTGTTCGTGGCGACCTTCCAGTCGCTGGGGATCATGGTGCTGATGCGCGGCATCGTCCACAGCGGCGAGGAGGCGCGGGCCGTGGTGGCCGGGTCGAGCGTGCTGGTCGTCGCCTTCGTCGGGCTCAACCTGCTCGCCCAGTACTTCGGGCGGCTGCGGGCCGGCGGCGGGCTGGACCACTACGCGACGCTGCCGGTGCCGCCCGCGGCCGTGGTGCTGGGCGCCGCCGGGGCGTACGCCTCGTTCACGGTGCCCGGCACGGTCTTCGTCGCCGTGGCCGGCAGTGTGATGTTCCAGCTCCCGATGGGCCAGCTCTGGGTCCTCGGCGCGGTGATCCCGCTGGCCGGTGCCGCCCTGGCCGGCCTGGGGGCCGCGCTCGGGCTGCTGGCGCCCCGGCAGGAGATCGCCACGCTGCTGGGGCAGCTGGGCATGTCCGCGGCGCTGCTGCTGGGCGTCCTGCCGGCGTCGCGGCTGCCGGAACCGGTCGCCTGGGCGCGCGATCTGCTGCCCTCCACCTACGGTGTGGAGGCGCTCGCCCGGGCCTTCCAGACCCGCCCCGACTGGGCCGCCCTGGGGCTCGATCTCGCCGTCTGCGCCGCGGTGGGCGTGGTCTCGCTGGCCGCGGCGACCTGGGCCTACCGGAGGGCGGCGCTGCGGTGAGCCGCCCCGACGGCCCTCCTGCGGAGGGAGGACGGTACGGCACCTGGCACGATGGCGGGGTGACCGCACCGCTGACACCGCCGCCCCACGGCCGTTCCCCCGATGACCCCGTGCCGCAGCCTTCCCTCGGCGCCCCGCCGTCCGCGGCCCTGGAGCCCGGCGAGCTGCGCCGGGCCGTACTCGTGGGGCTCGCCGTCACCGTCACCGGAGTGCTGCTGGGGCTGGCCTGGCTGTGGCTGGCGCCGCGCGTGCCGCTGGTCTCCGACGGCAAGGCCGTCTATCTGGAGAACACCGAGGGCGAGCACGCGGTCGGCGCGGACGGGACCTTCGTCCTGCTGGGCCTGGCCCTCGGCGCGGTCTGGGCGCTGCTGGTCTTCCTGCTCTTCCGGCGCGGCGGCGTGCCGCTGGTGGCCGCCCTGGCGGTCGGCGGGCTGCTCGGTTCGCTGATCGCCTGGCGGCTCGGCGTCGCCCTCGGGCCGACCACGGACGTCGTCGCGCACGCCCGCGAGGTGGGCAAGGGCGTCACCTTCGACGGGCCGTTGCAGCTGCGGGCGAAGGGCGCGCTGCTGGCCTGGCCGACCGCCGCCATGCTGGTCCATCTGGCGCTGACCGGCTTGTTCGGGCCGCGCGACCCGGAACCGGTGCTGCCGCCGCTCTGAGCGGGGGAGGGCCCGGAGGGGGCCGGCACCGGGGCACCCGGCCTCAGGGCCGGGCGATCGGGGCCAGGACGGCGCCGGTGAGTCCGGCGAGGTCCGCCGGGGCCAGCTCCACCTCCAGGCCGCGGCGGCCCGCCGAGACGCAGATCGTGGCGTGCTCCGCGGCCGAGGCGTCGAGCACGGTGGGCAGCCGGCGCCGCTGGCCCAGCGGGGAGATACCGCCGCGGACGTAGCCGGTGGCCCGCTCCGCCGCCGCCGGGTCGGCCATCGCCGCCCGCTTCCCGCCCGCCGCCGCGGCCAGGGCCTTGAGGTCCAGCGAGCCGGAGACCGGGACCACGGCGACCGTCAGCGCCCCGTCCACCTCGGCGAGCAGCGTCTTGAAGACCCGGGCCGGCTCCACCCCCATGGCCTCGGCCGCCTCCGCGCCGTAGGAGGCCGCGGCCGGATCGTGCGCGTAGGAGTGCACCGTGAAGTCGGTGCCGGCCTCGGTGAGGGCGACCGTGGCGGGTGTGCCCCCGGAACCGGCCGCCGCTCCGCCCCGTCGCTGCTTCTTCTTCGCCACGTCTCCGTGCCTCCGCCCGTGCCGCCGGCCCGTCCGCCGGGGCCCGTCTAGTTCTGGCTCATCGGCTGCCGGGTCAGGTCGACCGCGGGCAGCGAGGGGATGCTACGGATCACCGCGCTCTCCGCGCGAAGGAGTTTCAGCTCGGCCGCGAGCCGGGACACGGTGTCCGGCGCCTCCAGCAGCCGCTGCTTCGCCGGGGTGTCGAGCACCGCCGCCGCGGCGACCAGGTACGACAGCACCGACGGCTCCCCGGGCAGCTCCTGCTCGCCCGCCAGCGACCGCTCGCTCGCCCCGGCCAGCCGCTTCTGGTACGTACGGAACGCCCGGACCACCCCGGAGGCCAGCGCGCCCGCGCCCTCCCCCTGCACCTCCGGGAGTTCCTCGCACTCGCCGGTCAGAAACGGGCCGGAGGCGTCGACCGAGTGCAGCCGGACCCGGGTCGTCCCGGTGGCCAGCACCTCGTAGCCGCCGTCCTCCTTCTCGCGGATCGTGGCCGCGTCGGCCACACAGCCCACGGAGTGGAAGGCGGCCAGCGGGTCACCGCCGAAGCCCGCGCCGGGGCCGCGCTCGGGCAGCGCGGTGGCGTCCGGCAGGCCCGGGACGGAGGGGGCCGTCTCGTGACCGTCGCGGATGGCGACGACGACGAAGCGCCGCGGGGCGTCCTCGTCCAGTTTCAGCAGGTCGCGCATGAGGGCCCGGTACCGCTGCTCGAAGACGTTGAGCGGCAGGACGAGGCCCGGGAAGAGCACCGTGTTCAGCGGGAAGAGCGGAAGGCGCGCGATGGTCACAACGGGCAAGCCTACTGGCCGGGCGGCACCACCCGGTGGCCGCGCCGCCACAGGGGCATGCCGGCGGCCACCTGGAGCCGGGTGCCGTCGCGCATCTCCAGGAGCTGGCCCAGCGGGTCGTCGGAGACGGCCGTCCACGGGAAGGCCGTGGCGTGCGGGCCGATGAGCCGGAACTGGTCCAGGGCCTCCTCCCAGCGGCCGCGGAGGACCAGCAGCAGGGCGAGGACGTTGCGGACCTCGGCGGGCCACGGGTCGCCGGGCGCGTACCGGGCGGACATGCCGATGGCGAGTTCGACGGCGGCGTCGATCCGGCCCGGGGAGGCGATGTCCGCCAGGTCCTCGAACTCCGTGCGGGCGAGACGAGACCGGGCGGTGCCCCCGGCCGGGGGCCCGGCCGCCGGGCCGGCGTGGCCGAGGAGGGCACGGGCCGGGAGGGCCTGCAGCAGGGAGCCGGGGAGCGCGGCCTCGGCGGCCCGCTCGGCGAAGTAGAAGCAGGCGTCGTGGCGGCGGGCGCCGAGAAGGACGTCGCCCTCCTCGGGTTCCGTCTCCTCCGCACCGGCGGCGCCCGCCCGCCCCGCACCGTCCGCGCCGTGCGGCCCTCCGCCGTCCCCCGGGCCCGAGGAGCGGCATCGGGCGGTCAGATAGCGCAGGGCCGCCACATGGCAGCCGCTGTGGTGCGGGGAGCGGGCGACCGCCTCGGACCAGATGCCGGCGAACTCGGAGTGCGGGAGGCCGAGTCCGCGCGCCCGGTCCAGGGCGATCCGCCAGGGCACCGGGTCGTGCGGCGCGGCCCCGGCGGCGGCGCGGACGAGCGGGGCCGCGGCGTGCAGCCATTCCTCGCGGTCCGCGCGCGGCCGGGCGCGGCGCACGGCGAGCGCGGCGCGGAGCAGGGCGAGGTCGGGGTCGCCGGGCGCGGCCTCGGCCTGCCAGCGGCCGAACCAGTCGGGACGGGACTGCGCGAAGCGCGCCAGGACGTCGGTGCAGCGGTCGCGGTACTCCCACTCGGCGTCGTCCCGGGTGGCGGCGAACAGGGCGGCGGCGGGGCGGTGGTCGCCCGCCCCGGCGGCGGTGAGCACGCCGGAGAGCCGTTCGTCGGGCGCGTCGAGCACCACCTCGTGGTCGGGAACGAGGCCGGCGGCGAGACGGGAGGTATGGCGGATCATGCGCGCAGTGGTCGCCAGCGCGCGGAAATAGACCATGGTTCCATTGAAAAGCGCAGGTCGTAGCTGTTCCAGCAGTTTCCGGTGACGCTTCGGTATCGGAATTTCGGTTGCCTGGGGAACAGTCAACAAGCGGTAAAAAAACGGGAGTTCGCCGCCCGGTGACGCGGCGGGCGCACCCGGGGGCCGGGCCGCCCCGTTCCCCGGCGGCCGGTCAGTTGCGCCGCAGGAGGCGCGACGCCCCGGCCGCGACGGTGGTGGCGAGGACCCAGCCGAGCAGGATCATGACCACCGACGCCCACTGGTGGAAGCCCGTCATCCGCCAGGACGTGTCCTGGCCCAGGTTGATGACCGGCAGCAGCAGGTCGAGGGCGTAGATCCAGGGGTCCCAGTGCGGGGCGCCCTCGTCGCTGACGGCCGGCGGCTTGATCCGGGAGAACAGCAGCGCGCCGGCCGCCCACAGGAAGGCCATCCACACCGCCGCGCGGCCCGGCCGGTACCCGTACGCCACCGTCCAGTCCTGCAGGAAGCCCCACAGCTTCCCGGCCACCGGCAGGGTTTCGCGGCGCCGCCGCTGCTTGGCGAGCAGCACCTCGCGGGCGTGGGCGTCCTCACCGCTCGCCCGCAGCGCGTTCGACAACTGCTCGTACGGTTCGGGGGCGTACTCCGGGGTGGCGGCCGCGACCCACTCCAGCCGCATCGCCAGCGGGAACCGGCCGCGCGGGATCAGGCACTCGTAGCCGAATCCGGCCATCGACAGGCCGCCCGGCCCGGGCCAGCTCGACGCCTGGTCCACCAGATTGACCACCTTGGCACCCGACAGTGTCACCCGGCCGCGGTGCGGGCGCTCGCACAGGAAGCGCAGCTCCGGCGTCTGGATGCGCCGCATGGACAGCTCCTGGTCGGCCTCCATGACGAAGCGGGCCTGCTCGAAGTCGACGGCGTCCCCGAAGCGCCCGTCGTCCAGCCGGACCCCGCCCACGCATTCGAAGCGCTGCACGCGCATACCGCTCCCGGGCGTGTTGACGACCCCGTACGGCGGTGTGGTGCCGGTGGCGAACGGCGAGCCGCTGAGCCCGGCGGCGGTCAGATAGAGCGTGCGTTCCACGGTGAGCTGCGGCGCGTTGAGCGCCCGCCGCCCGTGCGGATTGCGCAGCTTGCTGCCGCGCAGGCTGAGCGAGACCCCGATCTGCGCGCCGCGCAGGCTCAGCTCGCCGTGCGACTCGATCAGCTCGGCCTGGAGGTCCTGGCCGACGGAGATCCCGTCGGCGACGATCGAGCGGCCCCGGCGGTCGCGCTCCACGGTGAGCTGGTTGAGCAGCAGATCGGTGCCGATCTGGGCGTCGGTGAGGCGGATGCCGTGGGGCACGGTGCAGCGCGGCAGATGCAGATCGCCCTCCGTCTGCAGCCGCGCGCCCTCCAGCCGCGGTATCCGGCAGCCCACCAGCCGCAGCGTGGTGAATCGGGCCTCCGGCAGCAGGATCTCCCGCTCGAAACGGCAGCCGTGCATCTCCACATACGGATCGACGGTGCCGCCGGCCAGGTCCAGGGTGCCCGTGACGTAGGCACCGTTCAGCTTCAGCGCGGTGACCCGGCCCGGCTGCGGCGGCGGACCGTCGAGGAGTAACAGCGCCAGGACGCGGGCGCGCACCGTGCGGTCGGGGCCCCAGCGGTGCTGCCCGTCCGGATCGTCGTGGAGCGGGTTGCGGCTGCGCAGATCGTGCGTGCTGCCGTTGCGGAACGCCTGCCACATCCCCCATTCCGCGGGGGTCAGTTCAAGAGATGCCGGCGGCTCGCCGTCCCCTGGCACGGTCACTCGCGCGTCCTCCTAAGTCGTGCACGGCCGTCCCGGCCCGTACAGGTGTCCCATGCCCGCTGGGTAACCGTATGAAAGCCGATGGTCACGAGTGACTGCGGGGTCCCGTATCAGCGATTGATACGGGTGCCCGGCCCGCGTGCCGGGTCTGAGACACTTGACCGCGTGATCTCCCGAATCGATCTGCGCGGCGACGCCCTCCCCGAGGGGGCGGCCCTGCGCGACCTGCTGCCACGAGCCGAGTTCGACGTCGAGGCCGCCCTGGAGAAGGTGCGGCCCCTCTGCGACGACGTGCGCCATCGGGGCTCGGCGGCGGTGCTCGACCTCAACCGGCGGTTCGACGGTGTCACGCCCGACCGGACCCGCGTCCCCGCCGAGGCCCTCACCCGGGCCCTGGAGGAGCTGGACCCGGCCGTCCGCGCCGCGCTGGAGGAGTCGATCCGCCGCGCCCGGCTCGTCCACCGCGACCAGCGCCGCACCGACCACACCACCCAGGTCGTGCCGGGCGGCACCGTCACCGAGCGCTGGGTGCCCGTGGAGCGCGTCGGCCTGTACGTTCCGGGCGGCCTCGCCGTCTACCCGTCATCCGTAGTGATGAATGTGGTGCCCGCGCAGGAGGCCGGCGTCGAGGGCATCGCCGTCAGCTCTCCGCCGCAGGCGGCCTTCGGCGGTCTGCCGCACCCGACGATCCTCGCCGCCTGCGCCCTGCTGGGCGTGACGGAGGTGCACGCCGCGGGCGGCGCCCAGGCCATCGCCATGTTCGCGTACGGCACCGACGAGTGCCTGCCGGTGAATCTCGTCACCGGCCCCGGCAACATCTACGTCGCCGCGGCCAAGCGGCTGCTCAAGGGCCGGATCGGCATCGACGCCGAGGCCGGGCCGACCGAGATCGCCGTCCTCGCCGACGCCGGGGCCGACCCGGTGCACGTCGCCGCCGACCTGATCAGCCAGGCCGAGCACGACACCCTCGCCGCCTCCGTCCTCGTCACCGACTCCCCGGAGCTGGCCGGGGCCGTGGAGACGGAGCTGAAGACCCAGGTCGCCGCGACGAAGCACGTGGAGCGGGTCACCGCGGCGCTGGCCGGCCGGCAGTCCGCCATCGTGCTCGTCGACGGCATGGACGAGGGCCTGCGCGTGGTCGACGCCTACGCCGCCGAGCACCTGGAGATCCAGACGGCCGACGCGGCGGCCCTCGCCGCCCGGGTCCGCAACGCGGGCGCGATCTTCGTCGGCCCGTACGCCCCGGTCTCGCTCGGCGACTACAGCGCCGGCTCCAACCACGTCCTGCCCACCGGCGGCTGCGCCTGCCACTCCTCGGGGCTCTCGGTGCAGTCCTTCCTGCGCGGCATCCACGTCGTGGACTACAGCCGCGAGGCGCTCGCGGACGTCGCCCACCACGTGGTCACCCTCGCCGAGGCCGAGGACCTGCCGGCGCACGGGGCCGCGATCACGGCCCGTTTCCCCGGGGCGCGGACGGACGGACGGGCGGACGGAGGGTCCGGGAGCACGTGAGCGCGAACACCCCGGCACCCTGGGACGCCCTGCCCATCCGGGAGGAACTGCGCGGCCAGTCCGCCTACGGCGCCCCGCAGCTCGACGTCCCCGTCCGGCTGAACACCAACGAGAACCCGTACCCGCTGCCCGAGGCGATCGTGCGGCGGATCGCCGAGCGCGTCACCGAGGCGGCCCGCACCCTCAACCGCTACCCGGACCGGGACGCCGTCGAGCTCCGCACCGAACTGGCGACGTACCTCACCCGCACCTGCGGGCACGAGGTCACCACCGGCCAGGTGTGGGCGGCCAACGGCTCCAACGAGGTGCTGCAGCAGCTGCTGCAGGCCTTCGGCGGCCCCGGGCGCACCGCCATCGGCTTCGAACCCTCCTACTCGATGCACGCCCTCATCGCGCGCGGCACCGGCACCGGCTGGATCTCCGGCCCCCGCCACGCCGACTTCCGCATCGACGTGGAGAAGGCCCGCGCGGCCATCGCCGAGCACCGCCCCGACATCGTCTTCATCACCTCCCCGAACAACCCCACCGGCACCGCCGTCGAGGCGGAGACCGTCCTCGCCCTGTACGAGGCGGCGCAGGAGGCCAAGCCCTCGCTGGTCGTCGTCGACGAGGCGTACGGCGAGTTCAGCCACCGGCCCTCGCTGCTGCCGCTGATCGAGGGCCGGCCGCTGCTGGTGATCAGCCGCACCATGTCCAAGGCCTTCGGCGCGGCCGGGCTCCGGCTCGGCTATCTCGCCGCCGACCCGGCCGTCGTCGGCGCCGTCCAGCTCGTACGGCTGCCCTACCACCTCTCGGCCGTCACCCAGGCCACCGCGCTCGCGGCGCTGGAACACACCGACACCCTGCTCGGTTACGTGGAGCAGCTGAAGTCGGAACGGGACCGCCTGGTCACGGAGTTGCGCGCACTCGGCTGCGAGGTGACCGACTCGGACGCCAACTTCGTCCAGTTCGGCCGCTTCGAGGACGCCCACAAGACCTGGCGGGCGCTGCTGGAGCAGGGCGTCCTGGTCCGCGACAACGGCGTGCCCGGATGGCTGCGCGTCACCGCCGGCACCCCGGCCGAGAACGACGCCTTCCTCGACGCGGTACGCGCCGTGCTGCACCGCCCGGGGAACGCACCGGACCCCCGGCCGGACCCCCCGAGCACCGGGAACCCCACCAAGGAGACGAACCGATGACCCGCGTGGGCCGCGTGGAGCGCACCACCAAGGAGACCAGCGTCCTCGTCGAGATCGACCTGGACGGCACCGGCAAGGCCGATGTCTCGACCGGCGTCGGCTTCTACGACCACATGCTCGACCAGCTCGGCCGGCACGGCCTCTTCGACCTCACGGTGAAGACCGAGGGCGATCTGCACATCGACAGCCACCACACCATCGAGGACACCGCGCTGGCGCTCGGCGCCGCCTTCAGGAAGGCCCTCGGCGACAAGGTCGGCATCTACCGCTTCGGCAACTGCACCGTCCCGCTGGACGAGTCGCTCGCCCAGGTCACCGTCGACCTCTCCGGCCGCCCCTACCTCGTGCACACCGAGCCCGAGAAGATGGCGCCGATGATCGGCGAGTACGACACCACGATGACCCGGCACATCCTGGAGTCCTTCGTGGCCCAGGCGCAGATCGCCCTGCACGTCCACGTGCCCTACGGGCGCAACGCGCACCACATCGTGGAATGCCAGTTCAAGGCCCTCGCCCGCGCGCTGCGCTACGCCAGCGAGCGCGACCCGCGCGCCGCCGGCATCCTGCCGTCCACCAAGGGCGCGCTGTGACGGGGCTGTCCACCGTCCTGATCGTCGTGGGGCTCTTCCTGCTCGGCGGGGTGATCTCCTTCGCCCGGCAGGGGCTGCCCAGGGGCGTCATCGTGCTGCTGGCGATCAGTTCGGCGATGTGCCTGGCGGCGGGCATCATGCGGCTGGAGGGAGTATGGGAATGACCGGCACCACTGACCCGGGCGGCACGGGCGCCGCCGGAAGCGCCGGCACCGGCACCGGCACCGGCAAGAAGGTCGTCGTCTTCGACTACGGCTTCGGCAACGTCCGCTCCGCGGAGCGCGCCCTCGCCCGGGCCGGCGCCGACGTCGAGATCACCCGCGACTACGACCGTGCCATGAACGCCGACGGGCTGCTCGTCCCCGGCGTCGGCGCCTTCGCCGCCTGCATGCAGGGGCTCAAGGAGGCACGCGGCGACTGGGTCGTCGGCCGCCGGCTGGCCGGCGGGCGTCCCGTCCTGGGCATCTGCGTCGGGATGCAGATCCTCTTCGCCCGCGGCATCGAGCACGGCGTCGAGACCGAAGGGCTGGACGAGTGGCCGGGCACCGTCGGCCCGCTGCGCGCCCCCGTCGTCCCGCACATGGGCTGGAACACCGTGAAGGCGGCCGAGGGTTCGCAGGCCTTCGCCGGGCTGGACGAGGACACCCGCTTCTACTTCGTCCACTCCTACGCGGTCGGCCAGTGGGACTTCGAGGCCGGCAACGCCTCCATCCGCCCGCCGAAGGTCAGCTGGACCACGCACGGCGAGCCGTTCGTGGCCGCCGTGGAGAACGGCCCGCTGTGGGCCACCCAGTTCCACCCGGAGAAGTCCGGCGACGCCGGTGCCCAGCTGCTGCGCAACTGGGTCGACACCCTCTGACACCCTCTGACGGCACCGCGCGGCGGCCGGCACCGGCGGCCCCGCCCGGGCCGGCCCGTCCCCCTCCCGTCCACCGCCCGCCCCGACACCGAAGGCACGCCACGCCATGACCACGCACCGCCTCGAACTCCTCCCGGCCGTCGACGTCCGCGACGGCCAGGCCGTCCGCCTCGTCCACGGCGAGTCCGGCTCCGAGACGTCCTACGGCGACCCGCTCTCCGCCGCCCTCGCCTGGCAGAAGGCGGGCGCGGAGTGGCTGCACCTGGTGGACCTCGACGCGGCCTTCGGCACCGGCGACAACCGCGCGAAGATCGCCGAGGTCGCCCGCTCCATGGACATCAAGGTCGAGCTGTCCGGCGGCATCCGCGACGACGCCACCCTGGCCGCCGCCCTCGCCACCGGCTGCACCCGCGTCAACCTCGGCACCGCCGCCCTGGAGACCCCCGAGTGGGTCGCCCGGGTCATCGCCGAGCACGGCGACCGGATCGCCGTCGGCCTCGACGTCCGCGGCACCACCCTCCGCGGCCGCGGCTGGACCCGTGACGGCGGCGACCTCTACGAGACCCTGGCCCGGCTCGACTCCGAGGGCTGCGCCCGCTACGTCGTCACCGACATCGCCAAGGACGGCACCCTCCAGGGCCCCAACCTGGAGCTGCTGCGGAACGTCTGCGCCGCCACCGACAAGCCCGTCGTGGCCTCCGGGGGCGTCTCCTCCCTGGACGACCTGCGGGCCATCGCGGCCCTGGTGCCGGAGGGCGTCGAGGGTGCCATCGTGGGCAAGGCCCTCTACGCCAAGGCGTTCACCCTGGAGGAAGCGCTCGCCGCGGTGTCCTGAGCGGTGACCGGCCGCGGCCCCGCACCGCCGCGGCCGGCCCGCGCCGCCCCCGTCCGTCGTCCCGTCCGCCATGCCGTCCCGCAGCTTCGAGGAGCAGGAACCGATGCCGATGCCCGGAACCGGACCGTCCGACGCCGTCCCGTCCATACAGCGCGTGCAGACCGACAGCCCCTGGGAGGAGTCGATCGGTTTCGCGCGGGCCGTCGCGGCGGGGGACCGGGTGCTGGTCTCCGGCACCATGCCCCTCGTCGGGGGAGACCTGATGGGCGAGGGTGACCCCTACGAGCAGGCGCGGACGGCCTTCCGCAACGCGCTGGACGCGCTCGCGCGGTTCGGCCTCGGCGCCGGGGCCGTGATCCGCACCCGCATGTACCTGACCCACGCCCGCGACGTGGAGGCCGTCGGCCGCGCCCACCAGGAGATCTTCGGCGCCGTGCGCCCGGCCGCGACCCTGGTCGTGGTCTCCGGCTTCGTCGACTCCCGGGTGCTGGTCGAGGTGGAGCTGGAGGCGTTCCGCGGCGACGACCGCTCCGCGCCCGCCGCCCCCGCGCGGACGTCCCCGCAGACGCCCGCGTAGACGTCGCGCGGACGTCCGCGCAGACCTCCCGCACACAGACCGACAACGAAGAGGAGACCGAGCGACATGACCCTGGCGGTCCGAGTCATCCCCTGCCTGGACGTGGACGGCGGCCGGGTCGTGAAGGGCGTCAACTTCCAGAACCTGCGCGACGCGGGCGACCCCGTCGAGATGGCCAAGCTGTACGACGCCGAGGGCGCCGACGAGCTGACCTTCCTCGACATCACCGCCTCCTCGGGCGACCGGGAGACCACCTACGACGTGGTGCGGCGCACCGCCGAGCAGGTCTTCATCCCGCTCACCGTCGGCGGCGGCGTCCGCTCCACGGAGGACGTCGACAAGCTGCTGCGCGCCGGGGCGGACAAGGTCGGCGTCAACACCGCGGCCATCGCCCGCCCCGACCTGATCCGCGAGATCTCCGAGCGCTTCGGCAGCCAGGTGCTGGTCCTCTCCGTCGACGCCCGCCGCTGCCCGGAGGGCACCACCACGGCCTCCGGCTACGAGGTCACCACCCACGGCGGGCGGCGCGGAACGGGCATCGACGCCGTCGAGTGGGCCCACCGCGCGGCCGGGCTGGGCGCCGGGGAGATCCTGCTCAACTCGATGGACGCCGACGGCACCAAGGACGGCTACGACACCGAGATGATCAAGGCGGTGCGGGCCGAGGTCACCATCCCCGTGATCGCCTCCGGCGGCGCGGGCAGGCTGTCCGACTTCGCCCCGGCGGTCACCGCGGGTGCGGACGCGGTCCTCGCCGCCTCGGTCTTCCACTTCGGCGACCTCCGCATCGGCGAGGTCAAGCGAGCCCTGCGCGAGGCCGGCCACCCGGTCCGCTGAGCGGGCGGCCGTCCGGGCGCGGCCCTGTCCGCACGGACGGGGAGAGGGGACGTTCGCCCGGCTGAAACCGGCGGCGGCGCCCTCAGGGCAACACCTCACGGCGGCGGCTGCCCCAGAGGCCGATGGGGGCATGTCCGGCGCCAGCCTGTGGCCGCCGTCCAGAGCGCCGGCCATGGGCCCTCCGCGGGTCAGCTCCCCGATCCGCCCCCGAAGGTGATGCCGCCGTGGAAGTCGCGTCCCTGGACGAGAGGCCCGCCGATCCGCGCGTTTCCGCTCACCGTGTTGCCCGAGGGCCCGGCATCCGCCTCCGGAACGCCCAGCGCGGTGCGGTGGTGCTGCACCCAGGCGGCGAGCAGCGCCGCGAGCTCGCCGTCCTCCTCGGCGCGGGAGACAAGGATCTCCGCGTACCGCCGGAAGTCCTCCGGCCCGGCGCCCGTGAGATCCGGAACGGAATCCGGCGGTGCTCCGGGAAGTTCCCGCTCCCGGTGGAACGCCCGGCGGACCAGGCTCGAGAGCTGCTCCAGGGCTTGGCGGGCCGCCTCACTGCCCACCTGCGCGCCGGCCGCGGTCATCACCGACATCAGTGCCACCGCCGAAACGGTCTCCATGGCTTCCCCCCGTTGTTCCCCCGGTCCGTGGATGTCTCACGGTAGCCGTATATGCCCGGAATCGGTACACGGCCGCCGGCGGCCGCCGCCCGGAAACCTCCGGCCGAAACGTGCCGTGCAAGGTTTGTCCAAGCCCCGGGCAAGCCTTTCGTCCGCCGCGCCGGGCAGACCGCTCGCGACAAGGACCGGACACGCGTCAAGACGACGGGGGGCACGATGTCTGTGGAGGACGGGCCGGCAAGGCCGGTGGTGAGGGACTCGGGTCAGTGGGCCACACTGCCCGACTGCAAGAAGATCCTGGTGGTCGTACACACCGAGGTGTACGGGAGGAGACTGCTGGACCTGCTTCCTCTGCTGGAGGCGGACCTGCGGGTGCAAGTGGTCTTCACGGTCGCCCCGCACGCGTTCTCGGGAGGCGCGGAGCGGTTGCTGCGGGAGCTGGGCGGAACCGTACTGCCCTGGGAGAAGGCGGCGCGGCGTTCCTTCGACCTCGCCCTGGCCGCCGGCTCACAGGGCACGGAGCAACTGCGCGCTCCTCTCATCCGGCTCCCGCACGGAGCCGGGCACATCAAGCTGTCGCGTGTGGCGGACGACGGGCCCGGAGCACCGCGTACGGTCGGGGGCTTGGGGCGGAAGTACCTGATGTGGCAGGGCCGGGTGGTCCCGCAGGCGGTGGCGCTGGCGCACCGGGAGGAACTGGCCGAGCTGGAGCGCTGGTGCCCGGAGGCGCTGCCGCGGGCGGAGGTGGTCGGTGACCCGTGCCACGACCGCATCGCCGCGAGCCTGCCGCTGCGGGCGCGGTACCGGGAGGCGCTGGGCCTGGACGACGGCCGGCGGCTGGTTCTGGTCTCCACGACCTGGGGCCCCGGCTCGTCGTTCAACCGGCTGGACGCCCTGGTGCCCCGGCTGTCGGCCGAACTCCCGGAGGACGAATACCGGGTGGCGCTGCTGGTCCACCCGAACATCCGGGCGGGGCACGGCGACTGGCAGGTGCGCGCGTGGCTCGCGGCGTGCCGCCGTCGGGGAGTGGCCCTGATCCCGCCCGGGACCGACTGGCGGACTCCGCTGATCGCGGCGGACTGGATCATCGGTGACCACGGCTCCGTCACCCTCTACGCCACCATGACCGAGGCCCCGATCCTCCTGGCCCGCTTCCCGGAAAGGGATGTGAACCCCGCCTCTCCCGGGGCGGACCTCGCCCGCACGGCTCCCGCTCTGTCGCCCTCCCATCCGCTGCACGAGCAACTCGCTTATGCCGCGGCCGAGTACCCGGAGGCGGAATACCGGGGGATCGCCGCGCGGATCTCCTCCGAGCCGGGCCGGTTCAGCAGGAACATGCGACGGCTGATGTACCGGCACCTCGCCCTCGGCGAGCCGGCCTGCTTTCCGGAGACGGAGCCACTGCCCCTGCCGGAACGGCTCGCCGGAGAGCCGGGACCGGAGCGGGGGGAGAGGTCGGCATGAGAGCACCCGCCGGCCCCGCGGGCCCGGCCGTCGTGGTCCGTACGGACGCCGGGAAGCCGGTCGCGCCGGTCCCCGCCGCGGAGTGGCCGGCGGGGGACAGCCTGGTCGTGGACCTCGGCGGAGCCGCCTCCGCGGCACTGGCGCAGTGCGCGGACGTCCTCTGGAGTACCGGGGAGGAGGCCCGTGCCCGGTCGCTGCTGCGTACGTATCCCGGCTGCCTGGTGGTGATGCTGCGGACCCCGGCGGAGGAGTGCGTCGCCTTCTTCCGCAGCGGTGCCCGGGTCGCGGCCGCCGCGGGTGGCGACCGTGCGGGGGACGCAGGGGACCGGCAGGTGTTGGGGGCGGCCCTCCACGCCTGGTATGTGGCGGCGCTGCCGCTGGAGGACCTGGACTCCGCACTTCTGGTGCGGGCCGAACGCGTCTACCGGTTCCGCCTGCTCGGGCCGCCTGGGTGCAGGCTCTGCAAGCGGGCGGCCAGCCGCCGCGCGTCTTGAGAACTGACCGGGGCGTAGAGGGCCAGGGACCGCTCGTAGTGGTCCCCGGCCTTCTCCGTGTCACCGCCTTCCGCGGCCGTCTGGCCCAGGAATTCGAGGACCCGGGCCTGCCAGTGCACGGACCCGGCCGCGAGGAATTCCTCGTGGGCCCGGTGGAGCAGTTCCTCGGCGGCCGCCGGGTCCCCGTGCGCCCGCGCGTGGGCCCGGCCCAGAAAGGCCAGGGCGCGCGCCGCGTCGTAGGCGTCGGACTCGGCGAGCAGGGCCTCACGGGCCGCGGTCAGGAGGGTGACCGCCTCGTGGGGCCGTCCCCGGGCCTGGGCGATGTCGCCCAGGACCAGCCGGGTCAGGGCGGCCCCGCGGCGGTATCCGATCTCCTCACGCAGTTCCAGGGCCCGGGTCAGATGGGGGATGGCGCGTTCCAGGTGCCCGGCCAGCCGCAGCGACTGGCCGAGTCCGTGGAGCGCCTGAGCCTCCGCCCGGACGTCACCGTCCTGCCGGGCGAGCTCCAGCGAACGGCCGAACCACTCGGCCGCCTCGTCATGACGCCCGTCGTTGCGCAGACCCGCGCCGCCGGAGGTGAGCATGCGCTTCTCGGCGGTTCTGTCCCCGGCCCGGCACGCGGAGTCCAGACCGATCCCGTGGGCCTCGGTCCACAGGTCGTAGGGCCGCAACCGCAGGAACAACGGCCACATGGCATCGGTGAGTTGCCATACCGCGTCGTGCCACTCCCGCCCGGCGGCGGCCCGCAGCACCGCCATCAGGTGCAGGCGTTCCCCGTCCAGCCACTGCAGCGCGGCGCGGGAATCCGCGAAGGTCACGGGGTGCGCGGGAGGGAAGACGTAGTCGCGGCGGAGCGTGCGGTGGCTCGGGGTCAGCAGAGCTTCGGCGGCGGTCGCTGCGGCGAGATAGACGTCGACGACCCGACGGACCGCCGCGTCCCGGTCGGCGGGTGAGTCCTCGCGGCCGGCGAGATCGTCGGCGTGCGCCCGGATCAGGTCGTGGAACCGGTAGCGTTCACCGCCGCCGACGGGGTCCGGCGTGAGGTCCTCCAGAAGGTTCACCTCGACGAGATCGTCGAGAACGCGTTCCGCCTCCGCGCGGGACGTGCCGCAGGCGGCAGCGGCCACCGTGCTGTCGAAGACGGTGACGGGCTGCGTGCCGAGGCACCGGTACGCCCGGGCGACGTCGGCCGGAAGCGTCCGGTACGACTCGTCGAGCGCGGTCCGGACGGCTCCGCTGCCCTCCGCCCGCAACGGCTCCAGCCGGCTGCCGGCGTCCCGGTCCAGAGCCGCCGCCATCACCGTCAGCGACTGCCGGGGCCGGGCGGCCATCCGGGCGGCGGCCACGCTGACGGCGAGCGGCAGACCGGCGCACAGGGCGGCGACCCGTCGCGCTGCCTCCGGCTCCTGTCCGACCCGGTGCGCGCCGACCCTGCTGGTGAGCAGTGCCACCGCGGCCTCGGGGCGGAGCGGCTCCACGTGGTGGAAAACTGCGCCGTCCACCACCAGCCCGGTCAGCCTCCGCCTGCTGGTGACGACCACCAGGCTGCTCGCCGAGCCGGGCAGTAGTGGGCGTACCTGGGCCGCGCTGAGGGCGTTGTCCAGAAGGACCGCGATCCTCAGGCCGGCGGTGACCGACCGCCACAGAGCGGCCTGTTCGTCGAGCCCGGACGGAATGTGCGTGCTGCCGAAGGCGCGCAGGAACTGGCCCAGGACCTCTCCCGGCGCGGCAGGGCCGCCGGTCGGCGAGTGGCCGCGCAGGTCGGTGTAGAGCTGGCCGTCGGGACAGTTTCCGGCCAGCCCGGTGAGCCAGTGGGAGGCCAGAGTCGTCTTCCCCACCCCGGCCGGGCCGCTGATCACCACGCGGAGCGGCGCCGGCGCGGGGCCGTCCGCTGTCTCCCGGCGGAGCGCCTCCAGTGCCCGGAGATCGCTGTCGCGGCCGCCGAAGTCCGCGGGAACGGGCAGGAGCTGGCGCGGTACGGGGCCGCGCGGCGGCCCGGCGGGCTCGGCGGAGTGGATATGCACCCCGCCGTGGATGTCCCGGCTCTGCAGGACCGCTCCGCTGATCCGTGCGGTGCCGCCCAAGGTGTTGGCGTGGACGGAATCGTCCGCGCGCGGTGTCGCGGCGAGGACCCACAGCCTGAGCTCCTCCGTGAGCCCGGGCCGGCTCGCGGCCCGGGCCGCGAGAAGCTCCGCCAGTTCCGCGGCGCGGAAGGGGTCCCCGGGGGACGTCTCCCAGGAGGCCAGCGCCCGTGACAGGAGGTCCCCGGGCGCAGCGGCGGCTCGTACGATCTCCACGAGAGCGGGCCGGGCGGTCCTCCGCCGGTCCGCCCCGATCAGGGCAGCGGTCAACTGCGGGACCGTCACCGGGTCCATGTCCACGTCTTCCCCCGTCTGTCCGCGGCAGCGTAAGCGCATGGGCGGGCTCGGATGACTGGGGCATACCCCTGCTTCGGACCTGACAGGCCGGTCGATGGGCGTGGAAGAACGTTTCGGCCATGCCAATCACCGCAAGTGGGCTTCTAGTGCGACAAGTTGACGACGTGTCATGCTTGACCCAAAGACGGCGGGCCGGCGATGGGGGGAACGCTGGTGGGCTGCGCGATTCACATCCTGGGACCTGTGGCCGTACGGACGCCGGCCGGGCGTCACCGTTTCGGGTCGTCCAAGGAGGGAGCCGTACTCGCCGCTCTGGCCTTCGACGTGAACAAGCCGGTCTCCACCGACACACTGATCCGTAGGGTGTGGGACGAGGACCCGCCCGACAGGCCCCTGGTGAGTCTCCGTTCCTATATGTCGCGCCTCCGGAAGAGACTGGGCAGAGCCGCCGTGCCGGACGGGCCGCGGCTGACCCAGAACGCCCACGCCTACACGCTCGAAACGCCGCCGGACACCGTTGACTGCCACCGCTTCCGCACGCTCGTCTCCCGGGCCGCCGCACGGTCGGCCGACGGCGACGATCCGGGCGCCCTGGCCCTGATGCGGGAGGCCGAGGCGCTGTGGCGGGGCGAACCCCTGACGGGAATCGGCGGGACCTGGGCCGAAACCGTCCGGGCCGACCTCGGCGAGCGGCGCTTCGCCGCGATCCTCGCCCGGGCCGAGACACAACTCCGGACCGGGGATTTCGCGGAGGTGGTCGCCGACCTCTCGGCCCTCGCCGCGGAGCGCCCCACCGACGAGACCCTCCTCGCCCACCTCATGGTGGCGAGCTATGCCTGCGGCCGGCAGGCCGACGCCCTGCGGTTCTACGAATCCGCCCGCCGGCGGCTCTCGGACGAACTTGGTACGGACCCCGCGGAGAACCTCTCCCGCGTCCACCGGCTGATACTGCGCCAGGCCCCCGTCAGCGAGCTGATATCCGGCGGGAAGGCCACCACCCGGCGGAGCCGGAGCGCGGAACAGCGGCCTCCCGACAACCTGCCACGCCACGCGGAACTCGTGGGCCGTGAGGCGGAGATGGGGATTCTTGCGGACTGCGTCGGCAGTCCTCCGCCCGGCTCTTGCGCAGTTGTCGCACTTCAGGCGATTTCCGGCATGGCCGGGGTGGGGAAGAGCCTGCTGGCTCTCCACGCCGCGGAGCGGTTCGGCGCCCATTTCCCCGACGGGCGGATCCACCTCAATCTCCAGGCACACGCCCCGGGGGCGGAGCCCCTGACTCCGCGGGCGGCCCTCTCGTCGCTGCTGCGCGCCCTGGGGGTGCCGGCCGGGTCCATCCCGCAGGAACCGGAGGAGGCGGCGTCACTGTGGCGGACCCTCCTCACGAGCCGCCGCGCCGTGATCGTCCTCGACGACGCGGCCGACGCGGAACAGGTGCGCCCCTTGCTGCCGGGCCGGTCGTCCTCCCTGGTCGTCATCACCAGCCGCCGCCGGTTGTCCGGCCTGCCCGGGGTGCGCCCCCTCTTCCTCGACGTCCTGCCACCCGAGGACGCGGTGGCGCTCTTCCGGCGGCTGGTCGGGGACGAACGCGCGGGGGACGGCGCGCAGATCGCGGAAGTGGTGCGTCTCTGCGGATATCTCCCCCTGGCGGTGGAACTCGCCGCCGGGCGACTGGTGTCCCGGCCCACGTGGAAGGTCTCTCATCTGATCCGCAGAATGACGCGGGGACAGGGCCGGTTGAGAGAAATCCGCGACGGCTGCGATGAGATCGGCCGGGCGTTCGAGATGTCCTACAACACCCTTACGGAAGATCAGAAGAGAGTGTTCCGGTTCGCCGGACTGCACTTCGGCTCCGAATTCGATCTGTACGCCGCCGCGGCTCTCACCGGGTTCGGCCCGCAGAAGACGGAGCGGATTCTCGATGATCTGCTCGACGCGCACCTGGTTCACGAGACCGCACCCGAACGGTACCGATTTCATGATCTGCTCGGCGAGTACTCCCGCACTCTGGCCACGGCGGTGGACTCCGCGGCGGACCGCGACCGGGCCCTGGCGCGCCTCGCGGAATTCTGTCTCCACGCGGCGGACCGTGCGGTCCGGCTTGCCGATCCCCGTCACCCGCGCCTCGGCACCGGCCACGGCGACTGCCGTCTCCCGCTGCCCTCCTGGCATGACCCGCAGGAAGCCGAGAGCTGGCTGATGGCCGAACGCGCGGCACTGATCGCCGCGGAACGCCATCTGCGCGAACACGGCGCACCCCGCCGGGCGGCCCTGCTCGCCCACACGCTGGCGGGCTTCCTCGACAAGGAGGGGTACTGGCCGGAGGCCCAGCGCATGCACGAGCACGCCGCCCGTACCTGGGCCGGCCTGGGGGAGGAGCGCTGTGAGGCCCGGGCCCGCATCGACCTCGGCATCACCCTCACCCACGCGAGCCGCTACGCGGAGGCCGCCGCGGCGGGAGAACGGGCCCTGGAACTGGCCCGCGCGGTCGGCGACACCGAAGCCGAGGCGGAGGCACTGCACCGGTTGGGACTGGTGCACTGGTGCAGGGGCGATTACCGCTCCATGCTAGCGACCCAGCAGACGGCACTGGAATTGCGCAGAAAATCCGGCGACCGATGGCAGATGACCCGCAGCGTGAACAATATCGGGATCGCCTATCTGCATCTGGGGGAACATTCCAAGGCGCTGCAGCATTTCCAGGAGGCCCTGGCGGTTTTCGGGGAACTCGGGGACGGGCGGGGACAGGTGCAGTCCCTGAACAATGTGGCAGAGGCCTATCTCGAAATGGGTGACAAGAAGGCGGCCCGCGAATCCTTTGCGAGGGTGTTTGATCTCGCCATGAAGCAGGGGAGCCGCACGGAACAGGCCGTGGCCCAGTTGAACATGGCCAACACCTTCTCGCTGCCAGAGGAAATGAACCAGGCATTGGACCTCTCCAGGGAGGCCCTGTTCTCCTTCCGGCGGTTGGGAGACCGGCGTTACGAAGCCATTACGATGAACTTCATGGGCCGGGCGCTCCTGGTGGCGGGACGGCACCGTGACGCCCAGGTGCACCACGCCCGGGCGCTGGAAGCGGCGCGCCCCATCGGCGCGGGGCTGGAGGAAGCCCAAGCGCTGTGCGGTCTCGGTGCCGCCGAGTTCGGTGCCGGTCAAGGGCCGGCCGCTGCCACGCACTTGGAAGCGGCGCTCGCTGTCGCCCGTCGTCTCCACTCGCCGAAGGACGAAGCCCAGGCGTGCGCTCTGCTCGCCGAGGTGCGGTTGGCGGCCGGTGCGCGCGCCGAGGCCGTCTCCCTGCTCCGGCGGGCGCTGGAGATATTCGAACGCCTCGATCCCGCCGAGGCCGAGCGAACAAGAATTCGACTAGCATGCCTGCGGGGAACTCGAGCGGACGGGACGGGCGGCCTGGATCCAGGGTGAGGACACCCCTTTGGTGTCGCCGCCCGCCTTCTTCGGCCCCCGTCCGGTCAAACGAGTGTTTGCTGGTAGTGTTCCCTTTCGGTTCATTGGGATCGTTGAGCAAACCTCGGAGTTTCCCGCGTGTTCGAAATGCTGCTTCTTGCCGCCATTGTTCAGCCCGTCGGCCAAGCCGGATCCGAAATTGGCAATCCCGGGCATGTACACGTCGCTGCGGCGCGGCCGGCCGCCATTTCGCTCTCCGCACCGATCCGGATCGCCGCGCAGGAATCCACAGTGGCGAGTACAGGTGGCAAAGGGCGCGTTTGCATGCCGTCCTGAGGCGGAATCGCACGAATCCCGAGGCGGGTCTCCGGCGTGGCGGCCGTCGTCGCAGACCGCCGGAGCCGGGTCAGGGGCCGGCGTTCCCGGCGCCCGCGGAGGCTGCGGTGGCCGCCGGGTCCGGTGACCTGCTCGTGGCGCCCAGTTCGCGGAGGACGCGGATCAGGTCGGCCGGGGCCGCGGCGAGGCGGACCCGGCGGCCCGCGTCGTCGAGTTCGGCGATGTGCCAGCTCCGGGGAACGGCCTCGCTGTCGTCGCCCCGGACCCGGCGCACCTCCCGGACGGTAAGCCGTTCCACCGGTATCGGTTTCGCCGCGAACCGGCCCGGGCCGGGGTGGGGTGTCACCGCGGGCGGGCCGCCGCCCCCGAGCACGATGTGCGTGCCGAAGTGGTGCGGGTTGTAGTCGGTGTGCTCCAGGAAGCGGGCCGACAGGAACACCTCTGCGTCCTCCCCCTTCTTCTGATCGGGGGACGCCCCGGCCGCACCGGCGTCTCCGGGGCCGCGCACCCGGGTGGCGCGCCAGGCGAGGACGAGAAGCCCCAGCGTGACGAGCGAGCCCGCGGCTGCCCACGTGACCGCCACCGGAGAGGTGAACAGGGTCGTGGGGTGGAGGTAGCAGAGCGGCAGCAGCCACAGCGCCGTTCCGGCGAGGGCGCCCACGAACGGCAGCGCGGACGGCAGGACTTCGTCGTCGGGCAGCCGCCGCCCGCGCAGGCGCAGCAGCACACGGGCACCGGGGTAGCCGGCGGCGAGGGCGAGCACGGCCGCGAGGACGGCCACGTCACCGGCGGGGACGACGTGCTTGTGCCACACATGGCGCTCCCCGGCGACCTCCATCACCTCGCCGCGCCAGACGGCCAGTTCGACACGGTCGCCGGGCCGGAACGTCTGTGCCGCCTCTTGCGAGACCGAGAGCTGCTCCAACGGCCGGCCGTCGCTGAAATACACCTGGCCGGGCTGCTTGGGTCCGTTGACCTCGGTCCGCTCGATCACGGCGGGCACGGTGGACAGACAGTCGGCCCGTGACTCGGCGGCGGAGGCTTCCGCGGCACACGGAACGGCCGCCCGCCAAGCCCGCACCTCCGACGCGGTGCCCGGTACGAACGACGCGGCCACTCCGGCGCCGGCGAGCAGCAGCGCGCACAGGGTCAGCGATCCCGCCCAGCCGCCCCCGGCGGTGCGGGACGAGACGACGGGCCGATGGTCCGATTCCGGGGCTCCGTAACGGCGGTGCAATGCGCGGAGCACGTCCAGCTTCGCGTCGAACTCCGGGTCGGGGGAGGCCCCGCAACTCGGCAGCGGAAGCAGCCTCCTGCGTCCGTCGCGCAGCACCAGGCCGACGCGGCGGATCTCCTTGGAGTGGTAGGCGCCCGGGTACCGGAGCTGGATCCGCAGATCGGCGATGTCGCGCCACGGAACGCTCCGCCGGCGCAGCAGCGTCCGGGAGTGCAGGCCGTAGGCGTCACCGCGCACCTCGGCGGTGACCCCGCGCACCGAGGCGAAGCCCACCAGGGCGAAGAACAGGCCGAGGCCCAGCCACATGTCCAGGAGCGTGCCCCGGGAGGCCGCCCGCGCCACGGCCAGAACCGCCCCCGCCACCCCGAGGGCGAGGAAGAACCCAAGGGTGCGGCGGTAGGGGGAATGGCAGGTCACTTCCCGTGCGGTGGTCATGCGCGGAAGCATGCCATCGGCCGCGCCGCGCGTTCTTGTGCGGGGTACGGCAGCGTTCCGGCCCGGAACGCTGCCGCACTGTCCGTGAACCCGGTTCCGGCACCCGGGAGTTCCGGCCGGCCGCGCGGTTCCGGGCGGGCCTGTCGCGCGGGGTCCGGTGCCCTGGACCGGCGGCAGCGCGTGCCGGGTGCGCGTGTTCCGGCACTGCGGAAGAGAGCGGCCCGATGCCCGTCGTCCCGGCTAGGACGCGTTCGCCGTGCGTCCCGACTGCTGTCCGCGGGTCCGGTCCACCAGATGGAGCACCGTGAGCGGCGCGGAGGGGAGCGCGGTCCAGCCGTCCTCGGCCGAGCTGCCCCTGGACAGGTACTTGGCGGCGATGGAGACGACCACCAGCGCCTGCCTGTAGCTGAAGCCCTCGGCGATGCCGGTGCGCGCACTGAACTCCGGCAGCTGACCGCCGTGACCGATCTGGGATTGGCTCGCGGCCCGGTCCGGAGCGGTGGTGCTCGCGTTGGCGGACCTGCCCCCCGCGCTGCCGTTCGCCTCCATGGCCTCGGCCCGTGACAGTGTGGTGCCGCGCCAGAGGATCACGTGCTGGTCGGACTGCTGTTCCACCAGACTGGCCACCGTGGCATCGGGCGTGGGCTGCGGCAGCTGTGACTCGAACCTGGTGCTGAAGTTGTCGTCGTCCGAGTCGTAGTTGTCGCTGTCCGGGTCCCGCTCCGTCGGCCCGGTGGCGTGCCGGGCGAGCTGCACGGGAATGCCGGCGTCGGCCGGGGCCTGCCGGGCATCCTCCTCCGGTGCGCGCTGGACGTCGGGGAGCGGGGCGGACATCACGCGGGCCGCGTTGGCCTCGGCGGCCCGTTCGAACCGGTCGCCCGGGTCGGACACCCGCACCCCGCCGGGCCCGGTCGTGCCGTCCACCGACCCCGAGCGCTGCTGCATCACATGGGTGAGCTCGTGCGCGAGGGTGTGGGGATCGGCGCCGTCCGGACCGATGGCGATGTCGTTGCCCGAAGTCCACGCCTTGGCCCGAGCTCGGCCGTGGAGCGCTGGGCCACCGCGTCGGTGTGCACCCTGACCTCGGAGAAGTCGGCGCCCAGCCTGGTCTCCATCTCGCTCCGGAGCGGCTCGTCCAGCGGCCGCCCGCCCGAACGCAGCACGTCGTGCACCGGGGACCGCTGCACGTCCGGCTGCGGCCACCGGTCCGAGCAGCCCCGGGTGCAGCGCTCGGCCGTCCATGACGTGCAGCGTGCCCCCGGCCGGCCCCTCGACGACACCACCCGCGCCGAGATGGAGGGCCGGCTGGACGCGGACTTCTCCGACGTCCGGGTCCACAACGACAGCACCGCGAAGGCGTCCGCCGCCGAAGTCGGCGCCCGTGCCTACACCTCCGGGAGCCATGTCGTCATCGGCGACGGCGGCGTGGACAAGCACACCCTCGCCCATGAGCTGACGCATGTCATCCAGCAGCGGCAGGGCCCGGTCGCGGGCACGGACAACGGCGCGGGTGTGAAGGTGTCGGATCCCTCGGACCGGTTCGAACGCGAGGCGGAGGCCAACGCGACGCGGGTGATGTCGGGTCCGGCGGAGCGGAGGAGCGTCCCGGAACCGGGCGGCGGCGCGGAGGGGACGGGCGGCGCGGGGGCGCCGGTGCAGCGTTCGGCACCGGCGGTCCAGCGGATGAAACTGGCGCAGGGCAAGATCGTTTTCACCAACGTGGCCCTGAAGTACCCGGAGTACATGGAGAAGGCCGGCAGGCTCCTTCAGCTCCTCGCCGGACACAGCATGATCAGGAGTTACCTCGGGGAGCGCGACTGCTCGATCACGCTGGAGAAGCGCACCACGGAGACCCCCGCCGACGTGATCGACAAGGGGGAGGAGGGCGTGTTCGTCACCCTCGCCTCCTACTACTTCGAGAACTACGACATCGGCTACATCGCCGGAATGCTCTGCCACGAGTTCGGCATCCACCCGCTCGCGGAGAGCATGCCGAACATGGCGCGGGAGGAGGAGAGCTTCCGGGACATGCCCTTCCCCGTGCCCGGCCTGGAGAGCGAGGACAGGGGCGGGCCCGACGGGTTCGTCTCGATGAACTCGGCCAACGCCAAGCAGGCCGACCACGTGCTCGGCGCCATCCCCGGCAGCCCCCGCTACACCGTCTACCGCGATCTGGCCCTGGAGATGGCGCAGATGCTGCTGCGGGACGCGGAGACCCGCGTCCAGGGGGCCAGGGAGCAGGACGTCACGGACCTGCTCGACTGCTTCCTGATGGACGTCGCCTCCATCGCCGCCACCAACGACGACCGCAAGCGCGGGCTTCCCGTCTTCACCAACCGGGAGGGTGAGGCGGTGCGCCGCGACATCGCGACGGTCTACAACGCCTACAAACAGCGGCTGGCGAACGGCCTGCCGGCCGACCGCCAGGGCATCGCCCCGCTGTTCCCGCAGGACAAGACCCCGCAGGCCGTCAAGGCGGACTTCCAGACGCTCATGGCGCGCATCGCGAAGGGCGCGTTCCGGGCCTGGAGCATCGACAACAGCGAGGGGTGACGCGGGCCGGGAACGGCGGACGCGACGCATGATGCAGAGATGACCGGAGGAGAACGGGTTCGGCACGGCAGCCCGCAGCGCTACGCGGAAGCGTTCCTGCGGGCCGCCCGCCCCGCCCTGGAGGACTTCCCGGTCTGCCGGGGCGCGCGGCTGGAGTCACTGGACGTCGAATACCTGACGGATGACCGGGAGGCTGAGGGCGCCGTCCGCGCCATCTGCGCGGTGGCCGTCGTCACCTTCCGCGGCCACCGCTTCTCCTACCGCCGGGGCATCTGGCCACCGGCCCACCCGGCGTCCACGGCCGCCGCGATCTACGCGACGGTCCTGGAGGAGCGGCTGCTGACTCGCCCCCGTCCTCCGCGCGTCTCCGGGACGGACCCGGCGATCGAACCACCGGTCGAGCTGTGAGGCGGAGGTCCCGGGTGCGGGACTGCCCGCGTCCGCCGCGTTGGGCCGTCACCCCGCCGACGGGACGCGAGGCTCAGGCACGCAGGTGCGCCGCCTGCGCGGTGAAGGTCGTCCACGCGTCGGGGGAAACGACCAGCGGGTGCCGCTCGGTGTCCTTGGAGTCCCGGACCAGGACGTCTTCAGGACGTATGGCGACCTCGACGCAGTTGTCACCCCCGCCGCCGCTGTAGCTGCTCTTGGACCACACCAGTTCAGTCGTGTTCACAACGCTCCTCGCATCCGCTCCAGCAGGCTCGTAGTGGCCTGTCGGCTCAGAGCCTGTGCGCGCATCTTGCCATAGCGCTGAAGCATCGAACTGGCTACTTTCGGATCGGTGACGAGGGCGCTGTTGTCATGGCCCTCGACGTAGCCGATCCATCGGTTCTCGACCGTCTCCGCCAGATACATCGGCCCTTCGAAACCGGAGTGATCCTCCTGCTCAAGCGGCATGACCTGGATCTCCACGTTCCGCAGGCGTCCCTGCTGGAGAAGATGGTCGATGAGTGTCCTCGTGACATCGACGCCTCCCAAGCGGCGCGTCAGCAGAGCCTGCTCGATGATGAAGCTGAACGTCGTGTTCGGCCGTTCGGTGAAGAGCCGCTGTCTGGCCAGCCGGGCTGCTACCTGACGCTCGAACTGCTCCTCCGTGAGCGGCGGCAGGCGACGTTCGAAGATCTGCCGGATGTACGGCTCGGGTTGCAACAGCCCCGGAACGACCCGGCACTCATACGCATACAGCGACACCGCCTCCTCCTCGATCCCGGCCCACTGCCGGAACCAGGAGGCGAGCCCCGCCTTGCGGGTGAGGCTGCGGGCCGCCGCGTCCAGGACGCGGGCGGCTGCCGGGCCCAGGACGTCCTCCGAGCGGTCGATGAGGTTGTGGGGCGGGAACCGCTTGCCCTGCTCGATCTTGGCGATGTATGGCTGGGAGTACTGCACCCGGGGCGCGAACTCCTCCTGCGTCAGCCGCGCTTCCTCCCGGAGCGCCTTCAGTACCGCGCCGAAGGTCTTGAGACTGTCCGACACCTCGGGCTCACCGTTCGTGCAGCCGCCGCCCCCACCGCCGGTGCCTCCGCGCCCGTTCCCGGCGCCGCCCGTGCCACCCCCGTCCCCGACTCCGCCGCGCTTGCCGCCGCCCCCGCTGCCCGCCGCCATCGCAGCCTGCCTTTCCGCCGCACTCCCGTGACACTTCCGGTGTTCACATGCTCACCCAGGGTCACGCGCTCAGTCCAGCGGGTCGGCTGATACAACGCGATCTGTATCAGCGTCGTCCCTGCTCAACTGCACGACCCCGGCGGAGAGATCGGCCATCGTGGCCGCGCCCGCACGGGGGGTGCCGTCACCGTACGTGCGTTCGCGTACCGCAGCGTCCATGCGATGCGGTGTCCGACCGGCCCGACTGCCGGCCAGTCTTCGACCGAAGCGGCCGTTGGGCCACCGCCGGGAGAAGGTGGCTCCTGTGCCACGGCTGTGGGCCATCAAGCTGACCAACGAGCTGAACCAGCTGGCCTACGACGACGACAAGAAGCACAAGGCGCAGTACCTGGAACTGCAGGGCGGGCTGGCCGACACCATCGCCAAGGCCACTCGGGTACCCGGCTCGGTCGCCGACGCGCCCCCGGGGTCGCAGAAGTTCAAGGACTGGCTCGCCGGCGAGGACGGCAGGTTCTACCGGCAGTGGATGGAGAGCCTTGACCGGCACGGCACCAAGAACTACGGGTCGAACACCCAGCCGCTCTACGGCTACCAGTCCTTGGTCGGTCTGATGCAGCACAGCAACGCCAAGTACGACGACCAGTTCCTCTACGAGCTGGGCGACGATCTGATAGCGGCCGAGAAGAAGCAGCCCGGCATCTACACCGAGTGGGGGGCCGGCCACGACGGCATCCGGGCGGATGCCCTCGACGGGCTTCTGGGCGTGATGAGCAAGAACCCCGACGCGGCCACGGCCTTCTTCGACCCTGCGGGCAACGGGTCGGGCTCCGACCACCGCGGCAACGACCATCTGAAGTACCTGCTCAACGAACGTGAATGGCCGCAGCACAGCACAGCCGCCGGTACGACGGTCTTCACCATGGACGACCCCCTCAACCGCACCGGGCTCGGCGCGGCGCTGGAAGCGGCGGCCACCGGGCGGGAGCCCAACTCCGCCGGGGCGGCCTTCGGTCAGCACTCGGAGGCCCAGGCCCGGGTGATGCAGGAGACCATCACGCTGCTGGACAAGGACGGCAACGGCGACACGATCCCGGAGAACCTGAAGGTTCCGCTCGGACGTGCTCTCGCCGACTACACGGTCGACACCCACGCGATCCTCAGCGGCACTGAGCCGAGCAGCCCGGGAGGGCTGTCCAACATCAACGCCAACGGTGACGAGTCCGGCATCACCAACAGCAAGCACAGCCTGCTCCGCGTGATGCGCGGGGTGTCCGACGCGGCGTACGGGACGACTCCGGGCGGCGAACCCGTCCTCGTCTACGATCTCCTGTACGAGAACGAGAGGCGCTACTCCGCCGAGTACCTGAGCACGGCCAGGGACGCCCCGGCCGGCCAGCAGAGCAACGTCGTCGGCGACTGGGACAACAGGGCCCGCCACGTGGCCGAGGTGTACGGCTCCATGACCGCCATCGGATCCGACATGATCCTCGACGACCGGGACACGAAGATCGGCAACCTCAACGACCAGATGCGCTACACGTACCACGGGGTCGGCGGCCTCTTCACCCAGATCCCCGTGGTGGGGGACCCAGTTCAGCGCATGGTCGACGCGGCCACCTACGAGTACTCCAAGGACGTGGCGCAGGCGGCCGAGGACGTGGCCCAATCCGAGGATAGTGCCGCCACGACCGCCGGTATCGACGGTACGAACGCGCTTCTCGACGCATGGGGGGACGAACGCGGCGTCAGCGACAGCGATGCGCACAAGCATGCCAAGGGCGAAGCCAAGCAGAGCTTCATCACCGGGCGCGAAGACGCCTATTCGGCCCTGCGGACGAGGAAGTGAAATGACGAACGAAAACGGCGGGGTGGGTCTCGGGCGGAAAATCCTCATCCCCCTCCTGGCGGTCGGCGTCCTGGCCGTGGGGGCCCATCTATGGCTGAACACCAACCTGTTCGGCCCCGAGGACGTGTGCGGAGGGCTGGTGTCCACCGACTCGGCCGAGGCCGTCTTCACACGGCCCGGCCGCATCTCCGACCGGGACGGGCTGGACGACCGTCCGCGTGACCGGCTTCACTTCCGCTGCATCGTGGAGAGCTCGTCCTTCCTCCCCGGATCGGACACCGAGCGAATCAGCCTCTCGGGGAGCCGCGAGCGCGGTGACTTCGTCTTCACCGAAGAGGGCCGCTGGCCGAGCCCCGCCACGATGTCGTTCTTCTCCGGCGGCGCCACCGGCGCGGTGGGAGCCCACCACGGCTGGGTCCTGCTGCCCGGCGCCTGCACCACGGCGGACGGGCCCGCCGCCGTCGAGGGGTACGTGCCGGAGGGCTCGGACCCGGTGGAAGTCGCCCGGCTTCTGACCGAGGTCGCCAATCACGCGGCTGAGCGGGCGGATTGCGCGGCCGAGCGGCCCCTCACCGCTCCCGACACCCTCGATGCGGCGCCGGAGCCGCGCCGGGTCCGGGACGGCGCGGTGTGCGGCCTCCCGGGCCTGGGGTTCCCCGGGCCGGACGCGCCGGCCGAGGTGATGGAGACGGTTCAGGACCACCGCGGCCGCATCTGGGCGTGCGAGGTCGCCGGATACGCGACCTACTCCGTGACGCGGGAGCCTCGCATCGTGGAGGGCATCCGCTCCTCGCCCCGCTTCAAGGAGCAGCCGCGCGTGGCCGGTATGGAGGTGTCGGGCTTCGATTCCTTGCACTTGGTCGCCGATTGCGCGGGCACTCCGACGTACTTCTCCCTGGAGTTCGACCTCGGCTACACCTCCACCATCGGAGACCCCCGAACCCCGCGCGTTCGGGCCCTGCTCGACAATTTCGCCGAGGTCGTCGGCAAGCGGTTCGGCTGCTCCACGGCGACTTCCTGACCAGGTCTATTCCCCCGCACGAGACAACCGAGGATCTGACCCGTGACTCATTCCCGGCAGCACCGGCCGGCGATCGCAGCCGTCCTGACGGCGGCGGCCCTGATGACCGGCTGCCAGAGCGGCGGCGCAGCGACACCGCTGAGCCTGGACGGCCTGACCGAGACCGCCGACGGAATGCCGGACGACGGCACCGACACCTGCCCGCTCCCGTACGACATGGGTCGGGCCGCGAAGGCCGCGGGCCTGGACGCGGAAGCCGGGCCCGGGCCGGTGGAGAAGAGCGACGAGCCCGTCGCCACGGCCGAGGGCGGGAAGCGCGCCGAGCCCGGGGACCCGCTGGCCGTCAACCAGGGCGTCCTGGTGAGTTGCACGTTCCACATCGGGCGGGACGACGTGCAAGTGCACACCGCCGCCACCCGCGAGGGGTACGCGGTCGTACCTCTGGCACCGGTGGTCTCGCGGCTCGCCGCAGTGTCCTCCGACGAACTGATCGGCTATATCGACAAGGCCGGAAAAGCCAAGCCCGGAGAGGCCGTCGTCACCGGCAGCGGCAATGTTGCCGCCGTGCGCCTGAAGCTCGACGGCGACGGAGATGGCGTTCTCGTGGTCGGTGCCGGGGAGTGGGGGAAGGCTTCCCTGGGCCGGAAGCAGACCGGCGACCTCACGCAAGCGCTCGCGGATCAGGTGGGGTGAAGCAGGGCCGGACAGGGCTGCGCTCCTCCTGACGCCCGTTGCCACGGTGCTCCTGATCTCTCGTGGTCACGCAGTGCCACGGACCCGGACCGGCGACTGGGCTGATACAGCGCGAATCCGGGTCAGCGTTGTCCCTGGTCAACCATCTTGTCGGGCCGAAACGCTGGCCGTCATGACAGCACCACGCACCGAAGTCCCCGTCACCGTACGTACGTTCGCGCACCGCTTCTCGTCCACGCGGCGCGGTGCCCGGCTCGCCCGGCTGCTCGCCGGGCACCAGCTCGTCGACTGGGGACTCCCGCGCGGCACGTGCGCGTTCGACGGCGCCACCCTCGTCGTCGCGGAACTCGCCTCGAACGCCGTGCTGCACGGCCTCGTCCCGGGCCGGGACTGCGCGCTGCGGCTCGCGTACGACACCGGGACCGGCATCCTCCGGATCGAGGTGTCCGACACCCATCCCGGCCGCCCCGCCCGCGTCGAGCCCTCACCCGCCTACGACCGGGGGCGGGGGCTGGCCCTGGTCGAGGCGATCGCCTTCCGCTGGGGTGTGCAGGACCGGAACGGGCCCGGCAAGACGGTGTGGGCGGAGTGCGCCATGGCGACGGCCTGCGAGAACGCGGACCGTCGGAGGGCTGGGAGCACCCCTGTGCGCGCACCCGGACTGAGCCCGGGCGGGCCCGGGCGTACTGGTCCGGACGGCGCCGTCCCGGATGCCGCTGGGGAAGAAAGGGGCGAGGATCGGCTGATGTGACGAACACCGGGCCACACCGTGGCGGGAAGGGCTCCCTCGGTGGAAGCGGTGGCACCGCTCGGGCCGGCGGCGCCCAGAGAGTGGAGGCTCTGTCGGACGGGGTCTTCGCCATCGCGATGACGCTCCTGGTGCTGGACATCTCCGTGCCGGCGGGGCTGGACAGTGCGCACTTCCACGAGGCGCTGCTCGATGTGACGCCGAACATCGCCGCGTACGCGCTCAGCTTCGCCGTCATCGCCCAGTTCTGGCGCGATCACCGCAGCATTCTCGGCACCGCGCCCACGGCGGACGGCGCGGTCCTCGGTCTGACGCTGGTGGGACTCGCCCTGGTGGCCCTGCTGCCGTTCCCGACGTCCCTGCTCGCCGAGTACACCGAGCAGGCCCTGGCCGTGGCGGTCTACTCGGGCACGGTGGCGGCCGTCAATACCGTTCATACAGCCTTGGTGGCTGCCGTGCGCCGCAGTGAGACGGCCCGGGACCGGGACCGGGACCCCGCCGGACCGGCCGACAAGGGGCCGAGGGCCAGGAGGCAGCGGCTTGCCGTTGACTCGGGGGTCACCGCCGCGGTCTTCGGTGCCGCCGTGCCGCTGGCCTTCGTCTCGCCGGCGGCGGCCATGTGGTCCTGGCTCGCACTGGTCCCGCTGAACATCGTGATCGGCCGCAGACGACGGCGTGCGCAGCAGGAGGCGACGCACCGGGAGCCTGCGCAGAGATCTCCCGAGGTGTGACACCGGCGGGTATCGGGCCGGTGTCACACCGCCGGGCCGGACGACGCGTACAGGCCACACGGCCGACGGCTCCTCGGAGAGCGAGCACGTCTGCCGTGCCGTCGGCGGCCGGGTCGGGCTCCGGATCAGCCCTCCCGCAGTTCCCGCGCCAGGCCCTGGATCTCCTCCGCGATCCGGCGTTGCAGGCCGCCGCCGAACGTGACGCGGCTGGCTCCCAGTTCGCCGAGGTCGCGCGGGGACGGGCCGCCGGGGAGTGCGATCGCGTTGAGCGGTCCGCCGATGCCGGCGGCGAGTTCGGGCAGCAGCTCCGGCGGGGCGAGGATCGGGTAGACGCAGTCGGCGCCGGCCTCGCGGTAGAGGCGGCCGCGTTCGATCGCCGCGCCGGCGTCCGGCACACCGCGGAGGAAGGTGTCGACACGGGCGTTGAGGAACAGGGCGCCGCCCGCCGCGGCCCGGACCTCCGCGAGCCAGTCCGCGTGCCACCGCGGGTCGGCCAGCTGGTGGTCCGCCGGACCGGAGTCCTCCAGATTGCAGCCCACCGCCCCCGCCTCCAGCAGCCGTTCGACCAGCTCGCGGGGCGGCAGTCCGTAGCCGTCCTCGACATCCGCCGAGACGGGGACGGAGACGGACCGGACGATCCGCCCGATCGCCGCGAACATCTCCTCCGGCGGAGTGCCGCCGCCGTCCGGATAACCGAGGGCCGCCGAGACGCCCGCGCTGGGCATGGCCAGGGCCGGGAAGCCCGCGGACTCGAAGGCGCGGGCGCTGACGGCGTCCCACGGGCCGGGGAGGACGAGCGGAGCGGAGGGCGCCCGGTCGTGGTGGAGGGCGCGGAAGGTCTCGGCCCGCGAAGCGGCTCCGTTGGTGCCGTCGGCGGTGTCGGTCGTGGCAGTCATGTGTGTGAGCGTAGGCAACTGCCGTGGAATACACCTCCGTTCGAGGCGGGCCGGCTCCGGCACGGCCCGGGAGCGGGTCAGCACACCCCGCCGGGGCCCGGGGCGGGAAGCCCCGGCGGGGGAGCAGCCGGTACCGCGCACCGGGCCCGGCGGGACCCCGGCCGGACAGGGGGCCCAGGCGCGGGTGAGGCGCGGGTCACCGGTGCCCGCGGGACGGAGGGCCGGGTCCTGGCCAACCGTGCCCGGTCGCGCAGCTGTTCAGGACGGTCCGGAGTCCCCGGGCGCCGGGCGGCGGCCCTCCATGCGCCCGAAGACGGTGAGCGCGTCCTCCGCGGAGTTGCGGGCATGGACGTACTCGTCCGCCCAGGCGGCGGCGTCCGGGAAGGCCGACTCGGCGGCGATCCGCGCGCACGCCGCCGTGTAGTCGTACGGAGTGCGGCGCAGCTCCACGCCCGGGCCGAGCAGCGCCCAGTGGGCGCCCCGGCGGCCGTACGGCATGCCGACGCTGCCCGGGTTGACGACCAGACGTCCGTGCACGAGCCGGGTGAACGGCATGTGCGTGTTGCCGCAGACGATCACCTCGACGCCGGCGTCCACACCGGCCAGGACCTCGGCCCAGCGGCCGGCGGAGGAGTCGGCGAGGACGATCTCCGCGTCGTCGCGCGGGGTGCCGTGGCAGAACAGCACGCGGCCGAGGCCGTCCACGTCCAGTTCGGCGGTGAGCGGGAGACCCGCGAGCCGTTCGGCCTGGTCCGGGCGGAGCTGCTCGGCCGCCCAGACGGAGACCGGGATGCCGGCCGGCGCTCCCTCGACCAGTTCCCGGTCCGCGTTGCCCCGGATCCACAGCGCCCGGTCGCCGAGCGAGTCCAGCAGGTCCAGCGTCTCGGCGGGCTGCGGCCCGGCGGCCAGGTCGCCGGTGAGCACGATCCGCTCGGCGGACCGGACGGCGGGTTCGGCCAGCACGGCCTCCAGGGCGGGCAGCGCCCCGTGGATGTCGGACAGTACGGCGACTCGCTGCGGCATGGCGGTGACGGTAGTGGCGCCGGGCGTGGCCCGCGGGCAGGTTCACTCACCGCGAAGCCCCGCGCCGGCAGGGCCTGTTGCGGCCGTCGAGCTGCCAGGGCTGTCGGGACTGCCCGGGGTACGGGACTGCCCGGGGTACGGGGCTGTCCGGGCCGACGGGGCCGTCCGGGGTGCCGGGGCCGTCCGGGCGGCCGTCCCGGGTCCGGCGGAGCTCTGGGCCCGGCGGGGGCCCGGCCCCTCACCACGCCCGGGGACGCCCGCCGCCCGCGTCAGCCGCGTCAGATGCCGAGCTTGGCCGCGTACGCCTTGGCGACGGCGTCCTTGTCGCCCTCCGTCTCCACGCGCGCCTTCTCCTGGCGGCCGTAGAGGAAGAGCAGCAGCTCACCGGGCTCGCCGGTGACCGTGACCACCGGCGTGCCGCGGTGGGCGACCGCCGTGCGGCCGTCCGGGCGGCGCAGCACCAGGCCGACCGGCGACTTGCGGCCCATCATCCGGGCGGCCTTCTCGACACGGGACCACAGGGCGTCGGCCAGGACCGGGTCCAGCTCGCGCGGCTCCCAGTCGGGCTGGGCGCGGCGGATGTCCTCGGTGTGGACGTAGAACTCGACGGTGTTGGCGACCTCGTCGATCTGCTTCACCGAGAACGGCGACATCCGGGGCGGGCCGGTGCGGATGAGCTGGATCAGCTCCTCGTACGGCTTCGCGCCGAACTCGGCGGCCACCCGGTCCAGCCGTGACGCGAGCGGCTTGACGAACATGCCCGCGGCCGCGTCGGGACGGCGCTCGCGCACCACGAGGTGCACGGCGAGGTCGCGGGTGGTCCAGCCGTCGCACAGGGTCGGGGCCCCCGGGCCCGCGTTCTCCAACAGATCGGCCAGGAGCAGACGTTCACGCTTCGCAAGGGTCGACATACCGCCACCCTACGACCGCGACGGGGAAGCGGCCATGACGCCGCGCGGCGTTCCGGGGGCCATGGGGGAGAACCCCGAGCGAGGTCGGGGGCGGGTCTCGGGGGCGGACCGGGGGTGAGGGCCGGGACGGTCCGCGGCCGCGTGTCCCCGCGCCGCCGCGGGACGGCCGGCGGCGCGTCCCTCGGGGCGGCCGCGGCCGGAGCCGCCGGTGCGCCGGCCCGGTGCGGACGGTGCGCCGGCCCGGTGCGGACGGTACGGCGCCGGGCGTGACGGCGCGTCGCTCCGTCCGGGCCGGCGGATTTTCCGGGGCGCCCCCCGTGGCGGCAGAATGGCGGCCATGTCCAGCGACTCCCGTGACCGCGGCCGCACCGCCTCTGCCGGTGCGGCCGGTTCCTCCCGTCTCGACCCCGCCGTCGCCGCGCGGCTCAAGCGGAACGCCGACGGGCTCGTCCCGGCCATCGCGCAGCAGTACGACACCGGCGAGGTGCTGATGCTGGGCTGGATGGACGACGAGGCCCTGCACCGGACCCTCACCACGGGCCGCTGCACCTACTGGAGCCGCAGCCGCGGCGAGTACTGGGTGAAGGGCGACACCTCGGGGCACGTCCAGCACGTGAAGTCCGTGGCGCTCGACTGCGACGGCGACACCGTGCTCGTCAGGGTCGACCAGGTGGGCGCCGCCTGCCACACCGGTGACCGCACCTGCTTCGACGCGCAGGAACTGCCGCTCGGCCCGGCGGCCCCGGCCGGACCGGGCCCCTCGGCCTGAGGAACCGGGCCCCCTCGGTCCGGCCCGGGGTCTCCGGTCCGCCGCCGGGGCCCCGGCGGGCCGCATCGTGGAACGCACCCGGTGGCAGCCGCCGCGCCCACTAGGATCCGGGCCCATGAGTACCGGCGCCGCCACGATGGATCTCACCACCTTCCGCAAGCTGGCGGCCGACCGCCGCGTCATCCCCGTCAGCCGCAGACTGCTCGCCGACGGGGACACCCCGGTCGGCCTGTACCGCAAGCTCGCGGCCGAACGCCCCGGCACGTTCCTCCTGGAGTCCGCGGAGAACGGCCGCTCCTGGTCGCGCTACTCCTTCGTCGGTGTCCGCAGCGACGCCACCCTCACCGTCCGCGACGGCGAGGCGCACTGGCTCGGCACGCCCCCCGTCGGCGTCCCCACCGGCGGCGATCCGCTGGAGGCCCTGCGCGCCACCGTCGACACCCTGCACACCCCGCGCGACCTGGGCGACCTCCTCGGCCTGCCGCCCTTCACCGGGGGCATGGTCGGCTACCTCGGCTACGACATCGTGCGCCGCCTGGAGAAGATCGGCGACAGCACCCGTGACGACCTCGGCCTGCCCGAGCTCACCATGCTGCTCACCTCCGACCTCGCCGTGCTCGACCACTGGGACGGCACCGTCCTGCTCATCGCCAACGCGATCAACCACAACGACCTCGACACCGGCGTCGACGAGGCCTACGCGGACGCCGTGGCCCGCCTCGACGCGATGACCGCCGACCTCGCCCGGCCCCTGCCCGGCGGCGCCGCCGCCCTGCCGCCGTCCGTACTGCCCGAGTTCACCCAGGGCTGGGGCGGCGCCGCGTACCAGGAGGCCGTGGAGGACATCAAGGAGCGCATCCGGGCCGGTGAGGCGTTCCAGGTCGTCCCGTCCCAGCGGTTCGAGACGCCCTGCCCGGCCTCCGCCCTCGACGTCTACCGGGTGCTGCGCGCCACCAACCCCAGCCCGTACATGTACCTTCTGCGGTTCGACGGCTTCGACGTCGTCGGCTCCAGCCCCGAGGCGCTGGTCAAGGTCGAGGACGGGCGCGCCATGCTGCACCCCATCGCGGGCACCCGGCCGCGCGGCGCCACCCCGCAGGAGGACGCCTCCCTCGCCGAGGAACTGCTGGCCGACCCCAAGGAGCGCGCCGAGCACCTGATGCTGGTCGACCTCGGGCGGAACGACCTCGGCCGGGTCTGCGAGCCGGGCAGCGTGGAGGTCGTCGACTTCATGTCGGTGGAGCGCTACAGCCACGTCATGCACATCGTGTCCACCGTCACCGGCCGTCTCGCCGAGGGCCGCACCGCCTTCGACGTGCTCACCGCCTGCTTCCCGGCCGGCACCCTCTCCGGCGCCCCCAAGCCGCGCGCCCTCCAGATCATCGAGGAGCTGGAGCCGACCCGGCGGGGCCTGTACGGGGGCTGCGTCGGCTATCTCGACTTCGCCGGGGACTCCGACACCGCCATCGCCATCCGCACGGCCCTGCTGCGCGACGGCACCGCCTATGTGCAGGCCGGGGCCGGGGTGGTGGCCGACTCCGACCCGGTCTCCGAGGACACGGAGTGCCGCAACAAGGCGGCGGCGGTGCTGCGCGCGGTACGGATGGCCTCCGGGCTGCGGTAGACCGCCCGTTCCGGGCCCCGCGCCCGTACCGGGCCGGCCGCGCGCGGCCGGCCGGACCGCACGGCGGACGGCGCCGGCGCTTCCGCCGTGCGTACTCGGGTGCCCCGGACGACACCCGGCCGCTCCGAGAGACATGGCGGCGGCCGGTACGGTGCCCGCGGTTCCCGGGCGGGCCCCGGGCCGGGCGGTCTCCTGCGAGCCGTTCATCCCCCGGGCCCGCGGACTGCCCGCGAAACCGCGGACTGCCCGGGCCCGCGTGCCCGCACCCGGGCCCGTACCGCCCCGGGTGCGGGCAGCGGGGCGGTACGGGTCATAGTGGAAACGTGAGTCCCGTACCCGAGCCGCGCAATCACCCCGAACCCGAGCACCCCGAACCCGGGCACCCCGCATCCGGCCCTCGCCGGACCGGGGCCGGTCCCGCACCCGGATCCGCCGGCGGCGCCGGTGCCGGGGACACGTCCGGCGGCGCGGGCCGGCGCAGTCTCGCCGCCGCGCTCGCACTCGGTGCCGCGGGTGCCGCCCTCGCCCTGGTCGCCGGCGGACAGACCTGGTCCGAGGCCACGACCACCGCCGCCCAGGGGGCGCTGCGGGTCGCCGCCGAAGGCCGGGACGTCACCGGCGTGCCCGCCGCGCTGGCCGTCGTCGGGCTCGCCGCGCTGGTCGCCGTGTTCGCCGTGCGCCGCGCCGGACGGGCCGCCGTCGCCGCGCTGCTGGCGCTCAGCGGCGCGGGCACCGCCGCCGCCTCCCTGTACGGCCGCGCCGGCACCGGGGCCCTGGAGGCCGAGGCGGCCCGGACCACCGGGCTGGTCGGCGCCGGTGTGGAGAACGTCACCCACACCCCCTGGCCGCTGGTCTCCACTGCGGCCGGGCTGCTCCTCCTGCTCGCCGGACTGCTCGCCCTGCGCCACGGGCACCGCTGGCCCGCCATGTCCGGCCGGTACGAGCGCCCGTCCGGTGCCGCGCGCCGCGGCGCCGCCGCGCCCGGCCCGGAGCGCCCCGAGGAGATGTGGCGTGCCCTGGACCGGGGCGAGGACCCGACCCGCGACCGCTGAAACACCCTGGGACACCACCCCGGACCCCACCCCCGACCTGCGCGGCGGCCCCGCCGTTCCGACGCTCCGGGACGGCACCCCGGCGCGACGGTGTCACAGCCCGTCGGGAACAATGGACGCCGAGCGTTCACCGCGCCCGAGCCAGGCGCACACAGAGCAACGAGGAGAACTCATGGCGGGCACCGACCACGGACACACCCCGGCCGCCTGGACCGGCGTCATCATCGCCTTCATCGGTTTCTGCGTGGCCAGCGCCTTCACCGTGATGGCCAGCCCCGTGGGCTTCTGGGTGGGTATCGCCCTCGTCTTCCTGGGCGGGATCGTCGGCTGGATGATGAAGAAGGCCGGCCTGGGCCAGGACGCCACGCGCGAGCCGCAGAAGCGCCAGCCGCAGCACTGACCCGCGGGCGGCGCACGGCGCCCCCGCGAGCCGGGGCGGAACCGTGAAGGCGCGGCCCCGTGGCCCGTACGGCCGTATGGACGGCGTACGAGGGCCCGGGGCTGCGCCTTTCCGCGTGCGCGGAAAGACTCGGTCCTGTGAGCGACGAACCCGCGCACCCCGCACCGTGCCCTTCCCCGCCTCCCGCGTCCCTGCCTCCCACGTCCCGGCCTTCCGCGTCCCCGTCTCCCGCGTCTCCGTGCCCGTCCCCGCCGCCCGGCGGTGACCGGCGCCCGGCCGGCCGTGCCGCGCGGCTCCTTCCGTCCCGTGTGAGGGCCCTCGCCGCACCCGCGGGGGCGCTCGCCGCCGGTGCGGCCGCCCTCGGCTGGGTCGGGGCCGTGGACCCCGGGGTGCCGGGGCGCTACCCGGTGTGCCCGCTCTTCCACACGACCGGCCTCCTGTGCCCGGGCTGCGGCGGTCTCCGCAGCGCCCACGCCATCGCGCAGGGCGATCCGGCCGCCGCCTTCGGCGCCAACGCGCTGGTCGTCCTGGCCGTGGCCGCGGCGGCCGTCGTCTGGGTGCTCTGGGCCGTACGCGCCGTACGCGCCGTACGCGCCGTACGGGTCGTGCCTGCCGCCCGGCAGGGGCGCGCCGCCCGCCCCGTGCCGGCCGGGTGCGGGGCGCGGTTCGTGCGGAGCCGTCCGGTGTGGTGGGCCGCCGGGGTGCTCGTCACGGCGTTCACGGTTGTCCGGAACCTGTCGTTCGGCGCGGGCCTGGCACCGTAGAACCGGAACCGGTAGCACCGGGTATGTCCACGTGTCGGGACCCCGGGCGCCCGGATGTGAACGGTGTGCGCCCGGCCGGATACCATCGCAGAGTCTCGCGCAGTCGTGGGCGGGCGGTGCCCGGCGGGCACCGGACGGCCGCGATCGCTCCACCACCGTCCCGGAAGGGGGCCGCTCCCGTGAGTGTGCTCGACGAGATCATCGAGGGAGTCCGTGCCGACCTCGCGGAGCGGCAGGCGCGCGTGAGCCTCGACGAGCTCAAGGAGCGGGCGGCCAGGACCCCTCCGGCCAAGGACGGGGCCGCGGCGCTCCGCGGTGACAGCGTCAAGGTCATCTGCGAGGTCAAGCGCTCCAGCCCGTCCAAGGGCGCGCTGGCCGCGATCGCCGACCCGGCCGGGCTCGCCGCCGACTACGAGGCGGGCGGCGCGGCCGTCATCAGCGTGCTGACCGAGGAGCGGAAGTTCGGCGGCTCGCTCGCGGACCTGGAGGCCGTCCGCGCCCGGGTCGACATCCCCGTGCTGCGCAAGGACTTCATCGTCACCTCCTACCAGCTCTGGGAGGCCCGCGCCCACGGCGCCGACCTCGCCCTGCTCATCGTCGCGGCCCTGGACCAGGCGGCCCTGGTGTCGCTCATCGAGCGCGCCGAGTCGATCGGCCTGACGCCGCTCGTCGAGGTGCACGACGAGGAGGAGGTCGAGCGGGCCGTCGTCGCCGGCGCCCGCGTCATCGGCGTCAACGCGCGGAACCTCAAGACGCTGGAGGTGGACCGGGCCAACTTCGGGCGGATCGCCCCGGGGATCCCCGACCACATCGTCAAGATCGCGGAATCGGGCGTGCGCGGACCGCACGATCTGATCGCGTACGCCAACGAGGGCGCGGACGCCGTGCTCGTCGGGGAGTCGCTGGTCACCGGCCGCGACCCCAGGACGGCGGTGTCCGACCTCGTGGCGGCAGGCGCGCACCCGGCCCTGCGGCACGGGCGCGGCTGAGGCGTCCCGATGACCCGTTCCCCGTACGCACGGCTCGCCCGCGGCTGCCGGCCGCGGGGCTGCCGCGCGCCCGCGCGGCGGGTGCGGGGGCGGCGGGTGCGCTACCACATCGGCAGCGAGCCGGGGCAGATCAACGGCATGCGATGGCATGCCGTGGCCACGCGTACGCCCGCCGGCACGGCCTGACGCGGCCTGACAGGGTCCGACTCCGTCCGGCCGCCGGCTGGAGCGCGCCCCCCGTGAGGGGGCCGGCCACCGGAGCGGTGCTGCCTTCCGCTTCCGGGCTGCTCCTGCCGCGCCCTCGGCTTCCGAAGTCCGAGAGTCCGGTTTCCGGGCCCGTCCGGACCGGGGGCTCCGGCTCGGCGTCCCGCAGCGGTGTCCCGCAGCGGTGTCCCGTGCCGGCGTCCGGCGGCCGCCCGTCTCCCCGGCTCGTTACGGCCACGGGCCGGAAGCACCGGGCCCGGGCGGCGGCCATACCGCCGGGCGGCCGGGCGTACGCGTACCTCTCCCCGCGGACCGTTCACCACACCACCACGCCATCCGGGGCACCGCGCCCCGGCACGAGGAGTACCGCAGATGTCCTCCGATTTCTTCATCCCGGACCCCGAGGGTCTGGTCCCCAGCCCCGAGGGCTACTTCGGCGCGTTCGGCGGCAAGTTCATCCCCGAGGCGCTGGTCGCCGCGGTCGACGAGGTGGCCGCCGAGTACGCCAAGGCGAAGGCCGACCCGGCCTTCGCCGCCGAGCTGGACGAACTGCTCGTCAACTACACCGGCCGCCCCAGCGCCCTCACCGAGGTCCGGCGGTTCGCGGAACACGCCGGTGGCGCCCGGGTCTTCCTCAAGCGGGAGGACCTCAATCACACCGGCTCCCACAAGATCAACAATGTGCTGGGGCAGGCGCTGCTGACCCGCCGTATGGGCAAGACCCGCGTCATCGCCGAGACCGGCGCCGGGCAGCACGGGGTCGCGACGGCCACCGCCTGTGCCCTCTTCGGCCTCGAATGCACCATCTACATGGGCGAGGTCGACACCAAGCGCCAGGCGCTCAACGTGGCGCGGATGCGGATGCTCGGCGCCGAGGTCATCGCCGTCAAGTCCGGCAGCCGCACCCTGAAGGACGCCATCAACGAGGCGTTCCGCGACTGGGTCGCCAACGTCGACCGCACCCACTACCTCTTCGGCACGGTCGCCGGACCGCATCCCTTCCCCGCCCTGGTCCGGGACTTCCACCGGGTGATCGGCGTCGAGGCGCGCCGGCAGATCCTGGAACGCGCCGGCCGGCTCCCGGACGCGGTGGCGGCCTGCGTGGGCGGCGGCTCCAACGCCATCGGCCTGTTCCACGCGTTCCTCCCCGACGAGGCCGTCCGGCTCGTCGGTTTCGAGCCCGCCGGGCACGGCGTGGAGACCGGCGAGCACGCGGCGACCCTCACCGAGGGCACCTCCGGCATCCTGCACGGCTCCCGCAGCTACGTCCTCCAGGACGAGGACGGCCAGATCACCGAGCCGTACTCGATCTCCGCCGGGCTCGACTACCCGGGCGTCGGCCCCGAGCACGCCTACCTCAAGGACACCGGCCGCGCCGAGTACCGCGCGGTCACCGACGACGAGGCGATGCAGGCGCTGCGGCTGCTGTCGGAGACCGAGGGCATCATCCCGGCCATCGAGAGCGCGCACGCGCTGGCCGGCGCCCTCGTCCTCGGCCGCGAGCTGGGCCAGGACGGGCTGGTGCTGGTCAATCTCTCCGGCCGCGGCGACAAGGACATGGAGACCGCCGCGCGCTACTTCAAGCTGTACGACCCGAGCGACGAGATCGAGGCCGAGTGATGGCGGGCAACCTGGAACTCCTGGAATCCGTCCTGGCCAAGGCCAAGGGGGAGGGCCGGGCCGCGCTGGTCGGCTATCTGCCCGCCGGTTTCCCGACCGTGGACGGCGGGGTGCGGGCCGTCACGGCGATGGTCGAGGGCGGCTGCGACGTGGTCGAGGTCGGGCTGCCGCACAGCGACCCGGTGCTGGACGGGCCGGTCATCCAGACCGCCGACGACATCGCCCTGCGGGCCGGGCTGCGCATCACCGACGTGATCCGCACGGTGGCCGAGGTGCACGCCGCGACCGGGGCGCCGGTGCTCTGCATGACGTACTGGAACCCGGTCGACCAGTACGGCGTCGAGCGGTTCGCCGCCGATCTGGCCGAGGCCGGGGGAGCGGGCTGCATCCTCCCCGACCTCCCCGTCGAGGAGTCCGCGGTGTGGCGCGAGGCCGCCGCGCGGCACGGCCTGGCCACGGTCTTCGTCGTCGCGCCGAGCAGCCGGGACGAGCGGCTGGCGAAGATCACGGCGGCCGGCAGCGGCTTCGTCTACGCGGCCTCCCTGATGGGGGTCACCGGTACCCGGGAGTCCGTCGGCGAGCAGGCGCAGGACTTGGTGCGCCGCACCCGGGCCACCACCGGGCTGCCCGTCTGCGTCGGGCTCGGCGTCTCCAACCCGGAGCAGGCGGCCGAGGTCGCGGCGTTCGCCGACGGGGTGATCGTCGGCTCGGCCTTCGTCAAACGGCTGCTGGACGCCCCGGACCTGGAGAGCGGGCTGGACGGAGTCCGGTCGCTGGCCGGGCAGTTGGCGAAGGGCGTGAGCCGCGGGGCCTGACCGCCCGGATCAGCGGGGGAGCGGAACGGGGAGGCCTGCGCCTCCCCGTTCCGCCGTTCCGGCTCCGTTCCGCCATTTCGGCTCCGTCCCGGCTCTCGGCCGCTGTCGGCCCGCTGGATTACCCTGGCACCACCCCCACACCCCGTCACCGGCCGGGCCGCCGTGCGCCCCGCCCGGCCGCCCCGTGCGACCCCAGGAGATGTGAGGACCGTGACCGCAGAGCCGCCCGCCACCGGCCGGGCCGCGGACGAGCCCGATCTGCCCGCGATATCCGAGGAGGAGTGGGCGCGGTTCGTCGAGGAGAGCGCCGGGCCCGCGCGGGCCCGGGCGCCCAGGGAGCCGTCGGCGCGTGCCCGTATGGTCACCGAACGGCTGCGCCGGGAGGACGAGGCGGCCGCCCGGCGCCACGGCACCCTCCGCCGGTGGCGCCGGCGGGGGAGGCCGGCCGTGCCCCGGCAGCCGGAGGGGTGGCGGACCGCGCCCGCCCGACCGCAGGCCCGCGGGCAGCGCTGGTCGGGCGTGGTGGCCGGCCTGGTCTTCGTCGTCCTGCTGGTCGTGGTGGTGGCCGACCCGGCCCGGGTCCTCTCCTGACGCCCCGATTCCTCAGCCCGGCCTCCGGGGCGGGTCCCCGCCGGGCGCCCGCCCGGCCGGCCCCCGTGACCGTTCGGCCACGGGCGAGCACGGGGAGGACGGGGGCGCGGGGCCACACCCGGGGCGGCCCGTTACGGAGCCGTTGCCGGGCGGGTTGCCCGGTCCCCCGCCCGGCACGGTAGCGTCGGGACCGCCATGGACCTCGCATACATTCCCAGCCCGTCGACCGGCGTGATCGAACTCGGTCCGATCCCGCTGCGCGGCTACGCGTTCAGCATCCTCATCGGCGTCTTCGCCGCCGTCTGGATCGGAGGCCGGCGCTGGGTCGCCCGCGGCGGCCTGCCCGGCACGGTGGCCGACATCGCCGTCTGGGCCGTGCCGTTCGGTCTCGTCGGCGGCCGTCTCTACCACATCTTCACCACGTACGAGCCGTACTTCGGTGAGGACGGCAACTGGGTCGACGCCTTCAAGATCTGGGAGGGCGGGCTCGGCATCTGGGGGGCCATCGCCCTCGGCGCCGTCGGTGCGTGGATCGGCGCCCGGCGCCGCGGCGTCCCGCTCCCCGCCTACGCGGACGCGGTCGCGCCCGGCATCGCCATCGCCCAGGCCATCGGCCGCTGGGGCAACTGGTTCAACCAGGAGCTGTACGGCAGGGCCACCGATGTGCCCTGGGCCCTGAAGATCGACAAGGGCCCCGAACCCGGGCTCTACCACCCCACGTTCCTCTACGAATCGCTGTGGTGCGTCGGCGTCGCCCTGCTGGTGATCTGGGCGGACCGCCGCTTCAAGCTCGGCCACGGGCGGGCCTTCGCGCTGTATGTCGCCGCGTACACCGTGGGCCGCGGCTGGATCGAGTACCTGCGGATCGACGAGGCCAACCATGTGCTCGGCCTGCGCCTCAACGTCTGGACCTCGATGATCGTCTTCCTCGGGGCGGTCACCTACATGATCGTCTCCTCCCGGCTGCGCCCCGGCCGGGAGACCGTGGTGGAGCCGGCGGCGGAGGAGGCCCGCGCGGCCGAGGCCGCCGACGCCGGGCGGGACGGCGAGAAGGACAGCGGGCCCGGGAAGAACGGCGGGCCCGGGAAGAACGGCGGGGCCCCCGGGGCGACGGGGACCGCGGAGAGCGGCGACGCCCCCACCGGGTCCGGCGAACCGGCGGTGTCCGGCGGCGGCACGGCCGCTGCGGACGGCCCGGCTGACGGTGACGGCACCGCGGACTCCGGGGCGGGCACCACCAAGAAGCTCTGAGACGGAGATCACGGACACGTCCGCGGACGGCGGCGGCCCCCCGGGGGGACCGCCGCCGTTTTGGCTGCCCGCTCCACCGCCCGGAAGTAAAACCGCAGGTCAGAGAGGTAAGTTCGGCCTTCCTTGCTGGCGGCGCCAAGGCATCGCGCGTACCTTCGCAGCCAGGGGGAGCCGACGGGCTGTCCCGGGGAAGGGAGCACCACACCCATGGCCAGCAGCAGCGCCGCCGACAACCTCACCGCGGATGTCACCGGGGCCGAGGACAAGCCGCACGACACGCACCGGGACAACCACACCCACCGCGACGTCAACGGCGGCTGGCTCCGCCCCGCGGTCTTCGGCGCGATGGACGGCCTGGTGTCGAACCTGGCCCTGATCACGGGTGTCGCGGGCAGCAACGTCGCCTCGCAGACCATCGTGATCACCGGGATGGCGGGCCTCGCGGCGGGAGCCTTCTCCATGGCCGCCGGCGAGTACACCTCGGTCGCCTCGCAGCGTGAGCTGGTGCTGGCCGAGCTGGAGGTCGAGCGCGAGGAGATACGGAAGAACCCGGCGGAGGAGGAGCGGGAGCTCGCGGAGCTCTACGTGTCGCGCGGCGTGGAGCCGAGGCTGGCCCGGGAGGTCGCCGAGCAGCTGTCCCGCGACCCCGAGCTGGCCCTGGAGATCCACGTCCGGGAGGAGCTCGGGGTCGATCCCGGCGACCTGCCCTCGCCGGCGATCGCCGCCGTCTCCTCCTTCGGTGCCTTCGCGGTGGGTGCCGTTCTTCCCGTACTGCCGTATCTGCTGGGGGCGGAGCGGCTGTGGCCGGCGGTGCTGCTCGCCCTGGCCGGGCTGTTCCTCTGCGGCAGCCTGGTGGCGAGAGTCACGGCCCGCTCCTGGTGGTACAGCGGCCTCCGGCAGTTCATCCTGGGGGGAGCGGCCGCCGCTGTGACGTACGGCCTGGGCTCCCTCATCGGAACGGCCGTAAGCTAGAGGGACCGGCCACGCCGGCCGGTGCTTCCTCCCGGCCGGGAAACCAGTTGTTACTTGCGGGTTTCGATCGGTGCCCGGCTGGGCATGAGCCGGAAGCGCTACGGGCAGTGCCGCCCGTCCGGCGCCGGAGAAGACGAGGGCCGAACGCTCCTGTCGCTCCCCCCACCACCGCTCTGAGCTGGTGGTGTCCGCATGATGGAACGCCGTTTTCGCGCTGCGGGACAGCGGTCATCATGTAACCTGCACGAAATTCGCAGAGGGCCAACGTCGTCCCTCGGCACGTGACACTGCCACGACGACGACGGGAGAGCCGATGCGCACGCCGCGCCTGCTGTCCGACCACTCCGCGGCCAGCGGTGGGAACACCGCCTGGTCGCCCCTGGCCGGACGCCCTGACCAGCAGGGCATGTACGACCCGCGCAACGAGCACGATGCCTGCGGCGTCGGCTTTGTGGCCACCCTCACCGGCGAGGCGAGCCATGACATGGTCGAGCAGGCCCTCACCGTGCTGCGCAACCTGGAACACCGCGGCGCCACCGGCTCCGAGCCCGACTCGGGCGACGGCGCGGGCATCCTCCTCCAGGTCCCGGACGCCTTCCTCCGCGAGAACGTCTCCTTCGAACTCCCCGAGGCCGGCGCCTACGCCGTCGGCATCGCCTTCCTCCCCGCCGGGGACAGCGAGGCCGCCGGCCGCGTCGAGGCCATCGCCGCCGACGAGGGCCTGACCGTCCTCGGCTGGCGCGAGGTGCCCGTCGCCCCGCAGATGCTCGGCGCCGGCGCCCGCGCCACCATGCCGGACTTCGCCCAGCTCTTCGTGGCCGACGGCGAGAACACCGCGCTGGACCTGGACCGCAAGGCGTTCCTGCTCCGCAAGCGCGCCGAGCGCGAGGCCGGGGTCTACTTCCCCTCCCTCTCCGCCCGGACGATCGTCTACAAGGGCATGCTCACCACCGGGCAGCTGGAGCCGTTCTTCCCGGACCTCTCCGACCGCACCTTCGCCACCGCGATCGCGCTGGTCCACTCCCGGTTCTCCACCAACACCTTCCCGAGCTGGCCGCTCGCCCACCCCTACCGGTTCGTCGCGCACAACGGCGAGATCAACACCGTCAAGGGCAACCGCAACTGGATGCGGGCGCGCGAGTCACAGCTCGCCAGCGACCTGTTCGGCGAGAAGGCCGCCGAGCGCGTCTTCCCGGTCTGCACCCCCGACGCCTCCGACTCCGCCTCCTTCGACGAGGTCCTGGAGCTGCTGCACCTCGGCGGCCGTTCGCTCCCGCACAGCGTGCTGATGATGATCCCGGAGGCGTGGGAGAACCACACCTCGATGGACCCGGCCCGCCGCGCGTTCTACCAGTACCACGCGACGATGATGGAGCCCTGGGACGGCCCCGCCTGCGTCACCTTCACCGACGGCACCCAGGTCGGCGCCGTTCTCGACCGCAACGGCCTGCGCCCGGGCCGCTACTGGGTCACCGACGACGGCCTCGTCGTGCTCTCCTCCGAGGTCGGCGTCGTCGACGTCGACCCGGCCAAGGTCGTCCGCAAGGGCCGCCTCCAGCCCGGCCGCATGTTCCTGGTGGACACCGCCGAGCACCGCATCATCGAGGACGACGAGATCAAGGCCGAGCTCGCCGCCGAGCAGCCCTACCAGGAGTGGCTGGAGACCGGCCTGATCGACCTGGCCGACCTGCCGGAGCGCGAGCACGTCGCGCACACCCACGCCTCGGTCATCCGCCGCCAGCAGACCTTCGGCTACACCGAGGAGGAGCTGCGCATCCTCCTCGCCCCGATGGCCAAGACCGGCGCCGAGCCCATCGGCTCCATGGGCACCGACTCGCCCATCGCCGCCCTCTCCGACCGGCCCCGGCTGATCTTCGACTACTTCACCCAGCTCTTCGCGCAGGTCACCAACCCGCCGCTGGATGCCATCCGCGAGGAGCTCGTCACCTCGCTGCTCTCCTCCCTCGGCCCGCAGGGCAACCTGCTGGAGCCGACCGCCGCGTCCTGCCGCAGCGTCACCCTGCCGTTCCCGGTGATCGACAACGACGAGCTGGCCAAGCTCGTCCACATCAACGCCGACGGCGACCTGCCCGGCTTCAAGGCCGTCACCCTCTCCGGTCTCTACCGGGTGAGCGGCGGCGGCGAGGCCCTGGCCGCGCGGATCGACGAGATCTGCGCCGAGGCCGCCTCCGCCATCGAGGACGGCGCCCGGCTGATCGTCCTCTCCGACCGGCACTCCGACGCCGAGCACGCGCCGATCCCCTCGCTGCTGCTCACCTCCGCGGTCCACCACCACCTCATCCGCACCAAGCAGCGCACCCAGGCGGGCCTGCTGGTCGAGGCCGGTGACGTCCGCGAGGTCCACCACGTCGCCCTGCTGATCGGCTACGGCGCCGCCGCCGTCAACCCGTACCTGGCGATGGAATCGGTCGAGGACCTGGTCCGCGCCGGCACCTTCCTGCCCGGTGTCGAGCCCGAGACCGCCATCCGCAACCTGATCAAGGCGCTCGGCAAGGGCGTCCTCAAGGTCATGTCCAAGATGGGCATCTCCACCGTCGCCTCCTACCGCGGCGCACAGGTCTTCGAAGCCGTCGGCCTGGACGAGTCCTTCGTCGAGAAGTACTTCCACGGCACCACCACCAAGATCGGCGGTGCCGACCTGAACGTGATCGCCCAGGAGGTCGCCGCCCGGCACACCAAGGCGTACCCGGTCTCCGGCATCGCCGCGGCCCACCGCGCCCTCGACATCGGCGGCGAGTACCAGTGGCGCCGCGAGGGCGAGCCGCACCTCTTCGACCCGGAGACGGTCTTCCGGCTGCAGCACTCCACGCGCACCCGCCGCTACGACATCTTCAAGCAGTACACCCGGCGGGTCGACGAGCAGTCCGAGCGGCTGATGACGCTCCGCGGCCTGTTCTCCTTCAAGTCCGGCCGCCCCTCGATCCCCATCGAGGAGGTCGAGCCCGTCTCGGAGATCGTCAAGCGCTTCTCCACCGGCGCCATGTCGTACGGCTCCATCTCCCAGGAGGCGCACGAGACCCTCGCCATCGCCATGAACCAGCTCGGCGGCAAGTCCAACACCGGTGAGGGCGGCGAGGACCCGGACCGGCTCTACGACCCGGCCCGCCGCTCGTCGATCAAGCAGGTCGCCTCCGGCCGCTTCGGCGTCACCAGCGAGTACCTCGTCAACTCCGACGACATCCAGATCAAGATGGCCCAGGGCGCCAAGCCCGGCGAGGGCGGCCAGCTCCCCGGCCACAAGGTCTACCCGTGGGTCGCCAGGACCCGGCACTCCACCCCGGGCGTCGGCCTGATCTCCCCGCCGCCCCACCACGACATCTACTCGATCGAGGACCTCGCCCAGCTCATCCACGACCTGAAGAACGCCAACCCCCAGGCGCGCATTCACGTCAAGCTGGTCTCCGAGGTCGGCGTCGGCACCGTCGCCGCCGGCGTCTCCAAGGCCCACGCCGACGTGGTGCTGATCTCCGGCCACGACGGCGGCACCGGCGCCTCGCCGCTCACCTCCCTCAAGCACGCGGGCGGCCCCTGGGAGCTCGGCCTCGCCGAGACCCAGCAGACCCTGCTGCTCAACGGGTTGCGCGACCGCATCGTCGTGCAGACCGACGGCCAGCTGAAGACCGGCCGCGACGTGGTCGTCGCCGCGCTCCTCGGCGCCGAGGAGTTCGGCTTCGCCACCGCGCCGCTCGTCGTCTCCGGCTGCGTCATGATGCGCGTCTGCCACCTGGACACCTGCCCGGTCGGCATCGCCACCCAGAACCCGGTGCTGCGCGAGCGGTTCAGCGGCAAGGCCGAATACATCGTCAACTACTTCCAGTTCATCGCCGAGGAGGTCCGCGAACTCCTCGCCGAGCTGGGCTTCCGCACCCTGGAGGAGGCGGTCGGCCACGCCGAGCTGCTGGACACCTCCCGGGCCGTCGGCCACTGGAAGGCGCAGGGCCTCGACCTGGAGCCGCTGCTCCACGTCCCGGACCTGCCGGCCGGTGCCGCCCGGCACCAGGTGATCGAGCAGGACCACGGCCTGGGCAAGGCCCTCGACAACGAGCTGATCAAGCTCGCGTCGGACGCGCTCGCCGCGGACAGCGCCGAGAAGGCCCAGCCGGTCCGGGCCCGGCTCGCGATCCGCAACATCAACCGGACCGTGGGCACCATGCTCGGCCACGAGGTGACCAAGCGGTTCGGCGGCGCAGGACTGCCGGACGACACCATCGACATCACCTTCACCGGCTCCGCCGGCCAGTCCTTCGGCGCCTTCGTGCCGCGCGGCGTCACCCTGCGGCTGGAGGGCGACGCCAACGACTACGTCGGCAAGGGCCTCTCCGGCGGCCGGCTCGTCGTCCGCCCGGACCGCGGCGCCGACCACCTCGCCGAGTACTCGACCATCGCGGGCAACACCATCGCCTACGGCGCGACCGGCGGCGAGATCTTCCTCCGCGGCCGGGTCGGCGAGCGCTTCTGCGTCCGCAACTCCGGCGCCACGGTCGTCTCGGAGGGCGTGGGGGACCACGGCTGCGAGTACATGACCGGCGGCCACGCGGTCGTCCTCGGCGAGACCGGGCGCAACTTCGCGGCCGGCATGTCCGGCGGCGTCGCGTACGTCATCGACCTGGACAAGGACAACGTCAACCCGGACCTCGTGTCCGCCGTCGAGGCGCTCGACGCCGACGACGCGCGCTGGCTGCACGACGTCGTGCGGCGCCACCACGAGGAGACCGGCTCCACCGTCGCCCGGGCCCTGCTCGACGACTGGGACGCGGCCCTGCCCCGCTTCGGCAAGGTCGTCCCCGCCACCTACAAGGCCGTGCTCGCCGCCAAGGACGCCGCCGAGCGAGCGGGACTCTCCGAGTCCGAGACCCACGAGAAGATGATGGAGGCGGCGATCAATGGCTGACCCCAAGGGCTTCCTGACCACGGGCCGCGAGGTCGCCGAGACCCGCCCCGTCCCCGAGCGCGTCAAGGACTGGAACGAGGTCTACGTCCCCGGCTCCCTGCTGCCGATCATCAGCAAGCAGGCCAGCCGCTGCATGGACTGCGGCATCCCCTTCTGCCACCAGGGCTGCCCGCTCGGAAACCTCATCCCCGAGTGGAACGACTACGTCTACCGCGAGGACTGGACGGCGGCGAGCGAGCGGCTGCACGCCACCAACAACTTCCCGGAGTTCACCGGGAAGCTGTGCCCGGCGCCGTGCGAGGCCTCCTGCGTCCTCGGCATCAACCAGCCGCCGGTGACCATCAAGAACGTCGAGGTCACCATCGCCGAGAAGGCGTGGGACCGCGGCGACATCACTCCGCAGCCCCCCGAGCGGCTCTCCGGCAAGACCGTCGCCGTGATCGGCTCCGGCCCGGCCGGCCTGGCCGCCGCCCAGCAGCTCACCCGGGCCGGCCACACCGTCGCCGTCTTCGAACGCGCCGACCGCATCGGCGGTCTGCTCCGCTACGGCATCCCCGAGTTCAAGATGGAGAAGCGCCACATCAACCGCCGCATCGAGCAGATGCGCGCGGAGGGCACCCGCTTCCGCACCGAGATGGAGATCGGCCGGGACATCAACGCGGCCAAGCTGCGCAAGCGGTACGACGCCGTCGTCATCGCCGTCGGCGCCACCACCGCCCGCGACCTGCCCGTCCCCGGCCGTGAGCTGAACGGCATCCACCAGGCGATGGAGTACCTGCCGCTCGCCAACAAGGTGCAGGAGGGCGACCTCACCGTCTCCCCGATCAGCGCCGAGGGCAAGCACGTCGTCGTCATCGGCGGCGGCGACACCGGCGCGGACTGCGTCGGCACCGCCCACCGCCAGGGCGCGGCCTCCGTCACCCAGCTGGAGATCATGCCGCAGCCGGGCGAGGACCGGGCGCCGAACCAGCCCTGGCCGACGTTCCCGATGCTCTACAAGGTCACCTCCGCGCACGAGGAGGGCGGCGAGCGGGTCTACTCCGTCTCCACCACCCACTTCGAGGGCGACGAGGACGGCAACGTCCAGTGGCTGCACATGGCCGAGGTCGAGTTCAAGGACGGCAAGCTCGAACAGAAGCCCGGCACCGAGCGGAAGATCCCGGCGCAGCTCGTCACGCTCGCCATGGGCTTCACCGGCACCGACCGGGAGAACGGCATGGTCGAGCAGTTCGGCCTGGAGCTCGACGCCCGCGGCAACATCGCCCGGGACGAGCACTACGCCACCAACGTCGACGGCGTCTTCGTGGCCGGCGACGCCGGACGCGGCCAGTCGCTCATCGTCTGGGCCATCGCCGAGGGCCGCTCCGCGGCACGCGGCGTGGACCGCTACCTGACCGGCGGCAGCTCCCTGCCCGCCCCCATCCGCCCGACGGACCGCGCCCTGACGGTCTGACGGCCCGGGACCCGCGCCGCTCCGACGGCGTACGGAACGAACGCGGCGCCCGCCCCTCCCACCCCGGAGGGGCGGGCGCCGCGCCGTTCGGTACGGGGGCAGCCGGGCGGCTCGGTCAGCAGGGAAGCAGAGCGGCCGTCACCACCGGACCGCAGGACGGCGTCGCCGCCTTCCCCGTCTCCGCCGTCTCCTCCTGCACCGGGGCGACCCAGGTCAGGAGCACGGCGGCCGCGATGGCCAGCATCCCGGCCAGCGCGAGACCGCGGGCCCGGCCCACTATGCGCCAGATGGCGCGGGTGCGTTCGGTCTCGTAGTCGAGAACGCGGGTGGCGTCCAGGGTGGGGGTGTAGCCCGGTGGGCCGTGCACGGCGGACACGGTGAGCCACGAGGCCGCGATCAGCGCGGCGAACGAGGCGGCCAGCAGACCGATCACCGCCCACCGCCACCAGCCGGGCAGATCCATCAGGTTCTCCCGGCCCTTCAGCACGAACACCGCACCGATCAGCCCGGTCAGCGAGGCGATGAAGTTGCGGTAGCCCTCCGCCTGCTGCCGCGCGGCCCGGAGCTGCTCGTGCGGCTCCACCATGGCCCGCAACCGGCGGTCGGCGGCGGCCAGTTGCTCGGGCGTGAACCGCCAGGGTGTCCGCGGGCCGCCGGGAGCGCCGCCCGCACCCCCGGCGCCCGGGGCAGCGCCCGTCACCGGTGCGTCTCCGCCCCGCCGAGGCCCGGCAGCCCGCCGGGAGGGAGCTCGATCAGCAGATGGGCGCCGCAGCCCGGGCTGTCCTCCTCCGGCGGCCGGCCGGCGTGGGCCCGGCCGCAGAGGCAGCGGGTGTAGAGCGGGGCGCGATCCTCCTCGCCGCCCCCGCGGCCTCCGCCCCGGCGTTTCCTTCTCCGTCGCAGCGCTTCCCGCCCGCCGCCCTTGGCCACGTAGGCGTACTGGTTGAGTTCCCAGCGGCGGACCATGGCGCCGTGGCACTCCGGGCACTCCCCGGCGGCCTCGTACACCTCCTCGCCGATCCGCCGCCAGGTGAACCCGGCCACGACGGCTCTGGCCTGCGGGTCCCACTCCACCGAACGGTGGCCGGTCATCACGGTGCTCCTGTCGTGCGGGGAGGATCCGGCAAGGTTAAGCCGAAGAGCCCCGCGTAACGGGCGAGGCGCTCCAGTACCCGGGCGGGGGAGAGGTCCGTCTCCTCGGAACAGAGCAGAACGTGGTCCGGGTCCACCGCGCCGGAGAGCGCGGGGGCCCGGCCCGTCAGCCGCTCGGTGAGGACGATGACGTCCCGCCAGTCCGGCACCAGGCCCCTCTCCGCACCTTCGGGGGCCCGGACGGTGACGTCGAGGCCGAGCTCGGCGAAAGGGGCGTAGCGCTCGTAGGTCTTGACGAGCGGCCACCCGAACCGGCCGGACACCAGGACGAGTTCGAGTGCGCCGAGGGTGCCGGGGCCGAGCAGGCCCGCGTCGAAGACCGCCTGATCGGGCTTGATCGGGGTGAGTTCGTCGAGGAGGCCAGGGTCTTCGCCGCGGGTCAGCGTCCCGGGCGGCTCGGGCGCTCCCGCGCCCGCGAATCCGGCCAGCCGGCGGGCCGACGCCCCCACGGTCAGCCGGGAGCGGAGCGCGTGCTGAACGATGGCGCCGATCGTCAGGCGCTCCACGAAGCGGGTGGGCTCGACCTCGTCACACAGCGCCTGGCAGTCCTGGGCCCGCGGGCACAGGGCGGCCGCGGCCCCGGTGAGCTCCGCAGCTCGCAGGGGCAGACCGTATTGCTGTGCTTCCTGGAGCAGCAGCGCCCGGGCTCCCGCCAGATCCAGTGAGAAATCCGCAGCTAGGGAAAGGAACTGGGCTCCCGTCAGGCCGGCGCCGTCGAGATCTGCCTGACCGACCAGGCTGTAGGAACGGTGACTGACAAGAATCTTGGACGGCGGGTGTCCGGCCCGGACGGCGTCCATGGTCGGCTGCACCTCGCCGGCGTCCAGCAGCCCGAACTCCACCAGGTGGGACAGTGTTTCCTCCAAGGGCTCTGCCTCGTCCGGGTCGGCAGACGCGTCCCAGGACGCGGAGAGCAGCGTCCACGGCCCGATCCGGTGGCCGCGTACGCGAGGAGCCGGCCGCAGTGCGTACTGGAGCCAGTCCGGCACCCGCCAGCCCGCGCTGCGTGCGGGTATCCGCGGACCGCGGATACCAGTGATCGTGCTGCACCGGTCGATGCGTTCGACCACCTCGCCCACCGGCAGTTTCAGCCGCTGAGACGCACGGAGTACGTGCCATGGATCGGGGTCCGCGCCCAGCCAGGGCGCTGAGCCGTCGAGGTCTCTGGAGAGCAGCCAAGGACCCAGCGCGTCGAGTTCCGCGACAGCGGCGGCGGTCGGGGAAACGGGGCCGACGACCGCTTCCCCGACGTCCTCGCGGAGAGCGCGGATCTGGTCGAGGGAGGCGTCGGGTATCTCCAAGGCCCGGGGTTCGTCCGCTCGTACCCGGGTGTTCCGCGGCTTCAGCCGGCCGACGGCATCACTGGCCTCGAACCCGGCCAGAGCGGTGGCCTCGGAAGGGCTGATGGTCCGTGCCCCGGCGGCCCCCAGGGGAGGCGGGGTGGGAAGCCTGTCGTCGAGCGCCGACAGTTGCGTCAGCGCCTCAGCCGCCCGGCTCAGCGGCACCTCGCTCAACGCGGCGGCCAGCAGCAGCGGGGCGTGCTGTGTCGGAGGGCCGGCTTGCGGCGGGAAGGGCACCCCCCAGTAGGAGGGGCGCGGCAGGAGGAACTCCCGGTAGCACTCGTAGACATCCGCGACCACCCTGTCGGGGCGGACGGACCGCAGCGCGCGGATGTCCGGTGCCTCGGGCACATGCAGCCCGGCGATGGCGTAGCGGCGCAGGGCCCGCACCGCCTCGGCTAGCGGGATCTCCACCGCTGCGGACGTGCGCACCGCCGCGGCCCAGTCGGGCGCGGGCAGACCGTTGAGGAACAGCAAGCTGTCGAGTCCCGCCGGTTCGGGATACCCGGTGAACGAGAGATCTAAGTCGCCCCGGTCGATTCCCAGGGACTGTCGTCGCCAGTCGAGCACCAGGCCGTTTTCCGAGGGCCGGTCGGGCTCATGCAAAAAGTGGAACCAGGGACTGCTCACTACCTGGCCGTCCAGAGGAAGGACACCGGCCTTCGCCAACGGGACCGAGACGCTGACGGGCTTGTGGGACCGGGCATCCGGCTCCACGAATCCGGCCGCGCCCGGCAGCAGAAGATCCACCAGCCGTACAGCGAGCCGTGGTTCGGTCTCGCAGAGGCGCCACAACCATTCCAGCGAGACCTTCTTCCAGCCCTGCGCGCCCGCCACCGCCTCGGCGTGGCCCATCAGGACCCGGAGCACCCGGTCGCGGTCGTATGACAGCAGCCGGTTCCGGTCCACGCTCGGCACCGGCTCGTACCGTTCGCGCAGATTAACGATGGAGCCGGACACGGCAGGGGCGTCGCGGACCACGACCCCGTCGAGGAGCAGCTGCCCCTTCCCCTGGACGAACCAGGCGTCGCGGTGCGCATGCACGGGGCCGCCCGGCCAGCTCCGGGAGGGCCGGAGTCTCCGCGCGTGCCAGGTGACGCTCCGCTCCTGCGACCGGGCCCGGCCCGCCTCCGCCCGTTCGACGGCCGTCACGTCGTAGTCGCTGAACCACAGCAGTGACTCCAGGGTGTCCAGCAGCGACGGCCGGGGGCCGTCGTGGTGCGCCAGGTACAGCCGGACGCGAGTGCCGCCGAGGCGGGGCGCGTTCCACTCCTGCCGGATCTGCAGCAGCCCGGAACCGGACTGGATGTCGGCCCGCAGCTGTTCCTGGGGGATGTGCTCACCGAACCGGTCCACCGGACAGGTGCGGACCTCCACCTCCTCCGCCAGCATGAAGTAGCTGAACACCCCGATACCGAAACGGCTGTTCAGATGGACGTCGTCGAGCCCCGCCCGGCGCCAGTTGCGGCGTTCCTGGACGAAGTCCGGGTCCTGCTCGTAGCGCCGGCCCGCCCGGGCGAACATCGAGGTCAGCTTCTCGCGGGTCATCCCCGAGCCGTTGTCCTCGCACTCGATGTACGCGCGCCCCTCCTCGTCCACCCCCTGCCGGAACACGATCCTCGGCCGCCAGTCGTCGGAGTGCCCGCTGTGCCGTTTCCGGCCGTACCGTACGCGCATCTCGCGGTAGCGGCAGGCGTCCAGGGCATTCTGATACAGCTCCCGCACCGCGAGCATCGGATCGCCGTAGAGCTGGGTGCCCATGAGCAGCGGCCGGATCTCGTCCTCGGCCAGCCGGAACCGCTCCAGCGGCTCGGTGTACTTCCGGTCGCGCGGCTTCAGCAGCCCGGTGGAGACCCGGCGCGGCAGGCCGCGCAGCAGCGGGGCCCGGCCCTGGTGGTGCCGGTGGATCTCGCGGAACGCCGTGTCGGCGCGGGCGGCCAGCTCTTCCACCGCCGCGTGCAGGGCGGGATGCGGGCACCGGAAGCTCACCTCGACGCCGTGCCGTTCCTTCTCGCCGCCGCGTTTCCCCGGGTCGTACCGCAGACCTTCCGAAAGGGAGATCACCGCGTCGGACGGCGAGAGGGGCGTGCGCGCGGCGAGATGGTCGACCAGCACGCTGGACAGCGTGCGCGTGTCCACGGCCAGCAGGGCCGCGGCCCACAGCAGGGTGGCCAGTTGCTCACCGCGCCAGCGGGTGCCCTGGACCGGGGGATGGTCGTTCCAGCCGTCCGGCGCGTCCGGGTCGTTGATGCGGGGGCTGCCGCCCGGGCGCACGGAGACATGCCCGAGCACCTGCCGGAGCTGACTGCTGATCTCCTCCCGGGACTGGGCGACCGGCCCGCACCAGCCGGGCGCCGGGGTCGCCGCGAGCACGGCGGACACGGCGACGTCGAAGAGCTTCTCCGCCGATGGATACTGGCCCGTGCACTCCCAGACCAGGTCCCAGTCGGCGACGAAGCGGTGCCGCAGCCACTGGTCGGCGGCCCGGGCGGCGGCGAGCTGGCCGCGCTCACGCAGGGTCGCGGCCGTGCGGCGCACCAGGTGGTGCGCCCGGCCCATGTCCCGCAACTCGCTGCGGACCAACTCGGCATGAGCGTCGGGGCCGCCGGGCTTCGGGCCGCCCGCGGCCCCACGGCCCGCGTCCTCGGGCGGCAGCGCGCCCAGTTCGTCCATGACGAGGGCCACGACGCCCTCGTGGACGATCGGCGCGGCGAGCAGCGCGGCCGTCTCGGGCGGCGACAGCTGCTCGTCCTCCCGCAGTCCGGCCTGTACGGCCAGTTCCCCGAGCTGTCCGATCAGCCGCTCGGGGTAGCGGGGGTCGTCCCACTGGTCGGGGCGCCGGGCGAGGGTGTCGGTACGCAGACCGACGACCAGCCGCACCAGGTGACGTAACCGGTCCAGCACCGGCTCCCGTACGCTGCCGGCGTCCGCGGTGACGTCCCACAGCGCCGACTTCTCGACGGCCTTGGTCCAGCGGTGCGTTGTCTCGGACCCGTCGCACACCACGGCCGACCGCGCCGACTCCCACGACCAGTCGGGGACCTGCCGGTCGACCTGCGGCGGGACGGTGCCGTCCCTGGCCGCCCTGCCCGCGACCGTGCGGACGTACTCATAGACCTCGCCGATCGTCTTGGGAGCGGCGCTTGCCGACAGCGCCTCGGCGAGCGCCCGGCCGAACCAGCTTCCCTCGGCGTCGGCGTAGGCCGCTTCGCCCGGGCTGCAGCTGTACAGCCACACCACCGAGCCGTGGTCGCCGGAGAGCTTCCGCTCGTCGTCGTGGACGAACGGCACGGCTCCGTCCTCTCGGCAGGCGTCCAGGCAGACGACGGCGGTCACGGCGCGGGAGAGGCCGGCGAGCAGTTCCCCCGGGGCGGTCTGGAGCAGCGTGCGGGGGTTGACGGAGGGCAGGCCGTCGTGAGCGGGGCCGGGCTGGGCGTCGGCGGGGACCAGATAGTGCCGCTTGTCGAGGGTGACGCCGTGGCAGGTGAGGTAGACCAGGGCGGTGTCCCCCGGTTCGCAGGAGGCGAAGAACGAGCCGAGGGCACCGATGATGCCGTTGCCGCCCGCATCCCGGCAGTCGGGGTCGGGGTGGTCCTGGTGCAGCGACCGCACCTCGTACCCCGAGCTCTTCAGCGCCGCACTCATCAGCTCGATGTCCTGCGGTACGCAGTCCAGCGCCGGATAGGCCGCGGCCAGGCCCGGGTCCCGGTGCAGCGCCCGGGTCTCCCTGACGCCGATCAGCAGCGCCCGCCGGCGGCCGGTTTCCCGCGCGGAATCCGAATCCGTCACTCCCCGCCCCCTGTTCAGCCGTGACCCGGCCGATGATTCCAGACGGGTCGGACACGGGAGGCGTTTCCCGGCACATCCGGGGACGGACGGCCCGGGCGGTCCGCCGCGTACCCCCGGACCGGTGAGGCCGTCACCCGGGCGGACCGTCCCGGTCGCGGGGCGCGGGAGCCGGCGGTACTTCTCGGAGAGTCGCCGCGGATCACCCGCCGTGTCCGCTGCTGGGGCGGGCACGGCGGGTGGCCGGCGGCCTGCCCCGAACACCCACGACCGGACGGGACGTCCCGCATGAAAGCCACGATCCGACGCGGCGGCATCGGCGCCGCCGCCGGCCTGGGGCTCTGTCTTGCCCTGCTGCCGGCCGGGCAGACCCAGGCCCGCGCCCAGGTCTTCGTTCCCTGCGGCGACATCGCCGCCCTGAAAGCCGCCGTCACCAACGCCAACGCGGGAGGCGGACCCGTCCTCCTGGCGTCCGGCTGCACCTACACCCTGACCGCTCCCGACACCCCGGCGAACGCGGACGACGCCCTGCCCGAGATCACCGGCAACGTCCAGATCAGCTCCGTCGGCGGCGCCACCCTCCGCCGGGACTCCGCCCAGGTCTTCCGCATCCTCAACGTGGTGCCGGGCGGCAGCCTCACCCTGAACCGGATCACCGTGCGCGGTGGCGAGGCCGCCCAGGGCGGAGGCATCCGCAACGCGGGTCGGCTCGGCCTGTACCGGTCGGTGGTCCGCGACAACACCGGAAGCGGCATCCACAACTCCGGCACGCTCGGCCTCCACCGCTCCGTCCTCCTGCGCAACAAGGCCTCCTCGGGCGGCGGCCTCGCCAACGTGGCGGGCTACGCGACCGTCAACTCCTCCCGGATCTACGGGAACTCCGCGACCTCCGACGGCGGCGGCATCGTCAACGCCGCCACCCTCCGGGTCCGCGGCAGCACGGTCTACGCCAACCGCGCCGTCCGCGGCGGTGGCCTCTTCAACCGGGCCGGCACGGCCACCCTCGCGCGCAGCAAGGTCCTCGGGAACACGGCCACCGCCCCGGCCGGCGGGGGAGGCGTCCACGAGTCCGGCGGTGCGGTGACCGCCCTGACCAGCTCGGTCATCGGGAACGTGCCCGACAACTGCGCGCCGCTGGGCAGCGTCCCCGGCTGCGTCGGCTGACCGGCCACCGGCCCGCCCCGTCCGGGCCGCCCCGAACCGCGGCACCCGCCCCACCCGATCCGGGGCGGGTGCCGCGCGGTTGCGCCCCGGGCCCCGGCACGTCGCCGCCCCGGGCCCGGGCGCTGACGCCGGGGCGCCGGGGCGGCGCGGCGGGCCCGTTCAGGCGTAGACCTTCTCGACGAACTCGGCGAGCATCTCGTCGCTGATGTTCCGGGCCAGATCGTGCTCGGTGACGATGCCGACCAGCCGGTGGCCGGCGCCCGTGTCGATCACGGGGATCCGCTTGATCTGGTGCTGCTCCATCGCGTCCAGCGCCTCGCTGATGGACGCGTCCACATCGATCCAGAACAGTTCCCCGGCGAGCTCCCCGGCACGGACCTGGTTCAGGTCCTTCCCCTCGGCACAGCACTTGATCACGATGTCACGGTCCGTGATCATGCCCTTCAGCCGGTCGTCCTCCCCGCAGATGGGGAGGCTGCCGACGCCGAGATCACGCATCATGCGCGAGGCGTCGGTCATGTTCTGGCTCTCACCGATGCACTGGGCCCCCTCCGTCATGACGTCGCGGACCGTCAGATTCTGCTTCGCTGCCATATCGGAGCTTCCTCTCTGCTTCCAGGCGTATCCGGATCTCTACGGGTCTCCCGTTCGGCCCCGTTCCATGCGAAACCCTCCCCATCGATCACAACACGGATGGCCGCAACGCACCTCCCGAGCGGACGCGCCCCCGACGGGCCCGCCTCTCCGCCCCGGAATGGGCCCCCGTCCCGGGCCGTTCGGCTCCGTACCGTGGTCACGCGGCCACGCACCGCACACCCCTGTGCCGTCAGGTGTCGCAGTCCAGAACGCTCCGGCAGAGCCCGCAGCGCACCCGCACCGGCCCCCGGACGGGCACCCGGAGCCGCTGGCAGCAGACCGGGCACGGGAAAACCACCCGTAGCGGCGGACCGGCATCGAACGCGTACGGGGCGTCCGGCAGCGGGGGAGGCGGCGCCGCCCCCGGCTCCGAGGCGGCGCGGCGGGCCCGGCCGTACCGCAGCCGCGCGAAGCGGCTCGCGCCCGCCAGCGGCGGCTGCCGCTCGTCGGCCCGGGCCCGCTCCATCCCCTCGGTGTACGCGGTGTACGCCTGCGGGCTGGTGAACCACGGAGAGGGGTCCTCCCCGAAGACCAGCGCCCGCTTGGCGAGAACGTAGCCGTACTCCTCCGGCGTCAGATAGCCCAGCTTCTGCGAGGTCAGCGCGTCCTGCCGGAAGGCGTCCAGCAGCAGCCAGCCCACCCCCAGGTACGCCGCCGCCGTGTCGGTGAGGATCTCGTTGGCCGCCGTGCCGGGGAAGGACAGCCCCGCCCGGTGCAGGAACACATGGGTGATCTCGTGCGCCAGGGCCGCGCCGATGTCCCGCCGGTGCCGGTCGAACCGCGTGTGGAGCTCCACGTCGTACTCGGGACCGGCCGCCAGCTCCACGTTCGCCGCGTCCGCCATCTCCCGGAAGGTGACCGCCACCCGGGCGTCCGGCAGCCCCAGATGGCGCACCATCACCAGCGCGACCCGCTCCACACCCGCGCGCAGGTCCTCCTCCCCGGAGAACCCCGCCTCCACGGGCAGCACACTGGCCGTGAACGACCGCACCGCCCCCGGCGGCAGCGCCCGGTACAGCGCGGTGAGCGCCGACCGTACCGTCTCCAGATGCGGATAACCGCGCTCGACCTCGCTCCCGGGCATCACGCCCCCACCCTACGGCGGGGCACCGTCCGGACCGCCCCGACCGGGTCTTTCCGCACCATGGACGCCCCCGGCGGCGGCCGGTCGCCCCTGTTACGGTGACGCATTGTTCCGCCCGTGACGAGCGACCGGAGAGCTCCGCGATGACGAACCAGCCCCCGAACACCGCCACCGACGCCGACCCGTCCGTCCGGGCGGAACTGGAGCGGCTGCGGGAGAGCATCGACAACATCGACGCCGCCGTCGTCCACATGCTCGCCGAGCGCTTCAAGTGCACCCAGCAGGTCGGCCGGCTCAAGGCCGAACACCGCCTCCCCCCGGCCGACCCGGCCCGCGAGGCCCGCCAGATCACCCGGCTGCGGCAACTCGCCGAAAGCGCACGGCTCGACCCGGCCTTCGCGGAGAAGCTCCTCAACTTCATCATCGCCGAGGTGATCCGCCACCACGAAACCATCGCCCGCTCCTGACCCGACCGCGCAGACAGCGGAGAGCCGGGGTGCGGCAGGGTTTCGCCCCGTACCCATCGGCGGGAGACGGCGGAGAGCCGGGGCCAGCGGCAGAGCCCACCCCCTACCCGTCACCGGGAGGTGGCGGAGAGTCGGGGTGCGGCAGCAGGGCCCACCCCGGTTCCGTCGCCGGGAGACGGCGGAGAGCCGGGGGACGGCAGGAGGGGACGGGACCGTAGGAGGGGGGTCCTCCACGCTGCCGCGTATTTGTGGCCGCGGCCCCGTTCATCGATCTCGGCACGGGTGCAGGCGGCCGTAAATAGACGGTGGAGGACCCCCCTCCGGAGGGCCCGGCCCCGGCACCCCGAACCGGTCTCGCCGCTACCCCGAACGTGCCTCGCCCGTACCGCGAACCGGTTTCGCCGCTACCCCGAGCCCGCGCCTCCTGCCCCGGCACCGCCGGTCGTCCCCCGGCACCCCGGCACCGCCGCACCGCCCCCTTTGGCAGCATGGCGCCATGCCCGCACTGACGCGCGACGAAGCGCGAACCCGAGCCCGCCTCCTCGACGTTCACCACTACACCGTCGACCTCGATCTCACCCGCGGTGACGACGTGTTCGGCTCCACCACCGTCATCCGCTTCACCGCCGCCACCGCGGGCGACACCTTCGCCGACGTCGAACCCGCCCGGCTGCGCCGCGTCCTCCTCGACGGGCACGACCTCGACCCGGCGCTCCTCCGGGACAACCGGCTGCCGCTCTCCGGCCTCACCGCCGGCGAGCACGAACTCCGCGTCGAGGCCGACATGTGCTACACCCGCACCGGCGAGGGCATGCACCGCTTCACCGACCCCGCCGACGGCGAGACCTACGTCTACACCCAGGGCTTCCTCCACGACTGCCGTCGCGTCTTCGCCGCCTTCGACCAGCCCGACCTCAAAGCCCTGTTCGACGTCTCCGTCACCGCGCCCGCCGGCTGGACCGTTCTCTCCAACGCCGTCACCACGCCCGCGGACCCCGCGCCGGCAGCCGCCGGGGACTCCATCCCGGCCGCCGCGGGAGAACCCGCCCCGGCACCCGGAAACCCCACCCCGGCACCCGCCGGAAACCCCACCCCGGACCCCGGCTCGGCGCCCGCGCCCGCCCCCGCGCCCGCCCCCGTGCCCACCCCCGCGTCCGTCCGGTGGCGGGCCGCCCCCACCCCGCCCCTCAGCACCTACCTCCTCGCCGTCGCCGCCGGCCCCTGGCACTCCGTCCGCACCGAACACGCCGGCCTCCCCTTCGGCCTGCATGTCCGCCGCTCCCTCGGGCCCCACCTCGACCGGGACGCCGTGGAGATCCTCGACATCACCCGCCGCTGCTTCGACCGCTACCACGAGATCTTCGAGGAGCCGTACCCCTTCGACTCCTACGACCAGGCGTTCGTCCCCGAGTTCAACTACGGGGCCATGGAGAACCCCGGCCTGGTCACCTTCCGCGACGAGCACATCCACCGCTCCGCCGTCACCGACACCGAGCGGCAGACCCGCGCCATGGTCATCGCCCACGAGATGGCCCACATGTGGTTCGGCGACCTCGTAACCCTCCAGTGGTGGGACGACATCTGGCTCAACGAGTCCTTCGCCGAATACATGGGCTTCCAGACCCTCACCGAGGCCACCCGCTACCGCGACACCTGGACCGACTACGCCGCGGGCCACAAGACCTGGGGCTACGACGCCGACCAGCGGCCCACCACCCACCCCGTCGCCCCGGCCCCCGAGGACGTCCCGGACACCGCCTCCGCACTGCTGAACTTCGACGGCATCTCCTACGCCAAGGGTGCCTCCGCACTCCGCCAACTCGTCGCCCGGCTCGGGGAGAAGGACTTCCTCGCCGGCATCAACGACCACTTCGCCCGGCACCGGTTCGGCAACGCCACCCTCGCCGACTTCCTCGACTCCCTCGCCCGCGCCTCCACCGAGGACGTGCACGGCTGGGCCGACCGCTGGCTCCGCACCACCGGCGTCGACACCCTCACCGCGGAGGTCACCACGGAGACCGCCGAGGACGGCACCGCCGCCCCCGCGGAACCCGCCTGGCGGCTCACCCTGCGCCACACCGGCACCCGCCCCCACCGCGTCACCGTCACCACCTACGACCACGGCAGCGACCACGACAGCGACAACGACCACGACCCCGGCGGGCACCCCGCCGCGCACCCCGCCCACACCCGCCACACCCCCCGCGGCCGCCTCACCCTCCGCGACCGCTTCACCGCCGACGTCCCCGCCGACGGCGACGCCCCCGCCCGCACCCTCCCCGGCCCTCGTCCCCCACTCGTCCTCCTCAACGGGGACGACCTCGACTACGCCAAGATCCGCCTCGACCCCCGCTCCTGGAACACCGCCCTCGGCGCCCTCTCCGCACTCCCCGACCCGATCACCCGCGCCGTCGTCTGGAACACCGCCCGCGACATGGTCCGCGACGGCGAACTCGCCCCCGGCGGCTACCTCCGCGCCGTCCGCGCCCACCTCCCGCACGAGACCGACCTCGCCATCGTCCAGGGCGTCCTCGGCTTCGCCCGCCACCAGATCGCCGACCGGCACCTGCCCCCGCCGGACCGCCCCGAGGCCCTCGCCGGCCTCACCGCCGTCTGCCGCGACCTGCTCGACCGCACAGCCGACGGCGGCAACCCCGGCCTCCGGCTCGCCGCCGCACGCGGCTGCCTCGACACCCTCACCGACCCCGGCGAACTCCGCGCCTGGCTCACCGCCGGCACCGTCCCCGGCGGACCCGCCCTCGACCCCGAACTCCGCTGGCGGCTGCTGCTGCGCCTCACCGTCCTCGGCGCCGCCGGACCCGCCGACATCGACACCGCACTCGCCGACGACCCGGGCGCCACCGGCCGGGAGGGCGCCGCCCGCTGCCGCGCGGCCCTCCCCGACCCGGCCGCCAAGGAAACGGCCTGGAACGCCCTGTTCGACTCCGATGAGCTGTCCAACCGGCTCGTCAAGGCCATCGCCGAGGGCTTCTGGCAGCCCGAGCAGCGCGACCTCCTCACCGGCTACGTGCGCCGTTACCACCCCGCGGCCGTCGCGGCCGCCGCCCGCCGCGGACCCGCCATCGCCACGGTCCTCGGCCGCGAGGGCTACCCCGCCCACGCCGTCGACGAGGAGACCCTCCGCCTCGGCCGGGAATGCCTGCGCCGCGACGAGCCCGTCCCGTCCCTCCGCCGGAAACTCGACGACCAACTCGACGACCTGGCCCGCGTCCTGCGCGCCCGCGCCCGCGTCGCCACTCACACCACCGGCCACACCAGCGGCGCCGGCTGACCGGCCCGGCCGCCCGCCCGGGGCCCGTGACCGGCGACGGGCGACCGCGATCCGGCCGGGCGGCCCACGCCCGGCCGGGCCCGGTGCCGTACCCCCGGCCCCGCCGCAGCCACCCCCGGGACGAACCCGGCTCCCGCGACGGACCCGCGCCCGGCGGCCGACGCCGTCGGCGGGAGCAGGGGCGGCAGAAGCCGGGGCGGTCGTGGAGGCGCCGGTGGCCGGCGCTCCTCGCCCGCACCCGCTCGCCCGCACCCGCCCGCACCCGCGCCGCCGGCACCACCCGCGCCACCGGCAACCGGCGCCCCCGTTGCTACGGCACCCGCACCACCAGCAGCGCGATGTCGTCCGCCGACTCCTCCGGCGCCACCTCCACCAGCAGCCGGTCGCAGAACTCGCCCAGCGGCCGTCCCACCAGCCCCGCCGCCCGCTGCCGCAGCCGCTCCAGACCCGTGTCCAGCGACTGCCCCGGAGCCTCCACCAGCCCGTCCGTGTACAGCACGAACGTGGTGTCCGGCGCCAGCGTCACCGCCGAGTCCACCCGCGGCGGACTCGCCTCCGTGCCCAGCAGCATGCCGTGCCCCTCCCACAGGAAACGGGCCTCCCCGTCCGGCTCGATCACCAGCGGCGGCGGATGCCCGGCGTTGGACCACCGCACCACCCACGGCTCACCGCCCCCGCCCTCCAGCCGGCACAGCACCAGAGTCGCCATCGGCACATCACTGATGTGCACCAGCGCACTGTCCAGCCGGTCGATGATCAGACTCGGCACCTCCCGCTGGTCCCAGACGAACGCGCGCAGCATGTTCCGCACCTGCGACATGCTCGCCGCCGCCTGCAGGTCGTGCCCGATCACATCCCCGATCACCAGCGTCGTCGCCCCGTCCGGCATGACGAACGCGTCGTACCAGTCACCGCCCACCTGCGAACCCTGCGGGGCCGGCAGATAGCGGGCCGCCATCTCCAGACCCTCCACCCGGGGCAGCGGCGTCAGCAGATGCAGCTGCATCGTCTCCGACACCCGCCGCTGCCGGTCGTACAGCTGCGCGTTGTCCACCGCCAGACCGGCCCGCCGCGCGATGTCGTCGATCAGCTCCAGATCCTCCCGGTCGAACGGCTGTTCCTGATCCGCCCGGCCCAGCGTCAACGCCCCCAGCACACCCCGGCCGCCGCGCAGCGGGGCCATCACCGCCGAGTGGATCCCGGTGAACCGGAACAGATCACCCTGCACCCGCTGAATGGCCGAATCCGGCACACCCGTGTAGTCCTCCGGGCCGGCGATCAGCGACGGAGCACCCCGCAGCACCCGCTGCAGCGGCGAGCGCGAATCCCACGACAGCTGATCCGGCAGCCGCCCCTCCAGCTCCGTGACGTTCACATGCCGGCCGTTCTCGTGGTGCACCACCGCGACCCGCAGCACCTCCTCCTGCTCGCCCAGCAGATCCACCACCGCCCAGTCCGCCAGCCGGGGCGCCACCAGCCGCACCAGCCGCCGCAGCGCCTCCCGCACATCCAGCGTCGAGGTCAGGACCGTCGTCACCTCCGACACCAGCGACAGCCGCTCCGCGCGCTTGCGCAGCGCCGCCAGATGGGCGTCCCGACGCCGCGCCTCCTCCTCCTGCGCGGAGAGGTCGAAGAACGTCACCACCGCGCCGGCCTGCTCACCCCCCACCAGATACGGGGCCAGCAGCCACCCCACCCGCAGCAGCGAACCGTCACCGCGCCGGAACCAGGCACCCTGCGTCCTCGTCGGCAGACCCTCCGCCATCGCCGCCAGCAGCGGGCACCGGGAACGCGGCTGCTGACTGCCGTCCGCCTCCCGGTGCAGCAGATCGTGCGCGTCCGCACCGATGAACCGCTCCGGCGGCATCCGGACGATCTCCGCACCCCGCGGATTCACCACCAGGATGCGCCCGCCGGAATCCATCACCCAGACGCCGGCGTCCAGCCCGTAGAACATCGCGTGCAGCAGTTCCTCGCCGGGCAGCGGACGGTACTCGGCGTCGCCGGACGGATACCCGGGATCAGTCATCAACGGGCACTCCTGCGGAACGGGGAGACGGGGACGGTACGGCTGCGGCCGCGGTCACGGCCGGGAAGACCGGCACATCGGGGCCGGGACGGCGGAACGGACGGGACAGGGCGGGACGCACCGCAGAGGTACCCAGCCCCACCCGTTTCACGCCCGGACGGCACCACCGGCACCACCGCCCGCCGGACCACCGGCCCGGAACGCCCCCGTACGCCCCATACCACCACCGCCCCGACCCCGCATCCCCGGCGCCACGGCACCCCGCACCCCCGCCATCCCACCGCACCCCCGGACACGCGCCCCGTCCCGCCGCCGGCCGGCACCCCCGCACCACGCCCCCGTCAACACGACACCCGCCCCATCACCCTCGTACCGAAACGCCACGCACTCCGTAATCACAACTCAACACACTGCGATTTTATGGGAGTTGGCCCGTTCTGCTCGGTCCTGCGATGAACCCGGTACGACCGGGAAGCGTGTAGAGGAGTATGAGGCACACCCCGCCCGAGACCGGGGCACCCCACTGGTTCGTGTGCCTCCATACCTCGACCAAAGGGCTCCTCCATGTCGCTCGGCGCCTCCCGCCCCCCGCACCGCACCGGCCCCGCCACACCACCGGCCGGCCACCGCGCCACGCCGCGGAACGACGCCCCCGCGCCCCCGAACGCCCCCGCGCCCGCGAACGCCCCCACCGCGCCCCCGGACACCGCCCCCACACCGCCACCGGCCGGCCTCGCCGGCGGCACCCACGGACCCACCACCCTCGAACCCCTCCTCCACACCGTCCTCGACGCCCTCCGCACCGGCAGCCACGCCCGCAGCGGACCCCTCCCCGCCGGCGGCCCCAAAATCGTCACCGACCGGCTCCGCACCACCCTCGACCCCGCCCTCCCCGAACACGGCACGGGCCCCCACGAAGCCCTCCGCACCCTCGTCCACGCCCTCGCCGAAGGCGCCGCCGACCCCGCCGACCCCCACTGCGCCGCCCACCTCCACTGCCCCCCACTGGCCGTCGCCGTGGCCGCCGACCTCGCCGCCACCGCCCTCAACCCCTCCATGGACTCCTGGGACCAGGCCCCCGCCGCCACCGCCCTCGAAACCGGCATCACCCGCGCCCTCGCCGCCCTCGTCCACCCCCGCAGCCCCCAACCCGACGCCCTCGTCACCAGCGGCGGCACCGAGTCCAACCTCGTCGCCCTCCTCCTCGCCCGCGAACGCGCCCGCGCCGCCGGCGCCCGCACCGTCCAGGTCGTCTGCGGAACCAACGCCCACCACAGCATCCACCGCGCCGCATGGCTCCTCGGCCTCCCCACCCCCGTCACCGTCGCCTGCCACGCCGGCCGCGTCATCCCCGCGGCCCTCGACCGCGCACTCGCCACCACCGCGGGACCCGCCCTCGTCATCGCCACCGCCGGCACCACCGACGAAGGACTCATCGACCCCCTGCCCCAACTCGCCCGCATCGCCACCACCTACGGCGCCGAACTCCACATCGACGCCGCCTACGGAGGCCCCCTCCTCTTCAGCGACACCCTCCGCCACCGCCTCGACGGCATCGACAACGCCATCAGCGTCACCCTCGACCTGCACAAACTCGGCTGGCAGCCCGTCGCCGCCGGACTCCTCGCCGTCCGCGACACCACCGAACTCGAACCCCTCACCCACCGGACCGACTACCTCAACGCCGACGACGACACCGAAGCCGGCCTCCCCGACCTCCTCGGCCGCTCCATCCGCACCACCCGCCGCCCCGACGCCTTCAAAATCGCCGTCACCCTCCGCGCCCTCGGCCGCACCGGCCTCGCCCACCTCGTCGAACACTGCGTCACCTCAGCCGAACAACTCGCCGCCATCACCGACCGCCACCCCGCACTCCGCCGCCGCCCCGGCCCCATCGGCATCAGCACCGTCCTCCTCCGCCCCACCGCCGCCGACGAACTCGCCGCAACCGAAGGCGAAGAAGCCGGTGACGCCCACGTCGCCGACGTCCGCCGCCGCCTCCTCACCGCCGGACGCGCCGTCATCGGCCGCGCCCGCGCCCAGGACACCGACGGCCGCGTCCGGCTCTGGCTCAAAGCCACCCTGCTCCACCCCGACACCCGCACCACCGACCTGGAGGCCCTCGCCGACACCATCGCCCACACCACCCCCTGACCCACCTGCCCCCGCCCCCCACACCAGCGGCAGCCACCGACTTCTCACCCACGGTGCGACGTCCCCGACGCCACACCCGGACCACCCCCCACACTGACAAGGCCCGACCGCACCACCCACCGCGGACCACCGGCCCCACCCGGGCACCGGCGGCCCGGCCGGCACAGCGGCCTCCGGACAGAAAGAGAACCGATGAGCATGACGCTTCCCGCCCGCGCCGCCACCGGACACCACCGGCCCGGCGACCCCGCGGCCATCGCCGACGCCATCACCACCGGCAACCTCCTCCGCTGCTGGATCCGCGAAACCGGCACCCCCAGACCCACCGACGGCATCCTCCGCCTCCGCCTCCCCGCCTCCGGCATCACCCTCGAAACCCCCGTCATCCACTGGTCACCCACCGGCCACCACCGCTTCGGCCGCGCCCGCCTCCGCACCGGCACCAAAGCCCCCGCCCCCCTCATCGCCTCCCTCCTCGGCATCGAGATCGCCGCCGGAGACCCCACCTCCGTCACCGACCTCACCAGCCGCGTCACCGACTCCGCCCACCGCATCGAACAATTCCTCCGCACCCGCCCCCACACCACCCACACCCCCACCACCCCCTTCATCGACGCCGAACAAGCCCTCGTCACCGGCCACCCCCTCCACCCCACCCCCAAAAGCCGCGAAGGACTCAGCGACAACGAAGCCGCCCGCTACTCACCCGAAGCCCACGGACACTTCCCCCTCCACTGGTTCGCCGCCGACCCCGCCGTCCTCCACAGCGACACCGCCCTCGACCGCCCCCTCCAGAACCTCCTCGCCGAACTCGCCGGCCACCCCACCACACCCCCCGGCACCAGCCTCGTCCCCGCCCACCCCTGGCAAGCACAAGACCTCCTCCACCGCCCCGCCGTCCGCACCCTCCTCGACGACGGACACCTCCACGACCTCGGCCCCTCCGGCCCCCACTGGACCCCCACCTCCTCCGTCCGCACCCTCTACCGCGCCGACGCCCCCGTCATGCTCAAACTCTCCCTCGGCATCCGCATCACCAACTCACGCCGCGAGAACAACCGCACCGAACTCCGCCGCGGCCTCGCCGTCCACCGCCTCCTCGACGCCGGCCTCGCCCACGCCCTCCACACCACCCACCCCCACTTCCACATCGTCCGCGACCCCGCCTGGCTCGCCGTCGACACCCCCGGCGCCACCACCCCCACCGGCCTCGACGCCGTCATCCGCGACAACCCCTTCCGCACCGGCACCCCCACCCCACCCCGCACCCCCCGCACCACCACCGGCTGCCTCGCCGGCCTCCTCGCCGAACGCCCCGACCAACCCGACCACCGCAGCCGCCTCGCCACCCACATCCAGCACCTCGCCCACCGCACCGGCCACAGCACCCCCCGCACCACCCGCACCTGGTTCACCCGCTACCTCGACACCGTCATCACCCCCCTCCTCTGGCTCCACGCCACCTACGGACTCGGCCTCGAAGCCCACCAGCAGAACACCCTCGTCACCCTCGACACCGACGGCTGGCCCACCGGCGGCCACTACCGCGACAACCAGGGCTACTACTTCTCACCCGCCCGCAGCCACGCCCTCCACCAATGGATCCCCGGCGCCGGCCGCGACCTCGGCACCTACGTCGACGACACCGTCATCGACGAACGCCTCGGCTACTACATCGGCATCAACAACATCCTCGGCACCATCGGCGCCCTCGGCTCCCAAGGCCTCGCCGACGAAACCGACCTCCTCGCCGACACCGACCGCCACCTCGCCGCCCTCGCCGCCCAACACGGCGACCGCCTCACCCTCGCCACCACCCTCCGCGAAGCCCCCACCCTCCGCTGCAAAGCCAACCTCCTCACCCGCATCCGCGGCATGGACGAACTCATCGGCCCCCTCGAAGCCCAATCCGTCTACGTCGACATCCCCAACCCCATCGCCGAAGCACGCCGATGACAGCGCCCGACCGACGCCCGCGGAGAGGACGGTGAACCAGTGACGACCCACCACACCCCCCGGCCACCCCTCCTCACCACCCGCCTCCCCGCAGGCCACTTCACCCTCCACCCCGCCCACCCCGACACCCACACCCCCCTCCTCCACACCTGGGGCCACGACCCCGACACCGCCCCCCACTGGCCCGAACTCCACCAACCCGCCCACGCCGTCCGCGCCCACCTCGAACAACTCCTCACCCCCCACAGCCACTCCACCCCCCTCATCGGCCACCTCGACAACACCCCCATGAGCTACTGGGAGCTCTACCGCGCCGACCTCGACCCCCTCGCCCGCCACTACCCCGCACGACCCCACGACGCCGGCCTCCACCTCCTCCTCGGCCCACCCCACTACCGCGGCCGCGGCCTCGGCCCCCAGCTCATCCGCGCCGTCTCCGACCACCAACTCGCCACCGACCCCCTGGCCACCCGCGTCCTCGCCGAACCCGACACCCGCAACACCCGCTCCATCCACGCCTTCCGGCGCGCCGGATTCCACCCCGCCGGAGAACTCGACCTCCCCGGCAAAAAAGCCCTCCTGATGATCCGCGACCGCCCCGAAAGCGCTCATCGGAGCACCACCCCGCACTTTCAGCGAACCGTCAACAGCCCTTCACCCAACGCTTGACGGCCCGTCACCCCAACCCAAATCGCTACCCACCGGTACGTCATAAGGTCGACCCCATGCGCCGAGCGAAAATCGTCTGCACACTGGGCCCCGCCACGGACTCGTACGACCAGATCAAGGCACTCATCGACGCCGGAATGAACGTGGCCCGCCTCAACCTCAGCCACGGCACCTACGCCGAACACGAAAACCGCTACCACCACATCCGCAAAGCAGCCGACGAAACCGGACGCAGCGTCGGAATCCTCGCAGACCTCCAAGGCCCCAAAATCCGCCTCGGCCGCTTCCACGAAGGCCCCGTCCTCCTCGAACGCGGCGACGAATTCACCATCACCACCGAAAACATCGAAGGCGACCGCCACACCAGCTCCACCACCTACACCGGACTCGCCGCCGACGTCAGCCGCGGCGAACGCATCCTCGTCGACGACGGCCGCGTCACCCTCGAAGTCACCAACGTCGAAGGACCCCGCGTCCACACCATCGTCATCGAAGGCGGCCTCATCTCCGACCACAAAGGACTCAACCTCCCCGGAGTCGCCGTCTCCGTCCCCGCCCTCTCCACCAAAGACATCGAAGACCTCCGCTGGGCCCTCCGCACCGGCGCCGACGCCATCGCCCTCTCCTTCGTCCGCAACGCCCGCGACGCCGACGACGTCCACCGCGTCATGAAAGAAGAAGGCCGCCGCCTCCCCGTCATCGCCAAAATCGAAAAACCCCAGGCCGTCCGCAACCTCGAAGAAATCGTCGCCGCCTTCGACGGCATCATGGTCGCCCGCGGCGACCTCGGCGTCGAAATGCCCCTCGAAACCGTCCCCATGGTCCAGAAACGCGCCGTCAAACTCACCCGGCGCAACGCCAAACCCGTCATCGTCGCCACCCAGATGCTCGACTCCATGGTCGACGCCTCACGCCCCACCCGCGCCGAAGCCAGCGACGTCGCCAACGCCGTCATGGACGGCACCGACGCCGTCATGCTCTCCGGCGAAACCAGCGTCGGCAAATACCCCTTCCAAACCGTCCGCACCATGTCCCGCATCATCGAAGCCGCCGAAGAAGACCTCCTCGCCCAAGGCCTCCCACCCCTCGTCACCACCCACAAACCCCGCACCCAAGCCGGCTCCGTCGCCCGCGCCGCCGCCGAACTCGGCGACTTCCTCGGCGCCACCCACCTCGTCGCCTGCACCCAATCCGGCGACACCGCCCGCCGCCTCTCCCGCTACCGCTCACCCATCCCCCTCCTCGCCTTCACCCCCGACCCCGCCACCCGCGCCCAACTCAGCCTCACCTGGGGCGTCGAAACCTTCCTCAGCCCCGAAGCCCACTCCACCGACGAGATGATCGCCCAAGTGGACGCGGAACTGCTGCGCATCGGCCGCTGCCGGAAAGGCGACATCGTCGTCATCACCGCCGGCTCCCCGCCCGGCATCCCCGGCACCACGAACCTGGTCCGCGTCCACCGCATCGGCGAGGACGCCGCCGCTACGGCGTGACGCGACGCGGAGCGACGCGCGCGGCCTCGGAGGGGGACGAGAACGGGGACGGACGCGACGACCGGCGGCACGGCTCAGTGCTTCGGGCCGATGTGCTCGTCCAGGCGCGCCACATCGGCCCGCCGGGCGACGGAGATGTTGAACGGCTTCCCGCCCCGGGTGCAGTGGGTCCAGGTGATCCCGAGTTTGTCCAGGGTGCCGGTGTAGATCCGGCGGATGTCGTCGGATTTATTGGTGAAGAAATACCGGGGGTATTCGTACCGCTTCCGCTCGCCGCGCACGACTTTGGTGGTCCAGTTGGTGACCCGGCACCCATCGGAATGCACCAGCCCGCGCAGAAAATCCCAGGGGTATGCGTCGACGATCTCTTGTTGCCATGCTTCGAGGGCGATGAGACGGTTGTGCTTTTTGCCCGGGCCGTGCTGTGGGAAAAGGCAGACCCAGTGCTTGCTGTAACTGGTGACCATGGCGCACCCCTGCTTCTGCGCGAGATAGGTGCTCCGTCCCGGGAGCACGGCCGTCATCGCATTCCGGCACTCCTCAATCAGGCCCGGCCATGCGTCGGAGCAGGCGATACGCAGGTAATGGCCGCCGGTCTTGGGGTGCGAGCTGATGCAGCCGTCACCGAGGTAGAGGCCGAGGAGATACGCATAGGCCTCAGGTGCCGCCAGATCGCGCTGCTCCGGCGTACACCGCGGACAGCCGTTCTCCGGAGATGCGCGAGGGAGTGGGAGCAGGCGAACTCGCCAACTGCGCAGTGCGGAGCGGGACACTCCCGTCCGTCTGCTGACCTCGGAAAGGGGGCATCCCTGGTTGATGAGAGTGAGGGCGGACCGGCGCGTGTCGACGTCGTACACGCCGAGAGCTTGATGCGGTTTGCCCGGGCAGATGGGGAATCGAAGGTCTGTCCACCCGCAAGAGTGAAGATCGCCGAACCGTTGGCAACCTTAGAAATGAAGGCAAGTGCCCCGGGTGGGATTCGAACCCACGCTGTCGACGGTTTGAGCGTCGCGCCTCTAACCACTGGGCTACCGGGGCTTCCTTCGAAAGCAAGGATAGCGCTGCCCTGCTGTGACTCAAACATACAGGAGCTAGGTAGGCTCAGGGAGCACTACCTGCCTGGAACGAGGAGACCCGTGAGCGCCGCCGAGCCCGAGCAGCCCGTTGCCGACGAGCAGTCGCACGTCCCCCCGACGACGACCCGCGTGGTCATCGCCGAGGACGAGGCTCTGATCCGTCTGGATCTCAAGGAGATGCTGGAGGAAGAGGGCTACTCGGTCGTGGGGGAGGCCGGGGACGGGCAGAAGGCCGTGGAGCTGGCCCGTGAACACCGGCCCGATCTGGTCATTCTCGATGTGAAGATGCCGGTGCTGGACGGGATCTCGGCGGCGGAGCAGATCGCGGCGGAGAGTATCGCGCCGGTGCTGATGCTGACGGCGTTCTCGCAGCGTGAGCTGGTGGAGCGGGCGCGGGACGCGGGTGCGATGGCGTATCTGGTGAAGCCGTTCAGCAAGAGTGATGTGGTGCCGGCGATCGAGATGGCGGTGTCGCGGTTCACGCAGTTGAAGGCGCTGGAGTCGGAGGTCGCGGATCTGACGCAGCGGTTGGAGACGCGGAAGCTGGTGGACCGGGCGAAGAGCGTTCTGCAGACGCAGTACGGGCTGACGGAGCCGGCGGCGTTCCGGTGGATTCAGAAGACGTCGATGGATCGCCGGTTGTCGATGCAGCAGGTGGCGGAGGCGATTATTGAGGATGCCGAGGAGAAGAGGCGGCAGCAGCAGGAGGGTTGAGTGTGTCCGTGCGGCCGTGTGCCGTGCGGGGCGGGGGATGGTGGACGGTGAAGGGGCCCGCGGCCGGTTCGGTCGCGGGCCCCTTCGGTGTGTGGTGCCGGGTGTGGTGCGGGTTCTGCGGGTTCAGTCCTCGCCGAGGTAGGCCTTGCGGACGGATTCGTCGACGAGGAGGTCCTGTCCGGTGCCGGAGAGGACGATCTTGCCGATTTCCATGACGTGGCCGTGGTCGGCGAGGGAGAGGGCGGCCTGGGCGTTCTGTTCGACGAGCAGGATGGTGGTGCCCTGTGCTTTGAGCTCGCTGATGGTTTCCATGATCTTCTGCATCATGATGGGGGAGAGGCCCATGGAGGGTTCGTCCAGCATGAGCAGTTTGGGCTGGGACATGAGGGCGCGGCCCATGGCGAGCATTTGCTGTTCGCCGCCGGAGAGGGTGCCGGCGGGTTGTTTGCGGCGTTCGCCGAGGATGGGGAAGCGCTCGTAGGCGCGTTCGATGTCCTTGGCGATGCCGGCGGGGTCGCGGCGGAGGAAGGCTCCGAGTTGGAGGTTTTCCGCGATGGTGAGCCGGGGGAAGATGTGGCGTCCCTCGGGGGAGTGGGCGAGTCCCAGTTCGACGATTTTGTGGGCGGGGATGCCGTTGAGGGGCCTGCCGTCGAACATGATCTTGCCGCTGAGGGGTTTGATCAGTCCGGAGAGGGTGCGCAGCGTCGTGGTTTTGCCGGCGCCGTTGGTGCCGATGAGGGTGACGATCTGGCCGGCCTCGACGCTGAAGGAGATTCCTTTGACGGCTTCGATCTTGCCGTAGGCGACCCGCAGGTCCTCGACTTCGAGCAGTGGGGTCATGCCTGTTCTTCTCCCTTGGTGCCGGCTCCGTCCGTGGTGCCGGTGGTGCCGGTTCCCGGTGTGTCGGTGTCCGCCTGCGGGGTGTCCGCTGCGGTGGTGGGGGTGTGTCCGGCGTGTGCTTCGGCTGCTGCGACTTCGGCGGCTTCTTCGGCGCCGGGGGCGTCTTCGTAGGGGGTGCCGAGGTAGGCGGCGACGACGCGTTCGTCGCTCTGGACGACGGAGGGGGTGCCTTCGACGAGTTTTTTGCCCTGGACGAGGACGGCGACGCGGTCGCAGAGGTTGAAGATGAACCGCATGTCGTGCTCGATGACGAGGACGGCGATGCCCTGGTCGCGGACGGCGAAGACGAGTTCCTGGGTGGCCATCGTCTCTTGGGGGTTCATGCCGGCTGTGGGTTCGTCGAGGAGGAGGAGTCCGGGGTCGCTGGCGAGGGCGCGGGCGATTTCGAGCTTGCGTTGTTCGCCGTAGGGGAGGTTGCGGGCGAGGTGGTCGCGTTTGGCGGCGAGGCCGGTGAATTCGAGGAGTTCCATGGCCCGTGCTTCGGATTCGCGTTCGGCTTTTTTGAAGCGGGGGCCGCGGATGAGGGCGGAGAAGAGTCCTTCTTTGGTGCGGGTGTGGCGGCCGACGAGGACGTTCTCCAGGACGGTCATGTTGGGGAAGAGGCGGATGTTCTGGAAGGTGCGGGCGATGCCGGCCTGGGTGACGAGGTGGGAGCGGTGGGGGAGGACGGTGCCCTTGTAGGACACGGTTCCCTCGGTGGGGATGTAGAGGCCGGTGAGGCAGTTGAAGAAGGTGGTTTTGCCGGCTCCGTTGGGGCCGATGAGGCCGACGATTTCGCCGCTGTTGACGGTGAGGGCGACGTTGTCGACGGCGGTGAGGCCGCCGAAGCGCATGGTGACGCCGGTGGCTTCGAGTACGGGGGTGGTGGGGGCCGCGCCGGGGGTGGGGGCGGCGGGTGTGGTGGTGTCGGTGGTCATGTCGTCAGGCCTCCGCCTTGCCGAGGCCGGCGGTGCCGCCGGGTGGGGTGTCGTTGCCGTTGCTGTTTCCCGTGCCGGTGCGGTTGCCGGTGCCGCCCGGGGTGCCGGTGCTGCCGTTTCCGTTTCCGTTGGTGTCCGTGAGTGCCGTTGTGTCGGGCACGTCGAGTTGTCCGGTCTCGTGGAATTCCAGTTGCTTTCTGCGGTCGGCGACGAGGCCCTCGGGGCGGAAGCGCATGAGGAGGACGAGTGCGAGGCCGAAGAAGAGGAGCTGGTATTCGCCGATGAACTGGAGTTTCGCCGGGATGAGGAAGAGGAGCGCGGCGCCGATGAGGGGTCCGCCGACGGTTCCCATGCCGCCGAGGATGACGGCGGCGAGGAGGAAGGCGGAGTTGGGTGGTACGGCTTCGACGAATTTGTACTGTTCGGGGTCGATGGAGGAGACGGCGTGTGCCTGGACGGTGCCGGCGAGTCCGGCGAGGGTGGCGCCGAGGGCGAAGGCGATGAGCTTGAAGCGGAAGGCGTTGATGCCCATGGCGCGGGCGGCGGTTTCGTCTTCGCGGATGGCGACCCAGGCGCGGCCGATCCGGGAGGAGTCGGAGCGCCGGAAGACGGAGACGACGATGACGGTGAAGAACAGCATCAGCCAGAAGTAGTTGGCCGACCGGGTGAAGTCGAAGCCGAGGAAGCTGTGGGACTCACCGAAGTTGAATCCGAGGATTTCGAGGTCGGGGATCTGGGGGATGCCGGTGGAGCCGTTGGTGATGGCGGGTCCGGAGATGCCGTCGAGGTTCTGCATGCCGATGCGGAAGATCTCGCCGAAGCCGAGGGTGACGATGGCGAGGTAGTCGCCGCGGAGGCGGAGGGTGGGGGCGCCGATGAGGACGCCGAAGACGAGGGAGACGAGGGCTCCGGTGAGGACGGCGGCCCAGAAGGGGAATTGGACGCCGATGCTGGAGAAGGGGGAGCCGGAGACGAGGGCGGCGGTGTAGGCGCCGACGCCGAGGAAGGCGACGTAGCCGAGGTCGAGGAGGCCGGCGAGGCCGACGACGACGTTCAGTCCGAGGGCGACGGTCGCGAAGATGAGGATGTTCGCGGCGATGGAGGTGAACTGGTTGTCGCTCTGGAGGAAGGGGAACGCGGCGGCGGCGACGAAGGCGGAGGCGATGGAGATGTTGCGGTGCCGGGCGGTGAGCCGGCTGACGCGCCGGATGAGGCCGGCTTTGGAGAGGGCGGGTACGGCGAGGCCGGTGAGGAGGAGGAAGCCGATGAAGAGTTCGCCGTATTCGGTGGCGATGCCGTAGGTGAAGACGTACAGGAGGACCGCGAAGGCGGCGGCGATGAGGAGGATCTCGGCCCAGGAGGGGAGGTCCTTGGCGCGGCCGGGTGCGGGTGCCTTCATGGCGTGGCGGAGCCGCTGGAGGGGGGTTGCGGTGGGTTGGCCGGGGCCGGCGGGGGTGTCGGCGGGGAGGCCGAGGGCGGCTGCGGCGGTGAGGAGGGAGGCGAGGGCGGCGATCCAGCCGCCGGGTTCCAGGTTGACGAGGCCGCCGAGGGTGGTGGTGATGGCGGCGACGGCGTACCAGGTGGTGGCGAGGGTGCCGAGGGCGAGGAGGAGGACGGGGCTGTTGGTGCCGCCGGGGGTGAGCCAGCGGAGGCCGCGGATGCCGTGTCCGGAGAGGAGGAAGAGGAGGGTGAGGAGGGAGCCGGTGAGGGTGAGGACCTGGAGGCCGCCGGGGTAGCCGGTGACGGTGAGGTTGCCGGGGAAGGCGGAGGTCCAGGTCCAGGCGAGGAAGGTGCTCGCGAGGGTGAGGGCGGCTCCGGCGGCGGTGCCGATGCGGGCGGCGCCGGTGGGGAGGGTGAGGACGCCCGGGGTGGTGGCCGGGGCGGTGGTCTCGGGGGTGGTCTGCGTTGTGGTCATGGTGATCACGCCCGATCCGCGACGCGTTCGCCGAGTAGGCCTTGTGGCCGTAGCAGCAGGACGAGGATGAGGAGGACGAAGGCCCATACGTCCTTCCAGGCGCCGCCGCCGAAGAGTTCCATGCCGGGGATGAATTCGATGTAGGCGGTGGCCATGGCTTCGGAGAGGCCGAGGACGAGTCCGCCGATCATGGCGCCGTAGATGTTGCCGATGCCGCCGAGGACGGCGGCGGTGAAGGCTTTGAGTCCGGCGATGAAGCCCATCTTGAATTCGACCTGGCCGTATTTGAGGCCGTGGGCGATGGCGGCGATGGCGGCGAAGGCGGCGCCGATGGCGAAGGCGGTGACGATGATGCGGTCGGTGTTGATGCCCATGAGCTTGGCGGTGTCGGGGTCCTGCGAGGTGGCCTGCATGGCGCGGCCGGTGCGGGACTTGGCGACGAAGAGCGCCAGGGTGATCATGCAGATGGGGGCTGCGGCGATGAGGAAGAGTTCGCCGCGCTGGACGGAGAAGGGCCCGAGGTCGATGGGGCCGCCGCCGATCTGGGGGAAGGGGCGGGCCTTCTTGGCGTCGGGGTAGAAGGCCCAGATCGCCTGCTGGAGGGCGATGGAGAGGCCGATGGCGGTGATGAGGGGTGCCAGGCGGGGGCCGCCGCGCAGTGGGCGGTAGGCGAACCGTTCCGCCCCCACTCCGACGAGGACGGAGGCCATCATGCCCATGAGGAGCATGAGCGGCAGGGCCAGGGCGATGGAGGTGCCGTCGGGGAGGAGGAGCCAGGCGGTGAGGGCTCCGAATCCGCCGATCATGAAGATCTCGCCGTGGGCGAAGTTGATGAGCTGGACTATGCCGTAGACCATGGTGTACCCGATGGCGATCAAGCCGTACATCGCACCGAGGATCAGGCCGTTGGCAAGCTGCTGCGGCAGGTCGTGCACCGCTGGGCCTCCGAGTATGGGTGGTGGATACGGCTGCGCGGGGGCGCTGGTGGCGCCCCCGCGCAGCTGCGGTGAAGCGTCGGGCGGGCGGGTGTGCCCTGGGTCAGTCCTGGTATTCGCCGGTCTGGACGACGGTGTGCTCGCCGTTCTTGACCTCGTAGAGGGAGAGCTGCTTGTTGGTGGTGTCGCCGTATTCGTCGAAGGCGACGGCGCCGCTGACGCCTTCGAAGGAGACGTCCTGGACGGCCTTGACGACTTCGCTGCGGGCCTTGTCCATGTCCTCGGGGAGCTTGCCGTCGTTGTTCTCGGCGACGGCCTTGACGGCCTGGATGATCGCCCAGACGCTGTCGTAGGCGTAGCCGCCGTAGGCCTCGTAGGGCAGGTCGTAGCCGGCGGCCTCGTAGTCCTTCATGAAGGCCTTGGCGGTGTCGAGGGTTTCGAGGGGGGCGCCGACGGAGCTGGCGAAGTCGCCTTCGGCGTTCTTCTTGGCGAGCTTGATGTACTCGCCGCTGAAGAGGGCGTCGCCGCCGACGACGGGGATCTTGGCTCCGGCCTTCTTGATCTGGTCGGAGAGGGGGGCGCCGGCCGGGTACTCGCCGCCGTAGTAGACGAAGTCGGCGTCGGAGTTGCTGACCTTGGTGGCGATGGCGGAGAAGTCGGTGTCCTCGGGGTTGACGTGGTCGGTGCCGACGACCTTGCCGCCGAGCTTGACGAACTCGTCCTTGAAGGTGCCCGCGAGGCCGGCTCCGTAGGTCTTCTTGTCGTCGATGACGAAGACCTTCTTGAGCTTCTTCTCCTCGTACATGTACTGGGCGGCGTAGGGGCCCTGCACGGCGTCCGTGGTGGAGGTGCGGAAGTAGGTCTTGAAGGGGCGGACCTTCTTGCCGCTGCGCCAGTCCTTGCCCTGGGTGAGTTCGGGGGCGGTGTTGGCGGGGGATATGAGCGCCATGTCGGCGTTGTCGAACGCCTTCTGCATCGGCGGGGCGACGTTGGAGTTCAGCGGGCCGATGGCGGCGATGGCCTGCTTGTTGTCGATGACGCGGTTGGCGTTCTGCTGGCCGGTGCCGGGCTGGGCGACGTCGTCGAGCGCCAGCATCTTGAAGGTGACGCCGTCGACTTCCTTGTTCTTGTTGGCGGTCTTGATGGCCAGTTCGGCGGAGTTCTTGATGCCCTGGCCGAGGGCGGAGAGCTTGCCGGAGAGCGGGGCGTCGACGCCGATCACGACGGTGGTGTTGCCGCCGTCTCCGCCTCCCGCGCTGTCGTCGCGCGAACCGCAGGCCGTGAGTGTGAGTGCCCCCGCGGTGACCGCGGTGGTGATGATGAGCAAGGAACGTTGACGCACGTTCTGTCCTTTCCCCTGGCGCGGCCTTCTCGCCTGAGTGGGCCGTGTGCGTTGCCGGGCGGGGGCAGTGCGCTTGGTGGGCATTGCGGTGTCGCACCCGGCGGCGCGGTAACTGGCGGTGAATATATGGGGATGAGCTACGGCCCGGCAGAGGGCGGGAGAGGATGTGACGCTCTTGTTATGCCCGGTGTGTCTTCGGGGGCCGGTGCGGGGGGCGTGGGGGCTGCCGGTGGGGGACCGCTCGGGCAGCGGACGGCCCGGAGGGGGTGATTCCGCAGTTCGGCCGTGGGGTGGGGCGGCGGGGTGCCGGGGTGGGGTCCGCATATCGTGCGCGCCGCCGGGGGAGGGGCCGGTGGGGTGGGGGCGCGGGCGGGTCCGGCGGGAAACCGTCGGGCACGAATATCACGCTGTGTTACGACGGTGTGAGCGGACCGGACGTTTCGGACACGGTGCGTGGGGGCCGGGGGCCCGCGGCGCGGGGAGCGGCCGTCGCCGGGTGCGGGGTGCGGGACGGCCGGAGCCGGGGCCGGGAGCCGGACGGCCGCCGCGGCGGGGTGTGCGGTGGGGGTGCGGCGCCCCGGCCGGCGGGAGGGACCGGGGCGGCGGCGGGGTGCGGCGTCAGCTGGCGGGTGCGTCCTTGAGCAGGCAGGTGAGCCGCGCGCTGCAGACCCTCCGGCCGTCCTCGTCGGTGATGACGGTCTCGTAGGTCGCGGTGGTGCGGCCGCGGTGGACGGGGGTGGCGACTCCGGTGACGAGGCCGGAGCGGACGCCCCGGTGGTGGGTGCAGTTCAGGTCGACGCCGACGGCCAGCTTGCCGGTGCCGCCGTGGAGCATGGCGCCGACGGAGCCCAGGGTCTCGGCGAGCACGGCGGAGGCGCCGCCGTGCAGCAGGCCGTAGGGCTGGGTGTTGCCCTCGACGGGGAGGGTGCCGACGACCCGCTCGGCGGAGGCCTCCAGGACCTCCAGGCCCATGCGCGCGCCGAGGTGCCCGGCGGAGAACAGGGTGGTGAGGTCGATGCCGAGGCCGGCGTACTCGTCCAGGACCTCCTGGGGAAAGATGATCTTGCTCTGCTCACCCATGGGGCGCGGCTCCGGTTCTCGCTGGGGACCCGGCGGGGGCGTCCCGCCGGTGTGGTGTGCACCGTCCTATCAGGACTCCCCGGCGGGCGCTGTGCCGGGGATCACGGGGCGGCCGGGAGGCCGTCCCGCTCTCCGGCCGGCGGGGTGGGTTCGAGCCGGATGACGACGGACTTGCTGGCGGGGGTGTTGCTGGTGTCGGCGGTGGCGTCGAGGGGGACGAGGACGTTCGTCTCGGGGTAGTAGGCGGCGGCGCAGCCGCGGGCGGTGGGGTAGTGCACCACGCGGAAGCCGGGGGCGCGGCGTTCGGCGCCGTCGGTCCATTCGCCGACGAGGTCGGCGTAGGAGCCGTCGGGGAAGCCGAGGGCGCGGGCGTCCTCGGGGTGGACGAGGACGACGCGGCGGCCGCCCTTGATGCCGCGGTAGCGGTCGTCGAGCCCGTAGATGGTGGTGTTGTACTGGTCGTGGGAGCGGAGGGTCTGCAGCAGGAGGCGGCCTTCGGGCACGCGGGGGTGTGCCAGGGGCGCGGCGGTGAAGTTGGCCTTGCCGGTGGCGGTGGGGAAGCGGCGGTCGTCGCGGGGGGCGTGCGGCAGGGTGAAGCCGCCGGGCCGGGAGACCTTGGCTTCGAAGTCGTCGAAGCCGGGGATCACGCGGGAGATCCGGTCGCGGATGAGCCGGTAGTCCTCTTCGAACCGCTCCCAGGGCACGCGGCTGGCCGAGCCGAGGACGCGGCGGGCGAGGCGGCAGACGATGGCGGTCTCGGAGAGCAGGTGGGGGCTCGCGGGTTCGAGGCGGCCGCGGGAGGCGTGCACCATGCCCATGGAGTCCTCGACGGTGACGAACTGTTCGCCGCCCGCCTGCATGTCGCGTTCGGTGCGGCCGAGGGTGGGGAGGATCAGGGCGCGGGCGCCGGTGACCACGTGGGAGCGGTTGAGCTTGGTGGAGACGTGGACGGTGAGCCGGGCGCGGCGCATCGCGGCTTCGGTGACGGCGGTGTCGGGGGAGGCGGAGACGAAGTTGCCGCCCATGGCGAAGAAGACTTTCGCGGTGCCGTCGCGCAGGGCGCGGATGGAGCGGACGACGTCGTAGCCGTGGTGGCGCGGGGGCGCGAAGCCGAACTCCTTCTCCAGGGCGTCGAGGAAGGCGGGGGCGGGGCGTTCGAAGATGCCCATGGTGCGGTCGCCCTGCACGTTGCTGTGGCCGCGGACGGGGCAGACGCCGGCGCCGGGGCGGCCGATGTTGCCGCGGAGCAGCAGGAAGTTGACGATCTCGCGGATGGTGGGGACGGAGTGCTTGTGCTGGGTGAGGCCCATGGCCCAGCAGACGATGATGCTGCGGGCGCCGAGGACCATCCGCAGCGCGGCGTCGATGTCGGCGCGGCCCAGGCCGGTGGCGCGCAGGATCTCGTCCCAGTCGGCGGAGCGGGCGGCGGCGGCGAACTCCTCGAAGCCGTGGGTGTGTTCGCGGATGAAGGCTTCGTCGACGGGCGGGGGGCCGCCGGGTGAGGCGGTCGTGTGCCCGGCGCCGGGCCGGCCGGCGGCCGTGTCGGCCGCTTCGAGGAGGAGCCGGTTGAGGGCGCGGAAGAGGGCCTGGTCGCCGCCGATCCGGATCTGCAGGAAGAGGTCGGTGAGGGGGGTGCCACGGCCGGTGAGGCCGCGGGCGGTCTGCGGGTTCCTGAACCGCTCCATGCCGGCCTCGGGCAGCGGGTTGACCGTGATGATGCGGGCCCCGGCGGCCTTGGCCCGTTCCAGGGCGGTGAGCATGCGCGGGTGGTTGGTGCCCGGGTTCTGGCCGGCGACGATGATGAGGTCGGCCCGGTCGAGGTCGTCGAGGAGGACGCTGCCCTTGCCGACGCCGAGGGTCTCGGTGAGCGCGGAGCCCGAGGACTCGTGGCAGAGGTTGGAGCAGTCGGGCAGGTTGTTGGTGCCGAACTCGCGGGCGAAGAGCTGGTAGAGGAACGCCGCTTCGTTGCCGGTGCGGCCGGAGGTGTAGAAGACGGCCTCGTCGGGGGAGTCCAGGGCGCGCAGTTCCTCGGCGATGATGTCGAACGCGCGCTCCCAGGGCACCGGTTGGTAGTGGGTGGCGCCCTCGGGGAGGTACATCGGCTGGGTGATCCTGCCCTGCTGGCCGAGCCAGTAGCCGCTGCGGCCGGCGAGGGCGGCGACGGGGTGGGCGGCGAAGAAGTCGGGGGTGACCCGGCGCAGTGTCGCCTCCTCGGCGACGGCCTTGGCGCCGTTCTCGCAGAACTCGGCGGCGTGCCGCTTGTCGCCCTCGGGCCAGGCGCAGCCGGGGCAGTCGAAGCCGTCCTTCTGGTTGACCCTGAGGAGGGTGAGGGCGGTGCGGCGGACGCCCATCTGCCGTCCGGCCATGCGCAGGGTGTGGCCGACGGCGGGCAGCCCGGCGACGGCGCGGGGCGGGGGGCCGACCTCCGGGGCGTCCTGGACCGGGTCGCTTGCGGGCGGCTTGCCTGCCATGGCTTCTCCCTCGGGCTCCTGCGGGCGGCGGGTGCGTGGGGCCGATCCTCCCACGGGGTGCCGGCGGGGGATCCGGTGCCGCGGGGCGGCACGGGCCCTCATGCCGCGGTGGTGTGCGGGTGGGGCGCGGGGCGGCACGGGGCGGCGCGGGGCGGAGGGGGGTGTCGGCGGGGCGGGCAGTGTCGGTGGGGTCTGGCAGGATCGTGGGCGTGGCGAAGACAGCATCGAAGAAGACCGCAGCGACCGCTTCTCCAGGGCAGGGGGACGGCCGGCCCCGACTGATGCTCATGGACGGGCACTCCCTGGCGTACCGCGCGTTCTTCGCGCTGCCCGCGGAGAACTTCACGACGAGCATGGGGCAGCCGACGAACGCGATCTACGGCTTCGCCTCGATGCTGGCGAACACGCTCCGTGACGAGCAGCCGACGCATCTGGCCGTCGCGTTCGACGTGTCCCGCAAGACCTGGCGTTCGGAGGAGTTCGCGGAGTACAAGGCGAACCGTTCCAAGTCGCCGGACGAGTTCAAGGGCCAGGTGGAGCTGATCGGCGAACTGCTCGACACGATGCGGGTCACCCGCTTCGCGGTGGAGGGCTACGAGGCAGACGACGTCATCGCCACGCTCGCCACCCAGGCGGAGGCCGCGGGGTTCGAGGTGCTGATCGTCACCGGTGACCGGGATTCCTTCCAGCTGGTCAGCGAGCACGTCACGGTGCTCTACCCGACGAAGGGCGTCTCGGAGCTGACCCGCTTCACCCCGGAGAAGGTGCAGGAGAAGTACGGCCTGTCCCCGGCCCAGTACCCGGACTTCGCGGCCCTGCGGGGCGACCCGTCGGACAACCTCCCCGGCATCCCGGGCGTCGGGGAGAAGACCGCCGCGAAGTGGATCAACCAGTTCGGGTCGTTCGACGAGCTGGTGGCGCGGGCCGAGGAGGTCAAGGGCAAGGCGGGGCAGAACCTCCGCGAGCATCTCGACGCCGTCAAGCTCAATCACCGCCTGACCGGTCTGATAAAGGACGTGACGCTGCCGACGGGCCCGGACGGGTTGTGCCGGGAGCCGTACGACCGCAAGTCCATGGCGGTGCTGCTGGATTCGCTGGAGATCCGCAACCCGAGTCTGCGGGAGCGACTGCTGGCCGTGGATCCGGGCGCGCAGGAGGAGGAGCCGGCCCCGGCGGCCGGCGTCGAGGTGGACGGCGAGGTGCTGGGCGCCGGGGAGCTCGCCCCCTGGCTGGAGGCGCACGGGGGGCAGCCCCTGGGGCTGGCCTCGGTCGGCAGCTGGTCGCTGGGCAGCGGCAGCTGCACCGAGATCGCCCTGGCGGTGGCCTCCGGGGAGGCCGTCTGGTTCGACCCCACCGAGCTCGACGAGACCGACGAGCGGGCCTTCGCGGCCTGGACGGCCGACGCCGGCCGGCCGAAGGTGGTGCACAAGGCGAAGGAGACCATGCGGGTCTTCGCGGAGCACGGCTGGACGGTCGCCGGGATCACCATGGACACGGCCCTCGCCGCGTATCTCGTCAAACCCGGCCGCCGCACCTTCGACCTGGACGCCCTCTCCCTGGAGTATCTGGGCCGCGAGCTGGCCCCGGCCGAGGCCGGCGGCGGGCAGCTGGCCTTCGGCGCCGACGAGGACGCCGAGCGGAACGCCCTCATGGCCGAGGCCCGTACCGTGCTGGACCTCGGCGGGGTGCTGGGGGAGCGGCTCGCGGAGGCCGGCGCCGCCGATCTGCTGCGCGAAGTGGATCTGCCGACCTCGGAGCTGCTGGCCCGGATGGAGCGGGCCGGTATCGCCGCGGACCGCGGCTGGCTGGACCGCATGGAGCAGCAGTTCGCCGCCGCCGTGCAGCAGGCGGTCCGCGAGGCGCACGACGCGGTGGGCCACGAGTTCAACCTGGGCTCCCCGAAGCAGCTCCAGGAGGTGTTCTTCGGCGAACTGGGCCTGCCCAAGACGAAGAAGACCAAGACCGGCTACACCACCGACGCCGACGCCCTGGCCTGGCTGGCCCAGCAGACCGACCACGAACTCCCCGTGATCATGCTGCGTCACCGGGAGCAGGCCCGGCTGCGGTCCACGGTCGAGGGGCTGATCAAGACGATCGCGCCCGACGGGCGCATCCACACCTCCTTCAACCAGACGGTGGCCGCCACGGGCCGGCTCTCCTCCACCGACCCCAACCTGCAGAACATCCCGGTCCGCACGGACGAGGGCCGCGCCATCCGCCGCGGCTTCGTCGTCGGCGAGGGCTACGAATCCCTGCTGACCGCCGACTACAGCCAGATCGAGCTGCGGGTGATGGCCCACCTCTCGGAGGACGAGGGCCTGATCGAGGCGTTCACCTCCGGCGAGGACCTGCACTCCACCGTCGCCTCCCAGGTCTTCGGCGTCAGCCGCGGCAGCGTCGACCCGGAGATGCGGCGCAAGATCAAGGCCATGTCCTACGGGCTCGCCTACGGTCTCTCCGCGTTCGGGCTGTCCCAGCAGCTCGGCATCGAGGCGGCCGAGGCCCGGCGGCTGATGGACACCTACTTCGAGCGCTTCGGCGGGGTCCGGGACTACCTCCACCGGGTGGTGGAGGAGGCGAGGGCCAGCGGCTACACCTCGACGATCCTGGGCCGCCGCCGCTATCTGCCCGACCTCAACAGCGACAACCGGCAGCGCCGGGAGGCCGCCGAGCGGATGGCGCTCAACGCCCCCATCCAGGGGACCGCCGCCGACATCGTGAAGGTCGCGATGCTGCGGGTCGACCGGGCGCTGGCGGAGCAGAAGCTGGAATCCCGGATGCTGCTCCAGGTGCACGACGAAATCGTGCTGGAGGTGGCGCACGGCGAGCGCGGCCCGGTGGAGGAGCTGGTCCGCCGCGAGATGGCCGGGGCCGCCGACCTGCGGGCGCCGCTGGACGTGGCCGTCGGCTTCGGGGCGGACTGGGAGTCGGCCGCCCACTGACGGCGGGCCGGGTCAGCCGTCCCCGGGGGGTCCCCGGCCGGCCCCGGGTGTCCCCGGGCGGAGGCCGTGCCGGGCGGCGGCTGTGCCGCCCGGCACGGCCGGGCCGGGAGTCCGCCGTGCCCGGGAGCCCCGGGCACGGCCACCGGTCGTGCCTCCGGTGGCCTCAGCGCGGGCTTCCGCGCCCCGTCCTCCCGGCCGTCCCGCCGTCGGAGGTTCCGCCACCGGCCCTGCCGGCCGGCACGGCGGCGGCCTCGCGCGGGCCGTCGGCGGCTCCCGTCCGCCGCGGCTCACCGGCCGGACCCCACCACCGGCGCGCCCGGACCGTCACCGTGTAGACCACGAGGCCGGCCGCCAGGCCCGCCCCCGCGCCGAACATGGCGGTGGGCGTGTAGTTGACGAGGTTGTAGTCCCAGCCGGTGGCGGCGTTCATGCGCAGACAGCGGTGCACGGCACCCGCCGACGCGCACAGCGCGAGCAGCACCACCACGATCAGCCGCCCGGACGCCCCCGGGCGCGGCACGGACACCGGCAGCGCCGCGTCCGGCGACCGCCGTACCGCCGACACCAGGAACGCCGCCGTACCGGCCAGCGCCAGGGCCGAACCCCCGTACTGCGCGTAGTAGTAGAGCGGGAAACCCGCCGTCATCTCGCCGAGCACGGGCAGCAGCCGCACACCCCAGCGGTCGGCGTGCGTGAACGCGTCCCACACCACGTGCGTGGTGGCGCCGAGCGCCGCCGACACCCAGAACCACAGGGCCTGCGGCAGCACCGGCCGGCCCCGCCACGGCCGTCCGCGCACCAGCCCGTACACCCGCCCCCGCCAGGCCGGCGGCACCAGTCCCACCAGCGGATCGCGGAGGACCAGCCAGCAGCCGGCCAGCAGCGCGCCGAGGAGGACGTCCACGGTCAGCACCCCGAGCGGGGAGTGGGTGACCTCGCCGAAGGCCATGGCGCCGGGCAGCACGGAGTCCGCGAAGTACGTCAGGTCCGGTGCGAACGAACCTGCGACGAGGGCCGATGCCACCAGCGGCCCGCGCGCCCGCCCGGTACGCCGGATCACCGGCAGTACGGCCGCCGCGTGGCTGAGTGTGAACGGCATGGTCCCCCTTGATCGGTACGGAACGTCCGGAGAGTACAGACGCCGGGCCGCACCCCGGGGTTCGCGCCGCCCGGGGAGAGCCGGGTCACCTCCGCGGGGCCGCCGCGGTCCGCTCCATGACTCGCGTGCCCGGCGCGGGCGGCGCCCGTCCGGCGCCGGCACGGCACGGCCACGACCGGCCGCGGAACGGACCACGACGGGGGCCGCGCCCGGCACGCGCGGCCATCGGCCGCTCCCCGGGCGTGGCCGCCCCGGGGCCACCGGACAGCCCTGCCGGAGCCGGGCGGTCCGTCTCCGCACGGCCCGATGGTGCGAATGTGGTGAAACATGCCCGGGAGGCGGTGACCTCGGGCCAGAAGTTGCCGTAGTGTCGCGGCAGTTGCCGGGAAGACCGTCATCAGAGAAGGCTGTCCGACGGCGCACGGCGCGAGTGGTGTCGGAGGGGCGGCGATTCCGCCCGGGGTCCAGGGGAGGGACGCAGCATGGCAGCGCACATCGGCCGACGGCTTCGCAGGGGAGCGGCCTCGACAGCCATCGCGGCGGTGGCGATGGCGGCGCTGACCGCCTCTCAGGCCCCGGGAACCCTGCCGTTCAAGGACCCCGACGTGCCCGCCGGTGCGCCCTCCGACGACCACCCCATCGACGGCGGATCGCCCTACCACACGGAACTGCCGCCGCTGCAGACCCCGGACAAGCCCGGCGCCTCCATAGACCTGCCGGGTGCCGGGGACCCGGACTCCGGCATACCGGCCACCGTCCTCGCCGCGTACAAGAGGGCCGAGGCGTCGCTCGCCGACACCAACCCGGGCTGCAACCTCCCCTGGGAACTGCTCGCCGCGATCGGCAAGGTGGAATCCGGACAGGCCGGTGGCGGAGCCGTGGACGCCGAGGGCACCACCCTCAAGCCCATCCTCGGCCCGCAGCTCAACGGCAACGGCTTCGCCAACATCTCGGACACCGACGGCGGCACGTACGACAACGACACCGTGCACGACCGGGCCGTCGGCCCGATGCAGTTCATCCCGGAGACCTGGATGCGATGGGGCGCCGACGGCAACGGCGACGGCGCGAAGGACCCCAACAACATCTACGACGCGGCGCTCGCCGCCGGGCGCTACCTCTGCGCCGGCAACCGCGATCTGTCGGAGCCGGCCGATCTCGAGGCCGCCATCCTCGGCTACAACCGCTCGCGGGAGTATCTGCGCACGGTCCTGTCCTGGCTGGAGTTCTACCGCAAGGGCACGCACGAGGTGCCCGACGGCACCGGTGTCCTGCCCCGCACCCCCGGCGCCGGCGCCTCGGACGGCGGCGGGGCCGGCGGCTCCGGCGGCCGGGGCGGTTCGCAGAAGGACGACTCCGGTTCCGGTGACGGCAAGGACAACGGCTCGGGGAAGCAGCGGAACGAGGACCCGGGCAAGGGCTCCGGCGGCAAGGACGACGAAACCGGCACGCCGACCAGGTCCGGCTCGCCCACCGCCACCGCCACCGGCGGCGGAACCATCAGCCCCGGAGGGAGTCCTTCCTCCTCCGCGAGCTCGTCCCCGTCCGCGTCCCCCTCGCAGTCCCAGCCGGAGGACGAGGAGAGCACGCCTCCCGCCGAGTGCCCCACCGAGTCGGTCTCCCCCTCACCGAGCGGAAGCTCGGGCTCCGCCAGCCCGACGCCCACCCCCAGCGGCAGCGGGTCGCCCTCGGCATCGCCCAGCGGCGAGCCCGGCGACGACCCCTGCGCCGACGAGGACGCCGGAGAGCAGAAGGCCCCCGAGCCGGAGCCGAGTTCCTCGACCGGTTCGGTCCTCGGAGCCGCGCTGGCCCGGCTGACGTCCTTCTGAGACCGCGGGCGACACCACCACCCCGTGCGTCCGCTCCCGGAGCCCGGCCGCCCCCTACGGCGGCCGGGCACATCCGTTCACGGGCCGGCCGCGCGACCCTCCCCCGGGGCCCGGGTCTGCCCGGTGCCCCTCCGGCGCGGCCGTGAACCGGCCGGGCGATGCCCGCGGGCCTGCTGTGACCGGTGCTGCGGACCAGTGCATACGGGCGGCGGCGGGCCCGCCCCGGCTGCGGGGCGCCACGACGCCCCGCAGCACGGCCGTGCACGGACTCGCTCGCGGCGCGCCGCACCATGACTCGGGACGCGTCCTCCGGCGTGGCCTCCCCGGAACTCCGGTGGCGGAGGTCTCCCTCCCGCCGGCCCGTTCCGGCGGAGACGCCTCACCGCCGGAATGCCCGCCTCAGCGCCGGGTGGGTTCCGCCGCGGCCGGGTCCTCCGGCCACGGGTGCTTCGGATAGCGTCCGCGCAGCTCGGCGCGTACGGAGCGGTAGCCCTCGCGCCAGAAGGACGCCAGATCCGCGGTCACCGCCGCCGGGCGTCCGGCGGGGGAGAGGAGGTGGACCAGCAGCGGCACCCGGCCGCCCGCGATCCGCGGTGTCTCCTGCCAGCCGAACAACTCCTGGAGTTTGGCGGCCAGTACCGGCTGCGGGCCGCCGTAGTCGATCCGGACGCGGGAACCGCTCGGCACCGCGATCCGCTCCGGCGCCAGCTCGTCGAAACGGGCGGCCTCACCCGTGGCCCACGGCAGCAGATGGGACAGGGCCCGGCCCGCGTCGGTACGCTCCAGATCGGCCCGCCGCCGTGCCCTCTCCAGTGCGGGCCCCAGCCACTCCTCCACACGGCCGGGCGCCAGCAGGGCCGCGTCGGAGACATCGGACCAGGGGTCCCCCAGCTCCCGGTGGAGGAACGCCATCCGCTCCCGCAGCTGCGCGGCCTCCCGCGACCAGCGCAGCAGCCCCGGCCCCTCCCGCCGCAGACCGTCCAGCAGCGCGGCCCGCACGGCGGCTCCGTCCGGGGAGGACAGGGGGCGCGCGGAGAGTTCGAGCGCCCCCAGCCGTTCCACCCGGCGCGCCACGACATCGCCGCGCTCCGCCGACCAGACGACCTCCTCCCCGGCCGCGTACAGCGGCGCGGCAGCCCACCGTGCGGTCTCCTCGCCGATGACCGCGGCCAGCCGTATCCGCGCCGATGCCGCCGCGACCGGCCGGTCGGCGGCGGCGACGGCGAGCCACTCGGCGGTCCCCAGCCGCGAGCCCTGGCCCAGTTCGGCTCCGGTGCCCGAGGCCATCAGATACGTGCCCGTCCCGCGCCGCCGCGCCACCCGCTCCGGGAACGCGAGCGCGGCCACCAGCCCGGCGGCCCCGTCGTCCGAGAGCGCCCCACCGCCGCTTCCGCCGCCGTCCCCGGCCGCCCGGCCGCCCGCGTCCACGGCGCTCTCCAGACGCCGCACCTCGCGCCGCCAGCGCGCCGCGTAAGCGCCCTGACCGCCCTGACCGCCTTGGCCACCCTGACCGCCCTGGCCACCCGGCCCGCTCCGCCCGCCGCCGTCCCGGTGTCCGCCGCCTCCGCGCACCGCACGCCACACCGCCGCGAGATCGTCCCCGAGCGCACGCGGCGGTTCCTCCGACAGCAGGGCCACCAACTCCGCGGCCCGGCGCGCACCCACCTCCCGCGCGCCGTCCAGAAGCGCCCGCGCCAGGCGCGGATGCAGGCCCAGCCGGGCCATCCGGAGGCCCCGTTCCGTCGGCCGGCCGTTCTCGTCCACCGCCCCGACCGCGGTCAGCACCTCCCGCGCCGCCGCCATCGCCCCGGCCGGCGGCGGATCCGGCAGGGCGAGCGACGACGCGTCGGGATCGCCCCAGCAGGCGGCGTGCAGCGCGAACGGCGCCAGGTCCGCCACCGCGATCTCCGGCGACGGACTGCGCGGCAGCCGCCCGTCCTCGGCCTCCGCCCAGCAGCGGTAGGCCCGGCCCGGCGCCTCGCGCCCGGCGCGCCCCGCCCGCTGGACGGCGGACGCGGCCGAGACCCGTACGGTCGTCAGCGCCCCCAGCCCGCGCCCGTGGTCCATCCGGGGCTCCCGTGCCAGTCCGGAGTCCACGACCGTGCGCACCCCCGGCACCGTCAGGCTGGACTCGGCGACCGACGTGGCCAGCACCACCCGCCGCCGCTCCCCGCCCCCGCGCAGCACCGCCTCCTGGACGGCCGCCGGGGCCTGCCCGTGCAGGTGCAGCACCTCGGCTCCGAGACCGCCCAGCATTCCGGCGACCCGCGCGATCTCCCCGACACCGGGGAGGAAGCACAGCACGTCGCCGTCCGTCTCCCGCAGCGCGGTCCGCACGGTCGCGGCGACGTGCTCCAGCAGCGCCGGGTCGACGCGGGTGCCGTGCGGCGGGCGCACCGGCCGCGGCGGTGGCGCGTACGCGACCGTCACCGGGTGCGCCCGGCCCTCCGCCCGTACGGCCGGCGCCGGACCCCCGCCCTCCTGGCCGCCGAGCAGCCGCGACCAGGCGGCGGCGTCCGTCGTCGCGGAGGCCGCCACCAGCCACAGCCCGGGCCTGAGCGCCGCCCGGACGTCCAGCAGGAAGGCGGCGGCGGTGTCGGCGTCCAGATGCCGCTCATGGCATTCGTCGAGCAGGACGGCGTCCACCCCGGGCAGCTCCGGGTCGCGCTGGAGCCGCTGGAGCAGCACACCCGTCGTGACCACCTCCACGACGGTCTCCCGGCCGGCCCGGTGCTCACCGCGCACCGTGAGGCCGACCCGGCCGCCCACGTCCTCGCCCAGCAGCCAGGCCATGCGGCGCGCGGCCGCCCGCACCGCCATCCGGCGCGGCTCGGCCACCAGCACCCGCCGCGGCTCCGGGACGCCGCCGGGGGCGAGCCCGGGCACCAGTCCGGCCAGCGCCAGCGGAACCAGGGTCGTCTTGCCGGTGCCGGGCGGGGCCTCGAGCACGGCGGCGCCGCGCTCCCGGAGCGCTTCCAGCAGCTCGGGGACGGCGGTGCGGACGGGCAGGTCGAACAGGGCGTCGGTCCGGATCACGCCCCCAGTCTCCCGGACCGGGCGGCCGGCCCGCGGCCCCGGGCGGGGCCCGGGGCACACGCCCGGCGACGGCCCGGCCGCGGCGGCGCCGGCCGCCGCCCCGGGCCCGGCGCTCCGCGAGAGGCGTCCCGTCCCGTGCGCCGCCGAGTGCCGCGCCCCGGTGTTCCCCGCCGTGGCCCGGAGGAAGCACCGTGACGCGTGCCGGCATCCCCTGCTCCCGCCGGATGCCGGGCGCTACCCCGGCACCCGGCACCCGGCCGGGCGAGAGAGAGCGGGGCGAGCCCTCGCCGCCTCAGTCCCGCGTGCAGACGAAGATCGCCGTGCCCGGGATCAGCCGCCCCCGCAGCGGGGACCAGCCGCCCCACTCCTGGGTGTTCCAGTCCGGCCACTCCGGCTCGACCAGGTCCACCAGCCGGAAACCCGCCGCGACCACGTCCCGTACCCGGTCGCCGACCGTGCGGTGGTGCTCCACGTAGACGGCGTTCCCCCGCTCGTCCTCCTCGACGTAGGGCGTGCGGTCGAAGTACGACGCGGCGACCGACAGCCCTTCCGGCCCCGGCTCGTCGGGGAAGGCCCACCGCAGCGGGTGCGTGACGGAGAAGACCCACCGTCCGCCCGGCCGCAGCACCCGGCGCACCTCCCGCATCACCCGCACCGGGTCGGCGACGAACGGGATCGCCCCGTAGGCCGAGCACGCCAGGTCGAAGGAGCCGTCGGCGAACGGCAGCGCCCCGGCATCGGCCTGGACCAGCGCCACCGGGCCGGCGGGAACCGGGCCCGCACCGGAGGCCCCGCCCGCCGCCGGACCCGTGTCGGGAGGGCCGGAGGCACCCCCGGCGGTTCCCCCGGCGCCCGGCTCCCCGTCCGCACCACCCGCACCGTCCGTGCCGGAGGCGATCCGCAGGGCGTGCCGCAGCTGGCGGTGCGAGAGGTCGAGGGCCACCGGCCGCGCGCCCTGTGCCGCCAGCCACCGGGAGCACTGGGCCGCGCCGGCCCCGATCTCCAGCACGTCCCGGCCCCGGAGCCCGGCGGCCGGCCCCAGCAGGGCGGCCTCGGCCTCGTCCAGGCCCTCCGGGCCCCAGACGAAACGGTCGTCGCCGAGGAAGGCCCCGTGCTCGTCCTGGTACTCGTCGGCGTTCCGGTCCCACCAGCCGCGGTTCGCCCGGCTGCTCTCCGCCTCGCCGGTGGCGCGCCGGGTCGCCGTCGCTTCTGGTCCGTCCTCTTGGTTCATCGCGCCCGTCGTCGTAGTCTTCCGTCCAACCCGCCGCCACGCGGTGCCGGCGGCTCCCGTCGGGGCCGTGCGGGCGCGCATGGTGCGGTTCTGCCGTGAGCGGATATCTGCCGGGTTTGGGAGTTTCCACCCATCCTGCGCTCTTCGTGCATTGACCCTGTCCGGCTGCCCCCGTATGCTACAAGTTGCGCTGCGGGCCTGCGCGCCTCAGACAGAGCAGGTCGCGCTCGCATCTGTTGCATGTCCCCTCGGTCGTCGGGACGCCGGTTCTTCCCCAGGAAGTAGGGCGTTCCAGGGCTGTCCGGCTTCGGCAGTGCGATACGGGTTCTCGGCGTAGCAGTATCTACGACACCATGTCCGTACCGGAGCCCTTTCCCACATGACGAGCAGCACCGAGGCAACCCGCACCACCCCGCAGGTGGCGGTCAACGACATCGGTTCCGAGGAAGAATTCCTCGCCGCGATCGATGAGACGATCAAGTACTTCAACGACGGCGACATCGTCGACGGCGTGATCGTGAAGGTCGACCGGGACGAGGTCCTGCTCGACATCGGTTACAAGACCGAAGGCGTCATCCCCTCCCGCGAGCTCTCGATCAAGCACGACGTCGACCCGAACGAGGTCGTGGCCGTCGGTGACGAGATCGAGGCCCTGGTTCTCCAGAAGGAGGACAAGGAAGGCCGCCTGATCCTCTCGAAGAAGCGCGCCCAGTACGAGCGCGCCTGGGGCACGATCGAGAAGATCAAGGAAGAGGACGGGATCGTCACCGGTACGGTCATCGAGGTCGTCAAGGGTGGTCTCATCCTCGACATCGGCCTCCGTGGCTTCCTCCCGGCGTCCCTCGTCGAGATGCGCCGCGTCCGCGACCTCCAGCCCTACGTGGGCAAGGAGCTCGAGGCGAAGATCATCGAGCTGGACAAGAACCGCAACAACGTGGTCCTGTCCCGCCGTGCCTGGCTGGAGCAGACGCAGAGCGAGGTCCGCCAGACCTTCCTCACCACCCTCCAGAAGGGCCAGGTGCGCTCCGGCGTCGTCTCCTCGATCGTCAACTTCGGCGCCTTCGTGGACCTCGGCGGCGTCGACGGTCTGGTCCACGTCTCCGAGCTGTCCTGGAAGCACATCGACCACCCCTCCGAGGTCGTCGAGGTCGGCCAGGAGGTCACGGTCGAGGTCCTGGACGTCGACATGGACCGCGAGCGCGTCTCCCTGTCGCTGAAGGCGACCCAGGAAGACCCGTGGCAGCAGTTCGCCCGGACCCACCAGATCGGCCAGGTCGTCCCCGGCAAGGTCACCAAGCTCGTCCCGTTCGGCGCGTTCGTCCGCGTCGACGAGGGCATCGAGGGCCTGGTGCACATCTCCGAGCTGGCCGAGCGCCACGTGGAGATCCCGGAGCAGGTCGTCCAGGTCAACGACGAGATCTTCGTCAAGGTCATCGACATCGACCTCGAGCGCCGCCGCATCAGCCTCTCGCTGAAGCAGGCCAACGAGGCCTTCGGTGCCGACCCGACGGCGGTCGAGTTCGACCCGACCCTGTACGGCATGGCCGCGTCCTACGACGACCAGGGCAACTACATCTACCCCGAGGGCTTCGACCCGGAGGCCAACGACTGGCTGCCGGGTTACGAGAAGCAGCGCGAGGAGTGGGAGCGCCAGTACGCCGAGGCGCAGCAGCGCTTCGAGCAGCACCAGGCGCAGGTCGTCAAGTCCCGCGAGGCCGACGAGCAGGCCGCGGCCGAGGGCGCTGCCGCCCCGGCCCCGGGTGCCGGCGCCGGTACCGGCGGTGGCGGTGCGGCCGGTGGCGGTTCGTACTCCTCCGAGTCCGCGGACAACTCCGGCGCCCTGGCGTCGGACGAGGCGCTGGCGGCGCTCCGCGAGAAGCTGGCCGGCGGACAGAGCTGACGCCCGGTCAACCAGGTCGTCCCGGCCGGCAGGCCGGACAGCCGAACGGCGAGGCCCGTTCCCCTTCGGGGGAGCGGGCCTCGCCGCGTCCCGGCTTCAGGCGCCCGGCGCCCGGCCGGGGCGGTCCGGTCCGTGCGGGGGGAATGCGGGTACCGCGGCCGGTGTTGACCGCACAGGAACGAGGAGGAACGGACTGTGCAGGATCCCCAGAGTTTGTACACGTGGGACCCGGACGGGCTCCCGGCCGCCGACGCGCTGAACACCCGGGACTCGGCCGGGCTCACGATGCTGTACCACTTCGAGGGGTACATCGACGCGGGCGACACCGGCGACCAGATCGTGGAGCGGCTGCTCGACGGCCTGCCCCGGCAGACCGTGGCCCGGTTCGACGCCGACCGGCTCATCGACTACCGGGCCCGGCGCCCCCTGCTCACCTTCGAGCGCGACCGCTGGACCGCCTACGACACGCCGAAGCTGGAGCTGTACCTGGTGCGGGACGCCACCGCCGCGCCGTTCCTGCTGCTCGCCGGCCCCGAACCGGATGTCGAGTGGGAGCGGTTCGCCGCGGCCGTCCGGCAGATCGTCGAACGTCTCGGCGTCCGGCTCTCGGTGAACTTCCACGGCATACCCATGGGCGTGCCGCACACCCGGCCCGTCGGCATCACCCCGCACGGCAACCGGGTGGACCTGGTGCCGGGCCACGGCGGGCTCTTCGAGGAGGCGCAGGTGCCCGGCAGCGCCGAGGCGCTGGTCGAGTTCCGGCTCGCGCAGGCCGGTCACGACGTGCTGGGCGTCGCCGCCCACGTACCGCACTACCTCGCCCGCTCGCCCTACCCCGACGCGGCGCTCACCGTGCTGGAGGCCGTCACGGCGGCCACCGGACTCGTGCTGCCCGGGGTGGCGCACGCGCTCCGCAGCGAGGCGCACCGCACCCAGGCCGAGATCGAACGCCAGCTCGGGCAGGGGGACGAGGAGCTGGTGGCGCTCGTCCAGGGACTGGAGCACCAGTACGACGCCGCCGCCGGGGGCGAGACCCGCGGCAATCTCGTCGCCGAGGCGACCCCGTTGCCGTCGGCGGAGGAACTGGCCGGGGAGTTCGAACGCTTTCTCGCCGAGCGCGAGGGCAACGACGGCTGACCGCCGCCGGACGCCGCCGTCCGCGCCCCGTACCGCCCGGTAGGCTGACCTCATGCTGAAGGTGGGTCTGACCGGCGGTATCGGCGCGGGCAAGAGCGAGGTGTCCCGGCTCCTCGCCTCGTACGGCGCGGTGATCGTGGACGCCGACAAGATCGCGCGGGAGGTCGTCGAGCCCGGCACCCCCGGTCTGGCGGCGGTCGTCGCCGAGTTCGGCCCGGAGATCCTCACGGAGGACGGCGCCCTGGACCGGCCCCGGCTCGGCGGTGTCGTCTTCGCCGACCCCGAGCGCCTCAAGGCGCTCAACGCGATCGTGCACCCGCTCGTCGGCGCCCGTTCCGCCGAACTGGAGTCCGCCGCGGGCGAGGACGCCGTCGTCGTCCACGACGTCCCGCTGCTCGCCGAGAACGGACTCGCCCCGCTCTACGACCTGGTCGTCGTGGTCGACGCCGCCCCGGAGACCCAGCTCGGCCGGCTCGTGCGGCGGCGCGGCATGTCGGAGGAGGAGGCGCGCTCCCGGATGGCCGCGCAGGCCGGCCGGGAGCAGCGCAAGGCCGTCGCCGATCTGGTCATCGACAACGACGGCCCGATCGAGGCGCTGGAACCCCAGGTCAGGGCGGTGTGGGAAGAACTCCTGCGGCGCGAGCGGGCCACGCGCACCGCCGACGGCTGAGCGGACCCCGCGGACCCCGCGGGGCCGGGGCGGGCCACCGGGGCACCACGGTTGCCGCCGCGCGGGAATGACGGCCCCGGGGCCGGTGTTGTGGGAGACCGTACGGAGCTCGCCGCGGCCGCCGCGCCGCCGCCCGCTCCGGGAAGGAGAGACCGTGACCGCGCGCACCCCCGAGAACACCGTCATCCAGTACCGTGCCGCCGAGCAGCTGCTGGCCGCCCGCGACCCGCAGGGCGCCGTCAAGCTGCTGGACTCCGTCGTCACGGCCCACCCGGAGAACACCGCGGCCCGGCTGCTGCGCGCCCGTGCCTTCTTCCACGCCGCCCAGCTCCGCCCGGCCGAGCTGGAGTTCCAGGTCGTCCTGGAGCGCGAACCGGACAACGCCTTCGCGCACTTCGCGCTGGCCCGCACCCTGCAGCGCGCCGACCGCCCGGCCGAGGCCACCCGGCACTTCCGCCTCGCCGCGGCCCTCGACCCCCGGCCGGACTACCTCGCCGCCGCGGGCTTCGGTGGCTGACGCCGGCCTTGCCGCTGCCGGCGGCGGCCACCGCTCCGCCCCCGCCTGCCCGCCTGTTCGGCGCGGTTGATCGCGCCGGCGGTGGATATCGCGGCCAGGGGACGGATCACCCGTGTGAGGGCGTTCCGGGCGTGTGGCTCGCGGGGCCACGGTGTGCATCCGTACGTCGTCCGGAGCCGACGGCCGGGTGGGTTTCACCGGACGTCCTCACCGCTCGCCCCGTCCGCGTCGGTGCGGTCGTAGACCAGGAGGCCGTCCTCGCGCAGGCGTGCTCCCGGGGTGGGCGGGTGTGCGGTGAGGCGGCCGTCGTGGGAGAGGTGCAGCACCGGCACGCCGCGGGCCAGCACGGCGAAGTCGGCGATCAGCCGCCGGTGGCAGCGCCACCACACCGACTCACCGCACATCACCGCCGTGCGGGCGGCGGCCGCCTTGCGCAGCAGTTCGTCCATGGCGGCGAGGAAGTCCGGGTGGCGGGTGTGGCCCGCGTACCCCCGGAAGGACGCGTTCCGCCAGAAGGTGTCGGGGGAGCCGGGCGCGGCCCGGCGGAAGCCGCCGAGCCGGGGCTCCCAGCGGTAGCCGATGCCGGCCTCGCCCGGCAGCCACACCGCGAGGGCGTCCCGGGCGACGTCCGGGTTGCGGCGGCTGCCGGGGGCCGTCCGTACGTCCACCACCGCCGTCACCCCGGCGCCGTGCAGCAGCCCGGTCAGCCGGTCGCGGCCGGCCGTGCCGTGACCGAACGTCAGCAGGGGCGCCTGGGTGCTCACAGCCGGTCGGCCGGTCAGCCGGGCTTGGCGACGGTCAGCAGGACCGCGGAGTCCTCCAGGGCCTCCAGACTGTGCCGGGCCTGCGGGATGACGAGCAGATCGCCGTCGCGGCCGTCCCAGTGCTCGTCGCCGCTGTGCAGCCGCACCCGGCCGCGGAGCACCTGGAGGGTGGCCTCGCCCGGGTTCTCGTGCTCCGAGAGGGAGTTGCCGGCGGTCAGGGCGAGAAGGGTCTGCCGCAGGACGTGTTCGTGACCGCCGTAGAGGGTGTCGGCGCTGCGTCCGGCGGAGGAGTTGGCGGCGCGTGCCAGGTGTTCGCGGGCCTGTGCGTCGAGAGAGAGCTTCTGCATGGCCGTCAGTCTCGCACCGGTGACGGACAACGGGGCAGAGCGGGCCCCGGTGTCGGCTACGGTCGGGGGATGTCCGTATCCGCCGGGAAGTTCGACGCGGCGATGGAGGCGTGGCAGCGGTGGCAGGACAGCCCCGGCGGCCGGCTGCGCTACACCCTCGCCGAGGCCAATCTCGCCCGCCACACCGGGAGTCCGCCCCGTGCCGGAGGCCGGCCGCTGCGCGTGCTCGACCTGGCCGGGGCCGACGGCGGTGACGCGATCCGGCTGGCGCTGCGCGGGCATCACGTGACGATCGCCGACTTCACCCCCGCGATGCTCGCCCGCGCCCGGGAACGCGCCGCCGCGGCCGGCGTCGCCGCGCTGGTGGACACGGTCGAGGCGGACGTCCTGCGGCTCCCGGGGGAGCAGACGCGTCCGGTGCACGACCTGGTCGTCTGCCACAACCTGCTGCAGTACCGGGAGGACGTCGAAGCCGTGCTGCGCGCGGCCCTCGCCCCGCTGCGGCCCGGTGGACTGCTCTCCGTGATGGCGTTCAACCGGCACTCCGGGCCCTTCGACCGGGCGGTCCGGGAGCTGGACCCGGCCGCCGCGCTCGCCGCGCTGGACGTACGCCGGGACCGCACCCGGACGTTCGACACCGAGCTGGTCCTGCACACCGCCGAGGAGGTGATCCCCGTCCTGGAGTCGCTCGGCTGTACGGACGTCCACCACTACGGCATCCGCAGCTTCTGCGACGTCATCGCGGACGACGAACGCAAGCGCGACCCGGCGTTCTACGCGGAACTGGAGCGGCTGGAGCTGGCGGTGACCGGCCGGCCGCCGTATCCCCATCTGGCGCGGATCTTCCAGCTCGTCACCCGGAAGCCTCCGGCCTGAGGAGCCCCGTTGCCGCCGGGCGGGGCGTGCGCGCCTGGCAGGATGGCCGTTCGAGCGACGGACACACCAGGTGGGGGTGGCGGACATGGAAGACCGGTCCTGGAGCGGGGCGGTGGCGGTACGGGCCCGGATCCGGGGGTGCCTGCTGGGCGGTGCCGTCGGGGATGCGCTGGGCAATCCGGTGGAGTTCCTGTCCACGGACCGCATCCGCGCCGCGCACGGGTCGCACGGTCTGCGCGGCCTGGTGGCCGCCGGCCGCGGCGCACCGGCCGGCACGGTCACCGACGACACCCAGATGACGCTCTTCACGGCCGAGGGCCTGATGCGGGCCCGTGAGCGGGCGGCCGCGGGGGGCCTCGCGGGCGCCGGTACCGAACTGGTACGCGATGCCTATCTGCGCTGGCTGGACACCCAGCGCCACGATGGGCCGCCGGCCGCTGACGGGCTCACGCACCGCACCGGGAGGCTCCGCGAGGAGCGGTGGCTGTACGCACGGCGCGCACCCGGCAACGCCTGCCTCTCGGGCCTCGAACACGCGTATGCGCCCGACCCGGCCGGTGAGCTGCGCGGCGAGCCCGGCCCGGTCAACCCGGAGTCCAAGGGCTGCGGCACGGTGATGCGCTCCGCTCCCTTCGGCCTCACCGGCGCCGGGCCGCGCGCGTCCTTCGAACTGGCGGCCCGCTGCGCGCAGATCACCCACGGCCATCCCACCGGCTCCTACGCGGCCGGCGCCCTGGCGGCGATCGTCCACCATCTGCTGTACGGCGAGAGCCCGGAGGCCGCCGTGCTGCTGACGCTCCGCCTCCTCGCCCGGTATCCGGGCCACGAGGAGACGACGGCCGCCCTCGGCGCCGCACTTGACCTCGCGGCGGACCGCGGCGCCGCTCCGGGCCCGGAGCGGGTGGAGACACTCGGCGGCGGCTGGATCGCCGAGGAGGCGCTGGCCATCGCCGTGTACTGCGTGTTGGTCCACACCCCGGAGCGGCGCGGGACCGGCGGTCCGGCGGCCGTCTCCGGGGAGGCGGTCCGCGAGGCCCTGCTGCTCTCCGTCAACCACTCGGGTGACAGCGACTCCACCGGCGCCGTCTGCGGCAACCTCCTCGGCGCCCACCACGGGGACCTGCGGCTGCCGCAGGACTGGCTGGCACGGGTCGAGGGGCGCGCCACCATCACGCTGCTCGCGGACGACTTCGCGGCGGGGTTCCATGCGGGGGACGAGACGTGAGGGGGCGGACGGACGGAAGGGACGGAAGGCGCGGAAGGGGTGGAAGGGGCGGCGGGTCCGAGGGTCCGGGGCGGCGGTGCGGTCCCCGGCCGCCCGCGTGGTGGCCGGGGTGCGGGTGTCCCTCCGAACTCGCTTGACCTCAAGCTTGGTTGATGTCTGAGGGTGGTGGTCGCCGGCACGCGAACGGCGTGCCCCACAGGGCCCCGGCCCGCGACCACCACGGAGGACCACCCATGACCGCCGCGCACCCGCGCTCCGCCCCCCACCGGCCCGACATCGCCCGCCCCGACGCCGGCGCCCGCTTCTTCAGCACCTGGCGGGTCGGCACCCCGCAGCGGCAGCGGGCCGTCGTGGCGGCCGTCGCCGCCACCTGGGCGGAACGCCCCTGGCCCACCCGCGACCTGCTCGCCTACCACGTCTACACGGGCACCGACGGCGACACCCTGCTGCACCACTCGCAGTGGACGGACAAGGCCGCCTACCACGCCTTCGTCCGGACCCACCGGGAGGAGCGGAACGACGAGATCGACGCCGCCGTCCCCGGAATCGAACGGGTCGGCATCGCGGCGTACGAGCTGTACCGCAGCCGTTCGCTGCGCGATCCGGGCGCCGTGCCCGGCTGTGTCGTCCTCGTGGACGTGGAGTTCGACGGCCCGGACCGCGCCCGGCAACGCGCTTGGGTCGACACGGTGTTCGAGGCCCTGGACGGGGAACCGCGGTCCCGTCCGGGCGGCATCTCCGCGAACTTCTTCCTGAGCACGGACGGCACCCGGGTGCTCAACTACGCGGAGTGGACGAGCGAAGAGGCGCACGCCGACGCCCTCGCCGCGCCGGGTGACGGCGTGGGCTCCGCCACCGAGGGGTGGCGCCGGGTGCAGAGCTTTCCGGGGCTGCTGCGCAGTGACGTCAAGCGCTACCGCTGGGCGTGGAGCGGCCTCCGGCCGTGAGGCGGGCGCTCCGGGCCGGCCGCGGGAGCCGCCGGAGCGGAAGGGGCGGAAGGAGCGGACGGAGCCGCCGGAGCGGAAGGAACGGGCGGCACCGTGGTCGCGGCCGCCGCCGGAGCCTTCGGGACTGCCGCACTCCCGCCCGGGGCCGCCTCCCTGCCGCGGAGCCGACGCAGCATCCGGGCGTCCTGGAAGCCGGCGGCCCGGGCGGCGGCCTCGACGGTCGCACCCCGGCCGATCAGGTGCTCGGCGCGTTCGACACGCAGCCGCTGCTGGTAGCGGAGCGGCGTCAGTCCGGTCGCCGCTCCGAAGCGGCGGGTGAGGGTGCGTTCGCTGACGCCCGCGGCCGCGGCCAGCTCCGCCAGGGGCAGCGGCTCGGTGAACCGGGCGTCGATCACGTCCTGGGCCCGGTGGACCACGTCGCTGAGGTGGGCCCGGTACCGGAGCATGGCGCTGCTCTGCCGCTCGTCGCCGTTGCGGCGGGTGTGGACGACCATCGAGCGCGCCACCCGGGCGGCGGCGGCCGGCCCGTGCCGCACGGCCACCAGGTGGAGCGCCAGGTCGATGCCGCTGGCGATCCCGGCGGAGGTCACCACCCGCTCGTCGACGACGTAGAGCACGTCGCGCTCGACGGTGGCGCGCGGATGGCGCCGGGCCAGTTCGTCCTGGAGTTCGTGGTGCGTGGTGCAGCGGCGTCCGTCGAGCAGGCCCGCACGCCCCAGCGCGTACGCCCCGGAGCACACGCTGGCCACGGTGCCGCCCGCCGCGTGGTGCGCGGCGAGGCGGCCGAGGACCGGGGCGCTGAGGAACCCGGCGCCGCGGGCGGCCAGGGACGTACGCCACCCCGGCACGAGGACGAGATCGTCCGCGCTCAGCTCCGGCCACGCGGTGGCGGCGTGCAGTGGCAGTCCCTGGGCCGTGGGGACGTCCTCCCGCTCGGCCACGTAGGCGAGCCGGTAGCCGTGGCCGAGGTCGGCGGCTGTGGAGAACACCTGTGCGGGACCGGCGAGGTCCAGCAGATGCAGCCCCGGCACGAGCAGGAAGACGACACGGGTCACGATCCGGTCAGCTCGCCCACTGCCGCGGCCGCCGCGGCGGCCGGTTCCGCGCCGGTCACCGCCGTCAGCTCGGCCACGGTGCGCAGGGTCGCGAAGCGGCCGGCCAGCGCGTACTCGGTGCGGGTCATGATCTCGGCCGTCGTCAGGGTGCGGGGATCGGCCAGGATCTCCGCGAGGGGGCGGCCGGGCGGCGCGTCACGGTGCTCGACCGGGGTGGTCGCGGTCGCGTCGATCGCGAAGGTCACCTCGTAGCCGAGGTCGGCGGCGAGCCGTGCCGTCGTCTCGCAGCACTGTTCGGTCCGGATGCCGCAGACCGTGAGGGCGCGGACGCCGCGCGCGGTGAGGAGCCGCTGAAGCGGGGTGGTGGTGAAGACGTTGTGCGCGGTCTTGGTCAGCACGGGCTCCCCGGCCCCGGGTTCCAGACCCGGCATGAGCCGTACGTGGCCGAGCTCCGGATCGAACACCGTGCCGGTGCCGGGCTCGCTGTGCAGCACCCAGACGACGTACTCGCCGCGCTCGCGGGCCGCGGCGACCAGCCGGGCGACCTGGCCGGCGACCTCGGGGTCGGACGAGGCCCGCCAGTCCGGCCGCTGCCGGAAGGACTCCTGGACGTCGATGACGAGCAGCGCGCTCGCGGCGGCGGAAGCGGACGCGGGGGCGGCGGCGGACGCGGTGTACGCGGGGTCCGCGGTGTGGGAGGTGTGCGAGGTGTTCCCGGTGGTGTGGTCCATACCCCGACCCTGCTCCTCCGACGGCTCCCGCGACAGACACCATCATGCCTGCCGGCGGACCGATCCGGTCAGCCGGCCGGGTCGCGGTCGTCCTCCCGGCCCGTGCTCGTCCGGCCCGGCCCGTCCGGGCACGGCGGAAGGGGCGGGGAAGATGGCCGTATGCGGATGGAAGCGATCACCTGGGAACGGCTGACGGAGGCACTCGCGGAGCGCGTCGCGGCGGCGGAGACCGGCCGGGACGGCAGCCCGTGGCAGCGGATCGCGATCGACGGCGCCCCCGCGGCGTCCCCCGGGGAGCCGGCGGCGCGGCTCGCCGGAGCCCTGCGCCTCCGCGGCCGCCCGGTGTGCGGTGTCTCCACCGAGGGATTCCTGCGGCCCGCCTCGCTGCGGTACGAGTCCGGGCGCGAGGACCCCGACGCGTACTACGAGGACCGGCTCGACACCGGCGCCCTCTGGCGGGAGGTCTTCGGGCCGCTGGACCCCGGCGGCAGCGGGCGGGTACTGCCCGATCTGTGGGATCCGGAGACCGACCGGGCCACCCGCAGCCCGTACACCGAACTCCCGCCCGGCGGGGTACTGGTGCTGCACGGCCCGCTGCTGCTGGGGCACTGGTTCCCGTTCGACCTGACCGTCCATCTGCGGTTGTCGCCCGGCGCGCTGGAGCGGCGCACCCCCGCCGGGGAGCGGTGGACGCTGCCCGCCTTCGCGCGGTACGCGGACGAGGTGGGTCCGGAGGAGGCCGCGGATGTGGTCGTACGGGTGGACGATCCGCGCCGGCCGGCCTGGAACGGCGCCGAGTGGCGGGCCGGGGGCCCGTGGACGAGCCATAACCATCGGTAACCCGCTTTTCCGCAAGCACTCTTGACAGTACGTCAGCAAGCCCTGATCGTGGCGGCCATGGTGGTCAGCGGTGTGCGGACACGGCGTGGCGGCGGACGGCGGCGGGCCGGGGCGGTCGGAATCGTCCTCGGCGCCTTGATGACGGCCGGGCTGTACGGCCCGGACACGGCCGCGAGAGCCGCCGGGACGGAGAGCGCCGCCGCCGGCACCGGGACCGCGGCCGGTGACGGCGGACTCTGGTTCGACGGCCGTGCCGCCGCCGAGGTGACGCCGGACGGCACCCGGTTCACCGACGGGCACGGCCGGGAGGTCGTCCTGCGCGGCTTCAACGTCTCCGGCGAGACCAAACTGCACGAGAACCGCGGCCTGCCCTTCGCGAACACCGCCGACGCCCGCGCCTCCGCCGAGGCGCTGCGGGACCTCACCGGCGGCAACACCGTGCGCTTCCTGCTCTCCTGGGCGTACGCCGAACCCGAGCCGGGCCGGGTCGACGAGGCGTACCTGGCCGCCGTCACCGAACAGATGGGCGCCTTCCTCGACGCGGGCCTGCGCGTCTACCCCGATTTCCACCAGGATCTCCACTCCCGCTACCTCTTCCACGAGGACAGCTGGTACACCGGCGACGGCGCACCCCGGTGGGCCGTCGAAGCCGGCGGCTACCCGCGGGAGTTCTGCGGCATCTGCGTCCACTGGGGGCAGAACATCACCCAGAACCGGGCCGTCATGGACGCGAGCCGCGACTTCTGGCACAACCGGGTCCTGGAGACGGAGGCCGGGCCCCTCGGCGTGCAGGACGCGTTCCTGGCCACCGCCGAGAAGACCATGGCGCACCTCAAGGAACGCCTCACCGGGGACCAGTTCGCGGGGATCGCCGGCTTCGACCCGTACAACGAGCCCTACGCGGGCACCTACGAGGACGGCGAGGACAGCCGGTCCTGGGAGCGGGACACCCTGGCGCCGTTCTACGAGCGCTTCCGCGCCCGCATGGACGCCGCGGGCTGGCAGGACAAGCCGGCCTTCCTCGAACCGAACATGTTCTGGAACTCCAACATCGGCTTCCAGCACGAGGAGGGGGGCTTCCTGGACGCGGGGCGGCTCGGCCCCCGCTCCGTCTTCAACACGCACTTCTACGATCAGCGGGCCATCTCCGGCGTCCTCATGCCGGGCAAGGCGCGGGACGGCCAGAACCTCGGCGACTTCGAAAAGGTGCGCGAACGCTCGGCGGCGACCGGAGTGCCCGCGGTCGTCAGTGAGTTCGGGCACCCGCTCAACGGGCTGACGGCGGACAAGGCGCCCACCGTCCTCAAGGCGATGTACCAGGCGCTCGACTCCCGCCTCCCCGGCCGGGACTGGTGGCGGCGGGCCGCCGAGTCCGGTCCCGTGCTCTCCGCCCAGCAGTGGCAGTGGGACCTCTACAGCGGCCGCCACCGCGAACTGATGAACGGCAACCCCGGCAAGGTGCTCACCGAGGGCGACGCCTGGAACGACGAGGACCTCTCCGCCGTCGAACGGGACGCGTCCGGCGAGCCGGTGCTCCGCCAGGACGAACGCCTGCTCGACCGGCTCTACCCGACCGCCGTCTCCGGCCGCACCCTGGCCTTCGTCTACGAGGACCGCTCTCGCGACGGGGACCGCACCCTGACCTGGAACCGGATCCCGGACGACCTGCCGCACGTCGCCGAGCTGACCGGCTCCGGCCGCTACGGGATGCTGGTGTGGCGCTCGGACGCTCCGGACGGCGGCGCGGAGGAGGCCCCCACCGAACTGCACCTGCCCCGGGGCTTCGACCCGGAGCGCACCGTGGTCGTCTCCGACCTCGGGACGGCCGCCGGGCCGCCCCCGTACGCCGCCGACGGCCGCGCGGCCCGGCACCCGGTCGCCACCGCCCCTCAGGCGGGCGGCACGGACGCCCGGCGGCTGCTGCTCTCACCGCCGGCGGCCGGCGAGGAGGACGGCGGACCGGGCGGACGGCTGCACTTCGCGCTGGTCGCCGAGGGCACCGCCCCGGCGCCGCCGGAACTGCGGGAGGAGGCCCGGCGGGAGCTCGCGGGCTGGGCCGCCCGCGCCGGTTTCGGCGGGTGACCGGGGCGGCGGGCCCTCACGCGACCGAGCCCGGCGGGACCATCCGGGCCGTCGTGCTCGCCCCGTCCAGCGCCTCGCGGATCATGTCGGCATGGCCCGCGTGCTGCGCCGTCTCCCGGACGATGTGGAGCAGGATGCGGCGGGCCGACCAGTGCACCGTCTCCGGCGGTCCCCACGGGCTGTGCGGCAGCGGCACGGTGACGTCCAGTCCGGGCAGGCCGGCCACGGTCTCCTCGGTGACCCGTGCCGCGGCCTCGTAGTCGGCCACCAGAGCGGCGAGGGTGTCCTCCTCCCGCATCCGGTACTGGTCCATGTCGAACATGCCCTCCGGAGCCCTGCCCTCGCCGTCGGCCAAAATCCGGATCCAGGCGCGTTCCCCCTGGGCGACGTGGCGGAGCAGCCCGCCGAGGGTCAGTTCGCTGACGGTGGTGCGCCGGGCGGCCCGCTCGTCGTCCAGACCGCGGACGGTGATCAGCAGATTGGCCCGCTGCTCGGCCATGCTGCGCAGGAACTCCCCGCGCTCACCGGGCAGGTCGCGCGGTGGGACGGCGCCGGGCGCGGGCGAGGAAGCCGCGGAGGGGGTGTTGGATGTCCCGGAGGACGCGGGGGGATGAGCGTTCACGGGGTGAGTCCCTTCGTACGGTCGGCGGGCCGGCGGGGGCAGGGCCGGCGCCCGGGTGGTGTCCCGTGGGCCGGGGCCCGTGTGCCGCCGGTGCCCCGACCGTAGAAGGACTTGCGGCCGGATTCCGTCCGCAAGATGCCGCGTCCCCGGCCGAGGACCGGGCGTCGCCCGGCCGCGCCCCCCGGCACCCTCCGGCTCAGGCCGCGTCCACGTCCTGTTTCGTCAGTGCCTGCCGGCGGCTCTGCCCGCCGCCGCGGCGGCGGCGGTACCGGCGGACGCGGCGCTTGGCCTTGTCCAGCCTCGGGTGGCGGGCCCGCTGCTCGCGCGAGTACCGGTCGAGTTCCTCCGCGAGCCGGGTCGAGCGCTTCTCGACGTCCAGCTCGTCCAGGAACCGGTCGACCTCGGCCAGCAGCGCCCCGTGCAGCTGCCACTGCCGCGGGTGCTCCTGCACCTTCTCCAGCAGCAGGCGGGCCACGTGCTCCCGGCTCATCCGGGCCGCCGAGAGCTCGGTGAGCAGGAAGGTCTCCGCGTCCTCCGCGTTGGCGCTCACCTGATCGGTGATCAGCACGGAGAAGCTCTGCACCGCGCCGGCCATGTTGATGAACAGTTCGCGCAGCGCGGCGGAGACATCCGGGGGGAACAGCGCCTCCTCCGTCCGCGCCCGGGCCAGATCCGCCAGGCTCCGGGTGGTGACCCGCAGTATCACCGCGCAGATCTCCAGGGTGTCCAGACCGGTCCGCAGCACGATCCGGGAGAGCAGGCCCTCCTTCACCCGGGGGTTGAACCGCACGCTCTCCTCGGCCCGGGTGAGGGCCTCGTCCACCTCCGAGATGTCGTGGTCGAGCCGGCGGGCCTCCTCCACCCGCGCGGTGGCCTCCTCCACCGGGGTGTGGCCGCCGAGCTCCTCGCCGAGCTCCAGCAGCAGCGCCGACATCCGCTTGGCCAGGTCCTCAATGGACTCGCCCGCGTCCTCCACCCAGACCGGCGGAACGAAGACGATATTGAAGAGGAGCCCCACCCCGGCGCCGACCAGGGTCTCCAGGACCCGCGTCAGCGCCAGATCGGTGGCATGGGTGACGCCGAGGACGAGCATGGCGGAGATGGCCACCTCGGGGACGAACTCCCCGACGCGCACCAGATGCCCGGTGACCAGCGCGGAGATGATCAGCAGGCCGAGGCTCCACCAGGTGAGCCCCACCCAGGCGCTGAAGCCCACGGCGATGAGGACCCCGGCCACCACGGCGTTCACCCGGCGGACGCCGCTGGTGAGGGTCGCGTAGAGGGTGACCTGGACGACGAGCAGCGCGGTCAGCGGGGCGAGCAGCGGGGGAGGCTTCGAGCCGAGCAGCCACACGGCGGCCGCGTAGGCGATGGTCGCGCCTGTCGCGGAGCGGACCGTCTGGACGACGACCGGCTCCCTGCGGCGCTTGGCGAGCTCCGCCACGGGCTCCGGGACGACATCGTGCATTGTGTCCGCATTCCCGATCCGCCAGGCCGGATACACCCGCCGGTCGCCTGCCACCCGGGTGGGCGACCGTCCGCGGAGGGTCCCGGTCCCGTGGGGCGGGGACGCCTCAGGCGGTTCCGGCGCGGCCGGGACGGCGCCGGCCGTGGACGGCGAGGATCACCACCGGGAACAGCAGCAGGGCGCCCAGGGCGTTCAGCCAGCCGTAGCCGGCCTGGGCGACGACCAGGCCGGCCAGCGCGCCGCCGAGGCCCGCCGCCGCGTTCATCGTCAGGTCCGACAGGCCCTGCACGGCGGCGCGCGCGGCCTGCGGCACCGAGTCGGTCAGCAGCGCCGAGCCGGACACGAGCCCCGCCGACCAGCCGAGGCCGAGCAGGAACAGCCCCGCCGCCGTGCGGCCGTGCCCGCCCCCGGCCGTGCCGGCGAGCAGGGCCGCCGCGCCCAGCAGGACCACGGCGAGACCGATGACCGGCAGCCGGCCGGCGCGGTCGCACAGCCAGCCCATCAGCGGCGAGAAGGCGTACATACCGGCGATGTGACCACTGATCACCAGGCCGATCAGCTCGATACCGGCCCCGTGGTGCGCCAGGTCGACAGGGGTCATCACCATGATCGCGACCATGACCGTGTGCGAGGTGCTGACCGTGACCAGCGCCAGCCGGGCCGGGGCCGAGGCGGCCACGGCGGCCAGCCCGGCACGCAGCGAACGCCCCCGCTCCGGGTGCTCCTCCCGGGGAGCGAGCGCCCGGGCGGTGAGCAGCGGGTCCGGCCGCAGCAGGGCGGCCACCAGCACGGCGCAGACGACGAAGACGGCCGCCGCCCACAGGAACGGGCCGGCGGCCTCGGGTATCCCGAGCCCCGCCACGCTGCGGCCCGCCGGCGCGGCGATGTTGGGGCCGAGGACGGCGCCGACGGTGGTGGCCCAGACGACCGTGGAGATCGCCCGGGCCCGCTGCTCGGCGGGTGCGAGGTCGGCGGCCGCGAACCGGGCCTGGAGGTTGGCCGAGGAGCCCGCGCCGAAGGCGGCCATGCCCACCAGGAGCAGCGGGAAGGAGCGGAGGGCGGCGGCGAGGACGACGAGGCCGCCGCCCGTGGCGCCGATGGCGTAGGCCAGGGTCAGCCCCGGGCGCCGGCCGCGGGCGCTCATGAGCGCGGCCAGCGGCATGGAGAGCAGGGCGGTGCCGGCCACCGCGGCGGTCTGCGCCAGCCCGGACAGCGCCTGGGAGCCGCCGATCTCCTCGGCCAGCACGGAGGCCAGCGCGATGCCGATGGCGACACCGAGTCCGCCGAGGATCTGGCTCGCGATGAGGACCGCGGTGGTACGGCGGCGCAGCGCGGCCAGGTCGAGCGGTACTTCCCGGTGCACGGCCGGGTCCCGGGTGGAGGTCACGGGCCGAGTCTGCCAGCAGGCACCGACAGGGGTGAACGGGTGTTCACCCACGGCGGAGGGCCGCCGCCCGCGCCCTGTCAGAACAGCGGCCGCGGAAGGACTCCCTCCAGCTCCAGCAGCGCCCGCTTGGCCGGCAGTCCGCCGCCGAAACCGCCGATGCCGCCGTTCTGTTCGACCACGCGATGGCAGGGCACGACCACCGGCAGGGGGTTGGACCCCATGGCCGCGCCGACGGCACGGGCGGCGCCCGGCTCGCCCGCCCGGCCGGCGAGGTCCTGGTAGGAGACGACGGTGCCGTACGGCACGCCGGCGGCCAGTTCGCGGAGCACGCGCAGGTTGAAGCCGGAGGAGAGCGACCAGTCCAGTTCGAGCTCGAAGGCCGTCCGGGTGCCGGCGAAGTAGGCCCGGAGCTGCCGGACGGCGTCCGCGAGCGGGGGCGGCCCGGCCTCCCCGTCCTCCTCGGCCGGCTCACCGCCGAAGCGTGCCGCCAGCCGGTCCACGGCGCGCCGGAGGACGGGCCCGTCGGCGTGGAAGACGACGTGGGCCAGCCCCCGGCCGGTGGCGGCGAGCAGCAGCGGGCCGATGGGGGTGCCGGTCACGGTCCAGGTCACTGCGGTCATCCCGGCAGGGTAGGCCCGGGGACCGACAGCCGCCGGGCGGCACCCCCTCTTCCCGGGGGAGCCCGGCCGGGGAGACGGCCGGGCTCCGGGCGCCCGACGGGGAGCCGGTCCGACGGGGACCCCGTCCACGGAACTCGGTCCGCGGGGTCCCGTCCGGCGGGAATCCGGCCGGGCGGGCGGTCAGCCGGCGGAGGGCAGCAGCGCCTCCGCCGCGGCGCTCTCCTCGCCGACCGCGTCCCGGACCACGTCCGGATAGTTGGTGATGATGCCGTCCACGCCGATCCCCGCGAGCCGGGTGGCGGTCGGGCCGTCGTTGACCGTCCACGTCAGCACTTGCATCCGCTTGCCGTGCGGGCCCTTGAGCCGGTGGACCGCGTCCACGTAGTCGGCCGTCACGGTGCGGAAGCTGGGGTTGATCTGGTCGGTGAACTCGGCGTACGAGGGCAGGTCCGCCACCGCCGGTGTGCCGAGGAAGCCGGTCCGCACGTCGGGGCGCCACTCGTGCACGGTCCGGATGCTGTCGGCGGCGAAGCTCTGGACGATCAGCTTGTGCCGGACGTGGTACGGGCTCAGCCAACCGGTGCGGCGCAGCTCGCCGAGGATCTGCCGCTCGATGCCCGGGTACAGCTCCGGTGCCTTGATCTCCAGCAGCAGTTTCTGCCGGTTCCAGGAGAGCCGGTGCAGGAACTGCCGGAGGGTGGGGACCTGCTCACCCGCGTACTCCTCGGAGAACCAGCTGCCCGCGTCGAGCTGCCGGATCTCCTGGAGGGTGAAGTCCGAGACCTTCCAGGGCGACCGGTCGGGGAAGACCTCCTCGACGTCCGTCGTGCGGGCAAGGGTGGTGTCGTGGATGACGACCAGCGCGCCGTCCTTGGTGCGCTGGACGTCGTTCTCCACCCAGACGGTGCCGAGCTCGTCCGCCTTGTCCGCGGCGGCGAGGGTGTTCTCGGGGGCGTAGCCGGAGGCGCCGCGGTGGGCGAAGATCTCCGGGCCGCCCGAAGGGCCGGCGGCCAGGGCCGCCGGTGCGGAGAGGAAGAGTGCGGAGAACCCCAGCACCGCGCCGGTGACGGCTGCGACAGGGCGTGTGAGCACGTGGACTCCTCGCGTCGTCTGTTCACGGACCCGCTGAGGTTCCCAGCCGTCCGCCAACGGGAAACAGGCGCAGGATGGCCAGAAAGTGAATGAGCGACTCCGCAGGGTGGTGTTTCGCACCATGTGACGATATGTAGTGGAACAGCGGACCGCCGGGGTTCCCGGGACGCGTCACTCCGGGCGCGTCCCGCCACAGGCACCCCATCAGCCTGCGGTTTCGCCGCGGCGCGCGGCTCCGGCAGCCCGCCGGGCCGACTTGATCCGATCGGGGGACGGGGCCGGGGCCGGAGCCGCTCCCGGGCGCACGGTCTTCCGGCGCCGGTTGTCGGTGCCGGGTCGTACGGTGGTGGCATGCGGCCCGTATCCCACATCGAACGCACGGTGGCGCCCTTCGAGGTCGTCAGCCCCTACCAGCCCAGCGGCGACCAGCCCGCGGCCATCGCGGACCTGGAGCGGCGCATCCGCGCCGGCGAGAAGGACGTCGTGCTGCTCGGCGCGACCGGCACCGGCAAGTCGGCCACCACCGCATGGATGATCGAGCGGCTCCAGCGGCCGACGCTGGTGATGGCGCCCAACAAGACCCTGGCCGCCCAGCTCGCCAACGAGTTCCGCGAGCTCCTGCCGAACAACGCCGTCGAGTACTTCGTCTCGTACTACGACTACTACCAGCCCGAGGCGTACGTACCGCAGTCGGACACCTACATCGAGAAGGACTCCTCGGTCAACGAGGAGGTCGAGCGCCTGCGCCACTCCGCCACGAACTCGCTGCTCACCCGGCGCGACGTGGTCGTGGTCGCCTCCGTCTCCTGCATCTACGGCCTGGGCACCCCGCAGGAGTACGTCGACCGCATGGTGCCGCTGAAGGTCGGCGAGGAGTACGACCGGGACGAACTGCTGCGCCGCTTCGTCGACATCCAGTACACGCGCAACGACATGGCCTTCACCCGCGGCACCTTCCGGGTGCGCGGCGACACCATCGAGATCTTCCCGGTCTACGAGGAGCTGGCCGTCCGGATCGAGATGTTCGGCGACGAGATCGAGGCGCTCTCCACGCTGCACCCGCTCACCGGCGAGGTCATCAGCGAGGACGAACACCTGTACGTCTTCCCCGCCAGCCACTACGTCGCCGGACCGGAGCGCATGGAGCGCGCGATCGGGGCCATCGAGCGGGAGCTGACCGAGACCCTCGCGGTGATGGAGAAGCAGGGCAAGCTGCTGGAGGCCCAGCGGCTGCGGATGCGCACCACCTACGACATCGAGATGATGCGCCAGATCGGCTCCTGCTCCGGCATCGAGAACTACTCCCTGCACGTCGACGGCCGCGAGCCCGGATCCCCTCCGCACACCCTCCTCGACTACTTCCCGGAGGACTTCCTCCTCGTCATCGACGAGTCGCATGTCACCGTCCCCCAGATCGGCGCGATGTACGAGGGGGACGCCTCCCGCAAGCGGACCCTCGTCGAGCACGGCTTCCGGCTGCCGTCCGCCATGGACAACCGCCCGCTGAAATGGGAGGAGTTCGCCGAGCGCATCGGCCAGACGGTCTACCTCTCCGCCACCCCCGGCGCCTACGAGCTGTCCCGGGGCGACGGGATCGTCGAGCAGATCATCCGGCCGACCGGGCTCGTCGACCCGGAGGTCGTCGTCAAGCCCACCGAGGGCCAGATCGACGACCTGGTGCACGAGATCCGCCTCCGCACCGAGAAGGACGAGCGCGTCCTCGTCACGACCCTCACGAAGAAGATGGCCGAGGACCTCACCGACTACTTCCTGGAGCTCGGCATCCAGGTCCGCTATCTCCACTCGGACGTGGACACCCTCCGCCGCGTCGAGCTGCTGCGCGAACTGCGTGCCGGCGAGTACGACGTCCTCGTCGGCATCAACCTCCTCCGGGAGGGCCTGGACCTGCCCGAGGTCTCGCTGGTCGCCATCCTCGACGCCGACAAGGAGGGCTTCCTCCGCTCCGGCACCTCGCTCATCCAGACGATCGGCCGGGCCGCCCGGAACGTCTCCGGCCAGGTCCACATGTACGCCGACAAGATCACGCCGGCGATGGAGCGGGCCATCGACGAGACCAACCGGCGCCGGGAGAAGCAGATCGCGTACAACACGGAGCGCGGTCTCGACCCGCAGCCCCTGCGGAAGAAGATCAACGACATCGTGGCCACCATCGCCCGCGAGGACATCGACACCCAGGAGCTGCTCGGCACCGGCTACCGCAGCCCGAAGGAGGCCAAGGGTGCCAAGGAGGCCAAGGCCCCCGTGCCCGCCCTCGGCGGCAAGGCGGCGGCCAAGTCCGGGCACCGGAAGCCCCTCGCGCCCACCGACCGGCCGGCGGCCGAACTGGCCGAGCTCATCGAGGAGATGACGGACCGGATGCGCGCCGCCGCGGCGGACCTCCAGTTCGAGGTCGCGGCACGGCTCCGTGACGAGGTGGGCGAACTCAAGAAGGAGCTGCGGCAGATGCGGGAGGCCGGCCTCGCCTGAGGCCGGAGCCCCGCCGGACACGGGCTCTCCCCGGGAGGCCTCCGGGCCTTCCGGGCCCCGGTGTGCCCCCGCGTCACTCCCGGCATCCCGGGCGGCGCCGCTGTGTTGCAAGAACGACACAAACCGCGACCGGGCGGCCGCGCTGTCAGCGGCACTGCGTAGGGTTTCTCTCCAGCCGCGCACTCAGGCGGTTTTTCGGGTTTCGAGAGGGGACAGCGCGTGAGCGTCAACTTGTCCAAGGGACAGGGCATCAGCCTGCAGAAGTCCGACGGGGGGACTCTGACCGCGGTGCGGATGGGGCTGGGCTGGCAGGCTGCCCCGCGCCGTGGACTGTTCGGCAAGCGTACGAAGGAGATCGACCTCGACGCCTCCGCCGTGCTGTTCGCCGACAAGCAGCCGGTGGACGTGGTGTTCTTCCGCCACCTGGTCAGCGACGACGGCTCCGTCCGGCACACCGGTGACAACCTCGTCGGCGGCGCCGGCCAGGGCGGCGACGACGAGGCCATCCTGGTCGACCTCCAGCGCGTCCCGGTCCACATCGACCAGATCGTCTTCACGGTCAACTCCTTCACCGGGCAGACCTTCGCCGAGGTGGAGAACGCCTTCTGCCGCATCGTCGACGAGACCAACGGCCAGGAGATGGCCCGCTACACCCTCACCGGCGGCGGCCAGTACACGGCGCAGATCATGGCCAAGGTGCACCGCTCGGGCAGCGGCTGGACGATGACGGCCATCGGCACCCCCGCCAACGGCCGCACCTTCCAGGACCTGATGCCCACCATCACCCCCCACCTCTAGGCAGGATCCGCCGGCCCGCCCCCGAGGGCGGGATTCCGGGCGGCCCCGCCCTCCCCGCTCCGCGGCCCGCGGAGGCGGTGCCACCGCCACGGGCCGCGGAGCGGACGCGTCCCGCCGCGCCGGGCGCCCGGACGCGGAGCCCGGCCCGGCGGACGCACCACCCGACGAGCGACTCACCGAGGGGAACGCACGATGACGGCCGAGCTGGTACGCGGGCAGAACCACCCGCTGACGCGGACCCGCCTGGAGATCCGGATATCCGCCGGTGACCCCGTCATCGCCGGAGCCACCCTGGGCGACGAGGACGGCCGCGTCGCCGGCCCCGAGCGCGTCGCCCACCCCGCCGCCCCCCACCTCCCCGGTCTGGAGGTCCCCCAGCAGGCCGCGGCGGACCACCGGCTGGCCGTGGACCTCGAAGCGCTGCCCGAGGGCGTGCACCGGGTCACCGTGCTGCTCGCGCTGCCCACCGGCGTCGGCGGCCCGTCCCGGTTCGGCACGGTCGCCGCGCCGTTCGTCGCCGTCACGGGGCTCGACGGCACCGCGCTCGTCAGCTTCACCATCACCGGCCTCGATACCGAGTCGGCGGTCACCGCGCTGGAGCTCTACCGCCGCCTTGGAGCCTGGAAGGTCCGCGCCGTCGGCCAGGGCTACGCGGACGGCCTGGCCGCGATGCTGCGCGACCAGGGGCTGCCGCAGGCCGCCGAACTGGCCGCCACCGTCCAGGAGGCCGTGACCCGCGGCATGGCCCGGACCATAGCGCCGCCACCCCGGACCCCCGGCGACGGCACCCGCGTCCGCACCGCCGCCGGCCTGCCCCCGGGGGAGCCCGGGCCCGCACCCCGGCCCCAGCCCCCGGCCGCTCCGGCCCCGCCGGAGGCCCGGCCTCCGCAGCAGCAGGCGCAGAGCGGCTCCCCCGTCGACTACCGCCACCCCGGACGGGCCCGCACCGCGCCGCCGCCCCCGCCGCCGCCCCCGCCGCCGCAGGCGTCGCCGCCCGAGCCCGGCCGGCCGCCGCAGCCCGTCGCGGGCGACGCGAGCGGCTGGACGATGGACGAACGCCTCTACAACCAGGTCTGGGGCATGTTCGAGGATCTGGCCCGGAGCGTCGCCGCGTACCGCAGCGCGGTGGATTTCGCCGACTCCCGCCAGGAGCAGGAACTCGAACGAGTGCTCTCCGACCCCCGCTCCCGCATCGGCGGCGCGGGGGACGAGGCCCGGGCGGCGGCCGGCGCCAAGCACACCGCCCTCGTGGACCGGGCCCGCGCCGTCCTCGACCGCGATCTCGCCCAGCTGACCGCCGAGTCGGAGGTCGTCGAACCGGCCCTGCCGCCCGCCTTCGCGGGCTGGGCGAGCCCGGTCTGGCACGGCTACCGGGTGCCGATGGAGATTCCGATGGCCATGCGCCTGGGCGACCTCCACCTCCCGGAGCGGCCGGAACTGCGCATCCCGATGCTGGTGCGGCTGCCGCTGGAGCGCGGTCTCTGGATCGACGGCGGACGGTCCCGCTCCGGCCCGGACCACGCCCTCGGCTCCGACGGGCTGCGCCGCGCGGCCGTGGAGACGGCCGTGGCCCACGCGGCCCGGCTGCTCGCCGTCCACCCCGCCGGGGAGTTCACCGTCCACGTCCTCGACCCGGCCGGATCGGCCACCGCCTCCCTCGCCCCGCTGCTGGAGTCCGGTGTGCTCCCGGAACCCCCGGCCGCCGGAGCCGCGGGGGTGACCGCCGTCCTGTCCCGGCTGACCCAGCGCGTGGACCTGGTGCAGATGGCCGTCCGGGGCGGCGCCCCCGACGCGCTGCCGCCGGACCTCGACACCGGGGAGCAGCTCCTCCTCGTCAACGACTTCCCCCACGGCTTCGACGACCGTGCCGTGACACAACTGCGCTACCTCGCCGACGAGGGGCCCTCGGTCGGCGTGCATCTCATGATGGTCGCGGACCGCGAGGACGCCCGGGAGTACGGGCCGGTGCTCGACCCGCTGTGGCGTTCACTGCTGCGGATCACGCCGGTGCCGGACGACCACCTGGCCGACCCCTGGGTGGGCCACGCCTGGACGTACGAACCGGCGCTCGCCCCGGCGGGCAGCCGGGTGCTGGTCCAGGTGCTCCGCCAGGTCGCGGAGGCCCGGCGCGCCTACGGCCGCTGAGCTGCCCCCGCCGGCCTCTCAGGAGTGAATCCACCCCTCTGAGCTGCTGTCTTTTACCTTTATTTGCCTTCCCTGTACTCTTCCTTGGCATGCCGGGATGTCCGTTCCGTGCGCCCTGCCCGACGCCCGGGCGGAAGCACGGGCGTGCCCGGCAAGCCCGCCCGCCGCAGCCAGAGGAGTTCCGTGGACGTATCCCTGACCGCCTGGACACTGACCGTTGTGGGACTCTGCGTCCTGATCGCCGCCGACTTCTTCATCGGCGGCCGCAAGCCGCACGACGTCTCCGTCAGGGAGGCCGGTGTCTGGACGGCGGTCTGGATCGTGCTCGCCGTCCTCTTCGGCGCCGGGCTGTACCTCGCCGGCGGCGGGGCTCCGGCCGGGGAGTTCTTCGCGGGCTACATCACCGAGAAGTCGCTCAGCGTCGACAACCTCTTCGTCTTCGTCCTGATCATGGCGAAGTTCGCGGTGCCGACCCGGTACCAGCAGCGGGTGCTCATGATCGGCGTGCTCATCGCCCTCGTCATGCGGGCCGTCTTCATCGCCGCCGGCGCCGCGCTCATCGCCAACTTCTCCTGGATCTTCTACGTCTTCGGCGCGTTCCTGATCTACACCGCCTGGAAGCTGATCCACGACGCCCGCACGGAGGAGCACGACGAGGAGTACGAGGAGAGCCGTCTCCTCAAGGCGATCGAGGCGCGCGTCCCCTCCACCGGGGCCTGGCGCGGCACCCGGATGTTCGTCCGCGAGGACGGCAGGCGGCTGATGACGCCGATGTTCGTCGTGGTCCTCGCGCTCGGCACCACGGACCTGCTCTTCGCGCTCGACTCGATCCCCGCGATCTTCGGTCTCACCGATGACCCGTACATCGTCTTCACCGCCAACGCGTTCGCCCTGATGGGGCTGCGTCAGCTGTACTTCCTCATCGGCGGGCTGCTGAAGAAGCTGGTTCACCTCTCCTACGGGCTGTCGGTCATCCTCGGCTTCATCGGTGTGAAGCTCGTCCTGCACGCCCTGCACGAGTCCGGGGTCCACGTCCCCGAGATCAGCACCCCCGTCTCGCTGGGCGTGATCTGCGGTGTCCTCGTCGTCACCACGGTCACCAGCCTCTACGTCTCCTCGCGGGAGGCGCGGCGGGAGATACCCGAGGGGACGGCTCCGGCGAAGGGCGCGGAGAAGGCGTCGGGCGCGGAGACCCCGGCGAAGGACCGCGCGGACGGCTGACCACCGGGCAGCGGCCGGCGGCCGGCTCCCGGGCACCGGCCGGTCACCAGCCGCGGGCGCGCCACTCCGGCAGGTGCGGGCGCTCGGCGCCCAGCGTGGTGTCCCGCCCGTGGCCGGGGTAGACCCACGTCTCGTCCGGCAGCTCACCGAAGAGCTTCGACTCCACATCGGAGATGAGGCTCGCGAAGGCCTCCGGGTCCTGGTGGGTGTTGCCCACGCCGCCGGGGAAGCCCTAGGGTCCTCTCCTGTGAACACTAAGACGCTCCCGCGCCGTACCCTCGTCTTCCTGTACGCGCGGATCTCCGAGGACCCCCGCGACCGCCGACGGGGCGTCAACCGGCAGATGAGCGACCTGCGCACGTTCTCCGAGGAGAACGGCTGGGAGGTCGGCGGCGAGTACATCGAGAACGACGTTTCGGCCCACTCGGGTGAGGGGCGCCCCGAGTACGACCGGCTGATGGCCGACGCCCTCGAGGCCGCGACGGAGCCGGGTGTCCGTGTCATCGTCGCGGGCTACCACCCGTCGCGTGTCTGGCGGCGCCGTGTCGAGCGTGCGCAGGCGATTGAGGACTTGCGGCACGCGGGGTGCTGGGTGGCGTTCGAGTCGGGCGGCCTGTTCAACATGGCGAAGGCGTCGGACCGGTCGCAGCTCGCCAACCTTGGTGAGTCCGATACCGCCGAGTCCGAGGTGAAGAGTGAGCGGGTGGCTCGTGCCGCCCTCGAACGTGCACAGGAGGGCCGGGCGAACGGCGCCGTGGCGTACGGGTGGCGGCGTCAGTACGAGTACGACGCCCGGGGGCAGGTCAGTGGCTTCCAGGACGTCGAGGACCCGGTACAGGCCGGGATTGTCCGGGAGATCGTCATCCGCCTGCTGGCCGGAGGCAGTCTCATCGGCATCACGGCTGACCTGAACGAGCGCCGTGTGCCGTCGCCTGGCGCCGGGATGCAGCTCAAGCGGCGGGCGGTCGGGCAGAACGAGGACGGGTCGCTGTGGAACAAGACCAGCGTGAAGAAGCTCGCGCTGCGGCCGGCGAATGTGGGGCTCCGTGTGCACCAGGGCGTGGAGTACAAGGCGGCGTGGCCGGCGCTTATCACGGACGAGCAGTACGCGCAGCTGCGGAACCTGTTCGCGGAGCGGACCGTGGTGCGGGAGCTGCCGGGCGCGCGGAAGCACCTGCTGACGTGGGGTGAGGTCGCCACGTGCGGGCCGTGCGGGTCGGTGCTCCGGGTCGCGCCGAAGGGGAACGCGAAGCGAGGCAGGAAGCAGCCGACGTACGTCTGCGACGTGAACGGCTGTGTCGGCCGGAACGAGGAAGCGCTCGATCGCCATGTGGGGCGTGTGGTCGTGGGGCTGCTGTCGCGGCCCGAGGCGGCCGAGGTCTTCCGCGGCGACGACTCGGCGGCCCTGGCGGCCCTGGAGCGGGCGGAGGGGCTGAAGGCGCGCCAGGAGGCGGCGGCGGACGACTACGCGGACGGGATCATCACCCGGGAGCAGTTGCGGCGCATTACGGCGAAGCTGGCGGCGCAGATCACGGACGCGCAGAACGAGGCGCGCCGGTTGCGGCCGGCCTTCGACCTCGACGCGTTCGACGGCCTCGTGGGGCCACGGTCGGAGGAGGCTTGGGAGGCACTCCAGGTGCCCCAGCAGCGGCGGGTCCTGGATGGCTTGGGGCTGAGGTTGAGGGTGCATCCGGTGGCGCGGCGCGGCCCCGGGTTCGACCAGAGCACCATCGAGCTCCAGTGGGTGCGGACGGGCGACTGAGTGCGCGGATGCCGTACGGGAGTGGCCCCCGGGATGTCCCGGGGGCCACGTTGTTGTTCCGGTCGCGGTCGGAGGGCTGCTCAGTCGTCGTGGTTGCCGTGCTGGTCGAACTCGACCGGCTCGCCGGTGCTGACCTCGTGCAGCTTGCCGTCCCGGCCGCGCTGGTAGTACCCGCGACCGCCGGAGTCCTCGAAGTGTGCTGCCTTGCTGGCGGGTGAGCGGTCGTAGCTGCGGATGCCGAGAGGCCGGGCGTAGCGCTGGAAGTCGGCGCTCGCGGTGCCGTCGTCGCCCTCGGGAACAGTGAGCGGGCGGCGGCCCTCGGCCCATGCCCACACGATCGTCGCGTCGACGCGGCCCATGCCGGTCAGCGTGATGCTGCCTGATCCCTGGTGAGGGAGCAGCAGAGCGTTCGGGTTCACGCCAAGGGCCGCGGCGAGGGCGGTCAGGTCATCGACGTCGATGCGCCGGACGTTCTTCGGCGGCTCGGCTCCAGCCTCGGGGGTCCGCCCGTTCTCGATCTTGTTGAGGGCGTCGGCGCTGAGGTTGTGGCCGCGCCGCTTGAGGTCGGCTGAGAGTGCGCGGAGGCTCAGCCCTCGCGCCTCGCGAAGCCTGCGGAGATTGTCCGCGACGGCCCGGGAGGTGGGGCCGAGGTCCATGGGTCCAGTCGCCATAACCGCGACGATATCTGTCGAGGTTACCGAGGTGGGTGTGTGTGTTGTAGCGACGAATGAAGATCACTGCTAGTGTCGCCGTAATTCCGATACTTACCGGTTCTACCGAGTGAGTTGTCTCGATTACGTGGACAGGAGTCCCGGTTATGTCGCACCTACCTACGCCCCAGACTCTTCAGTCGGGCGAGTGGATGACGCCCCGCCAGGTGTCGGCGGCGACGCACTACGCCCTCCAGACGCTCGCGAACAACCGCTCCCTCGGGATCGGCCTGCCGTACGTCAAGCTCCCGACCGGCCGCATCTGGTACCGGCGCGCGGACGTCGAGGCCCTGCTGGGCGGGGCGGTCGCCGCGTGAACGTCACCCCGGACGGCTGGTGCTCACCGGCCGCAGGCCAGGACCCCGAGGCGTTCATCGCCGAGTTCGTCGCATCCCGGCACCCGCTCACCGGAGCGGAGATCACCGAGCTTCGCGTGATCTTCCGGCCCGCCCTGGCCAAGGTCGCGCAGCGCGCGGCCTCCGAGGCGGACACCGATGCCGCCTAACCACAAGCAGACATGCGAAAGGCCCGGCTCCCTCTCACAGTCGCCGGGCCTCTCCAAGCACTCCGCAGGAGCGCCTTCGATGCGCCACACCCTAGCGGCCCCCGTGGTCCGCGCCAACAGTCCGGGCTGGTTTTGGGCCGCCGGTACGAACACCGCTCGGCCCGTCGTCTCCGGGGGCCTGGGGACCAGGCCGAGCGGCTTCCTACTGGAGGCCCCCAGCATGACGCACTCGCCCGCCTTCCGTACCGCCGCCACGGTCGGCGCCTCCCTCGCTGGGGGTACCCGATGACGAAGCGCCCCAAGGTCGAGGAGGAGACCCGGGTCGAGTCCGAGGACTGGCCGACCTTCTTCACGATGGTCCCGGAGTGGGTGACCTTCTCCGCGATCAGCGACAGGGCCCACCGGATCTACAGCGTCCTCGCCGCTCACCTCCGCCGGGACACCGGATCGCGGGTGACCGGCGTCATCACTCAGGCCGACCTCGCGGCCGTCGTCGGCCTCGCGTCCCACCCGGACCGCGTCCGCCGGTACATCACCGAGTTGGAGGAGCTGGGGGCCGTCCGCGTGATCGAGGAGTGGGACGCGGTCCGCAAGATCCCGATCACTCGCTACGTCGTTCGCTTCAACCCTCCGCCGGGCTTCGCTGGTCACCTCCGGGTCCAGGACTGGCAGGAGGAGCGGCGGGCGGCGCGCGCGGTCCGGATCGCGGAGCGGCAGCAGAAGGAAGCCCGCCGAAAGGTCAAAGTCGCAGGTCAGCCCGTGTCCCCCCAAATTGGGGGACACGATGCCCCCAGAAGTGGGGGACACCGGACCCCCAAAAATGGGGGTCCTTCTACAGACGAACCTCACCCATACGAAACTTCCTCAGGTGACACAGCGCCTTCGGCGCGTAGCGCCGCTGACGTCCGTAGGACTGGTGCGGGTAGTAGCGCGCGCGAGGCTGAAAGCGGCTCCGCCGCGACGGGAAAGACCAGCTCGTCATCGGGGGCGGGCGGCGGGAAGGCGCGGGTACCGGGACCGCGTGACGAACAGGCCGACGCCGAAGCCGCAGCCTGCCGTGAGGTGGAGGCCGGCCTTCCGCCCGCCCTGGTCGCCCTCCTGCCCTATGGGCACATCCCGAAGCGCAACCGGAAGGCGGTCCTGGAAGCCCTCGACTCCCGGACCCCGCAGCAGCTCACCGACCGCGCGGCCCGCCGCTGGCTGACGTATCGCTACGAGGTCGCCCTCCATGACGAGGGCCTGCGCTCCCCGGTCGGCGTCGCCCTGGAGATGATCGCTCCCACCCCGTACTGCCCGGACCCGTCCTGCGAAGACGGCATCGAGGACGGCCACCTCGGTGGCAAGGCTGAGTGCACCGCGTGCGTCATGCGCCGCCGCGACCGCCGTAACGCCCGCCGCAAAGGGCTGCCGGTACCCACCGGCCGCGCCACCCGGCACGCCCCGATCGTGGAGTGCGCCGACTGCCAGCGCCCCCTTCCCGCTGGCACCCCGGAGGGGACCGTGTGCACTCGGTGCACCGACGAGGCCGCCGCCGCTTTCCAGGCCCTCACCGAGCAGTGGGCCACCGAGGAGCAGGAACGCGCCGACCAGCGGTCCGCCGAGGCCGCCGCCCTGGCCGACCAGGAGCAGCAGCAGGCAGCCGAGCAGGCAGCAGCAGCTGCCGAGGACGAGGAGCGGGCCCGCGCCCTCGCTGACCGCCTCGCGGCGGAGGCAGCCGAGACGGCACGGCTCCGGGAGCAGATGGCCGCCGAAAACCCGGCGCTCGCCGGATACGGCAGCGGCACCCGGTACGCGACAGCCCCCGCCGCCGACCAGCTCTTGGACCAGGCACGCGCCGCCATCGCAGCAGCCAAGACCGCCCGCGCCACCGCCGCCCCGTTCTAGGGCTCCGGCCGGAGCCCCCCCGAGGCGGAGCCCTGTGGCCCGCACAAGGACGGACCCGGACCCGGGGGCCCCCGGGGCCCGCCAATCCAACACAGACCCGCACACGGCCGCACAAGCGATCACCAGGAGGAAACCAAGATGACGACCGACGAACACACCCGCTGGAACGCGCTAGAAGTCCGGGAGCCGGACCAGGTGCCGGCCGCCACGCCGCTGTCATGGCAGGTGGCCAAGCTCACTGATCACGCGGACCGGCTCATGAATAACCTGCTGCCCGCCGACTTCCCGCACGAGGTGAAGCGCGGGACGGCTGGTGACGCACTGGCCGCGCTCGCCCTGCGGGAGTCCATCCGCCGGGACGTTGAGCACGGGCGCGGCACGCGGGTCCACGAGGCGCTTCTGCTGGGGGCGTCCTGGGACGAGGTGGCCCGCGCGCTGGACGTCGAGCCAGACCAGGCCCGGGAGCTGCTGCGCAGGTGGGCACAGGGGCAGCGGGACCTTTGGCTGAGGAACGAGGCCGAGGGCATCCGGCCGTTCGGGCTGGACGCCGACGCGCACGCGGCCGTGCTCGCTCTGTGCGGCCGGGATGACGACGAGCCGCCGGCCCCGGTCGCCGTGGAGGAGGCCGACGCCACGGAGCCCGTGAAGGAGTCCACCCGCCGCTACGCAGAGGAGCTGCGCAGCAACCCGGGCACGGCGTCGGCGGACGGGCACACCGGATGGGAGTGCGAGGCGGGTGCCTCGCTGATCGTGGAGGCCAGCACCCCGGGGCCCGGGAAGCTCGGCACCCACCACGGCGTGATCTACGCATGCGCCGGTCACCGGGCCGCGGCCGTGGAACGCATCACGGGCGCTGGGTACGAGGTGGACCCCCGGCCCGCCCCGCCGGGGCACCGCTGGAACCCGTGGCCGTGCGGCCACGTGACGGCACATGACACGGAGTCCCTTGCCGCCCTCTCCCAGCAGCAGGAGACGGGGGCGGAGCGATGACGACCGCCGACCACCGCGACCGATACCGGGACATGAGCAGTGCCGAGCTGCTGGAGGAGGTGCGCGCCCTGGCTGCCGAGTTCGCCGGCGGAACCGGGCGCGCCGCCGAGCTGGCCGACGCGGCCGCGATCCTCCAGTATCGCTACGCCTTCCCGCTGCACCAGGGCCCGCGCGGACCGCGCCCGGACTCCGGGCTGCCCCACGTGGACCTCATGCGGCGAGTCGTGTTCCAGGCGAACGGGTTCCTCGCCGTCCCGGCAGGAGAGGTGCGGGCCGCGACGGAAGGCCGACCCCTGGTGGCGATGAACCTGTGCTCGGCACCGGACCCGCTGCCGGTCGTGGACGACGCCATGGTGTTGCTCTACAACCCGCTCTCCGGGGTCGCCTCGCTGGTGGGACGCCTCACCCGTGGGGAGGACGCCACGGACGCCCTGGAGGACGTGGAGGGGCGGGCCGTGCACAACCGGCCGCCGTACGAAGAGTGGTGACCCGGGCTTACTGACCGGCGGACGCGACTGGCGGAGGCCCGACACCGTGGTGGTGCCGGGCCTCCGTTGCGTTTCGCTGGCGCCCAGCGGTGCCCTCTGAAGGCCACCAGTGAGCCCGACAACGTGGTCCCTGCCGCTCCGATTCCTGGCCAGACAGCACCAGCGCCCCCGCTCCGAGACGATCGGAGCGGGGGCGGGTCGTGTCGCGATGTCAGTCGAGCGGGACGCCGTACCGCAGCGTCCAGCCCTCGCCCAGGACGTGCCGGGTGACCTCTACAAGGCGGCCGTCCTCGGTCCGGCCCACGTGCGTGATGGTCAGCAGCGGGGCGCCGTCCTGGACGCCCAAGGCCGCCGTCTGGTCGGCGGTCGCCGGCACCTGCGTCACGTCCTCCACGACGTCCGCCTGTGCCAGGCCCGCGTCAGCCATGCGGGAGATGATCCCGCCCGTGCCGGTGTCGAACTGGGCGACGACCGGGGCCGCCTCCGCAACGAATCCCGGGATGTACGTGTCGGCGAGCTGCACCAGGCGCTCACCCGTCGTGAGTCTTAACCTTTACAACTCCTCTTTGCCAACTGCCACGCCGTAGCCGCGCGCGGAGAGCGCCCCGCGGTCAGCGTGGCCGGCCTTCCTGGGACGGCATGAGCGCGGCGGCTGCGGCCCGGATCGTCGGGTACGGGATCACGTCCTCCCGTTGCCCCGGCTGCAGCTGTTCGTCGTCGCCGTAGGGGCGGGGCCGCCAGCACCGCAGCGCCCCCGGGCCCTCCTGGTGCACCTCGCCGATAAGGCGGCCGTTCCAAGAGACCAGGTACGGGCCGCCCTCATCGAGCGCGGCGTATACCAGGCCCGACCGGGCGTGCAGCTCCTCGACCACGGCCAGGCGGTGAAGCTCGGCGTCCGCCCGGTCGCGGGCTTCCAGCGCTGCTGTGCGTGGGTCCGTCATCCTGTGCTCCTCTTCGTCGGGCGGTTGAGCGGGAGTCGTTCGTAGACGAGCTCCAGGCGGTCGGCGGCGCCGGTTACCCGGACGACCTCCAGCACCCGGCCCGCCTCGTCGCGGGTGACCCGCTCCACGACGAGCACAGCCGTGCGTTCCCCCAGGGCCAGCTCGGCGGCCTGTTCGGTCGTCGGCACCCATGCGGTGACGCGGTGGTCTGTCTCGGAAGGCAGGAGGCCGGCCCCGACCATGGCGCCCAGGACACCGCCGGTGATCTTCCCCGGCGCGTCGAGTCCGGCCGTCCGGGCGATGTCGAGCGGGTACCAGGCGTCTTGGAGCTGTACGACGTCCTCCCCGATCATCGCGCGGCGGCGACGCCGAATGACCGGCGCCCCCGGGGAGATGCCGAAGGCATGCGCAACGTCCTCCGGCGCGGGCTCCTCGACCGGCGGCCGGACCTCCATGCGCCCGTCGAGGCCCTGTGCGGCGGTCGCTTGCTCCCACGGCCCCCGGTCGCCGTCAGGGCGTAGCGCCGCCTCGTACGCGCTGAACGGCACCCGGGCGCGGCTGCGGTCACGTACGACCGTGCCCACTCCTGGCTTGGCGGACGTCAGACCCTCGTCCTTAAGGATGCGAAACGCCCGGTTCACGGTCGTGATCGATGCCTCGAACTGCTCGCACACGTGCCGCATCGATGGGAGCGCGTCCCCGGGCCTGAGTTGCCCGTCTTCGATCTTCTGCCGGTAGTGGGCGGCGATTGCCTCCTGCCCGTTTGCCCGGCCCTTTCGCTTCCGCATCGGTTCCCTCCTGAGTGGCTGACACTGCTGCAAGTGTAGTGCTTGCTTTAAATTAAGTGTAGTGCTCTACTTAAGGGGTGACGCGCCCGGACGGCCGGTACGGACCCGGTCCTAAGGAAGCGCCCGCGGCCTCATCTCGGGGTCTTGAGAGCTTCATACGAGGTCGCCCCGGCCGGAACAGGGGAGGGCAAGCGGAGTTCCTTACCGGCTCCGGCCCTACGCGCCCCCGGGTCACAGCGCGGGGCGCCGGAGAACCGCCAGCGATGGCGGAGCAGCCGCGGCAGGGAGTCCAGCAACTACAGACGTCGCTGGTCAGAACGGTTCGATTCCGTCCCGTGGGCACGGACGCCGTACGCCTTGCGTACGCGCGTCGCACGGCGTGGCACGGGCTACCGACCCGGGCCGCGCCGGTTCACGTCGAGCACCTGGAGGAGCAGCGCAATGAACAACACCCCCCGCCCCGCCCGCCGGTTCGGTCGCGTCCTGCGCGCCATGTCGGACGCTGTCCGCTCCGCCGTGTCCCCGGCCGCCCTGGTCCGCTCCCGCGCCGACGCGCCGGAGGTGGCCGACCCGGCCGACGTCTTCCCCCCGGAGGAGATGCCGGCGCCCGAGGTCATCGAGGAGGCCGCCGCCGACTACGCGGCCGCCACCGACCGGGCCCGCTCCGGGGACCGGGGCAAGCGCAAGGCGCGCAAGATCCTGGACCGCCTCCCCGCAGGCCGCTACGGCGCCTGGATCGTGGAGCGCGTCCCGTCCTCCCGGCAGACACCCGACCTCGAGGCCATCCGCGCCACCTATACGCGGCTCGGGCTCGGGGACGTCCCCATGCGGACCTGCGCCCCCTCCCTCCGGATCACGGAGGTCACCGAGGCCGCCGAGGTCGTCACCTTCCCCAGCGCCTCCGAGAGCGCTCCGGCCGCCGTCGCGGCCTGACCACCGGAGGCACCGCACCGTGCAGGCCGCACCACAGCCGCCCATCGTGATCGTCTGCGGGCCCCTGCCCGCCGGTGAGCCGGTCCGGGTCACCCGGCCCGCCGGACGCCTGACGCTCACCTGGGACACCCGGCAGATCAGCCGGGCCGCCCTCCTCGCCGCCGCCGAGCGAGCTGCGAGCAACCGACCCCATCCATGACGACGACGGCCCCCCGGCGGCGCTACCGACGCCGTGAGCCCGGGGGGCCGTCGCTGCGCCCATCACCTGGAGGAGACGAAACGCATGAACGACCGTATCGCCCACGCCGCCCCGACGGACTCCGACCCCGACATGGACGAGGCCCTGCGCCGGGTCCGGGCGGGAGGCAAGCGATGACCACCCGTCAGGGACCGCAGCACCAGCAGCAGGAGCCGCCCGCGTGGCTGGAGGACGCCGCGCACGAGCGGCTCGTTGAGGAGACCTGCACCCGCCTCAGGGCAGCCGAGGCGGCCGGATCCGCCGCCGACGCCGCCCGCGCCGAGATCGAGAAGCGCGCCGATCAGGCGTGAACCGCACCCCGGGCCGGTCACCAGGCGCACACCGCGCCGGGTGGCCGGCCCCGCTGCTGCCCCGAGGAGGGACCACATGCACCGCCGTATCGCACTCCTACGCCTCCGCATCACCTGTGTCCTCGCCTGCCTGGCCGCGCTGCCGCTCTACGCCACGGAGGAGGCCATCAGCCGCCTCCTGGGACGGCCGTGGATCATGCCCGGCCGCCTGGTCGACCGCATAGACCACCGGCTGTCGGACCTGGAGGACCGCGTCACCGCCGCCGACGACGAGCGGTTCGGGAAGCGCCTCGGCGCCTGGACTGAACGCGCCTGCGACGCCATCGACACCGCCCTGACCTACATCACCGGCCGCGCCTGAGCCGGGAGGGAGACACACACCGTGTTCCGCATCATCCGCACCAGCACCCTCCGCGCGCTGCAGGAGGACGCCGCCGACGCCGACCGGGACGTGCAGACCTACAGCGACGAGGCCGAGAAGTGGCACCAGGAGTACATCGCCCTGGAGGGGCAGCTCGACGGCCTCCACGGCACCATCCGGCGGATCAGCCGGGAGCGCGACAACGCCCGCGCAGAGCTGGCCGCCGCACGGGAGCGCGAGACCGACCTCGCCGGGGTCCGCGCCGATCTCGACCGGCTCCGTACGGACGCCGCCGACCCCGAGGCCGGCGCCTCCGTCCGAGGTGCCATCGCCCTCGGCGTCCTGCGCCGCCTCTACCTCGACGGCCGCTCACGCGGGATCGAGCCCGGCCGCCCGTGGGACCTCCTCGCCGCCATCCTCCGGCTCGACACCGACGACGACCAGGAGCAGCGGGAGGACACAGCCGAGCACGGCACGGCGGCCGACAGCTCGCCCCACTGAGCGCGGTTTCAACCGCGGCCGGGGCAGCTTCAACCACGCCCCGGCCGCGCCCGGCCCGGCACCCCTCTACCGTCCCGCCCCGGCCGTCCGCCCGCCCTCGCCCGGCCCCGGCTTCACCGGCGGCCCTCACCGCTTCAACTCCCCGCGCGCCGGTTTCAACCACGGCCGCCCCGGACCTTTTGAGAGGACCCGATGAGTACCGCAACGATGCCGCTCGAAGCGGCCCCGCCCGCCGCCGCTTCAACTCCCCGCGCGCCGGTTTCAACCGCACCGGCCGAAGCTTCAACGGCGCCCGGCACGGACCGGTCGGCCGCCACGCTCCGCCTCGTGACCGTCCTCGCCGTCGTCGGCGGCGCGACCCTCGCCGCGATCGGCTTCACCGGCTCCTACGCGGCCCTCCGGGACCTCGGGGAGGACAAGGGCCTCGGACGGTTCGCGTACGTCTTCCCGATCGGCCTGGACGCCGGGATCGTCGTGCTCCTCGCCCTGGACCTCCTCCTCATCCGCCGCCGCACCCCGTGGCCCGTGCTGCGCCTCCTGGCCCACACGTTCACGCTGGCCACGGTCTGGTTCAACGCCTCCTCCGGGGACCAGTCCATCCGCGAGGACCCGGTGGGCGCCGGGATGCACGGCGTCATCCCGCTCATGTTCATCGCCGCCGTCGAGGCCGGCCGCCGCCTCATCATCCGCATGACGGCCCTCGAGGACGGCCGGGAGCGGCCCGGCGTGCCCCTGCACCGCTGGATCCTCGCCCCGATCCGCACGTTCGCGATGTGGCGCCGTATGCGGCTGTGGGACGTCCCCACGTACGCGGAGGCCGTCGCCCGGGAACAGGCCCTGACCGTGTACCGGGTGATGCTGGAGCGCAAGCACGGCAGCGCGCGGAAGGCCCCGGCAGACGCCCGCCTCCCGCTCACGATGGCGCCGTACGGCCTCACCATCGACGAGGCCCTGGCGCTCCCGCAGGAGGCCACGGAGCGCGAGCAGCGACGCCGGGAAGCCGAGGCCGACCGGATCGCCGCCGAGGAGCAGCGCGCCCAGGACCGGGCCGCCGCCCTCGAGCGCTCCCGTATCCGCGCCGCCGGGTCCGTGACCGCCGCCCGGCACGAGGTCGAGGGCGAGACGCACCAGGTGCAGGCCCGCGCCGCCGCCGCGGCAGCAGCAGCGGAGCGCGCCGCCCGCGCCGAGGCGGAGGCGGAAGAGACCGCCGCGGCCGCCGCCGCGAAGGCACGGGCCGCCGCCGACGAGCGGCGCGCGGCGGACGACCGGAAGGCCGCCGCTGAAACCGCCGCCGCCGCCGCTGAAATCGAGCGGGCCGCCGCTGAAACCCGCCGCCTCACGGCCAACGAGGACGACCGCACCGCGGCGGCGGAAGCCCGGGCGGAGGAGGCCCGCGCCACCGCCGCGCGGTCCCGGAAGGCCGCCGCTGAAGCAGAGGCCGCCGCCGCTGAAATCCGGCACCGCGCGGCTGAGATCGAGCTGCGCGCGGTCGAGCTGGAGGACGCCGCCCGCCTCTCCCCGAGGGAGCGCACCGTCCGCCGCCTCGCCCGGCAGATCCTCGCCGCCGGTGGCGACCCGGAGGCCCTGCGCCTGGAGGAGATCGCCGAGACCTACAGCGTGTCGATGGGCACCGCCTCCGCATACCGGCAGGAGGCCGGTGCACTCCTCACCGACGGCTACCGGCCCGGGGAGGCGGCGTGATGGCACGCACCCGGCGCCGCCCCGTCCGCTGCCCGGCCCGCACGGCGGAGCCGGTCCCCGGGCAACTCGGGCTGTTCGGCTCACCCGACCCGTGGCAGCCCACCGGCTGCCGGTGCTGGCCCGTCGACAACCGCGGCTGTGGCCACTGCCGCACCTGCTCCGCCTGCCAGGACTGCGGCCGGTGCGCCGGCCCCGGCTGCGCCTGCGGCTGCGACGACGACTGACCAGCACGAACACCCGCCGGAGGGCGGCCCGACCACACGGCCGGTGCCGCCCTCCGGCATGTCTGGCGCTGCTGCTGCCGCCCCCGCCCCGGCGGGTGCGGCTGTGGGACCTCCAGACCCCCGACCGACCCCACGATCAGCAGGAGGAGCACCGTGACCGAGATCAACCGCCGGGAGCTGGACTACGACCGGCTCCTGAACCTGAAAGCCCTGTCGACCTGGACGTACGACCGGCAGGGCGAGCACGGCGAGGACGCCCGCGCCTACGAGGCCGCGCTCGCCAGCTTCCAGGCACACCTGCGCTCGCAGCACGTCGAGGGCGACGGCCGCCGGTCGGCGGTCCGCCGGTCCCGCAAGGTCGAGAAGCACCTCAAGGCGCTGGTCAAGGCGTCGAGGCGGGCGGAGCGGGCCGCCGAGGAGCTGCGCACCAGCTACGCGACGCACGTCGCGCACGTCGCCGCCCTCCCCGGACAGCGGGAGGCCAAGGCGATCAAGCGCGGGGACCGGCGGCAGGCCCTCGGAGAGATCACCGCCAAGAGCCTGCACAAGACGGCGGCGGCCGCCGCCCCGGCCGAGGAGACCCCGCAGGCCCCGGCTCCGGCCGACGGGCCGCGCGGGCTCGGTGACCTGTGGAAGCAGCAGAGGAAGGGCGCGTGACCGTGACGACGATGCCGAGCCCGGCGGAGCGGTCCGCCGCTAACCGCCGCCGTCACCACGAGGCACGGCAGGCGACGCAGGCCGCCCGGGGGCCGCGGGGCGTCGCCGCCTCCTGGTGGGACCACGCACGGGCAGTCGCCGCCGCCGAGGAGCGGCGGACCGGCACAACCGAGGCGTGGGACGACCTGATCCTCACCCTGGAGAACTACGCGGCCCGCTACTCGCAGTAGCGGGCCGCGTCTTCATCTTCATCATCATCACCGGCGGGGCCGCCTCGCGTGTGTAATGCGGGCGCGCGGACGCTCGGGCGCGCGGGCGCGCGAGGTTGCCCCATCCGGTCACCCTCTGTCAAGGGAGGCACCATGTCCGACGACGGCAACGTGATCACCATGAGGCCCCGGGGAGGGGGCGGCCCGCCGGGCCTCCCGCCGCTCCCCGGCACCCCTCCGGCGACGCCCCCGGCACCGCCGCCCACCGCCCCGCCTCCCGACGGGGGAGGCGGGGCGGACCCGTTCCCGGGCCACCACCGGCGGTCGGCCGCGGGCTCCCTCGCCGCCCTCTCCCCGGCCGCGCTGCCGCTCCCCCCGGCCACGCCGCCCGGCGCGGTGCCGGCCACCTTCCGCAGCGAGCCGCCCGACGACGGAGAGCACCAGGCGCCGGGCCTCGGCGCCCTCGGGCTCTCCGCGATCCTCGCCGTGGCGCTCGCCGCGCTGCGCGGCACGGCCGGGGCAGTGCAGGACTGGCGGCAGCGCCGCATGGAGCGGGCGGCGGAGGCCGAACCGCTCCGTAAGGCGCGGCTGAAGCTCGCTGAGGCACGGACGCACCCGGACGCCGGGACGGCACCCGGGCGCGGGCGGGTGCCGTCTTCCCAGGAGTTCGGGCGCCGCTCACACCGCGGCGGCGGCTCCGGCTCCGGCGGGTCGGGCGTCGGTCTCCTCGGACGCCGCTCCGGTGGCGGGGGCCGTTCCCCGGCGGGCTCCAGGCCGGGCGGGACACCGACCGGCTCCGCGTCGACGGGCCGCAGCGGACCGGGCTCCCCGGGCGGCGGCAAGAAGCCCGGCAAGGCCGGGCCGGGCTCCTCCTCGCCCGGGTCGGGCCGCAGCGGCGGCGGCACGGGGAGCAGCGGCACGGGGAACGGGAAGGCCGGTTCCTCCTCCGGCTCCCGGTCGGGCGGCGGCCGGTCACCGGGCACGCTCGGGCAGCTCGCCATGGAGCGCGCGAAGCGCCGCAGCGCCCGGGAGGCCGCCGCCGACAAGCGCGCCGCCCGCCAGCAGAAAGCCGACCTCGCCGGGAAGGCCGGCGGACGGCCGGGCACCGGATCGGGCAGCAGGACCGGGAAGGGCTCCGGCTCCTCCCCGGGCGCCGCCGGGCCGGGCAAGGCCACCAGGGAGGGGCGCAAGGACCGGGCGACAGGCAAGGCCGGGGCCGGGGGCGAGCGGGTGACGCTCGGCAAGGCCGTGGGGGAGGAGGCGTACCGCCGTGCCTCCGACCGGCTCCGCTCCCGCCGGGACGACCCGGACGATCCGGTCCTCTCCCGCACGCGCGACGCGGACCACGACGGCACTGACCGCGACGGGCCGGACACCGGCGCCACCGAGGGCACCAGCGGACCGGAGACGACCGCAGACGGCCCCGAGGACGCCGGGCCCGGCCCTGACGCCGACGACGCCGCCAGCGGCCCGGGAACGGGCGGCGGGGACTTCTGGACACCGCCCCCGCGCGGAGACCGGCGCAGCGCCGACGACGCGATGCGCGACGCCACCGACGAGGGCCCGACGGTCACCGTCGAGTGGCCCGACCGCCCGACCGGACCGGCACGGCCCCGCACCCCGGCCGGAGCCGTCGGCCACACCGTGCGCGGTCTCCCCCGCGCACCTCACCGACCGGCCGGACCACGGCCGGGCACCACCGCATCACCGAAAGGAACCGCCGTGAGCCCCGCTGTACGGCTCCCCGGCACCCCCAACGGGGTCGCCGCCGAGCACATGACGGACGTGACGCTCGATGACGTCCTAGACCACCTCGCCGCCTCCCGCGGCCACTGCTTCACCACCTACGACGAGTGCGCCCGCCTCGCCGGGAAGGCGTCCGAGCTCAAGGCCGCGCTCCTCGACCTGGCGGAGGAGCTGCGCACCCGGCACAACGTCATCGGCCGCCTCACCGCGGCGGCACTGGCGCGGCTGTCCGACGCGATGGACCTCCTCGTGCGGCGGGCGAACCACATGCGTGGCGAGTCCCTGCGTGCGGCGGAGGCCGTCGAGCTGGCGCACGACGAGATGCACGACGCCTACCGGCCGGTGCAGCAGGCCGCCACCGACGCCGGTCTCCACATGCCCTCTGCCCGCATCCACAACGAGGACTGACATGGGTTCCGAGATCGAGCCGTACACCGTCCACCTGCCCGACCGCGCCGAGAAGCCCTCGTTCACGCGCCTGATGGGGCAGGTGGCGACGCTGACCGCCTCCGCCCTCGCGCTGAAAGAAGGGCTGTGGCTGCTCAAGCGCCGCATGGAGCACGACGCAGCCGACGCGGACCACCTCGCCGAGCAGTGCGCGGCGGCGGAGGTCGAGCCGAAGTTCACCGGCCTGGTGCACGAGGCCGGGGCCGCGCTGCGAGCGGTCGCGGAGGCCTCCGGCGAGGTGGCCGGCGCCGCCGACGTCATGGAGCACGAGGCCCGCGGGCTCGGCGACGCCCACCAGGCCGAGTACCGCGGCGTGTACGAGGCCGTGAACGCCTCCGGCGTCCGCCAGGCCAAGCCCGGGTTCTACCGCACCCGCTGACCGCACCACCCCCCATCACGGGCCGCGCCCCCACCCGGGCGCGGCCCGTTCCCGTTCACCACCTGGAGGAGCACCGTGACCGCCGAAACCGTCCAGCCCACCGCCCCGGCCGCGCCCGCCCCGTTCTCCGCGACGGCCGCACGCCGCCTCGCCGCCGTCGAGTGCACCGCCTACACCGCCGCCGGGATCACCGCCGCCATCGGCCCGCAGACCGACGCCCTGTGGCTGCACGCCGGAGCCGTCGCCCTCGGCGCGGGCACCCTGTGGCGCCTGTGGTCCCGCACCCGCGACGCCGACGGCGCCCGCCTCCTCACGACCGCGTACCGGTCCCTCCCCGCCCTCGGGATCTCCGGCGCGTACACCGCCGCCCTGATCACCCCCGGCGCGGCCTGGTGGGAGTACACCGCCCCGCTCCTGGCCGCCGGAGCCGCAGCGCTCGCCGCCCCGTGGACCCGGTCACGCAGCATCCGGCACCGTGCCGAAGAGCTCCCGGCCGTCATCGAGGAGCAGGGCGCCGCGGTCGCCCAGGAGCTCCCCGCCCCGGCCGCCGTCGACCCGTACGCGGACGGCCTCACCCGCCTGTGGGCCGCTTCCCCCGCGACCGGCGGGACGACGCTCACGCAGGTCCGGCAGTACAGCCCGGAGCGGCCGGATTTCGAGGCCGTGATCCTCGCCCCGGCCGGGCAGGCCGTGCCGGAGTCGGTCAACGAACGTGCTGTCGCGGCCGTCTTCGACGTTCCCGTGACGGCTGTCGATGTCGCGGAGATCCCGGGCGCTGGCCCCGGCCGTCTCGCGGTGCGCGTCGCCCCCTCCCTCGCGGAGCAGCGCGCCCGGCAGGCCCTCACGCCCGACGAGGTCATCGAGCAGGTGTGGGCGGAGCGCGTCGCCGCCAGGAACGGCATCGCCCCCGGGATGCACCGCGTCGCGCACCGGATCGAGGACGACCGGCTGGTGATCCGCGTCGAGGCGGAGGACAGCCAGATGATCCGCCTGCCGCGCGTGCAGCTGGCCCGCGCGCTCGACGTCGCAGACCCCGACCTCGTCATGGTCGAGACCGACGGCATGGCCCGCGGCGTCGTCACCGTCTACCGGGAGCACCCGCTCATCAACATCCGGGAGGCGACGCCGGAGGATCTGACGATGGACGCGACCGGGCGGATCGTCCTCGGGCTCCAGCACGACGGACGCCCGGCCCGGTGGCCGCTGTACGACCCGGAGCTCGGCGCCATTACCGACCTGATCGTCGGCGCCCCGGGCTCCGGCAAGTCGGTCACCCTGAACACGGTCCTCGCGGCGGAGCGGATCAGCGGCGTCGTCTCGATCGTCGCGGACGCGCAGAACGGCATGAGCCTGCCGGAGGCCCGCGGCCGGGTCTACCACTTCGGGGCCGGCATCGCGGCCGTCGGCGCCACGCTCGCCGCCGCCTGCGCGGTCGGTGACTACCGGGAGCAGATCGCCGCCGCGAACGGCTGGGGCGCCTGCGAGATCGGCCGCCCGTGGAAGCTCATGAACATCACGATCGACGAGATCAACAAGGTCTTGGGGGCGGAGGCCGAGGTCCCCCGCGAGTACCGCAAGTGGGTCACGGGCCTGATCGGGCACTTCCAGCTCACCGGCAGGAAGTTCCTCGGCGGCATCCGGTTCGCCGGTCAGTCGATCCACCTCACCGACCTGGGCGACTCCGAGAAGATCCGGGCGAACGCCAAGAACGGCTCGGTGTGGCTCGGCCGGGTGAACTCCACCATGACCGCGTCCATGGCGGCCGACATGGTCACCGACGGCACGGAGGTCACGCCGATCCCGAAGTGTTTCGGGTCGGCCGCCGCTGAGGTCGAGGCCGCATGGTCCGGCGAGGAGACGCCCCCCGGGCCGATCACCGCCGGTCGGGCCTGGCACCTGCAGAGCGGCCGGGCCGCGTCCATGCGCACCTTCAAGGCCGTGAAGGAGAACCGCGCGTTCCCGGGCCTGATCAACCTGTACGAGTCCGCGCCGATCCCGGGCCTGACCCCGGAGGAGGACGGGGTCTTCCAGGAGGCGTACGCCATCGCCCTCGAGGCCGCGGAACGCCTCCTCGCCGGAGAGGACCCGTACGCCGCCGAGGAGGACCAGGAGGACGGCGGGAAGAGGACCCGGAAGCAGGAGACGGCCGCGCCCCGGCGCTCCGCCGTGCCGACCCCGCCCCGCACGCTGCCGGACCTGGTGCTGGCCGCCCTCACGGATGGGCCGCTGCGCACCCGGGAGATCCGGGCTGCGGTCGGCGTCGGGGAGCCGGACGGACCGGCCTCCGGCTCCGTCGACAACGCCCTGTCGAAGCTCGCCGAGACGGGCCGTGTGGTGAAGGCCGGCCACGGTCGGTGGGCTCTCCCCCCGACTGACTGACGGCCGTCAGTGTCTCCCTCCATCCTGGTGCCTCCGCACCTGGAGGACGGAGACGCGACGCATGGAGGACTTCGAGTTCGAGTGCTGGCGGTGCCTTGCCGACTGCACCGTCCAGGGCACGCCCAAGGGGTTCTGGACGACGACGCACTACGAGCTACCGACCGAGTGGGAGTGCTGGAACTGCGGCGCGATCAACATCACGCCGGACTAGCACCCCGTCACCACCCGAGAGAGGCCCGGACCCGATGGTCTGGGCCTCTCCGTATGCCCGCCCTGGAGGAGACATCCGATGCACCCGCCCGCCCCGGCACCCGCCCGGGATCACGCTGCTCCGCCCGTCCCGGAGGCGGTGCCCGACCTCGACGCCCGCATGGCCGCGACGGACGCCGCGATGACCGTCCGCCTGGAGCTGGCCGCGCTCGCCCTCGACGTCGACGCCTCCGCCCCGGAGACCGTGCTCCGCCTGGAGGACGTCATCACCGGCCCCGTGCAGCTCCCCGAGCCGGAGGAGACGCCATACCCGACACCGGCCGCCGCGGCGCTCCAGCGGGCCGCCCGCCGCCTCACCGACGGCGGGTGGTGCCGTGGCGCCCTCATCGACGCCGAGGGCGCCCGCTGCCTGTACGGCGCGGTGCGCGCGGAGGCCCCGACCGCCCGCGCCGAGGCCGACGCCCTGGCCGTGCTCCTGGACGCGATCCGCCGACGCTTCCCCGGCGCCGGATCCGTCCCGGACGCGAACGACCGGTGTCTCACCGATGGGTGGGCCGCCGTCCGTGTGCTCGGGGAGGCCGCTCGCCTCGCCGACGCCCGCGGCCTATGACCCCTCCAGACCGCCCTGCCACCCTCCCTGGCCCCCGGCTGCCCCTCCACGCGAGGGAGCGGCCGGGGGCCCCTTTTTTGTGCGTCCCCGCCTGTCGCGAGGTGTGGCACACTGCCCCGCTGCTCCCGGCCGTCCCCGTGTGGGACCGCACGAAGACGGCACGTCCACCACGGCAGAAGGAGGCCCCCGTGGGCACCGACAACCACGGCCCGGAGTGGCTGACCCGCCAGCAGTTCGCGGACGCCCTCCAGGTCCACCCCAAGACCGTCTCCCGCTGGATCGCCGCGGACTCGACGATGCGCGTGCGGCGCCTCGGACCGACCGGTCACCGGGTCCGCATCCACCGCTCCGAGCTGGAGCGCCGCCACCCCGGCATGTCCCCAATTGGGGACACCACGGCGTCCGTCTGACCGCCGCCGTCCCCGAGCGGTCCACGGCCGCCGACCACTCACCGCCATCCGAAGAGAGGACACCGTCCCGTGAAAGCCGCCCGCCCCACCGCCGCCGACCGCATCGCCGGGACCCGCCGCCCCGAGAGCTCCCGGTGCTGGCTGTGCGGTGCCCACGGCGTCCCGGAGCGGACACTACGCGCGGATGTCCATGTGTCCGGGCACCTCTGCCTCGGCTGCTGGGACCTCCAGCCGCGCGGCCGCAACCCGTGGTCCCGCGCCGCCTCCGCCCTGTACGCCGCCCTACAGCTGCCGCGCGAGTGGCACACCACCGGCTACCGCTCCGGATGGCTGGAGGCCGCCGCCCTGCACCACGGCATCACCGCGTGGCACGACGCACCCCAGGGGACAGCACTACCGGCCGAACCGTTCGCCTGGATCCCCCGGGACGCCTTGCAGGCCGCGGCCGCCGACCTCCACGCCCGGGCGGAGGAGTTCCAGCGGTCCCGTATCGCGCCCTCCGCCCGCCCGGCGGGAAAGGCCGGCCCCCGGTGAACCAGACGCCCCCCGCCCCCGACGAGGACGACGACCAGGGCCCGGAGGACAACGACCAGGACGAGGGCCCCGGCCCCGGCTCCGCGTTCACCCTCGCCTCCTGACGTCCTGTCCGTGGGCGGGCACCAGCACCCCGCTACGGCCCGCCCGCCGGACCTCTGCAGACCCTCTACGGGGCCCTCCCGGCCCCTCTACGCCCGTACACCGCCCCACTACGGCCCACCCGCCCACGTCCCCCGACCAGGCCCGGCCACCCCCTGAGCGTTCGCTCACTGGGTGACAAGGGATGCGAACAAGGACACAACGAACCAGGAGGAGCGCCATGGCGTCCGCTGCGCAGCTCGCCGCCCGTCCCGTTCTCCCGCGCCTTCCTGACGGCACCTACGCCGTCCAGGACCCGCACGACCCGGAGGTGACCACCCTGTGGCGCGTCGACGGGGGCGCCCTGCACCCGTGGCCGCTGCGGCAGCGCTGGGCACCCCGGCCGCCGAAGGCCGACCCCGACGTCCCGCCCGAGGAGCGCCGGGCCCGCCGGGAACGCTGGTACGCAGAGGTCTACTGGCCGTGGAAGCTCGCCGTCGCCGAGGAGATCCGCCGCGCGCCTCTCACCGCGGCCGACCTGTTCGAGCGCCTGGTACCCGAGCACGAGCGGCCCCGGGCCGTGTTCGCCGCCATCCTCGACGGCCGCCCCACGCGCGAGGAGCTGGACGAGGCGCAGCGCCAGGAGGAGGAGGCCGACCGGGACCACGTGCGCACGGTCGCGGTCCTGGCAGCCGCCGGCCTCCCGTACCGGCACATCGCCCGGGCCTACCGGGTGTCGCCGTCGACCGCATGGACATGGGCGCGGCGCGGAGCGGAGCTCTGGCACCAAGAGGGAGGCGCGGAGGCTCTGGCGGCCGCCCTCGCCGCGCTCCCGCCCCTGGAAGACCTCAAGGCCCGCACGGCGGCCCCGGCGGTCTCCAGGGCTCGCCAGGAGACGCCCGGGGCACCGTCCGACCGGCCGCTGCCCGAGGTCACCGATGAGGAGTTCACCGCGTGGGCACACGCCCGGTTCGGCGTCGACCCGGAGGACCTGACGGAGCTGCTGGACGTCGTGGCCGCCGCCGACTGGACGGAGCTGGAGGACGTGACAGCAGCCGATGCCGGCCAGCTCGCCGCGCTCCTGGACGACCTCCCCGACGAGGACCCCGGCGCCTGACGTGCCGCGCCACAACACCCGCCACGACAGCTCGGCCCGGGGCTACAGGACGCTGCGGAAGGACTACACCCGGGCGGCGGCCCGGGCGTCTCCTCCGCCCGGGCGCGCCCTGCCCCGTCCGGGGTCCCTTTGCTGTCCTCCTGGCCCCGTTCCCCACCTATGAGGTGAAGGCGGGAGGTGCCCGCCCGATCGGAGGTCCTGACGTGAAGGTGCGATTCGTGGGCGGTCCCCTCGCCGGGCGCGAGCTGGTGACGACGCCGGGCCCGTGGTTCGGCGACTGGATGACGATCGGAAACCAGGACTGGGCGCTGTACGTGCCCACGCACCGCGACCCGGTGACGGGCGTGGTCCTGGCGGAGGTCCTAGCGAGGGCGCCGCGTCACCGGTAGCACAGCGCCCTCGGGGATGGTCATGGCTGGTGCCTCAGCAGGAGATAGAGCAGCGTGACCACCCCCGCTCCAACCAGCAGCGCTGATCCGAGCTGGGCGTCCTGGTAGGCGATATACGCGACAGCGCCGCCGATCGCGAGGAACACAATGGCGGTCAGATCCATGTGACCCTTCAAGGCACGGGCCCCCTTCGGGCTACCGGGGAGCCCGCCGAATCTCCGCCAAGAGTCTGCGCGGCGGGCTCCAGAAACCAGATAAGGCCTGCTCCCGGAAGGGGAACAGGCCTAAATAAGCAGAAAGGCCCACTGCTCCCAGGAGCGTGGGCCAACACGAGGACAACCACCCTTCCGGTGAGGGAGGGGCGGAGGTCTTTCGGTTGTGCGGCTCTAGAGCACCAGATCCCGGGCGGAGTCGGCACCACTTCGGAACAAGTTGTGTCTCGCGTCACAGCCCCGTTCTTCCGGTCCTCATGTCCCCCCGTGGGTCCGCGTGTTCCCGCATGTCCCCGTCTGACGACGGATAACCTCTCCTTATCCGACGCCAAGACCGGAGGAGACCGCTCGATGGGTGAGTTGCGGACCGACGTTCTGTACGCCGTCGCAGACCTGTTCACAGAGGGCCAGCCGTGGCCCGTCCGAGTCCTCGACGCACGCCGCTGGAGTTCAACGTCGTCCCGGGACCGCTCGGGTTTCGTATGGCGGCTCGACAACGCCGGTGACACCCCGGGTTCCTCCTGGGACACCAACTACGGGGTCGCCTGCCTGTACTGGTCTCCCACTGACCCCGAACCGGATGGGGCGGCGCTGCTCGAGTACCCGTGGGAGCCGCTCCCCGAAGACCCAGAGGAAGCCGGTGCCGAACTCACCCGCCGCGCGAAGGAGACCGGGCCGGGGCGCGGGCACTCCTCGGTATGGCTGTGCCTGGTCCCGATTCCCCGCCGGCGCATCAGCACCCGATGGCTAGAGCCCGCTCAGCGCGAGGCGTGGGCGCAAGCCAGTGCACGTCTGGCAGCCCTGGGGCTGGGCTCGGTGCAGTACGGCGGCCCGGGCGACCATGCGCCCATCTCACTGGCTCAGCTCACCGCGCTCCTGGACCGGGCGGAGCAGGCGTGAACGACGACGTGCAGTTTTCGGCGCTTCCGGTCGCCGACGAAGAGCGCCCCGCCCTGGTCGTCCAGTGGGCGCAGCGCCACGGCGTGGAGGTCGCGCAGCGCCTCGCGGACGCGGAGGACTTCGCCGACGCGGTCCAGCGGCGGCTACGGCCGGCGAACACGACGGACACGTACGCGAAGGCGTGGCGCGTCTGGACGCGGTTCTGCGCCGACCAGGAGTTCCCCGTGCTGGAGGCCACGCGCGGCGCCCTGGTGGCGTTCGTCGTGTGGCTGCTCGACCGGGGCCGGACGGACGGGAAGGGCTACGCCTCCTCGTCGGCCGGGACGATCCTCGCCGGGGCCGTCGTGGAGCTGCGCCGCCGGGGCGCGGAGGTGAGCCGGGACGACCAGGCACAGGCCCGGGCGACGCTGGAGGCCGCCGCCGTGGAACTCCTCAAGGCCGGGGAACGGCGCGGGCGGGGCCAGGCGGCCGCGGCCGAGGTGCCCGACCTGTACCGGGTGGTGCGGGCCTGCCCCGACACTCTCGCCGGGGCTCGGGACCGGGCGCTCATCCTGACCGGCTTCCACTACGCCTCGCGCGCCCAGGACCCCGCCGGCCTCCTCGCCGGAGACGTCACCCTGACGCCGCGCGGCCTGGTCGTGTCGGTGCTCACCGGCAAGACGAAGCACTCCGTCCGGGACGCGAAGATCAACTATCAGGACGACCCGGAGGTCTGCCCCGTGGAGGCGTGGAAGGCGTACCGGGCGCGCCTGGCCGCCGAGGCCGCGCCGCGCTGGTCGGAGCCGACCGCGCCCGCGTTCGTCGGCGTCGACCGGCACGGCAACGTCACCGGCGGCATGGTCCCGGACAGCGTGACCCGGGCCGTCAAGCGGACCAGCGTCCGCGCCGGGGTCCCCCTCGCCTGGACCGGCCACAGCCTCCGCATCGGCCTGGCCACCACCGCCCGCAAGCGCGGGAAGGACGCCGTGACGATCGCGGACCAGGGCGGATGGGCCCGGCACTCCCGCTCCATGAACGGCTACTTCCAGCGGGTCGACGGCTGGGAGGACAACGCCACCGCTGGCCTCACCTGACCACCGCCACCAGACCAGACAGGAGACCTCAGTGGGGCGCACCATCCATGAGGACGTCGCCGAGGATGAGCTGGCCGACATGCTGGCCGACCCCGACCATGCGAAGCACCTGCACGCCGTGGCCGCCCGGCTGCGCGACGGACGCTTTCCCGGCTGGCTCGCCGCCATGATCGGGCAGACACCGGCCCGGCCCGGCTCCTGGCCGCCGCACCAGGTCGCCGCGTTCGCAAGCGTCATGACCCGGCTCGCCTACGGAAAGGTCGCCCGCCGCCGTATCCGGGTCGGAGCGTCCCCCGGAGCGGACGCCGACCGTACGGGCAACGCCGCCCGCCTCCAGGGACTCCCGGCACCGTTCGTGGCCCATCTGAACATGACCCAGCACGGGGCCGACTCTGACGGCCTTCTGGAGTGGACCGAGCCGGTCACGACGTGGCGCAGCACTGCCGTGCCAGTCCTGGGCACGCACGTACTCCACGGGGCCATTCAGGCGCCGTTCGAGGTGCGCCCGTCCTCGGTCCCGGTGGAAGTGGGCTACACCCTGCCGAGCCGCACCTTCGCGCACCTGCTCACTGACGGAGCCGTGGCCCGCTGGCCCTACGAGGACGACGAGATTCACCTCCTGGTCGACCTGGAGCGCGCCGGGCCGCACATGGGGACGCGACCGCTCCCGATCGACGTAGAGCCGGTGCGAGTGCTGTGACCTGACACACCCTGCGGGAAAACTGACACCACCCACCTACCAGGAGGGGCCGCACGGCGCGCGGGTGCGGCCCGCCCGTACGGAAGTAGTCGCGTTGGACGGCTACCAGCCGCGGGCCCGCCACTCGGGCAGATGGGGGCGCTCGGCGCCAAGGGTGGTGTCGTTGCCGTGGCCGGGGTAGACCCAGGTCTCATCCGGCAGGACGCCGAACACCTTCGCCTCCAGGTCCTGCATGAGGGAGTTGAACTCCTCAGGCCGTGTTGTCCGGCCGGGACCGCCGGGGAAGAGGCAGTCGCCGGTGAAGACGTGCGGGTGCCCGTGCGGGTCGTCGTAGACCAGGGCGATGCTGCCGGGGGTGTGCCCGGTGAGATGGCGGGCGGTGAGGCCGATCCGGCCGAAGTGGATGGTGTCCCCGTCGTCCACCAGCACGTCCGTGGAGACCGGAATGCCCGCGGCGTCGTACCGGCCGGCGTGGGTCCGGGCCCCGGTCGCCGCCACGACCTCGGCCAGGGCCTGCCAGTGGTCACCGTGCTGGTGGGTGGTGACCACCCCGGCGAGACCACCGTCACCGATCAGCTGGAGGAGGGTGTGCGGCTCGTCCGCCGCGTCGATCAGCAACTGGGCGTCGGTGGCCCGGCAGCGGAGCAGATAGGCGTTGTTCTCCAGGGGCCCCACCGCCACCTTGGAGATCATCAGGTCCGTCAGTTCGTGCACATCGGCCGGTCCGCCGACCTTCACCGCTCCGCTGTACGTCATGGGATCAGCCTAGTGGGGGAAGGGAGGGAAGCGGGGAGCCGCCCGCGTCGAGTCCCGTACCGGCCTCGCGGCCGGTCAGCCAGCCCAGCAGGGCGGCGGGGGAGCCGGAGACCCGCAGGGGGTCCCCGCCGGGCCGGCCGGTGCGCCACTCGCGCCCGCCGTGTGCACCGGAGGCGGCGACGATCAGGGCCGGTACGTCCTCCCGGCCCGCGAAACGCCCACCGGCGACCTGCGCCAGCAGCCCGTCGGTGAAGAAGCCCGGCAGATCGGCGATCTCGCGGCCGATGCCCAGATCGACGTGGTGCAGCTCCACCTCGGCGAGCCGCCGGAAGGGCATGTCCACGGCGAGACCGGTCGCCCCGCCCCGGAGTTCCACGGTGCGGGACCAGTCACCGGAATGAAGTGCGGCCGCCGCGTCGTTGAAAGCGGAAGAGCTCCTCTCCAGATCGTCGAGCTGGACGGCGAGCGGCCGGCCGGCGCCGTCCCCGATCGCGGCGTCCCGCGCTTGTTCGTCCGGGTACATGGGGATGCGCTCGCCGGTGCGGGCCGAGACGAGCACGTTGACGAGCGCGTCGGCGTTGCGCGCCAGATGGGTCAGCACGTGACCGCGGGTCCAGCCCGGCAGCCGGGACGGTGCGGCGACGGCTGCGTCGTCCAGCCCGCGGACCGCGGTGAGCAGCCGTTCCGTGGCCTCGCGGACCGCCGTGAGGTCGCGCGCGAGATCGGTTGTCATACCCCGACGCTATCGTCACGAGCCGGGGGTGTGGTCGGTATCGAGCCGCCGTGGGAAGCGGCGGGAGAGGTGGCGGACGAGAGGACGGAAGAAGCAGCCGGCCGACAGTAATCGAAAATGCGTGCGATAGGCTCGGATCGGCCCCGAAGCCGTGTCCCATCGCCGGGACACCGCCGTGGCACGCCCCATTACCCTGGGTCCGGGGCTCCGCACCGCACCCCCGTCGCTTTCTCAAGAAAGGTGCCGACCGGCGTGGCCGACCGTCTCATCGTTCGTGGCGCTCGCGAGCACAACCTCAAGAACGTCTCCCTCGACCTGCCCCGCGACGCCCTCGTGGTCTTCACCGGGCTGTCGGGTTCGGGCAAGTCCTCCCTCGCGTTCGACACGATCTTCGCGGAGGGCCAGCGCCGCTACGTCGAGTCGCTCTCCTCCTACGCACGGCAGTTCCTCGGGCAGATGGACAAGCCCGACGTCGACTTCATCGAGGGCCTCTCCCCGGCCGTCTCCATCGACCAGAAGTCGACCTCGCGCAATCCGCGCTCCACGGTCGGCACCATCACCGAGGTCTACGACTACCTCCGGCTCCTCTTCGCCCGGATCGGCAAGCCGCACTGCCCCCAGTGCGGCCGCCCCATCGCCCGGCAGTCGCCGCAGGCGATCGTCGACAAGGTGCTGGAGCTGCCCGAGGGCAGCCGCTTCCAGGTGCTCTCCCCGCTGGTCCGGGAGCGCAAGGGCGAGTTCGCCGACCTCTTCTCCGACCTGCAGACCAAGGGCTACAGCCGCGCCCGGGTGGACGGCACCACCGTCCAGCTCAGCGATCCGCCGAAGCTCAAGAAGCAGGAGAAGCACACCATCGAGGTGGTCGTCGACCGCCTCACCGTCAAGGCCGGCGCCAAGCGGCGGCTGACGGACTCGGTCGAGACCGCCCTCGGGCTCTCCGGCGGCATGGTCGTCCTCGACTTCGTCGACCTCCCCGAGGACGACCCCGAGCGCGAGCGGATGTACTCCGAGCACCTGTACTGCCCCCACGACGACCTCTCCTTCGAGGAGCTGGAGCCCCGCTCCTTCTCCTTCAACTCGCCCTTCGGCGCCTGCCCCGAGTGCACCGGCATCGGCACCCGCATGGAGGTCGACCCGGAGCTGGTCGTCCCGGACGAGGAGAAGTCCCTCGACGAGGGCGCCCTGCACCCCTGGTCGCACGGGCACAGCAAGGAGTACTTCGGCCGGCTGATCGACGCCCTCGCCGACGCCCTCGGCTTCCGTACCGACATCCCCTGGGCCGGGCTGCCCCAGCGCGCCAAGAAGGCCCTGCTGCACGGCCACCGCACGCAGATCGAGGTGCGCTACCGCAACCGCTACGGCCGCGAGCGGGCGTACACCACCGCCTTCGAGGGGGCGGTGCCCTTCGTCCGCCGCCGGCACGGCGAGGCGGAGACCGACAGCAGCCGTGAGCGCTTCGAGGGCTATATGCGCGAGGTGCCCTGCCCGGCCTGCGAGGGCACCCGGCTCAAGCCGATCGTCCTCGCGGTCACGGTCCAGGGGCGCTCCATCGCCGAGGTCGCCGCGATGTCCATCAGCGACTGCGCGGACTTCCTCCGGGAGATGAAGCTCAGCGACCGCGAGAAGACGATCGCCGAGCGGGTGCTCAAGGAGGTCAACGAGCGGCTGCGCTTTCTCGTGGACGTCGGCCTCGACTACCTCTCCCTCAACCGCGCCGCGGGCACCCTCTCCGGAGGCGAGGCCCAGCGCATCCGGCTCGCCACCCAGATCGGCTCCGGTCTGGTCGGCGTGCTCTACGTCCTCGACGAGCCGTCCATCGGGCTCCACCAGCGCGACAACCACCGGCTGATCGAGACCCTGGTCCGGCTGCGCGACCTCGGCAACACCCTCATCGTCGTCGAGCACGACGAGGACACCATCAAGACCGCGGACTGGGTGGTGGACATCGGCCCCGGCGCCGGCGAGCACGGCGGCCATGTGGTGCACAGCGGGCCGCTGGCGGAGCTGCTGGCCAACGCGGAGTCGGCGACCGGCCAGTACCTGTCCGGCAAGAAGTCCATCCCGCTGCCCGCGAGCCGGCGCCCGGTGGACCCGGCCCGGCAGCTGACCGTGCACGGCGCGCGGGAGAACAACCTCCAGGACATCGACGTCTCCTTCCCGCTGGGTGTGTTCACCGCCGTCACGGGCGTCTCCGGCTCCGGCAAGTCCACCCTGGTCAACGACATCCTCTACACGCACCTGGCGCGCGAGCTCAACGGCGCCAAGTCCGTGCCCGGCCGGCACACCCGGGTCGAGGGCGACGACCTCGTCGACAAGGTCGTCCATGTCGACCAGTCGCCCATCGGCCGCACCCCGCGGTCCAACCCGGCCACGTACACCGGTGTCTTCGACAACATCCGCAAGCTCTTCGCGGAGACGATGGAGGCCAAGGTCCGCGGCTACCAGCCGGGCCGCTTCTCCTTCAACGTCAAGGGCGGACGCTGCGAGAACTGCTCCGGCGACGGCACGATCAAGATCGAGATGAACTTCCTCCCGGACGTGTACGTCCCGTGCGAGGTCTGCCACGGCGCGCGCTACAACCGGGAGACGCTGGAGGTCCACTACAAGGGCAAGTCCATCTCCGAGGTCCTGGACATGCCGATCGAGGAGGCACTCGACTTCTTCGAGGCGGTGCCGAGGATCTCCCGCCATCTGCGCACGCTCCACGAGGTGGGGCTCGGCTACGTCCGCCTCGGTCAGCCGGCGCCGACCCTCTCCGGCGGCGAGGCCCAGCGGGTGAAGCTCGCCAGCGAGCTGCAGAAGCGCTCCACCGGCCGCACGGTCTACGTGCTGGACGAGCCCACCACCGGGCTGCACTTCGAGGACATCAGCAAGCTGATCACGGTGCTCTCCGGGCTGGTGGAGAAGGGCAACACGGTGATCGTCATCGAGCACAACCTCGATGTGATCAAGACCGCGGACTGGGTCGTCGACATGGGCCCGGAGGGCGGCAACGGCGGCGGCCTGGTGGTGGCCGAGGGCACACCCGAGCAGGTCGCCGCGGTGCCCGCGAGCCACACCGGCAAGTTCCTCCGCGACATCCTGGACACGGTGAGCGACGCCCCCGTTCCGGCCGCGAAGAAGCGCTCCGGGGCACGCAAGCGGGTCGCGGCGGCCGCGAAGTGACGGCGGCGGCCGTGCGGTAGGGGGCCGTCCAGCCGGGTTGACGACGGCGCCCCCGGCCCCGCTCCGCGCTTCTCCGCGCGGCGCCGGGCCGGGGGCGCCGTGCCGTGCTGTGCTCCGGGCTCTCCGCGCCCGGCACCCGCCTCCCGGACCCGGGTCCTTCCGGCGCCCGCCCGGCGCGCCGCCCCGCCCGGGCCGGCAGCTCAGGGCCGGCCGGTGAGTTCCTCCGCGTACGGCGGCCGGGCGCCCGCCCGGGAGCAGGTGACCGCCGCCGCCCGGGAGGCGTACGCCAGGACGTCCCGCCACTCCTCGCCGGAGAGCCGCCGCGGGCCGCCCCGGACCAGGGCACCGTGCGCGTCCAGCCGGTGCAGCAGCGCGGCGTTCACGGTGTCGCCGGCGCCGATCGTGTCCACCACCTCGACCGGCTCGGCCGGCACCGACCACTCGCCGTCCCGGGTCAGCACCGTCAGCCCGTCCCCGCCCCGCGTCAGCACCACGGCGTCCGGGCCGGCCTCCAGCCACGCGCGCGGATCCCCGCCCAGCCACTCCGCGTCCTCCACCGACAGCTTCACCAGTCCGACCGAGGGCAGCCAGGACCGGAACCGCGCCCGGTAGGCGTCCGCGTCGGGGATCAGCTCCGCCCGGATATTGGGGTCCAGCGCCGTGAGGACGCCCCGCGCCGCCTCCCGCCGCAGCAGCGCCTCGTACGCGCTCGCGCCCGGCTCCAGCACGAGAGAGCAGGTGCCCAGCGACAGGGCCCGGGTGTCCGGGGGCAGGGGGCCGGGCAGCTCGAACAGCCGGTCCGCCGTCCCCTCGGCGTAGAAGCGGTAGCCGGCCGAGCCGTCGGCGCCGATCTCCGCGACCGCGAGCGTCGTGGGCTCCGGCCCGCGCTGCACCAGCGCGGTGTCCACCCCGTCCGCGCGCAGGGCGCGCAGCAGCTCCGTACCGAAACGGTCGGAGGACACCCGCGAGCAGAACGCGGCCCGGGCACCGAGCCGGCCCAGGGCCAGGGCGGTGTTGAACGGCCCGCCGCCGAGCCGGGGGGCCAGGGCGGGCAGCCCGCCGGGCCCGGAGCCCGGGGGCGAGGGCTCCGGAGGGGCGGACGGAACGAGGTCGATCAGGGCTTCACCGGCTATGACGATCACATGTCCCATCCTCGCCCGGGGCGGGCCGGTGCGTCCACGGTCCCGCGTGCCCCGCGCCCGTCCGGCGTCCCGGCCCGTCCGGCCCGGCGCCCGGGGAGGGCGGGGCGGCCGGCTGCGCCGACGGGCCGCCGGTAGGGTTCGGGGACAGCGGCATCCGCCCGCCGCGACCGGCGCCGGACCACCGGCCCGGCCCGTGGCGTCCGGCCGCCGGCGCCACCCGCACCACGCTCCGACCAGGGGGTTCCCATGACCAGCCAGCCCGCGGCCTCCCGCCGCACCCTGCTCCGTGGAGCCGCGCTCGCCGGTGCCGCCGGGGCCGGGCTCACGGCGTGCGGCGACGGCGGTGGCGGCGGCGGGACCGGCGGCGGGGAGGCCCCCTCCGCGCCGGTCGACCTCGGAGCCGCCGACGAGGTTCCCGTCGGCGGCGCCAGGCTCTACCGGGAGCAGCGGTTGCTCGTCAGCCGGCCGGCCGAGGACGAGTACAAGGCGTTCAGCGCCGTCTGCACCCACCAGCGCTGTGTGCTGAGCGCCGTCGAGGGCACCGGCGCGGACTGCGCCTGCCACGGCAGCCGCTTCGACGCCGAGACCGGCAAGGCGCTGCGCGGCCCGGCCACCAAGGCGCTGCCAGCCGTCCCGGTCTCCGTGCGGGACGGCAGGCTGGTGGCCGGCGGGGACGCCTGAGCACCGGCCGGCAGGGGCCGGGACGCCGGCCGGCGACCGCGCCCGGACCGGGATCCGGCGGCGGCCCGGGAGCCGTGGCCGAGGCGCGGCACCCAGCCGCGGCCGAAGGGGCCCGCAGCACCAGCCCCGTGGCGGCCCGCCCCGCCCCGCCGCAGCCGCCAACACCCCCCGGAAGCCCCGGAAAGCCCGCCGCGCGCGGCGCCCGCGCCGGGGCGGGGAACAGGCGGCGGTGTCCTACCACGCCAGTAGGGTGGAGCCATGGCAGACCCCAGCAGTTACCGACCCAAGCCGGGACAGATCCCCGACTCGCCCGGGGTCTACAAATTCCGTGACGAGCACCGCCGCGTGATCTACGTCGGCAAGGCGAAGAGCCTCCGCCAGCGGCTCTCCTCCTACTTCCAGGACCTGGCGGGCCTCCACCCGCGCACCCGCACCATGGTCACCACCGCGGCGTCGGTGGAGTGGACGGTGGTCTCCACCGAGGTCGAGGCCCTCCAGCTCGAATACTCCTGGATCAAGGAGTTCGACCCCCGCTTCAACGTCAAGTACCGCGACGACAAGAGCTATCCGTCCCTCGCGGTGACGATGAACGAGGAGTTCCCCCGCGTCCAGGTGATGCGCGGTCCCAAGCGGAAGGGCGTGCGCTACTTCGGCCCGTACGCCCACGCCTGGGCCATCCGCGAGACGGTCGACCTGATGCTGCGGGTCTTCCCGGTGCGCACCTGCTCCGCCGGTGTGTTCAAGCGCTCCGCGCAGATCGGCCGCCCCTGTCTCCTCGGCTACATCGGCAAGTGCTCGGCCCCCTGCGTCGGCCGGGTGAGCGCGGAGGAGCACCGCGAGCTCGCCGAGGACTTCTGCGCCTTCATGGCCGGCCGCACCGGCGCCTACCTCCAGCGCCTGGAGCGGTGGATGCGCGAGGCCGCCGAGGAGATGGAGTATGAGCGGGCCGCCCGCCTCCGCGACGACATCGAAGCGCTCCGCCGGGCCATGGAGAAGAACGCCGTCGTCCTCACCGACGCCACCGACGCCGATCTGATCGCCGTCGCCGAGGACGAACTGGAGGCCGCCGTCCAGATCTTCCACGTCCGCGGCGGCCGGGTGCGCGGCCAGCGCGGCTGGGTCACCGACAAGGTCGAGGCCGTCGACACCGCCGGCCTCGTCGAGCACGCCCTGCAGCAGCTCTACGGGGAGGAGAGCGGCGAGGGCGTCCCCCGCGAGGTGCTGGTCCCGGCGCTGCCCGATCCCGTCGAGCCGCTCGCCGACTGGCTCGCCGGGCGCCGCGGCTCCCGCGTCGACCTGCGGATACCGCAGCGCGGCGACAAGAAGGACCTGATGGCGACGGTGCTGCGCAACGCGCAGCAGGCGCTCGTCCTCCACAAGACCAAACGCGCCTCCGACCTCACCACCCGCTCCCGGGCCCTGGAGGAGATCGCGGAGGCGCTCGGCCTGGACTCCGTGCCGCTGCGGATCGAGTGCTTCGACATCTCCCACCTCCAGGGGGAGGACGTCGTGGCCTCCATGGTGGTCTTCGAGGACGGCCTCGCCCGCAAGAGCGAGTACCGCCGCTTCCAGATCAAGAGCTTCGCGGGCCAGGACGACGTCCGCGCCATGCACGAGGTCATCGGCCGCCGCTTCCGCCGCTATCTGCGCGAGAAGATGGCGACCGGCGAGTGGGACGAGGAGACGGGGAACGGCCCCGAGGGCAACGGGGCGAACGGGGCGGACGGGGCGGACGGGGCGGCCCCGGACGGCGCGGTTCCGGAGCCCGGCCTCCCGGGCGGCCCCGTCGACCCCGAGACCGGCCGGCCCCGCCGGTTCGCCTACCCGCCGCAGCTCGTCGTGGTCGACGGCGGGCAGCCGCAGGTCGCGGCGGCCCGGCGCGCCCTGGACGAGCTCGGCGTCGACGACGTCGCCGTCTGCGGCCTCGCCAAGCGCCTGGAGGAGGTCTGGCTGCCCGGCGAGGACGACCCCGTCGTCCTGCCCCGCACCAGTGAGGGGCTCTACCTCCTCCAGCGGGTCCGTGACGAGGCACACCGTTTCGCCATCGCCTACCAGCGCAGCAAACGGGGCAAGAGCCTGCGTGCCGGGCCGCTGGCCGAGGTACCCGGGCTGGGCGAGACCCGCCGCAAGGCGCTGCTGAAGCACTTCGGCTCCGTGAAACGGCTCCGGGCCGCCACGATCGAACAGATCTGCGAGGTGCCCGGGATCGGCCGCCGGACGGCCGAGCAGGTCGCCGCGGCGCTCGCCGGCGCCGCACCGGCCGCTCCGGCGGTGAACACCGCGACCGGAGAGATGATGGAAGAGGACGAGCCGGCGGCTTCCCCGCCGCCGGGGATACGGGGGCAGCGAGCATGAACGGCCACGAAGGAGAAGAAGCTCAGGTGAGTACGGGCACCACGGCGGACGCGGCGGACACGGCCGCCATCCCCGAGCTGGTCATCATCTCCGGCATGTCCGGGGCCGGCCGCAGCACCGCGGCGAAGTGCCTGGAGGACCTCGGCTGGTTCGTCGTGGACAACCTCCCCCCGGCGCTGATCCCCACCATGGTGGACCTGGGGGCGCGCTCCCAGGGGAACGTCGCCCGGATCGCGGTCGTCGTCGACGTCCGCGGCCGCGGCTTCTTCGACAGCCTCCGCCAGTCGCTCGCCGACCTGGCCGCCAAGAACGTCAGACGCCGGGTGATCTTCCTGGAGGCGTCCGACGACGCCCTCGTACGGCGCTTCGAATCCGTCCGCCGCCCGCATCCGCTGCAGGGCTCCGGCCGGATCGTCGACGGCATCGCCGCGGAGCGGGACCTGCTGCGCGAGCTGCGCGGCGACGCGGACCTCGTCATCGACACCTCCAGCCTCAACGTCCACGAGCTGCGCGCCAAGATGGACGCCCAGTTCGCCGGCGGCGAGGAGCCCGAGCTGCGGGCCACCGTCATGTCCTTCGGCTACAAGTACGGCCTCCCGGTCGACGCCGACCTCGTCGTCGACTGCCGCTTCCTGCCCAACCCGCACTGGGTCCCGGAGCTGCGCCCCTTCACCGGCCTCAACGAGGAGGTGTCCGGCTATGTCTTCAACCAGCCCGGCGCCAAGGAGTTCCTCGACCGCTACACCGAGCTGCTCCAGCTCATCGCCGCCGGCTACCGCCGCGAGGGCAAGCGCTATGTGACGGTCGCCGTCGGCTGCACGGGCGGCAAGCACCGCAGTGTGGCGATGTCCGAGAAGCTCGCCGCCCGCCTGGCCGCCGAGGGCGTGGAGACCGTGGTGGTCCACCGGGACATGGGGCGCGAGTGAGGAGCCCGCGGCAGCCCGAGCCCGGTTCCCGGCTGGGCGGACGGGTCCGGCGGCTGATGCCGGCGCGCACCGGCCACACGGCCTCCCGCGCGGGCCACACCGTGCGGCGGCGGGGGATGAACCCCAAGGTCGTCGCGCTCGGCGGCGGGCACGGCCTGTCCGCCTCGCTCGCCGCGCTCCGCCGCATCACCGGCGACCTCACGGCCGTCGTCACCGTCGCCGACGACGGCGGCTCCAGCGGCCGGCTCCGCGACGAACTCGGCGTGCTGCCGCCGGGCGATCTGCGCAAGGCCCTCGCGGCGCTCTGCGGGGACGACGCATGGGGCCAGACCTGGGCCCGCGTCGTCCAGCACCGCTTCGCGGGCGAGGGGGACCTCCAGGGCCACGCCGTGGGCAATCTGCTGATCGTCGCCCTCTGGGAGCAGCTCGGCGACCACGTCCAGGCCCTGGAGTGGGTCGGCCGGCTGCTGGGGGCGCACGGCCGGGTGCTGCCGATGTCCGCGGTCCCGCTGGAGCTGGAGGCGCTGGTTCGGGGCCACGACCCGGCCCGCCCGGAGGACGTGGACACCGTCCGCGGCCAGGCCACCGTCGCGCTCACCCGCGGCGAGGTGCAGTCCGTGCACCTCGTCCCGGCCGACCCGCCCGCGGTGCCGGAGGCCGTCGAGGCGGTCCTCGACGCGGACTGGGTGGTGCTCGGCCCCGGGTCGTGGTTCTCCTCCGTGATCCCGCATCTCCTGGTCCCGGAGCTGCTCGACGCGCTGACGGAGACCAAGGCCCGCCGCGTGCTCTCGCTGAACCTCGCGCCGCAGCCCGGTGAAACCGACGGCTTCTCCCCGCAGCGTCATTTGGAGGTTTTGGCCCGACACGCACCTAAACTCGCCTTCGACGTGGTGCTGGCCGACGAGGCCGCCGTGCCCGACCGCGACAGTCTCACCGAAGCCGCCGAGCGGCTCGGCGGCGCGGTCGAACTGGCGCCGGTGGCCGCGCCGGACGGCTCGGCCCGGCACGACCCCGAGCTGCTGGCCGCCGCGTACGACCGGATTTTCAGGATGCATGGAAGGATCGGCCCATGGCGATGACGGCAGCGGTGAAGGATGAAATCTCCCGGCTCCCCGTCACCCGGACCTGCTGCCGGAAGTCGGAGGTCTCGTCGATCCTGCGGTTCGCGGGCGGCCTGCACCTCGTCAGCGGCCGGATCGTGATCGAGGCGGAGCTGGACACGGGAATCGCGGCGCGCAGGCTCCGCAAGGACATTCTGGAGATCTTCGGACACGCGTCCGACCTGGTGGTGATGGCCCCCGGCGGGCTCCGGCGCGGCAGCCGCTACGTCGTCCGCGTGGTGGCGGGCGGCGACCAACTCGCCCGTCAGACGGGGCTGGTGGACGGCCGCGGCCGACCGGTGCGCGGGCTTCCCCCGCAGGTCGTCTCCGGCGCCACCTGTGACGCCGAGGCCGCCTGGCGCGGGGCCTTCCTGGCGCACGGCTCCCTCACCGAGCCCGGCCGTTCCTCCTCCCTCGAAGTCACCTGCCCCGGCCCCGAGGCCGCGCTCGCCCTGGTCGGCGCGGCCCGCCGGCTCGGCATCGGCGCGAAGGCCCGCGAGGTGCGCGGTGTCGACCGGGTGGTCGTCCGTGACGGTGATGCGATCGGCGCGCTGTTGACGCGGCTCGGCGCCCACGAGTCCGTACTGGCCTGGGAGGAGCGGCGGATGCGCCGCGAGGTGCGGGCCACCGCCAACCGCCTCGCCAACTTCGACGACGCCAATCTGCGCCGCTCGGCGCGCGCCGCCGTCGCGGCCGGCGCCCGGGTCCAGCGGGCGCTGGAGATCCTCGGCGACGACGTGCCGGAGCACCTCGCGGCGGCCGGACGGCTGCGCATGGAACACAAGCAGGCGTCCCTGGAGGAGTTGGGGGCGCTCGCCGACCCGCCGCTGACCAAGGACGCCGTGGCAGGCCGCATCCGGCGGCTGCTGGCGATGGCCGACAAGCGCGCCCAGGACCTCGGCATCCCCGGCACCGAGGCCGGTCTCACCGAGGACATGGCCGAGGAGTTCTCCGGGGAGATGGCCGGCCAGCTCCACTGAAGTCCCGTCAGTTCCCCGCGCCCGCCGCGCTGTCCGCGGGCGGCGCCGGACCGGTGCCGGGGCGCCCGGCCGGCCCGCTCCGGACGGGCTCCGCCGGGCCCGCTGTCCGCATGGCGGGACCGGGCCGGGAGGGCGGCGCCAATGTCACGAACGTCCTCTCTTAGGGGTAGGGTCGGTGGTGGTCGGGGAATCCCATACAGCTCGCCGGTGTCGCAACCGGCGTACCAACGAGGAGATCGGTTCGTGACGATCCGCGTAGGCATCAACGGATTCGGCCGCATTGGCCGCAACTACTTCCGGGCCGCCCTGGAGCAGGGTGCGGACATCGAGATCGTCGGTGTCAACGACCTGACCGACAACGCGACCCTGGCGCACCTGCTCAAGTACGACTCCATTCTGGGCCGTCTGCAGGCCGAGGTCAGCCACACCGAGGACACCATCACGGTGGGCGGCAAGACCTTCAAGACGATGGCTGAGCGGGACCCGGCGAACCTGCCCTGGTCCGAGCTCGGCGCCGACATCGTCATCGAGTCGACCGGCATCTTCACCAAGCGTGACGACGCCGCCAAGCACCTGGCCGCCGGCGCCAAGAAGGTCCTCATCTCCGCGCCCGCGAAGAACGAGGACATCACCATCGTGATGGGCGTCAACCAGGACAAGTACGACGCCGCTCAGCACCACGTCATCTCCAACGCCTCCTGCACCACCAACTGCGTGGCCCCGATGGCCAAGGTGCTCGACGAGGCCTTCGGCATCGTCAAGGGCATGATGACGACCGTCCACGCCTACACCAACGACCAGCGCATCCTCGACTTCCCGCACAAGGACCTGCGCCGCGCCCGCGCCGCCGCGGAGAACATCATCCCGACCTCCACGGGCGCCGCCAAGGCCACCGCGCTGGTCCTGCCGCAGCTCAAGGGCAAGCTGGACGGCATCGCCATGCGCGTCCCGGTCCCGACCGGCTCGGTCACCGACCTCGTCATCGAACTCGATCGCGAGGTCACCCGCGACGAGGTCAACGCCGCCTTCCAGAAGGCGGCCGAGGGCCAGCTCAAGGGCGTCCTGGAGTACACCGAGGACCCGATCGTCTCCTCGGACATCGTCAACTGGCCGGCCTCCTGCACCTTCGACTCCCTGCTCACCATGGCGCAGGGCAAGCAGGTCAAGGTCGTCGGCTGGTACGACAACGAGTGGGGCTACTCCAACCGCATGGTGGACCTGACCACGTTCGTCGGCGGCAAGCTCTGACCACCGCCGCACCGGACAGCTCGACATGAGACAGCAGGGCCCGCGGCCACACGCCCGGGCCCTGCTGCCTGATCAGGCACCCCGGCTCACGGGTTCACAAGGAGTCCCCTCATGAAGACGATCGACGACCTCCAGGTGGCGGGCAAGCGGGTCTTCGTCCGCGCCGACCTCAACGTGCCGCTCGACGGCACCACCATCACCGACGACGGCCGCATCCGCGCCGTCCTCCCGACGATCGCCCGGCTCGCCGAAGCGGGCGCCAAGGTGATCGTCGCCTCCCATCTGGGCCGCCCCAAGGGCGCCCCGGACCCGAAGTTCTCCCTCGCCCCCGCGGCCGCGCGCCTCGGCGAACTGCTGGGCCGGGACGTCGCGTTCGCGGCCGACACCGTGGACGACGGCGCCCGCTCCACCGTGGAGGGGCTCGCCGGCGGCCAGGTCGCCGTCCTGGAGAACCTCCGCTTCAACCCGGGCGAGACGAGCAAGGACGACGCCGAGCGCGGCGCCTTCGCCGACCGGCTCGCCGCCCTCGCCGACCTCTACGTCGGCGACGGCTTCGGCGCGGTCCACCGCAAGCACGCCTCCGTCTACGACCTCCCGGCCCGCCTCCCGCACGCCGCCGGCGGCCTCATCGCCACCGAGGTCGGCGTCCTGAAGAAGCTCACCGAGGACGTCAAGCGCCCGTACGCCGTCGTGCTCGGCGGTGCCAAGGTCTCCGACAAGCTCGGCGTGATCGACCACCTGCTGGGCAAGGCCGACCGCATCCTCATCGGCGGCGGCATGGCCTACACCTTCCTCAAGGCCCAGGGCCACGAGATCGGCGGCTCGCTGCTGCAGGAGGACCAGGTCCCGGCCGTCCGGGAGTACCTCACGCGGGCGAAGGAGCAGGGCGTGGAGTTCGTGCTCCCCGTCGACGTGCTGGCGGCCGCCGGGTTCCCGGACCTGAAGACGAAGGCCCCGGCGAACCCGGTCACGGTCTCCGCGGACGTCATCCCGGCCGACATGCAGGGCCTGGACATCGGTCCGGAGACCCGTAAGCTCTTCGCCTCGAAACTCGCCGACGCGGCCACCGTCTTCTGGAACGGCCCGATGGGCGTCTTCGAGCACCCGGACTACGCCGAGGGCACCCGCGCGGTCGCCCAGGCGCTCCTCGACAGCCCGGCCTTCTCCGTCGTCGGCGGTGGCGACTCCGCCGCCGCCGTGCGGCAGCTGGGCTTCGACGAGAACGCTTTCGGCCACATTTCGACCGGCGGTGGCGCGAGCCTCGAGTACCTCGAGGGCAAGACGCTCCCCGGCCTCGCCGCACTGGAGGACTGACCCCGCATGACCGCTCCCGCCCACGGCCGCACCCCGCTCATGGCGGGCAACTGGAAGATGAACCTCAACCACCTCGAGGCCATCGCGCACGTCCAGAAGCTCGCCTTCGCCCTGTCCGACAAGGACTACGACGCCGTCGAGGTCGCCGTTCTGGTGCCCTTCACCGATCTGCGCTCGGTGCAGACCCTGGTCGACGGCGACAAGCTGAGGATCGCCTACGGCGCCCAGGACGTCTCCGCCCACGACAACGGCGCCTACACCGGCGAGATCTCCGGCTCCATGCTCGCCAAGCTGAAGTGCGCCTACGTCGCGATCGGCCACTCCGAGCGCCGGCAGTACCACGGCGAGGACGAGGAGATCGTCAACGCCAAGGTCAAGGCCGCGTACCAGCACGGCCTGACCCCGATCCTCTGCGTCGGCGAGGGCCTGGACGTCCGCAAGGCCGGCAACCAGGTCGCGCACACGCTCGCCCAGGTCGACGGCGCCCTGAAGGACATCCCGGCCGAGCAGGCCGCGTCCATCGTGATCGCCTACGAGCCGGTGTGGGCCATCGGCACCGGCGAGGTGGCCACCCCCGAGGACGCCCAGGAGGTGTGCGGCGCGATCCGCGGCCGCCTGGCCGAGCTGTACAGCCGGGAACTGGCGGACGGGGTCCGGATCCAGTACGGCGGCTCGGTGAAGTCCGGCAACGTCGCGGCGATCATGGCGCAGCCCGATGTGGACGGGGCCCTGGTCGGCGGCGCGGCGCTGGACGCCGACGAGTTCGTCAAGATCGTCCGGTTCCGCGACCAGTAAAGAGACCGGGAAGTAGGCCGGACAGCACAGTCCGGCGTACTCTGTCGGGGGCCGGGACGGCACACAGCCGCCGGCCCCCGAACTGTCGCAGTCAGCCGTCAAGCCCGAGAGAGTTGGTCCAGTCGTGGTTATGGGGTTCTCGATCGCCCTGATCATCTTCAGTGGTCTGCTGATGATGCTGGTGCTCATGCACAAGGGGAAGGGCGGCGGTCTGTCCGACATGTTCGGCGGTGGCATGCAGTCCTCCGTCGGCGGGTCCTCGGTGGCCGAGCGCAACCTCGACCGCATCACCGTCGTGATCGGGCTCCTGTGGTTCGTCTGCATCGTCGCTCTGGGGATCCTGATGAAGCTGGACAGCTGACGGATCGTCGTGTTCGCGGCCTATCATGGGCTTGCGTCCGCGGGGCGGATTTTGTAACTCCGGCCACTGGACGCGCGTTGGGCCTTGCATAGACTGGGGCGCCCGGTAGCTGAGCTGCCTACCGATGCTTCGCAGCACCATCACGCAGGGAGTTACGACCGTGGCAAGTGGCAACGCGATCCGTGGAAGCCGGGTCGGCGCGGGGCCGATGGGGGAGGCCGAGCGGGGCGAGTCCGCTCCGCGCCTCCGCATCTCCTTCTGGTGCTCGAACGGGCACGAGACGCAGCCGAGCTTCGCCAGCGACGCGCAGGTCCCCGACACCTGGGACTGTCCGCGCTGTGGCTTCCCCGCCGGTCAGGACCGGGAGAACCCACCGGACCCGCCGCGCACCGAGCCGTACAAGACCCATCTCGCGTATGTGCGGGAGCGCCGCAGCGACGCCGACGGCGAGGCGATCCTCGCCGAGGCGCTGGCCAAGCTCCGCGGCGAGATCTGAGCCCCCGCGCGACACCGGCCGGACACCGGCACGACGACTTTCCACGGCCCGGCCGCCAGGGCGACCCCTGGCGGCCGGGCCGTCCGCCGTGTACGGCACGGGGGCGGCTCCGAGCCCTGTGAGCCCCCGAGCCGACTGAGGACCGGAGAGCCGTATCCGAGGCCCCGGATGAGGAATGTTCCCGATGCCGCTGTCAGTGCCCGCGGCTAGGTTCTCCGGCGTACGGGAGACATCCAACATCCACGGGACCGGGGCCGGGGCGGCGGGCGGCACGGCGGGGGAGCGGTGATGAGCGCGGAGACGGGCACGGGCAGCACGGGTACCGGCACTGGCACGGCCACCGGCACGGACGCGGGTGCGGGAGCCGGGCCGGAGACCGGGCCGGGTGCGGCGGAGGCCGCCGGCCCCGCCGTACCCGCCTGGCGGGGCGGGTTCGGACGGCTGTGGGCGGCCGCCGTCCTGTCCCGCTTCGGTGACGCCCTGCGCGGGGCGGCGCTCCCGCTGCTCGCCGTCCGGCTCACGGACGACCCGTTCCTCGTCTCGCTGGTGACCGCCTGCGGATTCCTCCCCTGGCTGCTCTTCGGGCTGCTGGGCGGGGCCGTGGCGGACCGGGTGGACCAGCGCCGGGCCATGTGGTCGGTGGACGTCCTCCGGGGCGTGCTGATGGCGGCCTTCGCTCTCGCCGTGGCCCTCGGTCTCGCGACGATCGCCCTGCTGATCGCGCTGGCCTTCGCGCTCACCACCCTCCAGACCCTCTTCGACAACGCGGCCACGGCCCTGCTGCCCTCCGTCGTCCCCGGCTCCGCGCTCTCCTCGGCCAACGCCCGGCTGATGACCGGCCAGCAGATCGCGGGGTCGTTCCTCGCCGCGCCCCTGGTGCCGGCGGCGCTGGCCCTCGGTGCGGCCGTGCCCTACGCCGCCGACGCCGCGACCTATCTGGCGGCGGCGGCGCTCATCGCCTCCCTCCGCGTCACCGCGCCCGAACGGGAGCCGCGGTCCCCGGGCCGGACCCTCCGCCGGGACATCGCCGAGGGCATCCGGGTGCTGTGGCGGGACCGGGTGCTGCGGTCGCTGTGCCTCTCCAACGCGCTGTCCAGCGTGGGCATGGGCGCCCTGATCGCGACGCTGGTGCTCCATGTGACGGGCTGGCTGGGCGCGGGGGAGACGGGCTACGCCGCCGTCCTCACGGCCTACGGCGCCGGCAGCGTCCTGGGCGGCCTGGTCGCCGGACGGGTCACCCGCCGGGCCGGGCAGGCCCGCGCGCTGTTCCTCGGTCTCGTCCTGCAGATCGGCTGTCTGGTCGTGCTCGGTTCGGTCCGCGGTCTGCCCGCCGCGCTGGCCGCGCTCGGGGTCTTCGGTGTCATCGGCATGGTCTGGAACGTCACCGAGGTGACGATGATGCAGCAGCGCAGTCCGGCCGGGATGCTCGGCCGGGTGAGCGCGGCGAGCCGCACCCTGTCCACCGGCAGTGCCCCGCTCGGTGCCGTGCTGGGCGGCGCGGCCGCCGCGGCCTGGGGGCTCAACACCCCCGCCCTGCTGACGGCGGCCCTCTTCGCGCTCGGCGCACTGGCGTTGATACCGGCCCTCCGCGCCCCGGACCGCGAGGGGACACCTCCTGCCGCCGCGTGATCCCTTAGGTTGGGAGACGCAGTGGGGGCTCGTACGAGAAGAAGTGGGTCGATGTCCGAGATGAACGCAGAAGGCCGCGGCAGGCTGGACCGCATGCCGGAGTGGGCCGCGTTGGCTCAGCACCGGGAGAAACTGGGGGAGGTGGGACTGCGGGAGCTCTTCGCGGGCGACCCGGAGCGCGCCGGGCGCTACTCCCTCCGGGCCGGTGACCTCCATCTGGACTACTCCAAGCACCTGGTGACCGACGAGACGCTCGCTCTGCTGCGCGAGCTCGCGGCGGCGGCCGGGGTGGCCGGTCTGCGGGACGCGATGTTCCGCGGCGAGAAGATCAACAACACCGAGGGCCGGGCGGTGCTCCACACCGCGCTGCGCGCCCCGCACGACGCGGTCGTCGAGGTGGACGGGGAGAACGTGGTCCCCGCCGTCCACTCCGTCCTGGGCAAGATGTGCGTCTTCGCCAACAAGGTCCGCGGGGGCCAGTGGACGGGCCACACCGGCAAGCCCGTCCGGGCCGTCGTCAACATCGGCATCGGCGGCTCCGACCTCGGCCCGGCCATGGCCTACGAGGTGCTGCGGCCCTACACGGCGCGTGAGCTGACGTTCCGTTTCGTCTCCAACATCGACGGCGCCGATCTGCACGAGGCGCTGCGCGACCTGGACCCGGAGACGACGCTGTTCGTCATCTCCTCCAAGACCTTCACCACCATCGAGACCATCACCAACGCCACCAGCGCCCGCAGCTGGCTGCTGGACGGGCTCGGCGGCGACGAGGCGGCGGTCGCCCGGCACTTCGTGGCGGTGTCGACCAACGCCTCGGAGGTCGCGCGGTTCGGCATCGACCCGGCCAACATGTTCGAGTTCTGGGACTGGGTCGGCGGCCGGTACTCCTACGACTCGGCCATCGGGCTGTCGCTGATGATCGCCATCGGCCCGGACCACTTCCGCGAGATGCTGGCCGGCTTCCACCTCATGGACGAGCACTTCCGCTGCGCGCCGCCGGAGGAGAACGCCCCGCTGCTGCTCGGCCTGCTGGGCATCTGGTACGGCAACTTCCACGACGCCCAGTCGCACGCCGTGCTCCCGTACAGCCACTACCTCTCCCGGTTCACCGCCTACCTCCAGCAGCTCGACATGGAGTCCAACGGCAAGTCCGTGGACCGCGAGGGCCGCCCGGTGAGCTGGCAGACGGGCCCGGTCGTCTGGGGCACGCCCGGCACCAACGGGCAGCACGCGTACTACCAGTTGCTCCACCAGGGCACCAAGATGATCCCGGCCGACCTCATCGGCTTCGCCCGCCCGGCCGGCGAACTCGACGACCGGCTCGCCGCCCAGCACGACCTGCTGATGGCCAATCTGTTCGCGCAGGGCCAGGCGCTCGCCTTCGGCAAGACGGCCGAGGAGGTCGAGGCGGAGGGCGTACCGGCCGAGCAGGTGCCGCACCGCACCTTCCGCGGCAACCACCCCACCACCACCATCCTGGCCCCCGAGCTGAACCCCTCGGTCCTCGGCCAGCTGGTCGCGCTCTACGAGCACAAGGTCTTCGTGCAGGGCGCCGTCTGGAACATCGACTCCTTCGACCAGTGGGGCGTCGAGCTGGGCAAGGTGCTGGCCAAGCGGATCGAGCCGGCTCTCACCGAGGGGGCCGAGGTGCCCGGTCTGGACGCCTCCACGGCCGCCCTCGTCTCCCGCTACCGCGCCCTGCGCGGACGCTAGTCACGCCGCTCGGGACACGGAACGGCCCGGGACCGGGTGCACGGTGGTGCACGGTCCCGGGCCGTTCCCGGTACGAGCGGCCGAGCCGCGGGCGACGCGTCAGGGCGAGGCGGGCGGGTACATCTCGCGCGGCAGTCCGGCCGCGGCGGCCCGGTCGAGCAGCCACAGGGTGCGCCGGGTGCCGTACGCGCCCGCCGCCGGCACCTGGATCTCCCCGGCGCCGGAGAGCGCGAGCGCCACCGCCTTGGCCTTGTCCTCGCCCGCTGCCAGCAGCCACACCTCGCGGGCCGCGCGGATCGCGGGCAGGGTCAGCGAGATCCGGGTCGGCGGCGGCTTGGGGGCGCCGTGCACCCCGACCACCGTCCGCTCCGTCTCCCGTACGGCCGACAACTCCGGGAAGAGCGAGGCCACATGGGTGTCCGGGCCGACCCCCAGCATCAGCACGTCGAAGGCCGGCACCGGACCGTGGTCCTCCGGGGCGGTGGCCCGTTCCAGCTCGGCGGCGTACGCCGCGGCCGCGTCGTCCACGTCCGCGCCGTGCGGGCCGTCGGAGGCGGCCATCGGGTGGACCCGGGCCGGATCGAGGGGCAGCGCGTCCAGCAGGGCCTCGCGGGCCTGGGCCTCGTTGCGCTCGGGGTCGTTCGCGGGCAGGAAGCGCTCGTCGCCCCACCACAGGTCGATCCGCGACCAGTCCACGGCGTCCCGCGCCGGTGACGCGGCGAGCGCGGCCAGCAGCCCGTTGCCGTTGCGGCCGCCGGTGAGCACCACCGAGGCGGAGCCGCGCGCCGACTGGGCGTCCACGATCCTCGTGATCAGCCGGGCCGCGGCGGCCCCGGCCATGAGTTCCTTGTCGCGGTGGACGACGATCTGCGGAGCGCTCACAGGGCCGGCCTCCCGGCGGGGCCGCCCGGGCCGCCCGGATCCTTGCGCGGCGGCTGCGGCCGGACGCCCTCCAGGGGCCGGGCCCCCGGCGGCGGAGGCGGCGGCGACGGCGGGGCGGCGGAACCGGCGGATCCGGCGGAACCGGCCGGACCCGGCGGCGCGGGCCGCGGGGCCTCCAGCGCCCGGTGGGCCGGGGCCGACGGCTTCGCCGGCTCGGGCTCGGGCTCGGGTGGCGTCCGCCCGGCCGCCGGCGCCCCGGCCGCCGGTGCCGACCGCGCCCCGTTCACCGTCTCCGGCTGAATCGTCTGCTTGCCGAGCCGCCCGGCGCCGAATCTGACCGTGGCGGCGAACGCCTCGTCGGGGTCGAGCCGCCGCAGCTCCTCCGCGATCAGCTCGGAGGTCTCCCGCCGCTGGAGCGCGACATGCCGGTCCGGCTGCCCCGGCATCTTGAGCGCCGCCAGGGATCCGTCCGCCCGGTGCAGGCAGATCTCGCCCTCACCGGTCGTCAGCCGGACGGCCGTCAGGCCCGGCCCCGCCGACACCTTGCGGGCCACGGGCACCTTCAGCCGGTCGGCCAGCCACAGCGCCAGCAGCTCACTGCTCGGGTTGTACGCCTCGCCCTCGACCACGGCCGACTCGACCGGCGCGTGCCGCTGGTCCAGCGCGGCCGCCAGGACGCTGCGCCACGGGGTGATGCGGGTCCACGCCAGGTCGGTGTCGCCCGGCGTGTACGTCTCGGCCCGCAGGGCGAGTGTGGAGACCGGGTCCTCGGTGGCCGAGGCGTCGGTGATGCGCCGGGCCGCCAGCTTGCCCAGCAGGTCCTCGTTGGGGTGCGCCGGGGCGTCCTCCGGCCACCACACGACCACGGGGGTGTCCGGCAGCAGCAGCGGCAGGACGACCGAGTGGGCGTGGTGGGCCAGTTCGCCGTGGAGCCGCAGCAGCACCGTCTCGCTGGTGCCGGTCTCCCCGCCGACCCGCACCTCCGCGTCCAGCCGGGCCAGCTTGCGGTCCCGCGGCGAGCGCCCCGGCCGCTTGATGACCACGAGGATGCGCGAGGGGTGCTCCTGGGAGGCCTGGCTGGCCGACTTCAGCGCGTCGTAGTGGTTGCCCTCGTCGGTGACGATGATGAGGGTCAGCACCATGCCGACGGCCGGTGAGCCGGCGGCCCGGCGCGCCTTCACCAGGCTGGAGTTGATCTGGCTGGAGGTGGTGTCCGTGAGGTCGATGTTCATGGCCGGCGCCAGCTCCGTCCGTCTCGTGCGAGCATCTCGTCCGCCGCCCTGGGGCCCCAGGTGCCGGCGGTGTACTCCTCCGGCTTGCCGTGGGTGTCCCAGTACTCCTCGATGGGGTCGAGGATGCGCCAGGACTCCTCGACCTCCTGGTGCCGCGGGAAGAGGTTGGCGTCGCCCAGCAGCACGTCCAGCAGCAGCCGTTCGTAGGCCTCGGGGCTGGAGGTGGTGAAGGACTCGCCGTACGCGAAGTCCATGGTGACGTCGCGGATCTCCATCGAGGTGCCCGGCACCTTGGAGCCGAACCGGATGGTGACGCCCTCGTCCGGCTGCACCCGGATGACCAGGGCGTTCTGCCCCAGCTCATGGGTGTCGGTGGTGTCGAAGGGCGAGTACGGCGCGCGCTGGAAGACGACCGCGATCTCGGTGACGCGGCGGCCCAGCCGCTTGCCGGTGCGCAGGTAGAACGGCACCCCGGCCCAGCGGCGGTTGTCGATGGAGAGTTTGATGGCGGCGTAGGTGTCGGTGCGCGAGTCGCGGCTGATGCCCTCCTCCTCGCAGTAGCCGAGCACCTCCTCGCCGCCCTGCCAGCCGTGCGTGTACTGGCCGCGCACGGTGTGGGCGCCCAGGTCCCCGGGGAGCTGGACGGCCTTGAGGACCTTCAGCTTCTCGGTCACCAGCGCCTTGGCGTCGAAGGAGGACGGCTCCTCCATCGCGGTCAGGGCCAGCAGCTGGAGCAGGTGGTTCTGGATGACGTCCCGGGCTGCGCCGATGCCGTCGTAGTAGCCGGCCCGGCCGCCGATCCCGATGTCCTCGGCCATCGTGATCTGCACATGGTCCACGTAACTGCGGTTCCAGATCGGCTCGAACATCGTGTTGGCGAAGCGCAGCGCCAGGATGTTCTGGACCGTCTCCTTGCCCAGGTAGTGGTCGATCCGGAAGACGTCACCGGGCTTGAACACCTGGTGGATGATGTGGTTGAGCTCCCGGGCGCTCTCCAGGTCGTGGCCGAACGGCTTCTCGATGACGGCGCGCCGCCAGGAGTCGCCCTGCCCCTCCGACAGCCCGTGCTCCTTGAGCTGCCGGACGACGGTGGGGAAGAACTTCGGCGGCACCGAGAGGTAGAAGGCGAAGTTGCCGCCGGTGCCGCGGGCCTTGTCGAGCTCGTTGATGGTGGCCTTCAGCTTGCGGAAGGCGTCGTCGTCGTCGAAGGTGCCCGGGACGAAGCGGAAGCCCTGGCTCAGCTGCTGCCAGACCTCCTCGCGGAACGGGGTCCGGGCGTTCTCCTTGATGGCGTCGTGGACGACCTGGCAGAAGTCCTGGTCCTCCCACTCCCGTCGGGCGAACCCGACCAGGGAGAACCCCGGCGGCAGCAGTCCGCGATTGGCCAGATCGTAGACGGCGGGCATCAGCTTCTTGCGGGACAGATCCCCCGTGACGCCGAAGATGACCAGACCGGACGGCCCCGCGATGCGCGGGAGCCGCCGGTCCGACACGTCACGCAGCGGATTGCTGCTGCTCAATGTTCACGCCTCCGGAGCGAGTCGCTTCAGCTCGGCCTCGGTGGATTCGAGGAGGTCGGTCCAGGACTTCTCGAACTTCTCCACGCCCTCGTCCTCCAGGAGCTGGACGACCTCGTCGTAGGAGACGCCGAGCTTCTCCAGCGCGTCGAGGTCGGCGCGGGCCTGCTCGTAGCCGCCGGTCACCGTGTCACCGGTGATCTCGCCGTGCTCGGCGACGGCCTCCAGGGTCGCGTGCGGCATGGTGTTGACCGTGCCGGGGGCGACCAGCTCGTCGACGTACAGGGTGTCCTTGTACGCCTTGTCCTTGACGCCGGTGGAGGCCCACAGCGGCCGCTGCCGGTTGGCGCCCTGGCGCTCCAGGGCGGCCCAGCGGTCGGAGGCGAAGACCTCCTCGTACGCCTGGTAGGCCAGCCGGGCGTTGGCCACGGCCGCCTTGCCGCGCAGGGCCGCGGCCTCCTCGGTGCCCATGCCGTCCAGCCGCTTGTCGATCTCGGTGTCCACCCGGGACACGAAGAAGGAGGCGACCGACTGGATCCGGGAGAGGTCCAGGCCGGCGGCGCTCGCCTTCTCCAGGCCGGACAGGTAGGCGTCCATGACCGCGCGGTAGCGCTCCAGCGAGAAGATCAGCGTGACGTTGACGCTGATCCCGAGGCCGATGACCTCGGTGATCGCCGGAAGGCCCGCCTCCGTGGCCGGGATCTTGATGAGCGTGTTCGGCCGGTCCACCAGCCAGGCCAGCTGCTTGGCCTCGGCGACGGTCGCGTGGGTGTTGTGCGCCAGCCGCGGGTCGACCTCGATGGAGACCCGGCCGTCGCGGCCGTCCGTGGCGTCGAACACCGGCCGCAGCACGTCGGCCGCGTCCCGGACGTCCGCCGTGGTGATCATGCGCACGGCCTCTTCGACGGTCACCCGCCGCACGGCGAGGTCGGAGACCTGCCGCTCGTACCCCTCGCCGCCGGAGATGGCCTTCTGGAAGATGGTCGGATTGGTGGTGACCCCCACGAGGTGGCTGGTGTCCATCAGCTCCGCGAGTTCACCGGACGAGATGAACGTGCGGGACAGGTCGTCCAGCCAGATCGCCACGCCCTCGTCGGAGAGGCGCTTGAGTGCGTCTGCCATAAGAGTTGCAACTCCTCCTTGTACGGATACGGGCGTCAGCGACCCGCGGCTTCGAGGGATTCCCGGGCCGCGGCCTCGACGGCCTCGGCGGTGAGACCGAACTCGCGGTACAGCACCTTGTAGTCGGCGGAGGCACCGAAGTGCTCCAGGGACACGATCCGGCCCGTCTCACCGGTGTACCGGTGCCAGGACAGGCCGATTCCCGCCTCCACCGCCACCCGGGCGCGGACGGCCGGGGGCAGCACGCTGTCCCGGTACCCCTGGTCCTGCTCCTCGAACCACTCGACGCAGGGCATCGACACCACGCGGGCGGGGACGCCGGACGCCTGGAGGCGCTCCCGGGCCTCGACGGCCAGCTGCACCTCGGAGCCGGTGGCGATGAGCACCACCCGCGGGTCGGCGGCCTTCCCGTCGGCGTCCTCGGCCTCGAACAGGACGTAACCGCCCCGGGCGGCTCCGCCGTTCGCGGCGTACGTCGGCACGTTCTGCCGGGTGAGGGCCAGTCCGTGCGGGGCGGGCTTGGCGGTGTGCCGGCGGATGATCTCACCCCAGACCACGGAGGTCTCGTTGGCGTCGGCCGGGCGGACCATGTTGAGGCCCGGGATGGCGCGCAGCGCGGCCAGGTGCTCCACGGGCTGGTGGGTGGGGCCGTCCTCGCCGAGGCCGATCGAGTCGTGCGTCCAGACGTAGGTGACCGGCAGCTCCATCAGGGCGGCGAGCCGCACGGCGGGGCGCATGTAGTCGGAGAACACCAGGAAGGTGCCGCCGTAGATGCGGGTGTTGCCGTGCAGCGCGATGCCGTTCATGGTCGAGCCCATGGCGTGCTCGCGGATGCCGAAGTGCACCGTGCGGCCGTAGGGGTTCGCCTCGGGCAGCGGGTTGTCCGCCGGGAGGAAGGAGGAGGTGGCGTCGATCGTGGTGTTGTTCGAGCCGGCGAGGTCGGCGGAGCCGCCCCACAGCTCGGGGATGATCTGCCCGAGCTCCTTGAGGACCTCACCGGAGGCCTTGCGGGTGGCGACGTCCTTGCCGGGCTCGAAGACCGGCAGCTTGCGTTCCCAGCCCTCGGGCAGCTCCCCCGCGCTGATGCGGTCGAACTCGGCGGCGCGCTCCGGGTTGGCGTTCCGCCAGTCCTGCATCCGCTTGTCCCAGGCGGCACGGGCCTCGCGGCCCCGGTCGGCGGCGGCACGGGCGTGCGCCAGGACCTCCGTGTCCTCCGGGAAGTGGACCTCGGGGTCGAAGCCGAGCACCCGCTTGGTGGCGGCGACCTCCTCGGCGCCCAGCGCCGAGCCGTGCGAGGCCTCGGTGTTCTGCGCGTTCGGCGCCGGCCAGGCGATGATGGTGCGGGCGGCGATCATGGAGGGCCGCCCGGTCTCGGCCTTCGCGGCCTGGAACGCCGCGTACAGCGCCCGCACGTCGAAGTCGCCGTTCGGCGCCTGGTCGACGCGCTGGACGTGCCAGCCGTACGCCTCGTAGCGCTGCAGCACGTCCTCGGAGAGGGCCGTCGCGGTGTCGCCCTCGATCGAGATGTGGTTGTCGTCGTAGAGCGCGATGAGGTTGCCGAGCTTCTGGTGCCCGGCCAGCGAGGACGCCTCGGCGGAGATGCCCTCCTCCAGATCGCCGTCGGAGACGATCGCCCAGACGGTGTGGTCGAACGGGGAGCCGCCCTCGGGCGCCTCCGGGTCGAACAGTCCGCGCTCGTAGCGCGCGGCCATCGCCATGCCCACGGCGTTGGCGATGCCCTGGCCGAGCGGGCCGGTGGTGGTCTCGACACCGGTGGTGTGACCGAACTCCGGGTGCCCCGGGGTCTTGCTGCCCCAGGTGCGGAAGGCCTTGAGGTCGTCCAGCTCCAGTCCGTAACCGGCCAGGTAGAGCTGGATGTAGAGGGTCAGGCTGGAGTGGCCGGGGGAGAGGACGAAGCGGTCCCGTCCGGTCCACCCGGCGTCGGAGGGGTCGTGCCGCATCAGTTTCTGGAACAGGAGGTAGGCGGCGGGCGCCAGGCTCATGGCCGTGCCGGGGTGGCCGTTACCGACCTTCTGCACGGAATCCATGGCCAGGATTCGGGCGGTGTCAACGGCCCGCTGGTCCAGCTCTGTCCACTCGAGCTCTGTGGTCGTCGGCTTGATGCTCACCCTGGGTCAGGGCTCCTCTCCACAAGGTCGCAGTGCCGGTGACTTGGCTCACCGGGCGGTGTCGAGCCTATCTCGCACCCGTGTGCGTGCTTTCGACCGTCCAACTGTCGGAACCGCACCTCACGGAGGCTTCTGTCCGCCCGGCGCACCCCTCCCGCCGCGGCCGTACGGTGCGCCGGTGCGGCCCTGACCGGGTTCCCCGCCGGACGCATGATCAGACCTGTCGGGCATCCATACGGGCCATGGGCCCCAACTGCTCAAACGGAGGGGCGCCGCGCCCGCCCAACACGTCCGGTACCCCCGGCGGCGGGCGTGGTCCCCGGGGCGTCTAAAGTGGCGTGGTACGCGCAAGCCGTGACCGGACCCGTCGGTTCCGGGCGGACTTGCAGGATCTCCCCGCGGCACCGAGCCGCTGATGTCATTCACCACAGGGGTGCGCGTGACGGTCGTCGATTCCCATCCAGTGCGGGTGCCCGTGATGGGCCCCGGCTACCGGCCACTCGATGCACGGGTCAAGGCTTTCTTCGCGCTGACGAAGCCGCGCGTCATCGAGCTGCTGCTGATGACCACCGTCCCGGTGATGTTCCTCGCCGCGGAGGGTGTGCCGGACCTGTGGCTGGTCCTGGCCACCTGTATCGGCGGCTTCATGTCGGCCGGCGGCGCCGGCGCGTACAACATGTACATCGACCGGGACATCGACGCGCTGATGGACCGCACCTCGCAGCGTCCGCTGGTGACGGGCATGGTCTCGCCGCGCGAGTGCCTGGTCTTCGCGACCGCGCTCGCCGCCGGCTCCACCGCGTGGTTCTGGTTCCTGGTCAATCCGCTGTCCGCGATGCTCTCGCTGGGGGCGCTCCTCTTCTACGTCGTCGTCTACACGATGTGGCTCAAGCGGCGTACCGCGCAGAACATCGTCTGGGGCGGCATCGCGGGCTGTATGCCGGTCTTCATCGGCTGGTCCGCGGTGCGGAACGAGGTCTCCTGGGCCGCGCTCGTCCTCTTCCTGGTCATCTTCTTCTGGACGCCGCCGCACTACTGGCCGCTGTCGATGAAGGTCAAGGACGACTACGCGCGGGTGGGCGTCCCGATGCTGCCGGTGGTCGCGGGGAACAAGGCGGTCGCCCGGCAGATCGTCCTCTACAGCTGGGTGATGGTCGGGGTCTCGCTGCTGCTGTGGCCGCTGGGCTACACCGGCTGGTTCTACCCCGTGGTGGCCGTCGTCCTCGGCGCGTTCTGGCTCAAGGAGGCGCACGGACTGCAGGCGCGCGCCCGGGCCGGGATCACCGGCGCCAAGCTGAAGGAGATGCGGCTGTTCCACTGGTCCATCACCTATGTCTCCCTGCTCTTCCTCGCCGTCGCGGTGGACCCCTTCCTCCGCTAGCACCCCCGGTGGTTTTCGCCCGGTACGGGCCGGGTGCGTGGTCAAGGCCACGCGCCCGGCCCGTCGCCAGTTGATCTACCCGTGGGTAGCATCCTGGTCATGGCAGACAGCAAGCAGGACCAGGACGCGGGCGGCACCCAGGCCGCCGGAGACACCGCCGCGGCGGCCGGGAAGGCGACCGGGGCGGACAAGAGGGCCGAGCGCCGGGTGGCCAAGCTGGCCCGGGAGATCAACGCCTTCGCCAAGCAGCACGGCGGCTCCGCCGAGGGGCAGATCGCGCACCTCGGGCAGATGGGTGCCCGGATCGTCCTCGTCGGTGCCGACGGCGGCTGGGGCGACCTGGTGGCGCCGTCCCACGCGATCGCGGAGCGCGCGGCCGAGAAGGCCGGCATCACCGTGCACGAGAACTTCGACGGGGAGATGGCGGCCCGGGTCCGCACCGGACCGTACGAGTGGTCGCGCATGGCCGGGATCCAGCTCGGCGGCCCGCGCAACGCCGCCTGACCGGGACGGGCGCTCCGGACCCGTCCTGCCGCCGGGCGGGGTACGGACGGCCGGCGGGCGGCCGGTCCGGGGCGGTGGGACGGCCCCTCCCGGCACGGTCGGCGCAAGCCGTGACCGTGCCGGGAGGGGCCGTCCTGTGTCCGGGGCGCGAGGGGCGCGGCGTCCGGAGCCGGGCCGGAGCCGCCGCGGAGGCGGGGTCCGGAGGCGGGGTCCGGAGCCGGGGTCAGAGAGCGGCGGCGACCGCCGGGCCCCCCTGCCGGGGTGCCGGCGGTACGGGCGGCTCCGCCGCGACGGCGGGCCGCTCCCGCAGGGAGAGCAGGACCCGGATCACGCCCACCCAGACCAGGCAGGAGCCGAGCATGTGCAGGCCCACCAGGACCTCGGGCAGGTCGGTCAGGTACTGCGCGTAGCCGATGGCGCCCTGCGCCAGCAGCACCGCCATCAGCAGGGCGGTGCGCCTGCGGGGCGCGGCCGGGGCGTCCACCGCGCGCAGCACCACCCACAGCGCGGCGGTCAGCAGGACCACCGCCCAGGCGAGCAGCGCGTGCACCCGGGTGACGGTCTCCCAGTCCACGCCCATCCGGGGCACCTCGCTGCTGTCGCCCGCGTGCGGGCCCGCGCCCGTGACCACGGTGCCGGCGATCACCAGGAGGGCGGTGACGGCGGCCAGCGCCCACGCCAGCGCGCGCACCCGGGGGCCGGCGAGCGGCCGGGGGGCGCCGTCGCCCTCCCGCGTCCGCTCCCAGGTGACCGCCGTTACCGTGAGCAGCGCGGTGGCGGCGAGGAAGTGCCCGGCGACGATGTACGGGTTGAGCTCCAGCAGCACCGTGATGCCGCCCAGTACCGCGTTGGCCAGGACGACGAAGAACTGCAGCCAGCCCAGCCGGGTGAGGCTCCGGCGGCGGGGCTCGGCGGAGCGGGCCGCGATGATCGTCCAGCCGACCGCGGCGGTCAGCACGTAGGTGAGCATGCGGTTGCCGAACTCGATGGCGCCGTGCAGCCCCATCTCCCGGGTGGCGATCAGGCTGTCACCGGAACATTTGGGCCAGGTGTCGCAGCCCAGCCCGGAGCCGGTCAGCCGGACGGCACCACCGGTCACGATGATGACGATGCTCATCAGCAGCGCGGCGAGCGCGGCCAGCCGGACCGTCCGCGGGGACGGCGTCCAGCGGGCGGCGATGGCGGCGAGGGGATTGGGCACGATTGCGGTCGGCTTGGACACGGGTCCATCGTAAACATGCCCTTGTGCATCTTTTCACGAGGGTCCCCGGTCGATGTCCCCGGCGGCCGGTGCGGGGGAGGCGCGGAGGTGATGGTTTTCCGTTCACCGGACGGGGCGATCTTTGACAGGATTCCGTCATGGAGACCTCAGACGTGTGGCTGAACACCGACGGCCACTTCGCCCCCGGCAGGGAACTCTTCCGCTCCGAACGCGCCTTCTCCGTCTGGGCCTACACGGTCAGCCACGGCCAGCTGCTGCTGCGCGCCCGTTCCGTCGGCCGGGACGGTACGCGGCAGTCCCGGATCGATGTGCTGTTCAAGCCGGTGCGCGCGGTCAAGACCGGCATCAACTACAGCGGTCTGGTGATCCGCTGCGCCACGGAGGAGGAGCGGAAGCTGATCCTGGCCGACACCGGGCATGCCCGCCGCGACGACCGGGTGCTGGTACTGGAGACCGCCGACGGGCGCCGGGACCACGTCGTGGCGGGAGCCGTCGGCTGGAGCGAGGACTGGGAGGGCGACCACGAGCCGAGCCGGCTGGCCTTCCTGGCCCCCGGAACCCTCCCGGGGCGGCTTCTGCCGTAGCTCCCGCGTCTCCGGCCCTCCGCGGAAACGGAAGCGGAAATTACGCTTCTGTCAAGAACCGGTTTCTGCGCGGGGGTTGGGCAGAAGAACGGTGGAACGGAAGCGGCCGGCCGCCTCCCCGCGTCCCTTCGCGGGTGTTCCGCCCGTCGTGAGTATTTTCGAAATGGTCTGTACCGCGCCTACGCTGAACCACGGAACGGCCGACACCGGGGGAAACCGGGCGGGACGCACGAGGAAGAGAGGGGCAGCGCATGCGAGGAACCGGACACCCGGCACCGGTGCCATGGCGCCGCCCCGCGCCGGGGACCACCGCGCCGGCGCCGCGCCCCGGTGCCGCGCGCCGTCCCGGCGGCCCCGCTCCCCGTCCCCGTCCGATCACCAGTGCGGCCGGCGCGGCGCCCCCCGCCCCGGCCGCCCCCGCGTCCGCCGACGGCGGCGCTCGCCGACACGTCCGGCAGGAGCCCGTGCCCTCATGACCGAACCGCTCAGTCTCAGCGTCCACCACGCCGACGGCCCTCTGGCGCTGCTCCGTGTGGAGGGCGAACTCGATCTCGAAACCGCCCCCGCGCTGCGGTCCCGCGGCCTCGAACTGATGGACGCCGGCCGGCGCCATCTCGTCCTCGATCTGGCCCCCGTGCCGTTCTGCGACTCCTCCGGCCTCAACGCCTTCATCAACCTGCTGCGCCACGCGGGCGAGCACAACGGATCGCTGACCCTGGCCGCGCCGCCCCACTCCCTGAGCCGGCTGCTGGAACTCACCGGGGTCGGCCGGCTGATCCCCGTCCACGCCAGTGCCGACGACGCCCTGGCGGCGGTCCGCGCCGGTCTCGGCGGGACCGCACCGGAACCGCCGCGGGAGAGCGGGCCGGACGCCGGCCGGCCCGAGGCCTGACGGGCGGGGCCGCCGGGCCGGCCCCGGCCCGCCCCCGGCCGCGCCCCGCGCGGAGCGGTTGCCGCGCGGCCGGGCGCGGGAGATCGTCGGGGGAGGGGGACCGGCCGTCGTCCAGCGTTGCGAGGTGAGGGGCCCGCGGTGCGGGCCGTGCTCCCGTGGAACATTCCGTAGAGCCTGCCGCCGACGGCGGCGGTGCCGGGCTCGGCACCGCCTGGCGGTCCGCGCCGTACCCGGTGCTCGCGGTCGGCGCGGACGGTGTGGTGCGCTCCGTGAGCGAGGCGGCCGCGGAGCTGAGCCCCGCCGTCCGTCCGGGCGCACGGCTGCGGGACACCGCCCCGGACTGGCTGGCCGCGGCACACGACCGGCTCACCGGCGGCCTCCGGGAGGGCGGGCCCGGGACCACCGGGCAGCGGGGGAACGGGCGGCGGGACCGGGCCGCCGCCGGCGCGGCCGGCGGGCGGATCGGTGAGCGCCACTACCTGGCGCACCCCGCCCCGCACCCCGGGGGCACCGTGCTGTGGTGGCTGTTGGACGACACCGGCCGCCGCGCCGCGGACGACGCGCTGCGCGAGGAGCGGCAGCGCACGGAGTCCCTGGCGGACGCCGGCAACCTGCTGCTGGCCTCGCTGAATCCCGAACGCTGCGTGGAGGTGACCGCCCGCCTGGCGGCCGAGTACTTCGCCGAGGCCGCGCTGGTGGTCGTCCCCGGCCCCGGGCGCCGGCTGCCGGTGGTCTTCTGCGTACGCGGCGGACGCCCGGTGCGCCGGCCCGCGGGCGTGGACCCCGCCGGGATGCCGGGGCTGACCGAGGCGCTGCGCGGTGCCCCGCTGCCGCCCCCGCGGTGGGTCGCTCCCGGGGACGCGCCCGCGTGGGTGGTCCCGGAGGGGCTCGGACCGGTGGGTTCGATCGTGGTGAAGACGCTTCCGGGGCCCCTGGAGAAGCCGTCCGGCGCGCTGATCCTGCTGCGCTCCGGGCCGGCCGGCTTCCCGGGGCGCGAGGAGTTCTTCGCCCGCCTGTTCGCCTCGCGGGCCGGGGCGGCGATGTCCGCGGCCCGGCTGTACACGGACCAGGCCGCGATCACCGAGACACTGATGCGCGAACTCCGGCCCCCGGTCCTGCACCGCGCCGCCGGTGCCGACTTCGCCGGCGGCTACCGCGCCTCCTCGGACACCGAGCAGGTCGGCGGGGACTTCTACGACGTCCACCCGCTGCCGGGCGCCGCCGGGGGCCAGGGGTTCCTGGTGGTCCTCGGTGATGTGTGCGGCAAGGGACTGGAGGCCGCCGTCCTGGCCGGCAAGATCCGCATCACGCTGGAGGCCCTGGTCCCGCTGGCCGGGGACCACCACGAGGTGCTGAGCCTGCTCAACGGGGCGCTGCTCAACTCCCCGCAGCACACCCGATTCGCGACCCTCGTGCTGGCCTCGGTCCTCCCCCGGGTGGGCGGTCTGGAACTGCGGGTGACGAGCGCGGGCCATCCGGCGCCGCTGATCGTACGGGCCGGCGGGCGGGTGGAGGAGACCGCGACCTCCGGCACGCTGGTCGGCCTGCTGCCGGAGGTCGAGACGGTCACGGTGCGGACCGCTCTCGCGCCGGGGGAGACCTGCGTGCTCTACACCGACGGCATCACCGAGGCCCGCGGCGGGCCGCTGGGCCGGGAGATGTTCGGCGAGGAACGGCTGCGGCAGGCGCTCTCGGAGTGCGCGGGGCTGCCGCCGGAGGCCGTCGTGGAACGGGTCCAGATGCTCGCGGCCGAGTGGGCGGGCCCCGGCCCCGCCGACGACAGGGCCGTCGTCGCCATCGCGCCCCCGCACGGAGTGCCGCACTCCGGGCCACCGCCTCCCGGGGCGGACGGGCTCGGGACGGGCGGCCACGGAGGCTCCCCCCACGACGGCGGGCCTCCCCGCACCATCGGACACCGACCGGACAGGGGCACCCCATGACCGCAGGAGAACCCGGGAACCGGCACCCCGGCCCCGCCGCGTACGCGCGCGAGCTGTGGGAGGCCGTCGTGGACGGGGACGAGTACGCCGCCACCCGGACGGCCCTCGCCGCCCTCGACGCGGGCCTCGACGCCGAGAGCGTGCTCCTCGACGTCATCGGCGCGGTGCAGCGCAAGGTCGGCGTGGAGTGGGCCGCCAACCGCATGAGCGTGGCCGGGGAGCACGCGGCCACCGCCATCAACGACCGCGTGATCGCCGTCGTCGCCCACCACGGCGAGCCGCCGCGGGCGGAGCCCCGGCGCGGACGGCTCACCGTGGCCTGCGTGGACGGGGAATGGCACGCACTGCCGGCCCGGCTCCTCGCCGAGGTGCTGAAACTGCGCGGCTGGCGCGTGGACTACCTCGGCGCCCAGGTCCCCGCCCCGCACCTCATCGCCCATCTGCACCGCACCGGACCGGAGGCGGTCGCCCTGTCGGGCTCCCTCGCCACCCGGCTGCCCATCGCCCACGCGACGATCATGGCCTGCCAGGGTGCCGGGGTGCCCGTGCTGGTCGGGGGAGCCGCCTTCGGGCCGGACGGGCGCTACGCGCGCCTCTTGCACGCGGACGCCTGGGCGCCCGACGCCCGCTCCGCCGCCGACCGGCTCGCCGACGATCCGCCGCCCCCGCCGCGCCCCGTCCGCCGGGCCGTCGACGACCTGCCGCACCTGGCGGACCAGGAGTACACCCGGGTCTCCGAGGCCGCCCCGCGCCTGGTCGAGGCGGTGCTGGACGGCCTGGAGCGGCGGCTGCCGGAAACGGCCGGCCTCTCCGGCGGCCGGCGCCGCGAGCTCGCCGAGGACATCGCGCACCTCGTCGACTACCTCGCCGCCGCCCTCTACACCGACGACGCCGGGCTGTTCACGGGCTACGTGCTCTGGACGGCGGAGGTGTCCGCGGCACGGGACGCGGACACGCACCACCTGCCGACGGCCCTGGACGTCCTCGACGGGCAGCTCGGGGACTGCCCCCGCGCCCGGCGGCTGCTGGACCGGGCCCGCCGGGCCGCCGGCCCCATGCCCACACCCGCCCCCACACCCGCTTCCGGCGGCGGGGACCCGGCCCGTCCGGCGGACAACGACCCGGGGCGCGAACCGGGCCGCTGACGCCTCACCGGAACGGTTCCGGGCCCGCGCCGCGTACCGGCCGGACCGGGGCCGGTGCGAACCGCCTGCGACCGGACCCGACCGTCCGGCCCGGGCCGCGATGTCACATCCCGGAGGGGCTGTTCCGTCGAGTCGGTGAACGCAGCCCCCGCACGGGGGCGGGCGGCACGACTCGTACGAGGAGGCAGCACCATGGCGCGGATCTCCCTGAACCCGCGGCGCACGCTCTCGCTCCGCCTGGGTGAGTGGTACTCACGGCGCGCGTACGGCAAGGTCCTCGAACCGGCCCTGGTCTTCGGGCACCACCCCGGGGCCCTGCGCGCCTACTTCGCCTTCGAGACGAAGGCGGGGCGCTGGAAGGAGCTGGACCCGGTCCTGAAGCACCTGGCCGAGATGGCCGCCGCGGTGCGGATCGGCTGCTCCTGGTGCGTGGACTTCGGCCACTGGGTGTCCGAACGGCAGGGACTGCCACTGGAGAGGGTGAGCAGGGTGCCCGATTGGCGGGAGCACCGTGAGGTGTTCTCGGAGACCGAACTGCTGGTCCTGGAGTACGCCGAGGCGATGACCGCGACCCCGCCGGAGGTCACCGACGAACTGGCCGCGAGCCTGCTGGAGCGCCTCGGCGAACCGGCGTTCGTCGAACTGACCGCGATGGTGGCGCTGGAGAACTTCCGCTCCCGCGTCAACAGCGCGGTGGGACTGACCAGTCAGGGCTTCTCCGACACCTGCGCCCTCCCCCCGGACGGCACCGGCGCGGGCCGCCCGCGGAGCGGCTGACGGCACGGCCGTACCCGCCGCGCGGCCGCGGGGCGGGAGCGCCGGTGCCGTGGTGGGCCCGGACGGGGGTCGGGCACACCACGGCCACGGCGCCCGTCCGGCACCACCGGCCGGGTCCGGCCGCGTCGCCCTGGCCGCTCACTCCCAGCGGAAGAAGCGGGCCGCGAGGCCGAGGCCCAGGGCCGACCAGCCGGCCAGAAGGCCCAGGTCGCCCCAGGGCACCGGCGCGCCGTGCTGGAGGACGTCCCGCAGGCCGTCCGACAGGGCCGCGATCGGCAGGAGCTGGAGGACGGACTGTGCCGCGTCCGGGAACCTCTCCAGCGGGACGACCACCCCGCCACCGACGAGCAGCAGGATGAAGACGAGGTTCGCGGCGGCCAGCGTGGCCTCCGCGCGCAGGGTGCCGGCCATCAGCAGCCCCAGCCCCGAGAAGGCCGCGGTCCCCAGGAGCAGCAGGGCCGCCACGGTGAGCGGATTGCCCCGGGGCGACCAGCCCAGGGCGATTGCGACCGCCGTCAGCAGCGCGATCTGCAGCAGTTCGGTGACGAGCACCGAGCCCGTCTTGGCGGTCATCAGCGCCCAGCGCGGCAGCGGGGAGGCGCCGAGCCGCTTCAGCACCCCGTAGCGGCGTTCGAAGCCGGTGGCGATGGCCTGCCCGGTGAAGGCCGTGGACATCACGGCCAGCGCCAGCACGCCCGGGGCGAGGAAGTCCACGGCCCGGCCGGCGCCCGTGTCGACGATGTCGACGGTGGCGAAGAGCGCCAGCAGCAGGGTGGGGATGACGACCGTCAGCAGCAGCTGCTCGCCGTTGCGCAGCAGCATCCTGGTCTCCAGGGCGGTCTGCGCCGCGATCATCCGGCCCAGCGGCGCGGCCCCGGGCCGGGGCGCGAAGGTGCCGGCGGTCCGGTCCGCTTCCGTGCTCATGCGCGCAGCTCCTTGCCGGTCAGCTCCAGGAAGACGTCCTCCAGGGTGCGCCGTTCGACCGCGATCCGGTCCGGCATCACCCCGTGCTGGGCGCACCAGGAGGCGACGGTGGCCAGCATCTGCGGACCGACCTTCCCGGTGACCCGGTACGAGCCGGGCGCCGTCTCCGCCGCGGCCGCGCCGGCCGGCAGGGCCGTGAGCAGGGCGGTGAGGTCGAGACCGGGACGGCCGGTGAAGCGCAGGGTGTCCTCGGCGCCGCCCCGGCACAGCTCCTCGGGGCTGCCCGCGGCGACGGCCCGGCCGCCGTCGATGATCACCACATGGTCGGCCAGCTGTTCGGCCTCGTCCATGAAGTGCGTGGTGAGGACGGCCGTCACCCCGTCCGCGCGGAGCTCCCGCACCAGGTCCCAGGTGGCGCGCCGGGCCTGCGGGTCGAGCCCCGCCGTCGGCTCGTCGAGGAAGACCAGCTCCGGGCGGCCGACGACCGCCATGGCGAGCGCGAGCCGCTGCTGCTGGCCGCCGGAGAGCCGCCGGTAGGGGGTGCGGCCGCAGCCGCCCAGGCCCAGCCGCTCGCTGAGCATGTCCGTGTCGAGCGGGTGGGCGTGGAGCTTCGCGGTGTGCCGCAGCATCTCCGCGGCCCGCGCGCCCGGGTAGACGCCGCCGGACTGGAGCATCACCCCGATCCGGGGCCGCAGGGCCGCCGCCTGTGCCACCGGGTCGAGACCGAGGACCCGGACGGTGCCCGCGTCGGGGCGGCGGTAGCCCTCGCAGATCTCGACGGTGGTGGTCTTCCCGGCACCGTTGGGGCCGAGGACGGCGGTGACGGTGCCGGCCGCCACGGACAGATCGAGCCCGTCCACCGCGGTCCCGGGGCCGTACCGTTTGACCAGTTTCCGCACCTGGACGACGGGCTCCTCATGCATGGCGGCAGTCTACGGAGCCCCGCGCGGCGGCCGGCGGCCAGGGACCCGGAGGGGGACGGGGGCCGGGTCCCGCGCCCGGCGGGCCGCCCGCGGTACGGCCGGTCGGGCGGTTTCCCGGCGCCGGTGGGCCGCCGGGAGCCGCCGGTGAGCGCCGGTGAGCCACGGGGGAGCGGCACGCCGGCGGTGCCTGCCCCCGGACCCCGCCCGGCCCGGCCCGCCGGACCCGGCCGCCCGGCCCCGGGTGTTAGGTAACCCTTAGTGATCGAGCCCACGTGACGGCCGCTCCGGCCTCGGTTGTCGCCGGCGGAATAATTACGCAACAATGGCGTTGTGAAAAACGTGAGCGAAGAGCGGAAGACAGCGGCGGTCCCGGTGACCGCCCCGTCGCCCCTGCCCGCGCACGACGAGCCGCGCTCCACCCGCAACCGCGTCGCGCGCTCCATCCTCGACCACGGACCCTCCACCGCCGCCGAACTCGCCGGGCGGCTGGCGCTGACCCAGGCGGCCGTCCGCCGCCACCTCGACACCCTCCTCGCCGAGGGCCTCGTCGAACCCCGCGACCAGCGGGTCTACGGCTCGCGCGGCCGGGGCCGGCCCGCGAAGGCCTTCGCGCTCACCGACGACGGCCGCGACGCCTTCGACCAGGCCTACGACTCCCTCGCCGCCGACGCGCTGCGCTGGATCGCGCAGCAGGCGGGCGGCGGCGAGAAGGGCGAGGCCGCGGTCTCCGCCTTCGCCCGCGCCCGGCTGGCCGCGCAGGCCGCCGGCTACCGCAAGATCATCGAGGGCGTGGCCCCCGAGCAGCGCACCGAGGCCCTGGCCAGAGCGCTGAGCGCGGACGGGTACGCTGCCGCCGCGCGCAGCGCACCGGTCGGCGAGCAGCTCTGCCAGCACCACTGCCCGGTCGCCCATGTCGCCGAGCGGTTCCCGCAGCTGTGCGAGGCGGAGACCGAGGTCTTCTCGGACCTGCTCGGCACCCATGTGCAGCGGCTGGCCACCATCGCCCACGGCGACGGGGTCTGCACCACCTTCGTGCCCAAGGGCGGCGCTCCTCCGGGCGGCGCCGCCGGCGGCCCGAAGGGCGGCGGCCGCGCCAAGGGCGGCGGCCGGACCCGGAGCGGCGGCGCACCGGGCGCCCCGCGGACCGGAACGGCCGAGAGCGGCCCCGCCCGCCCGCACCGCACCACCACCAGGACCACCACAGCATCCGCAAGCACGGCCGGGAGGAACCCCGCATGACGCTCCCCACGGAGACCGCCCACCCCGAACTCGAGGGTCTGGGCACCTACGAATACGGCTGGTCCGACTCCGACGCCGCCGGCGCGGCGGCCAAGCGCGGACTGTCCGAGGAGGTCGTCCGCGACATCTCGGCGAAGAAGAACGAGCCGGAGTGGATGCTGAAGCTGCGGCTCAAGGGTCTGCGGCTGTTCGGCAAGAAGCCCATGCCCACCTGGGGCTCCGACCTCAGCGGCATCGACTTCGACAACATCAAGTACTTCGTCCGCTCCACCGAGAAGCAGGCCGCCAGCTGGGAGGACCTGCCCGAGGACATCAAGAACACCTACGACCGGCTGGGCATCCCGGAGGCCGAGAAGCAGCGCCTCGTCGCCGGTGTCGCCGCCCAGTACGAGTCCGAGGTCGTCTACCACCAGATCCGCGAGGACCTGGAGGAGCAGGGCGTCCTCTTCCTGGACACCGACACGGCGCTCAAGGAGCACCCGGAGCTCTTCCAGGAGTACTTCGGCACGGTCATCCCGGCCGGTGACAACAAGTTCGCCGCGCTCAACACGGCCGTGTGGTCCGGCGGCTCCTTCATCTACGTGCCGAAGGGCGTGCACGTGGAGATCCCGCTCCAGGCCTACTTCCGGATCAACACCGAGAACATGGGCCAGTTCGAGCGGACGCTGATCATCGTCGACGAGGACGCCTACGTCCACTACGTCGAGGGCTGCACCGCCCCGATCTACAAGTCGGACTCGCTGCACAGCGCCGTCGTCGAGATCATCGTGAAGAAGGGCGCCCGCTGCCGCTACACGACGATCCAGAACTGGTCGAACAACGTCTACAACCTGGTCACCAAGCGCGCCGTGGCCTACGAGGGCGCGACCATGGAGTGGGTCGACGGCAACATCGGCTCCAAGGTCACGATGAAGTACCCGGCCGTCTACCTCATGGGCGAGCACGCCAAGGGCGAGACCCTGTCCATCGCCTTCTCCGGCGAGGGCCAGCACCAGGACGCGGGCGCCAAGATGGTCCACATGGCCCCCAACACCTCCTCGAACATCGTCTCCAAGTCGGTGGCGCGGGGCGGCGGCCGGACCTCCTACCGTGGCCTGATCGAGATCGGCGAGGGCGCCGCGGGCTCCAAGTCCAACGTGCTCTGCGACGCCCTGCTGGTGGACACGATCTCCCGCTCGGACACCTACCCCTACGTGGACGTCCGTGAGGACGACGTGTCCATGGGCCATGAGGCGACCGTCTCCAAGGTCAGCGAGGACCAGCTCTTCTACCTGATGAGCCGCGGTCTCTCCGAGGACGAGGCCATGGCGATGATCGTGCGCGGCTTCGTCGAGCCGATCGCGCGCGAGCTGCCCATGGAGTACGCGCTGGAGCTGAACCGGCTGATCGAACTGCAGATGGAGGGCGCGGTCGGCTGACCGGCCGGCGCCGTCCGGGGCCCGCCCGTCCCGTGCCCGTCCGACGGGGCACGGGGCGGCGGCCGCCCCACAGACCGTGAGCGATCACAATGAGGCAGAAAGTGAGCAGTACGACTAGCCATGGCTGACAACATTCCGGTGGGCAGCACCACGGAAGGTGCCATTCAGGTGGGCGGTGACCATCCCGCCGACGCCCGGGTGAGCGCGCCCGCCTCCTATGACGTGGCGGACTTCCCCGTGCCGCACGGCCGCGAGGAGGAGTGGCGGTTCACCCCGCTGGAGCGCCTCCGCGGGCTGCACGACGGCACGGCCGTGGACGACGGCGGCGTCCGCTACGAGGTCTTCACCCCCGCCGAGGCCACCCAGGAACGGGTCGGACGGGACGACCCCCGGCTCGGCCGGGCCGGCAAGCCCGTCGACCGGGTCGCCGCACAGGCGTACAGCTCGTTCGAGAAGGCCACGGTCATCACGATCCCCAAGGAGACCGTGCTCTCCGAGCCGGTGCGGATCTCCGTGCACGGGCAGGGCGGCACCGCCTACGCCCACCACGTCATCGAGGTCGGCGCCTTCGCCGAGGCGATCGTCGTCCTCGACCACACCGGGGACGCCACCTTCGGCGGCAACGTCGAGTACGTCCTCGGGGACGGCGCCAAGCTCACCGCCGTGTCCGTCCAGGACTGGGACGGCAAGGCCGTCCACGCCGGCCAGCACACCGCGCTCGTCGGCCGCGACGCCACCTTCAAGTCCGTGATCGTCACCTTCGGCGGCGACCTGGTCCGGCTCCACCCGCGGATCAACTACGCGGCCCCCGGCGGCGAGGCCGAGCTCTACGGCCTGTACTTCACCGACAACGGCCAGCACCAGGAGCACCGGCTCTTCGTCGACCACGCCATCCCGCACTGCCGCAGCAACGTCGTCTACAAGGGCGCGCTGCAGGGCGAGGAGGCGCACGCCGTCTGGATCGGCGACGTCCTCATCCGCGCCGCGGCCGAGGGCACCGACACCTACGAACTCAACCGGAACCTCGTCCTCACCGACGGCGCCCGGGTGGACTCGGTCCCCAACCTGGAGATCGAGACCGGCGAGATCGTCGGCGCCGGCCACGCCTCGGCCACCGGCCGCTTCGAGGACGAGCAGCTGTTCTACCTGATGGCCCGCGGCATCCCCGCCGACGAGGCCCGCCGGCTGGTCGTCCGCGGCTTCTTCGCCGAGCTGGTCCAGCAGATCAACCTCCCCGAGCTGCAGGAACGGCTGCTGGAGAAGATCGACACGGAGCTGGAGGCATCCGTCTGATGGCCGCCGGCACCGGTACCGCCTACGTACGGGTCTGCGGGCTGTCCGAGCTGGAGGAGGACACCCCCCGGCGGGTGGAGGTCGACGGCACCCCGGTCTCGGTCGTCCGGACCGAGGGCGAGGTGTACGCGATCTACGACATCTGCTCGCACGCCAACGTCTCGCTCTCCGAGGGCGAGGTCGAGGACTGCCAGATCGAGTGCTGGCTGCACGGCTCGCGGTTCGACCTGCGCACCGGCAAGCCCTCCGGCCCGCCCGCCACCCGCCCCGTCCCCGTATACCCCGTAAAGATCGAAGGAGACGGCCCCGAAGCGGCTGTGCTCGTCTCCGTCACCCAGGAGTCCTGAGGCATCCATGGCAACGCTTGAAATCCACGACCTGCACGTCTCCGTCGAGGTCGAGAACGGCACGAAGGAGATCCTGTCCGGGGTCGATCTGACCGTGAAGCAGGGCGAGACGCACGCCATCATGGGCCCGAACGGCTCCGGCAAGTCCACCCTCGCCTACTCCCTCGCGGGTCACCCCAAGTACACCGTCACCGGCGGCACCGTCACCCTCGACGGCGAGAACGTCCTGGAGATGTCCGTCGACGAGCGGGCCCGCGCCGGCCTCTTCCTCGCCATGCAGTACCCGGTCGAGGTCCCCGGCGTCTCCGTCTCCAACTTCCTCCGCACCTCCGCCACCGCCATCCGCGGCGAGGCGCCCAAGCTGCGCACCTGGGTGAAGGAGGTCAAGGGGGCCATGGAGCGGCTGAACATGGACCCGGCCTTCGCCGAGCGCAACGTCAACGAGGGCTTCTCCGGCGGTGAGAAGAAGCGCCACGAGATCCTCCAGCTGGAGCTGCTCAAGCCGAAGGTCGCGATCCTCGACGAGACCGACTCCGGTCTGGACGTGGACGCGCTGCGCACCGTCTCCGAGGGCGTCAACCGCGTCCGCGAGAGCGGCGAGACCGGCACCCTGCTGATCACGCACTACACCCGCATCCTGCGGTACATCACCCCCGACCACGTGCATGTGTTCGCCCGGGGCCGGATCGCCGAGTCCGGCGGCCCGGAGCTGGCCGACAAGCTCGAGGCCGAGGGCTACGAGGCCTACACGAAGGAGGCCTGAGCCGAGTGACACAGCTGCCGGGCCTCCTCACGGCGTCGTCGTACGACGTGGAGGCGATCCGCAAGGACTTCCCCCTCCTGGACCGCACGGTCCACGACGGGAAGAAGATCGTGTACCTGGACAACGCGGCCACCTCGCAGAAGCCGCGCCAGGTCCTCGACGCGCTGAACGCCTACTACGAGCGCCACAACGCCAATGTGCACCGCGGTGTGCACGTGCTCGCGGAGGAGGCCACGGCGCTGTACGAGGGCGCCCGTGACAAGGTCGCCGCGTTCGTCAACGCCCCGAGCCGCGACGAAGTGATCTTCACCAAGAACGCCTCGGAGTCGCTCAACCTCGTCGCCAACATGCTGGGCTGGGCCGACGAGCCCTACCGCGTGGACAGCGACACCGAGATCGTCATAACGGAGATGGAGCACCACTCCAACATCGTTCCGTGGCAGCTGCTCGCGCAGCGCACCGGCGCGAAGCTGAAGTGGTTCGGCCTCACCGACGACGGCCGGCTCGACCTGTCGGAGATCGACCGGATCATCACCGAGAAGACCAAGGTCGTCTCGTTCACCCTGGTCTCCAACATCATGGGCACGGTCAACCCGGTCGACAAGATCATCCGCCGGGCCCAGGACGTCGGCGCGCTCACCGTCATCGACGCCTCCCAGGCCGCCCCGCACATGCCGCTGGACGTGCAGGCGCTCCAGGCCGACTTCGTGGCCTTCACCGGCCACAAGATGTGCGGCCCGACCGGCATCGGCGTCCTCTGGGGCCGCCAGGAGCTGCTGGAGGACCTGCCGCCGTTCCTGGGCGGGGGCGAGATGATCGAGACGGTGTCGATGCACCACTCGACCTACGCCCCGGCGCCGCACAAGTTCGAGGCGGGCACGCCCCCGATCGCCCAGGCCGTCGGCCTCGGCGCGGCCGTGGACTACCTCACCTCGATCGGCATGGACAAGATCGCGGCCCATGAGCACACCATCACCGAGTACGCCGTCCGCCGGCTCCGGGAGGTCCCGGACCTGCGGATCATCGGCCCGGTGACGGCCGAGGACCGCGGCGCGGCGATCTCCTTCACGCTCGGCGACATCCACCCGCACGACGTGGGCCAGGTCCTGGACGAGCAGGGCATCGCCGTCCGGGTCGGCCACCACTGCGCGCGGCCCGTCTGCCTGCGGTACGGAATTCCCGCGACCACCCGAGCGTCGTTCTATCTGTACTCCACCCCGGCCGAGGTCGATGCCCTGGTCGACGGCCTGGAGCACGTACGGAACTTCTTCGGCTGACGGACGGACGAGGGCTGACTGCTGTGAAGCTGGATTCCATGTACCAGGACGTCATCCTGGACCACTACAAGCACCCCCACGGGCGTGGTCTGCGCGAGGGTGACGCCGAGGTGCACCATGTCAACCCCACGTGCGGGGACGAGATCACCCTGCGCGTGCGGCTCGACGGCGAGACCATCGAGGACGTCAGCTACGACGGCCAGGGCTGCTCCATCAGCCAGGCCAGTGCCTCGGTGCTCAACGAACTGCTGGTCGGCAAGGAGCTCGCCGAGGCGCGGAGGATCCAGGAGACCTTCCTGGAGCTGATGCAGTCCAAGGGCAGGCTGGAGCCCGACGACGCGATGGAGGAGGTGCTGGAGGACGCGGTCGCGTTCGCCGGCGTCTCGAAGTACCCGGCGCGCGTGAAGTGCGCCCTGCTGTCCTGGATGGCCTGGAAGGACGCCACGGCGCAGGCACTGGGCGACGAGTCAGCGAAGGAGTCGGCATGACCGAGACCGCACAGACCACCAAGCCCGCGAGCGAGGAAGAGGTCCGCGAGGCCCTCTACGACGTCGTCGACCCGGAGCTGGGCATCGATGTCGTCAACCTCGGCCTGATCTACGGCATCCACGTGGACGACTCCAACATCGCCACCATCGACATGACGCTGACGTCCGCGGCCTGCCCGCTGACCGACGTCATCGAGGACCAGGCGAAGTCGGCCACCGACGGGATCGTCAACGAGCTCCGGATCAACTGGGTCTGGATGCCGCCGTGGGGCCCCGACAAGATCACCGACGAGGGCCGCGAGCAGCTGCGCGCCCTGGGCTTCAACGTCTGACGCGGCGGCGCGGGCCCGTCCCGCCCACCGCGCGGCGGCGCCACCGGCACCGCCACCGTCCACCGCCCCGCCCGGGGCCGCACCCGGCGCGGGGCGGAGGCGTGCCCGGGTCCGCCCCGGCCGGTGACCGGGCGCTGAGACCGGTTCGCGGGCCCGGAGCGGAACCGGTTAGCGTTCGGTCATGACCGATGCAGCCACCACCCGTAAGACCGGCGCGGCCGCCGCCGGGCTCGCCACCCTCGCCGCCGACGGCACCGTCCTCGACACCTGGTTCCCCGCCCCCGAGCTCATCGCCGAGCCCGGCCCGGCCGGGACCGAGCGGCTGACCCCGGAGCGCGCCGCCGAACTGCTGGGCGAGTCCGCGCCCAAGGCGCTGGGCCCCGATCCGCGCCGCGGCGTCGAGGTGATCGCCGTCCGCACCGTCATCGCCTCGCTCGACGACAAGCCGGCCGACGCCCACGACGCCTACCTCCGGCTGCATCTGCTCAGCCACCGCCTGGTCCGGCCGCACGGCCAGAACCTCGACGGGATCTTCGGCCTGCTGGCCAACGTCGCCTGGACGAGCCTCGGCCCGGTCCCCGTCGACCAGGTCGAGAAGGTCCGGCTCGCGGCCCGCGCCGAGGGGCTGCACCTCGCCGTCACCAGCGTCGACAAGTTCCCCCGTATGACCGACTACGTCGCCCCGGCGGGCGTCCGGATCGCCGACGCCGACCGGGTGCGCCTCGGCGCCCACCTCGCCACCGGCACCACCGTGATGCACGAGGGCTTCGTCAACTTCAACGCCGGCACGCTGGGCCACTCCATGGTCGAGGGCCGGATCAGCGCGGGCGTGGTCGTCGGTGACGGCTCCGACATCGGCGGCGGCGCCTCGATCATGGGGACGCTCTCCGGCGGCGGCAAGCAGGTCATCTCCATCGGCGAGCGCTGCCTGCTCGGCGCCGAGGCGGGCATCGGCATCGCCCTCGGCGACGACTGCGTCGTCGAGGCCGGCCTCTACGTCACCGCGGGCACCCGCGTCAGCCTCCCCGACGGCGGCGTCGTCAAGGCCGTGGAACTCTCCGGCGCCCACAACCTCCTCTTCCGCCGCAACTCCACCACCGGCAAGGTCGAGGCCCTCCAGCGCACCGGCTCCTGGGGCGGCCTGAACGCGGCCCTGCACAGCAACGACTGACCGGCGCCGGCCGGCACGGCACACGCCATACGGCCCGTGCGGCCCGGTGCATCACGGGACCGCACGGGCCGTGGGCTTCCCGGCCTTCGGACTGGTGGCCCCGCATGCCGAGGTGCCGCGCAAGCGCCGGTCCTCCCGTTGCTCCCGTTGCTTCTTGTGGCTATCGCGTCGGGAGGGGAGTCAGCCGTGGGTATCGGGGTGTGCGTCTTCCGCGCCATCGCCCGCGCAGAAGCGGAGGCCACGATTCACGGCATCAGAGGAGTCGGTGCCGTCGGTGGAGCTCCAGGGTGATGACGACCGCTACGCCGAGGGTGATGTGCATCAGGGACAGGGCGGCGACGGTGCCACCATCGGCTCCGGACGACAGGGGCCCGGCGACCGACAGCAGTGCCAGGCCACCGCCCGTGTACTGCGCGATCCGCAAGAAGACCAGTTTCCACAGGGACAGCAACAGGGCAGCTCCCGTCCCGACGGCCAGCGGGACGACTGAGGCACCGATGACGTCCCCGACCGCGATCGGATGCTCCTTGCCGCCGTCGACGACGACAAGCGAGGCATCGGCCAGCTCGGCGACGGCAAGGACGATGAGATTGACGAGGACCGCGAAAGCCGCTCCGGTGGCCAGTGCCTTCCACCAGGTGAGGCCGGAGCGGTGGACCGCGGATGCGTCGGGCACAGCCGGGCCGGGGTTCTGAACGGTATTGCTCGACATGGGGACTTCTCCAATGGGTGAGGCCGCGCCGCCTCCAGGCGACGACGGCGCGTACGAGGAGCCTCCAACCTGAATCACGCTTGAGGTCAAGACCCGTCCGTGCGGGGTCCCGTGGTGCGACGGTGGGCTTCTCCCATCCGGCCACAGGACGCCGTGCCCCTCACCGCCACCGGCTACGCCGAGGCTCAGGGGAACACCAAGGGTTTGCCGGCCTGGTGGACGCGGCCGGCCGACGGGTCACGGAACTCGCCGGCTTCCGCAGGAGTGACACCGCGAGAAGCCGGACCCCGGTGTTCACCCGGCGCCGAGGACGCCGGGTGCCTCGCCCGGGGCACCGCCTCAGCGCACCGGCTCCTGGGGCGGCCTGAACGCGGCCCCGCACAGCAAGGACTGAGCACGGCGGCCCCGCTCCGCCCGCGACGACCCGTCCGCCCCGGCCACCCGCCCGGCACGGACGGGCCTTCCGGTCACGCGCCACGGCCCGGGACGGGGCGCGTGGTCGAGGAGCGCCCGGATCACTTGGCCGCCCTGCTGGACCACCCGGGCCGTCCCGCCTCCGGCGCCCCTGCGGCATAGCCGGCCTCCGCCGCGTCCGCCGGCGAGCCGGCCGGGTCTGCGGTAGGCGCCCCGCCGGGAGACCGTGCGCAGCGCGTGGGCGGACCTGAAGAGGGGGGAGCGATCGGGAGCGCATCGCGCAGCCTCATGTGGTGCCGGTGCCGGTGCCGGTACCGGTGCAGGTGCCGGGCCGCTCGCCTCCGGGGAGCCGGGGCGTCCCGTCCGTCCGTGCAGAAGTCCGGGAGCGGTGGCATAGCGGGAGACGTCCGGAAGCGTCGGGGGAGACAGCGGGTGCCGGCACCCGCCGAGCCGGATCAGCCTCTCCGCGGACAGCGGTCTCCGGTTCCGTCCGACACAGACGCAGAAGGTGACGATGGATGCCCAGGGCCAGGAGAGTTTCCGCGAGTTCGTGGCGAACAGATCCCCCGCGTTGCTGAGGGTCGCCGTGCTGCTCAGTGGCGGCGACCGGCACGCGGCGGAGGATCTGCTCCAGAACGCGCTGATCAAGGCGGCGGGTCGCTGGCACCGCATCGACGAGCCCGAGGCCTATGTGCGCCAAGTGCTCTACCGCCAGCAGATCGGCCGCTGGCGGTTGCGGTGGCCGCAGCGCGAAGTGGTGGTCCCGGAGGCCCCCGAGCCGTCGCCCGTGCGGGGGGCGGGCGACGGCTCGGGGACCGAGGCGGCCGAGCTGCGCGTGGTGGTCCGCCGCGCCCTGAGCCGTCTGACGGCGCGCCAGCGCACCGTGCTGGTGCTGCGGTACTTCGAGGATCTTCCGGAGGCGGAGGTGGCGCGGCAGTTGGGCTGCTCGGTCGGCACGGTCCGCAGTACCACGCACCGTTCCCTCGCGAGGCTGCGGATGATCGCCCCGGAACTGAGGGCTCTCAACGTGGGTGCCGAGCCGGGACAGCCCGGTTGCTCTCCTGTGGAGGTTCACCCGTGAACATCGAGCAGTTGGTGAGGGAGTCCCTCCGCGAGGGGGCGGAGGAGGGCCAGCCGCCTCCCGCGGACTTCGCGGACCGTGTCCTGCGCGTACGGCGCCGGCGCAGGAGCCGGCGGATCGTGACCGCGTCGGTGGCGGCGGTCGTGGCGATCGCCGTCGCGATGGGTGTCCCGGTGCTGAACACCGATGAGACGCGGCCCGCGGAGGTGACCGTCCGCGAGGATGTGAGCGCCCGGCCGGGCCAGTCACCGCCGCGTGATCTTGTCGCGGCGGGGGAGACGGCGCTCTCGGCGTACTACCGGTACGAGAAGGAGAAACTCCCCAACGGGGACGAGATCCTGCACCGTCGGTGGCATCTGTACAACGCGGACACCGAACGGTACGAGAAGGCGGACTGGGCGTACCTGGATGTCGCACCGGGGATGGAGACGGCGGCGGTGCTGGAGAAGCTTCCGGCCCAGCGCGTCGGTCTGCTCGATCTGCGCACCGGGAAGGTCCGCCGCTGGCTGGAGACGGGACACGGCATGGCCGGCCTGGAGTGGTCGCCCGACGGCAGGCGCATCGTCGCCACCACCTACGACCGGAACCCGGGCCACTACGACCACACGAAGCCCGTCAACGTCAACGGCAAGGAGGAGCCCGGCCCGATGCGGAGCCGCACCGGCTTCGCCGTGATCGACGCGGCATCGGGTGAGAGCACCTGGCACGAACTGCCGGCCTACGAGGACGCGAGGGGCTATCTCGGCAACGCCCGCGAGGACATGTCCTGGAACCGGGACGGCACCCTGCTGTACACGGACATCCCCGCGGAACCCTACCGGCAGTTCTACGACCTGCGCGGTCGGCGGGTGGCCGCCCCCCGGGACGAGATGCGCTCGTTCTCGAAGGCCGGCCTGTCGCCGGACGGCCGACTGGCCGCGGGGGACTTCGCCGGCAGGGGCGAGGAGATCGCCACGGAAGTACTGGACGCGTCCACCGGGAAGCGAGTGGCTCTCCAGCCGGTACAGGAGCTGCTGGCCTGGGCGGACAGCGACCGGCTCATCGCCTGGGGATGCGACCCCGACCGATGCTCCGGCAAGGGGGAGTTCCGGCAGCAGTTGGTGCTGGTGGACGTCGCCGGCCGGCACGTCGCGGAACTCACCGGCTTCCGCAGGAGCGGCACCTCGAAGAGCTGGGTCCCGGTGTTCACCCGGCGCTGAGGCCGCCGGGGACCGCCCCGGGTCACCGCCCCCTCCGTGGCGGTGACCCGGGGCGCCGCTGTGTCAGGGACGGAAGCGGAGGACCTGGGGGTCGTGGTCGCTCGCCTGGTCGGCGAACTCCGCGTTGATGTGGACGATGTCGTAGTCCGCGCGGCGGATCGCGCGGCTGGTGAGCATGTGGTCCAGTACCTGCGAGTTGCCGTTGTAGACATAGCCGTAGCGCTCGTCGCGCGGCAGGCGGTCCACCAGGTCGGTGAGGATCCGGCCCCGGTCGGTGAGGGCTTCCACGGCCGGCGAGAAGTTGAAGTCGTTGATGTCGCCGGCGACCACGACCTTCGCCTTGCGGTCCAGCTCCAGCAGCGACTTCACCCAGCCGGCCACCAGCTTGGCCTGGGAGATCCGCTGGGTCTCCGAGGAGCGCGCCGGGGGCTGGAAGCGGCCGTCGAGCGCCTGGTCGCCGCCCTTGCTGGCGAAGTGGTTGGCGACGACGAAGACCGGCTCGCCGCGGAAGCGGAACTCGGCCGCGAGGGGCTTGCGGCTGTCGTCCCAGGCGGCGTTCTCCGGGCGGATGCGGCCGGGGTTGGCCGAGAGACCGACCTCGCCGTCCGCGCCGCGCAGCGGGACGGCGGACGTGGTGGCGTCACCGCCCGGGACGTCGGGGAAGGAGACCCGCTCGGGGTTGTAGAGGAAGGCCACCCGGATGTTGCCGCCGGGCTGGCCGCCGTCCTCGTCGTCGGCCGGGTCGATCTGGCGCCACGCGTACGAGGGCCCGCCCGCGGCGGCGATGGCCTCGGTCAGCTTCCGCAGCGTGGCGTCGGCGCTCACCACCGCGTCATTCGTCGGGCCGTTGTCGTCCTGGACCTCCTCCAGGGCGACGATGTCGGGGGAGGCGAGGTGGTCCACCAGGGCCTCGGCGAGCCGGGTGAACTTCTCGCCGGGGTTCTTCGGGGAGAGGTTCTCCACGTTGTACGTGGCGACGGACAGTTCGCCGGCCCGCTGCGGCCGGGTCCGCTCCCGGTCCGGGCCGTTGTCCTCCAGCGCGCCGAGCTCGGTCGCCTGGAGCTCGTAGCCGCCGAACTGGTCGTAGTCCAGGGGGCCGGCGGTGGTGCCGGTGAGCCGGTCGCCGACATCGGCCTGCGGGAACGGCCGTTCGGCGAAGGGGATGAGGGAGGCGACCTTCAACCGGGCGCCGTTCTGGTCGCGGTACGAGGCGTAGAGCGTGCCGCCGCGCGCGGTGGGGTTCTCGCGCGGATCGGCCGTCACCCACAGTTCGTTGTAGCGGCTGGAGGGGCCGACGACGCCGGCGTCGGAGACCTGGACGCGCATGCCCTCCAGCGACTCGTGGCGGTCCAGCGCGTAGCGGTGCGGACGGAGCGGAAGGTGCTCGATGCTGCCGCCGCCGCGCGCCTCGGGGGCGTAACGGTTCGGCACCGAGGCGCCGTTGAGCCGGAAGGCGGCGGGGAGGGCGTTGCCGGAGGAGTCCACCGTCCAGGTGGCGCCGGAGATCTGGGTGACGGACTGGAGCCCGCGGTCCTTCCCGCCCGGGTAGTACTCGCCGACGGTGCCGGAGAGCAGCACCGCGTCGCCCACCGCGACGGCCGGGGTCTTCGAGCCGGTGAAGACGAACACGCCCTCGCTGGTGGCCGGGTCGCGGTCCGGCCGCGGGTCCTGCACCCAGAAGCCGCGCGCGGAGCCGAAGGCGCGGACCGCGGTGACCACGCCGGGGACGTCGGTGACCCGCTCGCCGTCGTACGGGGAGAGGCGGGTGCTCCCCTGGATGTCGTGGATGCGCGGCTGCGCGGCCTCGGCCTGCTGCGGCGCGGCCAGCAGTCCGGCCGCGAGCGCGGTGGCGGCCACCGTGCCCAGCGCGGCGGTGCGGCGGAGCGGTCGGGCGGCGGCGGGCGGGGCTATCGGATCCATCGAATTCTCCGGATGCTGAGGGCGGACGGACGGCGGGCCCGCGCCCCGGCGGTGATCCACGGGACGGGCGGGACCCGCCTCGCCGGGATGGGAGGCGGGGGAACGGCAGTTCGGCCCCCACGCTGCTTCTACGCGCGTCAATCTCCGGCGTGGGCACCCCTGTTGTCAAGGGACCGCCGGTGTACACGGCCGGACGCCGCGGTGAACCGGACGGGAAGCGCCCCTGCCGGTCTAGGCTGGATCAGCACCCGACGCGGTGCGGACCCCAGAGCGTTTCGAGGAGAAGTCGCCCATGCCCGGAGACCGTTCCGTCATGCCGCCGCTCCGGCTGCCCTCCGAGGCCGAACTCGCGCGCCGGGCCCTGGCGGCGCCGCTCCTCGCGCGCGCCGTACGGCTCGCCCGCCGGCTGGGGGACGGGGTGCCGGTCGGCGCGGACGGGCAGCCGGAGCGCGCCGGACTGACGCGTCTGGCAGGGGAGTTGGGGCTGGACGGCGATCCGGGCGGGCTCGCGGCGACCCGCGCGGCATGGCGGCTCGCGGCCGGGACCGGACTGCTGCGGATCACCGCGGAGGACGGGACGGAAACAGGGGCTGCCCCGGACGGCTCCGGGCGGACGGGCCCCGCGGGCCTGCGGGCCGTCCCGGGCGAGCGGGCCGCACGGGTCACCGGCGGCGGCCCCCGGGAGATCCTGGAGCTCTGGCGCGGCGGACTGGAGACGGTCCTCACCGAGGCGGAGACCGAGGCCGGGACGGGGACCGGGACGGGGACGGGTGAGGCCGCCGACGCCGGCGCGGGTGCCGGGAGCGGCGCCGGTGCCGCCGCCCCGGACCGGCCCTCCGGCGAAGCCGGGTCCTTCGGCCGCGTCCTCGCCGCGCTCTACGTCCTCACCGCCCTGGAAGGCGGCGGCCTCGGCGACCCGGAGCGCAGCTTCGTACCGCTGCCCGCGCTCGCCGCCACCGTCGTCGTCCCCGAGGACATGGCGGAGCCCACCGACGCCGTGCTGGAGGAGGTGTCGGAGGAGGTCATGCGGCTGGACCGCCGCTTCCGGCTGCTGGAGCCCCTCGGCCTCGTCGAGTACCGGCCGGTCGACGAGGCCCTCATCGAGGAACTGGACGGGCCCGGCGAACCGGCGGACGGTACGGGCGGGGGCACCGCCGGGGACGGGGGCGGCGGGACCGGTGCCGGGCGGGCCGCCGTGTCCGGCCGGGGCGATGCCGCCGCCCGCTACGGCATGGTCCGGCTGACCGCTCTCGGCGCCCACGGCGTGCGCGCCCGTCTGCTCGACACGGGCATCACCGCGCCGCTCACCGGGGACCTCGCCGGACAGGGCGCGGAAACCCTGCTGGACACCGTCACCGGATACCCGGAGGCCGCGGCCCGGGACGAGGTCGGGGAGTGGCTGGACCGGCGCGATCCCGTCGCCGCCGCCCGGGAACTCCTCGCCGCGGGCCGGGGCGACGACCCGGCCGCGCCGCTGCGCCGGCTCGGGTGCCAGCAGGCCCTGGCCCTGATCGGCCGGGAGGCCGAGCCCGCGCTGCGCGAGGTGCTGGACGACCGGCACCTCGGCGGGCTCGCCCGGGTCTGGCTGGCGGAGCACGGGGCGACCGGGGTGCCCGAACCCTCGGAGGAGATGGTCTTCTGGCTGACCGTCGACACCCTCGCGGCCCAGCTCGGCGCGGACGGCGACTCCGCCGAACTGGAGGAACTGGTCCTGGGGCTGGTGGGGCAGCACGGCGCCTTCTTCGACACGGCCTGGCGGGTGGACCATCCCGCGACCGGGGAGGTCCTGGAGGCGATGGGGCGGCTGCACCCCGACCGCGCGGTAGCGAAAGCGGCCCGCCAGGCGGCGTACAAGGCGCGCTCGCGGGGGCGTTGAGCCGGTCTCCCGCGTGCGGGGCGCCCGGGGTGATGCCCTCGCCGGGCGGCGGGGCCCGTCTTCCGGCGGCTTCCGGCCGGTGATCGCCCAATGGACGAACGGCCGTCGGGCGGTGTTCAGCCGGTGTTCGGCGGGGCCGGGCACCGTGGTTCCCGTAGAGCAGGGGATCGATCCGGCCACGCAGGAGATGAAGATGCCGCTCACCCGCAGGGATTTCGCGAGAGGGTCCGCCTACACCGGTGCGGGCGTGGTGCTCGCCGGCAGCGTCGGCGTGCTGGCCGGCGCGCCCGACGCCATCGGCATCGGCGGCGGGGACGAGGAGTCCCGGGTGGCCGAGGCCGCCGGTACGGACCGGCAGCACCCCCCGCGGGGCGTCGGCTACGGGCCGCTGCGGGACGACCCCGAGGGCGTCGTCGCGCTGCCCGAGGGCTTCTCGTACCGCGTCATCTCCCGCACCGGCGTCACCGAACTGGAGTCCGGCGAGCCCACTCCCTCGAACCACGACGGCACCGCGGCCTTCCCCGGTCCGCGCGGCGCGACCCTGCTCGTCGTCAACCACGAGATCGACGGCCCGCGCGAGGAGACCGAGCACCCCGTTCCGCTCGCCGACGGCCTGGTCTACGACCCCGCCGCGCCCGGCGGCTGCACCGTCGTCGAGGTGCGCCGCGGCGGCGAGGTCGCCCAGTGGGTCGGCATCGCCGGCACCTCCGACAACTGCTCCGGCGGCCGCACCCCCTGGAACACCTGGCTGACCTGCGAGGAGAACTCCGACCGGGCCGGCGAGAACGGGATGACCAAGGACCACGGCTATGTCTTCGAGGTCGACCCCCTCGACCGGCGCGCCAACCGCGCACCGCGGCCGGTCAAGGCCCTGGGCCGCTACGACCACGAGGCCGTCGTCGTCGACCCGCGGCGCGGCCACATGTACCTGACGGAGGACGACGACGAGCCCAACGGTCTCTTCTACCGCTGGGTCCCGCCGAAGGGCTTCGAACACGGCCGCGGCCGGCTCCGTACCCTGGCCGACGACGCCGGCGTCCTCCAGGCGCCCAAGTGCTACGACTCCGGCGGCCGTTTCGTCGACGACCTCTCCCGGGCCACCCGGGCGGGCACCGTCTACGGCGTCGACTGGGTGGACGTGCCCGACCGCGACGCCCGCACCGTCCCCGTGCGCAAGCAGTTCGAGGACGGAGGCGTCACCCGGGGCCGCAAGCTGGAGGGCATGTGGTGGGCCGACGGCGGGGCGTACTTCGTCTCCTCCTACGCCCGCGAGGAGAGCCCGGGCCGGCCGCACGACGGCCAGGTCTGGTTCTACGACCCCCGGCGCCGGACCCTCACCCTCAAGGTCATCCTCGGCGTCAACGCCAAGCCCTTCGAGGACGGCGCGTTCGACGGCCCGGACAACATCACCGTCTCGCCGTACGGCGGGCTGATCATCGCCGAGGACGGCGAGGGCATCCAGCACCTCTTCGGCGCCACGGAGAGCGGCCGGATGTACCCGATCGCCCGGAACGAGGTGAACGTCGGCACCGCGGAGGAGCCGGAGTACAGCGAGTTCACCGGTGTGGTCTTCTCACCCGACGGCAAGACGCTGTACGCCAACATCCAGGAGCCCGGGATCATGCTCGCCATCACCGGCCCCTGGCGCCGGCAGCCCCGCTGACACACCGCGCCTCCGGCCCGGGGGCGACGCCACGGGCCCGGGACGCCCGGAGGTCCGGATGCCGCCGTGCCCGACGCGGCCCGGCTCCGCGCCCGGACGCCCGGCCCCCGAACCCCGGACGCCCGGTCCCGCCCCGGGGCTCCGCCGCGGTCCCGCACCCGCTCCGGGCCGGGGCCGGGCGTCCGGCCACCACGACGGGACGGCGGGCGGACGGCGGCGGGCGGCGCCAACGGCCGCCCGCCGCACGGCCCCTACAGCGCCTTGGCGCCCGGCTTCACCATGCCCCGGACCGTGCGGGAGTCGACGTACTCGCCCATCGCCGTCATCTCCCACTCGCCCGAGAACTGCCGGATGAGCTTGCACATCATCACGCCCGTGCGGGGCTCGGCCCCCGTCAGGTCGAAGCGCACCAGCTCCTGGCCCGCGCCGTCCAGCAGCCGGCAGTACGCCTTGGAGACCTCGGTGAACTTCTGCCCGGAGAAGGAGTTCACCGTGAACACCAGTCCGGTGACCTGCTGTGGCACATCGCCCAGGTGCACGGTGATCGCCTCGTCGTCACCGCCGCCCTCGCCGGTGAGGTTGTCACCGGAGTGCTGGATGACGCCGCCCAGAATGGTGAGCTTGCCGAAGTAGCAGGCGTCGATCTTCTTGCGGTCCGGGCCGTAGGCGATCACGGAGGCGTCGAGGTCGATGTCCTTGCCCCGGTAGGCCGGCTCCCAGCCGAGGCCCATCCGCACGGAGGTCAGCAGTGGGCGGCCGCCCTTCACCAGGGAGACCGTCTGGTTCTTCTGCAGGCTGACCCGGCCCTTGTCCAGGTTGATCTTCCCGGTTCCGGGAGCGGCGGGGGCCGCGGGCGGGGCCGCCGGAGCGGCCGGGGCCGGAGCCGCCGGCATCGCGGGCGCGGCCGGAGGCGGGGGCGGGGGAGCCGCGGCGGCGGCCGGCGGGGGAGCCGGCTGGGCGGCCGGGGCGGCGGGCTCCTCCACGCTCACGCCGAAGTCCGTGGCGATGCCCGCCAGTCCGTCGGCGTATCCCTGCCCGACGGCACGCACCTTCCAGGCGCCGCCCCTGCGGTACACCTCGGCCACCACGAGGGCGGTCTCCGGGCCGAGACGCGGCGGGGTGAACGTGGCGAGCACCGAGCCGTCGTCGGCGTTGCGGACCGTGGCCGTCGGCTCCGTGCCGGCGAACGTCGCCCCCGGGGCGTCGAGGCTGGCCGTCACCACCACCTTGTCGATCCCGGCCGGTACGGCGCCGGTGTCCACGGTGATGGTGTCGGGGGTGCCGCCGCCACCGCCGCGGTGGGTCACCCCCGGGGCGCCGGGCTGGTTGTAGAAGACGAAGTCCTCGTCGGAACGGACTTTTCCGTCGGAGGTCAGGAGCAGGCCCGATACGTCGAGCCGCGCCGGTGCGGTGACGTCCACCGCCACACGGGGGACGGAGAGAGGGATGTTCGAGCCGGGGGTCATAGCGGTCATGCCAGGGTAACGATCGGCCCGGCTTTACGGTTCCATTACCCAACCCGTCCGGCGGGGAGGGGAGCCCCGTCCGGCCGTCCCCGCCCGCAGCGGGCAGCCGCGGACAGGCCGCCGTGGCGGAACGGGCACCGAACGGGCATCCGGGGTCCGCCGTTCGGGCACCGGCGCGGGCGGCCGCGTCCGCGTCCCACCAGGTCGAACCGTTCCGGAAGTCTTCCGGGAACGGGCACAGACGGGCAGGATCGCCACCCGCAGGAACCTGGCCGGGCCGTTGCGCGCGCTGTACAAATCTCCTCACGGCCCGCACGGGCACAGCTGCTCCGGGAGACCCCCGGGAGCCGGGCCGGGCGAGTCGAGGAGGTGCGCCGGTGAACGCCGAGGAACGGCAGCGGGAGATCGTCGCCCTGGCCCGGGACACGGGTGCGGTGGAGGTCACCCGGCTCGCCGAGAAACTGGCCGTCGCGAAGGAGACCATCCGCCGTGACCTGCGGGTCCTGGAGGACCACGGCCTGGTGCGCCGCACCCATGGCGGCGCCTACCCGGTGGAGACACCGGGGTTCGAGACGACGCTCGCCTTCCGCGCCACCCTGCATGTGCCCGAGAAGCGGCGGATCGCCGCCGCGGCGGCCGAACTGCTCGGCGAGGCCGAGACGCTCTTCGTCGACGAGGGCTTCACCCCGCAGCTCATCACCGAGGCGCTGCCCCGGGACCGCCAGCTGACCGTCGTGACCACCTCCCTGGCCACCGCCAGGACGCTGGCCGGACGGGACAACTTCACCGTGCTCCTGCTGGGCGGCCGGGTGCGCGGCGGCACCCTGGCCACGGTCGGCCACTGGGCGACCCGGATGCTCTCCGGATTCGTCATCGACCTGGCGTTCCTCGGAGCCAACGGCATCTCCCGGCTCCACGGCCTGACCACACCCGACCCGGTGGTCGGCGAGGTCAAGGCGACCGCCGTACGGGCGGCACGGCGCCGGGTCTTCGCCGGTGTGCACACCAAGTTCGGAGCCGTGGGCTTCTGCCGCTTCGCGGAGGTCTCCGACTTCGAGGCGATCGTCACCGGCACCGCCCTGCCGTCCTCCGAAGCCCACCGCTACTCCCTCCTGGGGCCGCAGGTCATCCGCGTGTGACCGGCGCCGGCCACCGGCCGCGCGCCCCCGGAACCACCCGCACACCCCCGACAGGCACACCGTCCACCACGGACCGTCCGCGACCCACCCACCGCCGGCGGTACGGCACCGCACACCCGCGCACCCGTCCCTCCACCCCCTCCAGCCCCGCCACCCCCCGACCGCCCTCACCCCGCCCACGGCAAGGAGCCCGACATGCGACGCAGAACCATCCGCACCCCGGTACGCACCCTGATCGCCACCGCGGTGGCCGGCAGTCTCCTGGCGGCCTGCGCCGGGGCCGGCGGCACGGCCTCGGAGGACGGCTCGATCAATGTGCTCATGGTCAACAACCCGCCGATGACCGAGCTGCAGAAACTCACCGCCGAGCACTTCACCAAGGAGACCGGCATCGAGGTCAACTTCACGGTGCTGCCCGAGAACGACGTCCGCGACAAGATCAGCCAGGACTTCTCCAACCAGGCCGGCCAGTACGACGTCGCCACCATCAGCAACTACGAGGCGCCGATCTACGCCGGCAACGGCTGGCTGCACGCCCTCGACTCCTATGTGGACGAGGACGAGGCGTTCGACCAGGACGACGTCCTGGAGCCGATGCGGCTCTCGCTCACCGGCGAGGACGGCAAGCTCTACGGCCAGCCCTTCTACGGCGAGTCGTCCTTCCTGATGTACCGCCGGGACGTCTTCGAGAAGCACGGGCTGACCATGCCCGAGAAGCCCACCTGGCAGGAGGTCGCGGACCTCGCCGAGCAGGTGGACGCCGAGGAGAAGGGCATGAAGGGCATCTGCCTGCGCGGACTGCCCGGCTGGGGCGAGGTCATGGCACCGCTGACCACGGTCGTCAACACCTTCGGCGGCACCTGGTTCGACGAGGACTGGAACGCCCGGCTCACCTCCCCCGAGTTCACCGAGGCCACCGAGTTCTACGTGGACCTGGTGCGCGAGCACGGCGAGGCGGGGGCCGCCCAGGCCGGGTACGCCGAGTGCCTGAACAACATGACCCAGGGCAAGACGGCCATGTGGTACGACGCCACCGCCGGCGCCGGATCGCTGGAGGCCTCCGGCTCCCCCGTGAAGGGCAAGATCGGTTACGTGCCCGCCCCGGTGGAGGAGACCGAGAGCTCCGGCTGGCTCTACACCTGGGCGTGGGGGGTGCAGAAGGCTTCGGACAACGCCGACGACGCCTGGAAGTTCATCTCCTGGGCCTCCGGCAAGGAGTACGAGGAACTGGTCGGCGAGGAGATCGGCTGGGCCAACGTACCGGCCGGGAAGCGCGCCTCCACCTACGAGCGCCCCGAGTACCGCAAGGCGGCGGGAGCCTTCTCCGAGGTGGCCCGGACCGCCATCACCGGGGCCGACCCGCGCGACCCGGGCGTGCAGAAGCGGCCCGCGCCCGGCATCCAGTTCGTCGGCATACCCGAGTTCACCGACCTGGGCACCAAGGTCTCCCAGGAGATCAGCGCGGCCATCGCCGGACGCAAGTCGGTGAAGCAGGCGCTCGCCGCCTCGCAGCGGCTGGCCGAGGCGGTCGGCAAGGAGTACCGGAACAAATGACCGGACAGCTCACCGCGGCCTCCCCGCCGCCCGCCGCCTCCCCGCCCCGCGCGCCCGCGCAGGCCCCGGCCGCCCCCGCGCGGCTGCGGGCCTGGGCCACCCGCGCCCCCCTGCTGCCCGCGCTGGTCTTCCTGATCGCCGTCACCCAGCTCCCGTTCGCGGCGACGCTCTTCATCTCCGTGTTCGACTGGTACGCACTCGACCCCGGCGGCCGGGAGTTCACCGGGCTGTCCAACTACGGCACGGTGCTCTCCGACCCGCGGCTGCGGTCCTCCGTCGTCACCACGGTGGTGCTCACCGTGTCCGTGGTGCTGGCGAGCCTGCTCCTGGGGCTCGGCCTGGCGCTGCTGCTGGACCGGTCCTTCCGCGGCCGGGGCGTGGTGCGCACGATGCTCATCGCCCCCTTCCTGATCGTCCCCGTGGCCGCCGCGCTGCTGTGGAAGCACGCCCTCTACAACCCGGAGTACGGGCTGTTCAACGGGGCCCTCGCCTGGCTGGGCGGGCTCTTCGGCGTGGACGACCCCGTCCAGCCCGACTGGCTCTCCGACATGCCGCTGCCCGCGGTGGCGGCGTCCCTGGTGTGGCAGTGGACGCCGTTCATGATGCTCATCCTGCTGGCGGGGCTGCAGAGCCGGCCGCTGGAGACGGCCGAGGCGGCCCGGCTGGACGGCGCCGGCTCCTGGCAGGTGTTCCGCTATCTGACGCTGCCGCACCTGCGGCGCTATCTGGAACTGGGGGCGCTGCTGGGCTCGATCTACATCGTGCAGCACTTCGACGCGGTGTTCACCCTCACCGCCGGGTCGCTGGGCACCGCCAACCTCCCGTACACGATCTACCACACCTTCTACAAGGCCCATGAGTACGGCCTCGCCTCGGCCGCGGGGGTGCTGGTCGTCATCGGCTCGATCGCCATCGCCGTCTTCGCCCTGCGCGTGGTCTCGTCCCTGTTCAGCGAGGAGGTGTCCGGGTCATGACCGCCCCCGCTCCCGCCCCCGTCCCCGCCGCGCCCGCCGCGCCGGCGGCGGCGTCCGCCCCCGCCGGGCCCCCCGGCCGTACCGTCCCGCATCCGGCGGTGCGGCGCGCCCGGCGCCGGAACACCGCGCTCGGGATGCTGGCCTGGCTCGCCGGCATCGTGTTCTTCCTGCCGGTGGCCTGGATGACCCTCACCTCCCTGCACTCCGAGGCCGACGCCGCGACCAACCCGCCCTCGCTCGCCGCCCCGCTCACGCTGGAGGGCTACCGCGAGTTCTTCGCCGCCGGCGCCGCCGGCCCCTGGCCCTCGCTGGCCAACTCGGCGATGGCGTCGCTCTTCTCCACCGCCGCGGTGCTGCTGCTGGCGTTCCCGGCGGCGTACGCCCTGTCCCTCCGGCCGGTGCGCAAATGGCGGGACGTGCTGTTCTTCTTCCTGTCGACGAAGATGCTGCCGGTGATCGCCGGGCTGCTGCCGGTGTACCTGTTCGCCCGGAACACCGGGCTGCTCGACAACATCTGGCTGCTCGTCCTCCTCTACACCTCGATGAACCTGCCGATCGCGGTGTGGATGATGCAGTCCTTCCTCGCCGAGGTGCCCGCCGCCCTCATCGAGGCCGCACAGCTCGACGGGGCGCGGCTGCCCACCGTCCTCGGCCGGGTGATCGCCCCGCTCGTGGGGCCCGGCATCGCCGCCACCGCGCTGATCTGCTTCATCTTCAGCTGGAACGAGATGCTGTTCGCCCGGGTCCTCACCGGGGTGACCGCGCAGACCGCGCCGGTCTTCCTGACCGGTTTCATCACCAGCCAGGGGCTGTTCCTGGCCAAGGTGTGCGCCGCCTCCGTCGTCATCTCCCTGCCGGTGCTCGCCGCGGGGTTCGCCGCCCAGGACAAACTCGTTCAGGGCCTGTCTCTGGGAGCCGTCAAGTGAGAGCCGCCGTCATCGAGTCGCCCGGCAAGGCCGTACTGGCCACCGTCCCCGACCCCGCTCCCGGGCCCCGGGAGGTGGTCGTCAAGGTCGCCGCCTGCGGGCTGTGCGGAACCGATCTCCACATCCTGCAGGGCGAGTTCGCCCCCTCGCTGCCGCTGGTGCCGGGGCACGAGTTCGCCGGCGAGGTGGTCGGCACCGGCAGCGCCGTCAGCGAGCTGAAGGCCGGCGACCGGGTGGCGGTGGACCCCTCGCTGTACTGCCAGGAGTGCCGCTACTGCCGTACGGGACGCAACAATCTGTGCGACCGGTGGGCCGCCATCGGCGTGTCCGCGGCGGGCGGCGCGGCCGAGTACGCCCTCGCCCCGGCCGCCAACTGCGTCAAGCTCCCGGACCACGTGGGCCTCCAGGACGCCGCGCTCATCGAGCCGCTGTCCTGCGCCGTGCGCGGCTATGACGTGCTGTCGGCGCGGATGGGCGCCCATGTGCTCATCTACGGCTCCGGCACGATGGGCCTGATGATGCTGGAGCTCGCCAAGCGGACCGGGGCCGCGAGCGTCGACGTCGTCGACATCAGCGCCGAACGCCTCGCCACCGCACGCAAGCTGGGCTGCTCCGGCTCGGCGGCGGCCGCCGCCGAGCTCTCCCGGCCCGGGGGCTGGGACGTCGTCATCGACGCCACCGGCAACGCCGCGGCGATCCAGGACGGCCTGGGGCGGGTCGCCAAGGCCGGCACCTTCCTGCAGTTCGGGGTCGCCGACTACGCCACGACCGCCGTCATCGAGCCGTACCGGATCTACAACCAGGAGATCACCATCACCGGCTCGATGGCCGTCCTGCACAGCTACGAACGTGCCGCGGAGCTCTTCGCGGCGGGCGTCATCGACCCCGGGGTCTTCATCAGCGACCGGATGCCGCTGGAGCGTTACCCGGAGGCGCTGGAGCGGTTCGCGGCGGGGGAGGGCCGGAAGATCGTGGTCGTGCCGTGACGCCGCGGGCGGGCGTCCGGCCCGGACGCCCGCCCGCGCGGTCCCGTTCCGTTCCGTTCCCGTCCGCGGACCGCGCCGTTCCGGCCGTAGAGTCCGGAGAATGAGACGAGCACGCACCGGTTCCCTGGTCAGCGACGGCCGCGGCCTCATCCTGCACGCGTTCCGCCGCGTCCCCGAGGACACCCGCTTCCGCGAGGCCGGGATCGGCATGTCCCTCGTGGCGCTGTGGCACGGTGACAGACTGCTGATGGTCTACGAGCGGGACCGCGCCACCTGGGAGCTGCCCGGCGGGGGCATCGAGGACGGGGAGAGCCCGCGCGAGGCGGCGGTCCGCGAACTCGCCGAGGAGTCCGGCCAGGTCGCCGACGAGCTCTGCTTCACCGGCTACGGGCTCTACACCCTGGGGCGCCGGCGGCGCCTGGTGTACGGGGCCGTCTACACCGGACGGACCTCGGTGCCCCGCCCGTTCACCCCGAACGAGGAGATCGCCGCCATCCACTGGCGCGCCGCCGCGGAGCCCCTCTCCGGCCGTGTCCAGCCCGTGGACGAGTACCTGGCGGCCCTCTGCGCCGCCGCACGGGACACGGAACCCCGGCCCCCGGCCTGAGGACCCCCGGCCTGAGGACCGCCGCCCGCGCCTCCGGGCGGCGGGGGACGGTGCGGCCGGACGGGCGCGGCCGCACCGGTGCGGCCGGTCAGTGCGGCCAGCGGGGCGGGTTGGTGCAGAAGTGGCCGCCGAGATGGGCGTGGTCGGGGTTGTCCGGGTCGAGGGCGCCCTGTTCGGCGACGAGCTTCGCCGCGTACGGCTCCGAGTCGTCCCGCGGCTCGTAGCCCAGCGCCCGGGCGGAGGAGAGGTCCCACCACAGGCGGGTGTTGGCGGAGCTGCCGTAGACGACGGTGTGGCCGACGTCCTCGGCGGTCAGGGCCGCGTGCAGCAGCCGGGCGGCGTCCGGCGGGCTGAGCCAGAGGGAGAGCATCCGGACGGTGGTGGGCTCGGGGAAGCAGGAGCCGATGCGGAGGGAGACGGTCTCGATGCCGTGCTTGTCCCAGTAGAGGGAGGCCAGGTCCTCGCCGAAGCACTTGGAGAGGCCGTAGAAGGTGTCGGGCCGGTGAGGGGCCTCGACGGGCAGCGGCGGGGCGTCCTCGCCGGCGGGGCGGGGGAGGAAGCCGACGGCGTGGTTGCTGGAGGCGAAGACCACGCGGCGCACGCCCTCTTCACGGGCGGCCTCGTAGAGGTGGTAGGTGCCCCGGATGTTGGAGTCGAGGATGTTCTCGAAGGTGGATTCGAGGGAGATCCCGGCGAGATGGACGATCGCGTCGACACCGCGGACCGCTTCCCGGAGGGCCTCCCGGTCGGCGAGGTCGGCCGTGACCGCCTCGGTGCCGTGGGGGACGTCCGGCACCGGCACGCGGTCGAGCAGCCGGAGGGTGTAGCCGTACGGGGGCAGCAGGTCGCGCATCAGGGTGCCGAGGCCGCCGGCGGCTCCGGTGAGCAGGACGGTGCGGTCTGCGGGCATGGCGGTGTCTCCTCGGGAGGGCGGCGGCCGGCGGGCCGGGGGCCGGTTCGGGGCGGACGTGGTGTGCGGCCGTGCGCGGCGGAGCCTGTTCACGATCTCCGGGGAAGACTCTGCCATCGTGTAGTAAGCGCTGTCATCCCCCCGTGGCCGCTGTCTTGACCGCTTCCGGGCGCCGCCTTAGCGTGACCGCTTCCGCGGAGGGTCCGCCGGCCGAGCGGGCGGCGGGCCGGTGAGGAGACGACATGCGAGCCTCGGCCTTTCTCTACCCCTGGGACGTGGTCGGTGATCCGTACGCCCCGGTCCGGCTGGCCCGGCTGGGGGTGCGGCAGGTGACGCTGGCCTCCGCCTACCACTCGACCCGCGCCCTGACACCCCGCCACCCCCGGCACCGGATCGTCACGGCGCGCCACTCGGCGGTGCTCTACCCGCCCGACCCGGCCCGCTGGTCGGGGCGCGTGCTGAGACCGTACGAGCAGCGGTGGACCGAGGGCCGCGATCCGTTCGGGGAGGCGGCGGAGGCGCTGGCCGGGGCGGGGCTGGAGGTGCACAGCTGGGTGGTGCTGGCGCACAACTCCCGGCTGGGCGAGGAGCATCCGGAGACCACCGTGCGCAACGCCTACGGCGACCGGTATCCGTGGGCGCCCTGCATCGCCCGGCCCGAGGTGCGGGAGTACGCGGTGGAGCTGGCCGCCGAGGCCGCCGTACGGCCCGGGGCGCGCGGCACCGAACTGGAGTCCTGCGGCTGGTACGGCCTGGCGCATCTGCACGCGCACGACAAGACGGCCGGGGTCGCGCTCGGCGGCGCCGGGCACTATCTGATGTCGCTCTGCTTCTGCGAGGTCTGCGAGGAGGGGTACGCCGGGGCGGGCGGGGATCCGGAACGGCTGCGGGCCGCGGTGGTGACGGCCCTGGAGCCGCTGTGGCGCGGGGAGCCCGGACCGGAGGCGGGCCCGGCCGGGGACCGGGACGCGGAGTGGGCGGCGGTGGAGAAACTGCTCGGGGAGGAACTCGCCGATGTGACGCGCCGCTGGCGCCGGAGCGTCGCGGGCGGACTCCGGCGGGCGGCGGTCGCAGCGGTGCGCCGGGCGGCGCGGCCGGGGTTCCAGGTGCTGCTCCACGCCGACCCGGCCTGGCACCGGTGCGGGGCCAACGCCGGCGCGGACCCGGAGGATCTGCTGGAGTACGCCGACGGCGCCGTGCTGCCCTGCGCGGGAGGCGAGGGCGGACGGGCGGCGCGGGCGGCCGTTCTGGACCCGTTCGTCCGGGTCCGGCCCGAAGGGGCGGTCCTCGCGGCGAACTTCACGGTCGTCTCCGGTATGGGCGGCAGCCCGGCGACGCTGGCGGCGGACGCGGCGCACGCGGCCGGACTGGGCGCGGACGAACTCCGGCTCTACCACGCCGGACTGGCCTCCGACGCCGACCTCGCGCAGGTCGGGGCGTTCCTCGGCTGAACGGGCGGGCCGGGCGGCCCGGTTGGCGCCCCCCGGTCCGCCGGGGGCCGCGGACATCTCGTGGTGCGCGGGGCATTGACGGGACGGCGGCCCGGCCCTAGCTTCATCGCGTCGTCCTTCGTACGTCATATATGAGACGCGATACGCGAGATCTGAGAGCCTTCATGGTCACTGCGCCCGGCCCGCTCCCCGCCACCCCGGCCCCGATCCCCTCCCGCACCCAGGTCGTGCTGGAGGCCGTCAAGCACGCCATCCTCACCGGCCGGCTGAGCCCCGGCCAGGCGCTGGTGGAGACGGAGCTGGCGCAGCGGTTCGGCGTCTCCAAGACCCCGGTGCGGGAGGCCCTGAAGACGCTCGCGGGCTCCGGGCTCGTCGTCATGAACCAGTACAAGGGCGTCACCGTGCGGACCGTGGACGCCGCCATGGCCCGCGAGGTCTACGACGTCCGGCTGCTGCTGGAGCCGGAGGCGCTGCGCCGCTCCGTCACCCGCGAGGCGTCGCTGGAGGAGGCCCGGGAGGCGCTGGAGCGCGCCGACCACTCCTCGGACCGGGCCGACCGGAGCCTGGCCAACCGGGACTTCCACCGGGCGCTGTACCTGCCGTGCGGCAATCCGCTGCTCGCACGGATGCTCGACGATCTGCGCGACCAGGCGGCGCTGGTGTCGGCGGTCGCCTGGGCGTCGGTGCCGTCCTGGGAACGGGAGGCGCGCGAGCACCGGGAGATCCTGCGCACGGCGCTCGCGGGGGACGCGGACGGCGCGGCCCGGCTGCTCCACGACCACATCGGCTCCTTCGTGCGGCGGGCCTTCCCGGACGCCGTACCGGATGCTGCGGCGCCGGACACGGCGGTGCCGGAGCGGCCCGCCGCTCCCTGACCGCGGTCCGGACGGCGTCCGGCGCCGGCCACGCCTCGGACCGCGCACCACCCGCACCACACGACCCGCACCACACCGCACCACCCGCACCACCCGCACGGCACGACGGCAGCACCGGCCGGAGCATCACCGGCCAACCGCGGTACCGGTCCACCGAGTCGCCCGGGCCGGCGCCACGATCCGGCACCCGCACCGCACGCAACACCGCACCGCACCGCACAGCACGCAATCAGCACCGCACCGACGGCCCGTCACCACCCGGCGGGCCGCCATCCAGGCGACGGACCGCCCCGCGAACGGCGGCCCGGAGCGCAGACCGCGGCACGCGCCGCGCACGGAAAGGGCGGACAGCATGGACCAGGCACGGCTGAAAGCGGCTCTCGCCGAGGTCGTGGCGATACCGGTGACGCCGTTCGGCGCGGAAGGCCGCGTCGAACGGGCCACCTACCGCGCGCTGCTGCGCCGGCTGCTCGACGGGGGAGTCGTCACCGTCACCCCGAACGGCAACACCGGGGAGTTCTACGCCCTCACGCCCGAGGAGCGGCGCACCGTCGTCGAGGAGACCATGGCGGAGACCGGCGGGCAGGCGACCGTCGTGGCCGGGGTCGGCCACGACGTGCCCACCGCCGTCGGCGCCGCCCGGCACGCCCGGGACTGCGGCGCCGAGATGGTGATGGTCCATCAGCCGGTGCACCCGTACGTGTCGCAGGACGGCTGGGTCGACTACCACCGCGCCATCGCCGAGGCGGTGCCCGAGCTGGGTGTCGTCCCGTACATCCGCAACGAGCTGCTGGACGGGGAGCGCATCGCGCGGCTCGGCGAACTCTGCCCCAATGTGGTCGGCGTGAAGTACGCGGTGCCGGACGCGGCGCGGTTCGCGGCGGTCGCCCGGGACGCGGGCCTGGACCGGTTCACCTGGGTCGCCGGACTGGCCGAGCTGTACGCGCCGTCGTACTGGGCGGTGGGGGCCACCGGCTTCACCTCCGGTCTGGTCAACGTCGCCCCCCGGCTGTCGCTGGCGATGCTGGTGGCGCTGCGCGCCGGGGACTACCCCGCCGCCATGGAGGTCTGGGAGCGCGTACGGGAGTTCGAGGCGCTGCGCGCGGAGCGGCAGGCGGCGAACAACGTCAGCGTCGTCAAGGAGGCGATGGCCGTTCTGGGCCTGTGCCGGCGGGAGGTGCGGCCGCCCAGCCGGCCGCTGCCCGAGCCGGAACGCGGCCGCGTCGCGTCGCTGCTGAAGGGATGGGACCTGCGATGAGCGGGCCCGGGAACACCGGCGGTACCGGGGCGGCGCCCCGTCCGGACGGCCGCCCGTCCGCGGACGCGGCCCGGCGCGAGCGGGTGAAGAGCCCGGAGGAGCTGCGGAGCCACGCCTGGTACGGCACCGGCGGACTGCGGTCCTTCAGCCACCGGGCCCGCACCCGCCAGCTCGGCTACCTGCCCGAGGAGCACCTGGGCAAGCCGGTCGTCGCGGTCCTCAACACCTGGAGCGACATCAACCCCTGCCACCAGCATCTGCGCGAGCGCGCGGAGGCCGTGAAGCGGGGCGTCTGGCAGGCGGGCGGCTTCCCGCTGGAGTTCCCGGTGGCCACGCTCTCGGAGACCTTCCAGAAGCCGACGCCCATGCTCTACCGGAATCTGCTGGCGATGGAGACCGAGGAACTGCTGCGCTCCTATCCGGTGGACGGTGCCGTGCTCATGGGCGGCTGCGACAAGACCACACCGGCGCTGCTGATGGGCGCCGCCTCAGCCGGGCTGCCCGCCGTGTTCGTCCCGGCCGGGCCGATGCTGCGCGGCCACTGGCGCGGCGAGACCCTCGGCTCCGGCACCGACATGTGGAAGTACTGGGACGACAAGCGCGCCGGGCTCATCGGGGACCGCGAACTGGCCGAACTGGAGTGCGGCCTGGCCCGCTCGCCCGGCCACTGCATGACCATGGGCACCGCCTCCACGATGACGGCCGTCGCCGAGGCCCTGGGGGTGACCGTGCCCGGCGCCTCCTCGATCCCCGCCGTGGACTCGGGGCACAGCCGGATGGCCGCCGCGGCCGGACGCCTCGCCGTCGAACTGGTGTGGCAGGACCTGCGGTTGCCGGAGCTCCTGACCCGCGAGGCGTTCGAGGACGGCATCGCGACCGCCGTGGCGCTCGGCGGTTCGACCAACGCCATCATCCATCTGATCGCGATGGCCGGCCGCTCGGGCGTGAAGCTCACCCCGGACGACTTCGACGCCATCGCCCGCCGGGTGCCCGTCCTCGCCAACCTCCGCCCCGGCGGCGCGTATCTGATGGAGGACTTCCACTACGCGGGCGGGCTGCCGGGCCTGCTGGCACGGCTCGCGGAGGCCGGGCACCTCCACCTCGGCCGGCCCACCGCCGCCCACGCCACGCTGCGCGAGCAGATCGCCGGGGCCCTCGTCCACGACGACGACGTCATCCGGCCCCTGGACGATCCGCTGGCCGCGGAGGGCGGCATCGCCGTACTGCGCGGCAATCTCGCCCCCGACGGTGCCGTGATCAAGCACATCGCCGCCGAGCCCCGGCTGCTGCGGCACACCGGGCCCGCCGTCGTGTTCGAGAACTACCGGCAGCTCCAGGACCGCATCGACGACCCGGCGCTCTCCATCACCGCCGACAGCGTGCTCGTACTCCGCGGCTCCGGCCCGCTCGGCGGCCCCGGGATGCCCGAGTACGGGATGCTGCCGATCCCCGCGTACCTGCTCAAGGAGGGAGTGCGCGACATGGTGCGGCTCTCCGACGCCCGGATGAGCGGCACCAGTTACGGCGCCTGCGTGCTGCACATCGCCCCCGAGTCGCACGTCGGCGGGCCGCTGGCGCTGGTCCGCACCGGCGACCCCGTCACCCTCGACGTACCGGCGCGGCTGCTGCGCCTGGAGGTGGACGAGGTTGAACTCGCCCGCCGCCGCGAGGAGCTGAGGCCGCCGCCCGCCCCGTACGTGCGCGGCTACGGCGCGCTCTACCAGCGGCACATCACCCAGGCCGACACCGGCTGCGACTTCGACTTCCTGGCCCGGCCCGGCGAGGTCCCCGAACCCTACGCGGGCTAGCGGCCCGCGCCGCGCCCCCGCGCCTCCGCCGAGCCGCCCTCCGTCCCCGTCCGCCGTCCCGTCGAACGGGACCGCCGCACCCCGCGTAGTAAGCGCTTAACCCCTCAACCCCTCAACCCCTCACCCCCTCAACCCGACACCGGCACACCGCACCCGACCCGCACACCCCACCCCGACCCCCGCACCCGCTCGCCCCGCTCGACGTGAAGGAGCAGTCATGGCCCTCGCCGTGGCGAAGGAACCCCGCGGGACCGGCCGCCGCCGGGCGGGCGGCCCGGCCCGTCTCCCGTATCTGCTGATCTCACCGGCCGTGCTGCTCATGCTGGGCTTCCTCGCCTATCCCATGATCAGCGTCCTCTACTACAGCCTCCGGCACTACAACGTCACCAAGCCCTGGCGGAACGGCTTCGCCGGCCTCGACAACTTCTCCGCCCTCCTCGCCGACGACCTGTTCTGGCAGAGCCTGGTCTTCAGCGCCCAGTGGGTCGGCACCGAGGTCTCGCTCCAGCTCGCGCTGGGCCTGGCGCTGGCGCTCATCGTCAACCAGACGTTCGTGGGACGCGGCATCTCCCGCGCCCTGGTCTTCTCGCCCTGGGCCGTCTCCGGCGTGCTGACCACCACCATCTGGATGCTGCTCTACAACCCGTCCACCGGCGTCAGCCGCTATCTCGCGGACGCCGGCGTCGGCTCGTACGGCACCTCGGTGCTCTCCGACCCCGGGACCGTCTTCTGGGCCGCCGTCCTCGCCGAACTCTGGCGCGGCGTCCCCTTCTTCGCCATCCTCATCCTGGCCGATCTGCAGTCCATCCCCCGGGACCTCTACGAGGCGGCCTCCGTCGACGGCGCCGGGCGGATGCGGCAGTTCCTGCACATCACCCTGCCCCACCTCAAGGACGCGATCGTCCTCTCCACGCTGCTGCGGGCGGTGTGGGAGTTCAACAACGTCGACCTGCTCTACACCCTCACCGGCGGCGGACCGGCCGGCGCGACCACCACGCTGCCGCTCTACGTCGCCAACACCGGCATCCACGGGCACGACTTCGGCTACGCCTCCGCGCTCACCACCGTCGCGTTCGTGATCCTCCTCTTCTGCTCGATCCTCTACCTGCGGCTCAGCAAGTTCGGGGGCGACCGCTGATGACCACCACCGCCATCACCGACCAGGGCTCGGCCACCGGGGCACGCACCGGAGCGCACACCGGAGGCGCGCCCCCCGCGCGCCGCCTCCGGCGCGGTCCCGGCACCGGCGGCGGCCCGGCCGGGGAGCGCACGCCGCGCTGGCAGATCCACCTGCCCCTCGGGCTGTATCTGCTCTTCACCCTGGTGCCGTTCTACTGGATGCTGCTGTTCGCCCTGCGCCCGGCGGGCTCCACCTCACTGGTGCCCTGGCCGGCCACGGCCGCGCACTTCGACAAGGTCTGGAACGACCTGGGCTTCGCGGTCTTCTTCCGCAACAGCCTGCTGGTCGGCGTCGCGTCCCTGGTGATGACCACGGCCGTCGCACTGGCCGGCGGCTACGCCCTGGCCCGGTTCCGGTTCCGGGGCCGGAACGGCTTCATGCTGGCGCTGCTGTGCTCGCAGTTCATCCCGGGCGCGCTGATGCTCGTACCGCTCTTCGAGATCTTCCGCGAGCTGGCCCTCGTCAACTCGCTGTGGAGCGTGGTCATCGCCGAGACCGTCTTCCAGCTGCCGCTCTCGCTCATCCTCATCAGCGGGTTCATCCGCAATGTGCCGGCCGAACTGGAGGAGGCCGCCTGGGTCGACGGCTGCGGGCGCTTCCGGGCCTTCTGCGCGGTGGTGCTGCCGCTGCTGCGGCCGGGGCTGATCGCGGTCGGTTCCTTCGCCTTCGTGCACAGCTGGAACCACTTCCTCTTCGCGCTGATGTTCCTCAGCTCGCAGGAGAAGTACACGATCCCCGTCGGACTCAACTACACGATCGGCGCGGAGAGCGTCGACCTGGGCGCGCTGGCCGCGGGCGGCGTCGTGGCCGCCGTACCCGTGGTGATCGTCTTCGCCTTCATCCAGAAGTGGCTCATCGCCGGCTTCAGCGCCGGGGCGGTCAAGGGCTGAGCCGCCCGGAGGCGGCCAGGGACAGGACATCGGGGAGAGACATGACGGCAGTTGACGGAGCGAACGCCGGGCCGGCCGGGCCGGGCACCGTACCGGACGCGGTGCTCCGCGCCGGGCCGGTCGCCGGGCCGGTCACCGGGCCGGACGCCCGGCCGGAGGCCGGGCCCGCGGACGGACCGGACGGGCCGGTGCCCGTGGTGCTCGCCGGCGGGCGCGGCCACGGCTCCTGGCATCTGGAGAACCTGCGGCGGCTCGAGGCGGCCGGGCGGGTCCGGCTCGCCGGGGTGTGCGAACTCCAGCCGCTCGCCGCGGAGGAACTGGCCGGCTTCGACGGGGTCGAGCAGTCCCCGGACCTCGCCGGGCTGCTGGAACGGACCGGCGCGCGGATCACCGTCGTCTGCACACCGATCCACACCCACACCGAGCTGGCGCTCACCGCCGCCCGCGCGGGCTCGCACCTGCTGCTGGAGAAGCCGCCGACCCCCTCCTACGAGGACTTCCGGCGGCTGACCGGGGGACTCGCCGCGGCCGGCACCGCCTGCCAGATCGGCTTCCAGTCGCTGGGCTCGCACGCCCTGGACGCCATCGCCGGGCTGATCGGCGGCGGCGCCGTCGGCCGGGTGCGCGGCATCGGCGGCGCGGGGGCCTGGGTGCGCGGCGAGGACTACTACACCCGCGCGCCCTGGGCCGGACGGCGGACCCTCGGCGGCCGGGACGTCGTCGACGGGGTCCTCACCAACCCCCTCGCGCACGCCGTCGCCACCGCGCTGCGCATCGACGGCAGCGACCGGGCCGAGGACCTGGCCGGGATCGAACTGGAGCAGTACCGGGCCCACGCGATCGAGGCGGACGACACCTCCTGCCTGCGGCTGACCACGGCACGCGGCACCCGGATCACCGTGGCCGTGACCCTCTGCGCCGAACGGACCGCCGATCCGTATCTGCTCGTCCACGGCGACCGGGGCCGGATCACCTTCTGGTACACGCGGGACCGGGTGCTGGTGCAGCGCGCCGGGCACGCCCCGGAGGAACGCCTCTACGGCCGGACGGACCTGCTGGAGGACCTGCTCGCGCACCTCGCCACCGGCTCGCCCCTGCTCGTACCGGCGCACCGCACGGGCGCGTTCACCCGCGTCGTCGAGGCGGTCCGGACCGCGCCGCCGCCGGTGCGGCTGACGGAGCCGGTCTGGCATCGGGCGGACGGACCGGCCTGGCGCAGCGGGGGCACGGCACCGCGGCGGGTGATCTCCGGTGTCGACGAGCTGGTCGCGGCGAGCGCCGAGACCCTCTCCCTCTTCTCCGAACTGGGCGCGGACTGGGCCGTACCGGCCGGGGTGCCCGGTGGAGAGGGGGAACGGCGGCCGTAGCCCCCGGGACCGCCGGGCGCGGCACACGGCCGGCCGGTCCACGAGCACGCCGGCACACCACCGCGCCGGCACGCAGGCACCCGTACGCGGGCACAGCAGCACACCGCGGGGCCGGGACCCCCGCGTCACCGAACCGAGAACCGAGAACCGAGGAGAGCCGAGATGACGACAGCACACCGGGACCAGCGCCCCGGCCCACGCCCCCGGAGAGCCGTACGGCCCGCCGCGGCCGTGGCCCTCACCGCCGTGCTCGCCCTGACCGCGAGCGCCTGCGGGGACTCCGGCGACGCGGCCGGGGGAGAGGGCGACGGCAAGGGCACCGTCGAGTTCTGGGACAACAACGGCGGCGTCCGCACCCCCGTCTGGAAGAAGATCATCGCGGCCTTCGAGAAGAAGCACCCGGACATCGACGTGAAGTACGTGCCGGTGCCGATCACGGAGGTGCAGTCGAAGTACGACACCGCCATCGCCGGCGGCGGGCTGCCGGACGTCGGCGGCGTCAAGACCGCGGATCTGGCGAACATGGTGGCGCAGGGCGCGCTGGAGCCGGTCGGCGACCGCATCGAGGACGGCCCGCTCAAGGGCAGGCTGTCGAACGGCATGGTGGAGAGCGTCCGCGCCGCGGGCGGCGAGGGCGACGAGATGTTCTCCGTGCCGACCTCCGCCAACCAGAGCGTCCTCTGGTACCGCACGGACCTCTTCGAGAAGGCGGGGCTGGACGCGCCCGACGACTGGGAGACGTTCTACGAGGCGGCGGAGAAGCTGACCGACGCGGAGGACAACAAGTTCGGCTTCACCATCCGTGGCGGCGCCGGATCCGTCGCCCAGGCGCTGGACATGATGTACGCCCAGTCCGGCGTCGACACCTTCTGGGATGGGGAGAAGACCACGGTCAACGCCCCGGAGAACGTCGAGGCGCTGGAGCGGTACACGGACCTCTACAAGAAGGCCACGCCCGCCGCCGACCTCAACAACGACTTCACCAAGATGGTCGCCCAGTTCGGCAGCGGCGACATCGGGATGCTGCTGCACAACCTGGGTTCGTACCCCGACCACGTGAAGGCGTTCGGCAAGGACCGGATCGCCGGCATCCCGCTGCCGCCCTCGGCGGACGGCGCGCCGCGCACCATTCCGTCCAACCCGGTCGACGGGCTGGGGCTGTTCCGGAGCAGCGACAACAAGGCCGCGGCCTGGAAGTTCATCGAGTTCGCCGTCTCCCACGAGATGAACAGCCTCTGGAACGAGGAGGCGGGCGCCATCCCGGCCCGTACGGACGCCGTCGGGGACGCCTGGATCGAGGACGCGGCGCCGGTGAAGGCCGCCATGGAATCCGTCAACGACCCCCAGACGAAGATCGTCCAGCTGCCATACCACCTGCCGGACTGGAACCACATCAGCAAGGCCGGGACCGAGCCGGACTTCCAGAAGCTGCTGCTGGGCGAGATGACCGCGAAGGAGTTCGCCGACAAGCTCGCCGGACTCCTCAACGAGGCCCGGGCGGAGTGGAAGGAGCAGCAGGAGAAGTGAGCCTCCGATTCCTTCCGTTCCCCCACGATCCCCAGGAGTCCGACATGCCGAGAGCGTCACGTCATGTGCGTGCCGTGGCCGCCCTGCTGTGCGGCGCCGCGCTCGCCCTGTCCCCCGCCCCGGCCGGGGCCGCGGCACCGGCCCCGCCCGCCCCCGCTCCCGTCCCCGCCCCGTCCGGCGGCCGGCCGGTGCTGCCGGCCGGTGACGGCTGGGCCTCGGCGGAGGGCGGCACGACCGGCGGCGCGGCCGCCGACGCGGACCACGTCTTCACCGTCCGCACCCGGGCCGAGCTGGCCGCGGCGCTGAACGGCGGCGATCCCACCCCCAAGGTCATCCGGATCGCCGGCACGGTCGACGCCAACACCGACGACGCCGGCCGGCCCCTCTCCTGCGCCGACTACGCCACCGACGGCTACACCCTCGACGGCTATCTCGCCGCCTACGACCCGGACAGCTGGGGCGACGCCGACCCCTCCGGGCCGATGGAGGACGCCCGCGCCGCCTCCGCCGCCCGCCAGGCGGAGCGGGTGCGGCTGGCCGTCGGCTCGAACACCACCATCGTCGGCGCGGGGCGCGGGGCCCGCCTGCTCGGCGCGAGCCTTCAGGTCAGGGCCGCCGAGAACGTCGTCATCCGGGGCGTCACCTTCGAGGACGCGTACGACTGCTTCCCGCAGTGGGACCCCACCGACGGCGCCGACGGCAACTGGAACTCCGAGTACGACAACCTCGTCGTATACGGCTCCCGCCACGTCTGGATCGACCACAACACCTTCACCGACGGCCGCCGCCCCGACAGCGAACAGCCGCGCTATTTCGGCGTGCTGTTCCAGCAGCACGACGGCGAGCTGGACATCGTGCGCGGCGCCGACCTCGTCACCGCCTCCTGGAACGTCTTCGCCGACCACGACAAGACCCTGATGATCGGCAACAGCGACAGCGCGGGCGACACCGACCGGGGCCGGCTGCGGGTGACCCTCCACCACAACCTCTTCCGCGACGTGGCCGAACGGGCGCCCCGGGTGCGTTTCGGGCAGGTCGACGTCTACAACAACCACTATCTGACGACCGGCGACCGCTACGGCTACAGCTGGGGGGTCGGCTTCGAGTCCCGGCTCGTCGCCGAGGCCAACGCCTTCACCCTGCCGGACACGGTGGACCCCGCGAAGGTGATCAAGAGCTGGAAGGGCACGGCCCTCACCGAGCGGGACAACCTGGTGAACGGGGAGGCCGTGGACCTGCTCGCCGTCCACAACGCCGGTGTCCCGGAGGAACGGCTCGGGGACGACGCGGGCTGGACCCCGGAGCTCCGGCCCCGTGTCGACCACCCGCGCGCCGTCCCGCACCTGGTGGCCCGGCACGCGGGCGCCGGCCGGCGCTGAGCCGGGCGCACGGCCGCGGTCCCGGCCCCGGGCGGGGTGCCGGGACCGCCGGGGCCGGCCGGTCCCTCCGGTGCTTCCGGGAGTCCGGCCGGCCCGGGCACGCCGCACGCCGCACGCCCGCGCCCGCGGGGAGCACGCCCCCGGGGCCCGGGCGCTCGGCGGAGCACCGGGAGCCGAGCCTTGACCCTCTCCACGCCCCGGAAATAGGGTCCAAGGGTATTCAGCATCAGGAACAGCGTTCAGTATCTCGAACGCCGCCTACGTGGTACGAGCTGGAGGAACCGCAAGTGGCCACAGCAGTGTGGAGCGTCGATCCCCGGACCGGGAAGCAGCGGGAGGAAGTGGCCGTCGAGGCCACGCCCGCGGAGGTCGACGAGGCCGTGCGCGCCGCGCACGCGGTCCGCGGCAGTCTCGCCGACCGCTCCGTGCGCACCGCCTTCCTGCGCACGGCCGCCGACCTGCTGGACGAGGCCGGTGACCATGTCGTCGAGGCCGCCGACGCGGAGACCGCGCTCGGCCCCGGCCGGCTCACCGGCGAGCTCGCCCGGACGACATACCAGCTCAGGGCGTTCGCCGACCTCGTCGACGAGGGCTCCTTCCTCGGCGCGATGATCGACCACGCCGACCCGGACCTGAAGCCCGTTCCCCGCCCCGACCTGCGCCGCTACAAGGTCCCGCTCGGTGTCGTCGCCGTCTACTCCGCGAGCAACTTCCCGCTCGCCTTCTCCGTCCCGGGCGGGGACACGGCCAGCGCGCTCGCCGCCGGCTGCCCCGTCGTCGTCAAGGCGCACCCCGACCACCCGGCGACCTCCGAACTCTGCGCCTCCGTGCTGCGCCGCGCCGCCGTACAGGCGGGGCTCCCGGCCGATGTCGTCCGCCTGGTGCACGGCTTCGAGGCGGGCGTCGAGCTGATCAAGCACCCGCTGGTCTCGGCCGCCGGGTTCACCGGGTCGGTCCGCGGCGGCCGGGCGCTCTTCGACGCGGCCGCCGCCCGCCCCGTCCCCATCCCGTTCCACGGCGAGCTGGGCAGCCTCAACCCGGTCGTCGTCACCGAGGCCGCGGCGGACGAGCGCGCCGAGGAGATCGGCACCGGCCTCGCCGGGTCCATGACCCTCGGCACCGGGCAGTTCTGCGTCAAGCCGGGCCTGGTGCTGGCCCCCTCCGGCGCCGCCGGGGACCGGCTGCTGTCCGCCCTCACCGACGCGGTCAGCCGGACCGAGGCGGGGGTGCTGCTCGACACCCGGATGCGCGACAACTTCGTCCGCGGGGTGCGCGAGCGGCTGGACCTCCCCGGGGTCGGCAGCCCGGTCACCCCCGGCGAGAGCGGCGAGCTGGCCGTGGGCGCCGGGTACCTCACCGTCCCGGCGGCGCGGCTCGCCGGGGGCGACGCCCACGAGCTGCTGCTGGAGGAGTGCTTCGGCCCCGTCACCGTCGTCGTCCGCTACGAGAACGCGGCCGAGGTCTCCGCGGTCCTGGAGCGGCTGCCCGGCAACCTCACCGCCACCGTGCACATCGGCGAGCGGGAGGCGGCGGAGGAGAACGGCTCCGGCGCGCGGCTGCTCGCCGAGCTGACCCCGCTGGCCGGCCGGCTGCTGGTGAACGGCTGGCCCACGGGCGTCGCCGTGGCCCCGGCGCAGCACCACGGCGGTCCCTACCCGGCCACCACCTCCACCTCCACCTCGGTGGGCTCCACCGCGATCGAGCGCTGGCTCCGCCCGGTGGCGTACCAGAACACCCCGCAGGCGCTGCTGCCCCCGGAGCTCAGGGACGGCAACCCGCTGGGCCTCCCGCGCCGCGTCGACGGCCGTCCGGAGCTCTGACCGGAACCGCGTCCCCCGGCGCCCGCGGGCCCCGGGGGACCTGTTCGGCGTAACGGACCGGCGCCGGAGGGAGACGCCCGCCCGCGGCCGGAGAGCGGCCGGAGAGAGGGGCGCGGCCGCACCCCGCGCGGACTCCCCGCCGGACACGGAGTGCCGCCCGCCGCGGAAACGGGACAATGGGGGCATGCCGGAAGGGAATGCCGCGGTGCACGAGGCGTACGACGCCGTCCGGACCCGTATGACGGACGGCCGCTACGCCCAGGGGCAGATCCTCACCCCGGAAGCGGTCGCCACGGAGACGAGCCTCCCGCTCCCGGCGATCAAGGCGGCCTTCGGGCGTCTGGCCGAGGAGAACGCCCTGCGGTTCCATCCGCCCCAGGGCGCGCTGATCCTGCCGCTGGACCTGGAGGAGGCCCGCGATGTCATGGAGGCCCGGCTGCTCCTGGAGATGTTCGCGATCGACTCCGTGGTCGCCCGCGGCCGGGAGCACGCACGCCGGCTGGGCCGGGCGCTCGAACCGCTGCTGCACGAGAAGGACACCTCCGAGGCGACCCTGCTCCAGGCCCGGCAGTTCCACGGGGAGCTGGTCGCGGCGGCGGGCAACGCCGTGGTCGCCCTGATGCACGAGACGCTCTGGGACCGCAGTCTGCACGTCGCCGCGGCCTCCACCGCCGGGCCGGACAACCGGCGCGGCAACGTCGCGGAGCACCGGGCCATCGCCGAGGCGCTGTGCCGCGGCGAGGGCGCCCGGGCCCGCCGGCTGGTGTACGAGCACATCGCCGCCATCCTGCGCCGCGTCGGCGTCGGCGACGAGCTGGCCCTGCCGCGCCCGGCGGACGCCTGACGCCGGACGCCTGACGCCGGACGCCTGACGCCTGACGCCGGGCGCCTCCGCGGCCCGTCGGGCAGCCGGCCCACGGCCACAACCCCGTGGACGGGAGGACGCCGTCCCGCCCATAGTGGCTGGTATGGAGACCACTCTGGGAGGGGCGCACTTCGCGCCGAAGTCGACCTATCTCAACACCGCTTCGATGGGACTGCTGCCCCGGGAGGCCGCGGCCGTGCTCCGGGAGGGGGTCGACGGCACCGCCGACGGCCGTCCCTCGCCCGATCTCGGCTTCCCCTCGGTGGACCGGGCCCGTGCGGCCTTCGCCCGGCTGGCCGGGGTGGACCCCGGGCGGGTGGCCACCTCGGGCGCCGTCGCCGTCCACACCGGCCTCATCGCCGGCTCACTGCCGGAAGGGGCCGAAGTCCTCATCGCCGACGGGGACTTCAGCTCGCTGGTCAACCCCTTCGCCGTCCGTCCCGATCTCAAGCTGCGCAGTGTGCCGCTCACCGCCCTGGCGGACGAGGTCCGGCCGGGTACGGCGCTCGTCGCCGTCAGCGCCGTCCAGTCCGCCGACGGCCGGATCGCCGACCTCGCCGCGATCCGTGCGGCCGCACGCGCCCACGGCGCCCGTACGCTCGTCGACGCCACCCAGGCCCTCGGCTGGTTCCCGGTGGACGCCGGAGACTTCGACTACACCGTCACCGGCGCCTACAAGTGGCTGCTCTGCCCGCGCGGGGTCTCCTTCCTCACCGTCCCGGAGGACGGCGGGGGCCTGCGCCCGGTCTTCTCGGGCTGGACGGCGGGGGAGGACCCCTGGGAGAGCTGTTACGGCCCGGTGCGCCGGCTGGCCCGCACCGCACGCCGGTTCGACGAGAGCCACGCGCTGCTGGCGTATCTCGCGGCCCCGGAGGCGCTGGCGGTCATCGAGGAGACCGGCCCGGAAGCCATCCGCGCCCACAACCTCGCGCTCGCCGAGCGCTGCCGTGCCGGACTGGCCGGGCTGGGCTACGAGCCGGGGTCCGCGATCGTCGCCGTGCCCGGGCTGGGCCACGCCGAGGAGACGCTGGCGGCGGCGGACGTCCGCGTGGCCATCCGGGCCGGCAATCTGCGGGCGGCCTTCCATCTCTACAACACCGCCGCCGACGTGGACCGGCTGCTCGACGTCGTCTCGGGCCTCCCGGCCCGCCCCTGAGCCGGCCCCGGGTACGCGACGGCGGCCGTCACCGGGAACGCCTCCCGGCGACGGCCGCCGTCACTCGCCCAGTGGGAGCCCGATCCGGACGTGCCCCTCCCCCTTCCGCGAGGAGGCCGCGGCCCGGACCCAGGTCACACCCTGCGAGCCTGGGTCATCTCGCTACTTCACCGGCGTGAACTCCCGGGCACCGAGGAACTCGGGCCGGCGGATGGGGGCCGCGAAGGGCTCCACAGCCGGGTTCTCCACGCTGTTGAAGACGATGAAGACATTGCTCCGCGGGAACGGGGTGATGTTGTCCCCGGAGCCGTGCATGCAGTTGCAGTCGAACCAGGTCGCCGAACCGGCCTTGCCGGTGAACAGCTTGATGCCGTGCTTCTCGGCGAAGCCGGACAGCGCCTCGTCGGACGGGATGCCCGCGTCCTGCATCTGCAGCGACCGCTTGTAGTTGTCCTTCGGGGTCTCGCCGGCGCAGCCGAGGAACGTCTTGTGCGAACCCGGCATGATCATGAGACCGCCGTTGGTGTCGTAGTTCTCGGTCAGCGCGATCGAGACGGACACCGTGCGCATGTTGGGCAGGCCGTCCTCGGCGTGCCAGGTCTCGAAGTCCGAGTGCCAGTAGAACCCGGAGGCACCGAACCCCGGCTTGACGTTGATCCGGCTCTGGTGGACGTAGACGTCCGAACCGAGGATCTGGCGGGCGCGGTCCAGCACCCGCGGGTCGCGGACCAGCCCGGCGAAGACCTCGCTGATCTTGTGCACCTCGAAGACCGACCGGACCTTCTGCGACTTGGGCTCGACGATCGAACGCTCGTCGGCCTTCACCTCGGGATCGGTGACCAGCCGGTTCAGCTCGTCGCGGTAGACCGCGACCTCGTCAGGGGTGATCAGCTGGTCGACCGCCATGAAGCCGTCACGGTCGAAGTCGCTGAGTTCGTTCTCGGAGATCGGGCCGGGGGTTCCGGGAGCCGACCACACGACCGGGTCCACCCGCGGGGTGGCCACCTCCGTGGCGCCGCGGGTCGGGTAGAGATCGGTCGTCCGCTCGGGTGCGATGGTCATGGTGCTGCACCTTCTCCTCTCGTTACGTCCCTGCTTCTGTCCGTTTCCCTCGTCGGGGTCGGTCAGCCCTCTTCGGGCTCGGTGAGCAGCGGGTAGACACCGTTCTCGTCGTGGTCCTCACGGCCGGTGACCGGCGGGTTGAAGACGCAGACGCAACGGAAGTCCGTCTTCGGCCGCATCGTGTGGCGCTCGTGCCCGTCCAGCAGATACATCGTGCCGGGCTCGATCCAGTGCTTCTCGCCCGTTTCCTCGTTGGTGAGTTCGGCCTCACCTTCCACGCACAGCACCGCCTCGACGTGGTTGGCGTACCACATCTTGGTCTCGGTCCCCGCGTAGAGCGTGGTCTCGTGGAGGGAGAAGCCCACCCGCTCCTTGGCGAGGACGATGCGCTTGCTCTCCCAGGTGCCCGACTGCGACTTGATGTGCCGGTCGGTGCCCTCGATGTCCCTGAGGGATCGGACGATCACGGTGTTCTGCCTTTCTGTTTCTACGGTCGGCGATACGCGGGCCCGGGGCAACCCGGCAAACAAGCCGGATTGCCCCGGGGAGATGGCTCAGACCGTCTCGCGTACCGCCCGGGCGAGGATCCGCAGACCCTCGTCCAGCTCTTCGGGGGTGGTGGTCAGCGCGGGCAGCAGCTTGACGACCTCGCTCTGCGGCCCCGACGTCTCGACCAGCAGCCCCAGCTCGAAGGCGCGCTTGCACACGGCGCTCGCGCGGGACTTGTCGGTGAACTCCATGCCCCACACCAGACCGCGGCCGCGCACGACGCCGCCGAGCCGCGGGTGCTCCTCGGTGATCGCCGTGAGCGCCTGCTCGACCTGCTCGCCGCGGCTGATGGTCTGCTTCTCCATCTGGCCGTCGGCCCAGTAGGTGTCCAGGGCCGCGGCGGCCGTCACGAAGGCCGGGTTGTTGCCGCGGAAGGTGCCGTTGTGCTCACCCGGCTCCCACACGTCCAGCTCAGGCTTGAACAGCGTCAGGGACATGGGCATCCCGTAGCCGCTGATGGACTTCGACAGCGTCACGATGTCCGGCGTGATGCCCGCCTCCTCGAAGGAGAAGAAGGCACCCGTACGGCCGCAGCCCATCTGGATGTCGTCGACGATCAGCAGCATGTCCCGGCGCCGGCACAGGTCGGCCAGGGCGCGCAGCCAGTCGGCGCGGGCGACGTTGATGCCGCCCTCGCCCTGGACCGTCTCGACGATCACGGCGGCGGGCTGGTTGAGCCCGGAGCCCTGGTCCTCCAGCAGCCGCTCGAACCACAGGAAGTCCGGGACCTTGCCGTCGAAGTAGTTGTCGAACGGCATCGGGGTGCCGTGCACCAGCGGGATGCCGGCGCCGGCGCGCTTCATGGAGTTGCCGGTGACGGCCAGCGAGCCGAGGGACATGCCGTGGAAGGCGTTGGTGAAGGAGACGATCGCCTCCCGGCCCTTCACCTTCCGGGCCAGCTTGAGCGCGGCCTCGACGGCGTTGGTGCCCGTCGGGCCGGGGAACATGACCTTGTACGGCAGGTCGCGCGGCCGCAGGATCGAGTTCTGGAAGGACTCCAGGAACGCCCGCTTGGCGGTGGTGCCCATGTCCAGGCCGTGGGTGACGCCGTCGCGCTCCAGGTAGTCCAGCAGCGCGCGTTTCAGCACCTCGTTGTTGTGGCCGTAGTTGAGGGCTCCGGCGCCGGAGAAGAAGTCCAGGTAGGTGTGGCCGTCCTCGTCGTACATGTAGCTGCCCTTGGCCCGGTCGAACACGGCCGGCCAGCCGCGGCAGTAGCTGCGAACCTCGGATTCGAGGCTCTCGAAGACACTCAGGGCGGGCGGGGTGATGGTCACAGCGAACTCCAGGGAGTGGTCTGGGGAGTGAAGAAGGAAGTCGGTGGGGGCGGGCAGGGCTCGGAGTCGGGGTTTCCGGGGGCCCGGGGTGAGGGGGCCCGGGTCAGCGCGGGGGCGCCGTCCACGGCAGGGGTCCTATCCGGTAGAGCACCTCGGGCAGGTGCCCCTCCTCGGGGAACAGGCCCGGGTCGAACAGGACCTCGCGCTCCACGGCCGCGCCGTGCCGCTCGGCGAACGAGGTGAACAGGCGGTTCGATGCCGTGTTGTCCGGGGTGATCGTGGTCTCGACCCGGTCGATGCCCTTCTCGTGGGCGACCCGCTCGGTCAGCCCGTCGAGCAGGGCGCCCGCGAGGCCGCGCCCGCGCTGGCTCGCGTCGACGGCGACCTGCCAGACGACGAGGGTGCGGGGGGCCTCGGGGCGGAGGTATCCGGTCACGAAGCCCACCGGCTCGCCGTCGGCGCCGCGGGCCACCACGGAGGTGGCGGCGAAGTCGCGGCACCACAGGAGGTAGCTGTACGACGAGTTGAGGTCGAGCACCTCGGAGTCGCGGGCGATGCGCCAGATCGCGGCTCCGTCGTCGACGCGTGGCGTGTCGAGCTTGAGTCCTTCCGGCATTTCCAAGAATTCCGTACGGGGACCTGCGTGGTCTGCTTGCGCGGCGGTCATGCGTATTCAATTTACCGAGCAAAAGTTAAAAATGCATCGGGGCAAGGGGTTACGCGGGCGGGGGTTCCTGTGTTATTCGGGCGCGGCCGTGCGGGCGCGCGACACCCCACCTGATTGCCCGTATATATGGGCCGATTCCCGGATGAACCGGGCGGCCTGTGGATCGCGTCACATATCCGTAACAACCCGGGCCGCGGCCACGGGAGAGGCCCCTGAGGTCTGTGGCGAATCCGTGTGTTTGAGACACGGGAAAGCGGGAAGAAGAGTTCCGGACTCTACGCATTTGGAGAATACGGAATTCCGTTGAGGAGAACATAGCGCGAATGCGCGAAACTGTCACCGGAATCACGGAACCCAACCGTCCCAGAGTCCGTCCGCCCCCTCGCGGACCCGGCGCGGGCCGGGCCCGCCCCTCCCGCGTACCGCGCCGCTCGTAGAGTGCCTGCCATGAGCGAAGGCACGGTGCTGCACATCAAGGGACGGGTGCTCCGCGGTCCGGAGGACGTCCGGGACGAGCTGTGGGTGCGGGACGGCCGCGTCACCTACGAGGCCCCCGCCGCCGCGCGGGAGGTGACCACCCTCACCGGCTGGGTCCTCCCCGGACTCGTCGACGCCCACTGCCACGTCGGCCTGGACGCCCGGGGCCCGGTCGACGAGTCCACCAGCGAGAAGCAGGCCCTGACCGACCGCGACGCCGGGACGCTGCTGATCCGCGACGCCGGCTCGCCCTCCGACACCCGCTGGATCGACGACCGCGAGGACCTGCCCCGGATCATCCGCGCCGGCCGGCACATCGCCCGCACCCGCCGCTACATCCGCAACTACGCCCATGAGATCGAGCCGGGCGACCTCGTCGCGTATGTGGCGCGGGAAGCGCGCCGGGGTGACGGCTGGGTCAAGCTCGTCGGCGACTGGATAGACCGCTCCACCGGCGATCTCGCCCCCTGCTGGCCGCGCGGCGAGGTGGAGGCCGCCATCGCCGAGGCCCACCGGCTCGGTGCCCGCGTCACCGCCCACTGCTTCGCCGAGGACTCGCTGCGCGACCTGGTGGAGGCGGGCATCGACTGCGTCGAGCACGCCACCGGGCTGACCGGGGAGACCATTCCGCTCTTCGCCGAGCGCGGTGTGGCCATCGTCCCCACCCTCGTCAACATCGCGACCTTCCCCCGGCTCGCCGACGGCGGCCAGGAGAAGTTCCCCCGCTGGTCGGACCATATGCGGCGGCTCCACGAGCGGCGCTACGAGACCGTGGCCGCGGCCCACGACGCCGGCATCCCGGTCTTCGCCGGCACCGACGCCGGCGGCTCCCTTCCGCACGGCCTGATCGCGCAGGAGGTCGCGGAACTGGTGAAGGCCGGGCTCCCGGCGGCGACCGCCCTGTCGGCGGCCACCTGGGGGGCGCGGGAATGGCTCGGGCGCCCCGGCCTGACCGAGGGCGCCCCGGCGGACCTGGTGGTGTACGACACCGACCCGCGCGAGGACGTCCGCGTCCTGGCGGCGCCCCGGCACGTGGTGCTGCGCGGCCGCGTCACCGGCTGAGCCGCCGTACGCCGCCGTACGCCGCCGTACGGGGACCCGCCGCGGCGGATCCCCGGCCCGGGCCCCGTCCCCGCCTCCGGAGCCGCCGTGCCTCCGGGGCCGGGACGGGGCCCGGCGGGCTTCCCGGGACGGCGAGTCGAACGCACGCCCAGAAACCACCCGATGGTGTGAACTCACGCCATGTCGCTGCCTGTTCACCGACAGTACGTAAGTATGCGTTGCGTACGAGGTCGCCGCGCAGACGTCCCCCGGACCGCGCCGGCGACTCCATTTCTCTTGTGGGGGTTCCACACCTTGAACAGCAATGCCTTCGTCCCGCCCGTGCGCCGTACCGCCGCCGCGCTGACGGCCGCCGCTCTGGCCGCCGCCCCGGTGCTCCTCGCCGGTGCCGCGCCCGCGTACGCCTCCGGAGGGGACGGCAAGGCCGGAGCGGTCGTGCTGCGCGCGGACCTCGGGGTCACCCTGCTCGACCGGACCCGGGTGCCGCTGAACGTCACGCTCAACGAGGTCCAGGCCCCGGAGTCGGCCAGTGAGACGCTGCTGACCGCGCGGGTGGAGGGCGCCCACCGGGGCCGTCCCGTCGAGGTGCTGAAGGCGGCCGTCGCCACCGCGGAGGCGAAGACGGAGGCCGGGAAGGCCGAGGGGCGGGCCAACCTCGTGAACGCCCGGGTGTTCGTGCCCGGTCTGAAGAAGCACCCGCTGATCGAGCTCGACCAGGTCACGTCCACCGCCGTGTGCCCGGCCGGCGAGCAGCCGACGGCCGAGGCGAAGATCCCGGGGCATGTGACGGTCTTCGGCCAGCGGGTCGAGCTGACCGCCGAGGGCACCGCGCGGGCGGACGTCAAGGGCATCGGCTCGGTCGAGCTGGCCCTGGCGAAGACCACCACCACGGCGACGACCGCCGCGGCCACGGCCCTGGAGCTCCAGGTGTCCGTCACCCCGGAACTGACCGCGCCGAAGAAGCTCAACGTCGCGGCCGTGGAGGGCAAGGTCACCCTGGTGGAGGCCACCTGTGAGAGCCCCGCCGGCGGCTCCGGCGACGGCGGGCCGGGCACCGGCAGCGGCGGAGCGACCGAGGGCGCCACCGGCGGCTCGGGCGGCTCGGGCGGCGGCTCGGGCGACGGTGGCCCGGGTGACGGCGACGGCTCGGGTGACGGCTCCGGTGACGGCTCCGGCGACGGCGTCAGCACCCAGACCGGCTCGGGAAGCGGCGAGGACAACCTCGCCGCCACCGGCGGCAACTCCACCACCCCGTACCTGGCGGCCGGTGCCGGGGCCCTGCTCGCGGCCGGCGGAGTCTCGGTCTTCGTCGCACGGCGCCGGGCGGCCGCCCGCCGCGGCTGACCGCGACGGGTCCGGGGCCGCGGGCCCCGGACCCGGACCGGGAAGGTGACGGCGCGGGCCGCCCCGGGGGTGGGGCGGCCCGCGCCGTCGGCCTTCCCGCCGTTCGACCGGGCCGTACCCCCCGGCCGGCCCCGGCCCGGCCGCGCACGACCGCCCGTACGGCGGGGTGCCCGCGAGGCCGGCGGCGGGCGGGGTCAGCAGCCGGCGGGGTCAGCGGCCGGGGAAGTCAGCGGTCGGCGAGGGCCTTGGCCAGGGCATCGGCGAACCGGTCCGTGGTGCGGGGATCGCGGACCGCCAGCCGCAGCCACTCCGGACCGAGCCCCGGGAACGTGTCGCCCCGGCGGACCGCGAAGCCGTGCTCGCGCAGCCGTTCCCGTACGGCGGCCGCTCCCTCCAGCCGGAGCAGCACGAACGGCCCGGCGGCCGGACCGCAGACGGCGACCTCGCCGAACTCCGCCAGCCGCGCCAGCAGATGCTCCCGGTCCGCCGCCACGCGCTCCGCGGCGCGCTCCGCCTCCGCGAGCGCCGCCGGCTCGCAGCAGGCCTCCGCCGCCGCGAGGGCCGGCGCGGACACCGGCCACAGCGGCTGGGCGCGCTCCAGCGCCGCGATCCGCTCCGGTTCCGCGAGGACGTAGCCGATGCGCAGCCCGGCCAGCCCCCAGGTCTTGGTGAGGCTGCGCAGCACCACCAGTCCCGGCAGGTCCGTCCGTGACGCCAGTGAGGCGTGCTCGCCCGGCACCGCGTCCATGAAGGCCTCGTCGACGACCAGCAGCCGCCCGGGCCGGGCCAGCGCCGCCAGACCGGCCGGGCCGTCCGCGGGATGGAGGACGGAGGTCGGGTTGGTGGGGTTGCCGACCACGACCAGATCCGCGTCCTCCGGTACGGAGTCCGGGCGGAGCCGGAAGCCGTCCTCGCGGCGCAGCAGCACCCGTTCCACCCGGTGGCCGGCGTTCCGCAGGGCCGCCTCGGGCTCGGTGAACTGCGGGTGCACCACCACCGGACGGCGGGCCGGGAAGGCCCGGGCGGCCAGCACGAACGCCTCCGCGGCCCCGGCCGTCAGCAGCACCCGGGAGACGGGCAGCCCGTGCCGCCGCGCCACCGCCTCGCGGGCCGGGGCGCCGTCCGGGTAGGCGGCGAGTGTGCCGAGGGAGGCGGCGATCCGGGCCCTGAGCCAGTCCGGGGGAGTGCCGGCGCGGACGTTGACGGCCAGGTCGGTGAGACCGGTGCCGCGCACCTCGGCGTCGCCGTGGTGGCGCAGATCGGGTCCGGGCAGCGCGGTCACGGGATTCCTGCCTTTCGGGACCGGGCCGGCGCCGGGCCGGGCGGCGCGGGGGCCCGCGGGGCGCGGGGATGCGGGGTACGGGTGTGCGGGCTGGCGCCGTCCGGAGGCGGCTGCGGGCCGGGGGCGGCCGGGAAGCGGGCCACGGCCACCGTGGCCCGGGACGAGGCGGTCTTGGGCACCAGGAGCGCGCCCCCGGGGCCCGCGGCGAGCAGGGCGGCCGCCTCGGCCACACTCGGCGTGCCCGCCGCGCCGAGCACTGTACGGGACGGGTGCGGCACGTCCACGGCGGCCAGCTCCGCCGCCGTGTACGTCACCAGCGGTACGCCGAGCCGGGCCGCCGCCCCGGCGATGCCCGCCTCACCCGCCTTGGCCTCGGCGGTCGCCAGCACGGCGACCGCCGGGTCCCGCCGCCCGGCCTCCTCCAGCGCCGCCCGCAGCAGCGCCAGCACCTCGCCCTCGGTGACCCCGGCACGTGCGCCGACCCCGGCCGCGAGCACGGGGCCCCGGCCGGCCTCCTGGCCGTCCCCGCTCATCCCGCTGATCCCGCTCATCCGGCTCGTCCGGCTCATCGCGCGCACCATTCGACGAATCTGCGGGCCGTGCCCGGGGCGCCCGCCCAGTGCAGATGGACGTAGGAGGCGTGGACGCCCCGCCGGACGAAGCCCTCGACGCGGCGCGACGGCCGGTGCAGCCCCCAGGCCGGCGCGGCGCCCGCGCCCGGCTCGATCACCGTGCGGTGGAACTCGTGGCCCCGGAGCCTCGCCCCCACGGGGGCCAGCGGGCTGTCCGAGAGCGCCACGGCCTCGCGGTAGCCGAGCGTCAGCCGCTCCGTCATCCGCGCCTCGGCGTCCAGGACCCCGCACATCGGCCTGCCGTCCAGCGACCGGGCGAGGTACAGCAGGCCCGCGCACTCCGCCGCCACCGGGGCGCCCCGGGCGGCGAGCGCCGCGACGGCCTCGCGCAGCGGCTCGTTCGCCGACAGCTCGGGCGCGTACATCTCGGGGAAGCCGCCGCCGACGACGAGTCCGGCGGTGCCCGGCGGCAGCTTCTCGTCGTGCAGCGGGTCGAAGGGGACGACATCGGCGCCGGCCGCCGTGAGCAGCTCGGCGTGCTCGGTGTACGAGAAGGTGAAGGCCGGACCACCCGCGACGGCGACCACCGGGCGCCCGGGCCGGTCCCTCCCGTCCCGCCACGCCCCGGCCCCGTGCCCGGACGCGCCCGGCGCCGGGGCCGCCACCACCGGGGGAGACGCGGGAACCGGCGAAGCCGGGGCAGCCCCGGAGACCGGGGGCGCCAGGCCGGACCGGGCGCCCGTCACCGTGGTTCCCCCCGCGGGGGCCGCCCCCACCAGGGCTTCCCGTGCCGGGTCCCAGACCGGTCCCGGGAGGGGCGGGGCGCTGCGCGCCAGGGCGTACAGGGCGTCCAGATCGCAGCCCGCCCGCACTCGGGCCGCGAGCGCCGCCACCGACGCGACCGCCTCGGCCCGCCGCTCGGCGGCCGGCACCAGGCCCAGGTGGCGCGAGGGCGTCCCGGCGTCCGGTGAACGGCGCAGCGCGCCCAGCACCGGCACCCCGGACTCGTCCAGGGCCTCCCGCAGCAGCTCCTCGTGCCGCTCGGAGCCGAGCTTGTTGAGGATGACCCCGGCCAGGCGCACCTCCGGGTCCCAGGAGGCGAAGCCGTGGACCAGGGCCGCCACCGAACGGGACTGCGAGGAGGCGTCCACGACCAGCACCACGGGGGCCCGGAGCACCTTCGCCACCTGCGCGGTCGACGCCAGCTCGCCCTGCCCGGCGGCGCCGTCGTAGAGGCCCATGACGCCCTCGACGACGGCCAGGTCGGCGCCGGCCGCGCCGTGCAGGAAGAGCGGGGCGATCCGCTCGGGGCCGCACAGATAGGCGTCCAGGTTGCGTCCGGGGCGGCCGGCGGCGAGCGCGTGGTAGCCGGGGTCGATGTAGTCCGGGCCGACCTTGTGCGGGGAGACGGCGAGGCCGCGTCCGGCGTAGGCGGCGATCAGTCCGGTGGCCACGGTCGTCTTGCCGCTGCCCGAGGCGGGCGCGGCGATCACCAGACGCGGCACCGTGTGCGGGGCCGCCGCGGACGGGGCTCCGGCGGGCGGGGCCGCGGCGGGCGGGGTGCTCACCACTCGATGCCCCGCTGGCCCTTCTGGCCCGCGTCCATCGGGTGCTTCACCTTCGTCATCTCGGTGACCAGGTCGGCCGCGTCCAGCAGTTCCGGCGGCGCGTTGCGGCCGGTGATCACGACGTGCTGGGTGCCCGGCCGGGCGCGGAGCACCGCGACGACCTCGGCGGTGTCGATCCAGCCCCAGTGGAGCGGATAGGCGAACTCGTCCAGCACGTACAGGCGGTGGGTCTCGGCCGCGAGGTCCCGCTTGACCTGCTCCCAGCCCTCCCGGGCCGCCTCCTCGCTCGACTCCATGTCCCGCTGGGTCCAGGACCAGCCCTCGCCCATCTTGTGCCAGACGACGGGGCCGCCCTCGCCCGAGGCGCCCAGGACGCGCAGCGCGCGCTCCTCGCCGACCCGCCACTTCGCGGACTTCACGAACTGGAACACCCCGACCGGCCAGCCCTGGTTCCACGCCCGCAGCGCCATGCCGAAGGCGGCCGTGGACTTCCCCTTGCCGGGGCCCGTGTGCACCATCAGCAGCGGCCGGTTGCGGCGCTGACGGGTCGTCAGTCCGTCGTCCGGCACCGTGCTCGGCTTTCCCTGCGGCATTACGCGGCCCTCCCGGTCGTGTTCGTCGTCCCCGTTGTTCCCGTCGTCCCCGTTGTTCCCGTCGTTCCTGCCGTCCCCGGCCTCTTCGCCGCCGCCGGTCCGGGCCTTCGCCCGGTGTGCTGCGCGGACGGTGCTTGCCGCGTGCCCCGGACGCCGCGGACCAGCCCGGCCACGCTGTCCGCGCGCAGCTCCTCCAGGGTCACGGCCTCGGCGCCCAGCCGGCGGGCCAGTTCCCCGGCCAGCCCCAGCCGCACCGGCCCCGACTCGCAGTCCACGACCACCGACGCCGTCCCCTCGGCGGCCAGCAGGTGCGCGGCCCGCGTCACCGGCGTGAACGGATCCGCCGCGCGCCCGGCGCGTGCCCCGTCGCCCGTACCGCCGCGCCCGCCGGTCCCGGCGCTCCGCGCGGCGGTCGCCCGGCCGTCGGTGACGACCACCAGCAGCGGCCGCCGGGACGCGTCCCGCAGCCGCTCCACCCGCAGCACCTCGCGTGCCCGCAGCAGTCCGGCGGCCAGCGGGGTGCGGCCGCCCGTCGGCAGTGACTCCAGCCGCGCCGCCGCCGCGTCCACGGAGGACGTCGGCGGCAGCACCAGTTCCGCGCCCGTGCCCCGGAAGGTGACCAGCCCGACCTTGTCGCGCCGCTGGTACGCGTCCAGCAGCAGCGACAGCACCGCGCCCTTGACGGCGCTCATCCGCCGCCGCGCCGCCATCGACCCGGAGGCGTCGACGAGGAACAGCACGAGATTGCCCTCGCGTCCCTCGCGCACCGCCTCCCGCAGATCGTCGCGGCGCACGACCAGACCGCTGCCGGCCCGGCCCCGCGCGCGCTGGTACGGGGCGGCGGCCCGGACGGTCGCCGCCAGATGGAGCTTCGTCAGGGCGCCCCGCGGCCGTCGCGCGCCGGTGGTGCGCCCGTGCCGGGTGCGGGCGCGCGAGCGGCGCCCGGCCGCCCCCTCGCCCAGGCCCGGCACGCTCAGCACCCGGGTGCGGAACGGATCGGCGGCTCCCACCGCACGCTGCCCGGGGCCGTCCCCGCCGGTGACCGGCCGGTCCTCCCCGGCGGGCTCGTCCCCCGCCGCGGCGGACGGCTCGCCCGCCGGCTCCCCCGCACCGTCCGGACGACCGCCGGGATCCTCCGCGGCGCCCCCGTCCTCCGGGCCGCCGGGGCTCTGCTCGGGTGCGGTGTCCCCGCCCGGCGCGCTCCCGTCGTCCGTGGGGCCGTCGTCCGTGGTGCCGCCGTTCCCGCTGTCTCCGCCGTCCCCGCCCCCGGGGCCGTCCGGTCCGTCACCCGGGTCGTCCGGGTCGTCCGGGCCGCCGGGGCCGGGGTCCGGTTCGTCGCCGCCGAACTCCTCCAGCGTCCGGTCGAGCTTCTCCTCGTCCAGGCCCGGCGCGTCGAACGGATTGCGGCGCCGGCGGTGCGGGAGCGCCAGCAGCGCCGCCTGCCGGACGTCCTCCTCGCGCACGTCCGTGCGACCGGCCCAGGCGGCGAGCGCCGTCGCCGTACGGGCCATCACGATGTCCGCGCGCATCCCGTCCACCTCGAACGCGGCGCAGACGGCGGCGATCCGGCGCAGTGACCGGTCGTCCAGCACGACCGACGGCAGCAGCGCGCGCGCCGCCGCGATCCGCGCCCGCAGCGCCGACTCCTCGGCCGCCCAGCGGCCCGCGAAGCCGGCCGGGTCGTCGTCGTGCGCGAGCCGCCGCCGGACGACCTCCACCCGCAGCTCCGGCTCGCGCGAGGCGGAGACCTCGACCGTCAGCCCGAACCGGTCGAGCAACTGCGGCCGCAGTTCGCCCTCTTCCGGGTTCATCGTGCCGACCAGCAGGAAGCGCGAGGCGTGCCGTACGGAGACCCCCTCGCGCTCCACATAGGAGGCGCCCATGGCGGCGGCGTCCAGCAGCAGGTCCACCAGATGGTCGTGGAGCAGATTGACCTCGTCGACGTAGAGCACGCCGCGGTGGGCCTCCGCGAGCAGCCCCGGTTCGAACGCCTTCTTCCCCTCCGACAGGGCGCGTTCGATGTCGAGCGCGCCGGCGAGGCGGTCCTCGGAGGCGCCGACCGGCAGTTCGACCATCCGGGCCGGCCGCTCCGTTCCCGGTGCCGCGGGGTGCGGGCCGTCGGGGCAGGCACCGTCCGGTGCCTGCGGATCGCAGGAGAAGCGGCAGCCCGGCACCACGGCGACCGGCGGCAGCAGCGCCGACAGGGCGCGCACGGCGGTCGACTTGGCGGTGCCCTTCTCCCCGCGGACGAGCACCCCGCCCACGGCGGGGGACACCGCGTTCAGCAGCAGGCCCAGCCGCAGGTCGTCCATGCCGACGATCGCGGTGAACGGGTAGTGCGGATCGGGGGAGCGGGACACGGCGCCGGCCGTGCCGCTCGTGACGGTGCCGCTCGTGACGGTGTCGCTCATGCGGTGCCCTCCGGTGGAACCCTCGGAAATCGGTCAGGTGTCCGCCTCCGCGGCCCGGACGGCCGGGGCGGTACTCGGCGGGACGGCGCGCCGGGCCGCACGCTCACGGCGGTGCGCCCGGCGGCGTGCGGACAGCCGCGCTCACGGCGCGCCCGGTGGTACGAACGGCAGGTCCGGCGGCGCCCCCTCCTCGATCAGCCGCAGCAGCGCCCCGGTGTCGGCGTGCTCCTCGATCAGGTCCCCCAGCCGGTCGAGCTGCTCCTCGCGCAGCTCCCCGAAGGCCGTGTCCGGCGCCGGGACGAAGCGGCGCCCGGCGTCCCGCGCCACCCGGCGCAGAAACGCCCGCCGGAAGGCGTCGCTCTCCAGCGAGCCGTGCCAGTGCGTGCCCCAGACGGAGCCCGCCCGGCAGCCGTCCAGGGCGCGGCCTTGGCCGTCGGTCATGAACGGCTCGGCGGAGTCCGCCACGCCGGCCACCCCGTGGTGGATCTCGTAGCCCGCCACCGGCTCGCCCAGGGCCTCGCCCGCCGGCCGTGCCAGCGTCTTCTCCACCGCGAAGCGCACCCGCAGCGGCAGCAGTCCCAGCCCGTCCACCGTCCCGGCCCGCGACTCGACCTCGTCCTCGATGCGCTCGCCCAGCATCTGGTAGCCGCCGCAGATCCCGAGCACCGGCCGCCCCTCCGCGGCCCGCCGCGCGACGGCCTCGGCGAGGCCCCGTTCACGCAGCCAGGCCAGCGCGCGCACGGTGCCGCGGGTGCCCGGGAGGACGACGAGATCGGCGTCGGCCAGCTCCTCCGGCCGGTCGGCGAAGCGCACCAGGACGCCGGGTTCGGCGGCCAGCGCGTCGACGTCCGTGAAGTTGGACATCAGGGGCACGGCCGCCACGGCGATCCGCAGCACCTCCTCGCCGCACGGAGGTCCGGCGGCGGACTCGCGGACCGCGCCGCGCAGCGAGAGCCGCAGCCCGTCCTCCTCGTCGATGCCCAGGCCGTGCGCGTACGGCAGGACGCCCAGCACCTGCCGCCCCGTCAGCCCGCGCAGCATGTCCAACCCCGGCTCCAGCAGGGACGCGTCGCCGCGGAACTTGTTCACCACATAGCCCGCGACCAGCGCCTGGTCGGCGCGGCTCAGCAGGGCCGTGGTGCCGAAGAAGGACGCGAACACCCCGCCGCGGTCGATGTCGCCGACCACCACGGCTGGCAGTCCGGCCGCCCGGGCCAGCCCCATGTTGACGATGTCGTGCCGGCGCAGATTGATCTCCGCCGGGCTGCCCGCGCCCTCGCAGATCACCGCGTCGTACCGGGCGCGCAGCCGCTCGTAGCAGTCGAGGACGACGGGGAGCAGCGCCTCCCGGCGGTTCGCGCTCGGGGCGCCCCCGGTCCCCGGGCCGGCCGCGAAGTAGCCCCGGGCGCTCAGCTCACCGGCCGGTTTGCCGAGCACCACGACCTGGCTGCTGCGGTCGCCGCCGGGCTTGAGCAGTACCGGGTTCATCAGCGCCGACGGCTCCACCCGCGCCGCCTGCGCCTGCATGGCCTGCGCGCGGCCGATCTCGGCCCCCTCGGGTGTCACAAAGGAGTTCAGCGACATGTTCTGCGCCTTGAACGGGGCCACGGAGACGCCCTTGCGGGCCAGCCACCGGCAGATACCGGCGGTGACGACGCTCTTGCCCGCGTCGGAGGTGGTCCCCGCGACCAGCAGGCCGCCGCCGGTCCGGTGGCTGCCGGTCCGGGTGCTGCCGCCGTCGGTGCCGGTCATCCCCGCCCCTCTCCGGCGGCCCGCCGCCGCCCGCTCACCGGACGCGCGCCCCGCGGGCCGGCGGGCGGCCGGGGGACAGCCGTCGCGCCACCCCGGAGCGCCCCGTACGCCAGCCGTCCGCCGGCGCACACCACCAGCGCCAGCGCGCCGACCCGGTGCGAGAGCCGCACCGCACGCTCGATGTCGCGCGGCTCCACCGGGCGGTTGCCGGCCCCCAGCACGGGCCGGTGTTCGACCCGGCCGCCGTACGCCAGCGTGCCGCCCAGCCGTACGCCGAGGGCCCCCGCGAACGCCGCCTCCACCGGGCCGGCGTTGGGGCTCGGGTGGCGCCGGGCGTCGGAGCGGAGCACCCGCAGGGCGCCCCGCGGGTCCGGGCCGGCGAGCACGGCCAGCGCGGCGGTGAGCCGGGACCCGGGGAAGCCCGCCACATCGTCCAGCCGGGCCGGGGCCCAGCCGAACCGGCGCAGCCGCGGCGACTTGTGGCCGGCCATCGCGTCGAGGGTGTTGACCGCGCGGAAGCCGGCCAGGCCGGGCACCCCGGCGGCGGCACCCCACACCAGCGCCCCGACGACCGCGTCGGAGGTGTTCTCCGCGACGGACTCCACGACCGCGCGGGCGATCTGCTGTGCGTCCAGCGACTGCGGGTCCCGCCCACAGAGGCCCGGCAGCCGTTCGCGCGCCCGTGCCAGGTCACCGGCCTCCAGCGCGGCGCCGACGGCCCGCGCCTCACGGCCGAGCGACGTGCCGCCCAGCACGGCCCAGGTGACGGCGGCGGTCAGCGCCCCGGAGGCGGCGGGGGAGCGGCGTACGGCGCGGGAGACCCCGGCGGCCGCGGCCACCGTGCCGCCGGCGCACAGGGCGGTGTACAGCGCCCCGGCACCCCGGTGATCGCGCCACAGCAGCCGCTCGGCGGCCGTTGCGGCCCGCCCGAACGCGGCGACGGGGTGGCCGCGCCGGGGATCGGCCAGAAGGAGGTCGGCGAGGAAGCCGAGCGCCGTACCGGCGACGAGGACGGCGTCCGTGGAGTGCGGAGGAGCGGGCGCCGGGGGCGCGGGTGTCCGGGGCGCGGGGGCCCCGGCGGCGTCTTCGGAACGCATCGGCTCAGACCGCCGTCACGCCTCGGAGGGGGGACGGGGGCGGCGGGGCCGCCGGGAGCGGAGGGAGGGGCGCCCGCCCGCGGGCCGTCCGGCCACGGGGCGTTCGACGGCAGGGCGTACTGCGGCGGCAGCCGGGCATCGCGTGTGTCCTCACTCAGGGTCCGCGCCCTGGTTCGACGTGACCGGCGGTGAGAGTCTCCTGGCTCCCGGATCGGCGCGGGCCCCGGTCTTCCCGCCCGTCGGAACGGGCCGTGACGTGGGTGGGGTGCGCTCCCCGGTGACAGTGGCGGGACCGCGCCGGATTCGCACCGGCTTCCTCTCCTGCCGCCGTTTGGCCCCGGCAGTCCACCACGCCCGGGAACGCCCGTCAACTCGCCCTTGACCTGCGGGGGATCAGTGTGCGGAGTGCCACACCGGGGCGTGCGCGGTGCGTACGCCGCCCGGTGCCGGGTCGGGAGGGGCGCACGGGACGGGAGAGCCGGGTGGAGAGGGATGGCAGGGCGCCGGGGCGGCCGCGGACGGGCGCGGCGGCCGCGGACGGGCAGGGCGGGGGACGGGCGGGCGGAAGGGGCGCGGGCGACGCGGAGGGCCCGCCGCCCCGGCAGCACGCGTCACGCGCTGTCCGGGCGGCGGGCCCGGGTGCCGCTGTACCGCCGGCCCGTTCGACGCGGGCGGTGCGGGTGGTGCGGGAGACCGTCAGGCGACGATCAGATAGATCCCGTACGCCACGACCGCCGCGGAGACCGCGAAGCAGACCGTGGCGAGGGTGCGTGCCAGGGCGGTCGGCGCCTCGGTGACCGTGGCGCCCTCCGCGCCGTCCGCCTGCGGGTGCCGCCGGGCGGAGGTGCCGACGATACCCAGGGTGAAGACGCCGACGATGGCGACGGTCGCCACGAGGCTGACCACGGAGACCTGGCCGAGTGCTGCCCAGTCGATGTTCATGGGGTTCTTCCTTCTACCTGAGCCGTCAGACGACGGTGGCCTTGGACGCCGGGGACTCGGACGCCGGGGACGCGGAGCGCGGGGAACCGGCCTCGCCGTCGTGGGCGGCCGCCTCCAGCACGGAGTCGGTGGGCGGCGGGGAGAGGGAGGCGACGACGTCGGCGACGATGTCCTCGTGCTCCGGATCGGCGTCCGGGCCGGGGACGTCGTTCACATTGCTGTGGTCGACCTTCTCCTGGCGCGACTTCACCCAGATCCAGGCGCTGCCCGCGAGAGCCATGACGGCGACCGCGGTGACGCCCCAGGTGCCGCGCCCGGCCAGCAGGGCGGCCAGTCCGGCGACGAGGCCGGCGGCCGGCAGGGTCAGGCCCCAGGCGACGAACATGCGGGTCGCGGTCGACCAGCGCACCACGCCGCCCTTGCGGCCCAGGCCGGAGCCCATGATCGCGCCGGAGGACACCTGCGTGGTGGAGAGGCCGAAGCCCAGGTGGGAGGAGGCGAGGATGACGGTCGCCGCGCCGGTCTGGGCGGAGAAGCCCTGCGGCGGCTGGATGTCGGTGAGGCCCCGGCCCATGGTGCGGATGATCCGCCAGCCGCCGAGGTACGTGCCGAGGGCGATGGCGACACCGGCCGAGGTGATGACCCAGAACGGCGGACCGGCGTCGGGCGCGAGCACACCGCCGGTGATGAGCGCGAGGGTCATCACACCCATGGTCTTCTGGGCGTCGTTGGTGCCGTGGGCGAGGGAGACCAGGGCGGCCGAGGCGATCTGCCCGGAGCGGTAGCCCTTGGCGGTGTCCCGCTCGTCGCGTCCGCGGGTGAGCCGGTAGGTGAGCCGGGTGGCGGCCATCGCCGCGAGTCCCGCGACGATCGGCGCGGCCAGGGCCGGCAACAGCACCTTCGAGAGGACGACGTCGAGGTGGATGGCCCCGATGCCCGCGGAGAACAGGGTGGCGCCGATCAGACCGCCGTAGAGGGCGTGCGACGAGCTGGAGGGGAGGCCCACCAGCCAGGTCAGCAGATTCCACATGATCGCGCCGACGAGCCCGGCGAAGATCACTTCTGGACGGATACCACTCTCGTCGACGATGCCGCCGGAGATGGTCTTGGCGACCTCCACGGACAGGAACGCGCCGACGAGATTGAGGACCGCCGACATCGCCACCGCTGTCCTGGGCTTCAGGGCCCCGGTGGAGATGGTCGTGGCCATCGCGTTGGCGGTGTCGTGGAAGCCGTTCGTGAAGTCGAACACCAAGGCCGTGATGATCACGATCCCGATGAGAAGCGTGATGTGTTCCATTCACCCAGGCAATCGTTTCGGGGGCCGGTTACACAGCGAAGGTAGGGACGTCCGGTGAACGGAAGGTGAATGGGAGTGGGCTTCCAGGTGCGATTGCGGACCGCCGTCCGGGGGTGACAGCGGGGTCTTATATCCCTCATGGGGTGCGATACCGGGCGGATCGGCCGCTCCAAGGCGTCCGGAGACTGAATGCACACCGGACCCAAGGTGAACAGCGCTCCCGGCGGATCCCACGGAAGGGGGAGTTCCGGCACCGGCCGAGGCGGGCCGCCGGCTCCCGCCCCCGGCCCGCCGGTCCTCTCTCTGACAGGATCGGCCACCGGAGGTGAGGGCAGTGACGGAACCGCTCCCGCAGGAGCTCGCCGGCGCCTGGGCCGATCTGGTGGCCACGGCCCGGCGCACCACCGACGAAGGGCTGGTCACCGGCACCTCCGGCAACGTCTCGGTACGCGTCGGCGACACGGTCCTCGTCACGCCCAGCGGGGTGCCGTACCACCGGCTCGGACCCGCGGACGCGGTCGGCGTGGACCTCGGCGGACGGCGCCTCCTCGGCGCACTGCGGCCCACCAGCGAACTGCCGATGCACCTCGCGGTCTACCGGGCCACCGGCGCCCGCGCCATCGTGCACACCCACGCCGTGCACGCCACGGCCGTCTCCACGCTCGTCACCGAGCTCCCCCTCGTCCACTACATGGCCGCCGCGCTCGGCGGCCCCGTCCGCGTCGCCCCGTACGCGCTCTACGGCAGCGAGGAGCTGGCCCGTCACACCCTGGACGCCCTCCGCGACCGCACCGGATGCCTGCTGCGGAACCACGGCACGCTCACCTACGGCGCCACGCTCGACCAGGCGTACGACCGGACCGCGCAGCTGGAGTGGATGTGCCGGGTCTGGCTGGCCGCCCGTTCCGTGCCCGGCCTCAGCCCCGCCCTGCTCTCCCGGGAGGAACTGGCCGAGGCCGCCGGGAAACTCCGCGACTACGGCCCGCGCCCCTGACGGCCGCGCCGCGCCCCGCCCGGCCGGATCACCCCCGGGCGGGCCGGCACTGGCCGCCCGGCCGTATCCCGAGCACACTGGGACCGATGCGACCTCGTACAGCGGCGGCCCTCGCCGCCACAACCGTTCTCGGCGCCGGTACGGCCGCGGTGGCCGCCGGGCGGTACGCCGGCGACGCGGCCCTGTCCCCGTCCCGGCCGCTGCCGAGCGACCCCCGGCTCACCGTCCACGCCACCACCGCCGACACGGTGACCCTCACCCGCAGCCTGGCCTCGCTGCGGCCCGGCACCTACGGACTGACCGGCGGCGGCGTGCACGCCGTCATCGGCGACGTGGCCGAGGACGCCGACTGCCCGCCCGACTCGGTGGTGCGCCGCCTGGTGCGGGTGGAGCGCGGCGGCCTCCGGCGCGGTGCCAAGGTGCGCTTCACCCCGCAGGTCCACACCGGCAACCCCGGCGAGGCGCACGGCCTGGAGTACGAGGACGTGGAGGTGCCCGGCGAACTGGGCCCGCTGCCCGCCTGGCTGGTGCCCGGCACCCGCTCGACCTGGGTCGTCACCGCGCACGGCCTCGGCACCACCCGGGAACACCCCATGGTCGTCATGCCGTTCCTCTCCCGCCTCGGCGTCCCCGTGCTCGACCTCTCCTACCGGGGCGACCCGGGCGCGCCCCGCGACCCGGACGGCACCGGACACCTCGGCGACACCGAGTGGCGCGACCTGGACGCCGCCATCCGCTTCGCCGTGCACCGGGGCGCCGAGCGGGTCGTGCTGCACGGCTGGTCCACCGGCGGCAGCATGGCCGTGCACACCGTGGCCAACTCGGCGCTGCGGGACCGGATCGGCGGCCTGGTGCTCGACTCGCCCGTGCTCGACTGGCACTCCACGGTCCGCGCCCTCGCCGCCGCCCACGGCACCCCCCGGGCGCTGCTGCCGCTGGCCGTACGGGCCGCGGAGGGCAGGGCGGGGCTCGGCGCGGAGAGCCTGGCGGAGGCTTCGGCGCCGTCCCGGGTCTCCGTTCCCACCCTGATCCTGCACGGCCCGGACGACCGGCTGGCACCCTGGGACCGCTCGCAGCTCCTCGCCGAGCGCCGCCCGGACCTCGTCACCCTCCACGCCGTGCCGGAGGCCCCGCACGCCGCGATGTGGAACGCCGACCCGGCCGGCTACGAGGAGGCCCTGCGCCGCTTCCTGACCGCGCTGCTGTAGCCGGCCTGGGACGGGCGAGCGGCGGCCGGAGCCCCGGGCACGGGGGCCGGGGGAGCGGCCCGAAACACCGTCACCCGGTGCGCGGCACCCCCGCGTACCGGCCCCGGCACCGGCCGGGAACCCGTCCGCGGCCCGTGCCGGACCCGCCCCGGAGAGCGTTCCGGACCCGCCGCGTCATGGGCGCCGCACCCTCCGATTGGGCTTTCGGGCCGTCACCCGGGACACTGCTGCCGTGACGTCCCGTACTCCGCGCGACTCCCGGCTCCATCTTGTCCCGAAACGACCGACGACCGCCGCCAGGCGGGCGGTGACCACCCGTCGTAAACGGCAGGGCCCCCCGGCCTGGGGGGCCACCGCTCCCCGCCCGCCCGCGGGCACCCCCGCCCCCGCCGAACTGGCGCGCCACGCACGGGAGATCCTCGCCGGAGCGGTGCGGATCGCCCGCTGGGCCGACGCCGAGCGGGGCCGCGGCGCCCGGCCCGGGCCCGGCGGCACGGGAGTGCTCTCCGGCGAGTCCGCCGAACGGGCCGCCGCCGCTCTCGGGCTGGCACCGCACCGGGTCCGCGCCGACTGGGACCGGGCGCGGCTCGCCGGGCTCGTCGAACTCCACGGTGACGTGGCCCGCCCCGGCTGGCGCCTCCACGCCTGGGACCGCGACGACACCGCCGCGCTGCGCGGCTGGGTCGCCCTGCTCGACGCCTGGTCGATAGCCCATCCCGCCCCGTCCGCCTTCGCGCCCACCGTCGTCGCGGAGGTCGTGGAGGCCGTTCCGCAGCTGCTGTCCGTCCTCCAGCTGTCGGCCGGTCCCGTGCCCCTCGGCACGCTCGGGGACATCCTCGAACAGCGTGTCGCCGAACTCCGGACGGAACGCTGCGAGGTCCCCGGCGCCGGCAACGGCGCCCCCGCCCCGGCCGCCGCCCCCGCCGAGCGCACCGGGGCCGCCGGTGACCGGCCCGGGGAGAGACCGGCCGGGGACGGCCCCGCCGGCGGCCCGCCCCCGGCACCCCTGCTGGACTGGGCGCTGGACGGCCTGGTCTCCGTCGGCGCGCTGACCCGGGAGGACGGCCAGGCCATGCTGACCCCGCTCGGCAACTGGGCGGTCTGGGTCAAGCTCGAACAGATCTGCGTGGCCGCCCAGAGCCCGGCCGGCAACATCGAACAGTCCGCCGCCGACATGCTGCGCGGCTGCGCCAACCTCACCCCCGGCCCGGCCCGCGCGGAGTACCGCGCCTGGCTCGCGGCCCGTCCCGCCGGCAGTGCCGTCGAGGAACTGCTGGAGGCGGCCCGCGGCGAGGACGCCCTGCTGCGCGGCCTCGCCTTCGAGGCGCTGCGCGTCGTCGGCGCCCCCGCCGAGCCGGCCGTGCGGGCGGTGACCGGCGAGCCGTATCTGCGCCCGTACGCCCTGCTGTGGCTGGCCGAACAGGAGGGCGGCGACCCCGAGGACTCCCCGGACGTGCTCACCCGCGAGGAGGCGACCTGGCTCTGGGTGGACACCGCCGCCGCGGTGGCCGACCACGGCGAGGGCCAGCTGCTGGTGCACCACCTGGAGTCCGCGGTGCAGGAGACCGTGCCCGCCCTGCTCAGGGAGGTGCGCTCGGTCGGCCATCCGCGCACGGTCCAGGTCCTGGTCGCCCTGGCCGCGGCCCACCCGGACCCGGCGCTGGCCAAGGCCGTGCGCCGGGCGGCCTTCCAGGTGCACACGGGCGGCGCGTAGCACCGGGGCCGCCCGCGCCCCCGGGCGTCAGCCCGGGGGCATCGTGCTGGGGGCGTAGTCGCCGAAGCTCCACACATGGCCCCCGGTGTCCCGGGCCGTGTACGTCCGGGCGCCGTAGGGCTCGTCGGCCGGGGCGGTGAGGATCTCCGCGCCGTGGGCCACCGCGCGGCGGTGGTGCGCGTCGACGTCGGACACCCGTACGTAGACCCCCGCCGGACCGCCGTCCGCCGGGGCGTCGGTGAGCGCCCCCTTCTCCGCCGTGCTGCCGAGCATCACCACCCCGTTGCCGTACGACAGTTCGGCATGGACGACCGTGCCGGTCTCCTCGTCCTCGTACACCGCGACCTCCGTGAAGCCGAAGGCCCCGGTGAGCTGCCGGAGAGCCGCGTGCGCGTCCTCGTAGCGCAGGGCCGGGCAGATGCTGGGATGGGCGCTGGCCCCGGCACCCGCACCGGCGTCCCCGCCGCCGCTCTCACGGGCATCCGCGCCGGCGCCGTCACGGTCCGCTCGGGCCGGGCTGTCCGTCATGGCGGTCACTCCTCACCGGATCGGCTCCGTACGGGCGGCGGGCGGTACCGGCCCGTCCGTCCCGCCTCCCAGTCTCCCCGCCCGTGCCCGGAAGGGCCCGCCGGACGGGCCCGGCCGCGGCCCGGGCCACCGGGGAGACCGGGTTGCGCCGACCGTTAGACTGGCCCGTATGGCAATTCTCCTCGCTCATTAGGCGGCGTCGCGACCGCGCCGTACGCGGCCTCACGAGATCCGCGATCCGCCCGGTATCAGCCCGGATTCGCCTGGATCCGCCCGTCGATCCGACCGCCCGACGTCCGTCCGTTCCGCCTGGAGTATTTCCGTGATCACCGCCACCGGCCTTGAGCTGCGCGCCGGAGCCCGTCTTCTGATCGAATCCGCATCCTTCCGCATCGCCAAGGGCGACCGCATCGGCCTCGTCGGCCGGAACGGCGCGGGCAAGACCACCCTCACCAAGGTCCTGGCCGGCCAGGGCATCCCCGCCGCCGGGACCGTCACCCGCTCCGGCGAGGTCGGCTATCTGCCGCAGGACCCGCGCACCGGCGACCTGGACGTGCTCGCCCGCGACCGCGTCCTCTCCGCCCGCGGCCTGGACGCCGTCATCCGCAAGATGCGCGAGAACGAGCAGCGGATGTCCACCGGCCAGGGCGCCACCCGCGACAAGGCGATGAAGAAGTACGAGCGCCTGGAGACCGAGTTCCTCACCAAGGGCGGTTACGCCGCCGAGGCCGAGGCCGCCACCATCGCCGCCAGCCTGGGGCTGCCCGACCGGGTCCTCGGCCAGCCGCTGCACACCCTCTCCGGCGGCCAGCGCCGCCGGGTCGAGCTGGCCCGGATCCTCTTCTCGGACTCCGACATCCTGCTGCTCGACGAGCCCACGAACCACCTCGACGCCGACTCGATCACCTGGCTGCGGGACTACCTCAAGACCTACAGCGGCGGCTTCGTGGTCATCTCCCACGACGTGCAGCTCGTCGAGACGGTCGTCAACAAGGTGTTCTACCTGGACGCCAACCGCTCCCGCATCGACGTCTACAACATGGGCTGGAAGCAGTACCAGGCCCAGCGCGAGGCCGACGAGCGGCGCCGCAAGCGGGAGCGCGCCAACGCCGAGAAGAAGGCCGCCGCCCTCAACAGCCAGGCCGACAAGATGCGGGCCAAGGCCACCAAGACCGTCGCCGCCCAGAACATGGCCCGGCGCGCGGAGAAGCTGCTCTCCGGACTGGAGGAGCAGCGGGTCTCCGACAAGGTCGCCAAGCTCCGCTTCCCCGACCCGGCGCCGTGCGGCAAGACGCCGCTCACCGCCGAGGGCCTGTCGAAGTCCTACGGCTCCCTGGAGATCTTCACGGACGTCGACCTGGCCATCGACAAGGGCTCGCGGGTCGTCATCCTCGGCCTCAACGGCGCGGGCAAGACCACGCTGCTGCGGCTGCTCGCGGGCGTGGAGAAGCCCGACACCGGCGCCGTGACCCCGGGCCACGGCCTCAAGCTCGGCTACTACGCGCAGGAGCACGAGACCCTCGACCCGGACCGCACGGTCCTGGAGAACATGCGCTCCGCCGCCCCGGACCTCGATCTGGTCGCGGTCCGCAAGACCCTCGGCTCGTTCCTGTTCTCCGGTGACGACGTCGACAAGCCCGCGGGGGTGCTCTCCGGCGGGGAGAAGACCCGGCTGGCGCTGGCCACCCTCGTGGTCTCCTCGGCCAATGTGCTGCTGCTCGACGAGCCGACGAACAACCTCGACCCGGCCAGCCGCGAGGAGATCCTCGGCGCGCTGCGCACCTTCACCGGCGCGGTGGTCCTGGTGACCCACGACGAGGGCGCCGTGGACGCGCTCCAGCCGGAGCGGATCATTCTGCTGCCGGACGGCGTGGAGGACCTGTGGGGCGAGGACTACGCGGATCTCGTCGCCCTGGCCTGATCTCCGGGGGGCGCCCCGGTCTCCGGGGGCGGCCCCACCGCTTGATCCACTCCGGCTGGATCATTCGGCCCATGCGTGATCCGTCATCTGAGTGAGTCCGGTTCGTACCCCGGTGCGTTTCCGTACCGGTGCGCCCCCGGTGTGCCATGCCCGGTCCTCCGGCCCGTCCACCACAGCTGACCTGGCCATTTCCGGTGGAAAACGGAAAACGGCGGTCGGAAACGGAATGGGGAGTTCAATTCGCCACCCCCTTCCGTGTGCCATGCAAGGGTCAAGGATGTCGTACGGACCTTGTCGAATGGGTGGCCAGGACGGCGGATAGGGGTGATCATGAGAAGTCCAGAGGCGCACTTCCCATGAGGAGGCACGGGTGGCCGAGACTCTGAAGAAGGGCAGCCGGGTAACCGGCACCGCGCGCGAAAAGCTCGCGGCCGACCTGAAGAAGAAGTACGACTCCGGTGCGAGCATCCGGGCGCTGGCCGAGGAGACCGGCCGCTCCTACGGATTCGTCCACCGGATGCTCAGCGAGTCAGGAGTGACCCTGCGGGGCCGCGGCGGTGCCACACGCGGCAAGAAGGCCACTTCGGCCTGACATCCGTCCCGTCCGCAAGGGCGGTGCGCCCCGAGGGAACGGGTGGTGACCACCCGGTCGGTCCCCGGACCGCCCGGGTGGTTACTGTGCAGTAATACAGTTGCCCGGGAGCGACCGGTACCGCCACGGCCCGCTCCCCGACAGGCGCTGATCCACTGCGGCCCATTCCGGAGGCACCCATGACCCTGCTGGACCGGGACGGCGTACGGCTCACCCTCGACGACGACGGCTCCGTCGCCACGGTGACCCTGGCCAACCCCGCCAAACGCAACGCCCAGACCTTCGCCCTGTGGCGCGCCCTGGCCGAGTCCGGGCGGCTGCTCCCGGGGACCGTCCGGGTCGTCGTGGTGCGGGCCGAGGGCCAGTCCTTCTCCGCGGGCCTCGACCGGCGCGCCTTCACCCCCGAGGGGATCGACGGCGAGCCCTCCGTCATGCAGCTCGCGGCCCGGGAGGACGGCGGCGAGTCCGCCATCGCCGAGTTCCAGGAGGGCTTCACCTGGCTCCGGCGGAACGACATCATCACCGTCGCCGCGGTGCAGGGGCACGCCATCGGCGCCGGCTTCCAGCTCGCCCTCGCCTGCGATCTGCGGGTCTGCGCCGACGACGTCCGGTTCGCGATGCGCGAGACCGCCCTCGGCATCGTGCCGGACCTCACCGGCACCCACCCGCTGGTCGCCCTCGTCGGCTACGCCCGCGCGCTGGAGATCTGCGTCACCGGCCGCTTCGTCCAGGCCGAGGAGGCCGAGCGCACCGGCCTCGCCAACCTCGTGGTCCCGGCGGCCGAGCTCGACGCCGCGGCCCGGGACCTGGCGGCGGCCGTGCTGGCGGCGCCGCGCGACGCCGTGATCGAGACCAAGGCCCTGCTGAAGGACGCCGCCGGCCGCACCCTCGACGAGCAGCGGGCCGCCGAGCGCGCGGCCCAGAGCCGCCGCCTCCGCGATCTGGCGGGCCTCTCCGACTGACCGCCGCCCGCCGCCTCCGCGGGACCCGCCGTCACCGGCCGGTCCCGCGGAGTCCGGGCCCGCGCGTCCCGCGGCCGGTGAGCGCCCCGGCTCAGAAACCGCGCCGGAAGCCGCCGTCCACCGGGAGCATCACCCCGGTGAGGTACGAGGCCGCAGGGGAGAGGAAGAAGGCCGCGGCCCGGCCGAACTCCTCCGGGGTGCCGTAGCGGCCGAGCGGGATCGCGGCCGCGTTGCGGGCACGGGCCGCCTCCGCGTCCCCGGAGAGCGCGTCCAGCTCGCGGACCCGGTCGGTGTCGATCCGGGCCGGGAGCAGCCCGATGACGCGGATGCCGCGCGGGCCGAGCTCCACGGAGAGCGACTTGGCGAAGCCGGCCAGCCCGGGGCGGAGCCCGTTGGAGATGGCCAGCCCGGGGATCGGCTCGTGGACGGAGCCGGAGAGCACGAAGCCGATGACGCCGCCCTCGTCCAGTTCGTCCGCCGCCACGCGGGCCATCCGGACGGCGCCCAGGAAGACGGACTCGAAGGCGGACCGCCACTGCTCGTCGCTGTTCTCCGCGCCCGAGCCGGGCGGCGGGCCCCCGACGCTGACCAGCACGCCGTCGAACCGCCCGAAGTGCTCCCGGGCGGTGCCGATCAGCCGGGCTGGGGTCTCCGGATCGGCGTTGTCGGCGGCGACCCCGATCGCGTTCGGGCCCAGTACCTCCGCCGCGGCGGCGACGCTCTGCCCGTCACGGGAGGCGAGCACGATCCTCGCGCCGTCCGCGGCCAGCTCGCGGGCGGCGGCCAGGCCGAGGCCCCGGGAGCCGCCGGTGACGACGTACACACGGTCATTCAGTCCGAGATCCATGGCCCCATGGTCTCGTACCGTCCCCCGAGGAGAGCGCACGGGCCGTGTTGACCAGGCCCACATGGCTGAAGGCCTGGGGGTAGTTGCCCAGTTGGCGGCCGGCCGCCGGATCCCACTGCTCGGCCAGCAGCCCCACGTCGTTGCGGAGGGCCAGCAGCCGCTCGAAGAGTTCACGGGCCTCGGCGCGGCGGCCGGTGGCCAGCAGCGCGTCGGCCAGCCAGAAGGAGCAGACGAGGAACGCGCCCTCGCCGCCGGGCAGGCCGTCCTCCCCGTGGCCCGGGTCGTAGCGGCGGACGAAACCGCCGTGGTCGAGCTCGCGGCGGACGGCGTCCACGGTGCCCGTCACCCGCGGGTCGGAGGGCGGCAGGAAGCCCACCGCGGGGATGAGGAGCGTGGCCGCGTCCAGGCCCGGGGAGCCGTAGTACTGGGTGAAGGTGTTGCGCTCCGGGTCGTAGCCCTTCTCGCACACCTCGCGGTGCACGGAGTCCCGCATCGCCCGCCACCGGCCGGTGCCGGCCTCCAGCCACGGATGCGCCTCCGCGGTGCGGATCGCGCGGTCCGCGGCCACCCACGCCATGACCTTGGAGTGCACGAAGTGGCGGCGCGGCCCGCGCACCTCCCAGAGCCCCTCGTCCGGCTCGCGCCAGTGGCCCTCCAGGAAGTCCATCAGCGCCCGCTGGAGGTTCCAGGCGTTCTCCTCCTGGGCGAGACCGCTGCTCCGGGCGAGGTGGAGGGAGTCCAGGACCTGGCCGTAGACGTCGAGCTGGTGCTGCTCCACGGCGCCGTTGCCGATCCGGACCGGGAGCGAGCCCTCGTAGCCCTTGAGCCAGGGCGCCTCGAACTCCGTCAGCCGCCGTTCGCCCGCGATCCCGTACATGATCTGGAGGTCCGCGGGGGAGCCGGCGACGGCGCGCAGCAGCCAGTCCCGCCAGGCGGAGGCCTCGGCGAGGTAGCCGCCGGTGACCAGCGCCTTGAGGGTGAGACCGGCGTCCCGCAGCCAGCAGTAGCGGTAGTCCCAGTTGCGGACGCCGCCGATCTGTTCGGGGAGCGAGGTGGTGGCCGCGGCCACGATGCCCCCCGTCGGGGCGTAGGTGAGGGCCTTGAGAGTGATCAGTGACCGCAGCACGGCGTCCCGCCAGGGCCCCTGGTAGGTGCACTGCGCGGACCACTCCTCCCAGTCCTCCAGGGCGTGGGCCAGCGACTCGTACGGGTCTATGGCGCGCGGCACCTCCTCGTGCGAGGGGTGCCAGGTCAGGACGGAGGCCGCGCGCTCGCCCGCGGCGACGGTGAAGTCCGCGCGGGTGCGGTTGTCCGCACCGCGGGTCCAGACGGCCTTCTCGCCGCGCAGCCAGACCGAGTCCGGGCCCGCGACGGCGATGTGGTGGCCGTCGGCGCGGCGCTCCCAGGGGACGATGTTGCCGTAGTCGAAGCGCAGCCGGATCTCGCTGGTCATCTCCACCCGGCCGGACAGGCCCTCGACGATCCGGACGAGGTCGGGGGCGCGGTCGCGCTGCGGCATGAAGTCGGTGACCCGGACGCTGCCCTCCGGGGTCTCCCAGACGGTGTCCAGCACCAGGGTGTCCCCGCGGTACGAGCGGCGGGTGCAGACCGCCCCGGGGCCGGCGGCGCGGGGGGCCAGCCGCCAGTGGCCGTTCTCCTCGTCGCCGAGCAGGGCGGCGAAGCAGGCGCCCGAGTCGAAGCGGGGCAGACAGAGCCAGTCGATGGAGCCGTCGCGGCCCACGAGGGCGGCCGTCTGCAGATCGCCGATGAGCGCGTAGTCCTCGATCAGTCCCGGCACGTCGTCCCTTCCCCGGTGGAGCCCGGGCGCCCGCCGCCCGTGGCCTCTCTCCTGCTACCCCGGCCGGGCGCGCGGACGCCGGGGTTCTCCGGCTCAGGACGGGACGGGCACGGGGGCGTCGTGCTCCTCGTCACCGGTGGTCTCCGCGCGGCGCCGGTCGGCGAGCTCGCGGCGCAGGAGGATGACCCAGCCGACGGGGACCCCGGCGGCGAAGATCCACCACTGCACGGCATAGGCCATGTTGACGCCGATGCCGTCGTGGTCGGGTTCGTCGAGGGGCCGGGGGCTCGCGGCGGCCGGCTCCACCAGCTCGATGTAGCCGCCCAGCACCTCCCGGTCCAGCCGCTCGGCCTGCTGGGCGCTGTTGATCAGCATGAACTGCCGGTCGGGCAGTCCCCGCTTGTCCTTGATGCCGCTGGCCTCGGTGGTCTCGTCGCCCATGAGGCGGCCGGTGACGGTGACCTCCCCGGCGGGCGGGGCCGGGATCTCGGGGAAGGCGGTGAGGTCCGTGCCCGTTTCGATCCAGCCGCGGTTGACGAGGACGGCGCGGCCGTCGCCGAGGAGCAGCGGGGTCAGCACGAAGTAGCCGATGCGGTCGCCGTCCGGGGCGGTCCGCTGGCGGATCACGACCTCGTTCCGGGTGTCGAAGGAACCGGTGGCCGTCACGCTCCGCCAGTAGTCGTCCTTCGGCACCACATGGCCCGGCGAGGTCAGCTCGGTCACGGGCGCGGGGCGGGCCTCGAGGTTCCGCTCGATCAGCCGGTTGTGCGCGACCCGGTTCTCATGGCGGTGGAGCTGCCAGAATCCCAGCTCGACCATCACGGGGATGAGGAGCAGCGCCACGAGGGTGAGGATCACCCACTGCCGGGTCAACAGGAAGCGGTACACCCCACGACCGTACAACTCGGTCGCGGGGTGCGGGACGGTAGGGGGCCCGGCGGGCCCGGGCGGGGCGGCGGCGCGAGGCCGGCGGCGGCGCGGGGGCGGGCGCGGCGCCGGCCCCAGGCGGCCGTGATCAGACGTGGTCGACCAGGCCCACCTTCCCCTCGGCGCGGGCGCAGTGGGCACCGCAGTAGAAGTGCCCGTCCGCCTCCGTGCCCTGGCCGATGATCCGGGAGTCGCAGTGCTCACAGATCGGCGCCATGCGGTGGATGGCGCAGGAGAAACAGTCAAATACGTGCACGTCGCCCTGCGCGTGCACCTCGAAGCTCATGCCGTAGTCGTTTCCGCATACCTCGCATCTGGCCATGCGCCACAGACTGCGGGCGCACGGCATCGGACGGGGGGCGTGCGGCGGGCGCGTCGCGCCTCATTCACCTGATTGCGGGGCGGCTTCCTGCGGGGCGGCTTCCTGCGGGGCGACGTCGCCCAGCAGCTGCATGAACGCGGCCTCGTCGACGACGGGGGTGCCGACGGACCGGGCCCGGACGGCCTTGGAGGTGGCCGCGTCCGGGTCGTTGGTCACCAGCAGGCTGGTGAGCCGGGAGACGCTCGTCGCGACATGCAGGCCGGCCTCGGTGGCCCGGTCCTCCAGCAGCTCGCGGTCCACGGAGGTGTCACCGGAGAAGGCGACCCGCATCCCCTGGATGAGCCGCCCGCCCGGCTCGTACCGGCCGGGATTCGGATACGGGCAGGGCGGGCGCTTGCGGCTGGGCCGCCAGCTCGCCGGACGGTACGAGCTGCGCGCCCCCGCGGACGGGGAGGGGCTGTCCTGCCACTCGGTGAGCGGCCGGCAGGTGTGCAGCGGCAGGTCCACACCGCTACCGGCCGCCAGATGCAGACTGGGCTGGAACGCCTCGGCGAGCACCCGGGCGTCGTCCAGGGCGTGGTGGGCGTGGCGCTGTTCGACGCCGTAGTGCGCGGCGAGCGACTCCAGTTTGTGGTTGGGCAGCGGCAGCCGCAGCTCCTTGGCCAGCGCGATGGTGCACAGCCGCTGCCGCACCGGGGCGGCGCCGCCCGCACGGGCGTACTCCCGGGCCAGCATCGACCAGTCGAACATGGCGTTGTGCGCGACGAGCACCCGGCCGTCGAGCCGCGCGGCGAGCTCCTGGGCGATCTCCGGGAAGAGCGGGGCGCCTTCGAGGACGTCGCTCGTCAGACCGTGGATCCACACCGGTCCGGGGTCGCGCTCCGGATTGACCAGGGTGTACCAGTGGTCCTCCACCTCGCCCCGCGCGTCGAGCCGGTAGACGGCGGCCGACACGATGCGGTCGTCCCGGGCGAGACCGGTGGTCTCGACGTCGACCACGGCATAGCCCTGCGGATACGCCGGGGGCCAGGCGGTCGGGGGCGTCGGAACGGCCTGCCGCCCGATGAGGGGCGGGGCTGCCGTGCGGTCTTCGAGCATGGTCACTGAGAATACGGGGCCCCGCCGACATCGCCGCCGCGCCCCGGGCCCGGGGCCGGATCCGAACCGGTGTCCGGGCCGGGCCGGGCCCTCAACTCGCGGCTCCGGTACGGGAGTCGGCGGCGCGCGGGCCGGGTGCTGACGCGGTGTCGGCCGGCCCCGGCGCCGAGGGCGGTCCGGCCGTGCCGCGGGGGAGGGCCGGAAAGAAGAAAATACTGCTCGGTAACCACCTCTGGCGGCACCGGCGCGGTGGTCCTATCGTGCGTACATGCCAAACCTTCCCGACGTCGTGCTGTGGTCGATCCCCGCCTTCGTGCTGCTCACCGTCGTGGAGGCGGTGAGCTACCGGCTGCACCCCGACGAGGACTCCGCCGGTTACGAGACCAAGGACGCCGCCACCAGCATCGGTATGGGCCTCGGCAGCCTGGTGTTCGACCTGCTGTGGAAGATCCCGATTGTCGCGGTCTACACGGCCGTCTACGAGCTGACGCCGCTGCGGGTGCCCACCGTGTGGTGGACGGTGCTGCTCCTGGTGGTCGCCCAGGACTTCTTCTACTACTGGTCCCACCGCGGCCACCACGTGATCCGCATCCTCTGGGCCTGCCACGTGGTGCACCACTCCAGCCGGAAGTTCAACCTCTCCACGGCGCTGCGCCAGCCCTGGACGAGCCTCACCTCCTGGCCGTTCTACCTGCCGATGATCGCCTGCGGTGTGCACCCGGCGGTGCTGGCCTTCCTCTCCTCGGTCAGCCTCGTCTACCAGTTCTGGATCCACACCGAGCGGATCGGCAAGCTGCCCCGGCCGCTGGAGTTCGTCCTCAACACGCCCTCCCACCACCGGGTGCACCACGCCTCGCAGGGCAGCTACCTGGACCGCAACTTCGGCGGCATCCTCATCGTCTGGGACCGGCTGTTCGGCTCCTTCGCGGCCGAGGTGGAGCGTCCCGTCTACGGGCTGACGAAGAACATCAGCACCTACAACCCGCTGCGGGTGGCCACCCACGAGTACGTGGCCATCGCCCGGGACCTGCGCGCCGCCCGGAGCTGGCGCGAACGCGCCGGGCGGGTGCTGCGCGGGCCCGGCTGGCAGCCGGAGCCGGAGCCGGCGGCCGTCGCGGTGCCGGCCGCGGTGGTGCCGCCGGGCGCGGTGCCGGCCGCGGCGCCGGGCGCCGTACCGGCCGGCGAGTAGCCGCGGGGCGTCACCGGGGAGGCGAACGGCCGGAGGGCCGGGCGGCGCCGCGGCCGCCCGGCCCTCCGGGGCTGAACTCCCCTCAAGGGGTCAGCGCTTCACCGCGTCCAGGGCGTCGGTGAGCCCGGCTCCGTAGAAGCCGTTGCCGTACCGGCCGCCCTCGCAGACCGCGTCCGCCTCGCCGTCGCCGTTGATGTCGTACGGGTCGGTGCAGGACTTCCGGTCCGCCTCGGCCTTGAGCAGGGCCTTGACCACCGCCGGCGGCGCCCACGGGTGGGTGCTCTTGATCAGCGCGGCAACACCCGCGACATGCGGGGAGGCCATGGACGTGCCGGCCATGTAGCCGTAGCGGCCGCCCGGCAGCGGGCCGAGGATCAGCCCGCTGGTCGCCGGCGCCTCCGGCGGCTGGTAGGCGGTGCTGTCACCGCCCGGTGCCGCGATGTCGATGACCCCCTTGCCGTAGTTGGAGAACGAGGACTTGAGCCCCTTGGCCCCGGTCGAGGAGACGGTGACCACGCCGGGGAGCTGGGTCGGGATGTCCGGGCACACGCTCGGGTCAATGTCGCGCTCGACCGGGGTGGAGTCGTTCGGGCTGGAGGCGTCGGTGATCGAGTCCGACGCCAGGTCGAAGTTGGAGTTGCCGGCCGCGGCGACATTGACCGCGCCCTTGCGCTCCGCGTAGCGGGTCGCCCGGGTGAGCGCCTCCACCAGCGCCTTCTGGTCGGGGTCGTCCGTGCAGTTGAACATCCACGGGTCGACGTAGTAGCTGTTGTTGGTCACCTCGACGCCGTGTTCGGCCGCCCACATGAAGCCGCAGACGACGGCCTCCGTGTAGAACCAGCCGTCCACGGTCGACACCTTGATGCCGGAGACCTTGACACCCGGGGCGACACCGGTGACGCCGACGCCGTTCTTCGCGGCGGCGATCTCCCCCGCGACGTGCGTTCCGTGCGGACTCTCGCCCTCGCCCGGGCGCCAGGCGCCGTCGCTGGTGTCCGGCTTGCCGGCCACGCAGTTGACGGACGCCTCGCGGTCGAAGTTCGGCGCCAGGTCCGGGTGGGTGTCGTCCACGCCGGTGTCGATCACTGCGACGGTCACCTTGTCGCTGCCGAGGGACACCTCGTGAGCCCGGTCCGCCTTGATGGCGGGCAGGTCCCACTGGAGCGGCTGCAGCGGATCCTCGTCCTCCTCCGCCTTGGCCTCCGCGGCCTTCATCTGGCTGGGCGTCAGTTCCTGCGGGGCGCCCACGTCGGTGGTGGTGGCCGAGGACAGGGGCGCGGTGCGGGTGGCACCGGCCGACTGGACGCCCTTCACACCGCGGATCTTGCCGGCGAAGCCGGGGTCCGACGCGTGGACGACGATCACGCCGATCTTGTCGTACGCCTGGACGATCGTGCCGCCCGCCCTGGCGATCGCCTTCCCGACCCTCGCGCTCGTGCCCTTGCCCGGGCGGACGTTGACGACGTAGCTCAGGGACTCGCCTTCCGCGGCGGTCCGCGCGGTGGTCTCCGCGCCGCCGTCGGCCGGGGCGGCGCTGGCCGGGCCGGGCAGCACGGCGAGTGCGGCGGCCAGGGCCATGCCCGCCGGTATGGCCACGGCACGGCGCGACCGTGCGGATAGCGGCGTCATGGTCATGAGGTCTCCACTTCATCGGAAAGAACAGGGCGGTCGGGACGGCGGATGCCGGCGGTACAGGCAGTGTGTCGGGAGCGTCGGGTGCCGCCGGGGCAACCGGTGCGCCGCATCACTTCTTTACCGCGTCCAGGGCGTCGACGATGCCGAAGCCGTAGAAACTGTTGATGTGTTCGGTGCCCTCGCACTCGGCGTTGATCTTGCCGTCACCGTCCGGGTCGTACGGCTCCGACGGGCAACCCGGGTTGTCGGCACCGGCCTTGAGCAGCCACTGCACCTCCTGCGGGCTCGCGTCCGGACGCGCGCTCATCGCCAGCGCGGCGACCCCGGCGACATGCGGGCCGGCCATCGACGTCCCCTGCAGATAGGCGTAGTCGCCGTCCGGCATGGTGGAGAGGATCCGGCCGTCCTTCGCGGGCAGTTCGGGCACCTGGTACTTGTCGCCGCCCGGGGCCGCGACGTCGATCTGGCCGAGGCCGTAGTTCGAGTAGTACGACTTGAGGGACTGGACGCCGGTCGCGGCGACGGTGACGACCCCCGGCAGCTGGGCGGGGATGTCCCAGCACTCGCCCGGGTCGATCTCCCGCTCGACCGGGGTGGTGTCGTTCGGGCTGGAGTCGTCGGTGAGGGAGTCCGCGGCGAGGTCCATGTTCGAATTGCCCGCCGAGGCCACGTTCACCGCGCCCTTGCGCTGGGCGTACGCCGCCGCACGGCCGACCGCCTCGCGGATGGCCTTCTGGTCCGGCTGGTCCGCGCAGGCGAAGAGCCACGGGTCCACGTAATAACTGTTGTTGGTGACCTCGACACCGCGGTCGGCGGCGAAGACGAACGCGCAGACCACCGCCTCGGCGAAGAACAGACTGGTGTCGGGCTCGCTCACCTTGATCGAGGAGAGCCGCACGTTCGGCGCCACGCCGGCGACGCCGACGCCGTTGCGGGCCGCCGCGATCGAACCGGCGACGTGCGTGCCGTGGTAGTCCCCGGAGGTGTACGGACGCCAGGCGCCGGGGCTGGTGTCCGGGACGCCGCCGACGCAGTTCGCCGACTGGCGGCGGGAGAAGTTGGGCGCCAGGTCCGGGTGGGTGTCGTCCACGCCGGTGTCGATCACCGCGACCGTCACCTTGCGGCTGCCCGGGTTGACCTCGGCCGCGCGGTCCGCCTTGACGGCGGGGATGTCCCACTGCAGGGACTCCAGCGGCTCCCGGCCCTCCGCGGCCGCCGCGCCGCGCAGCGCGGCGGCGGGCTCGCGGACCTTCTCGGGCCGGCCGACCTCGGTGGTGGCGGCGGACCTCAGCGGCGCGGTGCGGGTGGCACCGGCCGAGTGGACGCCCTCGACGGCGCGCAGCGTGGCGCCGAACTCCGGGTCGGCCGCATGGGCGACGATCACGCCGATCCGGTCGTGGCTGGTGACGACCGTGCCGCCGGCCCGGGTGACGGCCCGCTCCACCCGGGCGACCGCACGCCGGCCGGGGGCGGTGTTCACCACGTACGAGAGCAACGGGCCCTCCGCGGCCGCCGTCTTCGCCGGCGTCTCGTGTGGCGAGGCGGAAGCGGCACCGGGCAGGAATCCGACAGACGCCGCCAGCGCGAGCCCGAGAGGCAGGGCGAGAGCGCGCGAGCGTCTGGAGCGGAGATGAACCATGGGTTCTCCACATCATCCGTGGGTCCGTCCGCACGCGGGTCGCGCGTGGACGGGTGCATGACAGCGGAAGCTAGCGTCGAACAACCGATCTGATCAATTGAATCTGACGGAAAGTCGGGCTTTCGCTGCGGATTGGACCGCCTGGGCCAAGAAGGCTGCCCCTCCGGCCCGGACGGTCCGGCGAGGCCCCCCGGACCGGACCGCGCACCGCCCCGCGCACCTCACCCCGGTATACGCGCGGTAACCCTCGGTGTTCGGTTCTGTCTCGCCGGGCCCCCGCGGGCGCCGCCGGACACGTTCGCCCTGGTGACCCCGCGTGCCACAAGAATGACCGGAACTGGGGGGCCGAGCGCCCGCACACGGCCGTCCAGCCGTCGGCCGCAAGAGGGGCAAAGGGCTCTGATCAGCGTGTTCGTGCTGTAACGATGAGGTGATCCACCGCTGGTGAGAGCGCCCATCGGCAGATCATGCGAAATTGAAATGGCAACCCTCTGTTCGAATGGCTGAGAACGCGCCTAACATGCCGAGTCCGGCGCCGAAGTGATCTGTCACTCAGTGCCAACGTTCCGTCTCAGCTACACCCACTGGAGAGCCCGTGGACACCGCATCGCCCCCGCCCCAGGGGAACGACTACACGCAGAGAACGGCGCTCGGCGCCGTGGCGTACCGCGAGGCGCAGGAGAGTGCCGAATTCGCTGAACTGCGCCACGCACACCGCTCCTTCGCGTTCCCGCTGACCATTGCCTTCATCACCTGGTACTTCCTGTACGTGCTGCTGTCCAGCTACGCGGGCGGTTTCATGGGCACCAAGCTCCTCGGGAACATCAACGTCGCCTTCGTCCTGGGCGTGGCGCAGTTCGTGAGCACCTTCCTCATCGCCTGGTGGTACTCCCGCCACGCCGAGGCGAAGCTCGACCCGAAGGCTGACGCGATCAAGGCTCGTCTGGAGGGTCAGGCATGAGAACTCTCTCCCTCGACACGGCCACGGTGCTGGCTGCCGGTGACGCCAGTGAGCACCGCGTTCTGATCATCAGCCTCTTCGTGACGTTCGTCCTCGCCACCCTCGGCATCACCATCTGGGCCGGCCGGCAGACGAAGGACGCCACCGACTTCTACGCCGGCGGCCGCTCCTTCACCGGTTTCCAGAACGGTCTGGCGATCTCCGGCGACTACATGTCGGCGGCGTCCTTCCTGGGTATCGCGGGCGCCATCGCCCTCTTCGGATACGACGGCTTCCTCTACTCGATCGGCTTCCTCGTCGCCTGGCTGATCGCGCTGCTGCTCGTCGCCGAGCCGCTCCGCAACTCCGGCCGGTTCACCATGGGTGACGTGCTCGCCTTCCGTATGCGGCAGCGCCCGGTCCGCACCGCGGCCGGTGTCTCCACCATCGTGGTCTCGATCTTCTACCTGCTCGCCCAGATGGCCGGCGCGGGCGCCCTGGTGGCGCTCCTCCTCGGCATCAGCTCCGAGGCCGGCAAGATCGCCATCGTGATCCTGGTCGGCATCGTGATGATCCTCTATGTCGCCATCGGCGGCATGAAGGGCACCACCTGGGTCCAGATGATCAAGGCGGTGCTGCTGATCGCGGGTACTCTCCTGATCACGGCGCTGGTCATGTTCAAGTTCAACTGGAACATCTCCTCGCTGCTCGGCGCCGCGGCGGAGAACAGCGGCAAGGGCGCGGCCTTCCTGGAGCCCGGCCTCAAGTACGGCGTCGACTCGATGACGAAGATCGACTTCATCTCGCTCGGTCTCGCCCTCGTGCTCGGCACCGCCGGTCTCCCGCACATCCTGATCCGCTTCTACACGGTGCCGACCGCCCGGGTCGCGCGGAAGTCCGTGAACTGGGCCATCGGCATCATCGGCGGCTTCTACCTGATGACCATCGCCCTGGGCTTCGGTGCCGCGGCGCTGCTCAAGCAGGAAACGATCATAGAGTCGAACGCGGCGGGCAACACGGCGGCACCCCTCCTCGCGCAGGAGATCGGTGGCGGCGCGGGCTCCGCGGGCGGCGCCATCCTGCTGGCCGTCATCTCCGCGGTCGCCTTCGCCACCATCCTCGCGGTGGTCGCCGGCCTGACCCTGGCGTCCTCGTCGTCCTTCGCGCACGACCTGTACGTCAACGTCATCCGCAAGGGCAATGCCTCCGAGAAGGAGGAGGTCCGCGCGGCCCGCTGGTCCACCGTCGGCATCGGCGGCGCGGCCATCTTCCTCGGTGTGTTCGCCCGCGACCTGAACGTGGCCTTCCTGGTCGCGCTCGCCTTCGCGGTCGCCGCCTCGGCCAACCTCCCCACCATCCTCTACAGCCTCTTCTGGAAGCGCTTCACCACCCAGGGCGCGCTGTGGTCGATCTACGGCGGTCTGGCGTCCTCGGTGCTGCTGGTGGTCTTCTCGCCGGTCGTCTCCGGTAAGGACAGCTCGATGTTCTCCGGTGTCGACTTCCAGTGGTTCCCGCTGTCGAACCCCGGTCTGATCTCCATCCCGCTGGGCTTCCTGCTCGGCTGGGTCGGCACCCTGCTCTCCAAGGAGCAGCCGAACATCGACAAGTACGCGGAGCTGGAGGTGCGTTCCCTCACCGGTACGCACGCCCACTGATCAACTGATCACAGCACCGCACCCGCGAGGGTGAGAGCGGCCCCCACCACGGAGCGGGGTGCGCGGCCCCGGTGGACAACTCGAATGTCACCGGAGTCGCGTACCCTGCACGGAACGGAGCCCGGAGCCTCGGCCCCGGACTCCGCGTCCGCAGGAACCCGTGGGAGGGGCCGCTTTCATGCTCATCGACACCTTCGGACGGGTCGCCACCGACCTGCGCGTGTCCCTCACCGACCGCTGCAATCTCCGCTGCACCTACTGCATGCCCGAAGAGGGCCTCCAGTGGCTGGCCAAGCCGGACCTGCTCACGGACGACGAGATCGTCCGGCTCATCGGCATCGCCGTCACCGACCTCGGGGTCGAGGAGGTCCGCTTCACCGGCGGCGAGCCGCTGCTCCGTCCCGGGCTGGCCGGGATCGTCGAGCGCTGCGCCGCCCTGGAGCCCCGCCCCAGGATGTCCCTCACGACCAACGGCATCGGGCTGGAGCGCACCGCCGGCGCCCTGCGCGACGCCGGCCTCGACCGGGTCAACGTCTCCCTCGACACCCTGCGGCCCGAGGTCTTCCGCACCCTGACCCGCCGCGACCGTCACCGGGACGTCCTCCGGGGCCTGGAGGCCGCCCGCGCCGCCGGCCTCGACCCCGTCAAGGTCAACACCGTCCTGATGCCGGGTCTCAACGACGACGAGGCGCCCGACCTGCTCGCCTGGGCCGTCGAACACGGCTACGAACTGCGCTTCATCGAGCAGATGCCGCTCGACGCCCAGCACGGCTGGACCAGGGACGGCATGATCACCGCCGGGGAGATCCTGGCGAGCCTCCGCACCCGTTTCCAGCTCACCGCCGAGGGCGAGGACGAGCGCGGCTCCGCGCCCGCCGAGCGCTGGCTGGTGGACGGCGGCCCCGCTCGCGTGGGCGTCATCGCCTCCGTGACCCGCCCCTTCTGCCGGGCCTGCGACCGCACCCGGCTCACCGCCGACGGCCAGGTGCGCACCTGCCTCTTCGCCCGCGAGGAGTCGGATCTGCGCGGCGCGCTCCGCTCCGGGGCACCGGACGAGGAGATCGCCCGGCTGTGGCGCACGGCGATGTGGGGCAAGAAGGCCGGTTCCGGCCTGGACGATCCGTCCTTCCTCCAGCCGCAGCGCCCGATGTCAGCGATCGGCGGCTGAGGGGCCGCTTCCCCCGGCGTTCCCGGTTCCCTCCGTCCGCGCGTCCGCCCGGGAGCTCTCCCAGTCGGCGAACGGCACCACGTCCTTGAGGAAACCGCGGGCCCCGAGGAACGACGACAGATGCTCGCGGTGCTCCTCGCAGGCCAGCCAGGTCTTGCGCCGCTCCGGGGTGTGCAGCTTGGGGTTGTTCCAGGCCAGCACCCAGACGGCCGGGGCCCGGCAGCCCTTGGCGGAGCACGGGGGAGGGCCGTCGCCGGACGGTTCGGCGCGCGGGGGGAGCGGGGGGTCCTGGGGAGCGTTCACGGCCCCAGCCTATGGCCGGGGGCCCGTGACAGGACGCCGGGGAGGGCGGAAGCGGAGCCGCCGGTTCGGACATGGCGACGCCGGGCAGCCACGGGGGGAGCCGCCCGGCGTCGGTCCGTCGCCCCGACGGGGGATGCGGAGCGCGTACGCAGTATGGCACGGCGGACACACGCCGGTGCACTGGAACCGCATGATTGATCTGAGCATTTCTTGAGCTTGGCGGACCGTTTCACCCGCCGTCGCGGGGCCCCTCCGCTCCGTTCCCCCCGCCCGGTTCCCCGTCCTCCCGGGCACCGGCCGCCTCCGCGCCCGATTCCGGCCCGGGTTCCGGGCGGCCGTCCACCGGCCTGCCCTCCAGCACCGGCCGGACCGGTTCCGTCAGATACGCGGACGGCAGGGCGACGGCGTTCTCCCGCCCCCCGTTGGCGATCACCACGGCGATGTACGGCAGCAGCACACCCAGGACGAGCGCGACCACCGCGACATGCCGTTCCACATTCCAGAGGACCGCCGCGAGCACCACCGAGACCGTGCGCACCGACATCGAGATCACATAGCGCCGCTGCCGCCCCCGCACATCGTCGGCCAGCCCCTGCCGGGCCCCGGTGATCCGGAAGACCTGCGTCTCCTTATTCTTCCGCATCGCGTTCCACCACCTGAGTCCGTGCCGGGCACCCCGAGACCGGCGTTCCGTCCACGGTACGCCGGGCCGGCCCGGGACCACCCCGGGGGTACCGGCCCGGCCCGCCGGGAGGCACTGCGCCGGACCGCGTAGTCCCACCTCCGACATGCGGCGTAGGACAACCGGGCGGAGACTGGCGGGGACGGGTTCACACCGACGTACGAGAAGGAGTGACCATGGGCTGGTTGTGGGCGATCATCCTGGGCCTGGTCCTGGGCGTGCTCGCCCGGGGCATCCTCCCCGGGAGGCAGAACATCCCGCTCTGGCTGACCGTCATCTGCGGCATGCTCGGCGCGGTGGGCGGCAACGCCCTGGCCCGGGCCGTGGGCGTGGAGACGACCAGCGGCATCGACTGGTGGAGGCACGCCTTCCAGCTGGCCGGAGCCATCCTGGTCGTCGCCCTGGTGGCCCCGCTCTGGGCCAGGATGCGCGGCGGGACACATCACCGCGAAAGGGCGTGAGGCATGTGAGGCGTGGGCGGCCCGGCGGCCCGGCGCACGGAGCGCGCACCGGGCCGCTGAAGGGCCGCTGACACCGGACCAGGACCCGCCCGGCACGTCGGCACGCGCGTCACATGCCCGGCACGGGATCCACCGGTCCTCGGCCGGGCTCAGGCGTCCGTCACCCGGGCGAGCTTCCGCCCCGCCTTGAGGTAGATCTCCGCGGCGCCGATGGCCCCGGCCTCGGCCAGTGACTCGGCCAGCACCTCACCCAGCGGGCGGGCGGCCGCGGCCTCGGACAGGACGACGGCCCGCTGGCCGTTCTCGGTCTCCACCACCAGCCGCAGCCCGTTCTGCTTGGCGATCCGCCGCGCCGCCGAGACGCTGGGGGTGAACTCCAGCACCTTCGTCAGGACCACCGCCACGGTCTCGGTGCCGTGCTCGGCCACATCGACCCCCGGCAGCTCCCCGACGTCCGAGAAGCTCCGCCGCGAGAACTGCGCGGTGAACCCGGCCCGCGCGGCCATCGCCGCCTCCACCCCGTGGAGCGCCGCGACCACCTCGCCGGCCAGCACCTTCTTGAGATCCATCGGATGCAGCACGCGGTCCGCGACCCGGCCGAGGGCGAGCTCGATCTCCTCGTCCGTCCACTCGGTCCACGCCTTGAGGTACGGCTCCATCAGCCGGTCCGGCACCGACATGATCTTGCCGAAGACATCGTCGGCCGCGGCGGTCAGCCCGACGTAGTTGCCCTTGGACTTGGACATCTTGGCGCCGGTGCCGTCCGTGCCCTCGATCAGCGGCATCGTCAGCACGAGCTGCGGCCGCTGCCCGCGCAGCTCCATCAGCTTCCGGCCCATCTGCAGATTCAGCAGCTGGTCCGAGCCGCCCACCTCCACATCGCAGTCCAGCGCCACGGAGTCCAGGGCCTGCGCGATCGGGTAGAGCAGCTCCGACATGGTCAGCCCGGAGCCGGCGGCCAGCCGGTTGCGGAAGTCCTCGCGCTGGAGCAGCTGCGAGGCCGGCACCTGGGACAGCAGTTCCAGCAGCTCGGGGAAGGTGTACGGGGACAGCCACTCGCTGTTCTGCCGGAAGCTGACCTTCTCGAAGTCGAAGAACGGCCGCACCTGCTGCCGGTACCCGGCGAGGTTGGCGGCGATCTCCTCGTCCGTCAGCGGCGGGCGCTCCGCCGTACGGCCCGAGGGGTCGCCGATCTTGGCGGTGAAGTCCCCGATGAGCAGGGTGACGTCATGCCCCATCCGCTGGAAACGGCTGAGGACGATCACCGGCACGGCGTGCCCCAGATGCACATCGGCCGCCGTCGGGTCGATGCCCAGCTTGATGTGGAGGCCCCGGCCCTCCGCGCGGCGCTCCTCGATCCGCGCGGCGAGCTGCTCCACCCCCGGCAGCACCTCGACGCAGCGGGCGCCGATCAGCTCCGCCTGCTCCTTCGCCGGCAGGTCGGACAGGTCCAGATAGCGCCTGGCCTTCGTCTCCGTGAGCAGCCGCTCCACGGCCTGGTCGGAGGAGAGGTCCTGCGCCAGCAGTTCGCTGGTGCGCGTGACGGAGTCGCCGAGGCGTGTCATCGTGTCGTTCCCGCGGATCGAAGGGGAGAGGTCGGGGGTCAGTCTAGAGGGGCCCGCTCACACCCCCCGGCTGACCGAGCTCATGTGGAAGTCCGGGACGCGCAGCGCCGGCATCGCGGCCCGGGTGAACCAGTCGCCCCACTCCCGGGGGAGGGTGCGCTCGGTGACGCCCGCCTCCGTCGCCCGGCCCAGCAGCGAGACCGGCGACTCGTTGAAGCGGAAGTTGTTCACCTCGGCGGTGACCTCGCCCTTCTCGACGAGATAGACGCCGTCCCGGGTCAGCCCGGTGAGCAGCAGCGTCGCCGGGTCCACCTCGCGGATGTACCAGAGGCAGGTCAGCAGCAGACAGGGCCCGTCGTGGCCGGAGGCCGCCACCATCTCGTCCAGGGAGCGGCTGCCGCCCGCGTCCAGGACGAGGTTGTCCATGCCCGGGGCGAGCGGCAGACCGGTCAGCCCCGCGGTGTGCCGGGTGGTGATCAGCCGGTTCAGCTCCCCGCCCCGCAGCCACTCGGTGGGTTCGAGGGGCAGGCCGTTGTCGAAGACGGAGGCGTCGTCGCCCGAGGAGTGCGCCAGGACGAACGGCGCGGACTCCAGGCCGGGTTCGCGCGGGTCGCTGCGCAGGGTGAGCGGCAGCCCGGACAGCCTCTCGCCGACGCGGGTGCCGCCGCCGGCCTTGGAGAAGACGGTCCGGCCCTCGGCCGCGTCCCGGGCGGTGGCGGACCACTGCTGGTAGATCAGCAGATCGGCCACGGCGGTGGGCGGCAGCAGCGTCTCGTAGCGGCCGGCGGGCCGCTCGACGCGGCGCTCCGCCCAGGCCAGCCGGCGCGCCAGCTCCGCGTCCAGGGCGAGCGGGTCGACGTCGCGGAAGTCGCGGGTGGGACGGCCCGCCCAGGCGGAGCGGGTGCGGTCCGGGGACTTGGCGTTGAGTTCGAGGGTGCCGGTGGGCTGGTCGTGGCGGAGGCGGAGGCCGGTGGAGGTGCCCAGGTAGCTGGAGGTGAGGTTGTGGGCGGCGAAGCCGTACAGCTCGCGGCCGCCGGCGCGGGCCCGCGCGAAGGACTCCCCGAGCGCCGGGGCGAAGGCCGCGAACACCCCGGAGGAGGTCTCGGCCGGGGGCTCCGTGAAGTCCGGCGACTCCGGCACCCCCTCGACCAGCGGCTGGGCGTCCTCGGCCGGCCCGGCCTCCCGCGCCGCGGCCTCCGCGGCCCGAACCAGCGGCTCCAGGTCGTCCGCGGTGACGGCGGAGCGCGAGACCACGCCCGAGGCGGTGCCCTCCGCGCCGCCGACGGTGGCGATGACGGTGAGGGTGCGGCCCCGGGTGACGCCGTTGGTCGTCAGGGCATTGCCCGCCCAGCGCAGATTGGCGCCGGAGTGCTCGTCGGCGATGACGACGCAGCCGTCGGCGCGGGACAGCTCCAGCGCCCGTTCGACGATCTCGTGCGGCTTGCCGCTCGCGGGATTCACCGTGCTCATCGACCGGCCTCCTGAGCGGTGTTGAGAATGCTGACGTCTTCGAAGAGGGCCGAGGGGCAGCCGTGCGAGACGGCCGCGACCTGCCCCGGCTGGGCCTTGCCGCAGTTGAACGCGCCGCAGAGCACATACGTCTCCGGGCCGCCGACGGCCTTCATCGACCCCCAGAAGTCGGTGGTCGTCGCCTGGTACGCGACATCGCGCAGCTGGCCCGCGAGCCGCCCGTTCTCGATCCGGAAGAAGCGCTGCCCCGTGAACTGGAAGTTGTAGCGCTGCATGTCGATGGACCAGGAGCGGTCGCCCACGACGTAGATGCCGCGTTCGACCCCGGAGATCAGCTCCTCGGTCGACGGGCCGTCCGGCGCGGGCCGCAGCGACACGTTGGCCATCCGCTGGACCGGCACATGGGCGGGGGAGTCCGCGTAGGCGCAGCCGTTGGAGCGTTCGAAGCCGGTGAGCTTCGCGATGCGGCGGTCGAGCTGGTAGCCGACGAGGGTGCCGTCCTTCACCAGGTTCCAGGACTGGGCCGCCACGCCCTCGTCGTCGTAGCCGACGGTGGCCAGGCCGTGCTCGGCGGTGCGGTCGCCGGTGACGTTCATCAGCTCCGAGCCGTAAGCCAGCGTGCCGAGCCGGTCGAAGGTGGCGAAGGAGGTGCCGGCGTACGCGGCCTCGTAGCCGAGGGCCCGGTCCAGCTCGGTGGCATGTCCGATCGACTCATGGATGGTCAGCCAGAGATTGGAGGGATGTACGACAAGGTCGTACCGCCCGGGGTCGACACCCGGGGCGCGCATCTTCTCGGCGAGCAGCTCCGGGATCTCGGCCAGCTCGGCGTCCCAGTCCCAGCCGCCTCCGCCGGTCAGGTACTCCCAGCCGCGCCCGACGGGCGGCGCGATGGTCCGCATCGACTCGAACTCGCCGCTCTCCGGGTCCACGGCCACGGCGGTCAGCTCCGGGTGCAGCCGGACGCGCTGCTGGGTGGTCGTCGTGCCGGCGGTGTCCGCGTAGAACTTGTTCTCGTGGACGGTGAGGAGCGAGGCGTCCGCGTGGGAGACGGCGGGGGCGGCCAGCAGCCGCGAACTCCACTCGGCGAGCAGCCCCGTCTTCTCGGCGTCCGGCACGGTGAAGGGGTCGGTCTCGTAGGACGACACCCAGGTCCGGTCGGCGTACACCGGCTCGGCGGCCAGCTCGACCCGCTCGTCCGAGCCGGCGGCCGCGATCACCCGGGCCGACAGCTTGGCCATCTCCACGGCCTGGCTCGCCACCCGGGCGGCGGCGTCCATCGTCAGGTCGACTCCGGAGGCGAAGCCCCAGGCCCCGCCGTGCACCACCCGGACCGCGTAGCCCAGGTCCGTGGTGTCGGACGACCCGGCCGGCCGGGCGTCCCGCAGCCGCCACGCGGCGCTGCGCACCCGCTCCAGCCGGAAGTCCGCGTGCGTGGCACCCAGCGCGCGGGCCCGCGCCAGCGCGGCGTCCGCGAGCGCGCGCAGGGGCAGCGCCAAGAACGACTCATCGACCTCATGGGGCACGGCGTCTTCCCTTCGTGTCATGTCGCCTTCGTGTCATGTCGCACTGCCGTGGGTCACCGTCCGGCAGCAGTGAATCACGGTGGGGATGCGTGGGGCTTGTCCATGTGCCCGCCGGGCTGTGGGCGCGCCGTGCACCCGGGGGAGTCGGATCCGAGGGCCTCTGCAGCCAGAGGAATCGGCCGACTGCGCCGAACCGGCCGACGCGATGGACAAGCTCGGGAGCCTGGCAAGGGGCGCTCAACCGGTTCGGTGAGAGAAGTGACGAGTCGGCGTTGGGCGGGCGCGGGAGAGGACCCGTACCCGCCCCGACCACTGGCACCCGGCACTCAGAGCCTTCCGGCCACGAGGCTCGCCTGGAAGGCAGCCCATCCCGGGGCGCCGAAGCGCAGCGCCCCCCGCTCAGGATTCTTGGAATCTCGCACGGCTCGTCCGCCACCGGGCAGTTCGGCTATCTCCACACATTCGTGTTCGCCGGCGCTGGCACTGGCTTTGCGCCACGTGACGTGTGAGAGATCCAGGGCGTGCAGTTCGGATTTCCGATCCTTCACTCGCGGCTTCTCTCCTCCAACTCGCCGATCAGTGCCTGAGTATCGTCCACCGGAAGCGCCGCAGCGACAATGCGTTCGAAGGCATCGGAGAAGACGCGGACTTCGTCGACCCCCTCCACGTAAGTCGCGCCGATGAGGTTCTCCAGGGTCACGACCTCCGGCATCGGCCCGGGGAACGACGCCAGGGTGAAGCTTCCGGCTCCGCCGGGATGCGGTGTCGAGGCCAGCGGCATGATCTGCAGGGTGACATTGGGCAGTTCGGCCGTGTCCAGCAGGCGCCGGAGCTGATCTCGCATCACGGTGGGCCGTGCCGGGAATCGCTGGTGGAGTACGGCTTCGTGGATGACGGCCCACAGCTGCAACGGATTGCCGGGGCGGGTCAGAACTGCCTGGCGGGCGAGGCGGACCTCTGCGAGCGCGGCGATCTCGTCCGGGCTGCGCCGTGTGGCATTGGCGGCGATCGTCTCCCGGGCGTAGGCGGCCGTCTGCAGCAGCCCGGGCAGGACGAGCGGGGCGTAGGCGCGGATCGCTTCCGCGTCCGATTCCAGTGAGATGTAGTCCGCGTATGCCGGTGCAACGACACCGCTGTAGGTCTGCCACCAGCCCTTCTTCCGGGCGTCCTTGGCGAGTCCTTCCAGCGCCGAGACCGTCTCAGCGTCCTGCACGCCGTATGTCTTGAGGAGAGGTGCGACTTCGTTCGGCTTGATGTAGCCGTTCGCGGTCTCGATGCGGGACAACTTCGGGCCGATCCACCCCATGGCGGCCGCTGCTGTGTCCAGGCTCATCCCCGCTTCGCGCCGGTACCGGCGGAGGGCTTCTCCGAGGCGTCGGCGGCGGACGGTCGGGAGGGGGCGCGCGTTCGGCATGGTGGCCGATGGTAGCGGTATCCCGACGGTGGTGATGAGAACAAAGAACCGAACTTGCGATTCGGGTGACAAACTTGCGGATTTTTCAGTCGGTCGGCCACGCTGATTTCAGGTCGCGGAGTTCACGCGACGGTCGGTTCATCGAACGGTTCCCAAGGAGTCCGCATGTCTCCCGCCCTCGGCTGGTATCCCGCCGTCACCCCCGCCGGTTTCGTGCTCCATCTCTCCGCCACTCCGCACCACTTGAGCGCGACGCGCCGGCTCGTCGACAAGACGCTCTGCGGGGCGGGGGTGGACGTGGATCTCGTGGACTCCGTGCAACTGGTCCTCTCGGAGCTGTACGGCAACGCGGTCCGCGCCTGCGGTGACTACGTGCCGCTGGTGGCGGAGGTGGAGGTGGAGCCGGACTCCGCACCGGGCATGGGCGCGGGAGCGCCGGGCGCGGTATGGGTCCGGCTGCACGACCCGTACCGCACCGCCCGCCCGCGCCGTACCGGCGTACGGCTGGACGATCCGGAGGCCGAGTCCGGCCGTGGGCTTCCCATCGTGGACCTGCTCGCTCCCGGCTGGGACGTGACGGCGACGCCGGTCGGCAAGCAGGTCCGCTGCCGGGTGCCGGTGCCCGGGCGTTGAGCCACCCGGGCTTCCGGGCCTCGGCCGGATCCCGTGCACCGCCTGCGGCGGCTCCGTGCGCCGAGGTGCCGACAGTGGTGTCGGGAAGAGTGGCTATGATGCCGACAAGTGTGTCGTCAAGGTTCGGCAAAGTCCGTGGCCGAGCGCGTCCGTGCCCGCGTGTCCGGTGCCCGAGCGGCCCCGGTTTCCCGGGGCCCGGCCGGCCGGGCCGTCCGGCGGCCGCCGCGTCATCCGTGCCCCCTACCGGGAGTCCTCCGTGTTCCTCGCCCTCCGCGATCTGCGGTTCGCCCGCGGCCGCTTCGCCCTGATGGGCGCCGTGGTCGCGCTCATCGCCGTCCTCGGCGTCCTGCTCTCCGGCCTCGCCTCCGGGCTGGCCGACGCCGGCATATCCGGGCTCCGCGCCCTGCCCACGACCCACATGGCCTTCGACGAGAAGGCCGCCAGCGAGCAGTTCTCGCGCTCCACCGTGGAGCGGGAGGACTGGCGGGCCTGGGCGGAGGCGCCCGGCGTCGAGCGCGCCGAGCCCTTCGGCAACGCCCTCGCCAACGCCGAGGTGACCGAGGGCGCGGCCAAGGGCGCCTCCGTCAACCTCGCCGTCTTCGGCATGGAGCCGGACTCGTCTCTCGCCCCCGAGCCCGCCGCCGGCAAGGGGCTCGCGGACGGCGGCGAGGAATTCGTCATCAGCGAGGAGATCGCCGACGAGGGTGTCCGCGTCGGTGACGTCCTCACCGTCGACAAGAGCGGGGTCGAGCTGACCGTCACCGGCACCGTCGACGAGAAGGTCTCCTACGGCCACATCGGTGTCGTCTACGCGAGCCTCGACACCTGGCGCCATGTGCACTACGGCCTCCCCGGCGAACTCCCCGCCTCCGCCCGCGAGCAGGCCACCGCCGTCGCCCTCACGCTGGAGCCCGGCGCGGACACCGCCGCCGTCGAGCAGGCCACCGGCACCCGCGCCGACACCATGGAGAAGGCCTACGGCGCCTCGCCCGGCTACCTCGCCGAGTCCAGCACCATGGCCCTCATCAAGGGCTTCCTCTACGCCATCTCCGCCCTGGTCGTCGGCGCCTTCTTCACCGTCTGGACCGTGCAGCGCAAGGCCGAGATCGCCCTGCTCAAGGCCCTCGGCGCCTCCACCGGCTACATCCTGCGGGACGCCCTCGCGCAGGTTGTCGCCGTGCTGCTCGGCGCCACCGCCGCCGGTACGGCCGTCGGGCTGGCCCTCGGCAGCGCCATGACCGGCAAGGCGCCCTTCACCCTCTCCGTCCCGGCCGTCGCCACCGCCGCCGGGCTGCTGATCGGCCTCGGCACCCTGGGCGCCGTCGTCGCCATCCGCCGCATCACCGCCGTCGACCCCCTCACCGCGCTGGGAGCCAACCGTTGAACGCCTCCGCCTCCGCCTCCGCCGCTGTCAACGCCACCGCCGCCCCCGGCCCCGCGGTCTCCCCGGAGCGCCGGGAGCACGACGGGACGCCCGGGCTCCGCCTCTCCGGCGTCACCCTCGCGCTCGGCGACGGGGACACCGCCGTCACCGCCCTGGACGACGTCTCGCTCACCGTCGAGCCAGGGGAGTTCGTCGCCGTCGTCGGCCCCTCCGGCTCCGGAAAGTCCAGCCTGCTCGCCGTCGCCGGGGGACTCCAGCGGCCCACCTCCGGGACCGTCGAGGTCGCCGGCACGGAACTCACCGCCCTGAGCGACAAGGAGCGGACCGCTGCCCGCCGCCGCCACATCGGCTTCGTCTTCCAGCAGTCCAACCTGCTGGCCTCGCTGACCGTCCGCGAACAGCTCCTGCTGCCGCTCCACATCGACGGCCGCCTCGACGCGGCGGCCCGGGCCCGCGCCGACGAGCTGATCAAGGCAGTCGGCCTGACGCTCCGAGCCGGGGCCCGGCCGCACCAGCTCTCCGGTGGCGAACGGCAACGCGCCGGACTCGCCCGGGCGTTGATGACCTCCCCGGCGGTCCTGCTGGTGGACGAGCCCACCTCGGCGCTGGACCGGGTCCGCGCCACCGAGGCCGTACGGCTGCTCGCCGAACAGACCCACGAGCGGGGGACGGCCACGGTCATGGTCACCCACGACTCGGCGATACTGGATGCCGCCGACCGTGTGTACGAGATGCTGGACGGCCGTCTGACGATGACCTGACCCGACCGATGCGCCCGGTGCCGTCCCCGCACCCGGCCCTTCTGGAGACCGCCGGAATGCCGAAGATCAGCGCCGCAACCGTCGCCGAGCACCGCGCCCGCCAGCGGGAGGCACTGATCGAGGCGGCGGTGGACATCTTGGTCGCGGAGGGCGCCACCGCCGTCACCCCGGCGGCGGTCGGCGCCCGGGCGGGGCTGGCCCGCTCCAGCGTCTACCAGTACTTCGACTCGGCCGCCGCCCTGCTGGCCACCATCATCGAAGAGGCGTTTCCGCGCGCCAACGCCGCCCTGGCCGAGGCGCTCGCGGCGGCGGACGGCCCGGCGGCCCGTGTCGACGCCTACATCACCACCATGGTCCGGCTCGGGGCGGCGGGCGCCCACCGGCCCGCCGCCGCCCTGATGGCCTCCGACCTGCACCCCGCCTGCCGGGAACGGCTGTTGGAACTCCACCACGAACAGGCCGCCCCGCTCCGGGACGCCGTACGGGACCTGGGCGTTCCGGACCCCGGCCTCACCGCCGGCCTCCTCGGCGGACTGCTGCACGGCGCGCTGACGGCCGTCGACCGCGGCGCCCCGGCCGATACGGTGCTGGCGCGCACGCTCTCCCTGGTCCACCAGGGCCTGGACGGGGACGGGCCGCGCCCCGGAGCGGCGGACGGCCCGGCCGCCTGACGCCCCCCGCGCCCGTGCCCGCCCCTGCGGCGGCCCGGCAGCCACCGGCGGCGGTGCCGCATCCGGGAGGCCATCCGCCGCACCGCGCCCACGGAGGCCGCGCACCGCATACCGGAGCGCCTCCCCGGACACGCTGCCCGTAGACATGCGAACCGCGGCCGCCGCCGCGACCGACACCAGGGAAGGTCCACCGTATGAGCGACGAACTCCGGCCGCCCTTCCCGTGGTTGTGGCTGCTCCCGGGCCTCGTGGTGCTCCTCGGTACGACCGTCTGGGGCATCGTCGTCTATCCGGAGCTCCCCGAGTGGCTGCCGCAGCACTTCGGCCCGGGCGGGGTGGACGCGTGGGCGGAGAAATCCGTCGCGGCGGCCTTCGTCCCGGTCTTCGTCCAGGCGGGCGTCATGGTGACGATGGCGGGCACGGCGGCGGCCACCTTGCGGGTCAGGACCCGCGAGGAGGCCGCTGCGGCCGGGCCGGAGTCCGCGTGGGCGAGCCTGCTGAACCGGCCGGGCAGCCGCGCCTCCGCCCTCCGGGTCGCCAAGGCCACGCTCTTCCTCGGCTTCTGCATCGGCCTCACCACCGCCGCGGCCTGCGCGGTGATGTGGCGCCCGGAGGCGCGGACGGACGTGCCGGTGCTGCTCCTCCCGGCCGCCCTGCTGCCCGTTCTGGCGGGGACTGCCGTGCTGATCGTCGTGGCCGTCCGCGACCGGTCGGCCGGCGGACGTGCCGGTGCCCGGTGACCCGGGTCCGGGTGTGCCCCGGACCGGGCGGCCTGCGGGGAGGCGCGCGGAAGGCGTGCGCCCGGTGTCGCGGAAGCGACGCAACGCCGTCGCTCAACCGTGGGTGGTGTCGATGACGCAGAAGCGGTTGCCCTCCGGGTCGGCGAGCACGACGAAATCCGGGTCCTCCGGGTAGAGGTCCCAGTCCACCCGCTCGGCGCCGAGCGACACCAGACGCTCCACCTCGGCGGCCTGCTCGGCGGCGTCGGCGGCGTACAGATCGAGGTGGGTCCTCGGATGGTGCCGCGCGGGCGTCTCGCTGACGGTGAGCGCCAGGCCGGGGCCGGGGCGGCCGGCCGGGATCAGCACGGTCCATCCGTCCTCGACGGGGTCCCGCAGCACATAACCCAGCGCCTCCTGCCAGAAGCGCACCGCGCGCTCGACATCGGACACACCCATGACGACGGTTCCGAGAGTCAGCATGACCATCCTTCTGGTCGGCCGCAGCGCGCCCCAAACCGCCCTGCGTGCGCGGCCGTGACGGCGGAGCGGTGCCTGCTCGGGACGGCCCGCGCCCCGTCCGATGTGCGAGAGGTCAGATGCCGGCGGCGTGGGCGAGGATGTGCGCTGTCCGGTTTCCGGCTCGTACGGCGTGGTCGGCGTGGCTGGGCCGGCAGCGGCGGGACTCGGGGTCGTATTCGGTCATGATCACCCCGGCGTGGTCGGTGTCGGGCTCATCGAGCGAGGACGGCCAGCCCCGGAGCTGGAGAGCCGCGTGGAGCCGGCGTGACTGCCGGATGTCCACGACCGGATCGGCAGAGCCGTGGACCAGCCGGACGGGGAGGCCGGGCAGCGATGGTTCGGACCTGATCAGTTCGTCGAGCGGGGCGCGGCCCGTCAGCGGGTCCGGTCCGGTGTATCCACCGGCGACACCGACGACGGCCTGGGGCCGCCGGCCGTCGAGCGCATGCGGGTCCAGAGCCGCTGCCATCGCGGCCTTGCCTCCCAGGGACCAGCCGGCGAGCGTGACCCTTCTGGTGTCACCACCGAAATCGGCTGCGTTCTCCCTGACGAACACGGCTGACGCGCGGAGGTGACTGCGCCCGCGGTCGTGGGCGTCCGGCCGCCAGTCGGGGACGAAGCAGACGACACCGAGTGAGGCCGCGGCCCGGGCCAGCGGCGTGAGAACGTCCCGTTCCCCGGGGCCGCTCCCGTGCCAGAGGAGCACGACCGGCGCAGCCTCCGGCGTGGTCGCCGGCCGGTACACGTCCAGACGCTGCCCACCGGGTTCATAGACGAGTCCGACCACCACAGCGACATCCACGGTCAACTCCACCTGCTCCGTTCTGCGGAAGGTCCTGACGCGTCGCGCGCCCGATGCCGACCCTACCGATCGGGCTGCTCGCTCAAGCGCTCACCAAACAGGACGAACGTGTTGCGGGGCAGGGCTAGTTGACGCAGAACTCGTTGCCCTCGGGGTCGGCCATGACGACCCAGCTGCCGGACGGCTCGTCCACGGTCCGCAGCACGCCGGCACCGAGTCCCTCCAGCCGCGCCACCTCCGCGTCCCGCTCCCCGGGGGCGAAGTGCAGGTCGATGTGGAGCCGGTTCTTGACCGTTTTCGACTCGGGTACGGCCTGGAAGAGCACGCGGCGGCCGAGCCCGGCGCCGGTGTTCTCGTCCATCGGATCCTCGGGGTGGCGCACGGCGGCGAGGGTCCGCCATGCCTTGCGCCCGTCGACCACGGTCCAGTCGTCGTCACTCACCAGGCCCGTGCGTGAGCTGATCAGCCGCTCGATGAGCGCGCTGTTGTCCTCCTGCTCGTAGCCGAGGGCCTCGGCCCAGAAGCGGGCGAGGCGCAGCGGGTCGGCGCAGTCGACGACGAGTTTCCAGTGCACGGCCATGCGGGTCCTCCCGTGTCCGGCGGGGCTCCGGCTACGGCCCTCTCGCCGTAACCAGATATACTGGTTACATGAGTCGGTCGGCAACCGGTTTGGTCCTCCAGGCGCGGGACGGCGCCCGTTTCCGCTTCGACCCGGGTGCCCTCTGTCTGGAATTCCTCACCACCGGCGGGCCGGGCCCGCTTTCCCGCTTCGAGGCGCTGCACGGCCCGCGGGAACTGGCCGGCTGGCTGGCCCTCTCCCGTCTCGGCCTCGACCCCGGCGAGATCCGGGCCGGTCCCGAGGACGCGGCGGCGGGCCGCCGGCTCCGCGACGCCCTGTGGCACCTGGCCCGCGCCGTCATCGGAGACGCTTCCCTGCCCGCCGGTGATCTGGCCGAAGTGAACCGGGCGGCGGCGCACCCGGCCCTCGTCCCGCGCATCGCCCCGGACGGGACGCGCGCCTGGGCCCCGCCGGTCACCGGCGCCCAGGCCCTCTCGTCCATCGCCCGCGACGCGGTCGAGCTGCTGACCGGCCCCGACGCCGGCCGCATCCGCGAGTGCGGCGCCGGCGACTGCCCGCTCGTCTTCGTGGACCTGTCCCGGTCCGGCCGCCGCCGCTGGTGCTCCATGGAGCGCTGCGGCAACCGCCACAAGGTCCGCGCCCTGCGCGCCCGCCGAGACCGCACCGAGGAGGAGCACCCGTGACGCGTTCCACCCCCACCGGACTGACCAAGGACGCCGGATACGAGATCGGCGTCTCCAGGACCCTGCCGCTGCCGCCCGGAACCGTCTGGCGCTTCCTCACCGGGCCGGAAGGGCCGGCCCTGTGGCTGGGCCGCGGCGCCGAGATCACCCCCGAGCGCGGCTCCGCCTACCGCACCGGCGACGGCACCACCGGGCAGGTCCGCGGGTACCACGAGGGAGTCCGTATCCGCCTCACCCACCGTCCGCCCGGCGCGCACCGGGACAGCACCGTGCAGGTCACCGTCACGCCCAGGGGAGAGAAGTCGGTTCTCCGCTTCCACCAGGAACGCCTGACGAGCGCGGCGGAGCGCGAAGACCGGCGCCGTCACTGGCAGTCGGTCATGGACGAGGTGGCGGGCGCGCTGCTGCCGGAAGGGAACCGCTGAGCGGCGCTGCCGCAGTCGGCCGCCAGTCCCTCATGGCGGCACTCGGCGGCTAGTGCTGTGACCGCATAGGTTCGCCGGTTCGTATGCCTTACAGGTTGTTTGCATAGAAGCTGACGAGTCGTTCGACGGCAGCGTCGACGTATTCGGGTTCGTTGTACATCTCGTAGTGGCCGGCGCCGTCGATCACCATGAGGTCGACGGGGTTGGGGGCCAGCTTCCACAGCTGCATGCCGGTGTCGTAGGAGCCGGTGTTGCCGATGCGTCCGGCGAGGATGACCTGGAGTGGTTGGGTCATGAGCTGATCGGCCAGGTGGAACGCGTCGTAGCCCAGCAGGTGGGAGTCGCTGCGCAAGAGGCGCCGGTTCGTGGAGTGTTCGTTACCGCCGCGCTCGGTGCGGTAGTAGGTGATGGCCTGAGTGGTGTCGATGTCGGTCAGGCCCGCTGCCGCGGCGTCCTCGAGGGTGTCGGGCAGCCAGTTCACGCGGGTCGTCCCGCCGGAGCGGGCCTCTTCGGTCCGTGCGTCCGCGAGGGCGTCGAGTGCTGCGGCCGGACCGTTGGGGGAGAAGCTGCGGAACGCGTTGCCGATGTTGACGGGGACGACCGTACCGACCGCTTTGATGCGGTGGTCCGTGCGGGCGGTGTGCACGGCGTAGCCTCCACCGGCGCAGATGCCGAGGACGCCGATGCGCTGCGGGTCGATGCCGGGGGTCGTGGTGAGCACGTCGATGGCGTAGGAGATGTCCTCACCTCGGCGGTAGGGGTCTTCGAGGTCGCGGGGCTCGCCCTCGCTCTGGCCCTGATGGGCGGGGTCGAGGACGAGCGCCGCGATGCCGCGGGCGGCGAGACGGGAGGCGTAGTTGGCGCCGATCTGCTCCTTCACGCTGCTGCCTGGGGTGGAGAGCACCACGGCGCGCAGCGGTGCACTGCTGTCGGCGTTGTCGGGCAGGTGGAGGTCCGCGGCGAGGTTGATGGGACCGCGCGGGATCGTGAGGTGCTGAAGCATGCCTGGCTTCCTTCGTGAGATTGTTGTTCCATAGGAGTCCAGTACAAAATAATATCTTGTACGATCTGAAACTAATACGAAACTGTATCACCTGGATGGAGGGTCGATGTCAGTCGACGGGGCGCAGCTGTGGACGCTGAACCAGCGGCTGCTGGGTGTTGTGATGGATGCCTGCACGGGGGAGCTGGCCGAGCTCGGGTTGGAGACGAAGGAGTTCTTCGTCCTGGCCGAGGTGGAGGCATCGCCGTACCCGGCTGAGATCGCGACTGCGCTGCTGCTGCCCAAGGCGAGCGTGACGGTCTACGTTCGCAACCTCGTCGCCAAGGGCTTTGTCCGCCGCGAGATCGACGAGGCGGACTTGCGGCGTCATCGGCTCGTACTGACCGCTGAGGGCACGCAAGCACGCGATCGAGCACTTGCAGCTCTCGCGGCGGAGTACGACCGCAGGTTGGCGAGGGTCACCCCCCAGGACCGCGTTGAGCTGCAACGCATCCTCAAAGCGATGCTCGCCTCGCCCGCGTCAGGCCGTACGCGCGAGTGATTCGTCTGCCCGGTGCTCTGCTGCACGTTCGGGCCGCGACCGCGTGGATTCGTCAGATCGTTCAGGTTGCGACGGCAAGGGACGTCCGCCCCAGCGGAGGCCCTTCTCGCTTCGGACGCGGGCACGTTCGCGACGCTGCGCCGCGAGGATGTCGGGGTGGCGGGTGTTGGTGTTTCGCCAGCGCAGGTAGGCGTGCAGGGCCCGGGTTTGCACGCTGTGGTTGCGGTGGTTGGAGTTGGCGATCGTGAACTGCCGCAGTGGCCCGAAATGGGCTTCGATCGGGTTGGCCCAGGAGGCGTAGGTCGGGGTGAAGCACAGCTCGACGCGGTTCTTCTTCGCCCAGCGGCGGATGCCGAGCGGCCCGAACTCGTCGAACGCGAACACGCGGTCCGGGAAGCGTTCCAGCACCTCCTCGATGCGGTCCAGCTTGGCGTCACGCTCGGGGTCGGGCGACTCCTTCCAGGTTTTGGTGCGCTGGAAGGTGATGCCGCGGCGGGCGAGCAGGCACCGTAATGCCTCGCGGCCGATCCGGATCACACGGCCGTGCACTTTCCGCAGGTAGGCGGCGAGTTTACGGATGGACCAGCGGGTGAAGGGCTGGCCGAGCTTGGTCGGGCGGGTGGTGGCCGTCTGGACGACGAAGTCCTCGTCGTCAGGACTGAGCAGGCGGGGACGGCCTTCCGCCCAGCGAGGGTCCAGGCAGGCCAGGCCGATCTCGTTGAACCGGTGGATCACGTCGCGGACGGTGTCCTCGTCAGCCTGAACCAGCTTCGAGATCACCGGGACCCGGTTTCCGCCGGCCGAGGCCAACAGCATCATCGCGCGCCGGTATCGCACCGAGCTGGTGCTGCCCCGGCGCACGATCTGCTGCAGCTTCTGCCCCTCCTGGTCGGTCAATCTGCGCACACGGACAGGCTCAGCCACCACACCCCCAACGGTTGGGTCGGACGTCTCCGGACATCCAACCGCTGGAACCGCCGACCCGGCGAACCTTCCCGGTCAGAGCACTAGTCAGCTCAGGAGACCGTCCCCGGGGTGTCCCGCAGGGTGACGTTGGCGTGGCTCTCCTGGAAGCTCTGCTCCGAGACGAGCGTCAGCCGTGCCGTGGACCGGAACTCCGGCACGGTGGTGGAGCCGCAGGAGACCATCGTGGTCTTCAGCTTGGCGACGGTCAGGGCGAGCCCTTCGTCGAGGCCGCCCGCGTAGGGGACGTAGCCGTCCACGCCTTCCTCGAAGACCAGCCCCCGGCCACCGCCCTGGCCGTAGCGCTGCCAGTTGCGGGCCCGGTTGGAGCCCTCGCCCCAGTACTCCTTGACGAAGCCGTCACGGGTGGGCAGCTTCGCGCCGGCGGCCTGGTCGAAGCGTGCGAAGTAACGCCCCATCATCACGAAGTCGGCGCCCATCGCCAGGGCCAGGGCCACGTGGTAGTCGTGCACCAGCCCGCCGTCGGAGCAGATCGGCACATACGCGCCGGTGCGCTCGCGGAAGGCGTCCCGGGCCGCGGCGACGTCCAGCACGGCGCTGGCCTGGCCGCGGCCGATGCCCTTCTGGTCCCGCGTGATGCAGATGGAGCCGCCGCCCACCCCGACCTTGACGAAGTCCGCTCCCGCCTCGGCGAGAAAGGTGAACGCCTCGCCGTCGACCACGTTGCCGCCGCCGGCCGGGATCTCCGGGTAGTGCTTCTTCACCCAGGACAGGGCCTGCGCCTGCCAGTCGCTGTAGCCGTCGGAGGAGTCGAAGCACAACGCGTCCACGCCCGCCTCCAGCAGGGCCGGGACGCGCTCCCGGTAGTCGTGGGTGTTGACACCCGCGCCCACGCGCAGCCGCTTGGCGGCGTCCACGAGCTGGTCCGGGAACCGCTTGTTGTCCGTGTAGTCGGAACGGAACACCAGGTGTTGCAGGTGGCCCCCGGCATCCAGTACCGGGAGGCAGTCCAGCCGTTCGTCCCACAGCCGCGCGTTGGCCTCGGACAGCGTGATGTCCGGCCCGGCGTGGGCCAGTTCGGCGACGGTGGTCATCCGGCTGCTGACCGGTCCGTCCGGGCCGTGGCGCTGGGGGTGGAAGTCCCGGGAGGTCACGAGGCCCAGCAGGCGGCCGGTGGCGGTCCCGTCGTGGGTGACCGCGGCGGTGCTGTGGCCGGTGCGGCGCATGACCTCGGCCAGGAGGCCCAGGCTGTCGTCGGGGCGGACGTTGGTGTCGCTGGTGACGAACCCGGCCTTGAAGTTCTTCACCTGCCGGACCGCCGCGGCCTGGTCCTCGACCGGCTGGTTGTGGTGCAGGAAGCTGAGGCCGCCGTTGCGCGCGAGCGCGATGGCGAGCTCCGGAGTGCTGACGGCCTGCATGATCGCGGACGTGAACGGGGAGCGCAGTTCGATCGCCGGTGCCTCGCCCGCGAGGTGCCGTACCAGGGGTGTGCGCAGGTCGACCGTCGCGGACGAGCAGTCGGTCCGCGTCCGGTTGGGCAAGAGCAGGAACTCGTTGAACGTCCGTGAGACCTCGGCGATGATCTGTGCCACTCGTTCCTCCTGACCCGTCGGCCGGGGCCGACTGCCCCGCCGTGAGGATCGCCCCCCGCGTCCCGGGGTCCGGGCGGGCAGGGACCGGCACGGCAGCCGTGAAGGTGCCACCGGCTGCGGCAGAGCCCTGACCGGCCCGCGGTTCGAACGGAGTGCGGTCGTGACGCGGCACCCTATCGGCCGACTCGGCCGCGGCACGAATCGTCGCCGTCACCTGGCAGTTGGCCGTAGGAGAACAAACCGAGGACGTACGCGACCGGGACACCCGCCATCGCGGCGAACCGGATCAGCCCGTCACGATGGTCACCGGACTGATGCGCGCCTCGCTGTGCCCCCTGCGCACCGTGGAAGTCACCGCCGACGCCACCGTCGCGGGAGACCTTTCCCGCCGTAGACCGCATCAGTCTCCGCGGACCGAGACAGGCCGTCTGGGGCAAGCTCTCAACGCGATGCTGAGCCAGGTGCCGCCCCGACGCTGCCATCGCTTGAGCCGGCGGCCGTCCACGCGCCCTTCCCGGGGCAGCGGCGGGTACACGATCGCGCGGCAGCCATGGGGGAGACGAAGCCGGCCCCGTGCGCGGTGAGGGCGCGGCGCGGACGGGGCGGGCGGGCAGCTCGGTGCACCAGCCGCCCGCTTTCAAGTCTTGGTTCGAGAGGAGAGTCAACTCCCGGGGAACCCGGCCGTCAAGGGCTTGAACGAGGGGAAGTGTCTTCAAGTGGTGAACGAAAATGCTGTTTGAGAGCGCTCTCAAACTGTGATGCCCAATTTGGGCGTGAAGCCTTGACGCCCCTCCCTCGCTACCGCTTGACTCCGTGCCCGGCACCGGTACCGGGCACGGAACCGGTGTCACCGCCCCGCCGCCCCGTTCGCGTCCCCGCTGTCGCCGGGCCGAGCCCCCGAAGGAGTGCCCATGCGCGCCGCCATCGCCGATGCCGCCCGTGCGGCCGGCGTCGGCACGTCGGCCGTCTCCCGGGTGCTCGACGGCAAGGGTGAGTGGACCGCCGGGCGGGTGCGCGACGTCATCGGCGGGCTGGGGTGCGGACCCGGTTCGCGCGCCGTCGGGCTGCCGCCGGCCCGGATCGGCGGCGACCCTCCGGGCGGCCTCCCCGGCGGCGGCCGTGCCGCCCTGCCCGCCGAGCCGGTGGACCGAGCGTCGGCCCTGACCCCGGTCCTCGCCCCCTAGATACCCGCAACCCGAACCGTAGCGCCGCAGATACCCCATGAGAGCGCTCTCAAGCGCAGAGGTCCCCTCGTTTTGAGAGCGCTCTCATGACGAACCGCAATCGTCCCCTCGCTCACGGTGAGCGAACGGAAAGACCCAGGAGGAGAACCATGAGAGTCCGAACCCGGACCAGAACCGCCGTCGCGGTGGCCCTCGCCGCCACCGCCCTGCTCGCCGGCTGCACCGCGGGCGCCCCAGGTGCGGGCGGCTCCCAGGGCAAGGGGGCCACGGGCGTGCTCACCGTCGGCATGCCCAACGGCCCGCAGACCAACAACAGCAACCCGTTCCTGGGCACCTCCGCCGGCGCCTCCCTGGGGTATCGCTTCATGATCTACGAGCCGCTGGTGATGGTGAACGGCGTCCGTCCCGCCGAAAAGGGCAAGCCCTGGCTGGCCAGTGAGTGGAAGTGGTCGGACAACTACAGGAAGCTCACCCTGACCGTGCAGGACGGGCCCGCCTGGTCCGACGGGAAGAAGTTCAGCGCGGAGGACGTGGAGTTCACCTTCCGGCTGCTGAAGGAGAACGAGGCGCTCAACACCAACGCCATCCCCTACGACGGCATCAGCCGCGAGGGCGACACCGTCGAACTGACCTTCCCCGAGTCGCAGTTCGTCAACCAGAGCAAGATCCTGACCACCTTCATCGTGCCCCGGCACATCTGGTCGGAAGTGAAGAACCCCGAGACCTGGCCCAACAAGAAGCCCGTGGGCACCGGCCCGTACACGCTCAAGACCTTCACGCCGCAGACCATCACCCTCACCGCCCGCGACACCTACTGGCAGGACAAGCCGAAGGTCGAGGAGTTGCGCTACACCTCCTACAACGACAACAACGCGCAGACCACGGCCCTGGCCAACGGCACCTGCGAGTGGTCCTTCGTCTTCACCCCCGACTACAAGAAGATCTACGTCTCCAAGGACCCCGAGCACAACAAGCTCTGGTTCCCGTCCGGACTGGGCGTCCACGGCCTGTGGTTCAACACCGCCAAGAAGCCCTTCGACGACCCGGCGCTGCGCCGCGCCATCAACCACGTCGTCGACCGTGAGGCCATCCACGTCCGGGCGCAGGCCACGCTCTATCCCAAGATCGAGAGCGTGACGGGCATCCCGCTGCCCGCCGGCGAGCCCTTCATCGCGCCCGCGTACCAGGACGAGAAGCAGGAGGTGGACGTCGAGGCCGCCAAGAAGGAACTGAAGAAGGCCGGCTACACCCTGGCCGACGGCGTCCTGAAGGACCCCTCGGGCAAGCCGGTGAAGATGACGCTCACCGACCCCGCCGGCTGGTCGGACTACCTCACCGGTCTGTCGATCATCAAGGACAACGTCAAGAAGATCGGCATCGAGGCCAAGGTCAGGACCCAGACCGTCGACGCCTGGACCACCGCGATGAACGAGGGCGACTTCGACGCCAGCCTGCACTGGACCAACAGCGGCGCCACCCCGTACGACATGTACCAGAACGTGATGGACGGCGAGCTGTACCAGCCGATCGGCAAGCCGTCCCCCGGCGGCAACTTCGGCCGCTTCCGCAATGAGGCGGCCACCGACGCTCTCAAGGAGTACGCGAACGCGAGCGACGAGGGCACCCGCACCAAGGCGCTGAACGAACTCCAGCGGATCATGGTTGAGGAAGTGCCGCTCATCTCCACCGCCGCCGCTCCCATCGGCGCCGAGTACAGCACCCGCAACTGGGACGGCTGGCCCTCGGAGTCCGACCCGTACGCGCCGCCGCAGCCCACCCAGCCCAACGCCCTGGACGTCGTCCTGCGCCTGCGCCCCGCCTCCTGACCGCGAGCCGGGCGCCGGACGCCGGGTGGGCCCCCGCCCCGCCGCACCGCATCCCCTCCCCGCCCCGCGGCGGGGCGGGCCCCTCTCCGTACTCTCCGGCATCCCCGCGCACCCCGCACAGGCGGCCCGACAGCCATGACCACAGGGACAACAGGAAGAGCCATGCCCGAAGAACGCTCCGAAGAACACGCCGCACCACCACCCGACCGCAACCCCGGCCCCGCGGCCGGCGCCGATCCCGCCGGCCCCGGCGAGCGGGTGGTGCTGGAGGCCAGGGGGGTGAGCAAGCACTTCCCCGTGCGGCGTGGCGCCCGCGCTCTGCTGGGCGGGCCGCGCCGGGCCGTCCACGCGGTGGACGACGTGTCGCTGCGGCTGCGCCGCGGCTCGGTGACCGCGCTGGTCGGCGAGTCCGGATCGGGAAAGTCCACCGTCGCCCGGCTGCTCGCCCAGCTCTACCCCGCGACCGCCGGGGAGATCCGGCTGGACGGAAAGCCGGTGCGGGCCGGACGGGGACGGGCGTTCCGCGCGTACTGCCGGCACGTCCAGCTGATCTTCCAGGACCCGTTCGCCTCGCTCAACCCGGTGCACACCGTGCGCTACCACCTCACCCGCGCGCTGCGCGTCCACGGCCGGGCCGGCAGCGGTGCGGCGGAGCTGGAGGAGGCGCTGGCCGCGCTCCTGGAGCGGGTACAGCTCACCCCGGCCGCCCGCTATCTGGACGCCTTCCCGCACGAACTGTCCGGTGGCCAGCGCCAGCGGGTGGCCATCGCCCGCGCCATGGCCGCCGGCCCGCGGGTGCTGCTGGCCGACGAGCCCGTCTCCATGCTGGACGTCTCCATCCGCCTGGGCGTGCTCAACCTGCTGCGCGACCTCAAGGAGCGGCTGGACCTGGCGATCCTCTACATCACCCACGACATCGCCTCGGCCCGCTACTTCGCGGACGAGACGCTGGTGATGTACGCGGGGAGGATGGTCGAGGGCGGCGACAGCGAGACCGTCACCCAGCGCCCCGCCCACCCCTACACCCGGCTGCTGCTGGACTCCGCCCCCGACCCGGACCGGGTCACAGGTGACGGCGCGACCGGCGCGACCGGCGCGACCGGCGAGGGCAGCGGGGACGGCGGGGAAACCACCGACCCCTCGGCGAGCGAGCCGCCCAGCCTGATCTCGCCGCCGGCCGGCTGCCGCTTCCACCCGCGCTGCCCGCTGGCGATGGAGCGCTGCCGCGACCGGACCCCGCCGCGCTTCGACCTCAACGACGGCCACTGGGCCGCCTGCTGGCTGTACGACATCGCCCCGGACGTACCGGCCCCCGGGGGCGCGTCGGCCGCCGGAGCCGGGCGGGGGGCCGCCTCGTGAAGTTCGTCCTCCAGCGCCTGGCCTTCTACCTCCTGACCGCCTGGGCGGCCATCACCATCAACTTCCTCATCCCCCGGCTGATGCCCGGCGACCCGGTGCAGTCGCTGCTCGCCCGCTATCAGGGCCAGCTCTCCAGCAAGTCCATCGCCTCCCTGGAGGCCCTCTTCGGGCTCGACCGGGACAGCTCGCTGTGGCAGCAGTACACCGACTACTGGGCCGGCCTGGCCCGCAGCGACCTGGGCACGTCGTTCACCTTCTTCCCCACCCCCGTCTCGGAGGTCATCGCCCAGAGCCTGCCGTGGACGCTGGCGCTGGTCGGCACCACGACCCTGATCAGCTTCCTGCTCGGCACCGGCATCGGCATCTTCGCCGGCTGGAAGCGCGGCTCCTGGCTGGACGGTCTGCTGCCGGTGACCACGTTCATCTCGGCCATTCCCTACTTCTGGCTGGGGCTGATCGCCATCGCGGTGTTCGCCGTGCAGTGGCCGCTCTTCCCCGCCTCCGGCGGCTACGACACCTCCCTGGTGCCCTCTCTCAGCGGGGAGTTCCTCTCCAGCGCGCTGTATCACGCGGTGCTGCCGGGCACGACCGTCGTGCTCAGCGCGATGGCCGGCTGGGTCCTGGGGATGCGGAACATGATGGTGACCGTCTCCTCCGAGGACTACGTGATGGTCGCCCAGGCCAAGGGGCTGCCCGAGCGCCGGGTGATGTTCTCCTACGCCGCCCGCAACGCGATCCTGCCCAACGTCTCCGGCTTCGCCCTCTCACTCGGCTTCATCGTCGGCGGCACGCTGCTGGTGGAGATGGTCTTCTCCTACCCGGGCATCGGCTACGTCCTCTTCCAGGGCGTCGGCGCCAAGGACTACCCGCTGATGCAGGGCGTCTTCCTGATCATCACCCTGGCCGTGCTGGCCGCCAACCTCCTGGCCGACCTGCTCTACGTGATCCTCGACCCGCGCACCCGGAAGGAGGGCTGACCCATGGCCGTCCAAGCCTCCGAAAGCGCCGTCGTCGCCGTCGCCCCGCCCGTGGCCCGCCGCGACCGGCTGCGCTTCCTGCGCAACGGCAAGACCGCGACCGGGCTGATGATTCTGGGCCTGTTCGTCCTGCTCGCCGTCGCCGGGGAGTGGCTGGCCCCGTACGCCCCGTCCGCGATGAGCGACGACGTGCTCCAACCGCCCTCCTGGAAGCATCCGTTCGGCACCACACAGACCGGGCAGGACATCTTCTCCCAGGTACTGGTGGGCACCCGCGGGGTGCTCGTGGTGGGCTTCGTCGCGGGCTTCTTCGCGACGCTGCTGTCGGTACTGGTTGGGGTGAGCTCCGGCTTCCTGTCCGGCATCGGCGACGAGGTGCTCTCCGCGCTCACCAACATCTTCCTCGTCCTGCCCGGGCTGCCGCTGATCATCATCATCGCCAGCTTCCTGCCGGACTCCGGCGACATGATCATCGCGATGGTCATCAGCCTCACCGCGTGGGCCTGGGGAGCCCGGGTGCTGCGCGCGCAGACCATGTCGCTGCGTGCGCGGGACTACGTCCAGGCCGCACGGGCCACCGGCGAGTCCACCTGGCGGATCATCGTCTTCGAGATCCTGCCGAACCTGACCGCCGTCATCGCCTCCGGATTCGTCGGAACGGTGATCTTCGCGGTGCTCTCGGAGATCACCCTGGCCTTCATCGGTGTGGCCGACATCTCCCACTGGAACTGGGGGACCATCCTCTTCTGGGCGCAGAGCAACCAGGCCCTCGGCCAGGGCGCGTGGTGGTGGTTCGTGCCCGCCGGGCTGTGCATCGCACTGCTGGGCACGGCACTGACGCTGATCAACTTCGGCATCGACGAATTCGTCAATCCCAGGCTGCGCAACGCCGTCCGCGTCCGAGGCGGAGCCCGGATGCGGGTCGGCTTCACCCCGGTTGCCCGCGCCCCGCGCGGTGGGGCGGAGCCCGCGAGGGAAGCGGGCGGGGCGCGCGAGACCGAGGAGACCCCCGTATGAGCACATCGGCCACTTCCCCCGTGAGCACTCCGGCGCACGCTGCGACGCAGCCGCCGGTGCTGGAGATCAGCGGCCTGTCCGTCGACTACGGCGTCGGGGACGGTGCGGTGCGGGCCCTGCACGACGTGGACCTGACTCTGCGCCGCGGCGAGGTGCTGGGCCTGGCCGGCGAGTCCGGCTCGGGCAAGTCCACCCTGGCCTACGCCATCACCCGGCTGCTCTCCCCGCCCGGGGTGATCACCGGCGGGGACGTGCGCTACCACCCGCGTGAGGGAGAGCCGGTGGACGTGCTGGCCATGACCCCGCGGGAGCTGCGGGCGTTCCGCTGGCAGGAGGTCTCCATCGTCTTCCAGGGGGCGATGAACTCCCTCAACCCCGTCCACACCGTCCGCACCCAGCTCACCGACGTCCTGAAGGCCCACCGGCCGCAGATGTCCCGGGAGGAGCGGGCCGGGCTGGCGCGGGAGCTGCTGTCGCTGGTGGGGATCTCCCCCGACCGGCTGGGCGCCTATCCGCACCAGCTCTCCGGCGGGATGCGGCAACGGGTGATGATCGCGATGGCGCTGGCCCTGGAGCCGGATGTCGTCATCATGGACGAACCGACCACCGCGCTGGACGTGGTGATGCAGCGCCAGATCCTGCGGCAGCTGGTGCGGCTGCGCGAGGAGCTGGGCTTCTCGGTCGTCTTCATCACCCACGACATCTCGCTGCTGATCGAGTTCTCCGACCGGATCGCCATCATGTACGGCGGCCGGGTCGTGGAGCAGGCCGGGGCCGCCGACATCTACCGCGACCCCCGCCACCCGTACAGCCACGGGCTGCTGCACTCCTTCCCCGCACTGCACGGCCCGCGCCGCGAACTGACCGGCATACCCGGCTCCCCGCCGGACCTGAGGGCCATGCCGTCCGGCTGTGCCTTCCACCCGCGCTGTCCGAAGTCCTTCGAACCCTGCGACCGGCGCACGCCCCATCTCGCGCCCGTCGCCGACACCGCTACCGGCACGGACGCAGACACCGGCCGCAGCGTCGCCTGCTGGCTGAACCACGACCACCGAGACGGAGAAGCATGACCGCCATCGTTCCCGCATCCCCCCTGACCGCCCCGGCGCCGGAGCCGGTCCCCGGGCTGCCCGCGCACTTCCGCTGGGGGGTGGCCACCTCGTCGTACCAGATCGAGGGCGCGGCCGCCGAGGACGGCCGCACCCCCTCCATCTGGGACACCTTCTGCCGCGTGCCCGGAGCCGTGGCCGGCGGCGAGAACGGAGACACCGCCTGCGACCACTACCACCGGATGCCGCAGGACGTGGAGATGATCGCCTCCCTCGGCGTGGACACCTACCGTTTCTCGCTGGCGTGGCCGCGGATCCAGCCGGGCGGGCGAGGGAAGGGCAACCCGCGCGGCATCGCCTTCTACGACCGGCTGGTCGACGAGCTGCTGGAGCGCGGCATCACCCCGTGGGTCACCCTCTACCACTGGGACCTGCCCCAGGAGCTGGAGGACGCGGGCGGCTGGCCGGAGCGCGACACCGCATACCGGTTCGCCGACTACGCCCGGATCGCCCACGACGCCCTCGGCGACCGCATCCGGCACTGGACGACGCTGAACGAGCCGTGGTGCTCGGCCGTGCTCGGCTACGACCAGGGGGAACACGCGCCCGGCCGCCGCGACTTCGGCGACTCCATGCGTGCCGTCCACCATCTGCTGCTCGGCCACGGGCTGGCCGCACGGGGGCTGCGCGCCGCCGGGAGCCCTCCCGAGGAGCTGGGCATCACCCTCAACCTGGGCACCGCCACCCCGGCGAGCGACAGTGAGGCCGACCGGGCCGCCGCACGCCGCGCCGACGGTATGGGCACCCGGCTCTACCTGGACCCGCTGGTGCACGGGCGCTATCCACAGGACGTGGTGGAGGACCTGGCCGCCCGGGGTGTGACGCTGCCCGTGCGGGACGGCGACCTGGAGACGATCTCCGCACCGCTGGACGTGCTCGGCGTCAACTTCTACACCGGTCACGTCTTCTCCGGCACCGCCGAGGACGGCTCAACGACCGGTGAGGAGGGTCTGCCGGTGACGCGGATCGTCCCGCAGGGCCGACCGCGCACGGCGATGGACTGGGAGATCGTCCCCGAGCGCCTGACCGAACTGCTGGTGCGGCTGCAGGGGGACTACGGGCTGCCGACGGTGATCACCGAGAACGGGGCCGCCTTCGACGACGAGCCGGCGGCCGACTGCTCGGTGCACGACGCCGACCGCACCGCCTACCTCGCCGACCACATCCGCGCGGTGGCGGCGGCCCGGAGCGCCGGGGCCGACGTGCGCGGCTACTTCGCCTGGTCGCTGATGGACAACTTCGAGTGGGCCTACGGGTACGCCAAGCGGTTCGGTCTGGTCCACGTCGACTACGGCTCCCAGCGCCGGACCGTCAAGGACAGCGGACTCTGGTACCGGGACACCATCCGGCTCACCCGTCAGGCCGCGGGCCGGGCCACCGGGGGGCAGGCCGCCGCGGACTGACGTCCGGCCGGCACCCGGGGAATGCGCTCGTGCCCGGCGGTCCGCAGCCGCCGGGCACGGCGGAGCCTCAGCCGAGAGGGTTCTCCGTGTCCCGCAGGGCCTCCAGGGCGGGCGCGTACATGCGGGACTTGATGGTGCCGAGGGTCGGGCCGGTCTTCGCCGTCAGGGCTCCGGCGATCTCCAGGGCGGTCGCGCGCACCGCGTCCTCGTCCACCGCGCGGTCGACGATGCCGGCGGCGAGGGCGTCCCCGCCTCCGTAGCGGCGGGCGGTGGTCATGGACTCGTGCGCGGCCTGCGGGGTCAGCCGGGCCTGGATCAGCGCGGACATGCCCGGGGTGAACGGGATGTTGATGTCGGCCTCGGGCAGGCACCAGAAGCCGCGGTCGGCCCGCATCACCCGGAAGTCGTGCGCCAGGGAGAGCATCGCGCCGGCGGCGAAGGTGTGCCCCTGGAGAGCGGCCACGGTGATCACCGGCAGGGACAGCATCCGCGCCAGGAGTGCGTGGACGGAGACGACGTAGTCCCGGTGCTGCTCGGGGTTGGCGAACAGCCAGTCCAGATCGAGGCCGTTGGAGAAGAACTTGCCCGTGGCGGCAGTGACCAGGGCGCGCGGTCCGTCCGCCTTCTCGACCTCGTCCAGCACGGTGTTGACGGAGGCGATCCAGTCGGGGTGGAAGCGGTTCTCGGTGTCCCCGATGTCGAGGATGAAGACGTCGTCCTGGCGGTCGAGCGTGGGCATGGGGACTCCTCGGGCTGGGCGGGGTGGGGCGGGGTGACGTCATCGGCGGGCGCCGCCGCCGGGGCCGGGACCGCTGGCCCCGGCAACGGAACTACCAGTCGGTAACTTATGGTGTGCCGCGAGAACGGGCAAGAGGCGTCCGGCCGGGCGTCCCCGCTGGTATGACGCGGATCACAGGCCGGACGGCGCCGGGGGTGCGGGCGGTCCGGGGCCCGGCCGGGCCGCTCGGACGTCTGTCCCGTCTGACCCCCCGCCGGTCGCCCCGGGCGGTGGTGGCCGGCGGGCCGCGCAGGGGGCGGAGCGGACCAGGGCTTCTGTAGGGATCCAACAGAGAGCGGCGGAAGCCCCTGTCGGGGGCGGGATCCCCGCCGTGCGGCCGGGGCCGATAGTTTCAGGGGGACCCAGTCCGCTACCGAAAGGGTGATCCGTTGAGCCGCTCGGTTCTTGTCACCGGAGGAAACCGGGGCATCGGCCTCGCCATCGCCCGTGCTTTCGCCGACGCGGGGGACAGCGTCGCGTACACCTACCGGTCGGGCGAGCCGCCGGCCGAACTCGCCGAGCTGGGCTGCCTGGCGGTGAAGTGCGACATCACCGACCCCGAGCAGGTGGAGCAGGCGTACAAGGAGATCGAGGACCGGCACGGCCCGGTCGAGGTGCTCGTCGCCAACGCCGGTGTCACACGGGACCAGTTGCTGATGCGGATGTCCGAGGAGGACTTCAGCACCGTCCTGGAGACCAACCTCACCGGCACCTTCCGCGTCGTGAAGCGCGCCAATCGCGGCATGCTCCGGGCCCGCAAGGGACGGATCGTGCTGATCTCCTCCGTGGTCGGCCTGATGGGCTCGGCGGGGCAGGCCAACTACGCCGCCTCCAAGGCCGGACTGGTCGGCTTCGCCCGCTCGATCGCCCGGGAACTGGGCTCCCGCAACATCACCTGCAATGTCGTCGCGCCCGGGTTCGTCGACACCGACATGACCCGCGTGCTCAGCGACGAGCAGCGGCAGGGCATCGTGAAGCAGGTGCCGCTCGGGCGTTACGCCCGGCCCGAGGAGATCGCCGCCTCGGTCCGCTTCCTCGCCTCGGACGAGGCCGCATACATCACCGGAGCCGTCATCCCCGTCGACGGCGGATTGGGCATGGGTCACTGAACGTCATGAGTGGAATCCTCGCAGGCAAGCGCATCCTGGTCACGGGTGTCCTCACCGAGTCCTCGATCGCCTTCCAGGCCGCCAAGATCGCCCAGAACGAGGGCGCAGAGGTGATCCTGACCGGCTTCGGCCGGCTCTCGCTCGTCGAGCGGATCGCCAAGCGGCTGCCCAAGCCCGCTCCGGTCATCGAACTGGACGTGACCAACCAGGAGCACCTGGACGGACTCGCGGACGGCATCCGCGGACACCTCGGCGAGGACGCCTCCCTCGACGGCGTCGTGCACTCGATCGCCTTCGGCCCCCAGGGCGCGTTCAACTTCCTGGAGGCGGACTGGGAGGACGTCGGCACGGCCGTGCACGTCTCCGCGTACTCGCTGAAGTCGCTGACCATGGCCTGCCTCCCGCTGATGTCCCGCGGCGGCTCCGTCGTCGGCCTCACCTTCGACGCGCAGATCGCCTGGCCGAAGTACGACTGGATGGGCGTCGCCAAGGCCGCCCTGGAATCGACCAGCCGTTACCTCGCCCGCGACCTGGGCGCGAGGAACGTGCGCTGCAACCTCATCTCGGCCGGGCCCATCAAGTCGATGGCCGCCAAGTCCATCCCCGGCTTCGAGGAACTGGCGGACGTCTGGAACCACCGCGCGCCCATCGGCTGGGACCTGGCCGACCCGGAGCCCGCGGGCCGGGGAGTCGTCGGACTGCTGTCCGACTTCTTCCCGAAGACAACGGGAGAGATCGTGCACGTCGACGGCGGTGTGCACATGATGGGCGCCTGAGCGCCGCCGTCCCCGGCGCTCGCCGCCCCGCACCCGGCGCCCACCACACGCGCCGACGCCCCGGACCCCGCCACAAGCGGGGAGCGGGGCGTCATGCGTTGCGGACGCCCGGCCGCCACGGGGCCGGGCCGGCCCGGGGGCAGGGCGGCGTCATTCGTTCGGAGCAGCAGGCCGGGCGGCGGACCGCCGGGGGCGCGCACGCTGGGAGCACGCCCCCGGGCGGGGCGTATGGAGGTGCGGCAAGGGCGGTCCGCTCGCGGTCCGGTCCGGCCGCCCCGCGCGGCCGAGGAGGTCCGGAATGTGCACTCCGTGCCGTCATCCCCTGGCGACCGTCCTGATCGCGGCGGTGCTGCTGGTCTCTCCGGTGGCCGCCGCCGCGGCGCTCGCCGCCGGGAAGGGGCCGACGGGCGCGGACGGCCGGGAGCGGCCGGCCGCGGCGGCCCTCCGGCCGTCCGGCCGCACGGCGGAGGGAGAGGGGGAGCGGCGGCGCGAGTACCGGGCGGGGTGCCGTACGGAGATCGACGGCTCGCAGGCCACGGTGTACTGCCACAACCCGTATCCCGTCGTCGACCGGGTGCGGCTGCACGTCGAGTGCGAGCAGTGGTGGGACCTGGACGCGGACACGCGGCCCGTCGAGATAGGGCCCGCGCAGACGGCGGAACTCTCGGCCCGCTGCTGGAAGACCATAGGGCGCGCCTGGGTCACCCACGACGTGGTGCGGTGAGTGCGGTGTGTGCCGAGAGGCGGCCCGGCCGCTGTGCCGCCCCGCACCGCACGGTGCCGCCACCCCGTGCCGCCGCCCGGTCCGGCTACCGCTCCGGGACGCAGCGGAGGGCGTAGGCCGACGCCTCCGCGCCCGCCAGCTCGCCGTCGCCCGCGCGGATCGCCTCGACCAGGCGCGTGTGGTCCACGTAGTTCTCCGGCAGCAGCTCCGGGCCCACGTCACGGCGGAGGTGGTCCCGCAGGACCGCGCCGAGATCGGCGTAGAGCGCGGCCAGGACGTCGTTGTGCGAGGTGGCGACCACGGCCAGGTGCAGGGCGGCGTCGGCGGCCACGAACGCCTCGGCGTCGCGTGACTCCCACGCCTCCTCACGGCGCGCCAGCGCCGCGTCGAGCTGCCGCAGATCCTGCTCGGTGCGCCGCCGCGCGGCCATTCGGGCCGCCGAGGACTCCAGCGTGCCGCGCAGTTCGGCGATGTGGTGCGGATCGGCGTCCGCGAACCGCCGGTGCATCACGCCGGCCAGCTCGCTGGTGGCGAGGACGTAGGTGCCCGAACCCTGGCGGATGTCCAGCAGGCCGTTGTGCGCCAGGGCGCGCACCGCCTCCCGGACGGTGTTCCGCGCCACGCCCAGCTGCTCGACCAGCTCGCCCTCGGTGGGAATCCGCGAACCCACCGGCCACTCACCGGACGTGATCTGGCGGCGCAGCTCGGCGATCACCCGGTCGGCGAGCGCGGAACGCCGGAGCGAGGTCAGCGGCATGGGGCGGGACTCCTCGGTGCGGACGGTGCACGGGGCGGACGGTGAAGACGGTGCGGGCCGGGCGGGCGCGCCCGGCGGGGCGGGAGGTCTCAACAGCCGGTGGGGGCCGGTGGGTCCGGGGCGTGCGGGACGGGTGCAGGGTACGGGAGGCGGGCCCGGTGCCGCGGCTCGCCGGTCGGTCCGGGAGGGCTGAGCCGTCGTACCGGACGGGCGGCCTCCGTACGGCCGGGGTGGCGGGTTCGCGCGACGCGCTCGCCGTGCACCGGACACCCCGGCGGGGCCCGGCGGTGCCGGGGCTTCGGCGGGGACACGGCCACCCCGGCAGCCTCGGCGCCGGGGAGCCGCCGCGGTGGACAGCCAATCATCCCATGATTCTATGATGGCTGACATGCCCGAGGACGAGACCCGCTGCCGTACCGCCGCACGCCCCCTGCCCCCGCAGGCCGGCCGCGACGCCGGCCGGCCGGTTCCCGGCCCGGACGCGGCGGCCGGTCCGGCGGTTCCCTCCGACCCCGCAGACCCGGCGACCTCCGGCCCCGCCGACCCGGCGAAGCATTCCGGCCCGGCGGCCCCGGCCCCGTCCGCCCCTCCGTCCGTCTGGCGGACCCGGCTGCTGATCGCCGGTATCGCCCTGGCCGCGCTGAACCTCCGGCCCGCCATCACCAGCCTCGGCGCCCTCCTCGAAGAGGTCCGGGACGGGCTCGGGATCAGCGGCGCCACCGCGGGCCTCCTCACCTCCCTGCCCTCCCTCTGTTTCGCCGTCTTCGGCGTCATGGCACCGAGGCTGGCGAAGCGGGGCGGCCCGGCGCCCGTCCTCCTCGCCGGGATGGCGGCCATCGCGGCGGGCGTGCTGCTGCGGCCCTTCGCCGGCGGTACGGCCGGGTTTCTCGCGGGCAGCGCGCTGGCCCTGGCCGGTATCGCGCTGAGCAATGTGCTGATGCCGGTCGCCGTCAAACGGTGGTTCCCCGACCGGGTCGGCACGATGACCGGTCTCTACTCGATGACCCTGGCCCTGGGTACCGCGCTGGCCGCGGCCTCCGCGGTACCGGCCGCGGAGGCGTTCGGCGGCAGCTGGCGGGTCGGCCTGGCGGTCTGGGCTCTCCCCGCCCTCGCCGCCGTGCTGCTCTGGCTGCCCCTGGCCCGGGTCCGTGCCACCCGCCGTCGCGGACGGACGGACGGGCCCGGGGCCGCAGCGGACCGGAAGCTCCCCGGGCAGCGGGAACACGAGCGGACGGCTGCGGGCCCGGCTCCCGCCTCGGCGCCGGAACCGGAACCGGCACCCGGACCGGCACGGGCCCCCGGCCTCGCACCCGGACCCGCCGACGGCACGGCCCGCGCCCTCCGCATCACCCGCAGCCCCACGGCCTGGGCCCTGGGCTGCTTCTTCGGCTTCCAGTCCACCGCCGCCTACATCACCATGGGCTGGCTGCCGCAGATCTTCCGCGACGCCGGGCTCCCGGCGTCCACCGCGGGGGCGCTGCTCGCCGTGACGATGGGCCTCGGCGTCCCGCTCTCGTTCCTCCTGCCGAGGATCGCCGCCGGAATGCGCCACCAGAGCGCGCTGGCCGCGGCCCTGGGCCTCAGCGGCCTTCTCGGCTACGCGGGGCTGTACTTCGCGCCCGCCGCCGGAGCCTGGGCCTGGGCGCTGCTCCTCGGCATCTCCAACTGCGCGTTCCCGCTGGTCCTGACGCTGATCGGGATGCGCTCCCGTACCACGGCCGGCGTCATCCGGCTCTCGGCCTTCGCGCAGAGCACCGGCTATCTCCTCTCCGTACCCGGACCGCTGCTCATCGGCGTGCTCTACCAGCACAGCGGCGGATGGGGCCTGCCGCTGGCCCTGATGTCGGGGCTGATGGTGGTGCAGCTCGGGCTCGGTGTGCGGGCCGGCCGGCAGCGCTACATCGAGGACGAGGGCCGGCGCCCGCTCCCCGCCGGCCCCGCCGCCCGCACACCCGCGGGCTGAGCCCCTGGAAGGGGGCGGCGGGGACGGGGATGGGAGACTGGACGCATGCCAGTCCTCGACCCGAATCCCCAGAACGGCCAGAAGAAGCTGCTCGGCGTGCTCGGCGCGATGCTCGCCATCGGCATCGTCATCTCCGTGATCGCCACCATCCTCGCCCCCTGACGCCCCCGGCCCGGTGCACCCCGCCCCACCCCGGTGGTGGGGCCGGCCCCACCACCCCTAGGGGGTCAGGGTCAGGGTCGACTGGGTGGATCACCGGATGGGAACCGGCCGTCCGGATCCGTAGGTTCGTGAGTACACCGCGAAGCAGCGGTGGACGCGGCCGTGGCAGGCGGCCGCGTCACCCCCGAACCCGCACGGAGGCGGTCCCATGTCGGCCGGTACGCATTCGCCCCACCCGGCGGCCCGTGCCGCGCAGACGCGGCTCCCGTGGTGGGCCGTCGTCCTCCCGGCCGTGGCCTTCGCCGTGCTGCTGACGCTGATCACCGGCGCGCAGGACGCGCACGCGGCGGCCGGCGCGCCCTCCGGCCTGGAGCAGTTGCTGGAGCTGCTGCGGAACACCCTCTTCCGGGGGGACCGCTGAGCCGTGGGCCACCACCCGCTCCGGCCGGGCCCGGGGCTGCCGTGAGAGCCCCAACAACCGGGGCCGTACAGCGGTTTTCGTGCGAAGCTGGGTGTCATGAGCGTCGCTGAACCCTCCCGGGAGAGCACTCCCGGAACCCCGGATTCCCGCAGGATCGTCCTCGTCCGGCACGCGAAGGCCGACTGGCCCGAGGTGGCCGACCACGACCGGCCGCTCGCCGAGCGCGGGCGCAAGGAGGCACCGGTCGTCGGCCGCTGGATCGCCGCTTCCGGCATCAACCCCGATCTGACCCTCTGCTCGACCTCCGTCCGCACCCGCGAAACCTGGAAACTCGTCGTCCACGAACTGCCGCACCGCCCGCGGACCGTCTACGAGGACCGGCTCTACGAGGCCACGCTCGGCGACCTCCTCGCCCTGCTCCGGGAGACCCCCGACGAGGTGCGGGACCTGCTCGTCGTCGGCCACAACCCCGGCATGCACGCCCTGGCCGACGCCCTCGCCGGCTCCGCCGAGGGCGACACCCTGGCCCGGATGAACCGGGGCGGCTACCCGACCGGCGCGGTGGCCGTCGTCGGCCTCACCGGAGCCTGGAAGGCCGTGGAGCACGGGGTGGGCCGGCTGGTCCAGTACTGGACACCGCACGACTGAGGCCGGACAAGGGCACCGCGCGGCACACGGTCCCGGGGCGGTCCCGGGCGTGGGTCCGCCGCCCCGCCCGCCCCGCCGGTACGGCGGTCGCCGCCGCCCGCCCCCGCCACTTCGCCTCGCCGACCGGCCGGCCGACGGGGCGAAGCGCTGCCGGGAGGTGTCCGCGGGGCGGACGGCGCGCGGCTCAGCGGATGTCGAACTCCCCGTCCCGCGCCCCGAGAACGAAGGCCCGCCACTCGCCCTCGGTGTACCGGAGGACGGTGTCGGGGTCGGCCGAGGACCGCATCGCCACGGCACCACCCGGCAGATACGCGATCTCGACCCGCTCCTCCGACTCGCTCCCCGGGGCACTGAGCCACTCGACCCCCGAGATGTCGAGCGCGTACAGCTCGGCCTTCTCCTGCTCATCAGCCATCAGTCCAGCTTCCCTTCGCTGCCGTCAGTGACAAACTCGCCGGTCGACGGCGCGGGAGCCGGCCGGCCGCATACGGTGCGCCGCGCCGGTGCGGACACGGCGCCCTCGCTCGTCGGCGCCCGTGCCGCTTCCCCCGCTGTCGCCGGCCGTGGTGCCCGCGGTGAACCCCTCCGCCCGGCGCGCTGCCCGGCGGACGGTGCGCAACTCCCGTGGCCCGCGGGGACGTCGGCCGCCCCCGGGTAACGTTAACCAGACGGCGCACATCCCGCACTCACCCGATCGGGTCAACGCCCGGGGTCAGCGCCCGGGCCGGCGGTCCGGCCGGAGCGGGCCCGGCGGGCGGCGATTCCGCGACCGCCGGCCCTCAGCCCTCGTCCGCCTGCGTGTCCGCCGCCTCGACCTCTTCGCGCGTGATGCCCAGCAGATAGAGCACGGTGTCCAGGAACGGCACATTGACCGCCGTGTGGGCCGCCTCGCGCACGACCGGCTTGGCGTTGAACGCCACCCCCAGACCGGCCGCGTTGAGCATGTCGAGGTCGTTGGCGCCGTCACCGATCGCGACCGTCTGGGCCAGCGGCACCCCGGCCTCGGCGGCGAAACGGCGCAGCAGCCGCGCCTTGCCCGCCCGGTCGACGATCTCGCCGGTCACCCGGCCGGTCAGCCTGCCGTCCACGACCTCCAGGGTGTTGGCGGAGGCGAAGTCGAGCCCCAGCCGCTCCTGAAGATCGTCGGTGACCTGGGTGAAGCCACCGGAGACGACACCGACCTGGTAGCCGAGACGTTTCAGCGTACGGATGAGGGTGCGGGCGCCGGGCGTGAGCCGGACCTCCGAGCGCACCTTGTCCACCACGGACGCGTCCAGCCCGGCGAGCAGCTCCACCCGGGCGTGCAGCGACTGCTCGAAGTCCAGCTCGCCGCGCATCGCCGCGGCCGTCACCTCGGCGACCTGGTCCTCGCAGCCCGCGTGCGCCGCGAACAGCTCGATGACCTCGTCCTGGATGAGGGTGGAGTCCACATCCATCACCACCAGCCGCTGGGCCCGGCGGTGCAGCCCGGCGGCGACCACGGCGATGTCCACGCCCAGCAGCGCGGCCTGCGTCGCCAGGGCGGTGCGCAGCGGCGAGGTCTCGGCGCCGGAGACCGCGAACTCCACGGCCGTCACCGGGTACTTCGCGAGCCGGAAGATGCGGTCGATGTTCCCGCCGGTGCCGGTGATGGCCGCCGCTATGGCGGCGGTGGACTCGGCGGTCAGCGGGTGGCCCAGCACGGTGACGATCGAGCGCCCGGTGCCGCGGGGCCGGTTGTCGCCGCGGCCGGAGATGATCTCCGCCTGGAGGTGCAGGGACTCCGCCCAGCCGTGGACGGTGGCCCGCAGCTCACCTTCGGCGCTTCCGTGGCGCCCGGTCTGCGGCGGAGCCGTGACCAGCGCACACAGGGTGATCCGGCCTCGGGTGACCACCTGCTCGATGTCGACCACGTCGAGGGAGTAGGCGGCGAGGGTGTCGAACAGCCCGGCGGTGATGCCCGGGCGGTCCTTCCCGAAGATCTTGATGAGGAGGGTGGGGGTGTCATCGCCCGGAACGGCGGTGGCAGGCGGGATCTGCGATGCGCTCATGGTGATTCCACCGTATCGGGCATCCGTGACGGAGCGCGCGGCCGTCCCGCACTACGGAACGGGGGCGCCCGCGCCGGACCGGGCGCCCCGCGCCCGCGCCGCCCGGAGAGCGCCACCGCCGGCCTCCGGGCGGAAGGATCTTCCTAGTCGGGGCGGCCGGGGCGGTCGGGGTGGGCCTGGGCCGGGGCCGGGCGGCAGGCCGCTGCGGTGCGGCCCGGCCGGCCGTACGGGGAGGCCGCGCGGTTCAGCCGTTCGGGGGACCCGGCGGGCGGTGGAACGGCCGGGGCCCGGCCCGGCCCCGCCGGCCCGCCCGCGTCAGTGCGCGGCCGGTGGATACGGGGGAGGAGGCGGCGGTTCGCGGTCCGTGTCCGGGCCGGTACCGGAGGGGGCTGTCCCCGGGCCGGTACCAGCCCGCCCGCGGTCGTAGGCCCCGTACGCGTACGCCCCGCCGGAGCGCGGATGCGGTGCCGTGCCGGGGGCGGAGGCCCGCCGCCCGGCCACCCCCGCCGCTCCGGCCAGGAGTGCGCCCGCGGCACCGGCCGCCGCGCCCCAGACGGCCCCGAGCAGCAGCGCGAGCCCGGCGTTGCCGCCCAGCTCCAGCCCGGCCCCGAAGGCGTCGAAACCGAAGACCGACAGACTCGCGTTGGCCGAGACCCCCGTGAGCCAGGTGAGCAGCGGCAGCCCGAGCCCGGTGGCCACGGCGAGCGGCACCGCGCAGCGCACGGCGAAGGCCGCCGTTCCCGCGGTGCGGCCCCCGCCTGGGCCGGGCCGGGCGGCGGCGGAACCGGAGGGGCCCGGCGCCGCGGGGCGGCCGCCGGCGGAGGCGCCCGCCCCGCGCGCACCCGCTGCCGCCGGTGCGCCCGTCCCGGCTCCGCTCGTCCCCGTCGCGTCCCGCGGTGTGCGGACGGCCGTGAGCGCCCCCGCGCAGAGCAGGGCGAGGACGGCGGCCGGGACCAGCAGCCACGCCCGGCCGTCCAGCTCCGCCAGCCGGCCGACGGTGATCGTCTCCTCCGAGGCCGTCAGCAGCCGGTCCAGCGGAGCCGGGAGCAGCCGTACCAGGGCCCCGCTCGCCCAGCCGGTCCAGGGGACGAAGAGACCCAGCAGCATCCCGGTCCAGGCGCCGTTGGGCCCGACGAGCAGGGCCGTACCGGCGATCCGGGCCGGGTGCTCGTCCCCGGCGGCCGCCCACACCGCCGCGGCCAGGCCCGCGCCGACGGCGAGCAGCAGGGCGGCGCAGAGAGCGGAGACGGCCGGGCGCACCACCCGGTGCAGCACCTCCCAGCCGGGCGGCAGCGGCGTGCGGCGGGAGGCCAGCAGGGCGATCACCAGCACTCCGGCGACCCAGAGCGCCCCGCCGAGCAGCGAGGGGCCGGTGTCCACCCGGAAACCGACCGAGGCCTCGGCGCGGACCAGGTCCGCCAGCCGGGCGGCGAGACCGCCGCCGAGATCCCCGAGCCCCTCGGGCAGCAGCTCCGCGATGCCCTCCGGCAGTCCCGAGTCCGGCAGCGCGGAGTCCGGCAGGTCCCCGGCCAGGTCGCCGAGCTCGGCGCCGTCGAAGGTCACGGTGTCGTGCCCGGCCCAGGAGAGCCCGCCGACCACCGCGAGGAAGAGCGCCACCACCGCCCCGGCCCGGACCGCGAGCTCCCCCGCCCCGATCACCCCGCCCGCCCCGCGCAGCGAGCGGAGGAAGACCGCGGCGAGCACCAGGGCGCCGACCAGGGCCACGCCCAGTGGCGTGATGTCGACGGAGGCGGCGGCCCGTCCGCCCTCCAGACCGAAGACGCCGACGTCCCCGGCCGGGACGACCCGGCCGTTCACCGCGAGGACCACGGCCGCCGCGGTCATCGGCCCGAGGGACCCCACCGCGTCGGCCTCCAGGAGATGCAGGGCGAGGGCGGCGGTCCCCGTCATCGCGACGAACGCCCAGCCCACGGCGGCGACGGCGGTGAGGAGCGCGTCCGCCGGGCGGATGCCCCGATTCCCCTCTGCGCGCATGAGCAGCCCCGATGGACAGCCGCCCGGGAAAACGAGAGACGGCGGAGAAACAGTGACGTGCGGTGATTCTTCATGACCGGTGGGCCATCGGACGTGCTTGCCCCTCTCCGGGCGTGTTCCGGCCCGATGCGCACCGCTCCGGCGTGTCCGCTTGCCACAGCCGGGTTGGGGGCGGAGGCGTCCGCCTGAAATAGTTCCCCCGATGTCCGCCATCCCTAGACTCCCTCTGCAGGGGGTAACTCGGGGGAAAATCAGTGGGGCTTGGAGTGCCGGAACTCGTACTGGAATTGAACGGAAGGACCTGGACGCTCGACCCGTCCCGGTCCTACAGCCTCGGACGTGATCCGAAGGGCGACCTGGTGCTGGAGGACGCCAGAGTCTCCTGGCGTCACGCCACCGTCCGCTGGGACGGGCACAGCTGGGTCATCGAGGACCTCGGAAGCACCAACGGCACCTACGCGGGGGGCCGTCGGGTCCAGCAGGAGCGGATAGGCCCCGGTGCCGCCGTCCATCTGGGCAACGCGACGGACGGGCCGGTGCTGACGGTGTCCGCGGCGGCCCCGGCGCGCAGCGCGCCCGCCGCGACGGCGGCACCGCAGCAGGCGCCGGTGCCACAGCAGCCGCAGGGGCAGGCCGGGCCGCCCGGCCAGGCGCCCCCGCAGCAGGCGCCCCCGCAGCAGGCACCACCGCCGCAGGGATACGCGCCGCGGGTGCCGCCCCAGGGCGGCCCGCAGCAGCCGCCGGCCGGCGGCACCCAGCCGTACGACGGCCAGCAGCCCACCGGGCTGCACCGGCTGGCCCTCGGCCGGGTGATGCGCATCGGCCGTGCGCTGGAGAACGACCTGGTCGTCTCCGACCTCCAGGTCTCCCGGCACCACGCGGAGTTTCGCTCCACGCCGGACGGCCGCTTCGAGATCGTCGACCTCGGCAGCCACAACGGCACCTACGTCAACGGCCAGCCGGTCCGGCAGCAGACCATCGGCCCGCACGACATCGTCGGCGTCGGCCACTCCACCTTCCGGCTGGTCGGCGACCGGCTGGAGGAGTTCGTCGACACCGGCGAGATCTCCTTCTCCGCCCGCCACCTCACCGTCACGGTCGACGGCGGCAAGCAGATCCTCAAGGATGTCTCCTTCGGCGCCCCGGAGAAGTCGCTGATCGCGGTGATCGGCCCGTCCGGCTCCGGCAAGTCCACGCTGCTGCGCGCACTGACCGGCTACCGCCCGGCCGACCGCGGCGAGGTGCTCTACGACAACCGGAACCTGTACAAGCACTTCGCCGAGCTGCGCCAGCGCATCGGTCTGGTCCCGCAGGACGACATCCTGCACAAGGAGCTGACCGTCCGCACCGCCCTCAAGTACGCGGCCAAGCTCCGCTTCCCCGGCGACACGGCGGAGGCCGAGCGCGAGGCCCGGATCGACGAGGTCCTGCGCGAGCTCAAGCTGGACATCCACAAGGAGAAGAAGGTCACCTCCCTCTCCGGCGGCCAGCGCAAGCGCGTCTCCGTCGCCCTGGAGCTGCTGACCAAGCCGTCACTGATCTTCCTGGACGAGCCGACCTCCGGCCTCGACCCGGGCATGGACCGCGACGTCATGCAGCTGCTGCGCGGCCTCGCGGACGACGGCCGCACGGTCCTCGTCGTCACCCACTCCGTGGCGGAGCTGGCGCTCTGCGACAAGCTGCTGGTGATGGCGCCGGGCGGCTCGGTGGCGTACTTCGGCCCGCCGGACGAGGCGCTGAACTTCTTCGGCTACGGCTCCTGGGCCGATGTCTTCTCGGCCTTCGAGAACTACCGCGACTACGACTGGTCGGGCCGCTGGCGCGGCTCCCGGCACTACCAGATGTACGCGGCCGACCTCGACGCCGTCGCCCCGCAGGCGGCCGCGTCCGTCCAGCCGCGGCAGATGCGCGCGCCCAAGCAGCAGAGCTGGGGCTCCCAGCTGTGGACGCTGATCCGGCGCTATGTGTCGGTGATCGCTTCGGACCGCGGCTTCCTGGGCCTCATGCTGATCCTTCCCGCCGTGCTCGGCGTGGTCAGCGTCCTCATCCCGGCCGACTACGGGCTCGCCCGGGGCCCGGCCAACGGCGGCCCGCCGTTCTCCAACCGGGACGGCAGTGTCATCCTGCTGATTCTCGCCGTCGGCGCCTGCTTCGCCGGCGCGGCCAACTCCGTACGAGAACTGATCAAGGAGCGGGTCATCTACGAACGGGAACGGGCCACCGGCCTTTCCCGTTCGGCCTATCTGATGTCCAAGGTGATCGTGCTGGGCGCCATCACCGCGCTCCAGGGCGCCATCATCTGCGGTATCGGCCTCGCCCCCCGGGATCTCCCGGAGGAGGGGGTCCTCCTGGAAGGGCTGCCCGCCGTCGAGCTGACCCTGCCCATCATGGCCCTGGGTTTCACCTCCATGATGTTCGGCCTGGTCATCTCCTCCCTGGTGAAGACCGCCGAGAAGACCATGCCGCTGCTGGTCATGTTCGCCATCGTCCAGGTCGTCTTCACCGGCTGCCTCTTCCAGCTGAACGACAAGCTCGGCGCCGAGCAGCTGGCCTGGCTCATGCCCTCCCGCTGGTCGGTCTCCGCCGCCGGCTCCACGGCCGACCTCAACGTGCTGCTGCCCTGGGAACCGGGCAACCCCGACCCGCTGTGGGAGCACGAGCTGAGCACCTGGCTGCTGGACATGGGCGTCCTGGTGGCCCTCGGCGTGATCTGCGGCGTCGCCGTCGCACGCCTGCTGCGCCGCCACGAGCCGGAGGTCATGCGCAAGTAGGGGCGCAGGCGGAAGCGCGGGGGTACGGCGCCGCGCCCGCGCACACGACAGGGCGGCGGCACCCCCGCGGGGGTGCCGCCGCCCTCTGCCGTCACGGCCGGTTGGGTGACCTGCGCGGTGCCGGTCAGTAGGCCGAGTCGACGTTGTCCATGGAGCCGTACCGGTCGGCGGCGTAGTTGCAGGCCGCGACGATGTTGGCCACCGGGTCGTACAGGTCGTTCGCCGTGCCCTCGACGTGGTAGGCCTCGAAGGTCGGCTGGATCACCTGCAGCAGGCCCTTGGACGGGATGCCGTTCTTGGCGTTGATGTCCCAGGTGTTGATGGCCTGCGGGTTACCGCTGGACTCCCGCATGATGTTGCGGTGGATGCCCTCGTAGCTGCCGGGTATGCCGTGCTTGTCCATGATGGCCATGGCCTCACGGATCCAGCCGTCGAGGTTGTCCGCGTACGTCTGCGGGGCCGGGGTGGCCGGCTTGGCGGCCGGAGCGGGCGCCGCGCGCTCGGCCGAACGGCTGGCGGCCTGCTCGGTGGCACGCTCCGCCTCGGCCTTGGCCTCGGCGTTCTTCACGGCCTCGGTCTTGGGGGCGTCCTTCTTGGCGTCGCCCTTGTCCGCCGGGGGCTCCACCGTCTTCAGGAGAGCGTTCCCGGCACGGGTACCGGCTTCGTCCTCGGTCCCGGCCGCGGCGAACAGCGAACCGGTCTTCTTCTCGTCCTGGCCGGTGTCCGCCTGCACGGAGTAGGCCGCCGGCAGGGTACGGGCGGTCTCGGCCTTGTCGGCACCGGAAGCGGAGCCGGGGGCGGCCGCGAAGGCCAGGGAGGCGACGCTCACCGCGGCCAGGCCGGCTGCCGAGATCTTGTGGGGCTTGGCGAGTCGGGTGCTGTTACCGGAGAAGGTGGGGACGCGCATAGTGAGGAACCAATCCAATCGCTGGGCCGCTGACGCGGGCTGGTCGGAAGCGGCGGTGCGAGACGCTCTCCTCAGGGGTGAGAGCCACTCGCCGTTCCGGCGAAGTGCACCGCTCGGATCCGCGGTGCCTTGCGACGTAAACCATTCTTAGCGGCGCAAATCGGACGTGGCAAAGGTGTGACCTACTATCCCGATTCGTGAAAAACCGGGCCCGGAGTCCGGGCCCCGGAAGCCGGGGTGCCGATCGGCACCCGCGCGGCAACTCCTAAGCGCCTTCGTACGTGACCTGGGCCCTATGCCCCGCCTCACAGCGGGCCGGTCGGCCGCCCACTCCGTGTGAGGGCGTTCCTGCGGACGGTCACCGGATTCGGCACTCTGCCCCGGGCCCCTTCGCGCCCGCCGGCCCCTGGGCGTGCGGGCGCGGTGGCGGCCGGCCGGCGCCCCGGAACCGGGTCCGGGACCGGAAAAGCCCGCGGCCCGGGGTCGTGGACCCGGGCCGCGGGCAGGTTCCGCACACGTCGTGCGGCGGCCACCGCACGGTCTCCGGGAGCGGGTGAGGCCTCTGCGCCCCTGCGGTGGCCGCTGTCGTCCCCGCCCGCCCCGGGGCTACCAGGCGGCCTCGCCCGTGCTGTCGAAGAAGCCGCCGGTCGGGCCGTCGGCGCCGATGGTGGCCATCCGGACGATGATCTCCGCGCCCTCCTCGACGCTCCGGGTGCCCTGGTGGCCGTTGAGGTCGGTGGCGGTGTAGCCCGGGTCGACGGCGTTGAACCGGATGCCGGGGAACGCCTTGGCGTACTGGGAGGTGACCATGACCAGCGCCGCCTTGGAGGAGTTGTAGTCCAGCACCGTCACCCGGGACTCCATCCGGCCGGGGTCGTTGGTCGCCGCCCGCGAGCCCAGCCCGCTGCCGACGTTGACGACGACCGGGGCGTCACTCGCCTCCAGCAGCGGCAGGAAGGCGTGCGTGACCCGCACGACGCCGAAGACATTCGTGTCGAACGTGGTCATCATGTCCGTCCCGGTGACCTCCCCGACCCGGCCGAGCTTCCCCGCGCCCGCGATCCCGGCGTTGTTGACCAGGACGTCGAGGCGCCCGGCCTCGGCGCGGACGGTCTCGGCGGCCGCCTTGACGGAGTCCTCGTCGGTGACGTCCAGCCGGATGAAGCGGGCGCCGAGCCGCGTGGCCGCCGCACCGCCCCGGCCGGCGTCGCGGGCCCCGACGTACACGGTGTGCCCGGCCCCGGCCAGGCGGCGGGCCGTCTCGAAGCCGAGACCCTTGTTCGCTCCGGTGATCAGTGTGGTGGTCATGGTGTCCGCTCCGGTGCTCGGTGGGTGGTCCGTCCCCACCCTCGGCCCACCGCGGCAGGACAGACAGAGCCCGCCCCAGCCTGGGGACTGCCAGTACCAGGATGTCCGGGCGCGGCTGCCGGATACTGGGGAGGTGAGCGGATCCGGGGAACTCGGCAGGGCCCTGCGCGGCTGGCGCGACCGTATGCCGCCCGCGGCGGTGGGCATGCCCGCGGGCGGAGGGCGGCGGGCCGCCGGGCTGCGCCGCGAGGAGGTGGCGCAGCTCGCCGGCCTGTCGGTGGACTACCTCATCCGCCTGGAACAGGGCCGGGCGACGTCCCCGTCGGCGCAGGTGCTGGCCGCGCTCGCCCGCGCCCTGCGGCTGACGGCGGCCGAGCGGGAACACCTGTACCTCCTCGCGGGCCGGCCGGCGCCGGGCCCCGGGCAGGTGCCGGCCCACATCCCGCCGGGGGTCCGCAGGCTGCTCGGCCGGCTGGACGGCGCACCGCTGAGCGTGTACGACGCGGCCTGGAACCTGGTCCTGTGGAACCGCTGGTGGGCCGCGCTGATCGGTGACCCGTCCGAGCACCGCGGACGCGAGGGCAACGTCGCCTGGCGGCAGTTCACCTGCCCGCGGAGCCGGATCAGCCACACCCCCGCGCAGAAGGCCCGGTTCGAGGCGGCCCTGGTCGCCGACCTCAGGGTCGCGGCCGTCCGCTACCCCGCCGACGCCGCCCTGCACTCCCTCATCAGGGACCTGCGGGAGACCGGCACCGGCTTCGCGGAGCTCTGGGACACCGGAGCCGTGGGCGTGCACGAGACGCACACCAAGACCGTCCGCCACCCCGAGGCCGGAACGTTCACCTTCGACTGCGATCTGCTCACGGCCCCCGGCAGCGATCTGCGCATCGTCGCCCACACCGCCGCTCCCGGCAGCGACGCCGCCGGCCGGCTCCGGCTCCTCGACGTCATCGGCACCCGGGTCATGACCGGGAACGGCAACCGGGAGTAGCGGCCCGCGCACCGCGCCCGGGCCCGGGGTCGTTCCCGGGTCCTGGTCCGGAAGCCGCAGACCGCCGCCGTCCCCGGCCGGATACGGACCGGGCCCCCGCCGGTTACCGTGTGGCCATGACCACCGGCCCCGTCCCCCCGTCGGGACTCGCCGCGGTGAGCGAGGCCCTGCTCGCCATGAGCCGCCACCTCGAAGTGCGCGACGTCCTCAAGACGATCGTCGTCTCCGCGCGCGACCTCCTCGACGCCGAGTACGCCGCCCTCGGCGTCCCCGACGACCACGGCGGCTTCGCCCAGTTCGTCGTCGCGGGCGTCAGCGACGAACAGTGGAAGGCCATCGGCCCGCTGCCCCGCCAGCACGGCATCCTCGCCGCGATGCTCCGGGACGCCACCCCGCAGCGGCTCGCCGACGTCCGCGCCGACCCCCGCTTCGAGGGCTGGCCGGAGGCCCACCCCGACATGTCCGACTTCCTCGGCCTCCCGGTGGCCGACGGCGACGAGGTCCTCGGCGCCATCTTCCTCGCCAACAAGCGCTGCCCGCTGCCCCGCACGGAGGGTGCCTGCGGTTTCACCGCCGAGGACGAGGCCCTGCTGTCGATCCTCGCCCAGCACGCCGCCATAGCCCTCACCAACGCCCGCCTCTACGAGCGCAGCCGTGAGCTGACCATCGCCGGCGAGCGCGCCCGGCTCGCCCACGAACTGCACGACGCCGTCTCGCAGAAGCTGTTCTCGCTGCGCCTCACCGCGCAGGCCGCCGCCGCGCTCCTCCGCCGCGACCCCGACCGGGCGCGGGAGGAGCTCCAGCAGGTCGCCGCCCTCGCCGCCGAGGCCGCCGAGGAACTCCGCGCCGCCGTCGTCGAACTGCGCCCCGCGGCCCTCGACGAGGACGGCCTCGTCGCCACCCTCCGCACCCAGGCCCGGGTCCTCGACCGCGCGCACAGCGCGCGCGTCGTCTTCCGCTCCTCCGGGGTACGGGCCCTGCCGGCGGCCCAGGAGGAAGCCCTGCTCCGGGTGGCGCAGGAGGCCCTGCACAACGCGCTCCGGCACGCCGGCCCCACCCGCGTCGACATCACCCTCGACCGGCACGGCCAGGGCGCACTGCTGCGCGTCGCCGACGACGGCACCGGCTTCGACCCGACCGCCGTCCGCCGCGCCGGACGCCATCTGGGCCTGGTCTCCATGCGGGACCGGGCGAACGGCGTGGGCGGCGGCCTGACCGTGGAGTCGGCGCCGGGCAAGGGCACCGTGATCGAGATGGAGGTCCCCGGTGGCGCCTGAGAGAACCACCGTCCGCGTCCTGCTGGTCGACGACCACCAGGTCGTACGGCGCGGCCTGCGGACCTTCCTGGAGGTCCAGGACGACATCGAGGTCGTCGGCGAGGCGTCCGACGGCGACGAGGGCGTGACCCGCGCCGAGGAGCTCCGCCCCGACATCGTCCTCATGGATGTCAGGATGCCCGGCACCGACGGCATCGAGGCGCTGCGCAAGCTGCGCGAGCTGGAGAACCCCGCCCGGGTGCTCGTCGTCACCAGCTTCACCGAGCAGCGCACCGTCGTCCCGGCCCTGCGCGCCGGCGCCTCCGGCTACGTCTACAAGGACGTCGACCCCGACGCACTCGCCTGCGCCATCCGCTCGGTGCACGCCGGTCACACCGTCCTGCAGTCCGAGGTGGCCGGGGCCCTGCTCGCCCAGGAGGGCGACCGGGCCGGCCAGGGGCGCGCCGGCGTGCTCACCGACCGGGAGCGGGACGTCCTGGGGCTGCTGGCGGACGGCCGGTCCAACCGGGAGATCGCCCGCGCGCTGGTGCTCTCCGAGAAGACGGTCAAGACGCATGTCTCCAACATCCTGATGAAGCTCGACGTGTCGGACCGCACCCAGGCCGCGCTCTGGGCGGTCCGCCACGGCCTCACGCCCTGACCGGGGCACGGCGGCGGCCGGCACCGCGGCCGTACGAGGGCACCGGCCCGGGGGAGGGGCGTTGCTCCGTTCGGATTCATCCGGCCCGGTATCCGTGCCATTCGGGCGTACCGCGCGTTCATTCGGGTGACCCCGCTGTCAGGGGTCCCGAACGGCATCAGGAGAAGGAAGCTCTACATGAAGACTGCCAAGAAGGCCGCCCTCGTCATCGCCGCCGCGGGAGCCGCGATCGGTGCTGCCCCGGGTGCCGCGTTCGCGGACACCGGAGCGGCCGGCCAGGCCACCGGTTCGTGGGGCATCGGCTCCGGCAACCTCGTCCAGGCGCCGGTGGAGGTGCCGGTCAACGTCTGCGGCACCACCGCCAACGTCGCCGGCCTCTTCAACCCCGCCGCCGGCAACAGCTGCGGTGACGCCGGCGGCTCGGACGCCACCCTCCTCACCGCCAGCCCCCGGTCCGCGGGCGGCGGCCTCGACGGCGGAGTCGCCGGCCTCCGCGGTGACGAGAGGGGCCTCGGCGCGGAAGCCGGCCCCACCGTGCTCCGGGGTGACGAGAGCGGCCTCGGAGCCGAGGCCGGCCCTGCCCGTCTCAGCGGTGACGCCGAGGGCCTCGGCCTGGACAGCGGAATCGGCTCCGAGGGCGAGGGGGAGACCCGCCTTCTGTCGGACGAGGAGTACAACGTCTGACGGCACCGGGGCCGCCACCCCGGTGACAAGCACCACCGGGGCGCCCGGCACCACGGCGTCAGCCGGCGCGGCCGGCATCACCGCGAGCGGCGACTGCGGCACCACCGCCGGGCGGCCCGGGCTCCGCGGACCTCACAACGGTCCGCGGAGCCTTCGCGCGCCCGCCGCCGCACTGCCTCACGCGGACCCCGGCCCCGGACCACGCCCCGAATGGCCCTGCACCGCCCGAGTGCGGCCCCCGCCTCAGCCGCGCTCGCGCTCCTCCACACAGGCGTTGTACGCGGCGACCTGCGCCCGCCGGGCCGTACGCTCCACCGGCCGCAGCGCCTCCTCCCGCACCGCCATCTGCGAGGCGCTGACCGCGGCCCCGTGCTCGGCGCCCGCGGCGCCGCCGCCCCCTCCGCCGCCCGCCGCGCCCGGCCCGCGGGCGATCGCCACCAGGGCACCCACGCGCTGCGCCAGCGCCAGCACCCGCGCCGCGCGCGGCGGATAGCCCGGCGCGAGCACCTCCCGGTCCCGCTCGGCCCGCGCCCGGTACGCCTCCAGCGCCGCCTGCGCCGCGGGGCCGGCCCCGGCCAGATCCAGCCGGGACAGCAGTTCCGTCGCGTCCCGCAGGGCCTCCGCCAGCTCCCGCTCCGCCTCACCGAGCGAGGGCACGTCCGCCGGCGGCGCCTCCCGCACCGGCAGGCAGTGCCACACCACCTCGACGTGCGCATCACCCTCCGGCCCCGCCTCGGAGACCTCCGGGACCAGCCCCAGCGCGGCCCCCGGCACCAGCACCGCCTCCTCGGAGGCCAGCGCCCGCGTGTTGAACTCCGGCGGCCCGCTCAGCCCCAGCGGATGACCCGGCACGGGCAGCGCCACCCGGAAACCGGCCGCACCGAGGCCGCGCAGCCTGCCCAGCGCGAGCGAGAGCCCCACCGGCCCGGACTCGCCCGGCAGCCCTTCCACCCGGTGCAGCGCGTCGTCCCCGACGATCCGCTGCACCGCGTCATCCGGTGGGACCAATCCGGCAAGAAGGGCATTTCCCCAGGCGGTCAGCCGCCCTGATCGCGGTTCCGTGAGCATGGGACCAGCCTAAGGACAGGCGCCGACATCGCGTGGCGTAGGTTTGCTGAGAGCGGCTGCGCCCACCGGCGCACGAGATGTTCCGACACTGCAAGGGGAGACGACGCGCTCATGAGCGATGTACTGGAGCTGGTGGACGTATCAGTGGTCCGCGAGGGGCGGGCTCTGGTGGACCAGGTCTCATGGTCGGTCGCCGAGGGCGAGCGCTGGGTGATCCTCGGCCCCAACGGCGCCGGCAAGACCACGCTGCTCAACATCGCCTCCAGCTACCTCTTTCCGACCACCGGCACCGTCCAGATCCTCGGCGAGAAGCTCGGCAACGTCGACGTCTTCGAGCTGCGCCCCCGGATCGGCATCGCCGGCGTCGCCCTGGCCGACAAGCTGCCGCCCGGCCAGACCGTCCTCCAGACGGTGCTCACCGCCGCCTACGGCATGACCGCCCACTGGCAGGAGAGCTACGAGAAGGTCGACGAGGAGCGCGCCCTCGCGTTCCTCGACCGCCTCGGCATGACCGACTACCTCGACCGCAAGTTCGGCACCCTCTCCGAGGGGGAGCGCAAGCGGACCCTGATCGCCCGCGCGATGATGACGGACCCCGAACTGCTGCTGCTGGACGAGCCCGCCGCCGGCCTGGACCTCGGCGGCCGCGAGGACCTCGTGCGGCGCCTCGGCCGCCTCGCCCGCGACCCGTACGCCCCCTCCATGATCATGGTGACCCACCACGTCGAGGAGATCGCCCCCGGCTTCACCCACGTCCTGATGATCCGTCAGGGCAAGGTGCTCGCCGCCGGCCCCATCGAGCTCGAACTGACCTCCCGCAACCTCTCGCACTGCTTCGGGCTGCCGCTCGTCGTCGAGCGCAGCGGCGACCGCTGGACCGCCCAAGGACTGCCGCTCACCTGACAGTTGGCCCGATAGTTGACCGGGCGCTGTTCCCCCGGGCGCACCACCGCGCCTACCATGGGTTCCGTGGAACCATGGGTGTGGTGGCTGATCGCAGCCGTAGGTCTGGGCATTCCCCTCGTCATGACGGCGATGCCCGAGTTCGGGATGTTCTCCGTCGGGGCCGTCGCCGCGGCTGTCACCCAGGCATTCTTCGGTGGCGGCATCGTGGCGCAGGTCCTCGTCTTCGTCATCGTCTCGGTCGCGCTGACAGCGGTCGTGCGCCCCCTCGCGGCCCGCAGCCGGGCCCGGATGCCCCTGGCGGCCACCGGCGTCGACGCCCTGACGGGGCGTCAGGCGCTGGTGCTGGAGCGGGTCGACAGCCAGGGCGGACGCATCAAGCTCGCGGGCGAGGTCTGGTCCGCGCGTACGCTCGACGCCGGCCAGGTCTACGAAAAGGGACAGCAGGTGGACGTCGTGGAGATCGACGGCGCGACGGCCGTCGTCATCTGACGCGCTCCGGCGTACTTCGGGGACACCGGACGCCCGTGTGTGGCCGAAGGCCCCCCGGGACAGCCTGTTCTCTGACAGACTGATGATCAAGCGACCGAAGGGGTACGGAGAGCATCCATGGAACCGATCATCATCGTCCTGATCATCCTGGTGGTGCTCGTCTTCATCGCCCTCATGAAGACGGTGCAGGTCATCCCGCAGGCCAGCGCCGCCATCGTGGAGCGCTTCGGCCGCTACACCCGCACCCTCAACGCCGGGCTCAACATCGTCGTCCCGTTCATCGACTCGATCCGCAACCGCATCGACCTCCGCGAGCAGGTCGTGCCGTTCCCGCCGCAGCCGGTGATCACCCAGGACAACCTGGTCGTCAACATCGACACCGTCATCTACTACCAGGTCACCGACGCCCGCGCCGCGACCTATGAAGTCGCCAGCTATATCCAGGCGATCGAGCAGCTCACCGTCACCACCCTCCGCAACATCATCGGCGGCATGGACCTGGAGCGCACCCTCACCTCCCGCGAGGAGATCAACGCGGCGCTCCGCGGCGTGCTCGACGAGGCCACCGGCAAGTGGGGCATCCGCGTCAACCGCGTCGAGCTCAAGGCCATCGAACCGCCCACCTCCATCCAGGACTCGATGGAGAAGCAGATGCGCGCCGACCGCGACAAGCGCGCCGCCATCCTCCAGGCGGAAGGCGTCCGGCAGTCCGAGATCCTCCGCGCCGAGGGCGAGAAGCAGTCCGCCATCCTCCGCGCCGAGGGCGAGGCCAAGGCGGCCGCGCTGAAGGCCGAGGGTGAGGCCCAGGCCATCCGCACCGTCTTCGAGTCCATCCACGCCGGCGACGCCGACCAGAAGCTCCTCTCCTACCAGTACCTCCAGATGCTCCCGAAGATCGCCGAGGGCGACGCCAACAAGCTCTGGATCGTGCCCAGCGAGATCGGTGAGGCGCTCAAGGGCCTCGGCGGCGCCCTCGGCAACTTCGGCGGCGCCCCGGCGGCCCCCGCGGCCGGCAACGGCGCACCCATGGAGAAGGCCGTCCCGCCCGCCCCGCGCCGCGAGCAGCCCCCGCTCGACTGATCCGGCGGCCGTTCCGGCATGATCGGTGCAGCAGGCACCGATCACGGAGAGGCACGGCGTGGACATCTGGGAAGCGGTCGCGGTCCTCGCCGCGGGCATCGGCGCCGGGACGATCAACACCATCGTCGGTTCCGGCACCCTCATCACCTTCCCGGTGCTGCTCGCCACCGGCCTGCCGCCGATCACCGCCAACGTCTCCAACAACCTCGGCCTGGTCCCCGGTTCCGTCAGCGGCGCCATCGGCTACCGCCGCGAACTCGCCGGGCAGGGGCGGCGTACCGTCCGCCTCGGCGCCGCGGCGCTCGTCGGCGGCCTCACCGGAGCCCTTCTGCTGATCTCCCTGCCGTCCCGGGCCTTCGACGCGATCGTGCCCGTCCTCATCGCGCTGGCCCTGGCCCTCGTGGTCCTGCAGCCGCGGCTCGGACGCGCGATCCAGCGCCGCCGCGAGCGGACCGGCAGCGATGCCCACCGGGACGGCGGCCCGCTGCTGCTCCTCGGCATCCTGCTGTCCAGCGTGTACGGCGGCTACTTCGGCGCCGCCCAGGGCGTCATCTACCTCTCGCTGATGGGACTGCTGCTCAGCGAGGACCTCCAGCGGATCAACGCCGTCAAGAACGCCCTCGCGGTCGTCGTCAACGGCGTCGCCGCCCTCGTCTTCCTGTTCGTCGCGGAGTTCGACTGGCTCGCGGTCCTGCTCATCGCCGTTGGTTCCGCCCTCGGCGGGCAGCTCGGCGCCAAAGTCGGCCGCCGTCTGCCGCCCGCCGTCCTCCGCGGCGTCATCGTCGCGGTGGGAACCGCCGCCATCGCCCTGCTGCTGCTCCGCTGAGGGCGGCCCGGCGGGCGGCGGCGGCCCCGTGCACGGCGGCCCGTTGACGGGGCAGGCCCCCGGACCGGCGCGACCGCCGGCGCGGCTGCCGGGCCGGAGCCGGCCCGGGGAACCGGCCACCGCTCAGGCGGGCTGCGGCAGCCACTCCGGGAGAGCGTCCCAGCCCCCGCCCCGCCCGCCGACCGCCAGCAGCAGCGCGTCCGCCGGTGTGGGCTCGAACGGCTTGCTGAGCAGCCGCATCCCCGCCTGCTCCGGAGTCCGGTTCGCCTTGCGGTGGTTGTCCTCGGCGCAGGCCGCGACGGTGTTCAGCCAGGTGTCCCCGCCCCCGCGCGACCGCGGCACGACGTGATCCACGGTCGTCGCCCGCCGGCCGCAGTACGCGCACCGGTGCCGGTCCCGTACCAGCACCCCCCGCCGGGACCAGGGCGCCCGTTGTCGGAACGGCACCCGGACGTACCGGCTCAGCCTGATCACCTGCGGCACCGGCACCTCGACGGCCGCGGCCCGGATGCGCAGACCGGGGTGAGCCTGTTCGACGACGGCCTTGTCCTGCAGAACCAGCACCACCGCACGCCGCAGCGACACCGTCGACAGCGGCTCGAAGCTCGCGTTGAGCACCAGCGTCTCGCGCATCCCGCCCACCTTCCGCTCATTCCCCGCCCATGGCGGCGGACCGGGATCAACTCTGACCGCGCCCACCCGCCGCGACAACGCAATTTCCCGCACGGATACGGGGAACGGAGCACGGCCCGGGAGTGAACGGACACGTGACGCGCCCCGCGGACAGCACTCCGCCCCGCCCACCCGAGGGCGGACGGGGCGGAAGTGGGGCCCTGCCGCGCCGGCCTCAACCGCACGGCTGACGCTCGGACGGGGACGGCAAGGACGGCAAGGATGGCAAGGAAGGACAGCAAGGACGGATACGGTCGGAAGGCGGACGGCAGGGATCCCCGCCGGCGCCGGAACGCCGGAACCCCGTCAGCCCGCTGCCGGAACGGCGTACTCGCTCACGATGTGCGCCCGCGCGAGCGTGTGGAACCGCAGGTTGAAGCCCACCACGGCAGGAGTGGCGTCCGCGTCCGGCCCCAGCTTCCCGGTGTCCACGGCGTACACCGTGAAGACGTAGCGGTGCGCCGGGTCCCCGGGCGGCGGCGCCGCACCGCCGAACTCCCGCTTGCCGTAGTCGTTCCGCACGTGCACGGCCCCCTCCGGCAGCCCCGCGAAGTCTCCGCCGCCCGCGCCGCGCGGCAGCTCCGTGACGGTTGCCGGGATGTCGAAGAGCGACCAGTGCCAGAAGCCGCTGCCGGTGGGGGCGTCCGGGTCGTAGCAGGTCACCGCGAAGCTCTGGGTCTCCGGCGGGAAACCGGACCACCGCAGCTGCGGCGAGACGCTGCCGCCCTCCAGCGTCTGTTCCCCGCCCAGTTCGGCTCCGGCTGCCACATCGTCGCTCACCAGGGTGAACGACGGCACCGGGGGCAGGAAGTCGTGGGGGAGCGGTGGCCTCTTGGAGTCGGTCACGTCGAAACCTCCGGATCGGTGATCGCGTCGGTTCCGAGCCTAAAGGCTGTCCGGCCCATCCTGTTGGCTCCGGGGCGCCCGCTGCCGTACCTCGCCGCGCTGCCGGGCCCGCCCGCGTGCGACCGGGTACGAGGGCGACCCTCCGCCGTGCGGCGCACGGCCCCGGGCGGCGCGGCCCGGTCCGGGCGGAGGGTCCGGACAGCCCCGAGAACCACGGGAACCGCTAGAACCAATTGCGCTTTCCGCCGACCTCCGCCAGCCACGCGTTGAGGTAGGCCGCCCAGTCGGTCTCCTGGTAGGAGTTCAGCCCCACGGTGAACGCGCGGTAGGAGTCGGTTCCCTCGGTGAAGAGCCCCGGCCGCTTGTCCATCTCCAGGATGACGTCCATCTCGCCGTTGTCCGCGACGAACGTCAACTCCACCTGGTTCAGGCCCCGGTACTGCTGCGGGGCGAAGAACTCGATCTCCTGGTAGAACGGCAGCCGCTGCCGCGTCCCCCGGATGTGCCCCCGCTCCAGGTCGGCGCTCTTGAAACGGAAGCCGAGCGAGCCGAAGGCGTCCAGGATGGCCTGCTGGGCGGGGAGCGGGTGGACGTTGACGGGGTCGAGGTCGCCGGAGTCCACGGCCCGCGCGATCTCCAGCTCCGTCGTCACCCCGACGTCCATCCCCGTCAGGTGCCGCCCCATGAACATGGTGATGGGCGTCTCCCACGGGATGTCCAGCGCGAACGGGACCGAGTGCACCGCACCGGACTGCACCTCGAAGGCGCCGCCGAGCCGCTGCTTGTGGAACTCGATGTCCTGCTTGTACTCCTGGTCGCCGCTCTCCACCTCGACCCGCGCCTGCAGCCCCACCGAGAGGCCCTCGATCTGCTGGGCCACCGAGCCGCCCTGGATGCGCACCTCGCCCTGGACGATCCCGCCCGGCACCACGTTCTGCTCCGTGAGCACCGTCTCCACCGACGCCCCGCCGGCGCCCAAACTCGCGAGCAGCTTCTTGAAGGCCATGTCTGTCTCTTCCTCCCCTGGGCGAGCCCTGCCGGGCCCCGCCTCGAAACCCTTGATCCCTACATACGCGGAACAGCGCACCGGCGGTTCCCGCCGAGCTCCGCACGGGACCACCGCCGGCGGCCGCGATCCCGTGCGCCATGCTCCCGTATCGCATCCGCCCGCCCGGCACCGCCCGGTGCATTACGCTCGGTCGGCATGCTCGACCACCCCCGGGGAAAGCCCCCCGAGCCGCCCGCACGGCTCGACCGCACGCCCCTGACCCGCGACTTCTTCAACCGTCCCGTGCTGGAGGTCGCCCCCGACCTGCTCGGCCGTGTCCTGGTCCGCAACACGCCCGAGGGACCGGTGGAGCTCCGCCTGACGGAGGTCGAGGCCTACGACGGGGAGTCCGATCCGGGCTCCCACGCCTACCGGGGGCGCACGGAGCGCAACGCGTCCATGTTCGGCCCTCCGGGCCACGCGTACGTCTACTTCATCTACGGCATGTGGTTCAGCCTCAACCTGGTCTGCGGCCCCGAGGGCAAGGCGAGCGGTGTCCTGCTCCGCGCCGGGGAGATCCTGACCGGCACGGAATGGGCCGGCGAACGCCGCAGGACGGCGCGCAAGCACAGCGAACTCGCCCAGGGCCCGGCCCGCCTGGCGACCGCCCTCGGCATAGACCGTTCCCTGGACGGCACCGACGTCTGCGCCGGCCCGGACGCCCCCTTCTCCGTACTGACCGGGGACCCGCCGCCGGGGGACCGGGTCCACAACGGCCCGCGCACGGGCGTGGGCGGAGACGGCGCCGACCATCCCTGGCGCTTCTGGATCAGCGGGGATCCCACCGTGAGCCGGTACCGGGCCCATGTACCCAGGAACCGGGCCCGCCGCAAGGGCGGCGCTTGACGCCGCACGCGGGAGCGTCTAACGTAGCCCGAGCCGCTTGAGACGGGCAGGGCTGCGGGACGGCGGAGAGCCGGACCTGCGGAAGCCCCTCAGCGACACCACCACTACGACGAGATCCCCGCTCGGGGTTTCTCGGTGATGCCGGAAATTCTGGAATTGGCTCGATTATGAGCCGGCCGGGAAATCCGCTAACGTAGGGGCCGCGCCGGAAGGCGCAGCGGAAACCCTCTCCAACGGGGACCGGATACGAAATTCGGGCCGGGAAATCGGTTCGGAAAGTGTCTGGTAGGGTTGGAAACACCGAAGGGAAGCGCCCGGAGGGCCCGGAGACGGGGCCGAAGGAAGCGTCCGTTCCTTGAGAACTCAACAGCGTGCCAAAAGTCAACGCCAGATATGTTGATACCCCGTCCGGGCGGCAACTTCTGTTTGCTGCCGGGATGAGGTTCCTTTGAAACAAGTCCTTCCGTGCCACCGTTTCGGCGGTGGTGGTCGGGAGGCAATTTTACAGCGAGGACGCTGTGCGCGGTCCGGATTATTCCTCCGGGCTGCGCCGCTCTTGCGTGAAGCATTCACGGAGAGTTTGATCCTGGCTCAGGACGAACGCTGGCGGCGTGCTTAACACATGCAAGTCGAACGATGAACCTCTTCGGAGGGGATTAGTGGCGAACGGGTGAGTAACACGTGGGCAATCTGCCCTGCACTCTGGGACAAGCCCTGGAAACGGGGTCTAATACCGGATACGACCATCTCGGGCATCCGATGGTGGTGGAAAGCTCCGGCGGTGCAGGATGAGCCCGCGGCCTATCAGCTTGTTGGTGGGGTGATGGCCTACCAAGGCGACGACGGGTAGCCGGCCTGAGAGGGCGACCGGCCACACTGGGACTGAGACACGGCCCAGACTCCTACGGGAGGCAGCAGTGGGGAATATTGCACAATGGGCGGAAGCCTGATGCAGCGACGCCGCGTGAGGGATGACGGCCTTCGGGTTGTAAACCTCTTTCAGCAGGGAAGAAGCGCAAGTGACGGTACCTGCAGAAGAAGCACCGGCTAACTACGTGCCAGCAGCCGCGGTAATACGTAGGGTGCGAGCGTTGTCCGGAATTATTGGGCGTAAAGAGCTCGTAGGCGGCTTGTCGCGTCGGATGTGAAAGCCCGGGGCTTAACCCCGGGTCTGCATTCGATACGGGCAGGCTAGAGTTCGGTAGGGGAGATCGGAATTCCTGGTGTAGCGGTGAAATGCGCAGATATCAGGAGGAACACCGGTGGCGAAGGCGGATCTCTGGGCCGATACTGACGCTGAGGAGCGAAAGCGTGGGGAGCGAACAGGATTAGATACCCTGGTAGTCCACGCCGTAAACGTTGGGAACTAGGTGTGGGCGACATTCCACGTCGTCCGTGCCGCAGCTAACGCATTAAGTTCCCCGCCTGGGGAGTACGGCCGCAAGGCTAAAACTCAAAGGAATTGACGGGGGCCCGCACAAGCGGCGGAGCATGTGGCTTAATTCGACGCAACGCGAAGAACCTTACCAAGGCTTGACATACACCGGAAAGCCGTAGAGATACGGCCCCCCTTGTGGTCGGTGTACAGGTGGTGCATGGCTGTCGTCAGCTCGTGTCGTGAGATGTTGGGTTAAGTCCCGCAACGAGCGCAACCCTTGTTCTGTGTTGCCAGCATGCCTTTCGGGGTGATGGGGACTCACAGGAGACTGCCGGGGTCAACTCGGAGGAAGGTGGGGACGACGTCAAGTCATCATGCCCCTTATGTCTTGGGCTGCACACGTGCTACAATGGCCGGTACAATGAGCTGCGATACCGCGAGGTGGAGCGAATCTCAAAAAGCCGGTCTCAGTTCGGATTGGGGTCTGCAACTCGACCCCATGAAGTCGGAGTCGCTAGTAATCGCAGATCAGCATTGCTGCGGTGAATACGTTCCCGGGCCTTGTACACACCGCCCGTCACGTCACGAAAGTCGGTAACACCCGAAGCCGGTGGCCCAACCCGTAAGGGAGGGAATCGTCGAAGGTGGGACTGGCGATTGGGACGAAGTCGTAACAAGGTAGCCGTACCGGAAGGTGCGGCTGGATCACCTCCTTTCTAAGGAGCACTTCTCACCCGGTTCTGCCGGGTCAGAGGCCAGAACACCGGCGAGTGTCCGGTGCTGGTTGCTCATGGGTGGAACGTTGACTATTCGGCGCATCACGGTTGCTGCTGCTAGTACTGCTCTTCGGGGCGTGGAACGCGGTGGGGGCCGGGGTGTGCCGGGCGCGCTGTTGGGTGTCTGAGGGTACGGGCTGTTTGCTTGTGTCTTCGGTTGCCGGTCCCGGTGAACCGCACGGTTGGTGTGGGTGGCGGGTGGCTGGTCGTTGTTTGAGAACTGCACAGTGGACGCGAGCATCTGTGGCCAAGTTTTTAAGGGCGCACGGTGGATGCCTTGGTACCAGGAACCGATGAAGGACGTGGGAGGCCGCGATAGGCCCCGGGGAGCTGTCAACCGAGCTTTGATCCGGGGGTGTCCGAATGGGGAAACCCGGCAGTCGTCATGGGCTGTCACCCATACCTGAACACATAGGGTATGTGGAGGGAACGCGGGGAAGTGAAACATCTCAGTACCCGCAGGAAGAGAAAACAACCGTGATTCCGGGAGTAGTGGCGAGCGAAACCGGATGAGGCCAAACCGTAGGCGTGTGATACCCGGCAGGGGTTGCGCTTACGGGGTTGTGGGATCGCACTTCGGTGGTCTGCCGGCCATCGGGCGAGTCAGAAATTGTTGGTGTAGGCGAAGGGCATGCGAAAGGCCCGGCGTAGAGGGTAAGACCCCCGTAGCCGAAATGTCAGCAACTTGCTTGTGCGACACCCAAGTAGCACGGGGCCCGAGAAATCCCGTGTGAATCTGGCGGGACCACCCGCTAAGCCTAAATATTCCCTGGTGACCGATAGCGGATAGTACCGTGAGGGAATGGTGAAAAGTACCGCGGGAGCGGAGTGAAATAGTACCTGAAACCGTGTGCCTACAAGCCGTGGGAGCGTCGCGCATCGGACTTGTCCGGTGCGTCGTGACTGCGTGCCTTTTGAAGAATGAGCCTGCGAGTTTGCGGTGTGTTGCGAGGTTAACCCGTGTGGGGAAGCCGTAGCGAAAGCGAGTCCGAATAGGGCGGTATAGTAGCGCGCTCAAGACCCGAAGCGGAGTGATCTAGCCATGGGCAGGTTGAAGCGCGGGTAAGACCGTGTGGAGGACCGAACCCACCAGGGTTGAAAACCTGGGGGATGACCTGTGGTTAGGGGTGAAAGGCCAATCAAACTCCGTGATAGCTGGTTCTCCCCGAAATGCATTTAGGTGCAGCGTCGTGTGTTTCTTGCCGGAGGTAGAGCACTGGATAGGCGATGGGCCCTACCGGGTTACTGACCTTAGCCAAACTCCGAATGCCGGTAAGTGAGAGCGCGGCAGTGAGACTGTGGGGGATAAGCTCCATGGTCGAGAGGGAAACAGCCCAGAGCATCGACTAAGGCCCCTAAGCGTACGCTAAGTGGGAAAGGATGTGGAGTCGCAGAGACAACCAGGAGGTTGGCTTAGAAGCAGCCATCCTTGAAAGAGTGCGTAATAGCTCACTGGTCAAGTGATTCCGCGCCGACAATGTAGCGGGGCTCAAGCGTACCGCCGAAGTCGTGTCATTGGCACATATACCCCTAACGGGGGTGCTGATGGGTAGGGGAGCGTCGTGTGCCGGGTGAAGCCGCGCCGGAAGGCAGTGGTGGACGGTTCACGAGTGAGAATGCAGGCATGAGTAGCGATACACACGTGGGAAACGTGTGCGCCGATTGACTAAGGGTTCCTGGGTCAAGCTGATCTGCCCAGGGTAAGTCGGGACCTAAGGCGAGGCCGACAGGCGTAGTCGATGGACAACCGGTTGATATTCCGGTACCCGCTTTGAAGCGCCAGCGCTGAACCTTCTGATGCTAAGTCCGTGAAGCCGCCGGCTGAGTCTTCGGACGAGGTCGGAGTGGTGGAGCCGACGGCCCGAGGGGGTAGTAGGTGAGTGATGGGGTGACGCAGGAAGGTAGTCCAGCCCGGGCGGTGGTTGTCCCGGGGTAAGGGTGTAGCCCGGAGGGTAGGTAAATCCGTCCTCCGTGTAAGGGTGAGACCTGATGCCGAGCCGATTGTGGTGAAGTGGATGATCCTATGCTGTCGAGAAAAGCCTCTAGCGAGTTTCATGGCGGCCCGTACCCTAAACCGACTCAGGTGGTCAGGTAGAGAATACCGAGGCGTTCGGGTGAACTATGGTTAAGGAACTCGGCAAAATGCCCCCGTAACTTCGGGAGAAGGGGGGCCATTGCTGGTGATCACCCTTGCGGTGTGAGCTGGTGGTGGCCGCAGAGACCAGCGAGAAGCGACTGTTTACTAAAAACACAGGTCCGTGCGAAGCCGTAAGGCGATGTATACGGACTGACGCCTGCCCGGTGCTGGAACGTTAAGGGGACCGGTTAGTCATGATCCGTCATGGCGAAGCTGAGAACTTAAGCGCCAGTAAACGGCGGTGGTAACTATAACCATCCTAAGGTAGCGAAATTCCTTGTCGGGTAAGTTCCGACCTGCACGAATGGCGTAACGACTTCTCGACTGTCTCAACCATAGGCCCGGTGAAATTGCACTACGAGTAAAGATGCTCGTTTCGCGCAGCAGGACGGAAAGACCCCGGGACCTTTACTACAGCTTGATATTGGTGTTCGGTTCGGCTTGTGTAGGATAGGTGGGAGACTGTGAAGCCCGGACGCTAGTTCGGGTGGAGTCGTCGTTGAAATACCACTCTGGTCGTGCTGGATGTCTAACCTGGGTCCGTGATCCGGATCAGGGACAGTGTCTGGTGGGTAGTTTAACTGGGGCGGTTGCCTCCTAAAGGGTAACGGAGGCGCCCAAAGGTTCCCTCAGCCTGGTTGGTAATCAGGTGTTGAGTGTAAGTGCACAAGGGAGCTTGACTGTGAGACCGACGGGTCGAGCAGGGACGAAAGTCGGGACTAGTGATCCGGCGGTGGCTTGTGGAAGCGCCGTCGCTCAACGGATAAAAGGTACCCCGGGGATAACAGGCTGATCTTCCCCAAGAGTCCATATCGACGGGATGGTTTGGCACCTCGATGTCGGCTCGTCGCATCCTGGGGCTGGAGTCGGTCCCAAGGGTTGGGCTGTTCGCCCATTAAAGCGGTACGCGAGCTGGGTTTAGAACGTCGTGAGACAGTTCGGTCCCTATCCGCTGTGCGCGTAGGAGTCTTGAGAAGGGCTGTCCCTAGTACGAGAGGACCGGGACGGACGAACCTCTGGTGTGCCAGTTGTCCTGCCAAGGGCATGGCTGGTTGGCTACGTTCGGGAGGGATAACCGCTGAAAGCATCTAAGCGGGAAGCCTGCTTCGAGATGAGGACTCCCACCCCCATGAGGGGTTAAGGCTCCCAGTAGACGACTGGGTTGATAGGCCAGATATGGAAGCACCGCAAGGTGTGGAGTTGACTGGTACTAATAGGCCGAGGGCTTGTCCTCAGGTGCTCGCGTCCACTGTGTGGTTCCCGGATAACGAACAGTTGTCCCGGTTGAACCAAGCTTGACTCAATTGAAGAGTGTGCTTGTTCGCTAGGAACTTGTCGTGATCCCGCTGTGCGGGGTTATCCGATAGAGTTTCGGTGGTTATAGCGTGAGGGAAACGCCCGGTTACATTCCGAACCCGGAAGCTAAGCCTTTCAGCGCCGATGGTACTGCAGGGGGGACCCTGTGGGAGAGTAGGACGCCGCCGAACAATCTTTAAAGGACCCTTGGTCCCAGCGTTCACGCTGGGACCAAGGGTCCTTTGTGTTTTATGCCGAAGCGCGCCGGCTCACAGAGCGCGCGAGAATGCGTTATCAGTGCGGTTCCCGCAGGTAGGAGTCACGTCGATGTCCAGCAACTCTCCGGAGGAACGATCAGGGCGCTCGGAGCGTCAGCCGAGGCGCCAGGAGGGCGACGACCCCCGGGGCTTCCGCCGCGATGACCGTCCGCGTGGTCCGCGCCGCGACGACCGGGAGGGTTATCGCGGCCGGGATGAGCGCGGCTCCTCCAGCCGTGGGGACCGGAACCGGCCGGAGGACCGTCCGCGGGGTCCGCGGCGGGATGATGAGCGTGGTGGGTTCCGTGGTCGGGATGACCGGGACCGGCGGGATGACCGGCCGCGTGGGCCCCGGCGTGAAGATGACCGTGGTGGTTTCCGGGGTCGGGACGACCGGCCCGGGTTTCGGCGGGATGACCGTGATCAGCCGCGGGGTCCGCGGCGGGATGATGAGCGTGGTGGGTTCCGAGGTCGCGATGACCGGGACCGGCGGGATGAGCGGCCGCGTGGGCCCCGGCGTGAGGACGACCGGGGCGGTTACCGCGGGCGGGATGAGCGGCCCGCGTTCCGGCGGGGCGACGACCGTGGTGGTTTCCGGCGGGACGACCGTGACCAGTCGCGGGGTCCGCGGCGTGAGGACGACCGTGGTGGGTTCCGGCGGGACGACCGGGACCGCCGTGGTGAGCGGCCTGCCGGTCCGCGGCGGGATGATGAGCGCGGTGGGATCCGGGGTCGGGACGACCGGGACCGGCGGGATGACCGTCCGCGTGGTCCCCGGCGTGAAGATGACCGTGGTGGTTTCCGGGGGCGGGATGACCGTCCGGGGTTTCGGCGGGATGACCGTGACCAGTCGCGGGGTCCGCGCCGGGACGACGACCGTGGTGGGTTCCGTGGACGGGACGACCGGGACCGGCGGGATGAGCGGCCGCGTGGTCCCCGGCGTGAGGACGACCGGGGCGGTTACCGCGGGCGGGACGACCGGCCCGCGTTCCGGCGGGATGATGACCGTGGTGGGTTCCGCGGGCGGGACGATCGGTCCGGTTTCCGGGGGGACGGTGACCGCGGTGGTCGCTCGTACGGGGCCGGTCCGCGGGGTGAGCGGGGGCGCGGTGGCTATGGCCGGCGTGACGACCGAGCTGGTCCCGGGCGGCGCGACGGGCGGCCCGGTGGCGGCCGGTTCGGTGACCGGGAGCGGGGCGACCGCGACCGCGAGCCGATCAGGCGGCTGCCGATCCCCGAGGACGTCACCGGTGACGAGATCGACAAGGACGTGCGGCAGGACCTGATGAGCCTGCCGAAGACGCTGGCCGTCGATGTCGCGCGGAACCTCGTCATGGTGGCCAAACTGCTGGACGAGGATCCCGAACAGGCCTACGAGTACTCCAAGATCGCCCTGCGGCTGGCATCGCGGGTCGCCTCGGTCCGGGAAGCCGCCGGCTTCGCCGCGTACGGGGTCGGCAAGTACGCCGAGGGGCTGGCGGAGTTCCGGGCCGCGCGCCGGATGACCGGATCCGCCGATCTGTGGCCGGTGATGGCCGACTGCGAGCGCGGCATGGGGCGTCCCGAGCGGGCGCTGGCCATGGCGGGCGAGCCGGAGGTGCAGCGGCTGGACAAGGCCGGGCAGGTCGAGATGCGCCTGGTGGCCGCGGGCGCACGGCGTGACATGGGGCAGCCGGACGCCGCCGTGGTCACCCTCCAGAGCCCGGAGCTGGCGTCGCACTCCGTACAGCCGTGGACGGCGCGTCTGCGGTACGCCTACGCCGACGCCCTGCTGGCCGTCGGCCGGGAGACCGAGGCGCGCGAGTGGTTCGCCCGGGCGCTCGAGGCCGACCAGGGCGGTACGACGGACGCGTCCGACCGGCTCGCCGAGCTGGACGGGGTGGAGTTCGTGGACGCCTTCGACCCCGAAGCGGAGCAGGCTGACGGCGTGGAGCAGGCGGGCGAAGCGGGGCCGCGGGACGAGGCGGAGGCACCGGTCTCCGGCGCCGGAGATGCCGGGGTGTCCGCTGCCGGCCCGGACCGGGACGGTGCGGCCGAGTCCGCGCCGGTGACCGGGGCGGAGTCCGCGGACCGGGACGGCGAGCCGCGGGACGCTCGCGGGGACGGCGGGGACGCAGGTCTCCGGGAGGCACCGGAAGCCCGTGAGAGCCGTGAGCCGGCGCGGGACGAGGAGCGGGAGGACTGATTCCGGCCGTGCCGGGAGACGCGTGACGGGGGCGGGAACCGATCGGGTTCCGCCCCCGTTCCCGTTCCCGTTCCCCTGCCCGTGGCCGCCCCGGCAGGGGGGTACGGCCGGGACGAACAGGGCAGCGGTGCGCCGGTGCGGGCGGCGGCCGGTGCGGGCCCGGCGGCCGCACCGGGTCTCCGGTATGCGTCCGTTCCGGCCGGCCGCGGCCCCGGGAGCAGACGGCTTCCGAGGTCTGCCACGGAACGGTGGACGGGGCCGGCCGCCGTCCCCGCCGGTTCAGTCCGTGCCGAGGCTGCGGAGGACGAGGCCGGTGGCGGGCTTGGGCCCGAAGGACGTCGACTTGCGGGGCATCATCACACCCTGCTCCGCCAGATGCCGGACGGTCTCCTCGCGGACCGGCCGCATCAGGACGGCGGTGCCGCCGTGGCGTTCCACCTGCTCCACGGCCGCCGCCGCGTCGTGGATGTAGCGGATGTGCTCCGGATCGTCGGGAACCTCCCAGATCCGTCCCAGCAGCACCGAGTGCAGCACCGTGGCGTCCAGGGTCCGCCAGGCGCGGGGGCGGCCGGCGGGGACCGTGCGGGCGAGCAGGGCGGGGTCGGGGCGGTCGACGAGGTGGAAGCTTCCGTCATCCCCGGCGAGCAGGAAGGCGTTGCCGGTGGCGCCGGGGTCGGCACTGGCACCGGCGAGGGAACCGTCTTCGTCGCCGCCGGTGGTCCCGGTCCCCCGTTCCGTGGGCTCCGCGGGGTCGCCCAGGGCCTTGAGGGCGTGCGGGAGCGGTCCGTCCACCCGGCGCACGCGGAAGGCGCCGCGGAGCGCGTCCAGCGCCTCGGGAAGGGGCAGACGCGGCAGCAGCCGGTGGATGGCGCGGACCCGCAGGGGGTGGCGTGCGGTGTCGACGAGCAGTACCAGACCGGAGTCCCAGGGCCCGGGGGAGGGCTGTTCCTCGCGCAGCCGGAGATAGGTCGCCCAGCGGTGGTGGCCGTCGGCGATGAGGGCCCGGCGGCGGCTGAGGTCGGCGTCGGCCTCGGCCAGTTCGGCCGGATCGGTGACCGCCCACAGGCGGTGGCGCCGGCCGTCCTCCGTGACCGTGGTGAGCAGCGGGGCACCGCGTACCGCGCGCTCGATGACGGCGGCGGCGCCGCGCGGACCGCCGTCGCCGCCGTCGCCGCCCTCACCGCTGCCATCGCCGTCCTCCGCGTCGTCGCCGCGGTAGGTGAGCAGGAGCGGTTCGAGGTTGGCGGCCGTCGCCCGCATGAGGGCGGCCCGGTCGGCGACGACGTCCGGCATGACGTCCTCGTGCGGCAGGACCACGCCCTCCTCGGGCGGGGAGAGGCGGAGGGCGCCGATCAGGCCGCGCTGCAGCAGGCCCTCGCCGTACTGCTCGTAGACGTAGAGGGCCGGTTCCGGATCGGCTCTGAGGACGCCCTCGGCGCGCCAGCGGCGCAGTGTCTCGCCGGCCTGCCGGTGGCAGACGGCCGGGTCGGCGCCGTGCGGCAGGATGAGGCGGACGATGTTGTACGGGTCGGCCGTCTCCAGATGGCGCAGCCCGTCGGGCCGGACCACCACGTCGTACGGCGGTGAGGTCACGGCGGCCAGGCTGCCGACCCGCTCCGGGGCGTAGCGCAGACCGCGGAACGGCGACAGCCGCAGACCGCCGCGGGTGAGACCGGTTCTGCTCATTGGTGCATGTTATGCGCCTGCGGACGATGCGGGATGATCGGGGGACAAGTACCGAGCGAGGGGCGGGAGTCCATGGGAGAGCAGGGCGCGACCGGGGTCCGTACCCGCACCGACGGGAGGGAGCGGCCGCTGTGCGCGGAGTACGACACGGCCCTCCTGGACCTGGACGGTGTGGTGTACGCGGGCGGCGAGGCGATCGAGCACGCCGTGGAGGCGCTGGAGACGGCGCGGGACGGCGGGATGCGCCTGGCGTACGTCACCAACAACGCCTCGCGGACGCCGCTGGACGTCGCCGCCCTGCTGACCCGGCTCGGGGTGCCCGCCGAGGCCGCCGAGGTGATCACCTCGGCGCAGGCGGTGGCCCGGCTGATCTCCGAACAGGTGCCCGCCGGCTCGCGGGTGCTGGCCGTCGGCGGTGAGGGACTGCGGGTGGCGCTGCGCGAACGGGGCCTGGAGCCGGTGGAGTCGGCGGAGGACGGCCCGGCCGCGGTCGTCCAGGGCTACGACCCGAAGCTGGGCTGGGAGCAGCTGGCGGAGGCGGCGTACGCCGTGGGCCGCGGGGTGCCCTGGTTCGCGTCCAACACGGATCTGACGATCCCGACCGGGCGGGGCCGGGCGCCCGGGAACGGGGCGCTGGTGGAGGTGGTCCGGATCGCCGCGGGCGGGCGGCCGCAGGTCGCCGGGAAGCCGCTGCCGCCGATGCACCGGGAGACGATCCTGCGCACCGGGGCGCGGCGGCCGCTGGTCGTCGGCGACCGTCTGGACACCGACATCGAGGGCGCGCACGCCGGTGGCGTCGACTCGCTGCTCGTGCTCACCGGGGTGACCGACGCCGCGCAGCTGCTGGCCGCGCCGCCGCACCACCGGCCCGCCTATGTCGCGGCCGATCTGCGCGGGCTGCTCACCGGCCATCCGGAGACCGAGGCCGCCGTGCCCGCCGTGCCCGGCGGGGCCGGCCCGGAGGGTCACCGGTGCGGCGGCTGGACGGCCCGGGTGGTCCGCGGCGAACTGCTGCTGGAGGGCGGCGGCGATCCGCTGGACGGGCTGCGCGCCGGCTGCGCGGCGGTGTGGACGGTGGCCGGCGGGGGCTCGGGCGAGGGTGTGGAGACGGCGAAGGCGCTGGCGCGGCTGGGCCTCGGCTGAGCCGGGCGGGGCGGAGCCGTGGCGGGGCGGTCCCGGTCCGCGCCGGGCGCCCGCCGTCTCCCCTCCAGTCCGCGGCCGGTCTCCCGCCCCGGCCGTGACGCGGGCGGGCGGACGGGGTGCGGGGCCCGGGGCCGGATACCGGGCGGAGTCGTCGGCCGGCCTTCCGTCGATGCGGCTGTGGGCCCACGGCCGCCCGGACCTGCCGAACGCGCCACGCCCGCGCGACTGGCGCCGGCGCAGCGCGCCGGTCGCCGACGGGGACGGGACGATGCCCCGTGGGGCCTGACCGCCTGCGCCGCTCACAGCAGGGAGCGGAGGCGGAGGAGGTCGCGGAAGCCCGCCTCCAGCCGGACCCGGCCGCTGCCCCAGGCCTTGGCGAAGTGCAGCTCGCCGTCGACCATCGCGACAAGATCGTCCGAGGTCGTCGACAGCCGGATCTGGGCCTTCTCCGCCGGCGGTCCGGGGGCCGTGGTCACGCCCTCGATCCGGCCGTTGGCGAGCCGTCCGGTGAAGGTGGTGTCGAGATCGGTGATGTGGCAGCTCAGCGAGCGGTTCATGGCGGCGGCGCCGCGGACGTCGTCGTCCGCGCCGGCGAGATTCTCCGACAGCCGTTCCAGTGCCCGGTGGCAGTCCTCGATGGTCCTGGTCATCCCGGCCGACGTTACCCCAGACCGGCATGCGCGGCGGACGGCCGGATCCGGGTAGCGTCGGGGGCATGAACGGCATGAACGAGCCGCTGCCCGGCGCCGGGCCGGGGCCGGTGGCGGAGCACGGTCAGGGCGGCGTGGTCCCGGTGGCGGGCGGGCCCGCCGGTCCGGAGTCCCCGGCCGGGGACGGAGGGCCGGACGCGGCCCCGGCGCCCCCCGGCCCCGCTCCCGGCGCGGAGAGCGCCGGCCCGGAGCGGCCCGGCATCACCGCGGCGGAGCCAGGGACCGCGGCTCGGGAGGACGGTCCCGCCGCGGCGGAGGCCGGCGATCCGGACGCGCCGGCCGGCCCCGCGCCCCTCGGCGTCCCGCGGACGCCCACGGGGAACGCCGGGGTGGACGCCGCGCTCGACCGGCTGGCCGATGTGGACCACCTCCCCGGTGACGGGCACATCGAGGTGTACGAGGATGTGCACCGGGCCCTGCGCGACACCCTGACCGCGCTCGACCAGCGGCCGGGCCCGCCGGGTCCCTCCCCCGCTCCGTCCGCACCGTCCGCCCCGTCCGCCCCGCGCCCGTCCGCCCCGTACGACACCAGGAGCTGAACCCCCCGTGGCAGTGTCACGACGCCGACTCGACGCGGAGCTGGTGCGCCGCAAACTGGCCCGCTCGCGCGAACACGCCGGCCAGTTGATCGCCGCGGGCCGGGTCACGGTCGGGGGCAGCGTGGCCGGCAAGCCGGCCACGCAGGTGGAGACCAGCGCGGCGGTCGTGGTGATCCCCGATGACGGCGACCCCGACTACGTCTCCCGCGGCGGCCACAAACTGGCCGGGGCCCTGGCGGCCTTCACGCCCCTCGGGCTGGAGGTGAAGGGCCGCCGCGCGCTCGACGCGGGCGCCTCGACCGGCGGGTTCACCGATGTGCTGCTCCGGGCGGGCGCGGCACACGTCGTCGCCGTGGACGTCGGCTACGGCCAGCTCGCCTGGGCGCTGCGGAACGATGAACGGGTCACCGTGCGGGACCGTACGAACGTCCGTGACCTGGAACCCGACCTCATCGGCGGGCAGCCGGCCGGCATCGTCACCGGCGATCTGTCCTTCATCCCCCTCGGGCTCGTCCTGCCCGCCCTGGTGCGCTGTGCCGCCCCGGACGCGGATCTGGTGCTCATGGTGAAACCGCAGTTCGAGGTGGGCCGGGAGCGGCTGGGCAGCGGAGGGGTCGTCCGGAGCCCCGAACTGCGGGCCGAGGCGGTGCGCAAGGTCGCCGGACAGGCGGCGGAACTCGGTCTCGGCGTGCTGGGCGTCACCGCGAGCCCGCTGCCCGGACCGTCCGGAAACGTCGAGTACTTCCTCTGGCTGCGTGCCGGGGCACCCGCACTCGACCCCGCAGCAGTGGACCGAGCAGTGGCGGAGGGGCCGCGGTGACGACGACAACAGCACGGACGGTATTCCTGCTCGCGCACACCGGCCGGCGGGCCGCCGTGCGCAGCGCCGAACTGGTGGTGCAGGGGCTGCTGAGAAGCGGGATAGGAGTCCGGGTCCTGGCGGAGGAGGCCGCGGAGCTCACGCTGCCGCCCGTCGTCGAGCTGGTGGACGCCGAGGAGGACGTGCTGGACGGCTGCGAGCTGCTGATGGTCCTCGGCGGGGACGGCACGCTGCTGCGCGGCGCCGAGTTCGCCCGGGCCTCCGGGGTGCCGATGCTCGGCGTCAACCTCGGCCGGGTCGGTTTCCTCGCCGAGGCGGAGCGCGACGACCTCGACAAGGTGGTGGACCGCGTCGTCACGCGCGACTACGAGGTCGAGGAGCGGATGACGCTCGATGTGGTCGTCCGGAACAACGGGCAGATCGCGCACCGCGACTGGGCGCTCAACGAGGCCTCCGTGGAGAAGGCCTCCCGCGAGCGGATGCTGGAGGTCGTCACGGAGATCGACGGCCGTCCGGTCTCCCGCTTCGGCGGTGACGGAGTGGTGTGCGCCACGCCCACCGGCTCGACGGCGTACGCCTTCTCGGCCGGCGGCCCGGTCGTCTGGCCGGGCGTGGAGGCGCTGCTGATGGTGCCGATCAGCGCGCACGCGCTGTTCGCCAAACCGCTGGTGACCACACCGGACGCGGTGCTGGCCGTCGAGGTGCAGCCGGAGACGCCCCACGGCGTGCTGTGGTGTGACGGCCGGCGCACGGTCGAACTGCCCGCCGGCGCCCGCGTGGAGGTGCGGCGCGGAGCGGTGCCCGTGCGCCTGGCGCGGCTGCACCACGCCTCGTTCACCGACCGGCTGGTGGCCAAGTTCGCGCTCCCGGTGGCCGGTTGGCGCGGGGCGCCGCACTGACCGGGGGAGCCGCGGCGAAGGGATGACGGGCGGACACGGCGCCCGGGACGGGAATCAACCGGAACGCTCCGGAACCACTCCGTCGAAGGGTCTCCCGGCCCGTCGCGGGGGAGGTACGTCGCGCCGCGCCCCCCGTACCTCGTAAGGTCGTGTCCGTGCTGGAGGAAATGCGGATACGGTCGCTCGGAGTCATCGACGACGCCGTTGTGGAGCTGTCACCCGGCTTCACGGCGGTCACCGGCGAGACGGGCGCCGGCAAGACCATGGTCGTCACCAGCCTCGGTCTGCTGCTCGGCGGACGGGCCGACGCGGGCCTGGTGCGGATCGGGTCGAAGGCGGCGGTCGTCGAGGGACGGATCGTGCTGCCCCCCGACACCCCCGCCGCGCGGCGGGCCGAGGAGGCGGGCGCCGAGCTGGACGACGGCGCGCTGCTCATCAGCCGCACCCTCTCCGCCGAGGGGCGCTCGCGGGCCCATCTGGGCGGGCGGTCGGTGCCCGTCGGGCTGCTCGGCGAGCTGGCCTCGGACCTGGTGGCGGTGCACGGCCAGACCGACCAGCAGGGGCTGCTGCGGCCCGCCCGGCAGCGGCAGGCGCTGGACCGCTACGCGGGCTACGCCGTCGCGGGCCCGCTCGGCGAGTACACCGTCGCGTACCAGCGGCTGCGCACCGTCGCGGCGGAGCTGGAGGAGCTGACGACCCGCGCCCGGGAGCGGGCCGCCGAGGCCGACCGGCTCCGCTTCGGCCTGGAGGAGATCGCCGCCGCCGAGCCGCAGCCCGGCGAGGACGCCGAACTGGCCGCCGAGGCCGAGCGGCTGCGCCACGCCGAGGCCCTCGCCACCGCCGCGACCGCCGCGCACGGCGCGCTCGCCGGCAACCCCGAGGATCTGGAGGCGGTCGACGCCGGGGCCCTGGTGGGCGGCGCGCACCGCGCCCTGGAGGCCGTGCGCTCGCACGACCCGGCGCTGGCCGCGCTCGCCGACCGGATCGGCGAGATCGGCATCCTGCTGGCGGACGTCGCCGGGGAGCTCGCCGGCTACGCCGGTGACCTCGACGCCGACCCGCTGCGGCTCGCCGCGGTCGAGGAGCGCCGGTCCGTCCTCACCCACCTCGTCCGCAAGTACGGCACGGAGGACGGCGACCCGGCCGGACCGGGGGGCGGGGACATCGCGGGCGTCCTCGCCTGGGCGGAGCGGAGCGCGGCCCGGCTCGCCGAACTGGAGGGCGACGACGACCGGATCGGCGGACTGGCCGCGGAACGCGACGAACTGCGCGTCCAACTCTCCGAAATGGCCCGGACCCTCACCGACGCGCGCACCGAGGCCGCCAAGCGACTCGCCGACGCCGTCACCACCGAACTCGCCCAACTCGCCATGCCCCACGCCCGGGTGAGCATCGACATCCGGCAGACGGACGACCCGGACGGCATCGAGGTGGACGGCCGCACCGTCGCCTTCGGCCCGACCGGAGCCGACGAGGTGGAGCTGCTGCTCGCCCCGCATCCGGGCGCCCCGGCCCGGCCCATCGCCAAGGGCGCCTCGGGCGGTGAGCTGTCCCGCGTGATGCTCGCCGTCGAGGTCGTCTTCGCCGGGGCCTCACCGGTGCCCACCTACCTCTTCGACGAGGTGGACGCGGGGGTCGGCGGCAAGGCCGCGGTGGAGGTCGGCCGGCGGCTGGCCCGGCTGGCCAGGTCGGCGCAGGTCGTCGTCGTCACGCATCTGCCGCAGGTCGCCGCCTTCGCCGACCGCCATCTGGTGGTGGAGAAGACCCACGACGGGTCGGTGACCCGCAGCGGCGTGCAGGCGATGGAGGGGGAGGACCGCATCCGCGAGCTGTCCCGGATGCTCGCCGGCCAGGAGGACTCCGAACTGGCCCGCGCGCACGCCGAGGAACTGCTGGCCGCGGCCCGCGCGGCGGCCGGAGGGCCGGAGGAGCCGGGGGAGGCCGGGGAGCCCGGCTGAGTCTGCCACCCCCGGGGCCGGGGGCGCAGCCGCTCACCGGTCCCGGCCACCCGGCCCGCCCGGGGCGCGTAGGGTGTCGGGCGGTTCAGCGGTGAGGGGAGCGGACGATGACGGTGCCGGACGGCGCGGAACGCGGGCGTACGCAGGTGCTGTTCGCCGCGGCGGGGGCGGCCCGGGCCGTCTTCGCCGGGATACGCCGCAGGCCGCCGGGCGGTGCGGCGCTGTGGGAGCGGCGCAACCACGCCGGCCGGCCGGTCGATCTGTACGCCGGTCCGGCGGTGGTGCTGGGCACCGCGCTCGCGGCGGCGACCGTCCCCGGCCTCCCGGCCCGGGTGCGCGGGGCCGCGGCGCTGGCGGTCCTCGCGGCGGGTGCCTGCGGCGCGTACGACGACCTGGCGGGCCGGAACGACGCCCGGCGCGGCTTCCGCGCCCATCTGACCGCGCTGCGGCACGGGGAGATCACCTCCGGCGGGATCAAGCTGCTCGGCATCGGCGCGGCCGGGCTCGCCGCCGGAGCGCTGGTGCGGCGGCGGCCGCTCGACGCGCTGCCGGCCGGCCTGGTCGTCGCCGGAGCCGCGCATCTGGTCAATCTGCTGGACGTACGGCCCGGGCGGGCCGCCAAGGCCGTCCTCGCGATGGGCGCGCCCGTGCTGCTGCGCGGGGGAGCGGCGGGTCTGCTCTGTGCCGCGCCGATGGGAGCCGCGGCCGCCCTGCTCGCGGACGACCTGGACGAGCGCACGATGCTCGGCGACACCGGCGCGCACGCGCTCGGCGCCGGGCTCGGCCTGGCGGTCGCGGCCGGCAGCGACCGCGCGGGGCTGCTGCTGGCCGCGGCCGTGCTGCTCGCCGCCGCGGTGGCCGGGGAGCGGATCGGTGACGGGCCCGCCTGGCTCGACCGGCCCGTCCTGCGCGTCTGGGACGCGCTGGGCCGCCGGCCGGACCCGGTCTCGGTCTTCTCGCGCGGGGCGACGCCGGTCCGGGTCACGGGGGGTCGCAGAGGCTGAACGGGCGTGCGGGCGGCGGGAGTCGAGGCGGCTGCCGGCAGTGGGAGAGGGGCAGGCATCCTGGGGGGCGCGCCGTCCGCCGTACCGGGCCGGCGCGGGCCGTGCCGGGTGCGGTGGGGGCCGTGACAGGTCCGGCGGCGCCGGGCGGGATCGGGGCCCGAGCGGGTTCCGCCCGCCGCCCGGGACCGGTGACGGGCCGCCGGCTCCGGACCCGTGCCCCGTGCCCCCGCGCCACCGACCGGAGCGGATCGGACCCGACCGGGCCGGAATCGGACCACACCCAGGACACCTCCAGGAGTGCACCCCGAAGTGAGCAGCACACCCGTACCGCCGCACCGGGAACCGGGGCTGCACGCCGTCCATGTGCTCGGGCACGGCCGTTCCGGCAGCGGCGCGCAGGTGCGCGCCCTGGCCGCCGGACTGGTGGCCCGGGGCGTGCGCGTCACGGTCTGCGCCCCGCGCTGCGCCGAGCGGGCCCACGACTTCACCGGCTCCGGGGCGCACTTCGCCGCCACCGCGCTCCGGGCCGACCCGGCCACGGTCGCCGTGCTGCGTGCCGTGTGCGCCGGGGCCGACGTCGTCCACGCGCACGGTCTCCGTGCCGCGTTCCGGGTCTCCCTCGCGCTGGGCCGCGGCTCCGTACCGCTGGTCGTCACCTGGCACCGCGGGGCGTACGCGGAGGGGGTGCGGGGCGGCCTGGTGCGGCTGATGGAGCGCCGGGCGGCCCGGACGGCCGCGGTCGTGCTCGGCGCGACCACGGAACTCGTCGACCGGGCCCGGCGGCGCGGGGCGCGGGACGCCCGGCTGGTGTCCGTCATGCTGCCCCCGCGGCGCCCGCCCGCGGAGAGCGGCAGCGACGCGGTCCGGTCCGGACGGCCGGACGCGCGGACCGCCCGGCGGGCCGCTCTCGGCGCGCAGGGGCGGCCGCTGCTGCTCGCGGTCGGCCGCCTCGCTCCCGGGGAGGGGATGCGGCCGCTGCTGGACGCCGCCCGGGCCTGGAGCGTCCGCGAGCCGCGTCCGCTGCTCCTCGTCACCGGGGACGGGCCCGCCAGGACGGCGCTGCAGCGGCGGATCGACTTCGAGGACCTGCCCGTGCGGCTGCTCGGCCACCGGCCCGACGGGGCGGAACTCGTCGCCGCCGCCGACGTCCTGCTGCTGCCGGGCCGCCGCGACGCGCCGCTGCCGCTCGTCCGGGAGGCCCTGCGGGCGGGTGTGCCCATGGTCGCGGTGGGCTCCGGCGCGGTGCGCGATCTCGCCGGCGACGCGGCCGAGTTCGTCCCCTACGGCGACCCCCGCGCCCTCGCGGAGGCCGTCGGCGGGCTGCTCGCCGACCCCGGACGGCGCGAGCGGCTCCGGGCGGCGGGCCGGGCGCGTGCCGCGCACGGCCCCACGGCGGAGGACACGGTGGCGCAGGTGCTGAGCGTCTACGACGAACTGGCCGGCCGCCCGGTCAGGTGGAGGCGCGGACGATCAGCCGCGCCTGGGTGATCACCGGCGCCAGGCCCTCGTCCGGCGGGGCGACGCCGAGCCGGCGCAGCAGCAGGCCGGCCATCAGGCGCCCCATCTCCTCCACCTCCTGGCGGACGGTGGTGAGCGGCGGATCCGACCAGCTCGCGGGCTCCATGTCGTCGTACCCGACGATCGCCACGTCCTCCGGCACCCGCAGGCCGCGGGCGCGCAGGGCGCGCAGGGCGCCGGTGGCCATCAGGTCCGAGGAGGCGAAGACGGCGTCCAGATCCGGGCAGCGGTCCAGGAGTTCGAGCATGGCGCGCTCGCCGCCCTCGGCGGTGAAGTCCCCCTGGGCGACGTCTCCGGGGCCCCCGAGGGCGTCCCGGTAGCCGTCCAGGCGGTCGGCCGCGGAGGTCTGGTCGAGCGGGCCGGTGATGACGGCGATCCGTTTCCGGCCGCGGTCCCGCAGATGCCGGACGGCCTGCCGGGCACCGTCGCGGTTGTCGGTGTCGACGTACAGCAGCCCGGGGTCCTCCTCGGCGCCCGGCCAGCCGGGGCGGCCGCCGAAGACCGCGGGCAGGCCGGAGGCGGCGGCCATGCCGGGCAGCGGATCGTCGCGGTGCAGGGAGAACATCAGCGTGCCGTCGACGTGGCCGCCGGAGAGGTAGCGGCCGATCCGGTCGTAGTCCTCCCGCCGCTCCACCAGCATCAGCACCAGCTGGGTGTCGTACGCGGCCAGTTCGCGGCTGATGCCGCGCAGCTGCTGGGCGAAGAAGGGATCGGCGAAAACCCGCCGCTCCGGTTCGGCGACGATCACGGCGACGGCCCCGGTGCGCCGGGTGACGAGCGAACGCGCGGCGCTGTTGGGAATGTACCCGAGATCCGCCACCGCCCGCTCCACCCGGTCCCGTACGGCCGCACGGACGCCCGTACTGCCGTTGACCACCCGCGAGACGGTGGCCCGGGACACTCCGGCGTGCGCGGCGACGGCTTCCAGCGTGGGACGGGTATCGGCCACCTTCAACTCCTCTTTTCTCCAGGAGGCTTGACGCTACCGCCTGAGATCGGCACTGTCTTCCGCATGGCTTGAGAGCGCTCTCACATAGCCCCTCGACCCCCACCATGCGAGGAGAGCGGACCCATGAGCAAGAAAATCAAGCTGGCCGCGGCCGTGGCCGGAGTCGTCGCGGGTACCGCGATGATCCTGCCCGCGGCCTGGGCCGGATCCCCGGCGGACACGCCCGCCGGCGACGACCGGACCCGCGCCGGCGCCCTCCAGGAGGTCTGGCGCGCGGACTTCGACGGACCGGCGGGCGCGCTGCCGCCGAGCTCCGACTGGATCATCGACACCGGCACCTCCTACCCGGGCGGTCCGGCGAACTGGGGCACCGGCGAGACCCAGACGTACACCGACGATCCGGCCAATGTCAGCCAGGACGGCCGGGGCAATCTGCGGATCACCCCGCTCAAGGACGGCTCCGGGACGTGGACCTCGGCCCGGATCGAGACCCGCCGGACCGACTTCGCCGCCCCCGAGGGCGGCACGATGCGCATCGAGGCGCGCATCCAGATGCCCGACATCACGGGCGAGGAGGCGCTCGGCTACTGGCCGGCCTTCTGGACCCTGGGCGCGGACTTCCGGGGCGACTACTGGAACTGGCCGGGGATCGGCGAGTTCGACATCATGGAGAACGTCAACGGGCTCAACACCGTATGGGGCGTGCTCCACTGCGGCACCGCGCCCGGCGGCCCCTGCAACGAGTACGACGGCCGCGGCGGCTCCACCACCTGCCCCGGCAGCAGCTGCCAGTCCGGCTTCCACACCTTCGCCCTGGAACTCGACCGGACCGGCTCCACCGAGTATCTGCGCTGGTACGTCGACGGGCAGCACTACCACACGGTGAGCTCGGCCGACCTGGACGCCGCCACCTGGGCCGACGCCGCCCACCACGGCCACTTCGTGCTGCTCAACGTGGCCATGGGCGGCGCCTTCCCCGACGGGGTCGCGGGCCACGCCACCCCCACCGCCGCCACCCGGCCCGGGGTGCCCATGATCGTCGACTACGTCTCCGTCCAGCAGAGCGGGTGAGCCGCACGATCAGTCGCGGGACGCGCTTCACCCTCACCCTCGACGCCTCCTGAGCGACCCCGTTCCCCCCTCGTGTCAGGGAGGGGGGCGGGCCGGAAAGCACCGGGCCCCGGCGGACAACGCGTCCGCCGGGGCCCGGTGGTGTGGCAGGAGCGGGGGATCAGGCGCCGTACGCTCCGGACGCCGTCAGCCGCAGCGCCGTGTCGATCAGCGGAACGTGGCTGAACGCCTGCGGGAAGTTGCCCACCTGGCGCTGGAGCCGCGGGTCCCACTCCTCCGCGAGCAGACCGAGGTCGTTGCGGAGCCCCAGCAGCTTCTCGAAGAGCTTGCGGGCCTCCTCGACCCGGCCGATCATCGCCAGGTCGTCGGCCAGCCAGAACGAGCAGGCCAGGAAGGCGCCCTCGTCGCCCTCCAGGCCGTCCACGCCCGCCTCCTCGCCCTCCGTCGGGTAGCGGAGCACGAAACCGTCCGAGGTCGACAGCTCCCGCTGGATCGCCTCGATGGTGCCTATGACCCGCTTGTCGTCCGGCGGCAGGAAGCCCATCTGCGGGATCAGCAGCAGCGAGGCGTCCAGCTCCCGTGAGCCGTAGGACTGGGTGAAGGTGTTCCGTTCCTTGTCGTAGCCCTTCTCGCAGACGGTGCGGTGGATCTCGTCGCGCAGATCGCGCCAGCGGTCCAGCGGGCCGTCCACGTCGCCCGACTCGATCAGCTTCACCGTGCGGTCGACGGCGACCCACGCCATCACCTTGGAGTGCACGAAGTGCCGGCGCGGACCGCGGACCTCCCAGATGCCCTCGTCCGGCTCGTCCCAGTGGTCCTCCAGGTAGCTGATCAGCTTGATCTGGAGCAGGCTGGCGTAGTCGTTGCGGGCCAGACCGGTCATATGGGCCAGGTGCAGCGCCTCGGTGACCTCGCCGTAGACGTCGAGCTGGAGCTGGCCCGCGGCGCCGTTGCCGACCCGCACCGGCTGGGAGTTCTCGTAGCCGGGCAGCCAGGTCAGCTCGGTCTCGCCCAGCTCGCGCTCGCCCGCGATGCCGTACATGATCTGCAGGTTCTCCGGGTCGCCGGCGACCGCGCGCAGCAGCCACTCGCGCCAGGCGCGGGCCTCCTCGCGGTAGCCGGTGCGCAGCAGCGAGGAGAGGGTGATCGCGGCGTCCCGCAGCCAGGTGAAGCGGTAGTCCCAGTTGCGGCTGCCGCCGACGTCCTCGGGGAGGGAGGTGGTGGGCGCGGCGACGATGCCGCCGGTCGGCCCGTACGTCAGCGCCTTGAGCGTGATCAGTGAGCGCACCACCGCGTCCCGGTACGGGCCGTGGTAGGTGCACTGGGCCACCCAGTCGCGCCAGAAGTCCTCGGTCGCCTCCAGGGACGTCTCGGGCTCCGGCAGCGGCGGGGGCTGCTTGTGCGAGGGCTGCCAGCTGATGGTGAAGGCGATCCGCTCACCCGGCGAGATGGTGAAGTCCGCGTAGGTGGTGAGGTCCTCGCCGTACGTGGGCACGGGGGAGTCCAGCCACACCGAGTCGGGGCCGGCGACGGCGACCGTGCGGTCGTCCACCTTGTGCACCCACGGCACGACCCAGCCGTAGGAGAACCGCATCCGCAGCGCGGACCGCATCCGCACCCGGCCGCTGACGCCCTCGACGATGCGGATCAGCTGGGGGGCGCCGTCACGCGGCGGCATGAAATCGATCACTCTGACCGTGCCGCGCGGGGTGTCCCACTCCGACTCCAGGACCAGGGAGTCGCCGCGGTAGCGCCGGCGGTCGGCCGCCGGGGGCTCGGCGTCCTTCGCGTGGGCCGGTCCCAGCCGCCAGAAGCCGTGCTCGTCCGTCCCGAGGAGACCGGCGAAGATGGCATGGGAGTCGAAGCGGGGCAGGCACAGCCAGTCTGCTGTCCCGTCCCGGCAGACGAGGGCGGCGGTCTGCATATCGCCGATGAGTGCGTAGTCCTCGATGCGCCCGGCCACGTGCATCTCCAGTCGAACGGCCTTTGGTGCCCCGGGGAAGGGGTCTTGCGGTCAAGGGAACATGTGACGAGTCTCGTTCCGGTGACTGACGTGGGTGGTGCCATGCCGGCCGGCTCGCTGATGTGTCCGAGAAGGATACGACGCTGGAATGGGTTCCGTGTGACGGTCCGGGCAAGGTGACTGAGCCGAACGGGTGGGCTACCGCACGCAGTGGCCGAGGGGGCTTGCGCGGATGGCCGGAAGCGGCCGTCCGCGGTCGCTGATACCCTGGTGGCCCGTGGACCGGTGGGAAGCGTCCGTTGAGACCGCACCCCGGAACCGCAGCGCCGGCACCCCGTCCGAAAGGGGCCGATCCGCACCTCACTTCGCGACCACGGGAGCCCCCTCTTGGCCATCGCCGCTAAGCCCACGACGACCAAGCACCTCTTCGTCACCGGGGGTGTCGCCTCCTCGCTCGGCAAGGGACTCACCGCCTCCAGCCTCGGCCGGCTGCTCAAGGCCCGCGGTCTGCGCGTGACCATGCAGAAGCTCGACCCGTACCTCAACGTCGACCCGGGCACGATGAACCCCTTCCAGCACGGCGAGGTGTTCGTCACCAACGACGGCGCCGAGACCGACCTGGACATCGGCCACTACGAGCGCTTCCTCGACGTCGACCTCGACGGCTCCGCCAACGTCACCACCGGCCAGATCTACTCCACCGTGATCGCCAAGGAGCGGCGCGGCGAGTACCTGGGCGACACCGTGCAGGTCATCCCGCACATCACCAACGAGATCAAGCACCGGGTCCGGCGGATGGCCACGGAGGACGTGGACGTCGTCATCACCGAGGTCGGCGGCACCGTCGGCGACATCGAGTCGCTGCCGTTCCTGGAGGCCGTCCGCCAGGTCCGGCACGAGGTCGGCCGCGACAACGTGTTCGTCGTCCACATCTCGCTGCTGCCGTACATCGGCCCGTCCGGCGAACTCAAGACCAAGCCGACCCAGCACTCCGTCGCCGCGCTGCGCAACATCGGTATCCAGCCGGACGCGATCGTGCTCCGCGCCGACCGCGACGTCCCGGTCTCCATCAAGCGGAAGATCTCGCTGATGTGCGACGTCGACGAGGACGCCGTGGTGGCCTGCAAGGACGCCCCGTCCATCTACGACATCCCCAAGGTGCTGCACACCGAGGGCCTCGACGCCTACGTCGTCCGCAAGCTCGACCTGCCGTTCCGCGACGTGGACTGGACCGAGTGGGACGACCTGCTCGGCCGGGTCCACCGGCCGGCGCACGAGGTGACGGTCGCCCTCGTCGGCAAGTACATCGACCTGCCCGACGCCTATCTCTCCGTGACCGAGGCGCTGCGCGCGGGCGGCTTCGCCAACAACGCCCGGGTGAAGATCAAGTGGGTCGTCTCGGACGACTGCCGCACCCCGGCCGGCGCCAAGGAGCAGCTCGGCGACGTGGACGCGGTCTGCATCCCGGGCGGCTTCGGCGAGCGCGGCGTGGACGGCAAGGTCGGCGCCATCACCTACGCCCGCGAGCACAAACTGCCGCTGCTCGGCCTCTGCCTGGGCCTGCAGTGCATCGTGATCGAGGCGGCGCGCAACCTCGCCGGCGTCCCGGACGCCAACTCCACCGAGTTCGACGCCGCCACCGCGCACCCGGTCATCTCCACCATGGAGGAGCAGCTCGCCATCGTGGAGGGCGCCGGCGACCTCGGCGGCACCATGCGGCTCGGGATGTACCCGGCGAAGCTCGCGGAGGGCTCCATCGTCCGCGAGACCTACGGCGACCAGCCCTACGTCGAGGAGCGCCACCGGCACCGGTACGAGGTCAACAACACCTACCGCACCGAGCTGGAGAAGAAGGCCGGCCTGGTCTTCTCCGGCACCTCCCCGGACAACAAGCTGGTCGAGTTCGTCGAGTACCCGCGCGAGGTCCACCCGTATCTGGTCGCCACCCAGGCGCACCCGGAGCTGCGCTCCCGCCCGACCCGCCCGCACCCCCTCTTCGCGGGTCTGGTCAAGGCCGTGATCGACGGCCGCGCCTGAGGCCCGTCGGCGGGCGATACGGTTGCCGGGGGCCCGGGTTCACGGTCCGGCCCCCGGCGACGGCACGACGGAAGGACGCGGACAGCGCATGGGCACCCCCGACATCCGGGACACCCCGGAGGAGTGGCGGGTCACCGCCACCGAGACCCCGTTCACCGGCAACAAGACCGGCGTCCGCACGGACGAGGTCGTCATGCCGGACGGGAGCACCGCCCGCCGCGACTACCAGACGCACCCCGGCTCGGTGGCGGTCCTCGCCCTCGACGAGCGGGACCGGGTCCTGCTGCTGCGCCAGTACCGGCACCCGGTGCGGCAGAAGCTCTGGGAGATCCCGGCCGGCCTGCTCGACGTGCCGGGGGAGAACCCGCTGCACGCCGCCCAGCGGGAGCTGTACGAGGAGGCGCACGTCAAGGCGGAGGACTGGCGGGTCCTCACGGACGTCTACACCTCGCCCGGCGGCTGCGACGAGGCGGTGCGGATCTTCCTCGCCCGGGAGATCTCCGCGGTCGAGGGCGAGCGCTTCGAAGTCTCCGAGGAGGAGGCGGACATGGAGCTGGCCCGGGTGCCGCTGGCGGAGCTCGTCCGGGGGGTTCTGGCGGGCGATCTGCACAACAACTGCCTGGTGGTCGGCGTGCTCGCGCTGACGGCGGTACGCGCCTCCGGCGGCGACGAGACGCTCCGCCCGGCCGGGGCGCCGTGGCCGGCCCGGCCGTTCTCCTGAACCCTCCGGCTCCCGGACCTCTCTGCTCCTGAGGACCACCGCTTCTGAAAGTCCCCGCCCGGGGCGCTTCCCCCCGGGCCGCTTCCTCCTCCCGGCCGCCCGGCGGGTCTCTCCGCCGGGCGCCCGTCCGGCCGCCGGCCCTCCCGTCACCCGGAGCGGCCGGACCACGGCCCGGGGTGAACTACCCTCGGTGTGCCCCTGGTGGAGCGGACGGACGGAGCGTGGCCGGTGACGGAGCAGGCGGTCGGCACCGACGGGCCGGCCGGGGTGACGGCGGGCGGGATCATCGGACGCGACCGGGAGCTGAAAGCCCTCCGCGCCGACATCGGACGGACCGGCCTCGACACCCTCTCCGGCCGGAAGGCCGCCCGCAGCCGGGTGCTGCTCGTCGCCGGCCGCCCCGGGTCCGGCCGGACGGCGCTGGCCGAGGAGCTGGCCCGCGCGGTGGCCGGGGACTACCCGGGCGGCCTGTACCGGGTCCGGCTGACGGAGCCGGACGGCCGCCCCGTCCCGCCGGAGGACGCGGCCCGCGACCTGCTCGGCGCGCTCGGCGGCTCGGCGCCCGCCGGGGCCGCCGAGGACGAGCTCACCGAGGCCGTGCGCGCCGCCCTCGCCGGCCGCCGCTGCCTGCTGCTGCTGGACGACGCGGCCGACCCCGCGCAGGTGCACGAGCTGATCCCGGACACCCCGGGCTGCCTGGTGGTCGCCGTCTCCGAAGGGCCGCTGACCGGCATCCCCGACGTCCGGCCCTGCACCCTCGGCGGGCTCGGCACCACCGCGGCGGTCGCGCTGCTCGCGCGGTACGCGGGCCGTACCCGGGTGACCGTCGACCCGCAGGCCGCGCAGACGCTCGTCGAGGAGTGCGGCGGCCGCCCGGCGGCGCTGCTGGTCGCCGGGGGCTGGCTGGCGGGCCGTCCCACCGCCTCCGTCGCGGACGCGGTGCTGGGGATGCGCGGACTGCCCTCCGGCGCGGACCGCGCGGTGCGCGCGGACCCCGGCGCGGCGGCACCGGTCTCCGGGGACGGCCCGTCGATACGGCCGCTGGCCCGCGCCTTCCGGCTCGCGTACGGCGGGCTGCCGCAGGCCGCCGCCGTGCTGCTCCGGCTGCTGGCGCTGGCCCCGGCCGGGTTCGCCGACGCGCAGATCGCCTCCGCGCTCGCGGGCTGCCCGCTGTCCGTCGCCCGGTCGCTGCTGGCCGATCTGGCGGCCCGGGGGATGCTCCGTCCCGCCGGCGAGGCGCCCGGGCTCCCCGGCGGCCCCGCCTACCGGCTGCCGGGCTGCCTCTTCCCGCTGGTGGACGCGGCACTGCGGGAGCGGGAGAAGCCCGCCGCGATCGGCACCGCCCGGGCCCGGATGCTGGAGCGCCTCGTGCGGCAGCTGCGGTCCTGCCGGGCGGAGGCGGAGCGTGACGAGGAGCCGGCGGCCCGCGCCTGGCTGGAGAAGCTGCCCCGGGAACTGCGCTTCCCGTCCCGGGCGGCGGCGGGGGTGTGGCTGGACGCCCGGCTGCCGGTGCTGCGGACCGCGGTGCGGCTCGCCGTCGAGGAGGGCGAGCCGGCGACGCAGGCGCGGCGGCTGCTGTCGGCCCTCGCCCGGGCGCTGATCGCCCACCGCGGCGAGGAGGCGGCCGCCCCGGAGCTCTATCCGCTGCACCAGCTTGCCCTGGAGGCGGCCGAACGGCACCGGCTCGTACCGGAGCAGGCGGCCGCCCACGTCAACCTGGCGGATCTGGACGCCGCCGCGGGCCGGGTCCGTGACGCCGCGGCCCGGTACCGCTCCGCGCTGGAGGCGGCGCGGGAGGCCGGGGACCGGGCGCTGGCGGGCCGGGTCATGGAGTCGCTCGGCGCCGCGTACGAGGAGCTGGAGGACTGGCAGCGCGCCGCGGACTGGTACGGCCGGGCACTGGCCCTGCGGCTCTCCCGCGGGGAACTCGCCGCGGAGGTGCGGCTCTACGGGCGCCTGGGCACGGTGCACGGCCGCGCCGGTGACTGGGAGGAGTCGCTGCGTGACTGGCGCGCGGCGGCGGCCGGCTGCCGCAGGATGCGGGACGACGCGGGGCACGCCCGCGCGCTGGGCGAGCTGGCCTGGACGCAGGAGCGGGCCGGCCGGCCCGAGGAGTCGCTGCGGACCGGGGCCGAGGCGCTGGCCGCGGCCCGGCGGGCCGGCGACCGGCGGCTGGCGGCGGGGATCCAGTTGCGGACCGCGGACACCCTGGACCGGCTCGGCGATCCGGTGGCCGCCGGCGTCCAGCGGGCCGCGGCTCAGCGGCTGTTGAGCGAAACTCCAGGACCCGCCTAAGAAACATGTAGAACATCCAGCAGAAATTTGAGGTTTGCAAGGCTGGACAGGGGAACCTCCTTCATTAGACTGGCTGCGCCGCGGAAGAAGTGTGTGCATCCTGGATGTACCGGTATGTCCCGGCTTGCTGGAAGAACCCCCTCATCCAAGGACTGTGATCCCCGTGAAGGTCGGCATTCCCCGCGAGGTCAAGAACAACGAGTACCGGGTGGCGATAACCCCGGCCGGCGTGCACGAACTGGTGCGGGGCGGGCACCGCGTCCTGGTGGAACGGGACGCCGGCCGCGGCTCCTCCATCCCGGACGAGGAGTACACCGCCGCCGGCGCCACCGTCCTGGAGACCGCCGACGAGGTCTGGGCCGACGCCGACCTGCTGCTCAAGGTGAAGGAGCCGGTCGCCGAGGAGTACCACCGCCTCCGCAAGGACCAGGTTCTCTTCACCTATCTGCACCTGGCCGCCTCCCGCGAGTGCACCGAGGCGCTGCTGGAGTCCGGCACCACCGCCATCGCCTACGAGACGGTGGAGACCGCCGATCGCCGGCTGCCGCTCCTCGCCCCGATGTCCGAGGTCGCCGGCCGGATCGCGCCCCAGGTGGGCGCGTACCACCTGATGCGCTCGGCCGGCGGGCGCGGGGTGCTGCCCGGCGGGGTGCCGGGTGTGCCGGCGGGCCGCGCCGTGATCATCGGCGCCGGTGTCTCGGGCTGGAACGCCGCCCAGATCGCCATCGGCATGGGCTTCCACGTCACCCTGCTCGACAAGGACGTCAACAAGCTGCGCGAGGCCGACAAGATCTTCGGCACCCGCGTGCAGACCGTCACCTCCAACGCCTTCGAGCTGGAGCGCGCCGTGCTCGCCGCCGACCTGGTGATCGGCGCCGTGCTCATCCCGGGCGCCAAGGCGCCCAAGCTGGTCACCAACGAGCTGGTCTCCCGGATGAAGCCCGGAAGTGTCCTTGTCGACATCGCCATCGACCAGGGCGGCTGCTTCGAGGACTCCCGTCCGACCACCCACGCCGAACCGGCGTTCACCGTCCACGACTCGGTCTTCTACTGCGTGGCCAACATGCCGGGCGCGGTGCCGAACACCTCCACTCACGCGCTGACCAACGTCACCCTGCCGTACATCGTGGAACTCGCCGGCCGGGGCTGGCGCGAGGCGCTGCGCCGGGACCCCGCGCTGGCCAAGGGCCTCAACACCCATGAGGGGCAGGTCACCTACGGGCCCGTGGCCGAGGCGCACGGCATGGCCGCGGCCGACCTCGGCGCCCTGCTCGGCTGAGCCCGCCGGCAACTCCCCGGGGCGCGGGCCCCATACGCCATGACGGGGCGTCAACCATGCGATTTCGGCCGGACCTCGGAGAGTGAGGTCCGGCCGGACGTGTGTCCGGCTTCTCCCACGACGGGGTCAACACGCCTCGAACATCACCGTTCGACCGGTTTCGTTCCTGCCGATATGTGCCGCCCGGAGGCGTAAACGCCCTTGACAGCGGGCAGTTCCGCCTCCGACACAGGGTGCCGGGTGCGGCGGATTGTGTTGCTGTGAGGCGTCGACACGCCATAGAGTCGCCAACCGTCGGCATAGTGCCACGCTGACCTATCGATAAAGTTTTCTGGTCACATCCAAGGAGGTAAGACGACTTGTGAATGAGTCGACATTTACTCCCGGAGGTGGCCGGCCGGATGCGGCTGCGCAGGGCCGGAGCCTTTCAGGGCTCGAATCTGCCGGATCCATAGCTGTCCACACCTTCGCAGCCCAGCAGAGCACGACAGCCCACATGAGCATGGACGGCCATCACGTGAACGACACGGCCGGCGGCCAGGGTGGCGGCGAGCCCGCCCGTTTCGCCGACTACGAGGACCTGCCCGACGGGCACTTCTACGACCCGGACGCGGAGTACGAGCCCGATCCGGAGTACGCGGCCACCCTCGCCCCGGACGCGGCCCGCCAGCGCCGGGAGCGGGTCGGCCCCACCGGGCGTCCGCTGCCGTACTTCCCGATCCCCGGCCCGCTCACCGACCACGGCCCCGCCAAGGTCATCGCGATGTGCAACCAGAAGGGCGGGGTCGGCAAGACCACCTCGACCATCAACCTGGGCGCCGCGCTGGCCGAGTACGGACGCCGGGTGCTGCTGGTCGACTTCGACCCGCAGGGCGCGCTCTCCGTCGGACTCGGCGTCAACCCGATGGAGCTCGACCTCACCGTCTACAACCTGCTCATGGAGCGGGGCATGGCGGCGGACGAGGTGCTGCTCAAGACCGCGGTCCCCAACATGGACCTGCTGCCGAGCAACATCGACCTGTCGGCCGCCGAGGTGCAGCTCGTCAGCGAGGTGGCCCGGGAGTCCACGCTCCAGCGCGCCCTGAAGCCGCTGCTCGCGGACTACGACTACATCGTCATCGACTGCCAGCCGTCCCTCGGCCTGCTGACCGTCAACGCGCTCACCGCGGCGCACAAGGTGATCGTGCCGCTGGAGTGCGAGTTCTTCGCGCTGCGCGGGGTGGCCCTGCTCACCGAGACCATCGAGAAGGTCCAGGAACGGCTCAACCCCGAGCTGGAACTCGACGGCATCCTCGCCACCATGTACGACTCCCGGACCGTCCACAGCCGCGAGGTCCTCGCACGCGTGGTCGAGGCCTTCGACGACCACGTCTACCACACGGTGATCGGCCGCACGGTCCGCTTCCCGGAGACCACGGTCGCCGGTGAGCCGATCACCACCTACGCCTCCAACTCCGTGGGCGCCGCTGCCTACCGCCAGCTCGCCAGGGAGGTGCTCGCCCGGTGCCACGCCGAGTGAGCCTTCCCGGCGCCGACGAACTGTTCCGCACCACCGGGGGGACCGCGCTCCAGGCGTCCTCACCGGCCTCCGCCCGCGAGCACGCGGGCGGGGAGACCGCCGCGGAGGCACCGCGGGTCCCCGCCCCGGCGGCCTCGGGCGAGGACGGGGAGGGCGCGGCCGGCGGTGACACCGCCCGGCCCGAGGCCGCTCCCGAGCACGGCGGCCGGGGAGCCCCGGCCCCCCGCGCCGACGCACCGGAGCGGTCCGCGCCGTCCGTCCCGCCCGTACGGCCCGCCGGCGGGCGGCAGCAGGAGACGGGGCCGGCGTCGCGCACCCCCGCCGCGGCAGGAGCGGCCCGCCGCCGTACCCGCGCGGCCGGCCGCCGGCCCAGCGGCCGGGAGCGTCACGACGAGAAGATCACGGTGTACGTCTCCGCCGAGGAGCTGATGGACCTCGAACACGCGCGCCTGGTGCTCCGCGGCGAGCACGGGCTGGCCGTCGACCGCGGCCGGATCGTGCGGGAGGCCGTCGCGGTCGTCCTCGCCGACCTCGAGTCGCGGGGGGACGCGAGCATCCTCGTACGGCGCCTGCGGGGCAGCTGAGCGGTAACCTGCCCGTTCCACGGGCGGCACTCCGCCCGGCCCTCCGCACCATGGACCGCGATGCCGCCGACCGACGACCGAGACCCGCCCCGCCGGCCGGGCCGCCGCCCGCTGGGCGCCGGTCCGGGCGCCCGCCCGTCCCCCCTTCCGGTGCCGAACCCCGTGCCGGCTCCGGACCCTGCTCCGGACCCGGCGCGGGACCCGGCGCGGGACCCGGTCCCCGGAACGGCGGACGCGCCCGCGTACGCGCCCCCGGGCCCGGCGCTCCCCGGCGCCGCGCCGCGGCCCGCCGGGGAGCCGTCCCCGTCCGCCCCGGAGCCCTCGCCCGCCCCGGAACCGGCGCCCCCGGCGGAGCCCGCGCCCACGGCGGGGCCCGGGGCAGGGTCCGGCCCTCCGGCGGCCCCCGCACCGGACGCCGTGCAGGCGCCGCCGGCCCGCGAGCGCGCCGGACAGGACGACGACGGAGCCCGCCCCGCGCCGGTCCCTGCCTCCGCGGAACAGGACGGCGACGGGGTGTCCCCTTCCGGCGAGGCCGCCGGCGAGGCCCGTGCGGGCACCGGTGAAGCCGCTGCTGAAGGCGCCGAGGAGGGCGACGGCCGGTTCACCGTGCGGCTGGCGAACTTCGAGGGCCCCTTCGACCTGCTGCTGCAACTGATCGCCAAGCACAAGCTCGATGTGACCGAGGTCGCCCTCTCCCGGGTCACCGACGACTTCATGGCGCACATCCGGGCCATGGGCCCGGACTTTGACCTCGACCAGACCACCGAGTTCCTGGTCGTCGCCGCGACCCTCCTCGATCTGAAGGCCGCCCGGCTGCTCCCCGCCGCCGAGGTCGAGGACGAGGCCGACCTCGCGCTGCTGGAGGCCCGGGACCTGCTCTTCGCGCGGCTGCTGCAGTACCGCGCGTACAAGCGGATCGCCGACATCTTCGGCGAGCGGCTGGTCACCGAGGCCCGCCGGCACCCCCGCACGGTCGGCCTGGAACCGCACCACGCCGAACTGCTGCCCGACGTCGTCATCAGCATCGGCGCCGAGGGCTTCGCCCGGCTCGCGGTCAAGGCGATGCAGCCCCGCGCGAAGCCCCAGGTGTACGTGGACCACATCCACGCCCCGCTGGTCAGCGTGCGCGAGCAGGCGGGGATCGTGATCGCCCGGCTGCGCGCCGCCGGAGCGGCGACGTTCCTGGAGCTGACCGAGGACACCGACGACACCCTCACCGTCGTCGCCCGCTTCCTCGCGCTGCTGGAGCTCTACCGGGAACGCGCGGTCGAGCTCGACCAGGAGGAGGCGCTCGGCTCGCTCCTCGTCCGCTGGACCGGCGCGCGGGACGGGGACGGCGAGCGGCCCCTCGTCACGGACGAGTTCGACCAGGAGCCGGGGAGACCGGCGGACGAGAAGACCGGCGCGGCCGGGCAGAAGGAGACGGCGTGAGCACGGTGCACGGGACCGGCGGGGCGGACGAGGCGTACGACATCCGGGAGTTGGCGGCCCACGGGGCCGGAGCGGGGGAAGAACTCCCGGCCGGGGCCCGGGACGTCGCCGGCCTCGACCTCAAACCCGCCCTGGAGGCGGTCCTGATGGTCGTCGACGAGCCCGCGACCGTCGAACACCTGGCCAAGGTGCTGGAGCGTCCGCGCCGCGCCGTCTCCGACGCCCTGCGCGAACTGGCGGACGAGTACACGGTCCAGGGCCGGGGCTTCGAGCTGCGGCTGGTGGCGGGCGGCTGGCGCTTCTACACCCGGCCCGAGTACGCCGACGCCGTCGAGTCGTTCGTCCTGGACGGCCGGCAGGCCCGGCTCACCCAGGCCGCTCTGGAGACACTCGCCGTGGTCGCGTACCGGCAGCCGGTGAGCAGGTCCCGCGTCTCGGCCGTACGAGGGGTCAACTGTGACGGTGTGATGCGCACCCTCCTCCAGCGGGGTCTGGTGGAGGAGGGGGGCACGGAACCCGAGACAGGTGCGATCCTGTACAGGACGACGAACTACTTCCTGGAGCGGATGGGCCTGCGCGGCCTGGACGAACTGCCGGAGCTCGCGCCCTTCCTCCCCGAGGCGGAGGCGATCGAGCCGGAGTCCCAGGAGGGAGTGCCGTCGTTCGATCCGGACGCTCCGGACACAGACGACAGCGGCCACTCTCAGACGGAACTTTGATGCGAAGCAGCGGCAGGAACAGCAGGGACACCGGTAGGCAGAACTACCGGGGCACGGGAGGGGACTCCCGGCGGCAGGCCGGGGGAGGCCGCGACGAGCGGCCGCGGCGCGACGGCCGGCCCCGTCCCGAGGAGCGCCGCTACGACGTGGGCTTCGACCGGGACCGCGAGGGCGGCCGGGGCCGTGACGAGCGCCGTCCCGCCGACCGCGACAGCCGGGGCCGCGACGACCGCGGCCGGGACGACCGGCGCAGGGACGACCGCGGCCGGGACGACCGCCGCCCCGCCGACCGCGACCGGGACCGCGAGGGCCGTGGCCGCGCCGCACGGGACGACCGCGACCGCGGCGCCCGCACCCCCGACCGCGACGGCCGTCCCGGCCGGGGCCCGGCCGGATCCCCCGGGGGCAGCCGGGGCGCGGCGGCCCGCGGCGGCGCCAAGGGCGGCCCGAAGAGCCCGGCGGGATCCCGCGGCGGCCCGGCCCGGGGCGCGGGCCCGCGCGGCGGCGGTCCGTCCCGCGGCCGTCCGCAGCCCCCGGCCCGTCCCCGCGAGTACGAGGCCCAGATCGAGGAGCGCAACCGCGCCCGGCACCGCACGGACCGGCCCAAGCCGCCGACGACCTTCGGGGAGCCGGAGGGGGAGCGGCTGCAGAAGGTCCTGGCGCGGGCCGGCATGGGCTCCCGGCGGGCCTGCGAGGAGCTGATCGACCAGCGGCGCGTCGAGGTCAACGGCAGGATCGTCACCGAGCAGGGCCTCCGGGTCGACCCGGAGAAGGACGAGGTCAAGGTCGACGGCCTGACCGTCGCCACCCAGTCGTACCTCTTCTTCGCCCTGAACAAGCCCGCCGGCGTGGTCTCCACCATGGAGGACCCGGACGGCCGCCAGTGCCTCGGCGACTACGTCACCAACCGGGAGACCCGGCTCTTCCACGTCGGCCGGCTCGACACCGAGACGGAGGGCATCATCCTGCTCACCAACCACGGTGAGCTGGCCCACCGCCTCACCCACCCCCGGTACGGCGTGCGGAAGACCTATCTCGCCGCGATCCAGGGCCCCATCCCGCGCGACCTGGGTAAGCGCCTCAAGGACGGCATCCAGCTGGAGGACGGCTACGCCCGCGCCGACCACTTCCGGGTGGTGGAGAACACCGGCAAGAACTACCTGGTGGAGGTCAGCCTCCACGAGGGCCGGAAGCACATCGTCCGCCGGATGCTCGCCGAGGCGGGCTTCCCGGTCGACCGGCTCGTCCGCACCGGCTTCGGCCCGATCGCCCTCGGCGACCAGAAGTCCGGCTGGCTGCGGCGCCTCACCAACACCGAGGTCGGCATGCTGATGCGCGAGGTCGAGCTCTAACCGCCGTCCGGCCGGGACCGGGCCGCACCGCGGCCGCAGCGGAGCCGGGCCGCAGTCGGGCCCGGGGACCGGGGTGCGCCGCGGGGCACCCCGGGCGGGCCCCGCGCAGGTGTCCGGGCCGGGCGGGGCCCGGGGGGTATCGCGCGGCCGCCGGGCGGGCCCGGGACCCGGCCGGCTCCGGGCTCACCGTCTCGCAGGACGGTCCGCGCCCGGCCCCGCCGCCCGCGCTCGTTACGCTGGACCCGAGCCGGGACGGCACCGCCCGCCGCCCGTACCGGCGCCGCAGCCGCACTCCGCTAGGACGTCACCCAGTGAGAACCGCCCTCGTCATCGGGACCGGACTGATCGGCACCTCCGCCGCGCTCGCCCTCTCCGGCCGCGGCGTGCGGGTCCATCTCACCGACCACGACCCGTCCCGGGCCCAGACCGCCGCCGCCCTCGGCGCCGGCACCGACGAGGCCCCCGGCGGTCCCGTGGACCTGGCGGTCGTCGCCGTACCGCCCGCCCGGGTCGCGGAGACGGTCGCCGGCGCCCAGCGCCGCGGACTGGCCCGCGGCTATCTGGACGTCGCCAGCGTCAAGGGCGGCCCGCGCCGCGAGCTGGAGGCCCTCGGCGGCGACCTCACCGCCTACCTCGGTACGCATCCGATGGCGGGCCGTGAGCGGTCCGGCCCGCTGGCGGCCACCGCCGACCTCTTCGAGGGCCGCCCGTGGGTCCTCACGCCCACCGCCGCCACCGACACCGAGGTGCTGAACCTCGCCCTGGAACTGGTCTCGCTCTGCCGCGCCGTGCCGGTCGTCATGGACGCCGACGCCCACGACCGCGCCGTGGCGCTCGTCTCGCACACCCCGCAGCTGCTGTCCAGCCTGGTCGCGGCCCGGCTGGAGGACGCCGACGAGACGGCGGTGCGGCTCTGCGGCCAGGGCATCCGGGACGTCACCAGGATCGCCGCGTCCGACCCGGCCATGTGGATCGACATCCTCTCCGCCAACCCCGGCCCGGTCGCCGAGATCCTCTCCGCGGTCGCCTCCGACCTGGAGGAGACGGTGCGGGCCCTGCGCGCCCTGGAGTCGGCCGACGAGGAGAAGCGGCACGGCGGCGCGGCCGGCATCGAGGACGTGCTCCGGCGCGGGAACACCGGCCGCGAGCGGGTACCCGGGAAGCACGGCGCGGCCCCGGCGGCGTACGAGAGCGTGACGGTGCTCATCGGCGACCAGCCCGGACAGCTGGCGAAGATCTTCGCCGACGCGGGCCGGGCCGGGGTCAACATCGAGGATGTCCGGATCGAGCACGCCACCGGGCAGCAGGCCGGTCTCATCCAGCTCATGGTGGAACCGGCGGCGGCCCCGGGCCTCACCGCGGCCCTGCGCGAGAAGGGCTGGTCGATCCGGCAGTAGCCGCCTCCGGCGCCGCCCGGGCACCGGCCCGGTACCACACCGGCCGGCCGTCCCGCGGCCCCCGGGGCTCCCGGGACGCCTGGGGCTGTACGGGGCGCTCCGGGGGGCCGGTAACCTTGTCCGAAGGTTCTCCGGCAGGCTCTCCCGCCGGTCCGCTCCCGCCCGTGCACACAAGGAAGGTGTTCGTCACCGTGGAAACCGCCGCCCGGACCGCTCCGGCAGCAGTGATCGTCGCCATCGACGGCCCCTCCGGCACGGGCAAGTCCAGCACCTCCAAGGCCGTGGCCGCCAAGCTCGGCCTGCGGTACCTGGACACCGGAGCGCAGTACCGCGCGATCACCTGGTGGATGCTGAGCAACGGTGTGGACGTGAACGACCCGGCGGCCGTGGCCACGGCCGCCGCCAAGCCGACGATCGTCTCCGGCACCGACCCCGGCTCCCCGGCCATCACGGTCGACGGCGCCGACGCCGCCGGGCCGATCCGCACCCGGGAGGTCACCGCCGCGGTCAGCGCCGTGAGCGCCGTCCCCGAGGTGCGGGCCCGGCTGACGGAGCTCCAGCGCCAGATCGCCCGGGCCGGGCGCGGCATCGTCGTCGAGGGCCGGGACATCGGCACCACCGTCCTCCCCGACGCCGACCTCAAGATCTTCCTGACCGCCTCGCCCGAGGCCCGCGCCGCCCGCCGCAGCGGGGAGCTCAAGGGCAAGGAGGCCACCGGTCTCGCCGCCACCCGCGAAGCGCTGATCAAGCGGGACGCGGCCGACTCCGGCCGCAAGGTCTCCCCGCTGGCCAAGGCGGACGACGCCCACGAGGTGGACACCACCGAACTGACGCTGGAGCAGGTCGTCGAGTGCGTCGTCACCCTCGTGGAGAACACCGCGGACCGTGCGGGGCAGTCGGCGTGAGGACGGCGCGCGCGCAGGCCGGGGCCACGGCCGCCGCGGCCGCGGGCAAGGGCTCGGAGAGCGGTGCGGCGGTCGGCCGCCGCATCGGGGTCGGGCTGATGTACGGGCTGTGGAAGCCGCGGGTCCTGGGCGCCTGGAAGGTGCCCGCCACCGGACCGGTGATCCTCGCGGTGAACCACTCCCACATCATCGACGGCCCGATGCTGATGGGCACCGCGCCCCGGCCGGTGCACTTCCTGATCAAGAAGGAGGCGTTCATCGGTCCGCTGGACCCGTTCCTGCGCGGGATCGGGCAGCTGAAAGTGGACCGTTCGGGCGCCGACCGGGCCGCGATCAGCGGAGCGCTCGGGGTGCTGGAGCGCGGCGGCGTCCTCGGGATCTTCCCCGAGGGGACCCGCGGCGAGGGCGATTTCGCCTCCCTGCGCGCCGGGCTCGCCTACTTCGCGGTGCGCTCCGGTGCGCCGATCGTCCCGGTCGCCGTCCTCGGCTCCAATGAGCGGCGCGGCCGGGCGATATCCGCCCTGCCGCCGCTGCGCAGCAGGGTCGACGTGGTGTTCGGCGACCCCTTCGACGCGGGGGACGGCACCGGCCGGCGCACCCGGACGGCCCTGGACGCGGCGACCGAGCGCATCCAGCGCCGGCTGGGCGCCCATCTGTCCGAGGCCCGGCGCGTCACTGGCCGCTGAACGACACTGACGGGCGGACCTCGGAGGTCCGCCGACGATGAACGATGAACGAGGAATCCACTTCATGAACGACCAGCAGCACGCCGCCGACGAGCACGGGGCGCTCGGCGACGCCGAGTACACGGAGTTCATGGAGCTCGCCGCGGAGGAGGGCTTCGACCCGGAGGAGATCGAGGGCGATCTCGCCGCGGCCGGCCACGGCCCGCTCCCCGTGCTCGCCGTCGTCGGCCGTCCCAATGTCGGCAAGTCGACCCTGGTGAACCGGGTCCTCGGCCGCCGCGAGGCGGTCGTCGAGGACAAGCCCGGGGTCACCCGCGACCGCGTCACCTACGAGGCCGAATGGGCCGGCCGCCGCTTCAAGGTCGTCGACACCGGCGGCTGGGAGCAGGACGTCCTCGGCATCGACGCCGCCGTGGCCGCCCAGGCCGAGTTCGCCATCGAGGCCGCCGACGCGGTCGTCTTCGTCGTGGACGCCAAGGTGGGCGCGACCGACACCGACGAGGCCGTGGTCAAGCTGCTGCGCCGGGCCGGCAAGCCCGTCGTGCTCTGCGCCAACAAGGTCGACGGCCCCAGCGGCGAGGCGGACGCCGCCGCGCTCTGGAACCTCGGCCTGGGCGAGCCGCACCCGGTCTCCTCGCTGCACGGCCGCGGCACCGGCGACCTGCTCGACGCGGTGCTGGAGGCGCTGCCGGAGGCGCCGCAGCAGACCTTCGGCGGCGGACTCGGCGGGCCCCGCCGGATTGCCCTGATCGGCCGCCCCAACGTCGGCAAGTCCTCCCTCCTCAACAAGGTCGCCGGCGAGGAGCGGGTGGTCGTCAACGAGATCGCCGGCACCACCCGCGACCCGGTCGACGAGCTCATCGAACTGGGCGGCGTCACCTGGAAGTTCGTGGACACCGCGGGCATCCGCCGCCGGGTCCACCTGCAGGAGGGCGCGGACTACTACGCCTCGCTGCGCACCGCCGCCGCCCTGGAGAAGGCCGAGGTCGCGGTCGTCCTGATCGACGCGAGCGAGTCCATCAGCGTCCAGGACACCCGCATCATCAGCATGGCCGTCGACGCCGGACGCGCCCTGGTGATCGCGTACAACAAGTGGGACACCCTCGACGAGGAGCGCCGCTACTACCTGGAGCGGGAGATCGAACGGGACCTGGTGCAGGTCCAGTGGGCGCCGCGGGTCAATGTCTCCGCACGCACCGGCCGGCACATGGAGAAGCTCGTCCCGGCGATCGAGACGGCGCTGGAGGGCTGGGAGACCCGGGTGCCGACGGGCCGGCTCAACGCCTTCCTCGGTGAGATCGTGGCCGCCCACCCGCACCCGATCCGGGGCGGCAAGCAGCCGCGGATCCTCTTCGGCACCCAGGCCGGCGTCCGGCCGCCGCGGTTCGTGCTGTTCGCCTCCGGCTTCCTGGAGGCGGGCTACCGCCGGTTCGTCGAACGGCGGCTGCGCGAGGAGTTCGGCTTCGAGGGCACCCCGATCCACATCTCGGTCCGGGTGCGCGAGAAGCGGGGCCGCAAGAAGTGACCCCGGCGGCGGGGGAGCGCCGGGCGGAGGCCCCGGCCCCCGCCCGGCGTGTGTCCACGGCCCCCGCCCCGGCGGCCTTCTCCGCCGGTGCGGTCCGCGGCACCGGGGCCCTGCATCCGGGCCGGCCCGGCCCGAGCGGGACAACCCTCAGCGCGCGCGGTGGTCCGGCACGGCGGGCGGCAGGGCCCGCGGCACACCCCGCCGGTGCCGCCGCAGCGGTTCGGGGGGCAGCACCCGCTCCCAGGTGTTCCGGGGTTCCCGCAGGCCGATGCCGAAGGGTTTGAAGCCGAGGTCCTCCTCGCCCAGGCGGTCGCCGGGCAGGGCGCGGAACTGGCGCCGGTACTCGGCGTAGAGCGAGTCGTAGATCGGGGTCGGCGACTGCTGCCCGCCCGCCGGGGAGGTCTCGCGCGCCGGGCGCATGCCCGGGATGGGGTGGGGGTACGGGAGCCGGGCCGGCGGTTCGTATGAGTGCACGTACCTGCCAACGACCCGGGCGCCCGGTGGATGCGGTTCCGTGAGGAAAAGCCCGTTTCCGGTGTTTTGCGCGTGCCCGGGGTCCGCCGGCCGGACGCCCCCCGCGGGGTGCCCGCGCCCCGCGGGGGGCGGGCACCCGGAACCGGCGGAGGTCATGTACCCGCCAGCGGCAGCACCGCGGCGACCAGCACACCGGCCGCCGCCGCCCGGTCCAGGGCCTCGCGCAGCACGTCCTCGTGGGCCTGCCGGCCGATCGCGCCCGCGGGTGCCGCGAAGACCAGGACCTTCGCCGTCCGGGCGGCCGCGGTCCGCCAGCCGTCGGTCACCGTCAGCGGTTCGTGCGCCTGCCACCACGCCGTCGGAGGGCCGCCGTTGCCCGGCTGGAGCACCGCGTGCAGCCGCCCCTCCGCCAGCAGGACCGACCACCCGGCCAGCAGCGGCGGCTTCTGTTCCACATGGTTCACGGACCGGAAGCCCTGTTCGACGAGGATCGGCAGGAACTCGTCGCCGGGTCCGTCGGAACCGGGCCGGGCGATCGGGCCGGTGGGCTCCACGACGAGCCCCGGCCACAGGGCGCCGTCGGCGAGGACCAGTCCGCTGGTGACACCGATCACCGCCTGCCGGGGCTCCGGCCGGGCGCCGGCGCCGGAATCGGCGCCGGAACCCGTGGGAAAGGGCCCGGCGGGCGGTACGGTCCGCAGGCCGTGCGGGGCCGGATCGTACAGCGGGTCGTGCGGCGGGCCGTCCTGGGACGGGCGGGCGTCCGGGAGCGCGGGCGGGCCCGGCACGGCGGCGCCGGCCGGCACCGGCGGCGCGGCCGCCGCCTCCCGGCCCTCCCCGCCCGTGATGCTGCGCACGGCGCCCTGCAGCTGCTCCTCGGCGACCGGGACCACCTGGGACGGCACGCAGGTGGCGTGGGCGAAGGCGAGTACGGCGGTTTCATCGCCGACGAACAGCACGGTGCTGGTCCGCTCCTGCCCGGTGTCGCCGGGGGTCCGGCAGGAGGTGCAGTCGTAGCTGCCCGGGGCGTTCTCGCCGGTGAGCAACCGGTCGGCTTCTTCATCACCGATCTCGGCGCGCACGTCATCGCTGACGTCGAGCAAACGCGGCACGGGAGGCTCCTCGGTCTCGGGGTGGCGGCCGGGCGATCCGGCCCACACGGGGGACAACGGGTGACGCGTGGCCGGGGTCACGCCCGGTCCGCCCCGTGGGACGTGGCGGGGAGGGGAAGTGAACTCCTGTACGGGCGCCTGCGGTTGACCGGCCTCCGGCCGCGACCCGCGCAGGCCCGGGCGCGCGGGCCGGCGGGAGTGCGCGGAGGGCGCACGGCGGCACCGGTCCGGCGGTGGTTCCCGGCAGGGACCGCGGGTGTTTCGCCCGCCTATGGGGGGACAGCCGGGAGATGTCGGGCACCGCGGTCCGCCGGCAACGCGGTGCCCGGGACGGAACCGGTCCCGTGACCGGGGGCCGCCCGGACCTCGCCCGGCGGCCGGCAGGGTCGCTCAAGGGGGTGAATCGTATGGCCGACGCGGCGTCAGACCGTAACGGATACAGGCATGGTGACGTTCTATCGCTTCGGAAAGTTCCCCGCGTCGGCTACCGATGTCGCATCTCTTGTGCCACAGGATCGTCATGGAGCCCAACCCGAAGCGCCCGGGAGAGGTCCAACCACTCGGTAGGCGGAGGAGACGGGACCAGCCGGACCCTTCGCGGAAACCGTGGAAGCCGTGGAAAACGGGGACGTATGGAGATTTCCTTTCTGATTCACAACGCGTACGGCATCGGGGGCACGATCCGTACCACCTACAACCTCGCCCGCTCGCTGGCCGAGCAGCACGACGTGGAGATCGTCTCCGTCTTCCGCCACCGTGACGCGCCCGTGTTCGACCACGGCCCGCACGTCCGGCTGCGGCACCTCGTGGACCTCCGCAAGGACAGCCCGGGATACGACGGGGACAGTCCCGAACACCGCCTGCCCGCCCGGGTGTTCCCCACGGCGGAGGGGCGCTACAAGCAGTACAGCCGGCTCACCGACCGCCGGATCGCCGAGCATCTGCGCACCGTCGAGGCGGACGTCGTGGTCGGCACCCGGCCCGGGCTCAACGCGCACATCGCCCGGGAGACCCGGCGCGGCCCGGTCCTCGTCGGGCAGGAGCATCTGACCCTGGACAGCCACTCGGCCGCGCTGCGCGCACAGCTGGGGCGGCTCTACCCCCGGCTCGACGCGGTCACCACCGTCACCGAGGCCGACGCCACGTCCTACCGGCGCCGGCTCAAGCTGCCCGGAGTCCATGTGGAGGCGGTTCCGAACAGCGTTCCGGAGCCGCGCGTCGCGCCCGCCGACGGCTCCGGCAAATGGGTGGTCGCGGCCGGCCGGCTGGCCCGGGTCAAACGCTACGACCTGCTGATCCGCGCCTTCGGAAAGGTGGTCGCGGTCAGACCCGACTGGCGGCTGCGGATCTACGGCGGCGGTGCGGAGAAGGAGAAATTGCGGAGGCTGATCGACAACCTCGGCCTCTACAACCACGTCTACCTGATGGGGCCCGCCAATCCGCTCGACCCCGAGTGGACCAAGGGGTCGATCGCCGCCGTCACCTCCAGCCTGGAGTCCTTCGGGATGACCATCGTCGAGGCCATGCGCTGCGGACTGCCGGTGGTCTCCACCGACTGCCCGCACGGGCCGGGGGAGATCATCGACAACGGCGTCGACGGCCGGCTGGTGCCGACCGGCAACGCGGACGCGATCGCCACCGCCCTCCTCGAACTGATCAACGACGACTCCTTAAGGCACCGGATGGGCCGTGCAGCACTGGACGATTCCGCCCGTTTCGACCCCTCCCGGGTCGCCTGCCGCTACGAGAGCCTGTTCCGGGAACTCGTGGAGCGCGGTGGCCGCGGGACCCGGGGCCGGCTGCGCAGCTCGCTGCACCGCACCCGGGGCGCGCTGCTCGGCGGGGCCTACGCCGCCCGCGTCCACGCCGCCGCCGCTCTGAGAGGGGGCCGCACCGCATGACCACCTCCGCCGATCTGCCCCTCCGCCCCGGCATCCCGCGGCCCGTCCCCGCGCCGGGAGACGGGGAGCGCCCGGGGGCGCCCGCCGCGCCGAGGGCCGACTGCATAGCGGACTCCGCCGGAGGGCTCACCTTCGACGTCGAGGCCCCGGGGCGCGCCGAGTCCTGGGACGCGGCCCTGCTGCTCCGCCGCCGCGGCGGCCGGAACGGCGGCGCGGCCGGCGAGCTGCGGCTCCCCCTGGTGCCGGCGGGCCGGGGCCGGCTGCGTGCCGTCCTGCCGAGCACGGTGGTGCTGCCGGAGGGGCGCTGGGACGCCTACGAGGCGGCCCCCGGCGCCGAGCCGGTACGGCTGACGCCCGGGATCAACGATCTGCGCACGATCGTCGACCGCCATCCCGACCCGGGCCGCGGCTCGGTGGCCGTCCGCCTGCCGTACGCCACCAAGCACGGCAACCTCTCCGTCCGCAGCTGGCTGCGCTCACCGCACGCGGAGGCCGACGACCTTCATGTGCGGGACGGGGAGCTGCTGGTGGAGGGGCGGCTGTACGGGGCGGTGCCGGGTCCCGGCGCCGCCGTCGAGGTGCGCTGCCGCCGCGACCCCTCCGAGGTCCGCACGGTGCCCGTGACCGCCGACGGTACCCGGTTCTCCTGCACCCTGCCGTACCCGGAGTTCGCCGGCCCCTGGCAGGGCGGTGACGAGCCGTGGGACCTGTGGCTGCGGCCGGCCGCGGGGGCCGGGGCGGTGCGGATCTCCCGGATCCTGGACGACATCGCGGACAAGAAGGCGGTCTTCGGCTATCCCGCGCGGCCGCTGTCCACACCGCACGGCCCGGCCCTGATCGGCCCGTACTACACCGTGGACAACGACCTGTCGGTACGCCTCACCGAGCCCGAGCACGAGCCCGACCCCGGAAAGGGCTGAACCCGGCGGGCCCGGACCGGCCGTCGCGGACGGAAGCTGTCCGCGACGGCTGGGAGACTACCCCGCATGCCGGCCACCTCCGCACGTCTCCTCCGTCTGCTCTCCCTGCTGCAAGCCCACCGGGAATGGTCCGGCGCGGACCTCGCCGATCGTCTCGGCGTCACCGCGCGCACCGTCCGGAGGGACGTCGACCGGCTGCGCGAGCTGGGCTACCCGGTGCACGCGAGCCCCGGCACCGGCGGCGGCTACCAACTGGGCGCGGGCGCGGCCCTCCCGCCGCTGCTCCTCGACGACGAGGAGGCCGTCGCGGTGGCGGTCGTCCTGCGCACCGCGGCCGGCGGCGGTCTCGAAGGCATCGAGGAGACCTCCGTCCGGGCGCTCGCCAAGCTGGAGCAGGTGCTGCCGGCCCGGCTGCGCCGGCGGGTCGAGGCGTTCACCTCCTTCACGGTGCCGATGCTCGGCGGGCGGGGCGGGCCGACGGTCGGCGCCGACGTGCTGACCGAACTGGCTTTCGCCTGCCGGGACCGGGAGCGGGTGCGTTTCGACTACCGGGACCACCAGGGCCGGGAGGGCCGGCGGACCGTGGAGCCGCACCGGCTGGTCTTCACCGAGCGCCGCTGGTACCTCGTCGCCTGGGACGTGGACCGGCGGGACTGGCGGACGTTCCGGGCCGACCGGCTCACGCCCCGGCCGCCGCACGGCCCGCGGTTCGAGCCGCGCCGCCCCCCGGCCGGGGATCTCGCCGCCTATGTCGCCCGGGGCGTCTCCACCCAGGCGTACGCCGTCCGGGCCGTCGTCCTGCTGCACGCCCCGCTGGAGGAGGCCGCGGCGCGCGTCACCCCGGCGATGGGGACGCTGGAGGCGGTCGACGAGCACAGCTGCCTGCTCCGGACCGGGGCGCCCGGCCCGGAGACGATGGTCGCCCACCTGGCCTCGCTCGGCTTCGACTTCGAGATACGGGAGCCGGCCGGGCTGAAGGAGCACATGGCGCCGATAGCCGCTCGGCTGAACAGGGCACTCGGCGTTTCACCGGACTGAGCGGGGCAACCCGGCGGATTCCGTATGCATACGGACGGATACGCACCGGACACGCAAGGAGAGCCTCGCCATGGCACCACAGCAGGACCGGCCCGGGGACCCCAAGCAGCGGCAGCGGGAGGCGTACCGGGCCCCCGACCCCGCGGGCGGGCCGCTCACCACCGACCAGGGCGTCGTCGTCGACCACACCGACGACGCGCTGGCCGCGGGGGAGCGCGGGCCCACCCTGCTGGAGGACTTCCACTTCCGGGAGAAGATCACCCGCTTCGACCACGAGCGGATCCCGGAGCGGGTGGTGCACGCCCGGGGCGCGGGCGCGTACGGCTGGTTCGAGCCGTACCACTCCTGCGCGGAGTTCACGAAGGCGGCGTTCCTCCAGGACCCCTCGGTGCGCACCCCGGTCTTCGTGCGCTTCTCCACCGTGCAGGGGCCGCGGGGGTCCGCCGACACGGTGCGCGACGTGCGGGGATTCGCCACGAAGTTCTACACCTCGGAGGGGAACTACGACCTGGTGGGGAACAACTTCCCGGTCTTCTTCATCCAGGACGGCATCAAGTTCCCCGACTTCGTGCACGCGGTGAAGCCGGAGCCGCACAACGACATCCCCACCGGCGCCTCGGCCCACGACACCTTCTGGGACTTCGTCTCGCTGCAGCCGGAGACGCTGCACGCCGTCTTCTGGCTGATGTCGGACCGGGCCATCCCGCGCAGCTACCGGATGATGCAGGGCTTCGGGGTGCACACCTTCCGCTTCGTCGACGCGCGGGGCCGGGGCACGTTCGTGAAGTTCCACTGGAAGCCGAAGCTGGGGGTGCACTCGCTGGTCTGGGACGAGGCCCAGGAGATCCAGGGCCGCGATCCGGACTACAACCGCCGCGACCTGTGGGACATGATCGAGGCCGGCCACCACCCGGAGTGGGAGCTGGGCGTTCAGCTCGTGCCGGAGGAGGACGAACACGCCTTCGACTTCGACCTGCTCGACGCCACGAAGATCATCCCGGAGGAACTGGTGCCGGTGCGGCCCATCGGCCGGATGGTGCTGGACCGCAACCCGGACAACTTCTTCGCCGAGACCGAGCAGATCGCCTTCCACACCGCCAATGTGGTGCCTGGGATCGACTTCACCAACGACCCGCTGCTCCAGGCGCGCAACTTCTCCTATCTGGACACCCAGCTGATCCGGCTGGGCGGGCCCAACTTCGCCCAGATCCCCGTCAACCAGCCGGTCGTGCCGGTGCGCAACCACCAGCGCGACGGCTACCACCAGGGGCGCCTCCACACCGGGGCCAACTACGGCAAGAACTCCCTGGGCGGCGGCTGCCCCGGCATCGCGGACGCCACGGACCCGCGCGCCTACAGCCACCTCCAGGAGCGGGTGGACGGGCGCAAGATCCGCAAGCGCAGTCTGAGCTTCGAGGACTTCTACAGCCAGCCGGCCCTGTTCTGGCACTCGATGGCGGACTGGGAGAAGCAGCACATGGTCGAGGCCTTCCGCTTCGAGCTGGGCAAGGTGAACTCGGTGCGGGTCCGCGGCCGCACCGTCGACCAGCTGGCGCTGGTGGACCACGAACTGGCCGCCGCGGTCGCCGAGGGCATCGGCGTGCCGCTGCCGGAGCAGCCGGAGGGGACCCCCGGGCCGGTGCCCTCCCCGGCGCTCAGCATCGAGAGCCTGAAGGGACCCGGCACGATCGCCACCCGGCAGATCGCGGTCCTCGTCGCGGACGGGGTGGACGGCGCCCAGCTGGACGCGGTGCGGGAGACGCTGGAGGCCGCGGGCGGCGCGGTCGTCGAGGAACTGGCCGCGCGCGACGGCACGGTGCGCGACGCCGGCGGCGGCGCCAGGCCCGTCACCCGTGCCCTGCCCACCGTCGCCGCGGTGCTGTACGACGCGGTGCTGGTACCCGGCGGTCCGGACAGTGCCCTGGCGGTCGGGGCGGACCCGGCCGCGGTGCGGTTCGTCCGGGACGCCTTCCGGCACGGCAAGCCGGTCGGGGCACTGGGCGCGGGGGTGGGCGTGCTCGGTGCGCTGGACCTCGGCGGGGTGGAACTCGCCCGGAACGGCGGGGGGATGGTGGCCGACCGGGGGGTCGTCACGGATCCGGTGACGGGGCCGCCGGGCGAGGACTTCGGCCGGGCGTTCACCGAGGCGGTCGCGGCGCACCGGCACTGGGGGCGTACTCCGGCGGCGCACTGAGGAACCGGGGACCGCCCGGCGCGGGCCGCTCCCGCCCGGCCCGGCCCCTGCGGGTACGGATGAGGGCGCCGTACCGGACGCCGTTCCGGTACGGCGCCCTCATCCGGGAGCCCTGTGCTCGGGGGCCGGCGCCCCCGCGCCGCGGTGGGCTCGCGCCGCGGTGCGGCGGTCTGCCGCGGTGGTTGCCCGGACGGCCGTGCGGCCGTCGGCGGGGAGGGGGTCAGCGGCGGGTGCCGGCGGGCTCGGGCTCCTCGTCCTCCGCGTACTCCGGGTCCTCCTCGTCCTCTTCGTACTCGGCGTCCTCCTCGGCGGCCTCGTCCTCGTCGTAGGCCTCCTCCGGGAGGTCCTCCTCCTCGTCCTCGTAGGCGTCCTCGGGGTGCTCCTCGTCGTCGGGGTCCTCCGCGTCCTCCGCGGAGTCCTCGGCGTCCTCGGCGTCCCCGGGGGGCGCCTTCTCGTCCGGGCCGGACGGCTCGCCGTCCTCCTCGGGTACGGCGTCCTCCTCGTGGGCGTCCTCCGGGAGGTTCTCGTCCTCCTGCTCCGCCTCCAGGACCTCCTCGTGGCTGCGGACGACTTCCCCGTCGCGGATCTCGCCGCGCCACTCGCCGGTCGCCTCGCCGCGCATCATCACGAACCGGCGGAAGTTCTTCAGATCCAGGCGGGCCCGGCGGCCCTGGGCGCGCCAGATGTTGCCGGTCTTCTCGAACAGGCCCTTGGGGTAGTACTCGAGGACCATCAGGATCCGGGTGAGGCTGTGGTCCAGCGCGTGGAAGGTCACCACGCCCTTGAGGGTTCCCTTGGCCCCCTCGGAGGTCCAGGCGATCCGCTCGTCGGGTATCTGCTCGGTGGTGGAGGCCTTCCAGCTGCGGGAGGACCAGAAGATCTTCGCTCGCCAGTTCGATGTGGTCTCGTCGGCGGACTCCACACCCTGCACGCCCTTGGCGAAGGTCGAGAACTCCTGGAACTGGGTCCACTGGTTGTACGCCTCGCGCAGCGGCACCCCGACATCGACGTCCTCGCTGATGGTGACGTACTTGCCCTTGCCGCCACCGCCCTTGCGCTTGCCCATCCCGCTCGTGACGGCCTCCTTGACCTTGTCCTTGAGGCCCGCGGCGCCGATCTCCACGGCGGAGCGCACGGGTCCCTTGCCCTCGGCGAACTTCCTGCCGCTCTCGCCGGCCAGCCTGACCAGGCCGGACCCCCCGGAAGCGCGGCCCTCGGCCACATCGGTGAGCCGGGCCGTCGCGCCGCCGAGCTTCTCCCCGGCCGACACCAGCAGCCGCTGGGCCTGGGCCGCGGCGAAGGCGGACGCCTCCTGCTTCAGCCGGTCGAGAGCCGGGTTCTCCTTGAGGGACGACACCGGGCCGCCGTTCTGCTCAGCCACGGTCGTCACCTCCCGTGGTGCGCCGCCGGGCGGTGGTCTTCTTCGCGGCCCGGCCGGACTTGCCCGCCGAGGAAGCCGTCGAGGAGGCCGTTGAGGCGGCCGTCTTCTTCGCCGGACGCCCGGCGCCGGAGGCCGGGGCCTTCTTCGCGGCGCGGGCGGGCTTGCGGGCGGGGCGCTCGTCCTTCTCCGTGCCGCCGCCCTTCCCGGTGGCGCCGCGCTTCGCGTCCGCCTCCCCGGTGCCGTGCGCCTCGTCCTCGTCCTCGTCCCGGTCCCCGTCGGAGCCGGCCGTGGAGCCGCCGGGCATCGTGCCGCCGGCCACCTTCCCGCCGACCGCGCCGAGACTGTCCTGCACCCCGAGGGTGCGGTCGTGCAGGCGGTCGGAGAGGGCGTCCAGCCGGCGCGTGACCACGGCGGTCGCCGCGGCTTTGCCCACGCCCTGCAGATCGTTCCGGAGCTGGTCCCGCACCTCGGCGAGCTGCGGGTTGTTCTTCAGCTGTTCGGTCAGCAGCCCGGTGAGCTGCTGGGGGTTCAGATTCAGCCGTTTGCCGAGCACCATGCCGCCGACGCCGAGAGCGAGTTTCGCCTTCTTCGTGCGTCCCAGCAGGTAGCCCGCGCCCACGGCCAGCGTCATCGCCAGCCGGTTGTTCATCGCGCTCATCTCCTCGTCATCGGGGCGGCGGGGGTGGCCCGCCGTCCGGCGCCGCTCCCCGGCGGCGCTGTACCTCTTCGAGCCGGTCCAGCAGCTCGTCCTCGCGGCGGTCGAACTCGGCCTCGTCGATCAGGCCGTTGTCGAGCTCCTCCGCCAGGGCGCTCAGCTCCCGCTGGACGGCCGAGGGGTCGTAGTACTGCCGCTCCGCCTCCGCCACCACCTGCCGCAGGACCCAGCCCGTTCCACGGACCGGGGCCAGCGGCAGGAGGAAGAGCTCGCCGAGCAGTCCCATGTCAGGCGTGTGCCGGGACGGCCCGGACGAAGCTGTACGGGGGCAGCGGGCCGGTCACCTGGATGTCCAGGTGAGGGTGGTTCCGGCGGACGTCCTCGACGGACTCCATGAAGGCCGCGGCCTCGTCGCGCTGCATCAGGAAGGACAGGTTGACCAGCCAGCCCGAGGACTCGGGGCCCGGGCTCTGCTGCTCGGCGGCGGACGCGAGAGCCGCCTCGACGGCCTTGCCGTCCTGCACCTCGCGGGCCCGTACGGCGCCCGCGACCAGCTCGCCGAGGCGCAGCCGGTCCTCGTGGGAGCCGCCGCCGGAGGCGCGGTTGGCCTCCGTCAGGGCCCGGATCTCCGGGTCCTCGGAGACCACCAGCCGGAGCACGTCCTCCTCGCGGTGCACGGCCTTGACGTTGTACTCGACCCGGCCGTCGAGTTCGGCGAGCTGGGCCCGGTAGTGCCCGGCGTGTTCGGTGAGCACCGCCAGTACGGCGTCGTCGTCGGCGGAGAGGCTGCCGAACCGCAGGGGCAGCACGGCGCCGTCGGCACCGGCCTCCGCCAGGACGTGCTGGTGGGCCAGCAGGTCGCGGCGCTTGGGCCGGAGTTGCTCGGGACAGTCGCTGACGACGGCGGCCAGACCGCCCGCGCGGAGCACCCGCACCGGGTGCGGCGGATCACCGACCCCGGCGAGGCTCTCGGGGAGATCCGGGCGGTCGCCGTCCATGATGCCGTAGACGTAGGTGCTCACTCGGTCTCCTCCTTCCTGCGGGTGGTGGTGCGGCGGGGCTTGCGGGCCGGCTCGGCCTCCTGGTCGCCGGACGTGCGGTCCTGGCCCTGCTTGAAGGCCTCGGAGAGCGTCTCGGCGGCGCCGGACAGGGCGCCCTTGGACTTGCCCCTCGCGCCGGACTCGGTCATCTCGCCGACGAGGTCGGGCAGCCCCGGGTCCTTGCGCGGACCGGACTCCAGATCGAGGCGGTTGCACGCCTCGGCGAAGCGCAGGTAGGTGTCGACGCTCGCGACGACCACCCGCACATCGATCTTGAGGATCTCGATGCCGACCAGTGAGACACGCACGAACGCGTCGATCACCAGCCCGCGGTCGAGTATCAGTTCCAGGACGTCGTAGAGGCCGCTGCTGCCGCCACCCGATCCGCCTTGCTGTTGTGCCGGTACAACGGTCATACCGGGATACACATCCCTTCGTGCCGATGGTGTGTGGTGCGCGGTGGTGTCAGCGGCGGTCCGCCCGGCCGCGCTCGTAGCGCCGGGTACGCCGGTAGCCGGTGAGTTGGCCGTCCTGGTCGGTACTGACCTCGTAGGACGCCATCAGGCTCATCGTCTCGGGCACCCGCGGGAGTTCGAGGACCTCGATCTCGATCAGCCAGCCCTCACCGGTCCGTTCGAACCGGGTCACCGTCTCCGCGCGCAGGCCGGTCAGCTCGGCGAGCTGAGCACCCGCGGTGCGGAGGACGTCCAGGGCCGCTTGGCTGCCGCTGCGGCTGTCCGCCGCGCTCTTGTCACTGTTCTCGGATTTGTCTGCCATGGCTCCCCTCGGCCAGCGCATACCTCGTCCGGACCCATGCAAACGGCAATGTGGAGAGGCGGAGGGAATGCGTGTCCGATGACCGGTGATGCCGAATAGCCCATGAAATTCCGGGCAGCCGCGAGAAGTTGAGGGACCGGAAATCTCCTGGGGCATTGCCGGGGAGGGCGGGGCGCCCGGCCCGCGGACCTGGGCCGCGGCGCTCACGATGCGTCATCCTGGTGACAGAACAGTGACGGCCCCGGGATGGGCCGGCGGCCCGCTCTGTGCTGTCCCCGGACCCGGGGCGGGACGCGGAGCCGGACCCGGAGCCGGGGCGTACGGTGGCTGTCATGAACGACTCACCGAACCCCCCCAACCCGGCGGACGACGACTGCGACGCCTACACGGGCCTCGGCGCGGCGGAGGCGGAGGAGCGCGCCCGGCAGCGCGGCTGGACCACCGTGCGGACACTGCCACCGGACGCCATCATCACTATGGAATACGTGGTTGGGCGTATCAACTTCGCGGTGAAGGACGGCACGGTGGTCCGCTCCTGGAAGGGGTAGCAAGCAGCCCCCGGCGCGGCGTGCTGCTCCACGGACCCGGCGGATCGACGGAACACCGGAACGAACACCGCAACGAACACCGGAACACGGCACACCGGACACCGGAAGCGGTTCGGACCGGGCGTCGCGGGCCGCCCGGCGATGCGCCCCGTGTGGGGCATGGCGGAGCGGCGGCGCGGCGGAGCAGGGCGAAGGCCCCGGCACTCGGGTGAGTGCCGGGGCCTTCGCCGCGGTGCGGAGGGGGTGTGTGCGTACCGCCCGCGCCGGGCGCTCAGCCGGACGTGTGGCCGCGTCGCCCCGCGGGCGCCACCGGTGCGGCGCGCGGCGCGCGTTCGGCGGGCGGTTGCGGGCGACGGCTTCCGGTCGGGGTGACCGGGGTCCGTTCCGAGCGGGTGAGGTGTGGCCGCGCCGGGTGGTACGGCCGGGACTGCTCGGCGTTTCGTCCGGCCGCGGGGGAGCGGCCCCCGGTGACGGCCGGCACCGGCTCGCGTGCCGGAGCGGGACGCGCGGGTGGCGCCGGTTCGTGGGCGGGCGCCGGTTCAGGGGTCCCGGCGGTGTGCCCGGCGGGGCTTGCGGCGGCCCGGGCGGAGGACGCCTCGGGGCTCACCGCGACCGGTGGAAGGGGCGGTATGGGGAACGGCAGCGGGGCGAGTCCCCGGCCCTGCTTCAGCCGGTCCCGCGAGTCGAGCAGCCAGGCGTTGGCGGCGGCGATCGCCGGCTCGCACCAGGGCAGCGCCAGCAGCACCAGCAGGCCGGCGATCCAGCCCAGCAGTACGTCGCTCACCCAGTGGGTGCCCAGATAGACGGTGGTCGCCCCGACGCCGAGCGCGAAGCCGGCCGCCACCACCGACAGCACCCGGCGGGCCCGCGGCGTGGTCGCGAGATAGGCCAGGATGCCCCAGGTCACCACCGCGTTGGCGGTGTGACCGGAGGGGAATATGTCGCCGCCGGCGAACATCTCGTCCGCCCCGACGGTCGTGGCGTAGTGCGGCCCCAGCCGCCCCAGGCCGTACTTCACCGCGCCGACCGTGCTGTTGAGCAGCAGGAGGGCCGCGCCGAGCGCCAGCAGCGGGCGCAGGGTCCGCTGCCGCCAGGAGCGCCAGCCCAGCCAGGCCGCGACCAGCACGGCGGTCGGTCCGCGCTGCCCGAGCACCACGAAGTAGTCGAGCGCGGCGTGCAGTTCCGGCCACTGCTTGTAGGGCCGGAACAGCATGACCTGCCAGTCGAGCAGAATCAGACGGTCGCTCACGAATACGGCCAGCACGACGGCCGCGTAGAACCCGAGGGCCGAGCCGAACAACGCCTTGCGTGTTCGGCTCATCCGCGGGACGTCGCGGCTGCTCGCTCGCTCGGGCTCCTGTTCGAGCCGGGCGAGGATTCGGTCGGTACGCACCCAACGGACGTTACAGGGGGTGAGCGGCCGAACCGCTCCTACGGGCGGGTTCGTGATGACGATGTGATGTGGACTTGCTCTCATTGAGAAGTTTATTCATGGCGTTCCCTCAAAAGCATTACCGGCCTTGAGGAATTAACGGGAGGCCGTTAATCCGAGCATCTTTCCGTGGGCGGAAAAAGTTCACCTGGAAGTGGTCCCGTCTTTTCCGGCGGGCCGGACGCGGGCCCGTCCGGCGCGGCCGCCCGGAACCGCGGAGCGCTCCGCCGGCGGCGATGACCTGCACTTCCGCCGGCACCCGGCGGGAGGCGGGGCGGCCGGGCGGGCCGGCGGGCGGGGTGGCGGCAGCGGGCCGGCGGAGCCGCGGTCCGGACGGTGCCCTTCCGCCGCACAGCGGAATTCGATCTTCCGGGAGCCGGTACGCCCGGACCGCGGTTCCGGGCCCCGGGGGCGCCCGGCGGCGCGGCATGCCGTATTGACAGAAGTGAGCCCGGACACATGACCCCCCACACGCCTCGCGTACCCTGTCGTCTCACTCACTTCTCGATGCCGGGCCCGCCCGGGCCGGAGCCGCCCGCCCGGAGCCCGCCGAGAGCGAGAGCAACACGCGGAGGTGCGCATGTCAGGAACGACCACGGCCCGCGGACGACGGGCGGCGGACGTTCCCCCGCACCGCCGGCAGGCCGGCGGCGGCCGCTGGTCCGTCCTGGTGGTGCTCTGTGTCAGCCTGCTGCTGGTCGCGCTCGACGCCACCGTCCTCCACGTCGCCGTACCGGCCGTCACCGAGGATCTCCGCCCCGACGCGGTGGAACTGCTCTGGATCGTCGACGCCTACCCGCTGGTCGCCGCCTCCCTGCTGATCCTCTTCGGCACCCTGGGCGACCGGATCGGCCGCCGCCGGGTCCTGCTGCTCGGCTACGGCATCTTCGGCCTGGCCTCCGCCGTCGCCGCGACCGCGGACGACCCGCACGTCCTGATCGCCGGCCGCGCCCTGCTCGGCGTGGGCGGCGCCATGATCATGCCCGCCACGCTGTCGATCCTGCGCCAGGTCTTCCCCGACCGCCGGGAACGGGCTCTGGCCATCGGCATCTGGAGCGCGGTCGCGGCCGTCGGGGCGGCCGTCGGCCCGCTGCTCGGCGGGCTGCTGCTGGAACACTTCTGGTGGGGCTCCGTCTTTCTGATCAACATCCCGCTGATGGCCGTCTGCCTCCCGGTCGGCCGCTGGATCCTCCCCGAGTCCACCGGCGACGGCCGGGGCCCCTGGGACGTGCTCGGCGCCCTCATGGCCGCCTTCGGGCTCGCGGGGACCGTCCTCGGCGTGAAGCGGATCGGCGGGGGCGGGGACCCGCTCCACCCGCTGAGCATCGTGCCGCTGCTGGCGGGCGTCCTGCTGCTCGTGCTCTTCGTCCGCCGGCAGCGGCGGCGCGAGCACCCGCTCATCGATCTGCGGATGTTCTCCCGCCCGGCCTTCGGCACCTCCGTCGGCTGCATCGTGCTGGCGATGCTCGCGCTCGTCGGCCTCCAGCTCATCGCCACCCAGTACCTCCAGCTCGTCCTCGGCTTCACCCCGCTGCAGACCGGGCTGCGGATGGTGCCGCTCACCTGCGCCGCCATGGCCGCCGGGCTGCTGGGCTCCCGGATGCTCCAGTGGCTGGGCCCGCGCACCATGGTCGCGGCCGGGTTCCTGCTGACCGCGGCGGCCGTCTGCTCGCTGACCGCCATGGGCCAGCACGACCGCCCCGCCCTGCTCGTCACCGGATTCCTGCTGCTCGGCTTCGGACTGGAGACCACGCTCTTCGGCGCCTACGAGTCGATGCTCAGCGAGGCGCCCGCCGAGCAGGCCGGCGGCGCCGCGGCCATCGGCGAGACCTCCTACCAGCTCGGTGCCGGGATCGGCATCGCCCTGCTCGGCACCGTCATGAACGCCGTCTACGCCCCCGGGGTCACCCGCGTCCCCGGAGTCCCGGCCGCCGCGGAGAGGGCCGCCGGGCACTCGCTGGGCGAGGCGCAGGAGGTGGCGCGCGGGCTCGGCGGACCGGCGGCGGACGCGCTGCGCACGGCGGCCCGGGAGGCGTTCGTCCGGGGGCTGCACGTCACGCTGGCGGTCAGCGCGGTCCTGCTGCTGCTGGGCGCCGTCGCCGCCCTGCGGCTGCCGCGCCGCATGGAGTGCGCCCGGCCGGACAAGGGGGAGCCGGAGTCCGGTGGCGCCCGAGGCGGCTCCGCCCCCGGCGCGGCGGCCGGGGAGAAGCACGGTGTCCCCGCGGGCCCCCGGGATGCGGACGGTGCCGGACGGGGCCCCCGGGCCGTCGGCACGCGCGGCGACCCGGGAGCCGGGCCGGACGGTGCCGCTCCGGCCGCGGGCCGGGCCCCGCACCGCCGGGACCGGGCGGGTGCGAGCGCCGTCCGCTGAGTCCGCCTCCGGTGTGGCACGGAGTGCCGTGGACGGGTCTGGACAGGGCGGATGTCCTCGCCGTAGCGTCGGCTGATCACCCGGGCCGGGCCGGGAGCCGCAGCCGTATGGAGGCCGAGACATGTCCGCAGCCGCCGCACCGTCGTTCGATCCGCGGGACCCGCTGGGCATCGACGATCTGCTGAGCGATGAGGAGCGCGCGGTGCGCGACACCGTGCGCCGGTGGGCCGCCGACCGGGTGCTCCCGGAGATCGCCGGCTGGTACGAGCGCGGCGAGCTGCCCGTCATCCGCGAACTCGCCCGGGAGCTCGGGTCGCTGGGAGCGCTCGGCATGTCCCTGGAGGGCTACGGCTGCGCGGGCGCGAGCGCGGTGCAGTACGGGCTCGCCTGCCTCGAACTGGAGGCCGCCGACTCGGGCATCCGCTCCCTGGTGTCCGTCCAGGGCTCGCTGGCGATGTACGCCATCCACCGCTTCGGCTCCGAGGAGCAGAAGCGGGAGTGGCTGCCGCGCATGGCGGCCGGCGAGGTCATCGGCTGCTTCGGGCTCACCGAACCGGACGCCGGCTCCGACCCGGCGGCCATGCGGACCCGCGCCAAGCGCGAGGCCGGCGGCGACTGGGTGCTCGACGGCCGCAAGATGTGGATCACCAACGGCTCGGTGGCCGGGGTCGCCGTCGTCTGGGCGCGGACCGACGAGGGGGTCCGCGGCTTCGTCGTCCCCACGGACACCCCCGGCTTCTCCGCCCCCGAGATCACCCGCAAATGGTCGCTGCGGGCCTCCGTCACCAGCGAACTCGTCCTGGACGGCGTCCGGCTGCCGGCCAACGCGGTGCTCCCGGGGGTCACCGGGCTCAAGGGCCCGCTCAGCTGCCTCAACCACGCGCGGTACGGGATCGTGTGGGGCGCGATGGGCGCCGCCCGATCGTCCTTCGAGGCGGCGCTCGACTACGCGGGGACCCGTGAGCAGTTCGGCCGGCCCATCGGCGGTTTCCAGCTCACCCAGGCCAAGCTGGCCGACATGGCCGTCGAACTCCACAAGGGCGTCCTGCTCGCCCACCATCTGGGGCGGCGGATGGACGCCGGCCGGCTCCGCCCGGAACAGGTCAGCTTCGGCAAACTCAACAATGTGCGGGAGGCGATCGAGATCTGCCGGACGTCCCGGACGATCCTGGGCGCCAACGGGATCTCCCTGGAGTACCCGGTGATGCGGCACGCCACCAATCTGGAGTCGGTGCTCACCTACGAGGGCACCGTCGAGATGCACCAGCTGGTGCTGGGCAAGGCGCTCACCGGCATCGACGCCTTCCGGTGATCCGGGCCCGGTGAAACCCGGGGCCCGGGGCCGGGCCCCGGGCGGCCTGCTCAGCTCTGGTTGAAGAAGCCGTCCGCCGTGCGGCCGGCCGGCTCGCCGGGCATGATCCGGTAGTCGGCGGGCGTGAGCAGGAAGACCCGGGTGGCGACGCGCTCGATGCTGCCGCGCAGGCCGAAGATGAGCCCCGCGGCGAAATCGACCACCCGTTTGGCGTCGGAGGGCTCCATGGTCGTAAGGTTCACAATCACCGGGACGCCGTCCCGGAACAGCTCACCGATGGCGCGCGCGTCACGGAAGCCGGTCGGGGTGATCGTGGCGATCCGGCGGCCCTGGTCCTGGGCCACCTCGTCGGCGACCTGGACCCGCGGGTCGGTCACCCAGGCGTCCGCGTCCCGGGGGTCCTCGGCGTAGTCGTCGTCGTAGTAGCGCTCGTCGCCGTCATCGACGAGACCCAGCCATGCACTCGCCTTGCGCACCGATCCCATGGACGCCTCCTCTCTACCCGCGGTCGCTGCCGTCCGCCCTCCTATGGTCGTCCATGATGCGGATGATGCGCCAAACGGATAGCCCCCGCACGCGCTTTTCGTGACGGTACTGGTGCAGAACGCTAAAAAGGGCATCAGTTTTTCACGATGACGGGCCTGGTGACAGGGCGTCGGCCCGATCGGCGCGCTGCGGACGGAAGTCGCCGGATCCATCCGGGTGAACGAGACGTCAATATGATGAAAGCGATCGCGAGTGATCGCGTCGCGCCGTCTCGGCCGGCCCGCCGGACCGGGCCGAACGGCCGCAGTACGGGGGGAACCGTGTTCGGAATCGTCAGGCCGTGCCCGCACCGGCTGTCGGGGGAACTGCGCGCGCAGTGGACGGCCCATCTCTGCGGGCTGTGCCTCGCGCTCCGCGATGACCACGGGCAGTTCGCCCGGGTCGTCACCCACTACGACGCGCTGCTCGTGTCGGTGCTGACGGAGGCCCAGTCGGAGCGGCCGGAGAGCGGACGGCGCACCGCGGGGCCGTGCCCGCTGCGCGGGCTGCGCACCGCCTCCGTCGCCCGTGGCGAGGGGGCGCGGCTGGCCGCGGCCGTCTCCCTGGTGCTGGCCTCCGCCAGGATGCGCGACCACGTCACCGACCGGGACGGGCTGCTGGCCCGGCGGCCGGCGGCCGCGGTGGCGCGCCGGCTGGCCGCTTCCTGGGACCGGGCCGGCGCGCGGACGGGGGCGGATCTCGGCTTCGCCACGGATGTCCTGGTCCGGGCCGTGGAACGGCAGCCGGAGGTCGAGGCGGCGGCCGGTCCCGGGACACCGCTGCGGACGGTCACCGAACCCACCGAGACGGCCACCGCGGCGGCCTTCGGGTACACGGCCGTCCTCGCCGGGCGGAAGGAGAACGCCGGTCCGCTGGCGGAGGCCGGGCGGTACTTCGGGCGGCTCGCGCACCTGCTCGACGCGGTCGAGGACCGGGACGCGGACGCCGCCACCGGGGCCTGGAACCCGCTGACGGCCACCGGTACGGATACGGCCGCGGCGCGCCGGGAGTGCGACGAGGCGGTGCGCGGGGTGCGGCAGGCGCTGCGGAAGGCCGAGTTCACGGACGGCGCGCTGGCGCACCGGCTGCTCGCCCACGAGCCGGCGCGCTCCGTCGACCGGGCCTTCGGCTCCACGTCCTGCACGCATCTGCCGGAGGGCGGTAAACCGTACGGACATCCGCACGGGAATCCGTATGCCGCCGGCCCGGGCGGCGGGGGCCCGGGGCAGTCCGGTGGAGCGCACGGCGGGTACGGGGGACAGGGGGGAGCGTCCCCGTATGCCGGCGGCGGGGCGGGCGGCGGCTTCGGCGGGCCCGGGGGGACGGGGGGACCCGGGGGCGCGGGCGGTCCGGGCGGTCCGGGGCCGCGGTACCCCCGGAAGCGCGGGCTGATGGCGGGCTGCGCGGTGTGGACGGGTCTCTTCTGCACCTGCCAGGTCTGCTGCCGGAAGTCCTACGACGATCCCTGGCGGCACCACAAGAAGCGCGACGGCTGGTGCCGGCAGTGCGACGGCGACTGCTGTGACTGCTGCGAGTGCTGTTCGTGCGACTGCTGAACGGCCGTGAACGGGTGATGGCGGGTTCTCTACCGCCCGGTGTCATCGGATGGTCGATTTTCGGACACCACTGTCCGTCCGTGATGTACCGATCATGACCTGAACCGGTCGGCCGGGAGCGTGCGCGGCCCGGAGGCCGTTGCGGAGGGCGGGCGCGGGGTGCGAGCCTGCGTTGCGGGTGGTGGCGGTCGTCCGCGCCGGGCCGGTGATCGCCGTCGCCACCTGGAAGGACTGTGCCGCGTGGGGCGGTTGGGGCCGAGTGGGAACCCAGGGCCGCGCCGCTGCGTCCAAATACCGCCGGAACAGCGGACCACCCCGGCGGCCGACGGGCCGCCGGGGTGGTCGGCCTGCGCCGAGGCGTGGCCGAAAGGGGCCCTTGTGGACTCATGTTCCACCCCCGAATACTCCCCTCAGTGCTTGTCAGGGGCACGTCGTATCCGGAATCCGGAGTGTTCCTGACTGCGCCTCACGATCCGCCCACCCCAAGCGGATCTTTCGATTCTTCTCTGGAGGAAGCAGTGAGGATCAAGCGCACGACCCCCCACGGCGCGGTGGCGAGACGTACCCGGCTGATCGCCATGGCCTCCGGCCTGGCGGCCGCGGCGGCATTCACCGTCCCGGCGACGGCCAGTGCCGACACGGCCACCGCCTTCGGCGCGGCCCAGCTCTCGACCGCGAGCGAGGCCGTCCTCGAGGCCGACGTCCCGGGCACCGCCTGGCACGTCGACAAGGAGACCAACAGCGTCGTCGTCACGGCCGACAGCACCGTCTCCAAGGCCGAGATCGCGAAGATCAAGAAGGAGGCCGGCAAGAACGCCGGTGCCCTCAAGATCGAGCGCACGGAAGGCGTCTTCCAGAAGTACGTCCAGGGCGGCGACGCCATCTACGCCAGCAGCTGGCGCTGCTCCGCCGGCTTCAATGTGCGTTCCGGCTCCACCTACTACATGGTCACCGCCGGCCACTGCACCGACGGTGCGGGCACCTGGTGGGCCAACTCCGGCCGCAGCACCGTCATCGGCCCGACGGTCGGCTCCAGCTTCCCGGTCAACGACTACGGCCTCGTGCGCTACGACGGCTCCGTCAGCCACCCGGGCAGCGCCGGCGGCGTGGACATCACCGGTGCGGCCAACGCCAGCGTGGGCATGTCGGTCACCCGCCACGGCAGCACCACGGGTACCCACAGCGGCCGGGTCACCGGCCTCAACGCCACGGTCAACTACGGCGGCGGCGACGTCGTCTACGGCATGATCCAGACCAACGTGTGCGCCGAGCCCGGCGACAGCGGCGGCTCGCTGCGCTCCGGCAGCACGGCGATCGGTCTGACCTCGGGCGGCAGCGGCAACTGCTCCTCCGGTGGCACGACCTTCTTCCAGCCGGTGGTCGAGGCGCTCAACGCGTACGGCGTGAGCATCTACTGAGCCCCGGGCCGGCGCACCAACCCCGCCGGCTGAGAGAGTCCCCGCCCGAGTCGACCGGGTGGGGACTCTCCGCGTTCCGCGCGTCTTTCCGCGTGCCGCGCGACTCCCCGTGCCACGTACCTCCGTGCGCCTGTGCGGCCCCGCGCCGCCGCTTGCCCGGGCCGCCGCTTCCCGGGGCCCGGCCGTTCCCCGCCCCCGGCCCCGGACCGGACTCCCGTACCCCGCGATCCCCGTTTCCGGGGCGCGGGGTTCCGTGTGGGCGCGGGGCTCCCGGGTCCCCGGACTGTTCGGAAAGTGACCGCCAGGCGGTGGGGCGATGCCGGATTCCGGTACTCAAGGGAACGTTTTCGGCCAGGTGCAGTCCTCTCCCTGAGTGGCCATCAGCCGCTCTTCGTCGCGCTGGGTGAGGAAAAGTGTCCGCTGAGCGTGTCGGCGGGCACGGATAGCGATGAGTGTCCGTGCTGTGAGGCAGCTCCGCCTTTTCTGTGCGGGACCGGAAGTTGACCTTGTGTGTGCCGTCCGCCCGTCGCAATACTCGGGGCTCGTTGGCATGAACGCGACCCCGCGTCGCCGCCGTGCCGCGGTGTACGGCATCTTTCCTCCGGGCCCCACGCTCCCCACGGCAGGGCCCAACCCCCCACTGGAGGCCACTCCTTGAAGCACCGACGCATACCCAGCCACCGCATCGCGATCGCCGGAGCCGGCATCGCGGCCCTCGTCGCCGGCGCGTTCACGCTGAACAGCGCCAACGCGACCACCGCGGAACCGGCCCCGGCCCCCGCCACGCTGTCGGCCGCCTCGGCCGACAAGCTCGCCGGCACCCTCCTCTCCGACCTCGGGGACGAGGCCGCCGGTTCGTACTACGACGCGAAGGAGCGGAAGCTCGTCGTCAACGTCGTGGACGAGGGCGCCGCCGAGGGCGTCCGCGAGCGGGGCGCCGTGGCGAGAGTCGTCGAGCACACCCTCGCCGAGCTGAAGTCGGCCCGCGCCACCCTGAAGGCCGAGGCCACCATCCCGGGCACCTCCTGGTCGGTCGACCCGAAGACCAACAAGGTCGTCGTCACGGCCGACAGCACGGTCAAGGGCGCGAAGCTGGAGAAGCTCAACAAGGTCGTCGACGGGCTGGACGGCCGGGCGGCCGTCGAGCGGGTCGCCGGCGAGTTCAAGCCCTTCGCCGCGGGCGGCGACGCCATCCACAGCGGCGGCGGGCGCTGTTCGCTCGGCTTCAACGTGGTCAAGGGCGGGGAGCCGTACTTCATCACCGCCGGCCACTGCGGCGATCAGGGCAGCAGCTGGTCCGACTCCTCCGGCGGCGCCACGATCGGCACCATGGAGGAGTCCAGCTTCCCGGGCAACGACTACGCCCTGGTGAAGTACGCCTCCGGCGCCGACCACCCGAGCGCGGTGAACCTCTACAACGGCAGCACCCAGGAGATCACCCGGGCCGGTGACGCGACCGTGGGCCAGCAGGTGCAGCGCAGCGGCAGCACCACCCAGGTGCACGACGGCGAGGTCACCGGCCTCAACGAGACCGTCAACTACCAGGAGGGGTCGGTGTCGGGTCTGATCAAGACCACCGTGTGCGCCGAGCCCGGTGACAGCGGCGGCTCGCTCTTCGCGGGCAGCACGGCGCTCGGTCTGACCTCCGGCGGCAGCGGCGACTGCTCCTCCGGCGGCACGACCTTCTTCCAGCCGGTCCCCGAGGCGCTCTCCGCGTTCGGAGCCTCGATCGGCTGACGCGGCCCCCGCGCCTCGTACGCGCCCTCCCCGCGGATTCCGCGGCGGAACCCGGCCCCCGGACACCCCTGGTGTCCGGGGGCCGGCGGCGTTCCCGGGGCTCCGCGGCCGGTGGCCCCGGCGGATTCCGGTCCCGGCGCGGGTATCGTACGAGTGTTCGAGAAATTGGTTATGGTGGTGCCGGGGGACGGAGAGCAGGGCTGGTCAGGGGGTGTGCGAGCGGCAGGAGGTGCGGATGTCCGGGTTCACTCATCTGCACGCCGTCTCGGGCTTCTCCCTCCGCTACGGGGCCTCGCCCCCCGAGCGGCTGGCCGAGCGCGCCGCCGAGCGCGGCATGGACGCCGTCGCTCTCACCGACCGGGACACCGTGGCCGGAGCCGTCCGGTTCGCCCGCGCCTGCACCGGGGCGGGGGTGCGGCCGATCTTCGGGGCGGGGCTCGCCGTGGCCGAAAACGTGCTGCCGCCCGCCGGCCGGCCGGGCCGCACGGAGCCGCGCGGACCGGGGAGCGGCCCGGCCGCACCGGACGGCGCGGACCGGGGCACGGTCCGCCGGCGCACACCGGTGCGCGGCGGTGCGTTCATCGACGAGTCCGCGCCCCGCGCGGTCTTCCTCGCCCGGGACGGAGCCGCCGGCTGGGCCGCCCTGTGCCGCCTGGTCTCCGCCGCCCACACCGGGGAGAGCGGACGCCCCCTGCTGGACGACCGGGCCGCCCTGGAGCGCTCCGCGGCCGGCGGCGGCCTGACCGTCCTGCTCGGCCCGGACTCCGAGACCGGCCGCGCCCTCGCCGCCGGCCGCCCCGACCGCGCCGCCCGGCTGCTCGCCCCCTGGCGGGAGCTGTACGGCGACGCGCTCCGGCTGGAGGTCACCCACCACCGGCGGCCGGACGAGGCCCGGGGCGCCACCGCCCCCGGCTCACTGCGGCTCGCCGCCCGCACCCTGGGCTTCGCCGCCGAGCAGGGCGTACCGGCCGTGCTGACCAACGCCGTCCGCTACGCCGATCCCGGGCAGGGCCCGGTCGCCGACGTCCTGGACTCCGCCCGCCGGCTCGTCCCCGTCGACCCGCGCCGGCCCGGCTCCCTCGACAGCGGTGAGGGCTGGCTCAAGGGGCCCCGGGAGATGGCGGAGACCGCCCTGCGCGTCGCGGAGGCCGCCGGTTTCCGGCGGGAGGCCGCGCACCGCCTGCTGGCGGAGACCGAACGGACCGCCGCCCGGTGCCTCGTCGATCCCCAGGACGACCTGGGCCTCGGCACCGTCCACTTCCCCGAGCCGCGCCTGGTGGGCGCGGGCCGGCGCACCGCCGACCGCGTGCTGCGCTCCCGCTGCGCCGCCGGCATGGTGCTGCGCGGCCACGACCGCGACCGGCGGCGCTGGGAACGGCTGGAGGACGAGCTGCGCACCATCGAACGGCTCGGCTTCGCCTCGTACTTCCTCACCGTCGCCCAGGTCGTGGACGACACCCGCGCCCTGGGCATCCGGGTGACGGCGCGCGGCTCCGGCGCGGGCTCCCTCGTCAACCATCTGCTCGGCATCGCGCACGCCGACCCGGTGGAGCACGGCCTGCTGATGGAGCGCTTCCTCTCGGAGCGCCGGGCCGCGCTGCCCGACATCGACATCGACGTCGAGTCCGCACGCCGCCTCGACGTCTACCGCGCGATCTTCGACCGCTTCGGCGCCGACCGGGTGGCCACCGTCGCCATGCCCGAGACCTACCGGGTGCGGCACGCCATCCGCGACGTCGGGACGGCGCTCGGCATGGACCCGGCCGAGACCGACCGGCTCGCCAAGGCCTTTCCGCACATCCGTGCGCGCGAGGCCCGCGCCGCCCTCCGCGAACTGCCCGAGCTGCGCGAGGTGGCGGCCGGGCACGGCGCCGACGAGCGGCTGTGGGGGCTGGTCGAGGCCCTGGACGGGCTGCCGCGCGGCATCGCCATGCACCCGTGCGGCGTGCTGCTCTCGGACGCCTCGATGCGGGACCGCACCCCGGTGGTCGCGAGCGCCGGCCCGGACGGCTTCCCGATGTCCCAGTTCGACAAGGACGACGTGGAGGAGCTGGGGCTGCTGAAGCTCGACGTCCTCGGGGTGCGGATGCAGTCCGCGATGGCGCACGCGGTGACCGAGATCGAACGGGCGACCGGGGAGCGGCTGGACCTGGACGACCCGGGGCAGGTGGCGCCGGGCGACCCGGCCACGTACGAGCTGATCCGGTCCGCCGAGACCCTCGGCTGCTTCCAGATCGAGTCGCCCGGCCAGCGCGATCTGGTCGGCCGGCTGCAGCCCGCCACCTTCCACGACCTGGTGGTCGACATCTCGCTCTTCCGGCCCGGCCCGGTCGCGGCCGACATGGTCCGGCCCTTCATCGAGGCCCGGCACGGGCGGCGGGCGCCGCGCTATCCGCATCCGGACCTGGAGCCGGCGCTGCGCGAGACCCATGGCGTCGTCGTCTTCCACGAGCAGATCATCCAGATCCTCTCGGTCATGACCGGCTGCGACCGGGGGCTGGCCGACGAGGCGCGGCGCGCGCTGTCCGTTCCGGAGCGGCAGGGGCGGGTGCGGGCCTGGTTCGCCGGGGAGGCGGCCGGGCGGGGGTACGCGCCGGAGGTGGTGGCCCGCACCTGGGAGATCGTGGAGGCGTTCGGTTCGTACGGCTTCTGCAAGGCACACGCCGTGGCCTTCGCCGTGCCGACGTACCAGTCCGCCTGGCTCAAGGCGCACCATCCGGCGGCCTTCTACGCGGGTCTGCTCACGCACGATCCCGGGATGTACCCGAAGCGGCTGCTGCTGGCGGACGCGCGGCGGCGGGGGGTGCCGATCCTGCCGCTGGACGTCAACCGGTCGGGGGCCGCCTATCGAATCGAACTGGTGTCTGAGGAGGGGGCGCGGGAGCGGCGGAAGGGACAGCGCGGGAAGGAGACCGGAAGGACCGGGGAAATCCGGGCAACCCGGGCAACCCGGGCAACCGGGGCGGCCGAAGGGACCGAGGGGGTCTACGGCATCCGGCTCGCCCTTGCCGACGTGCACGGCATCAGCGAGGCCGAGACCGGGCGCATCGCCGCCGGACAGCCCTACACCTCCCTGTCCGACCTGTGGCGCCGGGCCCGGCCGGGCCGTCCCGTGGCCGAACGGCTCGCCCAGGTCGGCGCGCTGGACGCCTTCGGCGGCAACCGCCGCGACCTGCTGCTGCACATCAGCGAGCTGTACCGCCGGCAGAAGGACCCCGCCGCCCACCCGGGCCAGCTGCCGCTCGACGCCGCCGACGGCGCGGGAGGCGCGAGCGGCGCGGGGTTCGTCACCGAACCGGCCGGGCTGCCCGACCTCGACGCGTCCGAACGCACCGGCGCGGAGCTCGGCGTGCTCGGCATGGACGTCTCCCGGCACCTCATGAGCGAGCACACGGCCTTCCTGGAGGAGCTGGGCGTGGTCACGGCCCGGCGGCTGCGTGCCGCCCGGCACGGTGAGACCGTCCTCGTCGCGGGCGCCAAGGCGTCCACCCAGACCCCGCCCATCCGCTCCGGCCGCCGCATCGTCTTCACCACCCTCGACGACGGGACGGGGCTGGCCGACTGCACCTTCTTCGAGGACAGCCACGCCGACTGCGCGCACACCGTCTTCCACTCCTGGCTGCTGCTCGTCCGCGGCACCGTGGAGCGGCGCGGTGCCCGCAGCCTCACCGTGGTCGGCCGCCGCGCCTGGGACCTCGCCGAACTCGCCGCGCTCCGGAAGGAGGGCGGCCTGGAGGCGGTCGCGGCCCGCCTCGCCGCCCCGGGCCCCGCCCGCCCGGACGCCCCGGGAGACGCGGGGCCGGCGGCGGGGGACGGGCCGGCCGGCGGCGCGGATGACGCGGCCGGGGACGGCGGGGGCGCCGGGGCGGACGGGGCCGCCGGGCCGGCGGACGGCCGCCGTATACGGCTCGCCAACGGCTACGAGATGCACCCGTGGGCGGATCTGCGTCCGGCGGGCGAGGGCGCCGCCACCGGCCGCAAGCTGTGGCACTCCAGCCCGGGGAGCGCGGGCCGGTGAACACGGAGAGGAGTGCGGGGAGGAGGGCGGGGAGCGGCGCGCCCGCCGGGCAGGCGCCCGCCGGTGCCGCCTCTGCCGGTGCCGTATCCGGTGCCGCCGGGAACGGTCCCGCCGGGCAGGGCGCCGCCGGGACGGCCCCGGCCCGGCCGCATGTGCTGTACCTGCGGTTCCGGGCCGCCGACGGCGGCGGGCCGCCCGACGAGGAGACCTACGAGGGACTGCGCGGGCTGCTCACCGAGTTCACCCCCGTCGTCCAGGCCCTGCCGCCCGACGCCGCGCTCGCCGACGTCCGGGGCGCGCTCCGCTACTTCGGCCGGGACGCCGCGGAACTCGCCGCCCTCGTCCGGGTGCGGGCGCTCGCCCGGTACGGCGTCGACTGCACCGTCGGGGTCGCGGCCAACCCGCTGCTCGCCCGGATGGCCGCGCACGACGGCCCGCCCGGCGCGATCAGCACCGTCCCCGGCGAACCCCGGGCGGTCACCGCCTTCCTCGCCCGCAAACCCGCCTCCGGACTGCACGGCGTCGGACCGGCGACCGTGCGCGCCCTGACCACCTACGGGCTGGACAGCGTCGACCGGATCGCCGCCGCACCGCCCGCCACCCTCCAGCGCATCCTGGGCGCGTCCACCGGGCGGCGGGTATACGAACAGGCGCACGGCATCGACCCGACCCCCGTCACACCGAACGCCCCCGCCCGCTCCGCCGGAGCCGAACACCGCTTTGACCACGACGAACTGGACCCGGACCAGCGCCGCCGGGCGCTGCTCACCCTCGCGCACGAGCTCGGGGCACGGCTCCGTACGGACGGGCGGGTCGCACGGGCGCTGACCCTCACCGTCCGCTACGCCGACCGCTCCACGACCAGCCGCACCCGGGCTCTCGCCGAGCCCACGGACCACACCCCGGCGCTGACCGGTGCCGCGTACGCCCTGCACGACGTCCTCGGTCTGCAGCGTGCCCGCGTGCGCGCCGTCGCGCTGCGCGCGGAGGATCTGACACCGGCGGAACACGCCGCGCGCCAGCTGACGTTCGATACGGCCGACGACAAGTCCCGCCGGATCGAGGCCGTCACCGACCGGGCCCGCGCCCGCTTCGGCGCCGCCGCGGCCCGCCCCGCGGCGGCCCTGGACCGGGGGACGGACCGGAGCCCGGGCGGCGGCCCGGACGGGACCCCGGCGCGCGGCCCGCGCCGCTGGGGCCGGGGCGGCCCGCCCCGCTCCCCGGGTCGGCACGCCGCCTGACGGGCGGTGCCGGCCGGCACCGTACACAACCGCCGCCCTCTCCCCGTGCGGGAAGAGGGCGGCGGCGGCCCGTGACGGCGGCTCCGGCCCGGCCGGGCGGGGGCCCGGCCGGAGTGTCCGTCAGGGCGTCAGGGGCGTCCGGACACCGGAGTGTCCGGACGTGTGCCCGGAGGCCGGAGCGTCCGGGCGTCCGGCTCAGCCGCGCCGGCGGACCGCCCGGCGGCGGGCGGAGGCGAGGAGCACGGCGGCACCGAGCGCCACGACGGCCGAACCGCCGACGGCGAGCGGGGTGGTGGAGCTGTCGCCACCGGTCTGCGCGAGTTCCTCCGTGCCCGCGCCCGCCTGCTCGGCGCCCGCGGCCGGGCCGCTCGCGCCGTCCGCCGTCGGGGCGTTGCCCGTGCCGTCCGCGTCGTCCGCGGTGTCGTCCGCGTCCGCTCCGTCCGCCGGCGCGGCCTGTGTGACGGGCTTGTCCGCGTCTCCGGCCGGGTGTTCGTCACCGCCGTGACCGCCGTGGCTGACGGTCGACTTGCCGGCGGCGGCCTCGATCTGGTCGTCGTCCGGCGCGGCCGCCTCCGGACCGCCGTCCGCGCCCGCACCGGCACCGCTCGCGGCGCTGCCGCCGAAGGTGACGTCCGAGCAGGTGTAGAACGCCTCCGGGCTGTCCGAGCGCTGCCAGACGCTGTAGACCAGATGACGGCCCGAGCGCGCGGGCACCGTGCCGTCGAACACGTACTCCCCGTTCACCAGGCTCGGGTCGGTGACCTCGGCGAACGGCTCGGCCTCCAGGTCCGACCACTTCAGGGGCTTCGTCGGGTCGTAGCCCGCCTTGGTGATGTACAGCTCGAACGAACCCTTGTGCGGGGCGGTGGCCTTGTAGTGGAAGGTGTGCTTCCCGGCGGACAGGGCGGTGGCCGGCCAGTCCGCGCGCGGCAGGTCGAGCCCCTTGTACTTGTCCCGTCCGGCGCTGCACAGCTTGCCGTCCGGGATGATCTCCTGGTGCTTCCCGGCGGCATTCGGGATGTTGACCTCGTTCCAGTCGTAGAACGCCTGGGTGCCGCTGGCCGCGACAGCCGCCTTGCAGGCCGCCGAGTCCGGGCTCTCCGGGTTCTCGGCGAAGCAGGCGGACACCCGGCTGACCGGGTCGGTCATCGAGCCGTGCGCGGCCGCGGGGACGGCGGTGAGCACGGTCAGCGCCAGCGGCGCGACACCGATGAGAGCGGTTCCGGCGGCCTTGCGACGTACGGTCATCGTGGGGGTCTCCTTACACGGTGGAACTCAGGTGCGGCACGGGGGCCGGGCGGGGAGGCGCACGCCGGTGCGGCCCCCCGAAGTGCGGCACCGGCGGCCGGAACCCGCCCCGGCGCTCAGCACGCTAGCCCCGCGGAAGACCGGAATCCGCCGCCGGGACGGGGCGGGAGCGATCCTTATGCCGCCGTTAAGGAACGGCTGAGCGGTCGTTAAGGAGCGGCGGCCCGCGCGGCGCCCGGCGGCGGAGGACCGGCCCGGAGCCGGCCGCTGGACGTGGTCACTTCGCCCCGCGGCCCGCGGCCCGCGGGGCGAAGTGACCACGTCCGCAAGGGAATGGGTCATTCACCTTCACGGTGGTGACAGCGCTTGCTAAAAGTGGATGACACACGTTGCGCGACGGGGGGAGTGGGCTGCGTGGGCTGGGAGTGGGAGCCCGGGGCGGAGGGCACGGCTCGCCGGGGCCCTCGCGAACCCGGCGGGCGAAGCGGGAGGGGCGGAGCCGGTGTGGCGCCCCGGGGGACGGCGGGCCTGCTCCGGCTGGTCGCCTTCCTCGTCCGGCGGCCGCGGCCCCGGGACCGCCGGCTGCCGCTCATCTGGCTGACCGGACCGGGCAGTCCGGCCGCGCTGAGGACGCTGCGCGGCCGGCTGGCCGCGCCGCCCAAGAGGCGTGTCCCGCACGCCTGGGCCGAGGCCGGACGGCCGGCCGGTGAGCTCCCCGTACTGCCTCTGCTGAACCAGCTGCGCGCGGCGCTGTCCGTACAGACCTTCGGCGGGGACCGGCTGTGGTTCCGTCACTTCGGGCTGCTCAGCTGGCTGCTCGGACAGGATGTGTCCGGCGTGGACTCCGACGCGGTCCCCGGCGAGCTCGTCCGCCGGCTGCGGCAGCGCCGGCGGCTGGTGGAGGAGCCCGCCGCCGCGCAGGAGACCGCCGGGCAGTTCGGAGCGCTCTACCACCTCGTATGGCAGCTGCTGCGGAAGGCGGTGCCCGCGGCGCTGTTCCGGGCCGCCGTCTCCGGGCGCATTCCGGGAATCGGCCGCCAGTACCGCTGGTTCATGCGCCAGCACTACCTGGCCCCGGCGCAGTCGGGCACGTTTCCCGCCTTCGCCGAGCGGCTCACCGCGGGCGCGCGGCGGGGTGAGGACCCTGCCCAGCTGAACCGGCTGCTGGTACACGCCTTCCTGGAGGACCTGCGCCGGGCGTACGCCCGTCCGCCCTGGCGGGTGCGCGGCTGGCGGCGCACCGCCTATCCGGTGGCGCTGATCCTCGGCGGCCCGTCCGGCGACACGGGGGATGTGCTGCTCGGCCTCCTCAACGACGTACGGAACGAGACCGGGCGCTGGGACCCGCTGCTGGCCGTCTACGCGACCGAACGGCCGGCCGAGCCCGCGGGCACCGGCCCGCTCACCACCGCCGGGCTCGCCGGCCTCGGCTCCGGAGACGCGGACGAGGAGTGGGGCGAGTGGGAGGAGGAGCTGGACCACAGGCGCCACGCCCGGGCGGACCGGGCGTGGTTCCTGCTGCTCCGGACGGGGCGGGACGAGGGCACGGCGCACGAACCGGCCGGCGGCCCGTCCGGGATCAAGGCGCCGGGGCCGCCCTGGTTCGCCCGCCGCACCCTCGCCGTCGCGGTCTGCCTGGTCCTGCTGGCGCCGGGCGCCGTCTGGACGGGCCGGTGGCTCGGCGGACCGGACTGCCTGCACGCCCCGTTCTCCGGAGAGGTCTCCGTCCGCAGCCTGGGCGGCGAGTGCGTCGGCTACAGCGACGACAGCGGCTTCAAGTTCAACGACCAGCCCGGCCAGGAGAACCTCCGCCGGGTGCAGGAGCGGATCTTCGAACAGAACCGCGAGGCGCGGGACATCTGGGAGCGCAGCGGCCGGCGCCGCCCCTACGTCACCCTCGTCTATCTCGGCACGCTCACCGGCCGCTCCACCAAGCCGAACGAGGAGGCGTACGCGGCCGAGCGGGAGGAACTGGAAGGACTCGCGGTCGCCCAGTACGAGGGGGTGCTGGAGGCACCGAGCACCTACAGTGCCCCGCTGGTGCGCGTCGTCGTCGCCAACGCCGGTTTCCAGATGCGGTACGCCGACGCGGCCGTCAGCATGATCGCGGACCTGGCGCGTGAGGAGTCCGACGCCCCGGTGGCCGGCGTCATCGGCCTGGTCGAGAGCCGCCGCAGCACCGCCGAGGCCCTGAAACGGCTCAACCGGGCGGGACTTCCCGCGATCGCCCCCACCCTCTCCGGGGACGGGATGGACCGCCACTCCAAGCTCTATCTCCAGATGGCCGCGCCCAACCGCGACCAGGCGGAGATGATCGCGGCGTACGCGCGCGGGGTCCTGCGGGTGCGGGGCGTCCGCGTGTACTACACCCACGGGGAGCGTTCCTCCCTGAAGGAGGACTACTACGTCTCCACCCTCCTCGACGATCTCCGGGCCGGCCTCGGCGGCGAACTGCTGGACGGGGAACCGTCGTTCTTCGGCAGCGGTGACGACCTGAGCCGGGAGTGCGGCTACCCGGGCATGCTGTTCTTCGCCGGGCGGTGGTCGGAGTTCAACGGCTTCCTGCAGGCGCTCCGCAGGTCCTGCGGCAACAACCCGCCGCGCCACCTGGTCGCCGACGACTCCGTCAACCGCTACATGGCCAACCCCGAGCTGCGGAAGGGCGCGCCGGGCACCGTCCCGCTCACCTATGTGTCGAAGGCCGCGCCGGCCACCTGCGAGGCGCTGGAGACCCGCGTCCGCCGGCAGCGGGACGAGGCGGCCGACCGCTTTCTGCGCTCGGTCAGGGAGGAGGGGCTGCTCAGCCCGCCGCGCTGCCTCGGCCGGGGGGACGCCGACGACCGGGTCGGCGAGCGGGTCGGACTCGCGTACGACTCGGCCGGGATGCTGCTCCGGGCCGTCGAGACCCTGGTGGCGCGGGTCCGCGCACCCGGACAGCCCTGGGACCCGCACGCGATCAACCCGGCGGCGGTCCACGCCGAGGTGCTGCACCAGAACTACGTCAACCCGTACTACGGGGCCACGGGCAGCACCGTGTACGGCACCACGGGGAGGGGGGAGCCGACGGACAAGCGGATCTCGCTGCTGCGGGTCGAGAAGATCTCCGACCGGACCACTCCGCCGGTGGAGGTGTTCCACTGCGGCGCGGTCCGGAAGGGCGACGACCCGGCGTGCGCGCGGGCGCGCGACGGAAGCGGCTGACCCGGCCGGCACGGCTGCCGGGCCGCCGAACCGTGGAGCCCGCTAACGCCCTTGCGGGGAAAGCCTGTTCGGGCCGCCGCCACGGGAGGCCCGGACGGCGTAGGACCTCAGCCGCTCAGCCGGATCTCCAGCCGGCCGCCGACCACCCGCGTCTCGAACGAGTGCTCGGGCGCGGTCGCCGGGCCGCGCACGTTCCAGCCGTCGGACAGCCGGAAGGCGCTGCCGTGCCAGGGACAGGTGATGCAGCCGTCCGCGACCTCACCCTCGGACAGCGGACCGCCCATGTGCGTGCACCGGTCGGCCAGCACGTGCACATCGCCGCCCGGCTCCCGTACGACGACCACGTCCACCTCGCCGACCCGGCGCCGCACCGGCTGCTCCGCCGGGAACTGCGCCATGTCGCCCACCGGGTGCCAGCCGGGCGGCATCCGGTGCGGCACGTCCTCGGCGTGGTTGGCGCCGGAAGCCTGCCGGTACGCCATGTGGCCGCCCAGCGCCCCGCCGATGCCGACCACCGTGAGCCCGGCGAAGCCCAGCGTGCGTCCCAGACCGCGCAGCCCCGCCCTGCGGGCGGCGAACGAACCGGCGTAGAGCAGCACGCCCACCGCGTTGGAGACGGAGTGCGGCAACCCCACCCGCATCTGCGGTTTCTGCAGTTCGGCCCAGTCCACCCAGCCGGCCACCGCGGCGGGACCGGCACCGGACAGCCCGAGGAGTACCAGCGCGTCGGCCTCCCGCCGCTCACCGGGCAGCAGATCGAGCACGGCCGCGGACAGCCAGGCGCCGATCGGCACCTGCACCAGCACCGGATGGAGCGGGTGTCCCAGCCACCGGCCGTGCAGTGCGTCGCGGAGGGGACCGAGCGGCAGGCGGCGGATCCGCCCGCGCAGCCAGTCGATGGTGGGATCGAGTTCTTCCGTCCGCTCCAGCCGGTCGACGGCGGACAGGAAGCGGCCGGGCCCGGCGCTGTCCGGGAACACCCGGCGGGCGGTGACGTCGGCGCTGCTCTTGCGCTGTGAAATGGCCATACCGCCCGGTTCCCGGAGCAACCGACCTCAAACGCCCCGCCTTCCGCCGTCCCCGTCCCGCCCCGCCGTCCGGCGCTCCGGGCAAGGCCACGCCCGGATCCGTACCGGCGAGCCGGCGGGGAGCCGGATCCCAGGGGCGTCCGGCCTGGTGAACCGGGGGAAGGTGCCCCGTGGCAGGGTGTTCCCATGACCGGACCGAGCGACCGCGAGCCCGTGCTCCAGCTGATCGAGGCCGTACTGGACGGCGGCAGCTGGCGGACCTGGGACGAGCCCGTCCCCGTCACCACCCGCGACCCCGGCTACCGCGCCGACCTCGAACGGGCGCGCGAGCGCACCGGCCTGGACGAGTCCGTCATCACCGGTGAGGGCCGGATCCGGGGCCGCCGGGTGGCCGTGGTCGCCTGCGAGTTCCGCTTCCTGGCCGGCTCGATCGGGGTGGCGGCGGGGGAGCGGCTGGTCCGCGCGGTGGAACGGGCGACGGCGGAACGGCTGCCGCTGCTCGCCGCACCCGCCTCCGGGGGCACCCGGATGCAGGAGGGCACGGTCGCGTTCGTCCAGATGGTGAAGGTGACCGCCGCCATCGCCGGGCACAAGGCGGCCGGCCTGCCGTACCTGGTGTATCTGCGCCATCCGACGACCGGCGGGGTCCTCGCGTCCTGGGGCTCTCTCGGACACCTCACCGCCGCCGAACCGGGCGCGCTCATCGGCTTCCTCGGACCGCGCGTCCACCGGGCCCTGTACGGCGAGGAGTTCCCCCCGGGCGTGCAGACGGCGGAGAACCTGCTGGCCCACGGCCTGGTCGACGCGGTGCTGTCCGCCCGCGAACTGCCCGCGGTGGTCGCGGACGCCCTGGACGTGCTCTGCGACGACACCGCCGGCGCCGCCGGCACCGTCCCGCCGCCCCTGTCCGGACCGGAGGCGGCGGGCCCGGCGGCGGGAGCGGACGGCGGCCCGGGAGCACCGGCCGCGCCATCGCCCGCGGACGGACCGGACGGCGGCGCCGCGACGGTCTCCGGCGGTACGGCACAAGCGGCGGCGCCGGCGGGACGGGAACCGCGGCAGGACCGGGCGGCCGCCGGCGGTGCCCCGACCCCCGCCGTGACGGAGAGTCCGGCCGGGGCGGGGCCCGAGGTCCCCGCCACCGCTGTCTCCGCCACCGCCGACTCGATCCGGCGGTCACGGCGCCCCGGGCGCCCCGGGGTACGGGCCCTGCTCAAGGCGGCAGGCCGGCAGGTCACGCCCCTCAGCGGGACCGGTGCCGGCGAGCACGACCCCGGGCTGCTGCTCGCGCTCGCCCGGATCGGCGGCACCCCGTGCGTCGTCCTCGGCCACGACCGGCACGACGGCGCGTCGCCCCCGCTCGGGCCCGGCGGGCTGCGCGAGGCCCGGCGCGGCATGCGCATCGCCGCCGAACTCGGCCTGCCGCTGCTGACCGTCGTCGACACGGCCGGTGCCGCGCTCTCCCGGGAGGCCGAGGAGGGCGGCCTGGCCGCCGAGATCGCCCGCAGTCTGGCCGATCTGGTCACCCTGCCCGCGCCGACGCTGTGCCTGCTCCTGGGCCAGGGTGCGGGCGGCGGCGCGCTGGCGCTGCTGCCCGCCGACCGGGTGCTGGCCGCGGAGCACGCCTGGCTCTCCCCGCTGCCCCCGGAGGGCGCCTCGGCGATTCTGCACCGGACGACGGAACGGGCCGACGAGGTGGCGGCCCAGCAGGGCGTGCGCTCGGCCGACCTGCTGGCGCACGGCATCGTGGACCGCGTGGTCGCCGAACCCGGCCCGTCCGAGCCAGGACCGGGCGCCGGCCCGGGCTCCGGCTCCGGCCCGGACGCCGTGACGGACGCCGCCGACGACCCCGGCCGCTTCCTCACCCATCTCGGTGAGGTGCTCGGCCGTGAACTCGCCCTGCTCCGCGCCGAACGGCCGGAGGCCCGGCTGGCCGCCCGCCGCCTCCGCCACCGCACGCTGGGCGTCCGGCCCCTGCCGCCGCACTGACGCGGACCGGCCACCGGAACCCGCCCGGCCCGCCGGCAGGATCCGTGTCAGTGGCCGCTGCCAGGATCTCCGCATGACCGAGAACAACACCGCGCCTTCCGGACCCCCGTCCCCCCGGTCCCCCGGCTACTGGGACGCCGCCGCACCGGAGTTCGACGAGGAGCCCGACCACGGGCTGCGCGACCCGGCCGTCCGCGCGGCGTGGTCGGCGCGGCTCGCGGACTGGCTGCCCGGCGAACCGTCGGACGTCCTCGACCTCGGCTGCGGCACCGGCAGCCTGGCGCTGCTCGCCGCCGGGCAGGGGCACCGGGTGACCGGCGTCGACAGCTCCCCGCGCATGGCGGAGCGCGCCCGCGCCAAGCTCGCCGGCACCGGCGCCGAGGTGCTGACCGGGGACGCCGCGGCACCCCCGGTGGGCACCCGCCGCTTCGACGTCGTCCTGGCCCGTCACGTGCTCTGGCTGATGCCCGACCCCGCCGCCGTGCTGCGGCACTGGGCCGGACTGCTCCGTCCCGGCGGCCGGCTGGTCCTGGTCGAGGGGGTGTGGGGCACGGTGAGCCCCGCCGGGCTGCCGGCGGCGGACCTGGAGGCGGCCGTCGCCCCGCTGGCGGACCGGACCCGGTTCGAACGGCTGTCGGGCGAACCGGCGTTGTGGGGCGGGCCGGTCGATGACGAGCGGTACGCCCTGGTGGCCTGGCCGGCGCCGGCCCGCCGCCACACCGAGGTCGTCGACGTCCACCTCGTCCTCCGCCGCGGTGCGGAGGTGCTGCTCGCCCGGCGGGCCGGCACCGGATACGGCGACGGACTGCTCGGCGTACCGTCCGGGCACGCCGAGGACGGGGAGGACGTGCGGCAGGCGGTGATCCGTGAGGCCCGGGAGGAGACCGGGCTGGACCTCGCGCCGGAGGACCTGCGCGCCGCCCTGGTCATGCAGCACCGCGGCCCCGGGGGCGCGCCGCGCATCGGCTGGTTCTTCGAGGCGGCGTACGGGGCGGGCGGTGAGCCCGTCAACGGGGAGCCGGAGAAGTGTTCGGAGTTCCGCTGGTGCCCGCTGGACCGGCTGCCGGACGACATGGTCGCCTACTGCCGGGCCGGTCTGGAGGCCTACCGCGCGGGCGACCGCTTCGTCCTCCACTGGCAGATGGCGGGGGACCGGGTCGCGCACGACCCCGCGGCCCCCGACCGCACCGTGTGCCTCCCGGCCACGGAGGGCCGGGCCGGCTGACCCGGGCCGGCCGGGGCCCGCCCGTCCGCGTTCCGCGCCATGCCGTGGTGCCGTGGTGCCGTCGCGCCGTGGTGCCGTCGTGCTTCCCCCCGCTCCCGCCGCGGTCCGGCCGCGCCGCGCACGGCCGGTGCCGGTGGCACACAATGGAGACTTGGACCGGCGCACGACGAGGGAGAAGCACCTGTGAGTCTGAAGGTCACCGTCGACCCCGGCTCGGCCGACGCACCGTATGAGCAGTTGCGCTCCCAGGTCGCGGACCAGGCCCGCTCGGGGCGGCTCCCGGCCGGCTACCGGCTGCCGACCGTACGGGCCCTCGCCGGCCAACTGGGGCTCGCCCCCAACACGGTGGCCAAGGCGTACCGCGCGCTGGAGACGGACGGGGTGATCGAGACCCGCGGCCGCAACGGCACCTTCGTGGCCGCCGCGGGCGAAGGCGCCGAGCGCGAGGCGGCAGCCGCCGCACAGGTGTACGCACAGCGCGTCCGCAGGCTGGGGCTCAACCGCGCGGAGGCCCTGGCCGCCGCCGAGGAGGCCCTGCGCGCCGCCTACAGCGCGGACTGACCCCCGGGGCGCCCCGGCCCGCCGTCCACTCTTCCCCGAGTTGTCGTGGAAGCCCCCGTACCGGGTGAATTGCCCGCTACGCTGACGGGTGATGAGACGTCAGAGGAGAACGGGCGGGCCGGCGCCGGCGGGCGCGGCGGGGGCAGGGGCGCGGGCAGGGGCACCGGATCCACGGCGACGGCGCCCGGGAACCGCCGTGCTCCTCGCGATCGGCGTGACGGCGCTCAGCCTGCTGCTGGTGATGTGCGGCTTCCCGCCCGACGGCGCCCCCGACGGCCGGAACGGCGATCCGGGGCCGCACGGCACCCCGCGCATGCCCGGCGGCAAGCCCGCGCCGGAGCTGGGCTGGGGCTTCACCCACACCCAGTACAGCGCCGACGACGGCCGCGCCGCCGCCCGGAGCCGTGCGGACCGGATACTCTCCGCGCGGCCGATACCGCAGAACCAGCACATCATGGGCTGGGGCGCCGACAACCCCGAGCCCGCGCCGGGCCGTTACGACTTCTCCGCACTGGACAGCCGGATCGACCTGATCCGCCGCACCGGCGGCACCCCCGTCATCACCCTGTGCTGCGCGCCGGACTGGATGAAGGGCGGCGAGCGCGGGAAGACCGACTGGTCCCGGGAGTGGCTGGAGAAGGCGCCCGACCCCGCCTACTACGACGACTTCGCCCGCCTGTCGGGCGTCGTCGCCAGGCGCTACCCGGACGTCCGGCACTTCATCGTCTGGAACGAGCTCAAGGGCTTCTACGACGACGACCGGCAGCGCTGGGACGCCGAGGCCTACACCCGCCTCTACAACCTCGTCCACGCCGAGCTGAAGAAGGTGAACAAGGAGAACCTCGTCGGCGGGCCGTATGTCGTCATGGACAGCCAGCCGCCGGGCGAGAGCACCAACGCCTCGGAGGTCAAGGGCCCCTGGGGCAGCCTCGACCGGCGGGCCCTCGACGCCGTCCGGTACTGGAACGAGAACAAGGCGGGCGCGGACTTCGTCGTGGTCGACGGTTCCAGCTACACCCGCGAGGACGCGCTCGTGCCCGACGAGTTCCGCGCCACCGCCAAGTTCACGGCCGTCAGCCGCTGGGTGCGCGAGGAGACCGGGCTGCCGCTGTGGTGGGCCGAGTGGTACGTCGAGCCGGGGGACGGGAACGACGAGCGCGACGGCTGGAGCGAACCGCACCGGCGCGCCGTGCACGCCGCCGCCCTGATCGCGATGAGCAGGGGCGGCGCGACCACCGGCTTCTACTGGAACCCGCAGAAGCGGAGCACGAGCTGCGCCGGCTGCCTGTGGCGCGGCACGGCGGCCGGGGACGGCGGGTCCGCGCTGCCGATGATGGACCTGCTGAGCCGCTTCTCCCGCGAGTTCCCGCCCGGCAGCCGCTTCACGGAGGTAGAGGTCGCGGCCGGGGACCGGCCGTACGTACGGGTGCTCGCCGATGAGGACGCGGTGCTCGTCGTGAACATCCGGAACCGCCCGGTCGCCGCGGAGGTCGACGGCCGTTCGTTCGACCTCGGCGCGTACGGGGTGCGCTGGCTGAAGCGCTGACGGAAGCGGTGGGGCCGGCCGGAAGGGCTGCGGGCCCCGGAGCACCCGTCCCTGCGCACGGCTTCGCGCGCCACACCCGTTGACCGACCGACGCCCCCGTTCCCGTCGACCGGCCGCCCGCACCCGTACGGAGCGGGCGCCCGGACGGGGCCGGCCGCCGGGGCGCGGCCACCCCCGGCGGCCCCTGATCAGGACATCGTCCAGAACCGGTGCACCAGAGAGGCCAGCGTCACGGCCATCAGCGGCAGCGCGAACCACAGCGTCCCCTGCAGCCAGGCCAGCGCCCCGACCCCCGGCGGCGCCGTCACCCGCAGCAGTTCGCGCGCCGCCAGCAGCAGCATCAGGACGCCCGCCGAGATCGCCCCGTAGACCGACCAGGGCGTCCAGGTCACCTGGGGGCCCGGTCGTCCGGGCTCCGGTTCCGGGACGGCCCCCGGCGGCTGTTCGCGGAGCTCGTAGAGCACGGCGTGGTCGTCGGAGAACGCGCGGCGCAGCTCCGGCCGGCCGTCCAGCGCGCGGATCAGCGACCGTTCCCAGTCCGGGGCGTAGCCCGCGTCCATGCGGAGGTACACGGACTGACCGCGGCCGACCATCAGATACGAGTTCGGGCCCGCGTTCTCCAGCGCCTCGACCACGGGGCCGACCCGCGCGGCGTCGCGGGGCGCGAGCGTCGGCAGATAGCCGACCCGCTCCATGTCCCGGGCGCCCCACGGCATCGCCGGAGTGACGTTCTCGACCGGGTCGTCGCTCATCCACAGCACCCGTACGGTCGGCTCGTCGTGCGCGTAGACATACTCCATGGCGGCGACCTCACCGGTGCGCACCCGTTCGAACGGCTCGTTGCCCCAGCGCGCGACGAGGAAGCCGCCCATGAACACCAGTCCGGCCAGCGCCGCCGCGAGCACGGCCGGCGCCCGGCGGCCGCTGCCCACCCGGGGGAAGACGGCCAGCGCGGCGAGCGCACAGGCGCCCGGCAGTGCGAACAGGAAGACCCGCAGCGCCATCTCACCGCCGTACGACTGCATGCCGAAGCCGAGGAACGGAACGAACGCCAGAACGAGCAGCGACCGTTCGCCGTAGCCCGCCCTGCGCCGGCGCCACCAGCCGAGACAGGCCATCCCCAGGACGGAGCCCGCGAGCGCCACGCGCGTGTAGAGCACCAGCTTGTGCGTCTCGCTGCCGCCCTCGATCCGGCCGGAGACGGAGGACGACACATTGCCGCCGACGCCGCCGACGCCGCCGAACAGCTCATCGAAGTGGCCGGACCAGTACGGCTCCGCGAAGAACCCGATCCACACGGCCACCATCGCGGCGAACAGCAGCGGCAGCCCGCGCAGCCACGAACGGCCCACGAGCACCAGGGCCGTCAGCACCCCCAGCATCACGAACGGCGTCAGCTGGTGCGTGGGCACCACCGCCGCGAACAGGACGATCAGCACCAGCAGCAGGACGGCCCGGTCGGCCCGCCCGGCGGCCGGCGGCTCCGCCTCGCCGGGCCGGCGCTTCCCCGGCAGCACCCGCGGCTCCCGGAACCAGACCAGCAGCACGGCAGCGAAGGCCAGATAGAGCAGATAGGTGAAGCCCTGCGGGGAGAAGTAGTCCTGGCCGACCCAGCCGCAGAGCGCGAACAGCCAGACCGCCGTCCACTTCGCGCGCCAGGAGGCCCGTACCGCGCGGAGCAGCAGGAACAGCGGTGCGAGATACAGCAGTTGGATGACCGTGGGCCACCAGCGCAGCAGTTCGGTCAGATCCGTGACCCCGCAGGCGCGGGCCGCGAACGCCACCGCCGCGAAGAAACCGGGCCAGGACCACCGGGCGTCCAGATCGGGCACGGCGGTGCCGGTGCGGTCGATGTGGTCGATGAACCCCAGATGCTGCCACGCGGTGGCGAAGCGCGGCTCGGCCTCCAGCACGGCCGGCAGCGCGTGCAGCGACACCACGGTCAGCAGCAGGACGGCCGTCAGCAGGGGACGGCGGGGCGCGGCCGGCCACAGCGCGGCCGCGAAGGCGGCCACCAGCAGGGCCGCGCCGAGGAGGGTGGCCGCGGGCAGGACGGAGACGAGGCCGAGACCGCCCATCCGGTCGAGGCCGGCGTCGTCCAGGCCGCGCAACGGAAGCCAGTACAGGGCGAGTCCGGCCGCGAGCAGCAGCCAGCCGGCGGCGTGCCCGGCCCGGGCGGCCAGAACCGGTGAGCCGCGCCGCCGGGCCGCCGCGGGCCCACTGCCGGACGCCGGGGCCCCGGCGCGGGAGGCGGCTCGGAGACCGCCGCCGGGTCTGCCGTGGTCCGGCCCGGGAGCGGCGGTCCCGTCCGGCCGGGGAGCCGGCTTCGGCGGTCCTTCCGCGCCTCCGCTCCCCGGGGCGCCCGTCCCGCCGGCCGTACCGGCGGTGCGGCCCGCGCCGGGGGCGGTGACCGTGCGGGCTTCGGTTTCCGTGCCGCCCGGGAGCGCGAGCGGCGGCCGAGCGCCGGCGGGGAGTGCCCGGCCGGTGGCCTCGGCGACGGCCGGGTCCGCCGCGGGGCCGGCGTCCGTCCGCGGCGGGGGCCCGCCGGGCGGCGGCGGGGGGTACGGGTTGAGCACGGGATGGCGTTCCGGGTGGTCCAGATCGGCGCGGAGGCCCAGCCGCAGGGTGTCCTCGTCCAGCGCCAGACGCCGTGCCCAGGCAGGTGTGCGGAGCGGCCGCCCGCTCGTCCGCCCGGCGGGCCCGGGCGCACCCGCCCCGCTTCCCGCGTCCGGCCGGACGGTGGCGTGCTCCCGTCCGCTCTCCGGTACGGCGGCGGTGTGGTGCGGCGCGGGTGCGGGTGCGGACCCGGCCCGCGGCCACAGGACCGGGCCGGACAGCATCTCCCCGCCGGAGCCGCCGAGTCCGGTCCTGCCCGGGCCCGGACCCGCGGCCGACTCCGCCACCGGCCCCGGCCCCGGCCGCGGCCCCGACCCGGGCCCCGGCCCCGGAACGGCAGCGCCCCGGCTGCCCCCCGGTGCGCGGCCCGCACCCTCCGCCCCGGCTGCTGCCGCTGCTCCGGCTCCCGCCGCGGCCCCGGACTCCGCGGGCCGCACCTCGGCCGTCCCCGCCCCCTTCCCCGTCCCCGCCCCAGCCCCGGACTCCGCCCGTCCCGCCGTCCGCAGCAGCCGGAGGAGCTTCCATCCGGCGACGGACGCCACCAGCGCGAGGCTCACCACCTCGGCGATACCCGCGCCCGTCAGGCCCATGCGCGGCAGCAGCAGCAGCGTCAGCCCGAGCACCAGGACGCACAGCGTGCCCTGGAGGGCGGCCAGCCCACTGGTGCGCGACTGGGCGCGCAGCACCGCGAAGTACACCTCGATCACGACGCGCAGGACCGCGCCCACCGCGAAGAGGCGCAGCAGCGGTGTCGCCTCCCGTGCGTAACCCTCGCCGAAGACGCCCAGGATCAGGGGCGCTCCGGCGAAGAGGAGCACCCCGACCGGGAGCATGATCCGGGCCATCCGGAGCAGCGCGGCCCGGCAGTTCTCCGCCAGCCGCCCGGGGTCGTGCGCTCCTTCGACGGTGAGCGAGGCCCCCATGTTCAGGGCGAGCAGATTGACCGTGCCGCCGATGGTGGTGGCGATGTAGAAGTACGCGTTGTCCGCGGAGCCGACCTGCGCGGCGACGATCACCGGCACCAGATAGACCACGGCCAGCGCGAAGAGCGAGCCGGTGTAGTCACCGGCGAGGAACCGGCCGACCTCGCGCAGGCCCGGCGGCCGCATGTCCGGGCCGGCCGCCGCCTCGTGACGCGGCACCAGCCGCCGGAACACCAGCAGCCCCAGCGGCACCACCGACACCGCGATCGCTGCCACCCAGGAGACGAACACCCCCGCGGTCGGCACCGAGGCGGCGATCAGCACGAGCAGGACGAGCTTCACCGCCGAGAAGGCGGTGTTGCCGACCGGTACCCAGAAGGCGCTCCGCAACCCCGTCAGCACCCCGTCCTGCAGGGTCAGCAGGGACCACAGGACCACCGCGGCGACGAACCCCAGCCCGTTCAGCGGACCGTGCAGAAAGCGGTACGAGGGCCCCCACAGATCGAGGGTCAGCAGGAAGACCACGGCCGCGACGGCCACCAGCACGGAACTCGCCGCGTAGGTGCGCAGCACCAGCCGTCCCGTCGCGCGCCCCGCCACCGGGATGAAGCGCGCCATCGCGCCGGTGAGCGTCAGCGCGGTCAGCCCGGCCAGGAGTTTCATCGCGGCGATGGCCGCCGAGCCCTGGCCGACCGCCTCCTCGGTGTAGTACCGGGCGGCGGCCAGCCAGAAGCCGAGCCCCAGGACGGCGGAGATCCCGGTGTTCACCATCAGCGCGTACGCGTTGCGGAACAGCGGGCTGCCACCGGCCGGCCGGGGCAGCAGCCGTCGCAGCCGGCGGGGCCGGGGCCCGCGGGGGGCGTCCGGTCTCTCCCCGGTGCGCTCCCCGGCCGGGACGGTGGTGGTCGTGTCAGTCACCGGCGCGGGTCACCTTCCGGAGAGCTTGCCGTGAGCGTCGGACGAGGGCGTAGCCCTTCGTCAGGGTCCGGTCCCGGGCGAAGACCCGGCCGAGCGCCCGCCCCTCGACCAGCCGTTCGAACTCCTCGATTCCGGTGCTCCGGCGGACGGTGACCCGCCGCAGGGCGTACGGGCCGTGCCGCCGCTCGGCCAGCGCGTTGCCCACCGCGAGCGACTGCCGGAACCCCGCCGCCCGCACGGCGGCCCGCACCTGTCTGCTGGAGTAGCCGTACGGATAGGCGAACGACACCGGGCACCGCCCCAGCTCCCCGGCGAGGAGGTCCCGGCAGCGGGCCAGCTCGGAGCGGAGCCGGGGCCCGGTGAGGGCGTCCAGCTGCGGATGGGTGTGGCTGTGCCCGCCGATCTCGAGCCCGGCCGCGGACAGATCGCGCAGCTGGTCCCAGTCGAGCATGAGGTCGAGGGCGCCCGGCGTCTCGTGCGGGCCGCGCAGCCAGCCGGTGGTGGCGAAGACGGTCGCGGTGAAGCCGTGGCTCCGCAGGGCGGGCAGGGCGTACCGGTGCACACCCTCGTAACCGTCGTCGAAGGTGAGGAGCACGGGTCTGGGCGGCAGCGGCCCGTCCGACCGCCAGGCGGCGGCCAGGGCACGGGTGGTGACGGGGGTGAACCCCCGCTCCGCCAGCACCTCCAGCTGCGTCCGCAGCGCCTCGGGCGTGACCGACAGCCCGTACGCGGCGGGGGCGGGCGTCTCCCCGACGGCGTGGTACATCAGGATCGGCACCGGGCCGGGCGGCCCCGGCCACCGGCCCGGCCCGCCCGGCCGCCGCCCCCGGCGCGGTCCGCCCGGGGGACGGCCGGCCCCGGCCCCGCTCCCGCCGGGTGACGACAGCAGGGGCCCGGCGGCCGTCCCGTCCGCCCCGTGCCCGGCGCGGGGGCCCGGCCCGCCGGTGCCGGGCACCGGACCCGTCCCGGCCGCCCGTGGCTCGGTCCCCGCCGGGCCGCCCGCCGGCCGGGGGAGCAGTGCGCCGCGCCGGACGGTGCCCACCGTGTAGCCGCAGGCGGCGGCGGCCAGTCCGGCGGCGATGGCGCCCGCCCGGCCCGCTCCGCCGGGCCGGCCCAGCAGGGCGTCCCGCAGTCCGCGCGCGACCCCCGCGGGCAGCACCCGGGTGGTGTAGCGGCGCTCCGTCTCCAGCCCGGCCCTGCTTCCCACGCTCCGGGTGACCAGGGCCTTGGAGATGCCCTCGGCGTAGGCGCGGCGGCGGAAGTAGCCGAACTCCTCCCGGCCGGCGGGCACCTTGTGGTGGATCACCGCGCGGTCCTCCAGGAGCAGCACGGCCTCCGGCCGGGCCGCCGAGAGGCGGATGCAGAGCTCGGTCTCCTCGCAGCCCAGCGGCCGCGTGTCGCCGTCCCGCCCGATTCCGGTGGTGAAGCCGCCGGCCAGTTCGAACGCCTCGCGGCGGAAGGAGGCGTTGCCGCCGAGGACATTGCGCACCCGCGCCCTGCCGGGCGGCAGTCCGCGGTAGTAGCAGCCCACCACCCAGTCGAACTCCTCGGGGAACCAGGCGGGCCGGCGGCCGGACGCCCACACGGGGAGCGTCCGGCCGCCGACGGCCAGCACGGCCGGATCGGCGTACGGCCCGGTCAGCCGGCGCAGCCAGTCCTGTTCGGCGACGGCGTCGTCGTCGAGGAAGGCCAGGATGTCGCCGCCGGCCGCGGCGATGCCCGTGTTGCGGCCGGCGGAGAGGCCGCGGGGGCCCGCGTTGGCGAGCACCCGCACCTCCCCGGTGTCCGCGTACCGCTCGGTGAGCCGCCGCAGCAGCTCCGGGTTGTGGTCCACGACCAGCAGCGTCTCGTACGCGGGCCGGGACTGGCCGCGTACGGAGTCCACGGCCGCCAGGATGTCCTCCCAGCGGTCCTCGGTGTAGACGCAGATCACCACGGAGACCCGGAGCTCCCCGGTCTCCCGGAGTTCCCCGGCGTCCCGGGGGTCCTCGGTCCTCAACGGGCCTCCCCCCGGCCGGTCTCCATGGCGATCACGGCGGGACGGGGACGGGAGCGCCGGGAGGCCCGCTCGCGGAGGATCACCTTGAGCACCCGCAGTCCGTCCCGCACGGCGCGCAGATTGCTGTCGCCGTGGATCCGGTGGTACTCGTGGCTCGGGATCTCCTGGACTCTGAGTCCGGCCTTGACGACTCTGATGTTCATCAGCGTCTCCACCTCGAAGCCCGCGCAGTCGAGGTGGATCTCGTCCAGGCAGCGCTTCCAGAAGGCGTTGTATCCGTAGCAGAGATCGGTGTAGCGGGCGCCGAACTTGGCGTTGACGAGCGTGGTGAGCACCCGGTTGCCGAGCTTGCGGATGCCCGTCATGTCGTCCGTGCCGCCCCCGTTGGCGAACCGCGAGCCCTTGGCGAAGTCGGCGCCGGCCACGAGTGCGGAGACGTAACTGGCGATCTCGGTGCCGTCCGCCGAGCCGTCGGCGTCGACCATCACGATGATCTCGCCGGTGCAGGCGGCGAAACCGGTGATGAGGGCGTCGCCCTTGCCCTTGCCCCGCTGCGGGACCACCTTGATGTCGGGCCGGAGTTCACGGGCCACCCGGACCGTGTCGTCGGTGGAATTGCCGTCGACCAGAATCACTTCGTGAATCCAGCCCGGCAGTGTCTTGAATACGTACGGGAGATTTCCGGCCTCGTTCATCGCCGGAATGACGACGCTCACCGGTGGGGTGATCGCGAAATGGCAGGAGACCGGGCGGTACCGGTCCGCAGGCCGTTCGTGGTGGTCGGGATTTCCGCCGGCCGGTGACGGCGGACCTAAAGGGTCCTCGTCCGATCGCGCCGGGCGCAGAAATGAGCTCATGTGATGTTCCCTCTCGTCCGGTGGGCCGCCCGCCCCGCGGGGGCCCGGTGGTGTGTCCGGTTCGAAAGGGGGGTTCTCCCGCAGGCCGCGGGACGGCACGGACCGTCCCCAGGGCATGCGTGAGCTGTATGGATACCGCCGTGCGCGGCCCGTGTCCCGGCAGACTCCTGCGCCGCCGGACACGGCACCCCCCAACCGCGCCCCGCTTCGGTGCCATCGCGGTCCTGAGCCCCTCCCCGGGCCGTTCACCGATGAACCGATGCGGGTGGTCGATAAGACCGTATGAACATCAAGGACCGCATGGCAAGTCCCTTAGGGCATTTCCCCCCTTCTCTGATTTTTCTGATCGTTCTCCCATGCAGACCCGGGAAATTCCGGTCAGGAATCACGCGGATGTGATCGCCGGGAGCGCGACCGGATTCTGCCGAACTCCCGGAGAATCCGGTCGGTCGGTGTGAAGAGCCCGGGTCTCGCGAGCACGGTGTTGCGGAGCGCCCGCACGGGCGCACGCCGGGCGCGGTGGCCCGCGGCCACCGGATGGGGCCGGGTCACCCAGCCCTCGGAGACGGTGATCTCCCGGGTCTTCAGCTCGTCCTTGTAGCGCTTCGCGCCCCGCCCGAGGTCGATCAGCTCCAGCCCCTGGGCCGCCGAGCCCTCGGCCATCCGCAGATGGAGCACCAGCCCGGGCGAGAAGGCCCCGTACTCCGGGTCGTAGGCCGGGAACCAGCTGCTGAGAACGCGCCCGGTGCGCGGCCCGAAGTGCGCGGCCACCGGCCGGCCGCCCGCGTAGAGCACCGAGAGCTGTCCCCGGAAGCCGTCGTTGCGGGTGTGGAAGAGCTGGTGGACGAGGTCGGTGATCCAGGGCTGGGCGAACCGGTCGCTCCGCCCGGTCCTGCGGTACTGGGCGGACTTCCAGCGCATCAGGGTGCGCAGCACGGCCGGATCCCGCTCGTCGTGGACGTAGGTCACCTCGCCGGCCCGGCGGCCGAGTCTGCGCTCCTTCGCCAGGGTGGACTTGAGAAAGCCGGGGGAGGAGGCGCGCAGCCGTTCGAGATAGGCCTCGTAGCCCCGGCCCACGTCGATGACCGGGGAGGGGAAGGAGGCGCTGACGCCGTCCGCGAACGGCTCCTGGCCCTCGACCAGATGGTCGAATTCCCAGACCGCCAGCCCGCAGGCGCGCAGCAGTTCCCGCGCGTCCCACCGGAACCCGGGGCGGTGGACGAGGCCCTGGCAGTCCGACACCCCGAGGCCCACCGCGCGGCCGACCCCGGCGGCGGTCCGCTGGAAGGGGAAGAAGCCGGCCGGGACGCCGCCCTCGCGCAGGACGGCGATCCGGGTGTCGCGCCGGGTGCGGCCGACCGCGAGGGCGAACTCCGGTGAGAGGAAGGGATTGGCGAGCCCCGGTCCGGCCGGCGGGCGCGACCGGTCCTGGAAGGCCGTCCACGCCGCCCGGTCGGCGGCCGTCAGCTCGCCGGGGCGGCAGACGCTGATGTCCACGTCAGAGGATCCGGCTTCCCGCCGCGGTGTGCTCCCGGCGGCGTCGCAGAGTGGCGTACAGGAACAGGACGGCGCTGAGCCCGGCGACCACGGCGATCCCGCCGCGCGCCGACCACAGCCGCAGGGCCAGCATGCTCTGGGCGACCAGGACGTCGACCGCGATCGCCCCCGCCACCGCGATCACCCAGCGGCTCAGCGGGTCGGGGCCGGTCAGCACGGCGGCGATGGCGGCGGCCGGTGCGGCGAGCAGGAAGAAGAGGGTGAACGGGGCGCGCAGCGGCGAGGCCGAGCCGGTGAGGGCCAGGACCGCCCCCAGCCCCCCGATCCCGGCGGCGGCCCCGGCCAGCAGCGGCCAGACGGTTCCCCGCGTGGAACGTTGACGGTCACTCAGTGTCTGCATTGGCGACTTTGCCCCCCGACGCGCCGGATGCCGGGCTTCAATGTGGCGCAACCGTCGCAAGCCCGTCAAGGCGGAACGGTCCGGGCGGGACTGCTGGGGCTGCTGTCCGGAAAGTCGGCATTGATCCCGGCGTGCCGTCACATCCGCGCCTGTGGACAAACTTTCACCCTCGGCACGCGCGTAGACCGCGTGTTTCAGGGGGATGTCATAGCCATGCCACGCAGGTTCGCCCCCACGGCCGGTTGCGATGTCTGGATTGACATGGACGTGTCAAAAAGACTTGGCATGGCCACGACAGAACAGCGCCACCGGTTGCCCCGTTCCCCACTGAGACCCTGCTCCCCGGAGGTTCCGTGAGACTCTTCCGCCGTGCGGCCACCCTCTCCGCACTCCTGCTCTCCGCCGCGCTGACCCTGACCGGAGCCGGCGCCGCCCACTCCGCCGAACAGGCCGCCACCGGTTACGTCGCGCTGGGCGACTCGTACGCCTCCGGCCTCGGGGCCGGCAGCTACGACAGCGGCAGCGGCGACTGCAAGCGCAGCAGCAAGGCGTTCGGACCCCTGTGGGCCGCCGCCAACAACCCCTCCTCGTTCCACTTCACCGCCTGCTCGGGCGCCAAGACCGGGGATGTGCTGAACAACCAGCTCGGCCCGCTCAGCTCGTCGACCGGCCTGGTCAGCATCAGCATCGGCGGCAACGACGCCGGCTTCGCCGATGTGATGACGACCTGCGTCCTCAGCTCCCAGAGCACCTGCCTCGACCGGGTCGCGGCAGCGCGCTCCTACATGAACAACACCCTGCCCGGCAAACTGAACCAGGTGTACTCCGCGATCAGGGCCAAAGCCCCGTCGGCCCGTGTCGTCGTACTCGGCTACCCCCGTCTCTACAAGCTCAACGGCTCCTGCATCGTGGGGCTGACCGAGACCGAGCGCTCCGCGCTCAACGCCGCGTCCGACAACCTCAACGACGTGACTGCCAAGCGGGCCGCCGACCACGGCTACGCCTTCGGCGATGTGCGGCCCACCTTCTCCGGGCACGAGATCTGCTCCGGAAGCTCCTGGATCCACAGCGTGACCTGGCCCATCAACCACTCCTACCACCCCACGGCCGCCGGGCAGTCGGGCGGCTACCTCCCGGTGCTCCGCTCGCTCGCCTGACGGCCGGCCGGGGTACCGCCCGGCCGCTCCCACCGGTGGGGCCCTGCTCGAGAGGGTCCCGCCGGTGCGCGCCGTCCGGTGGGGAAGCGCTGCGCACCGGGGGCGCAACGGCGCGCGAGCGGCGGCGTGGCGCGCCCGCCGCACCCGCCGCCGTGCCGCGACACGCCCGGCGCGCACCCGGCGGGGCACACCGCGGCGGAGTGCCGCACCGCAGGGCGGGTAGCCATCCGGATACGTCAACCGCCTTACCGGGCAGCCGAGTCAGGGATACGCGGATGCGCGGGTGACGTGCCGGGGCGGTAGGGTTAACCTGCCCGGGCCGGGTGCCCTCGTTTGGGTGGGGAGTGTCATGGAACAGATAACTATGCGGAGCAGGCCCCGAGTGCCTGCCATCAACTGCGGGAGCAGCGCGAACAGTTCGCGCCTCGACCGCCATCTCGCCGTGCTGGCCGGCCCCGCCGTGCCGCAGCGGGAGACGGAGGAGGCCACCCTGCTGATGCGGGAACTCACCGCGCGCGATGTGCGGCGGCCCAAGTCCGGCCGGGGCGCGCGGGTGTCCCGGGTCTCGCTCTTCGCGCCGCTGCGGCGGCTGAGGCGGTCCCTCTTCGGCAACCACGGCTAGCCCCGCCCGGGCCCCGGCCCGTACCGCGTCCCGGCCCCGCCCCCGGGCACGCACCCCGGCCCGGGGGCTCAGCGGATCACACCCTCCCGGCGCAGTGCCGTGATCCGCTCCTCCGGCAGCCCGAGCGCCTCCAGCAGCGTGTCGGTGTGCTCGCCGAGAGCCGGCACCGGACCCAGCCGCGGCGGTTCCCCGCCGGGCAGCCCGATCGGTGGCAGCAGCGTCCGCAGCGCGCCCACCGGCGACCCCACCTCCCGCCAGCGCTCCCGGGCGGCCAGCTGCGGATGCCCGGCCAGCTCGGCCACCCCGTTGAGCCGGGCGCAGGCGATGCCCGCCCCCTCCAGCCGCGCCACCGCCTCCTCCGCCGTCAGCGCGGCGAGCGCCTCCGCGACCACCGCGTCGGTCCGGGCGCGGTTCTCCGTCCGGGCCACATTGGTGGCGTACGCCGGATCCTCCGCCAGCTCCGGCCGCCCCAGCACCTGTTCGGCGAGCCGGCGCCACTCCCGGTCGTTCTGGACCGACAGCAGCACCGGCGTGCCGCCCGCGGTCGGGTAGGCGTCGTACGGCGCGATGACCGCGTGCGCCAGGCCGGTACGGGCCGGGGGCGGTCCGCCGTGCATCCCGTGGTGCAGCGGATGCCCCATCCACTCGGCCAGCGCGTCGAACATCGACACCTCCACCGGCCCGCCCCGCCCCGTGGTGCCGCGCCGCAGCAGGGCCGCGAGCACGCCGGAGAAGGCGTACATGGCGGCGGCGATGTCGGCCGCCGGGATGCCCGCCTTGACCGGCTGCTCCGGTGTGCCGGTGACGGAGACCAGGCCCGCCTCGCACTGGACGAGCATGTCGTAGGCGCGCTTGTGCGCGTACGGGCCGTCCGGGCCGTAGCCGGAGATGTCCACGGCGACCAGCCGGGGGTGGCGTGCGCACAGGGCCGCCGCGTCCAGGCCCAGCCGGGCGGCGGCGCCCTGCGCCAGGTTCTGCACGAAGACGTCCGCGTCCCGGACCAGCTCCTCCAGCAGCTCCCGGCCGCGCGAGTCCTTGAGGTCCAGGGCCAGGGACTCCTTGCCGCGGTTGGCCCAGACGAAGTGCGAGGCCAGGCCGCGGGCGGCGGTGTCGTAACCGCGGGCGAAGTCGCCGCCGTCGGGCCGCTCCACCTTGATGACCCGGGCCCCGAGGTCGGCCAGCTGCCGGGTGGCGAACGGCGCGGAGACGGCCTGCTCGACGGCGACGACGGTGATGCCCTCCAGCGGCAGCGGCAGCGGCAGCGGCTGGGGCGGCTGCGGCTGCGGCGGCGTCGGCGGTGGCGCGGGGCGGTCCGGGGCGTTGTCCATGTCCCCAGGTCCTACCCTGTGCCCCGCCCTCCGCGCCAGAGGAGGTGATCTTGCTCACCGGCCGCTGCCGGGCCCGTCCCCCGTGGCGGGGCGACCCCTACAGCAGGGCGAACTGGCCGTTCGGGCCCTCCTCCGGGCGGTCCAGGACGGAAGCGGGGCGGCGGGCGGACGCCGGCGGCGGCAGGATCCCGCCGCGGCGCAGCTCCGCGGCGGTGAGGCGCGGAACCGACGCCAGCCGCTCCGCCAGCCGTCGCCGCTCCGGGCGGAGTTCGCCGAGCAGGGCCAGCACGGTGATCAGTTCGAGCAGTTCGGAGGTCAGGGACGGCGGCCAGCCCGCCGGGCGGACCGCGCTCAGGGTCCCCGGTTCGGCCGGGGCCGTGCGCCGCTCGTACCACTGGGCCAGCACCGGGACGCCCGAGGCCTCGAACTGCCAGGCGGCCGGCGGCACCGGCGCGATCCGGCCCTCCCCGAGCAGCAGCGCCCGCTCCTCCGGGTCGTACAGGGGTTCGGCGGGCAGGGCGTGGGGACCGGGCAGCGCGGCGCGGACGTACGGGCGCCGCCCGCCCGGGAGCTTCGGGCGGGCGTCCGGTGTCTCGCCGCAGCGTGCGCCGAAGGTGTGCAGCCAGAGGACCCGGCGGCCCAGGGCGACGCCGTCCCGCCAGACCCCGGCCGAGAGCGGCAGCGGTACGCAGCGGCCCTCGCCCCGGGGCCGGGCCGCGGCCGCCGCCCAGGCCAGGACGTCCACCGCGCCCACCGGAATCCCGAGCCGCTCCGTGAGCAGCACTGTCAGCCCCGGGGCGAGGTTGGGCTCCCGGCCGCCGGGGCGGCGGAACAGTGGCCGGATGCGGCCGGGCCGGCCCGCCGGGGAACGGCCCTCGGGGAGCAGCGCGGAGAAGAGCAGCGCCTCCTCCTCCGGGCCGCCGGGGCCGCCGGCGCGGGCGGACGCGGACGGGCGGGGCGCGGGGCCCGGCTCGACGGCGAAGAGCTGGTGCTCGTCGGCGACCCGCCACAGCTCCGGCCGGGCCGCGTCCAGCAGCCGCTGGTCCGGGATCAGCCACTGGCGGTCGAAGGGCGCGTGCAGAACGCGCACCGGCTCCGGGCAGGGCCCGGTCTCCTCCGCGAGGGGGCCGGTGCCGGCGCTGTGGCCGGGCAGCTGGGGGAGGGCCGCGTGGAGGCCGCGCGCCCGGGAGGGCCGGAACAGCCGCTCCCGCTCGGCCCGGCCGTCGCTGCGCAGCAGCCGGTCCCAGCGGGCCGTGAGCGTTCCGGGGTCCGGGGCGAGCACCCAGGAGCGCCCGGTGCGCAGGGGCGGGACCGACCAGGGCATGAGATCGGCGAGCAGCGGATCGTCACCGGGGGAGGCGCCGGGGGAGGAGCTGGGGCCGGGCACGGCCGCCGCGGCGCCCGGGCGTGCCGGGCCGGTGCGGCCGCCGGCCGGGGAGGCCGTGCTGTCCCGTCGCGCCGTCACGCAGCCGCCCTCCCGTACGGTTCCCGTCGCCCCGCCGGTTCCCCGGCGGAAGCCCTGCCCCGGGGGCGGGGCCTTCTCAGGCCCGCACCCGGCCGCGCCGGTGCCCTGCCCCGCCGTGCGGCTCGCGGGGACCGCTGCCGGGCCGTCGCCGGGACCGCAGGGCCCGCCCGGTCGGCCATCGTAGTCGCGGCCGCCGACAGCGCGGGGTCCCGGGGCGCCCGGGGCCCGGCCCGGAAGCCGTCTTCCGCGTCCTCGCCCGCGAGGCCCCGCGAGGCCCCGCGAGGCCCCGCGAGGCCCCGCGAGGCCCCGGCGGGGGCCGGCCGGCGGGCCGTGCGGCTCGGCCGGGCAGGCGCGAACACCGTCCGCTCAGGCGTCCACCGTCACGGTGAAGGAGAACCGGTCGCCCCGGTAGCGGATCCGTGCCACGTCCACCGCGCGGCCGGTCTCGTCGTAGACCACACCGGTGTAGTACAGGATCGGGCTGAGCAGCGGTACGTCCAGCAACTCCGCCGTCGCGGGGTCCGCGAGCCGCGCCTCGACGGTGTCCGTGATCCGGCTGATCCGCACGCCCGCCACATCACGGAGCACCTTCGTCATCGGCTGCCGCGCGAGATCCGCCGGGTCGATCCGCTCCGCGATCTCCGGACGCACCGCGTTCTCCGCCCAGTTGACGGGCTCACCGGTCTTCTCGTCGCGGCGCAGCCGGCGGAACTCCACGACCTCCTCCAGGTCCGGGAAGTGCTCCGCCACCTCCGCCGGTACGGGTACGGGGCCGTGGCCGAGCACCGTGGCGGTCTCGCCGGACTGCTGGGCGACGATGCTGTCCACCGAGCCGAGCAGCTGTACGGGCGCGCCGCGCCGGGCGGCGGGCTCGATGAAGGTGCCCCGCCGGCGGTGCCGGCTGATCAGCCCCTCGTTCTCCAGTTCCTTCAGCGCCTGCCGCATGGTGAGCACGCTGACGCCGTAGTGCTCGGCGAGCCGGTCCTCCGGCGGGAGCCGCAGCGGCTCGGCGGGATGGCGGCCCAGTATCGAGGCGCGCAGCGACTGCGAGACCTGGTACCACAGGGGCAGCTTGCGGTTCAGGACCAGTGAGTCGGGCGAGAAGACGGTCACGGCTGCGGCTCCGGCGGGGGCATGGGGACGTACGGCGGTCCGGGACGGGAGATTACGGTGCCCGGCGCCGCCGGGGATACGGCCGGGCCGGGGCCGCCGCCCGGCAAGGCGGCGCAGGCGGTGCGCGGCGGCCGGCGCGGGCGGCCCCGCGCCCCGGGCCCGCCCCGGCCCGTCCGGCACCGCACCTCGTCCCGGACCGGCCGGCCGTCTCACCGTCCGAAGTGCCGCTCCATCCCGTCCCACACCCGGTCGTAGCCGCTCTGCAGATGCCCGGCGCCGAGTGCCTGCGCCGTCGCCGTCACCGGCCAGCGGGTTTCGAACATGAAGGCGAGACCGTCGTCCACCTTCTGCGGTGTCAGCTCGGCCGCGCTCGCGTTCTCGAAGGTCTCCCGGTCGGGTCCGTGCGCGGACATCATGTTGTGCAGCGAGCCGCCGCCGGGCACGAAGCCGCCCGGCCCGGAGGTCTTGGCGTCGTAGGCGCCCTCGATCAGCCCCATGTACTCGCTCATCACATTGCGGTGGAAGTACGGCGGCCGGAAGGTGTCCTCGCCGACCAGCCAGCGTGGCGCGAAGACCACGAAGTCGATGCCCGCCAGGCCCGGGGTGTCGGACGGGGAGGTCAGCACGGTGAAGATCGACGGGTCGGGGTGGTCGTAGCTGATGCTGCCCAGGACGTTGAAGCGGCGCAGGTCGTAGACGTACGGCGCCAGGGTGCCGTGCCAGGCGACGACGTCGAGCGGGGAGTGGTCGTACACCGCGGCCCAGAGGTTGCCGCAGAACTTGTTGACGACCTCCACCGGCTCCTCGCGGTCCTCGAACGCCGCGGCGGGTGCCAGGAAGTCGCGCGGGCTGGCCAGCCCGTTGGCGCCGATCGGGCCCAGCTCGGGGAGGGTGAACGGGCGTCCGTAGTTCTCGCAGACGTAGCCGCGCGCGGTGCCGCCGGTGAGCTCCACCCGGAAGCGGACACCGCGCGGGATCAGCGCCACCTGGCCGGGTTCGGCCCGCAGCCGGCCGAACTCGGTGTGCAGCAGCAGGCCGCCGCGTTCGGGGACGATCAGCAGTTCGCCGTCGGAGTCGGAGAACACCCGGTCCGTCATGGAGGCGCTGGCGGCGTAGAGGTGGACGGCCATGCCGGCGCGCTGCCGGATGTCGCCGTTGCCGCCGAGCGTCCACAGGCCGGAGACGAAGTCGGTGCCCGGGGCCGGGTCGGGGAGCGGGTCCCAGCGCAGCCGGTTGGGGTCGGGCTCGGTCTCGGTGAACGGGGCGCCGCGCAGCGCGCCGTTGTCCGTCCGGGCGAAGGGCGGGTGGGCCGCCGAGGGGCGGATGCGGTACAGCCAGGAGCGGCGGTTGTCGTGGCGCGGCTCGGTGAAGGCGCTGCCGCTCAGCTGCTCCGCGTAGAGCCCGAGTGGGGCGCGCTGCGGGGAGTTGCGGCCCACGGGCAGCGCGCCGGGCACCGCCTCCGAGCTGTGCTCGTTGCCGAATCCGGAGGAGTACGCCGGTGCCGCCGGCTCCGGGGCCGGGACCCCGGACCGTTGTTCCGTGTGCGTCGCGCTCATGACCGCTCCCGTCGTCCCGCTGTCCGGTTCCCGTGGTTCCTGCTAATCCTGTGCTGAACCATAGGAATGGCGGTGCGGGCGCGTCAATGACCCGCCGGGCCCGGCGGGCCGGCCCTGCGGGCGCCGGTCTGCGAGCCGGTCTGCAAGCCGGTCTGCAAGCCGGGTGGCCGCGCGGGCGGGCCCGGGTCCCGGAGCGGGTCCGCGAAGCCCGATGCGGCAAGACGGGTGCCATCGTGCGTACCGGTCGGTATGGTCAGGGTGCTCCCGCAACCGCGCCCCGGATCCCGTGCGGCGCGCCCGATCCCGGCACCGCCGGCCGCTCCATCCCCGACGGAGGGAACCGATGAGCCGCACCGCTCCGCGTATCTGCCCGCTCTGCGAGGCCACCTGCGGCCTCGTCCTCACCCTCGACGGCGACCGGGTCACCGCCGCCCGCGGCGACCGAGACGACGTGTTCAGCGCCGGCTTCGTCTGTCCCAAGGGCGCGGCCTTCGGCGGCCTGGACAACGACCCGGACCGCCTCGCCGGCCCCCTCGTGCGCCGCGGGGGAAGCCTGGCGGAGACCGGCTGGGACGAGGCGTTCGACGAGGCCGCCGCCCTGCTGCGGCCGGTGATCGACACCCACGGCCCGGACGCCGTGGCCGTCGTCCTCGGCAACCCCAACGTGCACACCATGGCCGGCGGGCTCTATCCGCCGCTGCTGATCGGGGCGCTCCGCACCCGCAACGTCTACACCGCCAGCACCGTCGACCAGATGCCCAAGCACGTCTCCAGCGGGCTGATGTTCGGCGACGCCGCGGCCATCCCCGTCCCGGACCTGGACCACACCGCCCATCTGCTGCTGATCGGCGCCAACCCCCTGGAGTCCAACGGGAGTCTGTGCACCGCCCCGGACTTCCCCGGCCGGCTCAAGGCGCTGCGGCGGCGCGGCGGCACCCTCACCGTCGTGGACCCGCGCCGCACCCGCACCGCCGCGCTCGCCGACCGTCATCTGGCGCCCCGGCCCGGAACGGACGCGGCGCTGCTCGCCGCCCTCGTCCAGGTGCTCTTCGCCGAAGGGCTCACCGACCTCGGCCGGCTCGCGGAGCATGCCGAGGGCGTGGACGAGGTCCGCGCGCTCACCGAGGAGTTCACCCCGGAGGCGGTCGCCGCCCACTGCGACCTGCCCGCCGAGGAGATCCGGGCCACCGCCCGTGAACTGGCCGCCGCGCCCACCGCGGCCGTCTACGCCCGGGTCGGCGGCTCCACCGTCGAGTTCGGCACCCTGACCAACTGGCTGGCCGATGTGCTGAACGCGCTGACCGGCAATCTCGACCGGCCCGGCGGGGCGATGTTCCCGCTCTCCGCCACGGCCCGCGCCCCCCGCCCCGCCCGACCCGGCAAGGGCTTCGCCCTCGGCCGCTGGCGCAGCCGCGTCTCCGGGCACCCGGAGGCCAAGGGAGAGCTGCCGCTCGCCGCCCTCGCCGAGGAGATCGAGACCCCGGGGGAGGGGCGGGTCCGCGCCGTCGTCCTGGTCGGGGCCAACCCGGTGCTCTCGGCGCCGGACGGGGAGCGCCTGGACCGGGCGCTGGCCGGCGCCGACTGCGTCATATCCGTCGACCCGTACCTCAACGAGACCTCCCGGCACGCGCATGTCGTGCTGCCGCCGCCCCCGCCCTCCCGGTCCCCGCACTACGACTTCGCCTTCAACGCGCTGGCCGTGCGCAACCAGGTCCGCTACACCCGGGAGGCGCTGCCGCTCGCCCCCGGGCGGCCGGACGAGTCCACGATCCTCGCCCGGCTCGTGCTCATCGCCGCCGGCCTGCACGGCGCGGACCCGGCCGAGGTGGACCGCACGGCCATCGGGGGCGCGCTCGCCAAGGCCGTCGCCGATCCGCACGGGCCGGTGCACGGCCGCGAACCGGCCGAGCTGGAGGCGGAGCTCACCGGGCGCACCGGGCCCGAACGCCGGCTGGACCTGATGCTGCGGCTCGGCCCGTACGGCGACGGCTTCGGCGCCCGCCCGGACGGCCTGTCCCTGGCCAAGGTTCTCGACAACCCGCACGGCATCGACCTCGGGCCGCTGCGGCCCCGCGTCCCCGGACTGCTGCGCACCCGCAGCGGCCGGATCGAGCTCTGCCCGGAGCCCGTCGCGGCGGACCTGCCGCGGCTGCGCCGCTCCCTGGACACGGCCTCCGGCGAGCTGCTGCTCGTCGGCCGCCGCCACCTCCGCTCGAACAACAGCTGGATGCACAACGTGCCCGCCCTGACCGGCGGCAGCAACCGCTGCACCCTCCAGATCCACCCCGCGGACGCCGAACGGCTGGGCCTGGCCGACGGGGCCCCGGCGCGGGTCAAGGGGGAGGGCGGCGAGCTGGAGGTGCCGGTGGAGGTGACGGACGCGGTGCGCACCGGGGTGGTCAGCATCCCGCACGGCTGGGGCCACGACCGCACCGGCACCCGGCTCTCGGTGGCCTCGGCGGCGCCCGGCGTGAACGTCAACCAGCTCCTGGACGGCAGCCGCCTCGACCCGCTCTCCGGCACCGCGGTGCTCAACGGCTTCCCGGTGCGGGTGGAGGCGGCGCGCTGAGCCGGCGGGCCCCGGCCGCGTACGCCCGCCCCGCCGGTGCCGGCCGGTGGGCGGGACCGTACGGAGCCGGGGCGGGGCCGTTCCCGGGGCGGCCGTTCCGGGGAGGCTGTCCCGGGGGACGTGAGCCGTGGCACGTCCGCCCGTTCTGGCGCCGGAAAACTAACAGCGCTAGTTTGGTTCCCCGGATCACATACCGAGCAGTCTGTCCTGGAGGGTAAGGCGATGAAGGCCCACGACGGGATGTACATCGACGGCGACTGGCGGCCCGCCGCCGGGCAGGACACGATCGCCGTGGTCAACCCGGCCGACGAGTCGGTCATCGGCACCGTTCCGGCCGGTACGGCGGAGGACGTGGACGCGGCCGTACGGGCCGCCCGCGCGGCCCTCCCCGGCTGGGCCGCCACCCCGCCCGCCGAGCGCGCCGCGCATCTCAAGGCGCTGCACGCCGCGCTCGACGCGCGCCGGGACGAGATCGCCGCGACCGTCACCGCCGAACTCGGCTCCCCGCTGAAGTTCTCCCAGGCCGTGCACGCCGCGGTGCCGGTCGCGGTCGCCGGGAGCTACGCGGAACTCGCCGCCACCCACCCCTTCGAGGAGAAGGTGGGCAACTCCACCGTCCTCTCGGAGCCGGTCGGCGTCGTCGGCGCGATCACGCCGTGGAACTACCCGCTGCACCAGATCGTGGCCAAGGCGGCCCCGGCGTTCGCCGCCGGCTGCACGGTCGTCCTCAAGCCCGCCGAGGACACCCCGCTCGTGGCCCGGCTCTTCGCGGAGATCGTGCACGAGGCGGGGCTGCCCGCCGGCGTGTTCAACCTCGTCACCGGCCTCGGCCCGGTCGCCGGGCAGGCGCTGGCCGAACACCCCGGGGTCGACATGGTGTCCTTCACCGGCTCCACCGGCGTCGGCAAGCGGATCGCCGCCACGGCGGCCGCGGCCGTCAAGCCGGCCGCGCTGGAGCTCGGCGGCAAGTCCGCGAACGTCATCCTGCCGGACGCCGACCTGGCCCGCGCCGTCAACGTCGGCGTCGCCAACGTCTTCGCCAACTCAGGCCAGACGTGCAGCGCCTGGACCCGGATGCTCGTGGACGCCCCCCGCTACGAGGAGGCCGTCGCCCTGGCCGCCGCGGCCGCCGCCAAGTACGTCCCCGGCGACCCGCTGGACCCCGCCAGCCGCCTCGGCCCCGTCGTCAGCGCCAGGCAGCGCGACCGCGTCACCGGCTACATCGAGCGCGGCGTGGAGGAGGGCGCCCGCCTGGTCGCGGGCGGCCCGGGCGCGCCCGAGGGCCGGGAGACCGGCTACTTCGTCCGGCCCACCGTCTTCGCCGACGTCACCCCCGACATGACCATCGCGCAGGAGGAGATCTTCGGCCCCGTGCTGTCGATCCTGAAGTACGAGGACGAGGAGGAGGCCGTAGCGGTCGCCAACGGCACCGTCTACGGCCTCGCCGGAGCCGTCTGGTCCGCCGACGCCGAGCGGGCCGCCGCGTTCGCCCGCCGTCTGGAGACCGGGCAGGTCGACATCAACGGCGGCCGCTTCAACCCGCTCGCCCCCTTCGGCGGCTACAAGCAGTCGGGCGTGGGCCGCGAACTGGGCAGCCACGGGCTGGCCGAGTACCTGCAGACCAAGTCGCTCCAGTTCTGACGCGGAGCGGCGCCGCCCGCACGGCGCCGCCCGCACCGCCCGCCCCGCCGGCCCCCGTGCGGGGCGGGCCGGGGACGGGAAGCCCGAAGACCGAGAAGCCGAGAACACCGAGAAGAGCGAGAAGAGCCGCCATGACCCGCGCCGTCGTGCTGCCCGCCGTCAACGCACCGCTGGAGATCACGGAGATCGAACTGCCCGACCCCGGACCCGGCCGGGTGCGGATCAGGATCGCCGCGGCCGGGGTCTGCCACTCCGATCTGTCCCTCTCCAACGGCACCCTGCGCCAGCCCGTCCCGGCCGTCCTCGGCCACGAGGGCGCGGGCACCGTCACCGCCGTCGGCGAGGGGGTCACCGCCGTCGCCCCCGGCGATGCGGTGGTCGTCAACTGGGCCCCGTCCTGCGGCAACTGCCACTACTGCGGCCTCGGCGAGCCCTGGCTCTGCGCCAACGCCCTGGCCGGCGCCGCGGTACCGTACGCCCGGCGGACGGACGGCACCTCGCTCCACCCCGGGCTCAACAGCGCCGTCTTCGCCGAGGAGACCGTCGTCTCCGAACGCTGCGTGCTGCCGCTGCCCGAGGGCGTCCCGCTGGCGGACGCGGCCCTCCTCGGCTGCGCCGTGCTCACCGGCTACGGAGCCGTCCACCACGCGGCGCGGGTGCGGGCGGGGGAGTCGGTCGCCGTGTTCGGCGTCGGCGGCGTCGGGCTCTCCGTGATCCAGGCGGCCCGGATCGCCGGGGCCGGGCAGATCATCGCCGTGGACGTCTCGCCGGAGAAGGAGGAACTGGCCCGCAAGGCCGGAGCCACCGACTATCTGGTCGCCGCCGACGACACGGCCAAGCGGATACGGAAGCTCACCGGCGGGCACGGCACGGACGTCGCCGTCGAGTGCGTCGGCCGGGCGCAGACGATCCGCACCGCCTGGTCCTCGACCCGGCGCGGCGGCCGCACCACGGTCGTCGGCATCGGCCGCAAGGACGACCAGGTGTCCTTCTCCGCCCTGGAGATCTTCCACTTCGGCCGCACCCTCTCGGGCTGCGTCTACGGCAACTGCGACCCGGCCCGGGACCTGCCGGTGCTGGCGGGCCTCATCCGCGAGGGCAGCCTCGACCTCAGCGGCATGGTCACCGACCGCATCGGCCTCGACGGGGTGCCGGCGGCGTTCGAGGCCATGCTGGCCGGCCGGGGCGGCCGGGCCCTGGTGGTGTTCTAGGGTCTGGCCGGCCGCGCCGGCACCGCCCCCGCGCCTCATCCCACCGCGGTGCCCATCAGCGCCCCGATGGCGTAGGTGACAGTCATCGCCGTGAAGCCGCCGGTGACGTTGCGCAGCACCGCGATCCGCCGTGGCGCCCCGCCCAGCGCCGCGCTGGACCAGCCGGTCGCGGCCAGCGCGAGCAGCACCGTGCCGACCGTGACCCACAGCCGGACGGCGGCCGGCGGCAGCACGATCGCCATGAGCGGCAGCAGCGCGCCCACCGAGAAGGCGGCGAGGCTGGCCCAGGCGGCGTGCCAGGGGTTGGTGAGCTGTTCCGGGTCCAGGCCCAGCTCCGCCTCGGCGTGGGCGGCGAAGGCGTCGTGCCGGGTGAGTTCCTCGGCAACCTCGCGGGCCAGTCCGGGGGAGAGGCCCTTCGCCTCGTAGAGGCCGGCGAGCTCGGCGAGTTCGGCGGCCGGCGTCTCGGCCAGCTCCCGGCGCTCTTCAGCCAGGGTGGCGCGCTCGGAGTCGCGCTGGGTGCTCACGGAGACGTACTCCCCGACGGCCATCGACAGGGAGCCCGCGAAGAGCCCGGCGAGACCCGCCACGAGCAGGGTGTCCGCCGAGTCGGTGGCCCCCGCGACGCCGACCACGAGACCGGCCGTGGAGACGATGCCGTCGTTGGCGCCCAGCACGGCGGCGCGCAGCCAGTTGAGCCGTACGCCGAGGCCGGCCCGGTGCGGCTCGTGGTGCCGCGGCTCGTCCGCGTCCGGGGGGCGCCCGCCGAGTGGTTCGCTCATGGAACGCAGTATCGGAGGGCTGCCGGGGTACGGCAGCCGGGACGCGCCGGGCCACTCGCGGCCCGCCGCGGCCGCTCGCGGCCCGGCGGATGAGGACCGCGCCCCGCTCCGGCGGCCGGTGCCGGTTCCGGCGCGACGGGCTCCGGCCGTTCGGGTGCGGAGCGCGGCCCATGGCGTAGAATACCCAAGGGGGTATCGAAAGGAGTAAGCCGTGGAGCTGGAGATGGCAGCGGAGGACCTGAAGTCGGTGCTGAACCGGCTGCGTCGGGCCCAGGGCCAGCTGTCCGGGATCATCCGGATGCTGGAGGACGGCCGGGACTGCGAGGACGTCATCACGCAGCTCTCCGCCGTGTCCAAGGCGCTGGACCGGGCCGGGTTCGCGATCATCGCGACCGGACTGCAGAGCTGCATGGCCGACGGCGACGTCGACGCGGCGGACCGCGACGCCATGAAGCTCCGCCTGGAGAAGCTCTTCCTCTCCCTGGCCTGAGCCGCAGGCGGACCGTCGCCCCGGCCCTGTGGTGCCGAATTCGCGCGCGGGACCCCAACTGCCCGTCGCCACCGCCGTATTGTTGATTGTGGCTCGGCGGGGCGACGGGAGGGGAGAACACCGCCATGAGCGATGACGGGACGACCGGCTCACAGGGAGCAAGCGGCTCTCCCCCCGACGAGGGCCACAACGGCACCGTCGGCCCTTTGGGCAGGAAGATCGTCGGCGTCTGTACGGTGGTGCTCGCCGTCACGGCGGTGCTCGGCCAGGCCCTGGGGGTCTGGAAAGAGGTCTACGGCTTGTTCGTGCCCGGGGAGGACGGTTCCGCCCCGCCGGCGGCGGACAGCGTCCGATCCCCCACAGCCGGCGTGTCCGGCCGGTCGGAGTCCGTGCCCCGCTGCGATGCGTCGAGCAGCCGGCAGGTGCTGCTCGCCCTGAAGGGTAGGCCGACCCGTTCCGAGGCGCATGCGGTGGCCACCGTGAAGTGCGCGGTCGGTCCGGGAGACCACTTGTCGTGGGTGGTGCGCAAGGAGACCGGTGATCCGGCCCGGCCGCGTGTCCACTACACCCTGAGATACGACCTGGGGCGGCAGGGGCCGGGGCAGTACCGCTACGACGCGGATCTCGGCACCACCGCACCGGGGTCCGAGCGGACCCTGATCGTCGTTCTGATGGACGACACCACCTACCGGGACGTGAAGGCGACCAGGGACCCCGTGACCGCCTACGTGGACTTGCCCTTGCCGGTCCCCGCCGTGTCCAACTCATTGCTGGTCACCACACCCGGATAGCCGCGAGCACGGTGGGCGGGGCGGATGCCCCGGTGGCTCCCGCACGCACTGCGTGCCGGGTCCGCCGGCCGGCGGGGAGCGGCCGTTCCGCGACGTGTCGCGCGGTGGACTGAAGCCTCTTCGAGGCCTGTCCGGGAGAGGACCGGCCGACCGGGCCCCCGCTCCTCGGGCGACGTCACGGGAACCGCTCCCGGCCGGCACCGGACCGGCCCCGGCCCATCGGGCGGACGGCCCTCGGGGACGGCTCCGGCGCCCACGGGCCCCGCGCCGGGACCGGCCGCGGTCCCGTGCCCGCCGCCGGCCCTCTTCCGGACGGTCAGCCCTCTTCCGGGCGGTCAGCCGTCTTCCGGGCGGACGACGCGCAGGCCGGCCTTCCCGGCGGCGTCGAAGGCGTCGTCCACCACGACCGCCTCACGGCCGGCCGCGTCCAGCATCGAGGCGGCGATCGTCGCGCGCATCCCGCTCGCGCAGTGCACCCACACCCGGCCCGGCGGCACCTCGCCGATCCGGCCGTGCAGTTCATGGATCGGGATGTGGACCGAGCCCTCGACATGGCCGGCGGCGCGTTCGGAGTCCCGGCGGACGTCCAGGACCACCACCCCGTCACCGGCGGCCGGACCGGCCGTGCCGTCCGCTGCGCGCCCGCGCGCCTCCTCCGCCAGGCCCGCGAACGTACCCCGTCCGGAGGACCGCAGCCGCTCGCCGTCCCGGACCCAGCAGCGGGGGTCGCCGGTGGCCGCGGCGGCCGGCCGGTCGATCCCGACCCGGACCAGCTCCCGCTGCGCGTCCGCCAGTTGCTCCGGGCTCTCGGCGAGCAGGGTGACCGGTTTGCCCCAGGGGATCAGCCACGCCAGATAGGTGGCGAGCTGCCCGTCCGCCTCGAAGTTGTACGAGCCCGCCACGTGCCCCTCGGTGAAGGCCGTACGGCTGCGCAGGTCCACCACCCACTCGCCGGCCGCCAGCCGCCGCGCGATCTCCCCGGCGTCCGCGGCCGCGGCGGGGGAGAGGTCCACCGGGGGCGGCCCGCCGGCGTTGACCGGTCCGATGTGCGCGTAGTAGGCGGGGATGTCGTCCAGCCCGGCGAGCAGGTCCGCCACGAACGCGTCCACGTCCTTGAGGAGGACGTCGTTGCTCTTCCGCTCGGCGCCGACGGTGGTGCTGTCCTGCTCCGTCTGCGGGGAGGAGGAGCAGAAGCTGCCGAAGCCGTGGGTGGGGAGCACCGGCACCTCGTCCGCGAGTTCCCGCGCCAGCCGCCGTGCCGAGGCGTGCTGGGCGCGCGCCAGTTCCTCGGTCAGCCGCGGCTCCACCAGGTCCGGCCGCCCGACGCTGCCGATGAGCAGCGAGCCGCCGGTGAAGGCGGCGACCTCGCGGCCGTCCTCGGTCAGCAGGTACGCGAAGTGGTGCGGGGTGTGGCCGGGGGTCGCGAGGGCGCGCAGCGCCAGGCCCTCGTCCACCGGCAGGGTGTCGCCGTCGTGGACGGGCGTGTGCGCGAACGGCACGCGCGCGGCGGCGGGCACCACATGACGGGCGCCGGTGATCCGCGCCAGCTCCCGCCCGCCGCTCACGTAGTCGTTGTGCACATGGGTCTCCAGCACGGCGCCGATCCGCACGCCGCGCCGTGCCGCCGCGGCCGCGACCCGGTCGATGTCGCGCGGCGGATCGACCGCCACGGCGGTCCGGGGCCCGCCGGCCAGATAACCGCGGTTGCCCAGCCCCTCGGTCTCCACGATGTCCACGAAGTACACGGGATGCCTCCTTTCCGGGTCCGCCCGCACGCGTACCCGGCGGCAGGCGTTCCAGCCGCCGGCGGGCCAGGCGCCCCGGCACCGCTCAGCAGGGCCGCAGCAGCAGCAGCGCGACGTCGTCGGCGCGCTGGGCCCCGGCTTCGGCCGGCTGGACGAGGGCGTCCGCGATGTCGTCCAGCCGTTCGAGGTCCGCCAGCGCGGAGACGCGGTCGGCCAGGGCGGACACGGACAGCCCGATGTCCTCCCCGGGCCGCTCGACGAGACCGTCGGTGTACAGGACGAGCAGGCTGCCGGCCGGTATCCCGACCTCGGCGACCTCGTACCGCGCCCCCGAGTCGATGCCCAGCAGCAGCCCCGGCGGCACCTGCAGGACCCGGGTGCCGTGCCCCGGGATGTGCAGCAGCGGCGGCGGATGCCCGGCGCTGGCCAGCAGGGCCCGGTGCCGGGACAGGTCGAGATGGGCGTACAGGCAGCTGGTGAAGAGGCCCGGGTCCAGGTCGGTCACCAGCCGGTTGGCGCGGGTCAGCACCTCGTCCGGCGGGGCTCCGACGCTCGCGTGGGCGTGGACGGCGGTCCGCACCTGCCCCATCAGCGCGGCGGCCGTGACGTTGTGGCCCTGGACGTCCCCGATGAACGCGCCGGCTGTGACGGGGTCGAGGCGGATGAGGTCGTAGAAATCGCCGCCGATGTCCATGCCGCGAGTGGCGGAGGCATAGCGGGCCGCGATGTCCAGACGGCCGGCCATCGGCGGCAGGCTCTGCGGCAGCAGGCTCCGCTGGAGGCTCTGGGCGAGCCGGTGCTTGGCCTCGTACAGCTGTGCCCGGTCGAGGGCCTGGGCGAGCAGGCCGCTCACCGAGGAGAGCGCGGCCTTCTCCTCCGGGGGGAACGGATGCGGGTCCTCGTAGCCCAGGACGCAGGTGCCGACCGGGCGGCCGGAAGCGATCAGCGGCAGGAAGGCCCAGGCGTGCATGACCTGATCCGGTGGAGGGCTCTCGGGGAAGAGGCGCACCCGTTCCTCCGGTGAGGCGAGGAAGACGGGCGTGCCCTGGGCGAGAGCCCGTGCCACGGGAGCGTGCCCGGAGACCGGGATCCCGTCGAAGAGGTTCAGCGTCGAGTCGGGGAAACCGCGGTGGCCCGCCTGGTGCATACGGCCCCCCTCGGCGATCAGGAGGGCGAATCCGGAGGCTCCGAAAGCGGGCATCAGGTGGTCCGCCGCCAGCTCCATGACCTGCCGCGCCCCGGTCGCCTTGGTCAGCGCGCCCGCCAGGTGCATCAGCTGGTAGATGGAACCCACGCGGGTGGGCTCGCCGGGGCGGGAGCCCGGCTTCCCGGGCTGCTCCGGGTGCTCCTCCACGTGGGCGGGGGAGATCAGCACGCTGATCCCGGTCGCATCGGGGTACAGCTGGAAGGTCAGCCACTGGTCCGGGGGGCGCAGTGCCGTGAAGGACGTGGCCTGCCGGCTGATGACGGCGGCACGATAGCGGTCCTCGTACACGGGGTCGTCCAGCCAGGGCAGAACCTCCCACGGCAGTGCCCCCATCAGTTCCTCCACGCCGCGGTCCAGAAGCTCGGCCGCCCGGCGGCTGATGTAGGTGATGCGTGCGTCGAGCCCGAGAGCGCAGCACCCCTCGGGAAGGCGTTCGAGGAAACCGGCCACGGCCAGGGGAGCGGAGCGGCCGCCGGGGGTGGGCGCGCCACCCGGCCCGGGCAGCACGCGGGTCGCGGACAGGGGACGCAGCGGCTCCCCGGCGCCCGCCGCCCGGTGCAGCACCCCGGCCATCTCGGCGGCGAGCTCCTCGATCCGCTCCCGCTCCTCGCCGGGCAGGTGCTCGTCGTGCGAGGCGGGCCAGAAGAGCAGGATGGTTCCGTGGCACACGCCGGCGGAGAGCAGGGGGGCGGCGGCCAGCCGGAAGTCGTACGGCAGGATCAGCGCCGATTGCGGATAGCGGCGGGACAGCTCTCCCGTACCGCTGACCCAGACGAAGCGCCGTTCCCGTACGGCGTCGCCCCCCGGGGTGGGGGCGCTGAGGGGGACCCGGGCCCACGGGGCGATGAAGTCCAGCTGCACGCCGATCAGCGTGTCCAGGCGCAGCGCGTGCTCACCGGGCAGTGGCAGGTACAGGGCGGCGCCGTAGGCGTCGGTGTCCCGGACGGCACTGGTCACCAGCTCTTCCAGCCGGTGTCGTTCCGGGCTGGACCGGACGGCCGACGGCCGCGGGGGGGATGGTCGCTGTGCCGGCACGTCCGGGCTCCCGTCTCATCCGCGGGGCGGGACGGTGGCCTCCGGCGTCCGCGGCGAGGCCCGGCGGGCGGAGGACGGGACGGCGGAAGGTCCGGATTGCCGGGAATCGCTCATATCCGGATCGTACGCCGCGGCGGGGGAGGCGGCATGTGTACGGCGGGAGACGGAGGGTCGGGGCGGGGGTGCGGGAACGGGGCGGCAGTACGGAGCGGTGCGGCCCCGTCAGCCGGCCGCCCGCGGGCCGCCCGCGCCGGCGCCCGCGGGCCGGCCGACGGCCAGTTCCTCGTACTGCAGCGCGAGCCCGTCGACCAGGGCCCGCAGTCCGGTCTCGAACGCGCCCTCGTCGACCTGCTGCTGGTGCTCGGCGAGCCGGTGGGCCTGCTGGAGGTGCGGATAGTCCGCCGGGTCGTAGGCGGTGGCGTCGCCGACGAAGCCGCGGGCGAAGGAGCCGAGGGCCGAACCGGCGACGAAGTAGCGCATCAGGGCGCCGATCCGGGTGGCGTGGGCGGGCGGCCAGCCGGCCTCGACCATGGCGCCGAAGACCGCGTCGGCCATCCTCAGGCCCGCCGGGCGGCGACCCGGGCCCTGGGCCAGGAACGGGACGATGTTGGGGTGGGCGGCCAGCGCCGCGCGGTAGGAGCGGCCCCAGCGCAGCAGCGCCGTGCGCCAGTCCTCGCCGCCGCCGAACATCGACAGGTCCACCTGGGCGACGACGGTGTCCGCCACCGCGTCCAGGATCTCGTCCTTGACCGCGAAGTGGTTGTAGAGCGACGGGCCGCTGACCCCCAGCTCCGCCGCGAGCCGGCGGGTGGAGAGTGCCGCCAGCCCGTCCTCGTCGATCAGCGCGAGCGCGGTTGTGACGATGCGCTCTCTGCTCAGCAGGGGCTTGCGGGGGCGGGCCATGCGCCACATAGTAGAGACGAGTAAAACTAGCAGCGTTAGTTAAACCTTTTGAGGAGTGCGGCCGTGGATCTGGAACTCTCCGAGGAGCAGGCGGCCGTACGGCAGCTCGCCCGGGACTTCGTCGAGCGGGAGATCGCCCCGCACGCCGCCGCCTGGGACCGCGCCGAGCGGGTGGACCCCTCCGTGCCGGAGAAGCTCGGGCGGCTGGGTTTCCTCGGGCTCACCATCCCGGAGGAGTACGGCGGCTCCGGCGGCGACCACCTCGCCTACGTCCTGGTCACCGAGGAGCTGGGGCGCGGCGACTCCGCGGTGCGCGGCATCCTCTCCGTCTCCCTCGGCCTCGTCGCCAAGTCCATCGCCGCCTGGGGCAGCGAGGAGCAGAAGCGCGCGTGGCTGCCGCGGCTGTGCTCCGGCGAGGCGCTGGGCTGCTTCGGCCTCACCGAGCCCGGTACCGGCTCGGACGCCGCGGCGCTCACCACCCGGGCGGTGCGCGAGGGGGAGAGCTATGTGATCAACGGCTCCAAGATGTTCATCACCAACGGCACCGTGGCCGATGTGGTCCTGCTCTTCGCCCGTACCGGCGGCCCCGGCCACCAGGGCGTCAGCGCCTTCCTCGTCCCCACGGACACCCCCGGCCTGGAGCGCCGGGAGATCCACGGGAAGCTCGGGCTGCGCGGCCAGGCCACGGCCGAGCTGACGCTCACCGCTGTGCGGGTGCCCGCCTCGGCTCTGCTCGGCCCGGAGGGCAAGGGCTTCTCCGTCGCCATGTCCGCGCTCGCCAAGGGCCGGATGTCGGTGGCCGCCGGCTGCGTGGGCATCGCCCAGGCCGCCCTCGACGCCGCCGTGCGGTACGCGGGCGAGCGCGAGCAGTTCGGCAGGCCGATCGCGCACCACCAGCTCGTCCAGGAGCTGATCTCCGACATCGCCGTGGACGTCGACGCCGCCCGGCTGCTGACCTGGCGGGTCGCCGACCTGATCGAACGCGGACTGCCGTTCGCCACCGAGTCCTCGGTCGCCAAGTTCTACGCGAGCGAGGCGGCGGTGCGGTGTGCCAACAACGCCCTCCAGGTCTTCGGCGGGTACGGCTACATCGACGAGTACCCGGTGGGCAAGCTGGTCCGGGACGCGCGGGTGATGACCCTCTACGAGGGCACCAGCCAGATCCACAAACTGCTGATCGGCCGCTCCCTCACCGGGGTCGCCGCCTTCTGACCGGACGCGGGCCGGCGGTCCCCCGGCCCGCGTCCACCCGCCACCCGGTCCCCTAAGCGCTTGCTCAGTACCCTGTAAGGTGTTCGCCGCCGGTGGAGAGGCCGCCGGGCACCGGAGAAGCGGGGCGCGATGAGCAGCGAGGCGCAGCAGACCGAGGAGTGGGCGGACGTGACGCCCGACGCCGCCAGGCGGCTGGTGACGGCCGCCGTCGAGGCCTTCGCCGAGCGCGGTTACCACGCCACCACCACCCGGGACATCGCCTCCCGCGCCGGCATGAGCCCGGCGGCGCTCTACATCCACTACAAGACCAAGGAAGAGCTGCTCTACCAGATCAGCGGGGTCGGCCACCGGCTCGCCCTCGACATGCTGGAGCGGGCGGCCGGCGGCGGGGGCAGTCCCGCCGAGCGGCTCGCCGACGCGGTGCGGTCCTTCGCCCGCTGGCAGGCCGAGCGCCACACCACCGCGCGCGTCGTCCAGTACGAGCTGGGCGCGCTGGGCGAGGAGCACCACGCCGAGCTGCTCGACGTGCGCCGGAGGACCGACGGCGCGGTGCGCCGGATCATCCAGGACGGCGTCACGGCGGGCGACTTCGACGTACCGGACGTGAGCGGCACGACGCTCGCGGTGCTGTCGCTCTGCGTGGACGTGGCCCGGTGGTTCAAGCCGGACGGCCGCCGCACCCCCGAGGAGGTCGGCGAGCTCTACGCGGACCTCGTCCTGCGCATGGTCGGTGCGGCCCGCCCGGAGGCGTGAGGGCGTGAGGGCGGCCCGAGGGCCCGCGGCTCGCGGCCCGCGGGGACCGGCGGCCGCCGGAACAGCCGGAGACCGCCGGGAGCCCTCGGGGGCGCTCAGAGGTAGAAGCGGCTCACGCTCTCCGCGACGCAGACCGGCTTGTCGCCGCCCTCGCGCTCGACGGTGACGGCGGCGGTCAGCTGGACGCCCCCGGCCACCTCGCTCACCCCGGCGATCCGCCCGGTGGCCCGCAGCCGTGAGCCGACGGGCACGGGGGAGGGGAAACGGACCTTGTTGGTGCCGTAGTTGATGCCCATCCGCACCCCCTCCACCCGCATCAGCTGCGGGACGAGGACGGGCAGCAGCGAGAGGGTCAGGTAACCGTGGGCGATCGTCGTCCCGAAGGGTCCGGCGGCGGCCTTCTCCGGGTCGACGTGAATCCACTGGTGGTCACCGGTCGCCTCGGCGAAGAGGTCGATCCGCTTCTGGTCGATTTCCAGCCAGTCGCTGTGGCCCAGCTCCTCGCCGACCGCGGACTTCAGCTCGTCGAGCGACGCGAACACCCGGGGCTCCGCCATCTCCATGACCTCCCAAAGACAGATACTAAGCGGTTGCTCAGCATGCTGCCCGGTGCGGTCCCTGTCAACGGCCCGGCCGCGGCTACGGGCGAGGTCACACCGGCCGGACGCGGCGCGAGCGGGGCGGGGACGCGAGCGGGACCGGCGGACCGGGGCCGGCGGTGCGGGGTCGGCGGTGCGGGACCGGCGGACCGGTGGGCGGTCGTCCGGCCCGCCGCGTAGCCTTGGGCGGCGTGCCGCAGATTCCAGCAGGACTCCAAGAACTCACCGTGGGCCAGCTCTCCGCGCGCAGCGGCGCCGCCGTCTCCGCACTGCGCTTCTACGAGGCCAAGGGGCTGATCAGCAGCCGCCGCACGGCGGGCAACCAGCGCCGCTACAGCCGTGACGCGCTGCGCCGGGTGGCCTTCGTCCGGGCCGCCCAGCGGGTCGGCATCCCCCTCGCCACCATCCGTGACGCACTCGCCGAGCTGCCCGACGAGCGTACGCCGACCCGCGAGGACTGGGCGCGGCTCTCCGAGGCCTGGCGCTCCGAGCTGGACGAGCGCATCGCGCAGCTCGCACGGCTCCGCGACCATCTGACCGACTGCATCGGCTGCGGCTGCCTCTCCCTGGAGACCTGTGTGCTCTCCAACCCCGATGACATGCGCGGCGGTCACGGCAGCGGATCGGCGCTGCTGTCCGAGCGCGGGCGGGCGCGCGGCGGCTGAACGCTGTGGCGTGCGCCGCGCGGCGGGGCCGGGAAACCCGTGTCGTGGTTGTCTCAGGGGGTGGTGGCGGAGGCCAGGGCCGGCCGCCGTGACCGGCGGGAGGCGGCCAGGGCCTGCTCGGTCAGCACCGGCTCCGGCACGACGATGCCGCAGTCCGTGCAGACCGGGCCGGAGCTGGGGACGTGGTCCAGGCCGCCGCGCCAGGCGATACGGGGCGAGTCGCAGACCGGGCAGAGGGAGCCGGGTTCCGACTCCAGCGCCGTGATGATGCGCCGCAGCACGTCGGCCAGCGGTGCCGCCGGGTGGACCAGGGGATCGTCGCACCAGGCCACTCCGCAGCCGCCCCAGGTGCACCGGTGCCAGTCGTCCAGGGCGCTCGGCTGCCGTATGCCGAGCCGCTTCTCCTGCTTGCGGCGGACACCGAACGCCACGTCGTACGCCAGCCAGACCCGGCGGGCCTCCTCCAGCTCCGCCAGGGCCGCGACCAGCCGGTCCGGTCCGGGCCGCCGGTCCTCGGTGCCGATGCCGACCCGGCCGCACAGATGGTGCCAGGTCGCCCGGTGCCCGTACGGGGCGAATTTCTCCAGGCACCGGCGCAGCGCGGTGCGGCGCTGCTCGGGGGTCAGCCGGGGGTCACGCACCTGTTCGGCGAGACTTCTGAATCCTGCCATTCGTCTCCCACCTCCGTCGCTCGTGCTTCGGCGATGTGGAATGGACGTACCGCGACCCGAAATGGCTCCCGCTCCGGGGAGTTGACCGCAAACTGTCCGGTTGCGCGCTCTTGCGTCCCGGCCGGCGCACCGTCAGGTACCGGATAGCGGATACCTCTGACGGACCATCGGAAAATCTGACGTCAGCTCCCTTCCGTGCTCCTGTACCCAGCGGTAACGTCCGGCGCACCCCCCTTCTGGAAGGAGCAGGAATGCGCCGGTGCCGTCCGCGTTCCCTCAGCCGCAGAGTCCCGCGTCCGCGCGGGGCTCTTCTCACGACCGCGCTGCTCGCCCTCGGCGCGGGACTGCTCTCCCCGCCCCCGCCCGCCGCCGCCTCCGCGCCGGCCGCCACCACCGCCTCCGCCGTCACCTCCGCCTCCGCGGACGACTACTGCGCGGACCAGTGCTCCGACATCCTCCCGCCCGGCGCCAACGGCAACGCCACTCTCGCCGGCATCCTCGCCCACCGCACCCTCGGTACCCGGCCCAAGCACAGCTCCGACCAGCTCGGCCCGTACACCGATCTCGTCGCCGGCCACCCCTCCCTCACCGACGCCTCCCTCGCCGAGTTCTTCAACGACGCCTCCTTCGGCGTTCCCGAGGACCAGGTCGAGTCCGTAACCCGGCCCCGCGACGACGTGACGATCACCCGCGACAAGAAGACCGGCGTCCCGCACATCCAGGGCACCACCCGCGAGGGCACCGAGTTCGGCGCCGGATACGCCGCCGCCCAGGACCGGCTCTGGCTGATGGACCTCTTCCGCCACATAGGCCGCGGCGAGCTCACCCCCTTCGCGGGCGGAGCCGCCGGAAACCAGGGCCTGGAGCAGCAGTTCTGGCCGCAGGCCCCGTACACCGAGGCCGACCTCCAGGCGCAGATCGACCGGATCGCCGCCTCCGGCGAGCGCGGCGCGCAGGCCATGGCCGACTCCCGGGCCTACCTCGACGGCATCAACGCCTACATCGAGAAGTCCAAGAAGGGCCGCTACTTCCCCGGCGAGTACGTCCTCACCGGGCATGTCGACGCCATCACCAACATCGGCACCATCGAGAAGTTCGAGCTGACCGACATGGTGGCGCTCGCCTCCGTCGTCGGCGCCCTCTTCGGCGGCGGTGGCGGCGGCGAGGTGCAGTCCGCGATCGCGCTGCTCGCCGCGCAGGAGAAGTACGGCACCGAGAAGGGCACCGCCGTCTGGGAGGCGTTCCGGCAGCGCAACGACCCCGAGGCCGTCCTCACCCTGCACGACGGGGAGTCCTTCCCCTACGCCGGCAAGCCGGAGAACCCCCGCGGCGCCGCCCTGCCCGACCCGGGCTCCGTGACCGCCGAGCCGCTGGTCCACGACCGCGAGGGCACGGCCGTGAAGGACGCCGAGAACCCGGTCAAGGCGCCCGCACACCTGCGGAAGCTGCGGAACCTCCACGACGACGGGGTGCTCCCCGCCGACCTGTTCGCGAAGCCGCACGGCATGTCCAACGCCCTGATGGTCTCCGGCGCGCACACCGCGAGCGGCAACCCCGTCGCCGTCTTCGGCCCGCAGACCGGCTACTTCGCGCCCCAGCTGCTGATGCTCCAGGAACTCCAGGGCCCGGGCATCAGCGCCCGCGGCGCGTCCTTCGCCGGCGTCGGCATGTACGTCCAGCTCGGCCGCGGCCAGGACTACGCCTGGAGCGCCACCTCCGCCGGGCAGGACATCACCGACACCTACGCCGTCGAACTGTGCGAGCCGGACGGCTCCGCCCCCACCAAGGACTCCTCGCACTACCGCGACGGCGAAGCCTGCGAGCCGATGGAGAAGCTGGAGAAGCGCAACGCCTGGAAGCCCTCCCTCGCCGACTCCACGGCCAGGGGCTCCTACCGGATGCAGGTGTTCCGCACCGACTACGGCATCGTCACCCACCGCGCCACGGTGGACGGCAAGCCGGTCGCCTTCACCTCACTGCGCTCCACCTACCGCCACGAGGCCGAGTCGATCATCGGCTTCCAGATGTTCAACGACCCCGGCTACGTCACGGACGCCCAGTCCTTCCAGCGCGCGGCCGAGCACGTCAACTACACCTTCAACTGGTTCTACGCCGACTCCCGCGACACCGCCTACTTCAACAGCGGCAGCAACCCGGTGCGGGCCGGGGGCGTCGACGCCTCACTGCCGGTGAAGGCCGAAGAGGCTTACGAGTGGCGGGAGTTCGATCCCGGGCCCAACACCGCCGCGTACACCCCGGCGGCCGAGCACCCACAGTCGGTGAACCAGGACTACTACATCTCCTGGAACAACAAGCAGGCGAGGGACTACACCTCGGCCGGCTTCGGCGACGGCTCCGTCCACCGCGGCGACCTGCTCGACACCCGGGTGAAGCGGCTGACGGAGCAGGGCGGGGTCACCCGCGCCTCCCTCACCCGCGTCATGGCCGAGGCCGGGGTCACCGACCTGCGCGGCGAGGCCGTCCTGCCCGTACTGCTCAAGGTCCTGCGCGGCGGTGCCGTCAGTGACCCGGCGGCGGCCGAGGCCGTCCAGCGGCTGGAGTCCTGGGCGGCCGGCGGCGCCCAGCGCAAGGAGACGAAGGCGGGCTCGCGGACCTACGCCCACGCGGAGGCCATCCGCACCATGGACGCCTGGTGGCCGCTGCTCGTCGAGGCCCAGTTCGCCCCCGGCCTCGGCGACGCGCTCTACGAGGCCTTCCGCGCCAAGCTGCCGCTGGACGAGTCGCCGTCCGCGAGCCATGGCGCGACGGGCGGGCACGCGGGCTCGGCCTTCCTCGCCGGCTGGTGGAGCTATGTCGACAAGGACCTCCGGGCCGTCCTCGGCGAGCCGGTCGCGGGCGGTCTGGAGGAGGAGTTCTGCGGCGGCGGGGACCTCTCCGCCTGCCGCGAGGTCCTGCTGACGACGCTCACCCGGGCGGCCGCCACCCCGGCCACCGAGGTCTACCCGGGCGACGCGGACTGCGAGCCGGGCGACCAGTGGTGCTCCGACGCGATCATCCACCGGCCGGTCGGCGGGATCACGCACCCGGTCGTCCACTGGCAGAACCGCCCGACCTACCAGCAGGTGGTGGAGTTCCCCCGGCACCGCTGAGACGTCACGTCCCGAGGCGACCACCCCGGGCGGCGGCCGGCACCCACCGGCCGCCGCCCGGCGGCGTGCGCGGCCCGGGGACCCCGGGCTCGTCAACTCTCCGGCGCACGCGTGCCGTTCACCGCCGGTACAGCAGGTGCTCCGCGCGCACCCGGCGGAACGCCGCCAGGTCCGCCCGCCAGCCCGCCACCACCTCGTCGGTGTCCGCCCCTCGGTCGATCGCCGTACGGACCCAGGTGCTGCCGGTCAGCTTGTCGATCCAGTGGTCGGACCGCCAGGTGAAGCCGTCCCACACCCGCTTCGCGGTGACCAGCAGCCCGATTCCGGTGCGGACCGGGTCGAACGCCTCCCGGTCGTGCACGTGCAGCTGCACCCCGCCGACCGTGCGGCCCTGGAACTTGGAGAAGACCGGCTGGAAGTACGCCTCACGGAAGCGCACCCCGGGGAGCTCCAGCCCGTTCGCCGCCTCCGCCCAGCGGCGGTCGATCCCCTCGGCGCCCAGCAGTTCGAACGGCCGGGTGGTGCCGCGTCCCTCCGAGAGGTTGGTGCCCTCGAAGAGACAGGTGCCGGAGTAGACCAGGGCCGTCTCGGGTGTCGGCATGTTCGGGCTCGGGGGCACCCAGGGCAGCCCGGTCTCGTCGAAGAAGTCGCCGCGCCGCCAGCCCGACATCCGGACCACGTCCAGCTCCACCGCCCGCCCGGCCGCCTCCGGCACGAACTCGGCGTTGAACAGCAGCGCCAGCTCGCCGACCGTCATGCCGTGCGCCTGCGCGATCGGCTCCCGGCCCACGAAGGTGGCGAACTCCTTCTCCAGCACCGGCCCGTACGCGCCCCGCCCGGTGACGGGGTTCGGCCGGTCCAGCACCATGAACCGCTTGCCCGCGAGGACGGCGGCGACCATGCAGTCGTACATCGTCCAGATGTAGGTGTAGAAGCGGGAGCCGGCGTCCTGGATGTCGAAGACGACCGTGTCCACGCCGGAGGCGGTGAAGATGTCCGCCAGCTCCTGCCCGCTCTTGAGGTAGGTGTCGTAGACCGGCAGGCCCGTCGCCGGGTCCTCGTACCGGCCCTCGGAGCCGCCCGCCTGCGCCGTGCCGCGGAAGCCGTGCTCGGGGCCGAAGACGGCCGTCAGGTTCACCCGCTCGTCGGCGTGCATGACGTCCACCAGATGGCGCACCTCCGCCGTCACCCCGGTGGGATTGGTGACCACCCCGGCCTTCCGCCCCTCCAGCGGCGCGTAGCCCGCCGCCGCGAGCCGGTCGAAGCCGGTACGGACCCGGGGCCCGCCGTGGCGCCCGGACCGGCCGCCCGCCGCCTCGGCGCCGGCCGCGGGCGCGGCGGTGGCGGCCACCGCTCCGACGGCTCCCGTGACCGCCAGCAGGTTTCTCCGGGACAGGGACATCCAGCACCTCCGGGCTCGGCGTCGGACCGGGGCGCGGCGGCGCCGGCCCCGGCGATTGCGCTGTGCACCCGCACGCTAACCCGCCGGAGCCCCGCGCGGAACGACCCCGGCGGCCGCCGTCCGGCCGCTCCCGGCACCCTTCCCCCATGACATACCGACCGGTTAGTGTGCGGTGCGGACGCCGCCCGCGCCACCGGCACCGGCCGCGGGCCGCGGTACGGACAGGCCGCAGCCGAAACCGGAGGGGACGCCCGATGCCCGAGTCGATCTACGCCGCACGGCCCTGGCTCAAGCTGCTCAGCGAGGCCCAGCGGGCCCCCGTCGATCCGCCGGAGACCACACTCCACGCCTTCCGCGACGCCGTCCGCCGGGCCCCGGACCACCCGGCCCTCGCCTACTTCGACGCCCGGCTGGACTACCGCGGGCTCGACGAGCTCTCCGACGGCTTCGCCGCGCACCTCGCCGCACGGGACTTCCGGCGGGGCGACCGGCTGGCGCTGGTCCTGCAGAACACCCCCCATTTCGTGATCGCGCTGCTGGGGGCGTGGAAGGCGGGCGGCATCGTCGTCCCCGTCAACCCGATGTACAAGGAACGGGAGGTCGCGCACGTCCTCGCCGACGCGGGCGTGACCGCCCTGGTCTGCTCCGGCCACGCCTGGGAGGCCTTCCTGCGCCGGACCGCCTCCGACTCACCGGTGCGCCTGGCGTACACCGCCGAGGAGCGGGACCTGCAGACCCGGAACGACACCCGGGTGCTGCCCGGGCACAGCGCGTCCCGCGCCGAGGACGCCACCGACCTGCTCCGGGCCGCGCGGAGCGGCGGCCGGCCGCCGGCGGACCGGGAGCCGGGGGCCGGCGGGACCGCGCTCATCAGCTACACCTCCGGCACCAGCGGCGCCCCCAAGGGCGCCATGAACACCCACGGCAACATCGCCCACAACGCCGAGCGGATGCGCGCCGGCGCCGGACTCGGCGACGGCGTCCGGATCTTCGGGCTGGCCCCGCTCTTCCACATCACCGGCATGGTCGTCCAGCTCGCCACCTCCATCGCCGGCGCGGGCACCCTCGCCCTCGCGTACCGCTTCGAGGCCGGGGTCGTCCTCGACGCCTTCGCCGAGCACCGTCCCGCCTTCACCGTCGGCCCGTCCACCGCCTTCATGGCGCTGGCCGCGCACCCGTCCTGCACCCGCGACCACTTCAGCTCCTTCGCCATGATCGCCTCCGGCGGCGCCCCGCTGCCGCCCGCCCTGGTGGAGAAGTTCCGCGCCGACTTCGGCCCGTACATCCGGAACGGCTACGGCCTCACCGAGTGCACCGCGCCCTGCGCGAGCGTCCCGCCGCACCTGGAGGCGCCGGTCGATCCCGTCTCCGGCACGCTCGCGGTCGGCGTGCCCGGCGCCGACACCCTGGTGCGGATCCTGGACGAGGACGGCCGGGAGGTGCCCTTCGGCGAGCCGGGGGAGATCGTGGTGCGCGGTCCGCAGGTCGTGCCCGGATACTGGAACCGGCCGGAGGACACCGGGGCCGCGCTGCCCGGGGGTGAGCTGCGCACCGGCGACATCGGCTTCATGGACCCGGACGGCTGGCTGTACGTCGTCGACCGCAAGAAGGACATGATCAACGCCTCGGGGTTCAAGGTCTGGCCGCGCGAGGTGGAGGATGTCCTCTACAGTCATCCGGCGGTCCGCGAGGCGGCCGTGGTGGGCGTCCCGGACCCGTACCGGGGCGAGTCGGTGAAGGCGTACGCCAGCCTGCGGCCCGGCGCCCGCGCCGAGCCGGCCGAACTGGTCGCGTACTGCCGGGAGCGGCTCGCCGCGTACAAGTACCCGCGGGAAGTCGAGATCCTGCCGGAGCTGCCGAAGACGGCCAGTGGGAAGATCCTGCGACGGGAACTGCGCGTCCGGGACTGACCGGCGCGGGCAGCGGCAGGGCGGCGTGACAGGACGGCGCGGCACGACGGCGCGGCGCCACGGCGCCGCGGCACGACACGGAGAGCAGAGAGGCAAGGTGGCGGTGATGGCCAGAACGACGGAGGGCAGCGGAGCACCGGTTCCGCAGCGGCTGCTGGCCGCCGCCACCCGCCTTTTCGCGGACCGGGGCTACGACCGGACGTCCGTCCAGGAGATCGTGGAGGCCGCGGGGGTGACCAAGGGCGCCCTCTACCACTACTTCGGCTCCAAGGACGATCTGCTGCACGAGATCTACGGCCGGGTGCTCCGCCTCCAGCAGGAGCGGCTCGACGCCTTCGCGGAGTCCGGCGCCCCGGTCGAGGAGCGGCTGCGGGGCGCGGCGGCCGACGTCGTCGTCACCACCCTCGAACACCTCGACGACGCGACGATCTTCTTCCGCTCGATGCACCAGCTGAGCCCGGAGAAGAACAAGCAGGTGCGGGCCGAGCGGCGGCGCTACCACGAGCGCTTCCGCGCCCTGATCGAGGAGGGGCAGCGCACCGGCGTCTTCTCCACCGCGACCCCGGCCGACCTGGTGGTCGACTACCACTTCGGCTCGGTGCACCATCTGGCCACCTGGTACCGGCCGGAGGGACCGCTCACCCAGCAGGAGGTGGCCGACCACCTCGCCGACCTGCTGCTGCGCGCCCTGCGGCCGTAGCCGGCGGGACGGCCGGCGCGGCGGGAACCGGGGCGGGCCCGGACCGGATCTCCGGTCCGGGCCCGCCCCGGTCTGCCGCGCGGTGCCCGCGGCGGCCGCCCGCCGTTCAGCGGTACTGCTTGATCTCCCGGCGCGCCAGCGAGCGCTGGTGCACCTCGTCCGGCCCGTCGGCGAGCTGGATGGTCCGGGCCGCGGCCCACAGCTCCGCCAGCGGTGTGTCCTGGCTGACGCCGGCGGCGCCGTGCAGCTGCACCGCCCGGTCCAGCAGGGCCACCACGGTGCGCGGTGTGGCGATCTTGATGGCCTGGATCTCGGTGTGCGCGCCCCGGTTGCCGACCGTGTCCATGAGCCAGGCCGTCTTGAGGACCAGCAGCCGCAGCTGCTCGACGGCCACCCGGGCGTCCGCGATCCAGCCCTGGACGACGCCCTGCTCGGCCAGCGGCTTGCCGAACGCCGTACGGGACACCGCGCGCCGGCACATGAGCTCGATGCCCCGCTCGGCCATGCCGATCAGCCGCATGCAGTGGTGGATCCGGCCGGGGCCCAGCCGGGCCTGGGCGATGGCGAAACCGCCGCCCTCCTCGCCCACGAGGTTCGTCACCGGGACGCGGACCCGGTCGAAGACGATCTCGGCGTGGCCGCCGTGGTGGTCGTCCTCGTAGCCGTAGACCTTCATGGCCCGGCGGACCTCGACGCCCGGGGTGTCGCGGGGAACGAGCACCATGGACTGCTGGCGGCGCACGTCCGCGCCCTCGGGGTCGGTCTTGCCCATCACGATGAAGATCTTGCAGTCCGGGTTCATCGCCCCGGAGATGTACCACTTGCGGCCGGTGATGACGTACTCGTCGCCGTCCCGCTCGATCCGGGTCTCGATGTTGGTGGCGTCGGAGGAGGCCACCTCCGGCTCGGTCATCGCGAACGCGGAGCGGATCTCGCCGGCGAGCAGCGGCTCCAGCCACTCCTTGCGCTGCGCCTCCGTGGCGAACTCGGCGAGGAGTTCCATGTTGCCGGTGTCCGGGGCCGCGCAGTTCAGGGCGGTGGGCGCGAGCTGCGGGCTGCGGCCGGTGATCTCGGCCAGCGGGGCGTACTGGAGGTTCGTCAGCCCGGCGCCGTACTGCTCGTCGGGGAGGAAGAGGTTCCACAGCCCCTGCCGGCGGGCCTCGGCCTTGAGCTCCTCGACCACCGGCGGCGTGTCCCACTGGGAGGCCAGCTCCGCCCGCTGCTCCTCGGCGGTCCGCTCCGCCGGGTAGACGTGCTCGTCCATGAACGCGAGGAGCTTCGTGCGGAGTTCCTCGGTACGGGCGTCGAATGCGAAATCCATGAGCTCAGCCTTCCTGCAGGGTGGTGAGGCCGTTGTCGATGAAGACCGGGACGAGGGCGCCGATGCGGTCGAAGCCCGAGCCGACGGTCTGGCCGAGGGTGTAGCGGTAGTGGATGCCTTCGAGGATCACCGCGAGCTTGAAGTAGGCGAACGCGGTGTACCAGGCGATCCGTGAGACGTCGCGGCCCGAGCCGGCGGCGTAGCGCTCGATCAGCTCGGCCGGGGCGGGGTGGCCCGGGGCGCCGGCGGTGGTACTGATCGGCATGCCGGGCAGGGCGCGCTGACCGCTGTACATCACCAGCAGCCCCAGGTCGGTGAGCGGGTCGCCGAGGGTGGACATCTCCCAGTCGAGGACGGCCCGGACGGAGTCGTCGGGGCCGACGAGGACGTTGTCCAGCCGGTAGTCGCCGTGGACGACGGCGGGCGCGGGGGAGCCGGGCAGCGCCTTGCCCAGGGCGGCGTGGAGCTCGTCGATCCCGGCGAGCTCGCGGTTGCGGGAGGCGTCGAGCTGCTTGCCCCAGCGCCGCAGCTGGCGGTCGAGGAAGCCCTCCGGGCGCCCGAAGTCGCCGAGGCCCACCGCCTCCGGCTCGACGGCGTGCAGCGCGACCAGGGTGTCGACGAGCCCGAGCACCACCCCGCGGGTGCGCTCCGGCCCCAGCGGGACCAGCTCCTCGGACTTGCGGTAGGGGGTGCCCTCCACGAACTCCATGACGTAGAAGGCGGAGCCGATGACGGACTCGTCCTCGCAGAGCAGTACCGTTTTGGGCACCGGTACGGCCGTCGGGTGCAGGGCGCTGATCACCCGGTGCTCGCGGCTCATGTCGTGGGCGGTGGCGAGCACGTGGCCCAGCGGCGGCCGGCGGACGACCCAGCGGGAGGTGCCGTCGGTGACCGCGTAGGTGAGGTTCGACCGGCCGCCCTCGATCAGCCGGGCGGTCAGCGGCCCCCGCACCAGCCCGGGGCGTTCGCGGTCGAGATGGCCGCGGAGGCGGTCCAGGTCGAGGCCGGGCGGGTGGTCCTTGCTCATCACTGCTCCTTGGGGGGAAGGGACGTCCCGCTCATCATGCCGACCAGTCGGTATGACGTCCAGACCCGGGCGGCACTTGACAGCCGGGCCGGCCGCCGGAGCGGCGCCGCGTCACAGGACCAGGAGGGTCCCGCACGCCGCCATGGCGACGACGCAGCCCGCCGCCAGCGTGACCGATCGTACGGACAGGGCCCCGGGCCGCGCCCGGTCCAGCGCGCGGATCCTGCGGTGGGCGGCGGTCAGCAGTACGAGCCAGGCCGCGGCCGTCAGGGCCACCGCCACGGCGGCGACGGCCCCGGTGTCGCCGTGCAGGGCCAGCCGCACGGCCAGGATCGCGGCCACCGTGCCCGCCAGCGTCGAACGCCGCCAGGCGAAACCGGTGCGCTCGGGCTGTGCCGCCGGGTCGCGCGGGGCCGTCTCCGTCATCAGCCCGCCCAGCCGACGGCCACGGTGGTGACCATCACCGCGGAGACCAGGATCACCCCGGCCGCGAGGAAGGCGGGGAAGCGGGTGGAGGGCAGGTCCTCGCCGCGCCGCATCGCCAGTTCCACCCGCACCCAGTGGTTCACCGCCCGCGCGGCCACCAGCGCCCCGCCCACCAGCAGCACGACGGCGACGGTGGCCCGCACCGAACGGTGCAGGTCCGGCAGGAACTGGGCGACCGCGAAGCCGCCGCCCACCAGGGCCAGGGCGGTGCGCAGCCAGGCGAGGAAGGTCCGCTCGTTGGCGAGGGAGAAGCGGTAGTCCGGGGTCTCGCCCTGGGAGCGGATCCGGGCGGGGGAGAACCACAGCCGCACTCCGGCGGCCGCCGCACGCACTTTTCCGAACGGAGTTCCGGCCATGACCCCATCCAATCATCAGGGACCGGGGAAATCCTTCGAGGGGTGAAGGCGGAGCGCGGCCGTCCCCGGGGACGGAATCCGCTCTCCCCCCGGAACGGGCCCCCGGCCTGCGGTCATACACTGCGGGGGGCGGTCGCCGGACGGGCCCGATTATCAACAAGATGTAAACAACCATCCGGTGAGGAAACGGCCCTCCGGGGACGCCTTGACGCGGAGTGGTGACTAACGGTTTGCTGTCTGTGATCATCGGCCGGTGTAGCGGAGATCACGCCGCCGGCGGGTCCGCCAGATGCACGGACAAGTGCCCCATACCGGGCGGGAAGTGGCGTGTTGCCGTGGAGGAAGAAGCTCACGGATGACCCCTCCACCGCCGCCACCGCCCCCGCTGGGCAGATCCCGTAACAAGGACGGCTTCGCCTTCGACCCGGCCCTCGACGACACGGAGCTCGCCGGGGTCCGCGACGCGCTCGTGCAGGGCCGCTGGGGCGAGAGCCGCGCCCTGCTGGCCAGGACCGGCCGGGACTGGGACCGCCGCGGCCACCGGCTGGTCGTCCTCGGCATGGAGCCCAACAGCGCCGCCTGGGCCGAGGAGTGGCGGCTGGCCGAGCCCGACAGCGTGGACGCCGCCGCCCTGTACGCCTGCGCCAAGGTCTTCCGCGCGCTGCGCGGCAAGGAGGACCCGGCCGCCGCCCGCGAGGTCTGCCGGGCCGCCGCCCGGATGTACCCCGCCGACCCGTCCCCCTGGCTGGCCCTGCTGATCCTCGCCCGGCACACCGGCACCGACGAGGAGCGGCTGCAGATCTTCGACCAGGTGCGCGGCCGCCACCGCGAACACCACCACGCGCACCACCTCATGACGGCCTGCCTGGCCGAACACCAGCAGGGCGACCGGGACGACCCCTTCCACGAGGTCTACGACTTCGCCGCCTGGGCCGCCGAACAGGCCCCCGCCGACTCGCCGCTCTGCGCCCTGCCCGTCATCGCGCACACCGAGCGCTACCGGGTCCTCGCCCACGCCGGCATCGAACCGCGCGACCCCACCCGCTCCGGGCACTGGAAGAGCCGCCGGGCCCGCCAGGTGATGAAGGCGGCCTTCGACTGGTGGCTGGAGTGGGGCTACGAGGAGCACCCCCGCCGCCTGGTGGACCTCAACTTCCTGGCGCACGCCAAGTACCACGAGGGCCGGCCCTGGGAGGCCGCCGCCCTCTTCCACCGCATCGGACGCCATGTCACCAAGGAGCCCTGGTCCTACCCCGACCGGGACCCCCGGAAGACCTACCGGGCGGCCCATGCCGCCGCCACCGGCGGGACGGACATCCGGTGACCGGCCCGCCGCGCGTCCGGCACCACCTCTTACCGGCCGACAGACCTCAACCAGCGGGAAGGTGACCATGCTGACGGACAACAACTCCGCCATCAGCACGTACAAGGGCCAGGAACGGGCGCTCCGCGCGGACCGCATCGGCCTGGGCGGCCTGCTGCTCTCCGTCCTCGCGGCCAGCGCGCCCCTCCTCGTGGTCGCGGGTGTCATGCCCACCACATACGCGGTGATGGGCATCGTCGGACAGCCGCTGATCTTCGTCCTCCTCGGCGTGGTCCTGCTGCTCTTCAGCGTCGGCTACGCCGAGATGAGCCGCCATGTGCACAACGCCGGCGCCTTCTACGCCTACATCGCCCGCGGCCTCGGCGGCACGGCCGGGGCCGGCGCCTCCGTCGTGGCCCTCGTCGCCTACAGCGCCATGCAGGTCGGCATCTACGGCATCTTCGGCTTCGAGGTCAGCGGACTCGCCGACACCTACCTCGGCCTCACCGTCGCCTGGTGGATCCCCGCCCTCGCCGCCGCGCTCATCGTCGGCGTGCTCGGCTGGCTCAAGATCGACCTCAGCGCCAAGGTGCTCGGCGTGCTGCTCGTCATCGAGGTCTGCATGGTCGTCATCTTCGACGCCGCGGCCATCGGCGACCCCGGCCCCCAGGGCCTCTCCCTGACGGCCTTCGACCCCGGCACCCTCGCCGGGGCCGGCCTCGGCACCGCGCTCTGCTTCGCCTTCGCGTCCTTCGTCGGCTTCGAACAGGCCCCCGTCTACGCCGAGGAGACCCGGCGCCCGCAGGTCGTCGTCGCCCGCGCCATGTTCCTCGCCGTCGGCTTCGCCGCGCTCTTCCTGGCCCTCAGCTCCTGGGCCCTCAACATCGCCTCCGGCCCCGCCCGGATCGTCCAGGACGCCCAGGAACAGAGCGCCGGGCTGCTCTTCCACCTGACCGAGAGCCGGCTCGGCTCCACCTTCACCGACGTCATGCACGTCTTCTTCGTCACCGGCATGTTCGCGGCCATGCTCAGCTTCCACAACGTCGTCGCCCGCTACGCCTTCGCCATGGGCCGCGAGGGCCTGCTGCCCGCCGCCCTCGGCCGCACCACCCGCACCAGCGGGGCGCCCGGCACCGGATCGCTGCTGCAGAGCGCCGTCTCCTTCGCCGTGATCGCCGTCTTCGCGCTCACCGACGACAAGCCGCACGGCGACCCCACCGCCCCGGTGCTCAACCTCTTCACCTGGATGGGCAACGTCGGCGCGCTCGGCGTCATCGTCCTGATGGCCACCGCCTCCGCGGCCGTCATCGCCTTCTTCGTCCGCCGCGGCGCGGCCCGCGCCCAGGCCTGGCGGCTTCTCTGCTCCGGCATCGCCTGCGCCGCGATGCTCACGATCATCGTCTACACGGTGAAGGACTTCGACGTGCTGCTGGGCGCCGAGCCCGGCTCGGTGCTGCGCTGGGTCCTGCCCGGCATCATCGGGCTCGCCGTGGCCGGCGGCCTCGTCTACGGACTGGTGCTGCGCTCCGTACGGCCCGAGGTGCACCGCCGGATCGGGCTGGGGAACCAGGCGTTCCAGCTGGAACGGACCGCGGCCGCGCAGGCGGACTCCGCGGACCCCGCGCCCCCGGCCGGCACCGCGGCACCGCGCGGCTGACCCCCCACGACGGCACGGGACGGTACGGCCCGGGTCCCCGGACCCGGGCCGTACCGTCCGATCATCACTCTTTCGAGTGTTGAACACCGGGCCACCCCTAGGCAGTTGAGGATTCCGAACGGTAACTTGCGCTCGCCGACGGCCCCGCCGCGGCGGGTACGGGTTCGAGAGAGGTGACGCGGTGCGCGAACTCAGCCTTCCGCCCCTGGTGCAGAAGCTCCGTACGGGAGGTCTCGCGGATTCCGTGTACGAGATCGCCGAAAGGGCCCCGGACCGGGTGCAGTTCTCCCGGCGCGAGGACGGCCCCGGCGGCATCCGCTGGCTCCCCGTCACGGCCCTCGGCTTCCGCAGCGAGGTGACGGCCCTGGCCAAGGGGCTGATCGCGGACGGCGTCCGGCCCGGCGACCGCATCGCCGTGATGTCCCGCACCCGCTACGAATGGACCCTCTTCTCCTACGCCCTCTGGTCCATCGGCGCCCAGCTCGTCCCCGTCTACCCGACCTCCTCCGCCGAGCAGGTGCACTGGATCCTCTCCGACACCCGCGCCTCCGCCGTCGTCGTCGAACACGCCGACGAGGCGATGACCGTCGGCGCCATCTGCGACGACCTCCCCCGGCTGCGCCGCATCTGGCAGCTCGACGAGGGCTGCGTCCAGGAACTGTCCGCCCTGGGCCGAGGCATCCCCGACGCCCTGGTGCACCGGATGCGCGCCGGGGTCAGCCCCGGCTCGGCGGCCACCATCACCTACACCTCCGGAACCACCGGCCGCCCCCGGGGCTGCGTGATCACCCACGCCAACCTGGCCTTCGAGTGCGACACCCTCATCGAGGGCTGGCGCGAACTCCTCGCCGAACCGGGCGAACAGCCCGCCGTCCTCGCGTTCCTCCCGCTCTCCCACGTCTACGGGCTGATGGTGCAGGTGGCCTGCCAGCGCCACGGCGTCCGCCTCGGCCACCAGCCGGACCCGTGCTCCGAGGAGCTCCTCCCCGCCCTCGCCTCCTTCCGGCCCACCTTCCTCTTCGCCGTGCCGTACGTCTTCGAACGGATCTACCGCACCGCCCGCCGGCAGGCCGAACAGGCCCAGAAACTGGAGGCGTTCGACCACGCCGTGGACATCGCCATGCGCTACGCCGAGGCCGCCGAACGGCGCTCCCTGCTCCGCGGCGCCGGACCGGGGCCCGCGCTGCGCGTTCAGCACGCCCTGCACGACCGCACCGTCTACGCCCGGCTGCGCGCGGTGCTCGGGGGCCGGGTGCGGCACGCCGTCTCCGGCGGATCACCGCTCTCCCGGGAGCTCGGCCTGGTCTTCGCGGGGGCCGGCGTCACCATCTACGACGGCTACGGCCTCACCGAGACGGCGGCCGCCGTCACCGGCCACCCGATCGGCCGCCCCAAGTTCGGCACCGTCGGCCGCCCGCTGCCCGGATGCGCCGTGCACATCGCGGAGGACGGCGAGATCTGGGTGCGCGGGGACAACGTCTTCGCCGGGTACCTCGACGACCGGGAGGGCACCGAGGAGGTGCTGCACGAGGGCTGGCTGGCCACCGGCGACATCGGCCACCTCGACGAGGACGGCTATCTCCACCTCACCGGGCGCAAGAAGGACATCATCGTCACCAGCGGCGGCAAGAGCGTCTCCCCGCTCATCCTGGAGGAACGGCTCCGCGCGCACCCGCTGATCTCGCGCTGCCTGGTGGTCGGCGACAACCGGCCGTTCATCGCGGCCCTGATCACCCTGGACCCGGAGGCCGTGGGCCACTGGCAGCGGCTCCGCTTCCAGCAGCCCATGGACCTGCGGGTGGTGGTGCGCCACGCCGAGCTGCAGGAGGAGATCCAGCGCGCGGTGTCCCGCGCCAACACCGCCGTCTCCCGCAGCGAGTCCATCCGCGCCTTCCGCGTTCTGCCGCACGACTTCAGCGTCCGCGGCGGCCTGCTGACCCCCTCCCTGAAGCTCCGCCGGGGCGCCATCGTCAAGGCGTACGCGGCCGAGATCGCCGAGCTGTACTCCCGGTGAGCGAGGGCCCGGGCCCTTGCGGGCCGGCGGGCCCGGCCGCCGGCGGAGGGGGACGGCGGCCGGGCGGTCCGTCAGCGGATGTGCACCCAGTGGGCCTTCGAGGGCACACCCGCGGAGTCCGTCACGAAGAGCATGTACCAGCCGCGCGGCACCAGCGTCGGGTCCTCCGGCACCGTCAGCGCCAGCCGCCCGCCGCGCCGCCGCTCCAGGCCCAGCTCGACGGAGCGCTGCTCGACATCCGTGGTGTGGGTGACGGCGCTCGGCCGCATCAGCCGGGCCCGGGCCGCGCGCCGGGCGGACTCGACGGTGAAGACGGCCGTGTCGCCGCGCTCGGCCTCGTCCGGCCCGCCGGTGATCCGCGGCCGCTCGCCCCGGTGGAGATACGGCGGGGAGAAGATCTCGACGCGCTGTTCGAAGGTGCCCGGCTGGTTGTTCTCCGGGTCGGCGTAGAGCGGGTCGGAGCCGAAGGTGGCCACCCGCCCGTCGGGCAGCAGCAGCGCCTCGGAGTGGTAGTTGCGGCCCACCACCGGGGACGCGGCGGGCCGGAACGCGTTCTTCTCCGGGAGGTAGAACTGCGCCTTGTGGATGTCGCTCTCGCCCTTGCCGCGGTAGTCCTCCGAACCGCCGGTGGTGAAGACGGTGTCGTCCGGCAGCAGCACGCTGGAGAGATAGCGGGTGCCCTGCGGCAGGTCGGGCCCCGGGGTGAAGCGGGGGTCCTTCCGCGCCAGGTCCGCGACGGCGGTGCGCGCGGTGGACTTCGGCGACTCGCCGACGCCCCCGCCACCGAGCACCATCACCTTCTGCTCCTGGGCGGGCGGCAGCAGCACCGAGGCCGAGGTCTCCAGCTGGTCCTGGTCGGCGAGGCCGGGCACCGGGCGGAAGGTGTTCTTCTCCACGTTCCACAGCCCGGGCGCGCGGCCCTTGTCGGCGGGGCCGTAGCCGGCGTTGGAGCCCGAGTAGAACAGGTCTCCGCCGCGGGTCAGGAAGAGCGCCGGATAGGTGGGGAAGTAACGTTCCGGCGCGGGCGACCAGGTCCGCGTCTCCGGATCGAAGACCTCGTTCTTGCCGGGGACGACCTGGCCGATCTCGTCCAGACCGGAGACGGCGAGGACCCGGCCGTCCTTGAGGGTGGTCAGGGTGGGGTACCAGCGGGCCTCCGCCATCGGGTCGACCGGCAGATACCGCTCGGCCAGGGGGTCGAACTCGTAGGCGACGTCCAGGCCGTGGTAGTCCTGCTTGTCCAGGGTGAGGGACTGCGCGAGACCGTAGACGTTCCGCCGGTCCGCGCCCTTCAGCCCGTCGACGGAGTACTGCGCGGGGCGCCGGGTGACCTGGCTCCGGCCCTTCCGCACGGCCTCGACGAAGACCCGCTCCTCGCTCGCCGTGACGGTGACCTTGCCGCCCTTGCGCTTCTTCTTCTCGGCGGCGGGGAGTTCGAACGCCCGGGTGGTGCGGTACTGCTTGCCGTCCGGGGAACGGAAGACGGTGCCGCGGGGGAAGTGGTGCGGCCGGTCCGGGTCCTCGTTCTTGACGAGCATTCCGCCGCCCGCGCGTTCGACCTTGCCCTCCAGGACCTCGTAGCGGGCGGTGCCGCCGGCCACCAGCAGCTTCCCGCTGGGGAGCTGGGCGTGGCCCGAGCAGAACAGGTCCTCGGGGGTGGGAATCAGCCGGAAGGTGTTCTTCTCCGGGTCCCACAGCAGCGTCTTGAAGGTGCCCGCCTTGAACATCTTCTCGTTGTTGCCGGACCCGGCGATCAGCAGCACCTTGCCGGTGTGCAGCAGCGCCGCGTGGATGGCGTTGACCCGGTACTTCTCCGGGACGCCGAGCAGGTCCCAGTGGCCGTACCGCGCCTTGTACTCCGGCTGTTCGATCTTGTAGGCGTGGTAGGTGCGCTCGGCGTAGCTGATGGCGGCGGGGGCGTTGAGCCCGGCCAGGGTGAGGAACGCGGCCGCGCCGAGGGCCGTGGTGCGGAAACGGGGGCTGATCAGATGGCGCACAGCGGGTCCTTCTCTGCGGGGGTGTCACGCTTCGGGGACGCGGCCGTCGGCGCGGCCGCGGGGGAGGCCGTCGACGCGGCGGGGACGACGGCGGGGACGGCGGGGGAGCGGGCCGGGTCGCGGCGGGCGGAGTCCGCCCCCACCGGTCTGGCGGAGGAGTCCGCCCGGGCCGCGGGGACGGCGGGGACCGCGGCGACCGTGCTCCGCCTGCGCCGCCCGCCGGCCGCCCAGACGAGCACGGGGGCGAGGCACAGGGCCAGGGCGAGCAGGGCCCAGGCCGTTATGGCGGCGTGCAGATGGCCCAGGAAGAGGGCGGCCACCACCGAGCCGCCGAAGACCGCGGCCCAGAAGAGATGGATCCGGAAGGTGGCGAGCCGGTCGGGGCTGGCCGAGTCGCCCTTGGGCGTCACCACGAAGGAACTCTTGCGGCGCAGCACGGCGTCGACCAGCGACTTGGCGTAGATGGGCGCGGAGAGGGCGGACATCGCCATGCCGGCGAGTCCGCCGGACCCCTCCGGTTCGTGCGGGGAGACGTTGTGCCGCCGGTTCCAGATGTAGAGCCCGATCTGCAGGGCCGCCGCGTCGCTGTACAGCATCAGCCAGATCTCCGCGGGGACGTGCAGCCCGGACGCGCCGACGACGAGGAAGAGCAGGCAGCTCAGAGCGGCGAGAAGCCAGTTGAGCGCCGTCATCGGGTAGTAGACGACCATCAGCGTGTAATTGAGCAGCCGGCCCGGCGGAAGGGAGAACGGGGCCTTCCAGAACTGCTTGAGGATGGTCTCGTAGGTGCCCCGCGACCAGCGGAGCTGCTGGGTGAAGAAATCCGTCCAGGCGGCCGGTCCCTCACCGACGGCGAGTACGTCGGGGGTGTAGACGGAGCGCCATTTCCGCCCGGTCTCCGGATTCCTGGCCCGGTGGATCTCGAAACCGGTCGCCATGTCCTCGGTGATGGAGTCGTAGAGGCCGCCGATTCCCTGGATGGCCTTGATGCGGACGGCGTTGGAGGTGCCGACGAACATGGGGGAGCCATAGGCGTTCCCGGCCCGCTGGATGAGCGCGTGGAAGAGGAATTGCTGGCTTTCCGCGGCCTTGGTGACGGCGGTGTCGTAATTCCCGTACACCTGGGGGCCGATGACGAAGGCGACGTCCGGATCGCGGAAGAAGCCGAGCATGCGCTCCAGGTAGTTGGGGAGTGGTACGTGGTCGGTGTCGACGGAGGCGAAGAAGTCGTAGTCCCCGCCGTGGGCGTCCAGCCAGGCGTTGTAGTTGCCGTGCTTGGTCCGGGCGCGGTGCGGGCCGGTGGACCGGTTCCACTTCTCCACGCCCTTGCGGGTGAAGTGGCGGACGCCGAGGCGGGCGCAGACGGCCTTGGCCGCCGGGTCGTCGCCCTCGTCGAGGAGCCAGACGTGCACGGTGCCGCGGTGCCGGATGCGGACGGCGGCCTCCAGGGTCCTGGTGACCATCTCGATCGGTTCCTTGCCGGGCACGAACGAGGTCAGGAAGGCGACCCGGGTACCGGGCTCGGGGGTGACCGGCACGGGGTCGCGGGCGACGAGCGTCGCGTGGGCGTTCGAGAAGACCGTGCACAGCCGGAAGAACTCGATGAGGCCGATCGAGACGAGCATCGTGGTGTCCGCGGCGGATTCCCAGCCGGAGACGTACGGGCGGTGTACCCAGTGCGCCGGCTGGAGCAGCCAGAACAGCAGCAGCGCGGAGAACAGGGGGGCGGCGCAGAGCAGCAGGGTGGCGCGGATCCGGTGCGGTTCCTGCGCCAGCAGGCTGCGGTACGCCACCCGGTACGGCTTTTCTTCCTCTTCCGGGTCGTGGAGCGGTCCCGCGAGTCTGCTGTACCGCTCGTAATCGTAGGCCGGAGGGGAATCGGCGGCAGGCTGCTCCCCGGCCTTCTGGGTTACGGAATTCGGTGACGCCATCGGGGCACTCCCGTGGGACTGACTGGAAGGAAATCGAGGGGCGATGACCCGGACGGCCTAGAATTTTCATGTCATCGACCGAGATGAGAAGGTAACAATCACCTGCCGGATTCCTGCGGAAATGTGATGTTCGGCGCGCCATGATAATGACCCTGGAGAACGCCGGGGTGGACCCGGGCGGCTGCGGCCGCGCTCTCGTGAATCCCCGGAATCCCACGGCGGACAGGGTGCGGCGCGGGGCGTGGGGCCCGCACGGATGGCCGCGGGAGACGGCCCCGCTGCGCGTGCCGGACCCGGGGAAACGGGGGGTCGGGCGCAAGTCCGTGGCATCCGGGAGAGCGAAAGCCATACGGGTGGCAGTCGCCGGTGCCGGCCCACGGCCCCGCACGGGGCGGGGCCTGCCGTGTGTGGTCCTCCGCTGCCCGCCGCCGGGAGGGAGGGACCGATCGGACCGTCAGAAGGCTGGGAGAGGCCGGACCGTCAGAAAACCGGGAGCGCCCGCCCGAAGGGGGCGCGGTGCGGGGTGTAGGGCGCGGGGTGCGTCCGCAGGCCTGCGCGTGCGGGTGGCAAGAAAGCGGCCGCGGAACTCCGCGGCGAGGAGTTCCGCGGCGAAGGCCGCGCAGAAGCCGTGGCCCACGGCCGTCCGCGACCTCGGGGCCCGCTGCATCAAGCGTGCCGGTCCTTGGCTACGCCCCGGACGACGAGGCATGAGGCACGGGTACCGCCAAAAAGTGTGCCGTCCGCCGATCCGGCATCCCGGGCGGCGAACGGCACATCAACTGCTCAGCGCCCTGACGCGAACTCCACGAACGAGGCCCATCCCTCGGGGGCGACGGTGAAGGCCGGGCGGGTCGTGTCCTTGGAGTCCCTTACGTGGACGGTCTGTTCGGCGATCGCGACCTCTACGCAGCTGTCGCCCTGGCTTCCGCTGTAGCTGGACTTGAACCAGGCGAGGTCCGTCTCGCCGCGCATCAGCCGCTCACCGCCCTGACGCGAACCCGAGGAACGATGCCCACTCCTCGCGGCCGACGGTGAAGGCCGGGCGGGTCGTGTCCTTGGAGTCCCTTACGTGGACGGCTTGTTCAGCGATCGCCACCTCCACGCAGTCGTCGCCCTGGCTGCCGCTGTAGCTGGACTTGAACCAGGCGAGTTCCGTCTTACCGCTGTTCATCGCTCTCCTCGCAGTCGCTCCAGCAGGGCCCGGGATTCTGTTGGGCTCAGGGCCTGCGAGCGCAGTGTTTCATAGCGATTGCAGAGCAGGCTCACCTCTTTCCGGTCGGAGATGAGCCGTCCGTTCTGCTGACCCTCGGAGTAGCCGAGCCGCTGCCCCGCCGGAGTCTCCAAGATTCGCACCGGCCCGTCCAAGCACGCGTGCAGCCCTGCCTCCAGCGGCACCACCTGAAGCGTCACGTTGCGCGGGGCGCTCAGCTCAAGGACGTGATCCAGCAGCCGGCGCATGGCCTCCGCGTCGCCGAACTGCCGCCAGAACACGTGCTCTTCGACGATGAAGCTGAACGGCACAGTCGGCCGCTCCCGCATCATCTGCTGCCGTTCCATCCGGGCAGTGAGCTGCGCTTCCAGGTGCTCGTCGGTCCGCAGCGGGATCGTGCCCTCGATGACCGCCCGCGCGTACGTCTCAGACTGCAACAGCCCTGGCACGAGCCGGTTTTCGTACGTACACAAGCTCACCGCCTCCCGCTCAAGCCGCGCCCAGCGCCGGAACCAGGCCGCGAGCCCGGGCTCGCCCCGGGTGAGGTGCCGGGCGGCCTTCCGGAGGGCGCCGGTGTTGCCGAGCGCTTCCTCCGCCCGCTCCACGAACCTCGGGTCCGGCATACGGCGCCCCAACTCCACCGACTCGACGGTGTGCTTGGAGAAGTGCACCCGGACGCCGAGATCCGCGCGGCTGAGCCCCGCGTGCTCGCGCAGCGCCTGCACGAACGCGCCGAACGTCCGCAGGCTGTCCGAGGGACACGGTTCCCGCTCCCACTCCCCGGCCGGCCCCTGCTGCGGCAGGCCGACGCCTTCGCCCCCGGCTTCCCCTCCGGCTTCCGTTTCCGCCTCGTGCCCGGCCGCAGCGGCCGGGCCCCCTTCGACGATGTCCATCCGCCGCCCTCTCTCCGTACCGGACCGCGAACCTCCCCACGGCCCTCGTGCTCACCACTCAGCGTGACGGACCTTTTCGCGCGCTGTCCACCCTGCGTGCCCGTACGCGCACGCCGCGTACGGATTCTGTACGGGCCCCGGCGCACACACCCGTCCGCACGGGACCGTCGTACCGGCACCGCAAGCAGGGCGCGAGCCCGAAGTGGGCGCGCTACCAGTAGATTTGAGCGACCGCCCGCCGCCCGCTCCCCGCTCCACCCACGCGCCCGGCCGCCCGTCGCCGACCGAGCCGCGTCCCCGGGGTACTGCCCACCACATCACGGAGCGTACTCGGGACTGCCCGGCCGCCCAGTACCGGCAGAACCCGGCCGTCCACCCCGAGCAGGTCGCGCAGCGGGCGGCAGCAGTCCGGAAGGACGCGGGGAACTGGCAGAGTTGCCCCATGGTCGTCACCCTCGTCCTCATCTGCCTCGCCCTCACGACCGCAGTGTGGTTCTGGAGCCGTCCGCTGTTCCTGGGCACGTGGCGGCGCAGCCCCGCCTGGTTCATCTGGAACGCGGTGTTCCTCCTGATGGGAGCCGGTGTCACCTACCTCATCGGCTCCCTCGCCCCCCTGGGGTCACTGGACCCCGAGGAGGGCTGCCACAAGGCAGGCCAGACCCCCGACCGGGCGTACCGCAGCGCGAACTTCGAGGAGTACACGCGGTGGTTCCCGCTGCACAACAAGTGCCACGCGGGGTACGACCTGGTCCCGTCCTGGGTGAACCCGGCCCTGGTCGCGCTCCCCGCCCTGGCGCTCCTCTGCCTGGCCTACGCCGTGCTCCTGGCCGTCATCCAACGCCGGACCGGGAACAAGGGCACGACGTGCGCTACTTGAGCAGGCGCCGTGAGCTCGCCGCCGCCGACGGCCCGGCCGGGGCCGCCGCCCTCGGCGTGGCGGTCGTGGTGGTCCTGGCGATCCGCAGCCGTCTCAAACGCTGACCGCGCCCGCCCACGCGCACAGCGGCGGCGTCAACGCGGGTATAGGGCCCGGCGTGCCGAGTTGATGACGTTGCGGGCCTCGGCCCCGTGCACGGCCGACTCGCCGAGGGTCTTCCAGACCTTCATGTACAAGGCGATGTTGTCAGCATCGTCCAGCCACAGTTCGGCGTGCCAGTCCTCGGCGACGACCAGCCGGTCGTCGAGCACCCAGAAGCCGTTGGCCGGCACGATCTTGACGGGCGCCGTGAAGGGGATGATCCCCAGCTCCACCGTGTCCATGCCGATCACGCCGCTCAGGCGGTCGAGTTGGCTCGCCAGCACCGAGGGCGGGCAGATCAGCGACCGCAACGCGGCCTCCCAGACCAGCACGTGCAGCTTGCGGCCGGACCGGTACAGCCACTCCTGGCGCTGCACCCGGGAGCGGACGGCCGCCTCGATGTCGCCGGCTCCGCCCAACAGTTCGGCGTATCGCTGGATGACGTGCCGGGCGTACTCCGGGGTCTGCAGGAGTCCGGGGATCACCGACTCCTCCCAGACCCACATCTCCGAGGTGCGGTCGATTTCGGCGCTCAGCCCTTCGTGCAGGTGCTTGAAGCCGTTCGCCAGCGCTCGTCGCCATGATCTGATGTGCGACTCGAAACCGGCCAGCCGGGCGGCGAGTTCGGGGTACGCCTCCGGCTGCCCCGTCGCGGCCGCCCACGCCCTCAGGTCCTCGGGAGTGGCCGTCTGCCTGCCGTTCTCCAGCTTGCTGACCTTGGAGCCCGGCCAGCCGAGCCGCCGCGCGAGCTGTTGACCGGTGAGCCGGCCACCGGGGCATGTAAAACGGAGTTCGCGCAGCCGCGCTCCCAATGCCGCCCGTGCCTGCTGGTAGTCCGTGCTCACCGTTCACGCGCTATTCGGTTGAGGCCACCTGCGCGGCGAATCGGTCGCGCGGGATCGCGTGGTGCATCGCCGCGTCGCGGACGATGGCGTAGCGCACGACCTCGGCCGGTTCGGTGATCAGCTCGACGTCGAGCAGGTTGTCCTCGTCGTCGAAGCGCAGCAGGGCGACCAGGCGTGAATCGAAGATCCAGAAGTCCTCGGCGGGCAGGCCGGCCCGCAGGGCGTCCTCGCGCCAGAGGTACCGGATGTCCTCGCCGAAGGCGGCGTTGTGCCGGGCGTAGTCGAGCAGGAACAGCTGTCCCTCGGTGGGCGGGTCATCGGCGATGCGGACCCGGCCGACCGTCTTGCCGGCGTCCGTCTGGGCCTTGATGGTGCTGAACCAGGGTTCGTCGCGGTCGCAGGGCGACGAGCCGGTGGCCAGGAATGCCTGGAAGTCGGGGTCCTGCCGGTCCGACGCATAGCCGCGCCGGGTCTCCAGCCGCCAGGCGGTGTGCTCGAAGGTCTCGAACAGGCGGCTGAAGCCGGCCTGGTCCACGCGTTCCGGCACCCGCTCCAACTCCTTCGGTCCCCAGTTCACGAGCAGTTCGCGCGGCACGGCCACCGCTGCCTCGCCGGCTCCGAAGTGCCGGAGCTGTGCGAGGTCGTCGGGGTCGGTGACGGGCGTGCCCTGAACGATGATCTCGCCGGTGCCTTCGTCCGTGTGGAGGGCGGGGCAACCGTTGACCTTGCTGTCCGTGCCGGCGAAGCGCAACCGACGAACCATGGAGGCTCTCCCTTCTGCGGGTTTGACCCCCTCAGCATGGCCGGGGTGTCCGGCCCGGCACTACGAGGACCGGCAGGGTTCAGGAGAAAACACCAGAAATCTTGGCTGCGCGTCGAGCAAATTCGAGAAAACAGCGTACCGGCGGCCAACACCTGGCGTCTAGCGTCTTGTTCATGGCCACGTCTGCCGCGTGGGCAACGGCCCCGGGCTCTGCCCAAGCCGATCGTTCCAGCCAGGTGAACCAGAAGCCTCGCTGAGGCGGGAGGTGCAAGGCGTCCGTGCCGCACCCGGCCCAGGAGGGGCCGACAGGTGGGACGGTCCCGCATCGGCAAGGCACGACACGCGACCCGACGACCATTCCGAAGGAGCAGTACATGACCGTCACACTCGACCGGCCCGCCGACACCCGGACACGGGACCCGAAGCAACTCCTCAACGCCGTCCAGCCCCGCATCCAGCACCTGACGGTCAACGTGCTGGACAGCGGCATGAGCCTCTGGGACCGCGAGGTATCCCTGCTGCTGCGCGACCACACGATGGTCCGCGACATGGCGGAGCGCATCCTCGGCAACGCCGTCATGTACACCATCGGCTGTATGGAGCATCCGGAGGTCCACCTCGGAGTCGGCAAGCTCGTCGACATCGGCGTTCACCAGCTCATCCTCGACACGCCGGTGTGGTGGGCCCTCTGCGACGTGTACAACGAGGGCCGTTACAAGCACCACGCCCCGTTCATCGAACGCCGCCGCGACGGCCTGTGCCTGCGCACGGCGGACTTCCTGGCGTCCATCGGCTTCGCTGTCGACGAGGAGCTGTGGGCAATCGACGGCGCGGAATGCTCGCCGTGCGACAACAAGGTCCCCGACAGTCACTGAACGGTCCCACCCTGGCCCCTGCCCTCGGTCCCCGGAGGACAGGGGCCGCCCCCCTGCGAAGAGGAATCGCCTTGCCCGCACACCACGACATCGCCGCCGAGACGGAGCTGTGGGACACCTTCGCCGCCTCCGCCTTCAAGGAAGACGCGGAGCCTGGCTTCTGCTGGACCCAGTACGCCGGCCACGGGCCCGGCCCGGAGCTCCTGGGAAACCCGCGCTCCGTGCTGGAGATCGGCTGCGGCACCGGCCGCGCCCTCGCCCACCTCGCCCGGCAGGGCATCGCCGCCCGCGGCGTCGATCTGTCTCCGGTCATGGTGGAGAAGACCACCACCAAGTGGGCCGGTACCGGCGCGGAGTTCGTGTGCTCCGAAGTGCTGGAGTACCTGAGCGGGCACGAGGAGATGTACGACGCGGTCTACTCGATCTTCGGAGCCGCCTGGTTCGCCGACCCGGGCCTTCTCTTCCCTCTCGTCCGCAGGCGGCTCGGGCCCGGTGGCGTCTTCGCGTTCTCGCAGCCGCCGGCCATCCCCGGCGCGTACGGGCCACAGGGCATGTACAAGGGCGGCTTCGCCGGAAAGGCGATGTTCACCTACCGCTACAGCTACCGCCCGGCCGTCTGGGAACGCCTGCTCACCCGGGCCGGGTTCGCCACGGCCGACGCACGGGTCATCGACGCGCCGCACCCCGGGCACATCGGGACACTCCTTGTGCGGGCGGTCGCTCCGTGAGGAGGGGCCGTGCGGTCAAGGGTGCGGATGCATCTCCAGAACCGCCGCACCACTCGGGGACGTCACGGGCGGTACACCATGGAGGTCACCGCCACAGCAATGCACCGGCACCCCTACCGTCTGCTGTACGTGCAGTGGGTGTCCTCCGGGCGGACCGAGGGAGAAACGGATCTCATGGCAGCTTCCGACTGGCTGGGCACGCCGTCCCCCGACGAAGGGCGACGGCTGGCAGTGTGGACCCTCGCCAGAATGGGTGCGGCCCTGGCCGAGGACACACCGTTCGAGGCGCGGGTCGTCTGCACGGACGACGAGGGCGCCCGCACCGTCGAGGTGAGCGGCTCCAGCGCGCGGCTCCGGGAGGCGGAGGGCGGCGATCCGCGAGTGGCCGCGCTGTTCGACCCGGCGTCGCTGATCCGGGACATCGGCACGGCCTCGGCACGGCACGGCACCGTGCTGGGGCGGCCCTGCGTGGTGCTGGACGTCGCACCCCACCCGGTGTGGGCGGACCCGGACAGCCCCTGGTGCCCGCCCGGGGCCGCCTCCGCGCGCCTCGTGGTGGACACGGCCACCGGATTCCTCCTCGAAGCGGCGACCACGCGGCCCGGCGCGCCGGTCTCTCACGCCCGCGTCGACGGTCTGGCCGGCCCGGTGCCCGTACCCGAAGGTGACGGTCCGTTCGGTACGCGCGGCTGGTGCCGTCCGGACCGGGGCGAGGCCGGGGACGCCGCCTGGGCGCTCGGCCGCATGGCCGCGACGCTGCTGGAGCCGCTGGACGCGACAGCCCGGGTCACCGTTCACAGCGAGGCCATGGGCCGGATCGCCGATGACCCGCAGCCGGTTCCGGAGCCCGGGGAACGCAGGTGGACCGTCACCGTCGAGCGCGCCGGTGACGGCGAACGGACCGTCGTCATGGGCGACGATCCAGACCCGCACAACAGCCGCTTCGTGATCGCACGGCTGGCGGAGATGCTGACGCCCGCGCGGATCGTCTCCCACCTGTGGCGGGTCGATATCCCTCCCGGTACGGACGGGACGACGGTGGCCGCGAACGGTCCGGCCGATGAGGACGTTCCCCATGAGCTGCTGGGCACCTGACGAGGACGCGGAATGCCGCTTCACCGTCGACCCCGCCACCGGCGTCCTCACCGAAGCGACCGCACGCCTGGACGACCGCGAGCTCGCCCACTACGGCATCACGTCACTGCGGACCTGAGCCTGCTGTTCGCAACCCGCAGCGTTCGCCGGAGGGGTGACGCTGCGGGGACCGGGCGCGATCCGTTCACCCGGCAGGGCCGGACCGGGTGTGGCTCCGGCTCGGAGAAGGCCGAGGCCGGGCTACGGGTGGGCCGGCGCTCGGGCCACCGGGGCCGGGGGCGGGGTGGGGAGGTTCGTCAGCGGCTTCCCGCTCGGGTGCGGAAAACCGGCTGCCGTCGAGACCGGCCCGCCCATATCCTCGCGCGGAGGGCTGACTTGGCGCCCCGCCGGCAGCCGGCACCCGACGGACCGAGGATGCGTGGCGCAATGAGCAGCCGACTCTTCGCAATCACCTTCGACGCGCACCAGCCCGAACGCCTGGCCCGCTTCTGGTCCGGCCTCCTCGGCCTGGAGAGAGCCGACGATGCTGACGACGGCATCGCCCTGCTGTCCGGGAACGACGCCGGTTACCGCCTCGGCTTCCGGCCCTCCCCGGCCCGGAAGACCGCCCAGAACCGGCTGCACTTCGACCTGACCAGTTCCTCCACGGAGGACCAGCGGGAGACCGTGGCCCGGGCGCTCGAACTGGGCGCGCACCACGCCGACATCGGCCAGGGACCGGACACCCCCCATGTAGTGCTGGCCGACCCCGAGGACAACGAGTTCTGCGTCCTGGAGCCGGGCAACAAGTTCCTCGCCGGCTGCGGCGTCCTCGGAGCGCTCGCCTGCGACGGTTCGCAGGCCGTGGGCTACTTCTGGAGCGAGGCGCTGGGCTGGCCGCTGGTCTGGGACCAGGACGAGGAGACCGCCGTCCAGTCGCCGGACGGCGGCACGAAGATCACATGGGGCGGCCCGCCCCTCCTGCCGGACCCCGGCAAGGACCTGCACCTCGAACTCGCGCCGGACGGCGACCAGCAGGCGGAGGTCGAACGGCTGCTCTCCCTCGGCGCGAAGCGCCTCGACCACGCCCCGGGCGGGGACGGCGCGGTACCGCTGGCCGACCTGGACGGCAACGAGTTCCGCGTACTCACGCACCGCTGAGGCCGTCACCGCGCGGGCCGCGGTGGGCGGTTGGTGCCGCAGGGGTGGGGAAGAGGCCCGGGCCTGCCCCTGGTTCACCGAAGCGGCGGCTCAAGTCCCGGCGAACTGCCCAATGAGGAACCACTCGGTCCGCGGACTCTGCGGCCCGGTGGAAAGGGAAAGCGGGGCTCCTGCGGTGGCTCCCGCTGCCAGCCATGTGTCGGATGGGCGGCGGGGGAGGGGCCAGCACCGTGCCCGGGACACGGTCCCCGTAGGGCGTCGGCGGCTCCATCGGACCAACGGCGGACGGCTCGAACGTCCGTGGAACCTCGCACAGGACGGTGCTCCGCTCTTGCCTGCACAGTGCATGCAACTCCCGGCTGCGCCCGGCCGTCCTCTGGGCATGAGCTCCGCGACGCCCGACCCACCGTCCACCACTCCGCCCGACTGGCCGCACTGCGCCCACGGCGCCACCGCGGGGGACCCGGTTGGCTGCCGTGGGCGCCGCATCCCCGACCGCACCGCGTGCCTGGCTCACCTGACCGAGGCCGACCGCGCCGCCACCACCGGACACCCTCGCCTCGGCAATGCCTGGTTCACCAAGGCGACGTTCTCCGGCGATGCCGTGTTCGGCAGGGCCACGTCCGGCCGCGCTGGGTTCGGCGGAGCGACGTTCTCCGGCGATGCCGTGTTCGCCAGGGTGACGTTCACCGGCCGCGCCGTGTTCGGGGGAGCGACGTTCTCCGGCCGCGCCGTGTTCGGGGGAGCGACGTTTACTGGCGATGCCGTGTTCGGGGGAGCGACGTTCTCCGGCCGCGTCGGGTTCGGCAGGGTGACGTTCTCCGGCCGCGCCGGGTTCTATGAGGCGACGTTCTCCGACGATGCTGGGTTTGGCAAGGCGACGTTCTGCGGCGATGCCGTGTTCAGCAGGGTGGTCTTCTCCGGCGATGCCGTGTTCAGCAGGGTGGTCTTCTCCGGCGATGCCGGGTTTGGTGGAGCGACGTTCTCCGGCCGTGCCGGGTTCGGTGGGGTGATGTTTGCCGGCGATGCCGGGTTCGGCAGGGTGGTCTTCTCCGGCGATGCCGGGTTTGGCGAGGCGACGTTCTCCGGCGATGCCAAGTTTGGTGGAGTGACGTTCACTGGCGATGCCGGGTTTGGTGGGGTGACGTTTGCCGGCGATGCCGGGTTCGGTGGGGTGACGTTTGCCGGCGATGCCGGGTTTGGTGGAGCGACGTTCTCCGGCGATGCCGGGTTCCGCAGCGCCCGGTTTGAGGCGGCGGCGCGTCTGGGTCCGCTGGTGTGCGGTGGCGCGGTCGTGTTGGACGGTGCAGTGTTCGGGGAGCCGGTGACGGTGGAGGCCGCTGCCCGCGTGGTGACCTGCGACCGTACCCGGTGGGCCTCGGCGGCTACGCTGCGGCTGCGCCATGCCGAAGTGGACCTGACTGACGCGGTCCTGGAGTACCCCCTGACGGTCGCCGCCCGACCGACACCTTTCACCTCCTGGGGCGACTCGCTGCCCGAGACGCCGTTGTCCGGCAGCGATCCCGGTGTCCGCCTGACCTCCCTGGACGGGGTGGACGCCGCGCACCTGGTGCTGAACGACATCGACCTCAGCGCCTGCCGGTTCGCGGGGGCGGTTCACCTCGACCAGCTCCGTGTGGACGGCTGGTGCACCTTCGCCACCACCCCCACCGGCGTCCGGCGGCACCGGCTCCTCCCGAGGTGGTGGAGCCTGCGCAGCACGCTGGCCGAGGAACACCACTGGCGCGCCCGGCGCCCGCGCCCCACCGCGGACCGGGGGTGGACGCCCCCGCCCCGGGAGGACACCCCCGTGCTGAAGCCGGCCGCGCTGGCCGCGCTGTACCGGCAGGTGCGCAAGTCGCTGGAGGACGGCAAGAACGAGCCGGACGCCGCCGACTTCTACTACGGCGAGTCCGAGACGCGCCGCCACGACACCACCCGCTCCCGGGGCGAGCGGGCGCTGCTGACCGCGTACTGGGTGCTGTCGGGGTACGGGCTGCGGGCCGGCCGCGCCCTGGCCTGGCTGCTGGGGGCCATGGCAGTCACCTTGCTCGCGCTGCTGCTGTGGGGGCTGCCGGTGGACGACCCGAAGCCGACCACCACCGGCCGCCAGGTCGCCGTGGGGCAGGAGGTCACCTGGACCACCGACACCCCGGACCCGGTCAACCCCACCGGCCCCTGGCCGGAACGGGTCACCACCGAGCGGTTCGAGAAGGCGCTGCGCGTGGTGATCAACTCGGTGGTCTTCCGCTCCTCCGGCCAGGACCTCACCACCGCCGGCACCTACACCGAGATGGCCTCCCGCCTCGCCGAACCCGTCCTCCTCGGCCTGGCCGTCCTCGCCATCCGCAGCCGCGTCAAACGATGACCCCGCCCGGCTCCGCGGCGCCCAGAGAATGATCTGCGCGTCTTCGGCCGGGACCGCCGCAAGGGCCGCTTCGGCGGCTCCCGTTCGTCACTTCTCGCGGGTCGGGGCACGGGGCTGAGGCGGGAGAAGACGCGGCCTGCGGGACGGCGAGGAGGAGCCTGGGAGCGGAGCGCGGCGGCCACATGGCACAGCGTGGAGGAATGCGGGGACCCGGCGTCCCATGCCCAACCGCTCAGCGCACCATGCGGTCGGACATGCCCGGCCCCTCCGACAGTGTTACCCGGTTCTTCCTTGGCGGCTCCGCCGACAGCCGCTCGACGGGCTGGGCGAGCGCTCGTCATGGCTCCGCCGGTTGAACGGACACCCCAATGCGACAGTCGGCCCCGAGAGTTCGACACCCCACTCTGGTGTCCACTCAGCCGTCATGCGCAGCATCATGCCGGTCGACGACACAGCTGGAGGCTCATCAAGAGATCTCCGGTCGTAGCACTAGGATCGGTCAGTAGTTCCCATACTGCACATCAGTGGCACCAGCTCACCAGCCATCGGCCTCTCCATCGCGATCATCAGGAAGCTCATGTCCTTCGCAGAAGAGTGGGCCGGTCTCAAAGCGGAGGCCGCCGCCCGTCTACAGCTGAACGGTGCGTCCACGATGGACCCGCACCCGGCACCGTCCGACGCGGACCTCGTCATCCACGACGACGAGCTCGGCAAGATCGGCGACTTCGCCTACCAGTTGCACACCAACCTGAGCGCTGACGGCAAGCACGCCCAGACCGCGAGCGAGGCCGCCGGGACGAGCCTGGGGTCGGACGGGCTGGAGATGGGCAAGGCGCTGACCGCCGCGTCCAAGGCGTGGGCGAAGCAGGTCGGAACCCTGCTCGACGCCTGCGCGCACATCTCCAATCACCTCGACTACTCGAAGACGTCGAGGAAGAAGGAAGACGCATGGATCGCCACCCGGATCAGCGCGTCCAAGATCTCCGATTACTACGTCGTCCCCCAGGACGAAGCCAGACCTTCGGTACCGAAGGCACAGGGACCGATCATGTGAACTGCTCTCTGTGCACGTCCACCCCCTTCTTCCTCTTCTCCGTCCTCCTGCTCAGGCGAGGTGCCCGGTGCTGGTGTTCCAGCAGCTTCTCCATCTGAAAACGAAGCCACTCGGCTCGGCGATCGACGATTGGGTCGCCATGGTCGGGAAGCTCAAGGAACTCGCCAAGGACGCTGGCGACATGAGGACCTATACGAACGGGACGGCTTGGAAAGGTGAGAACGCCGGCGTCACCAAGCCGTTCGTCACCAGGACGGCGGCCGAGTTCCAGGACGCGGTGATCCAGGCCGAGAGCATCACCAATCTGCTCAAGGGCGCCTACAGGGAGCTGACGAAGGCCCAGTCCGAACTCGAGGCGATCTACCAGAATCCACCCCACGGCCTCAAAATCGCCCCGGACGGGGTCATCACGCACCCTGAGGGCTCCGATGCCGCCCAAGGAGACGTCGACGCACTCATCAGTCGACTGGAGGCCCTACTCCAGCGCGCTGCCGACGCGGACGCGCTCTGCGCCTGGGGTCTGGCGGACCTCACCAAGGACCCGAACGAGTTCAGCAGCGCGCACTACGGTTCCTTGAAGGACGCGAAGACGGGCATGGAGCAAGCAGCCCGCACGAAGCTGGACACGACGGAGTACGCGCCTCCCGGCAAGTGGGGCAGCGGTACCGTCAAGCCCGTTGCCGAGTTCCTCAGTTACCGCTCCTGGATGGGCGGGAGCGAGGCGCTCCTGCGCGGAGACCTCAACGGCGCGGTCCAGGGCTTCATCGGTGGCACGCCCTCATTCGCCGCCGGGGAGGCCAGCAAGCACCTCGAGAAGGGTTCACTCCTGAGCGACGTAAAAGGGAAACACCACCGCCCTACCTTCATCAACACGATCGGCAAGTTCGGTGGGAAGATATTCGGCGCACCGGTCGCCGTGGTGGCGACGGGAATCGACTTCTACTACACCCCGTCGAAGAAGGCGCCGGGCGATACCTCTGTGGAGGCTCCAGCAGCACCGGGGAAGGTGAGGTACCGATGACGCACTCCGCAGGCCCGCCGCCGCCTGATCGCCGCCGCCCGAGCGTGGGGCACTGGCTGAGACCCCGGACTTCGCGGGCGTTGGTCCTCGGCGTCTGCATGGCCGTCGGCGGGCTTGCTGGTGGGGTGCGCGCTGCGGTGGACGGCAAGGGGATCTGGACGGCTCTTGGCATCCTCGGCGTTGGGGTTCTCGGGGTCGCTCTCGCCGTGTCGTGGATCGTGACGTACGCGCGGGAGCGCTGAGGAGACGGCTCGGGCGCCTACCGCAGCGGCCCTCGGCTTGGACGTCGGGGGCCGGGCGTGCCGTGGTGGGGTAGCGGTGTTGCCGCCCGCGCAAGGGGATCGCAAGGACGCAGAACTCGTGTTCCTTCAGGTCGGTGAATAAGCCCCGCTTCTCATCGCCCTGTCCGACGTCTGCGTGCCGGCCGCCAGGTCGCCGTATCGGGCAGGAGGTCACCCTGACCACTGACACCCCCGACCCGGTCAACCCCACCGGCCCCTGGCCGGAGCGGGTCACCACCGAGCGGTTCGAGAAGGCTCTGCGCGTGGTGATCAACTCGGTGGTCTTCCGCTCCTCCGGCCAGGACCTGACCACCGCCGGCACCTACACCGAGATGGCCTCCCGCCTCGCCGAACCCGTCCTCCTCGGCTTGGCCGTCCTGGCCATCCGCAGCCGCGTCAAACGCTGACCCCCTCGAGACGGCTTCGGTAGCCTGGTGTCCTCTGTGTGCCAGGGGGGCCGACCGTGGAGAACATCCTGTCCGTGGCCATCGGGGCCGGTATCGGCCTCATGGGGGCCGTGTTCGGTTCATGGTTCACCGCACGCCGGCAGGACCGCATGTGGCTCCGCGAACAGAAACTCAAGGCCGGGATCGGCTTCAACACCGCTGTATCGGCGCTGCTCGACCACCTTCGTGAAACACAGTTGGGTGACGACGGTCCGGGAGCCAACGAGTTGGCGGACCGGATGCAGGAAGCGCGGTCAGCCCTCTACCTCCTGTGCGCCGACGAGACCGTCGATCTCGCCAACGCCCTCGCACGCCGGGTCTGGAAGGCCCGGCCCAGCAACGGCAGAGCCGACCGCAAGGCCGAACACAGGGAGACGCTGGAACTCCTCCGCCGCTTCACCCACCAGCTCCGACGAGAGATCGCCAGGTCGTAGTGTCCATCGGCGACGTCCACGGCGTCGCTGCCCGCGTCGACTCCGCGCACTGGCGGTCTCGCGGTTCACCGCTCTGACCGACGCGACGCAGCCATACGGACAGCCGCCGTCGGCGAGGGGTGCACGAGGACGCAGGATTGCGCCACCGCCCGGCCGTCGACGGTCGCGCCGGAGACCATCGAGCGCATGGGCAAGCACAGCCGACCCGGGCCGCCGAACCTCCGCTGCAGCCGCGTGGGCGTGCCTTCCTGCCCGGCCGGTGGCGTCATTCCTCCAGCGTGATCACCACCTTGACGTCGTCCGGACCCTGCTCCAGAGCCTCGGCCGCCCGGTCGAGCGGCAGACGGCGGGTGATGAGCCGGTGCAGCCAGTCCGTGTCGGCCCGTGCGAGGGCGTCGGCCGCCTGCCGGAAGTGCCGGCCATTGGCGTTGACGGAGCCCACCACGACATCGTTCTCCAGCACGATCTCGCGGTTCACCGTGCCGGCGTCGACGGTCAGCCGGCGTCCGGCGGGTGACACGCCGGTGAGACAGACCACGCCGTAGGCGGCGGTGCCGTGCATGGCGGCGAACACCACCTGTCCGGCACCGGTGGCCTCCACGACGACGTCCGGACGCACGGCTGACAGCACGTCGTCCACCGCGCCGCTGTGGTAGGTGGCCCCCAGATCGCGGACCAGCCCGGGCTTCGGTCCGTCCGTCACCCGGTCGAGGACGTGGACCTCCAGCCCGCGCTGCATTCCGAGCAGGGCGGCCAGCAGACCGATCGGGCCGGCGCCGGTCACCAGGACACGCCGGGGCTCGAACCAGGCCCTGGCCCCCACGCGCTCGATCTGCTCCCACGCCTTGGCGACGACACTGGCCGGTTCCAGCAGGACGCCCGCAAGACCCAGATCCGCGTCGACCGCCACGGCGTAGTCGTCCTCCACACACCAGAGTCCGGCGCCGTAGCCGTCCAGTTCCTTGATACCGCGTTCCCGGTAGCGCCCGTTGCGGCACATGTCGAACTCGCCGTGCGCACACGCGCCGCACGGTTCCGGGTCCGGGCGCCGCACCACACCCGCGACCAGGTCGCCGACGGCGAAAGCGCTGCCGACCGGTGCCTCCTCGACCCGGCCCAGTGATTCGTGGCCCAGCACCAGCAGATCCCGGCCCCCGGGGGCCCGGCCGTACTCGCCGGCGGCGATCTCGCGGTCCGTGCCGCACACCCCTAGGGCGATGCCGCGGACCAGGAGTTCACCCGGCGCCGGCCTCGGCTCCTCCACCTCCCGCACCGCGAGGGAACCGCTGTGACCCGGTCGGACCGTCAGTGCGCGCACGCTGCTCTTCCTCTCCAGACCCGGTGTACGGCTTCCCGAACGGATACCGCGGAACGCGGCCGGTACACCTCCCCGGGAGTCCGGAACGCCACCGTCTCGCCGTGCCCGGTCCTGATGAGCGACGCGCCCGGCGTCGTCCAGCACACCCGCCCCGACAGCTGGCAACCGCCGGAGGCCCTGCTGCGGACCGTCGGCTGGGCCGCGAGTCGACAGCCGCCCGCTGGCCCGGCCCCACGGACCGGGGGTGCTCCGGATCGGCGCCGACCGGGTCGTTCCCCGGTCCCGGCCCCGGCCCGGAGCGCGGTCCCGGTAGCGGCCCTGCTTCGGCCGCCCGGGTCCGGGTACACACGAGGACGGCCGCAGGGACGCGCCGGCCGTGGCCCGGGGCCCTCCCGGCAGCGGCGTTCACCGGACCCGCCGGAGCCCCGGCCCGGCCGCTCGCCGCTGCCCGCCGACGAGGTGACCCGCCGTACCGCCAACCCTGGAGTCAGGATGTGGAAGATGTGGAAGCGCAAGAAGGACCGCCGCCGCGTGGACCCCGCCCCTCTGGAACTGTGCGATCTGTGCGCGCGGACCTTCCCGGAGGACGAGGCGGTGAGCGGCTACGTCCCGGACTCCTCCTGCGCGCATCCCCGTCGCCAGTGGTTCGACGGCCTCCGCCCGGTCACTGCCTGCAGCGAGGAGCACTTCGGGGTGATCCGTGAGGAATACCGGCTCCGCCCCTTCGTACCGGAGGAACTCTGGGCGGCGAAGGTCAACCGCGCTCTCACCACCGGCCGGCCCGTGCTCACCCTGGAGGAACTCGGCCGCCGGACCGGCCTGCACGAGCCGGAGCTCCGACGGGCCATCGCCTGGCACAACGAGCGGCTGCGGCACGCGGGCGCCAACGGCGCGGGCGCCAACGGCATCGACGGCGGGACGAGCACGGTCTGAGCCGTGCCCCTGCGGGAACGCACGCTGCGCCGTACCCTGCTGCCGACCGTCGTCGGGAGCCCGGGCGGTTCGGGCCGTCCGGTGCGGCAGAGCCCGGCGCCTGAAGCCCGCAGGCCCCGGCTCAGGCCCCGGCTCCGGGTCAGGCTCCGGGGCAGGCTCCGGGTCAGGGCCGGTGTCCGTGCCCGGACGGCCGGTAGGCGTCGTTGACGGCGACCGGCGCCCCGCCTTCGGCGGTGCCGCCTCCCGGGATGTAGACGGTGCCGCTGACGGTCGCCGCGGCGGTGCCGTGGCGTGGCACCGGCATGGGAGCCAGGCGCTGCCAGCGGTCGCGGGCGGCGTCGTAGACCTCGGTCTCGGCGAAAACGCCGTCCGAGCCCGGGGCCGGGTTGCCCTCGCCCCCGAAGGTGTAGATCCTCCCGCCGGCCGCGGAGGCGGCGAGGCCGCCCCGTGCGGTCGGCATCGGGGCGCGTTCGGCCCACCGTCCGGTGTGCAGGTCCAGTGCGAAGACGGTGTCGCGCACATTCACCTGGCCCCGGTCACGTCCGCCCAGAACATAGAACGTGGAACCGACGATCGCACCGCCGACGTGGTCGCGGGCCTGCGGCAGCGGGGCCAGTTCGCGCCACCTGCCGCTCTGCACGTCGTACGCCGACACGGTGTCCACCGTGTCCTGCAGGCCACCGGGCCCCGGGGTCAGCGTCCGCATACCGCCGGCGAGGTAGACCGTCCGGCCCTTCACCCCCATCGCGGCGCTGCCGCGTGCCATCTCCCGCGGCACCGGAGGCAGCGAAGACCATCGGTTGCTCTGCGCGTCGTAGACGAAGCTCGCTCCGGTGGCCTCCCAGGAAGCGCCGCCCGTCAGCCCGCCCAGGACGTAGATCCTGCCGTCCGCGACCGCCACGTTCGGATGGTTCATGGGTACCGGCAGCGGAGCCGCTTCCGACCAGCGGCGGGTGCGGGTGTCGAAGACCTCGACCCGGTCGACCGTGGTGACGCCGCCGCCTGCCCGGGGGACGATGCCGCCCAGCACGTAGATCTTCTCGCCGAGTGCGGCCACACCGTGCTCCTGGCGCGGGCCGCCCTTGATCCCCGGCAGTTCCTGCCACCCGCGCCCGTAGTGCGGATCGGCCGGGACGACCCCCGCGCCGGCCGCCGGCGGATGGCCTTCCTGCGCGTGCGCGGGTACCGCCACCCCGCCCACCGTCACCGACGCGGCGAGAGCTAAGGGCACCATCGCCGTACGCATTCTCGTGTTCAGATTCGGGTTCATACCCGAGACCATGGCACCGGCCGAGAACATCAGTCCAATGCATAGTTGTCATGCAATGCTATGCGCGTGACGCATATCGAGCGCCTTGACCTCAACCTGCTCGCCCCCCTGGCAGCACTGCTGGAAGAACGGAATGTTTCCCGCGCTGCCGGGCGTGTGCATCTGAGTCAGCCCGCGATGAGCCGTACGCTGCGGCGCCTGCGTGAGACGTTCAACGACGACCTGCTGATCCGGAGCCCTTCCGGATACCGGCTGACACCGTGCGCCGAACGGTTGCGGCAGCAACTCGCCGTGCTGCTGCCGCAGATCGCCGACCTGTTCGCCCGCGAGGAATTCTCTCCCGGGACCGCCACGGAAACCTTCCGGCTGACCGGCACCGACTACGCCGCCTCCGTGATCGGCGAGGAGTTGTTCCGGACCGTCATGCAGCGCTCCCCTCAGTCCCGGCTGCACTACCGGTCCTGGCACGAGGGAGTTTTCGACGACCTCCACCGCGGGACGGTGGATCTGGCGTTCTTCGGCGCCGAACCGCCGGCCTCCTTGCGCGCCGAGCCCTTGTTCACCGAGGAGTTCGTCTGCGTGATGGACCGTGAGCACGCGCCGGCCGGCCGTACCGCGCTCGACCTTGCCGATTATCTGCGCGCCGTCCACGTCGTGGTCGATGTCTCCCACGGCCGGCAGGGTGTCGTCGACGCGAGCCTGCGCCGGGCAGGCGTGGAACGTACCGTCGGCCTCACGGTGCCCTACCACTACGCGGCCCTGCAGGCCGTCGCCGGAACGGCACTCGTCGCCACACTGCCGAAACGACTTCTGAACGCCGGTACCCCGGGACACGGTGCAGCACTGCACGTCGTGCCCGCCCCCGAAGTCATCGACACCATGACCTATCTGATGCTCTGGCATCCACGACTGGACAACGACCCCGCACAGCGATGGCTGCGGCAGCAGGCCCGCACAGAGCCTTCGCCACCTTGACGTTACTGGTCAAGGGGCTGGTGTGACCGGTGCGCAGCGTGCTCATGCCGGTCGTGGGCGGAAGTCCACGCAGGGCAACGGCTCCACCATCGTCCTGGACTCGGGCGGCGGTGAGTACTCCACGCAGTGGAAGGACATCGTCCCCAAGCTTCACGCGGCCACCGGTGCCACCGTCATCACGTATGACCGGGCCGGTCTCGGCAAGAGCGACGTGGTGCCTGGCGCGTGGAAGGTGCGGAGCGCCGTCAGCGACCTCAAGGCGGGACTCAAGCAACTGGGCATCGCCAAGGACGTGACCTTGGTATCTCACTCCCAGGCCGGGGAGATCGCGAACTACCTCGCCCAGGACAACCCGGAGATGCTGTCCGGCGCGGTCCTGGTCGATGCCCATCTCCCGCAGTTCTTCACGGACGAGCAGATTCCTCGTCTCGTGGCCGGGGCTCAGCCGGAAGTTGATGCGGCGAAGAAGGACCCTGAGAAGCCGGAGAACCGCCAGTTGATTTCCACCGCAGAGGGCTTCGCCGCGGCGCACAAGGCGTTCCACAAGGTGACGTGGCCGGCTTCGGTGCCGGTAACGGTCATGGTTTCGGAGAAGACTCCGTTCGCCGGGTCTCCTGAAGACGCCCAGCGCTGGCGTGACGCCGCCGCCTCGTTCGCCCGGCAGGCGCCGAACCGGACGCTCGTCACTGCCAAGGGCACTTCCCACGAGCTGCCGACGGACCGTCCCGACCTCGTGCTCAAGGAGATCGAAGCGATGTTCGCCGCACAACACTGATCTCCGGGACTTGGGGTGCGATGGGCGACGCCGATGCCGCCGGCCATGGCGCACCGCGCACCACGTCGTGAGTCGGCACAACGGAGGGGGCGGCACGGAATCCTCCGGTGCCGCCCCCTCCGGCTGTCGTTCTCCGTGCTCAGGAGCCCGACATGGTGTCCCCGAACATGGGGTCGTCCCCGGAGCGGGCGATGCCCACGGTCGGCCCGCTGAAGCTCACCGCGCCGGAGGTCGTGATGCCGCCCGAGGCGCCGCGCAGCATCCACACGGCTCCGTCGTCGCTGTTCTCGCCGGCCGCGCCGACGGACAGGTCGGCGCGGCCGTCCCCGGTGAGGTCGGCGAGGTGGACGACGCCGCCGAAGCAGTCGGACGACTCATTGGCGCCCGGTACCCCCGAGGTCCCCTGGTTGAAGGACGTGGCGCCGGTCGCGGTCAGGCCGGAGGGGCCGCCGCGCAGCACCCAGACGTTACCGGTGTGGGAGGCGGAGCCGATGGTCTCGAAGTAGGCACCGACCGCCAGGTCCGGGAAGTCGTCGCCGTCGGCGTCGCCCGCGGCGAGCGCGCCACCGAACGAGTCGTTGGACTCGTCCGCCCCCGGCACACCCTCGGTGGCCTGGCTGAAGACGGTGCCGCGGGAGGCGTCGACGCCCGCCGCGCCGCCGGGGTACACGGTGACGTAACCACCGTCCGCCGTCGCGTCCAGGACTCCGACGAAGTCGTTGCCGACGACCAGGTCGTCGTGCCCGTCGAGGTCGAAGTCGGCCACGGTGAGCGCGCCCGCGTACCCCGTGCCCACCTCGGTCTGCAGCGTGGGCCCGGTCGAGGCGCCCCGGTAGACGAAGTTGCCCGCGGAGGACGCCACCACCACGTCGTCCGCCCCGTCGTCGTCGAAGTCCCCGGCGGCCAGCTGGACGGCGCCCCTGGGGTGCCCGCCGGACTCGATGTGTGCGTCGAAGCGCAGCTTCCCCGCCGCGCCGCCCGACGTGGTGAAGCCGCCCTTGAAGATCCACACGTCCTTGCCGGTGGAGCCGACCGCCAGGTCCGTCCTGCCGTCGCCGGTGAAGTCGCCGACCGCGAGGGACTGGCCGAACCGGTCGTGGCCCGACGCGTTCGGATCGCTGATCGTCGTGCCGCCGGACAGACCGGACGAGCTGCCCCACAGGATCGTCACCGTGCCACGGTCGATGTCCCCGGGGACATCCTCCAGGGGGATGCCCACGACGAGATCGCCGTAGCCGTCGTTGTTGAGGTCGCCGTGCGCCAGCTCGGTGCCGAACCGGTCGTCCGCCTCGGAGGCGCCCGGAACACCGGAGGAACTCTGCGACGTGATCTTCTTGCGGGATGCGCTGATCCCGCCCGACGAGCCGTAGTTGACGACGATGGCGCCCGCCTTCTCCTTGCTGTTCGCGACGGCACCCGGCGCGGCGCTCGCCAGATCGCGGTAGCCGTCACCGTTGAAGTCGTCGGCGAGACCGGAGGGCGCGGCGCCGGCGGTGCCGGGCAGGGCGATGAGCAGGCCGGCGGCCAGGGCTGCCGCGACGGAGGCGGCACCCAGGACGGCGGGACGCCGGGAGCGCTCGTGGTGGGACTGGGGCATGGGTTCCTTTCAGGAGATACCTGTGGGCTCGGATATGACCTCTGGTGAGCCTGAGGGGTTGTACGGGGTGTGCGGGGCGACCGCCGGGCAGTGACCGAGATCCTCCGACGAGAGGAGACCGAGGTGCTGACCCGGACGGGATCGGTGCCATGTGCTCCGGTCTGAAGGACCATGGCCCGTCCGCGGGCGAGGCCTCGCCGCCACCGAGGGGGGAAGGTCTCCCCGTAGGATCGGACGCCGTACGAGCAGGCAGGCCGGTCAGGCGCTCATGGAGCCCGCGCGGAGATCCGCCGGTCCTCGCGGGCCTCGGGGGAGTGCGCGCCGACCGGTCCGGACAAGGCGGCGGACGAGCCGGCGGAGGATGGCCGTGTCGACACCCCAGGTACTCGATGAGTTGCTGCGTCAGCTGAGTTCCCGTGCCCGCCGGGGCGCCGGTCCCGCTCCCGGCCCGCGGACGCTGATCGACTGGCTGGGGCGGCAACTCGGCGCGGAGATCGCCCTCGTGGACCGAGGAGGCACGGTGGAGGCTTCCACGGCCCGGTTTCCGCCGGACATCCTCGGCGGTCTCCATCCGGTGCTCACGCGGTTGTCCGGCGGACACCTGGCCGCCGCGGCCTCGCAGGCGGGCGCGTTCCATGTGCGGTGCGAAGCGCTGGGGCAGCAAGTGCCGCGCCCGGTGCTGGTGGTGGCCGGCCCGCAGCCGCTCACGCGGGAGGCGCTGGGACTGACGTCCCACGTCGGCGCCGTGATGGAGGTATTGCGACGTGCCCGGCGGGCCGACGAGCTCGCCCTCCGCTATCAGCGGGCGGCAGCACGGCTCCGCCTGGCGATTCTCGCAGCCCTGATGACCGGAGAACCGACGCTGGCCCGCCGGATGACGGCAGGCGCCGTTCCGCCGCTGCTGGACGCCGAACGTCTGCGCGTCCACCTGCTGCGCTGCCCGCCCGCGGACCGCGGCAGGCTCACCGACGCCTACGAGGACGAGTCCGGCTATCACGGACGCGGCCTGATGGTGCGGTGCCCCGTCTACGACGACCACCTCATCTGCCTCCTGCCCCCGGACGACGACGCCGGCCGTGCGGACGGCGGCCTGGCCGCGCCCCTGCGGGCACTGGTGCGGGACAACCCGGACTACGCGCTGGGCATCAGCGCCCCCGTGCCCCTGCCGGCCACCGCGCAGGCCTACGACCAAGCCCGCCACGCCCTGGCCGTCGCCCGCCACACGCCCGAACGGGTCGCCGACTACCACGGCCGGCCGCCACTGGCCGGGCTGCTCCCTCGTCAGCAAGCCCACGCCTGGGCCGGCGCCTTCCTGGAGCCGATCAGGGCGGCCCCCCGGCTCACCCTCGACATCGTCAGCCTCGCCCTCCACTTCCCCCGCTCCGGGGTGGCGCGGCTGCTCGACGTCAGCCGCAACACCGTCACCGCCCATCTGGGACGGGCCCAAGACGCCCTCGGCCTCGACCTGCGGGACCCCCGCGGCCGCGCCGAACTGGCCCTGGCCCTGGCGATCAGCGATCTCCCGCCGCCCGACGGCGGCGCCGTGGCCGAGCCGCCGCCGGCGCCCTCGGTGGACGGTCTGCTGTCCACCGAAGCGGCCGTCACCTGGGCCCATGCCTTCCTCCAGCCCCTGCGGTCCGGCACGGACGGCGCCCTGCACCGGACGCTGCGTGCCTGGGTCGAGGCCGGCACCGATGCCCAGCGGACGGCTCGGGACCTCGGCATCAGCCGCACCACCGTCCGCGCCCACCTGCGCACCGCCGAACAGCTGCTGCAGCGCACCCTTCTGACCCCGGGCCCCGGCACCCACGACCTGGTCCACGCCTTCCGCATCGCCGGCCGTGCACCGTGAACAGCCGCACCGCCGGGACTGCGCACCGTGCGCATTGCCCGCCGTCCACGACGCTTCCTAAGGTCTGTCCCACCCCGTCCGGTGTGACGCCGGACAGCGGGGAACGGGGGAGGGCGGGCCGTCGCCACGGGGGGAAGCGGCGCGGCCCGCCCTGGGCCCGGGGCGCCGGCCGGGCCCGCCGAACCGCCACCGGGGCAGCGGCGCATCACGGCGGCCCGCGCCCCGGCGGCGCACGCGCCGTCTGCCGTGGTCTCCTCAAGCGCCGGGCGCGAGCCGGGAGTTCACCGCCGGGTTGAACGCGGGCCCCGCGCACCCGCGACCCGGGTTACGGGACACCGTCGCACGGTCCACCCCGGGTGACCGTACGCGCACGCCGGTGTACGGGGATCCCGGCTCGCCTTCGAGCGGATCCGGCGCCCACTCTGGCGTCATGAACCACGCGCTACCCCAAGTCGGCTCGCTCACCAGTACGTTCACGCAGCTTCTGTCGTCCACGCGGCGCGGCGCCCGGCTCGCCAGGCTCCTCGCCGTGACCGAGCTGCGCTCCTGGGGCGTTCCACAGGAGCTCACGGAGCGTGCCGAGACCGTCGTCGCGGAACTGGCCAACAACGCCGTCCTGCACGGCCGTCTGCCCGGCCGCTGCTTCCGGCTGACGCTCGTCCTCGACCCGCCGTCCGGCCGCCTCCGGGTCGAGGTCTCCGACGCCCGCGGGGAGCTCCGCCCCCAACTCCTCCCGAGGGACAACGAACCGGACGCGCTCAGCACCGGCGGCCGCGGCCTGGCGCTCGTCGCCGCCCTCGCCGACCACTGGGAGACCGTCCCCCACCCGCCCAGCGGCAAGACCGTCCGCGCGGTGCTCCTCGCACCGGCACCGGCACCGGCACCGGCATCCGCGCCCGTGCCCGCGCCCGGGTGAACCGCCCCGGCCGGCGGAACCCCTCGCCGGTGCCGGGGGACCGCTCCCGTCCCGGCGCCGGCAGCGGCGAGCGGAGCCGCGTCCGGGGCCGCCGGCGCCGGGACGACCCCGCGGTGCCGCGGGACCGCCGTACACGCCTCCGCCCGCGTTCGTGTCACGCCGGATAGCACTCGCGGGCCGTGCCGCCGGCCGGCAGGAAGCAGACGCGCAGACCGGTCCGGTCGACGCCGCCCAGCATCGCGGTGAAGCGGTAGACGCGCGTGTCCGCCGCGGTCCGGATGACGGCCCGGCGCGGCGTCGCGCCGGGCACCGAGACCTCGACCGCGTCCCCGACCCGCGTGTGCCAGGCCCGGCCCCACACCGCGTCGCACACCGTGCTGTACCGGATCTCCACCCGTGCGCCGGTGCTGGTGCGGCGGGGCGGACCGAGCGCGTCGGCCCGGCCGGGCAGTCCGCAGGCCATGCGGTCGGGGTCCTGTCCGTCGCAGGCCTCGCCCCGGCAGCCGGGGGCCGGATCCAGCGCCGGGGAGGCTGATGCCCCCGGACGGCCGGAGGGCTGGCCCGGCAGCCACAGCGCGGCCGTGATCACGGCGGCCGCCACGGCGGCTCCGGCGCCGAGAACCGGCAGCCGCCGCGGCCGGGGCCGGGTGGCCGTCCGCCCGGCTCCCGGCGGGGCGGGGCCCGGGGCGGCCGGCGGCGCCGGTGTTCCCGGACCGGGGGTGGCCGGTGGCGGAGCGGCGGAGCGGGCGCGTCCGCTCCACTCGGCGTCAGCCAGCTCCCACAGCGCCAGCAACCGCCCGGGAGGCTCCCCCGCCATCGCGCAGAGCGCCTCGACGGCCTGCCGGGGAGCCGGCAGCTTGCCGTTGAGATAGCGCTCCCAGGACGACTTGCTGTACGGAGTGCGCCGCGCCAGGGCCGCCAGGCTCAGGCCCGTGCGGGCCCGGACCGCCCGGAGCCCTTCGGCCAGGGCTGTGCACTCGGGTGCGGGGGTGGTCATCCGCGCAGCACCTGCCAGGTGTGCGGGCCCACGACACCGTCGGCCGGCAGCCCCGCCTGCTTCTGCAGCCGCATCACGGCCGCGATCGTCTGCTGACCGTAGACCCCGTCGACGATGCCCGGGTCCATCCTGCGGTGCTGGAGCAGGCACTGGGCCTCCACGACGTCCCAGCCCGGCCCGGCGAGGACGGCGGTGCGTGTTGAGCTGTACCCCGCGACCAGGGCGCCGCCGTCCCGGCCGCCGGACCTGCGGACCTCGCAGGGGTAGGACTTGCCCGGCTCGAAGACGTACCGCCCCCGCCCGTTGCCGGCGGACGAGGCCGGGGCGGGGGAACTCGGCTGCGCGGTCGGTGTGCCGAGCGCCGTGCCCGCCGCCCCGCTGTGGCGGTCACCGCTCAGCGGTGTGCCCAGCAGCAGTCCAGCGCACAGCCCGGCGAGCGCGGCGGCCGCGACGGCGGCCGCGGCGGCGGGCCTGGAGATCCCCGGCCGGCGCCCGTCGCCCGCCGGGGCGGCCCGGCCGCGGCGCGTCCCGTTCTGCCCGTTCCGCGCTTCCCGCCCGTCCGGCCCGTCTTTCCGCCCGTCCTCCGCGCCGGTTCCGTCCTCCGTGCCGGCCGACGGCGAGGGCGCGGACCGCTCCTGCCACGCCTTCTCGGCCACCTCGTGCAGGACCAGCAGCCGGGTCGGCTCCGTCCCCGTGATCCGTGCCAGCTTCTCCAGCGCATGACGGGGAGGCAGCGCCTTCCCGTTCAGACAGCGCTCCCACGACGACCGGCTGTACTCGGTCTTGGCCGCGAGCGAGGCGAGGCTCAGCCCGCTGCGGTCCTTCAATCTCCTCAGCTGTACGACCAGTTGCCGGACCCTCTGATCCAGCGAATCCGGCAGTTCCTTCCAGCGCCGCATGGCTTGCTCCGTAGGCGTCGTCCGGGCCCGAGGGCCTTCACCGCCTTCCATGTTCCGGCGGCGGAGAGCCCCGGCGCAGGCTTCCGGCCCACGGTCACCCACGCGCCCATGCCGGTTCGGCCACCCCCACAGCGTTCCGGCGTCCCGGCGATCCGGCGTCCCGCCTGACATCTCCGCAGGTTGGCACCGGGGACGTCCCACGGTGTCCCGGCCGGCCCGGCGCTGCTGACCCGCATCCGGATTGTCCGGCAATCTCGGTGGAGCCGAGCCGGACGGCGGGCGGATCCACCGCCCGCACCGCTCTCCGGCCATCACCGACAAGGGGGAAACCATGAACAGGATGACGTCTGTCGTCGCCACAACGGCCGCGGTGGCCGCGCTCACCGCCGGCCTCACGGGCGGCGCCACGGCCGCGGACCGGGCCGCCGCCGGCCAGGGCGCCGGCGCCGGGCTGGTCACCGCCGCCGGGACCGCACCCGCGTGCATCGAGCGCACGAGTGTCACCAACAATCCCGATGGCGGAGTCCGGGTCCACCTGCGCAACTTCTGCGGCAAGACCATGCGCGTCAAGGTGGTCGTCAAGTACTGGTCGGACAGCGGGTGCACGTCCATGCGGAACGGGTCCGGCTGGCTCTTCCGGACCGTCGGCGGCCGCTACGACCGCACCGTGGTGTGCTGAGCGGGGCGGGGGAGGACTCATGACTGTCACCACCAGGACGTTCCTCGCCGCGGCCACGGCCCTGGCGGCCATGGCGACCCTGGCCGGCACGGCGCAGGCCGCGCCGGCCGCCACCGGCGCGCCCTCGGCCGCCGCGGCGCGGTGCCCGGTCACGGCCTGGGGCCACCAGGGCTACTACAAGTGCGGCACGGACCTGAAGGCCGGCTACGTCGACTGGAACGAGGACGGCCGGACCGACGAGGTCTTCGTGATCGCTCCGAACCGCACGATCTGGCACACGTGGAAGAACGCCGGCGGCTGGAGGGAGATGCCGGGCAACGGCCGTGCCGACAACATGCTGGGCCACAACGGTACCGGCGACCGGCGCCGCTGCATCGTCGTCTACGTGAACAACGCCGACTACCACTACTGGCAGAACTGCCACTACAACGGCCGGTGGCACAAATGGACCACCAGCGGCTGACGCACCGTCATCCGCCCGCCGCGGCCTGCGAAGCGCCGGGCCCCGGAGCTGTCATGACAGCTCCGGGGCCCGGCGGCATGGTGCGGCCATGCGAGGTATATCCGGGTCGTGCGGCACGGCACGCTCGACGGCTTCGCGCCGCGCCCCGGCCGGCCGCCGCCCGTGCCCCTTCGTTCTGGGTTTCGGCGCCGGTCGGGCACGACTCCGGGCGATGACCGGGAGCGGTCAGGCCGACGCCAGTCCCGCGCTGTAGCTGGAGAACTGCAGGATGTAGGAGGTACCGTCCAGGACTCCGGTGGCGGCCTCGATCCAGGTGCTGCCGTAGGCGGTCTTCCAGGAGTTGCACCGGCCGGTCTTGCGGAAGCAGACGCGCACGTCGGTCATGAAGTTGGCCTTGACGTTGATGTCCGCGCAGTACCGGCTCGTCGTCGCCCAGCCGGTGCGCGGCCACCGGTGGAGCTCGCCGCTCCGGACCGTCTCGTAGCCGACGCTGTGGTCGTAGCACGCCTCGGCCCGTGCGGGGGCGGCGGCGGCCGGCACGGCGGTCGCCGCCGTCATTCCCCCGGCGGCCAGAGTGACGGCCAGCAGAGAACGGAGCACCCGCGAACGTGTGTGTGTCACTTTGTCTACCTCTCGTCGAATCCCATGGTGGACGGACACGGGGCGATGCAGATCCGGTCGCCGGAATCCCGCGCCGGCCGGCTGGTCGCCGGTGGTGCGGTGCACCACCCCCGTTCCGCTGTCCCCGGGGCGGTGCTCCTCGGTGCGCTCGGAGATCTGTTCCCGCCGTGTACGGCCGGAGGTGCGACGCGGGTGACCACGCCGCCGGACCGGCACCACAGAGACTGCTGGGCGACCCGGATCGCGGCCAGTGCTGCTCGGCGGGCCGGGAGATCCTGGTACGTCTCCGCGCTGACCTGGTGGGATGTTCGGCGCGATGAGGCATTGCCGGGACGCGGGCCTCGCGTGACCCACAGGCCGACGGGGCCGCACCTTCCGGTTCGTGCTGTCCGGCGCAAGAGGTTCACCACCGGGCGTGAACCCGACGGCGGCGGCACCCCGCTCCGGCGGCTGCCCGGCCGTCAGGCGCTGGCGCGGACGACCAGGCGGGTGGGCAGGATCAGCGGGGTGGGGGCCTGCCCGTTGACGAGGGCGGCGAGCATGCGCGCCATCTCCCGCCCGAGGGCCTGTATCGGCTGATGCACGGTGGTGAGGGGCGGATCGGAGGCCCGCGCGGGGGCCAGGTCGTCGAAGCCGACCACGGCGACGTCGTCGGGGACCCTCCGGCCGGCCCCGCGCAACGTGCGCAGCGCTCCCACCCCCATGTTGTCGTTGGCGGCGAACACCGCGTCCACGTCGGGGTGTTCCGCCAGCAGCGCGGCCATGGCGGCGGCCCCGCTGCTCTCGGTGAAGTCCCCCTCCCGCGGCGGGAACGGGTCGAGACCGGCCGCCAGCATGGCGTCCCGGTACCCGCGGTACCGGGCACGTCCGGCCTCGGTGTCCATGCGCCCGCAGAGCGCGGCCACGCGCGTCCGGCCGAGGGAGACCAGGTATTCGGCCGCCTCGCGCGCCCCGCCGGTGTTGTCGACGTCCACGTACCAGCGGGGCACCGCACCGACCGGCCGGCCGCCGAACACGACGGGCACCGCCGCCTCCTCCGCCATCCGGGCCAGCGGATCGTCCTCGCGCAGTGCCATCAGCATCACGCCGTCGGCGACCTTGGACCGGAAGAGCTCCTCCACCCGCTTGCGTCCCCGGTCGGAGGCGGCCAGACACAGCATCAGATGCAGGTCGGCCTCCTCCAGGGCGGCCGACGCCCCGACGATCACCTGGGCGTAGAACGGATCGGCGAAGATCGAGGGATCCTCTCCGGAGACGACCAGGGCGGCCGCCCCTGTCTGCCGGGTGGCCAGCGCCCGGGCGGTCGGGTTGGGCACGTAACCGAGCTGCCGGACGGCCCGTTCGACGGCCTCGCGTTTGGCCCGGCTGACGTGCGGGGCGTTGTTGAGGGCCCGCGAGGCCACGGAACGGGACACGCCGGCGAGTCCGGCCACCTCGTCAAGCGTCGGCTGCCGACGCGGCGCATCCTCTGCCATGGCCTCGATTCTCTCCCTGCCGACCGGACGGCGTCCCATCCTCGCCCATGCGGGCGCTCCCGTCTCGCGGAGGGGGGCCGGACCCGGGGAGAAGGCCCCGAGGGGCGAAAACTGGGACCGCTTCCAGTCTCGTGCCCTTCCCCTTCGGCCGCATCGCCGGTCCTCGGAGCAGGACCCCTTGACAGGGGAAACGGAGCGGCACAACGATACCGGTCACATGCCGGGGTTCGGCGTTGAAAGCGCTCCCAACTGGAAGCGCTTCCAGTCTTGTTGCCGCATCTCGCGCATGTCGTCCCCGCCGGTCGGCCCGGAAAGCCCGTCGCCGTGCGGGGCCGGCGCACCACCGCACTTCCTTCAGCGCGCCGCACGCTCGGGACGAGGGCGGGCGGCGCATCCCCCACGAAACCGAGGTACAGACATGCGCCGCAGACTCCGCACCCTGGCGGCAGCGCTGTTAGCCCTGCCGCTGGCGCTCACCCTCGCCCCGTCCGCCCACGCGGCCGACCCGACCACCATGACCAACGGGTTCTATGTGAACCCCGAGTCCAGCGCCAAGCAGTGGGTCGCCGCCAACCCCGGCGACGGCCGGGCCGCCGAGATCGACTCCGCGATAGCCAACACCCCGATGGCCCGCTGGTTCGGCTCCTGGAGCGGTGCCATCGGCCCCGCCACCGGCGAGTACGCGGGCGCCGCGGGCAGCCGGGACAAGCTGCCCATCCTCGTCGCCTACAACGTCTACAACCGCGACTATTGCGGCGGGCACTCCGCGGGCGGCGCCTCCTCGCCGTCCGATTACGCGAACTGGATATCCCAGTTCGCCGGCGGTGTCGGGGACCGTCCGGCCGTCGTCATCCTGGAACCGGACTCCCTCGGTGACTACGGCTGCATGAACCAGGCGCAGATCGACGAGCGCGAGGCCATGCTCAGCGGCGCCCTCTCCGAGTTCAGCCGCCGGGCCCCCAACACGTGGGTCTACATGGACGCCGGCAACCCTGGCTGGACCGACGCGACCACCATGGCCCGCCGGCTGCACGAGGCCGGCCTCCCGCAGGCCCACGGCTTCTCGCTGAACGTCTCCAACTACTTCACCACGGGCGAGAACACCGCCTACGGCAACGCCGTCAACCGTGAACTGAGCGCCCGCTACGGCTACACCAAGCCGTTTGTCGTGGACACCAGCCGCAACGGCAACGGCTCCAACGGCGAGTGGTGCAACCCCTCGGGCCGCCGCATCGGCACGCCCACCCAGCTGGGCGGGGGCGCCGAGATGCTGTTGTGGATCAAGGCGCCGGGTGAGTCCGACGGAGACTGCGGCGTCGGAGGCGGCTCCTCGGCCGGCCAGTTCCTCCCCGAGGTGGCCTACAAGATGATCCACGGCTACTGATCCCGGCCGGAGCCCGTACGACCGCCGGACGTGCGGGCTACCGTGGCACGAGGAACTGACGGCTCGGCTGTTGGGCGCGGGAACCACAAGGGACGGGACGAACATCATGCAGGAACTGTGGCGCCGATTCGAGGAGTGGCTTCGGCGGAACGCGCCGGGCGATTATTCCGCACTCCGCCCGGGAGCGTCGGACGCCGAGATATCCCGTCTGGAGAGCGAAGTCGGTTTCCCGCTCCACGGTGAACTGAAGGCGCTCCTCTCGGAACACAACGGTGTCACACCCCGCAGATCCAGCACGGAGCCCGGCGCCTTTCTCCTCGGGTACAGCCTTCTGGATACCGGGGGAATCCTGGAAGGGCATCGGCACCTCTCCTCGATGGCGGGCGAAGCGGTCGAGGAAGGTTACGAGAAGCAAGTGGTCGGGCGCATCGCGCACACCCGGTGGGTTCCGTTCGCCCAGGACCTCACCGGTGATCTGCTCTTCGTCGACCACCGCGCGGGCCACTACGGAGAAGTCGGCGAGATGTCGTTCGGCGACCCCGAGTACGTGCCGCTCTGGCCGTCCACGGCTCTGATGCTGACCGATCTGTGCGAAGCGGTGGAGGGATCGATCCCGCTGCCGACCGCGCGGTACCGTCCATCGGTCCATGAGGGGCGCATGCTGGAATGGGTCACCGGCTGACGCCGGCAGCGAGACGTCCCGCCGGATCACCGTGATCCGGCGGGACGTCTCGTGCGCGGCGCCGCTGTCAGCTGAGGTCGCAGACCGACGTGATGTCGCAGTACTCGAAACCGGTCTGAACGACATACGGGTCACGGTCGAGCAGGCGGATCTCGGAGGTGAACCGTCCGAGGTCGCCACCGGCATCCGTGTTCTGCTTGGCCGGGACCGCGGCGCGGCCGCAGATCTCGTTCCACGTCGGATACGGATAGTTGTTGTCGAGCTTCAGCATCCAGCTCCCATTGGACTGCTTGTCCGCGTAGAACTGTGCGCAGTACTTGCCCGAGGACAGTGTCATCCCGCCGCTCTCACGGGATTTGGCGAACGGGTACTCGTCGCAACTGGTGCCGTCCGCGTTCGGATGGGGGTTCCATTCCGCGACCGCGAGCCTGCACATCTTGCCCCGGTTCTCCTTGGCCTTCGCATCGTCCGCCAGGCGGTGCAGTGGCTTGTTGCGCCGCTCGCTGCCGGGGTGAGAGGCCAGCTTCTCCATGAGCACCCAGTAGTACGCGGCGGCGGCCGGGTACTTCTTGGTGTTCAGCTGAAGCGTCGGCGTGTACCGGGGGAATACGCATCCGGTGTTGCCGCCCACCTTGTTGTCGCAGCGGATGTCGAAGGCGCTGTTGGTCCACTTCGGGACGGCCTGAACACCGGCGCTCGGTGTGGACCAAGCGGTGTCCCACGTGAAGTCCAGTTTCGATTCGCCCCCGGTGGTCTTCTTCCAGGTGTAGGTGTTGGTCCGGGTGGCGACGTGCGTGTCACCGGGGGTCCACGTCGTGCCGCCGGTCCAGGGCCCGGTGCTTTCGGTGCAGTCGCCCGTCGGCCAGCAGTCCTCCGCGAACGACGTCAGCGTGGTGGAGGTGAGCCCCGTCATGCTGACCAAAGACAGTTGGGTCCACGTGGTGAACTCGTTCGACTCGGGATCGAGGTCGATCTCCTGGACGACCTTCATGGTCGCGTTGCCGACAGGGGCGCCGTTGCGGGTCGCCGTCAGCGGAAGCAGGCCGCGCAGACACCCCTGCGTCCTGCTCTGCATGGCCGCGCCGTTGACGTTCGCGCACCAGCCGACGGGGCCCGCGGCCGCTGCTGCGCGCCCCTCCCTCTTCAGGGAGGCGGCCTTCTTCTCGTCCAGCGGCACATAGGAGCCGCACCAGCGGATCCCGTCGCGACCGGTCGCGCACTTCTGGCTCTCCCGCGCGGCGGCCGCCGACGACTTCAGAGCGGCTCCCGCGGGCACTTCCTCGGCATCCTGAGCGGCCACGAAGTCGACCTCGGGTGCGTCCGGGTCCGCCTCGGGGAAGACGATGTCGTTCAGACCGTCGTAGTCCCCGGGTACGAAGGCGATGGCATCGTAGGCGATGTCCTTGGAGCCGTCGCCGCCGTTGAAGTTGTCCAGACTGACCTCGGGCACGCTGTCGTTGAATCGGTACGCCCCCAGGTCCACCCACTTGTTGGACTGGTTGGCGTCCTGGGAGACCGCCTTGACGGTGGTGCCGTGCGCGTGCTTGATGCGGTATTCGGCCTTGGAGGTCTGCGCCCCGTGGTCGGGTATGTGCGCGTACACCTTGGCCTGGCCGTCATGGGAGGTGATCCGGCTCCCGAGCTTCCACGTTCCCGTCACCTTCATGCGGTCGCCGGGCTCCGGGAAGGACTCGGGGGAGCGGGTGTGCGTGAACCAGAAGTGGTTGCCGTACGCCGCGCCGATCTGATGCGTATCGATCTTCCCCGGATAGGTGGTGACCGTCTCCCCGGTATCGGCATCGATGATGTCGGAGGGGCGGTAGGTGAAGGCGAACGTGCCGTCCGACTCGACCGCCCCGCAGCCGCGTGAATCCGATCCCGCCGGGGTCGTGCCGTCCGGCAGTTCGTCCACGATCAGCGCGTTCGAGGGCAGGCCGCTGCTGCAGCGCGGCGGGTAGGAGTTGGCGTCCGGCTGTTCCGGATACGAGGTGTTGAAGCGGTGCACCTGGTGGCCGCACTCGGCCCCGGTGTCGCAGTTCTTCCACTCGGCCGGTTTGTCCCACCAGCAGTGCAGCCAGTGCGGGTTGCTCTTGGAGTCGCCCGCGTCGAGCTTGCAGGCGCCCAGGCCGGGATCGTTGGAGTCGTCGTCACCGATCTTGGACGGCTCGCAGTCGTTGGAGGCGTCGCAGAACAGGTCGAGCGGCGGCTTGACGGTGCTGCGGTCCGCGTTGGTGTTCCACCAGGCGGCCAGGTAGCCGGGCCGGAAGTCGCCGGGAGCGAACATCGCCGAGATCGGGCGGGCCGCCCAGCCAAGGACCTTCTCCTCGTAGGGCCAGTCCTGCGGGTGCGCGGCATGGCTGTAGTCGTCCCCGGCCGGGTTCGTGGCGCTCTGCAGGAAGGGCACGCGGTTGGCCTTCCACAGCGGGTTGGCCGGGTTGTTGGTCCAGCCCAGCCCTTTGTGCCCGCTGGAGTCGGCGGTCGGGTAGAAGCCGGAGTTGTACGCCCACAGGGCGAAGAACCAGTTCTCGATCCACTGCGGATGGCCGTCGTTGACCTTCATGCCGGCCCGGTAGGTCTGGTTCCACTTGTCCGAGAGGATCCGCACGCCGTAGGCGATGTTGGCGGTGTAGTCCAGCGCGACGGCCTCCTGGGTGTAGGTGGACAGCGCCGTCTCACCGTCCTTCTCCTTGCCGGACAGCCGCATGCCGTCCGTGGCCTGTGTGATGCCGTAACCGCAGTCGGCCTCGGAGAAGTTGATGCGCCACGGGTCGGCCTGCGTGCCGTCGGAGGTGTACTGGGTGCCGTAATAGTTGCCGATGAGGCTGTTGGCGGTGACACCCGGGACGGCGAACCGCGTGGCCTGCCACATGTTGGACTCCTGCGCGGTGACGCCGAGCATCACCTGCGAGGGTATGTGCCAGCGGTCGGTGACGTCGGGGTCCTCGTTGTCGAGGGTGCCGTTGGGGTCACCGGCCAGCACCGTCGCCGGGAACAGGCCGCCCTGGGGCTGGTAGCCGCCCATGCCGGTGTTCTTCCAGTTCGGCGAGCGGTAGAAGTTCAGTTCACCGACGACGGCCTGGTCCACGGCCCACTCCACCTGCCGGGGGGTGGGCTGGAACGCCTGCTTCCTGACGTCGTTGCGGGCGACCGCGCAGTAGCGCTCGTCCGTGCCCTCGGACGGGCTGTCCGCCCTGCCGGCGAGGGGCTGGGTGCGCACCGTCTGCGCGGACATGCCGCCCTCGGCGAGCGGCGCTGCGCCTCCCTGCGGCTTCGTTCCGCTGTGCGCCTTCGGCCCGCGCTGCGACGCCACTGGGAGCCCCAGGGCCGGTGAAGGGGCGCGTCCGGTGCGGGCGTTGCCGCCGGCGGCCTTCGGGGTGACGTCCAGGGTGACGGTCTTCCCGGTGGCGAGCACGCGCAGCGTGGTGCGGGCGTCGCGGACCGCGTCGGCTTCGCTGGGGGTGATCAGGCTGGTCTTTCCGTCCGCCCAGGTGGTGGAGACGGCGGCGTGGCCGAGGCTGGACATGCGGGCGCCCTTGGCGAGGCGGCCCGGGTTCTTCACCGTGTCCGGCAGGCTCCCCTTCTCCGCCGCCTTGCCGGTGATGAAGACCTGGCCCGACGGGGTGCCCGTCAGGTCCCAGTCCCGCAGGTGCCCGGAGGCGACGGTGACCGGCGTGGCCTTCTCGCCGGCCTTCACCTGCGGGCGGGCCAGGTGCTTGGCCCAGCTGACCGTCTCGGTGTCCGTCTTCTCCGGCTGCCGGTCGATGAAGGTGACGCCGCCGTCGCTGTCGGCCGTGATCTGGAACGGCACCGCCGTGGTGGCGGCGAGCACCCGCTCCCTGCTGCCGTTGATCCGCACCAGCTTGTCGCCGTGCGCCGCGACGATGCCGTCCCGGGTGGGGACGGCGGAGGTGACCTGCCCGGGAAACGACACCGGCCGGGAGGGCTTGCCCGTGGCCGCGTCAACGCTGATCAGCCGGGTCTTCTGCTCGGCGTCGCCGTCCCAGGAGAGCTGCGTGAACACCGTCTGCCGGCCGTTGCCGCAGCCGGGGGAGAAGTGGGCCAGGGACGCGGTGAAGGGCAGCTTGGTGACCTCGCCGCTGCCGAGATCGACGATGGCGGTGAACGCTCCCCGCACCATCAGCTCGGGCTTGTTGGTGAAGGTGCGGGGCGCGTACGCGACGGCCGCGTACTTCCCGGACCCGGTCAGACAGGCGTTGCCGATCCAGGTGTCGGCGTCGAAGCCGTCCTCGGAGAGGGTCGCGGCGGTCTTCCACGTGTAGCCGCCACGCTCGTCGGCGACGAGGAGATGAAAGCCGGTGCCGTCACCGGACGTGGTGAACGCGGTGTCCTTCGACGATGCGTGGCCCGAACCGAGAACCGCCGCACGGTCGCCCTTGGCGACGGAACGCGGCTTCGGCTTCGGCTTGGACTCCGGCTTGGATTTCGACTTGGCGTCGGCTTGCCCGGCCCAGCCCTGGGCCGCGCCGTCCGGCGGTGTGGGGCCGGCCGCTTGCGCGGGCAGGCTCAGGGGTAACGCCAGCGCGATCGCCATCACGGTGGTGACGGGAACACGCCAGTGCTTGTACGCGTGTCTCACAGACATCCTTTGTCGTCTACTGCGGGGTCTCTACTGCGCGGTGTCCATGCCGCGTTGGCTACTGCGCGTCGGCCTCGGCGAGCACGGCCTTCTTCGACTTCTTCGCCGAATCCAGCTGCGCCCTGTTGTCCTCGATCTGCTGTCGCTGGATCTTCGACTCCTCGTCGAACCAGACCTTCACCAGGTCCGTCTTCTCCTTGCAGGCGATGTCGTCCAGGGCCATCCGGATGGACTCGGCGGTCGCCTTGCCGTCCTTGTCGAGGGCAAGGCCCGCGTCCATCGCCTTGTACGGGTCGGCCAGGCCCGCGTGCCCCTTGGTCTTCATGCACGACGACCAGTCCTTGAAGACGTTCTGGACCGGCTCGGACTGCTGGGACCGAACCAGGCTGTCGCCGTTCAGGTCGCTCACGGTGAACGCGTCGGCCTGCTGCTTGGCCGCGCCGAGCTGCTCGTCGCTCCAGCCGGCGCAGCCTCCCTCGCGGAGCTTCTTGCCGTTGTGCTCGGCCCGCGCGGGCTTCGTCCTGGGTGCCGCGGCGAAGTACGGCTCACCCGCCTCGGCATCCTTCGGCGGCGCGGCCTTCTCGGGCTTGGTGTGCCCGGTGAGCACCTCGACCTCGACATCCGACAGCTCCTGCATGCGCTGGTCGGTGTGGTGAGTCAGCTCCTCGGGGATGCCGTAGCCGTACGTCTTGGCCACCGTCTCGTCGGTGATGCCGTAGCGGCGTTCGATGTTGGCGTCGTTGTTGCTCGGCGGCGGGTTCGCGCCGGGCGCGGGGAAGTCGACGGTGAACCCGTACTCGGCCATGCACTGCTTCTGAAGGGCGTTCTTGGCCTCGTCGATGGCGACGGTGTCCGCGTAGGAGAGCATGTAGTCCTCCAGCGGCAGTTTCAGACCCTTCGTCAGGCCTCTGACGGGGGTCTCCTCGGGCCAGATGCTCTTGTCGACGATCTGTCTGTCCGCCCCTGCCGGCGAGGCGTCCGTGGTCGCGTTCGAGGAGCAGGCGGATATCAGGCCGGTGGCGGCGACGGCCACGACGGCGAGTGCCTTCTTGGTGGGAGTCATGCAGTCTCTTTCCAGGCGGGTTTCCGGGCCCGGGCGGATTCCCGGGCGGGTTTCCGGGCGGGTTTCCGGGCGGGTTTCCGGGCCGATGTCTAGGCGAAGTGCTGGGACGCGTTGTTGTTCTTCAGGGCGGATATCAGGTCGGTGTGGTTGCAGTCCCCGTACGGGCCGTTCTTGCCGAAGTACTGGGAGGTGCCGCCGTAGCCGGAGTTGTAGTAGACGCGGTAGTTGTCGGCGGGGGCGCAGTTCATGACGGATGCCGCGTTGTTCTTCATGTACTGCCAGGAGCCGCTGCCGTTCCCGTTGAACACGTAGCGGTAGGTGCTCAGGCTGGAGCCCTGGTACCGGCTGGTGCCCCAGTAGTCGCTGACGTTGCCGTAGAAGATCGACCAGCTCGTCACGTAGCGCGAGCCGTCCGCGTTGTACGAGTACGCCTTCGAGTTGTAGAAGAGGAAGATGTCCCCTTCGGTGCAGTTGATCCACGGGACATCGCAGTTGTCCGTCACCTTGTACTCCGCGGCCTGCGCGGGAACAGCCGCTGCCAACACGGCGGAGGCGGAAACGAGGACGGCGCAGGAAGCCCTGTAGGCAGGGCGAAAGGAAAGGTTCTTCACCGGTTCCTCTTCAGTAGGTCGGGATTCTGTCGATGGAGATCTTCGGTCGCTGCGGAATGGGTCCGAGATGCGTTCCTCCCACGGTTGAGGCTTCGCTCTCGCTGCCGTGGGCGGGGACGCCATGGATACGGAAGGTGCCGGTTGCGACCCAGTCGATGTCGTTGCCGATGTGGACAACGATGTCGTAATGCGCGGATTCATCCGTGTCGTTGTGCACGGTGACCGGGGTGACGGCGCCGTTCTCCTTGGGGGTTGCCTTCACTTCCACATCGCCGTACCGCGGAATCCGCGTCGTGCCGTCCTGGGAGAAGGACGGCACCGGATCCGGATCCGGTGGCGGCGCGCCGGGCGTCTCCCCCGAAGGCGTGACAGCCGCCTCCGCGGACCCGGTCGCCGCGGGGGAGGCGCCGGGAGTGCCGCCGTTCCCGCCCTCCGTGCTGCACCCTGCTGCCAGTAGGGTCAGCGGCAGCGGCGACTTGAAGCGCGGTACGTAAGTGCACGGATCCCCCGGTGTGTTTGAGCAGTCCATGCCAAATCGCACGACCGCTGCACTCTAGCCACGGGCCGACACGGCTTCAACGCATTATCTGCCGCGGGGGATCAATTCAGGACGCCGGTCCGAGGGCGGCCCCGCGGCGCCGGTTGGCCGGTTGGTCCGTGCCCGGCGGGTCAGCGGGTCGGGGGGCGAGACTGAGGTGGGAGACGACGCGGCGCGGTCTTTCGGCCACAGGACGAGGCGCCGGGGAGCGGCCGGTGCCGGTGTTCGGGGCAACGGCGCAGGCCGGTGTCCACTTCGCGACCGGCCGATCTTCGACGGTGGCGGGGGAGGGGCACTTGCCGGTGGACGGTGCGCCTGCGAGCATCCCATCGCGTTGCGGCGGCCGGAGCACAGGACGGACTCCGGTCGGCCCCCCACCCGTTGGTTCTGTCCGCAGGACGACCAACCAGGAGTGCTGTTCCATGCTGCGATCGAGACTCCGCTCCCTGCTGCTCGGCGTCGGCTCCGCCGTCGTCATGCTGGGCGCCGCCCTGGCCCCGAGTACGGCGTCCGCCGCGCCGCCCGCCGCCCCGGCTCCGGCGGCGGCCGGGACCGCGGCCCCGGCCGAGAACTCTGCCGCCGCCGGGTACTGGTCCTGCACGATCCCGCCCGGCTATACGTACACCAACACGCAGAACACGCTGAGCTGTTCGACCAGTGGCGGCTTCCGCACCATGTACTACGTGCAGCCCCCTGCGGACGGCCTGTGGGCGTGCACCACCATGCCCGGCTACACCTACAGCAACACGCAGAACACGCTGAGCTGCTCGACCAGTGGCGGCTTCCGCACCATGTACTACCTGCGCGCCCCCCGGACAGGGCTCTGGGCCTGCACGGTTCCGCAGGGCTTCACGTACACCAACACGCAGAACACGCTGAGCTGTTCGACCAGTGGCGGCTTCCGCACCATGTACTACCTCCGGGAACTCTGACGGGCTGACACGCTTCGCGCCCGCCCGGCCCCGGGCGGGCGCGACGACGCCGGGGCCGCGCGGAGGGCCGGACGGCCGGAAAAGGAGCCCCTGACCCCCCGACCGTGAGCAGGTGACCGCCGGTGCGGCGAGTGGCGTTCGCGGCAGACGATCCCCGGGCCGCCCCGGCTGTTCCGTGTCTTGAAGTCCGCATGTCAGAGCTCCGGCGCCCACCTCACCTCCGCCACCCGGGCTGGTCGAGCCCGCGCACGGCATCGCCGTACAGCAGGCGCAGGACCGCCACACCGCGCTGATCGTCGGCGCCCGCGGCGTTGATCGTCCGCACCGCCGGATAGCCGCGCAGGCCGACCTCGGTCGGCCGCCCCGCGGCGATGATCGTGTAGATCTCGCGGACCGGGTACGTGTGGACGGCCGTGACGTGTTCGGCGAGTTCATCGGCGACCGCGCCCCTCAGGAGATCGCCGGCGACGCCCTCGTCGCGCACCGCCAGCTCGATCCAGCCGAGATAGGTCTCGTCCGCCGGCCACCGGTGCGGTACCCCGGGCGAGCTCATGGCCGAACGGCCGTACGGGGGCAGCGGCTCGACACGCAGACGCAGGACGCCCGGATGCCCGCTCCAGGGGCGCGCCACACGCTCCGTCAGGTGGCGGTGGAACGCCCCGGCCGGCGCGGCTCCCGCTCGTGGGACGAAGCAGAGCACGAAGGTCGGCACCGCGGGAGCCCCCTGCGGGGCGGGGTCGTTGACGCGGTCGACGAGCGTGCGGCCGCCGCCGGGAGGCGAGAGCTGGGCGCCGATGCGGCTGATGAAGGTGCGGGTGTCGTGGGGGATGGTCTCCCTCGCGAGCGGATGACTGCCGAACGCGGCCAGATCGGCCTCGGAGAGGAAGAGTCCGTGCGGCATGCCCTGGGGCTGTGCTCCGTCCGGCGCGTCGAAGGAGACGCCCGGGACCGCCGGCCAGAGGTCGGGACGGTTGGCGGCGAGCCGAAGCTGCCGGTACTGCCAGAGGCCCGGAGCGCGGGCGAACATGATCCCGTGCACATCGCGCCAGTAGTCCTCGCACACGTCCTGCGGGAGGTCGGTGCGCCACCAGCAGAACGCCGTCAGGGCGATCTCCGCGGCGTTCTCGACGAGACCGTCCGCGTCCGCCACATCACCCGATCGCCTGTTCTCCATCGTGGTCCCTGCCCTGCCTCGCCCGGTTCGCTCTCTCTCGCCGCCGCACCGCTTCGGCCGCGGAGCCCGCGCCGATGACATGACCGCTCTTCAATCGACGGTAAGCATTCCCACGCCATCTCCAGGACTCGCAGGGCGGCTCATGGCGGCTCACGCCTTCCGCGCGGACATCGCGGCGTGTCCTCTGCTGGTGGATGAGCAGATGGCCTGTCCCGGTCCGAGCGACTCGGCCGACGGCCGCACGGGCGGCAGGTGCCCGCGGCTTTCCGGGGAAGGAGCCCATGGGATGACCCGGCCGGGGGAGCCCTGATGGATCACTCCGGACGTCCTGGGGTTGAGGTCCGGCAGGTGTTCCGGTGTCGTGGTGAAGTGGTGACGTGGTGGGTCCCGTCGCGCCGCGCGGGGCGGGTTCGCAGCGGAGGTGGCTCAGCGTGGTACGGCGCCGTCCGGAACGGTGGGATGCCGGCTCCCGTGATGTGCTGGCGCACGACCTGCTGGAGCGCCTCACCCCGGTGATGAGCGGCCTGGGGCTGCTGTTCCTGCTGGTCGTCGTCGGCGAGCGCATGGCGGAGCCGGGGAGCGGGGCGGCCACCGCCCTCTCCGTGGCCGGGTGGCTGCTGTGGGGGGCCTTCGCCGCCGAGTTCGCGGCCCGGCTCGCGCTCGCCTCCCACCGCGGCCGCTTTCTGCGCAGGAACGGGTGGCAGATCATCTTCCTGGTACTGCCGTTCCTGCGGGTGCTGCGCCTGCTGAAGTCGTTGCGGCTGCTGCGCACCGGCAGAGTGCTCTCCTCCACCCTGCGGTCCTCCCGCTCGGCCGGGCGGATCCTCGGCGACCGGGCGGTGTGGCTGTCCATGGTGTCGCTGATCGTCGTCGTCGCGGCCAGTGAGCTGCTGTGGGAGTTCGACGGCGCCCACGGCTCCTACGCCGCCACGCTGCACGCGACCGCGCTGATGACGATCAGCGGCGAGCCCGTCCGCACGGTGAGTGCCTACGGCAGGGTCCTGCAGGTGCTGCTGGCGATGTACTCGGTGGTGGTCGTCGCCGCCCTGGCGGGCACCTTCGGCGCCTACTTCGTCGAGAAGCGCGCCACGGAGGCGTCGCGTGAAGGCGCCCCACCGCCGGTACCGGGGGCCGGGCCGCCCGGCACCGGCTGAGGAAGCGGGCCGGGCGGTGGCCGGACCGGCGTGCGGCAGAAGCCCCTCCGTCCATCCGGGACGGCGCGACCGTACCGCCGGTACGCATTCACCGGACGGGCGGGCTCAGGACCCGCCGGATGCTCACACGCGGGTCCACCGCTGGCCGGCCCGGCCGTCGCAGGTCCACAGGACGAGCGGAGTCCCGTTCGCCGTGCCGGCCCGGTCGGTGTCCAGGCACAGCCCGGCGTGGACATTGCGGATGGATCCGTCGGGATCGAGAGTCCACTTCTGGTTGTCCTGCCCGTTGCAGGGCCAGGTGACGACGCGGGTGCCGTTGGCCGTGCCCTGCTCGTAGGCGTCCAGGCACTTGTCGCCGAAGACCCGGATCTCGCCGCCGGCCCAGGTCGTCCAGAGCTGGTTCGCGGCCGTGTGGCAGTCCCAGATCAGCGCCGTCGCCCCGGCCGCGGTGGAGGCGTTGGCCACGTCGAGGCAGCGATCGGATCCGGCGGTGCGCAGCCGGGAGGTGGTGGCGGTGAGCGGGCTGCCGCCGGTCACCCGGTACACGGCCACCCCGTGTGCGGGAACGCTCGCCGAGATCCGGCCGGACGTGCTCGACGTGCCGCCGGTCCACAGGTCGGTGAGGGTGAACGACCCGCCGGCCAGACCGGCTTCCGCGGCCGTGGTGGTGACGGTCGTGGCGCCGTTCCCCCGGTTGAACAGGCCCACGGCGACCGATCCGTCGGACAGGGCCTTGGCGAACACCTCGGTGTCGCCGTCGTCGCGTACTCTGCGGCCGCCCGCGCCCAGTGGGTCCTGGTTCACCGCCAGCAGGCGGGGGTTGCGCAGGATTTCGCTCACGTCGGCGGACATGGTGCGGATGTCGTTGCCCGCCATGAGCGGGGCGGCCATCAGTGCCCACAGGGCGAAATGGGAGCGGGACTCGGTCAGGGACAGGCCGGGGCGGCCGACGACGAGCATGTCGGGATCGTTCCAGTGGCCGGGGCCCGCCTGGGCGGCCAGGGGCGCGGTGACGTCCAGGACGTTGCCGACGCCCATCGGGTAGCTGTTGGTGTTGCCGTTCTGCCAGATGTCGAGCAGGTCCTCGGTCGTCCGCCACAGGTCGGCGACCTCGCCCCAGTTGTACGTGTCGCCCGTGATGGCGTGGAAGCTGTTGGGGTTGATGCTGTAGACGATGGGGCGTCCGGTCGCGCGCAGGGCGTCGCGCATGAGGGTGAACCGTGCGACCTGTTCGTCACGGGTGCCGCTGGAGGAGCACCAGTCGTACTTGAGGTAGTCCACTCCCCACGAGGCGAACGTGGCGGCGTCCTGGCGCTCGTGCCCCTTGCTGCCCGTGGATCCCGGGTAGGTGCCCACGCCCTGCGCGCAGGTCTTCTCGTTCGGCGCCTGGTAGATGCCGAACTTGAGGCCCTTGTCGTGGATGTAGTCGCCGAGCGCCTTCATCCCGCTGGGGAACTTCGCCGGGTTGGCCCGCAGGTTGCCCGCGGCGTCGCGCTGCGGGTCGAACCAGCAGTCGTCGACCACCACGTACCGGTAGCCGGCGTCCCGCATGCCCGAGGACACCATCGCGTCGGCGGCCTGGCGGACCTGTGCCTCGGTGATGCCGCACCCGAAGCTGTTCCAGCTGTTCCAGCCCAGCGGCGGGGTGACCGCGGGGCTTCCGGGCGCGGCCCGGGCGGCCGGGGCCGGGGCCGTGACGCATGCGGTGACGGTCAACGCGGCGGCCGCACAGAGGCCGAGCAGTCGTCTGCCTGATCGTAGGGGCACCGTCCGTTCCTTTCGCACGAGGGACAGGGCACGGCACAGGTGGTGCGGGGATCCAGAGAGCATTCGATATGCCGAACGGCATTCGAAGTGTCAGACATTCATGGATGGTAGGGAGGCTTCGGGTGGTGTCAAGACCTCCGGTGTGCAAGGAGGGGGACTCCGGTGCCCCCGGCCTGCTGGGGCGCCATCCGCTGGCGGGTCGGGCCGCGCGAGGGTCGCGTTCCGCGGCCACGGGTTCGCGGGTGCTCGGTGGCCTGTGCCCAAGTCGCTGATTCCGCAGGGGTGTTGACGAATGCCGTGTGTCTCCTAACATGCATGACGTCCGACTAGTCGATTGATGATCGAAATATCGAACATTCATCGACGTCCCCGGTCGCGCGCCCCGCGGCCGGCATCGCAGCCCCCGCATTCCGCACCGCCCGCATGTGAGTACCGCTGAGGCTCCCGCCACGCCACTGCGAGGAAGACCGGAACGCTTGGTGAACGCGGGATGAGCCCCGGCGAGGAGCCGCACAGCCTGCACCGCCGGGCACGGGTACCAGCCCGCACCCGCGGCGGCAGCCGATCCACCCCCGCTCACCCGACCGCGTCGCCACAGAGGGGCGAGACACGTCCTGGTCAGATCACGATGTCAGCCGGCGCGGTCCGAGCTGTCCACTCCCTGAGACGGCCCACCAGGGCCCTCTGAAACAGCCCGCAAGGAAAGGAAGGAGAACCATGAGACGCGCCTCCCTCGTCATGTCCGCCCTGCTCGCGGCACTTCTCGTCATGGCCCCTGCCGGTACCGCGCTGAGCAGCGGCCTCGGCACGGCAGCGCCGCCTCCGAGCGTCCCCGCCGCCTCGGGGACCGCCGGATGCGGCAAGGCTCCGACGCTCACCAGCGGTACGCACACGATCTGGAGCGGTGGCCAGAACCGCAGCTACATCCTCAGGATCCCGGCCGGTTACGACAACAACCGCCCCCACCGGCTGATCTTCGGGTTCCACTGGCTGAACGGCACCGCCCAGGACGTCGACTCGGGCGGAGCCGACGGCTACAACTGGTCCTACTACGGACTGAGAAGGCTCGCGGAGAGCTCGGGCAGCCCCACGATCTTCGTCGCGCCGCAGGGCCTCAACAACGGCTGGGCCAACTCCGGCGGTCAGGACGTGGCCCTCTTCGACGCCGTGCGCCAGCAGGTCGAGGCCGATCTGTGTGTCGACGAGACACAGCGGTTCTCCACGGGATTCAGCTACGGCGGCGCGATGACGTACGCGCTGGCCTGCACCCGGGCCTCGGTGTTCCGGGCCGTCGCCGTCTACGCCGGTGCGAACCTCAGCGGATGCAGCGGCGGCACCGAGCCCGTCGCGTACATGGGGCTGCACGGCGGCAGTGACAACGTGCTGCCCATCTCCCTGGGACGGTCGCTGCGCGACACCTTCGTCAGGAACAACGGCTGCGCCCAGCAGAACCCGCCCGAGCCGCCCAACGGCAGCCGGACCCACATCGTCACCGCCTACTCCGGCTGCCGGGACGGATATCCCGTCGTCTGGGCCGCGTTCGACGGAGGCCACACCCCGGCGCCCCTGGACGGGTCCACCGGGCAGGGCTGGCAGACCTGGACGTCGGCAGAGGTGTGGAAGTTCTTCACCCAGTTCGAGTCCACCGCGTCCACCGGCGGCCGGTAGGCCGCGGACCGGCGCCCGGCGCGTGCCGGCCCGCCGCGGGACACCCGCCGCGGCCGGTGCGCCGCCGGGGCGGCTCCGGGGGCCCGGCTCCGGACAGCGGAAAGCCCGTGCGGTGCGCGGCTCACGCCGCCCGCACGGGCTGTTTCCCGACTTCGGTGTCCGAGGGGGGACTTGAACCCCCACGCCCGATAAAGGGCACTAGCACCTCAAGCTAGCGCGTCTGCCATTCCGCCACCCGGACGAGGTGTCCGCCGCCGTGGCCGTGGCCTGTGGCGACGGGAAAACCATAGCAAACATCCGGGAGCCCTCGATCAGCCACCCGATCAACCGCTCCCGGCCGCCCGCCCGGACGGTACGGGAGCGGCGGCCCTCCGGCGGGGACCTTGGGGAGAGCGCCTGGGCGCGGGAGGATGGTGGGGAATCCCGCCCGGCGACGGCCGTGACCCGGCCGGCCGGGACGCACTCAGAAAGGCAGGCCAGCGTGAGCGAGTCGCATTCCGCCGCGGCGACCACCGGCAAGGTCACCGGCGAGGACGAGGTCGTGGATCTCTGCCGGGACCTGATCCGGATCGACACCAGCAACTACGGGGACCACTCCGGGCCGGGCGAGCGCGCCGCCGCCGAGTACGTCGCGGAGAAACTCGCCGAAGTCGGCCTGGAACCGCGGATCTTCGAGTCGCACCCGGGCCGCGCCTCCACCGTGGCGCGGATCGAGGGCGAGGACCCCTCCCGGCCCGCGCTGCTCATCCACGGCCACACCGACGTCGTCCCGGCCAGCCCGGAGGACTGGACGCACCACCCGTTCTCCGGCGAGATCGCCGACGGCTGCGTCTGGGGCCGCGGCGCCGTCGACATGAAGGACATGGACGCGATGACGCTCGCCGTCGTCCGCGACCGGCTGCGCAGCGGACGGAAGCCCCCGCGCGACATCGTGCTGGCGTTCCTCGCCGACGAGGAGGCCGGCGGCGTGTACGGGGCGCGCCATCTCGTCGACCGCCACCCGGACCTCTTCGAGGGGGTCACGGAGGCCATCGGGGAGGTCGGCGGCTTCTCCTTCACGGTCAACGAGAACCTCCGCCTCTACCTGGTGGAGACCGCGCAGAAGGGCATGCACTGGATGCGCCTCACCGTGGACGGCACCGCCGGCCACGGCTCGATGACCAACACGGACAACGCCATCACCGAGCTCTGCGAAGCGGTCGGCCGGCTCGGCCGGCACCGGTTCCCGGTGCGGGTCACCAAGACGGTGCGCTCCTTCCTCGACGAGCTGTCCGACGCGCTGGGCACCCCGCTCGACCCGGAGGACATGGACGAGACCCTCGCCAAACTCGGCGGCATCGCCAAGATCATCGGCGCGACGCTCCGCAACACGGCGGCCCCCACCATGCTCGGGGCCGGCTACAAGGTGAACGTGATCCCCGGGCAGGCCACCGCGCACGTCGACGGACGCTTCCTCCCCGGATACGAGGAGGAGTTCCTCGCCGATCTCGACCGCGTCCTCGGCCCGCGGGTGAAGCGCGAGGACGTGCACACCGACAAGGCCCTGGAGACCGGCTTCGACGGTTCCCTGGTCGACGCCATGCGGTACGCGCTGAAGGCCGAGGACCCGATCGCGCACGCCGTGCCGTACTGCCTCTCCGGCGGAACGGACGCCAAGTCCTTCGACGACCTCGGCATCCGCTGCTTCGGCTTCGCGCCGCTGAAGCTCCCGCCGGAGCTCGACTTCGCCGGCATGTTCCACGGCGTCGACGAGCGGGTGCCGGTGGACGGCCTCACCTTCGGCGTCCGGGTGCTCGACCGCTTCCTCGACCGCTGCTGACGCCGCTGAACTCCGGCCGCACGCCGGAAAATCAACGCGGTGTGCGGGTCTCGCCGGAAAGAGTGAAGCGCCGCGGCGGCTCGTTCCCCCTTTACTCCTTCCTCGTTACAGGGAGTGCGATCCGAGGTCGGGTTCGCACTGCCAACTAGGAGGAACAAATGATCAAGAAGGTCGTGGCCGTCGCCGCTGCCGCCGGCGGACTCATGCTCGCCGGTGCGGGTGTGGCTGCCGCCGACTCCGGTGCCCTGGGCTCCGCCACGGACTCCCCGGGTATCGCTTCCGGCAACGCGGTCCAGGCTCCGGTGAACGTGCCGGTGAACGTGTGCGGCACGACGGTCTCCGTGGTCGGCGTCCTGAACCCCGCCTTCGGCAACGCCTGCTCACCCTGACGCTGAACGACGGCCCGGAAGGGTGCGAGCGCCGGGCAGCCCCGGAGCGCACACCATGCACTCCGGGGCCGTCCGTTTTCCGGCGGGCGGGAGACAAGCCCGCGCGCTTTTCGAATGGCAGAGACAGAGGAAACACATCCATGCGACATGTCGCGAGGAAGAGCCTGATCACCGCAGCGGCCGCGGGCGGCGTACTCGCCGCCACTGCCGGCTACGCCTGCGCTGACTCGAGCGCCGAGGGAGGCGCCGCGAACTCGCCGGGGATCCTCTCCGGCAACTCGGTCCAGGCGCCGGTCAACGCGCCCGTCAACATCTGCGGTACCACCGCAAGTGTCGTCGGCCTGCTGAACCCGGCCACGGGCAACGACTGCGGCGGCTCGGGCAACGGTCCGCAGGCCCAGGGGGCCACCAGTGACTCCGGGGGCATCGCCTCCGGCAACTCGGTCCAGGTCCCGGTCAACGCCCCGGTGAACGCCTGCGGTACCGGTGTGAGCGTCATCGGCGTGGGAGACAGCGTCCGGGACAACGACTGCACCGGGAGCTCGGGCTCGGGAGTCCCGGGCAGCCCGGGGACTCCGGGCGGTCCGGGCGGTCCGGGCAGCCCCGGTGGGCCGGGCGGTGAGGAGCCGGGCGGCCCGGGTGAGCCGGGAGACCCGGGCACCCCGGGTGAGCCGGGAGACCCGGGCGGGGAAGACCCGGTCGAGCCGGGCAGCCTCGATGAGGACTGCCCGGGCGGTGAGGGCTGCCCCGGCGGTCCGGAGACCGCCGAGGGCGGTGGCGAGACGCCGGCCGACGAGGAGACCACCCTGGTCGACCAGCCCGAGGGCATCGAGACCCTCGCCGAAACGGGCAGCGACTCGCTGGCGGTCACCCTGCCGCTCAGCGCGGGGCTTCTCCTCGGTGGCGCACTGCTCTACCGGCGGTCCCGGGTCAAGGCCTGAGACCGACGCGTCCGTGTGCCCGGCCCGCCGCGGGCCGGGCACACCCATGACGGCACAACAGGGGAGCGGGTCCCGTTTCGGGGCCCGCTCCCCGCGTGTGTGCGGAGGCCGGGTCTACCAGGTGGCGCGGACCTGACGGATGATCCGGCGGCGCAGCCGCACCCTGCGGCTGCCGTCGCGCATGAGCAGAAGTCGGTCCAGTTCCCAGTGCCCGTACTCGGCGTGGTCGGTCAGCAGGCGGGTCGCCGCGTGGCGGGAGACCCCGCGCGGCACATACACGTCACGAAATTCATATTCCGGCATCGCATCTATTGTGCGGGCAAGGCCCATGTACGGATAGCGTCTGCACTATGTCTGATGCTGCCCAGCCATCCGCTTCCGAGGTACGCGCCGCCGCCGAGGCGGTCAAAGCCGCGCTGGACCGACACCTCGACGCGGTCGAGCGCCGGTCGGGTGAGGACGACCCGGCCGTCTTCGCCGCGTTCAACGAGCTGGCCGCGGCAGCCGAGGAGTACGACGAACTGCTGTACGAGGCGTACGACGAGGTCACCCCGTTCGAGATCCCCGGCGACGGCTCGCTGCCCGCCTACACGGGCCCGGAGAATCCCAGTGCTCTGAGCGTGCTGATCCGGCGCGACTACTCCGTGGCCGAGTCCCGCCGGCTCTTCGCCCAGGCCGAGCGGATCGTCGAGCTGGACCCGGACGCGGAGCCCGCCGTGAACGGGGCGCGCGCCGAGATCGCCGGAGTGGGCAGCAGTGTGCACACCGCCCTCGGGGTGCTGTTCGGGGAGTTCGAGCCCGACGAGATCGCCTCCCGGCACAAGGAGTTCGGACTCGAGGAGGGCGACTCCACCCTCTGGGTGACGGCCGCCGACGAGCCCGCCGAGCCGGGGGAGTGGCTGAACGCCCCCTTCGACGACGTGGACCCGCAGCGCGTCCTCTGCCGCTTCGACGTCAGCTCCGTCTTCGACGAGGAGGAGGACGAGGAGGACGAGGCCGAGGAGGCCCTGCCCGACGGTCTGGAGATCCTCGCCCCGGACACCCCCGACACGAGGCGCTGAGCCGTCTCCCGGCCGGGCCGCTCGCCGTGGCGCCCCGGCCGGTGAGCGGTCTCAGCCCTGGGCGGGCGGTGGGGTGAGGGCGCGCAGCAGCGTCCGCAGCCGGGTGGTGCGCTCCGTCACCGGCACCTCGGCCACCGCGCGGGGCAGCGCCTGCTCCACGCCGTGCACCACCGACAGATGGCGCTCGGCCCGCCCGAAGGCCGTGTAGACCCAGGCCCGGGTCAGCGCCCGCGCGGCGTCCCCGGGCAGGACCACCACGGCCGCGGGCCAGGTGGTTCCGGCCGCCTGGTGCGCGGTGAGGGCCCAGCCGTGCCGCACGGCCCCGGCCGCGACCCGTTCGCGCGGTACCGTCATCCGGCCGCCGTCCCACTCCAGCCGCAGGCCCTCGGCGTCGGCCGAGACCACGGTGCCGGTCAGGGCCCGGCCCGGAGCCCGGGTGTACACCACCCGGTCGCCCGGGTCGAAGCCGCCGAACCGCCCCGGCCCCGGGTTGAGCCGCTCCTTGAGGGCCGCGTTCAGCGCGCGGGTGCCGGCCGCTCCGGCGTGGCCGGGGGTGATGACCCGGGTCTGCTCCGGGGGCACCCCGATCGCGCGCGGTACCGAGTCGGCGACCAGTTGCACGGTGCGGTGCACGGCCTCCCCGGCGTCCCGGACCGGCACGATCACCACCTCCTTGCCGGGTGCCTCCACCGAGGGCAGCTCGCCGATGCCGATCGCCGACACCAGCTCGCCGACCGGGCCCGGGTCCGGGGTGCGGGAGGTGACGCGGGGGCAGAAGCCGGAGGACAGCAGATCCGCGAACACCTTGCCCGGACCGGCCGACCAGAGCACGCCCGGGTCACCGCTGAGCACCAGCCGGGCGCCGTCCGGCAGGGACTCGGTGAGCATCGCGGCCGTCTCCACATCGAGCTGCGGCGCGTCGAGGACGACGAGCAGGTCCAGCTCCAGCGCTCCCTCCGGATCCCGCCCCGGGCCCTCACCGCCCGCGAGCAGCCCGGCGACCGTCACCACGGCTCCGTCCGCGTCCGCGTCCTCGGCCGCGCCGTCCGCGCCGTCCGGCCCCTCCGGCTTCTCCGTCACATCGGGGGCGGGGGACGCGCCGAGCAGAGCGGCGGCCCGCCGGCATCCCGCCGGGCTGTGCACGGCGGCCCAGGCGCGCAGGCCCAGGGCGCGCGCGGCCGCGACCAGGGCCAGCGGCTCGGCGCGCGCCGTCTCCCCGCCCGTGTGCGCCACCAGCCCGTGGCCGGCCGCCGCCCGGATCAGCTCGGCGGCGGACGGCGACGGCGCGGCCTCCGCGGCCGCCTCCCAGGCGGCGGCGTCCGGACCGGAGCCGGGGGTGCCGTCCGGGGCGAAGCCGCCCGCGATCCGGCCCAGGCCGTCCGCGAGGCTCTCCTCGGCCAGGGCGTAGCGGTCGAGCCCCAGCAGCACCCGGACCGGCTGCTCCGCCTCCTCGCCCTCCGGCGCGGCCGCCGGGCCGGGCGGGGCGCCCGGGCCCGCCGGGCCGGAGGCGTCGAGGGCGTCCTGGAAGACGAGCACCGCGCCGCCCGCGATCGCCTCGTGCAGCGCCGCCTCGGGGTCGGGCACCGCCTGCCGGGCCAGGGCCTCGCTCAGCGCCGAGGGCTCCAGGGCCGTGTGCCCCCGGAGCGCGGCCCGCTCCAGGAGCCAGGCGGTCAGCGCCTGGGCCCGGCGCTCGTCCCCCGGTCCGGCCTCCGGTCCCAGCAGGGCGCGCGCGAAACCGTCCGCCTGCTCCGGCTGGACGCCCGGCACGGCGAGCAGCTGCCAGGGGTCCTCGCGGAGGGCGTCCGCGGCCCGCTCTCCGAGGAGATCCGCCACCGGCTCCGCCAGCGTCTCCGGGGCCCCGCCCGCGGCCAGCACCTCCCGCACCATGGCGCTCCGGGCCGCCCGCTCCGCCGAGGGCGGCCGGGCGCCGGGCACCCCGGCGGCGCCGGGCACGGGCCCGCCTCCGCCGCTCTCCGGCGGTACGGGCCCGGAGCGGCCGGGCCGCGCGGCGGGGCCGGGCCGGGCCGCGGGGCCGAGCCGCTCCGCGGGGGCGGGAGGCCGGGCGGCGGGGCGGGGTTCGCTGAAGAAGGCGGAGGCGGGCCGCTCCCCGCTCTCCACGGCCCGCACGGCGGCGGCCAGCGCCTCGGCCGACGGCGACCGCTCGGCGGTGCCCTCCCCGGCGGGCGGTGCCGGTGCCGGTGCGCCGGCGGACGCGGGGGACTCCTCCGGTGCCGGGGCGGCGGCAGCGGTCTCGCCGGCGGGGCGGTCCGTGGTCACAGCGTGCTCCAGTCCTGGTCGGGATAGCGGTGCAGGGGCGCCGACACGTCGTCGAGCGCGCGGCAGATCTCGTCGGGAAGACTAAGCGCTTCCACTGACAGCGCCGCCGTGAGCTGCTGTGCCGTCCGGGCGCCGACGATCGGGGCCACCACACCGGGCTGGTCACGGACCCAGGCGAGGGCGACGTGCAGCGGGGTGGTGGCCAGGCCGTCGGCCGCGATGGCGACCGCGTCCACGATGCGCCCCGCCGACTCGTCGAGATACGGCGCGACGAAGCCGGACATGTGAGCCGAGGCGCCGCGCGAGTCGGCCGGTGTGGTGTGCCGGTACTTGCCGGTGAGCACGCCCCGGCCCAGCGGCGACGAGGGCAGCAGCCCCACCCCGAGGTCCCGGGCGGCGGGCAGCACCTCCCGCTCGACGCCGCGCTGCACCAGGGAGTACTCCATCTGCGTGCTGGCCAGCCGGGTGCGGCCGGGGACGCCGAGCTGCCAGGTCGCCGCCTTGGCGAGCTGCCAGCCGCTGTAGTTGGAGACGCCCACGTACCGGGCGCGTCCGCTGGTCACCGCGAGGTCCAGGGCCTGCAGCGTCTCCTCCAGCGGGGTCGCCGGATCGAAGGCGTGGACCTGCCACAGGTCGACGTGGTCGGTGCCGAGCCGCTCCAGCGAGGCGTCGAGGGCGGCCAGCAGATGGCCGCGCGAACCGTCGAAGCGCCGCTCCGGATCGGGGACGCTGCCGGCCTTGGTCGCGATGACGAGGTCGCGGCGCGGGACGAGGTCCGCCAGGAACTGGCCGAGGAGATACTCCGCCGCGCCGTCGGCGTAGACGTCGGCCGTGTCGACCAGGGTCCCGCCGGCGTCCCAGAACGCCTTGAGCTGCTCGGCGGCGTCGTGCTCGCCGGTGTCACGACCCCAGGTGAGGGTGCCGAGCCCGATCCGCGATACCCGCAGGCCGGTTCGGCCGAGATGCCTCTGCTCCATGGCCGGAGAGAGTACTGGCCGCCGGCCGGGCCGCGGTGACGCGAGTCATACCCCCGGGACGGCCGCGGGCCCGCTCCGGCACTGCCGGACGGCGGTGCCCGCGCGCTACAGTCCGCCGGAGAGACGTTACCGACCAGTAAAGGGAGCGATATGCGGCTTGGGATCAACCTCGGCTACTGGGGCGCCGGCATGGACGCCGACAACCTCGCGGTCGCCCGCGAGGCCGACCGGCTCGGCTACTCCGTCTGCTGGGCGGCGGAGGCCTACGGTTCCGACGCCCCCACGGTGCTGGCCTGGGTCGCGGCGCAGACCGAACGGATCGACATCGGCTCCGCGATCCTCCAGATACCGGCGCGCACCCCCGCCATGACGGCGATGACGGCCGCCACCCTGGACTCCCTCTCCGGCGGCCGCTTCCGCCTCGGCCTGGGCGTCTCCGGCCCGCAGGTCTCCGAGGGCTGGTACGGCGTGAAGTTCGACAAGCCGCTGGCCCGCACCCGCGAGTACGTCGAGATCGTCCGCAAGGCGATGTCCCGCGAACGGCTGACCCACGAGGGCGAGCACTGGACGCTGCCGCTCCCCGGCGGCCCCGGCAAGGCGCTCAAGCTCACCGTGCACCCGGTGCGCGAGGAGGTGCCGCTGTACATAGCGGCGATCGGCCCGAAGAACCTGGAACAGACCGGCGAGATCGCCGACGGCGCCCTGGTGCTCTTCTTCGCGCCGGAGCACGCGGAGGAGACGACGCTGGGCGCGCTCCGCGCGGGCCGTGAGAAGGCCGGCAGGACCCTGGACGGCTTCGACCTGGTGCCCACCGTCCCCATGGCGCTCGGCGACGACGTGGACGCGCTGGCGGACATCTTCCGCCCCTACACCGCGCTCTACGTCGGCGGCATGGGCAGCGCCAAGCAGAACTTCTACAACAAGCTCGCCCGGCGCATGGGGTACGAGAAGGAGGCCGCCGAGATCCAGGAGAAGTACCTGGCCGGCGACAAGCAGGGCGCCGCCGCGGCCGTCCCGCGCGAACTCATCGACTCGACCTCGCTGCTCGGCCCCGTCGAGCGCATCGCGGACCGCATGCAGGCCTACGCCGCGGCCGGGGTCACCACCCTGTCGCTCACCCCGGCGGGCTTCACCCTGGACGAGCGGATCGCCGCCCTGCGCGCCGGCGTCGAGGCCCTGGAGCGGGCCGGACTGGCCTGACGGTGCGGAACGTGACCCGGTGAGGGCCCGCCGGGGGACGGGCCCCGCCCGGGGCGGACCGGAGTGACGCACCCGGAGGGCGGCCGGTAAGGGGACCGAAGGTCCCAAGGGGACGCGACCGTACTTACGCTAGCGTAGGTTCCGGTGGCGGAGGCTGAGGGCCCCGGCCCCGGCGACCCCTGGAGGAACCGTGCACATCCCGACGTCCGGCCGTCCCTGGTTGATCCAAGGCGGGATGGGGGTGGGGGTGTCCGGATGGCGGCTGGCCCGCGCCGTGGCGCGGACCGGGCAGCTCGGAGTCGTCTCGGGCACCGCGCTGGACACCGTGCTGATCCGCACCCTGCAGAGCGGTGACCCCGGAGGGCACCTGCGCCGGGCGCTGGCCGCCTACCCCGTGCCCGGCACCGCCGGGGCCGTACTGGAGCGGTACTTCGTCGAGGGGGGCGTCGGGGAGGGCGGGCGCTTCCTCACCACGCCCCCGCTGACCGCCGACCCCGGCTGCCCCGCCCGCGCGCTGACCGTGGTCGCCAACTTCTGCGAGGTGTGGCTCGCCAAGGAGGGCCACCGCGGGCCCGTGGGCGTCAACTACCTGGAGAAGGTCCAACTCGCCACCGCCCCCGCCCTGTTCGGCGCGATCCTGGCCGGTGTGGACTACGTCCTGGTCGGCGCCGGGATCCCCGCGCACCTTCCCGGCCTGGCCACCCGGCTGTCCCGCCTGGAGCCCGTCACCACCGATCTGACGGTGGAGGGGGACACCGAGCCGCTGCCGGTCCCCTTCGACCCCGCGGCGGAGCTGGCCGGAGCCGCGGTGGGCGGGCTGCGCCGCCCCGATGTGCTCGCCATCGTCTCGCTGCCGGCCCTCGCCGCGTACCTCCACCGCTCCGAGCGGACCCGGCCGGACGGCTTCGTGGTCGAGGGCCACCGCGCGGGCGGCCACAGCGCCCCGCCCCGCGGACCGCTGCGGCTGGACGAGGGGGGCGACCCGGTCTACGGACCGCGCGACACCCCCGACTTCGCCAGGATGGCCGCCCTCGGCCTGCCGTTCTGGATCGCCGGCGGCGCGTGCGGACCGGAGCAGGTGGCGCGGGCACGGGCCGCGGGCGCGGCCGGCGTGCAGGTCGGCAGCGTCTTCGCGCTCTGCGAGGAGTCGGGGCTCGAACCGGGCCTGCGGCGGCAGCTGATCGAGCGCCGGCTGGGCACCGCGCTGACCGTGCGGAACGACCCGGCGGCGTCCCCGACGTCCTTCCCGTTCAAGGTCGCCGACCTGCCGGGAACGCTCGCCGATCCGGCCGTGGCCGCCGCCCGCCCCCGGGTCTGCGACCTCGGCTATCTGCGCACCCCCTACCGGGCCGCGGACGGCGCCCTCGGCTACCGCTGCCCGGCGGAACCCCTGGTGGCCTACGAGCGCAAGGGCGGCGACCGGGCCGACACGGAGGGGCGGCAGTGCCTGTGCAACGGGCTGACGGCCGCCATCGGGCTGGGGCAGCGCCGCCCGAAGGGCCGGGTGGAACCGCCGGTCGTCACCATCGGCCAGGATCTGGACTTCCTCCCGCGCATCGCTCCCGGCGGCGAGCCGTACAGCGCCGAGTCGGTGGTGCGGTGGCTGTCGGAGGGCCTGGACGAGACCGCCGGGGCGGACCCGGCGCGGACCACCGCCGGGGCGAAGGCGCTCTGACCCCCCGCCCCGCACCCTGCGGGCGAGCGGCGGCACGACGGGACGGGGCGGCCGCACGGGAAGGGCCACCCGGGGCGGCTCGGTACGGGGCCCGGGCCGGCGTGGTACGGAGCCGGCCCGGCGCGGCTCAGCGCGGGACCAGGCGCCCCAGCAGCCGGCCGAAGGAGATCAGCCGCGCTATCTGCCCCGGGCCGCCGTCCTCCAGCGACTTGCTGAACCGGAACGCCTCGGGGCGGAACCGGGCCGAGGCGATCGGCGCCTCCGGGTCGCCGCCCGGCACGGGGTTCAGCTCGTGCGGCGTGGACGTGGCCAGCACCAGATGCACACCGCGGTCCACCCGCCGGCCCGCCGCGTCCCGGCCGACCATCGTCCGCATCCCCACATGCCGGATCGACTCCAGCGGCAGCACCTGGACCGAGGAGTCGAGGACGGTGCCGCCCGGCGCCTGGTCGTCGGCGACGTCCTCGCTGTGCCACAGGATCAGCCGCCGGCCGTCGCAGATCGCGGCCTCCTGCCAGACCGAGGCGCCCGACTCCGTGAGATCCACGACGCGTTCCAGCGTGAAACCGCGGACCCGGCGCCGGCCCAGCACACCGCCGACCGCCTCCAGCGCCACGTCGGCATGGAGGAAATACGCCCGCGCCGCCTCGTCGAACCGCTCGTACGGCGACCAGTCCGAGCCGGCGGGACCGAGGCGCGGCCGCGCGAGACCGCCGCGCGCCGCTCTGCCGAACAGACTCACCCACTACCCCCTCCGGTCCGCTGTCACCCTACCGAGGGTGGCGGACAGCGGGCGGACCGGCCGGGGAGAAACGATCAGCGGGGGAGGGCCCGCACCGGGACGGACACCCCTGCTCCGCCCGGCGGTCGCCGGGCCTCCGGGTCTCCGGGCACCCGGACACCCGGGCTCAGAGCCAGCCCTGCCGCTTGAACGCCCGGAACAGACCGGCGATCGCGAGACCCATGAGCACCAGTACCACCGGATAGCCCCAGGCGCTCTCCAGTTCCGGCATGTGCTCGAAGTTCATCCCGTAGATGCCCGCGACCATCGTCGGGATGGCGGCCATCGCCGCCCACGCCGAGATCTTCCGCATGTCGTCGTTCTGCCGCACCCCGGTCTGCGCGAGATGCGCCGCCAGGACGTCCGACAGCAGCCGGTCCAGCCCCTCGACGCTCTCGTTGGCCCGGGTCAGATGGTCGCCGACGTCACGGAAGAACGGCCGGGCGGACTCGTCGACGAACGGCAGCGCGGCATGGGTGAGCTGCGTCATCGGATCGGTGAGCGGGACGGTGGCCCGCCGGAACTCGACGATCTGCCGCTTGAAGGTGTAGATCCGCGCCGCGGCGCTCCGGTCCAGGGCCTCCGGCGCGAACACCTGCGTCTCCAGCTCCTCCAGGTCGATCTGGAGTTCGCCCGCCACATCGATGTAGTGGTCCACGACCGCGTCGCTGATCGCGTACAGCACCGCCGTCGGCCCCTGCCGCAGCACCTCGGGCTCCCGCTCCAGCCGGTGGCGCACCGCGGCCAGCGGGGTGCCCTCGCCGTGCCGCACGGTCACCACGAAGGAGTCGCCGAGGAAGACCATCAGCTCCTCGGTGGTGACGGTGTCCGCGGCGGCGTCGTAGACCACCGGTTTCAGCACCAGGAACAGCGAGTCGTCGTACACCTCCAGCTTCGGCCGCTGGTGGGCCTTGAGCGCGTCCTCGACCGCCAGCGGGTGCAGCCCGAACTCCCGGCTGACCTTGTCGAACTCCTCCGGGGTCGGCGCGTTCAGCCCCAGCCAGAGGAAGGAGTGGCGCTCGGTGCGCGCCTCCCGGAGGGCGACGGTGACGTCCGGCGCGCCCTCGATACGGCGTCCGTCCTGGTAGATGGCACAGTCCACGATCACTCGTTGCGTATTCCCCGTCTGCGGGAGTCATGCGCACGCGACCGCCGGGGGAGCGGAGGACGCGAGCCGGGCCGTCCGGGCGGAGCCCGCCCCGCTCCCCGCACCGGAGGCCCGCGGCCCGCCACCCGCCGCACGCCCTAGGCTGGCGCCATGCCCACGCTGCTTCTCGTCCGGCACGGCCGGTCCACCGCCAACACCGCCGGGATCCTCGCCGGATGGACCCCGGGCGTCGGACTCGACGAGCGCGGCGCCGCCCAGGCCGCCGCGCTGCCGGCCCGGCTCGCGGGACTCCCGCTGGCCGCCGCCGTCACCAGCCCGCTGCAGCGCTGCCGGGAGACCCTGCGCCCGCTGCTGGACGCCCGGCCCGGCCTGCCGCTCCACGCCGACGAGCGGATCGGCGAGTGCCACTACGGCGACTGGTCCGGCCGGAAGCTGGCCGACCTCGCCGAGGAGCCGCTGTGGACCACCGTGCAGCGGCACCCGTCCGCGGCCGAGTTCCCCGGCGAGGAGGGGGAATCCGTACGGGCCATGCAGGCGCGCGCCGTTGACGCGGTCCGCGACTGGAACGCCCGGATCGAGGCGGAACACGGCCCCGAGGCCGTCTACGTCATGTGCTCGCACGGCGACGTCATCAAGTCCGTCGTGGCCGACGCCGTCGGACTGCACCTCGACCACTTCCAGCGCCTCGCGGCCGAGCCCGGCTCCGTCACCGCCGTCCGCTACACCCCGCTCCGCCCCTTCCTGCTGCGGCTCGGCGACACCGGTGACCTGGCCGGTCTGGCACCCGCCGCCACCGGCCCGGACAGCACCGCGGCGGGGGACGCCGCGGTCGGAGGCGGTGCGGGCGCACCGTGATCGCCGGCCACAGTAGGGTGGACAGCCCGCGGGTGGGCGGCCCTCCGCGCGACCGCCCGGCACCCGCGGCGGCGGCCGCGGCCGGGTACCGCCGACATCCCGAGACCACCGAGCAGACATGGAGCAGGACGTGCCCCGTCAGGTGTTCCTCTACGACCAGCCGGACCGGTTCGTCGCCGGTACGGTCGGACTGCCTGGGCGCCGGACCTTCTTCCTCCAGGCAAGCGCGGGCAGCCGGACCACGAGCGTCGCTCTGGAGAAGACCCAGGTCGAGGCGCTCGCCGAACGCATAGACGAACTGCTGGACGAGGTGGTGCGCCGCACCGGCGGCAACGCCCCCGTACCGGCCGTCGCCCCCGCCGAGGAGGCCGACACCGAGCCGCTCGAAACGCCGGTGGAGGAGGAGTTCCGCGTCGGCACCATGGCGCTGGCCTGGGACGGCGAGGACGAGTGCATGATCGTGGAGGCGCAGGCCCTCGTCGAACTGGAGGCCGGGTCCGAGGAGGATCTGGCCGAGGCCGAGGAGAAGCTCCTGCAGGACGAGGAGAACGGCCCGCCCGTGCTGCGGGTGCGCCTCACCGGGAACATGGCCCGCGCGTTCGCCAAGCGCGCGATGGACGTGGTCAACGCCGGACGGCCGCCCTGCCCGCTGTGCAGCCTGCCGCTCGACCCGGAAGGACACGTATGTCCGCGCCAGAACGGATACCGCCGGGGCCTGTGACCTCTGCGGAGACGGCCGGCCCGGCGGACGGGGCGCCCGCCGGCGGCCCGCCCGGCGCCCTCGCCCTGCTGGCGCGCGGCGAACTGACCGTGGACGGCCGGGTCTCCGGCGCCTCGAACGCCGTGCTGCGCTGCACCGCCGAACTCGACGGGCGGCGCGCGGCCTGCGTCTACAAGCCCGTCGCCGGTGAGCGCCCGCTCTGGGACTTCCCCGACGGCAGCCTCGCCCGCCGCGAGACGGCCGCCTACGAGGTCTCCCGGGCCACCGGCTGGGATCTCGTCCCGCCGACCGTGCTGCGGGACGGCCCCTACGGCGAGGGCATGTGCCAGCTGTGGATCGAGGCGGACCCGGAGGCCGCCCTGCTGGCCCTGGTCGAGGCCGAGGAGCCCGGGCCCGGCTGGCGGGCGGTCGGCTTCGCGGACGTGGGGGAGGGGCGCACCGCCCTGCTCGTCCACGCCGACGACCCCCGGCTGCGCCGGCTCGCCGTGTTCGACGCGGTCGTCAACAACGCCGACCGCAAGGGCGGCCATCTGCTGCCCGACGCGGGCGGCCGGCTCCACGCCATCGACCACGGCGTGACGTTCAACGCGGAGGACAAACTCCGCACCCTGCTGTGGGGATGGGCCGGGGAACCGCTGCCCGCGGAGGCGGTCGGGGTGCTGGAGCGGCTGGCGGAGGAGCTCGCCCCCGGCGGCCCGCTGGCCGCCCGGCTCGGCGAGCTGATCACCCCCGCCGAGACGGACGCCGTCCGGGCGCGGGTGGCCCGGCTGCTCCGTACGGGGCGCCACCCGGAACCCGGCGGCGACTGGCCGGCGATCCCCTGGCCGCCGATCTGATCCCCGGCCGGCCCGCCGGGCCGATGTGCCGGGCGGGGCCACCGAACCGGGGTGTACCGGCGGGTCGTAGCGGCGGGCCGTACGGGAGGGCATCCCGCCGGCCCGCGCGCAAGACGGCCTATCCGGCCAGGTGCGGCGGCCGGTTCGTATCCGGACAGTGCATCCGGTTACGCTCATGACATGTATGCCTGGCCCGCTTCCGAGGTCCCCGCCCTGCCCGGCCGTGGCCGCGACCTCCGGATCCACGACACCGCGACCGGGGGGACGATCACCCTCGACCCCGGTCCCGTAGCCCGCATCTACGTCTGCGGCATCACCCCGTACGACGCCACCCACCTGGGTCATGCGGCGACCTACACCGCGTTCGACCTCGTCCAGCGCGTATGGCTCGACACCAAGCGGCAGGTCCACTACGTCCAGAACGTCACCGATGTCGACGATCCGCTGCTGGAGCGGGCCGTCGCCAACGGTGACGACTGGACCGAGCTCGCCCGGCGCGAGACCGCCCTCTTCCGCGAGGACATGACCGCCCTGCGGATGCTGCCGCCGCGCCACTACATCGGCGCCGTCGAGGCCATACCCGGCATCCTGCCGCTGGTCGAGCGGCTCCTGGAGACCGGCGCCGCCTACGAGCTGGAGGGGGACGTCTACTTCTCGGTCCAGGCCGACCCGGACTTCGGCGAGGTCGCCGGGCTCGACGCGGAAACGATGCGCCTGCTCTCCGCCGAGCGCGGCGGCGACCCGGACCGCCCCGGCAAGAAGGATCCGATCGACCCGATGCTCTGGATGGCCGCGCGGGAGGGCGAGCCCAGCTGGGACGGCGGGAGCCTCGGCCCCGGCCGGCCCGGCTGGCACATCGAGTGCGTGGCCATCGCCCTGGACCACCTCGGTATGGGCTTCGACGTCCAGGGCGGCGGCTCCGACCTGGCCTTCCCGCACCACGAGATGGGCGCCTCGCACGCCCACGCGCTCACCGGCGAGCGCCCCTTCGCCAAGGCGTACGTCCACGCCGGGATGGTCGCCCTGCACGGCGAGAAGATGTCCAAGTCCAAGGGCAACCTGGTGTTCGTCTCCGCGCTGCGCCGCGAGGGCGTGGACCCGGCGGCGATCCGGCTGGCCCTGCTCGCCCACCACTACCGCTCCGACTGGGAGTGGACCGACGGCGACCTGGCCGAGGCCACGGCCCGGCTGGACCGCTGGCGCGCGGCCGTCTCCCGGCCGGACGGGGCACCGGCCGGCGCCCTCGTCGAGGAGATCCGCGCGGCGCTGGCGGACGACCTGGACGCCCCGGCGGCCCTGGCGGCAGTGGACCGCTGGGCCGCGGGCCAGGAGGCCACCGGCGGCACGGACGAGTCGGCGCCCGGACTGGTGTCCCGCGCCGTGGACGCGCTGCTGGGCGTGGCCCTCTGAGGCCGGCCGCCCGCTCATCCCGCTCATAAGGAACGGGGCGCCCCCGGTACCGGGAGCGCCCCGTTCTCCGGCGGGCCCGCCGCTACTCGTCCTCGGAGCCCGGGCCGTCCTCCGTGCCGTCGCCGCTGCCGGAGTTCCCGCCGCCGGAGTTCCCGGAGCCGGCGCCGGACGGGCCGCCGTCCGCGTCCCCGTCCCCGTCCTTCTCCCGGTCCGTGCGCTCCCGGCCCGCGCCTCCGCGGCCGCGCGGGCGGCTCCGGCCTCCGCGGCCCTTCCCGGTGCCGCGGCCACCGGTTCCGTCCTCCCCGGCCTCGTCCTTCCCCGGGTCACCCCGGCCGGGCCCGCCCTCCGCGGTGCCGCGGCCGCCGTCCGTGCCCTCCCCGTCCGCCGGGCGGCCGGGCGCGTCACCGGCCGTGTCCTCCGGCGTGACGGGCTTCGCCGGGCGCCCGGTTCCCGCCCCGGGGTCCCGCAGATACGAGCCGCTGTCCCGCCCCTCCGGCGCGGAGCCGGTCTCGGTGGCGTGGCCGCCCGGCGCGGTGCCCGGCCTGCCGTCCCGCCGCCGCAGATAGCGTTCGAACTCCCGCGCGATCGCCTCGCCGGACGCCTCCGGCAGTTCGGCGGTGTCCCGGGCCTCCTCCAGCGACTGCACGTACTCGGCGACCTCGCTGTCCTCGGCCGCCAGCTGGTCCACGCCGAGCTGCCAGGCCCGCGCGTCCTCCACCAGTTCCCCGGTGGGGACGCGCAGCCCGATCAGGTCCTCCAGCCGGTTGAGGAGGGCGAGCGTCGCCTTGGGGTTGGGCGGCTGGGACACGTAGTGCGGCACCGCCGCCCACAGGCTGACCGCCGGCACCCCCGCGTGGGTGCACGCCTCCTGGAGGACGCCGACGATGCCCGTGGGGCCCTCGTAGCGCGTCTCCTCCAGATCCATGGTGCGGGCCAGCTGGGGGTCGGAGGTGACGCCGCTGACCGGAACCGGACGGGTGTGCGGGGTGTCACCCAGCAGCGCGCCCAGGATCACGATCATCTCGACGCCCAGCTCGTGCGCGAAGCCGAGAAGCTCGTTGCAGAACGAGCGCCAGCGCATGCTCGGCTCGATACCGCGGACCAGCACCAGATCGCGCGGTTTCTCCCCGCCGACCCGGACCACGGAGAGCCGGGTGGTGGGCCATGTGATCTTGCGGACCCCGTCTTCGAGGAAGACGGTCGGACGGTTGACCTGGAAGTCGTAGTAGTCCTCGGCGTCGAGCGCCGCGAAGACCTCGCCCTTCCACTCCCGGTCGAGGTGGACGACCGCGGCGGAAGCGGCGTCGCCCGCGTCGTTCCAGCCTTCGAACGCGGCCACCATGACCGGGTCGATCAGCTCGGGAACCCCCTCGAGCTCGATCACCCAGCGCCTCCTTCCGCCGCGGCCGGGGGCGCGTCCCCCGGCACCCCGGCTGCTGTTCCGTCACGTGCGGCACCCAGCCTACGGCTTCCGGCGCGGCCGTCGGCAGGCCAGGCCGGGGGACACGGAATCCGTCCGCGTCCCGGGCCGGACGGACGCCGCACCCCGGCCCGCGCCGGGGTGCGGCGTCCGTTCCGCACGGGGGAGAACCTGCCCGGCGGGAGGGCGTTCACGCACCGATGGGTATCCGCAGCAGCTGCCCGGGGACGATCACGTCCGGGTCGGTGAGCTGCGGGTTGGCCCGTACGATGCGCGGGAAGAGGCGGGCGTCGCCGTAGTGGGCCCGGGCGATGGCCGACAGGGTCTCGCCCCGCACCACGGTGTGCTCGCGGTAGCCGATGTAGCCGGGCACGATCCGCGGGCCGTAGATCACGGGGACGGTCACCAGGTTGATCTCCTCGCCGTCCGCGGCGCTGACCTCGAAGACCTGGACGTACAGCCGGTCCAGGGTGAAGGCCGCCTTGCCGACGTCGGCCCGGACCTGGAACTGCCCGTGCTCGCCGGTTCCGCCGCCGACCGTGAAGTACCCGGTCACCTCGTCGTGGCCCTCGCCGACCCGGTAGCTCAGATTCGCCTCGAAGCCGGTGCCGACTCCCGCGATGAGGACGGGGTCGCCGACCAGGTCCCACTCCCGCGGCTGGTCGATGCGGTTCGTCATCGTCGAACGCCCCCCTCTGTCGTGGTGATGGGCCTTCACCCCTGGAGTACCGAACCCACGGGCGGTCAAACGCCGTCCGTGCCACGGCTGTTCGAGGGGCGCACGCCGCGGGTCCGCCGGGAGCCGGACGGGGACGTGGCAGAGGGAAGACGGAGGGGAGGCGGTGGGAGGCCCGCGCCGTGCGGCCGCCTCCCCTCCGGTCGCGGCCCGCTCAGCCCGCGCGGGCGGCCAGGATCTCCTCCACCCGGGCGCGGATCTCCGGGGTGTCCAGACCGCGGACCGTGAGGGTGGTCCGGCGGCGCAGCACGTCGTCGGCCGTCTCGGCCCACTCGTGGTCGCGGGCGTAGACGACCTGGGCCCAGATCTCCGGCCCGTCCGGGTGGATGCGCTCGCCGAGCGCCGGGTCCTCGTCGGCGAGCCGGGCGATGTCGAGCGCCAGCGAGCCGTAGTGCGTGGCCAGCTGGCGGGCCGTCAGCGGGTCCATCCGGGAGCCGGGCTCCCGGCTGACCAGCAGCCGGTGCGCCACCGCGTTCGGATTGGCGATCCCCGGCAGCGGCACCCGGCGCGGCAGCTGCGACAGCGGCTCCATGTCCTCGGCGAGCGCCCCGTCCGGCAGCGAGGCCAGCTTGCGCATGACCACGCGGCCGATGTGGCGGTACGTCGTCCACTTGCCGCCCGCGACGGACAGCATGCCGCCCCGGCCCTCGGTCACCACCGTCTCCCGCTTGGCCTGCTCCACCCCGCCGGGGCCGCCGGGCAGCACCCGCAGGCCGGCGAAGGCGTAGGTCAGCAGATCGGGTGAGAGGTGCTCGTCGCGCACCGAGTGGGCGGCCTCGTCCAGGATCTGGGCGATGTCGGCCTCGGTGGCCCGGACGTCCGCAGGGTCGCCCTCGTACGGCTCGTCGGTGGTGCCGAGCAGCAGCTGGTCCTCCCAGGGGAGGGCGAAGGTGATGCGGTACTTGTCGATCGGCGTGGCCATGGCGGCCCGCCACGGCGCCTTCCGCCGCAGTACCAGATGCGCGCCCTTGGAGAGCCGGATGCTGGGGTCGGAGTTCTTGTCCTCCATCCGCCGCAGCCGGTCGATCCAGGGGCCGGTGGCGTTGAGGACGAGACGGGCGTCGACGCCGAACTCGGTGCCGTCCAGCCGGTCCCGCAGCTCGGCGCCGGTGACCCGGCCGCGGGTGAAGCGCAGACCGGTGACCTCGGCGTGGTTGAGGACCGCGGCACCGGATCCGGCGGCCGCCCGTACGGTCATCACGGCGACCCGGGAGTCGTTCATCTGGTGGTCGCCGTAGACCGCCACGGCCTTGAGGTTCTCGGTGCGCAGCGCCGGGTTGGCGGCGGCCGCGCGGGCCGGGGATATGACCCGGCCCACGCCGTCGCCGAAGGCCGAGAGCGCGGAGTAGGCGAAGACGCCCGCGCCGAGCTTGGCCGCGCCGTGCGGACCGCCCTTGTAGACCGGCAGGTGGAAGGTGAGCGGGTTGACCAGGTGCGGGGCCACGTCCTTGGCCAGCACCCGCCGCTCGTGGTGGTTCTCCGCCACCAGCTTGACCGCGCCGGTCTGCAGGTAGCGCAGACCGCCGTGGACGAGCTTGGAGGAGGCGGAGGAGGTGGCGCCGGCGAAGTCGCCGGCGTCCACCATCGCCACCCGCAGACCCGACTGCGAGGCGTGCCAGGCGACCGAGGTGCCCAGGATGCCGCCGCCGATCACCAGCAGGTCGTAGGTTCCCCGGGAGAGCCGGTCGCGGGTCTCGGCGCGGCCGCCGGGCCGCAGGGCCGCGGCCGGGGAGTCTCCGGTGGCCGGAGGGCTCTGCGGGATCGGGATCGTCATCGGACTCAGTGCTCCTGTTCGTCTTCGTCGTTCTCGAGCCAGCCCATGGTCCGTTCCACGGCCTTGAGCCAGTTCTTGTACTCGCGGTCGCGGTCCGCCGCGTCCATCCGGGGCGTCCACTCGGCGGCGCGGCGCCAGTTGGCGCGCAGCGCGTCGGTGTCCGGCCAGTAGCCGACGGCGAGTCCGGCCGCGTAGGCGGCGCCGAGGCAGGTGGTCTCGGCGACGAGCGGGCGCACCACGGGGGCGTCCAGGACGTCGGCGAGGGTCTGCATCAGCAGGTTGTTCGAGGTCATGCCGCCGTCGACCTTGAGGGAGGCCAGCTCGGTGCCGGAGTCCTTGCGCATGGCGTCGGTGATCTCCCGGGTCTGCCAGGCGGTGGCCTCCAGGACGGCGCGGGCGATGTGGGCCTTGGTGACGTAACGGGTGAGGCCGGCGATCACACCGCGGGCGTCGTCGCGCCAGTACGGCGCGAAGAGCCCGGAGAAGGCCGGGACGAAGTAGGCGCCGCCGTTGTCCTCGACGGAGCTGGCGAGCGTCTCGATCTCCGCCGCACTGTTGATCAGCCCCATCTGGTCGCGCATCCACTGGACGAGCGCGCCGGTGATGGCGATCGAGCCCTCCAGCGCGTACACGGGCGCCTGGTCGCCGATGCGGTAGCCGACCGTGGTGACCAGCCCGTGGTACGAGTTGACGGGCTCCCCGGCGGTGTTCATCAGCAGGAACGTTCCGGTGCCGTAGGTGGACTTGGCCTCGCCCTTCTCGAAGCAGGTCTGGCCGAACAGCGCCGCCTGCTGGTCGCCGAGGGCCGAGGCCACGGGCACCCCGGCGAGCGCGCCGCTCCTCGCCTCGCCGTACACCTCCGCGGAGGAGCGGATCTCCGGCAGCACGGCGGCGGGCACGCCCATCGAGTGCAGGATCTTCGGGTCCCACTCAAGGGTGTGGAGGTTCATCAGCATGGTGCGGGAGGCGTTGGTGACGTCGGTGACGTGGACGCCGCCGTCCGGGCCGCCGGTGAGGTTCCAGATGACCCAGGAGTCCATGGTGCCGAAGAGGATCTCGCCGGCCTCGGCGCGCTCCCGCAGGCCGTCGACGTTGTCGAGCAGCCAGCGGATCTTCGGGCCGGCGAAGTAGGAGGCCAGCGGCAGGCCGGTCTCGCGGCGGAACCGGTCCTTGCCGACGTTGCGGCCGAGCTCGCGGCAGAGCGCGTCGGTCCGGGTGTCCTGCCAGACGATGGCGTTGTGCACCGGCTCACCGGTGGCCTTGTCCCACAGAAGAGTGGTCTCGCGCTGGTTGGTGATGCCGATCGCCTTGACGTCGGCGGCGGTGATCCCGGCCTTCTCGACGGCGCCGTCGACGACCTGCCGGACGTTGGTCCAGATCTCGGCGGCGTCGTGTTCCACCCAGCCCGGCTTGGGGAAGATCTGCTCGTGCTCCTTCTGGTCGACCGCGACGATCCGGCCGTCGGTGTCGAAGACGATGCAGCGGCTGGAGGTGGTGCCCTGGTCGATGGCGGCGATGAAGGGGCCGGCGGTGTGCGCGTCGGTCACGGTGTGCTCCTGGAGTCCGATGGCGGGAGGGGCATGCGGGACGGGGGGTGGCTCAATGCTCCGGTGCGTGTGGTGCGTGTGGTGCGTGTGGTGCGTGTGGTGCGCGTGGTGCGTACGGCGCCCGCGGTGTGTGCGGCGCCCGTGGTGCGGACGGGGATCAGGCGAAGGCGAGCTGGTAGATCCCGCCGGCGAGGGCGCCGCCGAGCAGCGGGCCGACCACCGGGACCCAGGCGTAGCCCCAGTCGGAGCCGCCCTTGTTCGGCAGCGGCAGCAGCGCGTGCACGATCCGGGGACCGAGGTCGCGTGCCGGGTTGATGGCGTAACCGGTCGGACCGCCGAGCGAGAAGCCGATACCGGCCACGACGAGGGCGACGATCAGCACGCCGGTGCCCGACACGCCCAGACCCTCGGTCAGGCCCAGGGTGAGGATGGAGAGGACCAGCACGGTGGTGGCGATGGTCTCGGTCATCAGGTTCTGCACGGCGTTGCGGATCTCCGGGCCGGTGCAGAAGATGCCGAGCACGGGTCCGGCGGACGGGGCGTTGTCCTGCTCGACCAGGCCCTCCGGGCCGGTCCGGGCCTCGGCCAGGACCTGCGGGTCGGTCAGGTGGTCACGGAAGTGGCCGTAGTAGGTCAGCCAGACCAGGGCGGCGCCGATCATCGCGCCCAGCATCTGCGAGGCGAAGTAGAGCGGCACGTCCGACCACTCGGTGGTGCCCTGGATGGCCAGGCCGAGGGTGACCGCCGGATTGATGTGCGCGCCGGATACGCCGACCGCGATGTAGGCGCCGGTGAGGACCGCGAAGCCCCACCCGAGGGCGATGGCGATCCAGCCGGCGTTGAGGGCCTTCGAGCGCTTGAGGGTGACGGCGGCCACGACGCCGCCGCCCATGAGGATGAGTACGGCGGTCCCGATGGTCTCGCCGATGAAGATGTCGGAGCTGGACACCCGCGACTCCTTTGTCCTTCGTCCAGGGGGCAGGACGGGCCCGGGGTCCCACCCCTGGCCCGTGCCCTCGGTGAGGGCGGTCACCGGTCGGCGGCTGGCGGCACCGTGATCAATATTGTCGTTAGGTGTTCGACAATGCCGACCGGAGAACGGCAGTTTTCTTCACGGGTCCCAGCACGTCAAGAGCCCGCGGGCGAAAAAGCCGCCGATTCGACCCGTGCGTAGAGCAAGGGTGACAGAGGGTGTTCAGAATCGCCCGGCGCCGAGATCCCGGGAAACCGCCCGGGCGCAATCCCGCACCGCTGCGACCAGCCGCGATCGCAGTTCGGCACCGTCGCAGACCCGCTCCACCGCTCCGGTGACGCCCACCGCTCCGACGGGCATCCGCCGCCGGTTGTGGATGGGTGCGGCCACGGAGGCCACTCCGGCCCAGGTCTCCTCGATGTCGGAGGCCCAGCCCCGGGCCCGGGTCAGGTCGAGGACGGCCTCGAACTCCTCCGCACCGGTCACCGTGCGGCCCGTGAAGGCCTCCCGTTCGCCCTCCACGGCCTCGGCGTGCGCCACCGGGTCGTAGGCCGCCAGCACCTTGCCCAGCGCCGTGCTGTGCAGCGGCTGCATGGCGCCGACCTCCAGGACCTGCCGGCTGTCGTCCGGCCGGAAGACGTGGTGCACGATCAGCACGCCGCTCTGGTGCAGCACCCCCAGGTGGACGCTCTCCCCGCTGGACCGCGCCAGGTCGTCGGTCCACACCAGGGCCCGCGCCCGCAGCTCGTTGACGTCCAGATAGCTCTGGCCCAGCCGCAGCATCTCGGCGCCGAGCTGGTAGCGGCCCGAGGCCGGGTCCTGCTCGACGAAACCCTCCTGCTGGAGCGTGCGGAGGATGCCGTGCGCGGTGCCCTTGGCCAGTCCCAGCGCGGCGGCCGCCTCGGACAGGCCGAGCCGGCGTTCGCCGCCCGCCAGGAGCCGCAGCATCGCCGCGGCCCGCTCCAGGGACTGGATGGTCCGAGCCATCGGGCAACCTCCATCGTTGCGGATTCGGCAATGCTGAACAGTATCGGCCTATGCCGACCCGGGGGTACCGCACCGGGAACCCCCCGGCGGAATCCCCGGCGGCTGCCCGTGGCCGGAACATAGTCCGCCCAGTGGAACGCCCCGGACCCCGGGCACCATCACGGCTACGCTGACCGGGTGCGCTCTCCGCATGAAGGGCGCAAAGCCGACAGCCGTCGCACCTCAGGGAGTTTTCCATGGGCTCGATCCAGCCATCCACCAGCAGCACCGACCGCGTCTCCGCACTGAGGGAGGCACTGGCCACCCGGGTGGTCGTGGCGGACGGGGCGATGGGGACGATGCTCCAGGCGCAGGAGCCGACCCTGGAGGACTTCGAGCAGCTGGAGGGCTGCAACGAGATCCTGAACGTCACCCGCCCCGACATCGTGCGCTCGGTCCACGAGGCCTACTTCGCGGTGGGGGTGGACTGTGTGGAGACCAACACCTTCGGCGCCAACCACGCCGCGCTCGCCGAGTACGACATCGCCGACCGCATCTTCGAGCTCTCCGAGGCCGGGGTGCGGATCGCGCGCGAGTCGGCCGACGCCTTCACCGCCGGGGACGGCCGCCCGCGCTGGGTCCTGGGCTCGATGGGCCCGGGCACCAAGCTCCCCACCCTCGGCCACGTCCGCTACGGCGTGCTGCGCGACGCCTACCAGCAGAACGCCGAGGGCATGATCGCCGGCGGCGCCGACGCGCTCCTGGTGGAGACCACGCAGGATCTGCTGCAGACCAAGGCCGCCGTCCTCGGCGCCCGGCGCGCCCTCCGGGAGACGGGCACGGACCTCCCGGTGATCGTGTCCGTGACGGTGGAGACCACCGGCACGATGCTGCTGGGCTCCGAGATCGGCGCGGCGCTCACCGCCCTGGAGCCGCTCGGCATCGACATGATCGGCCTGAACTGCGCCACCGGTCCGGCGGAGATGAGCGAACATCTGCGCCATCTGGCCCGCCACGCGCGGGTCCCGCTGTCCTGTATGCCCAACGCCGGGCTGCCCGTGCTGGGCAAGGACGGCGCCCACTACCCCCTCACCCCGGCCGAACTGGCCGACGCGCAGGAGACCTTCGTCCGCGAGTACGGGCTGTCGCTGGTCGGCGGCTGCTGCGGCACCACCCCCGAGCATCTGCGCCAGGTCGTCGAACGCGTCCGGGACCTGACCCCCGCCGCGCGGGAGCCGCGTCCCGAGCCGGGCGCGGCCTCGCTCTACCAGAGCGTGCCGTTCCGGCAGGACACGGCGTACCTGGCGATCGGGGAGCGCACCAACGCCAACGGCTCCAAGAAGTTCCGCGAGGCCATGCTGGACGGCCGCTGGGACGACTGCGTGGAGATGGCCCGCGAGCAGATCCGCGAGGGCGCCCACCTGCTGGACGTCTGCGTGGACTACGTCGGCCGTGACGGCGTCGCCGACATGGAGGAGATCGCCGGCCGCTTCGCCACCGCCTCCACCCTGCCGCTGGTGCTGGACTCCACCGAGCCCGCCGTCATCCGGGCCGGGCTGGAGAAGCTCGGCGGCCGCGCCGTCATCAACTCCGTCAACTACGAGGACGGCGACGGGCCGGAATCGCGCTTCGCCAGGATCACCCAGCTCGCGGTGGAGCACGGGGCGGCGCTGATCGCCCTGACCATCGACGAGGAGGGCCAGGCCCGCACCCCCGAGCACAAGGTCGCCGTCGCCGAGCGCCTGATCGCCGACCTCACCGGCACCTGGGGCGTGCACAAGAGCGACATCCTCATCGACTGCCTCACCTTCACCATCGCCACCGGCCAGGAGGAGTCCCGCAAGGACGGCCTGGCCACCATCGAGGCGATCCGCGAGCTCAAGCGCCGCCACCCGGACGTCCAGACCACCCTCGGCCTGTCGAACATCTCCTTCGGGCTCAACCCGGCCGCCCGTATGGTGCTCAACAGCGTCTTCCTGGACGAGTGCGTCAAGGCCGGGCTCGACTCCGCCATCGTCCACGCCTCCAAGATCGTGCCGATCGCCCGGCTGGAGGAGGAGCAGCGCGAGGTCGCCCTCGATCTGATCTACGACCGGCGCCGCGAGGGCTACGACCCCCTGCAGCGGTTCCTGGAGCTGTTCGAGGGCGTGGACAGCAAGTCGATGAAGGCGGGCCGGGCCGAGGAGCTGGCCGCCCTGCCGCTGGACGAGCGCCTGCAGCGCCGCATCATCGACGGCGAGCGCAACGGCCTGGAGGCCGACCTCGACGAGGCCCTGCGGGAGCGCCCCGCCCTGGAGATCGTCAACGACACCCTGCTGGCCGGCATGAAGGTCGTCGGCGAGCTGTTCGGCTCCGGCCAGATGCAGCTGCCGTTCGTGCTGCAGTCCGCCGAGGTCATGAAGACGGCCGTGGCCCATCTGGAGCCGCACATGGAGAAGGCCGAGGGCGAGGAGGGCAAGGGCACCATCGTGCTGGCCACCGTCCGCGGCGACGTCCACGACATCGGCAAGAACCTGGTCGACATCATCCTCTCCAACAACGGCTACACCGTCGTCAACCTCGGCATCAAGCAGCCGGTCTCCGCGATCCTGGAGGCGGCGCAGGAACACCGGGCCGACGTCATCGGCATGTCCGGCCTCCTGGTCAAGTCCACCGTGATCATGAAGGAGAACCTGGAGGAGCTCAACCAGCGCAAGCTGGCCGCCGACTACCCCGTCATCCTCGGCGGCGCCGCCCTCACCCGCGCCTACGTCGAGCAGGACCTCCACGAGATCTACCAGGGCGAGGTCCGCTACGCCCGGGACGCCTTCGAGGGCCTGCGGCTGATGGACGCCCTGATCGCCGTCAAGCGCGGCGTCCCCGGCGCCACCCTCCCCGAACTGCGGCAGCGCCGGGTCCCGCGGCGCGACCTGGAGATCGCCGAGCCGGAGCCGGCGGAGGGCGTCCGCTCCGACGTCGCCACCGACAACCCCGTGCCCACCCCGCCGTTCCGCGGCACCCGGGTCGTCAAGGGCATCCAGCTCAAGGAGTACGCCTCCTGGCTGGACGAGGGCGCGCTCTTCAAGGGGCAGTGGGGGCTCAAGCAGTCCCGCACCGGCGAGGGCCCCACCTACGAGGAGCTGGTGGAGAGCGAGGGGCGTCCCCGGCTGCGCGGCTGGCTCGACCGGCTCCAGACGGAGAACCTCCTGGAGGCCGCCGTCGTCTACGGCTACTTCCCCTGCGTCTCCAAGGGCGACGACCTGATCATCCTGGGGGAGGACGGCGCCGAGCGGACCCGCTTCACCTTCCCCCGCCAGCGCCGCGGCCGCCGGCTCTGCCTGGCCGACTTCTTCCGCCCCGAGGAATCCGGCGAGACCGATGTGGTCGGCCTGCAGGTCGTCACCGTCGGCTCCCGGATCGGCGAGGAGACGGCCAAGCTCTTCGCCGCCGACGCCTACCGCGACTACCTCGAACTCCACGGCCTCTCCGTCCAGCTGGCGGAGGCCCTGGCGGAGTACTGGCACGCCCGCGTGCGCGCCGAACTCGGCTTCGCCGGGGAGGACCCGGCGGCCATGGAGGACATGTTCGCGCTCAAGTACCGCGGTGCCCGCTTCTCCCTGGGCTACGGGGCCTGCCCCGACCTGGAGGACCGGGCGAAGATCGCCGGACTGCTGGAGCCCTCGCGGATCGGCGTCGAGCTCTCGGAGGAGTTCCAGCTCCACCCCGAGCAGTCCACCGACGCCATCGTCATCCACCACCCCGAGGCCAAGTACTTCAACGCCCGGTAGGGCGGGGAGGGCCCCGCACGGCCCCTCCCCGCCCGCCGCCCGTACCCGCCCCGCGCCGCCCGGGGGCGGGTACGGGCGGCGGGTGACCCGGAGTGGCGCACGGACGCCTCGCCGCGACGCTCGGTAGCGGCTCGTCGTACACTGGTCGGTCCGGCACGGCCGGTCGCACCCCCACCCGGGGCCGCGGCCGGCCCTCTTTGGCCTCCGAGGCCGGACACGGCCGGCGACCTTTCACGAGAGGGGCAAGGATGACCAGCAGCATCCCCGCGCTCGGCACCCGGACGGCCGAGGGAACCACCACCCTGCAGGCCGTGCTGCTCGACATGGACGGCACACTCGTCGAGACCGAGGGCTTCTGGTGGGACGCCGAGGTGGAGGTCTTCGCCGAACTCGGCCACATCCTCCACGACCACCACCGCGAGGTCGTGGTCGGCGGCCCCATGAGCCGCAGCGCCGGCTACCTCATCGAGGTCACCGGCGCCGACATCACCGTCCCCGAGCTCTCCGTGCTCCTCAACGACCGCTTCGAGGAGATGATGGGCCGCGGGGTGCCGCTGATGCCCGGAGCCGGCCGGCTGCTGGCCGAGCTGGCCGCGCACCGGGTGCCGACCGCGCTGGTCTCCGCCTCGCACCGGCGCGTCATCGACCGGGTCCTGGAGTCGGTCGGGGCCGCGCACTTCGACCTCACCCTGGCCGGGGACGAGCTGGAGCGGACGAAGCCGCACCCGGACCCGTATCTGATGGCGGCCGCCAAGCTGGGAGCCGACCCCGCGCGCTGCGCGGTGATCGAGGACACCCCGACCGGCGTGGCGTCGGCGGAGGCGGCGGGCTGCCCGGTGGTGGCCGTGCCCTCGGTGGTCCCCATCGAACCGGCCCCGCGGCGCCCCGTCGTCAGCTCTCTCGAAGAAGTCGACCTTCCCTTTCTGCACGGATTGATCACGGGAATGCACTGAACCGCACACGGTGCGTATGGTGGCGGAAAGAACACGACCGTCGGCGCCTGTCCGGTCATTTTCCGTAACGAATGCGCGGGGGAATTCCCGGTGATCCGGCCGTGATCCCGCGGTGATCCCGCCGGAAATCCACGACGTGACCTTTCTCACGCCTGTGCCGGTCGACAAGGCTGGACAGGAGTGTTCTACCGCGCCCGTGGCGGCCCGGATGCGCACCCTTCTGTCCCCATAGGTCAGTGAACGCGGCAATCATTCCGGCGTCCGGATAGTGGACGGGGCTCGGCTGTTATCAGCGTGTTATGGAGCGTCAACTTCGCCCCGTTCCAGCATCCCTGGCAGTGCCGACTAATGTTTCGCCAGAACTTCACCACAGCCCCTGTGACCAGCGTGCCGAGGTCGGTATGGTCCCCGGGACGGATCGCAATGCAGGAGAACCCCGACGATGAATCGCAAGACTCTGGCACGGCCGGCCGCCATCGGGTTGCTGGTGCCGGTCCTGGCCGCTTGCGGTGCCACGGGGGGATCCGCGGCGGACGACGCGATCGTCGTCGGCACCACGGAGCAGTTCGTCCTCACCAAGGACAACCCGGCGCCCTTCGACCCGGCGCTGGCCTACGAAATGGCCTCCTGGAACGTCCTGCGCAACACCTTCCAGACGCTGATGGCCCTGCCCCGCTCCGGCAGCGAGCCGGTCCCCGAGGCGGCCACCAAATGCGGCTTCTCCGACCGGCGCAACGAGCAGTACCGCTGCACCCTGCGCGAGGGCCTGAAGTTCTCCAACGACAACCTCCTCACCGCCGAGGACGTGAAGTTCTCGGTCGAGCGGACCCTGGGGATCGAGGACCCCAACGGCCCGGTCTCCCTGATCTCGAACATCGACCGGATCGAGACCCTCGGGGACCTGGAGGTCGTCTTCCACCTCAAGAAGCCGGACGCGACCTTCCCGTACAAGCTCGCCACCCCCGCCGCCGCCATCGTGGACTCCCAGAGCTACAAGCAGGGCGCGCTCCGCGACGGCTTCGAGGTGTCCGGCTCCGGCCCCTACACCCTGGAGACGAAGGAGAAGGACGGCTCCGTCCAGTCCCTCACCTTCACCAGGAACCAGAACTACCAGGGCCAGCTCAAACTCCGGAACGACAAGGTCGAGCTGCGGATCCTCCAGGACTCCACGGCCATGGAGAAGGCCCTCAAGGCCGGCGAGATCGACCTGATGACCCGCAGCATGTCCCCCGAGCAGATCGCCCGGCTGGCGAAGGGCGAGGACAAGGACATCGAGCTGGTCGAGATGCCCGGCCAGGAGATCCGCTACCTCGTCTTCGACACCGAGCACCCGGTGGCCGGCCGGAAGGCCGTACGGCGGGCGGTCGCGCAGATCGTCGACCGCCAGGAACTCGCCCGCGATGTGTACGCGCGCAGCGCCCAGCCGCTCTACTCCATGATCCCGAGCAGCGTCGACGCGCACGTCAACTCCTTCTTCAACCAGTACGGGGAGCCCGACGCCGACGCCGCCCGCAGGACCCTGGCGTCCGCAGGTGTCGAGACCCCGGTGAAGCTGGAGCTGGCCTACACCACGGACCACTACGGCCCGGCCACGGCCATGGAGTTCGAGACCCTGCAGAAGCAGCTGAACAGAACGGGTCTCTTCGACGTAACGATCAAGGGCGTCCCGTGGAAGACGTTCCGCCCCAGCCAGACGGAGGGCGAGTACGCCGTCTACGGCATGGGCTGGTTCCCGGACTTCCCCGACCCCGACAACTTCACGGCCCCGTTCTTCTCCGAGGACAACTTCCTCAACAGCCCGTACGACAACAAGGAGATCCACAGCCAGCTGATTCCGGAGACCCGGCAGCAGGCCGAACGGACCGGCGCCACCAAGAGTTTCGAGGAGATCCAGGACATCGTCGCCGAGGACGTGCCACTGCTGCCGCTGTGGCAGGGCAAGCAGTACGTCGCCGCCCGGGACACCGTCACCGGTGTGGAGTGGGCGCTGAACTCGTCGTCGGTCCTGCAACTGTGGGAACTCGGCCGCACGGTCGGCTGACCTGACCAGTCGTGGCACCGACGGGGGCCGGTGCCGATCGAGAAGAGTGTGAGGAATGTGCGCGTGAGGATACGTCATCACCTGCTCGCGGTCCCCATCGCGATGGGACTGCTGGCCGGTTGCGGCGGGGGGGACGCCGACTCGGCCGGCACGGGTGAGCCGATCGTCATGGGAATGACGGACGAGATCGCGGCGACCGACCCGGCCTCCGGCTACGACCCCGGCTCCTGGCTGCTGTTCAACAACGTCTTCCAGTCCCTGATGAGCTTCCCCCGGGGCGGTACGACACCGCAGCCGGAGGCGGCCGAGCGCTGCGGCTTCGACGACGGAGCCAGCAAGGTCTACCGCTGCGAGCTCAAGGACGGGCTCACGTTCAGCAACGGCAACAGCCTGACCTCCGAGGACGTGGCGTTCTCCTTCCGCCGGACGCTGAAGATCAACGACGAGAACGGCCCGGCCGTCATGCTGACGTCGATCGACAAGGTCGAGACCCCGGACGAGAAGACCGTCGTCTTCAAGCTCAAGTTCCCCGACGCCACCTTCCCCATGAAGATCGCCTCGGGCGCCGGCTCGATCGTGGACCACCGCGAGTACGAGATGGACAAGCTCCGCACCGACGGCAAGGCCATCGGCTCGGGCGTCTACAAGCTCGACTCCTACACGGCCGAGAGCGAGGCGAAGTTCTCCGTCAACCCGGACTACAAGGGCCCCGCCAAGGTCAAGAACTCCGGCATGACGATGAAGCTCTTCAACGGCGACCAGGCCGCCCTGAAGAGCGCCCTGCAGAAGGGCGAGGTCGACCTCGCCTACCGCGGTCTCTCCATCAAGGACATCAACGAGCTGGAGACCGCCACGACCGACGAGAAGAACGGCCTGGAGGTCATCGAGGGCACCAGCGCCGAGGTCCAGCACCTGGTCTTCAACGTCGACGACCCGGTCATCGGCAAGGAGGGCGTGCGCAAGGCCATCGCCTATCTCGTCGACCGCAGCGCCCTGGTCCGCGACGTCTACAAGTACACCGCCAAGCCGCTGTACTCGATCGTCCCGGCGGGCATCACCAGCCACAACACGGCCTTCTTCGACGTCTACGGCGACCGTCCGCAGCGGGACAAGGCCGAGGAGGCGCTCCGCGGGGAGGGCATCACCGGCCGGCTCAAGGTCACACTCTGGGCCACCCCCACCCGCTACGGCCCCGGCACCGTCCCCGGATTCCAGAAGCTCGCCCAGCAGCTCAACGCCAGCGGGCTGTTCGACGCCGATGTGAAGAGCGTCGAACTGGACGAGTACGAAGAGGGCATCAAGAACGGCGACTACGGCATCTACGTCAAGGGCTGGGTGCCCGACTACCCGGACCCGGACAACTTCACCGCGCCGTTCTTCGGCGAGGGCAACGTCCTCTCCAACAACTACGAGTCCAAGCGCATCGTGAAGCAGCTCATCCCGAGCACCGCCGCGGAGGCCAACCGGGCCGCGACCGCCGCGAACTTCGGCGAGCTGCAGGACATCGTCGCCGAGGAACTGCCGGTGCTGCCGCTCTGGCAGGGCAAGCAGTACGCCGTGGCGCACCGGGACATCGCCGGCCTGGAATGGTCGCTGGACGCCTCGACCGTCTTCCGCTTCTGGGAGATCAGCAAGATCCAGGACTGACCGCGGCGCCCCGCCGCACCACCCGGCCCGACGCGGGAGGGGCCGGCCCGGACCCGGGCCGGCCCCCCTCCGTCTCCGCGCGAGCCGCTCACCCGGCGCCGGGCCGCACCAGTCCGCTCTCGTAGGCGTAGACCGCCGCCTGCACCCGGTCCCGCAGGCCGAGCTTTGTCAGCACATGCCCCACATGGGTCTTGACCGTGGTCTCGCTGACGAACAGGTCGGCCGCGATCTCCGCGTTGGAGAGCCCCTTCGCGACCAGCTTCAGCACCTCGACCTCGCGGTCGGTCAGGGTGTGCAGCGTGTCGGGCACCGGCTCCTCGCCCGAGGGCAGCTTCGCCGCGTATTTGTCGAGCAGCCGGCGGGTGATGCTCGGCGCCAGCATGGCCTCGCCCGAGGCGACCACGCGGATCGCCTGCACCAGCTCCTGGGCGGGGGCGTCCTTGAGGAGGAAGCCGCTCGCCCCGGCGCGGAGCGCCTCGACCACGTACTCGTCGAGGTCGAACGTGGTCAGAACCAGCACCTTCGCCGGCCCGTCCCGCCCCGGGCCGGTGATCTGCCGGGTGGCCTCGACCCCGTCCATCCGGGGCATCCGGATGTCCATCAGCACCACATCGGGCTGCAGGGCCCGGACCTGGTCCAGGGCCTGCAGCCCGTCACCGGCCTCGCCGACCACGGCGATGTCCTGTTCCGCCTCCAGGATCATCCGGAAACCGGTGCGCAACAGCGGCTGGTCGTCGACCAGGAGGACACGGATGGCCACAGCAGGACTCCTTCGTTAGACGCCGCCCATTCTGCCCTGGCCCGGTACCCGCGGGCCGCCCGGTTCCCCGGACGGGACCGCCACGGGCAGCAGCGGGTAGGGCGGGGGCGTACCGCCGAACTCCGGGCACACCGCCCGGTGATCGCACCAGTCGCACAGCCGGTTCCGCCGGGGCCGCCAGTCCCCGGAGTCCGTGGCCCGGCGGATGGCGTCCCACAGGGCCAGCAGCTTCCGCTCGGTGGCCCGCAGGTCCTCCTCGGCCGGGTCGTACGTCAGGACGTCCCCGCTGCCGAGGTAGACCAGCTGCAGCCGGCGCGGCACCGTGCCCCTCAGCCGCCAGAGGACCAGCGCGTAGAACTTCATCTGGAACAGCGGCCCGGCAGCGTACTCCGGGCGCGGGGCCTTCCCGGTCTTGTAGTCGACGATCCGCACCTCACCGCTCGGCGCGACGTCCACCCGGTCGATGATGCCGCGCAGCCGGAGGCCGGAGTCCAGCGTGGTCTCCACGAACAGCTCCCGCTCCGCCGGTTCCAGCCGGGCCGGGTCCTCCAGCGTGAACCACCGCTCCACCAGCCGCTCCGCCTCGGCGAGCCACCCGGCCAGCCGCGCGGGGTCCGGAGACCCGCCGTCCCCCTCGCCGCCGGGAGCGTCCTCCGCGCCGCCGTCCTCCGCGCCGCCGCCCTCCGCCTCGCCGTCCTCCCGGAACAGCCCGGCCAGCTCCGGCCGCGCCGTCAGGAGCCGCTCCCACTCGCCGGGCACCAGCGCCCGGGCCCGCGGCGCCGTCCGCTCCGCCGCCGGGGCGTCGAACAGCCGCTCCAGCACCGCGTGGACCAGCGTCCCGCGGGCGGCCGCCTCGCTGGGCTTCTCGGGCAGTCTGTCGATCACCCGGAAGCGGTAGAGCAGCGGGCAGGTCATGAAGTCGGCGGCGCGCGACGGCGACAGCGACGCAGGCGGCGCGGCCGCCGCGCCGCGCCCGCGGCCGGTCCTCCGGCCGCCCCGTCCGGCGCCGGCGTGCTCGGTGCTGGTGTCCATGGCGTACGACCCTACGGCCCGGGACCGACACCGGTCCGCATACCATCGACGGCAGACCTCCTCGGGCCGCCCGTTCGCGGGACCGGACGACCGCGGCGCGGGGGAACGAGCGACGAAGGGACACCGTGGACGAGAGCGGCGAGAGCGGGAAGCCGCAGTCCGGCGGCGGGGGAGCGGCGGGCGGCGGCGGCGAGCCGAAGCGGCCGCGCGGAACGGGGGGCGGCATCCTCATGGGCCGCCCGTTCGGGGTGCCCGTCTACGTCGCCCCCAGCTGGTTCCTGGTGGCCGCCCTGATCACCTGGGTCTTCGGCGAGCAGCTCGAACGGGTGCTGCCCGAACTCGGCAGCCTCCGCTACCTCGTCTCGCTCTTCTTCGCGGTCGCCTTCTACGGCTCCGTGCTCGTCCACGAGCTGGCGCACACCGTCGTCGCGCTCCACTACAAGCTGCCGGTCCGCCGCATCCAGCTGCAGTTCTTCGGCGGGGTGTCGGAGATCGAGAAGGAGTCCGAGACCCCGGGGCGGGAGTTCGTGCTCGCCTTCGTCGGCCCGCTGCTCTCCCTCGCCCTCGCCGGGGTCTTCTATCTCGGCATGTACGCCGTCGAGCCCGGCACCGTCCCCGGCGTACTGCTGGCCGGCCTGATGATCTCCAATCTGATCGTCGCCGTCTTCAATCTGCTGCCCGGACTCCCCCTGGACGGCGGCCGGATGCTCCGCGCCGTCGTCTGGCGGGTCACCGGCAGGCCGATGACCGGCACCGTCGCCGCCGCCTGGACCGGCCGGGCCCTCGCGGTCGCCGTCCTGGTCGGCCTGCCGCTGCTCACCCACTCCGGCAGCCTCGGCAACCCCCCGGAGGACATCGGCGGGGTCGACACCATCACCGACGCGCTGCTCGCGGCCATCCTCGCGGCGATCATCTGGACCGGCGCCGGCAACAGCCTGCGCATGGCACGGCTCCGGGAGCGCCTCCCCGAGCTCCGGGCCCGCAACCTCACCCGGCGCGCGGTCCCCGTCACGGCCGACACCCCGCTCTCCGAGGCGCTGCGCCGCGCGAACGAGGCGGGGGCCCGGGCCCTCGTGGTGGTCGACGGCCAGGGCGAGCCCACGGCCCTCGTCCGGGAGGCCGCGATCGCCGGGGTGCCCGAGCACCGCCGCCCCTGGATCGCCGTCGGCGGCCTCGCCCAGGACCTCAAGCCCGGCCTGCGGGTCTCGGCGGACCTCGCCGGGGAGGACCTCCTGGAGACCCTGCGGGCCACGCCCGCCACCGAGTACCTGGTCGTCGAGGAGACCGGCGAGGTCTACGGCGTCCTCTCCACCGCCGACGTCGAACGCGCCTTCGTCTCGGCGATGGCCCGCAACCCCTGACCCGCCCGGGCCCCGTGGCCGCCGGCGCGGGCCCGCCGCCCGCCGCACCGCCGTGGCAGAACGGCCCCGCGCCGACCGGTAGGCTGGTCACATGTCCGAACCGACCGGTGCCGCCCGCCGCCGCGGGCCCTTCAAGGTCGGGGACCAGGTCCAGCTCACCGACCCCAAGGGACGCCACTACACGTTCACGCTCGAAGCCGGGAAGAGCTTCCACACCCACAAGGGTGCCTTCCCGCACGACGAGCTGATCGGCGCTCCCGAGGGCAGTGTTGTCCGTACCACCGGGAACGTCGCGTACCTCGCGCTGCGCCCGCTGCTCCCCGACTACGTCCTGTCCATGCCCCGCGGAGCCGCCGTGGTCTACCCCAAGGACGCGGGGCAGATCCTGGCGATGGCCGACATCTTCCCCGGCGCCCGCGTCGTCGAGGCCGGGGTCGGCTCCGGCTCCCTCAGCACTTTCCTGCTGCGCGCCATCGGCGACCAGGGCATGCTGCATTCCTACGAGCGCCGCGCGGACTTCGCCGAGATCGCCGCCGAGAACGTCCGCCGCTACTTCGGCGGCGAGCATCCGGCCTGGCAGCTCACGGTCGGCGACCTCCAGGACAACCTCTCCGACACCGAGGTCGACCGGGTCATCCTCGACATGCTCGCTCCCTGGGAGTGCCTGGACGCCGTCTCCAAGGCCCTGGTCCCCGGCGGCATCCTCTGCGGTTACGTGGCCACCACCACCCAGCTCGCCCGCACCGTCGAGGCGATCCGCGAGCACGGCACCTTCAACGAGCCGACCGCCTGGGAGACCATGGTCCGCACCTGGCACGTGGAGGGCCTCGCGGTCCGCCCCGACCACCGCATGATCGGCCACACCGGCTTCCTGCTCACCGCCCGCCGCCTCGCGGACGGCGTGGAGCCCCCGCTGCGCCGCCGCCGCCCCGCCAAGGGCGCGTACGGCGAGGACTACACCGGCCCGGGCTCCTCCAGTGGCGGCGCCGGCCGCGGCTGACGCCCCACCCCCCGCCCCGACGAGACCCCTCCGCCGCCCGCTTCCCACCGGGAAGACCGGGCGGCGGAGTTTTGGGTAAACCTTTGGCCACGCTTAACGGCGTGCTGTGGCCCCGCCGTTCCCGGCCGGTGTGAGATATGGCACGATGCAGGCCATCCCCATCCGCTCCGGATTCCAGGAGACACAAGCGCGTGCAGGCCCCGGCATGCCCTCAGCCGTCAGCGCCCCCGTCCTCGCAGCCCACCGCGGAGCTTCCGCACACCCGCACCCGGCCGGTGCACTGGCTCACCACGGCCACGGCCCTGGCCGCCGTCCTGGGAGCCGCCGCCCTCGTCCAGCCGCCGGACGCCACCGCCACCCCGCCGGCCGCCGCCCGGCAGGCGGCGGGTGAGCCCGCCGCCGGCGAGCCCGCGGCCGCCCCCGACGCGAAGGCCGCCGACTACCCCCTGGAGTGCGGCGGCGGGGAGACCGAGGTGGTCGACGAGGGCTCCGCCGACCTCGACGGCGACGGCCGCCCGGAGACCGCCGCGGTCGTCCGCTGCGCCGCCGGCATGGGCACGCCTCCGCACGGTGTGTACGTCCTCGGGTCCGGCTCCCGCGGCGGGGCTCCCCGGGTGCTGGAGACCCTCGTGGACCCGGCGGAGAAGATGAACATCACCGACTTCGCGGTCGGCGGCGGAAAGATCTCCGCGACCCTGCTCGGCTACTCCGCCCCCGACGTCCCCCGCTGCTGTCCGGATCTGGAGCGGAAGGTCGCCTGGCACTGGCGCGACGGGACGTTCCGGCTGACCGCCCTGCCCGTTCCCGGACGTGTGTGAACGGTCACTCAGCGTCAGGACCGTACAACTCAACCTTGTCCGAAATCCGCCGTACGTGAATACAGTCGCCGGGACATTCCTTGGCGGAATCGACCACTTCGCGGAGGAGCGGCAGCGGCACGCGCGTGGTGGCACCGGCCTCCGTGAGCAGCTCGTCGCCGGCGTCCTTCACATACGCGAGCCCGTCGATGTCGAGTTCGAAGACTTCGGGTGCGTACTGGGCGCAGATGCCGTCGCCGGTGCACAGATCCTGGTCGATCCAGACCTCCAGCTCCGGCTGAGCCGTGTCCGCCGCGGACTCGGCGGCCGTCTCTTCCTGCACGCTCATCTTGTCTGCCGTTCCCTGCGTCGGTGAATCAATTGAAGCCAGCTCTGACGGGTGTTGACCGTCCCGACGATACAACCGGCCGCTTCCGGATGCTGTTGGGTGGGTATTCCCTGGCGTGAGGGAGTACGCAAGGGTGAAGATCGGACACACCCCTACCGTCTTTGTGATCTAGGGGTTTCAACCTGCACCGGCCCAGGTAGGGTCAGGAAGCGTCCAGCTCCCCTTGGAGGAGGTGAGGACCGTGGCAGCCCACGACGACGACATCAACCGCGGCTTCCGGCCGGGGCGAGGGTCCGAGGACCCCGCCGGCCAGGTTGCCTATCTCGAGCAGGAGATCGCCGTCCTGCGCCGCAAGCTCGCCGACTCTCCGCGCCACACGAGGATTCTCGAAGAGCGGATCGTCGAGTTGCAGACCAATCTGGCCGGGGTGTCCGCCCAGAACGAGCGGCTCGCGGGCACGCTCCGTGAGGCCCGCGACCAGATCGTGGCCCTCAAGGAGGAGGTCGACCGGCTTGCCCAGCCGCCGGCCGGCTTCGGGGTCTTCCTGCACGCGAACGAGGACGGCACGGCCGACATCTTCACCGGAGGCAGGAAACTCCGGGTCAACGTCAGCCCGAGCATCGAACTCGACGAGCTCCAGCGCGGCCAGGAGGTCATGCTCAACGAGGCGCTCAACGTGGTCGAGGCCATGGAGTTCGAGCGCGCCGGGGACATCGTCACCCTCAAGGAGATCCTCGAGGACGGCGAACGCGCGCTGGTGATCGGCCACACCGACGAGGAGCGGGTGGTCCGGCTCGCCGAGCCGCTGATGGGCATCACCATCCGCGCCGGTGACGCGCTGCTGCTCGAACCCCGCTCCGGCTACGTCTACGAGGTCGTGCCCAAGAGCGAGGTCGAGGAGCTCGTCCTCGAAGAGGTCCCGGACATCGACTACGACCGGATCGGCGGCCTGGGCAACCAGATCGAGCTGATCCGGGACGCGGTCGAGCTTCCGTACCTCCACCCGGACCTCTTCAAGGAGCACGAGCTGCGGCCGCCCAAGGGCGTCCTGCTCTACGGCCCGCCCGGCTGCGGCAAGACGCTCATCGCCAAGGCCGTGGCCAACTCCCTTGCCAAGAAGGTCGCCGAGGTCACCGGCCGGCCCGCCGGCAAGAGCTACTTCCTCAATATCAAGGGCCCCGAGCTCCTCAACAAGTACGTCGGCGAGACCGAGCGGCACATCCGCCTGGTCTTCCAGCGGGCCCGGGAGAAGGCGAGCGAGGGCACCCCCGTCATCGTCTTCTTCGACGAGATGGAATCCCTCTTCCGCACCCGGGGCTCCGGCGTCAGCTCGGACGTGGAGAACACCATCGTCCCCCAGCTGCTCGCCGAGATCGACGGTGTGGAGGGCCTGGAGAACGTCATCGTCATCGGCGCCTCCAACCGCGAGGACATGATCGACCCCGCGATCCTGCGCCCCGGCCGCCTCGATGTGAAGATCAAGATCGAGCGCCCGGACGCGGAGGCCGCGAAGGACATCTTCCGGAAGTACCTCAAGCCGTCGCTCCCGCTCCACTCGGACGACGTCGCCGAGCACGGCGGCTCCCCGGCCGCGGCCGTCGACGGCATGATCCAGTCCGTCGTCGAGCAGATGTACGCGGAGTCCGAGGAGAACCGCTTCCTGGAGGTCACCTACGCCAACGGTGACAAGGAGGTCCTGTACTTCAAGGACTTCAACTCCGGCGCCATGATCCAGAACATCGTGGACCGGGCCAAGAAGATGGCGATCAAAGCCTTCCTCGACCACAACCAGAAGGGCCTCCGGGTCTCCCACCTGCTCGCCGCCTGCGTCGACGAGTTCAAGGAGAACGAGGACCTCCCCAACACCACCAACCCCGACGACTGGGCCCGCATCTCCGGAAAGAAGGGCGAGCGGATCGTCTTCATCCGCACCCTCGTCACCGGAAAGCAGGGCGCCGACACCGGCCGTTCCATCGACACCGTCGCGAACACCGGTCAGTACCTGTAAACCACGCCCCGGCTGCGGATGCCCCCGGCGGGCATCCGCAGCCGAGTGCGTTCCGGCAATGAATGAAATGATCTCCCCACCACCCTCACGGCGTTCTAGGCTTTCGGTACCGCCGAGCCGCGCGGTGCGGGGACGGGCACCGCACGCGCATCGGAGAGGCAGCGGTACTTGAGCGCCGACCCCGTCCGGGGGCGGTGCCGGGCAAGGAGGGCCGCATGACCGTACGGCGAGTAATGGGCATCGAGACGGAGTACGGGATCTCCGTTCCGGGGCACCCGAACGCCAATGCCATGCTCACCTCGTCCCAGATCGTCAACGCCTACGCGGCGGCGATGCACCGGGCGCGCCGCGCCCGCTGGGACTTCGAGGAGGAGAACCCGCTGCGGGACGCCCGCGGCTTCGACCTCGCCCGCGAGACGGCGGACTCCAGCCAGCTGACCGACGAGGACATCGGCCTGGCCAACGTCATCCTGACCAACGGCGCCCGGCTCTACGTGGACCACGCGCACCCGGAGTACAGCTCCCCGGAGATCACCAACCCGCGCGACGCCGTGCTCTGGGACAAGGCGGGGGAGCGGATCATGGCGGCCGCCGCCGAGCGCGCGGCGCAGCTCCCCGGGGCCCAGCCGATCCACCTCTACAAGAACAACACCGACAACAAGGGCGCCTCCTACGGCACGCACGAGAACTACCTGATGAAGCGGGAGACCCCGTTCTCGGACATCGTGCGGCACCTGACGCCCTTCTTCGTCTCCCGGCAGGTCGTCACCGGCGCCGGCCGGGTCGGCATCGGGCAGGACGGCCACGAGCACGGCTTCCAGCTGAGCCAGCGCGCGGACTACTTCGAGGTCGAGGTCGGACTGGAGACGACCCTCAAACGGCCGATCATCAACACCCGCGACGAGCCGCACGCGGACGCCGAGCGCTACCGCCGGCTCCATGTGATCATCGGGGACGCCAACCTCTCCGAGCTCTCCACCTATCTCAAGCTCGGCACCACCTCCCTGGTGCTGTCCATGATCGAGGACGGCTTCATCGCCGTGGACCTCGCCGTCGACCAGCCCGTCCGCACGCTCCACCAGGTCTCCCACGACACCTCGCTGCGCAAGGCGATCACCCTCCGCAGCGGCCGGACGCTCACCGCAGTCCAGCTCCAGATGGAGTACTACGAACTGGCGAGCAAGTACGTGGAGGACCGCTACGGCTCCGACGCGGACGAGCAGACCCGGGACGTGCTCACCCGCTGGGAGGACGTCCTGAACCGTCTGGAGCGCGATCCGATGAGCCTGGCCGGGGAGCTGGACTGGGTGGCCAAGCGGGAGCTGCTGGAGGGCTACCGGCGCCGGGACAGCCTGGACTGGGACGCCCCCCGGCTCCACCTCGTCGATCTGCAGTACGCCGACGTACGGCCCGACAAGGGCCTGTACAACCGGCTGGCCGCCCGCGGCAGGATGAAGCGGCTGCTGGACGAGAACGAGGTCGAGCGGGCCGTGGCCCAGCCGCCCGAGGACACCCGGGCCTACTTCCGGGGCCGCTGCCTGGAGCAGTACGCGGACGACGTGGCCGCGGCCTCCTGGGATTCGGTGATTTTCGATCTGCCGGGTCGGGACTCGCTTCAGCGGGTACCCACCCTGGAGCCCCTGCGGGGCACCCGGGACCACGTCAAGGAACTCCTGGACCGCTGCCGCACCGCGGAAGATCTGGTCCGGGTGCTCTCCGGCGGCTGAAACGGCCCCGGCCAGGGAACCATGGGTATGACACCCGGCTCTCAGGAGAAGCGCCGGACAGCAGAGAGCCGATGTCGGACCCGCCTTGTAGGGTCTGATCTTGACCGTCCGATCAAGCTGGGTCGAACCGAGCGGGGTGAGGGATATGGCGACGAAGGACACCGGCGGCGGCCAGCAGAAGGCCACGCGTTCCACACAGGAGACCGAGGAGACCACGCAGGAGGCGGAGGCCTCGGAGGATCTCAAGGAGCGCCAGGAGAAGCTGTCCGACGACGTGGACTCCGTCCTGGACGAGATCGACGACGTCCTGGAGGAGAACGCCGAGGACTTCGTGCGCAGCTTCGTGCAGAAGGGCGGCGAGTAGGCCGCACCCGGCACCGGAGGCGCCACGCCGCGTGGCGCCTCCGGTGCGCACGGGCACACCGCGGCGTACGGCGCGTGCCCCGCAGCCCCAGCGGGCCGGAGGGCCTCCTGGGGCTGCGGCGGGCGCCTCCGTCCGCGGCGGCGGACGGCCGCGGGCGTTCCCGGTGAGCGGCGCCGCACCGGACGCCGCTCACCGGGATCCGCTTCTCCCGCGGAACATGTGGATCACGGCCGGGAGACGGGTAAGGTCCGGGACGTGCCGGGTTCTCACCGAACGACGCCCGGTGCAGGGAAGTTCAGGGACCGGCCCGAGGCGATGTGCCGGGCCGCCGCATCTGTGGAAGGAAACGTGTGGAAGCCAACCCTCGCAAGCCCGGGCGTCTGCCGGCTGCCTTCCTGACCCCGGGGTCCTCCTCCTTCATGGACTTTCTCGCCGAGCACGAGCCGGAGCTGCTCCCCGGCCGCCGGCCGCTGCCGCCGGTGCAGGGCGCGATCGAGGCCCCGCACGGCACGACGATCGTCGCGGCGTCGTTCCCCGGCGGCGTGGTGCTCGCCGGTGACCGGCGGGCCACGATGGGCAACATCATCGCCCAGCGCGACATCGAGAAGGTCTTCCCCGCCGACGAGTACAGCGCCGTCGGCATCGCGGGCACGGCCGGGCTCGCGGTCGAGATGGTCAAGCTCTTCCAGCTGGAGCTGGAGCACTTCGAGAAGGTCGAGGGCACGCAGCTCTCCCTGGAGGGCAAGGCCAACCGGCTCTCCACGATGATCCGCGGCAACCTCGGCATGGCCCTGCAGGGCCTGGCCATCATCCCGCTCTTCGCCGGCTGGGACACCGACCGCGAGAAGGGCCGGATCTTCAGCTACGACATCACGGGCGGCCGTTCCGAGGAGCGCGGCTACGCCGCCACCGGCTCGGGCTCCGTCTTCGCCCGCGGCGCCCTCAAGAAGCTCTACCGTGAGGACCTGACCGAACGCCAGGCCCTCACTCTGGTCGTACAGGCTCTCTACGACGCCGCGGACGACGACTCGGCGACCGGCGGACCGGACATGGCCCGCCGCATCTACCCCGTTGTCACGGTCATCACCGACGAGGGCTTCCGGCGGCTCCCGGAGGACGAGTCCTCCGAGATCTCGCGCGCGGTCCACGAGCGCCGGCTCGAGGAGCCGGACGGCCCCCGGGCCGCGCTCCTCTGAGGCCGGAGGACCGGAATGCACTTGTCACCGACACGGACAGAAAGGGACGGATAGCCGGTGTCGACACCGTTCTATGTCTCACCCCAGCAGGCCATGGCCGACCGCGCCGAGTACGCCCGCAAGGGCATCGCGCGCGGCCGCAGCCTCGTCGTCCTGCAGTACACCGACGGCATCGTGTTCGTCGGCGAGAATCCGTCCCGCGCGCTGCACAAGTTCAGCGAGATCTACGACCGGATCGCCTTCGCGGCGGCGGGCAAGTACAACGAGTACGAGAACCTCCGCATCGGCGGTGTGCGCTACGCCGACCTGCGGGGATACACCTACGACCGGGCCGATGTGACGGCCCGCGGGCTCGCCAACGTCTACGCCCAGACCCTCGGCACCATCTTCTCCAGCGCCGGTGAGAAGCCGTACGAGGTCGAGCTGGTGGTCGCCGAGGTGGGGGAGACCCCCGAGGGCGACCAGATCTACCGGCTGCCGCACGACGGCTCGATCGTGGACGAGCACGGCTCCGTCGCGGTCGGTGGCAATTCCGAGCAGATCAGCACCTTCCTGGACCAGCGGCACCGGGACGGCATGACCCTCCCCGAGGCGCTCAAGCTGGCCGTCCAGGCACTCTCGCGGGACACCAACGGCGGCGAGCGGGAGATCCCCGCCGAGCGGCTGGAGGTCGCGGTCCTCGACCGCACCCGCCCGCAGAAGCGGAAGTTCCGCCGCGTCGAGGGCCGCCGGCTCTCCCGTCTCCTGGAGCCGGGTGGCGGCGCGTCCGCGGGTGACGCGGATGCCGCCGACGAGCCGGAGTCCGGCGACGACGGGGAGTGACCCGCGCCCCGTGGCGCCCTCCGTGCCCCGGCGGACCCCTTCCGGTTCCGCCGGGGCACGGCCGTGTCCGGCCCCGCCGGGCGGGCGGATTCCCCGTGCCGCCCGGCGCCCGCGGCGTCCTCGCAGCTCGCGTGGGGGAGCGATCACGCGCCGATGGCGGAAAGTGATCGGGAAAATGATCGGAACGGTGCCGCCGAACCCGGTTTCAGAGCGGGCCGCAAGGCGTAATGTTCAGGCATGGACCGCCGCATTTTCGGGCTGGAGAACGAGTACGGCGTCACGTGCACGTTCAGGGGACAGCGCCGGCTGTCTCCTGACGAAGTGGCGCGCTACCTCTTCCGCCGTGTCGTTTCCTGGGGCCGGAGCAGCAATGTCTTTCTGCGCAACGGTGCCCGCCTCTACCTGGACGTGGGTTCGCACCCGGAATACGCGACACCCGAGTGCGACAACGTGATCGAACTGGTCACGCACGACAAGGCGGGCGAGCGCATTCTCGAGGGACTGCTCGTCGACGCCGAGCGCCGCCTGCACGAGGAGGGCATCGCGGGCGACGTCTATCTCTTCAAGAACAACACCGATTCGGCGGGAAACTCCTACGGCTGCCACGAGAACTACCTCGTGGCCCGGCACGGGGAGTTCTCCCGGCTCGCGGACATCCTCATCCCGTTCCTCGTCACCCGGCAGATGATCTGCGGCGCCGGCAAGGTGCTGCAGACGCCGCGCGGCGCCGTCTACTGCGTCAGCCAGCGTGCCGAGCACATCTGGGAGGGCGTCAGCTCGGCGACCACCCGGTCCCGGCCGATCATCAACACCCGCGACGAGCCGCACGCCGACGCCGAGCGCTACCGCCGGCTCCATGTGATCGTCGGCGACTCCAACATGTCCGAGACGACCATGCTGCTCAAGGTCGGCGCCACCGACCTCGTGCTGCGCATGATCGAGGCGGGCACCGTCATGCGCGACCTCACCCTGGAGAACCCGATCCGGGCGATCCGCGAGGTCAGCCACGACATGACCGGCCGCCGCAAGGTGCGGCTCGCCAGCGGGCGGGAGGCGTCCGCCCTGGAGATACAGCAGGAGTACTACGAGAAGGCCGTCGACTTCTGCGAGCGCCGGGGCATCCGCACCGGCACCGTCGAACGGGTGCTGGAGTTGTGGGGCCGGACCCTGGAGGCCATCCGGGACGAGGACCTCGACCGTGTCGGCACCGAGATCGACTGGGTGATGAAGTACAAGCTCCTGGACCGCTACCGGGCCAAGAACAACATCACCATGTCCCACCCGCGGGTCGCCCAGATAGATCTCGCCTACCACGACATCCACCGCCGCCGCGGGCTCTACTACCTGCTGGAGCGGCGCGGCCAGGCCGCCCGGGTCTGCAACGACCTCAAGATCTTCGAGGGCAAGTCGGTGCCGCCGCAGACCACCCGGGCCCGGCTCCGCGGCGACTTCATCCGCCGCGCCCAGGAGCAGCGCCGTGACTTCACGGTGGACTGGGTGCATCTCAAGCTCAACGACCAGGCGCAGCGCACGGTCCTCTGCAAGGACCCGTTCCGCTCCGTGGACGACCGGGTGGAGAAGCTGATCGCCGGGATGTGACGGCGGGCGGCGGCACGGCGGCGGAGAGGTCCGGCTCATCCGGACCTCTCCGCCGGTGTGCCGCCCGTGGTTAGAGTGGCACCATCCGTTCCGTTCCCACCGCAGCCCCCCAAGGAATTCACAGTGCGCCGAATCGCAGCCCTGCTGGCTGTTCCCCTGCTGCTCGTCTCCGTCGCGGCCTGCGGCGACGACGACCCGAAGTCCAACGGCAAGTCCGGTGCCGTCCCCGCCGTCTCCGGCGAGGACGGCAAGAAGCCGAAGGTCGCCAAGGGTGAGGGCGACCCGCCCAAGGGCCTGAAGGTCAAGGTCCTCAAGGAGGGCAAGGGGGCGGAGGTGAAGAAGGGCGAGGCCCTGAACGCCCACTACCTGGGGCAGACGTGGGAGGGCGAGGTCTTCGACAACAGCTACGACCGCGGCGAGCCGAGCACCTTCCAGATCGGCACCGGCAAGGTCATCAAGGGCTGGGACGAGGGCCTGGTCGGGCAGAAGCTCGGCAGCCGCGTCGAGCTCGTCATCCCGCCGGACAAGGGGTACGGAAAGCAGGAGCAGGCGAAGATCCCCGCCAACTCCACCCTCGTCTTCGTGGTGGACCTCAAGAAGGTCATGCCGACCCGGCCCGAGGGCAAGGAAGTCCCGCAGACCGACGCGGAGCTGCCGAAGGTCGGCACCGAGACCGACGACAAGGCGCCGAAGGTGACCATCCCCAAGGGGAAGGACGCCCCCGGGAAGGTCGTCACCAAGACGATCATCGAGGGCACCGGCAAGGAGGTGGGCGCGAAGGACACCCTGAACGTCCACTACGGTCTGACCCTGTGGAAGGACGGCAAGCCCGGTGGCGACACCTGGGCCCAGGGCACTCCGCAGGACGTCCCGATCGCCCAGATGCCCGGCTGGAGCGAGGGCCTCAAGGGCCAGAAGGCCGGGAGCAGGGTCATGCTCGTCGTCCCGCAGGACGAGCTGACCAAGGAGCAGCAGAAGCAGATCAAGTCCGACCTGGTCTTCGTCGTGGACATCCTCGGCATCGCGTGATCACGGCCTCTCCGCCGGACTGTTACGGTTTCGCCGACAGAAATTCTTTCTAGGAGCAACTTCAGTGAGCATCGAGAAGCCCGAGATCGACTTCCCGGGCGGCGAGCCGCCGGCCGACCTGGAGATCAAGGACATCTGGGAGGGTGACGGCCCCGTCGCCAAGGCCGGGGACACCGTCTCCGTCCATTACGTGGGCGTCGCCTTCAGCACCGGCGAGGAGTTCGACGCCAGCTGGAACCGCGGCACGCCGCTGCAGTTTCAGCTCGGCGTGGGCCAGGTCATCAGCGGCTGGGACCAGGGCGTGCAGGGCATGAAGGTCGGCGGCCGCCGCCAGCTGACCATCCCGGCGCACCTTGCGTACGGCGACCGCGGCGCCGGTGGCGGCCGCATCAAGCCGGGCGAGACGCTGATCTTCGTCTGCGACCTCGTGGCGGTCTGACACACCGGCCGCTGCCAGGCCGTATCCCCGAGGGCCCGTGCCGTCAAGGCATGGGCCCTCGCTTTTGCCGGTGACCTCCGGAGCGGTACGGTCATCGGTCGGGGAGCACAACGAGAAAGGGCGTCGATGGCCATTGCCAAGGCCGAGCGGCTGATGAACCTGGCGCTGTGCCTGCTGGGCACCCGGCGTCCGCTCAGCAAGCGCGAGCTCCGGGCCTCCATCGAGGCGTACATCGAGGCCGCCACGGACGAGGCCTTCAACCGTATGTTCGAGCGGGACAAGGACGATCTGCGCGAGCTCGGCCTGGTCATCGAGACGGTCGAGGGCTTCGACGGCGACATCGGCTACCGCGCGCACCGCGACAGCAACCGGCTGCCGCCCGTCGCCCTCGACGCCTCCGAGGCCGCCGCCCTGGGCCTGGCCGCCAAGGTGTGGCAGCAGGCCCGGCTGGCCGGCGCCGCCAGCGGAGCGCTGCAGAAGCTGCGCGCGGCCGGGATGCCGCTCGCCGAGGACGCCTACACCGGCCAGAGCGCGCTGGAACCGCGGATCCCGGCCCAGGAGCCGGCCTTCGAACCGCTGATGCTGGCCTGCCGCGACCGCCGCCCGGTGGTCTTCGACTACCGCAAGGCCACCGCCGCGCGCCCCGGGACCCGGCATGTCGAGCCCTGGACCCTGGAGTGCTGCCGCGGCCACTGGTATCTCGCCGGCTGGGACCGCGACCGGGGCGCCGAGCGGGTCTTCCGGCTCTCCCGGATCACCGGCCGGGTCAAGTCGCGCGCCGGTGCCTTCACCGCCGCGGTGCCGGACCACGTCACCGTCCGCGAGACGGTGGAGCGCTGGGCCGGAGAGGTCGCCACCAGTACGGCCCGGATCCGGCTGCGGACCGGCGCCGGTTATCCGCTGCGGGCGCGGGCCCTCTCCGTCCGGGAGGCGGGGGAGGGCTGGGACGAGCTGGAGATCCCGTACGGGCACGGACTGGACGCCTGGCTGGTGGAGTTCGGGCCCGACGTGGTCGTCCTGGAACCGGCCGAGCTGCGGACCGATGTGGTCGAACGGCTGCGCGCCGTGGCCAAGGGCTGAGAGACGCCGAGAGAACGAGGGACGACGAGACCGCCGATGGCCACCAACGCGATTGACCAGACCCGCCGGATGCTCTCCCTGGTGACCTATCTGCGCGAACGCCCCGGCGCCCGCGTCAGCGACGTCGCCCGCGCCTTCGGCATCACCGAGGACGAGCTCATCGCCGACCTCAACGTCCTGCCGATGTGCGGCACCAGCTTCCGCGGCGGCGACCTGCTGGACATCGACACCGACGGCGACCGCATCTGGTGGCGCAACCCGGACGCCGCCGGCAGCAGCTCCGGCGCCCCGCTGCGGCTGGCCGCCGACGAGGCCACCGCCCTGCTGGTGGCCGCCCGCGCCGTCGCCACCCTCCCCGGTCTGCGGGAGAGCGACCGGCAGGCCCTGCTGCGCGCCACCGCCAAACTGGAGGCGGCGGCCGGCGAGGCCGCGGGGGCCAGCTCCCGGCTGTCGGTCACCTTCGAGTCCGAGGGCGGGGTCTTCGCCGATGTCGACCGCGCCATCTCCGAGCGGCGCCGGCTGTGGCTGCGCTACTACTCGCCCGCCCGCGACGAGCTCACCGAACGCGAGGTCGACCCGATCCGGCTGTTCGCCGTCGGCCACACCTATATGGAGGCCTGGTGCCGGACCTCCGAGGCCCGGCGCACCTTCCGCCTCGACCGGGTCGCCGAGATCCGGCTGCTGGACGAGCCCGCGGACCCGCCGCAGCTCGAGCTCCGCGACCTCTCCGAGGGGCTGGTCCAGCCGTCCGCCGAGGACCCGGAGGTCGTCGTCGAGGTCGGCCCCGGCGGGCGCTGGGTCGCCGAGTACTACCCGCACGACAGCGCCGAGGAACTCGACGACGGCGGGCTGCGGATCACCCTGCGCACCCCCGACCCCGCGAGCCTGCGCCGGCTCGCGCTCCGGCTGGGCGGTGACGGCCGCATCGTCTCGCCCGCCGACCTCGCCGAGAGCGCCCGGCTGGCGGCGGGGCGGGCCCTGGCGGCCTACGGCGGATGACGAGACGGAGGACGGGGATGGAGACGGTGACCACCGCGGTGCTCTACAAGGCCGCGTGCCCGGACTGCCGGGGCCGGTTCGAGCTGGCATCCGAGGCCATACGGCTGGCCATCGGCGCCAGCGACCGGACGACCTTCTACTCCTTCACCTGCCCCGACTGCGGGGCGGCGGTGCGCAAGCCGGCGGGGGAGCGGATCGTGGCACTGCTGACCGGTGGCGGTGTCCGCACGCTGCGGCTGCACTCCACGGTCTGACCGGCCCGGCGCCGCACGGTCCCGCTCGGCTAGGCTCCCCTCCATGTTCTGGCCCATGACCGCCGTCGCCCTCGCCTTCTGCGGGATCGCCGTCCTCGGCGTCCTGGCCGCCCGCGTCTTCACCGAGGTGCGCCGGCTGTCCCGGCAGGTGGCGGAGGCCTCGCAGCGCATCGAACGCGCGGCCGGGGACCTGGAGCGCGCCGCGACCCCGCTCGCCGCCCGGCCGGGCGCGCCCGACGGCGGCTGAGCACGGTCCGGGCAGGCGTGTCCCCGGCCGCGGCGGCTCGGCGCCGGCAGGCTCGTCCCCCCCCGGTTTCCCGGCCCTCTTTCCCCGGGCGGCGGGGGAGGTACGCTGGCGTGTGCGGTCTCTATGCAGAGGCGGGGCCGCAACCGGGAGTGCGCGGAGGGATTGCCCGCCGTTCACCCTTGCGCGTTACGATGCTGTGCGCGGGAGGTCGGGCGTCCCCGATTCCCCCGGCAAGACCCCACCAGACGCCGCCTCGGGGAGTAGGTACACGCACATGTTCGCCAACCTGAAGCCTCTTGAGATCGTACTGATCATCCTTGTCATCCTGCTGCTGTTCGGCGCCAAGAAGCTCCCCGACATGGCCCGTTCGCTCGGCAAGTCGGCCCGCATCCTCAAGAGCGAGGCCAAGGCGATGAAGAAGGACGGCGAGACCCCGGCCGGCGGGCAGGAGCCCGCCGCCCCCGAGTCCGGGCAGACGGCTCCTCCCGCGCCGCGCACCATCCAGGCCGCCCCCGGTGATGTGAGCAGCTCCCGTCCGGTGTCCGAGCCGGGCCACGCCTCCCAGCAGAGCTGACACCGTCGTCGTAGAGCCACTCCCGGCGGCCACGGCTGCCACACAAGATGAGGAACGTGGGGTTGCTGAAGTCTTCCCGCAAGCGGGAGAAGGACCCAGAGGGGCGGATGCCGCTCGCGGAGCATCTGCGTGAGCTCCGCGACCGGCTGCTCAAAGCCGTGCTGGCGATCCTCGTGGTCACCGTGGCCGCGTTCTGGTTCTACGAGGAGATCGCCGACTGGCTGACGGCCCCGATCCGGGAATCCGTGGGCTGTACGGCGAGTTTCACCGATCTCGCCGAGAAGGGCGACAACTGCGCCCAGCTGACGGTCGACGGTCTCCTGGGCCCGTTCACCATCATGATCAAGGTGGGGCTCATGACCGGTGTGGTGGCGGCATGCCCGGTCTGGCTCTATCAGTTGTGGGCGTTCCTCGCGCCGGGCCTCCACAAGAACGAACAGAAGTACGCCCTCATGTTCGCGGGCGTGGGCCTCCCGCTGTTCGTCGGGGGCGGCTACTTCGCGTATCTGATCCTTCCCACCAGCGCCGCGGCCCTCATCGGGCTGACCCCGGACGGCCTGGGACTCAGCAACCTCGTCCGCCTGGACGACTACCTCGACATCGTCACCCGGCTCGTGGTCGTCTTCGGACTCGCCTTCGAGCTGCCCCTGCTGCTGGTCATGCTGAACTTCGGCGGAGTCATCTCGGGCCGCCGCATGGCCGGCTGGTGGCGGTGGATGGTCATGAGCATCACGGTCTTCGCCGCGTTCGCCACCCCCACCGGCGACCCGCTGACCATGCTGGCGCTCGCCGCACCGATCGTCCTGCTGTACTTCCTGGCGGTCGGCATCGCGCTCGCCAACGACCGCCGGCGCCGCCGCAGGAACCCGGACGCGGAGCTGAGCGACGACGAGGCCTCCCAGCTCGATCTGACCCCCGAGGCCATCGACGAGATCGAGCCGGTCGGCTCCGGCCGGGCCGCGCTGCCGCAGCAGGCCCGGGAGGAGAACAGCCCCCGGGTGAACGGCTACGACGACGCCACGTAGCACCCTTCGCGGGGCCCCGGAGCGGCGGCCCGGCCCTCGGAAGGAACTGCTTCCGTACCAGCGGTTACGGCGGTGCGGCCGACCGGATACAGTCCCGGCGTGACCAGCGAGATCACCCTGTTCGTCAACCCCGCCGCGGGGCGCGGCCGCGGTGCGCGCGCCGCCCGCCCCGCGGCGTCCGCCCTGCGGGACGCCGGCTTCTCCGTACGGACCGTGCTCGGCACCGACGCCGCCGATGCGCTGGACCGCGCCCGCGCGGCCGTCGCCGCCGGCACCGGCGCCCTGATCGCCGTCGGCGGGGACGGCATGGTCTCCCTCGCCCTGCGGGCCGTCGCCGGAACCGACGTGCCGCTGGGCGTCGTCGCCGCCGGCTCCGGGAACGACTACGCCCGCGCCCACGGCCTGCCGGTCCGGCAGCCGGCCGCCGCCGCCGTGGTGGCCGCCACCGCGCTCAAGGAGCACGGCGGGCGCCCCACGGACCTCGGCCGGGCCGGGGACCGCTGGTTCGGCACCGTGCTCGCCTCCGGCTTCGACTCCCGCGTCAACGACCGGGGCAACCGGCTCCGCGGCCCCGTCGGGCGCTTCCGCTACGACCTGGCGCTCCTCGCCGAACTGGCCGCGCTGCGCACCGTCCCGTACCGGATCAGCCTCGACGACGGGCCCGCACGGGAGATCGAGGCGACCCTCGTCGCGGTCGGCAACGCCCCCTCCTACGGCGGCGGCATGCGGATCTGCCCCGGGGCCCGGACCGACGACGGGCTCTTCGACATCACGGTCGTCGGCCCCTGCACCCGCACCACGCTGCTGCGGGTCTTCCCCCGCGTCTACCGGGGCAGCCATCTCTCCCACCCGGCCGTGACCGCCCTGCGCGCCCGGAGCGTCACCCTGGAGGCGCCCGGGGTCACCGGCTACGCCGACGGGGAACCGCTCGGTCCGCTGCCGCTGACCGCCGCCACCGTGCCGGAGGCGGTGCGGCTGCTCGTCCCCTGAGCGGGCGGGCCCGGCTCCGGCCCGGGCTCCCGCAAAAGATCGCTGGGATGTCCGAGGCGGCCGGTAGGCTCGTGAATACGATGACCGACGACATGTCCCCAGCCGAGCGCTACGCCGCCGCCCGGAGCCGCGCCGCCGAGCAGGCCACCGCGCTCCTCCCGTTCCGCGCGATGTACGACTTCGACCTGGACCCGTTCCAGATCGACGCCTGCCGGGCCCTGGAGGCGGGGAAGGGCGTCCTGGTCGCCGCGCCCACCGGCTCCGGCAAGACCATCGTCGGCGAGTTCGCCGTCCACCTGGCCCTCGCCCAGGGCCGCAAATGCTTCTACACCACGCCGATCAAGGCGCTCTCCAACCAGAAGTACAACGACCTCGTGAAGCGCTACGGCGCCGCCAAGGTCGGCCTGCTGACCGGCGACAACAGCGTCAACAGCGAGGCCCCGGTGATCGTCATGACCACCGAGGTGCTGCGCAACATGCTCTACGCCGGCTCCCAGTCCCTGACGGGCCTCGGCTATGTCGTCATGGACGAGGTGCACTACCTCTCCGACCGTTTCCGCGGCGCGGTCTGGGAGGAGGTCATCATCCACCTCCCCGAGTCCGTCACCCTCGTCTCCCTCTCCGCGACGGTCTCCAACGCCGAGGAGTTCGGCGACTGGCTGGACACCGTGCGCGGCGACACCGAGGTGATCGTCTCCGAGCACCGCCCCGTACCGCTCTGGCAGCACGTCCTGGCCGGCCGGCGGATGTACGACCTCTTCGAGGAGAAGAGCGGGCGGGACGGCGCCGGGCGCCGCGAGGTCAACCCCGATCTGGTCCGGCTCGCCCGGATGGAGAACAGCCGCCCCACCGGCCCCCGCGACCGCCGGCGCGGCCGCGTCCTCCGCGAGGCCGACCGCGAGCGCGAACGCCGCCAGCGCAGCCGGATCTGGACGCCCAGCCGCGTCGAGGTCATCGACCGGCTCGACGCCGAGGGCCTGCTGCCCGCCATCACGTTCATCTTCAGCCGCGCCGGCTGCGAGGCCGCCGTCCAGCAGTGCCTGGCCGCCGGCCTGCGGCTCAACGACGAGCCCGCCCGCCGCCGGGTCCGGGAGATCGTCGAGCGGCGCACCGCCACCATCCCCGACGAGGATCTGCACGTCCTCGGCTACTTCGAGTGGCTGGAGGGCCTGGAGCGGGGCATCGCCGCGCACCACGCCGGCATGCTGCCCACCTTCAAGGAGGTCGTGGAGGAGCTGTTCGTCCAGGGCCTGGTGAAGGCCGTCTTCGCCACCGAGACGCTGGCCCTGGGCATCAACATGCCCGCCCGCTCGGTGGTGCTGGAGAAGCTGGTCAAGTGGAACGGCCAGCAGCACGCGGACATCACGCCGGGCGAGTACACCCAGCTCACCGGCCGGGCCGGGCGCCGCGGCATCGACGTCGAGGGCCACGCGGTGGTGCTCTGGCAGCGGGCCATGGACCCGGAGGCGCTGGCCGGGCTGGCCGGCACCCGCACCTATCCGCTCCGCTCCTCCTTCAAGCCCTCGTACAACATGGCGGTCAATCTGGTCTCCCAGTTCGGGCGGCACCGCTCCCGGGAACTGCTGGAGACCTCCTTCGCGCAGTTCCAGGCGGACCGCTCGGTCGTCGGCATCTCCCGTCAGGTGCAGAAGAACGAGGAGGGTCTGGAGGGCTACCGCGCCTCCATGACCTGCCATCTCGGCGACTTCGAGGAGTACGCCCGCCTCCGCCGCGACCTCAAGGAGCGCGAGACCGAACTCGCCAAGCAGGGCGCGGCGCAGCGCCGGGTGGCGGCCGCGGCCGCCCTGGAGAAGCTCCGGCCGGGTGACGTCATCCATGTGCCGACGGGCAAGTACGCCGGGCTGGCGCTGGTCCTCGACCCGGGCCTGCCCGCCGGGCGGTCCAACGGCCACCGCGGCTTCGACCACCACGACGGGCCCCGCCCGCTGGTGCTCACCGCCGAGCGGCAGGTCAAGCGGCTCGCGTCGATCGACTTCCCGGTGCCCGTCGAGGCGCTGGACCGGATGCGCATCCCCAAGTCCTTCAACGCCCGCTCCCCGCACTCCCGCCGGGACCTGGCCTCCGCGCTGCGCACCCGCGCCGGGCACATCACCCCGGAGCGGCACCGCAGGGGCCGCGCCCCGGCGGCGGACGACGCCGAGATCGCCCGGCTGCGCACCGAGATCCGCGCCCATCCCTGCCACGGCTGCTCGGACCGGGAGGACCACGCCCGCTGGGCCGAGCGCTACCACCGGCTGCGCCGGGACACCCGGCAGCTGGAGCGCCGTATCGAGGGCCGGACCAACACCATCGCCCGCACCTTCGACCGGGTCTACGCCCTGCTGTCGGACCTCGGCTATCTCCGAGGCGACGAGGTGACGGAGGACGGCCGCCGGCTGGCCCGGCTCTACGGCGAGCTGGACCTGCTGGCTTCCGAGTGCCTGCGCGCGGGGGTCTGGAACGACCTCAAACCGGCCGAACTGGCGGCCTGCGCCTCGGCGCTGGTCTACGAGGCCCGCTCCGCCGACGACGCCCTGCCGCCCAAGCTGCCCACCGGCGCCGCCCAGCAGGCGCTGGGCGAGATGGTGCGCATCTGGGGGCGGCTGGACGCGCTGGAGGAGGAGCACCGGATCAACCAGACCGAGGGCGTCGGGCAGCGGGAGCCGGATCTGGGCTTCGCCTGGTCCGCCCACCGCTGGGCGTCCGGGCACGGGCTGGACGAGGTGCTGCGCGAGGTGGAGATGCCCGCCGGTGACTTCGTCCGCTGGTGCAAGCAGGTCATCGACGTCCTGGGACAGATCGCGGAGGCGGCGCCGGACGGCACCCCGATCCGCCGCAACGCCCGGCGCGCGGTGGACGGGATGCTCCGCGGGGTGGTGGCCTACTCCTCGGTGGGCTGAGGCGGGCTTCGGCGGGCTCAGGCGGGCTGAGACGGGCCGACGGTGCGGGGCGGCCGCGGTCCCGCGGGCCGCCCCGGCGCGGCGGGACCCGCCTCAGCTCTCCAGAGCGGTGAGCAGCCGCTGGAGGGAGCCGCCGAGGCCCCAGCGTTCCGCGAGACGGCCGAGCGCGGCCGGGTCGCGGGGTGTGCGGGGGAGCGCCGGGTCGAACTCGGGCAGCGGCACGTCGGAGGCGACCCGTACGACCGCGGGCGCCACCGCCAGATACTCCCGGGCCTCGTCCAGCCGTCTGCGCTGCGCGGGGCTGATCTTCGACGCCGGGTCCCCGACGGCGGCCATGATCCCGGCGAGATCGCCGTGGGCGGCGAGCAGCTTGGCGGCGGTCTTCTCCCCGATACCGGGGACGCCCGGCAGGCCGTCGCTGGGATCGCCCCGCAGCAGCGCCAGCTCGGCGTAACCGGCGCCGTCCACCCCGTACTTCTCGCGGAGGGCGGCCTCGTCGACGAGTTGCAGGGTGCCGACGCCCTTGACGGGGTAGAGCACCCGAACCCCGCGGGCGTCGTCCACGAGCTGGTAGAGATCGCGGTCCCCGGTGACGATGTCCACCGGGCCCCGGGCGCGGGCCGTGAGGGTGCCGATCACGTCGTCCGCCTCGTAGCGGGGGACGCCGACGCGGGCGATGCCGAGGGCGTCCAGCACCTCCTCAATGACGGGCACCTGCGGGGAGAGGGTGTCGGGCACCTCCTCGGTGTCCGGGCCGCCGGGCTTCTCCTCGGCGACCCGGTGCGCCTTGTAGGTGGGGATCAGCTCGACCCGCCACGCGGGCCGCCAGTCGGCGTCCATACAGGCCACGAGGTCGTCCGGGTGGTGGTCGTGGACGAGCCGGGCGATGAAGTCCAGCAGTCCGCGCACGGCGTTGACGGGGCTGCCGTCGGGGGCCCTCACCGAATCGGGCACCCCGAAGTAGGCGCGGAAGTAGAGGCTGGCGGTGTCGAGAAGCATCAGGCGTCGGGTCACGCACCCGATGATGCCCCAGGGCACCGACAGCGCCGGGCGGCGCCGGGCGGTGCCCGGGCGGTGCGGGCGGCCCCGGGTCCCCCGGGAAGGGTCCGCCTCCGGCCGCGGCGCGCGGTTCCCCGTCCGGTGGGGGCGGTCCGAGTCCGGCGGCTCCGGTCCGCCGGGGCCCGGGGCGCGGAAATCCGGTTGGGTCCGCCGCCGCCCGCGGGACAGAATGCCGGAGGCGGGCCGGCGCGGCCCGGCCCGTCCGGCCGTTCACGGGGGTGCGGCCGGACGGGGATGCCGGGCGCGCGGGCCCCTTCAGCGGGCGGCCCGGACCAGGGTCTCCATCACGCGCGGATCGTCACCGGCCTCCGGGTGCCACTGCACGCCGAGCACCAGCCCCGGGGCCCCGGGCAGTTCGACCGCCTCCACGGTGCCGTCCTCGGCGTATGCGCCCGGAACCAGCCCGCGGCCGAGCCGGTCCACCGCCTGGTGGTGGTAGCTGGGCACGGTGACCGCCTCCGGCAGGGCCCGGGCCAGCGCGGTCCCCGGCACCGGCTTCACCACATGCGACCCGAAGACCCCGGGCGGCCCGCCGTGCGCACAGCCGGGCCCGGCGGTCTCGGGCAGGTGCTGGACCAGGGTGCCGCCCAGCACCACGTTCAGCAGCTGCATGCCCCGGCAGATGCCGAGCACCGGCGTGCCGGACTCCAGCGCGGCCTCCAGCAGCGCGCTCTCCCAGGCGTCCCGTTCACGCGCGGGCGGCCCGGTCATGGGGTGCGGGGCGGCCCCGTACCGCACGGGTTCCACATCCGGGCCGCCCGCGACGACGAGGGCGTCGAGCCGGGCGATCACGGCGGCGGCCGCGGCCGGCTCGTCCGGCGGCAGCATCGCGGCGAGGCCGCCCGCGCGCTGGACAAGCCGGTGGTAGCCGGACGGCAGCAGGGCCGCGCTCTGCTCCCAGACGCCCCAGCGCGCCACGGCTTCGAGATAGGTGCTCACGCCGATCAGCGGCCTGGGCTCGGTCACGGTCGGGCTCCTCCCGTCGGTCGCGGTCCGGGTCTCCGGCTCGCGGGTCCGGGTGCGGTGTACGGGGCCCGCGCCGGGCCCGTACCGCCCCCGTCTCCGTTCCCGCCGCCGGTTCCGTTCCGCTCCTGCTCGTGTATCGGTCTCCGTCCGCGTCCCGGCGCGCCTGCGGTTGCTGCGGCCGGGCGGCCGGCGTCAGTCGCGTTCCAGTTCGGCCTCGGCGGCGGCCAGTGCGGCGAACTCCTCCTCCGGCGCGGCGGCGACGAGCCGGTGGCGGCTGTAGAAGGCAAAGTAGGCCACGGCGACCGCGTACACCCCGAGGGTGATGAGCGCGGCGTCCTGGTCCACCAGGAAGGTCGCGACCAGCGCCGAGCAGGCCAGGACGAACGCCACCGCGGAGGTGGCCGCGCCGCCCGGCGTGCGGTACGGCCGCGGCAGGTCCGGCTCGCGGCGGCGCAGCACGATGTGCGAGAGCGACATCAGGGCGTAGGAGATGGTGGCGCCGAGGACGGCGACGTTGAGCATCCGGGCGCCGTCGCCCGTCGCCGCGGCCAGGGAGAAGCCGATCGCGCCCGGCACGAGCAGGCCGAGCCAGGGGGCCTTGCGGCGGCTGGTGAGGGAGAGGAAGCGGGGGAGGTAGCCGGCCCGGGAGAGGGCGAAGAGCTGCCGGGAGCCCGCGTAGACGAGGGAGAAGAAGGAGGCGACCAGGCCGGCCAGTCCCGCGTAGTTGACGAAGCGGCTGAGCGGGGTCGGCCCGCCGTCCCCCTGCAGGGCGGCGACCAGCGGGTTGCCGGCGTCCTGGATGGCGGCTGAGCCGCGTGCGCCGGTGGCGGCGAGGAAGGTGATCAGCGCGAGCAGCAGCAGGATCCCCATGGACAGGGCCATGGCCCTCGGCAGGGTGCGGGCCGGGTCGCGGGTCTCCTCGGCGGCCAGCGGCACGCCCTCCACCCCGAGGAAGAACCACATGCCGAACGGGAAGGCGGCCCAGATGCCCAGCAGCCCGAACGGCAGCCAGGAGCTGGAGCCGAAGGCGTCCGGGTCGGCCGGGATGTCGTTGAGGCCGGAGGCGTCGAACTCGGTGAACGCGCCGACGGCGAAGATCAGCAGAGCGGCCACGGCGATCCCGGTGACGACGAAGCTGAACCGCAGGGCCTCGCCGACGCCCCACAGATGGATGCCGACGAAGACCACGAAGCAGGCGAGTTGCAGCGGCCAGCCGGACTCCAGGCCGAACAGGCCGAGGGATTCCACGTAGTCGCCGATGAAGATGGAGATGGCCGCCGGGGCGAGGACGTACTCGATGAGGATCGCGGTGCCGGTGAGGAAGCCGCCCCAGGTGCCGAGGGCCCGCCGGGCGAAGCCGTAGCCGCCGCCCGCGGTGGGCAGGATCGCGGCCAGTTCGGCCAGGGCGAAGACCATGCAGGTGTACATCAGGCCCATGAGGACGGTGGCGACGGCGAGTCCGCCGAAGCCGCCCTCGGCGAGGCCGAAGTTCCAGCCGGAGAAGTCGCCGGAGACGACGTACGCGACGCCGAGGCCGGTCAGCAGCAGCCAGCCGGCGCTCCCCTGGCGCAGCGAGCGCCGCTCCAGGTAGCCGTGGTGCGGGTGGTGTCCCTGCGTGCCGGTGCCGGGGGAGCCGCCGCCCGGCGGTGCGGTGGTCGGGGTTGCGGGGCGCGAGTCGATGCCATCGGCCATGAGCCGCTCCTGCCTGGGGGCAATGGTTTAGCGCCATACCATTGCCCCGGTGGGCGGCCGTGCGCAAGGGGTGTGCGTTAACCGCCGGTAAACACCTGGCGGCCCGCGCTCCGCGACGGGCCATGTCTTCCCCGCCCGGTGGGCCCCATGCCGTACGGGGACGGGGCCGTCCGTACGGGGGCCGGGCCGGTTGTCCGAGTCCGGCCGGCTGTTCGGAGGCGCGCCGGCCGTGCGGACGGGCCCGCGCCGGGGCCCGGGTGCCGGGTGCCGCGCCCCGGGCGCCCGCTCCGGCCCGGACCGCGGCGCCGCCCCCGCCCGGCTCAGGCCAGGAACCCCCGCAGCAGCGACGCCGTGCCCGCGCAGTGCTCGCGCATCACCTCGCGGGCGCCGTCCGCGTCGCCCTCCAGGACGGCCTCCACCAGCGCCGTGTGCTGCCGCTGCGAGTGCTCCAGGTTCCGCACGAGCAGCGGGATGCGGTCCAGCAGGTCGTTCAGGGAGGCCCGGACGGCGGCGTACTGGGCGGCCAGGGTGGGGGAGCCGCTGAGCTCCGCCAGCGTCAGGTGGAGCAGGGTGTCCAGCCGCCGGTAGTCCGCCGGGGTCGCGTCGCGGGTGGCGGCCAGCGCGGCGCGCAGCCGGTCCGCCGAGCGGCCGGTGAGGCCGTCCTCCGCGCACAGGCCGGCCGCCCCGACCTCCAGCACCTCACGGAACCGGAGCGCGTCCTCGACGTCCACCTCCGCGATCCGCCGCCGCAGTCCGGCCTCCGCGCCGCCGCCCGCTCCGGGGCCCGGCAGGACGAACGTTCCGCCGTAGCGGCCGCGGCGGCTCTCGACGAGCCCCTGGTCGGCGAGCACCTTCAGCACCTCCCGGAGCGTCACCCGGCTGATGCCCAGCCGCCCCGCCAGCTCCCGCTCCGACGGCAGCCGCCCGCCCTGCGGGACCAGGCCCAGGCGCAGCACCTGGAGGATCTGCTCCAGCGCCTCCTCGAAGCCGTTGCCCGCCCGGACCGGGCGCAGCACCGGCGCCAGCCGGTCCGCGCTCCCGGGCTCCACGCCACCGGGCTCCACATCACCGGACTCCGCGCCCGGCGCGCCGTCCCCGCTCATGGCCACCTCTTCCCAGCCAATGGTCTCAGCGGCTACCTTATGGCCTCCGGTACCGCGGCGACACGGCGGGAGACCTCCTGCCCGCTCCGCCCGCGCGCCCCGGACCGGCTCCGGACCCCAGGGAGGACACACCGTGGCAGGACGCACGCCCCCGCTCTCCGTCGCGGAACTGCGACGGCTCGCCGGCAGCGGCGAGATCGACACCGTCGTCCTCGCCTTCACCGACATGCAGGGCAGACTCCAGGGCAAGCGGTTCGCCGCCCCGTTCTTCCTCGACGAGGTCCTGGAGCACGGCTCCGAGGGGTGCAACTACCTCCTCGCCGTGGACGTCGACCTCAACACCGTCGACGGCTACGCCATGGCCTCCTGGGAGCGCGGCTACGGCGACTTCCGCATGACCGCCGACACCTCCACCCTGCGCCGCACCCCGTGGAACCCGGGCACCGCCCTGCTCACCGCCGACCTCTCCTGGCACGACGGCACCCCCGTCGCCGCCTCGCCGCGCCAGGTGCTCCGCCGCCAGCTCGACCGGCTCGCCGAGCGCGGCTGGACCGCCCAGGTGGGCACCGAGCTGGAGTTCATGGTGTTCAGGAACTCCTACGAGGAGGCCTGGGACGGCGGCTACCGCGGGCTGACCCCCGCCAACCAGTACAACGTGGACTACTCCGTCCTCGGCACCGGCCGCGTCGAACCGCTGCTGCGCCGCATCCGCACCGAGATGGCCGCCGCGGGCCTGGTCGTGGAGTCCGCCAAGGGCGAGTGCAACCTCGGCCAGCACGAGATCGCCTTCCGCTACGACGACGCCCTCACCACCTGCGACCAGCACTCCGTCTACAAGACCGGGGCCAAGGAGATCGCCGCCCAGGAAGGAGTGGCCCTCACCTTCATGGCCAAGTACGACGAACGCGAGGGCAACTCCTGCCACATCCATCTCTCCCTGCGCGACGGCGCCGGCCGCCCCGTCCTCGCCGACGACTCCGGCCCGTACGGCATGTCCGCGACGATGCGGCACTTCCTCGCCGGACAGCTCGCCGCGCTGCGGGACTTCACCCTCCTCCACGCCCCCAACATCAACTCCTACAAGCGCTTCCGCCCCGGCTCCTTCGCGCCCACCGCCGTCGCCTGGGGGCCGGACAACCGCACCTGCGCGCTGCGCGTCATCGGCCACGGCCGCTCCCACCGGCTGGAGAACCGGCTGCCCGGCGGGGACGTCAACCCGTACCTCGCCGTCGCCGGCATGATCGCCGCCGGGCTGTACGGCATCGAGAACGAGCTGGACCCGGGTGAGCCCTGCACCGGCAACGCCTACGCGGGCGACGCCGAGCACGTCCCCACCACGCTCCGCGAGGCCGCCGACCTCTGGGAGGCCAGCCCGCTCGCCCGCGCCGCCTTCGGCGACGAGGTGGTCGAGCACTACCTCACCATGGCGCGCGTCGAGCAGCGGGCCTACGACAGCGCGGTCACCGACTGGGAGCGCTACCGCTCCTTCGAGCGGATGTGACGCGCGCCGGACCCGCCCGGGACCCGGCACCGGCCACCATGGGCGCCGGAGACCGCGGCGGGCGAGAACGGCACACGCCGGCAGACCACACCAGCACAGCACGACAGGGGCGACCGGGCCCCGGGGAGAGCGGACAGCGTGCACCAGCTTCGCGTGATCAACCCCGCGACCGAGGAGACCGTCGCGACCGTCCCGGCCGCCACCGCCGAGGACGTCGCCACCGCCGTGACCCGGGCCGCCGCGGCCCAGCGCACCTGGGCCGCCCTCGCGCCCGCCGACCGGGCCCGGCTGCTGCGCCGCTTCGCCGCCGCCGTCGACGGGCGGCTGGAGGAGCTGGCGCGGCTGGAGGTGACCGAGGCCGGGCACCCCCTCGGCAACGCCCGCTGGGAAGCCGGCAATGTGCGGGACCTGCTCGACTACGCCGCCGGGGGAGTGGAGCGCCTCACCGGCAGCCAGATCCCGGTCGCGGGCGGGGTGAACCTCACCTTCCGGGAGCCGCTGGGCGTCGTCGCCGTCATCGCACCGTGGAACTTCCCGATGCCCGTCGCCGCCTGGGGCACCGCCCCCGCCCTGGCGGCGGGCAACGCCGTCCTCCTCAAGCCCGCGGAGACCACTCCGCTGACCGCGCTGCGCCTGGCCGAACTGGCACGCGAGGCCGGACTGCCCGAAGGGCTCTTCCAGGTGCTGCCCGGCACCGGACCCGTCGCCGGCAACGCCCTCGTCGAGCACCCGGACGTCGCCAAGGTCGTCTTCACCGGCTCCACCGCCGTCGGGAAGTCCGTCATGGCGAAGTGCGCGGCGCACGTCAAGCGCGTGACGCTCGAACTGGGCGGCAAGAGCCCCAACATCGTCTTCGCCGACGCCGACCTCGAACGGGCCGCGGCCGCCGCCCCCGGCTCCTTCCTCGACAACACCGGCCAGGACTGCTGCGCCCGCAGCCGCATCCTGGTGCAGTCCTCCGCCTACGACCGGTTCATGGAACTGCTCGAACCCGCCGTGCACGCCTTCACGGCCGGCGACCCGGCCGACCCCGCCACCCTCATGGGCCCGCTGATCTCGGCCGCCCAGCGGGAGCGCGTACGGTCCCACGTCCCCGAGGACGCGCCCGCCGCCATCCGCGGCACGGCCCCCGCGGGCAGGGGCTTCTGGTACCCCGCGACCGTCCTGGATGCCGCCGGGGCGGGCAGCGCCGCCGTCGAGGAGGTGTTCGGGCCCGTCGCCGTCGTCCAGCGCTTCGAGGACGAGGCGGAGGCGGTACGGCTGGCCAACGCCACCCGCTACGGGCTGTCCGGCTCGATCTGGACCCGGGACACCGGACGGGCCCTGCGGGTCTCCCGCGCGGTGGCGGCCGGCAACCTCTCCGTCAACTCGCACAGCAGTGTGCGCTATTCGACCCCGTTCGGCGGCTACAAGGAGTCCGGGATCGGGCGGGAGCTGGGCCCGGGGGCGCTGGCCGCCTTCACCGAGACCAAGAACGTGTTCATCAGCACCGAGGACTGAGGGCGCCCGGGGGCACGCCCGTGCGCCCGGCGTCCGGGAGCGCCGGCCCCCGCCACCCGCCACCCGCAGCCCGCCACCCGCAGCCCGACCCCCGGCACCGACCAGCGAGGAGAACCGCCGTGACCGATCAGCCCCTGTGCCGCCGCCTCCCCGGGCGCACCGCCGTCGTCACCGGAGCGGGCAGCGGTATCGGCCTCGCCGCCGCCCGCCGGCTCGCCTCCGAGGGCGCCAACGTCGTCTGCGCGGACCTCGACGAGCGGGCCGGCAAGGCCGTCGCCGAGGAGACCGGCGGTCTGTTCACCGCCGTGGACGTCACCGACGAGAGCCAGGTCGAGGCGCTGTTCCGGACGGCGTACGAGACGTACGGCTCGGTCGACGTGGCCTTCAACAACGCCGGGATCTCGCCCCCCGACGACGACTCGATCCTCACCACCGGCCTCGACGCCTGGAAACGCGTCCAGGAGGTCAACCTCACCTCCGTCTACCTCTGCTGCAAGTACGCCATCCCGTACATGCGGCGGCAGCGGAAGGGCTCGGTGATCAATACGGCGTCCTTCGTCGCCAGGATGGGCGCCGCCACCTCCCAGATCAGCTACACCGCCTCCAAGGGCGGCGTGCTCGCGATGTCCCGCGAACTGGGCGTGCAGTTCGCCCGCGAGGGCATCCGCGTCAACGCCCTGTGCCCCGGGCCGGTCAACACCCCGCTGCTGAAGGAGCTGTTCGCCAAGGACCCGGAGCGGGCCGCGCGCCGGCTGGTGCACATCCCCGTGGGCCGTTTCGCCGAGCCGGAGGAGATCGCCGCGGCCGTCGCCTTCCTCGCCAGCGACGACTCCTCCTTCGTCAACGCGGCGGAGTTCCTGGTCGACGGCGGGCTCGCGGGCGCGTACGTCACCCCGCTCTAGCGGGGCGGGGCGGTACGGGCACGGTGGTACGGGGGACGCCGGCTGCGAGGACTGGTGTACGAACCGTAACCGTCGCCGTAGGCTGATCGCGTGAGCATGACGACACCCCCCGGCTGGTACCCGGACCCCGGACACACGGGCGGCGGCCCGGCCCTGGAACGCTGGTGGGACGGTTCCGGCTGGACCGACCACACCCGGCAGGCACAGGCCGCCGCCCCGGCCGCGGCCGCCCCGCCGGGCGGTTTCGGCGGCATGGCCGGCTTCGGCCCGCCCGAGCCGCCGGACCTGCCCCCGTACGACATCCGGGACCGGCCGCCGTCCCCCGGCGCCTCGCGCGGCACGAAGCTCGCCGTGCTGGTCACCGCGGCGGTGGTGCTGGTCGCGGCCATCGCCGGCGGCATCGTCCTGCTGGACGACGGCGACGGATCCGGCACCGCGTCCTCGCCGGGGCCGGGCCTCTCCGCCCCGCCCGCCCCCACCACCCCCTCCCCGTCCCCGCCGGACGGCGGCGACGGCAGCCCGGAGGCCTCCCCGGACGACTCCCCGGACGGTGGCGGGGGGCTCCCGCCCGAGTCCGGCGACCGTGCCATGGACGCCGTCAACGGCATCTACCTCCCCGTGCCCGAGGGCTGGGAGGGCCGCAGCGGCGCCAACGGGGCGGGCCTCACCACGGGCCCGTACCCCTGCCCCGGCGACAAGAAGCTCAAGTGCGTCCGCGGCGGCGTCAACTCCCAGGCGGCGGAGGGCCACAAGGCCACCACGGCCAAGGGCGTCGCCGAGGAGGACATCGCGAAGAACGCCGAGGCCTCCTACGGCAAGAGCCCCAGCAGCGGCAGCGACGCCTACGGCGGCATCACCTCGCGCAAGGAGGTCAAGTCCGAGCCCGTCACGGTCGCCGGCGAGCAGGGGCATCTGGTGCGCTGGAAGCTCTCCACGGCCGAGGGCGCGGGCGGCTATGTGCAGTCGGTCGCCTTCCCCTCGCCGCTGGACCCCGAGAAGTTCGTGGTCATCCGCTTCGGCTTCGACGCCGGTGAGAAGGCCCCGGACCTCTCGGAGATGGACGCGATCACCGCGGGCGTCGAACCGCTGACCGCGCCCGGGGGGACGGCCGGACGCGAGGTCTGAGCCGGCAGCCGGGCCCGCCCGCGGGCCCGGCGGGAACGGTCAGAGGAAGGTCTGCCCCTCGCCCCGGTAGGTCGGCACCGAGGCGACCACCCGGTCGTCCTCGACCAGCAGCAACTCCTCGAACCGTTCGCACAGTTCACCGGCCTTGGCGTGCCGGAACCACACCTTGTCCCCGATCGCCAGCTCGTCCGCCGCCCGGCCCAGCAGCGGCGTCTGCACCTCCCCGGCGCCCTCCCGCGGCTCGTAGCGCAGCCCCTCCGGGAGGTGGGGTACGGGCAGCCGGTCCCGCCCCGCCGCGCCGGACGCCGGATAGCCGCCGCCCAGCACGGTCGCGACCCCGGGCCCCGGGCGGCGGACGACGGGCAGCGCGAAGAGCGCCGCCGGGCGGCCCCGGAACGAGGTGTAGTCGTCGAACAGCCGCGGCATGAACAGACCCGAGCCCGCGGCGATCTCCGTCACCGCGTCCTCGGCCGCCGTGTGCTGCACGCTGCCCGTGCCGCCGCCGTTGACGAACTCCAGCTCCGGCGCCACGTCCCGTACCGCGCGCACCGCCTCCGCCCGCCGGGCCGCGAGCTCCCGCCGCGCCGCCGCCTGCATCAGCCGCACCGCCCGGGAGCGCAGCGGCCGGCCCGCGACCGCGTCACCCACCCCGGCCACATGCCCCTCGTACGCCATCAGCCCCACCAGCCGGAAGCCGGGACGGCGGGCGACCGCGCGGGCCAGCTCCGCCAGCTGCTCCGGCGCGTGCAGCGGCGAGCGGCGCGGACCGATGCGGACCCGCCCGCCCAGCAGCCACAGCGAGGTGTCCAGCTCCAGGCAGACCCGGACCTCCTGGCGGCCGTCCCCGCCCCGCGCCGCGTCGATCAGATCGAGCTGACGGGTGTCGTCCACCATGACGGTCACCGCCCCCGCGAGCTTGGGGTCGGCCGTCAGTTCGGCGAACCGCGCCCGGTCCGCCGACGGATACGCCAGCAGCACGTCCGCCGTTCCGGAGCGGGCCAGCCACAGCGACTCGGCCAGGGTGAAGGACATCACCCCGCGGAAACCGTCCAGCGCCAGCACCCGGTCCAGCAGGGCCCGGCAGCGCACCGACTTGGAGGCCACCCGGAGCGGTTTGCCCCCGGCGCGGCGGACGAGATCGGCGGCATTGGCGTCGAAAGCCGCCAGGTCGACGATCGCCAGAGGGGCGTCGAAACGGTCGGTGGCCCGGTCGTAGCGGGTCCTGTCTCGGTGCGGGGCGGCCATGCGGTCACCCTGCCAGACGGCATTACCGCTGGGTAGGGGGACGGCTCGGGCAAACCGGCCAAGCAGCCGCTTCGGTTGCCGCGCCGGTGGTTCCGCGTCGTAGAGTGACGCCCATGCCACGGCCTTCCGGTTGCCGGTGGCATGACCGACGATGAAATGGCCTGCCCCGCAAGGTGACCAGCGGCCCGGGCGAGCACGAACCGAAGGGGGGCGGATGAGCGCCGAGGCCCCACGCGCGTCCGCCCGCCGGTCCGAGGACTTCCCGCCCCCACCGCCCGGCAGCCCGCCGCCCTGGCCCGGCCCGCCCCCGCACCCGCCCGCCGCTCCGCCGGGACCCGCGGACGCCACCGCACCGCCCCGGGGGACACCACCGCGGCCCCCGGTACCTCCGCGCCCGGCCGGTGCCCCGCCCCGGCCGGCCGTGCCCCCGCAGCCCCAACAGCCGCCGCCCGCACCGCAGGAGAGCTGGTTCGCCCCGGCGCCCCCCGCGTTCGGGCACGGCGGCACCACCGGGACGGACCGGACGGACCCGGCCGGCGGCGCGCCCCGCCCCCGCTTCGCCTGGGAGGACTGGGAGAACTGGGACGGCGGCCGGCAGGACGGACGCGACGGGCGCGGCCGCGAACTGCCCCGCCTCCCGCTCCGGCAGCGGCTCCGCCGCCTCACCCCCCGGGCGGTGATCGAACGGCTGGCGCGGATACGGCCGCCGGTGCGCACCGCCGGCATCGCCGGCTGCCTCGTCCTCGGCCTCGGCCTGCTCGGCGGGGCCGCCGCGGGAAGCTGGCTGACCGGTGGCACCGGCGAACAGACCGCCGCGGGCAGCGAGTTCACCCGCGCACGCGACCTCTGGCACAGCGTCCCGGTCGACGAGATCTTCCCCCGCTCGCTCTCCGGCGACGGCGCGGGCCCCGGCGGCACCGACCGCACCTGGGTCCGGATCGCCGTCGCCCCGGACGGCGACTGCGCCGCGGCCTTCGACCCGCTGCTGGCCAAGGTCCTCTCCCCGGCCGGCTGCGAACGCCTGCTGCGCGCCACCTACGTGGACGTGACCAGCAGCAGCGTCACCACCGTCGGACTGGTCGTCACCCGGACCGACCGGGCCGCCATGAAGGCGCTCCACGACCGCTTCGAACGGGAGAACCTCGGCGACCGCGCCGATCTGATCCCGCGTCCGTACGCCGCGCCGGACACCCCGGCCGAGGACTTCGGCGACGCACAGCGCGCCTCCTGGACCGTCCGCGTGCTGCCGGACCTCCCGGCCGTCGTCTACGCCGTCTCCGGCTTCGCCGACGGCCGTACGGTGAGCGACCGGCTCTCCGCCGAGGAGGCCACCGCCGACGGCGCGACCGCCGCCCCCGCCCAGGCCGGCCTCGGCCACGACGCCCGGGGCGTCGCGGACCGCGTGGAACGCGGCTTCCGCGACGCCGCCACCGAGGAGGAGCGCGGATGACCCCGGACCCCGCCACCCCGCACGACGGCCCGCAGCACCGGCCGGCGCCGCCCGCCGCCCCGGGGCGGCGCCCCGCCCCGTCCGCGCGCGGCCGGGCGCGGTGGCGGGCGCGGTGGCGGGATGCCGCCGGACCGGCCGCCCGCCGGCCGGCCGGCCGGGTGCGCCGGGCCGCCGCCGCGCTTCTCCTCGCCCTCGCGGCCACCGCCGCGGCCTCCGGCCTGTCCCCGGCCCACGCCGACGCCATACGCGACCAGGAGTGGGCCCTGGACGCGCTCCGCACCGAGCAGGCCTGGCGGACCACCCAGGGGGAGGGCGTCACCGTCGCCGTCCTCGACACCGGCGTCGACGGCGACCACCCGGATCTGACCGGCCAGGTGCTGCAGGGCAAGGACTTCATCGGTTTCGGGGCGCGGCCCGGCGACCGCGCCTGGGCCCGGCACGGCACCGCCATGGCCGGGATCATCGCGGGCCACGGACACGGCCCCGGCAACGGCGACGGGGTCCTCGGCGTCGCCCCGCGCGCCAAGGTCCTCCCGGTCCGGGTCATCCTGGAGGACAGCGACCCGGCCCGTAAGCGGGCCCGCGGCAACCGCGGCGGCGCGCTCGCCGAGGGCATCCGCTGGGCCGCTGACCAGGGCGCCGACGTGATCAACCTGTCCCTCGGCGACGACAGCGAGTCCGCACACCCCGAGCCGGGCGAGGACTCCGCCGTGCAGTACGCCCTCGCCAAGGGCGCCGTGGTGGTCGCCTCCGCCGGCAACGGCGGCGAGGACGGCGACCGGGTCTCCTACCCCGCGGCCTATCCCGGCGTCATCGCCGTGACCGCCGTCGACCGCTTCGGCGCCCGTGCGCCCTTCTCCACCCGCCGCTGGTACGCCACCGTCTGCGCCCCCGGCGTGGACGTCGTCATAGCCGACCCGGACCGCCGCTACTACGAGGGCTGGGGCACCAGCGCCGCCGCGGCGTTCGTCTCGGGCTCGGCGGCCCTGGTCCGCTCGGCCCACCCCGGGCTGAGCCCCGCGCAGGTCAAGAAGCTGCTGGAGGACACCGCCCGGGACTCGCCCCCCGGCGGCCGCGACGACGCCCTGGGGAGGGGCATGGTCGACCCGGCCGCGGCGATCCGGGCGGGCGGCGACCTCACCCCGCGCCCGCAGAAGCCGAGCCCCGTCCCGTACCACAAGCGCTACTTCGGCGCGGGCCCGGCCGGCGACGGGGACGGCGACGGCGGCGGTGCCCTGCCGGCCACGTCCGCCGCCGTGGCGGGCGGCGCCCTCCTCGCCACCGCGGGCGTCCTCTGGCACGCCGGACGCCGCAACCGCGACCCGGACCTCCTCTTCCCCCTGCGCTGAACAGGGTCTTCGCGGGGCGGCGGACCCGGGCCGGGGGCCGCCGCCCCGGCCGATACCCTCGACCCGTGGCCCTCAAGAACATCCCGGAATCCCCCTTCTCCGACGACGACGGCTCCGCCGACCCCCGGCTCGCCGCCGCCCTCACGGCCTACGCCGGCGACCGCGCGGCCGAAGCCGCGGTGCTGTCCGCGCTGCCCGGTACCCGGCTGCTGGTGCCGGTCGTCGCCGTGCTCGGCGAGACCGAGACCGGCGCGGACGGCCTGCGCCGCGAGAAGACCAGCGACATGGCCGTGCCCACGCTCCGGGCCCCCGGCGGCCGCCGCGCCCTGCCGGCCTTCACCTCCACCGAGGCGCTGGCCCGCTGGGACCCGGAGGCCCGGCCGGTCGCCGTACCGTTCCACCAGGCGCTGCGGGCCGCCGCCCACGAGCAGGCCGACACCGTGGTCCTGGACCTGGCCGGCCCGGTGCCGTACGAGCTCACCGGCCCGGTGCTGCTGGCGCTGGCCGAGGGCCGGGAGAGCGCCGACCCGCTCGCGGACCCGGCCGTCCGGGACGCGCTGCGCGCGGTGCTCGCCGCCGAGCCGGACGTCGTCCGGGCCCGGCTCGTCCCGGCGCGGGAGACCGACGGGACCCTCGCGCTCGTCCTCGCCCCGGAGGCGGACGCCCGCGAGGCCACCCGGCGGGTGGCGGGCGCGCTCGCCGCCGACGAGGTGCTGCGGGCCCGGCTGGTGCGCGGGCTGGACCTGGCGCCGCTCCCGGTGGGCACCCCGCTGCCGGGGGAGCCGCTCTTCACCCGGGAGGCGTAACGTCCGGAAACGCCCCACAATGCGGAGAGTCGTCATGATCTCTGTGAGGAGGGCGTCATGGATGCGCGCAAAGCCGTGTCCGAGTTCCTGGGCACGCTGCTGCTGGTGTTCTTCGCGGTGGGTTCGGCCGTACTCGGCGCCGAGTACATCGGCACCGTCGGCATCGCCCTGACCTTCGGCTTCACTCTTCTGGCCCTGGCCTACGCGCTGGGCCCGGTCTCCGGCTGTCACATCAACCCGGCGGTCACCCTCGGCATGCTGATGGCCGGGCGCCTCTCCCCGCGCGCGGCCGTCGAGTACTGGGTGGCGCAGGTGCTGGGCGGCATCACCGGAGCGCTGCTGCTGTTCATCCTGGCCAAACAGGTACCGGGCCTGGAGACGAGCGGCGCCTTCGGCAGCAACGGCTACGGGTACCGCTCCCCGGTCGGCGTCAACACCTTCGGCGCGCTGGTCGCCGAGACCGTCCTGACCTTCCTGCTGGTCTACGTGATCCTGGACGTCACCCACCGGGTCGCGGTGGTCGGCTTCGACGGCCTGGCGATGGGCCTGGCGCTGGCCGCGGTCCATCTGGTCGGCATCCCGCTCACCGGTACGTCCGTGAACCCGGCCCGGTCCATCGGCCCCGCGATCTTCGCCGGCCCGGACGCCCTGGCGCAGCTCTGGCTGTTCATCCTGGCGCCGCTGGCCGGCGGGGCGCTGGCCGCGGTCGTGCACGGGGTGACGCACCCGGCCGGGGAGCCGCGGCAGATCGCCGACGAGGCCGCGGCCGCGGACGCCGGGGGCGGCGGCCGGCGGTGACCGGCCCGGGCCCCGGCCCCGGCCCCCGCTCCCGGCCTCAGCCGAGGACGGGCCCGGTGAACTTCTCGCCCGGGCCCTGGCCCGGCTCGTCCGGCACCACGGACGCCTCGCGGAAGGCGAGCTGGAGCGACTTGAGCCCGTCCCGCAGCGGTGAGGCGTGGTACGAGCCGACCTCGGTGGCGCCGGCGGTGACCAGCCCGGCCAGCGCGGTGATCAGCTTCCGGGCCTCGTCCAGGTCCTTGTGCTCCGGGCCCTCCTCGGCGAGGCCGAGGTTGACCGCCGCGGCGCTCATCAGGTGCACCGCCACCGTCGTGATCACCTCGACGGCGGGGACCTCCGCGATGTCCCGGGTCATGCTGTCGAAGTCGGGGCCGGGCTCGCCGGGTCCGGGGGAGGCGGGCTGCTGCGGAGGAACGTCACTCATGGCTCGGCTTCACTTTCGGTGGAGGGGACGCCCTCAGCCTAGAGCCCGCCGGAGCCGGTGCGACGGGCGGCCCGGGCGCTGGTATATTGGACGCACGACCGGTCGGACACTCATGTGACCGACCCGCAAGTGGAGGCTCCGTTCTCCCACCTGACCGGCTTCGCGGCCGGCGGGTCACCGGTCAGGCAGTGCTCTTCGGCTCGCGGTCGCGGCCGGGCGGCACCGCCGATGCGCCCCACGGTGAACCGTGGCGGTGCTCCCGGTTTCCGCGGAGCTCCGCCTGTGTCCCGTCCGGGGCGTTTTTGCGTGCCGCGCGGTGGTCGTCAGATCAGACGTTACGCGGTTGTCCGCCAGACGGTCGCGTGGGTGCTAACCGAGGAGGCCCCATCAGCGCCGAGCCCCGCATCAACGACCGGATCCGAGTCCCCGAGGTACGACTCGTCGGTCCCAGTGGCGAGCAGGTCGGCATCGTGCCGCTTGCCAAGGCACTGGAGCTCGCACAGGAGTACGACCTCGACCTTGTCGAGGTGGCGGCGAACGCCCGTCCCCCCGTGTGCAAGCTCATGGACTACGGGAAGTTCAAGTACGAGTCGGCCATGAAGGCCCGTGAGGCGCGCAAGAACCAGGCGCACACGGTCATCAAGGAGATGAAGCTCCGGCCGAAGATCGATCCGCACGACTACGACACCAAAAAGGGTCACGTCGTCCGGTTCCTCAAGCAGGGCGACAAGGTCAAGATCACGATCATGTTCCGCGGGCGCGAGCAGTCCCGCCCCGAGCTGGGCTTCCGGCTGCTCCAGCGGCTCGCGGAGGACGTCCAGGACCTGGGCTTCGTCGAGTCCAATCCCAAGCAGGACGGCCGGAACATGATCATGGTTCTCGGTCCGCACAAGAAGAAGACCGAGGCGATGGCCGAAGCCCGCGAGCTGAAGGCGGCCCGCAAGGCCGAGGCCGCCGGCGAGCAGCAGCCCGCCGAGGAGCCCGCCGAGGCGTCGTGACCCCCGGGCACCCGCGGCCGCGGGCCCGGTGGGTCCGCGCGGGAACCCCGTCCGGGACGGCCGTCCCGGACACCAACCGAACCAACTGACGCTTCCGCAGGCCGGTCCTCCGGACCGGGGAGGCGCCACCTACGAGGAGAGAACGGCGACATGCCGAAGAACAAGACGCACAGTGGTGCACGCAAGCGCTTCAAGCTCACCGGCTCCGGCAAGGTGATGCGCCAGCGCGCCGGTCGCCGCCACCTTCTCGAGCACAAGCCGTCCACCCTGACGCGCCGTCTTGCCGGCAAGACCGAGATGGCCCCGGCCGACGCCAAGAAGATCAAGAAGCTTCTCGGCAAGTGACGCAGACCGCCCCGGGCGTCCCCAGGGACGCGGACCGGGGCGGTGCGCCGCAGAACCGGGACCCGTCGATCCGGGCCGTGTGACCATCCCGCGGCCCCGTACAAGGAGTTAAACAAGTGGCACGCGTCAAGCGGGCAGTCAACGCCCACAAGAAGCGCAGGGCGATCCTCGAGCAGGCCAGCGGTTACCGGGGCCAGCGGTCCCGCCTGTACCGCAAGGCCAAGGAGCAGGTCACCCACTCCCTGGTCTACAACTACAACGACCGCAAGAAGCGCAAGGGCGACTTCCGGCAGCTGTGGATCCAGCGGATCAACGCCGCGGCCCGCGCCAACGGCATCACCTACAACCGCTTCATCCAGGGTCTGAAGGCCGCCAACATCGAGGTGGACCGCAAGATCCTGGCCGAGCTCGCGGTGAACGACGCCAACGCCTTCGCCGCGCTGGTCGAGGTGGCCCAGAAGGCGCTGCCGAGCGACGTCAACGCCCCGAAGGCCGCCGCCTGATCCGCAGGCGCCGGCCGAGAGGCTTCAGCGGACCCGCAGGCCCTGCCTGCGGGTCCGCTGTCGTTGGCACCGCACGACCGCCGGGCACCGCACCACCGCACGCACCGACCGCACGCACCGACCGCACCGAGAACGAAGCGAGCCGCCGCCCATGGGCACCCCCGAGCTGATCTCCCCGCGCTCCCCCCGCGTCGCCGCCGCCCGCCGGCTGGCCCGGCGGACTTTCCGGAGCAAGGAGCGCCGGTTCATCGCCGAGGGCCCGCAGGCCGTGCGGGAGGCCGTGGCGCACCGCACCGGCGGTGAACCCACCCTGACCGAGCTGTTCACCACCGCCGAGGCCGCCGAGCGGTACCCGGACCTCGTCGCCGCCGCCCGCGCTTCCGGGGCCCGGGTCCACACGGCCTCCGCCGAGGTGCTGGCGGACCTCTCGCAGACCGTCACGCCGCAGGGGCTGGTGGGGGTCTGCCGCTTCCTGGACTCGCCCTTCGAGGAGATCGCGGCCGCCCGGCCCCGGCTGGTCGCCGTGCTGGCGAACGTCCGCGACCCCGGCAACGCCGGCACCGTGCTGCGCTGCGCGGACGCCGCGGGCGCCGACGCCGTCGTCCTCACCGACGCCTCCGTCGACCTCTACAACCCCAAGGCCGTACGGGCCTCGGTCGGCAGCGTCTTCCACCTCCCCGTCGCCGTCGGCGTGCCGGTCGAGCGCGTGGTGAGCGGGCTGCGGGACGCCGGGCTGCGGGTTCTGGCCGCCGACGGCGCGGGGGAGCGGGACCTCGACGGCGAGCTGGACGCCGGCACCATGGGCGGCCCCACCGCGTGGATCTTCGGCAACGAGGCCTGGGGCCTGCCCGAGGAGACCCGCGCCCTCGCCGACGCGGTGGTACGGGTCCCGGTCCACGGAAAGGCCGAGAGTCTGAACCTGGCGACCGCCGCGGCCGTATGCCTCTATGCCTCGGCCCGTGCGCAGCGTGCTTCCGGAGGGTGCCGCTCCGTCACTTTCAGCTAGTAGGGTTGCGGCCCGGGGCCGACTTCAGGGGGTGCGGTGAGGGACGTCAGGACTTCGGGGCGGCCGGTGCCGGACACCGGGCCGCCGGTCTCGGCGGCCGACTGGACCCCCGGGCTGACCGCCCTCGGCCTCGACCCGGACGACCTGCCCGACGGCCTGGCCGTCGCCGACGAGCACGGCCGCGTCATCTGCTTCAACGCCGCGGCCGGGAGGATCACCGGGCTCCGGCCCTCCCAGGTGCTGGGCCTGCCGCTGGAGCGGGCGCTGCCGCTGGAGGATCTGGAGGGCCGCCGCTGGTGGGCGTGCACCGACCCGTACGGCGGGCTGGCCACCCGGGTCGGCCAGCCCGAGCGGAACCTCTTACTCCCGGGCGGCCGCGAGGTGCTGGTCTCCGCCCGCTACATCCGCCGCCGCCGGCTGGGCCCGGTGCACCGGCTCGTGATCTCCCTGCGCGGCACCGAGGCCCGGCGCCGCACCGAGCGGAGCCACGCCGAGCTGATCGCCACCGTCGCCCATGAGCTGCGGTCGCCGCTCACCTCCGTCAAGGGCTTCACCGCCACCCTCCTCGCCAAGTGGGAACGGTTCACGGACGACCAGAAGCGGCTGATGCTGGAGACGGTCGACGCCGACGCCGACCGCGTCACCCGGCTCATCGCGGAACTGCTGGACATCTCCCGGATCGACTCCGGCCGGCTGGAGATACACCGGCAGCCGGTGGACATGGCCGCCGCCGTCCGCCGCCATGTCGCGGCGCACGTCGGCGCGGGGGAGCCGGAGGACCGTTTCACCGTCCGCGTCGCGGGGCCGCTGCTGGCGCTCTGGGCGGATCCGGACAAGGTGGACCAGGTCCTCGGCAATCTGCTGGAAAATGCCGTGCGCCACGGCGAGGGAACCGTCACCATCGAGGTGTCAGCCGCCGACCCGCCGAACGAGGGAACGTCCGTCACCGTGAGCGATGAGGGCCCCGGGATCCCCGAGGAGTCGATGAGCCGCGTCTTCACCCGCTTCTGGCGGGGCAGCAAGCGCGGCGGCACCGGCCTGGGCCTGTACATCGTCAAGGGGATCGTGGAGGCCCACGGCGGGACGATCGAGGTCGGCCGCGCCCCCGGCGGCGGCGCCCGCTTCCGATTTACCCTGCCCGTCGCCGTTCCGTCCTTCCTGGCCTGAACGGCCGCGGGCTTCCCCGTCCTCCGCGCCCCGTAGACTCGGGCGGTGGCACCCAGGGCTGCTCCGGCAGCCGGCAAGCCACCGAGCACGGGCCGCGCAGCCAGCCAATCGGAAACACGGGAAGAGATGTCGGCACCCAATAAGTCGTACGACCCTGTCGAGGTCGAGGCACTGAAACCGGAACAGATCACCCGGATGCGGGACGAGGCGCTCGCCGCCATCGCCGCCGCCGGGGATCTCGCGGCCCTGCACGAGGCGAAGGTGGCCCACGCCGGGGACCGCTCGCCGCTGGCCCTCGCCAACCGCGAGATCGGCGCCCTCCCGCCGCACGCCAAGGCCGACGCCGGCAAGCGCGTCGGCGGCGCCCGCGGCGAGGTGAAGCGTGCGCTGGTGGCCCGCCAGGAGGAGCTGGAGGCCGAGCGCGACGAGCGTGTGCTGGTCGAGGAGGCGGTGGACGTCACCCTCCCCCACGACCGCGAACCGGCCGGTGCCCGGCACCCGCTGACCACGCTCATGGAGCGCATCGAGGACATCTTCGTGGCCATGGGCTACGAGGTCGCCGAGGGCCCCGAGGTCGAGTCGGAGTGGCTGAACTTCGACGCCCTCAACATCGCCCCGGACCACCCGGCCCGCACCATGCAGGACACCTTCTTCGTGGAGTCCGCCGCCCGGGGCCGCGACGAGTCCGGCGTCGTGCTGCGCACCCACACCTCCCCGGTGCAGATCCGCTCGATGCTCGACCGCGAGCCGCCGGTCTACGTGATCTGCCCCGGCCGCGTCTACCGCACCGATGAGCTGGACGCCACCCACACCCCGGTCTTCCACCAGGTCGAGCTGCTCGCCGTGGACGAGGGCCTGACCATGGCGGACCTCAAGGGCACCCTGGACCACATGGTCCAGTCCCTCTTCGGCGAGGGCATGACGACCCGGCTGCGGCCGAACTACTTCCCGTTCACCGAGCCCTCCGCCGAGATGGACATGGAGTGCTACGTCTGCCGCGGCGCGTCCGTGGGCAACCCGGACCGCCCCTGCCGCACCTGCGGCAGCGAGGGCTGGATCGAGCTGGGCGGCTGCGGCATGGTCAACCCGCGGGTGCTGACCGCCTGCGGCGTCGACCCGGAGAAGTACAGCGGATTCGCCTTCGGGTTCGGCATCGAACGGATGCTGATGTTCCGCCACAACGTCGAGGACATGCGAGACATGGTCGAGGGTGACGTGCGCTTCACCCGGCCCTTCGGGATGGAGATCTGATGCGGGTCCCGCTCAGCTGGCTGCGGGAGTATGTCGACCTCCCAGCCGGCCAGACCGGTCGTGACGTCCAGGCCAGGCTCATCGACGCCGGCCTGGAGGTCGAGACCGTCGAACAGCTCGGCACCGGCCTCAAGGGCCCGCTGGTGGTCGGCGAGGTGCTGGCCATCGAGGAGCTCACCGGGTTCCGGAAGCCCATCCGCTACTGCCAGGTGAACGTCGGCGGCGCCAACGGCACCGGCGAACCGCAGAACATCGTCTGCGGCGCGCGGAACTTCGCCGTCGGCGACAAGGTCGTCGTGGTGCTGCCCGGCGCCGTGCTCCCGGGCGACTTCGCCATCTCGGCGCGGAAGACCTACGGCAAGGTCTCCGAGGGCATGATCTGCTCGGCCGCCGAGCTGGGCATGTCCGACGACCACGAGGGCATCATCGTCCTCCCGCCGGGGCACGAGCCGGGCAGCGACGCCGTCGAGCTGCTCGAACTCGTCGACGAGGTGCTGGACATCGCCGTCACGCCCGACCGCGGCTACTGCCTGTCGATGCGGGGCATCGCCCGCGAGACGGCCACCGCCTACGGCGTCCCGCTGCGCGACCCGGCCCTGCTCGACGTCCCCGCGCCCAACGAGCACGGCCACCCCGTCGAGGTCGCCGACCCGCGCGCCTGCGACCGCTTCACCGCCCGCACGGTCACCGGCCTCGACCCCGAGGCGCACTCACCGGTCTGGCTCCGGCGCCGGCTGCAGAAGGCCGGGATGCGTCCCCTCTCCCTGGCCGTGGACATCACCAACTACGTGATGCTCGAACTCGGCCAGCCGCTGCACGCCTACGACCGCGCCCGGCTCGACGGGCCCGTCGGCGTGCGCCGCGCCGAGCCCGGCGAGAAGCTCACCACCCTCGACGGCGTCCAGCGCGTCCTCGACCCCGAGGACCTGGTCATCACCGACCGCCGCGGCCCCATCGGGCTCGCCGGTGTCATGGGCGGTGCCGACACCGAGATCGGTGACGCGGAGGCCGACCCGGAGACCGGCACGGTCACCGGCGGCACCACCGAGGTCGTCATCGAGGCCGCCCACTTCGACCCGGTGACGGTCGCCCGGACCGCCCGCCGCCACAAGCTGTCCTCCGAGGCGTCCCGGCGCTTCGAGCGCGGCGTCGACCCCGAGGCCGCCTCGGCCGCCGCCCAGCGCGCCGTCGACCTGCTGGTGCTGCTCGCCGGCGGCTCCGCGGAGGCCGGGGTCACCGAGGTCGTCACCCCCTCCGGTCCGCACACCGTCAGGATCGCCGCGGACCACCCCGACCGCGTCGCGGGCGTCGCCTACGGCCGCGAGACCGTCGTCCGCCGCCTCCAGGAGATCGGCTGCGACGTCTACGGGCAGGACGAACTCACCGTCACCGCGCCCAGCTGGCGGCCCGACCTCACCGACCCCAACGACCTCGCCGAGGAGGTCATCCGGCTGGAGGGCTACGCCAATCTGCCCTCCACCCTGCCCAGGCCGCCCGCCGGCCGGGGCCTGACCGAGCGGCAGCGGCTGCACCGCCGGGTGGGTCGGGCCCTGGCCGGCACCGGCTTCACCGAGGTGCTCAGCTACCCGTTCCTCGGGGAGAGCGTCTTCGACCAGCTCGGCCTGGACGCGGACGACCCGCGCCGCGCCGTGGTGCGGCTGGCCAACCCGCTCGTCGACACCGAGCCCGCGCTGCGCACCACCCTGCTGCCCGGTCTGCTGGCCGCGCTGCGCCGCAACGACGGGCGCGGCGAGCACGATCTGGCGCTCTTCGAGACCGGTCTGGTCTTCCGGCCGACCGGCGCGGAGCAGCCCGCCCCGCGGCCGCCCGTCGACCGCCGGCCCACCGGAGAGGAGCTCGCCGGTCTCACCGCCGCGCTCCCGGACCAGCCGCGCCGCGCCGCGGTCGTCCTTTCCGGCGCCCGCCGGCTGGGCGGCTGGTGGGGCACGGGGTCCGCGGCGAACTGGGCCGACGCCGTCGAGGCCGCCCGCACGGTCGCCCGCGAGGCCCGGGTCGGGCTGACGGTCCGCCAGGACCGGCACGCCCCCTGGCACCCCGGCCGCTGCGCGGCGCTGCTCGCGTCGGTCGACGGCGAGGAGCGGGTCGTCGGGCACGCCGGCGAACTGCACCCCCGGGCCGTCAAGGCCCTCGGGCTGCCCGAGCGCACCTGCGCCATGGAGATCGACCTCGATCTGCTGGAGCGGGCCGGCACCGGCCCGCTCCGGGCTCCCCGGGTCTCGGCCTTCCCCGTCGCCACCCAGGACGTCGCCCTGGTCGTGGACGGCTCGGTGGCCGCGGCCGACGTCGGCACAGCACTGCGCGCCGGTGCCGGGGAACTCCTGGAGTCCCTGCGGCTGTTCGACGTGTTCACCGGCGAGCAGCTCGGCGAGGGCCGCAAGTCCCTCGCGTACACGCTGCGCTTCCGCGCCCCGGACCGCACGCTGACCGCCGAGGAGATCTCCGCGGCGCGCGACGCGGCGGTGGCGGCCGCGGCGGACCGCACGGGGGCGGTGCTGCGCGGCGCCTGACGGCGCGCGGCACCAACGCCCGACGGCGAGGGGGCGTTCCGGAGCTCATGGCTCCGGGGCGCCCCCTCACCCGTTCCGGACTCCGCTCCGGTCCCGTCACCGCTCACCGGCCCGAGTGGCCCGAACGGACCGAACGGACCGAGTGGCCCGAACGTGCCGGGGCGGGCCGGGGCGCGGGGCGGGCGGGTCCACCGGGCGCGAGCCCGCGCCCAGGCGCGTGCTCCGGCGCGGTGAGCGTCAAGCCGCTGTGCCTTCTCACTCGTTGCCCCAGCACACAGGCTGCTGCGGAACCGGCCCGGTGGTGTAGGCCGCCGGCCGGTGAGAGTCGTCCGGGCCAGTGGAGAACAACTGGTCAGACGAGTGCGGAGGGATCGGTCGGCGGTCGGTCCGCCGAGCCGGACCGTTCCGTTACTCGTTCGCGTACGGGAACCGAACAGCTCGCCCGATCGGGTGAAGTCGGCACAACGGGGTTCGCATCGCCTCCCCGAGTCGAAAGACTCGACGCGTTCCGCCGTGGGCACCGCAGAGCAACAACCGGAGCCCGTCCGCCGGGAGACCACCCGGGGGCGCCCGCAGGAGAGACCCGGTCACGGCGCATCCCGCCGCCCGGCGGCTCCGACCGGCCGGGCCGGCGGACGGACCACGAGGGGAACCCGCCGGCATGAACAGTCACCGGACCACGCACGTCCCCGGCCGCCGCACCCGAGCCCTGCGCGCAGCCCTCATCGCCCTGCCCGGCCTGTGGGTGCTGTCCGTCGCGGGGTGGGAACTGCTGCGCCCGGCCGGACCGGACCTGACACCGCTGCTCGCGGCGGCGCCCGCCCTCGCCTGCGCGGGCAGCGGGCGCCGGTGCTGCGTCCTCGTCAGCGGCGGCGGTGCGCTCCTCGTCCTCGCCCTTCTCGGCTTCCTGGACGGCGGACGGGCGACGGGCCTCCACCTCGGCGTCTCCTGTGCCGTCGTCACGGCGCTCGTGGCCGCCTGCCTCTCGACGGGCCGCGGCCGGCGGCTGCTGCGGGAGCTGGAACGCACCCGCGCGGTCGCCGTCGCCGCCCAGCAGGTGCTGCTCCGCCCGCTGCCCGCCGCGGTCGGGGGGTTCACCACCGCGGTGCGGCATCTCTCCGCGACCCGCGGCGCCTCCGTCGGAGGTGATCTGTACGAGGCGCTGGTGACCCCGTACGGGGTGCGGATCGTCGTGGGCGACGTCCGCGGGCACGGCCTGGCGGCGATCGGCACCGTCGCCGCCGTCCTCGGCTGCTTCCGCGAGGCCGCGCACGCCGAACCGGATCTGGCCGGAGTGCTGCGCCGGCTGGACCGCGCGCTCGGCCGGCATCTGCGCGAGGGGCCGGGGGAGGAGGCCCGGGACCCGTACGGGCCGGACGGGTCCGCCGAGGAGTTCGTCACCGTCCTGCTGCTGGAGCTGCGCCCGGAGGAGGAACTGTCGGTGCTCAACTGCGGCCACCCCTGGCCGTACCGGCTGCGGACCGACGGGTGCGGCGGCAGGCGCGGCGGGGCGGAGACGGTAGAGGGGGAGGAGCGCGCGGGCGCGGCGGGCGCACCGGCCGGGCCCGGGGCGCGCACGGGCCCCGGCTGCCGTGACGACGGCACCGAACAGCCGGGGAACCGCCGTGCATCGGGTGGAATAGGGCGCAGTAACAAGCCCTTGGCCTCTCCCGGTCCGGAGGAAACCCCCAGCCCGGCACCCACGGGGAAAGCCGGAAACGCGGCACCCGCGGAGGAGCGGGAAGAGGACACCGCGCCCCCGCCGGGCGGCTCTCCCGTCCGGCCGCTGAGCGACGCCGGCCCCCTGCCGCCGCTCGGCGCGTTCCCCCTGCCCGACCGCTTGCCGGCGGAACGGCTGCCCCCGCTCCGCCCGGGAGAGCTGCTCCTGCTGCACACCGACGGGGCGGAGGACGCCCGCGACGCCGCCCGGCGCTTCTTCCCGCTGGCGCGCACCCTGGAAACCGCCGTGTCCTCCGGTGCGGTCCGCACCCCGGAGGAGCTGGTCGACCGGGTGGAGGCGGCGCTGCTGCGGCACACCGGCGGCCGGCTGGCGGACGATGTGGCGCTGCTCGCGATACGTCGCGGCGTGCCCCGCGTTCCGTCCGGCCGGACGGCGCCGGAGAGCACCGGCGGAGCCGTCGCCCCGCCGGCCGCGGCGGGCTGACCGGCGCCGGGCACCGGCCGGCCGCGAGCCCCGGCCGGGCATCCGCCGAGCCGCCGGCCCGTCACCTCCGGCCGCCGCTCCGTGATGCCGTCCGGGCTCACCGGAACCAGGGCTCACCGGAACCAGGGCTCACCGGAACCAGGGTTCACCGCCGCATCAGGGGAATCGGGGCGGCGGCCCCCGCCGGTACCGGTGGTGGCCGGTTCCCACCCCGCTCCGCCGCCACTCCATTACGCTGTTGATCCCGAGCGCACCGGGAGGGCACGTGGAGCCCAACACCCTGCTCGACGCCGTCCTCGACGAGGCGGGCATCTCGCACGCCGGGCTGGCCGCGCATGTCAACGAGGCCGGGCGGGCCCGGGGCCTGACCCTGCGCTACGAACACACCGCCGTCGCCCGCTGGCTGAAGGGCCAGCGCCCGCGGGGCCAGGTCCCGGACATCATCTGCGAGGTGCTCGGCGAGCGGGTGCGGCGTGCGCTCACCCTCGACGACATCGGGCTCGGCCCGCCCGGTTCGGGCCACGCGCCGCACGGCACGCCGCTCGCCGGATTCGTCGACCGGGCCACGGCCCTGTGGCGGTCCGACGAGCAGCAGCGCCCGCATGTGGTCGGTGCCCCCGCGGTCACCGGGACCCCGGCCGTGATGCCCGTCTGGGAGTGGGAGAACCCGCCCGAGGACGCGGACGTCTCGCGCCGCGGGCAGGTGCGCGTCGGCCTTCCGGACATCGAGATGCTGCGCACGGCCCGTACCCACTACGAGCAGATGTACCGCAAGACGGGCGGGGTGGCGACGAGGTCGCGGATCGTGGGCTTCCTCAACGCCGAGACGGCGCCGCTGCTGCGCGGCGGCTACACCGATGCCACCGGGCGGCTGCTGCACCGGGCGGTCGGCGGGCTGGTGGCCGTCGCGGGCATCTGCGCCTACGACTCGGACGCGTACGGGCTGGCGCAGCGCTACTTCCACCAGGCGCTGCGGCTGGCCAAGGCCAGCGGTGACCGGGGGCTGGGCGCCTACACGATCGCGCTGCTGGTCAACCAGTCGCTGCACATGGGGGAGTTCCGGCAGGCGGTGGCGTTCGCCGAGACGGCGCTGCGCGCGGCCGGGCCGCACATCACCCCGGCGCTCTCCGCCGATCTGTACGCGATGCAGGCGAAGGCGTACGCGAAGCTGGGGGACGGGCGGGCGGCGCTGGCCTGCATCGGGCGGGCGGAGCGGGAGGCGGAGAGCATCCGGCGCGGTCAGGAACCGGCCGAGACCGGCTATGTGCAGCCGGGACTGGTGAATGTGCAGGTGGCGGAGGCGCTGCTGAGTCTGGGGGATCTCGGGGCGGCGCACGAGCACGCGGTGGCGGCGGTGGACAGCCCGGCGCACGACCGGGGGCGGGTGCACCGGCTGGCGCTGTTCACCCAGATCGAGCTCTGCCGGGGCGACGCCGATCAGGCCGTGGCCACCGCGGTGGAGATGACCGAGCGGGTGCGGGGCATGGAGTCGCGGCGGCTCCGGGACCGGCTCCGCGCCGTACGGGAAGACCTCGTGGCGAGCAGGTGTGCCGCGAGCGCCGAGGCCGCCGAACTCATCGACCGGACTCTGCGCGTACCGCTCTGAGGGCCCCGGACGACGGGCCCGTTGTGTCGGCTGGACGGGGGCGGAAGGTGGCGGATTCGTGCGATGGAAGAACACCGGCGAACGCACCGTGTACGAGAATCGCTGGTTCCGGGTGAACCTCGCCGATGTCGAACTCCCCGACGGGCGCCGTCTCGACCACTATCTGATCCGGCTCCGCCCGGTGGCGGCCGCCACGGTCGTCAACGAGGCGAACGAGGTGCTGCTGCTGTGGCGGCACCGCTTCATCACGGGGACGTACGGCTGGGAGCTGGCGGCCGGGGTGGTCGAGGAGAGCGAGGACTGCGCGTTCGCCGCCGCGCGGGAGATGGAGGAGGAGACCGGCTGGCGGCCCGGCCGGCTCCGGCATCTGCTGTCCGTGGAGCCGTCCAACGGGCTGACGGACGCGCGGCACCACATCTACTGGACGGACGAGGCCGAGTACATCGGGCAGCCGGCGGACGCCTTCGAGTCCGACCGGAGGGAGTGGGTGCCGCTGAAGCTGGTGCCCGACATGGTGGCGCGGGGTGAGGTGCCGGCGGCGAACATGGCGGCGGCGTTGCTGATGCTCCATCACCTCCGGTGCGGGGGGCGGCCGTAGGCTCCGGGGCCGCTCGGCCGGGGGCCTGCGCCGGGGGTTGCCGGACGGCACGGGGAGCGGTGGTGCGCCGGGGGTGCCGGGGGTGTGGCGCGGGTCGGGGCGGGGAGGCGGAGGGGCTGTGCGCGGGTGCTGTGCGCGGGGCGCGACGGCCGGGCGGCCGGGGCCCGTTGTGCCGGAGGGGGCGGGCGTGAACGGTGATGCGGGCGGCGCACACCCCGTGTGAAGTGCGCACCCTCATCGCGCCCGCGCACACGCTCCCCCCGGGGCCGTGCGCCGTGATGGAGTCGGAGATGGTCCGGAGCCACCCCGGTTACCGGGACGCGGGGCTTCCCCCCTGTTCCCGCGTCCCGCCGCCGCCCCGCTCGTCCGTCCTGGCGAACGGGGCGGCGGGCCGTCCGGGGTGTGGCGGGCCGTGTGTGTGGCGCGCGGCCCGGCCGTCGCTCTCCGTACCGGTGCCACCCGGTTCGTCTCCGCTCACGCGTTTCCGTTCACGTGTACGGGTAGAACCCCGAACCCGTCTTGCGGCCCAGGCGGCCGGCGTCGACCATGCGCTGGAGCAGCGGGGGAGCGGCGTACAGGGGCTCCTTGTATTCCTCGTACATCGAGTACGCGACCGAGGCGACGGTGTCCAGGCCGATGAGGTCGGCCAGTTTCAGCGGGCCCATCGGGTGGGCGCAGCCCATTTCCATGCCGTTGTCGATGTCCTCGCGGCTGGCGATGCCCGATTCGAACATCCGGATCGCGGAGAGCAGATACGGGATCAGCAGGGCGTTGACGACGAAGCCGGAGCGGTCCTGGGCGCGGATGGCGTGCTTGCCGAGGACGGCGGTGACGGCCTCCTCGGCGCGTTTGATCGTCTCGTCGCTGGTGGTCAGCGCGGGGATCAGCTCGACGAGGCGCTGCACCGGGGCGGGGTTGAAGAAGTGGACGCCGATGACCTGCTCCGGTCGGGAGGTGGCGACGGCCAGCCGGACCAGGGGGATGGAGGAGGTGTTCGAGGCGAGTATCGCGTCCGGCCGGGTCACGACCTGGTCGAGCACCTGGAAGATCTCGGTTTTGACCTGCTCGTTCTCCACGACGGCCTCGACGACGAGGTCGCGGTCGGCGAACTCGCCGAGGTCGGTGGTGAAGCTCAGCCGGTCCAGGGTGGCGTCCCGCTCCTCCTTGGTGATCTTGCCGCGGCCGACGGCCCGGTCCAGGGAGGAGGTGAGCCGGGTGCGGCCCAGTTCCAGAGCCTCGCCGGTGGTCTCGGCGACCATGACGCCGAGGCCGGCCCGGGCGCAGACCTCCGCGATCCCGGCGCCCATCTGTCCGCAGCCCACCACTCCGACGCGTTCGATGTCGGTCACATCGTGCCTTTCGCTGATCTTCCTCGGACGGGCGGCCTCCGGGGTCTCCGGTGGCGGGCCCGGCTCAGACGTTACCCGCCGCTCCGGTGTGGCGCGGTCGCCGGGGCGGAATGCTGGCCACGGGCGCCGTGCTGACACGGGGGCGGAGCCGGAGAGAGGGCGTGGAGCGATGCGGAGCGGGGATCGGATGAGCCGGCGGCGGTTCGCGGCCGTGGCCGCGGGCAGCCTGCCCCTGCTGGTGTCGGGTGACGCCCTGGGCACGGAGGCCCGGTGGCGCGCGGAGGGCGCCGGGGGAAGCGGGGGCCGGGCGGTGCCGGAGACGCGGGGGATGTGGGTGGCCTCGGTGGCGAACCGGGACTGGCCGTCCCGTCCGGGCCTGCCCGCGGCCGAGCAGCGGGCCGAACTGGCCGAGGTGCTGGACCTGGCCGTGCGGCGGCGGCTCAACACCGTCGTCCTGCAGGTCCGGCCGACCGCCGACGCGCTGTGGCCGTCCCGGTACGAGCCGTGGTCCGAGTACCTCACCGGCGTCCAGGGCCGGGACCCGGGCTGGGATCCGCTGGGCTTCGCGGTCCGCGAGGCGCACCGCCGGGGGCTGGCGCTGCACGCCTGGTTCAACCCGTACCGGATCGCCAACCACGCTGATCCGGGGCGGCTGGCGGAGCGCCATCCCGCCCGCCGGAACCCGGGGTGGGTGGTGCGTTACGGCGGCAAGCTCTACTACAACCCGGGGCTGCCGGAGGTGCGGCGCTTCGTGCAGGACGCGATGCTCGACGCGGTGCGCCGCTACCCGGTCGACGCCGTGCACTGGGACGACTACTTCTACCCGTATCCGGTGGCCGGGGAGCGCTTCGACGACGACGCGGCCTACGCGGCCCACGGTGGCGGCTTTCCCGACCGGGCGGCCTGGCGGCGGGACAACACCGACCGGCTGGTGCGGGAGACGGGGGCCCGGATCAGGCGGCTCAGGCCGGGGACGCGGTTCGGCATCAGCCCGTTCGGGGTCTGGCGCAACCGGTCCTCGGACCCGGCCGGTTCCGACACGAACGCCGGGGTGCAGACCTACGACGACCTGTACGCCGACACCCGCGCGTGGGTGCGCAGGCGCTGGATCGACCATGTCGTCCCGCAGGTGTACTGGCACCTGGGCTTCGACGCGGCCGACTACGCCACGCTGGTGCGGTGGTGGGCCGGTACGGTCCGGGGGACGGGCGTCGGGCTCCACATCGGCGAGGCGCTCTACAAGGCCGGGGACCCGGCGCAGCCGGCGGCCTGGCAGGACCCGGCGGAGCTCTCCCGGCATCTGGCCTTCGCCCGGGACGTCCCGGAGGTGCGGGGGCATGTGTTCTTCTCGGCGCGGGAGGTCGGGGCCGACCGCATCGGCGCGATGAACCGGGTCGTCGACGACCATTACCCGGCGGCGGAGCCGCTGTGGCGCTGAGCCGCGCGCCCAGCCGTCCACTCGTCCATCCCGTCCGCCCGTCTGCGGTCCGGCGCCGTGCGCGGCCGTGCCCCGGTACGCGGGCCGGCGGGGAGCCGTCCGCGTACCGGGGCACCGGCACTGTCACGCCCGGGCCGCGCCGGAGGGGCGCGGTCGCCGTCTAGGCCGGTTCGGTGCCGCGCCGTTCGTGCTGTACGACGCTGTCCGGGCCGGGGGACATCAGCGCCTCGCGCCCGTCGTCGAACCGCACGCGGTACGGAGGTTCGCCGCGTGTCCCCAGGACTTCCACGATCTGTGCGGTCCGGTCGTGCTGGCCGACGCTTCTGCCGTGCATCACCAGTGTGTCGCCCACTTTGGCTTCCATCAGCGGTCCTCCCTGTTCGCGAGGGCGATGGCATCGCGATTTCCGCGGGTTCCCTCCGAGTCTAGGACCGGACGGGTCCGATGGCCCCTGCACGGTCCTGCGCCGGCCGGACGGGCCTCAACCGGAGCCGCCGGCCGCCCCGCGGCGGTTCGTGGCGTGTGGCTTCCGCGCGGACGGGGCCGCGGACAGGGCCGCGGGCGGCCCGTCCGCCCGCTGGGTGACGGCGATGCAGACGAGGACGGCGGCCGCGGTGAGCGGTGCTGCGGGATCGAGTTCCTCGCCGAGCAGCAGCACCGCCCAGACCAGCGTCAGCAGCGGCTGGGCGAGCTGGAACTGGCCGGCCCGGGCGACGCCGATGACGCCCATGCCCCGGTACCAGACGACCAGTCCCAGGAACTGTGAGCCGACCCCGAGCCAGAGGAGTCCCGCCACGGCGTGTCCGGTGAGGACCGCCGGCTCCCGTGCCGACGCGACCGCCAGCCACGGCACCGTCAGCGGAAGGCAGGCGACCAGCGCCCAGGCCGTCACCTGCCAGCCGGGCATCACCCGGGCGAGCCGTCCGCCCTCCGTGTAGCCCGCGGCGCACACGAGCAGGGCGGCGGCGAGGTAGGCGTCGCCCGTGGAGAGCGCGCCGCCCCCCGTGGTGAGCGCGAAGAGGCAGACGGCCGCGGCCCCGGCGACAGCGGCGGCCCAGAACGCCCTGGAGTGCCGGGTCCGGGTCCGTACGGCCGCGAAGACCGCGGTGGTGAGTGGCAGCAGCCCGACGACCACGGCGGCGTGCGAGGCCGTCGACGTGCGCAGGGCGAGTGTGGTGAGCAGCGGGAAGCCGAGGACGACTCCGGCGGCGACGGTCAGCAGGCCGGGCCAGTGGCGGCGCTCCGGCGCCGGTACGCGCAGGGCCGTGAGGCAGCCGCCCGCGATCAGTCCGGCGAGCACGCCGCGGGCGGCGGTGACCGTCCACGGGCCGAACCCCTCCAGGGCCCAGACGGTGCCCGGGAAGGTGAGGGAGAAGGCGGCGACACCGAGGACGGCGAGGGCGGTGCCGGCGGCGGGGGAGTCGCGCACGGGCCGGCCGGAGGCGCGGGGGGCGGTCCGTGCGGGGGAGCGCCCGGGCGCGGGCCCGGGAGCCGGTCCGGACGGCGTCCCGGCGGGGCGGCCGCCTCGGAGCGCTATCCTCGGCGCCTCGGTAGCGCTATCGTTGTCTCTCATGCATGAGCGTAGCAGTGTCGGTGAACTGGCGGAAACTCTCCGCTCCGAGGTCAGGCGCTACTCTCCCGGTGAGAAGCTGCCGTCGAGCCGGGCCCTCGTCGAGCGGTACCGGGTGAGTCCGGTGACCGTCTCGCGGGCTCTGTCCGCGCTCGTCGCCGAAGGGCTGGTCGTCACCCGTCCCGGCGCCGGTGCCTTCCGGGCCCGGCCGGCCGGGCCCGCGTCGCGTCCCGCCGACACCTCCTGGCAGGAGGTGGCCCTGAGCGCCGAACCGGCCGGCAGCGCCCCCGGAGAGCCGCTGCCCCGGGCGGTGGACGCCTCCGGGCTGCTGGCCACCCTGGCCGCTCCCCCGTCCGGCGTCATCGAGTTCAACGGCGGCTATCCGCACCCCTCGCTCCAGCCCGAACGCGCGCTCGCCGCCGCCGTCTCCCGCGCCGGCCGGCGCCCCGGCGCCTGGGGGCGGCCGCCGATGGAGGGCCTGCCCGAGCTGCGCGAGTGGTTTGCCCGGGAGATCGGCGGGCCCGGCGGTGCGCTCGCCCCGTCCGACGTGCTGATCGCCGCGGGCGGGCAGAGCGCGCTCACCACCGCGCTCCGGGCGCTCGCGCCGCCCGGAGCCGCGGTCCTGGTGGAGTCGCCCACGTACCCGGGGCTCCTGGCCGTGGCCCGGGCCGCCGGGCTGCGGCCCGTCCCGGTACCGGTCGACACCGGGGGCGTCCGGACGGGGCTGCTCGCCGACGCCTTCCGGGCCACCGGCGCCCGGGTCTTCGTCTGCCAGCCGCTCTTCCAGAACCCGACGGGCGCGGTGCTCGCCCCCGACCGCCGGGCCGGTGTGCTGCGGGCGGCACGGGAGGCCGGGGCGTTCGTCGTCGAGGACGACTACGCCCGCGGTCTCGCCCACGAGGACGCCGGGCCGCTGCCACCGCCGCTGGCCGCCGACGACCCGGACGGCGTCGTCGTCCACATCCGCTCCCTCACCAAGACCACCTCGCCGAGCCTGCGGGTCGCCGCTCTCGCGGCCCGGGGGCCGGTGATGCGGCGGCTGCGGGCCATCCAGGTCGTCGACAGCTTCTTCGTGCCGCGCCCGCTCCAGGAGACGGCGCTGGAACTCGTCGGCTCGCCCGCCTGGCGCCGCCACCTCCGCTCCATCGGGGCGGCGCTCCGGAGCCGGCGGGAGGCGCTGGCCACCGCACTGGCCCGGGAACTCCCGGAGGCCCGGCCGGTGCTGCTGCCCTCGGGCGGCGGCCATCTGTGGCTGCGGCTGGAGCAGGGACTGGACGACGAGACGGTGGCCGCGGAGGCGTTCCGGGCCGGTGTCGCCGTGGCCCCGGGACGGCCCTACTTCGCGGCCGAGCCGCCCGCGGCGCACCTCCGGGTCGCGTACGCCGCGGTGGCGGGCACCGGGGAGATCGCCGAGGGGGCCCGGCGGCTGCGGGCGGCCTTCGGCAGCGCGCGGGCGGCGGGCGGCGTCGACGCCGCGGCCGCGTTCTCCGGCTGACGGCCGCCCCGCCGCCCCGCAGCCCCGCCGACCGGTCGGCGGGCGCCCGCCGTCCCGCCGAGGGGGCGCCCCCGTCCCGCGAGCGAGCCCCGGCCCGGCGCGCCACCCGCGTGCGCCGGCCCGCTGTGACGGCCCGCCGTGACCGCGCGACCGCAGGGTGCCGCCCCGCGGCGTACGGCCCGGCCCGTGCCGCCCCGCGCCGCACGCCGCGGGGCGGCGGCATTCCCCGGCCGGGTCCGTACGGGCCCGCCGCGGGCCGGGGTCCGCCACCCCCGCCCGGGTGTGCTCCGGCGGCCGTCCGTGGTGCCGGAGCGGCGGGTGCCGGAGGCCCGTCGGCGACCCGCCGCGAAAAGCGGGGACATCCTTGATGCGATTCCGGCCATTGTGGCGGACCATGGACCGTGGGACCGGGGTGCGACGGAAGGCAAGGGGGCACGTGTGACCGTGGAGCCGGAACTGGTGCCCTCACCGGTCGATCCCTCCTGGGCCGGTGTGGTGATCGGCCTGCTGAGCCGCACCAGCGCGTCCGGCCTGCTCACCCTGGCCAAGGAGGCCGCCCTCGCGGCCGTCGGCTCGCGGGCCGGCGCCGTCTACATCCGGCAGGACGACGGCCGGCTGCGGCTGGCCACCACCACCGGCTACGGCGAGTACATCGTGGAGCGCTACGGCTCCGTGGACGCCGATGCCGATCTGCCGGTCGCGGAGGCCGCCCGGGAGCGCCGCCTGGTCTGGCGGCCCACCCGCGAGTACAGCGGACTGGGCAGCGACGCCGCCCGCTTCCCGAGCCCCAGCGCCTACGCCTCGGTGCCGCTCATGCTGGAGGACCGCTGCCTGGCCGTCCTCTCCCTCCAGCTGGACCGCCGCGAACCCCTCTCCGAGAGCGAGGAGGGCACCCTCAGCCTGATCGCCGCGGTCGCCGCCCAGCGGCTGGAGTACCTCCTCTCCCGGGAGACCAAAGTGCTCACGGCGGGGGTCCCCCGCCTCGACCAGGCCGTGCGGCTGGTGGAGAGCCGCACCCGGGCCGCGCGCCTCGAACTGGCCATGGCCAGCGCGGACATCGGCGCCTTCGACTGGGACTTCGCCTCCGGCCGGCTGGTCTGGGACGAACGGACCTGCCGGCTGTTCGGCGTGGAGTCCGACACCTTCGACGAGCGGATCGACACCTTCTACGCCCACATCCACCCCGAGGACCGGGCCGCCGTCCACGCAGCGGCCCGCACCAGCATGCGGACCGGCTTCTACTCGGCCCTCTACCGGATCATCCGGCCGGACGGGGTGGTCCGCTGGATCGACGCCAAGGCGAGCGTCGTCAGGGACGCGGAGGGCAACCCGCAGGGCATGGTCGGGGTCGCCCAGGACCGTACCGAGGAGCGCGAGCACGAGGAACGCCGCCATGCCCGGCGGGAGTTCGTCCTCAATCTGACCGCGGCCTTCGGCGCGGCGCTCTCCACCCAGGACGTCGTGGACACCATGACCGGCACGGTGCTGCCCGCCCTCGACGCGAAGGCGCTGGCCATTCATCTCGTCCAGGACGGCGACGTGGTGCTGGCCGGTGCCGCGGGCTACCCCGAGGAGGTCCTGCGGCGGCTGGGCGAGAGCAGCATGGGACAGGCCGACAGCCCCATGTCCGCCGCCCTCCGCGCCGGCAGCCCGCTCTTCTTCGAGTCCCGGGAGGAGTTCCTGGCGGCCTTCCCGGACGAGAGCTTCCGCCCCGCGGTCCGGCACCACGCCTGGGCGCTGCTGCCGCTCACCACCGCCGACGGCACGGTCGGCACCTGCATCCTCTCCTACGCCGACCGCCGGGTCTTCACGCCGGACGACCAGATCGTGACCACCGCCATCGCCGGCATCCTGGCGCAGTCCCTGGCCCGCGCCCGTCTCTTCGACCAGCGCCGGCAGGCGATGACGGAGCTCCAGCGGGTGATGCTGCCCCGCAGCCTCCCCCGGCTGCCGGGCGTGGAGGTCGCCGTCCGTTACCAGCCCGGCTCCGAGGGGCTGGACGTCGGCGGCGACTGGTACGACGTCGTCCGGCTTCCCGGCGGCAAGGTCGGGCTGATGATCGGCGACGTCCAGGGGCACAGCGCGCAGGCCGCCGCCGTGATGGGCCAGCTCCGCACGGCCCTGCTCGCCTACGCCGACGACGGTCACGGCCCGGCCGACCTGATGGCCTGCGGCAACCGCATGCTCTGCGGACTGGACACCGAACTCTTCGCCACCTGCTGCATCGTGGAGCTCGACCCGGCCACCGGCGTCCTGCGGATGGCACGCGCCGGGCATCCCTACCCCCTGCTGCTGGAGGCCGACGGCACCGTGCGGGAGCTCGACTGCCCCGGCGGTCTGCCGCTGGCCTGCAAGCTCGACGACGAGTACCCGGTGGTGACCGCCGAGCTGCCGCGGGGCGCGACCCTGCTGCTCTACACCGACGGCCTCGTCGAGAGCCGGGAGCACAGCTACGACGAGGGGGTGGCCGAACTGGTGCGCTCCCTCTCCCGCTGGTCCGCCGGCGACGGCGCGGAGAGCGGCGGGGGCCCCGGGAGCGACCGGGGCCCGGACGGCGAGGGGGCCGGGCCGGAGACCCGGGCCGTGCGGAACGGGCGCCCCGCGCGCAACGGCCCCGCGCGGGGTGCTGCGTCCGGAGCCCGGGACCGGACGGACCTGGACGTGCTGGCCGACCGGATAGCGGCCCCGGCCGCGGGCCGCACGGCCCAGGACGACATCGCCGTCCTCCTGGTCCGCCGCACGGACTGACCCGCGGGGCGGGCGGGGCGGCGACAGCACGACGGCGCGGGCGGGGCGGCGACCGCGCGGGCGCCGGACCCGCCGTGCGGCCCGCCGGGGCCGGTGCCTAGTCTCATCCGCACACAGCACGGCTGCACGGCTCCGCCTGCACACGTCGGGACGAACACGGCAGCACCCTCGGCACACGACGACACGACGACACGACGACACGACGACAACGGAGAACAGCACTGTGCGCGACGCGGAAGGAAGACCCGGCCGGAAACTGGCGATCGCCGCCCTGGCCCTGATCGTGGCCGGCCTCGGCACCCTGGTGGCGGGTGTGGCCTGGCTCCGCGCCGACTACATCACCACCACCATGCCCAGCGACCACATGGCCCCGACCCACCGGCGCGGTGACCTGATCGTGGCGGAGCGCACCGACGGCTCCGGGGTGCGCGCCGGCGATGTCGTCCTCTTCGAGGAGAAGCGGTGGTTCCCCGGCGGGCAGCTGACGATGCAGCGGGTCATCGGCACCGGCGGCGACCGGGTGTCCTGCTGCGAGGGGGACACGGTCTCGGTGAACGGCGAGCCGCTCGCCGAACCGTACGTCCTGGGCGACGACCCGGTCGGTGTGCCGGACCGGACCTACGACGTGAAGGTCCCCGAGGGCCGGCTGTTCGTCCTCGGCGACTACCGGGCCAATTCGGAGGACTCCCGCTTCCATCTCTCCGAGCGGTCGGGCACGGTCGCGGCGAGCACGGTGCGCGGCCGGGTCCTCGACGACGGCCCGTCCGCGCTGCTGTGGCCGGCCACCGTCGCGGTGCTCGGGGCGCTGATGACGTCCGCCGGTCTCGTCCTCGGGATGACCTCGTGGATCGTGCGGCGCCGCGCCAGGATGGTGCCGCCGCCCCGGTGAGCGCCGGACGCCCGGCCCACGGGCGCCGGCGGCGGTTCAGCCGTCCCGCGCGGGGCCGGAGGGGGAGCGCGCGGCCCGTGCCAGGAGCAGCTCTTGCTCCCGGGCGTTGCGGGTGAGCGAGGCCGCGCGCCGGAACTCCGCGCGCGCCTCCTCGTCCCGGCCCAGGCGGGCCAGCAGATCCCCGCGGACGCTCGGCAGCAGGTGGTAGCCCCGGAGGACCGGCTCGGCCACCAGGGCGTCGACGAGACGCAGCCCGGCCTCCGGGCCCTCCGCCATCGAGACGGCGACGGCCCGGTTCAGCTCGACCACCGGGGAAGGGGCCAGCTCCAGCAGCCGCCCGTACAGCGCGGCGATCGCCGCCCAGTCGGTGTCCTCGTAGCGGACCGCCCGCGCGTGGCAGGCGGCGATCGCGGCCTGGACGGAGTACGGGCCGCGGCCCGCCCGGAGCAGGGCCTCGGCGCCGCGGAGGATCAGCATCCGGTTCCACCGCGAGCGGTCCTGGTCGGCGAGCAGCACCGGCTCGCCGCCCGGACCCGTACGGGCCGCGATACGGGAGGCCTGGAACTCCAGCAGCGCCAGCAGGCCGTGCACCTCCGGTTCCCCGGGCATCAGGTTCGCCAGGACGCGGGCGAGGCGGAGCGCGTCCTCGCACAGCGCGGGACGGCACAGGTCGTCACCGGCCGTCGCCGCGTACCCCTCGTTGAAGACCAGGTAAATGACCTCCAGCACCGACGAGAGGCGCGCCTCCCGGTCGGCCCCGCCGGGGACTTCGAAGGGGACGCCGGCCCTGGCGAGCGTGCGTTTGGCGCGGACCACGCGCTGGGCGACCGCCGGTTCGGAGACCAGGAAGGCGCGGGCGATCTCATCCGTGGTCAGGCCGCCCAGCAGGCGCAGCGTGAGGGCGGCCCGGGCCTCCCGGGACAGCACGGGATGGCAGGCGGTGAAGATCAGGCGCAGCAGGTCGTCGTCGATGTCGTCCGGGTCGCCGAGGTCCTCCGGGCCGGGCGGGGGCACGTCCTCCAGGGTCCGCCCGACCTCCGCGAGCTTGCGCGCGTAGGTCTCCCGGCGGCGCACCAGGTCGATCGCGCGGTGCCGGGCGGTGGCCATGAGCCAGGCGCCCGGCTTCTCCGGGACGCCCGACTCCGGCCACTGCTCCAGCGCGGCGACCAGCGCGTCCTGCGCGAGTTCCTCGGCGATGCCCACGTCCCGCACGATGCGGGCGACACCGGCGGTGATCCGCGCGGACTCGATTCTGAACACCGCTTCGACCGTCTCGGCCGTGCTCCCTGCCGTCACAGCCACCCATCAGAACAGCCGCGGGGAGGCGCGAGCAAGCCGCGCCGGACCGTCGCGGGGCGGTCAGCCCTCGGCGATCTCGCGGACCTCGGCGGTGATGGTCCAGTACTCCTCGTGGGTCCGCAGGAACCGCTTCGTCCACTCCAGGGCCTCGGCCTTGTCCTTGGCCTGGATGATGGAGTAGCCGCCGATGACTTCCTTGCTCTCGGTGAACGGCCCGTCGGTGCAGTTGATCTTCCCGCCGGACCAGGTGACCCGGGTGCCCTCGGAGGTCGGGGTGAGCCCGGCCGTGTCGAGCATGACCCCGGCCTTGGTGATCTCCTCGAACAGGGCGCCCATGCGCTCCTGCAGCTCGGGGCTGGGGCCCTCGGCGGGGGCGTTCTTCTCGTCGATGCGGATCAGTGTCAGGAAACGCGGCACGGCGGCTGCTCCTCGCTCGGAAGGACGGGGCCTCTCCCCGCCTCTCATCCTGACGTCGAACGGGAGACGGCCGGATCGACATCTCGCCGGAACTTTTTTCGCGGAGATGTTCCGAAGGGGGCCGGCCGGGCGGCGGGATGGCGGCGGGAGCGTCCCGCCGGGGCTACGAGCGGCGGCGGGGCCGGCCGCGCTTGCCGCCCCTGGCGCCGCCGGAACCGCCCCGCGGGTTCTTCCCCGCGGCTTTCCCGGTCGGCTTCCGGGCCGTCTTCCCCGCCGGCTTCCCGGCCGCGGGTGTCCGCCGCGTCCCGCGCTGGTCGCCGGCGCGCTCGTCCTTCCGCTGTGCCGGTGCCGGGCGGCCACGGGTGCTGTTGACGGTCCGGCCGCGGACGATCCCGATGAAGTGTTCGACCAGGTCCGTGGTGGCGTCCTCCCGCCACGACAGGGCGACGCGCGACTGGGGGGCGTCGGAGACCGGCCGGTAGGTGAGGTCCCTGCGGTGGTGGAGACGGGCCAGGGACTGTGGGACGACGAGGACGCCCACACCCGCGGCCACCAGTTCGACGGCGTCCGCCGTGGTGGCGGGGCGCTCCTTCGCGGGCCGGCCCGGGAGGGTCTCCCAGCCGAGGGTGTCGTCGAGGGGGTGCAACACGATCTCGTCGGCGAGATCCGCGGCGGTCACCTCGTCGGCGGCCGTCACGACGTGGTCCTTAGGGACCACCACCACGGTCGTCTCGGTGTAGAGGGGGATCGCGCTGAGGTCCGTCCGGTCGGCCGGCAGCCGCAGGAAACCGGCGTCGGCACCACTGTCCCGCAGGACGCCGGCCGCTTCGGCGGCGGTCACCGGGAGAAGGCTCAGCGGGACCGCGGGCAGCCGCTCCCGCCAGATCCGCACCCATTTGGCCGGCGTCACGCCCGGGACGTACGCGAGCCGGAACGCGGGGGAGTCCTCCGAGCCTGTCACGCGGGCCAGGCTACCGGGTCGTGGTCGGGGGCATCGCCCGCGCTCGTTACCCTGGGCACCATGACGTCGCACCAGAACACCCAGACCATGAAGCCCGCGACCGCGGCGAAGAAGTTGGGTGTGTACCTCCAGGCCACCCCCGCCGAGTTCCAGGAGGGCGTCGTCACGCGCGGTGAACTGAACGCGCTGCAGGCCGACCCGCCGGAGTGGCTGCGGGACCTGCGGCGCGACGGCCCGCACCCCCGCCCGGTGGTCGCGGCGAAGCTGGGCGTGTCCATCTCGGGTCTCGCCCGCGGCGGCGTCACGGAAGCGCTGACCACGGAGCAGATCGACGCGCTGAAGCGGGACGAGCCCGGGTGGCTGCGGCAGGAACGTGCCACGCAGGCCGAGGTGCGGAAGGAAGCCGCGCGCCTCAAGGACCTCAGGGAGAAGAACGCGGCGCGGGACGCCGGGCCGGACCGTCCGCGTTCCTGACCCGCCACCGGGCACCGCCCGGCCCCCGGCGGAACGCCGACGCCCGGCGGGCCCCTCCGCCCGGGGCCGCAGCCGCGAGCACCGGTGGTCTCGGCTGCCCCGCCGCGCGCGGGTGGATCGCCGGACCACCGACGGGACCGCGCGGCACCTGGCACCACCCGTCCGCCCGCCTGCCCCGGGCCCTCCCGTCCCGGACCCTCCCGCCCCGGACCCCGTGCCGGGAGGAGCACGGCCCGGGGCCGGGCCGGGGGCGAGGGGCCGGGCGAGGACCAAGGGAACGGGAACAGCGCATTCCGGGAATTCCCGCCACCCACCGGAACCGCACCCTTTGATTGCGTATCCGTCGAATGTTTCGTCCGCCGGCCGGGGAGCGCCCCACGATGGGTCCCGCACGGTTCACCGTTCGAATCACGGAGGGACGCAGATGCAGATACGTCGAAAGGCTGCGGGGCTCGTCGCGGCGGTGGGGCTGGCCGGCGGCACGCTGCTGGCCGCGGCGCCGGTACAGGCGTCCGGCACGGCTCAGACCCCCGGCTCCGCCGAGCGGGCGGGAGGCGACCGGGTGCAGACGGCGCCGCCGGCTCCGGCGGGTGCGCGGGCGGACGCGGGCGTGATGGCGACGTCGCCGAGGATCTCGCCCGCGGCCGAGCAGATCCGCTACGTCACGTCGAACACGGACTACGCCTGCTCCTACGGGCGTCTGTGCACGCGCGTGTGGGACCCGGTCGTCGGCAAGTGGAAGATCTTCGACCTGTACGTCTGCCGCACCTACTCGCTGTCGTACTGGAACGGCACCGGTGGCTACGTCAACAACCAGACCACCGGCACGAAGGCGTACTACTACAACTCCAGCGGCGGGGTCATCAAGACCTCGACCGCGCTGGACACCAGCAACTCCTACAACTGGACTCCGGTCTGGAAGATCAAGAACTGCTGACCGCGAACACGGCGCGGCGCCCGCCCGGGATCGGAGAGAGCCCGGGCGGGCGCCGCCCCGCGCGCCGTTCCGTCACATGCCCTTGAGCAGGGCCTCGCCCAGCGGCGTCCGGCGGTGCAGCACGCGGTGCCCGTCCCGGAAGGAACTGATCAGCCCCGCCTCGCGGAGCACCGCGGCATGACGGCTGGCGCTGGCCGGGGAGAGCCGGAGCGTGGCGGCGATCCCGCCGGTGGACATCGGCCGGCCGAGCGACTCCAGCGCCCGGGTCCGGGTGAGCCCGAGCAGCCGGTGCAGCCGTTCCGCGGAACCGGACGACCGTTCGGACTCGGCCAGCCAGCCCGGTGCGAGCGGGAGAGGATGGACCAGCACCGGAGGGAGTCCGGGGTCGGCCAGGGTGATGGGCCACCGCGTGCAGAAGAACGACGGGACCAGCGTCAGGGGGCGGCCGTGCAGCTCCAGGGTCCGGTCGAAGGGGTAGCCGCATTCGATCCGGCCGTCCCGCCAGGCCAGCTCGGGCTGGTAGCCGGCCAGCAGCCCTTCCGCCCCGGCGGCCAGTGCCGAGTCGGCGCGCGCCGAGCGATCCGCGTCGACTGCGCGGTCGACGGCCGCCCGGTAGGGAGCCACCGCCACCGCGTGATAGCGGCGTACCGCCTCCTCCAGCCGGTGCAGCACGTCGCTTCCGCCCTCGGCGAGCCGGCGGGCGCCCGGGGGCATCGTCCGGCCCTCGTAGAGCAGGGCGAGTTCCCGCCGCAGGCGCCGTCCGGGCGTGGAGAGCACGGCGTCCAGTCCGGCGTCCGGATCGGGGCTGCCGAGCCCGGGGGTGAGGAAGTCCGGAAAGTAGGGGGCGCACGGGCACAGCTCCATCAGCGCCCGTGTGGTCCGGACCAGGCCCGACCGCGTCAGTCCTTCGCGCACCCGCTTGCGCCACGGGTCGAACACCAGGGCGGAATGCCGGTTCTGGAGCAGTTGCAGGCTGAGCACCACGTCCCACATGAAGTCACGGGTCCCCGCCACCCGCAGACGGTTGAGATCGTCCGTGCCGAAGCCGATACGCAGCATGCGTCCCGCACCCCTGTTCCCGCGACACACCGCTGTGAGGGACGGACCGGCGAGGACGGGCGGTTCCGGGGAGCAGGAGGATGTCCGGAAACACGGGCAGGGTGTGCCGGATTCCGACGGGCCTGTCCTGAACTCTCCGGTCCGGCCCGGGATGTGCGGTGCTTTCCGGTGACCGTGGCCGCGGTCACCAGGCGTCGATGACCGGAGCCCCGGGTTCGTACTGCCGCCAGGCCTCGTTGAGGCGCGCGAGGCGGTCCGCGGCGGCGATGCCGCGCAGGGACGCGACCTTGCCGTCGCCGACGTCGAACACCACGGCGCCCACGACCCGGTCGCCGACCACGGCGAGGACGGCCGGGCAGCCGTTGACCACCGCGATGTGCATCGCGGGCGAGCCGCCGGCCAGCCGCCGCTTCGCCGGCGTGGGCTTGAAACCGGCCCGCACGAAGGAGGCGACCCGCTCGGGCGTCTCCCACCGCAGCAGCCTCCGGCCCAGCCCGGCGCCGTCCGAGACCGCCGTCACGTCGTCGGTGAGCAGCGCCACCAGCCGTTCGGTGCGCCCCGACGCGGCGGCGGCGAGGAACTCCTCGGCGACCCGGCGTGCGGACGCGGGATCGGCCTCACCGCCCCGGCGGCGCCCGGCGGCGACCCGGGCCCGGGCCCGGTGGGCGTGCTGCTGGCTCGCGGACTCGGTGATGTCGAGGATCCCGGCGATCTCGGCGTGGCGGTACGAGAAGGCCTCCCGCAGGACGTAGACGGCCCGCTCGACCGGCGAGAGGCGCTCCAGGAGGGTCAGGACGGCCAGGGACACCGATTCGCGCTGCTCGAAGGTGTCGGCCGGGCCGAGCATCGGGTCGCCCTCCAGGAGCGGCTCGGGCAGCCAGGCGCCGGCCGCCCGCTCGTGGCGCGCCCGCGCCGAGCGGAGCCGGTCGAGGCAGAGGTTGGTGAGGACCTTGGTCAGCCACGCCTCCGGCACCTCGATCCGTTCGCGGTCCGCGGCCTGCCAGCGCAGGAACGTGTCCTGCACGACGTCCTCGGCGTCGGCGGCCGAGCCGAGCAGACGGTACGCGAGCGAGGCCAGCCGGTCCCGGCCGGCCTCGAACCTCTCGACGGCCGTGCTGTCCACGCGGAACAACCTAGGCGGCGGCACCCACACCGTCCCGGTCGGGTGCGGTGGCCAGGCGGCGCTTGCGCTGCGGCATGCCGAAGGTCGGGTGGGCGATGCCCCAGCCGGCCCCCGTGAGCACGCCCGCCTTGAGCCGCGCGGCGGTCCGGCCGCCCAGGTACCAGGACTTCGCCCGGGCGTCTCCGTCCACCACCTGGAAGATCGCGTCCCGCCGCCCGAGGCTGATGTGGTTGCCGTGGTACTTCAGCCCGGTGGCCGGGACCTCGCCGCCGGTCAGGCGCGCGACGATCGCGGCCGTCGCCCGCATGTTGGTCAGGCCGGCCGTGGCGCAGGACATCGGCAGCGGCCGGCCGTTGCCGCCGATCGCGTGGGCGCAGTCGCCGGCGGCGTAGACGTCCGGGTGGGAGACCGAGCGCATGGTGCGGTCGACGACGATCCGGCCGGTCCCGGTGGTCTCCAGGCCGGCGGCGGCCGCGATGGGGTGCACGGCGAACCCGGCCGACCACACGGTCACGTCGGCCGGGAGGGACGTACCGCCGGCGGTGATCGCCCGTGCCGGCTCGACGGCTTCGACGCGGGTGTGCTCGTGGACGGTGATGCCGAGCCGGTCGAAGGCACGGCGCAGGTGGCGGCGGGCCTTCGGGGAGAGCCAGTCGCCCGGCTCGCCGCGGGCGGCGAGCGCGACCGAGAGGCCGGGCCGGGACTCGGCGATCTCGGTGGCGGTCTCGATGCCGGTCAGCCCCTCGCCGACGACCAGCACGGTGCCGCCCTCGCCCAGGCCGGCCAGGCGCTCCCGCAGACGCAGCGCCGAGGACCGGCCGCATACGTCGAAGGCGTGCTCGGCCACGCCGGGGACCCCATGATGGGCCGCGGAGCTGCCGAGCGCGTAGAGCAGCGTGTCGTACGCGAGTTCGCCATCGCCGTCCGCGCCGGTCACGGCGTCCGCGCCGGTCACGGCGACGGTCCTGCGCTCGGGGTCGACACCGGTGACGCGCGCCAGGCGCAGCCGCACGCCGGTGCCCGCGAACACGTCGGCGAGCTTGCGGGATGCGAGGTCCCGGCCGGCCGCGAGCTGGTGGAGTCGCATCCGCTCGACGAAGTCGGGTTCGGCGTTGACGACGGTGATCCCGGTGTCGGCGGGGGAGAGCCGGCGGGCCAGGCTTCCGGCGGCGAAGGCCCCGGCATATCCGGCGCCGAGGACGACGATGCGGTGCTTCATGGGGATGCTCCTGTCTCGTTCGCGTGCCCCCTGAACGGGACGGCGCCCCAATTGCTGACACGGAGCGGATGTGACCTGAATCACTGCTCCGGAGTGGGCGGCCGGCAATCGGCAGGCGCCGACGTCACACGGGGCCGGCTGCGACACCCGAAGGCGTCAACTCAAGCGCCGGACGGCCGGATCGGCTGACCGGGCGGCCGCCGCACCCTTCTTGCATAAAACTGCGACCCTTCGTATAGTCATGCTGTCTAGCGGAGGAGTGACATGGCGACGCGTGTGGCAGTGGCGGGAGCGAGCGGGTACGCGGGCGGTGAAGTGCTGCGCCTGCTGCTCGGGCACCCCGGGGTGGAGATCGGCGCCCTCACCGCGAACTCCAGTGCGGGCCGGCGGCTCGGTGAGCTCCAGCCGCATCTGCTGCCGCTCGCCGACCGGGTGCTGGAGCCGACCACCACCGAGGTCCTCACCGGGCACGACGTGGTGTTCCTCGCCCTGCCGCACGGGCAGTCCGCCGCCGTCGCCGAGGAGCTGGGCGAGGAGGTGCTCGTCATCGACTGCGGCGCGGACTTCCGGCTGCGGGAGGCCGCCGCCTGGGAGAGGTTCTACGGCACCCCGCACGCCGGCACCTGGCCCTACGGTCTCCCCGAACTCCCCGGCGCCCGCGACGCGCTGCGCGGCGCCCGGCGGGTCGCCGTCCCCGGCTGCTACCCGACGGCCGTGTCGCTCGCCCTCGCCCCGGCCCACGCGGCCGGGCTCGTCGAGCCCGAGGCCGTGATCGTCGCCGCGAGCGGCACCTCCGGCGGCGGCAAGGCGCTCAAGCCGCATCTGCTCGGCAGCGAGGTGATGGGCTCGATGAGCCCGTACGGCGTCGGCGGCGTGCACCGGCACACCCCGGAGATCGTCCAGAACCTCTCCGCCGCGGCGGGGGAGCCGGTCACGGTCTCCTTCACGCCGACCCTCGCCCCCATGCCGCGCGGCATCCTCGCCACCTGCACGGCGAAGGCGAGGCCCGGCGTCACGGCGGACGCGCTGCGCGAGACATACGAGAAGGCCACCGCCGGTGAGCCCTTCTGCCACCTGCTTCCCGAGGGGCGGTGGCCCTCCACGGCCGCCGTCCTCGGCTCCAACGCCGTCCAGCTCCAGACGGCCCTGGACGAGGACGCCGGCCGCGTCCTCGTCATCGCCGCCGTCGACAACCTCACCAAGGGCACCGCCGGCGGCGCGGTGCAGAGCATGAACATCGCCCTCGGCCTCCCCGAGGAGACGGGCCTGTCCGCGGCCGGGATCGCCCCGTGAACGGCGCGCGCACGGCGGCGGCCGCGACGGCGGGAGCGGCGACGGTGACGGCGGCAGCGGCCGGCGGGGACACGACCACGGAAGAGACGGAGACGCAGTGAGCGTGACGGCAGCCAAGGGCTTCACGGCGGCGGGGATCGCCGCCGGCATCAAGGAGAGCGGGGACCCGGACCTGGCGCTGGTCGTCAACCACGGGCCGCGCCTGGCCGCCGCGGGCGTCTTCACCTCCAACCGCGTCAAGGCCGCACCCGTCATCTGGTCGGAGCAGGTCGTCAAGGGCGGCCAGGTCTCCGCCGTGATCCTCAACTCCGGCGGCGCCAACGCCTGCACCGGCCCGCTCGGCTTCCAGGACACCCACAGGACCGCCGAGAAGACCGCCGAGGCGCTGGGCGAGGAGTTCAGCCCCGGCGAGGTGGCCGTCTGCTCCACCGGCCTCATCGGCATCCGCCTGCCGATGGACCGGCTGCTGCCGGGCATCGGCACGGCCGTCGCCCAGCTCTCCGCGCACGGCGGCGAGAAGGCCGCCCTCGCCATCAAGACCACCGACTCCGTCCACAAGACCGCCGTCGCGGAGAGCCCGGCCGGCTGGACCGTCGGCGGCATGGCCAAGGGCGCGGGCATGCTCGCCCCCGGCCTCGCCACCATGCTCGTCGTCCTCACCACCGACGCCGACGTGGCGCAGCCCGAGCTCGACAAGGCCCTGCGCGCCGCCACCCGCACCACCTTCGACCGGATCGACTCCGACGGCTGCATGTCCACCAACGACACCGTGCTGCTGCTGGCTTCCGGCGCCTCGCAGGTGGCGCCCGGCTACGAGGAGTTCGCCGAGGCCGTCCGCGCCGTCTGCGACGACCTCGCCCGGCAGCTCATCGGCGACGCCGAGGGCGCCTCCAAGGACATCCGCATCGAGGTCGTGAACGCCGCGAGTGAGGACGACGCCGTCGAGGTCGGCCGCTCCATCGCCCGGAACAACCTCCTCAAGTGCGCCCTGCACGGCGAGGACCCCAACTGGGGCCGGGTGCTCTCCGCGATCGGCACCACCTCCGCCGTCTTCGAACCGGACCGGCTGAACGTCGCCATCAACGGCGTCTGGGTCTGCAAGAACGGTTCCGTGGGCGAGGACCGCGAGCTGGTCGACATGCGCTACCGCGAGATCCGGATCACCGCCGACCTGGCCGCCGGCGCCGAGTCGGCCGTCATCTGGACCAACGACCTGACCGCCGAGTACGTCCACGAGAACAGCGCCTACTCCTCATGAGCACCACGCGGAAGCACACCGCCCTCCCCAAAGCGCAGATCCTCATCGAGGCGCTGCCCTGGCTGACCCGCCACCACGGCAAGACCGTCGTCATCAAGTTCGGCGGCAACGCCATGGTCGACGAGGAACTCAAGGCCGCCTTCGCCCAGGACGTGGTCTTCCTCCGGCACGCCGGCCTCAAGCCGGTCGTCGTGCACGGCGGCGGCCCGCAGATCACCGCGCACCTGGACAAGCTCGGCCTGGTCTCCGAGTTCAAGGCCGGGCTGCGCGTCACCACCCCCGAGGCGATGGACGTCGTCCGGATGGTCCTCGCCGGCCAGGTGCAGCGCGACCTGGTCGGGCTGCTCAACCGGCACGGCCCGCTGGCCGTCGGCATGACCGGCGAGGACGCCCACACCATGACCGCCGTCAAGCGCTACGCCGAGATCGACGGCGAGAGCGTGGACATCGGCCGGGTCGGCGACATCACCGGCGTCGAGGCGGGAGCCGTCCAGGCGCTGCTGGACGACGGGCGCATCCCCGTCATCTCCTCCATCGCCCGCAGCGCCGACGACCAGCACGTCTACAACGTCAACGCCGACACCGCCGCCGCCGCGCTCGCCGCCGCGCTCGGCGCCGAGACGCTGATGGTGCTCACCGACGTCGAGGGCCTCTACGAGGACTGGCCCGACAGCGACGAGGTGATCAGCAAGCTCACCGCCACCGAGCTGGAGAAGCTGCTGCCCGACCTGGCCAGCGGCATGGTCCCCAAGATGGAGGGCTGCCTGCACGCCGTGCGGAACGGCGTCAACACCGCGCGCGTCATCGACGGCCGCGTGCAGCACTCGATCCTGCTGGAGATCTTCACGGACGAAGGCATCGGCACGATGGTCGTGCCCGACGCGCAGGGGGAGACGGCATGAGCCACGTGCACGGCAACCAGGAGCTCACGCAGCGCTGGCAGCAGGCGCTGATGGACAACTACGGCACCCCCCGCCTGCCGCTGGTGAGCGGCGAGGGCGCCCGGGTCCGGGACGCCGACGGCCGCGAGTACCTCGACTTCGTCAGCGGCATCGCCGTCAACGCCCTCGGCCACGCCCACCCCGCCGTCGTCCGCGCCGTCTCCGACCAGATCGCCACCCTCGGCCACGTCTCCAACCTCTTCGTCGCCGAGCCGCCCGTCGAGCTCGCCGAACGGCTCCTCCAGCTCCTCGGCCGCCCCGGCAAGGTCTTCTTCTCCAACTCCGGCGCGGAGGCCGTCGAGGCCGCGTTCAAGATCGGGCGGCGCACCGGCCGGAGCCACATGGTCGCCACCGAGGGCGGCTTCCACGGCCGCACCCTGGGCGCCCTCGCCCTCACCGGGCAGCCCGGCAAACGCGACCCCTTCCTGCCGCTGCCCGGCGAGGTGACGCATGTGCCGTACGGGGACGCGGACGCGCTGCGGGCCGCCGTCACCACCGACACCGCCCTGGTGATCCTCGAACCGGTCCAGGGCGAGAACGGCGCCGTCGTACCGCCCGCCGGATACCTGGCCGCGGCACGGGAGATCACCCGGGCCGCCGGCACCCTGCTCGTGATCGACGAGGTGCAGACGGGCATCGGCCGCACCGGCCACTGGTTCGAGCACCAGGCACAGGGCGTCGAGCCGGATGTCGTCACCCTCGCCAAAGGGCTCGGCGGCGGGCTGCCCATCGGCGCCACCGTCGCCTTCGGCGAGGCCGCGGAGCTGCTGGCGCCCGGCCACCACGGCTCGACCTTCGGCGGCAACCCCGTCTGCTGCGCCGCCGCGCTCGCCGTCCTCGACACCATCGCCGCCGAGGACATCCTGGACCGGGTCAAGCGCACGGGGGAGCGGCTGCGCGACGGGATCGAGGGCCTGGGCCACCCGCTGGTCGCACAGGTGCGCGGTGCCGGGCTGCTGCTGGGTATCGTGCTCACCGAACCCGTGGCCGCCCGCGTCCAGCAGGCGGCTCAGGAGGCCGGGCTCCTGGTGAACGCCGTCGCCCCCGGCGTCGTCCGGCTCGTCCCCCCGCTGATCATCGGCGACGACGAGGTGGACGCGCTGCTCGGAGCCCTGCCGGCGGTCCTGGACGAGGCCGCGGGCGACGGGGAATACCGACGATCCGGAGACTGACCACCATGAGCCAGGCGCAGGACACCGAGCACGGCGGGCCGGCCGTACCGCAGACCCGCACGGCCCGCCACCGGCGGATCGTCGACATCCTCAACCGCCAGGCGGTGCGCTCCCAGAGCCAGCTCGCCCGGCTCCTCGCCGACGACGGGCTGAGCGTCACCCAGGCGACGCTCTCCCGCGACCTCGACGAACTGGGCGCGGTGAAGATCCGCAGCGCCGGCGGTGAACTGATCTACGCGGTGCCGTCGGAGGGCGGCTTCCGCACCCCGCAGGCGCCGCTCGGGGAGTCGGTGAAGGAGCAGCGGATGGCCCGGCTGGCCGGTGAACTCCTCATCTCCGCCGAGGCCTCGGCGAACCTGGTCGTGCTGCGCACCCCGCCCGGCGCGGCGCAGTTCCTGGCCTCGGCCATCGACCAGGCCGAGGTCCACGACATCCTCGGCACCATCGCGGGCGACGACACCCTGCTGCTGATCAGCCGCGACCCGGCGGGCGGCCAGGCCCTCGCGGACCACCTCCTGCGGCTGGCCCAGCGGGCGCGCTAGCGCGCCGGCCGTTCTCAACGCCCGGTCGAACGCCGGGAGTCGGGGTGCTGGCGCCCGGGCGCCGTCACAACAGGTCGAACTCGCCCGCCCGGATGTCGGCGATGAACGCGGTCCATTCGTCGGCGCGCAGCAGCAGGGCGGGCCCGGAGGGGTCCTCGGAGTCCCGCACGGCCACGGTCTCCCGCTCGAACCGGGCGACTTCGACGCAGTTGTCCCTCCCGCCGCTGTAGGAGGAGACGGTCCAGCGCAGGGGCAGAGCCGAGGCATCGGGGACGTACGTGCTCATAGGCGTGTGGTGCCCGCTTCCCTGGCCGTGGCGGGGAATCCGCGCGGTGACACGGCCCACGGCCGGATCCGGTCGCAAGGCCCGCCCGCGCGGACCCCTCGCGCTCACTGTCCCTTGGAGGCTACCCGCGTCCCGGCCCCACCAGAACGCCCCGGCCCGCGCCCGTTTCCGTACCCGCGATCCGGAACCGGAGGACGGGCTCGGCGGCGCGCGTGCTCGAAGATCCGTCACCGTCCCGGGGAGCGCCGGAGCAGCGCCGGTCAGCCGGCCGTGAACTTGTCGAAACCCGTCGTGCTCCAGGTGCCGCCGTCCGCCGTCACCGCGAACGCCTCCACGTCCTCCAGCGCCTCCAGCCAGTCCCGTGCCGAGCGGCCCCGCGCGAAGGCCGCCGTCGCCCAGGCGTCCGCCGCCGTCAGGCCCTCCGCCAGCACCGTGACGGAGACCAGGCCGTGCCGGGGCGGGGAGCCCGTGCGCGGGTCCAGGACGTGGCAGCCGCGTTCGGCCGTGCCGCTGGTGGCCACGGCCAGCCGGCCCTCGCCCTCCACGACGGCGGCGAGCCGGCCCGGGCGCAGCGGGTCGCTGATCCCGGTGCGCCAGGGCCGCCCGGGGCCGGCGCGGCCGCACAGCTGGATGTCGCCGCCGCCGTTCACGCAGCTGTCGGCGGCCCCGGCCTCGGCCAGCCGCTGCGAGGCCCTCTCCACCGCCCAGCCCTTGACCAGCCCGGTCGGGTCGAGCCCGCCGGCGTACCGGGTGCTGAACCAGCCGTCGCTCATCTCCTCCGCGCCCTCGCAGAGCAGCAGGACCTCCGCGATCAGCGGATCGCAGTCACCGGCCGACAGTTCGCCGCGCGCCAGCCGGCTGAGTTCGCTCTCCTCCCGGTACGGGGAGAACAGCTCGTCCACCCGGTGCAGCCAGGCCACCGCGTCCTCGACCGCGGGCCCGGCCTCGTGCGCCCGCGGGCCCCGCACGTCGAGGGAGAAGACCGTGCCCATGGCCTCCTCGACCCGGCGGAACCGGGGAGGTTCAGCCACCGGCCCGGTCCAGGGCGCTCTGCAGGGACTTCTTGTAGCCCTCGCTGGTGAAGGTGGCGCCGGAGACGGTGTCGATCTCCGCGCTCTGCGCCTGCACGGCCTTCTTGCCGAGCTCCGGCACCGCCCGGGCGGTGATCGACTCCGTCTGCGGGTTGCCCGACGGGGCCTGGGCGGCGTCGGCCGCGGTGATCTTCCCGCCGGTGAGGGTGATCCGGGCCTGGACGGGCCCGTACTCGGTCTTGACCAGGTCGCCGGTGACGGTACGGGGCGCGTCCTGGGCCGGTGCCCCGCCCTCGCCCCCGCCCTGGCCGTCCCCGGGGGCCGCGGCCTCGCCCCCGCCCGCCGGGTCCCCGGCCGGTGCGCCCGGTGAGGGCGCGCCCGCTCCGCCCGTTCCGGGCGCCGCCGGCGCTCCGGCGGCCGGCGGCTGCGCGGCGGAGGTCCGCTCGGCCTCCCACGGCGCGTACGGCATCTTGAGGGCCAGGAGCAGGACGACACCGGAGACGGTGGCGGCGCTGCCCAGGACGACGCGGCGTATCGGGTGCTTCCTCATGGGTTCTGCTCCGGCTCGCTCTCGCTGTGGCTCACAGCTCGAAGGACTCGTGGTGGATGCGGCGGGCCGGGACCCCGGCCTCGCGCAGGATGGCCTGGAACTCCTCGGCCAGGCCGGGAGGTCCGCACAGGTAGACGTCGTGCTTGGCGATGTCGGGGAGGACGCGGGCCATGCCCTCCGCGGTGATCTGCGGCCGGGTGCCGTCGGGTTCGTTGACGGCGGAGAACAGCTTCGCCTGCCGCCGCCCGGCGATGACGCGCAGTTCGTCCCAGAGTACGAGGTCCTCCTTGCGGCGGGCCCGGTACAGCAGCGTCAGGTCCCCGGGGGCGGCGGGGATCGTCTCGAAGAGTGCCCGCATCGGGGTGATCCCGGCTCCGCCCGCGATCAGCAGCACCTTGGTGCCGCGCCGACCCTCCTCGCCGCGGGGCCGCTGCCGGCGGGCGGCGGTGAGCGCGCCGTACGGGCCCTCGGCCCAGACCCGGGTGCCGGCGGGGAGCGCGGCCAGGGCGGCGCTGTGGCCGCCCGCCGCCTTGACGGTGATGCGCAGCCGGTCGTCGCGCGGCGTCGCCGACAGGGAGTACGGGTTGGAGGTCCAGCGGAGCCCCGGGGCGAGGAACCGCCAGCGGAAGAACTGCCCCGCCTCGGCGTTCATCCCGGCCAGGTCCCGCCCCGACATGATGACGGAGGTGACGCCCGCGCCCTCCTCCACCACTGACTCCACCCGCAGTTGGTGGCGCAGGTTGAGCCGGACGGGGGTGATGATCCGGTACCAGAGCATGAGCGCGGTCACCGTGCCGTACAGCGCGTACCAGGCGGTCTGCGCCGCCGGGACGGCGAGGAACTCGGTGCCGGTGGAGAGCTGGTGCCAGAAGGCGAGGAATACGGCGGCGTAGGTGAGCAGATGCAGGTAGTACCAGAGCTCGTACGGCAGCTTCCGCCGCGCGGCGCCGGCCGAGATGAGGCCGATCACCACCAGCAGCACGGTGCCGGCGGCAGCCTCGATCATGTCGGGGAAGTCGAGGACGACGGTGAGGAACTGGTCGACGAGGCCGGTTCCGGCCTGCTCCGCGTAGCCCCACACGATCAGCGCGGTGTGCGCCACGATCAGGCTGATCGTGTAGCGGCCCGCCATCGCGTGCCAGCGGGCCACCCGGTCGGAGCCGATCCGCCGCTCCAGGACCGGCACCCGGGCCATGAGCAGCACCACCACGGCCGTGGAGTAGCCGGCCAGCAGCCCGGTGATCCGTCCGGCGCCGGTGACCCAGTCGGTGGTCGCCGAGACGACCGGGGTGTTGTACCACCACAGGCCCAGCACGGCGAGGGCGCCCGCCCACAGCGCGCCCAGTACGGGCAGGGCGCCGGAACTGCGCGGCCGCATCCGGACCTCGGCCCGCCGCCGCGCGGCGCGTCCGACGTCCGCGATCGTCTGGATTCTCGTCTGAGCCGCCGGCGTACCGGTCGCCGGCGGTGGTTCCGCCGGCTGCCTCGTCGATGTCTCAGTGGTGATGCTCACGGTCCTGCCTCCCCGCTGCGCCCGGCTACCGGCAGTAGCCCCCGGCCTTCTCCCACCAGTACGGAGAAAATCCCCCGGATGCTCAGCGCACGGGCGAAACGGGCCGTGGCACGCCGGCGCACCCCTCCGGCGGGCGTTGTGGCCCGTCGGAGCGCCGCGCCTCGCGCTCGCTCCCACGAGGCGCCCTGTCACGGGGAGCGCTCCGTCAGCCCCCGACTCTCTTCTTCGCGCGCCGGGCGCTCCCCGTGCGCCTCGTTCTGTGGGCGGCAGCGTCCGCACCGAGAAGTTGTGACACCCGCTGGAAGGACAACCCCATGACGCGGCCGGCGTCCCGCTGGCTCAGATCCCGGGTGAGGACCTCGGCCGCGCGGCGCATGGCACGGCGCTCCGCCTCGGCGGCTTCCGCGGCGGCCTGCTTGGCGCGCTCCGCCTGTTTCAGCGCCTGCCGCGCCTCTTCCGGCAGTTCGGTCTCGATGGAGACCTCGATGTCGCCCGGCTCGGCGCCGAGCATGACGGAGATGGCCTCGCGCGCGGCCCCCTCCGCCTTGTCGAGCCGCTTGGTCTGGCTGAAGACGCCTGGCAGAGAGGGCACTTCGAGTGCCCACCAATCGCCCGCCCGGCGTGCGGTCACACGGTAGGTCTTCATCGCCACCACTTCTCTCCGAGTTCCGTTTCCAGTGCCTTGCAGATGCTCTCTGCCGTGATCTCGTTGATCTCCTTGTGCTTCGGGATGGTCACCGGCGTCGCACCGCACGTCCACACCTGGTGACTGCCTTTCTGCCGACGCATCTCGAAGGGGATGTCCTTGGCCTTTGCTGCTTTTCTGATCCTGCCGACCAGGGTCTTGTACTTCACGAGTGTATGTCTAGTGTTGCTAGAACTCGCAAGTCTAAAGTCCCTAGACTGTTCACCCGGAAGAGTGTGCGCAGCCGAGTGGCGCGGCGGCACGGAGTCGCCGGGACGTCCTGGACCGGCTGCGCGGACTGGCGGGCGGCGACGGCGGGCTGACCCTGCTGACCGCCACGAAGGATGTCGAACGGAGCGCCGCGCGCGTGCTGGAGCGGGTGCTGGCGGACGGCCGCTGACCCGCCGCTGACCTGCCCCGCGGCGGCCGCCCGGGGCGGTGCCGCGCCATCCCCCCGGAGCGCGTTGACGAAACATACGGTCCAGTGCATACTTATGCCTGTCAGCGCATGCATCGTAAGGAGAATCCCGTGACCGAGCGCGTCGTACTCGCCTACTCGGGCGGCCTTGACACCTCCGTCGCCATCGGCTGGATCGCCGAGGAGACGGGCGCCGAGGTCATCGCCGTCGCCGTGGACGTCGGCCAGGGCGGTGAGGACCTGGACGTCATCCGCAAGCGTGCGCTGGCGTGCGGCGCCGTCGAGGCGGAGGTCGCGGACGCCAAGGAGGAGTTCGCCGACGAGTACTGCCTCCCGGCGATCAAGGCCAACGCCCTCTACATGGACCGCTACCCGCTGGTCTCCGCCCTCTCCCGGCCCACCATCGTCAAGCACCTGGTCGCGGCCGCGAGGAAGCACGGCGCCGGCGTCGTCGCCCACGGCTGCACCGGCAAGGGCAACGACCAGGTCCGCTTCGAGGCCGGCATCTCCTCCCTCGCCCCCGAGCTCACCTGCATCGCCCCGGTCCGGGACTACGCCATGACCCGGGACAAGGCCATCGCCTTCTGCGAGGACAAGAACCTCCCGATCGCCACCACCAAGAAGTCGCCGTACTCCATCGACCAGAACGTCTTCGGGCGGGCCGTCGAGACCGGCTTCCTGGAGGACATCTGGAACGGGCCGATCGAGGACGTCTACGAGTACACCTCCAACCCGGCCGACCCGCGCGAGGCCGACGAGGTGATCATCACCTTCCGGCAGGGCGTCCCGGTCGCCATCGACGGCAAGCCCGTCACCGTCCTCCAGGCCATCCAGCAGCTCAACGAGCGCGCCGGGGCCCAGGGCGTCGGCCGGATCGACATGGTCGAGGACCGGCTCGTGGGCATCAAGTCCCGGGAGATCTACGAGGCCCCCGGCGCCATCGCGCTGATCACGGCCCACCAGGAGCTGGAGAACGTCACCGTCGAGCGCGAACTGGCCCGCTACAAGCGGCAGGTCGAGCAGCGCTGGAGCGAGCTGGTCTACGACGGCCTGTGGTTCTCCCCGCTCAAGCGCGCCCTGGACGGTTTCGTCAACGAGGCCAACGAGCACGTCTCCGGCGACATCCGGATGACCCTGCACGGCGGCCGGGCCGTCGTCACCGGCCGGCGCTCGGAGTCCTCGCTCTACGACTTCAACCTCGCCACCTACGACACCGGCGACACCTTCGACCAGTCGCTCTCCAAGGGCTTCATCGAGCTCTTCGGGATGAGCTCCAAGATCGCCGCCAAGCGGGACCTCGCACAGTAAGCGGCCCCCCCCGCGGACCGGTACGGTCCCGTACCGTACGCACAGCAGGACACCACCGCCTCCGCGCCCCGTCCCGGGTCGCGGAGGCGGCCCGTATCACCGGCATGACCGGGGCGAAACGGCATGACCGGCACCACCGGCACACAGCGTCACGCGCACGAGGAGCACCGATGACCAACGGCCAGCAGCACCCGACCCCGGACGGCGGCGACGTCCGGCTGTGGGGCGGCCGCTTCGCCTCCGGACCGGCGGAGGCCCTGGCCCAGCTGTCGGCGTCCGTCCACTTCGACTGGCGGCTCGCCCCGTACGACATCGCGGGCTCCCGCGCCCACGCCCGCGTGCTGCGCTCGGCCGGGCTGCTCACCGACGACGAGCTGGCCCGGATGCTGCAAGGGCTGGACCGGCTGGAGGCGGACGTCGCCGACGGCTCGTTCACCGGCACCGTCGCCGACGAGGACGTCCACACCGCCCTGGAACGCGGCCTGCTGGAGCGGCTCGGCCCCGAGCTGGGCGGCAAGCTGCGGGCCGGCCGGTCCCGCAACGACCAGATCGCGACGCTCTTCCGGATGTATCTGCGGGACCACGCCCGCATCATCGGCGGCCTGCTCGCCGAGCTCCAGGAGGCCCTCGTCGGACTGGCCGAGGCGCACCCGGAGGTGGCCATGCCCGGCCGCACGCACCTCCAGCACGCCCAGCCCGTCCTCTTCGCGCACCACGTCCTCGCCCATGTCCAGGCGCTCTCCCGGGACGCGGAGCGGCTGCGGCAGTGGGACGACCGCACGGCGGTCTCGCCGTACGGATCGGGGGCGCTGGCCGGGTCCTCCCTGGGCCTGGACCCGGAGGCGGTCGCCACCGACCTGGGATTCGAGCACGGCTCCTCGGCCAACTCCATCGACGGCACGGCCTCCCGCGACTTCGTCGCCGAGTTCGCCTTCATCACGGCGATGATCGGCATCGACCTCTCCCGGATCGCGGAGGAGGTCATCATCTGGAACACGAAGGAGTTCTCCTTCGTGACCCTGCACGACGCCTTCTCCACCGGCTCGTCGATCATGCCGCAGAAGAAGAACCCGGACATCGCCGAACTGGCGCGGGGCAAGTCCGGCCGGCTCATCGGCAACCTCACCGGGCTGCTCGCCACCCTCAAGGCGCTGCCGCTCGCCTACAACCGCGACCTCCAGGAGGACAAGGAGCCGGTCTTCGACTCCTGCGACACCCTGGAGGTCCTGCTCCCCGCCTTCACCGGCATGCTGGCGACCCTCACCGTCAACCGGGAGCGGATGGAGGAGCTGGCCCCGGCCGGTTTCTCGCTCGCCACCGACATCGCCGAGTGGCTCGTCAAGCGGGGCGTGCCGTTCCGGGTGGCGCACGAGGTGGCGGGCGAATGCGTGCAGGAGTGCGAACGGACCGGCATCGAGCTGGACCAGCTGACGGACGAGCAGTTCGCCAAGATCTCCCCGCACCTCACCCCCGAGGTGCGGAGCGTCCTGAATGTGCCGGGCGCGCTGGCCGCCCGCAACGGCCGCGGCGGTACGGCACCGGAGGCGGTGGCCGTCCAGCTCGCCGGGGTCAAGGCCGACCTCGCCGTACAGCAGCAGTGGGCGACGGCCAAGGCGACGGCCGAGGCCATGGCCGAGGCGAGCTCCCCGGAGGGCTGATCCCGGCCGCTGATCCCGGCCGGCCGGGGCGCGGTGCCTCAGCCGGTCCGGTCGGCCTGCCGGGCGCAGAGCATGAGCGTGTCCGCGAAGGGCACCCGGAAACCGCCGGGCCGGGCGGCCTGCCCCGTGCCGCCGGCGTCCTCCTCCCGCTCCGTACCGGTCCGCGCCCCGGCGTCCGGGGCTCCGCTCTCGGCGAGTGCCTGGACGACCCAGCCGGGGACGTCCCGGTCGGCCGTGCAGTCGGTGAACCGCTCGGACCAGGAAGAGGGTTCGGGCGTGTGCTCCACGAAGCTGTCCACCACCAGCCGCCCGTCCCGCCACACCGCGACCCGGCCCTGGGTCTCACCGCGCTCCTCGAAGACGTGCTCGACGGTGCCGGTGAGACGCCCCGCCGCGTCGTAATGGACGGCGATGCCGCTGGGCGGGACGGCCGTCCCCGTGTAGGTGACGCGCGCGACGCGGGAGCCGTCGTCGCGGGCCCGCCACACCGTCATCGGCGGGACCTCGGGGATGTGCGCGCCCTGCGGGAGATGCGTGGCGATCAGCCCGGCCTCGATGGCCCGCAGGGTGCGGGCGGCGAGCCGGCGGGCGGCCGGGGAGCCGTCCTCGCGGTAGCGCTCGCGGAAGGAGCCGTCGGACTCCAGCAGCCACCGGACGGTCCGCGGGAGGGCGGTGGCGCGGGCCGCCGCGTGCGCCCGGGCCGGCGGCCGATGCCCCGTCTGCGGTGACGCACTGGCCGGGGGCCGGCTCCGCCGTTCCTCCGCGGCGGCCGGGTGTGCGGCGGGCAGACCGGTCGCCGTGACGGCGGTCAGTGTGGTGACGAGGGCGGCGAGGCGCATCGGGACATCCTCTCGGCCGGGCCGCGGGCGCCCGGCCTGTGGTGGGAGGACCGGCGGACCGGACCGGCGTACGGGACAGGACGCTAGTCACGCACCGGCCCAGGCGCTCTCCCGGCTGCTCCGATCCGGCGACGCCCGGCTGCTCCGATCGGCGGCGCCCGGCCCCGGCCGCTCCGGCGCACTCCGGCGCACACCGGTGTGCCGGTCGTGGGGCCCGTACCCACGGAGCCGCTCCCCGGTCGGGTGATTTTTCCGGCGAACCGCGCTGAACGTCCCCTTCCGGGCCCACAGTCGTGACGGCCGCAACCCGGCGCAACACGACACAAGGGAGTCATTCATGCGCAAGCCGCTCATCGCGCTGGCCGCACTCGCACTGCTCGCGGTGCCCGTCCACGGCACCGCCTCGGCCGCCCCGACCGGCCCGGCCGCCGAGAACGCCCCCTGCTACAACTGGTCCGTCAAGTCCCGCGAGGGCTACGCCAACGGGCGGCGCTGCGGGTCGAAGGTCCACGGCACGGTCAAGGACACCCGCGCCGACGGCCGCTGCCCGTACGTGCGGGTGAAGACCCAGAAGGGCTGGTACTTCGACGGTCCCTGGGTCGGCCCCAAGGGCAAGAGCAAGAAGTTCACCATCGACACCCGGGGCGACTTCGCCACCCACTACTACCTGCGGTACATCCACTGCTGACGGCCGGCGGCCCGGAGCCCGGGCGCGCTCGAACGGCGAACGGCGGCCCCGGCGGGCGGTTCCGCCGGGGCCGCCGTCCGTCGCGCGGGACCGGGGTGGTCAGGCCGCCTTCGCCTTGGTGGCGTACATGTCCACGTACTCCTGGCCGGAGAGCCGCATGACCTCGCTCATCACCTCGTCGGTCACCGCCCGCAGCACATAGCGGTCGCGGTCCATCCCCTCGTACCGGGAGAAGTCCAGCGGAGTGCCGAAGCGGACGGTCACCGGGGCGATCCGGGGCATGCCCTTGCCGCCCGGCTGGACCTTGTCGGTGCCGATCATCGCGAACGGGACCACCGGCGCGCCCGTCATCAGCGTGAGCCGGGAGACGCCGGTCCGGCCCCGGTACAGCCGGCCGTCGGGGGAGCGGGTGCCCTCCGGGTAGATGCCGAAGGCCTTGCCCTCCTCCAGCAGGCGGCGGCCGGTCATCAGCGCGGCGACGCCGCCGTGCCCGCCGTCGCGGTCGACGGGGATCATGCCGGACATCCCGAAGAACCAGGCCATCAGCCGGCCCTTGATCCCCTTGCCGGTGACGTACTCGTCCTTGCCGATGAAGAAGACCTGGCGCTTCATGACGAGCGCGAGGAAGAGCGAGTCGATGAAGGTGACGTGGTTCCCGGCGAGGATGACCGGCCCGGTCGCCGGGACGTTCTCCGCCCCCTCGACCCGTGGGCGGAACAGGACGCGCACGAGCAATCCGAGAAAAGCCTTGAGCGCAATACGGGACAACGGGCCCTCCGGTCTGGTCCTGGTCGTCGGCCGAGACAGCGCGCGCGATGTTTCCGCATCGCGGGAGTCTGCAGGTGAGTACGGTACTCGCGCGATCCCCGGAGACGCACATCCGTCCGGCTCGCGGACGCCGCGAGCCGGAGTGTGTTCGCCCGGTGTTCGGCTTGTGCTCTCCCACGGGACAGGTATAGCCGCCTACGATCACCCCCGGTTGTCGGGCAGGTTCACAACAAGAAACAGGGGATCTCATGGAGCAGGCGCAGGAGCACGGGCCGGGCCGCCGCGTACTGCTGGGGGCTGCGGCCCTCGGCGCGGGCGCGGCCGTCCTGGGCGCGGCGGGCACGGCGAGCGCGGCGGGCACGGCTCCGGCCGCCGGCAAGGACGGCCGGAGCCCGTACCGGGGGCTGCCGGTGCCCGCCGTCGTCGCCCACCGCGGCGCCAGCGGCTACCGGCCCGAACACACCCTCGGCGCCTACCAGCTCGCCCTCGACATGGGCGCGGACGTCATCGAGCAGGATCTGGTGCCCACCCGCGACGGCCATCTGGTCTGCCGCCACGAGAACGACATCACCGGGACCACGGACGTCGCCGGCCACCCCGAGTTCGCCGGCCGGAAGGCCACCAAGACCGTCGACGGCACCGAGATCACCGGCTGGTTCACCGAGGACTTCACCCTGGCCGAACTGAAGACCCTGCGCGCGACGGAGCGCATCCCGGCGGTCCGCCCGCACAACACCCTCTACAACGGCCGCTGGGAGATCCCCTCCTTCGAGGAAGTGCTCCGCTGGGCCGACCGCGAGGGCCGCCGTCGGGGCCGCCCGGTGTGGCTGCACGTCGAGACCAAGCACCCCAGCTACTTCCGGGGGATCGGCCTCGGGCTGGAGGAGCGGCTGGCGAAGCTGCTGCGCCGGTACGGGCGGCACCGGAAGAACGCGCCGGTCTTCCTGCAGTCCTTCGAGCCGACCAGCATGGAGCGGATGAGCCGGCTGGTCTCCACGCCGCGGGTGGTGCTGCTGTGGACCGCCGACGACCGCCCCTGGGACTTCCGGGAGGCCGGCGACCCGCGGACCGTCGCCGATCTGGTCACCCCCGAGGGGCTGGCGTGGATCGCCGGCTTCGCGCAGGGCATCGGCCCGCTCCTCGACCTGGTGATCCCGAAGGACGCCGACGGGAGGCTGACCACCCCCACCACACTCGTCGAGGACGCGCACCGCGCCGGGCTGGTCCTGCACCCGTACACGATGCGGAACGAGAACACCTTCCTGCCCGCCGGCTTCCGCCGCGGCAGCGACCCGGCCGCGTACGGGGACGCCTTCGGCGCGTACCGCGCCTACTTCGCCACCGGCATCGACGGGATCTTCACCGACAACCCGGACACGGCCCTCCTCGCGCGGGAGGACTTCCTGCGGGGCTGAGCCCCGGGGCGCCGGCCCCGCGCCACCGGCCCGGGGCCGGGTCAAGGGCCCAGGTCAACGGGGTGGGTCAAGGGCTCGCGTCAGGGGCGGCCGGCCCGGCGACACGGACGGGTGAGTTCGGGGAGCAGGCGAAACCATCCTGCATCCCCGGGGTGTCCCGGAGGGCATGACACCGAGTGACCTGCTCCTCCGGCTGCGCCCGCTGCTCGCCGCCGAGGCGGCGGCCGAGGCCCACGGCACCGCCGTGGAGGCCGCCGACCTCGAACAGGGCGTCTGGCTGCGCCTGCTGGAACACCGCCGGGAGACCGGTCCGATGCCGGAGCGGGCGGCGGCGGAGTGGCTGCGGGCCGCCGTCCGCAGCGAGGGGCGCGGGGCCCGGCTCCGGGCCCGCCGGGAGGTGCCGTACGCCCCGGTGGACGGCGGGGAGCCGGCCGCCGCCGGCCGGGCCCGGTCGGCCGGCCCGTCCGGGGTGGAGGAGCGGGTGCTGGCGGCCGAGGAGCGGCGCGAACTGTGGAGCGCGGTGCGCCGGCTGCCCGGCCGGTGCCCGGGTCTGCTCGCTGCGATGCTGTCCCCCCGCGACCCGACCTACCGGGAAATCGCAGGCGCGTTGGGAATCTCACAGGGAAGTCTTGGGCCGATTCGTTCCCGGTGCCTGGGATGTCTGCGCAGAATGCTCACGGCGGAGGTTGCGGCTCCCGGACTTCGGGGAAGGGAGCGTTAGCCGACCGGAGCCATGGACGCGGCGAATCCGTTTGCCGCTCCGGTCAGGGCATCCGGCCCGGGCGCCCCACCCTCGACCGCGCCCGGGCGATTCGAAAGGGGAGGCGTGCGCGTATGGGCATGAGCGTGACCATCTCTGCGGCGGCCGATGAGGACGCCGAACAGATCCTCAAACTCCAGTACCTCTGCTACCAGCGCGAGGCGGAGCTGTACGGCGACTACGGCATCGAACCGCTGACCCAGTCCCTGGACGACCTCCGTGCCGAACTGAGCCGGAGCCTGGTGCTCGTGGCCCGGCTCGGCACGGAGGTCGTCGGGTCCGTCCGCGGGACGGTGGACGCCGACGGCACCGCCGGCATCGCCAAACTCATCGTCCATCCGCGGATGCAGCGGCACGGTCTCGGCGGGCGGCTGCTCGCCGCGATCGAGACACGGCTCGCCGAGGAGTCGGAGGCCAAGCGCTACCGCCTTCTCACGGGCCACCGCAGCGAGGGCAATCTGCGGCTCTACCGGCGCTGCGGCTACGCGCCGGTCGGCACCGAGCAGATCTCGCGCGGGCTGAGCCTGGTGACCCTGGAGAAGGGCGCCGAGGTCGGCAGTCTGGTCGCCAGCGCCTGATCCGCGCACGCGGTCCCACCCCGGGCCGGCCGGCACGGCACACGCCGTGGCGGCCGGCCCGCCGCATGTCCCGCTCCCCGGGCCCGGGCTCCCCGTGCCCCGCTGTCCGCGTCGCGTCCGGATGCGCGCCCGGCCGCCTCGTCGGTCGTCAGGTGCGGCGGGCGCCGCGCAGCCAGAACAGCGCCGCCACGGGCAGCACCAGCGGCAGGAAGAGATAGCCCATCCCGTAGTCGGACCAGACCGTGGCGTCGGGGAACGCCGAGGGGTCCACCAGGGTCCAGGTGCCCACGGCCAGAACGCCCGTCAGTTCGAGTCCGCAGCAGACCTGCCCGAGGCGCCGGGCACCCTCGCCGCCCCGCACGAGCGAGAAGAGGATGACCGCGTACACGCAGGCCGCGGCGGCGGAGAGGACGTACGCGAGCGGGGCCTCGTCGAACTTCGTCAGCATCTGCGCGATGGAGCGCGAGGCGGCGCCGACGGTGAAGACGCCGTAGAGCAGGACGAGCAGCCGGCCCGGACCGCTGCCGAGCCGCAGGCGCTCGCCGGACGGAGCCTCCGGGGGAGCGGCGGGCCGGGCCGCGGTGCCCGCGGCCGCCGTGTCCGGGCTCGCGGTGCCGGAGGCCGTGGTGTCCGCGGTCGCGGTGCCGGAGGCCGTGGTGTCCGCGGTCGCGGTGCCGGGGTTCTGTTCAGGCACCGGGACCGCCTCCCCAGATGTCGTGGAGCCGTACCTCCAGCACCGCCAGCACCACCGCTCCGGCGGCCACCGTCACCGAGCCCCAGCGGGTCCGCTCGGCCAGGGACAGGAAACCGGCGGCGGGCACGGCCGCGGCCGCGCCCAGCAGATACGCGAGGAAGATGCCGGTGCCGCCCTCCGGCCGGTCGCCGCCCGCCAGCCGGACGATGCCGACCGCCAGCTGGGCCAGCGCGAGCACGCTCACCACGGCCACCCCGATGAAGTGCCAGTCCTTGGTGGGCTGGTCGCGGTAGGCCGCGAAACCGCACCAGGCGGCGAGCGCGAGAGCGGCCGCGGAGACCGCGAGCGTCAGTGCGGTGATCACCGGTACCGCCTCCGGCGGTGGTGCGGGCCGCTCTGCGGGCGGCCGGGCGGAGGGAGAGGCATGGAACGACTTTAGTGCGCCCGTTCCGGGCCGCCGCGCCCGCCCCCGGGACCGCCCCCGTGCCCGGCCGTACGGCGTGGTGCCGGCCACAGCCGGCGGCGCCACGCCTGCGGCCGGCCCCGGCCGGCGGCCCGCCTGCCGGGGGTTTCCGCCGGTACGGCCGATCTGCCCGATGTCCGGCATCCGATCACTGTTGTCCAACATGTGGAATGCTGTGATCGTTCGGTGCCGGGGTCTGCTTAACTGGGGCGCATGACCACGACGAGCAGCCGCATCACCGCGACCGAGGCGATCCAGACGCCCGGTGCTCGCCGCATGTGTCGAATGTGTCGCCCCTGAGGGCCCCTCTCCCGCTCCTCGCGCCCCGAAGCGAACCCCCGCGGCCGTGCCGCCCCGCCCCGCCGGGCGCACCGTGCCGCGACGCCCCGCGCCATGACCGCCCGGTCCGGCCGTGCCCGGACACCGCGGCGTCGTGACGCCACCGGGCCGCGCCCCCTCCCGTGGCCGCGGCCCGCCCCGTACCCGTATGTCCCGTGCCGGCGCCCCCGTGCGCCGCGCGCTCGAAAGTGACGGATATCCCTGTGATCACCACCCAGGACCTGACCAAGGTCTACCGCTCCCGGGACGGCCGGGAGACCACCGCCCTGGACGGTGTCGGCCTGCACGTCCGCGAGGGGGAGGTGTACGGCGTCCTCGGCCGGAGCGGCGCCGGCAAGTCCACCCTCATCCGCTGCGTCAACCTGCTGGAGCGGCCCACCTCCGGCACGGTCACCGTCGACGGCCGGGACCTCACCGCGCTCGCCGGGCGCGGCCCCCGCGCCGGCGCGGAGCTGCGCCGGGCCCGGACCCGGATCGGCATGGTCTTCCAGCACTTCAACCTGCTCTCCTCGCGCACCGTCCGGGCCAACGTCGAACTGCCGCTGGAAATCCTGGGACTCACCCGCCGCGAACGCGAGCGCAAGGCCCTGGAACTGCTCGACCTGGTCGGTCTCGCCGACAAGGCGCGGTCCTACCCGGCGCAGCTCTCCGGCGGCCAGAAGCAGCGCGTCGGCATCGCCCGCGCCCTGGCCGGCGACCCCAAGGTGCTCCTCTCCGACGAGGCGACCTCCGCGCTCGACCCCGGGACCACCCGCTCCGTGCTCCGGCTGCTGCGCGACCTCAACCGGCAGCTCGGGCTGACGATCCTCCTCATCACCCACGAGATGGAGGTCGTCAAGGCCGTCTGCGACTCCGCCGCCCTGATGCGCGAGGGCCGGATCACGGAGTCCGGCACCGTGCCGGACCTGCTCGCCACCCCCGGCTCCGAACTGGCCCGGGAGCTCTTCCCGGTGGCCGGCCAGGCGTCCGGCGAGAACCGGACCGTCGTGGACGTCACCTTCCACGGCGAGACCGCGACCGAGCCGGTCATCTCCCGGCTCGCACGGACGTACAACGTCGACATCGCCGTCCTGGGCGCCGCGATGGACACCGTCGCGGGCCGCCAGGTCGGCCGGATGCGCATCGAACTGCCCGGCCCCTTCGAGGAGAACGTCGTGCCGATCGGCTATCTGCGCGAGCAGGGCCTGGGCATCGAGATCGTGCGCGCCCCCGGCACCCCGGAGGCCGAGGGCACCAGCGGGACCCCCGCCGGACCGCTGGTCCGCGGAGGTGCCCGGTGACCTGGTCCGAGATGCAGCCGCTGCTGTCCGCCGCCTGTCTGGACACCCTCTACATGGTCGGCTGGTCCACGGTCTACGCGGTCCTCGGCGGACTGCCGCTGGGCGTGCTGCTGGTGCTGACGGGCGAGGGGGGCCTGCTGCGCAACGGCCCCGTCAACAAGGTGACCGGCGCCGTCGTCAACGTCGGCCGCTCGCTGCCCTTCTTCATCCTCATGATCGCGCTGATCCCGTTCAGCACCCTGGTGGTCGGCACCTCCATCGGCCCCACGGCGGCCGTCGTCCCGCTGGCCGTCAGCGCCGTCCCGTTCTTCGCCCGGTTGGTGGAGACGGCCGTCCGCGAGGTCGACGACGGACTCGTCGAGGCCGTGCAGGCGATGGGCGGCTCCACCTGGACGGTGGTCCGCAAGGCGCTGCTGCCGCAGGCCCTGCCGTCCCTCGTCGCGGGCCTCACCACCACCGTGATCGCCCTCATCGGCTACTCGGCCATGGCCGGCGCGGTCGGCGGCGGCGGGCTCGGCAACCTCGCCAAGACCTACGGCTACCAGCGGTTCGAGACCGACCTCATGATCGTCACCGTGGTGCTGCTGATCGTCCTCGTCAGCACCGTGCAGCTGGCCGGCGATCTCGTGGTGCGCGCCCTGGCCCGGCGCGGCCGCTCCGGGACCCGCCCGGTACGGAAACGCCGGCTCCGCGCGGCGCGCCGCTGACCCCGGCGCCCCGCCGCCACCCCCGGCCACCCCGCGCGGCCCACCGAACCTCCGGCCCGCCCGCTCCACACCGGGCGGAGCCGGACCCCGAGCCCGGACCCTTCGCCGGGCGGAACCACCCGCAAGAAAGGCACTCTTCGTGCGTACCCCGCTGGAATCCCTCCGCAAGCCCACCACCCTCCGGGCCGCGACGGCTGCCGCTGCCGCCGCCCTCACCCTGACCCTCGGCGCCTGCTCGGCCCCCTCCGACGCCGGTTCCGGGTCCGGCGGCGACTCCGCGGACGCCCCGCTCACCGTCGCCGCCACCCCCACCCCGCACGGCGACATCCTCGCCTACGTCAAGAAGAACCTGGCCGACGACGCCGGACTCGACCTGGAGATCCGGGAGTTCGACGACTACGTCCTCCCCAACACCGCCACCGAGAGCGGCGAGGTCGACGCCAACTTCTTCCAGCACAAGCCCTACCTCGACGACTTCAACGAGCAGAAGGGCACCCACATCGTGCCCGTCGTCAACGTCGAGATCGAACCGCTGGGCCTCTACTCCGAGCAGCTCGGCGGCATCGGGGACCTGAAGCCCGGCCACACCGTCGCCCTCCCGGACGACGCCACCAACGAGGGCCGCGCCCTCAGGCTCCTCGCCGACCACGGTGCCATCGAACTCGCGAAGGGCACCGGCAGCGACGCCACCCTCGGCGACGTCGCGGACGACAAGGGCCTGGAGTTCAAGGAACTGGAGGCCGCCCAGATCCCCACCCGGCTCGCTGACGTCGACGCCGCCGTGATCAACGGCAACTACGCCATCGGCGCCGGGCTCAAGCCCGCGAAGGACGCCCTCGTCCTGGAGAAGGCCGAGGGCAACCCGTACGCCAACTTCCTCGCCGTGAAGAAGGGCAACGAGGACGACCCGCGGGTGGAGAAGCTCGCCCGGCTCCTCAACTCCGACGAGGTCGGGGCGTTCATCGAAAAGCGGTTCGAGGGCTCCGTCCTGCCCGCCTTCGGAGCCGTCGCGTCCTGACCCGGCCGCACCCCGGGCCGCGCTCCGGCCCGCCCCGGAACCGGCCCCCGGCCCGCGGGCCCCGCCACCGCGCGGGGCCCGCGGCCGTCCCGTCCGCCCCACCCGGCGCTGCGCCCTCCCGCGCCGATGCTGCATGCTGGGCTGTCCAGCAGACCCCGGACCCGGAGCGGCCCATGACCCCCACTTTCCCGGACATCACGATCAGCACCGACCGCCTGGTGCTGCGCCCGTTCGAGGAGGGTGACGTGCCCGCCCTCGCGGACATGATGAACGACGAACTCGTCACGGCCTGGACCTCCGCCCCCCACCCGTACACCCTGGACGACGCCCGCGACTGGGCCGGCCGCGCCGCCCCCGCCGAGCGCACCGAGAGCCGCGGCATCGTCTTCGCCGTCGCCGAGTTCCTCACCCAGCGGCTGGTCGGCTCCGTCCACCTGCGGAACACCAACTGGCGCTGCCGCTCCACCGAGATCGGCTACGTCACCGCGCCCTGGGCCCGCGGCGAGGGCTACGCCAGCGAGGCGGTGCGCGCCGTCGCCCAGTGGCTCTTCCGCCACCAGGGCTTCGAACGGCTCGAACTGCGCACCGCCGCCGACAACACCGCCTCCCAGCAGGTCGCGCAGAAGACCGGCTGCATCAGCGAGGGCGTGCTGCGGAACGCCTGGATAGCCCGCACCCGCACCGAGGACGGCGGCTGGGCGGACATCCGCACCGACCTGATCGTCTGGAGCCTGCTCCCCGAGGATCTGGACGACCTCGACGAGGAGACGGCGAAGGGGGACCGGGCCGCCTACGCCGACTGGAACTGACGCGCCCGGCGGCGCCCCGCGCCCGCGGCCGGAACCGGCGGCCCCTGCGCGCGGTGCCCCGGGCCCACCGGGGTACCCTCACCGTGCCCGCCCCACCCCCGCGGGATCCGTGCGCGACTTTCCCAGGAGACTGACGACGATGGCCGACCGGGTCACGGTGATCGGATGGGACGGCTCGCCGCTGACCGCCGCGGCCCGCTCCGCCCTCGGAGCCGCCACCCTCGTCGCCGGCGCGCCCCACCATCTGGACCTGCCCGAAGTGCCGTCCACCGCCGAGCGGATCAGGCTCGGCAGCCTCGATCTCGCCGCCCGCCGCATCGTCGGCCACCGCGGCACCGCCGTCGTGCTCGCCGACGGCGACCCCGGCTTCTTCGGCGTCGTCCGCACCCTCCGCGCCCCCGAACACGGGCTGGAGGTCGAGGTGGTGCCCGCCGTCTCGTCCGTCGCCGCCGCCTTCGCCCGCGCGGGCATGGCGTGGGACGACGCCCGGATCGTCACCGCGCACAGCCGCGATCTGCGCCGGGCCGTCAACGTCTGCCGGGCCCACAGCAAGGTCGCCGTCCTCACGGCGCCCGGCGCCGGCCCGGCCGAACTCGCCCTGCTGCTGGGCCCGGTGCACCGCACCTTCGTCATCTGCGAGGAACTCGGCACCGACCGGGAGCGGGTCACCGTCCTCACCTCGGACAAGGTCGCCGACCACACCTGGCGCGACCCGAACGTCGTCCTGTCCATCGGCGGCTTCGCCTCTCCCGTCACCCAGCAGGCCGCCTGGCTGGCCGGCGGCGACACCGCCCTGGCCACCGGGCCGCGCGGCTGGGCGCTGCCCGCCCAGAGCTACGGAGGCGTCCTCTCCGAGGCGGAGACCGCGCAGCTCCGGGCCGCCCAACTCGCCCGGCTGGGGCCGCGCGTGGGCGACCTCGTCTGGGACATCGGCTGCGGCAGCGGCGCGGCGGCGGTCGAGGCGGCCCGGCTCGGCGCCGCCGTCATCGCCGTCGACCGGGACCAGGGGGCCCTGGTGGTCGCCGGGGACAACGCCCGCCGCTACGGCGTGCAGATCCAGACGGTGCACGGCACGGCGCCGCACATCCTGGAGGATCTGCCCGAACCGGACACGATCCGGATCGGCGGCGGGGGAGCTCCGGTCGTCGCGGCGTGCGCCGCCCGGCGGCCCGAGCGCATCGTCACGCACGCCAGGACCCGGGACGGCGCGGAGGCCGTCGGCAGGGCTCTCACCGACGGCGGATACGGCGTCGAATGCGCCCTGATCCAGACTGTGGAGTTGGACACGTCGCAGGACACGGGATGGGCCGAACGCCAGCGTGACGTGGGCTTTTTCCTGTGCGGACACAGGATCGGCCGTCCGCTCTGAGCTTGTCCACCCGTGCCGTGCGGGACGTCCGCGCCAGGTAGGCTGGCGGACTGTTGTGACGCAGCGGCGTTCGGCACTTCGTTCGTCAATACCCGGAACGCACCGTGCGTTTCGAGCGCTCGGTACGGAGCTCGGGGGACGTGTGACGTACCGACCGGCGCGGACGCTCGTTCCATTCCATGAGCGGCCTTCGCGTCGCGGTCGGGCGCGCCGGGCGGGCGGGTCGATGGAGCACTATCGATGGGCGAGGGGTACGCATGACTGACACCGGCCGGATCCCGGACGAGGGGCTGCCGGAGAACGGCGGACAGCAGGAGGCACCGCAGCACGCGACTCCCGCCGTCCCCGCGGGCGACCCCTCGCTGAACCAGGACGCGCTCCAGCAGGACTTCCCACTCCACCAGGACCCCTCACCGCACCAGGACCCTTCGCTGCGGCACGGCGCCCCGGGCGCCGGGTACGCCTACCACGGCCCCGCGGAGCCGGCGGCCTCCGCCGGGGACGACGACCTGCTGCTGATGCCCGGCACCCAGGGCGCCTGGAGCGAGCAGCCCGCGTACGACCCGCTGACGGATCCGCTGCCCGACCCCCTGACGGGGCCGCTGCCGCGGCCGGAGACCGGGCCGGCCTCCTCGTACACACCCGCGGCGGCGTCGTACGAGCAGCAGCAGACGCCCTACGAACCGCAGTCCTACGAGCCGCGGCAGTCGTACGAGCAGCAGCCGTACGAGCCGCAGCAGTCCTACGAGCAGCGGCAGCCGCACGACCAGCAGCCGTACATTCCGCGCCCCGCCGCCGAACAGCCGTTCACCGGGCAGCCCCGGTCCGGACCGGCCGCTTCCGCGCCCCAGCACACTCCCGCCCGGCGGCCGCTCCGCCCGGGCCCGCCGGTGCCCGAGCCGGGCGGTACGACCGGCGGTGTCGTCCGCTCGCTCGCCGACCGCGGCCCTGCGGGCGCTCCCGCCCGGCAGTTCCCCGGGATGGCGACCGCCCCGGCGCGGACCCAGGTGCCCCAGCAGCAGCCGCCCGTGACCATCCCGGCATACGCGCAGCAGCCGTCCGCCACGCTCCCGGGCCCGCAGCTCGGCGAGATCCCGGCGCAGAACGGCCTCTGGTCCGGGCAGCCGGCCGCGACGGACGCCGCGCGAACGCCCGTCCCGGCGGCGGCCGTTCCCCGCCGGGAGACGGCCGCGCCCGCGGAGACCGGCACCGCCGATGACGGCACGGACACCGGCGCCGGTGCGGCGCGAGCTGCCGCCCCGCCGTCGCCCGGGGCCGCACAGGCCGTTCCCGTTTCCGAGCAGAGGCCGCGGCCGGTACCGGAGGAGCCCGGCGCGGACGGCGGACAGGAGTCTTCCGCCGTCGTCGCCGAGACGGAGACGGAGACGGAGGGGGACCCGGGGACCGACCCGGCGACCGCGGCCGGGGAGGCCGGTCCGGCCGACGGCGCGGACCCGGCCGCCTTGCGCGCCGCACCCGGCGAGGACCCGTCCGCCGCCGAACCGGCCGTCTCCGCCGCCGAGCCGGAGGAGTCCTCTCCGGCCCCGGCCGCCGCCGGTCTCGCCGCGCCCGTCACCGCGCTGCCGGACGAGATGACGGCAACGGGCCCCGAGGCCACGGCGGCACCCGGGGCTCCCGAGCCCACGGCGGAGGGGGGCCCCGACACGGAGGCCGGCAGCCCGGACGCGGCGCCCGCGTCCCCCGCTTCCACGGCCTCCGCCGACGGGGCACCGGAGCACGCCGCGGGCAGGAGCCGGCGCGGCCGGCGCCGTGCGGCTCCCGCCTCCCCGCAGGAGCCGGCACCCGCGGCCGCACCGGCCGGTGCGGAGAACACCCCTGCCGGACCCGCCGGTGACGGCGTCTCACCGGACGCTGCGGTTGTGGACTCCCCGGGAACACCGGCCGGACCGGACGCCCCCGTGGCGGTCGCCGTGGCCGTGGCGGTCGCCGCCCAGCCCGGTGCCGAAGAGGCAGGGGCCGAAGAGGCCGGTGCCGGGGAGGAGGAGCGGCCCGCGAAGGTCGCCGCGGGAACGGGCCGACGGCGCCGGGCAGCCCGCCCCGCGACCGCCGAGCCGGATTCCGTGCCCGGACCGCAGGCAGGAGCCGCGGAGACGGCCCCGGCCCTCCCGGAGACGGAGCAGGCGGCTCCGGAAGGCCGGGAGACCGCACCGGCCGCCGCACCGGAGGCGGAGCCGGCCGCCGAGCCGGCAGCGCCGGAGAGCGCGGGCGACGCCGCGGAGTCAGCGACGACGGCGGCCGAGCCCTCAACCACCCCGGTGGAAGCGCCGGTCGACGCAGCCGCGCAGGAAGCGCCGGTCGCACAGCACGCACAGCAGGCACCCGCCGGCTCCGGGGCACCCGAGGCGGCCGCCCTCGACGCCGGCTCCGTGCCCACCGACGCCGGCGCCCCGCCCGTCGGCGACGGCTCCGCACCGGCTGCGAGCGAGAGCGCCGTCCCGCCGGGAACCGACGGAGCCGCCGCCCCCGGTGAGGAGGCCGGACCGGACGCCGTTGCCGGACCGGACACGGCAGCCGGGACGGAGCCCGGCACCGGAGCGGATGCCGGTACGGCCGCGCAGGTGGTCGAGCCGGACACGGCCGCACCCGGGCCCGAGGCCGGTGCTTCCGTCCCCGGGACGGAGAGCGCCGAGCCGGAAGCCGCTCAGCCCGAAGCCGCTCAGCCCGTAGGCGCTGAGCCGGAAGCCGCCGAGCCGGGCGCCGACCGGCCGGAGACGACCGGAGCGGATGCTTCCGGAGCGCGGCCGGAGGAAGCCGGCGTGGCGGCCGGCAATGAGGCCGGACCCGCCGGACCGGGGGCGCCGGAGACCGTTCCCGAGGGGGCGGAGCCGAGCGCTGCCGAGCCGAAGGCGGCCGGCCCCGCCGCAACGGAGCAGCCGGCCGTCGCCGAACAGCCCGCCACCGAACCGGAAGACACCGCGGCCGGGCCCGCCGCCGACGCCTCCACGGATCCCGCGCCGGGAGGGGGCGCGCCCGTAACGGGCCCCTCCGCCTCCGAGCCCTCCGCCTCAGACTCCTCCGCCTCAGACTCCTCCGTCTCCGAGCCCCCCGGCTCCGGGCCGGCCGCTGCCGCCGAGGAGACCGCCCCCGCGGGCCCCGGCTCGGCCACCGCTTCCGACCCCGCCCCCGACACCGTTCCGGCGCCCGCCGCCGCATCCACCACCGGAGTCACTCCCATTCCCGACGCCGACCCCGCACCCGACCCCGGTATCGCCCTCGCGGACCGGCTCCTCTCCGCCCGCACCGCCCCGCGATCCGGCGCCCCCGCCCCCGCACCGGAGACCGCGCGGCCGGCGAGCCCCGAGCAGGGCACCGGCGCGGACCGGCCGGACCGGCCGGATCAGCCGGATCAGCCCGCGGAGGCGGACCGGTCGGAGGAGCCCGCGCCGCCCTCCGGCCCCCGGGCCCCCGGCTTCGGCGAGGCCGAACGCGAAGCCGTCCTCCGCGTCATGCGGGAACGCCGCGACATCCGCAACGGCTTCCGCGAGGACCCCGTACCGCACGACGTGCTGCTGCGGGTCCTGGAGGCGGCGCACCACGCGCCCAGCGTCGGCCACTCCCAGCCCTGGGACTTCGTGGTCATCCGCTCCGCCGAGACCCGCCGGGCCATGCACGAACTGGCCGTCCGCCAGCGCGAGGCGTACGCCAAGTCGCTGCCCAAGGCCCGGGCGAAGCAGTTCAAGGAACTCAAGATCGAGGCCATCCTCGACACCCCGGTCAACATCGTGGTCACCGCCGACCCCACCCGCGGCGGCCGCCACACCCTCGGCCGGCACACCCAGCCGCAGATGGCCCCGTACTCCTCCGCGCTCGCCGTCGAGAACCTCTGGCTCGCCGCGCGTGCCGAGGGACTCGGCGTCGGCTGGGTGAGCTTCTTCGACGAGCGGGAGATGGTCCGGGTCCTCGGCCTGCCCGAACACCTGGAGGTCGTCGCGTACCTCTGCGTCGGCTACGTCGACGAGTTCCCGGCCGAGCCCGAGCTGGCGCAGGCGGGCTGGTCCAAGCGGCGCCCGCTGTCCTGGGTGGTGCACGAGGAGACGTACGGCCGCCGCGCCCTGCCCGGCGAGGAGCCGCACGACCTGCTGGCGGAGACCCTGCAGGGCATCCGCCCGCTGGACGCCAAGGCGCTCGGCGAGGCGTGGGAACGGCAGAAGCGGATGACGAAGCCCGCCGGCGCCCTCGGCATGCTGGAGATCATCTCGGCCCAGCTCAGCGGCCTCTCCCGGAAGTGCCCGCCGCCGGTCCCGGAGCCCGCCGTCGTGGCGATCTTCGCCGGGGACCACGGCGTCCACGCCCAGGGCGTCACCCCGTGGCCGCAGGAGGTGACGGCCCAGATGGTCGCCAACTTCCTCGGCGGGGGAGCGGTGTGCAACGCCTTCGCCCGCCAGATCGGTGCCGAGGTCTGCGTGGTCGACGTCGGGGTGGCCGGCGACCTGCCGAGCACGCCCGGTCTGCTCCCGCGCAAGATCCGGGCGGGCACCGGGGACTTCACCGCCGGACCCGCGCTGGAGCGCGAGGAGGTGCTGCGCGCGGTCGAGGTGGGCATCGAGACCGCCCGGGACCTGGTCGCCGCGGGCAACAAGGCGCTCCTCACCGGTGAGATGGGCATCGCCAACACCACCGTCTCCGCCGCGCTGATCTCCGTCTTCACGGAGAAGGACCCGGCCGAGGTCACCGGCCGCGGCACCGGCATCAGCGACGAGACGCACGCCCGCAAGGTGGACGTCGTACGGCGCGGACTGGAACTGCACCGGCCGGACCCGGAGGACCCGATCGGCGTGCTCGCCGCGGTCGGCGGCCTCGAGCACGCCGCGCTGGTGGGCCTGATCCTCGGCGGCGCCTCGCTGCGCACCCCGGTGATCCTGGACGGGGTCAGCGCCGGGGCGGCCGCGCTGGTGGCCCGGGCGATCGCCCCCGAGGCGCTCGCCGCCTGCATCGCGGGGCACCGCAGCGCCGAACCCGGCCACATGGCGGCCCTCACCAAGCTGGGCCTGCGGCCCCTGGTCGACCTCGATCTGCGGCTCGGCGAGGGCACGGGCGCCCTGCTGGCCCTGCCGGTGGTGCAGAGCGCGGCCCGCGCGATGCACGAGGTCGCCACGTTCGACTCGGCCGGCGTCACGGAGAAGTCCTAGCCCCCGCACCGGGGCGGGGGCGGCTCCGGAAGCGACCCGGGTACGGCACCGCCGCCGTACCCGGAGCCGGAGGGGCACGGGCCCGGGCCCGGACCGCGTACCGGCTCGCGCCGCCTGAGCCGGTACGGCCCGGCCGGGCCGCCACCGGAACGGCCCGGTGGGGACGGCCGGTTGGGGGCGCTCGGACCGGAACCGCTCGGACCCGGAAGATCCCGGCAGGGAAATCGCCCGGACCGGAAAGGACCGGAACGGCTCGGCCGGGACCGGGACACGCCCCCCGAACCGAACGGCCGGACGAACCGCCCGGCCCCCGAATGCCCGAACAAGCCCCCGAACCCGGAGGACCCCGACGCGCCCCGAACGCGCGCGGCACCCGCACCCCGAACCGCGCCCCGGCACCCGTACTCCCGTTCCCGTCCCACATCACCCGGTCCCACCAGGCCCGGAGTGAGCCGCGAAACAGCCCGGTAACCCGCCGCACTCTAGGCTGGAGCCCGGCGTGCCGGCCGCCGGACGTACGGCCGGCGCACCGCACCGCACCACCCCGCCCGCCGCTCCAGCGCAGTAGCGGCCCGCAGCCCCCTGCCGCCCCGAGGAGCCGTACCGCCATGACCCGAAACGACGACGCCCGGCCGGCGCCCGCGCACGCCCGCACGCCGGAACCCGCACCGGCCACCGCCTACCCCGTCGGCCTGCGCCTCGCCGGCCGCCGGGTGGTCGTGCTCGGCGGGGGACAGGTCGCCCAGCGCCGGCTGCCCGGACTGGTCGCCGCCGGCGCGGACGTGCTGCTGATCTCGCCGTCCGCCACCCCGTCCGTGGAGGCCATGGCCACGGCGGGCGAGGTCCGCTGGGAGCGCCGCCGCTACCGGCCGGGCGACCTCGACGGGGCCTGGTACGCGCTCATCTCCACCGACGACCCCGAGGCCAACGCCGCCGCCTCCGCCGAGGCCGAGACCGGCCGCGTCTGGTGCGTACGGAGCGACGACGCCGGGGCCGCCACCGCCTGGACCCCCGCCACCGGCCGCAGCGAGGGCGTGACCGTCGCCGTGCTCACCGGCCAGGACCCGCGCCGCTCCGCCGCCGTGCGCGACGCCATCGTCGAGGGCCTGCGGGACGGCACCCTCGCCGCGCCCCGCCACCGTGCCCGCACCCCCGGCGTCGCCCTGGTCGGCGGCGGCCCCGGCGACCCGGACCTGATCACCGTGCGCGGACGCAGACTGCTCGCCGAGGCGGACGTGGTCATCGCCGACCGGCTCGGCCCCCGCGATCTCCTGGACGAACTCCCGCCGCACGTCGAGGTGATCGACGCGGCGAAGATCCCGTACGGCCGGTTCATGGCCCAGGAGGCCATCAACAACGCGCTGATCGAGCACGCCAAGGCGGGCAAGGCGGTGGTCCGCCTCAAGGGCGGCGACCCGTACGTCTTCGGGCGGGGCATGGAGGAGGCCGAGGCGCTCGCCGAGGCGGGCATCCCCTGCACGGTCGTTCCCGGCATCTCCAGCTCCATCAGCGTGCCCGCGGCGGCCGGCATCCCCGTCACGCACCGCGGCGTGGCCCATGAGTTCACCGTGGTCAGCGGGCATGTCGCCCCCGACGACCCGCGCTCGCTGGTGGACTGGGCGGCGCTGGCACGGCTGCAGGGCACGCTGGTGCTGCTCATGGCCGTCGACAAGATCGGCCCGATCTCCGAGGCGCTGGTCGCGCACGGCCGCGCCCCGGAGACTCCGGTCGCCGTCGTCCAGGAGGGCACCACCGCCGCCCAGCGCCGGGTGGACGCGACCCTGGCCACGGTGGCGCGGCGCGTCGCCGACGAGGGCGTACGGCCGCCCGCGGTGATCGTCATCGGCGAGGTCGTGACGGTCGGGCGGCGGACCGGCGGGGGATGACAACCCCCGCACCCGCACCGCACGCGCACCCGCACCCGCACCGCACCCCCGGCCCTCCGCCCCTGGACGGCCCTCGGCGAGAACACCGGACAAGGCAGTAACACGAAGTGGCTGAACTCATCACGGTCGACGACCCCGGCGATCCCCGGCTGCGGGACTACACGGACCTCACCGACGTCGAACTGCGCCGCCGCAGGGAGCCGGCCGAGGGCCTGTTCATCGCGGAGGGCGAGAAGGTGATCCGGCGGGCGCTCTCCGCCGGCTACCCGCTGCGCTCCCTGCTCCTCTCCGCCAAGTGGGCCGAGGCGATGCGCGACCTCCTCGCCGCCCTGGACGCCCCGGTGTACGTGGTCGACCCGGGCCTCGCCGAGCGCGTCACGGGCTACCACGTGCACCGCGGCGCCCTCGCCTCCCTGCACCGCAAACCCCTCCCCGCGGCGGGGGAGCTGCTGGCGGACGCCCGCCGGGTCGCCGTCATGGAGGCCGTCAACGACCACACCAACATCGGGGCGGTGTTCCGCAGCGCGGCGGCCCTCGGCATGGACGCCGTGCTGCTCTCCCCGGACTGCGCCGATCCGCTCTACCGGCGCTCGGTGAAGGTCTCCATGGGCGCCGTCTTCTCCATCCCCTATGCCCGGCTGGACGCCTGGCCGCGCGGGCTGGACGCGGTGCGCGCCGCCGGGTTCGAGCTGCTCGCCCTGACCCCCGACGAGAAGGCCGTGACGCTCGACGAGGCGGCACCGCACCGGCTGGAGAGGGTCGCACTGATGCTCGGAGCGGAGGGCACCGGACTGTCCCGGCGGGCGCTCGCGGCCGCCGGGACCCGGGTGCGCATCCCGATGGCGCACGGGGTGGACTCGCTCAACGTGGGCGCCGCCGCAGCCGTGGCGTTCTACGCGGTGGCCTCGGGCCGGGCCTCCGGCTGACCGGGATCTCACTGGCTGGCCGGGATCTCACCGGCTGGCCGGGGCCCCGCCGGTGGACCGGGATCGCGGCCGGCGGGCGGACCGCCGCGGGTCCGTTCCCCCACCGCGGCGTGGCGGTATCCGGTGCGGCCCCCGGGGCGGCCGGAGGCGTTCGAGCCGCCCCGCCGTCGTGAGCGTCCAGCGGCCGCGAGGCGTCCCGCCGCCACGGGTGCGCCGGTCCGTGAGGTGCGGGCGTCCCGACGGGGCGGCGGACAGCGCCCGTTCAGCCGCTCGCCCCCACCTGGGCGGTCCCGGGACCCAGCGGACCCGGACCGCCCGGACGTCCGCCCGGCGGGCCGGGCCGGCTCAGCCCCTTCGGTCCGCGCCGGCCGGGGCCGGAACCGCGTCCGGGCCGTGGCCCGCACCGTCCGTGACCCGGTCCGCGCCGAACGGCTCCGACGGGCCCGTCAGCCCCCGGGCCGGCCCCTCGCAGCCCTGTGCCGCGGCGATCCCCAGCGCGACCAGCACCGTCACCGTCACGAACACCACCAGCCGCTGACGCAGCAGCCGCCGGTCCGGGCCCGGCGCGGGCCGGCGACCCGTGCCGTTCGTCCGGGACGGGGGGCGCGTGCCCGTACCGCGCCCCGCGCGGGACGAGGGGGGCCGCTCACGCGGCGCGCGTTTGCCCGCCGGACGCGCCCCCGAGCGCGTACCGCCGCGCGACGGAGCCGGGGCCGGCCCGCGAGTGCGGGAAGGGCCCGGAGCCGTGCCCGCCGGTCCGCGCTCCGCGCGCTGCTGCGCCCGGTCGGCGCCGGGGTGCTCGCCGTGCCGCCCGCCGGGGCGGTCGGCCGGGAGCCGCGAGGGCGCCAGCCGTGCGTCCGGCAACGGCCCGTGCGTCTCCCGTGCCGCGATCTCCTTCAGCCGCATGGAGAGCTGAAGGGTCGTCGGCCGCTCCTTGGGGTCCTTGGCCAGGCAGGCCCGGATCAGCGGCGCGAGCGCGTCGTGCACCCCGTGCAGCTGCGGTTCCTCGTGCACCACCCGGTAGAGCATGACCTCGGAACTGCCCTGCCCGAAGGGCGAGTCGGCGGTCGCGCAGTAGGCGAGCGTGGCACCCAGCGCGAAGACGTCGGTCGCGGGCGTGACCGCCGCGCCGCGCACCTGTTCGGGCGCCAGGAAGCCCGGGGAGCCGACCGCCGTGCCGACATGGGTCAGGGTGCTGGCGCCGGTCGCCCAGGCGATGCCGAAGTCGATGATCCGCGGGCCCTTGGGGGAGAGCAGGATGTTCGAGGGCTTGAGGTCGCGGTGCACGACGCCCGCCTCGTGGACGGCCAGCAGCCCCTCCGCGAGGGCCGCCCCGATCGCGGCGGTACGGGCCGCCGACAGCGGGCCCTCCTCGACCACCTTGTCGTGCAGCGACGGCCCCGGGACGTACTGGGTGGCGAACCACGGCCGTTCCGCCTCCAGATCGGCCGCCACCAGCCGCGCCGTGCAGCCGCCGCGGATCCGGCGGGCCGCGGACACCTCGCGCGCGAAGCGGGACCGGAACTCCTGGTCCTCCGCCAGATCCGGCCGGATCACCTTGAGCGCCACCCGCTGCCCGCGCTTGTCCGAGCCCAGGTACACCACGCCCATGCCGCCGGCGCCCAGCCGCCGGTGAAGCCTGAACGAGCCGACGACACGCGGGTCCTCGCGCCGGAGCCGCATCATCGCCATGTTCAATCCCCGCTGCCCGGTCGGTCTGACGAGGCACAGCTTACGGATCGGCGGGCCGGAGCGCTCATAGGCCGCGCATACGCCGCACCCGTGAATTGTCAGTGCCGGGTGGGATCCTGAAGGAGTGGGGGAAGCCGCGCGCACGGCGGTGACCCGGCACGGATGCGCGATCTCAACGGTCCGTCGCAGAAGGGGGTTTGATCCCGTGAAGGGTGACCGCGTGGAGATAGTCGTGGACGCGGGTGACACGACTCGGACATACGAGATGACGGCCGGCCGGGCCGGCCGCAGGGTGGAGACGGCGGTGCGCCGGGGCGTGGTGGAGGTGAGTGAAGTCACCCGCAACGGCACGCCGGTGCGCACGGCCCGCTTCATGGCCAACCGGGTTCTCGCCCTGGTGGAGCACCCGGCCCCGAGGATCGACGAGTCGGAGCGGGGGGAGTGACGGGGGGCGTCCCCTCGGGGAACACCCGCACGACCGGCGGCGGATGTCCACCCACAGGAGTAGCCGGAGGGTCCGGCCGTCATCCTGCGGGAGGCCCGGAATCGATACGAGGGGCTGACGACCGGGCACGGCCGCGCCCCTAATGTTGAAGTCAAGCGGCGGGCGGACGCACTCGTCCCCCGAGGTCACACGCCCGCCGCTCCCAACATGACAGGAGCGGGGCGATGGCGGGCACAGTCGAGCGAGCGGTCAGCCGAACGCACGGGCGCAGAGCGCTCGGCGCGGTCGGGGTCGTCCTGAGGACGCCGTCCGCGGGCACCGCCGCCTCCGGCACCCGTCATCCGCTCGTCGCCGCGGCGATGGTGCTGCCCCTGGCGGTAGTCCTCACCGTGGTCTTCGGCGGCTGGGAGGCCGTCATGACACAGGCGTCGTCCGTGGCTGGACTGCTGGGGCGCTGACAGCGCCCCGGACCCCGGGAGAGCGGCCCGGGACGGGGAAACTCCGGCCTGCATCACCCCGTGGGGACGGGGGTACGGCGGACGGCACGAACGCCCGGACAGCGGGGAGCTGTCCGGGCGTTGTGTTGCCCGGCCACGGCCCCGGCCCGCCCCGGCGCACGAGCACGGGGACCGGCCGCGGGCGCCCGGCGGCCGGGCACCGCGGCGCCGCGTGCCCGCGGGCCCGGAGGAGGGGCCGGGCGCCGGTTCTCCCGCCCGAGCCCGGACGCGCGAGGGCACACCGGCCCACGGGGTGGCCGCCCCGATCACCGTCCCCGCCCCCTCGGGTCCGCCGCCCGGCGCGGCGAGCCCGCGCGGACCGGCCCGCCCGCCTCCGCCGGGCACGGAACCGGGCCACCCCACCGGAACGCGGCTGGCCCGGGCGGAAAGAGGTTCCCGAGCCGGAGGCGGACAGCGTGGGAGCCGCCGCCCCGTCGCGCGACGCCGGCACGGCGGGGTACGTTGCGCGCGGGACGGCCCGGTGCGGAGCAGCGCGGCCGCGGCACACGCGGGCCCGCGCCGGGTCCGCGAGGGGGCAGGGGGCAGCGCATGACCGGGTCACTCGCCGGTGAACTCGCCGGCATCGCCGCACGGGCCGCGACGCGGCCTCCGGCCGGTCCGGAGCCCGGAGCGTCCGCGCCACCGGGGAGCGCGGTCCCGCGCCCGCGTGACGGCCGTGCCCACGGCGCCGGGAGCGCGGGCTTCCTCAACGGCACCGGAATCACCGTGAGCACCGACGGCCCCGGCAGCGCCAACGGCACCGGTAACCCCGGTAACCCCGGTAACCCCGGTAACCCCGGTAACCCCGGTATCCCCGGACGTACCGGGAGCGCGGGCGATACCGGCAATACCGGCAATACCGGCGACGCCGGCCGGCCCGTCGTCCTCGCCGACCGCCCCGACGGCACCGTGGTCCGGCTCGGCTCCGTCGTCGCCAAGGCCCACCCCGCCGACAGCGACCGCCAAGCCCTGGCCGTACGCCTCGGCATCGCCGCTCACCCCCTCCTCGACGGGATCCTCCTCGCCCCGCTGCCGGTCCCCGCCCGGCCCCCCGAGCCCGGCCGGACCCCGCCGCCGGTCTCCGCCCTTCTGACGGAGCTGCGCGACGGCCGCCCCGCCACCCTCTGGCCCCACGGCCTCCCGGTGTCCCCGGACGATCCGGACGCCGCGCCCTGGGAGGAGACGGCGGCCCTGCTCGCCCGGCTTCACGCCGTACCGCCGGGCCCGCTGCCCGGCCCGGTACCGCCCCTGCGCGGCCCCGCCAAGGTCGCGGCGGCGCTGCGGCGGCTGCGGGGCGTGCCGCCGTCGCCCGGGTCCGCCGCCGTCCTGCGGGCGGCGGGGCGGCTGCCGGCCTGGGCGCGCGGCGAGGAGCCGCCGCCCGCCGGCGCGGGGGGCCACACCCTCTGCCACGGCGATCTCCACCTCGGCCAGCTCGTCCGGAGCCCCGCCCCCGGCGGTCCCTGGCTGTTGATCGACGTGGACGACCTGGGCCTCGGCCCGCCGGTGTGGGACCTCGCCCGCCCCGCTTCCTGGTACGCCACGGGCCTGCTCCCCCCGGAGGACTGGACCCGCTTCCTCGGCGCCTACCGGTCCGCGGCGGGCCCCGCCGTGCCCGCCGGGGGCGATCCGTGGCCGCATCTCGACGTGCCCGCCCGCGCGTTGACCGTCCAGTCGGCGGCCCAGGCGCTGGCCAAAGCCGCGGCGGGGCGCCGGGCCCTCGACGAGCCGGAAGAGGCGCTGGTCGACGCCTGCGCGCGGATGGCCGGGCTCCCGGTGGAACCCCCGGCCGGGGCCCGGGCGTCCGTCGTAGGGTGAACCCACTCATCGACGGGGGCGGCCCCGGCGGTGCCGACGGACTCGCGAGGAGCTGAGCCGATCATGCAGTGTCCCAAGTGCCATGCGCCGATGCACACGTACAACCGCAACGGTGTGCAGATCGAGCAGTGCAGCGGTTGCCGGGGGATCTTCCTCGACTACGGGGAGCTGGAGTCGCTGACCCGGCTCGAGTCGCAGTGGTCGCAGCAGGCCCCGCCGCCCGGCCCCGCGCCGCAGGGCTACCCGGCCGGTCCCGCCCCGGCCGCGCCCGCCTGGGGCGCCCAGCACCACGGCGGCCACGGGCACTACGGACACCGCCGGCAGAAGAGCTTCGGCCGGATGCTCTTCTCCTCCTGAGCCTCCCGGTCGTCCGGGGCGGGCCCCGTCCCGGAGAACGGCCGGACGACCGAGGGCCGGAGCTGTCGGCTCCGGCCCTCGGTCCTGCGGTGTGGACGATACTGGGATTGAACCAGTGACCTCTTCCGTGTCAGGGAAGCGCTCTCCCGCTGAGCTAATCGTCCGGGTTTACGGCGTGCGCGATACTGGGATTGAACCAGTGACCTCTTCCGTGTCAGGGAAGCGCTCTCCCGCTGAGCTAATCGCGCGGGGCGGCCCGGCACCGTCCGGTGGACGGCGGCGGAGCCGCGGGTGGTACGGGGTCCCGGGGGACCCGGTGGACGATACTGGGATTGAACCAGTGACCTCTTCCGTGTCAGGGAAGCGCTCTCCCGCTGAGCTAATCGTCCGAGGTGGAGACGGGATTTGAACCCGTGTAGACGGCTTTGCAGGCCGTTGCCTCGCCTCTCGGCCACTCCACCAGGCGGGGACCAGGGACGATCCCCACTTCGAGCGGACGACGAGATTCGAACTCGCGACCCTCACCTTGGCAAGGTGATGCTCTACCAACTGAGCCACGTCCGCACGGTTTCCCCGGATCACTCCGGGAGCCACCCTGTCCCCGGCCCGCTTGCGCGTTCCGGCGACGTGTCGAACTCTAGCGGATTCCCGGGCCAGCTCAAATTCCGTTTGCCCAGCGTGCTGCGCTCATCACCGGCGGGGAGGGCCGGGCGGCCCGCCGGCCATAGAATCGCACCCGTGTCCGACCTCGTCCCTCTGGCCCGCTTCGGCGGACTCGTCGCCGCTGACCTGCGCGACGTCACCGGCGACCCCGCGGCCCTGGAGTCCGGCGGCTTCTGGGCGGTGGTGGCCGGCTTCGAGGGCGGACTGGTCTGCGCCCGCTTCGGCGACGTACGGCCCGCGCCCCCGCCGGCACCCGCCCCGGGGGCCTGGCGCGGCCCCGCGCCGGGGGAGTGGACCTCCTCCCTGGACCGGGACGGCTACCTCGCCGGTGTCCGCCGTATCCGGGAGCACATCGCCGCGGGCGAGGTCTACCAGGCCAACCTCTGCCGGGTGCTCTCCGCACCGCTCCCCGACCCCGCCACGGCCGACATCGACGCCCTCACGGCGCTGCTGGCCCGCGGCAACCCGGCCCCGTACGCGGGCACCGTGCGGCTGCCCGCGCACGGCGTGGAGGTCGCCACCGCCTCGCCCGAACTCTTCCTGCGGCGGAACGGCCGCACCGTGGAGTCGGGGCCGATCAAGGGCACCGGCCGCACCGCCGCCGATCTGCTGGAGAAGGACCACGCCGAGAACGTCATGATCGTGGACCTGGTCCGCAACGACCTCGGCCGGGTCTGCGCCACCGGCTCCGTGACCGTGCCCGAGCTGTGCGCCGTCGAGGCCCACCCGGGCCTGGTGCACCTCGTCTCCACGGTGCGCGGTGAACTGGCCGGCGGCGCGGGCTGGCCCGAACTCCTCGACGGCACCTTCCCGCCCGGCTCCGTCACCGGGGCGCCCAAGTCCAGCGCGCTGCGGATCATCGAGGAGCTGGAGACGGCACCCCGCGGCCCGTACTGCGGCGGTGTCGGCTGGGTCGACGCCGACCGCGGCACCGGCGAACTGGCCGTCGGCATCCGCACCTTCTGGATCGACCGCGAGGCCCCCGGCGGCCCGCTGCTGCGCTTCGGCACCGGCGCGGGCATCACCTGGGGCTCCGACCCCGGGCGCGAGTGGGCCGAGACCGAACTCAAGGCACGCCGGCTGCTCGCGATAGCGTCGGAGAGGCCGGGGAAACCGGAGGAAGCGGGACAACCGCAGGACGCGGAGCACACCGCGGCCCGGGGAACGCGAGGAGAGACACTGTGAAGATCTGGCTGGGCGGGAAACTGCGGGACGCGGACGACGCGCGCGTCTCCGTGCTCGACCACGGACTCACCGTCGGCGACGGCGTGTTCGAGACCCTCAAGGCCCAGAACGGCCGGGCCTTCGCCGTCAGCCGCCACCTCGACCGGCTGGCCGTCTCCGCCCGCGGCCTCGGCCTGCCGGAGCCCGACCGCGACGAGGTCCGGCATGCCTGCGAGGCCGTGCTCGCCGCCAACCCGCTGCCCTATGGCAGGCTGCGGATTACCTACACCGGCGGGCTCTCCCCGCTCGGTTCCGACCGCGGCACCGCCCGGCCGACCCTGGTCGTCGCCCTGGGCGAGGCCAAGCCCTCGCCCGACAGCACGGCCGTGATCACCGTGGACTGGGTCCGCAACGAGCGCGGCGCCCTCACCGGCCTCAAGACCACCTCGTACGCGGAGAACGTCCTGGCGCTGGCCCGCGCCCGCGAACAGGGCGCGTCCGAGGCCCTGTTCGCCAACACCGTGGGGCAGCTCTGCGAGGGCACCGGCTCCAACGTCTTCGTGGTCCTCGACGGCGTCCCGCACACTCCGCCGCTCTCCTCCGGCTGCCTCGCCGGGATCACCCGCGCCCTGACCGCCGAGTGGACCGGTGCGCGGGAGACCGAGCTGCCGATGGACGTCCTGGACCGGGCCGAGGAGATCTTCCTGACCTCCACGCTCCGTGACGTCCAGGCCGTGCACCGGGTCGGCGACCGGACGCTGCCCGGCGCCCCCGGACCGGTCACGGCCAAGGCGATGCGGGTCTTCGCGGAACGCTCGGCGGCCGACCCGGACCCGGCCTGACCCGCACCGCTCCCGCCCCGTACCCGGCCGGCACCCGGCCGGCCCCGGCCCGGCCCGCGGCCGCTCCGTGGGAACTCCGGCCCGCACGACGGGTGACGCCGGGCCTCCGCGCCCGGTACAAAATCTTGATGACGACAACTCTGCGGCCCACGGGGCCGGAACGGCGCGACCGCGACGGCTCACGCGCCCGCGGCTACGAGGTCTGCGTCAACAGCCGCCCCGTGGGCACCGTCGCCCTCACTGCGGACGCCCGGCCCGGCCCCGTGGGCCGTATCGAGGGGCTGCGGATCGCCGTGCCCGACCGGCGGCGCGGACGCGGCACCGTGGCCGTGCTGGCCGCCGAGGAGGTGCTGCGCGGCTGGGGCTGCGTGCGCACGGAGATCGCCGTGCCGGAGTCGTCCGGCGCGGCCCTGCGGATGGCGGAGGCCCTCGGCTACACCGAGTTCGCCCGGAATCTGCGCAAGCGGGTTCCCGCGGAGCCCCCGCCCCTCCCGGCGGGCAGCGAGGGCCGCCCCATGAACGCCACCGAGTTCACCGCCTGGCAGCAGCAGTCCCGGGAGAGCTACGCGCGTGTGCTGACCGGCCGCGGCGTCCCGGAGGAGCGGGCCCGCGCCGAGGCCGGGGCGGACCACGCGCGGCTGCTGCCGGACGGGGTCCGCACCCCGGGGGCCCTGCTGCGCGTCCTCTCCCACGAGGGCACGGACGCGGGCGTGCTCTGGCTCGGGCTGGGTGAGCGGGCCCCGGAGGGCCTCGACGCCTACGTCTACGAGGTCGAGGTGGTGGAGGAACTGCGCGGCCGGGGCCACGGCCGGTCGCTGATGCTCCTGGCCGAACGGGAGTGCCGGGCGGCGGGCGCGGAGACCCTCGGCCTGCGCGTCTTCACGGACAACACCCCGGCTCTCCGCCTCTACACCTCCCTCGGCTACGAGACGGCCCGCCGCCTTCTCACCAAGCCCCTGCTCTGACCCGGCCCCTCCGCCCGGCCCCTCCGCCCGGCCCACCCGATCCGGCGGGCCCGCCCGCCGGCCGCGCCGGACCGGCGGGACCCGCCCGGACCGGGCGGGTCAGGCGGCGCCCCCGCCCTCCGCGAGCAGCCGGTCCGCGATCTCCTCGACGCGCTCCCGCAGCCCCTCCTGGCTCCGGCCGCCGTCCAGCCGCTCACCGCCGATCACATACGTCGGTGTGCCGGTCACCCCGATCGCCTTGCCCTCCGCCTGGTCGGCGTCCACGATCAGCATGTGCCGGCCGTCGACCAGCGCGGTGTCCATCTCCTCGGCGTCCAGGCCGAGTTCCCGGGCGACCTCGACGAGCAGCGGCTCCCCGCGCCGCCCCAGCTCCTCGGCGCGCTCCAGGACGGCCTCGGCGTAGCGCCGGCCCTGCCCCTGGGCGGCCGCCTCCTCGGCGGCCTGGGCCGCGGCGTGGGAGTGCCGGTGCTTGTCCAGCGGGAAGTGGCGCAGCCGGGTCACGAGCGTGTCGCCGTAGCGGGCGCGCAGGGCGCGGAGGTCCGCCAGGGCGGTGCGGCAGTCGGGGCACTGCAGTTCGCACCAGACGTCGAGGACGACGGTGCGGCCGGTGGTGGTGTCCATCATGGGGCCAGTCTCCCAGCCCGCCCGGAGGGCCGGGACCGGCACCTGAGGATGAGGGGCGACCCCGGAAAGTCCCTGACCCCTCCCCGCCGGCATGGCCCCGGCACCGCCACCGGGTGCAGGATGGAAGAGGAACCACGGGGACGAACGTACGGGGGATGGGAGTGGCAATGTCCGCGATCGCCGCTGAGGGGCCGCCATGCTGACCACGACCGTCTGTGTCGCGCTGTCCGCGGCCGGCCTGGCCCTCGCCCTGCTCACCGCCTACCGGAAGCGTTTTCTGGCCGCGACCCGGATCGCCGCCCTGGCGCTGATCCCGGTCGGCCTGGCGATGGCCGGGCTGGCGGATCTGGCCGGTGACATCGCGGCCGCCACGGCCGACTGGGCCGCCGGTCTGGTGCTGAAGCCGTCCGTCTGGGCCGGGTTCGCCGTCCTGGCGGTGTCCGTGGTGCTGCTCGTCGTCACCCGGGTCGTCGGCAGGCGCCGCGGCCCGTCCCGTACGGAACGCCGCGCGGCCTCCGCCGGGGAGCGGCGGGGCGCGGTGGCGCCGGGGGCGTCGGCGCCGTCCCTGGGCCCCGGACGGGCGCAGGGGCGCGACGCGGAGCCGGACCGCAAGGGCGGCAAGCGGGGCGGGCAGGACACCGGTCTGGAGGACTTCGAGGACATCGAGGCGATCCTCAAGAAGCACGGAATCTAGAAAGTAAACCCGAGAACATTTGAACTCCGGGTGAATTCCGGCGTCTTGGCGGTGTGCGCGGCCGCGGGTGCGTCATCATCTGCCCGAGATGAACGATGACCTTGCCCTTCGGGCCACCGAACCACCCCTGACCTGCGCAGAGCCGAGCACCCGGAGTTCCGTTCCGGTCACCGCCGAGCCCGCCGCTCCCCCCGAGAGCCGGGGCTGTCTCTACGCGCTCTCCCAGCCGCCGCTGATGCTCTTCCTGACCGTCATCGGCTCCCTGCTGCTCTTCGGCGCCGTCTACGACCTCCTCGGCCTCCACCGGTGGTGAGGCCCCGGCGGCCGCCCGTCCCGCGCCCCCCCGGGAGGGTGCGGGCCTCACTGCTCCCCGGCCTCCCGGCGCCGGGCCCGGTAGGCGGCCACATGCAGCCGGTTGCCGCAGGTGCGGCTGTCGCAGTAGCGGCGCGAACGGTTGCGGGAGAGGTCGACGAAGGCCCGGCGGCAGTCCGGGGCCTCGCAGCGCCGCAGCCGCTCGCGTTCGCCGGCGACGACGAGGAAGGCGAGGGCCATGCCCCCGTCGGCGGCGAGGTGGTCCGCTATCGAGGAGCCCGGTGCGAAGTAGTGGATGTGCCAGTCGTAGCCGTCGTGGTCGGTCAGCCGGGGTGTGGTGCCGGCGGCCGCCACCATGGCGTTGAGCAGTCGTGCGGCCTCCGTGGTGCCGTCGGCGGCGAAGACCTCGGCGAAGCGGGCGCGGACGTCCCGCACGGCGGCGAGGTCGTCCTCGCCGAGGGTGCCGATGTCGCTGATGCTGTGGCGGTGGACGAAGCGGTGGAGGTCCGCGAGGTTCTGGAGAGCGTCGGGCTCACCGCCCTCCCCCGAGGTGTTCACGAGATCGATGACGCTGTCGAGCGCGCACCGGGTGTCGTGGTTGATCAGCACGGATCGCTCCCTGGCCGGTGGTCGGCGGCTTCCTCTTCGGATGCCGGCCGACTCTAGCGGCTCACCGGGCGCGACGGCGCCCTCACCGCGGAGCCACCGCGGTGAGGGCGCCGCCCCCTTCGGTTGTGTGCCGGCCCGAGCCGTCGCCCCGAGTCGGACGGCTGCGAGCGGTGAGCGGTTGCGTTGCTGCGGGTGGCTGACCCGCGTTCCTGCCTCCTCAGCTCTCCGCGAGGATGTGGGAGAGTTCGGTGTCGAGGTCGAAGTGCCGGTGTTCGGTGCCGGGCGGCACCGCGGCGTCCGTCCGCTTGAGGAACGATTCCAGCGCCCGCGCCGGGGCTTCGAGCAGTGCTTCGCCCTCCGGTGAGCTGAGGGCGATGCAGACGACCCCCTGCCCGTGGCTGCGGGACGGCCACACCCGGACGTCGCCGGTGCCGGTGGGCCGGTGCAGCCCCTCGGCGAGGAGGTCGCGGGCGAACACCCACTCGACGGTTTCCTCGGCTCCGGTGTGGAAGGTGGCGTGCACGGCGTAGGGGTCGGCCGTGTCATACCGCAGGCCCGCCGGAACGGGCAGGGAGGATTCGCTCGACACAACGAGGCGCAGGTGCAGCTCGCAGCTGACCGTGGTGTTCATAAGCGCCATGGCCTTTCGCTCAGTGTGCGCTCGGGGATTCGCACGTCGGCGAAATCGACATGCCACCTAGAGTCCGGTTGTAAACCCCTCTGACCCTTTTACGGGCCTTTGCGTAACCCGTATGGAGGAGTCTTCGGTCATACTCCCGACCGTTCCGGCCGCGCCGGGGTGTCCGGTAGGTTTGATCCATGGATGCGGAGAGTGACGGTCGCCCGGGGTGCACCGGCCCGGTGCCGGCCGGCGGGCCGGCGGGTGCCGCGACCGCCGAGGTGCGGAGCGTTGGCCGGAGTGCGACGGTGGTCGGCGTGAGGACGGAGTCCGGGCCGGAGGCGGAAGTGGAGTCTGAGCCGGAGGACGGTGACGAGCCGCGCCTCGGCTCGCGGGCCCCCCGCTTCATCCGGGCCTCCCGGCCGCTCCATCTGAGCTGGCAGGTCGGGGTGTTCCTGGTCGGCCTCGCGGTCGTGGCCGCGGGGGCCGCCATGCTCGTCCTGCCCGGACCCGGCTGGGTCGTGATATTCGCCGGCATGGCGATCTGGGCGACCGAGTTCGTCTGGGCGCAGCTGGTGCTGCGGTGGACGAAGCGCAAGGTCAAGGAGGCCGCCAAGAAGGCGCTCGACCCCAGGGTGCGGCGGCGGAACATCATCCTGACGGCCGTCGGCGGCGTGATCGCGGCGATCGGCTGCGGCTACTACGTCTGGGCCTTCGGCTTCCAGCTGCCGTGGAACGTGGCCTGGTAGCGGACAGCGGTCCTGAGCAGGCGCCGGCGTGCGGTAATGTGGGGCCCGCGCCCGGGCGATTAGCTCAGTGGGAGAGCGCTTCGTTCACACCGAAGAGGTCACTGGTTCGAACCCAGTATCGCCCACCACCGGCCGCGGGCCGGGAGACGGACAGTCTCCCGGCCCGCGGCCTTTTCCGTGCGTTGAGGCGCCGGCCGGGTCCGGCCCGATCCTTGTCCGAACCGTTGACGGGTTCCGAAGCGGTCTCTACGTTGTCCTGGCAAGCGCTTGCCTAAAACGTTTCAATCGGGTGGGCGGCCCCCGGGCCGTCCGGGAGGGGCGCGCCATGAGAGCAGGTCGGAACGGACGCCGGCTGAGGACGGCCGCGGCCGTGCTGGCGCTGGGGCTGCTCGCCGCCGGCTGCGGCGGCAGCGGCGGCGGGGACGGCACCGTCACCCTTCGCTACTCCTGGTGGGGGGACGCGAGCCGGGCGAAGCTGATCAACAAGACGGTGGCGCTCTTCGAGAAGAAACACCCCGGCATCACGGTGAAGACCGACTTCCTGGAGTACGAGGACTACTGGAAGAAGTTCGCCACGCAGTCGGCGGGCGGCGGCGCCCCCGACGTCTTCCAGAACTCCGCCGCCTTCCTGCGCGAGTACGGCGCCAAGAACGTCCTTCTCGACCTCACACCGCAGGTGAGGGCCGGGCACCTCCGCACGGACGGCTTCCGGGCCGGACTGGAGAAGGCCGGCGAGGTCGACGGCAAGCTGCTGGCCGTCCCCGTCGGCGGCAACACCTTCGCGCTGATCTACGACGTGGCGGAGTTCGAGAAGGCCGGTGTCTCACCGGAGAAGGGCTGGACCTGGGACCAGTACCACGCGGCCGTCGAGAAGATCAGCGAGTCGGGCGGCATCAAGGGAGCCGCGGCCAACGCCGGGGTGATGTACCTCTACGACCTCGTCCTCCGCCAGCAGGACAAGGCCTTCTACACCGCGGACGGCGAACTCGGCTTCACCAAGGACGACCTGCGGACGTGGTGGAACGACAACTACGCCGACGTCGAGGACGGGACCCTGGTGCCGCAGAAGAAGGCGGACCAGGTGGCGCCCAAGTCCGTCCTGGCCGCGGGCCTCGCCGCCTCCGAGTTCTCCTGGGACAACTTCATCGTCCGCTGGTCGGCCGAGACCGACGCCGAACTCGCCCTCGCGCCGCTGCCCACCACCGACGGCGAGCGGACGGGCCAGTACATCTCCTCCCTCATGCTCAGCGGCTACGCCCGCACCCAGCACCCGGAGGAGGTCGCGCGGTTCATCGACTTCATGGTCCACGACCCCGGGGTCGGGAAGATCATGGGCTACAACCGCGGGGTGCTGGCGACGGAGCGGCAGGCCGCTGCCTATGAACCCGAGGGGCCCGACGAACGCGTCGCCGAGTACGAGCAGCAGATCGCCGGTCTCGTCGAGCCCATGACACCGCAGCCGGCCGGGACCTCCGTCACCGAGGCGGCCTTCCTGCGGATCTGGGGCGACGTGGCCCACGGCACGACGTCCGTGGCCGAGGGCGTGGACCAGTTCTTCTCGGAGGCCGAGCAGGCGCTCCGGTCCTGAGGCGGAGGCCGCCGTGACGCATACGAAGACGAGTCCGTTGCCCTCGGGCTCCGCCGCCCGCCGGTTCCGCGGCACCGGAACCGGGCCGCCGCCCGTGGCCCCCGCCGGGGACGCCCGCCGGCGGGGGCGGCGGGAGACCCTGGCCGGCTACCTCTTCCTGTCGCCGTGGATCCTCGGCATGCTGCTGCTGACCCTCGGCCCCATGCTCGCCTCGCTCTACCTCTCCTTCACGGAGTACGACCTCTTCAACGCGCCCCGCTGGACCGGGTTCGGCAACTACCGCGCCATGTTCGAGGACCCCCGCTGGGCCACCTCGGTGGGCGTCACCCTGCAGTACGTCCTGATCGCCACGCCCCTCAAACTCGCCGCCGCGCTCGGCGTCGCCCTCCTGCTCGCCCGCCCGCGCCGCGGCCTGGGCTTCTACCGCTCGGCCTTCTACGCGCCCTCGCTGATCGGCGCCAGCGTCAGCATCGGCATCGTCTGGCGCGCGATCTTCCAGGACGAGGCGGTGGTCGACCGGTCGCTGCGGCTCTTCGGGGCGGACATCGGCGGCTGGGTCGGCGACCCCGACTGGGCGATCCACACACTGGTGGCGCTGGCCGTCTGGCAGTTCGGCGCCCCGATGGTGATCTTCCTGGCCGGGCTCAAGCAGGTGCCGCGCGAGCTGTACGAGGCGGCGGAGGTGGACGGGGCGGGGGCCTGGCGGCGGTTCCGCTCGGTGACCCTGCCGCTGATCTCCCCGGTCCTCTTCTTCAACCTGCTGCTGGAGACCATCCACTCCTTCCAGGTCTTCACCTCGGCGTATGTCGTCAGCAACGGCCGGGGCGGGCCGGCGGACTCCACGCTCTTCTACACCCTCTATCTCTACGAGAAGGGCTTCCGGGAGTTCCGGATGGGATACGCCTCCGCGATGGCCTGGATGCTGATGCTCGGCGTCGGGCTGGTGACCTTCGTCCTGTTCCGCACTCAGCGCGGCTGGGTGCACTACGAGGGAGAGGGGGCGGGGGGCCGATGAGCCGGACGGAACCGGGGGAGCCGGCGGGCCCGCCGCGGCCGTGTGTGTCGCGTGTGCCGCGCGCGTCGCGTGCGCCGGTGAGCGCCCGCCGCCGGCGCACCGCGCGCTCGCTGCTGCCGCATCTGCTGTCGGTGGCGCTGCTCGTCGTGGTGCTCTACCCGGTGGTGTGGGTGATCGGGGCCGCGTTCAAGCCGGGGCAGGACATCGTCGGCAGTCTGGAGCTGTTCCCCACCGAGCCGATCACCGGCAACTTCCGGCGGCTCACCGAGGGCATCGCCGACATCCCGCTGGGCACCTTCTTCGTCAACTCGCTGATCCTGGCGCTCGGTTCGGTCGGCGGCGTGCTCTTCTCCTGCTCGCTCGCCGCCTACGCCTTCGCCCGCATCCGCTTCGCCGGGCGTGCCGTGATGTTCGGGCTGATGATCTCGACGCTGCTGCTGCCGGTGCACGTCCTGCTGATCCCGCAGTACATCGTCTTCCAGAAGCTCGGACTGGTGGACAGCTATGTGCCGCTGCTGCTCGGCAAGTACCTCGCCGTGGACGCCTTCTTCGTCTTCCTGATGGTGCAGTTCATGCGCGGGCTGCCGCGCGAACTGGACGAGGCCGCGCGGCTCGACGGCTGCGGCCATCCGAGGATCTTCTGGAGCGTCGTGCTGCCGCTCTGCCGCCCGGCCCTGATCACCAGCACCATCTTCACCTTCATCTGGACCTGGAACGACTTCATGGGCCCGCTGATCTACCTCAACGACCCGCAGAAGTACCCGGTCGCGCTGGGCATGAAGCTCTTCATCGACCAGGACACGCTCGCCGACTACGGCGGGATGATGGCCATGTCGCTGCTCGCGCTGCTGCCCGTGCTGCTCTTCTTCCTCGCCTTCCAGCGCTTCCTGGTCGAGGGCGCCACCACCTCCGGACTGAAGGGCTGAGGCCGCCATGGGCGGGGACGCACGGCGGGGCGCGGGTGTCCGCGCGGCCGTCCGCGAGGGGGAAACACCGGGCGGGGCCCGCTTCGCGCTCTTCGCCGAATGCCTGCTGACGGGCGTGTGGGTGCTGATCGCCGCGCTGCCCCTCGTCACACTGCTGCCGGCCTTCGCCGCCGGCTGCGGCCATCTGCGCCGTCATCTGGCGGGAGAGCGGTGCACCCGGCGGGAGTTCGCGGCCGGGCTGCGCGAGGCGGTGCGCACCGGGCTGGGCTGGTCCCTGCTGTGGTGGACGGGGATCGCGCTGCTCGCCGTGGACCTGTGGGTGGCCGGCTCGGGCGCGCTGCCCGGTGCCGTGCCGATGGCCGCCGCTGCCTGGGCCGGGCTGGCCGTGCTGACCGTCACCGGGCTGCGGACGGCGGCGGGGCGGGAGCCCGGCGGTTGCTGGGCCCGGGCGGCGGCCGGGGCGCTGCGCCGCACCTGCGTCACCGATCCGGGCGGTTCGGCCCTGCTGATCGGCGGGCTGGCCGTCGTCGCCGTGGCGGCCGGACAGCAACTGCCGCTGGCGGCACCGGCGCTGGGCTGTCTCGTGGCCTGCGCGGTCGCCGTGGAGCGCCGCTGCGAGGCGCGGGTGGGGCAGCCTGACGGGCCGTAGCCCTCCGCGGTGGCGCTGCAGCATGCGACGCCTGCGGAGTGGCGGGCCGGCGGAGCCGGCTCCGTCCGCCGGGAGCTTCGCCCCGCTCGGTCCGCCGTTTTCCGCCCGCCCGGTCGGCGCGGCTCGGCCGGCTCAGTAGACGCTCAGGCCGTACGCCGACAGCCACTCGGTCACCGGCTGGTAGTAGGTGACCCCTCCCGAGCTGCAGTTCCCGCTGCTGCCGACGATGACGCCGAGAGCCGTGCCGCCGGAGAAGGCGGGACCGCCGGCGTCTCCGGGCTCGGAGCAGATGGTGGACCGGAACAGTCCGTAGACGGTTCCCCCGCTGTAGTTGACGGTGACGTTCACGGCCTGGACGATTCCGCAGCGGTGTCCGGTGATCCGCCCGACGTGGCAGACCGCCTGCCCGACGACGGGATGCGCCGCGCTGGTGATGTCCCGGGTACCGGCGCCGGCGCCCAGCGAGATCTCGCCCGGGTGGGCGACCGCCGTGTTGGTGTACCGGATGCTCGCGTAGTCGTTGCCCGGGAAGCTCACTCCTGCGGTGACGCCGACATCGACGGTCCGGGCGGCGTCGGCGTACCAGGTGGTGCCGGCGGCCTGTGCGCACCGGCCCGGCACGAACGCGTACACCGTGGAGCCGGAGCGGGCGTTGAAGCCCACGGTGCAGCGGGTGCCGTTGCTGTAGAGGGTGTCGCCCCCGCGCACCGTCAAGGCCGCCTGTTGCCCCGCTCGTTCCCCGGCATGGGCGGCCGGCCCGGCGGAGGCGGACCAGCCGAGGAGCAGCGCCAGGACGACGACGGCCCGGACGGCGGTGCGAAGGGGGCTCTCGGAACGCATGCGGCTCCTCACGGCGGGCTCCTATGGCATGTTCCTGCCATTGTGCCCCTCCCGGACCCGGAGGGTCAGGCCGAAAGCCGCCAATCACAGGGCGCGTGGGCGGGGCCGCCGTTCATGCTCGTGCGCCCCGGACGAGCGCTCGGCCGCCCGGAGCCCTGACTCCCCGCGGAACCGGCTCCGTTCCCGCACGCGGGCGGGGAGCCGCGGCTCCCCGCTCCCACGGGGTACCGCTCGGGGACCGTGCCAGGTTGGCCGGTATGTCGGGCAACAATTCGAGGGCGTCGCTTGTCTCACCGGTCACAGAGGTACAGCGAACTACTGGGGGGTAGTCATGCGACGACTGAGCGGCACACTGGCCGCACTGATTCTGGCGGTCGCCGGTCTGGCGGCGGCCACGGCTCCGGCCGCGGGCGCAGCCCCGGCGGCTGCGGAGAACTGCTCCGTGACCTGGGGGAGCATGGTCAAGGCCGAGTGGGATTCGGACTACCGGCCGCTGGTGGGCATCAGGAGCGGGCGGCACGACTGCTACGACCGTCTGGTCTTCGACATCGACGGCACGGCGGCCGACCGGATCGGCTACTACGTCCACTACGTCAGCCAGGTGCACCAGGACGGCTCGGGTGACCTGATTCCGGTCAAGGGCGGCGCGATTCTGGAGGTCGTGGCCTTCGCGCCCGCCTACGACCCGGAAACCATGGAGCCGACCCTGCCGGAGACGAAGGTGAACGTCGACGGGTACCGGACCTTCCGGGACGTCGTGGTCGCCGGCAGCTTCGAGGGCCAGACCCAGGTGGGGCTGGGCGTCCGCGCCCGGCTGCCGTTCCGGGTCTTCCAGACGGGTAACCACCTCGTGGTCGACGTGGCGCACACCTGGTGAACCGGAGCCGGCCCCGCTGCCGCCAGGACACCCGGGCAGCGGGACCGGACGCGTGCGGGGGCGCGGCGTCCGTCCGGTCCCGGCGGAGCCGCTCGCCTGCCGCCGGGTCCTTCACCGACGGGCAAAATTTCGCGGGTATCCGACGTATCGCCTCTTGACTGTGTCAACAAGGCTAAGCTGCACCGCAGTTCATCACATCTGCGGGCGGCATCAGGGGGAGTACGTCATGACACACCTGCACACCGGGCGGAAGGCACCGCGGAGACAGCGGATAGCCGGCCGGACCGTGACACGCGGACGATCCGCTGTCCTCGGCCTCCTGGCCGTCGCCCTGCTCGGGGCCTGCTCCGGAGGAGATCCTCAGGCGGAGCCGAGGAAAACGGTCACGGCGACGGCCACCACGACCGTGACGGCGAAGCCGGAGCGGATGCCGTCCCAGAAGGGAACACAGCTCGGGAAGGCGCGGAAGGCGGCCGAGGCCGCCGGGTACACCCCGTCCGCGCACAACGCCAACAAGGGCGACGCCGACCCCTCCGGGAGCTGGACGGTCTGCTTCGAGGACATCGGCTACGGCACGGTCGACTACGGAGCCGTCGAGGAGGGCGCGCTCTGCCCGAAGAAGGACGGCGGCGCCCTGGCGTGGCCCCAGGCCCCCGACGTCACCGGCGCGGTCTACGCCAAGGCCGTCACGGCGCTGACGAAGGCCGGGCTGAGCGAGGACGGCATCAGTGCCGACTCGGCGTACAAGGACGTCACCGTCGCCCCGGCCGACGTGGAGGACGACCCGGACGACTACACGGTCTGCTTCCAGTCACTCAAGGCCGGCAGCGACATCAAGCCCGGGACCAAGACGAAGCTCACGGTGGTCGAGGGCGGCTCCTGCCCGTCGGCGAAGGGCGCCTACAAGGACCGGACGAACGACCCCTCCTACACCCCGCCGGCCCCGGCGCGCGACAGCGGATCCGGCGGTTCGCCGGGTGGCTCGTCGGGCGGAGACTCCGGCGGCTCCGGCAGCAGTGGCGACACCGGCCAGGGGGCCGGAGGGTGCGAACTGACGTCCCCGGCGGGCAACTGCTACCGGGCCGGCCAGTTCTGCGCCAACAAGCACCTCGGCATGCAGACCCACGACGCCGGCGGACGGATCATCTACTGCAAGGAGCGCGCCGACGGGCAGCGCTGGAACTACTCCTAGCCGGTCGCGGCCGGCGCACGGCCGGCGGCGAACCGGCCCTCCGGCCGGTGCGGCACGGGTGACGCGGCACGTCCGGCCGGCCCGCCGGCCCCGCTTGTGCCTCGTGCACCGGCGGCAGCACGCGCCCCGGGCATCCCTCGACGGGGACCCGGGGCGCCCGGCTCCGCCCGGGGGCGGTGCTCCCGGCGTCTCCCGTCCCCGCGGCGGGCAGCTCAGAGGGCTACGACGGTCACCGCGCTGTCGAGCCCTTCGAAGCCATCCGGATTGCGGGTGAACAGCGGCAAACCGTGGACGGAGGCGATTGCGGCGATCATCAGGTCCAGTCTGCGGGGCCGGGGATTGCGGTGGGCTGCGAGGGTGAGAGACACCAGAGTGCCGTAGCGCGCGGCAGCGTCGCCGTCGAAGGGCAGGGGATCGAAGTCGGCGACGGCTGCCCCCAGTTTCTCCATCCTTGCAGCCCTGACCGCGGGGTCCTGGGCCACCGCCACGCCCTGCTGCAGTTCGGCCATGGTGACGGCGGTGAGCTCGGGAGTGGCGGGCAGGGCCGCAGGATCGAGCAGACCCAGGTCGATGTAGGTGCAGGTGTCCAGAACCCCGGAGGGGAAGCGGTCAGCCACGGTGGCGCTGCCACGGGTCCTCGTCGACGCGCTCCTCGGAGCCGAAGAACTCGTCTCCTTCCCGGCGCATAGCCGCATAGTCGACACGGGGGAGTCCGCGATGCCGCTCCACGAGCTCCTCGGCGCTCAGTCCGCGCCTGCGGCGGATGGGGCGCAGTTCGGCGACCTCCGTGCCGTTCCGTGTGATGTGGTAAACGTCGCCCGCCTCGACCGCGTCCATGACGGCCGCGGAATTGTTGCGGAACTCGCGCTGGCTGATCGTTTTCATGAAACCAGTGTAGCTCCGCGTGTCTCGCTGGGCTACGACCAGTTGTGCCGAGAGCTCCCGCGGGGATCCTCATCCGAGTCCGGGACCGGCCGTGGCGTCCGGTCAGAGGTACGCGACGCCGGTCAGGTTCTCGGCGGCGGTCCACAGGCGCTGTCCGGTGGCCGGTGCGGCGGCTTCGGTGCTGGGGCGGACCTCGGTGACGTCGCCGCGGAGCTCCCAGGGCCCGGACGGTCCGAAGAACTGTCCGCCGCGGACACCGGGCGCGGTCGCGGCGAAGAGCTGGGGCAGTGCTCCGCGCTCCGCGGGCTGGGTCAGCAGGAGGCCGCCCCGTGCGACGATCCGTCCCGCGCGCCCGCGATGTTCCCAGGCCCGGGGTGTGAGATTGGACCGGGAGAGCCCGGGGTGGGCGAGGACGCTGGTGATCCGTGAGCCGGCGGCGCGCAGCCGGCGGTCGAGTTCCAGGCCGAAGACGGTGGTGGCCAGTTTGGAGCGGCCGTACGCGCGGGCCGCGTCGTAGGCGCGCTGTGACATGAGGTCGTCGAAGTCGAGGCGGGCGTTCTTGTGGGTGATGGAGCTGAGGCCGACCACCCTGGCGGCGTCGGCCCGGGCGAGTGTGTCCAGCAGCAGGCCGGTGAGGGCGAAGTGGCCCAGCATGTTCGTGCCGAGATGGAGTTCGAATCCGTCGGCCGTGGTGTGTGCCGGGCCGAGGAGTACCAGTCCGGCGTTGTTGACCAGCAGGTCCACCGCCGGGTAGTCGGCGGTCAGCTCCTTCGCGAACGTCCGGACCGAGGACAGCGAGGCCAGGTCCAGTCCGCGCACCTCGGTCCGTGCCCGCGGCACCGCGTCCCCGATGAGGGCGGCGGCCCGCGCGCCGGCCGCGACGTCGCGCACGGCGAGCACGACCTGCGCCCCGTGCCGGGCCAGTTCGGTCGCGGTGACCAGGCCGAGGCCGGAGTTCGCGCCGGTCACGACGGCTGTTCTGCCGTGCTGGTCGGGGATCTGGCGGGTGCTCCATGCGGCCATGGTGATGCTCCTGGGATGCCGGGACTGTCGGGGACCGTTCGCGACGAGAGTAGGAACGGGCGGCCCCGGCTTCGTCGTACACCGTTGCCTGGGAATGCCGGACCTACCTTCGGGCGGAGACCGGCGCGCACACTGGGGGCATGGCCACCGATCATCCGTACGCGCGAGAACTGGGCGACTTCCTCCGCGCCCGGCGCAGCCGGCTGCGTCCACAGGACGTCGGCCTGGAACCGGGCGGCCGGCGCAAGGTGACCGGCCTGCGCCGTGACGAGATCGCCCTGCTGGCCGGGCTGAGCACCGACTACTACCAGCGCCTGGAACAGGGCCGCGGGGGGCGGCCGTCCGATGACGCCCTCTATGCCATCGCCTCCGCACTGGACCTGGACGACGAGGAACGCCGGCATCTGTTCGGCCTCGCCCGGGCCGCGCGCCGGCCGGCGGCGTCCGCTCCCGTCCGCCGCGGTCCCGAACGCGTCCCCGACAGCACCCGGCGGCTGCTGCACGTCATGGCCACTCCTGCGCTGGTGCTCGGCCGCCACCTCGACGTGCTCGCCTGGAACCGGCTGGCCGAAGCCCTGCTGGGCGATCCCGCCACCGTGCCCCCGGCGGAACGCAACATGGTCGTCCAACTGTTCCGGGATCCCGAGGCCCGCCTGCGCTGCCCGGACTGGGAACGCCTCGCCCTGGACTACATCGGCATGCTGCGCGCCGCCGTCGCGGAGGATCCGAGTCATCCGCGCGCCACGACGCTCATCGGCGAACTGAGTATCCACAGCACAGACTTCCGGAGCTTGTGGGCCCGCCACGACGTGCGGGAGACCGTCCACGGAACCAAACTCTTCCGGCACCCCGAGGCCGGTGAGATCACCCTGAACTGGGACAGCTACCCGCTGCCCGGCAACCCGGGTCCCGTCCTCCTCGTCTACACGGCCGAACCGGGCAGCGCGGACGCCGAGCGTCTCCAACTCCTCGCGTCCCTGCGCGCGACCCGCGACCACGGCACCGACGCCGTCGTCGAACCACCTCCGGCCCGCCTGCGGTGACGGCGGCCTCCCGGCCGAACGGGCAGAGCCACCTGGCACAAAGCAGTGGGTTCTCCGCACACCGCCGCCGGGGGCGCGCCCGGGGAGACGCACGTCACCTTCGCTCCTGTCACATCCCGCCGGGCCGTTCCGTCGAGGAGGTGTAACCACCGGCAACGACACAGGAGTTCACCGTGGAAGCTCGCTTGAACCCCTTCGGCAGTCCCGTCGCGGGCACGTTCCTGAAGCACCTCATCGCGGCGGCCCAGTCGCTCACGGAATCGACGCTGCCGCCCGCGACGCGTGAGCTGGTACTGCTCCGCGCCAGTCAGATCAACGGCTGCGCCGGATGCATCGACATGCACACCAAGGAGGCCGCGCACGCGGGGGAGACCTCCACCCGCCTCAACCTGGTCGCGGCCTGGCGGGAGGCCACGGTGTTCACCGAGGCCGAACGCGCCGCGCTGGAGCTGGCCGAACAGGGCACCCGTGTCGCCGACGCGGCCGGTGGCGTCCCGGACGAGGTCTGGGCGAACGCGGCCAAGCACTACGACGAGGATCAGCTTGCGGTCCTGGTGTGCCACATCGCCGTCATCAACACCTTCAACCGCCTGAACGTCATCACCCAGCAGCCTGCCGGCGACTACCGGCCCGGGCAGCACGGATAGCGCGGACCATCCGGCCGGCCCGCCCGTGCCTCGTGCAGCGGCGGCAGCACGCGCCCCGGGCATCCCCGACGGGACCCGGGGCGCCCGGTCGCCCGGCGGGTGCTCCGATGGCCTCCGTTGCGCCGGAGCGCCGGCCGTCCCTGCCGCGCCGCCGGTACCTCTCGCGGCCGGGAGGTGCGGGGCTCGCTCCCCGGGGTGGCCGGGATCGCCGAATCCGCCGAAAAAGGGGGGGCGGCGGCCGATGAGTTTCTCCGGGCCCGGCGGTCAGAGATCATGGTTGGTGCGCCGCGGCCGCGAGTGCGGCGGGAACCCGCGCCGGCCGACTCTGCCGAAAGCTGGACACGAGACACCGAGGAACTGAGATGCGCACCCTGATCAGCACCGCCTTCATGTCGCTCGACGGCGTCGTGGAGGCCCCGGGCGGCGAGCCCGGTTACCGGAACGCCGGATGGACCTTCAAGGACGTCGAGTTCCTCCCCGAGGCATACGACATCAAGGACCGCGAGCAGGAGGAAGCCACGGCGATGCTGCTGGGCCGGATCAGCTATCAGGCGTTCAGCCCGGTGTGGCCCGGCATGGAGGACTTCGCCGGATACAAGGTGATGCCGAAGTACGTCGTGTCCACCACCCTCGGCGAGGACGACCTCGTCTCGGACTGGGGCGAGACGACGATCCTGCGCTCACTCGACGAGGTCGCCGCGCTGAAGGAGACCGAGGGCGGCGCCATCATCGTCCACGGCAGCGCCTCCCTGAACCGCGCCCTCTCGGACGCCGGCCTCATCGACCGCTACCACCTGCTGGTCTTCCCGCTCCTGCTCGGCGCGGGCAAGCGGCTCTTCAGCACGACGGACAAGGACACGCAGAAGCTGAAGCTGGTCGAGCACGAGGCCTATGCCAACGGCGTGCAGAAGAACGTCTTCGACGTCGTCCGCTGATACAGGGCCCGCCCGGGTCTCGCCCCACCCCGCCTTCCGTGTTGTCCGGATGGTTTTATACAGTTCTCTTGGTTAAAACGAGCCAGGCTTGGTGAAATGGTGGTGTGCGGTGATCGGGACGGTGGCTGTGCGGCCGTCCCGAGGGCCACGCACCGTCCGGCCCGCCGGCCCGTAACCGGGACGTCCGCGCCACACCCCGTGTCCGCGGTCGGAGAACGCGAAGGAGACCGCCATGGCCATTGAGGACAAGCAGCTCGACGTGCGCAGTGAGGCACCTGCCCGCCGCCACGCGCTGATCTTCGAGAACTACACCGCGCTGGGAACCGGCGAGGGCTTCGTGCTCGTCAACGACCACGACCCGAAGCCGCTGTACTACCAGTTCGACGCCGAGCACAAGGGCGACTTCACCTGGGACTACCTGGAGGAGGGACCCGAGACCTGGCGGGTGCGCATCGGCCGCCCCGCTGCCGGCGGCGGGAAGTAGACCGGCGCCGGAGGCCGGCCCGGAGCCCCGGGCGCGGCACGATCAGGCCGTGCCCCGGCCGGCCGCCGCAGGGCTGGGCGGCCGGCCGGGGCACGGGGCCGTGTCAGGCGCTGGCCACCGTGTGGACGTGGGAGCCGGTGGAGGGGGCGAAACGTGCGTCGCCGTTGTAGGTGGTGGTGACGGTGTGCGGGCCGAGCGTCAGGCCCCGGTTCGTGATGGTGGCCACGCCGCCGATCAGCGGTGCGGTGAAGGTTCCGCCGCCGCCACCGCCGATGACGAAGGTGACGGTGCCGGTGGGAGTTCCGGTTCCCGGGGGCACCGGTGTCACCGTCGCCGTGAAGGTCACCAGCCGGCCGGGAAGGGACGGGTTCGGGGACGAGGCGGAGACAGTCGTGGTCGGCGCCCGGTCCACGGTGTGAGTGTCGGCGCCGCCGGAGGCCGCGAAGAGCGCGTCACCGTTGTAGGACGCCTGGATCGTGTGCGGACCGATTTCCAGCGAGCTGCTGGTGAGGGTGGCCACGCCGGCCACCAGCGGCTGGGTGACGGTCGTGATGCCGTCGATGACGAAGGTCACGGTGCCGGTCGGCGTGCCGGCGCCCGGCACCGTCGCGGCCACGGTGGCGGTGAAGGTGACGGGTTCCCCGAAGACCGAGGGGTCCGGCGCGGAGGTCACCGTGGTGGTCGTCGGCGACAGGTTGACGATCTGCGTGGTGCCGCCCGTGGAGTCGTTGAAGTTGCCGTCGTCGCTCTCGTAGTCGGCGGTGACGGTGTGCGGGCCCACATCCAGGGTGCTGAGGGTGAGTTGGGCGATGCCGTCGGTGTCCAGCGTCACCGTGAAGCTTCCCCCGCCTCCGCCGCCGATGGTGAAGACGACATCCCCGGTGGGGGTGCCACTGCCGGGGGAGACGGACTGGACGACGGCGATGAAGGTGACCGGCTCCCCGAAGACCGAGGGGTTCGGTGTGCCGGTGACCGAGGTCGCGGTGTCGGCCGCGTTCACCGTGTGGGGGTCCGTCCCGGACGACGGGTTGAAGCCCGTGTCGCCGCCGTAGGTGGCCGTGACCGTGTAGCTCCCGGCAGGGAGGACGGGCACGGTCAGCGTGGCGTGGCCGGTCTCGTCCACGTTACGGACGAACGTTCCCCCGCCGCCGCTGATGACGAAGGTGACGGTTCCGGTCGGGATACCGGTCCCCGGGGCCTCCGGGAGCACCTGTGCGGTGAAGACGATGGGCTGGCCGTAGACGGAGGGGTCGGGGTTGCTGGTGAGGGTGGTGGTGGTGTTGGCGGGGTTGACTTGGTGGGTGTCGGTGCCGGTGGAGGGGTTGTAGCTGGGGTCGCCGGTTCCGGTGTAGGTGGCGGTGATGGTGTGGGGGCCGGGGGTGAGGGTGTTGATGGTGGTGGTGGCGGTGCCGCCGGTGAGGGTGGCGGTGAGGGTGGTGGTGCCGTCGATGAGGAAGGTGACCAGGCCCTGGGGGGTGCCGGCGCCGGGAGCCACGGGTGCCACCGTGGCGGTGAGGGTGACGTTCTGCCCGGACACCGAGGGGTCCGGGAAGCTCGTCACGGTGGTGGTGGTGTTGGCGGGTGTGACTTGGTGGGTGTCGGCGCCGGTGGAGGGGTCGTAGGTGGTGTCGCCGTTGTAGGTGGCGGTGACGGTGTGTTCGGTGACGCTGAGGGTGTCGAGGGTGAGGGTGGCGGTGCCGGTGCCGTCGAGGGGTTGGGTGAAGGTGCCGCCGCCGGTGCCGCCGCTGATGGTGAAGGTGACGGTGCCGGTGGGGGTGGGGCCGGCGGCGTTGGGGGTGACGGTGGCGGTGAAGGTGGCGGTTTCGCCGTAGACGGTGGGGTCGGGGGTGGAGGTGACGGTGGTGGTGGTTTGGGGGGCTAGTTCGACGGTGTGGGTGGTGGTGTCGGTGGAGGTGGTGTAGTCGGGGGTGTTGGGGGTGTAGTCGGCGGTGATGAGGTGGGGGCTGGGGGTGAGGCCGAGGTCGCTCGTGATCAGGACGGCGTTGCCGTTCGGGTCGAGGGGGACGGGGGGCCGGGGTGTGCCGTCGATGGTGAAGACGACGCTGCCGGTGGGGGTGCCGGAGGCGGGTGGGTCGGTGGTGACGGTGGCGATGACGGTGACGGGGCTGCCGAGGGCGGACGGATCGGGGCTGGTGGTGACGGTGGTGGTGGTGAGGGCGGCCAGGACTTGCTGAGTGTCGGTGCCGGTGGAGGGGGTGTAGTCGGTGTCGCCGTTGTAGGTGGCGGTGGCGGTTTGGGCGCCGGCGGGGAGGGTGTTGACGGTGAGGTGGGCGGTTCCGTCCGTGTCGACGGGGACGGTGGTGGTGCCGTGTCCGGTGATGGTGAAGGTGACGGTGCCGGTGGGGATGCCGCTGCCGGGTGCGTTGGCGGTGACGGCGGCGGTGAAGACGACGGGCTGGCCGACGTAGGACGGATCCGGACTGCTGCTGAGCGTGGTGGTGGTGCCGGCCTGGTTGACCTGGTGGGTGTCGGTGCCGGTGGAGCTGTTGAAGCTCGGGTCCCCCGCGCCCACGTAGGTGGCCGAGACGGTGTGCGGACCGGTGGACAGCGCACTGGTGGTGACCGTGGCGGTCCCCCCGACCAGGGTGCCCGTCAGGGTGATCGTGCCGTCGATGGTGAACGTCACCTCGCCCGCCGGGGTGCCGCCGCCCGGCGCCACCGGTGCGACGGTGGCGGAGAAGGTGGCCGGCTCCCCGAAGACGGTCGGATCCGGACTGCTGGTGACGGTGGTCGTGGTGTCCGCCGGGTTCACCACATGCGTCCCGGCGCCGCTGGAGGGCAGGAAGTTGGCGTCTCCCTGGTAGGCGGAGGTGCCGCTGTAGGAGCCCACCGCCAGCTCGGTGGTGCGGACCTCCGCGACACCGAACTCGTCCAGTTCCGCCGTGAAGAACACGCCGCTGGGCTCGGTCAGCACCACGGTGCCGGTGGGAACGCCCGCGCCCGGGGACACCGCCGTGACCACGGTCCGCAGCAGGATCTCCTCGCCGAAGACCGACGGGGTGGGCGTGACGGTGATGACCGTCTCCGTCGCGGCCCGGTCGACCACGTGGGTGTCGGCGCCGCTGGACGGCGCGAAGTTCGCGTCCCCGCTGTAGAAGGCGTCGGCCGTGTAGCTGCCGGCCGGGAAGGTGCTGTCCGTGAACCGGGCGACGCCATTGGCGTCCAGCGGCAGGACGACACTGTCGCCGCGGCTGGTGGCGAGGGTGACCGAGCCGGTCGGTGTCCCCGCGCCCGGTGGGACGGCCGACACCACGGCCTCGAACAGAACCTCCTGGCCGTAGACCGACGGGTCGGGTGTGGACACCAGCACGGTCTGGGTGGCGGCCCGGGAGACGGTGTGCGTGTCGCTGCCGATGACCGGCAGGAAACCGCTGTCACCGCTGTAGGTGGCGGTGACCGTGTACTCCCCGGCGTCGAGCTCGCCGGTGCCCACCTCCGCGACGCCGTTCACGCCGACCGTGCCGGTGAGGGTCAGCGTCGTCGGCCCGCTGAATTCGAAGACCACCGTGCCGCCGGGAGTGCCCGCGCCCGGGGCCACCGGGGCGACCGTGGCGAGGAAGACCACCGACTGCCCGTACGCCGAGGGGTCCGGGCTGCTGGTGACGTCGATCCGGGTGGCCGCCCGTTCGACGTTGTGGGTGTCCACGCCGAAGGACGGGGTGAAGGCCGCGTCGCCGTTGTAGGTGGCGGTGACGAGGTAGTGGCCGACGGGCAGCGCGCCGGTGGTCAGGGTTGCGGTGCCGGAGGGGTCCAGCGGCACCACGGTCGGCCCGGTGCCGCTGCCGTTGCCGAAGGTGAAGGTGACGGTCCCGGTCGGGACGCCGGCGCCGGGCGGTTGGGCGGTGACGGTGGCGGTGAACGTCACCGGCTGGCTGGAGACCGTCGGGTCGGGGCCGCTGGTGACGGCGGTCTCCGTGCCGGCCCGGTCCACTTGGTGGGTGTCGGTGCCGGTGGAGCCGGTGAAGCTCTGGTCGCCCGCGTACTCGGCGGTGATGGTGTGCGGGCCGGGGGTGAGGGTGGAGATGGTGACGGTGGCGGTGCCGCCGGACAGGGCGGCGGTGAGCGTGGTGGTGCCGTCGATCGTGAACGTGATCTGGCCGGTCGGCGTGCCGGCGCCGGGGGCGATGGGCACCACCGTCGCCGTGAGCGTGACCTCCTGGCCGGAGACCGAGGGGTCGGGTGAGCTGGTGACCTGTACGAGCGTGGCGGCCTGGTTCACCAGATGGGTGTCCGAGCCGCTGGACGGATCGTACGTCCCGTCGCCGCTGTAGGCGGCGGTCACCGCGTGGTCGGCGACGCTCAGCGTGTCCAGCGTGAGCGTCGCGGTGCCGCTCGCGTCCACCGGCACGGTGAACGACCCGCCGCCCTCACCGCCGCTGATGGTGAAGGTCACCGTCCCGGTCGGGACCGGGCCCGCGCCGGCCGGGGTGATGGTGGCGGTGAAGGTCACCGTCTCGCCGAAGACGGAGGGGTCGGGGGAGGAGGTGACCACCGTCGTGGTCTGCGGGGTGACCTCCACCCGGTGGGTGTCCGAGCCGGAGGAACCGGCGAAGTCGCCGGTGCCGGGCAGGTACTGGGCCTCGATGGTGTGCGGGTCGGGGGTCAGGCCGAGGGAGCTGGTGAGGAGGACGGCGGTGCCGTTCGCGTCCAGCGGGACCGGGGTCTGCGGGATGCCGTCGATGGTGAAGACCACGTCGCCGGTGGGGGTGCCCGAGCCGGGCGGGTCGGCGGTGACGGTGGCGCGGATGGTGACGGGGTCGCCGAGCGCCGAGGGGTCGGGGCTGGTGGTCACCGTGGTGGTGGTCGCCGCCGGGGAAACCGTGTGCGTGTCGGTGCCGCTGGAGGTGGTGAGGTCGAGGTCGCCGCCGTAGGTGGCGGTGACGGTGAGGGACCCGGCGGGCAGCGTGGCGGTGCTCAGGGTGGCGGTGCCGGAGGTGTCCAGCGGGACCGTGAACGTGCCGGCGCCGCTGATGACGAAGGTGACCGATCCGGTGGGGACCCCCGCGCCGGGGAGCACCGGCTGCACCGCGGCGGTGAGGACGACCGGTTGGCCGAACACCGACGGGTCCGGGCTGCTGATGACGGTCGTCGTGGTGGCGGCCTGGTCCACCTGGTGGGTGTCGGAGCCGTTGGAGCCGGTGAAGCTCGCGTCGCCGGCGTAGGAGGCGGTGATGGTGTGGGGGCCGGTGTGCAGGGTGGAGATGGTGGCGGTGGCGGTGCCGCCGGACAGGGCGGCGGTGAGCGTGGTGGTGCCGTCGACGGTGAAGGTGACCGTGCCGGTGGGTGTTCCGGCGCCGGGGGCCACCGGCGCCACGGTGGCGGTGAGGGTGACCTCCTGCCCGAAGACGGACGGATCGGGGCCGGTGGTGACCGTGGTCGTGGTGTCGGCGCGGTTGACAGTGTGGGTGCCGGCGCCGGTGGAGGGCAGGAAGTTGGCGTCGCCCTGGTAGGTGGCGGTGCCGCTGTACGAGCCCACCGCGAGCTCCGTGGTGCGGACCTCGGCGACACCGCTCGCGTCCAGCGGCACGAGGAAGGTCACACCGCCGGGTTCCGTCATGAGGACGAAGCCCGTCGGCACCCCCGCGCCCGGGGCGATGGAGGTCACCACGGCCCGCAGCAGGACCTCCTCGCCGAAGACGGACGGGGAGGGGGTGACGGTGATGACCGTTCGCGTGGCGGCCTTGTCCACCGTGTGGGTGTCCGCGCCGCTCGACGGGGCGAAGTCCGCGCTGCCGCCGTAGAACGCGTCCACGAGGTAACTCCCCGCCGGGAGCGTGCTGGTGGTGGTCCGGGCGACGCCGGTCGCGTCCAGCGGGACGGTGACGGAGCCGCCGCCGCTGTCGACGAAGGTGACCGCTCCGGTGGGGATCCCCTGGCCCGGGGCGATGGGGGCGACCACGGCCTCGAGGAGCACGTCCTGGCCGAAGACCGTGGGATCCGGCGCGGTGAGCACCGAGGTCTGGGTGAGGGTCCTGCCCACGGTGTGGGTGTCGGTGCCTGCGGAGCCGGTGAAGTCCGGGCTTCCGCCGTAGGTGGCGGTGACGGTGTAGTCCCCGGCGGGCAGTGTGCCGGTGCTCACCGTGGCGATCCCGCTCGGGTTCAGGCCGCCGGTGAGCGTCGTCGTCGTGGGCCCGGCGATCTGGAAGACGACCGTGCCGGTGGGTGTGCCGGAGCCGGGCGCCACGGGTGAGACGGTGGCGCTGAACTGGACCGGCTGCCCGAAGACCGAGGGGTCGGGGCTGCTGGTGACCGTGGTCACCGTGTCCGCCTGGAGGACGGTCTGGGTGTCGCTGCCGGCGGAGGGATTGTGGCCGGGGTCGCCGCTGTAGACGGCGTCGATGGTCTGGACCCCGGCCGGCAGTGCGGTGAGGACCAGGGTGGCCGTGCCGTCCGGGCCGAGCGGGACGGTGGTGGCACCGCCGCCGCCGGGGGTGAAGGTGACGGTGCCGGTGGGTGTGCCCGCGCCGGGGGCGGCCGGCGCGACCGCGGCCGTCACGGTGACCGTTTGCCCGAAGACGGAGGGGTCGGGTGAGGTGGTGAGCGTCGTGGTGGTGTCCGCCCGGTCGACCTGGTGGGTGTCGGAACCGGTGGAGCCGGTGAAGCTCTCGTCGCCGACGTACTCGGCGAGCACGGTGTGCGGTCCGGCGGGAAGCGTGGCGTCGGTGACGGTGACGGTGCCGCCGGAGAGGATGCCGGTGAGCGTGATGACGCCGTCGACGGTGAAGATCACTTCGCCGGTTGGGGTGCCGGTGCCGGGGGCCACCGGCGTCACGGTGGCGGTGAAGGCGACCGGCTCGCCGAACACGGACGGGTCGGGGGAGCTCCCGACCGAGACGAGCGTGGCCGCGCGGCTCACGATGTGGGTGTCGATGCCGGTGGACGTCTCGGTGTGGACGGCGTCACCGCTGTAGGTGGCGGTGACCGCGTAGGTGGCGACGCTGAGGCCGTTGAGGGTGAGGGTGGCGGTGCCGGTGCCGTCGAGGGGCCGGGTGAACGTGCCGCCGCCGCTGCCGCCGGAGACGGTGAAGGTGACCGTGCCCGTGGGGACCGGGCCGGGGCCCGAGGGCGTCACGGTGGCGGTGAAGGTGACGGCCTCCCCGAAGACCGACGGGTCGGGCGCGGAGGCGACGGTGGTGGCGGTCTGCGGGTTCACCACCACGCGGTGCGTGTCGGAGCCCGAGGAGCCGGTGAAGTTCGCGGTGTCGCTGGTGTAGTCGGCGGTGATGACGTGCGGGTCCGGGGTCAGCCCCAGCGAGGAGGTGAAGAGCATCGCCGTGCCGTCCGGGCCCAGCGTGACGGGGGCCTGCGGGATGCCGTCGATGGTGAAGAACACCGTACCGATGGGGGTGCCGGAGCCGGGTGGGTCGGCCGTCACGGTGGCGCTGATGGCCACGGGCGTGCCCGACGCGGAGGGGTCGGGTGAGGTGGTGACGGTGGTGGTGGTGTCCGCGGCGGTGACCGTGTGGGTGTCGGTGCCGGTGGAGCCGGTGAAGCTCGCGTCGCCGCTGTAGACGGCGGTGATGTCGTGTGGCCCGGCGGGCAGAGAGTGCAGGGTGAGAGTGGCGATGCCGCTGGTGTCCACCGGGACGGTGGTGGTGCCGCCCCCGCCGGAGACGGTGAAGGTGACGGTGCCGCCGGGCACGAGCGCCGTCGGCGTCACCGGATGGACCTGGGCCGTGACGAGCACGGGCTGGCCGAACACCGAGGGGTCGGGGCTGCTGGTGACGGTGGTCGTGGTGCCCGCGGCGGTGACGGTGTGGGTGTCGGTGCCCGTGGCGCCGGTGAAGCTCGCGTCTCCGGCGTAGCTCGCGGTCACGGTGTAGGTCCCGACGGGCAGGGAGTTGTCGGTGACCGTGGCGGTGCCGCCGGTCAGAGTGCCGACCAGCTCCGTGCCGTCGACGAGGAAGACGACGGTACCGGTCGGGGTGCCCGTGCCGGGCGCGGTGGGGGCGGCGGTGGCGGTGAACGTCACCGGCTGGCCGAGGACGGACGGGTCGGGGCCGGTGGTGACGGTGAGGGTGGTCCCCGCCCGGTCGACCCGGTGGGTGTCGCTGCCCGACGAGGGCGCGAAGTTGGCGTCGCCCAGGTATTCGGCCGTCCCGCTGTAGGTTCCCACCGCCAGGCCGGCGTTGCGCACCTCGGCCGAACCGGTCTCGTCCAGTTCCAGGGTGACGGTGCCGCCGGCGCTGTCGGTGACGGTGACGGAGCCGGTGGGGATGCCGGCCCCGGGGCCGGCCGCGCTCACCGTCACCCGGAAGACCACCTCCTCGCCGAAGGCCGAGGGGTCGGGGGCGGAGGAGAGGAGGGTGCTGGTCGCGGCGCGGTCCACGGTGTGCGGGTCGGTGCCGCTGGACGGTTCGTGGTTCTCGTCACCGCTGTAGGCGGCGTTGGCGGTGTAACTGCCGGCGGGCAGGGTGGCGGTGGTGAACCGCGCGACTCCGGTCGCGTCCAGGCTGAGGACCACGGTGTTGGCGTCCACCGTGAGGGTGACCGTACCGGTCGGCACCGGCCCGCCGGGGACGGTGGAGGACACCAGGGCCTCGAAGGTGACGTTCTGGCCGTACTCGGAGGGGTCGGGGAAGGAGACCAGCAGGATGCTGGTGGCGGCCCGGACGACCGTGTGGGTGTCGGTGCCGGAGGAGCCGGCGAAGGTGGCGTCGCCCTCGTAGACCGCGGTGACCGTGTACTCATCGGCCTCCAGATCCTGCAGGAGGACCACTGCCTGGCCCGAGGGGTCCAGTTGGCCGGTCCGCACGATGGTGCCGGACGGCCCGGCGATCTCGAAGCGGACGGTGCCGGCCGGGGTGCCCGTGCCGGGGATGACGGGGCGACGGTGGCGGTGAGGGTGACCGGCTCGCCGTAGGCGGAGGGGTCGGGGCTGCTGACGACGGTGGTGGTGGTCGCCGCCGGGCCGACGGTGTGGGTGTCGGAGCCCGTGGAGCCCGCGTAGCCGGTGTCGCCCGGATAGGTGGCGGTGACGTCGTACTCGCCGATGGGAAGCGCGTCGGTGCTGACCGTGGCCACGCCGCCCACCAGGGTGCCGGTGAGCGTCAGCCCGTCGATCTCGAAGTCCACGTGGCCGGTGGGGGTGCCGCTGCCCGGCGGCACCGGGGCGACGGTGGCGGTGAAGACGGCCGTCTCGCCGAAGGCGGAGGGGTCGGGCGCGGAGACGACGGTCGTGGTGGTCGTGGCCTGGCCGACGGTGTGCGTGTCGGCGCCCGCGGAACCGCGGTGGCAGGCATCGCCGCCGTAGGTGGCGGAGACGGGGTGCGTGCCGGGGTCCAGGGAGGAGATGGTGAGGGTGGCTGTGCCTCCGGCCCCCACGCTCCGGATGAATGTGCCTCCACCGGAGCCGCCGATGACGAACGTCACCGTGCCGGACGGGGGGCCGGGGCAGCCGGTGCCGGGACCCGGGGTGACGGTGGCGGTGATGGTCACCGGCTGGCCGACCGCCGAGGGGTCGGGGGCGGAGACGACCGTGGTGGTGGTCGGATAGCGCACCGGTTCGACGATGTGGGTGCCGCTGCCCGAGGACGGCAGGAAGTTGTCACTGCCCTTGTAGATGGCGGTGACGCTGCTGCTGCCGGTGGGCAGCGCGTGCACGGTGACCCGGGCCACGCCGTTCGGGTCGAGCTTGGCGGTGAACTCCCCCAGGGCATCGATGACGAACACGACCTTGCCCGTGGGGGTCCCGGACCCGGGTGGCACGGCTTCCACCCGGGCGGTGAACGTGACCGGCTCACCGGGGGCGGACGGGTCGGGGGAGGAACTCACCCGGGTGACCGTCGAGGCCCGGGCGACCCCGTAGAGGGAGGACCCCTGGGAGCGTTGGTGGACGGGCGAGCCGTTGTAGGTGGCGGTCAGCGAGTGCGTCCCGGCGCCGAGCGTGCCGAGGGTGACCCGGGCCCGGCCCAGGGAGTCCAGCGTGCGCGTGAAAGTGCCGCCGCCCGGGCCGCTGATCTGGAAGGTGACGGTGCCGGTGGGTGTACCGGCGGGCGGGAAGAAGGAGCGCACCGTGGCGGTGAAGGTGACCGGCTGGCCGTAGACCGTTGACGTGGGCGAGGCGGTGATGGTGGTCAGCGTGGTGTAGGACATGACACGGCCTTTCGCTGTACGGGGCCGGTCCGCCCGTCATCGCCCCGGAGCGCTGGACGCCCCGGGGGCCCGCGGCGGAACCCGGACCCGGCATCCCGGGCCGGTACCGGGCTCGGTACCGGTTCTCGCAATCCCGGACCACCCGAGCTCCGGGCGTCCGTGGTGCGGCCGTTGCGCTCGGCGCGAGCTGTGCGGGGGGAGGGGCTGTCCGCACGGCTCATCCCGCTGCGCACGGCTCATCCCGCTGCCCGGCCGCGGTGAGAACGGCCGGCCGGCCGATTACCCTCATGGACCCACGGCCCGTTCCATCACTCCAGGCCCGGGACGGAGATGAGACACGAACGGCGCAGCGCGCACGGAATCGGACGGGAGGTGAAGTTCCCGGCGGCGGGCGCGCACCGGCCCCAAGTGCCCCCACGGGGCACGCCAATGACGCGTACCGCCGCTCGGGGCGGGTTTGGCGGCGAGACCCCGGCCGGGCCGCGTACCGCCCGCGGCGGTTCCCGACGTCCCGGACCCGGAGGGGGACAGCGGCCGCTGCATCACGGGGCGTGAAGCCCGGCCGCAGGGGCGGCCGTTGTTCACGGGGCCGGCCCCGAAATCAGTTCGCCCGTACTCGCCGGGTCCGGTACGGTCGCGGGGTTTTCACTGCTGAGGCCATGAGGTTCGTGTGCGGCCTCCGGCAGTCCCCACGTTGAGAGCAGGTTTGTTTCATGGCATGTCGTATCAGTGAACTCGTGCTCGGCTGCCGCGACCCCGAGGTGCTGGCGCGGTTCTGGTGCGAGGTCCTGGACTTCGTCGTGCTCGACCGCGAGGGCGACGACATGGTGGAGATCGGGCCGCGCGAGGGGTTCGGCGGTCCGCAGCCGACGATCATCCTCAGCCGCAGGGACGAGCCGGAGCAGGGCAAGGCCCGGCTGCACATCGACGTCAACGCCACCGACCGCGATCAGGACGCCGAGCTCGAACGCCTGCTGAAGCTCGGTGCGCGCCCGGCCGACATCGGCCAGACCGGGGAAGAGCAGTGGCACGTCCTGGCCGACCCCGAGGGCAATGAGTTCTGCCTGCTCAAGGCCCGTCTCGCCCCGCTCTGACGCTCGTCGGCCCCGCATGGCGGTGCCCTCGACCCGGCGGCCGGGTCGAGGGCACCGTCGCGGGAGTGCGGCCGCCGGCCAACCGCTCGCACGGTGCACCGGTCACGCGCCGAGGCCGTACAACGGCCGTACAGACCCGTATGGACACGTCGGGCCCGGGGTCTGCTGGGCCGTCTCCCCTTCCCGGCTCCCCTCGGGCGGTCCCGGGACGGGCGCTTCCGTAACCGGTGCTCAGCCGCGACGGTGGAGTTCGGCGGTGGTGAGCAGGCGTATCTGGGCGTCGGTCCAGCGGGCCGGGGCATCCTCCAGACCCGGCAGGGAGTCCAGGAGCCGTCGCACCGCGGTGGCGCAGACGGCCAGGCCGGTGCGGGCGAGGTCGTCGGCGGAACGGGCCAGGGCCGTGCGCACGGGGCCGGTGAGATGGCGCAGCCCGTGGTGGGCCGCGTCGGCCAGGGCGGCCAGGGCGGAGCCGAGTGCGCCGGCCACCGGGTCCGGCGGGGGAGAGCCGGGGAGCAGCGGCAGGTTCGCGGGCTCGCCGGCCGCCAGATGGGGGACGGTGATGCCGCCGGGGTCCGCGCTGCCGGTGCCGCTCCGGTTTCCGCTGCCGGTGCTGCCGGCGACGGCGTACGGGGTGATCCGGAGCCCGCCGCCGTCCCGGTGCAGGGCACCGGCCACATAGCGGGGGCCGCCGGCCAGCGCGGCGGCGAGGGCGTCCAGCGCGGCGGGGGCCATGGGCTCGTGCGGTGAGGAGAGCAGGGCCGTGTTGCCGGCCGCGTCGAGGACGGTCGCCTCCAGGCGCTGCGCGGCCGGGTCGTAGCCGATGCCGGTCACCTCGGAGACCTCCACGACCCGCACCGTCTCCGCCTCGACCCGGGGACGGACGAGCCGGGGCGGACGGTCGTCCCACTCCGCGGCGTGCGCGGCCAGATCGCGCACCAGAAGCGTGCTCGGCAGCTCCGACCAGGCCGTGGGGCCCAGCGGGGTGACCGTGGTCACGGCGAGCCGGCCGCGGGTGAGGGTGAGGGCGCGGCTCGCGGTGCGCCGCGCGGTTTCGCTGACCACACTGCCCGCGGCGAGAGAGGCCAGGGTCGTACCGAGAACGCGGCGGCTGCCCCACGGGCGGTCGGACGGCTGCCAGGTCTTGTGCAGGACGACCACCACGCCCGCCTCGGCGTGCGCGAAGAAGGTCTGCGTCACCGGGTGTTCGGGCGTGCCGGAGAGGCGGCAGCCGAGAGCGGTGAGCCGGACCCGGCGCAGCGGCGTCTCCGCCGCCTCGCGCTCACCGAGCACGCCGGGGGTGCGGCCCGCGGCGCGGTGGCGGGCGTGGAGTTCGGCGAGGAGCGCGGCGTGGCGCAGCGGGTCGTGCGCGGCGTCGCGCGCGGTGTACGCGGCCAGCTGGTCCGAGAGTTCGGCGGTGGCGGCGGCGGGCCAGTGCAGGGAGGCGGCCGTCAGGGACTTCGCGGTCCGGCGGAGCGCGGCGGCGAGCACGGGGCCCGCGTGGGCCGCGCCGTCGAGGAGGAGGTCGTCGGCCAGGGCGAGAGCGGTGGCGAGGGGCGGGGGAGTGGTGGGGGCGGGCGTCGCGGGTGCGTCGGCGGGCAGGGGTTCGGGTGCGTCTGCGCGCGTGACGCCAGGGGTGGCGGTGGCTGCCCGGGTCCTGGCCCGTGTGCCGGGCGGCCGGGCGCCCGGGTCCGGGGAGCCCGGCGCGGCGGTACCCGAGGAACCGGCCGTCTGCGGGGCGTTCTGCGCGGTCGGGCCGGCGGGTGCGGCTTCGGGGCGGGGTGCGCCCGGGGTCCCGGCGGTGCCCGCTGTGGCGGGAGGCGCGGCGGCCGAAGGCGCCGTGGTGGTGCCGGGGTGGCCGAGGGTGCCGGGGTGGCCTGCGGTGCCGGGGGAGGAGGGGGCGCCCCGGCGGGTGGTGCCGCCCGAGCGGGAAGGGGGGTGCACCTCGACGGGGCCGTCGCCGGTCCCGGCCTCGTCCGCCGCACGGAACGCCCAGACGGCGAGGGCCACCATCTCGCCCCGTACCGCCTCCGCCGCGTCGGTGAGGGCGTAGCCGATCTCGCCGGGCACCGGGAACCGGACGGTGCACGTGGGCAGTTCCACCCACGGCCCGGCAGGGCCGGAGGACGGGCCCGGGCCGACGGCGGTGTCCGGGGCCACGGGTTCGGAAGGGGCGGGGACCGCGCGGTGGATCCGTGCGGTGTAGCCGCGGCGGGCCGTGCGGCGGGCGGCGGTGACGGCACGGGCGCCGACGGCCGCCGTCAGCGTCTCGTCGTCGAAAGCGCCCGGCGACCAGCCGGCCGGTGGGTTCGGCGGGGTGGGAGGGGTGAGAGGGGTCGGCAGCGTCGGTGTGGGGGGTGCGCCGTCCGGAGCGGGCGCGGGGCCGGTGGCACGGGGAGCCGGGACGGTGGGGGCGGTTCCGCCGTCGGCATGGCCGGCCCGGGGGCGGACGGCCGTGGCCGGGCCGGTGGCGGACGGGGCCACGCCGCCCGGCGGGACCGGGACGGTGGGAGCGGCTGTCGTGGCGGGTACATCGGGTGCGGCGGGTGTGCCGATCGTGCCGTGCCCGGAAGCGGTCCGCTGGTAGGCGAGGACCAGGCCGATGAGATGACGGCACACACCCGTGGCACCGCACCCGCAGGAACCGTTGTCCAGGCCCGCGCCCGGCGGGAGTTCCGCCACCGCGGCTCCGGCGTAGTCGGCCCGCACCCGGCCGTCCTCCCCGATCGTCAGGACCGGGGCGCGGCCGGCGTCGAGGTCCTTGCTCGCGCGCTTGACCAGACCGCGGTTGGTGAGGGCGGCAAGGGTGTCGGGGGTGAGCGCCAGCAGGTCGGCGCGGGTCCTCCCGCTCAGTGCCGTCATCGCCGTCATCGCCGCCCTCGCTTCCGCCGCGTCCGCGGGCGTCTCCGCATCCATCGCCGCTTTCCCCGTCTCTTCCGTCTCGGCTCGCACGGCTGCCGTGGGCGCCGTCGTCCTCCCCGCCGTCACCGGACCAGCCGCTCCGCCACGAACTCGGCCAGCTGCCCCGGCGTCATGGCGCCCATGTGGGCGCCCTCCCGGGCGAGGCGGCCCGCCAGCTCCCGGTCGTAGGAGGGGTTGGCCTCCTCGTCCAGGGCGGCGAGGCCGAGCACCGTCGTGCCCTGCTGGACGAGTTGCCGCACCGTGTGGATGAGCCGGTACGGGTCGCCGCCCTCGTAGAAGTCGCTGATGACGGCGAAGACGCAGCGGCGGGGGTTGTCGATGAGACCGGCGCCGTAGTCCACGGCCCGCGCGATGTCGGTGCCGCCGCCGAGCTGGACGCGCATCAGCAGCTCCACGGGGTCCGGCACATCGGCGGTCAGGTCCACGACCGAGGTGTCGAAGGCGACGAGATGGGTCTTGAGGCCGGGAAGATTCCACAGGCAGGCGGCGGTCACGGCGGAGTGGATGACGGATCCGGCCATCGACCCCGACTGGTCCACCAGCAGGACGAGTTGCCACTGCTGGAGCCGGCGGCGCGTGCGGGAGCGGAAGGAGGGACGCTCGATGATCAGCCGCTTGTGCTCGGGCTGGTAGTGGGCGAGGTTGGTGCGGACCGTCGTCCTGAAGTCGAAGTCGCGGGCGACGGCCAGCCGGGAGGGACGGCGGTCGCGGCTGCCGGTGAACGCGCGGTGCACCTCCGGACGGAGACGGTCCATCAGCTGCCGTACGACCTTCTCCACGATGCGCCGGGCCGCCGCCAGCACGGCCGGGTTCATCAGGTGCTTGGTGCGCAGGACGGCGCGGAGGAGGGCCGGGCTCGGCTCGACCCGCTCCAGCACGGCCGGGTCGGTGACGATCTCCTCGATGCCGTAGCGCTCGACGGCGTCCCGCTCCAGCCGCTCGATCGTCTCCCGGGGGAAGAGACGGTGCACGTCGTCCAGCCAGTCCACGGCCGTGACGGCGCTGGGGCCGTCGCCGCCCTCGCGGCCGGCGGGGGAGGGCCGGCGGATGCCGCGCCGGGCCAGTTCCGGGTCGCGGCCGTACAGCCAGTCGAGCGCGGCGTCGCGGGCGGCGGCCTCCGCGCCGAGCGGTCCGGCGCAGCGCTCGGCGGGTGAACCGAGGATCAGTCGCCACCGCTCCAGGGCGGGGTCGGGTGCGGTCACCGGTCGATTCCCTTCGGGTCGTCCTCCGTGCCGTGGGCGGTCCGGGGCGGGGTTCCCCCGCCGGTCCCGTGGCGGGGGCGGTGCACGGTTCCGGTCCCGTCTGCGGGCCCGGGTTCCTTCGCGGCCCGGTGCCGGGCGGTCCTCCGGGTTCCGCCGGCCGCGGAGCCGGGACCGTCCGGGACTCCGGTCGGTCCGTCCACGACCGCGGGGGCGGTCCCGGGCTCGCCCCCGGCCTCGGGACCGGCTGCTGACGGCGGCGGTCCTTCCGTTCCCGTTTCCCGACCCGTTCCCGTTCCGGTGCCCGGACCCGGCACCGGTGACGCTCCCGGCTGCGGCCGGGGCGGTGTGCCGAGCCCGTACCGGGTCAGCAGGGTGCTGACCCGGTCCTCCAGCGCCCGTGCGGCGGCCAGCGCCATCGGGTCGCCACCCGTGCGCAGCAGGGCGCGGGCCGAACCGCGCACCCCGCGCAGGTCCAGCAGCCGGCCGGCGATCCGCTCCCGCTCCCGGGGCGGGAAGAACGCGAACGCCTGGCGGAGGGCGGGCAGCGCGGCGAGGAAGGCGCTCTCGCTCATCCCGCCCACCGTCCGGTCCAGCACGCCGACCAGATCGCCGATGTCGTCGCGGGAAACGGCGAACAGCCCGGCCAGCCAGTCGCCCAGTACGTCGGGGCCGAACTCGGCCATCGCCGCCGCCGGTTGGCTCTCCGTGCCCAGGGCACGGGCCAGGCCGAAGGCCGCGCCGCGCAGATCGGCCGGGGCCTGCCGGTCGGCCGCGACGCGGTGGGCCGCGCCGGCTGCCGTCTCCCGGTCCAGCGACAGCGGGCGCGGGGCGTGGAGCAGCGCGTCCCGCAGCGCCGCGACCGCCGCGAGCCGCCCCGTGTCCACGCCGGACGAGGGGCCGTGCACCCCCTCCAGCAGCCACAGCAGGCGGACGGCCGCCCCGTCCACGACCTCCGCGAGGAGCGGGCCGCGCGCCACCCCGTACACCCGGTCGTGGCGCCACAGACCGAGAGAGGTCGCCAGCACCTCGCCGAGCGCGCCCGGCTCGGGGAGCTCCCGCACCCGGCCGGCCAGCACCGTCAGCAACTCCTCGGTCAGCGGCCCGACTCCGCACAGCACGGCGTCGAACAGGGTGCGCGCGAGCCCGCCCGCGTCCGGGCCGTCCCGGCGGGCGCGCTCGGTCAGCGCCGTCACGGCGGCGTCCGCCAGCCGGGCCCCGTAGGCGCCGGCCTCCACCAGCGCCGCGTCCCGGCCGGGCGCCGGCACCCGTTCCCATCGCTCGGAGAAGACCGCCTCCGTCCCGTGCCGCGGCCCGGATCTCCGCTCGTGACCGGGGACACCGAGCACGCGCAACCGGTGCAGCGCGCGGCTCCGTTCCAGCCCGCGCGGGGTCGTCAGGTCCAGGACGGCCGGCTGCTCGCCGTCGAGACCGAGGCGCTCCAGTTCGGCGGCCACGTCATGGACGAGGGGCGGGGCCGGGGTGGCGGGGTGGAGCCGGCCGGTCCGGTCACCGCAGCAGACCGCGACCATCTCCACGATCGCCGGATGGCTCCCCGGCGCGAGCGTGCCGCGCGCGGTCCACGGGAGGGGCTGGTCGAGGGCGTCGGCGACCAGGGCACCGGCCAGCCCGTCGAGCACGTCGACCCGGGCGGGGACGGGATGGCCGCGCAGCAGGGACAGCCCCTCGGCCTGGGCGCGGGCGGCGATCAGCGCGGCCGTGGAGACCGGATGGCGCCGCTCCCGCAGCCGGCCGGCGACCTCCCGCACCAGCGTGTCGGCGGCGGCCCGGGGGCCCTCCTCCCACAGCCGCTGGTAGTAGCCGGGCGAGGGCATACCGGACTGGTATCCGGCGAAGGCGTCCAACTGCCGGAAGGAGTACGGGACGAGGAAGCTGCCCGCCAGAGCCCCGGCCGGCGGCTCCGGCACCCGGGGCCACGCGGCGCGGGTTCCGGACTCGGGCCCGGACTTGCCCTCAGCCCCGGGCTCGCCCTCCGACCCCGACCCGGTCTCTGTCCCGGCCCCGGCTCCCGGCCTTCCGGACCCGGTGTTCGTCCCGGTCTCCCCTGCCCCGGACCCGGTCTCCGACCCGGACCTGGACCCTGCCCCGGCTGCGGCTGCGGCTGCGGTTCCGGCTCCTGCCCGGCTCCGGGGGGCCGGCCCGGAACCCGTTACGCCCCTTGTGTCCGGGCCGGGCTCGGTTGCGGCGCAGGGCTCGGGCTCGGCTCCGGTCGTGGAGGTGGCTCCCGTTTCGGCCCGGGCTCCGGAACCGGCGTCACCGGTGGGCTGCGGTTGCCCCTCTGGGGAGAAGCCGGTGAGGGCCCGCAGGGCGGGCTGGTGGAAGCCGCCGGTCACCACCAGCACCGGCCCGCCGTCGGCCCGTTCGGCCGCCGCCCGCACCCAGGACGCCATATACGCCTCCCGGGCCCGGTCCCCCTCGTCGGCCTCCGCGTCGCCGCGGACGACGGCGAAGTAGGCGTCCAGGCGCCCGGCCATCTCCGACCATGCGCCGAAGCGGGCAGCGCCGGCCCCGGCCGCCGCCTCCGCTGTGCCGGCCGCCGCCTCCGCGGCCCCGGCCCGCGTTTCTTCCGCGGAGCCCCGCCCGCCGGCGCCGGCGGGCCCGGCCGCGTCCGTGTGGTCCGCGACCTCGAACAGCCGGTCCCAGAGCGCGTCCACCGAGTCGGCCGCGAACCGTTCGCAGAGCCGGGTGGTGGCCTCGGTGTAGCGGGCCTCCGCGTCCGCGAAACGGTTGACGCGCTCGGCGAACGCCGGGTGCCAGGCCGGCAGGTCGATGAACAGGACCTCGGCTCCCGCCGCCCGGCCCTCGGTGAGCGCCACCCACTCCGGCGAGTAGTCGCACAGCGGTGCCCAGGACGTGGCCGCCCGCTCCTCGTCCCGGTAGTGGCTGAACACCGCCACGGGCAGGTCGTGCCCGAGCAGCAGCTCGTCCAGCCGGCCGTTCATGTCGGCCGGGCCCTCCACCAGGACGTACGCGGGCCGCAGCGCACGGATGGCACGGGCCACCAGCCGGGCACAGGCGGGGGAGTGGTGGCGTACCCCGATGAAGGTGACGTCCGCGTCGCGCCGGGGCCGGGGGCGGGTACCGGCACCGGCATCCGTCCCGGCCATGGCCCCCGTCCCGCCCGCCACCGTGCCGGCGTCGCGGGCCGCGTCCGCTTCCGCGGACCTGTCCGCCGCTGTCGCTGTCATGAACGTGCTCCCGTCAGCCGTCCAGCAGATGGCGTGCCCGGTACAGCGCCTTCCACTGCGCGCCGGACCGGCCCTTCACCCGCTGCTCCAGATAGCGGCGCAGCCGGGCCAGATCCTCCGGGCTGTCCTTGGCGGCCGTGCCGGCCAGGCAGGACACCACGTCCGCGGCACCGCCCGGCTCCCCGCGCAGGAACCAGCCGCGGACGCCGACCGCGTGGGCCACCGCCACCGCCTCGGCGGTGCTCATCACGGCGTCCGGACGGCCGGTCCGCGCGCCCTCGCCGCCCGCCCCGGACCGCAGTTCGCGGAAGGTGGTGACGAGCACCTCCAGGACGTCCCGCTCCGGGGCAGCCGTGACGCCGGAGCGGCGGAGCAGGGCGGTGGTCTCGGCCTCCACCAGCGCCAGTTCGGTGTCGAGGTCGGGGATCGGGAACACCGTCTCGAAGGTGAAGCGGCGCTTGAGAGCGGCGCTCATCTCATTGACCCCGCGGTCGCGGGTGTTGGCGGTGGCGATGACGTTGAACCCCTGCCGGGCGAAGACCATGCCGTCCGGGCCGTCCAGCTCCGGTATGGCCACGACCCGTTCGGACAGCAGCGACAGCAGCGAGTCCTGGACCTCCAGCGGACAGCGGGTGATCTCCTCGAACCGCACGATCCGGCCCTCCGCCATGCCCCGCAGCATCGGCGCCGGCACCAGGGAGCGCTTCGACGGGCCCTCGGACACCAGCAGGGCGTAGTTCCAGCCGTACTTGATCTGGTCCTCGGTGGTGGCCGCGCCGCCCTGCACGGTGAGGGTGGAGGTGCCGCTGACGGCCGCCGCGATCAGCTCCGACAGCAGCGACTTGGCCGTGCCCGGCTCGCCGACCAGCATCAGGCCGCGGCTGGTGGCGAGGGTGACCAGAGCCCGTTCGACCAGGGACGGGTTGCCGACGAACTTCCGGGTGACGCCGGCCTCCTCGTCACCGGTGATGAAGCGGCGCGCGGCGCGCAGGCTGAGCCGCCAGCCCGGCGGGCGCGGCGCGTCGTCCGCGGCGCGCAGGGCGGCCAGCTCCCCGGCGTACCGGACCTCGGCCGGGGGCCGCTGCCACGACTCCCCGTCACCGGACCGGCCGTTCTCCGGCGCGCTCGCGCGGGGGAGGGCCGGGGTCTCGTGGGTGCTCATGCGGCGGTCAGCTCCGTCAGGTCGGCGATCACCTCGGAGAGGATCACGGGGTCGATGTCCGCGAAGGCCAGCTCGATGCCCTGGTGCGGCGGGGACCAGTCACCCGGCCGGTTGTGCAGCCACACCGCCTCCACCTTCTGCTCGGGGAAGATGTCGATGGCGCCGACGGCGATCCCGTCGCTCGGGTTGAGGATCACCCAGCGCTTCTCGGCGACCCGCCGGGAGATCCAGCACTCCACCCCGGCGTCCTGCGGCTCGCCGCGCTGCCAGCCGCGCCGCTCCAGGCCGAGCAGTTTGCGCGTGTCCACGGTGATGCCCTCGAAGCGCCCGAGCCGGCCGCCGGCGGCCTCCTGCTCGGTCAGCCGGTGCACGGGGCGGCCGAGCTGGGGGAAGGGCTGCAGGATCTCGTAGTCCGCGAACAGCTCCGCCCACACGGGGAGTTCGGCGCCGAGGTTCAGGGGATGGGCCAGCCGTACGGTGGCGTCCCCGGGCAGCGTGAACTCCTCGTCCCCGGCGTCAGCGAACGTCCGGTCCTCCGCGACCCGGAACGCGGTCACGGACCGCTTCCCCCGGGTCCCGCCACCGGAATCCGCGCCACCGGTACCTCCGCCACCGGAGCCGGTGGCGGAGGTACCCGCGCCGGGGGCACCCGCGGCGGTGCCCGCCCCGGCTCCGCCGGCCTCCGCGCCGCCGCCCCCCGTCGCGCACAGCCACACCAGCCGCCGCACCAGGTGTCCCAGCAGCGGATGCGCCACGAACAGCTCGCGGAACTCGGCGGCGCTCCACACCCGCCCCTCGACCATGGCGCTCTCGAACCGGCGCACCTGGTCGGAGGCGACCGTCCGCACGTCCTTCTTCAGCGCCAGGAACCGCTTCCGCTCCAGCGGCGCCAGCTCCGCGTCGTCCCGCGCCCCCGGTTTGGGAAGATCCTTGCGCCGCTTGCCGTCCTCGTCGAGCACATACGGACGCAGCTGCTCGTCGAAGCCGACGGTGAAGCGGCGCGGGCCGTAGTCCACGACCGCCGAGCCGTTCGCGTCGAGCCCGAAGTCCGGCACCAGCCGGTCGGCGAGCTGCTCACCGGAGAGCCCGAGCCCGGCCGCCACCTCCGCGATCTTCTCCTTGGCCCGCACCTTCAGGGCCTTGAACTTCACCCGCTGCGCGATGCCGTGCAGATGCATCAGCGCCACATCGCTGCCGATGGCGGCCAGCACGTCCAGCCCCTCCACGGCCCGGTGGTGCGCGCCCTGGCCCGGCCAGGCCCGCAGGACCGGGGAGAGCGCACGCACCGTGTCGTCGTCGCCGAGCAGCCCCAGCGCGTGCAGTGCCCAGCTGTCCTTCGCCGGCATCCCGGCCAGCCGCCACTGCTCGAACAGCGCCCAGGCGAAGCGGGCGAGCGAGCCGGGGTCGCAGGTCTCCCGGACGATGCCGACGCCCGGGTAGACCTGACCCGGCTTGGAGATCGCCAGCATGGTGAGCAGATGCCGGACCGACGCCGACGGCAGCGCCCCCCTGTCGTCGCGGAGCAGCACCTGCGGCAGCAGCGCGGGCTCGGCCCAGGCGTCCGCCTGCGGCATCCGCGCGGGCAGGGCGTTCTCCAGCGGGTCGGCCGACAGCAGCTCCTCGACGGCGGCCGCGGCCTCGCTCCCGTAACCGGCGGCGGCCTCGCGCACCGCGCCGGCTCCGTGCCGGGCGGCGATGAGCCGCAGGGCGTGCTCGGCCCTGCGCCGGGCCGGACCCGCGGCGCCCACCGCATCCGGCACGAGCAGGGCCGCCGGGGCGGCCCCGTGCCGCTCGAACCACGAACGGGCCGTGCCGGCGGCCGACTTGAGCCGCATGGACCAGTCGGCCATCAGCCGGGCGACTTCCACGTCCAGGTACGGCAGCAGGATGGCGCCGAGCGTGGCCGGGTGCCGGGCCGCCGTCCGGCGCAGCCCCGGCAGGGCCTCCGTGCCGAAGCGGGCGGCGACCGGTTTCATCGCCTCGTCGGCGTCCCAGAGCGTGTCCGGCTGCCAGTCGTCCAGCAGGGGGCGGACGAGATCCTCGGGGCCCTCGGCGAACAGATTGACGGTGTGATGGCGCAACGGGCCGCCGCCCTCGCGGAGCCTGGCCACGTCCTTCTCCAGCCGGAACCGCCGGTACCACTCCCGGCTCGAGGACTCGGTGGCCGCCCACTCCTCCCGCTCGCCCGGCAGCCACACCACCCGCGCCGGCGCGCAGGCCGACAGGCCGGTGACGGTCCGCGGCTTCCTCACCACGCGCTTGCGGGTCCACGGCGGGCTCACCAGCAGCGCGGGCAGCGCCTCGGCGGGGGCGTCCGCGACCCGGCCCGCCGGGTCCAGGAGCCCGGCCACCGTCTCCGCCACCTCCTCGGAGAAGCCGTCCAGCCGGGGCTCCAGCAGTTCCCGGTGCACGGCCACATGCGCGGCCAGGATCTGCCGGGCCGTACCGAACTCCCGCCCGGACCCGGCAGCCGCCTCCGCCAGCATCCGCGCGGCACGCACCGGATACCGCCGCGCGGCCTCCAGCAGCGCGGTCCGGACATGCTTGTCCTCGACGCGGGCCAGCAGCATCCCGAACGCCTCGTCGGTCGGCAGCTCTACGAGCGCGCCGGCCATCGCCTTCATCGCATCGGCCGAGACGTAACTGTTGGCCAGATAGGCGTCGATGAGACCGGCCACGGCCGTGCCGGTGCCCTCGGCGAGGGTGGCGACGGTGGCCAGGGTGCCGTTGACCGGGTTGACACCGGGTCCGGCCGCCAGCCGGTGGAGCTGCTCCGGCGCGTACAGCGACTCGAAGAGCAGGGAACGGATCGAGTGGTCCTCCGTCCCGCTCGGCCCCGGATCGGCGCAGCACTCGTCCACCCAGCCGGTCTCACCCGGCACCAGGTAGGCGGCGACGATCCGGCGCCGCGTCCCGCTCGCTTCCCCCCGGACCGCGGCGACGGCGGCGACGGCCTCGCGGTGGGTGTCCTCGCCGGCGACCGCGAGCAGCGCCCGGACCCGGTCGGCGGCCGGCCGGCGCATATGGCTGAGGTACTGGTGCGCGCCCTCGGGGAGCGCCCCGAGGGAGTCCGCGGTCCGGATGTGCCGCTGGCTGTACGTGATGCTGACCCCCACCTCGAACAGCTCCACGACGGCGCGCGCGGCGAACGGCAGCCCGTGCAGCAGCACCCAGGCGTCCACCACGGGTTCGTACCGCCGCTGCCAGCTCTCGGTGATCACCGCGAGCACCGCGGCGCCCAGCGGATCGGCCTCACCGGCGAGATGGGCCCGCGCCGCGGCCGCCATCCGCTCGTCGCGGCCCTCGGCTCCGAGTGCTTTCCGGATCGACTGCTCGCCCGAACGGAGTCGGCCGTGCCACAGCTCCACCGCGTCCTTCGCCGGCGCGGCCACGGACCGGCGCAGCCCGCCGCGGCGCGGCCGCACCTGACGCCGCCAGGCAGCGGGCATGGCGAAGGTGTCCTCGTCCGGGGCTTCCCGGGACTCCTGGGATTCCGGGGCTCGCGGGGCGGCCTGCCCGGTGCGGGCGGGGGCACCCGCCGTACCGGCCGCGCCGGAGACACCCGCCGCCGCGCCGGAGGCCGGGCCACCGGGAGCGCCCGGGCCGTCCACGGACACGTACCCCTTGCGCTCCTTCTCCCCGATCACCTTCGCCAGATACGCCTCCGCGCCCTCGGCGGAACCGCAGTCCTTCTCCTGGGTTCGGCCCTGCGAACCGATCCGCCCGTACCGGACGGTGACCACCGCCCCGGCCGAACCGGCCTCCCAGAACTTGGCCGCCTTGCCGTCCTCGAACTCCCAGCGCCGCATGTCCGCCCCTCCCCTGGAGCCGGCCGGACCTGCTCCGGCCTGCTCCGATCCGTTCCACCCCGCCACAGCGCACACGTCACCCCCGAGGGCACACGCGTGGATTCCACCCGCGCTCCGCGAGCCGGGCGATCAATGGGCTTCACCTTAGGACCGGGTACCGACAGTGACACCCGGGGCCGCCGGGAACGGCCGCCGGCCGGACCGTGCGGGAGTGCCGGAACGGCCGGGTACAGGAGCCATCTCCCCGCCCGCCGGTGCCGTGCCGTGCTCCACCGTCACGGCGGGGCGGCAGATTTGAGGCGCGCTCAGCCACCACGAGCCCCGAGCCTGTTCATACCGGTGGCCGTCCGCTCAGGCCTCTACTCAGGCCAGGTCCGGCGCCGTGGCGCGCGGTCCGGGGCGCAGATGGGCGAGGAGTTCCTCGCCGGCGTCGTACACGGTCTCCGTGGGGAGTTCCCGGGCGGCGGCGTCGAGATCGCCGTCCCGCACCAGGCCGTGAACGCGCCGGGCGAGCGCGGTGACGTCGGTGATGGACACCGTCCACGCGTCCGCGTACCGGCGCGTCGCCTCGCCCGCGAGGCCGAGTTGCAGTGAACGGTGCTCCAAGGGCCGCAGCCGCAGATCGCGTTCGGGATCCCACTGCACCCGGGCCGGCGCGCTGCGCAGCTCGCGCCGCCAGGAGTCGTGGTCCGGATGGACACCGGGTTTGTAGTGGGAGAGGCAGGAGTGGCGCAGCGCCCACTCGAAGCCCTCGCGGCTGATCTCGACGGCGAGGACCGTCCGCTGACCCTCCTTGGTGCCCCAGCCGCAGCGGTACATCATCCACAGGAACGACGGCTTGATCCACGTCATCCGGTCCCGCTTCCAGGCCGCCGGGAAGCGCCCCTCGCGCGCCGCGGGGAGCCCGATGCGCGGATCGTAGGCCTGGTAGACGGTGACGGTCGTGTCCGTGTGGAGGGCGCGGATCTCGTACCGGGGTGCTTCGGGTCTGTCCATGGACGGCAAGAGTGCCGCCGCCCGCCACGTCCGGGCCACCGATTATGCGCGTCGGCGGTCGCCGGGCGGGCGGTCGTCCCGATGGGCTCGTGGCCGGTTGTGCCGCGCCGGGCCCGCCTCCTCTGCCGGTATCCCGGCGCGGCCTGGCCGGTTCATCCCCGTTCCGGCAGTGGGTCCGCGAAGTGCCAGCCGCGCGCCAGCAGTTCGTCGACCGCGGCCACGGCCGTGCGCAGCCGTTCCCCGGGCGGGCCGGTGAGCAGCAGGTGGGGCAGGCCGCGGCGGGTGAGCTCGGCGCGGAAACGGCCGGTCATCCAGGCGCGCAGGTGTTCGCCGTCGCGCAGTCCGTCGTCCTCGAAGGGGACGCCCGTGTGGTCGGTGAGCAGCCACAGGTGCTGCCGGCCCCGGGCCGCGACGGCCTCGACCGCCGGGCTGCGGCCGCCCAGATAGCGCTCGTGCCAGATGGTGGTGGCCAGGGCGTCGGTGTCGCAGAAGAGGACGGGGGAGCCGGCACCCGCCGCCGCGTCCTCATCCGCCGACTGCCGTTCGGCGATCAGTTCGAAGTCGGCCGTATCCCAGGTGACGTCGCCGAACCCCGCGCCCGGTCTGGCCGCGCGCAGCCGCGCGTACTTCTCCGCACTGAACCGGCGCCCGTACTCCGGCACCCACCGGGTCTCCGCCCAGACCCCGCCCCGGGCACGGTAGTGCCCGGCCAGGGCGCGGGCCGTGGTGGTGGTGCCCGTGGACTCCGCGCCGACCACGACCACCCGGCGGGCCAGCGCCGCGCGCACCGGGGCCGCCAGGTGGGGCCAGCACCCGGCAGGGTCCGCACGGACGGCCGTCCCGGAGACCGGGTACGCGATGCGGCCGGCGTCCACGGTCACGGCCACCGCCCCGAAGCGGCGGCCGAGTTCGGCTCCGTACACCTCCGAGGTGAAGACGGCGTCGACGCGGTCCGGGACGGCGGCCCGGAAGACCGTCATGTGCGCGTCCCACACGGCGGGGTCGGAGTAGTCGACGGGCACGTCGTCCACCGCGCCGACCACCTCGATGTGCTCCTCCGGGTGCACCGCCCGCATCCACGCCACCCGCTCCGCGAGCGGGACCGACTCCACGGAGGAGGCGCAGACCAGCACGGTGAGGCGGCGGCAGCGTGCGGCGGCGCTGCGCACCAGATGGTGGTGACCGGCGTGCGGCGGATAGAACTTGCCGAGAACGAGCCCGTGTCCGAATACGGGCCCAGGCCCGTGCCCGTGCCCAGTTCCGCGGTCGTCCTCGCGGTCATCCGTGCCGCCGGCCGTGCGAAACGAAGAAGTGTCCCCTTCGGCCGTGCCTCCGTGGGTGTCTTCGGCCGTGCCCCGGTACGTGCTCACGCCGCGGCCTCCACCGGGCCCCGGTCGGTGGGATCCGCCCGTCCTGTCGGCCCTGCCGGGCCCTCGGGTCCCAACGGACCTGCGGTCGCGCTCAGTTCACGCCGCCAGCTGCGCAGCCCGAGCACGCACAGCGCCATGAAGCCCAGGTAGAGCAGCGCGGTGAGGTACAGCCCCTTGTAGGCGTAGAGGGGGACGTAGACAACGTCGGCGGCGATCCACAAGTACCAGGACTCGACCTTCTTCCGGCACTGCCCGTAGGTCGCGGCCAGCGACAGTGCGGTGGTGAGCGCGTCCCAGAAGGGCACGGTGGAGTCGGTGGCGTGGTCCAGCAGCAGGGTGAGCAGCACCGTGCCGGTGAGCGTGGCGGACGCCAGGACCCACCAGGTACGGGCCGGCGTGCGGCTCACCGGCAGGCGGCCCGAGGCCCGCTCGGGTCCGCCGGCCACCCAGGCCCGCCAGCCGTACACCGCCAGCGCGATGTAGACCACCTGCAGCCCGGCGTCCGCGTACAGCCCGGCGCCCGCGAAGAGGAGGATGAAGAAGAGGTTGTTGGCGATGCCGATCGGCCAGTTGGCGATGTGCTGGCGGGCGACGAGCCACACGCACAGCGCCCCGCTGCCGAAGCCCAGCACCTCCACCCAGCTGACCGGGGTGTTCAGCGCGGTGAAGAGAGGCTGCTGAAGGGGAGCGAGCAGGTCCGCGATGTCCACGCGGCGACCTCCTTAAATGTCAGGATGACGATAAGCGTAAGGGGGTGCCCGGGACAAGGGGGTTGGGCATCCTCCACCGCCGCCGGACGGCGAGGGCTCCGGCCGGCGCCGGTGCCGTACCTCCGCGGCGGTCGCACCCCCTCCGCTGTGCGGACTGGTTGGGGTCGGCGCAGGTCACGGAGGGTGTTGGCCTAGGATCCGGTGGAACATTCGATGGGGGAGGGCCCGTGGCCGGGAAACAGAACGTGGCGCAGTCGGTCGAGCTGGTTTTCAGCGCCACCACCAAGGACATCGGGGAGGCTCTGCGGGCCCGGCGGCGCCTCAACCGTCGCAGGCATCTGCTGGTGATCGGGGCGTTGTTCGCCCTGATCTATGCCGCGGTGGTGGCCCTGTACCTCGCCCTGGACACCCCTTACCCCTACGCTTCGGCCGCGGTTCCGACGCTCGCGGGCGCGCTGGCGGGCGGCCCGGCTTTCCTCATCGCCCGGCGGGTCCAGGTCCGGATGGTGTCCCGCTTCGCCCGGGCCCAGGGGGAGTGCCGCGCCATGGTGAGTGACGACGGCGTGCGCGTCGTCGTGGCGAACGGGGATTCGCGGCTGGGCTGGGAGCTCTACCCCCGGTATGTGGAGACGGCGAACCTCTTCGTGGCGCTGAGCCGGGACAAGAGCGCGATGGGGGTGGCGATGCTCCCCAAGCGCGGGGCCGACGGGCCCGGCGACGTGGACCGGCTGCGGGAGATCCTCGACCGCAACGCCGTCCGCGCCGGCCGGTAGGCACGGCCCGCCACGGCCCCGGGCCCGGTCCCGGGGCCGCAAACGCTTTCCGCCATGTTCGAGGACCCGAATGGGGCAGGACAACCGGCCGGCCTGAGCGTCCCACGGGCTCCCACCCGGCACCCCTCGGCGCCGAGGGCGGGGGAGCCGTCCGGGCGGTCGGACAGGTTGCTCATTTCCGGCCAACTGAAGAACAGGGAAGGGTTGCGACTGAAATTTTCAGAGGTGTATATACACCAGCGTATGTTCGGGCCCCGATCGAAGCCTGGGGGCACTTCGGCGACATCGCGGCCTCGCACGTCCCTCCACCCGATGTATCCCGGCGTGCACCAACCGGCAGCCGCACATGCCGTGCCGCCGTGCAGGGCATGGCTGTCCCTTGCGCGCGCTCCCTCTCTGGAAGGACCCCCCACATGTACTTCCAAAGGCACCGGCGGCCCAGATTATGGGCAGCCGCAACCCTCGTGGCCGTCGCGAGCCTGGCGGCGCCCACCCTCACCGCGCAGGCCGCCGACACCCGCCCGTCGGACACCCTGCGCGTCCAGGACAACCCCTCCTGGGGCAAGGAACTCCCGCCCGCCGACGCGCCCACGGGCCGCGCGTACGACCTCATCGTCGAGGACAACGACAAGGGGTACGCGCCGCGCAGCGGTGAGTGCTCCAAGGAGATCCACGCGCGGTACTGGGCCTACGGGCCCGACGGCAAGGTCTACCCGACCTGGCACCCCGCCAGGGACGCCGGCGGGTGCACCTTCGGACACGAACACGGTGACGACCCGCGCCGCTCCGAGCTGTTCTCCACGGTCGACTGGCCCACGTTCGGCTACACCAGCGAGGTGCTGGCCGGGTCGAAGCCCGAGAGCAGCCACCGCCACGAGGACCACGTCGGGCACAAGGTCCTCTCGGTCAACAACATCAACGTGATCCAGGGCGACAACGGCACGAGCTTCTTCCCGCCGCAGGGCAACACGATCGCGACCTGCGACGTGCTGCTCAAGTTCCACCAGGGCACCCACTCGCCGGACGCGTTCGCCAACAACGCGCACGAGCTGATCTACAACAACAAGTGCACCCGCAACGGCCAGACGTTCGAGGCCCGTTACACCGCGCTGATCCCGCTCGGACGCCCGGGCGGCTTCGGCGCCACGGACTGCCCCGGCCCCGGCCTCGGCATGGGCTTCAGGAACGTCGGCCCGGCCGTCCCGGGTGACTCGCCGTCCGACAACCGGTCGCTCGGCCGGCTCATCACCGACGCGAGCTGCGTCCAGGCGATCCGGGAAGGCAAGACGCACTACGAGCCCATCACCAACTCGTACATCCCGTTCGACACGAACGACCTGCACGAGTTCTGGTTCTCGGACGTGACGGTGCAGGGCGCGGGCGTGAACTTCAACATCGGCCCGCTGTTCTACGTCCTCAACCCGAGCCGTTACTTCGACTCGAGCAAGCCGAACAACATCGCACGCCAGGTCGACCTCTGCTACGAGAACATCCGCGGCCAGTACTGCGACCAGGTCCGCCAGACCACCCAGCAGACCGGCAAGCGGGTCCAGTGGGATGACGTGGAGTCTCCGTTCAAGGGAACGCTGCGCGAGTTCCGGCCGGGCACGCTCAGGCTCAGCAACAGCGGCCCGACCACCGTCTACACGGACGTGTACGGACGCAACGTCTCCACCTCGCCGTTCGAAGGCTCCATCACGCAGTACTTCTCCGGCAACAGCGGCGACCAGATGTACCTCCGGGGCGCCACGCGGGACTACGCGGCCAACTCGTCCGACCGCATCCACGCGCCCAACTGATCCCACCACCCCCCACACGGAAAGCAGTTGACCCACCCACCCACGAGAGGGCCCGCGGCGGAACCATCCGCTGCGGGCCCGCCCGCGTTGGCCGACGGGTGGCCGAACCGCCGGCGTTCGGGCGAACTCAGCCGCGACTGTCAGAGGCGGGCAGTACGGTCCCGCCATGGCGAACAGGATCACTCTGACCCTCGACTGCGCGGACGCGAAGCTCCTCGGCGACTTCTGGAAAACGGCGCTGGGCTATGTCGATGTACCGCCGCCCGCTCCTTTCCGAACCCGGGCGGAATGGCACGCGAGCTTCGGCCTGCCGGAGGACGACTCGGTGGACGACCTGGCGTGGCTCTGCGATCCCGAGGGCATCGGCCCCCGACTCTCCATCCTCAAGGTCCCGGAGCCGAAGCGGGCCAAGAACCGGCTCCATATCGACATCCGGGTGCCGGGACACGGCACCGCGGAGGAGCGGTGGGCGCGGATCAGGGCGGAATCCGAACGGCTGGTGGCGGCAGGCGGGGCCGTCCTGGAGGAGTTCGAGGGGCACCACGTGGTCATGGCTGATCCGGAGGGCAACGAGTTCTGCGTCGCGGCGGCCGCGTCCGAAGCCTGAGCCGATGTCCTACAGCCGGCTCCCCGGACCGGTCCTCAGCGCGACGGGAAAGCGCCGTTTCCGACCGCTGCCACGAAGGCGCCCCAGTCGGTGGCGGGAATGACGAGTGCGGGTCCGTCCGGGACCTTGCTGTCCCGGACGGGGACCGCGCCGGGAATGTTGACGGCGACTTCGACGCACGCGCCTCCCTCGCCGTTGCTGTGGGAGGACTTGCGCCAGACAGCGGTGCTCAGGTCGTGGTCGGTGCTCATGGTGATGAGTAGTCCTTCGCTACCGATTCGATCAAAGCCAGGGACGTCCTAGGGGTCAGTGCTGCGGCCCTGACGTGATCGTATGACCTGTCGAACTTGGCGACCAGCGCGGGCTCGTCGATGAGTTGGCCCGTGTGCGCGCCCTCCGTGTAGGCCACAGGAGGAGCATCGTCGAAGGTCATCAGCAGCGTAGTGCCGTACATCAGCGGGTGCGGCCCGGCCGAGTAAGGGACCACCTGCACGATGACGCGGCTGTGGTCGTGCCCCATGGTCACCAGGCGATCGAGTTGTTCGCGCATGACCTCGGGGCCGTCAACGGGAACACGGAGTGCCGCTTCATGCAGGATCGCCCACAACTCGGGTGCTCCCGGATCGTCCAGTCGGCCACCTCGCTCCATACGGGCGGTCACATGGGCTTGGACCTCGTCCCTGGCAGCGTACGGGAGTGTTGCCCGCGTGAGCCCGCGTGCGTACGCCTCGGTCTGCAGCAGGCCCGGGATCAGCATCGGCGCGTACTCGCTGATCGTAGCGGCATGTTTCTCCAGGTCGGCCGCATCCGCAAAGTAGTCCGGGTGCTTCGAGCGCCGGGCGAGCCTGCAGAGGCGCTGCAAGTGTTCGCCGCTGCCCAGGACTTCGTCCAGGAGCCTGGACACCTCCGGCTGGGGGCGGCGGGATGCGGACTCGAAGCGGCTGATGTAGTCACGGGAGCAGAAGACCCGCTCGCCGAGCTGGAGCTGGGTGAGACCGGCGGCCTCGCGCAGGCGGCGCAGCTCGGCCCCGAAGAAGGTTTTGGGTGAGCTGTAGGGGTCGAGGTCCCCGACGTTCTCGAGGTGGTCGGTCGTCACGGTGCGGTCCCCCCGGTGCGGTGCACGTGGTGAGCTGGGTGGTTCCGCTCAACGTAGCGACGTCGTCGCACACGGCGCGTAAGTCTTCCGGGAGTTGACAGCGACAATCCCCCGGTCGAGTGACGGGGCCCGGTATCCTCGCCTCCGCCTCGTCCCACCCCGTCCGGTACGGCGGTCGCCACGGCAGGAGCCCCGCGCCGTGGGCCCGTTCAGCGCATACGGCCCAGCAGTTCGCGCAGTCTGCGGGCGTCGCGCAGGCGCTGTTCGTACGTCGCGCCCGCGCCGAGCAGCAGCAGCCCCGCCAGCGCGGGCGGGACCCAGCGCGGCAGCGCGCCGGCCATCTGGGCGAGGTACGGGGCGAGTTCGTGCAGGGCGACGAGGGCCAGCACCCCGCCGCCCAGCAGCAGCGGCGCCTGCAGCCGTTCGCGGGCGCCGAGCAGGGTCAGAGCCAGTGCCGCGAGGCCCAGCAGCAGCGGACGCGTCCAGCCGCTGTCCGCCCAGACCGCTGCCAGGCTCGGCAGCAGCGTCACGGACAACCCGGGGCCGTACGCCACCCAGGAGGAGGCCGCCGCGTCCGTGCGGCGCCGCAGCAGCCCCACCACGAGCGCCGGGACGGTCACCGGAAGGGTGTACGCCTCCGGCTCCTCGACCCCGGCGGCGCCGAGCCGCACCCAGGTGGCCAGGACGAACAGCGCCGTGGCGGCGTAACCGGCTGTGCGGCGGCGGTCGGCGCGGAGCGCGCAGCCCGCTGCCACCACACCGGCCAGGGCCAGCACGGCGGAGAGGACGACCGGCGGCCCGGTGACCGCGAGGGCCAACGCGAGCAGCGCGGTGGCCGCGCCCGCGATCTCCAGAGGCAGCCCGGCCGGGCGCCTGCGCAGACGGGAGGCCAGCAGCTCCACGGCCGCCGCGGCCGCCAGGACGGCGAAGGCCGTGCGGTGTGCCGGGAGGCCGGCGTCCGCGCACACCGCCACCACCAGGCCGACGGCGCTCGCGACCGCCGCGCACGCCGTCACGGGCTGCCGTACGCGGTCGTCCGCCGGGGAGGTCACGGCGGCCACCGCGAAGGCCGCCAGCAGAGCCGCCAACGCCCCCTGCGTCACCGGCCGTTCGGCCAGGCTCCAGGCGGCGGCCGTGCCCGCCACCGCCACGGCGCAGGCGAGCGCCGTGCGCGAGAGCACCACGGACCCGGAGGTCCCGGCCGCCACCAGCAGCACCGCCGCCTGCGCGGCGAGCAGCAGGACCGCCACCGGGTACGGAAGGTCGAGGGTCACCGGCAGCACCGCCGCCGCCGCGGCGGCGAGGACGAGGGCACCCGCGGGGACGGCCCGGCCCCCGGGCCACGGGGCTGTCGCCGTCCCCGGCCGCCAGGAGCGGAGCCGGGACGCGGCGCACAGGGAGACGGCGAGTATCGCCAGGACGACGGGCACGACGGTGCCGCCCGCCCAGATCACCCCGGGCGCGACGGCGGCGCGCGCCCCGCGCGGGGCGCCCTCCCACACCGCGTCCACCCAGCCGGCCGGCCCCAGCAGGGCCGAAACGGTGTCCGGCAGGACCCACAGCAGGGCGAGCACATGGACGACGGCCGCCGCCACGGCCGTACCGCGGTCCGGCGCACGCTCCGGCGCGCGGTGCCTGACCGCGCTCACCGCGTAGGGCAGCAGCGCGGCGGACAGCAGATAACCCGCTACCCCGAACCCGTCGGGCAGGGCCATGCGCAGCAGGCCACCGGCCGCCGTGACGACGGCCAGTCCGGCGACCGTGGCCGGAACGGCGGGGAGGAGGAGAGCGCGCGATCCCGCCCGGACGGCGGGGGAGGGAACGACAGGGCTGTGGCTCGGCGCGGACGGGACGGTGCCCGGAGCCGCCCCGGGCGCGACGGCGGCCGCGCCGGGTGCGGGGACGCGGGTCGCGACGGACCACAGGACCACGGCCGCGCCGCACAGCAGGAGAGCCGCCCGTGCCGCCTCCGCGACCTCCCCCGCGGTCACCGACATCCCGACCGCCGGTATCAGCCCGGCGGCGCCCGCGAGCGTGCCCAGCACCACCGCGGTGCGCCGGATCGCGGGCCGCGCGAACCGCAGGGCGATCACGGCGTCGAGCGCGGCCGTGGCGAGCAGCGCGGCGCCCGAACCGAAGGCACCGGCCTCCACCGCGATCGACCAGAGGAGCAGCGGCAGTTGGGCCGGCAGTACGGCCAGGGCCGGCACCAGACGGGGCCACCGCCCGCCGCCGGGCGGAACGCGACCGGCCGCGCCGTCGGCCGGGCGACCCGTCGCGTCACCTGCCATACGACCGGCCTCGGCCTCACGACCGGCCTCGGCCTCGGCCTCGGCGCCCGCGAGGCCCGCCGAGTCTCCGGCAGCCTTCGCGCGGCCTCCTATGCCACCGCTCACGGGAAGGCCATCCGCGGCCCCGGGTGCCGGTGCGTGCCGGGACAGCAGCCGGCTGTACCCGGCCCAGACCACGGCCAGCACCGCGCTCACCACCGCCGCGTACCCCGTGCCGTCGACCCCCGGCAGGGCCACCCGGTGCAGGGCATAGGCGTCCAGCACCAGCAGGAGCAGCCCCAGGCAGGCGATCACCTCGGCCGTGGCCCCCAGCGCCTTCCGCAGCAGCGGTACGGGGACCGCCAGCGCGCAGACCGTCAGGACGCCGAGCACCACCGCACGGCCGCCGATGCCCATGCGTCCCCAGCTGAGGACGGTGAAGGCGATCACGGCGACGGCCAGCAGCATCCCGCCCAGGGTCAGCAGCACGTTCCGTACGGCGGGCGCATCCGTCTCCCGCCGGTCCGCCGTACCCGGGCGCGGCAGCGCGCCCCGGTTTGCGCGAGCCACGGGGAGTGCGGCGGACTGCTGCCCCCACAGCCGTACGAGCAGCTCGGACCGGCGCGTGAGCAGCCGGGCGCGTTCGGCGTCGATCCAGGCCAGGGCGCGGTCGATCTCCCGCAGTTCGGCTTCCGGGTTCCCCTGGTGCGTGGACGCGGGCGGTGGCTCGTTCTCCATGGGCGGGAGTCTGTCCCCCTCCGCGGTCCCCGGCATGGGTACCCCTACTCAGTCGAACGTGAGTACCGTCCCGGACCGGCGGTCCGCACCGGGGCGTACCCAGCTTTTCCGGGCGGCGACCGCCCACTCCGGCGCCGTGGTTCCGGGCCGCCCCCGAGCTGAGCAGGAGAGGACACGGGGCCGTTCGCGCGGAGAGCGTCACCGGTGTGGCCGCACTCTACGCCGCCGTGAGCCGCGCTCCCATGCCCGGAACACCACCTTCCGCGTCCCGCCGCCGCGGGCAGCCGGCTTGGGCGGACCCGGCCGGGGAATCCTCCGACCGGGCCGGCAGGGAAGCCGGAGGCCGAAAAGGGAAAGAGAGAGGCCCATGGACCCGCACCACTACCGCTTCCGCAGCCTCTGGACGCTCGACGCCCCGCCCGAGGCGGTGTACGCGGTGCTGGAGCGGCCCGAGGAGTACCCGCTGTGGTGGCCGCAGGTCCGGGAGGCCGAACGCACCCCGTCGGGCGCCGGGCGGGCCCGCTTCCGCTCCGTCCTCCCGTACGACCTGGTCGTCACCGCGCTGGAGAGCCGGCGCGACCCGGGGGCCGGGGTGCTGGAGACCGTCCTCGCCGGAGACCTGGAGGGCTGGGCGCGCTGGACGGTGACGGCCGGCGGCAGTGACGGCGGCGGCGGGAGCCACGCGCTCTTCGAGCAGGAGGTGACCGTGCGCCGCAGGCTGCTGCGGGTGCTCGCCGTGCCCGGCCGCCCGCTGTTCCGGGCCAACCACCGGCTGATGATGCGGGGCGGGCGCCGTGGCCTGCGGGCACGGCTCGCCGAAGCCGTTTGAAGGAACTCCTCCGCGCCCTGTATTGTCGGGCCCGAGCCGCAGGGGGAAACCCCGGCACTCCAGGGGCGATTAGCTCAGTGGGAGAGCGCTTCGTTCACACCGAAGAGGTCACTGGTTCGAACCCAGTATCGCCCACCACCCCTGACGCACGGCGAGGCCCGGCAAGCAGCGGGCCCGGCAGGCCCTTCCCCGGCGGGAGGGCCTTTTCGCCGTCCGGGGCGGCCGCCGTTCCGGACCGTCTCCCGTACACACCCCGCAGGTTCCGTACGGCCGTGCCGCCGCATGCAAAGCCTTTCGCGGGGCGGCCGTCCGGCTCGGTACGATTCGCATGCGCAGCGTCCGCTGCGGCGCGAACCCATCAGTCAGGAGAGACCGGTGTCAGACGTCCGTGTGATCATCCATCGCGATTCCGAGCGGGAAGAGCGCGTGGTGACGACGGGCACCACGGCGGCCGATCTCTTCGGCGGCGACCGCTCGATCGTCGCCGCGCGCGTGGCCGGCGAGCTGAAGGACCTCGCGTACGAACTCGCCGAGGGCGACGAGGTCGAGCCGGTCGGCATCGCCACCGAGGACGGCCTGAACATCCTGCGCCACTCCACCGCGCACGTGATGGCCCAGGCCGTGCAGGAGCTCTTCCCGGAGGCACGGCTCGGCATCGGCCCGCCGGTCAAGGACGGCTTCTACTACGACTTCGACGTCGAGCGGCCCTTCACCCCCGACGACCTCAAGGCCGTCGAGAAGAAGATGCAGGAGATCATCAAGCGCGGCCAGCGCTTCTCCCGCCGCGTCGTCACCGAGGAGGGCGCCCGCGAGGAGCTCGCCTCCGAGCCGTACAAGCTGGAGCTGATCGGTCTCAAGGGTTCGTCCGCCACCGCGGGCGAGGGTGCGGACGTCGAGGTCGGCGCCGGTGAGCTGACCATCTACGACAACCTCGACGCCAAGACCGGCGAGCTGCGCTGGAAGGACCTCTGCCGCGGCCCGCACCTGCCGACCACCCGCACCATCCCCGCCTTCAAGCTGATGCGGAACGCCGCCGCCTACTGGCGCGGCAGCGAGAAGAACCCGATGCTCCAGCGCATCTACGGCACCGCCTGGCCGACGAAGGACGAGCTGAAGGCGCACCTCACCTTCCTGGAGGAAGCCGCAAAGCGCGACCACCGCAAGCTCGGCTCCGAGCTCGACCTCTTCTCCATCCCGGACGACATCGGCTCCGGCCTCGCCGTCTTCCACCCCAGGGGCGGCATCATCCGCCGGGTCATGGAGGACTACTCGCGCAAGCGGCACGAGGAGGCGGACTACGAGTTCGTCTACACCCCGCACGCCACCAAGGGGAAGCTGTTCGAGAAGTCGGGCCACCTGGACTGGTACGCCGACGGCATGTACCCGCCCATGCAGCTCGACGAGGGCGTGGACTACTACCTCAAGCCCATGAACTGCCCCATGCACAACCTGATCTTCGATGCGCGGGGCCGCTCGTACCGCGAACTCCCGCTGCGGCTGTTCGAGTTCGGCACGGTCTACCGCTACGAGAAGTCGGGCGTCGTGCACGGCCTGACCCGCGCCCGCGGCTTCACCCAGGACGACGCGCACATCTACTGCACCAAGGAGCAGATGGCGGACGAGCTGGACAGCCTGCTCACCTTCGTCCTGAACCTGCTGCGCGACTACGGTCTGGAGGACTTCTACCTGGAGCTGTCCACCAAGGACCCGGAGAAGTTCATCGGCTCCGACGAGAACTGGGAAGAGGCCACCGAGACGCTCCGCAAGGCCGCACAGAAGCAGGGCCTGGAGCTCGTCATGGACCCGGGCGGCGCCGCCTTCTACGGCCCGAAGATCTCGGTGCAGACCCGGGACGCCATCGGCCGCAGCTGGCAGATGTCGACCATCCAGGTCGACTTCAACCTGCCCGAGCGCTTCGACCTGGAGTACACCTCGGCAGACGGCTCCCGGCAGCGCCCCGTCATGATCCACCGCGCGCTGTTCGGCTCCATCGAGCGGTTCTTCGCGGTGCTGCTGGAGCACTACGCGGGCGCGTTCCCGGCCTGGCTGGCGCCGGTGCAGGCGGTCGGCATCCCGATCGGCGACGCGCACGTCCCGTACCTCCAGGACTTCGCCGCGGAGGCGAAGAAGCGCGGGCTGCGCTTCCAGGTGGACGCCTCCTCGGACCGGATGCAGAAGAAGATCCGCAACGCCCAGCGCGAGAAGGTCCCCTTCATGGTCATCGCCGGTGACGAGGACGTCGCCAACGGCGCGGTCTCCTTCCGTTACCGCGACGGCACGCAGAAGAACGGCATCCCGCGGGACGAGGCGCTGCGGGAGATCGCCGACGCGGTGGCCCGCCGCATCCAGGTCTGAGCGTCCAGGTCCGAGCGTCCGGGTCCGAGCCTCCGGCCGCACGGCGCCGCCGCCCCGCACAGGGCGGCGGGAGAGGGGGTGGATCCCGTCCGGGAGCCACCCCCTCGCCGCGTTGCCGCCCGCGCCGGGCGAATATGCTGGCCGTCATGACGAGTGAGCCGGAGCAGCAGATCGGAGTCGGTTCCCAGGACGCCTTCCAGCGCCTGTGGACGCCCCACCGGATGGCGTACATCCAGGGCGAGAACAAGCCGACCGGGCCCGGGACCGAGGGCTGCCCGTTCTGCACCATCCCGGCCAAGTCCGACGAGGACGGCCTGATCATCACGCGCGGCGATCACGTCTACGCGGTGCTCAACCTCTACCCGTACAACGGTGGCCACCTGATGGTCGTACCGTTCCGGCACATCGCCGACTACACCGAGCTGGACGAGGCCGAGACGGCCGAGCTGGCCGCGCTGACCAAGCAGGCCATGACGGCGCTGCGCACCGCCTCCGGCGCCCACGGCTTCAACATCGGCATGAACCAGGGCGTCACCGCCGGCGCGGGCATCGCCGCGCATCTGCACCAGCATGTGGTGCCCCGCTGGGGCGGGGACACCAACTTCATGCCGGTCGTCGGCCACACCAAGGTGCTGCCGCAGCTCCTGGCCGACACCCGCCGCCTGCTCGCCGCGGCCTGGCCGGAGAGCTGAGAAGCCGGGCCGCCGCCGGGCCGCACGGCATGCGTACGGCCGGTGACCCGCGCCCCTCGCGGGGGCCGGTCACCGGCCGTTCCGCCGCGCCGTACGCGCCGTACGCGCCGGTGCGGCGAGGGCGTCAGGCGTTGTAGACGTCCGCCTTGCCGGGCTCCGCGCCCTGGACCGCTCCGCTGAGGAAACCGGCCCGGCTGCCGAAGCTCTCGGTGTTGACGTCGTGCTCCTCCAGCACGCGTATGGCGGCCTGGTGCACCACGCGCAGCACCGGCGTCGCCGCGCGCAGGGCGTCGTCCGCCATGAAGCGGTGGCGCCAGGGCTGGTCGGCCCAGGCGTGCCGGAGACCGAACGGCTCGGGCAGGCCGAGCTTGCCGCCCAGATGGTCGAGGACGGCCGGGAACCACGTCAGCGGGGCGCGCGCGGCGAGCCGCACCACCTCCTTGGCGTCCACCAGCGGCAGGGAACGCTCCTTGGTCTCCCAGAACCTGACGGTCTTGGAGATCGTCTCCGTCTTCGGCGAGGGCTTGCTGGTGAAGAGGCCGTGCACCGGGCCCAGCGCGTGCCCGGTGACCTCGATGCGCAGGGTGTGGTGGAGCACCGTGACGTTGACCAGCAGGGTGATCACCAATTGGCCGTCCCAGAGCACGAACTGGACGCCCAGGTAGTGCCGGTTGCCGCTGCCGAACTGCTGCTGGTCGCAGATGCGCTGTATCTCGCCGGGCCTGATCTGGTAGCCGTCGTCACCGGGGCGGGACACCTCGCCCGCGCCCTCGCCGACCGGGGCGACGATCCAGTGGGTGACCGAGGGGGCGGTGAACCCGCCGGTGTGCAGCGGGGTGCGCTCCAGGAGCTTCAGCTGGTCGTGGACGGCGCGGACGATGTCCCAGCTGCGGAACGGGTCGATGTCCTTGTCCGGGTCCTTGGGGACGAGCTCCTCGGCGAGCTGCCAGCTGCCCCAGCGGGTGCCCATGCCGAGGATGCCCTTGGGGCCGGCGTAGAAGACCAGATTGCTGTTCTGCTCGGCGGTCAGTCTGGCCAGATTCTGGCGGAGCTGCTCGGCCGCGGTCTCGTTCGGGTTCTTCGGCACGGCCTCCGGGATCTTCGCCCCGACGGCACCGCCGGAGAGCAGCCCGTTCCAGCGCTCCCGCAGGTCGGCCGCCGTGCCCTCGCAGACCTGCTTGGCCCAGAGCCAGCCGACGACCGGGGCGACGATCATGGCCCGCAGATAGATGCCCCAGAAACCGGTGAACGGCAGCTTGATCAGGAAGACCACGGCCAGCACGCCGAAGGCCACCAGCACCGCCATGCCGAAGGCGCCGGCCCGCTTGTTCGACGCGCCGGCGAGCGTGCGGCGCAACTGGAAGGCGACGAGCCAGAGCAGCAGTCCGGGCAGGAACAGCAGTCCGAAGACCGCCATCAGCACCGTCAGCCGCGTGTCGCGCTCCTTGCGGATGCGGCTGGCGGCCAGGCAGTGCTCGACGACGGTCTGCGGCTCCATCCCGAAGGACTGGATCAGGGCCTTGCGGGCGCCGCCGAGCATCCGGACCTGGACCGCCCGGGAGAACGCCTCACCGAGGTTGGGCTCGAACAGCGACAGCTTCGGCGGTGTGATGGACGACTTGTGCCACTCGTTGTCGGCCTTGAGGATCTCCGCGACCGGGCTGTCCCGGTAGGCCGCCGAGGCCAGGGCGGTGGTCGCCGCCGTCTGCCCCGCCCCGCCGGAGAGCGGAACCTGCGCCCCGGGCCTGAAGTCGAAATCGCTCGCCACTGATTGCCCCCACCGCTCGTCCGCTGCGTGGCCTCTTCCCGGGTTCCGTCCCCGGCACACCTGCCGGCCTGCGTCTCAGCGTAGCGAGCGATGGCCGTCCGGCGCAGGGGAGTTGGCCCGCGCCGGACGGTTACCGGCCTTTTTCTTCCCGCTTCCTACCCGTCCTGCCCCTCTTCGGCACGGATCTTCTCGGCGAGCTGCGGCGGCATCGGCTCGTGGCGGACGTACGAGCGGCTGAACCGGCCGGTGCCGTGCGACAGGGAGCGCAGGTCCACGGCGTACCGGCCGATCTCCAGTTCGGGCACTTCGGCGCGGACGAGCGTGCGCCCCGGGCCCGCCTGTTCGGTGCCGACGACCCGGCCGCGGCGCCCGGAGAGATCGCTCATCACCGGCCCCACACAGTCGTCCGACACCATGATCCGCACCTCGGCGACCGGCTCCAGCAGATCGACGCGGCACCCGCGCGCGGCCTCGCGGAGCGCCAGCGCGCCCGCCGTCTGGAAGGCGGCGTCGGAGGAGTCCACCGAGTGCGCCTTGCCGTCGAGGAGGGTGACCCGGATGTCGGTCAGCGGGTGGCCGGCGGCGACCCCGCGCTCGGCCTGGGCGCGCACCCCCTTCTCCACCGAGGGGATGAACTGCCGGGGGACGGCGCCGCCCACCACCTTGTCCGCGAACTCGATGCCCGAACCGCCCGGCAGCGGTTCGACCTCGATCTCGCAGATCGCGAACTGCCCGTGCCCGCCGGACTGCTTGACGTGCCGCCCGCGCCCGGTGGCCTTCGCGCCGAAGGTCTCCCGGAGCGGCACCCGGTGCGCCACGGCGTCGACCCGGACGCCGTAGCGGCTGCGGAGCCGTTCCAGCGCGACATCGCGGTGCGCCTCGCCCAGGCACCAGAGCACCACCTGGTGGGTCTCCGGGTTCTGCTCCAGCCGCATGGTCGGGTCCTCGGCGACGAGCCGCGCCAGGCCCAGCGACAGCTTGTCCTCGTCGGCCTTGCTGTGCGCCCGCACCGCCACCGGCAGCAGGGGGTCGGGCATCACCCAGGGCTCCAGCAGCAGCGGCTGCTCCTTGGCGGAGAGGGTGTCCCCGGTCTCCGCCCGGCTCAGCTTGGCCACGCACGCCAGGTCCCCGGCGACGGCCTGCTCCAGCGGGCGCTGCTGTGCGCCGAAGGGCGCGGAGAGGGCGCCGACGCGCTCGTCCACGTCGTGGTCCTCGTGTCCGCGGTCGGCCAGGCCGTGCCCGGAGACGTGCACGGTCGCGTCGGGCCGCAGCGTCCCGGAGAACACCCGGACCAGGCTGACCCGGCCCACGTACGGGTCGGAGGAGGTCTTGACGACCTCGGCGGCCAGCGGGCCCCCGGGGTCGCAGGTGAGCGGCGGCCTCGGCTCGCCCTCCGGTGTGGTGACGGCCAGGGGCGGGCGCTCCGGCGGGGTCGGGAAGCCGCCGGTGACCAGCTCCAGCAGCTCGACGGTGCCGAGGCCCTGCCGGGCTCCGGCGGCGGGGGGAGCGGCGGCCAGGACGGGGTGGAAGGTGCCGCGCGCCACGGCCCGTTCCAGATCCTCGGTCAGGGTCTTGAGGTCGATGTCCTCACCCGCCAGGTAGCGGTCCATGAGGGTCTCGTCCTCGCTCTCCGCGATGATCCCCTCGATGAGCCGGTTGCGGGCCTCCTCGATCAGCGGCAGCTGACCGGGCTCCGGATCGGCCGCCACCCGGGTGCCGGAGGAGTAGTCGTACACCTGCTGGGAGAGCAGGCCGATCAGTCCGGTGACCGCCGGACTCCCGTTCCCGGAGCCGCCGGAGTCGTCCCGCGGGCCGTCGCGCAGCGGCAGATAGAGGGGCAGCACCGCGTCGGGGTCGTCACCGCCGAACGCCTCGCGGCAGACGGCGGTCATCTCCTCGAAGTCGCTCCGCCCGGACTCCAAGTGGGTCACCACCAGGGCGCGCGGCATGCCCACGGCGGCGCACTCGTCCCACACCATGCGGGTGGCGCCGTCCACGCCGTCCGCCGCGGAGACGACGAAAAGGGCCGCGTCCGCTGCCCGCAGACCGGCCCTGAGTTCCCCGACGAAGTCCGCCCTGCCGGGGGTGTCCAGCACATTGATCTTGATGCCGCCCCATTCCACGGGGACCAGGGACAGCTGCACCGACCGGCCCTGCCGGTGCTCGATCTCGTCGTGGTCGGAGAGCGTGGTGCCGTCCTCGACCCGGCCGGCCCGGTTCACCGCTCCCGCGGTGAGGGCCAGCGCCTCCACCAGAGTCGTCTTGCCCGAGCCGCTGTGGCCGACCAGCACCACATTCCGTATCGCGGTGGGCCGGTCGGCCGCGACTGCCCTGCCCGCGGCCCCGGGGTGTGTCCTGACGCCTGCATTACCCACGTGTACCGCCTCCCGGTCCGCACGTGTTGAGGTCATTCGAGCTTTGCACCGCGGACCCGGGGCGTCCATAGGCCCACCGGCACCCGGGAACGGGCCGTCCGGTCCCCGCCCCCCCGGGGACCGCGGAGGCGGGTGACACGGACGTGGCTACGATGGGCCACCCGGCGGCCCCCCGGCCGCCCGGCTCCAGCGACCCTCCGGGAAGGCCATGCTGAACAAGTACGCGCGTGCTTTCTTCACGCGTGTTCTCACGCCGTTCGCCGCTCTGCTGCTCCGGCTCGGGATCAGCCCCGACGCGGTCACCCTCGTCGGCACCGGCGGGGTGGTGGCGGGAGCCCTGGTCTTCTTTCCCCTGGGAGAGTTCTTCTGGGGCACGGTCGTGATCACCCTCTTCGTCTTCTCCGACCTGGTCGACGGCAACATGGCCCGGCAGGCCGGCCGGTCCAGCCGCTGGGGCGCCTTCCTCGACTCCACCCTCGACCGGGTAGCGGACGCCGCTGTCTTCGGCGGGCTCGCCCTCTGGTACGCGGGCCGCGGCGAGGACCTCCTGCTGTGCGCGATCGCCATCTTCTGCCTCGCCAGCGGCCAGGTCGTCTCGTACACCAAGGCGCGGGGCGAGAGCATCGGGCTGCCGGTGAACGTCAACGGGCTGGTGGAGCGCGCCGAGCGGCTCGTCATCACGCTGGTCGCGGCCGGACTCGCCGGACTGCACGCCTTCGGCGTCCCGGGCATCGACATCCTGCTGCCCATAGCGCTGTGGATCGTCGCCCTCGGCAGCGCCGTCACCCTCGGCCAGCGCATGGTGACCGTCCGCCGGGAAGCCGCCGAGGCCGACGCCGCGTCCGCGCCGGGCGGCGCCGCCGAGGGAGGTGCCGCGTGAAGGACGCGAAGGACGTGAAGGAGCAGCTGACCGGCGCGGTGTACGGACTGGGCTGGGGCGCCGTCCGGAGACTCCCCGAGCCCGCGGCCGTGCGGCTCGGCCGGACCATCGCCGACACCGCGTGGAAGCGGCGCGGCAAGAGCGTCCTGCGGCTGGAGTCCAATCTCGCCCGGGTCGTCCCGGAGGCGTCCCCGGAGCGGCTGGCCGAACTCTCCCACGCCGGTATGCGCTCGTACATGCGGTACTGGATGGAGTCCTTCCGGCTGCCCGTCTGGAGCCCCGACCGGATCCGGGCCGGCCTGGAGGTCAAGGACATCCACCTGGTCGAGGAGGCCCTGGAGAGCGGCCGCGGTGTGGTCGCGGCGCTGCCGCACCTCGCCAACTGGGACCTCGCCGGGGCGTGGATCACCACCCGGCTCGGCCGGCCCTTCACCACCGTCGCCGAACGCCTCAAGCCCGAATCCCTGTACGACCGGTTCGTCGCCTACCGCGAGAGCCTCGGCATGGAGGTGCTGCCGCACGCCGGCGGCAGCGCGTTCGGCACCCTGGCCCGCCGGCTGCGCGAGGGCGGGCTGGTCTGCCTCGTCGCCGACCGCGACCTGTCGGCCTCCGGCGTCGAGGTGTCGTTCTTCGGGGAGCCCGCGCGGATGCCCGCCGGGCCGGCTCTGCTCGCCCAGCAGACCGGCGCCCTGCTGCTGCCCGTCACCCTCTGGTACGACAGCCCCACCACGATGCGCGGGCAGATCCACCCCGCCGTCCCGGTACCGGAGACCGGCACCCGGCCGGAGCGGACGGCCGTCATGACCCAGCAGGTCGCCGACGCCTTCGCCACCGGCATCGCCGAGCACCCGGAGGACTGGCACATGCTCCAGCGTCTGTGGACCGCCGACCTCGAACCGCGCGCGGCGAGCGGCGGCGTTCGGGCAGCGGAAACGGAGACACCGTGAGGATCGGCATCGTCTGCCCGTACGCCTGGGACGTCCCCGGCGGCGTCCAGTTCCACATCCGCGACCTGGCCGAACACCTGATCGCGCTCGGCCACGCCGTCTCCGTGCTCGCGCCCTCGGACGAGGACACCACGCTGCCGCCCTACGTCGTCTCGGCCGGCCGCGCCGTGCCCGTCCCGTACAACGGTTCGGTGGCCCGGCTCAACTTCGGCTTCCTGTCGGCCGCGCGCGTGCGCCGCTGGGTGCACGACGGCGATTTCGAGGTGCTGCACATCCACGAACCGGCCTCGCCCTCCCTCGGCCTGCTCGCCTGCTGGACGGCGCAGGGCCCGATCGTCGCCACCTTCCACACCTCCAACCCGCGCTCCCGGGCCATGATCGCCGCGTATCCGATCCTCCAGCCCGCGCTGGAGAAGATCAGTGCGCGCATCGCCGTCAGCGAGTACGCGCGGCGCACCCTGGTCGAACACCTGGGCGGAGACGCCGTGGTGATCCCCAACGGCGTCGACGTCGGCTTCTTCGACCGGGCCGAACCCAAGCACGCATGGCTGGGCGACGTCCTCCACGCCAGCGGCGGGGGCCGCGGACCCACCCTCGGCTTCATCGGCCGCATCGACGAGCCCCGCAAGGGCCTGCCGGTCCTGATGAAGGCCCTCCCCGGCATCCTCGCGGAGCACCCGGAGGCCCGGCTGCTCGTCGCGGGGCGCGGGGACGAGAAGGAGGCCGTCGCCGGGCTGCCCGCCGGGATGCGCGACCACGTCGAATTCCTCGGCATGGTCAGCGACGAGGACAAGGCGCGGCTGCTGCGCAGCGTCGACCTGTACGTGGCGCCCAACACCGGCGGCGAGAGCTTCGGGATCATCCTGGTCGAGGCGATGTCGGCGGGCGCCCCGGTGCTCGCCAGCGACCTCGACGCCTTCGTCCAGGTGCTCGACGGCGGCCGGGCGGGGGAGATCTACCCGAACGAGGACGCCGCCGCCCTGGCCGGCGCGGCGAACCGGCTGCTGCGCGACCCGGCGCGGCTGCGGGAGCTCCGCGACCGCGGCAGCCGCCATGTGCGCCGCTTCGACTGGTCGACGGTGGGCTCGGACATCCTCTCCGTCTACGAGACGGTGACCGACGGCGCGGCCTCCGTCGCCGCCGACGAACGCCCGGGCCTGCGGGCCCGCTGGGGCCTGGCCCGCGACTGACGGGGCCGGCGGGCGCGGTACGGGCCCGAACCCGCGGTGGACGGTCAACGGGCGGGCGGGAGGGGAGCAAACCCCGCGCGAAGCGCGAGAGGCCCCCGCGCGAAGCGCGAACACCCGCACCGGGGAAGCCGGGTGACACCGGCCGGCGCCGCGGGCGCCCGACCGGCCGGTACTGTGGCCCGCCGTGAGCACACTCATCTGGACAGCGGTCGCCCTCGCCCTCATCGGCGTCTATCTCAGCTGGACCGCGGGCCGGCTGGACCGCCTGCACGCCCGTATCGACGCGGCCCGCGCCGCGCTCGACGCGCAACTGCTGCGCCGGGCCTCGGTCGCCCAGGAGCTGGCCACCGCCGGAGTGCTCGACCCGGCCGCGTCCATGGTGCTCTACCAGGCCGCGCACGCCGCCCGGCAGGCCGAGGAGGAGCACCGCGAGGTCGCCGAGAGCGAACTCACCCAGGCGCTGCGCGCCGTCTTCGCGGAGCCCGGGCAGGTGGTGGCCGTCCGGGAGGCACCCGGCGGTGACGCGGCGGCGGACGAACTGGCCGCCGCGGTGCGCCGGGTGCCGATGGCACGCCGCTTCCACAACGACTCCGTACGCGCCGCGCGGGCCCTGCGCGAACACCGCACGGTGCGCTGGTTCCGGCTCGCCGGCCACGCCCCGTTCCCGCTGGCGTTCGAGATGGACGACGAGATGCCGGAGGCGCTGACGGACCGCACGGTCGGCCACTGAGGACGCCGGACCGCGCGCCGGGGCAGCACGAACCGGCGGCCCCGGCCCCCGGCCCCGCCCCGTAACCGCCCGGCCGGATTGGCCCCTCCGCTCGGGCCACCGTCCGCAAATTGGCCCTTTCCGTACGACACCGCCGCACGGTTTCCTCGAAGCTGTCCCACACAGGTGTCCGGACTCCCGCCCCACCCCGGGCGGACCGGACCGCCGTCATCCGCAGCGAATGAGGTCGAAACCGTGCCCACCACGCCCCCCAGCTCCGCTCCGTCCGCCCCCGAGACCGGCACCGCGCGCGTCAAGCGCGGTATGGCCGAGCAGCTCAAGGGCGGCGTCATCATGGACGTGGTCACCCCGGAGCAGGCGAAGATCGCAGAGGACGCCGGCGCCGTGGCCGTGATGGCCCTGGAGCGGGTCCCCGCCGACATCCGCAAGGACGGTGGCGTCGCCCGGATGTCCGACCCGGACATGATCGAGGGCATCATCGACGCGGTCTCGATCCCCGTCATGGCCAAGTCCCGGATCGGCCACTTCGTCGAGGCCCAGCTGCTCCAGTCCCTCGGCGTGGACTACATCGACGAGTCCGAGGTCCTCACCCCGGCCGACGAGGCCAACCACAGCGACAAGTGGGCCTTCACCACCCCCTTCGTCTGCGGTGCCACCAACCTCGGTGAGGCGCTGCGCCGGATCGCCGAGGGCGCGGCCATGATCCGCTCCAAGGGCGAGGCCGGCACCGGCAACGTCGTCGAGGCGGTCCGCCACCTCCGGCAGATCAAGGCCGAGATCGGCCGGCTGCGCGCCTGCGACAACCACGAGCTGTACGCCGCGGCCAAGGAGCTCCGGGCCCCGTACGAGCTGGTCAAGGAGGTCGCCGAGCTCGGCAAGCTGCCCGTCGTGCTGTTCTCCGCGGGCGGAGTCGCCACCCCGGCCGACGCCGCGCTGATGCGCCAGCTCGGCGCCGAGGGCGTCTTCGTCGGCTCCGGCATCTTCAAGTCCGGCGACCCGGCGAAGCGCGCCGCGGCCATCGTGAAGGCCACCACCTTCTACGACGACCCGAAGGTGATCGCCGACGCCTCGCGCGGCCTCGGCGAGGCCATGGTCGGCATCAACTGCGACACGCTCCCGGAGAGCGAGCGCTACGCCAACCGCGGCTGGTAACAGCGGCATCCCGGGGCGGCCGCGGAACCCCCGCGGCCGGGCCCGGGGCGGGGCGGTACCGCCGGGCCCCGCCGCGCCCGCGCACCGTCACCGCCGCGCCTCCCGCGCGTTCCACCCCCCTCGTCCCCCGAAGAGGTAGTCACCCGTGCCCGTGCCCACCCCCGTCATCGGCGTCCTCGCCCTCCAGGGCGACGTCCGCGAGCACCTCGCCGCCCTCGCCGCGGCCGGCGCGCCCGCCCGCCCGGTCCGCCGCCCCGGGGAGCTGGCGGAGGTGGACGCCCTGGTGATCCCCGGCGGCGAGTCCACCACCATGGTCAAGCTGGCCGGTCTCTTCGGCCTGCTGGAGCCGCTGCGCGCACGGGTGCGGGCGGGGATGCCCGCCTACGGCTCCTGCGCCGGCATGATCCTGCTCGCGGACAAGATCCTGGACGGCCGGGCCGGGCAGGAGACCGTCGGCGGCATCGACATGATCGTGCGCCGCAACGCCTTCGGCCGCCAGAACGAGTCCTTCGAAGCGGCCGTCGACGTCGCCGGCATCGAGGGCGGACCGGTCGAGGGCGTCTTCATCCGGGCCCCCTGGGTGGAGTCCACGGGTGCCGCCGTGGAGGTGCTCGCCGCGCACGACGGCCACACCGTCGCCGTACGCCAGGGCAGCCTGCTGGCCACGTCCTTCCACCCCGAACTGACCGGCGACCACCGGGTGCACGCCCTCTTCGCGGAGATGGCGCGCGGGGCGGCGGCCGCGCACCGGTAGGATCGCGGAGTTCGTATTCATCGGGTCGTTGAAGGAGCGAGGCTGTGTCCGGCCACTCCAAGTGGGCAACCACCAAGCACAAGAAGGCCGTGATCGATGCCAAGCGCGGCAAGCTCTTCGCCAAGCTGATCAAGAACATCGAGGTCGCGGCCCGTACAGGGGGCGGTGACCCGGACGGCAACCCCACGCTCTACGACGCCATTCAGAAGGCGAAGAAGAGCTCCGTTCCGAACAAGAACATCGACAGCGCCGTCAAGCGCGGCGCGGGTCTGGAAGCCGGCGGCGCCGACTACCAGACCATCATGTATGAGGGCTACGGCCCGAACGGTGTCGCGGTGCTCATCGAGTGCCTCACCGACAACCGCAACCGCGCCGCCTCGGACGTCCGGGTGGCGATGACCCGCAACGGCGGCTCCATGGCCGACCCGGGCTCGGTCTCGTACCTCTTCAACCGCAAGGGCGTCGTCATCGTCCCCAAGGGCGAGGACGGCAAGCTGACGGAGGACGACGTGCTGGGCGCCGTGCTCGACGCGGGCGCCGAGGAGGTCAACGACCTCGGTGAGTCCTTCGAGGTCATCAGCGAGGCCACCGACCTCGTCGCGGTCCGCACCGCGCTCGTCGGCGCGGGCATCGACTACGACTCGGCCGAGGCCAGCTTCGTCCCCACCATGCAGGTGCAGCTGGACGAGGAGGGCGCGCGCAAGATCTTCAAGCTGATCGACGCGCTCGACGACAGCGACGACGTGCAGAACGTCTTCGCGAACTTCGACGTCCCGGACGAGGTCATGGCGAAGGTCGAGGCCTGATCCACCGGCACCGCACCACGCGGCACCGCGCGCCGGAGCCACGGCGCGGCACGGGCCGACGGGACACACCCCGTCGGCCCGTCGCGCTGTCGGCGGCAGCCGATAGCCTGCAGGAACACCTGACCGAATCGAGGGGAGGGGCGCCGCTGTGCGCGTACTGGGCGTGGACCCGGGGCTGACCCGGTGCGGCGTCGGCGTCGTCGACGGGGCCGCCGGCCGGCCGCTCACGATGCTCGGCTTCGGAGTGGTCCGCACCCCCGCCGACGCCGACGTCCCCGACCGGCTCGTCCTGGTCGAACAGGGCATCGAGCAGTGGCTCGACGAGCACCGCCCCGACTGCGTCGCCGTGGAACGGGTGTTCAGCCAGCACAACGTCCGCACGGTCATGGGCACCGCCCAGGCCAGCGCCGTCGCGATGCTCTGCGCGGCCCGCCGCGGCCTGCCCGTCGCGCTGCACACCCCCAGCGAGGTCAAGGCCGCCGTCACCGGCAGCGGCCGCGCCGACAAGGCGCAGGTCGGCGCCATGGTCACCCGCCTGCTGCGGCTCGGCGCGCCGCCCAGGCCGGCCGACGCGGCCGACGCCCTCGCCCTCGCCATCTGCCACATCTGGCGCGCACCCGCCACCAACCGCCTCCAGCAGGCGCAGGCCCTGGCCCGCGCGCAGCACACGGCGCTCCGCTCCGGCCGCGAACCGGGAACCCCCCGCGCCCCGCGCCCGGCGGGCGCCCCGGCCGCCGTCCCCGCGCGGCCCGCAGCCGCGAGCCCGGCCGCCGCCCGGCCGGAGAACACCCCCGGAGAGGGACCATCGTGATCGCCTTCGTCAGCGGCCCCGTCGCCGCGATCGCCCCGGGCAGCGCCGTCGTCGAGGTGGGCGGCTTCGGCGTCGCCGTCCAGTGCACCCCGGACACCCTCTCCGGGCTGCGCCTCGGCGAGCAGGCCAGGCTCGCCACCTCCCTGGTGGTCCGCGAGGACTCCCTCACCCTCTACGGCTTCGCCGACGACGACGAGCGGCAGGTGTTCGAACTCCTCCAGACCGCCAGCGGCGTGGGCCCCCGGCTGGCCCAGGCCATGCTCGCCGTGCACCGCCCCGACGCCCTGCGGCTCGCCGTCTCCACCGGGGACGAGAAGGCCCTCACGGCGGTACCGGGCATCGGGAAGAAGGGCGCGCAGAAGCTCCTCCTGGAACTCAGGGACCGGCTCGGCGAGCCCCTGGGCACCGGAGCCGCCGCCCGGGCGAAGACCTCCGGGCCCGCAGCCTGGAGCGAGCAGCTGCACGCCGCCCTGATCGGCCTCGGCTACGCCCCCCGCGAGGCCGACGAGGCCGTGGCCGCCGTCGGCCCGCAGGCCGAGGAGGCCCTCGCCGCGGGCACCGCCCCGCCCGTGCCGCAACTGCTGCGCGCCGCCCTGCAGAGCCTGAACCGCACCCGCTGACCCGGACCGGGGCCGGGACCCGCGAGCCGGACCCGGTCACCGGCACCCGCCGAGCTGAGAGAGACCATGAACTGGGACGACACCCCTACCGACACCGCGGCCGGGACCGAGGCCGGGGAGCGGCTGGTGGACGCCGGTGCCGCCGGTGAGGACCAGGCCATCGAGGCGGCGCTGCGCCCGAAGAACCTGGGCGAGTTCGTCGGCCAGGAGCGGGTCCGCGAGCAGCTCGACCTCGTCCTGCGCGCCGCCCGCCAGCGCGGCGCCACCGCCGACCACGTCCTGCTGTCCGGCGCCCCGGGCCTCGGCAAGACCACCCTCTCCATGATCATCGCCGCGGAGATGGGCGCCCCGATCCGCATCACCTCCGGCCCGGCCATCCAGCACGCCGGCGATCTCGCCGCGATCCTCTCCTCCCTCGCGGAGGGGGAGGTCCTCTTCCTCGACGAGATCCACCGGATGTCCCGGCCCGCCGAGGAGATGCTCTACATGGCGATGGAGGACTTCCGGGTCGACGTCGTCGTCGGCAAGGGCCCCGGCGCCACCGCCATCCCCCTGGAACTCCCGCCCTTCACCCTGGTCGGCGCCACCACCCGGGCCGGACTGCTGCCGCCGCCGCTGCGAGACCGCTTCGGCTTCACCGGGCACATGGACTTCTACGAGCCCGCCGAGCTGGAGCGGGTGCTGCACCGCTCCGCCCAGCTGCTGGACGTCGAGATCGAGCCCGACGGGGCCGCGGAGATCGCCGGCCGTTCCCGCGGCACCCCCCGGATCGCCAACCGGCTGCTCCGCCGGGTCCGGGACTACGCCCAGGTCAAGGCGGACGGGGTGATCACCCGCTCCATCGCGGAGACCGCTCTCGGCGTCTACGAGGTGGACGGGCGGGGCCTGGACCGGCTCGACCGCGCCGTCCTGGGCGCGCTGCTCAAGCTGTTCGGCGGGGGACCGGTCGGCCTGTCCACCCTCTCCGTCGCGGTGGGCGAGGAGCGCGAGACGGTCGAGGAGGTGGCCGAGCCCTTCCTGGTCCGGGAGGGGCTGCTGGCCCGCACCCCCCGCGGCAGGGTCGCCACCCCGGCGGCCTGGGAGCATCTGGGGTTGCGGCCGCCGCAGAACGCGGGCGGCTCCGGCGGTCAGCAGGGCCTCTTCGGGGTCTGACGGCGCGGTCCCCTCGCCTGCCCCGGAACCCCGGTGCCATGCTGGACGTTGTTCCATCGGCGCGAACTCGCTTAGACTCCGCCGATGCCGTCCCATGCACCGGACGGCGCACCCACCCCCGAATACCAGGCCGCATCCCCTGCGGTCGTGCGAAGGAAACCCCGTCCCGTGAATATCGTCACTCTCCTCCCCTTCATCGTGCTCATCGGGGCCATGGTCCTCATGACCCGCTCGGCGAAGAAGAAGCAGCAGCAGGCCGCCGCGATGCGTGACCAGATGCAGCCGGGCACCGGTATCCGCACGATCGGGGGCATGTACGCCACCGTCAAGGAGGTCGGCGACGACACGGTCCTCCTGGAGGTCGCTCCCGGGGTCCACGCCGTCTACGCCAAGAACGCCGTCGCCGCGGTCCTCGAGGACGCGGAGTACAACAGCATCGTGCACGGTACCGGCTTCGACGGCGGCGAGCTCAAGTCGGACACCCCGGTCGTCCCGGACGACGCGTCCTCGCTCACCGCGGCGGACCGTCCGGCGGCCGGTGACGAGCCCGTGGTCGACCTCGGCAAGGACGCCGCCGGCGAGCGCGGCGACGCCGCAGGGGAACCGGCCGGCGACAGCGAGGCCGCCGAGGCAGGCAAGGCCGCCGAGGCCGACAAGAAGGACGACGGCGGCACCGGCGCGAAGTAGGCACGTCCGCGGGGCGCGACCGCCCGCGCCGGGTGCCGTCGTCCGAGACCGGGACACGGCCCCGCCGCACGGGGCACCACCGCCCGCCGGACGTCCGTACCCGCGGAGCACCGTCCTCCATTACACTTCGTGGCCGCCCGCTCACGACCGATGCGGTGCGGTTGGACAGGGAGAATCGAGAAGGTGGCAGCACCGAAGAAGGGCCGGCGCCCCTCGGGGGCCCAGGGCAGGCCGGGGCGCACCCTGGTTCTGTTCCTGATCGCCGTGGTGGCGCTGACCGGGGGGATGTTCCTCTCCGGGCACACCACACCGCGACTGGGAATCGACCTCGCGGGCGGGACGACCATCACGCTCACCGCCAAGAACCAGCCCGGTGAGCAGAACGCGATCAACCAGACGAACATGAACACGGCGGTCGGCATCATCGACCGCCGTGTCAACGGTCTGGGTGTGACCGAGGCCGAGGTGACGACCCAGGGCGACCGCAACATCATCGTCAACCTCCCCAAGGGCACCGACGAGGAGCAGGCGCGGGAACAGGTCGGCACGACCGCCCAGTTGCAGTTCCGTCCGGTGCTGGGGGTCGCGCAGGGCGCACCCGCCCCCGAGCCCACCGGGAGCCCTTCGGCCGGCGCGGACGACGAGGGCAAGAACGGCGACAAGGCCGGGGAGAGCGGGGAGAAGGACGCCGAGTCCGCGGAGCCCTCTCCCTCCTCCACCACCCAGGGCCGTGCCCTGACCGACGCGCTCGCCGCCGACGCCTCGGAGAAGCCCGAGGCGGCGCCCACGCAGTCTCCCGGCGAGACCGGCACCCCCGAGGCCCCCGCGCCGGAATCCGGGGTTCCCGCCGAGCTCCAGAAGAAGCTCGACGCTCTGGACTGCTCGAAGCCCGAGGAGCGTGCCAAGGCCGGCGAGGGCGACAAGCCCGGTGACAACACCGTCGCCTGCGACCAGGAGGGCACCGTCAAGTACGCGCTCGGCCCGACGGATGTCGCCGGCACGGAGGTCGACGACGCCAAGGCGCTCTTCGACTCCCAGACGGGCAAGGGCTGGGTGGTCACCCTCGACTTCAACGGCAAGGGCGCCGAGCAGTTCGCGGACGCCACCGAGCGGATCTCCCAGCAGCAGCCGAACCAGTTCGCCATCGTCCTGGACGGTGAGGTCGTCTCCGCGCCGTCGGTCGACACCCGCATCGGCGGCGGCAACGCCGAGATCTCCGGCAGCTTCACCCAGCAGTCCGCCGAGGACCTGGCCAACGTCCTGTCCTACGGCGCCCTGCCGCTCTCCTTCGAGGAGAGCAACGTGACGACGATCTCGCCCACGCTCGGTTCCGAGCAGCTCAAGGCGGGCCTGATCGCCGGAGCCATCGGACTGGCCCTGGTCGTCGTCTACCTGTTCTTCTACTACCGGGTCCTGGGACTCGTCGCGGTCTCCAGCCTGGTGGCCGCCGCCCTCCTGACCTACGTGATCATGACACTGCTCGGCCCGGCCATCGGCTTCGCGCTCAGCCTCCCGGCCGTCTGCGGTGCCATCGTGGCCATCGGCATCACGGCGGACTCCTTCATCGTCTACTTCGAGCGGATCAGGGACGAGATCCGCGAGGGCCGCACCGTCCGGTCGGCCTTCTTCCGGGCCTGGCCGAGCGCCCGGCGGACCATCCTGGTCTCCGACGTCGTCTCGATCATCGCCGCCGTCGTGCTCTTCATCGTCTCGGTCGGTTCGGTGCAGGGCTTCGCCTTCGTGCTGGGCCTCACGACGGCCGTGGACATCGCCATCGTCTTCTTCCTGACCAAGCCCCTGATGACGATCCTGTCCGGCCGGCCGTTCTTCACCAGCGGCCACCCCCAGTCCGGGCTCGACCCGAAACGGCTCGGTGCCAGCCCGCCCCTGCGCGGGCGGCGCCGCCCGGCCCTCGCCACCACCGACCCGAAGGAGGCATGAGATGTCACGACTCGGCACCCTCGGTGGCAAGCTGTACCGCGGCGAGTTGAGCTACGACTTCGTCGGCCGGCGCAAGTTCTGGTACGGCATCACGCTGCTCGTCGTCATCACGGCCCTGGCCGGGCTGGGCGTCCGCGGGCTGTACCTGGGCATCGAGTTCCAGGGCGGCGCCGTCTTCACCACCCAGCCCTCCGCCCCCATCTCCATCGAGCAGGCGCGGGAGACGGTCCGTGAGGCCTCCGGGCGCGACGCCCGCGTCCAGGAACTGGGAAGCGGCGCGCTCCGCATCCAGGTCACGGAGCTGACCACCGAGCAGTCCGGCGAGACCCGGGAAGCCCTCGCCGAGGAGCTCGGCATCGAGGCCAAGGACCTCAACGTCGAGCTGGTGGGACCCAGCTGGGGTGACCAGATGACCACGAAGGCCATCCAGGGCCTGGTGGTCTTCCTGGCCCTGGTGAGCGTCTATCTGGCGATCGCCTTCGAGTGGCGGATGTCCGTGGCCGCCCTCGTCGCCCTCCTCCACGACCTGATCATCACCGTCGGCGTCTACGCGATCGTCGGCTTCGAGGTGACCCCGGGCACCGTGGTCGGTGTGCTGACGATCCTCGGTTACTCGCTGTACGACACGGTGGTGGTCTTCGACAAGGTCAAGGAGAAGACCCAGAACTACACCAAGCAGACCCGCTACACCTACGGGGAGCTGGCCAACCTCGGCATCAACGCCACGGTGATCCGCTCGGTGAACACCTCGGTGGTCGCCCTGCTGCCGGTGGCCGCGCTGCTCTTCATCGGCAGCGGCCTGCTCGGCGGCGGCATGCTGAAGGACATCGCGCTGTCGCTCTTCGTCGGCCTCGCCGCGGGTACGTTCTCCTCGATCATGATCGCCACCCCGATCTCCGTGGACCTGCGCCTCCGCCAGCCGGACGTGAAGGCCCACGACCGCCGGGTGCTGGGCAAGCGCGCCCGCCGGGAGGCGGCCGGTGAGCAGGACGGCGCCGACGGGCCCGCCGGGGAGGACACCGGCCGGGAGGACGAGGACTGGGAGACCGGCGCCGGGGACGAGGCCGACGGCGCCCCGGAGCCGCGGGCCGCGGCCCCGGCCGGTGCCACCTCCGCCGACGTCCCCCGCCCGCCCGCCGCCCGCGGCGGACGCGGACGCGGGCGCGCCTCCGGAAGGCGGAGGTGATCCGGTGACCGCCGCCGCCCCGGTGTCCCAGGAGCTGCAGAGCCGGCTCCTCGGCCGCATCCGCGATGTGCCCGACCACCCGAAGCCGGGCGTGACCTTCAAGGACATCACCCCGCTGCTGGCCGACCCGGCCGCCTTCGGCGCGCTCACCGACACCCTCGCCGAGCTGTGCCTGCGGCACGGCGCGACCAAGGTCGTCGGACTGGAGGCGCGCGGGTTCATCCTCGCCGCCCCCGCCGCCGTCCGCGCCGGGCTGGGCTTCGTCCCCGTCCGGAAGGCCGGCAAGCTGCCCGGGGCCACCCTGGGCCAGGCGTACGACCTGGAGTACGGCAGCGCCGAGATCGAGATACACGCCGAGGACCTGGACCCCGGCGACCGGGTGATGGTGATCGACGACGTGCTGGCCACCGGCGGGACCGCCGAGGCGTCCCTGTCGCTCATCCGGCGGGCCGGAGCCGGTGTCGCCGGGGTGGCGATGCTCATGGAGCTGAGCTTCCTCGACGGCCGGCAGCGGCTCGAGCGGTCACTCTCCGGCGCCCCGCTGGAGGTCCTCCTCACCCTCTGAGACGCGGATCACAGCATGACCGAGGGCGGGCGCCACCTGGGCGTCCGCCCTCCGTCATGTCTCCGTGAACGCCCGGCTCCCGGCCCCGGCGGGAGCCGGGCCGCGCCGATTCACCGGGGGCCGATACCATGGATGTCCGGATCTCAACGGGAGTCCGGACCCGTCTCCCCGGCTGCCCGCGGGGAGAGGCCACCCCCCTGAGGAGTGCTCTTGCCGGACAAGGCCAAGCCGCTCACCGCCGCGACGCAGCCGGAGAAGCCCGCCGAGACCACGGCGGCGGACACGACCGCGCGCCGGAACGGGAGCGCGGCCGAGCCGGTGACGCCACTCTCCGCACCCAAGCCGAAGCCCCCCGCCACCGAGACCCGCTCGAACGGCGCGAGCGCCACGGCGCGCCCCGCGCCCGGCGCCGTCGCGCGCTCCGGCTCCTCCAACCGGGTGCGCGCCCGGCTGGCCCGGCTCGGGGTGCAGCGCTCCAGCCCGTACAACCCGGTGCTCGAACCGCTGCTGCGCATCGTCCGCAGCAACGACCCCAAGATCGAGAGCGCCACGCTCCGCCAGATCGAGCGGGCCTACCAGGTGGCCGAGCGCTGGCACCGCGGCCAGAAGCGCAAGAGCGGCGACCCGTACATCACCCACCCGCTCGCGGTGACGACCATCCTCGCCGAGCTCGGCATGGACCCGGCGACGCTCATGGCGGGCCTGCTGCACGACACCGTCGAGGACACCGAGTACGGCCTGGACACCCTCCGCCGCGACTTCGGCGACCAGGTCGCCCTCCTCGTCGACGGGGTCACCAAGCTCGACAAGGTCAAGTTCGGTGAGGCCGCCCAGGCCGAGACCGTGCGGAAGATGGTCGTCGCCATGGCCAAGGACCCGCGGGTCCTGGTCATCAAGCTGGCCGACCGGCTGCACAACATGCGCACCATGCGCTACCTCAAGCGGGAGAAGCAGGAGCAGAAGGCCCGCGAGACCCTGGAGATCTACGCCCCGCTCGCGCACCGGCTGGGCATGAACACCATCAAGTGGGAGCTGGAGGACCTCGCCTTCGCGATCCTCTACCCCAAGATGTACGACGAGATCGTGCGGCTGGTCGCCGAACGCGCCCCCAAGCGCGACGAGTACCTGGCGATCGTCACCGACGAGGTCCAGGCCGACCTCCGCGGCGCCCGCATCAAGGCCACCGTCACCGGCCGCCCCAAGCACTACTACAGCGTCTACCAGAAAATGATCGTCCGCGGCCGCGACTTCGCGGAGATCTACGACCTGGTGGGCATCCGCGTCCTGGTGGACACCGTCCGCGACTGCTACGCGGCGCTCGGCACCATCCACGCCCGCTGGAACCCGGTGCCGGGGCGGTTCAAGGACTACATCGCGATGCCCAAGTTCAACATGTACCAGTCGCTGCACACGACGGTCATCGGGCCCAACGGCAAGCCGGTCGAGCTGCAGATCCGCACCTTCGACATGCACCGTCGCGCCGAGTACGGCATCGCCGCGCACTGGAAGTACAAGCAGGAGGCCGTCGCCGGCGCCTCCAAGGTCCGCACCGACGCCCCCCGCGGAGCCGGCGGCAAGGACGACGCCATCAACGACATGGCGTGGCTGCGGCAGCTGCTGGACTGGCAGAAGGAGACGGAGGACCCGGGAGAGTTCCTGGAGTCGCTGCGCTTCGACCTCTCCCGCAACGAGGTCTTCGTCTTCACCCCCAAGGGCGACGTCATAGCGCTGCCCGCCGGCGCCACCCCCGTCGACTTCGCCTACGCCGTGCACACCGAGGTCGGCCACCGCACCATCGGCGCCCGGGTCAACGGCCGCCTCGTACCGCTGGAATCGACCCTGGACAACGGCGACCTGGTCGAGGTCTTCACCTCCAAGGCGCCCGGCGCCGGCCCGTCCCGGGACTGGCTCGGCTTCGTCAAGTCGCCCCGGGCCCGCAACAAGATCCGCGCCTGGTTCTCCAAGGAGCGCCGGGACGAGGCCATCGAGCACGGCAAGGACTCCATCGCCCGGGCGATGCGCAAGCAGAATCTGCCCATCCAGCGCATCCTCACCGGAGACTCGCTGGTCACGCTGGCGCACGAACTGCGCTACCCGGACATCTCCTCGCTCTACGCGGCCATCGGCGAGGGCCATGTCACCGCGCAGAACATCGTGCAGAAGCTGGTCCACGCCCTGGGCGGGGAGGACGAGGCCAACGAGGACCTCGCCGAGTCCACGCCGCTGCGCCCCCGGACCAAGCGGCGGGCGAAGGGCGACCCGGGCGTGGTGGTCAAGGGCGTCGACGACGTCTGGGTGAAGCTGGCCCGCTGCTGCACCCCGGTGCCGGGGGATCCGATCATCGGCTTCGTCACCCGCGGCAGCGGCGTCTCGGTGCACCGCGCGGACTGCGTCAACGTGGACTCGCTCTCCCAGCAGCCCGAACGCATCCTGGAGGTGGAGTGGGCGCCGACCCAGTCCTCCGTCTTCCTGGTGGCCATCCAGGTCGAGGCGCTGGACCGGTCGCGGCTGCTGTCGGACGTCACCCGCGTGCTGTCCGACCAGCACGTCAACATCCTCTCCGCGGCCGTGCAGACCTCCCGGGACCGGGTGGCCACCTCGCGCTTCACCTTCGAGATGGGCGACCCGAAGCATCTCGGCCATGTGCTGCGGGCGGTCCGCACGGTGGAGGGCGTCTACGACGTCTACCGCATCACCTCGGCCCGCCGGCCGTGAGAACGGCGGGACCGGGAACGGCGAACGGCCCCGGTACGCATCATTTGCGCACCGGGGCCGTTCCGCGTCCCTGCCCGCGGCTCAGCCGCCGAACTCCTGCAGGCCCTTGAGCGCCTGGTCCAGCAGGGCCTGACGGCCCTCCAGCTCCTTGGTGAGCTTGTCGGCCTTGGCGTTGTTGCCCGCGGCGCGGGCCGCGTCCACCTGGCCGCGCAGCTTGTCCACGGCGGCCTGCAGCTGGCCGGTGAGCCCCTCGGCGCGGGCCCGCGCCTCCGGGTTCGTCCGCCGCCACTCGGCTTCCTCGGCCTCCTGGATGGCCCGCTCGACCGCGTGCATCCGGCCCTCGATCTTCGGGCGGGCGTCGCGCGGTACGTGGCCGATGGCCTCCCACCGCTCATTGACCGAACGGAAGGCCGCCCGCGCCGCCTTGAGGTCGGTGACCGGCAGGAGCTTCTCCGCCTCGGTCACCAGCTCCTCCTTGCGGGTCAGATTCTCCCGCTGCTCGGCGTCGCGCTCCGAGAACGCCTCGGAGCGGGCCTGGAAGAAGACGTCCTGCGCGCCGCGGAAACGGCTCCACAGATCCTCCTCCGCCTCCCGCTGGGCGCGGCCCGCCGCCTTCCAGGAGGACATCAGCTCGCGGTACCGGGCGGCCGTCGGGCCCCACTCGGTCGAGCCGGAGAGCGCCTCGGCCTCGGCGACCAGCTTCTCCTTGGCCTGCCGGGCCTCCTCGCGCTGCGCGTCCAGCGCGGCGAAGTGCGCCTTGCGCCGCTTCGAGAACGCCGAACGGGCGTGGGAGAAGCGGTGCCACAGCTCGTCGTCCGTCTTGCGGTCGAGCCGGGGCAGCCCCTTCCAGGTGTCGACCAGTGCGCGCAGCCGCTCGCCGGCCGACCGCCACTGATCACTGCCCGCCAGCTCCTCGGCCTCGGCGACCAGCTTCTCCTTGGCCTGCCGGGCCTCGTCGGACTGCCGGGCCTTCGCCGCCCGGCGCTCCTCGCGCCGCGCCTCGACGACCTCGACGAGCTTGTCGAGCCGCTGCCGCAGGGCGTCGAGGTCGCCCACCGCGTGGTGCGCGTCGATCTGCTCCCGGATGTGGCCGATGGCCGTCATCGCGTCCTTGGACGACAGGTCGGTGGTCCGCACCCGGCGTTCGAGGAGGCCGATCTCCACGACCAGCCCTTCGTACTTGCGCTCGAAGTAGGCAAGGGCCTCATCGGGAGAGCCGGCCTGCCACGATCCGACGACCTTCTCGCCCTCGGCCGTACGCACGTACACGGTCCCCGCCTCGTCGACGCGGCCCCACGGGTCGCTGCTCACAGCGCCTCCTCCACATGATGCCGCCACGAGCTCACGGCTCGCGGGCATCGTCCACAGTTCCGCCCTCCTCGCCCCCTGCGGGGAGGAGGGGCCCGGGCCGGCTCAATCGCCCTGACCGGTTACACGCCAAACATAGGCGAACCCCGGGCCGGCTGTCCGCATCCGGACGGCCGGGATTTGGCATACCGAGCGGCTCAGGACTTGCGCACCGTCGCCTTGTTGATCACGACGGTGGCGTTGGGCGCGGTGTTCTGCGTCGCGTCGGGGGCGGCGGCGCCCGCGTCGGCGATCTTCTTCAGGACCTTCATGCCAGCCTCGTCGATGGTCCCGAACGGCGTGTAGTCGGGCGGCAGCTGGCTGTCCTGGTAGACGAGGAAGAACTGGCTGCCGCCGCTGTCCCGGCCCTTCTTCTCCACGGCGTTGTACTTGTTGGCCATCGCCACGGTGCCCGCGGGATAGACGTTCCCCTTGAGCTTCGGGTCCTTGAGGTTCTCGTCCGGGATGGTGTAGCCGGGGCCGCCCTGCCCCGTCCCCTTCGGGTCGCCGCACTGCAGGACGTAGATGCCGGACTCCGTCAGCCGGTGGCACCTGGTGTGGTCGAAGAACCCCTCGCCCGCCAGGAAGTTGAAGGAGTTGACGGTGCGCGGTGCCTTCTCCGCGTCCATCGTGATGCCGATGTCGCCGCAGGTGGTCTCCAGCTCCATCACATAGGAGGCCGAGGTGTCGATCGTCATCGCCGGCTCCTTCTTCCACTGCTCGGTGCCGGGCTCGCCCTCGGCCGGCTCGTCGCAGGGGTCGGGGGCCTTGCTCGTCGCGGACGTCTCCGGGGAGGCCGCTGCGTCGTCCTTTTTCTTGCCGTCGCCGCCCAGGCCCGCCGTGGCGGCCGCCGCGGCGCCCGCGACGAGAACGGCGGCCACCGCGGCCGCGATCACCGCGTTGCGGCGGCGTGCCCTGCGCCGCTGGGCGCGGCGCTCCTGCTGCCGTTCGAACTTCTTCCGGGCGAGTTCTCTCCGCCGCTGGTCGCTCGTGGCCACCGGTCCGTCTCCTCGTGACGTGGGGGGTCTGTCGGTCGTTGTGCCGGTCGTTGCGCCGGTCGTTCTGCCGGTCTTGTCCGTCGTGGTCCTGTTCGTGTCCGTCGCGGTCCGCCCCGGTGCGCCCGGCCGGCGCGGAACCTGGCCGTACCGTATACGGGTTCGCGGCCGGTGGACCGCCGCCGGTAGGCTCTGACCTGATCGACATCAGTTACCGGACCACATGTTGGGGACGATTGTGCTCATTGCCGGGTTCCCCGCCGGGGCCTGGGGGACCAACTGTTACCTGGTCGCCCCCGCCGCGGGCGAGGAGTGCGTGATCATCGACCCGGGCCACGAGGCGGCCCCCGGCGTCGAGGAGACGCTCGCCAAGCACCGCCTCAAGCCCGTCGCCGTCGTCCTCACCCACGGGCATCTCGACCACGTCGCCTCGGTCGTGCCCGTCTGCGGCGCCCATGACGTACCGGCCTGGATCCACCCCGAGGACCGCTACATGATGAGCGACCCGGAGAAGGCCCTCGGCCGCTCCATCGGGCAGCAGCTCATGGGCGAGCTGACGATCGGAGAGCCCGATGACGTCAGGGAACTGGCCGACGGCGCGAAGCTGGAGCTGGCCGGCCTGGAGTTCGGCGTCGCGCACGCGCCCGGGCATACCAAGGGGTCGGTGACCTTCCGGATGCCCGAGCGGGCCGATGTGCCGCAGGTCTTCTTCTCGGGCGACCTGCTGTTCGCCGGCTCCGTCGGACGCACCGACCTGCCCGGCGGCGACCACGCCGAGCTGCTCCGGTCGCTGGCCCGGGTGTGCCTGCCGCTGGACGACTCGACGGTGGTGCTGTCCGGCCACGGCCCCCAGACGACCATCGGCCGCGAGCGCGCCGCCAACCCGTTCCTGCGGGAGGTGGCCGCCGGCCCCGGAACGGCCGGACCGGCCGTTCCACGACGAGGAATGTGAAGAATTCCCCCAGTGAGCACCTTCAAGGCCCCCAAGGGCACGTACGACCTGCTCCCGCCCGACTCCGCCGTGTACCTCGCGGTGCGGGAGGCGATCTCCGCCCCGCTGCGGCGGGCCGGCTACGGCTACGCCGAGACCCCCGGCTTCGAGAACGTCGAGCTGTTCTCGCGCGGTGTCGGTGAGTCGACCGACATCGTCACCAAGGAGATGTACACCCTCACCACCAAGGGCGGCGACGAGCTGGCGCTGCGCCCCGAGGGAACCGCCTCCGTGCTGCGCGCCGCGCTGGAGGCCAACCTCCACAAGGCCGGGAACCTCCCGGTGAAGCTCTGGTACTCCGGCTCGTACTACCGCTACGAGCGCCCGCAGGCGGGCCGCTACCGGCACTTCTCGCAGGTCGGCGCCGAGGCCATCGGGGCCGAGGACCCGGCGCTCGACGCCGAGTTGATCATTCTCGCCGTGGACGCCTACCGGTCGCTGGGCCTGCGGAACTTCCGGCTGCTGCTGAACTCGCTCGGCGACCAGGAGTGCCGCCCGGTCTACCGCGCCGCGCTCCAGGACTTCCTGCGCGGGCTCGACCTCGACGAGGACACCCGGCGGCGCATCGAGATCAACCCGCTGCGGGTCCTCGACGACAAGCGGGAGGCCGTGCAGAAGCAGCTCACCGGAGCACCGATGATGCGCGACCACCTGTGCGCGTCCTGCACGGCGTACCACGAACAGGTGCGCGAGCTGCTGACCGCCGCGGGCGTGGTCTTCGAGGACGACACCAAGCTGGTCCGCGGCCTGGACTACTACACCCGCACCACCTTCGAGTTCGTCCACGACGGCCTGGGCTCGCAGTCCGCGGTCGGCGGCGGCGGGCGGTACGACGGGCTCTCCGAGATGATCGGCGGACCGTCCCTGCCGTCCGTCGGCTGGGCGCTCGGCGTGGACCGCACGGTGCTCGCCCTGCGCGCCGAGGGCGTCGAGCTCGCCCTGCCCCCGGCCACTCAGGTGTACGCGGTGCCGCTCGGCGAGGAGGCACGGCGCGCGCTCTTCGGCGTGGTCACCGAGCTGCGCCGGGCCGGGGTCGCGGCGGACTTCAGCTACGGCGGCCGCGGTCTCAAGGGCGCCATGAAGTCGGCGAACCGCAGCGGGGCGCGGATCGCCCTGGTCGCGGGGGAGCGGGATCTGGCCGAGGGCGTGATCCAGCTCAAGGACCTGGAGAGCGGCGAGCAGCGGGCCGTACCGGCCGACGAGGCCGTCGCGGCGGTCCGGGCCGCGCTGGACTGACGCGGACGGCCGCCGCCTCCGCGGTGAGGGCCCGTACGGAAGGCGCTTCCGTACGGGCCCCGGCACGTCCCCGCCGGCTCTCCTTATGGCCGCCGAACAACCGGTGCGGAAGAATGTTCGGCCGGATGTCCCTCGTCCGGTGGACCGGCCGGACGAGGGCGCCGACCGGTGCCACAATGTGCGGGATCCGCCCGGGCACCGGCCTCGGGACCGACGGAAGCGACGGAAACGGCGATATGACGATGACAGAGCGGGATGACGTGTCCGCCACCGACGGGGACGGCGGCGGGGGCACGGGGTACGGGACGGCCGGTGTCCGCGGCGCCCTCGGCAGCGGCCGCGCCTTCGCCCTGATGCTGGTGATCACCGGTGCGGCGGGCCTCCTCGCGGCCTGGGTCATCACGCTCGACAAGTACAAGCTGCTGGAGGCCAAGGCGGAGGGCACCACCTTCACCCCCGGCTGCAGCCTCAACCCGGTCGTCTCCTGCGGCAACATCATGGAGAGCGACCAGGCCTCCGTCTTCGGCTTCCCCAACCCCATGCTGGGCCTGGTCACCTACGGCATGGTGATCGCCATCGGCGTGGCCCTGCTGGGCGGCGCCCGCTTCCCCCGCTGGTACTGGCTCGGCCTGAACGCCGGCACCCTCTTCGGCGTGGGCTTCTGCATGTGGCTCATGTACCAGTCGCTGTACGTCATCGGCTCGCTCTGCCTGTGGTGCAACCTCGCCTGGGTCGCCACCATCGTGATGTTCAGCTACGTCACCGCGCACAACATCCGGCACCGCCTCCTCCCGGCGCCGGACGGCCTGCGCCGCGCGGTGGCGGAGTTCCACTGGGTGCTGCCGGTGGTCTGGATCGGCGCCATCGGCATGCTGGTCCTGACCCGCTGGTGGGACTTCTGGACGGGCTGAGCCCCCGCCCTCCCGGCTCCGCCGGCTGCCCCGCGCCCCGTCACCCCGCTCCGGCGGTGACGGGGCGTCCGCGTGCCATGGCCCGCGCACCCGGCCCGGACGGCGCTGTCGGCGCGGTGCCTTAGGGTTTCCGTCGTGGAGCCCGACCTGTTCACCGCCGCCGCCGAGGACCGTCAGAGCAAGGACCCGGCGAGCAGCCCCCTGGCCGTACGGATGCGTCCGCGCACCCTGGACGAGGTGGTGGGCCAGCAGCATCTGCTGCGGCCCGGGGCGCCGCTGCGCCGGCTCGTCGGCGAGGGGGAGGGCGGCCCGGCCGGACCGTCCTCGGTGATCCTCTGGGGCCCGCCCGGCACCGGCAAGACCACCCTCGCGTACGTCGTCAGCCAGGCCACCAACAAGCGCTTCGTCGAGCTCTCCGCGATCACCGCCGGGGTGAAGGAGGTGCGGGCCGTCATCGACGGCGCCCGCCGCGCCTCCGGCGGCTACGGCAAGGAGACGGTGCTCTTCCTCGACGAGATCCACCGCTTCAGCAAGGCCCAGCAGGACTCCCTGCTCCCCGCCGTGGAGAACCGCTGGGTCACGCTCATCGCCGCCACCACCGAGAACCCGTACTTCTCGGTCATCTCCCCGCTGCTCTCCCGCTCGCTCCTGCTCACGCTGGAGCCGCTGACCGACGAGGGCCTGCGCGATCTGCTGCGCCGCGCCGTCGCGGACGAACGCGGGCTCGGCGGCGCCGTCTCCCTGACGGCGGACGCGGAGAACCATCTGCTGCGGATCGCCGGCGGCGACGCCCGCCGCGCGCTCACCGCCCTGGAGGCCGGTGCCGGATCGGCCATCTCGCAGGGGGAGAAGGAGATCACCCTCCGGGCGCTGGAGGAGGCCGTCGACCGGGCGGCGGTGACGTACGACCGCGACGGCGACCAGCACTACGACGTGGCCAGCGCCCTCATCAAGTCCATCCGCGGCTCGGACGTGGACGCCGCGCTGCACTATCTGGCCCGGATGATCGAGGCGGGCGAGGACCCCCGGTTCATCGCCCGGCGGCTGATGATCTCCGCCAGCGAGGACATCGGCATGGCCGACCCGACGGCCCTCCAGACCGCCGTCGCGGTGGCCCAGGCGGTGGCCCTGATCGGTTTCCCGGAGGCCCGGATCGCGCTCGGCCAGGCGGTGATCGCCCTCGCCCTGGCGCCCAAGTCCAACGCCGCCTACCTCGCGATCGACGCGGCCCTGGCGGACGTACGGGCCGGGCTGGCCGGCCCCGTACCGCCGTATCTGCGCGACGGCCACTACAAGGGCGCGCAGAAGCTCGGCCACGCGCAGGGCTACGTCTACCCGCACGACGTCCCCGGCGGCATCGCCGCGCAGCAGTACGCCCCGGACGCCGTCCACGGCAAGCGCTACTACGAGCCGACGCGCTACGGGACGGAGGCCCGTTACGCGGACGTCGCCGAGCGGGTCAGGGCCCGCCTCCGCGGCGATCCACCGCCGCGCCCGCCGGAGCGCGCACCGTCCCGGCCCCCGGCGGAGGAGCGCCCGGAGAGATCCGGGGGAGAGCCGGCGGGGGAGGACGGGAGCGCCGTATGACCGGCGGGTCCCCGGCAGCGGGCCGGGAACCGGCTCGATCGCGCTCCGCCGGCGGGGGCAGGATGCTCTCATGACCGACCCTGCCCTCAGTTCCTCCGGCCCCGCCGCCCAGGGCGTCGACGCGGCCGGCGTCCACACCTTCCTCGACGCACTCGAAGCCGACCCCGGGATCGAGCCCCACAGCCTGATGATCGTGCGGCACGGACAGCTCGTCGCCTCGGGGTGGTGGGCTCCGTACACCCCGGAACGCCCCCACCTGCTGTACTCGCTCAGCAAGAGCTTCACCGGGACCGCCGCCGCCCTGGCCGAGGCCGAGGGCCTGCTCGACTTCGACGCGCCGGTCGTCTCGTACTTCCCGGAGTTCGAGGCCGGCATCACCGATCCGCGCAGCCGCGCCCTGCTCGTCCGGCACGTGGCGTCCATGGCGAGCGGCCACCGGCGCGACACGGTCGACGAGGCCTACCGGCGGGACCCCGCCGAGCCCGTCCGGGGATTCCTCCTGCTGCCGCCCGACCGGGACCCGGGCACGGTCTTCGCCTACAACCAGCCCGCCACCTACACGCTCGCCGCGATCGTCCAGCGCGTGACCGGGCAGTCGCTCACCGGCTACCTGCGGCCCCGGCTGCTGGATCCGCTGGGCATCGGGGAGGTGTCCTGGCGGCGCGACCGCACCGGCCGCGAACTCGGCTTCAGCGGACTGCACGCCACCACCGGCGCCGTCGCCCGGCTCGGGGAGCTGTATCTGCGCGACGGGATATGGGAGGGCCGGCGGCTGCTGCCCGAGGGGTGGGCGGCCAGGGCGGCGCGCCCCCGCATACCGACCGCCGGAGCCATGGGCGACGCGGACCGGCAGGACTGGGACCGGGGCTACGGCTACCAGTTCTGGAAGTCCCGGCACGGCTACCGGGGCGATGGCGCGTACGGCCAGTTCTGCCTGGTGCTGCCGGAGCAGGACGCGGTGATCGCGACGACCGCGGCGACCGAGCGGATGCAGGAGTTCCTGAACCTCGTCTGGGAGCATCTGCTGCCCGCCTTCGGCCCCGGGCCGCTGCCCGGCCGGGAGGCCGCCGACGCGGAACTGCGGGACCGCCTCGACCGCCTCGCCCTGCCACCCGCCCCGGGCCGGTCCGCACCCCCGGAGCGGGCCGGGGACTGGGCGGCCACCGAGTTCACGTCCCCCGGGGACACCGGACCGGTCCGGGCGGCCGGGCTCGCCCGGGACGCCGGGGGCTGGACGCTCACGCTGACCGGGGAAGGGGACCGGCCCGAGCGCCCGGACCGGCTGAACCTGCGCGTCGGCGGGGAGGGCTGGACGGTCGCCGAGGAACCCGTCCCCACCGCGGTGAGCGGCGGCTGGACCGATGCCGGGACGCTGGCCGTGGAGACGGTGTTCCTGGAGACCCCGCACCGCCTGGCGCTGACCTGCTCGCTCGCGGACCGGACGGTCACCGCGCACTGGCGCACCCGGCCCCTGCACGGCAACCGGCTCACCGCGCTGGGCGCCCCGCGCGGCTCCGCCTGAGCCCGGCCGGAAGGCCGTGGGGAACGGGCGCGGCGCCTTCTTCCCCACGGGCGCCGGTCATCCCCACGCGCCGGTCATCGCGGAGCGGCTTGCTGGTGACCCGGGGTTCGCCCCCGCCGAAGGCCGGAGGGTCCGCGGCGGCCTCCGGACGCCGGCGGGGGCGGCGCGGGCCGTCACCGGTCCCCCTCCGCGGCGGTGAACAGCGCCCCCAGCGCGCGGCGGACTTCTGTGACGTCCCTCACCGGCCCGGAGAAGTCGAAGCGGGCGTCGAAGACCGGCTCGCCGCCCTCCGTGAAGCGGACGCGCAGCCCGAAGCGGTCCAGCGAGAGCGGTACGCCCCGGCCGCGCGCGCCGCAGATCCGGTCGGCCCGTTCGCCGAGCAGCCCGCACAGCCCGCGCAGCGCGTCACCGTGCGCGGTGGCCAAGTGCTGGAGGATTGCCGCCTCGTGACCTGCGAGGGGGTCGGCCGCGGCGGCCGCGAAGGCGTCCGGTTCGACGGGTTCCGCGCCCCAGAGGTCGTCCACCGCGGCCTCGCCGACCTCCAGCCGCAGCACCGCCCGGGTGACCGGATCACCGCCGCCGGCCGGGACGGCCCCCGGGTGCGTACGGGCGAGCAGTGCCAGTCCCTCGGCCCGTTCCCGGCCCCGGAGCGGGGTCAGCCAGCCGCCGAGCCACGCCCGGCCCCGGATACGATGGGGTACGGCGACGGGCGCGACGTCCGAGATCTCGATCAGGGCGGTGAGTTCGTCGTGCTGTGCGTGGGCCGCGGCGCGAGCCGCGGGGGAGTCCCCGGGCATCAGCAGCAGCACGTCCCCGTCCGCCGTGACGGCGCGTGCCGAGGGCGCACCGGCGCCCCAACCGCCCGAGTCCGTGCCCGGAATGGTCAGCACGGCGGAGGCGTTCGACTCCGCGAGGGTACGTACGCGTTCGGCTGCCGTCGGCTGCCGGGCGTCTTCCCAGGGGCGCGGCTGACCCGTCGTCCCGGCAGGGGCCGGCACGGATTCCGTGGGACGGCCGGAGCCGGGCATGGGGCTCCCAGGTCGAAACATGCGTTCTCCTCCGATAAGGTAAGCCTCACCTAACTTACATGGAGGGTGTTTCCCCGTGAACCAGTCGCGTCCCAAGGTCAAGAAGTCGCGTGCCCTGGGCATCGCCCTGACGCCGAAGGCCGTCAAGTACTTCGAGGCCCGCCCGTACCCGCCGGGCGAGCACGGCCGTGGCCGCAAGCAGAACAGCGACTACAAGGTCCGGCTGCTGGAGAAGCAGCGTCTGCGCGCCCAGTACGACATCAGCGAGCGCCAGATGGCCCGTGCCTACGACCGCGCTCGGAAGGTCGAAGGCAAGACGGGCGAAGCCCTCATCGTCGAGCTGGAGCGCCGTCTGGACGCGCTCGTCCTGCGGTCGGGCCTCGCCCGCACGATCTACCAGGCCCGCCAGATGGTGGTCCACGGCCACATCCAGGTCAACGACCGCAAGGTCGACAAGCCGTCCTTCCGGGTCCGCCCGGACGACGTGGTGCAGGTGCGGGAGCGCAGCCGCACCAAGCACCCCTTCCTGGTCGCCCGCGAGGGCGGCTACGACACCGACGGCGAGACCCCGCGCTACCTGGAGGTCAACCTCCAGGCGCTGGCCTTCCGCCTGGACCGGGACCCCAACCGCAAGGAGATCCCGGTCATCTGCGACGAGCAGCTGGTCGTCGAGTACTACGCCCGCTGACGCCCGCGCACGCCGGCCGGCGCCCGCGGAAACGTATCGCCTCGCGCGGGCGCGGCCGCCGGGCGGGAACCGCCGTCTCCCCGTTCACACCCGGGGGAGGCGGCGGTCCGCGTTCCGGCCCGGCCGGGCCTTCCGGCGCCACGGCAAATCGGGTACGGGGCCGTCGGCGCGAGACGCTAGGCTTCTGCCAGGTCCCGCGCCGCCGAACAGGCCGGACCGCCCGGCGGACCGGCCCGCCCGGCCCGCCGCCCGGCGCGCGGGCCCCCGGCCGGGGCCGGTAACCTCCCGGGGCGCATCCGGGTCGCAGTCGTCTGAGGGAGCGGTGCCAAGGTGTCCGGTGGAGAAGTGGCCGGGATTCTCGTAGCCGTATTCTGGGCGATTCTGGTGTCCTTCCTGGCCGTGGTGCTGGTGAGGCTGGCCCAGGTGCTCAGGGCGGCCACCCACCTGGTGGCGGACGTCACCGAGCACGCCGTCCCGCTGCTGGGCGAGGCCTCCGAGACCGTCCGCTCCGCGCAGACCCAGCTCAGCAGGGTCGACGCCATCGCGTCCGACGTCCAGGAGGTCACCTCCAACGCCTCGGCGCTCTCCTCGACCGTCGCCTCGGCCTTCGGCGGCCCGCTGGTGAAGGTTGCCGCGTTCGGCTACGGCGTCCGCCGGGCAATCGGACGCAAGGGCGCGCCGCAGGGGCAGCGCCGCACCGTGATCAGGAGTCGCGCGGTGCCCCCGGCCCGCAAGGGCGGCCGGGGCGACCGGCGAGGGAGAGGCTGACCGATGTTCCGCCGTATGTTCTGGTTCACCGCAGGCGCCGCGACCGGCGTGTGGGCCACCACCAAGGTCAACCGCACGCTGAAGCGGCTCACCCCGGAGAGTCTGGTGGCGCAGGCCGCCGACAAGGCCGTCGAGGCGGGCCACCGCCTCAAGGACTTCGCCCTCGACGTCAAGGCCGGCATGGCGCAGCGCGAACTCGAACTCAACGACGCCCTGGGCATCGCCGCCCAGGACGGCCCCCAGCACCTGCCCCCGCCGCGCCGTCCGGCCGCGCTGGGCCCGACCAACCCGAACAACCGGAATGAGGACCACTGATGGAGTCGGCTGAAATCCGCCGCCGCTGGCTGAGCTTCTTCGAGGAGCGGGGGCACACCGTCGTCCCGTCGGCGTCGCTGATCGCGGACGACCCGACGCTGCTGCTGGTCCCCGCGGGCATGGTGCCCTTCAAGCCGTACTTCCTCGGTGAGGTCAAGCCGCCGTACCCGCGCGCCGCCAGCGTCCAGAAGTGCGTCCGCACCCCGGACATCGAAGAGGTCGGCAAGACCACCCGGCACGGCACCTTCTTCCAGATGTGCGGCAACTTCTCCTTCGGCGACTACTTCAAGGAAGGCGCCATCGAGCTCGCCTGGGAGCTCCTCACCGGCTCCGTCGAGCACGGGGGTTACGGCCTCGACCCGGAGAAGCTCTGGATCACGGTCTACGAGGAGGACGACGAGGCCGAGCGCATCTGGCGCGACAAGGTCGGCGTGCCCGCCGAGCGCATCCAGCGCCTGGGCAAGGAGCACAACTACTGGTCCATGGGCGTCCCCGGCCCCTGCGGTCCCTGCTCGGAGATCAACTACGACCGCGGCCCGGAGTTCGGCGAGGAGGGCGGCCCGGCCGTCAACGACGAGCGCTACGTGGAGATCTGGAACCTGGTCTTCATGCAGTACGAGCGCGGCCCGGGCTCCGGCAAGACGGACTTCCCGATCCTCGGTGAGCTGCCCAGCAAGAACATCGACACCGGCCTCGGCATGGAGCGGCTGGCGATGATCCTCCAGGGCGTCCGCAACATGTACGAGACGGACACCCTTCGCGTCGTCATGGACAAGGCCACCGAGCTCACCGGCGTCCGCTACGGCGCCGCCGAGGGCTCCGACGTCTCGCTGCGCGTGGTCGCCGACCACCTGCGCACGTCCGTGATGCTCATCGGCGACGGCGTCACCCCCGGCAACGAGGGCCGCGGCTACGTGCTGCGCCGCATCATGCGCCGCGCCATCCGCAACATGCGGCTGCTCGGCGCCACCGGCCCGGTCGTCGGCGAACTCGTGGACACCGTCATCGGGACCATGGGCGAGCAGTACCCGGAGCTGATCACCGACCGCAAGCGCATCGAGACCGTCGCGCTCGCCGAGGAGGCCGCCTTCCTCAAGACCCTCAAGGCCGGCACCAACATCCTCGACACCGCCGTCTCCGAGACCAGGAGCGCCGGGAAGGCCGTCCTCCCCGGCGACAAGGCCTTCCTGCTCCACGACACCTGGGGCTTCCCGATCGACCTCACCCTGGAGATGGCCGCCGAGCAGGGCCTCTCCGTGGACGAGGAGGGTTTCCGCCGGCTGATGAAGGAGCAGCGGGAGCGCGCCAAGGCCGACGCCCGCGCCAAGAAGACCGGCCACGCCGACGTCTCCTCCTACCGCGAGGTCGCCGACCGCGCCGGGGCCACCGTCTTCACCGGCTACACCGACACCGAGGGCGAGTCGACCGTCGTCGGCCTGCTGGTGGACGGTGTGCCCGCGCCCGCCGCGCAGGAGGGCGACGAGGTCGAGGTCGTCCTCGACCGCACCCCCTTCTACGCCGAGGGCGGCGGCCAGCAGGCCGACACCGGCCGGATCCGGCTGGACACCGGGGCCGTCGTCGAGGTGCGCGACGTGCAGCAGCCCGTGCCCGGTGTCAGCGTGCACAAGGGCGTCGTCCAGGTCGGTGAGGTCACGCTCGGCGCCGGAGCCCACGCCGTGATCGACGTGATCCGCCGCCGCTCCATCGCCCGCGCCCACAGCGCCACCCACCTCACCCACCAGGCGCTGCGCGACGCCCTGGGCCCGACCGCCGCCCAGGCCGGCTCGGAGAACGCCCCCGGCCGCTTCCGCTTCGACTTCGGCTCGCCGACCGCCGTCCCCGGTACGGTCCTCACCGATGTCGAGCAGAAGATCAACGAGGTGCTGGCCCGCGAACTCGACGTCACCGCCGAGGTGATGTCGATGGACGAGGCCAAGCAGCAGGGCGCCATCGCCGAGTTCGGCGAGAAGTACGGCGACCGGGTGCGCGTGGTCACCATCGGGGACTTCTCCAAGGAGCTGTGCGGCGGCACGCACGTCCACAACACCGCCCAGCTGGGCCTGGTCAAGCTGCTCGGGGAGTCCTCCATCGGTTCCGGTGTGCGCCGGGTGGAGGCCCTGGTCGGCGTGGACGCCTACCAGTTCCTCGCCCGTGAGCACACGGTCGTCTCCCAGCTCACCCAGCTGGTGAAGGGCCGCCCGGAGGAGCTGCCGGAGAAGATCTCCGGGATGCTCGCCAAGCTCAAGGACGCCGAAAAGGAGATCGAGCGCTTCCGCGCCGAGAAGGTGCTGCAGGCCGCCGCCGGCCTGGCCGCCGGCGCCAAGGACGTCCGGGGTGTCGCGCTGGCCGCCGGGCGGGTCCCGGACGGCACCGGCGCCGACGACCTGCGCAAGCTCGTCCTCGACGTGCGCGGGCGGATCCAGGGCGGCCGGCCCGCCGTGGTGGCCCTGTTCACCGTGGTCAAGGACCGTCCGCTGACCGTGATCGCCACCAACGAGGCCGCCCGCGAGCGCGGCATCAAGGCCGGCGAGCTGGTCCGCACCGCCGCCAAGACCCTCGGCGGCGGCGGAGGCGGCAAGGACGACGTCGCCCAGGGGGGCGGGCAGAACCCGGCCGCCATCGACGAGGCCGTGACCGCCGTCGAGCGGCTCGTCGCCGAGAAGGCCTGACGGTATGACGGACGAGAACCGGGCGCTCCGGCGCGGGCGGAGAATCGCCGTCGACGTCGGGGATGCCCGGATCGGGGTCGCCTCGTGCGACCCCGACGGGATCCTCGCCACCCCGGTGGAGACCGTGCCGGGACGTGATGTCCCGGCCGCCCACCGGCGGTTGGCGGCGATCGTCGCCGAGTACGAACCGATCGAGGTCGTGGTCGGGCTGCCCCGCTCCCTCAAGGGGACGGAGGGCCCGGCCGCGGCCAAGGTCAGAGCCTTCGTCCAGGAGCTCGCCAAGATCGTTCAACCGGTCCCGGTGCGACTGGTCGATGAGCGTATGAGTACCATCACGGCGGCACAGCGCTTGCGGGCCTCCGGTGTGAACTCCCGCAAGGGGCGCTCGGTGGTGGACCAGGCCGCGGCCGTGGTCATCCTGCAGAACGCGCTGGAGGCCGAAAGGGTGTCGGGCGCTCCTCCGGGCGAGACCGTCGAACTGGTCATCTGATCGCGATACGGTAACGTTCGCGCGAAAGTGCGACCCGAACACCGTCGCATACAAGCGGAATGAGGCGGACCGGCCCACTGCGCTCCCCACGCGCGCACCGGGAGCCGCCTCGTGTTGGCCGGGAGATCGATGACTGAGTATGGCCGGGGCCGAGGTTCCGAACCGTGGCATCCCGAGGACCCGCTCTACGGGGACCGGGGCTGGGACGGGCAGCCGACCGCGGACGGCCGGTCACCCCACGGAGAGCAGCCGCCGCAGTATCCCGAGCAGTACCAGCAGCAGCCGCAGTGGGACGCCCAGGGCGCGCCGTACCCGGGTCAGCCGTACCCGGACCAGGGCTATCCGCAGCAGGGCTACCCGCAGCAGGGCGGGCAGCAGCAGGGCTACCCCCAGGGCGGACAGCAGCACGGATATCCGCCGCAGCAGGGGTACCCCCAGCCCCAGCAGGGCGGACAGCAGTACGGCTGGGGCGGTGGCCCGCAGGACACCGGCCAGGGCTACGCCGCGGCTGCCGGGCACGGCGACCCGTACGGGCAGCAGCCCACCGATCCGTACGGCCGCCCGTACCCGCAGCACGGCGGGCAGCAGCCACCGCAGGGCCCCCCGCAGCCCGGCCAGGGCCCCGGACCGTACGGCGGGGGCCACCCGCAGGGGCATCCGGAGCAGGGCCGCCGGCACCCCGACCCGGGCACCGGACCGCAGCCGCGCTACCGGCCCGCCCCCGGGGAGCCGCAGACCGAGAGCTGGCAGCAGGAGGACGACGGTCCCGGGCACGCCTTCTTCGCCGACGAGCCGGACAGCGCCCCCGGCCGCCGCCGGGGCCGCGGTGCCGCCCGCGACGACCGTCCCGCCCGGCGCGGTGACGGCTACGACGAACCCGGCGGCCACGACGACGGGTTCGACGACGAGGACGGCGGCGGGGACGGTGACGACGGCGACCGCCGCGGCCGGCCCAAGAAGCGCCGCAGCGGCATGGCGTGCCTCTTCGTCGCCGTCGTGCTCGGCGGCGGAGTCGCGGCCGGCGGCTGGTTCGCGTACGACTTCTACCAGACCCACTTCGGCCCGGCGCCGGACTACGCCGGCGAGGGCTCCGGCTCCGTCCAGGTCGAGATCCCGCAGGGCGCCGGGACCGGTGAGATGGGCCGCATCCTCAAGGGCGCCGGGGTGGTGAGGAGCGCCCAGGCGTTCGTCGACGCCGCGGGCGAGAACCCCAAGGGCCTCTCCATCCAGCCCGGCGTCTACGCGATGAAGAAGGAGATGTCGGGCGAGGCGGCCGTCGACTGGATGCTCTCCCCGGAGAGCCGCAACGCGCTCATCATCCCCGAGGGCATGCGCAACGCGCAGGTCTACGCGACCATCGACAAACGGCTCGAACTGAAGGCCGGCACCACCGAGAAGATCGCGGAGAAGCAGGCCGCGAAGCTCGGACTGCCCGACTGGGCCGACGACGACGCGAAGATAATGGACCCGCTGGAGGGCTTCCTCTATCCGGCGCGCTACGACATGGGTGAGGACGCCAAGCCCGAGGACGTCCTGAAGAAGATGGTCGCCCGCGCCACGGCCGAGTACGAGAAGCTGGACATCGAGGCCAACGCCGAGAAGCTGGAGCTCGACTCGCCGCTCCAGCTCGTCACCGTCGCCAGCCTCGTCCAGGCCGAGGGCAAGACCAGTGACGACTTCAGCAAGATGGCCCGGGTCGTCTACAACCGCCTCGACCCGGACAACACCGAGACCTACGGGAAGATCGAATTCGACTCGGCCTTCAACTACCTGAAGGGCCAGAGCGAGATCAACATCGGGATCAAGGAGATCCGCAACACCGATCACCCCTACAACACCTACTTCTACCGCGGCCTGCCGCCCGGCCCCATCGGCAACCCGGGCGCCGAGGCGCTGAAGGCGGCGATCGACCCGGAGCCCGGCGACTGGTACTACTTCGTCGGCGTCGACGGGGAGAACACCAAGTTCGCGGAGACCCACGAGGAGCACGAGAAGCTCGTGGAGGAGTTCAACGCGAACCAGAAGAACAAGGGCTGAGATGAGCACAGCAGAGGTCCCGGCGACGGCCGCGGCCATGAGCGCGGGGGCGGACGGCACCGCCGGGAGCCCGCGCCGCGCCGCCGTCCTGGGCAAGCCCATCGGGCACTCGCTCTCCCCGGTGCTGCACCGCGCCGCGTACGCCGCCCTCGGGCTCGACGACTGGCGCTACGACCGCTTCGAGGCGGACGAGGCCGCCCTGCCCGCCTTCCTCGGGCGCCTGGACGCCTCCTGGGCGGGCCTGTCGCTGACCATGCCGCTCAAGCGCGCGGTCATCCCGCTGCTGGACGGGATCAGCGACACCGCCGCCTCGGTGGAGGCCGTCAACACCGTCGTGTTCACCGGCGGCGGCCGCCGCACCGGCGAGAACACCGACATCCCCGGCATCGTCGAGGCCCTCCGCGAACGCGGGGTCGAGCGGGTCGGACGGGCGGCGGTCCTCGGCGCCGGAGCCACCGCCTCCTCCGCCCTCGCCGCGCTCTCCCGGATCTGCTCCGGGGAGGTCACGGCCTATGTCCGCAGCGAGAGCCGGGCGGCCGAGATGCGCGGCTGGGGCGAGCGGCTGGGGGTGGCCGTGACCACCGCGGACTGGGACGCCGCCGCCGAGGCGTTCGACGCCCCGCTGGTCGTCGCCACCACACCCGCCGGCGCCACCGACCATCTCGCCGGTGCCGTCCCGGAGCACCCCGGCACCCTCTTCGACGTGCTCTACGAGCCCTGGCCGACCCGGCTCGCCGCGGCCTGGTCCGCGCGCGGCGGAGCCGTCGTCGGCGGTCTCGACCTCCTCGTCCACCAGGCGGTCCTCCAGGTGGAGCTGATGACGGGCCGCGCCCCGGCGCCGCTGGCGGCCATGCGCGCCGCCGGAGAGGCCGCGCTCGCCGCCCGGAGCACCCGGGAGCCCGCCGCGGGCTGACCGCGTCACCCGCGCCGCGCGGACCACGAGCTGATACGGCTGTCCGTTTGGCGGACCGGCGCCCGGTCCCCGCCCCCCGGCATGGGAGGATCGACGGCGGCGGGCCGGGGCCGCGCACCCGGCCGTGCCGCCGCAGACAGGGCGCGAGCATGAGGAGCACCGTTGAGCAGGTTGCGCTGGCTGACCGCGGGGGAGTCGCACGGCCCCGCACTGGTCGCGACGCTGGAAGGGCTGCCCGCGGGCGTGCCCGTCACCACGGACATGGTGGCGGACGCCCTGGCCCGGCGGCGGCTCGGCTACGGCCGGGGCGCCCGGATGAAGTTCGAGCGGGACGAGGTGACCTTCCTCGGCGGCGTCCGGCACGGACTGACCCTCGGCTCACCGGTCGCGATCATGGTGGGCAACACCGAGTGGCCCAAGTGGGAACAGGTCATGGCCGCCGACCCGGTGGACCCGGCCGTCCTCGCCGAACTGGCCCGCAACGCCCCGCTGACCCGCCCCCGCCCCGGCCACGCCGACCTCGCGGGGATGCAGAAGTACGGCTTCGACGAGGCCCGGCCGATCCTGGAGCGCGCCTCCGCCCGGGAGACCGCCGCCCGCGTGGCGCTCGGCGCCGTCGCCCGCTCCTACCTCAGGGAGACGGCCGGCATCGAGATCGTCTCCCATGTGGTCGAACTGGCCGCGGCCAGGGCCCCGTACGGGGTGCTGCCCCGGCCCTCGGACGTGGAGCGGCTGGACGCCGACCCGGTGCGCTGCCTCGACCCGGAGGCGAGCGAGGCGATGGTCGCCGAGATCGACCAGGCCCACAAGGACGGCGACACCCTCGGCGGCGTCGTCGAGGTGCTGGCCTACGGCGTCCCGGTCGGCCTGGGCTCGCACGTCCACTGGGACCGCCGGCTGGACGCCCGTCTCGCCGGGGCCCTGATGGGCATTCAGGCCATCAAGGGTGTGGAGGTCGGCGACGGCTTCGACCTCGCCCGGGTGCCCGGCTCGCAGGCCCATGACGAGATCGTCTCCACCGAGGAGGGCATCCGCCGCACCTCCGGCCGCTCCGGCGGCACCGAGGGCGGGCTCTCCACCGGTGAACTGCTGCGCGTACGGGCCGCGATGAAGCCCATCGCGACCGTGCCGCGCGCCCTGGCCACCGTCGACGTCGTCACCGGCGAGGCCACCAGGGCCCACCACCAGCGTTCCGACGTCTGCGCCGTGCCCGCGGCGGGCATCGTGGCCGAGGCCATGGTCGCGCTCGTCCTGGCGGACGCGGTGGCGGAGAAGTTCGGCGGCGACAGCGTGCCCGAGACCCGGCGCAACGTCCGCTCCTTCCTCGACGCCCTGGCCATCCGGTGACGGGGACGGGCACGCCCCCGGGCTCCGGGACCGGCGCCCGGCCCGGCCCGGCCGTGGTGCTCGTCGGCCCGCCCGGCTCCGGCAAGTCCACCGTCGGCGCGCTCCTCGCCGAGCGGCTCGGCACCGGCTACCGGGACACCGACGGCGACATCGAGCGGATCGCGGGCAAGCCGATCCCCGAGATCTTCTTCGAGGACGGCGAACCGCGCTTCCGCGCCCTGGAACGGCAGGCCGTCCGGGACGCGGTCGCGGAGCACCCCGGCGTGCTCTCCCTCGGCGGCGGCGCGATCATGGACGAGGAGACGAGGAAGCTGCTGACCGGGCTGCCGGTCGTCTTCCTCGACGTCGGCCTCGCGGACGCCGTGAAGCGCGTCGGCCTCGACGCCCCGCGCCCGCTGCTGGCCGTCAACCCCCGCCAGCAGTGGCGCGCCCTGATGGAGCAGCGCCGCCCGCTGTACACGGAGGCCGCCCGCGCCGTCGTGACCACCGACGGACGCAGCCCGGAGGACGTCGCCGAGGCGGTCCTCGACGCACTCGAACTGAGGCAGTCATGACGGATACCCCCATCGCCATCGAGGTCGGCGGCACCGCCGGCACCGACCCGTACACCGTGCTCGTCGGCCGGCGGCTGCTCGGCGAGCTGCCCTCGCTGATCGGACCGCGGGCCAAGCGGGTGGCCGTCATCCACCCCGAGGCCCTGGAGACCACCGGCGAGGCGCTCCGCGCGGACCTCGCGGAGCAGGGCTACGAGGCCATCGCGATCCAGGTGCCCAACGCCGAGGAGGCCAAGACCGCCGAGGTCGCCGCCTACTGCTGGAAGGCGCTCGGCCAGACCGGCTTCACCCGCTCCGACGTGATCGTCGGCGTCGGCGGCGGCGCCACCACCGACCTCGCGGGCTTCGCCGCCGCCAGCTGGCTGCGCGGCGTCCGCTGGGTCGCGGTGCCCACCACCGTCCTCGGCATGGTCGACGCGGCCGTCGGCGGCAAGACCGGCATCAACACCGCGGAGGGCAAGAACCTCGTCGGCGCCTTCCACCCGCCCGCCGGCGTCCTCTGCGACCTCGCCAGCCTCGGCTCGCTCTCCGTCAACGACTACGTCAGCGGACTCGCCGAGGTCGTCAAGGCCGGCTTCATCGCCGACCCGGTCATCCTCGACCTGATCGAGAGCGACCCGGAGGAGGCCCGCCGGCCGGAGGGACGGCACACCGCCGAGCTGATCGAGCGGTCCATCCGGGTCAAGGCCGAGGTGGTCTCCTCCGACCTCAAGGAGTCGGGCCTGCGGGAGATCCTCAACTACGGCCACACCCTCGGCCACGCCATCGAGAAGAACGAGCGTTACAACTGGCGGCACGGCGCGGCCGTCTCCATCGGCATGGTCTTCGCCGCCGAACTCGGCCGCCTCGCCGGGCGGCTGGACGACGCCACCGCCGACCGGCACCGCACCGTCCTGGAATCCCTCGGCCTGCCGGTCTCCTACCGCGGCGACCAGTGGCCCCGGCTGCTGGAGACCATGAAGGTCGACAAGAAGTCCCGCGGCGACCTGCTGCGCTTCATCGTCCTCGACGGCCTCGCCAAGCCCACCGTCCTGGAGGGCCCGGACCCGTCCCTGCTGCTGGCCGCCTACGGGGAGGTCTCCTCATGACCGCCGGACCCCGGCACGTCCTGGTGCTCAACGGCCCCAACCTCGGCCGGCTGGGCTCGCGCGAGCCGGACGTATACGGCTCCACGAGCTACGCCGGGCTGGTCGAGGAGTGCACCCGCCTCGGCGCCGAACTCGGCTTCACCGTCGACGTGCGGGAGACCAACGACGAGGGCGAGATGATCCGCTGGCTGCACGAGGCGGCCGACGGGCGCGTCCCCGTCGTGATCAACCCGGGCGCCTTCACGCACTACTCGTACGGCATGCGGGACGCCGCCGCGCAGCGCACCGCGCCCCTGATCGAGGTGCACATCTCCAACCCGTACGCACGGGAGGAGTTCCGGCACACCTCGGTCATCGCGGCGGTCGCCTCCGGGACCGTCGCGGGCTTCGGCCTCGGCTCCTACCGGCTGGCGCTGCGCGCCCTGGCCGACGCCGCGACCGGCTGACCGGGCACGTTCCGCCGTCCCCGGCCGTTCTGCGGACACGGCCGGGGACGGTACCGTTCGGTGGCGTTCGGTCGTACAACGGGATCGAACACCGGCCAGTCCGCCCGCACGAGACGGAGACTCAGCGGATGCAGCACGCGACGGGGGCTCCGCTGCCACCGCCCCACGGCCCCGCCCACCCCTCCTGGGCGCAGGGCGGCCCTCCGGGGCATCCGGGACACCAGCGCGGTCCGGTGCCGCCCGGCCGGGCCCCGGTGCCGCCGGGACAGGCGCCGGGACAGGCGCCGCCGGGGCACCGGCAGCCGCAGGCCCCGCCGGGGCAGCCGCAGGCGCCGCACCAGCAGCCGCCCTCCGGCCCACCGCACCAGCAGCCGCCGTCCGGCCCGCCGTACCCGCGGCCCGCCGGCCCCCCGCCGCACCAGGCCCCGCCCGCCGGGCCGCACGGCGCCCCGGGCCGGCAGGGGCACCACGCCCCGCCCTCCGGGGACGCCACCGGGCATCTGCGGCTGCCCGCCGGGGCTCCCGTCCCCGCGCCCGGCACCGTTCCGGGCACGGCGGCGCCCGACGCGGCGCACGCCGCCGTGGCGGTACTGCTGATAGGTCCGGCCGGCGCGGGCAAGACGACGGTCGCCCGGCACTGGGCGGACAGCCGGCGGGTGCCGACCGCGCACATCAGCCTGGACGACGTCCGCGAGTGGGTCCGCTCCGGCTTCGCCGACCCGCGCTCGGGCTGGAACGACCACTCCGAGGCGCAGTACCGGCTGGCCCGCCGCACCTGCGGCTTCGCGGCCCGCAACTTCCTGGCCAACGGCATCTCCTGCATCCTCGACGACGCCGTCTTCCCGGACCGCCCCGCCATCGGCCTCGGCGGCTGGAAGCGCCATGTCGGGCCCGGTCTGGTGCCGGTGGTGCTGCTGCCCGGACTGGAGATCGTCCTGGAGCGGAACGCCGCGCGCAGCGGCACCCGCCGGCTGACCGACGAGGAGGTCGCCCGCATCCACGGCCGGATGGCCGGCTGGTACGGCTCCGGGCTGCCGATCATCGACAACTCGCAGTACGACGTGGCCACCACGGCCCGCGCCCTGGACGACGCCATCAGCCGCAGCCTGGCCAGCCCCCCACAGTTCTGACGCCGCGCGCGGGGCGTCACCCGGTGCGCCGCCCCCGGTGCCCCCCGTCCGGACGCGTTCGGGGGGCCGGGCCCGGGCCGCACTCATAAGGTCGGAACATGTCAGAGGTGCACGCGGCCCGCCGCTCACAGCTGCGCGACCGGTGCGCGGCAGCCGGTGAGGCTGCCGTCCTCGTCTCGCGCCCCGCCAACATCCGCTATCTCGCCGGTGCTTCACCGGCCGGCGCGGCCCTGCTGCTGGGGCCCGGCGGCCCGGCCGGCCCGGTCGGTGACGTCCTTCTCTGCCCGCGCCCGCCGAGCGGGGATCTCGCCGAGGGACAGGTGGCCGGCGACCTGCGGGTGCGGGTGCTGCCCGCGGGCAGCACCGACGCCGCGGCCGCCGCCGCCGGCCTCGCCGCCTCGGCGGGCGCGGAGCTGCTGGCCGTCGAGGAGCACGACCTGTCCGTCACCCGGCACCGGGCCCTCGGCGCGGCGGCCCCGCACATCCGCCTCGCCGACCTCTCCCGCGCCGTCGAGCAGCAGCGGCTGGTGAAGGACGAGGAGGAGATCGCCTGCCTGCGGATCGCGGCGGAGATCGCCGACCAGGCCCTGGGCGAGTTGCTGGAGTCGATCCTCGTCGGCCGCACCGAACGCCATCTGGCGCTGGAGCTGGAGCGCCGCCTCGTCGACCACGGCGCGGACGGCCCGGCGTTCCCCACCTCGGTGGGCACCGGCCCCAACTCCGGTGTCCCGGGCCATCCCCCGTCGGACCGGCGGGTGGAGGAGGGCGACTTCCTCAGCGTCTGCCTGGGCGCCGACTACCGCGGCTACCACTGCGAGCTGGGGCGCACCTTCGTCATCGGCACCTCGCCGGCCCGCTGGCAGATCGAGCTGTACGAGGTGGTCTTCGCGGCGCAGCGGGCGGGCCGGGAGGCCCTCGCGCCCACCGTGGAGTACCGCGCGGTGGACCGGGCCGCCCGGCAGGTCCTGGAGGCGGCGGGGCACGGCGGCGGGCTGCCGCGGTGGACGGGGCACGGGGTGGGGCTGGAAATCCACGAGGACCCGGAACTCTCCCCGACCGCCATGGGTAAACTGGACGCTTGTGTGCCGGTCACCGTCGGACCGGGGGTCCACCTCCCGGGCCGGGGCGGTGTCCGGATCGACGACACGCTCGTCGTCCGTCCCGAGGCGGACGGCGGACCCGAGCTACTCACCATCACGACCAAGGAACTGCTCGCCCTGTAGCCGTGCCCGGCGGCCGCGCGTTCGTATTCGCCGTCGGTGCCGTGGCCGCTGTAGCCTGCGCAACGCCCTTGGTTCCATCAGCTTCAGTCCAGGAGACACCGCAACCGTGGCATCCACGAACGACCTCAAGAACGGCATGGTGCTCAAGCTCGAAGGCGGCCAGCTCTGGTCCGTCGTCGAGTTCCAGCACGTCAAGCCCGGCAAGGGCCCCGCCTTCGTCCGCACCAAGCTGAAGAACGTGCTCTCCGGCAAGACGGTCGACAAGACCTTCAACGCCGGGGTGAAGGTCGAGACGGCCAGCGTCGACAAGCGCGGGATGCAGTTCTCGTACAAGGACGGCGACGACTTCGTCTTCATGGACTCGGAGACCTTCGACCAGATCTACGTCTCCCCGGAGACGGTCGGCGACGCCGCCAACTACCTCCTGGAGGGCTTTGACGCCGTCGTGGCGATGTACGAGGGCAGCCCGCTCTACATCGAGCTGCCCGCCGCCGTCGAGCTGACGATCGAGTACACCGAGCCGGGTGTGCAGGGCGACCGCTCCACCGGCGGTTCCAAGCCCGCCAAGCTGGAGACCGGTTACGAGATCGGCGTGCCGCTCTTCATCACCAGCGGCGAGAAGATCAAGGTCGACACCCGCTCCGGCGAGTACCTCGGCCGGGTGACTGGCTAACCGTGGCTGCCCGCACCAAGGCCCGCAAGCGTGCCTTCCAGATCCTCTTCGAGTCCGACCAGCGCGGGGTGCCCGTGCGCACGGTGCTCGCGGACTGGCTGCGGCACGCCCGGACCGACGACCGGCAGCCGCCGGTCAACGAGTACACCATGCAGCTGGTCGAGGGGTACGCCGAGCACGAGCGCCACATCGACGAGCTGATCGGCACCTACTCCGTCGGCTGGACCCTCGACCGGATGCCCGTCGTCGACCGCTGCCTGCTGCGGCTGGGCGCGTACGAGCTGATCTGGGAGGACGAGACACCGGACGCGGTGGTCATCGACGAGGTGGTGCAGCTCGCCAAGGAGTTCTCCACCGACGACTCGCCGTCCTTCGTCAACGGACTGCTGGGCCGCTTCAAGGAGCTGAAGCCGGGGCTCCGCCGGGCCTGACCGGCCCCGGCACCGGACAAGCACCGGACACCCCGGCGGCAGGCCGGCGCACGCCGGCGCGCAGCCGCACACGCGCGGGACCGCACTGGGCCCGCGGTGCGAAGTCGAACGGACTTCCGCCGCGGGCCTGGTGCGTTCCTGTGACGTGTTCTAGGTTCACCGCATGCCCGAGCATGATCACGACAAGCCCGCGCCGCCGGGCACCGGCCATGCCACCGCCGCGCGGGGGACCGGCCCCGCCGCCGGTGAGGGCCCGCTGGCCGCCCGGGTCAGGATCGGCTACGGCCTCGGGTCCTTCGCCACCGGAACCTTCGGCACCGTTCCGGGCCTGCTGCTGCTCTACTACCTCACCGACATCCTCGGCGTCACCGCCGGCCTCGCCGGGCTGCTCGTCTTCCTGCCCAAGGCGTGGGACGTCCTGCTCAACCCGTGGATCGGCAGCCTGTCCGACCGCACCGTGCACCGCTGGGGCCCGCGCCGCCCCTGGATGCTGCTGGGCGCGCTCACCATGCCGCTCTGCTTCGCCGCCATGTTCGCCGCCCCGGACCTGGAGCGCGGCTGGGCCGCCGCCTACGTCGCCGTGCTCTTCCTGCTGACCGCCACCGGCTACGCCTGCTTCCAGGTCCCGTACGTGGCCCTCCCGGCCGAGCTCACCACCGACCCGGACGAGCGCGCCCGCGTGATGAGCTGGCGGGTCGCCTTCCTCGGCGCCGCCATCCTGCTCTCCGGCGCGGTGGCCCCGCTGCTGGCCGGTACCTCCGGCGACGACCACGGCTCGCCCGGCGGCTACCGGCTCATGGGGGTCGTCATCGGCGCCCTGCTCTGCGCCGGAATGCTGGCCGCCTTCGCCGCGACGGCGCGCGCGCCCGCCGTGCTGCGGGTGACGAGCGAACCCGGCCTCCTGGCGCAGCTCCGGGCGGCCCGCGGCAACCGGCCCTTCGCCCGGCTGCTCGCCGCGTTCGTCACCCAGGCCGCCGCCACGGGGCTGATGCTGGCCGGCACCCAGTACTTCGCCACGTACATCCTCCACCGGCCCTCCGCCACCAGCGTCCTCTTCGCCTGCCTGATCGTGCCCTCGCTGCTCGCGATGCCGCTCTGGCTGACCGTGGGGCGCCGTACCGGCAAACGCTCCGCGGCCCTCGCCGCCTCCGGCTGCTTCCTGGCCGGGGCCGCGACGGCCGCCTTCGCCCGCGAACTGCCCGCCGGCGCGGTCTACGCGGCCGTCGCCCTGGCCGGCGCCGGCTACGCGGGCATGCAGATGCTGCCGCTGGCCATGCTGGGCGACGCCATCGCCGCCGACGCCTTCACCAGCGGCCGCCGCCGGGCGGGTCTCTTCACCGGCCTCTGGACGGCGGGGGAGACCCTGGGCCTCGCCCTCGGCCCCGGGCTCTACGGGCTCGTCCTGGCGGCGGGCGGCTTCGTCTCCTCCGACGCCGGCCACCGCGTGGAGCAGCCCGCCTCGGCGCTCACCGCGATCGTCACCGGCTTCGGCGCGCTCCCCGCCCTGCTCCTGCTGCTCAGCCTCCCCATGCTGGCCCGCTACGACCTGACGGAGCGGAAGCTCAACGCCCTCCGTGACGCGGCGGCGGGGCGTGCCCCCGCGCCCGCCGCCGGCACCCCTCCGGACCACCGCCCCGCAGACCCCCGACGCGAGGGAGACATCCCATGACCGCCCCCACCCCTTCCGCCGGTCCCGTGGCCGGAGGCGCACCCCGGCGCGCCGTCCTCGACCGGCTCGACGCCCTGCGCGGAGCGGATCTGCCCGTCCGCGGCGGCCGCACCATGGCGTACGTCTACGACTCCGGCCTCGACGGCGTCGAGGAGCTGGCGGCGGCCGCGCAGGCGCGGTTCGCGGGGGTCAACGGGCTCGACATGACGGCCTTCCCCAGCGTCGTCGCCCTGGAGAACGCCGTCGTGGGCCGCGCCGCCCGGCTGCTCGGCGGCGGCCCGGACACGGCGGGCACCTTCACCAGCGGCGGCACCGAGAGCTGTCTGCTCGCCGTGCTCACCGCCCGCGAGCACGCCCGGCGCACGCGCGGTGTCACGGCTCCCGAACTCGTCCTGCCCACCACCGTGCACGCCGCCTTCCACAAGGCCGCGGCCCTCTTCGGGCTGCGGACCGTCTCCGTACCGGCCGACCCCGTGACGTACCGGGTCCGTCCGGAGGACATCGCCGCGGCGATCACCCCCGACACCGCCCTGGTCGTCGTCTCGGCGCCGTCCTACGCCCACGGCGTCATCGACCCGGTGGCCGGGGTGGCGGCCGAGGCGGAGCGCCGCGGCGTGCTCTGCCATGTCGACGCCTGCATCGGCGGCTGGTACCTGGGCCACCTGCGGTACGCCGACGGCATCCCGCGGCCCCCGGCCTTCGACCTCTCCGTCCCCGGGGTCACCTCGCTCTCGGTGGACCTGCACAAGTACGGCTACACGGCCAAGGGCGCCTCCGTGCTGCTCTTCCGCGACGCGGAGCTGCGCCGGCACGGCTGGTTCGCCCACGCCTCCTGGCCCGGCTATCCCGTGGTCAACGCCACCCTCCAGGGCACCAAGTCCGCCGGTCCGCTCGCGGCCGCCTGGGCCGTGCTCGAACACATCGGCACCGACGGCTACACCGAACTCTCCCGGCGCGTGCACGGGGCGACGGCGTCCCTCGCCGCCGGGATCGGCGCCATCGACGGCCTCCGCGTGCTGGGCCGCCCCGAGGCGTCCCTGCTCGCGGTCGCCTCCGAGGACCCCGCCCTGGACGTCTTCGTGGTGGCCGACGAGATCCGGGCGGACGGCTGGTACCTCCAGCCGCAGCCCGCCTTCGACGGCTCACCGGCCAATCTCCATCTCACCGTCACGGCGGCGGTGGCGGGGGAGGAGACGGTACGGCTGCTGCTCGCCGATCTCGCGAAGTCCGTGGAACGGGCCCGCGCCCTGGGCCCCGCCGCGGTCGACCCGGCCCTGGCGGAGGCGGCGGCGGGGCTCGACCCGGACACCCTCGGCCCCGAGGAGGTGGCCCTGGCCCTCTCGCTGGCCGGTATCGGGGCGGACGGCGCGCTCCCGGAACGGATGGCCCCGGTCCTGGCCGTCCTCCAGGCGCTGCCGCCGCGCCTCACCGAGCGGCTGCTCCCCGAGGTCGTCGGGCGCCTCTACCGGCCGGAAGCCGACGGGTCCGCACGGGCGGCGGAGAGCGGGCCGGAGGCGGGCTGACCGGCGGGGGGAGCCGGCACGGCGGACTCCCGGACGGGGAGGGGAGTCCGTGCACGAGCCGGCGCGGACCCGGGGGCCCGCCCGAGCCGAGCTCGCGGATGTGCGTGTAGCCGGGAACCGTCCGGGGCGGGCGGAGCGCTCCAGAGCACGGGTCACGGTTGTCACCGTGCGTGAGGGGTTGCTCGCCCAGCGCGAAGGGGGGCGCACGCGGCGGCTACGGACGGCAGGGCGCTCCTTCGCGCCCGGCGGCCCCTCCCCGGCGGCTTGACGGTGGCGCCGTGGCGCGGTGACCCGGCGGCGGCCCCGGGCGGCAGAACCCGCGCCCCGGCGCCCGACGGCACGCCGGGCGCGAACCGCGGCCGGGAACGCCGCGGGGCGGTGGGGAGCGTACGGGCTCCCCACCGCCCCGCGGGAACGGTCAGCGGTGGGCCGTGGTCCCGCCGGCCGCGGCGGTCCGCGGCGAGGGGGCGCCGCGGAGGGTCAGGCGTCCTCGTGCTGCACGGCCCGGCGGGCGTCCGCGTCCAGCACACCCCAGCTGATCAGCTGCTCGGTGAGCACCGAGGGGGACTGGTCGTAGATCACCGCGAGGGTGCGCAGGTCGTCCTGGCGGATGGAGAGGACCTTGCCGTTGTAGTCGCCGCGCTGGCTCTGGATCGTCGCGGCGTACCGCTGGAGCGGTCCGGCCTTCTCCTGCGGAACATGGGCGAGCCGCTCCAGGTCGAGGACCAGCTTCGGCGGCGGTTCGGCGGCGCCCCCGGGCGTGGTGCCCGGCAGGAGCTCCTGCACGGGGACGCCGTAGAAGTCCGCCAGCTCGGCAAGACGCTGCACGGTCACCGCACGGTCGCCCCGCTCGTAGGAGCCGACGACGACGGCCTTCCAGCGGCCCTGGGACTTCTCCTCGACTCCGTGGAGGGAAAGGCCCTGCTGGGTGCGGATGGCGCGAAGCTTGGCTCCGAGCTGTTTGGCGTATTCGCTGGACATATAGCTCCCCGGACGAATTGGTAACTCACTGTGATGTTACGCAGCGTAATTCTGCTTCGTCAAGCGGAGGGGGTCCCACCGAGATCCGGCCCGTACGCGGGGCGCCTCCGCCGGGGTCCCGGTACCCCCTCCCGTACAGCTTTCCGTACGGCCCGGCGGGCTTCCGCGCTCACCCCCGGGGGGCGGGGCGGGCCCCCGCTCCACCGGGCCGGAGCCGGGGCCCGTCCCGTCCGCCCCGGCCGCCGCCCGCCGTGCGCGCCCGCCCTGGTATCGTTCACCGGGCACGATCCCCGACGTCCTTTAACATCCGTCCCGTGAGGCGGAGAAGGAGGTCCGTTTCCCATGGACGCATCCTCAGCCGTATCCGGTGAATCCGGTCCCCCGGTCCCGCCGGCCCGCCCCGTGCTGGAGGCCCCGGACATCGCCCGGGTCCTGACCCGCATCGCGCACGAGATCGTCGAACGCGCCAAGGGCGCCGACGACGTCATACTGCTCGGCATCCCCACCCGCGGGGTCTTCCTCGCCCGCCGCCTCGCGGCCAAGCTGGAGGAGATCACCGGCCGCCCGCAGCCCACCGGTTCGCTGGACATCACCATGTACCGCGACGACCTGCGGCTCCGCCCGGCCCGCGCGCTCGCCCGCACCGACATCCCCGCCGACGGGGTCGACGGCAAGCTGGTCGTCCTCGTCGACGACGTGCTCTTCTCCGGCCGGACGATCCGCGCCGCCCTCGACGCCCTCGGCGACATCGGCCGCCCGCGCGCCGTGCAGCTCGCGGTCCTCGTGGACCGCGGCCACCGCGAACTGCCGATCCGCGCCGACTACGTCGGCAAGAACCTCCCGACCTCGCTGCGGGAGACGGTCAAGGTCCAGCTCACCGAGGAGGACGGCCGCGACAGCGTGCTCCTCGGCCGGCGCGGCACCGTCCCGCCCGGCGAGCGGTAGCGCCCCGCGCCCGGCCGGGCCCGCGCGCCCGGCGCCCCCGTACGGCGCCTGCCGCGCCCGCCCGCGCCGCCGCACCGGAACCTCCGCTTCCGGCCCGTGCCCGGGCCGGCCGGCGAGGCCCCGGACGGTCCCCGAACGCCCTCCCGGCCCGCGCCGGGACCGAAGCCCAGCGAACCCCGCACACCGTTCCCGAATCCCCGGAGCACCGGATGCAGCGCCACCTCACCTCGGCCGCGGATCTCACCCGTGACGACGCCCTCCTCGTCCTCGACACCGCCGAGGAGATGGCCCGGGTCGCCGACCGGCCGATCAAGAAGCTCCCGACCCTGCGCGGCCGTACGGTCGTCAACCTCTTCTTCGAGGACTCGACCCGGACCCGGATCTCCTTCGAGGCCGCCGCGAAGCGGCTCTCCGCCGACGTCATCAACTTCTCCGCCAAGGGCTCCTCTGTCTCCAAGGGCGAGTCGCTCAAGGACACCGCGCTCACCCTGGAGGCGATGGGCGCCGACGCCGTCGTCATCCGCCACCACGACTCCGGCGCGCCGCACCGCCTCGCCACCTCCGGCTGGATCGGCGGCTCGGTCGTCAACGCCGGCGACGGCACCCACGAGCACCCCACCCAGGCCCTGCTGGACGCCTTCACCATGCGCCGCCACCTCGCGGGCGCCCCGGACGGCGGCCCGGTGCCGCACGGAGCGCCCGGCGACGGCACGGGCCGCGATCTGGCCGGCCGCCGCATCACCATCGTCGGCGACGTGCTGCACAGCCGCGTCGCCCGCTCCAACGTCCATCTGCTCACCACCCTGGGCGCCGAGGTCACCCTTGTCGCCCCGCCGACCCTGGTGCCCATCGGTGTCGGGAACTGGCCCTGCGAGATCTCCTACGACCTCGACGCCGTCCTCGCCAAGTCCGACGCCGTGATGATGCTCCGCGTCCAGCGGGAGCGGATGAACGCCGCCTTCTTCCCCACCGAGCGCGAGTACGCCCGCCGCTACGGCCTGAACAGCGACCGGATGGCCCGGATGCCCGGCCACGCCATCGTGATGCACCCCGGCCCGATGAACCGCGGCATGGAGATCACCGCCGAGGTCGCCGACTCCGAGCGCTGCACCGCCGTCGAACAGGTGGCCAACGGTGTCAGCATCCGGATGGCCGTGCTCTACCTGCTGCTCGGCGGTGCCGGACCGGCCGTCACCGGCACCCCCGACACCACCACCCGCACCGAGGAGAACGCCTGACCATGAGCGCCACGAGCGAGCCGAAGAAGACCCTGATCCGCGGTGCGCGCCTCCTCGGCGGCGAGCCGCTGGACGTCCTGATCGACGGCGGCACCGTCGCGGAGACCGGCACCGGCCTGAATGCCCCCGGCGCCACCGTCGTGGAGGCCGCCGGGCAGGTTCTGCTGCCCGGCCTCGTCGACCTCCACACCCATCTGCGCGAGCCCGGCCGCGAGGACTCCGAGACCGTCCTCACCGGCACCCGGGCGGCGGCGGTCGGCGGCTACACCGCCGTGCACGCCATGGCCAACACCTTCCCCGTCGCCGACACCGCCGGCGTCGTCGAGCAGGTCTGGCGGCTCGGCCGGGAGTCCGGCTACTGCGACGTCCAGCCGGTCGGTGCCGTCACCGTCGGCCTGGAGGGCAAGCAGCTCGCCGAACTCGGCGCCATGCACGACTCCGCCGCGGGCGTCCGGATCTTCTCCGACGACGGCAAGTGCGTCGACGACGCCGTGATCATGCGCCGGGCCCTGGAGTACGTGAAGGCGTTCGACGGCGTCATCGCCCAGCACGCCCAGGAGCCCCGGCTCACCGAGGGCGCCCAGATGAACGAGGGCACGGTCTCGGCCGAGCTGGGCCTGGGCGGCTGGCCCGCCGTCGCCGAGGAGTCGGTCATCGCCCGCGACGTGCTGCTCGCCGCGCACGTCGGCTCCCGGCTGCACGTCTGCCACGTCTCCACCGCCGGCTCCGTCGAGATCATCCGCTGGGCCAAGTCCAAGGGCTGGAACGTCACCGCCGAGGTCACCCCGCACCATCTGCTCCTCACCGACGAGCTCGTCCGCTCCTACGACCCCGTCTACAAGGTGAACCCGCCGCTGCGCACCGAGGCCGACGTCACGGCCCTGCGCGCGGCCCTCGCCGACGGCACCATCGACTGCGTCGCCACCGACCACGCCCCGCACCCCCACGAGGACAAGGACTGCGAGTGGGGCGCCGCGGCCATGGGCATGGTCGGCCTGGAGACCGCGCTCTCCGTGGTCCAGCACACGATGGTCGACACCGGGCTGCTCGACTGGGCGGGCGTCGCCGACCGGATGTCCTTCCGCCCGGCCGCCATCGGGCGCCTCCACGGGCACGGCCGGCCCGTCGCCCCCGGTGAGCCCGCGAACCTGACCCTGCTCGACCCCGCTTACCGTGGAGTGGTGGACCCCGCGGGCTTCGCCTCCCGCAGCCGCAACACCCCCTACCAGGGCCGTGAGCTGCCGGGACGTGTGACGCACACCTTCCTGCGGGGCCGCGCGACGGTCGTGGACGGGAAGCTGGCGTGACGGTGACAACGGCAACAACGGCAACACTGACGACTCTGACGGCGACGGCCCTGGCCGCGGAACCCCGGTCCCAGGAGGTCACCGACTGGGCCGACCGGATCGGCTGGGTCGTCGGCCTGCTCCTCTTCGTGGCGCTGCTGTACTGGCTGATGCGCCAGGGCTGGAAGTGGCGCGGAACCCTCCAGTCCGACCTGCCCGAGCCCGCCGCCGTCCCGGAGCGCGGCACGGAGCCGGACGGCCGGCCGGACGGACCGGCGGACGGACTGGCGGGCGGGCGTGCGGACGAGCAGCCGCGGCTCGCGCTCACCGGCCGCTACCACGGCTCCACCACCGCCGGGCAGTGGCTCGACCGGATCGTCGCCCACGGCCTCGGCACCCGCAGCCGCGCGGAGCTCACCCTCACCGGCGCCGGCCTGGACGTCGTGCGCCCCGGCGCCCGCGACTTCCACGTCCCGGCCGGCGACCTGCGCGGGGCCCGCCTCGACAAGGGCATCGCCGGAAAGGTCCTCACCGAGAACGGCCTGCTGGTGATCACCTGGGAACTCGGCGGCAGACTCCTCGACTCCGGCTTCCGCGCCGACCGGGCGGCCGACCACGCCGCCTGGGTCGAGCGCGTCAACGAACTCTCCGGTGGCCCCATCGACGTAGCCGCCATCCGGCACGACAAGGAAGGCGCAGCATGACGACCTCGTCCCGCGGGGCCAGGACCCCCGCCGTACTCGTCCTGGAGGACGGCCGCAGCTTCCGCGGCCGCGCCTACGGGGCCGTGGGGGAGACCTTCGGCGAGGCGGTGTTCTCCACCGGCATGACCGGCTACCAGGAGACCCTCACCGACCCCTCGTACCACCGGCAGGTCGTCGTGATGACCGCCCCGCACATCGGCAACACCGGCGTCAACGACGAGGACCCGGAGTCGAAGAAGATCTGGGTGGCCGGCTACGTCGTGCGTGACCCCGCCCGCACCCCGTCCAACTGGCGCTCCGTGCGCACCCTCGACGAGGAGCTGTCCGCCCAGGGCGTCGTCGGCATCAGCGGCATCGACACCCGGGCGCTCACCCGCCATCTGCGCGAGCGCGGCGCCATGCGCGTCGGGATCTTCTCCGGCGACGCGATCGCCGACGAGGGCGCCCTGCTGGCGCGGGTGCGCCGGGCGCCCGCGATGAAGGGCGCCGATCTGAGCGCCGAGGTGGCCACCACCGAACCCTACGTCGTCCCGGCGATCGGCGAGAAGCGCTTCACCGTCGCCGCCATCGACCTCGGCATCAAGGGCATGACCCCGCAGCGCATGGCCGAACGCGGCATAGAGGTGCACGTCCTGCCCGCCGACGCGAGCGCCGAGGACGTCTACGCCGTCGGCCCCGACGGGGTGTTCTTCTCCAACGGCCCCGGCGACCCGGCCGCGGCCGAGGGCCCCGTCACCCTGATGCGGTCGGTCCTGGAGCGGAGGACGCCCCTCTTCGGCATCTGCTTCGGCAACCAGATCCTCGGCCGCGCCCTCGGCTTCGGCACCTTCAAGCTGAAGTACGGCCACCGGGGCATCAACCAGCCCGTGCAGGACCGCGCCACCGGCAAGGTCGAGGTGACGGCGCACAACCACGGCTTCGCCGTGGACGCGCCGCTGGACGCCCCGTCCGACACCCCGTACGGCCGCGCCGAGGTCTCCCACGTCTGCCTCAACGACGACGTGGTGGAGGGGCTGCGGCTGCTGGACCGCCCCGCCTTCAGCGTCCAGTACCACCCCGAGGCGGCGGCCGGCCCGCACGACGCCGCCTATCTCTTCGACCGGTTCGTCGAGCTCATGCGCGACAACAAGCACCACACCCCGGAGGACCAGCGTGCCTAAGCGCACCGACATCCAGTCCGTCCTGGTCATCGGCTCCGGCCCGATCGTCATCGGCCAGGCCGCCGAGTTCGACTACTCCGGCACCCAGGCCTGCCGCGTCCTCAAGTCCGAGGGCCTGCGGGTGATCCTGGTCAACTCCAACCCGGCCACGATCATGACCGACCCGGAGATCGCCGACGCCACCTACGTCGAGCCGATCACCCCCGAGTACGTCGAGAAGATCATCGCCAAGGAGCGCCCCGACGCGCTGCTGCCGACCCTGGGCGGCCAGACCGCGCTCAACACCGCCATCTCCCTCCACGAGTCCGGCGCGCTGGAGAAGTACGGCGTCGAGCTGATCGGCGCCAACGTCGAGGCCATCCACAAGGGCGAGGACCGCGACCAGTTCAAGGACGTGGTCGCCGCCGTCAACGCCAAGACCGGCCACGGCGAGTCGGCCCGCTCGGTGATCTGCCACTCCATGGACGAGATCCTCGCGGGCGTCGGGGAGCTCGGCGGCTACCCGGTCGTCGTCCGCCCCTCCTTCACCATGGGCGGCGCCGGCTCCGGCTTCGCCCACGACGAGGAGGAGCTGCGCCGCATCGCCGGCCAGGGCCTCGCCCTCTCCCCGACCACCGAGGTGCTCCTGGAGGAGTCCATCCTCGGCTGGAAGGAGTACGAGCTGGAGCTGATGCGCGACAAGCACGACAACGTCGTGGTCGTCTGCTCCATCGAGAACTTCGACCCGATGGGCGTCCACACCGGCGACTCCATCACCGTCGCCCCGGCGATGACGCTCACCGACCGCGAGTACCAGACCCTGCGGGACATCGGCATCGCCGTGATCCGCGAGGTCGGTGTCGACACCGGCGGCTGCAACATCCAGTTCGCCGTCAACCCCGAGGACGGCCGGGTCATCGTCATCGAGATGAACCCGCGCGTCTCCCGCTCCTCGGCGCTCGCCTCCAAGGCCACCGGCTTCCCGATCGCCAAGATCGCGGCCCGGCTGGCGGTGGGCTACACCCTGGACGAGATCCCCAACGACATCACCGAGAAGACCCCGGCGTCCTTCGAGCCCACCCTCGACTACGTCGTGGTCAAGGCGCCCCGGTTCGCCTTCGAGAAGTTCCCGGCCGCCGACGCCACCCTCACCACCACCATGAAGTCGGTCGGCGAGGCCATGGCCATCGGCCGCAACTTCACCGAGGCGCTGCAGAAGGCGCTGCGCTCGCTGGAGAAGAAGGGCTCCCAGTTCGACTTCACCGGCGACCCTGCCGCCCTCGGCGACAAGCGGGCGCTGCTGGAGACGGCCGTGAAGCCGACCGACGGCCGGATCAACACCGTCATGGCGGCCATCCGCGCCGGGGCCACCCGCGAGGAGGTCTTCGGGGCCACGAAGATCGACCCCTGGTTCACCGACCAGCTCTTCCTCATCAAGGAGATCGCCGACGACCTCGCCGCCGCGCCGAAGCTGGAGCCGGAGCTGCTGGCCGAGGCGAAGCGGCACGGCTTCTCCGACGCCCAGATCGCCGGCATCCGGGGGCTGCGCGAGGACGTCGTCCGCGAGGTCCGGCACGCGCTCGGCGTCCGCCCCGTCTACAAGACGGTCGACACCTGCGCCGCCGAATTCGCCGCCCGCACCCCGTACTTCTACTCGTCCTACGACGAGGAGACCGAGGTCGCCCCGCGGGAGAAGCCCGCCGTGATCATCCTCGGCTCCGGGCCCAACCGCATCGGCCAGGGCATCGAGTTCGACTACTCCTGCGTCCACGCCTCCTTCGCGCTGCACGACGCGGGCTACGAGACGGTCATGGTCAACTGCAACCCGGAGACCGTCTCCACCGACTACGACACCTCCGACCGGCTCTACTTCGAGCCGCTCACCCTGGAGGACGTCCTGGAGATCGTCCACGCCGAGCAGCAGGCCGGCCCGGTCGCGGGCGTCGTCGTCCAGCTCGGCGGCCAGACCCCGCTCGGCCTGGCGCAGGCGCTCAAGGACAACGGCGTGCCGATCGTCGGCACCTCGCCCGAGGCGATCAACCTCGCCGAGGAGCGCGGCGCCTTCGGTCGCGTCCTGGAACAGGCCGGGCTGCCCGCCCCCAAGTACGGCACCGCGTTCTCCTTCGACGAGGCCAAGGCCATCGCCGCGGAGATCGGCTACCCGGTCATGGTCCGCCCCAGCTACGTCCTCGGCGGCCGCGGCATGGAGATCGTCTACGACGAGCCCTCGCTGGCCGGGTACCTGGAGCGGCACGCCGGCCTCATCTCCGAACACCCGGTCCTCGTCGACCGGTTCCTCGACGACGCCATCGAGATCGACGTCGACGCGCTGTACGACGGCGAGGAGCTCTACCTCGGCGGCGTCATGGAGCACATCGAGGAGGCCGGCATCCACTCCGGCGACTCCGCCTGCGCGCTCCCCCCGATCACCCTCGGCGGCTTCGACGTCAAGCGGCTGCGGGCCTCGACGGAGGCCATCGCCAAGGGCGTCGGCGTCCGCGGGCTGATCAACATCCAGTTCGCCATGGCCGGGGACATCCTGTACGTGCTGGAGGCCAACCCGCGCGCCTCGCGCACCGTGCCCTTCACCTCGAAGGCCACCGCCGTCCCGCTGGCCAAGGCCGCCGCCCGGATCTCCCTGGGCGCCACCATCGCCGAACTCCGCGCCGAGGGCATGCTCCCGGCGCGCGGCGACGGCGGCACCCTGCCACTGGACGCGCCGATCTCCGTCAAGGAGGCCGTGCTGCCCTGGAGCCGCTTCCGCGACTCCTCCGGCCGCGGCGTGGACACCGTCCTGGGCCCGGAGATGCGCTCCACCGGCGAGGTCATGGGCATCGACTCGGTCTTCGGCTCCGCCTACGCCAAGTCGCAGGCCGGCGCGTACGGGGCGCTGCCCACCAAGGGCCGCGCCTTCGTCTCCGTCGCCAACCGCGACAAGCGGGCCATGATCTTCCCGGCCCGGGAACTGGTCGGCCTCGGCTTCGAACTGCTCGCCACCTCCGGCACCGCCGAGGTGCTGCGGCGCAACGGCATCAACGCCACCGTCGTCCGCAAGCAGTACCAGGGCGCGGGGCCGCGCGGCGAGAGGACCATCGTCCAGCTCATCCACGACGGCGAGGTGGACCTCATCGTCAACACCCCCTACGGCACCGGAGGGCGGCTCGACGGCTACGAGATCCGCACCGCCGCCGTCGCCCGCGGCGTCCCCTGCCTGACGACGGTGCAGGCCCTCGCCGCCGCCGTGCAGGGCATCGAGGCGCTGACCCGCGGCGACATCGGGGTCCGCTCGCTGCAGGAACACGCCGAACACCTGATCGCCGCGCGCGAGGAGTGAGACGGGGGAGGGGGACACCGGCGCGGTGTCCCCCTCCGCGCGAGCCGGGCCGCTCCCCGCACCGGCGGCGTGAGCGGGGGCGTGCGACCCACGGCGGGCGCCCGCCGCGCCCCGCGCCTCCGCACCCGCCCCGCGCCTCCGCACCCGCCCGGCGCCTCCGCACCCGCCCCGCGCCTCCGCACCCGCGCCCCGGCCCCCCGCGGCGGCGAGGGCCCGCCCGTACCCCGCCCCGCCGCCGCTCCCGGCGGGCCGCCGCCCGCCGCCCCGTACCGCTCACCTCCCGCAGAAACGGCCCGAGATGTACGCCCTCCTCTTCAACCTCCTCTTCCGGCGCCTGGATCCCGAGCGCGCCCACCACCTGGCCTTCGGCTGGATCCGCCGCGCCGCCCGCGTCCCCGTGCTCCGCACGCTGCTGGCCGCGCTGCTCGCCGCCCGCCGCCCGGAGCTGCGCACCACCGCCTTCGGCCGCGAGATGCCCGGCCCGTTCGGGCTCGCGGCCGGCTTCGACAAGAACGCCACCGGCATCGACGGCCTGGCGATGCTCGGCTTCGACCATGTGGAGATCGGCACCGTCACCGGCGAGCCGCAGCCCGGCAACCCCGCGCCCCGGCTGTTCCGCCTGGCGGTGGACCGGGCCCTGATCAACCGGATGGGCTTCAACAACGACGGCTCGGCCGCCGTCGCCGCGCGTCTCGCGGCCCGCGCCGCCGCCCGCCGGGGCCGGCGCGGGGTGACCCTCGGCGTCAACATCGGCAAGACCAAGACCGTCCCGGAGGACGCGGCGGTCGCCGACTACGTCACCTCCACCGAGCGGCTAGCCGCCCACGCCGACTACCTCGTCGTCAACGTCTCCTCCCCGAACACCCCCGGCCTGCGGAACCTCCAGGCCACCGAGCAGCTCCGCCCGCTGCTCACCGCCGTCCGCGAGGCCGCCGACCGCACGGTCCCCGGCCGCCGTGTCCCGCTGCTCGTCAAGATCGCCCCCGATCTGGCGGACGAGGACGTGGACGCCGTCGCCGACCTCGCCGTCGACCTGGGCCTGGACGGCATCATCGCCACCAACACCACCATCGCGCGCGACGGCCTGGGCCTGCGCACCCGCCGGGACCTCGTCGGGTCCATCGGCGCGGGCGGTCTCTCCGGCGCCCCGCTGAAGGCCCGCGCCCTGGAGGTGCTGCGCCGCCTGTACGCGCGTGTGGGCGACCGCGTCACCCTCGTCGGCGTGGGCGGCGTGGAGACCGCCGACGACGTCTGGGAGCGCGTCCTCGCCGGCGCCACCCTCGTCCAGGGCTACAGCGCCTTCGTCTACCAGGGACCGCTCTGGTGCCGGCGCGTCCACCGCGGCCTGGCCGCACGCCTCGCCGCGAGCCCGTACGCCACCCTCGCCGACGCCGTCGGCGCCGACACCCGGAAGGCCGCCGCATGAGCTCCCCGGACCAGCCGAGCCACGACCCGGACCCCGGCCACCACCCGGATCCGGCCGGCCGCCCCGAGCCCTTCGGCGCCCGGCTGCGCCGGGCCATGGACACCCGCGGACCGCTCTGCGTCGGCATCGACCCGCACGCGTCGCTCCTCGCGGACTGGGGACTGAACGACGACGTCGCCGGCCTGGAACGCTTCACCCGCACGGTGGTCGACGCCCTGGCCGGCCGGGTGGCCGTCCTCAAACCGCAGTCCGCCTTCTTCGAGCGGTTCGGCTCCCGGGGGATCGCGGTGCTGGAACGGGCCGTCGCCGACGCCCGCTCCGCCGGGGCCCTGGTGCTGATGGACGCCAAGCGCGGCGACATCGGCTCCACCATGGCCGCGTACGCCGACACCTATCTGGCCAAGGGCAGCCCGCTGTTCTCGGACGCGGTGACCGTGAGCCCGTACCTCGGCTTCGGCTCGCTGCGCCCCGCGCTCGACCTGGCCCGGGAATCCGGCTGCGGCGTCTTCGTCCTGGCGCTCACCTCCAACCCGGAGGGCGCGGAGGTGCAGCGGGCCACCACCCCCGGCGGCCGGTCCCTGGCGCAGGTGATGCTCGACCACATGGCGCGGGAGAACGCCGGTGCCGCGCCGCTGGGTTCGGTCGGCGCCGTGGTGGGGGCGACGCTGGGGGAGACGGGGGCCGATCTGGCCATCAACGGCCCGCTCCTCGCGCCCGGCATCGGGGCCCAGGGAGCGACGCCCGCCGACCTCCCCCGCGTCTTCGGGCCGTCCGTCTCCCACGTGGTGCCGAGCGTCAGCCGGGCGGTGCTGCGGCACGGGCCCGGTCCGGCCGGACTGCGGACGGCGGCGGCGCGCCTGGCCGACGAGGTGCGGGCGGCCGTAAACCCCGCATGAGGCCCGGTCGGGGGCCCGGCGGGGCGGTGGCCCCCGCTTCGTTGAACAATCCTGGCCGAAAGTAGGGGTCTTATGTCTCGATTGTCCACATCAACAGAGTCTGACCAGGACTTTTCGCCTGTTCTCGCTGACTCGGGCGGCCCGGACCGCTAGTCTCCGTCGAGAGCGCTCGCATCAATGCGGTGCTCACCGCCCCGCAGGCAACGGCGGGGTGGCCGGTTTCACGATCCATCCGTATCCGACAGTTCGATATCCGAGGTGACGTAGGCGTGGCTCTTCCGCCCCTTACCCCTGAACAGCGCGCAGCCGCGCTCGAAAAGGCCGCCGCGGCTCGCCGGGAGCGCGCCGAGGTCAAGAATCGGCTCAAGCACTCCGGTGCCTCCCTGCACGAGGTCATCAAGCAGGGCCAGGAGAACGACGTCATCGGCAAGATGAAGGTCTCCGCGCTCCTGGAATCCCTGCCCGGCGTCGGCAAGGTCCGGGCCAAGCAGATCATGGAGCGGCTCGGCATCTCCGAGAGCCGCCGGGTCCGGGGCCTCGGCTCCAACCAGATCGCCTCTCTCGAGAGGGAGTTCGGCGGCACGCACGCCTGAGGACTCTCCGGCGTGACGCCCGGGGTTCTCCGGCACTCCCGGGAAGCTGGATAATCACCGCATGAGTGAAGCAGTCTCCCGGGGGGCGACCCGCCGCCCGCGACTGACCGTGCTCTCCGGCCCCTCCGGGGTCGGCAAGAGCACGGTCGTCGCCCATATGCGCAAGGTTCACCCCGAGGTCTGGCTCTCGGTCTCCGCCACCACCCGCTCCCCGCGCCCGGGCGAGCGGGACGGAGTGCAGTACCACTTCGTGCGGGACGACGAGTTCGACAAGCTGGTGGCCAACGGCGAGCTGCTGGAGTGGGCCGAGTTCGCGGGCAACCGCTACGGCACCCCCCGGCGCGCCGTCCTGGAACGGCTGGCGGCGGGTGTGCCCGTCCTGCTGGAGATCGACCTCCAGGGTGCCCGCCAGGTGCGCGAGGCCATGCCCGAGGCCCAGTTGGTCTTCCTGGCACCGCCGGGCTGGGACGAGCTCGTCCGCCGCCTGACGGGCCGCGGCACCGAGCCCCCCGAGGTCATCGAGCGCCGGCTGGAGGCGGCCCGGGTCGAGCTCGCCGCCGAGGAGGAGTTCGACACCACCCTGGTCAACACCTCGGTCGAGGACGTCGCGCGTGAGCTGCTAGCCTTGATGCAGGTAGATTGATCCATTCCATCCTTTTCACCGTTACCGGCGGCTCCTCCCCGGTAATCACCGGCACTTCGGAAGGCAGAGCGTGTCCTCTCCCATCACCACGCCCGAGGGCATCATCAACCCGCCGATCGACGAGCTCCTCGAGGCCACGGACTCCAAGTACAGCCTCGTGATCTACGCCGCCAAGCGCGCGCGCCAGATCAACGCGTACTACTCCCAGCTCGGTGAGGGACTCCTCGAGTACGTCGGCCCGCTGGTGGACACCCACGTCCACGAGAAGCCGCTGTCGATCGCCCTGCGCGAGATCAACGCCGGTCTGCTGACCTCCGAGGCCGTCGACGGCCCGGTCACGAAGCAGTAGCAGCAGGCAGTACAGGAAGCGGACAGGCGCCCCACGGCGCTTCCGGACGGGCCCGGCAGAGCATCTGCCGGGCCCGTGGTGTGTCATGGACCCGTGCGGCGGGCCCGTGCCCCGCGGACGGCGCGCGGGCACGGAGCGCACGGCACGGACGAGCGCGAGAGGCGAGGTGGACGGTGGAGCCGGTGGAGCCGAAGGCACCGAACGGGACGGCGGCGCAGGCGGGGCGCCCGAGGGTCGTCCTCGGGGTGAGCGGCGGCATCGCCGCGTACAAGGCGTGCGAGCTGCTGCGCCGGCTCACCGAGTCGGGGCACGACGTGCGCGTCGTACCGACCGCGTCGGCGCTCAACTTCGTCGGCGAGGCCACCTGGTCCGCACTCTCCGGTCACCCGGTCTCCGCCGAGGTGTGGGAGAGCGTCCACGAGGTGCCGCACGTCCGCATCGGCCAGGCGGCCGACCTCGTCGTCGTCGCGCCCGCCACCGCCGACACCCTCGCCCGCGCGGCCCACGGCCTCGCCGACGACCTGCTGACCAACACCCTGCTCACGGCCCGCTGCCCGGTGGTCTTCGCCCCCGCCATGCACACCGAGATGTGGGAGCACCCGGCCACCCGGGAGAACGTGGCGACGCTGCGCCGCCGCGGCGCCGTCGTCATCGAGCCCGCCGTGGGCCGGCTCACCGGCGCGGACACCGGCAAGGGGCGGCTCCCCGAACCGGGCGAGATCTTCGAGGTCTGCCGCCGGGTGCTGGCGCGCGGCGCGGCCGCCGCGGAGCGCGACCTCGCGGGCCGCCATGTCGTCGTCAGCGCCGGCGGCACCCGTGAACCGCTGGACCCGGTCCGCTTCCTCGGCAACCGCTCCTCCGGCAAGCAGGGGTACGCCCTGGCCCGTACGGCCGTGGCGCGCGGCGCGCGGGTCACCCTGATCGCGGCCCACACGCATCTGCCCGACCCGGCGGGCGCCGATGTCGTCCCCGTCGGCACGGCCGTACAGCTGCGCGAGGCGGTGCTCAAGGCCGCCGCCGGCGCGGACGCCGTCGTCATGGCCGCCGCCGTGGCCGACTTCCGGCCCGGCCGGTACGCCGAGGGCAAGATCAAGAAGAAGGACGGGGAGGAGCCCGCGCCCGTCACCCTGGTCCGCAACCCCGACGTCCTCGCCGAGATCTCGGCGGAGCGGGCCCGGCCCGGGCAGATCGTGGTGGGCTTCGCCGCCGAGACCGACGACGTGCTCGCCAACGGCCGCGCCAAGCTCGCCCGCAAGGGCTGCGACCTGCTCGTCGTCAACGAGGTGGGGGAGGGCCGGACCTTCGGCTCGGAGGAGAACGAGGCCGTGATCCTGGGTGCGGACGGCACGGAGACCCCGGTGCCGTACGGGCCCAAGGAGGCCCTCGCCGACACCGTGTGGGACCTCGTCGCGCGGCGGCTGGTCTGAGGCCGGCCGAAGACGGCCGCGCGCCGCGTCGAGCCGGTGCGCGCGGGCCCCTCGGCGGCGAAACGCCGTGACACGCGGAACCGTTCCGGCCTGCCGGAATGCTCGACTCCCGCTGGTGCGGCGCCGGTGCCGCAGGTCACAAGGCTCCCAAGGATCGAGACGCCGTGTCCGAGACCGCGCCGCTCCGGATAAACTGCCTGCGGAACCGTGCGGCCGCAGCCTCGAAACGGTTCCGCCACGATTCAGCCAGCAGCCGCTGCAACCCCAGGGAGCGATGTGTCCCGCCGCCTGTTCACCTCCGAGTCCGTCACCGAGGGCCACCCAGACAAGATCGCTGACCAGATCAGCGACTCCATCCTCGACGCCCTCCTCATGGAGGACCCGGCCTCCCGCGTCGCCGTCGAGACCCTGATCACCACCGGTCTGGTCCATGTGGCCGGCGAGGTGACGACGAAGGCGTACGCGGACATCGCGACGCTCGTGCGCAGCAAGATCCTCGACATCGGCTACGACTCCTCGAAGAAGGGCTTCGACGGCGCCTCCTGCGGCGTCTCGGTCTCCATCGGCTCGCAGTCCCCCGACATCGCCCAGGGCGTGGACACCGCGTACGAGCAGCGCGTCGGGGGCGCCTCCCAGCGGGACGCGGACGACGAGCTGGACCGGCAGGGCGCGGGCGACCAGGGCCTGATGTTCGGCTACGCCTGTGACGAGACCCCCGAGCTGATGCCGCTGCCGATCAACCTGGCGCACCGGCTCTCCCGCCGGCTGTCGGAGGTGCGGAAGAACGGGACCATCCCCTACCTCCGCCCGGACGGCAAGACCCAGGTCACCATCGAGTACGACGGCGACAAGGCCGTCCGCCTCGACACGGTCGTGGTCTCCTCCCAGCACGCCTCCGACATCGACCTGGACAGCCTGCTGGCCCCCGACATCCGCGAGTTCGTCGTGGAGCACGTCCTCGCCGAGCTGATCGAGGACGGCATCAAGCTCGACACCGCCAACTACCGGCTGCTGGTGAACCCCACCGGCCGGTTCGAGATCGGCGGCCCGATGGGCGACGCCGGCCTCACCGGACGCAAGATCATCATCGACACCTACGGCGGCATGGCCCGGCACGGCGGCGGCGCCTTCTCCGGCAAGGACCCGTCGAAGGTCGACCGCTCGGCGGCGTACGCCATGCGCTGGGTCGCCAAGAACGTCGTCGCGGCCGGCCTCGCCGCCCGCTGCGAGGTCCAGGTCGCCTACGCCATCGGCAAGGCCGAGCCGGTCGGTCTCTTCGTGGAGACCTTCGGCACCGCCACCGTCGACGTGGAGAAGATCGAGCAGGCCATCGGCGAGGTGTTCGACCTCCGCCCGGCCGCGATCATCCGCGACCTCGACCTGCTCCGCCCGATCTACGCCCGAACCGCCGCCTACGGCCACTTCGGCCGGGAGCTGCCCGAGTTCACCTGGGAGCGCACCGACCGCGTCGAGGCGCTGCGCAAGGCCGCCGGGGCCTGACGGCCGGCCCCGCGTTCTCCGGCCGCGGCCCGGAACCCCGTGAGCGGGGGCCCGGGCCGCGGCCGTGTCCCGGCGCCCTTCCCGCGGCGGACGGACGGACCGGCCCCCGCGCCCGCGTGCGGCCGCCCGGGGCGGAGCGGGGCATGTCGGTGCGCTCTGGTAGGACTGGGACGGTGAGCAGCGAGAACCGGCGGCCGGGCGGGGAACCGGCGCACCAGCCCCCGGTGGCGCACCGCCCCCCGGCGGCCGGACCGCCCGGGGGCGAACAGCTCGCGCTGATCCGGGAGACGGTGCGGACGGCCAAGGTGCCCCGGGCCAAGCCGCGCACCTGGCGCGGTGCCGCGCTCGCCGGGGCGGACCCGGTGGCCCGGGTCCTCGTGGACAAGGGCCTCGTCCACCTCGACCGCTTCTTCGACTACGCCGTCCCGGCCGCCATGGACGCCGAGGCCCGCCCCGGTGTCCGGGTGCGCGTCCGGTTCGGGGCGGGGGAGCGGAACGGCCGCCGCGAGGGCGGCGGGCTGATCAACGGCTTCATCGTGGAGCGCCGCCCCGACAGCGACTACCAGGGCACCCTCGCCCCCATCGCCCAGGTCCTCTCGCCCGAGCCGGTCCTCTCCCCGGAACTGCTCGCGCTCTGCCGCGCGGTCGCCGACCGGTACGCCGGTGCCCTGGCCGACGTCGTCCAGCTGGCGGTGCCGCGCCGGATGGCCCGCGCCGAGAAGAAGGAGTCGCCGCCCGCCCCGCCGGCGCCGCCCGAGCCGGAGCCCGGCGGCTGGGAGCGGTACACCGGCGGCCCCGGCTATCTGCGCGCCCTGGCCTCCGGCGGCACGCCCCGCGGCGTGTGGACCGCGCTGCCCGGCGCCGAGTGGGCCGGAGAGCTGGCCCGCACCGTGGCGGCCACGCTCGCCGGGGGCCGCGGCGCCCTCGCCGTGCTGCCCGACGGGCGCAGTGCCGCCCGGGTGGACGCCGCGCTGACCGCGCTGATCGGCCCGGGGCACCATGTGGTGCTCACCGCCGACGCCGGCCCCGAGGCCCGCTACCGCCGCTGGCTCGCGGTCTCCCGGGGCGCCGTCCGGGCCGTGATCGGCACCCGGGCCGCGATGTTCGCCCCCGTACGGCAGCTGGGCCTGGCGGCGATCTGGGACGACGGCGACTCCAGCCACAGCGACGAGCACGCCCCGTACCCGCACGCCCGCGAGGTCCTGATGCTGCGGGCGGCCCACGAGGGAGCCGGCTTCCTGCTGGGCGCCCACGGCCGGACCGTCGAGGCGGCGCAGCTCGTCGAGACCGGCTGGGCGCACCCGCTGGCCGCCGAACGCGAGACGGTGCGGGCCACCGCGCCCCGGGTGCGCACCATCGGCGACGGCGACGAGGCACGGGACCCGGCGGCCCGGGCCGCCCGGCTGCCCAGCCTGGCCTGGCGCACCGTCCGCGACGCGCTCCAGCGGGGGCCGGTGCTGATCCAGGTGCCCCGGCGCGGCTACGTCCCCCGGCTGGCCTGCGAACGCTGCCGCACGCCCGCGCGCTGCGCGCACTGCTCGGGGCCGCTGGAGGCGGTGGGCCCGGCGGAGGCGCTGTGCTGCGGCTGGTGCGGGCGGGAGGCGCCGGGGTGGCACTGCCCGGAGTGCGGCGGGGCGCGGCTGCGCGGCCAGGTGTTCGGCGCCCGCCGCACGGCCGAGGAGCTGGGCCGGGCCTTCCCGGCGGTGCCGGTGCGCACCTCCGGCCGCGACCACGTCCTGGACACCGTGCCGGACGCGCCCGCGCTCGTCGTCAGCACACCCGGCGCGGAACCGGTCGCCGAGGGCGGCTACGCGGCGGCGCTGCTCCTCGACGGCTGGGCGATGCTCGGCCGCCCCGATCTGCGCGCCGGCGAGGAGACCCTGCGCCGCTGGCTGGACGCGGCCGCACTGGTGCGCCCGGAGCCCGCCGGGGGGACGGTCGTGGTGGTCGCGGAGCCGTCGCTGCGGCCGGTGCAGGCGCTGGTCCGCTGGGATCCCGCCGGGCACGCCGCGCGGGAGCTGGCCGAGCGGGCGGAGCTGGGCTTCCCGCCCGTCTCCCGGATGGCGGCCGTGGCGGGCCCGCCGGAGGCGGTCGCGGGTTTTCTGGGGACGGTCCGGCTGCCCCCCGGGGCGGAGGTGCTCGGCCCGGTGCCGATGCGCGTACCCGGCCCCGGCGGCGCCCGGCCCGGAGGGCCGCCCCCGGGCGAGCAGTGGGACCGGGCGCTGATCCGGGTGCGGCCCGGCAACGGCGCCGCGCTGGCCTCGGCGCTCAAGGCCGCCCAGGCGGCGCGCCTCACCCGCCGGGAGGGGCCGCCGGTGCGGATCCGTATCGACCCGCCGGACCTCGGCTGACCCTGCGAAGGGCGGGACGGAACGGCCGGCCCCGCGGCCTCCCGGGGGCGGGGGCCGGGGCCGGGAGACGGCCGTCAGCCGTTGCGGGGCGCCGGAAAGCCGTTCGGACGCGGGGTCTCGGGCAGGCCGTGCGGGCGGGAGGGCTCCGGCAGCGCGGAGCCGGGCGCCGGGCCCGTGACGGAACGGGCCGCGGGGACGACCGGCCGGTCGGACGGGGGCTGCCGCTCCTGGACGGGCGGGGCGGGCTCCGGGCGCGGACCGTCCGTGGCCGTGGCCGTGGCCGTCGTGCCCGCCGGGGAGGGGGCCGTGGCGGCCGCCTCGGCCTCGGCCGCGCTGCGCGCCGCGGCCCGCCGTGCACCGCCGTAACGCCGGTGCACGGCCTGCTTGGTGACCCCGAGGGCGGAACCCACCGCGTCCCAGGAGAACCCCAGGGAGCGGTCGAAGTCGACGGCGGCCGTGACCAGGGTCTCGACGCTGTCCCGCAGCTCCTGTGCCAGCCGGACCGTCGGCGCCGGCGCCCGCCCGTACACGATGAAGCCCGCCGCTGACGGGCCGCTGCGGCGGGGGCGGTAGACGGTGCCGAGCTGAGCCGTGAGCGTGCGCAGGGCATCCGCCTGCCGGCGCACCCGCTCGATGTCCCGCACCAGCAGGTGCAGGCTGGCCCGGGCCTGGGTGTCGTGCGTGGAGTGGTCGGCCATCAACAAGCCTCTCGAAACCGGCGTTGCAGGGGATGGGCCCCGGCAGGGGCCCCGTGGCTGGTCAATCTCCCGTGACCAACGCCCGACGGGCCCCGCTGGTCACGGTGTCGGGGGCACGGGCCGGTGCGGGGGGCGCGTACCCGCGCGTACGCCCCCGGGTCCGGGGCCCGGGCCCGTTCGCCCCTTCGCACCGGAGCGGGCCGCGGCGCCCGGTGCCGTGCGCCGCCCGGCGGAGGGGCGCCCGCACGCCGGACCGTACGCGGGCGTGCCCGGGGAACGCGGCGGGGTGCGGTGCCGGGCGCCGGGGACCCGGGGGAGCGGGGCCGGACAGGCCCTAGACTGGTGCGCCCCGTCCCCGGCCCCGCCCCGCGGGCCCGTCCCGGTGCCGTACCCGGTGCCCGGGGCGCTCCGGACCGGGAACCGACCGACCCGAGAGGCAGTGCACCCCCCGATGAAGCTGGTCTTCGCCGGCACCCCCGAGGTCGCCCTCCCCGCCCTGGACGCCCTGATCGCCTCGGACCGGCACGAGGTCGCGGCCGTCGTCACCCGGCCCGACGCCCCCGCCGGCCGCGGCCGGAAGCTGGTCGCCTGCCCGGTGGCGCAGCGGGCGGAGGAGGCGGGCATCGAGGTGCTGAAGCCGGCCCGTCCCCGGGACGAGGACTTCCTCGCCCGGCTGCGGGAGATCGCGCCCGACTGCTGCCCCGTCGTCGCGTACGGCGCGCTGCTGCCCAAGTCCGCCCTCGCCATCCCGGCGCACGGCTGGGTCAATCTGCACTTCTCGCTGCTGCCGGCCTGGCGGGGCGCGGCCCCGGTGCAGCACGCGGTGCTCGCCGGTGACGAGATGACCGGCGCCTCCACCTTCCTGATCGAGGAAGGGCTGGACTCCGGCCCCGTGTACGGGGTGATCACCGAGGAGATCAAGCCCACCGACACCAGCGGGGACCTGCTGACCCGGCTCGCCCTCGCGGGCGCCGGGCTGCTGGCCGCGACGATGGACGGCATCGAGGACGGCTCGCTCCAGCCGGTGCCGCAGCCGGCCGAGGGCGTCAGCCTCGCGCCCAAGCTGACGGTCGAGGACGCGGAGATCGACTGGCCGGCGCCCGCCCTCCGGGTGGACCGCGTCGTACGGGGCTGCTCGCCCGCGCCCGGCGCGTGGACGCTCTTCCGCGGCGAGCGGCTGAAGGTGATGTCGGTGGGACTGCTCCCGGAGCGGACGGACCTGGCGCCCGGCGCCCTGTCCGCGGCGAAGAACGCCGTGTACGCGGGCACGGGCTCGCACGCCGTCGAACTGCTGTGGGTGCAGCCGCAGGGCAAGAAGCCGATGCGGGGCGCCGACTGGGCCCGCGGCGTCCGCATCGGCCCGGACGACCGGCTCGGCGCCTGACGGGCTGCCGCGCCCGACGCAATCCGACGGACGGGCTCCGGGCCTGAACAGGCGTGAGCGGGCGGGGAGTCCGGGCCGCCGGGGGCGAGGCTCCGCCGGGCCGGCGCCCGGAGGCGGGCCGAGTGCCCGCCGCCCCTGCGGCCTGCCCGCCTCCTCCCAGTGGTTCCAGCCGCGGCATCCGGCTTCGCAGCGCCCTACGGCCTGGACGGCACCGGATGCACACCGGCCCGCGTCATCAAGTTTGACTAATCCCTTCTCCGGGCAGTACGGTCTGGGTAATTAGTCAAGCTTGATTAGTCATTTGTCATGGAGGAGCAGGATGACGGAGCAGCAGTTCACGGTCCCCGAGGCCGGAGCCGTGTTCACCCCCACCGATGAGGACCTCCGGGCGCTGGACGCGTGGTTCGCGCGGTACGAGGCCCTCAGCGCCCGGGCGGACGTCGAGGCGATGGCCGACATGGCCGTCTTCCCGCTCAACGTCATCACCGATGACGCGGCCGGCAACGGATCGGCGGAGCAGTGGGACCGCGAGCGGTTCACCGCCACGATGAGCGGGGTCCTGGGCGGGGCGGGCGGCGAGGAGCCCCGCTTCGAGTCGGTGCGCACCCCGCGGTTCCTGACCTCCTCGCTCGTCGCCGTCTTCACCGAGGGCGTCGTGACGGCGGGCGGGCACACTCAGACCCTGCGCTACGCGGACGTCCTGCTGAAGCGGAACGGGGAATGGGCGTTCCAGACCATGATCCAGGGCGGCTGGGGTGATACCGGGAAGGACGGCGGGGCGTCGTAGGCTGGACGGACCGTCCCCGTCGCCCGGGACCGTCCTCGTCACCCGCGGAGCACCTTTCCCTTGAGCACCGACCAGTCCCGTCGCCGCCGCCCCGGCAAGCCCTACCGCCGTCCCCGCAGGGACCCCGTCCGGGTCCTGGCCTACGAGGCGCTGCGGGCGGTCGACGAACGGGACGCCTACGCCAACCTCGTCCTCCCGCCCCTGCTGCGCAAGGCGCGGGAGGACGAGGGCTTCGACGGCCGCGACGCCGCGCTCGCCACCGAGCTGGTGTACGGGACGCTGCGCCGCCAGGGCACCTACGACGCGGTCATCGCGGCCTGCGTGGACCGGCCGCTGCGCGAGGTGGACCCGCCCGTCCTGGACGTGCTCTCCCTCGGCGCGCACCAGTTGCTCGGGACCCGGATCCCGAGCCACGCGGCGGTGAGCGCCACCGTCGAGCTGGCCCGGGTGGTGCTCGGCGACGGGCGGGCGAAGTTCGTCAACGCCGTGCTGCGCAAGATCGCGGCCGACGATCTGGACGGCTGGCTGGAGCGGGTGGCGCCCGACTACGACGAGGACCCCGAGGAGCACCTCGCCGTGGTCCACTCCCATCCGCGGTGGATCGTCTCCGCGCTCTGGGACTCGCTCGGCGGCGGCCGCGCCGGCATCGAGGACCTGCTGGAGGCCGACAACGAACGGCCCGAGGTGACCCTCGTCGCCCGCCCCGGCCGCTCGACCGCCGGTGAACTGCTGGACTCGGCGGGGGAGGAGTCGGCGCTGCCCGGCCGCTGGTCCCCGTACGCGGTACGGCTCTCCGAGGGCGGGGAGCCCGGGGCGCTGGAGCCGGTCCGCGAGGGCCGGGCCGGCGTCCAGGACGAGGGCAGCCAGCTCGTCGCCCTCGCCCTGGCGGGCGCCCCGCTGGAGGGGGAGGACAGCCGCTGGCTCGACGGCTGCGCCGGCCCCGGCGGCAAGGCCGCGCTGCTCGCCGCCCTCGCCGCGCAGCGGGGGGCGTCGCTCCTCGCTGCGGAGAAACAGCCGCACCGGGCCCGGCTCGTCGCGCGGACGCTGGCCGGCAATCCCGGCCCGTACCAGGTGATCGCCGCGGACGGCACCCGGCCGCCGTGGCGCCCCGGCAGCTTCGACCGGGTGCTCGTCGACGTGCCCTGCACCGGGCTCGGCGCGCTGCGCCGCCGCCCCGAGGCCCGCTGGCGGCGGCGCCCCTCCGACCTGGAGGGTTTCGCGCCGCTCCAGCGCGGGCTGCTGCGGGAGGCGCTGAACGCCGTCCGGGTGGGCGGGGTCGTCGGCTACGCCACCTGCTCCCCGCACCTCGCCGAGACCCGCGCCGTCGTCGACGACGTGCTCAGGGGCCGCGGCGGGCCGGCGCCGGAGGCCGAACTCCTCGACGCGCGGCCGCTGATGCCCGGCGTCCCCGCGCTGGGCGACGGCCCCGACGTCCAGCTCTGGCCCCATCTGCACGGCACCGACGCGATGTACCTGGCCCTGCTGCGCCGCACGTCCTGACGGCGCGGGGCCGGGCGGACCGTCGGTGCCCGGGTGGCCCCGGCCGGTACGGGCGACGCCCCGTCGCCCGTACCGGCCGGAGCCGGGTGTCGGTGCGGGGGTCAGCCCTGCGGGCCGGCCGTGTCCGTCCGGCTCGGGGCCGCGGTGCCCAGGTCCGCGTCCGCGGTGCTCATGCCGCCGTCCCGGGAAGCGCCGCGGAGGGCCTGGGTGCCGCCCTCCTCCGAGTCCTCCACGGAGGGGCAGAACGGCACCGTGCCCGTGTTCTGGACGTACCGGGCGGCGACCCATCCGGACCCGTCCCGCAGCAGGTACCAGAGGTCGTTGCCGTCGACGTTCTGGCCGTGGACCTTGCAGTTGAGCCCGACCTGCGCGTGGTACGCGAGCGATCCCAGGTTCGCCGAGTTGGTGGTCGGCTGGGCCCGCTTCACGACGCCGCTCGGGCTGATGACGGTGCCGTACGGCTGGGCCGGTGTCCCGACCTCCTCGCCGGCCCCCACCCCGCTGGTGTCGCTGTGGCCCGAGCTGACGACGCCGTCCCGGCCGATGACGTTCTCGTCTCCCACCGCGAAGTGGTTGTTGTCCCCGTTCACCACGAAGGTGGTGCCGCCGTGGTGGTCCTTCCCGTACCCGTCGTGGGCCTGGGCGGCCGACACGCCTCCGCCCGCCAGGGCCAGTGCCGCCAGGACCGTCAGGCCGAGCCGCATCCCGTTCTGCTTCACAGATGTTCCTTTCCATCCGGTGGAAATCGCACAGATCGGAACCGTATAGGCCGATAATCGGCTTAATGCCGGATTGGTTCGACGGTGGGCGTGTGGAACGCGGACGGCTGCGGCGGTTCCCGGTCCGCGCCGCGGACACCGGACGGACACCGTCACGAAATCGTTCTCGGGCGGTTGGGGAGGGAGGGTCACGGAATGCCGGAAACGGGCGTCGGCGGACCTCTCCCGCGCATGGCAGGCTGTCCCCATGGCCGTGCAGATCAGTCCCAGTATTCTCTCCGCCGACTTCTCCCGCCTCGCGGAGGAGGCGAAGGCCGTCCAGGGCGCCGACTGGCTCCACGTCGACGTCATGGACAACCACTTCGTCCCGAATCTCACCCTCGGCGTGCCGGTCGTCGAGTCGCTGAGCAGGGCGACGGACACCCCGCTGGACTGCCACCTCATGATCGAGCAGCCGGACCGCTGGGCCCCCGCCTACGTCGAGGCCGGCGCCGGCTCGGTCACCTTCCACGCCGAGGCCGCCGCCGCGCCGGTCCGGCTGGCCCGCGAGATCCGGGCCAAGGGGGCCAAAGCCTCGATGGCGCTCAAGCCCGCCACCCCCGTCGAGCCGTACGAGGATCTGCTGCCCGAGCTCGACATGCTCCTCGTGATGACCGTGGAGCCGGGCTTCGGCGGACAGGCCTTCCTCGACATCATGCTGCCGAAGATCCGCCGCACCCGGGAGCTGATCTCCCGGTACGGCCTGGAGATGTGGCTCCAGGTCGACGGCGGTGTCTCGGCGGACACCATCGAGCGCTGCGCCGAGGCCGGCGCCGACGTCTTCGTCGCCGGGTCCGCCGTCTACGGTGCGGACGACCCGGCCGCCGCGGTGCGCGCCCTGCGCCGCCAGGCCGAGGAGACCACGGCCAAGGCGGGGTGGGCCCGCGGGCACTGACACCCGGCCCCGGAGGACACGGAGCGATGAACTCCGGTGAACTCTCCGGTGGAGTGGAGCGCGAGGACCGGCCGGCGACCGCCGCTTCTGACAGGATGGCGGCGGGTTCACGAATGGGACAGTGAACAGTGAAGGAGAAAGCGGTGTCGACGGGCCGATCAGCCATGCGGATGGGACCCGCGGAGCTGGTGCAGGCGGCGGCCATGGCCCGCCGCTTCTATCTCGAGGGAAAGTCCAAGATCCAGATCGCCGAGGAGTTCGGCGTCAGCCGCTTCAAGGTCGCCCGCGTGCTGGAGACGGCGCTCGAACGCGACCTCGTCCGGATCGAGATCCGGGTGCCGGCCGAGCTGGACGCCGAGCGCTCCGACGCGCTGCGGGCCCGTTACGGCCTGCGCAACGCCGTCGTCGTCGAATCGCCCTCCGACGCCGAGGACGACGGAGTGGACCCGGAGAACCTCGGCGAGGTCGCCGCCGATCTGCTCGGCGAACTCGTCAACGAGGGCGATGTGCTCGGCCTCGCCTGGGGCCGCTCCACCATCCACATGGCCGCCGCCCTCAACCGGCTGCCGCCCTGCACCGTCGTCCAGCTCACCGGGGTCTACGACGCCGGCACCGCCGAACGCGGCTCCGTGGAGGCCGTCCGCCGCGCGGCGACCGTCTCCGGCGGCGAGGCGCACCCCATCTACGCGCCGATGCTCCTGCCGGACGCCACCACCGCCGCAGCCCTGCGCGCCCAGCCCGGCATCGCGCGTGCCTTCGAGTACTTCGACAAGGTGACCGTCGCGGCCGTCTCCATCGGCTCCTGGGAGCCCGGCATCTCCACCGTCCACGACATGCTGTCGGACGAGGAGCGTGCCCACTACGCCTCGCTGGGCGCCGCCGCCGAGATGTCCGCGCACCTCTTCGCCGCCGACGGCCGCCGGATCGGGCGCGACCTGGGCGAGCGCTGCATCACCGTCGAGGCCGACCGGCTGCGCCGCATCCCCGAGGTGGTCGCCATCGCCGGCGGGCGGCGGAAGGCGGCCGCGATCGACGCCGTGCTCCGCTCCGGCCTGGTCACCAGCCTGGTGACGGACACGGCCGCCGCGGACCACCTCCTCCAGGAGACGGGCCCCAAGCCGCGGCCCGCACTCGACCGCGCCGACCCCGACGGTGCGGAGCCCGCGAACACGTGACGGCCCGCGGGCCGGGCGCCCCGGGCCGCGTGCCCGGGCCCGTGGTCGGATGATCCGGTAAAATTCCGGAGCAAGGCAGGTCTCACTGCCTGGCACGGAAACCCCCGCCACGCCCGCCCCCGCGGAGGAGCGGAACGGAAGCCGGGGGTCCTTTGCCGTGTCCACGTGGGAGCCACCTGCGCCGTTCCACCCGAGAAGTGAGACCTATGCGTTTCCTCGAGCCCGGCACGGGGCGCCCCGTAGAGACAGCTCCGGTCCCCTACGACCTGACGTACGACGACGTCTTCATGGTGCCGAACCGTTCCGCCGTCGGTTCCCGGCACGGCGTGGACCTCTCCACCCCCGACGGCACCGGCACCACCATCCCCATCGTCGTCGCCAATATGACGGCGATCGCGGGCCGCCGGATGGCGGAGACCGTGGCCCGGCGCGGTGGTCTCGTCGTCATCCCGCAGGACATTCCGCTGGACGTCGTCACCGAGGTCGTCTCCTGGGTGAAGCAGCGCCACCGGGTCTTCGACACCCCGATCACCCTCGGGCCCACCGGGACCGTCGCCGACGCGCTCTCCCTGCTCCCCAAGCGGGCGCACGGCGCGGGCATCGTCGTCGAGGACGGCCGGCCCGTCGGCGTCGTCACCGAGTCCGATCTGAACGGGGTGGACCGCTTCACCCAGCTCTCCGAGGTCATGTCCCGGGAACTGGTGCTCCTGGAGGACGGCGTCGACCCGCGCGACGCCTTCAACCGGCTCGACGCCGCCCACCGCAAACTCGCCCCGGTGGTCGGCGCGGACGGACGCCTCGCCGGCATCCTCACCCGCAAGAGCGCGCTCCGGGCCACGCTCTACACCCCGAACACCGACGCGGACGGCCGGCTCCGCATCGCCGTCGCCGTCGGCATCAACGGCGGATCCGTGCGCCGCGCCGAAGGGCTGCTGGCCGCCGGGGTGGACACCCTGGTCGTGGACACCGCGCACGGCCACCAGGACAGCATGATCAGCACCCTGAGGGCGATCCGCGCCCTGGGCCCCCGGGTGCCGGTCGTCGCGGGCAACGTGGTCTCCGCCGAGGGCGTGCGCGACCTGGTCGAGGCGGGCGCCGACATCGTCAAGGTCGGGGTCGGTCCGGGCGCCATGTGCACCACGCGCATGATGACCGGTGTCGGCCGCCCCCAGTTCTCCGCCGTCCTCGAATGCGCGGCCGAGGCCCGCAGGCTGGGCAAGCACGTCTGGGCCGACGGCGGGGTGCGGCATCCGCGCGACGTCGCCATGGCGCTGGCCGCGGGAGCGTCCAACGTCATGATCGGCTCCTGGTTCGCCGGTACGCACGAGTCGCCGGGCGATCTGCAGCAGGACCCCGACGGCCGCTTCTACAAGGAGAGTTACGGCATGGCGTCCGCGCGGGCCGTGCAGAAGCGCACCAGCGAGGAGTCGGCGTACGACCGGGCCCGCAAGGGCCTCTTCGAGGAGGGGATCTCCACCTCCCGGATGTACCTCGACCCGGCCCGCCCGGGCGTCGAGGACCTGATCGACGCGATCGTCGCGGGCGTGCGCAGCTCCTGCACCTATGCGGGCGCGGGCTCCGTGGAGGAGTTCCACGAGCGCTCCGTCGTCGGCGTCCAGAGCGCCGCCGGCTACGCGGAGGGCCAGCCGCTCCACGCCAGCTGGCTCTGACCCGGCCCGCGCCGGAGCGACGGCGACGGGCCCCGCCGTTCCCGCGGACGCCGCGGCGGCGGCGCGGGAACGGCCGGGCGCCCGCCGTCGGCCGGGGCGGGGCGGACTGTGCTGTACTGCGGCTGCGGCGCCCGCCGCCCCGCGCCCGCCCCGCCGGGGCGCCGCGCGCGGCCCCACCGTCCAGAGAAGTGATCCATCCGCAGTGCGACTCAACGAGCTCGACGAACGCATCGTCCACGCCCTCGCCGGGGACGCCCGCCGCTCCTACGCCGACATCGGCGCCGAGGTCGGCCTCTCCGCCCCGGCCGTCAAGCGGCGGGTGGACCGGCTGCGGGCCGAGGGGGCGATCACCGGGTTCACCGTCCGGGTGGACCCGGCGGCGCTCGGCTGGGCGACCGAGGGGTTCATCGAGATCTACTGCCGGCGCCACACCACCCCCGAGGCGATCCGGCGCGGTCTCTCGCGCTACCCGGAGGTGGTGTCCGCCTCGACGGTGACCGGTGACGCGGACGCCATCGCACAAATCTTCGCCTCCGACATGCGGCACTTCGAACGGGTGCTGGAACAGATCGCGGGCGAGCCGTACGTGGAGCGCACCAAGTCCGTGCTGGTGCTCTCCCCGCTGCTGCGGCGCTACGGCAACGGGGCGCCCCGGTAGCGGCGGCGGGGGAGAGGACGGCGGTCGGCGGTCCCCGCCGCCCGGCGGCCGGAGGGTGCCCGGGGCGCGCACCCGGCGGGCGCCGACCGCACGCGGACCCCACCACGCAACGAATCGCCGGACCGGGCCCGGCAGGCGCAACGAATCGCCTGCCGGTGGCAACGGAAGCGGCTTGTCCGGCCGGATCGGGCGACCGTACCGTCTTTCCGTCCCCTCATCGCCCGTTTCGTACCTCCCGAGGACCTCCATGCCGCCGCTGCGCACCGCCCTGCTCCAGAGCTCCGGCCGCCCCGGCGACGTGCCGCACAACCTGCGGCTCCTGGCGGACGCGGCCCGCCGCGCCGCCGCCTCCGGCGCCCGGCTGCTGCTGACCTCCGAGCTGTTCCTGACCGGATACGCCGTCGGCGACCGGCTGCCCGGGCTGGCCGAGCCCGCCGACGGGCCGTCCGCCGACCGGGTCGCCCGGATCGCCGCCGACCACGGGCTCGCCATCGGCCTCGGCTACCCGGAGCGCGACGGTGACGCCGTCTACAACGCCGTCCGGCTGACCGGCCCCGACGGCACCCCGCTCGCCCACTACCGCAAGACCCATCTCTACGGGGAGTTCGAGACCACCCACTTCACACCGGGCGGTGAGCCGGTCGTCCAGGCCGAGCTGGACGGCACCCGGCTCGGGTTGCTGATCTGCTACGACGTCGAGTTCCCGGAGACCGTGCGCGCGCACGCCCTGGCCGGAACCGAACTGCTGCTCGTCCCCACCGCGCTGATGCGCCCGTATGAGATTGTCGCGCGCACGCTGGTCCCGGCGCGTGCCTACGAGAGCCAGCTGCACATCGCCTACGTCAACCGCTGCGGCCCCGAAGGGGAGTTCGACTTCGCGGGGCTCAGCTGCCTCGCCGCCCCCGACGGCACCGTTCCCGCCCGCGCCGGCTCCGGTGAGGACCTGCTCGTCGCCGACGCCGACCGGGAGCTGCTCGGCCGGTCCCGCGCCGCGAACCCCTATCTGCGCGACCGGCGCCCCGAGCTCTACGGATCGCTCACCGAGGGCTGACGGCCCCCGTTCCCGACCGGATCCGCTCCGTCCACCGGGCCCGCCCCCGTACGGGCCCCGCCCCGGCGCCGCGCGCCCGGCACCACACACACCGCACCCGCACCCGCATCCGCCGTACCGCATCCCCAGGAGACCCCAGCCGATGACGTCCGTGCCCACCGCCGTCCACGACGAGCAGCACGCCGAGGCCCAGTCCCAGCCGCCCATCACCATGTTCGGCCCGGACTTCCCCTATCCGTACGACGACTTCCTGGCCCACCCGGCCGGGCTGGGCTCCGTGCCCGCCACCGAGCACGGCACCGAGGTCGCCGTCATCGGCGGTGGCCTCTCCGGCATCGTCACCGCGTACGAGCTGATGAAGATGGGCCTCAGGCCGGTCGTCTACGAGGCGGACCGGATCGGCGGCCGGCTGCGCACCGTCGGCTTCGAGGGCTGTGACCCGGGTCTGACCGCCGAGATGGGCGCCATGCGCTTTCCGCCGTCCTCCACCGCCTTCCAGCACTACGTGGACCTGGTGGGGCTGGAGACCCGGCCCTTCCCCAACCCGCTCTCGCCCGCCACGCCCTCCACGGTCGTGGACCTCAAGGGCGAGTCCCACTACGCCCGCACCCTGGACGACCTCCCCGAGGTCTACACGCAGGTGATGAACGCCTGGAACGCCTGCCTGGAGGAGGGCGCCGACTTCTCCGCCATGCAGCGCGCCCTGCGCGAGCGGGACGTCCCGGTGATCCGCGAGATCTGGTCCCGGCTGGTGGAGAAGCTCGACAACCAGACCTTCTACGGCTTCCTCTGCGCCTCCGACGCCTTCCGGTCCTTCCGGCACCGGGAGATCTTCGGCCAGGTCGGTTTCGGCACCGGCGGCTGGGACACCGACTTCCCCAACTCCATCCTGGAGATCCTGCGCGTCGTCTACACCGGCGCGGACGACGACCACCGCGGCATCGTCGGCGGCAGCCAGCAACTCCCGCTGCGGCTCTGGGAGCACCGGCCCGAGAAGCTCGTCCACTGGCCGCACGGGACCTCGCTCGCCGAGCTGCACCCCGACGGGGAGCCCCGCCCGGCCGTGACCCGGCTGCACCGCACGGCGGGCAACCGCGTCACCGTCACCGACGCCCGCGGCGACATCCGCACCTACCGGGCGGCGGTCTTCACGGCGCAGAGCTGGATGCTGCTGTCCAAGATCGAGTGCGATGACGCGCTCTTCCCGATCGACCACTGGACGGCGATCGAACGCACCCACTACATGGAGTCCTCCAAGCTGTTCGTCCCCGTCGACCGGCCGTTCTGGCTGGACGAGGAGGTCGACGACCGGGGCGAGCCGACGGGGCGGGACGTGATGAGCATGACGCTCACCGACCGGATGACCCGGGGCACCTATCTGCTCGACGACGGCCCGGACCGGCCCGCCGTGATCTGCCTCTCCTACACCTGGTGCGACGACAGCCTGAAGTGGCTGCCGCTGGACGCGAACGAGCGGATGGAGGTCATGCTCAAGTCGCTCGGCGAGATCTACCCGAAGGTGGACATCCGGCAGCACATCATCGGCAACCCGGTCACCGTCTCCTGGGAGAACGAGCCCTACTTCATGGGCGCGTTCAAGGCCAATCTGCCCGGCCACTACCGCTACCAGCGCCGGCTGTTCACCCACTTCGTGCAGGACCCGCTGCCCGAGGACCGGCGGGGGCTGTTCCTCGCGGGCGACGACATCTCCTGGACGGCCGGCTGGGCCGAGGGCGCCGTGCAGACCGCCCTGAACGCCGTGTGGGGGGTCATGCGCCACCTGGGCGGCAGGACGGACCCGGCCAACCCCGGCCCGGGCGACGTCTACGAGGAGATCGCACCGGTCGAACTGCCGGAGGACTGAGCGGAGGTGCGCGGGGGCGGGCCGGCGCGGGCGCGGCGGGGACGGGACCGGTCGCGCGGCCCGGCGCCCGCTGCCCGCCGCGCCCGCGCCGGGCCGCCCCGCCCCGTCACCCCAGCGGGGTGAGAAGGAAGCGGCCGACCATGCCGGTTCCCGTGTCGAGCCGCTCCCGGAACTCCTCGCGGAGCCCGTCCGCCCCGCGCAGTTCCCACAGCACGCGGGCGGCGGCCCAGGCGCCCTCCCGGGCCCGGGCCAGACACCAGGAACCGGTGAGATGGGTCAGCGGGTCGGCCACGTCCAGCAGGTCCGGGCCGGGCATCAGCTCCTCCCGGATCCGCTCCTCCAGCTCGGCGAGGACCTCGTCCACCCGCTCGTAGTCGCTCCGCAGGGCCTGCGGTTCGCAGCCGCGCGCCGTACAGGTGTCCACGACGGCCAGCGCGAGGTCGTGCCCGACATGGGCGTTGACCCCGGCGAGGGCGAACTGCACGGGCAGCACGCCGGGATGACGGCGCTGCTGGAACAGCGGGCGCCAGCAGGCCGGCGGGCGCCGCCCGGCCCCCTCGGCGTCCACCGCCGCCAGGTAGCGCCGGGCGAAGCGCGCCGCGAACCCGGCGGTCAGGGACGGATCGCGGAAGTGGCCCGCCGCGATGCGCCGCTCCAGTTCCCGGGTGACGGACAGGTAGACCCGGTTGAAGACGGCCACCCCGTCCTGCCGGGGGAGGGCGGCCTCCAGGACCCGCATCCGCTCCATCGCGTCCCGCACATCGGCCGCAGCCAGTGGTTCGGTTGTGGTCATGCACGCACGGTGACATTCCGCGGCGCAGCTGTCCCGCGATGTCACTGTTTGTGACCGGAACGGCCTAATGGTGGCGGCCTTCACTGGTCAACTCCCGATTGACCGAGGCGACTTGGGCTCCCCCGTGACCACCGTGGGGAACGGGCCCGCCCTGCCCGGCGGCACCGGGGATTCCCACCGCCCGGCGGGGAGCCCGGGTCACTTCGCGGGGGTGCCGGTGCCCTCCGGCTCCTCCCGGGCCGCGTCGTCGTAGGAGGTGGTGCCCTCGTCCAGCAGCGGCTCCTCCGCCTTCATGTGCGCCGGGGCGAGCGCCCGCAGCACGTGGTAGCCGCTGAGCACCACGATGGTGCCGAGCGCGATGCCGTTCAGCTCGAAGTCATCGGTGATCCGCAGGCCGACCCCGCCGACCCCGATGACGACGCCCGCCGCCACCGGCACCAGATTCAGCGGATTGCGCAGGTCCACCTTGTTGTGCACCCAGATCTGCGCGCCGAGCAGGCCGATCATGCCGTAGAGGATGACGGTGATGCCCCCGAGCACGCCCCCCGGGATCGCGGCCACGACAGCGCCGAACTTGGGGCAGAGGCCGAAGAGCAGGGCGAAGAGGGCCGCGGCCCAGTAGGCGGCCGTCGAGTAGACGCGGGAGGCGGCCATCACGCCGATGTTCTCGGCGTACGTGGTGGTGGCCGGGCCGCCGACGGCGGTGGACAGCACGGTGCCCGCGCCGTCCGCCGCGATCGCGGTGCCCAGCTGGTCGTCGAGCGGGTCGCCGGTCATCTCGCCAACGGCCTTCACATGGCCGGCGTTCTCGGCTATCAGCGCGATCACCACGGGCAGGGCGACCAGGATCGCCGGCAGTTCGAACGCCGGGGCGTGGAAGGACGGCAGCCCGAACCACGCCGCGTCGGCGACGCCGGACAGGTCCAGCCGCCAGTGGTCCACGGCCTCGGTGCCGCCCTGCACCGAGTGGATCCTGCCGAGGCCGAGGTCGAAGAGCCAGGAGACGCCGTATCCGAAGGCGAGACCGAGGAAGATCGCGATCCGCGACCAGAAGCCGCGCAGCACGACCACGGCCAGCCCGGTGAAGAGCATGGTCAGCAGCGCCGTCCACTGGTCCTGAGGCCAGTACACGGAGGCGGTCACCGGGGCCAGGTTGAAGCCGATCAGCATCACGACGGCGCCGGTGACGACGGGCGGCATCGTCGCGTGGATGACCCGCGCCCCGAACTTCTGGACGACCAGGCCGCTCAGGAAGAGCACCACACCGACGACCAGGATCGCCCCGGTGATCGTCGCGATGCCGCCGCCCTGCGCCTTGATCGCCGCCGCCACACCGACGAAGGAGAGGCTGCAGCCGAGGTAGCTGGGCACCCGGCCGCGCGTCGCCAGCAGGAAGATCATGGTGGCGAAGCCGGACATCATGATGGCCAGATTCGGATCCAGACCCATGAGCACGGGCGCCACGAAGCTCGCCCCGAACATGGCCACCACATGCTGCGCGCCCAGCCCCGCCGTCCGCGGCCACGACAGCCGTTCGTCCGGCCCGACGACCGCACCGGGTGCGGGAACCCGCCCGTCACCGTGCAGTTTCCAGCCCACGCCGAGGCCCATGACCACTCCGTTTCCTCTGCCCTGCCGCCGGTGCCGACGGCGATGAAATCCCGCCAATGTTAAGGGGGGTGCTCCGGGGGCGCTCCAGGGGTGTTACGGCCGTGCGCGGAGTGACGGCGGTCACCGATGTGCGGGGTGCCGGGGTCGGGGGCAGGCTGGAACACATGAACGACAAGCCGCCTGTGCTCGTGCACCCGCCGGTCGGCACCGGCCGGCGGGTCGAGATCCGCGGCCGGCGTGCCGGTACCGCGACCGGCCCCCGCGATCTCCTCGAATTCCTGCGCCGCGCCGGACTCGATCCGGACGAGGTGCGCCTCGACGACCCGTCCCTGATCGAGTGGCGCGGCGGCGGCCCGGACAACTGGCCCGGGCAGCTCTGACGCGACGACGCCGGCAGCGGCCGCGAACAGGGCCGCGGCGGTACGGGCCGCAGCGGTGCGGGTCACGGCTGTCCGGAGCGGTGCCGCGGCGGGCGGGTCCGGTACGGCCCCGGCCGCAACCCCGGATCCGGCCATTCCGGCCTCCGGCCCCTCCGCCACCGCCCCCGGCCGTCGCGAGCGGGGTCGGTGACGCCCCGCCGGCCTCGTCGCTCCCCGCCGGCTGCCGCCCGTTTCCGCAGCTCACCGCCAGTCGCCCGGCCGGCCCCGCCGCCGTGCCCGCGGCTCCCCGCCCCGCCGGAGCGTGACGCCCGCGGTGCGCGCTGTGAGCGATGACACAGGGCACGCCCGGGCCGGCGCCGCCGTCGCGTGGCAGACTGGGGGCCGTACCAGTGACGTCAGCGCACTCCGGGGTCGGTGAAAGTCCGAACCGGCGGTTAAAGTCCGCGACCCGGCCACTGCCAGTGGCCGGTTGACCAGGTGAGATTCCTGGACCGACGGTTAAAGTCCGGATGGGAGGCAGTGCGCGGCGGTCGAGCACCGGTGCGCCGCCGTCCGGCGGTGCGGTCCGCCCCGTCGGGGGTGAAGCCGTACGGCCCTACCCGCGTCGCCCCGTGTGTGTCGTCCGCCTCTGTCCTCGTCGACAGCCCCGGAGTCCGTGCCCGCAGAGGCAGGAGGACCCGGTGGCCACCGAAGCGCCCCGCACGGCCGAGACCCGTGCCATGCGGCGTGCCGTCGCGCTCGCCGCCCGCGGCACCGGCTCCACCAGCCCCAACCCCGTCGTCGGGTGTGTGATCCTCGACACCGCGGGCGAGCCGGCCGGTGAGGGGTACCACCAGCGGGCCGGCGGGCCGCACGCCGAGATCCACGCCCTCCGCGCGGCCGGCGAACGCGCCCGCGGCGGCACCGCCCTCGTCACCCTGGAGCCCTGCGACCACACCGGCCGCACCGGCCCCTGCACCGGCGCGCTGATCGACGCCGGGATCGCCCGCGTCCTCTACGCCGTCGCCGACCCGCACGACGAGGCCGCCGGCGGGGCCGCCACCCTCGCCGCCGCCGGGATCGAGGTCGAGCGCGGACTGCTGGCCGCCGAGGCCGAGGAGGTCAACCTCCCCTGGCTGACCTCCGTACGCCGCCGCAGGCCGTTCGTCCGCTGGAAGTACGCGGCCACGCTCGACGGCCGGACCGCCGCCGCCGACGGCACCAGCCGCTGGATCTCCTCGCCCGCGTCCCGCGCGGACGTCCACCGGCTGCGCGCCGAGGCGGACGCCGTGATCGTCGGCTCCGGCACCGCCCGCGCCGACGACCCCCAGCTCGCCGTCCGCCACCCCGATCTGCTCGACACCCTCGGCGCCGGGCTCCGCCAGCCGCTGCGCGTCGTCGTCGACAGCAACGCCTCCGCCGTCAGGCCGGGCGCCCGGGTCCTGGACGGCAGCGCGCCCACCCTCGTCGCCGTCGCCGAGGACGCCGACGCCGCGCACCTGGAGGGCCTCGTCCCCGTGGTGCGGCTGCCGCGTGCCCCCGGCGGACGCGGCCTGTCCATCCCGATGCTGCTGCGCACCCTCTACGAGCGCGAGGTGCGCTCCGTGCTGCTGGAGGGCGGGGCGACCCTCGCCGGAGCCTTCGTCGCCGCCCGCTCCGTCGACCAGGTCGTCGGCTATCTGGCCCCCGCCCTGCTCGGTGCCGGTCCGGCCGTCCTCGCCGATGCCGGAATCGGCACGATCACCGACGCGTTGCGTCTGGATGTGACCGGTGTCGACCGCCTGGGTCCGGATCTGCGGATCACCGCCGTTCCCGGAGGGCCGGCTCCGGCCGCCGCCCCCGCCTCCGCCACTTCCGCCGTTCCCGCCTCCGAGGAGAACTGACGTGTTCACAGGAATCGTCGAAGAACTGGGCGAGGTCGCCGCCGTCGAGGATCTCGGGGACTCCTCCCGCTTCCGGCTGCGCGGCCCGCTGGTCACCCGGGACGCCAAGCACGGCGACTCGATCGCCGTCAACGGCGTCTGCCTGACCGTCGTCGACACCGCCGCCGGCGAGTTCACCGCCGATGTGATGGCCGAGACCCTGAACCGCTCCAGCCTCGGAGCCCTCGTCCCCGGCAGCCGCGTCAACCTCGAACGCCCCATGGCGCTCGGCGGGCGCCTCGGCGGCCACCTCGTCCAGGGCCACGTGGACGGCACCGGCACCATCACCGAGCGGGTACCGGGCGAGCACTGGGAGCTGGTCACGGTCTCGCTGCCGCCCCGGCTGGCCCGCTACGTCGTCGAGAAGGGCTCCATCACGGTCGACGGCGTCAGCCTCACCGTCGTCGCGGCGGCGGACGACCACTTCACCGTCAGCCTGATCCCCACCACCCTGGAACTCACCACCCTGGGGAGCAAGAAGGCGGGCGACCCGGTCAACCTGGAGGTCGACGTCCTCGCCAAGTACGTCGAACGGCTGCTCGGCGCGGGCGCCGTCCCGGCCGGAGCGCACGCCCCCGGGGCCGTCGCCCGAGCCGCCACCGGAGCCGTCGCCGGGGAGACCGCCGTATGAGCACCTTCGACTGGCTGAACGGCCACGCCTTCACCGTCCTCGGCCAGGAGGTCATCTGGTCCGACATGGTGGGCAACACCCTGGGCCTGATCGCCCTCGCCCTCGGCTGGCGCCGCTCCCTGTGGACCTGGCCCGCCCAGCTTCTCTCCGGCGTCGTCCTCGTCGCCGCCTACGCCTCCGCGCAGCTCAGCGGCGGCGTGGGCAAGCAGCTGCTGGTCATCGGCGTCGCCGTGTGGGGCTGGCGGCAGTGGCAGCACGGGAAGCGGCGCACGGGGGACGGCACCCTCGCGGTGCGCTTCGCCACCCCGCGGGAACGCGGCCTGCTGGCGGCCGGTACGGTCCTCGGCACCCTGGCCGTCGGCGGGCTGTTCACCGCCGTGCCGTCGCTCTCCTGGAGCCCCTGGCCGGACGCGTACATCTTCGTCGGCACCCTCGCCGCGATGGTCGCCCAGGCGCGCGGGCTGGTCGAGTTCTGGTTCGCCTGGATGCTGGTCGACGTGGTCGGCGTGCCGCTGGCGTTCAGCAGCGGACTGCCGTTCTCCGGCCTGGTCTACGTCATCTACTTCGTCCTCGTCCTGTGGGGCCTGCGCGACTGGTGGCTGCACACCCGCCGGCAGCCGGCGCCCGCCGCGGCCGGGGCCCCGCCCCGGCCAGTGCCGGCCGGGGCCGCCGCCACGGAGACCTCCGCATGACCGCCCCCGCGCGGCCCGCCGCACCGGCCGCCGCCCGCGCCGCCGCACCGCCGCTCCGCCCCGCGCGGGCCGGCGACACCCCGGGCCCCGGCCCCTGGAGCACCGAAGGAGCCAGCATGACCACCGCACTCCAGGACACCCACGACCGGTTCACGGACGACGGGTACACGGACGACCGGATCGTCCTCGACCCCGTCGAGCGCGCCATCGCCGACATCGCCGCCGGCCGCCCCGTCGTGGTCGTGGACGACGAGGACCGGGAGAACGAGGGCGACCTGATCGTCGCCGCCGAGAAGGCCACCCCCGAGATCGTCGCCTTCATGATGACCGAGTGCCGCGGCCTCATCTGCGCCCCGATGGAGGGCGACACCCTCGACCGGCTCGAACTGCCGCAGATGGTGCGGGAGAACACCGAATCGATGGGCACCGCCTTCACCGTCTCCGTGGACGCCTCCGGCGCGCACGGCGTGACCACCGGCATCTCCGCCGCCGACCGGGCCACCACCCTGCGCCTGCTCGCCTCCGGGGACAGCACGCCCGGCGACTTCGTCCGCCCCGGCCACGTCTTCCCGCTCCGCGCCCGGCCCGGCGGCGTCCTCACCCGCAACGGGCACACCGAGGCCGGTGTCGACCTCGCCCGGCTCGCCGGGCTGCGCCCCGCCGCCGCGATCGTGGAGATCGCCGCCGAGGACGGCACCATGATGCGCCTGCCCGAGCTGGTCCCCTTCGCCCGCAAGCACGGCCTGTCGATCATCTCCATCGAGGACCTGATCGCCTACCGCCGGGCGGCCGAGCCCACCGTCCGCCGCGAGGCCGAGACCCGGCTGCCCACCGCCTTCGGGGACTTCCGCGCCTACGGCTACCGCTCCACGGTCGACGGTGTCGAGCACATCGCCCTGGTGCGGGGTGACATCGGCGACGGGACGGACGTCCTCGTCCGGGTGCACTCCGAGTGCCTCACCGGCGACATCTTCGGCTCGCTGCGCTGCGACTGCGGCCCCCAGCTCCAGGAGTCCCTGTCCCGGGTCACCGAGGAGGGGCGCGGCGTCGTCCTCTACCTCCGCGGCCACGAGGGCCGGGGCATCGGACTGCTGTCCAAACTCCGGGCGTACGAACTCCAGGAGCACGGCCGGGACACCCTCGACGCCAACCTGGAGCTCGGCCTGCCCGCCGACGCCCGTGACTACGCCGCCGCCGCGCAGATGCTCACCGACCTGGGCGTGCGCAGCCTGCGGCTGATGACCAACAACCCCGAGAAGACCGCGGCGCTGCTCGCGCACGGGCTGCGGGTCGTCCGGGAGCCCGCGCCGGTGGCGGCCGGGGAGCACAATCTCCGCTATCTGCGCACCAAGCGCGACCGGATGGGCCACGACCTGCCCTGGCTGGACGACGGCCGGCCGCCGGCCCGCCACGTCCAGTAGGCCCCGGCCGGAACCGCCGGAACCGCCGGAACCGCCGGAACCGCCGGAACCGCGGGAACCGCCGGAACCCGCCGTACCGGCGGGAGACCCGGCCGCCCGGCGGAACGCACGACACCGACAACAGGCCCGCCCCGGCGGGCACGACGCGAGGGAAGACAAGAGACGTGAGCGGTAAGGGTGCCCCCGAACTGTCCGTGAAGGACTCCGGCGATCTGCGCGTGGCCGTGATCGCCGCGCAGTGGCACGAGCAGGTGATGGACGGCCTCATGGACGGCGCCCTGCGCGCCCTCGGCGAACTGGGCATCGAGGAGCCCACCGTGCTCCGCGTCCCCGGCAGCTTCGAACTGCCGGTCGTCGCCAAGGTGCTGGCGGGCCGCGGCTACGACGCCATCGTGGCCCTCGGCGTCGTCGTCCGGGGCGGCACCCCGCACTTCGAATACGTCTGCCAGGGCGTGGCCCAGGGGCTCACCCAGGTCTCCGTGGACACCGGGGTCCCGGTCGGCTTCGGGGTGCTCACCTGCGACACCGAGGAGCAGGCCCTGGACCGGGCCGGCCTGGAGGGCAGCCGCGAGGACAAGGGCCACGAGGCCGTGATGGCCGCCGTCGCCACCGCCACCACGCTCCGCACCGTCGCCGAACCGTGGCGGCGCACCGAGGCGCCGGGCAAGCAGGGGACGCGACCCGGTAAGTTGTAGCCACCATGGCGAACAAGACATTCGAGGAGCTCTTCACCGAGCTCCGCCACAAGGCCGCCACCGGCGACCCCGCTACCTCCCGCACCGCCGAGCTGGTCGCGCAGGGCGTGCACAGCATCGGCAAGAAGGTCGTCGAGGAGGCGGCCGAGGTGTGGATGGCCGCCGAGCACGAGGGCACCGACCGCACGGCCGAGGAGATCTCCCAGCTCCTCTACCATCTGCAGGTCATGATGGTCGCCCGGGGCATCTCCCTGGACGACGTGTACGCCCACCTCTGAGCTGCGCCGCGCCGGGGCCCCGCCCCGGCGGCGCGCTCCGCGGCCGCCCGCCGCCCGCCCGGCCCCGCCACGCGGCCGGCGCCGCGGACAGCCGCCCGCGACAGCCCCCGAAGTACCCGTCCGACGCCCCGCGACGGACGGACGAACGTCCCGAAGAACGCCGCCCCGCCGCCCCGAAGAACGCCGCCCCGAAGAAGCGAAGGAACGCCTCATGCTGCGCATCGCCGTCCCCAACAAGGGTGCTCTCAGCGAGCCTGCGTCGGAGATGCTCCAGGAGGCCGGTTACAAGCAGCGCAAGGACCGCCGTGAGCTGGTCCTGGTGGACTCCGACAACGACGTCGAGTTCTTCTTCCTCCGCCCCCGCGACATCGCCGTCTACGTCGGCTCCGGCCGGCTCGACATCGGCATCACCGGCCGCGACCTGCTGCTCGACTCGGGCGCGGACGCGGAGGAGATCATGCAGCTCGGCTTCGCCGGCTCCACCTTCCGTTACGCCACCCGGCCCGGCACCGCCCAGGAGGTCGGTGACTTCGGCGGCATGACCGTCGCCACGTCGTTCGCCGGGCTCGTCACCAAGCACCTCGCCGACCACGGCGTCGACGCCTCCGTCGTCCGCCTCGACGGCGCCGTCGAGACCGCCATCCAGCTCGGCGTCGCCGAGATCATCGCCGATGTCGTGGAGACGGGCACCACCCTCCGCAACGCCGGCCTGGAGATCATCGGCGAGCCGATCCTCCGCTCCGAGGCCGTCGTCGTCCGCCGCACCGGCGAGGACGGCGAGGACCCGAAGGTGCGGCAGTTCCTCCGCCGGATGCACGGCGTCCTCGTCGCCCGCCGCTACGTGATGATGGACTACGACATCCGCGTCGAACAGGTGGAGCGCGCCGTCGCCCTCACCCCCGGCCTGGAGTCGCCGACCGTCTCCCCGCTGCACCACGAGGGCTGGGTCGCCGTCCGCTCGATGGTCCCCTCCCAGGACGCCCAGCGGATCATGGACGAGCTGTACGACCTCGGCGCCCGGGCGATCCTCACCACCGGCATCCACGCCTGCCGCCTGTAGAACCGCCGCCCACTGCCCGCCCGGGCGGCCTGCCCGCGCCGCAGAACAGCGGCCGGGCTGGGGCCCGGGCGGCACGGGCCCGAACCTCCGGAGACCCCTGTGTCCTCCTCCACCCCCGGCGGGGAGCCCGCCGGCCGGCCCGGCCCGGACGGCCTGCCCGCGCTGCCCGTCACCTTCCGGCCGACCCGCACCCGGGTGATCCTGCTGAGCGCGGGCGCGGCGGTGCTCGCCACCCTGACGACCCTCGCCGTGGTGCTGCCGTCCCTCGGCCCGGTCGAGCGCTTCAGCTTTGTCTTCACCGGGCTCCTCGGCCTGGGCGTCATGGTGCTCCTCAGCCGCCCCCGCGTCGACGCGGACGAGGAGGGCATCACGGTGGTCAACCTGACCGCCCGGCGCCGCCTCTCCTGGGCGGAAGTGCTCCGGGTCAACCTCAGGCCCGGCGACCCGTGGGTCCATCTGGACCTCGCCGACGGCACCCATCTGCCCGCCATGGGCATCCAGCCCGGCATCGCCCGGGACAAGGCGATCGCCGACGCCCGCGCGCTGCGCGCCCTCGCCGACCACCACGGCAGCGGCCGGGCGGCGGACTGACGGAACGCCGCCTTCCCTCCGGTCCGCCGCGGCCGGCGCGGACCGGACCCGCCGGCGGAAGCCGGATCGCACGTCCGTGCGCCTTCGCAGGCCCGGGAGCAGTGATTACCCTGTCCCGTGGCGGCGCGACGCGCGCCCCGCCCCGCACCGGACGGGCACCGCGGCAGCGTACGTGCCCCGCGGGGCACCTGCGAGCCGAGGAGTGAATTCCTTAGCCCATGGACGGTCCGTCCTGTAGTACCCGCGCCGCCCCCTCCCCGGAGGCGGCGGCATGATCGTTCCCCTTCTCCTGCTCGCCGCGGCCCTGCTGCTGATCCTCGCCAACGGCTTCTTCGTGGCAGCCGAGTTCGGCCTCGTCACCGTTGAACGCGCGGACGCCGAACGGGCCGCCGCCGAGGGCGACCCGCGCGCCCGCACCGTCGTCAAGGCCCTGCGCGAGCTCTCCTTCCAGCTCTCCGGCACCCAGCTCGGCATCACCATCACCTCGCTCGTGGTGGGCATGCTCGCGGAACCCGCGCTCGCCCGGCTGCTGGCCGGCCCGCTCACCGCCGCCGGGCTGCCCCCGGGCGCCGTCCCGGGCGCGGCCGTGGTGATCGGCGTCCTCACGGCCTCCGCCCTGCAGATGGTCGTCGGCGAACTCGTGCCGAAGAACTGGGCGGTGTCGCGGCCCTTCGAGGTCGCCCGGTTCGTCGCCGGACCGCAGTACGCCTTCGCCGCCTTCTTCCGGCCGGTGATCGCCCTGCTCAACGGGGTGGCCAACCGGCTCGTCCGCGGCATGGGCGTGGAGCCGACCGACGCCCTGGAGTCCGCCCGCACCCCCGGTGAACTGGTCTCCCTCGCCCGGCACTCGGCCCGCGCCGGGGCGCTGGAGCAGGACACCGCCGATCTGTTCGTCCGCACCCTGTCGCTGGCCGGGCTCTCCGCGCAGCACGTCATGACCCCGCGCGTGCGGGTCGCCGCCCTGCAGGACTCCGCCACCGCGGCGGACGTCGTCAACCTCACCCGGGCCACCGGGCTCTCCCGCTTCCCCGTCTACCGCGAGCGGCTGGACGAGGTCGTCGGGATGGTCCACCTCAAGGACGCCCTCGCCGTACCGGCGCACGAGCGGCGGCGCACGCCGGTGGGGCGCGTCAGTGTGCCCCCGCTGATGGTGCCGGAGACCCTGCCCGTCCAGCGGCTGCTGGAGCGGCTGCGCCGGGAGCAGCCGATCGCCGTCGTCGTCGACGAGTACGGCGGCACGGCCGGGGTCGTCACCCTGGAGGACATCGTCGAGGAACTGGTGGGCGAGGTGCGCGACGAGCACGACGCCGCCGGACGGCCGGAACTGGCCCCCGCCCCGGCCGAGGAGGGCCGGCCCGCGTGGGACGCCGACGGCGGCTGCCGGATCGACACCCTGCGGCCCATCGGCCTGGCCGCGCCCGACGGGCCGTACGAGACCGTGGCGGGACTCGTCGCCGACCTCCTCGGCCGCATCCCGGCCGTCGGGGACACCGCCGAACTCCCCGGCTGGCGGCTGCGGGTGCGCCGGGTCGGCCACCACCGCGCCGAGTCGGTACGGCTGGTGCGGACGGCCGGCGCGCGCGGTCGGGGCGCGCCGGACTCCGGCGGGCCCGATCCGGTCCGGGGCGGCGGCGCGGCCGGCGCGACGGGCGCGGCCGGGGCCGAGGCGTCCGCGGCGCGGGGTGTTCCGCTGTCCGCCGCGCCCGCTCGGGGGGCTCCCGTCCGCACGGCGGTGGCCCCGGCGACCCCGGTCCACACGGACCGGGACCGTGCGGCCCGTGACCACGCACCGGTCCGGGCGGGAGGGGCACGATGAGTCTGCTCCAGCTTCTCTTCGCCGCCGTGCTGGTGCTCGGCAACGGCTTCTTCGTGGGCGCCGAGTTCGCCCTGGTGTCCGTACGCCGCAGCCAGATCGAGCCGCTCGCCGCCGCCGGCTCGGTCCGCGCCCGCACCGTGCTGACGGGCCTGGAGAACCTGCCGCAGATGATGGCCGCCGCCCAGTTCGGGATCACGGTCTGCTCGCTGACCCTCGGCGCCGTCGCCGAACCGACCGTGGCCCGGCTGCTGGAGCCCGTCTTCCACGCCGTCCGCCTGCCGGAGCCGCTGGTGCATCCCCTGGGCTACGCCATCGCCCTGGCCCTGGTCGTCTTCCTCCACCTGGTCGTGGGGGAGATGGTGCCGAAGAACCTCGCCATGGCCGCCCCCGAGCGGACCGCCCTGCGGCTGGCCCCCGCCCTGGTCGCCTTCGCCCGGCTGTGCCGTCCGGTGACGGCGCTCTTCGGCTCCTGGGCCCACCTGGTGCTGCGGCTCTTCCGGGTGGAGCCCAGGGACGAGGTCGAGGCGGTCTTCACCAGTGAACAACTGGGCCGCCTCGTCGCCGACTCCCACGAGGCGGGCCTGCTCGCCCCGGAGGAGCAGGAGCGGCTCGCCGACGCGCTGGACCTGGGCAGCAGACCGGTGACCGAGGTGCTGCTCGACCCGGCGGCCCTCGTCACGGTCGGTCCGGGCGCGACCGCGCGGGAGGTCGAACAGCTGACCGTGCGCACCGGCTTCTCCCGCTTCCCCGTACGCGACGGCACCGGGCCGTCCGCCGGCCCCGGCACGGGCTTCCTCGGCTACGTCCATGTGAAGGACGTCCTGGACACGGACGATCCCGAGGCGTGCGAAGCCCCTCTCCACCCGCCCGGCGCGGCCGGCGCACCGGCCGGAGACGGCCCGGACGGGGGAGACGGCGGGCCCGGGACCGGCCGGGCGCTCCCGCGCCATGTGCTGCGCCCCATGCCGGTGCTCCGCGCGGAGACGCCGCTCGACGACGCGCTGACCGCGATGCGCCGGGCCGCCGCCCACCTCGCCCAGGTATCGGACGCCTCCGGGCGGGTCCTGGGCCTGGTCGCGCTGGAGGACGTCCTGGAGACCCTGGTCGGGGAGGTCCACGACCCGGCACACCGCTCGCGCCGTCTCACGGCCCAGCGGGGAGCCCGCGTCGTGGCCCGGCGCCCCCGGCCGGCTCCCTCCCAGGAGGCGCCCGTCCGGGGCTGAGACGGAAGGCGTCCGGCCCGCCGCCGTACGCGCCGCGCGCCGCCGGGTACGGCGGAAAACCGCGCGACGCGCGGCGGCGGGCCGGACCAGAATCGGGGCATGGACGCGAACACGGAACCCGTCAACCTGACCGACGCCCTGGCCTCCTTCACGGAGATCTACAGCCCCCGGATCGTGACCCGGGTCAACGACTACGACGTACGCATCGCCCATGTGGAGGGCGAGCACGTCTGGCACGTCCACGAGGACACCGACGAGTTCTTCCTCGTCCTCGACGGCCGGTTCGACGTGGCCCTGCGCGACGGCGACGGCACGGAGCGGACGGTCGAACTGCGCAAGGGCGACACCTTCGTGGTGCCCCGGGGCACCGAGCACAAGCCGTCGTCGCCCGGCGGGTCGATCATGATGTTCGAGCCCAGCGGGACCCTGACGACCGGCGACCGCCCGGAGGACGAGATCCCGGAGAACGTGGACAGCACCACGGGACACCGACTCGCCTGACCTGTACGGGCCTACCTCGCCCGGCACGCCGCGGCGCCGCGCCGGGACGGTCTCAGAGCCTCAGAGGGGTGACTGCGGGCCGGGGCCGAGCGGGCCCCGGCCCGACAGGACCTCGCCGTAGGCCTGCATCAGGTCGGGCAGCCGCAGTGTGGCCAGGTCCTCCCGGGTCGGGGTGCCGGCGTAGCCCGCGAGCCGCAGGTCGCGGTAGGCGCAGCTCTTCTCGTACAGGGTGCGCAGGAAGCGGCCGTTGCCGAGCTCGTCGATCCAGCCCTGGTCGACCACGTGGCCGCAGATGCTGCGCAGTTCCTCGACGGCCTCCTCGTCCCAGCCGTCGCCGTTCTCGGCGGCCAGCACCTCGCCGATCCTCGTCAGCTCCAGCGGCCGGTAGCTGGGGAAGTCCACGCGGGTGGTGAAGCGGGAGCCGAGGCCGGGGTTGGCGGCGAGCAGCCGGTCCATGCCCTCGGGGTAGCCGGCGAGGATGACGACGAGGCGGTCGCGGTTGTCCTCGGCGCGTTTGAGGAGCACCTGCAGGGCCTCGTCGCCGTAGGCGTCGCCCTTGCTGTAGGCGGAGTTGGAGAGGCTGTACGCCTCGTCGACGAAGAGCACCCCGCCGAGCGCGGAGTCGATCAGCTCATTGGCCTTGACGGCGGTCTGGCCGAGGAACTCGCCGACCATGTCGGCGCGCTGGGCCTCGACCAGGTGGTCGCCGCCGAGCAGGCCGAGCGCGTAGAACACCCGGCCCAGGATGCGGGCGACCGTGGTCTTGCCGGTGCCGGAGGGGCCGGAGAAGACGAAGTGCCGCTTGGGCGGCTGGACCGGCAGCCCTTCGCCGGCGCGCAGCCGCGCCATGTGGAGCTGCGCGGAGAGCGCCCGCACCTGGCGCTTCACCGGCTCCAGCCCGACCATCCGTTCGAGCTCGTCGAGCGCCTGGGCCAGCAGGACCGGGTCCGGAGGCCCGTCCGGCAGGGGCGAGGCGGGGCGGGGCTGGACCGGCAGCACCGCCTTCTCGCGGATGCCGTCGGCGTCGACGGGGGCCAGGCCGGGCAGCGGGCCGTCCGGGTCGCCCGCCGGGTCCTGGCCGGCCGGGGGCGCCGCGGCCGGTGTGGCGGGCGGGAAGTCGCGTCCGGGGTCGGCGGGCGGGTCGGAGCCGTAGCCCTCGGGGTCGGCCATGGCGTCCAGCAGGTCCTGGCCGCCGGTGCCCGCCAGGGAGACGGCCGCCAGGTCGCCCGCCTCCAGGCCGTCGCCGTCGGATATCGCGGCGAGCCGGGCGGCGGTGTCCATGAACGCCGGGTCCACCCGGTGCACGGCCCGGTAGAGGGGGAGCGCGGCGGCGCTGCGGCCGGTGCCCTCGCGGGCGCGGGCCAGCCAGTAGCGCAGCTCCTTGCGCTGCGGCTGCTCGCTGCGGCAGCGCATCAGGGCGGCCGAGAGCAGCGGCTCGGCCTGCCCGTACATCTCCAGCCGGACCCGGGCCATGCCGCCGAAGAGGCCGGCCTCGATGCCGAGCAGCGGGTCGTCGAGCAGGGGACCGGTGTGCCGGATGAGCAGCTCCCAGTCCTTGACGAGATAGGCGCGGCAGGCGTGCAGGAAGCGCACCTGCGGGTCCGCGTCGACGGGTGGGCAGCCCGCCAGGGCGCGGTCCAGTTCGGGGACGTGGCGGCCGTCGAGCCAGTGGGAGGCGTGCGCCAGCAGCAGATCGCGGGGGCTCTCCAGCACGGGCTGGACCCACCAGCCCAGCCAGTACCAGGAGTTGAGCTTGCGCCGGTGCCGGGCGCGCTGCTCGCCGAAGCGGTCGCGGTGGCGGTACATCCGCAGCAGGGCCGTCGCCGGGTCGACGCGCAGGGCGTGCAGCCCGAGCCAGGCGTCGGCCATCCCCGGGTCCCTCCGCACGGCGGCCCGGAACTCGTCCTCCGCCTGCGCGTAGGCGCCCATGGTGTACGCGTCGAGGGCGCGCAGCCAGGCGAGATCGGCCGGTGAGTCGTCCCGGTCCCGGATGCCGAAGTCCATCGCGTCCCCCACAAACTGCCCCCGTGGTGGCGGCCGGCGGACGCCGGGCCGCAGCCTTTCAACCACCGCGCTGCGGGAGGGACTTGCGGCTCCTCCCGCTGGGCATCGTACCCGCGGCGGCAGGGCACGCCGAAGGGCGCCGCGCAGGTGAGGGGCGGTATCGGCCCTTCACGGGGGCGCCGCGGGGGAGGGGGCGCACGATCACCGAGTGTGATCGTCGGCGGCGGATTCCTGTCCGGAATGCGGTTTTTGAGAGGTGTCGGGGCAGAACGAAGCCCCCGATCACGGGGGAACAACCGGGGGCTTCGCGTCTGGGTGCGGCCCCGAAGGGGCGCACACTGAGAACGTAAGACCTGTCCGGCCGCCAGGTCAAGCCGAGTTCGCGGACTTCCGGCCCTCCCGCGGCGGCTCCACCGGGGCCGGACTGCGCAGCGAGTGGATTTGGTCACTTTCCGTGAGATCGGAAGGGAGTCATTCCGGTCCCGGAAGCCTCCTGAACCACACGAAGCCCTCAGATCCCTGCCGCACCAGAAGATCGGCATGGGGGCGCGTGGGGTCGTATCCGAAGTGGTCCCGCTCCGACCGGGTCCAGCCGTCCCAGAACGCGGACAGCTCCGGTCCGTCGCGCCGCCGCCCCCGCTCCCAGGCCGTGTCGCGGGGCGTCTCCATCCAGATCAGCAGCGCCAGATACGGCCGCAGGGCCCGCCGCCCGGCACCGACCCCCTCCACCAGGACCACCGGCGCGGCCGGCAGCTCCCGCTCCGCGGCGAAGCGCCGCAGACGCCAGTCGTAGACCCGGTGGCGGGCCGTCCCGCCGCGGCCGAACGGGACCAGCACCTCGCGGACGAGCCGGTCCGTCCAGCCGAACGGCTCGTCATGGGTGGCGAGATCGTCCAGATGCAGCACCGGCGCCCCGCCCAGGGCGGCGGCCAGCCGCCCGGCGAAGGTGCTCTTGCCCGACCCGGCGTGGCCGTCGACGGCCACCAGCCGGACCGGGCCGCAGGACGGCGGCAGGCCGCGCAGCCACCGGGCGAGGGCGGCGAGGTCCGAGTGCTCGGCGGAGTCCACCCCGCCACGGTACGGCTCCCGCCGGGCCGGGTTCCGTCCGGCCGCGCGTCCGCCGGTCCGCCCACGGTCTGCCCGGGGCTGCCCGCGCGTCCGCCCGAGGTCTGCCCGCCCGTCCGTCCGCACGGATCCGGACGGGCGGCTTTCCGGCGGAATGGCGAAACACCGGCCACGCTGCGGAACGTAGCTGTAGGGTGACGCTCGATGTCCGACATGTGCTCGTGGAACCTCCTCCTTAGGTGCCGCGACGAGGGCCGCCCGGGCCGACCTCCTCGTCGCGGTGTCGGTCCTGTGCCGTAGGAGTCGGCCGCCCTGACGCAGAGTCGAGAGAGAGCCTCCCGATGCACAGCCGTGTCCAGCACGCCTCCGACCGGTACCCGGTCTTCCCCGAACAGCAGCCCTCCGGCATGCCCGCGGGGCGCTACACCCCCTTCGCCCCCATCGACCTCCCCGACCGCGGCTGGCCCTCCCGCGTGGTCACCCAGGCGCCCCAGTGGTGCGCCGTCGACCTGCGCGATGGCAACCAGGCGCTGATCGACCCGATGGGCGCCGAGCGCAAGCTGCGCATGTTCGAACTCCTGGTCTCCATGGGCTACAAGGAGATCGAGGTCGGCTTCCCGTCCGCCAGCCAGACCGACTTCGACTTCCTCCGGAAGATCATCGAGGAGGACCGCGTCCCGGACGACGTGGCGATCCAGGTGCTGGTGCCGGCCCGGACGGAACTCATCGAGCGCACCTTCGAGGCGGTGCGGGGCTCGCACCACGCCATCATCCACCTCTACAACTCCACCTCCACCCTCCAGCGCCGGGTCGTCTTCGGCATGGAGCGGAGCGAGATCACCGCGCTCGCCGTGCGGGGCGCCCGCACCTGTGCCGATCTCGCCGAGCGGACGCCCGGCACGGGCATCAGCTTCCAGTACTCGCCCGAGTCGTACACCGGTACGGAGCTGGAGTTCGCCGCGGAGATCTGCAACGCGGTCACCGACGTCTGGCAGCCCGACCGGGACCGCAAGGCCATCGTCAACCTGCCGGCGACCGTCGAGATGGCGATGCCCAACGTCTACGCGGACTCCATCGAGTGGATGCACCGCAACCTCGACCGGCGTGACGCGCTCGTCCTGTCCGTGCACCCGCACAACGACCGCGGTACGGCGGTCGCCGCCGCGGAACTCGGTTACCTGGCGGGCGCGGACCGCGTCGAGGGCTGCCTCTTCGGCAACGGGGAGCGCACCGGCAACGTCTGCCTGGTGACGCTCGGGCTGAACCTCTTCAGCCAGGGCATCGACCCGATGATCGACTTCTCACGGCTGGACGAGATCCGCCGCACCGTGGAGTTCTGCAACCAGCTCCCGGTCCACCTCCGCCATCCGTACGGCGGCGACATGGTGTACACCGCCTTCTCCGGGTCCCACCAGGACGCGATCAAGAAGGGGTTCGAGGCCCTGGAGCGGGAGGCGCGGGCAGCGGGCCGCCCGGTGTCCGAGCACACCTGGGGGGTGCCGTACCTGCCCATCGACCCCAAGGACGTCGGCCGCGACTACGAGGCCGTCATCAGGGTCAACTCCCAGTCGGGCAAGGGCGGGGTGGCCCACCTGATGAAGACCGAGCACCAGATGGAGCTGCCGCGCGGGCTGCAGATCGAGTTCTCCCGCGCCGTCCAGACGCGCACCGACGTCCAGGGCGGGGAGGTCACCCCCGGCGAACTGTGGCAGGTCTTCACCGAGGAATACCTGCTCGACGAGGAGGGCGGCGCGTCCGCCGGACGCCGGCTGCGCCTGCTGTCCCACACGGTCAGCGACTCGGTCGACGGGAAGAGCAGCCTCACGGCACAGGTCCTCGACGGCGGCACACCGGTGGACCTGGAGGGGGTGGGCAAGGGCCCGATCGACGCCTTCACCACGGCGCTCAGCGGGATCGGCATCGACGTCCGGGTACGCGACTACCAGGAGCACGCGATGTCCGAGGGACGTGACGCGCGGGCGGCCGCGTATGTCGAGTGCGCCGTCGACGGGCGGGCCCTGTGGGGCGTCGGCATCGACTCCAGCATCGTCGCCGCGTCCCTGAGGGCGCTGGTCTCCGCCGTCAACCGTTCCTTCCGGAGCTGACCCCGGGTCACCGGAAGCCGGCCCCGCCGGGTGGCGGGGCCGGCACCGCGGCGGTGGCGGGTGCGGTCAGGAGCGGTCCGCGGACCGGCGGCGCCGGAACAGGCCGTACCCGATCAGCAGGGACGCCGCCAGCACCACGGCGGCGTCCACGGCGAAGGCCAGCCGCACCCCGCTCAGCAGGGCGAGATCGGCGGCGGTGCCCGTCTCGCGCAGCGCGTGCACCCGGCTCGCGGACAGCGCGCCCAGGACCGGGATGCCGATGGTGATGCCGAGCTGCTGCGAGCTGGTGATCAGCCCGGTGGCCAGCCCCTGCTCGTGGTCGGGGAGCCCCGAGGTCGCGTTGACGCCGTACGAGACCACGGCCGACATGTGCCCCGCGGAGGCGAGGCAGAGGGCGGTCAGGGCGAGCCAGGCGCCCTGCTCCGCGCCGACGAGGACCAGCGCCGTCGTGCACGCGCCCTGCACCGCCAGGCCGCCGGTGAGCGTGGCACGGGCCCCGATGCGGCCGATCACCCGGGACGAGACGGCTCCGGTGAGGGCCAGCACCACCCCTTGCGCGCCGAAGACCAGGCTGGTCTGGAGGGCGGAGAGGCCCAGGACCACTTGGAGGTAGAGGGTGAGCAGGAAGATGACCGAACTCATCATGGAGAACGTGATCACACCGCCGAGGTTGCCGAAGGCGACGGTGGGGCGGCGCAGCATGCCCAGGGAGACCAGTGGCTGGGCGGCCCGCGACTCGATGACCACGAAGGCCGTCAGCAGGGCCGCCCCCGCCGTGACCGCCGCCACCACGTCCGGCCGGCCGAAGCCCTGCTCGGCGGCCGTGGACAGCGCGTAGATGACGGAGAGCAGGCCGCCGGTGACCGCGAGGGCTCCGGGCAGGTCCAGCCGGGGCCGTTCGGGGGTGCGGCTCTCCGGCAGCAGGAAACCGGCGCCGACCAGCACGGCGGTTCCGGCGAGGGCCAGCAGCGCCATGGTGGAGCGCCAGCCCAGGGCCTCGGTCATACCGCCGCCGAGGAGCATGCCCGTGGTGTAACCGAGGGACAGCAGGGTGCCGTTGATGCCGAGGGCCCGGTTGCGCCGCGGCCCCTCCGGAAAGATGGTGGTCAGCAGCGACATGCCGGTGGGCACGACGGCGGCCGCGCCCAGTCCCTGGAGGGCGCGGGCGCCGAGGAACAGCCCCGGGCTCCAGGCGAGTGCGGCGAGTACGGACGCGACGGTGAACACCGCGACACCGGTGAGGAAGAGCCGCCTGCGTCCGTACAGATCGGCGATCCGGCCGAAGAGCAGCAGGAAGCCGCCCGAGGGCAGGGCGAAGGCGGTGACCGCCCACTGGAGGTCCGCCGGGCCCATGCCCAGGTCCCGGCCGAGGACCGGCAGCGCCACGTTCAGGATGGAGAAGTCCAGGGAGATGAAGAACTGGGCGGCGCACAGAACGAGGAGGATCAGCCGGGCCCGGGGCGTGAACCGGCCGGAGCCGGCGTCGGGCCCGGCGGCAGGTCCGGCGGCGGGCCCGGGGGCGGGACCGCTCCGGAGAGCGTCGTCCGCGCCGGTCGACGAGGGTGCTGTTGTCATGCTCCCAGGCTTCCGGCCGCGGCCGCCGGCTGGGGAGTCCGTGTTTCCACTGGTGGTGGCACCACCAGGCAGAGCGAGAGGGTGGGCGTGGTGAGCGCAGAAGAGGCCGGCCGGCGGCGCGAGTTGCGGAACTTCCTCATGAGCCGCCGGGCGCGGATCAGTCCCGCGGAAGCCGGGCTGCCCACGGCGGGCCGCCGGCGGACCCCGGGGCTGCGCCGTGAGGAGGTCGCCGTGCTGGCCGGGGTGGGCCCGTCCTGGTACCAGTGGCTGGAACAGGGGCGGGACATCAACGTGTCGCCCCGGGTGCTGGACGCGGTGGCGCGCGTCCTCTGCCTCGACGACGTCGAACGGCGCCATCTGTATACGCTCGCCGGGCTCAACCCGCCGCTGCCGGAACCCGCCCGGACGGTGGCCTACTGCGAGGGGCTGCAGCGGCTGATCGACGCGTGGGGGCCGAACCCCGCCACCATGCTCGACCCCTACTGGAACCATGTGGCCTGGAACGAGTCGGCGCGGCTCGCCCTCGGCATGACCGGGGCCGACCGCAACTGCCTGGTGGGCTTCTTCCGCGACAGAGCGTTCCGCAGCCGGGTGCGGGCGTGGGAGGAGCTCGCGCCGACGGTGGTGGCGGCCTTCCGCGCCGCGGTGTCCGAGCGCCCCGGCGACGAGGGGTTCCGGGCGGTGATCCGCGAACTCACCCGGACCAGCCCGGAGTTCGCCGAGCTGTGGGCGCGGCAGGAGGTACGGGCCGCCGGCGTGCTGGTCAACGAGGTGGAGCATCCGGTGGTCGGCACGATGAGGTTCGAGGCGAGCCAGCTGCGGATGCCGGCCCGCCCCGACCTCACGGTCGTGCTCTACAACCCGGCGCCGCACACCGACACCGCGGACAAGGTGCGATGGCTGCTGGACGCCCCCGCGTCCCCGGGCGCACGGGCGCCCGGCGAGTTCTCCGCGGAGGGCTCGGCCGCCCGATTCCCCGGAGCGGCGCTGAACTGAATCCGCCGCCGTGGCCTGCCGCTTTCCGTTGAGTGGAACGGGGGGCGGCGGCTGATCATTGCGGCGTGACCGGCCGTGTGCCAGGGTTTTCGATGCGCGCCCGGTACCGACCGAACCGGATCGTCTTCCCGGGGATCCGGATCGTATTCCTCTTTTTCGGTCGTCCTGTGCGGTACCGGAGTGCTGTCGCGCGGTCTGCGTCTTTCCTGAGCGGGGGAAATCACGATGCACGATGTCGCCATGTTCACGCCCGGCCCGACGCATATTCCTCTGGCCATGAGAATGGCCTCGATATCCCGGCTGACACATCACCGCTCCCCGGAATTCACCAAACTCCACGACCGCATTCACAGCGGTTTGCAGAGCCTGTTCGCCACCGGCGGCCGGATCCTCATGCTGCCGGCCTCGGGGACCGGCGCGATGGAGGCCGTCGTGGCGAACACCGTGGAGCCGGACGACACCGTCCTGGTCCTGGCCGCGGGCAAGTACGGCCGCCGCTGGGCCGAGCTGTGCCGCACGTACCGGGCGGACGTACGGCTCCACGAAGTGCCCGACGGGGCCACCTTCGACGCCGCCGCCGTGGAGCGCGCACTGCGGGACGCCCGGCCGCGGCATCTCTTCCTGACGCACTGCGAGACCTCGACCGGAGCCGTCCACGACGTGCGGACCCTGGCCGCGCTGGGGCGCGAGTACGGGGCCACCGTCGTCGCGGACACCATGACCTCCATCGCCGTGGAGCCCTTCCACATGGACGACTGGGGGGTGGACTTCGCCGTCACGGCCTCGCACAAGGGCCTGATGAGCCCGCCCGGGGCCGCGTTCGTCGCGGTCGGCGACCAGGCGTGGGAACGCGTCCGGCCCGCACAGGGCTACTCCTACTGGAGCTTCCCCATCCTGCGCGCGAGTGCCCTGGAGAGCACCGTGCCCAACACCCCGCCCACCACGACCCTGTTCGCGGTCGCCGCCGCCCTCGACGCGATCGAGGCCGAGGGGCTCACGCAGGTCTGGGAACGGCACGCGCGCAGTGCCGCCGTGTGCCGTGCCGGGGTCGGAGCCCTGGGGCTGGAGCTGTTCCCCCGGTCGGCCCCGTCGAACGCCTTGACCGCGGTGCGTCTCCCGGAGCGGGTGCGGACGGACGGGCTGGTGGAGGAACTGCACGACCGCTTCGGCTTCCGCGTGGCCGGCGGGCAGGGGGGCCTCAAGGGCCGGATCGTCCGCGTCGGCCACATCGGCGCGGTGACCCCGCTCCAGCTGATGCCGGTGCTGACCGCCCTGGAGATGCTGCTTCTCGAACGCGGGCTCGACCGGCGCCCCGGCACGGCGTCCGCCGCGATGGCCGGCGAGCTGTGGGACGGGCTCGCGCCCGGCCGGGCCGCCTGACCCCGCCCCCGCTCCCGCCCCGGCCGTCCGCCGGCGCGGGCCCCTGCCCCGCCACCCCGTAACGAGCCCACCGCCGCCCCCGCCCGCGCCGGGCGCCCGCCCGGCGCCGCACCTCATCCCTCCTGGAGACCCTGGAGACCTGGTCATGATCAGTACCGCGAACCACCGCTTCATCGGGGCGTACACCACACTCCTGACCCCGTTCCAGCCCTCCGGCGCGCTGGACGAGGACGCGCTGCGCCGCCTCGTCGACTTCCAGATCGCCAACGGGGTCACCCGGCTCTGCCCCAACGGGGTGACCGGGGAAGCCGCCGCGCTGACCGACGAGGAGAAGCTGCGGATCACCGAGATCTGCGTCGAACAGGCCGCCGGCCGCGCGATGGTCATCCCCGACATCGGCACCGAGTGCCTGGCCCGCACCGTCGAGCTGGCGCAACGGGCCGAGGCCCTGGGCGCGGACGCCGTCCTCGCGTTCACCCCGTACCTCGACCCGCCCACCGAGCGCGGACTGGTCGCCTACTTCCGGCAGGTGGCCGACTCCGTCGGCATTCCGCTGATGATGCACAACCTGCCGGGACGCACCACCGTCGACACCTCACCGGAGCAGGTCGCCGAACTGGCCGCCCACCCCAACATCGTCGGGATGAAGGAGGGCAACCAGGACATCGTGCGGATGCGCCGGGTTCTGCACCTGGTCCGTGACGCGGACTTCGTGGTGCTCTCGGGCAACGACTTCACGGCGCTTCCCACCCTGCTGCTCGGCGGCCACGGGCACATCTCCGTGGCGGCCAACGTCATGCCGCGGCAGAGCCGTTCGATCGTCGAGGCGGCGCTCGCCGACGATTACGTGACGGCTCGCGATCTCTACCTCAAATTCGCCGAGTTCTACCGCGGAATCTATTTCGCGACGAACCCGATAGCGCTCAAGAAGGCTTTCTCGCTGGCGCACTTCGACGCCGGTGAGCCGCGGCTTCCGCTCACCCCGTTCCCCGAGGAGCGGACCGGCGAACTCGAAACGATCATGAAGAGCTGCGAACTCCTCTGAAGGCGAGCTGTGATGAACCCGATGATCGACGTGGATTCCCTGACGGAATCGGTGTACGGCGGCGACGTCGTCCGCTCCCTGCTCTACGCGGCCTCCGAACAGCCCGGAACCCGCGTGGTCCGGGTCGCGATGGCCAGCGCCGAGCCCGGCCGCGGCGGCCAGCTCCACCACCACCCCCGGACGGACGAGACCTACTTCATCATCTCCGGGAACGCGGAACTGGAACTCGACGGCGAGCACTACGCACTCGCGCCGTCCAGCTGCGTGCGCATCCCCCGGGGCACCAGGCACCGGATCACCAACAGCGGCACCGAGACCCTGCGCTACCTCGCCTTCCACACCGGGGACGCGGAGTTCGCCGACGCGGTCGAGCACGTGAAGGCGGTCTAGCCGCCATGGACGTGGTCATCGTCGGCGCGGGCAAGGCCGGATCACTGCACTACCGGGCCTACTCCCGGCTGGGCCGGTCCGGCGTGCTCGACCGCACCCGGATCCGGTTCGTCGACCCCAGGGAGCGGGCGGGCGCCGAACTGGCGGCGCTGCTGCGCGCCGACGGCCTCCCCGAGAACGTGGTGGCGGCCCGGGAGAAGCTGGAGCCGGCCGCCCCGGAGACGACGATCGTCGACCTGTGCCTGCCCAGCCGCACCCTGGCGCCTGCCCTGGTGGACTGGTGGCGCGCCGGCTACCGCAACTTCGTCATCGAGAAGCCGTTCATGGTGCCGCAGGAGCTGGCCCGCGAGGTGGGGCAGGTCCTCGCCTCCTCGCGCGCCGTGCTCGTCCGCAACTATCTGCACTCCCGGGTGCACGCGACCGTGCGGGAACTGCTCGATCTGTACGACCTGGAACCCGTGCTGTGCGTCACCAACTTCTCCAAGGACCGCCGGGCCGACAACCTCCGCGGCCGGGGCGCCTCCGCCGACGGCCTGCCGACGGTCTACGAGGTGGAGATGCCGCACCAGCTCTACATCGGGGACGACCTGCTCGGAGCGGCCCGCTCCCTGGACCACGCCGAGGACCTGGACCCCATGGCGGGCGAGGACGGGCGGCTCCGGCTCGGCGAGGGCCTGCTGGTGGGCCGGGCCGCCTCCGGCGCCGCCTTCGTCCACTACTCGAACCTCCACCACCCCACGGTCGTCCGCAGCCTGGACCTCTTCTGCCGCGGCCGGCTCTCGGTCCACGCCACCTACGCGCCCATCTGCGAGGAGTTCACCGACATCAAGGCCGGGGTGATCCTCGGCCGCGGGGACGCCGTGCTGGCCAAGCAGCTCTTCACCGAGGACGACAACATGCACGGGATGATCTCCTCGGCCTACCACACCCTCCGCGGCGGGACGGGCGGCCGGCTCGGTCTGGACGAGGTGCTGCGCAGCGACGGACTCATCCGGTCCGCGATCGCGGGCGGCCCCGGATCCGGCCCCGGCGCCGCCGCCCCCGCCGTGTCCGCGCCGCGCACCGACCTCCTGCAGGAATGGGTGGTCGACTCCTTCCGGTCCGGGCTGGAGAACGGCACCGGCCGGTCCTTCCTGCGGTTCCTGGAAGGGCGGCAGCGCACGCGGCTGTCCGGCGTGCTGCCGTCCCTGGACCCGGCCCGCGACGCCGTACCCGGCCGCGGCACGCCCGGGCACGCGGTGAGAGGAGCCCTGGTCTGATGGCGATCGCAGTCGGCGGCCTGCTGCACGTGGCGGTGGTGACCCCGGACCTCGACCGCATGGCGGCGTTCTACACCGGCCTCTTCGGGGCCGAGGTGGTGAAGGACCTCTCCCTGACCACACCGGTGTTCGGGGAGGGCGTCGGTGTCCCCGGGGCCACCGCGCGCACCGTCCACCTGCGGCTCCCCGGCGCGTCCACCGTGGTGGAGCTGACCCAGTACGCGGCACACCACCCGGCGGCCGACCCGCGCGCCCCCGCCAACGCCCCCGGCCTGCGCCACCTGGCGCTCCGCGTGGACGACATCGGGGCCGCGGCCGGCGAACTGCGGGCCCGGGGCCACGAGGTGGTGGGCGGCCCCGTCGAAGTGGACCGGCCCGCCGCCGCACGCGGCACCCGGTTCCTCTACTTCCGCGACCCGGACGGCAATCTCGTCGAACTCATCGAGCCGCCCTCCCGCACCGCGGCGGCCGGGGAACCGGACACGCGCACCCGCCCGGCCGGGACCGGGAGCCCAACCGAAGCCGAGAGCGAAGGGAACCGCACATGAAGATCGGCCCAGTGCAGCGCACGCACGACGGCGAGACGACGGAGATCGCCGTCGAGGTGACCAGCGAGGCGAAGCCCACGGGGGACCGGCTGTGGTACCGCGTCGAGCGGCGCCACGAGCCGATGCTCACGGACACCATGGACCCCTTCCTGCTGGCCGCCCTCTTCGTCGCCATGCGGACGGGCGAGAGCCTGCACGCGGCCGGCGGGGTGACCGCCACGCTGCTGGAGAACCTGGAGGAGTTCCAGTCCGCCTGGCTGCAGTGGCGGCCCGAGCGCTACACCCGGGTGGAGATCACCGCCGACGAGGAACTCCCCGACCGGCCCGGCCCGGACGACCGCTCGGCGCTGCAGACCTTCTCCGGCGGGGCGGACAGCGCCTACACCACCATCCGCCACGTCAGCGGCGCGGCCGGGCGGGGATCGCTGCGCCTCAGCGGAGCGGTCATGGTGCACGGCTTCGACATCCCGCTGGAGGAGCGCGGATCGTACGAGACCCTCCGCGACCGCAGCGCTCCGCTCCTGGCCGGACAGGGCATCGAACTCCTGCCCGTCACCACGAACTTCCGCCAGTTGTGGCACAGCGACCTCAGCCACTGGGAGGACGCCTTCGGGACCGGTATGACCTCGGTGCTCACCCTCTTCAGCGGCCGGTTCCGGCACGGCCTCATCGCCAGCTCCGAACCGTACGGATCGCTGCTGCTGCCCTGGGGCTCCAACCCGGTGACCGACTGGATGATGTCCGGCGGGCGCCTGCGCGTGCACCACGACGCGACCGGCGTGGACCGCAACGACAAGGTGGCGGGGCTCGCCCGGCTGTGGCCGGAGGGCGCCGACAACCTGCGGGTGTGCTGGCAGGGGGAGCAGAAGGACCGCAACTGCTGCCGCTGCGAGAAGTGCATCCGCACGATCCTGAACTTCAAGGTCAGCGGCGCCGCGGTCCCGGCCTCCTTCCCGCTGGAGGTCACCCCCGGCCACATCAGGAGCCTGCGCGGCCTCTCGGAGGCCCACATCAACCCCCTGCGGCAGATCCTCACCGCGGCGCACGCCCGCGGCGCCGAGGAGGACTGGGTGGCGGCCCTGGCGGACTGCGTCGCGGCGAACGAGGACGAACTCGCGCGCGGTGTCTCGTACGAGGGCGGCTTCCCGCTGCTCGCGACGGACACCCCCCGGTAGCGGAGCCGGCGGCCGGGACACCCGGCGGTACCACGGAAGCAGAGCGGAGGAGCACACGTGTACGCAGTGGTCGCACGCTTCGAGGTGAGACCCGAGAGCGCCGAGGAGTTCGACGCCCTGGCCCGGTGGCGGATCGCGGAGGCCGCGGCGGAGGAGCCGGGCCTGGTCGCCTACGCGATCCACCGGGTCGACGGGGAGCCGCTGGCCCGCGTCTTCTACGAGATCTACCGCGACCGCGACGCGTTCGCCGAGCACCGCGCCACGCCCCAGACCGCGGCGTTCCTCGCCCGGCACGCACCGTACGTCCAGGGGCCGCCCCGCATGGAACTCCTCGAACCGCTGCACACCGCGGGCCGGCTCGGCGGGGACCCCCCGCGCGTGCCGTTCCCCCTCGACCGGACCACGACAGGCAGGGAAGCATGACCACCTTCGCACCGCACCACATCGCCCTCAGCGTCGGCGACCTCGACCGCTCGAAGGCCTTCTACGGCTACTTCGGCTTCCGGCCGGTCGCCGAGTGGAGCAAGAGCGACAAGTCGCTGACCATCTCCCATCTGCGGCAGGACGACGGCTTCGTCCTGGAACTGTTCCACTACGCGGACGACGGCGCCCGGCCGCGCCCGGCCTTCACCGTGGGCAACAACCTGCCCGAGATCGGGGTGAAGCACGTGGGATTCACCGTGCCGGACCTGGCCGCCACCCGGGCGGAGATCATCGAGGCCGGGATCGGGGAGGTCACCGAGATCGCCCGCGGCCGGACCCTCGTCGACTACTTCTTCGTGATCGACCCGGACGGCATGTACGTCGAGGTCGTGAACGACGCGCGCGACCTCGACCCGGAGCGCCCGCTGCTGCTCGGCGACGCCCCGCGCTAGCCGCCCGCCCCCCCGGCCGGGCACCCGATCCGGCCCGTGCCGCCGCGCGGACCCGCGCTTCCGCAAGCCAGGCCGCCCGGCCCCGTCGATCCCAAAGAAAGGTCACCCCACCGTGCCCGTGTCCTCCTTCATGGTGCCCCTGGGCACTCCGGCCCCGGACTTCGCTCTGCCCTCGCTCGACGGACGCACCGTCCGGCGGGCGGACTTCGCCGGGGCGCCGGCCCTGCTGGTCGCCTTCATGTCCAACCACTGCCCCTTCGTCCGGCACCTGGAGAAGCACTTCGGCGAGCTGGTGGCGGAGTTCCCGCGGCTCGCGGCCGTCGCCGTGTGCAGCAACGACACGGGAGTGGCCCCGGACGACGGTCCGGACGGCCTCCGGGACCAGGTCGAACGGACCGGCTGGGACTTCCCCTATCTGCTCGACACCGGACAGCGGGCCGCCCTCGCCTACCGGGCCGCCTGCACCCCGGACTTCTTCCTGTACGACGCGGATGACCGGCTCGTCTACCGCGGCTCCTTCGACGACTCGACGCCCGGCAACGGCCGTCCGGTCACCGGAGCCCGGCTCCGGACCGCCGTGGAGCAGGTGCTGGCGGGCCTGCCGGTGCCCGAGCCCCACCACCCCTCCATGGGCTGCTCGATCAAGTGGAGCCCGGGCAACGAACCCGCCTGACCCCGGTGCGGGTCCGCCCGCGCGGACGGCCCCGCACCACCGTGAGCGGCACACCACCCCGACCGAGGAGAGCCATGGACCAGGGCTCCGCCGCCATCGCGGCACGGCTGAACCGGCTGCCCCTGACCCCCACCCTGCGGCGTGTGATCGTCACCGTCGGAATCGCCCTGTTCTTCGACATGTTCGAGATCTTCATGTCGGGCGTGCTGGGCGCCGTGCTGGCCGAGGAGTATCGGCTCAGCCGTACCGAGGTCTCCGCGGTCATGGCCTCCGTCTTCGTCGGCATGTTCATCGGCGTGCTCGCGATGGGGCGGCTGGCCCACCGCCTAGGCCGGCGCCGCGCGCTACTGCTGGCGGTCGCCGTCTACACGGTGTTCTCCGCTCTCGGGGCGGTGGGCGACGAGGTGTGGATGGTGGTCGGCGCGCGGTTCCTCGCGGGACTGGGCATCGGCCCGGTGCTCCCGCTCGCCGACGCCTATCTCGGGGATCTGCTGCCGTCCCGTTCCCGCGGCCGGTACACCGCGTGGGCGTACACCATCGCCTTCACGGGCGTACCGGCGGTCGGTCTGCTCGCCCGCTGGCTGGAGCCGATGGACCCGCTCGGACTGGCGGGCTGGCGCTGGCTGTTCCTGACCGGCGCGGCCGGCGGCCTCTCCGTCCTGCTGCTCCGGCACCGGCTCGTGGAGTCACCCCGCTGGCTGGCGTCGGTGGGACGCACGGCGGAGGCGGAGGCCGTCCTGGCCCGGCTGGAGGCCGAGTCGGGGGACCGGGCGGGCCCGCCCGCCGCCGGGCCCGCCGGGACGGAGGTGCCGCCGGCCCGGCGCCCCGCGGCCGTGGTGAGGACCAGGCTCAGCCCGGTCCACCGGCGCCGGGTCGCGATGCTGGCCGTGTTCCACCTGCTCCAGGCGTTCGGCGGCTACGGCTTCGGGACCATGGCCCCCCTCGTGCTCGCCGACAAGGGGTACTCGATCGTCAACTCGCTGCTCTTCAGCGCGGTGACGTTCGTGGGGTACCCGCTCGGCTCGCTGCTGTCCGTCCCGCTGATGGAGCGGGTGGAGCGGAAGCACCTCATCGTGGCGACGTCCCTGGCCATGGCCGGCTCGGGTCTGCTCTTCGGGTTCGCGCGGGGCGAGCCGATGATCATCGTCTCGGGGCTCTGCTTCACGGCCGTGACCAACGTCTTCTCGAACGCCTACCACGTCTACCAGGCGGAGATCTTCCCCACCGCCGCCCGGGTCTCCGCGGTGAGCTGGACATATTCGCTCTCGCGCCTCACCACCGCGGCGATGCCCTTCATCATGGTGCCCTTCCTGGCCGCCCACGGGCCCGGGGCGCTGTTCGCCGGAGTGGCCCTGACGCTGGTCGCCATCGCGGTGAACATCGGAGTGCTCGGCCCGACGACCAACGGGCTCGCCCTGGAGGAGATGAACGAGGCCCTCGCCCGGCCGCCGGCCGGGACGCGGCTGCCGGTGCCCGGTGCTCCCGGCGGCGGAAAACCCGTGCGGGACCCCCGGTGACGTTCCGCCGAGAGGGCCGCGCACCACCCGGGGCTGCACCGTCTGCCGGGAAGCGCACCGGCCCGGCCGTACTCCGGCCGGGCCATCGGCATGACCGCGGTCCGGGACGGTGCGGGGGAGAGCCCCGGGGAATCCGGAAAAACGGCTCCCGGAAACCGGGAACGAGCAAAGAATTGCTGCCGGGCCGGCCGGCCCGGGAATGCGGAATATTGAAATCCGAAATACCCGGAGCGGAGTGAAAGGTGACCCTCCAATTCCGGATTTCCTGTTCACGCAGAGTTTTGGTTCACATACCGAGACGCCCTTTGTTTTGTCAACTCGGGTCGATAGGATGATTTTCATCAGTCATCCTATGGAGGTCAGGTGACAGGCATGCCCGAGTTTTCGGAGCTCCAGTACGGCTGGGAGAAGGCGTACCAGGAGCAGAGTGAAGGACCGTTGTGGCAGGAGGACCCGATTCCGGTGATCCCGCCGGCGATCGAGGCACTCAAGAAGCGGAATATCCGTACGGTGGTCGATCTCGGGTGCGGGGACGGGCGCAATCTGGCGGCCCTGGCCGACGCGGGCTTCAACGCGACGGGCGTGGACATCGCGCCCACGGGCCTGGCCCACGCGCGCCGGGTGATCCGCCGGCGGGCGTTCCTGTTACGGGCGGACGCCACCACACTGCCGCTGATCGACGCCTCGGTCGACGCGGTGACCTGTTTCGACGTGTTCGGGCAGATCCAGGACCCGACCCAGCTGATCGCCGAGGCCCGCCGGGTGGTCCACCCGGACGGACTGTTCGTCACCAACGCCTTCACGCTGAAGGACGAGACCTACGGCGAGGGCACCGAGATCGCCCCGCACACCTTCGCCTACAAGGACACGCTCTTCCGGTACTACGACGAGGACGAGATGCGGACCCTGTTCGCCGGCTGGAACATCCTCGAGATGGACCGCATCTCCTGGGACGACCCGCCGCACGGCGACTTCCGTCCCTACCCGCACAAGCACGACAACTGGGTGGTCTACGCGACTCCCAGGAGCTGAGCGTCCGCCGGGGCGCCACCGCGGGGCCGCCCGGGCGGCGCGGTCCGGCCGCCGTGCCACCCGGGCGCACCGCCGCGGGGCGGCCGCTCCGCGGCGGCCCGGACGCGGGCGCGGTCAGCCCGCCGCCCCGGCCCAGCGCAGCAGCGCCGTGACCGCGGCCGCGGCGACCACCGTGACGAGGAACGGGGCCTTCTTCCAGATGCACAGGGCCGCGACGGCGATCCCGGCGACCCGTGCGTCCAGCGCGATCTGCTGCTCCGCGGTGAAGGTCTGAACGGCGATCAGCGCGGCGAGCAGGGCGACGGGAACGGCCTCGGCCGTCAGGGAGACGGCCGGGTGCTCCAGCGTCCGCTGGGGGACGAGCAGCCCCAGCAGCTTCAGTGCGAAACAGGCCGCGGCCGCGGCGGCGATCCAGGCCCAGCTCATGCCGCACCGTCCTTCTCCGTCGTGCCGCCGTCGTGCCGTGTGCCGTCCGGGTCCTCCGGGCGGGCCGCCGCCGCGCCGCCGGGGGCCGGCGGCGCCGTGCGCAGCGCGGCCCGGGCGCGGGGGGTGAGCAGCACGCTCAGCGCGGTCAGGCCCGCGAGCACCACCGGGAGCCCGGCTCCCACCAGGGGGGAGACACCCACCGCCACTGCGCAGGCCAGAACGAAGACCATCCGGTTGGCGCGTTCCCCGAGCCGGGGTGCCACCAGCGCGAGGAAGGCGGCGGAGGACGCGGCGTCCAGACCGAACGCCTTGGGGTCCGCCATGAGGGAGCCGGCCAGGGCGCCCGCCAGCGTCGCGAGGTTCCAGCACAGGAAGACCACGCCGCCGGTGGCCCAGTAGGCGTAGCGCGCCGTGGCCCGGTCGGGCCGGCCGATGGCCATGGCCGCGCTCTCGTCGCTCAGGAGGTGGGCGGCGGGCAGCAGTTGGCGGCCGCGCAGCCCGAGCACCGGGCGGAGGCCGACTCCGTAGAACAGGTTGCGCGCACCGAGCAGCACCGCGGTGGCACTCGCCGTCGCGCCCGTACTGCCCGCGGCGAGTGCTCCCACCAGGGCGAGCTGGGAGGAGCCTCCGTACAGGAGGAGGGAGAGGAACTGGGTCTGTGCCACCGTCAGGCCGGAGGAGACGGCCAGGGCACCGTAGGAGAGCCCGTACGCGCCGACTGCCAGGCCGATGCCCAGGGCATCCCGCAGGAGCGCCGGCCGGCCTAATCGCGTCGCAGGTCCCCTCGTTGTCTCCGGAGTCCCAACGGACTCTGCTGTCTCTGCTGACTCGCTCACGGGTCGCCTTTCTCGGGAGCTCGGCATTCCGGTTCCGGTTTCGGCTCAGATCCTGAGACGGTGCTTTTGGCGGTCAGACATCATGCGTAGGCTGACCGAGCAATGTCATTCAGCTGCATCAGTATGACATGCGCGGTCGTCGGATTTGGTAGCCGTTCGGTCGAACGGCGAACGAATCGAGGGGAAGGTCCGCAAGTCCATGCAGCACCTCTTGGAACGGTTCGAGGCCCTGCTCGGCCCGACGCCCGTGAAGACGATCGAACTCGACGTCCTCGGACGGCCGCGCAGGCTGCATCTGAAGCTGGAGGGTTACAACATCACCGGCTCCATCAAGGCCCGCACGGCCTATGGGCTGGTACGGGGACTGGTGCAGGACGGCCGGCTGTGGCCCGGCGCCGAGCTCCTGGAGTCGACCTCGGGGAACCTCGGCGTGGCGCTGGCCAGCATGGCCAGATATCTGGGCGTCGGATTCACCGCGGTGGTCGACCCGTTGTGCACCGCGGAGAGCCGCTCCCGCCTCCGGGACCTGGGCGCACGGGTCGTCATGGTGGAGGAGGCCGACCGCGCGGGGGGCTATCTGCTCTCCCGGCTGGCCAAGGTGCGGGAACTGCTGGAAACCGATGACCGGTACGTCTGGGGCAACCAGTACGAGAGCCGGCGGAACCCCGGGATCCACCGGGAGATGACGGGCCCGGAGATCCTGGGCCAGATGCCGATTCCCCCGGACGCGCTGTTCGCGGCCGTGTCGACCGGCGGGACCTTCGCCGGTCTGAGCCAGTGCTTCCGGGAGCGGGGACTGGCCACCCGGATGGTGGCCGTGGACATCAGCGGCTCGGCCGCGTACGGCGGCCCGCCCGGGAAGCGGTACCTCTCCGGCATCGGCGCCAGCCGCCCGTCCTCCTTCCTCACGGACGAACTGATCGACCACTACCTCTATGTGGACGTGGACGAGACCGCCCGCTACTGCCGGAAGGTCCTGCGGGAGGCCGGGATCCACCTCGGCGCCTCCTCCGGGGCGGTCGTGGCGGCCTGTGTGCGCCACCTCGGGGAGAACCCCGATATAACTGACCCGTTGTGCATCTGCGCCGACGGTGGAGAGAAGTACGAGAGCACGGTCTACAGCGACAGGTGGCTGGAGACGGTCGGCGGAGTGCCGCAACCGGGCGGTGGTGTGATCAGGTGACCGCCCCCGGGGATGTCCGGCAGGCGGTGGTTGTCGCTCCCCGGCGGAGCGATGCAGGGACGAAGGCAGACGACGAGGATGAGAAGAGTGTCCGAGGTGCGCCAGGCGCTGGAGGAACGGGTGCTGCGCGGAACGCGCCTCGCCGCCGGGGAACTGGCGGATCTCTCCTCCGTCGATCTCCGGCAGGAGAGCGAGCACGACGTCTCGGTTCTGCTCCTGCTGGGCGCGCTGAGCTCCCGGATGGGAGGCGGGGAGCCGGTCACCCCCGCGCTCTTCGACGTCGCCCGGCGCTACATGGAGACCTCCCTCCTGTACACCGGGCGCATCCTCCCGCGGACCAAGGAGATCATCGAACTCCTCGACGGGGGAGTGGACGAGAGGTCCCCCGACCTCCTGGTGGAGGTGGCCGACCATCTCAGCCAGGGATGGCCGACCTACCCCGACTCCGTCTTCCCGGCCGGCCTGGCGCGGCTCTCCGAGGGGCTGGGGCTGGGAGGCGAGCCGGCACGGTACACGCGGGTCTCGTTCGTGCTCTGGTGGCAGGCGCTGGGGGCGGCCGCGGCGGGCGACCACGACCGGGCGCTGCCGCTGATCCACGACTCCCTGGAGCGGTACCGCAAGTACCTCTACTACGCGGACGCCGCCTGGCTCTACACGGACATCGTCATCAACCACCTCACGGCCGGCCGTCTGGAGGAGGCGGTGACCGCGCTCGGCAGCCAGCGGCACTACGTGGAGGAGGTGTACGCCTCCCACCCCTCGGCCACCGGGGCCCGTTCCTTCGCCTTCTCACTGGGGGACGTGCAGAGCGGCAGCTACAGCACCTTCATCGAGTCCTCGTCGCTGCGGCCCAAGGAACTGTCCGACCAGGACCGCGCCCTGCTCAAACGCTATGTGCGCACCAGCGAGTTCCTCATCGCCGCCTGCCGTTACGGCTCCCGCCGGGACTTCGACGCGGCGCTGGACGTCTTCTCCTTCGGCTGGGTCACCTTCCAGCAGTCGCCGTATCCGCGGATCTTCAGGCATCTCGCGGACCGGTACGGAGGGCGGGCCGGCTCGTGGAGCGTTCATCTGACGGCGCACGAGCAGTGGCACCGGATGCTGCGCACCTACCGGGTGCGGACCAAGGCCCGCCAGTTGATCGACGTGGCCGTGACGCTGCACGACCGGCTGGCGTACGCGGGCCTGGAGCAGCAGGCCGACCTGGTCCTGCTGGACGCGGCCGTGCTGCACGAGCGGCTGCACGGAAAAGGTGCCGCCGTGGAGTGGATAACGCGCTATCTGATCGACATCAGACCGAGCATTCCGGAGATCCTTCAGGTTGCCGTCGATTATCTGCAGGCGCCGCAGAATATCGCCGGGCGGAGATTTCTTAGCAAATACATCGGGCTCCGTACGGATTTCCTGGTGCCCGAGATCCTGCCGGTCGTGCTGCTCGACGAACCGGGTACGGGCTCGCCGTCATGGGAGGTCGCACTGTATGGAAACCTGTTGTCCGTGGAGGGGGTGACGGTATACGAAGAAACTCCGCCGCCACTCCTTGACATTCTGCGGGTACTCGGAGAAGAATTCATGCGGAGTCGTGAGAAGAATGAGGAACCCTCATTTCTCTCCGCGTCGGAACTGTCGGCCCGTACCCACCGCACACCCGCGGCCCTGGCGCAGTCCGTCCGCAGATTCCGCATGGCGTGCCGGGACAGATTCGACGAGGTGGCGGACTGGGACATCGCGTCGGACGCGGTGATCCAGGGGCGTCCGGGCTACCGCATGAATCCACAGAGCGTCCGCAAATTCACGTCGTATTCGACCATCGACTGACCATCGAATAACTATTGCCCGATCGCCCGCCGGCCACCGGCCGGGCACGACCGACAGCAATTCCGGGTGCGAAGCAGCGCCCATTCCGTCCGCCGTTCACGCGGCATCACAAGAGAAGCGTTCCGGGGTACCGCCATGTCCGAATCACTCTCCACCACCGTCGAGCCGGAAAACGTCGACACCGACTGCAAATTCGTGGTCGCGGTCAGGGCGAAACTCGATCACGGGGTGGCCATGAACGCCACAGCCCACCTGTGCCTGGGACTGGTCGCGAAGGCCGCCCAGGAGCGTCCGGAACTGCTTCCCCGCATGTCGTTCCTGCGCTTTCCCGACGCCGGGGGCGAGGAGCACTGGCCGGTGTCGGGCCTCTCCCTGGTCGTCCTCGAAGGCCGCCCGGCCTGGCTGCGGCGGCTGCGCTCCGAGGCCGCGGAGGCCGGACTGCTCTGCACGGACTTCACCTCGGCCATGACCGGCGGCACCTACGCCGACCAGCTCGAACGGATGGAGCGGACCGCGGAGGCGGACCTCGACTACTACGCCGTCGCGGCGTTCGGGCCGCGCGACGTCCTCGACCCGCTGACCAAGAAATTCTCGTTGCTGAGGTGACGTCAGGCGCCGCGGCGCCGGGCCACCGAACCGACTCATGAGGGGGAACTCATGCAGGAAGCACGTCACTCCGGGAATCTGGTGATCGTCCCGGGCACCGTCGTCGAGACGGTCCTGGCGGAGCTGGGCAAGGAGTGCAGGCAGGTCGTCGAGGACGTGTACATCGAGGCGGCCCGGGGCGGCCTGGTCAACCCCGACAGCCTGTTCCTGCGCCCCGACCCCGACCGCCGCGAACGCGCCATCGCCCTCCCCGCCTATGTGCCGGGAGCCGCGCCCGCCATGGGCGTGAAGTGGATTTCGAGCTTCCCCGGGAACCTCGCTCTCGGACTGCCCCGGGCCTCCGCTCTCATCGCCCTCAACGACGTCCGCACCGGTCTGGCCACGGCCGTACTGGAGGGGTCCCGGATCAGCGGCCACCGTACGGCGCTGTCCGCCGCGGTGGGTGCCCGGGCCCTGCGCGGGGGCGACAGCCGGATCGGGAAACTGGCCGTGATCGGCACCGGTTACATCTCCGCCACCACCCTGGCGGTCATGGCCGGTGAGGGCTGGACCGCCGGTTCCCTGGCGGTCCACGACCTCGACGCGGACCGGGCCCGCGCCTTCGCCGCGGAGCACACCCACGGCCTCGCCCCCTCGGTCTCCGTCGCCGGCACCCTCCGGGAGGCGCTGGACGACGCGGACGTCGTGCTCTTCGCCACCACCGCCGTCGTCCCGTACGTCACCGACGCCGGGTGGTTCAAGCCCGGGGCCGTCGTGCTGCACATGTCGCTGCGCGACCTGGAGCCGGAGGCCATGGCGGACGCGGCGCACGTCGTGGACGACGTGTCGCACGCGCTGCGGGAGAAGACCTCCCTGGCCCTGGCGGTCGAGCGGGGAACCGTACGGCGCGAGGACATCACCGCCATCGGCGACCATCTGCGCGGTGCCGCCCGCCCCTCCCCCGGGAGGACCGTCGTCTACGCCCCGTTCGGTCTCGGCTCGCTGGACATCGCCATCGGCGCCCTCGTCCTGGAGCGTGCCGCCGGCAGGGAAGGCGTCGTCACCGTCCCCGACTTCGCCGGTCTGCTCTGACCCCGGCTCTGACCCCGCGCCCCTGATCCGCGCCCCGTCCCCGGGACGCGCCGGCCGCCGTCCCGCGCGTCCTCCGCGTCCCGTGTGCCCACCCCGTGTGCCCACCCGGCGTGCCGTCCCCGGCACCCGGTCCTGCGCTCCACCGGAGGAGGAACCGCCATGTCCCGCCGCCTGTTCACCTCGGAGTCCGTCACCGAGGGACATCCCGACAAGATGGCCGACCAGATCAGCGACACCGTCCTCGACGCGCTGCTCCGTGCGGACCCGGGCTCCCGGGTCGCCGTGGAAACCCTGATCACCACGGGCCTGGTGCACATCGCCGGCGAGGTCACCACCCGCGCCTACGCGCCGATCGCCCGGCTCGTCCGCGAGAAGGTCCTGGAGATCGGATACGACTCGTCGGCCAAGGGCTTCGACGGCGCCTCCTGCGGTGTCTCGGTGTCCATCGGCGCGCAGTCCCCCGACATCGCCCGCGGCGTCGACACCGAGGGCAAGGAGGGCGACGACCTGGACCGGCAGGGCGCGGGCGACCAGGGCCTGATGTTCGGCTACGCCTGCGACGAGACCCCCGAGCTGATGCCGCTGCCCATCGCGCTGGCCCACCGTCTGGCGCGCCGCCTCACCGCCGTCCGCAAGGACGGCCTGGCCCCCTATCTCCGCCCCGACGGCAAGACCCAGGTCACCGTCGAGTACCGGGGCAGCCGGCCCGTGCGCCTGGACACCGTCGTCGTCTCCGCGCAGCACGCGGCCGACGTCTCGCTGGGCTCGCTGCTCGCCCCGGACATCCAGCAGCACGTCGTGGAGGCGGAGTTGAAGCAGCTCGCCGAGGACGGCATCGCGCTCGACACCGACGGCCACCGGCTGCTGGTGAATCCGACGGGGCGGTTCGAGGTCGGCGGGCCGATGGGGGACGCGGGTCTGACCGGACGCAAGATCATCATTGACACCTATGGCGGTATGGCCCGGCACGGTGGCGGCGCCTTCTCGGGGAAGGACCCGTCGAAGGTGGACCGTTCGGCGGCGTACGCGATGCGCTGGGTGGCCAAGAACGTCGTGGCGGCGGGGCTGGCCTCGCGGTGTGAGGTGCAGGTGGCCTACGCCATCGGCAAGGCCGAGCCGGTCGGTCTGTTCGTGGAGACCTTCGGCACCGCCACGGTCGCGGTGGAGCGGATCGAGCAGGCGATCGGCGAGGTGTTCGATCTGCGTCCGGCCGCGATCATCCGCGACCTGGACCTGCTCCGCCCGATCTACGCCCGAACCGCCGCCTACGGCCACTTCGGCCGGGAGCTGCCCGAGTTCACCTGGGAGCGCACCGACCGCGTCGAGGCGCTGCGCAAGGCGGCGGGGGCGTGACCGGGCCGGTCCATCGGCCCCCGGCACGCGTGCGGACCACGGACGGGCGGGAGTGAGGATGCGTATCGCGGTAGCGGGTTCCATAGCCACCGACCACCTGATGACCTTTCCCGGGACCTTCGCGGAGCATCTGCTCCCGGAGGAGCTGGACAAGATCTCCCTCTCCTTCCTCGTCGACGAACTCGACGTGCGGCGCGGGGGAGTGGCGGCCAACATCGCGCTGGGCCTGGGGCGGCTGGGCCTGTCGCCGGTGCTCGTCGGGGCGGTGGGCGCCGATTTCGCCGACTACGGCGTCTGGCTGAAGGAGAACGGCGTCGACATCGACTCCGTCCGGGTGTCCAGCGCCCGCCAGACGGCCCGGTTCGTCTGCCTGACCGACGGAGACGCCAACCAGATCGCCTCCTTCTACGCGGGCGCGATGGCCGACGCCCGGCACATCGACATCACCGAGGTCGTGGCGCGCATGGGCGGGGCGGACCTCGTCCTGGTCTCGCCGGACGACCCGGTGGCCATGCTCCGTCACGCGCGCCGGTGCCGGCGGGCGGGCATCCCGTTCGCCGCCGACCCCTCCCAGCAGCTCGCCCGCCTCACCGACGCGGAGGTCCGGGATTTTGTCACCGGGGCCGCCTGCCTCTTCACCAACGCCTACGAGGCGGCCCTGCTCCTGCGGCGCACCGGCTGGAGCGAGCGGGAGGTACTGGAACGCGTCGGCACCTGGGTCACGACCCGGGGCGGGGACGGGGTGACCGTCACCCGGGCCGGGCGGCGCCCGCTGCACGTCCCGGCGGTACCGGTCACCGAAACGGCCGACCCGACCGGCGTCGGCGACGCCTTCCGCGCCGGCTTCCTGGCGGGCACCGCCTGGGACTGGCCCGACGAGCGCTCGGCCCAACTGGGCTGCGCCCTGGCGTCCGTGGTGATCGGCACGGTCGGCACCCAGGAGTACGAGCTGTCCGCCGGAGAACTCCTGGGCCGCGTCTCCCGGGCCTACGGCGCCGCCGCGGCGCACGCCATGGAGCGGGCCCTCGGAGGCACGGGATGACGGGACCGGACCCGGGCCCACCCGGGGCGGGGGCGGACAGGACGGCGCATGCGGCACGACGACCGGAGGGACAGACGTGAGCACACTCGGCGAGATTCTCGCGGCGGGTGAACGGACGTACTCCTTCGAGTTCTTCCCGCCCCGGACGGAGACCGGAGAGCGCACCCTGTGGCACGCCGTCCGCCGGGTCGAGGCCCTCGCACCGACGTTCGTCTCGGTCACCTATGGCGCGGGAGGCTCTTCCCGGGACCGCACGGTGCGGATGACCGAGCGGATCGCGGCCGAGACGACCCTCCGCCCCGTCGCCCATCTGACCGCCGTGGGGCACTCCGCCGCCGAACTGCGCCGGATCATCGGCCAGTACGCGAGTGCGGGGGTCCGGGATGTGCTGGCCCTGCGCGGCGACCCGCCCGGTGACCCGCGCGGCCCCTGGATCCCGCACCCGCACGGCTTCCGCCACGCCGGCGAACTGGTGCGCCTGGTACGGGAGCTGGGGGACTTCGGAGTGGGCGTCGCCGCCTTTCCCGAGCGCCACCCGCGGTCCCCGGACTGGGAGAGCGACATCCGGCACTTCACCGCCAAATGCCGGGCCGGGGCCGATTACGCCATCACCCAGATGTTCTTCCACGTCGAGGACTACCTGCGGCTGCGGGACCGGCTGACCGCCGCGGGCTGCACCACCCCCGTCATCCCGGCGATCATGCCGGCCACCGACGTGCGGCAGATCGCCCGCTTCGCCGAGCTCAGCGGGGCCGCCTTCCCACCGGACCTCGCGCGGCGCCTGGAGGCGGCCCGGGACGACCCCGCCGAGAGCCGGCGGATCGGTGTGGAGCACGCCACGGAGATGGCCCTCCGGCTGCTGGCGGAGGAAGCACCCGGACTGCACTACATCACGCTCAACCGCTCCACGGCGACGCTGGAGATCCACCGCAATCTGGGCCTCCCGCGCGGCGGCCCGCGGACGGCGCCGGCCGCCGCCTGAGCACCACCGTGCCCCCGTGTCCCCATCCGCCCGCCCGCCCTCCCGGAGCAACCGATTCCTTGGAGTCATCGATGAACGACGTCCGCCCTCTCCCCGCGACTCCCGGAGCGGAGGGGAACGATGGCCGGTAACGCACGGTCCGCCGGCGCGTCGGTGACCAGCAGAGCCCTCTCGATACTCGGTGCCTTCGACCCCCTCCACCCCAGCCTGACCCTCTCGGACATCGCACGGCGGACCGGGATCCCCCTCGCCACCGTGCACCGCCTCTCCGGAGAACTGGAGACCTGGGGCGCCCTGCGACGCGGCTACGACGGCCGGTACCGCATCGGCCTGCGGCTGTGGGAGCTGGGTTCGCTGTCCCAGGCCCTGACCTCGGCCCGGGAGGTGGCACTGCCCCACCTGCGGAAGCTGTACGAGCGGACGGGCGAGGACAGCTATCTGGCCGTCCCCGACGGCTCCGACGCCGTGTTCGTGGAGTATCTCGGCGGCCGGCGCGCCGGTACGGCCGGGCCGCGGCGCAGACTGCGCCATCCCCTGACCGGGTCCGCGGCCGGCCTCGCCCTGCTCGCCCACCGCGGCGCGGGCGCGTCCGGCCCGCGCACCCGGCTCGCGGACGTACGCCGCCGCGGCTGGGCGCTGACGCGGGACCACGAGGTGCCCGGCCTGCTGGCCCTGGCCATGCCGGTGGTGGCCGTCACCGGCACGGCCGACATGGCCATCGGGCTCTGCGCGCCGACCACGGACCGGCTGGCCCGGTGGCGCGAGGAACTGTCCCTGACCGTGGCCGCGGTACAGCGGGATCTGGCCTGCCGGGACTCTCTCGCTCCCGTCGGGCCGGTGACGGAGGACGACGGCGCCGACGACTTCACCGCGGGTCTTCCGGGCCTGCCGGAGAGCGGACGCGGGGAGCGGATGGCGGTGCGCCTGTCCGTACGGCTGGGCGGCTGACGACCGGCGGCCCGCGGGGGGAACGCACTCCGGCGAACCGGGGGAGGGGGAGAGGGAGCAGCGGGAGAGGGAGCAGGGGGAGGGGAAACCGCCGGTCACTCGGCCGCGTGGCCGTACCGTCCGGCAATCGGGCCGACATCCGCGCACGAGCGCTGGTCGGCGGGTATCACGACGGGGATAGTGGAAGACCCCCGCGGCGGCGCCGGAACGCGCCAACGCGGGCCGCACAGCCCCGTACCCGTGCAGCAGACCAGTGGCCCGACCGGCCCATGACTGGGGGAATCCGCATGACCTCACCCACACCACGGCGCACCCTCCTCGCCGCCGCACTCGCCACGGCGGCGGGCGCCGCGGCGGCTCCCGCCGCGTTCGCCGCCCCCGGCGGAGGCCGCGCCCCCGCCCCGTCGGGCCCGGGCACCGCCACCGCCGCCGCCAACCCGTCCGCCACCACCGCCGGGAGGGGCGTGCCCCGCGTGGACTACCACGGCTGGACCACCGCCTCGGACTGGCGCCGCGGCGCGGCCGAGGGCACCGCCGTCCGCACCGGCCGCAGACCTGGTGTCGCCATCGGTCGCCCGGCCGGCCGCACCGACTACACCGACCCGCACACGCAGCAGACCGCCACCTGGGAGTACGCCACCTGGACCGGCCCGGTCCGCCGGCTCTCCGTCCCGGCGAACGAGGTGGTCCCCTCCTGGAACGCCCACACCCCGGCCGGCACCTGGCTCCAGGTCGAGCTGCGCGGCACCTACACCGACGGCACCGACACCCCCTGGTACGTGATGGGCCGCTGGGCCGCGGGTGACGGCGAGGGCGACATCCGCCGCACCTCCGTCGACGACCAGTCGGACGGCAGGAGCAGCATCTGGACCGACACCTTCTCCGTCAACAGCTCCGCCGGCGACCTGCGCCTCGCCTCGTACCGGCTGCGGCTCACCCTCTACCGCAAGCCGGGCGGCGACCGCACCCCGGTGGTCTGGCGGCTCGGCGCGATGGCCTCCGACATCCCGGACCGCTTCACCGTCCCGGCCTCGGAGCCCGGCGCGGGGGCCGCCCGCGAGCTGGAGGTGCCGCGCTACTCGCAGAACATCCACATCGGCGAGTACCCCGAGTACGACAACGGCGGCGAGGCGTGGTGCAGCCCCACCTCGTCCCAGATGATCATCGAGTACTGGGGCCGCAAGCCGACGAAGAAGCAACTGGCCTGGGTCAACCCGGAGTTCGCCGACCCCCAGGTCTGCCACGCCGCCCGCTACACCTTCGACTACCAGTACGACGGCTGCGGCAACTGGCCCTTCAACGCCGCCTACGCCGCGACGTACCGCGACATGCAGGGCATCGTCACCCGCCTCGGCTCCCTGGGCGACGTCGAGAAGCTGATCGGCGCGGGCATCCCGGTGATAACGTCCCAGTCCTTCCTGGAGCCGGAGCTCGACGGCGCCGGCTACGGCACCGCGGGCCACCTGATGTGCCTCATCGGCTTCACGGAGGACGGCGACGTCATCGCCAACGACCCGGCGAGCGACAGCAACGACGCCGTGCGGCACGTCTACAAGCGCCGCCAGTTCGAGAACATCTGGCTGCGCACCAAGCGCTACAACGCCTCCGGCAAGGAGGCGAGCGGCACGGGCGGCATCTGCTACCTCTACTGGCCGGCCCGCCCCACGGCCGTCCAGCGGCGGACCCTGGCCGCGCTCGGCATCTGCTGAGACGAAGCACAACGATACGGAACAGGGACGGAACGGGGCGCCGGGCGGCTCGGGCCCGGCGCCCCCGTCCCGTGCGGGTTCGCCTTTCGGGGCTGCGCCCGAGGAGCGAGCCGGTCGTGCCGCGTGACGGCGCGCGTGCCGTCAGAATGCCCAGGACGCCGACGTGTCGAGTCCGGCCAGCACGGCGAAGACCACCAGATCGGCGATGCCGAGGGAGAGGCCGAGGAACGCCCGGCCCCGGCGGACGGTGCCCCGGCGGAGCGCTGTGACGGACAGCGCCACCGCCATGGGGCCGAGAACCACGTTCATCACGAGCAGGCCGAGGAGCCCGAGGACGAAGGACGCGACAGCCATGTCGTTCGGATCGCGGGGCCGGGAACGCCCCTGGGCGTAGACGGGGGACGCCATCGTTCACACCACCCCTTCCGGTTCCGGCTGCCGAGCCCGGTGGCGCCGGTCCCGTTCGCGGGCGGCGAAGACGAGCAGCCACACGGCGATGACCACGGCCGCCGCCAGGGAGACCGGGGCGGGGAGATGCGCGAGCGAACCCATGAGGAGTCCGAGAAGTGCCAGGGCTGCGTCGAGGAGGAACACGATCTGCCTTTCTGGTAGCGGATCTTCCGTTCGCGGCGCAGGTGCGGACACCAAGAAGCCGTCCCTGTGCGGGTGTTCGCCGCTCGCCGTCCCCAAACGCCGATGATGGCGAAGGCTTCGCGCCCCCGGGGGTGCGCCGGCCCCGGAGGCGGGACGCCGCCCCGGGTCCGGGGCCGGCGCTCATCCGCCGGCCCGCCGGAGGACGAGGACGTGGTCGGTGACGGTCGCGGTCTCGCCGGAGGGACCGGTCGCCCGGCGCCGCGGCCTGTCCGCCCGCAGGACGGGCCACTGCCCGGGGTCGAGATCCAGCCCGGCGGCGATCTCGGCGGGGGTGGGGTGGTGGACGCCGGGGTCCTGGTTCCAGGACCAGGGCGCGGTGGAGCCGTGGTCGACGATCAGCAGGAGACCCCCGGGCCGCAGAGCCTGTGCGGCCGTGCGCAGGATCCGGCCGCGGGGCAGCGGGAACGGGGTGTGGAGGTACTGCGCGGAGACGAGGTCGAACTCCCCGCGCGGGAAACTCCGGGCCAGATCGTGCCGTTCGGTGGTGACCCGGTCCCCGACACCCAGTTCACGGGCGCGCTCGCGTACCCGTTCGACGGCGGTGGCGGAGACGTCCACGGCGGTGACCTGCCAGCCGTGCCGGGCGAGCCAGAGAGTGTCGCCGCCCGCACCGCAGCCCAGGTCCAGCGCGGCTCCGGGGCGCAGGGGCCCGGCGGTCTCGGCGAGCAGGGGGTTCACGCGCTCGCCCCCGCCGCTCCGGGCGGCGTAGTGCCGCTCCCAGAACAGCTCGGCCTCGTCGTCCGCGGGGTCCGCGGGGCCGGTGTGGTCATGGCTTCGTGTGGCGTCCATGCGCGGTGGCTCCTTCTTCTCGGTTCTTCTCGGGTGGACGTGCCGTGCTGTGGGACCGGGCCCGCGGTGCCGGCGGGGTGTCGTTTCCCGGCCGTGACGGCCGTGGTGTGACGGCCGTGGTCACCGGGCTGCCCGGCCGCCGAAGAACGCCAGCAGCTCGGCGGTGACGAAGGCCGGGTTCTCCTCCGGCAGCCAGTGGCCCGCTCCGGGCACCTCGACCGCCCGTGTGATGCGGGACATGCGGGGCTCGGCGGTGGACCGGGTGAACTCCAGAAGGCCCTCAGCGGTCATGATCATCGTCGGCACGGAGACCGGCGCGGCGGCGGTGTTGTCGCGCTCGTCCCGGTCCAGCGTCCGGTAGAGCTCGAACCCGCCGGTCAGGACCCGCGGCCGGCGGTAGGTGCGGGCGAACTCGTCGACCTGCTCGTCGGTGAAGGGGGACTCCGCGCCGGGCCCGCCGAAGCTCGTCCCGCCGTGGGCGACGTACGGGTAGAACAGGTCGAGGTACGCGCGCACGTCGTCGGCCACCAGCGTCTCCGGGAACGTCTCCTGGTCGTGGAAGGCGACATGCCAGCTCAGCGACCGGTACCGGTCGGCGCTGAGCCCGGGGCCCGGAAGGGGATAGTCCAGATGGGCATAGCGGGCGACCTCGTCCGGGTACTGCGCGGCGTACTGGAAACCGACGCCGGCGCCGAGGTCGTGCCCGGCGAGATGGATGCCGCGCAGGCCCAGGTCGCCGGCGACCAGGCCGTGCACGTACCGCGCGAGGGTGGCCTTGTCGTAGCCGGAAGGCGTTCCTCTGCTGTCCCCGAGTCCCGGCAGGTCCAGCGCGTACACCGTGTACCGCTCGGCGAGCGCCGGCATGATGCCGCGCCATGCGTACCAGGACTGCGGCCAGCCGTGCAGCAGGACGAGCGGCTCGCCGGTTCCGCCGGTGACGTAGTGCATGCGCACCCCGTCGACGAGGGCGAACTCATGGCGGAACAGGCGGTTGAACTCGGCGTCGTCGCGGGTGGCGGAGTCGAAGGACGGGGTACCGGCCGCGGCGGCCGGACGGTGTGGTGCCTCCTCCCGCGCCTGTCCGGCGCCCGTCGCACACCCGGACGCCAGGACGAGAACGGCCACGGCCATGGCCGCGCCCCGCCTCCACCGTGACCCGGCCGGGCGGACGACGGCCGTTCCGCTCCCGTGAGCTGTCGTGGCCTTCGTTGTCATGCGGCCTCACCTCCGCGGGCAGCATCTCCAGCCTCGTTACGGGCTTGCAAGAAAAGTTGCGGATCCGCATGATGGCCGGATGAGCAGAACCGGAGAGGACGTCCTGGCGGGGGTCGGGCCGCGCCTGCGCGCCCTGCGCAGGGCGCGGGGCGCCACGCTGAAGGACCTGGCCACCGAGACGGGCCTGACGCCGAGCACGCTGTCCCGGCTCGAGAACGGCAAACTCCGCCCCACGCTGGAGCAGTTGCTGCCCCTGGCCCGGGCGCACGGCGTTCCGCTCGACGACCTCGTCGCGGCACCGCCGACCGGGGACCCGCGCATCCACCTGCGGCCGGTGCGGCGTTCCGGGCTGGTCCTGGTGCCGCTCACCAGGCGGGCCGGGGGCGTCCAGGCGTACAAGGTGATCCACCCGCCCGCGGGCCGGGCGCCCACCATGGAACTCCAGACCCACGACGGATACGAGTGGTTCTACGTCCTCAACGGACGGGTCCGGCTCGTGCTCGGCGAGCAGGAGTTCCGCCTCGGGCCGGGGGAGGCCGCCGAGTTCGACACCCGCGTGCCGCACTGGATCGGCAGCGCCGGCGGCGAGCCCGCGGAACTGCTCACCCTGTTCGGCCCGCAGGGCGAGCGCGCCCACGTGCCGGCGTCCGGCGCCTGACCCTACGGACCTCGGCGCGGTCCACCGGCTCCGGCGGCGCAACCCCGCCGGCACGCTCCGGAGCCGCGATCCGCCCCGCCGGACCGGGCTGACGGGCCGCCGCCACACCACCACCGTCACCGCACGGCCACGCCGCCGCCGGACCGCGGGGCCCGGCGGCGGCGTGCTGCGGGGGATCAGCCGGTGACCTCCTCGTCCCGGGCGAGGGCCTCGGTCCGCGCGGACACCGTCTCGCGCAGCCTCGCCACGGCGGTGGACAACTCCCCGGTGTCCGCGCCCGCCGCGCGCGCCCCGTCGGCGACGCGGTCCAGGGCCCGGAGCGCGGTGCCGGAACCGTAGAACTTCTCGTACAGCTCGCGGTAGGCCGTCTTGTACACGCCGTCGAAGGCATCCAGTTCGAGGAAGCGGTCCTTGAGGGGGTGGCCCGTCATGCCGCCGGGCATACCGCCCTCGCCCCCGTCGTCCGGCCCCCTGCCGTTCTGCCCGTCCGGGGCTCCGTCCGGCACGTCTTCGGGCCAGCCCTCCGGCGGCTGTGCCTGCTGTCCGGCCCGGCCGTCGGCCGCGTCCGCGCCTGTGCCCTCCCGCCCGGCAGGGACGCCGCCCCTGCCGAGCGAGTCGTCCGGTCCGGCCGCCGTGTCGCCGCCGAAGGCCAGGTTGTAGTCCCAGCCCAGGACGGAGAACTTCTTCGTGCCCAGGTCGTACCGGAGGAGGTAGTTCTTGCCCGGGCCGCTCATGTCGTCGAAGTTCAGCAGCAGGTTCTGCGCCGCGGTGTACGCGGCGAGGGACTCCACGTCCACGTACCGGCCGAGCTCCTCGGCGAACTCCTCGTCGGACGCCCGGTCGGCCCACCTGATGAGCCGGATCACCGGGGTGAGGTCCTGGCTGCCGGCTTTGTTGAGCTGGCGGAACGACGTCTCGTACGCGGACGGGTCGTCCCCGCGGTAGGCGAAGCTGCCGCCGGCCCGCGCCTTGTACAGCACGCCGTTGCCGTCGCCGACGGCCTCCGCGTACTCGGTGTCGGGGTTCTCGACCATGAGCCGGGTGACCTCCGGCCGGTCGTTCACCTTCACCGAGGAGAAGGCGTACCGCTCCGCCGGTTCCCCGGCGGCGGCCGTCAGCGACAGGGACAGCGCCTCGTTGAGCGGTACCGCGCCGCCGCTGCCGGGGCGCAGGGAGATCTCCCGCTCGCCCTGGTAGGCGCGGCCCTCGATGTACTCGTCGATCTTGATCAGCCAGGGCAGTTCCTCGGGCTTGTCCGGCGACAGGTCGTACATCGTCATGCCGCCCGCTCCGCCGGGGCGGCGCCCGCCGTCCGGCGCGCCGTCCGGTGCGGCGCCGTCCGGCGCGGTCCGGCCGCCCCCGGGCATGGCGCGGTCGCCGCCGCGCAGGGACATCAGAGTGGAGTTGCCCTTCAGGCGGATGCCGACATCCTCCAGGTGGACCCCGTCGATGGTGAGATCCGCCTCGATGTACTCCTTGCGGCCCTCCTCGCGGAACTCCTTCATCATCTTCTCGAACTCGGTCCGGTCGTACTCGAGCCGGATCGTGTGCGCCACCGAGTCGTCGTACAGGCCGACCGTGCCGCGGACGTTCTGCGTGATCACGTCGGCCTCCACGGCGGAGGCCGAGGTGACGTACGGCGAGACGCGGGCGTCGCCGATCGTGTACACCATCACCGCCAGCCCCGCGCACAGGGCCGCCACCGGCCGCCAGTGGTGCCGCAGCCGCACCGGGACGCGGTCCCGCAGCCGCCGCCGGCGCGCCGTCCCGGGCGCCCGCCGCGTCTCCCCGCCCCCGGGCATCACAGGTCGGTCTGGTCGTAGCCGGTGAGGACCGTCACCCGCTGCCCGGCGGTGCGTTCCTGGAGCGCGGCCACCAGGTCGGCGGGTTCGGTGCCCTTCTTCATGCGCACCGTGTAGAAGATCTCCACGAGCGCCCCGCCGCGGATCGTCTCGGTGCTCACCAGCTCGAATTCGGTGGTGTAGCGGATGAGGACGTCGCGGACGGCCGGCGTGTAGTCCTCCCCGGCCGGGACCTGGACCTTGACGACCTGGCGCTGGATGTTCAGGCGGAACCAGTTGAACTTGTACATCACGACGACGACGGCGCAGATCACCACCGCGGCGACCGCGGCCAGGGTGTAGAACCGGGCACCGCAGGCCATGCCGATCGCCATGGCCAGGAAGACGAAGCCGACGTCCCGGGTCTCCTTGATGGCGTTCCGGAACCGGATCACGGACAACGCGCCGACCAGGGAGAACGCCCGGGCCAGATTGGAGCCGACGACCAGCATGATCAGCGCGACGATCATGCCGACCAGGACCAGCGTCTGGACGTAGGACTGGCTGTAGGAGATGTTGCGGTGCGTGTACCGGTAGACGTAGCCGATCATCGTGCTCAGGACGAACGAGAGCGACATGGCGGCGACCACGTCGAGGACGCTGAACGTCGCGCTGAGTTCCTGCAGTTCGAAGTTCACTGTGCTCCTGCTTTCACGGTCGCGTGCGGGTGCCGCGCCGCCGGCTGCCCGTGCGGCGGCCGTGGGGTCGGGGCGGGGAGGGGGAGGTCCGCCCCGCCGATGTGGAAGACGGACCGGGGGGCCCGGCCGAACGCCTCGATGGACTGGACGTACTTGGAGACCCGCACGAGAGCGAGGTTCCGGCGCGCGGCCAGATCGCTGATCCAGTACGGCGTGCGCTCGTTGACCTTGACCTCCATGACGGCCAGGTGCGGCGGGATCGTGAACCGGTTCTCCGGGTCGGCGGTTCCCAGGTGGAAGTCGCGGTCCCGGCCGCGCACCCGCCGGTCGAACGTCACCCGCAGCCCGGTGTCCGTGCCGGTGCCGACCAGGGCCTCGCGCTGGTATCCGGTAATCGCGGTGGCCCGCAGGTTCAGCCGGACGAGGAGCTCCAGCACCTCCTGGACGAACGCGTTCTCCTCCGGGGCGTGTTCGATCAGCTCCCGGCCGTCGCAGAGCCGCCGGGCCGTGCCGTAGGGAAGGGTGATGCGGCGTTTTTGGGTGACCCGGTTGACGCGCTGCTTGATCTCCACGCACACCGGGGACGCGTCGGTCACGCCGGAGGGGTCGCCGTAGTGGCGGATGCGGAGTTTCCGGCGGAACTTCAAACCCTCGATCTTCTCCCAGTAGAAGCGGAGCTGAGGGGAGTCGTAGTAGAGACTCCAGACTCCGTAGCCGCCGGCCGGGCTGTGGGGGTCGGGGTCCATGCGTTCGGCCAGCTCCTCCCGGATGCCGGCGGCCTGCTCCACCGGGACCAGGTACTTGAGCTCGAAGCGGTTGAACGCGTGCGGCCGGCCGGCCACCCGTTCCGGCGGCCCGCCCTCCCGCTCGGCCGCCTCCTCCGCGGTGGCCTCGCCCGCCTGGTCTCCTCCGTGTCGTCCGCCCCGCGGTGCGGACGTTCCGGGTCGCGACACCCTGCGCCTCCTTCGTTCGTACGTTCCGGATCTTCCGGCTCCGGACAAGCAACCAGCGGCGTATGAGAGGGCGATGAGAATTGCGCGAGGATTGGCCGAGAAAGCGGGGTGACCGCGGAGCGAACGCCCGGTTGCGGAGGGCCCGGCCGGGAGACGGCCCCCCGGGGCTCCGGAGACCCCGCGCGCGGCAGGCGGCCGCGCTGCGCGCCGCACCCCCGTCCCCCGGACGGCGCAGCGCCGCAGCGGTGCGGGGGGCGGGCGGCGGAGGGCACCGCCGCCCCGCGCCCGGGGCGTGGCAGGGTGGCCGTCATGGACGGCTACTGGTGGGAGCTGGCGCTGGTCGCCGCGCTGATCGTGCTGAACGCCCTGTTCGCGGGCAGCGAGATCGCGCTGATCTCGCTGCGGGAGAGCCGGCTCCGCCGGCTGCGGCGCCGAGGCGGTACGACCGCGGCCCGCCTGGTGCGGTTGGCCGAGGACCCGAACCGCTATCTGGCGACGATTCAGGTGGGGATCACACTGGCCGGGTTTCTCGCGTCGGCGACGGCGGCGGTGTCCCTGGCCGAGCCGGTGGTACCCCGGCTGTCGTTCCTGGGATCGGCGGCCGAACCGGTGGCGATCGCCCTGGTGACGCTGGTGCTGACGTTCGTGACGCTGGTGGCCGGGGAGCTGGCGCCGAAACGGCTGGCCATGCAGTTCGCCGAACGGTGGGCGCTGCTGGCGGCCACCCCGCTGACGGTGCTCTCCACCGCGTCCCGGCCGGTGATCTGGGCCCTGGGCCGCTCCACAAACGCCCTCGTCCGGCTGCTGGGCGGCAATCCGCGGGCGGGGCAGGAACCCCCGACCCCCGACGAGCTCAAGGACATGGTGGTCGGCCAGCGCGGCCTGACGGCCCAGCAGCGCAGGATCCTCGCCAGTGCCCTGGAGATCCACGAGCGCATCCTGCGGGACGTCCTGGTGCCGCGCCGCTCGGTGTTCACGCTCGCCGCGGCACTGCCCGCCGCCGAGGCGCGCGCCGAGCTGGCGGGCGCCGGCCACTCCCGCGCGCCGGTCGTCCGGGCCGGGCACTTCGAGGACGTGGTCGGCGTGGTGCGCCTGCGGGACCTGACGACGAGCGACGACACGGTCCCCGTCGCCGAGGTGGCCCGGCCGGCCGTGGTGTTCTCCGACTTCATGCGGGTGTCCGAGGCGCTGCGGCGCTTCCGGGCGGACCGCCAGCAGTTCGCCCTGGTCGTCGACGAGTACGGATCGGTCCAGGGCATCGTCACGATCGAGGATCTGCTGGAGGAGATCGTCGGGGAGATCTACGACGAGACGGACCGCGACGTGCTGTCCGTGCGGCGGCAGCCGGACGGCTCCCTGCTCCTGCCGGGGGCCTTCCCGGTCCACGATCTGCCGGACATCGGCGTCGACATGGGCGACCTGGCGGCGCGGGGGCGGTTCACGACCGTCGCCGGCCTCGTACTGGACCGGCTCGGCCGCATCCCGAGGACGCCGGGGGAGCGGCTCCCGGTGGGCACGTGGGAGATCGAGGTCACCGAGGTGGACCACCACGCCGTCACGGGCGTCCGGCTCCGCCCCCGGGCCGCCGCCGACCGGGAGAGCGGGGACGGGGAACGCGGGGGCGGGGCCGGGAACGGGGAACGCGAGAGCGGGGCCGGGAGCGGGGCCTGAGCCGCGGGCAGCCCCGGGACGGGACCGGGGCTCAGCCCCGGGCGGCGCCGTCCTGCTGGGGCGGGATGCCGTTCGGCGTGCCGTTGCCGGAGGGCCGCTGCTCCCGGTCGAAGGCGGCGGCCTGGAGTTCGTACAGCTCGCGGAAGTGGCCGCCGGGCCGGGCCAGCAGCTCGGCCGGCGGGCCGGATTCGATCAGACGGCCCTCGTGGAGGACGTGGACGAGGTCGGCGTGACGGACCGAGGCCATGCGGTGGGTGATGAGCACGATCGTCTGCCCGGCGTCGGCGAGCCGGCGGATCTGCCGGAAGACCCGCTCCTCGGCCTTGGCGTCCAGGGCGGCCGTGGGTTCGTCCACGACGAGGATCTCGCCGTCCCGGTAGCGGGCGCGGGCGATGCCCAGGCGCTGCCACTGGCCGCCGGAGAGCTGGTGGCCGCCCTTGAAGGTGCGGGAGAGCAAGGTGTCCCAGCGGCGGGGGAGCTCGTCGACGAAGTCGACCCCGGCGTGCTCGGCGGCCTCGGCCAGCCGCCGTTCGCACAGCGGCACCGAGGTGTCGGAGATGGCGACGTTGACGCGGGCGGTCATCGGCCAGCGGAAGTGGTCCTGGGCGACCACCGCGAACCGTTCGAAGACGGCCTGCCGGTCGGCGTCGGCCGCGTCCACGCCGTCCCACAGGATGCGCCCCCGCTGCGGCGCGTAAAGCCCGCACAACAGCTTGACCAGGGTGGACTTGCCGGAGCCGTTCTCACCGACCAGGGCGACGACGCCGCCGAGCGGGATGGCCAGGCCGACCTCGCGCAGGACGGGGGTCTCCTCGCAGCCCGGGTAGGCGAAGGTGACGTCCTCCAGCCGGATCTCCCGCACCCGGGCGGGCAGTTGCCGTCCGCCGACGGGGATCTGGCGGTCGGCGGACTCCTTCAGCAGCCGGTTCAGATCGGCGACGTGCATCGACTCCTCGTGCAGGTAGTTGACGCGCCGGATCAGCCCGTCGAGGGCGCCGGTGCCGGTGCGGATCGCCATGACCGCGGCCCCGGCGCCGGCCAGGGCCATGGCGCCGGTCCACAGCAGCGCGCCCAGCAGCAGATACGTGGCGAGGGTGACCAGCCCGGTGAGGGCCGAGGCCAGCAGGCCCGTACGGGCGGCGAGCCGGGCCAGCCGGGTCTGCTCCTCCTCCGCGGCCCGCGACATGCCCCGGAAGTGCTCCAGGATGAACGGGCCCGCGCCGTGCACCCGGACCTCCGCCGCCGCGTCCGTGTCCGTCAGCAGCTGGGAGAGCATCGACGAGGCCCGTACGTGCTGGAGCCAGCGGTGGAACGACCGGTACCGGCGGCGCGCGACCGTCAGCGAGGCCCAGGCGCTCGGCACCACCATCACCACCAGCATCGGCAGCAGCACCGGATGCAGGACGGTCAGCACCCCGGCCGCCGCGACCAGCGACAGCAGACCCGAGATGACGGCCACGCAGTGACCGACCATCCGCCGCGCCGAGTCGGCGCCGAACTGGGCCGACTGCAGCAGCCGGTGGAACTCCTCGTCCTCCATGGCCGCCATCTCGACCCGGTACGCCCGCTCCAGGTACATCTCCCGCGCCAGCCGCTCCACCCGCGGCTCCAACGGGCCGGTGAACCGGATCGACGCGGCCGAGCACAGCGCCCCCACGGCGGCGGCCCCCGCGACGAAGAGGACCACGGGGAAGGACTCCCGCAGCCGGCCGTCCAGGGAACCCGGTCCGAGCAGCACCGCGAGCAGCGCGTTGACCCCGAGCAGGCCCACGGCCTGCGCCACCCCCCGGCCGATCTCGGCGAGCGCGACCGCCGCGGTGGCGCCCCGTCCGGCCTGCCAGGACAGCCGCACGGCCATCCCCATCAGCCGGGGCAGCGTGGCCGCCATGGTGCGCAGCGTGAGGGCGTACCGGGTCTCCTCGTACGAGGCCCAGCTCGTGTCGTACACCAGCCGCCCGCCGAACAGCAGCCGCTCACTCTCCGAGACGTCGCCGGCGCCGGTCCCGGCGCCGCCGCCCGGGCTCCCGTCGGGTTTCGCGGCCTGCTCGCCGCCCGGCCCCTGGTTCTCCGACGAGCCGGCCTGTGCCGATGCCGTCATCCCATCCCCCTCGTGTGGTCGGTCCCGCCCTGCCGGGCTTCGGTGGCGGCCGCGGCCGCGGGGCGCGCACCATCCGGCTGCGGACGCGCAATCAAACGGATGCTCGGTTCAACGGCCGGGACGGGCCGTACGTCACGGGCCGGACGCGGCGGAGGCGCCGCGTCTGTCGCGAAGTGCCCTCGCCCGGCCGCCCAACCGGTTGATCGTCCACAAGCACGCGCCCGTGACGCGCCGGGCCCGTGGCGCGCCGGGCCCGGGCCGGGAGTGACGGAGACCTCTTGTGCAACTAGTTGCACAAGAGCGGGGAGTCCTCTACAAAGGGCGTACCACCCGCGCGCGAGGAGACGACGGATGACCGCGTACCCCCACCTGCTGAGCCCGCTCGACCTGGGCTTCACCACCCTGCCCAACCGTGTGCTGATGGGCTCGATGCACGTCGGGCTCGAAGAGGCCGAACGCGGCTTCGAGCGCATGGCCGCCTTCTACGCGGCGCGGGCGCGCGGCGGTGTCGGGCTCATCGTCACCGGCGGCATCTCCCCGGACGACCGCGGCCGGCCGTACGAGGGCGGCGCCAAGCTCACCACGGAGGCGGAGGCCGAGCAGCACCGGGTGGTCACCGAGGCCGTGCATCGCGAGGGCGGCCGGATCGCGATGCAGATCCTGCACTTCGGGCGGTACGCCTACCACCAGGACCTCGTCGCGCCCAGCGCCATCCGCGCCCCCATCAACGCGAACGTCCCGCGCGCCCTCACCGAGGACGAGATCGAGGAGACCATCGAGTCCTTCGTCCGCGCCGCCGGGCTGGCGCAGTCGGCCGGTTACGACGGCGTCGAGATCATGGGCTCCGAGGGCTACCTCATCAACGAGTTCATCGTCTCGGCGACCAACCACCGCACCGACCGCTGGGGCGGCTCGTACGAGAACCGGATGCGCTTCCCCGTCGAGATCGTCCGCCGGGTCCGCGAGCGCGTCGGCCCCGACTTCATCCTGATCTACCGGCTCTCCATGCTCGACCTCGTCCCCGGCGGCTCCACGCTGGACGAGGTGATCACCCTCGCCCGGGCGGTCGAGGCGGCGGGCGCGACGATCATCAACACCGGCATCGGCTGGCACGAGGCCCGGGTCCCCACCATCGCCACCTCCGTGCCGCGCGGCGCGTACACCTGGGTCACCGAGAAGGTGATGGGCGCGGTCTCCGTCCCGCTGGTCACGACCAACCGCATCAACACGCCCGAGGTCGGCGAGCGGCTCCTCGCCGAGGGCCGCGCCGACATGGTGTCGCTGGCCCGGCCGTTCCTCGCCGACCCCGACTTCGTGGCCAAGGCCCGCGCGGGCCGCCCCGAGACGATCAACACCTGCATCGGCTGCAACCAGGCCTGCCTCGACCACACCTTCAGCCTCAAGATCACCTCCTGCCTGGTGAACCCGCGGGCCTGCCACGAGACCGAACTCGTGCTCACCCCCACCCGGCGCGGCAAGCGCGTGGCCGTGATCGGCGCCGGTCCGGCGGGCCTCGCCCTGGCCGTGTCGGCCGCCGAGCGCGGCCACACCGTCACCCTCTTCGACGCGGCCGACGAGATCGGCGGCCAGCTCAACCTGGCCCGCCGCATCCCCGGCAAGGAGGAGTTCGACGAGACCCTGCGCTACTTCCGCGTCCAGCTGGAGGAGCACGGTGTGGACGTCCGGCTCGGTACCCGGATCGAGGCCGGGGACCCGGCGCTCGCCGCGTACGACGAGATCGTCGTCGCCACCGGTGTCACCCCCCGCACCCCGGACATCCCCGGCATCGACCACCCCAAGGTCGTCAGCTACCTCGACGTCCTCCGCGACAGCGCGCCGGTCGGGGACCGGGTCGCGGTCATCGGCGCGGGCGGCATCGGCTTCGACGTCGCCGAATACCTCACCGACGGCGGAGAGAAGACGAGCCTGGACCCGGACGCCTACTTCCGCCAGTGGGGCGTCGACACCGACTACCGCGAGCCGGGCGGCCTCGGCACCCCCGAACGCCCGCAGCCGCCGCGCACCGTGCACCTGCTCCAGCGCAAGACCGGCAAGGTCGGCGCCACCCTCGGCACCACCACCGGCTGGATCCACCGCGCCGAGCTCAAGCACCGCGGCGTGACGACGGTGGCGGGAGCGGCGTACGACCGCATCGACGACGAGGGCCTGCACATCACGGTCGACGGCACCGCGAGCGTCGTCCCCGTCGACACGGTCGTCCTGTGCGCCGGCCAGGAACCGAACCGCGGCCTGTACGAGGAACTGCGCGCCGCGGGCCGCCCGGTGCACCTCATCGGCGGCGCGGACGTCGCCGCCGAACTCGACGCCAAGCGGGCCATCCTCCAGGGCACGGAACTCGCCGCCGCGCTGTGAGACGCGGACGCGCCGCACGCCGCGGACCGGCGGCGGGAGCCACCGGTCCGCGGCCCCGGCTCCAGCCGCGGGCCGCGGCGTGCGGGGCCCCGGACCGGCCGGTCAGCCGCCGGAGGGGACGGAGGACGGCGGGGCGGCCGCCCGGGAGACCGTACCTAGGATGCCCGTATGTCCCTGCCGCACGCGATCCTCACCGCCCTCCTGGAGAAGCCCTCCTCGGGCCTCGAACTGGCCCGCCGCTTCGACCGGTCCATCGGCTACTTCTGGTCGGCGACGCACCAGCAGATCTACCGCGAGCTGGGACGCCTGGAGGAGAAGGCCCTGATCCGGGCCCTGCCGTCCGACCGCCCCGCGCAGGGCAAGCGCAAGGAGTACGAGGTACTGCCCGCCGGCCGCACCGAGCTGACCGAGTGGGTGGCCCGCAGGGAGGACCCCAAGCAGATCCGCGACCCGCTGCTGCTGCGCATGCGCGCGGCGGCGGTGGTGGGGACGGCCGGCCTGGAAGCCGAACTGGAACGCCATCTGGAGCTGCACCGGCGCCAGTTGGCCGAGTACGAGGACATCGAACGCCGCGACTTCGGCGAGGCACCGGCGGACGAGCCGGACCGGCTGCGGCACCTCGTCCTCCAGGCCGGCATCGACCAGGAGACCTTCTGGATCGGCTGGCTGACCAAGGCCCTGGCGGGCCTCCGCACGACCTGAGCACCCCGGGCCCGCCCCACGCGGCGCCGCCGGGGGAGCCCCGAGCACGCCCGGGGCAACCGCGGGCCCGCCGCCCGGGGCCGACGCCCGCCGCCATCGGGGCGACGGCGCGCACCGAGAGGAACGAGGAGAAGCCATGTCCACTCAGACCCAGAAGCGTTTCCGCGCGGCCGCGGAGCAGCGGGACCTCGCCACCCTGGAGGAGCTGTTCACCCCCGACGCCCGCCTCTACAGCCCGGTGAAGTTCCGCCCCTTCGAGGGCCGGCCCATGATCATGGGCGTGCTGGGCGTCCTGATGCGCGTCTTCGAGGACTTCCGCTACGTCGGCGAGTTCACCGGCACCTCCGAGCGGAACGCCACCGGCGAGGAGACCGACTCGGCCGTCCTGATCTTCCGGGCGACCGTGGACGGCAAGGAGATCCACGGCATGGACCTCTTCACCTTCGACGATGCCGGCCTGATCACGGAACTCACCGTCATGGTCCGCCCGCACTCCGCCGTCGTCACCCTCGGCCAGGCGGTCCTGGCGGGCCTGGCGGAGGACGGCCTGGCCCCGGCGCCCGCACCCGGGGCCTGACCTTCACGGTGGGTGCCGCACGGGTGCAGGGGGCCGGTCTCTACGGCGAAAGCACGCTGGTCGAGCGGAGGCCGGTGGGGAGTTGAGCGGTACGTCCATGTGCTCCACCGTCCGGAACGAGCGCATGAGGAAGCCCCTGCCGCGCGGGCTACCGCCGTGGCAGGGGCTTCCCACTGCCTCTGCCACGGGGGAACGGGCGGGCGGTGCGCCGGTCACGGCGTGCCTTGCGTACGGCGGTGGTCCGGGCGCGTACAGAATCCGGGGTGGGCGGCGACTCGGCCGCTGCTCACGGCCCGACCGGGAGTTCTGGACGACCGTGCAGCGCGGGAGTTGAGACAGAGGAGCGCCGCGGCGCCGCACACCCCACCGCGGTCTCAGTCGTCCGAGCCTCCGCCTCCGCCCGGGCTCGAACGCCGGCCCGAACGCCCCAGCAGGCTGACCACCTGGGCCACCGCCAGGGTCACTCCGGCGACCGCGCGCACCCAGCGCGGGCCGCCCCGCGCCGCCCACACGACGCAGGCGCATCCTCCGGCGACGAGCACGAGAATCCCGGACAGGACGAGTACGGCCATGTCCATCCCCCTCTTCTGTTGCGGTCGGCGCGATGCGGCAGCCCGGCGTGGTCGTCGCCGGACCGGTTCCCCGCTGCGGCCCCCGGCGCCGTATCGGAGGCCGCAACACAAGATCAGGACCCCGGAACCGTATGGCCGCCCGGCATGCGGTGGCTACACCGGCCGCTGGGCGGCGCGGCCGTGGTCCCACCTCCTCGGGCTCGTCGCGCCCGGTACACGCGTGCCCATGGTGGGGGAGCGCCGCGTGGCGCGGGTGCACCGGCGCACGGGCCGGGGTACGGGTGCGCGCGTGCGCCGCTCCCTCGCACACCGGTCCTCCGTACGGCGCGTACCGGTGGGGTGCCGCGCCCGTACAACCCCCGGGTGACGGTGCGCCACCTCTGGTCAACGCGGCGTGGGAACGGCAGGGTTCGGGGACGTGGCCAACGACCTCCACCTCCCCCCATGCCCCGCCCGACTCCCGGTCCCCGTACGGCACTTCGGGGTGCGTCCGCCCGCCGGCCCGGCGGCCGGGACGCGCCCCGCGGCTTCCGCCCGGCGCCGTGCGCTGACGTTCGCGCCGCACGGGGTGGCCGTGGACGGCGGGCCCCTGCCGGGCGCGTCCGTGGCCTGCGTCTACTGGTCGGAGGCCACCGCCGAGGGCCCGGTGAACGGTCGCACCGTCGCCGTGCGGCTCGGCGGCTACGCGGCGCCCACCCGCCGTCTCGCGCTCCGCTGGCTCCGCGCCCAGGCGCACCGGATCGCCGACGGGCTCGACCCCGACCCGGCCGAGCCGTGGGCCGGTGAGGGCGTCCTCTGCCCCGTACCGGAGCGGTACGCCGACGCGCCGGCCGAGCTGCGCCGCTGGGCCGCCGACGACCTGCGGCAGCAGGCCGCCGCCCTCCGGCTCGCCGAGGGCCTGCCGTTCCGGCTCACCGCCGCCGACCACACGGGGCGCTACTCGCTCCTGGCCCGTCCCGTGGCCGTCACGGCACTGCCGCGCGTCGCCGCCGCCCCGGGGCCGGCCGCGGCGTAGCGGCCGCGCCTCCGGCGGGCCGGAGGGCACGGCGGGTCCGCGGACCGTTGGGTGGGTGGACCGGTGGGCGCGTGGTCCGGTAGGTGTGTGGACCGGTAGGCGTGTGGTCCGTGCAGGTCCGCGGTCCGGGATCAGTGTCCGATGTCCCGGTCGCCCGCCTCCACCAGTCCGCTCTCGTACGCGAAGATGACGATCTGCACCCGGTCGCGCAGGCCGAGCTTGCCGAGGATGCTCGACACATGCGACTTGACGGTGGCGGGGCCGATGAAGAGCTGGGCGGCGATCTCCGCGTTGCTCGCGCCCCGGGCGGCGGCGACCACGATCTCGCGCTCGCGCTCGGTGAGCCGTTCCAGGCGGCCCGCCACCGCGGTGTTGACGCGGCGCTCCGCGAACCGGTCGACCAGGCGCCGGGTGATCGAGGGGGCCAGCAGCGCACCGCCCCCGGCCACGGTGCGTACGGCGGTGGCGAGTTGCTCGGGCGGGATGTCCTTGAGCACGAAGGCGCTGGCACCGGCGCGCAGCGCCTCGTACACGTACTCGTCCGGGTCGAAGGTGGTCAGGATCAGCACCCGGACGTCCCAGTCCGCCTCCCGCAGGATCCGGGAGGTGGCCTCGATGCCGTCCATGCCCGGCATGCGGATGTCCATGAGGACGACATCCGGACGGTGCCTGCTCACCGCCTCGACGGCCTCGAGTCCGGTCCCGGCCTCGGCCAGGACCCGGATGTCGTCATGGACCCGCAGGATCATGGCGAAGCCCCGGCGGACCAGCGCCTGGTCGTCGACGACGACGACACCGATGCTCACGCGGGCTCCCCTCCCGTGGGCAGACGGGCCGTCAGCCGGAATCCGCCGCCGGGACGCGGCCCCGCGTCGAGGCTTCCGCCGAGGAGGAGCGCTCTCTCCCGCATGCCGACGATCCCGTGGCCCGCCACACCGCCGTGGGCACCGGCCGACACGGAGGGGACGGCGGCCCCACGGCCGTCGTCGACCACTTCTATGGTCAGGTCGCCGCCGTCCCTGCGCAGGCGCACCTCGGCGCGGGTCCGCGGCCCGCTGTGCTTGAGCACGTTGGTCAGCGCCTCCTGGACGATGCGGTACGCCGACAGCTCCACCCGGGCCGGGAGAGCGGCCCCGGCACCGCCGCCGGCCGGGACGACCGAGACGTCCAGCCCCGCCTCGCGCACCTGCTCGACGAGCCGGGGGAGGTCGTCCAGCCGGGGCTGCGGGCCCAGCCGGTCGCGGTCCGCCTCCGGCCGCAGCACTCCCAGCAGGTGACGCAGCTCGTCCAGCGCCTGGCGCCCGGCTTCCTCCACCGCCGCCATCGCCTCGCGGGCCTCCTCGGGATCGTGGGCGGCCACCATCCGGGCCGCACCCGCCTGCACCGTCATCATGCTCACCCGGTGCGCGACCACGTCGTGCAGTTCGCGGGCGATGTGGCCGCGCTCCTCGGTGACGATCCGGCGCGCCTCGGCGGCCTGCTCGTAACGGAGTTGGACGGCGCGCTCCGCCCGCAGCCGCAGGCGCCGGCCGATGTACCAGGCACCGGCCATGACCAGGACGCCGAAGCCGATGTCCCCCCACGGGACGGAGTCCAGCAGGCCGTCGGCCACCAGCGCGGCGAGGGCCGCGGCGACGGCGAGCCGGTTCCCCCGGGTGGCACCCGCGTACTTCCCCACGCCGTACAGGGCGACGACCACCATCCCACCCATGGTGGCGTAGCTGCTCCCCAGCGTCGGGGCCCAGGCGACGAGCACCACCACCAGCACCGCGGCCGGTTCGCGGCGGCGCCGGTACAGCGCCGCGCCGGCCACGGCGAACAGCAGCAGGACGGGAAGGGGGACGTCGGCGACCGGGCGGAGGGCGAGCGCGTCGCCCGGCGCCTCCTCCACGAACACCGTCAGCAGGAACATGACGGCCGCGAGCACGGCGTCCGCGGTGCGCGGCCGGCGGGTGAAGGGCCCGCGGAACCCGCCCGGTACGCCGGGGAGGGGTACGCCGGGGAGCGGAACACCGGAAAGCAGCGCCGTGCGGTTCATCATCGCTCCCGGGGAGGCTTCGGTGCCCCGGCGAGCCGCCGGGATCCACCGGGCACACCATCGTAGGACCAGGTCGGAGACGCGGTCACCCGCCCGTGGGCGGGTGCCTCCTCCGTCGCGCGGGGGAGACGCCGCCCCCCTCCCCCCGCCCCGCGGAGGAGGGGCGAACCCGTCCGGCGGCGGGGGACAGCCAGCGGCCGGGCGCCCACGATGGAACCGCCTCACGGCCCCTGCCCCCGCCGCACCGACGAGAGACGGCGGATGGCAGTCATCTCACGGGAGCACACACCTTCATGAACCGATTCACGCGCCGTATCGGCGGCGCGAGCGCCCGCCGGCCCCGGGCCACGATCGCCGCCTGGGCGGTCGCCCTCCTCCTCCTGCTGCCCCTGGCCGGCACGTTCGGCGGGGCGTTCGCCGACGACCTCGTCGCTCCCGGCAGCCGGAGCGAGAAGGCGATGGAACTGCTCGAAGAGCGCTTCCCGGAAGCGTCCGGCGGCAGCGCCATGGTGGTTTTCGCCGCGCCGGAGGGGGACCGGCTGCAGCGGCACCGGGACGCCGTCGACGCCGCGGTCGTCCGGATCGCCGACGTGGAACACGTCGCCTCGGCGGCCGGCCCCTTCACCGGCGGCGCGCTCTCGCCCGACGGACGCATCGGCTTCGCCCGGATCACCTTCGACGTGCCCGTGATGGATGTGGACCCCGGGCAGATCGAGGCCATGGCCGACGCGATCGAGCCCGCACGCGGTGAGGGCCTCGTCGCCGAACTGGGCGGTGACGCCGTCTTCCTCAACGCCGAGACGGAGACCTCGGGCGCGGAGGCGGCTGGCCTGCTGGCCGCACTGGTCGTTCTCGTGGTGGCGTTCGGCACGCTCGTGGCCGCCCTGGTGCCGGTCGCGCTCGCCCTGGTGGCCGTCGCCGCGGGCCTGGGCAGCGTCCTGCTGCTGGCCAACGCGATGGACGTCTCCACCGCCGCCCCCACGATCGGCGCGATGATCGGCCTGGGCACCGGCATCGACTACGCCCTGTTCATCGTGGCCCGTCACCGCGAGAACCGCACCGCGGGCCAGGACAACGCCACCGCCCTGTCGAACGCCATGGCATCGGCGGGCGCGGCCGTGCTGTTCGCGGGCGGCACCGTCGTCGTGGCGATGGCCGCCCTCGCGCTGACCGGGCTGAGCTTCCTGACGTCGATCGGCCTGAGCACCGCCCTGGTGGTCCTCTTCGCCGTGGCGGCCGCCCTGACCCTCCTGCCGGCCCTGCTCACGCTCCTCGGCGACCGTGTCCACAGCAGGCGGCGGCTCCGGGGCCGCGAGCGCCCGGCGAAGAAGTCCGAGGACACGGCGTGGTGGCGTTTCGCCCACCGTGTGTCCGCCCGGCCGTGGCGCCATCTGCTCGCCGCGTCCGCGGTGCTGCTCACCCTGGCCGCCCCCGCGCTGAGCATGGAGACGGGCTTCCCCGACGCCGGTGACGACTCGGCGACCACCACCCACCGGCGTGCCTACGATCTGCTCGCCGAGGGGTTCGGTCCCGGCGTCAACGCACCCCTGGTCATCGTCGCCGATCTGCGCGGCCCGGGGGCCGGTGCCGAGGACATCCCCGGGCTGGCCCGGCGCATCGCCGCCGACCCCGGCATCGTCACGGTCGGCGAGGCGCGGACCTCCGCGGCCGGGGACACCGTCGTGTTGCCCACGATCCCGGCCACCGGCCCCGCGGACTCCGCTACCGCGCAGACTCTCGAGCGGGTTCGCGGCCTCGTCCCCGGCAATGTCGCCGTGTCCGGTGTGACCGCGGTGACCGACGACCTCACCCGGCAACTCGCCGATACGCTACCGATTCTGATCAGCGCGATCCTGGCGGCGTCCTTCCTGCTGCTGATGCTGGTGTTCCGCTCCGTCGCGCTCCCCGTGAAGGCCGTCGTGGTGAACCTGCTGTCCATCGGCGGGGCCTACGGCGTGGTGGTCGCCGTCTTCCAGTGGGGCTGGCTCGGCGGCCTGTTCAACCTCGACGGGACCTTCCTGATCGCCTCGCCCCTGCCCACGATCTTCTTCGCGGTCCTCTTCGGACTCTCCATGGACTACGAGGTGTTCCTCCTCTCCCGCGTCCGGGAGGAGTACGAGGCCACCGGGGAGACCACCGAGTCGGTGGCGCGCGGCATGGCGGCCACCGGCCGGGTGATCACCTCGGCCGCACTGATCATGACCGTGGTGTTCCTCGGCTTCGTCGCCAACCCCTCACCCCTCGTCAAGATGATGGGCCTGGGTCTGGCGACCGCCATCGTGCTCGACGCCACGCTCGTCCGCATGGTCCTCGTGCCCGCGGCCATGGCCCTGATGGGACGTGCCACCTGGTGGCTGCCCCGGCGGCTCGGCCGCCGGCTGCCCCGGATCAGCGTGGAGGCCGCGGATCCGGATCTCCCGCCCGGGCCGGAGCCCGAGCCGGCGCTCGCCCCGGGGCCCGGGAACCGCTGAGGCGAGGAGGGGCCTGAGGCCCGGGGCCCGGGCCGGGCGGGGCCGGAGTCGGAGTCGGAGCAGGGGGGCGGGGTCGGGGTCGGAATCGGGTGGATTGCCCGTTGGGTCCCACGGTGCCGTGAGCGCCGGCCGCCCTCCGGGGGTCCGTGTGTGCGCGCAGCTCGCTTGACAGATCACCGCCGCTGCAAAAGGCTGGACCGACCAGTCGGTATGAAGGGGTGGCGCATGTCAGGTCAGGTGAGGATCCCGACCTCCCGGGGAGTGTTCGACGCGATCACCGCGGGGCCCGAGGACGGCCGCCCGGTCCTCCTGCTGCACGGATTCCCGCAGACCGGGCTCGTCTGGGAGCGGCAGATCGCCGCGCTGGCGGACCGGGGGTTCCGGGTGGCCGCACCCGACCAGCGCGGGTACTCGCCCGGCGCCCGCCCGGAGGACCCCGCCGACTACGCCATGGACGCCCTCGTCGCCGACGTGGTGGCGATCACCGGTGAACTCGGCTGGCCCGTCTTCGATCTCGTCGGCCACGACTGGGGCGGCGCGGTGGCCTGGTGGACCGCCGACGCCCACCCGGACCGGCTGCGCACCCTGGCGGTCGTCTCCACCCCGCACCCCGGCGCCCTGGCGAGCACCCTCCGCACCGACCCGGACCAGCGGGCACGCTCGCGGTACATGACGGAGTGGCGGGACCCGGCGACCGAGCGGCGCATGCTCGCGGACGGCGCGCGCGAACTGCGCGCCCTTTACGGAGACGCGGTCCCGGCGGACCGGGTCGAGGAGTACGTGCGGCATCTGTCGCCGCCGGGCGCCCTCACCGGGGCGCTGAACTGGTACCGGGGCGGCCGCCCCGGCCACGCGATCGGCACCACCGGCGTGCCCACCCTGTACGTCTGGGGCACGGAGGACACGGCCTTCGGCCCGGCCGCCGCCGAGGAGACCGGGAGCCGGGTCGAGGGGCCCTACCGCTTCGAACGCCTTCCGGGCGTCAGCCACTGGGTCCCCGAGGAGGTCCCCGGAGTGCTGAACCGTCTGCTGCTGGAACACCTGCGGGCGCACCCCGGTGAATGATCTCCCCCGGACGGCACCGGCACCGGCCCCGCCCGCAGCCGCTCCACCTGATCCGGCTCCCGCGCCGCTCCCGCCCGCGCCGGCTCCCGGGCCCGCCCGGTCACCAGGTGCGGGACTCCCTCAGCAGGTGGTCGCGGACCAGTGCCACATGCGGGTTGTCCGCGGTTCCGGGCCGCTGCACGAGATAGGCCGTGTTGATGGGCGGGTCCTCCGGGCTGAGCAGCGGGACGAGGGCGCCGGAGGCGAGTTCGGCGCGGCAGAGGTAGTCCGGCAGGACGGTGACGCCGGCCCCGGCGGTGACCGCCGTCAGGACACCCCGCAGATCCGGCATGGTCAGCGCGGCCTGCCCGGTCAGGCGCCGGCCGAAGACGTGGCGCCAGTAGCGGCGGGCGATGGGCAGGTCCTCCGCGTACGTCACGAGCGGCACCCCGGACAGGGCGGCCGGGCCCTCGGCGGCGACCCGGTCCGGGCCGATCCGCTCCGCCCACTCGGGCGAGGCGACCAGGACGAACTCCTCGTCCGCCAGCGGTACGGACGCCAGGGTGCGGCCGCGCGGCCGGCGGGAGGAGACCACCAGGTCGTGGCGGCCCGCGCGGAGCCCCTCCAGCAGGTGGTCGGAGAGACCGGTGGCGACTCGCAGCCGCACGCCGCGCGCGACCAGCGGCGCGAGGACGCGCAGGGCGCAGGAGCTGAGGAAGTCGGCCGGCCCGGCGAGGTGCACCGGCGCGGCGGTGTCGCCGTCGAGCGGCCCGCGGTCGGCGACCGCGGCGAGGGCGTCGATCGGTCCGGCGACCCGGTCCGCCAGCTCATCGGCGAAGGGGGTGGACGCCACCCCGCGCGACTGCCGCTCGAAGAGCTGGCGCCCGAGGTGCCGCTCCAGCGCGCGGATCTGTGTGGTCACGGTCGGCTGGGACAGGCCGAGCAGGGGCGCGGCGGCCGTGTACGAGCCGGTCCGGTGCACGGCCAGGAAGGTGCGGAGGAGGGAGAGGTTCACGGGCGCGGCCGGGGCCTGCCGGGGTCCGGACGGTGCCGCCGGCCGGCCCGGCGGGTCCTGCCGGTCCTGCGGGTCCGCCGCCGGGGAGCCCTGCGCGGGCTCGGGCGGAGTTCCCTCCGCTCCGTTCCGCGACCCATTGGATTCCCTATTTCTCATCTTGCGAACTCTATTGGATCGCCGAAGCGGAGGCGGCCTACGGTCGGGGGTGCCGGTGGGCTGACGATCTGAGTCCAGAACGTCAGACCGTCACCCGAGAACACCGGAACACCCCCATCCGGAACCGGAACCGTGGAGGAACCCGGAACCGGAACCGGAAACCGGAAAGAGAGAGCACCACCATGGCAAAGATCCTGTTCGTGATGACCGGCGCCGACCACTGGACGCTGGCCGACGGCACCCGGCACCCGACCGGCTTCTGGGCCGAGGAGGCCGTGGCCCCCTACGAGGTGTTCACCGCCGCGGGCCACGAGATCGTGGTCGCCACCCCGGGCGGCGTCGTGCCGGCGGTCGACCGCGCGAGCCTCGCCCCGGAGGCCAACGGCGGCCGGGAAGGCGCCGACACGATGGCGAAGAGGCTCGAGTCGATCGGCGAACTGCGGCGGCCCGTCAAGCTGGAGGACGTGGACCCGGCCGGCTACGCCGCCGTCTTCTACCCCGGCGGCCACGGCCCGATGGAGGACCTGGCCGTCAACGCCGACTCCGCCGCCGTGCTGACCCGGACCCTGGAGTCGGGCCGCCCCCTGGGCGTGGTCTGCCACGCCCCCGCCGCGCTGCTGGCCACCGTCGGCGCGGACGGCGGCTCGCCGTTCGCGGGCTACCGGCTCACCGGTTTCAGCAACGCCGAGGAGCGGCAGGCGGGCCTGGCGGACCGGGCGAAGTGGCTGCTCCAGGACCGTCTCGTCGCGATGGGCGCGGAGTACGCCGAGGCCGAGCCCTGGTCCCCGAACGTCGTCGCCGACCGCAACCTGTACACCGGGCAGAACCCGGCCTCCTCCGGCCCGCTCGCGGCCGAGCTGGTCAAGGCCCTGGGCTGACCATGGGCGGCGACCGGCTCACGGAGGTCCTGGACGCGACGTACGACTGCCTCACCCGGTACGGCGTACGGCGCACCACGGTGGACGACATCGCCGGTGCGATGGGCGTGTCCCGGTCGGCGGTCTACCAGTACGTCCGCGGCAAGGACGACGCGGTCCGCCGGCTCGCCGAGCGCCTGCACACGCGGGCGCTGGAGCGGGCCCGGCGGGCCGCGTCCGCCGACGCCCCGCCCGCGGCCCGGGTCCGGGGCGTCCTGGAGGCCAAGCTCGGCCTGGTCCTGGAACTGGCCGGCGACTCGCCGCACACCGCCGAACTCCTCGACGAGAAGGCCCGGTTGTTCGGCGACATCTGCCACGGGTTCACCGCGGACCTGCGCACGCTCCTGATCGGCGTCTTCGCCGGGGCGGGCCTCAGGGGCGCGGACCCGGCCGAGGAGGAGGCGGACGACGCCGGGGCAGCCGATCACGCCGGGGCGGCCGATCACGCCGGGGCGGTCGATCCGGCCGAGGCGGCCGACATCTGCATCGCCCTCGTGCTCGGCCTGGAGTCCGTATCCGACGGTGAGCAACTCCTCCGCCCGGCGGTGGACGCGCTGCTCGCGGGACTGCTGGGCGACGCGGGCGCCGCCCCCTGATCCGCGCACCCGGCGGTGAACCCGCCCGTACCGCTCGTTCCCCCGGCCCGACCGCCGCCCGCCGACCGCCGGCCTCCGCCCGTCCCTCCGGCTCCCGTCCCCGCCCGGCAGCCCCTCCCACGACCCCTCCGACAGAACGGGACACCACCATGACAGCGACCCCGGCCACCCACCAGGACACCGGCACCGCATTCACCACCGAGCACGCCGCGGCCCTCACCGGCCGTCTGCGCGCCACCTTCCGCAGCGGGCGCACCAAGCCGCTCGCCTGGCGCAAGCAGCAGCTCTCCCGGCTGCGCGCGCTGCTGACCGAGAACGGCGACGCCATCGCCGCCGCCCTCCACACGGACCTCCGCAAGAGCCGCGCGGAGTCCGACTCCATGGAGATCGCGAGCACCGTCACCGAGATCGACCACTACCTGGAGCACCTGGAGGACTGGCTGCGCCCGCGGCCCGCGGGCGTCCCCGAGGCCGCCTTCCCCGAGGGCACCACGGCCCGCACCCAGTACGACCCCCTGGGTGTGGCCCTGGTCATATCGGCCTGGAACTACCCCGTCAACCTGCTGCTGGTACCGGTCGCGGGCGCACTGGCCGCGGGCAACGCGGTGGTGGCCAAGCCGAGCGAGCTGTCCCCGGCCACGTCGGCGCTGATGGCCCGGCTGCTGCCGGAGTACCTGGACGCCGACGCCGTCGCCGTGGTGGAGGGGGCCGTCCCGGAGACCACCGCCCTGCTGGCCCAGCGCTTCGACCACGTCTTCTACACCGGCAACGGCACGGTCGGCCGCATCGTCATGAAGGCGGCCGCCGAGCACCTCACCCCGGTGACGCTCGAACTCGGCGGCAAGTCACCGGCGTTCGTCGACCGCGACGCCGACGTCGCAGCGACGGCCGCGCGGCTCACCGCCACCAAGTTCGCCAACGCCGGGCAGACCTGCGTCGCCCCGGACTACGTCCTCACCGACCCCGCCACGGCCCGCGCCCTGGAAACGGCCCTCACCGAGGTGATCGGGCAGCTCTTCGGCCCGGACCCGCAGTCCTCCGACGCGTTCGCGCGCATCGTCAACGAGCGCCACTTCGACCGTGTGGCGGCGCTCCTCGACTCGGGGCGGACGGTGACCGGCGGCACCCACGACCGCGCCGACCGGTACATCGCCCCCACGGTGCTGGCCGACGTGGACCCGGACGCACCGGTGATGCGGGAGGAGATCTTCGGCCCCGTGCTGCCCATCGTCACCGTGGACGGTCTCGACGAGGCGATCGCCTTCATCAACGAGCGCGACAAGCCGCTCGCCCTCTACGCCTTCACGGACAACGACGTCACGCGGGAGCGGCTCGCCGCCGAGACCTCCTCCGGGGCGCTCAACTTCGGCCTGCCCATCTACCATCTCGCCGTCCCCGAGCTGCCGTTCGGCGGCGTCGGCCCCAGCGGCATGGGCAACTACCACGGCCGCCACTCCCTCGCCGCGTTCAGCCACCACAAGGCCGTCCTGGACGTGCCGCTCGCCTGAGTCCCCGCACCGGCCCGGCCGGCGTCACCCGCGCTGCCGGCCGGTCCGGCCCCGGACCCGGCCGGGTCCGCACGCCCAGAAAGCACCGACACCGACATGCCACCAGCACACCGCACGCGGCGGCCCCGGGGCGTCCTGTCCCCGTTCCGGGGCCGCGTCCGGGGCCGGGACCGGGGCCGCGGCTCCGTCCCCGGCCGCGTCCGCATCGCCCGCCCCGCCCCCGGCTCCGTCCCCGCGCCCGTTCTCGTCCTGGCGCTCGGACCGGCCGCCATGGTCGTCTCCACGATGCAGACCCTGGTCGTGCCGATCCTGCCCGTCATCCGGGACGAGCTGTCCCTCACCTCCTCCGCCGCGAGCTGGCTGATCACCGCGACCCTGCTCTCCGCCGCCGTGTCCACCCCGCTGCTGGGGCGGCTCGGCGACCAGCGCGGCAAGCGGCCCGTCCTCCTCGGCGTTCTGGCGCTGGCCGTCGCCGGTTCCGTCCTCGCCGCCACGGCCGGCTCGCTTCCCCTGCTGATCACCGCCCGCGTGCTGCAGGGAGCCTCCACCGCGATCTTCCCGCTCGCCCTCTCCGTCCTCCGCGACGAGCTGCCGGCCGGCCGGCTGCCCGGCGCCATGGGGTTCGTCAGCGGAACCCTGGCGTTCGGCAGCGGATTCGCGCTGGTCGGCGCGGGACTGCTCACACGGGGCCCGGAGGCCGGCTACGACCGGGTCTTCTGGTTCGCCGCGGTGCTGTCGGCCGTCGCCCTGGCGGCCGTGGCCCTGGCCGTCCCGCCGTCACCGCACCCCGCGGGCGGCCGCACGGACTGGGCGGGCGCGGCCCTCCTCGCCACCGCCCTGGTCCTCTTCCTGCTGCCGGTCTCCCAGGGCAACGCCTGGGGCTGGGGCTCGCCCCGGGTGCTCGGCTGCCTCGCGGGCGCGGCGGTGGCGACAGCCGTGTGGGCGCTGGTGGAGCGCCGGGTGCGGGAGCCGATGGTGGACATGCGGATGTTCGTGCTGCGGCCCGTGCTCTTCACCAACATCGCCGGAGTGCTGCTCGGCTTCGGCCTGTTCACCCAGTTCATCGGCGTCTCGTACCTGGTGCAGACACCCCCGGAGATCGCGGGGTACGGCTTCGGCGCCTCCGTGCTGCGGACCTCCGTCGTCTATCTGCTGCCCGGGGCGACGGCCTCACTCCTGGCGGCCCAGCTCGGCGGGGCGCTGGTCCGCCGGATCGGCGCCCGGATCACCCTGGCCGCCGGAGCCTGCGCGGGAGTCACCGGCTTCGCCGTGCTCGCCCTCGCCCACGGCACGCCCGCGGCGGTCGTCACCGGAGGCGCCCTGACCGGCATCGCCGTGGCCTTCGGCTTCGCCACCCTGCCCGCGTTCATCGTCGCCGGCGTACCGGCGCACCAGAGCGGTATCGCCAACGGCATCAACTCCATCTCCCGGTCGGTGGGCAGCTCCGTGGCGAGCGCCGTCGTCACCACGCTCCTCGCCGCCAACACCCTCCCCGGCCTGCCGCCGGGCGCCCCCGCGCTGCCCGCCGAGACCCAGTACACGCTCAGCTTCGGCCTGGGCGGCGCCGCCTTCGCCCTCGTCGTGCTCGTCGCCCTGGCCGGGCTGCGCCGCGACCGGCCGCCCGCCGTCGTCGTCCTGGAGGCGGGACCGGCGGCGGACCGGCCGGCCGGGGCGGCGGCGGTGTCCGCGGGCGGCGCGGAGACGACGGGGACCGGGACGGCGCGCGGGGCCCCGGCCGGCTGTGACGCAGAACGCCGTGTCGCCGGGTGAGCGGAGCGTGGGCGGCGGCGGTGCGGTCGAGTACGTTCGGCACATGGCACCGCTCGACTCCCCCCGCACCGGCTTCGCGTCGCCCCGCACCGACTTCGAGGCCGTCTTCCACGCCACCGCGTCGCCGCTGCTCATACTCGGGACGGACCTGGTGATCCGCGACGCCAACCGCGCCTACGCGGCCGCGACGTTCCGGGAGCGGGAGGAGCTGACCGGGCTCCACATCTTCGAGGCGTTCCCCGACAACCCCCACGATCCGGAAGCGGACGGCGTGCTCAACCTGAGTGCCTCGCTGCGCCGCGTCCTGGCAGGAGGGGGCGTGGACACGATGAAGGTCCAGAAGTACGACGTCCCCTTCCGCGACAGTCCGAACGGCTTCCGCGAGAAGTACTGGAGCCCCGTGAACAGCCCGGTGCTGGACGAGGACGGGCAGGTCACGGGCCTTCTCCACCATGTGGAGGACGTCACCGGCCTCCACGAGGAACTGAGCACGGTGGAGAACGCCTACCAGCAGGCCGACACCCCCACGGCCCGCACCCACACGGCGTTCGCCCAGCGCCGCTACGCCCTCCACCTGGTGCAGACAGCGGACGACGCCCGGCGCCGGGACGAGCTGCGGAGGGAGGTGGCCCAGCTCCGGGAGGCCCTGCGCTCCCGTGCGACGATCGACCAGGCCATCGGCATCATCCAGGCCGAACGCCGCTGCGGTCCCGAGGACGCGTTCCAGCTGCTGGTCAACGTCTCGCAGCGCACCAACATGAAGGTCCGCTCCATCGCCGCCGCCCTGGTGAGCCTCGCCGAGACGGCCCCGCCGGGACCGCTGCTGCCGGGCGAACCGCGGTAACCGGACCGGGCGCGCCCGGCACGCCCGGTACACCCGGCACCCCCGGCGAGCCCGGCGAGCCCTGTGCGAGACTCGGCCCGTGATCGTCGAACGCGCGTACGCACATGTGGAATCGCACGACGAGGGGGAGTGGCCCTGGTCCGTGCCCTGTGTGCGCGGCCTCCTGACGGACGGGCTGCGCTTCACGGCACCGGTGACCTTCCTCGTCGGCGAGAACGGCTCGGGCAAGTCCACCCTCGTCGAAGCCCTGGCGGAGGGCTTCGGCCTCGACCCCTACGGCGGCTCGCACGAATGGCGCTACGCCAGCCACCGCGGCAAGTCGGTCCTCGGCGAGCGCATCCGCTTCGAAGCGGCGCCGCGCGGACGGCGCATGCTCGGCAACTGGTCCGCACGCACGGGCTTCTTCCTGCGCGCCGAGACCGCCCTCGACGCGCTCGACCGGGAAGGGTTCGCGCCCGACTCCGTCAGCCACGGCGAGGGCTTCCTCGCGGCGTTCCGGGGCAAGTTCCTCCGCCCCGGGCTGTATGTCATGGACGAGCCGGAGGCCGCGCTCTCGTTCTCCTCCTGCCTCGAACTCCTCGGCCATCTCGACCAGTTGGTGAAGAACGGCGGTCAGGTCATCTGCGCCACCCACTCCCCGCTGCTCACCGCCCTGCCGGGCGCGGACATCGTCGAGGTCGGCGACCACGGCCTGCGCCGGACGGAGTGGAGCGACCTCGCCCTCGTCGACCACTGGCGCCGCTACCTCAACGACCCGCGCGCGTATCTGCGGCACATCCTCGACTGAGCGCGGGCCCGGCCCACGGCCCTGGCCCATGGCCGTGCGCCGGGCCCGCCCGGCCGCCCCTACTCCGTCACCTCGGTGATCTCCAGCGTCTGGATCTGGCCCGCCGCGAACGGCACGCTCACGGACTTCCCCGTCAGACGGGTGTCGGTGCGCCGGACGTAGAGGTCGCCGCCGCCGGAGGTGTGCGTGGACCAGCGCGTCACCCGGCCGTCCGGCCCGCCCGCCGCCCGTCCGAAGAGCGAGAGGTCGAAGGTCAGCGTCTGCGCCTGGTCCGGGTTGACCGCCACGACGACCAGCCGCCGCGCGTCCGGATCGTACGCGGCGATGCTGTTGCCCGCACTCGTGGAGAGAATCCGCATCCCGGGCCGGATGTGCCGGGTGAACTGGGCGAACACGTAGTACTTGGTCTGCACGGCCCCCGGCCGCAGGGTGTCCGGGTCGTACGCGATCATGGCCCAGCCCGGGCTGGGGTCCATCACCTGCCAGTAGACCCACGCGCTGGGATGCAGCCAGCGGAAGTCCAGGAAGAGATTGGTGGCCATCGACAGGCCCGAGGCGTCGTTCTGACCGGTCTCGGAGTTCCACAGCGCCTTGCCCGCGCCGGTGACCTCCTGGTGCAGCAGATCCCGGCGGCCCCCCGAGCCCTGGTAGCCGTGGACGTTGACCCGGTCCACCAGCGCCCGGGTCCCCGCGTCGAAGGACGCCCAGGTCGTGCGGGCCAGGTCGTAGCTCGTCTCGTCGGACGCGGCGATCGGCGTGCCCGACAGCCCGAGACGGTCCAGCTCCGCACGGAGATGGCCCAGCACCGTGGCCTGGACGCCGGCGTCGATGTGGCAGCCCTCCTGCCGGCCGTCCGCCCGCCACCAGTCGGAGGACGGCTCGTTGAACGGCTCCACGGAGACGAACGGCACGCCCCAGGCGTCACGGGACCGCTGCGCCGTGACCGCGAGATAGGTGGCGAACTGCCGGTGGTTCCACGGCTGGAGGTTGTTGCCGCCGTCGGCCGCCCCGGACGGGTTGTGGTTGAGGCACATCCACCACATCGGGGCGTTGGAGAACAACTCCGCCTTGGCGCCGCGGCGGTGAGCGCGGAGCAGGGCACCCCGCTGCCTGGCGTCGACGTTCCAGTTCCAGGCGGCGGAGTCGGGATTCTCGTCGCGCCAGTCCTGCCAGAAACCCTCGATCTGCTTGAAGCGGGGGATGTTGGGCGAGACCGCCATCGACTCGCCGTCCACGCTGTTCCAGCTGCACGCGCCGAGGTTGTAGCGCGCGATGTTCAGCCCCAGGCCGGGGAGCGTACGGCCGTCGTACGGGACGTCGCCGAGGGTGAAGAAGGCGTCGGCGAAGTCGTCCCGGTCGCCGAAGACGTTCGCCCACCAGGCGAGCGAGGTGCCCCAGCCCTCCCAGGCCCCGTAGTCGGTGCCCGGCTCCACCCGCACCGTCGCGTCGGCGTGCGCCGTGCCCGGGGCCGCGGCGGTGCCCAGCAGCACCCCGCCGGCCGCCGTCAGTAACGTCCTGCGCCTCACGGGCGTCTCCTCTCGTCCGTCCCCCGGCCGGGTAGCAGCCTGGTGGGGCGGGAGGGGGTTGTCGAGAGGGCGGGAAGCGCTTTCTGCCAACGGGGAGCGGGAAGGGGGCGGTCCGCCGCGGCCGCGTGGTCGGTGCGGCCGCGGCGGGAGCCCCTACGGACGGCGGCGGCGTGCAGGCCCCCCGCGCCCGCACGTCGTGCGCCGCCCGTCGTCCGCCGCCGCGGCGCCCGGCCGGCCGGGGCCGGACCCGGTGGGGTCGGGTCCGGCCCCCTCCCGGGGAGGCGGGTCATCCGGGGCAGCCGTCAGCCGCAGCTACCGGTGATCCACTTGTGGGAGCGGACCTTGTAGGTGCCGGCCAGATTGCCGCCGTGCTGGTTCCGGGTGCAGCCCACCCGGTCGGTGTAGTTGGCGCCCTTGTAGTAGGCCACGCCCGAGTAGCTGCCGGTCCCGGCGTTCCACACCGACTTGACGTTGGTGGTGGCGGCCCAGGAGCACTTGACGGCCCCGTTCTGCCAGTCGGGGTCGGCGATGTCCCAGGCGCACTTCTTGCCGGTGAAGTCGTAACCGGTCCAGAAGCACACGTCGCCCGTCGCGCAGTCCACGGCCGCGGGCGCGGCCGGCGCCGCGGTGGCGGAGGACGCCGGCAGGACGAAGGCCGTGGCGGCCGCCGCGCTGAGGGTGAAGGCGGCGAGCAGGGGCGCGGTCCGGCGCCCCTTGAGTACGGAAAGGAAGTGCATGGGCCCGTCTCCTCGGAGTTCGTTGGCTCGTGCGGAACGGGCTAGACGCTCGCAACCGGGCGCCGGAACGGGCAAGGAGATCGGCCGGGACGGGACGCCTGGGACGGTGCGGCGGTCCCGCCTGGCACGTTGCGGGACGGCTGGGACGGAAGTGGGATGCGCTGTCGGCGTTCCGTGGCAGAGTGGGGCCGGGGGCGGGCCGACCACCGTCCCGCAGGGTGTGGCAAGGGGGGGTGCGCCGATGACGGCGTGCGGGGAAACCGAGCGGTTCGCCGCGTTCTTGCGTTCGCTCAAGGACCGGTCCGGAATGAGCTACGAGGCGCTGGCCAGGAAGTCCGGGATGAGCGGCTCCAGCCTGCACCGCTACTGCCGGGGGACCTCCGTCCCGCAGGACTACGGAAGCCTCCACCGGCTCGCCGTCGCCTGCGGAGCGGCCCCGGACGAGCTGCGCACGCTGCACCGCCTCTGGGCCCTGGCGGACGCGGCCCGGGAACGGGACGCGGCGGGGGAACGAGAGGGGGACGCGGCGGGGGAGAGGCGCGGCCGGGAGACGGCGGGGGAGCCGGTCCGACCGGGGGCGGCGGGGCGGACCGGCACACGCCAACCGGCGGAGCGGGGACGCCAGTCGGCGGATGGGGCCGGGGCGGCCGGTTCCGCCGAAGGCGCCAGATCTGCCGAAGCCGCCGCCGAGGCAGACACAGGCACCGCACCGGCCAGTGACACCGGACCCGTCGGCGACACCGGACCGGCCGGCGGCACCGAGGCGGGCGGCGGAACAACGCCCTCCCCGAAGAGCGGGACGGAGGGGGACGCCCGGCCCGAAGAAGCCCCCCGGACCGGCACAGTCCCCCGGACGGAGGACGCCCCGGACAGCGCCGCCGAGCACACCGGGACTACCGCGTCCCCCGCTCCCACCGCTCCCACGGCTCCCTCCGCTCCCGCCGATGACCACCGGAACGAGCGCGCACCCTCCGCCTCCCCGGGACGGCGCCGGATCCGGGCCGCCGTCGGGGTCATCGCCGCGGCCCTCGCCCTGAGCGCCACCGCCTGGACCGTGGCGACCCTCACGTCCTCGTCCGGGAACGGCGGAAGCACAGGCAGCACCGGCGAGGCCGCCGAGAACGGCCGGCGGCTGCTCTTCACCGCCTCCTGCAGCCCTGTCGTGGCCATGGGCCAGCACGACGCCTGCGCACGGGAGGTGCAGCAACTGCTGCACGCCAAGGGCGCGGACATCGACGTGGACGGGAACTTCGGCCCGCAGACCCAGCGAAGAGTCACCGCCTTCCAGGTGCTCGCCGGCCTCAAACCCAACGGGGTCGTGGGCGACGCCACCAAGAAGGCGTTATACGAGCAGCCGGTGAAGATGAGCGTGTGGCCGCCGGAGAAGGTGCGCCAGCGCATCCGCGAGGTGTTCACCGAAGCACCGGACCGGGCCGTCGTCATCGCCGACTGCCAGTCCTTCCTCGACCCGCTGCACATCCTCCCGAACACCAACGGCTCCAGGAACTGGGGCGTGTTCCAGATCTCCGACATCCGCCTGCGCGACCTCGGCGGCACCCCGCGCCAAGCCCTGGACCCGGAGTGGAACATCCGCGCCGCCAAGCGCCTGTGGGACCAGCACCGGGACTTCCGCGACTGGCCGCACTGCGACCGGGTTTTCACCCCTTCCCCGGAGTCATCGGACACGGCACGCTGACCGGGAGCCGGGGACGCCCAGCGATGTACCTTCGCGGCCGGTGTCCACTCCCCCTCCAGGCACCGATGACGTCCGAGGGGGCGCCGCGTTTGAGGTCTCGATCTGGGGATGTGCGACTGGTCCGGTCGGAATCGAAACCGGTTGCGCTGTGGTGAAAGATGAGGGATGTGGTCACCAAGGAACGCGCCGTGGAACTGGTCGAGGACCTGCTGTCGAGAGAGCGGCAGAAGTCACCATGGATGGCAGGGCCGCCCGAGCTCGCTGTCCTCGATGTGGAGGAGCACGCCCTCGGGTGGCTGGTCTTCATGCAATCGGTGGAGTACATCCGCAGCCGCGATATCGGGAAGATGTTGGTGGGCCATGGTCCCTATCTGGTGGACCGACAGGACGGGAGCATTCACCACATCCCTGTCACTACGTTCGTCGGCGAAGGCTGGGAGGAGCTCTACCTCCAACAGGTCAGAGGCGTCCGACCACCCGATCCGCTGATCACAGATGTCCTGGCACTCGTGTGCTCCGACGGGACCATGGCCGCGATACGCCACCTACGGAAGCAGGCCCCGTTGTTGGGACAACAGCAGGCGAAGGCCTATGTCACGGCTGTCCGGGACGGAAAACAACCTGCAGAGGAACTGGTGGGCCTCACCCGGAAGCCGCAGATGTGCCCTCCGCTACCCATCAGTACGTTGGCGGGCCCGGCTCGGTAATGGCCAGGCAAAGGGGAGGCCCGCGACACTCGTGTCTTCCTGCACGAGGTCGCGCATCTCGCTGTGGCAAGGGCTGCGGACGTTCCCGGGAGGATAAGTTTCGGAACGCGGCTTCAATTCCGTGTGATGCAGACCGATATCAGCGGTATCGAACTCGCTCCCCGCCGCCATCGACTGACCGTCTACCTCGCCGGTATCGGGGTCAATCTCGCTGTCGCCTCCACGGCGGTTTTGTTGCTTGCCCTGGTGCCGCCGAACACAACGGCGCACCGTATCCTCGCGGCCGTGGTGCTGTGGGCGGCCCTGCCCCTCACCTTCCCGTTCATGGTGTCGGTCCCGGCGAGCCACTGTGAAGGAGAGGAATTCCCCGTAATGCATGAGATTTTCGATGGTGCCCACGGAACCCGGCTTGAACAGGCGTCCTACACACCCGACTTCATGGAGCGCTTCTGGCGTATCGGGGCCGAGGGCTTCTGGAAGCTGGAGCGTATGCAGCATTATGACGAAGGTGACTTCCCAAGCTATGTGGCATTCCGCAGTGGCGACTGGGGGCACTCGCTGCAATTGATCGAGGAGTTGCGCCCGGCGTACGAGGAGGAGTTCGGGAAGATCACCGAATCGGGTATCGGCCTGCACCGGGTGCGGGTCGTCGAGCGGCCCGTCACGCCGTATATCCAGTGGGAGCTGAACGTCCTGCATGTCAAGCAGGAGTACGGGGAGCAGGTGTCCGTGCTCGAAGCGGAGCGGGTCGCGTCGTACGAGCGGGAGGAGCCCTTGCCCGAACTGTGCGTGCTGGGCTCCGAGGCCGTCTACGTTCTCGACTACACCCCTGCGGGCGCGCCCGACGGCGCCACGCGCTTCACCCAATCGGACGTCGTGGCGCGGTCCCGTGCCTTCCTGCGCGAGTTGTACGCGAAGGGGGAAGGGGTGGAGGCCTACTTCCCCCGGGAGATCGCACACTTGGAAACGCCGGACCCAGGGTTCTGAGCAGGTTCAGCGGTTACGGCGATGACCGTCGGCCCGCCCCATCACCGGAGCGGGGTGCGGCGGGACGGTCACGTTTGGCCGGGCGGAATGGGCGTGGCCTGGTGGTAGTACATCTGCCACTGTCTGTCCGTGCCACTGAGACCGGGTCTTCACCCCCGTCTCCCGAGTCCTCCGGCACCGCGAACCGCTGATCTCCCGGACCCCGGACGCCCGGACGGCGGGCTCCGTTCCGCCTCCCGGGCCCCACGGATGTGCGCCGTCCCACCCGCGGAGAACAGAACCCGCCGCACCGGGCGGCTCGTCCTGACGGGCAGGAACGAAGGCACAGGCCAAGCGGACGGGAAACCATGGGAGAGCGGAACAGCAGCGCGACATCGGCGGCGGGGAGAGCAACACCCGAGAGGGCCAGGTGGTGGTCGGCGGCCGGGAAGGCGGGCAACCGGTCATCCCGGACACGGGGGCGGATGCTCGCCTTTCCGGCCGTGCTGACAGCAGTGCTGCTGGCGTTCCACCGGCTGGTCCCGAACACCCCCGGCCGCCTGGGGAGCCTGCTCGAATCCTTCCTGCCCTGGTCCGGCCTGGTGATCGCGGTGCTGCTCGGCCTGGCACTGCTGCGCCGCTCGGCTGTCGCACTGCTGGCCCTGCTCCTGCCGGTGGCGGCCTGGACGTACCTCTTCGGCGGCCTGCTGCTGCCCGGGGACGAGCCCGGTGCGCACAACCTGGTCGTGGTGCAGCACAACGTCAGCGACGAGAACATCGACCCCGCCGGCACGGCCCGCACCCTGGCCGATGCCGAGCCCGACCTCATCGCCCTGGAGGAACTGCTCCCCGCGGCGCTGCCGGTCTACGAGAGAACCCTCGCCCCGCACTACCCGTACCACGCGGTGGTGGGCACCGTCGGGCTCTGGTCGCAACACCCGCTCACCGATGTCGAAGAACTGGACATCAAACCCGCCGGGATCACAGAACCCTGGAGCCGCGGACTACGGGCCGCCGTCCGAACTCCGCACCGTGAGGTCGCGGTGTACGTCGCGCACCTGCCCTCGGTCCGCCTCCACGCGGCCGGCCTGGCCTCCTCCCGGCGCGACGAAAGCGCCGACCTGCTGGGCAAGGCCGTCGCCGCCGAGGAACTCGGCACGGTGATACTCCTCGGCGACCTCAACAGCACGGTCGACGACCGCGGGCTGGCCCCGCTGACCTCGCAGATGAACGTGCCGGCCCGGGGCTTCGCCTTCAGCTTCCCCGCCGCCTTCCCCGTGGCCCGGATCGACCAGATCATGGCCCGCTCCGCGACCGTCGGTCACATCGGAACCCTGCCGACGACCGGCGGCGACCACCTCCCGGTCATCGCCGGGATCGGACTGGGCTGAGGGGTCTCTTCCCGGGCGGCAAGTCTGCGCACGCGACAACTGCCGTGCTGTGACGCAACCAGCCGGATCGGCCTCCCCGGCCGGCCCGCCGGCTCGCGCTTTTACGGAACGCCGTGTCCGACGGGCGGCCTGCGGAGCGTCAGTAATGCCAGGGCTGGTCGTTCGGCCGGAGAACCCAGAGCCTGTCGGACGACGGGTAGGAGGTGTCGAGGTAGAGCGTGTTCCAGCTGCCGTTCCCGTACTTGTCGAGCGTCAGCGCGAGACGCTTGTTGACGACGGGACGCCAGATCTGCCAGCGCGAGTTCGTGCCGGAGATCGTCTCGTGCTGGAGGTTCCACTTCTGGAGCTCCGACCCGTTGCAGGTCTTCACGACGACTCGCATCCCGCGCGTCGGCGAATCGGTCAGCGGCTGAAGGCACTTGTTCGCCGCCACGTTCCTGAGGACGCGGTTGTACGTGTCGTCGTGCTGACGGTCGCCGACGACCTGTGACGTCCATTCCTCCGTGCTGTACTTCCAGCCCGGGTCCCGCAGGCTGTTGGCGAAGGCGCCCTCGGCCACGGTGTTGTTGTCCACCAGGGCGAGACGCGAGCCGTCCTTCTTGTTGATGAGGTCGAAGGAGCCCGGCTCGGCCGAGGCGGGCGCGGTGCCGGCGGCGACAAGGCCGGACAAGGTCAGTACGGCGGTGGACGCGGCGACGGCGGTGCGACGAATCCTGGGCATGGATGTGCCTTCCTTCCGAGGGGGTGCGGCCTGGACCATGTGGCCGAGTCTGCCCGGCAATTGCCGCCTATCGGGGCTTTCGGGGTGAGACTCCATTCCATGGTGTAAATCCGGCAGTGGAGAGGCATTCACCCCGGGCAGGTGGGGTAGCTTCGCTGGCTTGGCGGCGACAACGCGGCTGCCGACGAGCGTGGTGCGGGCGGTGCGGCTCAGTTTCGCGGCGACGTGCAGCAGCCGGTAGCGCAGCTTCTTCGGTTCGGCCGTGGCGAGGGCGCCGTCCAGGAGCAGGGTTTGGGTCCAGGCGAGCAGGTCGATGCCGGTCAGAGCGCGTTCGAGCCACGCTTGGTTGATGGCGAACTGCCGCGACGGGAACCGGCCGAACCCGGTGGTCTTGCCGGTGCGGATGCGGTCCTCGACGCGGGCGTGGCAGCGGTGCTGCACTTCAAGGAATGGGACCGAGCCGCCACCGTGGGGTGTGTCAGTGGCGAAGACCTGATGCCGCATACCGTTGACCTGGTCGAACAGTGACAGTTGCGCGCCGGGGTGGGGGTGTTCCCGGCGGCAGACCAGCCGGGTGCCGGCCGGGAACGCGGCCAGCACGCCGGGGTCGGGATGGTCGGTGAGCTCGACGACCTGGGCGCCGTCACACAGGCTGCCGCCGCCGTCGGGCGCGGGCATTGCCAGGTCGACCGCGACGCGGCCTGGTTCGCGCGTTGGCCGGCGCTGCCGGTTCAGGCCCAATGCTTGGACGAACCCGCTGGTCAACCCGGTCTTGTCGGCCAGATCGGTGAGCAGACGGGCGCCGGCTGGGAGATCGTGTCAGGAGCCTTCTAACGGTCGTCTCAGATTCGCTTGGTACGAAGTCGGCGTCAGATGAGCGAGGCAACTCGTGTGTAGGAGGCGTTGATGGTTGTCAAGGTAACGCCGTCAGGGAAAGCGCCGCCCGGGCGGTTGAGATCCTGGGTGGGCGCCATGGCGCTGGTGACGGCGTTCCCTGTCGCCGCCCGCGGGTCGCACGCCGACAACAGCGCGGGGCCCGGCGCGGCCGGCCCGCACAGCGCGCACGCGGGCGGGTCGTCAGCTCCACCACAGCCGCCGTACTGAAGCATCTCGCAGACGGATGCCGTACGGATACCACACCACACAAACACCTGAGGAGAGACTGACATGAAGTCTATGGGACGCCGCGGCTTTCTGGCCGCTTCCACGGCACTTGGCGCTGGTGCCGGCTTGTCCGCGTATGCCGCCGTTTCGGCAGTGGACGGGAACAAGGCTCCGGACAAGAATCCGGACATTGCATTGCGAGACCGGGACCTGCCCTTCATCGGCACGGAGGAGACCTTTTCGACTCCCGCGTTGATGAAGCTGAACTCCATCAATCAGGAACACATAGCGTTCCTTGAGGAAATTGGTCTTTCGGATCTGGGTCAACGCCGCATCGGCGCTATGGATGCGGGGGGACTCAACGTTCAAATCCTCTCTGCTCATACACCCTCCGTACAAAATGTCCCTGGGCAAAGGGGCATCGACCTTGCCTATCGTCTTAACCGGCAACTTGTAGACGGGCCAATCGCCAAATATCCGGGCCGCTTCAAGGCTTTCGCCACCTTGCCCTTGCAGAGCCCGGAGGCGGCGGCGGACGAACTGGAACGCTCGGTTCGGGAAGATGGCTTCTTGGGCGCACTGACCAACGGACACATCGCGAAGAAGTATCTCGATCATCCCGATTTCGAGCCTGTGCTGGCACGTGCCGTTGCTCTCGATGTGCCGATCTACCTGCATCCCGGCTATCCGGCTGACGAGGTCTTCAAGATCTACTACAGCACCACACGGTCTGAATACACGGAAGAGTACCAGGACTACATTTTCAGTGGGTCTGGATATGGCTGGCACCAGGAGGTGCTGACCCAATGCATTCGGATGATCGCGTACGGGGTTTTCGACAGATTCCCCAAACTGAAAATCATCATCGGCCACATGGGCGAAGGTCTTCCCTTCTACTACGAGCGGATCGTCAATGACATGGGCGAGCCGACCGAAGACTCGCTCGAGAAGCCCCTCGGGCAATACTTCCAGGACAACTTCTGGGTCACAACCAGCGCATTCCCCCAGACCGAACTGCTCGATCTCCTGCTGAAGTACATAAGCGTGGATCGAGTGATGTTCGCAACCGACTACCCGTTCGCGGACATAAAAGAGCAGACGGACTGGTTCCGCGGAGTCGATTTGCCACGCGAAGACAAGGAAAAGATTGCGTTCCGAAATGCAGAGAAACTATTCGGAATGAAAGTGCCCGTGAAGTGATACGCCGGCGTCGGCCGGAGTGAAAGAATGCTTTGCTGTAAGGCGAGAGTACGGCCGAAGTGTGCGATGCGCGGCTGCCCCATAACGCGGTCTCATACAGGCTCTTCTAAGATGGAACGGGGTTCACGCCCGGACCGTTCACCGGTGGGGCGCGGCTCCGTCCGCCGGACCGGTTGACCAGCGAACGGCGTCATGGCTCGGTGGGGCACCGAAGAGGCGCCGGTATTCGCGGCTGAACTGGGACGGGCTGTCGTAGCCCACGCGGTAGCCGATATAGGCGATGTCCCTGGGATGTGTGGCGAGCAGCAGCCGGGCTTCGTGCAGACGTATCCGCTTCTGGAACTGAATCGGGCTCATTCCCGTCACAGCCTGGAAATTGCGGTGCAGCGTCGAGGAACTCACGCCGATGACCGCCGCCACGTCCTCCACACGGAACGGGTTTCTGTAGTTTTCCCGGATCCACTGCACGGCCCTCGCGATGTGGGAGAGCTTGCTGTCGGCGAGGCCGATCTGGCGGACCGTCGCCCCCTGCTCGCCGGTGATCAGCCGCCACAGGATCTCCCGCTTGACCAGCGGCGCGAGCATGCCGGCGTCGCGAGGGCGGTCGAGCAGGCGGACCAGCCGCACCACGGCGTCGAGAAGCTCGTCGGACGCGTCGCTGACGGCGATGGCCGGGGCTGCGGAGCCGTTCCGCGGAACGGTGCCGGGAGCCGCTTGCAGCAGCATCTCGGCGATCGTCGACGACTCCAGCAACAGGCCGAAACCCAGAGCCGGTTCGCGCGGGCCGGCCTCGGTGAAGTGGCCGGTGACGGGCAGGTCGACCGATGCGACGAGGTACTGCCCGGCGTGGTAGTCGAAGACGCGGTCGCCCAGCGCGAGACGTTTGGCGCCCTGGGCGATCAGCGCCATGACCGTTCCGCTCATCGACGCCGACGGCGCGTCGGCCCGCTCCGCCCGGCCGATCTGAACCCCCTCGATGGCGGTGGTGTAGCTGTCGGATCGCGCGTGACGGGCCAGCAGGGTACGGAGCTCATCCAGCGACATGGCCCGATTGAAGCACTCCGGTGGAGGAGGGCCAACAATCCGTTCACCGTCCGGTGCGGACGAGAGGATCGGGCAAGGGTCCGCCAGTTCTGGGCAATTCTTTCGCCTGCGGCGTCGGCAGAATGGACACCGCCTCGAAGGATTTCCCCGGGGACGAATGCTGTGGATGTTCCCGGCATGTGCGATGCACTGCACACGCATGGCTCCGCCGCATGCGACGAGAGGAAAAGGATGACGGACGACACCCGCAGCGAGATCTCGCTCCGCGTGAATGGCGTGGTGTGCGGCCTGAGTGTCGACAATCGCAGGACGCTGCTCGACGTATTGCGTGAGGACATCGGCCACACCGGTTCCAAGAAGGGCTGCGACCACGGGCAGTGCGGTGCCTGCACGGTGCTGGTCGATGGCCGGCGGGTGGTGTCGTGCCTGACACTGGCGGTCGCCGCGGAGGGCACGGAGGTCACCACGGTGGAGGGCCTTTCCGGCGATGGTGGACTGTCGCCGCTCCAGGAGGCGTTCGTGCGGCTCGACGGCTTGCAGTGCGGATACTGCACTCCCGGGCAGCTCTGCTCGGCTGCCGGGATGCTGGCCGAACACGCGGAGGGCCGGCCGAGTGCGGTGACCGCCGAACTCCCCCCGGGCGCTCCCGCGCCCGAGCTGGATGCCGCCGAGGTGAGGGAGCGCATGAGCGGCAATCTCTGCCGGTGCGGCGCCCACCCGTCCATCGTGCGTGCCGTGCTCGAGGCGGCGGCCCGCCAGGAGGTGGCGAGGTGAAGGAGTTCGCCTACCACCGGCCCGCCCGGGTGCGGGAGGCTCTCACCCTGGTCGCCGGGGACGACGGCGCCCGGTATCTGGGTGGCGGTACGAACCTCGTCGACCTGATGAAGGACGGGGTGGAGGCACCCACCCGGCTGGTGGACGTACGTCACCTGCCGCTCGGCGGTGTCCGTGAGGCGCCGGACGGCGGGCTCGTCATCGGGGCGACGACGAGCAACAGCGATGCGGCTGCCCACCCCGGGGTGCGCGCCCGCTATCCGGCGCTGAGCCAGGCCGTGCTGGCGGGGGCCTCGGGCCAACTGCGCAACATGGCCACCGTCGGCGGCAACCTGCTGCAGCGGACCCGGTGCGCCTACTTCGCCGATCCGTCCCAGCCCTGCAACAAGCGGGCTCCCGGCAGCGGGTGCTCCGCGCTCCTCGGGGAGCACCACAACCACGCCGTCCTCGGCTGGTCCGAGCACTGTGTGGCCACCCACCCGTCGGACATGGCGGTGGCCCTGACCGCGTATGACGCGGTGGTGCACTACGAGACGCCGGACGGATCCGGTGAGATCCCGCTGCCGGAGTTCTATCCACCGGTCGGCGGCACACCGCGGCGTGAGACGGTGCTGCCGCCGGGCGCCCTGATCACCGCGGTCGGCCTGCCGTCCTCCGCGGCTCTCCCGCGAGCGCGCTACCGCAAGATCCGCGAACGCGCGTCCTACGCCTTCGCCAACGTGTCGGTCGCAGCGGCCCTCGACGTGCGTGAGGGAAGGGTCGCAGACGTGCGGATCGCTCTCGGCGGGCTGGCTTCGAAGCCGTGGCGGGCCCGGACCGCCGAAGCCGTCCTGCGGGACGGGTCCGCCACCACCGGCAGCTTCCGCGCCGCCGCCGACGCGGAACTGTCCGCCGCCAGGCCGCTGCGCGACAACGCGTACAAGGTCACCCTGGCCCGCAATCTCATCGAGGCCGTCCTGACCGAACTCGCCGACCGGACCGAGTGACGACCGGACCGAGTGACGACCGGCCACACGGCCATCAAGGAGAGAGCCACGCATGAACCCCATCTCTGCCGGCGCGTCCGCGGACGCGGAGAAACCGGCCGGGCACCCCACCGCCGCCCCGCGCACAGACCCGGCGGACCGGCCCATGTCCCCCGTGGGAACGCCGCAGGCCCGGGTGGAGGGCCCCGCCAAGGTCACCGGAAGCGTGCGCTACGCAGCCGACGAGCCGATGGAGAACCTGGCCTTCGGCCACGTCGTCACCTCCACGGTGAGCCGGGGACGCATCGCCGGCATCGACGTCTCCGCCGCGGAGGGCATGCCCGGGGTGCGGGGCGTGATCGACCACCGCAACGCGCCCCGGCTCAACCCGGAGGCGGGATCGTTCTTCGGCCCCGACGGCGGCATGCACCTGCTGCAGAACGACGAGATCCCCTGCTCCGGCCGGCCGATCGCGCTGGTGGTGGCGGAGACGATCGAACAGGCCCGGGCGGCGGCCGCTGCGCTGCGGGTGACGTACGAGGAGGCACCGCACGACACCGGTTTCTCCCTCGACCACCCGGCCGGCCGGCCGGCGGTGTCGTTCTTCGGCGAGGACGCGACCATCGGCGACGTCGACGCGGAACTGGCCGCGAGCCCGGTGGTCGTCGACGAGCGCTACCACACGCCCCAGCAGCACGGCGCCGCCATGGAACCGCACTCCGCGACCGCCTGGTGGGAGGACGGACGTCTGCAGATCCTGGACTCCACCCAGGGGCCCTTCCTGACCGCCATGACCGTGGCCACGCTGTTCTCCCTCGACCCGCAGCAGGTGCGGGTCCGCGCCGCGCACGTGGGGGGCGGTTTCGGTTCCAAGTCGGCGGGCTGCGGCCCTCAACTCGTCCTCGCGGCCATGGCCACGACGGTGCTCGGCCGTCCGGTACGGGTCACCCTCACCCGGAAACAGGTCTTCCAGGCGGTGTCGCCCAGACCGGCGACCGATCAGCGCATCCGCATCGGGGCCGGAACCGACGGCCGTCTCCGGGCACTCGACCACGCCGCGGCCTTCGAGGTCTCCAAGCTCGCGGAGTACCTCGAGAACTGCACCGAACTGTCCAACACCCTCTACGCGGCACCGGCGATCCGCACCCGGCGCACCGCGGTCCCGCTCGACATCCTGCCCCCGTACTCGGTACGCGGTCCCGGCGCGACACCCGGCTCGTTCGCGCTGGAATCCGCCATGGACGAGGTGGCCGAACGCCTCGGCATGGACCCCCTTGAACTCCGGCTGCGCAACGAGCCCACCGTGGGCCCCGTATCGGGCCTGCCGTTCAGCAACCGCAACCTCGTCCCGTGCCTGCGCGAGGGCGCCCGCCGGTTCGGCTGGGCCACGCGCGACCACCGCCCGCGCAGGCGGAGAGAGGGACGACTGCTGGTCGGCACCGGGCTCGCGGCCACGTCCTTCTCCGCGGGCGCCCTGCCCTCCTCGGCGTCGGTCACCGCCGAGACCGACGGAACCTTCACCGTGGCCGTCGGCGCCACCGACATCGGAACGGGCGCACGCACCGCGCTGACCGCGGTGGCGGCCGAGGCGCTGCACACCGGTCCCGAGCGGATACGGCTCGTCATCGCGGACAGCGACCTCGGACCGGCCTGGAGCGCCGGCGGATCCCGGGGAACGACGTCCTGGTCATGGGCGATCACCGAGGCCGCAGCGGAACTGCGCTCCCAACTGCGCGGCGCCGCACTGCCGTTGACCGTCACGGCCGACACCACCGCCTCACTCGGCAAGCTGCCCCCCATGGAACGGCACGCGTACAGCGCCGTGTTCTGCGAAACGACGGTCGACCCGGCCACGGGCGAAGTGCGCGTCCGGCGGCTGCTGGGCATGTTCGCGGTGGGCCGGGTGGTCAATCCGCTCCTGGCCCGCAGCCAGGTCATCGGCGGAATGATCACGGGACTGTCCATGGCCCTGCACGAAGAGGGCAGCCGTGACCCCGTCACGGGCCGGCACGTCAACGCCGACTTCGCCGGGTACCACATCGCCGCCCACGCCGACATCCCCGATATCGAAGCCGACTTCGTCCAGGACTACGAACCCGGCGACCCGTCGGGCATCAAAGGCGTCGGCGAGATCGGCACCGTGGGCACCGCGGCCGCGATCGCCAATGCCGTCTGGCACGCCACCGGCACCCGCCGGCGGTCCCTCCCGATCCGCCTGGACCGGGTCCTGGAGGAACACCCTCCGCGGTGACTCACCGCGGTGACTCGTCCGCGTCGATCGGCGGTCCAGCCGCGCCGGGGGACCGCCATCCGTCCCGCCGCAGACCCCGCCAGGAGAGGAGGTACATGTGCTGCGCGAGATCTGGCCTTTCGCCGACGCCCATCACCGCGCGGGCCGGCCGGTGGTGCTGGCCCGGCTGGTGGGCCGCGACGGCCCCGGATCACGGCCACTCGGCGCCACCATGGCGGTCGCCGGGGACGGTACGTGGCGGGGCTCGCTGTCGGGCGGCTGCGTCGAGGGCATCGTCCTGGAGAAGGCCCGCGAGGTCCTGGCCGGAACGGCGCCGCACGTGACGACCGTGTCGCCCGGGGAACACCTGCTGCCCTGGGAGGAAGCGCCCGCCTGCGCCGGTGACCTGCGGGTCCTGGTCGTGGCCGCGCCGCCCGAGCCCGTCCACTCCGCGATCACCACGGCACTGACCGAGGACCGTCCGCTCGCGGTCCGGGTCCAGCTGCGGCCGCCGTACACCTGGTCGGTGGCCGCCACCGTGAGCCGGCTGCCCGACGACGGCCCCGCCCACACGGAAGAGCTGGGGCAGCGGCCGCGGCTGCTGCTGGTCGGTGCCACCGACCTCGCAGCGGTACTCGCCGCTCTGGCCGCCCCGCTGCACCGCAGGACCGTCGTCCTCGACCCCCGGCCCGCCCATGCCGCCTCCGGAGCCTTCCCGGCCCCCGTCACGGCCGTCCGCACCTGGCCCGACGAGTGGATCACCCGCCACCCGCTCGACGCCCACGACGCGGTCGTCGCGCTCAGCCACGACCCACGCATCGACGACCGCGCCCTCCGCGCCGCCCTGACCGGCCCGGCCGGATACGTCGCCGCCCTGGGCAGCCGGACCACCCATGCCCAACGCCTGCGGCGCCTGGCAGGCACCCCGGGGCTCGACCGCCTGCACGGGCCGGCCGGCCTCGACCTCGGCGGAACCTCCCTCGCCGAGAGCGCCCTGTCCATCCTCGCCGAGCTCGTCGCGGCCGGCAACGGACGCAGCGGACGGCCGCTCCGCGACGGCGACCTGCCCATCCGGGCCACCGCTCTCTCACACGGCGGTGCGTGAGGCGATGTCCGGACCAGCAGGTTCCGTCCACCGGCTGCGGCTCCGGTCCGCACCACCGAGCCTCCGGATCAACCGGATCACGGCCCGCTCGGCGACCATCGGTCACATGACACCCTGCGCGCCACCCGCAGCACAGCGATCACCTCCCGGCAGGCCGTGCCGGTGCCGGAGCGGCGTACGGCCGCGCCCACCTCGTCTTCTTCCCGGGTCATGACGGCGCCGTCTTCCGCCAGGCGTCCAGCAGTTCGCGCTCGCGGCCCGCGCTCAGGCCGGCGCGGCGGGGCCGGGCGAGGCCCTGCTCGCGTTCCCAGCGCAGGGTGTCGGTCAGCAGTTCTGCCCGGGGGCGGTGGCGGAGGCCCGCGGCGCGCGCCGCCGAGCCGTCACGGGCGGACCAGCCCTCCCAGCCCGGCTCGACCAGCCACATCGGCAAGGACTCGTCCCCCATGTACTCGGCCACGCCGTTCGCGAGCAGCCATGCCGAGTCGGCCGTCACCACCGGGCCGGTGTGCCCACCGATGCTTCGGGACAGCTCGATCCACTCGCTGAACGGGCCGACCGGGCCGACGGCGTTGTACGTGCCGGTGGCCCCCGCCTCCGCGCTGTCGAGCAGCCATGCGGTGAGGTCCCGTACGTCAACTACCTGGGTGGGCAGGTCAGGTGTGCCGGGAACCAGCATCGGCCCGTGTGGATCGCGCGCGGCGCGGGCCGCCCAGTAGCCGGAGCGCCCGGTGTGGTCGCCCGGGCCGCCGATGAGGCCGGAGCGCGCGATGAGCAGGCGGTCGCCCACGGCTGCCGCCGACGCCTGCTCGCAGGCGACCTTCGCCTCCCCGTACAGCGAGCGGTCCACCTCGCTCCGGTCGGTCGGGGCGAGCAGGGCCGCCGACTCATCCGCGCCGGGGGTGCCGTGGGAGGTGTAGGCATTGCAGGAGGAGACGTAGGTCCAGTGCCCGGCCCTGCCACCCAGGGCGTCGAGTGCCCCGCGGACGAAACCCGGCTGCCACGACACCTCGACCACGGCGTCCCACTCGCGGTCGAGCAGCGGCTCGTACGCACCGGGTTCGCGCCGGTCGGCGGCCACCAGCCGCGCCCCGTCCGCGACTTCGCCGCTCTCGCCCCGCGCGAGGCACGTCACCCGGTGACCGCGCGCCAAAGCCAGCCGCGCCACCTCCCGGCCCACCCACGCCGTTCCACCCAGTACCAGGATCTCCATCCCGCCACCCAAGCACCACGCGCGGGGAACGCCCAGGCGTATTCGCTGACAGCGGACCCGGAACGGCGAGGGCCCTGCCGGGCGGGTGAACACGCGCGGCAGGACCCTCACTGTGCGGGCGGGCTGTGCTCTCCGGTCAGGCGGACGGGCCGGTGACGAGCCCGACGAACGACGCCCAGACGTCCGGGGACACGGTGAGTGCCGGACCGGTGCGGTTCTTGGAGTCCCGGACGTGGACGGAGGCCGTCATGGCGGCCACCTCCACGCACTCACCGCCTCCGCCCGTGCTGTAACTGCTCTTGAACCATGCTGCCTCGGGCACGGCCGACTCCGAGCGCTCAGCGTTCATGACTCTCCCAACAGTCTCTCGACGAAAGTCGATGACTCACGCGGTGTGAGTGCCTGAGACCGGAGAATGCCATAGCGGGTTTCGAGTTCGCGGATCTTTGCCTGCTCCATGTACAGGCGGCTGTCGTCCTGCACCTCGGTATAGGCGACGCGCCGCCCCGTCGATGTGTCGATCAGTGTGAACGGCCCTCCCAGAGCCGCGTGATCCTCCCGCTCGGTCGGCATGATCTGGATCTCCACGTTGCGAAGCTGCCCGAGGCGAAGCATCTTCTCCCACTGCTCCCGCAGCGTTGTACGCCCGCCGATGGGCCTGCGAACGGCTGCCTCCTCGATGATGAAACTGAGAAGCGGCGCGGGCCGCCGGGCGTGAACCTCCTGGCGCGCCATGCGCGCGCTCAGGCGCTGCTCGATGATGTCCTCGTCGAGCAGCGGCCGTTGGAGGCGGAACCCGGCCCGTGCGTAGTCCTCGGTCTGCAGCAGCCCGGGTACTGCGTAGACCGCGTAGACGTACAGGGCCGTCGCGCCCGCCTCAAGGCGCGCGGCGTCGCGGAAGAAGCTCGGGTACTGGGCCCGCTCGACCTCCTCTTTCAGCGCTTTGAGGAGACCGCCCGCCCCCAGCACCTCGTCCGCCCTGTCGATGAACCGGGGCAGCGGGATCCGCCTGCCCTGCTCGAACGACGCGATGGAGGACGCCGAGTAGTTCGTGAGGGAGCCGAGCTGTGGACGTTCCAGGCCCGCCCGTGTGCGCAGCAGCTTGAGCTGGCGGCCGAACGCCGTCACGATGCCCGTTCCCGCCCCGTCGTCCCGGTGCTCGAAGTCGTCGGCCGCCGGGTGGCCTTGGTTCCGGGCCGCGGCCGTCGTCTCCTGTCCCGTCGGTTCCTCGCGCATGTCGTCCCCCTCGTGCACGTGCCCCCACCGTCCTTCCAGCCGGCCGTATGCTCAGCACTGTCCAACCGGACAGGCCCGGGCCCGGTAACGCCGCACAGCGCGTACAACGCCGCGAGCGGTGTGCGTGCGCGGCGTACAGCACACCGCTCCGGCTGTTTCTGCCCGCACAACGGTGGCCGGTGCGGGGACAATGGAGCGGACGGGGCGCGTCACCGCTGGTCACGCCGGTCTTCAGCCGCCAGCGTGGCGGCATGAACAGCGAGACCGGGCAGAACGCGGCCCTTGTCGGAATCCCTTCCGTCGCACAGGACTTGACCCTGCGCTTCAGCTCCACCCCGCGCGGTGCGCGGCTCGCGAGGCGGCTTGCCGGACAGTGGCTGGACGAGCGGGGCGTGCCGTACGGGAGCGAGACGCACGACGCCGTGACGCTGGTGGTGGCCGAGTTGGCGTCCAACGCAGCACGGCACGGGTGCGTCCCCGGACGGGACTTCCGGCTCGGGATGGCCATCGGCCGCGGTGGCGTACGCGTGGAGGTGACCGACACCCGGGCGGAACGGCTGCCGGTTCCGGCGCGGCCGGGGGAGCGGGACGCGGACGCGGAGTCGGGTCGGGGCCTGCTGCTGGTGGCGGCGCTGGCCGACCGGTGGGGCTGGGAGCCCCGGAGCGACGGCCCGGGGAAGACCGTGTGGGCGGAGTGCCGGCTGCCCGGCCGCCGGAGGGCCGGGTGATCGCCTGCTTCCGCGAGGCGGCGGTCGTCCACCGGGCGCCCACTGTCGCCGTGGGAGGACCCGTCGCGGTGTAACGCCGGCACAACGTGCCGTTTCGGCCCCGTGGTCGTTGTGCAGTCGGCGTAGGGCCGGTTGCGGTATGTGGGGGAGGGCGGCCATGGAGGTCGAGGGCGTGCATCACGCCTACGGTCGGCGTGTGGTCCTGCGGGGCGTGGACATGCGGCTTCGGGCGGGGTCCCTGTGCGGGATCGTCGGGGAGAACGGTGCGGGCAAGTCAACGCTGTTGAAGATCCTTTCCGGTGAGATGCGGCCCGCGCGGGGTGTGGTCCGGCATGGTGGCCGGTTCGGTTACTGCCCGCAGCACGTGGTTCTCAACGACGCGCTGACGGTCCGGCAGCATCTGAGGTTCTTCCAGAGGGCCTACCGGCTGGCGGATCTGCGGTACGCCGAGGAGGTCATGGAGGTGCTGGGGTTCGCCGGTTACGCGGGTGAGCGGGCCGGGGTGCTCAGCGGCGGGACGCGGCAGAAGCTGAACGTGACGCTGGCGCTGATGCACGACCCCCAGGTGTTGTTGCTGGACGAGCCGTACCAGGGTTTCGACTGGGACACCTACCAGCGGTTCTGGGATCTGGCCGTGCGGTTGCGGGACGCGGGACGCTCCGTCCTGGTCGTCTCCCACCTGGCGTACGACACCGAGCGCCTGGACGCGCTGTGGCGTCTGGACGGCGGGTTGCTCCGTCAGGACCGGGCGGTGGCCGCGTGAGGTTCCACCTGTCCCGGTTCGCCCTCGCCACCGGCTTCGCGTTGACCGAGCACGGCCGTAACCGGTTCGCCCTGCTCCTCGTGGTCCTGTTCGTTCCGCTGTGGACGACCCTTGCCTACCTGGTGATGCCCGACACCCCGGCCCCCATGCAGTTGCACGCCACGGGCGAGAGGCTGTCCCCCCGTGGCAACGAGCTGACCGAGATCAGCGGCGCGCTCAACGCCATCACCCTGATCACCGGCTTCATGATGTTCTCCGCAACCTTCTCCGGCAGCAGCTTCGACCGCCGCCTGGCGGTGGCCGGCTACCCCCGCGTCCACCTCGTCCTGGCCAAGGTCACCGCACTGGCTCTCATCTCGGCGGTGGTCGCCGCTTACGCCACCGCCGTCACCTGCCTGGCATGGACGCCCCGCCAGCCTCTGCTGCTGGCCGCCGCACTGTTCAGCGCCGGCCTCACCTACGGCGCGCTGGGAGTCGGCTTCGGCTCGGTGCTGCGCCGGGAAGTCGAGGGCATGTTCGCCATCGTGATGACCAGCATCATCGACCTCGCACTGCAGAACCCGATCTCGAGTTCCGGGGCCGACAGCCCGGTCATGCGCTACCTGCCCTCCTACGGCGCCATGCAGGCCAGCACGGCGGCAGGATTCTCCACCACCCCGGTGCCACGCCACCTGGCCATCGAGTTCGCCTGGTTCGCGGGCGCAGCCCTGATCGCGCTACTGGGCTTCTGCCGCAGCACGCGCAGCACCCTGCCCGCCGGCCCGCACCGCCCTGAACCCGGTCCGGAAAGCGGTGCTGCCCACCTCCCCACGCCGCGCCGGGCTGCCGCGCCGGCAGCCACAGCCGACACGGAAACACCCTGAGGTCCACGCCCCGAGATGCCCACGACACCACATCCCGCCCCCGCCACCCCCGACACGGCCACGCACACGCGGCCCGGCCGAGCCACCACCCGTGCACTGACGGGTGCGGACCCTGCCCTGCGGGCGGCGTACCGGGTGTGCCGCCGCACCACACGGCGGCACGACCCCGCGATCCACGCGCTCATCCAGCTGATGCCGGCCGTGCTGCGCCCGGCGTGCTGGGCGTTGTGGGCGGCCGCCACCGCCCTTGACGACCTGGCGGACGAACCGGATGTGGCACCGGCCGAGCGCGTGGCCCGCGTCGAGGCGTGGACCAGGGCACTGAAACACGACCTGGCGGCGGGCACGAGCACCGATCCGATCCGACAGGCCCTGGTGGACACGGCGGGACGGTGGCGTCTGGACCTGACCAGCCTGCAGAGCGCCATGGCCCAGACGCGGGAGGACGCCCACGGGCTGCGCTTCGCCGACTGGCCCGCCTGGCGGGCCTGGTGCAACAAGGGGGTCGTGCCCTGGGCCGACCAGGTACGGAACCTGTTCGAGCAGGTCGGCGCGCCCATGCCGCTACGGCTGGACCGACAAGCCGACTACGAACACTTTGTCGCCGGTGCCCAGCTCACCGACGTCCTCACCGACCTGAGCACCGATCTCGCCCAGGGCCTCCTGCTCCTGCCGCGAGAAGCGCTGGAGCCCTTCCCCGGTGCGGAGACGGACCTGCTCCAAGGACGCTGGAGTCCACCCGTCGCGGCCTTGATCACCGAGCTGACGGCCCTGGCGCGCCGACGGGTGACCAGGTCTGCCATGACGAGAGGGATGCACCCCGGAGCGGCCATCGTGCTGGACACGGCGGCCGGCCTGATGCGCGCCCAGCTCGACGCCATCGACGCGGCCGGTCCCGCCCTGCTGCAACGTGCCCCGCGCCCCTCCCTCGCGACCCGCGCCCGCGTGCTGGCCCCCGGCCGCCTGCGCTCAGCCCTGGCCTGGAGTCTGGCCCCCCTGACCGTGCCGGGCCCCCGACGCCCCGCGGTCACCGCGAGCCTTCCGAGCCCGGCGGTCGAGGACACCGGCCTGCGACCACCCCCAGCCCACCCCAGCGGCGCCCGGCCCCCGCAGATCGCCGCCGACCGGATGCCCGCCCATGTGGCGGTCATCATGGACGGCAACGGCCGCTGGGCCGAGCAGCGCGGCCTGCCCCGCTCCGAAGGCCACCGCGCCGGCAGCGCCGCCGCGCACGAAATGATCTACGGCGCCCTGGAGATCGGCCTGCGCAACCTCACCCTCTACGCGTTCTCGACCGAGAACTGGAAACGCGGCACAGAGGAAACCTCGGTCCTCCTGGCCGCGCTCCGAAGCGAACTCGACGCGGACCTCTTCCGTGACCTCGACGTGCGCCAGCGCTGGTCGGGTAAACCCGGCAGACTGCCCGAAGAACTCGTCCAGTCCCTCATGCGCCAGGAACGCCGCACCCGTCACCGCACCGGCCTGACACTCACCGTGTGCGTCAACTACGGCGGCCGCGACGAGATCACCCGGACCGCCGCAGCACTCGCACAGGCAGCCCGCGACGGCGACGTAGACCCCACGCTCCTCGGCGAGGACGACTTCGCCCGCCATCTGCCCCACCCCGACATGCCGGACGTGGACCTGCTGTGGCGCACCGGCAACGAACAGCGCACCTCCAACTTCCTGCCCTGGCACGCCACCTACGCAGAGCTGTACTTCACCCCCGGCTGCTGGCCCGACATGGATCGGCGTGACCTGTGGAAGGCCATCACCGAGTACAGCCGCCGCCAACGCCGCCACGGCGCCGTTCCGGCCCCCGTCGCTTCCCGCGACACCACCGCCTGTCTGCTCACGCCCGAACGGCCCGCCCGTCCCTGACGCGTTCCGGCGCAGCGGTCTTTCTCCCTCCTGCTCCAGGATCGGCGTTTCGGCCGGTACGGAGAGGCAGTCCCTGGTCGTACCCGTGCGTCCATGTCGTGCGGACCTGCCATCCGCGAGCCGTCCGGCATTGCGCCGGACCGGGTGGCGGCCGGACCTCTCATCAGCGTCTCCGACGACACCTCCCGGCCCGGTGAGAGGTCACACGATCCGGTGAATGGGCTTCCTTTCACCAGGTGGCGTCGTTCACCAGGCATGACTTCCATCGACCGGCCGGCAATGCGCTCCCGTGGTTCCGGATTGTCATTGCTCCTGCGTACCGTCACGGCCGTGCAGAAGCGGGAGGACGCTCGCCCTCGCGGCCTGGGCGCACGGCACCGTTTGTCGCGCCGTTCGGAGCACCTGTTCGTATGCCTGTGGGCCGCCGGCATCCTTCCGATCTGCCTGATCGAGCCCCATTTCGGGACGTTCGGCCAACTGGTCATTGGGCTGGCTGTCGCCGGCGGTGTGACGTTCATGGTCTGGCACGAGAGCTCCTGGGTCCGGGTACAGGTCCTGTGCGCCGTCGCTGTGGCCTGCGCGGTGGAGTTCGTGGGAACCCACGGCATGGAGTGGTGGGACTACCGGCTCGGCAACCTCCCGGCCTGGGTTCCTCCCGGCCACGCGGGTATCTTCCTCATCAGCGTCATCCTCGCCCGCACACCAGCACCTCGATGGCTGCATCACGCCGCTTACGCCGGCCTGACGGCGTGGTCACTGTGGGGGCTCCTGCTGGCCGAGCGGACGGATTACAGCGGCGTCTTCGGTCTCCTCGTCATCGCCGCGGTCCGTCAACACCCCGTAATGCGAGCGCGTATTCCATGGATCATCGCGGTGACCGTTCCCTGTGAGTTCGCCGGCACCCTCTTCGGCCTCTACAGCTACCGGCCCCACGACGTCACCGGACTGCTCCTCATGGGCAACCCGCCCTCCGGACTTCCCGGCGGCTACGCCCTTGTCGACTTCGCGGCACTCCTCATGGCTGGCGCCGTGCACCAGGCGTGGCACCGGCACCGTGGCTCGGCCGAAGCCCGCAGCGAGCTCGCGTCCCCGCCCCCCGCACAGTGATCCCCGCAGGCGATCACCCGCTGAGAACAAAGAGTGCTTCGAGTTGCCGGCTGGGCCGGCCCGGCCTGCTCAGCCTTCGCCCGCGGGCAAACGATCACCTGGACGACCGTCCGGCGGCGGCGTGGTTCGAGGTCCAGCACGCCGACGTCCCGGCTCTCCGGCTGTACGAGCGGGCGGGGCTTCGGGAAATCCGCGGCTACCACTACCGGACCGCCGGGGGATGAGCCCCGGCGCCGATGCCCGGTTCCGGGTCTTGGGCGCCCGGTCCCGGGCACTGGCCCCGGCCCTGATCCCGGTGTGCCCGGGCCTTCGTGGTAGGACTCGAAGGGCGGCGTGAACGACGGGGAGTGGGGGAGCTTGGTGCCAGTCGGATATCTGATCAGCGTGGCCGTCATCGCGGCCGGAACGCTCTGCGCGCTGGCGCCGCTGCGGCGGCCACGGCCACTTGCCGAGCTGAGCTTCCGCTGCGGACTGCTGCTCAACGAGGCGCCGGTCATCGGCGGTTATTTTCTGCTGGCCTCGACGCTGCTGGCGTTCGCCCAGCGGGACATCGGAACTCCCGGCGCGTGGGCGGTTGTTGGGGCGGCGGCCCTCACGGGCGCCGGTCTCGTGGTCATCGTGCGGCGCGGTCTGCGGGCCGCCCCGGTGCTGGAGCGGGCTCTCGCCGAAGGGCTGGGTCCGGACGGGCGGGCGGCCGCCGGTGCCGGGCCGGACGGGCGGCCCCGCCACCGCCGCCGGCTCGCCCAAGCCCTGTTCGCACCGGTGTTCCCGCGCCGCCGGGACGTCGAGCGGATTCCGAACCTCCGCTACGGCGATGCCGGGCGCCGGAACCTGCTCGACGTCTACCGCCACCGCTCCCGCCCGGCGGGCGGCCCGGTGCTGATCCATCTGCACGGCGGGGGGTACCGCCAGGGCCGCAAGAACACCCAGTCGCTCCCCCTCCTGTACCGCCTCGCGGGCCGGGGCTGGGTCTGCGTGAGCGCCAACTACCGCTTGAAGCCGGCCGCGCGCCACCCCGACCATCTCGTCGATCTCAAGCGGGTGATCGCCTGGGTCCGTACCCGTGGACCGGAGTACGGCGCCGATCCGTCCCGGCTGTTCGTCGCGGGCAGTTCGGCGGGTGGGCACATGGCGGCCCTGGCCGCGCTCACCCCGAACGACGCCGCCTTCCAGCCGGGGTTCGAGGACGCCGACACCTCGGTCACCGCCGCCGTCTGCCTGAACGGCTACTTCGGCCCGTACTACGACGACCACAGGTCCTCGTCACCGGCGGCCCATGTCCGCGCGGACGCGCCACCGTTCCTCATCGTCCACGGTGACCGGGACACGGTGGTGCCGGCGGCGGAGGCCCGCCGGTTCGCCGACACGCTGCGCGCCGCGTCCGCGAGCCCTGTCGTCCACGCGGAACTCCCGGGCGCGCAACACGCTTTCGACCTCTTCCCCTCCGTGCGTTTCGAGGCGGTGGTGGACGCGGTCGAGGTGTTCGCGGACCGGGTCCTGAAGGGACGCTGAGCGCCGACCGGGATTCGGGCCACGGCCCGCCCCGGACCGGACCGGCCACGGAGCGGCGCCGAAGACCTCGGCCCGGGAGGTGGCCGAAGGGCGCCGGCCCCGGGTGCCGTGACCGCGCCCGGGCCCGCCGCGCGGTCACGGCAAGCCCGGAGTCACCAGGGGATGACGCCGTCGTCCTCGAAGAACGAACCGGTCGGGCCGCCGTCGGGCAGGGTGGCGAGCCGGATCGCGGTGGCCGCGCCCTGTTCGGGGGTGCGGGGTCCGTTGAAGCCGGTGAAGTCGGTCGCGACGAGGCCGGGGCAGGCGGCGTTGACGAGGATGCCCGTGCCGGCGAACTGCCGGGCGTACTGCACGGTGACGGCGTTGAGGTACGACTTCGTCGGCGCGTAGGCCGCCATGACGGGGCCGACGTCGATGTCCGGGTCCGCCTGGCGGGTCAGGGAGCCGACGGAACTGGAGACGTTGACGATGCGGGGCGACGCCGAGCGCCGCAGCAGCGGCAGCATCGCGTTGGTCACCCGGATGACACCGATGACGTTGGTCTCCACGACCGCGCGGACCGCGTCGAGGTCGAGCGCGGTCGGGTCCTGACCCCAGCCCGGCCCCGTCGCCTCTCCCGAGATGCCGGCGTTGTTGACCAGGGCGTCCAGACGCCCGGCCTGCTGTTCGACCCGTTCCGCGGCCTCGGTGACGCTCCGGTCGCCGGTGACGTCCAGCGGCACCCCGAACGCGTCCACCCCGGCCGCGCGCAACTTCTCCACGGCGGACTCGCGCCGGGCGTCGTCGCGGGCTCCCACTCCCACGCGGTACCCGAGGGCGCCGAGCCCGCCCGCGATCTCGTATCCGATCCCCTTGTTCGCGCCGGTCACCAGCGCGATCTTCGTTTCGCTCATGTCCTCGATGCTCGCCCTCCGGCGACTCCCGCATCCAACACCGATTCGGTGCTCTGTCATACCCGGCGGGTATCACCGGCGTACCCTCGTGGCCATGGACACCTGGGACACCCTGGAGACCCGCGAGCTGCGGTACTTCCTGGCCGTCGCCGAGGAACTGCACTTCGGCCGCGCCGCCGAGCGCCTCGGCATGGCCCAGCCACCGCTGTCCCGGGCGATCCAGCAGCTCGAACGGCGCCTCGGCGTCGTGCTGCTGGAGCGCAACCGCCGCGGCGTCGCCCTGACCGGTGCCGGAGAGGTCCTGCTGTACGAGGGCCGCGCCGCCCTCGACGCGGCCACCGCCGCCGCGCGCCGCGCCCGTCGCGCCGGTGGCGCGGGCACCCCGGGCGGCGCCCGCAACCGCCTGGTGCTGGCCGTGAAGGCCGCCGCCTCCCACGAGCTGCTGCAGAAGCTCCTCGCCGCCTACGCGGCCGAGCCCGGCGCCGCCGAGATCGAGGTGCTGCCCAGCGGCACGTGCGAGCAGGAGGACATGCTGCGCGACGGCCGCGCCGACGTGGCGCTCATGCACAAGCCGTTCAACTCCCTCGCCGGGTTCGACAGCGAGGAACTGCTGACCGAGGGGCAGATCGCGATCCTGCCCGCCGCGCACCCCCTGGCCGCGCGCCGGACCCTGTCCCTGGCCGACGTCACCGACATCCCCGGCCTGCCGCACGCCCGCTGGCCCCGCCGCGGCACCTACCCTCCCGGCCCGGGACCCGAGATCCACGACCAGACGCAGCTGGCCCAACTGATCGCCCTGGGGCGCACCATGGCCCTCTTCCCCGAGTCCGCCCGGGCCTGGCTGTGGGCCGAGCACGCCGCCGTCCCCGTCGTCGACGCGCCCCCCGTCGTCACCCACATCGCCTGGCCCGCGCACAGCCGCTCGCTCGCCCTCGCCGGGCTGATCCGCACGGCCCCCCGGCTCTGACCCGCCTCCTGTACGGGCATCTCCACGCGGGGCGCCCGCCGGCCGGCGGCTACCGGGCCGGTGTGCCGATGAGTTCGTCGGCGACCCACCGTGCGACACCGTCCGGGTAGGGCGAGGGCAGTCCGAGGACGATGTGCCCGAAGCCGGCGCCGACCGCCTCGGCGATCGCGTCCCGCGTGGCGGCGGGCCCGTCGTAGGAGACGGGCAGGTGGATCGAGCGGGTGATGGACGCGGGGTCGCGGCCGATGTCGGCGCAGTAGCGGTCCAGCAGTGCGCTGCGGCGGACGACGTCGTCGATGTCGCCGCCCGGGATGTTCCACAGGTCGGCGTGCTCGGCGGCCACGCGCAGCGTCGCGGACGAGCGTCCGCCGATGAGGATCGGCGGGTGGGGGCGCTGGACGGGTTTGGGGCTGCCGAACGCCCCGGTGAGCCGGTGGTGGGTGCCGTGGAAGTCGAAGGGTTTCTCCTCCGTCCACAACTGCCGTATCAGCGTGCAGGCTTCGGCGAGGCTCTGCACGGCGTGCGCGGTGTCGTGGAAGGGCAGGCCGTGGGCCGCGTACTCGCGCCGGGCCATGGGGGGTTCGGGGCGTGAGCCGACGCCGATGCCGAAGTCGAGCCGTCCGTCGGAGACGATGTCGACGGTTGTGGCGATCTTGGCCAGCATCGCGGGCGGCCGGAACCGGTTGCTGGTCACCATGACGCCGAGCCGCAGCCGCCGGGTGTGGGCGGCGAGGGCCGAGAGCAGCGTCCAGCCCTCGTGGGCGGGCCCGTTGGGGTCGCCGCCGATCGGCATGAGGTGGTCGAAGAGCCAGGCGTGCCCGATGGCCGGGATCGCGTCCGCCTCGCGCCAGACCCGCAGGATGTCGTGGTAGCCGACCTGCATGGGGGCGGTCATGATGCCGAAGCTGGGCGGGGGTGTGTGCGGCATGGAGGGGCCCTTTCGATGCCCACGGTGCCGGCCGGGGCACGAGGGCGAGAGGTGGTCCGGACGGGTGGGAAGGGTGCGGCCCGGAGCCGCGGAGTCGGTTGTGCCGCAGAAGTGGCGCTCGCACGCGACGGCTGCCCCGGGTCCGTATCGGCGGGTGCCGGCGAGCCGGCGGACGATCGCCGTCCCGCCGGGCACCCGCGCGATTTCCCGGATCTCGGGAAGCGGGAGTGCTACTCCTCTCCCGGAGGGTCAGCGGCGCCGCAGCGACGCGTCGAGCAGCGAGGGCGGGGTGTCGTGCTTTTCGTGCGGGGCGAGGTCGGTGCCCGGGGTGACGATGCCGTCGATCGCGTCGAGGACGTCGGCGGAGAGCACGGTGTCGGCCGCGGCGGTCTGCGCGTGCAGGTGGTCCAGGGTGCGGGGGCCGATGAGCGCGCTGGTCACGCCGGGGTGCGCGGTCACGAAGCCGAGGGCGAGCTGGATCATGGTCAGGCCGGCCTCGTCGGCGACCCCGGCCAGCTGCTCGACGGCGTCGAGCCTGGCCCGGTTGGCGGGGAGGGCGAGGTCGAAGCGTTCCGGCATGACCGCCGAGCGGCTGGTCGTGACCTCCCGGCCCGCGCGGACCGCGCCCGTCAGCCAGCCCGAGGCGAGCGGGCTCCACGCCAGCACCCCGAGCCCGTACTGCTCGGTCACGGGCAGCACGTGGGTCTCGATGCCGCGCTGGAGGATCGAGTAGCTGGGCTGCTCGGTGACGTACCGGCTCAGGCGGTGCTCGCGGGCGGCCCACTGGGCCTGCACGATGCGGTGGGCGGGGAAGGTGGATGACCCGAAGTAGCGAATCTTTCCGGCGCGTTGGAGGTCGGTGAGGGCCGACAGGGTCTCCTCGTCGCCGGTGTTCGGGTCCCACCGGTGGATCTGGTAGAGGTCGACGTGGTCGACACCGAGGCGGCGCAGGCTGTCGTCCAGCGCGGTGACCAGCCAGCGGCGTGAGCTGCCCTGGTGGTTGCGCTCCTCGCTCATCGGCATGTTCGCCTTCGTGGCCAGCACGATGTCGTCGCGGCGGCCGGCGATGGCCTTGCCGACCATCTCCTCCGACTCGCCCCTGCTGTACATGTCGGCGGTGTCGATGAGGTTGATCCCCGCCTCCAGGGCGGCGTCGACGATGGCGGTGGCCTCGTCCTGGGTGGTGCGCCCGATGGCGCCGAAGTTCATCGCGCCGAGCGCGAGGGTGCTGACCTGTACACCGGTGCGGCCCAAGGTGCGGTACTGCATGAGTGTTCTCCTCATGACGTCATGACGGGTGGGGTGTGCGGTGGCGTGGCGGCACGTCACGGCCGGCACCGCACGGCATGGCTTGGTGGCGGGCCCGCGCTCTGGCATCATGAGCAAACGGAACCTCGTTCCGGAACGACGATACGGAACAGTGTTCCGTTTTGGCAAGCGTGAGGGAGACAGGGAGTGGCGCGGTGAAAGGCGGCGGTGAGTGCGCGGGGCGTGCGGCCCAGCCCCGACGGGCGGACGCCCGGCGCAACCGGGAGGCTCTGCTCGACGCGGCCGCCGCGGTCTTCGTCAGATCGGGCGTGGAGGCGCCGGTCCGCGACATCGCGGCCGAGGCCGGCGTCGGGGTGGGGACGATCTACCGCCACTTCCCGAAGCGGGCGGATCTCATCATCGGTGTCTTCCGGCACCAGGTCGAAGCCTGCGCCGAGGCCGGCCCGGCCCTGCTGGCGGCCGGCCCGACCCCTTATGCGGCGCTGGGGAAGTGGATTGACCTCTTTGTCGACTTCCTGGTCACCAAGCACGGGCTCGCCGCCGTGCTGCAGTCCGACCACGCCGGTTTCGGGACGCTGCACGATTACTTCCTCGACCGGCTCGTGCCCGTGTGCACGGAACTGCTCGATGCCGCAGCCGAGTCCGGTGAGATCCGGTCCGACGTGAAGGCCCTCGACCTCATGCGCGGCGTCGGCAACCTCTGCGTCGGCGCGGACGACCCCCGCTACGACGCACGCCGCATGGTCGAGCTCCTCGTCGCGGGACTGGGCCGGCCGCGCTGAGGCCCGGCCGGGCCCCGAAGGTGAGAGCCCTGCCGCGGGCACACGCCCGGCAGGGCTCTTCCGTTCCGTGCCGGCTCAGGAAGCCCGCTCGGTACCCGCCCCGTCGTTCGCCGGAAGGGCCTCCCAGATCTCGACCAGTTCCTTGGCGAGGTCCGGGTGGCCGGCGGCCAGGATCGGGGAGCCGAAGGTGAAGTCGCGGCCCTCCGCGCCCAGGACGGTCAGGCCGTTCCGGCGCAGGAGCGTGACGCCCGCGGCCACGTCCCAGGGGGCGGGACCGAAGCAGACGCAGGCGTCGAGCCAGCCCTCGGCCACCGCGGCCAGGTCCAGGCTCATGCAGCCGTGCATCCGCACCCGGTACGCGACGCCGCCCAGCAGGCCGGAGAGGAAGGTGCCGGACCGGGAGCGGGGCGATCCGGTGCCCGTGACGGAGACGATGGCCCGGGAGACCTCGCGCACCCCGGACGGTTCCGTCGCCGGGGCGCTCCGCGGGCCGACGGACCAGCGGCGGTGCAGGGCCGGGGCGTGGAGCACGCCCACGGACGGGGTCCCGGCCTCCGCGTAGGCGAGGGAGACGGCGTGCAGGGGCGCGCCCCGGGTGTAGTTCATCGTGCCGTCGATGGGGTCCAGCAGCCAGCAGCGCTCCGGGAGCGGGCCGCCCTCGGCGGACTCCTCGCCGATGACGGGGATGTCCGGGGTGCGCTCGCGCAGCACGCGGGTCACCCGCCGTTCGACCTCGACGTCGGCGTCCGTGACCTCCTCGCCGGACTCCTTGAATCTCTTCTCGGACCACTCGTCCCCGGCTCGCACGAGCCATGCGACTCCCGCCTCGACGGCTTCCTCGGCGACAGCCTGCAGGTCGTGGTGCTCGTTCACTTCGGTCCAGGGCCTTTCCGGCAGAGTTCCCCATCGGGCTTCGGTGCGGCCCCGCCTCCCGGCGGGCCGCCGGCGGTGCGGGCGCGGGCGCCGCCGTACAGCCGTAACCGTATCGGGCGGCGGGGCCGCGCCCGTACGGCGAGTGGCGCGGTGCGGAGCGGAGGGGTTCCGGACGGGGTGGGGGAGTGGGGCCCCCGGCGGGCGGCCCGAGCACCACGCGCAGGGCCCGGCGGGAGCCGGAACGCCAGGGTCCGGCCGAGCCGCGGCCCGGTCCGGGCATCCGGGATGCCCGCCCACCGGACCCGGCACTCGCCCGTGGGAGGGGTCCGGGCGGCCCTCCGCCGTGCGGACGTTCGGCCCTGTGCGGCCTTGTCCGGTTCCGGTTGGCTGGAGGGGTATCGAGGAGGTACGTGATGCAGAAGATGACCGTGAACTTCCTGGACGGGGAGTCCTACTCGGTCGCGGTGCGCGGCCACGAGTTCACCGTGGACCAGCCCCTGGACGCCGGAGGCGACGACCTCGGCCCCACCCCCGTCGAGTTGTTCACCGCCTCGCTGGCCACCTGCGTCGGCTACTACGCCGGCCGCTATCTGGCCCGGCACGGGCTGCCGCGCGAGGGCCTGCGGGTGGAGACGGAGTTCGCGCTGGCCGAGGACCGCCCGGCGCGGGTCGGGGAGGTGCGGATGCGCCTCGTCGTCCCCGGGGAACTGCCCGAGCAGCGCCGCAAGGCGCTGGCGGCCGTCGTCAACCACTGCACCGTGCACAACTCGATCCGGCAGCCGCCGCACGTCGTGATCGACGTGGACTGAGACACGTCGTCGCGCCTGCGCGAAGCGCATGCGCCTGCTCGCGGACGGCATTCTCCTTCTTTTTGCCGGACGCGCACCCGGGTACGTGTGTTCCCGAACCGCACGCCGCGATCACCGCGGACCACCGCGGAGGCCCCGCGCGCCGTGCACCCGACCCGCCGCAAGGCACCGAAACGCCCCACGACTCCCGGCAGAACCCGCAGGCGATCCGCGTCCGGCGTACCCGGTGAAGGCAACAGAAGACGAGGTGCTGTGATGAGCGGACCGGTCAGTACGGTCGACGCCCCCGTGGCCCGGGCCGATACCGGCCACCCCGAGGCGCCGTGCGTGGAGATCAGCGACAGCCGCGAGGCGACGGTCGGGACGACCCGGGTGCGCCGCGCGCTGCCGCGCCGGGGCCGCCGCACGGTCGGCGCCTGGTGCTTCGCCGATCACATGGGCCCGGCCGACGTCACCGAGAACAGCGGCCTCGACATCGGACCGCACCCCCACATCGGCCTGCAGACCGTCACCTGGCTCACCGACGGGCAGGTGCTGCACCGCGACAGCCTCGGCTCCGAACAGGTCATCAAACCCGGGCAGCTCAACCTGATGACCGCCGGCGGCGGTGTCTCGCACGCCGAGGAGGCCACCGGCCACTACCGCGGCACCCTGGAGGGCATCCAGCTGTGGGTGGCCCTGCCGGAGGCCACCCGGCACGGGCGCGCCGCTTTCGAGCACCACGCCGGGCTGCCGCGGGCCGACCTCGACGGAGGCGCGGGCGCGGCCACCGTGCTGATCGGGGACTTCGGCGGCGCCGTCAGCCCCGCCCGGCGCGACACCCCCCTGGTCGGCGTCGACCTCGACCTGCGCGCCTCCGCCACCGTGCCGCTGCGCACCGGTTTCGAGTACGCCCTGGTGGTCCTCGAAGGAGCCGTCGCCGTGCACGGGAAGCCGCTGAACCCCGGCCGGCTGGGCTACCTCGGCGAGGGCCGCGACGAACTCCGGCTGGAGGTGCGCGAGCCGGCCCGGGCGATGCTCCTGGGGGGCACGCCGTTCGAGGAGCCGATTCTGATGTGGTGGAACTTCGTGGGCCGCACCCGGGCGGAGATCGATTCCGCCCACGCGTCCTGGGAGCGGCAGGACGACCGGTTCGGCCGCGTGGAGTCCGCGCTGCCGCGGATCCCTGTCGCCGCCCCGCACTGGCAGCGGGCCGGAGGGGAGCGGTGAGCGCCTCCCGGGTGCGGACCGACCGGCGGCATCGGAGGAACACCTCGTGAGCACCGCTGTCCGCGACAACCCCGCCGAGAACCGCTACGAGATCCACGAGGCTGAACGGCTGGCCGGTTTCTCCGCCTACCGGCTCACCGGCCGGAGGATCGCGTTCACCCACACGGAGACGCTGCCGGAGTTCCGGGGACGCGGCCTGGCCGGACGGCTGGTCGCCGGAGGGCTCGACGACGCCCGCCGCCGCGGGCTCGCCGTCCTGCCGTTCTGTCCCTACGTCCGGGAGTACATCGCCGAGCACGCCGACGCCCACCTCGATCTCGTCCCCGCACGGGACCGCGCCCGGTTCGGACTGCCCCACCCGGAGACGGCATGACGCCGAAGGCCGCGCCGGCACGCTCCCGGCGGGGACGGTGCGGAGGACCAGCGTCAGCCGGCCGGCCCGGTGTGGTTCACCTCCGCCGCGATGTGCTCGCCCCAGGCCCGTATCTGCTCGCGGTCGCGGAAGTCGCCGCCTCTGCCCTCCGCGACGAGCCGGCGGGTGAGGAAGCCGTCGGAGTCCTCCGCGAGCCGGCCGCCGAAGGTCATGTGGCCGCGGGCGTGGACCCGTTCGGCGATACGGGCCACCGCTTTCGGCGGCGGGATCTCGCCCTCGGAGGCGGAGGGGTCGAGCGGGCCGCTGCTGAAGAGCCAGACGGGGCGCCGGTCGAGTTCCCGCCGGTTCCGGCGGGCGAAACGGGCCGCGTCCTTCTGCCAGCGGCCGGAGTAGAGGCCGCCGCCGATCACCACGGCGTCGTACGGTTCGAGGTCCTGGATGCCGGAGGCCGGGAGGACGACGACGTCGATCTCCCGGGCGCGCAGCACGTCCCCGATCCACTGGGCGATGTCGGCGGTGGAACCGTGCCTGCTTCCGTAGGTGACGAGTACGCGCTGTGCTGTGAGCATGTCTGTCCACCGTCCTTCTGTTCCCGTTGCTGTCCGGTCCTGCTGGAGGGGCGGGCTGCCGGGCGGGGCCGGCCGTCAGAACCTGCGGAGCCAGCCGTCGGCGAGGCCGTGCAGGACCGGTTCCACCGGGCGGATCTTCGAGTCGTCGTAGCGGTGGGTGAGATGGCTGACGACGCTCACCACACCGTCCACCTGCCCGGCCATGTGCTCGGCGATCGGCACCTCGCTGCGCCGTTCCAGACAGCCCTCCAGGACGACCACGCCGCCCACGACCGTGACGCCGATGGCGTGCGGGGGCAGCCACAGCGCGTCGACCAGCACCTCGTCGATGATCTCCCGGCGGATGTCGGCGTCCGGCCGCAGGAAGATCTGGAGCAGGTCCCGCCGGGTGACGATGCCGACCAGCCGGTCCTCCTCGTCCACCACCGGCAGCCGCTCCACCTGGTGCCGGGCCATGGTGCGGGCCGCGTGCGCGATGGAGTCCAGGGCGCGGACGGTGACGGCCGGCGAGGTCATCAGTTCCCCCGCCGTGGGCGCGCTGCCGTTCTCCCCGGCGGCCCGCCGGGCCGTGTGGCCGAGCCGGGGCAGGCGCAGTCCGCCGGTTCCGGCCCCGGGCTCCGCCCCGGTCCCGGCCCCGGGCCCCGTCTCCCGGCCGCCGGCCCCGTCCCGTCCGTCCCGGCTGCTCATCAGGTCGGAGACGGAGATCACCCCGATGACCTTCTCGTCGTCGTCCACCACCGGCATTCCGCTGATCCCGTGCTCGTCCAGCCGCGTCACGATGTCCTTGAAGGGGGTGGCGGCGACTGCGCGGATCACGTCGATCGTCATCACGGTGCCGACCTTGCGGTGCTTCATGGTTCTCTCCTCCTCGGGGGCGGCGGGGCTCAGCGCAGCCGGCGCAGATAGGGGTCGCGCGCCTGCCGGGGCAGCAGGCGGATACGGACGTCGAGTGCGGTGACGCCGTCGGGCCGGGCGACGACCGGGTTGAGGTCGGCCTCGGCGAGCTGGGGCAGGTCGCAGGCCATCCGCGAGACCCGCAGCAGGAGTTGTTCGAGCCCTTCGAGGTCGACCGGGCCGCCGCCGCGGTAGCCGAAGAGCAGCGGCGCGGAGCGCGGCGCGGTGATCAGGTCGTGCACGTCGCGGTCGGTCAGCGGCGCCAGCCGTGCCGCGTGGTCGGCCAGCAGTTCGGTGGCGGTGCCGCCGAGGCCGAAGAGCACCAGCGGCCCGAAGACCTGGTCCTGGACGACTCCGGCGACCAGCTCGGTACCGCGCTCCGCCATCGGCTGGACCAGCACCCCGGTCATCACCTCACCGAAGCGCCCGGCCAGCGAGCGGTACGCCTGCCGCACCTTCTCCTCGCCGGCCAGGTCGAGCAGCACCGCGCCCTCGTCGGTCTTGTGCACCAGGCCGGGCCAGTACGCCTTGAGCACCACGCGGCCCTCCGGCCCGGGGGCGAGGCGGGCGGCGGCGTCGACCGCGCTCTGCTCGTCCTCGGCCCAGGCCCAGGGGAGCTGCGGGATGCGGTAGTGGTCCAGCAGTTCGGCGCTGCGGCGCGGGTCGAGCCAGCCGCCGTCCGGGTGCTCGGCGAGGAAGGCGTCCACCAGCGCGCGGGCGCCGCCGGCGTCGGTGCCGTGCAGCTCGGGGAAGGTGCCCGTCGGCCGGGCCAGGAAGCGGGCCCGCTCCGCGGCGTGGGCCAGGGCGCGGGCGGCTGCCTGCGGGTCCGCGTACGCGGGGACGGCGGTGCCGCCCCGGGTGTGCAGCAGCCGCACGGACTCGGCCTGGTCGAGCAGGACCGCCGCGACCGTGCGGGGCCGGCGGCGCTCGGGGGCCGCGTGGGTGAGGGCCCGCAGCGGGTCGTCGCCGGTGGCCGCGGCCAGCGCGGTGGGGACGAGGGCGAGCAGCACCGCGTCCACGGCGTCGTGCGCGGACAGCCGGTCCAGGACGGCGCTCAGCGACTGGTCGCCGACGGCCGCGGTGGCGTCCACGGGGTTCGTCGCGCTCGCGCCCGGCGGCAGCCACTCCAGCAGTTCCCCGACCAGGTCGGCGGGAAGCTCCGGCACGCTCAGGCCCGCCTCGACGCAGGCGTCGGCGGCGAGGACGCCCGCGCCGCCCGCGTTCGACACCACGGCCACCCGCGACCCGGCGGGCAGCGGCTGGGCGTGCAGCAGGGCGGCGGTGTCGAGGAGTTCGCCGACGGTGCGGGTGGCGATGATCCCGGCCTGGGTGAAGAGGGCCTGCCGGGTCATGGTCGGCGTCGCGGCCGCGGCGGTGTGCGAGGCGGCGGCGCGGCGGCCGGCGTCGGAGCGGCCCGCGTCGACGGTCAGCAGCGGCATCTTCCGGGTGACCCGGCGGGCGGTGCGGGAGAAGGCGCGCGGGTTGCCGAAGGACTCCAGGTGCAGCAGGGCCATGTCGGTGCGGCCGTCCTCCTCCCACCACTGCAGCAGGTCGTTGCCGCTGACGTCGTACTTGTCGCCGAGCGAGACGAAGCTGGAGACGCCGACGCCGAGCCGGGACAGCCCGCCCAGCAGCGCGATGCCGACCCCGCCGGACTGCACGGCGACCCCGGCGGTGCCCGGCAGCGGCCGGTGCGCGGCGAAGGTGGCGTCCAGCCGCACGGGCTCCTCGGTGTTGGCGATGCCCAGGCAGTTCGGGCCGACGAGCCGCATCCCGTACCGGCGGACGGTCACCAGCAGCGCCTCCGCCTCGGCGTCGTCCAGCCCGGAGGTCAGCACCACCAGGGCGCGGACCCCCGACTTGCCACATTCCTCCGCCACCTGGGGCACGGCGCGCGCCGGGACGGCGAGCACCGCCAGCTCGGGCGGCTCGGGAATCGTCGTCACGGACGAATAGCAGGGGGTGTGTTCGACGGTGTGGATGTGCGGGTTGACGGCGTGCAGCGCGCCGGTGAAGCCGGCCCGGCGGATGTTGCGCAGCACGGCGCGGCCCACGGAGCCGGGCTTGGTGCCCGCCCCGACGACGGCGATGGAACGGGGCCGCAGCAGCGGCCGCAGGCTGGCGGCGTCGGCGGTCCGGCCGCGCTCGTCGCAGGCGGCCAGGTAGCGCTCGTCCGGTTCCAGGCCGACGGTGCAGTGTACCTCGGAGTTCTCGAACCGGCGGGCGGTGCTCAGGCCGAGGTCGGCGAAGACCTTGAGCATCGCGTGGTTGTCGGCGAGGGCGTCGGCGGTGAAGGTGGTGACACCGTTCGCGCGGGCCGCGTGCACCAGGTGCTCCAGCATCAGGGTGCCGACGCCGCGGTGGTGGAAGTCGTCGGCGACGGCCAGGGCGACCTCCGCCGTGGCCGGGTCGGCGGGGCCGGCCTCGTACTCGGCGACGCCCACGAGCTGGTCCTCGCAGAAGGCGATCAGCGGCAGGAAGCCGGGGCGTGGTGGACCGCAGAACCGTTCGGCGGCCATCCGCCCGGACAGCCGGCTCGCGCCGAAGAAGCGCAACCGCAGGTTCTCCGGCGACATCTCCTCGTACAGCCACAGCACCTGGTGGATGTCCTCCGGGCGTGCCTGACGGATCTCCACCGTCCTGCCGTCGGCCAGCAGTGCGTGCGTCATCTCGGCGCGGTGCGCGATGTCCGTCGTCATGGTGTCCACTCCCCTGGGGCCGGCTCGGCTTCCCTCCAGCATCGGGCGGTGCCGGGACGCCCGCAGGGGCTGGTGGGGGCACGGCGGCAGGGCCGTTCGGCCCCGGTGCGCCGCCGCCGGCCGGGCCCCCCGGAACCCGCCCCGGGGCCCGCCCCGGGAGCAGGGCCGAACGGCCTCACCGGGCCCGGGCCGCTCGGTCCCCGAACCGCCCCCGGGCAGGGGCCGTACGGCGTGCCCGGGGACTCCCGTCGGCCCTGTCCGGGGGGAGGGCGCGGGCCGGAGGATGGACACCGATGAGAGGCGCCCGCAGGGACACCCCCCGAGCGGCGCCGCGAAGACATGCGGAGGCAGTGATGACGGTGGTGACACCGACCGGCACAGAGGCGCCCGGAGCGGCGTGGCGCGGGTTCACGGGCGAGCACTGGCGCCGCCGGGTGGACGTCCGGGGCTTCATCCAGGCCAACTACACCCCCTACGAGGGGGACGGAGCCTTCCTGACCGGCCCGACCGAGCGCACCCGCACCGTCTGGGGAAAGGTCAGCGGCCTCTTCCCGGAGGAGCGCCGCAAGGGGATCCTCGACGTCGACACGGCGGTCCCGTCCACGATCACCTCGCACGCGCCCGGCTACATCGACCGCGACCGCGAGCTGGTCGTCGGCCTGCAGACCGACGCCCCGCTCAAGCGGGCGATCATGCCCAACGGCGGGCTGCGGATGGTCGAGAACGGGCTGCGCGCCTACGGCTACGAACCCGACCCGTTCGTCACCAAGGTCTTCGGCACCTACCGCAAGACCCACAACGCGGGCGTGTTCGACGCCTACACCCCCGAGATGCGCCGGGCCCGCAAGGCCGGCATCATCACCGGCCTGCCCGACTCCTACGGCCGCGGCCGGATCATCGGCGACTACCGGCGCGTTCCGCTCTACGGCACCGCGATCCTGATCAAGGAGAAGAAGGCCGAGCGCTCCCTGCTCGACCACCGGCCCTCCACCCCGGACGTCATCCGGGACCGCGAGGAACTCGCCGAGCAGATCCGGGCCCTGGGCGAACTGGAGGAGATGGCCGTCGGCTACGGCTGCGACGTCACCCGCCCCGCCGCCACCGCCCACGAGGCCGTGCAGTGGCTCTACCTGGGCTACCTGGCCGCGGTGAAGGAGCAGAACGGCGCGGCGATGTCCCTCGGCCGCACCTCCACCTTCCTCGACGTCTACCTCGAACGCGACCTCGCCGAAGGCCGCATCGACGAGGCCCGCGCCCAGGAACTCATCGACGACTTCGTCATCAAGCTGCGGATCGTGCGCTTCCTGCGCACCCCCGAGTACGACGCGCTGTTCTCCGGCGATCCCACCTGGGTCACCGAGGCCATCGGCGGCATCGGCCGGGACGGGCGCCCGCTCGTCACCCGCACCTCCTTCCGCTACCTGCAGACCCTCTACAACCTCGGCCCGGCCCCCGAGCCCAACCTCACCGTGCTCTGGTCGCCGCGCCTGCCCGAGGGCTTCAAGACGTTCTGCGCCCAGGTCTCCATCGACACCAGCTCCCTGCAGTACGAGTCGGACGAGCTGCTGCGCCCCTGCACCGGCGACGACACCGCCATCGCCTGCTGCGTCTCCGCGATGACGGTCGGCGAGCAGATGCAGTTCTTCGGCGCCCGCGTCAACCTCGCCAAGGCCATGCTCTACGCGATCAACGGCGGCCGCGACGAGATGACGGGCGAGCAGATCGCCCCCGAGTCCGAGCCGCTGACCGGCGACTACCTGGACTACGACGAGCTGTACAAGGCGTACGACCGGACGCTGGACTGGCTGGCCGCCACCTATGTGGACGCGCTCAACGTCATCCACTTCATGCACGACAAGTACGCCTACGAGCGCCTGGAGATGGCGCTCCACGACCACCCCGTGCACCGCACCATGGCCTGCGGCATCGCCGGCCTGTCCGTCGCCACCGACAGCCTGTCCGCGGTACGGAACGCCCGGGTGAAGGTCGTCCGGGACGCCGACGGGCTGGCCGTCGACTACGAGGTCGAGGGCGAGTACCCGGCCTACGGCAACAACGACGACCGCGCCGACGCCATCGCCGCGGACCTCGTCCGCTCCTTCATGGAGAAGGTGCGCCTCCACCCCACCTACCGGGACGCCGAGCACACCCAGTCGGTGCTCACCATCACCTCCAACGTGGTGTACGGCAAGCACACCGGCAACACCCCGGACGGCCGCCGCGCCGGACAGCCCTTCGCCCCCGGCGCCAACCCGATGAACGGCCGCGACAAGCACGGCATGGCCGCCTCGGCCCTCTCCGTCGCCAAGATCCCCTACGAGGCGGCGCGGGACGGCATCTCCCTGACCTCCACGGTCACCCCGGAGGGCCTGGGCCACGACCCGGCCGAACGGGCGGGGAACCTGGCGGGAATCCTCGACGCCTACACCGCGTCCGGCGGCTTCCACATGAACGTCAACGTCCTCGACCGGGCCACCCTCGAAGACGCGATGGAACACCCGGAGAACTACCCCGAGCTGACCATCCGCGTCTCCGGATACGCCGTCAACTTCGTGCGGCTCACCCGCGAGCAGCAGCTCGACGTCATCAGCCGCACCTTCCACGGGGCGATGTGAGCACCGTGAGCAGCATGGGCCGGATTCACTCCTGGGACCTGTCCACCGGCGTGGACGGGCCCGGGACCCGGTTCGTCCTCTTTGTGAACGGCTGCCCGCTGCGCTGCCTCTACTGCGCCAACCCGGACACCTGGCGCATGCGCGACGGGCGGCTGGTCACCGCCGACGAGGTCGTGGAGCAGATCGACAAGCACCGGACGTTCATCACCGCCGCCCGCGGCGGGGTGACCGTCACCGGGGGCGAGCCGCTGCTCCAGCCGGCCTTCACCGGCGAGATCCTGCGCCGCAGCAAGGAACGCGGACTCCACACCGCCCTGGACACCTCGGGGCTGCTCGGATCCCGCGCCTCCGACGAGATGCTCGCGGACACGGATCTGGTGCTGCTCGACATCAAGGCCTTCGACGTCGGCACCTACCGCAGCCTGACCGGCGGCCGGCTGGCCCCCACCCTCAGCTTCGCCACCCGGCTGGACCGGCTCGGCGTCCCGGTGTGGGTCCGCTACGTCCTCGTCCCCGGCTGGACCGACGACAAGAACTCCGTCGACGGGCTCGGGGAGTTCCTCTCCGGGCTCGGCAACGTCGACCGGGTCGACGTCCTGCCGTTCCACAAGATGGGCGCCGGCAAGTACGAGGCCCTCGGCATCCCGTTCCCGCTCCGGGACAACCCGGTACCGGACCCGGAGCTCACCGACCGGGTGCGGGAGCAGTTCCGCGAGCACGGGCTGCGGGCGCTCTGACGCAGAGGGGAGGGAACGGACCGGGGAGGCGGGCAGCGGCGGACCGAGCGCCGAGCAGTCAGCAGTGAGCAGTGAGCAGTACCAGCGGAACACAGCAAGTCCACAGCAGGACAAGGAAGTCAGGGAAGGACTCGTCATGACAACCCGTCGCGTGGTCGTCGGTGTGGACGGCTCGCTCCTCGCCGTACGGGCGCTGGACCGGGCCGCGGAAGAGGCGGCGCTGCGCGGCGCCGCCCTGGAGATCGGCTACGCGGTGCCCGATCCCGACGAGGCCGGGCCGGTCCTGCAGACCGCCGTCTCGCGGGCCCGGGTCCGCCACCCCGGGCTCGAGGTCACCGCCGTACCGCTCACCGGTGAGCCGGCCCGCGCCCTCGCCGACCTGGGCCGGGACGCGGCCCTCACCGTCGTCGGCAGCCGCGGCTTCGGCGGCTTCGCCGGGCTGCTGCTCGGCTCCGTCAGCCTGCGGCTCGCCGCGTACACCGAGAGCCCGCTGCTCGTCGTCCGGCGGGACGCCCACCCGGCCGAATACGGCGAGGTGCTGCTCGGCATCGAGAGCGACGAGGACGCCGACGCCTCGGCGTACGCCTTCGAAGAGGCCGAGCGCCGCCACGCCCGGCTGCGCATCGTGCACGCCTGGACCTACCGCTACTCGGCGCCCGACGCCCTGGTCCCCGTGCCCGCCACCTCCGTGCAGGAGGACATCAACCGGCAGGCCGCCGCGGAAGAGGCCGTGCCCGGCTTCGCCGTGGCGGGGCTGCGGGAGAAGCACCCGCGGGTCGGCATCGAGACCCGCACGGTCCGCTCCGGCCCGGTGCACGCCCTGCTGAACGCGACCCGCACGGCCGATGTCGTCGTCATAGCCTCCCACCGCCGCCCCGGCGAGAGCCGGTACGGCTTCCAACTCGGCCATGTGACACGGGCGTTGCTGCACCACGCGCACTGCTCGGTGGTCGTGGTCCCGAGCCCCGCCGAGGAGAGCTGACCGGACGCGAACGAGGGGGCCGGGTACTCCCGGCCCCGGGAACCCGGGAGGGGGCGGGCCGTTCCGCGACTCCTCCGCACCACCCACATCACCCGGCCGGCGGAACCGGGCGGCGGCCGGGGACTGCGCCCTCACGGGGCGGGTACCCGCCGCGGCCCGGGAAGCGGCCGGAGTACCAGGAGGAACGCGACATGCCCCCGAACACCAGGGAGAACGGCGCCGCCGTCCTCGTGGCGTACGCCAGCGAGCACGGTTCCACCCGCGAGATCGCGGAGCGGATCGCCGGCCGCCTGACCCGGGCCGGACACCGCGCCGAGGCCCGCCCGGTGGACGGGGCGGTGGACCCGGACCCCGGCCGCTACGACGCGGTGGTCGTCGGCAGCGCGGTGCACAACCAGCAGTGGATGCCCGAGGCGTCCGGCTACGTCCGGCGCCACCGCGCGGAGCTGGGGAACCGCCCGGTGTGGCTGTTCAGCGTGGGGATGAGCGCGGCCCTCGGCCGGCCGCTGCGGAGTATGGCGTCGCATCACGAGCCCAAGAACATGCCCGCACTGCGCGACGAGATCCACCCGGTGGGGACCTGCCTGTTCTCGGGTGCCGTGCGGCGCGGGGACCTCCCGCCCGCGGGCCACGCCGCCTTCAAGGCGATGGGCGGCCACTACGGCGACTACCGCGACTGGGACCGGATCGAGGCCTGGGCCGACGAGATCGCCCACCGCCTCCCGGAGGCGCAGGCCGCGTAGGGCCCGGGGCCCGTTGAGCCCTGGGCGGGGCGGGCGCCCGCCCGCGGGGTGTGCCTCGACCGCACATGCGTCCTTCATGGGCGTATGACACGCTTTGATCCCGGCTGGTCCGCGTCCGGAGAGGAGAGGTGGTCAGCCCATGGTGCTCCCCGTCGTGGCCGGTGTGGACGGCTCGGCCTCCAGCCTGCGGGCCGTGGACTGGGCCGCCGACGCGGCCGTGCGCCACGAGGCCCCGCTGCGGGTGCTGTGCGCGACCGGGCCCGCCCTCGGCACGCCCGTACCGGAGCTGAGGGAGAACGCCGAGCGCATCCGGGACCTGGCCCTCGAACACGCGCGGAAACGCGTCCCGTCGGTGGAGGTGACCGGCGAGATCGTGCCGGAGAACGCCGCCGACGCCCTGCTCTCCGCGGGCCGCAACGCCTTCGCCCTGGTCGTCGGCAGCCGCGGGCGCGGCGGGGTGACGGGCATGCTGCTGGGCTCCGTCGGCCTGGCCGTCGCGGGGCGCGCCGACTGCCCCGTCGTCGTCGTCCGCGGCGAGCCGGACAGCGGCACGGAACCCGTCGTCCTCGGCGTCCAGGACGAGGACGCCGAGGAGGCCACCGGCCGGGCGCCGGGCATCGAGGACACCGCGGAGGGGCGGAGCGCGGCCGAGTTCGCCTTCCGCGAAGCCCAGCGCCGGGGCTGCGAACTGATCGCCCTGCACGCCTGGCGGACTTCCGGCGGGGGCGAGCCGGACTCCGGGGGCCCGGAGGAGGCGGACGCGGCCGAGCAGGGCCGGGCGCGGGCCGAGAAGGTGATCGACGAGGCGGTCGGACCGGCCCGGGAGCGGTACCCGGACGTCGTCGTCCGGCGGCGGGCCACCGGGGGACCGGCCCGGCAGGCCCTGCTCAACGCGGCCCGCGAGGCGAGCCTGCTGGTGGTCGGCGCCCACGCCCGCCACGGCCACTTCGGCCTGCAGCTCGGCCTGGTGAACCATGCCGTGCTGCATCACTCTCCCTGCCCGGTGGCCGTGGTCCCGCAGGCCTGAGCGGGTGCCCCGGCGGGTCGGGCCACGCGGACGGGCCGGCGGCGGCCCGGTGGGCGCCGCGGACCCCGGTGGCCGACGGCACGACGGCCCGGCCGGGGCGACGGGCGGACGGAACCGGCGGAACGGCGGAACCGGCCCGGCGGAACCGGCCCGGCGGAACCGGGGCCCGGCGGAACCGGGGGACGGTCGGCCCGGGAGCGAGCCCGGCAGGCCCTGTCCGTGGCCCGGGCCCGGTGATGTGCTGGAGGGAGCACCGGGGCACCCGGCACACCCCGCCGGTCCGGCCGGGCACGGCCCCACCGGGCCGCGACCGGACCGCACCGGGGACCGGCGGTCCGGCGCCCCGCACCGGCCCGGGAACCGGAGCCGGGAAGGGAAAGCGGCCCAGGAGGAGGGCGTGATGCCGAGTCACATGGTCGTCGTGGGAATCGACGGCTCCCCGCAGAGCATGGCCGCGGCGGACTGGGCCGCCCTGGAGGCCCGGCGGACCGGCCGCCCGCTGCGCCTCGTCCACGCCTGGCACCCCCCGGCCGCCGACGCCGACCACCCCCTCCACGCCGAATCCCGCCACCGCTGGGTGGAGAACCGGCTGAGCGCGGTCCACCAGACGCTCGCCGAGCGCTTCCCCGGTCTGCGGATCGAGGTCGAGCGGGCCGCCGAGGCGCCCGTGAAGGTGCTCCTCGCGGAGGAGGCGGAGCTGCTGGTCCTCGGCTCCCGCGGGCTGTCCGGGATGTCGGGGCATCTGCTGGGCTCGGTGAGCCTGTCCGTCATCGCCCGCACGGCGCGCCCGGTGGTGCTGGTGCGGGACGGCTTCGACGGGCGGGCGGAGGAGGCCGGCACCGCCGTCGTCCTCGGGCTCGACCTGCGGCACTACGGCAACGCACCCATCGGCTTCGCCTTCCGCGCGGCGGCGGCCCGGGGCGCGCCGCTCCTCGTCGTCCACGCCTGGAACCCGAAGCTTGTCTACGGCTACGCCTCGGCCCCGCTGGACGAGGAGCTGACCGCGGAGCTCCAGGAGCGGGAGGAACGCTCCCTGGCCGGGGCTCTCGCGCCGTGGCGGGCCAGGTACCCGGAAGTCGCGGTCACCGGGCGGGTGGCGGCCGGGTCCGCGGGCCGGGTGCTGATCGAGGCCGCCGGCGGCGCGGGTCTGCTGGTCACCGGACATCAGCTCGATCACTCCGGGCACAGTTCGCGCGTCGGCCATGTCACCCACGGAGTCCTGCACCACGCCGCCTGCCCGGTGGCCGTCGTCCCCCACGACGGCGAGCCGGACGGCGACCGGGACGGCGGCCCGGCGGCCTGACGGGCGGCCCGGGAGACGACGGAACGGTCAGCGGCCCGGAACCGCCGCCGTCCCGCCCTCCCTTCCGCACGGCCGCCCGCCGGCCGCCCGCCCACCGGCGCGCGGTGCCCCGTGCCCGGCCCTCAGGCGAGGTCGAGAACCTCCTCCACCGGTCGGCGCGGTGTCCGCGGACCCGCCGGTCCGTAGCCGAGGCGGATCACCATCTGCACCACGCCCATGGACGTCTGCGGGTCCCGCACGAGCCAGCGCAGATCGGGCCACTCCAGGGCCTGCGAGGTCAGGGACGAGGCCAGCCCCTCCCGGGTGGCCAGCAGCAGGACGCGCTCCATGGCCTGGCCCGCCCGCAGCCAGTCGGCGGGACGGTCCTCCGCCGTGCCCAGCAGGGCCAGCTGCGGAGAGGTCTCGAACACGGCCTTCTCCCGGTCGGGCGGGGCGTCACGGCCCGCGAAATCGCGGACAGCGGCCCGCCCGCCGTACGGGCGCGGCCCGAAGGCGTAGTCCGGAACGCCGTCGCCGGCCCGCGCGGAGACGTCCGCACCGGTGCGGATCCAGCGTTCGAGTTCGGCGCGGAGGCCGGGGTCCGTCCCGGAGCGGCCCTCGGCGTCCTGGACGAGGGAGAGCACCGACCGCAGATGCCAGATGCCGGGAAAGGCGAGGTCGGCCCCTTCGGCACGGGCGGCCTCCGCCAGCCGGTTCCTGAGGTCCTCCGGGATGCGCCGGTCGGTGAACGGGGAACGGCTGGTGTGCCGGAGCGGAATGGCGGGCCGCAGCTCCGCCAGCCCGCCGGGGCCCGCGCCGGGCCCCTCCGCGCCCGGCGGCTCCGCGGAGGGCTCCTCCCCGCCGTCCACCGGCGGGCTGTCGCGTTCGTCCGGGCCGGTGCCGTCCGTCCCGGTCAGGTGCACGGAAGCCAGCAGGCCGGGGTCGGACGGGTCCGGCAGCAGCCGGACCCCGGGCCGCAGCCCCTCACCGGCCGCCGCCACCCGGAGGTTGAACAGCGCCGCGCCGCAGCCGATGTGCAGCGCCCGGTGCTCCGGGTCGGCGAGCGGCATGGCCCGTTCCGGGTCCCGGCGCAGCTCGACGGTGCGGCTTCCGGGGCGGTGGCGGAACCGCCAGGGCTGCGCGTTGTGCATGGACGGCGCGGCCGTGGCCTCGCGGACCAGGTCCGTGACGAGTGTGGTGTCGAGCGGTCGCACTGGCATACCGCACCTCCTCGGGTGGCGTGCGGGCCCGGCCCTCTCCGGCGGTCCCCCGGCCGGCGGAGGGGACGGTCCCTCCCTTCCACGGTAGATCGCCCCGCCTCCCCCCGGACGGGGCCGGACGCCGAGCGGGTGCGGCGCGGCGAGCGGCCCGGCCGGTACCGGGCGTTCCGTGTGCTCCGTTCGTTCCCGGTGCACCGGGCCCGGACACCGGCCGGCCGCCCTCGGCGGGACGGCGGAGACGGCGGGACCGGCGGGGACGCCGGGACCGCGGCACGGCCCTCCGGGGGCGGGCGCGCCGGAGTCCGGACCGGCGTCAGTCCGTCTCGATGCGGCGGCCGGACAGCCGCTCGGGATCGATGAGCACCCAGAAGTCGCGCACGCCGCCCGCCCAGGGTTCCGCATGGGTGAGTTCCGCCAGACGGCCGACCATGTCCGGCTCCGTGACGTGCCGGGCCCGCCCGACGACGAGCACGCTCCAGCCGCGGCTCATGGCGTCGTCGACCGCGTCGACCTCGAAGGCGACGCGGTGGCCCGCCGCCCGGGCGGTCGCGGTCCCGGGCGCCGTCCGGTACGCGAGCCGACCGGCCTCGACCACGTAGTTCACCGGGATGATCACGGGGTCGTCGGCGAGCGACAGGCCGATGCGCCCCACGCCGTGCGAGGAGAGCAGGGACCAGCACTCGTCGGCGTCGAGAGGCACCAGCCGGGGGTGGGCCGCGGCCCTGCTCCGGCCGGCCGGCCTGGCCGTACCGGCGCCGCGCAGCGCGTCGACGGAGGTCCCCAGCGCGCCGGCCAGCCGGGCGATGCCCGGCGCGCTGGGATCGGCGGAGTGCTCCTCCAGATACGCCAGATAGCCCGGCGCCATACCGGCCCGGGCCGCAGCCTCCTCGCGGGTGAGCCCGAGCCGCTCGCGCTGGAGGGTGATCCGGCGCCCGATGTCACCGGGGTCCGGAGTCCTGTGGGCCTTTCCGTTCTCCGTTTCCGACACGGCCACGTTCCTTCCGTCACAGCTCGGGGCTCCGTCACCAGGTTCGCCCGGTACGCCGCCGTCCGCCCGTCCGGAACGTCCGCCCGGCCGGGGCCCGGGCCGGGCGACGGCCCGGGAAGCCGGCGGCGGTCCGGACCGCCGCGGGGCCCCGTCCGCCGGCCGTGCCACGGGCCGACGGGTGCGGCCGGGGGAGCCGGGCCCGCCCGGTGCCCGGGGCGTGGGCGGCGGTGGTGCCGCCGGGCACCGGGCGGACCGGCCGGTTCAGGCGGGCAGGTCCCCGGCGGGTTCCGCCGCCGCGCGCGGACCGTCCTCCGCCGTCCCGCCGCGCCACGGCGGCGGAGCGGCCGAACGGCGGGCCGTCTGCCGGCTGTCGAGGGCCCGCTCCACCTGGCGGCGCAGCCGGTCCTGCAGGCGGTCGGTGGCCTCCTGGCTGGTGGCCTCCCGGGCGTGGGCGACCACCAGGTCCGGGCCCACCCGGAGTTCGGCCGCGGCGGTCCAGGGGTGCTCGGCGTGGTGGGCGTTGGCCTTGGCGATCCGCACGCCGCCGGTCACCGGGGGCAGCCCCTGCCGGTCCAGCACCGCGCCGATCTTCGCCCGGAGGTACTCCAGCACCCCCTCCTCGACGTTGCCCTCGGCGCGCACGCGCACGGCCTCGGTGCCGCGGACTCCGGTTTCCCTGGCAGTCATTCCGACCACTCCCTCGTTGCTCTTCCCGACAGCCCCAGTCTTCTGCCGGGGGCTCCGCCGGACCCAGGGCCCATCGGTCCCGGTACGGAGGGCCGGGAGACCTGCCGTTGATCACTTTCGTCCCGGTGCCCGCGGGGCCGTGCGGGCCGTTCACCGGCCCGCCGCCCGGTACGGCGGCTCCCACCGTCGGGGGCGGCACCGGCGTCCGGCCGGTGCCGCCCCCGGGGCCCTCAGGCGTGGGGGACGACCACGACGGGGCAGTGGGCGTGCTGGGTGGCGGCCTGGCTCACCGAGCCGATCAGCAGCCCGGCGAAGCCGCCGCGGCCCCGCTTGCCGACGACCAGCAGCCGGGCCTCCTCACTCGCCTCGACCAGGGCCTCCCGGGCACGCCCCCGGACCAGCCGGTGCTCGACCGGCACATCCGGGTAGCGGTCGCGCCAGCCGGCCAGCGACTCGGCCAGCAGCCGCTCCTCATCGGCCTTGAGCATCCCCGGCTCGTAGGCGTAGGGGGCCGACTCGTCCTCGGGCGGCGGCACCGGCACACTCCACTCGGACCAGGCGTGCAGGGCGACCACACCCGTCTCCCGGGCCGCGGCCGCCTCGAACGCGAAGCCGAGCGCCGTCTCGCCCGCCGGGGAGCCGTCGACACCGACCAGCACCGGCCCGGTGCCGTCCGTCCTGCCGCGGACCACCAGCACCGGGCAGTGGCTGTGCGCCGCGAGCTGCCCCGCCACCGAACCGATCAGCAGCCGGGCGAAACCGCCCAGACCCCGGCTGCCGACCACCATCAGGGCGGCCGAGCGGGACTCCTCCTCCAGCACGGTCAGCGCCTCGCCGGTGACGACCTCCCCGGCGGCCTCCACCTCCGGCGCGGTCGCCCGCGCCCGCTCCTCGGCCTCCGCCACGATGCGCTTCGCCTCGTACCGCAGGTCGCCCTCGACCGCCCCCAGCGGCATGTGCGTCGAAGGCCACACGAAGGCGTGCACCACCCGCAACGGGCGGTTGCCGTACGCCGCTTCGCGGGCCGCGACCTCGACGGCCTCCAGACCGGACGGTGATCCGTCCACCCCCACCACCACAGGACCGTTCCTCGCCATCACCGGTCACCTCTCCACTCGCTCTGTGTGTCCCCGGGCCGGATGCGCAACCGCGAGGGCGTCCGCAGGACCGGCCGGGCCGCTCCGGCGGACCGGGGCGGCGCGGCCGGGCGCCGCGGCCTGTACCGGGTGGTGTCCCGGTCTGCTCCCAGCACACCACCGCGGGACCCCGGACGGCAGGGTCCGGCGGGCCACTTGGCGGGGCCCACCGGCCCCGAGGGGTGGCGCGGCGGCCTTCGCCGCGCCCGGAGGGGACGGCGTCCGCGCGCCGAGGCCCGGCAGGCGGCCCGGGCCACCCCGCCGCTCCTGCCCGCGGCCGGTCCGCACGGGCCCCCGCGGACCGGCCGCTCACTGGTCCGCGGGGGGATCGGTGCGGGTCCTGTGCGGACCCGGGCCGGGGCGGGGCCCGCCCGCCGGCCCTGCCGGCCCCGGCCTCCCTCCCTGCCTCCCACGATGTGGCCCCGCACCCCGGGCGGCAACCGCGCGGACGATCCGGACAGCGGCCCGCCGGCCCGTGCCGCACAAGGGCCCACGGGCCCCGCCCGTACCCCGTAGGCCCTGTTGCAGCGCCTGTCCGTTGCGGGAAGGCTGCGAGCATGGTGAGGGACGAGCAGGCCCCGGTGGCGGCACCGCCCGCTGCCGGTCTGTCCGCGGCGGAGGCCGCCGCGCGGCTGGAACGGTACGGTCCGAACATCGTCAGCACGGCCCGCCCCACGCCGTTGTGGCAACGGATCGGCACACAGCTGCGCGATCCGCTGATCCTCGTGCTGCTGGTGGCCATCGCGCTGACCATCGCGACCGGCGACTACCTCGACACCGCGATCATCTCCTTCGTCGTCGTCGTCAACACGGCGGTGGGCGTGACCCAGGAGGTCCGCGCGGAGCGGGCCGTCATGGCGCTGCGCGAGCTCAGCGCGCCCGGCGCCCGGGTGGTGCGGGACGGCGAGGAGCGCCATGTGCCGTCCTCGGAGGTGGTGCCGGGGGACCTGGTGCTGCTCGGCGAGGGCGACATCGTGCCTGCGGACGGGGAGCTGCTGGAGGAGGCCGCGCTGCTCGTCGACGAGTCCTCGCTGACGGGCGAGGCGGAACCGGTGGGCAAGCCGCTGCCCGCGGACGGGGAGCAGCGGCCCGTCGTGTCGGCCGGCACCGTGGTCGTACGGGGCCGGGCCCGCTTCGTCGTCACCGCCACCGGCGCGGACAGCGCCACCGGCCGGATCGCGGCGCTGATGACGACGAAGCCCGCCGCCACACCGCTCCAGCGCCGCCTCGCCGCGTTCGGCCGGGTGCTGGCGGCCGTCGCCGTGGTGCTCTGCCTCGTGGTCCTGGTCATCGGGCTGCTGCGCGGGCAGGACCCGGAGCTGATGGCGGTGACGGCCATCAGCCTGGTGGTCGCCGCCGTCCCCGAGTCGCTGCCGGCCGTGGTCACGCTCGGGCTGGCGCTGGGCGCCCGGCGGATGGCGGAGCGCAACGCGATCGTGCGGCGCCTGCCGGCCGTGGAGACCCTCGGTTCCGTCACGGTCATCGCCACCGACAAGACCGGCACCCTCACCGAGGGCCGGATGTCCGCCCAGCGGCTGTGGACCCGGCACGGCACGGCGGCCGTCTCGGGCACCGGCTACGCCCCCGAGGGACGGGTCGAGCGCGAGGACACCGAACTGCGGCCGGACACGGCACCGGACGTCACGGAACTCCTCACCGCCGCCGTCCTCTGCAACGACGCCGCCCTGCAGGCCCCCGACGCCACGGACGGCGAGGACGGCCGGAGCGGCGAGGCCCGTTCGAGCGCCCAGGGCGACGAGGCCGACTGGCACGCCCTGGGCGACCCGACGGAGGCCGCCCTGCTCACCGCCGGGGCCCGCCTCGGCCTCGACCGGGAGGCGCTGGCCCGGGAGTGGCCGCGGACGGAGGAGATCCCGTTCACCAGCGACCGGGCCCGGATGACCACCGTCCACCGCCGGCCCGGCGGCGGGCTGCGCGTCGTCTGCAAGGGCGCGCCGGAGGTGGTGCTCGTACCGGAGGTGCTCGCCGACGGTGCCGGGACGCTCGCGGAGGCCGCGGAGGCCGCCGGCCGGCTGGCCGGAGAAGGCTACCGGGTGCTGGCCGTGGCCGTCGCCGACCGCGCGGAACCGCCGGAGGGCGGCGGGGACTGGGAGTCGGGGCTGAACCTGCTGGGGCTGATCGGCATCCTCGACCCGCCGCGGGAGGCGGCCGCCGAGACGGTGGCGGCCTGCCGCCGGGCCGGGATCATCCCCGTCCTCATCACCGGCGACCACCCGCTGACCGCCGGGGTGGTGGCGCGGCGCCTCGGCGTGGTGGAGGCGGCGGACCAGGCGGAGGAGGCGGAGGAGGTCACCACCGGCGACCGCATCCGCGACGGCTCCGCCGGAGATCTGACCAGGCCGCGGGTCTTCGCCCGCACCAGCCCCGAGCAGAAGCTCGACATCGTCCAGGCCTGGCGGGGCGCGGGGCACGTCGTGGCCATGACGGGCGACGGTGTCAACGACGGCCCGGCGCTGCACCGGGCGGACATCGGCGTGGCCATGGGCCGCCGTGGCACCGAGGTGGCCCGGCAGGCCGCCGACCTGGTGCTGGCCGATGACGACCTGGGCACGGTGGTCGCCGCCGTCGAGGAGGGCCGCCGCGTCTACGCCAACGTGCGGCGGTTCCTGCTGTACGGGCTGGCGGGCGGCGCGGCGGAGATCCTGGTGATGCTGTTCGGCCCGTTCCTCGGCATGCCGCTGCCGCTGCTGCCCGCCCAGATCCTCTGGATCAACCTGCTGACCCACGGCCTGCCCGGGGTGGCGCTCGGCGCGGAGCCGGTGGCGCCCGACACGATGCGGCACCCGCCGAGGCCGCCGGAGGAGAGCGTGCTCGGCGCGGGACTGTGGCCGCGCATCCTCGCCATGGGCCTGGTGATCGCCGGGGCCTCGCTGGGGGTGGGGATCTGGGCCCACGAGACCGGGCGGCCGTGGCAGACCATGGTCTTCCTGGTGCTGGGCGCCACCCAGCTCGGGGTGGGCCTGGCCTCCCGGGCGCGGCCGGGCACCTTCACCAACCCGTTCCTGCTGGTCGGGATCGCGGCCGCGCTGGCGCTGCAGATCGCGGGCGTCTACCTGCCGCCGCTGCAGAAGCTGCTCGGCACGGAGGCCCTGAGCGCGGGCGACCTGCTCATCGGCTGCGCCCTCTCGGCGGTCGGCTACGCCGCGATGCGGCTTCAGGTGCGGCTGTCCGCGCGTGCGGGGCGGTCCGCCGGAGCGGAGGAACCGGAGGCCACCGGAGATCCGGGGGTGCCGGGGGTGCCGGAGGACCGGGAGCGGGCGGCCGGCCGCTGAGACGGCCCGGCGGGTGCCCGGGGCGCCCGGGGGGCCAGCCCGGACGGCGGGGCGCGGCCGGGCGGGCGGCCGGGGCGCGGCCCGGGGCCGCACCGGCGGCCGTCCCCCCGCAGGACGGTGTGTACGGGCGAGCGCCCGTGCCGGCCTCGGCCCGTCAGACGAGAGGGCCCTCCCGGACCGGCCCCGTGCCGTTGTGGTCGACGTGCTCGCGCACGCCCACCACACCGTCCACCCCCCGGCACAGCCGGACGAGCACCGGCACCAGCCGCCGCGACGGCACCGTGCCGCCCAGCAGGACCTGGCCGTCCGTCACCTCGGCCGTCACCCCCCGGGCGGCGTCCCCGACGGTCTCCGCCAGGACGTCGTGGAGGATCTCCGCGCGGATCGCCTCGTCCGTGCGGAGGAAGACCCGCAGCAGGTCGCGGCGGCTGATGATGCCCAGGAGCCGGTCGGAGGCGTCCACGACGGGGAGCCGTTTGATGCCGTGGATCTCCATCAGCCGGGCCGCCTCCACGACCGTCCAGTCCGGGCGGACGCACACGGCGGGCGCCGACATGATCTCCTCGGCCCGGGCGCCCTCCGCCTTGGCGCGCTCCCACGCCTCCAGATGGGGCATGGGGGAGACGCGGTCCCCGGTCTCCAGCCGGTCGGTGGCCTTCCGCAGCAGGTCGTTCTCGGAGACGACACCGACCGGGCGGCCCGCGGCGTCGACGACCGGCACGGCGGTGACCCGGTGCTCGGCGAGGAGCCCGGCGAGTTCCTTGAACGGGGTGTCCGGCCGGACGGACACGACGTCCCGGGTCATCAGTTCTCCGACCGTGCGGTGGCGCATCGTCCCGCTCCTCTCTCCGTCCGCCCGTCCGCTCAGCCGTCCGCCGTGTGGCCGGGGCCCCCGGCGGCGTCCGGCCGGCTGCCCGCCGGGACCCGGTACCAGAACAGCACCGCCCCGCACCGTCCGCCAGCGGGACTCCGCCGACGGGACGGAGGCCGGAACTCCGGGCGGACCTCGCCGGCCCCCCGGGCTGTCACTGGACGGCCGAGCGGATCTCCTGCTCGGTGGCGGCGTGGGAGACGAGGAAGAGGATGTCCCCCGGCCGCAGCGGCAGATCGCGGGTGGGGAACACCGGTTCGCCGTCGCGGATGACGGCGGCGACGAGCGTGCCGGCGGGGAGCCGCAGGTCGTCGATCCGGCGGCCGTCCGCGCGGGAACCGGCGGAGACCAGCGTCTCGACGACGCCGACCCCGGTCTGCCCCAGCCGGAGCAGGGACACGGTGTCCACCGCCCCGGCGACCTCCTCGACCAGGGCGACCAGCGGCATGTCGGCGGGCACCACGATGTCCACGCCCCAGTGCTCGTCGAACAGCCAGGCGTTCTCGGGGTCGTTGACCCGGGCGGCGACCCGGGGGACGGCGAACCGTGTCTTGGCGAGATGGCTGATGACGAGATTGTCCTCGTCCCGGTCGGTCGCGGCGACGAGGACGTCGGCGGTGATGACCCCGGCGTGTTCGAGCACGGCGGGCTCGCAGGCGTCCCCCGGGACGAAGTCCGGGCCCGCCCCGCCCACCGGGCCGGCGGGCCGCCGCTCGTCCAGGTCGACGAGGGTGACGTCGTGCTGCTCCGCGGTGAGGACCCGCGCGATCCGGCTGCCCAGCCGCCCGGCGCCCGCGATGATCGCTCTCATGTTCCCAGCTCCTTGCCGAGGAAGCCGCGCAGCGTGCCGAGGGCGGAGGCGGCGACGGCGAAGGTGACGACATCGGACGGTTCGGCCGCGGTGTTGTGGGCGGGGACGAGGGAGTGGCCGCCCCGGGTCACCTCCACCACCCGGATCTCCCCGTCCACGTCGAACTCCGCCAGCCGCCGCCCGGTGAGGTAGCCGGGCAGCTCGGAGCGGACGAGCAGGGTCTCGCCGTTGCCGAAGGCCAGTTCGGGGTCGAGGTGGCGGTGGAGCAGCGTGCGGTGGATCTGCTGGACGGTCCAGCGGATGGCGGCCACGGTGGGGATGCCGAAGCCGCGGTACAGCTCCTTGCGGTGCGGGTCGTGGAGGCGGGCGACGACGACGGGGACCCGGTAGGTCTCCTTGGCCGTGCGCGCGCTGACCAGGTTCCGGTTGTCGCCGGAGGTCAGGGCGACGAACGCGTCGGCGTGCTCGATCCCGGCCGCCTCCAGCGCCGTGCGGCTGAAGCCGCTGCCGGAGTGGAACGCGCCGGAGAAGCCGGCGGGCAGCAGCCGCCGGGCCCCCGGGAGCGGGTCGATGATCCGTACGTCGTGGCCCTCGGCGGCGAGCTGCGCGGCGAGCGCGGAGCCCGTCCGGCCGCAGCCCGCGATGATCACTCTCATCGGTCCTCATCTCCTCCCGGGACCCGGGCGGGGCCCGGCCCGTCGTCCGCCGGCTCGTGTCCGGCCGGCCCGCCGCCGTCCGCCCGCCCGCCGCCCGGGGCGGCCCGTTCGCCGGTCTCCGGACGGCGGCGGCGCAGCCACGCCTTGCGGAGCTCGTCGGCGGCCAGCGGAAGCGCCCCGAGACCGGTCAGCACCGCCCAGTCGGCCGCGGCGAGCGGGGCGGTGTTGAACAGCTCCTGGAGCACCGGCACATAGCTGATACAGGCCATCAGGGCGATGCCGATGCCACCGGCGCCCAGCAGCCACGGGTTGGAGAACAGGCCCGCCCGCAGCAGGCTCTGCCGGTCGGTGCGGACGGCCAGGCCCACGAAGAACTGGCTGAGCACGATGCCCGCCTGGACCAGCGTCACCGCCTCCCGGTACACCGGGTGGTCCTCGGTGAAGTCGGCGAACGGGATGCCGGAGGCGTGGATGTGCCAGAAGAAGACGGCCGTCACGCCGAGCGCCTGGATGCCGCCGAGGAAGAGGATCCGGCGCATCACCGCCATCGAGAACAGGCGTTCCCTGCGGGCCCGCGGCGGCCGGTCCATGACGTCGGCCTCCGGCGGCTCCGCGCCGAGCGCCAGGGCGGGCAGCACGTCCGAGCCGAGGTCGATGGCGAGGATCTGCACCGCGCTGATCGGGACGAGCGGGAAGCCGGTGAACGTCGCCGCGACGATGGGGCCCAGCTCGCCGATGTTGCTGCTGAAGACGTAGACCAGGAACCTGCGGATGTTCTGGTAGACGGAGCGGCCCAGCCGCACGGCGGTGGCGATGGAGGCGAAGGAGTCGTCCAGCAGCACCATGACCGCGGCCTCCCGGGCCACGTCGGTTCCGGAGGCGCCCATCGCCACCCCGATGTCGGCGTGCTTGAGCGCCGGGGCGTCGTTGGCGCCGTCTCCGGTGACGGCCACCACCTCGCCGCGCCGCCGCAGGGCGGTCACGGCCCGCGTCTTGTGCTCGGGGCTCACCCGGCACAGCAGCAGCTCCGGGCCGCCGGCCATCACCTCGTCCAGCGCCGCGTCGTCGAGCGTGTCCAGACGCTTGCCGGTGACGACGAGCGGCTCGCGCCCGCGGACGATCCCCACCCTGCGCGCCACGGCCTCGGCGGTGAGCGGATGGTCGCCGGTCGCCATGACGATGCGGATGCCCGCCCGCCGGCAGGCGTCCACGGCCTCGCTGACCTCGGCCCGCGGCGGGTCGAGCATGCCGGTGAGGCCGAGCAGGGTCAGCCCCGACTCGGCGGCGTCGCGGTCCCCGCCGGGCCCCTCCGCCCGCCGGGCGGCGACCGCGAGGACCCGCAGCCCCTGGGCCGCCAGTTCGTCGTTGACGGCGACGACGGCGGCCCGGGACTCCTCGGTGAGCGGCCGGGCCCCGTCCGCTCGGTCGATGTGCGTGCAGCGGGCCAGCAGTTCCTGCGGGGCGCCCTTGGCGTGGACGAGGAAGCCGCCGCCCGGCGCGCGGTGCACGGTGCTCATGAGCTTGCGGCCCGGGTCGAAGGGGTGCTCCGCCACCCGGGGGGAAGCGGCCTCCTCCGCGTGCGGGTCGATCCCGGCCTTGGCCGCCGCGACGAGCAGGGCCCCCTCGGTGGTGTCACCGAGCACCCGCCAGTTCCCGTGGTGCCCGCCCGGCCCGCCGCCGTTTCCCGGGGCGTCCCGTCCGCCGTCCCCGCCGGGCGGCACCAGCTTGGCGTCGCAGCAGAGCGCGGCGACCCGCAGCAGCTCCCGCACCCGCGGCGCCGGGTCCGCCACCTCGCCCTCCGGGGCGTAGCCCACGCCGGACACCGGGTGGAGGGCCCCGTCGGCCCACACCCGGGTGACGGTCATCTCCGCCTGCGTCAGCGTCCCGGTCTTGTCGGTGAGGATCACGGTGGTCGAGCCCAGCGCCTCCACCGCCAGCAGCCGCTTCACCAGGGCGTTGCGGCGGGCCATCCGCCGCACGCCGATGGCCAGCGACACGGAGAGCGTCGCGGGCAGCCCTTCGGGGACGAGGGCCACCATCACCCCGAGGGCGAAGACGAACGCCTCGACCGTGTCGTCCCCGCCGGGAAGCCGGACGGCGAACAGCAGGGCACCGATGGCCAGCGCGGTCCCCGCCACCCGCCGCGCCATGGCCGCCACCTGGAGCTGCAACGGCGTCCTCTGCCGGGAGGCCGAGGCCGTCAGCCGGTAGATGCGGCCGAACTCGGTGGCCGCCCCGATGGCGAACACCACCGCCTTCCCCGCACCGGCCACCACGTCGGTGCCCATGAAGAGGCAGTTGCGCGCGTCCGTCAGCGGCCCGGGGACGGCCGTCGCCGCGCTGTCGCGGCGCACCGGATCGCTCTCCCCGGTCAGTGCCGCGTTGTTCACCGACAGCTCGTGCGCCTCCACGAGGCGGCAGTCCGCCGGCACCGCGTCACCGGCCTCCAGCGTCACCACGTCGCCCGGGACCAGGTCCCGCGCCGGCACCTCCTGCCGCCGTCCGTCCCGGAGGACGCGGCAGGTGTGCGGGACCATGGCCTGCAGCGACTCCGCCGTGCGCTCCGCCGAGTACTCCTGGGTGAAGCCGATGACGGCGTTGAGCGCCACCACGCACAGGATCGCCACGGCCAGCTGGAGCCGGCCGGCGTCCCGGGGCTCGCTCAGCCAGTAGGCGAGGAAGGTGATCGCCGAGGCGAGGAGCAGGACTACGGCGAAGAGGTCGGTGAGTTGCGCCAGGGCCTGCCGCCCCGGGCCGGCCCGCGCGGCGCGGGGCAGCTCGTTGGCGCCGTACCGCTCCCGGCGCTCCCCGGCGGCGTCCGGGGAGAGGCCGCGCGGGGAGGAGCCCAGGGCGCCGTGGACCTCGCCGGGCGGCAGCGCCTCCAGACCGGGGCCGGCGGCCTCCGGGGCGCCCGGGGCTCCGTCACCGCCCCTGGCGGAGACGCGGGCCGGGGTCACGGGCACCGGCCGGCACCGGGGGACGCGGGCCGCGGCTGCCCGGGCCGGGTGTCCCGCCGCTCCGCCCGCACGGGGCGGGGGCCACGCCGGGTGCCGGGATGGGGAGCCATGGCCATCCTCCAGGGAGAGTGACGGGAGGCGCTGCTGTGCTGCTCTCCCTTCGTACCCCTTTTGCCCGGCGGCGGGGAGCGGCCGGACCGGTTCTGCCTCGGTTGGCGGAGCGGCGTCACCGCCGGCTGCCGGCGCTCGCGCCCACCCCGGGCGTCCGGGCACCCGGACCGGCAGTTCGCTTGGGCCAGGGTTCCGGACCGCTGGTCCGCCCGCTCGGGCGGGGGAGCGGCATGGCCCCAGCCCGGCCCCGGTTCGGCCGGATGCGCGGGCACGGAGGCGGGAGCAGGCGGCGGGTGGAAGCGGCGGGAGGAAGCGGCGGGAGAATCTGCTGGGAGGGCAGGACCGGTGAGAGAAGTGTGCTGATCGGCGCGGTTCCCGGCCGGTGCCCGGGGCGGCGGGTAGCGTGCCTCTTCCGTCGCACGCGGCCGGGCCCGGTTCCGCGTTCAACTGCCCTTCCCGGGAACGGGGATGAGCCGTCCGGCGTCGGGTAGGCCCCTCCAGAAGCGGAACCGGAAGGTGACAACCATGACTCCTGCTCCACGGGGGCCGGTCGCGCTCCTGGCCGCCGCGGCCCTCCTGTTCACGGCCGCGTGCGGCTCCGGCGACGACGGGGGTGACGAGAAGACCACGAAGCCGTCGGCCACCACCGGTTCGGCGGACACCGGCACGCCGGACCGGTCGCCCACGTCCTCCTCGCCGCGCCCCACGGCGACCGCCCCGGACGACCCGGACCGCGCCGAGGACGAGATCCGGAAGGCGTGGCGGGGCTTCTTCGACCCGGACGTGCCGGTGGAGAAGAAGACCGCTCTCGTCGAGGACGGCGTCCAGTACGAGCTGATGATCCAGGGTTTCGCCGAGGACAAGCGGGCCCGTGAGCTGCGGGTGCGCGTGGACTCCGTCGACTTCACCTCCTCACGGGACGCCGACGTCGGCTACACCCTCCTGCGCGGCGACGAGACGATCCGGCCGGAGAAGCCGGGGGAGTCCGTGCGGCAGGACGACGACTGGAAAATCTCGTTCCGCACGCTCTGCTCCCTCGCGGACCGGGGCGAGGACGTCCCCAAGCCCGTGGCCTGCTGACCGCCTGGGGCCGGACCCGGCCCGGGCCCGATCGGAGGCTCCCGGGCCCTCACCCGACTGCCCTCGCCCCACCCGGTATGCGAGGTTTCATCCCTCTTGCCCGGGAACCCGGCAGGCGGGGCAACGGCCGCCTCCCGGCCGGCCGCCGGCCCCGGTGCGCCGCGCCGCAGCGGCAGCCCGGCGCACGGACCCCAGCAGCGGCAAGGAGAGAGCCATGGCGCACACGAGCGTCCCCCAGGTTCTGCACGCGATCAAGGACGTCGACTTCCCGGCCGGCAAGGACGAGCTCATCCGGGCCGCGAAGGTGGGCGGCGCCTCCGAGGCGGCCGTGGCCGCGCTGCGCGGTATCCCGGCCGAGCGGTACGAGAACCGCGACCAGGTGGCCCACTCCGTGCGGGTCGATCCGGACTCCGACCTCGGCCACAGCCGCGGCCAGCAGGGCGAGCAGGCGCGCAAGGGCGCCAAGCGGCATCTGTCCCAGCACCTGCGCGACGCCGACAAGCCCCCCGTCGAGGAGGAGCTCGAACACCCGCGCAGGATGCCCGGCACCGGCCCCCGCCAGGGCCCCCGGCACCACTGAGGGCGGAGCGGCCCGCCGGACCCCGGTGCCCCGGGCGCCCGGCGGGCCGCCGCCGCGGTTCAGCGCGGCAGCGCCTGGCCCAGGCGGGCGCCGGCCTCCGGGGCCCCGAAGGCCGAGGGGCCGAACGAGACGATGCCGGTCGTGGTCAGCGAGGTGGCCGCGCCGCGCAGGACCCACACCGCGCCCGAGTCCCGGAACGAGCCGTCCTCCAGGGGGGCGCCGGCGGCCAGGTCGTCCAGTCCGTCGCCGTCGGTGTCCTGCAGGGCGAGGGCCGCGCCGAAGCGGTCACCGGCCTCGGCGATCCCCGGGACGCCCGCCGTGTCCTGGTGGAAGGCGCGGGCACCGGTGCCGGACAGCCCGCCCGCGGCGCCCTTGAGCAGGACGACGGCACCGGCGTCCGCGCCCGCGGGAAGATCCTCGTGCGGCACCCCGACGGCGATGTCGGCGCGGCCGTCGCCGGTGACATCCCCGGCGGCGAGGGCGGCGCCGAACTGGTCACCCGCCTCGCTCGCACCCGGAACACCCGCCGTGCCCTGGTCGATGACCGCGGTGCGGGTGCCGGGGCCGTCCGCCGTGCCGTAGACGACCTTGACCGACCCCGGGTCGGTCGGCAGGTCCTCGTTGACGCCGCCGGGCACCGTCCGCATCACCAGGTCGCCGTGACCGTCGCCGTCCACGTCACCGATCACCGCGGAGGCGCCGCGCCCGGGGGAGGCGCTGCCGCGGGCGAGGCCGGTGGCGGTGCCCCGCCAGAAGATGGCCGGTTCGGTCATCTCCTCGAAGTCGTGCAGACTGACGAGGTCGTCCCGGCCGTCACCGGTGATGTCGCCCGCGACCAGGTCCCGGGGCTCGAACACCCGGCCGGTGGGCACGTCCGCCGTGCCGGCCGGGGCGGCGCCGCGCGTGAACGGGCCGTAGAGGATCCGCAGGTCGCCCCACTCCTCGGAGACCGAGCTGACGCCCACCAGGTCGGCGTGCCCGTCGCCGTTGAAGTCCCCGCCCGTCAGGCTGTCGCCGCTCGTCCCGGCGGAGACGGGCAGCACGGTGCCGCCGTCCAGGCCGAACCGGGAACCCCAGAGGACGGTGACGGAGGAGGTCCCCGGAGTCTCCACGGCGAGGTCGGTGTAGCCGTCGCCGTCGAGGTCGCGGGCGACCGTGCGGTGGCCGAACCGCCCGCCGGCGGCCGGCGAGCCGGGGACCCCGGCCGTGGCCTGGCTGATGACGTGCCGCCGCTCGGTCTCCACGCCGCCGGACGAGCTGTACACCACGACGACGTACCCGGCTTCCGCCAGGCCGCCGATGGTGGCGCCGGGGGCCGAGGAGGCGACGTCGGCGTGCCCGTCCCCGTCGAAGTCGGGCTGCGGCGCGAGCCCGGCCGGACGGGCGGCCGGCGCGCTCTCCCCGGCGCTCGCGGGGAGCGCCAGGAGGGACGGCACGGTCGCGAGGGCGGCCACGACCGCGCAGCGCGCGACGAGGGACGGGCGGATACGGCGACGCACAGAGGGCCTCCAGGGAAGTCGTCACACGAGTGGGGAGCGCCGCGTGTTCACCGGGCCGCAAGCGCGTGTTGGCCCGGTGAACACCTTCGGCACATCTGTGACGACGGCTCGGCGCGCTGAACGGTTGCGCTGCCGTGTCACCGTTCAGCACGTCCCTGTAACACCCCAACCGCCCTTCCCCGGCGGCGGGTTGACGGACTCAGCCCTGGGCGCCGGCCGTGGCGCCCGGGCCCGTGGCGCCCGGGGCGGCGGCCGGGTCGTGGCGCAGGGCGCTGGGCCACCACACCGCCGGCCCGATGTCCCGGGTGAGCGCGGGCACCAGCAGCGACCGCACCACCAGGGTGTCCAGCAGGACGCCGAAGGCCACGATGAAGGCGATCTGGACGAGGAACGCCAGCGGGATGACGACCAGCGCGGCGAACGTCGCGGCCAGCACGACCCCGGCCGAGGTGATCACCCCGCCGGTCGCCGTCAGCCCCTTGAGGACGCCCAGGCGGGTGCCCCGGAGCTGCGCCTCCTCCCGGACCCGCGTCATCAGGAAGATGTTGTAGTCCACGCCGAGGGCCACCAGGAAGACGAACCCGTACAGCGGTACGGACGGATCGACGCCGCCGAAGCCGAAGAGGTGCTCGAAGACGAGGGTGGCGACCCCGATCGTCGCCCCGTAGTTGAGGGCGACGGTGAGGACCAGCAGCACCGGCAGCAGCAGCGAGCGGAGCAGTGCCACCAGGATCACCAGGATGATGGCCAGCACGACCGGGACGATCACCTTCAGATCCCGCTGGGCGGTGGTCTGGGTGTCGTACTGCTGTGCGGTGTAGCCGCCGACGAGGGCGTCCGCGCCGGACACCTCGTGCACCGCGTCACGGAGCCGCTGCACGGTCGCGCGGGCGGCGTTGCTGTCGGCGTCGTCCTCCAGCACGGCGTCGATCCGCACCCGCCCGTCCACGACCAGGGGCTCGCCCCCGCCGGGCCGCCCGGACTCGGTGACGGGCGCCGCGGAGGAGACGCCGTCGGTGCCGTTCGCGGCCCGCGTCACCTCGCGGACCCGGTCGGCGTCGGCGATGATCACCGCGGGATTGCCCGTGCCGCCGGGGAAGTGCTCGCTCAGCGTGCGCTGCGCGGCGACCGACGGCGCGTCGTTGACGAAGATCTCGCTCAGCGGCACCCCCTCCGACTTCAGCTGGGGCGCGAAGACGGCGAACAGGGCGAGCACCGCGAGCGTCACGGCCCAGATCCGCCGGGGCGCCCGGTCCACCCACGCGGCGACCCGGGCCCAGATGCTGCTCTGCCCGGCCTCCGGGTGCTCGGGATCCACCACGGGCCTGGGACGGGCCGGCCAGTACGCGGCCCGGCCGAGCAGCAGCAGGGCGGGCGGCAGGAAGGTCAGCGCGGCGAGGACGGAACAGACGATGCCGATGGCGCCGACCGGGCCGAGCGCCTTGTTGTTCGCCAGATCGCTGAGCAGCAGGGCGAGCAGGCCCAGCGCCACGGTGGCGGCGCTGGCCGTGATCGCCCCGGCGGACCGGCGCACCGCGGCCCGCATGGCGTCGAACCGCTGTTCGTGCTGGGGCAGTTCCTCGCGGAAGCGGGCGGAGAGCAGCAGGGCGTAGTCGGTGGCCGCGCCGATGACGAGGATGAAGAGAATGCCCTGCACCTGCCCGTCGACCCGGACGACGTCGCGCTCGGCCAGCGCGTAGACGATGCCGGTGGCCAGCGAGAGCGCGAACACCGCGCTGAGGATGATGACGAGCGGCAGCAGCACACTCCGGTAGACCAGCAGCAGGATCAGCAGCACGACGCTGAGCGCCACCCCGAGCAGCAGCCCGTCGACGCCCGCGAAGGCCTCGGAGAGGTCGTTCTGGGTGGCGGCGGGGCCGGCGATCCGCACTGATGTTCCGTCAACCCGTTCGGCCGCCTCGGTGATGCGGTCCAGGACGTCGCCGGTCTCGTCGCCCAGATCGTCGCGGAGCTGGACCACGCCCTGCAGCGCGAGACCGTCCTCGGAGGGCAGGGCGGGGGAGACCCGGCCGGTGACGCCGGGGCTGTCGGAGAGCGAGGCCAGCGCGCCGGTGGCCGCCTCCCGCTGACTGCCGGTGATCTTCCCTTCGTCGGCCGTCCAGACGACGATGGCGGGCAGCGTCTCGCTCTGCCGGAACGCCTTCTGAGCGTCGATCACCTTCGTCGACTCGGCGCTCTCGGGGAGGAAGGCCGACTGGTCGTTGGTGGCGATCTCGCTGAGCTTCCCGGCGTACGGACCGAGGGCCCCGCCGATCCCCAGCCAGACGACGAGCAGCAGGGCGGGTACGAGCCAGCGGGCGGCTCGCGGTGTGGACGGCATCGGTCTCCCTCGGAGAGATCAGCGGAACGGAACGCAATTCTCGTGCCCCGGATCCACCCCGGAGTGCACGACGCCCCCGATTCGTCACCTGCGGGCCGTACGGATGCGGGGCCGGGGGCCGGGCCGCGGCGGGCCCGGGCGCAGGTGCCCCGGGGACGGCGGTGCCGCCGCCCCGTACCGGCCGCGACGCCGGGCCACGAAGAAGGTAACGGGCGAGCCGCCGCCCCCTCGCGCCGGGCCCGGCCTGCTGCTCCACGGCGTCTCGGGCACGCGCCGGCCGCGGTCGGCCGTGGTAGGCCGCCGGACACCGGAGGCACCGGTGACGCACCCGGCGCCCGGCCGGGGTGCGGGAGCCGTGCGCCAGGCGCCCCCGCCGGCTCAGCCCAGATGCATGCGGCGTCCGGAGACGTGTTCGGGGGCGATGAGCACCCACCGGTCCTGCTCGTCGCCCGCCCAGGGCTCGGTGGGCGCATGCTCGTCCAGCAGGGCCGCCTCGTGGCCGGTGGCGGCCCGGGCGCGGCCCGTGACCAGGACGCTCCAGCCCTGGCTCAGCATCTCGTCCACATCGTCGACCTCGAAGGCGACCTCCTGCCCCGGAGCCGTTGCGGGCGGGGTGCCGGGCCGGGCCCGGAACGCGATCATGTCGTCCCGGACCAGGTAGTTCACCGGGACGATGACCGGGCCCTCCTCGGCGGAGACGGCGATCCGGCCCACCCCGTGCGAGACGAGCCGGTCCCGGCACTCCTCGGGACCGAGGTCGTGCAGCTGCGGATAGTCACCGGGCCGGCCCCGCTCCGGCGGGGGGCAGGGGAAGCCGCCGCGCAGCGCCGCGACCGTCGTCTCCAGCGCCCCGGCCAGCTTGAGCAGCCCCGGGCCGCTGGGGTCGGCCGGGTGCTCCTCCAGATACTCCAGGTAACCGGGGGCCATCCCGGCGCGGGTCGCCAGCTGTTCGCGGCTCAGGCCGAGGCGCTCGCGCTGGCGGGCGACGCGGCGTCCGATGTCGCCGCCGTCGTGTGCCGGTCGGTGGGCTGCCTTGTGGGACACCGCGATCGCATCCTCTCGCCGGTTCGGGGCCCGGCCCGGGTACCCACCGGCGCGGAGGACTATCCCGCCCGGGGCGGACCGGAGGGCCGGAAGGACCCGGAAGGACCCGGAACGGCCCGGAAGGACCCGGGACGGCCCGCCGTCTCAGGCCCCGGTTTCCGGGCCGCTGCCCGCGCCCGCCCCGGCCGCCGCCGCGGTGCCCGTACCCGTCCCGGAGGCGCCCCCGGCCGCCCCGGCCCCGGCTTCCGTGCCCGGCCTGAGCACCGTGCGGATGTAGTCCTCCACGGTGGCCTCCAGGCCCACGTCGTGCCCCGCGCGCTCCGACATCAGCCAGCGGTGCTCCAGCAGCTCGTGGTAGATCTGCGCGATGTCGGCCGAGCCGCGCAGCTCGCGCGGGACCAGGCGGACGGCGGGCCGGAACACGTCCCGCACCCAGCGGTGGGCCAGCACCTCGGGACGCGCGCCCAGCGGGTCGCCCGGCGCGTAGTCGTCCTGCGAGACCATCCAGGTCTCCAGATCGCGGAGCAGGCTGCGCGCCTGGTTCTCCTCGGCGTCCATGCCCGTCAGCCGGAGCAGCTGCCGCTGGTGGTGGCCGGCGTCGACGACCTTGGGGAGGAACGTCACCGCGTCGCCCTCGGGGGTCGCCTGGATCTGCATCTCCGCCACGTCGAATCCGAGGTCGTTGAGGCGGCGGATGCGGCGGTCGATGTAGTGCCGCTTGGCGAGCGGGTACACCGACTGGCGGGTCAGCTCGTGCCACAGCTCGCCGTACCGCTCGGCGATGGCCGTGCCGAACTCCACCGGGTCCACCGAGGGGTGCAGGGAGCCGCCCGCCTCCAGGTCCATCAGCTCGCCGGATATGTTGACCCGGGCGATCTCCAGGTCGTACTCCCGCTGCCCGTGGCTGAGCTGGGGCCGGAGCTGCCCCGTCTCGGCGTCGACGAGGTAGGCGGCGTACTCGCCCGCGTCGCGCCGGAAGAGGGTGTTGGAGAGCGAGCAGTCGCCCCAAGCGAAGCCGCTGAGGTGGAGGCGGACGAGGAGGACGGCGAGCGCGTCCAGCAGCCGGTTGATGGTGCCGGGCCGCATCGTCGTCTCGAACATCGAGCGGTACGGCAGCGAGCCGTCCAGATGCCGGGTGATGAGGACGGGCTCCAGCGGCTCGCCGTGCGCGTCCCTCCGCCCGGTGACCACCGCGAGCGCGTCGACGGCGGGGACGGCGAGCCGGTCCAGGTCCCGCAGCAGCTCGTACTCCCGTACGGCCGCCCACTCGCCGACCTCCTTGACGGCGACCACCTCGTCGCCCGCGCGGGCGAACCGCACCACATGGCGGGAGATACCGCGCGGCAGCGCGACCAGGTGCTTGTCCGGCCACTCCTCCAGCGGCACGCTCCACGGCAGATCGAGGAGGTCGGCGGGGTGCTCGGGGGAGGTCGCGGTGATCTGGAGTTCCATGGGCCCAGTCTGCGGCAGGCCCGCGGGGCGCGGGGAGGGCCGGCGTCCCGGCTGTCCCAGAGGGGGACCGGCGGCTCGCTACGAGCCCCGGTACAGCCGGTTGAGATCCACCAGGACGACCTCCCCGCGCCCGGCCGCGGCCCGCAGCTCGTGCGTGAAGCCCGCCCCGCTGTAACAGGCCGGCCGGGCATGGCTGGTGTCCACCCCCCTGGCCGCGAGCAGAGCGAGGATGTGCCGCAGGCGTTCCAGATGCCGGAGGTCCATGACCTTGTGCCACTTGACCTCGCCCACCGAGAGCAGGATGCCGTGATCCTGGCCGACCGCGCCGTGTACGACCACATCGACTTCGTGGCTCGTGCGGGCCGCCGGGTCGGCGACCGTTCCGGCGGAGACCTGGATCGGCATTCCGCCGAAGGTCTCCGGGTCCGCGTGCCATTCCACCCACTCCCGGCACAGCCCCTCGAAATGCGGCCCCACCACCTTGCTCAGAAAGACGGCCCTGCTGCGGCTCCAGACCTGCGCCGCCCCGCGCCGTCTGCTGAGCACCGCGGACTCCGGCCGCACCACCGCGTGATGGAAGGCGATCAGAGGCTCGGCGACGTGATAGGTGGTGCGGTTTCGCCGGAAGGCGTCCGGCTGGGCGGTGAGCAGCCCGCAGTTCCTGAGGACGGTGAGCGGCAGGGAGATGTCCGTCGCCTTCCGCCCCACGGCGCTCGCGATGCCGCCGCTCGTGTGATTCCCCCCGGCGACCGCGGCCAGGACGGAGTGGTACAGCGCCCGGTCCCGCATGTCGGGCTCGGCCGCGAGCAGGAAGGAGGCCTCGCCGTGGATGGGCCGCGCCGGATTGAGCACCGTGCGGCACACCCAGTCGTCGAAGTCGTCCCTGCCCGCCGGTACGTCGTCGTCGACGAACTCCCGCCGGTACGCGGGGGTGCCGCCGACGACGGCATGGGTGAGGACCGCCAGTTCGGGGTCGTCGATACCCCAGAACTCCGCCGCTTCGCGGTAGCCGAGCGAATGCACCACCAGATCGAGCCCGGCCCGCCCGTAGAGCGGCGAGGTGCCGGACAGCAGCCCGCCCATGAACGACATGGCACTCCCGCACAGCAGAATCCGCGGATGCCGCTCCAGGTGACGCCCGGACCGCACCCCGATCGCCGCCTGGAGCTGCGAGGGCAGGGCGGGCGCGTTCCGTACCAGGTACGGGAACTCGTCGATGATCACGGGAAGCGGTTGCGCGGCCGCCAGGGAGAAGAGCAGGTCCAGCGCCTCCTCCCAGTGCGCGGGCCGGGGCGGGAGCGAGGCGCCGGTGTACCGCGCCACCGCCTCGCCGAGCAGTTGGAGCGATTCGGTCACGGACGCCTCGACGGCGGCGTAGTAGAAACCGCCGGTGGCCTCGGCCAGTGCCTGGAGAAGGAAACTCTTGCCCTGCCGCCGGCGCCCGGAGACCACGCCGAGTCTGGGTCCGGCGCCACGGCCGGTGGCGAAGGCCGTCAGCTCGCTCCACTCCCAGTCCCGGTCGAACATGTCGGCCGGCTTGGGAAGATGCCGGGCAGTCGGGGGAGACGGCATGCGGGCGTCCTTGCTCGAGACGTGATTCTTAGAAGTACATCTCTAAGAACGACCCGGCATCTTCCGGGACACGCCCGGAGGATGCGGGGCACCTCCCGGTACGGTGGGGAACCGGGTCGCTACCGGACCCGGGCGGCCGGTCCACCGATCCGGCCGGAGACCTCGCGGAGCCCAGGGGAGGCCCTGCCATGACCGAACGGAAACCGCCCGGCGTCGACTTCGAGTCCTGGGTCGACCGGCAGATCCGCGAAGCCGCCGAGCGCGGCGCGTTCGAGGACCTGCCGGGTGCCGGCCAGCCGCTCACCGGCCTGGACGCCCCGTACGACGAGAACTGGTGGATCAAGAAGAAGATGCACCGCGAGGGCGTCTCCGCCCTGCCCCCGGCGCTCGCCCTGCGCAAGGAGGCGGAGGACGCCTACGAGGCCGCGCTCGGCGCCCGGTCCGAGCGTGAGGCCCGGCGCATCCTGGCGGAGGTCAACGAGAAGATCCGCGAGGCGATCCGCAGGCCCCCGGCGGGCCCGCCCCTCAATCTCAGGCCCTACGACTCGGAGGCCGTGCTCCGCGACCGGCGCGAGCGCCACCCCGGCTGAGCCGGCCCGCCCGGACACTGGGCGGGGGACGTATGCCGGGCGCCCCGCCTCGCGCCCGCCGCCGTCACTCACGGCGGCAGAGATCAACCGCCGGGCGCGGGACTTCATGGGCTCCGCCGACTGAACCACTGCCGGCGCGACCGGCGCGACCGGCGCGACCGGCGCGACCGGGCCGCGCCGGCGGCTGCCCGGCACCGGTTCACGGCCGGTCCCCGTCGCCCGCCGGGTGCAGCCCCGGCGCCCCAACACCCTTCCGAGTGCGGCGATGTGACGGGGAACCGGTGTCGCTTCCGTGCCGGGGGGTACCCGGGGTAACGGTGCGTGCCAGCATGATCGGCAGCCCACCGCCGGCAGGTCGTCCCGCCCACCCGCCGACCTCGTCCGGTGTCCCTTTCCCGGTTCTCATGGTTCTCGCAGGCAGGAGCCGCCCCGTGTCCTCCACACCCTCCGCGCCCCTCACCCCCTCCCGCTCCGGCAGCCGGATGACGCGCCGTCACTTCATCGGCGCCACCGCGCTCCAGGCCGCCGCGGCGGCCGGCCTGACCAGCATCTCCGCCCCCGCGTCCGCCGCCGACCGCTCGGCGGCCTCCGGGGACTCCTTCCCCGCCGTCGTCGTCGGTTCGGGCTACGGGGCCTCCGTCGCGGCCCTCCGGCTCGGCGAGGCAGGGGTGAACACCCTCGTGCTGGAGATGGGCCGGCTCTGGGACGAGGCCGCCGCGGACGGCAGGATCTTCTGCGACATGATCAACCCGGACCGCCGCTCCATGTGGTTCAAGGACCGCACCGAGGCACCGCTCGACAGCCTCCTCTGGCTCGACATCGTCAACCGGGACATCGAGCGCTACCCGGGCGTCCTGGACCGCGTCCACTTCGGCGAGATGTCCGTCTACGTCGGCCGCGGCGTCGGCGGCGGCTCCCTCGTCAACGGCGGCATGGCCGTCACCCCGGCCCGCGGCCACTTCGAGAAGGTGCTCCCCGGCGTCGACTCCGGCGAGATGTACTCCACGTACTTCCCCCGGGCCCGCGCCATGCTCGGCGTCAACAGCATCGACACCGACTACTTCGGCGACAGCGACTACTACCGCTTCGCCCGGCTGGCCCGCGACCAGGCGCACAACGCCGGTCTCTCCACCGTCTACGTGCCCAACGTCTACGACTTCGGCCACATGGAGCGGGAGGAGCGCGGCGACGCCGCCAAGTCCGCCCTCGCCGGCGAGGTCATCTACGGCAACAACCACGGCAAGCGCAGCCTGGACAAGTCCTATCTCGCCGCGGCCCTCGGCACCGGCAAGGTCACCCTCCGCACGATGCGCCAGGTCGAGCGGATCGAGCAGGGGGCGGACGGCGGCTACACGCTGACGGTCAAGGAGATCGACGAGAAGGGCTCCGTGGTGGCCCGCACCGAGGTCTCCTGTACGCACCTCTTCCTCGGCGCCGGCAGTCTCGGCACCACCGAACTCCTGCTCCGCGCCCGCGACACCGGCGCTCTGCCCGGCCTCAGCCCCGGCCTCGGCACCGGGTGGGGCCCCAACGGCAACATCATGGCCGGCCGCGCCAACCACCCCTGGAACCCCACCGGCAGCAAGCAGTCGTCCATCCCCGTCCTCGCCATCGACGACTGGAACCACCCGACCCACCCCGTCTTCGCCGAGATCGCCCCCCTCCCGGCCGGGATCGAGACCGGCATCAGCCTCTACCTGGCGATCACCGACAACCCGGAGCGCGGCACGTTCTCCCTCGACCCGGCCACCGGCGAGCTCCGGCTGGACTGGCGGCGGGAGCAGAACGCGCCGGCCGTCACCGCCGCCAAGTCCCTCCTCGACCGCGTCAACCGCGCCAACCGCACCGAGTACCGCTACGACCTCTTCGGCGACGACCGGGCGTTCGCCGACGACTTCTGCTACCACCCCCTGGGCGGCTGCCCGCTGGGTGTGGCGACGGACGGGTACGGGCGGCTGCGCGGGCACCGCAATCTGTATGCGGTCGACAGCTCGCTCATCCCGGGGTCGATCGGGGTGAACCCCTTCGTCACCATCACCGCCCTCGCCGAGCGCAATGTCGCCCGGGTGCTGGCCGAGGACGTGGTCCCGGGACTCCGGGGCGCCTGAACGGGCCCCGGCCGCCGTACGGTACCGGCGGAAACCGGCCCTCCCGGGGCCGGTTCCTCCGTCAAATCCCGGTGTCCGCAAGACAATTGTGTGTGAACGGTTTACGAATGATCCCCGGGGTGCTATCTGTGTGGGAGCGCTCCCACTACCCGTCGCGGCCGTCCCTCCACCCCGGCCGCACTCGCGGGCGGGGGGAGTGGCTCCACGTCAGTCGGACCCGATCCGGCGACGGGCCGCCGCCGGCCCGGCCGCACACCAGCGGCCCGGGACCGTATGGCGCCCGTGCCGCCGGGTGACCCCCTAGGAGACCCCCACATGGCCATTCGGCACCCGGACCGGAAGAAGTCCCCGGTCCGCACCCCTCGTTCGCTGAGCCTCCTCGGAGCGGGCCTGTTCGCTCTCGTCGCGGCGTCGATGCCCTCGCCCGCGGCCGCCCACGGCGCGACCATGATGCCGGGTTCGCGTACGTACCTCTGCTACGAGGACCTGATCAAGAACAACCACCAGATGCCGTCCAACCCGGCCTGCGCCGCGGCGGTCCAGCAGTCCAGCACCACGCCGCTGTACAACTGGTTCGCCGTGCTGGACTCCAACGGCGGCGGCCGGACGACCGGTTACATCCCGGACGGCAAGCTGTGCAGCGGCGGCGACCGCGGCCCGTACAACTTCTCCTCGTACAACGCCGCCCGCAGCGACTGGCCGAAGACGCACCTCACCTCCGGTGCGAACATCCAGGTCAAGCACAGCAACTGGGCCCACCACCCGGGCAAGTTCGACGTCTACATCACCAAGAACGGCTACAGCCCGACCAAGAGCCTGGCCTGGAGCGACCTGGAGCACCTGCAGACCGTCACCAACCCGCCGCAGTCCGGCGGCGCGGGCTCCAACGGCGGTCACTACTACTGGAACCTCAACCTGCCGCAGCGGTCCGGCCAGCACATCCTCTACATCCACTGGACCCGTTCGGACAGCCAGGAGAACTTCTACTCCTGCTCCGACGTCGTCTTCGACGGCGGCAACGGCCAGGTCACGTACTGATCCGGTGCAGCGGCCGGGCCCGCCCCGCCCCGGCCCGGCCCGGTCCGGTCCGGTGAACGGCTGAACCGGGACGCGTGACGCACACAGGACCCGCCGGGCTCAACGGCCCGGCGGGTCCCGTGCGTCGCGGCGCGCCCGGCCCGGAGGCGCGGTCGGCCCGCCGTCCTAGAGGGGCAGGGCGAAGACGGGAACGGGAGCCGGGGCCGTGGCCACGGGGGAGAGGTTTCCGGTGCCCGGGGCGACCGAGAAGACCGTCACCGTCCCGGAGCGCTGGTTGCACGCGAACATCAGGGCGCCGTCCGGGGAGAGGGCGAGGTGCCGCGGCCAGTCGCCGCCCACCGGAACCGTGCCGAGCAGCCGCAGCGAGGCGCCCTCGTCCTCGACGGCGTAGTGGCTGACGCTGTTGTGCCCGCGGTTGGAGAGATAGGCGTGGGCGCCGTCGTGGGAGACCAGCGGCTGGGCGGGGTAGCTGGTGACCCCGCCGGTGCCGGTCGGCTGCGGGGCGCCGGGGGTGAAGCGGCCGGTGTCCGGGTCGTAGGCGCAGACCGAGACGGTGTCGCTCAGCTCGTTGGCGAGATACGCGTACCGCCCCGAGGGGTGGAAGGCCAGCGCCCGGGGGCCCGCGCCCGGCGGCAGAGCCGCGACGGAGACCTGGGCGAGCGTCCCGGCGGACTCGTCGAGGCGGTAGGTGTAGACGCTGTCGTTGCCGAGGTCGACGGCGAGCACGTGCCCGCCGTCGGAGGTGGTCAGGATCTGGTGCGCGTGCGGCCCCTGCTGCCCCGGGCCGGGCGGCGGACTGGTGTGCTCGACCAGATCGGTGCGCTCGCCGAGCGATCCGTCCTCCCCGACGGGGTGGACCGCGACGGACCCGGAGGTGTAGTTGGCGCTCAGCAGGAAGCGCCCTCCGGGGTGGACGGAGAGATGGCAGGGCGCGTCGCCGCCGGTGCCGCGGCTGTTGAGGACCTCGTGCCCGCCGTCCTCGCCGAGGGCGATCGCGGTGACGCCGCCGGGCCGGCGCTCATTGACGGCGTAGAGGGTGCGCCCGCAGGGGGAGAGGGCGAGGAACGAGGGATCGGCGACGGGGAGCGTCCCGCCCGGGAAGATCTCCCCGCTCACGGGGTCGTACGAGGCGAGGCCGATGCCCGTGCCGCCGCCGGGCTGCGAGGTGTACGTCCCCAGGAACAGCGGGCGGACGGCGGACGGCCGCGGCCCGCCACCGCCGGCGGGGGCCGGGGCGCCGGACGGCGGGGCGGCCAGGGCGCGGCCGGCGCCCGGCCCGCTCACGGCGGCGCCCGCGGCGACCGCCGCGGCGGCGGCCAGCAGACTGCGGCGGGCGGGTAAGGGCCTGTTGCTGCTCATGGTGCGTGCACCTCGTATCGGTGTGGGGGAGGGGGACAAGAGGCTGTCCGGGCGCGGGACAGCCTGACTCATCCGCCCCGGCGGCCACAAGACAGCCCCGGGCCGGCCGGGTCGGGCGAGCGGCCCCCCCCGGCGCGGTGTGGTTCGTCCGCCGCCGCCCGGCGGTCAGCCCGGGGCCACGAAGCCGGACTCGTACGCCGCGATGACCGCCTGCGTGCGGTCCCGCACCCCGAGTTTCGCCAGGACCGAACTCACATGGGATTTGACGGTCTCGCTTCCCACCACCAGGCGCGCGGCGATCTCCGCGTTCGACAGGCCACGCGCCATGAGGCGCAGCACCTCCCCCTCCCGCTCGGTCAGCGCGGCACGCTCCATGACCGCCCGGGCCCCGGGGTTGCCGTGCTCTCCGCCGTGCGAGGCGGCCAACTGCCGTACCGCCGCCGGGAACAGGAGGGAATCGCCCTCGACCACCAGCCGCATGGCCTGCACGATCTCCGCCGGCCGCGCCCGCTTGAGCAGGAATCCGTCGGCGCCGGCGCGGAGCGCCCCGTAGACGTACTCGTCGTTCTCGAAGGTCGTCACCACCACGATCTTGGGCGGGTCCGGCACCGTGCGCAGTACCGCCCGGGTGGCCTCGATGCCGTCCATGAGGGGCATGCGCACGTCCATGGCCACCACGTCGGGGCGCAGCCGCCGGACCAGCGGGATCACGGCCGCCCCGTCACCCGCCTCGCCCACCACCTCGATGTCCGGCTGGGCCTCCAGCACGGCGCGCAGGCCCGCCCGTACGAGCGGTTCGTCATCGACCAGCAGAACGGTGAGCGGCATCCGGTCAGCCTAGTGCCACAGCCGTGGCTCACGCCCGTGACCTGCGATAACGCACGTAGGCGCAGGCCGGCCGACCGGCGCGGACGCGGCTTGCGCATTACCGTGGGCGGAGTGCCGGTGCGGCGCCCCGGACCGGTGGAATGCGCTGGGCACCGCGCCGCGCCGTTCACCACCGGCCGGCATGTGCTGTCCGGGACACCGGGTCCGCGACACCGGACGGGCCGGGACCGAGGAGCTCGGCACACCTGCCGGGCCGCTCGGCAGGGCCCTGCCGCCGGGCGAGTACGAAGTCCGTGCCGCCGTGGCGATGAGTCCGCCGGCGCCCGCGAGTCTGCCCACCGACTGGAACAAACGACCCATCGGGAGCGGGACATGGGCCTCATCCACATCGAACTGTTCGCCACCCTCGACCTCGTGGGGCAGGCGCCCGGCGGCCCCGACGAGGACCCGGCCGGGTTCCCGTTCGGCGGCTGGCAGGCCCCCCTGCTGGACGAGGTCGCCGGGGCACAGGTCGGCGCCGCGTACGAGGGCACGGACGCCCTCCTGCTCGGCCGGCGGACGTACGACATCTTCGCCGCCTACTGGCCGCACCAGGAGGGCGGTGAGGACAGCGAGATCGCCACGCTCTTCAACGGCGTCCCGAAGTACGTGGCCTCCCGTGGCAGGCCCGACCTCTCGTGGGCCGGCTCCACGCTGCTCGGCCCGGACCTGGCCGGCGCGGTGCGCGGGATCCGGGACCGGCACGAGCACGTGAAGGTCGTCGGGAGCCTGGACCTGGTGCAGACCCTGCTGCGCGAGAAGCTCTTCGACCGTCTCGACCTCTGGGTGCACCCGATCGTGCTCGGCGTCGGGAAGAAGGTGTTCGACGGCGGCGCGGTGCCCACGAACCTCACCCTCCTCGAACCGCCCGTGGCCGGCCCGAAGGGCACCGTGTACCTGCGCTACGGGCTTGCCGAGGGCACGCCCCGGACGGGGGACATGAGCGCACCCGATCGCGGTGCCGCGCGCGACGACTGAAGCCGGCCTCCCGTGCGGGCGGGTCCGGGGCGCCGGCCCGCACGGGAACCCGCCGGATGCTTCCGGTGCCTGCCGCGCGCCGGCCCCGTGCCGCTCCCCGGCGTCGTGCGGCGGAGCACCGCAGCCGGTCATCCGGCAGCCCGTCGGGAGCGGAGCGGAGACGCCCGGCGGCTCGACGGGGGCGCGGGCGGAAGACACGCTGGCGCCGCCCCGAGGACCGGGCCTCGCGCGCGGACCACCGTCACCGCAGCGGCAGGTCGACGCGGAGCAGCCACAGGCCGCCGTCCCGGCCCGCCCGGGCCTCGCCCCCGAGCAGCGCGGCCCGCTCGCGGATCCCGCGCAGCCCGCTGCCGCCGCCTGCGCCCGTGCCGCCGTGGGCGCCGCCGCCCGTACCGGCGCCCGGGACCGGTGGTGCGGCCAGCGGATTGCGCACCTCGAGCCGCAGGCGTCCCTCCGCCACGGCGATGCGCACCCGGACCGGGACGGGACCAGCGTGCCGCAGCACATTGGTGAGGGCCTCCTGGAGCATCCGGTATCCCTCGCGGGACACCGGACCGGGCACGTCCTCCAGCGGACCGGTCACCTCGGCGTCCACCCGGGAGCCCGAGGACCGTGCGGAGTCCATCAGGTGACCCGCCTCGTCGAGGGCCGGCCGGGCGCCGGCCGGCCGTCGTGTCTCGCGCAGCACGAGCAGGACCCGTTCGAGGTCCTCCAGCGCCGCCCGCCCCGTCTCCTCGATGGTCTCCAGCGCCCGGTCGGTGAAGTCCGGGTCGGTGGTCGTCCGGGCGGCACCCGCCTGGACCACGGCCAGCGTCAGGGCGTGGCCGATGGAATCGTGCAGCTCCCCGGCGATGCGGTTGCGCTCCAGCAGCCGCTCGGTGCGCTCCTCCAGCTCGGCCAGGCGCTCCTTGGCCGACGGCCCGAGCAGCAGGCGGGCGGCCTCGGCCACGAGGGCTCCCGCTCCGGCGACCACCGCGATCAGCACCAGGAGGGGCACCGGCACCAGCAGCACGTACTCCCAGCCGGTACCGGAGACCGGCAGCAGCAGCGGGCCGGCGACACCGGGATTCCCGGCCGCCGCCCCGGCGAGCTCCATCGAGAGCGCCATCAGCTGCCCCGTCACCAGCGCGACGGCCAGCCCCGCTTCCAGCCGCAGCACCATCCAGGCACCGGTCCGGGCCCGGTCGCTCCACGAAGCGGACGGAACGGTTGAGACCCCCGCGTCCCCGTCTCCCCTCACCCGCGCGTGCGGTCCGGGGAACAGCATCAGCTGGGCTTGCAGCCCCTCCGCCCGGCGCACCTCGGGCACCACGGCGGCGGCCAGAACGAGCGGAACGGGCAGAAGCGCGATCAGCGCCCAGTCGGCCGGCGACGGACTGTCCAGCCCCGGATAGACCATGGCGCAGACGAACGGCAGGATCGACCCCACCAGCAGGTGGAGCCAGCGCGTGTACGTGACCGCACGGGTCAGCGGCAGGAGGCCCGGCACGCCGTCATCGTGCCAGAGCGGCCGGAACGGCGGCTCCCCCGCGCGGGGGAAGCGGTCTCCACCGGCGGGGGATGCCCGGCCCCCGCCCGTACGGCCACGCTGAAGCCATGACCAGCATCGACCTCACCGACCTCACGAAGGAGTACGGCGGCACCCGGGCCGTCGACCGCCTGACGTGCAGCATCGCGCCGGGCCGGGTCACCGGGTTCCTCGGGCCCAACGGCGCCGGCAAGTCCACCACCATGCGTCTCGTCCTCGGCCTCGACCACCCCACCGCCGGCACCGCCACCGTCGGCGGCCGCCCGTACCGGACGCTTCACGAGCCGCTGCGCACGGTCGGCGCCCTGCTGGACGCCCAGGCGGCCCACGGCTCCCGCACGGCCCGCGACCATCTGCGCTTTCTCGCCGCCGGCAACCGCATTCCGGCCCGCCGTATCGACGAGGTCCTCCGGGAGACCGGCCTCAGCACGGCGGCACGCCGCCGCATCAGGACCTTCTCGCTCGGCATGCGCCAGCGTCTGGGCATCGCCGCCGCGCTCCTCGGGGACCCGCCCGTCCTCCTGCTGGACGAGCCGGCCAACGGCCTCGACCCCGAAGGGATCGTCTGGATCCGCGAGTTGCTGCGCCGGCTCGCCCGCGAGGGCCGCACGGTCCTGGTCTCCAGCCACCTGATGAACGAGACCGCGACCTTCGCCGACCACCTCGTCGTCCTCGGACGGGGCCGGCTCCTCGCCGACCTCCCCCTGCGGGACTTCATCGACCGGCACAGCCGCGCCCGCGTCCGCGTCCGCACCGGCGATCCCATCCGGCTGCGCGCCGCGCTGCTGGCCGGGGGACACCTCGTCACGGGAGACGGTGACGGCGGATGGATGGTGGAGGACACCACGGCCGAGGAGGTCGGAGCCGTCGCCGCCCGTGCGGGCGTTCCGGTGTCCGGGCTCACCGACGAACGTGCCTCCCTGGAACAGGCCTATCTCGCCCTCACGACGGACGAGACCGAATTCGCCGCCGCGGCTTCCCCGTCCCCGGCCGCGGTGCGGGAGGCCTGACCATGTCCGTCACAGCAGTGCTCCACTCCGAGTGGATCAAGATCAGGTCGGTCCGTGCGAGCTTCGGATCGCTTCTGGCGGTCCTCGCCGCCTCGCTGGCCGTCACCGTGCTCGTATACGCGACCGTCGGCCGGGCGGAGGCGGACAACGGCGGGGACCCCGTCTTCGAAGCCTTCTACGCGATCAACTTCGCGCAGATCGCCGCCATTGCCTTCGGCGCCACCGCCGTGTCGTCCGAGTACACGGGCGGCGCCCTGCGCATCTCCCTGGCGGCCGTGCCGCACCGGGGCCTCTTCTACGGGGCCAAGACGGCAGTCGTGGCCGCTGCCGCCCTCGTCACCGGGCTCGCTGCCGCGTTCGCCGCCTTCTTCGCCGGTCAGGCGTTCCTGGGGGAGCGGGCCATCGGTCTCGGGGAGCCGGGAGCCCTGCGGGCCTGTGCCGGCGCGGGGCTCTACCTCGCCCTGATGGCCCTGTTCGCCGCTGGGCTCACGTTCCTGCTGCGCAGTGCCGTCGCCGTGCTGAGCCTGCTGATCCCGTTCATCCTGATCGTCTCCTTCGTGGTCGGCGACATCGCCGAGGGCGCCGCCGCCTGGCTTCCGGACCGGGCCGGACAGCAAGTCCTGTACCAGGACCCCGTGGGAGACCTCGGCCCGTGGGCCGGTCTCGCGGTGACGGCATTGTGGGCAACCGCCGCACTCCTGACCGGCCTGCGAGCGGTGCACCGGCGCGACGCCTGACAGGTGGGACCGGGCCGGTTGGGGCCCCGGGGGGCCGTGCCGGCTCGCGCCTCGGTTCGGCGACGTCGGGACCCGGGGGCCGAGTTGGCCGGTCCGCGCGCCGCCCGACACCCGGCGCGCGGACCGGCCGGTCCGCGAGGCGAGTCGGTCGTACCCCCGTCGCACGGCGACGCCCGGAACCGGTGCAGTGGGGAGGTTTTGCCCGAAAGGGCACGGAAACCCGGCCGGGGACGCTGCAACCGCAGACACGTACGCACAAGCGCGGCAGGCGGGCACAGCCGTGCGGTCGGCGGACACCGCCGGGCACCCCGCGCTGTGCGGCACCGCGCATGAGCACGAGGAGCACCCCATGCAGCACGACACGTTCATCGGCCAGGTTCAGGCCCGCGCCCATCTGGGCAGCCGCGGGGCCGCCGAGACGGCGACCCGGGCCAGCCTGGAGACGCTCGCGGAGCGCGTACCGGCGACGCTGGCGGAACATCTGGCGGCCCAGCTGCCCCGGGAGATCGGCGAGCACCTGCGCCGGGTGGCGTTCGCGGCCGACGAGCCGGAGACCGGGGTCCGGATGAGCAGCCAGGAGTTCTTCGAGCGCGTCGCCCAGCGGGCCGGAACCGGCTACCCCAAGGCGGTCCACGAGTCCCGGTGCGTGGTGGAGGTCGTCGGCGAGGCGACCGACAGCATCCTGACGGACAAGGTCCGCCAGTCGCTGGACGCCGAACTGGCCGAAGTGCTCTTCTCCGGCAGCCGGGGCGCGGCCCACCACGCCGGCTGAGTCCGGGGCTGTCCCGGACCGCTGGCCGGGTTCCCGAAGACCGGCCCGGGACGGCCCCGGTCCCCGGCCCCCGGACCCTGCTCACCGGTGCCGCGGGGGCGGGGCGCGGCGGGGACAGGACGGGGAGGCGCGAGGCACGAGGGCGTCACGGCATCAGCAGAACCTTGCCGACGACCGTGCCCGACTCCGCCAGCCGCAGGGCCTCGGCGGCGCGGGTCAGCGGCAGCCGCGCCGCGATCCGCGGAGTCACCTCGCCACGCTGCAGAGCCGCGAAGACCTGTGTGAGGTCCGCCCGCAGCCGGGCCCGGAACCGGTCCCTGCCGAAGGCCCGGCCCGCCCAGACGTTGTAGAAGTGCGCGCGGCGGCCGTTGGGCAGCAGGTTCCACAGCTGCACCCGTCCCAGGATCTTGAGAACGGGCCACTGCTTGGAACCCTGGTCGTCGCGCGTGGCGGCGCTGCCGTAGGAGACGAGGGTGCCGCCGGGCGCGAGCAGCCGCCACGAGTCGGTCACGCTGCGCCCGCCGACGTGGTCGAACACCGCGTCCACCCCGTCCGGAGTCGACTCCCGCACCCGGGCCGGCACATCCCCCGCGCGGTAATCGACGGGGAGGACGCCGAGCTCGCGCAGCGCGTCGTGGTGCCGGGCGGAGGCCGTGCCGATCACCCGCGCCCCGGCGGCCCGCGCCAGCTGGACCAGTACGGAGCCCACACCGCCGTTCGCCCCGTGCACCAGGACGGTCTGCCCGGTGCGCACCCGTGCCGTGCGGTGCAGCATCTGCCAGGCGGTGAGGCCGTTGACGACCAGGGCCTCCGCCTCCGCCGCCTCGACGCCCGGGGGCACCTCCACCACATCCGCAGCGTCGGCGACGACGTGGCTGGCCCACCCCCCGGTTTTGACCAGCGCCGCCACCCGCTTGCCGGTCAGCGCGGGGTCCACCCCCTCACCGGTCTCCAGCACCGTGCCGACCAGGTCGTAGCCGGGGACGAAAGGGAACGGCGGCTGGTCGAAGTACCGGCCCCGGCGCATCTGTTGCTCGGCGAACGACACCCCCGTCGCCTCCATGGCGATGACGACCCGGCCCGGCCCAGCCGACGGGACGGCCCCGTAGCGGAGTTCGAGCCCTTCGGGTTCCACCCGGCCCGGCAGGACCACCTCGACGAGTTGCGCGGCACGCTGCATGACGACCTCCGGTTAGAGCTGCTTGATTGAGTTAGAAGCTATAACCAAAGTGATGGTGACTTGCGTTCCTGTCAAGCAGGGTGAAGGATTCCCCCAGTAAGGCATCGCCGGGGGTGACCGGTTCTCCCGCGCACCTGAGGACGCGGTGAGCGGAGAGCGGCGAGCGAGGAGCGGGGAGCGGGGAGCGGGGAGCGGGGAGCGGGGAGCGGGGAGCGGGGAGCGGGGAGAGGAGCGTGACCGGTCATGGCCCCGGCCGAGAGAACGCCGCGTGAGCGGTACCGGAAGCAGGTCAAGGTTGAGATCAAGGAGCGGGCCCGGGAGCAGATCGCCACAGCGGGCGTGTCCGCGCTCTCCCTCAACGCGATCGCCAAGCGCATGGGCCTCAGCGGCCCCGCCCTCTACCGGTACTTCGCGAACCGGGACGAGCTGATCACCGAACTCGTCCGGGACGCCTACCGCAGCCTCGCCGACACGTTCCGCCGCGCCGCCGGGGAGGGCGCCGGCCTGACGGGCCTGGCCCGCGCGCTGCGCCGGTGGGCCCTGGACGACCCCCAGCGCTACTTCCTCGTCTACGGCACGCCCGTGCCGGGCTACCGGGCCCCGGAGGACACCAGAGAGATCGCCGCCGAGGTCATGGCGGTGCTGATCGACGCCTGCGCGGACGCGCCGGGGGAGCCCCGGACCTCCGCCGCGGCTGCGGGCTCCTTCGAGGAACACCTCGCGGACCACCGCGCGTGGGACGGCGGACACCCCGCCCCCGCTCCGGCGCTGCGCCGGGCCCTGGCCTTCTGGACCCGGCTGCACGGTGTGCTCTCCCTCGAACTCGCCGGTCAGTTCGGCGGGATGGGCTTCGATCCGGAGCGGCTCTTCGCGGCCGAGCTGGAGAGCCTGACGGCCGGGACGACCGGGACGACCGGGACGGCCGAGACGGCGGAGACGGCCGATGGCGCCTGACGGCGCCTGGCGGCGCTTGGCGGAGCCTCCGCCCGGACAGCGGTGCGCCCGGCACCGGGTGGGGGCCGGTGCCGGGCGCTGCGCTGGGCGGCGGTGCCGGGGCCGGTTCCGCGGTCCGTCGGCGCGGTGGTGGAGGAATCCGCGCGCCGGGTCGTGCGGTACCGGCCGGGGGCCGCCGTGGAATCAGCGGACGGGATCAGTAGACCGAGGCTTCCCTGGAGGTCTGCCGGATGCCGTTGGTGCCGTTGAAGATCCGTTCGCCCCAGCTGGTCAGCGCGTTCTTGTTGAAGCTGCTGGCCATGTCGAGATAGCCGACGTCGCTGCTGTTGCCGCTCCAGGACCAGCCGAGGTAGCCGAGGCCCCGGGACTGGGTCTCGGCGAAGATGGCGTCCTCGTCCGGGTTGCCGTCGGAGTGGTTGTGCCCGAACTCGCCCACGATGATGGGCAGTCGCCTGGAGGTGAAGGCGTTCAGGTAGTCCCGGATCTCGGCGGCGGTGTCGTAGACGCCGTACATGTGGATCGAGAAGATGGTGTTGCGGTCCGGGTCGGCGTCGAAGACCGACTGGGCGTTCTCGCGCATGGTGCCCGACCAGTCCTGGCCCCAGTTGGGTGCGTCCACCATCAGCGCGTGGTCGAAGCCGGCGTTGCGGAGCTTGGAGATGGCGCCCTTGGTGTCGTCCGTCCACTGGGCATAGCCGTTGTTGCCGTGCGGCTCGTTGCCGATGTTGACGATGACGTAGTCCTCCTGGCCCTCCAGCGCGCTCTTGACGCTGATCCAGTAGTCCGCGGCGCGGCTGAGGGTGGCGGCCCCGCTCTGCTCGCCGTAACCGGTGGTGTCATGAACCTCCAGGACGCAGATCAGCTTGTTCTGCTTGCACTGGCCGACGACGTTCTGCACGTCCGAAGCGTCGTTCCGCGTCCACCGGTCACCCGAACTGAGCACCACCCGGACGGTGTTGGCGCCGAGCGACTTGATGTCGGCCAGCGACTGCGTGGTCTGCGAGGTGTACCAGGTGTGCGCGTGGTTGACGCCGCGCATCACGAAGTCGGAACCGTCGCGCTCCAGGATCCTGCCGTCGCCGACATGGATGCCGGTGGCGGCGGCCCGGGTGGGGGCGTCCGGTCCCGAGGTGGCGGCTTCGGAGGTGGCGGCCTGGGCGGTGACCGCCAGGGGGGCCATCAGCCCCAGTACGGCTGCCGCGATGGCGGCTGTCCGCATGCTCATAGTGCGACTCCTTGACGTGGGGGACCCCCGGGAGGGCGTGGTGCCGCTGGGCGGTGCTCCACCGGTGGTGGGGCTCCGGTGTCCGGTACTGCTCCTGCTGCGCTGCTGTTGTTGTTGTTCTGACATCGTTGTCATCGTCCACTGGGCCAACGATGCCGCCCCTGTGATCCCGGGGGTGGAGAGGGGGTGGGACAGTGTGTACGGGGTGCCTGGCACAGTGTCAAGAGCCCCTGGAAATCCTGTGGTTGGGGCACACGGATTGCATAAACCCTCCGCCCGTGAGCCGGTGGGGGCCTCGCCCCGGCAGCCCCGCCCCGCCCCGCACATACGCCGGACCGCCGCCCCCTCCGAGGGGGCGGCGGTCCGGCGCCGGCGTGTCCCGGCCCGCTCAGGCGCCCACGCGCTCGAAGACCGCCGCCAGGCCCTGGCCGCCACCGATGCACATCGTCTCCAGGCCGTAGCGGGCCTCGCGGCGGCGCATCTCGTGGGCCAGGGTGGCCAGGATGCGGGCGCCCGTGGCGCCCACCGGGTGGCCGAGGGAGATGCCCGAGCCGTTGACGTTGATGCGCTGCTCGTGGTCCGCCTCCGTCAGGCCCATCTCGCGGGTGACCGCGAGCGCCTGCGCGGCGAAGGCCTCGTTCAGCTCGATCAGGTCGATGTCCTTGAGCTCCAGGCCCGCGCGGCCGAGCGCCGCCCGCGTCGCCGGGACCGGCCCGATGCCCATCGTCCCGGCCGGAACGCCCGCCCGGGCGAAGGAGACCAGCCGGACCACCGGGGTCAGGCCCAGCCGCTCCGCCGTCTCCGCGCTCGTCACCAGACAGGCCGCCGCCGCGTCGTTCTGGCCGCTGGCGTTGCCCGCCGTGACGGTCGCCTCCGGGTCCGACTTGAGCATGATCGGCTTCAGCTCGGCGAGCTGCTCGGCGGTGGTCTCGGGGCGCGGGTGCTCGTCGGTGGAGATCACCGTCTCGCCCTTGCGGGTCCGCACCGGCACCGGCACGATCTCGTCCTCGAAGAGACCCGTCTCCATCGCCCGGGCGGCCCGCCGCTGGGAGCGGAGCGCCAGGGCGTCCTGGTCCTCGCGGCTGATGGCGTACTCGCGGCGCAGGTTCTCCGCCGTCTCGATCATGCCGCCCGGCACCGGGTGGTTGACGCCGCCCGCGGTGACCCGGCCGCGTGCCAGGGAGTCGTGCAGTTCCAGTCCCGGTCCCTTGATGCCCCAGCGGGCGTCGTGGGTGTAGAAGGGCGCGGCGCTCATCACGTCGACACCGCCGGCGACGACGACGTCGCTGAAGCCGGCCCGGATCTGCATGGCCGCGTCCAGGACGGCCTGGAGGCCCGAGCCGCAGCGGCGGTCGATCTGGGTGCCGGTCACCGACACCGGCAGCCCGGCGTCGAGGGCGGCGACCCGGCCGATCGCCGGGGCGTCGGAGGTCGGATAGGCGTGCCCGAGGATCACCTCGTCGACCCGCTCCGGGTCGACGCCGGTCCGCCGGACGACCTCGGCGACGACATGTGCGGCCAGCCCGGCGGCCCGCAGGCCCGCCAGGCCGCCGCCGAACCGCCCGATGGGGGTGCGCAGGGGTTCGCAGATGACGACGTCGGAGGACTGTCCGGGCATGTCGGGGGCCTTTCCGGGGAGGAGGGCAAACGTATGCCCGACTTTTTCACTCCGGACTGTTGCGGTCCAATATCCGATCCCGGAGGGATTCGGAGGCGGGCCGTATCAATCCGCTCGGCGCTCCCGGACGGCCGGGCCGTCCGTCCTCCGGCGTGGGCCGGCGCGCTCAGCCCGGTGCCGCACCGCCGCCGTCCGGGCCCGGTGAGATCGGCGGGGCCGGCGGGGTCGGCAGGGCCTCCTCCGCCACCGCCAGCACCCTGCGCAGGGCCGCCGACGGGTTGTCCCTGCGCCAGGCCAGGGCCGACCGCAGCCGCACCGGCGGCCCGTGCAGCGGGCGGTGCACCAGCCCCGTCTGCTGGATGTGCAGGCAGGACGAGAGGGTGAGCGTCACCCCGACCCCGGCCGCCACCAGCGCCAGGATCGTGTACGAATCCGGCGCCTCCTGCACGGTGCGCGGCCGGAAACCGGCCTCCTCGCAGACCCGCAGGGTCGCGTCCCGCAGCGTGGACCCGGCGTTCGCCGGGAAGGTGACGAAGGGCTCGGCGGCCAGGTCGGCCACCGCGATCCGCTCGCGCTCCGCCAGCGGATGGTCCGAGGGGAGCGCGCACAGCAGCTCCTCCTCGCCGATGAAGCGCGAGGCGATGCCGGGGCGGTTCACCGGCAGCCGGACGAAGCCCAGGTCCAGCGAGCCGTCGGCGACCCGGTCGAGGGCCACAGTGGCGTAGGTCTGGCCCTTCATGACGAGTTCGATACCCGGGTGCGCGGCCCGCACCGCCCGGGTCAGCAGCGGCAGCGTGGCATGGGACGAGGCGCCCGCGAAGCCGACCGTCACCCGCCCGTACTCGCCCTCCCCGGCCGCCTTGGCGACGCGTACCGCGATGTCGAGATCGTCCAGGACCGTCCGCACCGGCTTGAGGAAGGACCGCCCCGCGCTGGTGAGCCGCACCGAGCGGGTGCTGCGTTCGAAGAGCTGCACCCCCAGCTCCTTCTCCAGCTGCCGGATCTGCTGGCTGAGCGGCGGCTGCGCCATCCGCAGCCGCTTGGCGGCACGGCCGAAGTGCAGCTCCTCGGCCACGGCCACGAAAGAGATCAGATGCCGCAGTTCCACGAATTCGCCCCGCTCCGCTCCGGGGCGCGCCTCCCCGGGGGTGCGCCACCCGTTGTCCCCCGCTCCGGGGCTCCTGACGCCGCCATTCGGATGGACGTCTCAATGGGAGCCTATTTGGGCCGGGATCGGTAATCAATGCCGGTCCGGTGAGGCGCGGGCAACGGACCGTTCCGCGCACGGATCCCCGTCGGTCCCGCGCCGGGCCCGCCCGTGCCCGGCGCCGCTCGTCCGCCACCGGTACCGTGCGACATCGCACGTCACACCCGCTCCGGTGGTCTTCCGCACCCGGAACGGGGCACAAGCATCCGGTGACCCTGATCGACTGGATTTTCGCCCTCTTCGGGCTGGGCGCCCTCCTCGCCGCCGTCCTCCCGCGCGCCGTGGCCCGCCTGCCGCTGTCCCTGCCCATGGTGTTCCTCGGCGGAGGGCTGCTGCTCTACCTGCTCCCGTACGTCCTGCCGCTGTCACTCCCCGCCCTCGACCCGGTCGCGCACCGCGGCTGGGTCGAGCACACCGCCGAGATCTGCGTGATCATCTCGCTGATGGGTGCCGGGCTCGCGATCAACCGGCCCTTCGGCCTCCGCACCTGGGCCGTCACCTGGCGCCTGCTCGGCATCACCATGCCGCTCACCATCGGAGCCGTCGCCCTCGCGGGATGGCTGCTGCTCGGCTGGCCGCCGGCCGTGGCCCTGCTCGTCGGCGCCGTTCTCGCGCCCACCGACCCCGTCCTCGCCGCCGAGGTGCGGGTGGGCGAGCCCACCGACGCCGAACACGACGAGGACGAGGTGCGCTTCGGCCTCACCAGCGAGGCCGGACTCAACGACGGACTGGCCTTCCCCTTCGTCGGCGCGGCCATCGCGCTGGCCGCCGCCGCGGGCACCGGCTGGTCCGCGGACTGGATCGGCCACTGGGTGCTCGTCGACGTCCTCTACAAGTGCGCCGTCGGTGTGGTCTGCGGTCTGGCCGTCGGCCGGCTGCTCGGCTGGATGTTCTTCCGCGCCGCCTTCAAGGCCCTCCGGCTCTCCGAGCACAAGGAGGGCTTCGTCGCCCTCGGCGCCACGTTCCTCTCCTACGGCGTCACCGAGATCCTCCACGGCTACGGCTTCCTCGCGGTCTTCGTCACCGCCTGCGCCATCCGCGCCGCCGAACGGGCCCACGGGTACCACAAGGTCCTGCACGACTTCATCGAGCAGGTCGAGCGGCTCTTCACCGTCATCCTGCTGTTCCTGCTGGGCGGCTTCGTCGCCCTCGGCGGCCTGGCCCCGCTCACCTGGCAGGGCGCCGCCACCGGCCTGCTCCTGCTGCTGGTGATCCGCCCGGCCGCCGGCTGGCTCGGACAACTGCGGGACGGGAGCTGCGCCCGGGAGCGCGGCCTGACGGCCTTCTTCGGCATCCGCGGCATCGGCTCGCTGTTCTACCTCGCCTACGCGCTGGGGGAAGGCGAGTTCGGCGGCGCCACGGCCCGTGAACTGTGGGCGGTGGTGACCTTCACCATCGTCACCTCCGTCGTCGTCCACGGCATCTCGGTCACCCCGCTGATCACCCGCTTCGACCGCCTGCTGCGCCACCGCGCGCGCTCCGCCGCAGGAGCAGCGCACTCCGTTCGGTCCTCGTCCCGGGACCACTGAATCCGCCCTGCCCCGTGGCGGTATGAGGAACCCGGGGCCGTGTGACGGCGGAAAGGGCCGTGCCTGCGCGAAGGCCGGCCGCCGGGCCCGTGCGGAACGGTGCCCGGCGGCCGGCCGCGGTGCGCTTGCGGGGCCGCTACACCCGAGCCCCCAGCGCGTTCACGATCTCGTCCACGCGCGTCCGGGCGTCGCCGAAGAGCATCCGGCTGTTCTCGCGGAAGAACAGCGGGTTCTGCACACCGGCGTAACCCGTCGCCATGGACCGCTTGAAGACGATGACGTTCTCCGCCTCCCACACCCGCAGCACGGGCATGCCCGCGATCGGGCTGTTCGCGTCCTCGAGCGCCGCCGGGTTGACGGTGTCGTTCGCGCCGATGACGAGCACGACCGAGGTCGCGGCGAAGTCGTCGTTGATCTCGTCCATCTCCAGGACGACGTCGTAGGGCACGTTCGCCTCGGCCAGCAGCACGTTCATGTGGCCCGGCAGGCGCCCGGCGACCGGATGGATGCCGAACCGGACGTCCACGCCCTGGTCGCGCAGGCTGCGGGTGAGGTCGGCCACCCGCTGCTGCGCCTGGGCGACGGCCATGCCGTATCCCGGGGTGATGATGACCGACGAGGCCTCGCGCAGCAGTTCGGCGGTCTCCTCGGCGCTGATCTCACGGTGCTCGCCCTGCTCGGCGTCCGAGGCGACGGGCGCCTCGATGCCGAAGCCTCCGGCGATCACCGAGAGGAAGGAGCGGTTCATCGCCTGGCACATGATGTACGAGAGGTAGGCGCCGGACGAGCCGACCAGCGCGCCGGTGACGATGAGCAGATCGTTGTTGAGCAGGAAGCCCGAGGCGGCGGCGGCCCAGCCCGAGTAGCTGTTGAGCATCGACACGACCACCGGCATGTCACCGCCGCCGATGGAGGCCACCAGGTGCCAGCCCAGGGCGAGGGCGAGCGCCGTGACGGCGATCAGCAGACCGATGTTCGGCCCGATGACGAAGACGACGGTGAGGACGGCGAAGGCCACCAGCGCACCGAGGTTGAGCGCGTTCCGGCCCGGCAGCATCAGCGGGCTGGACTTGATCCGCGCGGACAGCTTCAGGAAGGCGACCACCGAACCGGTGAAGGTCACGCCCCCGATGAAGACGCCGATGAACACCTCGGCGTGGTGGACGCCGAGGAGCGATCCGGTCAGCCCGCCGTCCTCCGCGGAATGGCCCGCGACCTCGAGATAGCCGTTCCAGCCGACCAGCACGGCGGCCAGGCCGACGAAGCTGTGCAGGATGGCGATGAGTTCCGGCATGGCGGTCATCTCGACGATGCGGGCCCGCCAGAGCCCGATCAGCGCGCCGATCACCATCGCGGCGGCCAGCAGGGCGGCGCCGGTGCCGGAGATGCTCTGCGAGGCGAGCGCGATGGTGGCGGCCAGGGCGACCGCCATGCCCGAGATGCCCAGGACGACGCCGGAGCGTGCGGTCTCGTGCTTGGAGAGTCCGGCCAGGCTGAGGATGAACAGCACGGCGGAGATGATGTAAGCGGCCTGCGCGGCCGTGGTGACGGTCATGGAGGCCTCAGTCCTTGGAGAACATGCCGAGCATGCGGCGGGTGACCGCGAAGCCACCGAAGATGTTGATGCTCGCCAGCAGGACCGCGGCGAACGACAGCACGGTCACGACGGTGTTCCCGTGCCCGATCTGCAGCAGGGCGCCGACGACGATGATCCCGGAGATCGCGTTGGTCACCGACATCAGCGGCGTGTGCAGCGCGTGGTGCACGCTGCCGATGACGTAGTAGCCGATCACGATGGCCAGCACGAACACCGTGAAGTTGCCGGCGAGCTGGCTCGGCGAGAACGCCGTCAGCAGGAACAGGCCGAACGCGCTCAGCCCCCCGATCGCCAGCTTGCGGTTCCGCGGCATCGGCTGCTTGCCCCGGGCCCCGGCCGCGGACCCCTCGCCCGCGGGCCGCGCGGCGGCGTCCGGCTGCCGCGGCGCGGGCACGGCGGACACCTGGACCGGCGGTGGCGGCCAGGTCTTCTCGCCCGCGCGGACCACCGTCATGGACCGCTGCACCACGTCGTCGAAGTCCAGGACGATCTGCCCGTCCTTGCCCGGCGTCAGCAGCTTGAGCAGGTTCACCAGGTTCGTGCCGTAGAGCTGCGAGGCCTGCGCGGGCAGCCGGCCCGGCAGGTCCGTGTAGCCGATGATCGTCACGCCGTTGTCCGTGACGACCACCTCGCCGGCGACGGAGCCCGCGACGTTGCCGCCCTGCGCGGCGGCCATGTCGACGATCACGCTGCCGGGGCGCATGCTCGCGACATGCTCGGCCGTGATCAGCCGGGGCGCCGGGCGGCCGGGGATGAGCGCGGTGGTGATGACGATGTCCACCTCGGCGGCCTGCTCGGTGTAGATCTCCGCGGCGCGCCGGTCGTAGTCCTCGGACGTCGCCTTGGCGTAGCCGTCGGCGCTCGCCTCCTGCTCGACCTCCACGGCGAGGAACTCCCCGCCCATCGAGCGCACCTGGTCGGCGACCTCCGGACGCGGGTCGGTCGCCCGGACGATCGCGCCCAGGCCCTTCGCCGCGCCGATCGCCGCCAGGCCGGCCACGCCCGCGCCGGCGACCAGCACCTTGGCCGGCGGCACCTTGCCCGCCGCCGTCACCTGGCCGGTGAAGAACCGGCCGAACCGGTGGGCCGCCTCGATCACCGCCCGGTAGCCGGCGATGTTGGCCATCGAGCTCAGCACGTCCAGCGACTGGGCCCGGGAGATCCGGGGCACCGCGTCCATCGCCAGGACGGTGATCGAGCGCTGCGTGAGCGTCTCGACGAGTTCGGGGCGGAGCGCGGGGCCGATCATGCCGATCAGCGTCGCGTCGTCCCGCAGCCGGCCGATCTCCTCCGCGGTCGGCGGGTCGACCTTGAGGACGACATCGGACCGCCAGGCGTCCTCGCGGCTGCCGATCTTGGCGCCGGCCTCGGCGTACACGTCGTCCGCGAAATCCGACCGCTGACCGGCGCCGGATTCGACCAGGACGTCGAAGCCGAGGCTCATCAGCCGGCGCACGGTGTCCGGGGTCGCGGCGACGCGCGTCTCCCCTGTGGCCGACTCCGCGACCACACCGAGCCGTTGGACCATCGATCCGACCTCTTTCTGTGACGTTCCTCCGGGTCCTCCCCGGTGCGGGTGCACTCGGGTGGCCGAAGGGTGCGTGGTGAGATCCGCGTCGTCCGTTGGCGGAGGCCGTACGTCGTCGTTGACGGGGCCCGGAATGCTTCGTGCCGGGCAGGCTCCAACTGGGCGGATCCGGGCAGCGGAACCTGCTGATCGGTCTCGAGCGTGGGCAGGCTAGCCCGCTGTTCTCCCACGGGGCAAGGGAGCACGGGGTCCCGGATCAGGCGCACACCAGGGCTTTCGGATCTCTGTGAGCGGTCACAGAGCGGGTCGCGCGCGGAAGGGCCAACCGGCCCGTGTGGCACGACTCACGGCCGGAGCGACCGCAGGCTGAGACGCCCGGAAGGACGGACCCTCTCGAACCGGACGGGCCTCGTCCGGCGTCGTTTCCGTGCCCAAGCGCCGGGTACCCGGACAAGCCCGGCGGGCGTTCCGTTCGGCCGATCGGCTGACTGACCGCCCGTCTGTTCGGCTGATTCCGGCGGAGGCGCGGGACCGCCGGCCATCGGTCTGCCGGTCTGCCGGTCTGCCGGTCCGGCGATCCGCTGTCCGCCGGACCGCCGGATGGCCGGCCGCCGCCCGTCCGCCCACGACCGAGCCGGAGTCCCCATGCCGCCGTCCCCCGCTCACGAGCCCGCCGTCTCCGCCGGACCGCGGAAGGCCGGTACGGCGGAGCAGGCGCGCTTCACCATCGAGGTCCTGCTGCCGCTCCTCTCGGCGGGAGTGATCAAGCGGCGGCCCCGTGTCATGGCACTCGCCGAACGCCTCCAGCTCGACCGGCGGGGCATCGCGGCGGTCCGCCTGCTGCGTGAACGGCACGGGGCCGGCCCGCTGCTGATGCGTCTCGCCGGCCGCTCCGTGCTGCTCCTCCTCGACCCGGGCGACGTGCGGCGGGTCCTCGACGGGACACCGCGGCCGTTCAGCACGGCCTCCTGGGAAAAACGGGGCGCGCTCACTCAGTTCCAGCCGCACGGCTCGCTGATCACCCGGGGAACGGAACGCGCACCCCGCCGCCGCCTCAACGAGGAGGCGCTGGAGACCGACCGGCCGCTGCACCACCTCGCCCCGGCCGTCGCCGGCACGGTGCGCGAGGAGGCCCGCCTGCTCGCCGACCGGGGTGCCGTCACCGGGCAACTGGCCTGGGACGATTTCGCCGCGAGCTGGTGGAGGACCGTCCGGCGCACCGTCCTCGGTGACGCCGCGCGCGACGACCACCGGCTCACCGGAGAGCTGGGACGGCTCCGCGAGGCGGCCAACTGGTCCGTCCTGCTGCCGCGGCGGCGTGCCCTGCGCGCCCGCTTCCTGCAGCATCTGCGCCGGCGGGCGGAGGAGGCCGGCCCGGACACCCTCGCGGCCGCGGCCATGTCCCGCGCGGAGGAGACCGGCGCCGACCCCGTCAGCCAGATCGCGCACTGGCTGTTCGCCTTCGACGCGGCGGGCATGACGGTCTTCCGCACCCTCGCGCTGCTCACCACCCATCCCGAGGACGGCAGACGCGCCCGGGACGAGATCGCCGGTGCCGGCACCGGCCCCGGCACCCCGCGGACGCTGCCGTTCCTGCGGGCCTGCGTACTGGACACCGTACGGCTCTGGCCGACGACCCCCGCCCTGCTGCGGCAGACCACCGAGGACGTCGAGTGGGACGGCCGGACCGTGCCGGCCCGCACCACCGTCCTCGCCTACGCCCCGTACTTCCACCGCGGTGACCCGCACGCCCCGTACGCCGACCGGTTCACCCCCGGCATGTGGCTCGACGGCCGTGCCCGGTCCGACCCGGCGCTCGTCCCGTTCAGCGGCGGTCCGGGCGTCTGCCCGGGGGAGAACATCGTGCTGCTGCACACCAGCACCTGGCTGGCGGCGATGCTGGAGGAGAGGTTGACGTACCGCCTCGCCTCCCGCGTCCGTCCGAGGCCGGGCCGCCCGCTTCCGGCGACGTTCGACCCGTTCGGCGTGCGGTTCACCGTCCACTGAGCGGCGGAGGGCGCTCGGTGCGCCGCCCCCCGCCTCGGCCCCGCCCCCGCCCCGCCGTCCTGTCCCGCGAGTCCGGCACCGGGGTGGGCAACGGCAGGCGGGGCAACGGCAGGCGGGCTGCCGGGCCGGGCCGCGCCGCAGCACGGTATGGACCGCCCGCCCGACGGCGGTACCCCGGGTGCCGGCATCGGTGGCGCCCGGGCCGGGTAGCTTGGACGCGTCCCGGGCCGGACCGGGCGGAAGGCGGGGACGGGGAACGTGCCGGGAGGAGAAGCCGCGGGGGACGACGCCGGGGACGACGCGGCCGGGGCCCGGACCGCGGCGGAAGCCGGCGCCCCAGCCGCAGCCGGGGCAGGGCGGTCACCCCGTCCCGAGAGCTTCCTGCTCGCCCTTTTCGGCGACCATGTGCTCGACCGCGGGGTCGCCGTGTCGACGGGCAGCGTCATCGCCGTACTGCGGCAGCTCGGCGTCGGCGAGCACGCCACCCGGGCCGCCGCCGCCCGCATGGCCCGCCGCGGCCTGCTGCGCTCGGTGCGGCGGGGCCGCCGGGCGTATCTCGGCCTGACGCCGCACGGAACGGCGGTGCTGCGGGACGGCCGGGACAAACTGGAGGCGGAGGTCGTCGACCGGCACTGGGACGGCCGGTGGACGCTGCTGGCGTTCTCGGTACCGGAAAGCCGGCGCGCGGACCGGCACGCACTGCGCACCCGCCTCGGCTGGGCCGGATTCGGGCCGCTGCGCAGCGGCCTGTGGGTCTCGACGCGGGAGGCGGACCTCTCGGACACGCTCGCCCGGCTGGACCTGCTGGACCACGCCGAGGTGTTCCGGGCCGAGGCGGCCCTGTGGACCGACCCGGCGAGGATCGTCCGGGAGGCCTGGGACCTGTCCGCGCTGGCCGCGGGATACCGCCGCTTCACCGACCGCTGGTCGGGCACCGAGCTCGGCGAGGGCGACGGCCTGGCGCTCCGGACCCGGCTGACGGCCGAGTGGCTGCTGCTGATCCGTCACGATCCCCGGCTGCCGCGGGATCTGCTCACCGAGGAATGGCCGGGCGTGCGGGCGCAGGAACTCTTCCGGACCTCGCAGCGCCAACTCCTGCCCGCGGCAGACACCTTGGCGGCGGAACTGCTTGACACCACGGCGGCCGGATAGCGCGAGCCGCTGCCGTCCGGTGCGGACGGTGCGGACGGCGCAGACGGACCGGGGCCCGTCCGGATCCGTGCGGGTGCCTGCCGGCGCACGGGGACGGATACGCCCCCCGCCGGGGGTCCGAGCGCGCCACCCCGGGCAGCGCGCCCCGGGCCGTGGGCGTCCGGAACCGGCGGCACGGGAACCGGCACAGGAACCGGTACAGAACCGGAACAGCAAAACCGGCACGGGAACCGGCCGGAGCGGCTCCGGGGCGGGCGGCCGGGCGATCTCCGGAATCCCGCAGACCGGCCTCGGGACCGTATCCGTCTCCCGGGTCAGGTACCCGGCCGGGGCCGGCCCGCCCCGATCATGACGAGAATCCGGCGGCCGCGGAACACCCTTCGGCCAACCTTCGGCGAATCCTTGTTGATCGCCATGGAAATGTCTAACGTCGGGTCACCAACTCCCCCCACAGGAGGCCCACATGACGCGTCTCAGATCTCTCTTGGCGGCTGTGGCCGGCAGCCTGCTGCTCTTCCTCACGGGCATTTCCGCCCCCTCACCGGCGTTCGCCGCGTCGCTGGTGGAGGTGACCGACTTCGGCAGCAACCCCGGCAATCTGCGGATGCACCTGTATGTGCCGGACTCCCGTCCCGAACGGCCGGCGATCGTGGTGGCCATGCACGGCTGCGGCGGTTCCGGGCCGGGCTTCCACCAGTCCGGCGGCTTCGGGCAACTGGCCGACCGGCACGGCTTCATCGTCGTCTACCCGACCGCGACCAAGCAGACGGCTATGTCCAACTGCTTCGACGTGTGGTCCGACGCGTCCAAGCGCCGCGGCGGCGGCAGTGATCCCGCCTCGATCGTCTCGATGGTCGACTACGCGAAGGAGCGCTACAACGGCGACCCGGAGCGGATCTTCGCCACCGGCAGTTCCTCCGGCGGCATGGAGACCAACGCCCTCCTCGCCCTCTACCCGGACGTGTTCGAGGCCGGAACGGTGTTCATGGGCGTCCCCTTCACCTGTTTCGCCAACGAGGCCGATTTCCCGCCCTGGACCAGCAAGTGTGTCAACGGCTCCATGGACCGGACCCCGGAGGACTGGGGCAACGCCGTCCGGCAGGCGTACCCCGAGCACACTGGTACCCGTCCCCGCGTCCAGCTGTGGCACGGCACCAACGACACCCTCATCCCGTTCCAGCTTCTGCGGGAGGAGACGGAGCAGTGGACGAACGTCTTCGGCCTGAGCCAGACGCCGACTTCCACGGACCAGCCGCAGCCCACCTGGTCGCGGCAGCGCTACGCCGACCAGGCCGGTGAGGTGAAGGTGGAATCCATCAGCGTCCAGGGCGCCGGGCACAGCCTGCCGATGAGCGGCATGGCCGCCTCGGCCGTCGAATTCTTCGGCCTGTCCGGTTGAGGGACCGGGTGGTGGGAACGGCTGCCCGCCCCGCTCGGCGGGAGCGGAGGCGGGCAGCCGGCCGGGGTGGTCGCACCGCAGCGTCTTCCGCCCCGGGCATTTCCCTGAGCGGGCTGGGCGGTTACCTTTCTGGGAGCGCTCCCACAGCTCTGGTCCGGCGGCATTCCTTCCCCCACGCGCGCCGGATCTCCACCCCCCGAAGGGAGAGGCACCACCCATGAAGCGATCCCTGAGACCCTCGCGCGCGCAAGACGACGGCGGCTCCGGAACCGGAATCCGGAGCGGCCTGTGGCGCAGGCTCTCACTGTTCGGCCTGCTGGTCGCCCTTCCCGTCCTCCTCCTGGCGGTGTTCACGGGCGGCTCCGGCGACTCCGGCGGCTCCCGCGATGCCGGGGAGCGAACCGCGGCAGAGGGCACGCAGTCCGGGGCCGGGACGCGGACCGAAACCCGCGAGCAGACCGGCGACGGCGAACACGGCGACAGCCACGGTGGGCACCCCGAAGCCGCAGCCGCGGACAAGGAGGGTAAGGAGGGCAGCGGAGACCAGGACGCCGCCCACCAGGGCCATTCCGCGAGCGCGGGCGGCAAATGCGGCGCGGAGGTGAAGATCACGACCAAGGGCGACGACTACCGCGCCAAGGTGACGGTGACGAACTCCGGCGAGACCGAGATCGGCAACTGGATGGTGCACTCGTCCATCTCGCCCGACGCGAACATCGAGAAGCACTGGCGCACGGTGCTCAGCGGCTACGGCCTCGCCGTCGCCTTCGGCAACACCGACAAGAACGGGACGCTGGAGCCCGGCGAGTCGACCACGTTCGGCTTCTTCGTCAAGAACGGCACCCCACCGCCGTCAGAGGCCAACGTCTGCTACGTGCACTGAAGTTGCGCCCGAACGTGGCGGGGCGGTACCGGCAGCACGGTACCGCCCCGCCGTCGGTTCGGTTCTCCCGGCGACTCACCCGTCGGCGGCGAACCGTATCGCCGCCGCCGAGTGCAGCACTGCGGACGTGCGGACACTGGTACGACTACGGCCGTCGTGGCGGCTGCCTGTTGGGCGTGGCGCTGCTGCGTTGAGAGGGCTGTCGGCCGTTGTGCCTGGTTGGGGTTGGGGTTACGGCGCCGGGTGGGCGGCGCGATGGTGGTGACCGGTGCGTCGCGGGCTGCCCGTTGTTGTTTTGGTGGGGGTTACGGCATCCGTGCCGGGGGTGGGCCGGTGGTCGGTCGTCTATCCGGTGCCGTGCGCACCCGGGGTCGTCTTTGAAAAGCGATGGCGTGGCTGGTGCCGGTGGGTGGTTGCGGGGGCACACGCGCGCCTGGGCTTGTCGGCTTTCCCGTTCGTCGTGGCGGGCTGTCGGTGGTGGCGGTGGTGTCCGGCTGTCGTGGCTGCTGCTGGGGTGTCGGCTGCCGCTGGGGTTGGGGCCAGCGGGGTTCTTCCGGCGGGGTGGTCCGGTGGTGGGGGACGGTTCGGAGTGGATCATCAGCGATGGCCGGGTGCCTGAACGGGGGTTCGCGGAAGCCGGAGGCAGGCGCGCTCCGGTTCTCGGGCTGCTCCGCCGCCGCGGCGGGCTGTGGCAGTCCCGTGGCCATGGCCGCGCTATCGGTGCTTGGTGTGGGCCATGGGTGGAGTTCCCGGGTCCGTTTTCGCTCACTCGTTCGGGTGGTTCCAGGCTCTGGACCTGGATTCATCACCGTATGTGACGGAAAATAGGGGGTAGGAACTCGCTGCGTGAGGGTGGGAGTTCACGCGCGGGATCAGGACGGGGGGAATGTCATGCAGGCCACGTTGCTCGACCTCGACGACACGGTCACGACCGGGGACACGGCCGGGGTGCCGGGGGAGCCGGTGACGGCGGATGAGTGGGCGGCGCATCTGGCGTCGGCTGTGCCGGGTCCGCAGACGGCGGCGATGCTCGCTCTGCTGGAACGCGAGCAACTCTCCACCACGGGGCGGATCGACGCGCTGAAGGCCTGGGAGCGGCACACCTCCTGGATCCAGGCTCAGCAGGTTGGTCTGCTGGCCGATATCGAGGCCGATGCACTGGACGCGACGCCGAATGAGATCGGCTGGGCGGACTACGACTGGAACTTCGCCTGTGAGGATGTCGCCTGCGCGTTGAAGCTGTCGGGAAACACAGCCGCGGACCGCCTGGCCGTCGCCACCGCCCTGGAGGGACGCTTCCCCACCACGGTCAGCCTGTTGGAGCGCGGGGAGATCTGCTATCTGCAGGCGAAGGCGGTGGCGGAGGTCACCGGCACCCTCGACCCCGAAGCCGCCGGGCGGGTGGAGGCGATGGTGCTGCCCAAGATGCCGGGCCAGTCCGTCGGTCAGACCCGGCGGGCGTTGAACCGTGCGGTGCTCAAGGCGGATCCGCTGGGGGCGGAGGTGCGGCATCGTCGGCGGCGGGAGGACCGCACGATCTGGCACCGGGCCACCGAGGACGGCATGGCCACCTGGACCGCCTTCCTGCCCGTCCCGCAGGCCGCGCAGCTCGACGCGGCCGTCGACGCCCACGCCGCCACCTTCGCCGATGACGGGCGCACGCTGAACCAGAAGCGGGTGGATGCCCTGTTTGACCTGGTCGTCAACCACCCTGCCGGAGAGGCGACTGCGGGTGGCCGGTCGGCGGCGGTGGTGCAGGTGACGGTGTCCCTCGACACCCTGATGGGGGTGGATGAGGAGCCCGGACAGCTCAAGGGCTATGGGCCGGTCAGTGCGACCGCGGCGCGGGAGGTGGCTTTCGCTCCGGGCACGATCTGGCGGCGTCTGATCACCCACCCGAAGACCGGCCTGCTGATCAAGACCGACCCCACCACCTACAAGCCCACCGCCGAAACCCAACGCCACGTCACCGCCCGCGACATGACGTGCACCTTCCCTTCCTGCCAGATGCCCGCCCACCGCTGCGACCTGGACCACATCCAGCCCTTCGACCACCAGGACCCGACAGCGGGCGGGGCGACGGAGCCGGACAATTTGATGCCGCTGTGCCGACGCCACCACCTGTTGAAACACCGCACCGACTGGCAGGCCGAACGCAACCCCGACACCGGCGAAGTCACCTGGACCGCACCGACGGGCCACACCTACACCAACCCACCCCACACCCACACCCACATCACGTAGCCCCCGCCGCCGGCAGCTACCGGCACCAGCCCCTCCGCCACCGCGCGGAGGGGCCCACACCCCTGCCTGAAACCCGGAACCTTGCTCCGGACAACTACCGGGCGGGCAGCAGCTGGCAGGGGGCACGCCCCTCGGCGTTGATGCGTACCAGCGACGGCAGGCACCTCGGCCTCCACGGGCACGAGCTGCCCCAGCCACCACCGACCGGCAACCGGCGACCGGCGACCGGCAACCGTCAAGAGGAGAGAACCGAGCCCGCCACGCCGTCGCCCGCCACGACCGTTACCACCGACAGCCCGCCACGACGGCGGGAAAGCCGACAAGCCCAGGCGCGCGTGTGCCCCCGCAACCACCCACCGGCACCAGCCACGCCATCGCTTTTCAAAGACGACCCCGGGTGCGCACGGCACCGGATAGACGACCGACCACCGGCCCACCCCCAGCACGGATGCCGTAACCCCCACCGAAACAACAACGGGCAGCCCGCGACGCACCGGTCACCACCATCGCGCCGCCCACCCGGCGCCGTAAGCCCAAGCACCACGCCACCGGACAGCCCGCGACGCATCCGCCACCACCATCGCGCCGCCCACCCGGCGCCGTAACCCCCACCAGAACGACACGGACAGTCTGCGACGCCCCCGGGGGCCACTACCACCGCCCCGCCCACCAGGCGCTGTAGCCTCGACCGCCGACCGCCGACCGCCGACCGCCGACCGCCGACCGCCGACCGCCGACCGCCGACCGCCGACCGCCGATGCCGCAGTTGGCGCCCCAGAGGCTGAATTGGGCTGGGGCTTGCTGACCGTCTCGCTCCGCCCCTCTCGCCGTGATCGGCTCCGCCCTCGCGGACCGCTGGAGCGTCGACCCGACCCGTTCGCGGCTCAAGACGGTGTGGGTAAAGAGCTCTCTCCCGCCCGGAGTTCGCCGACCGGGCTCCGGGTGAGGCCGACCGGAGGTAGTCCGCCACGGTCCCGGCCCGGGCGTGGCCGGCGCGGGCCGGGATCGCGGGATGCCCGGGGCGCCCGGGTCAGCCCAGGGCGGACGCGAGGAGTTCGGCGGTCTCGGCGATCAGCTCGTTGTCCGGTGCGGCGTCGGGGGCGGGCTTGGTGGTGAGGACGGCCAGCACGATCGGGGTGCGGTCCGGGGTCCAGGCGACGCCGGCGTTGTTGTTGGTGCCGTAATGGCCTCCGCCGGTCTTGTCCGCGAGGTTCCAGCCGGCGGGCAGGCCGGCGCGGAAGCGCTCGTCGCTGGTGGTGTTGGCCAGCATCCACCCGGTGAGCCGCTCGCGGTCGGCGGGCGAGAGCGCGTCGCCGACGACGAGCCGGGTGTAGGTGCGGGCGATGGCGCGAGGGCTGGTGGTGTCCTCCACCCGCCACGGTTCCGCCGAGTTGAGCTCCGTCTCCCACCGGTCCAGGCGGGTGGTGCGGTCGCCGACCGAGCGGCAGAACCGGGTGACGGCGCGCGGGCCGCCGAGTTCGCGGAGGAGGAGGTTGGCGGCGGTGTTGTCGCTGTAGCGGATGGCGGCGTCGCAGAGTTCCCCGACGGTCATGCCCTGCGTCACGTGGTCTTCCGTGACGGGGGAGTGGTCGACGAGGTCGGTGTCGCTGTAGCGGATGCGCCGGGCCAGGAACTCGCCCCGCCGGTCGTGGTCGCGGAGGATCGCGGCGGCGGCGACGGGCTTGAACAGCGAGCACATCGGGAACCGCTCGTCGGCGCGGCGGACGACGGTCTCACCGGTGTCGAGATTCCGGGCGAACACCCCCAGCCGGGCGCCGTGTTCGGATTCGAGGGCCCGGAGCCGCCGGGAGACCTCCCGCGCGCGCCCGGAGGGCGGCGGCGACGCCGTGGGCGAAGCCGGTGACTCCGGGCCTGCCGTCGAGGCCGCCGAGGCGGCTCCGCCCGAGGGGACGCAGGCGGCCAGCGCCGCTCCGGCGCCCAGGACGAACAGCGCGCGGCGGGCCGGATGGATTCCGTGTGCCGTGTTCAAGACCGTGACTCCTGACGGATGAGGGGGTGGTCACTGACCGGGCCCGGTCCGGGTGGACCAGACCAATTCCCAAGACGCACCCGGGCCGCGTCCGGTTCTGGGATGCGCGGAACCCGTAATGTCCGCGGACCCCGTGGAGCCCGTGGAGCCCGTACTGCCCGTAGGACCCGCGTAACGCGTCGGCGTCCGCCGCGGATGGGGCCGAAAGACCTGGCCCGGCCCCCGGAGGACCCATACGCCCCGCCGCCGCACCGCCCTACGGTCGCGCAGCGGACCCGGCGGTGGCTCGCTCCGCCGCCGGCGCCGATGGACCCCCCCGCGCCACGCCTGCCCGTGGCCGGCCCGCGTTCGCACCGTGAGGACAACCGTGCACCGTCCCCGTCCCCGTTTCCGCCCGCACCTCCGCCCCTGTCCCGAGCCGGCGTCCGGCCGGGCGGCCGCCGTGCCCGTCGAGCTGTCCACCGTCCGGCCGGAGGCCCCGCCCGGGGGCCGGGGCACCGTTCACGTCCCGTTCTTCACCGCCGCCGTGGTGTCCGTCCTCACCGTCGGGGCGTCGTGGGGCGTCCTCATCCTGTGGCGGATCGGCTTCGGGGAACGCTTCACCGGGGTGTCCGTCCACGAGATCAACGCGCACGGCTACGCGCAGATCACCGGATGGGTCGGGCTGTTCATCATGGGCTTCGGCTACCAGGCGTTCCCGCGGCTGTGGCGCACCGCCCTCGCCGCACCGCGCCTGGTACCGGCCGTCCTGGCGGCGACCCTCTCCGGGCTGGTGATGGCCGTCACCGGCATGGGCGCCACCGGCTACCGGGCCGAGGGCGCGTGGGCCGTGACGGCGGCCCTGGCCGGCAACGCCCTCGTGCTCACCGCGTCCCTCGTCTTCGCCGCGCAGCTCCTCGTGACGTACCTGCGGAGCGGGGACCCGATGCGCCCGGTGACGGGGTTCATCGGCTCTGCGCTGTTCTGGCTCGTCGCGCAGGCCGCCTTCGGGCTCTGGCACACCTGGATGACCATGACGGCCGCCGACCGCGCCGACCTGCTGTGGTACATCGCCACCTACCAGGCCCCGCTGCGGGACATGCAGATTCACGGGATGGCGCTGCTGATGGTCCTCGGGTTGTCGAGCCATCTCCTGCCGCAGATGTTCGGGGTGCCGAGGACGCCGGAGCGCCGCGCCTGGACCGCCCTGCTGCTGATCAACGCGGGCGTCGTCATCGAGGTCGTCGTCTTCATCGCCTACCGCTGGGCGGACGACCACCGGCTCGCCGCCCTCCTGATGCCGCCCTGGCTGATGATCGCCGGCGGGGTGGCGGCCATGGTGCTGCCGTGGCGCCTGTGGCGGCGGCTGCCCCGGACCGACCACCGGTCCGGCAAGTTCGTCCGGGCCGCCTACGGATGGCTGGCGCTCTCGCTCGTCATGCTGCTGCTGATGCCCGTGTACCAGCTGGTCAGCGGCCTCGCGTTCAGCCACGCCTACTACGGGGCGATCCGGCACGCGATCACCGTCGGATTCGTCTCAATGATGATCATGGGGATCGCGGCCCGCGTGGCGCCCGCCCTGCGCGGCGTCCACCCCGGCACCCTCGGCTCGCTCACGGGCCCGTTCGTCCTGATCAACGTGGGCTGCGCGCTGCGGGTGTCGCTGCAGACCCTCACCGACTGGCATCCGTTCTTCTTCGCCGTCGTCGGGGTCAGCGGACTGCTGGAACTCGCCGCCCTCGTCTGGTGGGGCACCGGTCTGCTGCGCATCCTCCACGGATCTCCCGCGTCGGGACCCGGTGCGTCCCGGCCGGTCGTGCTGCGCCCGGTCTGATCCGGTGCGGGTCCGGGCTCTCTCTCCGCGGGGAGGGCGCGGGACTCCCGGCCCGGGCCCGCGCGCCAGCGGGCACGGCCGGTCAGTGTGCCCGGAGGTGCGGGCCGGTGCGCCGGGATTGGTCCCCGCGCACCGGCCCGCGGACCCGGGCCGCCCGGCGGGGGCGGAAGAGCGGCCCGGGCTGTCGCGGGGCTAACCGGTGTAGTGGCCGGTCAGCGGGCCGAGGGCGGTGGTGAGGTCCCGCCCGCGGACGGGCGGTCGGTGCGGCGGGGCCGGGCGGTCCGCCGCCGTTCCGTACCGGGGTGCCGTGTCGCAGACGGCCGGATCCGTGCCGTCGGCCGGCGGGGAGGCCGGGCGGACCTCGCCCGCCAGGGTCAGCACCGCCACCGCCGCCGCGGCGGTCGTCACCGAGCTGAACACGCGCTCGTAGCGGTCCGGGACACGTGTGCCCCGGCGCCGCCGCCGGTGGGACGCGCGAGCCCGGTGTCCGGGGGACGACGGTGGCGGCGCGGGCGGCTCGCCGCTAACGGCCCAGGACGGGACCGGCGGCGGCCCCGGCGGCCCGGAATACGGCGACGGGGAGGGCGACGGGGGCGGGGCGGGGGAGCGGAAGGGCATCGGCGGCTCACCCCTCCCCGCCGGGCAGCCAGCGCACCTCGGCGACGGAGACGACCGCCGTTCCCTCGGTGTAGAGCATGAACGGGACGTCGACATGGCGCAGATCCATGCCCAGCTCCGCCAACGCGGCCAGGGGGACGGCCAGTTCGTGCCACCGGCCCGGTGCGAGGCCCGCCAGCCGCTCCGTCAGGTCCAGGCCCGGCTGGGCCGGGTAGTCGTCGTGGCAGGCCAGCAGGAGCGGCCGGGAGGGCGGTTCGCCGATCCGGACGCGGAAGGCCAGCCGCCCGCCGGCCTCCGCATAGCCGCGCAGGTCCAGCGGCTGCGCGTCCGGCTCCGGCCGCTCGGCGTAGACGAAGGCGACCGGATAGCCCTTGAAGGCGAAGGTGAGGGTGCCCGGGGGATCGTCCGGGCCGCCCGGTTCGGAGCGGACGATCAGGCAGTCCACCGGCTCCTCCGGTGAGACGTCCACCCGCGACCAGGTGTTGTGGCCGCCGATCCGGAAGCGGTAGCCGGAGCCCGCGCCCAGCACCGGCAGCGGCCCGGCCGCCGGGGGCGGGGGAGTGGTGTCCTCGAAGGTGTCGAGCGGCAGCGGGTGGCGGTGCGGGTCCGTGTCGTCCAGCGACAGGCCGTAGCCGTACGGGAAGAGCGGGGCGTGCTCGCCCGCCGGCTCCTGCTCCTCCGGCGGGACCCGGTAGCCGGGGATGTGCGGCGGGATCCGGTTGGCGGCCGACGCGCGGCGGCTGCCCGGCCAGGTGAAGCCGAGCCGGCCGCGGAAGTCGTGGGCCCGCTCCCCGTCCGGGCCGGCGAAGAGGACGTCCGTGATGCCCCCGGCCTCGGTGCCGGGCAGCCAGGCGACCGCGAAGGCGTCGGAGAGGTTGATCTCCTCGGTGGTGTAGAGGGGGCGGCCGGTGAGCATCACCGTCACCACCCGCAGCCCCGCCGCCCGCAGCCGCCGCAGGGTCTCCAGATCGCGGGCGTAGGACGCCTTGAGCTCGGAGTAGGCCAGCGAGCGCCACGGCTTGACGGTGCCGCGCATCTCCGCGTACGAGTCCTCGCCAATGACGACCAGCGCCACGTCGTACGCCGTCGGGTCCACCGTGCCCGGGAACGGGTCCACGGTGCAGCGCTCCTCGCCGGTGATCCGCCGCACGGCCCCCGCGACCGTCATGGCGCCCGGCAGGTCCGGCAGTTCGACGTCATTGCCCTGCCAGGTGAGGGTCCAGCCGCCGGTCTGCTTCTGGATGGCGTCCGCGCCGCTTCCCGCCACCAGCACCCGGGAGGAGCGCGGCAGCGGCAGCACCCCTCCGGTGTGCTTGAGGAGGACGACCGACTTGCGCACCGCCTCCCGCGCCAGCGCCCGGTGCTCCGCGCAGCCCAGGACGGCGGTGTCGTGCGTCAGGGCCCGCTCGCGGGGGCGCGGGCGGTCCCACAGGCCGGCGCGCATCTTCACCCGCAGCACCCGCGTCACCGCGTCGTCGATCCGGGAGGCCGGGATCTCCCCGTCGCGGAGCCCGGCGAGGGCGTTGCGGTACACCGACTGCCACGCCTCCCGCCCGGCGACCATCAGGACGTCCAGCCCGGCGTTGAGCGCGTAGTTGGCGTTGCCGACGGAGCAGCCGGAGACCTCCGCGTGGGCGTCCCAGTCGCTGATGACGATGCCGTCGAAGCCCATCGCGCGCTTGAGCACATCGGTGAGCAGATAGCGGCTGCCGTGCACCTTGGCGTTGTACGGCGGGCCGTGGTGCGGGGAGTGGTCGTAGTTGGCCGGGTTCTCCCAGCTGCTGAAGGAGGCCATCACCGACTGGGCGCCCGCGGCCAGCCCGGCGACGAAACCGGCGGCGTGCAGGTTGCGCACCAGGTCCTCGGAGGTGAAGCAGGTGCCGCGGTCGCCGCCCTCGGCGGTGCCGCCGTCGGCCACCCAGTGCTTGACGCAGGAGATCACCCGCGCCGCGGCGGTCAGGCCGTCCGGGCCGCCGCCGCCCTGGAGGCCGGCCACCATCTCGCCCGCGTAGGCGTGCACCAGCTCCGGGTCCTCGGACCAGCCCTCGTAGTAGCGGCCCCAGCGGCGGTCGCGCGGGACGGTGACGGTGGGCGCGAACGTCCAGTCCATCCCCGTCGCGGCGATCTCGCGGGCCGTGGCTGCGCCGATCCGGCGCAGCAGCTCCGGGTCGCGGGCGGCGCCCAGGCCGATGTTGTGCGGGAAAATCGTCGCGCCGTACACGTTGTTGTGGCCGTGCACCGCGTCGGTGGCCCACATGAACGGGACCCGGAACGGCCGGTCCGCGTAGGCCGCCTCGGCGGCCTCCCAGTAGAGGTCGACCGTCTTCACCCAGTCCGCCGGATCGGCGTGCCGGTTGCCGCCCGGCCAGATCCCCGCACCGTTGAGCGCCGAGCCGATCCGGTACGCGCGGACGTCCTCGGGCGTCAGCTCGGCCAGCTCGGGCTGGATCAGCTGCCCGATCTTCTCCTCGGGCGTCATCCGCGCCAGGATCGAGCGGACGCGCTCCTCGACGGCCGGGTCGGCCGGCACGGCGGACTCGACGCGCGGCCACGCGGGCCAGTGGGCGAAGGGTGGCACCGATCCTCCTCGGGTGTGGACGGCGACTGCGGGGGCGGCTGCGGGCGGGGACGGGGCGGGAACGGGACGGGGCGGGGACCGGCCGTCGGGCCGGCACCGCCGTCAGGCCGGCACCCAGAACTGCTCGACCTCCCGGGCGCGGACGCGGGCGGCGAAGACGTCCGGCACGACCGGCCGGTCCTGGGCGGGGCAGTAGAGCGTCACCTGGGTGCGGTGCTCGGCCAGCGCGGCCCGCTTGGTGTCCAGGTGTTCGCGGATGTCGAGGGAGAGCAGCCGCTCGCCGCCCTCGGGGACGGTGCGGTCCGGTTCGCTGCGGTTGGTGAAGCCGAACTCGGCCTCCGTCTGCTCGTCCCAGACCACGAACTTCCGCAGCCGGGGCGTGAGTCCGAGCTCACGGAGGCAGTCGAGGACCACCTCGCCCGTCAGCCGGTGGTCGGCGTTCAGTTCCCGGATCTCGTGCGGCAGGAAGACCTCCTCGACCTCCGGGTGGGCCTCCAGCACCGCGCGGACGCGGGCCCGGAACTCCGGCAGCGCCTCGGCGAGCGCGGTGTCGGTGAAGCCGAGGAACTGCACCCCGTCCGGTCCCAGGCCCAGCGCCCGGGCCGCCGCCTCCGCCTCCTTCTGCCGGATGCCGGCCAGCTCCTCCGGGGTGGGGTCGCTGTCGATGCCCAGCACGGCCTGGTGGGAGCGGGAGCCGTCGGTGGAGAAGACGATCTGCACTCGGGCGCCCTCGGCGGCACGGCGGGCGAGGGTGCCGCCGCAGGCGATCACCTCGTCGTCCTGGTGCGGGGAGAAGACCAGCACCTGGCGGGGCGGCCCGTCCGGGCCGTCGGCGAGCGCGCGTTCGGCGGCGAGGTGCTCCGCGCATCCGGGCAGCCCTCGCTCGCGGATGATGTCGTTGATGGCGAAGAAGTGGTGGCCGTCGACGAGCGAGGTGACGGGTGTGCCGTACTTGGAGGCGAAGTAGCGGTAGTTGGCCGCGACCGATCGCATGTTCTCGGTGTAGCTCTTGCTGTGCGGCACGTGCACGGCACAGGCGTCGCGGTTCATGACAAAGACGGCGCCGTCGCGGTGCAGCCGGTAGGAGAGGTCGACGTCCTCGGCGCCCCAGGCGCGGTACGCGTCGTCGAAGAGGCCGACGGAGCGCAGCTGTTCGGTACGGGCGGAGACGTTGCAGGTCCACCAGACCAGCCAGGGCGCGGGGAGGGAGGCGAAGTCCTCGCCGTACTTCTCGTAGAACTCCTCGCGGATGTCCAGCCAGCGTTCCTCGCGCCGCAGCCCCGCCATGAAGGAGTCCGGGTCCGCGTAGTCGATGGCGCGTTCGATCTCGGCGCCGTCCTCGTTGTCCTCGTTGAAGCAGAAGACGTAGCCGCAGACGGCGACGGGCCGCTCGGAGGCGGCGTGGCAGTCCAGATGGGCGCGGAGCGCGCCGCTGTGCAGCAGCACGCCGGAGTCGACGAGGACGCAGATGCCGCCCCGGGCGTTCGTGATCCCGGTGTTGCGGGCGCGGGCGACGCGGTAGCCCTCGTCGGGGTGGGCGAAGTAGCGCAGGGCCAGGCGGTCCTCGTACTCCGTCACCAGCCGCGCGGTGTCGTCCGTGGAGCCGTCGTCGACGACCAGCACCTCGAACCGCCCGGCCGGCAGGGTCTGCCGGGTGAGCGAGTCCAGGGTGTGCCGCAGCAGGCCCGCGCGGTTGTAGGTGGGGACGACGACGCTGACGTCCGGTCCGGGAGTGCTACTCATCGGTTCCTCCGGTGACGAGCAGAAGGGCGGCCACCGCGCTCAGCACGGCGCAGGCCCAGAACACATGGGTGAAGCCGAGCCACTGGGCGACGGCGCCGGCGGTCATCCCGCCGAGGAAACTGCCCGCCTTGAAGGAGGCCCCGTAGAGGGCCGAGGCGGCGCCGATCCGGTCGGACATGGCGTTCTGCAGGATGATCACGGGGATGCTGAGCACGATCGCCGTCCACAGCGCGTTGGGCACCTGGAGCAGCAGCAGTGCCACCGGCGACTCGGTGAACGGCAGCGCGGCGAAGAATAGCGTGGCGCAGACGGCCGCGACGGTCACCAGACGCCATTTGCCGATACGTTCGGCCTTCGCCCCGGTGTAGATCATCAGGGGGATCTCCAGGGCGGCGGCCAGCCCGAGCAGCAACCCGGCGAAGCCCTTGCCCAGCCCCAGGTCCTTGGTGACGAACAGGGCGATGTTGATCTGGTAGATGCTGTTGACGGTCAGCATCAGCACGATGACGGCCATCAGGGACCGCACGCGCGGGGTGAGACCGGAGAAGGCGTTCCGGGGCGGGGCGGGTGCCGCGGGTGCCGCGGTCTTCTCGGGCGCCGACTTCTCCGGGCCGGCCGCGGCCTCCCCGGGCGCCTCCTCCGGCAGGCCCTCCGCCGCACCGTCCGCCGCATCCGCCCGGGCGGGCCGGGTCCTCCCCGTGTCCGGCAGGGCCAGCGCGCACAGCGCCGCCGACAGCAGATAGAACACGGCCGCCGCGAAGAACAGGCTGGAGAAGCCGCGGGAGGAGATCAGATAGAAACCGAACGGCGGGCCGACGATCCAGGCCACCGAGGTCACCGAGCGCAGCGCCGAGTTGAAGAACGCGGCGTCCGTGCCCCGGCTGTCCGCGAACTCGCGTGTATAGGCGAAGAGTTGCGAGAAGACGGCGCCGCCGATGCCGAAGAAGAGGGCGCCCGTCACCAGCAGCGCGTAGTAGTCGCGCAGCAGCAGATAGCCGACCGCGCCGGCGGCCGAGCAGGCCGCGCACAGCGCGAGCAGGGAGCGCCGGCTCGACATCCGGTCGGACAGCGCCCCGACGACCAGGTCGGAGAGGATCTCGGAGGCCGCCCTCGCGGCGAAGAACAGCCCGATCATCAGCGGCGAGACCCGCACCGCGTCGGACAGGAAGAGGCTGGTGGAGGTGACGACCATGGCCCCGGCGACACCGACCATGCCGGTGACGCCGATCAGGCTGTTGAGCGCGCCGTCCTTGAGGACGCCGGCGACGCGCGTCTTGGCGGTGGCGGTGGTGGTGTTCACACTTCTCCCTGGCGCGGAGCGGGTACGGGGCCGGGCTGCGGGACGCCTCGGGGCATCACCCGGGCACGGCCGTCGGCAGCCGCGAGCCGCGCCGCTGCCGGTAGGGCAGCCAGGGCGGGAGTTCCCGGCCGTCGGGGACGAGCAGCGCGGCCTCGTAGTCCGCCCGGCCGATCTCCCCGGCGGCCAGCAGGCCGTCCCGGTCGGCGAGGGGCAGGGAGGCGAGGACGCGGTGCCGGAGATGGTCCAGGTCGAACAGTCCGTCGTAGGTGGCGGGGCGCGGCAGGGCCGGGCCCTCCGGGCGGAGCCGCGACGGCGCCACGGTGCCGGACACCAGCCGCCAGTAGGCGGCGAAGGAGGTGCGCGGATCGGGGAGGGTGCCGGCGGCGAGCCCGATGCGGATGGTCTCCAGCCAGCAGTCGAGGTAACGGCGGCCGGCCGGCCGGCCCAGGTGCCGCTCGCACCAGGCGGCCGTCGCCCCCTCTTCCGGCAGCGTCGCCCGCCCCGCGAACACGGCCAGGGCCCAGGCGGCGATGGTCTCGAAGTAGGGGCAGGCGGTGCCGAACCCCTCGGTGTCCACCGGGGTGTTGATGACGGCGAGGGTCGGATCGTGCCGGAAGAAGTGGTGCTCGTAGAGGTCCTCGCGGCGGAAGCCCTCGATGAAGCCGTAGTCCGGCATCCCATAGCCCAGGCACAGAACCACGTCGTCGTACGAGCGTTCGCTGCCGTCGGCCAGCACCGCGGTGCCGTCGGGCGCGAACCGCTCGAACGCCGGGCGGACCGTGATCCGGCCCCGGTAGACCCGGGGGATCGCCTTCTCGTTCACGTGGACGGCGCCGTGGAAGCCGTCCGCCGGCAGCAGGCCCGTCCGCCGGTACATCGCCATGTACTCGGGCAGCAGTTCGCCCAGCCAGGCGAGATAGTCCCGGTAGGGCATCTCCTCCAGCGCCACCCGGCCGGCGTACGAGAAGAGCGCGTCGTTGTAGACGCCCGCGCAGTCGCGCGGCAGGAACAGGGCGCGCCCGCGCACCGACCAGTCCACCCGGGCGCTGGTGTCCGACAGCTCGGCGGCGATGTCCGCGCCGCTCACCCCGCCGCCGGCCACCAGCACCCGGCGGCCGGCGAAGTCCGCCGGGCCCCGGTAGGACTTGGCCGTCCACACCCGGACCGGGGCGGCGGGGCCCGGCAGGTGCTCCGGCAGCCGGGGCTCCCACAGCTCACCGCTCGCGACCATCACCGCGTCGAAGACCCCGGTGCTCTCGCCCCCCTCGTGCCGGGCGGTGACCCGCCATCCGTCCGCCTCCCGCGCCACCCGGACCACCCGGTGGCCGAAGCGGCAGACCGGCAGCACCCCGAACGCCTCGGCGTATGAGCGCAGATAGGCGTGCACCTGCGGCAGCGTGGGGAAGTCGTCCACGCCCCGGGGCGGGAAGTCGGAGAACGGGAAGCTCATCCGCGAGCTCTGCATCCGCACCCCGGGGTAGGCGCCGCCGGAGGCCGGGTCCCAGATCCCGCCGAGATCGGCGTTCTTCTCGTAGAGCACCACGTCATGGCCCTCGGCCAGCGCCTGCTTGGCGCTGGTGAGACCGGCCGGCCCCGCTCCGATGACTGCGATCCGCGAGCGACTCCTGGCGCGGGGGAGCGACGCGGAACGGGGCGGGGCCGGCCGGGGTTCGGGTAAGGGCGACATGGCGTGGGGGTCTCCGGTGTGCCGTCAGATGAAGGGGTCGAAGTCGTCGGCGGGCTCGGGCGGTTCGCGGTGCCGCAACCCGCCGATCTCGACGTTCACGGGGTGCCGCGCGCAGTGGAACCGGCAGTCCTCGCGGGGGTCGATGGCCGTGGTGTCGGCCCGGGCCCACATCTCCTCGAAGGACATCTCCGCGATGTCGCCCAGCTTCCCCTTCTCGTGGCCCCGGTGGTACGGGCAGATGTAGACGCCGGTGGGGGTGACCGTGGTGCGCAGCTCGGCGACCGGGCAGGCCGCGTACTCCTTCGTCTGCACCGGATCCGAACCGGACCGGACGGCCAGCCAGTTGGAGGACCGGAGCAGCCGGAACGACTCGTCCTCCAGCTTGCGCAGCCGGCTCCACTGCTCCTCGACCAGCTCCGTGTGCTCGGCGGCCTGGTTGACGGTGAAGTGGTCGGCGTCGAGCATCGCCTTCAGCTCGAAGTAGTCGCAGCCGATGTCCTTGGCGAGTTCCCCCGCCTGCTGCACCTCGGGGTAGTTGGTGGCCGTGAGCCGGCCCTCGCCGTCGAACCGCTGCATCAGCAGGAACGAGTAGCCGAGCCGCCCGGCCTTGCGCTCGGCCAGCCGCCGCATGTCCGCGATGATCTGCGGAAACACGCTGGACTTGCGGCGGCTGGGCCGGAAGACGTCGTACGTCCCGGGGGTGGCCGCGTCCAGGGAGACGCGGACCCAGGAGAGCATGGACGCCAGCTCGTCGAGATAGCGGCCGATCAGGGTGCCGTTGGTGACCAGCCCGATGCGGATGCCCGCGCCGTGCAGCACCTCGATGACGGTCCCGATGGAGCGGTGCATCAGCGGCTCGCCGCCGCCGATCAGGATCACCGCCCGCACTCCCGAACCGGCCAGCTCGTGCGCCAGGTCGGTGATCCGGTCCCGGGAGAACTGCCCCTGGTTGAGCACCCCCGAGCTGATGCACTCGGGGCAGGCGAGATCGCACAGGGTCGTCGGGTCCAGATCGACGACCAGCGGCCACTTCAGCCGCCGTCCCTGCGCGACCTCGCGCACCGCCGGCAGTACCGAGCGCTGGTACAGCTTGCCGACGAGGTCGAGCTTCCGCCCCACGTCGGCCGCGCCCAGCTCTCCCGGTAACTCCGGTTGTTCGTCCGCTCCGTACACGAGTCCCCCGTTCACTTGCCGTTCGCTGTGCCGTGCCGGCGATGTGCTGCCGGTGTGTCAGCCGTTCCCGCCGTCGGAGAGGCCGTTGCGCAGGGCCACCCCGCCGTACCACAAGGCGCTGTCCTTGGGGGTGCGCAGCTGGCTGTCGAAGTCGACGTGGACGATGCCGAAGCGCTTGGCGTAGCCCTCGGCCCACTCGAAGTTGTCGAGCAGCGACCAGAGGAAGTAGCCGCGCACGTCCACACCGTTCGCGATGGCCTCGTGCGTGGCCCGCAGATGCGCGTCCACATAGGCGATCCGGTCCCCGTCGTGGACCTTGCCGTCGGGTGTGATCGGATCGTCGTAGGCGGCACCGTTCTCGGTGATCATGATCTTGATGCCGGGGTAGTCGCTGTTGATCCGCTCCAGCATGGTGCGGAGCCCCTGGGCGTCGATCTCCCAGCCGATGTCCGTCAGCGGCCGGCCGCAGGAAAGGAACCGTACGTCCTCCGCGCCGGGCCAGCAGGAGCCGGGGCCCTCGGCGGGCTCGCCGCCCCCCGCCACGTGGTACGAGGTGTAGTAGTTGACGCCGAGGAAGTCGATCGGCGCCCCGATCAGGGCCTCGTCGCCGTCCAGGATGTGCTCCGTGCCGCAGACCCGCTCCAGGTGCGCGCGGATGTCGGCCGGGTAGCCGCCCTGCATGACCGGGTCGAGGAAGAGGCGGTTCTGCAGGATGTCGATGCGGTGGGCCGCGTCCAGGTCAGCCGGGGCGTCCGAGGCGGACGACACCGGATAGAAGTTGAGCGTGGTGCCGATCTCCACCGGTCCGGGCGCCGCGGCGCGCAGCGCCGGCACGGCCAGCCCGTGGGCGAGCAGCAGGTGGTGGGCGGCGCGCAGGGAGGCCGGCGGGTCCTGGACGCCCGGGGCGTGCTTGCCCTCCCCGTACCCGAGGAAGGCAGCGCACCAGGGCTCGTTGAGCGTGGTCCACAGCTTGACGCGGTCGCCGAGCGCCTCGCGCATGATCCCGGCGTACTCGGCGAACCGGTAGGCCGTGTCCCGGTTCAGCCAGCCGCCCTTGTCCTCCAGGGCCTGCGGGAGGTCCCAGTGGTAGAGGGTGACCGCCGGCTCGATGCCGCGCTCCAGGAGCGAGTCCACCAGGCGCTGGTAGAAGTCGAGCCCCCGGGCGTTCGCCGGGCCGGAGCCGTCCGCCTGGATGCGGGGCCACGAAACCGAGAACCGGTAGGCACCCAGCCCGAGTTCGGACATGAGGGCGACGTCCTCGGGGTAGCGATGATAGTGGTCCGCGGCCACGTCGCCGGTGTCACCGGCGACGACCCGTCCGGGAGTATGCGCGAAGGTGTCCCAGATGGACTGTCCGCGGCCGTCCGCGTCCGCGGCGCCCTCGATCTGGTAGGCGGAAGTGGCCACACCCCAGAGGAAGCCGGTCGGGAAGGCGGCGACCCGAGGCTCTGCCTCCGGTGCCACAGCGGTCTGTTCATCCTGCATTGTCACGTCCGGACCTCGTCATCAACAACTGTCGAATACGGCTCGCAGCGCACCTGCGAAGCGAGTGGGAGCGCTCCCAAATCGGGGTGGAATGCGACCACCAGGTCAACCGGGGTCACAGCGGGCGGGTGGTGACGGAAAAACCACTGGGAGCGCTCCCATAAATGTGGCGGAGCCGACAGCCGGTGTCAAGATTTCAACGCGCTCCGCTCTACCGCGCCGGGGGCGTGCGGACGCAACCCGCACCGCCGGTCGCACGCCGGTGACCTGGCCTTTTCCCCGCCCGCCGGTGTGTGCGGGCCATAATCCACCGGAAAGAAAACCCCAGCCGCCGCTGCCCGCCACACCCGGCGCCGCCGTATCTCCGGCCCCGCCCGGCCCAGAAGTGCCCGGTGCTCCGGCGGCGGGCGCGGTGCTTCTCCGGCCATGGGCGTCCCGGTCATTGCATTCAACAAATGAATCACCGCTTCCGGCCCCCAACCACTGGCTTTGCCAACGGTTTTCCCCGCGCCGGGGGTGGCGCCGGGCCGGGGGTGGCGCCGGGCCGCGGGGCGCGCCGGGCCGGGGGCTCCGGCGCTCCGTGCGGCGCCGGGACCGGCTGGGCCGCCCCCGGCGCGCGGCGCGCCCGCGCGCACGCGCCCCTGCGCCCGCGCCCCGCGCGCCCGGAGGCCATGAGGCGGCGAGGCGACGAGGCGGTGAGGCGGTGAGGCGGTGAGGCAGTGAGGCGGTTACGCCGAGGCCCGGTGCACCAGCCGCGTCCCCAGCACCACATGGCGCTTCGCCGTCGTCCGCGAGCCGATCTCCTCCACCAGCACCCGTGCCATCGCCCGCCCCATCTCCTCGATCGGCTGCCGCACCGTCGTCAGCGGCGGATCCGTGTGGCGGGCGATCGCCGAGTCGTCGAACCCCACCAGGGCGACGTCCTCCGGCACCCGGCGCCCGGCCGCCCGCAGGGCGCCCAGCGCGCCGGCGGCCATCACGTCGGAGGCCGCGAACACGGCGTCCAGCCGCGGTTCCCGCTCCAGCAGTTCGGCCATCGCCCGGCGCCCCCCGCTCTCGGTGAAGTCGGACTCCGCCACCAGGTGCCGGCCGTCCCCCACCCCCGCGGCCTCCAGCGCCTGGCGGTACCCGTCCAGCCGGCACTGGGCCACGTACATGTCGAGCGCGCCCGTGATGGTGGCGATCCGCCGCCGTCCGCCGGCCAGCAGATGCGCGACGGCGGACCGCGCGCCGCCCACGTTGTCGGAGTCCACGTACGACACCGACTCCAGATCGGAACGCCGCCCGCTGAGCACGGCCGGCAGCCCCAGGTCCTCCAGCAGGTCCGGCAGCGGATCGTGCTCGTGCACCGAGACGACGAGCACGCCGTCCACCCGCGCCGCCCGCAGATACTGTGCGAACCGCTGCCGCTCCTTCGTCGTGCGGATCAGCGTCAGCAGCAACTGCATGTCGGTCTCGGCGAGTTCCGCTCCGACTCCCCGCACGATGTCCGAGAAGTACGGTTCGGCGAAGAGCTTGGTCTCCGCCTCCGGGACGACCAGGGCGATCGCGTCGGTCCGGTGCCCCGCGAGGGCCCGTGCCGCCCGGTTCGGTACGTAGCCGAGCTCGGCCACGGCCTGTTCGACCGCGGCTTTGGTCTGGTCGCTGACCCGCAGCGAGCCGTTGATCACCCGGGACACCGTCCCCCGGCCGACCCCCGCTCGCGCGGCCACTTCCTCCAGTGTCGGTTGCCGGCTCCGCCGTCCGTTCACCGCCATCAGGTCTCCCCACCGTCGGCCCCGTCCGGGCCGCCCCGATGGGTTCCGCGGGGAGCCCGGCCGTGCCGGTTCGGGCCGTCTCCGGCCACTCGTTCGGACCGGCGCCCGGCCCGATCCCGCCCCATTTTTGGGAGCGCTCCCATGCTATCCGAGCCGCTGAAGTGAACACGCGTCGCCCCAGACCCTCCCGTCACACGGGCCGGGCCCGGCCCGCGATACGGCGGGGGAGCGGCCCGCCGGTGTACGGTGCCGTGTCCCCGGGCCGCCGGGGGCGGGGGCGGCCGGTTCGTCCCCTGCCGGTGGCGGCCGGGGGTGCCGCCACGGCGCCATGGGCCGGCCCCGCCCGCTGTCCGTCCCGGCTCCTGCCCGCTGCCCGCCCCGGCGTCCGGCCGGGCCCCGGAGCGGCGGGCCGGGCGCCCCGTCCCGGGTAACGAACCGCGAACACGTGCGCGCCGCGGCATCCGCCCCCGGCCTCCGCGCCGCCGTGCCCTCCCTTCGGGAAGTGATGGGCCCTCATCGGGCAATCCCGCCGGTCCGTGCGGTGGTTGACGTGGTGTCGCGGCCCGGCCACCCCTTCCGGCCTGCCCCGACGTGCATCCTGTCGCAGCTCCGGGTGGCCGTTAGGACACATGCGCGCAACGAAACCGTATTCACGTCTTGACACTTTCCCCTTGAGGCGAAAACCTTCGGGCATGGCGCGAGTGGGAGCGCTCCCACCCCTCGCCAGGCGGAGTCGGGCCTTCCGGGGGGAGGCCTGCACTCAACAGCGTCCAGCACGACGAGGCCGCCGGTCCGAGGGGACCCGGACCGGCCGGTCAAGCCCCCTCGAGGTCCGAACCGGCCGGCGCCCCGCGGCACAGCGCCGCAGCCGCCCCCGGAACGGACCGTCCCGTGGCACCAGCCCAGAGATCCACCTGGACAAGGAGAGTGGAATGCGCACTTCCAGCAGGACCCGCGGCCGTAGCCGCAGAACCGCGACAGCGGCGGTGGCCGGGCTCGCGACCTGCGCAGTCTTGATCACCGGATGCAGCAGCGACTCCGAGGGCGGGGCCGGCAGCGACGGCAAGATCGAGCTGCGCGTCGGCACCTTCGGATCGTTCGGCTACGACAACAAGACGGGCGCCAAGCTCTACGCCGAGTACGAGAAGCTGAATCCGAACATCAAGATCGTCGAGAACAACGTGTCCGACGGTCAGAAGTACTGGGACACCCTGAAGCTCCGGCTCTCCCAGGGCAGCGGTCTCTCCGACATCCAGGCGATCGAGGTGGGCTACATCGCCGAGGCGACGAGCCCGGCCATGGCCAGCAAGTTCGTCGACCTCTCCTCCGCCGAGGGCGTCTCCACCGCCGACTTCCTGGACTGGAAGATCAAGCAGGCGACCACGCCCGACAACAAGGTCGTCGGCCTCGGCACGGACATCGGCCCGATGGCGATCTGCTACCGCAAGGACCTCTTCGAGAAGGCCGGTCTGCCGACCGACCGTGAAGAGGTCGGCAAGCTGTGGGAGGGCGACTGGGGCAAGTTCATCGAGCAGGGCAAGGAATACCAGGCCAACGCGCCCAAGGGCACGGCCTTCCACGACTCCGCCAGCGGCCTCTTCAACGCCGTGATCTCCAGCTCGCCGGAGCAGTACTCCAACTCCCGCGGCCAGCTCGACTGGGAGAACAGCTCCGGGGTCAAGCAGGCCTGGGACCTGGCCGTCGAGGCGGCGGAGGCGGACCTCACCGCCGAGCTGCGCCAGTTCGACGAGAAGGGCAGCTGGAACGCGGCGTTCAAGAACTCCAAGTTCGCCACGGTGGTCTGCCCGAGCTGGATGACCAACATCATCAAGGACCAGGCGGGCCCCGAGAACCAGGGCAAGTGGGACATCGCCGCTCCGCCGGTGGCCGCCAACTGGGGCGGTTCCTTCCTGTCCGTGCCGAAGGCCGGCAAGAACACCAAGGAGGCCGCCAAGCTCGCCGCCTGGCTGACCGCCCCGGAGCAGCAGGCCAAGGTCTTCGCCAAGGCCGGTCTGATGCCGTCCACCACCAAGGCCATGCAGTCGGAAGAGGTGAAGACGGCCAAGATCGACTACTTCGGTGACACCCCGGTCGGCGAGATCTACTCCGCCGCCGCCCAGAAGATCGAGCCGGCGCCCATCGGCCGCTACGACGGCCAGGTGAAGACCTTCCTCACCGACAACGGCATCCTCGACATCGAGCAGCGCGGGACGGACCCGGACGAAGCCTGGAAGAACGTGAAGAACCTGATCGAGGACAAGATCGATCAGTAACGGGACGGCGGGCCGCCCGCCCGGCATCGCGCCGGCGGGCGGCCCGTACGCCTGAGTCACCGTCAGAACCGATCCCCGTGGAAGGACGCCACTCGTGGCTACCTCCGTACGGGCGGCCGCGGACGGCAGTCCGCCTCCCGCGCCGCCCGCCCCCCGACCGGCACGGCGCCGCAAGGCCCCCAGCGCCTGGCGCAGCAAGCTGTACCGGCTGGACGTGAAGGCGACCCCCTACACGTTCATCGCCCCGTTCTTTCTCACCTTCGCCGCCTTCGGGCTCTTCCCGCTGATCTACACCGGCTGGCTCTCCCTGCACCGGGTGGAGCTCGGCGGGGACGCGGAGTGGCGCGGCCTGGAGAACTACACCGGGCTCGCCGACAGCGACTTCTTCTGGAACGCGCTGGCCAACACCTTCACCATCGGCGTCATCTCCACCGTGCCGCAGCTGCTGATGGCGCTCGGTCTGGCGCATCTGCTCAACTACAAGCTCCGCGGCCGCGGTTTCTACCGGGTCGCGATCCTCGCGCCGTACGCCACCTCGATCGCCGCCGCGACGCTCGTCTTCGCGCAGCTGTTCAACACCGACTACGGCATGATCAACGGCTTCCTCGGCCTCTTCGGGGTCGACCCGGTCAACTGGGAGACCGAGAAGTGGCCGGCGCAGATCGCCATCTCCACCATCGTCACCTGGCGCTGGACCGGCTACAACGCCCTGATCTACCTGGCCGCGATGCAGGCTGTGCCGAACGACCTCTACGAGGCCGCGGCGCTCGACGGCGCCTCCCGCTGGCGGCAGTTCATCAGCGTCACCATCCCGTCGATCCGGCCGACGATCCTCTTCACCATCGTCGTCTCGACGATCGGCGCCACCCAGCTCTTCGGTGAACCGCTGATCTTCGGCGGCAGTCTCGGCATCGGCGGCGGCAGCGCCAACCAGTACCAGACGCTGAGCCTGCTGATGTACGAGAAGGGCTGGGTCACCGGCTCCCTCGGCCAGGCCTCGGCCATCGCCTGGGTGATGCTGCTGCTCCTGCTGTTCGTCGGCGGGGCGCAGGCCCTCATCTCCCGCAGGAACCGCAAGAAGACGGGGGCCCCCTCATGACCCACGCCCTGACCAAGGTCCCGCCGGCCCCGGCCGGCCGCCGGAGGGCGCAGACCCTGCGCCGCGGGGGGAAGGCGGGCCGGGCAGGCGGCCACAACCACGCCGGTCCGGTCACCTACATCGTGCTCGCGCTGGCGGCGTTCTTCTCGCTGTTCCCGCTGTACTGGAACGTCGTCGCCGCCTCGCACACCGGCGAGCGCGTCGTCCAGGCGCCGTCGCCGCTCCTGCCGGGCGACCAGCTCTTCACCAATCTGGAGATCGCCTGGAACCAGGTCCACATGGGCCAGGCGCTGATCAACACCACCATCGTGGCGGGCACGGTGGCGATGAGCACGGTGCTCTTCGCCACCCTGGCCGGATTCGCCTTCGCCAAGCTGCAGTTCCGCGGCCGCAACATCCTGCTGGCGGTCGTCATCGCGACGATGACCGTGCCGCCGCAGCTCAGTGTGATCCCGCTCTACCAGATCATCACCGAGCTGGGCTGGGTCGACCAGCTGCAGTCGGTCATCCTGCCCACCCTGGTGGCCGCGTTCGGCGTCTTCTTCATGCGCCAGTTCCTGCTGGAGGCGCTGCCGGTGGAGCTCGTCGAGGCGGCCCGGATGGACGGCGCGAACAGCATGCGCATCATCTGGCACGTGGTGTTCCCCGTCGCCCGGCCGGCGATGGCGGTCCTGGGGATGCTCATCTTCGTCCAGTCGTGGAACGACTTCTTCTGGCCGTTCATCGCGCTGACCCCGGACGGGAACCCGACGCTGCAGGTGGCCCTCGCGGGTCTCGGCGCCGGCAACCACACCGTCAACCACGCGGTCGTCCTGACCGGTGCGCTGATCGCGACGATTCCGCTGCTGGCGGTCTTCGCCCTGCTGGGCAAGCACGTGGTCGGCGGCATCACCGCGGGAGCCGTCAAGAGCTGACCCGCGCCGGCCCGCAGACCGGAGCGCCGGAGCCCCCGCGGAGCGACCAACCGCGGTGGCTCCGGCGCTGACGCGGTGACGAGGACCGCGCCGCGACGGCGCCCGGCGGCGGGCTCCGCCCCGGCGGTGGTGGTCCGGACCACCGCACGCACCACGGGCGCCACTAGCACCACCGGCACCACCAGTACCACCGGCACTGCACGTGCCACCGGAACCGCCCGCACCGCCCCGAACCGTCCCGCACCGCCGCGTGCGATACCGCACCACCCGGCAGTACCCCTGCGATCCCCGTGCCGCGTCCCCTTCGTCCGCGACCGCCCTCATGACTCACAGCCCCGCCCCGCGCCCCCGCTCCGCCCGACCCCGGCGTCACCCCCCACCGGTCCCCGGGCCTCTCCCCGTCGTCCGTACCGAGCCAAGGAGTGCTCTCCCCATGACCGCGCACGAAGTCCGGTCCGCCGCCTCGGCCCGCTCCTTCCCGCCGGGCTTCGTGTGGGGGGCGGCCACCGCCGCGTACCAGGTCGAGGGCGCCGCGACCGAGGACGGCCGCACCCCCTCCATCTGGGACACCTTCAGCCACACCCCCGGCAACGTCTTCCGCGACCACACCGGCGACGTGGCCGCCGACCACTACCACCGGATGCCGGAGGACGTCCGCCTGATGCGCGAACTCGGCATCGGCGCCTACCGGTTCTCCGTCTCCTGGCCCCGGGTCCAGCCCACCGGCCGCGGCCCGGCCGTCCAGCGCGGCCTCGACTTCTACCGGCGGCTCTGCGACGAGCTGCTCGCCAACGGCATCCAGCCCGCGGTGACCCTCTACCACTGGGACCTGCCGCAGGACCTGGAGAACGTCGGCGGCTGGCCGCGGCGCGCCACCGCCGAGCGCTTCGGCGACTACGCGGCGATCGTCGCCGAGGCCCTCGGCGACCGGGTCTCCCTGTGGACCACCCTCAACGAGCCCTGGTGCAGCGCCTTCCTCGGCTACGGCTCCGGCACCCACGCCCCGGGCCGCGCCGACCCGGTCGCCGCGCTGCGCGCCGCCCACCACCTCAACCTGGGCCACGGCCGGGCCGTCGCCGTGCTCCGCGAGACCCTGCCGCCCGATGCGCAGATCGGCGTCACCCTCAACCCGCACCTGGTCCGGCCGCTCTCCGAGACGCCGGAGGACCTGGAGGCCGTCCGGCGCATCGACGCCGTCGGCAACCGGATCTTCACCGGCCCGATGCTGGCCGGCGCCTACCCGGACGACCTCTTCGCCGACACCGCCCGGCTGACCGACTGGTCCTTCGTCCGCGACGGCGATCCGGCCGCGATCCACCGGCCGCTGGACGCGCTGGGCATCAACTACTACACCTCCCGCGTCGTCTCCGCCTCCCGCCCCGACGGGCGGACCGCGCGCGGCACCGCGCGCCCGGCCTCGCCGTGGCCCGGGGCGGACGGGGTCGTCTTCCACCAGCCGTCCGGCGAACGGACCGCGATGGGCTGGCCCGTCGACCCCACCGGCCTCTACCACCTGCTGATGAGCTTCACCGCCGACTTCCCCGGCCTGCCGCTGGTGATCGCCGAGAACGGCGCGGCGTACGACGACCGCCCCGGCCCCGACGGCACGGTGCACGACCCGGAGCGCATCGCCTACCTCCACCGCCATCTGGACGCCGTCCTGCGGGCGCTGCAGAACAGCGCCGACGTGCGCGGCTACTTCCTCTGGTCGCTGCTCGACAACTTCGAGTGGACCTACGGCTACGGCAAGCGGGTCGGGGCGATCTACATCGACTACGAGACCCAGGCCCGCATCCCCAAGTCCAGCGCCCGCTGGTACGCCGGGGTCGCCCGCACCGGCCGCCTCCCGGACGAGGTCCCGCTGCCGCTGCCCGAACAGGCGTCCATGCCGTTCCCCGAGCAGAACTCCGCCCCGCTCACCGAACAGCTGCCCGAGCGGCGGGTCTCCGGGGCGCAGCAGGTTCCCGGGCAGGTCCCCGGAGACATCTCCGGACAGCTGTCCGAGCAGTAGGCCCGTTCGCGAGCCGCTTCCGTACGAGTGAGAGGGATCCCATCCCCATGACCGACACCGGCAGTCCCCGGGACCTCCCGCGGTTCCCCGCGCACTTCCGCTTCGGCGCCGCCACCGCCGCGTACCAGATCGAGGGCGCCCACGACGAGGACGGCCGCGCGCCATCCATCTGGGACACCTACTGCCGCACCCCCGGCAAGGTCGAGGGCGGCGCCACCGGGGACACCGCCTGCGATCACTACCACCGCTACCGCGAGGACATCGCCCTCCTGCGGGAGCTCGGCGTGGACAGCTACCGCTTCTCCATCGCCTGGCCCCGGGTCCGCCCCGGCGGCGACGGCGAGGTCAACAAGGCGGGCCTGGACTTCTACGACCGGCTCACCGACCTCCTGCTGGAGGCGGGCATCACCCCCTGCGCGACCCTCTACCACTGGGACCTGCCGCAGGCCCTGGAGGACCGCGGCGGCTGGCGGATACGGGAGACGGCGGAGCTCTTCGCCGAGTACACGGCCGTCGTCGCCGGGCGGCTCGGGGACCGCGTCGGCCGCTGGATGACCCTCAACGAGCCGTTCTGCAGCGCTTTCCTCGGCTACGCCCGGGGCCGGCACGCGCCCGGCGCCCGCGAGGGCCGCGGGGCCCTGGCCGCTGCCCACCATCTGCTGGTCGGCCACGGCCTGGCCGTGCGGGCGCTGCGCGAGGCCGGGGCCCGGGAGGTCGGCGTCACGCTCAACCCGGAGCTGCTGGTCCCCGAGAGCGACACCGCCGCCGACCGGGCGGCGGTGCGGCGCGCGAAGACCGTGCACAACGACATCTGGCTGGACCCGCTGTTCGCCGGCCGCTACCCGCGGTACGAGCGGGAGACCTGGGGCGAGCTCGCCGCGGATCCCTCCTGGCGGCTCGACGGCGACCTGGAGCTGATCGGACAGCCGCTCGACTTCGCCGGTGTCAACTACTACCGCCCGATGACCGTGCGCGACGTCCCGCACACCGAGCCGGACCCCGCCGCGCGCACCGCCGTGGACACCGGGGCCGCCGAGCTCTGGCGCGAGGACGTCCGGCGGACCACCATGGGCTGGCCCGTCGTCCCGGAGGCCCTGGGCGAGCTCCTCACCGGGCTCACCCGGGAGTACCCGTCCCTGCCGCCCCTCCTCATCACGGAGAACGGTTCCGCGGAGGCCGACACCGTGGCGGACGACGGCTCCGTCCACGACGCGGACCGGGTCGCGTACCTCCGCGACCATCTGCGGGTGCTGGCGGACACGATCGCCGCGGGCGTGGACGTCCGCGGCTACTTCGTCTGGTCCCTGCTCGACAATTTCGAATGGGCCTTCGGTTATGACCGGAGGTTCGGGATCGTCCGGGTCGACTACGACACGCTGGAGCGCACCCCGAAGGACAGCTACCACTGGTACCGGTCGCTGATCGCGGACCACCGCGCCCGGCACGGCGGCACCCCCGCCACCGGCTGACCGGACGGCCCACGTCCCGCCGCGGGTGGCTGCGGCGGGACGTGGACGAGGGGGACGGCGCGGCTCAGCTCGCGGCCGCGCCGCTGCCGTAGGGCGCGTACAGATCCAGCAGCCGGGTGCGGGCGGCCGTCAGCCGGTGTGCGACGACCCCCGCGACCGCGGTGGACATCGCCCGGCCCAGCACCGGGTCCTTCTCCAGCAGCGCCAGCACCTCCGCCGCCTCGAACTGGTAGGCCCGTACGGGGCTGAGCGCCTCCGCGCCGAAGTTCCAGCGCCGCGGCGGAATGAGCCAGGACCAGCCGAGCAGATCACCCGTGCCGAGCGTCTCCACGGTGGGGGAGCGGCGGCCGGGCACGTGCACGTCGACCGTGACGCTCCCGGACTTGATCAGCCAGAAGCGGTCGGCCGTCCGGCCCTCCTCGAAGATCCGCGTCCCGGCCGGGAAGACGACCTCCCGGGCCAGCTCCATCAGCCTCTCGCGCTGCTCCTGCGTCAGCGCGGCGAGTACGCCGTTCCTGTTGGTCATCATCCGCTCCCTTCACGCACTTCAGGTGTCCCCTGTCGATGATCCGCCTGCGGGGGCGCCTCCGTACGGGGCCGAAAGTCCCCGAATGGGGGTGCCGTACCGCCCTGCCGGGGAACAGGGGAGGGTGCGACGGTGGAGCCGCGAGGCCGGCGAGAGGGCCGGCGGGAGAGAGGAGACGGTGGACCGATGGAACTGCCCGTGGTCGTGGGTGTCGACGGTTCGGAACACAGCCTGGCCGCACTGGACTGGGCGGTGGACGAGGCCGCCCGCCACGGGGCGGCCCTGAGGATCGTGCACGCCTCCCTGTGGGGCGCGTACGAGGGTTCCGAGTCCGCCGCGGGCACCGCCCGCTTCGCCGAGCCGCTGCCGGTCGAGAAGATCCTCGGGGCCGCCGAGGAACGCGCCCGCGAGCGGGAACCCCGGCTGGCGGTCACCACCGAGGCCGTCCCCGACGACCCCGCGGCCGCCCTGGTCCGGGAGGGCCGCAACGCCTCGCTCCTCGTCACCGGCAGCCGGGGCCGGGGCGCCATCGGCGGTCTGCTGCTCGGCTCGGTCGGCCTGGCGGTGGCGGCCCGCTCCGACTGCCCGGTGGTCGTGGTCCGCGGTACGGATCACGGTCCGGCCGCGTCCGGCCGGCGGGTCGTGCTCGGCGCGGGCGACGAGACGGACGGCGCCACCGCCGCCCGCTTCGCCCTCCGCGAGGCCGAGGCCCGCGGGGCCGGACTGACCGCCGTACGGGCCTGGCGCCGCCCGCACGAGCCGATGCGGCACCCCCTGCTCACCGGGAGCCCCGGCCAGGCGGAGGAGGAGCAGGCCGAGTGGATCCTGGAGGAACTGCTGCGCGAACCGCGGCGCGACCACCCCGGGGTCGAGGTCACCCACGAGATCGTCGAGGGCCCGGCCCGCAAGGCCCTGCTGGACGCCTCCCGCACCGCCGCCCTGCTGGTCGTGGGCGCGCGCCGGCGCGAGGGGCACCTCGGCCTCCAGCTCGGCATCGTCAATCACGCCGTGCTGCACCACGCCGCATGCCCCGTGGCCGTCGTCCCCGAGCGGCACTGACCACGTCTCCCGCCCGGGCCGGACCACCGCCGGCCCGGGCGGCCGTCCGCAGCCGCACCGCACCGGAGAGGGAACGCCCGTGCACGAGGACCCCGCGACGGACGCCCCGGCCCCCGGACGGGGCCCGGACCCGCGGCAGCCGGCCCCGCATCGGGCGGCCGCGGCACCCGTGCCCGCCCCGCGGGCCTGGGTCCTGGACACCGACGGGGTCATCACCGACTCCGCCCGGGTGCACGCCGCGGCCTGGAAGACGGCCTTCGACGCCTGCCTGCGCGACAACCCGCCGCCCGACCCGGCCGCCCGCCGCCCCTTCGACCCCGGCGACGACTACCGTCGCCACGTCGACGGCAGGGCCCGTCTCGACGGTGCCGCCGCCTTCCTCATCTCCCGCGGACTGCGCCTGCCCGCCGGAGACCCCGGCGACCCGCCCGGCACCGGCACGGTGCGGGCCGTCGCCGCCCTCAAGGAACGCCTCTTCACCGAACGCCTCGGGGCCGGCGGCATCGAGGCCTACCCCGGCACCGTCCGGCTGCTGCGCGCGCTGAAGCGGGCCGGCGTGCCCCGCGCCGCCGCCTCCGCCTCCCGGCACGCGGGCGAACTGCTGGAGAGCGCGGGGGTACGGGACCTGTTCGACGCCCTCGTCGACGGCCGGGAGACGGCCCGGCTCGGGCTGCCCGGCAAACCCGACCCCGCGCTCTTCCTGGAGGCCGCCGCCCGGCTGGGCGTACCGGCCCGCGAGACCGCCGTCGTCGAGGACGCGCTGGCCGGCGTCGAGGCCGGCCGCCGCGGGGGATTCGGCCTGGTCGTGGGCGTGAGCCGGACGGCGGACGAGAGCGCCGCCGAGGATCTGCGCCGGCACGGCGCCGACCGCGTGGTCCGGGACCTCGCCGAACTCCTGTCCGGCCCCGGACCGGGCGTGATCCCCGGCGCGGTCCCCGGCCCCGGCGTGAGCCCCCGTCCCGGCCCCGAAACCGAGAAAGGCCCGGCATGAACGACTGGACCTGGAGGTACGAGGGCTACGACCCGGCCCGGGAACGCCTCCGCGAAGCCCTGTGCACCCTCGGCAACGGCTACTTCGCCACCCGCGGCGCCGCCCCCGAGTGCACCGCCGACGGCATGCACTACCCCGGCACCTATGCCGCCGGCTGCTACAACCGGCTCACCTCCACCGTCGCCGGACGCGAGGTCGAGAACGAGGACATGGTCAACCTGCCGAACTGGCTGCCGCTGCGCTTCCGCGCCCACAGCGACGGCACGGCGGACACCGCCCCGGAGACCGCCTGGTTCTCACCCGACGCCGGGGGCCTCCTCGCCCACGAGCAGACCCTCGACCTGCGCTCCGGCACGCTGACCCGCGCCTTCCGCTGCGAGGACGCGGCCGGCCGCCGCATCCGCGTCCAGCAGACCCGCTTCCTGCACATGGCCGACCCGCACCTCGCCGTACTGCGCACCGTCCTCGAACCGGAGAACTGGTCGGGTCTCCTGGACGTCGAGTCCGGACTCGACGGCGAGGTCACCAACTCCGGTGTGGCCCGCTACCGCGACCTCGCCGGGCGCCATCTCACCGGCGTCACCACCGGCATCCGGGAACCGGACACCGTCTGGCTCCACTGCCGCACCACCCGCTCCGACATCGGCATCGGCATGGCAGCGCGCACCACCACCACACCCCAACCCGCCTCCTCCCGGCTGGAACCGGGCACCGCGCACACCCGCCGGCTGCTGCTCCTGCCCGCCGCGCCCGGCAGGCCCGCCACCGTCGACAAGACCGTCGCCCTGCACACCTCCCGCGACCCGGCCGTCGGCGACCCGCTCCAGGCCGTCCTCGACCGGGCCGGGCAGGCGCCCCCTTACGCGGACCTGCTCGCCTCCCACCGCCGGGCCTGGCACGAACTGTGGGAGCGCGCCGAGCTGGACGTCCCCGGCGAGGCCGGCCGCATCCTGCGGTTCCACCTCTTCCACGTCCTGCAGACCCTCTCGCCGCACACCGCCGGACTCGATGTCGGCGTGCCCGCGCGGGGCCTGCACGGCGAGGCGTACCGGGGCCACGTCTTCTGGGACGAGCTGTTCGTGCTGCCGTATCTGAACCTGCACTTCCCCGAGGTGTCCCGCGCCCTGCTGGACTACCGGCACCGGCGGCTGCCCCGCGCCTGCCGCTCCGCGCGCGAGGCGGGCCGCCTCGGCGCCATGTACCCGTGGCAGAGCGCCGCCGACGGCCGCGAGGAGACCCAGGAGGTCCATCTCAACCCGCGTTCCGGCCGCTGGCTGCCCGACCACTCCCGGCTCCAGCACCATGTCGGCTCCGCGGTCGCGTACAACGTCTGGCACTACTGCGAGGCCACCGGGGACACCGGCTATCTGCAGACCAGGGGCGCCGAGATGCTGACGCAGATCGCGCGCTTCTGGGCGAGCGGCGCCGAGTTCGACCCGGCACTGGGCCGCTACCGCATCCGTGGGGTGGTCGGCCCCGACGAGTACCACGAGGGCTACCCGGACGCGTCCGCCCCCGGGCTCGACGACAACGCGTACACCAACGTCACCGCCGCCTGGGTGCTCACCCGCGCCCTGGAGGTCGTCCGCGCCCTGCCCGAGCCGCGCCGCCGGCAGCTCTTCGAGGAGACCGGCACGGACCCCGGCGAACCGGACCGCTGGGAGGAGGTGTCCCGCCGGCTGCACGTGCCCTTCCACCGGGGCGTCATCAGCCAGTTCGAGGGCTACGGCGAACTCGCCGAGCTGGACTGGGACGGGTACCGCCGCCGCTACGGCAACATCCGCCGGCTGGACCGCATCCTGGAGGCCGAGGGCGACAGCGCCAACCGCTACCAGGCGTCCAAGCAGGCCGACGCGCTGATGCTCGGCTATCTCTTCCCGCCCGCCGAACTCGCCGGGATCTTCCGGCACCTGGGCTACGAACTCGACGACGACACCTGGCGGCGGACCGTCGACTACTATCTGCGCCGCACCTCGCACGGCTCGACGCTCAGCGGCCTCGTGCACGGCTGGGTCCTGGCCCGGGTGCGGCGTGCCGAAGCGTGGGAGTTCTGCCTGGAGGCGCTGAAGGGCGATGTGGCCGACATCCAGGGCGGCACGACCGAGGAGGGCATCCACCTCGGCGCCATGGCCGGCACCCTCGACCTCGTACAGCGGGGCCTGACCGGGATGGACCCGCGCGCCGACGCGCTCGTCCTCGACCCCGCGCCGCTGCCGGAACTGTCCGAGTACTGCTTCACCGTCCGCTACCACAACCACTGGGGCCTGGCCATGCGGCTGAGCCCCGGTCAACTCCGCATTGATGTACCGGCGTCCGACGAACCGCCGGTCCGGCTGGTGCTCCCGGACCGGTCCGTCACGCTCGACCCCGGCGAGTCCTGCACGCTGGAGCTGACGGAGCCGTAGGCCGGGAGTCCGCGGCCCGGGGCCCCGCGGTGCGCGGCGGTCCGCCGGGTAGGGAAGACTCGGACCGGACACCCGGCGCGGCCACCGCCGGCGCGCCGGTGTCCCCACGACCGATCCGCCCGCACTCAGCACACGGAGGTAACTCCCATGCCCCGACCCGTCGTCGCCGGTCTGGACGGCACCCGGGCCAGTTTCGCGGCCGCCGACTGGGCGGCCCGGGAGGCACTCCGGCGGGAGCTGCCGATGACCCTGGTGCACGCCTGGAGCTGGGAACCGGTCGACCTGCCCGTCACCCGGGACGAGGAGACCCAGCGGGAGGCGGCGCGGCGGATGCTGCACGAGGCCGCGGCCGGGCTGGAGGAGCGGTACCCGGATCTGGACCTCACCGTCGAACAGCCCCCGGCGCCCGCCGTCGCGGCCCTGCTGGAGCGGAGCGAGGACGCCGAGATGCTCGTCCTCGGCACCCGCGGCTACGGCCCCCTGCTCGGCTTCCTGCTGGGCTCGGTCGGCCTCCAGGTGCTGGGCCGGGCCGGCGGCCCGGTGGTCATGGTGCGGGCGGCCGAGGACGAGAGCGACCGGCCGGAGCGGCGACGGGACGAGGTCGTGGCCGGCCTGCACCAGCTCACGGCCGGCGGTGAACCGGTCTTCGCGTTCGCCTTCGCCCACGCGGCGGCCCACGGCATGCGGCTCCGCGCCGTACGGGCCTGGAGCCTGCCCACGGTCTTCAACTACAGCCCGGCGGCCATGAAGCTCGCCGACGAGTCCGGCGGCATCGAGGCGCACGAGAAGAAGCTGCTCCACGACGCGCTGAAGCCCTGGCGGGAGCGGTACCCGGAGGTGGAGGTGGTCGAGCACGTGGACATCGGTGCCGCGGCGGAGGTGCTGCTGAGCGCCTCGGCCCGGGCCGGGCTCATGGTCGTCGGCCGCCGCGGGACCCCGGGCCGCGGCCGTCATCTGGGTCCGGTGGCCCACGCGACGCTGCACCACGCCGGCTGCCCCGTCGCGGTGGTGGCCCACGACTGAGACGGGGGCGGGGCCGCGGGCCGTGGCGCCGGCGCCCCTTCCCCGCCCCCGCGTTCCCCGCCTTTCCCGCGGTCCCGCGGTCCTCGTTCTGCGCTGGGGGCCTGCCCGCGCCGCTACGGCAGCGGGGTGCCGCCCGTCGCGTTCAGGATCTCCGCCGTGATGAAGCTCGCGTCCTGCGAGGCGAGGTAGACGAACGCCGGTGCCATCTCCGCCGGCTGGGCGGGGCGCCCGAGCGGTGCCTGCTTCCCGAACTTCTCCGTGTCGGGCATCGTCGCCGGGATCAGCGGGGTCCAGACCGGGCCGGGCGCCACCGCGTTGACGCGGATGCCCCGGTCGGCGAGGTACTGCGCCAGCCCCTGGGTGAAGGTGACGATGGCGCCCTTGGTGGTCGCGTAGTCCAGCAGATGCGGGCTCGCCTTGTACGCCTGTACGGACGTGGTGTTGATGATGCTGCCGCCCTCGGGGATGTGCGGCAGGGCCATCTTGGACAGCCAGAACATGCCGTACAGATTGGTCCGCATCGTCCGGTCGAACTGCTCGGTGGTGATGCCCTCGATGCTCTCCGGCTGCGCCATCTGGAACGCCGCGTTGTTCACCAGGACGTCGATCCGCCCGAACTCCTGGACCGCGCGGTCCACCAGCGCCCGGCACTCGGCCTCCTCGCGGATGTCGCAGGAGACGGCGACCGCCCGCCGCCCGGCGTCCTCGACGAGCCGGACGGTCTCCCGGGCGTCCTTCTCCTCTTCCTCCAGATAGGTGAAGAGGACGTCGGCGCCCTCGCGGGCGAAGGCCAGCGCCACGGCCCGTCCGATGCCCGAGTCGCCGCCGGTGACGAGGGTGCGGCGGCCCTCCAGCCTGCCGCTGCCCCGGTAGGACGACTCGCCGTGGTCGGGCTCGGGCCGCATCTCCTCCGTGTGGCCGGGGTGCGGCTGGTCCTGCTGCGGGAAGTCCGGCCGCGGGTGCCGTGTCACGGGATTCCGCTGGTTGTCGTTCATCCAAGCCGTCCTGATTCTTCCGTTTGCGGGTGTGCATCGGGTGCCCTGCCGCACGCCGGGAAAACCGCCGCACCGCCCGTACGGAGGGTGCGTGCGCGGCGGGGCGGCGGCGCGGAGGAATATGCCTCCGGCTGAACACACCGCCGCCCCCGCCCGTAAGAGAGGAGCAGGCGGGCTGGCCGCCGCACGGGCTGAGGAGGTTCCCTCGCATGACCGCGCATCGCACGGCTGGGCCGGCCGTAGTCGCCGGTGCCGCCGCTCTGCTGCTCCCCGCCCTGGCCGCGGCCCCGGCGGCCGCCCACGGGGCGCCGACCGGCCCGCTCAGCCGCGCCGCCGCCTGCGGGCCGGAGGGCGGCGCGTACGCGCGGTCCGCCGCCTGCCGCGCCGCCGTCGCCGCCAACAAGGGGCAGCCGCTGGGCGCCTGGGACAACCTCCGGCGGGCGGACACCGGGGGCCGGGAGCGCGAACGCCGGGTCATCCCGGACGGCCGGCTGTGCAGCGCGGGCCTCGACGCCCACCGCGGCCTGGACACCCCGCGCACCGACTGGCCGGTCACGGAGCTGTCCGCCGGCTCCCGGCTCACCCTCGGCTACGAGGGCACGATCCCGCACCCGGGCACCTTCGACCTGTATCTGACCCGGCCCGGATACGACCCGTCGTCCCCCCTGACCTGGTCCGATCTGGATTCCAAGCCGTTCGCGTCCGTCACCGGCCCGCAGCTCGCGGACGGCTCCTACCGCATCCGGGGCCGCCTCCCCGCCGACCGGACCGGACGCCATCTGCTCTACACGGTCTGGCGGACCACGGACTCCTCGGACACCTACTACTCCTGCTCCGACCTGCTCCTCGTACCGGCCGGGACGGCGGGCGGCGGTGCCGGGGACGCCGACGGCCCGCGGGACCGGCCCGCCCGGGACCGGGGCGAACGCGGCGGCGAGGCGGCGCCCGGCCCGGCCGGGAAGACCCCGCCCGCGAAGACCCCGGCCGCGGAGTCCGCCGGCCCGGACGCCTCCGGAACCCCGGAGGCTCCGGACGACGGCGAACCGGCGGAGGGGGTGGCGGGCGGGGCGGCGGACGCCGGGGAGGACACCCCGCGGCCGGACCCGCGGGCCGTGGCCTCCTCCTCCGCCACCGACTCCTGGCTGCTGCCGGCGGGCGCCGCGGCGCTCCTCGCGGGCGGCGCCGCCGTCGTGGTCACGCTTCTCCTCCGCCGCCGGCGCTCCTGACCTTCTCCCCGCCCCGGAACGGTCCGCATCCGCCCCGGGGTCCGGCAGGCGCCGGCACCGCCGATCCACCGCCGCCGCGGACTTGTCCGCGGCGCACCGAACCGACAAGGAGCTCCCCGCCGTGTCCCAACCGCTCGATACCGGCGTGCTGCGCAGCACCGCGCACAGCCCGTCCTGGGCCATGCTCAACCGCCTCTCGGGGAACGACACGTCCGGCGGCGCGGCGGGGGCCGTGCGGCAGGCCGAGGGCTCCGGGAGGGTGGCGGCCCCCGCGCCGCCGCCGGCGACCCCGCTGAACCCGGTGGCCCCGTACGGCAACGGCGCGGCCCCGCAGGCGCCGGGCGGCACACAGCAGCGGGTGGACTTCTGCATCCCCTGCAACCCGTACTTCCCGACCCCGCACATGTTCGGGCGGCTGCGGGACTCCCTGGAGACGATCCTCAAGTACTACCCGAGCGACGCCGACACCGTCACCGCCGAACTCTGCACCGTGCTCGGCCTCAACCCGCAGACCGTCGCCATGGGCAACGGCTCCACCGAGCTGATCACCTGGATCGACCACCTGCTGGTCGAGGAGAGCCTGGCCGTCCCGATCCCCACCTTCGGCCGCTGGACCGACCAGCCGCTGGAGACCGGCAAGCGGGTGGATATGTTCCCGCTGCGGGAGGAGCAGGACTTCGCGCTCGACCTCCAGGAGTACGTGCGGTTCATCCGGCGGCGCGGCTCCCGGGTGGCCGTGGTGTGCAACCCCAACAACCCCGACGGCGGCTATCTCCGCCGCAGCCAGATCGTCTGGCTGCTGGACGAACTCGCCGATCTCGACCTGGTGGTCATCGATGAGTCGTTCATCGACTTCGTCGACGCCGAGCGCGCCCCGTCCGTCGCCGAAGAGGCCACGATCCGGCCCAATGTGGTCGTCCTCAAGAGCCTCGGCAAGAACTTCGGCCTGCACGGCATCCGCTTCGGCTACTGCGTCGCCAACCCGGCCCTCGCGGCCACCATCCGCAACGCGCTGCCGAAGTGGAACCTCAACGCCTTCGCCGAGACCGTGGTCTTCATGCTCAAGGAGTACGGCGCCGAGTACCAGCAGAGCCTGAGCATGCTGGCGAGCGACCGCGCCAACATGGCCATGGCCCTGGCGGCGCTGCCGGAGCTGGTGGTCTTCCTCTCCCAGGGCAACTTTCTGCTCGTCAAGCTGCCGAACGGGGTGGACGGGGTCGCGCTGCGGGACCGGCTGCTGACCGAGCACGGCCTCTACGTCCGCGAGTGCGGCAACAAGCTCGGCAGCAGCAGCCGCTTCCTCCGGCTGGTCGTCAGGCCGTACGCGGACGTCGAGAGACTCGTGGCGGCCCTGCGCACCTGTCTGTACGGCACCCGGCCGTCACCGCAGCAACAACAGCAACAACAGCAGCCGCCGCCGGCGCAGCAGCCGCGACCGGCGCAGCAGCCACCGCATCAGGCGCTCGCGGCGCTGCCGGTGGGGGCCGCGGTCTCCTGACCCTCCCGGCCCGGTGCCCCGCCCGGTCCCCGGCACGCGCGGGGAGGCCGGTCCGGGGAGCGGACGGGGCCGGGTGGAAACGGAACCGGGGCGGGGCGGGCGGGGCGGAGCGGCCGGGTGGAGGACGGCGGGTGGAGGAGGGGCGAACGGGCGGGGGCGGGGCCTCCGGTGGCACGTCACCGACGGGTCCCGGCGGCGGCGTTCGTGAGAACGTTGGGGCACAGCGATACGACTGGTCCGGGAGGCGGCGCGATGGTGCTATCGGCGCGAGAGGTGTTGGACGAAGCGGTACGGGAACTCACCCCGGACTCCGGGGGCAACCGCTTCGTCGCCCGCGTCGCGGAGGGCACCGCGCCCCCGGAGGCGCTCGCGGTCTTCGCCCTCGAACAGCGGCACATCATCGGTTCCGACCGCCGCAGCTTCCTCCACCTGGCGGACCGGGCCGCCGCCGAGCCCGCCGTCGAGGCGTTCTTCACCGGCCTGGCGCAGGGCGAGACGCTGGCCCTGGACCGGCTCGCGGACCTGGAGGCGGCCTGCGGCCTCGACGCGGACACCGTCCGTGACTACGAGCCCCTGCCCGGCTGCCAGACCTACCCGGCGTACGTCTCCTGGCTCGCGCTCAACGCCGAGCCGGTCGAGGCCGTCATCGCCCTCACCGCCAACTTCGCGGCCTGGGGCAACTACTGCGCGGAGATGAGCCGCGGCCTGCGCCGCCACTACGGCTTCACGGACGCGGCCTGCGGCTTCGTCGACTTCTTCGCCACCCCCGCGCCGGAGGTCACCGAACAGGCACTGGACGCCGTGCAGTCCGGCCTGGACGCCGGACTGCCGTTCGGGCGCCGGGCGGTGCACCACTACGGACTGCTGCTGCAGACCTACGAACTCATGTTCTGGGACACGCTCGCCGAACCGGCCGCCGTCCGCCGCCCGGCGGAGTCCCGCCGGGGCGGCAGCCGCGCCGGCACCTGAACGGGCCGGCGGCGGCCCGCCCCGCGTACGCCGGGCCGGCCGCCGCACCGCGACCGCTCATCCCTCCCGGCTCCCGCGGGTCCGCGAGCGGTTCTCCTTGCGCACGGCCTCCAGCAGTTCCTGCCGCGACATCTTCGACCGGCCGGCGATGTCCATCCGCTGGGCCAGCTCGTACAGATGGGCCTTGGACGCCTGCTCGTCGACGCCCTCGCCGGTCGGCCCGCTCTGCGGCCGCGGCTGCGCCGCCCGCCGGTCGGACGGCCCCTTGCGGCCGCCCTCCTTGCGCTCCCAGTGGTCGCCCACCTTCTCGTACATGTGCTTGAGCGCGCCGAACGCCACCCGGTGCGCACGCTCGCCCTCGCCGTACTCCTCCACGGCCGAGTCGTGCGCCTTGATCCAGGTGCGCTGCGCCTTCTTGTCGGAGCGCTCCAGGGTCGAGGGGAGTTCCTTGCGTCCCGGCACCGGGACCACCTGCCTTCTCCGTCGGTCTCCGTCGGTCTCCGTTATCCGGTCCATCCGGTTCATTTGGTTCGTCCGGCCGGCCACCGGCCGGATCCCTCCCGGGTACCCGGCAGCGGCCCCCTGATGCCCGGCGCCCGGTGCCCGGCGCCCGCCGTCCCGGCCGCGGTGCGGATATGGGATCTTGTTCTGATCACCGGACCCGGTTGCCCCGCGGCCGGGTCCGGACGCCGTCGCACGGCGGTCTTCACCACCGGCCCCCGGGGGAGGAACTCCACACCATGAGCACCGTCGGATCCGTTCTCGTCATCGGCGGCGGCACGGCCGGAAACGGCCTCACCGTCCTGCTGCGCCGGGCCGGGATCGAGGTGGAACTGGTCGAGGCCGCGGAAGACTGGAACGCCCGGACGGGCTCCGGCCTCACCCTCCAGGGCAACGCCCTGCGCGTGCTGCGCGAGATCGGCGTGTGGGAACAGGTGCGCGACCGGGGTTTCGCCTTCGACACCCTCGGGATGACCGCCCCCGACGGCACGGTGCTCCGGGTGATGCGGGACCTGCGCACCGGTGGCGAGGACCTCCCCGCCACCCTGGGCATCGGCCGCCCCCGGCTCCAGCGCGTCCTGATGGAGGCCGTCCGGGCCTCCGGCGCCCGGGTCCGGCTCGGCACCACCGTCAGCTCGCTCGACCAGGAGCCGGACGGCGTCTCCGTACACTTCGCCGACGGCGGCTCCGGCCGCTACGACCTCGTCGTGGCCACCGACGGTCTGCGCTCACCGACCCGCGAGCTGATCGGGATACCGGACCGCCCGCAGCCCACCGGCATGGGCATCTGGCGGGCCACGGCGCCCCGCCCCGAGGGCGTCGGGCGCACCGACCTCACCTACGGCGGCCCGTGCTGGATCGCCGGCTACTGCCCCACCGGCGAGGACTCCCTCTACGCCTACCTCGTCGAGCCGGCCCGCGACCCGGCCGCCCTCGACCCGGCGCGCCACACGGAGGAGATGCGGGCCCTCGCGGCCGGCTACGGCGGTGTCTGGAAGACGATCGGCGAGCACCTCACCGACCCGGAACGGGTCCACTACACCTGGTTCCACCGGCTGCTGGTGGAGGGGCCGTGGCACCGGGGCCGCGTCGTCCTCGCCGGGGACGCCGCCCACGCCTGCCCGCCGACCCTCGCCCAGGGCGCCGCGATGTCCCTGGAGGACGTCTTCGTCCTGGCCGGTATCCTCACCGGCCCCGATGCGGCGGCATCCTCCCTCGACGCGCTGCTCACGGCCTACCGGGAGCGCCGGATGCCGCGCGTGCGCAGGGTCGTGGACGCCTCGGTGCAGCTGGGGGAGTGGCTGATGCGCGGCGACCGAGCCGCGGACGCCCCGGGCCTGATCGGCCGCACCATGGCCGCCCTGAGCGAGGAGCCGTAACGGGCGCCCCGCCGCCTCGCCGGCACACCGGTACGTCGACACATCGGCACACAGGGGGTTTGGGCAGGTGCGTTCCGTGTTAACCGGTGGCGGAGGCCGCGGGTGAGTGAGTGCGGAATGGCACCGGCCCCGGCCCGGACGGAGGCATGACTGTGAGCCCTGTGAAGGAGATGCTGAGGACCTACCCGGCCGATCTGGGCGGTGTCGACCGCGAGGCGATGGAACGCTGCATCGAGGAATGCCTCGCCTGCATGCAGGCGTGTACGGCGTGCGCCGACGCCTGCCTGTCGGAGGACGACCCCGGGTCGCTGCGCAAGTGCATCCGGACCAACACGGACTGCGCCGACGTCTGCGACACCACGGCCCGCGTGCTCTCCCGCCACACCGAGTACGACGCCAACATCACCCGTGCCGTCGTCCAGGCCTGCGCCACGGTCTGCAAGTCCTGCGGCGACGAGTGCGCCCGGCACGCGGACATGCACGAGCACTGCCGCGTCTGCGCCGAGGCCTGCCGCCGCTGCGAGGAGGCCTGCAACGCACTCCTGGCCACGCTCGGCTGACCGGCCGTTGCGCGCGGACCCGGCTCCCCGGCGGGACCGCCGCACCCGACGCGGCCCCGCGGGGGCGGCCGGACCACGCTCCCGGCCGACTCCCGTGCCGGCCGGGGCGTGCCACCGTGTTTCCGTGGTTCTCCGGGGGCGGCACAGTCTGTACGGACGCTGAAGGGAAGGGTGCTCGATGGAGGCTGCCCTGCGGTTCGACGGGTGGATCGCGGGGGTCGGGACCGCCTCCGGGACGCGCATGGTGGTGGGGCACTGGCCCCGGTCGCCGTTCGGGCCGTTCAGTGACGTCATGGTCGAACGGCCGGACGGGGAGCGGCTGTTGCTCGCACCCACCCGGCAGACCGCGGACTTCGTCGGCGGTGTCTACCGCTTCGACCGGGTGCTGGTCACCCCGGTGGCGGTCGGCACGGCCGGAGCGGTGTGGAACGTCACCGCCCGGCCGCTGAGCCTGCGGTTCACCACCGGGCGGCGCGGTCCGCTCGGATGGCTGCTGCGCTGCGTGCCCGCGCCGCTCGCCGCCCGTCCCGCCTGGGTGGCGCTGACCGACGTCCCCGCCCGGCTGCTGCCCGGGGTGCGGGCCAGGGGCAGCGCCGCCGGGGGGAGCCGCGAGTGGTACGGGGCGCGGGACCTGCTGCCCGTCGTCGGGGCCTCCGCCCGTTTCGACGGTGAGGACCTCGGCGCCCTGGCGCCGGTCGCGCCCCCGGTCCGGTTCGGTTTCGGTTCCACTCCGCGCAGGCCCGCCCTGGTGCGGGTGGTCACGACGGTGGTGCCGGCGCCCGGGTGACGGGTCCCGTCCGTCCCCGGTCCGCCGGGCCCTACGCGCCGGTCGTACGCGCGTACGTCAGGAAGGCCGCGCCACTGCCCAGGACCGTGTGGCCGGTGAGGTCCCAGCGGCGGGGGTCGAAGGCGGCGCGGGGGGAGAAGAGGGGGATGCCGTTGCCGACGGTCAGCGGGCTCAGTTTGACGATCAGTTCGTCGATCTCGCCGTAGAGCGCCCCGGCCAGTTCGCCGCCGCCGATCAGCCAGATGTCCTTGCGGTCACCGGAGTCCCCGCCGTCCTCCCGCTTGAGCTCCCGGACCTTCGCCACCGGGTCCCCGGATACGAGTTCGACCGCCGGATCCGGGCTCTCGCTCAGGGTGCGGGTGACGACCAAGTGCCGCAGGTGCGGGTAGGCGTCGGTGATGTCCGCCTTGAGGCCGATCTCGTAGGTGCGCCGGCCCTCGATGACGGTGTCGAAGCGCTTGGACTCCCCCGTGACGGACAGCGCGGCCCGCGCCGGGGCGGGCAGGGTCTCCGGGTACTCGGCCACGATGTGGGCGAGGTAGTCCTCCGGGATCGGCCAGAAGCCGCCGGGGCCGGTGGGGTCGGCCCCGTCCGGGCCCGCGATGAAACCGTCGAGGGTGGAGGCGATGTAGTAGACGAGCTTGCGCACGGGGGACCTTTCGTCGATCGGCCGGCGGCGGTGGCGGCTCCGGAGACCGGGCGCCGGGCGGGGCGGCCCGCGGTCGCCGGGACCTCCGCGATCTTCGCACGCGTACCCCGCGCCGCGGGGCCGATCAGCCGCAGAAGCCGCGGACCAGCGCCCTCGCCGTCGTCGTCGCCCGCGCGGCCACCCTCTCGGCGGCCTCACCCGGCTCGCCGAAGAGACCGCTGAGCAGCAGGGCCGCATAGCCGCGGGTCAGCGCGGCCAGGGCCTCCAGGAGCGTGGTGGCGAGCTCGTGGCCGCCGTCGGGGACCAGCGCGAACGCGTCCGGCAGCAGCATGTCGATGAACGCCCGCCCGCTGTCCCGGAGTTCGGGGTGAGCCGCGCGCAGATCGGCGTGGAAGAGGATGTCGAAGCCGCCCCGGAAACGGGCGGCCGCGCGGACGTAGACCTCGCCCACCGCCGCGAGCCGGTCCTCCGGGGTGACGATGTCCGCGACCGCCTCGACGTACATCTCGTTGACCCGCCGCGACACCTCCAGCGCGGCGGCCGCCAGCAGCGCGTCCCGGTCGGCGAAGTGGCGGTACGGGGCGCCCGGGCTGACGCCGGTGCGGCGCGCGGCCTCCGACACGGAGAAACCGCGCACCCCGGCCTCGTCGACGATCTCCAGCGTGGCACGGACCAGCGCGGCGCTCAGATCGCCGTGGTGGTACGTGTCGCGCCGTCCCTTCGCCCTGGTCACCATCCCGTAGAGCCTACTCAAAGTCCCCGGGGGCGCCGCGCCGGGTGAGGCCGCCGATTCCCGCGGTCCCGGTGATTCCGCCGGTACCGGCGGCCCGGCGGGCCGGGGCGCGCGAGGACGGCCCCGGCCCGCCGGCACCCCGGGCACGGGAAGGGGAACGGCACCCCCGGACCGGAGCCGGGGCCGGAGCCGGAGCCGGGGCCGGAGCCGGGGCCGGAGCCGGGGCCGGGGCCGCCGCTCCGCCGCTCATCCCCGCGCCGCTTCCCTCGCCGCCGTGAGGGCCCGGCGCGCGTCCTCAATGCGGATCGGCAGGTCGCGGGCCCGGCTCCCGGTCGCGTGGTGGAAGGCGTTGGCGACGGCCGCCGCCGCGCCGACGATGCCGAGCTCCCCGATGCCCTTGCCGCCGACCGGGTTCAGCCGGTCGTCGCGTTCGTCCAGGAAGACCGCCTCGATGCCGCGCACGTCCGCGTGGGACGCGATGTGGTAGCCGGCCAGGTCCGGGTTCGCGAAGTCCCCGAACTCCTGGTCGACCTCTGCGCCCTCCAGCAGCGCCATCGACTGGCCCATCAGCATCCCGCCGACCAGCTGCGAGCGCGCCGTGAGGGGGTTGAGGATCCGCCCGGCCGCGAAGACGCCCAGCAACCGGTCCACCCGGATCTCCCCGGTGTCCGTGTCGACCCGCACCTGCGCGAACTGGGCGCCGAAGCAGTGCCGGGACAGCTCCGCCCGGCCCGCGATGTCCTCCGTCGTGTCGGCGTGCACCTCCAGCCCGCCCGGCGGTACACCACCACCGGCCGCCGCCAGTTCGGCCGTCAGCGCCCGGCACGCCTTGTCCACCGCCCAGCCCCAGGACGCGGTGCCCATCGAGCCGCCCGCGAACGCCAACGAGCCCATCGAGGCCCGGCCGATCTCCAGCCGGACCCGGCCGGGCGTGGTCCCGAGGGCGTCCGCCGCCACCTGCGTCAGCACCGTACGGGCGCCCGTGCCGAGGTCGGCCGCGCCCACCCGCACCCGGTAGGTGCCGTCGGCCTCGGCCCGGGCCAACGCCGACGAGGGGAAGACGTAGTCCGGGTGGTGCGAGGCGGCGACGCCGGTGCCGACCAGCCAGCGCCCCTCGCGGCGAGCCGCCGGTGCCGGGTCGCGGTCCGCCCAGCCGAAGCGGGCCGCGCCCTCCCGCAGACACGCCACCAGGCCGCGGCTGCTGAACGGCAGCCCGTTCTCCGGGTCGGTCTCCGGCTCGTTGACGATCCGCAGTTCGACCGGGTCCATCCGCAGCTCGGACGCCAGTTCGTCCATCGCCGACTCCAGGGCGAACATGCCCGGGGTGTGGCCGGGGGCGCGGAACCAGACGGGCGTCATGACGTCCAGCCGGGCCAGCCGCAGCGTCGCCCGGGCGTGCGGCGCCGCGTACATCATCCGGGTCGAGGAGACGACCTGCTCGACGAACTCGGTCGACCGCGAACTCTGGATCACGGCCTCGTGGTCGACGGCGGTCAGCCGCCCGTCGCGGCCGGCGCCGAGCCGCACCCGCTGGATCGTCGGCGTCCGGTAGCCCGTCAGCGAGGGCATCTGGCGCCGGGGAACGGCGATCTTCACCGGCCGTCCGACCGCCCGCGCGGCCAGGGCCGCCAGCACCACAGCGGCCCGCGGAGAGCCCTTGGAGCCGAAACCGCCGCCCACGTGCTCGGAGACGATCTCCACCGCGCCCGGGTCCAGCCCGAACAGCGCCGCCAGCGTCAGGGAACTCATGAACGGGGCCTGGTCGGCGTTGTGCAGCACCAGCCGCCCGTCGCCGTCCCAGGCGGCGATGGTGGCGTGCGGCTCCATCGGGCTGGGGAACTGGGCGGGGGTGGTGTAGCGGGCCTCGACCCGGACCGGCGCCGCGGCCAGCGCCCCGTCCGGGTCACCGCGCTCCACGAACCCCGGGGTGCCGTCGTTCGTGGAGACCTCGGGTGTGTACAGCCCGTCGTCGTCCTCCCGGAGCACCACGTGGTGCGGCTCCCGCTCGTAGGTCACGGCCACCGCCGCCGCGGCCTCCCGCGCCGCCTCCAGGGTCTCCGCCACGGCCGCCGCCACGATCTGGCCGTGGTGCGCCACCTCGGGGGACTGCAGGACGAGCATGTGGCCGCCCGCGCCCAGGAGCTCCCCGGAATCGGCGAAGTCCGCGCGCAGCCGGGGCGCGTTGGTGTGGTCGAGCACCGCCAGGGCTCCGGGGACGGCGAGCGCCGCCTCCGCGTCGACGCCGGTGACCCGGCCCCGGCCGACGGTGGCTCCGACCGGCCAGACGTACGCGGCGCCGGACACCGGGAACTCGTAGGCGTACCGGGCCGCGCCGGTGACCTTGTCCAGGCCGTCCACCCGCACCAGGGGGGAGCCGATCGCCGGGGCGTGCGCCGCCGGGGCGCGGTCCGCGCGGGGTGCGGCCGGTGCGGCCGGTGTGGTCGTCCGTGCGCCGACGGCCGGTGTTCCGGCCGGTGCGGTGGTGCCGGTCCCGGCGGTCCCGGTCCCGGCGGCGGTGTCCGTCCTCATGACTGCTCCTCCCCGTGGCCGCCGGCGGCGGGATCCGCGCCGGTGACGAGATCGCGCACCGTGGCCGCGACCAGATCGGTGATCAGGCCGAGTTTGAAGGCGTTGCCGGGCAGCGGGCGGGCGTCCGTGAGTTCGGCTCCGGCGGCGGCGCGCAGCAGCGCGTCCTCCGGGCGGTGCCCGAGCAGCCGTTCCTCGGCCGCCCTCGCGCGCCAGGGCCGCGGGGCCACGCCGCCGAGGGCGATCGCCACCCGGTCCAGCGTCCCGTCGTCCGCCTGCCGCACCGAGACCCCCACGCTCACCAGGGCGAAGGCGTACGACCAGCGGTCGCGCACCTTGCGGTAGCGCATCAGGGCGCCGGGCGGCGGGGCGGGCAGTTCCACGGCGGTGATCAGCTCGCCGGGCGCCAGCACGGTCTCCCGGTGCGGGGTCCGGCCCGGTGGCAGATACAGCTCCTCCACCGGCACCGTGCGCTCCGCGCCGCCGGGGGAGCGCAGATGGACGGTCGCGTCGAGCGCGGCCAGCGCCACCGCCATGTCGGAGGGATGGCTCGCCACGCAGTGCTCGGAGGTGCCGAGGACCGCCGTCTCGCGGTGCGCGCCCGCGGCCGCCGGGCAACCGGAGCCGGGCTCCCGCTTGTTGCACGGCTTGGTGACGTCCTGGAAGTAGCCGCACCGGGTGCGCTGCAGCAGGTTCCCGGCCACCGTGGCGGCCGTCCGCAGCTGCCCGGAGGCGCCCGCGAGCAGCGCCTGCGACAGCAGCGGGAAGCGCCACCGGATGCCCGCGTCCCCGGCCAGGACGCTGTTGCGCACCGCCCCGCCGATCAGCACGGAGCCGTCGGAGCGGTGTTCGACGCGGTCGTAGGGCAGCCGGGAGACGTCGACGACGAGGCCGGGCCGGGCGACGCCGAGCTTCATCAGATCGACGAGATTGGTGCCGCCGCCCAGATAGACGGCGTCGGGCCGGTCGGCCACCAGGGCCGCGGCCTCGTCGGCGTCGGATGCCCGTACGTAGGCGAACTCCTTCATCGCGGGCTCCTCCCGGACGGCACGGCGGATCCGGCGGATCCGGCCGGTGCGGCGGGGCCGTGCTCGCCGGGGTCCGCCCCCGCGGCCTCCAGGACGGCGGCCACGATGCCCGGATGGGCGCCGCAGCGGCAGAGGTTGCCGCTCATGCGCTCGCGGACCTCATCGGGCGTCAGCCCGGTGGTGCCGGTCACGCCCGCCACCAGGTCCTCGGTCACCCGGCTGGGCCAGCCGCGGGCGGCCTCGCCGAGGGCGCCGATCGCGGAGCAGATCTGGCCGGGGGTGCAGTAGCCGCACTGGAGGCCGTCGTGGGTGAGGAAGGCCCGCTGGACGGGGTGGAGGCCGTCCGCGGTCCCGGCCGCCGTCTCCGGCGTCTCCGTGCCGGCCGCCGCTCCGCCGGCGAGACCGGACACCCCTTCGATCGAGACGATGTCGCGGCCCTCGGCGGTCACGGTGAGCGTCAGGCAGCTGTTGACCCGCTCGCCGTCCACCAGAACCGTGCAGGCGCCGCACTGTCCGTGGTCGCAGCCCTTCTTGGCGCCGGTCAGGCGCAGTTGTTCGCGCAGCGTGTCGAGCAGCGTGGAACGGTTGTCCACGGTCAGATGATGCTCCTCCCCGTTGACGCGCAGCGTGATCTCGCTGGTCGAGGCGGTATGTAAGAGGCTCATACATGCAATGTATCATCCTCTTACATTGCGGGAGTCGTGAGGCGGCCAAACGGATCGGAGATCGCCCGTGCGGGATGTGGTGGAGGACCTGGAGCGCTGGTGGCGGGACGGGGAGACGGTCGGGATGGCCACCGTCGTGGCCACCTGGCGCTCGTCGCCCCGGCAGCCGGGCGCGACCATGCTGGTCGGCCCCGGGGGCGCGGCGGTCGGCAGTGTGTCGGGCGGGTGTGTGGAGGCCGCGGTCCACGAGCTGGCGTCGGACGTGGCGGCCGGGGCGCCGCCGCTGCTCCAGTCCTACGGAGTCGCGGACGACGACGCCTTCGCCATCGGGCTGACCTGCGGCGGCACCGTCGAACTCTTCGTCGAGCGCGTGGACCGGACGACGTTCCCAGAGCTCGGCGAGGCGGCCGAGGCGATCCGGGCGGGGGAGCCGGTGGCCGTGGTGACCTGCGTGGCGGCGGACCGCGCCGTCGGCGACGACAGTGGCGGCGCCGGCACCGGCACGGGCACCAGCACCGGAGGCGGCACCGGCGGCGGCACCGCGCGTCCGGCCGCGAGCCCGGGAGACGGCCCGGACCCCGAGGGCCGCCTCGGCCGGCATCTGGTGGTCGGGCCCGGCCGCGTGACCGGCTCCCTCGGCAGCCCCGGGCTGGACGCCGCCGTCACCGCCGACGTCCGCGCGATGCTCGCCGCCGGGCGCGGCGGCACGCTGCGGTACGGGTACGACGGGCGGTGCCCCGGCGAGGAGCTGCGGCTCTTCGTGGCCGTCCACGCCGCGCCTCCCCGGCTGATCGTCTTCGGCGCGGTCGACTTCGCCGCCGCCCTGTCCCGGATCGGGGCCTTTCTCGGCCACCGCGTCACCGTGTGCGACGCCCGCCCGGTCTTCGCCACCCGCCGCCGCTTCCCCGAGGCGGACGAGGTGGTGGTCGACTGGCCGGACCGCTATCTGCGCGCCGAGGCGGCGGCCGGGCGGGTCGACGCCCGCACGGCCGTCTGCGTCCTCACCCACGACCCCAAGTTCGACGTCCCGGTGCTCGAGACCGCGCTCCGCCTGCCGCTGGCGTACGTCGGCGCGATGGGCTCCCGCCGCACCCACCGGGACCGCCTGGACCGGCTGCGGGCGGCCGGTCTCACCGGGTCCGAACTCGCCCGGCTGGCCTCGCCCGTCGGCCTCGACCTGGGTGCGCGCACCCCGGAGGAGACCGCCGTGAGCATCGCCGCCGAGATCATCGCCGACCGCACGGGCGCCACCGGCAGTCGCCTCTCCGGCTTGACGGGCAGCATCCACGCCGCCGGACCCGACCCCGTGCCCGCGGCGGCCCCGGCCGTCCCGGCTCCCGTTTCCGCGGCCGGGCCGGAGGGCTGACCGGGGGTCCGCCGGCCCGGGCGGCCCGGCCGTCCGCCGCGTGACACCCACGAATTCCGGACATCCACGGGTTCCGGACACCCACGGGTTCCGGTCCGAATCCGTTCGCACACCATGTGACGACCGTGTGTGCGCGGGCAACATCTTGGTGCTACCTCCCGGCCGGGTCCAGACGTTCGATAGGGTCGGCGCCGCCGACTCTCCGAAGGTCCACTTTTGCCTCGGAGCGTCGTCAACTTGCCTTCTTGGGGGCAATGTTGACGTTTTTCTTCCGAAAACCGGACCGGGGAGCAGGGGAAGCGTGGGGAACGTGACCGCCATGCCAGAGCACCTGCCGCCGTCTCCGGCCGCCGGGGTTCCGTGTCCGCCGTCTCGTTCACCAGTTCAAGGACGTCCATGATCGAATCCCATCTCTTACCGGAGCTCTTCCTGGGGGGCGGGCTGGCCGCCACCCTGGTGGCACTGGTGCTGCAGACCCGTGGCACACACCGTCTGAAACAGGCCAAGGCCGCCGTGGAAGAGCAGAGCGAACGGGCGCGGCAGCGGGCCGAGCTGGAGCGGTACGCCAACCGGGCGGCGGAGTCGGAGGCCCGGCACCTCGTCGAACGGCGGCTGCCCGCCGTGGTCGACGTCGAGGCACGGGGCCATCCGGGTGTCGTCGTCCCCGGACTGCTGGAGCCCGACCTCAAGGGCACCCCGGTCGACACCGCGTACAGCGCGGCGGAAGACCTCGTGCGGGAGGCCGTGGCGATCACCCGGGAGAGCATCGGCCGGGACGCGCGCGCCGGGGTGCGGGGGATCGCCGACGAGGCGCAGACCTACCTCGTCCGGCTGCAGATGAAGATCGACGAGGAGCTGGACAAGTACCCGTCGGCCGGCGCCTACCACCAGAGCCTCACGGACATCGACCACTTCGCGACCCGCGCCCTGCACACCCTGCAGCGGCTGCGGATCCTCGCCGGCTCCTGGCCCGGCGTCCAGCGCGCCAACTGCACGTTCCGCGAGATCGTCGAGAGCGCCCGGGGCCGCATCGACGCCTACGACCGGGTCTCCTTCACCTATCTCCCGCGCACCGCCGAGCTGTTCGTCGAAGGCCGGGTGGTGGAGCCCGTCACCGTCGCCCTCACCGAACTGCTGAACAACGCCACCTCCTACTCCAGCGACCGGGTGACGGTCTACGTCCAGGAGGTGCAGAGCGGCTTCAGCATCGTCGTCGAGGACACCGGCCTCGGCATGAACGTCTTCCAGCGGGAGGAGGCGGAGCGGCTGCTGCGCCGGAGCACCGTCATGGACGTCACGAACCTGCGCGACGAGCGGCAGCTCGGCTTCGCGATCGTGGGCCGCCTCGCCGGCGACTACGGGTTCCGCGCCGACGTCGGCGCCCCCTCCGCGGGCGGCGGGGTCAAGGCCGTGATCCTGGTGCCCAACGCGCTGATGGGGGACGCCCCGGAGGACACCGGAGCGGTGCACATCGGCCGGGACACCCCGGCCGCCGGGACCGCCGTCCGCCCGGAGCCGGCCGTCCGCCCGGAGCCGGCCGTCCGCCCGGAGACCGCGGGACACCCCCGGACCGGCGGCGCGCCGCCGGCCGACGAGGCGCCGGCACCCGCCCCCGGCCCCGCGGGCAACCCGGGCATCCCCGCCGAGCCTCCGCTGTCCACCGAGTCCGGCCTGCCGAAACGGCGCCGCCGCGGCCGCACCCGGACCCCGGAGAGCCCCTCCCAGGAGGCGGCCTCCGACACCACCGACCCCGACACCCTCGCTGCCGGCTTCGACCAGATGCGACGCGCACTCAGCGCCGGATACGCCGCGCCCGACACCGGAGGAACCCCCGCCGATGACTGAGCACACCGCCGACACCGTGGACATGACCTGGGCCCTCAACGAACTCGCCAAGGAGCGCGGGGTCGTGAACGTCCTGCTGTTCACCTCCGACGGCCTGCTGCTGGCCGCCTCCGACGGCCTCTCCCGGGAGGACGCCGAGCGCGCCTGCGCCGCCTTCTCCGGCATGAAGGCGCTCAACCAGGACCTCTCCGGCTTCTGCGGCCAGTCCGACGGCGACGGCGACGGACGGCTGACGTGGCGGCACATCGTCAGCGACATGAAGGACCACACCGTCCTCGTCTTCGCCGCCGGCCGGCGCACCGGCGTCGGCGTCTCGGTGCGGGGCGACTCCATGAGCCAGGAGGTGGCGGTGGCCATCACCGCCACCATGAAGATGATCAGAGGCTTGCGTCCGGTGCTGGAAGCCCGGGAACGGCCGGCCCCGGCCGGCACCTCATGACGCCGCCCGCGCACCGCCGCCGGGGGATGGTGCGGTCCTACACCGTCACCGGCGGCCGCGCCACCCCCTCCCGTACCAGCCTCGACGAGGCGACCCTGCTCATCGCCGACCACAAGATGCCCCTGACCGGTCTGAACCCCCACGCGCACCGGGTGATGGACCTCTGTCTGCCGGGAGTGCTCTCCGTGGCGGAGGTCGGCCACCACCTGCAACTCCCGGGCGCGGTCACCAAGGTGATCGTCTCCGGGCTGGTGGACAGCGGCCACCTGGTCGCCCGCTCACCCGTTCCCGCCGCTCAGCAGCACGACATGGCACTGCTGGAGAGGATCCTGGATGCACTCCACGCGCTCTGACCGCTATCTGCCCGCCGGTGCCCGGTCGGTGAAGATCATCGTTCTCGGGCCCTTCGCCGTCGGCAAGACCACCTACGTCGGCTCGGTGTCGGAGATCCGGCCGATGCGCACCGAGGAGCGGATGACCCGGGCCGGTGAACTCGTGGACGACCTGCGGGGGATGGAGGGCAAGGACACCACCACCGTCGCCATGGACTTCGGCCGGCTCACCCTCACCGAGGACATCGTCCTCTACCTCTTCGGCGCCCCCGGCCAGCCCCGCTTCCAGTCCATGGTGCGCTCGCTGATGGAGGGCGCACTCGGCGGACTCGTGCTGGCCGACACCCGGCGGCTCGACCAGAGCTTCGACTCCATCGACCTGCTGGAGGACACCGGACTGCCCTACACCGTCGCCGTCAACGAGTTCGACGGCGCCCCGGTGTACAGCGACGCCGAACTGCGCGACGCCCTGAGCATGGACGAGGACACGCCGCTGGTCCGGCTGGACGCCCGCCTCCGCGACTCCGCCAAGCAGGGCCTCATCTCCCTGGTCACCCAGATCCTCCGCCGCCCCAGCCTGGAGCCCGCCCGATGAACCGGTCCGCAACCCCCCGCTGCCCCGTGCTGCACGGCGAGGACTTCGCGGCCCGCCCGCAGGACGCCTACGCCGCCCTGCGGGAGACCGCGCCGGTCGCCTGGGCGGAGATCGCCGACGGGGTGCACGCCCTGGTCGTCACCGGCCACCGCGCCGCGATCGACCTGCTCAACGACACCGAGACCTACGCCAAGGACTCCCGCGCCTGGGCGGCCCTGCAGCAGGGGCAGGTCCCGCCGGACAGCCCCGTCCTCGCCCTGATGGCCTGGCGCCCCAGCCTGCTCTACGCGGACGGGGAGCGCCACGAACGCCTCCGCCGGGCCATGGACGACTGCCTCGCCCGGATCAGCCCGCACCAGCTCCGGGAGACCACCCGAGCCCACTCCGCCGCGCTGGTGGCCCGCTTCGCCCCGGACGGGCGGGCGGACCTGATGACCGGGTTCGCGGACATGGTGCCGCTGCTGGTCTTCGCCGACCTCCTCGGCTGCCCGCCGGAGTTCTCCAACCGGATGGTCACCGCCTGCCAGGGCATGATCAACGCCGGCCCGGAGGCGGGCCCCGCCGCGGCCGACCTGGCCGCCTGCCTGGCGGAACTCCGGGAGCTCAAGAAGGCCCGCCCGGGGCAGGACTTCACCTCCTGGCTGCTCGCCCACCCCAGCGGCCTCACCGACGACGAGATCCTGCACCAGCTCGTCGTGGCCGTCGGCGCGGGCACCATCCCCACCGCCGCCTGGATCGCCCACGGCCTGCGGCTCCTGCTCAGCGACGACCGCTACGCCGGTGACCTCACCGGTGGCGCCGTCACCGTCGGCCGCGCCCTGGAGAAGGCGCTGTGGACCCACTCGCCCATGGCCAACTTCTCGGCGCACTTCGCCCGGTACCCCACCCAGCTGCACGGGGTGCCGATCCCGCCGGGCGTGCCCATCCTCATCAGCCACGCCGCCGCCAACACGGACCCGGCCCTCGCCGGCCTCGGCTACGAGAACCGCTCCCACCTGGCATGGTCCGCCGGACCGCACCGCTGCCCGGCCACCGGCCAGGCCACGGTCGTCGCGCGGACCGCCATCGAGACCGTCCTCGACCGGCTCTGGGACCTGGAGCTGGCCGAGGGCCCCGTGCCCAACCGGCACGGGCCGTTCCACCAGTGCCCCGCCTCGATGCACGTCACCTTCCGGCCGCAGCCGGAAGACGTACCGCTGCCTGCCGCCACGTCCTCAGGAGGTACCGCGTGACCAGCACCCCCGTCAGCACCCCGCCCGACGGCGCCGCGTCCGCCGGCCCCGCCGCGTCCGCCCCCGTCACCCTCGACACCAGCGGCAGCCGGCTCTACGCCCAGACCGACGGCCTCCGCGAGGCCGGGCCCGCCACCCGGGTCCGGCTGCCCGGCGACCTCACCGCCTGGTCCGTGACCCGCGGGGAGGTGGCCAAGCAGCTGCTGACCCACCCGCACATATCCAAGGACGCCCGCAAGAGCTGGCCCGGGTACCGGCCCGGCTCCCATCCGTGGCTGACCTCCTGGGTGGACGTCGTCTCCATGTTCACCAGCGACGGCGACGACCACAAACGGCTCCGCTCCCTCGTCGGCAAGGCGTTCACCCCGCGCCGGATCGAGGCCATGCGCCCGGCGGTCGAGGCCGTCGTCACCGGCCTCCTCGACGAACTGGAGGCGGCGGCCCCCGGCGGGGACACCGTGGTGGACCTCCGCGCCCGCTTCTCCTACCCGGTGCCCACCCGCGTGATCTGCGACCTGTTCGGTGTGCCCGCCGGGCAGCGCCCCGAGATGCTCCGCGTCATCGACGCCGTGCTCGACACCAGCGCCACCGCCGAGCAGGCCATGGCCACCCGCCGCGACCTGTTCGCCGCGATGCACCACCTCATCGCCGCCAAGCGCAACGGGCCCGCCGAGGACATGACCGGCCTCCTCCTCGCGGCCCACGAGGAGGACGGCGACCAGCTCAGCGAGGAGGAGCTGGTCTCCACCCTGATCCTGATGATCGGCGCCGGCAGCGAGACCGCCGTCTCCCTCATCGACCACGCCGTCGAGGCGATGCTCACCCACCCCGACCAGCTCGCCACCGTGCTCGCCGATCCCGGACGCTGGGACGACGTGATCGAGGAGAGCCTGCGCCTGCACCCCCCGATCATGCATCTGCCGCTGCGCTACGCCACCGCGGACATCGACCTCGGCGAGGGCGTCACCCTCCGCGCCGGCGACCTCGTCCTCATCGCGTTCGGCGCCCACGGCCGCGACCCGGAACTCCACGACCGGCGGGACGCGTTCGACATCGACCGCGAGGACAAGCAGCACCTGGCCTTCGGCCACGGCGTCCACTTCTGCCTCGGCGCGCCCCTGGCCCGGCTGGAGGGCCGGATCGCCCTGCCCGCCCTCTTCGAGCGCTTCCCCGGGCTGAGCCTCGCCTGCGAGCCGGGGGACCTGCGTCCGCAGCCCTCCTTCATCGGCAACGACTACCGGGAACTCCCGGTCCGCCTGCGCGGAGCCGGGGATCCGGCTCCGGAGGCCGCCGCGGGCTGAACCCGCCCGCCGGTTCGCCCTCCGCGCCCTCCGCGCCCCGGCCCCCGGTTCCCGGTTCCGCCGGGGGCCGGGGGCCGGTCAGTGCCCGTGCCCCGGATCGTGGCCGGGGATCGAGCCGTCCTCCTCCGTCACCAGGAAGAGTCCCGCCATCCCCATGTCCGCGTGGCTCTGGACGTGGCAGTGGTACATCCACGCCCCGGCGCCCACGCCCTCGCCCGCGATCACCTGGAAGCCGAAGGAGTCCGCCGGGCCCGTGATCTTGTTGTCGATGACGGGGGTGTGGTCGTCGGGGCCGGTGAGCAGCCCCGTGCGGTTGTCGGCCCAGCGGTGCCCGTGCAGATGGAACGTGTGGTAGTACTCGCCGTGCGTGATCGAGACGAACTCGACCCGCTCGCCGATCTTCGCGGTGATGTCGTACGGGTCGTCGGCGGCGCGGTTGTTGACCGTCATGTCGTTGAAGACGATGGTGAACTGCTTGTCCGGCAGGACGTCCCCCGCGCGGCGCACGATCAGCGGGCCGTAGAGGCCCTTGCGGATGCCGGCCGTGCCGTGGACGGTGCCGACCGCGTGGTCGTGGTAGTGCCAGTAGCCGGCGCTGCCCGGGTTCCAGGTGCCGTCCGCGCGGCGGCCGGGTTCATGGGTGCGCCAGGTGTACGTGCGCCGCTCGCCCGGCGCCACGGTGCTTCTGCTCAGCGGGGAGCCGTCGCTGCCGAACGCGTAGTCCACGCCGTGCGGGTGGAGGCTGAGGGTGACGTCCGCCAGGTTCACCAGCTCGATGTGCAGGGTGTCGCCCTCGGTCATCTCCAGCAGCGGGCCGGGAACCGTCGCCTTGCCCGGCTTGAGGCCGTAGCCCAGCCGCCCGCCGGGGAGGTTCTCCGCGTAGAGGGTCAGATGACGGACCTCGCCGCCGGCCTTCGCGGTGGCCGCGTTCCGTAACGCCGGCCTGCCCGGCTGCGCGGCCGCGGCCGCGGTGGGGGTGAGGGCCGCCGGGGCGGCCAGCGCGGCCGCGGCGACGCCGCCGGTGAACGACCGCCGTGAGAAGAAGCGCCGCGCCGTGGGGCCGCCTGCCTCGGTCATCTGGTCTCCCATTCCCCCGCGGGCCGTCGCCCCCGGGTCGTCTGCGGTCGTCTGCGGGTCGTCCGGGGTTCGTCCGGTGGTCGTCGCGTCCGTCCGGGAAGGACCGTCCGGCCCCGGTGTTCCGAGGGCTGGGACGGCATCAAGGTAACGGCCGCCGGGGAGTTCTTCTAGTGTCAGGACAAAGTTTGTTGATGTGCGGTCATTGCTATTGGCGGACCGTCAAAAGCCCTCTAGCTTCGAGGCATTGCTGCGATCGCAGAGGGGTGAGAGAGCTATGCGGGCCACCAAACCGCAGCCAGGGCCCTCGGCACGACGAGGGCGCATCAGGGGCCGCGCGTGGACGACAGCCGCGCTGGCCGCCGGAATGACCGTGACCATGCTGGGAGGGCCGCCGGGGGCGGCGGCCGCTCCCGCCGACCCGCGGCCCGGCGCGGCGACGCCGCTGCCACCGGCCGTCACCGCGGCGGCGGACTCCGCCACCGGGACGGCCGCGGCGCCGTTACCCGGGGGCTCGGCCGCCGGGGACGTCCGGGTGCTCGTCTTCCACGACTCCGGCGGGCAGCCGTCGGCCAGGACCGCGGCCGGTATCGAGGCCCTGGAGGAGATCGGCCACCAGGGCCCGGCCGAGGAGCGGTTCGCCGTCGACGCCACCGACGACCCGACGGTCTTCACCACGCAGAAACTGCGCCAGTACAACGCGGTCGTCTTCCTCTCCACCCCCGGCGACATCCTCGACAACGCCCAGGAGGACGGCTTCCGGGCCTACGTCGAGTCCGGCGGCGGCTTCCTCGGCGTCCACGACGCCGCCCGCACCGAGCCGGACTCCTCCTGGTTCACCGGCCTCATCGGCACCCGCCCCGCCGGCGACGGGTCCGCCGGGGTGCAGCGCGCCACCGTCGAGACCGGCGACCGCGACCACCCGGCCACCGCCGGCCTGCCCCAGGAGTGGTCCCGCAAGGACCACTGGCTCAGCTGGCAGCCCAACCCCTCCGGCGAGGTGCACACCGTCGCCCGGGTCCGCGAGCGCACCTACGACCCCGGCGCCGGCGCCCTCGGCTGGGACCACCCCGTCTCCTGGTGCCGCGACTACCGCGGCGGCCGCTCCTTCTACACCGGCATGGGCGGCACCGCCGCCGCCTTCGCCGAGGAGCGGCTGCGCACCCATCTGCGCGGCGCCCTGCTGTGGACCACCCGCCTCGCCCGCGCCGACTGCCGGGCCACCATCACCGCGAACTACGAGGCCACCCGCGTCACCGAGCCCAACACCCCCGGGCAGGCCGACCGGATCGGCGAACCGCACGGCCTGGTCACCGCCGAGGACGGCCGCGTCTTCCACATCGGCCGCGGCGGCGGGAGGGGCAGCGATCCCGTCGTCACCGACTGGAACGACCCGGACGTCGGCCTCGGCATGGGTACCGTCCACGTCTGGGACCCGCGCACCGGGGAGAGCCGGCTCGCGGGCGTCGTCGAGGTCTTCGGCAACAAGGGCGGCGGCGGGGAACTCGTCAAGAACGAGGAGGGCCTGCTCGGGATCGAACTCGACCCGGACTTCGCCGAGAACGGCTGGATCTACCTCCACTACACCCCGCACTCCGAGATCGACCGGGAGAACCACCTCGCGCAACGCCGGGTCTCCCGCTTCACCCTGGACCACGCCACCAACCGCTTCGACCCCGCCACCGAGAAGGTCCTCCTCTCCTGGGAGGTGCAGATCCACAGCTGCTGCCACGCGGGCGGCGGCATGGCCTGGGACTCCGCGGAGAACCTCTACATCGCCACCGGCGACACCAACTCCTCGCAGTTCAGCGGCGGTTACTCCGGCAACAACCCGGAACCGGCCTTCCGCGGCGTCTCCTTCGCCGACGCCCGCCGCACCTCCGGCAACACCAACAACCTCAACGGCAAGATCCTCCGCATCCACCCCGAGGACGACGGCACCCACACCATCCCCGAGGGCAACCTCTTCACCGGTGAGGAGGAGGGCGGCGGCAAGACCCGCCCCGAGATCTACGTGATGGGCGTGCGGAACCCGTCCCGCATCTCCGTCGACCGGGAGACGGACACCCTCTACGCGGGCTGGGTCGGCCCCGACGCCGGCGCGCCGAGCCCCGTCTGGGGCCCGGCCAAGTACGACACCTTCGCCGCCATCACCGAGGCCGGCAACCAGGGCTGGCCGTACTGCATGGGCAACAAGCAGCCCTACCGCGACCGCAACCTCCCCGACCCCTCCCAGCCGCTCGGCTGGTACGACTGCGACAACCTCAGGAACGAGTCACCCCACAACGACGGCCTGGTGGACATCCCGCCGGCCCGCTCCAACACCATCTGGTACTCACCCCAGGGCGGCGCCCCGGACTTCCCGCGCGACGGCGACGGCATCCCCAGCTACAAGGTGGAGGAGTCCCGCTATCTGCTGCCCTGGCTCAAGGGCGGCTCCCAGGCCGCCATGAACGGCCCCGTCTACCGGCACGACGCCGGCGGCGACAGCGCCGTCAAGTGGCCGGAGTACTGGGACGGCAAGTGGTTCGTGGGCGACTTCTACGACGGCGAGCAGCCGCGCCACGCCGTCGCCCTGGACCCCGACACCGCGGACAAGGGCGGCCTGCCCGTCCACGCCGAGAGCCTGGACGGCATCATCCCCACCGGCCGGGACGGCATCCGCAACCTCATGGACTGGAAGTTCGGCCCGGACGGCGCCCTCTACGTCCTCGACTACGGCCGGGGGTTCTTCACCTCCACCGACGAGTCGGCGCTGTGGCGCGTCACCTACCGGGGCGGCCCGCCCACACCCCTCCCCGGCGACCTGGTGACCCGGGACGCCGCGGCCGGCGACGGGAGCGACCGGTGAACGGAACGAGAGGAACCGCGGCCCCCCGGAGGCTCAGCCGCTCCCGCGGCCTGCTCACCGCCCTGGTGGTGGCCCTGCTGGCGGCCCTCGGCCTGACCGCGCCGCCCGCCGCGTACGGGCAGGGGAGCGCGGACGGGACGGGCGGCGGGCGCCCGGCGACGGCCGCCGACCAGACGCTCACCTGGACCGCCGGCAACGCCACCGACCGCTACCTCACCGCGCCGGCCGAGGCGGTGGCCGGCCCGGCGACCATCGTCTTCGAGAACAGCGAGGCCACCGGCAACACCACCGGCATGCCGCACACCCTGACCTTCGACACCTCCGACCCCTCGCGCTACAACGCCGACGTCGACCTCAACATCCTGGCCAACCCGGCCGACGACAACGGCGGCCGGCACACCGCCGAGGTCACCCTCAGCCCCGGCACGTACCGCTACTACTGCACCATCCCCGGGCACGGTGCCATGCAGGGCACCCTCGTCGTCACCGATCCGGGCGGCGGCGAGGACACCACGGCCCCCGAGACCTCCCACGAGATCAGCGGGCAGCGGGACGCCGACGGCGCGTACATCGGCGGCGCCACCGTGGCCCTCTCCGCGACCGACCCCGGCTCCGGTGTGGAGAAGATCGAGTACGCCCTGGACGGCGGGGAGTTCGCCGAGTACGCGGCGCCGGTGGCGGTCGATGCGGTGGGTGAGCACCGGCTGGTGTACCGGGCGGTGGACCGGGCGGGGAACGTCTCGGCGGAGAAGGCGGTGGAGTTCACGGTGGTGGCGCCGCCGGAGGAGGACACGACGGCGCCGGAGACCTCGGCGGTGGTGAGCGGTGAGCGGGACGACGGCGGCGCCTACCTCGGCTCCGCCACCGTCACCGTCTCCGCCTCGGACTCCGGCTCCGGTGTGGAGAAGATCGAGTACGCGCTGGACGGGGGCGGGTTCGCCGAGTACGCGGCGCCGGTGGCGGTCGATGCGGTGGGTGAGCACCGGCTGGTGTACCGGGCGGTGGACCGGGCGGGGAACGTCTCGGCGGAGAAGGCGGTGGAGTTCACGGTGGTGGCGCCGCCGGAGGAGGACACGACGGCGCCGGAGACCTCGGCGGTGGTGAGCGGTGAGCGGGACGACGGCGGCGCCTACCTCGGCTCCGCCACCGTGACGATCACCGCCACCGACGCGGAGTCGGGCGTGGAGCGCGTGCAGTACTCCCTCAACGGCGGCCCGTATCTCGCCTACACCGCGCCGTTGACCGTCGCCCGGGCCGGCCCGCACCTCCTGCGCCACCGCGCCACCGACAAGGCCGGCAACACCTCGGCCGCGAAGACGGTGGACTTCACGGTCGCCGAGGAGGACACCACCGAACCGGACTGCCCCGAAAGCGACAACCGGCGCACCGTCATCATCGGCACCGTCGACACCGGTGTTCCCAACCGCGTGACCGGCGACGGCTGCACCGTCAACGAGCTGATCGAGGACGAACGGGCGTGGGACGGCGAGAACGACTTCCTCCGCCATGTCGCCGCCGTCGCCGACCGTCTCCGCGAGGAGGGCGTCGTCGACGAGCGCGAGCACGGCCTCCTCATCCGGGCCGCCCGCGAGTCCGCCATCGGCACCCCCGGTCACACCGGCGGCTACCGCACCCTGTTCGACGGCTCGGCGGAGTCCTTCGCCGACTGGGAGCACGTCGGCGGCGGCGCCTTCGGGCTGACCGGCGGCGGTGCGATGACCAGCAGCACCACCCGCGGCGGCCTCGGCATGCTCTGGTACCCGGACCGGCAGTTCGGGGACTTCTCCCTGAAGCTGCAGTTCCGCGACGACGCGCCGGGCTCCGGCCGCGCCAACAGCGGGGTGTTCGTCCGCTTCCCGGACCCGCACTGGCATCCGGGCGAGTCCCGCCCCGAGTGGGTCGCCATCAAGTACGGCCACGAGAACCAGATCCTGGACCGCGCCGACGGCGACATGTACAAGACGGGGTCCGTCTACGGCTTCGACAAGGTGAACCTCGACGGCGCCGGCGTGGAGGAGAAGGGGGTCTGGAACGACTACGAGATCCGGGTCGTGGACCAGCGCTACTGGATCTTCCGCAACGGTGTGCTGCTCAACGTCTTCGACAACGACCCGGGGCTGGTCTTCAACCCGCCCCGCGGGGACGACCCCGGCACCGCCGGCCGGCAGTACGCGGACGGCTTCATCGGCCTGCAGACCCACGGCACCGAAGATGTGATCTCGTTCCGCAACATCCGGATCCAGGAACTGTAGGGACCCGGCGGCAGGCGGAAGCACACCGGGCCGCCCCGGCACGGAAGTCCGTGCCGGGGCGGCCGCCTCATCCCTGCCCGGCGCCCCGCCGGAGAGACCGGGGGCCGTGGCGCGGATCAGGAGTGGGGGCAGTTGCCGCGGAACTCCTCGATCTGCAGGCTCGGCCGGGGGATCGGGCAGAGGAACTGCTCGTAGCGGGTGTCGTTGTCGACGAACCGCTTCAGCCAGGAGATCGAGTACTTCGCGATCTCCGTGTCCGAGGTGTTCGGGGTGAAGTGCGTGGCGTTGTTCAGCTCCATGTACGCCCGGTTGGTGGAGGACGGCAGGCTCTCGTAGAACGGCTCGGCGTGCGAGGCCGTCGAGGCGATGGTGTCGCCGTCCGCGCCGACGATGAACGTCGGAACGGTGATCTCGCGCCAGGTCTTGTCGAGGTTCCACGGGGTCAGCGGGATCGACGCCTTGAGGGAGGGCCGGTCCTTCGCGGCCTCCAGCGCGCCGCCGCCGCCCATGGAGTGGCCCATGACGGCGAGCCGGCCGCGGTCGATCCGGCCGCGGACCGAGCTGTCCTCGGTCAGGTAGTCCAGCGCGGCGAGGAGCTGGTCGCCGCGGCTGGCCGGCTGGTCCATCGTGGTGTTGGTGTCGATGGTGAAGACGACGAAGCCCTGGGAGGCCAGCCGCTCGCCGTACCAGGACATGCTCGACTGGTAGGCGGTGAAGCCGGGGGAGATGGCCACGGCGCCGAAGGTGCCGTCCGCCGTGCTGGTCGGGTAGTAGATCGTGCCACCGCCGAATCCGCGGACGGAGAGCGAGGACACCCGGGTCTCGGAGACCCGGTAACTGCCGGTCCGGGCCTCGATGCTGTCCTCGGTCGGGTCCGGGCCCCGCTCGTACGGGTTCTCCGCGGCGGCCTGGACGGCGGTCTCCGGGGCGGCCTGCGCGGCCGGCATCAGGGCGACGCCGGTCCCGGTGAGGGCCAGCGCCAGTCCGGCCAGGCTCAGCCGGACGGTGCGGGAACGGGGCTTGCGACGGTGCCGGCCGGCCTCGGGGGTGGAGGTGTCGTGGTGCAGCGGCTCCATGAGCGTGTACTCCCTGAAGTCAAGGGGGATGTGGGGGAACGTGGGTCATCGTTCAACCGACACACGCCCGTCACATCGGTGAAATCACCGGCCTTCGCCGCGTGTTGGCGCCGTGACCACCGAAATGCCAGGTCAGGGAGGCGGATTGACGGGTCTCCTTCGCCGGGACGATGCGTGACCGCCCGGTGAACCGCGATCATGGAGGGGTGTCCTCACTGCAGAATCGCCGGCGGAACGCCCCCCGGGAGCCCCAGATGGTGGTGTGCGGCGACGACGCGCTCGCCCACCGGCTCGCCGCCGAACTCTCCGGGATGTACCAGGAGCCCGTGACGCTCGTCCTGCCGCCCACCGGGGAGGGCCGCCGCCCACTGGACGGCATCCCGGGCCGCCGGGAACCCGTGGTGCCGGTACGGGTCATCGAGGCCCGAGCCCTGGACGACGAGGTGCTGGCCGAGGCCGGGGTCGCCACCGCGCAGGCGCTGGCCCTCGTCCACGACGACGACGAGACCAACATCCACGCCGCCCTCCGCGCCCGCCGGCTCAACCCCCGGGTGCGGCTGGTCATCCGCCTCTTCAACCGCAAACTGGGCCGCCACCTGGAGGAGCTGCTCGACCGCTCCGTGGAGATCGCCGCCCCCGACCTGGACCCGGTCGCCGTGGACGCCTCCACCACGGTGCTCTCCGACGCCGACACCGCTGCGCCCGCCCTCGCCGCCGCCGCCATCGTCGGCACCAGCAAGGTCGTCCACGCCGACGGCCTGATCCTCCGCGCCGCCGAGCGTCCGCCCGCGGCGTCCGGGGAGCCGGACACCCGGCCCTCCCTCTGCACCCTCGCGCTGTTCTCGGCCGCGGACAGCCCGGACGCGGGGGAGGGCTCCGAGGACAGCGGCGACGAGGGCCCGCGGCTGCTGCCCGACGACGAACTGGCGGCGCGGTCTCCCGAGCGGGGCCGGGTGGTGCTGGAGACGGTCACCCACGACGGCGCCCCGGCCCCGCCGCGCCGCCTGAGCCGGACCCCGCCGCTGAGCACCCTGTTCTCCCGCCGGATGCGGATGTCGCTGCTCGGCCTGGTGACCGCGGTCGGGGCGCTGGCCGTGGCGTCCGTCCTGCTCACCGGCGACGACCCGCTGCACGCCGCCTATCTCTCCCTGCTCGACCTCATCGCCATCGGCGACCCCGCCGAGGGGGAGGAACCCGCCCGGCAGATCCTCCAGCTCCTCTCCGGCATGGTGGGCCTGCTGCTGCTCCCCGTCCTGGTGGCCGCCGTGCTGGAAGGGCTCGGCACCTTCCGGTCGGCGAGCTCGCTGCGCCGGCCGCCGCGCGGGCTCTCCGGGCACGTGGTGCTGCTCGGGCTGGGCAAGGTCGGCACCCGGGTGCTGTCCCGGCTCCACGAGATGGGCGTCCCCGTGGTCTGCGTGGAGCACGACCCGGACGCCCGGGGCGTGGCGCTCGCCCGGCGGTACCGGGTGCCGACGGTGATCGGGGACGTCACGGAGGAGGGCGTGCTGGAGGCCGCCAAGGTGCACCGCAGCAGCGCCCTGCTGGCCCTCACCAGCCACGACAGCACCAATCTGGAGGCGGTGCTGTACGCCCGCGGGGTCTCGGACCGGCTGCGGGTGGTGCTGCGGCTGTACGACGACCGGTTCGCCGCGGCGGTCTACCGCACCCTCCGCGACTCCCACCCCGGGGCGACGACCCGCAGCCGCAGCGTGTCCTCGCTGGCGGCGCCGGCCTTCGCCGGGGCGATGATGGGCCGCCAGGTGCTGGGGGCGATCCCGGTGGAACGGCGGGTCCTGCTGTTCGCGGCGGTGGAGGTGAAGGACTGCCCGGCCCTGGAGGGCCGCACGGTCCGGGAGGCGTTCCGGCCCGGCAGCCGGCGGGTGCTCGCCCTGGACGTGGCCGCGCCGGCCCAACGCCGTCCCGATCTCGCGGCCCTGCCGCCGGGCTGGCAGACCGTGGAGCGGGAGCTGCTGTGGCAGCCGCACCCCGGTTATGTGCTGCGGCCGGAGGACCGGGTGGTGCTGGCCGCCACCCGGCAGGGCCTGGCCGAGCTGCTGGGCCGGCATCCGCGGCCCGGCCGGGACGGCCCGGAGGACGACGGCCCGGCGCCGGCCCGGAACTGAGCGGTCCCGGGGGCCCGGGCCGGGGGAAAGGCGGCCTCTCCACGCCCGAGGGCCCGTCCGCGCCACCGGGTGGTGGTGCGGACGGGCCCTCGTCCGGTACGGCCGCGGGCGCCGGCCCGGGTCAGTACTTGGCGGCCGGCTCGCTCACGCCGTCCCCGCCGGGACCGGAGGCCCCGGCCCGGCGGTCACGGAGATGCTGCAGATAGGAGGAGAGCTCCCGCTTGACGACGGGCGCCAGCAGGTAGAGGCCGATGATGTTGATGACGGCGGCCAGGAAGAGCATCGCGTCCGCCATGTTGATCAGCGCGCCGAGGGTGAGCAGCGAGCCCGCCGCGACGATCACGCTGAAGAGCACCTTGTAGATGTTCTCGCTGGTGCGGCTCCGGCCGAAGAGGTACGTCCAGCACTTCAGGCCGTAGTAGCTCCAGGTGATGATCGTGGAGAAGGCGAAGAGCAGCACCGCGATGGTCAGGACGTACGGGAACCACGGCAGGACGGTCTCGAAGGCGTCGGACGTCAGCGTCACGCCGTCGCCGGGGCCCTCGCCGGCGGCGGCCGCCTCGCGGGCGCTCTCCCAGCTCGGGGTGGAGGCGATGACGATGGTCAGCGCGGTCATCGTGCAGATGACGACGGTGTCGATGAACGGCTCCAGCAGCGCGACCAGGCCCTCGGTCACCGGGTGCCGGGTCTTCACGGCGGAGTGCGCGATCGGCGCGGAGCCGATGCCGGCCTCGTTGGAGAACGCGGCCCGCTGGAAGCCGACGATCAGCACGCCGATCGCACCGCCCGCGACGCCCTCGGGGTTGAAGGCACCGTTGATGATCTCGCTCACGGCGTCCGGCAGGGCCGGGATGTTGACGCCGATGACGATGAGACACGCGGTGACGTAGAGGCCCGCCATGGCCGGGACCAGCCGGCTGGTGACGTTGGCGATGGACTTGATGCCGCCGAGGAGGACCAGGGCGACCAGGGCGGCGAGCAGCACACCGAAGAGGAGGGCCCCCGTGGAGTTGCCGAAGATGCCGTCCTCGCCGCCGGTGACGGACTTGAGCTGGGTGAAGCTCTGGTTGGCCTGGAAGAGGTTGCCGCCGAAGAAGGTGAAGAAGAGCAGGGAGACCGCGACACCCACGGCGAGGACCTTGCCGACGCCGCTCATGCCGCGCTCGGCGAGGCCCTTGCGCAGATAGTGCATCGGGCCGCCGGAGACGGTGCCGTCCTCGTGGATGTCCCGGTACTTCACGCCCAGGGTGCACTCGACGAACTTGGTCGCCATGCCGAGGAGGCCGGCGACGATCATCCAGAAGGTGGCGCCGGGGCCACCGATGGTGACGGCGACGGCCACACCGGCGATATTGCCGAGGCCGACGGTGCCGGAGACCGCGGCGGTGAGCGCCTGGAAGTGGCTCACCTCACCGGGGTCGTCCTTGTCCTCGTACTTGCCGCGCACCAGGTCCACCGCGAGCTTGGCGCGGCGGGCCTGGACGAAGCCGAAGTAGAGGGAGAAGACGACGCCCGCGACGACCAGCCAGCCCACGATCCAGGGGAAGGGGGTGGGGAAGACGCCGAAGTCGGTCTCGTAGAAGACCCACTTGGTGAGGAACTCGGCTACGGGGTCGAAGACGCCGTTGACGGCTTCCTCGATCGTCGAGGTGACGGAATTGCTTGCCATGAACGGAACCTCTGGCTGGTGTGGTGCTGAGGACGAGGGCCCACCATCCGGCGGTTGGCCGATGGTGCGCTGATAAGACGGATTGGGAGTTCCTATCACGGAGAGCAATCGCACCGGTGTGACATGGGTCACTTCCTCGCGCGGTCATGACAGTCTTTATTGCTCTGTAACCGGACAAAAGCGCGGGATAGATTCGCTATACAGGAACACCGGCCCGGTGAGCGGTGCGCGATCGAGCACACACCGTTACGTGATCGCAACGCGCGGCCCGGCCTCCGCCGCCCCGTCCGGACGGCGGAGGCCGGGCCGCGCCCGCCGGTGCCGCTCCCGTTCCCAGCGGGCCACGGCTCCCGGCGGGCCATGACGCTCAGCGGGTCACGACATGCCGTTCGTCCGGGACGCAGTGCGTCATGGTCAGCCCCGAGACGTCGCGCGGCGGGTTCTTGCCGAGGTTCGCCAGCCGCCGCCGGTCCTCCTCGGTCAGCTGCTGGCCCGGCAGCGGTTCGAGATGCGCCACCTCGGGGGTGTCGATGCCCAGCCCCTCGCCGACCCGCAGCCCCAGGTCGTTCTCCACCAGCAGGAAGTGCCAGAGCATGCGCTCCTGCACCGGGCGGTCGCACTGGGAGAGCAGGGTGACGAAGTTCCGCACCAGGTCGTCGCGCTCCCACTCCTCCAGCAGCAGATAGCGCTGCCCGGCCTGGAGGTAGTCGTTGGTGCGGGGGATGCGCTTGCGGGTCAGCTTGCCGCGGATCTCCGGACCCTGGTCGTCGTGGGTGGGGAAGGCGGCCTCCTGCAGCCCGCCCAGCACCGACGGCTCGTAGTTGATGTGCGTGTTCTCCGCGCCGCCGTCGATGTGGTACGTCATCTGGCCGTCGCGCTGGTTGGTGCGCACCGGGGCGTTCTTCGCCTGGTTCACCGGCACCTGGAGGTAGTTGGGGCCCACCCGGTAGCGCTGGGTGTCGCTGTAGGAGAAGGTCCGGCCGACCAGCATCTTGTCGTCCGAGAAGTCCAGCCCGTCGACGAGCACACCGGTGCCGAACGAGATCTGCTCGTTCTCGGCGAAGTAGTTGGCCGGCATCCGGTTGAGCACCATCCGGCCCACCGGCTTGGGCGGGAACTCCTGCTCCGGCCACGTCTTGGTGTCGTCCAGCGGGTCGAAGTCCAGCTCCGGGTGCTCGTGGTCGTCCATCATCTGGACGAGCAGCTCCCACTCCGGGTGGTCGCCGCGGGCCACGGCCTCGTAGAGGTCCTTCGTCGCGTGGCCGGTGGCCTCCGCCTGCACGTTGGCGGCGTCCTCCTCGGTCATGCTGCGCACGCCCTGCTTGGGCATCCAGGTGTACTTCACCAGCTTGGTGCCGCCGTGGGCGTCCACCCACTTGTAGGTGTTGACGCCGAAGCCCTGCATGTGGCGGTAGTCCGCGGGGATGCCGCGCGGGCTGAAGAGATTGACCAGCATGTGCATCGATTCCGCTGTCTGGCTCATGAAATCGAAGATGCGGTTCGGCTGCTGCTCGAAGGTGATCGGGTCGGGCTTGAGCGCGTGGATCACGTCCGGGAACTTGATCGCGTCGCGGATGAAGAAGACGGCGAGGTTGTTGCCCACCAGGTCCCAGTTGCCGTCCTCGGTGTAGAACTTCACCGCGAAGCCGCGCGGGTCCCGGGCGCACTCCGAGGAGTCCCGGCCGCCGATGACGGTGGAGAAGCGCACCGCGACATCGGTGCGCTTGCCGCGCTCCTGGAAGAGCTTGGCGCGGGTGTAGCGGTCGATCGGCTCGTCGCCCCAGGCGCCGTACGCCTCGAAGTAGCCGTAGGCGGTGACGCCGCGGGCGTGGACGACGCGCTCCGGGATGCGCTCCCGGTCGAAGTGGCTGATCTTCTCCAGGAACTGGTAGTTCTCCAGGGTGGCCGGTCCGCGCGCACCGACGGTGCGCTGGTTCTGGTTGTCGTAGACCGGGTGCCCTTGCCGGTTGGTGAGTACGGGCCGTTCGTCTCCCCGGCCGGCGCCCTTCTTCTCCACGTCCGTCACGGTGCTGGGCTCCTTCGCTCGTCGGTGCGCCGCGCCGCCGGATGCCGCGAGCGGCTGCGTGTGCGTACCCCGGGGAGCGGGGGGCCTAACAGAAGAAGGGACCGCAGTGCTCCGGTTCAACCGTAAGGATTCGCCGTAATTGCAGATGTACTTGCAGTGACGGATGGTCCGGGGCGAGGATGGTTCCCCGGGCGTCCCGCCCCTCAACCGCCCCTCGACGCTGCGGAGCGCGCGATGACAGCTCATCAGGCACGGCGGGGCGGCGGCCCGGACCCCACCGGCCCATCACGCGCCGGCCGGGGCCGCGCCGATGTGCGGTCCGGACTCCCGGCCCCCGCCGATCCGCCGCCGGTCACGGCGGGCACGGCAGCGGCCGCCCCGGGCCGGGCCGCCGCCGAGGCCGAGCGCGAATGGGACCCCTTCACCCGTCTGCTCCTGCTGCTGGAGCTCTCCGGCCGGCGCTCCTGGCTGGAGGACCTCACCTCCCCCGACCGCAACTGACCGGCGGCCGGGGACCCTCCCGGCGTCCCCCCACCCACCTCCGCGCCCCGGCCGGCCGCCGGCGGTGCGGCTCCTTCGCCCACGCGCGGGCCCGGCGGTGGAGTAAGCCGGGGAGACGGGGTACCTGGCACAGAAGCGCACCGGCGGGCCCCACCCACCGGTGCGCCGTCCGCCGCGTACCAGGAGGAGTCACCACCATGGCCATCGCCACCGTCAACCCGGCCACCGGCGAGACGCTGAAGACCTTCGATCCCCTCGGCGACGCGGAGATCGACGAGCGGATCGAGCGGGCCGTCCGGGCCTTCCGCACCCACCGCCTCACCGGCTTCGGCGGGCGCGCCGAGCTGATGAACCGCGCGGCCGACCTGCTGGAGGCGGAGCAGGAGGACATCGCCCGGACCATGACCACCGAGATGGGCAAGACCCTGGCCGCCTCCCGCGCCGAGGCCGCCAAGTGCGTCAAGGCGATGCGCTGGTACGCCCGCAACGCCGAGGCGCTGCTGGCGGACGAGGAGCCGGCGGCCGCCGACATCGAGGACTCGGGGGCCGTCCGCGCGTACGTCCGCTACCGCCCGCTCGGGGTCGTCCTCGCCGTCATGCCGTGGAACTTCCCGCTCTGGCAGGTGATCCGCTTCGCGGCACCCGCCCTGATGGCGGGCAACACCGGGCTGCTCAAGCACGCCTCCAACGTGCCGCAGACCGCGCTCTTCCTGGAGGACCTCTTCCGCCGGGCGGGCTTCCCGGAGGGCTGCTTCCAGACGCTGCTGGTCGGGTCCGGCGCCGTGGAGGGCATTCTGCGCGATCCCCGGGTGTCCGCCGCGACCCTCACCGGCAGTGAGCCCGCGGGCCGTTCCGTGGCCGCGATCGCGGGGGACACCGTGAAGAAGACGGTGCTGGAGCTGGGCGGCAGCGACCCGTTCATCGTCATGTCCTCCGCGGGCATCCCCGAAGCGGCGCGGACCGCCGTGACCGCGCGGGTGCAGAACAACGGCCAGTCCTGCATCGCGGCCAAGCGCTGCATCGTGCACACGGACGTCTACGACGAATTCGTGGACCGCTTCACCGCCGCGATGAGGGACCTGACGGTGGGTGACCCGATGGACGGGGCCACCGACGTCGGGCCGCTCGCGAGCGAGAGCGGCCGCGCCGGTCTGGAGGAGCTGGTCGAGGACGCGCGGGCGCGCGGGGCGACCGTGCTCTGCGGCGGCCGGCGGCCGGAGGGGCTGCCGGACGGCTGGTTCTACGAGCCGACGGTGCTGGCGGACGTCACCCCGGAGATGCGCGTCCACCGCGAGGAGGCGTTCGGGCCGGTGGCCTCCGTCTACCGGGTCTCCGGCACGGACCAGGCGATCCAGCTCGCCAACGACACCCCGTTCGGGCTCAGCTCCAACGTGTGGACCCGGAACCCGGAGGAACAGCGGCGCTTCATCCGCGACCTGGAGGCGGGATCCGTCTACCTCAACGGCATGACGGCCTCGCACCCCGCCCTTCCCTTCGGGGGCGTCAAGCGTTCCGGGTACGGGCGCGAGCTGTCCGGGCACGGCATCCGCGAGTTCTGCAACCCCACCACGGTCTGGTACGGGCCGTCGCACGCCGAGACGGGGGCCGGGGCCGCGGAGTGACACCCCGGAAGGGGAACGGAGGCGCCGGGGCCCGGCCCCGCCCGGCCCCGGTCCGCGGGGCCGCGGCCCGCACGGTCACCGGCGCCCGCGCGGCCGTCCGGGCCGTCTCCGGGCCGGGCGCCGAGGCCACCGCCGGGGGCCGGTGATGCGCCCGAATGGGGGCGGCGGCCGGGGTGAACGGCGTCCGGCCGGGTACGCGTCCCCCGTTCCCCGGTGGCGGGCCGCCACCGGGGCCGTCCGCCGGACCACGAACTGGGAGACCTCGATGACGAGTCCGAACCCCGACCCCGTACCCCCGGCTCCGACCCCGCCGCCCGGGCCCGGCCCCAACCCCGTACCGGATCCGGTGCCGCCGGCCCCGACCCCGCCGCCCGGCCCCGGTCCCGGACCAGGCCCCGGCCCCGGGCCGAGGCCGGGGCCGAACCCGGGGCCCACGCCGGTCCCGGAGCCGGACCCGATCCCGCCGGCCCCGCCCGGTCCGAACCACCCCGATCCCACACCGGAGCCGCAGCCCGGCCCCAGCCCGGTCGGCGGAACGGCGGAGAACTGACCGATGGATCTGCTCGATGCCTTCGACACCGCCTGGCTGGAGTTCGACCGCCGGGTGCACCGGGTCCGCGAGGACCAGTGGGGCGAACTCACGCCCTGCACCGCGTGGACGGTGCGCGACCTGGTGAACCACCTGGTCGGTGAACACCTCTGGGCTCCCTGGCTGCTGCGTGGGGCCACCCTCGCCGAGGTCGGGGACCGCTTCGACGGCGACGTGCTCGGCGACGACCCGATCGCGGCCTGGGAGCGGGCCGCCGCGGAGTCGCACGCCGCCTTCCACCGGCCCGGCGCCCTGGACGGCCACGTCGACACCAGCGGCGGGGAGAGCCCCACCACCGACTACGGATGGCAGATGACCACGGATCTCACCGTGCACGCCTGGGACCTGGCCCGGGGCATCGGTGACGACGACACCCTCGGCGACGAACTCGCCGCGGCGGTGTACGAGCGGGTCGAACCGGAGGCCGCCGGCTGGCAGGGCTCCGGGCTCTTCGCCGCGCCGGTGCCGGTGCCCGAGGGGGCCCGGGCGCAGGACCGGCTCGTCGCCCTGCTCGGCCGGGAGCCGTAGCCGGGCCCGTGGCGGGGGCCGCCCGTGCGGGGGCGGCCCCCGCACGGGCGGTGGTGGGGGACCGGCGCCGCCGTGCCCGTGGCCGGGCCCGGGGCTCACCAGGGTCCGCCGCCGTCCGGGCCGCGCCCCCGCGGGCCCCGGTACCCGTGCGCGAACGCCGCCCGCCGGGCCCGCCGCCGGCGCAGCAGCGGCCGCAGGGCCCAGGCCAGCGCGGCGCAGAGGACGGCCGCCGCCCCGGCGTACGGGAGCAGCCGCCCGGCGGCGGAGGCGTCGCCCTCCGGCGCGGTGGCGGTACCGGCGCTCCGTACGGCCGCCGGGGGACCGTGCAGCGGCTCGGCGGCCCGGGCCGGCGCCGGGTTGAGGGTGCCGACCGACGGGGCGTCGTCGGCGATGGAGAAGCCCCAGTCGAGCAGGGACCGGGTCTCCTCGTAGACGGCGTGGGGGCGGCCTGAGCGGGGGTTCATGACGGTGACCACCAGCGTGCGGCCGTCCCGTCGCGCGGCCGCCGCCAGGGTGTTCCCGGCGTGGGTGGTGTAACCGTTCTTCACCCCGACGAGGCCCGGATACGGCTCCACCCCCGGCCCGCCGCCGAGCAGCCGGTTGGTGTTCTGGACCGCGTAGGTGCCCAGCGCCCGCCCCCGCTCGTCCCGCCCGGTGGGGAAGCGGGTGGTGGCGAGGCCGGCGTAGCGCGCGAAGTACGGCTGGGCGAGCCCGGCCCGGGCGAAGAGGCTCAGGTCGTACGCCGAGGAGACCTGCCCCGGGGCGTCGTAGCCGTCGGGGGAGACCACCCGGGTGTCGTGTGCGCCGAGCATCCGTGCCCTGGCCCGCATCTGCCGGACGGTGTTCTCCACCGAGCCGTTCATCGCGGCCAGGACGTGCACCGCGTCGTTGCCGGAGGCGAGGAAGACGCCGCGCCAGAGGTCGGCGACCGTGTACCGGTGGCCCGGCCGGAGCCCGACCATGCTGCTGCCGGCGCCCACCGCCCGGAGGTCCGCCGGCCGCACGGTGCGCAGCCCGTCCTGCGGGAACCTGGGCAGCAGGGTGAGGGCGAACAGCATCTTGAGGGTGCTGGCGGGCGGCAGTCTGAGGTGGGCGTTCCGGGCGGCCAGCACCCGGCCGGTCCGGGCGTCGGAGACCATCCACGACCGGGCGGACACATCCCGGGGCAAGGTCTGCGCCGCCCGGCCGCGCGGCACATGGAGGCCGGGGGCGGACAGGGGGCGTGCGTCGCGGACCGCGGAGCGGGGGCCGTGCCGGCCGTCCTGCCGCTCGTCCGCGTGGGCCGTGGGCACGGTGCAGCAGGCGAGGAGGGCGAGAAGGGCGGTGGCCGCCACACCGGCCCGCTGGGTGATTCCGGGGGGCTTGTCCATATCTGCACCGTAGGAACGGTTCGCCGGGCCTGCCGCGTGTTCCTGCTCCATCCGGGCAGCGGCCCCGACGCGGCGCCAGAACCGCTGCCGCGCCGGGTGATTGACGTTCCGTCAGCTCTGCCGGTCCGAGGCGTCGCGGACCGCGCGGCGGCCGGCCGTCCGGCGGTCCCGGAACGCCGGGCGGCCGGGCGGCGGGCCTCGCGAGGACCCGTGGCGGGAAGGGGCGGGCGGTGCCGGTGAGGGCCGGTGCGGGGCCGCCGGGCCTCAGCCGGTCTGCCCCGCGGGGACGACGAAGACGACACCGCGGCCGGCGGCGGTCCCGGTGCGCTGCTCGCCCGGGGACATCAGGACGCCCGGCTCGCCCCCGCAGTCGGCCGCCGGGTAGAGCTGGGCGGCCAGCTCGGTGCTGTTGCGGAACGCGGTGGGCACCACGCCGTCGAAGGGGTAGCAGATGCCGACCCGGGGGGTGTCGATCTGCTGTTCCGGTTGCTTCTCCCCGTAGGCGAAGGACAGGGGGGCGGGCAGTTCGGAGGGTACGGAGGCGGACGGCTTGTCGCTCCCCTTGCCGGCCGAAGTGTCCTCGGACGACGCCATTTTGGCGCCCACGAGCACCGCCGCGATGATTCCCGCCGCCGCGGCGACGGACAGATATCTGGTCAACACGCGCATGGGGTCCTCCAGGGCCGGTTCAACACGTTCTCGTGATGCACCTTGGCCCCCGGTGAACCGCCGGTATGTCAGGCATACCGCTAAGTAACCCGATAAGCCTATTAATTGGTTCCGGGGGTCCGCCCCCGCTGCGCCGCCCGGGGGAGCGGAGGCCCCCGCCGAAGTTTCTGCCGCCTGCGTTGAACACACGGGCGGTCACCGTCCGTACCTCCTGCCGTCAGAGGCGCACACCCGCGCCGGACGGGAATGCGGATCGCAGGAGTAAAGATGAGGAAGTGGCAGAGCGCCTCGATCGCGGTGACGGCGGCAGCGGTGATGCTGTTGACGGCCTGTGGCCAGGAGCCGGGCGGCGCCGGTGCGAACGCGGCGCAGCCGGCGGGACAGGCGGAGGCCGCCGTCCCGCAGGACCCGGGAGGTGGTTACGGAGAGAGCGGCAGCACCGGCGCGGCCCGCAAGGCCAAGCCCGCGGGGCAGCTGACCATCGGCGACAGCGAGGAGCTCGGCCCGGTTCTGACCGACAGCGCGGGGTTCACCCTCTACCGCTTCGACAAGGACACCGCGAACCCGCCGAAGTCCGCCTGCGAGGGCGAATGCGTCAAGGCGTGGCCTCCGGTCCCGGCCGCCGACGTCTCGTCGACCAGCGGCATCGACGCCGCCCTGCTGGGCGAGGTCACCCGGTCGGACGGCACCAAGCAGCTGACCGTGGACGGCTGGCCGATGTACCGCTACGCCAAGGACACCGAGCCCTGGCAGACCAACGGCCAGGGCGTGGGCGGCACCTGGCACGCCGCGGCGCCGGACGGCAAGAAGGCGCAGCCGGGCAGCGAGACGGGCGGCGAGCCCGCGGGGAGCGCGCCGGCCGGCGGATCCGGGGCCGGTGCGGACCTGCCCGCCATCTCGGCGGTCAAGGACGCCGAGCTCGGCGAGATCCTGCGCGACGCCGAGGGCCGCACGCTCTACCGGTTCACCAAGGACAGCGCCTGGCCGATGAAGTCCAACTGCGTCGGCAAGTGCGAGAAGCTGTGGAAGCCGGCCCGGCCGGTCGACCTGAAGGACGTCGAGGACATCGACCCCAAGCTGCTGACCACCTTCAAGCGCCCGGACGGCAGCAAGCAGCTGACCGTCGACTGCTGGCCGCTGTACTGGTACACCGGTGACGAGAAGCCGGGCGACACCAACGGCCAGGGCGTCGGCGGCACCTGGTTCGCCGTCGCGCCCAGCGGAAAGCTGATCAAGAGCTGACCACCCGTGCCGGGCCCGCCGGCCGCCCGGACCCCGAAGCACGGAGCCGCTCCCGCCCCCGCCGGATTTCCCGGCGGGGGCGGGAGCGGTCGCGGGCCGTCACGCCCGGGCACCGTACCGGTCGTGAATCCGGACAAGAAGTGACACAGTGGCCTTGGAGGTCTACCTGCGAAGCCGGCGCACCGCCGACGGCGGTCGACCGCCTCGGGAGGTCACATGGCGGAACCTGACGCGGCCCCACGGACGGGACCGCCGGGCGGCAGCAGCCGCCTGCCCCCCGACGCGGCCAGGAACCTGGCCCTCAACCGCATCGGCCTCTTCGAATGGGACCTGGAGAGCGGCCGCATGCAGATGGACCGGGTGGCCCTGGACATCTTCGACCTCCAGCCGGAGGAGTACCCCGGCGACGCCGACGCGCTCATCAGCCGGCTCAGCCAGGAGGAGTCCGACCGCATCGACGCCGTCGTGGACGACGCCCTGGCGAAGGGCCGGGAGGCCCACGGCACCTACTTCCGCGTCCGCCGGCGGGACGGCTCGCTGCGCTGGGCCCACGGCCAGGGCCACTTCCTGCCGCACGGCACCGGACGGCCGCGGCGCATCGTCGGCATCGTCCGCGACGCCACCCAGGAGCTGACCAGCGCCGTCGAGCGGGGCGCCGTGGAGGTCGGGCACCGCCCGCCCGGCATCGGGATCGAGACGACCGCCGCCGCCCTCAGCCGCGCCCTGACCGTCCGGGACGTGATCGAGGTCCTGGAGAGCATCGGCGGGGGCCCCGGCGCCGGCGCCGAAAGGCCCGTCACCCTGATGCTGGGGCTGGTGGAGGGCGGCCGGCTCCATCTGATCACCCGGGGCCGGATCCGTGTCGAGACCGCGCCGGAGTACTCGGCGCTCGACGACGAGAACCCCATGTGCGAGGTGGTGCGCACGGGGGAGCTCCGGCTGATCGGCTCCCGCCAGGAGTTCGCCGAACGCTATCCGCGGCTGTGGCCGTACCTGGAGCCGGTGGAGTTCGGTTCGGCCGCCTATCTGCCGCTGGTCGCCCAGTCGCGGACCCTGGGCGTGATCGGCATCCTCTTCCGCGAGGAGGTGCCCTTCACCCCCGAGGACCGCGGCAGCTACGTCGGTTTCAGCACCACCCTCGCCCAGAGCCTCCAGCGGGCCATGCTCTTCGACCACGAGCACGAGGTCGCCGAGGGCCTGCAGCAGACCATGCTGCCGCGCATCCCGGCCGTCCCCGGGGCCGAGGTGGCCGTCCGCTACCGCGCGGCCCGCCACCGCCGCGAACTCGGCGGCGACTGGTACGACCTGATCCCGCTGCCCGGCGGAAAGGTCGGCGCGGTCGTCGGGGACGTCACCGGGCACGACATCAAGGCGGCCGCCGTCATGGGCCAGCTGCGCATCGCCCTCCGGGCCTACGCGGCCGAGGGGCACTCGGCCGCCACGGTCATGGCCCGGGCCTCCGTCTTCCTCGGCGAGCTGGGCAGCGACCGCTTCGCCACCTGCCTCTACGCCGAGGCCGACCCGCTCGCGGGCGAGCTGCGGATCGTCCGGGCCGGCCATCTCGACCCGCTGCTGCGGCAGGCCGACGGGACCTGCCGCCCGCTCCCGGTGGCCGGCGGGCTGCCGCTCGGGCTGTCGGCCGAGTTCGACGCTCTGGAGTACCCGGTGACGCCGGTGGAACTGGGCGCGGACGAGACCCTGGTGCTGTACACCGACGGCCTCATCGAGCAGCCCGGCACCGACCTGGACGAGGGCCGCAGCGAACTCGTCAAGGCCCTGACCAACGGGCCGTACGACCTGGAGGAGCTCGCCGACCACCTGCCCCGCGCCCTCGGCGACCGGATCGGCGACGACGACACGGCCCTGCTGCTGCTCCGGCGGGTGGGGCACCCGGAACCACACCTCCGGCGGCGGCTCCACCAGCACGTCGCCCCCGCCGACCCGGAATCGCTGGCCACCGCCCGCCACATGCTCCGCGAGGCGGTCCGCGCCTGGGGCGTCACCGAACGGGCGGACGACATCGAACTCGTCGCCGACGAGCTGATCACCAACTCCCTGCTGCACACGGACGGTGGTGCCGTGGTCACCGTCCTCATGCTGCCCGGCTCGGAGCGCCGGCTCCGCCTGGAGGTGCAGGACCGCTCCAGCGGCTGGCCGCGCCGCCGCGAGCCCGGCGACGCGAGCACCTCCGGGCGCGGACTGCTGCTGGTCGACATGCTGACCGACGTCTGGGGTGTGGAGTCACGCGGGCCGGGCAAGGCGGTCTGGGGCGAGTTCGGCCAGGCCGCGGGGCGCTGACGGCCGGACCGGGACGGGCCGGACGGGAGGACGTGGTCAGAGTTTCCGGAAGGTGCGGGCGTCATCGGCCGCCGACAGCACCATGCCGAGGTCGGCCCCGGCGGACGCCGTGACCACGGTCGCGACGGCGCCCTCGACGAACGGCGCGTCCGCGATCCGTACGCCCTCCGGCAGCGCCTCCGGGCCCGTGCCGGCCAGCAGCGTCTTGACGGTGAGCACCGCGCTGCCCATGTCGCAGAGCACCACGACGCCCGCCCCCTCGTCGGCCCGCGCGACCGCCTGCCGGACCAGCTCGGAGCTGGTGCCGATCCCCCCGGCCTCCGCGCCGCCCGCGGCGACGACCGGCGAGGGGTCTCCGGTGCCCACCAGGTCCCGGGCCAACCGGGCGGTGGATTCGGCCACTTCACGACTGTGCGAGACGAGCACCACCCCGACACGGGCCGGGGCGCCGCCGGGCCCGGCGGACGCCGGAGCGGTTCCGGTTTCCGTTCCGGTTTCCGTCCCGGCCCCCGTTCCGCTCCCGGCCGCCGTCCCGCCGCCGGCCGGTGCGGGTACGTCCTTCCCGGCGGCCCCCGCGCCGGCGGTGCCCCCGGCCCGCGTCCCGGTCTCCCCGCCGGAATCCGGGGCGGGGCCCGCCGCCGCCTCGTGGAGGGCGGTGAACAGCAGGGCCGTGGAGGTGGCGCCCGGATCCTGGTGGCCGACGCTCCGTTCGCCGAGATAGCTGGCCCGGCCGCGGCGGGCCCGCAGGGGGATCGTCGCCTCGGCCCCCTCCCGGGCGGCGCGGGCCGCCGCCGCCAGCGCCCCGGTCAGCGGCGCGCCCTCCCCGAGCGCCCGCTGGTACGCCTCGGCCGCCGGGGCGAGGGCGTCGACCATGGTCTTGTCCCCGGGCCCGGAGTCGCCGAGCCTGCGCACCCCGGCCACCGCAGCCGCCAGGGCCTCGCCCAGGGCCTGCGGCGACACGGTCCCGTCCTCGCCGAGCGCCTTCGCGGCGCGGCGCAGCACCGTTCCGTAGAGCGGGCCGGACGCTCCGCCCACCTTGCCGATCAGATGGGTGCCGAACCCCTTGAGCAGGGCGCCCGGTGTGGTGGCCGCCGCGTATGCCTCGGAGGCGGAGGCCGAGTCGAAACCGCGCCGCATGTTGGAGCCGTGGTCGGCGTCTCCGATGGCCGAGTCGAGATCGGTGAGATGGTCCGCCTCCCGCCGGATCGCGGCGGCGGCGAGGTCCAGCCAGCGGCGGAAGAAGTCGGTGTCGAGCACGGGGGCGGGCGAGTCCGGGAACGCGGTCATGGGAGGGAACTCCTGGGTTCGCGGCGGCTGGTACGCGGGGCCGGGGGCCGGCCCGTACGGAACCCGTCCAGTCTGGGGGCCGCGACCCCGCCCGTCGACGCCGTTGATCGGCTTGTCGGTGCGCGTGTCGCGGCGCACGCCGCCGTCGCGCGCCGTCCGGGCCCGCGCGCACGCCGCGACGGGGCCCCGCGCGCCGGGCGGGGTCTTCCGGTTCCGGCGCGTGCGTGCGGGTCCCGGCGGGAAGGCGGTCGGAGGCGGTCGGCCGGCCACGCGCCGGGGTGACCGGCGCGTGCGGTGACGTGCGGTGATGTGGAGCCCACGGCGCGGGCGTCGCGGCCCGGGCGGTGGGCCCGGTGCGGTCAGGCCCGGCGACGCATCGGGGGCAGACGGAACGGACGCGAGGCGGGTCCGCCGATGTGCGAGAAGGGCTGGGTCCGCCAGTCCAGGCTCTGAGGGAGCGTCAGCAGGAGGGCCGCGTCCTGCTCCTGGGCGTCCAGCGAGTCGTCGGCCGGGGAGGTCTCGGCGATGTTCCGGCCGGTGCCCGGGCAGACGGTGAGACCGAAGGGATTCCACGGGCTCGGGCAGAGCGCGTGTTCGGGCAGGACGTCCTCGTCGGCGAGGAGCGCGATGGGACGCGCGCAGTCCGGGCAGGTCACCCGGAACATCTCGTAGGTCTCGTGGGTCTCGTGGGTACTGTCCTCGTCGCCGTCGTCGGCCGCTTCGACGTCCTGCGGCTCGAAATCGGCGGCGACGGCGGCTGTTCGATCGCGGTTGCCGCGACCCGGGCGCTTCAGGCTGCGCATATGTTCGTCTCTCCCCCTCGATGGGACGGTGAGGCGCTGTGGCCTCGACCACAGCAGACTTTTCCCGCGCCCCGGCACGGGTAATCGCGGCACTTTCGCGGACCCGTCGCCAGCGGTGTGGTCTTCGTCACACGGGGCGGGTGAAGGGGTGCTGACCTGCGGTTCAGCGGCCCTGTGCGCAGGGCGGGCGGGGGCGGCGGCGGATGCGGGCGGAGGGCCGCGGGCGCACGCCGGGGCACCGGGCCGGCGCCCGGCCGGCCCGGCCGGATGCCGAGCCCGGTGGCCCGCGCGCCCGGGCGCGGCGCGGGAGCGCGGACCGGTGCCGGCCGTGCGCGGTGGCGTGCGCGTGCCCGAAAGCCGTGTGTCTCACGGGGGCGGTGACGCTGTAGGTTCTAGCGCTGTGGAGGCACTGGACCGGCAGATCGTGGAACTGCTCGTCAAGGACGGGCGCATGAGCTACACCGACCTGGGCAAGGCCACCGGCCTGTCCACCTCGGCGGTGCACCAGCGCGTCCGCAGGCTGGAGCAGCGGGGTGTGATCCGCGGCTACCGGGCCGTCGTCGACCCCGAGGCCGTCGGGCTGCCGCTCACCGCGTTCATCTCCGTGAAGCCCTTCGACCCCAGCGCGCCCGACGACATCGCCGACCGGCTCGCGGGCGTCCCGGAGCTGGAGGCCTGCCACAGCGTGGCGGGGGACGAGAACTACATCCTCAAGGTCCGTGTCGCGACGCCCCTGGAGCTCGAACACCTGCTCAGCCGGATCCGTTCGCTGGCCGGGGTGTCCACCCGCACCACGGTCGTCCTCTCCACCCCGTACGAGGCGCGCCCGCCCCGGATCTGACCCCGGGGCGCGTCCGGCGCCGCCGTGGGGCGACACTGGGAGCCGATTCCGCCCCGACGCGACGCTCCGTGAGGCAGCCCCAGTGAACGACCGCTCCCCCCTCCAGGCCGACGACGACCGCACCGTGCTGCTGCGCGGAGGGACGGTCCACAGCCCCGCCGATCCGTTCGCGACCGCGATGGTCGTCGAGCGCGGCCGGGTCGCCTGGGTCGGCTCCGAGGGGGCCGCGGACGCCTTCGCCGACGGCGTCGACGAGGTCGTCCAACTCGACGGGGCCCTCGTCACCCCGGCCTTCACCGACGCGCACGTGCACCTCACCGCCACCGGCCTCGCCCTGACCGGCCTCGACCTCTCCGGCGCCCGCAGCCTCGACGCGGCACTGGACCTGGTACGCGCCCACGCCGCCGCCCGCCCCGGCGACCGGGTGCTGCTCGGCCACGGCTGGGACGCCGGCGACTGGCCCGGTGGCCGGCCGCCGTCCCGCGCCGAACTGGACGCGGCCACCGGTGGCCGGCCGCTCTACCTCAGCCGCGTCGACGCCCACTCGGCCGTCGTCACCGGAGCCCTGCTCGACCGCGTGCCCGGGGTCACCGCCCTCGCCGGCTTCCGGGACGACGCGCCGCTCACCGAGGACGCGCACCACGCCGTACGGCGGGCCGCCCTCGCCGCCGTCACCCCCGGTTCCCGGGCCGACGCCCAGCGCGCCGCCCGGGCCCACGCGGCCTCCCGGGGCATCGGCTCGCTCCACGAGTGCGCCGGGCCCGACATCTCCGGCGAGGACGACTTCACCGCGCTGCTCGCCCTCGCCGCCGCCGAGCCCGGCCCGCACGTCGTCGGCTACTGGGCCGAACCCGTCGCGAACGCGAAGGGAGCGGAGAGGATCCGGAGCCTCGGCGCCGTCGGCGCGGCCGGTGACCTCTTCGTCGACGGCTCCCTCGGCTCCCACACCGCGCATCTGCACGAGCCGTACGCGGACGCCCCGCACACCGGAGCCGCGCACCTCGGGGCGGACGATGTCGCCGCCCATGTCACGGCCTGCACGGAGGCCGGACTCCAGGCCGGTTTCCACGCCATCGGCGACGCCGCGCTGAGCACCGTGGTCGCGGGTTTCCGGGCCGCCGCCGCCAAGCTCGGCCTCGACCGGGTACGGGCCGCGCGGCACCGCGTGGAGCACGCCGAGATGCTCACCCCCGAGACCATCGCCGCCTTCGCCGAGCTGGCCCTCACGGCCTCCGTACAGCCCGCGTTCGACGCGGCCTGGGGTGGCGAGGAGGGCATGTACGCCCAGCGGCTCGGTGCCGAGCGGGCCCGGACCCTCAATCCGTACGCCGCTCTGCTGCGCGCCGGTGTGCCGCTCGCGTTCGGTTCCGACAGCCCGGTCACCCCGTTCGACCCGTGGGGCACCGTGCGCGCGGCCGCCTTCCACCGCACCCCCGGGCACCGCATCACCGTGCGCGGCGCCTTCACCGCCCACACCCGGGGCGGCCGGCGGGCCGCCGGCCGGGACGACGCCGGTGTCCTGGTCCCCGGCGCCCCCGCCGACTACGCGGTGTGGGAGAGCGGCGACCTCGTCGTCCAGACCCCGGACGAGCGGGTGGCGGCCTGGTCCACCGACCCCCGCTCCGGCACCCCGGGCCTGCCCGAACTCCTGCCCGGCGGACCGCTGCCGGTCTGCCTGCGGACGGTGGTGGGCGGCCGCACCGTCCACACCCGCCCGAACGAGTGATGTGCCGGAGTGCCGTCCGGGTGCCGCGCGACGGGGCGGACCCGCCCGGCCTTTCCGCCGCTACCTGCGCATCTTCATCCCTGACCTGCTGGGTTGCCGGAACGACGCAGGTCGGACGAGTGTTGACAGAAAGCGGTTGGCGGCCGGTAGGTTCGGCCGCGTCCACCACAGGACGTCCGACCGGGGAATCTCCGCGCAGTCGTCGAGCGCCGCTGGGCCACGGGTGGTGCGCCGGCACGGTGTGCCGCCACTGGGAGCCAGGTCCAGCCACCGCGCCACGGGACGGGGGAGGATTCCGGCCGGTCGGCAGGTGCGACCCGGGTGGGGCCCGGACGCTCAGTAGACAACGGCTTCGGTCGGCCCGCAGCCAGCGGGTCCCGGGTCGGCCCGAAGGGCACCGGGCCCCGCCGTAGCGCTTTCCGCTGGGGCACCCCGTCGTTCCCGGGCCCGGCTTCTCCCGTTCTCCCGACATCCCCGCCCCTGAGGGCGCGGTGGGTGCCTGCCCTCCGCCGCGCCCCCGCGGCCCGCCGCGCGACGCCCCCGCGGCCCTGTGGTTCCGCGCCGCGCTTCCGGCGCTCCCGTGCGCCTCCCGCTCCGTCCGCCCCTTTCCGTCCCCCCTTTCCGTCCACCCGGCTCTCCCCGCGCGAGTGCCCCCGCGCGATGCCCGCGAGCCCCGGGTGACGGCTGAGGAGTACCGGCAGGACTCCGCCTTTCGGGGGGCGGCGGGGTACCGTCACCTCATCAGCGCACGACCTGCAGGAAGGCACGCCACCGTGCATTCGGGCCCCGCCACAGACACGGACCGCCCCTCCGGGGACCGCCCGCCCGCCGAGGGGGCCGCGGAACCCGGCCGGTCCGCCGCCGGGCCGGCGGCGCCGGGCGCCGGACCCGCCGCCGAGCCCGCAGCCGGGCCCGGTGCGGCCGCCGTTCCGGCCCGGACGGGGCGGCTGCGCCGGACGGGGCGGCTGGTACGGCGCGAGGCGCCCCGGAGCGCGCTCGCCGCCGTGAGCGGGCTCGGCCTGGCCCTCGCCTTCCCGCCGTACGACCTGTGGCCGCTCGCCCTGCTCGCCGTCGCCGCGCTCAGCCTGCTGACGCGCGGCCGCACCGCGCGCCAGGGCGCCTGGACCGGGTTCGCCTTCGGGCTGCCGTTCTTCTTCGTCCTGCTGCGCTGGCTCCACGTCATCGGCTACGACGCCGTGTTCGGGCTGTCCGTCATCGAGGCGCTGTTCCTGAGCGCGCTCGGCGCGGGGCTCGCGCTGACCTCCCGGCTGCCGCTGTGGCCGCTGTGGGCCGCCTGCCTGTGGGTCGCCGAGGAGTGGGCCCGGGACCGGCTGCCGCTCGGCGGCTTTCCGTGGGGACGGCTGGCGTTCGGCGTCACCGGCTCGCCCTATCTGCCGCTCGCCGCGCTCGGCGGCGCGGTGCTCGTGACCTTCGCCGTCGCGCTGAGCGGCGCCCTGCTCGGTTCCGCGGCCCTCGCGGCGGCGCGGCTGCGACCCGGCGCGCGCACCGGCCCGGAGGACCGGGACAGCCCGGACGCCGCGGACGGCCCGCACCGCCCGGACGGCGCGGAGGAGGCGCCGCACACCGGCAGCCCCTCCCGTCCCCGCGCCGTCCCGGTCCGCCCCGTGCTCCGGCGTGCCGTCCCGCCCGCCGTGCTGGCCCTCGCCGTGGCGCTGGCCGGGTACGCCGTCCCGGTGCCCACGGAGGCCGACGACACCGCCCGGATCGCCGTCGTCCAGGGGAACGTGCAGCAGCCCGGGATGGACTTCCTGGGCCGCCCCATGCTGATCCTCAACAACCATGTCGAGGCCACCCTCGACCTGGCCCGGGACGTCGAGGCCGGCCGGGAGCAGCGTCCGGACCTGGTCATCTGGCCGGAGAACGCCTCCGATCTCGATCCCTTCCGCTACCCGGAGGCGGGCGCCCGGATGGACGAGGCGGCCCGCGCCGTCGGGGTGCCGATCCTCGTCGGGGCCCTCGTCGACCACCCCACCAAGGAGGGCTATGTCGAGAACCAGGGCATCGTCTGGGACCCGGAGACCGGCCCCGGGGCCTCGTACACCAAGCAGCACCCGGTGCCGTTCGGCGAGTACGTGCCCTTCCGCGAGCAGCTCAGCAAGGTCATCACCCGGCTCCAGCGGGTGCCGCGCGACTTCTACCCCGGCGACACCACCGGCGTGCTGCAGACCGGACCGGCGCGGCTCGGCGATGTGATCTGCTTCGAGGTCGCCTACGACGAGATCGTCCGCGACACGGTCAACGCCGGTGCCCGCGCGCTCGTCATCCAGACCAACAACGCCACCTACGGCCGCACCGGCCAGCCCGAGCAGCAACTCGTGATGTCCCGGCTGCGTGCCGTCGAGCACGGCCGCGCCGTCGTCACCGCCGCCACCAGCGGCATCAGTGCCGTGGTCCGGCCGGACGGCGTGATCGACAAGCGCACCGAGGAGTTCACCCGCGACGTGATCACCGCGGACCTTCCGCTGCGCGACGACACGACCGTGGCCGACCGAATGGGAGCGGCGCCCGAATGGGTGCTCGCTATCGTGGGCCTCCTGTCCTGCGCCGCCGCGATCGCACTCGGCCGGCGGGGACGTACGGACCGGAGGGGATAGCAGTGGCAGACGGCGGACAGCGGCGATACGGCCCGCTCGGCACGGTTCTGGTGATCATTCCGACCTACAACGAGGCCGGCAACATCAAGCCGATCGTGGGCCGGGTGCGGTCCGCCGTCCCCGCGGCCCATGTCCTCGTCGCCGACGACAACAGCCCCGACGGCACCGGCAAGCTCGCCGACGAACTCGCCGCCGGGGACGAGCAGGTCCATGTGCTGCACCGGAGGGGCAAGGAGGGCCTGGGCGCCGCCTATCTCGCGGGCTTCCGCTGGGGCATCGAACAGGGATACGACGTCCTGGTCGAGATGGACGCCGACGGCTCGCACCAGCCCGAGGAACTGCCCCGGCTGCTCACCGCGCTCAAGGGAGCCGATCTGGTGCTCGGCTCCCGCTGGGTGGCGGGCGGACGGATCGTCAACTGGCCCCGGTCCCGGCAGCTGATCTCCCGCGGCGGCAGCGTCTACTCCCGGCTGCTGCTGGACGTCCCGGTGCACGACGTCACCGGCGGCTACCGCGCGTTCCGCGCCGAGACGCTCACCGGGCTCGGCATGGACGACGTGGCCTCGCAGGGCTACTGCTTCCAGGTCGACCTGGCCTGGCGCGCGGTGAAGGCCGGGTTCCACGTCGTCGAGGTGCCCATCACCTTCGTGGAGCGGGAGATCGGCGACAGCAAGATGAGCCGCGACATCTTCGTCGAGGCGCTGTGGCGGGTCACCGCCTGGGGCGTCGGCTCCCGGGCGCAGCGCGTGCTGGACCGCGTGAACCGCGCCACCGCCCGCCGGGAGGGCTAGGGCCTCTCGTCCGGGGTCTCCGGTCCGGAGCAGGCGGGGCTCGCGGGGGACCGCGGCCGGGCCCCGTGCGGAGTCCCGGCTTCCGGGCGGCTCCGTGCCAGGTTTCTGCCAGGTTTTCACCGGGGCCGCATGGGCATTCGGGGTGCATGGTACAAATCGGCTACACCATGCTGACCGAGCAGGCCGGCCCCCGTGAGCTCGTCGGACACGTGGTCCGCGCCGAGGAGGCCGGATTCGACTTCTCCGTCACCTCCGACCACTACTTCCCCTGGCTCCGGAGCCAGGGCCACTCCCCGCACGCGTGGACGGTCCTCGGCGCCGCCGCCCAGGCGACCTCCCGCATCCCGCTGATGACGTACGTCACCTGCCCCACGATGCGCTACCACCCTGCGGTCGTGGCCCAGAAGGCGGCGACCCTGCACCTTCTCTCCGAGGGCAGGTTCCGGCTGGGCCTGGGAGCGGGGGAGAACCTCAACGAGCACATCACCGGCGGCGGCTGGCCCGCGGCCGACGTGCGGCACGAGATGCTCGAAGAGGCCGTGGACATCATCCGCGCGCTCTTCGGGGGCGGTTACGTCAACCACCACGGTGCCCACTTCGACGTGGAGTCCGCCAAGGTGTGGGACCTCCCGGACGAGCCCCCGCCCATCGGCATCGCCGTCTCCGGCGACCAGTCCTGCGAACTCGCGGGCCGCCTGGCGGACTTGGTGATCGCCGTCGAACCGAGGCCCGAACTCCTCGACGCCTTCGACCGGTACGGCGGCGCCGGTAAGCCCCGGGTGGGGCAGGTGCCGGTCTGCTACGACCCCGACCGGGAGACGGCGGTGCGCCGCGCCCATGAGCAGTTCCGCTGGTTCGCCGGCGGCTGGAAGGTCAACGCCGAACTGCCCGGGCCCGCCTCGTTCGAGGCGGCCACCCAGTTCGTCCGCCCGGAAGACGTGGCGGAGTCCATTCCGTGCGGCGACGACGTCTCCGCCTTCGTGGAGGCCGTACGGCCCTTCGCCGCGGCCGGGTTCACCGAGGTGGCCCTGGTGCAGGTCGGCGGAGAGAGCCAGCACGCCTTCCTCGACTGGTCGGAGAAGACCCTGCTGCCCGCACTGCGCGAGGCTTTCTGAGGGCGGGACACCCGCCCTCGAGACACCTGGAGACCACCGAAGCGGTGCGACCGCCTCCGCCCGTCCACCCGGAGCCGGAAGCGGTCGCACCGCCGCACAGGACACCGCACAGAACGGAGCTCCCGGACGGGCCTGCCGCCCGTCCGGGAGCTCCGCTTCCGCTGGTCCGTTCCGTTGTGGTCCGTTGTGGTCCGTCAGCCCGACGGTTCCTCGGGTTCGCCCCGGTCGTCGTCCGCGGGGCGTTCGTCGCGCCGCCGCGCACCCGCTTCGTCCGGGTCCGGCAGATTCTCCCGCGAGGAGTCGGCCGCTTCGGCCGGAATCTTTCCCTCCCACTTGTCGGCCGCCTTGTCGTGGCCGCCGACCTGCTGGTCGGGCAGGTCCCGGGGGACGGCGTGGCCGCCCGCCCCGGGTTGCTCGGAGCGTCGTTCCGCCATGTCCGGGTCCTCTCTCTGGTGCTGGATGGTGCTGGACCGTGTGGAGCGCGGGTACCCGCGCCGGTACCGGTCATGCGGTGACGGCCGCCCGGCCGCCCTCGTTCGCGCGGCCCCGTCCCGCCGTTCAGGCCGCGGTACGGGCGCGGCGGCGCTCCCGCTCACGGCGCCGGTGCATCGGCCGCCGTTCGTCCTCGGAGGTGCCGCCCCAGACCCCCGAGGTCTGGCCGGTCTCCAGGGCCCAGTCGAGGCACGCGTCGATGACGGGGCAGCTCTCGCACACCGCCTTCGCCGCCTGCTCCTGGCGCAGGGCCGGGCCGGAGCTGCCAACGGGGAAGAACAGGTCTGGGTCGGTATCGCGGCAAGCCGCGTTCAGACGCCAGTCCATGGATGCCACTCCGTTCGGTTCGTATCGGTTTCTGATCGGATGCGCTCTGTGCCGGTTCTTCTCCGCGTACCCGGTGCCGGACAGCCAACTCGTCCGTCCCACCGCCCGGATCGGGGCGGTCACCAGGCACACTGGAGACATGACGACCGGCGTACCGCACCGACAGGAACCGCCCCCGGGCCGTGGCCCCGGATCGACCGCCGCCCGGACCGGGCGCTCGCGGCGCCGGAGCCTGGTGCCCCTGGCCGTGGCCGCCTGGGTGGTGCTGGAGATCTGGCTGCTGACCCTGGTCGCCGACGCCTTCGGGGGCCTGACCGTTCTGCTGCTTCTGCTCGCGGGCCTGGCGCTCGGCGCGTATGCCGTGAAGCGGGCCGGCCGGCGCGCGTGGCAGGGGCTCACGGAGAACCTCCAGCGCGGCACCGCGCCGGGCGCACCGCCCGCCGAGGGGAGCAGGGCGAGCGGCAACACCCTGCCCATGCTGGGCGGGTTGCTGCTGATGATGCCGGGGCTGGTCTCCGACGCGGCGGGCCTGCTCTGCCTCTTCCCGCCCACCCGGGCGCTGCTGCGCCGCTCGGCCGAGCGCTCACTGAGCCGGCGGATGTCCGCGGCGGGGCGGGGCGGTCTCGGCGAGGCCTTCCAGCAGGCCCGGATGCACCGGCCCGACGGCAAGGTCGTTCAGGGCGAGGTCATTCACCGCGACGGCGAGGACGGTCACGGTGAGGACGGGGACGGGAAGAGCGGCCGGGGTGGCGAACCCCCGCTGCCCCGCTGAGCGGCGCCCCGGGTCCCCGACATGTGCCCCCGTGTGCCCCGGCCGCCGCGGGCCCGTGCGCTCGCCCTCGTCCGGGCACACGAAGGACCCGGACCACCATCCCATGGTGGTCCGGGTCCTTCGTCTCTCTGTGCTGCTGTGCCGCTGTGCCTCGTCCGGCGCGGGCCGTGCCCTTGTCAGGCGGACTTGCGGTTGTCCCGGGGATGCACCGCGATGTTCATCGCACCGGAGCGCAGGACCGCCAGCCGCTCGGCCAGCACCTCCTCCAACTCCTCGCGGGTGCGCCGCTCCATGAGCATGTCCCAGTGCGTCCGCGCGGGCTTGCCCTTCTTCTCCTCAGGGCCTTCGCCGTCCACGAGCAGGGCCTGGGCCCCGCACACCTTGCATTCCCACTCCTGCGGAATCTCCGCCTCTACCGAGAACGGCATCTCGAATCGATGGCCGTTCTGGCATGCGTACTCCACCGCCTGGCGCGGGGCCAGATCGATGCCGCGGTCGGTCTCGTAGCTGGTCACCACAAGTCGCGTGCCGCGGAGAGCTCGCTCACTCATGAATTGTGCCTCCCGGGCTTGTCGCCCACAGGACAGGTGTCGCTGTCGTCGTCATCCGGTCAACGTCCGGTCGGCGGTAAAGATTCCCGTTGCGGGACATGCGTCGCCCGTCGTGCCGCCCCTTGTTGTACCCACCGTGGCCCGGTTTGTCACATCTGGCAGGAGATGTCACCCAGTGCTTCTCCTGATTCAGCTTGCAGTAACGGTCCGCCCTGTGGTCAAAGGCGTACACTACCGCTCCACCGTCGTCCGCGTTAAATCCGGTCGGGCACCGGGTTCCCCGCGGCGGCCACCGCGCGCCGTACGGGCAGCCGCGCCAGCAGCAGGAAACCGAGCGCGAAGAAGACCACCAGCGAGATGATCGCGTCCCGGTAGCTTCCCGTCAGCTGATATGTCAGGCCGAACAGCAACGGGCCCAGCCAGCTTGTTCCCCGGTCGCTCATCTCGTACGCCGAGAAGTACTCCGCCTCCTTGCCGCGCGGCACCAGCTGCGAGAAGAGCGACCGCGACAGCGCCTGGCTGCCGCCCATCACCAGCCCGATCGCCGCCGCCAGCGCGAAGAACCACACCGGCGCGCCCGCGGGCAGGAAGTACCCGGCGGCGACGGTCAGGGTCCAGGCCGCGAGCGAGCCGAGGATGGTGCGCTTGGTGCCGTACCGGGCGGCCAGCCTCCCCAGGCCGAGCGCCCCGAAGACCGCGAGCACCTGCACCAGCAGGATGGCGAGGATCAGCGTCGTCTGGTCCAGGCCCAGCTCCTCCGATCCGTACACCGATGCCTGCGAGATCACCGTCTGCACACCGTCGTTGTAGAGGAGATACGCGACGAGGAAGAGCAGGGTCAGCGGATGCCGCCGCATGTCCCGCAGGGTGTCGCGGAGTTGGCGCCAGCTCTGTCCCACCGAGCCCGCCCGGGCGGGGCCGCCGGCCCCCGCGGCGGGGACATCGGCCGCCGGCGGCCGGTCGCGGAGCCGGCGCAGCGGGACGATCGCGAACAGGCCCCACCACAGCCCGGCCGAGGCCAGGCAGATCCGTACCGCCATGCCCTCGGAGATCCCGAGCGAGGCGTGACCCGTGTACAGCGCGAGATCGGCCAGCAGCACCAGCGCACCGGAGGCGTAGCCGAAGGCCCAGCCCCGCGAGGAGACGGCGTCCCGCTCCCCGGGCCCGGCGATCTGCGGCAGGAAGGCGTTGTAGACGACCATGGCCACCGAGAACGAGGCGTTGGCCACGACCAGCAGGAAGCCGCCCAGCAGATAGCGGTCGCCGGAGAGGAAGAACATGCCGGTGGTCGCCGCCGCGCCCAGGTAGGCGAAGAGGGCCAGCACCGGCTTCTTGCGGCCGGTCCGGTCCGCGACCGCCGCGGCCAGCGGCATCACCACCACCGAGACCAGCACCGACAGCGACACCGCGTACGCGAAGTAGGAGCCCGCCCGCACCGGTATGCCCAGCGGGTGCACATAGCCGCTCGCGTCGGCCGCGGCCCGGGCCACCGCCGTCAGATACGGACCGAGGAACACGGTGACGACGCTGGTGGAGAAGACCGAGACCGCCCAGTCGTAGACGTACCAGCCGCGCTGCTCCCGCCTGCGCTCGGCGGCCGCGGCCGGGCCGGACGCGTCCGCCGGACCGCCCGCTCCGCCCGCGGGCAGCGGGTCACCGCCGCCGGCCCCGGGGTCACCGCCGCCGCCCGCCGGGCCGGGGAGCGCGGTGGTGTCCGCGCCGCCGGTTCCGCCCGTGATCTCCGCGCCCATGCGGCCCCCTCGCCCGACCGTCGCCGCGGGGTCGCGCCGCCGGGGGCACGCCCGGGTCAGCCCCAGGCGCCTCGTTCGGTCAGCACCGTGCGCAGCGTCTCGATGTGATCGGTCATGATGCCATCCACTCCGAGGTCCAGAAGCGCCGCCATCCGCCCGGCGTCATTGACCGTCCACACATGCACCTGCAGGCCCAGGGCGTGCGCGGCCCGTACGAAGGCCCGGTCCACCACCCGCAGCCGCCCGTGCCGCTCCGGGACCTGGACGCAGACGGCGCTGCGGCGGGAACGCGCGGGGAGCCGGTACGCACGCAGCCGCAGGCCGAGGACGCCCCGGGTGCCGAGCGACGTCGCCAGGCGCGGGCCGCCCAGGTGCTGGGCCCGGGCCACCCGCGCCTCGGAGAAGGAGCCGACGCAGACCCGGTCCCAGGCGCCGGTCCGGTGCAGCAGCCCGATCAGCGGGCGCAGGGCCGCCTCGGCCTTCACATCCACGTTCCAGCGGGCCTCCGGGAACTCCTCCAGCAGCTCCTCGAACAGCGGCAGCGGCTCCGTTCCCGCCACCCGGGCCCGCCGCACCCGGGACCACGGCAGCTCCGCTATCGCGCCGCGGGCGTCGGTGACCCGGTCCAGGGTCGCGTCGTGGAAGGCGACCAGTGCGCCGTCCGAGGTGGCGTGCACATCCGTCTCCAGATAGCGGTAGCCCGCGGCGACCGCCCGCCGGAAGGCGGCCGCGGTGTTCTCCAGGCCGTCCGCCGCACCGCCGCGGTGGGCGAAGGCGAGCGTGGCCGGATGGTCGAGGAAGGGATGGCGCACGGCCGGGTTCGGTGTCACGGCGGCAGTATCGCCGCCCCCGTGCGCCTCGCGGACACCGGGCGGCCGCCGGACAGCGGGGCGGCTCGGCCCGTGCCCGTTCCGGCGTGCGCGAGCTGCGTTCCGGCGCAGGGCGCGCGCCCCGGGCACGGGTGTGCCGGCCCGGGGGAGTGGAGTGCTTCAGCCGGCCTCGCGGCAGCCGGTCTCCACACCACCGGTCGCCGGCGCGTTCTCCGTCCGTGCGCTGTCCGGCGCCGGGGCCCGGTCTTCCGTGCCCGGCGCCTCCCCGGGCGCCACAGCCTGGCCCGGGACCGTGAACACCCGCAGGAAGAACTGGGCCAGCGGGCCGATGGCCAGCGCGTACGCCACCGTGCCCGCGCCCACCGAGCCGCCGAGCGCGTAGCCCGTGGCCAGCACCGCCAGTTCGATACCGGTGCGGATCAGCCGCAGCGAGCGGCCGGTGCGCCGGTGCAGCCCCGTCATCAGCCCGTCTCGCGGACCGGGGCCGAAGCGGGCCGCGATGTAGAGACCCGTCGCCGCTCCGTTGAGGACGATCGCGGCGGCCAGCAGCGGGATCCGCACCGCCATCCCCCGGACGTCGGGTGCGAGGGCGAGGGTGGCGTCCATCGCCAGCCCGATCACCACCACGTTCGAGACGGTGCCCAGGCCCGGCCGCTGCCGCAGCGGCACCCAGAGCAGGAGCACCGCCGCGCCGGTGAGGATCAGGACCGTCCCGATCGACAGGCCGGTGCGCTCGGCGACGCCCTGGTGGAAGACGTCCCACGGGTCGAGGCCGAGCCCGGCGCGCACCATCAGTGCCACGCTCACCCCGTACAGCACCAGGCCGGCATAGAGCTGGACAAGCCGCCGTGTCAGCCGGCGGTCCCCCGTTGTGGGCACGTGGACTCCCTGATGGTGGTGGGCGAGTGGTGGTACTGGCCTGGCGCGTGGCAGTCTGTGGCCCGGGACCTCAGCGGTTCCATGGCCAATTTCGGGAAGGTGGACCGGGAAGATGAGTCAGTGGACCTCGGCGGTGGGGGCCGCGCAGCTCGCCCGGCTGCTCCGCTCGCAGAACCACGGAGGCAACGGCACCACGGCCCCGGCCGGCCGCCGGGCGCCGGTCTACCGCACCCTCGCCGACGGCGTGCGGCTCCTGATCCACGAGGGCCGGGTGCCCGTCGCCGCCCGGCTGCCCGCCGAACGGGAACTGGCCGCGGCGCTCTCCCTGAGCCGCACCACCGTCGCCTCCGCCTATGAGGCGCTGCGCGCCGAGGGCTTCCTGGAGTCACGGCGCGGCGCCGGAAGCTGGACGACCGTCCCGGCGGGCAGCCCGCTGCCCACCCGCGGTCTCGACCCCCTGCCGCCGGATGCCGCCGAGACGATGATCGACCTCGGCTGCGCGGCCCTGCCCGCGCCCGAGCCCTGGCTGACCCGCTCCGTCGAGGGCGCGCTCGGCGAACTGGCGCCCTACGCCCACACCCACGGCGACTACCCGGCCGGCCTCCCCGAACTGCGGCAGGTCCTCGCCGACCGCTACACCGCGCGCGGCATCCCGACCATGCCCGAGCAGATCATGGTCACCACCGGGGCCATGGGCGCCGTCGCCGCCATCTGCCATCTCTTCGCGGGGCGGGGCGAGCGGGTGGCCGTCGAATCGCCCAGCTACGCCAACGTGCTGCAGCTGATGCGCGAGGCCGGCGCCCGGCTCGTCCCCGTCGCGATGGCCGACGGGCTGGCGGGCTGGGACCTGCCCGCCTGGCGCGGGGTGCTGCGCGATGCCGCGCCGCGCATGGCCTATGTGGTGGCCGACTTCCACAACCCCACCGGGGCGGTGGCGAGCGAGGACCAGCGGCGGCACCTGGTGGCGGCGGCCCGCTCGGCGGGCACGGTGCTCGTGGTGGACGAGACCATGGCGGATCTGCGCCTGGACGCGGACTTCGAACTCCCGCGCCCCGTCGCCTCGTTCGACCCGGCGGGCAGCACGGTCGTCACCGTCGGCTCGGCCAGCAAGGCGTTCTGGGCCGGGATGCGCATCGGCTGGGTGCGCGCGGCACCGGAGATCATCCGTTCCCTGGTCGCCGCCCGCGCCTACGCCGACCTGGGCTCGCCGGTGCTGGAGCAGCTCTCCGTCAGCTGGCTGATGCGCGGCGGCGGCTGGGACGAGGCCGTGGCGATCCGCTGCCGGCAGGCGCGGGAGAACCGGGACGCGCTGGTCGCCGCGGTGCGGCGGCACCTGCCGGGCTGGGAGTTCTCCGTCCCGCACGGCGGGCTCACCCTCTGGGCGCGCACCGGCGGCCTCTCCGGCTCGCGGATCGCTGAGGCGGGGGTGCCGCTGGGGGTCAGGGTGCCGTCGGGGCCTCGCTTCGGAGTGGACGGGGCCTTCGAGGGCTATGTCCGGCTGCCGTTCACGGTGGGCGACGCGGTGGCCGACACGGCGGCGGCCCGCCTCGCGCAGGCGGCGCGGCTGGTCGAGACGGGGGCGACGGGCGCGGCGGCCGCGGCCGACTCACGGAGCCTGGTGGCCTGACGTTCTCGGCCGTCCGGCCGTGCCGGTCGTCTGCCGGCCGCCCGGGCCGGCGATCCGGCGCCGCGCTGCGCGGGCTTCCCGCCCGCCGCCTCAGTGGTCGGCCCGCGCCGGGGCGGTCATGCCTCCCGCCGCGGAGACCGGCTCCGGCAGCAGCGCCAGCACGGCCAGCCGGTCGCCCTCCGTGCACTCCTCGTCGTACGGATCCGGGGTGGCCGGCACCTGCAGCCGGTGCACCTGGCCGTGGCCCAGCCGTGCGTAGCCCCGCCCGGGCGGGATCTCCGGCGGCGGCGTGGTGTGCGGCGGGGCGCCGAGCACCCCCGCGATCTCCTCGGGCGTGGCCGGGCCGAGCACCACCCGGGCCCGGGTGTGCGTGCGGACCGCCTCGCCCAGGGAGTCCACGCCGTCGAGGTGGTCGGCCACCACCACCGTCACCTGCGCGGCCCGGCCGTGCCGCAGCGGCACCCGCAGCAGTTCCTGCGGGTCGGGCCGCCCCTCCGAGGCCGCCAGCTGGCTGAGCGCGGCCGGGCGGTCGACGACGATCCACAGCCGGCGCCGGACGTCCTCCGGGACCGGCCGGCCGGCCCGGCGGGCCTCGTGGACGGAGAGCAGCCGCCGCTCCGTCTCGTGCGCCGCCCACTCCAGGACGGCCAGGGCGCCGCCGAGACCGCACTCGACGGCCGGCACGCCGCGCCGTCCGGCCAGGCAGGCGTACTCACCGGTGCCGCTGCCGTCGACCACCAGGACATCGCCGTCGCGCAGTGCCTGCAGGGCGATCGAACGGAGCAGGGTCGTCGTGCCGCTGCCGGGCCTGCCGAGGGCGATCAGATGCGGCTCGGCGGAGCGCGGCCCGGTCCGCCACAGCACCGGGGGCACGTCGGCGGCGTCCTCCAGGGCGTCGCCGCGGACCGCCGGAAGGGTGCGCCGGACGCTCTCCGGACCGGTGAAGCCCAGCACGGTCTCGCCGGGGGCCGTGACGAAGCGCTGGGCGCGGATGTCGTCGGGGAGGGGCGGCAGGACGGTCAGGGTGAGGACGTTGCCCTCCTCGTCCCAGTCGAACAGGTACTCGCGCCCGCGTCCGCATTTCGCGTGCAGCACCTGTTCGATCCGGGCCCGGAACCCGGGCTCGCCGTCGGTGACGTACGGGGGGTAGCACAGTTCGAGCAGGACCGGGCGGCCCGTCTCGTCGAAGGCGTGGTCGAGGAAGACCGCCTCCCAGTCGCCGCCGTGCGTGTACAGCGGTTCGGGGTCGTCCTCCGCGCGGAAGTACGGCACCAGCGCCTCGTACAGGGCCCGGAGCCGCTCCGCCTCCGCCTCGCCCGGCCCCTCCTTTCCGGCGGCCCGGCCGCCGCGCCCGGCCCAGGCGGCCGCCGCCATCAGGGCCGCCACGGCGAGCAGCGGCCCGTGCGGGGCCAGGGCCACGGCCGTCACCGCGGCGGCGGCCAGCAGCAGGACCGGCCCGCGCCGGTCGGACGGGGCCCGCGTCCACCGCTGCCGGCCGGCGGCGGCCAGCCGGCGCAGTCCCCGGCCGATCACGATCAGGGGGTGCAGCACGTCCGCGGTGTGGTCGGCGGCTGTGCGGAGCAGCTCCCCACCGCGGCGGAACGGAGAGCTCCGGGGGCTCGCCACGGGGACGCGGGGAAGGGGGCGCCGGGCCACGTTCGCTCTCCTGGGGGTTGTGCCGCTGACACGGACGGGCCGCCGCGGCCGGAGCGGCCGCCCGTCCGCGTCTCAGAACCGGATGTTGTCCAGCAGGCTGGCGAGGCTGGCGCCGCCCGCCTTGATGCTCGGCGCGAGCGCCGTGCCGGCCAGATAGAAACCGAAGAGGGCGCAGACCACGGCATGGGAGATCTTGAGCCCGTCCTTCCGGGTGAAGAGGAAGACGATGACACCGAGCAGAACGACGCCCGAGATGGACAGAATCATGGTGTTCTCCTGGCTGTGGGGACGGTTACCACGAGTGGTTCCAGATTCACACCAAGTGTCCGGCCCGGCGAAGGCGCAAAGGAGTGAAGATGCCCCCACCGCCCCCGCCGGACCGGCCCGCCACAGGGGCCGGACCGGCCTCGTGCCGGGGCGGCCGTGTCCTCCGCGGCCGGTGCCGTGAGCAGGCCAGTAGGGTGGCGAATCACTCGTACGGGCGTGGGCCCGGGAAGGCGGAGCGACGGATGAACGACCCGGGAGCGGGCGAGCCGGCCGGCGAGGCGGGGCCGGGGCCGGTGGACGACGAGGTGATCGAGCTCGCGGGCAGGATCTTCGATCTGGCGCGCGCCGGTGACGCGGAGCGGCTCGCGGCCTACCTCGACGCGGGCGTGCCCGCGAACCTCACCAACGACAAGGGCGACACCCTCGTCATGCTCGCCGCCTACCACGGCCACACGGCCGTGGTGGAGGCCCTGCTCGCCCGCGGCGCGGACCCGGACCGCGCCAACGACCGGGGCCAGACCCCGCTGGCCGGCGCGGTGTTCAAGGGCGAGGACGGCGTGGTGCGCGCCCTGTTGGCGGGCGGTGCCGACCCGTCCCTCGGCACTCCCTCGGCGGTCGACACGGCCCGGATGTTCGCCAAGACCGAGCTGCTGAAGATGTTCGGCGCCGACTGACCGGAGCTGCCTGACCGGAGCCGGCCGGCCCGCCTGCCCCCGCGCCGGCCCACCGGCCCCGCGGCCCGGCACCAGCGTCCCCGCCGCCGACCCGCACCAGGCGCTCACGGCAAAAGCCCTGAGGGGAACGCCGCCGCCCTCGGTACCATTGACAGCTGGACCGGGAAGGACGGCCCGCGGACGGCCGGCGGCCCGCGGCCCGGGGGCACGGGGGAGGGGAGCGGCGGTGCTGGACGAGGTGACCGCGCTCCGGTACGTCATGCCGCTCCGCGCCGGCGGCTCCGTCCCCGGCGTCGTCGAGACCGACGACCTGGGCACGTACGTCGTCAAGTTCACCGGCGCCGCGCAGGGGCGCAGGGCGCTGGTCGCCGAAGTGCTCGTCGGTGAACTCGGCCGCCGCCTGGGCCTGCCGGTGCCGCGGCTCGTGCGGGTCCGTTTCGATCCGGCCGTCGCCGCCGGGGAGCCCGACCGGGAGATCCAGGACCTGCTGCGGTCCAGCGCCGGTCTCAACCTCGGCATGGACCTGCTGCCCGGCGCACGCGACTGGACCCCGGCCGAGCTGACCCCCGGCCCGGCCGAGGCCGGGCGGATCATCTGGTTCGACGCTCTCACCGGCAACGTCGACCGGACCTGGAACAGCCCGAATCTGATGGTCTGGCACGGCCGGCTGTGGCTCATCGACCACGGCGCGGCCCTCGTCTTCCACCACCGCTGGGACCGGGCCCCCGCCCATGTCGCCCAGCGCTACCCCCTCACGGGCCACGCGCTCGGCCCGTACGTCCCCGACGTGGCCGCGGCCCGCGCGGAGCTGGCGCCGCTGGTCACCGCGGACCTGCTGCGCGAGGTGGCCGCTCTCGTCCCCGACGCATGGCTGGCGGAGGAGCCCGGCTTCAGCTCGCCCGCCGAACTGCGCGAGGCCTATGTGACGCATCTCGCGGCCCGCGCCGCCCGCTCCGCGGAGTGGCTTCCCGGAGGCTTCGCCACCCCCGAAGAGCTGCGCCGCGCCGAGGCCGACCGCGCCGCCGCCACCCGCGCCGGCCGCCCCGCCTGGCTCCGGCACCTCCCGGGCTGAGCGCAACCGCGGACCCCGCCGGGGCATCCACGCCGTCCGATGGGGCAGGGCTCTGAGAGCGGGGCGCGCGGAACGATCACCGCTCCCCGGACACGGCCGAGCAGGACGCGCCCCGGCACGGGCGCGCCGGAGGAGGGGACCCATGCCGCTGACCGATCTGCCGCTGGACCAGCTGCGCACGTACCGCGCCGGGACACCCGAGCCCGCGGACTTCGACGCCTTCTGGGCCGGCACCGTCGCCGCGGCACGCGGCGCGGCGGGCGGCGGCACGGCCGGGTACCGGCCCGTGGAGGAGCCGCTGCTCGGCACCGTGGAGGTCTTCGACGTGCGGTTCCCCGGCTGGGGCGGCCAGCCGGTCGCCGCGTGGCTGCTGCTGCCGCGCGGGGCCCGGGAGCCGCTGCCCGCCGTCGTCCAGTACCTCGGGTACGGCGGCGGCCGCGGGCGGCCCCTCGAACACCTGGTGTACAGCGCCGCCGGCTACGCCCACCTCGTCGTGGACAGCCGCGGCCAGGGCCACGACACCCCCGACCCGGACCCCGTCCCCGGTACCCAGTACGTCGGCGGCTACATGACACGCGGTATCGACGACCCGGAACACCACTACTACCGGCGGCTGATGACGGACTGTGTCCGCGCCGTCGACGTCATCCGCGAGCACCCCGCCGTGGACCCCGACCGTGTCGTCGTCGCCGGGGCCAGCCAGGGCGGCGGGCTGGCGCTGGCCGCGGCGGCCCTCGCCGGGGACACGGTCGCCGCCGCCCTCGTGGACGTCCCGTTCCTCTGCCACTACCGGCGGGGCGCGGAACTCGCGGCCTTCGGCCCGTACCCGGAGCTGGCCGAGTACCTCGGCCGGCACAAGCGCGTCGACCCCGAGCGGGTCTTCACCACCCTCGACTACTTCGACGGCGTCCACTTCGCTCCCCGGGCCGGCGCGCCCGCGCTGTTCAGCGTCGGGCTGATGGACCCGGTCTGCCCGCCCTCCACCGTCTACGCCGCCCACAACGCGTACAAGGGTGACCGGGAGATGCGGGTGTGGCACTTCGCCGACCACTCCGGCGGCGGCGCCTCCCAGACGGAGGAGCAGCTGCGCTGGCTCGCCGACCGCGGACTGGCCCCCTGAGCGGCCGGGGTCGCGGGGGCCCGGGGCGCCGCGCACCCCGCCGCGCGGTGTCCGATCCGTACAAGACCCGGGCCGGGACCGGTGCCTACGGTGCCCCCATGACGCCTCGATTCGACGCCGTGGGCCTGGTCACGGCCGACCTGTCCGCCTCCCTCGCCTTCTACCGCCGGCTCGGCCTGGACATCCCCGGGGACGCCGGCGGCCCGCACGTGGAAGCGGCGCTGCCCGGTGGTCCGCGGCTGCTCTGGGACACCGCCGAGAGCGTCCGGTCCTCCGACCCGGACTGGACGCCCCCGAGCGGCGGCCCCGCGATCACCCTGGCCTTCGCCTGCGACTCCCCGGAGGACGTCGACGCGGTGTACGCCGCGTTCGCCGCCACCGGCCACGGCGGACGCGCGCCCTGGGATGCCGCCTGGGGGCAGCGCTACGCGATCCTCACCGACCCGGACGGCAACGCCGTCGACCTCTTCGCCCCGCTCCCGGACACGGACTGAACGGCCGGGCCCCGGGCGGGCGGTGCGCACCCGTCAGCCGGAGGGCGGCGGGGCCAGGAGCAGCGCCGGCGGCAGGCCCGCCAACGCCCGCACCTCGCGGGTGAGATGGGCCTGGTCGCAGTAGCCCGCGAGGGCCGCCGTCTCCGCGAGGGGGCGGCCCGCCCGGGCCAGGTCCAGCGCCCGGTTCATCCGCAGGATCCGCGCCAGCGTCTTCGGCCCGTAGCCGAACGCTGCCAGGGAGAGCCGGTGCAGCGCCCGCACGCCGAGCCCCGCCCGCTCGGCGACCTCCGCCACGGGCAGTCCCGCGCGCAGTCCCGCCACGACCGCCGCCCGGCGCGGATCGGCCGGGCCCGCGCCGCGCAACGCCTGCGCCGCGGCCCGCTCCAGCACCTCCGCCGGATCTGCCGCCCCGGCCACGCGTTCGGCCAGCCGCCGTACCTCCGCCTCCGGGCGGAGCGCGGCCAGCGGGAGCCGCCGGTCCCTCAACTCGTGGGCGGGTACGCCGAAGACGACCGGACCGGTGCCGGGCGGGAACCGCAGGGCGGTGTAGCGGGTGCCGGGCGGGGCGTCCGGCAGGTGCGCCCGGGTGTCGGGCCCGGCGACGAAGAGTTCCGTGCCGTCCCAGATCAGATCGGTGCAGCCGTCGGGCAGTACCCGCTGCTGCCGGGCCCCCGCCGTGCGGGACCACACGACGGCGGGCACGCGCGCGGAACGTCTCTCCTCGTACACCGGGCCAGGGTCGCACGCGGACGGCGGAGCCCGTCACCCGCTCGGCCGCGACCCGCCACGACGCGCCACGACGCGCCGCACCCGACCGGGCACCCCCCGTCACCTGCACCGATGCGGCAGACGCGGGACCCGGGGCTGCTCCATTGGCGGGACGGTGGACGCCGTTCCGCCGCGCGCGGTTGACGGCCCGTCGGGCTTGCATGGTGCCGATGGCGCGGAGCCCGAGCGGACGCCGGTCCGCCTCCCCGCCGGAAGGAGCACCCACATGCGCATCGTCTCCCGCGTTCTCGCCACCACCGCTCTGACCGCGATAGCCCTGGGGGGTGCCGCCACGGCGTCGCAGGCCGGCGGACACCCGGACTCCCGGATGAGGATCAGCCCGCACATGCCGAAGGCGGGGGCCCATGTGGTCATCAGTGTGAAGAGCGGCTGCGAGGACCGCCGGATGACCGCGAAGTCCTTCGGACTGGCCCGGGAGGTCACCCTCCACCGGCAGAGCCACCGCACCTTCGTCGGCGCCGCCAGGGTCAAGGACGACGCCAAGCCCGGCCGCACCTACTGGGTGCGGGCGCACTGCCGGAGCAGCGGAGACGCGGTGGTGGGCCACTTCACCGTGGGCCATCGTGCCTGGCGCGGGTCGCAGGCCGGTGAGGGCGGCGGGTCCGGCGGCATGAACGCCGGCACGGCCGCGGCCGGCACCGGGCTGGTGGCACTGGCCGCGGGCGGCTCCGTGCTGGCGTTGCGCCGCCGCCGCGACGACACGGGCTGAGGCCGTGCCACGCCGGCGCGGGCCGTGACCCGCCGGCGGGTCCCTCCGGTACGTCCCCGCCCCGCCGCGGGGACGTACCGCCCGGCCCGCCCCCGTCCACCCCTTTTCCCGTCCGCCTTTTCCCGTCCCGTCCATGACACCGGACAGCAGGAGACCGGTAGGAGAGGAACGTCCATGACCGCGGTACGCACATCCGGCGCGAACCGATCCGCCGACGGCGCCGTCGAGGGCCGCAGGCCCCGCGTGATGCCCCGGCTGCTGCGCGGGGGCGCCGCCGGGATAGCGGGAGTGCTGCTCACCGCCAGCCCGACCTGGGGCGCGGGTATGGACATCAGCCACCGGTACCTGGCCGAGCGCGACGACCGGGCCCGCACCCACGGCAGCCCGGGCCCGCGCGGTGGCAGCCCGTGGGAACCCGGGAGGCCGCCGGACACCGCCGCCGGCGCCGGTGGAACGCGGGAGGACACGGATGGCGCGGGCGCCCCGGCCCGCCGCGCCCCCCGGCCGGCCTCCGGGGCCGGCGCCGCGGACGGCTGGACCCGCCCCGTGGCCGGCGCCGAGGTGTCCGCCGCCTACGGCATCCCCGGCGGCTGGCTCGCCGGCCGCCACACGGGCGTCGACTTCGCCGTCCCCGTGGGCACCCCGGTGCGTTCGCCCGGTCCGGGCGAGGTCGTGACGGCCGGCTGGGGCGGGGCCTACGGCCATCTGGTGACCCTGCGGACCGAGGGCGGCCAGTACCTGCTCTTCGCCCACCTCTCCCGGATCGACGCGGCCCCGGGGCAGAGGGTGGGCCCGGGAGAGCTCCTCGGCCTCTCCGGCAACACCGGCCGGTCGAGCGGCCCGCACCTCCACTTCGAGGTGCGGCAGAGCACGGAGTACGGGTCCGACATCAACCCGCGGTCGTATCTCGCCTCCAAGGGCGTCCGGCTCTGACGCCCGTCCCCCGGGACGCGCCGCCGCCCGCGGGCCGGGCGGCGGCGCCCGGGCGCCGGGGCCGGGTCAGCCCAGCGAGGCGGTCAGAGTGATCGTCGTCCCGGTCATGGCCTGGCTCACCGGGCAGTTCACCTTGGCGTCCTCGGCCGCCGCGGTGAACGCCTCCTCGTCCATCCCGGGAACCTCGCCCGACACCGTCAGATGGATCCCGGTGATACCCGTGCCCGGCTGGAAGGTGACCTCGGCCCGGGTCGTCAGCCGGGCCGGCGGGGTCCCGGCCTTCGACAGGCCGTTGGAGAGGGCCATCGAGAAGCAGCTCGAATGCGCCGCGGCGATCAGCTCCTCCGGGCTCGTCCGGCCGTCGGGCTCCTCGGCGCGGGACGGCCACGAGACCGCGTACTCCCCGCATCCGGAGGAATCGAGGGTGACGGTGCCCCGGCCCTCGAGCAGATTGCCTTCCCAGACCGTGTGCGCGGTGCGTGTGGTGGCCACGATGTTCCCTCCTGTGATGCGGGTGGCGTCATGCCGATGGTCCGCCCCCGTACGGCCGCTCCGTCCGCGACGCGCCGTGCGAGGGCCGCCCGTTGCCGGAACCGGTGCGCGACATCCCCGCTGATACGGGACAGAGCGGGCCGATCCGTCCGCGGTGCCCGAGGGGGGAGCCGGGCCGGAAGGGCGGAGGGGGTTCGAGCCGGGCGGACGAGAGGGCCGGCCGGGGGGAAGCGCCGGCCGCCGGAGCGCCCCGTGGCGCGGCGGTCCGCCCGCGCGTGTGAACGGCGACCGCCTCACCGGCGGTGACCGGGGCGGGGCGGAGAGAAACGAAACGTCGGCGAACGGCTCAGGCCGGGGCCTTGGCGTAGAGGGGGAAACGGGCGCGGACCGTCTTGCCGCCGGGGCGCGGAAGGACCTCCAGCTCGTCGGAGAGCCGCTGGACCATGATCAGGCCGAGCCCGCCGCCGCCCGTGAGATCCGAGGTCGGACGGATGGCCGGGGGGACCTCGCTGCGGTCCTCCACATCGATGATCAGCGCGTCGTTGCGGGTGCCGAGCCGCAGCCGCCACCATCCCGGGGTGTGCCGGGCGGCGTTCGCCACCAATTCCGATACGACCAGCACGACCGCGTCGGCGTCCACCCCCGGACACGCGGAGGAGACGAACTCCGCGGCCGCGTGCCGGGCGTCAGCGGTGCTCGCCCGGCTGGACTCCACCACGACCATGCGGCTGCACCTCCTCCTTACCGTTCATTACACCCCTCTTGCCCAGCGGCCGCGCAATCATGGGACGTGATCGGCCGGCGGATGCGGGACGCCGTGAGAACACGACGCGATCCGGACACCCCTGCCCGTCCTGTCACCGAGGAAGACGCGTCATCGCGGCAACGCGTTCCGCCTTCCGGGTGGCCGCCTGCCGGGCGCGGCGTGCGCACCGCGCACCTCCCCGCGCGCCGTGCCTAGCCTGCGGAGGTCACCGTATCGCGGAGGTCTTCCCATGTTCCGTCCAGTCCTCCCCGTACGCACCCGGAGAGCCCGGTCCCGGGTGGCCGTCGTCCTCTGCGCGGCCCTGCTGGCCGGTGGCTGCGCCCCGTCCTCCGAGGCCCCGGAGCCCCCGGCGCGGCCCGGTCCGGAGGCCGGCGGACCCCGCCTCTCACCCTTCGAGGGGCTGACCGGCCGGCCGCGGCCGACGCCCGGCACGACCTTCCTCCTGGTGGGCCTGGACGGGCGCACCGGGCTCTCGCGGGCGGAGAAACGGCGGCTGTTCGTCGGCGGCGAGGGCTGCGACTGCACGGACGTGATGATGCTGCTGCATGTCTCGGCGGACCGGCGCCGGGTCGGCGTCATCAGCATCCCGCGGGACTCCTACGCCGAGTTCCCCCCGCACACCGAGCCTCCCGCCACCCGGACCCCGGCCCCGGGGAGCCCCGCCGGGGCCTCCGGCGCCGCGGCCCCGCCCGGCCCCGGGACCGCGGGGCCGGAACCGTCCCGGCCGGAAGCCGCCGGGTCCGCGTCCCCCGCGACCGGCACCGGGCCGGTGCGCCACTGGGGCAAGATCAACGCGGCGCACAAGCACGGCGGCCCCGCCCTCACCGTGGCCGCGGTCGAGCACGCGACCGGTATCCGGGTCGACCACTACCTGGAGACGGACTTCACCGGCTTCGTCCGCACGGTCGACCGGCTCGGCGGCGGCGAGGTCTGCACCGACAAGCCCCTCAAGGACGACAAGTCCGGCCTCGACCTCCCGCCCGGCACCCACCACGTCGACGGCACGGACGCGCTGAAGTACGTCCGCGCCCGCCGGCTGGATCCCCCCGGCGACCTCGGCCGGGTCCGGCGGCAGCAGCGCTTCCTCGTCTCGCTGATGGAGAACCTCTTCTCCGGCGACCGGACGCCCTCCGGCGGGGACGGGTTCTCCCGCAGCGCGCGGGCCCTGCTCCGCTCCGTACGCACCGACGAGGGCCTGACCCTGCCGAAGCTGGCCGGCCTCGGCCGGGCGCTGCGGAAGCTGCCGAGCTCCGCCGCCGAGTTCGCCACCGTTCCCATCAGGGATTTCGACCACCGGGTCCCCGGCTGGGGCTCCACCCTCGTCTGGGACGAGCCCCGCGCGGAGGCCCTCTTCGCGGCCGTCCGCGCCGACCGGCCGATCGTCCCGGAGACCCGGCCCGGCGAGATCCGCCCGGTCCCCGTCGCCGTCGCCCCCCGCAAACTGCGGGTCAGCGTGGCGGAGGGACCCGGGGCCGAGCCGGGCAGCGCCGCGCGGCTGGCCATGAAGCTGCGGGCGAACGGCTTCACCGTCGTGGGGGTCACGGCCGGGTCCGGCGGCGGCCCCGCCCAGGCGCGGCCGACCGAGATCGCCCACGACCCGAGGCTGCGGCGCGCCGCGCCCACCCTGGCCGCCGCACTGCCGAACGCCCGGGTGCGGGAGACCGAGGGGCTCGGCCGGGTCTTCCGGGTGACCGTCGGCCCCATCGCCGGCCGGGTGGTCCCCGTCGTCCACGACCGGAGCGGCGTCGAAGGGGCCCCCGTCACCGGGGACGAGCTGAGCTGCCGCGAGACCCCGCCCGGCGGGTAGCGCCCCGCGCCCCCGCGCCCCCTGGGCCCCCTGTGCGCCCTCCGCGTCCGGGCCCGCCCGACCGTGATCACGGGGCATGCGGTCACCGCGCGTCATGGACGCCACGCAGGGTAGGCGACCGGCCAGTCGAGGAACGGGGAGAGTGGCCCAACCATGAGCACCCTGCGGGACAAGCGCCGGAAGCTGGCCGACAAGCGGCGCAGAGAGGACAAGAGGACGCGGATGACCGTCCTCGTCGCGCTTGCCGCGAACCTCGTCATCGCGCTGGCCAAGGCGCTGGGCGGACTGTTCGCCGGTTCACCCGCCCTGCTGTCGGAGGCGGCGCACTCGGTGGCCGACAGCATGAACGAGGTCTTCCTGCTGGCATCCCTGCGGCGCAGCCGCAAGGAGCCCGACGCGGAGCACCCCTTCGGCTACGGCAAGGAGCGCTTCTTCTGGTCCCTGCTCGCGGCCGTCGGCATCTTCGTGATGGGCGGCTGCTTCTCCTTCTACCAGGGCATCAGCGCCCTGGGCTCCGGCTCCTCGGAGAGCCTCGACGGCTATGTGGCCGGGCTCGTCGTGCTCGGCATCGCCCTGCTCGCCGAGGGAACCTCCCTGCTCAAGGCGCTCCACCAGCTCCGCGGCCACGCCCGCCGCAACCGGCGCGGCATGATCGGCCAGCTGCGCGCCGGCACCGACCCCGCGCTGCGCACGGTCCTCGCCGAGGACGGCACGGCGTGCCTCGGCGTGCTGCTGGCCGCGGCCGGGATGGGTCTGCACATGGCCACCGGCGACATCGTGTACGAGGCGTGGGCCTCGATGCTGATCGGTGTCCTGCTGGTCTACGTCGCCTACCGGCTCGGCCGGGAGAACCGGGACCAGCTCATCGGTGTGGCGCTCGACCCGGCCCTGCGGCAGGAGATTCACACTTTCCTCGACGAGCAGCCGGAGATCGACACCGTCACCGTGCTGCTCACCATGCGGCTGGGCATGGACTCCACGCTCGTCGCGGCGCGCGTCGACCTGATCGGCGGGCTCGACAGCGAGGAGGTCGAGGAGGTGTCCGAGCGGATCAAGGACGCCATGGAGAGCGCCTGGCCCCTGGTCGACCAGATCTTCCTGGACATCACCGAGGCCACCGCGGAGGACCGCCGACGGGCCCGCCGGGAGCGGCGGGAACTCGACGAGGCGGTGGCGGCCGTGGCGGAGAACTCCGGCTGATCTCCGGTGACTTCGCGGCGGATCGGGGGAGTATGGGGTGGTGCGGCGGGACACCCGCCGAGCCGGGCGCGCGGCGCGGCCGCGGCCGTGCCCCGGCCCGCACGCACGGCCGGCCCCGTACCGCCGGCCACGCACCGCTGACCGCACACGGCTGATTCGAGAGGCGAACAGTATGGCCACGGCTCAGGCAGCACACCTGTCCGACGACGACCTCGCCACGCTGGACCGCTACTGGCGGGCCGCGAACTATCTGGCCGTGGGCCAGATCTACCTGCTCGCCAACCCGCTGCCGGCCGAGCCGCTCTCCGTGGAGCACATCAAGCCGCGGCTGCTGGGGCACTGGGGCACCACCCCCGGCCTCAACCTGATCTACGCCCACCTCAACCGGGTGATCAGGGCCCGGGACCTGGACGCCATCCACGTCACCGGCCCCGGGCACGGCGGCCCGGCGACCCTCGCCTGCTGCTGGCTGGACGGCAGCTACTCCGACGTCTACCCGGACGTCTCCCGCGACGCCGAGGGCATGGCCCGGCTGTTCCGGCAGTTCTCCTTCCCCGGCGGGGTGCCGAGCCACGTCGCCCCGGAGACCCCGGGCTCCATCCACGAGGGCGGCGAGCTGGGCTACGCGCTGAGCCACGCCTACGGCGCCGCGTTCGACAACCCGGGTCTGGTCGTCGCCGCGATCGTCGGCGACGGGGAGGCCGAGACGGGCCCGCTGGCCACCGGCTGGCACGGCAACAAGTTCCTCGACCCGGTGCACGACGGCGCCGTCCTGCCGATCCTCCACCTCAACGGGTACAAGATCGCCAACCCGGCGGTCCTCTCCCGCCTCCCGCACGAGGAGCTGGACCAGCTGCTCCGCGGCTACGGCCACGAACCAGTGTACGTCGAGGGCGACGACCCGGCCGCCGTGCACCACGCCATGGCCGCCGCCCTCGACCACTGCCTGGACCGGATCGCCGGGCACCAGCGGGCGGCCCGCGAGGACGGGGCGGCCGTGCGCCCCCGCTGGCCCATGATCGTCCTGCGGACGCCCAAGGGCTGGACGGGACCGGCCACCGTCGACGGCAAACCGGTGGAGGGCACCTGGCGCGCCCACCAGGTACCGCTGTCCGGCCTGCGGGAGAGCCCCGGGCATCTGCGGCAGCTGGAGGAGTGGATGCGCTCCTACCGGCCGGAGGAGCTCTTCGACGAGCAGGGCCGGCCGCTCCCCGAGGTGCTGGCCCACGTCCCCGCGGGGGACCGGCGGCTCGGCTCCAACCCGCACACCAACGGCGGCCGCCTGCTGCGCAGCCTGCCGGTGCCGGCCATCCGGGACTACGCGGTCAAGGTGCCCGAGCCGGGCGCCACCCTGCACGAGCCCACCCGGATCCTCGGCGGGCTGCTGCGCGACCTGATGCGGCGGACGGAGAAGAGCCGCGACTTCCGGCTGTTCGGCCCGGACGAGACCGCCTCCAACCGCCTCCAGGACGTCTACGACGCGACCGGCAAGGGCTGGCAGGACGAGATCCTGTCCACCGACGAGCATCTCGCCCGCGACGGCCGGGTGCTGGAGATGCTCTCCGAGCACAACTGCCAGGGCTGGCTGGAGGGCTATCTCCTGACCGGGCGGCACGGACTGTTCTCCTCCTACGAGGCGTTCATCCACATCGTGACGTCCATGGCGAACCAGCACGCCAAGTGGCTGAAGGTCTCCCGCCAACTGCCCTGGCGGATGCCGCTCTCCTCCCTGAACTACCTGCTCACCTCGCACGTCTGGCGGCAGGACCACAACGGCTTCTCGCACCAGGACCCCGGCTTCATCGACCACATGGTCAACAAGGACCCGCAGACCATCCGGGTCTATCTGCCGCCGGACGCCAACACCCTGCTGGCCGTCGCCGGGAAGACCCTCGACAGCCGGGATCTGATCAATATCGTCGCGGCCGGGAAGCAGCCCTGCTTCGACTGGCTCTCCCTCGACGACGCCGTCAACCACGTGGAGCGCGGCGTCAGCGTCTGGGACTGGGCCGGCAGCGACACCGGCCGGGAGCCGGACGTGGTCCTCGCCGCCGCGGGCGACGTGCCCACCCAGGAGGTCATGGCCGCGGCCTCGCTGCTCCGCGCGCATCTGCCCGATCTGGCCGTCCGGGTGGTCAATGTCGTCGACCTGATGCGGCTGCTGCCCCACACGGAACATCCCAGCGGGCTGAACGATCACGGGTTCGACGCCGTATTCACCGCCGACAAGCCCGTCATCTTCGCCTACCACGGCTATCCGTGGCTGATCCACCGGCTCACCTACCGGCGGAACGGCCACGCCAACATCCACGTCCGGGGCTACAAGGAGCAGGGCACCACCACGACACCGTTCGACATGGTCGTGCTGAACGACATGGACCGCTACCGGCTGGTGATGGACGTCATCGACCGGGTGCCCGGGCTGGCACTCCGGGCGATCGGGGTCCGCCAGCTGATGAAGGACAAGCGCAACGAACACCGTTCGTACATCCGGGAGCACGGCCAGGACATGCCCGAGATCCGCGAGTGGACCTGGGCCTAGCGGCCCGGTCACCCGCGGGCCGGCCCGCGGAGGTACGGCGGGCCGCCGGAAGCGCGGCGACCGCAGCAGACGCACAGACGCGGGGCCACCCCGCCACCGAGGGAGTCTTGAGATATGGCAGACACCGGGACGAAGGCGCAGATCGGGGTCACCGGGCTGGCGGTGATGGGCCGCAACCTGGCCCGCAATCTCGCCCGGCACGGCCACACCGTGGCGCTGCACAACCGCACCGCGACCCGGACCCGGGCCCTGGTCGAGGAGTTCGGCCACGAGGGCACCTTCCTCCCGTCCGACGACCCGGCCGCCTTCGTCGCCTCGCTGGAGCGGCCCCGCCGCGTGGTGATCATGGTGAAGGCGGGCATGTCCACCGATGCGGTGATCGACGAGTTCGCCCCGCTGCTCGAAGCCGGCGACATGATCATCGACGGCGGCAACGCCCACTTCGAGGACACCCGCCGCCGGGAGGCCGCGCTGCGCGAGCGCGGCCTCCACTTCGTCGGCACCGGGATCTCCGGCGGGGAGGAGGGCGCGCTCAACGGGCCCAGCATCATGCCCGGCGGCTCGCCCGAGGCCTACGCCGCGCTCGGCCCGCTGCTGGAGGACATCGCCGCCAAGGCCGCCGACGGCACGCCCTGCTGCACCCACATCGGTGCGGACGGCGCCGGGCACTTCGTCAAGATGGTGCACAACGGCATCGAGTACGCCGACATGCAGCTCATCGGCGAGGCCTACGACCTGCTGCGCCAGGTGGCCGGCTACCGGCCCGCCGAGATCGCGGAGATCTTCCGCACCTGGAACACCGGCCGCCTCGACTCGTATCTCATCGAGATCACCGCCGAGGTCCTGGCCCACACCGACGCCGCGACCGGCCGGCCGTTCGTGGACGTCGTCGCCGACAGCGCCGGCCAGAAGGGCACCGGCCGCTGGACGGTGCAGACGGCGCTCGACCTGGGTGTTCCCGTCTCCGGTATCGCCGAGGCGGTCTTCGCCCGCTCCGTCTCCGGCCACGCGGGGCTGCGGCAGGCCGCCGGGGGCCTGCCGGGCCCGCAGCGCGCGACGCTCGGGGCGGAGGACGCCCGGCACTTCGCGGACCAGGTGGAGCAGGCGCTCTACGCCTCGAAGGTCGTCTCCTACGCCCAGGGCTGGAACATGATCGACGCGGCCGCCGGCGAGTACGGCTGGACGATCGACCCGGGGGCGGTGGCCGCGATCTGGCGCGGCGGCTGCATCATCCGGGCCGCGTTCCTCGACCGCATCCGCGCCGCTTTCGACACCGACCCCAAGCTGCCCACGCTCCTGGCCGACCGCGAGTTCGCGGGGGAGATCGGCGCGGCGCAGCGGGACTGGCGCACGGTGGTCGGCACGGCCGTGGCGTACGGGGTGCCGACGCCCGGCTTCTCCGCCGCCCTCGCCTACTACGACGCGCTCCGCGCCGAGCGGCTGCCGGCCGCGCTCACCCAGGGCCAGCGCGACTACTTCGGGGCGCACACCTACCGGCGCGTGGACCGCGAGGGCAGCTTCCACACGCTCTGGGGCGGAGACCGCTCGGAAGTCGCCGGCTGACGCCGGGAGGGCGGCCCGCGGCGGGACGGGCGGCGGGGCCGTGCGGGCGGCCCCTGCGGGCCGATCATCACACTTTCGAGGGAGTGAGGGGAGCGCCTCGCCCGCCGCCGGCCCCGTCCGCGCGAGTCTGACCCGGAGAGCAGCCGTCCGGAAAGGACTCCCCATGCGCTGGTCCCGCACCTCCGGCGGACCCCCCGTAGCGGTGGACCTCGGCACCTCCCGCCTCCGCGTCCGCGGGCCGCGCGGAGGCCACCGCTACGACGGCGCGTCCGTCATCGCGGTGACCACCGGGTCCCGGCAGGTGGTCGCCGTCGGCGACCAGGCGGGCCGGATCCTCGGCCGCACCCCGCCGGACATCGAGGCGGTGGTGCCGCTCAGCCGCGGTGTCGTCACCGACTTCGACGCCGCCGCCCTGCTGCTCCGGCACGCGCTGGGCGACGGCGGCCCCTCCCGGCGCGGTCTGCTGCCGCCGGGGGTCGTGACGGGCGTCCCCGCGTCCGCCACCGAGGTGCAGCGGATCGCCGCCGAGGAGGTGCTGCTCCAGGCCGGTGCCCGCTGGGTGCGGCTGCTGCCCAAGGGGATGCTCGCGGCCCTGGGTGCCGGGCTGCCGCTCTGGGACTCCGGCGGCACCATGATCGTCGACATCGGCGCCGGGACCACGGAGATCTGCGCCTTCGCCTTCGGCACCCTGGTCTCCGCCGAGTCCTCGCCGGTCGCGGGCGACGCCGTGACGTCCGCCCTGGTCACCCACCTCCAGCGCGAGCACACCCTGGCGCTGAGCACCAGCGCGGCCGAGGCCGTCAAGACCGGTCTCGGCCGGGTGGCGGAGACCGCGCCCGGCACCCGGCTGCCGGTCCGGGGCCGGGACCGCGTCACCGATCTGCCCAAGACCGTCTCGGTCGCGGCGGGGGAGCTGCGGGACATCATCGAGCCGGAGATCCGGCGCATCGCCCGGCTGGTCGTCACGGCCATCGGCAACTGCCCCGGCGGCGTCGCGGACGACATCGTGGAGCGCGGGCTGGTGGTCACGGGCGGCGGGGCGCTCTTCGACGGCCTCCCGGACCGGCTGGGGCGGGCCATCGGCATGACCGTCCATCTCGCCGCGGCGCCGCGCTCCTCCGTACTCGACGGGGCCGCGCGCTGGATCGACGAGGTGGACCCGGCCGCCCGCCGGCAGATGCTGGCCCCGCTGTGACGGGCACCGCGGCCGCCGGCCGCCCCCGCGCCGGCGGCGGTTCAGACCTCCGCGCGGCAGCCCGGCAGGGAGCGGGGATGCGGCGCCGGCCCGCCGAGGCCCGCCGCCGTGCGTTCCCGCTCCCGCCGGGCGCCCTCCCGTACGGCGGTGTGGACGGCCCGTGCCAGCCGCGCGCCCCAGAGCGACCGCGGCCCGCCGAAGGCCTCAGGCTCCTCGCCGGGCCGGGCGGCGCGGGCCGCGACGCACACCGCGTCCGAGGGGGTGCCGGAGCAGTCGAAGCCCGCGTCGAGCAGGGCCTGGACCTTGGCCTCGGTCGCCGTGGCCACGGCGTTGACGAGTGCGGCGTCGCCGAGCGGGGCCGGTACGGCGACGACGATGTTGATCGTGCCCGGCGGCGGGGGTGCCGGGGAGCCCGGGTCGGGGGAGGCGGCCCAGCCGGAGACGCCGATGCCGGTGGTCACCAGCGCCTCCACACCGCCGTCGGCGGCGCGAGTGCACGCGTCCACCTCGGCGGCCGTCATCAGCCCCACACCGGGCCCGGCCAGCCCGGCGTCCCGGGCCAGCCCGGCCAGATGGCGGGCGGGATCGGTCCGGGTGTAGCCGGGGCGCACCTGGGCGTTGAGCACCCAGCCGCGTTCACCGAGGCCGCCGCCGAGTACGGCGCTGCTGGCCATCCGCCAGCCCGGCCCGGCGCGCCACAGCAGGGCGTGGCGGCAGGCTCCGTCCTCGGTGCGGGCGAGCCGCTCGGCCCGCAGCAGGACCGGTGCGGGCGCCGCCGCGGCGCGGGGCAGGGGGGTGGTGGTCACGGCGGCAGTCCTCCGTCGGCCGGGTCCGGGAGGCGGCCGGGGAGTGGCCCGGCGCCCGGTGGCCATGATCGTAGACGCCGGCCGCGGGAAGGGGGCGGGCAGCCCGGCGGCGACCCCGGCCGCCGCTCCACTCCCGCCCGAGAACACCTCAAAACGGACAAAACATTCACCGGTGACGCGCTTCACAGAATGCGGAGGGGAAAGGTGACGCAATGCATCCGAATGCCGCTGTTCCGTCGAGGATGTAACCCTCTGCTGTTTCCGGGCGGCGAACGGCGAGGATTTTCGTCGCTCTTTGCCGGGAGTTGTGCGCACCGCGTCACGCCATCCCCGCAAATACCGCCGGTAAACACCCGGCTGTCCGACTTCTCCTTGCTTTGGTGAAAACCGAGCGCTTACGTTTGCCGCTGCTCCGCCGAAAGCTTGGCGGGCATTCTTCCTCCGGAACGCCGAATCCTGCCGCCGGAGGAGGGAAACCACGACGCACCACGGCAGGAGCGGGGGACCCAAAGGTAAGTCGCCGGACCGTGTGACACACCACACGGTGCGGCTCGGGGTGAAGACGCGCAGGCCGGCCGAGCCGGCCGACCGAATGCGTCCGGGCAACTCCAGCCCGAACCCGACAGCTCACCTCGTAGGCGTAGGAGAGGAAATACCCCTATGTCTCGCGGACGTCATCGCCGTACTCGCACCAGCCGTCTTTCCATCGCCACGCTCGCCGTCACCACCGGTGGCGCGGGCCTCGTACTCCCCCTCGTCGGCGCCTCCGGCGCCAGCGCCGCTTCGGTCGGGACCTGGGACAAGGTCGCCCAGTGCGAGAGCACCGGTAACTGGAGCATCAACACGGGCAACGGCTTCTACGGTGGCCTGCAGTTCACGCAGAGCACCTGGGCCGCCTTCGGTGGTACCGAGTTCGCGCCGCGCGCGGACCTCGCCACCAAGGACCAGCAGATCGCGATCGCCGAGAAGGTGCTCGCGGGCCAGGGCCCGGGCGCCTGGCCGGTCTGCTCCGTCAAGGCCGGTCTCACCCGCGGTGGCGAGGCCCCCGCCGTCGACACCGGCGCCAAGCAGCAGGGCCAGGCCGCGGACACCCCCAAGGCCGAGGCTCCCGAGGCGGAGGCCCCCAAGGCCGCGCCGAAGGCCGAGAAGAAGGCCGCCAAGCCGTCTCCGTCGGACGCCGGCACCGCGAAGACCTCTTCGTACACCGTCGTCAGCGGTGACACCCTTGCCAAGATCGCCGAGGCCAAGGGCGTCGAGGGTGGCTGGGAGAGCATCTACGAGGGGAACCGCGAGGTCATAGGCGGTAACCCGAACCTGATCTTCCCGGGTCAGAAGTACTCGCTGGACGGCGAGCAGGCCGCTCCGAAGGCGGAGGCCCCCAAGGCCGCGCCGAAGGCCCAGAAGTCCGAGGCCAAGGCCCCGGCCAAGGCCGCCGAGAAGCCGGCCGTCCAGCAGGCCCAGGCCAACGCCGCGGGCTTCAGCGCCCCGGTCGCCGCTTCCCCGAGCACCCCGTACCGGGCCTCGGGCGGCAGCTGGTCCAGCGGTTACCACACCGGCGTCGACTTCTCCGTCGCCACCGGCACCTCGGTGAAGTCGATCGGCTCCGGCACGGTCGTCTCCGCGGGCTGGGCCGGCGCGTACGGCAACGAGGTCGTCGTCCGGCACGCCGACGGCAAGTTCAGCCAGTACGCCCACCTGTCCTCGCTGTCCGTCTCGGCCGGCCAGACCGTCCAGGGCGGCCAGCAGCTCGGGCTGTCCGGTTCCACCGGCAACAGCACCGGCCCGCACCTGCACTTCGAGGTCCGGACCGGCCAGGGCTACGGCTCCGACGTGGACCCGCTGGCCTACCTGCGGGGCAAGGGCGTCTCCATCTGACCTCCCCGCACCGCACAGCACCATCCGAGGTGCCCGTTCCCGCCCCGCGGGAACGGGCACCTCGCCCGTTTCCGGCCGGGCGCGCGGGCCGGTGGCCGGAAAAGGAGGGGAAGCCGCCGCGGAATTCGATCTTCCGGGGCGAAGAGCGGACGGCCGGCCGGCAGCTGCCGGCGCACCAGGGATCAGCAGGGGTTACACCGGGAAACAGGCCTTCCCCCGCAGCGCTCCTTTTCAAGATTCACTTCTTCGAAATCCGATAATCGTCCCGCAGATTCCCGGAATCGGTTGTGACGCGGAATGCGCCCGCCTATCTTGGGCACGGCCCGCGAACTCCCTTGCGCGGCCGCCTTTTTCGGCCCCAGCGCAGGAGAGGACCCCAGCCGATGCCCCCCACCCGCGGACGGCACCGCCGGCACCAGCCGAGCCGTATCTCCCAGGCGTCGTTGACCGTCACCGCCGGAGGCGCGGGCATCGCCCTCCCGCTGGTGGCCGCCGCGAGCGCGAGCGCCGCCTCCGCCGACACCTGGGAGCGGGTCGCCGAGTGCGAGAGCGGCAACGACTGGGACATCAACACGGGCAACGGCTACTACGGCGGCCTCCAGTTCTCGCAGAGCACCTGGGAGGCGTTCGGCGGCACCCGGTACGCGCCGCGCGCCGACCTCGCCACCCGGGCGGAGCAGCTCGCGACAGCCGAGAAGGTCCTCGACGGCCAGGGCCCCGGCGCATGGCCGAACTGCGGGCCGCGGGCCGGCCTCGCCCGCGGCGGCGACGGTCCGGACACCGCGCCGGCCGCGGACCGGTCCGGCCCGCGCGCCGAGGACGCGCGGCAGAAGGAGAAGGCCGCCGGAGCGGCCGGGGCGGAGCAGCGGCAGCAGCAGCGTGCGGAACGGAAGGCGAAGGACCCGGCCCAGGCCGCCTCCGCCACCCGTGCCCCCGGCTCCCGCACCACCGACTCGTACCGCGTCGTCAGCGGTGACACGCTCTTCGGCATCGCCCGCGGGAACGACGTCGACGGCGGCTGGCAGCGGCTCTACGAGGCCAACCGCGAGGTCATCGGCGAGGACCCGGACCTGATCCTCCCCGGCCAGCGGCTCTCCCTGCGCGGGCAGGCGTCCGGTGCCGGGAGCCCTCCGGAGACTTCGGAACGCGAGACCTCCGAACGCCGGGCGGCCCCCGCCCCGGCCCCGGAGAAGAAGGCCGGGAAGCACAAGGCCGACAAGAAGGCCGACAAGAAGGCGGAGAAGAAGGCGGAGAAGAAGGCCGAGAAGGCCGAGAAGGCCGAGAAGAAGAAGGCCGCCCCGGAGAAGAAGAGGGCCGAGCGGAAGCAGGAGCGCTCCGGCGAGCAGCGGAGCTCCCGCTCCGGCTCCGGCGCCTTCTCCGCGCCCGTCCCGGGCGTCTCGCCGAGCACCCCGTACCGGGCCTCGGGCGGCAGCTGGTCCAGCGGTTACCACACGGGCGTCGACTTCCCCGTCGCCACCGGCACCTCGGTCCGGGCCGTGGCCTCCGGCCAGGTCGTCTCCGCGGGCTGGGCCGGCGCCTACGGCTACCAGGTCGTCCTGCGGCACAGCGACGGCCGGTACAGCCAGTACGCCCACCTCTCCCAGCTCTCCGTACGGGCCGGACAGCAGGTCCCCGCCGGGCAGCAGCTCGGCCGCTCCGGCTCCACCGGCAACAGCACCGGGCCGCACCTGCACTTCGAGGTCCGTACGGGACCGGGCTACGGCTCCGACATCGACCCGCTGGCCTATCTGCGGGGGCGCGGGGTCGCGATCTGATCCGGGGCGGGCGGGGGCCCGTAGGCCCGTCCCCCGCCTGCCCCGGCGTCGCGCCGCCCCGCCGCGACGGCCCGCCGTTACGGAGGAGTCGTTCCCTCCGCGCCCCGGACCTCCGCGTCCCGCGGCCGTGCGGCCAGGCCCGGCAGCAGCTTCTCCGGGAGGACGGGCAGGGCGCGGACCCGCACCCCCGTGGCGTGGTGCACGGCGTTCGCCACCGCCGCCGCCGTGCCCACCGCGCCGATCTCCCCGATGCCCTTGGAGCCCATCGGGTTGAGCCGGCTGTCCTCCTCCGCCAGCCAGCGCACCTCGATGTCGGGCACGTCGGCGCAGGTCGCCACGGGGTACATCGCCAGGTCCCGTTCCGCGAAGTCCCCGAAGTCCGGGTCCAGGGTGCTGTGTTCCATCAGCCCCATCGACAGGCCCATGACCATCCCGCCGGTGAGCTGTGAGCGCGCCGTGCGCGGATTGAGGACGCGCCCGGCCGCGAACACCCCGAGCAGCCGCCGCACCCGGGTCTCCCCGGTGTCCCTGTCCACCTGCACCTCGGCGAACTGGGCCCCGAAGGCCCGCCGCGCGTACTCCCGCGTGCGGGCCGCGACCTCCTCCGCCGTATCGGCGTACACCGACAGACCGGTCTCCGGCGGTGTCCCGCCGTGCCGCGCCAGCTCGTACAGCAGTTCCCGGCAGGCCTTGTGCACCGCCCAGCCCCAGGACGCGGTGCCCGAGGAGCCGCCCGCGACCGGGGCCTGCGGCAGATCGCTGCTGCCGATCTCGATCCGCACCCGGTCCAGCGGCGCGCCCAGGGCGTCGGCCGCGATCTGCGCCAGCACCGTTCGGGCCCCGGTGCCGATGTCCGTCGCGTTGATCCGCACCCGGTAGCCGTCCGCGCCCGCGTGGGCCTCCGCCGCCGCGGGGGAGACGCTCGCCGGATGGCCGGATGCGGCGACCCCGGTGCCGATGAGCAGCCGCCCCTCGGCGCGCGTGCCCGGCCGCGGATCGCGGTCCCGCCAGCCGAACCGGTCCGCGCCCTCGCGCAGGCACTCGGCGAGCATCCGGCTGCTGAACGGGCGCCCGGAGTCCGGCTCCTTCGCGGTCTCGTTGCGGAGCCGGAGCTCCACGGGGTCCAGCCCGCAGGCGATCGCCAGTTCGTCCATCGCCGACTCCAGGGCGAACATGCCGGGGCACTCGCCGGGGGCGCGCATCCACGACGGCGTCGGCACGTCGAGACGGGTGAGCCGGTGCGTCGTACGGCTGTGCGGACTGGCGTACATGAAGCGGCCCGGGGTCGCGGCCTGCTCGGTGAACTCCTCCAGGGTGGAGCTGTAGGTGAACACCTCGTGCGAGAGCGCCGAGATCCGCCCCATGCCGTCGGCACCGAGGCGCACCCGGTGCTCCGTCGCCGGCCGGTGGCCCACGACGGCCGCCAGCTGGTTCCGGGGGAGCGCCAGTTTGACGGGGCGGCCGGTCTCCCGCGCGGCCATCGCCGCCAGGACGGCGTGCGGGCGCGGTGACCCCTTGGAGCCGAAGCCGCCGCCGACGTGTTCGGAGACGACCGTGATCAGCTCCTCGTCCGTCCCGAACAGAGCGGCGAGGGCCTGCCGCACCGGGGCCGCGCCCTGGCTGGAGTCGTAGACGCGCAGCCGCGGGCCGATCCAGAGCGCGGTGGCGGCGTGCGGCTCCAGCGGATGGTTGTGCAGCGGCGGTACGCGGTACGCGGCGGCGAACCGGACCTCCGAGGCGGCGAACGCCATGCCGACGTCGCCGCGCACCCGGTCGGACGGGAGGCCGCCGTTGACCCGCTCCGGCGTGTACATCCCCGGATGGTCCGCGGTGAAGCGCGCGTCGTGCCGCTCCGGCGCGTACTCCACGCGGACCGCGGCGGCCGCCTCCCGCGCCGCCTCCAGCGTCTCGGCCACGGCGAGCGCCACGTACTGCCCGCGGTGCGCGATCCGCGGCGACTGGAGGACGAGCAGGGTCGCGTCCCCCGGATCTCCGAGCCGGGGCGCGTTCTCGTGGGTGAGCACGGCCAGCACACCGGGACCGGCCAGCGCGGCGGCCGTGTCGACCGCCGTGATCTCGCCCCGGGCGACGGCCGCGGGCACCGGCCAGGCGTACGCACAGCCCTCGACCGGGTGTTCGGTGGCGTACCGGGCGGCACCGGTGACCTTCTCGCGCCCCTCCAGCCGGACCACGGGCTCACCGAGCGCGCTGCCGTGCCCGCGCCGCGCCCCGCCGCGGGTGCCGGGGCCGGGGGCGTCCCCGTTCCCGGGGCCGGGCCCGTCTCCGTAGCCGTCTCCGCAGCTGTCTCCGCTCATGGCGTCTCCCACGGCCCCTCCGGATGCGGGCCGCCGTCCCCGGTCCGGCGGCCGGCCGGTTCGGCCGGTTCGGCCAGCTCGGTCAGGGTGCGCACGGTCAGCGAGCGCAGCAACGGCACCTTGAAGGCGTTGTCGCGCAGCGGCTCGGCCGGGGCGAGCTCGGCGTCGACGGCCCGCGCGAAGGACTCGGCGGTGGCCGGTGCCCCCAGCAGCCGCTCCTCGGCGGTCCGGGCGCGCCACGGCCGGGCGGCGACCCCGCCGAACGCCAGCCGCACCCGGCGGACGTACCCTCCGTCCACGAGGAGGGCCGCGGCCACCGAGACCAGCGCGAAGCTGTACGAGGCCCGGTCGCGCACCTTGCGGTAGACCGAGTCCGCCGCCTCCGGCACGGCACCCAGCTCCACATGGGTGATCAGATCGCCGGGGGCCAGCACGGTGTCGCGCTCCGGGCTGCCGCCCGGCAGCCGGTGCAGCTCGGTCACCGGGACGGTCCGCGTCCCCGACCGGGTCAGCACGTGCACCCCGGCGTCCAGCGCGGCCAGGGCGACGGCCATGTCGGAGGGGTGGGTGGCCACGCAGGACGGCGAGGCGCCGAGCACCGCCAGCTCGCGGTGCACTCCCTCGCGCGCCGGGCATCCCGTCCCCGGCTCCCGCTTGTTGCAGGGCTTGCCGGGATCCTGGAAGTACGGGCAGCGGGTGCGCTGCAGCAGATTCCCGCCGACCGTGGCCGCGTTGCGCAGCTGACCGGACGCGCCGGCCAGCAGGGCCTGGGACAGGACGGGATAGCGGGTGCGCACGGCGTGGTCGGCGGCCAGCTCGCTGTTGCGGACGGCGGCGCCGACCAGGAGGCCGCCGGCGGAGGTGTGTTCGATGGCGGTGTGCGGCAGCGCGGTCACGTCCACCAGCAGGTCGGGCTGCTCCACCCCGAGCTTCATCAGGTCCACGAGGTTGGTGCCGCCGCCCAGGTAGCGGGCGCGGGGCGAGGAGCCCAGCGCGGTGACGGCCGCCCCGGCCTCGGTCGCGCGTTCGTAGCGGAACGGCTTCACCAGGCGCCGCCCTCGGCGGTACGGCCGCCGGGCGCGGTTCCGGTGTGCGCCACGTCGCCCACCGCGCGGACGATGTTCCCGTACGCGCCGCAGCGGCAGAGGTTGCCGCTCATCCGCTCCCGGATCTCCGCGTCGTCCGCCGGCACCGGCAGACCCGACGGATGGTCCGCCGGGGTCACGGCGCTCGGCAGGCCCGCGCCCATCTCCTGGAGCGCGCCGATCGCGGAGCAGAGCTGGCCGGGGGTGCAGTAGCCGCACTGGTAGGCGTCCCGGTCGAGGAACGCCTCCTGCAGCGGGTGGAGCGGGCCGCTCCGGGCGGGCCCCCCGGCCAGCCCTTCGACGGTGGTGATCCGGGCCCCGTCGTGGGCGACGGCCAGCAGCAGGCAGCTGTTCATCCGCGTGCCGCCGACGAGCACCGTGCAGGCACCGCACTGCCCGTGGTCACAGCCCTTCTTGGTGCCCGTCAGATCCAGCTCCTCGCGCAGGACGTCGAGCACGGTGGCCCGGTTGTCGACCACCAGTTCCCGCAACTCCGCGTTGACGTGGAGGGTGACGGGGGTGGTGTGCGCCGGTGCGGTCATGGGGCCTCCCGGTCGCCCGGCCGGAGGGGCGGGGCCGGGCGGACGGCGTCGGACGGAAAGGGGCGGAACGGATCAGCCGAACGGAGCAGCCGAACGGAGCAGCGGGTGGATCGGCGGAACGGGCCGGGCAACGGACCACCGGACCGGGCGGGCCCGCGAGCCCGGCACCCCGGCCGCACCGGCCCGCCCCGGACAGGGAGTCGGTAACCGCGAACGCCCCGTCCGAAACAGCGGCCGCCGCCCGTCACCCGCCGGGCGGCCGCCGGGTGCGGGTCCACTCCAGCAGGCCGTCCGCCGTCCAGGTGTTGACGACCCGTCCGGCGGGGACGCCGCACTCCTCGGCCCGGGCGCAGCCGTAGGGCTGCCAGTCGAGCTGGCCGGGCGCGTGGGCGTCGGTGTCGATCGAGAAGAGCACCCCGGCGTCCACCGCCCGGCGGAGCAGCGCGCGCGGCGGGTCCAGCCGTTCCGGGCGGCAGTTGATCTCGACGGCGGTGCCCGACTCGGCGCAGGCGGCGAAAACCTTCTCCGCGTCGAAGCGCGAGGGCGGGCGGCCCCGGCCGGAGAGCAGCCGCCCGGTGCAGTGGCCGAGCACGTCGACGAGCGGGTTCCGCACCGCGCGGACCATCCGGCGGGTCATCGCGGCCTCGTCCATGGCCAGTTTGGAGTGGACGGAGGCCACCACCAGATCCAGCCGCTCCAGCAGCTCCGGCTCCTGGTCGAGCGAACCGTCGGTGAGGATGTCGCACTCGATGCCCGTCAGCAGCCGGAACGGCGCCAGCCGCTCGTTCAGCTCCGCGACCACACCGAGCTGTTCGCGCAGCCGTTCGGCGGACAGGCCGCGGGCGACCGTCAGCCGGGGGGAGTGGTCGGTGAGCACCGCCCACGCGTGGCCGAGGGCGGCCGCGGTGAGCGCCATGTCCTCGATCGGGCTGCCCCCGTCGGACCAGTCGGAGTGCAGATGGCAGTCGCCGCGCAGCGCCGCCCGCAGCTCCGCGCCGCCCTCGGCGAGCGGGCCGCCCGACTCCGCTTCCAGCCGCTCCAGATAGCCCGGCACCCCGCCGGCGAGCGCCTCCCGCACGACCTTCGCGGTCTTGGGCCCGATGCCCCTGACCGTCTCCAGCGAACCGGCCGCCGCCCGCCGCGCCACGTCCTCGCCGGGCATCTCCGCGAGGACGGCCGATGCGGTGCGGAACGCGCGTACCCGGTAGGTGGGGGCCTGCGCCCGCTCCAGCAGGAAGGCGATCCGGTCCAGTGCCGCCACCGGTTCCATACCGTGTTCCCTTCCGTCTTCCGGCTTCCCGCGTCCGCCCGCTCTCCGTCCACCGTCGCGCACCCGGGGCCCGTTCGCGCGCCGAGCGGTTGCCCGCCATGAGCCGGGGAATACGCTGATCCGCACCGGCCGCACGACAGGAATCGGGACGCGCGTATGCGGAAATCGGCCCTCGTGGTCATCGACATGGTGAACACCTACGACCATCCGGACGCGGACCGGCTCATTTCCTCGGTACGGGAAACCCTGCCCGCGATGAGGGAGCTGATCGAACGGGCCCGGGACGAGGACGTCGACGTCATCTATGTCAATGACAATTTCGGCCGGTGGCGTTCCCACCACGACGAAATCCTGGACACGGCGCTCTCCGGCCCGTACGCCGATCTGGTGGAACCGGTCCGGCCCGACAAACAGTCGCTCTTCGTCCTCAAGGCACGGCACTCGGTTTTCTTCCAGACACCGCTGGAATATCTGCTCACCCAGTACGGCATCGGCCGTATCGTGCTCTGCGGCCAGGTCACCGAGCAGTGCGTGCTGTATTCCGCGCTCGACGCGCACATCCGTCATCTCACCGTGGCCGTTCCCCGGGACGCTGTCGCCCATATCCACCCCGATCTCGCGGACGCCGCGCTGCGCATGATGGAGCGCAATATGGGGGCCGAGATCTGCGACGCCGCGAGTGTCCGTTTCTGACGGCCCGCCGGGCCCTTCTTTCTCCCGCCGTGTTCCACGGCACCGCCCGAGGAGGTCCTTCCTTGACAGCGCAGAGCAGTTCCGAGAACACCGCCCGCCCGGTCGCCGTGATCACCGGCGCCGACTCCGGGATCGGCCGCGCCACCGCCGCACGCCTGGCCGCGCAGGGCATGGACATCGGCATCACCTGGCACGAGGACGAGGAGGGGGCGCGGGAGACGGCCGGGGAGGTGCGCGGCCTCGGCCGCCGCGCCGCCGTGCGGCAGGCCGATCTGACCCGGCTGCCGGAGGCCGCCGGCGTCATCGACGAACTCGCCGGGGAACTGGGGCGGATCGACGTCCTCGTCAACAACGCCGGCACCGGCACCGCCACCCCCTACCTCGACATCGACCTCGCCACGGTGCGGCAGGTCCTCGACGTCGACCTGGTGGGGCCGTTCCTGTGCGGGCAGCGCGCCGCGCGCCGGATGATCGGTCAGGGCGGGGGCGGCCGGATCGTCAACGTCACCAGCGTCCACGAGCACCAGCCGCGGGTCGGCGCCGCCCCGTACTGCGCCGCCAAGGGCGGGCTCGGCCTGCTCACCCAGGTGATGGCGCTCGAACTCGCCGAGCACGGGATCACCGTCAACTCCGTGGCGCCCGGGGAGATCGCCACCCCGATGACCGGCCAGGAGGACACCGACGTGCGCACCGAATCCCGTCCGGGGGTGCCGCTGGGCCGGCCCGGGGACGCCCGTGAGGTGGCCGCGGTGATCGCCTTCCTCGCCGGGCCGGACTCCGGCTACGTCACCGGCGCCTCCTGGGCCGTGGACGGCGGGATGCTGCGGATGGGCCCGATGGCCGGCTCGCACCTGGAGAGCGACGCCTGGCGCCGGGGCTGAACCCCGCCGCGTCGGCCGGGCGTCAGTTCTCCCGCGACATCACCGTGAACAGCCCGCCCTGCCGGTCCCGCAGCGTCGACTCCCACCCGTGGTGCGTCTCCTCCGGCGGGGTGACGATCTCCCCGCCGGACGCCGCCGCCTGCTCCGCCGCGGCGGGCACGTCCTCCACGCAGAAGTACACGTGCCAGCGCGGCCGGATGCGCGGGTCCGGCGCGGACTCCAGCGCCCCGCCGCGCAGGCTGCCCACCGAGCGCCCCTCGATCCGGACGAGCACCTGCTCGTCCGTGTACCGCACGTCGCAGCGCTCGGGCGGCTCGGTGTCCCAGCCCAGCACCTCGCTGTAGAAGATCGTCGCGGCGAATATGTCCCGGGTGCGCAGCTCGATCCAGGACGGGAAGCCCGGCCCGCGCCGGACCGGCCACTCCGGTTCGGTGTACCCCTCCCAGATGCCGAAGGGGGCGCCCATCGGGTCGGCCGCCCACGCGACCCGCCCTGGGCCGAACGGGATCGGGCCGACGGCGACCGTCGCCCCCCGCTCCCGGATGCGGTCGGAGACCTTGTCGGCGCTCTCCACCGCGAAGTACGGGGACCAGGCCACGGGGAAGCCCATGGAGCGGGCCAGCGCCCCGATGCCGGCGACGGGTGCGCCGTCCTTGTACGCGACCACGTACTCCTTGCGGTGGAAGGCGGGCCGGAACTCCCAGCCCAGCAGCCCGTGGTAGAAGTCCTGCGCAAGCCGGAGATCACTCGTGATCAGGCTCACCCAGCAGGGTGCGCCCTGCACCACGGGGGTTGTGGCCGACATTCCGGCTCGCCTCGCTCTCTCGGGGTGCCGTCGGTGCCGCCGGGGACACCTGCCGTCTGCCACTGTGCCATCCGTTCCGGCACGGCGCTCCGTGGCGCACGCGGGGACACCGGCGGCCCGGAGACGCGCCGCGCGCGGCAGGAGCACGGCAGGCGAGGGGCACGCGGCCCGGAGGCGGGCGGCGGTCCCGGCGGGCCCGCCCGGACGGCGGGCCGCCCGCCCGGGGTTCACCGCCGGGCCCGGCTGGGCTGGACCCGCTTCGGCTCTCCCGCCATCTTGGGGTGGTCCGGCGGATACGGCAGGTCCTCCAGGCCGTGGTCGCGCTCGTCCCGCTCGGCGAGTTCCAGCGCGGCCTCCAGCCGGCAGGGGTGCTTCTCCATGTCCGCGTGCACATCGCCCAGGTCCGCGTACCGCACCGGCATGGTCGCCAGGTCGAAGTCCTCCGGCACGGCGTGCGGCAGCTCCTCCCACAGCAGCGGTGCGGAGACCGGCGCGTGCGGCCGGGGACGGACGGAGTAGGCGCCGGCGATGGTGCGGTCGCGGGCGGTCTGGTTGTAGTCGACGAAGATCTTCGGGCCGCGCTCCTCCTTCCACCAGGCGGTGGTGATCCGGTCCGGCGCACGCCGCTCCAGCTCCCGGCCCACCGCGATGGCGGCGCGGCGGACCTGCGTGAACGTCCAGCGCGGCTCGATGGGCACGAAGACGTGCAGCCCGCGCCCGCCCGAGGTCTTCGGCCAGCCGCGCAGGCCCAGCCCGTCCAGGACGTCCCGCAGCTCCTGCGCCGCGCGGACCGCCTCCCGGTAGCCGGTGCCCGGCTGCGGGTCGAGGTCGATCCGCAGCTCGTCCGGGTGATCGGTGTTCCCGCGCCGCACCGGCCACGGGTGGAACGTCAGACAGCCGAGGTTGGCCGCCCACAGCACGGCGGCCGGCTCGGTGGGGCAGATCTCGTCCGCGTGCCGGCCGCTGGGGAAGGAGATGCGCGCCGTGGGAATCCAGTCGGGGAGGTTGGCGGGGGCCCGCTTCTGGAAGAACGACTCGCCCGTCACCCCGTCGGGGTAGCGCTCCAGGGTGGTGGGCCGGTTCCGCAGGGCCCGGGTGATGCCCTCGCCGACCGCCAGGTAGTAGCGGGCGACGTCGAGCTTGGTGAAGCCGCGCTCCGGGAAGTACACCTTGTCCGGATGGGACAGCTGTACGACCCGGCCGCCGACCGTGAGCTGCGCCGTCTCTGCCATGCCGCCACGGTAGGCCGGGGCGGCGCGCCCCGCCTCCCGGCGGGCTCCGCCCCGGGTGCCCCGGGTGCCCGTTCCGGCGCGCGGGGGACCGCGGACGGCCGCAGAATCGGCTCATGGACCTCCCGGTGATGCCGCCCGTGCGCCCGATGCTGGCGAAGAGCGCGGCCCGCATCCCGGCGGACATGCTGTACGAGGCCAAATGGGACGGCTTCCGCGCCCTGGTCTTCCGCGACGGCGGCGAGATCGAGATCGCCAGCCGCTCCGGAAGACCGTTCAACCGCTACTTCCCCGAACTGGTGGCGGCCTTCCGGGAACGGCTCCCGGAGCGCTGCGTCCTCGACGGGGAGATCGTCGTCGCCCGCGGCCCGCGGCTGGACTTCGACGCCCTGCTGGAGCGCATCCATCCGGCCGACTCGCGGGTGCGGCTGCTCGCGGAGCGGACCCCGGCGGGCTATGTGGCCTTCGACCTGCTGGCCCTCGGCGACCGCTCGTTGCTCGAAACCCCGCAGCGGGAGCGGCGCGACGCACTGGTCGCCGCCCTGGAGCAGGCCGGCGACCCCGTCTTCACGGCCCCGGCGACCTACGACATCGACCTCGCGCGCCGCTGGTTCGAGCAGTTCGAGGGCGCGGGCCTGGACGGCGTCGTCGCCAAGCCGCCCGGCCTCGGCTACCGGCCGGGGGAACGGGTCATGGTCAAGGTGAAGCACGAGCGGACCGCCGACTGCGTGCTGGCCGGTCTCCGCCCGCACAAGAGCGGCCCCGTCGTCGGCTCCCTGCTGCTCGGCCTGTACGACGACGCGGGGCGGCTCCAGCACGTCGGCGTCTGCGCGGCCTTCACCATGCGGCGGCGGGAGGAGCTGATGGCGGAGCTGGCGCCGCTGCGGATGGAGTCGGCGGAGGGCCACCCCTGGGCGGACTGGGCCGAGGAGGAGGCGCACGAACGGAGCCGGATGCCGGGCGCGCCCAGCCGCTGGACGGGGACGAAGGACCTCTCCTGGGTGCCGCTGCGCCCCGAGCGGGTCTGCGAGGTGGCGTACGACCACATGCAGGCCGGGCGGTTCCGGCACACGGCCCGGTTCCGCCGCTGGCGGCCGGACCGCGTCCCGGAGTCGTGCACGTACGCGCAGCTGGAGGAGCCGGTCCGCTACGACCTGTCGTCGGTGCTGTCGGGCCGGCCCTCCGGGTGACGGCCCTCGTGCTCGCGCTGGAGGTCGTCCGGCCACTTCCGGGTGTCGCGCGGCTCCACGTACGGCTCCACGTCCTCGGGGTGGCCGGCCTGGACGGCCCGCTCCCGGGACAGCTCGGCGTCGAGCTCCAGGCCGAGCAGAATGGCCAGATTGGAGATCCAGAGCCAGACCAGGAAGATGATGACACCGGCCAGGGTGCCGTACGTCTTGTTGTACGAGCCGAAGTTGGCCACGTAGAACGCGAAACCGGCCGAGGCCAGCAGCCACACCACCACCGCGATCAGGCTGCCCGGGGTCACCCAGCGGAAGCCGCGGCCCCGGACGTTGGGCGCGGCCCAGTAGAGCAGGGCGATCATCAGCACGACGAGGATCAGCAGGACGGGCCACTTGGCGATGGACCACACGGTCATCGCCGTGTCGCCCAGGCCGACCATGTCCCCCGCGCGCTGGGCGAGCGGCCCGGTGAAGACCACGATGAGCGCGCTCGCCGCGAGCATCACCATCAGGGCCACGGTCAGCACCAGCCGCAGCGGGGTGATCTTCCAGGCGGGACGGCCCTCCGGCAGGTCGTAGACCGCGTTCGAGGTGCGGATGAACGCCGCGATGTAGCCGGACGCCGACCACACCGCGGCCGCCAGGCCGATGAGGGCGAAGACGCCGCTGGTCGAGCTGTTGTCCTGGAGCTGGGTCACGGCCCGGTCGAGGATGTCGCGGGCCGCGCCGGGGGCCAGGGACTGCACATTCTCCAGGATCTTGTCCGTGGCCGACTTGCCGACCACCCCGAGCAGCGAGACGAGGACCAGCAGCGCCGGGAAGATCGACAGCACCCCGAAGTAGGTCAGGGCGGCCGCCCGGTCCTGGAGGTCGTCCTCCTTGAACTCCTTCAGGGTCCGGCGCAGCACCCCCTTCCAGGAGCGGGAGGGCAGTTCGCCCGGCCCCTCCGGGGCGGCGGATCCCTGCGGACCGCCCGTGGCGGCCCCGCGGGCCTCTTCGTGATCGTTCGTGGGTCGCATGTCCTCCGGGTCCCCCGGTCCGCCGCTGTCAACCCGGCCGGTTCGCGGAGCGCACGTCGTACGGGGCGGGCCGGCGGGCGTCCGCGCAGGTCACGGAGGGTGTCCGGGCCCGGGCTCCGCGTGCGGACGCCCGGGAGGCGAACGCCTGTCCACCGTGGCCGTGTGAGCAAAGCCACCGCCGCCGCCGCGGGCCGGGCGCCCGGCGGGAGTTGGGCGGCCCGTGCCCCGCGGCGGCGCCGGCGCGGGTGCCGGGGGGCGGCGCCGTCTGTGAGGATGGCCGCCGTCGGCTCCGCCCCGCGGGCCGCCTCCGGGCGGGCCCGGCGGCCGGGGCCACATGCCGGACACCTCTCCCCGGCATCCCGGACCGGGGCCCGGCACCGCGAGAGCCGGGCCCCGGCCCGGGGATCACACCCCGGAGCGCACGGCCGCCCCGTCCGGGCCCGCCCCGCCCGTACGGCGGTGGCCCGGGCACGGCGGTGGGAGCGGCCGCCCCGCAACAGGTGCCCGCGGTTCACCCCTCACGCGCCGCCCGGACGCCGGCGGCTCACCCCTCACGTGCCGCCCGGGCGATGGAGCGCAGATAGCGGCCCAGGGCCAGCCGCTGGGCCGCCCGGGCGACCGGCCCGGCGAGCCGGGTGTACCGGGCCGCGGCGCGGGAGAACACGGCGATTTCGACCCGCACCGCGCCGCCGGCGTCCCGGATCACCGTGAAGGACTCCTCCCCGCACTCCGGATGCCCCGGCAGCGATCCGTACGCGAAGCCGGCCCGGTCCGGCCCGCGCTCCGTCCAGACCACCCGGCAGGGGATGAGCGGTCCCGGCAGCCGCAGCCCGCCGGGCCGGGGGACCAGCAGCACGGTGCCGCCCTCCTCGACCGGTGTACCGGGGTGGGGCGCCAGGCCGGCGGCGCGCTGCGGCCCCCAGTCCAGGACGAAGGCGGCGGCCCGTCCGAAGACCTCCGGGCCGCGGCCGACCGGCAGGGAGCGCCGGACGCGCAGCGGGTATCCGGCGGGCAGCGGACCCTCCCGGGTGGCCCCGGTCTCCGCGTATGTGGGCTCGGCGGCGCACGCCGCTCGGTACACCTGCTCGAGGTCACGGGCCATGGACCGGACTATAGGACCGCCCGGACACCCGCAGGACCGCCCGGAGACCCGCACCGGCCGGCGGCGCCCGCCGCGGAGACGGCGGGGCATCCCCGGTGGGAGGCGGCGGCCCGCGGCCACGCGCCGTGACGTCCGCCCGTCATATCGGTGATATTCGGTTTGTCCTGTTCTGCGAGGGTTACCGCGACACCGCAGGCCCCACGAGCCGGGCCCGGCGGACACCCCGGCCGGGCAGGCCGCCGAGCACATCCGGGAGGACCCCGATGGGCAGCACAGTGCAGAAGACCGCGACGCACGGCACAGCACAGGTGGATCTGGCGGGGAAGAACGCCATGGTGACCGGCGGCGCCCGCGGCCTGGGCGCCTCGATCAGCCGGGCCCTGGCGCGGGCGGGGGCCGCCGTCGACGTGGCGGACGTCCGGCGCGAACTCGCCCAGGACCTGTGCCGCGAACTCAAGGCCGAGGGCCACCAGGCCCGCTACACCGAACTCGACGTCCGCGAACCGGCCGTGGCGGCACGGTTCTTCCGCGACCTCGACCAGGTGGAACGGCCTCTCGACATCCTCGTCAACAACGCCGCCGTGGACGTCTCCAAGCCGATCGAGCATCTGTCGGCCGAGGAGGTCACCCGGGTCGTCGGCACCAATCTCCTCGGCCCCATGTACCTGTGCCTGGAGGTCTACCGGCGGATGGTCGCCCGCGGCAGCGGCCACATCGTGAACATCCTGTCCACGGCCTCCAACCGCACCTGGACCGAGGCCGGCCCCTACGCGGCGGGCAAGTCGGGGCTGCGCGCCTTCACCCACACCCTCTTCAAGGAGGCGCAGCGCGACTGCCTCGGGATCGGCGTCACTGGCGTCATCGCGGGCGGTATGGAGACCCCGTTCGTCCTCGACCGCTTCCCGGACGCGGACACCACCAAGCTGCAGAGCCCCGACATCGTCGCCGACGCGGTGCTCTACGCCCTGTCGGTGCCGCACGGCAGCGTCATCCCCGAACTCGTGGTGGTCCCGCGCTGCGAGACGTCCTGGCCGTGACCCGCGGCGGCCGGGCCGGCCATCGGCACGGGAACCGGGACGACGGGCGGGACGACGGGCGAGGAGAGGCGGAGTGACGGTGGACCGGAAACCGCGGAGCGCCCCGCGCACGGGCCGCGCCGGCGCGGACCCCCGGCCCGGCCCCGGCGCCGGGCCCGGGACCCCGCCGGCTCCCGACGCGCCCGCCGCTCCGGGGGCGCGGGCCGGGCCCGGCGGCGATCCGCCGTGGAGCGGGCCGCTGCCGGGCGGCGGCGACCCCTCGGGGTACGGCGGCTGGTACCGGCACGGCGGAGGCCCCGGCCGGGAGGCGCCGTACGGGCAGGACGGGCAGGACGGGTCGTACGGCCACGGCAGCCACGGCGGACCGTACGGGCACCTCCACGAGTACGGGGAGTCCCGCGGCCACGAGGCCCCGGCCCCGGACCGCATGCAGGCGATCCTGGAGGCCACCAAGCAGGTGGCCGGGCTGCTGAAGGCGGCCGGCCACCCCTTCGCCCTGGCCGGCGGCGTGGCCGCGTACGCGCACGGCAACATGGCACGGCTCGAACACGACGCCGACTTCTGCGTGCTGCCCGAGGACGCCGGGGCGGTCGCGGGCACGCTGCGGAAGGCCGGCATCCCGGTCTACGACCCGCCCGAGGACTGGCTGTTCAAGGCCCGCTGCCGGGGCCAGGACGTCGACCTCATCTACGAACTCAAGCAGCAGCCGGTGACCAGGGAACTCCTGGACCGCGCCGAGATCCTGCCGGTGGACTCGGTCGTGATGCCCGTGCTGGCACCGACGGACCTCCTCATCGGGCTGCTCAACGCCCTCTCCGAACACCACTGCGACTTCAGCGGAGTGCTGCCGCTGGCCCGCACCCTGCGGGAGAAGATCGACTGGGACCGGGTGCGCCGCGTCTGCGGGGACGCGCCCATGCCCGACGCCTTCCTCTTCCTCCTCGAACGCCTCGGCGTCATCGCCCCCCGCGGCCCGGGCACACCGGGCGGGGCCGGAGGGGCGGACGGGCACGGGGGCGCACCCACCGCACACGGACAGCCGCACGCGACGCCGCCCGCACCCCAGCCCGGGACGGCGGCACCGGGCGGACGGCGGCAACGGCCGGAAGGACACCGGGCATGACGGACCACCACACGGGGCCGGCCACCGGCGGCGACCGGGACCCCGGCGCCACCGCGACCACCGAGTACCGCCTCGCCCATCTCCAGGAGCGGCTCGCCCGGGAGGGCAGCGGCGACATGGGCATCCGCCTGGAGATGCGCGGCGGCAGCCTGCTGCTGACCGGCACCGTCCCCTCGGCCGCCAACCGGGAGGAGATCCTCCGCATCGTGGCGGAGGTCCTGCCGGACGTCCCGGTGCGCAGCGACATCGGCCTGACCGACCACAGCGCGCCCGACCGCCCGGAGGAACTGTCATGATCCGCGTCGCGGCCGTCGGCGACATCCACATGGCCCCGGACAGCCGCGGGCTGCTCCGCCCGGCCTTCGAAACCCTCGGCGACCGCGCCGACCTGTTCCTGCTCGCGGGTGACCTCACCCGGCACGGCACCCCGGAGGAGGCCCGCGTCGTCGCGGAGGAGATCACCGGTCTCCCCGTACCGGTCGTCGCCGTCCTCGGCAACCACGACTACCAGGACGACCGGCCGGAGGAGGTCGCGGACATCCTCCGCTCCGCCGGCGCGACGGTGCTGGAGGGCGGCAGCACCGTGCTCCGCGTCAACGGGACGGCCGTCGGGATCGCCGGCGTGAAGGGCTTCTGCGGCGGCTTCGCGGGGCGCAGCGCGGGGGAGTTCGGCGAGCCGGAGATGAAGGCGTTCGTCCGCTCCACCCGGCTCAGCGCGGACAGCCTGCACCGGGAGCTGGAGGCCCTGGCCGGGCGGGAGTGCCTGCTGCGGATCGCGCTCACCCACTTCTCGCCCGTCCGCGACACGCTCGCCGGGGAGCCCGAGGAGATCTACCCGTTCCTCGGCAGCTACCAGCTCGCCGAGGCCATCGACGGTGCCGGTGCCGACCTGGCCGTGCACGGCCACGCCCATCTGGGCACCGAGCACGGCATGACGGGCGGCGGGGTGCTGGTGCGCAACGTCGCCCAGCCCGTGATCCGGCGCGCCTTCGCGGTCTACCACCTGGCGTGCTCCACGGACGCCGGGGCAGCCGTGGAGGAGGGACGGCCCGCGTACGCCGACCGGGGTATGTCCTGAGAATCGCTGATTGGTCCGTTCCGGTCCGGGTACTGCGGACGGGCGGCCGTCACCCATGACGCCGCGCACTCCGTACCACCAGGAGGAGACATGGCCGAGAAGGTCAACCCGATCGAACTGCAGAAGGCCCTCAAGGGCGCCGACTACCCGGCGGACCGCAAGTCCCTCGCCTCCCTGGCCGAGAGCAACGGGGCCGACCGCAAGATCGTCGAGAAGATCGAGAGTCTCGGGCAGAAGAAGTTCACCGGCCCCGACCAGGTCGAGAAGGCCGTGGCGCAGGAGCAGTGAGCAGGCCGGTGCGGAAAGGAGACCTCCCCATGGACGCCGCCGACAAGGCAGCGATACCCGGATCCGGCGGGCCCGCCGGGCCCGCCGGCCCTTCCGGACCGGGCGCCGCCGCGCCGCCCGCGGAGAGGGCCGCCGCACGGCCCGCGACACCGGCCGGGGCCGTGCCGGGTGACGGCGGCCGCCGCTGGGACCACGCCGTCGTCACCGGTGGGGCCGGCTTCGTCGGTTCCCACCTGTGCACGGCCCTGCTGGCGGAGGGCACCGCCGTCACCTGTGTGGACGACTTCTCCACCGGAACGCCCGGCAACATCGCGCACCTGCGGGACCACCCCGGGTTCACACTGCTGCGGGCCGATGTCAGCGAACCGTTCGCCGGGCACGTCCCCGGACCGGTGGATCTCGTCCTGCACTTCGCTTCTCCCGCCTCGCCCGCCGACTACCTCCGGCTGCCGCTGCACACCCTGGACACCGGCAGCCTCGGCACCCGGAACGCGCTGGCGCTCGCCCGCGAACGGGAGGCCCGCCTCGTCCTCGCCTCCACGTCGGAGGTCTACGGCGACCCGCTCCAGCATCCGCAGAACGAGCGCTACTGGGGCAACGTCAACCCGGTCGGCCCGCGCAGCGTCTACGACGAGGCCAAGCGCTTCAGCGAGGCGCTGACCACCGCGGAGGCCGCGGCCCGCGGCACGGACGCCGGCATCGTCCGGCTCTTCAACACCTACGGCCCGCGGATGCGCGGTCACGACGGGCGCGCCGTGCCCACGTTCATCCGCCAGGCGCTGGCGGGTGAACCGCTGACGGTCACCGGCGACGGCCGGCAGACCCGCTCCCTCGCCTACGTCGACGACACCGTCCGGGGCATCCTCGCCATGGCCGCGTCCGACCTGCTCGGGCCGGTCAACCTCGGCAACCCGGACGAGATCACCATGCTCGACCTGGCGCACCAGGTCATCGACCTCGCCGGCTCCCCGTCCACGGTCCGCTTCATCGAGCGGCCGACGGACGACCCGGCCGTGCGCTGCCCGGACATCACCCTGGCCCGCGGCAAGCTCCAGTGGGCGCCGCTCGTCGACGCCCGGGAGGGGCTGGCCCGCACGATCGAGTGGTACCGGCAGCGGGCCCGGCCCGGGGCGGAGGCCGCCTGAGCGGCGCGGCACCGGCGCCGGCCGCGGGGCGCGGCGCCCGCCGCGCCCGGGTTCGCCGCGGCAGCTGCCGGTCCGAGCCGGTCCAGGAGCTCAACTCCCCGAGCCCACGCGGCCCTTGAGCCCCGCAGGGCCTCCTTCCGTCCCGCACCCGGTGCCCTTCCCCCTGTCCACCGAGACCTTCGCGGCCCCGGCCGCCGAAAGAGCGGAAACCCATGCGCATCCTCGGAATCAACGCTCTCTTCCACGATCCCGCCGCGGCGCTCGTCATCGACGGTCACACCGTCGCCGCCGCCGAGGAGGAACGCTTCTCGCGGCGCAAGCACGGCAAACGACCGCTCCCCTTCTCCGCCTGGGAACTTCCGGAGAAGGCCGCCGCCTGGTGCCTGGCCGAGGCCGGGCTGCGCCCGCAGGACCTGGACGCGGTCGCGTACTCCTTCGACCCCCGGCTCGCCCGGCCCGCCGACACCATGGGCCTGGACGACCCCTGGGACCATCTGCGCCTCGCCTACGCCCGCGAGGCCCCCAACTTCCTGCACGCCGCGCTCCCCGGACTCGACCCGGAGAAGGTGCGGTTCGTCCCGCACCACATGGCGCACGCCGCCTCCAGCGCGCTGGCGGCGCCGGGCGCCGAGACCTCCTCCGTGCTCGTCCTCGACGGCCGCGGCGAGGCCACGTCCCACCTGGCCGGACGGCGTGTCGGCGACCGCATCGAGCCGCTGTGCGGGCAGGAGCTGCCGCACTCGCTCGGCCTCGTCTACGAGGAGCTGACGGAGCATCTGGGCTTCCTGCGCTCCTCCGACGAGTACAAGGTGATGGCCCTCGCCTCCTACGGGACCCCCCGCATGCTCGGCGAACTGCGGAAGCACGTGTACGCGACCGGCGACGGCGGCTTCCGTGCCGCCGGGGTTCCCTGGGCCGAGCTGTGCCCCCCGCTCCGCCCGGGTGAGGCGTGGACGCAGGACCACGCCGACCTGGCCGCCAGCGCGCAGGCGTGCCTGGAGGAGACGCTGCTCGACCTGGTGCGCTGGCTGCACGGCCGGACGCACGACTCCCTGCTGACGATGGCCGGGGGAGTGGCGCTCAACTGCGTCGCCAACTCCCGCATCGCCCGCGAGGGCCCCTTCGACCGGGTGTGGGTGCAGCCCGCCTCCGGCGACGCCGGTACGGCCCTGGGCGGCGCGCTGTACCTCGCGGCGAGCGGCGGCGACCGCACCGAGCCCCTAGCCGGGGCCGACCTCGGCCGCCGCTGGTCCGACGCCGAACTGGAGGGCCGGCTGAAGACCGCCGCCGTCCCGTACGAGCGGCCCGCCGACGTCGCGGAGACGGTGGCCGAGGCGCTGGCGGACGACCAGATCGTCGCCTGGTTCCAGGGACGCTCCGAATACGGGCCGCGGGCTCTCGGGCACCGCTCCCTGCTGGCCCACCCGGGCCGCTCCGGCAATCTGGAGCGGCTGAACGACGTCAAGGGCCGCGAACAGTTCCGCCCGGTGGCGCCGATGGTCCTCGCCGACCGCGCCCCCGAGATCTTCGACGGGCCGATGCCCAGCCCGTACATGCTCTTCGTGCACGAGGTGGCCGAGGAGTGGCGGGACCGCATCCCGGCCGTCGTGCACGTCGACGGCACCGCCCGCATCCAGACCGTCGACCCGGTGAACGAACCCCTGGTCGCCCGGATGCTGGGCTCCTTCGAACGGCGGACCGGACTGCCCGTCGTCGTCAACACCAGCCTCAACACGGCCGGCCGCCCCATGGTGGACGACCCGCGCGACGCCCTGGAGTGCTTCGGCTCCTCCCCGGTCGACCTGCTCGCCATCGGCCCCTTCGTGGTCCGGCGCGGCACGTTCTTCGCGGGCGGGCAGCCGGACGCGACGGGCGCGGCGGAGCCGCTGTCCGCGACGGACGCCGAGGGCTTCGCAGCCGTGGGCTCCGTCCCCTCCTACGGCACGCCGGACGGCGTGTCGGCCCGGCCGGTCCGCACGGCTCCGGTCCGCGAGCCGGTGGCCGGCAGCGGGGCCGCCGCGGCGGGCATCGCCGGTACCGGACCGGGTCTCCCCGGAGCCGGACCGGGCGGAGTCACCGGGGCGGCCGGCCCGGAGGGGGCACCGGGCGGCGGCGCGGACACCCCGGGGGTGCCCCGGTGAGCGGCCCCGACGCGAGGAACACGGGGAGCCCGGGGGACCCGGAGTACGCGGTCGTCATCCCCACTCTCGGCCGGCCCAGCCTCGGCGCCTGCCTGCGCGCGCTCGCCGCGGCCGTCGACGCCGGCGGGCCGGCCCCCCGGCGGATCGTCCTCGTCGACGACCGGCCCCCGTACGACTGCACCCCCCTGACCGTCGACATCCCGGACCGGTTCCTGGAACTCGTGCGGAGCATCCCCGGCAGCGGGAGCGGGCCGGCCGCCGCCCGCAACACCGGCTGGGCGACCGCCCCCGAGCCATGGATCGTCTTCCTGGACGACGACGTCCTGCCCGGTCCCCGCTGGGCGGCGGACCTCGCGGCCGACCTGGCCGCCGCCGGCCCGGCGACGGCCGGAATCCAGGCCCGGATCACCGTCCCGCTCCCGCGGGACCGCCCGCCGACCGACTGGGAGCGCAACACCGCCGGGCTCGCCACCTCCCAGTGGATCACCGCCGACATGGCCTACCGGCGCGCCGCCCTCGAAGCCCTCGGCGGCTTCGACGAGCGCTTCCCGCGCGCCTTCCGCGAGGACGCCGACCTGGCCCTGCGCGCGCTGGACGCCGGCTGGACCCTGACGATGGGCAGCCGCCGCACCACCCACCCGGTGCGCCCGGCCGACCGCTGGGTCTCCGTGCGCACCCAGGCCGGCAACGCCGACGACGTCCTGATGAACCGGCTGCACGGCCGCGCCTGGTGGGCCCGCGCCGGAGCGCCGCGCGGCCGGCTGCCCCGGCATCTGGCGGTGACCGCCGCCGGCGCGGGCGCCCTGGCCCTCACCGCCGCGGGACGGCCCCGCGCGGCGGCGGTGTCCGCGGCGCTGTGGCTGGCCGGCACGGCGGAGTTCGCCGCCGCCCGCGTCCTGCCCGGGCCGCGCACCCCGGACGAGATCACCACCATGGCGCTCACCAGCACCGTGATCCCACCGGTCGCCGCCTGGCACTGGGCGAGGGGCCTGCTGCGCCACCGCCGGGAGCAGCCGCGCGAGCGGGGCGCGCCCCCGCCCAACGGCGCCGGACACGCGGACCGGAAGCGGATGGACGGCCCCGTCCGCTGACCGGCCGGTGCGGGCTGGGCACACCAGGCGGGCACACAGGCGGGGGAGAGACCCCGGGCTCGGTGAACCCGGTGGCAAGGGTGAGAGCCGGGTGCGGCGACAACGGCGCCGCCGCACCCGGCCTCGGCCGTACCGCCGCACCCGGCCTCGGCCGTACTCCGGCCTCGCACACCGCCGGGGAGCGGGCCCGTCACCCCCCGGCGCCGTCCGCTTCCCCGGCCAGGCCCAGCCGGTCGATGACCCTGCCGACCCGCCGGTTCTCCGCGGCGAGGAACGCGGAGAACCGGTCGCCGGTCAGATAGGCGTCCGTCCACCCGTTCTCCCGGAGGGCGCGCTGCCACTGGGGTGTCGCCCGCAGCCGGTCCAGCAGCCGTGTGACCTCGGTGCGCTGCCGCTCCGTGAGGCCGGGCGGTGCCAGGAGCCCGCGCCAGTTGACGACTTCCAGGGGGTACCCGGCCCGGCGCAGGGTCGGGGCATCGACGCCGCTCACCGGGCGCGGGCCCGTCACGGCCAGCACCCTGAGCTGCCCGGCGGCGATCGCGTGCCGGTATTCGCCGACCCCGGTGAGCGCGAAGTCCACCCGGTGGCCGAGCAGAGGGGCCAGCATCTGGCCGCCGCCGTCGTAGCGGTCGAAACCGACCTCCGCCGGGGCCAGCCCGACGGCCTCGGCGATCAGCATCAGGGCCAGGTGGTCGGGGCCGCCGACACGGGAGCCGATTCCGGCGACCAGACCTCCGGAGCCGCTCCCTTCGCTCTTCTTCCAGGCCCGCACCAGCTCCCCGAAGGACGCGTAGGGGGAGTCGGCCGGCACCACCACCGCCTCCGGTTCCGCGATCAGCCTGGCCACCGGCGTGGCCTCGTCGATGCCGTGCGGAACCCCCTGGGACAGGACGCTGCCGACCAGCCCCAGACCCATCTGCAGCAGCATCCGGTCGTTGCCGGTCTCGTGGAGGAGCCGGGTCAGTGCCACCGTGCCGGAGGAGCCGGGGAGGTTGAAGACCTCGACCTCGCCGGCGAGACCGGTGTCCCGCAGGGTCACCGCGACCGTGCGGGCCGTGTAGTCGTACCCGCCGCCGGCGGGAACGGGCACCATGAGACGGAGCGGCTCCGGTGCCGGCGCCCCCGGGGCGCAGCCCCCGACCGGCAGCAGGCAGGCCGCCGCCAGCGCGGCGGCCAGTCCCGGCCGCCGCGCCCGCCGCGCTCCGCCCGCTCTCGTGATCATCCGTCCCGGTCTGTCCCGCTGCTGGTGACGCCGCCCATGAAAGCATCCGGGTCCCGTGCCGCACCATCGCCGGGAGCCGCCGGGCGGTCCCCGGATTCCGCGCTCCCCGGTTCCGGGACGGCCTCCGCGCCCTCGGCGTCCGCGCCCCCGGCCGCGGGGCCCGCCGCGGGGCCACCGCTCTCCCCGGGCGGGCCGCTGGCCGGAAGCGGCGCCCCGCCGGCCGCCGCCCGGCGCGCCGCCGCCCGGCGGCGCCACGGGCCCGCCACCGAGCCCAGCAGCGACAGCGCCGCCACCGCCAGCAGCGCGGCGGAGATCGGCTTCGTCAGGAAGGTGCCGAAGTCTCCCGAGGAGATCAGCAGCGCCTGCCGCATCGAGCGCTCCATCAGGCCGCCCAGAATCAGCCCGAGGATCAGCGGGGCCGCGGGGAAGCCGTTGCTCCGCATCAGGAAGCCCAGCACGCCGAACCCGGTCAGCAGCCACAGGTCGAAGACGCTGAAGCTCTGCCCGTACACGCCGACGACGCAGAAGACCACGATCAGCGGCACCAGCAGCGTCTGCGGGGTCCTGAGCACCTTGGCGAACAGCGGGATCAGGGGGAGGTTGAGGATCAGCAGGACGAGGTTGCCGACGTACATGCTGGCGACCACGCCCCAGAAGATCTCCGGCCGCTCCTCCAGCATCAGCGGGCCGGGCTGGACCCCCAGGACGAGCAGTGCCCCGAGGAGGACCGCCGTGGTCCCGGAGCCGGGCACGCCCAGCGTCATGAGCGGGACGAACGAGCCTACGGCCGCCCCGTTGTTGGCGGACTCCGGCGCGGCGACCCCCTTGATGTTGCCCTTGCCGAAGGTGTCGCCGTCCTTGGCGATGCGCTTCTCGAAGGAGTACGCCAGGAACGAGGCCACCGTGGCGCCGGCGCCGGGAAGGACCCCGACGAGGAAGCCGAGCACGGAGCCGCGCCCGGTGGGCCCGCTCATCCGCCGGATCTCGCGCCGGTTCAGCCGCAGCGAGGTGAGCGTTCCGCTCCGGGCGTCCCGCCCCCGCCGCAGGACCATCACGAAGACCTCGGCGAGTGCGAACACGCCGAGCGCCACGATGAGGAACTGCACGCCCTCGTACAGTTCCGGGCGGCCGAAGGTGAAGCGGAGGGTCGACGTCTGGGAGTCGATGCCGACCAGGGCGATCATCACGCCCACCGTGGCGGAGACGAGGCCCTTGGTCAGATTCTGCCCGGAGAGCGAGACGACGGCGGTCAGCCCGAGCACCATCAGGGCGAAGTACTCGGCGGGCCCGAAGCTCACCGTGAGCGCGGAGAGGGAGGGCGCCACCAGCATGAGCCCGATGACACCCACGGTGCCGCCGGTGAAGGAGGCGAACGCGGCGATGGCGAGCGCCTTCCCCGCGGCCCCCTTGCGGGCCATCGGGTACCCGTCGAAGGAGGTGGCCACCGTTCCGGCCACGCCCGGTGCGTTGAGCAGGATGGACGAGGTCGAGCCACCGAAGATGGCTCCGTAGTAGACCCCGGCCAGCATGATGATGGCCGAGGCGGGGTCGAGGGTGAAGGCGACCGGGATCATCAGCGAGATGGCGCTGATCGGGCCGAGGCCGGGCAGCATGCCGATGACCGTGCCGATGAGGCATCCGAGGAAGACGAAGGCCAGGTTCTCGGGGGAGAGGGCGACGCCGAACCCGTAGAGCAGTTGGTCGAAGGTGTCCATGGAGACTCCGGGGGTCAGAAGGGCAGCGGCCCGGTGGGCAGGGCGACGCCGAGCCCTTCGGACATGCCGAGGTACAGGCCGGCGGCCAGGCCCGTGCCGGTCAGCGCGTTGGCCCAGTGCCGGCGGTAGCCCAGGTACCAGGCGGTGCCGGTCACGTACAGCGCGGTGGACAGAACGAAGCCGAGCGGCACGAACAGCACCACGTAGAGGCAGATCGAGCCGAGCAGGGCCAGCAGCTCCAGCCGGTCGTCGGCGAGCCGGCCCAGCGTCGCCGCCGGCGGGGCCGGCCGGCGGGGACCGGCCCCGCCGGCCTCACCGGCCATGGCGTCCTCACCGGTGCTCCCGCCGGCGCCGGCGCCGTCCGCCCCGGCCTCCTCCGCCCCCGCGTCCGGCGGGCCGTCCCCGGCCGGCCCGGAACCGGACTGGAAGAAGAGCGCCACGGAGAGCACCAGCAGGAGCAGTCCCAGGGCACGGGGCAGCGTGCCGGGCTGCACCGGCACCTGCACCGCGGCGAATTCGGGGATGCGGAAGGCCAGCACGGTGTACGCGGCGGCCGGCAGTCCGATGGCACAGGCAACTGTGCGGTGGGAGAAACGAAAGTGATGCATGACCGGAACCGACCGCCTACTTCTTGATACCGACGTCGGAGAGGATCTCGGTGAATTCCTGCTCCTGGGCGTCGAGGAACTCGCCGAATTCGGCACTGCCCATCCAGGCGTCCGTCCAGCCGAGCCGGTCGCGCTCCTTCTTCCAGCCGTCCAGGTCCAGCATGTCGGCATAGGCCTTCTCGTAGTAGGCGACCTGCTCGTCCGTCAGCCCCGCCGGTCCCATGACCCCCCGCCAGATGTCGAACTGGTAGTCGGTGCCGGATTCCCGCAGGGTCGGTGCGTCGGGCAGCGTCGCCACCCGCTCCTCGGAGGAAACGGCCAGGACGCGGACATCCCCGGACCGCACCAGCCCCTGGGCCTCCGAGGCCCCCGCGACCGCGACGTCGACGTGGCCGCCGAGCAGTGCGGTGATCGCTTCGCCGCCGCCGTCGAACGGCACGTACTTCACCTTCGCCGGCTCGGCGCCCGCCGCCTGCACCGCGCCCGCCAGGCCCACGTGGTCCAGGCTTCCCGGGCCGGAACCTCCGGCCACGCTGAGCTTCTCCGGGTCGGCCTTCAGTTCGTCCGCGAAGTCGCCGAAGGTCTTGAGCGGCGAGTCGTCCTTGACCACGTAGGCGAGCGGTTCGCTGATCAGCCTGGCGATGGGCGTGAAGTCCCGGTGGGAGTGGCGGGACTCGCCGGCCAGGGGCACGAGGACGATCGGCGGGCTGGTGACGAAGAGCTTGTGCGGGTCCTTCGCGTGACCGGCGACATAGGCCCAGCCGATGGCGCCGCCGCCGCCCGGCTTGTTCACCACCCGCATCGGCCGGTCCACGACCTCGCCCTCCTCCATGACCCGGGCGGTACTGCGGGCCAGGGTGTCCCAGCCGCCGCCGGTGTTGGCCGGGGCCACGTACTCGATGGGCTTCGTCGGCTTCCAGGGGCCGCCGGCGGCCGCGCCGGTGCCGCCGCCGCACGCGGTGAGCAGCAGAGCCGCGGTCGTGGCGGCGGCCGCGGTGAGCAGCCCGGGACGTCTGCGGGACATGTTTCCTCCAGGGGGTTCTCGGGGGGAGCCCACAGGGAAACAGCGCGGGAAGCGGGGGGAAAGGCGGTGCGGGGGTTGTGCGCGTATTGGCTGAAAGGAAAGTTTTGGCCATAGTGTTCACGGCCGGGAAACGGCATTCCGGCAGCACAATGGCTCGCACGCCGGCGGACGGGATCTCCGGGCCCGGCGGGCGGAAGCCGGAACGAGGAGGGCGGTCCTGTGCGCCGCACGGCTCCCGTTCTCCGGCCCGGATTCCCCCGCCTGTCGCTCACGGGCCAGTTCCTCGCGCTCCAGCTCGGCCTCGTCGTGGTCGTCCTGGCCGTGGTGGCCGCCGTCTCCGTGGCCCAGTCGGACGCGGAGTTCCGCCGGACCGAGGGCCGCCGGCTGCTGAGCATCGCCGAGACCGTGGCGTCCCTCGACGCGGTACGGGCCGGGCTCGCCGACGGGGAGCGGGCGGACATCCTCCAGCCGACGGCGGAGAGCGTGCGCAGTGTCTCCGGGGCGTCGTACGTCATGATCACGGCAGCGGACCGGCGCATCCTGACCTCCGCCGACCCGCGGCGGATGGGCGAGCTGCTGCCGCTGGGCGACAGCGAGGTGCTCGACGGCCGGTCGTGGATCGGCACCACCGCCTCCGGCGGGTCCCCTTCTCTCGTGGCGCATGTGCCGGTCTTCGGCGAACAGGGCCGGATGCTCGGTGTGGTCGCCGCCGGGCGCGAGTACCGGGGGATGCGGGAACGGCTCGCCACCGCGACCCCCAATCTGCTGCTGTACCTCGGACTCGCCAGCGCTCTGGGAACGGCCGGATCGGTGCTGCTGGCCCGCAGGATCAAGCGCCAGACGCTCGGCCTGGAGCCGGAGGAGATCACCGCGCTGGTCGAGCACCGGGAGGCCATGCTGCACGGCATCAAGGAGGGCGTCGTCGGCCTGGATCCGGCGGGCCGGCTGACGCTGGCCAACGAGACCGCCATGGAGTTGCTGCGGCTGCCCGATGACGCGGTCGGCCGGACGCTGGAGTCCTGTGCGGTGGAGCCGCGGCTCCACGACGTCCTCACCGGCCGGGTGCAGGGCCGTGACCAGGTCGTGTTCACCGGCGACCGGATGGTGACCCTCAACCGGATGCCGCTGCTCACCCACGGGCGGGCCGTGGGTTCGGTGACCACCATGCGCGACCTGACCGAACTCGTCGCCCTCCAGCACGAACTCGACACCACCCGCAGCGCGACCGACACCCTGCGGGCGCAGGCCCACGAGTTCAGCAACCAGCTCCACGTGATCGCCGGGCTGATCGAACTGGAGGAGTACCCGGAGGTGGCGCGCTATGTGCGCGGTATCAGCGGAGCGCGGTCCCTGCGGACGGACGAGGTCGTCTCCCGGGTCGCCGACCCCTCCCTCGCCGCACTGCTGATCGCCAAGACGAGCCTCGCCGCCGAACAGGGCTCCGCCCTGCGGATCGGCCGGGGCAGCAGTCTGCGGCCGGTCGGGGAATCCCTCTCCTCCGACCTGGTGACCGTCGTCGGCAACCTGGTGGACAATGCGCTCGACGCGGTCCGCGGCGGCGGACCCGGCGGATGGGTGGAGGTCCACCTCTCCGAGGAGGCGACGGAGGTCCGGGTCCGGGTGCGCGACTCGGGGCCCGGAGTGGCCCCGGACCTCGCCGAGGAGGTCTTCCGGTACGGCTTCACCACCAAGGCCGCCGCCCCGCAGAGCTCCTCGCGCGGGCTCGGCCTGGCGATCACCCGCCTGGTCTGCACCCGGCGGGGAGGCAGTGTGAGCGCGGACGGCGCGGTCTTCACGGCCCGGCTGCCGCGGAACGAGAACGAACGGAACAACGGGACCCAGGCATGATCCGCGTACTCGTCGTCGACGACGACTTCATGGTGGCCCGGCTGCACGGCAGGCAGGTCGAGCAACTGTCCGGCTTCACGGTCGTCGGAGAGGCCCGCAGTGGCGCGGAGGCGCTGGCGGCGGTCCGGGAGCTGCGGCCGGACCTGGTCCTGCTGGACATCTACCTGCCCGACATGGGCGGGCTGGACGTGCTGCGCGCACTGCGGCAGGGCGGCTCCCCCGGTTCGGAGACGGACGTGCTCGTCGTCACCGCGGCCAGGGACGCGGAGACGGTGCGGGGCGCCCTGCGGGGCGGGGCGGTGCACTACATCATCAAGCCCTTCGAAGCCGGTGTGCTGCACGAGCGGCTGCTGCACTACGCCCGGCGGAACCGGGAACTGCGGACGTTCACGGCCCCGGGCCAGGACGACGTGGACCGGGTCTTCGCCGTGGGCCCGGCCGCACCGGCCACCGGGCCGGCGCCGCCGGGAGCCGCGCCGGCGGGAGGAGCGCCGCCGGCGGTTCCGGGGGCCGGCAGGACCCGCCCGGTGGCCGGTGCCGCGCGGCTGCCCAAGGGGGTCACCGAGCAGACGGCCGCCCTCGTACGGGAGGCCGTCACCGACGCCGGGGACGGTCTGTCCGCCTCGGAGTGCGCGGCCCTCACCGGCCTGTCCCGGGTCAGCGCCCGGCGGTACCTCGAGTACTTCGTCACCGCGGGCCACGCCGAGGTCAGGCTCCGCTACGGCACCGCGGGCCGCCCCGAGCGCCGTTACCACTGGCTCTGAGCGGCCCCCGCCGCGCGGATGGTCACCCACGGAGGGGCCGGGACCGGGTGTGCGACAACGGCGTCCCCGCCCCGGACCCCGGCTGCTTCCGGCCGGGGCTTCCCGGGCTTCCCGTCACGGGCGGTGCAGCTGCGGGTCGGTGATCCCCCCGGGGCAGGCGAGCCCGTCGAGGTCCCAGCCGGCCCGGCCCGCTCCGGCCCGGTACGCGCTCTCGTAGAAGGCGAGCACGGCGGCGCGCGGATCGCCCTCGGCGCGGGCGTCGTCGTAACGGAGCACCGCCAGATGGCTGTCCCCGCGCTCGACCCACCGGGCCGGAGCCGGAGCGAGCGGTTCCCCGGCCAGTCCGGCGGGCTCCGGCGTGGTGTAGGAGTAGAACGCGGGTTCGGCGAAGCTCTCGTCCCCGAACCAGAAGCCGAAGCTGACCACTTCCCGCGAGTACGCCTCCCGGGTCACCGGGTCGTTCTCGGGCGGCTGCTCGACACGGCGCTCGGAGAACCGGGTGTGGGCGATGTCGAAGGTGTGCCAGAAGTGGTGCACGGGGCTGGCCTTGCCGGAGAACCGCGCCGCGAACTCCTCCAGGACGAGCGCCACTTGACTGAGGACGCACCAGTAGCGATGGGCCTGCACGGGGTCATACCGCGCGTGCTCGGTGTCCTCGCTGAACAGCCGGGCCGAGTCGGGAAGGTCGAACGGCCGGGGGATGCGGATCTCCGTCCGGACGCCGAGCGCGTCCAGGGCGGCCAGGGTCCGGTCGTGGAACGACGCCACGGACTGGCCGTAGAGGGGGAACGACGACGCCCGGCCGTCCAGCGCCGCGACGACCAGCTGATGGTCCACGAAGTCGAAGTCGATGGTGAAGACCGGATTGCCGTCGGCCTGCCCCATCGGACGGGTGGTGATCCCGCGCCCGGTCAGATGGAACGGGACGTTCCACCAGTGGTTGCGCCGGATGCTCGCGGCAAGCCGGATCTTGCCGACGACCTGCGCGAACCGGTGCAGCGTCTCCTTGGTGTCCCGCCACTCCGCGAGCGGCATCGGCGGAAACAGCTGCGTCATCGGGACCCTCCGTCCACTCCCGCCCGGCCGCCCCGGGTCCGGCCGGCCTTCCGGCGGCCCGGTATGGGCCGGTTCCCATGATGGCCACCCCCGCCCCGGCTGGCACCCGGCCGGACCCGGAAGGCCTAACGGAACGGCGGTTCGCCGGCGGCGTCCGGCACCGGACCCGTGCACCCGCGGCGCGAGCAGGACGCCGGCCATCTCCGCACCGGGACCCGGCTGCTCCTCGACGGCCTGTCCATCGCCGTCGCCGGACGGGCGGAGAGCGCGTTCCCGCCCTCGCGCGACGGGAACTGACGGGCAGCGCGGCGGCCTCAACGGCCGTGGCCGCTCGGCGCTTCGGGTCAGGTGGCGGGCGCGTAGATGACGATCCAGTGATCCCGTGCGGTGTCGTGCAGCATTTCGCTCTGGAACGTCAGCCATCCGCGTGTCGGATGGCGCAACCGCTTCACCCCGGACCGTTCGGCGGCGACCTCGCCCTGTGCCCAGTAACGGCAGAAATCGCCGCTGGTGGCGGACAGTTCGGCGACGAGACCGCGGAGGCGCTCGTCGTCGGGATAGCGGCCGATGGCGGAACGGAGCTCCGCGGTCGCCCAGCGGGCGTAGCGGTCGGCGCCCTCGCTGCCGAGGATGCGACGCGCCGTTGCCGCGAAGCCCTGGTAGACGATGTTGCGGCCGTACCGGCCCGCGGTGGGAGGCTCCCCGAGGATCTCGGTCGCCGCGGCATTGCGGGCCAGCACGTCCAGGCGCCCATCGTGGACGGTGACAGGGACGGAGCTCCCGAAACTGCGTAGCAGGCGGTCAAGCCCCGGACGGATCTCGCTGTCCGGCGCCGCAGGCTCGGGCGGTAGCTCGCCCGCAAGCCGGAACAGGTGGTCCCGCTGCGCCGAGGAGAGGCCGAGAGCCCTGGCCAGTGCGGCCAGTACCTCTCTCGAAGGATGCGCCACCCTTCCCTGTTCGAGGCGCGTGCAGTACTCGACGGAGATCCCCGCGGCCTCCGCCAGCTCCTGACGTCGCAGTCCGGGAACCTGTCGCCGTGAGAGGCGCCGGCCGTCCGGCCGTTCGGGCGGTGTCGCCTTCGACCGTCGTTCCCGGAGGTAGCTTCCGAAGTCCACCCTGGTTCTCGCCGACATGATCCCCATTCTCCTCCCAGCAGACCCAACCGACCCAACCGCGCGGGGTGGCCCTCCCAGGACCACTCCTCAGCAGGTCTTCCCGCCCCGCCGGAGGCACCCGACAGTTGTTCAGGAGCGCGATGTGCCGGACAGCACGAGCGCTCGTCCACCGCAATCGCACCACAGAAGGAGAGTCCCGTGCCCATTGACCGCATCGCTCTTGTCACCGGAGCCAACCAGGGCATGGGCAAGTACGTGGCGAGGGAACTGGTTTCCGACGGCGTGGCCGTATTCGTCGGCTCCCGCGACCTCGCTCGCGGTGAGGCAGCGGCCCTGGAGATCGGCGGTGGAGCTGTCGCACTGCCATTGGACGTGACCGACGCCGCGTCGATTGCCTCTGCCGCTGACCGCATCCGGGAAACGGCAGGGCGGCTCGACCTCCTCGTCAACAACGCCGCGATCTCCACCACTCGCAACGACATTCGTGACATGTCCCGGTTGCGCGCCTTGTCGGCGCCGAGCACGGTCTCCGTCGATGAGGTGCGAGCCGTCTGGGAGGTCAATGTCTTCGGCCCTCTGGCCGTCTACCAGGCGATGCTCCCGTTGCTTCGCGACTCGGCAGACGCGCGTATCGTGAATGTCACGAGCGCCCTGGGATCACTGACGACCATGGCCGATCCGGCTTGTTCGTTCCATGCCGCGTTCGAACCGGTTTACGCCGCGTCGAAGTCCGCGCTCAACGCGATGACACTGTCGATGATGACCGAACAGGAAACCACCGGCATCAAGGTCAATCTCGTCTCACCGGGATTCGCCAACACCGCTCTCGTCAATTTCGAGGGAACGGAGTCGGTCCAGGACGCTGCGAGGGAGATCGTCCGGGTGGCCCGTCTCGGACCGGACGGCCCTTCCGGAACCTTCACGCTCTGGGAGGGCGTCGACGTCCCCTGGTGAACCGTTCCCCGGGCTCGGCCGGGCCGGGGCGGATGTCACCGCAACGCCCCCTCCAGGAGTGCCTCGCCCAGCGGGGTGCGGCGGTGCAGCACGCACAGGCCGCTGCGGCGGGAGGTGAGCAGGCCCGCCTCGCGCAGGACGGAGGTGTGGCGGCTGGTCGTCGACGGGGCCAGGTCCAGGGCCGCGGCCAGGCCCGTCGTCGTCATCGGGCGGTCGAGGAGCCCGAGGAGCTGGGCGCGCGAGGCGCCGATGAGCTGGGCGGCGGGTGGTGTGCTCTCGCTCGGCCGGGAGCGTTCCAGCCAGCCCGGGGCGGGGGAGAGCGGGTGGACGAGGACCGGCGGCAGTTCGTCGTCCGCCAGGGCCAGCGGCGCCCGGACGCAGAAGAAGCCCGGGACCAGGGTGAGCGTCCGCCCGTCCAGCCGGATTTCGCGGTCCATGGGGTACGGGGCGCGGAGCGCGGTGCCCTCGCAGCGCCACTCCGGCAGCACGCCGTAACTGGCGAGCAGCCCCTCCGCGCCGCCGGTCAGGGCCGCCTCGGCCCGCTCGGAGCGGTCGGCGGCGGCCTCGGTGCGGATGGCCGGGAGGTACGGCGCGACGGCCACCGCGTAGTACCGGCGCAGCGCCGTGCCCAGCCAGCGCAGGGCCTCCGGGCTGCCCTCGGCCAGCCGCCGCACGCCGCTGGGCAGCGGGGAGCCCGCGTACAGCCGGGAGAGTTCGGCGGCCAGCCGCTGCCGGGGCGTGGACATCACCTTCTGCAGACCGGTGTCGAGGTCCGGTTCGCCGCCGGGGGTGAGGAAGTCGGGGAAGTAGGCGGCGGGCGGGCAGAGCAGCATCAGGCCGCGCACGGCCGCGGTCAGCCCGGACCGTTCCAGGGCTCCGTGCACCTCGCGGCGCCAGGGGTCGAAGACCAGCGCCGCCTGGCGGGTCTGGAGCATGTGCAGGCTGAGCGCGATCTCCCAGAGCGGATCGACGCTCCGCGCCATGCGCAGCCGGGCCAGTTCCCGTCCGCTGAAGTCCACACGCAGCACTGCGCACCCCCGGAATGCGTCGCGGGCCCGCCCTGGTCGGGGACGGGCCGGATCCGGCCGCCTCGGCTTGTCTCGCGTAAAGCGTCGCGCGGGAGTCTACGCGGGTAGGCGTCCCGGCGTCAGGTCATCGGACGTGATCCTCACGGGTGTTGACGGTCACAGCGCGGCCCGCCCGGGAACGGCCCGGGAACGGGGGGAGAAGAGGAGGGGAGCGGCCGTCCGGGAGGAGCGGCGGAGGCCGAACGAGCCTGTACGGGTGGGCGGTCGGCCCGGGGCGCGGTGGCCGGGGGAGTGCGGCGTGCACCGGGGGAGGGGAGCGGGGAGCGGTCCGGTGGGGCCCCTCCGGTCGGCCGGCCCGCGTGCCCGCTTCCGCCTCCGCGCCGTCCCGCGACCGGAACGGCCGCAGGGGCCCCGGAGATCCGGAGCCCCTGCGGGCCGTGCTCGCCGTCCCGCACGGTTGGTTTACGTACGGCCCCCGTGCGGTCCCGTACGGCGCCGGTGCGCCGCCGTACGGCCCCCGTTCGCCGGCCGTCCGGGCCGGCGCCGGGTCAGCACACCGGTACGCCCGGCAGTTTCGAGGCGGGGTGGTCGATGTAGATGTTGCTGATGAAGCCGCCCTGGTCACGGAGCTTGCTCCACCAGTTGTTGGTGTAGCCCTCGGCGTTCACGGTGTCGCCCTGCTTCTGGCAGAGCACGCGGACGCTGGTGGGCCCGGAGAGCACGGTCACCACGGAGGCGTTGAGACGGGCGTCGGCGCGGACGCGGACGTCGGTGCCCCAGGTGGTGAACGGCGAGCCGGCGCCGCCGCAGCCGTTGTCGCTGGTCAGGTAGTACTGGTTGTAGCTGCCGGGGTAGGCCAGGCCGGAACCGTTGATCCTGATGTTCTGGCCGGTGCCGTTGTAGAGCTGCTCGTAGTGGATGTGCGCGCCACTGGAGTTGCCGGTGCTGCCCGTGACGCCGATCTGCCGGCCCTGGGCGACCGACGCGCCGTTGGCCACCGAGTAGCTCGACAGGTGGAAGTAGTAGGTCTTCCAGCCGCCGCCGTGGTCGATCACGATGTAGTTGCCGGCGCCGCTGGGCTGGCTGTGCCGGGTGGCGGTGCCGGCCGCGGAGGCCAGGACGGGTGTGCCGGCCGTGGAACCGCCGTCCGAGCGGACGAAGTCCAGGGCGCGGCGCACCTCGGCCGAGTGGTGGCTGTAGGTCCACTTCTGGCCGCAGGGGTAGGGGGCCTTGAAGTTGGGCGCGGCGGCCTTGGCCGCGCCCGTGGTCTCCGCCTGGGCGGGCAGGGCCAGCAGGCCCACCAGTGCGACGAGCGCGGTGGCGAGTGCGGCCGGAAGGCGTCTGAGGTTCACGCATGCTCCTTGGTCGGGGAGGCGGACCGCGGGCCGGCCGGCCGTGCGGTCGCTGCGGGACGCCGGAAACGTAAGCGGGCCGTCCCGCCGCTGACAACGAACTCCCGGAGCTCTTCGCTTGAGGTCGAATGCCTTGCCGCCGTCGGAAACACTCCGTCAGCCTGTGCGCTGATCAGCGCTTCTGCGTCCGTGTTCCCTTCCGTACGGCCCCGAGGAGTCGGCAGACCGATGCACGCGGAACCACCAGGAACCACTTCGGCCCCCACGCCCGCCTGCCCGCCCGGCGGCCCCGCCCCCCGCACGGCCGGCCCCGCGCACGCTCCGGCCCCGCCGCCACCGGCCGCTCGTCCGGCCGCCGCGCGCACCCGGTGGATGCGGAGACCGCTGACCGGGGTCGCCCTCGCGCTGGGGCTGCTCGGCGCCTTCCTCGCCGCCCCGGCGAGCGCCGGACAGCCCCGCCAGTCGCCGCCCGCGGCGCCCGGCGCGGACATCCCGGCGGACGTCACGGCCGGTGTGGCCGTCTTCGACCGCCGCACCGGCAGCTTCACGGAGCGCGTCAACGCGGATCACCGCTTCCGGTCCGCCTCCATCGTCAAACTGCTGCTGACCCTGGACTTCCTCTGGGACCGCGGCCCCGGCTACGACATCCCGCAGCAGGACCGCGGCCGCCTCGAAGCCATGCTCCGCAGCAGCGACGACGACGAGGCGAGCCACTACTGGGGCCTCCGCGGCCGCAGCGCGATCATCGAGCGGATGGTCCCCCGGCTCGGGCTGACGGGCACCGCGCCGCCGCCCGCGGCCTACCCCGGCTACTGGGGCTACACCTCGCTCACCGCCGCCGACACCGTGCGGATCTACCGTTACATCCTCGATGAATCCCCGGTCCCGGTACGGGACTTCATCATGGGCAACCTCCACCGGGCGACGCGCTGCGCCAACGACGGCTACGACCAGTACTTCGGCGTCCCCTCGGCCTTCGAGGGGCCGTGGGCGGTCAAGCAGGGCTGGTCCGGCTTCAGTTCGGGCGGCTGTACGGCGGACGGGACCCCGGCCGCGGCGGATACGGCCGCCCGGGCGGGCGCGGCGGACCCCGGCGGCGCGGTCCGCCCGTCCACCGCCGGCGCGGAGGACATGCCGCCCGTTTCCCCCGCGTCCCCGGCCCGCTCCGCCGCCGGCGTGGACCTCGTCCGCGAGGCCCTGCACACCACCGGCACGGTCGGTCCCGACGACCGCACCATCGTGGCCGTCCTCTCCCTCCACCCGGACGGGACCCCGTACGGCACCGCGTACTCCGGCCTCACCCGGCTCGTCGGCTCCCTGGACGTCCCCGGTGCCCGGCGGCCCTCCGGAACGTGGTTCGAGACCTGGGGCGACGGGGTGCGGATCCGAGCGGGGGCCACGACCTCCTCGGCGGTCGTCAGCACGCTTCCCGCGGGCGCGGACGTCCTCGTCTCCTGCCAGAAGCGCGGGCAGGTGATCTCCGACCCTCCGCACAGCAGCCCCTGGTGGGCCTATCTGCCGCAGTACGGGGGCTATGTGACCACCGTCTACATCGACGCCGAGAGCAGGCTGCCGGGTGTCCCGGAGTGCACGGAGACCGGCGGCCGGCGGTGACCCCGCCGAGCGGATTTATCAGGTGCATGACAAATGGCCGCCGTCGGGGACGCGGCGGCGACGCCTGGTCGCATCTCCCGGACCACGGCGGCTATCCCTCCACCATCTTCGGCGATGTGGCGGACGCCTGGCTTCCGGGTGTGCCGAGCTGCTGAACTCGTATGCCGGTGACGGAAATCCGTGCGAATCCGCCACCCGTGTACGCACGACCGGATCCGGGCTCCGGCCCCGCGTACCGGCGCACGCGCGCCGGCGCCCGGATCCGCTCCCCCCACCCGTCCGCGCACCACCGCACCACCGCACCACGGGCCCACCGGCCCAGCCACCACCCCCCTCACCCACGCGCCGGAGAGCGGAGAGAGATCCGATGAACGCGTTGATCCCGGCCACCCCCCGTCACCGCCGGCTGACCGTCCTGACCGGTACGGCGGTCGCCGCCGCGCTGGTCCTGGCCGGCCAGCCCGCCTCGGCCGCGCCCGAGCGGCCCGGCTCCGGCGAGGTGAACGCGGCCTTCGCCCGGGCGGCGGCCGAGTACGACGTCCCGCGCGACCTCCTGGTGGCCGTCGGCTACGGCGAGACGCACCTGGACGACCACGACGGCGCCCCGAGCCACGCCAACGGCTACGGTGTCATGCACCTGGTGAGCAACCCCGAACACCGCACCCTGGAACGCGCCGCCCGCATCACCGGCGAACGCGTCACCGACCTGAAGAAGGACACGGAGGCCAACATCCGCGGCGGCGCCGCCGTCCTGCGCGCCCTCGCCGACGACCTCGGCCTGGACGCCGCCGAGCGCGACCGGCTCGGCGCCTGGTACCCGGTCACCGCCCGCTACGGCGGGACGGACGGCGAGCGGGCCGGCCGCCTCTACGCCGACACCGTCTACGAACTCCTGGCCACCGGCATCCGCGGCCACGCCGACGGCGGCGAGCAGGTCCGTGTCACACCGCTGAAGGTGGCGCCCGAACGCGGCACCTACGCCGACGTGGACGTGACCGGGGAGACCGGTGAGACCGGCGCCCAGAGCCCCGACTACCCGCCCGCGCAGTGGGTCCCGGCCAGCTCCGCGAACTACGCCACCGGCCGCTCGCAGTCGATCAGCGCGGTCGTCGTGCACGTCACGCAGGGCTCGTACGCCGGTACGATCAGCTGGTTCCAGAACCCGGCCTCCGAGGTCAGCGCCCACTACGTGGTCCGCTCCTCCGACGGCCAGGTCACCCAAATGGTCCGCGACAGCAACACCGCCTGGCACGCGCGCTCCGGCAACGCGTACTCCGTCGGCATCGAACACGAGGGCTGGGTCGACGACCCCTCCTGGTTCACCGACGCCATGTACCGCTCCTCGGCCGCGCTCACCCGGCACCTGGCCGACAAGTACGGCATACCGAAGGACCGGGCACACATCGTCGGCCACCACGAGGTGCCCGGCAACGACCACACCGACCCCGGCCCGCACTGGAACTGGTCGTACTACATGGAGCTGGTGCGCGGCGGCAGCAGCGACGGCACCAAGTCCTTCCCGACCTGGGGCAGCGACGTCAGCATCCGGCAGGCCGCGACGACGAACTCGACGCGGGTGGCCAGCCTGGCCGGCCCGACGACGGTCCGGGTGCGCTGCCAGGTGCGCGGCCAGAAGGTGACGTACCAGGGCTACACCAACGACGCCTGGGCCTACCTGCCGGACTACGGGGGCTACGTCTCCAACATCTTCATCGACGTCCCCGAATCCTGGCTCCCGGGGGTGCCGACCTGCTGATCCGCCCCGCAGGACGGGGGCACGGGGGACGGCCGGCCCGCACGGGCACCGGCCGTCCGCCCGGCCCGGGGCATCGGGCGGGCCGGGCGGAAACGGGCTCCCTCGGGGAACGGGGCGAGGCTTGCCCAGGCCCGGTACGAGGGCTCCCGCAGTGGCACACTCGGGAACTCGCACCGCACCACACCGCGCGGAAGTGCCAGGAGCTCACCGGAGCCGCTCAGAGTCCCGGGATGTTGCGCACATTGCGCTCACTGACGTCGGGCAGAAAGCGGGCCACGGTGACGAAATCGGCGTCGTCGTGCAGGACGATCAGCCCGTGGTGCGCGGCGGTCGCGCAGATCATCAGGTCAAGTGGCCCGGCCGCGCCGAGGGCCCCTTTTCCGGCGAGAGCGTACTGCGCCGAGTCGACCCGGTCCCACAGTCTCTTGGGGAGCGGGATCCTCTATTCACAGGCAATGTCCATCACATATACCGCTGAGGTGCCGGTCATCCCCTCCCGGCGTCCCGAGCCGGGCCCGGCGCCCGAACCGAGAGAGGCTCCACGCTCCCTTGGTACATTGGCGGCTGCCCTGCTCAAGCACCATGTGCGCTGGAGGAATACCGTGTCGTCTGGGTCCGTACAGGAATCCGCCCCCCTCTCCGGGGCGGCGGGGCTGGAGGCCGCCCGCAAGGAGTACGCCGAGCTGCGTGCCCGGGGTCTCAGCCTGGATCTGACGCGGGGCAAGCCCTCGCCCGAGCAGCTCGACCTCGCGGGCGATCTGCTGTCCCTCCCCGGAGCCGGGGACGTCAAGGCCGCCGACGGCACCGACACCCGCAACTACGGCGGCCTCCTCGGCCTCCCGGAGCTGCGCGAGATCTTCGCCGGGCCCCTCCAGGTGCCCGCCGGGCAGCTCCTCGCGCTCGGCAACGCCAGCCTCACGCTGATGCACGACAACGTGGTGCAGGCGCTGCTCTCCGTCGTCCCGGGCGGCGAGCGCCGCTGGGCGGACGAGCCGCGGGTCCGCTTCGTCTGCCCCGTCCCCGGCTACGACCGGCACTTCGGGGTCTGCGAGCGGTACGGCATCGACATGGTGCCCGTCCCGCTCACGGGCGAGGGCCCGGACATGGACGTCGTCGAGGAGCTCGTCGCCTCCGACCCGACCATCAAGGGCATGTGGTGCGTGCCCAAGTACAGCAACCCCACCGGTGAGGTCTACAGCGACGAGACCGTGCGCCGGCTCGCCGCGATGCGCACCGCCGCGCCCGACTTCCGCCTCTTCTGGGACAACGCCTACGCGGTGCACCACCTCACCGGGGAGCGGGTCGAGATCCTCTCGATCCTCGACGCCTGTGCCGAGGCCGGGAACCCCGACCGCGCGTTCGTCTTCGGTTCCACCTCCAAGATCACCACGGCCGGCTCCGGGGTCGCCTTCGTCGGCTCCTCCCCGGCCAACGTGGCCTGGATGAAGGAGCGGCTGCTCAAGCAGACCATCGGCCCCGACAAGGTCAACCAGCTGCGTCACGTCCGCTTCTTCCGGGACGCGGACGGCGTGACGGCCCACATGGAGCGCCACCGCGCGCTTCTGGAGCCCCGCTTCGCGGCGGTGTACGAGGTGCTGGAGAGCGAGCTCGGACCGCTCGGCATCGCCGAGTGGACCCGGCCCAAGGGCGGCTACTTCGTCAGCCTCGACGTCCCCGACGGCTGCGCGAGCGAGGTCGTCCGCCTCGCCAAGGAGGCGGGCATCGCGCTGACCCCGGCCGGTGCCGCGTTCCCGTACGGCAAGGACCCCCGCGACCGCGAGATCCGGCTGGCGCCCAGCTTCCCGTCGGTCGAGGAGGTGCGCGAGGCCATGCGCGCCGTCGCCGTCTGCGTGCGGCTGGCCGCCGCCGAGCAGGAGGCCGCCGGCACGGCCGGCTGATCCACCGGACCCCGTTGCGGAAGACGGGCCGGTATCCCGGGCACCACCGGGATACCGGCCCGTCCGCGTCCCCGTGCCCGTGCCCGTCCGCGTCCCCGTCCCCGTGCCCGGGGCCGGGTGAGCGCGCTCACCGGGAGCCGCACGGCACCCCCGGACGGGCCGGAGGGCCCGCCCCGGTGCCGCGCCCGTGCCGCCGTCAGTGATGGTGGTGGGCGTGGACGACCGCGTGCCCCCGGCCGCGGGCTATGAGCCAGCGGTTGACCGGCACGGTCAGTACGAAGGCGACGGCCAGCGCGAAGGCCAGGGCGGCCCAGAAGAGCCAGCTGGCGAGGCCCGCCTCCATGGCCCCGGGCACACCGACCATGACGGCGTTGTCCACGATCTCCATCACGAGGATGGAGACGGTGTCCGCGGCGAGGGCCACTCTCAGCGCCTCGCGGAAGCTCAGCCCCGCGCGGAGGACGCCCCGCATGGTCAGCGCGTACCCGAAGAAGAAGGCGAGGGCGACGGCCAGCGCCACGGTGGCCCCGGCGGACAGCCCGGCCGCGGTGCCGATGACCATGCCCAGGACCTCGCCGATCGCACACCCGGTGAGGCAGTGCAGCGTGGCCTGCGCGGCGGTGCGCCATGACACCGGGACCGTGCCGTGGCCGTGGCCGCTCCCGGCCGGCGGGTGAGCGGTGTGGGATTCCGCCGGTTCTCCTGTCGCGCCGTGCGGCTGCCCGGTGTGAGCGGTTCCCTCCGGGCCGGTGGTGTGTCCCACCCGGGCGGTGTGCGCGTGGCCGGACCCGGTGTGGCTCTGCTCGCCGGTGCCGTGGGTGTGCTCGTGCGCATGCTTCATGACGATCCCTTCCCGGCAGCGCGGCCGGTGCCGCGGCCTGTCAGAAGATATGTATACCCCCATGGGGTATGTGTGTCGAGGGGTGGGGCGGCCCGGCCCTCGGTGATGGCGGCCCCGGGGCGGGTGCGCCCGGGCGTGCGGGAAGTGCGCCCGGGGTCGCGGGGCCGCGTGAACCGGCGCGTCGTATAAGACGTTTGACTCTTGTTGTCGCCCATCGCCTCTCATGTCCCGGTTGGCGCCTTATGGGTCCGGGGATGACCAGAAGGTCCAGAACGCGTGGCTGCTTCCCGGGCCGGAGGACACCGGCAGCCCGCCGCATCATGGCGCCCGGGGCCGGGCGAGCCGGATGTTTCGCGGCGCCTTCCGCAAGCCGGTACCGCGCACGGCCCCGTCCCGGCCCGGGCCAGACCCATCGCATCCGCAGGAGACGGGAGATCGTCATGGGTTCGCCCATTCAGCGCGGCCAAGCCCGCATTCCCCGGCCGGGCGGCCCGGGGCCGTCGGGCAGCAGGCTCCACACCACCGCCCGGGCGGCGGACGGCACCGGGGCGCTCCAAGCCGCCCCCACGGTCACGGGCTTCACCCCGGCCACCGGTTTCCCCGGCGGGGGGACACCGGTGTCGATCACGGGCACGGAGTTCGTGAACGTCCAGTCGGTGACCATCGCCGGTGTGGAGGCCGCGTCCTTCACGGTGGACAGCCCGACGAACATGACGGCGACCACGGCTGCGGCAGCGGCGGGGACATCGGGCCCGGTGGCGGTCACCACGCCGTCCGGCAGCGGGAATTCCGCCGGGTCGTTCAGCTACGTCTCCGAGCCGACCACCACGACCGTGGCCGTCGAGACCGTCCCGGCGTACTGCGGGGACGACGTCGTCATCACCGCGACGGTCACCTCGCCGGCCGGCCCCGTCACCACGGGCACCCTCACCTTCCTCGTCACGGAGAACGGCCCCGTCCAGGTCCTCGCTCCCGACGGGTCGGGCCAGGCCAGTGCCACGTTCACGGACCTGGCCGTGGGGCTCCACCACGCCGTGGCCGTGTACGAGCCCGCGGACGGCTATCTGAGCTCCGCCTCCGCCGTGACTCCGGTCACCGTCAGCGCGGCGCCGACCACCACGACGGTGACCGCCGTCCCGAACCCCGCCGGCCCCGCCGAGAGCGTGCTCCTCACGGCCACCGTGGCCGGTCCTCCCGGCCACCCGGGCATCCCCACCGGCACGGTCACCTTCAGCGCCGTCGGCGGCGGCGTCCTCGGCTCGGCCGGACTGACCGGCGGCCAGGCCCAGATCACCACCTCAGGCCTGCCCGCCGGAACGACCACCGTGCAGGCGGACTACGAGGGCGACACCTGCTTCGGCGCCTCCTCCGGGACCGTCGACGTGGTGGTCAACCCGCCGGCTCCCACCACGCTGACCGCGACACCGGCCACCATCAGGCTCCGCAGCAACGGGACTTTCGTGATCCGGAACGTGAGTGCCACCCTCACCGGTGGCGGGAGCCCGCTGCCGGGGCGGACGATCGACTTCGCGATCAACACGGGCACCGGGACTCACCCGCTCGGCCAAGCCGTCACGGACGCCACCGGGAAGGCCTCCCTGCCCGACACCACCGTGCCGAACGCCCTGGCCACCTCGCAGACGTACCAGGCCGAGTTCCTCGGAACCGCGACCTACGCACCCTCGTCCGCGACCGGGAGCATCACCTTCCAGCCGTTCCCCATCCTCCCCTGACCCCTGACCCCTGACCCCTGACCCCTGTCCGTACGGGACCGGGGGCCCGGGCTCACGCCCGGCGGCCCCCGGAGCCCGCGATCCTCCCTTCCACCGCGGGGCCGTGCCGGATCTTCTCCGGCCCGGCCCCGCCGGCCGTCCCCGGCCCGGCCCCGTCCCGCGGCACGGCACGGGGCCGGACCGGCCCTCTCAGACTGCGGCCCCCCGCGCCGCCTCCCGCCGGTCCGCCCCCTCCGGCTCCACCGGGATCCACAGCTCCGCGTCCGCCGTGGCCCCGTCCTCCGACAGCCGGGTCCGCAGGATCTCCGGCCCGGGCCGGCTCCGGTACGGATTGGACGGGAACCACTGGGTGAACACGTCCCGCCACAGGGACTGCAGGGCCTGCGGGAACTCGCCCGAACTCTCGAAGACCGCCCACATCCCGGCCGGAACGGCGAGGGAGTCCATCCCCTCCGGCACATCCGTGCCGGTGTCCGTCACCACGCCGTGGTAGTAGTCGAGTTCGGTCCCCTCCACCCGTTCGCCGGGGTCGGCGGGCAGACGGTCGGTGACCCCGACGATCCCACGCGGCTCCCGGCCCGGCAGGGCCTCCAGCCGCCGCAGCGTGTCCTTGCCGATGCCGCGGATGAACGCGGCGATCTCCGGATTCACCCCCTCGTGCACCAACGGCACCCGGGCCCTCTTCCCGGCCACGGTGAACCCGGTCTTCTCCACGATCCGGTAGCGCATACTGCTGTTCCCTTCGACGACGAGCCGGAAGGACATCCGGGGCTGCGAGCTGAGCACCGCGCCGGTCCGCCGGGCCTCACCCGGCCCGACGCCGTGCACGGCGCGGAACGCCCGGGCGAACGCCTCTCCGGAGCCGTAGCCGTAGCGCACCGCGACGTCGAGCAACGTGCCGTCCCCCGCGAGCACTTCGGCGCCCGCGACGGTCAGCCGCCGGCGCCGGACGTACTCGGACAGCCCGATCCCCGCCAGCGCGGAGAACAACCGCCGCAGGTGGTACTCCGAGGTGGCCGCGATCCGCGCCAGCTCGGCCGGCTCGATGGGCCGGTCGAGGTTGCGCTCGATGTACTCCAGGGCCTCGTTGAGCCGTTCCAGCACCGCCGGATCCCCTTCCCTCTGACACGCTTCACGCTAGGGAGGAGACACCCTGCCGCACCCGACATCCTGTGCCCGGTCCGGTCGGGCCCGTGAACCGGCCCGCCGGCCGGTCAGCGGGCGAACCAGCGCTGCGGCGTGGGGGAGGTGTTCTCGTAGATGTGCTTCGCCTGGCGGTACTCGGCGAGGCCGTCGTGGCCGAGTTCCCGGCCGATGCCGGAGCGCTTGAAGCCGCCCCATTCGGCCTGGGGCAGGTACGGGCCGAAGTCGTTGATCCACACCGTGCCGTGGCGCAGCCGCCGGGCCACCCGCTCGGCCCGGCCGGCGTCCTTCGTCCACACGGCGCCGGCGAGCCCGTAGTCGGTGTGGTTGCCGAGCTCGACCGCGGCCTCCTCGCCGGTGAAGCGCTCGACGGTCAGGATGGGCCCGAAGGTCTCCTCCTGCACGATCCGCATGTCCCGGGTGCAGTCGTCGAACACCGTCGGCCGGTAGAAGAACCCGTCCCGGAGGCCGGGTTCGTCCGGGCGGCGGCCGCCGGTGAGGAGGGTCGCGCCCTCCCGGAGGCCGAGTTCCACGTACGACTCGACCTTGTCCCGGTGCCCGGCGGAGACGAGCGGGCCGCTCTCGGTGTCCTCGTCCAGTCCGTTGCCGAGCCGGATGTGCTCGGCGCGGGCGACGAGTTCGGTGACGAACGCGTCGTGCAGCCCGTCCTCCACGATGAGCCGGGTGCCCGCCGAGCACACCTGCCCGGCGTGGAAGAAGACGGCCATCAGGGCGTAGTCGATCGCGGCCTCGAAGTCGGCGTCGGCGAAGACGATGTTGGGGTTCTTGCCGCCGAGTTCGAGGGCGATGTTCTTCACCGTCCCGGCCGCCGACCGCATGATCTGCCGGCCGGTCTCCAGACCGCCGGTGAAGGACACCAGATCGACCCGGGGATCCTCCACCAGGGCGGCGCCGACGGTCCCGCCCGGGCCGAGGACGAGATTGACCACGCCCGCGGGCGCACCGGCCTCCTCGAACAGCTCCACCAGCCGGATGGTGGTCAGCGGGGTGATCTCGCTGGGCTTGATGACCACGGTGTTGCCGGCCGCCAGCGCGGGCGCCACCTTCCACGACACCTGGAGCAGCGGGTAGTTCCAGGGCGCGATCAGCGAGCAGACACCGACCGGCTCGTGGACGACGCGGCTGCGGATCCGGGGGTCGCCCGCGTCCACCAGCCGCCCGGAGTCCGCCACGGCCTGGCCGGCGTAGTACTCGAACACGGCCGTCACATCGTCCACGTCGATTCCGGACTCGACGAGTGTCTTGCCGGTGTCGAGCGTCTCCAGCCGGGCGATCCGCTCCCGGTCGCGCTGGAGGAAGCCGGCCACCCGGCGGAGCAGCTCGGAGCGCTGCCGCGCCGTCCACGCCGGCCAGGCGCCGCCGTCGAAGGCGGAGCGCGCCGAGCCCACGGCGGCCCGGGCGTCGGCTTCGCCCCCCTCGTCCACGGTGCGGACGACGGACTGGTCGTAGGGGTTGATGACGTCACGGGTGGCGCCGCCGGTAGCGGCGCTCCACACCCCGTCGATGAAGAGACTGGACGTGGGAATTCCTTTCCCGGGCGAGCGGCGAAGGCCGCCACACCGTTATGCGCAGGAATGCACCACTTTCTACGTTAGGTTTCAGCGCCGTGGAGTGCCATTCGACAATGAGGAGCCCAGCATGAGCCGAGCGGAGTACGACTACGTCATCGTCGGCGGGGGGTCGGCCGGCTGCGCCCTGGCCAACCGGCTCAGCGCCGACCGGGAGAACAAGGTCCTGGTGCTGGAGGCGGGCCGGCCGGACTGGATCTGGGACGTCCTCATCCACATGCCCGCCGCCCTGACCATGGTCATCGGGAATCCGCTGTACGACTGGCGCTACGAGTCCGAACCGGAGCCGCATATGGGCGGCCGGCGGGTCAGCCACGGCCGCGGAAGGGTGCTCGGCGGGTCGAGCTCCATCAACGGCATGATCTTCCAGCGCGGCAATCCGATGGACCTGGAGCGCTGGGCGTCCGACCCGGGCATGGAGACCTGGGACTACGCGCACTGCCTGCCCTATTTCAAGCGGATGGAGCACTGCGTGGCCGGGGCCGACGACTGGCGCGGCCAGGGCGGCCCGCTGTGGCTGGAGCGCGGGCCGGCGGCCAACCCGCTGTTCCACGCCTTCCTGGAGGCGGCGCAGCAGGCCGGCCACCAGCTGACCCCCGACGTCAACGGCTACCGGCAGGAAGGGTTCGCCCGCTTCGACCGCAACATCAAGAAGGGCCGCCGCTGGTCGGCCGCGCGCGCCTACCTCCACCCCGTCATGAAGCGGCCGAATCTGACGGTGCGGTGCTTCACCCAGGTGGACCGCGTGCTCTTCCGCGGAAAGCGGGCCGTCGGTGTGGAGTACCGCCGGTTCGGACGGCAGCGCGGACGGGTGTCCGCCGGAGAGGTGATTCTCTGCGGCGGCGCGATCAACACACCCCAGCTGCTCCAGCTCTCCGGCATCGGGAATCCCGCCGAGCTCACCCCGCTGGGCATCGGCATGGTGCACGAACTCCCCGGGGTCGGGGAGAACCTCCAGGACCACCTGGAGGTCTATGTGCAGCACGCGTGCAAGCAGCCGGTGACCTACAACCCGGCGCTCAAATGGAGCCGCCGGCCCGGGATCGGCCTGCGGTGGCTGCTGTTCCGCAGCGGCCCGGCCGCGACCAACCACTTCGAGGCGGGCGGCTTCGTCCGCGGCAACGACCGGGTCGGCTACCCGAACCTGATGTTCCACTTCCTGCCCATCGCCGTGCGCTACGACGGCACCCCGGTCGGCGCCGAGCACGGCTACCAGGTGCACATCGGACCCATGTACTCCGATGTGCGCGGCTCGGTGAAGATCAAGTCCGCGGACCCCCGCGAACACCCGGCGCTGCGGTTCAACTACCTCTCCACGGAGAACGACCGCAGGGAGTGGATCGAGGCCATCCACGTCGCCCGGGACATCCTCGGACAGCCCGCCTTCGCCGTCTTCGACGCGGGCGAACTCTCACCCGGCCCCGGGGTCGTCACGGACCAGGAGATCCTGGACTGGGTCGCCCGCGACGCCGAAACCGCCTACCACCCCTCCTGCACGGCCCGGATGGGCACCGACGAGATGTCCGTGGTCGACCCGCTCTCCATGCGCGTCCACGGGGTGGAAGGGCTCCGGGTCGCCGACGCCTCCGCGATGCCGTACCTCACCAACGGCAACATCTACGCCCCGGTGATGATGCTCGCCGAGAAGGCCGCCGACCTGATCCTCGGCAACGCCCCGCTGCCGCCGGCCACGGCCGGCTTCCACCGGCACCGCGCCCAGGAGGGATGAGACATGACGATGAACGGCGCGAGCGCGAGCGGAAGCGGGCGGGGCGGCGACACGGGCGCCCTCACGGCCGCGGAGCAGGGCCCGGGCGGGGGCCCGCGGGTCCACGGGGAGAGCCGGCTCAAGCCGGTCGTCTTCATCGGCTCGTCGGTGCTGATCCTGGCCGTCTCGATCTGGGCGATCATCACCCCCGGCGGCGCCGAGGACACCATCGGCGTGGTGGTCGACTGGATCTCCACCGGATTCGGCTGGTACTACTTCCTCGCCGCCACCCTGTACCTGCTGTTCGTGGTGTACGTGGCGGTGTCCCGCTACGGCGGCATCAAACTGGGCCCGAAGCACTCCACCCCCGACTACGGGGTGTTCGCCTGGGCGGCCATGCTGTTCGCGGCCGGCATCGGCATCGACCTGATGTTCTTCGCCGTCTCCGGCCCGGTCAGCCACTACCTCGCACCCCCCGAGGGGGACGCCGAGACCGTCGAGGCCGCCCGGCAGGCGGTGGTGTGGACGCTGTTCCACTACGGCATCACCGGCTGGGCCATGTACGCCCTGATGGGCATGGCGCTGGGCTACTTCTCCTTCCGCTACCGCCTCCCCCTGGCGATCCGCTCGGCGCTGTACCCGGTCATCGGCCGGCGCATCCACGGCCGGATCGGCGACACGGTCGACCTCGCGGCCATCATCGGCACGGTCTTCGGCATCTCCGTGTCCCTGGGCATCGGCGTCGTCCAGCTCAACTACGGGCTGAACTACCTCTTCGGCATCCCCGAGGGGACGGCGGCGCAGATCGGCCTCATCGCCGTCGCCGTCGTCATGGCCACGGCCTCCGCCGTGGCGGGCGTCGACCGCGGCATCCGGCGGCTGTCCGAGCTCAACGTCCTCCTCGCCATCCTGCTCATGAGCTACATGCTGTTCGCGGACGACCCGATCCGGCTGCTCAACAGCCTCATCCTCAATATCGGGGACTACGTCAGCCGTTTCCCCTCGATGACCCTCAACACCTTCGCCTACGACCGGCCCACCGAGTGGCTCAACTCGTGGACGCTGTTCTTCTGGGCCTGGTGGGTGGCCTGGGCGCCGTTCGTCGGCATGTTCCTGGCCAGGATCTCCAAGGGGCGGACGATCCGTCAGTTCGTCGCGGCCACGCTCGTCATCCCGTTCCTCTTCACCCTGACCTTCCTCTCCGTCCTCGGCAACAGCGCCCTGAACCTGGTGCGGGAGGGGAACACCACGTTCGGCGAGACCGCCATGAACACCCCGGAACAGGGCTTCTACGGGCTGCTCGACCAGTTCCCCGGCGCCACCTTCAGCGCCGGCCTGGCGACCCTCGTCGGCCTGCTGCTCTACGTCACCTCCGCCGACTCCGGCGCGCTGGTGATGAGCAACCTGTGCTCGCACCTGCCCACCCCGCTCACCGACGCCTCCGCCTGGCTGCGCGTCTTCTGGGCGTCCGCGACCGGCCTGCTCACGCTCGCCATGCTCCTCGTCGGCGGAGTCGACGCGCTCACCGCCGCGACCATCATCATGGGACTGCCCTTCTCCTTCGTGATGTTCCTCATCATCGCCGGGCTCTACAAGGCGCTGCGCCTGGAGACGATGCGGGAGGAGGCCGTGCCCACCGTCCCCCCGCAACACCTGGGCTGGCGGCAGCGGCTGGCCCGGGCGACGTCCTTCCCCGGCCGGACGGACGCCATCCGGTTCGTCGACGAGGTGTGCCGCCCCGCCTTCCAGGAGGTCGCCGCGGAGCTGCGCGGGCAGGGCGTGGAGGCGGAACTCACCGAGGTGACGGAGGAGGAGCTGCGGATCCCGTCCGTGGCGCTCCGGGTGCCGATCGGCCCGGGGGAGGAGTTCGTCTACCGGGTGTGGCCCGCCGAGACGGCCGTCCCGGCGTTCGCCACCCGCTCGGTCACCGAGCACGACACCTATGTGCGCTTCGAGGTCCAGCTCGCCGAGGGCAGCCAGGGCTACGACGTGATGGGCTACACCAGGGAGCAGCTCATCCACGACATCCTCAGCCACTACGAACGGCACCTCGAATTCCTGCGCCTCCACCGGGAGTCGGCGGCCCGCTCCACCCTCCCGGACCACCGGCCCGACACGGCGGGCGTGCACCCTCCGGAGGACGGACGCTGACAGCGGCGGACGCCGGCCCGGCCCGCCGGGCGGTATGGCCTCGTGGTGCACCGCAACGCACCGCAACGCACCGCATCCCCCTGTCGCGCGGCGAGTGAGGCCGAGTGAAAACGAGCACCGCACGCGCCTGGCCTCGCGTGGGGCTGTCCCTGATCGTCAATGTCCTGCTGGGCGTCCCCGCCGTCGTGCCCGCGTTCCTGCTCTGGTACTTCGCCTCGAACTGGCCGCTCGCGGAACTCGCTGGACCCGGCGGGAACCCACGGAGAACGACGGCGTCCTGCCCTGGGTGATGCCGGCCACGCCGGTCCTCATCCTGTTCGGCCTGATCTGGTGGCTCGCCAACTGGCCGCTCAGGCGCAGGACTCCGCTGACGCGGGGCACGTACTGGCTCCTCAGCGCCGTGGCCACCGCACTGCCCACGTTCACTCTCGTCGTGATCAGCGCAGGGAACTGATGGCGTTGCCCGCACGTCCGGCGGAAGCCGGGTTCTGCGGGCGGCTCAGCCCGCTGCCCAGATGACGGCGTCGAACGTCGCTCGCCGGTCGACGACCTCCAGTTCGGTGAGCTGGAGCCGGGCGATGTTCCCGTCACTGGTGCGAACGCACAGCACCGCGTTCCTGGCGAGCCGCGCGGTGTCGGTCCCGGCCGCGCCGACCGTGCTCGCACACTCCTCGTAGCCCGGCAGACTCGCCGTCTTCCCCGACCAGAGCGAGATCACCGTGCCGTTCCAGCCCCGATCTCGTCCGTGCCGATCGTGGATCGTCGGTCGCCACGCCTCAACGTCCCCGCTGCTGCCGCTGGTTCCACGTGCGTCGCCGAGAGGCCACCAGCCCGTTCGGGCGCGTGTACCGACTCTGTCCCAGGACCGCACCGCGTCGGCCAACAGGTCGCTCGCCGAGACGAGTTGACGAGTCGCCGCAGGCGCCGGGCGGGCGAATCGCCCTCTGTGGCGAAGGTGATGGGCAACGCCGCCGAATGACCCCGGACGCGCTCGTCTACCGCTCTCGCGGAACGCGGTAGACGGAGACGTGGGAATCGGACTCGGCGGTGAACTCGGTGCCGCTCCAGTCCGCGTGCCGGGTCTCCAGCTCGAAGCCGGCGAGCTGAGCCATGAGGTCCAGCTCGGCCGGCCAGATGTAGCGGTGCGGGCTGCGGAACAGCTCCGCGCGCCGGGTGTCGTCGAACCGGAAGTGGTGCGACACGACCTGCTGGCGCAGGACATCGTAGGTGTCCAGAAGGATGTAATCCGGCTCGGACAGGCACACCATGGCCGTCTGCCCCGGAGGAAGCTTGCGCAGCTCCGGTACCCACAGCTCGATCACGAACCGGCCGCCGGGTGCGAGATGGCGTGCCGCGTTGCGGAAGCATTCGACCTGCTCGGCCTGGGTGAGCAGGTTGGAGATGGTGTTGAACACGAGGTAGACCAGGGAGTACGCCCCCGGGGCGGTGGCGGTCGCCATGTCACCGACGACCACGGGGACCGCCGACTCGTCTGCCTTGGTGCGCAGTTGCTCCACCATCGGCCGGGACAACTCGATGCCGGTGACGGGAACCCCCCGCTCCGCGAGCGGGACGGCGACCCGTCCGGTCCCGATGGCGAACTCCAGCGCCGCCCCACCGTCCGCGAGCTCCGCGAGACGCTCCACGGCCGGGTCCAGGACCTCGGGCGCGAACATGCCGGTGCCGGGTGTGTCATACCGCTGCGCAGCATCGGCGTCCCAGATGCTCTCCTGCTCCATTCCCCCAACGCTCGCCGCCGGACCCTGGGATGTCCACCGGATTTCCGCCCTCGTGGGGGCGGGAACTCGGAGTGCCGGGATCCTCTCCTGCGGAACGGCACAAAAGGCTTGGCGTAGCGGCAAGTTCGGGTCATTCGGATGGGCGAGGTTCCGGCTGTTCCGGCGGGTCGGCCTTCCGGTGTGCATAGCACGACCGCAGGGACGGACGGTTACCGACAGGTGCGCTGGGCGGGCGGCGCAAACGGCCGGGAGCGAGTGCGGAATCTCGGTCGGCCAACGGGGCCGACCGCAAGGAGTCTTCGTGCGTCGCCCGCGACCGGGGCCGTGTCATGCCAGGCCGCGGATGGGCCCGTCGCCGTACAGCGCAGCGATGTCGACCAGGAGGACATCGCGGCGGCGGTCGGCGGCGTCGATGACATCGGGATGGAAGCCGTGCAGGGAGAACAGGGCGAGGGCCGCGTCATCGGAGCGGTGCCCTTGATCGGCGAGGAGGGCACGGATGTGTTCGAGGCGATCGAGGTCCTTGAGCCCCCGGGGCTGCACGGTGGCCTTCGCCTCACCGATCAGGGTGATGGCCGCCCGCGGGCTCTGCGGTCGCTCGCCGGGGGCCAGGGCGAGCAGGTCGACCTCGTGCTTGGTCCGGGCGGCCGGGTCGGCGATCTCCGCGGTGCCCACGGCGCCGAGCGACAGCCCCGTTTCGTCCAGGGCGAAGGAGCGGGCCCATTCGCGCACGGTCTCCTCGAAGTGAGGGCCGAGGATCTTCGAGTGATACGTCGGCCCGGACGACTGCCACACCTGGCCTCCACGCCGCCGTTCCACCAGGTCCACCATGGGCAGGGTGATCAGCTGGTTGAAGCGGATCACCGGGTCCGCCACGCTGATGACCGGATGGCGGGCCTTGAGCAGGTCCTGCTCCTTGCGCACGTAGCCGGTGGACTCCAGTACCTCCAGCGGGGCGACCATGGCCGAGCGGGACCGCTCCAGCATCGAGCCGGCCTTCGCCGGGGTCGAGGCGCCCCGGGCGATGGCGGACAAGACGTCGTAGTACAGCGTGCGGTGGGTGATCCGCGGGTCCTCGCGCAGCAGGAACTCCGCCTCCACGCGCGAGTACAGGGCCCGCCCCGGGTCCAGCAGGGTGCGTTCCACCCAGGGCCCGAAATCCGCCTCGCTCTGCGGCGCCGGCCCCGCGGCCAGCGGCCGGTAGCCGGGGGCACCTCCCAGGACGGCGTCGACCTGCAACGCCACCGCCGGGTCCTCGATCCCCCAATGGCTGCGCGCCGTGCGGTAGTCGAAGGCGGGCAGCCGCAGATCCAGCACAGCCCGGCCGCGCAGCGGCTTTGTACCGGACAGCAACTCGGACATCACACTCATCGCCGAGCCGCACAGCACGACCCGGCCACCGGGGGCCTTGCCGGACTGCGACTGGTCGTACAGCAGTTGCAGAAACCCGGGGATCTCGGGGGAGTGCTGCATCAGATAGGGCAGCTCATCGATCACGATCAGCGGCGCCCCCGAGGCCCGGTTGACCACATCCAGGGCGGCGGTGAGCACGTCCCGCCAGTCGTCCAGCCGCATCGCCCCGGGCCGCACCCCCGCGTGCGCGGCGATCGCCTCGGTGAACCGGTGCAGCGCGGGCACCCGGCCCTCCTCCTGCACCGCGGTCAGATACAGCCCGCCCACCGCTTCGGTGAGCGCCTCCAGCAGGAACGACTTCCCGTTCCGCCGCCGCCCGGAAACGATGGCCAGCCGCAGCTCGGGGGCCGGATCGGCGAGGAAGTCGTTCAGCAGCGCCCACTCATGATCACGGTCCAGCAGCCGCTCAGGCTTGCCCAGCTGTCCGGCCATGCCCCCTCCGATTGTGTTCAGGTCAACCTTAACGAGTTTCGTTTACCTGAACCTACCTGTATATCGCTGTGAGAGCCAGCCCGCATGAATCCGGATCGCCCGCTCGGCTGAAGTCCCAAGGTGATCGCGGACGCGGTCGTAGCCGCCGGTCGGCGCTGAGTGGTGGGGCCTTGGGTCAGGGCCCCTGAACCCGCACCTCCCGGCCGGGCATCCGGCCGGGAAGGCCGGTGAAGGATCGCGCCGCCTGCAATAAGAACGTCTATGTGTCCCGCGCCAAAACTGTCGGCCGGCTGGTGGGGCCTCCCGCCCTCGTGGGACGCCCCACCCGGTACGTGGTCCGTCGTGCTCAGTGGTGACCGGAGCCGGGAATCCGGTCGCGGCCGTGGGAGAGCAGCATGTCCAGGTCGACCGCCTCCGCCATGGCGCGGGTGCCGGCGTCGTTGGGGTGGAGGTGGTCGCCGCTGTCGTAGGCCGGGTTGAGCGTCAGCGGGTCGTCGGGGGAGGCGGTGGCCGCCGCGAAGTCGATGACGCCGTCGAACGCGCCCGAGGTGCGGATCCATTCGTTCACCGCGTCCCAGGTGGCCTGGCGGCTCTCCGTCCAGATGAACGAGCCGGCCATGGGCAGCAGCGTTCCGCCGTGGACCTTCACGCCGTGGCGGTGGCCCTCCTCGATGAACGCCTTGTAGCCGGCGATGAGTTCGTCCGCCGTGGCGTCGTAGCCGATGTCGTTGATGCCCTCCATCAGGATCACCGAGCGGACGCCGGCTGTTCGAAGGCGTCGCGCTCCATGCGGGAGAGGGCGGAGACGCCGTAGTAGGGCTCCCCCTCGCGGTCGGCGATGAGGCGGTTGCCGCCCAGGCCCGCGTTGACCACCGACAGGGTCGGGCCCTTGCGGGCCCGGAGGCGGCGGGCGAGGTGGTCCGGGTAGCGCTGGTTGGCGTTGCCGGTGGTGCTCGCGGTGTCGGTGATCGAGTCGCCGAAGGACACCACCGAGCCGACCGTGCGGCGGTCGCCGCGCACGTCCACGCCGCTGACGAGCATCCAGCACGGGGTGCCGGCGTAGTCGTCGCCGGAGGGGTCGGCCGCCTCGTCGCCCTCGGCCAGGTAGTTGCCCTGTGCGGTGAACGGGTGGTTGGTCACCGGGCCGGTCGCCTTGTCGACATGGACACTCACGAGGAGGGTGGAGAGGGCTCGTACGCGCATCCGGACCGGGTCGCTGAACCGTTCCTCGCCCGCGGCGAGCGTGGTGGCCCGGTGGCCGCCGAAGGTCAGGGTGTGCAGGGTGCCGGGGACGGCGTCGGCGCCCTCGTCCTGGAGCGCGACGGTCACCTTGTCGACCGTGACGGGCTCCGTCCCGAAGGCGTTGGTGACCCGGACCCGGACGCTGCTGCCGCCGCCCTTGACGAAGAGGACGTTGCGGACCGTCTGGTTCTCCAGGCCCTTACCGGCCGGGCAGTCGCTCCAGGGGATCTCGCTGCCGGCCACCTGGCTCGCGCCCCAGGCGGCCACCCAGCCGCGGGCCTTGGCCTCGCCCTGGCCGGCTTGGCCGGGTGCGTTCTGGGCGGCGGCGGGCTGCGCGGCCGCCGGGGCCAGTGCCACCGCCAGGGCGAGGGCGACGGCGGTGGCGAGGGGGCGGGCCAGGCGGCCGGGGGTGCGGGCCCCGGTTCGCCGGCGGGCGGAGTCGTGCCGGCCGGGTCCGGCTTCCCGCGAGGGGGATCTCCGGTGCGGCTTCCGGCCGCTGCCGGGAGTCGGAGAAGTGGGGGAGGGGACGGGGTTCATGGGGTGCTCCTGGTTCTCCTGATGAGGGCGGCCAGTGGCCGGTGGCCGGTGGTATGCGGTGGTGCCTGCTGGGTGGTCGGGGGCCTTGAGGCTGACAACGTTGTCTGCCGACCCCGCTCGGCGGCAGTGTGCTGTTTCCTGGCGGAACGGTGGTGTCGTTGCGGGATGCGGCCGTGGGGCACGGCGGGCTCGGGAGCCGCCAACGCCCCCTGGAATGCGGTCGGTTGGCCCGGCCAGATGCAAGCACCGATCCGATCACGTGGTCAAGGTGGCGGCGGGCCCCGGAGGGCGGATTGGCGGGGTGGCGGATCGGTGTGACGCCGTCCCGGCCGGGGCCGCCCCGCGCGTCCGGCCGCCCCGCGCGTCCGGCCGCCCCGCGCGTCCGGCCGTCCGGCCGTCCGGCCGTCCACCGTGCTCCATGCCGGCGGCTTCTCGTACATCCGTTCGTGGGGGCGGTGCCGTCTCTCCGGCCCTCGCCTCCGTCCGTTCCCGGCCCCCGCCTCCGCCCGTGGCGGCCCAGCCCGGCCGTCCGGGGTCGCGATCAGCAGACCGGAAGGAGTCTCCGGGGGCGGGGCGGCCGGGTGGGCGAGTGACTGGAATTGAACCCAGTTACTTTCGTGACCAGCACCGATGGCCTCAGCGAACCAGCCACAGTGACCCTTTGTGGCGTTTCAATGTGTTTGCGAAGCGGCTCTCGGGCTACCCGCGCCGTCGTGCCGATCACCACAGTCCCCCACAAGGCCTCGGTGCTGCCCGAGGGCCCGTGGCTGCTCGCACCGGGCGAGCCGCCGCGCCCCCCTCGCGCGCCCTCGGGCCCTCCGCGAGCCGTCCTGTTCGACCGCGATGGCACGCTCGTCGAGGACGTCCCGTACAACGGCGACCCCGCGCTCGTACGGCTGATGCCGCACGCCCGGGAGGCGCTGGCGGCGGTACGGGCTCATGGAGCCGCTGTCGGCGTGGTGAGCAACCAGTCCGGCGTGGCCCGCGGGCTGCTCACCCGGGGCCAGGTCGAGGCGGTGCGGCGCCGGGTCGAGGAGCTGCTCGGGCCGTTCGGCGTGTGGGCCGTCTGCCCGCACGGGCCCGGCGACGGCTGCGGCTGCCGCAAGCCGGCGCCCGGACTCGTGCTCGCCGCCTGCGCGCGGCTCGGTGTGACGCCGGAGGAGACGGTGGTCATCGGCGACATCGGCGCCGACCTGGGCGCGGCCCGCGCGGCCGGTGCCCGGGGTGTTCTGGTGCCGACCCCCGTGACCCGCTCCGAGGAGGCCGACGCGGCCCCGGAGCGCGCGGCCGACCTGCTGGCGGCGGTGCGCCTGGCGCTCGGCCGGCGGGCGTCCCGGCCGGACCGTCCGCCCCGGGAAGGTCCTTCGCGGCGGGACGCCCGGCCCTCCGGCGGGGGAGGTGCCGCGTGATACGCACCCTGGTCGTCCGTCTGGACAGCGCCGGAGACGTCCTCCTCGCGGGGCCCGCGGTGCGCGCCGCCGCGCACGGTTCCTCGTACACCGCGATGCTCTGCGGACCGCAGGGCGAGCAGGCCGCGCGGCTGCTGCCCGGGGTCGACGACGTCCTCGTGTACGACGCGCCGTGGGTCGGCCTGGAACCGCCCCCCGTGACCCGGAGCGGCACCGACGCGCTGGTCGAGGCCGTCGCCGCGGGCCGGTTCGACCGGGCGCTGGTCCTGGCCTCGTACCACCAGAGCCCGCTGCCCGCCGCCCTGCTGCTGCGGATGGCGGGCGTCCCCTGGATCGCCGCCGACAGCGAGCACTACCCCGGGGCGCTGCTCGACCTGCGCCACCGGCGGGCCCCGGAACAGCACGAGGCGCGTGCCGCGCTGGCGCTCGCGGAGGCCGCCGGCTTCGCCCTGCCACCCGGCGACGACGGAGCCCTGCGGGTGCGCGACGCCGCCGACACCACCCACTTGACCGGCGAGGATCCGTACCTCGTGATCCATCCTGGAGCCGCCGTGCCGGCCCGTGCCTGGAGCCCCGAGCGGGCCGCGCGCGCCGTGGCGGCCCTCGACGCGGCCGGGCACCGGGTGGTCGTCACCGGAGGCCCGGGGGAGAAGGAACTCACGGCGGCCGTCGCGGGGGAGTGCGGGCTCGACCTCGGCGGCCGTACGGACCTGCCCGAACTGGCCGGGGTCCTGGCCCGCGCCCGGGTGGTGGTCACCGGCAACACCGGACCCTCGCACCTGGCGGCGGCTGTCGGCGCGCCCGTCGTCTGCCTGTTCGCACCGGTCGTGCCCGCCGGGCGCTGGGCGCCGTACCGGGTGCCGCACATGCTGCTGGGACGGCAGGACGCGCCGTGCGCCGGGACCCGGGCCCGCGAGTGCCCCGTGGCGGGGCATCCGTGCCTGGACTCGGTGACGGACGCCGAACTGCTGTCCGCCGTGGGTGCGTTGACGGAAGGCCCGGCGCGCCCGGGGCCGGCGGCGGCGTCCCGGCCGGCGGCCGCACCGGAGCCCGCCCCGGCCCCGGCCGCCCCGGCCCGTGCACCCGCCCCGTCCCGCGACCCCGCGGCGCCGCCCGTACCCGCCGCGCCGCACCGCCCCACGGCATCGACCGCCTGCCCGGCCGGGCCGACCGCACCGGCCACCGGAGACCCGGAGTGGAGGACCGCATGAACATCCTGCTCTGGCATGTGCACGGCTCCTGGACAACGGCGTTCGTCCAGGGACCGCACACCTATCTGGTGCCCGTCCTGCCCGGCCGCGGACCCGACGGCCTCGGCCGCGCCCGCACCTGGACCTGGCCGGACTCCGTCCTCGAACGCACCCCGGAGCAGCTGCGCGACGAGCCCGTGGACCTCGTCGTCCTGCAGCGGCCGCACGAGGCGGACCTGGCCGAACGCTGGCTCGGCGGGCGGCGCCCCGGCCGCGACGTCCCCGCCGTCTACCTGGAGCACAACGCGCCCGACGGCGACGTGCCCCGTACCCGCCACCCCGCCGCCGGCCGGGACGATCTGACCCTCGTCCACGTCACCCACTTCAACCGGCTGTTCTGGGACAACGGCTCCACCCCCACCGCCGTGATCGAACACGGCATCGTCGACCCCGGCCATCTCTACACCGGCGAGGTGGAACGGGCGGCCGTCGTCGTCAACGAGCCCGTCCGCCGCGGCCGCACCACCGGCACCGACCTGCTGCCGCACCTGAGCGCCGCCGCCCCCCTGGACGTCTTCGGCATGCGCACCGAGGGACTCGCCGCCCACCTCGGCCTGGACGAGGACCGCTGCCGCGCGCGGGACCTGCCGCAGAGTGAACTCCACACCGCCCTGGCACGGCGGCGCCTCTACCTCCACCCGGTCCGCTGGACCTCCCTCGGCCTGTCCCTGCTGGAGGCCATGCACCTCGGGATGCCGGTGGTGGCCCTCGCCACCACCGAGGCCGTCGAGGCCGTCCCCGCAGGAGCCGGGGTCGTCTCGACGAGACCGGAGGAACTCGCCCGCGCCGCCCGCGCCTATCTGAACGACCCCGCGGCGGCCGCCGAGGACGGGGCACGGGCCCGCACCGCGGCCCTCGAACGCTACGGCCTCAAGCGCTTCCTGAGTGACTGGGAGCACCTGATCGAGGAGGTGACCCGATGACGGCCACGGTGCGGCACGGCGCCCTCGCCATCGCCCTCATATCCGAGCACGCCAGCCCGCTGGCCGTCCTCGGCGGAGTCGACGCGGGCGGACAGAACGTCCATGTGGCGCACCTCGCCGGCGCCCTCGCGGACCGCGGCCACCAGGTCACCGTCCACACCCGGCGCGACGCGCCCGGCCTGCCCGACCGGGTGCCGCTGCGCCCCGGCGTCGAGGTGTGCCACGTGCCGGCCGGGCCCGCGCGGGAGATCCCCAAGGACGAACTGCTGCCCTACATGCCCGAGTTCGGCCGCCACCTCGCCCGGCAGTGGGAACTGGCGCCGCCCGACCTGGCGCACTCGCACTTCTGGATGTCCGGGCTGGCCACACTCCAGGCCGCCCGCGAACTCGGCGTGCCGGTGACCCACACATACCACGCCCTCGGTGCCGTCAAGAAGCGCCACCAGGGCAGCGCCGACACCAGCCCGCCGGAGCGGATCCTGCTGGAGACGGAGATCGGCGAGAGCAGCGACCGGATCATCGCCACCTGCCGCGACGAGGTCGCGGAACTGGCCGCCCTGGGCATCCCGGCCGGGCGGATCTCCGTCGTCCCCTGCGGCGTCGACACCGAGCGGTTCACGCCCGACGGCCCCGCCGCGCCCCGCGGACCGCTGCCGCACCGGCTGCTGCAGATCGGGCGGCTGGTCCCGCGCAAGGGTGCGGCCGTGTCGATCGCCGCGCTCGCCCTGCTGCCCGACGCCGAACTCGTCATCGCGGGCGGCCCGCCGCCGGACCGCATCGGCGCGGACCCGGAGGTGCGCCGGCTGCGCGCGCTGGCCCGGAAGGCGGGCGTGGCCGACCGGGTGCGCTTCACCGGCGGAGTGCCGCCGGAGGACGTTCCCGCGCTGCTGCGCAGCGCCGACCTCGTCCTCTGCCCGGCCGACTACGAGCCGTTCGGCATCGTGCCGCTGGAGGCCATGGCCTGCGGGACACCCGTGGTGGCGAGCGCCGTCGGCGGCCAGATGGACTCCGTGGCCGACCCGGGCACCGGGCGGCTCGTCCCGCCCGGCGACCCGGCGGCCCTCGCGGCGGCCGCCTCGGGGCTGCTGCGCAACCCGCAGCTGCGCGAGACGTGCGGGCTCGCCGGGCGCCGCCGCGCCCTGCTCCGCTACGGCTGGAACCGGGTCGCGGCCGCCACCGAGACCGTCTACCGGGACGTGCTCGCCCTGCGTCCCGCCGCCGTCAGCGGAGCGGCCTGAACCGCGCCGCTCCCAGGGCCGCGCGACCGAACTCTTGTTCTTCCAGGAGGACGAACCATGTCTGACACGCTGCGGGCAGCACACGAGCACTGCCAGTCGCTCCAGGACGCCCTCGGCCGGCTCCGCGACCGGGAGCTCGGCCTGATCACCGCCTGGGGCGAGCACCTCGCCGCCGTCCTCCCCGTGGGCGGCCGGCTGCTGGCCGCGGGCAACGGCGGCAGCGCCGCGCAGGCCCAGCACCTCACCGCCGAACTCGTCGGCCGCTTCCAGCGCGAACGCCCGGCCTACTCGGCGATAGCCCTGCACGCCGAGACCTCCACCGTCACCGCCATCGGCAACGACTACGGCTTCGACGAGCTGTACGCACGGCAGGTCGCCGCGCACGGGCGGCCGGGCGACGTCCTCGTCCTGATGTCCACGTCCGGGCGCAGCCCCAACCTGCTCGCCGCCGCCGACACCGCGCGCGCCGCCGAGCTGCGGGTCTGGGCGATGACCGGGCCCCGGCCGAACCCGCTGGCCGCCCGGGCCGACGAGGCCCTGTGCGTCGACGCGGACAGCACGGCGACGGTGCAGGAGGCGCACCTGGTGGCGCTGCACCTGCTGTGCGCGGCGTTCGACTCGGCCGCGGCGGTGCCGGCGACGGCCCCCGCCGCCGCTGTGCCCGCCGCACCGGCACCGGCCGCCCGCGCCGCGCGGAACGGGAACGGGGACAGGCACGGGAACGGCTACGTGAACGGTGTCCGCACGGCGGCGGTGCGCCCCTGGCGGGACATCGCGTGAGCCGCCCCGCCGCCCCGGGGACCGACAGCGCAGCTGCGAGGTGATCATGAACCACCGTCAACCCCTCGTCGTCGTCGGTGACGTCCTGCTCGACCGGGACATCGACGGCACGGCGGAGCGCCTGGCCCCCGACGCGCCCGCGCCCGTCGTGGACGTCACCGGCGACCGCAGCCGCCCCGGCGGCGCCGGACTGGCCGCCGTCCTCGCCGCGGCGGACGGACGCGAGGTCGTGCTCGTCACCGCCCTCGGCGACGACCCGGCGAGCCGCACCGTCCGCGCCGCGCTCGCCCCGCGCGTCCGGCTCGTCGAACTGCCGCTCCACGGCACGCTGCCCGAGAAGATCCGGGTCCGCGCCGACGGCCGTCCGCTGGTCCGCGTCGACCGGGGCGGCGGCCGTCCCGGCGAGCCGGACGAGGCCGTACGGGCCGTGCTGCGCGCGGCGGGCACGATCCTCGTCGCCGACTACGGGCGCGGAACGGCCACCGCCGTACGGCCCTGGCTCGCGGAGGCCGCCCGGCGCGTACCGCTGGTGTGGGACCCGCATCCGCGCGGGGACGAGCCCGTGCCCGGCGCCCGGCTGGCCACACCCAACGCCGCCGAGGCCCGCGCCCTGGCGTCCGGCGGGGCGGAATCCGGTCCGGGGCGGCCAACTGATCCTGCGGACTGGCTTGTTGACGGCACCGGCCGTGACGGTACGGACCGGCCCGGTGCGGACGCCCCGGCCGGAACCGCCGGCCCGCGGGGCACGAGCGGCACGCACGGCGAGGACACCGGCCCGGACACCGCCCGCGCCGCCTCCCCCCACACCGCCACCGGTGACGACTCCCTCCGCGCCCACGGGCTGCGCGGCGCCCGCCTCGCCGGACGCTGGCGGGCCGCCGGCGTGGCCGTCACGCTCGGCGCCCGCGGCGCCCTCCTGACCCGCTCCGGCAGCGACAGCCCGATGCTCGTCCCGGCACCGCAGACGTCCGGCGGCGACCCGTGCGGCGCGGGCGACCGCTTCGCGGCGGCGGCCGCCGCCGCGCTCGCCGACGGCGCGCTCCCCGAGGAGGCCGTCCAGCGCGCGGTCGCCGAGGCCGCCGGGTTCGTCGCGGCGGGCGGCGCCGGAAACCCCGCGCTGTGGCGCGGCCGCCCGGCCGCCGCCGGCCGCCCGGCCCGCCCCGACGACCCGTTCGCGCTCGCCGCGGCCGTTCGCGCCCGCGGCGGTACCGTCGTCGCCACCGGCGGCTGCTTCGACCTCCTCCACGCCGGCCACGTCGGCCTGCTGGAGAACGCCCGCCGCGTCGGCGACTGCCTCATCGTCTGCGTCAACTCCGACGACTCCGTCCGCCGCCTCAAGGGCCCCGGACGGCCGCTCAACCACCAGGCCGACCGGGTCCGGGTGCTGGCCGGACTGGGCTGCGTGGACGCGGTGGCCGTGTTCGACGAGGACACCCCCGAGGCGCTGCTGCGCGCCCTGCGCCCCGACATCTGGGTCAAGGGCGGCGACTACAGCGTCGACGCGCTCCCCGAGGCGGCGGTCCTGCGCCGGTGGGGCGGGCAGGCGCTCGTCCTGCCCTACCTGGACGGCCGCTCCACCACCGAGATCGCGCGGCGCGCCGCGCTCGCACCCACAGCGCCCACAGCTCCCGGAGCCGCCGGATGACCTCCCGCGACATCATCGACATCACGGCCCCGCCCGGCACCCCCTCCCTGCTGGTGCTGCGCGCCCTGGGCCTCGGGGACCTGCTGACCGCCGTGCCGGCCCTGCGTGCCCTGCGCCGCGCCCACCCGGCGCACGAACTGGTGCTCGCCGCGCCGGCCCGGCTCGCCGAGGCCGCCTTCGCCACCGGTGCCGTCGACCGTCTGCTGCCCGCCGCCGCGCCGGGGCGCGCGGTCCCCGAACGCATCGCCTGGACGGGCCCGCCCCCCGGCATCGCCGTCGACCTGCACGGCAACGGGCCGGAGAGCCACCTGCCGCTGCGGGACCTGCGCCCGGACCGCCTGATGGCGTACGCCCACCCGGACACCCCCGGCATCCCGGGGCCGCAGTGGCGGGAGGACGAGCACGAACGCGTCCGCTGGTGCCGCCTCCTGGACTGGTACGGCATCCCCGCCGACCCGGACGACCTGCGCATCCCCCTCCCCGGCAGACCCTCGCCGGCCCCCGGCGCCGTGGTCCTCCACCCCGGCGCGGACGCCGGCGCGCGCTGCTGGCCCGCCGACCGGTACGCGGCCGTGGCCCGCGCGCTGCTCGCCGCCGGGCACCGGGTGGTCGTCACCGCCGGAGCGGGCGAGGGCGCGCTCGCCCGGTCGGTCGCCGGACGCGCGGGGCTGCCCGCCTCCGCCGTGCTGGGAGGCGACGCCGACGTGCCGTTCCAGGACCTGGCCGCGCTCGTCGCCCGGGCCCGCGCGGTCGTCGTCGGAGACACCGGCCTGGCGCATCTGGCCACCGCCCTGGGCACCCCCTCCGTCGTGCTGTTCGGGCCCGTCGCCCCCCGGCTGTGGGGCCCGCCGGACGACCCGCGCCACCGGGTGCTGTGGCACCCCGACGGCCCCGGCGCCCGGCCCGGCGACGCCCACGGGGAACGGCCCGACGAGCGGCTGCTGCGCATCACCGCGGACGAGGTGCTGGCAGCCCTGGCGGCGCTGCCCGAACCGGTGGCGGGTTCCCTGCCCGGCAGCGGACCACGGCCCCCGGCGGCCGCGGCGGCGGTGAGCGGATGACGGACCGATGCGGGCGGGTGTGACCGGTGCGGGCGGGCGAGGCCGGTGCCGGAGGGTGGCCCGGGCAGCCCGGCCCGTCCGCACCGGGCGGCCCGGCGCGGCCGGTCCTCGGCTCGGGCTGCTCCTTCCGGGCGGCCCGGCCGTCCTCCGCCGGACGGACGGCCTCCGTTCGGGGCGTCCGCGACGGACCGGGCGGGGCAATCGTCGTGAAACGGCGGTTTCGGGGCACCTGCATCTGTGGGCCCGCCGTCATCGGGCACACCCCGCCGGAATCCCGGCGGGCCACCGGCGCACCGCCCGCCCCGGCGCCCCGCCGGCCCGGGCACCCGGGCCGGCGAACGGAAGGAGACCGGACGATGAGCGACACCTACACCACCCCGTCGCAGGCCGAGGGCGACCGGGACGACGACCCGCTGGAGCAGCAGCACGAGATGACCCCGCGCACCACGCCCTCCCAGGCGGAGGGCGAACGGGACGACGAGGACGAGGAGTAGCCCGGGGGAGGCCGGCCCGGGCCGGCCCCGGCCGGGAGTCACCGCCCTCCGCCGGGACGCCCGTCGCCCGCCGGGACGCCCGCCGGGCGGCAGGCGGGCGCCCACCGCTGCCGTCGCACCCCCGGCGGCACTGAGCGGCAGGACACGGCGGAGCACCGCGGGAACGGGCCGCGAAACCGCACGAGCGGCGGATGCCGGAGCAGAGGGAGCCGACCATGACGCGCCACACCACACCACCGGGCCCGCCGGGCGCCGCCCACGAGGCCCGGGGCCGGGGGCTGCGCATCGTCGTCACCGGCGCCACCGGCAACATCGGCACCGGGCTGCTGGAGCTGCTCCGCGAGGACGACCGGGTCGGCTCGGTCCTGGCCATCGCCCGCAGACCGCCCGGCACCCCGCGGGAACGCCGGCCGGCCGGGTCCGGAGGCACGCACGGCTCGGAGGAACGGGCGGGAGACGGGGAGGGCCCGGCCGGCGCGACGGCCCGGGACGACAAGATCACCTGGCTGCGGGCCGACGTCTGCCAGGCCGACCTGGTCGACCACTTCGAGGGCGCCGACGCAGTCGTCCACCTCGCCTGGCTGTTCCACCCCTCCCACCGGCCGTCCGTGACCTGGCGGACCAACGTCCTGGGCAGCACCCGGGTGTTCCGCGCGGCGGCCGCCGCCGGGGTGTCCGTCCTCGTCCACGCCTCGTCCGTGGCCGCCTACTCGCCCGGCCCCAAGGAGCGCGCGGTCGACGAGAGCTGGCCCACGCACGGCTGGCCGGCCTCCGCCTACTGCCTCGAAAAGGCTTATGTGGAACGGGTCCTGGACGCCTTCGAACAGGACCACCCCGCGATGCGGGTGGTCCGGCTCCGCCCCGGCATCGTGTTCCGGCGCGAGTCGGCGGCCCAGCAGCGCCGGATCTTCGCCGGTCCGCTGCTGTCGCGCCGTATGGTGCGCCCCTCGCGCTACCCGGCGATGCCCGATGTGCCCGGGCTGCGCTTCCAGACCCTGCACACCGACGACACGGCCGACGCCTTCCGCCGCGCCGTCCTGACGCCCGTACGCGGCCCGTTCAACCTCGCCGCAGACCCGCCCGTCGACGCGGAGATGCTCGCCCGGGTGTTCGGGACCCGGACCGTGCGCGTCCCGGCCCGGCCCGTGCTGGCCGCCGTGGCCGCCGCCTGGCGGCTCCATCTGGTTCCCACCCCCGACGGACTCCTGGAGGCCGTGCTCCGGATGCCGCTGATGGACACCACCCGTGCCCGGACCGAACTCGGCTGGCAGCCGCGGCACTCGGCGGAGGAGACCGTCGAGGAGTTCGCCGCCGGGCTGCGCCGGGGCGCCGGCGGCCCGACCCCGGCCCTCGCCGCCCGCCTCCCCGGCGGGGGCCGCGCCCGGGAACTCGCCACCGGCGTGGGGGAACGCACATGACGCCCGGCGGGACGGACCGGCCCGCATGGCGGAGCGAGCCGCCCCCGGACACCGCCCGGGCCCCGTGCCCGACCGGGACGGCGCCCACGGCCGCGGCGGCGCACCCGCGCCCCGCCACGGCCGGCGACGCCGACGCCGACGCCGTGGTGATCGGCGCCGGACCCAACGGCCTCGTCGCCGCGAACGTCCTGGCCGACGCGGGCTGGCGGGTCCTCGTCCTCGAAACGCAGCCCGCGCCCGGCGGCGCCGTCCGCAGCGACCGGGGCGTCCACCCCGACTACGTCAGCGACCTGTTCAGCTCGTTCCACCCGCTGGCCGTCGCCTCCCCGGCCATCGGCGCGCTCGGCCTGGAGCGGTACGGACTGCGCTGGAGCCACGCGCCCGCCGTCCTCGCCCATCCGCTGCCCGACGGCAGCTGCCCCGTCCTCCACCGGGACGCCGAACGCACCGCCGAGAGCCTGGAGGAGACCGGCGCGGGGGACGGCGAGGCGTATCTGCGGCTGGTCGGCCTCTGGGACCGCCTCGGCCCCGAACTGATCCGGGCCCTCTTCACGCCCTTCCCGCCGGTGCGCTCCGCGGCCGTGCTCGCCGCCCGGCTCCGCGGGGCGGGCGGTCTGCGGCTGATGCGCACCCTGCTGCTGCCCGTACGGCGGCTGGGGGAGGAGGAGTTCACCGGCAGCGGCGGCCCGATGCTGCTCGCCGGCTGCGCGCTGCACGCCGACTTCCAGCCCGAGTCGCCCGCCTCCACCGCCTTCGGCTGGCTGCTGGCGATGATCGGCCAGCGGCACGGCTGGCCGGTGCCCGAGGGCGGCGCCCAGGCCCTCACCGACGCCCTCGTCCGGCGGCTGGAGGCCAAGGGCGGCACCGTGCGGTGCGGCACCGAGGTCCGCCGGGTGGTGGTCCGCGAGGGGCGGGCGCTGGGGGTGCTCACCGCGGACGGCGAACCGGTACGGGCCCGGCGGGCCGTCCTCGCCGACGTACCGGCGCCCGCCCTCTACGGCGGCCTCGTCGGCTGGGAGCACCTGCCCGCCCGGCTCCGCGACGACATGCGCCGCTTCCAGTGGGACCACGCCACGTTCAAGGTCGACTGGGCCCTGTCCGGGCCGATCCCCTGGGCGTCACCCGCCGCGGCCGGCGCCGGCACCGTGCACCTGGCCGACGGCATGGACCATCTCACCCGCCACACCGCCCAGTTGGCCACCGGCCACCTCCCCGACCGGCCGTTCACCCTGCTCGGCCAGATGACGACGGCCGACCCCGGCCGGTCACCCGCCGGCACGGAGTCGGCCTGGGCGTACACGCACGTACCGCACCAGGTGCGGGGCGACGCGGGCGGCGAGGGACTGGACGGGGACTGGGGCCCGGCCGCGGCGGAGACGATGGCGCGGCGCGTCGAGGCCGAGGTCGAACGGCGCGCGCCGGGCTTCCGGGACCGCATCGCCGCCCGCCGCATCCTCGCCCCGCCCGATCTGGAGCGCCGCGACCAGAACCTGTGGCACGGAGCCGTCAACGGCGGCACCGCCGGCATCCACCAGCAGCTCTTCCTCCGCCCGGTACCGGGCAGCGGCCGCCCCGAGACCCCCGTCGGCGGCCTCTACCTGGCCTCCGCCTCCGCGCACCCCGGCGGCGGCGTCCACGGAGCCTGCGGCGCGAACGCCGCGCGGGCCGCGCTCCGTGGCCGGGGCGGTGCCGTCCGCCAGGCCCTGGCACCGGCGCTGTCCGCCCTCCAGCGGTCGCTGACGGGCGGCGGCGGAGCGGCGGGAAGCCGCCCGGGCGGCACCTGAGCGGCCGCCGGCGACCCGGGCGGACGCCCGGGCGGCCCCCTCGGCCGCCGGCAGCGCCCGGCGCCCCTGGCCCGTAACCCGTCCCGTCCCCACCCACCACCCCAACCAACTGATCCGACCCGGACCCCGACCCGGCCGGAAGCCCGATCCGGCCCGGCACGCAGAGAGTGGAGAGTTCCATGGCCGTTCGGTACGCGCTGATCCGCCGCCCGCCCGAGGCGGTGTGGGCCGTCCTGTGCGACGGCGCCAAGTACGAGGACTGGGTCATCGGCACCGACGAGACCGAGGAGGTCGACGCGCGCTGGCCCGCCCCGGGCTCGGAGATCCGGTACACCGTGCGCCTGGGCCGCCTGACGCTCGGGGGCCGCACGATCGTCCGGGTCTCCGAGCGGAACGAGCGGCTTGAACTGGAGGCCAAGGCCGGGCCGCTGGGCTCCGCGCGCGTCGCGATCGAACTGCGCCCCTGGGGCGAGGACTGCCTGGTGATCGTGGACGAGCATCCGCTGACCGGGCCGGGCGCCAAACTGCACGGCTTCGCCACCGAGGCGTTCCTCAAGCTCCGCCACCGCCGGATGCTCCACCGGCTGGCCGGTGTCGTGGAGGCCGGCGAGAGCGCCGGGCGGACGGCCCCGGCCTGACCCGCGGCCCGGCCCGCGCGGCCCGCCGCCGGGCCACACCCCGGCCGGAGTGCCGCCCCGCCCCGCCGTCCCCGCCCCGGCTCGGCTGTGCGTCACGGGGCGGGGACGGCGGGGCGGTGGGGGCGGCGAGGCGGGGCCGGACACGCCACCGGCGGCCGGTCCGGTGACCGGCCGCCGGTGGCGGTCCGTGGTCCGGAGCGGGCGCGGGCCCCGGTGGGTGGTACCCGGCGCGCCCCTCCGGCCAGCCCGGCCAGACGGTCAGATGCGGTCGTCGTCGACGATGTGCACCGCGTCCTCCTCGGCCGAGAGCCCGTGCGTCGACCCCTCCTGCGAGTAGACGTCCTGCTCGCGGGGCCGGTCGGGGTCGGGCTCGTCGTAGAGCAGGCCCGCGCGCGGGTCCTCCTCGCCGTTCTCGTCCTCGTCCAGCGGCCGCTGGTCCGCCTCCGGGTCCTCCCAGGCGGCGGCCCTGCGCGGCTCGGCGAGCTCCGCCGGGTCGGGTTCCGGCACCTCGTCGGAGAGCCGCTCGTCGAGCGTCTCGCCCTCGCGGACCTCGTTCGGGGTCGTCTCGCGGAACTCGGCGAACGTCGGCCGGTCGCCCGGCACCGGCATCTGCTGCGGATCGGACGCCCGCTGCTGCTGAGGGGTGCCGTCCTGCAGGTCGGGGATGCCCTCATCCTCGGGATCCACCGCAGGGTCGTGTGGCGTTGTCACGGCACCGGCTCCTTCCATCGTCTGTCCGTCCCCCGGTCTCCCCCCACGCCGCTCGGGTGCCCGCGCGAGCGGTGGTCATGCGGCGCGGCCCGTCCGGGACGGCGCGGGGAACAGCGGCAACGGGCCCGCGGGGACGGGAGGACGGGGGGGGACGGCGGCGGCCCCGCCGGGCCGGGGCGCGGACGTCCTGCGCCCGGTCCCGGCGGGGCCCCGCACCGGCCCGGCCGGGACCGGCCACGCCCGCCACCCCGGGCCGCGCGGCCGGGCCCGCCCCGACGGAGGGGCCGCGCACGGCGGCTCCGCGCCCGGGGCCGGGCGCCTTCGTCCCGGCTCCTCCGCGCCGTGCCGCCGTCCGCGCCGCCGTCCGGGCCCGGGCCGGGCCCGGATGGGGTCGTTCAGGTGAACCGGTCGTCCCGGCCGCCTCGGCCGGTCCGTCCGGGCGTCTCCTCGGAGCCCTTCCCCCGGCCGCTGTCGTAGTCGACCTGCTCCTTGCGGACCTTGGTGCTCACCTCTTCCTCCTCGGTGACCTTCTCGGCCTCCAGCCGGACCCGCTCGACGGGGACGGTCTCCTTGCGGACGACGGGACGCTCCTCGTGGAGGGTGAGCTCCACCTGCGCCTCCTCGATCGGGGAGGCCGAGGAACGGGTGCGCTCCTCGGGGCCGACGGGCTCCCGGGTGACCCGGACCTCCTCGTGGCTGACCGGGACCGTGGTGCGCACGTCCTCGGTCACCACGTGCTTGCGCAGCCGGGCGCGTCCGCTTTCGTGCTGCTCGGTGTCGATGTACGCGCGCTCCTCGGAGCGCGTGATCTCCGGCGTGCCGCGGACGCGGGCGGTCTCCCGCTCGCGGGCGGCTGGTGCCGGGGCTCCGGCCGGGGCGGGCGTGCCGGCCGAACGCGAGGGTTCGGCGGTCCGCGGGGCGCCGGCGGTGTCCTCGGGGCGCCGCCCGGTGCGGCCTCCCGACGCGCTCATGTCGTAGTGCCGGTAGAGGTTCTCCTCCTCGGCGGGGTCCAGATGGCCGCCGGCCTCGATGCGCGGGGCTTCCTTGATGTCCTCCTTGCCGTACGGGACCTGCAGCCGGTCCGGGGAGATCTGCGCTCCGCCCAGCGGCACGAAGGTCTCCTTCGTCCCGAACATGCCGGTGCGCACCGTGACCCACTCCGGCTCACCGGAGGCGTCGTCGAGGTACACCTGCTGGACCGAGCCGACCTTCTGGCCGTCCTTGTCGTACAGGGAGCGGCCGGACAGTTCCTGCGGGCTTGTGCTGTGGGGTGCGGTCATCGCTGACTGCTCCTTCCGTGTGATGGCGAGACGAGCAGGCGTGCTCCTCTCCATTGCGCCTCGCCTCGCACACCCCTGCGACCGCTGCAAGCGGCCGTCGCCGTACCGCATCCCCACACCGGCATGCCCGTGGGCGGATACGGCTTCGGGTTCTCCGGCGGCATTGCGCCATACGGGTGAAGCGGCCGTCCCGGAGCCGTCCCCGCCCCGCCCCGTCCCGGGCCCGTCCCGCCGCCGGACGCTCCGCCGCCGGACGCCCCGCCGACCTCAGCCGACCTGTCCCTTCACCGCCGTCAGCAGGGCCAGCGGAGCGGCGGCGGCCCAGGCCTGCGGCCGGCAGGAGTGCGGATACGGCACCGGGGCCGGCTGGTCACCCCGGGCATAGCCCGCCATGACCTCCGGCAGCCGCCAGCCGTGGGCCGCCGCGGCGTCCACCAGCCCCCGGGTCACCTGGAGCACCTGTTCGGTCAGCCCGTACTGCGCCAGCCCCAGGACGGCCAGCGCGTTGTCGTGCGGCCGCACGGCGCCCTTGTGGTACGAGAGCGGGTGGTAGGCGGGCTGGTCCGCCGCGAGCGTCCGGATGCCCCAGCCGCTGAAGAAGTCCGGCTCCAGCAGGCGCCGCCCGACCGCCTTGCCCCGCTCGCGGTCCAGGATCCCGGACCACAGCAGATGCCCCGCCTCCGATCCCAGGGCCTCGGCCCGCCGCCCCGCCGAGTCCACGGCCTGCGCCGGGAAGTTCCGCCCGTCCATCCAGAACTCCCGGTGGAAGCGCTCGCGCAGCGCGGCCGCCGCGGTCTCCAGGCGCCCGGCGAGGCCGGGGTCCTCCCAGACGGTGCGGGCCAGGGCGGCCGTGCGGACCAGCGCGTCATAGGCGTACCCCTGAACCTCGGCCACCGCCACCGGGCCCTTCGTCCGCACCTCCCGGCCGAAGCAGAGCGCGCCGGGGGTGTCCTTCCAGCTCCGGCCGGCCGCGGCGGTGCCCTCCACCCCGCCGGGCGCGGCGCAGGCGAGCCACCCGAGTCCGGACAGGCCGCCGTCGCGGAACATCCAGTCGACCGCGGACCGCGCCGGCTTCTCCAGCGCCACCGCGAGACCGGTGTCCGAGGTGCGCTCGGTGTAGGCGTGCAGCAGGACGAGGAACAGCGGGGTGGAGTCGACGGCCCCGTAGTAGCGCCCGTACGGCACCTGCCGGAAGCAGGACAGCTCACCGTGGCGCAGCTCGTGCACGATCCGGCCGGGCTGCTCCTGCCGTTCGGGGTCGTAGGTACCGCCCTGCGCGGCGGCGAGCGCCGGGAGGGTGGCGGCGGCGAGCCCGGGCCGGTACGGCAGCGCGAAGAGGGAGGTCAGCAGGGCGTCCCGGCCGACCAGGGCCAGATACCAGGGGATGCCCGCGGCGGGAACCCGCAGCGGCTCGCCGTCCGGCCCGGTGGCCGGGGCGCGCAGCCCCGCCAGATCGGCCAGCCCCTGCTCGCAGGCGCGGGCCAGTTCGGTCCAGCCGATGACGTCCCGGGGCCGCGGATAGGTGCCGGCGAAGGACTCGTTGTCGGCGGCGACGCGCGCCAGCGCGTCGCCCGGCGGCCGGATGTGCGGGGGAGAGGAGGGGGTCGTACCGGACGGCAGGGCACAGGCCTGGACGAGGATCTCGGCCTCCCCGTGCGGCGGGAGCTCCATCCGCCACTCCAGGATCCGCGCGGTGCCCTCGCCGGGCCGGGCCACCGCCTCCGGCGAGGGCACCGCGCGGACCACGGTCCGGGAGTGCCAGGAGGGCTCGCCGGAGGGCGCCACCCGCTCGTAGCCGAACTCCACGCCGTCGGGGCGCTCCAGCGCGGAGCGGACGGCGCCCGGCTTCTCGTAGACGCGGTTCTCGAAGCGCAGCTCGAACTGGTCGGCGAAGTCGGCGTCCACGGTGAGCGCGATCCGGGCGACGGTGCGCGCGGGACGGTTGCTCGTCACCCGCAGCAGCTCCAGCAACGACCGCTCGGCGACGGCCTGTTCGCGGAAGACCGTGTACGCCGGCGGTTCGGCGCGGCTGCCGGGCGGGGCGAGGACCGCGGCCAGCGGCCGGTCGGGCCCGGCCTGCCCGGCGGGGACGAGCACCTCCGGGGCGGCGCCCTCCAGGGCGAGCCGCCAGCGGCTGAGATGGCGCGCGTCCCGGGCGAACAGCCCGCCGGGTGAGGCGCCGCGCGCCTCCGTGATGTCGCCGGAGTCGTTCACCGCGGCGAACGTGCCGTCGTGTACGAGGAGATGGTGTCCGGTCATCGGGGGAACTGCCCTTCGTCGGGCTCCCTGCGGAGCGGGTTCCAGGAGGCCGGGGGCGCGGACCCCGCCGCGGTGGGGATCGGCCGGGGTCTCGCGGGAAATCGGTATCACAGGCGGGGTCCGGCACCCGGTGGCGCGCGAGCCGCGCCGCGCGAGTTCGCCGTACCGGTCCAGCCCCCGCCGCGGACCGCCGGGCACCGGGGCCGGCAGCCGCCGAACCGGGGTGCGGGGCGCGGGATACGCCACCGGGAACGGGGCACGCGGGGAGGGGGCCGCCCGTGTGCCGTCCGGCTGATCCGAACCGGTGGCACGCGTCACGGCCCCTGCGGGTCGGGCGGTGTCCGCGCGCACCGGCGCCCCGCGTCTCCTACGGTTCGCAGGACGGACCCGCAGCAAGCACACCCCGACGGGCAGAGGAGCGCCGCCGATGAGTACCGAGCAGAGGCCGACCCATGTCAGCGTCCAGCTCACCGACTGTGCCCGGGACGACGCGCAGGCGGTGTTCGCCGCCCTCGGACGGGCCTTCCCGCTCGTCGTCGAACCGGCCGGACACGGTGCCGGGGCCACGGACGGCCGTCCCACGGTGTGGTCGACGACCGTGGACGTGGCGCGGTCGGGCGGCCATGCGGACGGCGGCCCGCTGACGGCTGCCGTGATCGCGGACCTCTCCGGCGGCTACCAGGCGGTCGGCAAGGTGCGCGAGGCGCTGGAGGAGTGCTTCCACGCGGAGGACAAGGGCAGCGCCTCCGGCGACCAGGAGATGGAGATCCGGCTGCGCATCACCCCGCGCGACTGAGCGGCGGGAGGCTGCCCGGGAAGGTGGGTCCGATGGGGAAGGGAAGCATCGCTGATTCGTGGTTAAACTATTTACAGCGCCGTTGACCGAACACGGATACGGTTCCGCCGCCATGAGGCGGTCGCGCTGACGGCGCTCCCCATACGGTCCCGGCCAGGTCCCCCCGTCCTGGCCGGGACCTTTCCGTGTCCCGGACGGCGCCCGCGCCCGGAGCGCTCCGCAGAACCGACCGGGCACCCGGGTGGAGCCCTGACGGCCGGGAGGGTGCACCATCGGCAGATGGAAGCTGAACGACAGCAGGAGGGCGGCGACCCGGCGTGCTGGCTCGACCGGGTCTGTGACGAGTGCGGCCGGATGCGCGAGGGGCCGGACCCCACGGTCTGCGAGAACTGCGGCGCGACCGACGGGGCCCCGGCGGACGCGCCCGCGCCTCTCCCGGGCGGGTCCGGCGGCGGCACCGGACGCGCGGGCGGTGACGGAGACGTGAGCGGTGACGGAAACGCGGGAGGTGACGGAAACGCGGGTGGCGACAGCGGTGCCGCGGGAGCCGGCCGCGACCGCGACGAGGCCGGCCGCGACCGCGACGAGGAGGGACGGGCGCGCAACGCCCGTCCGCGCGACGGGCTCGGCAGGCCGCTGCCCTATGGCGCACCGGGCGTCGAACGCCAGCCGGAGGGGATCCCCCGCACACCCGGCCAGACGCTGGAGGAGGCGCAGCGGCTCCTCGACGACGGCAGGCCCTTCCACGCCCACGAGGTTCTGGAGGACGCCTGGAAGGCGGCCCTGGAGAAGCCCGAGCGGCCGCTGTGGCGGGCCATGGCCCAGCTGGCCGTCGGCGTGACCCACGCGGCCCGCGGCAACACCAAGGGGGCGGTGGCCCTGCTGGAGCGGGCGGCGGACGGCATCGAACCCTTCGCTGCCGCACCGCCGTTCGGTATCGATGCGGCCGGACTCACCGCCTGGGCCCGCCGTTTCGCCGCCGGTCTGGCCTCGGAGGGGACGGCACCGGAGGCCGGCCGGCCCCCGCGCCTCCGCGTGACCGGTGCGACCGACCCGGCCGGCGAGGGATCCGGGCAGTCCGAGGACACCGGGGAAACCGGCCGCTGAGCCCCGCGCCGGCTCCGCCCCCGGGCACACGGAAGGGCCGCGGCAGGGAAACCGCGGCCCTTTCACCGGCTCCTCCCCGCGGGTCGCCCACCCGCGGGGAGCCGGCCTCGGCTCAGCTCAGCTCCGCCAGGATCTTCTCCAGGAAGGGCACCGTGCTGCTCGGCTGGTCCGCCTCCGCGCAGAGCCGGTCCATGACGGCGAGGTAGTTGTCCAGGTCCTCCTGCTTGTCCAGGTACAGCGCGCTGGTCAGCTGCTCCAGGTACACGATGTCCGGCAGGTCCGGCTCCAGGAACCGCAGGATGGTGATGGGGCCGCCCGCGGCGGAGACGCCGCCGATGCTGAACGGCGCCACCTGCAGCACGATGTTGGGCCGCTGCGACATCTCGATGAGGTGCTCGATCTGCTCCCTCATCACGGCGTTGCCGCCGAGCGGCCTGCGCAGCGAGGCCTCGTCGAGCACCGCCCACAGCCGGGGCGCGCCCGGCCGGTGCAGCAGTTCCTGACGGGTCATCCGCAGCCGGACGCGGCGCTCGATCTCCGAGGCGGCGGCACGCGGGTGCCCGAGGTAGGTGACGGCGCGGGCGTAGCCCTCCGTCTGCAACAGGCCCGGCACGAACTGGTTCTCGTAGGTGCGGATGACGGAGGCGGCCTCTTCCAGGCCGAGGTGTGTCTCGAACCAGCCCGGCAGGATGTCGCTGTACTGGTGCCACCAGCCGGGCTCGGTGGCCCGGCGCGCGAGGGCGAGGAAGTCCTGCCGCTCGCTCTCGTCCGTGACGTCGTAGAGCGTCAGGAGGTCGGCCACATCGCGCTCCTTGCAGCCCACGCGCCCCAGCTCCAGCCGGCTGATCTTGGCGTGCGAGCCGCGGATCGCCTCGGCGGCGGCCTTCACGGAGACGCCACGCGCCTCGCGCAGCTTGCGGAGTTGTGTGCCGAGGACGATCCGCAGGACGGTCGGTCCACCCTGCGGATGCTCGAGAAAGCGCCTTATCGATGGTTCAAGGCCCGGCCGAGCGGCGGTCATGCTGGCTCCCCTGAGTGAATGGGCGAGTGCCCAGTGTTCCACCACCGGGGCCGTCCCGTACAGCAACAGAGAGTCACCGCGCGGCGGGCCGTCACCTCTCGCCGACCATGCCGTCGAACTCGCCGTCCTTGGCGCCGAGGAGGAAGACGGCGATCTCGTCGGGCGTGTAGACGAGGGCGGGGCCCTCGGGGTCACGCGAGTTGCGCAGGGCGATGCTCCCTCCCGGGAGCCTGGCCAACTCCACGCAGTTGCCGCTGGGGTTGCTGTAACGGCTCTTCTGCCAGGCCGCCCCCACCAAGCGCGCCGCCGACACGCCGTTCTCGTACTGCTGTTGCACCATTCGCCTCTTCTCTTGATTTTTCCGGCACAGGCGTGACCTACCGTCACCCCGTACTGAAGTCGCCCGTGAATGCAATTGCAAGTGTTCTTGCAGATGTACTTGCAGTGACTGCGCGACTCCCGCGATAGTGAGAGCGGACACGGTCGCGCCGCTCGCCGGGAAGGCGGGCGGGGGACGCCGGCGGCGCGGCCGTGTCCGAGCACGCCCCTAGCAGGCAGTCGCCGGCGCGCGGACACGTCCGGCGGAGCACAGAGGAGTGGTGAGCGTCAGCAGCAACCGCAAGCCCGCTTCGAGCTGCGCCATCGGCGAGCTCGCCCTGGACGCCAGGCAGGGGCGGGTAGGAGTCGTCATGGACACCCAGGGCGGTCGCATGTATCTGCGCCGGCCCGAGGGGGGCCGCGAGTGGGAGGCGGCACCCCAGGACGTCCGGCCAGCCACCCCCCACGAAGCGGCGGAGGGCGCGGCCTACAGCGCGTACCCGCAGCAGAGAGGTTCCGTATGAGCGCGGAGACCATCCACCGCCACGCCGACTGGGTGCTGCGCAGAGAGCCGGCCCCCGAGGCGCCGCCCGCCGTCTACGAGGTCGAGTGCACCGGCTGCACCCACTCCTCCGGCGCCGCCGACGAGTCCGGCGCCGTCTACGAGTGGGCGGCCCGGCACGCCGTCCTCGGCCCCGGGCACACCGGCTTCCGGGAGATCGTCCACCACTTCTGGCGGGCCTTTCCCACCTCCTGACCTGCGCCCGGACCCGGGGCCCCGCACCGCACGGGCCCCCGGACCGGCCGTTACGACCCGTTCTCCCCGGGTACGCGGGTGGCAGCCCGCCCACCACGTGCCAGGAGGCGAACGATGCACGATCCACAGCCCGAGGCCGGTCCCGCGGAGCCCGTGGAGACCCGGCAGCGCGCGGACGCGGAGCGGCGCGAGGAGCAGCACATCCGCCCCGAGGGCACCCCGGAACAGGACGGCGCCGCCGCCCCGGGAGACCTCCCGCTCGGCAAGGCCGACACGCCCAACGTCGCCGGCAGCGACGAACAGCAGCCCGAGATCGCCCAGGGGCCGGTGCCGGGCGTGCAGCCCGGCGAGAAGGAGCACGCCGAGTGGCGGCCGCCCCTGGGGGAGGACCCGCCGCCCCGGGGCGCCGCCCCGGCCTCCGGCGACTACGAGGCCGTCCGCCGCCAGAAGAAGGAAGGCGGTCCCTGACGGGCGCACCGCCCCCGCTGAACGCTCCGCCCGGGGCCCCGGCCGTCGTCACGGCCGGGGCCCCGGGCGCGCCGCGTTCCCCCGAGCGGACGCACTTCCCCGCCCCGTCCGCCGGGTCGCCGCCCCCCGGTGCCTCCTCCGGGTCAGGATCGTCCGGTCCGTCACGGCCGTCCGCCCCCGGACGTCCGCCCAGAACCGGGCATCAGGAGGCGTCATGAAGATTCTGCTGGTCGCGAGCGCGTTCAACAGCCTGGCGCAGAGGCTGTTCACCGAGCTCCGGGAACACGGCCACACGGTGGAACGGCCGGCGGCCGACGGTGACGAATCCGTACGCCGTGCCGTGCACCGCTGCGCCCCGCAGCTCGTCATCGTGCCGGACCCCGCCCCGCCGCTCCCCGAGGACATCCGCTCCTCCCACACCTGTCTGCTGGTCCGCACCGCCCCGCCGGGCGACCACGGCCCGTCCCCGCTGGACTGGGCGCTGCGGGAGGGCGCCGACCGGTGGGGCGTCACCGTGCTGCGGGCGGCGGGGGAGCCGGACGAGGGCGACATCTGGGCCTCGGTCCCGTGCGAGGTTCCGCCGGCCGGCAAGGGGGACTTCCTGCGCGGTGAGATCGCCGACGCGGCCGCCGAGGCGGTGCTGCTCGCCGTGGCGAGATTCGCCTCCGGGACGTACCGCCCCGTACCGCAGGCGTCCCTGGAGACCCGGGTCGTCCGCCGTCCCCCGTTCACCCAGGAACTCCGCCGGATCGACTGGGAACGGGACTCCACCGCCACCGTGCTCGCCAAGCTCCGCGGCGCGGACTCCCGCCCCGGCGTCCTGGACGAACTCCTCGGCGGCGAGTGGTTCCTGCACGGCGGCCACCCCGAGGACCGGCTCGCCGGGCGCCCCGGCCATCTGCTCGCCACCCGCGCCGGCGCGATCTGCCGCGCCACCGCCGACGGGGCCGTGTGGATCCCCGAACTCCGCCCCAAGCGGCGCCCCGGCGCCCCCGCGGCCGTCCGGCGGCCCGCCACCCTGGCGCTCGGCGGTCTCCTCCCCGACCTCCCCGAGGTGCACGCACCGCTGCGGCTCCCCGCCCAGCGCCGCACCTGGACCGACATCCAGTACGCGGAGCGCGGCCCCGTCGGCCACCTGCGGTTCTCCTTCCCGGGCGGTGCGATGAGCACCTCGCACTGCCGGCGGCTCCTCGCCGCCTTCCGCTTCGCCCGCAACCGGCCCACCTCCGTCATCGTCCTCGGCGGGGCCCGGGACTTCTTCTCCACCGGCCTGCACCTCCACGTCATCGAGGGCGCGGACGACCCGGCGAAGGAGTCCTGGACCAACCTCACCGCGCTCAACGACCTCGTGGAGGCCGTGCTCACCACCACCGACCGGCTGGTGGTGGCCGCCCTCGGTGGCAACGCCGCGGCGGGCGGCGCGATGCTGGCCCTGGCGGCCGACGAGGTGTGGTGCCGCTCCGGCTCCGTCCTCAACCCGCACTACGGGCGCACGGGGCTGTACGGCTCCGCGTTCTGGACGTACGTGCTGCCCCGGCGCGCCGGGGCCGACCGCGCCGCCGCACTCATGGCGGAAGGGCTGCCGGTCGGCGCGGCCGAGGCCCGGCGGACCGGACTCGCCGACCGCGTCCTGGCCTGCGCGCCGAGGGAGTTCGGCGGCGAAGTCGTGCGGATGGCCGCCGAGCTGGCCGGCGACCCCGGTCTCGGTGCCCGCATCGCCGACAAGAAGCCCGCCCGCGAACGCGACGAGGAGATCCGGCCGCTCCGCGCCCACCGGGAGGAGGAACAGGAGCGCATGCGCCGGGCCTTCTTCTCCGACAGCGACCCGTACCACGAGCGCCGCGCCGCCTTCGTCCGCCCCGGGCCCGCCGCGCTCACCCCGGCCGGCCGCACCGAGATCCCCGCTCCGCCGGTGAAAGACATGACATGCGCGTAATGCTCGTCCACCCGAGCGCCCTGATGTACTCGGAGCTCTTCCTGCGGCTGGAGCCGCTCGGGCTGGAGCGGGTCGCCGCCGCGATCCGCGAGGCCGGGCACGAGGTGCGCGTGGTCGACCTCCAGGTGCTCTCCCGCGACCTGCTCGACCGCGAACTCGTCTCGTACGCGCCCGAAGTCCTCGGCATCGGGCTGAACTACCTGGCCAACATCCCGGAGGCCATCGAGATCGCGCAGATGACCAAGACCGTGCTCCCGCACTGTTTCGTCTTCTTCGGCGGGCACAGCGTCTCGTTCATCGCGGACCACGTCCTGGAGCAGGCGGACGGCGCCGTCGACGCCGTGGTGCGCGGGGAGGGCGAGCCGGCCATGGCCCCGCTCATGGCGGCCGTCCGGGACGGCGGGCTGAAGAGCGTGCCGGGCCTCGTCTCCACCGCGGGACGCGGCCCGGCGCCGCTGCTCCTGGACAGCCTCGACGAGCCCCGCCCGGCCCGCGATCTGATGCGGAAGCGGAACCGGTACTTCATCGGCGAGCTCGACCCGTGCGCCTCCATCGAGTTCACCCGCGGCTGCCCCTGGGACTGCTCCTTCTGCTCCGCCTGGACCTTCTACGGGCGCAGCTACCGCAAGGCGTCACCGCAGGCCGCCGCCGAGGAGATGGCCTCCATCCGGGAGCCGAACGTCTTCATCGTCGACGACGTCGCGTTCATCCGCCCCGAGCACGGCGACGGCATCGCCGCCGAACTCGAACGCCGCCGCATCCGCAAGCGCTACTACCTGGAGACCCGCAGCGACGTCCTGCTGCGCAACGAGGAGGTCTTCGCCCGCTGGCGGCGGCTGGGGCTGAAGTACATGTTCCTCGGCATGGAGGCGATCGACGCCGAGGGGCTGGACCTCTACCGCAAGCGCGTCAGCCCCGACGACAACTTCCGCGCCCTGGAGCGCGCCCGGAAGCTGGGCATCACCGTCGCCATCAACCTCATCGTCGACCCGGCCTGGGACGAGGAACGCTTCCGCGTGGTACGCGAGTTCGCCCTCTCCGTGCCCGAGATCGTGCATCTCACGGTGATGACCCCGTATCCCGGCACCGAGGTCTGGCACACCGAGGCCCGGCAGCTCACCACCCGCGACTACCGGCTCTTCGACATCCAGCACGCCGTCGTCCCCACCACCCTCCCGCTGGACGCCTTCTACCGCGAACTCGTCCGCACCCAGGCCGTCATCAACCGCAAGCACCTGGGCCTGCGCACGGCGGCCGGCGCGCTGGGCGTCCTCGGCCGCAACCTCGCCCGAGGCCAGACCAACTTCGCCCGCATGCTGTGGAAGTTCGGCAGGGTCTACAACGCCGAACGGCAACTCGCCGACCACGCCCGCCCGGTCCGCTACCACCTGCCGCTGCCGGAGCGCCGCGTTACGCCCGGACGGCGCGAACTCTACGTCCACACCCGGCCGGTCAGGACCCGCACGGCGGACGGCAGCGCCCCCGCGGAGCCGGACGGCGCCCCCGCGCCCGAAGCGGACGGCAACGCCCCGGCGGGCTGAACGGCACCCCGGCCCCGGCCTCCCGTCGTCACCCGTACGGGCGTTAGACCCCCGGCGGCCCGGGTACGCGGTCCGCACCCGGCACCGTCCGGGGACACACGGGACGACAGCCAGAAGGAGAGATCCGGGCATGGGACACGGCGGAAACGTCATCGACGAACTGACCACCGACCACCGCGAGGTCGACGAGATCTTCGGACGGATCGAGGCGCTGCCCCCGGGCGACGCCCGGCGCAAGGAACTCGCCGAGGAGGCCGTCATCGAACTGGTCCGGCACTCCGTCGCCGAGGAGATGCACCTCTACCCGGCGGTGCGCCAGTACCTGCCGGACGGCGACTCGATCGCCGACAAGGAGATCGAGGACCACACCTCCGCCGAGCGGACCATGAAGCAGCTCGAAAGCCTGGAGGCGGACGACCCCGACTTCGACCGCCTCATCGGCACCCTCATGCGGGAGATCCGCCTGCACGTCGACGACGAGGAGAACAACCTCTTCCCCCGGCTGCGCGCGGCCGCGGACGCCGAGGAACTCGACCGGCTCGGCGACAAGGTCCGCCAGGCCAAGCAGACCGCACCCACCCGGCCGCACCCGGCCTCCCCGTCCAAGCCCCCCGCCAACAAGCTGCTCGCCCCGGGGGCGGGCCTCGTCGACCGCGCCCGTGACGCCCTCACCGGACGCGGAAAAAGCAGCTGACCCCTCCGAGCGGCCCGCCGCCAGAGCACAGGAGAACCGATGAGCCAGGTCGCCGACTACGTACTCGACCGACTGACCGCATGGGGCGTCCAGCGGGTCTACGGCTATCCCGGCGACGGGATCAACGGCCTGCTCGGCGCCTTCGACCGAGCCGCCGGCAAACCCGAGTTCATCCAGGCCCGGCACGAGGAGATGGCCGCCTTCATGGCCGTCGGCCACGCCAAGTTCACCGGCGAGGTCGGCTGCTGCGTGGCGACCTCCGGGCCGGGAGCCGTCCACCTGCTGAACGGCCTGTACGACGCCAAGCTCGACCACCAGCCGGTGGTCGCGATCGTCGGCCAGCAGAAGACCCTCTGCCTCGGCTCCCACTACCAGCAGGAGATCGCTCTCGAACAGGTCTTCGCGGACGTCTCCGAGTTCTGCCAGATGGTGGTCCACCCCGGGCAGGCCCGGCACGTCATCGACCGGGCCTTCAAGACCGCCCGCACCACCCGCGGCGTCGCCACGGTCATCATCCCGGAGGACATCCAGGAGGCCGACGCCCAGCCCTCGCCGCCCAAGGCGCACGGCTCCGTCTTCTCCAGCGTCGGCTGGAGCCCGTCCCGGATGCTGCCCGACGAGGACGAGCTCCGCCGCGCCGCCGCCGTGCTCAACGAGGGCGAGAAGGTGGCGATGCTCATCGGGCAGGGCGCGGCCGGCGCCGAGGGCGAGGTGATCGAGACCGCCGAACTCCTCGGCGCGGGGGTCGCCAAGGCCCTGCTCGGACGAGACGTCCTCCCCGACGACCTGCCCTGGGTCACCGGCCCCATCGGCCTGCTGGGCAGCAAGGCCAGCGACGAGATGATCCAGAACTGCGACACCCTGCTGATGGTCGGCAGCAGCTTCCCCTACTCGGAGTGGCTGCCCGACGAGGGGCAGGCCCGCGGGGTGGAGATCGACATCGACGGGCGCATGATCGGCATCCGCTATCCGATGGAGGCCCACCTCGTCGGCGACGCCAAGGAGACCCTGCGCGCCCTCATCCCGCTGCTCAGGCGGAAGGAGGACCGCGGCTGGCGGGCGGAGATCGAGAAGAACGTCGAGGAGTGGAACCGGATCTGCGACAAGCGGGCCGGACAGCACTTCGACAACACCATCAACCCGCAGGCCGTCGCGAGCGAACTCTCCTCCCGGCTCCCGGACGGCGCCATCGTCACCGCCGACTCCGGGTCGGGCACCAACTGGTGGGCCCGCCACCTGAAGCTGCGCGAGGGCATGCGCGCCTCCCTCTCCGGAACCCTCGCCACCATGGGGCCCGGGGTGCCGTACGCGATCGCCGCCCGGTTCGCCCATCCGGACCGTCCCGTGATCGCCTTCGTCGGGGACGGCGCGTTCCAGATGAACGGCATGAACGAGATGATCACGGTCAAGCGCTATCTGGACCGGCTCGCGGGCGGCCCGCCGTTCGTCTTCTGCGTCTTCAACAACCAGGACCTCAACCAGGTCACCTGGGAGCAGCGCGCCATGGGCGGGGACCCCAAGTTCCCCGGCTCCCAGACCATCCCGGACGTGCCCTACGCGGCCTACGCCGAACTCCTCGGCCTGCGCGGCATCCGCTGCGAATCGCCGAAGAAGATCGGCAGCGCGTGGGACGAGGCGCTGTCCGCGGGCGGCCCCGTCGTCCTGGAGTTCAAGGTCGACGCGGAGATCGCGCCGATCCCGCCGCACATCATGCTCGAACAGGGCAAGAAGGCGGCGGAGGCGGCCGTCCACGACCCCGAGCGGAGCGGCATCGTCAAGCGCGGCGTCCGGCAGAAACTCACCGAGTACGCGGAACGGCTGCCGGGCCGGGACGGCGGCTGACCGGACGGAAACCGGCGGCGGGCGGGGCGCCCAGGGAACGGGCCCGGCGCCGGTCTCCCGGACCGGCCCCGGGGCGGCGGCCGGTCCCCCCCCGCCGCCGCCTCACGCCGCCGTGCGGCGGGCACCGTGCACACCCGCACCCGGCTGCCGTCCGCCCGCAGCTCCGTGCGCACCGACTCGCTGAACCCCACGATGGCGTGCTTGGCCCCGCAGTACGAGCTCTGCAGCGGAATGCTGCGCGCGCTCATGGCGGAGCCGACGTTGACGACCACGCCGCTGTCGCGCGGGCACATCCTCCGCAGCGCGGCCCGGGTGCCGTTGACCTGGCCGTGGTAGGTCACATCGGTCACGCGCCGGAACTCCTCGTCGGAGACGTCGAGGAACCGGGCGAGGAAGCCGCTGAAGGCCGCGTTGGCCCAGACGGCGACCGGCCCCAGCTCGCGTTCCACCCGGTCGGCGGCCTCCTCCACCGCCTCCGCGTCGGCCACGTCCGCCGGCACGGCGAGCGCCCTGCGGCCCGGACGTCGCCGGCGGCTCCCTCCAGACCGGCCCGGCCCCGGGCCAGCACGGCGACGTCGTAGCCGCCGGCGGCCAGTTGGCGGACCGTGGCCCGGCCGACGCCGGCGGTGCCCCCGGTGACCACGGCCACCGGGCGGTGGGTGTTCTCTGCCACGGGCTTCTCCTCTCGTTGCCGCACGGGATTCAGCGGGCCCGGTCGCGGTGGAACCAGCGGCTCAGGGCCACCCTCAGCCGGCTGCGGCGGGAGGGGAGGCCGCCGTCCTCCGGCGGTGTCAGCCGCAGTGGCCGCGGGACGCGCCGGCGGTTCATCAGCAGGGTGTAGCGCCGCTCCGGGGAGAGCGGTTCCGTCCCCTCGGCGAGCCCGCCCTCCACGCTCTGCCGCACCTCGCCGGTCTCCTCGCCCTCCTCCAGCAGTTCGGTGTCGTGGTCCTGCAGCCCCAGGCAGAGCCGCTTGGTCAGCATGAAGACGAGTACCGGAAGCAGCACGAGGGCGAAGCGGAAGATCCAGGTGAGCCAGTTGAGCGGGATACCCAGGGTGAGGGAGATGACGTCGTTGCCGCCCGCCATCAGCAGGACGGCGTAGAAGGTGATCCCGGCGGCGCCCAGACCGGTCCGGGTGGGCCGGTCGCGGGGCCGGTCGCAGAGATGGTGCTCGGCGGAGTCACCGGTCACCCACTTCTCCAGGAACGGATAGAGATACAGGACGAGGAAGAGCAGCCCGGGGAGAATGGCGGTGGGCACCAGGACGTTCCACATGAGGGTGTGGCCCCACAGCGTCGTCTCGAACGGCGGCATCAGCCGCAGCGCGCCCTCGAGGAAACCGACGTACCAGTCCGGCTGGGAGGCCATGCTCACCTGGTCGGGCCGGTACGGGCCGTAGTTCCACACCGGGTTGATCTGCGCCAGTCCGCCCAGGAGCGTCAGGATGCCGGAGACCGCCAGCGCCAGGCCGGTGGAGGTGGTGGCGAACTGGGGGAAGGACGGCTTGCCGACGACGTTCCGGTTGGTCCTGCCCGGGCCGCCCCACTGGGTGTGCTTGAGGTACACCACCAGGATCAGATGGATCACCACCAGGGCGATGAGCAGGGCGGGGATGAACAGGACGTGGCCGATGTAGAGCCGGGGGATGATCTCCGTCCCGGGATACTCGCCGCCGAAGAGGAAGAAGCTGAGGTAGGTGCCGGCCACCGGGATCGACAGCAGCAGGCTCTGCACCACCCGCAGCCCGGTGCCCGACAGGAGGTCGTCGGGGAGCGAGTAGCCGGCGAAGCCCTCCACGACCGCCAGCAGGAACAGCGTCACCCCGATGACCCAGTTGACCTCCCGCGGCTTGCGGAAGGCGCCGGTGAAGAAGACGCGCAGCATGTGCAGGCCGATGGCGGCCACGAAGACCAGCGCCGCCCAGTGGTGGATCTGCCGGATCAGCAGCCCGCCGCGGATGTCGAAGCTGATGTCGAGCGTGGAGGCGTAGGCCCCGGACATCAGGGTGCCCTGAAGAGGCTCGTAGGACCCGGTGTAACGGACCTCCGTCATCTCCGGATCGAAGAAGAGGGTCAGATAGGACCCGGTCAGGACCAGCACCACCAGGCTGTAGAGCGCGAGTTCGCCGAGGAAGTACGACCAGTGCTCGGGGAACGCCTTGCGCAGCAGCGATCCCCCCTCCGCGAGGGGCAGGCGGTGGTCGAGCGCGGTGAAGCCGGTCTCGGCGGCGGTTCCGGCCCTGGCCTTGAGCCCGGCCTTCTTCCGCGGAAAGAGCATCCGTTTCTCTCCTCTTCCTGTCCTCTGCCGTGGCGGGTGCGGTGTCAGCGGTCGTTGTGCTGGAAGACGAACCCGGCGACGCCGGGGATCAGGACCCCGACGCCCACCAGGAAGAGCCACAGACCGTAGACGACGCCGACGCCCAGCAGTGCCGCGCCGGCGGCGGTGAGCACCGGGTAGTAGCTGCGGGGGGAGAAGAACGCCAGGGGGCCGGCCGACTCGTGGACCGCCGCCCGCCTGCGGTCCTGCGGTCGTGTGCCGCGCTGCCGGTACTGGATCCAGAGGAAGAGGGAGACGAGCGAGGCCATCAGGAAGGAGATCAGCAGGACCGCCGTGCCGGCCGGTTCCACGGACCCCCAGATGACGTAGACCGTGGTGACGACGCCGAAGAAGGCGGCCACACCGGTGAAGACCAGGGCCTCCGCCCTCATCGCCGGTCTCCTCTCTCCGGCCGCTCCGCCGGGTGGTCGCCGGACGCGGTCGGCGGACGGTGGCCCACCCCCGACGTCCGCGGATGGTGCAGGTCGAACGCGGGGGACTCGGACCTGATCCGGGGGAGGGCGTGGAAGTTGTGCCGGGGCGGCGGGCAGCTCGTCGCCCACTCCAGGGAACGGCCCCAGCCCCAGGGGTCGTCCGTGGTGACCTTCTCGCCGTACTGGGTGGTCTTCCAGATGTTGTAGAGGAACGGCAGCGTGGAGAGGCCGAGCAGGAACGAGCTGAGCGAGGAGACCGTGTTGAGCGCGGTGAACCCGTCCGCCGCCAGATAGTCGGCGTAGCGGCGGGGCATCCCCTGCTGCCCCAGCCAGTGGTGGACGAGGAAGGTGCCGTGGAAGCCCACGAAGAGCGTCCAGAAGTGGATCTTCCCGAGCCGTTCGTCGAGCATCCGGCCGGTCATCTTCGGCCACCAGAAGTAGAAGCCGGCGAAGGTCGCGAAGACGATGGTGCTGAAGAGGACATAGTGCAGATGGGCGACGATGAAGTAGGTGTCGGTGAGGTGGAAGTCCAGTGGCGGCGAGGCGATCAGCACCCCCGTGAGGCCGCCCAGCAGGAAGCTCACCAGGAAGCCGATCGACCACAGCATCGGTGTTTCGAAGGACAGCGAGCCCTTCCACATGGTGCCGATCCAGTTGAAGAACTTCACGCCGGTCGGCACCGCGATGAGGAAGGACATCAGCGAGAAGAACGGCAGCAGCACCCCGCCGGTGGCGAACATGTGATGCGCCCACACAGTCGCGGAGAGGCCGGTGATGGCCATCGTGGCGCCGATGAGCCCGAGATAGCCGAAGATCGGCTTCCGGCTGAAGACCGGGATGATCTCGGTGATCACCCCGAAGAACGGCAGCGCCACGATGTAGACCTCGGGGTGGCCGAAGAACCAGAAGAGGTGCTGCCACAGCAGCGCCCCGCCGTTGGCCGGGTCGAAGATGTGCGCCCCGAACATGCGGTCCGCGGCCAGCCCGAAGAGCGCGGCGGTGAGCACGGGGAAGGCCAGCAGCACCAGGATCGAGGTGAACAGGACGTTCCAGGTGAAGAGCGGCATCCGGAACAGCGTCATGCCCGGCGCGCGGAGCGTGATGATCGTGGTGATGAAGTTGACGGCGCCCAGGATGGTGCTGAGACCGGCCACGATCAGCCCCATGACCCACAGGTCCCCGCCCGCCCCCGGGGAGTACTCGGCCCGGCTCAGCGGTGTGTAGGAGAACCAGCCGAAGGGCGCCGCGCCCTCGGAGGTGAGGAACCCGGCGACCACGGTCAGCCCGCCGAAGAGGAACACCCAGTAGGTGAAGGCGTTGAGCCGGGGGAACGCCACATCCGGGGCGCCGATCTGCAGCGGCATGACGGCATTGGCGAAACCGGCGAAGGTCGGCGTCGCGAAGAGCAGCATCATGATCGTGCCGTGGATCGTGAACAGCTGGTTGTACTGAAACGGCGTCATGAGCTGCATCCCGGGCCGCATCAGCTCCGCGCGCATCAGCATCGCCATCGCCCCGGCGGCCAGGAAGAAGCCGAACGAGGTGACCAGGTACAGGTTCCCGATCACCTTGTGGTCCGTGGTGGTGAGCCAGCCGAGCACCCTCCGGCCGGTGCTCACCCGCCGTTCCGTCGAAGGTGCGGGGTCCGTGTCCCCGTGCCCCTCCCAGCGGCCTTCCCGCGGCACCCGCTGACGTTCCTCCACCCGTTCCTCCCTAGCCTCGCCCGGCCGCCTTGGTGCCCGGTGCCCGGAGCGGAGTCATGTATGCCCGGAAACCCCGGGGGGACACGGCGATCCCGCCCGGGGCCCCCGATATGGCCGTTACGTCCCTCCGCTGCCGGGGCCGGGGCGCCGGGCGGCGGAACCGCGGCGGCGCCGTACCGGGCTGTTTCACGGCGCGCCGCCGGGTACCCGGTCCGCGTGTCACCTTCCCTATCGGCGCGAGGAGGCTTTCGCATGGTGCGCAAGAAGGTCGAGGGCGACGAGGAACAGCGGCGGGCCGCCGGGCGCGCGGCGCACCGGGCGGGGGAGTCCCCCAGTGCCTGGGGCGCGACGACCGGGGCCTCCAAGCAGCGGACCCACCTCACGGACCGGTCCACCCGTACGCACGAGGAGCGGCTGGCCACCCCGCACAAGGGCAAGCAGCGGTGGCAGGGCGAGCAGGCCGAGGCCGCCGGTGAACCGTCCGGGCCGGAGAAGACCGAGTCCGCTTTCGCGGGCCGGGGCCGGCCGCCGTACACGGATGATCACGAGGTGCTCTTCCGCGCCCTGGTGGAGGCCGAGGAGGCCCACGAGGGCGGGGTCGCGCTGGACGAGATCGCGCGGATCGCCCGGATGTCCCACGACAAGGCCCGGGTCCTGATGCACGACCTGGTGACCACCCACCGGCTGGCCCGCCAGGTCCCCGACACCGGCAGGACCGATCTGGGCCCGCTGTACGAGGTCAGGCCCGGCGGCTGAGCCGCCGTCGCCCCGGGTCCCACGGGCCCGGGGCGGCACGGCCGGAGAACCGCCGCCCGTATACCGAGGTGCCGAGGTGCCGCTGTGCCGCTGTGCCGCTGTGCCGCTGTGCCGCACCGGTGTACGGGCCGTGGACGGGTGCGGCTTGCCGCGCGGCGGGCAGCCCTCCGGCGGACGCCCGGTGGCCAGGAGCCGGAGCACGGCCTTCTCGGCGGCGACCCGGGTGCCGGGCCCCCGAGGCGCCCCGGCCGCCGGGGCGGGAGCTCCCGGGGCCCGCCCGCCGGGCGTGGTCAGGCCGCCTCGGCCAGCCCGTCGTGGAGGCGCTCCAGGAGCGGGGCCCGGTGCAGAAGGGCGACCGGTTCCAGCAGGTCCGGGTGGCGCAGCAGCGGGGCGGCCCGCCGGTCGCCGTCGTCGGGCTCGGTCAGCCGCCGGAAGCGGTACGGGAATCCGGACGGGTGCTCCCCCTCCGCCACGGCGGCCACCGCCGCCCCGGCCAGGGCCGGGTCGGTCAGCAGACACGCGGCCCAGCTCGCGAGCACCTCGTCGACCCAGGTGCGCCAGGCATGGTCCTCCGGATCCGGCTCCGCGGCGTCCGCCCCGGTGAGCCGGTCCAGGCGGCCGGAGCCGCCGGGGCCCGTGAGGACGAGCAGTCCGGCGTCGAGTTCGGTCGGATAGCGCAGCATGGCGGCCACCGAGACGGCCTGGCGGGCCTGGATCTCGGCGTACGCGGCGTTGAGGGCGCCGCCCGCCGCGGGATAGGAGCGGGTGAGCCACCGGGTGGTGGCCGCTATGACGGAGGAGAGGCCGGCGGGCATGGGGCATCCGCGCTTTCGGTCCGCGGGGCAGGGCGCCGGGGGCGCGCCGGGCGGCCCCGCCGTGACGGGCGGTGGTCCCGGACGCCGCCGGTCCCTCAGGGTAGCCGCCGCCCCGGCCGGACGAACATGACGCTCATCACCCCCGTCCCGTCTCGTACGGGGCCGGGCCGGCCGTGCTTCGGGACGGCTTGCGGACGGGTGACCGGGGAGGGACGGACGGGGCCGGACGGCACCGGCGGCCGGGCCGAGTCGGGGGGCGGGGCGAGCCGAGCCGGCGCGGGGCCGCGCGGGGCCGCCCGGGCGGCCCCGCGCGGGGCGCATACCGGCATCGGGCGCGGGTACCCCGCGCACGGGTGGCGCAGGGTCACCGTCCCGGCGGCCCGGAACCCCGGAACCAGCAGGAGGAGGGCCGATGGTCTTCGACACCGTTCTCATCGACGCCGGAGAGGTGGACCTCCGGGGCGACCTCGTCTCCCCGGACCCGACCCACGGGGTCGTGGCGTTCGCGCACGGCAGCGGCAGCTCGCGGCACAGTCCGCGCAACCAGGAGGTGGCGCGCGTCCTCCAGCAGGCGGGCCTGACCACCCTCCTGTTCGACCTCCTCACCGAGGAGGAGGACCGGGTGGACGCCGTCACCGCCGAACTCCGCTTCGACATCCCCCTGCTGGGGCGGCGGCTGGTCGCCGCGGTCGACTGGCTCGGACGGCACCCGGGCACGGCCGGGCTCCCCGTCGGCCTCTTCGGTGCGAGCACCGGCGCCGCCGCGGCGCTGATCGCCGCTGCCGAGCGGCCGGACCGGGTACGGGCCGTGGTCTCGCGCGGTGGCCGCCCCGACCTCGCGGGCCCCGCGCTGCCCCGGGTCCAGGCGCCCGTCCTGCTCGTCGTCGGCGGCGAGGACCACGAGGTGCTGCGCATGAACCGGGACGCCGCCGAGCGGCTCGGCGGGCCGAACACCGTGCACGTCGTCCCGGGCGCCACCCACCTCTTCGAGGAACCGGGGACGCTGGAGCAGGCCGCCGCGGCCGCGCAGGAGTGGTTCGTCCGCACGGTGGCCGGCAAGCGCCCGACGACCGCCGGAGCCGGCCCGTGACGGCCACCGGTCTCCGGACGGAGGACGAGCGCGCGGTGCGGGCGGACGCGCTGCCGCTCACCGGGCCCGCCTCGCTCGACCCGCTGCTGGACCGGATCGGCGACGCCCGCTTCGTCGCCGTCGGCGAGGCCTCGCACGGCACCTCCGGCTTCTACCGGTGGCGGGCGGAGCTGACCCGCCGTCTCATCGCCGAGCGCGGTTTCTCCTTCGTGGCCGTCGAGGGCGACTGGCCCGACTGCGCGGCCCTGCACCACTGCGTCACCGGCGCGCCCGGCGCGCCGGGCGACCCGGCGGAGGTCCTGCTGTCCTTCCACCGCTGGCCCCGGTGGATGTGGGCCAACACCGACGTGCTCGACTTCGCCCGGTGGCTGCGGGCGCACAACCTGGGACGGCCCCCGGGCCAACGCGCGGGCTTCTTCGGCCTGGACGTGTACAGCCTCTGGGACTCGCTCCGCGCGGTGCACGACCACCTGCGCCGCCACGACCCCGGGTCGGCCCGGCACGCCCGCGCCGCCGAGCGGTGCTTCGAGCCGTACGGCGGGGACCCGCAGGCCTACGCCCGGGCGACCCGGCTGGTCCCGGGCGGCTGCGAACAAGAGGTGGTCTCCCTGCTGGCCCTGATGCGGAACCGGGCCGCGGGAACGGCCGCCGGGGGCGGGGAGTTCGCGGACTTCGCCGCCCGGCAGAACGCCGAGGTGCTGGCGGGCGCGGAGCGCTACTACCGGGAGATGGTGCGCGGCGGCCCTGAGGCGTGGAACGTCCGCGACCGCCACATGACCGACACCCTCGACCGGCTCGCGGAGCACCACGGGCCGGACTCCCGGGCCGTGGTCTGGGAGCACAACACGCACGTCGGAGACGCCCGCGCCACGGACATGGCTCGTGCCGGGATGGTCAGCGTCGGGCAGCTGCTGCGGGAGCGGCACGCCGCGGACGGGGTCGTCCTCGCCGGTTTCGGCTCCTACGAGGGCACGGTGATCGCCGCCGGGTCCTGGGAGGACACCCCGCGGGTCCTGCGGGTGCCGCCCGCCCGCGAGGGCAGCGTGGAAGATCTGATGCACCGGGCGCTGCCGGAGCCCGCCGCGCTCTTCCTCCTCGGGGACCGCGCCCCCGCCGGCGGGGAGGACGGCGCCGGGGCCGGCGGCTGGCAGCGCCGGCCGCTGGACCACCGCGCCATCGGCGTCGTCCACGACCCCGGCCGCCGGGACGGTACCTATGTGCCGACCGTCCTGGCCGGCCGCTACGACGCCTTTCTCCACCTGGACCACACCGAGGCCCTCACCCCGCTCCACCCGGACGGCCCGGGCCGGGGCGAGGAGGAGACGTACCCCACGGGCTTCTGACACGCCCGGCACCACCGCCCGGCACCACCGCCGGGCACCGGCCGGCGCCGGAGAACCGGAAGGAAAGCGATCATGAACTACCACGACCGCAGGTCGGCCGGGCGCGAACTGGCCGGAGAACTCGTACAGCGCGGGCGCGCGGGCCTGCTGGAGAAGCCGGTGGTCCTCGCCCTGCCGCGCGGCGGCCTGCCGGTCGCCGACGAGGTCGCCCGGGAGCTCCACGCGCCCCTGGACGTCGTCGTCGTCCGCAAGATCGGCGCCCCGTTCAACCCCGAGTTCGCCGTCGGGGCCGTCGCGGGGGAGGACGAGCCCTGGTACGACGGGCAGACGCTGGAGATGCTCGAACTGACCCCCGAGCGGCTCGCCCCCCGCGTCGAGGAGGAACGCCGGGAGATCCGGCGCCGCGAGCACCTCTACCGCGAGGGCCGCCCCCCGGCGGACCTGGCCGGCCGCACGGCGGTCGTCGTCGACGACGGGCTCGCCACGGGCAGCACCGCGCGGGTCGCGCTCCGCGCCGTACGCCGCAGGGGCCCGGCGCGGCTGGTCCTCGCCGTGCCGGTCGGCTCGCCGCAGGCGGTCGCCGCGCTGAGCCGGGAGGCGGACGACGTGGTGTGCATGTGGCAGCCGCCGTACTTCCAGGCCGTCGGGCAGTTCTACGACGACTTCGCGCAGACCCGCGACGACGAGGTCGTGACCATCCTGCGGGAGTCCCTGACCACCCGCTGACGGCCGGGGCCGGCCGGGGCCGGAGCCGGTGGGCGCGGGGTCCCGCGCCGGGCCCGCGCCCGGCGGCCCGCCCCGCCCGTACAGCGGTCAGTCCGTGCCCAGGACGCCCGGCCCCAGCTCGGCGAGCCGGGCATGGCCGGTGAGCGCCAGCGAGAGGTCCAGTTCCGCCAGCAGGCAGCGCAGCACGTGCCGGACGCCCTCCTCGCCGCCCAGCGCCAGCCCGTACACATACGGCCGGCCCACCAGCACGGCCCGGGCGCCCAGCGCGAGCGCCTTGAGGATGTCGGCGCCGCCGCGCACCCCGCTGTCGAAGAGCACCGCGAGGTCGTCGCCGACCGCCCCGGCGACCGACGGCAGCACGTCCAGCGACCCGGCCGCCCCGTCCACCTGCCGGCCGCCGTGGTTCGAGACGACCACCCCGTCCATGCCCGCGTCCCGGGCGCGGCGCGCGTCGTCCGGGTGCTGCACCCCCTTGAGCACGATCGGCCCGTCCCAGTGCGCCCGCAGGAACGCCAGGTCCTCCCAGGTCTTGGTGGGATCGGCGAACATCCCCGCCCAGTGCGCCACCGCCGCCAGCGGGTCCTCCTCCGGCGGTGTGGTCAGTCCGGCGAGGAACGCCGGGTCGCTGAGGTAGTTGGCGATCCCGATCCGCTGGAGGAACGGCAGATACGCCCGGTCCAGATCGCGCGGGCGCCAGCCCAGCAGCCAGGTGTCCAGGGTCAGGACGAGCGTGGTGTAGCCGGCGGCGCGGGCCCGCCGCAGCAGGCTGAGCGTCACCTCGCGGTCCTTCGGCCAGTACAGCTGGAACCAGCGCGGCCCGTCCCCGGACGCCTCCGCGGCCTCCTCCAGCGGGACGGACGAGGCGGTGCTCAGCACCATGGGCAGCCCCAGCCCGGCCGCGGCCCGGGCCACCGCCGGCTCGGCGTCCGGATGCGCGATCGCCAGCACCCCGACCGGCGCCAGCAGCACGGGCGCCGGGAGATCCGTCCCCAGCAGCGAACACGACAGATCGCGTACGCCGACGTCGCGCAGCATGCGCGGCACGATCGTGCGCCGTTCGAAGGCGGCCCGGTTGGCACGTATGGTCGCCTCGCCGCCCGCGCCCCCGGCCACATAGCCGTACGCCTCGGCGGTCATCCGCTCGCGGGCCGCCGCCTCCACGGCCGCCGCACCGGTGGGGAAGCGGGGCGGTTCGCCCGTCAGCAGGCCGTTCAGATAGATCTCGTCCTGGTAGGAGGCGAAGGCGGTCTGCGTGTGCGCGAGGTCCCGCGGGCGTTCCTGGCTCATGTCCGGGCGTCCCTTTCCTGCGACCGGCCGGATGAGCGGCCGGTGAGCGGCTGGTGTTCGGCTGGGGAGACACCGTACCGACCGGACGGTGCCCCGGCGGGAGAACCCGGTGGCCCCCGCCATTCCCACGCCGGACCAGGGCTGATAGAACGGTCCGCACTCCGGCGGCACGCCCGCCCGACCAGGGCGGCCGCGGAGGGCACCGGGGGGAAGCAGACGGCGCGCGACCGCGAGAGGTCCCGCGCCGTACCGAGGGCAGCGCGGAAGGTGGGCCGCAGTGGCGTACGACGCCGATGTGATCGTGGTGGGAGCGGGACTGGCCGGGCTGGCCGCCACCGCCGAGCTGGCGGACGCGGGCCGCCGCGTGATCCTTCTGGACCAGGAGCCGGAGGCGTCGCTCGGCGGCCAGGCGCACTGGTCCTTCGGCGGACTGTTCCTCGTCGGCTCGCCCGAGCAGCGGCGGCTGCGGATCCGCGACAGCCGCGACCTGGCCTGGCAGGACTGGCTCGGCACGGCCGGCTTCGACCGGCCCGAGGACCACTGGCCGCGCCGCTGGGCCGAGGCGTACGTCGACTTCGCCGCCGGGGAGAAGCGGTCCTGGCTGCACGGCATGGGCGTCCGGTTCTTCCCCGTGGTCGGCTGGGCCGAGCGCGGCGGCTACGACGCCCGGGGCCACGGCAACTCCGTACCGCGCTTCCACATCACCTGGGGCACCGGCCCCGGGCTCGTCGAGCCGTTCGAGCGGCGGGTCCGGGAGGCGGCGGACCGCGGCCTGGTCGAGCTGCGCTTCCGGCACCGGGTGGACGAACTCACCGTCACGGACGGGCGCGTGGACGGCGTCCGCGGCACGCTGCTGGCGCCCAGCGTCGCCGAGCGCGGGCAGGCCAGCTCCCGTACCGCCGTGCGCGAGTTCGACCTGCGGGCCGGGGCGGTCGTGGTGGCGTCCGGCGGGATCGGCGGCAACCACGAACTCGTCCGCCGCAACTGGCCGCAGCGGCTCGGCACCCCGCCCGAGCGGATGCTCTCCGGCGTCCCCGCGCACGTCGACGGCCGGATGCTGGAGATCACCGAACGGGCCGGCGGCAGCCTGATCAACCGCGACCGGATGTGGCACTACACCGAGGGCATCGAGAACTGGAACCCCGTCTGGGCGCGGCACGGCATCCGCATCCTGCCCGGCCCCTCCTCGCTCTGGCTGGACGCCCTCGGACGGCGGCTGCCGGTGCCGCTCTTCCCCGGCTTCGACACCCTCGGCACGCTCGAACACATCATGCGGAGCGGCTACGACTACACCTGGTTCCTCCTCAACAAGCGGATCATCGGCAAGGAGTTCGCCCTCTCCGGCTCCGAACAGAACCCCGACCTCACGGGCAAGAGCGTCCGCGACGTCCTCGGACGGGCCCGCACCGATGTGCCGCGGCCGGTGAAGCGGTTCATGGACCGCGGCGCCGACTTCGTCGTCGAACGGGACCTCGCGGCGCTGGTGCGCGGCATGAACCGGCTCGCCGGGCAGCCGCTCATCGACGAGATGGAGCTGCGCCGCGAGATCACCGCCCGGGACCGGGAGATCGCCAACCCGTTCACCAAGGACCTCCAGGTCACCGCCATCCATGGGGCGCGCCGCTACCTCGGCGACAAACTCATCCGCACCGTCGCGCCGCACCGTCTCCTCGACCCCGCGGCGGGCCCGCTGATCGCCGTGCGGCTGCGCATCCTCACCCGCAAGACCCTCGGCGGCCTGCACACCGATCTGAGCAGCCGGGTTCTCGGCGGGATGGGCGAGCCGGTGGCCGGGCTGTACGCGGCCGGTGAGGCGGCGGGCTTCGGCGGCGGCGGGATGCACGGCTACCGCTCGCTGGAGGGGACCTTCCTCGGCGGCTGTCTCTTCTCCGGCCGCACCGCCGGGCGGGAGGCGGCGCGGGAGACCGGCTGAGGCGGCCGGCGGCCGGGCCCGCCGGCCGGCCGTCAGGCGCCCGTGCGGTCGGTGTGCTCGGTGTGCTCGGTGGCGCCGGCGCGGCCGCGGTCCGCACCGTCGCACGGGCCGTCGGGTCCGGTGCCGTCGGTGCCGCCGGGGACGCCGCCGGTGGTGAAGCGCGGGGAGGCACCGGCCTCCCCGTCCGGGCCGGGCTCCCCGCCCCCGACCCCGGCGGCGGTGCCGGGGCCCCGGCCGTCCCCCTCGCTCCCGGGGACGGCGGCGGGGACGCGGTGCAGGGCCAGCAGGGCGATGTCGTCCCGCTGGTTGTTCCCGGTGAACCGCTGGAGGTCCGCGGAGATCGTCGCGGCCAGTTCGGAGGCCGGGATGCCGGACCACTCGCGCAGCCGCTCCCGCAACGGGTAGAAGACCCCGAAGGGGTCACGGGCGTCCGTCACCCCGTCGGTGAAGAGCAGCAGCGTATTGCCCTCCGGCAGGTCGAACTCCTCGATGCGGCGCGGCTCCGGGGAGAGGCCGATGAGCCCCAGCGGCACCCCGGGGTCCGCCAGCGGCACGGGACCGCTCTTCTCCGGGTCCTCACAGACCAGGCACGGCAGGAGATGCCCGCAGTTGACGACGAGACCGCACGACCGTTCGTCGAAGGTGAGGACCAGCGCGGTCACGAAGCGCTCCGGCTCGCCGGTCCGGCTGGCGAAGCTGTTGTGCCGTTCGACGGCGGACTCCAGGGCGTCCACGACCCCCAGCAGGCCGGGCTCCCGCTGCGCGGCCTCGCGGAAGGCGCCGAGGACGGAGAACGCGGTGCCGATGGCGGGCAGCCCCTTGCCCTGCACATCCGCGATCAGCACCCGGGTGCCATAGGGCGACATCGCGATCTCGTAGATGTCACCGCCCACCATGCTGTCCTCCTCGACCGGCTGGTAGAGGCCGTCGATGATCACTTCGGGGGTGCGGAAGGGCAGGGGGCGCAGCAACTGCCGCTGGAGCGCGGCCGCCGCCGAGCGGAGCCGGCTGACCTCCGCGTTGCGGTGGATGCGGTACCGGCAGGCGCCGATGCTCAGGGCGCTCATCAGGGCGGTGGCGAAGGTCGGCGGAATGACCTCCCCGATGTCCAGGCGGATACCGAACAGTACGACGAACAGCGTGGCGGTGCTCCACACGGCGGTGAGCACGGTCTGCCGGACGGATCCGATGACCGCCACGATGGGCGGCAGGAAGGCCATGAGCGACACCACGCGCCCTTCGTCCTCCACCAGACGGCCGACGGTGAAGAGGACGAGGGAGGCCAGGAAGACCATCAGCAGCAGTACGGGCGTCTCGAGCAGGGCGTCCCGCCGCAGGGTGGACGCCGGCTGCCAGGGGGACACCGTCATGGGGCCCGGACTGTCGCTCTTCGGCACCGTGCTTTCCGTCCGCGTGATTCAGTCGGCCGTGGCCAGGACCTGGGGGGCGGTGTTCTTCAGCCGCGTCGTCAGCCAGCCGATCTGGCCGAGGGTCTCGGGGTGCAGCTCCTCCGCGTCGTCCAGCAGCTCCTGGTCGCGGACGGCCCGCGCGACCTGGCCGAGCAGCAGCCACAGGAGGCTCACCTCCTGGGCGGCGAGGAGGAGATGGCGCAGATCGCGCAGGAGGAGCTGCCCGGCGGAGGTGTGGTGGCCCCGCCGCTCGGAGGACTTCCGCCGCACGGCGTCCAGGAGATGCGACAGGGGCTCGCTGTGGCGGGGCTCGGAGAGGTCCCGTCCGTGGCGTCCGGCGGCGGTCCGCAGCCGCGCGGCGTGCTCCTCGCACTGCGCGGCCAGGGTGAGGCAGGGGTAGTGGGTGCCGTGGTCGGCGGCCTGGCGCTCGGCGACCCGGTGGAACTCCCGGGCCAGCGCCTCCTCGGCCTCGTGCAGTTCGGCGAGGAGGGTTCCGGTTCCGGTCCTGGTCATGGTGGTCCTCAGCCCTTCCCCGCCGGCCCGGCCGCGGTGCTCCCCGCCGCCGTGCTCCCCGTGCCCGTGGTGTCCCGGGTCTCCCCGGCGGGGGCGCCGGGCTCCGCGGTCAGGGTGCCGGGCGGTGGGGCGTCGGTCTGCCGGTCGGAGTCGGCCAGCCCGTGGGCGAGCGCGGTCGCCGCCGAGGAGATCTTCTGCACCCTCACCGCGCTGTACTTGTAGAGCGGTTGTTTGGACACCGGGTCCCACTCGGTCCGGGTGGTCTCGTTGGCGGCGCGGGTGTGCCGGCCGGGCTCGGTCTGGTCCCAGTAGCCGTAGTGGAACGGGGCGAAGACGACCCCCCGCCGGGTGCCGCGGCACACCGCGGGCGCCTCGATCTCCCCGCGCCGGGACACCACGCGCACCAGGTCGCCGTCGGCGATGCCCAGCTCCCCGGCGTCCTCGGCGGAGAGCTGCACCCAGATGTCGGGGGCGGCCCGCCGCAGCTCGGGCGCGCGGCCGGTCCTGGTACGGGTGTGCCAGTGGTGCACGGTGCGGCCGGTGGTGAGCTGCAGCGGATAGGTCTCGTCCACCGGTTCGTGCGGCGGGAGGTACGCGGCGGGCCGCAGCCGGGCCCGTCCGGCCGGGTCGTGGGCACGGTACTCGCCCGCCCCGTACTGGGCGCCGGTGGTGAGGTCGTGCCCGTAGTCCTCGCACTGGCCGGCGCGGGTGGGGAAGACGTGGTCGGTGTAGAGGCGCTCGGTGCCGTCCGGCGCCCCGGGGGTGCAGGGCCACTGGACGCCGCCGGAGCCGCGCAGCCGCTCGTACGTCAGCGCGCTCTGGTCGCAGGGCCGGCCGCGGGTGAGGGCGGTGAAAGCCCGCCAGGCGTCCTCCGGGCTCCGCCAGGTGAGCAGCGGGCCGCCGTCCTTGTCGCGCAGGTCCATCCGGCGCGCGTACTCCAGCAGGATGTCGAAGTCGGAGCGGGCCTCGCCGGGCGGTTCGACGGCCTTCTCGGAGAGATGGACCGTCCGGTCGGCGTTGGTGCAGCAGCCCGTCTTCTCGCCCCACAGGGCGGCGGGCAGCACGACGTCGGCGAGTTCGGTGGTCTCGGTGCGGAAGGCGTCGGAGACGACGAGGAACAGCCCGTCCCGGCCGAGCACCGAGCGGATGCGGCGCAGCTCGGGGAGGGAGACCGCCGGGTTGGTGCCGGTCACCCAGAGGAACTTCACCGAGCCCTCCTCGCAGTACCGGAAGATCTCCATGGCGGGGGTGGGCGGTGCCCAGTGCGGGATGCGGAGCGGCTCGACGTTCCACGCCTCGGCGATCTCGCGGACATGGGCCTCGTTCTGCCAGTTGCGGAAGGCCGGCAGGGCGCCGTTGGCGCCGGTCTCGCGGGTGTTCTGGGCGGTGGGCTGGCCGTTCATCTGGAAGACGGTGCACCCGGGGCGGCCGATCATCCCGCGCAGCAGATGCAGGTTGTTCACCTGCACGGCGGCGGCGGTCGCCTGGTGGGACTGGTAGACGCCCTGCAGCACCGTGGACACCAGCCGCTCGCCGGTGCCGAGGATCCGGGCGGCGGCGCGGATGTCCTCGGCCGGCACGCCGCAGATCCCGGCCGCCCGCTCGGGGGACCAGTCCGCGACGGCGGCGGCGAGCTCCTCGTAGCCGGTGGTGTGCGCGGCGACGAACTCCCGGTCCAGCCGCCCGTGTCCGACGATCTCGTGGAGCAGTGCGCTGAGCAGCGCCACATTGGTGCCCGGACGGAGTGCCAGATGGACGTCGGCCTCGCGGGCGGTCGGGGTGAGCCGGGGGTCGGCGACCACCAGCCGGGGGCGGTCCGGGCCGTGCAGCCGGTCGAGCACCCGGGACCAGAGCACGGTCTGCGTCTCGGCGGTGTTGTGCCCGACCAGGAAGAGGGTGTCGCACAGGTCGACGTCGGTGTACGAGCCGGGGTCGCCGTCGCTGCCGAAGCTCTCGATCAGCGCCCACTCGGCGGTGGCGGTGCACAGCCGCGTATTGCCGTCGAGATGGGGGGTGCCGATGCCGCCGCGGGCGATGACGGTCTGCGCGTAGTACTCCTCGGCGAACAGCTGTCCGGACGTGTAGAAGGCCATCGCCAGCGGCCCGTGCTCGGCGAGCACCTGCCGGGAGCGGTCGGTGACGGCCCGCAGGGCGGTGTCCCAGTCGGCGGGCTCCAGCCGGCCGGCGACCCGGACCAGAGGACGGGTGAGCCGGTCGGGGGAGTTGACGGCCTGCCAGCCGTACAGCCCCTTGGGCCCCAGCCGGCCGTGGCTGACGCGGTCACCGGCGCGCCCCCGGACGCCCACCATCCGGCCGTCGTGCGAGACGGCGATGTCCAGGCCGCAGCCATTGGAGCAGAGGACGCAGACCGAGGGGGACCAGGCGTGGACCTCCGCCTCGTCCACGGTCAGATGGCGGTCCACGCGCTCGGGCCAGCGCTCTCCGGCACCGAACGGGGTGCGTGCTCCCCAGATGTCGACGGTGCGGTCGGTCACGGAACGCTCCTGTCAGCTGTGGTACGGGCGGCTGTTCTCAGGGCTGCGTCTTCCGGGTTTTCCGGGGCCGCGATCTCCGGGGGACGGACCGACGCTAGCCGCACCGCCGTCCGCGCCCGGCCCTGCCACGCCTGTTCACCCGGCCGATGCCCCGGCCGGCGGACAGTGGCGACGGCCCGCGAGCCGCCGGGGGCGCGGGAATATCCCCCGGCGTGGCGAGCAGGCGCAGCGGAGACCGCCCGGCGGCGGGCCGGGACCCGGTCCGCCCCGCGGCACCCCACGACACGGAAGGAGCCCGCCATGACGGAACGGAACGAGCGGCAGGAGCCGGATCACAAGCCCGGCACGGCGGCCGAGGAGGTCGAGGCGGAGATCCTGCGGGCCCAGAGAGAAGTGGTGCCCGACCAGGACGCCGCCGGGCGCGACGGCGAGAGCGGCGACGCGCTGACCACCAACGTCGAGGCCCAGCGGGACCCGGGGGACCCGCACCGGTGACCGTACCGCCGGCGCGGCGGCGGGCCGTCCCCGCGGCCGCGCCGCCGGGTCCGGCAGCGGACCGGCCGGGCCCGCCGTCCGACCGGGTGACCGTGGGCGCGTGGCCTCAGCGCCGGGGCGGCAGGCGGTGCAGCCGTACGCCGGTGAGCCGGCCCTCCCCGGCCTCGGCCGTCATGAACGTGCAGTGCGGCTGCCGGCGGCGGTCGGTCGGCGAGTCGGGGTTCAGCAGCCGCAGCCCGCCGGGCGCCTCGGTGTCCCACGGGATGTGGCTGTGGCCGAAGACCAGGACATCCAGATCGGGGAAGCGCCGGGCGCAGCGTTCCTCCCGGCCCCGCGCCGCCCCGGTCTCGTGGACGACGCCGAAACGCAGGCCGCCCAGCTCGGCGCGGGCCACCTCGGGCAGCCGGGCGCGCAGCTCCGGGCCGTCGTTGTTCCCGTACACGCCGACCAGCCGGCGGGCCCGGGACTCCAGGAGGTCCAGGGTGGCCGTGTCCACCCAGTCCCCGGCGTGGATCACGACATCGGCCCCGGGCACCAGTTCCAGGAGCCGGGCCGGCAGTTCTTTCGCCCGCTGGGGGAGATGGGTGTCCGACATCAGGAGCAGCCGCAGGGGGCCGCCGCCCGCCGTGCCCGCTCCGTCCGCCCCGCGCGCCGTCCCGGTCCGCGAGTCCGGCCTCCGCCGCCCGTCCGTGCGCCGCCCGTCCGTGCGCCGCCCGTCGTCCGTCCTCCGGTCCGTGTCGCTCATCGCGTCGTCCACCGCGCCGCACCGTCCAGGGCCTCGGTGAGGCCGGTGAGCAGACCGGTCCCGGGAGCCGCGCGGAATTCCTCGCTCCGCTGCCGGGCGAGTTCCCGGCCCTCGTCCAGGCACCAGGCCCCACCAGCGGTCCAGCTCGGCGGTGTCCGCCTCCTTCACCGGCACCAGCGCGGGCCAGTCGCACGCCTGTGCCTGGGCGGTGAGTTTCGCCCCGCCCGCCACGGCGTCGACGGCGAGCACGGGCACACCGGCGCGCAGGCCGGTCACCAATCCGTGCAGCCGGTTGGTGACGAGGACGTCGAGCCGCGCGACGACGGCCTCGAACTGGGCGGCGGTGGCGGCCAGTCGCCAGTCGCCGGGGTCGAGCCGGGTCTCCACGTCGAGCCGCGCGCAGTCCTTGCCGTTCAGCCAGCCGGTGAGGGTGTCGCCGGCCGCCTCGTGCCGCCGCCGTCCGCCGTACTCGCCCTGGCCCCGGGTGAGCGCCACGCCGACGACGGGCGGGGCGGGGGAGCGGGGCGCGGAGACGGCCAGGTCGCGGCGGGGCGGCGCGCCGGGCGCGTCCCGGGCCAGTACCCGGTGGAAGCCGCGGACCGCCGGATCGGCGGTGTCCAGGACGGAGACGCCCACGGCGATGCGCAGGCAGTGCGGGAAGCGCCGGTGCAGATCCTCGATCTGCGGCCCGTGCAGCGGGCCGCAGATGAACACGACCGCGCGGTAACGGGCGGGATCGGCCGCGTCGAGCCGCAGCCCCCGCGGATGGAAGCCGCCGCTCCAGGCGGTGTCGTACGCGGTGCCCCGCCGGTCCAGGGCGGCCCGGACGCGGTCCAGCGCCAGCACGTCGCCCACCGTGGCCTCGCCGTGCAGAAAGCTGAACCAGCCGGTCAGCAGGACCCGGCCGCCCCGCGGTGCGGCGTCCGGCCCGTCCGTCGGCGTGCTCACTGGTGTGTCCCTCCCCCTGGGGCTGCTGCGGATGTGCTCTCGGGTGCGGCGGGGCGCGCGGGGCCCGCCGCTGCCGGTGACCGTGCGCGCGGTCACTCCCGCGGGTCCTCTGCCGTTCGAACCGGTCCCGGCGGGTGCGCCGGACACTACGGTGGGCCGCTGAGGCCTCCGGTGCGGTGTGGTCCCGACAGCTCCGTCACACCGGAGGCCTCGCCCCGCGCACGTCGCCCGGGGACCGCTAGGGGCGGTTGCCCTTGGGCTTGGCGCGCTGGTCGGGGGTGCCGTGCGGCGGCGGGTGGATCGGCTCGGGCGAGGTCGCGGGTGTGACGGGAGAGCCGCCCGCGGTGTGCCGCGCCGTCTGCCGGAGATCCTCGCCGCCCGGCGAGGGGGTGCCGCCACCGGCCAGCTGGAGCTGACGGGTGTTGATCATCTCCAGGACCCGGGTCCGGTTGGCGTGCTCGTGCTCGTAGTGGCGCAGGACCTCCAGCTCGGCGGAGTCCAGGGTGCGGAGGCGGTGCTCCAGTGCGCCGACCGGCAACTCGTCGTAGTCGGCCAGCGGGAGCGCCTCGCCGTCGTGCTTGCTCATGGGCAGCCTCCTGCGTTCGGCGTTCGGACTCGGAAAGCCTCCGGGTTCCCGGCGGCTGACCGCCGAAACGGGATGAGCCGCCCCGGATGTCCGGGACGGCTCCGGTCCGGCGAGGCCGTGCCCAGGGCGGGCCGGGCGGGCCGGGAGGGCCGGGGGTCAGTCGTCGGCCAGGCGGGGCGGAAAGCCGCCGGTGGCGACCGGGCCCCAGCCGGTGATCGTCACCCGGATCAGCGACTTGTTCTGGACCCGCATCGCCTCCCGGTACTCGTCCCAGTCGGGGTGCTCGCCGGAGATGCAGCGGAAGTACTCCACGAGAGGCTCCAGGGCCTCCGGCATGTCGAGGACCTCGGCGGTGCCGTCGACCTGCACATACGGGCCGTTGAACGCGTCCGAGAGGACGCACAGCGAGACCCGCGGGTCGCGGCGGGCGTTGCGGGCCTTCGCCCGCTCGGGATAAGTCGACATGACGATACGGCCCTCCGGGTCCACACCGCAGGTGAGCGGGGACATCTGAGGCGAGCCGTCCCGCTTGCGGGTCATCAGGACCGCGTGGTGGCGCGGCCGGAGGAAGCCGAGGAGCTCGGCGCGGCTGACACGGTCGGCGGTGGCGACGGAACGGGGCACGTTCTCTCCAGAGGTCGGTCGGTACGGGGCCGGGCGGGCCCCGCGCGACGTTCACCTACCCGGCGGGCGGGAGAACCCACCGGCCCGGCCCGCGCTCTCAGCCCCCGGCGCGGCCGCCCCGCACCCCGCTCCCGCCCGGTGCCGCGGCCTGTCCCCGGGCCCCGCCGCGCCGTTACGGCCGGACGGCGGCGCGAGGGTCTGTACGGTGCAGGGAAGGGCCCGCCGCCGACCGCGGGAAGACACAGCGCTGGAGGTGCACGGATGTCGGGAGTGCCGCAGACCCCGGTGGAGGACCACCGGGACGCGCGGGAGGCCGGCCGGCCCGAGCCCGGTCCGACGGCCGCACCCGGCTCCGGGGGCTCCGAACGGGACCCCTTCTTCGACAACGCGAAACTGCTGGCGATGGTGCTGGTGGTGGTGGGCCACGCCTGGCAGCCGCTCAAGGACAGCCGCGCCGTCTGGGCCGCCTACTTCTTCCTGTACACCTTCCACATGCCGGTCTTCATCCTGCTCTCCGGCTATTTCTCGCGCACCTTCCGCGGCCGGCCCCGGCAGGTGCAGCGGCTCGTCGCGGCCGTCCTCGTGCCGTACGCCGTCTTCGAGACCGTCTACACCCTCTACGGCAACGCCGTCGACGACCGCGGCAACGACATCAGCCTGCTGACCCCCTGGTACCTGACCTGGTTTCTGATCGCCCTCTTCGTCTGGCGGCTCACCGCGCCGCTGTGGCTGGTGCTCCGCCCGTCCCTGGCCATCGCGCTGTCCGTCGTGATCGCCCTGCTCGGCGCGGCCTTCGACGCGGACCCCGTCCTCAATCTCGACCGGGTCCTGCAGTTCCTGCCGTTCTTCGTGCTCGGTCTGCTGATGCGCCCGGAGCACTGGGACCTCGTCCGGTCCCGGTGGATGCGGATCGTCGCCCTCCCCGTGTTCGCGGCGGGCGCGGTCACGGCCTACTGGGCCCGGGACCGGGTCACCTCCGAGTGGGCGGTGCGCAGCAAGACCTGGGAACAGCTCGGCGCGGACTGGCCGGCCGGCGTCGCCATGAGCCTGGCCCTGCTGGTCTGCTCGCTGCTGCTCGCCGCGTCCTTCCTCGCCTGGGTGCCGCGCCGGCAGCACTGGTTCACCGCCTTCGGCGCCGGGACGCTGGTGGCGTATCTGCTGCACGGTCTGATCATCCGCACCGCCGCCTGGGAGGGCTGGTACGAGCCGCGGTTCTGGCACACCCCGGCCGGTGAACTGCTGGTCACGGTGTTCGGTGCCGGCCTCGCCCTGGTGCTCACCTCGCCCCCCGTGCGCCGCGTCTTCCGCCCGGTCGTCGAACCGAAGCTGGACTGGGCGTTCCCCGGCCGGCCCGGTGCCGCGCCGGAGACGCCGCCGGGAGCGCGGAAGGCACCCGGGACGGGCGCGCGGGGCGGCACGGAGACGGAGGACGGGGCGGAGGACGGCCCGGAGACCCGCCCGGAGGGCGGAGGCCCGTCGCAGGGCACGGCCGCCCCCGGGACACCGGGGTCCCGGCCCGGACACGCCGGGGCCGGAGCGGCGGCGGGCGCCGGCGCCGAGCCGGGAACGGGAAGGGGAGCCGGACCCGGGAAGGCACCCTGAGCCCGTCCGGGCGCGGGGGCGGCGGGCAGCGGGACGCCCCGGCCGCCGGTGAGCGCCGGCCGGCGCTCAGAGGTGCGACAGCGTGAAGGACAGCAGGAAGCCGCACACCAGGATCAGCCCGCTCGCCAGATGCGCCCGGTCGAACGCCTCCGGGATCATCGTGTCGGCGATCATCGCCAGCATCGCGCCCGCCGCGACCGCCGTCACCGCGGCCACCACCGCGGTGGACAGGCCGCCCACCACCGTGTAGCCGAGGACCGCCGAGACCGCGCTCGCGGCCGCGATCACGCCCCACACACCGAACACATAGCCCTTGCCGCGCCCGGCCTCCCTCATCCCGGCCGCGCTCGACAGCCCCTCCGGCAGATTGCTGAGGAAGACCGCCGTCACGGTGACGAGGCCGACCGTCCCGCCCTCCAGCAGGCCCACCCCGATGACGGCCGACTCCGGCACCCCGTCGAGCAGCGCGCCCAGCGCCAGCGCCCGGCCGGACCCCGCCTGCTCCGCCTCCGAGGGCTGCAGCCGGTGGTGGCCGGACCGCTTGCGGTGCCGCGCGCCCCGGCGCGCCAGCACCACGTTGCCCGCGGTGTACGCGACCGCGCCGCCGGCGGTGCCGATGACGGCCGGGGCCGGCCCGGCCAGCCCGTACGCCTCGCCCAGCAGCTCGAACGAGACCGCGGACAGCAGCACACCGGCGCCGAACGCCATCACCGAGGCGATGAGAAGCCGGGGAACGCGCAGGGTGTAGCCGATGAACGCGCCGATCAGCAGCGCGGAACCGGCGACCAGGCCCCACCAGCCCGCTTCGAGGACCTGCGGCATGGCGCCCGGTCACTCTCCCCGGTCGTTCCGGCCGGTCCGGTGCCGGGCGCTGTCCCTCGCCGGGCCGGGAGCATCGCCCGGGGCGCGGGCCGGGCCCCCGTCCGTGAAGTCGTGCGGCCTGCGCAGCGGCCCCCAAGGGCCCCGCTGCCGCGCCACCTCGGCCCGTGCCTCCGCGATGACCTCGGCGGCGATCCACGCGACCGGACGGACCCGCGCCACCAGCGGCTCGTTGTCCGGACCCCGCCCGGCCTCCTCGCCCGTGAGGACCCAGGGGCGCACCCGGGGTCCCTCGGCCTCCCGCAGATGGCTGTAGTCGTACAGCCGCCGTGCCACCCACAGCAGCGTCGGCCGGTCCCCCCACCACGCCTCCACCCGCAGCGGATTGGCCGACAGCCCGGCCAGCGGAACACCCGTCAGGCTGTCCCTGCTCACCCCGCCGTGCCCCCGCAGATCCGTCCGCGGGCCGCTCGACCAGCGGACGAAGACCGGATCGACGCGCTCGACCAGATCCGCCAACCGGTGGAGCGAGGTGAGGACCGGAAGCTCTGCTGACGCCATGAGGCTATCCGTTACCCGGCGCCAGTCCGGGGCAATCCGGGCCCGGCGGCCTTGGGCCGACCGGGGAACACAGCGCCGATCCCCCTTTCGCGGGGACGAGCCCGGGGTACCCAGCACTCTCGTCACTCCCCGCAACCGGAGGTCCGATGTCCTTCAATCCCCTGGAGCAGCGCGGCATTCCCCTGGACCGCCAGCTCCGCACCTGGCGCGAACTGGACGTGGAACCGATCGACCCCGACCACACCGACCCGTACACCCGCTGCCGGATCATCACCATGAACGGGATCGAGGTGGAGGCGATCCTCTTCAGCCACCAGTTCGCCCGGCACTGCCCGGACCCGCAGGTGAAGCAGCAGCTCGCCCGGACCCATGTCAGCCCCGGCCGGGCCCCTCCCCGGTGCCCGAGCCGGGACGGGCCATCAGCCGGTGCGCCGCCGCCTTGACCGAGTCGGGCAGCACTCCGCTCGCGGCCTCCTGCACCTTCGTCCGCGCCGAGCCCGTCACGGCCTTCGGTTTCCCCTTCATCAGCGCGGCGAAGGCCTGCTCGGCCACCTGCGCCGGATCGTCCTTCGGCCCCTGCGCGATCCGGGTGTCCTCCATGCCGGCGCGGCGGAAGAAATCGGTGTCCGTCGGGCCCGGCATCACCGAGGTGACCGTGACCCCGGTGTCCCTCAGCTCGTCCGCCAGCGCCTCCGCGAACGACTGGAGGAAGGACTTGGAGGCGTTGTAGACGGCCTGGTGGGGGCCGGGCATCGTCGAGGCGACGGAGGAGGTGATGAGCAGCCGGCCCTCTCCCCGGGCGGCCATGCCGCGCAGCAGCCGCTTCGCCAGATGGACGGTCGAGGAGATGTTGAGGTCGATGATCTCGGCCTCGTCGGCCAGGTCCGTCTCCAGGAACGGGCCGCCGCGGCCGACACCGGCGTTGAGCGCCGCGGCGCTCACCGGCCGCCCGGCCGCGGCGGTCTCCGCGTACAGCTGCTCCACCCCGTCGTATGTCCGCAGATCGGCCCGGACCGCGCGGATGTCCGCGGCCGGGGCGGCCGACCGCAGCCGGCCGGCCGCCCCGGCCAGGCGCTCGTCCTCGGAGTTGATGAGAAGGTCGAAGCCGTTGGCGGCGAACTGCCGGGCCAGTTCGAATCCGATGCCGCTGGAGGCACCCGTCACCACGGCCAGGGGCCGGTCGTCGTCACTCATGCGTGACGGGTACCCGCACTCCGTCTCCCAACCCCGCCGCGGCGGGGCGCCCGGGCCCTGCGCCGGTGGGCGCGGGCTCAGCCTTCCTCCCGGTAGTCCTCCGGGGAGACACCGGCTTCCTCCAGGGCCTCCCGCATGTTGCGGCCCGCCCCGTCCCGGGTGCGGTCCCTCGCCTCCTCCGCGGACGCGTCCAGCACGTCGTCGGTGGACGCGGTCTTCTCCTGGCTTTCCTCGGGGGTGGTCATCCGTTCTCCTCATGCGTCTGTGTCCTGGCGGTCCGGCTCTCCCGGTGGCTGCCCGGCCGGGGCCCGGCACGCGCCACCCGGCGTCGTGATGCGCCCGGGTACCCGGGGCCGGGACACTCATGTGTCCCCGGTGCGTCAGGCACCGCGCTCGGCCGCCAGGGTCTGCAGGCGGCTCGCGACCTCCGCCAGCTCGTGGTCGGAGGGGTCGTCCCCGTCCGTGATGAGCGCGGCGAGGTCGTCCCGCGAGACGATCTCCACGGCTCCCCGGTAGCGGTCGCCGTCCAGCTCGGCGGCGGGCACGACCTGCTCCCGGCCCTCCAGCAGAACGAGTACGGGCTGCCGGTCCGGTGACCCGAGCAGGTCCCGGACATGCTTCTGGGTGATCACATGTGATCCTTTCCGCGGGATTCCCTGTCGGCACGGGGCGGCGGTCCGTCGCTGCCGCCCCGCCTGTGCCGGGGCCGCCCGGACGCCGGCGCATCACCGGAACCCGTGGCAGTCCCTGCCCGACGGGTGTCCGCCGCACGCCGCCCCATGCCTCGGCCGAGGACCCGGAAGGGAGCGCGGGCCGGGCACGGGCCGGGCACGGGCCGGCCGTGAGCAGGCCGGGACGGGCGCCGGGCCGGACGACGCGGCGCACGCGGGGGCGGCGCGGAAACGCGCGGCGGGAAGCGGGTGGGACGGGGGGCGCGCACGCCGTGCCCGTCCGCACACGGACAGGGGCCCCGGGACCCGGGCCGGGCTCGGAGCCCGGCCGTGGGGCCGTCCGGGGCCCTCCGGGGCCGTCCGGCCTCCGGGGGCGGAAGCCGCAGCCGGGGCCGCCGCCGGACCGGGGGAGCGGCCCGGCGGCGGCCCCCGGTCAGGCGAGGCGCAGGGCCCGGAGCGCGGACCGGGCCTGCTGGGAGGTGACGCCCTCCAGGGCGCCCTCACCCCGGGCCAGGCCGTCCGCGATCGACTCCAGCAGATGGCGGAGCGTGGCGCACTCCCCGTCCGGGGTGCTCAGGCAGACCAGTCCTTCGGGGCCGCGCCGTACCGTCAGCCCCGGCTGGTCCGTGCTCATCCACTGACCGTAAGTGGTGTTGTCCATCGGACCATTCTGCAAAACGGCCGGCCCGCCGCGCAGCAACACGGCACGACATCACCCGCGAACGGTAGGGCCGGGCGGCGGAACGGGCCGGTCCCGGCTCACGCCGCGGCGGTATCCGGCGGGACCGCGAATGGCGGGCCGCCCGTATTGGACCGGCCGGATTCGGGCAGCTGTTCGGTACAGTCGGCTGGAACCCCCGGCCCCCGACCAGCACCGAGGCCACACGATGAGCACCGTCCAGGACAGACCCGAGCCCGCACTCCCCGCCGGGGAGAACGGCGGGACGGCGGACCGCAAGCAGCGGATACGCCGCAGGCTGGAGCGGCTGCTGGGCATCGCCGCCACCGAGGGCAACGAGCTCGTCCCGCTGCGCAACGGTGACCGGATCTTCCCGGCGATGCTGGAGGCCATCCGCTCCGCGGAGCACACCGTCGACATGATGACGTTCGTCTACTGGCGCGGGGAGATCGCCCGCCAGTTCGCCGAGGCGCTCTCCGAGCGGGCCCGGGCCGGTGTGCGGGTGCGGCTGCTGCTCGACGGGTTCGGCAGCCGGCCCATCGAGAAGGACCTCCTGGAGATGATGGACGAGGCGGGCGCGCAGGTGGCCTGGTTCCGCAAGCCGCTGTGGATCTCGCCGTTCAAGCAGAACCACCGCTGCCACCGCAAGGCCCTGATCGTCGACGAGCGGACCGCGTTCACCGGCGGCGTGGGCATCGCCGAGGAGTGGTGCGGCGACGCCCGCAACGAGAACGAGTGGCGCGACACCCACGTGCGGATCGCCGGCCCCGCCGTGGACGGCATCGCCGCGGCCTTCTCCCAGAACTGGGCCGAGTGCCACGACCTGCTCTTCGACGAGCGCGACCGGTTCACCGCGCAGGACGCGCCGGGTGACGCGGTGGTGCAGGTCGTGCGCGGCTCCGCGAGTTACGGCTGGCAGGACATGCAGACCCTGATCCGGGTGGTCCTGGAGTCGGCGGAGGAGCACGTCCGGCTGGCCACGGCCTACTTCGCCCCGGACGAGTACTTCGTCGACCTGCTGTGCGCCGCCGCCCGGCGCGGGGTCGCGATCGACATCCTGCTGCCCGGTCCGCACACCGACCAGCGGGTGTGCCAGCTCGCCGGCCAGCGCTACTACGAGGATCTGCTGGCCTGCGGAGTGCGGATCTGGCAGTACCAGCCGACGATGATGCACGCCAAGGTGATCACCGTCGACGGGGTCGCCTCCCTGACCGGCTCCACCAACTTCAACCGCCGCTCCCTCGAACACGACGAGGAAGTGATGCTCACCGTGCTCGACGAGACCTTCACCGGCCGGCTGAACGCCGACTTCGACGAGGACCTGAAGGTGAGCGAACGCATGGTGGCCGGCCGCTGGAAGAGGCGGCCCGTCGCCCAGCGGGCGCGGGAGGCGCTGACCGCCCCCCTCCGCCGCTTCCTCTGACCCGGGACGGCCCTCGGCCCCGGGTCGTTCAGCGGCGGACCGCGTGGAAGAGCCCGCTCATCTCCTCGGCCGTCAGCTTCGCCCCGAAGACCCTGGTGCCGGGCTGGTGCCGGCGGCCGCCCTGGCCGAGGTTCCCGGCGTCGACCGGGTCGAAGCCGATGTCCCGGATCAGGCCCGCGACCACGGCCTTGGCGTCCTCGTCACTGCCCGAGACGGGGATGGCGAGCCGGTCCGGCGCGCCCTTGGGACGGCTGCCCGCCCGCAGGTTCTCCCAGTAGACGGCGTTGAACGCCTTCACCAGATTGGACCCGGTGTGGGCGCGGATCTTCTGGCTGGAGGTGATGCGGTCCCGGTCGAGATCGGGGTCGTGCCCGTCCCGCTCCGGGAAGTAGTTGCAGGTGTCGATGACGATCTTCCTGCTGAGCGAGTCGGACGGCAGCTCGTGGTACCTCCCGAACGGGATGGACACCACGACGACGTCGCCGAAGCGCGCGGTCTCCTCGGCCGTCAGGGCCCGGGCCCGGGGGCCGAGCTCCGCCACCAGGTCCCGGAGGGTGTCCGGGCCCCGGGAGTTGCTGACGGCCACCTCGTAGCCGACCCGGGTGAAGTGCTGGGCCAGGGCGGAACCGATGTGCCCGGCGCCGATGATTCCGATCCGCATAGCGTGTCCCTCTCTCGCGGGCTCTCGCTGGTCGCTTCGCTCCGCCGGCACGCGGACGAGCACGTGCCTCATGCCCGGAGTGCCCGTGCCCCGTGCCAGGAAACCTGGCCCACCGGCCTCTCGGGCCTCTCCGGCCTCTCCGGCCTCTTGAGGGGCCCCGGTGCCTTGCGCCGCTCCCGCCCATCCCGCCCGGCTTACCCGCCGCCGGCGCGCCGACCGCTCCGCGGACGCGAGGGCGGCGGCGGATCAGGGGACCCGGAAGGTGGCGCGGTAGGCGCTCGGCGAGACACCCAGCGCGGCCCGCAGATGCTGCCGCAGTGAGGCGCCCGTACCGAAGCCCGCCTCCGCCGCGATCCGGTCCACCGGCCAATCCGTCTCCTCCAGCAGCTCCCGGGCCCGCTCCACGCGGCGCCCCGTCAGCCACTGCACCGGGGTCAGCCCGGTCTCCTCCCGGAACCGGCGGCTGAACGTCCGCACGCTCATCGAGGAGCGCGCGGCCAGCTCGTGGAGCGCGATCGGCCGGCCGAGCTGTTCCTCGGCCCAGGCCCGGGCCGGCGCCGTGGAGGAGAGCCGCGGTTCCGGGACGGGGCGCGGCACGTACTGGGCCTGGCCGCCCTCGCGGTGCGGCGGTACGACGGTGTGCCGGGCGAGCGAGGCCGCCACCGCCGCACCGTGGTCGCGGCGGATCATGTGGAGGCACAGATCGATGCCCGCCGCCTCGCCCGCCGAGGTCAGGACGTCCCCGTCGTCGGTGTAGAGCACGCAGGGATCGAGGACGACATCCGGGAAGAGTTCCCGGAACCGCGCCGCGGACTTCCAATGGGTCGTCGCCGGGCGGCCCTTCAGCAGTCCGGCGGCGGCGAGCACGAAGGCGCCGGTGCACACGGAGGCGATCCGCGTCCCGGGCCGGATCCCGGCCAGGGCCGCGGCGGTGGCCGGGGAGAGGTGTCCGGTGGCGTGCACCTCGTCGTCGCCCCGCGCGGCCGGGACGATCACGGTGCGGGCCTCGCCCAGCGTCTCGGGACCACAGCCGACCCGGACCGGGAAGTCGGCGTCCGTGCGGATGTCGCCCGGCTCGGGCGCACAGGTCACCACCTCGTACAGCGGTTCCCCGTCCGCCGACCGGGCCCGCCCGAACAACTGGTGCACCACGCCGAGTTCCATGGGAATCAGCCCGTGCCGGACGAGGACGGCGACCGGATGACGGTCCGGGTACCGGAAGACGGCCATGGCGCGATCCTTGCACATACCGGCCGTCCGGCCACTCGTTCCGGCGGCGCCCGGCCCGAAGAATCTCCACAGCGGCCAGAGCGGACCCGCCCCGGCCGAGACCCGCAGGACCCAGGAAGGGACCGTCACATGCGCGTGCTGTGGATCCACGCCCACCCCGAACCGCGCTCCCTGAGCGCCGCTCTCCGCGACGAGGGCCTCCGCGCCCTGCGCGAGTCCGGTCATGAACACCGGCAGAGCGACCTCTACGCCATGGGCTGGGATCCCGTCGTCGACCGCGGCGATTTCCCGGACCACGAGCCGGCCCGCCGCCTGGTCGTCTCCACCGCCTCCAAGGCGGCCCATCTCTCCGGGCGGCTGAGCGCCGACATCCGCGCCGAACAGGAGAAGATCCGCTGGGCCGACACCCTGATCGTGCAGTTCCCGCTCTGGTGGTTCGGCCCGCCGGCGATCCTCAAGGGCTGGTTCGACCGGGTCTTCGTCAAGGGCTTCGCCTACGGCGTCAAGGACCCGGCGGACGGCGGCCGCACCCTGCGCTACGGCGACGGCGGCCTCGCCGGCCGGCGCGCGATGGCCGTCGTCACCACCGGCGGCGCCGCGCCGGCCTTCGGCCCCCGCGGCATCAACGGTGACCTCGACAGCCTGCTCTTCCCGCTGCACCACGGCACGTTCTGGTACACGGGCATGGAAGCCGTCCCGCCTTTCGCCGTGTACGACGCGGACCGCCTGGACCCCGCCGGGTACGCGGCCGCCGCCGCCGGGCTGCGCGAACGGCTGCGCACCCTGCCGGACACCGCGCCGATCCCGTTCCGCCGTGAGGCGGGCGGGGAGTACGACCGGGACTCCGTGCTGCGCGGGGACGTCGCCCCCGGGCGCACGGGGACGGCGGCCCATCTCGCCGCGAGGGCCCCGGCCGGCCGGGACGGCGGCCGTGTGCCCTGCGGTGCCGGGGCAGGGGCCGGCGCCGACGCCGGGGACCGCTGAGCGGGACGGGTGAGAGGGGCGGGGGAGCGGTGAACGGGGCGGGGGCGGTCAGCGGTTCGGCAGCCGGACCACCGTCAGGAAGAACTCGTCGATCTGCCGGATCGCCGAGATGAACGCGTCGAGGTCCACCGGCTTGGTGACGTACGCGTTGGCGTGCAGCTTGTAGCTGCGGAGGATGTCCTCCTCGGCCGCGGAGGTGGTCAGGACCACCACCGGGATGGTGGACAGCTCCGAGTCCGACTTGACCTGCTCCAGGACCTGCCGCCCGTCGTACTTGGGGAGGTTGAGGTCCAGCAGGATCAGGTCGGGCCGGGGCGCCCCGGTGTGGGCGCCGCGCTGGTACAGGAAGTCCAGCGCCTCCTCACCGTCCTGGACGACGTGCAGGGTGTTGCCGATCTTGTCCTCGAAGGCCTCGCGGGTCATCAGGACGTCGCCGGGGTCGTCCTCGACGAGCAGGACCTCGATCGGGCGCGGGGTGTTCATGTGGTGGCTTCCTCGTGGGCGGTGACGGAGTGCGGAACCGTCCGGCCGGGCAGCGTGAAGCAGATGCGGGTGCCCTCGGCCCGGTCGGTGTCCAGGGTGATCCGACCGCCATGATGCTCGACGATCTTCTTGCAGAGTGCCAGACCGATGCCGGTTCCGGTGTACGTCTCCCGGCCGTGCAGCCGCTGGAAGATGATGAAGACCTTCTCGCTGAACTCCGGCGGGATGCCGATCCCGTTGTCGGTCACGCAGAACCGCCACTCCCCGTCCTCCCCGTCCTCCCCGGACTGCTCGGCGGTGATGGTCACCTCGGGGACGCGGTCGGGGGAGCGGAACTTCACGGCGTTGCCGACGAGGTTCTGCCAGAGCATCGCCAGGGTGGTGGGGTCGCCCGTCACCTCGGGCAGCGTCTCCGGGCGCTCGACGCGGGCGCCGGACTCCTCGATCGCGGTCGAGAGGTTCGCCAGGGCGCGGTCCAGCGTCTCGTCGAGCGGCACGGGCCTGCGGTCGTCGTTGACCCGGCCCACCCGGGAGAAGGTCAGCAGATCGTTGATGAGGATCTGCATCCGCTTCGCCCCGTCGACGGCGAAGGCGATGTACTGCTTGCCGCGCTCGTCCAGTTCGTCGCCATACCGTTTCTCCAGCAGCTGGCAGAAGGAGGCCACCTTCCGCAGCGGTTCCTGCAGATCGTGCGAGGCCACATAGGCGAACTGCTCCAGCTCGGCGTTGGAGCGCCGCAGCTCGACGGCCTGGGCGTCGAGGTCGCCGGTCTGCTGGGTGAGCCGGGCCTCGCGGTTCCGGGTGGCCTCCAGCTCCTCCGTGATCCGGTGCCGCATGGCCTCCACGGCCAGGGCGACGGCGCGCACGTCGGCGGGCCCGGCCGCGCTGATGCGGTGGTCGAATTCCCCGTCGGCGACCCGCTGGGACGACTTCCGCAGGGCCAGCAGCGGTCCGCCCACCGTGCGGCGCAGCAGCACCGTCAGGGCGATGGCGGCCAGCACGAAGCTGATGATCATCAGCCCGTAGACCCAGTCGCGGGTGGTGCGGGTGGAGATGAGCTCGGCACGGGCCTCGGCCTTGGCCTCGGCTATGTGCTTGTTCTGTTCGACGAACAGCGCCCGCAGCGCGTCGAAGGACTCCCTGCTGCTCTCCAGCGCCGGGGTGTCGCCGGTCGCCCGCTCCCCGGAGCGGGTGCGCTCCATGAGCGGCACGGCGTGGGCGGAACGCCAGTCGCGGGCGGCCTGTTCGACGGCGGAGAGGTCCTCGGACATCGCGCGGTCCGGCCCGACGAGCGACCGCAGCCGTGCGACGGACCTCCGCTCCTGGGCCCGGCCGTCGGTGTAGGGCTCGAGGAACTGCTCGTCCCCGGTGAGGACGTAGCCGCGGACCCCCGTCTCCTGGTTGAGCAGGGCGCTCTGGAGCTGGTACATCTCGGCGCGGGCCGGCTGGATGCGCTCGACCAGGTCGTTGGACTGCCGCACGGTGCTCGACAGCAGCTGCGCTCCGACGACGGCGCCGCCCAGGACGAACAGCAGCATGAGCGAGAGGATCAGCTGGAACCAGCCCTGCACGGTCAGCCTGCGGCCCGTGAGGGCCGAGCCGTCCGGCCGGAGGGTCTGGGGAAGGGACGACTGGGTCACCGGGGCTTCCTCCATCCGACGCTGACGACCGCGACGTCGTCGGCCAGGCCGCCGTAGTCGGCCGCGGCCAGCTCCGCCCCGTCCACCAGGGCGTCCACGAAGTCCTGCGGGCCGAGACCCGCGCAGGCCTCGCCCGCCGCGAGCTCGCAGAGCCCGTCCTCGCCGAGGCGTTCGCGGCCGGGACCGGTCCGTCCCTCGAACAGCCCGTCCGTGAACATGACCACCTCGGCCTCGTCGGGCAGCGGGAGTTCGGTCTCCGGCCAGCCGACCGTGCCCAGACCCAGGCCCAGCGCGGGCCCGCCCGGCGGCTCCACCAGCTCCACCTCGCCCCGGGTGCGGATCAGCAGGCCCGGGTGGCCGGCGCGGACCACGCGCAGGCTGCCCCGGTCGGGCGGGAGTGTGAGCGAGGTGAAGGTGACGAAGACGGGGGAGTCGGCCCGCTCCGCGACGGTGATCTTCTCCAGGAGTTCCGCCAGGTCGCTGCCCTCGGTGCCGCACAGCACGGCCGTCCGCCAGGCCACGCGCAGGCAGACGCCCAGGGCCGCCTCCGCGGCGCCGTGCCCCGAGACGTCACCGATCACGGCGCGCACGGTGCCGTCCGGCGTCTGCACCACGTCGTAGAAGTCGCCGCCGAGGAGGGCCTGGGCGCGGCCGGGTTCGTAGCGGGCCGCGATGGTGAGGTCGTCGGTGTGCAGCAGCGGCGTGGGCAGCAGACCGCGCTCCAGGCGGGCGTTCTCCTGCGCCCGGAGCCGGCCGGCCTGCAGATCCGCCGCGGTCTGCTCGACCTGCTTGCGCTGGACGGCGTAGCGGATGGCGCGGCCGAAGAGCTCGGACTCCAGCGCGCCCTTGACCAGGTAGTCCTGGGCGCCCGCGGCCACGGCGGCGAGGCCGGCCTCGCCCTCGGCGCGGCCGGTCAGGACCACGACGGCCGTGCTCGGGGCGGCGTTGAGGATCCTGGTGACGGCGGTCACCCCGTCGGCGTCCGGGAGGTGCAGGTCGAGCAGGATGCAGCCCGGCATCAACCGCGCCCCGGCCAGCCACTCCTGGGCCTCGGCCAGGGACCGCACCCACGTCAGCTCGGTGCGGATGTCGCTGTCGGCGAGAAGCTCCTCGACGAGCAGGGCGTCGCCCGCGTCGTCCTCCACCAGGAGGAGGGACTCCGGGTCCCCGCGCCAGCGCGGCCGCGACATCCCGGCGGTGCCGAGCATGTCGGTCGTCACGCCGCCCGCGCCGTTGCCGGGCTCCGGACGAGGACTCGGCACATCCTTCGTACCGCTCACAACCCCCACCCTCCGCCCAGCCGGGCTGCCTCTATGTCTGCTGGACAATACTGTCCGGTCCACCTTGCCACCAGGAAGGTGTCCTCTTTAGCGCATTATGTGTGATTTTTTCCATATTCGGGTTTCGCCGGGCATGCACAGATGGTGACCCCGGCGGTTCGTGTCGGTGGCGAGGGCCCGGGGTGATGGGGGCTCCGTGGTCGCACCCTCTTCGCCGGATCTCCCCGCCATGTTCACGCCATAGTGATCTATCACGAGGAGACTCCTGGGCACCCGAACGCAGGTTCGGGCGTGTCGGAAGTCTACGCGCGTTGCGCATCGGCGGCCGGCACGGACCCCGAGCAGAGGACCGGATATGTCCCCCACCCGTGTCACCCGCTGGAAGCAGCTGGCGCTGCTGGCCGGCGGCCTCTCGATCGCCCTCGTGGCCCCCCACGCCACCGCGGCCGTCGCCCCCGCCGGCCCCGGCACCGGTGCCGCCGCCCCGCTCACGGCGGCCGGCGGCACCGCGTACGACGACTCGTACTACCAGGACGCGCTCGGCCGGACCGGCCCCGCGCTCAAGGACGCGCTGCACGGCATCGTCAGCGAGCAGACGAAGCTGTCCTACTCCCAGGTCTGGGACGCGCTGAAGGCCACCGACGAGGACCCGGCCGACCCGTCCCGGGTGGTGCTGCTCTACAGCGGACGCTCACAGAGCAAGTCCGAGAACGGCGGCGCCGCCGACGAGTGGAACCGCGAGCACGTCTGGGCCAAGTCGCACGGGGACTTCGGTACCGCGACGGGCCCGGGCACCGACATCCACCACCTCCGCCCGACCGATGTCACCGTCAACAGCGCGCGCGGCAACAAGGACTTCGACGAGGGCGGCTCCGAGGTCGGCGAGGCCCCCGGCAACTACACCGACAGCGACTCCTGGGAGCCGCGCGACCGGGTCAAGGGCGACGTGGCCCGGATGATCTTCTATATGGCGGTGCGGTACGAGGGCGGTGACGGCTTCGCGGACCTCGAACTCAACGACCGGGTGGGCAACGGGTCGAATCCCCTGATGGGCCGGGTCTCCATGCTGCTGGAGTGGCACGAGCAGGACCCGCCGGACACCTTCGAGAAGAACCGCAACGAGGTCATATACGCCGACTTCCAGCACAACCGGAACCCGTTCATCGACCACCCGGAGTGGGCCGGGGAGATCTGGGGCTGAATCGTTCCGCCCCGTGGCGCCGCGGACCGCCGGCCGGTGGAGGGCCGGTGATCCGCTCCGGGCCGGCCGGGCCCCGCCGGCCCGGCCGTGCCCGGCCCGGCTCCCGTCCGCCCCGCCGCGCCCGAACCCGCGCGGCGGGGCGGACGCCGGGGCGGCCCGGAGCCGCCATCACCCCCGCGCTCCGTCTGCGGCCCCCGGTCCTCCGGCCGTCCGGCCGTCCTCCGGAGCGGCGTGCGCCCCGGCTCGGAACAGCACCGCGCGGCACTCCGTCCACGCGGCCTCGCTCAGCAGCGGGCGGAGCCGGGTGAGGAGCGCCCGCAGTTCCCCGCCCCGCTGCCGGCGGAACTCCGGGCTCACCCGGGCGATGTCCAGTTCGTTGGCGGCCGTCAGCTCCGCGAAGTCCCGGAGCCGCTGGGGGCCGGGATGGAGGATCCGGCCGGAGAACCGGTCCCGGAAGAGCGGCGGGTCGTCCAGGAGCGCCGGATACGACGCCTTCCGGTCGCAACTCGCGTAGAAGTACACCAGCGCCTCGGCCTCGGCGCCGATGGCCGCCGCGAGCTGCGGGCGGCGGGCGAGGGGCAGCAGGGCGGAGGGAAAGCCGTCCGTCCCGTAGAGGGCGTGGCAGAGTCCGGCGAGCCGCAGCGCGGGCCGGGCGTCCCAGTCACCGAGGAGCTCGCCGACGCGGCGGACGTGCTCCAGCAGTGATCCGCCGGGATGCTCGATCTCCCCGGCGCCCAGCGCGCGGAGCAGGGTCATCGCATGGGTGGCACCGCTCAGGACGGGCATGCCGGTCCCCTTTCCCCGTTCGGAGGGCGGCGGGTCGGCACCCGACCCCCGGCTGTCGCAGCGCTCCGGAGGAAGGTCTGCGCGGTGCGGGGCGGGTTGCCGCCCGGGGCCCGGAACCATCGTCGGACGGGGCAACTCCCAAGTCAATCCTAGGGTTTCCTTGGAGAGGCCCCAGGTCTAGCTTGGGTGTCATGACGTTCGACGACCTCCGCACCTTCGTCGCGGTCTGCGAAGCGGGCAGCCTCAGCGCCGTGGCCCGCGAACAGCACCGCACGCAGCCGGCGGTGAGCCAGCACGTCAGACGGCTGGAACGGGAGCTGGGGCTCGGCCTGCTGGAGCGCCGTCCGCGCGGCGTCACCCCCACCCACGCCGGGCGCATCCTCTACGCGGCCGCCGCCGAGGGCATCGGCGGCATCGACCTGGCGCTGCGCCGGCTCCGCGAACTGCTGGACGGGGAGACGGGCTCGCTGCGGATCACCACCGGCGCGACCACCGTCCGGCACTTCATGGCCGAGGCCGTCGTGGCCTACCGGGAGCGCTATCCGGGGGTCAGCCTGGAGTTCCAGACGGAGAACTCCAGCCGCGGCTGCTTCGCCGCCCTGGCGGCGGACGACGCCGATCTGGCGTGGATCACCATCGGTCCCCCCGTGCGCGGCATCGAGCAGCGGCCCGTCGTCGAACTCCCCTGGGTGCTGGCCGTACGGGACGACGACCCGCTGGCCGAGAAGAGCGCCGTCGGCCCCGGCGACCTGGCGGGCATCCAGCACATCCGGCTCCCCGGGAACTCCACCTCCGGTTCCCGGCTGGACAGCCAACTGCCCCGGCTCGGCGTGCCGTCGGCGTCCGCGACCAGCGTGGCCGACTGGGACACGGCCGTCCTCCTGGCCGAACTCGGGCTCGGCCACGCGCTGGTGCCGGCGATGCCCGGACCTCCGCCCCCGGGGCGGGTCCGGCTCGTCCCCGTCCCGGCGCTGCCCCCGCTGTCGGTCGGCTGGGCCGTGCGGCAGTGGGAAGCCCTGAGCCCGCTCGCGCGCGCCTTCGCCGACACCGTGGACCGCAGCCTGGCGGAACGGTCCGGGCCGGCCCCGGGTGAGGGGGACGGCGCGGGGCGGGAGGACCTCCCGGGCGCCGCCGCCGGCCCGCCGTCGCGAAACAGAGGCGTTACGCGCAAGGGGGTTCGGTGAGGGGACCCGCTGAGGTAACGTCCGTATAACAGCACCGCGTTGCGGCCCGCTTCCGGCGGGCCCCGTCGCGTGCGCACGGGGGAAGGGGCGCTCGGAGTGCCGATCGCCTTGCTCGTCCCTTGTCCCCCTCGAGGCGTGGAGGAGATGCCGGATGCTGATGGCGCACCCGACCGTGCTGCGGAATCTGCTCGAACACTACGAAGCCCTGCGGGCCCTGGCGAAGGAGCAGGTCGTCGCTCCGCACATCCACCGCCAGATGCAGGACACCGCCTACACGCTGTGCGTCTCCACCGGGGCCCGTGACATCGACCAGGCCCTGGCGGAGGCCCGCCGCCGGCTGGACGACGAACTCGCGGCGGCCGCCCCGTAACGGATCCCCCGTCACCGCCCCCGGCCGGCTGCCGGGGGCGAGGGCGTTCCCGGGGCGGCGGCCGCCGCGAGTCCGGCCCCGGATCCGCCGGCCGCGTCCGCCGGGTCAGGAGCCGGAGGCGCCCGGGGTGAGGAACCCGGTCAGCGCCGGGTACCAGCGGGAAGCGATCTTGTGGTCGCCGGAGGAGCTGGGGTGCACGCCGTCATAGGTGTCGGCCGCGGTGTCGAAACCGGTCCACTGGTCGACCGCGACCACGGGCGACTCCGGGGTGCTGATGCCCGAAGCCCACTGCGGGATGCGGTCGTTGAGGTCCCGCACCCGCTGGGCGCACTCGGGGCAGCCGCCCGGGTTCATCGGGATGATCTGGGCGACGAGCACCTTCATCCTCGGGTTGCTCTCCCGCATCTGCCGGACGAGTTCGGTGTACGCGGCCAGGATGCGGTCGGGAGCGATGTTGCTCCAGACGTCGTTGGTGCCGAAGTGCATCATCACGATGTCCGGCCGGGTCGCGGAGAGCCAGCCGGGCAGCTGGTTCCCGTCGGCGACCCGGGTGACCAGGGCTCCGCCGTGTCCCTCGTTCTCCCCGTCGTAGGGCTGCCCGCAGCCCTGGGGACCGAGCGTGCCCACGAAGTCGACCGAGGTGTAGCCGGTGTCCTGCAGCCGGTTCCAGAGGACGGAGCGCCAGCAGCCGGGCGAGCCGGTGATGGAGTCGCCCAGCGGCATGATCCTGGTGGCGGCGGCCGCCGGCTCCCCGCCCGCGGGGGCCGGGGCGGAGACCGGGCCCGCGGGTGCGGCTCCGGCCGGCGGGGCGAGGACGAGCGCGAGCGCCAGGGCCGACCCGGCCATGACCGCCCGGAGGGGGGTTCTGCGCATGGTGGTGGTGCCTCCTGCTGTTCCGTGGGGGACGGTGCGGAACGGGCGGGGCGTCCGGTGCGGTTCCGCCCGGGAACCGTGCCGGGCCGCGTGCCGCGCCTCGGGCACGAGCGTGCGCGGGACGCGCGAGGAGGCCGCGCGCCCCGCGGTGCGGTGAACTCGGGTCGAACCGCCTGACGGTCGGGGGCGGACCGTCAGGCGGAGTACTGTGGGGGTGTGGGAGCGCTCCCATGGTTGAGGGTCATGACAACCTTGTCAACCCCCTCGGTGCGAGCGATGGCAGGACCGCGAAGAAAATAACGGGGGCTCAGCTCTCCGCCGTGCCGCCGCCCGCCGCCCGGTCCGCGCCGCCGGTCCCGGTCCGCGGTTTCTCCGTCCGTTCCGCTTCCCGTCCCTCCGGGTGCTCCTCGGTTTCCCGGCCGTCCTCGGGATCCTGCCAGTTGGGCGTCTCCTCCGGTTCGTCGAAGGAGCGCGCGACCACGATGTCGGTGGAGGAGTGGGCGAGGATCGAGAGCACGATGGTGAGGGCCACCAAGTGGAAGACGAGATCGGCCTCGGCGATGCCGGACTTGAGCACCAGCAGCGCGTAGACCACGGAGGCGAAGCCCTTGGGACCGAACCACATGGCCGCCGCCTGTTCGCGCCGGCTCAGATGGGAGCGGGCGAAGGCGATGGCCAGGGCCACCGGCCGGACCAGCACCAGGGCGAGGACGGCGAACACCCAGCCGCTCCACGAGATCTCGCCCAGGAACTCCACCGAGATCAGCGCGCCGAAGACCAGCAGGGCGGCCAGTTTCAGCAGTTCGGCGACGAGTTCGCCGAACTCGTCGAATGCCTTCCGCTGCCGGGGGCCGAAGGTGGCCACGGTCACGCCCGCGGCGAACGCGGCGAGGAAGAGGTTGGCGTGCAGGACCTGTCCCAGCCCGAGCACGACCAGCCCGATGGCGAAGGCGTTGAGCGGCTCGTAGGCGGCCGAGGCGGCGAAGAAGCGCGTCTGCTCCAGCTTGATGGCCAGCCAGGGCACGGCGACGCCGATGAGGACGCCCAGGGCGAGTTCGGTCGCCAGTTCGTCCAGGTGGAGATCGCCGGACCCCTCGGAGATGCCGAGGAAGAGGATGACGAACGGCAGCGCCAGCCCGTCGTTGATGCCGGACTCGACGTTCAGCACATGCCGGAGCCGCCCGGGGACCCGCTTGTTGCCGACGAGCGCGGCGGCGAAGACCGGGTCGGTGGGGGCCAGGATCGCGCCGAGCAGCAGGGCCTCGGGCCAGTCCAGCCCCACGATGTAGTGGGCGAGGAGGGCGGTGAGGCCGAGGGTCAGCGGCAGGCCCCAGCCCAGGGCCCGGCCGGGCAGCCGCCAGGCGGACCGCAGATCGGTCCAGCCCACCCGCATGCCGTCGGTGAACAGCACCGCGAACAGGGCCAGTTCGGCGAAGTGCTCGACCAGCGCGGAGTCGGCCGTCAGCTGGAGGACACCGGTGGTCTCCTTGCCCAGGAGGAAGCCGGCGATCAGGAACAGCGCGGCGGTGGACAGGATGGTGCGGTGCGCCAGGCTGGACACCAGCACGGCGAGCAGCAGCACCACGGCGAAGGCGAGCAGCACGGCACCCACTCCTTGATCGGCTCGGCGCGGATCAGCGTACCGCCGGGAGGAGCGGCGGCCCCGGGCGGGTCCGGTGCGGGCGCGGCCGCTGGGCCGCCTTCCGCGGCCGCGGGGCGCGGCGGTCAGTCCGGCGGACCGGTCTCCTCCCGTTCCAGCCGCCGGCCGAGTTCGTCCACGACCAGGTCACCGCGGCGCACGGCTCCCGTCCGGTAGGCGGTGCGGCCGACGATCTGCCCGGTCACCGGCACGGTGACCAGCTGGAAGAGGGCGAGCAGCAGAAGGACCAGGCCGTACTTCACGGGCACCTGGAGGGCGGTTCCCAGCAGGATGAGCAGCAGGCCCAGGGTCTGGGTCTTGGACGCCGCGTGCAGCCGGGAGGCGGTGTCCGCGAACCGCAGCAGCCCGATGGCGCCGAGGAGGGAGAAGGCGGCGCCGGACAGCAGGAAGACAGCGGAGAGGACGCCGAGGACGGTGCTCACCGCATGCCCTCCCGCCGCTCGATCAGATGGGCCGCGGTGACCGATCCGATGAAGGCCAGGATCGCCAGTACCAGGAGGACGGGGAGGAAGGAGCCCTCCTTCCGGGCCGCGACCCCCAGGGCCGCACCCGCGACGATCAGCGACAGCAGGACGTCCAGGGCCACGATGCGGTCGAGCGCGACCGGGCCGCGGAGCAGCCGGACGAGAACGAGCAGCGCGGCGGCCGACAGCAGGGCCGTGGTGACGGCGTACACCGTGGTCATGTCGTTCCCTCAGCCGGTCGCGGCCCCTGGTCCCGTCCGGCCGCCCCGGCCCGTGCCAGCGCCCAGGTCACATGGTGCTCGGCCCGCAGCACCTCGTGCCGCCGCCGCTCGGCCTGGCGGGGACTGCCGGCGGGCAGCGCGTGGACGTACAGCAGCCGGCGGTCGCGGTCGATCTCCAGGACGAGGGTGCCGGGCGTCAGCGTGGTCAGGGTGGCCGTCGCGGCGATCAGCAGGTCGGTGTCGGCCCGGAGCGGTACCTCCACGACCGCCGCCCTGGCGCGCGGACCGTGCCGGAGGGCCTGCCAGGCCACGGTGATTCCGGACTGGAGGAGGTCGGCGAGCATGAAACCGAGCAGGAGCACCAGCCGCCACGGCCGGACGGCGACCCGGGGGAGCAGCGGCGGAAGGGCGAAGCCGCGCACGACCGCGGCGGCCAGCGGCACACCGCTGAGCAGGACCGCCGGGCGGGGCGATCCCCAGAGGACCGTCCACAGCGCCAGCAGCCAGCAGAACAGCGGCAGATGGTCCCGGGTGCGGTACAGGAAGCGTGGGACGGTCAAGGCTTTGCCTCCGTGACGAGTACGGCGGACCGGTAGGGGTCCCGGTTCAGCAGGTCCTCGGCGGCCCGTTCGCTGATCCCTGCCAGCGGGCCGGCGAGCACGACGAGGGTCACCCCGGCCAGGGCCATGCCCGCGGTGGTGGCCGCCATCAGCCGGGCCGGCCGGCGCGGGGCGGCCGGCGCCGGGGAAGTGCGCGGGTCCGGCCGGGGCGCCCCGGAGAAGGCGCTGCGGCCGAGGCGCGCCATCGCCGCCAGAGTGAGCAGGCTGGTCAGCAGCGCGGCGGCGACCAGCGCGTATGCGGCGGCGCCCCCGTCCGCGGCCCCGGCCCGCAGCAGCGCCAGCTTGGCCACGAACCCGGACAGCGGCGGGATGCCGGACAGGCTGAGCGCCGGCACGAGGAACAGCAGGGCGAGCAGCGCCGGCGGGGGAGCGCGGCCCTCCATCCGGCGCAGGGCCGGGGTGCCCGCCCCCCGCACGATCAGCCCGGCGACCAGGAACAGCGTCGCCTGGACGACGATGTGGTGGACGATGTACAGGATCGTGCCGGTCAGCCCGGCGACGTCGAACAGCGCCAGCCCGAACAGCATGAAACCGATGTGGCTGACCAGGGTGAAGGACAGCAGCCGGTTGATGTCGTCCTGCGCCAGCGCCCCCAGGATGCCCAGCAGCATGGTGGCGACCGCGAGAACGGCCAGCAGGACCCAGGTCTCCTCCCGGGGGAACAGCAGGGTCTGGGTGCGCACCATCGCGTACACCGCGACCTTGGTGAGCAGCGCCGCGAAGACGGCCGTGATCGGCGCGGGAGCCGTGGGATAGCTGTCCGGCAGCCAGAAGTGCAGCGGCACCATGGCCGATTTGATGCCGAAGACCACGAGCAGCAGCAGGCCGAGGGCGCTCCGCAGCCCGCCGGGGAGTGCGGCCGTCCGCTCGCCGAGCTGGGCCAGGTTCACGGTGCCGGTGGCCGCGTAGACCAGGGCGATCGCCGTGATGAACAGCAGTGAGGAGGTCAGGCTGACGAGGACGTACGTCATGCCGGCCCGGGTCCGCTGCGTCCCGGCGTTCAGCGTGATCAGCACGTACGAGGCGCCGAGCATCACCTCGAAGGCCACGAACAGGTTGAACAGGTCCCCGGTGAGGAAGGCCAGCCCCACCCCGCCGGCCAGCAGCAGGTAGGCCGGATGGAACGCGGTCGCCACCCGGCCGCGCCGCTCGGCCGTGCCCTGGCCCATGGAGAAGAGCAGGACGGCGAGCGCGACCAGCAGCGAGACGGTCAGCAGCAGCGCCGACAAGCGGTCCGCCACCAGGGTGATGCCCGCGGGCGCCTCCCAGCCGCCCACCGGCAGCACCAGGGGACCCCGCCGGTCCGCCAGGACCAGCAGCACGAAGGCGACGGTGAGGACGGTGACGAGCACCGCGGTGCTCAGCGACCGCTGGGCCCACAGATGCCGCCGCAGGGCGATGGACAGCCCCGCGGCGAGGAGCGGCAGGATCACCGGCAGGGCGAGCAGCAGGTTCATCGGTTCCCCTCCGGCGGGTCGTGCGCGGCGTCGTCCGAGTCGTCCGTGCCCTCCGGTTCGCCCGCCTCGACGGACCGTGCCCCGGTTCCCCGCTCCGCCGACTCGGCGCGTTCCCGGGCGGTGCCGATCCGCCGGTCCTCCACGTCGTCCCGTACCTCGTCGTGACCGGTCAGCCACCAGGACCGGTAGGCCAGGGCGAGCAGGAAGGCCGTGAGCCCGAAGGTGATCACGACGGAGGTGAGCGCCATGGCCTGGGGCAGCGGATCGGCGTACCGGCCGGCTTCCGCGGTGCCCCCGCCCGTCAAGGGGGGGTCTCCCGGGCGTCCCGCCGAGAGCAGCAGCAGATTCGTGCCGTGTCCCAGGAGGACGAAGCCGAGCACGATCCGTATCAGCGACCGCTGCATCATCAGCAGGAAGCCCACGGCGTACAGACCGCCGACCACGACGGCGAGGGTGATGTCGGGCGTTCTCACCGTGTGAGGTCTCCTTCCGCCGGTGTCCGTGTTCTCCGCGGGGCGGGAGCGAGGTGCGTGCCCAGGGCCGACAGCAGCTTGAGCGCGACGCCGATCACCAGCAGGTAGACGCCCATGTCGAAGAAGAGGGTGGTGGAGAACTTCAGTGTCCCGATGAGAGGCAGGTGGTGTGCCTCCACCAGGACGCCCGACAGGGGCTCGGCCCCGAGGAGAGCCGGCACCAGACCGGTTCCGGCGGCCAGCGCCAGTCCTCCGCCCGCGAGCAGGCCGGGGTCGACGGGTGCGGTCGTTCCCAGGCCGTCCCGGCCGCCCACGAGATAGCGCAGCACGCACGCGAGCCCCGCCACCAGGCCGCCCGAGAAGCCGCCGCCGGGGTGGGAGTGTCCGGAGAACAGCAGGAACACGGAGACCACCATGAGGGAGGGGAAGGCCATCCAGGTGCTGATCTCCAGCAGCAAGGAGCGCTCCCCGCCCGGCCGTTCGCTGCCGCCGGGCAGCCAGCACTCGTGCGGCTCGTCCCACTGGGCCGTCGGCGAGAGGGCCGCCCGGTCGCCCGGTTCCCCGCGGGCACCGGTCGTGCCGTTCCCGGTACGGGCGGACCCGGCCTCGTCCCCGCCCCGCCGGACCCCGGCCAGGCTCACCACGCCGAGTGCCGCGACCAGCAGCACGGCGATCTCCCCCAGGGTGTCCAGCGCCCGGAAGTCCACGACGATCGCGTTGACGGTGTTGTGGGCACCGGTCTCCGGCAGCAGGCGGAAGTAGTCCTCCGAGACCGCGGGAGCCCGGCGGGCACCGGCGGCGGCCAGGGTGAAGACACCGACGAGGACGCCGATCGATCCGGCCAGCGCGCCCTGCAGGACCCGGGTGCGCGGAGCCGCCTTCTCCGGAGAGAAACGGGCCGGCATCCGGCGCAGCACGAACACCACGACCACCAGTGTCAGCGTCTCCACCAGGAACTGGGTGAGGGCCAGGTCCGGAGCGCCGCGGAGCAGGAACAGCCCCGCCACGCCGTAGCCGACCGCCCCCACCAGCAGGACGCCGGTCAGCCGGTGCCGGGTCGCCGTCACCGCCACGGCCGCGGCCAGCACGACCAGGGCGAGCGGCACCTGGACGGAAGAGGTCCACAGCCGGGTCCCGGCGGGTCCGGTGCCGGTGACGGCCAGGGCGGCTCCCGGCAGGGCCAGTACGGCGCACAGGAGCACCGTCAGGTAGACGGGGAGTGAGCCGACCTGGGTGCCGCGTGCCAGCCGCAGCGCCAGCAGGTCGGTCGCGCGGACGGTCCGCCGGTACGCGCGCTGCGCGTCCGGCAGCCGGACGAGGGTCTTCCACCGCGGGCCGGTCCCGTCGGCCCGCTCGCGGTGAGCCGCGTACAGCGCGGCTCCCAGCAGGAGCGTCAGCACGGACAGTCCCAGCACCGGGGTGAGGCCGTGCCAGAGGGCGAGCTCGTACGGGCCCTCCGGGCCGGCCGGGTAGCGGTCCGCGTAGGCGCGCACGAGGGCCGCCACGCCGTGGTACCACAGGCCCAGCACCAGTCCCGCAACCGAGAGGAACGCGGCCGGAGCGAGGAGGCCGGGGCCCGGCCGGTCCGGGGTGCCCGGCTCCGCCCAGGGCTTGCGGGCGAAGGCCCCCCACAGGAAGCGGCCCGCGTACGCGACGGTGAGGACGGATCCCAGGACCAGTCCGGCCAGCACCGGAAGACGGCCGCCGATCCCGGTGCCGTGCAGGAACGCCTCGTAGCCGGCCTCCTTGCCGAGGAAGCCGAGCAGCGGCGGCACGCCCGCCATGGAGAGGGCGGCGAGCAGAGCCGCCGCGAACACCCCGGGCATCCGGCGGCCCGCGCCGGACAGTTCGCGCACGTCCCGGCTGCCGGCCCGGTGGTCGAGGATGCCGGTCACGAGGAAGAGCGCGGCCTTGAAGGCGGCGTGCGCGGCCAGCATCACGGCCCCCGCCATCGCGGCCGTCCGGGTGCCGGCGCCGAACAGCACCATCAGCAGGCCGAGTTCGCTGATGGTGCCGTAGGCGAGCAGTCTCTTCAGATCCGTCTCCCGGAGCGCCCGCCAGGCGCCCAGGACCATGCTCACCAGCCCGACGGCGAACACCGCCGGCCGCCACGGGGGGACATCGGCGAAACCGGGCGCGAAGCGTGCCACCAGATACACCCCCGCCTTGACCATCGTGGCGGCGTGCAGATAGGCGCTCACCGGAGTGGGCGCCACCATGGCGGCGGGCAGCCAGCCGTGCAGCGGCATCTGGGCGGACTTGGCGAACGCGCCGAGGAGCAGCAGCACCATGGCCACCGTCACCGCGGCGCCGCGCGGCGGGTCGGCGAGGACGGCGGAGATCCGGTAGGTGCCCGCGGTCTCCCCCAGCACGACGAGCCCGGCCAGCAGGGAGAGCCCGCCCGCGACGGTGGTCAGCAGCGCCTGCTCCGCCGCCGGGCGGCGCTCCCGGGAACGCTCCGGGCCGGCGATGAGGAAGTAGGACGCGAGCGTGGTCAGTTCCCAGAAGACGTAGAGCAGGAAGAGGTTGTCCGCGAGGACCAGGCCCGTCATGGCCCCGGCGAAGGCCAGCAGCAGCCCGGCCTCCCGGCCGGTGTCCCGCTCGGTGTAGTACGCGCTGTAGGCCAGGACCGCCGCCCCCACCCCGCCGATCACCCACACCATGAGCAGGGACAGGGCGTCGAGCCGCAGATCGAGGCTCAGCCCCAGGGAGGGCGCCCAGGCCAGGCTCTCCTGTACGGGTGTCCCGGCGAGCACGTCCGGCGCCCGGACGGCGCTCCACACCAGGGCCGCCAGGAGCGGCAGGGCCGCGATCGCCCAGACGGCGCGCCCGGTGCGGCGGCCCCAGCACGGAAGCGCCGCCGCCAGCCCGGCGTGAGCGATTACGAGGACGAGCACGGCGAAGACCACTCCTCGGGTACGGCGGTCCGGTCGGTGCGCCCGGCAGCCGCGGCCCGTACGGGGGGCCGGGCGGCGCCGGGCGGGGCAGGACGGGGGCGGGGGCGTCCGGACGGTGGCCCGCAGGGCCGGACATCCGTGGGACCGGTGGTGCGGCCGCCCGCTGGTGCCATGCGCCCGTCCTCCGTCCTCCGCTGGTGGTCTGCTGACGATGGGTCGGCGGTTCCTCCCGGCGCCGGCGTGCCCGGCGCTCTTGGCTGGGTGCCCCCGGGAGCGCGGGGGAATCCCGGCCGGACCGTGGAACAGGGGCGCTTCCGGAGGACCTCACCGGCTTTCGGTGACGGGCCGTCGGCACGGGGCGGGCGGATCGCCGGCGGGCGGACCGGCCTCCGCCCGGGGACACCGTAAGACGGAGACGGGTGCGCCCGGCGGGCACGGCGGTTCACGGCGCGGCGCGGAGCGCTTCCGTCCCCGGTGCGGGCGATGAGGGCAGTAAACGCTTTCTGCGTGTCCGTCCCGCCTGCGGAGGGGCCTGCGGGGTCCGGGGGGACATCGGGGGCATATCCGGAAAGCCTCGTCAACTGCGCGGCCGATAGGGCCGATTGACGCTCCGGTGTCCGCTTGCTACGTTCCGGGGCGGCGTGAAAGCGCTTCCTCGGCCCCACGCCGACGCTCCCTCACCCCCCACCCATCTCTCACCCGCTCCGAAAGGAGACGAGGTATGTCTTCCACACCGCGAGGACGACGCGGAACAGCTCTGGCCGCCGCCGGAACGGCCCTGGCCGGGCTGATCAGCCTGCTGCTGGCCGCACCCGGACAGGCCCACGGCGCCGGTGCCGCCACGGCGGCGGGGAGCGCCGCCCCCGCCGCCGCTGCCGCCCCCGCCGCCCCGGCCGCCGACTGCGGCACCGGCGGCTACCAGGCCGAAGCCGTCCGCAACGGCAACACCTGGACGGCTCCCGGCTACAGCGGCACCGACATGCTCTCGGCGATGCGCGCGGCCGTCGGCAGCCTGTCGCCCGGGCGGACCTCCAAGCAGCGGGTCGTGGTCCGGGGCTCGGGCTCGATGAGCGCCGGCTCCCGGCTCTCGCTGCCGAGTTACACCGTGCTCGACGTCTGCGGGACCATCAACGTGACCGGCTCGGGCTCCGGCGACCAGGCCCCGGTCTACGCCCGTGGCGCCCGGGACGTGGAGGTCCAGCACCTGACCCTCACCGGCGCCCCGCTGTACGGCATCTTCATGCGGAACGTCGAGAACGTCACACTGGGCCAGATCGACATGCGTCTCTCCGGCGGTCTGGGCATCCGCATCGACAACCACGGCGACCGCTCGGTGCGCTCCCGCAACATCCGCATCGACAACGTCCACGTCTCCGGCACCAGCGCCCACGGCGTGGAGACCTACGGCGTGGACGGGCTCACCATCGGCACGGTCACGGCCCGCAACACCGGCTACTCCGGACTGCTGCTGAACGACACGATCAACGCCACCGTCCAGAAGGTGGACGCCGACGGCGCCGGGACGGGTACCGGCTACGCCGCCTTCCGGATGGCCAACCGCAACGGCCGCATCGGCGACAGCTACCCGGTCAACATCCGGGTGGGCCAGGTCATCGCCCGCGGCGGCGGACGCGGCGTCTTCTGCGTCTCGGAGAGCGGCGGCGCCGTCATCGACCGGGTGGACATCGCGAACACCGGAAGCAACGCCATCCTCATCGAGAACTGCTACAACGTGAACATCGCGGCCCAGAGCGGCACCGTCTCCGGGCCGGGCGACATCCGGATCGCCGCCCGCTCCGAGTTCGCCAACACCCGCGACATCACGCTGCAGAACCTGACGGTCACCAACTCGGCCCTCAGGGAGAGCCCCTGCGGCTCGAACATCACCTACCGCAACCTCAACCTGGTCAATACGAGCCGGAACACCTGTTCCTAGCCGCGTCCCGGAGATCCGCGAGGGCCGTCCGGCCGCGGGCCGGGCGGCCCCTCCGCGCGCCGGGGGTCCGGCCCGGCCGTGCTCCGCCGCGCCGGACCGGCCGGGGCGCCGCCCCGCGCACGGGCCGCCCGTCGTACCGTCGTTCCCGCAACGCCAAGCCATTCCACGCCCGCGGACCCGGCCGCCACCGGCCGGGGCGACCGCCGAGGAAGAGGAGACACCATGGACGACAAGGGCGCCGGCATCAGCGTGTTCGTCACCGGGTCGGCAGACGGCATCGGGCGCGAGACGGCGGCGACGCTGGCCGCCGCGGGACACCGGGTGGTCCTGCACGCCCGCAACACGGTGCGCGCGGAGGAGGCCCGCGCGGCGGTGCCGCGGGCCGCCGGGGTCGTCGCCGGTGACCTCGCCTCGCTGGCGGGCACCCGGGAGCTGGCGGAGGCGGCGGCCGCGGCGGGGCCCTTCGACGTGGTGATCCACAACGCGGGGGTCGGCGGGGGAGCGGCCTGGCGCAGTGTCACCGAGGACAAGCTGGAGCGCATCTTCCAGACGAACGTGCTGGCCCCCTATCTGCTCACCGCCCTGATGCCGAGGCCCCGCCGGCTGGTCTACCTGACCTCCGGACTGGAGGCGGAGGGCACCGTCGACCTCGGCGACCTGCAGTACGAGCGCCGGCCGTGGGACGGCATGCGGGCGTACTCCGACTCCAAACTCCTCGACGTCGTCCTGGCGTTCGCGGTCGCGCGCCGCTGGCCCGGCACCCTCAGCAACGCCGTGGACCCGGGGTGGATCCGGACGCGGATGGGCGGGCCCAACGCCACCGGCGGCCTGCCGGAGGGCGCGGAGACCCAGGTCTGGCTGGCCACCGGTGAGGACCCGGCGGCCAGGGTGACGGGCCGGTACTTCAAGCGGCGGCAGGAGCTGCGGGCCAACCCCGCCGCGTACGACCACGGCGTGCAGGACGGACTGCTCGCCGCCTGCGCGGAACTGACGGGGGCGGAACTCCCGGCCGGCTGACGGCGGCGCGCGGTACGGAAGCCCGGCCCGGCCCGCGCTCCCGGGCGGCCGGGCCCTTGTGGAGCTCGTCCCAAGGGTCCGGCCGCCCGGCCGCTCCGTCGGGGCGGGCGGCCGGATCCCGGCGGCCGCTGCCGCCGCGAGGCGTCAGCGCGTCCCGAACGAGACCCGGTGCAGCCCTCCGGGAAGGTCGTTGGCGACGTACAGCTCGCCGTTCTCGTCCTCGCCGAAGCTCGTGACCTGGGTCGGGAACTCCCCGATCTCGGCGTTGGCGTAGCCGTCGGGGCCGGGCCGGATGCCCCAGACGGTGGAGGAGCAGTAGTCGGTGGCCAGGTAGGTGCCGCCGGCCAGCTCGGCGAACTCCTCGCCCCGGTACACCGGGCCGCCGATCACGGAGCAGCCGGCGACGGAGGAGGGGTAGCTGAACACCGGGTCGGTGTAGTCGGCGTCCGGGTCGCACTGGTCCGCGTTGAGGACTTCCGGTCCCTCCATGCACGACCAGCCGAGGTTCGCCCCGCCCTCGTCGGCGGCCAGATGGTCCACCTCCTCCCAGCTGCCCTGGCCCACGTCGCCGATCCACAGAGAGCCGTCGGCCTCGTCGAGGGAGAAGCGCCAGGGGTTGCGCAGGCCGTGGGCCCAGATCTCGGGCCGGGCGCCCGGGCGGTCCACGAAGGGGTTGTCCGCCGGTACGCAGGAGGACTCCGAGCCGGCGCGGCACCCGGGGCCGACGTCCAGCCGCAGGATCTTCCCGAGCAGGGTGTCCAGGCGCTGTCCGCTGTCGAACGGGTCGCCGGAGCCGCCGCCGTCCCCGATGCTCCAGTACAGATAGCCGTCGGGGCCGAAGGCCAGGTGGCCGCCGTTGTGGTTGGAGTACTGGGCGTGCTCCTGGGTCAGGAGCTCCTCCACGCCGCCCTCGCGGACGTCGATCCGGGCGAGGGTGACGGCGTCGTCCGAGCGGCGGGTGTAGGCGACGTACAGGAGCTGGCTCTCCTCGAAGTCGGGCGCCGGGGCGATGCCCAGCAGCCCGCGCTCGTTGTCGTTCGCGTTGACGCGGCCGGTCAGGTCGAGCAGCGGCTCGGCGGCCAGGCCGGTGTCCGGGTGGTAGACGCGCACGGTGCCGGCCTTCTCGGTGATGAACAGCCGGCCGGTGGCGTCGTCGGGGGAGGCGATGGCGGTGGGGCGCCGCAGACCGGAGGCCACCTGGGTGGTGGTGACCGTCAGGTCCTCCAGCGGTGCGGCCCCGGAGGCGGCCGCGGTGCCCGGACCGGGGTCCCGCTCGCTGAACCGCGACTCCGCCGCCCAGCTGACCGGCGCCACGGCGGCGGTCAGCGTCAGGGCGAGCAGTAACCGGCTGATCCGCTTTCCTCGGGGCATAGCGACTCCTGGGAAGAGGTGGGGGATTCCTGGTGACGGCATGCTTCTCGGTGGTCCGCCGGCGGGCCCGGGCACGGTGGGGCGCGACGGCCCGGATGGGAGCGGTCCCAGCGGCCGGGTTCACTGTGCCACGGCGGACGCCCGGGGTACAGGCCCGGTGTCCGCGGCCGTTCCGTCGCCCCGGCCCGCCGCGGGACCGCCGGCCGCCCCGGCGGCGGCACGCACGGCCCGCAGCGGCCGGGTGGCCACCGGGGCCGTGCTGTGGCGGGGGACGAGCCGCGGGAACAGCTCGGTGCGCGGGTTCTCCGGCTGCTCCCCGCACATCATCCGGGCCAGCAGCCGCAGCGCCGTCGCGGCCATCCCGGAGAGCGGCCGGCGCACCGTGGTCAGGGCCGGGGACGCCCAGCCGGCCCCGGGCAGATCGCCGAAGCCGATCACGCTGACGTCCGCGGGGACCCGTAACCCCCGTGCGGCCAGGGCCTCGTACGCCCCGAGGGCCATGACGTCCGAGCAGGCGAACAGCGCGGTGGGCGGCTCCGGCAGGCCGAGGAGGGCGAGCGTCCGGCGCCGGGCGCAGGCCCGCTCGGAGTCGCCGTGGCGCACGTACTCCGGCCGGGGTGCGACGCCCGCCGCCGCCAGGGCCTCGCGGTGGCCCGCCAGCCGGGCGTCACCGCGCGGTGTGCCGGGGCGGCCGGCGAGCACCGCGATCCGGCGGTGGCCCAGCGCCAGCAGATGGCCGGTCGCCACCGACCCGCCCCGGTGGTCGTCCGCGCCGACGGACGGTGTGCCGGGCGGCGGCCGGCGCGCGGGGTCGATGAGGACGTACGGGACGCGGTGGCCCGCCAGCCACGCGTACTGGCCGGGGCTGAGCCCGGGCAGATGGAACAGCACCCCGGCGGAGCCGCGGGCCGCCAGCTTCTCGGGCCAGCCGGGGCCCGTCCGCCGTCCGCCCGGCCCGCCGAGCCCGTCCGCGACCGAGACCACCACGTCCAGGCCCGCCTCGTGCGCGGCCTCCGTGACGCCGTGCAGCACCGCGCCCGCGCGGGGGCTGTCGGGCGAGCGCACCACCAGGTCGACCATCGCGGGCCGCGGCTTCGGCGCCCCGGCGCGCGGGCGGCGTACATAACCCAGGCGCTCCAGCACCTCGGTGACGCGGCGGCGGGTGTCGGGGGCCACGTCCGCGCGGCCGTTGAGCACCTTGGAGGCGGTCGGCACGGACACCCCGGCCTCGCGGGCGATCACCGCCAGGGTCGGGCCCGCGGCGCTCCCGGTACGAGCCATCGACTTCCCCTTCCGCTCCGCGGCCTCGCGGATCACACCCAGGACAGCCCGAGTCCCCCCGCGGTACCGGCCGGGCAGCGGCCGGCCACCACTGTAGATCGCGCCGCGTCGCCGCAGAAGACCGATGTCCCACGGGATGAGACGGGCCGCGGCGGAGGCTCCCGCGGTGCCCCGCGGGACGGCGCTCCCGGCGCTCCGAAACTTTCGCCGCCGTCCCGAGGGCTGACCCGGAATCACCAGAAGCTCTAACATCCCAACAAAATCCACCAGTTGCGGGCCCGGACGCACAGGCCCCTCCCCCCGCCCCCCCCGCAGGAGATCCGGATGAGCCGTGGTGCCGCGCCCGATCGCAGACTCGTGCTCCGCACGGCGGCGGGGCTGGGAGCCCTCGGTGCCCTCGCCGCCACACCGGGTGCGGCCCGGGCCGCACCCGGTTCCCGCCAGGCCGGCTCCCGCGCGGCCGAGTCCCGCCCCGCCGGGCGCCGCGCGGCCGCCTCGTACGCCAACCCGCTGATCCGCAACCGCGCGGACCCGCACATCCACCGGCACACCGACGGCCACTACTACTGCACGGCCACCGTCCCCGAGTACGACCGCATCGTGCTGCGCCGCTCCGCGACGCTCGCCGGGCTGGCCGGGGCCGGGGAGACGGTGATCTGGCGGCGGCACGGCAGCGGTGACATGGGAGCGCACATCTGGGCGCCCGAGATCCACCACATCGACGGCGCCTGGTACATCTACTTCGCCGCCGGACGCACGGATGACGTCTGGCGCATCCGGATGTGGGTCCTGGAGAACCGGAACGCCGACCCCTTCTCCGGCACCTGGACGGAGCGCGGGCGGATCACCACCGCCTGGGACACCTTCTCCCTGGACGCCACCACCTTCGTCCACCGGGGCACCCGCTATCTCGCCTGGGCCCAGCACGAGCCCGGCATGGACAACAACACCGCCGTCTTCCTCTCCGAGATGGCGGGTCCATGGACGCTGACCGGCCCCCAGGTGCGGCTGACGACCCCCGAGTACGCCTGGGAGACCGCCGGCTACAAGGTCAACGAGGGCCCCGCCGTCATCCAGCGCAACGGCCGTGTCTTCCTTGCCTATTCGGCCAGCGCGACCGACAGCAACTACTGCCTCGGCCTGCTGACCGCCGACGACACCGCCGACCTGCTCGCCCCCGCCTCCTGGAGCAAATCGCCGCGGCCGGTCTTCACCAGCAGCGACGCCACCGGCCAGTACGGCCCCGGCCACAACTCCTTCACCGTCGCCGAGGACGGCCGCACCGACGTCCTCGTCTACCACGCGCGGCAGTACAAGGAGATCAGCGGCGACCCGCTGAACGACCCGAACCGGCACACCCGCCTCCAGGAACTGGGGTGGAAACCGGACGGGACACCCGACTTCGGGATTCCGGTGGCCGACTCCCGGTAGCCGGTCCCGGTGCCCGGCGTCCGGTCCGCACCCGCCGCCGGGGCCGGGTTCACCCCCCACCGCGTTCACCCCCCACCAAGGAGCGTGCCCGAGTTGAACCGCCACCGCCTGCGCGCCGCGCTGCTCGCCCTCTGCCTCTGTCTCGGCCTCACCGGCGCCCTGGTACCGGCCGGCGCCGCACAGGCCGCCCCGGTCACCGTGCTCAACGCCACGCAGTTCACCGACACCTCGGGCGCCCCGCTGCAGGCCCATGGCGGCGGCGTGCTCAAAGTCGGCAGCTACTACTACTGGTTCGGCGAGAACCGCAACGCGGACAACACCTTCCGCTACGTCTCCGCCTACCGCTCCACCGACCTGAAGAACTGGGAGTTCCGCAACCACATCCTCACCCAGGCCGGCGACCCCGAGCTGCAGCGCGCCAACATCGAGCGCCCCAAGGTGATCTACAACCAGCGCACCGGCCAGTACGTCCTGTGGGCCCACAAGGAGAACGGCTCCGACTACAGCGAGGCCCGTGCCGCCGTCGCCACGTCGTCCACCGTCGACGGGAACTACACCTGGCGCGGCAGCTTCCGGCCGCTGGGGCAGCACATGTCGCGCGACATCACCGTCTTCACGGACAGCGACGGCACCGGCTACATGGTCTCGGCCGCCCGGGAGAACTACGACCTGCACATCTACCGGCTCACCGACGACTACACCGGCGTCGCCTCCCTCGTCGCCAACCCCTGGCCCGGCGGCCACCGCGAGGCACCGGCCCTCTTCAAGCGCGGCGGCGTCTACTTCATGCTGACCTCCGGCGCCACCGGCTGGAGCCCCAACCAGCAGAAATACGCCACCGCCACCAGCATCTCCGGCCCCTGGAGCGAGATGCGCAACGTCGGCGACTCCACCACCTACGGCTCCCAGACCGGCTATGTCCTGCCGGTGCAGGGCAGCGGACAGACCTCGTACCTCTACATGGGCGACCGCTGGGGCAACTCCTTCGGCGGCACCGTCAACGACTCCCGGTACGTGTGGGCCCCGCTGTCCTTCCCCTCCGCCACCAGCATGAGCATGGACTACCACCCGGAGCTCGTCATCGACACCGCGGCGGGGACGGTCACCGGCCGCGGCGGGCCGTTCGAGACCCTCACCGCCCGGCACAGCGGCCGGTGCGCCGATGTGACCAGCGAGTCGCTCCGCGCCGGGGCGCTGCTCAAGCAGTACGGGTGCAACGGCGGCGGCAACCAGAAGTTCTGGTTCAAGGACGCCGGGGGCGGCCACGTCCGGCTGATGGCCCGGCACAGCTCCCTCTGCCTCACCGAGACCGGCTCCGCCGTACAGCAGCAGACGTGTTCGGACACGGCGCAGCAGCAGTGGCAGGTCCAGGACGCGGGCGGCGGATACGTCCGGCTGGTGGCCCGCGCCAGCGGCGAATGCCTCGACGTGTCGAACGGGGCCACCGCCGACTCCGCCGAGATCATCACCTACGCCTGCTCGGGCGTCCACAACCAGCAGTGGCGGCGCGGCACCTGACGGCACGCCGGCCGCCCGCTCCGAGGACCGGCGTCCCCGGCACGCCGGGGCCCGCCCCGCCCGGAAGCACCGTCCTCCGACCGAAGGAGCCCCCTCCGTGCGACCAGCACCCGGCCCCCTCCGCGACGAGGAGCCGGCGGCCCGGCCGCCGTTCCCCCTGCCGCCCGAGGACCGTGCCCTCAGCCCCCGCACCGGCTGGACCCGGGCGCACTGGGAGGCCGCCGCCGACGGGCTGCTCGCGGCCGTCACCCCGTACGCCACCCCCGGCCGGGCGCTCTACCACCTCCCCGGCGGCCGGCCGAGCTTCTCCGGCCACCGCTCCGACGGACTGGAGGGCTACGCCCGCACGTTCCTCCTCGCCGCCTTCAGGATCGCGGGCGCCGGCGGCGCCGACCCGCACGGACTCCTCGGCCGGTACGCCGACGGCCTCGCGGCGGGCACCCGCCGGCCCGGCGGCGACGGCCCCGAGGACTGGCCGCGGATCACCGACCGGAGCCAGCCGCTGGTCGAGGCGGCCTCCACGGCCCTGGCACTCCGCCTCACCCGCCCCTGGCTGTGGGACCGGCTGGACGCGGCGGTGCGGGACCGCGCCGCGGCCTGGCTGGCGGACGCCCTCACCGCCGAACCCTGGCCCTGCAACTGGGAGTTGTTCCCCGTCACCGTCGGCGGCTTCCTCGCCGCGACGGGCCACGCCACCGAAGCGGCGCGGGCCGCCCGCGAACACGGCCTCGCCCGGATCGAGACCTGGTACGCGGGCAACGGCTGGTACACCGACGGCCCCGGCCGCGCCTTCGACTACTACAACGGCTGGGCGATGCACCTCTACCCCGTCCTGGAGGCCCACCTCTCCGCCGACGCCCGGCTCCTGAACCGCCACGGCTCCCGGCTGGAGACCCATCTCGCCGACTACGCCCGCCTGTTCGGGGCCGACGGTGCGCCGCTGCACCAGGGCCGCTCGCTCACCTACCGCATGGCGACCACCGCCCCGCTCTGGCTCGGCGCCCTCACCGGCCGCACCCCGCTGAGCCCCGGCACCACCCGCCGCCTGGCCTCCGGCACCCTCCGCCACTTCCTCGACCGGGGGGCGGCCGGCCCGGCGACCGGACTGCTCTCACTCGGCTGGTACGGCCCGTACGAGGGCGTCCTCCAGCGCTACTCCGGCCCCGCCTCCCCGTACTGGGCGGCCAAGGCGTTCCTCGGCCTGCTCCTCCCGCCGGACCACCCGGTGTGGACGGACCCCGAGGAGCCGGGCCCGGCCGAGCGCGCGGACGCGGTCACGGCGCTGCCCGCACCGAACTGGCTGCTCCAGTCCACGTCCGCCGACGGGCTCGTACGGCTGCACAACCACGGCAGCGAGGACGTCCGCTACGACCCGCACTACACGCGCCTCGCCTACTCCACCGCCACCGGCCCGGCCCCGCCCGGAGCGGAACCCGACAACCACTTCGGCCTGCTCGGCGAGGACGGCGCGGTCTCCCCGCGCCACGGCCTGGAACCGCTGGGCGCGGGCGAGGGCTGGGCGGCGTCCCGGCACGGCGTGGGCACCACGGCCCGGGTCGTGAGCGTCGTCCTCGCGCACGGCGCGGCGGAGGTCCGCGTCCACGCCGTGACGGGCGCGCCCCCGGGCACCCCCGTACGCCTCACCGGCTGGGCCGCGGGGCCGGTTCCGCGCTCCGAACTCCTGCCGCTGCACGGACTGGTGGCCACCCCGCCGCTGCCGCCGGTGGCGACGGCGTACACGGCGCGGGCCGTGACGCCCGCCGTGTCGGGGCGGACCGGCGGGGCGGCGAGCGTGTTCGTGTGCGCGGCCCGGCTCACGGCCGAACCCCGGCCCGCACCGCTGGGCGACCTGGTACGGGCCGAGGTGCGCGACGACGGCGCGGCCCGCACGGTGACGGCCCGCTGGCGGGACGGCACGGAACACCGCGTACACCTGACCGCCGGAACGGCGCGGGTCGAACACCGCCCGGCGCCCGCGCCCGGCAGGGCACCCGGGAGAACCACCACCACGTGACCCCGGACCGGCCACCGCCGCCGGACCGGACGGCAGCGGTTTCCGACCCGCCGGCCGACCGCGGTCGAGAACGGTGAGCGGGAGCGCTGTTGTCCGGGCTCTCCGGGCGGGGTGGCCGCCTGCCGGTCCGGGGGACGGCCGGGTGCGCGGTCCCGGCCGGAGGCCCCGGGGCCGGTCTCACCGTGAGCGGGCGAGGCGGAATCCCAGGTCGTCGATGCGCAGGGTCGGGTGGCTCTTGCGGCGGCACGACGCGCGGCAGGCCCGCGGCGGGTCGTGGGCGCCCCCGCCGCGGAACACGCGGTACGGGCCGTAGACCCGGGGATCGTAGAGGTCCCGGCACCATTCCCACACGTTGCCGATCATGTCGTGGAGGCCCCAGGCGTTCGGAGCCCTGGTCGCGACCTCGTGCACGGCCTCGCCGGAGTTGCCCCGGTGCCAGGCGATCTCGTCCAGCTCCCCGTAGCGGATGCCGGAGGTCCCGGCCCGGCAGGCGTACTCCCACTCGGCCTCGGAGGGGAGGCGGTAGCCGTCGGCCTCCGCGTCGCACACCACGTCCCGGCCGTCCGGGTCGTCGCCGGTCGTGTAGCAGGGGGTGAGGCCGTCCGCCCGGGAGAGCAGGTTGCAGAACCGGACGGCGTCCTTCCAGGAGACCTCGGTCACCGGCGTCCGGGGCCCCGCCGGACTCGAGGGCGTTCCGCCCGTGACGGCGCCGTACAGCTCGCGGGTCACGGGGACCGGCGCCAGCAGGAAGGCCCCCACCTCGGCCCGCCAGTTCGTCCTCGTGCCCTCGTCCCGCAGGACGATCTCCCCGGGCGGGAGGGCCACCATGCTCCCGGCCACGGACCGGCGGAAGGCCGGCTCGCGCTTCATCGCCGTCCCCCGGGCCCCAGGGGCTCTGCCCGGTGGTCATCGGTCACCGTGACGGCCCCGGGGGCGTCGGTGACGTGAACGGGTGTACGCGCGCGGGTCCGCGAGGCGTCCCCGGGGTTCGGCCGGTCGTCATGGGGCGAGTCTGCCAGGCCGGCCGGCCCCTCGGCGTCCGCGGAGGGCCGGCACCTCGTGCACCGGGCGCCCCACCAGGGGAATCGCATGATCCGGACGGCCGGGGGAAGACGGAATGCCGACCGCGGGCCGACGCTCCGTACGGCGGGAGCGTCATGCCTCTCCCGGTGTGACCGCTCCCTTCCGGAGCAGCGGCGGTCCTCGCGGTACGCGGAAACGACGCCGGAGCAAGAGAGGTCATCGACACCGTGAGGCCGGGACAGGACGCATCCGACCAACGTACGTACGGAATGAACAGACCGCACGCCGTCATGTGGTGGTGGGGCGGCGTCGGGCTCGGGATTCTTGTCGTAGCGCTCTTCCTGATGAGCGGCCGCTGAGCCGCCGGCCGGGGCGGAGCGGGGCGCCGGGTGCGGGTGGGCCGCACCGGACCCCGTCCCCCCGGCATGCTTTGCTGGTGCCGCCCCCGTGTCTCCTCCGGCAGAAGGTCCCGCCGTGCTCGTCGCCCGCTCCGTGGCCCTGTTCGCCGTCGCCGCCCTCTTCGAGATCGGCGGTGCCTGGCTGGTCTGGCAGGGCATCCGCGAGCACCGGGGGTGGGCCTGGATCGGGGCCGGTGTCATCGCCCTGGGGCTGTACGGGGTGGTGGCCACCTTCCAGAGCGATGAGAACTTCGGCCGTATCCTCGCCGCGTACGGCGGTGTCTTCGTGGCCGGGTCGATCGCCTGGGGCATGATCGCCGACGGGTACCGGCCCGACCGGTTCGACGTCATCGGCGCCCTGGTCTGCCTCGCCGGGATGGCCGTCATCATGTACGGGCCGCGCGGCCACTGAACCGGAAGGCAGCGGGAACGGCCTCCTCCGTCCCACACGGCACCCGTGAACCCTGCCTCCGGCCGAGCGGCTGCCCCGGCTGTCCGTCCCGCCCCCGCTCAGCGGGGCCGCCGCACGGCAGGCCACGCTTGCCGGAGCTCTGTTTCGTGCCCGGAGCCCTGTTTCGTGTCCCGAGCCGGGGCAACCCGGGGCCGGAAAGGCTTCCCAGGAGAAGGGTGACAGTCGTGCGAGGTGTTCCCGGCAGGCAGTTCTTTCCGGGCCGCCGGTCGGCCCGGTCGGCGGCGGCCCTGCTCCTCGCGGCGGCCGCGCTCGCCGGATGCGGCGGCGACGACACCGGGGGAGAGGAATCGGGCCTGGACGTCCGGGGGGTCCAGGAAGCGTTCGAACGCGGCGACCCGGGGGCGGTGACCGGGGAGAGAGGAACGTTCAGCGCCCGGGTCGAGGACGTGATCTCACCGTGGGCGTTCACCATCGGCGGCGGCGAGTTCAGCGACGTGGACCCGCTGCTGGTCATCGAGGAGAACATGCCGCCGGTGGACCAGGACGACCCGGTCCGGGTCGAGGGCATCGTACGGGAGTTCGATCTCTCTCGGGTCGAGAAGGATCTGGGAGTGGATCTCGCGGAGCCGCTGTACCAGGATTTCGGCGATGAGCCGTACGTGAAGGCCGAGAAGATCGCCGAAGACGTCGGCGAGGAGTGAGATTCCCGCGTTCCCCGCGGAAGGGTACGCCGGGGCGGGCCCGAAGACCGCGGGAGAAGGCGTCCGCGAGAGGCGTTCGCCGCACCTCCGGACGACGACCGAACCTCCTGAGCCCGGTCCGGCCCGGTTTCACCACCCGGGCGGAGCAAACCCCGCAGGGTGCGCGAGGCCCCGGCTCACCGGCGAGAGGAACCCAGAACATGCGATCCACAGCAGGACACCGCCGCGCGCGGAAGACCGTCCCCCTGTTCCTCGCCCTGACCCTCGGGGCCGTGCCCCTGACCGGATGCGGTGAGGACAGCGGGGAGGCCGGCCCCGAGGCCTCGGTGCGCGTCGAGGAGCCCCGCGGAGACGGCGGCGGGTACGAATTCGAGTACGGGGACCTGGAGAAGGGCGAGTTCTGGAACGACGTGGAGACCTGGACGGGCAAGCGGGTCACCGTCACCTCCCGGGTCCACGATGTCGTCGACAGCCACTTCTTCACGATCGCCGGCACGAGGGGCGACAACCCGCAGGACCTCCCGGTGCTCTCCGGACCGTCCGTCAAGGAGGGCAGGATCGAGGACGGTGACACGGTACGGGTCACCGGCACCGTGCAGGAGGCGTTCGACACCGCCGAGGCCGAGAAGGAAGTCGGCCTGGACCTGGAGGACGAACTCTTCACGGACTGGCAGGACGAGCACTACATCGTCGCCACGCGGGTCGACACCTCGGTCAGTCTGGACTGACCGCGGCGGGGCGCCGGTGCCCCGCTCCTACGCTCCTCGTCCCGGAGCCGATGAGTTCCCGGCACGTGCGAAGTCAACAGAGCGTTGTTGCCCGCATACGTGGAGGGAATGGCATGAACAGTCGCGGATCCGATGGTGAGGTCCTTGCTCCGGCACAGGAGCCGGAGCCGGAACTCGTGAGGCCCGCCCCGGCGACGACAGCGGTCGTCCGTGGCGTCGTCCCGATGGCCGGTCTGCGGGACTTCTTCGACGCCTCCTTCCGGGAGCTGGCCCGGGTCATGGCAGCGCAGGGGATCGCCCCGACGGGCCCGGCCTTCGGCCTCTATCACGGGGCGCCGGGGGAGACCCTGGACCTGGAGGTCGGGTTCGTCACGGACCGGGCGGTGCGCCCGGAGACCGGGGTCGTGGCCGGTTCGCTTCCCGGAGGGCGGGTCGCGAGGCTGATGCACCACGGCTCGTTCGACCGCCTCAGGTCCTCCTGGGACCGGCTGGGCTCCTGGATGCGGGCGCGGGGACTGCCCGCCGGGGAGGACAGGTGGGAGACCTACGTCACCGAACCCTCCCCGGACATGGACCCGCGTGACCTGCGCACCGAGCTCAACTGGCCCGTGGCGGACTGACCGGGGCCCGCAGGGGGACCGCGCCGCCCGCCCGGGGAGTGGCGGGCGGCGCGGTCCGCGGCTGCCGGGGTCCGGCCCGGCAGCCGGTACGCGGGGGCGGGCCGGACCCGTCAGGTCCGGCCCACCGCCGAGAAGGTGAAGGAGAACTCCGCGGGCGCCGCCTTCAGTCGGTATGGGGGGAGGACGCCCGGTCCGCAGGACTGGGAGCCGATGCCCTGCTGGGCGTGGTCCAGGTTGACCCAGACCAGAGGGCCCGGCGTCAGGTCCGGGGTGTGGCGGGCCGCGTCCAGCTGCTCGGTGGTCCAGCGGCGGGCGGTGAACCAGAAGAGGTCACCGGGGCCGCCGCTCTCGGCGCGCAGGCCCGCTCCGGTGGTGTCGGTGAGCTCGGCCCAGCGGACGTCCGCGCGGGCGCCGTTCTCCTGCGGGCGGACATAGGGGGTCTGCAGTTGGTCGACCGTCATCGACCACAGGCCCGTCATCGCGGCGGCCCGGGTGTCCGGATACGCCTCGCCCGGGCCGCCGCCGAACCAGCGGGCCGAGCCGTGGCGGGCCGGGATGCCGAAGCGGATGCCCAGGCGGGGGAGGGCGCACGGCCAGTCGCCCTCCGGGGTGACCGCGACCGTCAGCCCCAGCCGTCCGCCGTCCGCCGTCCAGCGGTAGTCGGCGCGCAGGGCCAGGTCGGTGGCGGCGGGGGCCACCCTCGTCCGTACGGTCAGGACGTCGCCCGCGACCTCGACCGCGTCCGGGCGGTGCCGCATCCGGTGCAGGCCGAGCGCCCGCCAGAGCGGGCCGTGGCGCAGGTCCGGCTGCCATGGCGCGCCCTCGTCGTTGTCGGTCGGGGCGCGCCAGACGTCCAGCCGGAGATCCGTGACCGGGATGCCGTGCAGGCGCTGGAGCATGCCGGTCGCGGCGTCGAACACCGCCGGGCCGAGGGTGATCAACCGCCCGTCCCGGCGGGCCGGTTCGCCCGTCGGGGGCGGTGGCGGGGACGGGCGCCGGCCGGCGGGGAGCTGCGCCCATGCCACGAGATGGCCCTCCGGTGCCCAGGCGGTGTCGGCGGCGAGGGTGGCCCGGACGGTCCACTGGCGTTCGGCGACAGCCGGACGGCCACGGTCATGACCGGCACCGGCACCGGCACCGGCACCGGCACCGGCACCGGCACCGGCACCAGCACCGGTACCCCGGCCCTCCGTGAGCCGCGGCGGTTCCGGCAGTTTCACCTCCGCGCTCTCGCCGGGGGCCAGCGGCGGCACGGGCAGACCGCCGGACGCCACCGGCTCGCCGTCCGCCTCGCAGGACCAGGTGAAGGCCAGGTGCGACAGACCGGAGAAGTCGTGCGTGTTGGTGATGCGGACGGTGCCCGCCGCGCCGTCGCCCTCGATACGGACGGGCTCGACGACCTTCTTGTACTCGGCGAGACCGGGAGAGGGCGTGCGGTCGGGGAAGAGCAGCCCGTCGCAGACGAAGTTGCCGTCGTGGACCTCCTCCCCGAAGTCTCCGCCGTACGCGAAGTACGGAGTGCCGTCCGCCGTGCGGCGGGTGATCCCGTGGTCGGTCCACTCCCAGACGAAGCCGCCCTGGCAGCGCTCGTACCGCTCGAAGAGGCGCTGGTACTCGGTGAGGCCGCCGGGGCCGTTGCCCATCGCGTGGGCGTACTCGCAGAGGACGAAGGGGAGTTCGCGGCGGCGCGCGTCCAGCTCCGGGTCGTTCAGCGGCTCCTCGGCGCGCCGGCCGATCAGCTCCACCTCGGCGTGCGGGGCGTACATGCGGGAGTAGACGTCGGTGTCGGCGCAGGAGGGGTCGCCCTCGTAGTGCAGCGGCCGGCCGGGGTCCCGGGCGCGGATCCACCCGGCCATGGCCGTCAGCCCGGGGCCGGTGCCGCACTCGTTGCCGAGCGACCAGATGATGACGGACGGATGGTTCTTGTCGCGCTCCACCATCCGCGCGGCGCGGTCCAGCAGGGCGGGGAACCAGCGTTCGTCCCGGACGGGGTTGTTCCGCCAGCCGGTGTCGGCGAAGCCGTGGGTCTCCAGGTCGCACTCGTCGACGACCCAGAGGCCGAGTTCGTCGCAGAGGCCGGGGAAGGCCGGGTGCGGCGGATAGTGGCTGGTGCGGACGGCGTTGATGTTGTGCCGCTTCATCAGCAGCAGGTCCCGGCGCATGGTGTCCGCGTCGACGGTCCGCCCGGTCTCCGGGTGGAACTCGTGCCGGTTCACGCCCCGGAACAGGATCCGGCGGCCGTTGACCTTGAGGACGCCGTCCTGCACCGCGACGGTGCGGAAGCCGACGCGGAGCGCGATCCGCTCGCCGGGCGCGGCCAGTTCGGCCTCGTACAGCCGCGGGGTCTCGGCGGTCCACGGCTCCACGGGCACGGTCGCGCTCTCGCCCGCCGCGAGGTCCAGGCCCAGTTCGGGGACGGTGATCCGGGCGGGAACCGCGCCGCCGCCCGGGCCGGAGCCGGGGCCTTCACCGCCGCCCGCACCGCTCCCGCCGGTCCGGCAGTCCACCCGCAGGGTCCCCGTTCCGGCGCGGTGGTCGTACGAGGCGTGGACGGTGAAGTCGTCCACCGCGCCGGGCGGCCGGTGCAGCAGCGTCACGTCACGGAAGATGCCGGGCAGCCACCACTGGTCCTGGTCCTCCAGATAGCTCCCGGCCGACCACTGGTGGACCCGGACGGCCAGCACATTGCCGCCGGGCCGGAGCAGCGCCCCGACCGCGAACTCGTGCGGCAGCCGGCTGCCCTGGAAGACGCCCAGCTCTACGCCGTTGAGCCAGACCCGGGCGCAGGACTCGACACCGTCGAACCGCAGCACGGTGTCCCCGGAGCCCGCCCCGAGCGGCCAGTCGTCCGGGAGTCCGAAGTGGCGCAGATGGTCGCCGGTGGGGTTCTCGTACGGGACCCGGGGCGGATCGACGGGGAAGGGGTAGCGGGTGTTGGTGTACGCGGGCGCGCCGTGGCCCTGGAGCACCCAGTGACCGGGGACGGCGAGCCGGTCCCACCCGCTCGCGTCGTGGCCGGGGCGGGCGAAGGAGTCGTCCTCGGCGTCGGCCGCGGGAGAGAGCCGGAAGCGCCACGCGCCGCCCAGGTCGAGCCGGCGGGCGTCGGAGGCCGCGTACCAGGCACGGGGCGGGAGGGTGCCGCGCCCGGGCGCTCGGTCCTCGTAGTGCGGAAGGGACGGGCGCCCCGCGGAGGACGGGCCCTCCGCATCCCCGGACGCGCCGGGGCGGGAGGCCACCCCCGCCGGGGCCCCCGAAGCCTCCGGGGCCTCCCGGGCCGTGGGGTCGTCCGCGTTCCGGAGCGGGTCCTGAGGTGTGCTCATGCGTCCCCCTCGGTCAGCCCTTGATCCCCGTCTGCGCCACGCCCTGCACCAGCCAGCGCTGCAGGACGACGAAGACCAGGATCAGGGGCAGGATGGATATCGCCGCGGCCATGAAGATCAAGTGCAGGTTGACGGTTTGTGCGGTGAGATAGGACGACAGCGCCACCTGCACCGTCCAGGACTCCTGGTCCTGGCCGATGACCAGCGGCCAGAGGAAGGCGTTCCAGCCGCCGATGAAGGTGATCACGGCGATCGCCGCGAAGAAGTTCAGCGAGTTGGGCACCACCACCCGCCAGTACGCGCCCCAGTGGTTCAGCCCGTCCACCCGCGCCGCCTCCTCCAGCTCCCGGGGGAAACCCAGGAAGTACTGGCGGAAGAGAAAGGCGGTGAAGCCGCTGAACAGCCCCGGGATGATCAGCCCCCGCAGGCTGGAGACCCAGCCCAGCGACGAGACGAGGACGAACGTCGGGACGAAGGTGACGGCCGCCGGGACCATCAGCGTGCCCAGCACCAGATAGAAGACCTTCTGCGCGTGCCGGTACGGGATGCGGGCCAGCCCGTAGCCGGCGGTGGAGCAGAGCAGCAGGGTGCCCGCGGTGTGCAGCACCCCGACGACCAGTGAGTTCCACAGCGCCCGGGCGAAGGGCACGGCCGGGTCGTCGAACAGCTCCCGGACGTTGCCCCACTGGAGGTCGGTGGGGAAGAACGTCCAGGTCTCCCCGGTGATGTCGGCGTCCGTGGAGAGCGCGTTGCGCGCGATCAGGTAGAAGGGGACGAGGAAGAGGACGGTGGCGACCAGCAGTGCCGCGTACAGCCCCGCGTTGCCGAGGGTGGTGCGGGCGCCCCGCGCCGCCCGGCCGGTTCCCGCCGCTGCGCTCATGCGTCCCTCTCCCGTCCGAAGCCCAGGAACCGCCCCTGGAGCAGGGTGACCAGGCAGATGAGCAGGGCCAGCAGCAGGGCGCCGGCGCTGCCGAGGCCGTAGTCCTGGTTCTCGCCGAGTGCCAGGTTGTACAGGTAGACCAGGGGCGGCCGGCCCCAGGTCGCCTTGTCCAGCAGGTTGTAGAACTCGTCGAACGCCTGGTAGGCGGCGATGAGGAGAAGCAGGATCACCGCGCTGGAGGTGGTGCGCAGCTGCGGCAGCGTGATGTACCGGAAGGTCTGCCAGCCGGGCCGCGCGCCGTCGATGGCCGCCGCCTCGTAGAGGACCCGCGGGATGTTCTGCAGCGCCGCCAGGAAGAGGATCATGTAGAAGCCGGACTGCAGCCACAGCCGCACGGTGACGATCACCAGCCAGTACCACGGCGGATCGGGGGAGGCCAGCCAGGCGACGGAGTCCACCCCGAGCCATCCCAGGACGGTGTTGGCCAGTCCGAAGCGGACCCCGTTGAAGATCGACATCTTCCACACCAGCGAGGCGGCCACATAACTGCACGCCGTCGGGAGGAAGAACGCGGACCGGAAGAACGCCCGCATGAAGCGGATGCGGTGCACCAGCAGCGCCAGCCCCAGCGACAGGGCGAAGGTGAGCGGGACGGCGAAGAGGGCGAACACCGTGAAGGTGCCGAGGCTCCGCACGAAGTCGCCGTCGGAGAGCATCGTCAGGTAGTTCTCGAGCCCCACGAACTCCGTGGGGGTGACGGTGGAGCGCGCCTCGAAGAGGCTCAGCCACAGGCTCCAGCCGATCGGGAGGTAGACGAAGACGAGCAGTCCGGCCAGGAAGGGCCCGGTGAACAGCCAGAAGGCGAGGGCGTGTCCGCGCTCCGCCGTGCGCCCCGTCCCCGGCCGTGCCGGACCGGCCGGCGCCTCGCGGGCCGGCACGGGGCGCCGGCCGCGGCGGGCGGGCCGGTGCGGGGGCGTCGCCATGGTGGTGGCCCCGCCCCTAGCCGAAGATCTTGTCGAGATCGCGCCGGATCTTCTTGTCCGCCTTGTCGAGCTCGCGTTCCGGATCGGCGTCGTCCCGTACGGCGTTGGCCATGACGTCGGTGAGGGTGGTGATCATCGACTGGGTCCAGGACGGGTTGTCGAAGATGCCGGCGGTGTTGAAGAGTTCGACCCCCTCCGCCGCCAGCCCGGACGTGAGCTCCTCCGCACCGGCGGCCACCGATCTGCGCGGCGGGATGTGGAAGCCGTAGTCCAGGCACCACTCGCGCTGGAACTCCTTCTGGTCGATCCACAGCCACTTGACGAACGCCTTGGCCGCGTCGATGTCCTTCGCCTTCGCCGAGACGAACGCCGACCAGCCGCCGTTGTAGACCGCCGGGCGGCCCTTCGGACCGCCGGAGGACGGCCAGGGCATGATGCCGACGTCGTCGCCGTGGGCGTCCAGGATCTGCGGCATCGCCCACATGCCGCACCACTGCATCGCGCACAGCCCCTGGTTGAAGGAGGCCGGGTCCCAGTGCTCGGTGGGCGCCCCCTTGAGCAGCGCCTTGCCCGCGTACAGCCGGCGCAGCTTGCGCAGCGCCTCGACCACCTCGTCGGTGTGGTACGCGATCTCGTTGTCCGGGGTGAGGAGTTCGGCGCCGGTGGACCAGATCAGCGGGTTCTGGACGGGCTGCAGGGTCTGTCCGAGGTAGAGGCCCTTCACCTTGTCCGTGGTGAGCTTCTCGGCCGCCTCGATCAGCGCGTCCAGGGTGTCCGGTGGCTCGATCCCGGCCTTCTCCAGCAGGGACTTGCGGTAGTACAGGAACTGCGGATCGTCGATCATCCGCACGCCGTAGACCTTGCCGTCGATGGTGTGGGAGGCGATATCCGCCTCGTTGAAGTCGTCCTTGACGCCTTCGAGGATGTCGTCGAGCGGCACGATCTGCCGCTCGTGCGCCATGTGGATCTGCGGGTGGAACTCGAAGACGTCCGGCCCGTCGGAGGAGAGCAGTGCGGTGAACAGCTTCTTCTCGTACTCGCCCGGTATCCACTGCACCGAGACGTCCGCGTCCTGGTAGGCCTTGGCGAACTTCTGGGCGGCCTGCTGCGTGCCCGGCTCGCCGTAGGCGTGGTACATCTGCTTGATCGACCGGCCGGATCCCCCGCCGCGGCCGGTGTCCGAGCCGCAGGCGGTCAGCGCGCCCAGGGCCGCGATCCCTCCGGCGGCGCGGAGGACACCGCGGCGGTCCCACTCTCTGCTGCTGATGACCGGCATGTGACGTCCCGTCTGTAGCGGCTCAACTCACTTCTGCCCGACGCGCGTTGAGGTGCGGTCGCGGTGGTGCCGTGGTGCGGTACTGCCGTCGTGGTGCGGGACGCTAGCCATCGTCCAGGGGTTCGGCAAGGGGTTGGAAGAAGTCTTCTCACCGGGGCGTCCCGGAGGGCCGCGGATCACCACGGGCGGTTCGGTATCCCGGACGAGCGGACGGCGGCGGCCCGGGATGCCGGCGCCACGGCCCACCCGGCGCGGGGTCACCACGGCCCAGCGGTTGGAGAGTTCCGGGCGGTGCCCGGTGCTCAGCGGGCGGCCGCGTCCGTGCCGCCGACGGGGCCCGGGAGGAGGGCCGGCGCGCCCGGCCCCGGCGCCCTGCGTCCGACGGAGGCGAGAAAGCCCTCCAGGGCGAAGGTCGCGGCGCCGAGGCTGACGGGGTTGGTGGGAATCGGGCTGAGGACGATCTCGGTGCCGGCCAGCGGCCGGGCCAGCGCGTGCCGGGCCACCACCTCCCGCACCCCGGTGAGCAGGGGTTCCCCGAGCAGGGACGCGACCCAGCTGCTGAGCACGATCACTTCCGGGTTGAGCAGGTTGACGAGGTCGGCGATGCCGGCGCCGAGGAAGCGGGCCGTCTCGCGGACCGCCGCGACCGCCACCGGATCGCCCTCCGCCGCCGCCCGCGCGAGCGCCGCGATGGTGGCGGTCTGGTCGCCCGGGCGCAGCAGCGGGCTGCCCGGGTCGAGCTCCCGCAGCCGGCGCATGATGCCGGGCGCGCCGACATAGGTCTCCACACAGCCGCGGTTGCCGCAGTGGCACGGGTGGCCGTCCAGGACGAGGGTGGTGTGGCCCCACTCGCCGGCGCTGTTGGTGACACCCCGGTGGAGCGAGCCGCCGAGCGCGAGCCCGGCGCCCACCCCCGTACCGAGGTTGACCACGACGGCATCGCCGCGGTCCCGCGCGGCGCCGAACCACAACTCGGCCACCGTGCAGGCGCGGAGCGGGTTGTCGAGGTGGAGCGGGTGAGGGACGTGCCCGGCCAGCAGGCTCAGCAGCGGGACGTCGTGCCAGTCCCAGTTGGGCGCGTAGACCGAGACGCCGCCCTCGCGGTCGACCTGGCCGGGCACGCTGACGCCGACGCCGAGGATCCGGCCGTCCCCGGCTCCGTCCCCGGCTCCGTTCCCGCTCCCGGCCCGCCCCGTCACCGACTCGACGGCCGCCGCGATGTGGCCGACGACCTGACCGGGCCCGCTCTCGCCGGGGCGCAGCTCCTCGTCGGCCCGGGCGAGGACGTTCAACGCCAGGTCGAACAGCTCCACATGGACGTAGGTCTCGGCCACGTCGACCCCGACCAGGGCGCCGCCGGCGGCGTTGACGGCGACCAGGCCGCGTGGCCGGCCCCCCGCCGACTCCTCGAAGCCCACCTCGGTGAGCAGGCCGAGCGCCAGCAGCTCCCCGACGAGGTTGGCGACGGTCGCCAGGCTGAGACCGGTGGCGGAGGCCAGTTCCTGCCGGGAGACGGGGGAGTGGGCGATGATCTGCCGCAGCACCCCGTAACGGTTCGCGGTGCGGATGTCCCGGGACGTACGTCTCACGGCGTGCCCCTCCGCCCCTCGCGCCCTCGCCCTCCCCGGCGAAGCGCCAGGCTATGCGTCCGGGCCGGGTTCGACAAGCGGTTGGGAAAAGGGTCGGAGGAACCGGAACGGGGCCACTGCCGGGACGCGGTGCGGCGCGGCGGCCGGGGCCGCCGCGCCACGGGTGCGGTGCGTCGTGAGGGTGCCGTCCGGGGACCGGTCCGCCGGAGCGCTGGTCAGCTCATGTAGATGTTGGAGTTGCCGCTGCTCTGGTAGCCCTCGGTCGCCAGGATCATGTAGTAGCTGAAGTTGCCCAGCTGCAGTCCCGCTCGGGACCAGGCGTCGAAGTGGTTGCCGGTGGTGATGGTCCCGCCGGTCTTCTTCTGCTGCCGCGTGCTCCAGTACTGGTCGAAGGTCTTGGTGCCCTCGACGGAGGGGGCGTTGTACCGCGTCGTCTTGTAGATGTCGTACGTGCCGCCGTCGCTGTAGACGGTGCCCCGGTGCTCGCCGGTGGGCCGGTAGCTGCCCCAGTTGTCGACGATGTAGTACTCGACGAGGGGGTTCGAGGTCCACCCGTAGAGGCACAGGTAGCCGTTGCCGGAGGGGTTGAAGCTGCCCGAGTACTGCACTGTCCTGCGGCTGCCGTTGCTCCAGCCCTTGCCGCAGACGAAGTTGCCGGTGTTGCTCCACTGGGTGCTGTAGTTGCCGCCCGAGCCCATGGTCATGGAGACCGTGTTCTGGGCGTCGGTCCAGAACGAGTAGTAGTAACCGTTGTGGTTGCCGGTCTGGTTGGTGGTGATGGTCTGGAGGGCGCGGGCCTGGGCGGTGCCGGGCACCACCAGTCCGGACGTGGCCAGCGCCAGGGCGCCGGTGCCGCCGATGAAGCCCCTGCGGCTGAGCGAGCGGCCGGGGGTGTTGTCCTTGTGCATGATTCCTCCTGGTGGGGGCTGGCGGAGGCCAGGCAGCGTGATACGACCCGGCGGGCCTGACGGTGGCCGGGGCGGCGCCGACCGCGAGCGCCGGGGTCGGGCGGCACGCGCGGGATCGGCCGGTCGTCCTGCGGTCGGCGACCGGGGAGGGCCGGGTCGCGCGGGTGAACCGGATCGGCGGGGTCGGGCCCGTCGATGCCGCTAGTGTTGAGCCGGGCTGTCACGTTGTCAACAGTTTCCGGAAGCATTGCGGAAACACCGGCCTGGTAAAGAAGTTCCGCAGGCGGCATTGTGCCTGGTCAAACCTCTCATGGTGTGCTTCTTGGTGACGGCGGTGAATCTGATGCCCGCTCAGTGATCAGGTTTCCGGCCCACGTCATCGAAAATTTTCGGAAACATTCCGGACGGGTCGGCGTCCGGGTGCGAGGGTCGCGACGTCCCCGCCGGCGCGGTGATCGCCGCGTACGGCCGCACCGGCGGACCGCACACCTGCCCGGCCCCGTCGAGGACACCTGACGGCCTCTCATGCGCCGGCGGGCCACGGCCCGGGAGCCCCGCCACCGTCCGGCCCGCGCGGCCTGCCGCGGCGGCCGGGGCGCCATAGGCATTCCCTCTGGCGTCCGCTGACATTTCGTCTTTGCCCTTCGTTGTTTTCCGCATCCAGTGTGAAACGACTCGACGAGGTGCTCACCATGATTTCTCCGAAGATTCGCGGTCTGCGCACGCTCAACGGATTCCTTCGTCAAGCGGACGCGACGTGGGGCGGGGGCTTGAAGGGTGAAATGAAGAAATGAGACCCCAGGCATGAACAACGCATACAGCGACAAGAACGTAGTGATCACGGGCGGCAGCAGTGGCATAGGTGACCGGAGAGGCCGCGGAGCAATTCAAGGTGGAACGGGTCGCGGCGAACCCCATGCGACGTTTCGGAACTCCGGAAGAAGTCGCCCGGGCGGTGGCATTCCTGGCCTTCGACGCCACGTACACCGCGGGCGCCGAGTTCGCGGTGGACGGGGGTACAACCCAGTTGTGAGCAGGCCCGGCCCGTTCCCGGATAAATCCGGTGGATTACCAGAGCTCTTGGCGCAGGAAATCGAGCAGGGCCATTTCCGCCGGGCCCGCCCCGGGCCGGATCGCGGCGACCAGCGGTCCACCCGTGGTGACCGTGGGCAACGCGGTTCCGCCGGCGGAGATTCCCGCCGGCACGGCGAGAGCCGGTCCGCTCCCGGTGGCCTGCGGCGCCGGCGCGATGGACCGGAGAGCGGCGGCGCTCAGAACCGGTCCGGGCACCAGGGTTCCGTCGCCGTACGGAGCTGGAGGCCGGCGCGGGCGGCGGCGCCGGGCCGCAGCTCCGTCACCAGCCCGGCCGCCGCAAGCTGCGGCACGGTCACCCCGCCCAGGTAGACGGCGCCCAACGCGGCAGCGTCGAGGCGCAGTTCCGGCTCGTCGGTGGTGGGGGAGAGGCGGCCGGTGCCGTCCTCCGAGGTCTCCAGCAGCCGGCGCCCGGCGAGATGGCCCTCCGGGTCGGAGATGTCGAGCACGGTGCGGCCGGGCACGTCGTAGCGGCGTGCGGCGAAGGCGCGCGGCCCGTCGAGGACGCGGACCCACAGATCGTCGCCCGTCCGCTCGGTCCGCACCGCGGCGCGCGGATTGACCAGCCACAGCGGCAGCGGGTCGTCCGGCGCGATGTTGCCGATCGCGATCCGGCGCACCAGATCGGTCTCCAGGGCGTACCGCCACAGCGCGGCGGCGGCCGCGGGGCCGGTGGCGGCGTGGTCGAGGACGGTGAGGGTGGCGTCCGGGTCGCCGCCGGTGGTGCGCTGCTCGACGTGGTAGGTGAGCAGTCCGGTGACGCGCCCGTCCCCGTCCCGGTGGGCGGCGGCGAAGAACGGGACGGGCCGGCCGCCGGCGAGGGCCGCCGCACCCGTGATCTCCTCCCAGTGGTCCGGCGGACGGCTGATCGCGCCGTGCCGGGTACGCCGGTAGCGGTCGTGCAACTCCGGTGCCACGCGGCGCAGTTCGGCCATCCCGATCAGCTCGATCCGGGCTCCCGGGCCCAGCTCGCCGATGCCGGGCCGCAGACCGCCGGAGCGCGGCACGTCGATGGTCCAGCCGCCGAACCGGGTCGCCCGGCCGAAGCCGAACCGCCCGTAGATGCCGTACTCGGCGGCCGTGAGGAGCGCGAAGACATCGCCGCGCTCCCGGGCGAGCCCGAGATCGCGCCGCATCATCCGGGTGAGCAGCCCGCGCCGGCGGTGGGTGGAGGTGACGGTGACATCGGCGATCCCGTCGGCGGGCAGCACGGCGCCCCCGGGAACCGTCAGCTCCATCGGGATGCTGCGGAAGGTGCCCACGCACCGCTCGCCGTCCCAGGCGCCGAGGAAGCGCCCCGGCTCGTAGTGCCGCCGCCACCAGTCGGCGGACGGATCCGCCCCGGGCCCGTGCCGCAGGAAACCGGTGTGGAGGGCGCGCTGCCACTCGGGCCCCTCGCTCTGGCCGACGAGGCGGACGTCGATGCCGGTGCCGCCGCGGTCCGCGGACCCTGCTGTCATGGTCGTCGTCATGCCCGCACGGTAGGCGCTCCTCCCGGGGCCGGGCACACACATTTCCGGTGGTGCGGAGGAGCGCAAGAGCTCTCCCGCACCACCGGTGTGACGGCCCGCAGGGCGCGTGCCTAGCGCTTGGCGGCCACTCCGGCCCAGAGACTGACGGCCGCGTCGGTCAGCTCGCCCAGCCTGACCAGTTCCTCGGTCTCCTCGTCCGGGTGCCAGCGGTGCGGCACCTCCAGGCCCGGCTCCACCAGCTCCAGCCCGGTGAAGAACCGCTCCACCTCAGCCTTGCTGCGCACCTGGGCGTTGCCGCCGTCGGCCTTGTAGACGTTGATGGCCTGTTCCCACTCCTCCGGGGCGAAGTCCGGCGTGCACTGGGTGAAGATCAGGTACGAGCCGGGGACCAGCGGCTCCAGCAGGTGCTTGATGATGCCGTGCGGGTCCTGGTCGTCGGTGATGTAGTGGAAGAGGCCGACGAGGCTCAGGGCGATCGGCTGCTCCAGGTCGAGGGTGTCGCGGAGTTCGGCCGATTCGAGGATCGAACGCGGGTCGGTGATGTCCGCCTCGACGTAGGCGGTGCGGCCCTCGGGGGTGCTGCTGAGCAGACCGCGGGCGTGGGTGAGCACGATGGGGTCGTTGTCGGCGTAGACGACCCGGGACTCGGGCGCCACGGCCTGCACGACCTCGTGCAGATTGGGGCTGGTGGGTATTCCGGTGCCGATGTCGAGGAACTGGCGTATGCCGCGTTCGGCGAGGTAGCGGGCCGCCCGGTGCATGAAGGAGCGGTTGGTGCGGGCCGCGGTGCGGAAACCGGGGAAGGCCTGGAGCAGCTTCTCGGCGACCTCCCGGTCCGGCGGGTAGTGGGTCTTGCCGCCCAGGAAGTAGTCGTAGATGCGTGCGCTGTGATGGCGGTCCAGGCCCAGGTCACGGCCTGTGCCCTCCGGCCGGGTCCGTCCGCCGGGTTGGATGTTGCCGCCCATGTGCGCCCCTTCAATCAGGTGATCGATCGTGTTCGGAATCGTAGCCGCAGCGGAGCCGTCGGCCCGGTGTTTCCGCCCACCCAACCACCTTGGCCGATAAGCGGGTTGACCGGCCAGGGTCCGGACGTGGCAATCGGCCGGGAAGCACGGGGGTGTTCGAGGGCGGAAACGGGGCGGACGGTGCGAACCGGGTGGAACGCGGGTGGCGGCGGAGCCCCGGGCCACCGGAAGGGGGTTTTCCGGCGGCCCGGGGCGGTCGGTGCCCGGCCGGACGGCGCGGGCCGGGGCGGGGCGGGTCCGCGGACCGCGGACCGGGGGGCCGTGGATCAGTGCGGTGCGCCGTTGTGCCCGGCGAAGTCCGGCGGGGTGAGCGGGCTCATCGCCGTCACATCACGGGGCACGATCTGGAAGCCCTGCCAGTGGACGGGCATCGGGGCCTGGTCCTCGTCCCGCGCATGGTGGTGGAAGCCGACGTTGACCCAGGTGATGGGGTGCTTGAGGGTCTCGCCGTTCACCCACTTGTCCACGCTCTTGCCGGGGCAGGAGCGGTTGTGGCTGGCGAACTGCTCGCAGGCGTCGTACTGGGTGAAGAACACGTCCTTCTTGGTGTACGGCCGCCCGGGGTACTTGCTGCCGTGCCCGAGGACGAGTTCGTAACTGCGCGGGTGGTTGTCCTTGTTCTTGCCGGCGGTGCTGACGACGCGCCACCAGCGCTGGTCCGCCGCGTTGCCCGCGAGCTCCTTGGTGACCGTGGTGCGCTTGGTCTTCGTCCGCGGCGTGCCGCCGGCCACCGGGGTCGTCGTGGAGTCGAACTGCTCCACCTTGGCCTTCGGGGAGCCGTCGAGACCGAAGTTGAGCCGCCAGAAGACGTTGTGACTGTGACTCAGCGCACGGTCCCTGCTGTTCTTGCCGAGCGGCATGCCGTAGCCGTCGGCCGCGTCGTAGTCACCGGGGGACAGCTCACCGGTCGCGCCGACCTGCGTGGAGATGGTGCCGTCGTCGGAGAACCGCCACTCGGTGATGTACTCGTAGTAGGCGACCTTGTTGACGGTGTAGACGAGCAGGTCCGTGCCCTGGGCGGTCGACACGCTGCCGCCGTCGTCGGACGCCAGCCGGTAGGCGTGGCCGCGGGCACGGGTGGTGACGCACACCCCGTTGGCGGCGGGCACGTCGGGCAGCCGGACCTTCTTCAGGGTGCCGCCCGGGCACTCCTCGGTGCCGAGGTCCGCCACGCCCTCGCCGAAGGAATAGCCGGTGAGGTCGTCGTACTCGGCCCGGCCGTCGTCGTAGGGGACGTGGATCTGGGCGAGCTTGGCGGTGGTGAGCACGGGGATCGGCCGCGGCTCGCCCTTCGGCTGATAGGTGATCTTGTCCAGGACCAGACCGGCCTTGGTCGTGTAGTGCCAGCACATCCGCCAGGTGGTGCCGCCCGAGAGCTTCTTCTCGATCGTGTAGGCCGCGCTGCAGGGTGCCGCCTGCGGTGCGGAGGGCGCCTGCGGCGCGGTGCCGGCCGCGTTGGCCACCGGTCCGGCGGCGGCCGCGGCGCCGCCCACCAGGGCCGTCAGGGCGAGGGCCGCCCGGGCGCGCTTCCGGACAGGGCCGAGTCGTCGTGTCGACATGCGTGATGACTGCTTTCTGGTCTGCCGGGGCCGGTCGGGCACCCGGTGAAGTCGGTGAGGGGGAGGCGGGGAGGTCAGCCGATCCGGCTGACGGTGCCTGCGCTGAGGTCGATCACCAGATGCCGGACGTCGATCCACGGGCCGTCCGTGACCTTGGTGAACAGCCGCACGCAGCGGTGCTCCCCGCAGGCGCGCACCCGGTCGGGCCCCGCGTTCTCCCCGTCCACCCGGTAGATCATCGCGGTGGTGGTGAGCTGCCCCGGTCCGGTGAGCGCATTGCCCGTGGCCGCCTTGTAGTCCTGCTTCAGCCCCGCGCCGAGCGGGTCCGCCAGCAGCACCTCGACGGCCTCCACGGCCTCCGCGCGGGTGGGCGGCGGCTGCTCGCCCTCGCGGGTCTCCGTCTTCTCGACCTCTCCGGTCGACAGATTGACGGTCTTCAGGACGAGCTGGTCGTCCTTGTAGTCGTAGAACGACACCTCCGCGCGGCGCGGCGGTGCCGCGTCGTCCACCTCCGACGGCTTCAGCTCGACGAGATCCGTGCCGAGCACCTCCGGGCCCCGGTCGCCCTCCACGTCCTCGCTGCCCGAGCGGAGCCCCGGCGTGAGGGCCAGGCGCTCCACGCGCCGCAGCTCGTCCGTCGTGAGCCCGTCCCGGCCCACGCCCCGCTTGCCCACGGGCGGCTCCTCCTCGACCACACCCGCCGGCTGCCGGGCGGCCGCGTCCGCCGCCCGGTCACCATTCTCCCCGCCGGGCCTCTCCTCCGCGCCGGCGCCGGTCCCAGCGCCGTCGGAGGCTCCCGCGTTGCCCGGCAGCGTCACGGCGACCGCGATCGCCGTACCGCTCACCGCGATGGCCGCACCCGCCAACAACTTCCCCACCCGGCGGTGCATCAACGTCCCCACTCGTGCTCCCCATCCCCGTACGTCTCCACTCGCGCCCGAAGTGCGCGACTTGGGCAGGAGGACGCCGTGACGGCGAGCGGGGTTCAGCGCCGTTGCCCTCCTTGCGCGTTGTGGCGGCGGCTCCGGGGCCCTTCGGGCAACGCCCCCGGCCCGCAGGGCAGTTCACGGGTGGCGGCGCCGGGGACGGGGCCGGGCCGCGGCCCGGGGGCGGGGCCGCGGCGTGCCGCTCCGGCCGGGCGGGATCATCCCCGGCCGATGAGTCTTCGGCGCCACGGGCGGTCCAGCGGGACAGTGCGGACATATGTGCGGAAACCGAATCGGGAGCAGGGCAGCGGCGCCGGCCGGTGGCGGAGCGGTTTGACGCGCCGCCGGAAGGGACACCCGCACCGCCATGACGAGCGGACTGCTGAAAGGCGCCCTGGCCGGCGCCGCCGGAACAACCGCCCTGAACGCCGCCACCTACGGGGACATGGTCCTGCGGGCCCGTCCCGCGAGCTCGGTGCCGGAACACGCCGTCGACGACCTCGCGAAAAGGGCCGGTCACCCGGTCCCGGGCCGGGGCGAGGACCGGGACAACCGGCTCTCCGGGCTGGGCGCCCTCTCCGGGATCGCGGTGGGCGTCGGGACCGGCGCCGCGCTCGGCGCGCTGCGCCGGGCCGGGCTGCGGCTCCCGCTGTGGCTCGGCGGGGCCGCCGCCGGGGTGCTGGCCATGGCGGCCACCGACCTGCCGATGGCCCGGCTCGGTGTGACCAGTGACCCCCGCTCCTGGTCGGCCCCGGACTGGGTGAGCGACCTCGTCCCGCACCTCGTCTACGGCTATGTCACCGGCGCGGCTCTGGAGGCGATGGACCCGGGCGGCCCCTGAGAGTCCCGGAAGCCGGAAGCCGGAGGGCGGGCGGGAGCCGGGGGACGCGGGACGGGCCCGGCCAGGGGCATGCCCCCTGGCCGGGCCCGTCCCGGGTACGCGGAGGGCCGGTGAAAGCCGTCAGGTGCCGGTCAGCCCGGCCCGCCGGAGGATGCCCCGGGCCTCCTCCGCCTTCCCGCCCCGCACGACGACGTCGTAGCGGGAGGCGACCAGCCGCCGGGTGGACGCGAAGTCACGGCGCCCGCCGGTCGCGGCGTGCCCGACGAAACCGAAGACGGCACCCCAGGCCGCGCCGATGAGGACACCGCCCAGGATCAGCCCGAGCCACACCGGCCCGGTGGTGAAGAGCCCCACGAGCAGCCCGATCAGCAGACCGAACCAGGCACCACCCGCCGCTCCCGCGGCCGCCGCGCGCCCCTTGGTGAGGCGGCCGGTGACGTGCTCCACCAGACGCAGCCCCGACCCGACGATGTCGATGTGCTCCACGGGGAACTTCTCGTCGGAGAGCCGGTCGACCGCGGCCTGGGCCTCCTCGTACGCGTCGTAACTCGCCACCGTGTTCCATGCGGCGCTGATCGGGTCCAGCGGCCGCGCATCGGTCTCGGACATCACGACCCCCTTTCGGTCCAGAGGTTTCGGTCCAGAGGTGTACAGAGGTGAGGTCACGCTCCGGGTGCCCGGCGGGCCGGGGACTACGCACCGCACGCCCGGCCGGTACACGGAGTGTCCCCCGTGCCTCCGGCCGACGGCCGGGCCGGGCCGGGCCGGGGCGCGGTGCACGGGTGCGCGGGTGCGCCGCGGGCCGGAAGGAGGCCCGGGCCGCCGCGCACCCGGCCGGCGCGGGTATGTTGACCGGCACCCCCGCACCCCCGCACCCCCGCACCGCAGGAGAGCCGCCCCGCCATGCCGTCCGACCGCCCGCGCCTGCTCTACGTCACCGACCCCGCCTACCCCGCGCGCGGCCGCCGCTACGGCGACGAGGACCTCGCCCTCTCCGCGCGGCTCCGCGAGGACTTCACCGTCGCCCTGTGCCACCCGCTGGACGCGGCGGAGCTCATGGCCGCCTTCGACGTCGTACTGATCCGCAACAGCGGACCCGTCACCCATTACCAGGCCGCCTTCGACGCCTTCCGCGACCGGGCCCTGGCCGGCGGTGTGCGCGTCCAGCCGCCGCTGACCGGCCGGGGGGACATGGCGGGCAAGGGGTATCTGGCCGAGCTGAGCGCCGCCGGATACCCGGTGATCCCGACCGCGGCCCGCCGCGAGGACCTGGCGGCGCTGCCCGCGGCGGACGAGTACGCCGTCAAACCGCTGCGCGGCGCCGACTCGCACGGCCTGGTCTTCCTCCCCCCGGACCGGCTGGGGGAGGTCCGCTTCGGTGACGTCCTCGTCCAGCCGCGCATCCGTTTCCGGTACGAGGTGTCGTTCTACTTCGTCGACCGGGTCTTCCAGTACGCCCTGTACGCGCCCCGCCCCGAGGAGCGCTGGCGGCTGGAGCCCTACGAGGCGGGCCCGGAGGACCTGCGGTTCGCCCGCCGCTTCGTGGAGTGGAACCCGGCGGACCACGGCGTCCAGCGGGTCGACGCCTGCCGCACCGCGGACGGGGAGCTGCTGCTCGTCGAACTGGAGGACCTCAACCCGTATCTCTCCCTGGACCTGGTGGACGAGGACACCCGCGAGCGCTTCGTCGCCGCGCTCAAGAGCTCCCTGCACCGGCTGGCCGCGGGTGGCCGGGAGACGCCGGCGCGGGCCGCCGGTCCGGGCGGGCCCGCCGCATAGCCCGACCGCGGGCCGCCCCCCGCCGCCGGAGCCGCTCCGGCCGCCTCGGCGAGGGCCCCGGCCGCGCCCCGCCCGGCGCGCTCAGCCGCCGCCCGCGGCCCGGACCGGTACGACGGCCACCGGGCAGGCGGCGGTGTGCAGCACCTCCGCGCTCACCGATCCCAGCAGCGCCCGCCGCACCCCGGTACGGCCGTGGGAGCCGACGACGACCAGCTCCGCCCCGTGGGACGCCTCCGTCAGCGCGGCGGCGGGCCGCCCGGCGACATGGCGCGTGGTGACCGGGACGTTGGGGTATTCGTGCCGCCATGCCGTGGCCAGGTCCTCCAGGTCCCCCGGGCCGTTCTCCGCCCGGGTGACGGCCTCCCGGTCCGGCACGGCCGGTCCCACGGGCTCCACGGTCATCGGTTCCGGCCGGGAGCCCGCCGCCAGCAGGGTCAGCTCCGTCTCCCGCAGCGCGGCCTCCTCGAAGGCGAACCGCAGCGGCTCGGCCGTCGGCTCGGCGGTGTCCACGCCGACGACCACCCGGTGCGCCGGGTGGACCGTGGTCCGGCCCGGCCGGACGACGATCACCGGGCACTCGGCGTGCGTCGCCACCTGCCAGCTCACCGAGCCCAGCGGCAGCCGGGGGAAGCCGCCGGTGCCCCGGTGCCCGACGACCACCAGCGACACCCGCGCGGAGCGGTCGACCAGCGCCGCGGCCGGGCGTCCCGCGAACGGCTCCGCCACCACGTTCAGCCCCGGGTGCTCGGCGTGCGCCTGCGCGGTGAACGGCGCCAGCACGGCCGCAGCCTGCGCCTGCGGGGCGGAGACCTCCCGGTAGACCTCGGCCGCGCCGGCCGGCAGCGGCCACTCCACGGCGTGCAGGATGTGCAGCGGCAGGCCCCGGCGCGCCGCCTCCGCCGCCGCGTGCCGCACCACGATCTGCTGGTCGTGCGCGTCGTCGACGCCCACGAGGACGGGGCCCGGCCCGGTGTCCCCGGGGGCGGGATCCTGCTCCACCATGGCGGCTCCCTCGCGCGTACGGGTGGCACCGGCCGGGGGCTGCGCGGCCCGCCGGCGGACGCCGTACCGGTATCCCCGGCACCCGCTCCGTAAACGCGGGGCCCGCGGGGCCGTCCGGGGGCGGGTGTGCGGGCCGGGACACCGGGAAGGGCTCCGACTGTTCCCGGAACATCGCGACACCGCTGAGGAGAAGAGCAATGGAGTACGCCCGCACCATCACCCTGGACCTCCCCTACGACCAGGCCGTTCCCCGGGTGAAGGAGGCGTTCGCGGAGCAGGGGTTCGGCACGCTCACCGAGATCGACGTCCGCGCGACGCTGAAGAACAAGATCGGCGAGGACATCGAGGACTACGTCATCCTCGGCGCCTGCAACCCGCACCTCGCCCACCGGGCCCTGGACATCGAGCGGGAGATCGGCCTGCTGCTGCCCTGCAACGTCGTGGTGCGCGCCGCGGGGGACGGGACGACCCTGGTCCAGGCGCTGGACCCGGGGGTCATGGTCAGTGTGCCGGGACGGTCGGAGATGGAGCCGGTGGCGGAGGAGGCCGGCCGGCGCATCCAGGCCGCTCTGGAGGCCCTCACGACCTGACGCCCTGGCGCCCGACGGCCCGGCGGGCTGATTCGGATCTCCCGGGCATGCGACCGGCCGGGGTCCCGGAGAGAACGGTCTCTCCGGGACCCCGGCCGGTTCCGCTGTGCGCGGGGCGCCGTGGGCCGTCCGCCGCGGGGGCGGGGTCAGGCGAGAGCGAGGAAGAGCTTCTCCAGTTCCTGCTCGCTCATCGGGGGCGTGTCCTCGTCGGCCGCCGCCATGCACTGCCGCATACCGCTGGCCACGATCTTGAACCCGGCCCGGTCCAGTGCGCGGGACACGGCGGCGAGCTGGGTCACGACATCCTTGCAGTCACGCCCGGCCTCGATCATGGCGATCACGCCTGCCAGCTGTCCCTGGGCGCGGCGCAGACGGTTGAGCACCGCGCCGACAGCTTCCTCGTCCACCTGCATTCGGACGCCTCCTTCATACCGGTTGTTCATGGTACCCGGGCTGGTATGGGCCCGGGCGCGGTGTCCGGCTGCCGGACGGCGGCACCCGGGCGGGGCGGGGGAGGGGAGTGACTCCGGGCCGGGGGCGGGCTTCCTGCCACCGGTGCCGATGGCGTACCGTGGCCGCCCTCGCATACCCCATTGGGTATGGGGAACGCGGTCCCGTGCCGGAACATTCCCGGGCCTGCCCGCGGGCGGTGCCGGGAGGGTGCCCGCCGCCTCCGGGCCGGGCCCCGGGGCTGTGGTGCCGCGGCTCCGGGCCGGGGGGCGCCGGATGCCCCCGGGGGGCTCGGCGCGGGCCCTTCCGCGTCCCGGGAAATACGGGCGGGGGTATAGGGTGTTGTGGCGGACATACCCCCCTAGGTATTTGAGGAAGCAGGAGGAGCGCATGTACTTCGTCGAGACTCTGGCCCTGGAAGGTCTGGGTAACCGCAGCTACCTGGCCGGCGGGCGGACCGCCGCCGTGGCCGTGGACCCGCCCCGCGACATCGACCAGGTTCTCGCCGCGGCCACCCGCCGCGGAGTGCGCATCACCCACGTCGTGGAGACCCACATCCACAACGACTACGTGACCGGCGGCCTGCAGCTCGCGCGCCTCACCGGAGCCCGCTACCTGGTGCCCGCCGGAGCGAACGTCTCGTTCTCCCGTGTCCCCGTCGCCGACGGCGACACCGCGGAGCTGGAGGAGGGCGTCGCCGTACGGGCGGTCGCCACCCCCGGCCACACCCCCCACCACACCTCCTACGTCCTGGAGGACGGCGGAGTGCCGGTGGCCGCCTTCACCGGCGGCTCCCTGCTGATCGGCACCGTCGGCCGCCCCGACCTCGTCGAGCCCCGGCTGACCGAGGAACTGGCCCGCGCGCAGCACGCCTCCGCGCACCGGCTGGCCGAGCTCCCCGACGAGGTGAAGGTCCTGCCCACCCACGGCTTCGGGAGCTTCTGCTCCTCCTCGCAGGCCGAGGGCGAGTCCACCACCATCGGCCGCGAGAAGACCGGCAACGACGCCCTGACCAAGGACGTCGACACCTTCGTCGCCGACATGCTGGCCGGCCTCGACGCCGTCCCCGCCTACTACACGCACATGGGCCCGGCCAACGCCGAGGGCCCCGGCCCCGTCGACCTGACCGCGCCCCGCCGGGCCGACGCCGCCGAGATCGCGGCACGGCTGGCCGCCGGGGAGTGGGTCGTGGACCTGCGCAACCGCGTCGCCTTCGCGGAGGGCCACGTCGCCGGCGCGTTCAACTTCGAGCTCGAAGGACAGCTCGCCACCTACCTGGCCTGGATGATCCCGTGGGGCAAGCCGGTGACCCTGCTCGCCGAGACCCCCGAGCAGATCACCGCCGCGCAGCGCGAACTGGTCCGGGTCGGCATCGACCGCCCGGCCGCCGCCGCCACCGGCGCCCCCGCCGAGTGGGTGGACAACCCGGAGGCGCTGCGCTCCTTCCGCCGCTCGGACTTCGCCACGCTGGCGAAGGAGATCGGGCGCGGCGCGGAGACGGTCGTCCTGGACGTCCGGCGCGACTCCGAGCGGGCCGGCGCCCGGATCCGCGGCTCCGTCCACATCCCCATCCACGAGCTGCACGGCCGGCTCGGCGAGATACCGGAGGGCACGGTGTGGGTGCACTGTGCCGGCGGTATGCGCGCCGGGATCGCCGCGTCGATGCTGGACGCCATGGGCCGCGAGGTGGTGGCCGTGGACGACAGCTTCGACAACGCCGGCGAAGAGGGCCTCGTCGAGAACGGCTGACCCTCCGCCCCCCGAACCGGTGGCCCGTGGCCGGCCGAGGACCCGGCCGCGGGCCACCGCCCGTCCCCCCGTCGCCCGATCCGTCCCTCTCGTCCTCTCCCCGTCCCGCTGTCCGCGCAGTCACCCGGAGATTCCATGACCCTTCCGCACCGCCCCCGCACCCCCGAGATCACCGTGGCCGAGGCCGTCGAGCGAGCCCGCAGCGGCGACGCCGTCCTGCTCGACGTCCGGGAGACCCCCGAGTTCACGGCCGGGCACGCCCCGGACTCCGTCTTCCTGCCGCTCTCCGCGCTGGCCGCCGGCGCGGACCTCCCGGCCGAGGCGCGGGGACGCCGGGTGCTGGCCCTCTGCCGCTCGGGCAACCGCTCCCGGCAGGCGACCGAGATCCTGAACGGCCGCGGCATCGACACCGTCAACGTCGCGGGCGGTATGCGCGCCTGGGAGCAGGCCGGGCTGCCGGTCCGCACGGCCGGCGGAGGCCCCGGCCAGGTCGTCTGACCCGCCCCGCCTCCGCGACCCACCCGATCGCCCCGGCCGTCCGGCCGGGGCGATCGCGCTGCCGGGAAACGGACAGCGCAAGGGGAGCCGGAGCCGCGGGGGCGATGACCGGACCGGGACACCGGAGGATGCCCCTGCGGGTATGGTGTGGGCCGCCGGTTCCTCCCGTCCGTCCACCGGACGGCGGGGAAGCCGCCGCGCGCCCAGGACGTACCCTGACCGACCGGGTACGGGCCGCGCCCGGCCCCCGGCAGGCACCCCCGGCAAGCAGGCCCCGATCCCGTAGGCGCGACGAGTAAGGACCCGGAATCCATGAGCTCGGCTCTGACCCCCCAGCAGCTGCACCCCCGCCTGGACCACCTCACCGTCATAGACGTGCGCACCCCCGGTGAGTACGCGGGCGGCCACATCCCCGGCGCCCTCAACATCCCGCTCGACCAGCTCCGGCGCGCCCTGCCCGAGCTCCGGGAAGCGGCCGGGCGCGGCGAGCTCGCCGTGGTCTGCGCCTCCGGCTCCCGCTCGCAGCAGGCGTGCGAGGAGCTCACCGCGGCCGGTGTCCCCGCCGCGACCCTCGTCGGCGGCACCGACGCCTGGGCGGAGCACGGCCATCCGCTCGACCGGCCCGAGGGCGGCCGCCGGGCCTGGGCGATGGACCGGCAGGTCCGGCTGGTGGCCGGCTCCCTGGTCCTGCTCGGCCTGGTCCTCGGCCTCTTCTTCCCCATGGCGCGGTGGATCTCGGCGTTCATCGCCGGCGGACTGGTCTTCTCCGCCCTCACCAACACCTGCGGCATGGCCGTCATGCTGGGCAAGCTGCCCTACAACAACCGGCCGCGCGGCGGCGCCGGCCTGGACACCACCCTGGCGGAACTCCGCGGCTGACGGCACGGCGCCGCCCCGGGTGCGCGTCCCCACCGCAGGAAGCGGGGGCGCACCCGGGGCGGCGCGGTGTCCGGAGCCGGCCGGACCCCGTGATCCCGGCCGGGCTTCCGGAGGTCCGTCAGCTCGTGCCGTCCGCAACCGGCGGCAGGACGTTGCTCCGGGCCACCCCCGCGTACCAGCGGGCGCTGGACTTCGGAATGCGCGTGCCGGTCGGGTAGTCCACGTACACCGCGCCGAACCGCTTGCTGTAGCCGTAGCCCCACTCGAAGTTGTCGAGCAGCGACCAGAGGAAGTAGCCGCGGACGTCCACCCCGTCCGCGATCGCCCGGTGCACGGCGTCGAGATGGCCGTGGAGGTAGCCGATCCGGCCCGGGTCGCGCACCTCGCCCTCCGGGCCGGCGTAGTCGTCGAAGGCCGCGCCGTTCTCCGTGATCATCAGCGGCAGCCCGGGAACGTCGTCCCGGACCCGGAGCAGCAGGTCGTACAGCCCGCTCGGGTCGACGGCCCACCCCATGGCCGTGGTGTCGCCGGGCGGCAGATGGAAGGCCACCCGGTCACCGCCCGGCCAGGGGCTGTACGGGCTGGCGCCGTGCCCGTCCGAGCGGTGCGCCCCGGCCTCGGCGGCGGCCGAGACGAGGGTGGGCGTGTAGTAGTTGACGCCCAGGAAGTCCAGCGGCTGCCTGATCTCGGCGGTGTCGCCGTCCCGGACGAACGACCAGTCCGTCAGATGCGCGGTGTCGGCCAGGGTGTCGGCCGGGTACGCGCCCTGCAGCATGGGCCCGGTGAAGACCCGGTTGGCGACGCCGTCGATCCGGCGGACCGCGTCCGCGTCCTCGGCGCTGTCCGTCAGCGGCCGTACGTGGTGCAGGTTGAGGGTGACGGACACCTTGGTGCCGGCGGGCGTTCCGGAACGCAGCGCCTGGACGGCCAGCCCGTGCCCGAGGTTGAGGTGGTGCGCCGCGCGGAGCGCCGCCACCTGGTCGGTGCGGCCCGGGGCGTGCACCCCGGAGCCGTAGCCGAGGAAGGCGCTGCACCAGGGCTCGTTGAGGGTGGTCCAGGTCCGGACCCGGTCGCCGAGCGCCTCGGCGGCCAGGGCCGCGTAGTCGGCGAAGCGGTGGGAGGTCTCCCGCTGCGGCCAGCCGCCGGCGTCCTCCAGATCCTGGGGGAGGTCCCAGTGGTAGAGGGTGGCGACCGGCTGGATGCCCTTCTCCAGCAGTTCGTCGGTGAGCCGGCGGTAGAAGTCCAGGCCCTTCTGCAGGGCCGGACCGCGCCCGGTGGGCTGGACGCGCGGCCAGGAGATGGAGAACCGGTAGGCCCCCACCCCCAGATCCGCCATGATCGCGACGTCCTCGCGCCAGCGGTGGTAGTGGTCGGTGGCGATGTCCCCGGTGTCGCCGTTGCGCACCTTCCCGGGCGTGCGGGAGAAGGTGTCCCAGATGGAGGGGGTGCGGCCGTCGATGTCGGCGGCGCCCTCGATCTGGTAGGCGGCGGTGGCGGTGCCCCAGAGGAAGCCGGGCGGGAAGGCGCGGCCGCCGGTGGAGTCCGCGGCGGGGGCGGTCGTACGGGTTGCTGAGGACACGAGGGGTCCTTCCACGGTGCGGTGGTACGGAGGGGGAGGGGAGGAGAGGGCAGCCGGGGGAGACCGGACGGCTGCCCGGTGGGGAGGAGGGGAAGGGAGGCGAAGCGAGGGGAGGGGACGGGCCGTCAGCCCTTGACCGCGCCCTGCATGATCCCGCCGACGATCTGGCGGCCGAAGACGACGAACATCAGCAGCAGCGGCAGCGTGCCGAGCAGGGCGCCGGCCATGATGACCGACTGGTCCCGCACATAACCCGCGCTGAGCTGGGTCAGGGCGACCGGGATCGTGGGGTTGCTCATGTCCAGCGCGATGAACGGCCAGAAGAAGTCGTTCCAGGCGTGCACGAACGTGATCATGAAGATGACGGCCATCGCCGGGCGCGCGACGGGCAGCACGATGCTCCAGAAGATCCGCAGCGAGTGCGCGCCGTCGACCCGGCCGGCCTCGATGAGCTCGTCCGGCAGCGCCTCGCTGAGGTACTGCCGCATGAAGAACACACCGACCGCGCTGACCAGGGTCGGGAAGATGACGGCGGGCAGCTTCTGCCCCCAGCCCAGCTCGCTCATCATCATGAACAGCGGCACGACGCCGAGCTGGGGCGGCACCATCATCGTGCCGATGACCAGCGTCATCAGGACGTTGCGGCCCTTGAAGCGCAGCTTGGCGAAGGCGAAGCCGGCCAGGGTGGCGAAGAGCACCGTGGACAGGGCGATCGTCCCGGCCACGATGGTGCTGTTGATCAGGGCCTGCCCCATCGCGGCGTCCTGCCAGGCCGCCGCCAGGTTCTTGAAGAGGTTCGGGCCCGGCAGGAAGGGCGGAGGGGTCTGGCTGACCCGGGTGTTGTCGGTCGAGGCCGCCACCATCGTCCAGTACAGCGGGAAGACCGAGAGGAGGGCGGCCAGGATCAGCAGGGCGTAGGAGAGCGGGCCGGCGTGGTGCTGGCGGCCGGCCCGGGGGCGCAGCCGCAGCCGCAGCCGGTTGCGGGCCGGGAACGGCGCGGGACTCGGGGGGGACTTGCGGGGGTTGGCCCGGCCGGGGACGGTTTCGGTGGTCATGGTGGTTACCGCTCCCTGGTCAGGACGAGGACGAGGACAAGGACGACGAGGAGGGGGAGGCGGGTGGCGGCGCGGCCGGCGCGGGCCGGGCCGCGGCCTGCCGGGACGCCATCAGGCGCTTGATGAGGCGCTGCGCCACGAAGACCAGGATGAGCAGCAGGAACATCGTCCACGCGACCGTGGCCGCCCGCCCCATCTGGTAGTTCTTCCAGCCCTCCTCGTACAGCAGCAGCCCGAGGGTCTGGTACTGGTTGTTCACGCCGCCCGTGATGCCGTTCGGGCCCTGGCCGAAGATCAGGGGTTCGCCGAAGAGCTGGGTGGAACCGATGGTGGAGAGCACGATGGTGAAGACGATCGTGGGCCGGATGCCGGGGATGGTCACCGTGCGGAACTGCTGCCAGCGCGTGGCGCCGTCGATGGCCGCGGCCTCGTACCGGTCCTTGGGGATGGCCTGCATCGCCGCCAGGTACAGCAGGGCGTTGTAGCCGGTCCACCGCCAGATCACGATGGAGGAGATGGCGAACTGGGCGGGCCACTTCTGGCTCTCCCAGTCGACGTTGTCGAAACCGAAGAGGCTCAGAAACCAGTTGATCATGCCGAAGTCGCGCTCGAACAGCATGGTGAAGACGAGCGCGGCGGCGCCTACGGAGGTCGCGTACGGGGTGAGGGCCGCGACCCGGAAGAAGGCCGAGCCCCGCATCCGGTAGTTCAGCAGATGGGCCAGGCCCAGGGCCATCAGCAGCTGGGGGACGGCGGAGATCACGCCGATGGTGACGGTGTTGGCGACTGCGTTCCAGAACCGCTCGTCCTGCAGGAGTTCGGTGTAGTTCTGCAGCCCCTGCCACACCATCACGTCCATGGTGGCGAGTTCCACGTCGTGGAGGGAGATCCAGGACGTGTAGAGCAGCGGATAGAAGCTGAACGCCGCGAAGATCACGAAGAACGGGGCGATGAACGTGTAGGGCGCGGCTCCCACGTCCAGCCGGTGGAAGAGGTTGCGCCGGCGCTGCCGGGTGTCCTTGGAGCCGCCGGAGCCGGGCCCTCCGGGGGCGTCGGCCGGGGCGTCCTGTGGCCCGTCGGCCGGGGGTACCGAGGTGGAGGTGGCCACGGAGGGCTTCCTTCCGTCAAGTCGTGGGCGGGGCGGGCGGAGCCCGGTGGCCGCCGCCGCGGGCGGGCGGCGGCCACCGGGCGTCACGGGGTGGGTCAGCCGACGGCCTTCTCGATGCGCTCGTTGGTGGTCTTCCGCGCCTCGGAGGGGCTCTTGCCCTGCTCGATCAGCTGGAGGCCCTGGGAGAAGATGTCCTTGATGGTGCCGTCCTTGCGGCCCAGCACCTGCTCCTCGGGGATGTCCTTGGCGGCGGCGCCGAAGATCTCACCGATCGGCGCGTCGTTGAAGTACTCCGACTTCGCCCCGGAGACCGCCGGGTCCTTCAGCGCCTCCTCGGAGGACGGGAAGTTGCCCAGCTCCTGGAAGAGGTACGCCTGCTGCTCCGGCGCGGTCAGCCAGGCGACCAGCTTCTTGGCCTCCTCCTTCACCGGGCTGCTGTCCATGACACCGAGGAAGGAGCCGCCCCAGTTGGCGCCCTTCGGAGCCTCGGCCACGTCCCACTTGCCCTTGTTCTCCGGGCCGGCCTTCTCGCTGATGTGGGCGAGCATCCAGGCCGGGCAGACGGTGGTGGCGAAGGTGCTGTTCGCCAGTCCCGGGTCCCAGCCGGGCTGGAACTGCCGCAGCTTGGCGGTCAGTCCGGCGGTCGCGGTCTCCGAGGCCAGGTCCCAGGCCTCCTGGACGGCGGGGTTCGTCTTGTGGATCAGTTCGCCGTTCTTGTCATAGAACTGCTCGGAGTTGCCGTAGATCATCGCGTTGAAAAGACCCGAGGCGCTGTCCAGATAGGCGGCCTTGTCGTCCTTGAGGCCCTTCTTGAACTTCTTGCCGGTCTCGACGTACTCGGACCAGTCGTTCTCCCAGAGCTTGGCCACCTCCTCGCGGTCGCCGGGCAGGCCGGCCTTCTCGAAGAGGTCCTTGCGGTAGCAGACGGCCATCGGGCCGATGTCCGTGCCCAGGCCGATGATCTTGTCCTTGGGCGTGGTCACCTGGCTCAGCTTCCAGGGCAGGAAGTGGTCGATGCCGTCCACGTCCGACAGGTCGGCGAACTTGTCGGCCTGGGTGTCGACGAGCTCCTTGGCCCGGCCGATCTCGATGCCCTGGATGTCCTTCAGCCCGCTCCCGGCCGCCAGCCGCGTCTGCAGGGCCGTGTAGTACGTCTGCTCGTCGCCGGCCACGTCGGCCTCGACGACGACGTCCGGGTTCTCCTTCATGTAGCGCTTCAGGAGTTCGGTCTCCTTGAAGCCCATCACTCCGAAGAGCCCCATGGTGATCTTGGTCTTGCCGTCGTCCGTCTTCCCGCTCTCGCCGTCCCCGCCCCCGCAGCCCGCGACGAGCGCGAGGGAGAGAGCGGCCGAGACGGCGGCTACGACTCTTGTACCAACTGCCTTGCGGACACTGCCCATGACGTCCTCCTAGTGGCGGCGCCGGAGCGCCGGAGCCTTGGCTCTTCGAGGCTGTCCCCCCGAGCTGGGCTAGGGTGGGACCGTTCCCATCGCCGGGTGGGAACGATCCCACCGGGGTTGCTGATGACTGTGTGACCGAAAACGGATGGCGTCAAGAAGAGAAGTCGTCTCCGTTACGAGAACGTGTCCCAGTCCCCGACGGCCGGGAGGCGGGCGGGCCGCCGTCTGGCACAATGCGCTGCTAGGCGCCGTCCGCGGCGCCGTGCAGGAGAGGAGAGACGGCAGCCCATGGGCGCCAGTCAACGGCCAACTATTAAAACCGTGGCCGCGCGAGCCGGGGTCGGCCGCACCACGGTCTCCCGCGTCCTCAACGGTTCCCCCCTGGTCAGCGACGCGGCCAAGGCCGCCGTCGAGGCGGCCATCAGCGAGCTCAACTACGTCCCCAACTCGGTGGCCCGCAGCCTCGTCACGAGCCGGGCCGACTCCATCGCGCTGGTGATCCCCGAGTCCGAGAGCCGGCTCGGCTCCGAACCGTACTTCTCCGCCGTGATCCGCGGAGTGAGCACCGGACTCGCCGAGAGCCAGATCCAGTTGCTCCTCGTCCTCGTCCGGGACCAGCGGGAACTGGACCAGTTCACCCGGTTCCTCGCCGCCCGCCGCGTCGACGGCGTGCTGCTGGTCTCCGTCCACCGGGACGACCCGCTGCCCGGACTGCTGGAGGAGATGGGCCTGCCGACCGTCCTCGCCGGCCGCCGGTCGCCGGACGAGGTCCTGCCCCACGTCCACTCCGACAACCTGGGCGGCGCCGCCGAGGCGGTGCGCCACCTGCTGGAGCGCGGACGCACCAGGATCGCGACCATCAGCGGCCCCCTCGACATGGACGTCGGCCACAGCCGGCTCCAGGGCTGGCGCGACGAACTGCGGCGCGGCGGCCTGGAGCCCGACGAGAGCATGGCCGAGCCGGCCGACTTCACCGAGGAGGGCGGCCGCGCCGCGATCCGCGCCCTGCTGGAGCGGCACCCCGGCCTGGACGCCGTGTTCGCCGCCTCGGACGTGATGGCGGCGGGCGCCGTGGCCGAACTGCGCAAGCTCGGGCGGCGGATCCCGGAGGACGTGGCGGTGGTCGGCTTCGACGACTCGATCATCGCCCGCCACACCGATCCGCCGCTGACCACGGTCCGCCAGCCCGTCGAGGAACTGGGCCGCACCATAACGGAGTTGCTGCTGAAGGAGATCGACGAGCCGGGGAGCGCGGAGCACTCCCTGGTGCTGCCCACCTCGCTCGTCGTCCGCGACTCCAGCTGATCCTCCGCGCCACCCGGCCACCCGGCCACCTCCGGACCCGGGCCCGCCGTCCCGCCGTCCGTGGCGTCCGCGGCGTCCGCCCCGCCGGAGCCATGTCCTCCTCCCGTCCGCGTTGTTAGCCTCGCCGCGTCACCTCCCGAGCACCTCTCGTGAAGGAGAAACACATGCGGAGAAAGCGTGTTCCCGGCTTAGCCGCGGCCCTCACCACGGGCCTCGCCCTCGCCCTGCCGGCCCTCCCGGCCGCACCGGCTGCGGCCGCCTCCCCGGCCACCGCGCCCGGATCCTCGCTGACCCTCACCATCACCCCGGACCAGCCGTCCGGATCCGGCCCGCGCACCACCGTCACCCTGGAGTGCGACCCGCCGGGCGGCACCCATCCCCGTCCCAAGGAGGCCTGTGCGACGCTGGCCGCGGCGGACGGGTACTTCGAGCGGATCGCCCCCGGCTCCGCGGGCTGCACGGGGCTCTGGGCGCCGGTGACCGTCACCGCCGACGGCAACTGGGGCGCCCGCGAGGTCTCCTTCACGGAGCGGTACTCCAACCGCGGCTGCGCGGCCGCCGCGACCGGGGGTGTCTTCCGCTTCTGAGCCGCTGACCGGCCCCGCCGGGCATCCCGGCCCGCGGCGGCGCGGCCCCCGGAACGGGCGGTGCCGGGGCCGCCCCGGGCCCCGGCCGAACCGTGATCGCACGGTAATGGGCCCCACACCTCCCACCCGGGGGCTGGCTGGCGCATACTGGACCCAATGACAAAGTCAGCCGGATACCGGCGCCACCTGCCTTCCAGCCCCTTCAACGTCCCGGTCGTGCCGCCGCCCGAGCAGTTCGCGGTGGGAAACCGGGTCACTCACGACGAGCACGGCCTCGGCCGGGTCATCGGTGTGGAGGACGAGACCGCGGTCCTGGTGGACTTCGGCGGCCTTCGCGCGCGCGTCAAGAGTCCCTACAGCAAGATGACCAAGCTCTGAGGCGCCGGCCGCCCGCTGCCCGGTCCGCAGAGGGCCGGCTCCGGGGGCGCGCCGGCCACCTCGCGAGGCTTCCGGTACGGCCCGGCCACCCCGTGGTCCCCGTGCCGGCGGCCCCGGACGGCGGCGCCCGAGACCGGGCGGCCGCCCCCACCGGCGCCCGAGACGGCGCCGTCCGGCCGTACCGGCCGTCCTTCCCCTGAACCGGAGACCTCCCATCCACCAGACGACCTCGCTCTTCTCCGCCGTCGAAGCGGAGCGGACCACCACGGCGGCGGCCTCCGGGCCCCCCGCCACGAACCCCTTCCTGACTCCCGTCTTCGACGAGACGATCAGCGGAGCGGAGGACGACTTCGGGGACGCCCCGGAGCGGTAGGCGCGCGGTGCCCCGCCCGGACGCGCCCGTCCCCCCGCCGGAGCCGGCCGGGGGACGGCCGCCGGGCGGCTGTCGGTGGCCGGTGGCAGGCTGATCCCACGGCAACGACGGACGGCCCGCGAAAGGAACCCCCGTGATCACCACTGACTTCGTCACCGGCTCCCCCTGCTGGATCGATCTCGGCGTGCCCGACGTCGGCGCCGCGACCGGTTTCTACGGCGCCGTCTTCGACTGGGAGTTCCGGTCCGCCGGCCCGGAGGCCGGGGGATACGGCGTGTTCCGCCGGGACGGCCGGGTGGTCGCCGCGGCCGGTCCGCTCACCGAGGAGGGCGCCCGCCCCGCCTGGACGGTCTACTTCCTCACCCCCGACGCGGACGCCGCGGCCCAGGCCGTGGAGCGGGACGGCGGCGCGGTGCGGGTGCCCCCGTCCGACATGGGCGGTGAGGGCCGGATGGCCCAGCTCACCGACCCCCTCGGGGGAGAGTTCGCCCTCTGGCAGCCCGGGGCGCGGGAGCCGGGCCTGGAGTCCGTGGACGCGCCGGGAGCCCTGTGCTGGGTCGAGCTGTACACCACCGACGGCGCCGCCGCGCGGGAGTTCTACCGCGGCCTCCTCGGCTGGGAGACGCAGGACATGGAGATGCCCGGCGGAGGCGGCACCTACATCCTCATCGGCCCCGCCGGCAAGGGCGAGGAGCGGATGCACGGCGGCATCATGGAACTCCCGGCGGAGCATCTGCAGCAGACCGGCGGGCGCCCCTACTGGCACCCGGTCTTCGCGGTCGAGGACTGCGACGCCACGGTCGCGAAGGTCACGGAGAACGGCGGCACGGTGCAGATGGGGCCGGAGACCGCCGAGGGCGTCGGCCGGATGGCCGTCTGCGCCGACCCCTTCGGGGCGGACTTCGTCGTGCTCACCCCCTCTCCTTCCGGCAACTGACGGCCGAACCGGGCACGTTGGCGGATTGGCATCCGGAGAACGGGGAACCCGGCCCCGGCGTCCGCGCCCGGCCCGGTCCCTGAGGGGTGGAGTCCCGGGTGCGGACACCGCGGTGCGAGGCCCCTCTCAGGAGACATCCATGGCGCGGGCAGCAGAAGCAGAGCCCCCCGGCCGGACCGGTCCGGCCCGCCGGCGGCGGCGCCGGGACCGTCCGCCCGGTCCCGGCGGCGCGCCGTCGTTCCCCGTCCGGCTGTGCGCCTCGGTCTTCCTCGCCGTCCTGGCCGGGCTCCTGGCCCTGCCGGCGGCGGGTGCCGCGCCGGCGGAGGAGCGGACGGTGCTGGCGACCCGGGTCGACGGCACCATCACCCCGGTCGTGGAGGGCCACCTCGAAGACGGGCTGCGCCGGGCGGAGGCCGGGGACCACGCCGCGCTGCTGGTCGAACTGGACACCCCGGGCGGGCTGCTGGAGTCCACCCGGGGCATCGTGCGGGCCTTCCTCAACGCCCGGGTCCCCGTCATCGTCCACGTCTCGCCCTCCGGGGCGCGTGCCGCCTCGGCGGGCGCCTACATCACCATGGCCGCCCATGTCGCGGCCATGGCCCCGGGCACCCACATCGGCGCGGGCACCCCGGTCGGCGGCCAGGGGGAGGAGGCGAGCGAGAAGGTCGTCAACGACTCCGCCGCGTTCGCCGTCTCGATCGCCGAGCAGCGCGGGCGCAACACCGGCTTCGCCGAGGACATGGTCCGCGAGGGGACCTCCATCTCGGACCGCGCGGCGCTGCGGCAGAACGTGGTCGACCTGGTGGAGCCCTCCCGCCGGGCCGTGCTCGACGCGGCCGACGGCCGGCGGGTCGAGGTGGGCTCGGAGGACCGGAGACGTGAGGTGGTGCTGCGGACGGCCGGCGCCCGCGTCGTGGAGTACGACCTCGGCTTCTTCGGCGAGCTGCGGCAGATGCTGGCCAGCCCCGAACTGGCGTACCTCTTCCTGTCCATCGGCACCCTGGCCGTCATCTACGAACTCGCCAGCCCCGGCATGGGCTTCGGCGGGGTCATCGGCGCCATCGCCCTGCTCCTCGGCTTCACCGCGCTGAGCGTCCTGCCCTTCCACGTGGCCGGGCTGTTCCTGATCCTCCTCGCCGCCGCGCTCTTCGCGGGCGAGGTGCTCACCCCCGGTATCGGGGCGTTCGCCGGAGGCGGCACCGTCGCCCTGGTGTTCGCCGGGATCTTCCTCTTCCGCGGGGAGACCGAGGTCGATCCGGCCGTGCTGTGGCCCACCGCCCTCGTGGTGGGAGCCGGCTCGCTGATCGCCGGCCGCCTGGCCTGGCGGGCCCGGCGCGGTCCGCCGGCCACCGGGGAGGAAGCCCTCCTCGGACGCGAGGTGGTCGTGCGCCGGGCCGAGGGCGACCGCGGCCAGGTGCTGCTCGACGGCGCGTGGTGGGACGTCCTCGGCCGGGACACCCCCCTGGCGGAGGGGCAGCTCGTCCGGATCGTGGACCGGCAGGACCTCGTACTCGTCGTCGAACACGCCGGCCCCGGTGGGGACCGGCCGCCTTCCGAGAAGGAGTGACCATGAACGGAGCACTGGTCGGCATCCTCGCCGCCGTGGGAGTCCTGCTCCTGCTGGCGATGGCCGCCATCAAGATCGTCCCGGAGTACGAGCGCGGAGTGGTCTTCCGGCTCGGGCGCATCATCGGGGCCAAGGGCCCCGGGCTGTTCGTCATCATCCCCGTGGTGGACCGGATGATCCGGGTCTCCCTGCGCACGGTGACCATGGACATCCCGCCGCAGGACATCATCACCAAGGACAACGTCACCGTCCGGGTCAACGCCGTGACGTACTTCAACGTCGTCGACCCCAACCGGTCCGTGGTGGCCATCGAGGACCACATCAAGGGCACCTCGCAGATCGCCCAGACCACCCTGCGGAGCATCCTCGGCCAGGTGGACCTGGACGAGCTGCTGATCAACCGGGACGAGATCAACCAGCGGCTCCAGCGCATCATCGACGACGTGACCAACCCCTGGGGCGTCAAGGTCACCCTCGTCGAGGTCAAGGACGTCGAACTGCCCCAGCCCATGCGGCGCGCCATGGCGCGGCAGGCGGAGGCCGAACGGGACCGGCGCGCCAAGGTCATCCACGCCAAGGGCGAGTTCGAGGCCGCGCAGACGCTGGCGGACGCCGCGGAACGGCTGGAGGAGCACCCCGCGGCCATGCAGCTGCGGATCCTCTCCACGATGGCCGAGGTCACCGACGAGCGGAGCTCCACCCTCATCTTCCCGCTGCCGATGGAGATCCTCCGGCTCGTGGACACCCTCGGGGCGGGTGGCCGGCAGTCCGGCCCCCACGTCGAGCGGGCATGACTCGCGGCCGGCACAGCACGGCACGGCACGACGCGGCCCGGGGCCATACCCGCTCCCGGCGGACGAGTGATCCGATTCCGGACGGATGGGGCGGGGCCGGCCGGGTAGACGCGGCCACAGCGTGTGATGTCCGTGTTGTCGTCAAGTGCCGCCCCGCCGATTCCAGGGGTGTGGGGAGTACGCATGTGGGACTGTCCGTCACCGCCGCGATCACTGACTTCCGCCGGCCCGGTCTCCGGGCGGTACCGTCTGGACCGGCATCTCGGTTCGGGAGGTGTCGCGGATGTGTACGCGGGGGTGGACCTCCGCCTCGGGCGGCCGGTGGCCGTCAAGGTCTTCCGGCCCGGTACGGAACCGGAGATGGAGGAACGGTTCACCCAGGAGGCCCTCCTCCTGGCCCGGCTGCGGCACCCGGGACTGGTCACCGTCTACGACATGGGCCGGCACGACGGCAGCGCCTACCTCGTCATGCAACTGGTGCCGGGACGGACCCTGCGCGACCGCGCGACCGCGCCCCTGCCGCTGCGGGAGGTCACCCGGCTCGGCGCCGCCCTTGCGGACGCCCTGGCCCATGTGCACGACGCGGGGATCGTGCACCGCGACGTGAAGCCCGCCAACATCCTGCTGGACACCGGGGGCAGCCCGTATCTGACCGATTTCGGCATCTCGCAGCTGGTCGGCACGACCGCGCACACCTCCACCGGCACCCTGGTCGGCACCGCCGCCTACATGGCGCCCGAGCAGGTCACGGGTGAGGGGGCGGGACCGCCCGCGGACGTCTACGCTCTCGGCCTGGTCCTGCTGGAGTGCCTCAAGGGCGGTCTGGAGTACCACGGCGCCCCGCTGGAGGCGGCCATCGCCCGCCTGCACCGCCCGCCGGTGCTCCCCGGCTCCCTGCCGGAGGACGTGGCCGCCCTCCTCCGGGCGATGACGGCCCTCGACCCCGGAGCCCGGCCCGCTTCCCACGACTGCCGCACCGCACTGGCTGCCCTGTGCGGCGACGGGGCCGCCGCTGCCTCCGCCCACGGGCCCGCCGTCCAGCAGGCCGGCGGCTTCCCGTCCGGCACCGTGCCCGCTGCCCCGGCCGCGGCGCCCGCCGGGCCGGTGCCCGCCGGAGGGCGGTCCGGCGGTGACACCCTGCCGGGCGTTCCCCGGCAGCCGGCGCGGAGCCGCCGCCTGCTGGCGGCCACGGGCACGGCGGTGCTCGCCGCGCTGCTCGGCACCGCGCTGGCGGCTCCCGCCGACGCCCCCGGCAGCGGCGAGCAGTCCGCGTCCCCGCCCGCCGGCACCGGCCCCGAGCAGCCCGCGCCCGAGGCCCCGGCCGCGGAGGACGGGGGAAGCCAGGAGAAGCCGGAGGCGGCGGAGCAGGAGGAGACGGTCTCCGCCCGGCAGGCGGAGAAGCGGTCCGGTTCCTCCGCCGCGTCCGGCCCCGCGCCGCAGCGGCCTGCCCGGGACCCGCAGGGCGGGCCCGGCACACCCGGCCCGGCGGCGGCCTCCGCCCGTTCCGCACCGGAGGGGTCCCAGGGGCTCCGCACCGCCGGCGCGACCGCCGCGTCGTCCGGGAAGGGCGGGTACGGGAAGGCGCGGAGCAAGCAGGTGAAGATCCTGGGCGGCGGCGGAGCGCACCGGCGCTGACGGGCCCGTACCGCGCTCCGCCCGCCCCGGGCGCCGGGCTCGCGCGGCGCGGTCTCACCCGATCAGAAAGGCGCCCGCGGTCGCTCCGCCGAGCGCGGAGCCCGCGAGGGTCTGCGCGACCGTGTGGTACCCCAGGGCGACCCGGGACCAGCAGACGGCGACCACCAGCGGGACGGCCGCGAGCCACCACGGGGAGTGGACGGCGCCGAGCATGGCGACCACCGAGGCGGCCACCGCGCAGTCCACGCTGATCTTCCAGACCGTGTTGACCGCGAGCAGGCCCACGGTCATGGCCCAGAGCGCCAGCATCGCGGTGAGGACTCCCGCGGGCGCGCCGCCGAGCAGCATCACGGCGGTCCCCAGCCCGATCGAGCCCAGGATGACGAAGAAGATCGGCGCGCGCTGCGTGCGGTCCACCACGTGCCGGCAGCCCCAGGTGCCCCGCCGGCGTTCCCACTCCACGTACCAGGCGGGGATGATCCCCGAGCAGAGGGCGCCCAGCAGTCCCCAGGGCACCCCCCACCAGCCGCCCGCCGCGGCCGACCCGATCCCCGTCATGCCCGCGAGCAGCACGTTCCGGGGCTGGAAGAGATCGGTGACGGCACGGGCGGCGGCCGCACGCCCGTACCGGGAGCCGCGTCCGGAGCCGGGGCGGGGGGCGGAGCCGGGGCCGGTGGTCTCGGTCGTCGTCATGCGCTCTGTCCCACGGTGCGGAGAACGGCGGTCGTCCGCTCGGCGGTGACCCGGGCGTAGGCGGCGTGGACGCGCAGCAGCCAGGAGACCTCCTCCTCCATGTCGGCGCCCGGCGTGGTCGCGAAGGCGGCGGCGGGGCCGGGCGGCGCCCCGTCGGACTTCATCCGCAGCGCGCTCCTGATCCAGTAGGCCTCGGCGGTGGGCCGCTCCTCACCGGCGGGCGCACCGGCCTCGGCGGCCGCGCGGGCGGCGGGCAGCAGCTCGTCGGGGACGTGGTGCCGCAGCTTGTCGACGGCGTCGCCGATGTCGTGCACCCACCGGTCGAGCCGGACGCCGACGGGCATGTCGGTGCGGGTCAGCTCGCGCAGGCGGCCCGCCGGGGGGTCGAACGGGATGGCCGGAAAGGCCTCCATCAGATCGCGCCACAGCGGGTACAGCGCGGCCAGCGCCCGCCAGTGGCGCCACCGGCGGACGGCCGCCGCGGCGCTCGGCACGCTGGCGCCGAGGGCGAAGAGCACGAAGACCAGCAGCTGCACCGCCTCGGTGACGGCTTCGAAGCGGTCGGCCACCGCCCGCCCCGGCGGTTCGGCGACACTGACCCAGATGAAGGCGACGCGGCTGGTCACATAGGCGACGCCGAGGAACATGGCGACGGCCATCATGCCCAGGCCGATCCGGAGCAGCGGGCGTTCGGCGCGCAGGGTCTGGCTCGTCCACTGATAGGCGCAGACCACGGTGGCGGCGGTGAGGAAGGCGTAGAAGACCGTCATATAGGCGGTGGCGCCGGGCTGTCCGGCGTGCTCGGCGAGGAAGTGGTTGCTGGGCCTGCTGCGGTCCACGACGGTGAAGAACAGCACGGTCATCAGGGCCAGCGCGCCGAGGGCCGCCTTGGTGGCGACGCGGGCCACCCACCGGGAGACGGCGACGTGCCGGGGTATCGCGCCGTCGCCGTCGTCGCCGGGCGAGGTGCCGTACATGGCGACGATGTAGCTGAGGATGGCGAGGATCGCCGCGGTGGAGACGTAGTGCTTGAGCAGGATGTCGAGGTCCGTGACGGGGGAGCGGTCCAGGCCCAGCCGCACCGCCCTGGTCTTCAGCCAGAGGGCGGCGGCGAAGCCCGCGTAACAGCCCCACAGGGCCCGGCGCTGGGCGTCGCCCCAGAGCGCGGAGGGGAGGCGCCACAGGGCGACGGCCGTCATGATGCCGGCCACGGCGTAGCCGAATAAGTCGAGCACGGGTCGTTTCCTCCGGGGCAAGGGGTCAGGGGCGCCGTCGGCGCCGGCTCGCGATGGGCCGGGAGAGGGAGCTGTCCAGACGGCCGAGCACGTCGTCGCGGACGGGCTGGTCCCGGGCCATGAGCGGAATGAGGGAGGCGGAGACCTCGGCCTCGCGTTCCTCGACGGTGTCGTAGTGCGCACGGGCCTGGATGGCGACCCCGCCGGTGAAACGGGCGATCAGGCGCGGCCCCAGGGTGGGGATCTGACGGTGCAGGTCCTCCGGGGTGAGGGTGCCGCCGTGGTCGAACCACTCGTGGCCGAGCTCGTGGAGGATCGTGTGGTTGGTCTGGTTCTCGGTGGCCCGCCGCTTGAAGAGGACCAGGCTCCAGCGCGGGGTCTTCACCCGCAGACCGCAGGCGGTGTCGGGGTGCTGCATATGGTCCGGCAGCGGCATGAGGATGATGCGGCGGCCGCTGACCGCCTCCATGTTCCGCACGAGGGCGGGCACGGAGAAGGGGCTGGGGACGGGCAGGTCGGCGAGGCGTTCTTCGCAGTTTCTCCGGAGTCGGCGCAGGGACATCGGCGGCCTCTGTGGGGGCTCTGGCGGGGATACGCAGTGCGGGCGCGGCCGTGCGGTGGGCGGACGATTCTAGTGCGGACGCTCCCGCCCGGGGCCCGGGTTCCCGGTTCCCGTGCCCGCCGTCCCTCCGGTTCCCGTGCCCGGTGCCGCTTCGGCTCCCGCGCCGTCCCGGAAGTCGGCGAGCACTTCGTTCATGAAGGCCAGCAACTCCCGGGAGAGGCCCTCGTCGCCGATGCCGCGGCCGGCGATGCCGGTGATGTCGCCGTTGTGCACCGAGCGGAGGAAACGCAGCGACTCCACGACCTGCCCGACCACCTCGCTGCGGGTCTTGAAGAACCGCGGGTCCACGTCGAAGAACTCCGCGATGCCCTGGAGGATGTCGTCCGAGGCGGTGTAGGGCCTGCCGGTCTCGGGGTTGGTCTTCCCGGTGCGGAGCTTCCAGAAGGTGGTGTGCCCGATGACATGGCGGCCCGCGCGCTCGTTGATGGCCTGGACGACCTGGCGGTCCGAGGGGACGCTGCTCCCGCCGGGGCCGCCGCCCGCCGGGAAGGCGTTCTCCAGCAGCCAGGTGATCTTCTCCGCGAGGGTGCGGGGCTCGTCCCCGGGAGGTACGGCTGAGCCACTCATGGGTCGGCCCCCACTTCACGTCTCCGGCGGCTCCCCGGCCGGCTCACGGCCGGGGCGGCGCAACGCGACGCGCGAACCCGGAACGGTCCGCGCCGGTGTCCAGTCGGTCACTGTATCCCACCCCGGGTCGAGGCCAACGCGTCTGGTTCCGGCCGGAGTTGGACCGCCGGAGGGCTGTCCCTTGCGCACGCGTTCGGCGTCACTGTTTACTCGGAAAAACAGTCCGGGGGTCTGACACGGGGGTGCAGACCCCCGGACTCGTCACGCCCCGCCGTCCGCCGCCCGCGCGGTCACCCGGCCGCCGCGCCGCGCCGCGCTCAGCAGCGCACCGGCCCGGGCACGGTCATCCGGAACGGCCGGACGGCCAGGGAGGGCCGGGCGCGGCCGTGCCGCAGCGGCGGCAGCCGGTCCGACCACTCGGTGACGGTCATGGCCTCCCGGCGCGGCCTGCCGACGAGCCGTCCGGCGATGAACAGGCGCCGCCCCGGCGTCCCCCCGAACCCGGGGAGCACCGCCGGCAGCGGCGGCAGCGCGGACAGCGGCCCGCGCCCGGGGCGGAAGGTGAACCGGGCCAGCGTCCCCCCGTCGTCGCCGACCCGGAGGGAGTCCCCGGCCCAGGTGAACCCGGCCGGTTCCTTGGGGAGGCCCCAGATGGCGCGGCCGCCCCGCACGGACGCGTCGTCGTCGACCCAGATCCGCTGGATCAGCAGCCCCGCGCGGCGGCCCCGGCGGACCAGCGGGCCGAGGGCCAGCTCGTCGTAGCGCAGGGTCCCCTCGCGGTACCGCACCACGCCCACGGCGATCCGGTTCCGGGGCCCGAGCGGGCGGACATCGGGCGGCAGGTCCGGCGGGCGCCGGACGGGCAGCAGGCCGAACCACATCTCGCCCCGGGACACCCAGGGCGCGGGCGGGTGGGACGGCTGTCCTCCGGTGGGATCGGGCATCGCTCGCTCTCCTCCTTCTTCCGGCGCCTCCCCGAGGGGTCGCCGGGGCCGTGCCCCCTGTACCGAGCCGCCACCGCCCGGGCGGCCGGCCCGGCGGTGGCGGTGCGTCAGGTCCGGCACCCGTTCCGTGCGCCCTCTCATCCTGTCCCCCGGAGCCGCGGCGGAACCGGCGGACCGGCCGCCGCTTTGTCGGCATATGCAGTGATGGGCGGGGCAGCCGAAGCAAGGACCACCCCCTCACCGTTGGAGGACCACCGTGCTGATGGCCCACCCCGATGTCCTGCGCGACCTCGTCGACCGCTACACCACCCTGCAGGCGCCGGCGGGAAGCGGCGAACCGGGCCCGGAACTGCGCCGGCGCCTGGAGGACACCGCGTACACGCTCTGCGTGTCCACCGGCACCCGCACGGTCGACAGAGCCCTGGCCGAGGCGCGGCGGCGCCTGGCGTCGGCCCCCGGCCCGGCCGCACCCGCCGTGCCGGACGCTCTCTCCGGCCCGGCGGCCGCCGCCGGCTGACCCCCGCGGGCGGTGCGCCCGGACGCCACGGTGCGCCGTCCGCGCCACGGCGTGGACGGCGCGCGACCCACTCGGACAACGTACGGAGAACCGATGCCTCCCCCTCCCCGGCCACCCGGCCCCACCCCGCCCGAGCACCCGCGGCACCCGGACGGACGGCCGCGGACGGCCGGCCGGCACGACGGCGCGTACGCCCCGGACCGCGAGGTCCCGCTCGGCGGATACGCCGCCCTGACCGCCGGCTTCGCCGGCGGGGTGGGTCTCTTCGCCCTCGGCCTGCGGAAGTCCGGGCGCCGGTTGCCCGAGCGGGTGCCGCCCTGGGACGTGCTGGTCCTGGGCACGGCCGTCTACAAGGCGTCCCGGCTGGTCAGCAAGAGCAAGGTCGCGGGCTTCGTCCGTGCGCCGTTCACCCGGCGCACGGCGGATCTGAGCGCCGGGGAGGTCATGGACGAACCTCAGGGGAACGGTCCGCGGCGGGCCGTGGGCGACCTGCTGGCCTGCCCGTTCTGCCTCTCCGTCTGGATCTCCGGCGCGCTGGTCTGCTCGTACGCCGTCGCGCCGCGCCCGACCCGGCTGGTGGCCTCCGGGCTGACGGCCGTGGCCCTCTCCGACTGGCTGCAGTACGCCTGGACTTTCACCCAGGACCGGGTCGAGGGCTGAGACGGCTTCCGTGCCGCCGGCGTTCCGCTCGCGGCACCGCGACGAATACCGCACCGCGACGAGACCGCACCGCGACGAGACCGCACCGCGAGACCGGCACCGCGGCCGAGGCCGGGGCAGCGGGGGATCACTCCCCGGCGGCCCGCCCTCTCGGCGCCCCGCGCTTCTCCGCCGCCCGTCGTCCCGCGCCTCCGGGCGGGTCGTGCGCAGCGCCAGCAGCGCGCAGTCGTCGGGCTTGTCGGCGCTGGGCTGGTGGTGGAGGAAGACCTCGCACAGTTCGTCGGCGGACAGCCCGGCCGTGCGGCGGGCGAGTCCGGTCAGCCGGTCGAGCCCGGCGTCGAGGATCTCGCCGCGGCGCTCGACGAGGCCGTCGGTGAAGAGCAGCAGTGTCTCCCCGGCGGTGATCCGCGCCTCGCTCTCCGTGTAGGCCACGTCGTTGACCATGCCCAGCGGCGGCGCCAGCGCCCGGTCCAGGAAGCTGCTGCTGCCGTCGGCGTGGATGAGCAGCGGCGGCAGATGGCCCGCGCGGGCGTAGTGCAGTGTCCCCGACGGCCGGTGCAGCACGAGATAGCAGGCGGTGGCCATCCGGCCGGGGTGGTAGGCGCGCAGGAAGTGGTCCAGCTCGGCCAGGACGGCGCCGGGCCGCCGCCCGTGGCGCAGCACGATGCCGCGGAGCGCGGCGCTGATCTGCCCCATGGCGGTCGCCTCGGACAGGCCGTGGCCGGCGACGTCCCCGATGGTGAGCCCGATGTGGTCGCCGTCGAGCACATGGACGTCGTACCAGTCGCCGCCCACGTCGACGAGATCGCTGCCGGGGGCGTAGCGGCCGGCCACGTCGAGGCCGTCGATGACCGGCAGGACGGGCAGCAGGCTGCGCTGCAGCCGCTCCGCGAGGCGGTGCTCGTGCTCGTACAGGCCGGCCCGTCGCAGGGCCTGCGCGATCTGCTGGGCGATGGCCGTGACGTGGGCCTCGTCCGGCGGGGGGCCGCCGTCGTGGTCGATGCTGAGTTCGCCCAGCGACAGCCCGTCCGCCTCCAGGGGCAGCCGGAGTACGCGGGCGGGGGAGCCGGGGGCGGCCTCCCGCCCGCCCGTGTCCGCCCCGGCCGCCTCGGCCACCCCGTCCGTCCGGCTCGTGGTGGCGTCCGGTCCGGGGCCCTGCTCCGGCAGGGCGGGGGCATGGCCGTGGTCGAGGTCGGTCCAGCTGTCGCCGGCCGCCGCGCGGAGGCTGTCCGCGGGACCGAGGGACGGCACGAGCCGCTCGGAGTGCAGGGCCAGGCCGACCGACCGGGCGCCGAGCGCGGCGGGCGCGGTGTCGTGCACGGCCTCGACGACGGCGGCCGGGGTCGCCGCGGCCGCCAGAGCCGCGGTGAGCCGGTACAGGCGGTTCAGCCGGATGCGCCCCGTCTGCTCGGCGACGAGCAGATGCTCCCGCTCGGCCTCGGCGGCCCGCCGGAAGGCCATCTCCTTGTTGAGCGCCCGCACCTGCTGGCTCAGCGCCACGAACTGGTCGGTGTGGTCGAGACGCGTCAGATGGAGCTGGATCGCGGGTTCCGGGCCGGTCCACCACGTCGCGCGGGCGCCGTGGCAGCGGAACGGGATGAGGTCCCCGCGGGAGTCCTTGATCTTCAGGGAGCCCGGCAGGGGGTCCCCGCTGCGCAGCCAGTGCCCGAGGTGGCCCCGCAGACCGTCGGTGTTCTCGTCGGCCAGGGCGAACAGGTCGGCACCCGCCCGGAGTTCCGGGACCAAGCGTGTCGCGGCCGTGTTGACCGCCAGGATCCGCCCGCCGGCCGTGGCCAGCAGAACGGGGTGCGGCAGCAGCTTGGTGATGGCCCGGAAGAGATCCAGGCTCATCCAGTCACCGGACCCGGCGAGGGGACACGGCCGACCAGACCGGAGTCGTCGAAGTACTCCCGGCCCAGGGACGAGTTCTCCCCGGAGTCGTCCGGCTGCGGCACGAGATGCACGACGACGCGGCAGCCGGTGGCGCCCCGGGCGATCGTCTCCTCCAGGTCCACCCGGGCATAGCCGAGGTTGCGGGCCGCCACCGTGCCGAACATGTTGCTGGTGAGCATGCACATCGACTCCCGGCCCTTCACCTGCTCCCCGAAGGGGCAGCTGCGGCTCCCCAGGACGATCTTCTCCTCGTCCTGCTCGATGAGGTGGAAGTCGCCACCGATGCGCTGCTTGAAGTCGACCATCACCTCGGCCACCTGCTCGCGGCTGAGCTTGTCCAGCGACAGGGCACGTGTGTAGGTGTCGTTGAGCTGCAGACCGACCGACTGCCCGACCAGGCTGATGTAGCCGGACGCCTCCTGCAGCCCGACCACGGACTCCAGGGACGTGGCCAGTTCCCGCAGCAGCGTCCGCATGAACACATCGCGTTCCACGCCGACCCCGGCGCCGCCAACCTGGTTCATGGGGTCCTCCCAGCTGTTCGCACTGTCGCCGGATCCTCACGCGGCTGCGAAGAGAAGCCGGTCATACGAGACGATACGGCACCGCTCGCCCCGACCGGCCGCAGCTGTGCTCCGGCCACTGCCCTACCTTCCCCCGATGCGTCCCGCCATGCTGGCCCGGGAGCGGCCCGCGCCGCGCGGACGGCGCGCACCGCGCGCCCGGGAGCGTTCCGGCCGGCCCGCCCCCGCACCCTCGTGCAACCGGGGCACACCGGGCCGGAAGCCGGGCGGTCCGGCCGGGAGCGCGGCCGAACTGCTCTGGAATCCACGGACGTTGCGGCCGTGCTGCGGTAGTGTGGCGGACCCGAGCAGTGCACGACCGAGGAGGTGGGACCCATTACCGCTGTCGCAGGCCGGGTGCTCTCCTCTCGTGGACGTACGGTCCGTCCGGGATAGGTGACCGGGAGGGCGCCCTTCGGTTTCCGGAAGGTTCCCATGCCGGTTTTTCCCTCGTCGTCCGCTTCTGTCCCTTCTTCTCCTTCTCTCCCGCCTGTCCCGCCCTCCGGCGCCCCGTGGCGCTCCGCGGCCACCGCCGCCGTCGTGGCCAGGCTGCGCGCCGCCGGCTGTGTCTTCGCCGAGGACGAGGCGCGCCTGCTCATCTCCGCGGCGCCCACCCCGGACCGGCTCACGGCCCTGGTGGACCGGCGCGCCGGCGGCCTCCCCCTGGAACACGTCCTCGGCTGGGCCGAGTTCTGCGGTCTGCGCGTCACCGTGGACCGCGGGGTCTTCGTCCCGCGCCCCCGGACCGCGTTCCTCGTCCACCGCGCCGCGGCCTGCGGCCCGCCGGCCGGCCCCGGGCGCCCGGCGCCCGTCGTCGTCGATCTGTGCTGCGGCTCGGGCGCCGTCGGCGCGGCCCTGGCGGAGGCGCTGGGGCGGGTGGAGCTCCACGCCGTCGACATCGACCCGGCCGCGGTGCGGTGTGCCCGCCGCAACCTCGCTCCCGCCGGCGGCCGGGTCCACGAGGGCGACCTCTACGAGCCGCTGCCCGCCCGGCTCCGCGGCCGGGTGGACATCCTCGTCGCCAACGCGCCCTACGTGCCCACCGGGGCCATCACGCTGCTGCCGCCGGAGGCCCGCGACCACGAACCGCTCACCGCGCTCGACGGAGGCGCCGACGGGCTGGAGATCCAGCGGCGCGTGGCCGCCGGGGCCCTCCGCTGGCTGGCCCCCGGCGGACACCTGCTGATCGAGACCGGCGGGCACCAGGCGCCGGACACCGCCGGGGTCTTCGCCGCCGCCGGGCTGATCCCCCGCGTCGGCCACTCCGAGGACCTGGACGCCACCGTCGTCACCGGCACCCGGCCGCACTGCGGCCCGGTCCCCTGACCGCACCGCCCCGAGAACTCCCGCTCCCGCCCTTCCGCGGGCACCCCTCCGGCGGAAGGGCGGAACGTGCGGGAGGCCGGGTCGGAGCGGCGGGCCGGGCGTCACCGGTGCCTATAGTCGTCCGGTGGCCCTCTTCCGCATCACCCGCCGTACGCCGCTGCCCGCCGGCGAGGCCTGGCGGCGCGTCACCGACTGGGAACGGCACGCGGACCACGTACCGCTGACGCGCATCACGGTCGCCCCGCCCCCGCCCGCGCCGACCCGCCCCGGCACCGTCTTCACCGCCCGTACCGGTGTCGGGCGGGCCGTGTTCGCGGACCCCATGGAGGTCGTCGTCTGGGAGCCCCCCGGGGCCGGCCGGCCGGGCCGCTGCCGGATGGAGAAGCGCGGCCGGGTCGTGACCGGCTGGGCCGGGATCGAGGTCCGCGAGAACGGCACCGGGGCCGAGGTGGTCTGGAGCGAGGATCTGCGCGTCACCGGACTGCCGCGGCTCCTCGACCGCCCGACGGCCCTGGCCGGCCGCCTCCTCTTCGGCCGCGTCATCGCCCGGCTGCTGGCCGCCGGCTGAACTCCGCCGGCCCGGCGGCGATGACGGGCAGGCACCTTCCGGCGTTCCGGGGGCAGAAGAGGAAGGGAACCGGACCGCCGAGCCCTCGCCGGAGGGCAGTGAGGAGAGGGAACCGTGCCTGTCACCTTCCGCAAGAGCTTCCGCATCCTGCCCGGAGTGCGGCTGAACCTCAACCGCCGTTCCATGTCGGTCACGTTCGGCTCGGGGAAGGGCCCGAAGCGGACGTACAGCACGAGCGGGCGCACCACCACCAGCCATGATCTGCCGGGCCCCTTCGGCTACCGCAAGAGCACCCGGCGGGGCGGTCACTGACCGCGTGTCGCGCGGGCGGGGGGCGGAGGACGGAACGGCGGAGGGCCGGCGACCCGGGTCGCCGGCCCTCCGCACGTCACATCCCGGGGCCGGCGGGCGCGCGGTGGGCCGGGCCGGGGGAGCGGGGCCGGGGAACGGAGCTCTCCCGGCCCGGAGTCAGCGTTCCCCGCCGTACCGGATGGTGACCTTCTCGAAGCCGAGCGAGGTCAGCAGGCCGCGGAGCATCGCGCTGGTGTTCTTCTCGGCCCGCTCGGCCAGTTCGCTCTCCTCGGCGGCCTCGGCGATGTGCCGGACGGCGAGCCGGTTCACGGCGCGCTCGTCGTTGGGGTTGTCGGAGAAGAGGTCGCCGAGCCGGTTCAGCAGCCCGCGCTGCTTCGACACCGCGTACGAACGGTCGGCGTCCAGGGCCGGCTTCCCCAGCCGCGCGTGGGGCAGCCGGAGGGTGGCCGCCGTACGGTCCTCGTTGACGACGACGCTGCGCTCGTCCAGTTCTCCGAGGTCCACGTACGAACTCACGCTGCCGGTACCGACGTAGAGCGTCCTGGTCCCCCGGATGGAGTCCGGCAGATACTTGGTGTCCTTCTCCAGGTCGACGACGACCTGGAAGTTCCCGGAGGCGCCCTCGTAGCGGCTCATGTCCTGGATGGACTCCAGCAGGGCCGGACCGGAACGGTCGTGCGTCTCCTCCCCGAAGAGGTCGTCCAGGCCCGGAACGATGTCCGCCCGGGTGACGAGGGTGAACAGCAGCGCGAGCGCGGCGAGGCCGGCGGCGGCCTTGGCCCACCACGGGATACGGCGGTGACGGCCGGGCGGGGCCGGGGGAGCGGGCTGGGTCTCGCTGGGTGCGACCACGGTGAGCCTCCCGGGGGCGGCGGAGTTGTTCCGGACCTGACGCCCGTATGCCCCGGCGGGGGAACAGGCAGTCGCCGGAACGGGTACCGGGCGGATGCACCGGAAGCACGGGGCGCGCCTCCGTGCCCCGCGACCGCGCGGACCGGGGGCCCGGCCGCCGCGCACCGGCGGCTCACCCGGCCCGGCCGCGCCCGCCGCCACCCCGGGGGCGGCGCGGACCCACCTAGGATCTGACGCGTGACCAGAGCCTTCGATCCCGACGAGCCAGTCTTCAAGAAGAGCCGGTGGGGGACGAACCGGTATGTCTACAACGCCGACAACCCCGTGGGGCTCACGCTCATCGTGGTCAGCGTCGTCTTCGCCGTGGTGATGCTGCTTCTCATGAGCTACCGCGCGGGTCCCTTCGCCCCCGACGAGCCGGTCTCGCGGTGGACGCCTCCGGAGACGGGCGGGACGCACCGGTCCCCGCCCGTTCCGGCCACACCGTGAGGATCCGGAGAGGGCCGCGCGGCGGCCGCGCGCCGTCCGGCCGCCGGCTGTGGCGGCAGTGGCTGCTCTGGGCCACGGCGGGGGAGATGGCCGGCTTCGCGGCACCGGCCGTGGTGGGAGCGGCGACAGCGGACGGACCCACGGCGCTGACCGTGACGGGCCTGGTGGCCGCCGGCGCGGTCGAGGGGGCGGTCCTCGGGCTGGCCCAGGCACGCGTCCTGCGGCGGGTGTGGCCCCGGCTCGACGGTGGCCGGTGGACGGCGGCCACCGCCGCGGCGGCCGCCTTCGCCTGGCTGCTCGGCCTGCTGCCCTCGGCCCTGCACGACGCGGTCGCCGACTGGCCCGTGCCGGTCCTCGCGGCCCTGGCCGCGGTCGCCGGCCCGTTGCTTCTGGTCAGCGTGGGCACCGCCCAGTGGTGGGTCCTGCGCCGGCATGTGCCGCGGGCCCGCCGGTGGATCGCGGGGAGCGCGGCCGGATGGCTGCTCGGTCTCCTGGTGTTCACCGCTCTGACCTCGCCGCTGTGGCGGCCCGGGCAGCCGGCGCCGCTGGTCGGGCTGATCGGCCTGCTGGGCGGCACGGCCATGGCGTTCACCGCCGCGGCGGTCACCGGGTGGGTGCTCGTCCGGCTGGCCGCGGAGCAGGCACCGGCCGCAGGCGGCAGCCGTGACACCACCGGCCCGGGCCGGGCACCCCGGCGGCCGTGACTCCGCCGCCACCGCGGCGTCGCCGGCGGACATCGGCGAGCCGGCAACGTCCGTTCGCAACAGGGCCCATTGGTCCCGGTGCGCCTTCCCCGTTCGGCACTGTGCCGGGCCGCCGCGAGTCGGCAGCATGGTCCCACGGCCTTGGGGGGCCGGTACCAGAGGGGTATGAGGGGGGTAGAAAAGGGGGGTGTGAGGGCGGCCCGGCAGAGTGTCCCCGGGCCGCTCTCACCGTGTCCGGACCGCCGGGGGCCGCCCCGGGCGGTCCGGACCGACGGCCGCTCACGGCGACCGACCCGCACCACACCGCCTCGCCCCGCCCCGCCCCCGGAGGAACACACATGCCCGACACGTCCCGTGACCCGCGCCCGGCCGAGACCGCGCCCGGGACCGCGCCCGGCAGTCGGCCCGCCCGGCTGCCCCGCCCGGTCTATGAGCGCGAACTACTGCGCCTGCAGGAGCAGTTGGTCGTCATGCAGGAGTGGGTGCGCGCACGCGGCGTACGGCTCGTCGTGGTCTTCGAGGGGCGTGACGCGGCCGGCAAGGGCGGCGCCATCAAGCGCGTCACCGAGTATCTGAACCCCCGCGTGGCCCGGGTCGTCGCGCTGCCCGCGCCCACCGAACGCGAGCGCGGCCAGTGGTACTTCCAGCGTTACGCCGAGCAACTGCCCACCGCCGGAGAGATCGCCCTCTTCGACCGGAGCTGGTACAACCGGGCGGGCGTGGAGCGCGTGATGGGCTTCTGCACGCAGGAGGAGCACGCGCGCTTCCTCGGGCAGTGCCCGGTCTTCGAGCGGCTGCTCATCGAGGACGGCATCCTGCTGCGCAAGTACTGGTTCTCGGTCGGCGACGAGGAGCAGGAGCGGCGCTTCCGGTCCAGGATGTCGGACCCGACGCGGCGCTGGAAGCTCTCGCCGGTGGACCTGGAGTCCCGTATCCGCTGGGAGGCCTACTCACGGGCCAAGGACGAGATGTTCGCCCACACCGACCTACCCGATTCCCCCTGGTACGTCGTCGACGCGGACGACAAGCGCCGGGCCCGCATCAACATGATCGCCCATCTCCTCTCGACCGTTCCGTACGAGGAGGTGCCGCGGCCCGAGCTGACCCTGCCGCCCCGCCCGCCGGCCACCGGTTACGAGCGCCCGCCCCGGGACACCCAGACCTGGGTCCCGGACCACGCGGCCTCGCTGCCGGGCGCGGAGGGAAAGACGCGCCGGCCGTAAGGGTTACCCCCGGCCGGGCGTGCTCCCGGCCGGGGCCGGGGCTGCCGCTATGTGTCCGATGAACGCCTGCCATCCGGCGGGCCGGAACCGCAGCACGGGGCCCTGCGGGTACTGGGAGTCCCGCACCAGGACCAGGCTGTCGGTCCAGGCCACTTCGACGCACGTGTCGGGTTTCACGTCGCTGAGGCTGCTCTTGCGCCACGTCCACGGCTCGACCACTCACGCCTCCTCTGCCCAGTGCGCGGACGGCCCGGCCGGGCGTCTCGCGGCAGCACGTGATCCAGCGGCGAGGGGGCCCAACTCCCGTGGAGTACCGCGCGGAAGAAATCGATCACATGCGGAGAAAAGCCGACCCGTTCAAGAATATCAATGGCACATGGTGGGGCGGATATGGCCTTTTACGCCATGGTCATAAGAAAGGCCGCCGAGGAGCGCAGGGGCGCGGCATCGTGGCCGCCATTCCCCGTCCTCGCAGGTGGCGGAATCCGGTCTCCCGCGACAAGGGCCGGTGGGAGGACGATGGAGACCGGGCTCAAGGGGGGACGGCCGATGACTCGCTCGACGCTTCCGCGTTCGCCTCGCTCCATGGGCCCCATGGCCGGAATGTGGTGGTACGCCTACGTCCTCCTGGCCGGGACCCTCGCCTTCGGCGCGGGCTGGGCCGTGGCCCGGCCCGCGGGTTCGGCGGTCGGCACGGTGGTCGCCGTAGCCTTCACGGCGGCGGCAGGCTGGTGGGCGCCTCCTCCTCTCCCGGCACGTCGCCGGACGCCGCCGCCTCGCCGGGACCGGACGCCGCGCTCCTTCCGGTAGCGGTCCAGCCGCCCCGGAGCGGCGGTCTGAGCCAGGCCCGCAGCCGGGCCGTCAGCAGGACGCCGGCCCCGCATCCGGCGACACCGAACCAGCCATAGGGGTTCGGGATCAGCACCAGGACGACGACGGCGAGGAACCCGCCCAGCACCATCGGCGGAATGGTGACCACCCACAGGAGGTGCACCGTGCGCGCCCGGAACGGCAGTACGTGATGAATGATCTCGTTGCAGATGTGGACCCAGGTGTCGACACCGGAACGCTTGTCACGTGCTCCCATGCCCGCGCACCTGCCCCCGTACCCGGTACCGGCGGCTCCCGCCGCCGGTGAAGATCCCCGGCCTGTCCATGAGTCACCTCAGTGATCAATCGTCAGGAACCGCGGCCGCCTCGTGGCCGCGGGCAGCGCCTTGCCTCGTCGAGGTCGACTCGGTACGGCCGGTGACCCGTCTCCGGGCCCGGGGGTTCGGCCGTCACACCTGTCGTATTGCGTCTCGTATTGCGTCTCTCGGTCGTCCGTCGATGCCGTTCATCCCGCCGCCTGCTGCTCCCCGTCCGCGGTCCGGACCACGAGGTCCTCGCTCACCGCGCCGGAGTGCGCCGCCACCTGCCGCAGGACGGTGCTCATGTCTTCCTTGAGTGCCTGGTCCTCCAGCGCCCAGAAGCCCTCCAGGTACTTTCCGGTGATCTCCGGGTCGTTGCTCGCGTAGGAGTCGCCACGCGCGTTCTCCAGATAGACGGAGTCGGGCATGCCGTCCTCGGAGAACTCGAACAGCGTGTACGGGCCCAGGAGACCCTGGTGGGCGCCGACGCTGAACGGGAGGATCTGGATGGTGATCCGGGGGCGGGAGGCGAGGTCGGCCAGGCGCTCCAGCTGGTTGCGCATCACCCCCGGCCCGCCGACCTGACGGCGGATCACCGATTCGTCGAGGACCATGAAGAACTGCGGGCCCTCGTCCCCCTCCAGGAGTTCCTGGCGTGCGAGGCGGGCCTCGACGAGCCGGTCGAGCCGCTCCTGGGAGATGCCCCGGGAGGTCTCCTTGGACAGGGCCCGGATGTACTCCTCCGTCTGGAAGAGGCCGGGGATGACGAAGAAGTGAAATCCCCGGATGATCGAGGCGGAGGACTCCAGGGCCAGGAACGACAGGAACTCCTTGCCGAAGACGTCGCGGTACTCGCTGAAGGGCATCTTCCGGCTGCCGCGGGCCAGTTGCAGCAGTTCCTCGGTCTTGCGGCGGTCGGTGATGGCGTACTCGGCCAGCAGCGCCTTGAGGTCGTTGACCGTGATGGCGACTTCGCCGGCCTCGATCCTGATCAGCTTGGAGGGGCTCCACTCCATCGTGGCGGCCACCTGGCGCTGGGTCAGACCGGCCCGGGACCGGGCCTTGCGGAGTTCCGTTCGCAATCTCAGACGCTGAACGGCGGCGCTTGGTGTGCTCACGATGGCCACCTCCGCATATTGATAGTCCTATGTGCAATATAGCAGATTGCAGCAGTCCGCAAAGAAGCCTCCCCTTCAGTGGAGCGCACTCACATATCCGCAGGTCACGATGAGTTGACGGGGATGACCGGCGTCAGTTGGCCAGGTCGGATGTGCGAGCTCGCAGCATGGAGTGTCGCCGATGGACCGGCGCTGTGATGCGGGACACCGTACCGGATCCGACGCCATGAGAGGTCACGCTCGCGTGCATGCTCCTCCGTGTGGTGCCCTGGAGGGATGCCGTTGACGGGCCGCCGGCCGATATCGCCCCGGAACGTCCGTCGGAGCGGCCAACGACCCCGTGGCCGGTGGGCGTTGGGACGGCCTCACCGCCGGCCGGCTTCTCCGCTCCCCGGGGCGGCGCGGTGTGCCGCGGTGCGGTCCCGGTGCGGTCATGAACGTGTACCAAGCCCCTCCCGCCTCTGCCCCGCCGCTCCATGGCGTCCCTAAGGTGTGCCGCACCGGCGCCGCCCCGGGAACCGGGACTCCGGGCGCCGGCCAGTGAGGGGGATTGTCATGCGAAGACGGATCGCCGCCGCCGTGACCGGCGCCATGGCCCTGTCGGTGCTGGGCGCGCCGGCCGCCCGGGCCGACCTGTCGAGCCCCGCCGTGATCACGGGCGGCAGCGTCAACTCCGGCCGCGACCTCGTTCTGGGCCCGGACTCCCGCACGACCTTCGCGGTGTCCTTCACCGCGCGGGACGACTCCGGGATCAGCGCGGACCACGCCGAGGTGAACCTCCTCGGCCCCAACGGGCACCGGCTGCAGGCGGACCCGGTCTCCCGGCCCGTCTGCGCGCCGGTGAGCTCCACCACGTCGACCTGCCGCTTCACCGTCACCGTGGACACCGGCAGCGCGCGTATCGACAACAGCTGGGCCGGCACCTGGCGGCTGTGGGCGCTGGCGGTCCCCAACGACTGGAATCCCGCCACCGGAGAGGGGCTCGTCACCCGGAGCGGCTTCGCGAGTGTGCGGATCAAACGGAAGTCCCGGCTCACGATGGACGCCGCCCCCGAGCCGGTCGCCGCGGGCCGCCCGCTCGCCATCCTCGGCGCGCTGCGTTTCGCCGACTGGGGGAACGGCGGCTACACCGGCTCCGCCGGGCATCCGGTCCGGGTCGTCTTCGCCTCCCCCTCCAGTCCTCTCTACCGGTACGTCAAGGACCTGGAGACCGGCGCCAACGGATGGGTGCTCACCACGGTCCTCCCGGACGCGGACGGCTCGTGGTGGCTCGCCTACAACGGTACGGAGAGCACCTCCTGGGTCTACTCCGCCGACGACTATGTCGATGTGAGGTGACCGGCGTCCCGGCGCGTGCGGTGACTGCCCGCGCCGGCGACGGCCCCCGGCCGGAGCGCCGTGCTCCGGCCGGGGGCCTTGCGCCGTACGGCGTCATCGGGGACGGCCGGAACCGATCCCATGCCACCCTTCCGGCATATTTGTGTTGAAAAAGGACCGGGGAGAGGAAGGACAGTCGGCACAGGTGTTGAACACGAGCCGGAGAGAAGAGCCCCCACCATGGCTACGCTGTGCAGACCCGCGGTGTCCGTGCCCGAGCACGTGATCACGCTGGAACAGACCCTGGATCTGGCGCGGTCGCGACACGCGGACCACCCCGGACTCGGACTCGCTCTCCGTCTGATCGAGAACACCGGGGTGCGCCGGCGGCATCTGGTGCGGCCGATCGAGGAGACCCTGCGGCACCCCGGCTTCGAGGCCCGCAACGCGGTCTACGAGGCCGAGGCCAAGGCACGGGTGCCGGACGTCATCCGGGAGGCGCTGCGCTCCGGGGAGGTGCGCGTCACCGACATCGACGCGATCGTCTTCGTCTCCTGCACCGGCTTCACCATGCCGTCGCTGACGGCCTGGCTGATCAACAGCATGGGCTTCCGCGAGGACACCCGCCAGTTCCCCATCGCCCAGCTCGGCTGCGCGGCCGGCGGCGCGGCGGTCAACCTGGCCCACGACTTCTGCGCCGCACACCCCCGGGCCAACGCCCTCATCGTCGCCTGTGAGTTCTGCTCGCTCTGCTACCAGCCGGACGATCTCGGAATCGGCAATCTGCTCTCCAACGGACTGTTCGGGGACGGCGTCGCCGCCGCCGTCGTCCGCGGCCGCGGCGGCACCGGCATCAGCCTGGAACGCAACGGCTCGTACCTCATCCCCGGCACCGAGGACTGGATCGCCTACGACGTCCGCGCGACCGGCTTCCACTTCAAGCTCGACAAGCGGGTGCCCGGCACCATGGAGCCCCTCGCCCCCGCACTCCGCGACCTGGCCGCGGACCACGGATGGGACGCCTCGGGCCTCGACTTCTACATCGTCCACGCCGGCGGCCCGCGCATCCTGGACGACCTGGGCAAGTTCCTCGACGTGCCCGCCGACGCCTTCCGCTTCAGCCGGGCCACGCTCACCGAGTACGGCAACATCGCCAGTGCCGTCGTTCTGGACGCCCTGCGGCGGCTCTTCGACGAGGGCGGCCTCCCCGACTCCGCGCGCGGCCTGCTCGCCGGATTCGGGCCGGGCATCACCGCCGAGATGTCCCTCGGCCGCTGGACCTCCGACGACGCCGGCCCGGAACACGGCCGCCTTCTCGTGAGCGGGGCCGCCCGGTGACCGCCGAGACGGCTGCCGGGGCGGCCACCGGGACAGCCGCACCCGACGAGCCCCTGCCGCCCGTCCGGTTCTGGCCCGCGGATGACCACTTCGGCGTCGACTTCGATCCCGTCATGGCCGAATTGATGCGCGCGGGCCCCGTCACCCGGATCCGGCTGCCGTACGGCGAGGGCTGGGCCTGGCTGGTCACCCGCCACGAGGACGTCCGGATGGTGACGAACGACCCCCGCTTCAGCCGGAAGGCGGTCGTGGGACGGGACATCACCCGGCTGGCTCCGCACTTCATCCCCCGGAAGGACGCCGTGGCCTTCCAGGACCCGCCCGACCACACCCGGGTCCGCCGTGCCGTCGCCCCCGCCTTCACCGCCCGGGGCGTGGAGCGGCTGCGGGACCGGGCGCGGGAGACGCTCGACGGGCTCGTCGCGGACGTGCTGCGGGACGGCCCGCCCGCCGACTTCACGGAGCGGCTGCTGGCTCCGTTCCCGCTCGCCGTCATCTGCGAGCTGATGGGCGTGCCCGCCGCCGACCGCGCCGACGTGCACCGGTGGACGGCGCTCATCCTCGCCTGCGAGGACAGGGAGAGCAGCGAACGGGCCAAGCGGGAGATGCACGGCTACTTCACCGGGCTGATGCGGGAGCGGACCGCCGGGGACGGCGAGGACGTGACCGGACTGCTGGGCGGAGCGGTGGCGGCGGGCGAGGTCTCGGAGTCGGCGGCCGCCGGTTTCGCGGTGCTCCTCCAGATCGGCGGCGAGGCGGTCACCAAGAACTGCGGCAACATGCTCTACATCCTCCTCACCCACCCCGGCCACCTGGCCCGTCTGCGGAGCGAACCCGCCCTGCGCCCCTCGGCCATCGACGAACTGCTGCGCTACATCCCGCACCGCAACGCGGTGGGACTCTCCCGGGTCGCGCTGGAGGACGTGACCGTCGGCGGGGTCCGGATCCGCGCCGGGGAGCCCGTCCACGTCTCCTACGTGGCCGCCAACCGCGACCCGGACGTCTTCCCGGAACCCGACCGGATCGACCTCACCCGCAGGCCGAATCCGCATGTGGCCTTCGGCCACGGACCGCACTACTGCGTAGGGGCCCTGCTCGCCCGGATGGAGACCGAACTCCTCGTCTCGGCCTTCCTGGACCGCTTCCCGCGGCTGCGCTTCGCCGTCCCGGTGACGGAGCTCCGCTGGCAGCGCGGCGTGCTCATCCGCGGGCCCGAGGCCCTGCCCGTGACGTGGTGAGGAGCGGACGGGCCGTCAGAACGAATGAAGCCGCCCTCCGCTGACGTGCCGGAACTCGCCCGAGCGACGCCGGGCCACCGCATCCCGCCCCAACAGCCCCTGTCCGGCGCCCTGTCGGCGCCTGCCGGGGGAACGGTCCGCGGAATGCGGGCCACAGGCCGGAGAACGGTCACCGCACCCGGTTACCGTTCCACCGGAGACCGGCGCGTCCCGCATGTGCTCCCCAACCCCGGGTAACCGATGCCAACGGATGGCGACGACCCTGGGGGTGGCGCGGTGGCCCGCGTGATGTTCCGCAAGGCTGCGAGGGACCGGAAGGACGACGGGGCCGGCGCGGCCCCGCCGCCGGCCGAGCGGCACGCCGGGCCCTCGGGCCTCGTCCGGGCGGTGGCGGTCCTGGTGGCCCTCGGCGCCATGGTCGCGTTCGCCGTCGTCCTGGCACGGCTGACCCTGGAGCCCTCCGCGGCCTCCGAGGACCTGATCCACAGCAACCTGCGGCCCGGCGACTCCATCCGCAACTACCTGGAACAGCCCGCCTTCCGGGACACCGTCAAGCAGATCGGCGGGAACATCCTGCTCGGCGTCCCCTTCGGCATCCTGCTGCCGGTGCTGCTGCCCAAGGCGCGGGGGCTGCTCCGCGTCGCGGTGGTCACGGCGCTGGTGATGGTGCTGGTGGAGCTGGTGCAGGGCTCGCTGGTCCGGGGCCGGGCCTTCGACATCGACGACGTCATCCTCAACACGGCCGGGGCGCTGCTCGGTTACCTGGTCATCGGGCGCCGGCTGGGCCGTGCCGTGCACCCGCGCCGCCACCACTGGTGGCACCGCTGGGCCGGCGGCCCCGCCCGCACGCCCCGCACCTCCCGCACCTCCCGCACCTCCCGCACCTGAACCGGCCGGGCGCTCCGTCCGCTACGGCGCCCGGTGGTTGAGCGGGTCGTCGAAGAGCTGGCTGAAGGCCAGTTCCGCGGCGCCCACCAGGACGGTGTCGTTGCCGAGCCGGCAGACGCGGAAGCGGACGTTCTCCCGGGCGGCGGCGAGGGTGTGGGTGTTGATGCTGCTGCGGATGTGGGCCGCGGCGCCGAGGTAGATGTCGGGCAGGGTGCCGCCGAAGATGACCGCGGCCGGGTTGTAGAGGTTGACGAGATTGGCGATGCCGATGGCGAGCCAGTCGCCGACGGCGTGGAGGGCGGACCGGGCGGTGACGTCGCCGCGGTCGGCGGCCTCGATGATGGTGCGCACCGCCTGGCGGCCGGTGGTGGCGGGGACGTGTCCGGCCGCGTCGAGAAGGGCGTTCTGCCCGGCCTCGGCCTCCAGGCAGCCCCGGGCGCCGCAGCCGCAGCGCCTGCCGCCCCGGGGGTTGACGATCATGTGGCCGACCTCGCCGCCGTAGCCGCTGCTCCCGCGCAGCAGCCGGCCGCCGGTGATCACGCCGCCGCCGATGCCGATGTCGCCGTGGAGGTAGATGAGATCGTCGAGGCCCGTCCCGGCGCCGCGGAGGTGTTCGGCCAGCGCGCCGAGGTTGGACTCGTTGTCGAGGAGCACCGGCAGGCCCAGGCCGAGCCGGCCGGTGAGATCCCCGCCGAAGTCCTCGTCCGTCCACCCGATGTTGGGGGCGGAACGGACGAGGCCGTCGGGGTGGCGGACCATGCCGCGCACGGCCGCGCCCGCGCCCACGCACACGGCGTCCGGGGGCGCGGCGGCCATCATCTGCTTCGCGTGGCCGGCGAGGAGGCCGGCCGCTTCCCCCGGGTGCATGCCGATCCTCGGGTAGGTGGTCTCCCGGCGGTCGAGGAAGGAACCGCCCAGCCCGATGCGGGCGGCCGCGAGGTAGTCGACGCCCACATCGAAGGCCAGCACGTACACCCGGGCGGTCTCGGGCCGGACGACCAGGGAGGGCCGGCCCGCCCGGCCGGTGTCGCGGGGGAGTTCCTCACGGACCAGACCGGCCGCGGTCAGTTCGCTGACCAGGGCCAGAATGGTGCTGCGGTTGAGCCCCATGCGCTCGGCCAGAGCCGCCCGGGAGGCCGGCCCCCCGAGGTGGATGTGGCGGAGCAGACTGCTGAGGTTCTGCCGGCGGACCTCCTCCTGCGAGGGACCGGCTTTCATGCGTGCTCCGACTTCATCGTTGAACGGCTCGTCGGCGGGACACCGCGTCCACACCGGCGGCGATGAGCAGGACGGAGCCGGTCACAGCGTACTTGACGCCCGAGCTGTACCCCATCAGACCCATGCCGTTCTGGATGACGGCGACCACCATGCCGCCGAGCACCGCGTCCACCACCCGGCCGCGGCCGCCGAACAGGCTCGTGCCGCCGATGACGGCCGCGCCGACCGCCAGCAGCAGGACGTTGCTGCCGCCGGTGTTGGGGTCCACCGAGTTGCCGCGGGAGGCGGCGATGATGCCGCCGACCGCCGCCAGGGTCGAGCAGATGACGAAGGCGGAGATCCGGATCGCGGAGACGTTGATCCCGGCCCGGCGCGCGGCCTCGGCGTTGCCGCCCACCGCGTAGATGTGCAGGCCGTAGGAGGTCCGCCGGAGTACGAACGTGCCGATGACGACGAGCACCGCGATGAGCGGCACCACGATCGGCACGCCCTTGAGCGAGTCGACCAGGACGTTGCGGCTGCGCTCCTGGTTGAGCAGGTGGACGGCGATCCCGCCGAGGACGGCGAGGGAACCGATCCGGACCGCGAGCAGCGAGGGCGGGGCGAAGGTGAGCCCGCGCCGCCGGCGGTTGGCCGCCTGCCGCAGCTGGATGACGGCGAACGCCCCCACACCGGCGGCCAGCAGGGCCCAGCCCAGCGCGGGGGAGAGATTGTCGTTGGCGATGGCGAGGATCGTCTTGTCGTGGATCGAGACGTTGGTGCCCTCCTTCAGCAGCATCAGCACGATGCCCTGGAAGGCGAGGAAGGCGGCCAGCGTGACCACGAAGGAGGGTATGCCGATTCTCGCCACCAGCAGCCCCAGCACCAGGCCGATCAGGACCCCGGTGAGCACGGCCGCGAGGACGGCCCCGTACCAGGGCCAGCCCATGTCGGTGAGGAGGATGGCGAGCACGGCGGCGCAGACACCGCTGGCGAACCCGGCCGACAGGTCGATCTCGCCGAGGAGGAGGACGAAGACCAGGCCCATGGCGATGGCGATGCTGCCGGCGCCCTGGGTCAGGAGGTTGGCGAAGTTGAGGTTGGAGAGGAAGACCGGCCGCAGGATCGCGAAGACGAGGCAGAGCACGACCAGGCCGAGTACGGCGGGGAAAGAGCCCAGTTCGCCGCCGCGCAGCCGGTTGACGTAGTCGCGGACGGTGGTGCGAAGACCGGGCGCGGCGGGAGCCGGCGGCTTCTCGGCGGGCTGCGGCCGGCGCTGCGGCGGTTCCTGGTGGACGGCGGTGGTCATGCGGTGGCTCCGTTGGTGGTGGCGAGGCCCAGATCCCCGCTGCGTCCGGCGGTGATCAGTTCCACGACCTGCGCGTGGGTGACGTCGGTGGTCCTGACCTGGGCGGCCATCCGGCCCAGGTAGAGGGCCGCGATCCGGTCGGAGACCGCGAAGACGTCGTTCAGGTTGTGCGAGATGAGGACGACGGTGAGGCCGTTGTCGGCCAGCCGCCGGACCAGCTCCAGGACCTGCGCGGTCTGGGCGACGCCCAGCGCGGCGGTCGGCTCGTCGAGGATGACGACCTTGCTGTTCCACAGCACGGCCTTGGCGATGGCCACGGTCTGCCGCTGGCCGCCGGAGAGGCTGGCGACGCGCTGGCGCACCGACTTGACGGTCCGTACGGAGAGCCCGGCGAGGGTCTCGGCGGCCATCTCCTCCATCGTGGCCTCGTCCAGGATGAGCCCGCTGCGCTTCTCGCGGCCCAGGAACATGTTCTGGACGATGTCGAGGTTGTCGCAGAGCGCCAGGTCCTGGTAGACGATTTCGACGCCCAGGGCGGCGGCGTCCCGCGGGCTGTGCATCTGCACCGGCCGGCCCTCGAAGAGGTACTCACCGGAGTCGAACGAGTGGATGCCGCCGATGCACTTGACCAGGGTGGACTTGCCGGCTCCGTTGTCGCCGACGAGCGCGGTCACCTCCCCCGGATGGGCGGTGAAGTTCACGTCGTGCAGGACCTGCACCGGTCCGAAGCTCTTGTCGATCCCGCGCAGTTCCAGGATCGGGGTGGCGGTCATGGGGGGATGGCTCCTTGGGGTCGGGCGCCGCGGGCCCCGGCACGCGGCGCGCGGTGCGCCGGGCCGGGACCCGCGGCGGGACGGACGGACCGGGTTACTTGATGCCGGCCTCGGCGCAGAGGTCGGCGTACTTCTGGGTGCAGAGCTCCGCCTTGGTCACGTAGCCGTCGTCCACGACGTCCTTGACGTTGTCCTTGAAGATGGCCACCGGGGTCTCCAGCACCGCCGGCACGTCCCGCTTGCCCTCGGGGTCGCGGACGGTCGCGTTGGTCTCGGCCTTCTCGCCCTTGGCCAGGGAGATCGCGAGCTCGGCGGTGGCGTCCGCCTCCTTCTTGATGGCCTTGTAGACCGTCATGCACTGGTCACCGGCGAGGATGTTCTGCAGGCCCTGGACGGTGGCGTCCTGGCCGGTCACCGGGACCTTGCCGTTGCGGTTCTGCTTGCGGAGGATGGCGATGGCCGCGTTGCCCAGGCCGTCGTTGGCGGCCAGGACCCCGTCGATCCCCGGCTCCTTGGTGAGCATCTGCTCGAAGATGGTGCCGGCCTGCGCGTTGTCCCAGTCCGGGACGGACTGGTTGGGGCCCTTGACGTACTCGCCCGACGCGTACTTCGGGTCGAGGACGCCGTCGTAGCCCTCGGCGAACAGCTTGGCGTTGTTGTCGGTGGGGGAGCCGTTGAGCTCCGCGACCATCGGCTTCTCGGCCTTCTTCTCGGCCAGGCACTTCCCGAGGCCCTCACCCTGCAGCCGGCCGACTTCCACGTTGTCGAAGCTGACGTAGTACTGGGCCGAGCCACCGAGGGTGAGCCGGTCGTAGTCGATGGTGGCGACACCCTGCGACTTGGCCTTGTCGAGGACGGCCTTGCCGGTGCCGCTGTCCAGGTTGACGATGACCAGGACGCCGACCCCGCTGGTGATCATCTGGTCGGCGATGGTCTGGAAGGTCTGCTTGTCGCCCTGCGCGTTCTGGATGTCATAGTCCACCCCCGCCTTCTTGAAGGCCGCGGCCAGGTACTTCCGGTCCGCGGTCTCCCAGCGGTCGGAGGACTTGCTGTCCGGGAGGATCACGCCGATCTTCGGCTTCTTGCCGTCCGAACCGGCGGCCCCGTCCGACGAGGATTCGTCGCCGCAGGCGGTGAGAGTGGACGCGAGCAGGGTCGCCGAGGCGACGGTGAGGAGGAGTCCCTTGCGCATGAGCAGGGTCCTTTCTGGGGGTGCGACGGGACGACCGTCCGCACGTTCTACGGGAGGCTTACGGGATGAGAAGCGCGCTCTCGACCGGTTCGCGGGTGTTGGTGGGGAACCACCCGACTGAATGTTGTGAGCGGGAACTTATGGGCCCCGCCGGGGGTGGCGCCACCCCTGGGACAGGAGAATTTGTTGGGCGCTATAACAATCAGGTGACGCAGCCGTCACCGGGGCGTGCCGCACGGCGGTGACGGGGAGCGGGCCCGGTCCCGCCCGAACGGCCGGGGCCGTGACGGACCCTTCGTTACGGTGGCCGTCATGTTCTCCGACCAGGGCCCGACCCTCCGCGAACTCGCCGTCCAGGCCCTCTCCTCCGTCGAGCACGGCTACGACCTGCTCGCCCCCAAGTTCGACCGGACTCCGTACCGCACCCCCGACCGCGTGCTCGACGCCGTCACCACCGCGCTCCGGCCGCTGGGGCCCTTCGGGACCGGACTGGACCTCTGCTGCGGCACCGGGGCCGGCCTGGGCGTGCTGCGCCGGGTGTGCCGGGAGCGGGTGGTCGGCGTCGACTTCAGCGCGGGCATGCTCGCCGTGGCCGGCTCCGCCGTTCCCGCCGCGCCCGGCGGTCCGGCCGCGCCCGGCGGTCCGGCCGTGGACCGGGTGCGGGCCGACGTCCGGCGGCTGCCCTTCGCCGGGGCCTTCGACCTCGCCGTCAGCTTCGGCGCCCTGGGGCACTTCCTTCCGCAGGAGCGGCCCGCCCTCTTCGCCCGGGTGCACGCGGCGCTGCGGCCGGGCGGGGTGTTCGCCTTCCCGCTGCCGGCCCCGCCCCCGGTCGGTTCGCGGCCCTACTGGGCGCTGTGGGGCTTCGACGCCGCGATGCGCGTCCGCAACGCGCTCTGGCGGCCCCGCTTCGTCATGTACTACCGGACCCTCGGCCTCGCCGACGCGCGCGGGGAGCTGACCGCGGCCGGGTTCGCGGTGGGCACGGTGCCCCTGGAGGAGCTCGGCCGGCGGCCGGACGGCAGCCCCCGCTGCCGCCTCGTCGTCGCCCGCCAGGACCGGTCCCCGGAGGGTCCGCGGGAACGGGACAACCCGGTACGCGGGGTGTGAACGGGCCGCAACGGGGAACTCCGGCGGAATTGCGGCGAGGGGAGCGGCGATCCCGCGCCGACGGGGCGTGGGAGTGCCCCGGCGCCGCCCGAGGAGGAGGAACCCTGTGAGAGCCGTCGTGTACCAGGAGCCGTACAACGTGGCGGTGGAGGACGTCGAGGACGCCCGGATCGAGGACCCCACCGACGTGGTCATCAAGGTGACCACCTCGGCGATCTGCGGCTCCGACCTCCACATGTACGAGGGCCGCACCGGAGCCGAGCCCGGCATCGTCTTCGGCCACGAGAACATGGGCGTCGTGCAAGAGACCGGGCCGGGAGTCGCCGGGATCCGCGAGGGCGACCGGGTCGTCCTGCCCTTCAACGTGGCCTGCGGCTTCTGCAGGAACTGCCTGGCCGGCAACACCGGCTTCTGCCTCACCGTCAACGAGGGCTTCGCGGGCGGCGCGTACGGCTATGTGTCGATGGGCCCCTACCGCGGCGGGCAGGCCGAATACCTGCGAGTCCCCTTCGCCGACTTCAACTGCCTCAAACTGCCGCCCGGCGACGAGCACGAGGACGACTTCGCGCTGCTCGCCGACATCTTCCCCACCGGCTACCACGCCACCGAGCTGGCCCGGGTCTCGCCGGGCGAGACCGTCTGCGTCTTCGGCGCCGGACCGGTGGGCCTGATGGCGGCGTACTCCGCACAACTCCGCGGCGCCTCCCGCGTCTTCGTCGTCGACCGGCAGCCGGACCGGCTCCGCCTCGCCGAGCGGATCGGCGCGGTCCCCGTCGACTTCGGCCAAGGCGACGCGGCCGAGCAGATCAAGGAGCAGACCGGGGGAGAGGGCACCGACAAGGGCATCGACGCCGTGGGCTACCAGGCGACCGCGCGCGAGGGGGAGGAACAGCCCGCCATCGTCCTCAACGCCCTGGTCGAGGCGGTCCGGCCGACCGGGATGGTGGGGGTCGTGGGCCTGTACGTCCCGGAGGACCCGGGCGGCCCGAGCGAGCACGCCCAGAAGGGCGAACTCCTCTTCCGCATCGGCAAGTTCTTCGAAAAGGGCCTGCGGATGGCCACCGGCCAGGCCAACGTCAAGGCGTACAACCGGCAGCTGCGCGACCTCATCATCGCCGGACGGGCCGAGCCCGGCTTCGTCGTCTCCCACCGCCTGCCGCTGGAGGACGCCCCGGACGCCTACCGGCGCTTCGACCGGCGGGAGGACGGCTGGACCAAGGTGCTGCTCAAACCGGGACAGGCCGCCGCCTGAGGGCGCCCGGAACGGCCGGCTCCCCTAACGGCCCGGCCCCGAGCCGCACCTGAGCCGGACCGGAGGGCACCGCCGGAGCCGGCGGTGCCCACCGGTGGTGCCGCGCAACCGTGCCCGCCCCGGGACGGACGCCGGGGCGGGCACGGGCCGGATCAGTCGTGGGCGAAGCGGACGTCGGGCAGGATCCGCCGCAGCCAGGCGGGGGACCACCAGGCGGCCCGGCCGGTCAGCCGCAGCAGCACCGGCAGCAGCACCAGCCGTACCAGCAGGGCGTCCAGCAGGACGGCGACGCCGAGCACGATGCCCATCTCCTTGGGCGGCAGCGGCTTCGCGAGGGCGAAGGTGAAGAAGACGGCGACCATCACCCCGGCCGCCGCGAAGATCACCCGGCCCGAGTGCGCCAGTGAGCCGACCATCGCGTCGCGCGGGTCGCCGCTCCGCTCGAAGTGCTCCTTGGCGGAGGACAGCAGGAAGACGGTGTAGTCCATGGCGATCGCGAAGATCATGGCGAAGAAGAACACCGGGGCCCAGGCGTCCAGGAAACCCTGCGAGGTGAAACCGAGCGGACCGGCGCCCCAGCCCTCCTGGAAGATCAGCCGGGCGGCGCCGAACGCGGCACCGGTCGACAGCAGGCTGGCCAGGGTGCCCAGTGCCGAGATCAGCGGTGCCTGCAGGGCCAGCAGGAGCAGGGCGAAACCGAGGACCAGGACGACGCCGATGACCAGCGGTGCCTTGTCGCTCAGCAGCTTCTGCAGGTCGAGGTTCTCCGCCGCGGCACCGCCCACCAGCGCCTCCTCGGGCAGGGTGGCGCGCAGGTCACCGAGCGTCCCGCCCAGGGCCGGATCCGAGGGGCCCACCTCCGGCACGGCCTGGATCATCGACAGTCCGGAGCCGTCCGGGGCGGGCTGCGCGGGCAGGACGGCCGCGAGGCCGGGAGCCCGCTCCAGCGCGGCGGCGGTGTCCCCCGCCCGGACACTCGGAGTGATCACCTGGAGGGTGCCCGGCGCACCGGGACCGAACGCTTCGCTCACGGCCGCGTAACCGGCCCGCGCCGAGGCGTCCTCGTCCACCACGGTGATCGACGGCATCGCCGTGCGCAGCCCGAACACCGGGACGGCCAGCGCCACCAGGACGGCCAGCGACGCCGCGCCGTAGAGCAGCGGACGGCGCCACAGGCGCTCGCCCCAGGCGGCGAACACGGGCGAACGGTGCTCGCCCGCCTTCACCCAGGGCAGTGCCACGGCGTTCACCCGGTGGCCGAGTCCGCCCAGCACGGCCGGGAGCAGCGTCAGGGTGGCGGCGAGCACGAAGAGCACCGCGAGCATGATCCCCCCGGCCATGGACCGGAAGGCCGGGGCGGGCACCAGCATCACGGCGGACAGGCTGATCACGACGGTGATCCCGGAGAGCAGCACGGCCTTGCCCGCGGTGTCCATGGTCTCGGTGACCGCCCGGACGGGCGTGTCCGCCCGGCTGAGGGCGCCGCGGAAGCGCATCACCAGGAACAGGGCGTAGTCGATGCCGAGCGCGAGGGCGAACATCATCGCGAAGTTCATCGCCCAGACGGAGATCGGCGTCAGCTCGTTGAGCAGGACCAGGCAGCCGGCCGAGGCGACCAGCCCGGCCAGGGTCAGCAGCAGCGGCAGCCCGGCGGCGACGAGTGAGCCGAAGGCCAGCACCATGACGGCGAGCGTCACCGGCCAGGACAGCACCTCCGCGCGGATCATCGCGTCGTGATTGGCCTCGTTGAAGTCGCTCCACAGGACCGAGGCACCGGTGGCGTGCACGGTGATGCCGTTCCGCGACAGGTCCTCCAGGGGCTCCTTGAGGTCGTCGGCGGCCCGCACCATGTCGTTGGTGTCCGCGGCGGCGCCGCCGAGCACGATGGCGGTGCGCCCGTCGGGGCTGACGGTGGCCCCGGGGCGCGGACGGATCACCTCGGAGACGCGGTCGTCGGCCTCCAGTCTGCGGACGACCTCGGCGATGACCCGCCGCACCGGGGGAGCCGTGACCTGCCGGTCGGCGGAAACCACCACCTGCAGGGCGGACGAGGCGTTGCCCCCGAAGTGCTCCCGGGCGAGCTCGCGGACCCGGACCGACTCCGAGCCGTTCGCCTGCCAGCCCGCGCCCGACAGGGCCGAATTGACCTGGGGCGCGAAGACGCCCAGGGCGGCCACGATCACCAGCCAGGCGAGGAGGACGAGCCTGGTGTGGGCGGCGGCCCAGGCGCCCAGGCGGCCCAGCGGCCCCGGCCCGTGGGCCACGCCGGCACCCGGCGGCACGGGTCCGGCATTCGGTGGCAGGGAGCTCATGTTCGTCCTCCGCACCCGGCGGGCGGTGCTCCCGCGAGATGGCGTCCGGTCCTGCAGCGATGAAGGGATCACCTCTGCCTACCAGCAGGCGGACGCGGGCTCCTCCGCACGAACCCCGGAGGACCACACCGGACAGCCGAACAGCCGAACACGGACGCACGGACGGCCCGCCCGGAGACGGGAACGGCCGGTGGCCCCGCGGGCCGGCCGGTGGCCTCCCGGACCGGCCGGTGCCGCTCAGTCGCCGCTGACGCGGACGTTCGCCGCCAGCGGGCAGAAGCGGATCGCCTCGTCGATCAGGGTCGACCGGGCGTCCCCCTCCAGCCCGGGCATCTCGATGGTGACATCCGCGGCCAGGGAGTAGCGCAGAGCGCCGTCGTGCTCCAGGGACACCTCGGCGGTGACGCTGCTGCCGGACGCGTCCGAGCCGCGGACCCCGGCCGCCAGTTCGAGCGCCTGGTGCATGCACGTCGCCACGGCCGCCGCGTACAGCTGTTCGGGGCCCCAGCCGGACCGTTCGTCGAGCCCGCCGGGCGCCGTGGGGTTCACCACGGGCAGCGTCCGGCCCCCGTCCCCGCTCACACGGACCTCCGTCACCCCCGGCCGGGACTCGACCGCCGTGGTGTAGAGCGCGCGCTGCTGGGTCGTCATGTCTGCTCCTTCCGCCGGATGCCTCCCTCCAGTCTCGGCCGGTCCGGCCCCACCGGCGACCGCAGCCGTGGCCACCCCGCTGACCAGGGACGACAGCGGGCGGACGAGCCCGGGGCCACGGAGCGTACGGCCACGCGCACGGCCGTACACCGCGCCGGGCCGCGCCGGGCCGCGCCGGGACACACCGGCGGTGACGGCGGTGACGGCGGGAGCGCGGCGGGTGGGCCACGGGCATCCGGCCGTACGCCGGATTGCCGCCCCCGCGCACCGGACACACAGTGGAGACCGGGAGCCACCGGCGGCGGCACGGCGCCGTGGCGCGGCGGCCGCGCCCGGTCCGGCGCGGCGGCACCGCCCGCGCGCCGGACCGCACCCGCGGCCACCGGTTCCTCCCCGTGCCGGCCCGCCCGCGGAGGAGAGAGACATTGCTGCATTCGGTTGTCGCGGGGGTCGACGGGTCCCCGCAGAGCCTGACCGCCGCGGACTGGGCGGCGCGCGAAGCGGTGCTCCGCGGCCGGCCGCTGCGCATCGTCTGCGCCCGGGAGGCGCTGCCGAGCGACGCGGAGAAAGCCCTGGGCCCGCAGAACGGGTACGCCTGGGCGGAGGAGCGGCTGGAACAGCTCGACCGGCGCCTCCGCGAGCGCCATCCGGATCTGCCGGTGGAGATCCTGCGGGTGTCCGGGTCTCCCGTGCAGAGCATCCTCGGCCAGGACGCCGAGCTGCTGGTGCTCGGATCCCGCGGACTGACCGGCGTGGCCGGGCATCTCATGGGCTCGGTGAGTCTGGCCGTCGTCGGCCGCTCCGAACGGCCGGTGGTCCTCGTACGGGCCGGGTACGACCCCGGCGCGCCCGAGCACGGGGCCGTCGCCGTCGGCTTCGACCTCCACCACGAGGCGGACGAGCCCGTCGCGTTCGCCTTCGAGGCCGCCGCCGCCCGGGGCGCCGTGATCAAGGCCGTCCACGTCTGGGACGCCCAGCGCGCCTACGGCTGGGCCACGATCCCGCAGGACATGGAGGTGCTCGACGAGTACGAGGGACCGGCGAGACGGTATCTCGCCGATGCGGTCGCCCCGTGGCGGGAGAGGTACCCGGCGGTCGGGATCACCGAGGAGGTGGTCCGCGGCAGTGCCGGACCCGGTCTCATCACCGCCGGTACCGGCACCGATCTGCTGGTCGTCGGCCACCGGGTCCGCGGGAAGGGCCGCGCCTCACCGCTCGGCCACGTCACCCACGCGGTGCTGCACCACGCGCCCTGCCCGGTCGCGGTGGTCCCGCACGGCTGAGCCCCGCGGCCGGTCCACGCGCTGCCGGGATGGGCGCCGCCGCCCGGACCTTGGTCCGGCCCCGGTACAGGCGGGCCGGTGACCTCCCCAGGTGACCGGCCCGCCTGCCGTGCCCGGCCCGGACTGCGGGGGTCCGGGCCCGTCCGGTGACCGTCCCGTCGGGCCGGGCACCGGAAGCCTTCGCCTGCCGGGGCCGTCTGCTCCGGCGGCCGGCCGCGCCTCCGGACGAGACCGGCGGGCGGGCCGCGCCGGGGCAGATGTGGACGATACCGAAGCGCTGCGAACGGCCGTGCGGCCCCCCGGGGTTGCCCCCGGCCGCGGGGCAGCGGCCGCGCCCGGGCGGCGGCCCGTTCCGCGTCCCGGACCCATCCCGTGTCACCCCCGTCCCGCGCCTCGCACCGCGGCGGAAGGCGCGGTCCGGGTGACACGGCGCCGTTCCCCGGTGACACGGCCGGCCGGGTGCCCGGCCACCCGGCGGGAGGAAGCCGGTGCCCAAGAGCTGACGGGCGCGGCCACCCCGGCCGGCGCCGGTTCCCCCGCCGCCTTCCCGCTTCCCCGCGCTCCCGCACGCGCGTTCCCCCGACGCGTTCTCCGGACAGGCCGGCCCGGCGGCGCGGGGCTAGCCTGGAGGCATGACCAGGGCACCGGTCACCCTCCTCCTCACCGGCGACGTGATGCTCGGCCGCGGAGTCGACCAGATCCTCCCCGGCGCCGGAGACCCCGCGCTCCGGGAGACGTACACCCCGGACGCCCGCGCCTATGTCGGACTGGCGGAGGCCGCGAACGGGCCCGTCCCGCGCCCCGCCCCGTTCTCCTGGCCCTGGGGCGATGCGCTCCGGGTGGCCGAGGAGGCCGCCCCCGACGCCCGCGTGATCAACCTGGAGACGAGCGTCACCCGGAGCGGTGAGTTCGCCCCCGGCAAGGAGGTCCACTACCGGATGAGCCCGGAGAACCTCCCCGCGCTGGCGGTGGCCCGCCCGGACGTCTGCGTCCTCGCCAACAACCACGTCCTGGACTTCGGCCGCCTCGGCCTGGAGGAGACCCTCGGCACCCTGTCCGCCGCCGGGCTCCGCACGGCCGGGGCCGGACAGGAGGCCGGGTCCGCCTGGCGTCCCGCCGCGGTGCCGCTCGGGGGAGGCGGCCGCCTCCTGGTGCTCGCCCTCGCCATGCCGTCCAGCGGAGTGCCGACCGACTGGGCCGCGACAGAGGACCGGGCTGGAGTCGCCGTGGTGAGCGAACCCTCTGAGGCCGCCGCGCACGCGATCACCGGCCGGATCCGGCGGGCGCGGCGCCCGGGCGACCTCGTCGTCGTCTCCGTCCACTGGGGCTCCAACTGGGGATACGGCATCGCCCGGCAGCAGATCCGCTTCGCGCACGCGCTCGTCGACGGCGGGGCGGACGTCGTCCACGGCCACTCCTCGCACCACCCCCGCCCCCTGGAGACGTACCGGGGCAAGCTCGTCCTGTACGGCTGCGGAGACCTCGTCGACGACTACGAGGGCATCACCGGCTACGAGCGCTACCGCGACGATCTGCGGCTGCTCCACCTCGCCCGCCTGGACCCGGACACCGGCCGGCTGACCGGACTGCGCATGGTGCCCCTGCAGGCCCGGCGCATGACGCTGCGGCACGCCTCCCGGGAGGACGCCGCCTGGCTGCGGACCGTCCTGGACCGGGCGAGCCGCGGCCTCGGCACCCGACTGGACCTGGATCCGCACGGGGCACTCACGCTGCGGAGCGCCTGACGTCCCACCTGAGGGACCGTCTCACATCGGCCCCCGCGAACTCCGGGCGCGGGTTTCGGCCGGCCGGGAGCGAGCGGGGACTGCCGCGGGAGTCCCCGGCCGCTGCCGGCCGCTCCGCCGTTCGATCGAGGGCTTCGACCGGCGAAAACCCGGTTGTCCGGGGACCGTCCCGACGCCTAACGTCGGCCGTCATCGGCGTGTAGCTCAGCAGCAGAGCACCGGGCTCCGGACCCGGAGGGCGCAGGGGCGGAACCTGCCACGCCGGCTTATGAACGACAACGCTGAGCAGCAGCCCCTCACCGCGGCCCCGTCCTATCCGGAGGCCCAGCTGGCCAAGGCCTTCACGACCGCGCTGACCCACGAGGACCCCGGCACCCGGCGCCGCGCCGAGGTGCGCGGGCAGCGCTGGCGGGAGGTCCTCGCGGGAATGGCCGCGGGCCGGCTGACGATCGGTTCGCGTACGCCCGTGGACGGGCTTCCGCCCTGGGTGACTCCCGAGGTGGTGCGGGGCGGCTTCGCCACCGGGACCGCGAGCGCGGGCGGGCCGCTCCGGGACGACGAGACCGCGGCCGCGCGGAGTTTCGGGGTGCCCGCCGAACGGCGCGCGCTCTTCGCCCACTGCCTCACCGAGCCCGGACTCGCCCGGCTGTGGCGCCTGTTGGACAGCGGCCACTACGAGATCGGCGTGCCCGAGGAGGCCGCGCTGCTCACCATGGCCTGGCTCGTCCGGCACGGGGAGACGGACGCGGCGCTCGACCTCGTGGCGGAACTCGAGCCGTTCGCCGACCGGCTGCGGTTCCTGCCCCGCCCGGCGGACGGGCCCGCGCCGGACGCCGCCACTGCCGTCCACCGGCACACCGTCTCCGACGCCGTCGGCACCCTGATCCGGCGGCGGCCCAACGCGGCCGTCGAAACCCAGCGCGAGGCGCTCGCCGTATGGCAGCCGTTCGGCGACGAACTGCTCCTCCACTGGCTGCGGACGGCGCGGAACGGACGGGTCCTCGAACACGTCCCGGACGCCGGCTGGACGGCGCACGGCGAGGTCCTGCTCCGCCGCTACCGGCTGCTCGCCGCGGAACACACCCGCAGCACCAAGCACCGCAACCCCAAGGAGAACCTGGGCATCCTGCTCGGCGCGCTGGAGGAGACCGTCGCCGGACGGCCGCTGGACGCGCGCCGGCTCGGTCTGCTGCGGCACGCGGTGGAGTCCATGGTGCGGCGGCGCGGTCTGCCCGGCTCCGCCGCGCACACCACCCTGCGCCGGCGCCAGGCCGAGCAGGCGGCGCTCCCCTCCCACCACGCCCTGGCCCAGCTGATGCTGCGCCGGCTCGCCGTACTCCCGCAGGAGACGGGCATCGCCGATGCCGCCCCGCTCCTGGGCGCGGTGACCGAGGAGGAGAGCCGGGAGACCGGCCTGCCCGCCGGAGCCGCCGTGCCGCCCGTGATCCGCCGGGTGGTCGAGTCCGCGCTGAGCGCACCGCTCGGCACGCTCGTGGAGCGGGGGGTCGTCCCGTCCGCCGAGGTCCTGGCCGGGCTGGTGCCGCAGCTGGTCGCCGCCGCCACCACGCAGGCGTACCGCGACGAGACCCTGCGAGCGCTGATGGCCGCGAACTACCGGGCGTTCCGCAGCCGCCGTTCCCTGCTCCTGCTCAACCTGGAACGGCAGGTGCGCGTCGAGGAACTGCCCTGGGTGCGGGCGGTCTCGGGGCAGCGGTCCGCGGTGCTGGGCAAGCCGGACGCCGGCGGCGTGCTCGCCGTACTGCGGCAGCTGGGCGAGCTGGCCGTGCAGGCCTTCCCGGGCACGATCCTGCCCAACCCGCTCGTCCGCGAGGCCGCCGTCCTGGAACGCGAGTGCGGCCTGGGCGTCCCCTTCGTGGAGGAGCTGGCCGCCGACATCTTCACGGGCACGTTCAGCCCGAAGTTCCTCACGGCGGCGCGGATCGCGGGCGACCTGCTCGGCGGCACACTGTACGAGCGGTACTACGGCATCGACTACGCGGCGATCCGCGACCTCGCGACCGCCGGGACCGGCACGGCCCCGGCCCGTTCCCACGGTGCCCGCACGTCTCCCGGTTTCGCGCGGCTGTGCGCCGAGCGGGCCGGGACGGCGTCGCGGCCCCGGTCGGTCGCGGCGAACGGCATGGTGATCGAGCAGGCGCAGATCCTCACCACGCACAATCTGGCCACGCTGGTCCACCGCGTGGGCATCGCCCCGCGGCCCGGATGGGCCGGCCTGGCGCACCGCTGCTTCGTGACCGTGTGCCGGCTGACCGCCCGCGTGCACCGCAACCCGCGGCCCCTGGCCACCATCAAGGACGCCGCGTACGCGTGGCGCCAGATGGTGTTCCACCTGTCCCTGTGCCCGCCGGAGGAGCGGAGCCGGGTCATCGCGGCCCTGGGCGAGGAGACCGCCCGCCACCCCGCCCATGTCGCGCCCCGGCTGGCCCCGGCCCTGGCAGGCCTGGCCCTGGTCGCCGAGGGCGGCACCTTCGGCGGTGACGGTACGGCGGACGGCGGGCGCGCCCGGCGCTTCCTGGGCTGGAGCACGGACGGTCACTGGATGCGGTGACGGCGGAGGCGCGGGTACGAGCGCGCGCCCGCGCGCAGCCACCGGCTCGGCGTGCGCGGCGGGGCGCCCCGAACGCGTCCGCGCGAGGGGACGCGGAAGGACGACCGCGCCGTGTCACTGCGGCCGGTGGCTGCCGCAGGTGCCGAGGCTGCACCAGCGGCGCTGTCCGCTCCGGTCGGGGAACAGCCAGCCGCAGTCCGGGCCGGGGCAGGCGCGTACGGTGAACCGCCGTGCGTCGGACAGGAGTTCGGCCGCGCTCCGGGCGACCGCGAGGAGGGGCAGCCGCAGCCCCGCGGCGGGGGAGAGACGCCAGAGTCCGAGCCCGTCCTCGCCGCGCACGAACTCCGCGAGCCCGGCGGCCTCCTCGGCCACGGCCGCCACCGCCTTGAAGGCCCGCGCATCGCCCGGGTCCGTCAGACAGGCGTAGAGGTCCGCACGGAACTCCCGGGCCTCCGCCAGCGCGGCCGCCGCCTCGTCCGGCCGCTGCCGGGCCCGTCCGGTCAGCCGGCTGACGAGGTGATCCTCCGTCAGGTCCAGATGGCCGGCCCAGACGGCGAGCGTGCGGTAGCCGCGCAGCCACTCCGAGCCGGGCCGCCGCGGACCGCCCCAGCCGGCGTAGGTGTTGCAGAACTCCAGGGCCGGATGGCCGCCGGTGCTCCACGGCAGCCACTCCCCGCGGACCCGTACGGCGTGGACGGGCGCGGGCGGCCGGTCCAGTCCGGGGTCACCGCGCAGGACGCGTTCGTGCAGGCCGCGCAGCCCTTCACCCGGCTCGACGCCGAACCTCTCCGCCAGGGCGCCGCGGGTCTCCCGGTACAGCTCCAGCGCCTCGGACTGCCGGCCGCTCCGGTACAGCGCCGTCATCCGCCGCGCGACCAGCCCCTCGCGCTCCGGATGCTCCCGGGCCGGGGCGGCCAGACCGGCCGCCACGCGGTCGTGGAGACCCATGTCGAGCTGCGTCCCGGCCCGCTGCTCCAGCGTGGAGAGCCGCAGCTCCTCCAGTTCGCCGCCGAGCCGGTCGCGCAGCCGGTCGCCGGCGGTGCCCGCGAGCAGCGGCCCCCGCCACAGCGCGAGGGCCCGGTCCTGGAGCCGGACGCGTTCGGCGGGGTCCGTCGCGGCGGCCGCCTCCCGCACGAGGCGGATGAACTCCCCGGCGTCGGTCACCGCCCCGGCGGGGTCGAGGGCGTAGCCGTCGTGCCGGGTGCCGATCCGCGGCCCGTACGGCCGGAGGGCGGCCCGCAGCCGGCCGACGTAGGTGTGGACGGTGCCGCGCGCCGAGGCCGGGGCGGCGCCGTCCCAGAGGAGGTCGATGAGGCGCTCGGTGGTGACGGCACGCCCCGGGCAGAGCAGCAGGACCGCCAGCAGGCAGCGCTCCTGGCGGCGGACGCTCCCGAGGACCGGCCGCCCCTGATGGCGGGCTTCGAAGGCGCCGAGCAGTTGGAACTCCATGACGAACTTCATGACGCGGCCGACCCTAGCCGGGAGGCGGGGCCTCGCGTCACGGGGTGCGGGGAGCCCGGCGCGGTCCGGGGGAGAGGTGGTGCGGTGCCTGCGCCGGACCGCCGGCATTCGGTGGTGAGAGTGTGGTGAGCGGCCGGGGAGAGGCTGACGGCCGAGACCTTCCGACCCGTCCCCTTCCCCAGGAGAAGCGGCCATGCGACGCACCACTCTCGTCCTGCCCGTCCTCGTCACGGCACTGCTCGGCACCGCACCGCCCGCCACGGCCGCGTCCGGTCCGGGGCCCGCCGCGGGCGCGTCCGCGGCGGCGTCCGCGGGGCAGGGCACGCGCTGGGAGCCGGCGCCGTCCGCGCCGTGGGACGTTCCCGCCGGGGCCCGCTGCGACTTCCCCGTCCACGGGGAGCCGGTGGTGGACGAGGTGGTGCGGCGGGTCCTGGAGACGCGGCCCGACGGCTCCGCGAAGCGGGTGGCGTACAAGGGAGACCTGGTCATCCGGGTCACCAACCAGGAGACCGGCGCCTCGTACGACGCCGACGCGAGCGGCACGGCCGTCGTCGAGTACCGCACCGACGGCTCGCAGTTCTGGACGGTGCTCGGCCCGGTGCTGGTGGGCGTCGGCGAGAACGGCGGCAATCTGGCGCGCGGCCTCTACATCGTCGACGGCGCCTACACCCTGGAGATCGGCCCGACCGGCTACAAGACCGTCACCATGGCGGCCGGTACGACGGACGACCTCTGCGCGCGCATCGGCTGAGGCGCAGGACACCGCCGTAGTCCGGCGCCCCGGTACCCCGGAACGCCCGGGTGCCGGAGCGCCGGGCCGGACCCGCCCATCGGCGGCCGCCGGGAACGGGGGTTCCGGCGGCCGCCGAGGCCGTCCGCCCCGGCCGGCCCTCCGCCGCCGGCGCACCGCCGGGCGCGGGGAGCTCCGCCGCGGCGCCCGCCCCGCCTCCCGTCCCGGAAGAAGGCTCACGGACCGCCGGCACCCCTGCCCGCGTCCTCCTCCTCGCGCCGCCGGAAGCTCTGCACCAGCCAGGACGAGAACACGCCGACCACCGCGCCGATCAGCCCGACGCCCACGCTCATCAGGAGCACGCCGACGAGCCGGCCGTGAAAGGTCACCGGCGCCACGTCCCCGTAACCGGTGGTGGACAGCGTGACGCACACCCACCACAGGGCGTCACCGAAGTTCTCGATGGTCGCCTCCCGCGCACCGCGCTCGGCGCGGTAGACGGACAGGGCGCCGACGAAGCCCAGGAGCAGCGCGGTCAGGCCGCTGTACGCCATGACCTGTCCCTCCAGGGACAGCAGCGGGCTCCGGCGCCGGCGTCGGCGCCGGTACAGATACCGGACCAGGGCCAGCGGCCGGAGCGCGGGCAGAACCAGGACGATCACATCCAGCCAGTGCCCCCGTACGAACGTCCAGCGGCGCCGGCTGAGCGCCAGCCGCACCAGGTAGTCGGCGGCGAACAGGGCCCAGGTGACGAACATGGTCCAGGACCAGGCGAGCCGCCAGGCCGGTGAGGCGTCCTGGTCCAGCACCGTGAGGGTGTAGGCCGCCAGGTAGAGCAGGGAGGCCGTGATCAGCGGCAGCTGACCCCGGTGTTCCCACCGCCGTACCGCATCGTCGTCGTCCACCGTCCCAGCATCACGGGGCCGGCCGGAAGGCCCGGAGGGTGACACGGGGCGAACGGGCGAAGCGACGCCGGAGGGACGGGACGGCCCGGACCGGCGGGCGGACGCACCCGCGGGCCCCGCTGATTGTCGTGGTCGCGGAGCATCCGCGTGACGGTGGCGGGCGAGGCGTGCCGGCCCTTCTTCGTGCCGGTGGTGGCGATGGTGGCGGGTCAGCCCGCGCCGCCGTCGAGGAGGCGGCTGTTGCGGAGGCGCAGGGCGCGTTCGGTGCCGGCCGCCAGGGTGACGAGCAGGACGGCGATGTTCATCCGCACCGACAGGTGCACGGGTGCGGTGAACGCCCCGACGTGCTGGGCGATCCCGGGGGGCTCGGTCAGCTTCTCTGCGAGCTGCGAGACGAGCAGCACCAGCGCGGTGGCGAGTGCCACCGCCGAGAAGCACCCGATGACGCGGCTCAGCGTCGGGTGCCGCCGCGCGAGGCTCATGTCCGTGCTCCCGCTTCCGTTCCCGGCTCCTGCCGCTTCCACTGCGGTCCCCCCCGGCTACGCGCCCGGCTGTCCGCTCGGCTGCTCCGCGGAGCAGGCCACGTCGTGGGCCGGGCGCTTCCCGGTGGTCAGGTACGTGGTCACCGCGTCGTTCGCGCAGGTGTTGGCGGCGTTCGGGTAGAGGCCGTGGCCGCCCTGGTCGGCGGTGACCATCGTGGCCCGCTTGCCGAACGCCTCCCGCAGCTTCTTCGCGCCGGCCAGTGGCGTGCCCGGGTCGCGCTCGTTCTGCACCATGAGGACGTTCGACGGACCGCGGTCACCGATCCGCACCTGCGGCTCGGTGCGCTCGTCCGGCCAGAAGGCGCACGGTCCGATGTTGGCGGTGGACCCGCCCATCATCGGGTACTTCTCGCGGTCCACCGCGGTGTTGCGCTGGTAGACCCCGATCGCGCTCGGCCAGCGGCTGTCGTTGCAGATCACGTAATAACGGGAGGACGTGGCGTTCTCCGTGTCCGGCGCCGGCGGGCTCGGCGGCAGCGGCCGGCCCGTGTCGAGGGCCTGCCAGGTCTTCGCCACCAGGGGCATGTTGGAGTCGAGGTACAGCTTGCTGAACGTGTCCGTGCGGAAGCGCGCCCCGTCGTATCCCTGAGCCGGCTTCTTCTCCAGCCGCTCCGCCAACGCGAAGAACGTGCGCTTCACTTGCTGCTGCGTGCCGCCCAGGCCGTACTCCGGGTGCGCGGCGGCGTACTTCGCGAAGTCCGGGAACCGGTCCTCCATGCCTCGGCCGAACAGCCGCGCGGCGCTGATGTCGTACCCCTTCGGGCCGAGGTTGCTGTCCAGCACGATCCGGTCGCTCTTCCCGGGGAAGAGCGTCGTGAAGACCGCACCGAGGAAGGTGCCGTAGGAGCCGCCGAAGTACGAGATCTTCGATTCGCCGAGGGCGGCCCTGATCCGTTCCATGTCGCGGGCGGTGTTCGCTGTGCTGACGTGCGGCAGCATCCACGAGGTCTTCGAGTCGGCGCACTGCCGGGCGATGTCCCTCGCGTGGTCCGCCTCCTGCGTGACATCGGCCGCGGTCCGCGCGTACACCGGCCGGTGCTCCAGCTGCTCGGGCGTGAGGTCGCAGGTCACCGGCGTACTGCGGCCGACACCGCGCGGGTCAAAACCGATCAGGTCGTACGAGTCCTGCACCTCCTGCGGCAGCCCCGAGACGGCGAGCGCGGCCGGGTAGCCGAGGCCCGCCAGTCCCGGGCCGCCCGGGTTCACCAGCAGCGCGCCGCGGCGCTTCGAGGGGTTCTCGCTCGTCAGCCGGGAGACGGCGATGTCGATCTTGCGGCCGTCCGGGTCCCGGTAGTCCAGGGGGACTTCGAGCGTCGCGCACTCCAGCCGGGTCATGGGGTTCTTGCCGGAGTTCTTCGGCGTCCTCGGCTCCCCGCTGTCCCCGGACTTCTGCTCCGTGTCCCTGCACGAGCCCCACCGCAGGGTCTCGGCCGTCGCCTCGGCGGTGTCCGAGACCGTCGCCAACGACACCCCCGCGAGGGCGGTCGCCACCACAGAAGAGGTGGCGATGCCGAGGGGCAGGGCCTTCGTCCGGCGCATGTGATGATCTCCTCAGTTGTCAGTTGTCAGTTGTCAGATGTCTGCCGGATGCCAGCCGGCTGTCGGATGCCACGCGCCAGGCGCGTGGTGCGGCCACGGGATCAGGCGCTCGGTGCGCCCCGCCCGGTGCCGGGCGGGAGCCGGAGTTCCGCGTCCGGTCGACTCGGTACGTGAACGAGTCTGTTCAGCGGGCTTCGCGGACACATCGGACCGGCGTCTCGAACCGTCCTCGACCGGGGTCCAGGGGGTGGTACGACCGAGGTCGGGGGTGAGATGGACCCCGGTCCGCTGCGCGTGCCCATGCGCCTCGCGACAATGACGGCCATGGACACGGACGAGATGCCCCGGCCCGGCGGGTGGCAGCAGGCCTGGCGGCTGGGGGCGGCCGCGGCGGCGGGCGTCCCGGTGTGGCTCTCCGCCGGTGTGCTGCTGGCGGACGGGCAGGCGGCGGAGACGGGCTCCTGGTTCGCCACCGGTGATCCGTTGGTGGCGCTCGGCTGCCTGACGCTGCTGCTGTGGCGGCGCCGGTTCCCGCTCGCCGTCGCCATGACGGTCGCGATCGCCTCGACCGCGTCGATGCTGGCCACCGGCGCGGCGCTCCTGGCGCTGACCTCGATCTCCACGCGCCGCCGCCCGGTAGAGGCCGGGGCGGTCGTCCTGGCGTACGTGGTCGCGTCCTCGCTCGCCGTCGGGCTCTATCCCGTCGAGGACGGTGACGGTGCGACCTGGCTGGAGCGGGCGGTGATCCCCGCGCTGACCGCGGGCATCGCGGTCGCCCTCGGTACGGCGGTCGGGGCGCGGCGCGTGGAGATACGGTCGCTGCGCGAGCGCGCGGAGAGCGCAGAGCGGGAACAGGCGGCGCGGGCGGCGCAGGCGCGTGCCCTGGAACGGAACCGGATCGCGCGGGAGATGCACGACGTGCTGGCGCACCGTATCTCCCTGGTCGCCATGCAGGCCGGCGTCCTCGGCCACCGCTCCGACCTCGGGCCCGAGGAGAGCAGCACGCTGCTGCGCGGCATCGCCGACGGCTCCCAGCAGGCACTGGAAGAACTGCGCGACGTCCTCGGGGTGCTCCGGGCCGGCCCGGACCGCCCGGAACCGCCGCAGCCCTCCCTCGACCGCGTCCCCGAACTGGTGGACGACGCCCGTACGTCGGGGCTGGACGCGACGCTCGCCGGCACGGTGTCGGGAACGCCGTCCGACACCCTTGGGCGGACCTGCTACCGAGTCGTCCAGGAGGGCCTGACCAACGCGGCCAAGCACGCCCCGGGCGCGTGCGTGAGCGTCACCCTGGAGGGAGCGGCCGGCGGCGAACTGCGTGTCACCGTCCGCAACTCCCGTGCCAACGCCCGTGCCAACGCCCGTACGGAGCGGCCGCCATCCTCCGGTTTCGGCCTGTCCGGCCTCGGCGAACGCGTCACCCTCGCCGACGGGACGCTCGACCACGGCCCCGCACCCGACGGCGGATACATCCTCATCGCGCGGCTACCCTGGCCGCACCAGCCCCAGGAGAGATGAGGGACGTGGACAGCGAGCGAGAGCCGGTGCGGGTCGTCATCGTCGACGACGACCAGCTGGTACGGATGGCGCTGCGCCTGATCATCGACGGCGAACCGGATCTGGCGGTCGTCGCGGAGGCGACGGACGGGAACGCCGCGATCGGCGCCGTGGACGAACACCGGCCGGACGTCGTCCTGATGGACGTGCGGATGCCCCGCCGCGACGGTCTCAGCGCGACCCGGGAGCTGCTCGGCCGGCCCGCTCCGCCGCGCGTGCTCATGCTCACCACCTTCGACTCCGACGACCTGGTGCTCGACGCGCTGCGCTCCGGGGCTCTCGGCTTCGTGCTCAAGGACACCCCGCCCACGCGGATCGTCGACGCCGTACGGACGGTCGCCGGCGGCGACCCCGTACTCTCCCCCGCAGCCACCGCGCGTGATCGCCGCGGCCACCGGGCCGCAGTCCTCCGGATCCGACACCCGCACCGCGACCCGCGAAGCGGCGCGGAAGCGCCTGGCCGCACTGACCGAACGCGAACTCGACACCGCCCACGCCATCGCGGACGGTCTCGGCAACCCGGAGATCGCCGAGCGCCTGCACATCAGCGTCGCCACCGTGAAGGCGCACACCAGCAGCCTGTTCGCCAAGCTGGCGGTCGAGAACAGGGTGCAGATCGCCCTGGTGGTGCGCGACGCGGCGGAATGACCTCCGCGCCGTCCAGGAGCCGGGCGCGGGGGTCGGACCAGCGGTGCGAGGGAGAGGCGAACACGTCGCGGCGCTGAAGGGCGCGGTGCAGCTGCTCCAGCACGCACACACGTACGCGTCCCGGTCCACCGGCCCCTGCGGCAGGTCGGCGTTCGCGCACACCGCCTTGCGCCACGCGGCCGGCAAGCTTGTCGACGACCTCGCGCGGCAGCAGCGGCTTGTCCTTCACCCGCCGCCGGGCCGGCGCGGGCAGCCGCCGGACCCCGGCCAGTACCCGCGTGCCGGGAGGCGCCGCCTGGGGGCCTTCGGCTCTCCCGGCAGCGCCAGGAACGGCCGCACCGCGTTGTAGCGAGTGGTCAGGGCCGCCCGCATCACGACATCGGCGGAGTCCTCGTCCTCGGGCACCAGCGCAGCCACCGGCGCCGCCGCACTCATCACCGCCCGCGGGGCGGCCTCCTCGACCGAGAAGAACCGGTCCAGCTCCGGCCGGGTCGGCTCCTCATTGAACTTCCGGTACGAAGCCGCCTGCTCGTCGGACAAGAACTCCCCTGGCATGGGCCTCACGCCATGGGCGTCCACCGGCACCCCGGGATCTTCCGCCGAACCCCGTCACCGGGCCCGGCCGTGGTGCCGGACGCTCAGGATCACAGCCTTGGCGTTCACCGCCGTAACGATGTTCACCGAGGCCGGGATACCCCATTGGGGTTTTGTTCTTGATACCCCAGGGGGTATAGTCGACCGCAGGGAAGAGACCAACGAAGGGAAAGTGCCATGTGTCAGCGTGTTACCTGCCGTACCTGCGGAAAGTTCACCTACTCGGGATGCGGTGGACATGTCGACCAGGTGCTGGCGGGCGTCCCGGCCTCCAAGCGCTGCGACTGCGACTCGGCGGCGGGCAAGGCCAAGGCCGGCGGCTCCGGCTGGAAGTCGCTCTTCGGCCGGGGCTGACGCGCGGCGCCCCACCGCGCACGCCCGGTGCGCGGTGGGGCGCTCGCATGCCGTGGGCCGGCGCACGGGGTCCGGCCGCAGCCGGCTCCGCGGCGGAAGACCGGGACCGGCGCCGGGCCGCTCCGGCCCCCGGGCCGGTGACGTGGCTCACGGGGAACCCCTGACGGCCCTCCCCGCCCGCGGGAGGCGTCCTACCGGCGTACGAGGATCGAGTCCACGGCGCTGGTGACATTCTCCCCGAAGGCGTCCGTGTAGCGCGTGTCCAGGGCGTACCGCCGCTCGGCCGACTCGAGGAAGGCCAGCAGATCGGCCCGCTTGACGATGCTGTCCTCGATGACGAGGTAGTCGCCCGGCCGCGCAACGGTGTCGAAGTGCGCGAGGACCCCCGGACATTGACGTGGGCGTCCTCGACGACCAGCCACGGGTGTTCCAGGGCCGACAGCTCGGCCCGGCCCAGCACCGTCCCGATCTCGGTGAGGTCGCCCCGGCGGAAGGTGACGCGCGCGTCCCGCACGGCCACCGGGTTCCGGTCGACGGAGAGGACGGCCGGCTCCAGTCCTGCCGAAGCAGCAACGTCTGCCATCCAGACGGCGCTCGCCCCCGAGCCGGAGCCGAGTTCGATGATGCTCGCCGGCCGCAGCTCGGAGATCAGCATGGGGATGATCGCGGCATCGTAGACGGACTTGACGAGCGGCAGACCCGCCCAGGTCAGGGTCGACACGACGCCCTGACTCCGATGGATGGTGCGCTGGTCGGCGGCCATCGCCGCGTGCACCTCCCGCAGCGATCTGCGGAGTCTCTCCGTGGGATCGGCGAACCGGGGCGCCTCCGCCCGGCGGAGAAAGTCGGTCAACTCCGTCACCGCGGCACGGAATTGCCCCGACCGGCGGGAGTCCGGCGCGCCGTCGAGGGCGGAGTGCGCGATCTCGGCGAGCAGCAGCATCCTGTTGTCGAAGAACGTGGGAACGCCGTTCTGCGCCGCCACCTTCCTCCGTACCACCCTGCGGGACCGCGCGATGGCCGACGCCACATCGGCGTCCGGGGGGAACTCCCCGTCAGCTCCGGCTGCTTGTGGTGCGTCCTGCATCGATTTCCTCTTCCTGTCCGACATTCCTGTCGTCACCGATGCCGTCGCCCGAGGACTCCGTGCCGGAGGCAGCGACGCGGCGGGCGTAGGCGAGGAGCGCGTCCGCGAGGCCCGGCGGGTCCCGCCGGGCCGCGGCCGTGACGGCTCGCCGTATCTCCTCCGGCCCGTGGCCCGCGCCGTCCACCACCACCGCCACCCGCTCCGGCGCGAGCAACTCTGCTGCCCGGGCGCGAAACCGGGCCGGGGTGAGGCCCTCCGGCGGGGGCTCCGCCGGTACGGCCGGCGACGCGGCGCCGGCTGCTGCCACGGCCGCGGGGCTGCCGGTGGTGGCGGCGCTGTCCCGCTGGTACGCCTCCACCGTGCTGCGCAGATCGTCCGCGTCCACCTCCCCGGCCGCGAGGCCGAACAGCTCGCCGAGCGCGGTCACTGCGGCCGGGGCCACCAGGGCCTGGGCCACCTCGAAGCGGATCCGGAGCGAGCAGACCCCGCCGTCCTGCCACAGCTCGCCGTGCACGGAGTAGGCCAGGGCGGAAGCGTCCCGCAGGGCCCGGGAGAGCCGGGACGAGGCGGTCGCCACGAGGAGGCGGCGGGCGATCTCCAGGATCAAGGGGGCATCGTCCCGGGCCGTGGCCCGGACCCCGAGCATCACCACGCACCCCCCGCCCCCGGTGCGTCGCCGCAGGGTCAGGGGCCGCACCCGGGCAGCGAAGTCGTCCGCCGGGTTCGGCTGCCCGGGCTCCGAAGATCCCCGGTGCCGCGTCTCCGCCGCCGTCTCCGGCGCCGGAGACGGGCAGGCCCGGACGAGGGCGCGCAGGTCCACCCGCGTGAGGTCGGCGGCGACCACGAGGTCGCGGGGCGCGCTCAGCACGCCCCGGTGAAAGGCGTGCACGGCGTCGGCGTCGACGCGCGCGGCGGAGCCGGCGTCACCGGCCATGCCGCGTCCGTACCGGCTGCCCGGGAACAGTGCCGCGTCGAGCAGCGGTCCCGCGGATCCGCCGGGTGCCCGGCGGGCCGCGGCGAGGGCCCGGCCGCGGCGCCGCGCGAGCGCCCGCACCTCCTGAGGCGTGGGGCGGAACGCGCCGAGGGCCCGGGCCAGCAGGGCGAGGGCGTCCGCCAGGCAGTCCGGAGTCGAGTCGAGCGTGAGCCGGACCGCCTGCCACCCCAGGCTGAGAGTGAGGGTCGTGCCCAGCTCCTCCAGCCCGGTCTCGAAGCACTCCCGTGCTCCCCGCTCACCGGCTCCGCCGTCGCGGCGCAGGAGCACCGCCCAGGTGGACCCGGTGCCCTCCCGGCCCGGCGGGTCCGCTCCCGCACCGTGCCGCAGCAGCAGGGACGCGGAGGCCGTCAGCCTGCCGGGCAGGTGGACGGGGACCAGCCGGGTCCGGGGCGTCCGTGCACGGAAGGCCCTCACCGCGCGGTCTCCGCGGCCACGGTGCCCGCCTCGTCGCAGACGAGGAAGGTCGCGGCGGCCGTGCTGCGCCCGGCGGCGTGCACGACGGCCTGCTCGGTGACGTCGGCGACCGCCTCGGCCGCGGTGTAGGCGTCATGCGCCCCGCCGGTGACGCGGGTGTGGACGGCGAACGCCTCCGCCCGCCGGGCGGGGTCGTCCAGCCCGGCGAGCCGCTGCCACCGGACGAGCCGGACGGCCCGCTGGAGTTCCCGGGGCGCGAGGCCACCGGAGACCGAGGTGAGAGCGGTCCGCACGCCGTCCAGCAGGCGTGCCCCGGTGGTGCCCGGTGTGGCGGCCACCGCGCCGTAGAGCAGCGAGCTGCCCCGCTCCAGTTCCCACGAGGCCAGCAGCTCCCCGGCCGGGCGGGCGATGCGGGCGCGGCGTACGGCCGAGCGGAACAGCCGGCTGCCCCTGCCCAGGCCGAGAACCGCCGCCAGCACGGCGTACGCGGGGTGTTCCCGGGCGCCGTACGGCGGAGTGTGCAGCAGGGCGTACACCCGGGGCGGGGTGCCTCCGGGGCAGGTGGTCCGGGCGACGGCGGGTGAGGTGCGGAGCGGGCCGGGGGGCCGGTCCGGGGGTGGCGGGACGTCGCTGTCCCCGGGGGCGGCGCCGAGGGTGGTGGCGGCCGTGCCGGCCACCGTGTCCGGGTCCAGGTCGCCGACCACGACCAGGGTGGCCCGCTCGGGCCGGTAGTGCCGGCGGTGGAAGCGGGCGACCTCCTCGGGGGAGAGGCGGCCCAGCGCGTCCGTGTCGCCCATCGACGGGTGGCGGTAGGGGTGGCCGGGAGGGTACGCGTGCTCGAAGAGCAGCCGCGCCGCGTTGCCGAAGGGCCCGCGGCAGCGCTCCCGTTCCTCCCGCCGGACCAGTGCCAGATGGCCGGCGAGGGCCCGCTCGTCGAGCTCCCGCGCGAGGTTGGTCATCCGGTCGGCCTCCATGGCCAGGGCCAGCGGCAGCAGATCGGACGGGACGGTCATGGTGAAGGCCGAACGGTCCTGGTTGGTGGACGCGTTGACGTCCCGGGCGCCGGAGCGCCGGAGGGTCTCCAGGAAGTCGGGGTGTCTGCGGGTGCCCAGGAACATCAGGTGCTCCAGGAAGTGCGCCAGACCGTGGTGGCCGGGTGCCTCGTGCCGGGAACCGACGTCGTACCGCAGGTGGACGTGGAGCCCGCGCAGGGCCGGGTCCCGCTGGGCGACCACGGTCAGCCCGTTCGCCAGGCGCGTGGTGGACAGCGGGCCGTGCGGGGCGTCGTACCGTTCCACCGCTCAGACCCTGGCGTAGGCGAAACGCACGGGCAGGGCCAGACAGTGGCCGGGGTCCAGCGTGAGTACCAGGCGCTCCTTCGCGAGGAGGGCCAGCGCACGCCGGTCGCCGGGGTCCGGGGTGGCCGGGGCCGCGAATCTGCGCAGCAGGTGCCCGTAGGGCCGGTCCGGGACGGTGTGGCGGCGCGGTGCCCGTGCGTCGCGCAGGTCGTCGACGACGACGAAGCCCGGTCCGCGCCGCAAGGTCAGCAGGGGCGCGGGCGGGACGGGCCAGGCCGGTCCGGCGTCGCCCCGCGGCGGGTCCAGATGGTGCAGCAGCTCTGCCGGTACGTCCCCGGTGCCGCCCTCCCAGTAGACCCGCAGGCCGGTCCCCGCGGCCTCGGTGAGCAGGTGCAGGAAACGCACGGTCGCGGCCGGTTCAGCGGTGGAGAGGCGGACGGGACGGTGGATCACCAGGCCGCGCATGCCCGAGCGCGCCCAGGCCGCCAGCGTCTCCCTGCCGGGGGCGTCCTCGGGCGAGCAGGGCACCAGGAGGGAGGACCGGGTGGCGGTCCGGGCCGATTCACTCATGGCCGAGTCCGGTGGGCAGGGCCACGTACCGGCCGTCCTCGTGGAAGAGCCAGCGCCGTTCCCGCCACTCCTCCAGCAGCCCGGTCACCCGGTCCTCGGTCCCCGGGATGCCCTGTGCGGTCACCTCGCGGGTGACGCCCGCGGCGGAGCGGCCCTTCAAGGTGGCGCGGAAGGCCGCGACGGCGAGCGGGGTGCGGAGCACCTCCTGGACCGGGGTGGGGTTGCGCTCGTCGACGATCCGCAGTGTGTCCCCCTCGGGGAGCGCCACCAGCCGGCGGCCCCGGTGGTGGGCGCGCCAGGTGTCCACGGCGGTCCGCAGGCGGTCCGCGACCTCCTCGGAGATGCCGGCGGGTCTGCTCTCGAACACGTAGCCGATGTCGGCCACCTCCTCGGCGGGCAGCCGGTAGACCTTCTGCAGCAGCCCGGAGGGGCCGAGGTTCTCCAGGCCCAGCCCGGGGTCGTTGTAGAAAGGGCTGAAGCGGGTGAGGACGGCCCGGTAGACACCCTCGGGCGGGGTGAGGTGCCAGAGCCCCGGCAGCTGCTCGATGATCTGCTCGTAGTCGGCCTCCGTCTCCCCCGGGAAGCCGTAGAGGAAGTTCCAGCCGGGGAAGACGGCGACGGTGCGGCTGTCCCGCAGCAGGCGTACGTTCTGCCAGCCGGTGACGCCCTTGCGCATCAGCCGGAGCACATGGGTGCTCAGGCTCTCGATGCCCGGCTGGACCTGGGTGACCCCGGCGTCGGCCAGCACCTTGAGCTGGCCCATCCCGAGGTTCGACTTGATCTCGAAGAAGAGCCGCAGGTCCCAGGGCTGTTCGGCGAGCTTGGGCAGCAGGTCGCGGAGGTAGCCCATGTCCATGATGTTGTCCGCGAAGACGACGTCGAGGACCTGGTGGTCGCGGACCGCGTTGGCGATCTCGGCCAGGACGCGGTCGGAGGACTTCGCCCGGAAGGCCATCAGGGAGCCGTTCAGTCCGCAGAAGGTGCAGTGGTGCTTCTCGCCCCACCAGCAGCCCCGTCCGCCCTCGAGCTGGATCTTCGGCTCCACGTCCGCCACCGCCCGGGCGGCCCGGAAGGTGGCGAAGTAGCCGCTGAGGTCCGCCTCGGGAACGGCGTCGATGGGAAGCCCCGCCGCCGGCTGCTCGTTGGCCCGCGCCCGGCCCCCGGCGTCCCGCCAGCACAGCCCGGGGACCGCGGCGAGCCGTGCCGCCGCCGGGGCAGCGCCCGGCTCCGTACGGGCCAGCAGCCGCAGCAGCGCGGGGAAGACCAACTCCCCCTCGCCGCGCACCACATAGTCCAGGAAGGGGAAGTTCCGGTGCAGCGCCTCGCCCTGCACGTCGTCGCAGTTGGCGCCGCCCATGACCGTGACCACCCCGGGAGCCCGTTCCTTGAGGGCGCGGGCCAGGGCCAGACTCGGCATGTTCTGGTCGAAGGTGCTGGTCATCCCGACCAGGTCGTACCCGCCCGCGGCCAGTTCGCCGGCGAGCGCGTCGACGAAGCCGGAGCTGAGCCGGTACATCTCCACCGCTGCCCGCAGATCGGCCCCGCTGCCGGTCGCCGCGGTGTGGAAGGCCGACCCGACCGGCTCCTCGAAGCCGTACAGGGCGGGCGAGAAGATCCACTCACCGGTCGCCACGTAGTAGCCGTCGACGATGCGCCCGTAGTCGGCGCTGCCGATGGCGCCCCCGGTGCGCTCGTGGACGTGGTCGGCCCAGCGGATGTTGGCGTAGACGGTGTCGACCGCGCCGACTTCCTCCAGCGCGCGGGCGGCCGGCGCGAGGGTGCTGATGGCCATCGAGGGCATGTCGAGCGCCGCCCAGGGCATGCACACCAGCGCCACCCGCAGCGTGCGGACGGGCCCCCGCTCCGGGGCTTCGGGGAGGCCGAGGAACTCCGTCGTGGGCATGGGCCTGCTCCTTCACACGCGGGCGTTGACGGGCTTGGGCAGGTGCGTCCCCCGGTAGTCCGCGCGCTCGATGTCGGCACCCTCGGTGAACGCCTCGTCGAAGGACACGTCCCAGACGTACGCGGACCAGAAGTCCGCTCCGCGGAAGGCCGTTCGCCGGCAGGTGGACTCGCGCAGGTCGGAGTGGCGGAGGTCGGTGCGCCGCAGGTCGGCCTCGGTGAGGTCCGCGCCGAAGAGGCTGGCACGGCGCAGCGTCGCTCCCGAGAGGTCCGCGGAGCGCAGGCCGGCGCGGGCCAGGTCGGCGCTCTCCAGCCGGCTGCCCGAGAGGTCGGCGCCGGAGAGGTCCGCGCCGGTCAGCCGGGCCCCCGTCAGGTCCGCGCCCCGCAGGTCCGCGCCGCGCAGGTCGGTTCCGGCGCCGTGGCCGCGGAGCAGGAGCCAGCCGTCGACGAGCGCCAGCGTGCGCAGGCCGGTCTCCTCCTTGACGACGAGGGCCAGGGTCCGCATGCCCAGGCCGGCCGCGGCGACCTCGGCCGCGGTCCGCGCCAGGGGCACTCCGGCGGCGGGCAGAGGGGAGGCGAGGACCGGGTCGGTGCCGGCGGGCCCCCGCAGCCGGCCGTCCAGCGGCAGCAGGCCGCAGCCGCCGGGGCCGGCCGTGTCGTCGCCGACCTCGGCCAGCACCACATCCAGCAGGCTATGCACGGGTTCTGCTCCTCTCGTCACCCGTCCGTGGGGCCCGGGCGGGTTCGCCTTCCATGAAGAAGAAGTTCTGGGTGAGCCGGCCTTCCCCGGGGGCGTCGCCGAACAGTTCGGTGATGCCGTGGAAGAGGCGGCCCCCTCGGAAGACGACGCACCGGTTGTAGGCCAGCTCCACCTCGTGGAGGATTTCCCACCGGTCCTCCGAGGCGGTGTCCCGCAGCACGTACCGCTCGTCGAACTCCTCCCTGCTCCGGCAGCTGAAGCGGGCCAGCTCACCGTCCGCCGGGACCCGGTCCAGGCCGGTGGGTAGGTGGCGGTAGAACCCCAGTCCTCCCCGGGCGTGTTCGGCTGGCGAGAGGTAGACCACGGCCGTCCAGTCGACGAAGTCGAGGTGCACGCGGGTCTGCCCGGAGTCGGACCGGGTCGCGATCCGGAACTTGCCGAACACCAGCTGCCGGGGGTCGTGGAAGACGGGGGCGCCGACGATCTCCGCCAGGCGCCGGGCGTGCCCGTCGGAGGCGTAGGCCTTGACGCTCTCCCGGCCGGGGAAGTTCGCCGCCTCGCCGAAGCCGCGGTACTCGGCCGCGAGGGCCAGCTCCCTGACGCGGTCCGGGTCCTGGTAGAAGCCGTCGACGACCAGGACGTCGCCGCCGAGCGCGCGCTCGACGCGGGGGGCGGTCACCGCGCCGCCGCTTCCGCCGGGGCCGGTATCCGGCGCACCGCGCCGGGGACGGAACGGACCTCGTTGAAGAAGAAGTTGTGGGTGATCCGCGCGTTGGCCGGACGGTCCCCCAGCCCGCCGAGCGGCGCGTGGTAGAGCTCGCAGCCGCGGAAGAGCACCAGCCGGTTGTAGACCGGGGCGACCCAGTCCGTCAGCTCCCACTTGCCGAGGTCGGCCATGTCGCGCCGGGCGACGCCCTCCTCGAAGGCGTCGGCGTCGGCGAACCCGAGCGACCTCGCCACCCGGTCGCTGGGGGGCCGGCTGAACCCTGTCTCCCGGTGCCGGAAGAACCCGGTGCCCGCGGCGGCGGGCGCGCCGGGGGTGAGGTAGACCATGCCGGCCCAGTCGACCGCGGTGTCGGCGTGTACCTTGGTGGCCCGCCCGGTCTCCTCGGTGATCACCCGGAAGCCGCCCCAGGTGAGCCGGTCCCCGTCCACGTGGACCGCCGACCCCACGATCCGCTCGATCGCCCGCTGGAGCGCGTCCGTGCTGAGTGCCTTGTTGCTCTGCCAGCCCGGGTAGTTGTACCGGCTCGCGCTCTTGAAGTCGGAGCGGAGCGCGGCGGCCCGCACGCTGTCCGGGTCGGCGTAGAAGTCGTCGACGACGATCAGTCTGCTGCGCATCACGAGGCCCTCTCTTCGTCGAAGAAGAAGCGCTGGGTCAGACGTCCGTCGGCCGGGCTGGTGCCGAAGCCCGAACTCGCCCGGTGGAAGCGGGTGCCGCCGCGCAGCAGGACCAGGCGGTTGTAGACCATGCTGACGCGTGACATCTCCTCCCATGCCTCCGGCCGCACCTTGTCCGGGAAATAGACGTCCTTCATCCAGTGCTCGCGGTCGTCGTAGCCGAGCTCCACGGCCTTCGCGTCGTCCGGCGGGCCCAGGAGGCCGCTGTCGCGGTGCCGGAAGAAGGACAGGCCGCCGTCGCACCGGCCGGGCGGGACCAGGTAGACGATGCCCGCCCAGTCGGTGTCGTCGTAGTGGGTGGTCAGCGGGACGTTCGCGGACTCCCCGGTGAAGGCGAACACGCCGAAACCCATCACCGCCGGTTCGTACCGCACGCGGATGCCGAGGATCTCGCCGAAGGCTTCGGCGACCCCGCGCCCGGCGAAGGAGTTGTAGGTCTCGGCGTCGTAGGTACGGCCCTCGTCGGTCTTCTGCGGTGACCAGTCCCCCCTTTCCAGGGCCAGGGCGCGCACCCGGTCCGGGTCCGCGTAGAAGTCATCGACCACCTGCAGTGTCTTGTCGATCGGACTCTCCTCTCTTCCCTGTGACGATGCGGCCGTCCCCGAGGCGGAGCCGGAGGAATCCGGCCAGCAGCAGATACGCCGCGCCGCTTGCCAGGTAGGGGACCCGCAGGGCGTCCCGCAACCCGAGTGGTCCGGCGGCGGCCTCGACGAGGAGTCCGCCCAGGAGCATGCCGACGGCGCTCATTCCGAACGTCACCGTGCGGAAGGTGGCGTTGACCCGGCCGAGCTTGGCGTCGGGCACCGCCAGCTGCCGTACGGTCAGCGTGGTGACGCTCCAGAGCGCCACGCCGGCGGAGGCGAGTGTGTACAGCCCGACGACGACCGGCACGGTCGGTATCAGACCGACGCCGAGGAAGCACAGCGCCATCGCCCACAGCGCCGCCGTCAGCGAACGCTCGACGCCCCAGCGGTCCAGCAGCCGGCGCGCGTACTGGCTGCCGGCGACGCCGCCGAGGGCCGCGCACGAGAGCAGCAGCGCGTAGCCGAGGGCGTCGAGGCGGAGGGTCTCGCGGACGAAGAGCACCTGGCCCGCGAGCATGGTCGCGTAGAAGCTGTTGAGGACCACGGCACTGGCCGCCAGGACGCGCAGGAGCGGGTCCCGCCACACCAGGTGCAGGCCGGCGCCCAGCTCCGCCCGGACCGAGCCGTTCCCGGCGGGCGCGGGCGGCGGCGGGTCGTTCACGCGGCGCCGCATCAGCAGGAGCGCCCCGGCGGAGGCACCGTTGAGCAGGGCGTTGCCCAGGAACGGGACGGCCAGCCCCGATTTGAGGAGCAGGCCGCCGAGCGGCCGGCCCACGAAGTCGTTCGAGAGGATCTGGCTGGCCCGGACGTGGCCGTTGGCCCGTGCCAGGCCCTGCCCGGGGACGAGCAGCGGAACCGCGGTGTCGGCGGCGACGCCGTAGGCCACCTCGGTGGTTCCGAAGAACAGGGCGAAGAGCGCCAGCACGGCCACCGGTACGTCGGTGGCCAGGAGCAGCACCCCCAGCACCAGCATGGCGGCGGCCCGCGCGGCGCCGGTGACGGCCATCAGCCCGACCCTGGGCAGCCGGTCCACGAGGGCGCCCATGGGGAGCGCGAACAGCAGCCACGGCAGGCGCTCCGCCATCGCGACCAGCGCGATGGAGAAGGCGTTGTCGGTGACCGTGGCCGCCGCCCAGGTCAGCGCGATGAGCGTCATGCCGTCCGCGAGGCTGCCCGCCGTCAGACAGGACCAGAAGAGCCAGAACCGTGACGGCAGTGACGACTTCCGGGGAGGAGCCGGTGCGCTCATGAGGCGGCCGTCACGGCACTCGTCCGCTTCAGCAGGCGGTTCGTCCAGGGCCACTCGGGCACCAGCGGGTTGGCGGCCATGGCGAGGGCCTGGGGGAGAGCGGTCCTGGTCAGCCACTCCGGATGCTCCACGGCCAGCGACTCCGCCTCCTCGGCGATCCAGTCGCCGTACCACCCGAGCGAGGTGTCCCCGCCGAACGTGAGCGCGGCCGCGACGGTGGGCAGCAGGGCCGCGGCGGGGTGTCCGCGCCGGGCGAGCTCCAGGGTCGTCGGGACCGCCACCTCCCGGCGCAGGTAGAACTCCCGGGTCCCCACGACGGAGGCGTCGGCACCGGCGGCCTCGGCGTGGGCCCGGACCTCGGAGAGCATCTCCGGCCAGCGCCGGGCCATTTCGGCGTCCAGCTGCTCCGGGGTGCGGGGCACCGCCCCGCCGGCGTCGCCGCCCTCGGGCGGGTCCGCGGCCACGCGGAAGTCCGCCGCGCGGGCCAGCCGCAGCCGTTGCAGCGCCAGCACGGCCTCGTCCGTAGGGGAGAGCCGGGCGCCGCGGCCCGCCTCAGCGCCGCGGACCGTTCCGGCGGGGACGTCTTCCCGGGTGTCCCGGAGGACGACCGTCATGTTGCGGCGGCAGGAGAGGTAGGCGGCGTGCGGCCAGAGGGGGGCCAGCAGGCCGGCGAGCACGTGCTGGGGGGACGGCGGGGCGAGGGGCCGCAGGTGTTCGGGCAGTCCCCAGGCGTTCAGCAGCGCCGTGCCGCCCGGCGCGACGGCGCCGCGCACCCGGCGCCAGAAGGGCTCGGTGAGGAGGAAGTCCGGGTACGACTCGCCGGCGTAGACGTCGATCACGACGAGGTCGTAGCGCTCGCTGCCGTCGAGGAAGGCGGACGCGTCGGCCACCACGGTGCGGAAGTCCGTCCCGGGGAAGTGCTGCCGGAAGAGCGCGCGCGTCACCGTCACCATGTCCGGGTCGAGGTCCACGGCGGTGACGCGGCTCCCGGGTGACGCCGCGAGCAGGGGACGCAGCGATCCGCCGTACCCCAGGCCCAGCACACAGACCGTGTCCGCCGGGCCGGCCAGCGGGCCGACCGCGAAGTCGTCGGGCTGGTTCCCCACGAAGACCCGGTCGCCGGCGAGCAGGGTGGCCGAGGTGCTCAGCAGCAGGGGGGACGCGCTGTACATTCCACTCCTAGCAGGCGGTCACGGTGCCACGGTCGGGGACCGCCGGCGCGCGAGGCGAGCTCGCACCAGCGGTCCCCGAGCGACTAGCGGACGCGGGCAGGTCAGGACAGTGCCAGCACGTCGTCGACCTCGGCCTGCTCGTCCTCGCTCAGCGGGACGAAGGTCGCGAACATCGGCATGTTGTTGTTCGAACAGCGGGAGTACACCGCGTGGTCGAACTCCTCGAACAGGGGCTCGTCGTTCTGCGCGTGCTCGGCCATGTGCTCTCCTATCGGAAAAGGGAACTCGCATCGCTCGCTTGCGCCGGCGCCGGACCGCCCAACTGCCTCTGTGTACAAGGCAGTTCGGCGTTCCATGGACGGTTGGCCGAATCATGCCCAAGACGCGGACGATCGGCAAGAGGCCGCCGCGGCAGGGCAGGGCCGGGCGCATGGGGCCTTTCTCCTGATATCGGGCACCCGGGAATCGGGGCGTGTGATTCCAGATGCGGCAGTGCCGGGTGGGAAGGAGGAGCGGCGGCAGGCGGTACCCGCTCCGGTGGCCCGGCGGCCGGATCCGGCCACCCGCGCGATCGCCGGCGTGCCGCACATCCGGACCCGTCACTCCGGGCGCCGCGCCCGGGAGGTACCGGTGCCGTGCCCCGCTCACGGCCGCGGGGCCCGGCTCCGGGCAGGGCCGGCCGGCCCGCTCATCAGGGCCATTGGTCCCGCCGGATCACCCCCGGCCCGGACGTACATTAGGCATGCCTAACCTCAGGCCAGGTGAGGCCAGGGCCGGGCCGTGTTCCGCCCCTGTCGGACGGCTCCCGGCCGGGAAGAAGGGTCGAACCGTGACCTTGTACGAATGGCGGACCTCCGAGCCCGTCCGGCTGCGCCGGATCGCGGCCGACCGCGAGCTGCGGCTGCGCCTGCTCGAACTGGGCTTCGTCCCCGGGACCGAGCTGCGCGTACTCGCCCGCGGCCTCGCGGGCGGGCTCGTGGTCGCGCACGGTGACACCCGGACCGCGCTCGACAACCGCACGGCCGCGGCACTCGTCGTCCACGGAGCGCCGGAATGAAGCCCTGCTGTGAGGCCCACGGCGCGGCCGCGGCCACCGGCGCGACGGTGGCCCGCGACGACGCGCCCCTCCGCGTGGTCCTCGTCGGCAACCCGAACACGGGGAAGTCCACCCTGTTCAACGCCCTCACCGGCGCCCGCCAGAAGGTCGGCAACTGGCCGGGCAAGACGGTCGAGGTCGCCTCCGGCACCTGGCGGCCGGCGACCCGGGGAAGCGGGGGAGCCGGGGGAGCCGGGGTACACGTCATGTCGGTCACCGACCTCCCCGGCACGTACAGCCTCGTCCCCGCCTCACCGGACGAGGAGCTGACCCAGGACCTTCTCGTCTCCGCGGACCCGGCCGAGCGGCCCGATGTGGTGGTGGCGGTTCTCGACGCGGCCAATCTGGCCCGGAACCTCTACCTCTGCGCCCAGCTCAAGGACACCGGTGTGCCGCTCGTCGTGGCGCTCACCATGACCGACATCGCCGGGCAGCGGGGTCTGCGGATCGACGACGCCGCCCTCGCGGCCGGGATCGGTGCCCCGGTGGTGCCGGTGTCCGCCCGGGAGGGGCGCGGCCTGCCGGAACTCGCGGCCGCGGTCGAACGGGCTCACCGGCGCGGGGAGGTGCCGGCTCCGGCCTCCCTCGGCGAGCCCGTCGAGTCGGCCGTACGGGACCTGCTCCGGGCCCTGGCGCGGCAGGCTCCCGGCGAACGCCGCCCCGCGCGCTGGATCGCGCTGCGGCTGCTCAGCGGTGCGCGGGTGCCCGGCGTTCCGGAAGAGGTGCCGGCACTGGCGGCGCGGCTGGGGGAGCGGCTGGAGGCCGGGGCCCGGCCCGTGGCGGACGGCCGCACCGGAGAGGAGGGCACCGGCCAGGAGAGAGCCGGGGAGGACGGCACCCGCGGCGGCGCGGGCACGCGGGACGAGACGTACGACGAGGACTGGGACGTGCAGACCCTCCTCGCCGAGGGCCGCTACGCATGGGTGCACCGGGTGATGGCGGCCGCCGTGCACCGCGGCGGAGACGCCGGCACCGCCCGCGCCACCCGCAGCGACCGCGTCGACCGGGTGCTCACCTCCCGCCTCTTCGGCCTGCCCCTCTTCCTGGCCTCGATGTGGGCCGTCTTCCAGGCCACCACCACCCTCGCCGCCCCGCTGCAGACCGGGCTCTCCGACTTCTTCGCCGGGCCCGTCGCCACCTTCGCGGCACGGCTCACCGGGGACCCGGACGGCAGCCCGCTCGCGGGGCTCGTCGTCCACGGGATCGTTCCGGGCGTCGGGCAACTGCTGTCCTTCGCACCGCTGATCGTCATCATGTTCGTCCTCCTCGGCCTGCTGGAGGACTCCGGGTACATGGCGCGCGCCGCGTTCCTCGTCGACCGCCTGATGCGGATGATCGGCCTGCCCGGCAAGGCGTTTCTGCCGATCATCGTCGGCTTCGGCTGCAACGTCCCCGCGCTCTCGGCCGCCCGCATCCTCGGCGACCGGCGGCAGCGGCTGCTGCTCGGCATGGTGCTGCCCCTCGTCACCTGCAGCGCGCGGCTGACGGTCTACATCCTGATCGCCGGCGTCTTCTTCGGCAGCAGCGCCGGGACGGTGGTGTTCTTCCTGTACGTGCTGTCGGTGCTGCTGGTGGTCGGCGCCGGACTGCTGCTGCGTCCGCTGCTGTTCAGGGGGGCGCGCGCCGACGCCCTCGTCCTCGAACTGCCGCCCTACCGCCTGCCCCTGCCGCGGGTCGTCGCGACCCAGGCCTGGCAGAAGCTCGCCGCCTTCCTGAAGACCGCGGGAGGCGTCATCGTCGCCACGGTCGCCGCCGTGTGGCTGCTCTCCTCCATCCCGCTGGGCGCCGCCCAGGACGGAGCGGGCGCGGACGGGGGCTTCGGCCGGGTCGCCGTCGAGGACAGCGCCTTCGGCGGGGTCTCGCGGGCGGTCGCCCCGGTGTTCGCCCCGGCGGGCTTCGGCGACTGGCACGCCTCCGCGGCCCTGATCCCCGGCTTCGTCGCCAAGGAGGCCGTGGTCTCGACGATGGCGCAGACCTACGGCACGGAGGAGCCGGCCGACGGCCGGAAACCCGGAACGCTCGGCGAGGAGCTGCGGCGCACCTTCGACCACTCCTCCGGCGGCCACGGCGCCGCGGCCGCCCTGGCCTTCATGGTCTTCCTGCTGGCCTACACACCGTGCGTGGCGACGGTCGCCGCGCAGAGTTCGGTGATCGGCCGCCGTCTGACGCTCTGGAGCATGGTGACGATGATGGCGATGGCATGGCTGCTGGCGGTGGCCGTGTTCCAGGTGGGAAGGCTCATCACATGAGCCCGCTGCGCCGGGTGCTCACGGCGGTGACGGAGGGCCGCGCCCGCACCCTGGACGACGTGGCCCGGGAGGCCGGGGTGTCCCGGGACGAGGCGTCGGCGATGCTCGACTACTGGGTGTCCCGGGGACGGCTGACCCGCGAGGAGATCACCCCCGGCTGCCCGCCCCGGGGCTGCGGCAGCTGCCCGATGGCGTCCGGCTGCACCACGGGAACCCCCGGCAGCGCCCCGGCCCTCATCACCATCGGCGTCCGCCCGCGGCGCTCCTGACACCGGGCCCGCCCGGAGCCGCCGCCCCTCCGGGCGAGAGGGACGCTGCGGTGGATCCCGATCGTGGAGGATCGCGGCATGGACGAACGAGTCGAACGAGTCGACGAACAGGACCGGGTCATCGGTGTGGTGGGGAGGAGGGACGCGATCCGCAACCGGTGGCTCTACCGCATGTCGATGGTGTTGTGCCGGGACCCGGAGGGCCGCTACCTGGTGCACCGGCGCCCCGAGAACAGCTCCCGCTTCCCCGGGGAGTACAGCTGGCTGATAGCCGGGGCGGTGGGCGTGGGGGAGCCGTACGAGGACGCGGCCGCTCGGGAGCTGCACGAGGAGCTGGGGGTCCGCGCGCCGGTGCGGCCGGTGTTCCGGTTCCTGTGCGACGGGCAGTTGTCCCCGTACTGGTTCGCGGTGCACGAGGCGGTCGTCGAACCGGAGCGGATCGCCCCCGATCCGGCGGAGATCGCCGGTCACACGTGGTTGTCCGGGGCAGCCCTGAACCGTGCGCTGGAGGAGTGGCCCTTCGTCTCCGACAGCCTCGACGCGGCGGCCCGCTACCGCGAGCTGGTGCCGGGGGCGTTCGTCTGAGCGCGGGAGAGCCGGCCGGGTGGCGGGGATCGCCCAGTGCTCCCCCTCACCCGGCCGTGCCTGCGAGGAAGCGCTGCTGTCATCCCTCGTCCGTACCGGAAGGGTTGACCGGGGCGGTGGGCTGTTGGTTGAGTGGCTCATCCACTGAGCCAATTCGGCTCGGGTCAACGCTCCGGGAGGGATGCCGTGGAGGCGCTGCCCCGCCAGACCATCGTCGACGTACTGGAGGACCGGCTGCGCGAGGACATCCTCGCCGGCCGTCATCCGGTGGGCGACTACCTGCCGCCCGAGCGCGAACTGGCGCACGGCTACGGCGTCACCCGCACCACCCTCAAGCACGCCTTCGGCCGGCTGGCCCAGGCCGGACTCCTGGAGACCCGGCACGGCGTGGGCACCCGCGTCCGCGACTACGCCCGCCTGGGCGGCGCGGACCTGCTGCCGATGCTCGTGCGGCACAGCTCCGGCTGGATCGGCGAGATCTTCGAAGTACGGCGCGCCGTCGGCGCGCTGATCGCCGAACGCGCCGCCGTCCGGGCCACCGAGGCCCAGAGAGACGGGCTCCGTGCCCTGCTGGCGGCGGTGGCCGCGGCCGAAGGCGCGGACGCCGTGCAGCTCGCCGACGTCGAAGTGCACCGGGCCCTGGCCAGGGCGACCGGCAACCGCGTCTACGTCCTCCTCACCAACACCCTCTTCCAGGCCTATCTGCCCATCCGCTCCGCGCTGGCCGCGCCCTTCGGGGACCCGGCGGCCGCGCACGACCGGCTGGCCCCGGTCGTCGAAGCGGTCGTGGCCGGCGACGGCGGGGCCGCCCACGCGGCGGCCGGTGAGTACCTCGCCGCCACCGAACGGATCATGCTGGCGGGAGAGGACTCATGAGCCCGCGGGAGACGCGTTTCAGCGAGACGATGCTCGGCACCGTCCGCCTCGACGGCCGCGAGCCGCCACGGCGCATACGCCTCGACCTGCACGCCCGGGCCGACGGCGTGCTGCGCCCCTGGGCCACCACCCGCGCCGGGCTCACCGGCCGCGTCCGGATCACCGGCCTGGCCGACGACCCGCAGGCCACGGGCGAGTTGGAGATCTCCCCGCTCGCCCGGCGGCGCATCCGCTACCGCCTCCCGTTCACCGCCGGGGACCGCCGGCTGCTCCTGGACGGCTGGAAGTCGGTGACGCCCGCCCACCCCCTCACCTCGATGACCCGGCTGCCGTTCACGCTGTACGAGGACGGGGCGCGCGTGGGCGAGGGCACCCTGCGCTTTCCCCTGGCCTCCGGACTCCTGCCGTTCCTGGCGAGCTTCCGCTTCCCGCGCCCGGCGGACCGGCGGAACACGCAGACCCCGGGCGGCCCACAGACCCCGGGCGGCCCACAGACCCCGGAGGGCCCCGGGGCGGATAGCCCCGAAGCGGACGGCCGCCACCTCGCCCCCCGGTGGGACGGCACCCCCGGGCGAACGGAGGTCTGGTACACCACCCTCACCGACCCGGCGACCGGCACCGGGATCTGGCTCCACCACGAACTGACCGCCCCCACCGACGGCTCCCGTCCCCACGCGCACGGCTGGGCGGCGGCCTTCCCCCAGGACGGGCCCGTCCGGCACGCCCGCTTCGGGCCCGTACCGTGGCCCGGGCGGTCACCCGCCGGCGAGACCACCGGCGCGCCGGCCGGCGGGTCCGTCCGCGAGCCGGAAGCGGAGAGCACCTACGGAGCCGGGAACGGGCCCGCCCCGGACGAAGGCTTCACCGCCGGCGGCGTCCTGGCCGTCCCCGGCCGGCTGGCGGGCCGGGCCGGCGGCTTCTCCTGGGACCTCGCCGAACGGGCCGAGGAACCACCGCTGTTCACCTTCCCCCGCTGGTCCTGGCGCCGCCCTTTTCTCCCCGCGGCCCAGATGCTGCCCGCCGCACGGGCCTCGTACGACGGCGTCTTCTCCTACGAGGGCCGCACCCTCGCCCTGCGCGCCGCCCCCGGCGCCTCCGCGCGCATCTACGGGCACGGCAACGCCCGCCGCTGGGCCTGGCTCCACGCGGACCTCGGGAAGGACGGCGTGCTGGAGATCGTCGCCGCCGTCTCGACCCGCCCGGGGCTGCGCCGCCTGCCCCCGCTGGTCTTCCTGCGCCTCCGGCACGGCGGCCGCACCTGGCCCCGGCGGGCCGAGCGCTCCGCGGCGGGCTGGGCGGGCCCCGGCCGGTTCCGCGCCCGGATCGGCCTGCCCACCTGGACGGTGACGGGCCGCGCCGGGCTCCGCCGCATCCGCGTCCAGGTCACCCAGCCGCCCGGGCGCACTCTCGCGCTGGAGTACCGGGACCCGGACGGCAGCCTCTCCGTCTGCCGCAACAGCGAGACCGCCGACGCCCGCATCCTCCTGGAACGCTGGTGGGGCCACTGGCGCCCGGAAAAGGAGTGGACGCTGGCGGGCACCGCGCACGCGGAGGTGGGCAGCCGGTGAGCCTGCACGCGCTCGCCGCCGCCCTCCTCGCCGACGACGGCACCGAACCCTGGACGGCGGGCGTGGGGGAGCGGCTCGAAGCCGCCGTCGCGGCCATGCCCGCCCACGCCCGGCTCGGACTGCGGGCCGCCGCCGCGGCCGCCGACGGCTACGCCCTGGCCCGCACCGGGCGGCGGCTCGGCGCCCTCACCGCCGGGGAGCGCGAGACGGTGCTCGCCCCGCTGGCCGCCCGCCCCGGGCTCACGGCCCTGCTCGACGTGGTGAAAATGCCCGTCATCCTGGCCGGGGGCACCGAACGGATGCTCCACCACGGGCCCGGACCCGCGGGCGCCGCCCCGGCCCCGCCGCCGGACCCCCCGCTGGACTGCACCCCCGCCGCCCACTGGCCGGCCCGCACCACCGCCGACGCCGTCGTGATCGGTTCCGGAGCCGGGGGCGCCATGGCCGCGCGGACCCTGGCACGGGCGGGGATGTCCGTCGTGGTCCTGGAGGAGGGCGAGCACCACACCACCGGCTGGTTCGCCGCCCGCCCGCCGCTGGAACGGTTCACGCGGCTGTACCGCGACGGCGGCTCCTCCTTCGCCGTGGGCGTTCCCCCGGTGCTGCTGCCGCAGGGCCGCGCGGTGGGCGGGACCACGGTGGTCAACGCGGGCACGTGCTACCGCACCCCGGACCACGTGCTGCGCCGCTGGAGCGACGGCCTCGGGTTCCGTCTCGCCGAGGGCTTCGGCCCCTTCCTGGACGAGGCCGAGCGCAGCCTGCGGGTCGCCCGCCAGCCCCTGGACGTCCTGGGAGGCAACGGCCGGCTGGCGCTCACCGGGGCGGAGCGGCTCGGCTGGCGGGCGGCACCGCTGCGCCGCAACGCGCCCGGCTGCCGGGGCTCCCGCGCGTGCGTGGCGGGCTGCCCGAGCGGTGCCAAACAGAGCGTGCAGCTGTCCGTGCTGCCCGGGGCCTGCGCCGCGGGGGCCCGGATCGTCACCGGAGCCCGGGTGTCGCGGATCCTGGTGGACCCCGACACCCCCGGCGGTCCGCGCGCGGCGGGCGTACGTCTGCGGCGGCGCGGCGGCGGGGAGGCGGAGATCCTGGCACCGCTGGTGGTGGTCGCCGCCGGAGCCGTCCAGACACCGCTGCTGCTGCGGCGCTCGGGCCTGGGCGGGCATCCGCGGCTCGGCCGGAACCTCAGTGTGCACCCGGCGACGAGCGTGGCGGGACGGTTCGCGGAGGACGTCACCGCCGGGCCCGGCGTCCTGCAGAGCGTGGGTGTGGAGGAACTGCACGGGGACGGCATCCTCATCGAGGCGACCGCCGCGCCGCCGGGCATGGGGAGCTTCGTCCTGCCGGGCGCGGGACGGGAGTTGCGGCGCGAGCTGGAGGAGAGCGGCCATCTGGCGACGCTGGGCGCCATGATCGGTGACCGCCCGTCGGGACGGGTGCTGGGCCGTGAACGGGCCCTGGTCCGCTACGACCTGGACCGCCGCGACGGGGACCGGCTGATGCGTGCCGTACGGGCGATGGGCGCGGTGCTGTTCGCGGCCGGCGCCGAGGAGGTGCTGACGGGCCTTCCGGCCGCCCCCCGGGCCCGTTCCCTCGACGGGCTCGACGCGGCGCTGGCCCGCGGCGGTCCGCGGGCGCTCCACCTGTCGGCGTTCCACCCGAGCGGTACGGCCGCTGCCGGGAGCGACCCGCAGCGCTCCCCGGCGGATCACGAGGGCCGGTTGCGAGGGGTGCGGGGTGTGCTGGTCGCGGACGCGTCGGTCCTGCCGAGCTGCCCCGAGGTGAACCCGCAGCTGAGCATCATGGCGGCCGCGCTGGCCGTCACCCGGGCCTGCGTGGAGCGCGGGGGCGCGGGCGGGGCGCCGGCCGACGGCTGAGCGGCCGGACTCCGCGTGCCCGGCCGCTTCCGGGACGGCCGGGCACGGCGGGATGAGCGTTCGCCGCCTCCGCTCCGTATGGACGGGGGCGACACCCCGGCGGCGTGGTTCCGGATCGGTTCCGGTCCGGTCCGGCTCTCCGCTCCGGCCGCGGGCGTCGCACCGGGAGGCCCCGGCCACGGACGCACACGTCCGGCCGCGGGCAGGCTCCCGTCTCCTGTCAGTGAAGGACCGAGAGGTGAACATGTCGCGAGCAAGGGGCAGGAACCGAAAGTACCGGGTGATGGTCCTCGGGCTGGCGGGGGCCGCGGTGGTGGCCGGGGGAGTGGCCGTGACCGGGGCGTTCGCCGGGCAGGAGGGCACCGCGCCGGACGGGCAGGCCGCCGCCCAGGTCATCAGCTGCCCGTCGACGGACGGCCGGCTGCCGGAGATCCCCGCACAGGCCCGCGCCGAGGTCGACCGCGAACTGGCCGGCCTGGAACAGCAGATCGCGGAGGCGAACAGCCGGCTGGCCCGCTCGCAGGGCGAGGGCGGCCCCGACTTCGTGCAGAACGCCATCCTGGGTCCCCTGGAGGACAAGCGCACCGCGGCGCTGAACCGCATCGAGACGGCCGTGGGCCGGGTGGCCGAGAAGCCCGAAGGGCTGGAGGCCCTGGCCCCCTGCGGCCTGTCGGCCGGGGCCGGTGAGCAGGGTGGCGACGGCGGCGACCAGGAGGCGCCGCCCGGCGGTGAGGAGAACGGCGCCGGGGCCCCGGAGGAAGGGGCCTCCGGGGCGGGCGCGGCGAGCGTCGACTGCCCGGACGTGCGCTCCCAGCTTCCCGACGCCATACCGGCTGGAGCGCAGTCCCAGATCGCACGCGAACTGGCGGGCCTGGAGCAGCAGATCGCGGAGGCGAACGAACGGCTGATCCGCTCGCAGGGCGAGGGCGGCCCCGACTTCGTGCGGAACGCCATCCTGGGCCCGCTGGAGGACAAGCGCGGCGCCGTGCTCGACCGCATCGGACAGGCCATCGACCGCGAGGGCGGCGAGCGGCCCCAGGGGCTGGAGGCCCTCGGCACCTGTGGGCTCAACGAGGCGCCATAACAAGGGAGTTCACGGTTCCGGCGGGCGGTCTGGGCAGAGCCGGTCCCGGCCCGCTACGAGACCGGCAGGGGCCGGGCCCCGGCCGCAGGAGCGCCGTCGGGGCCCGGCCCCGGCACGGACGCCGACGGCCGCCCCGGCCCCGCGCCCCGGCCGCCGCCGGCCGGTCCCGGCGGTGGCACCGGAGCACGTCATCCCCCGGTGGGAGGGCCGGCCCCGGCACCGTCCTTTCGTACCCCCGCAACGGCGCCCGGAGATCGTTGTCCGGGCGGACGCCGTGCGCCGCCGCCCCGCATAGCGTTCCCGGCATGAGGAAACCACTGGCAATTCTGATGGCCGTGACCGCGGTGCTGGGCGTCACGGGACAGGCGGCCGCGGCACCGGAGACGGCGGGCCGGGGCACTGCCGAGGCGGGTCACCGCCCCGGCACCGCGACACTCCAGCGCGACGCGGACGCACTGCTCCGCCTCGGCGCTCCCGGCGTGCTGGCCGCTCTCAGCACCCCGCGGGGCACCGTGAAGGTGCGCAGCGGCTTCGGCGACACCGAAGCCGGGACGCCGGTGCCCTGGAAAGCGAGATTCCGCGTCGGCAGTTTCACCAAGACCTTCGTGGCCGCGACCGTGCTGCAACTCGTCGGCGAGGGCAAGCTCTCCCTGGACGACACCGTCGACCACTGGCTGCCCGGTCTCGTCTCCGGCCGGGGCAACGACGGACGCGCGATCACCGTGCGGATGCTGCTGCGGCACACGAGCGGTTTGCACGACTACGTGCGTGAACTGCCGTACCTGTTCCTGGAGAAGGAGTACGGGCCCAACCGGTTCAGGACGGTTCGGCCGGAGCAGGCCGTCCGGCTGGCGATGCGCCACGCCCCGGTCTTCCCGCCGGACACCGACTGGGGCTACTCCAACACCAACTACGCGCTGGCCGGCATGATCGTGGAGCGGGCCACCGGGCACAGCTGGCAGGACGAGGTCCGCACCCGCATCATCGAACCGCTCGGGCTGCGCCACACCTACGCCCCGGACACCTTCCCGCTCATCCCCGGTCCGCACGCCGTCGGCTACCAGCGGTTCGCCGAGAAGGGACTGGAGGCCGACCCGGCCGACCCCCGGTGGAGCGAGCCCGTCGACGTGACCGTCGGCAACCCGTCGTGGGGCGGCGCCGCCGGGGAGATGATCAGCACCACCGAGGACGGGAACCGCTTCCTGCGGGCCCTCCTGGGCGGAAAGGTGCTGCGGCCGGCCGAACTGGACGAGATGAAGAAGACGGTACCCGCCGGGGGCCTCGACGGCGCGTGGCCGGGCGTCCGCTACGGCCTCGGCCTGATGTGGGCCCCGACCTCGTGCGGCGGCGCCTGGTTCCACGGGGGCGACATCCCGGGCTTCAAGACGCGCAACGGCGTCACCGGGGACGGCACCCGGAGCGTCATGGTCTCGGTCAACACCCAGACCATGGTGCCGCAGCCGGGCGTGCCCGCACCGGCCGGGGACGAGGCGGCCGACCTGATCGACCACGCGCTCTGCGGCACTGGGTGACGGCGCTGCCGGGTGCCGCTGTCACGGTGGTCCCCGGCTCTCCGCCCCGTACTCGGGCCGGGCCCGCTCAGGAACCCTCCCGGGGAGAGACGAGACCGGTGTCGTAGGCCAGGATGACCGCCTGGACGCGGCTGCGGAGGGCGAACTTGTCGAAGATCTTCCCGATGTGCGTCTTGACCGTCGTCTCGCTGAGGGAGAGCCGCTGCGCGATCTCGGCGTTGGACAGCCCCTGCGCGAGGGCCCGCAGGACGTCCACCTGCCGCGCCGTCAGCACCTGCAGGCCCTGCGGCGGCGAGGGCTCGTCGCCGGGCAGCCGCGCGAAGCGGTCCAGGAGCCTGCGGGTCACCCGGGGCGACAGCACCGCCTCGCCGGCGGCCACCGTCCTGATGGCCTCCACGAGCGAGTCCGCGGGGCCGTCCTTCACCAGGAAACCGCTCGCACCCGCCCGCAGCGCGTCGACCACATGGGCGTCGAGGTCGAAGGTGGTCAGTACGAGCACGCGGCTGCGGGCGCCGGAGCCGGTGATGAGCCGGGTCGCCCCGACACCGTCCAGGCGGGGCATCCGGATGTCCATGAGGACGACGTCGGGCCGCAGCCTCGCGGTCTCCTCGACGGCGGCGGCACCGTCCGCGGCCTCGCCGGCCACCACGATGTCCGGCTCGGCCTCCAGGATGAGCCGGAAACCGGTGCGGATCATGGGCTGGTCGTCGACCAGCAGGACACGGACCGGGGACGTCACGGGCTGCCTCCCGGCGCGATGGCGGACGCGGGACCGGCCGGGGTGCCCGGCACGGGGCCCGGCTCCGGACCGGGCACGGGGATCGTCGCATGGACGCAGAACCCCCGGCCCGGCCGCGGCCCGGTGTGCAGGGTCCCCTGAACGGCCGCGATGCGCTCGGCCATACCGGTGAGACCGTGCCCGGCGCCCTCCGCCGCGGGCGCGGCGAGCGGTGGTCCGCCGCCCGGCCGCCCGCCGTCGTCGCAGACGTGGAGCCGCAGCAGGCGGGGAGCCTCCTGCCAGTCGACGGCGAGCCGGCAGCGGGCCCGGCCGGCGTGCTTGAGGGTGTTCGTCAGCGCCTCCTGGACGACGCGGTAGGCCGTCAGCTCCGAGCCCGCCGGCAGCGGCGCGGGGGTGCCGGTGCGGCTGAAGTCGACCCGCAGCCCGGCCGCACGCACCGCTTCCACCAGGGCGGGGATGGCCTCGGTGGAGGGCTGGGGCGGTTCGCGGGTGGGGTCCCGCTCCGCTTCGTCGTCCGTCCGCAGGACCTCCAGCAGCCGCCGCAGCTCCGTCACCGTCGCCCGGCCGGTCTCCTCCACGGTCCGGAGCAGGTCCCGCGTCGTGCCGGGATCGCGCTCCCGCACCCGGCCGGCGGCGATCGTCTGGACGACCATCAGGCTGACGTTGTGGGCGACGATGTCGTGCAACTCGCGGGCGATGCGGGTGCGTTCGCGGGCGAGCGCCGCCCGGGCGTTGGCCGCCTGCTCGCGTTCGACCGCCGCGGCCCGCAGCAGCGCCTCCCGCGCCGCCAGACGGCGCGCCATGAACAGCCGGCCCAGCGCCCAGGCCCCCGTCAGCAGCACGATGACGGTCACGGCGGTCGGCAGCCGGTAGGCGGGCATGAACAGGGCTTCGGCCGCGGCCACCGCCGGGATCAGGGCGAAACCCGCCCACGCGGCGGTACGGGGGCCGGACCTGAGCGCGGTGAGGAACACCCCGGTCGCCAGCGCCAGATGCACGAACCCGACGGACGGGCCGCCCCAGGGCCCGACCAGCGGCCGGGCGTAGTCCATCCCCCGCAGGGCGAGCACGGCCGCGGCGAGGGTGAGCAGGACCGGCAGGGGCCGGCGGTGGTGCGCCGCCAGCGGCAGGGTGGAGAGCAGGATCAGCAGGATTCCGGCGAGCCCGGGTTCCTTCACGTACTCGGCCGGGGCGTCCTCGCGGGCGGCGAGTCCTCCGGCGGCGAACACCACGGCCAGCACGGTGTCGAGGGCGGCGGGGGAGAGCTGGCGCCGTGCGAGCGCGTCGATGAACGCCATGGCCCGAACGTTAGCGCGCCCTTCGGCGGCCTGACGGGGCCTCAGGGCTGAGCCCGCGGGCCCGCCCTCCTCCGCGGGGTGCTCATCCGAAAGGAGGAAGGAGCCGGCAACGCGGCGGGGACGAGCCGGCGGCCCGGGCTCCGCCGGTGCCCGCGCGGCCGGGCGGGAGCGGAGGGCTGGAGCGGAGGGCCGGAGCGGATCCCGGATCGGGGAGAGCCGGTTGCCCGGGAGGGCGTTCCCTCGCGCACGGCGGCACGGTGTACGCCCCCGGCTTGCGGCCGTCCACGGCCGGGGCATGCCGCCGGCCGGGGCGGTGCCCGCCGTCCCGCGGGCACCGCCCCGGACGCCCGGCGTAGGTGCGCCGCGCCGGTCGTGGGACGGCCGGGTCCCCCGGCACGGCCACCCCGTTCAGCAGGCCGGCTGTTTGGGCGGAGCGGCGGGAAGGTCCGGGCGGCGACCGCCGGTATCGCGTGCGGGCACGCCGGAGAAGGGAGGGACGAGGAGAAAGGAAAACGCGGGCATTACCGCTGCCGCGGGCGGACTCCAGCCGTGCGAAAGGACCGGCGGAGCCTCCAGGATAGTCCGGGCCGGCCGAAGCCCGCCATGCGCCGGAGCATCGAAAATTTGCCCGGTTCCCGGCGGTGCGCGCCGCCGCGTTCCCGCATTTCCGCCGGAATGGGCGGTGAGGACCGCACCCGGGCGCACGGCGGGAGCCGGCCGTGTACGGGCCGCCGGGGGAGTACCGGGCGGTGAACGGCCGGAACGGCTGCGGGCCTTGGCGCGCCGGGGGAGGAGGGAATCCCCCCGGCGGGCCCGCGCGGGACGGCCGCCGCGGCACTCCCGGACTGCCGGGATCACCAGGAGAAGTTCACGGTTCACCGTCTTCCCGTTACGACGGCCGCCGCCGCGGCCCCGGCCGTCCCACCGAAAGACCGCCGCACCGGGTGCAATTGCCCCGGCCGGCCGGTCCGCCGCGGCGCGGGCCTTTCCGGGGAAATCCGTTCCGCGGGACGCGGGCCGGCCGGCGCCCCCGAATACCCCCGCCTCTCCCGGGGCTCCGCGGGGAATGGCGCCGGCGGCACACGCAGGCCCCCGGAACGTCCGGCCCGGGTCCGCCGGCCCACGGGGTTGACAGCCGGGAAACCGGCACTGCCGCCGCGAACCGCCCCGCCGTGTGCCCCGCGCCGACGGCCGTGCGCCCGCCCCCCTCCCCGCTGACGGAGCATCACGGACCCGGCCGGCGGCGCACGGCGGCGCACGGCCCGCGACGCGGCTCCGTGCGCCTTGTGACCGGCCGGGCACGGCTGCGCTACTCGGACCAGTCCGCCCCGGGAACCGACCCGGGACGGGAGCCCTGAACGCGTAGCGGAGAGGACCAAGGCCCATGGCCGCTGGAGGAGTTCACCGCCGTCGTCTGCCCAGCCGGATCCTGCCGGTGTGTCTCGCCCTGACGGTGGGAGGCGCCGTCGCCGTCCTGCCGTTCCCCGGAAGCGGCGTCGCCACCGCCGCCGGGGCGGGGGTGTGGGAGAAGGTCGCCCGGTGCGAGAGCGGGGGCGACTGGGACATCAACACCGGCAACGGCTACTACGGCGGACTGCAGTTCTCGCAGAGCACCTGGGAGGCCTACGGCGGCACCGCACACGCCCCCCGCGCCGACCTGGCCACCAGGGCCCAACAGATCAGCGTGGCCGAGGCGGTCCTGGCCGGCCAGGGCCCGGGCGCCTGGCCGGTGTGCTCGCGGCGGGCCGGGCTGACCCGCTCCGGCGGCGGCGAGGCGGCGGCCGGAGCCGGCAGGGAGGCCGGGGCGGGCGGCAGCAGCCGCGGCGGGAACGCCCGGGAAAGCAAGAGCGGCCGGGACGGCAAGGCCGCCGGCTCCACCGCGGCTCCCCGCTCACGCCCCACCGCCCCCGCCGCACCTGGCACCGGGTCCGGCAGCCGGCGGACGGCTGCCTACACCGTGGCCGCGGGGGACACCCTGTCAGCCATCGCCCAGCGGCTCGGCGCCGGCGGCTGGAAGCGCCTCTACGCGGCCAACCGCCGCACCATAGGCCCCGACCCGGACCTGATCCTGCCCGGCCAGCGGCTGGTCGTCCCCGGTGGCCGGGCGAGCCGGTCCGCGGAGGCCCCGCGGCGCGAGAAGCCGGGCAAGGCGTCGCGGTCGGCCGCCCGGCGCGCGACCGCCCGCTCCGGCTCCGGCGCGGACTCCCGCCCCGGAGCCCGTTCCCGTACCGGCGCCCGGAAGCCGGGCGGCAACCGGTGGGCGCCTCCGGTCGGCGCTCCCGTCAGCACGCCCTACGGGGCCCGGGGCCGGTGGTGGTCGAGCGGCCGCCACACCGGCGTGGACTACGCGGTCCCGGCCGGCACCCCGGTCCGGGCGGCGGCCGCGGGGGTCGTGGTGTCGGCGGGCTGGAGCGGCGCGTACGGCCGCGAGATCGTCATCCGGCACACCAACGGCCTCTACACCCAGTACGCGCACCTCGCCTCCACGACCGTGCACCGCGGCCGGCACGTCCGGGTGGGCGAGCTGATCGCCCACTCCGGTTCCAGCGGCAACACCACCGGCCCGCACCTGCACTTCGAGGTGCGGACCAGCCCCGCCTACGGCTCGGACACCGACCCGCTGGGCCCGCTGCGCTCCGGCGGAACGGGCTGACGGGCTGACGGGGCACGGAGAAACTCCCGGGGGGCGGCCGTCCGCGCGCTGCGGCCGCCTCCCGGGGCCTTCCCGCTCCGCGCCCCGGCGACTCAACCCGGCCGGGTTTTCCCGCGCTTCGGCCCCGTAACACCTGCCGCCCGAGGCGCGCGGTACGGGCCCCGCACGGGTGCGGGGGTGTCCGGCCGGCGACCGGGGGCACACGGTGTTCACCACATCTCCAGGGGAGGCACCATGCTGGGTATCGCAGCGGCGGTTCTGTTCTTCATCGCGTTTCTCATCAACGCCGCGGATCTCTCGACGAACGACGTCTTCTCGTCCACGAATCTCATGCTGCTCGGACTGGGCCTGCTCGCCCTGCACGTGGCGGGCATCGGAAGCGGCCTGAGCCGGGGCGGCCGCAGACGCTGACGCCGGGCGCGGACGCCGGCGGCGGACGCGGATGCCGGGCAGGCCGTGAAGGCGGCCGCCCGGCATCCGCGCGCGTGCCGTGGTCACCGCGGTGTGTAGATCACGCCGAGCTTGTCGATCTCGTCGCCCGCCCGTCCGGTGAAGCCGCTGATCCGCCAGCCGGCGGGGGCGGTGAACGTGGCGGTGTCCGATGCGGCGGTGCCGGCGGAGAGGGTGCGGCCGGCGTCGGTGGTGAAGGCCGCCGAGAAGATCCGGGTGCGGCCGTCCTTGCGGCTGCGGGTCAGCGTCACCGAGGTGAGGTGCTCGCCCTCGGCCAGGGCGAGGGAGGCGGCGGTGCCGCCGGTGCCCCCGTGGGCGAGGACCGTGCCGTCGTCGAGGGTGAGGGCGACGGAGTCCAGGCGGGCGCCGCCGCGCAGGGTGAGGGTACGGACCCGGGGCACGGCGGGGAGTGCGCCGGCGTCGTTGAAGGCGGTGCCGTGCGGGCCGCCGAAGAGGTCGCCGGCGCGGCGGTCGGCGGGCAGCGACCAGCCGAAGGCGGCGCTGTGGGGATAGTGGTCGGAGAGATGCCCGCCCTCGGCGTCGAGGAACCGCCGCCATGCGTTGCCGTACCGGGTGGCGGTCAGGTTCACCAGCGGGCCGGAACGGTAGAGGATCTTGTCGACGACTTCACAGGTGTCGGTGGGCGCCGCCTTGTCGCAGACCAGCGCCGGGCTGCCGGGGGCGGGCGCGGCACCGCCACGCACCAGCTCCACCCAGGCGTCGGTGAGGCCGTTGGCCTCCGTCAGGGTGCGGATGGTGTCGCCGGTGCGGGTGTAGCGGGTGTTGGTGTCACCCATGACGATGACGGCGTTGCCGGCGGAGTGCGTGCGGATGAAGTCCGACAGCTGCCGGATGTTGGCCCTGCGTGCGGCGAGGGCCGGCTCGGTGACGTCGGCGTTGGTGTGGACGTTGTAGAGGTCCACGTGGACGCCTTCGGCAAGCCGGACGCGGGCGAGGGAGAAGCCCTTCGGGGTGAGGCAGTCGGTGCCGGTGCAGTCCTTCCAGCGGACCCGCTCGAAGTCCTGGAAGGGGTGGTCGGAGAGGGTGTTGAGGCCGTCCCCGATCCCGGCACCGCCGCTGGTGGGGGTGCGGTGGGGATGGGTGTCGTGGGCGTAGAGGGCGGCGTGGTGGTTGAAGTCCTCCTGGACGTTCACGAGATCGTAGGGCGCCAGCCGCTGGCCGATCAGCGGGGTGTTGGCCGCCGGATCGCTGTCGCTCAGGCCGAGCGGCAACCCGGCGATGTTGTAGGTGAGGACGGTGAAGGAGCCGCCGGCCGGGGCGGTGCCGGGGACCGCGGACGGGCCGGCCGCCGCGGCGGGCGCCGGTCCGGGGGCGGCGAGGCCGGTCAGGGCGATCACACCGGCGGCGACGGTGCCGAGCAGTCTGCGCATGAGGGGAGACCCTCCCGTGGGATGGTGGGGCCGGGCGGGGACGGAGGATCACCTTCCTCGCCAACTCGCCTTGGCACAAGAGGGGTTGACCGGCCGGGCCCGCGGCAGGGGCGGCTCGCCGCCTCCGCGCGGGCCGCTACTCGAAGCGCGCGGTGTCGCCGGCTCCGCGGCGTACGATCTCGGCCACGCCGTCCGAGAAGTCGATGACCGTGGTCGGCTCGGTGCCGCAGTCGCCGGAGTCCACCACGGCGTCCACCACGTGGTCGAGCCGTTCCTTGATCTCCCAGCCCTGCGTCAGCGGCTCCTCCTCGTCGGGCAGGAGGAGGGTGGTCGACAGCAGCGGTTCGCCGAGTTCGGCGACCAGGGCCTGCGTCACCACGTGGTCGGGGATGCGGACCCCCACCGTCTTCTTCTTCGGGTGCAGCAGCAGGCGCGGCACCTCCTTCGTGGCGGGAAGGATGAAGGTGTAACTGCCCGGAGTCGCCGCCTTGATCGCGCGGAACACGTCGTTGTCGACACGCACGAACTGGCTCAGCTGCGCGAAGTCCCGGCAGACCAGGGTGAAGTGGTGACGGTCGTCGAGGTTGCGGATCGACCGCATCCGGCTGATGCCGTCACGGTTGCCCAACTGGCACCCCAGCGCGAAACAGGAGTCCGTCGGGTAAGCGATGAGCGCACCGGCGCGGATGCTGTCGGCCACCGTGCCGATGGTGCGCTGCTGGGGGTTCTCGGGGTGCACATCGAAATACTTCGCCATTCGCCGACCCTACGTGATCAGAACGCATGTGCCCGGCCGGCGGCCGCTCGCGGGCTTACGGCGGCGGGGCCGGCCGGTGCGCAGGGAGGACCGCGAAGGCCGGGCTCCGTCCCCGTGCGCGGCCGGGGCTCCGGCGCCCCCGCCGACTCCGCCGGAGGCGCCCCGCGGTCCCGTCCCGCACCGGTCCGTGCACCGCGGCCCGGCCAACGCCGCCGCGCGGAAGGGCGGTTGCCTCGCCGGAAAGACCCGTCCGCTCACTGGCCGAGCCCGGCCTCCCGGCCCTACGCTGCCATCTTGCTGGATCACATGATCGACCAAAGAGACGGCCGGGTGATGCGGGCATGGTCGGGCGAGGAACGCCCTCCGGCGGAGGACCCGCGGAAGAGGCCGCGCACAGGACGCCCGTCACGCCTTCCGCGGCCGAGGAGACCGCACCGCCCCGGGTGGGACGGAGGTGGGTCACCGCCTATGTGCTGGCGATGGCCGGCGTGGCGGCGGGCTGGTTCGGCCCGATCCAGATCCTGCTGCCGGCCCAGGCCGGGCGCCTGGCGGGCCCGGAGGGCAAAGAAGCGCTGCTGGCCCTGGTCACCGGATACGGAGCGGCGGCGTCCCTGGCCGCCAATCCCCTCTGGGGCGCGGTCTCGGACCGGCTGCGCTGCCGCTGGGGACGACGCCGGCCGGTGTTCGTGGCCGGTACCGGCGTCGGCGTGCTCGGGCTGCTGGTGCTTTCGGACGCCACCTCGGCCACCGGCATGATGACCGGCTGGATCCTGGTGCAGGTCGGCCTGAACGGCCCCCTGGCCGCGCTCGCCGCCCTGCTCGGCGACCGGGTGCCCGACCGGCAGCGGGGCACGGTCGGCGCTTTCTTCGGCGTCGCGCAGATCGCGGGCGTCGTCCTCGGCACGGCCGTCGCGGTCGCCCTGGGCGAGGGAGCCCTGGGGTACGCGGCGCTGGCCGTCGCCGTGCCCGCCCTCGCCGTGAGCCTGCTCCTCGTCCACCGCGAACCGGCCGCGTCCGGCCCGCCGCCCGAGGTCCGGGCACGCGGATCCCGGCGGGCGGTTCTGCTCCGCCCGGGCGGGCAGTTCGGCTGGGCCTGGCTGATCCGCTTCCTGCTGAACCTGGTCAACGCACTGGTGCTGCTCTACCTGTACTACTACCTCGACGACGCCGTCGGCGCCGGCGACCCCGGCACGCTCGTGCTGGCCGTGACCCTCCTCAACGTCACCGTCGCGGGGGTGTGCGCCGCCGCCGGAGGTGTGCTGTCGGACCGGCTGCGCCGGCGCCGCGCCTTCATCGCCGCCGGCGCGGGCCTCCTGGCCTGCGGCGCGGTGCTGATGGCGCTGCTGCCGGCCGTGCCGGCCGTCCTGGCCGCCGCCGTCCTCGTCGGCGCCGGCTGGGGCTTCTTCGTCGCGGTCGACATGGCCGTCATCACGCAGGTGCTGCCCGACGAGGAGACCCGCGCGACCATGCTGGGCATCGCCAACATCGCCGGCACCCTGCCCCAGCTGCTCGCCCCCGTCCTGGCCGCGCCCCTGGTGACCCGGCTCGGCGGCTACCGGACGCTCTACCTCGTGACGGCGGCCGTGGCCCTGCTCGCGCTCGCCTGCCTGCCGCGGCTGCGCGACGTCACCCGGAAACCGGCCACACCCGGAACCTGACCCCACCCCGGAAGGACTCCCCGTGCCCCCATCACCGCCCCTGCTCCCGCCGGGTTTCCGCTTCGGGATGGCGACCTCGGCGTACCAGATCGAGGGCGCCGCCGACCTCGACGGCAAGGGACCCAGTATCTGGGACACCTTCACCGCACGCCCCGGCACCGTCCGCCACGGCGAGGACGCCCGCACCGCCATCGACCACTACCACCGGTACGAGGAGGACGTCACGCACATCGCGGAGGCCGGCGCCCACGACTACCGCTTCTCCCTCTCCTGGCCCCGGGTGATGCCCGAGGGTCGCACCGTCAACCCCCGGGGACTCGACTTCTACGACCGCCTGGTGGACCGCCTGCTCGAAGCCGGCGTCCGCCCGGTGCCCACGCTCTACCACTGGGACCTGCCCCAGGCGCTGGAGGACGCGGGCGGCTGGATGAACCGCGCCACCGCCCACGCGCTCGCCCGCTACGCGACCGCCGTGGCGGAGCGGCTCGGCGACCGGGTGCACGACTGGATCACGATGAACGAGATGAACGTCCACACCCTCTACGGCTACGCGCTGACCGACCACGCGCCCGCCCGGGGACTCGGCCTCGCCGCCCTGCCCGCCGCCCACCACCAGCTCCTCGCCCACGGCCTCGCCGTCCAGGCGCTGCGCGCCCACGGGGCGGCCCGCACCGGTGTGGCGAACCAGCACTTCCCGGTCTCCCCGGCCGGCGACGACCCGGCCGACACCGAAGCCGCCGCGCTCTTTGCGGACCTCACGAACTGGACCTTCTCCGACCCGATCCTGCGCGGCGACTACCCCGGCGAACTCATCCGGTCCGCGACCGGCACCGCGGAACCGCGCCTCGCCGAGGACCTGGAAGTGATCAGCGCGCCGCTCGACTTCTACGGCGTCAACTACTACGAGCCCACCGTGATCGAGGCGCCGCGCGAGGGCAAGGACTACCGAGGGGTGATGGAGGTCGACATCCCCGAGGGCCTGCCGTTCTCGCCCGTGCCGGTCGCCGGCGCCGAGCGCACCGACTTCGGCTGGGCCATCGCGCCGTCCGCGCTCACCGGCATCCTGCGGGAACTGCGCGACCGCTACCCGGCCCTGCCACCCGTCGTCGTCACCGAGAACGGCGCCTCCTTCCACGACGCCGCCCCCGACGCCCGCGGACGGGTGGCCGACCCACGCCGGATCGCGTATCTGGACGGGCACCTTCGGGCCGTGGCCGACGCGGTCGCCGCCGGGGTCGACGTGCGCGGCTACTACGTGTGGTCGGCGTTCGACAACTTCGAGTGGGCCGCCGGCTACGACGAACGGTTCGGCCTCGTCCACGTCGACCGCGCGACCCTGCGGCGGACGCGCAAGGACTCCTGGTACTGGTACCGCGATGTGATCGCCGCGCAGCCACCGGCCCCGGCCCCGGACCGGCCTCAGACCGCCGGCGGCGCCGGTGGCCCGGGCGCCCCGAGCTGACCGACGAAAGCCGTGGCCAGGCGCGACAGACGCTCGCCGCGGCCCTCCTCGGCCCAGCCGTCGACGAGGCTGAGCAGCGTGCTGCCCTCGACGAAGATGATGAAGTCGTCGATCACGTCGTCGTCCTCGACACCGGGACGCAGCTCACCGCCCTCACGCGCCTCCCGCAGGCACACGCACAACAACTCCCGGATCTCGCGGTGGGAGTCACGACGCGCCGCGGCCAGCCGGGGGCTGGACAGCGCCGCCCCCGCGAAGGCCACGTTGACGTGGGCGTCGGCGGTCCGCTCCTCGTCCAGGGGGAGCACGGCGTCCAGGGCGGCGCGCAGCGCGGCGAGGCCGGACAGGTCACCGCCGAGCCCGAACGCGCGGGTGACGATGCGCTGGTAGACGGCCGTCTGCGCCGCGACGAGGATGTCGTCCTTGCCGCCGAGGAAATGGGCCAGGACACTCAGCGAGCATCCGGCCTCGTCGGCGATGGCCCGGGTGGTGGTGCCCTCCACGCCGCGGGCGCGGACCACTCGCCAGGTGGCCGCGAGCAGTTCCGCCCGCCGCCGCTCGTGGTCCACCAGCTTCGGCACTCGCCCAGCTTACCGAGACCACAGGGCGCGTCCGGCGCCTGGCGGCGGGGACACCGACGCACCGGGACGGGGCCGGGCGCCCCGCCACCGGGCGGGAGGGCCGTACCGGGGCGGCAGATCCGGAAGGCCAACGGCGGCCGGGACCGGAGCACGTTCCCCGGACCCCCGCCACCGTCCACTCCGCCGCCCACTGCACCGTCCGCGGCTCAACGGCCGCGCCGGCGCCGCGTGTCGTCGGCGTCCGAGTCGATCCTCTCCTTGCGGACCTGCTCGGAGACCTCCTGCTGCTCGGTGACCGTCTCGGTGTCGAGCCGGACCCGTTCGACCGGCACGGTCTCCTTCTCCACCACCGGCCGTTCCTCGTGGAGGGTCACCTCGTGCTCCTCCTCGGAGATGGCGGGCCCCCGCATGGCCCGGTCGCGGTTGGCCTCGGTGATCGGCTCCCGCTCGACACGGACCTCTTCGTGGCTCACCGGCACGGTGCGGGTGACGTTCTCGGTCACGACGTGCTTGCGCAGATGGGCCTTGCCCGACTCGACGGACTCGGTCCCCACGCGGAGCCGCTCCTCGGAGCGGGTCATGGCTTCGTCGGTGGTGGGCCCGGAGGTGTCCCGCCCGACGGGGCGGCTCGGCCGCTCACCGGCGGGCGAGCCCCTGCCCCGCTCACCCCCGGTGCGGCCCGCCGCGGCCTCGGGCCGCTGCGCCTCGCCCCGGGGGATGCCGTAGTAGCGGTAGAGCTCTGACTCCTCCGACTCCGAGACGTGGCCCTGATCGGCTTCGACACGGGGAGCGTTCTTGACCTTCTCCTTGTCGTACGGGAGCTCCAGGGACCCGTCGGCGAGCCTGGCCTCGGCCAGCGGGACGAAGGACTCCTTGGTGCCGAACATGCCGGTCTGCACGGTGGCCCACTCCGGGCGGTTGCTCCGGTCGTCGACGTACACCTGGCTCACCTTGCCGAGCTTGCCGTCGGTGCCCACGGCGGTGCTGTCGGCGACCCGGTCGAGATCCTGGTACGAGATCACTGGTTTCTCCCTGGGAAATGCGGACGTGCGGCGCACGCCGGTCGGTCTGCGGTTGCGCGGGAGGTGTGGCTCCCCCGGGCGGACGGCGACGGTGCCCGCCGGCGTCCGTGCCGGGCCACCGGGGCGGCCCCCGCCTGGCTGCGGGCGCCCCCTGCCTCCTTCGTCACGCGGTACCCGCACAGATGTGTGTGAATCGCTCGAAAAGGACATTCCATCGAGGCGGAAGCGGCTCGGCAGGGCGGCCGCAGGGCCGCGGGGATGAGGGCACAGAGGCCCCGGCGCACAGTCCGGCGTCTCCCAATCCGCCGCGCACGGCAGCACAGCGAGCCCGCCGCTGCGGCATTGACCCGCGCCGGTGCCGGCTCTACCGTGCGCAAGGATCACAGCCCGCGGGGGAGGGGCGTGCGGGGAAACTACTGGAGAGGACAGTGATGGTGTCACGCCGCTTACCGAGGTCGCGTCACGGGTGGGCCCTGGCCCGGGCCGCCGGTCTCCTGGCCCTCTGTGCCGCGATGACGGCACCCCTTCCGGCCTCGGCGCGGGCGCATGCGGCGACACCGTTCCAGGACCACGGGCGGCTGCAGGTGTGCGGCACGGCGCTGTGCGGCGAGGACGGCCGGCCGGTGCAGCTGCGGGGGATGAGCTCCCACGGCACCCAGTGGTTCGAGCACTGCCTGACCGGCGCCTCCCTCGACGTCCTGGCCCGGGACTGGGGCGCGGACGTGCTGCGGGTGTCCACCTACGTCCAGGAGGACGGATACGAGACGGACCCCGCCGGCTTCACCGAACTGGCGAGCCGCGTCATCGACCAGGCGACGGAACGCGGGATGTACGTGATCGTGGACTGGCACATGCTCGACCCGGGCGATCCCCGCGTCAACAAGGAGCTGGCCGCCCGCTTCTTCACCGATATCACCGAGCGCCACGGTCATCAGGACAATGTCCTCTACGAGATCGCCAACGAACCGAACGGCGTGAGCTGGCAGGCGATCAGAAGCTACGCGGAGGACATCATTCCCGTCGTGCGGGCCGGCGACCCCGACGCCGTCGTGCTGGTGGGCACCCGCGCATGGTCCTCACTGGGCGTCTCGGAGGGCGCGGACGAGTCCGAGATCGTGGCCGATCCGGTGGACGCGGAGAACGTGATGTACACCTTCCACTTCTACGCCGCCTCGCACCGGGAGGAGTACCTGCGGACCCTGTCCCGGGCGGCCGCTGAACTCCCGCTGTTCGTCACCGAGTTCGGCACCCAGGACTACAGCGGCGACGGCCCCGACGACTTCGCCATGGCCCAGCGCTACCTCGATGTGATGGCGGAGAAGAACATCAGCTGGACCAACTGGAACTACTCCGACGACTTCCGCAGCGGCGCGGTCTTCCGGCCGGGAACCTGCTCCGACGGGACGTGGGCCGACCCCGGCACTCTGAAGGATGCCGGAGTGTGGATCCGGGACCGCATCACCTGACGGCGCCCGCGCCGCGCCCGGGGCGCTCCGGCGCCGCGGCGGCTGGCGGCCACCCGCCGCGAGGCGGAGGGCCAACCGGCAGCCGTACTGCCCGCGGGATCACCGGGGTACGGGTCTCCGGCCGGGACGGCGCCGGCCGGAGACGGTGCGTTCGGGGCCGGGTCCGGCACCGCTCGCTGCGGCTGTTCCCGTCTTCCACCTGGCACGGTTCACGCCCTCCAGCTGATCGGCCACGGCGGACAGGGGGCCTGGGCCACCGACCTGTGAGCGCGTTCCATCGAAGCCGGGGCGACAGATGGGAAGCACGGCGGCGATGGTCCGTCCGAGTCAGCGACTCCAGTAGTCGCGGCGGGGCAGTTCGACCCACACATCGGGAGGTCCGACCACGGCACGCCTGTCGGCCGGACGCAGCCCCGCATAGGCGCAGGAGAAGGCCACGGCGTTGTATTGGTAGAGGTACGAAGCCAGCACTTCCTCGGAGGTGCCGTTCTCGTGTGGTCCCCCGCCCGGGTGCAGGTCCCAGCCCTCGACGGTTCCATGACGGGCGATGCTGCCCTGGTTGCCGCTCTTGGGATTGGCGTACAGGCCGTAGCAGAGCGTGTCCGCGGACAGCCGGGTCAGCACGCCCGGCATTTGCGGTGCGTATCCCCAGGGCTGGGTCACGACGCAGCCGCCCGGCACGGACGTCATGCCGATGATCCGCAAGCTCTCGTCCATGTCGTACTCGTACGGGTCTTCCAGCAGCTCATCGATGACTTCGGCCTCCACCGGCGCGGCCTCCAGACGACGCACCGCCTCGGCCGCGTCGATGCCGGCCACGCAGGCCAGCCCCGTACCGTCGTAGTGGAACGTGCCCAGTGCCGTGGTGAGCCGGTCGGCCTCTTCCGCTGCCGCACGCTCCGTGCCGGTCAGGCGTATCCCTTCCGGCACCGGGAACAGGTCAGGCGTCGGTCCGGCAAGACTCAGCCGCCCCGGTGACCAGCCGCCGATCAGCAGCCGCCAGGGGTCGGCCCCGGCAGCGGCGAGGGCTCGTGCGTTGTCCGGCTTCCTGGAGACGACGGCCTCCCACAGCGCCGTCACCCCGTTCTCCAGCGCGTCCACATCCGCAACTCGACCAGCCAACTCCGCGACGACCGCCGAGGACCCGAACACCGCTGCGCGATGCAGCGGTCGGCCTCCGCTCCACTTCTCCGGGTCGGCGCCTTCGTCGAGGCGCCGGCGAATGTCGTCGACATCCGTCCAGTCCCAGCCCATGCCACTCCAGCCGTGACTCTCTGCTGCCACCGATCCCCCTTCACCATGTCGCATGCTTTCGCGCTACACGCTGGCACAGGGGTCCGACACCGGACCGACCAGCTTGCGGATCCCGGCGCCTTGGAGCGAGGGTGATTCGTCGAAGCGGCACTCGTTCAGGACGACCCGCACGCGGTGCCGGCGAATCGCAGGTGCATCGGTCAGGCGCAGCGCCGGACGGTCGCCGGAGGCGGGGCCGGTGCCGGCCTCCAGCCGCAGCGCCGCGATGACCTCGACCGCACTGCGGGTTCCGCCGGTGAGGAGTCGTCGCGGAGGGCCGACGGCACCGCCCCGGGCGCATGCGTCCCACAACTGACGTTCACCAGGGTCGAGTTCGTCTGATCCGGAGTCCGACCCGGCCTCAGGTCGGAACCGTAGGGGCGCACCCCCGGTCAGATTCTTGGGAAGGTGGCCGGGGTGTGCATTCTCCTCGCCGTGGGGACAGGCGCGCGGGTTTCAGGAATCCTGGACGCCAGGACACCGGAACCCGCACGCGAGCGTCCGAGTCATTGGGGCTTTGCGTGCGGGTTCGGTGGGCTGGCGAGCCATCCCCTCGGCAAGGGGAGCGGACCCGGTGGTGGGGGCCGTGGCCTGCGTGATCGTGGGAGATCCACTGATGCTGATCGGAAATACGATGTCCGGGAGGGCGGGCGACAGCATCCGGGCCGCGTGCTGACCGGATTCCGGTGAGGCGGGCCGGTGGCTTCGTTCACGAGTTTCGACAGCGGATGTATGCGGCTTTGAGCAGCACGTCGACGCGGCGGTGTTCGATGTTCATGAGTACCGACAGCAGACTCTTCCTTGCAGTAGCCAGGTGGGTTGAGAGGCCCCGTGGCCGGCGGTGGTGGCCTGATGGGACTCGCCGAGGAGAATCGCTCGATGCGTATTCTGATCATCACTGCCGGTTCACGCGGAGACGTCGCGCCCTTCACGGGACTCGGACGGCGTCTGTTGGATGCGGGCCATCAGGTTGCCGTGGCCGCTCATCCTTCCTTCGCCGCACTCGTCGGCGGGTGCGGTCTTGACTACCGGTCTGTGCCGGGAGACCCGCAGGGGCTGATCCGGGACTGGGCCCGGGCGGCGTCGCGGGAGGAGGCGCAGGCGTTGACGAGGGCGTACGCTGACGGGCTCGCCGATGGGGTGGTGGAGGCCGCGGCGGGTGGAGCCGACCTGCTGCTCACGGCCTTCGGCCCGGCACCGCTCAGCCGGACAGCCGGCGAAGCATTCGGCGTCCCCGTCATCGGCACCTACCTGGCACCGTCCTTCGCTACCGGACAGTTCCCGCTGCCCAACGCACGGAGCATCGATGACCTGGGGCCGGAGGGCAACCTCGCCGCGGGCCGGGATGTGCTCAAGCGTGCGGAAGGAGTCTTCGCGGGCGCCGTGACCCGGCTGCGTGCCCGCCTCGGGCTGCCCGCCGGCGCGCCTTCGGCACCGGTGGACGTCCGGCCGGTCTTTCACGGCTTCAGCCCGCTGGTGGTGCCGCGCCCCGAGGACTGGCCGTCCTGGGTTGAAGTGACGGGCTATTGGTGGCCCGCGCGGCCGGACGGCTGGCAGCCCCCTGCCGAACTGGTCGACTTCCTCCGGGCCGGTCCGCCCCCGGTTTTCATCGGATTCGGCAGCATGGCGGCAGGACAGGGGGAACAGCTCAGCGAGCTGGTGGCTGCGGCGGTGAAGCGGGCAGGTGTGCGTGCGGTGGTACAGGCGGGGTGGGCCGATTTGAACGGCTGCGGCGCCGACGTCCTGACCATCGGCGACGTGCCCCACGACTGGTTGTTCCCTCGCACCGCCGCCGTCGTCCACCATGCCGGGGCAGGTACCACCGCAGCGGGACTGCGGGCCGGAGTGCCCGCCGTGCCCGTTCCCGTCATGGCCGACCAGCCGTTCTGGGCATCCCGGCTGCATGCGCTGGGAGTTGCTCCGCGGCCTGTGCCGTTCCAGGAGCTGACCGGTGAAGCCCTCGGTGACGCGATCAAGGCCTGCCTGTCCGAGCCGTCCCACCGTCGCCGCGCGGCCGAACTGGCCCGCGGGATCGCCGCCGAGGACGGCACAGCCTCGCTGCTCGCCCACATCGGCGAGCAGCCGGGCACCGGCCGAGCCCGCCGGCACTACCGCGACCGCCTCAACGATCCGCCGTAGCGCCGGCACCCTGCGCCGGTAACGCCGTCAGTCCGTCGATCTGCTCCACGTACGTCGTCCTCGGGCAGGCCGCGTTTTCGCAGTACAGCCGCCGCACCGATAGGTCGATCATCACGGGTCGTCCGCCGGCCGACTCGTCCGCGACATGACGCACATACCGCGAGTGCACCCAGTCCGGCCTTTGACCACATCCCGGGCACGCGCGGCACGTATCTTCCCTGGTGAACGCGGCTATTCTCACGGCTTCCGAGCCAGCGCTCACCCGCTCGATGAACCGCTCCGGGGCTGATGGAGGTTCCGGACTGTTCCGAGTCGGGTGGAGTCGAGTTGGTGGGCGGGGCTGGTTGGGGGTGTTTTCGGGTGTCTCCGGGGGGCTGGTGGTCTGTGGGGCCTCGTCGCCGGGGTGGGGGCTGGTTGGCGGGGTGGGAGTTGTTGCCGGGTGGTGTGATGGGCCTGTGTGTGCCGGTCACCGGTGTGTTTTCTGTGCGGTGGTGTGGTCTGCCGAGTTCTCGGGTTCCCAGCGCAGTAGGTCTCCCGGCTGGCATTGGAGTACTTCGCAGAGCGCGGCGAGGGTGGCGAAGCGTACTGCTTTGGCGCGGCCGTTTTTGAGTACCGCCAGGTTGGCGGGGGTGATTCCGACGCGGTCCGCGAGTTCGCCCACGGACATCTTCCGCTTGGCCAGCATTACGTCGATGTCGACGGTGATCGGCATCAGATCACCTCTTCCAGTTCGGCGTGCATCCGTCTCGCCTCGGCGTCGCGTGCGACGGCCTGGGCGAGCAGCATCCGCAGCACGAGCACGATCAGCGCGACTCCGAAGACTGCCAGGGAGCCCCCGCACAGCAGGAGCACGATGCCCGGGGCCACGGCCTCGCCCGGCGCGAGGAGGACCGCGAGTGCGAACACCAGGAGCGCGGCCGCCACGAATGTGCCGATCACGATGTGCACGTACCGGAAGGCTGCGTGGGAGAACACGGTGTTGTGCCGCACCATCGTCACCAGCCGCCACACGCAGACCGCCACGACCTGGACTGTCACGATGCCCAGGAAGACGATCACGAGGAGGGGGATGCGCAGGTGGGCGGACTCGGGGCCGAGATCCTCCAGGTCGGTGGCCAGCAACGGCACCATCACCGTCTGGACGAACAGCGAACCGGCCAGCAGCGCCACGAGCACGGCGCGCAACGCAAGCACTGTCAGCTTTCCCATGACCACTCCTTCGATCGAATCACGATGGTAATCTATCGAGTATCGATAGCCGCAGGGAAGGGGTGGGTCGTACGTGAGACGGAGGAAACCGCGGCAGACGGCAACCCGGGGCCGGTCGCGCTGCGCGTGGTGAACGATCCCCGGGGTCTTCGCCCCTCTCCCTCCAGGCGGCCCGTGTGATGCTGTACCGGGACGCGCACGGCGTAACGATCCCCCG